>NZ_FCNV02000047.1 GCF_001544615.1 Caballeronia concitans
TTCTCCAATCAGGCGGGCGGATTCGCGAACAATCGCGCGTATAGCTTCGGCATGTCGTATGTATTGGGGGCGTGGAACTTCCGTGCGGGTTACCTCGCGCTCAGCAGTTCCGCGCGCACGCCGGCACAGTTGAATACGAACGGCGCAGTCACCGATACGACCGGCGCGTCCCTGCAGGGTGCGCTGGCGCCGACGGGCGTGCCTTTAGGCGTGCTGGCCAGCAGTCAGAAGACCTTCGGCGCCGGTGTGAACTACACCTTCGGTCCAGCCGTGGCCGGCTTCGTGTACTCGCACACGAAGCTCTCCCAATTCTTTCAGACCGGCCTGAGTGGAACTTTCCAGAACTTCGAAGGAAACATTCGTTATGCGCTGACGTCCGCAGTCTAACTTTCGGGCGCGTACACCTATTCGCGCGCCGGCGGAAACGGCGGCGGCGGGCTTCCACATTGGAATCAGGTCAGTGCGATGGCCGATTACCGCTTCTCGCGGCGCACCGATGTCTA
>NZ_FCNV02000020.1 GCF_001544615.1 Caballeronia concitans
GACCGTGAAACGACTCCACGCCGATGATAGTGCGGATTGCCCGTGTGAAAGTAGGTAATCGTCAGGCTCCTCATGCAATAAACAAAAACCCCACCCCTCAAAGGTGGGGTTTTTGCGTTTCAAACGCGCTTCGCTTCTGGCGTCAGTTCAGCGTGCAAGGCTTGCGCGCTAGAATCCCACATCGAAATTCCGCACGGCTGTTGCCATCGAGTCCCCATGCTACGTCTCAGCGAAATCAAGCTCCCGCTCGATCATCCCGATTCGGCTATCGAACCGGCTGTCATCGCGCGTCTCGGCGAAATCGGTGTGGCGGCCGATGAACTCGTGCACTTTCACGTGTTCCGTCGCGCGCACGATGCTCGTAAGCGGGCGGACATCAAGCTCACGTACATCATCGATGTCACGCTCAAGGACGAGGCCTCCGCGCTTGAACGTCTCAAAGCTCGTCCGCATCCGCATTGCGGCGTCACGCCGGACATGGCTTACCGCTTCGTGGCCAAGGCGCCCGAGCGCTCGACCATGCAGCGTCCTGTCGTCATCGGCATGGGGCCGTGCGGGCTTTTTGCCGGGCTGATCCTGGCGCAGATGGGCTTTCGGCCGATCATCCTCGAACGCGGGAAAGCCGTGCGCGAGCGCACGAAGGACACGTGGGGGCTGTGGCGTCGTAACGAACTGAATCCTGAATCGAACGTGCAGTTCGGCGAAGGCGGAGCCGGCACGTTCTCCGACGGCAAGCTCTACAGCCAGATCAAGGATCCCAAGCACTACGGCCGCAAAGTGCTCGACGAGTTCGTCAAAGCCGGCGCGCCCGACGACATTCTCTATCTGAGCCGGCCGCATATCGGTACGTTCCGGCTGGTGAGCATGGTCGAGAAGATGCGTGCAACGATCCACCAGCTCGGCGGCGAAGTGCGCTTTCAGCAACGCGTCGAGGACATCGATATCGACGGCGGCAAAGTGCGCGGCCTGCGTCTGTCGACCGGTGAGACCCTGCGCTGCGATCATGTCGTGCTCGCCGTCGGTCATAGCGCGCGCGATACCTTCGAGATGCTGCACAACCGCGGCGTCTACATGGAGGCCAAACCGTTTTCGCTCGGGTTCCGCATCGAACATCCGCAGGGCGTGATCGACCGCGCTCGTTTCGGCAAATTCGCCGGTCACGAACGACTGGGCGCAGCGGACTACAAGGTCGTGCATCACTGCAGCAACGGGCGCGCCGTCTACAGCTTCTGCATGTGCCCGGGCGGAACGGTCGTGGCGGCGACATCGGAGCCGGGGCGCGTCGTCACCAACGGCATGAGCCAATATTCACGCGCCGAGCGCAATGCGAATGCGGGCATCGTCGTCGGCATCACGCCGGAAGATTATCCCGGCGGCCCGCTGGCCGGCATCGCGTTTCAAAGGACGTGGGAAGAGCGCGCGTTCGAGCTTGGCGGCGGCGATTACAGCGCGCCCGGTCAGCTCGTCGGCGACTTCATCGCGGGGCGCGCATCGACATCGCTCGGCTCCGTGCAGCCTTCGTACAAACCGGGCGTCAAGCCGACCGATCTCAGCACGGCGCTGCCCGACTACGTGATCGACGCGATCCGCGAGGCGCTGCCCGAACTGGACAAGAAAATTCCCGGCTTCGCGATGCACGATGCGGTGCTGACCGGCGTCGAAACGCGGACGTCATCTCCGCTGCGAGTGCGGCGCAAGGACGACTATCAGAGCGTCAATGTCGATGGTCTCTATCCGGCAGGGGAAGGCGCGGGCTACGCTGGCGGGATTTATTCGGCGGCGATCGACGGCATCGAAGTGGCCGAGGCCGTCGCGCTGAAAATGATGGCGGAGTATTCCGCGACGCTGTGATGCGTGGCTTTGGAACGCCACGGCGAGCGAGTTAACCAGCATCCGGGCGGAAGAAGCCGAACTACGTGCTGCCACCGCCCGGAGCACAGCGGAAGCTTCAGGTCACCACACCCACTTGCCAGGGCACGAACTCGTTCTGGCCGTAGCCGTTCAACTCGCTCTTCGACGCCACGCCGGACGCGCAATCGAGCATCATCTGGAAAATCTGCTCGCCGAGTTCGTCGATGGTCGCGGTGCCGTCGATCACGCCGCCGCAGTTGATGTCCATGTCCTCTTCCTGCCGATCCCACAACGCGGTGTTCGTCGCGAGCTTCAGTGAAGGCGAGGGCGCACAGCCGTAAGCCGAGCCGCGTCCCGTCGTGAAGCAGATGAGATTCGCGCCCGACGCGACTTGCCCCGTCGCGGACATCGGGTCGTAGCCGGGTGAATCCATGAAGACGAAGCCCTTCGCGTCGATCCGCTGCGCGTACTCATAGACTTCGACGAGATTCGTCGTGCCGCCCTTGGCGACCGCGCCGAGCGACTTTTCGAGAATCGTCGTCAGCCCGCCCACCTTGTTGCCCGCCGACGGATTGTTGTCCATCGCCGCGCCGTTGCGCTCGCAATACTGCTCCCACCACTTGATGCGCGCGAGCAGCTTTTCACCGACTTCGCGGCTCACCGCGCGCCGCGTGAGCAGATGTTCGGCGCCGTACACTTCGGGCGTTTCGGAAAGAATCGCGGTGCCGCCGTGACTCACGAGCTTGTCGACGGCTGCGCCCAGCGCGGGATTCGCCGAAATGCCTGAATAGCCGTCCGAGCCGCCGCACTGCAGTCCGACGATCAGATGCGACGCCGGAACAGGCTCGCGCTGCACGCGATTCGCGTCGGCGAGCATTTCCTTCACCATCGCGATGCCGCGTTCGATCGTCTTCTTCGTCCCGCCGCTGTCCTGAATGGTGAAGCTGCGCAGCCGTTCGCCGTCCTTCAGTCCACTCGATTCGAGCACGCCGGCGATCTGATTCGTCTCGCATCCCAGCCCGACGAACAGCACCGAATGGAAGTTCGGATGCACCGCGTAACCCGCCAGCGTGCGCCGCAAAATGCCCAGGCCTTCGCCCTGCATGTCGATGCCGCAGCCGAGACCATGCGTCAGCGCGATCACGCCATCGACGTTCGGGTAATCCGCGAGCACTTCCGGATGCACGTCGCGCCGGAAGTAATCGGCGATCGCGCGCGCCACCGTCGCCGAGCAGTTCACGCTCGTCAGCACGCCGATGAAATTGCGCGTCGCCACGCGGCCATCGTCGCGCCGAATGCCCATGAACGTCGCGGGCGTATCGACGAACGGCGTCGGATGCTTGTCGATGCCGAATTCGTGCTCGCGCGCGAAATCGGCCATCGACAGATTCTGCGTATGCACGTGCTGACCGCGCGCGATCGCCTCACGCGCCACGCCGATGATCTGGTTGTAGCGCTTAACGGGCTCGCCCGCGGCGATGTCGCGCGTCGCGATCTTGTGCCCCGGCGGAATCAGCCCGGTGACGACGAGATCCTCCGACGCGATACGCGCGCCGGAGACGAGCTGACGCGTCGCGATCACGACGTCGTCGTTGGGATGCAGCCGGATGACCGCATGGTCGGTGGATGTGGTGGACATGATGGTTTCTTAGATCGTGGACGGTGCGCGCCGATCGTCCAGCGCGTCCCTGTCGGCTTGATCCAGCGGCTCGATCTTGCCGACAAGGAAAAGATAGCTGAACGCGCCGAGGAAGCAGAAGCCGCCCGCGACACACAGCGGAATGACGAACGAACCCTTGGTGATCGCGAGCATCACGCCGGTGAACGTCGTGATGACGATACCCGCGAGATTCGACGCGAAGTTCTGGATGCCGCCGATCGACGCGACGTGATCCGGCGTCGGAGCGACGTCGCTCGGCAGCGACCAGATGCTGGCGGCCGCGAACGCGAGGCTCGCATAGGCGATGCCGAAGAATGCGAGCATCAGATAGATGTTGGTCACGAACGCGCAGAACGTGATGACCGACGACATCAGCATGCCGCCGACCATGCAGGTCTTGCGCGCGGCGGTGAGGCTCCAGCCGCGCTTGAAGAGCGAGTCGGAGACGAAGCCGCCGAGCCAGCCGCCGGGAATCGACATCAGCGCGGGAATCGTGCCGAGCGTGCCGAGCGACTTCAGCGAGAACCCGTGCGCCTGCACCAGATAGCTCGGGAACCACGTGATGAAGAAATAGATGACGAAGTTCAGGCAGAAGAAGCCGAGCATCATGCCCCACAGCGTGCGGTACTTGAAGAGCGAGCCCCACGACACTTTGTTCTTCGGCGCGACCGGGACCGGCGCGACATCGGTTTCGCCCGTCAGATCGCCCTTCGACTTGTTACGGTAGATCAGGAACCAGCCGAGAATCCACACGAAGCCGATCACGCCCGTGATGATGAACGACGCTTCCCAGCCGAACGAGCTGATGATGAACGCGACGACCGGAATCGACAGCGCCGAGCCCACGCGCGAGCCCGAATCGAAGATGCTGGTCGCGAACGCGCGCTGCGATTTCGTGAACCATTGCGACACGAGTTTCGCGCACGACGGATACGCGCCCGCTTCGCCGATGCCGAGCATCAGCCGGCAGCCGAACATGCCCGCGACGCTCGTCGCGACGGCGGTGAGCGCCGTGAAAACCGACCACCAGCCCACCGCGAGCGGCAGCGCGATGCGCGCGCCGACGCGATCGACGAACCAGCCGAACGGCATCTGCATGAGCGCGTAGCTCCAGAAGAAGCCGCTCAGGATGAAGCCCATTTCAGCCGGCCCGATGCCGAGGGCTTTTTCGATCTGCGGCGCGGCAACCGCCAGGTTCGCCCGATCGATGTAATTGATCGCGATGGCCAGAAAGGCCAGAAATATCACTACCCAACGCATTTTCCGCATCGTCTGTCTCCTCAAGAAGCGGCACTTCGTGTATTCGGCCCGCGCGCGCTCGTGACGCGACGGGTCGTGTTTAAGAAAAATGGAACGCGCGTTCCGCTCTGCCGGCGGAATCGCGTGACGGTTCAGGTTGCGTTCGCTTTCAGTGCGTCGCACAGGCGCTTCTGCTCGATATCGAGCTTGAACTCGCGCGCAAGATCGATGACCGGCTGAAAGCGCCGCGTTTTTTTCTTGTCGTGATTGCGCGCGATGTCCGAAAGCCGGTGCACGAGAAACGGGTTCTCGAAGCGATCGCGCACGCTCGCCAGATATTCGGTCGCGACATCGTGCTGGCCGAGCGCCGTGAAGACCGGCAACACTTCATCGCGCCAGACGGCTTCGAGCGGCTCGCGGAAGGCAGGATCGCGCATCGCGTCGAGGACGGTCATGTCGGCCGCGCCGCCGCGCGCACGCCAGATTTCGGCGAGCATCGTGTGGCCGAGATTCAGCAGCAGCAGCTTGAGCCGTTCGTAGTGCGCAAGATCGTCCGTGATGACGATGTCCTCGTGCTCGCACGGCAGCACCATGCCCGCCTGCCGCTCGATAGCCCACAACGCGTAAGGCTCCGCGATCGCGCCGACCGGCTGGATCGGCTCCGACACGATGCGGTCGACGAGCGAATTCACCCAGACGCAGTCGTTCGTGAGATAGCCGATGAACGCGTCGTCCGCGTTCCATTTGCGCGCGATGCCGCACACGAGATCGCGCAGCGTGTCGCCGTTTCGCGAGATCAGTTCGCACGGCAGCAGCGTGATCGGTGCGGCGCCGGCGCGAAAGCGCGCGTGCAGCAGCACCGCGAGCTTGGCCGCGAAGCCGCGCGGCGTGCGTTGTCCGTCGAGCAGATCGGCGGTGTCTTCGTCGAAGAGCGCGTAGCCTGCGTCGGCGGTATTGGAAACGATCACTTTTACATCGCGCTGTATCCGTTGCAGCAGGAGCGGCCAGTCTTCGTTCGCGTGCAATGCTTCGGTGATCGAATCGCATTCGACCGTCATGTCGATCGTCTCGTCGCGACGGCGTCCGCGAATGCGCACCGGATAGCGCTTGTTCGCCTTCAACGCGTCCGTGCGCGCGCGGCTGTCCGCGCTCGACGTGGTCTGCACGACGGTGATCTTGCCGAGCGCGCTCGCCGGATCGCGCCGCGCCGCTTCGGTGACGAAAAAGTCCACGTGCGCTTGCAGGAAGCGGCTCGTGCCGAACTGAAGGATCGGATTGCTCATGATGGCGTCGCTCGCCGCCGCGTCAGGCACGGACGTGCCACGGCGGCGAAAGTTGTATGTGGTTCGTGACGGCCTGGAAACGGTTCCAACCCGATGCAAAAAAATTGGCCGCGTGGCCTTACCAGATTGCATACTAGTGGGTCGCATCGAAATTGGTCAAGCCACTTGTAAGCGGGGAAAATCGTCGAAACGCCCGCCACACGGTGCGCCAACCCTCCGCCTGATTACAATTCACGTTTTCCCCGAGCCTTGAGGAGCACGCCCGTGAGTGTGAAACCCGCCGAAACGCGCCGTCTCTACCTGCAGATCGCCGACACATTGCGCGGCATGATCGGTCAGAAGGACTTCGCGCCGAACGGCCGGCTGCCATCGGAACGCGAGCTTGCGCAGACGCTGGGCGTATCGCGGCCATCGGTGCGCGAGGCGCTCGTCGCGCTGGAGCTGGAAGGGCGCGTCGAGATTCGCATGGGCTCGGGCGTATATATCTGCGCGACGCCGACGGTCAAGCCGCCCGCGAGCGAGGCCGAGCTTGGCGAGAGTCCGATCGAGATCATGAACGCGCGCGGCGTGATCGAAGGCGCGATTGCGGCGAGCGTCGCGCCGTTCGCGAAACCGAAAGCGCTGAAGGCGCTGCGGGCCGTCTATGAAACGATGGCGCGCGAAGTGGAAAGCGGCCAGATACCGATGAGCGCCGACCGCGCGTTTCACATTGGCATCGCGCAGATGTCCGGCAACGACGTGCTGGTGCGCACGGTGGGCGCGCTATACGACGAGCGGCACAGTCCGCTGTCGTCCACGCTGCGAGGGCATTTCGAAGGGGAAGAGACGTGGGCTGCCGCGCTGATGGAACACCGCGAGATTCTCGAGGCGCTCGAAGCGCGCGACGCCGTGCAGGCTCAGGCCGCGATGCAGCGGCACATGCGCAATTCCGCGGCACGTCTGATGACGCGGCGCAAAGGCTGAAACCGGCGCGTCCTCGGAAGACGGGCCGGCTTCGGGAGACCGGACGGGTCAGCCCGGATAGGCTTCATCCACCTTCAGGCCCGCGAGCTTGAAGATCACGCGCAGCGTCTGCGGCGCGATCTCGCGGCGCGACGCGAGCGTCGTCAGGACGAAGTCCATCACCTTGGCGTACTTGAGCATCGTGAGGCACGTTTCGATGTCGGTGGAGCCGTCGCGCATCGACTCGGCGAGTCGCAACATCTCCACGGAAATCTCTCGCGCCATCTCAAGCTCGAGTTGCTGCTTTTCGCTCCACGCGGGCATTGCCGTCAGTGTCGCGAGCATCTCCTGAAACTGTTTTTCTGCTTTCTTGTCCGGGATCGCATCCATCGCCGTCCTCTCTTGATCATGGCGCCGGCGAGTCGCATCGCCGCGCTGTGCGTTAGCTGTTACGTAACGGAACCGGACGCGGTGACGACGCGCACTGCGTGTCGAGACGCGGCTCGTTACTGACTATTGGTGCTGCATGCTGCATGGGCGCGTGGCAGCCAGTGACCACGCTCTTGTGCCGTCTGTAACAATGGCCGCATTGCCAAACGTTGCACGATTCGTTCCATGCGCTGGTCGTATCGCATATGCCGGATGATTCGATGGCCGGAACAAGCAGCGTCTCTGCGCTTTTGGGTAAACTTCCTCTTTTGAGACGGCAGAACCAGCGGTTAGCGCACATTCAGCGCGAACATGCTCCGCTTTTCATTCACCAGTCACCTGATCACGATGGCCAAGAAGTCCACAGCGTCGGCTCCGGGCGCGCCCGATCCGTCCAACAAACACGAAATCCGTCCCGGTCAGTCGATCGAACTGCTGAAGGAACTGCACATCCTCACGCGTGACGGCAAGATGAACCAGGACAGCCGCCGCAAGCTGAAACAGGTCTATCACCTGTTTCAGTTCATCGAACCGCTTCTGTCCGATGTGCATCAGCGCCAGGGTTCCGTATCGCTCGTCGATCACGGCGCGGGGAAGTCATACCTCGGGTTCATTCTCTACGATCTCTTCTTCAAGTCTCTGCGCGATCGGTCACACATCTATGGCATCGAGACGCGAGAGGAGCTTGTACAAAAATCGGAAGAATTGGCGACGCGCCTGGGCTTCGACGGCATGTCGTTTCTGAATCTGTCGGTGGCCGAATCGATTGACTCGAATTTATTGCCGGATACGGTCGATATCGTCACCGCATTGCACGCATGCAATACCGCAACCGACGACGCCATCCACTTCGCTCTGCAGAAGAAGGCGAAATACATCGTCGTCGTGCCGTGTTGTCAGGCGGAAGTCGCGTCGGTGCTGCGCAAGAATAAGGGACACGCGCTGTCGAAGAACGTGCTGACCGAAATGTGGCGGCATCCGCTGCATACGCGCGAATTTGGGAGCCAGATCACAAACGTGTTGCGATGCCTGCAACTCGAATCGCACGGCTATCAGGTAAGCGTGACGGAACTCGTCGGCTGGGAACATTCGATGAAGAACGAACTCATCATCGCCCAGTTCAAGGACTTGCCGCGCGGCCGGCCGGCGCAGCGGCTTTCGGACGTGCTCGAAACGCTCGGCCTGGAAGAATTGCGCGAGCGTTTCTTCGCTTGATGTTCACTGCTTGTCCATCCAAGCCTTGAAGCCGTCGAGACCCAAGCGGCGCAGCGTTTCGATGTTGCGCTCGTAGATATCGGCGGCATCGGGAAAGGCGGCGACCGCGCGATCGATGCTCGCCTCGCGAATCAAATGGAAGATCGGAAACGGGGCGCGATTCGTGTAGTTGTCGATATCGTCGGGTTCGGTGCCGTCGAACTGATAGTGCGGATGAAAGCTCGCGATCTGCAGATCGCCCGCGAGTCCCAAATCGTTGAGCAGGCGGTCGGCGAAGAAGAGGGCGTCGTTGTAATCGGTGAAGTCGGGGAACGCGTGCGGCGTGATGAAAAGCGTCGTGTCGATGTTCTCGGGATCGCTCTCATGCAATAGCCGCAATTCGTCCGCCAGTTCGACGACCACGTCTTCCACGTTGCGCGCGTCGCTGACGGCGTAGCGGATCTGTCCCTTCACATGCACGCTCTTGGCGAACGGGCACAGATTAAGGCCGATCACCGCGCGCGTGAGCCAGTGCTGTGTGGCCGCGATCACTTCGTCGCGGGTGCGTGCGTCCATCATGAGTTTTCCTGAATTCCGTCGTTGATGCGGTCCGGCGCACACGCCGCGTCGATCAACGTTCGCGCGATGCGCGGCGCCGCACACAGCGGCCCGGAGCCTGGGCCATAAGTCTGACTGGTCGCGTAGATGCCGTCGATCAGCAGCGCGAGCGATTCTGCCAGTTCCCGCGGATTTTTCGCGCCCGCCGCCTGCGATATTTCGATGAAACGCGACATCACATAAGCCTTGTTCCGTTCGACGAGTTGCCGCGCCGGATGCGCCGGATCGCCGAACTCGCACGCGACGTTGACGAACGGGCAGCCGCGATAATCCGGCGCGGACGCGCGCCTCACCAGATCCTCGAACACTTGCACGAGCTGTTTCGACGGCGCTTCGGGGTGCTTCGCAACGCTCGCTTCGAAACGGCGCCGAAAGCCGTCGTCCATGCGTTCCAGATACGCGACGACGAGCTCGTCCTTCGACGCGAACTGCCGATAAAGGCTCATCTTGTTGACGCCCGCGCGCTCAACGACGGCATCGACGCCCACCGCGCGAATGCCCTCGCGATAAAACAAGGCCTGCGCCGCGTCGAGCAGTTGCTCCTGCGCGGTCGCGGCGTCGGTCCGAACCTGGCGGCGAGCCGTGGATTTCGGCTGATCGGCGGATGATCGTGTCAAGGCGGTTCCTTCAAATGTGCGTCGGCCTTGACATGTTACCGATCGGTAACTAAGCTCGCAACTCTGATGTGACAGAGCGGTCACGATCCAAACGAAAGATAACGAACCGGAGCGACGATGAACTGGGTAGCGAGACGGCTGAACGGCCGGATGCATTACGGATGGGTCGCGGTTGGCGTCGTGTTTCTGGTTCTGCTCGCGGCCGCCGGCACGCGCGCGACGCCGAGCGTGATGATGTTGCCGCTCGAGAAGCAGTTCGGCTGGTCGCGCGGCACGATCTCGCTCGCCATTTCCGTCAATCTCGCGCTGTACGGCTTGACCGGCCCGTTCGCCGCCGCCGCGATGCAACGCTTCGGCGTCCGTCCGACGGTGCTCGGCGCGCTCGCGACGCTGGCCGCCGGCGTCGGCCTCTCGTCGATGATGACCGCGCCGTGGCAAATGGTGCTCGTCTGGGGCGTGATGGTCGGCGGAGCGACGGGCGTCGCGGCGCTCACGCTGTCGGCGACAGTGGTGAATCGCTGGTTCACGACGCATCGCGGCCTGGCGATGGGCATTCTCACCGCGAGTTCGGCGACCGGCCAGCTCGTGTTCCTGCCGTTCCTCGCCTCGCTTTCGGAGCATCACGGATGGCGGCCGGTGGTGTTCGTCGTGGCGGCGGCGACCGCGCTCGTGCTGCCGCTCGTCGCGTGGCTCTTGCCCGAGCGGCCCGCCGATCTCGCGCTGCGCCCCGTCGGCGAAACGGCCGACGCGCCGGCCGGCCCCGCGCCCGCGCCGAAAAATCCGATCAAGGTGGCGTTCGGCGCGCTGGCATCGGCGAGCAAGACGCGCGATTTCTGGCTGCTCTTCTTCAGCTTCTTCGTCTGCGGCGCGAGCACGAACGGCTACGTCGGCACGCATCTGATCGCCATGTGTTCTGACTACGGCATGACGCAGGTGCAAGGCGCGACGCTGCTCGCCGCGATGGGCATCTTCGATTTGTTCGGCACGACGCTCTCGGGCTGGCTCTCCGACCGCTTCAACGCGCGCGTGCTGCTGTTCTGGTACTACGGTCTGCGCGGACTGTCGCTGATTTATCTGCCCTATGCGTTCGGCATCGATTTCTTCGGTCTGCCGCTCTTCGCCGTGTTCTACGGTCTCGACTGGATCGCCACCGTGCCGCCGACCGTGCGCCTCGCCACCGATGTCTACGGCAAGGAATCCGCGCCGATCGTGTTCGGCTGGATCGTCGCGGGGCATCAACTCGGCGCGGCGTTCGCGGCGCTCGGCGGCGGCATGCTGCGCTCGAGCCTCGGCAGCTACACCGTCGCCACGATGATCTCGGGCAGCCTGTGCCTCGTCGCGGCAGTCGCGGTGCTTCGCATCAACCGCGCGCGGCGCTCGGTGGGCGTCGCTGCGACCTGACGCATCCTTGTTCTATGCTTGTCGTCGAAGCGGCGCGCTTTTGCGGAAGCGCGCCGTTCGCCTTTCAACCGAACGAGGAATCCGCCATGAGCGCAAAACCCGCTCCGACCGATGTCGACATACACGAACTGATCGCCGGCCGATGGAGTCCGCGCGCGTATGCCGACAAGCCCGTCGATCGCGCGCAGTTGCATCAACTGCTGGAGGCGGCGCGCTGGGCGCCGTCGTCGAATAATTTGCAGCCGTGGCGGTTTGTCGTGTTCGACCGTCATCGCGATAAAGCCGCGTTCCAGCGCGCGTTCGATACGCTCGCGCCGTCCAACCAGAAGTGGAACGCGAGCGTGCCGGTGCTGATCTGCGTCGCGGCGTCCACGCTCACGCCGAAGGGCGAGCCAAACCGCACGGCGGCTTACGACACCGGCGCGGCGTCGATGGCGCTCGTGCTTCAGGCGCACGCGATGGGACTCGCCACGCACCAGATGGGCGGCTTCGACCGCGACGCGTTCCGCGCGGCGTTCGCGATTCCCGAAGACGCGCAGTTGATCGCGATGATCGCGATCGGGCATCACGGCGACGCGAGCCAGCTCGACGAAGCGCTGCGCGAGCGCGAAGCCGCGCCGCGGGCGCGTCGGGCGATCGGCGAAACCGCGTTCGACGGCGCGTGGGGCGAGGCGTTCGAGTGAACGCGCGTCAGGCTTCGTCGGCGGCGGAAAGCGGGCGCGCCACGTCTTCCAGCGACCTGCGTTCCGCCGCGACGCCCCAGATGCCCGCCACGACCGCCGCAGCCACCATTAGCCCCGAGCCGATCAGATAGCCGACGAACACCGCGCCGCGCTCGTGCGTGTCGATGAGCCGCCCGAACAGCGTCGGCCCGATGATGCCGCCGAGCGCCGTGCCGAACGCATAGAACACGGCAATGGCGAGCGCGCGGATCTCGAGCGGAAACGTCTCGCTCACGGTCAGATAGGCGGAACTCGCCGCCGCCGACGCGAAGAAGAAGATCACCATCCACGCGGCCGTCTGTGTCATGACGGTGAGCATGCCTTGCGTGAACATCCAGCCGCTCAGCGTCAGCAGCACGCCCGAAATGCCGTACGTGAACGCGATCATGCGTCGCCGGCCGAGCACGTCGAACAGCCGGCCGAGCACGAGCGGACCGAGGAAGTTTCCGGCGGCGAACGGCAGCACATACCAGCCGATGTGATCGCCCGGCACGTGATAGAAGTCCGTCAGCACGAGCGCGTAGGTGAAAAATATTGCGTTGTAGAAGAACGCCTGCGCGGTCATGAGCGTCAGGCCGACGAGCGAGCGCTGCCGATGCGCGTTGAAGAGCGTATGCGCGACTTCCTTAAGCGGCGTGTGTTCGCGCGCATGCAGCCGCAGCGGCTTGACGGGCGCCTCGGCGATCAGGACGCCGTGCTCGTGGAAATGCGCTTCGATTTCCTCGACGATCCGCCGCGCTTCGTCCGCGCGATTGTGCGTGATGAGCCAACGCGGGCTTTCCGGCACCCACATTCGCATGAAGAGGATGGTGAGCCCCAACGCCGCGCCGATCAGGAAGCACGCGCGCCAGCCCCAGTCGGGCGGCAACATGCCGGGATCGAGCAGCACGATCGACCCCGCCGCGCCGATTCCAGCGCCGACCCAGAACGTGCCGTTGATCGCGAGATCGGTCCAGCCGCGCAGGCGCGCGGGCGTGAATTCCTGAATCGTCGAATTGATGGCCGTGTATTCCCCGCCGATGCCCGCGCCGGTCAGAAAGCGAAACAGCACGAACGAAGCGAGATTCCACGAGAACGCGGTCGCGGCGGTCGCGGCGACGTAGAGAAAGAGCGTGATGAAGAAGAGTTTGCGGCGCCCGAGCCGGTCCGTGAGCCAGCCGAACCCGAGCGCGCCGAGCACCGCGCCCGCGATATACGCGCTCCCGGCGATACCGACATCGGCGTTCGAAAACTGGAGCGCGGGACTCGTCTTCAGCGCGCTCGCGACGGCGCCCGCGAGCGTGACTTCGAGCCCGTCGAGCAGCCAAGTGACCCCGAGCGCCGACACGATCAGCGTATGAAAGCGGCCCCACGGGAGGCGGTCGAGCCGCCCCGGCAGGTCGGTTTCGATGATCTCCGGCCGATCGTCCGGCGTTTCCATCGAACGATTCTCATGCGGTGCGGTGGTCTCGTTCATATCCGGAGCGTCGATGGTCGGAAACGTAGCGCGGCGAGCAAAGCGCATTCCGCTTTGGTGGGATCAATGTGCCGGGTTATATTTATCTTTTCCGCGATTGATGCGCCGCGCTGGACGTGTTAAAAACGCCGTCCACGATTTTTTGATACGCGGCGTTGCCCCGCGACGCCGCCGCGACTCCCATGACTTACTGCGCGATCGATTTCGGCACGTCGAATTCCGCCGTTGCCTTGCCCGACGGCCTGCGGATGCGGCTCGCGCCCGTCGAGGGCGACGCGACAACGCTGCCGACCGCCGTCTTCTTCAACACCGACGAGAACAATCAGTCTTACGGCCGTGCGGCGCTGGAAGCGTATATCGACGGTTTCGACGGCCGTCTGATGCGCTCGATGAAGAGCATTCTCGGTTCGCCGCTCGCGGACAACGTCACCGATCTCGGCGACGGCTCGGCCATCAAATATACCGACGTCATCACGCTGTTCCTGCAGCATTTGAAGCAGAAGGCGCAAGCGGTGGCCGCCGAGCCGCTGACGCGCGCGGTCCTGGGCCGCCCGGTGTTCTTCGTCGACGACGATCCGCGCGCCGACCGCATGGCGCAAAAGCAGCTCGAAGCGTGCGCGCATGCCGTCGGCTTCGGCGAAATCCAGTTTCAGTATGAACCGATTGCCGCCGCGTTCGACTACGAAGCGCGTCTCACGCAGGAAGGACTCGTGCTCGTGGCGGATATCGGCGGCGGTACGTCGGACTTTTCGCTCGTGCGCGTGGGGCCGGAGCGCGCGCGTCATCTGGACCGCAAGGGCGACGTGCTCGCGCACCACGGCGTGCACGTGGCCGGCACGGACTTCGACCGGCGCGTCGAACTCGCGACCATTCTGCGTCAGCTGGGCTATCAGGCGCTCGACCCGCAGGGCCGCGAGGTGCCGAATCGCGTGTATTTCGATCTCGCGACGTGGCATCTGATCAATACGGTCTATGCGCCGAAGCGCGTCGGCGAGTTGCGGCTCATGCGTCACCTTTACGTGGAGCCGCGTCATCACGACCGGCTGATGCGCGTCGTCGATCGCCGGCTCGGGCACGCGCTGACCGCGCACGCGGAAGAAGCGAAGATCGACGTATCGGCGGGCGGCGTGACCGAAATCGACCTGGAGGAAATCGAGGAAGCGCTGCGCGTGCCGTTCGACGAGCAGCAATTGATCGATGCAGGGCAGGACGAGACGCGGCGTATCGTCGAGACGGCGCTCGAGACGGTGAAGCGCGCGGGCGTCGGCGCGGCGGATGTCGGCGCGGTCTATTTCACCGGCGGCACCACCGGCCTGCGCTTTCTGTCGGATGCGCTCGCGGCGGCGTTTCCGGGCGCGCAGCCGGTGTTCGGCGACCGGCTCGCGAGCGTCGCGACCGGACTCGGCATTTACGCGCAGCGCGTATTCGCCTGATAAATTCGGCGCACCAATGCAAAAACCCCGCATGCGCGGGGTTTTTTCTTGAACTCAGCAGGCTTAGGCCGGCTTGATGTTCGCAGCTTGCTTGCCCTTCGGGCCAGTCTTCACTTCGTAGGTCACCTTCTGGTTTTCCTGAAGCGTCTTGAAGCCTTCGATGCGGATTTCCGAGAAGTGCGCGAACAGATCTTCGCCGCCGCCATCCGGGGTGATGAAGCCAAAGCCCTTTGCGTCATTGAACCACTTGACGGTACCGGTTTCCATATTACTTATTCCAAAAAATTTGATGATTAAGGCCGAAGCCAGGGGTGCATGAAAATCAAGGAAGGGGCAATGGGACCAACCGGAGTACCGTAATGGCGAACTACGAAAGAACCACTTCACTCGCCACTTGAAATCCTGCAAGAAGGTTTATACGGCGAAACCATTTCGCGGTCAAATAATATCCGACCAGTCTGAGGGGGTTTTTTTGAGACAGGTTGCCGATCCTTCCAGGACCGACTTTTCCGCCCGCCGTTCGTCACCTGCCCGTTAAAAAAGCGTGTTTCCTGACTGACTGCACTGCATTAGAAAGGTGCAACCGTTAAACTACGCGCCTCGTTAGAGGGGTTGCACCAGCGTCGCTGGATCGCCGGTACGGTTGCCGGCATCCTGGCGGGCGCGGCTTGCCGTGTTCGACTCGCGGGCGACGCGAGACATTGGAGAAGGATAAGTGAAGAGTTCGATACAAAGAAATATCGGGCCGTTGGCGCTCATGCTGACCGGCCTTGGATCCATCATCGGTTCGGGGTGGCTGTTCGGAGCCTGGAAAGCATCGCAGATTGCGGGTCCCGCTGCGGTTTGCGCCTGGGTGATCGGCGCGGTCGTCATCCTGGCCATCGCGCTGACGTACGCCGAACTGGGCGCGATGTTCCCCGAATCCGGCGGCATGGTGCGTTACGCGCGTTATTCGCATGGCGCGCTCGTCGGTTTCATCGCGGCGTGGGCGAACTGGATCGCCATCGTGTCGGTGATTCCGATCGAAGCGGAAGCATCGATTCAATATATGAGCACCTGGCCCTACGACTGGGCGCACGCGCTCTTCGTGAACGAGACGCTGACGACGAGCGGCCTCGCGCTGTCCGCGCTGCTCGTGATCATCTACTTCATGCTCAATTACTGGGGTGTGAAAGTGTTCGCGCGCGCGAACACCGCCATCACCATCTTCAAGTTCCTGATTCCTGGCGCGACCATCGCCGGTCTCGTGTTCTCGGGATTCCATGCGGAGAACTTCGGCACCGCGTCGAACTTCGCGCCCTACGGCTGGCCGGCCGTGCTGACGGCGGTGGCGACGAGCGGCATCGTGTTCAGCTTCAACGGCTTCCAGAGCCCGGTGAATCTGGCGGGCGAAGCGCGTCATCCGGCGCGCAGCGTACCGTTCGCGGTCGTCGGATCCATCCTGATCGCGCTCGTGATCTACGTGCTGCTGCAGGTCGCGTATATCGGCGCGGTGAACCCGGGCGATGTCGCGCAGGGCTGGAAGCACTTCCACTTCGCGTCGCCGTTCGCCGAACTGGCGATCGCGCTGAACCTGAACTGGCTCGCCGTGCTGCTCTACATCGACGCGTTCGTCAGCCCGAGCGGCACCGGCACGACCTACATGGCGACGACCACGCGCATGATCTACGCGATGGAGCGCAACAACACGATGCCGAAGATGTTCGGCAACGTGCATCCGTTCTACGGCGTGCCGCGTCAGGCAATGTGGTTCAACCTGATCGTCGCGTTCATCTTCATGTTCTTCTTCCGCGGCTGGGGCACGCTCGCGGCGGTCATTTCGGTGGCGACGGTCATTTCGTATCTGACCGGCCCGATCAGCCTGATGGCGCTGCGCCGCTCCGCGCCTGATCTGGAGCGTCCGTTGACGCTGCCGCTGATGGGCGTGATCGCGCCGTTCGCGTTCGTGTGCGCATCGCTCGTGCTGTACTGGGCGAAGTGGCCGCTGACGGGGCACATCATTCTGCTGATGGTCGTCGCGCTGCCGGTGTACTTCTACTTTCAGGCCAAGACGGGTTTTGCCGGCTGGGGGCGCGATCTGAAGGCGGCGTGGTGGCTGATCGGCTATTTGCCGTCGATGGCGGTGATGTCGCTCATCGGCAGCAAGGAATTCGGCGGAAGCGGGCTGCTGCCGTACGGCTGGGACATGGCCGTGGTGGCGGTGCTGTCGCTGATCTTCTACTACTGGGGCGTGCACACCGGTTATCGCACGGATTACCTCACCGAGCGCGAAAGCCGCGACGACATTCTTCATGAAGTCGGCGCGTAAGCTGCCCCGGTTCTAGCGACCGCTGCAAGAACGGAAGCCCGCCTGAGCGATCAGGCGGGCTTCTTTCTTTTCAGGTCTTGTCCAGGCGACGTTCAGGCGTCCGTGAACACATAGTTCGTCATGGCGAGCGCCCGCTGGAATGTGCCGAGCGACTGCACGTCCAGCCGATAATCGTCCGCCGCCGCGCCGAGCGCGCCGAAGACCGGTAGCAGATGCTCGTCCGTCGGATGCATCAACGCTGCGTGCGGCGCGCGCGCGCGGTAATCGAGGAGGGCGTCGATATCGCGTGCGGCGAGGCGCGCTTCGAACCAGTCGGTGAATTCGGCGACGCGCGGGTCCGCATCTTCCGGGCGCGCGCTGAAATCGGCCATGCGCAGATTGTGCGTGATCTGCCCGGAACCGACGATCATCACGCCGTCATCGCGCAACTCGCGCAGCGCCCGGCCGACGCGAAAGTGATGCGCAGGGTCGCGGCGCGGCTGAATCGAAAGTTGCGCGACGGGCACGTCGGCGTCGGGGAACATGAGCAGCAGCGGCACCCACGCGCCGTGGTCCAGCCCGTGAATGGTCGTCGCGGCCGCGATGCCGTCATCGCCGAGCAGCGCGGCGGCGCGTCTCGCGACATCCGGCGCGCCCGGCGCGGGATAGCGCAGCTCATACAGCGCGCGCGGAAAGCCGTAGAAATCGTGGATGGTCTCGGGACGCTCCGCGATGCTCGCGGCCGGATCGCCGGTGCCCCAATGCGCGGACAGCATCAGAATGGCGCGGGGGCGCGGCAAGGTCGCGGCGAGCGACGCGAATCCGGCGGACGGCATCGACGGGTCGATGGGCAGCGTCGGCGCGCCGTGGGAAATGAAGACGGTGGGAAATCGGCTCATGGCAGCGATCCAAAGGTTGATGCCATGAATGTACGGCTTGCGGCACCGTTTATAAACGGCGGTGCAGGCAATGAATTGTGTCCGTGCAGTTGCTAATTAGTCGGTTTCGCCGCGCATTCCTTGCCACGCAGCCGCCACAGGCTGTGCAACGCCAAGCAGATCGACGACGCGCGCGACCGTGTGATCGACCATTTCGTCGATGGACGCGGGCTTGTGATAGAACGCCGGCAGCGGCGGGAAGATCACGCCCCCCATTTCCGTCACGGCCGTCATGTTGCGCAGATGCGCGAGGTTGAACGGCGTTTCGCGCACGAGCAGCACGAGCCGGCGACGTTCCTTGAGGACGACATCGGCGGCGCGGGTGATGAGGTTGTCGGAGAGACCGTGCGCGACGCTCGCGAGCGTGCGCATCGAACACGGCGCTACGATCATGCCTTCCGTCGCGAAAGAGCCGGACGCGATGCTGGCGCCGACATCGCGCGGATTGTGGACGACGTCCGCGAGCGCGTGGACGGCGGCTTTATCGAGATCGAGTTCGTGCTGGATATTCAGCCAGCCGGCGGCCGAAACGAGCAGATGCGTTTCGACGCCGCCCAGACGGCGCAGCGTCTCGAGTAGACGCACGCCGTAGATCGCGCCCGAAGCGCCGGTAATCGCGACGATCAGCCGTCGTTTTGCGGCGGCGGGCGCATTCACGTGCGACGCTCAGGCAGCGGCGAAGAGCTGCTGCAGTTCGCCCGACTGATACATCTCCATCATGATGTCCGAGCCGCCGATGAACTCGCCGTTCACGTAAAGCTGCGGAATGGTCGGCCAGTTGGAGAATTCCTTGATGCCCTGGCGGATGCCGTCGTCTTCGAGGACGTTCACCGTCATGATCTGATCGACGCCGCACGCCTTCAGCACCTGAATGGCGCGGCCGGAGAAGCCGCACATCGGGAATTGCGCCGTGCCTTTCATGAAAAGGACGACCGGGTTTTGATCGACGATCTGCTTGATGCGTTCTTGCGTATCCATGGCGTTCCTGCGCTTGAATGTCGGTTGGACTTGGGTCTTGAAATGATAGCGGATTTCGCCTGCGCGGTTCGGCGCCGGTTTAGCCGATGAACGCGCCGCCGCTCGTGCGTTCGATGCCCGCTAGATCGCGAATCGAGCGGACACCGGTGAAACCGCGTGCGGTGAGCAAGTGGCGCACGGCGTCGGCCTGATCGTAGCCGTGCTCGATCCATAACGCGCCGCCGGGCGCGAGCAGCAGCGGCGCCGTATCGATGATGATGCGAATCGCCGAAAGGCCGTCGGCGTCGTCGGTGAGCGCGCCGCGCGGCTCGAAGCGCAAGTCGCCTTGCGTGAGATGCGGATCGTCTTTCGCGATATACGGCGGATTGCTCACGATGACTTCAAAGCGCAGCGACGGATCGAGCTTAGCCGTCCAGTCGCTTTCGATGAACGTCACCGCGTGCGCCGCACCGAGCAGATTGCGTGCGTTGCGCCGCGCGATGTCGAGCGCGGCAGGCGAGCGGTCGATCGCCCAGACGCCGGCATCGGGGCGGGCGTGCGCAATCGAAATCGCGATCGCGCCGGTTCCGGTGCCGAGATCGAGCACGCGTGCGTTCGGCGTGTCCGCGATGGCTTCGAGCGCCGTTTCCACCAGCAACTCCGTTTCCGGGCGCGGAATGAGCACGTCCGGCGACACCTCGAATTCGAGACCGAAGAACTCGCGCTTGCCGGTCAGCTGCGCGATCGGCTCGCCGTTCAGACGCCGCTGCGCCAGCGCCTCGAAACGCTCTACCGCTTTTGCATCGAGCGATTCATGGTCGCGCGTAATCAGCTCCGTGCGACGCCAGCCGAGCACGTGCATCAACAGCACGCGCGTTTCCAGCGCGGGCAGCGGCGACGTGCGCAGCAGATCCGCCGCGGTCGTCACTCGGCTTCCCCGAGCGCCGCGAGCTGCTCCGCCTGATGCTCGGAAACCAGCGCGCCGATCAGTTCGTCGAGATCGCCGTCCATGATGTATTCGAGCTTGTAGAGCGTCAGGTTGATGCGGTGATCCGTCATGCGCCCTTGCGGAAAGTTGTAGGTGCGGATGCGCTCGGAGCGGTCGCCGGAACCGATCAGGCTCTTGCGCGTCGCGGCTTCCTTCGCGTGCTGCTCGTGATACTGCTTGTCCTTGATGCGCGCGGCGAGCACCTTCAGCGCGCGATCCTTGTTTTTGTGCTGCGAGCGGTCGTCCTGACATTCGACGACGATGCCCGTCGGCAAGTGCGTCACGCGCACGGCGGAATCCGTCTTGTTGATGTGCTGCCCGCCCGCGCCCGACGCGCGGAACGTGTCGATGCGCAAATCCGCCGGATTGATCACGACTTCGCTGATTTCATCGGCTTCGGGCATCACCGCGACCGTACACGCCGACGTGTGGATGCGTCCCTGCGTTTCCGTCGCCGGCACGCGCTGCACGCGATGCCCGCCCGATTCGAACTTGAGCCGCGAATACGCGCCCTGGCCCGCGAGCCGCACGATGACTTCCTTGTAGCCGCCGAGATCGGACACGCTTTCGGACATCGTCTCGGCGGTCCAGCGGTTGCGCTCGGCATAGCGCAGATACATGCGCAGCAGATCGCCCGCGAATAGCGCCGATTCGTCGCCGCCGGTGCCCGCGCGGATTTCGATGAAGATATTGCGGTCGTCGTTCGGATCTTTCGGCAGGAGCATCGTCTGCAATTCGCTTTCGATCTTCGCCATGCGCTCGCGCGCCTCGCCGATTTCCTCTTCGGCGAAATCGCGCATCGAAGGATCGGAGAGCAATTCCTGCGCGGTCGCTTCGTCGTTGAGCGCCTGACGCCAGAGCGCGTATTGATCGACGATCGGACTGATTTCCGCGTGCTCGCGCGTGAGCTTGCGATATTGGTCCATGTCGGACGTCACGTCTTCGCGGCTCAGCAGTTCGTTGAGATCGACCTGCCGTTTTGCAAGCTGGTCGAGCTTGCTTTGCATGCTCGTTTTCATCGGGCGGAAATGGAGGCTGCGCTCCAGGAAAGACTGCAATCGGGACGCTGCCGCGCAAAGCGCGAAAGCATGGGGAATGGCAAAGAGGACGCCGCTAACGGTCCGACGATCCGTGGCGGTAGAAGCCGCTCATCAGGTCGATGAGCTGGTCGCGCTCTTCGCGGCCCGCGCGGTTGAGCGCGTGCGTGGGGCCGTGAATGAGCTTGTTCGTGAGCGATTGCGACAGCGCTTCGAGCACGGCGGCGGGATCGTCGCCGCGCGCGAGCATCTTGCGCGCGCGTTCGACTTCGGCGCGGCGCAGCGCGTCGGCTTGCGTGTGCATGTGGCGGATGACCGGCACGATGCTGCGCGCGTCCAGCCACTGCATGAAGTTGGCGACGCGGGTTTCGATGATCGATTCGGCCTGCGCGACGGCCGCTTGCCGCGACGCGTTGCCTTCGCGGACGATGGCGCCAAGGTCATCGACGGTATAGAGGAACACGTCCTGCAGATTGCCGACTTCCGGCTCGATATCGCGCGGCACGGCGAGATCGACCATGAAAATAGGGCGATGCCGGCGCGCCTTCACCGCACGCTCGACCGCGCCGAGACCGATGATCGGCAGCGTGGACGCGGTGCACGACACGATGATGTCGAACTCGTGCATGCGCGCGGGCAGGTCGGACAGCGGAATGGCGCGGCCATTGAAGCGCCCGGCGAGCTTTTCGCCGCGCTCGGCCGTGCGATTGGCGACGACCAGTTCACGCGGATTCTGCGCGGCGAAGTGCGTGGCGCAGAGTTCGATCATTTCGCCCGCGCCGATGAACAGCACGCGCTGGCTCGACACGTTCTCGAAGATGCGCTGCGCGAGCCGAACGGCGGCAGCGGCCATCGACACGGACTGCGCGCCGATTTCGGTCGTCGAACGCACTTCCTTCGCGACCGCGAACGTGCGCTGGAAAAGCTGGTTCAGATACGTGCCGAGCGCGCCGGCTTCGGACGCGGTGCGCACGGCGTCCTTCATTTGTCCGACGATCTGAGTTTCGCCGAGTACCATCGAATCCAGCCCCGATGCGACGCGGAACGCGTGGCGCACGGCCTCCGACTGCGGCAGCGCATACACGTGCGGCGCGAGTTCGGAAACGGGCAGATTGTGATATTGCGAGAGCCAGTGGACGGCGGCTTCGCGGGCGGCGGTGTCGTCGGTGGCGCAGTAGAGTTCGGTGCGGTTGCAAGTCGAGAGGATGGCCGCTTCCGGCGCTGCCTTGACCTTCGGACCGAGCCAGACGTCCTTCAGCGCGGAAAGCGCCGGCTTGATTTGTTCGAGCGGAAACGCCACGCGTTCGCGCAAGGCGACAGGCGCAGTGTGGTGATTGATTCCGATCGTGAGGAGCTGCATGTACTTATGCGTTCGGCCTAAGCCGTTGGCCTTTCAGATAGCCCAATATTATAGCGTTTTACGAATCCGTTCATTTATACGCGGCATTCGGGGCCGGACCGTGCGCCGCTGCGCCTCCGTGCGAGGGAAATCGGCTTTTCGGAGCGCGACAATCGACCGCACCGCGCTTTCAACTGAAGTACTTCGCGAGTTCGGCGGCGCGGGCTTGCAGTTCCACGAGGGGCATCGCGCCGGTTCGCGCGGCGGCTTCGCGGTTGCGCTCCGCGGCTGCGATGGCGTCGCGCCGTGAAGCCGCGTCGTGGTGAAGATGAAAGAGCGCGGCGCGTTGTTCCGGGACGGAATGCCAGCGTACGCCGAGCCGGGTCGCGCGCGTGAGAAGGTCGTCGTCCTCGCCGCCCCAGCCGATGAATCTCGGATCATGACCGCCGATGCGCCTATATTCCGCGCGCTTGATCAGCACGATTCCGCCCGCCGTGTTTGCGTAAAGCAGTGCCATTCCTTCCGCTAAATCCGCTTCGAGATACGGTTTCAACGCCGAATAGTTTCCGGAGCGAATGAATGCTTCTCTGAATACGCCGGCGACATTAATCACGCGCAAGAACGGACAAAGCGCGTCGCTATGCGCGCCGTATCGCAGTGCATCGACACAAGCGGGAAATAAATCGGGATTGGCGACCATGTCCGCATCGTGAAAACAGATGACATCGCCGGTGCACAGCTTTGCGCCGAGGTTGCACAGCCTCGCCCGCGGGAACGGCCCGTCATCATGAATGAAGAGATGGCGGATTTTCTTATCGCCCGAGCCGGACCAATGGAATGTCGGCGTCGCGTCCGCTTCGATCAGATAGACCGTGTAATCCGAGTACGTCGAATCCAGATGACGCAGCACGCCGCGAAGATTGTCGCGCCGTTCTTGCGTCGCACCGCGATACGTCATGATCAGTTCGAGACCGCCGAGGGAAATCAGGCTGTTTTCGCTCATGATGCGTTGCGTTCGCATTTTGCCGTCGATTAAGCGGCCAACTCTCGATAAGCGATCGATTCACAAATTCTAGGCATATTCCGCATTCGCTTTATCTCGATTTCGGACCGCTTGCCATCGCCAACCTGTCCCCCTAAACTCATCCGCTTGACCCGGCGCCCGCGCCGTCTCTTAATCGAAGCCAATGGAGCTGCGCGCCCGATGAGCTGGATCGGCATGATTTTTCTCGGCGCGGTGATCGGCGCGGCGGCGTGGTGGCTGCATCCGCTGCGGCGCGCCGGCCGTGTCGGGCCGGGCGCGGCGGGGCGCATCTGGACCGCCGTCGTGGCGGGCGTGCTGGCGGCCGTCGTCGCGCGCATGTTCGGCAATATCGTCGATGTCTATCACGACGGCGACACGCTCGAATGGTTCGCGTGCACGCTCTTCGCGCTCTTCGTAGTCACGGCGACTGTCGCGCTGGCGGCGCGCCGATAGTTTCCATCGCATCTCCATCGCATCTCATTCGGCATTCAAGGCAGGTCATTCATGAACGATCGCGTTGCAACTTCCGCCACTCCCGACGCCGCGACTTTCGCCCGGCGCATCGACACGCTGCGTCGCCGGCTGGCGGCGGACCGGTTCGACGCCGTGCTCGTGCCATCGGCCGATCCGCATCTTTCCGAGTATTTGCCCGCGCGCTGGCAGGGGCGTCAGTGGTTGTCGGGCTTCACCGGTTCGGTCGGCACGCTCGTGGTGACGCAGGATTTCGCGGGCGTCTGGGTCGATAGCCGCTACTGGACGCAGGCCGAAGCGCAACTCGCCGGCACCGGCATCGTGCTGATGAAGATGATGGGCGGACAGCAGACCGCGCCGCACGTCGAATGGCTCGCGGAGAACGTTCCGGCGGGCGGTGTCGTCGTGGTCGATGGCGCCGTGCTCGGCGTCGCGGCGGCGCGCGCGCTGGCCGATGCGCTGACCGCGCGGGGCGTCGCGCTGCGCACGGACGTGGACGTGCTCGATTCCGTCTGGCCGGAGCGCGCCGGCCTGCCCGATGCGCCCGTCTACGAACACGCCGCGCCGCACGCGAGCGTCGCCCGCGCCGAGAAGCTCGCGAAAATCCGCGAGGCGATGCGCGCGAAGGGCGCGCAATGGCACTTCATCTCGACGCTCGACGACCTCGCCTGGCTCTTCAACCTGCGTGGCGGCGACGTGAGCTACAACCCGGTGTTCGTTGCGCATGCGCTCGTCGGGCTGGACGACGCGACAATTTTCATCGCCGACGGCAAGACGCCGGACGCGCTAAAGGAAGCGCTTTCGCGCGACAACGTGCGCGTCGCGCCGTACGCCAGCGCGCCGCAGGCGCTCGCGGCGTTGCCCGCTGGCGCGACGCTGCTCGTCGATCCGCGCCGCATCACGCATGGCTTGCTGGAGAAAGTGGCGCCCGGCGTGAAGATCGTGGAAGCGGTGAATCCGTCGACGTTCGAAAAGTCGCGCAAGACGCCTGCGGAAGCCGAGCACATCCGCGCGACGATGGAGCAGGACGGCGCCGCGCTCGCCGAATTCTTCGCGTGGTTCGAAGACGCGCTGGGCCGCGAGCGCATCACCGAACTGACGATCGACGAAAAACTGACGGCGGCGCGCGCGCGTCGGCCGGGCTTCGTGACGCTGAGTTTCGCGACCATCGCCGGCTTCAACGCGAACGGCGCGATGCCGCATTACCGCGCGACGGAGGCGTCGCATTCGGTGATCGAAGGCAACGGGTTGTTGCTGATCGATTCCGGCGGTCAATATCTGAGCGGCACGACGGACATCACGCGCGTTGTGCCCATCGGCGAGGTCACGGCGGAGCAGAAGCGCGATTTCACGATCGTGCTGAAGGGAACGATGGCGCTTTCACGCGCGCGTTTCCCGCGCGGCATCCGTTCGCCGATGCTCGATTCGATCGCGCGCGCGCCGATCTGGGAAGCGGGCGCGGATTACGGGCACGGCACGGGCCACGGCGTCGGCTATTTCCTGAACGTGCACGAAGGGCCGCAGGTCATTTCGCACTACGCGCCCGCCGAACCGTGGACGGCGATGGAAGAGGGCATGATCACGTCGATCGAGCCGGGTATTTATCGGCCGGGCAAGTGGGGCATCCGCATCGAGAATCTGGTGATGAATCAGAGCGCGGGGAAGACGGAATTCGGCGATTTCCTGTCGTTCGAAACGCTGACGCTGTGCCCGATCGATACGCGCTGCATCGACCTTTCGCTGCTGCGCGACGACGAGCGCGCGTGGCTGAACGCGTATCACGAGACGGTGCGTCGCCGCGTGTCGCCGCTGGTCGAGGGCGCGGCGAAGGCGTGGCTCGAGAAGCGGACCGAGGCGATTTGAATGCGCAAAAGGAGCGACGGACGATGACCATCAAAGCAGTAGTCTTCGATTTCGGCGGCGTCTTGATCGACTGGAACCGTGACTATCTCTACCGGCAACTGATCCCGAACGAAACCGAGCGCCGCTGGTTTCTCGATAACGTCTGCAAGATGGATTGGGTCGTGCAGCAGGACGGCGGGCAGAGCCTCGAGGAAGGCACCGCCGAACTCGTCGCGCTTTATCCCGAGCACGAAGCGCTGATTCGCGCGTTTTATGCGCGCTGGCACGAAATGGTGGCGGGCGTGCTCCAAGAGGGCGTCGCGCTGGTCGATCGGCTGGACGCGGCCGGCGTGCCGCTCTTCGGGCTGACGAACTGGTCGGCGGAGACCTTTCCGTACGCGTGGGAGCGCTTCGACGTGCTACGCCGTTTCAGGGAGATCATCGTGTCGGGGCGCGTCGGCGTCATCAAGCCGAATCCGCGGATTTTCGCGTTGATGCGCGCGGAAATCGAAAAGCATCTGCCGGGCATTCAGCCGAACGAACTCGTGTTCATCGACGACAACCTGCATAACGCGCAGGCCGCGACCGATCTCGGCTGGCACGGCGTCCATTACACCGGCGCGCTGGACACCGAAACGAAGCTGCGCGCGCTGAACGTGCCGATCTGACCCGCCACACGCGGCGACGCGCTACTGCGAAAGCAGATTCTTCAGCGCGTTGCCGATTCCCCGCACCGTTTCCCCCGCGCCCTTCGCGACGCCTTCCGCGCTCACGCCCAGCGCCTTCGCGAACCCCGCTGCGAGCTTCTTCGACAGACTCTCCGACAGCGAAAACTTCGGATCGCGCAGATCGCCGTCGAGCACGAAGTCCAGCTTGATCTCGTCCTTGCGATCCTTCAGCGCGGCGATGGCGGCTTTCGTCGGGATCGAGAGGAACGTGTCGAGCGGGCCATTCCCGTCGCTGATCTGCAAGTGATTAAGCGTGATCGAGCCGGGGGCGTGAATGCGATAGTCGCGCACGCCTGCGTCGATCGTCATGTCGATGGTGCCGCCCGTCACGGCGGCTTTCGCGCCCGCTTTCTTCAGCAGATACGGATCGAGCGTGGAAATATCGACGCTGCGCAGTGTCGCGCGCGTCTGCGAATCCTTGCTGGAAATGATCATCCAGCCGTCCCACGTGACCGTGCCCGTATGCGACGGACCTTTGATCGAGCCGGTCATCGACAGCGACGTGCGCTCGGTCAGCGCCGGCAAATGCAGATGATCGACGGTCGCGCGCGCATCGCTGATCAGCACGCGATACGGCGGCTGCTGCACCGATGCGTCGTAGAACTCCATCGCGCCGCGCTCGAACGAAACGCGATCGATCAGCTTTTCTTCCTGCGCGTGCTGCGTGGCTTTGTCGTCCGGCTTCGCGTCGGCGGCGCGCGCGGTTTCCTTGAGGCCGGGAAGAATGAGGACGCGGCCATCGGCGGCGCGCACGATCGACAGATAGTAGTTGTCGACGCTCACGCTGCGCAGATGCACGCGGTTCGACAGCGCCGCGCGCATGTCCACGTCGAGCACGATACGCTCGGCGCGCATCGCATCGCTGGCGGGCCAGCCTTTCGGGCCGCGCAGGCGCACGCGCGTGAGCGTGACGTGCCCGAATCCGACATCGATTTCATCGACGGAACCGTTCGGCCCGAGCGTCTCGCGAATGCGCTCCTTCATCTGATGCGCGACGAAGAACCATCCGCCGATCGCCACCGCGATCACCGCGACGACGATTCCCACTGCCCACCGCGCTCCCCGCTGCGCGCCCGATGCCGCCATGTGTTGCGTCTCCCGTGCAAGTCATCGACCTGGCAAAACCGCCGCACAAACGAAAATGGCGACGTGCCCGAGACAGTCGCCATTTTCGTGCGCGGCGTCGGTGCGCGCCCCCGCATTGAGGCGCGCTTCGGCCGATCAGCGCGAGATCGGCTTGTAACGCAGACGCTTCGGCTTCGCGCCTTCTTCGCCGAGGCGCTTGCGCTTGTCCGCCTCGTATTCCTGATAGTTGCCGTCGAAGAACTCGACGTGCGATTCGCCTTCGAACGCCAGAATGTGCGTCGCGATGCGGTCGAGG
Organism: Caballeronia concitans; assembly: GCF_001544615.1. GTDB lineage: Bacteria > Pseudomonadota > Gammaproteobacteria > Burkholderiales > Burkholderiaceae > Caballeronia > Caballeronia concitans. Next base: position 27,838 of record NZ_FCNV02000020.1, read on the forward strand.
AACCAGCGATCGTGCGAGATCACCATCACCGAGCCGGCGAATTCGAGCAGCGCGTCTTCGAGCGCACGCAGCGTTTCGACGTCGAGATCGTTCGACGGTTCGTCGAGCAGCAGCACGTTGCCGCCCGCGATCAGCGTCTTCGCCAGATGCAGCCGCCCGCGCTCGCCGCCCGACAGATTGCCGACGAGCTTTTGCTGATCGCTGCCCTTGAAGTTGAATCGGCCGATGTACGCGCGCGACGGCGTTTCGTACTTGCCGACCGTGAGCACATCGGCGCCGCCGGAGATTTCCTCGAACACGGTTTTGTCGGCGCCGAGCGCGTCGCGGCTTTGATCGACGTAGGCGAGCTTGACCGTCGGCCCCTGGATGATCTCGCCCGAATCCGGCTGTTCGCGGCCCGTGAGCATGCGGAAGAGCGTCGATTTACCGGCGCCGTTCGGCCCGATGATGCCGACGATCGCGCCGGCCGGGATCTTCATGCTCAGGTTGTCGATCAAGAGACGATCGCCATACGCCTTGCTGACGTTCTTGAATTCGATGACTTCATTGCCGAGCCGATCGCCGACCGGAATGAAGATTTCCTGCGTTTCATTGCGCTTCTGGTATTCCTGGCTGTTGAGTTCCTCGAATCGCGCGATACGCGCCTTCGACTTCGCCTGGCGTCCCTTCGGATTCTGGCGCACCCATTCCAGTTCTTTCTTGATGGCCTTCTGGCGCGCGGATTCGCTGGCTTCTTCCTGCTTCAGGCGGTCTTCCTTCTGATCGAGCCAGCTCGAATAGTTGCCCTTCCACGGAATGCCGTGGCCGCGGTCGAGTTCGAGAATCCATTCGGCGGCGTTGTCGAGGAAGTAGCGATCGTGCGTCACCGCGACGACCGTGCCCGGGTAGCGCGTGAGGAACTGTTCGAGCCATTCGACGGATTCGGCGTCGAGGTGGTTGGTCGGTTCGTCGAGCAGCAGCATGTCGGGCTTTTGCAGCAGCAGCTTGCACAGCGCGACGCGGCGCTTTTCGCCGCCCGACAAGTGTTCGATTTTCGCCTCCCACGCGGGCAGGCGCAGCGCGTCGGCGGCGACTTCGAGCTGCTGCTCGGGGCTGCCGCCGTCGCTGGTCGAGAGAATGGCTTCGTACTTGGCCTGCTCGGCGGCGAGCGCGTCGAAGTCGGCGTCGGGTTCGGCGTAGGCGGCGTAGATTTCGTCGAGCTTCTTTTGCGCCTGGAAGACGTCGCCGAGACCTTCCTCGACGGCCTGACGCACGGTCTGCTGCGGATCGAGCTGCGGCTCCTGCGGCAGATAGCCGATGTTGAGATTCGGCATGGGCTGCGCTTCGCCCTCGATGTCCTTGTCGACGCCCGCCATGATGCGGATCAGCGTGGACTTGCCGGAACCGTTCAGTCCGAGCAGGCCGATTTTCGCGCCGGGGAAGAACGAGAGGGAGATGTCTTTCAGGATCTGACGCTTCGGCGGGACGATCTTGCCGACGCGGTTCATGGTGAAGACGTATTGGGCCATGTGGATTTGTCTGTGATCGTTTGATGGGTGCGAACGCCGTGCGCAGGCGGCGCGCGGTTGGCGTTCGATGAGGCTCGTCGGCGCGCGATGATGCGCGTGCCCGCCGCGCTTCGGACGCGGGCGGGGATGCGTGTCATTGTACTTCGGGCTTTCGCTGCCGTTTTTGCGATCGCTGCTGCGATCGCTATTCCCACCGCGCCACGCCTCCATGCCGCGAGCACGTGCCGCTGTGGTGCCGGCTGAAGCTATACGTGCCATCGCGGCATTGCGCGCTTGCGCCTTCCGGCACGGCGCCAGAGCGCGAATGCGCGGGCGCGTGGACGACGTTGCCGTCGCGGTTCACATAATGGCCGTGGTTATCGAGGTCGGATTCGTCGGGTTGCTGCTGTTGGTAGCCGTTGTAATAAGCGTGCGCCGGCGCGCAAGGCACGACGCCGGCCGCAAGCGCGACTGCGCAGCCCACGAGGAATGTACGGATTCCTGACGGTCTCTTCATGTTTGTGGTCTCTCTCGTTATTTTTATCGGCGATATTCGCCCGATACCGCCCATGAAAAAAGCGGAGCACCATTTTTCAGGCACTCCGCTTTTCGAATCAACCCGCTTTGACAGTCTTTGACTTGTCTTGGCGCGCCGTTTAGACGTTGAACAAGAAATTCATCACGTCCCCGTCGTGTACCACATATTCCTTGCCTTCCGCCCGCATCTTCCCGGCTTCCTTCGCGCCTTGTTCGCCCTTGTACGCGATGTAATCATCGAACGAAATGGTCTGCGCGCGGATGAACCCGCGCTCGAAGTCCGTGTGGATCGCGCCGGCAGCTTGCGGCGCCGTATCGCCGATATGGATGGTCCACGCGCGCACTTCCTTCACGCCCGCCGTGAAGTACGTCTGCAGGCCGAGCAGCTTGAAACCCGCGCGAATCACGCGATTCAGCCCCGGCTCGTCCATGCCCATGTCGGCGAGGAAGTCCTGCTTGTCGGCGTCGTCGAGATCGGCGATTTCGGCTTCGATCGCCGCGCACACCGCGATCACCGGCGCATTCTCCGCTTCCGCATGCTTGCGCACGGCGTCCAGATACGGATTGTTCTCGAAGCCGTCGTCCTTCACGTTCGCGACGTACATCGTCGGCTTCGACGTGATCAGGCAGAACGGCTTGATGAGCGCCTGTTCGTCTTCGTTCAGGCTCAAGCCGCGCACCGGCTTCGCCTGATCCAGCTGCGCGCGCACTTTTTCCAGCACGGCGACGAGCTTTGCCGCTTCCTTGTCGTTGCCCGACTTCGCCGCCTTCGAGTAACGCGTGAGCGCCTTTTCGACCGTCGCCAGATCCGCCAGCGCCAGTTCGGTGTTGATGACTTCGATGTCCGCGATCGGATCGATCTTGCCCGCGACGTGAATCACGTTCTCGTCTTCGAAGCAGCGCACGACGTGCGTGATGGCATCCGTTTCGCGGATGTTCGCGAGGAACTGGTTGCCGAGGCCTTCGCCCTTGCTCGCGCCGGCGACGAGGCCCGCGATATCGACGAACTCGACGACCGCCGGCAGGATGCGCTCGGGCTTCACGATTTCGGCCAGCGCGGTGAGGCGCGCGTCCGGCACTTCGACGACGCCGACATTCGGCTCGATGGTGCAGAAAGGATAGTTCTCGGCGGCAATGCCCGCCTTGGTCAAAGCATTGAAAAGAGTGGACTTGCCGACGTTAGGCAAGCCGACGATGCCGCATTGGAGGCTCATGGAATCCTTCGAACTGGTGAGACGGCGCTTCGCCGCGCGGGTTCGTCAAACGATGCGCGCCGGGCGGCGGCAGAAAGCGCGCGCCAGCGCCGGGGCCGCATCCGCGGCCGGGCAAACCGACATTGTACCGCCGCCCGGCCGCCGCGTTCCCGCCCGCGCAAGCGTCAAAACCCCCGCAACCCTCGCGGCTATAATGCCCGACATGACTTCGCATCCCTTGACCTTTCACGCGGTCGTCGTGGGCGGCGGGCTCGTCGGCAAGACGGCCGCGCTCGCGTTCGCCCAGTCCGGCCTGCGCACCGCGTTGCTCGCGCCGCAAGCGGCAGGCTTGCCGCCGGGCGCCATGTTCGATTCGCGCATCTACGCGCTGTCGTCGAGTTCGCAGACGCTCCTGGAACGGCTGCGCGTCTGGCAGGCACTCGATCGCTCGCGGCTCGGTCCCGTTTTCGACATGCGCGTGTTCGGCGACGCCCACGCGGAACTGCATTTCTCCGCGTTCCAGGCGTCGGTGCCGCAACTGGCGTGGATCGTCGAATCGACGTTGATCGAACAGGCGCTCGACGCCGCCTTGCGCTTCCAGCCGAGCCTTTCCTGGTTCGACGCGCGCGCGCAAGGCATGACGATCGATGAAGACGCGGCTTTCGTCACGCTTTCGAGCGGCGAGACGCTGCAGACGGACCTCATCATCGGCGCGGACGGCGCGCATTCCTGGGTGCGCGCGCAAATGGGCGCGAAGATGGACCGGCGCGATTATCGGCAGACGGGCGTCGTCGCGAACTTCAAGACGGAGCGTCCGCACGGCGAGACCGCGTATCAGTGGTTCCGCGATACCGAAATCATCGCGCTGTTGCCGCTGCCGGGCGATCACGTCTCGCTCGTCTGGTCCGCGCGCACGGAGCACGCCGACGAACTCATCGCGCTCGATCCGGCGCAGCTCGCCGCGAAGGTCGAAGAGGCGTCGCAATACACGCTCGGCGCGCTCGAATGCGTGACGCCCGCGCAGGGCTTTCCGCTCGGGCTGCAGACGGTGGACCGGCTCGTCGCGCCGCGCGTCGCGCTCGTCGGCGATGCCGCGCATCTCATTCATCCGCTGTGCGGGCAGGGCATGAATCTCGGCCTGCGCGACGTCGCCGCGCTCGCCGATGTCATCGCGAACAAGGAAGCGTTCCGCGATCTCGGCGATCCCATCCTGCTGCGCCGCTATGAACGCGCGCGCCGCGAAGACATTCAGAAGCTGATGATCGTCACCGACGGCATGCAGCGGCTCTTTTCCGCGCCCGGCACGCTCGCGCGCGCGATTCGCAATACCGGCATGGCGTTCGTCGGGGCGCAGCCGCTCGCCAAGCGCTGGCTGGTGTCGGCGGCGCTCGGGTAAGCGTCAACTCACATTCAGCGGGGCGCTCGCCTGCGTCGCCCCGCATTCACGGGAAACGGCATGAAAACCACTCTTCGCCTGGGGATCGCTGCGGCCACGACGCTCGCCGTGACGCTCGGCCTCGGCTGCACGGCGCAGGCCGATCAAACCACTGACAAGCTCAAGTCGACGCTCGAATCGCGCATGGGCGATGCGACCATCAAGAGCATCGACAAGACGCCGATTCCGGGCCTTTACGAAGTGAACCTCGGCTCGCAGATCGTTTATAGCGATGCAGCCGGCAACTACGTGCTGATCGGCGATCTCGTCGATACGCGCAACAGCAAGAACCTGACCGAAGCGCGGCTCGCGGAAACCAACAAGATCGACTTCGCGAAGCTGCCGTTCGAGAACGCGGTGAAGGTCGTGAAGGGCAACGGCAGCCGCAAGATCGCCGTGTTCTCGGACCCGAACTGTCCGTATTGCAAGCAGCTCGAATCGTCGCTGAAGGCCATCGATAACGTGACCGTCTACACGTTCCTGTATCCGGTGCTGTCGCCGGATTCCACGGCCAAGTCGAAGTCGATCTGGTGTTCGAAGGATCGCGCGACGAGCTGGGAAGCGTGGATGCTCGACCGCCAGGCGCCGACCACCGCCGCCACGTGCGACACCACCGCGATCGACAGCAACGTGAAGCTCGGCCATTCGATGAACGTCACCGGCACGCCTACCGTGTTCCTCGCCGATGGCCGCCGTCTGCCGGGCGCGGTGCCCGCGGATCGGCTGGAGAAGGAAATCTCGGCGGTACGCTGAACGCCGGCAAGATCAAAGGTGAGGAGGCGCGCTGGCGCCTCCTTTGATTTTCGGCCTGCCGCTCGCGCACGCGTGCCGCGCAGCGCCCAAAAGAAGAACAAAGGACAACGCGATGACTTCCCTGAACGCATCCATGTCGCAACCGGTGCGCTACAGCATCGTTCCGAAGAATCCGGCCGCGCACATCTTCGAAGTGACGCTCACCGTCGGCGAGCCGGACCCGGCCGGTCAGCGCTTCCTGTTGCCGGTGTGGATTCCGGGCAGCTACATGATTCGCGAATTCGCGCGCAACATCGTGACGCTGCAGGCGTTCAACGCGGCGGGGCGCCGGATCGCGATCGAGAAAACCGACAAGCACGCGTGGCAAGCCGCGCCGAGCGACGGCCCGATCACGCTGCGCTACGAAGTCTATGCGTGGGACATGTCCGTGCGCGCCGCGCATCTGGACGACACCGTCGGCTTCTTCAACGGCACGAGCGTCTTTCTCGCGGTGGAAGGGCAGTCGGGCGCGCCGTGCGTCGTCGATATCCAGCCGCCGGCGGGCGGCGCGCATCGCAACTGGCGCGTGGCGACCGCGCTCGGCGAATCGCGCGGAACGAAGCGCTACGGCTTCGGCAGCTACGAAGCGGCGAACTACGACGAACTCGTCGATCACCCCGTCACGCTCGGCGAATTCGCGCTCGGCGGATTTACCGCGCATGGCGTGAAGCATGACATCGTGATCTCGGGACGCGTCGTCGCGCTCGATATGCGGCGGCTCGAAGCCGACCTGAAGCGCGTGTGCGAAGCGCAGATCGCGCTCTTCGAACCGCGCACGAAGAAAGCGCCGATGGACCGCTACGTGTTCATGACCGTCGCCGTCACGGATGGCTACGGCGGGCTGGAGCATCGCGCATCGACGGCGCTGATCTGCAATCGCGGCGATCTGCCGGTGCAGGGCCGGCCGGAAATGAGCGACGGATATCGCACGTATCTCGGTTTGTGCAGCCACGAGTATTTCCATACGTGGAACGTGAAGCGCATCAAGCCGGCCGCGTTCGCGCCGTACGATCTTTCGCAGGAGAACTACACGTCGCTGCTGTGGCTGTTCGAAGGCTTCACGTCTTATTACGACGACCTGATGCTCGTGCGCAGCGGGCTCATCACCGCGAGCGATTATTTCTCGCTGCTCGGCAAGACCATCGGCGGTGTGCTGCGCGGAAGCGGCCGGCTGAAGCAATCGGTCGCGCAGAGTTCGTTCGATGCGTGGGTCAAGTACTACCGCGCCGACGAGAACGCGCCGAACGCCATCGTCAGCTATTACCAGAAGGGATCGCTGATTGCGCTGGCGTTCGATCTGTCGATTCGCGCGCAGACCGACAACCGCAAGTCGCTCGACGACGTGATGCGCCTGCTCTGGCAACGCTACGGCCGCGACTTCTACAGCGGCAAGGCGCGCGGCATTCGCGAAGACGAAGTGGACGCGCTTTTCGCCGAAGCGACCGGCGCGGACCTGCGCACGCTGTTTCGCGACGGCGTGCGCGGCACGCGCGATCTGCCGCTCGACGCGCTGTTCGAGCCGTTCGGCATCGCGCTCGCGCCCGACCTGCCGACGAACGGCACGGCGGGCAAGCCGTCGATCGGAGCGCGCGTGCGCGGCGGCGCGGATTGCACGCTGGCGGTCGTGCACGATGGCGGCGCGGCGCAGAAAGCGGGGTTGTCGGCGGGCGATGTGCTCGTCGCGATCGACGGCTTGCGCGTCACCGGATCGAATCTGGACGGACTGCTGTCGCGCTATGTGCCGGGCGCGAAAATCGAGATTCACGCGTTCCGGCGCGACGAGTTGCGTCGCACGGAGCTGAAACTCGACGCGCCCGAAGTCTCGCGCTACCAGCTGAGCGCGATGGACGGACGCAGCCCGTCGAAGCAATGGCGCGAGCGCTGGCTGAAAGGTTGACGGTGCAAAACAGGCCGCGCGGCGATTGTCCTACCGGTGCAACAATGCTTCACGGTCGCGCGGCTTTTTCCCGGACGCCGAAAGACGAAGAATGCTTCCTAACGCGGGCGCTCCCAGTGCCCGGACCCCTACAGGAAGGAAGCCATCATGACGACGATTCTGCAAATCAACTCGGCTGCTCGTTCGCAAGGCGCTCAATCGACGCTGCTCGCCGACGAACTCACCGCGAAGCTGCAACAAAGCAATCCGGGCGCGAAGGTGGTCGTCCGCAATCTGCTCGCCGACAACCTGCCGCACCTCGACGACGCGACGCTCGGCGCGTTCTTCACGCCCGCCGACCAGCGCAGCGCGGAGCAAGCCGCGATCGCCGCGAAAAGCGATGCGCTGATCGCCGAACTGCAAGCGGCGGATATCGTCGTGATCGCGGCGCCGCTGTACAACTTCGGCATTTCGTCGCAACTGAAGGCGTATTTCGACCAGATCGCGCGTGCGGGCGTCACGTTCCGCTACACCGCGAACGGTCCCGAAGGGCTCGTGAAGGGCAAGAAGGTGTTCGTGGTGTCGGCGCGCGGCGGCAAGTATGTCGGTACGCCGCACGATTCGCAGACGCCGTATCTGCAATCGTTCCTCGGCTTCCTCGGCATGACCGACGTGAGCTTCATCTACGCCGAAGGCCTGAACATGGGCGCCGATGTGGCCGGCGCGGCGCTGGCGCAAGCGCGCGAGGCAATCGCCGCGCTGTAATCTCGCGATTCGTTCGCGCATGGAAAAACCCGCTGGGTCGTGAGACCGCAGCGGGTTTTTTTCGTCGATGCGCTCAGTCCGGCAATTGCCAGTCGATCGGCTTTCTTCCGTGCTCGACGAGATAGTCGTTGGCGCGCACGAAATGCCCGCATCCAAGGAACCCGCGATGCGCCGACAGCGGCGACGGATGCGGCGCTTCCAGCACGCAATGCGCCTTTCCCGTGCCTTCGATCAACCCGCGCTTCGCCTGCGCGTGCGCGCCCCACAGCATGAACACGAGGCCGTCGTGCCGAACCGCCATCTCGTGGATGAGCGTGTCGGTGCATTGTTCCCAGCCGCGCTTCGCGTGACTGCCGGCCTTGTCGCGCTCGACCGTCAGCGACGTGTTGAGCAACAGTACGCCTTGCTCTGCCCACGCATCGAGGCAGCCGTGCGAGGGCGCGGCAAAACCTAGGCTCGCGTGAATTTCCTTGAAGATGTTGCGCAGCGACGGCGGCGGGCGCACCGGCGCGGGCACCGAGAACGCGAGGCCGTGTGCTTGCGGCGCGCCCTTGTCCTCGCCGTGATACGGGTCCTGACCGAGGATGATCACCTTGACGTCGCCGGGACGCGTCAGGCGCAGCGCGCGGAAGACATCGGCGGGATAGACGGTCTTGCCGGCGGCGCGCTCGGCATCGACGAATTCGCAGAGCGCGGCGTAGCGCGGGCTGTCGATGAACGCCTGCAAATGACGCCGCCAGTCGGCGGGCAGGGCGTCGAACTGGCTTTCGAGCGTGGTGAAGCCGGATGCGTCGGGAGTGCGTTCGGCTTCCGCGTCGTCAAAAAGTGATGGCTGACGATTCATGCTTCGGCGTCGCTGATGTTGCTCTCGGGCCGCTCGCGCAGCCGATACCCGCGCTGCGCCTTGCTGTCGTCCTCGGGATCGAGCTCCGGGAACGCGCCGCGCAACTCCGCCGCGAGCATTTCGAGCGCGTCGGCGTCGCCGCTTTTCAGCTCGACTTCCAGCTCGCTGATCTCCGCGCGGCGCGTTTCGCCATCGACATCCGCCGTGATCTCGCCGGAATCGAGCGCGACTTCGATCTGCGATCCCTCGCGCTCCACGTCCCACACGATGCGCGTGAAGTCCGTGCGGAACAGCGCGACAAGTTCGGGCGCGGCGGCCTGGAGTGCGTCGCGGGCGTCGTCGTCGTCGCAGGCGGCGATGAGCGCGTCGATTTCGAGCGCTTCGCCTTGCACCGGCAATTCCCATTCGTGCCGGCTATGCAGCCCGGCCTTCGCTTCGCCGAGCGTCTTGTACGTCTGCAGCCATTGATCCGGCGTGCGGCGCAGGCGCAGCGCGGACTTCGCTTCTGCGAGCGCCAGCGACGGCGTGTCGAAGTAGACGTTGCCGAGCTTCATCGGCTTGCCCGGCCCGGTGCGCTCGTTGAAGAAGCGCGCGACGTCGTCATGTTGCGACGGCGGCAGCGCGAGCTTGATTTCCCGTTCGATTCCCACGATGCGGCCCGGTCAGAAGAACATGCGGGCGAGTTCCGCGCCCGGATCGTCGGCGCGCATGAACGCTTCGCCGACGAGAAAAGTGTGCACGCGCATCGCGCGCAGCCGCTCGACATCGGCGCGCGACAGAATGCCGGACTCCGTCACGACGATGCGATCGTCCGGCACGGATTCGAGCATGCCGATGGTCGTGTCGATCGTCGTCTGGAACGTGCGCAGATTGCGGTTGTTGATGCCGATGAGCGGCGTCTTGAGCGTCAGCGCGCTGCGCAATTCGTCGGCGTCGTGCACTTCGACCAGCACCGCGAGGCCGAGCGAATGCGCGTAGGCTTCGAGATCCTGCATCTGCGAGAGTTCGAGCGCGGCGGCGATGAGCAGAATGCAGTCCGCGCCCATCGCGCGCGCTTCGATCACCTGATACGGGTCGATGATGAAGTCCTTGCGCAGCACCGGCAGGCTGCACGCGGCGCGCGCTTCTTCCAGATACGCGACGCTGCCCTTGAAAAACTGCACGTCGGTGAGCACGGACAGGCATGCGGCGCCGCCTTTTTCGTACGAGCGGGCGATGTCGGCGGGCACGAAATGCTCGCGCAGCACGCCCTTCGACGGACTCGCCTTCTTCACCTCGGCGATCACGGCGGCCTGATTCGCCGCATGCTTCGCGCGCAACGCGCCGACGAAATCGCGCACGTCGCGCGTGCTCGCTTCGAGCTTCAGCTCTTCGAGCGGGGCGCTTTGTTCGGCGGCGCGAATCTCTTCGCGCTTCACCGCGATGATGCGATCCAGAATGTCACTCATGTCCGGTTCCGTTAACTTTTGAACTGCTGCGTGAACTTCACGAGCGCTTCGACTTTCTCGCGCGCCGCGCCGCTTGCAATCGCCTCGCGCGCGGCGGCCATGCCATCCGCGATCGAATCGACGACATCGGCCGCATAAAGCGCCGTGCCCGCGTTCAGCGTGACGATTTCCCGCGCGACGCCCGCCTTGTTGTTCAGCGCGCCGAGCAGCATCGTCTTGGATTCCTGCGCGTCCTGCACTTTCAGCGAACGGTTCGACATCATTTGCAAGCCGAAGTCCTCGGGATGAATCTCGTACTCGGTGACTTCGCCGTGCTTCAGTTCGCCGACGACCGTCGACGCGCCGAGCGACACTTCGTCCATGCCGTCCTTGCCGTACACGACGAGCACGTGCTTCGCGCCGAGCCGCTGCATCACGCGAACCTGAATGCCCACGAGGTCTTCATGGAACACGCCCTGAAGCTGGTTCGGCGCGCCGGCCGGATTCGTCAGCGGCCCGAGAATGTTGAAGATGGTCCGCACGCCGAGTTCGCGTCGCACGGGCGCGATGTTTTTCATCGCCGGATGATGGTTCGGCGCGAACATGAAGCCCATGCCCGTTTCGGCAATGGACGCGGCCACTTGTTCCGGCGTCAGGTCGATGTTCACGCCGAGCGCTTCGAGCACGTCCGCGCTGCCCGACTTGCTCGACACGCCGCGATTGCCGTGCTTCGCTACCTTCGCACCGGCCGCCGCCGTGACGAACATCGACGCAGTGCTGATGTTGAAGGTATGCGATCCGTCGCCGCCGGTGCCGACGATATCGACGAAATTCGAGTTGTCCTCGACTTCGACGTGATTGGCGAACTCGCGCATGACGGTCGCCGCCGCCGCGATCTCGCCGATGGTTTCTTTCTTCACGCGCAAGCCGGTGATGATCGCGGCGGCCATCACGGGCGACATGTCGCCGCGCATGATCGTGCGCATCAGGTGCAGCATTTCGTCGTGGAAGATCTCGCGATGCTCGATCGTGCGTTGCAACGCTTCTTGCGGGGTGATGGTCATCGTTTCGAGCCCTTGCCTGCTGCTGTGTTTTTCACGAAATTCTCCAGCAGGGCGTGGCCGTGCTCGGAAAGAATCGATTCCGGATGGAACTGCACGCCTTCCACTTCCAGTTCACGGTGACGAACACCCATGATCTCGCCGTCCGGCGTCCAGGCGGACACTTCCAGACAGTCGGGCAAAGACTCGCGCTCAATTGCGAGCGAGTGATAGCGCGTGACGTTGAAGTGTTTGGGCAGATCGGAGAACACGCCCTTACAGTCGGTTTCGATCTGGCTCACTTTGCCGTGCATGATGGTCTGCGCGCGCACGACGCGCCCGCCGAACGCCTCGCCGATCGCCTGGTGGCCGAGGCACACGCCGAGAATGGGCAGCTTGCCGGCGAATTCGCGCAGCACGTCGAGCGTGATACCCGCGTGCTGCGGATTGCTCGGCCCCGGCGACAGACAAATGCGGTCCGGCCCGAGCTTCGCGATTTCATCGAGCGTGATTTCGTCGTTGCGATAGGTGCGCACGTCCTCGCCCAACTCGCCGAAGTACTGGACCAGGTTATAGGTGAACGAATCGTAGTTGTCGATCATCAGCAGCATGGTCTTGTCTCCTCAGAAGTCGCTGTCGAGGCCGTCTTGCACTTGCTCGGCGGCGCGCAGCACGGCGCGCGCCTTGTTCTCCGTCTCTTGCCATTCGGACTCGGGCACCGAATCCGCGACGACGCCCGCCGCCGCCTGCACATACAGATTGCCTTTGTGGATGAGACCGGTGCGGATCGCGATGGCCAGATCCATCTCGCCGCTGAACGACAGATAACCGACCGCGCCACCGTACAGTCCGCGCTTGACCGGCTCGAGTTCGTCGATCAGTTCCATTGCGCGGACTTTCGGCGCACCGGACAGCGTGCCGGCGGGGAACGTCGCGCGCAGCACGTCGAAGTTGTTCATACCGGACTTGAGCTTTCCTTCCACCGAACTCACGATGTGCTGAACGTGCGAGTACTTTTCGATGATCATCTTGTCCGTGACCGCGACCGAACCCGTGTCCGCGATCCGGCCGACGTCGTTGCGCGCGAGGTCGATCAGCATCACGTGTTCGGCAATTTCCTTCGGATCGTTCAGCAATTCGGTGGCAAGTTCGGCGTCGCGCTCGGGCGTGTTGCCGCGCGGACGGGTGCCGGCGAGCGGACGAATCGTGACGATGCGGTCCTCGGCGCGCTTCTCCTGACGCACGAGAATTTCGGGCGACGCGCCGACCACATGAACATCGCCGCCGAAGTTGTAGTAATACATGTACGGCGACGGATTGAGCGACCGCAACGCGCGATACAGCGAAAGCGGGTTGTCGCGGAACGGCTTGATGAGCCGCTGACCGACCTGCACCTGCATCAGTTCGCCCGCCGCGATGTATTCCTTCGCGCGGCGCACGGCGTTCAGATAGTCCGCTTTCGCGAACTCGCGATAGGTCTCCGTGCGCACGCTCGCGGACGTCACCGGCGGCTGGACGGTCGTGCGCAGCCGCGCGCGCAGTTCGCGCAGACGATGCTTCGCCTTCGCATACGCTTCGGGCTTCGTCGGATCGGCGTAGACGATGAGATACAGCTTGCCGGCGAGGTTGTCGATGACCGCGACTTCTTCCGTCAGCAGCAGCTGGATGTCGGGCAGACCGAGATCGTCGGGCGGCGCGGTGTCCGCCAGCTTTTTCTCGATGTAGCGCACCGCGTCATAACCGAAATAGCCCGCAAGACCGCCGCAGAAACGCGGCAAGCCCGGGCGCAGCGCCACCTTGAAACGCTTCTGGAATCGCTCGATGAACGCGAGCGGATCGCCTTCGTCGGTTTCGGTCACGTTGCCGTCGGTGACGACTTGCGACACGCCGTTCTGCACGCGCACCATTGTGCGGGCCGGCAAGCCGATGAACGAATAGCGCCCGAAGCGCTCGCCGCCGACTACCGATTCGAGCAAGAACGAGTTCGCGCCGTTGCGCTCGGATTGCGCGAGTTTCAGATAAAGCGACAGCGGGGTTTCGAGGTCGGCGAGCGCTTCGGCGATCAGCGGAATGCGGTTGTAGCCTTCATTCGCCAGCGATTGGAATTCGAGTTCGGTCATGGTGCGATCCTTGATCGACGCGCGCTGTTATGAGAGAACGCGGCATCGGGAAGAACGTGGGCGCTGCGATCGGCTTGTTTCTCGCGTTGTCGGCGGATGCGCCCGGGCCGCGCGGATGCGGTTCGGGCGATCGGAGCATGCACGGCCGTGCGTTGCGTGCGGCAAACATCACGCAACGCAGCGCATGCCGAAGCAACGCTCGGTGTACGACAGTTCAACGGAAACGGCGCAGGAATGCGCAGCGAAACAAAAAACGGATGCCGAAGCGAGTGCAAGAGAATGCGACATGGCTTCAGCGTACCTCGGGCGAGGTTAGCGCGACCAGCGACGCCAGGGCCAGGCTCCCCGGTCGATGCTGCTCAGACTCCGTTTTCTGTTGAGAAACATGAGAGATGGACTATTCAGTCAGTGTGGTGTCGGGCGGCGCCAGTGTCGCGGCGATCGCCATGGCTGCGGTTCGCAGCGTGGAAACTATACCATCGGACTTCACCGATTGCACAGCTTTCCCGTGGTTGTAACCGTACGGCACGGTGAGCGTCGCCATGCCCGCCGCGCGGCCCGCGAGCGCGTCGTTTTCCGAATCTCCGACCGCCACCGTTTCGCGCGGCAGCACGTCGAGACGGTCGCAGGCGGTGAGCATCGGGAGCGGATCGGGCTTCTTCAGCGCGACGGAATCGCCACCGAGAATCACCTTGAAATAGTGCGCGACGCCGAAGTGCGACAGCAGTTCCACCGCGAAGCGATGCGGCTTGTTCGTCACGCACGCGAGCGCGATGCCGAGTTCGCGCATCGCTTCAAGGCCTTCTTTCACCTCGGGAAAGAGCGTCGAATGCTTGCCGTTGATCTTCGCGTATTCGCTTTGATAGGTGGCGAGCGCGTCGTCGAACTGCGCAGTGGCTTGGGGATGCGGCAGCCGGGCGGCCAGCACGCTGCGAATCAGATTTTCCGAGCCCTTGCCGATGTAGCCCACGACTTCATCGCGCGTGACGGGCGGCTCCACGCCGATGCGCGCGAGCATGCCGTTGAGCGCGGCGACGAAGTCGTCGGCGGTATCGACCATGGTGCCGTCCAGATCGATGATGGCCGCGCGGATTGGCCGGACGGAGAAGACGGGCAGCGCCGTCGTGGTGTCGTTCATTGTTGCGCTCCCGATTTCGCGAGTTCGGCGCGCATCGCGTCGATGACCTGCTTGTAGTCCGGCTTGCCGAAGATGGCCGACCCGGCGACGAACGTGTCCGCGCCGGCGGCGGCGATTTCCGCGATGTTGTCCACTTTCACGCCACCGTCGATTTCCAGATGGATCTCGCGGCCCGTGCGCTCGCGGTACGCGTCGATGCGCGTGCGCGCTTCGCGCAGCTTGTTGAGCGCCTCGGGAATGAACGACTGGCCGCCGAAGCCCGGGTTGACCGACATGATCAGCACCAGGTCGACGCGATCCATCACGTGATCGAGGTAATTGAGCGGCGTCGCGGGATTGAACACGAGGCCGGCCTTGCAGCCGTGGTCGCGGATCAGCGAGAGCGTACGGTCGATGTGATCCGAGCCTTCCGGATGAAAGCTGATCACGTTCGCGCCGGCTTTCGCGAAATCGGGCACGATGCGATCGACGGGGCGCACCATCAGATGCACGTCGATGGGCACATCCACGTGCGGGCGGATGGCTTCGCATACCATCGGGCCGATGGTCAGATTCGGCACGTAATGGTTGTCCATCACGTCGAAGTGAATCCAGTCGGCTCCGGCGGCGACGACGTTGCGGACTTCCTCGCCGAGCCGGGAAAAATCGGCGGAAAGGATGCTGGGAGCGATATGAAATTGCGCCATGGACGTATCTGATGTGGGGGCCAGAAGGCATGAAAGCCCGACAGCCTAGAAGCTCGCGAGCCGGCAGGCGGGAAGGGCGGCCCGGTGCGGCCGTGCGTCGAAGCCATGATTCTAACCCGCGATTTTCGCGGCGTAAGTCGGCCGAACGGCCAGGTGGACGCGGCGCGGTGCAGCCTGTGCGCCGGATTCCGTGTTGCGGGCGCGGGCGGCATCAAGCAGAATGCGTGACCAATAGCGGCGCACCCGCTCGTTGTCTGCCGGCAGCGAAGCGACGAATTGAATTGGAACAACAATGAGCCAGTACGAATTCAGCGTATCCGTCGAGACGCGATATCTACCCGACCAGTCCGACCCGGACAGCCGCCAATACGCCTTCGCCTACACCCTGACGATCCGCAATACCGGCGAGGTCGCCGCGCAGCTCATCTCGCGTCACTGGATCATCACGGACAGCGACAACCACGTGCAGGAAGTGAAAGGGCTCGGCGTAGTCGGGCAGCAGCCGCTTCTGCCGCCCGGCCAGCAGTTCGAATACACGAGCTGGGCCGTGATCGCGACGCCTGTCGGCACCATGCGCGGCGAGTATTTCTGCGTGGCGGAAGACGGCGAGCGCTTCGAGGCGCCCATCGCCGAATTCGCGCTGCACATGCCGCGCACGCTGCATTGAGCGCTGCGGGAATTATCGGCGCTTGGCGGCGTCGTTCGCGCGATTCGGGTGTTTCTTCTTCCCCGACGCCGTCCACGCGACGATGAAAATCAGCAAGGCAAGCGCCACGAGCGCCTCGAGCGCAAAAATCAGCATCGGATATTCGTCGAACAGATCAGACATGGCGGTTCCCATCAAGAACGAGCATTGTATGCGCAGTATCGTGCGTAGCGCGGCACGAGGAGCGGCCTGGGCCGCATCGGTTGCAACGGCTGTGCTGCTCGCCTCGTGCGGCGGCGGCACTTACGTGAAGCCGGGGCCGAGCACGGCCGGCGGCACGCCGATCACGACGGGGCAGCGCGCCGCGTCGCGGCTCACCGCCGTGAGCTGGCAGCAGGTTCCCGGCTGGAAGGACGATTCGCTCATCGGCGCGACCGCCGCGCTGCGCCAGAATTGCAGCCGGCTCGCACGCCAACCTAATTGGCAGCGGGCGTGCGCAGCGGCGCAGCGTCTCGACGACCTGGACATGTCCGAAGCGCGCAGTTTCTTCGAGACCTATTTCACGCCGTTTCAGCTGGCGAACACCGACGGCACGCTCGACGGTCTCGTGACCGGCTACTACGAGCCGCTCTTGCGGGGCTCGCGCACGCGTCACGGGGCGTATCAGTACGCGTTGTATCGATGGCCGTATCGCTACAAGCCTGGCGCCGCACTGCCCGCGCGCGCCCAGCTTGAACGCTCCGGCGTGCTGAACGGCAACGAACTCGTCTGGGTGGACGATCCGATCGAGGCGTTCTTCCTGCAAGTGCAAGGATCGGGGCGCGTCGTCATGGAAGACGGCAGCGTCATGCGCGTGGGCTTCGGCGGCACAAACAACCAGCCGTATCGGTCGATCGGCAGGGAGTTGCTCGATCGCGGCGAACTCACGCCGGCCCAGGCGACGATGCAAGGCATCAAGGCGTGGGCGAAGGCGAATCCTGCGCGCGTCGATGCGCTGCTCGACGTGAATCCGCGCTTCGTTTTTTTCCGCGAAATGCCCGCGAACGACGTGATGACGGCAAGCCTCGGCGACGGTCCTGTCGGCGCGCTGGGCGTTCCACTAACGCCCGAACGTTCGATCGCAGTCGATCCCTCCGCGATTCCGCTCGGCACGCCCGTGTTCCTTCAGACCACACGGCCGCTCAGCAACCAGCCGATGAACCGGCTGGTTTTCGCTCAGGACACCGGCACGGCGATCAAGGGCGGCGTGCGCGCCGACTACTTCTGGGGCCTCGGCGACGACGCCGGCGATCTGGCCGGGCGCATGAAGCAGGGCGGCCGGATGTGGCTCTTGATGCCGAACTCGTAGGCCGACGAAGCGCGAAGCGTTGACTAGACTTTCGCGTTTCGCTTGTCTACCACCCGCCGCGCCTTCCCCACAGACCGCTCGATTCCGTTCACCGGCAGCACGTTCACCACGGCACTTATGCCGATCAGCGCCTTGATGTCGTAAGCGAGCGCGGCCTTTGCGCTGTCGAGCGCCGCGATGTCCGGCGCCGATTCGGGGCACGGCTCGCAGTTGAGCGTGAAGACGTCGAGCGGACCTTCCTTCGTCAACACGATCTGATAATGCGGCGCCAGCACCGGCCGCTTCAGCAATAGTTCCTCGATCTGCGTCGGAAAGACGTTGACCCCGCGCACGATCATCATGTCATCCGACCGCCCGGTGATCTTCTCCATGCGACGCATCGTGCGCGCCGTGCCCGGCAGAAGCCGCGTGAGATCGCGCGTGCGATAGCGAATGATCGGTAGCGCTTCCTTCGTGAGCGACGTGAACACAAGTTCGCCGAATTCGCCGTCCGGCAGCACTTCGCCGGTCTCGGGATCGATGATCTCGGGGTAGAAGTGGTCTTCCCAGATCGTCGGACCGTCCTTCGTTTCGGCGCACTCCGACGCCACGCCCGGCCCCATCACTTCGGAAAGGCCATAAATGTCGACGGCATCGATGCCCATGCGCTCTTCGATCGCGCGGCGCATGTCGTTCGTCCACGGCTCCGCGCCGAAAATGCCGATGCGCAGCGAACAACTCGCCGGATCGAGGCCTTGCCGCTCCAGTTCATCCGCGATGGAGAGCATGTAGCTCGGCGTCACCATGATGATGTCGGGCCGGAAGTCCTGAATCAGTTGCACCTGCTTCTCGGTCTGTCCGCCGCCGAAGGGAATGACCGTGAGCCCCGCGCGCTCCGCGCCGTAGTGCGCGCCGAGCCCGCCGGTGAACAGGCCATAGCCGTAGCTCACATGCACCTTGTCGCCGCGACGTGCGCCCGCCGCGCGGATAGAGCGCGCGACGAGATCCGACCACGTCTCGATGTCCTTCGCCGTGTAGCCGACGACTGTAGGCTTGCCCGTCGTTCCCGACGACGCATGAATGCGCGCGACGCGCTCTTGCGGCACGGCGAACATGCCGAACGGGTAGTTGTCGCGCAGGTCCTTCTTTGTGGTGAAGGGGAAGCGCGCGAGGTCGGCGAGCGACTGGACGTCGTCCGGATGCACGCCCGCTTCATCGAACTTGCGCCGATAGACGGGCGAGTTCTCGTAAGCGTGCTTGAGCGACCATTTCAGGCGCGCGAGCTGGAGCGCGACGAGTTCGTCGCGGCTCGCCTTCTCGATCGCGTCGAGCGGCAACGGTGTAGTCATCGATGTCTCCTTCATGTCGCTATGCGGCGCGGGTCGTGGCCGCGTCCGCCTGATCGATCGGTCCCGTCACGCGGGAATCACGGTGCCCTTTATCTGGGCGGACTTGCCGCGAAACATCGCGACGACTTCGCCTTCGCGATTGGTGACGCGAATATCGTAGATGCCGGTGCGTCCGCTCAACGTCTGCTCCACCGCCTCCGCGGTCAGGCGGTCGCCGCCGTGTACCGGCCGGAGGAACTCGATGAGCAGCCCGCTGCGACCGTGATGACGTTATAGGAGTTGCACGCGAAGGCGAACGCGGAGTCCGCCAGCGTGAACATGAGGCCGCCGTGACAGATCGCATGGCCGTTCAGGAAGTCCGGGCGTACGTTCATCTGAAGGCGCGCGTAGCCGGGCCGCACTTCGACCAGCTCGATGCCAAGCGCACGCGAGCACGCGTCTGCTTCATACATGGCCTTGGCCGTGGCTTCGGCGAGTTGTTGAGGCGTCACACGATTCTCCGTAGTCGATTCACAGGCCTTCGAAGCGCGGCGCGCGCTTTTCCTTGAACGCGGCGACGCCTTCCATGTAGTCGGGCGATGCGCCGAGTTCGCGTTGCACGTCGCGTTCGAGGTCGAGTTGGGTGTCGAACGAGTTCGTTGCGCTCGCGCGCATCGCTCGTTTGATCGCAGCGACCGCGCGTGCGGGCTGTCGTGCGAGATGCGTGGCGAGTTGCGCGGCTGCCGGTTGCAGTTCGGCATCGTCCACGACGCGCCACACGATGCCCCACGCTTCGGCCTTCGCTGCGTCGAGCTTGTCGCCGGTAAGCGCAAGTCCCAGCGCGCGCGCCTCACCGACACGCCGCGGCAAGAGCCACGTGCCGCCGGAATCCGGCACGAGGCCTATCTTGACGAACGCCTGAATGAAGCTTGCCGAACGCGCAGCAATGATCATGTCGCAGGCCATCGCCAGGTTCGCCCCTGCGCCCGCGGCCGTGCCATTGACCGCCGCGATGACCGGCAGCGGCATCGACTGAAGACGGCGCACGAGCGGATTGAAGTGCGCGTCGATCAGCTCTCCGAGATCGGACATCGAATCCGGAGTGAAGTCCAGATCGGCGAGATCCTGCCCAGCGCAGAACGCGCGCCCCGCGCCGGTCAGAACGATTGCGCGCGCGTTGCCCGATTCGGCTTCATCGAGCGCGCGGCTCAATTGACCGTGCATCTCGCGAGTGAAACTGTTCAGCTTGTCGGGGCGATTGAGCGTGATGGTGGCAACGCGCGTATCGCCATCGATTTGAAACAGGACAGACTGCTCGGACATGACATCTCCTTGGGCACGAGCCGCGTTCGAATTCCTCACACGCCGATACTAGACGCGCGGCCCGGCGCTTTCCATTAGGCCGAATGGCATAAGCCGATTCCGACTTTGCGTTTCCCGTTGTTTTGCCTATGCCGTTTGGCCGGCTTTCGCAGCAACCGCTTCCGGTGCAACATGCATCCGGCTCTGCACGACGCGGAAGCGATCCGCGACGAACGCGGCGTCGGCGAGCGCGGCGTTTGCGGCAGGGTTGGCGCCGGTGCCGTGGAAGTCGGAGAACGCTGCGGACTGGTTGACGAAGACGCCGCCGGTGAGATTGATCGACAGCGCGACGCCGCCGCGAATCGCGGCTTCGTGCGCGGAGTCGATGACAGCGTCGTCGGTGCTATAGACCGAGAGCGTCAGCGCGCCGTGCTCTTGCGCAATGGAGCCGGCGAGATCGAGCGATCGCGCCGTGGAATCGGTCGCGACGACGAACGCAATCGGGCCGAACCATTCCTTCGTGAACTTGGCCTCGTCCGTACGTGCGTCGAGTTTCAGCAGAAGCGGCGTGAGTATGCGTGCCTCGGGGAAGGCAGGATGTTGAAGCGTCCGACTGTCGAGCAGTACGTCACCGACCTTGCGCGCTTCAGCGATGCGCGCCGCGATGCCTTCGTTCTGGATCGCGCCGGTCAACTCGACGGCGCGCGCGGGATCCGACGTGAGTTTCTCGACGGCGCCAGCGAGCGTTTTCGCGACGTCGTCGAAGCTGAGCTGGCCGTCGGCGGTGCGGATGCCGTCGCGCGGCACGTAGATGTTTTGCGGCGCGGTGCACATCTGGCCCGAGTACAGCGCGAGCGAGAACGCGATGTTGCGCGCGGCGGCTTTCATGTCGTCGACGGAATCGATCACGATCTGATTCACGCCCGCCTTCTCGGTGAACACCTGCGCCTGATGCGCATTGCGCTCGAGCCAGGTGCCGTTCTGCGTGCTGCCGGTGAAGTCGATCAGCTTGATCTCCGGGCGCACGGCGAGTTGTTGAACGAGGGCGCCGTCGTTCGGTGCGGTGGCGAGGAGCGTGACGACGTTCGGATCGAAGCCGGCTTCGCGCAACACTTCGCGGGCAATGCGCACGGTGATGGCGAGCGGCAAAATCGCGCCGGGGTGCGGCTTGACGATGACGGTGTTGCCGGTGGCGAGATCGGCGAACAGGCCCGGATAGCCGTTCCACGTCGGAAAAGTGCAGCAGCCGAGCACGAGACCGGTGCCGCGCGGGACGATGGTGAAGCGCTTCTGCATGGCGAGCGGCGGATTCTTGCCTTGCGGCTTTTCCCAATGCGCCTGGGCCGGAATACGGCGCAACTGGTCCCAGGCGTAGACGACGGCTTCGAGTGCACGGTCCTGCGCATGGGGGCCGCCGGCCTGGAACGCCATCATGAACGCCTGACCGGTGGTGTGCATCACGCTGTAGCCGATCTCGAAGCTCGCGCGGTTCAGTCGAGACAAAATCTCGAGGCTGACGCCAACCCAGGCTTGCGGACCTGCCGCGCGCCACTGTTGCTGCGCCTGCTGCGAGGCACGGACGAGGGCGTCAGGATCGGCCTTCGGGTATTTGATGTCGAGCGAGGTTCCAAACGGCGATCTCTCTTCGCCGACGACATCACCTGTCGATGGTTGATCGAGCTCGAACGTCTTGCCAAGATGTGCTGTGAAGGCGGCTTCGCCGTCCGCGTTGGCCGTTTCCCCGTACACTTTGGGACTCGGCATTTCGGCAAACGGGCTCCAGTAGCCGCGAGTTTCGATAGCGGAGAGCGCTTTGTCGAGCATCGCTTCGTGCTTCGTGAATAGCGGATGTGTCATGGTCGCAAGAGAGAGAAATGAAGGACGGTGCAGGTCGATTAATTAACCGACCGGTTGGTTGGTGATGGTAGCATTATCGAGATGATGGTCAACATCGTCAGTCACTAGGACTTACCAGAGGATCGCCAGGAGGAGCGAATGGCATACGAGAACGTGCTGGTGGAAACACGCGGCAGAGTCGGATTGATCACGCTGAATCGTCCGAAGGCGCTAAATGCGCTCAACGATGCGCTGATGGACGAGCTTGGCGCTGCGCTCAAGGCTTTTGACGCCGATGAGGACATCGGCGCAATTGTGTTGACCGGAAGTGAGAAGGCGTTCGCGGCGGGAGCGGACATCGGCATGATGGCTGGTTATTCCTACATGGACGTCTACAAGGGCGACTACATCACACGCAACTGGGAAGCGATCCGCTCCATTCGCAAGCCGGTCATCGCGGCGGTGGCGGGGTTCGCGCTGGGAGGCGGATGCGAGCTCGCCATGATGTGCGACATCATCATCGCCGCCGACACCGCGAAATTCGGACAGCCGGAGATCAAGCTGGGCGTGATCCCGGGTGCGGGCGGCACGCAGCGCCTGCCGCGGGCGGTATCGAAGGCGAAGGCAATGGACATGTGCCTTACCGCGCGCATGATGGACGCCGCGGAAGCCGAGCGGGCGGGGTTGGTGTCTCGAGTGGTTGCGGCTGACCGTTTGCTCGACGAGGCCGTCGAGGCCGCGACGATCATCGCCGGATTCTCGTTGCCAGCCGTGATGATGGCCAAGGAGGCTGTCAATCGCGCATATGAGACGACGCTCGCGGAAGGCGTCCACTTCGAGCGGCGCTTATTTCATTCGCTGTTCGCGACGGAAGATCAGAAAGAGGGTATGGCTGCGTTCGTCGAAAAGCGAAAGCCCGTGTTCAAACACCGGTGATTTTTTAATTGCGAAATCGCTTGCATATCGCACATCGACTCACTAGAATTTCGTTCCTTCGCGATTCACTGAACGCGAAGGAAGCGGGAGTGGGCAGTTTCGTGGGTGCGGGTGAGAGCGATGCAAAGGTTTCTCAAACGCAATCAGCAAGTAAAGCGTTTCAAAAACTTGTTGACAGACTCCGAAGCGATGTTCATAATCTCGTTTCTCTGCTGCTGATGCAGCAAACGCCAGACTGAAGCGGCGCTGAGCAAGACGCTCGGTGCGGTGAAGTGGATAAGTCAGGCGATGTGCTCTTTAAAAACTAACAGCCGATAAGTGTGGGCGCTTGATGGCAAGTGCGGCCGGTTCTTCGGAATCGGCATAGCAAAAGTAATCAAGAGTCTCACACGAAGTATTAAGAGGAAGGTTTA
>NZ_FCNV02000033.1 GCF_001544615.1 Caballeronia concitans
GGAACCACGATGCCGGCCTCTCCCTGCCCACCGAAGTCTGACCGTAGCCCCTACCGCGCGAGCGGTTTAGTCCGCCGGCCAACTTCGGCCGCTCGGGTGGGTAGAAACACCGGTCTCCGGCGTCGACTTTACGTTGGATAAGAGCCGGTATCGCAGCGTTTCGACGTCTTCTCAAAGGGGATACACTGAACTCGTTACCTCTGCCTGGAAGCCACCATGTCAACCGACGGAAAGATGGCACCTCCGGTTACCGACGCAGTGCAGCTTTCACGCGTGCGTACGGAGGAGTTGCTGACGCGGGTTGGGGCCGGTTTGCCACCCGATGTTCGACGCGAGCTCGCAGTTGGACTGGAAGCGATACTCGTCGACGCGATAAACCAGTTCTCGTCGCACCGACCAGATACAAACGACTTCCTGTCCATCGCTGAAGCTGCTACGCAGCTATTCGTGTCTCGTCCGCACATCTCTAAGCTGCTGGAGCAAGGGAAGCTCGAACTTCATCATGAATCGGGGAGCGACCGGTTTATTACAAAGGCATCAGTGTTGGACTATCGTGCGGCGCTAGACGCGGCAGCGGACGCTTATCAAGCTTCGGCGGCGGCGCGTTTCCTCACAATTATCGGCGTGCCCGAAGCGACCGCAGAGAAGAAGGCCGCGGCCGGCGAGTTGGTAAGTGGCGCAGGCGGCCAAGCAGCGATAGGAATGATCAAGCTTCTCGGAATTGCACAAGGAATTGCCGCAGACAGTACGGCGCCAGGTGCGAACGACTTCGACTCTGCACGATGGCTGGGCGAGTGGATCGAGAGGCCGCAGCCCGCGCTCGGCGGCCGAAAGCCATCGGAGCTCATCGATACGCCCGCTGGAGTTGACGTTGTCGCCCGGCTGCTCGGCTCGCTCGAGAGTGGCGCTTATCAATGAAACTTTGGCGAATTGAAACTGAGACTCGAACGTATCCAGCCGGTGACCTAGTGGTGCAGGCGCCGCTAGCAAGCCTGGGCGGTGGGATGACACGGGGAAACATGTCGTCTATGCCGCGCCGACGATCGCTATCGCGGTGCTCGAGACGGCGGGCTACGTCGACGACGGCGGCTTGCCGCTGAACCGATCAGATATCAACGAAGTGTCGAATGTGTCGGACGCGCGCGCGGGCGGCTGTGCTTCCTGGTCGCGACCCGCATCTGGCTGCGACGCAATCACCTCTGGATGGACTGCCTCGAGCGCGTGCGCCTCGGCCAGTTGGCGCTTAACATCGCCCAACGCGATCTGAAAGGCGACGGCATTGCGGTGCGTCAGTCGAATGTCCTGGCGCTTTTTTACTGGCGACATGCAACTAAACTACTCGTCCACCGTCATCAAGAAGATGCTGGCGCTGTGCAAAGAGGCGCTCTGAAGCCCCACGCCTGGCGTATCGCCCTCACGAAACGAAGGGAATTCAACGCATGTGTTACTCCGCGCAGATCCAAGCCGACTATCGTCGCTACGTGAAGATGTTCGGCGCGCAGATGGACATCCGCGAGTTCGCGCGACTGTTCTGGGAGCGCGCCGAGGGCAGCAAGGCCAAAATTCCGAAGGCGATGGAAGATGCCTTCCGGGAATCCGTGTCCGATGACGAGCGTCAGATCAAGACCTTCGTTGAGCGGTACAACGCTGAGCAAATGACCAAGGTCGAGCAGGAGCTTTTCAAGCAACGCACCCGATTGGCGGATGCCGAGCGCACGCTGCAAACGAAGACGACCAAAGCGGCGACCGAAAGCAAGCGCATCGCGACGGACAAGATCGAGGCGGCGTTACGGCGTCTTGCCGACTTCGGTCGAACTGAGCAGGAGCCTCGTGATTCACGCATCTTCCCCGGCTACTACGCGCCGGTGCTCGTGGTCGAAGACGGGCAGTATGTCGTCAAGCCGATGCGCTATCAATGTCGCATCGCGGGCAAGCCCGCGAACTACGATGTCAAGTACCCCGGAACCTATAACGCGCGGCGCGATAGTCTGGACAAGTTCTGGAAGCCGTGTTTTGGCTACACCCATGGGCTGCTGCTCGTTGACGTCTTTTACGAGAACGTCGCACGGGCCAAGTGCGAGAACACGTTGTTCGAAACGCATGACGGACCGCAGGCGCCTGGCGAAAACGTGGTCCTGGAGTTTCGCCCTAACAACGGTCAGCTGCTGATGGTCGCGTGTCTGTGGTCGAAGTGGACCGCGCCCGATCAGCCGGATCTCCTGTCGTTCGCCGCTATCACAGACAAGCCGCCTGCCGAGGTGGAAGCAGCGGGCCACGATCGCTGCATCGTCCCGATCAAGCGAGAAAATGTCGACGCCTGGTTGGATCCCCAGGCCTCCGATCTCGCCGCACTCGACGCGATTCTCGAGGATCGAGACCGGCCGTACTACGAGCATCGGCTTGCCGCGTAGATCGTGCGCAGACAAAGGCGCTTGCACGAAACCGCTCGGAACGCGCTTTGCTCAGTGGTCTTGGTTCTTTACTGACGGAGGTGCAACGATGGCAGGCGATAACGCGTATAAGCCCGGTGAGATCGTCAAGGTGTCTGGCATCTATGCCGTTGTCCATGACGATGGCAAGGACACGTTCGAAGTCACGTGCGTCGAGGGCGAACACTTTCCGCCGACGCGAAGCGGCAAGGGTGCCCATTTCGAACTCAAGTACGCGGCGACGCACTCACACAAGCACAGCGAACTGAAGGGCACTGAGGCGCGGAGCTAACCGCTAAGGCCCGGCAGCTAAGGTCTGATTAGCCGGATCAACCAGATCAACGGGCATGAAGCGCGGCTTGTCTAGCGTTTCATGCCGACCGCGCGGCGCATCGCGGCGGTGATGCCTTGCCGCGTGCGCCAGTAACCCTCCCATGGATCTGCTGCGAGCGTGCGTTGTCGGTGGACGGCTTGTGCCATTGTCCACTGGTCGCCGCTTGTGACGTCCTTCAACTCATCCCACGATATCGGCATCGATACCGCCATGCCAGGGCGGGCGCGCACCGAAAACGCGGCCACCGTACTGGCGCTTCGCCCATTGCGCAGATAGTCGATGAAGATCTTGCCGACTCGGTTTTTTGGCCCCAGCACGGCCGAAAACCGCTGCGGGACGACGCGCGTCATGTGCTGTGCGACCGCCTGTGAGAAGAGCTTCACTTCCTCCCATCCCTGTGGGCGGGTGAGCGGCACGACGATGTGGAATCCTTTCCCGCCACTGGTCTTCGCAAACGAGCGCAGGCCCAGTTCATCGAGCACGACTTTGACGAGTGAGGCGGCTTCCAACATCGCCGACCACGGCAAGGCGGGATCGGGATCGAGGTCAAAAATGACGCGATCGGGATGCGCGAGATCGGGCGCGATGCCGTTCCACGAGTGGATCTCGACAACGCTCATCTGGGCGAGGCCGACCAGCGCGTCGGCGGTGTTGGCGACCAGTAGCGGCTTATGTCCCGGATACACGCTCACGGGCAACTCTTCCACGGCGGGAATGCGGACGCGCTCGGAATGCTTCTGAAAAAACAGTTCACCCGCGATACCGTCAGGCGCGCGCACGAGCGCAAGCGGCCGCGCTTGCAGGTAAGGAAGCGCCCATTCTGCGATGGCGTCGTAGTACCGCACGATGTCGAGCTTGGCGCGGCCGGAGGCCTGATCCATCACACGCTGCGGGTTGCTGATCTTGATGTCGCCCACGATAACCGTGCCGCGCGGACCGGGTCGTTCCCGCGTCGAGCCGATGTGTCCAGCTCGGGGATCGTCGACAACCTTTTCTTCCGTGACCGCCCGCGCAGGCTTATCTTCTCGCAAGGCGTGAAAGACGGGATGCCGAACCTCGCCGTTGGGCGTCCATTCCAGGAACGACACTTCCGCCACCATGTCGGGCGCGAGCCAATGGAACTCGCGATCGCGCTCGGGTTCGGGCGCGTTATAGAAGGCGGGTTGAATCTGAAGTAAGGCTTGAGCGCGCTTGCTGAACCCGGCGCTGCGCGTAGGCGTCAGATGAGGCGCAACGTGGCCCGCATACCTAAGTGTGCCGTCCTGCTCATAGACGCCCAGCAACAGTGAACGTACGCCTGACTTCGCGCCCTTCAGACGCGAAAATCCGCCGATCACGAACTCTTGCCTGAGATTGCACTTGAGCTTGATCCAATCGTTGGAACGTCCGGACCGGTACGGCGCGTCTGCCCGCTTGCCGATGATGCCTTCGAGCTGCATCTTGCAGGCGGACGCCACGAGTGACGTCGGATCCTCGGCGAAATCGTCCGAGTAACGCAAGAGCGGGCTCTCGACGCTTGTCATCAAATTTTGCAGCAGTGCCCGACGTCCGCGCAGCGGCTGATCGCGGATGTCGGTGCCGTTGAGCCACAACAGATCGAAGACGAATAGGACGATATTGGCTGTACTGCGACGGTCGAATGCGTTCTGCAGCGCATTGAAGTCGGGCTTACCGGTCGCATCGAGCACGACCGCCTCGCCGTCAATCCATGCGGTATCAGCCGTTAGCGCCTCAAGTGCGGCGCGCAGCCGTGGCATGCGCTCGGTCCAATCATGCCCATTGCGTGTGACGAGCTTGACGGCGCCCCGCTCGATGCGCGCGAGCATGCGGTAGCCGTCGAACTTGATCTCGTAGGACCAGTCGCCTTCCCCGGGATGACGTTCAACCAGCGTCGCCAGCTGCGGCTCGATCAGCACAGGCATCTCGCCTGCCAGCGGAGCAGGCGCGCGTACGCGCGTCGTGCGCGAACCGTTCCAGCGCCCCATCTCAGTCGTCCGCGCCCGGCGGC
The DNA here is from genome assembly GCF_001544615.1 of Caballeronia concitans. Classification (GTDB taxonomy): domain Bacteria; phylum Pseudomonadota; class Gammaproteobacteria; order Burkholderiales; family Burkholderiaceae; genus Caballeronia; species Caballeronia concitans. The sequence continues at coordinate 4,772 of NZ_FCNV02000033.1, forward strand.
AAGTCACCGCTTTCCTCATCCTTCCAATAGAGGCTCGGTGGATGAAGTGCCTGCGTTGTGTCAATCCCGGCCATCTGGAGGGCTGCATCAATGCACTGAAGTTCGCGATCGAAGCGCATTGGCCAGCGCGACGGCGGTTCATCGTCGCCTAACACCGTCATGCCGTCATGTATCACGAGGGCATATCGTGCAACCAGCAGCGCATCGACGAGCTGGGCTTCCCGTTTGGCTTGTTCCAAGAATGTAGTCGCTTTCATGGCGGCGCCTCCCGTCTGCAATAACGCAAGCGTTGCGCCCGGGGGCGAACCGACAACGGCGAGGTGTTGCCCATCTGAGACAGGCCGAAACAGGACTTGCAGCTAAGCGCTAAGGGTTTATACTGGGGTTGTCTCCTCCATGTCCACCGATATGGATTCAGCCCGCTCGGTCGAGCGGGCTTTTTCTTTTCTGTGGAGACACGCGCTATAGCAAGCCGGCCTGAGGCGGATTCTTTGGGCGTCTATCACGACGCCGTTGTGGTGTCCCTCTCCAGAGCATGCATCGCGTACACCTACACACAAGTGTAAGCGGTCCATCTCCGACGTCTGGCAGTGAGCGACAGTAGCGAGGACCATAGGTGTCCACCTATCTTGTGAACTGACCCCGGAATGTTGGACGCGGTGACGTTAGTGCTGCTTATATTTCATTCTGTACTGGACAGGGCTGAGTCCTTGCAATCTTAGCTTGATTCGATCGTGGTTGTAATAGTGGATGTAGTCCTTGATGCCGGTTTGCAGTTCGTCGACGTTGCGAAACCTGTTCATGTAGAAAAATTCCGACTTAAGCGTACCGAAGAAGCTCTCCATCGTGGCGTTATCGAGACAATTGCCTTTGCGTGACATGCTCTGTCTTACTTTCTGCTGTTTAAGCCGGCGACCATAGACCGGCATCTGGTATTGGGCGGATTCAAACGGTCGTCGCAACACTGGATTGTTGAACAGATTTCAGGTACTCGTCTAGGGCTTCCGCAG
>NZ_FCNV02000037.1 GCF_001544615.1 Caballeronia concitans
CTGGATTTATGTGTAGCGCGCGGTTATGTGGAGGGGTCGTGCAGCAAGGCAAACCCGCCTGGTTTGAGCATTCCTTGACTGCACATAACAGGTCAGAGTCTACGCAGCCAGCCAACCAGGTCAGCACCGTTCAAGATGAATGCTCCACCTCGTGGAGGTGCGAGGATTTCTGGGAACACCTGCGCGAGTGCTTGACGTTTGAGATCGATATCGGCACGCGCATAGCGCATCGTGGTATTCAGGCTCGCGTGGCCGAGCCACTGGCTGATAGTCGCGAAGTCTACGCCAGCCTTCAGCAACTGAATCGCGGTGGTATGCCTAAGCGAATGCGGGTGGATTTCTTTGTGCGCAAGGGTTGGGTTCCGGGTGCTCGCGATGAGCATGTATTTGCGCAGCAGATAACGCACGCCAAATCGGCTCATCTGAGTACCGCGGCAATTAACGAAGACAGGCAGTTCGGCCGAGCCTTGAGCGACCAAGGGACGCGTGCGAATAAGTTCGCGCAGAAGCTGCGCAGTATGCGGCCAGATCGGACACACTCTCACCTTGTTCCCTTTGCCACGCAGCCGGACCTGCGGCGGTGGGTCGAGCCGCAGGTCACAGATCCGCAAATTGAGGATCTCCTGCACACGAGCTCCAGTGTTGAACATCAGCGCGAACAGTGCAAAGTCGCGTTGCCCCGCTGGACGACTCTGGTCGATGGTGGTCAGCAATGTCTCGATCTCAGCCGTTTCCAGATATTCGATCGGTGCCTCCCGCGCTCCCCGCTTAAACGGTATTCCGAGTACCTGCTGAAACAGTGCCAGATGTTCGGGATGCTCGGCAATCACGAAACGAGCGAATGCATGAATGGCGGCGAGCCGAGCGTTGCGCGTCGCGATGCTGTTGCCGCGCTCGGACTCAAGGAATTTGAGGAATCGCTTTACGTGATCGGCATTCAGATCGCTCAGATCCAGGGCTTCGATGGGGCACCGGCTCTCGCGCGCGGTGAACCGCAGCAGCAAGACGACGGCATCACGGTAGCTCCGTATCGTGTGCACACTGACGCCCCGCAGTGTAGGCAGATAGTCTTGGAAGAAGCGCAGCAGACATCGGCCGAGCTCTGTCGGTTTGCGCGGTTTCATGGCTTCCTCCCGCCGAGCACGTGTCCTAGATGCTTCTCGAAGCGTTCACTTGCGAGTGCCGCGATCGTCGGAACGAATGGAAGGTAGTATGCCGTCGATACGATCGAGACATGCCCCATGTAGATTGCCAGTTTCGGAAGGTTCGACTGTACGTCCGCGCCTTCCTGATACCACCGGATCAAAGCCTGGACCGCAAAGCTATGCCGCAAGTCGTGAATTCGCGGACATCGTCCCTCGGCATCGCGAACGTCAGCGAGTTCGAAGAGTGCGTGTATGGGACGGCTGATTCCCGTGCCGGTGTATCCACGTAGACCTCGGGTCGTATTGCACAACAGCGGCGTTTCCGGGCCGGTGCCGAGCGAAGCGTTGAGGCGCTTGCGTAGGTAAATTCGAAGTTCGCGCGCGGCATCGGTTGATAGCGGCACCAGCCGACTCTTGTGGAACTTCGACTCTCGAATCTGCAATACCCCTGACGTGGGTTCAACGTCTCGTAGCGTCAGGCGCAGCAGTTCGCCGCGCCGCAACCCGGCCGTATACAGCAGCACAATGGCGATGCGCGTCACGGCGGGTAGTAGCGGTGAGCCAAGTGTCGGCGTCAGGTGCGTGGCTGCGACCAGCATTCGTGCGACCTGATCCGGCTGCACAATGACCGGGCGGATGTACGGACAGGGTCGCGCGAAGTACAGCGGATTGGGTACGAAACACTCGTGCTCGGCACGCTGTCTGAACAGGCAGAACTTGTGCACCATCAACTGTCTGGCGCGACGCGTATTCGGTCCCAGATGATGCAGCGTATCGCACCATCGATCGAAGCTTGCCTGATCAAGCTCCCGAACTGAGGACTGCGCGAGCCAGTGACACATCGACAGCAGGATTCGTTCTTCATTGCGGTAGCCACGACCTAGGGCGCGTTGATGGGCAACGTAGTCTGTGATCGCAGCCTCCATGGCAACCATTGACGTGGAGATGCTCATGGCCGGCTCCTCGACTTCGAGAGCGTCGGAACCTGCAGCGCGACGGAACGTAACATGGCAATGTCCAGTCGCAGGTAGACGCACGTGCTCTCGAGGCTGCGATGTCCCAAGATATCGCCAATGGCCTTCGTACCCACGCCTCGATCTAGCAGACGCATCGCGAACGCGTGTCGCAGCGCATATGAGGAACTGTTCGTGATTGGCAGGCCACTCAGCCTGGCGCGCGTGCAAAAGATGTCGACCACGCCATAGTGGGTCAGTGGCCCAACCGGGCTTCGTGCCCGTAGGAACAAAGCGGGGCAATCACTTCCAGAGCGGCCACACCGGAGATAGCGCCGTAGCAGATTTATGGTCCTGTCCGCCAATGGCAATACCAGGACCGAACGGGTCTTGCGCTGCTGAACGTGAAGCGTCCGCGATTCCCAGTTGATAGAACTCAGCGTGAGTGCGGCAACTTCTGATGCTCGTAGACCGTAGTACGCCATCAAATGCAGGACCGCGTGGTCGCGCCAGCCCGTGCGGCTGTGACGATCTACCGAATTAACCAGCTTCGGCACCAGCTTCCAGTCGAGTGCACGCGGGGGCAACTCGGCACGATAAGTCCGTGGCGTGTCAATGCAATGCAGTCCGAGCGTGATATCGCCACGATCCTCGCAATAGCGCAAGAATGCCCTCAGATGCGCAATGACATGCTGCAGCGTCTGACGGGTAACCTCCCGGCTCTTGAGCCGGATGTAATTCTCGACGTCCGTAGCGCCCAATGTCCGCAGGGTTCGATCGGGTAACACCGCCCGACGCAGGAAGTCCTTGAGAGTCGAGTTATGCTGAGTGGCGGTCGAGACGGCAAACCCACGTAGCTCATGAAGGTGCTGTAGATACTGACCGCGCAGGGCTCCGAACGGGTCGTCCGGCTCAGCCCGAATCAATCTGCCGCGCGAAGACAGAAAGCGCTCGAATGCCCGCTGCGTACCTCGATATAGCGCCGGAAAGCGCGGTGACGTAAATGCAGCGTATAGATGTTCGATGGCAAACTCCCCGCCGGGCTCGGCGCCATCCATCCGTTCAAGTGTTTGCTTTGCCCGAAACAAATGATCGCAGGTACTGTTGCGAGAATATCCGCTCCGACGCAGCCAGGCAGCGAAACCCTCAAGATCGGCGGCGAACCGTGATCCCTCATAGCGGCGATGTACCTTCGGAAACAATTCTTGAAGCATGGTGCCCTCCGAATACGGTGATCGGAGGAACTACGCTACTCCCACGACGAAGTTATGTTGACGAACTCCTGACCCAACCCCGCGCCGAAGCAGCGCCCAGAGGGAACTCCACATAACCGCGCACTACACATAAGTC
>NZ_FCNV02000022.1 GCF_001544615.1 Caballeronia concitans
GACGAACTCCTGACCCAACCCCGCGCCGAAGCAGCGCCCAGAGGGAACTCCACATAACCGCGCACTACACATAAGTCAACAACGAGGACCCGCGGACTTCCAACCGCGTCCTTCCTTCTACGCGTCCAGATTGCGCATTTAAGCGATGCACTTTCGCTTCGCGGGTACATGATCAAGCCGCGCAAGAGGTAAAAGCAGGTCAACGACTAAGCAGGCTGGATTCGACGCGTTCTGCGCCAAGCCAACCAACGCTGCAGCCCTCGGAACGCTGGCGCTCGGCGATCACCAGGGGCGAATTCATGACCGGCGCAAGATGTCGAAACCCTGCAGGCAATGGCCGCACGCACCGCATCCGACACCGCCAGCGATCCGGTCACTGGCGCGGACCTCGGCCCCGGCCAGACAAAGTAACGGCTCATCTCAGACGCTCGCCGGTGTCCGATCGCAGACGCCGGCGGCGGCCGAGTCCTTCCGCTAAAAAAGCGGGGGCGGCTCAGCCGGTTTCCCCCCAAAAAGCCCGAAAAATTTAGCTTTGAAAACGAACAGTGAATTTAGGTTCAGAGTATTCCTTGTAGCATGCAGGTTTGTGCATTCTTAATTATTTCATCGGGTAAATAAGATACTAAGTTATGATGACAGACTGAGTAGCCATGGTCGGTCGTGCGTGGCTCACAGGAGGTCGCCATGGGCGAAACATTGATCGGCTTCATTGCCACAGAAATCCCCGCATTAAATGCAATGCCTGCAATAATAAAGCAATGTATTTTCGAGCGTTATTTTGTTCTGCGGAACCTCACACATCGCGGCGGTTCTGATGATCTCAAAACATCGCAAAAGGCATTCTCCGTCAATCGCTTGCTTAGTCGACTTACCTACTGGAAATATTGGGTAGATGGCGTGTGCAAGGAAAATACAAAAGCGTTTATATCGCCAAGGACGAAAAAAACTTCCGGACCCCTTGGCGGCGACTTTTCAGCAGTTTGCCAGCATGGCAAATAACGCAGACGCTCGCAGGCTGTCGTTGCGAGACAGACTCGAATGGCTACTGCTGGCCATTCATTCCGGCCGCTATGGGCAAGCGGTTAATACCATCAACCCGGAACTTATCGAGCACTACATTGCTGCCACGCGTATGCCGGGTGCTCGCCGATACGGCCGGTTAAGGGCGCGGCATCTTGCGGACGACCTCGTCGAACTCCGTGAACGCGGGCTGCTCGCCCGCAAATCGGCGAGTAACGTGCAAAGCGGCGCTTCGTTCTATTTCTCCTACAGTCTGACCGGAGCCGGGGCAGCCGAAGTTCACGCGCTCAAGACGCGCCACGGACAGAAATGATTATCCTGTTGAGTCAGACTCCAGATGTCGTCCATGCTCGTGAGTCGGCGCGCTCGTGAGCTAACGCTGTTCAACCTTGCAATTGACAGCAGGATACGGGCGTGGGATTTGACGCGTATCCGTCGGCGCATTCCGTGTTAACAGGACTTCAATCACATATTGAGGATTTCCGTAATCGAGCGTACAAGACGCACCGATGTCCTTCGGAGTGTGTCACGGCGATCGACGCCGGTTCGAAATCAGCCTGACGACGGTGCCAAGGCGCACGCGATGCCCTGTCATCCCACGCTCGATGCGTACCTGCATGCGTATTTGGACGAGACGGGGCTACGCGACGAGCCTAATAGTCCGCGGCTTTGCACCATTGCGGGAGGGATCCGGCAACTGAGCATCAAGCCGTTGCCCCGAGCGAACGCTTTATGCGATGGTGCGGCGACGGGCGCTGGCCGCCGACATTGGCACCCGATTGTGAATCACGCATTCCGCTCGGCCGGCACCACCGCGTATCTCAAAAACGCGTTGGCGCGATGAACCGCCTGTAAGCACCTCCCCATTTGTGCAAGCGATTTTTATGATTCATTGGTTGGGCACCGATATCACTCGAGTCGTGAGTGGCAGGGATGGCGAGGAGACAGACTGCATGCCTATAAACGGCCTTTCTGGGCGCGATGACATCTGCTCCGCCCGGTCCCTGATAGTAACCGCGCAGCGGGACTCCATCCCCGGGTCGGCGATTCGATGCGCTGTGGCGCCTTACGGTTCATCGAGTTCGCCCGCTGCCGGTCTGACCTGTTCGCTATCCTTTACCTATGCGTCTTCGAGTGGGAAGTAACTTCTTGTCGGCTCCCGGTTCAAATGTCTGTTGCGCGAATCACCACACACGGAACACCGCTTACATGTGATGGATCGAGTTTCTCGCCCTTCGCGAACACGGCCCAAAGAATGCGCGCATGCTTGTTGGCGACGGCGACCAAGGTCTTGTAATAGCCGATGCGGGCCTGCAGCTGAACGATCCAGCGCGAGAGCCTATCGACGCGTCGCGGTGCAGTAAGATGGCCGAACGCGCACCTTGATATAGCAACGTTCGCAGATAGTCGTTACCTTGTCTGGTAATGCGTCCGAGCCGTTGTTTGCCGCCGCTGCTATTCTGCCTGGGTACGGTACCGATCCAGGCTGCCATCTGCCGACCATTTTTGAATTGCCGTGCGTTGACAACGGTTGCGACAGCGGCAGATGCGGTCAGAGGGCCGACGCCACACACCTCCATGCAGCGTTGCGCCTGTTCGTCGTGGACGGCGTGTTCAGCGATCTGTTTGTCGAGGCACGCGATTTCCTGATCGAGCACCTGGCACTGCGCCCAGCCCCGCATCAGCGCTTGGCGCGCGGGACCTCCAAGTTCGTTGCTACCGTCCTCGAGACGGTCGACCAAGTGCTTGTGTAACGAACGAATGCCTTGCGGCAGAAACACGCCGAACTCGGCAAGAAGCCCGCGCAACCTATTTACCAGTGCGGTACGCTCCTCGACGAACCCGGTCCGCATGCGGTGAAGTACAAGCACACTTTGCTGGGCAGGTGACTTGATCGGCACGAAGCGCATCTGTGGGCGGCTTGCCGCCTCGCAGATCGCTTCGGCATCCTGTGCGTCATTCTTCACGTGTGGGCCTCCTCTGCGATAAGGGGCAGCGAACTGTGGTGGAATGAGACGGACATCATGTCCGAGCGCGCGTAGCTTGCGGACCCAATAATGGGCACCGCCGCACGCTTCCATCGCGACCAGGCAAGGCTCAAGATTGGCAAACCAGCTCACAAACCGTTCGCGAGAAATCGCCTTGCGTGCAACTACACGGTCGGCGCCGTCAACTGCGTGGACCTGCATCACATTCTTGGCGAGATCTACACCAACGCGAGTAATCCGTTCCATGACTTCCCCCTTCGCTGAAGGTTGCGTAGCAACAGCCATGATGACACCGATAGATACCGCTCTGGCCATGGGGAGGTCCTTACCAATTCCCGGAAGTGTAGGAGATTCGGGTCTTGGCTGTAACGGGGGATCCGAAGCGTGGAAACGAAGGCAACACAATGAAGCGCACAGGGACGCGAATATTTGGATGAGGTCCGTAAGCGAGCGATCCGGATGGTGCCTGAGCACCACACGAGTATCAAACGCAGAGGGCGGCGATCGGCTCGATCACCTCAAAGATGGGGATGTCGCGCGAGACGCTTCGCAACTGGATCATTTAGGCTGAACGCGACCGTGGACAACGAGCGGGCGCGACAACTCTGGAGCTGGCGCGTCTGAAGGAACTGGAGCGCGAGAATCGTGAACTGCGCACGGCCAACGAGATCCTGCGCAAGGCCTCCGCATATTTCGCGCAAGCGGAGCTCGACCGCCGATCGAAGCCATGATCGCGTTCATCGACGAGCATCGCGACGTCTACGGTATCGCGCCGATCTGCAGCCTGCTGCCGATCGCGCCGTCGACGCATTACCGGCACGCCGGGCGGCGCAGCGATCCGGAGCAATGGCCAGCACGAGCGCGTCGCGATATTGAACTGAAGACTTTCATCCGGGCGGTCTGGGACGAGAACTTCGGCGTGTATGGAGTGCGCAAGGTCTGGCGCCAGTTGTTGCGCGATGGCATCAGGGTCGCGCGCTGCACGGCCGCGCGCCTGACGAAGGTGATGGGCCGCGAAGGCGTGCGCCGTGGGCGCCGGATCAAGACGACGCAGCGTGACGATGGGGTGCCGTGACCGCCGGACCGGGTCAAACGTCAGTTCCGAGCCGAGTGTCCTAACGCGCTGTGGGTCGCGGATCTCACCTATTGTTGGACGTGGGCGGGCTTCGTCTACGTGGCCTTCATGAACGATGTGTTCGCGCGCCGTATCGTCGGTTGGCGCGTGGCGGTATCGATGAAGACTGACTTCGTGCTGGACGCGCTGAACCAGGCGTTACACGATCGTGCGCAATTGCCTGGCTCGTCCATCACAGCGATCGCGGGTCGCCATATCTCAACATTTGGTACGCCGAACATTCGGGGGACGTTGGCCTTGAACCATCAGTCGGAACTGGGCGACTCCTATGACAATGCTATGGCCGAGACGATCAACGGCTTGTAAAAGGCGAAACTTGTGCATCGACGTTCTTGAATCGCTGCACGACGTCCAGCTCGCCGCGCTGAATGGTTTCAATGGTATAACCATCATCGGTTGCTCGGCCCGCCCGGGTATGTGTCGCCGGCGGAGGCTGAGTAGGCCTACAATCGGACTATGAAGCTGCCCTCGCGCGGCGTAGCGCCAGAATCGGCGGTCTCCGACAAAGCCGGGGCGGTTCAGGACTCCCTTCGGCAGGCGCCCAGCGAGGTATATCGCCTCTATCTGACCATCGGCAAAATGCTCGATGACCCCCGACGCACTTTCGAAGTTCGTCAACGACTGCACATTGGGATGACCGTCAGATACATCGGTGACAACCCGTTGGGGGCCCCTTTGGAAGGCACTGTCACCGAGCTGCGACATACGCAAGCGGTCATACAGGACAACGTAACTCGCCGCCGATGGGCAGTGTTGTATGCGGCGATTCTCCTCGATGCCACCGCAGCCCCGACTCAAAAGGAAGCGCCGCCACCTCGCCCGCGCCCCGAAGAGTTCTTCATCGGCGACACCGTGGGATTCACCGACAAACATCTGAACGAGCGTGTTGGAACCGTCGTCAGACTCAATGCGAAAAACGGCGTCCATCGCCGTGACAGATCCCGAAGGACACTGGCGCGTCTCGTACGGTCTACTGCGGAAGATCCTCGATATCTGATGAACCTGTCAACGCGGGATGCGCTGACGTGTGCGATTCACAGACATCATTTCACTTTCTTGAAGACGCTTTTCTTGGCGTTCTAGACCTCGCGTTTTCTACCGGAGTCGCAACATCAAGCGCGCGCCGATGATGCTGGGCAAGGATCTTGTCGACTCGCCATTCGCGATGTCGGATTCGCTCTTTCTCCTCGTCGTAGGCGCTTTCCACCTGCTCCGCGAGAGGGGTGATTTCGCTCACTTCCGCGATTCGGTCAACCGGAGTCTTGCCCCCGAGTGAGCCGTGTAGGCGGCGCCAGTTGTACTCGAACTGCCACTCCTCAATTCGCCGGTCAATCGCATCCTCGGTTGGAGTACGGTGGGACCAGAATTCGTTAAGATCAGTAAGCTGCGGGCGCTCGACCTTGCCATTGAGGTGTGGCGAGCGTGGCGGAATCGGTCGAAATTTGATGCACTCGCTCATCAAACGCCGCTGCACTGATTCGGCGAAGAACTCGCCGCCCCTATCGGCCTGGATACGCTGGATAGGAAGCGGCATCTCCTCGATCACGCGATCAAGAAAAAGCAGTGTATTACGGGCGTTTCTGCGGGGATAGACGGCCAGTACGCGGAAGCGCGAGCAGTCGTCGATGGCCGTGTACTGATAGACGCCTCGCGCGATCTTCATTGTGTCCATCTGGACCCGATCCCCCGGAACCGGGCGGCTATAGAGTTTGAGATGTGCCGGCCGCCGGGAACGTACCAACGGCTTCACAGACGCTTCGCATAGAACCTTGTGAATGGTTGCTAGGGACAACTCTCTTTGCTCGCGGAGTCGCAACTCGTTCTGGATCCGCCGTGCTCCCTCGTGCTCGGCACGCAGTCGTAGAATCGTCGCCCGGTCAGTCTCGGCGACCTTCCGGTTCGGACTGTTGAGAAGGGCGGCGACTTTGAGAACGAAGACCTTCTTCTCCAGCATCCTGATAGCGTCGTAACCACTTGCGAAGTGTCGGTCTTGAGATGCCACACCGTGCGCATACGAGACCGGCGTTGCCGGTCTTGTGATACATCGATACCCACTGTAATCGTGTTGCAATCTCGCGGTCCATCGCTTCATTCTAGTTGAAACGATGTCTATGAATCACACAGCTGACGGATACCGCGGGCGCGCAGGCAAAGCGGCTAAACCGCGCTTATCATACTGCCGTCTCCGCAGCCCAATGACAGAACGGTTGCGCATGTCGAAGCGCGCGGCCGCCTCCGGATCAGACGAGCCTTCGCCCTGCATCTGCTTCAGCGTGGACCGCTCGAACCGCGCAATGTAGTAATCGTTCTCGCGCTCGATACCGGCCGCACTGGCCGCCCTTACGCCGCCAACCCCTGGCGCGAGAAGCACCCCGCCCGGAGGTTCGACTGGCGTCCGACTTCTGCGGTGCAGCCTCGTTCGCGAGTTTCTTCATCGGCGGTTGCGGATCATTATCCTTTGCTGTTTTGTAGTCGCTGTACTAGCCTTCCGTCAGGCGGTGTCAACGGTTCACGCACAAAACGATCGCAGTAGCATGCAATCCGCGTCGAGTCGAAGCATGAAATTGGTATTCATTGCTGTCGGTCGGACCTCGCCGACGCCGTTCCTTTTTGATGCAGTACCACCCTGAGGAAAGCCCGGGGGAGCCATGAAGAAGACGATCAAACAAGCTGCTGGCATGCTAACCGCCCTACTGCTTTGCGTTTGTTGCAATACCGGGTGGAGTCAGCAAACGAAGTCCTCGCCAGCGCCAGCCGTCGAACAGAAGGTCTATGTCGACAACGAGCGGGTAAGGGTGGCGGAGCTTACTTTCAAGCCCGGCGCGGAGAGTGCGAACATGGCAAGGCCCTTTCGGGTCTCTCGTGCCATCAAGGGCGGGCGCTTTGTACGCATCTATGCAGATGGACGGAAAGAGGAAGGCCAGTATAAGACAGATGAAGTAAAGGTTCTGGAAGCCAGTCCCGCCTATATCCTTAAGAACGTCGGCGACGACGACCTGGTTCTTTTCCTTGTCTACTTGAAAAAATAACGCTGTCGCTCGATGCATCGACAACGCGGCGGCCGTTATCGGTTCCGCTGATAGATGACTGCGAGTTCAGGCAGTACGCCATTGTTATCTCCGCGCTTTCGTGACTTCTGATCCTTCAGGTACTGGAGAGCGGGCGTGTACTTCGTAGCGAGTGCGGAAAGGTGGCGATTAACGGGTCCGTCGGCATCATCGGCGATGTCGCTGAGAATCTCCAGGTAGCTCGCGAGGAAGGCATGCTGATGGTCGCCCAACCGACAACGTCTCAAGCTCCGTCCGCATGAGCGTGTCGACAACTGCATCCTCATGCGAACTCGAATACTTTGGCGTTCATTGAGTTGCGGACGACCCAATACGCGGTTTCGTCGCAACCACTTCTCGCTGCCCGAGGCGCATGATGGACATGCATGCACCTCCATCGTCTCACCGCTTGCTCAGCAATCTCACGTAACGCCGTAATAGCCGTTCTGACGCCGTCGAAGCAAACAGGGAACCGCCGCTCCCAGGCATTCTGCGCAATGAGCCAGCGCGCTAGAAGCCTTGCCTGTCGCACATCGAGGTAGCGCCAGGCGTCCCCGATCCTCTTAGAACCATCCGGTGCAACATGTATCTCATACGGGAAAACCGCATCGAGTAGTCGCAAGTAAGACTGCAGCTCGGAAACAGAGCAGCCCGTGCGCATAATTTTACGACAACGTCAAAGTTTGTCGATCTTTGTCTTTGTCTGCGGTGTCCCGTTGCGCTTCTCCGATGCCTTCGTAAGCTGAAGATTGCCGCAAAAGAGAGCGGCCTCTCTTCAGCAGTCGAAGACCGATGCCAAAAATCAAGCATACCATTACGATGTCCGAGCAGCCTGTCGAGATCGGCCTCTTGTGAAGTTGGAGCAACCCACGTCGGGAAAGCATGGCGTAGAAGACAGCACGACGTCGCAGTCGGGCAATTGCCGGTGATCTTGGGGACGCATTCAGCTGGCCGGCCATCCGCGGACGAGTCCCCGGCGACGAACGCCCGCTGATTTCGGACTGCCGGAAACGCTGATATCGCAGAGCGGCTCACTGGGAAGATGTTTGCGCTGAGGTAGCTTTTTCCCGAGGCACTCCTTCGATCCGGCTGTGCTGCGATGCGCGCTTTTGCGCTCGCGGTGCAGGGCGAAACGCGGCAGGCTATGGAGCCATATGCGCTGGTCGCGTAAGGACGTCCTTGGTCACAGCTCGGCAGTTTGAACCGGGTGTGCAGGACCTCTTCGTCGGCAATATGAACATTAGTTCTTGGCGAGTCGGCGGGTTCGTCCCTGTCGACGTTCGGTGCTCACCCGCCGTCCGGCCTCTCATTGCCGCTTTCCATCGCTGCCGACGCTGCACAATTGGATATGCTCTTTCGCGACTCCGTATGAGTATGAGTCTTCACGACCCGTTGCCGACGGTCGAATAGTCCGAAGCTCGACGGCGGGTGAGTGAGTGTATCGGTCATTCGAACGTGGCGCGGGGAGCTGTAGTTCGCTTTGCGGAAGCTGATCTAAGCCGCCCGCTGTCTGCTGCGGCCTACTCGTCTTCGACGTCGGCGGTCAACGATTGGCGTTCTGCCATCCGGACGAGTCATCGACGCGATCGCTTGGACCATTCTCGACGAAATCATCCTCAAAGCTCTGCCCGACCAAGTGATCGTAGCCCGCCGCGTCGCTACTTACGATGGCGCGGAACATCTGGATTAACGCGTTGCCATCTTGTAGATGCGCGACAACGACACGTGCAGTGCGCAGGGAAACAGATTCGCGGACGGGCGGCGCTTTACTTCCGTCGTGCAGTTCAAAAGCGAAACGATGAACCTCTTCATGCCCTTCCGGCAGCTGGGTATGGCCCCAAATCGTAGCTTTCATCATCCTGCCTAATGGACACTTTGGTACGCTGTTAGCAATTAATGCGCCATCTGTCGCTCGCCCGACCTTTCGGAGAGATCGGAGCCAGGACGCAGCCGTTCTAATGCTTTGAGCGGTGCACGAAGCGCTATTCAGGAGCGATCAAACCGGTTCGCGACCGCCGATTGCCTGACGAAACACCGGTGAACGTTAGCATCGGTGCTCGTGGCGGCTTAGCCTCGAAGCGCCATGCCGTGAGTTGTCCCGCTCTTCAGAAAGCACGAACAGCCGGAAGCAAACGCCGGAACAAAAATCAAACGTCGAATCGCGCCCGTCTTTTCGTAGTAGGGAGCCCTTCTTGCCATTGCGTCCAGCCGCTTCTATGAAGTAAAACCGTTACGTAAGCGTAAAAGGTGGCGCGATGTATAAAGCAGGTGCTTACTTTGTTGAGTGCGTTCCTTCGAAAGACGAAGCGCGGGGCTGGAGATGCATCGTTCGTTTCTCCCGAATCAGTGACGTCGGGCGGGGAGGCATCGTGCCCAAGGTGGCGTTTGTTTGCCCCCGACTTGCGGGAACGAGCCTCGCTGCCGAGTATGAAGCTGTCTTGTGGGCGCGCAAATATGTCGAAACGAACCACGATGATCTCGAGCGAGCGCTCGCTTCCCGCTAGGAACACATTGATTCCAACGACGCGAACATTCCCGAAACATTCGGACCGGCGAATCCGGCTCGACATCGGCTGCCGCGAATACCTTATAGGTCCAAGTAGGGTTGTGCGTAACGCACTGCGCCACGTGTTTGCGTCGTTAGCTTCCCTAATCGTTGCGGTACCCTAAACTGCCTGGTTTGGGCTCTGTCAAAACGCCGGCTAAACACGCATCGAGATATGTATTTTATGCACACAGCATGCCTCACTGAATCGACACATCTGCTTCTTTTGACGGTTGATGGGGACGGTGCGGTGGCGCATGCAAATGAGGCCGCCCGGCGGTATTTCGGCACATGCTTGGAAAACGCCGGACTCCCCTGGCGGCGACTCATCGCGCCCGTCGATGTGGCAGCAGTCGAATGTAAGGTCTTAGCCCTCGGCTCGGTTTGCCGTGAGGAAAGTGTGTACGCGAGGTTACTCGGTACTGACGACGAACTAAGGTGGCACCGGTTGTACCTTCAGCGAACCGAGGAACTTGCTACTAGCCTGCTGGAATTTCAAATAATCGGAATTGACGTCGACGAATGCAAGCGTGGGTGGCACCTTCATGCAGAGAGCGAGGCGCGTCTCTTATCCGCTTTTGAAGCGGCCGACCTAGGTGCATGGGAATGGGATCTTGCGGCGGGCAACGCCCGGATAACGCCTGTTCTTGCCCGGCTTTACGGCATCGACGCCAACATGACAGAGGTGCCACTCAAGTTGCTCTGGGGGAAGGTAGCCGAGGAGAATCGCGAGCGATTCTTGACGTCAATTGCTGATGCCCTCGCTCGAGGCGGTTCGTTTGAGATAGAGTTCCCCATCTCAACGGACTCCGCGGCGATACGGTGGCTACGCTTAAAGGCTCACGTGCTGCGGCAAACTTCGGGCGGCTCTCCCCGGGTGTTCGGCGTCACGTTTGACGTGTCAGAGATTCGCGCTGCGGCAGCGACCCTTCGCCTAAGCGAGCGACGCTATCGAGAGCTTGCCCGTTCGTCCGGCGCGCTCGTTTGGTCGGCAAACTGTCACGGAGAAATGCAGCCAATCGACGGTGAATGGCAGGCGTTCACAGGTATGAACAGCGAACAACTTGTCGGGCATCAATGGATGTCGCTTGTGCATCCGGATGACAGAGACAACTTGAACGAGAAGTGGACGGAGGCGCTGCGCGAATTGGGCCCTCGCGAGGCATGCTTCCGGATGCGAAGGGCCGACGGCAAGTACCGAATGATGCTCGCGAGAGCCGTACCATTGTGCGACGAAAGCGGGGCGCTGTACGAATGGTTTGGGACGACCATGGACGTGACCGAGCAACGGCATGCTCAGGCGGTTAGTGAAGCACGTAACTTGCGGCTCGCCGTGGCGATGAAAGCAGCAAGCATCATTATCGTCACGCTCGATCTCGGCAGTTACGTCTTCTCGATTGAAGGCGCGAGTGCACCTTTGCAGGTCAGTTCGACGTCAGTGACCAAGCTTCCTTACGACCAGGCGATGGCCCGGGTTCACGTGGACGACCGGCCTGTACTCGAACACGGTATTCGGCGGCTAAGCGCGAATAGAGACGACGCCGTTCATTTCGAAGTACGCATCCGGCTTTCCGGCGCCGAGCATTGGATGAACGGGAGTGCAGTGCTGCAACGCGGCCAAGACGGCCTCGCTGACCTTATTGTTGCTAGTCTTTCTGATGTCAGCGAACGCAAGCGGATGGAGATCGCGTTACGAGACGCCGACAAGCGCAAAGACGAGTTCCTGGCAATGCTGGCACATGAGCTGAGAACTCCACTCGCGCCGCTCAGAACGGTGGTGAGCTTGTTCCGCCGGGGCGCAACGGTGGGAAACGCTGAGGCACTGATCGCCTCGATGGAGCGCCAAATCTCGCACATGACCCGGCTCGTCGACGATTTGCTTGAAGTCTCAAGGATCACCCAGGGCCGCATCGTCCTGAAGCGGGAACCTCTTTTGATAGGTGGGGTTATCTATGGCGCTGCCGAGTCAGTGGCCCAACAAGTCGAGGAGAGTAAACAAACGCTTACGATCGACGTTCCGCGGGAAACCGTATGGGTATGCGGGGACACGACGCGAATGGCGCAGATTGTCGTCAACGTCCTGCACAACGCTTGCAAGTACACGCCCGCTGGCGGCGACATCCGCGTTCGCGTATCGGCGAACTCAGCGCAAGTCAATGTTGTCGTCGAGGACACTGGCGCCGGCATTGCCGCGGATTTGCTTCCAAGAATTTTTGATCTGTTTTCTCAGGGCGAGCGCACTCTCGATCGCGCGAAAGGCGGCTTGGGCATCGGATTATCCCTCGTGCGCAAGTTGGTCCATATGCACGAGGGATCGATACATATCCAAAGTCCCGGACCGGGGCGTGGAACAACAGTCACCCTGTCGTTTCCGCGCTTGAATCGACAAGAGGAAGTCTCCGAGGTCGGCAATCAAACGGTGCCCTTGCGGTCACCACGGAATACGCTTCGCATCTTGGTTGTCGACGACAATCGCGATGCTGCGGACTCGCTGGCTCTGGTTTGCCAGTCTGAAGGGCATGAGACGCACACGTGCTACGGCTCCCACGACGCCCTGGCAGCGGCCTCGTCGTTTCAGCCTGACGTCGCCTTGCTGGATATCGGCTTGCCGGAAATGGATGGATATCAACTGGCAGTCCACTTACGTGCCAAGGGACAGAAGTCCCCTGTCCTCATTGCCATTACCGGCTACGGGCAGGCAGAAGACCGGCTAAAGGCGCAAGCGGCTGGCTTCGACCATCACTTCGTCAAACCGGTGGATATCAACGCACTCCTCGACCTTCTCGCGAGCTGTGACGTCACCGCCGAATCGTCGCGGCACTGACGACAGTCGGTCAGGTCGCTCCATTTATCGCGCATCGGCTCGCGCGAGCATCAATCTGCCGTGAACGCTTCTGCACATGGCCGGCTACTCCCCGATGCGTCTTGCATCGAACCGCTCTGCGTCGTCGCGTCGCGAGCAGCCGAGTGCGACCCGAAGCAGTCCGTCGGCGCGACAAACTGAGTATGACGGGTCTCGGGTCTAGAACAGACGCTTACTCGTCCTGTTTCGCGGGCACGTCATTGTCTTTGTGATCGGCCTGACTAAACAGCGTTTTCGCAAACGATTACCCCACGCTGCGCCCGCGCATTAACGGAGAGACACTGAGGATGAAGCGTACGGTTCCTGTGACCGGAATCATTCCAGCGAGAGATCGATAGGGGAATCGAACATTCTGGTTCATCGAATATGCAGATGCGCTTCGAGCATCTCTGCCAGCGCATGAACCTTCGGCGTCAACTGCCGCGCGACCGGCCAGAGCAGGCTGAGTGGCAAGCCGTCTGTTGCGGCTCCATGAAAGATATTGACGAGGCGGCCGGCCTCCAGATCATCCCGTACCAACCAGGTCGCGAGTTGGGCGATGCCGAATCCCGCCCGCACGAATGCTAGTTGCGCCTCGGCGTCGCCTGCCACGATATGCGGACGCACGACACACTGACCTACTTGCCCGTCCGCCATAGCATACGCCCACGGGGACTGCGTGCCGTCGGGCCGTCCGTACACGACGCAGGTGTGTTCCTGCAGATCGTCGATCGTTTTCGGGACGCCGCTTTTCTCAAGATAGGCTGGCGAGGCGCAGAAGATAAGTCGTTCGCGACCTAAAAAGCGCCGGCTGAGCGACGACGGTAGATCCGGCGGGCCGCCGATGCGCACCGCGAGATCGATGCGTTCATCGGCAAGATCGACGAAGCGATCCGCGAACAACAGGTGCGGTCGCACGTCCGGATACCGTGCGGAGAAACGCAACAGCACCGGGACCACGCACAGACGGCCGAACGACGCCGGCAACGCGACGCGCACAGTACCGACCGGCTCGCGCTTTTGCGCCGCGAGAACGGCTTCCGCCTCGGCAAGTTCCGCCAGAATGCGCGTGCAGGTTTCATAGAACGCCCGCCCCGCGTCGGTGAGCTTGAGGCTGCGCGTCGTCCGCTCGAAAAGCACGACGCCGAGCCGCGTTTCGAGCCGGGCGACGCTCTTGCTCACTGCCGAACTTGTGAGGTTCAGCCGCACGGCCGCGGCCGTGAAACCTCCTGTATCTGCAGCGCAGACAAACGGAACAATGCCCTTCAGGCGTTCGGTCGGGATAGCAGGCAATTGATGACATAAATTCGTTTGAGTTCAGAGATATTATCCTAAACGGGAACTGTCGTCTGAAGTATCCTCATGCTCTAAGCGAAACTCGGAGTTAAGGATGAGTCATCGAGCACTGATCGTCGGCGCCAGCGGCATCGTCGGGCGAGCCCTTGCGGAACGCCTGCTGTCGAGCGGATGGAGCGTTTATGGGCTATCGCGCGGACGTACTGCCGGCGTACCGGGGTGCCAGCCCGTTATTGCGGATCTCACGTCGGCCGAATCCGTCGCCGCCGCGACGGCCGGCATCGACGTCAGCCACGTGTTTTTCACCGCATGGGCGCGGCAGGCGAACGAGAAGGAGAACATCCGCGTCAACGGCGCGATGGTCCGTCACGTCCTCGATTCGCTAGGCCCGAGCACAAAGCTCGAACATGCAGCGCTGGTGACAGGACTGAAGCACTATCTCGGCCCGTTCGAGGCCTACGCATCCGGCGCCGTTCCCGATACACCGTTTCGTGAATCGCAGGGGCGTCAGCCGGTCGAGAACTTCTACTACGAGCAGGAAGACCGACTCTTCGACGCGGCCGCCCGCGACGGCTTCACGTGGAGCGTACATCGCCCGCACACGGTCATCGGCTTTGCGCCCGGCAACGCAATGAACATGGGGCAGACGCTCGCCGTCTACGCGACGCTATGCCGATATACCGGGCAGCCGTTCATTTTCCCCGGCTCCGCGGCGCAGTGGAATGGCCTCACGGACATGACCGACGCACGCTTGCTTGCGCGGCATCTCGAATGGGCCTCGACGAGCAAGGCGGCCCGCAACGAGGACTTCAACGTGGTGAACGGCGATGTGTTCCGCTGGAAGACGATGTGGTCGCAACTGGCCGATTATTTTGGCATTGAAGCAGCGCCATTCGACGGCGTCATGCGACCACTCGAAGGCCGGATGCAGGGGGCCGCGCAGCAATGGCGCGACGTCGCCGCAAAGTACGACCTGCTGGAGGCGGACATCGACCGGCTCGCTTCGTGGTGGCACACCGACGCTGATCTTGGGCGTCCGATGGAAGTCGTGACGGACATGACCAAAAGCCGCAAGGCCGGGTTCCTCGATTACCAAGGTACGCCAGATGCGTTCTTCGATCTTTTCGAGCGATTGAAGGCAGAACATCTCATTCCCGGCTGAGGAGTAGCGAGCGGCCGCGATCTGGGTCGATGGGACATCTAAGTGTCGATCCTGCCGTCTGACTGAATGACAGGAATTGGCTGCTGAGGGTCGGGAACGTGCGCTGACGACAGGCCGTTTGGGAAAGCGGAACCTCACCGACCGGTTTTCGGCGATGAGCTGAAAGACGGGGCTGGCGCGACCCGACCCACTACGGTCGGTCGCACTGTCAGGTCGTTGACGGCGGCTAACCGAGTGTTTTGGTCATCCAGGCTGTCGTCTCGGCAGCAAATCGCCTGGCGGAGGTTAGCGCGACATCCTCAACGACCTAACCCGGCTGCGGCCATCCGACTTGTCGCATTCCGACCCACTGCCGCTGGTCGTGTCATGGCGACTGGGCAGGCGACTGAGCGACAAGAACCGGCCGTTCTGCGAACTTGAGAAATGCGCGCTCGGGGCGAAAGCTGAACGGCTATACGGCTGGAGCTAACTCGCGCGAATGCGCAATCGCGCATCGGCAGGTTTGCGTCGTCACGGCAAGTCATCAAGAAGCGCCTTGGTCTAAGGCGAATCAGTGGTTGCGAAGCCTTTGGTGAAAGCGGCGCAGACATCCGTTAGCCTTTGCGAACGTCCGATTCGCGGCGAGCCTCGCGCCGTCGGCAACTTCGGCTCTGAGCCGTATGCACGGGCCAAAGCGCGTCCGCACAACGTCGGTGAATGTGTGGGCACTGTTGTATTATCGAAGGTGAACGCTCATGCCAGCGCATAGCGTCGCGCCGCCGAAGAGCCGCCGTCGATCAAGCATAGGAATTGCCGACACATGCCCAGGTATTCATCCCTTTTACGGGAGACGCGTCCAAACGTTCGTGAGACGACGCCGCCAAAGCGCCCGGGGCTGACCGTCAACGAGCTCTACGAGCGATTGAAGGAGATGGCGGTGCTTTACACCATCCGTCCCGGCGAGCGCGTGAACGAACTCGAACTCGCGCAGCGTTTCGACGTGAGCCGCACGCCACTACGCGAAGCTCTCAACCGCCTCGTCGCCGAAAGTTTGCTGCACTTCGTGCCGAACCGCGGTTTCTTCGCGCGCGAATTGCATCGGCAGGATATCTTCGATCTCTTCGAGTTACGGCGTAGCATCGAATCGTCCGCCGTACTGCTCGCCGCCGAGCGTGCCAGCATCAAGGATCTGCGCGCGTTGCGCAAATTCTGGAAGGAAGTGATGAAGACCAAAGCCCAGACGAGCGCCGCCGAACTCACCATCAAGGACGAAGAGTTTCACGTACGGCTCGTCGCGCTCGCGGGCAATAACGAAATGGTTCGCGCGCTATACGGCATCAACGCGCGCATTCATTTCGTGCGCTGGATGGATCTCGAACAGCGCGGCCACGATGCCTTCGCGGAGCACCTCGACATTCTCGATGCCATCGAAGCCCGCGATATCGAACGATGCCGCGCGCTGACGGAATCGCACATCACCTGGCGCATGGAAGAAATCGCGCGTGTGGTGGATGCAGGCGTCGTGCGGCTGTTCTCACGCTGAACGCCCCTGCGAGCTTCGCTGCCCCTTCGCCGACGCCTCACGCCACGCGTTGCAACGGAATCACGACGGGCGCACGCAATTGCTCCACCGCCTCGCGCCACTGCGCGTCTATCGCATTGACATTGCGCGCCTTCACGTGGCCATAGCCGCGGATCGTCCCCACGATGGACGCCGCGCGCAACGCCGCCGCATGATTGCGCGCGGTGCCGTGTTCGATGATCGCCGCAATGGTCTTCTCGTAACGCTGCACCAGTTCACGCTCCATGCGGCGTTCGGCGGTGTGGCCGAATGGATCGAACGGCGTGCCGCGTAGCGCCTTGCCTCGCGCGAGCAGGCGCAAGACCGGCAACATCCACGAACCGAATTCGCGCTTCACGGGCTCGCCGGTGCGTGGATTGCGTCGCGCGATGCCGGGCGGCGCGAGATTGAATGCGACGCGCACAGGTCCGTCGAACTGCGCGTGCAAGCCGTCGATGAATTCGCGCGCGGTCAATAACCGGGCAACTTCATATTCGTCCTTGTACGCGAGCAAGTGAAACAGGTTCTGCGCAACCGCGCGCGAAACGCCTTCGCTGCGCGCCGACACCGCGCGTTCCCAGCGTCGCACGCGGACCACGAGCTCACGATAATGCGCCGCGTACGCCGCGTTCTGGTAAGCCGTTAGGTACTGCACGCGCCGTTCGATCATTTCGTCGAGCGTCGTCGAGCGGCGCGACGACGCCGTTGCGTCCGCGGGTTCGGACAGGCGCGCGGCAAGCGTGGGCTCGGCAGCGAAACGCCGTCCCCAGGTGAAGGCGTCGTTATTGAGCGCGACGGATGCGCCGTTCAGTTCGATGGCCGCCGCAATCGCATCGGCGTGAAGCGGTATGCATCCACGCTGATACGCGAAGCCGAGCATGAACATGTTGCTCGCCATCGTGTCGCCGAACAGACGGCGGGCAGTCGCGGTGGCATCGACGAATTCGACATGACGCTCGCTCACTGCTTCGGTCAGTCTCGCGCGCAGTTCGGCCGACGGAAAAGCGAGATCCGGCTGGCGCGTGAAATCGCCGGTCATCGCTTCATGCGAATTGACGAACATGCGAGTGGATGCGTGGCGTGTCATCGCGAGCGTCTTGTGACTTGCCGCGACGACCATGTCGCAACCGATCACGACATCCACGCCACCGGTTGCAATGCGGATCGCCTTGATCGCGGAGGGACTCGCGCCCAGGCGCACATGCGACCACACGGAGCCACCCTTTTGCGCGAGCCCGGCCATGTCGAGAATGCCGCAGCCTTTGCCTTCGAGATGCGCCGCCATGCCGAGAATCGCGCCGATGGTCACGACGCCCGTGCCGCCCACGCCCGTCACGACGATGGAGAACACGCGCGCTTCGAGCGACGGCAACGCGGGCTCCGGCAATGCGGGAAATACGCTTGCATCGGGCTTGCGCTGCACGCGGCGCAAGGTGCCGCCGTGCACGGTGACGAAGCTCGGGCAGAAACCTTCGTTGCACGAATAGTCCTTGTTGCAGGCACTTTGATCGATGGCGCGCTTGCGGCCGAACTCGGTTTCGAGCGGCGTGAGCGACACGCAGTTCGACTTGACGCCGCAATCACCGCAGCCTTCGCATACGAGGTCGTTGATGAAGAGACGCTTCGGCGGGTCTGCAAGCTGGCCGCGCTTGCGACGGCGTCGCTTTTCGGCAGCGCAGGTCTGGTCGTAGATCAGCACGCTCACGCCATCGACATTGCGCAACTCGGTCTGCACGTTCTGCAACACCGAGCGATGATGAATGGTCACGCCCTGCGGCCATGCGAAATGATGCGGATATTTGGACGGATCGTCGGACACCACGGCAATGCGCGTCACGCCTTCGGCGCGAACCTGCTGCGCAATCGTGAGCGGATTGAGTGGCCCGTCGTGACGCTGACCGCCCGTCATCGCGACCGCATCGTTGAAGAGAATTTTGAACGTAATGCGCGTGCGCGCTGCAATCGCGGCACGCACCGAGAGCAGGCCCGAGTGGAAGTACGTGCCATCGCCCATGTTCTGAAACATGTGCTCGCGCTTCGAGAACGGCGCTTCACCCACCCACGTCATGCCTTCGCCGCCCATCTGCGTATAGCCGAGCGTGCTGCGATCCATGGTCTGCGCCATCCAGCTACAACCGATACCCGCGTAAGCCTTGCTGCCCTCGGGCACCACGGTCGATGAGCTATGCGGGCAGCCGCTGCAAAAGTAGAAGTTGCGAGACAGCGGCTCGGGTGCGAAACTCACGCGCCGCAGTTCGCGCAGGAACGCAACGCGTTCGCCCAGGCCGGTATCGTTCGTGAGACACGCAAGCCGTTTGCCGAGCGCAATCGAAATCTGCACTGAATCGAGCGACAGTTCCGCCTGAAAGAGCTTACCGCCGCTTTCGTCTTTCTTGCCGATGACGGCCGGCGCGCGCGGCTTGCCATAGAGAATCTCCTTGATCTGCGCTTCGAGCAGACTGCGCTTCTCTTCGACCACCATCAGCAGTTCCTTGCCTTGCGCGAACGCCAGCACGCCCTCCTGTTCGAGCGGCCACACGCAACCGACCTTGTAGATCGCGACGCCCATCGCTTCGAGCCGCGTTTCATCGAGGCCCAGATCGTCGATGGCCTGAAGCACGTCGAGATAACTCTTGCCATGCGTGACGATGCCGATGCGCGCGCGCGCGCGTCCGAGCACCGTGCGGTCCAGCCGGTTCGCGCGCACGAACACGCGCACGGCGTCGAGCTTGTAGTTGTGCAGGCGATATTCCTGCGCATGCGGCGTATCGGGCTGTCGCAGATTCAGGCCATCGGGCGGCATGGCGACGTCGTCAGGCAGAACCACATCGACGCGCGATGCATCGACGTCGATCACGGCCGACGCATCCGCCGTATCCTTCACGCATTTGAGCCCGACCCAGCAGCCCGAATAGCGCGACATCGCCCATCCGTATAAGCCGAAGTCGAGTATCTCCTGCACGCCGCTCGGACTCAGCACCGGAATGGATGCGTCGACGAGCGCGAACTCCGATTGATGGCACGTCGTCGACGACTCGCACGTATGATCGTCGCCCATCAGCAAGAGCACGCCGCCATGCTTCGACGATCCCGCCAGATTCGCGTGACGAAACGCGTCGCCGCTGCGATCGACGCCCGGCCCTTTGCCGTACCAGATCGAAAACACGCCGTCGTACTTGCCTTCGCCGCCCGCCTCAGCCTGCTGCGATCCCCATACCGCGGTTGCGGCGAGATCCTCGTTGACGCCCGGAACGAACACGACATGCGCGGCATCCAGATGCTTCTTCGCTTTTTGCAGTTCGGCGTCGTACGTGCCGAGCGGCGAGCCGCGATAGCCCGAGATATAGCCGGCGGTATGCAGGCCCGCGGCATCGTCGCGGCGGCGCTGCATCAGCGGCAAGCGCACCAGTGCCTGCACGCCCGTCATGAACACGCGCCCTTCTTCGAGCGTGTACTTGTCCTCCAGTGTCACCTTGCGCAAAACCACGTCGCGTTCCTCGCTCTTTTCGTTCGTTGTCATTGCACCTTGCCGCCGAGATAGAGCCGCCGCATTTCATCGCTGGCGAGCAAGTCGGCGGCATCGCCTTCCAGCGCGACCTGGCCCATCGACAGCACATACGCGCGATTCGAAATGCGCAACGCCTGCGCCGCGTTCTGCTCGACCATCAGCACGCCGACGCGCTCCGTATCGCGCAAGCGCACGATGGCATCGAACACTTCGGCCAGCATGCGCGGCGAGAGCCCCGCCGACGGCTCGTCGAGCAAAAGAAAGCGCGGACGCGGCATCAACGCGCGCGCTAGCGACAGAATCTGCCGCTCGCCGCCGGAGAGACTCGCGGCGCGCGCCGTGCGTTTGGTCTTTAGTATCGGATAGCTCGCGTAGAGTTCATCGAGCCTTGCATTGCGTTCCCGCTCGGGCATGAACTGTCCGCCGAGCGCGAGGTTCTCCCACACCGTGAGCGCGCCGAACACGTTGTCGGTTTGCGGCACAAAGCCGATGCGATGCGCGCGGACCTTGCGATGCACGCTCACCTGTCCCACGTCGATGCCGTCCAGATGCACCGCGCCTTTCCTCGGCATAAGAAAGCCCGCGACGGTCTTGAGCAACGTCGACTTGCCGCAGCCGTTCGGCCCGAGAATCGTCACGATTTCGAGTTCCTTCGCAGCGAGCGACACGCCGCGCAGAATGTCGACATCGCGCGAGTAGCCTGCGACGACGTTGCTGACGGTAATCATGCCGTCGCTCCAATCGTTCCCTGCGCGCGCAGAGGCGCTGTCGCGGTCTTGGTCGTCCGCCCGAGATACGCTTCGACGACGCCTTCGTGATGCTCCAGTTCCGAAGGCGTGCAATCCGCGACGGTGCGCCCGCGATCCAGCACGATGCAGCGCGCGCACGTCTGCGCGATGAAATGCATGTCGTGCTCCACCACGACGAGCGTGACGCCGCGCTCGTTGATGCTTTTCAGCACACGCATCAGTTCCGTGCGCAGATTCGGATGCACGCCCGCCATCGGTTCATCGAGAAGCAGCAGCGACGGTTCGCCCATCAACGCACACGCAATCCCGAGCAGCTTCTTCTGTCCGCCGGATATAGAAGCGGCAGGAAGATGCGCGACTTTCGCGAGCAGCAGTTCGTCGAGCAATTGCCGGGCGCGTTCACGCGTCTGCGCTTCGATGTGCTTTGTACGCGCGGACGGCAAGAGCGTCGCAAAGAGACCGTGACGTTGCGTCGAAGCGGCCATCAGCACTTCGCCGACGGTCATGCGCGCGGGCATCGACGGTAGCTGAAACGTGCGCCGCACGGCGCGCGCGGCGACTTCATGGGGCGGTAGCGCATCGACGCGCTGCCCGTTCAGTTCGATGCTGCCTCGCTCGATGGGGCAATAGCCGGTAATCGCGTTGAGCACTGTGCTTTTGCCGCATCCGTTGGGTCCCAGCAAGCCGACGAGCTCACCGCTTAGGATATCGAACGATATTCCCGTGAGCACGTGATTGCCGCCGAATGACTTGTACACGTCCCGCAGCTTCAACACCGCGCTCATACGGTTCTCCGGATTCGCTCAGGCAGCAGGCCGCCCGGCCGCAGCAGCAAACAGGCAAGCAGGATGCAGCCGATTGCGCCGAGCCGCACGGCACCCGCCACATCGGTGCCGATGTCGAGGTAGTCCTTCGCGAAGGGCACCGCGCTGTAGATCGCTTCGACGAGCAGCGCGCCGAACACCACGCCCGCGTTGTTGCCGAGGCCGCCGATCATCACCATCGTCCAGATGGCGAAGGTCTCGGACGCGAACATGAAGTCGGGGCCGACGAAGCTCATGTAAAGCGCGAGCAGCGACCCGCCTGTCGCGGCGATGGCGGCGGCGGTCATCGTCGCCGTGGTTTTCATCTGCACGAGCCGGTAGCCCAGACTTTGCGCGAGCGCGGGTTCTTCGCGCATCAGACGCAGCGCGCGCCCGTAGCGTCCACGCGCGAGACGCGTGCACACGACTAACGCGGCTGCGAGCAGCGCCACCGCAAGCAGGAAGAACGCGACGTCGCTGCGCGCGCCGGTGAGCCGCGGAAACAACGGCGCGATACCGCTGATGCCTTGCGCGCCACCCGTGAGCCAGCCTTCGTTCAACGCCACTGTGCGGATCAGTTCGGCAATGGCGAGCGTCGCGATCGCCCAGTAATCGGATGCGAGATTGCGCCCGAGCCGCGCCATCACGAAGCCGACGAGCATCGCGCCCGCCATGCCCGCGACGATGCCCACGATGCACGGCCAGCCTGCCGAAGACGCGATGCCGGTTGCGTAAGCACCGATTCCCACGAACGCGACAAAGCCAAAATTGAGCAGGCCCGCGAAGCCCGCCTGAAGGTTAAGGCCGAGCGCCATCAACGCGTAGATGCATGCGAGCGTCACCACGTGCAGCACGAAGCTAGACACGGCGCACCTCCCGGTCGAAGAGTCCATAAGGCCGCAGAAGCAGCGCCGCGAGCAGGATCACGAACGAGGCCGCGCCCACGTAACTGACCGGCACATACACGCCCGAGCGTCCGAGCATCCAGCCGAAGTCGATGTTCGTCGCGAGCGTTTCGGCCAGCGCGATCAAGAGCGCGCCCGCTGCCGCGCCCAGCGGATTGCCGAGCCCGCCGAGAATGGCTGCGGCGAACACGGGCAGCAGCAGGTTCGTGCCGAGGTCCACGTCTACGTTCTCGGTCAGTCCGAGCATGGTGCCGCCGAGCGCCGCCAGCGCGCCGCTCAGAAACGATATGCCGTTCAGCACGCGCGCGCCGTCGACGCCCGTTGCCGCCGCGAGCGCCGGGTTGCTCGCCATCGCGCGCATCGAACGGCCCACGCCGGTTTTGAACAGCAGAAGCGCGAGCAAGGCGACACATCCGAAGCCGCACGCAATCGACGTGATCTGATCGACGGAGATCATCGTCGAGCCCAATTGCAGAGGCGTCGAGAGCGCGGTCGTGTAGCGCAGCGGCCTCGAGCCCGCGCTGCCGAGCACAACTGCAATGAGGATCATCGATACGGCAAGCGAGCCGACCATCGCAATGGAACTGCCCGAGCGCAAGAGCCGCCGGAAGACGAACACGTTGAGCGCGACGGCGAGGCATCCGGTCACGATGCACGACACGGACAGCGCAGCCGCGAACGGCATGCCCGCCTTCGTCATGCCGAGCGTGACGAAGGCGCCTGTCATCGCATACTGCACGTGCGCCACATTCGGGAAGCGCACGAGCGAGTACACGACGGACAGGCCGACCGCGACGAGCATGATGTCCGACGCGCGAATGAGAAGATCGATGACGAACTGCAACATCACGTTCTCCCGGCAACGGCGCGCGTCAACGAGCGACGACCGTCGTTTCGTACTTCACCTTGTCGTAGGGCTGCTCCTTGCGCTGACCGTCGGCGTCGAACGCGATGGTGCCTGTCGCGCCTTGGTACGTGCCCATCTGATGCAGCGCCGCGCGAATCTTCGCGGGATCCGCCGCGCCCGCCTTGTTGATGGCCGAGGCCGCCACCATCACGCCGTCATACACGTATGCGCCGAACGCGGACTTGGGCGCTTCCTTGTACTTCTGCTGATACGCCTGCTGGTACGACTTGCCCGCGTCGCCAATGGACGCGACTTCCAGCCCTTCCTGCCCGTGCGCGGCCTGTGCGACGGTATCGCTCGTGCACATGGTCAGATAGATGCCGTACCATTTCGCCTTGTTGAGCCCTAGCTCGTAGGCTTCGCGATTGATGGTCGCCGCTTCCTGACCGTAGGCACTGTAGACGTACGCCTGCGGCTGCGTCTTCGACATCTGCTGCAATTCCCGGCGATACGTGGACTGTCCTTCGGTGTACATAACAATCGACGTCACTTTTCCGCCGAGCGATTCGAACCGCTTCTTGAACTCGGGCGCGACGCCCTGTCCATACGAATTGTTCGGCGCGATGAACGCCACGTTGCGCAGGTTCTGCGCGTAGAGATCGTCGGCGGCGAAGCGCGCGGAGAGGTCGTCGAGGCCGATCACGCTGAACGATCCATCGCCGATCTTGCGAATCTGCGGACTCGACGAACCGACGTTCAGATGCACATCGCCTTGCTGCACGACGTATTGCGCAATCGGGATCGTGATGCCCGAAGAGAACTCGCCGAGTACCACGGGCACTTTGTTGACCGACACCAGCTTGCGTGCGGCGCTCAACGCCGTCGGCGCGCTGCCGCCGGAATCTTCGACGATCACCTTAAGCTTGCCGCCGAGGACGCCGCCGTGCGCGTTCACCTGCTCGACGGCGAGTTCGGCGCCGCGGCGCTGATCTTCACCCACTGACGCGCTCGCGCCCGTCAACGGCAAAGTCGCGCCGATGGACACCGTTTGCGCGAAGGCCGCGCCTCCCGCCGTGAGCAACACGCTCGCCGCGAGGCCGGCACCGAGGACTCTTGCTCTTCTCATAGTGGCATCTCCAGACGTGGGACTGCGCGATCAATGCGAGCGGTTAGGCTGAACCGTATAGAGGCGGCCGAATTGCGGCATCGCGTCAGTAACGCCCGCGAGACGCAAGGCGTGCCACGCCATCGCGTGATTGCTCGACAGCACGGGCTTGCCGAGTTCCGCTTCGATAGCGACGACGTCATCGACGAGACGCAATGAGGTGCAGGACACGAACACCGCGTCCACATCGTCGTGGCGGCCGAGTTCGAGCACCGCGTTGCGCACCGAAGCCGCATCGATACGCGCGACCTCGTTGTCGTCCGCATGCTCGAACGAGCCCATTCTCACGACATCGACGCCGCGCGCGCCGAGATACGCACGCATCGACTCGTTGATGCGACGCACATAAGGCGTGAGCAGCGCGATACGCTGCGCGCCGAGCGCGTGTATGCCGACGCGCGCGGCGGTGATCGGCGTGGTGCACGCAACGCCCGGCCGGGCCTCGCGGATGCGTTCGAACACGCGCTCTTCGCCGAGCACCATCGAGGCCGACGTGCAACCGAAAGCAATCACGTCGAGCCGCTGGCCGGGCCGAATCAGCGCGACGCCGGGCGCGATGAGACCGTCCATCTGCGCGAGCGTTTCCGGCGTGATGTCGGCCGAATTGGCGATGCGGCTTTCATAGAACGCGACGCCATCGGCTGCGAGCAGCTTGCGCCATTCATATTCGATCGTGTGGTCGGTCGCGAGCACGACGAGGCCGATCGCGGCGCGGCGCGCGATGCCGTCATCGAGCGAGAAGCCGAGCCGCTGATACTGGGACAGCGCGTCTGGAGCGTTCATGTCGATGGCTCCGCCCTAGACCGCGACGATGACCGCGATTTCCACCGTGTACTGGGGAAACGCGAGCTTCGACTCGACACAGGCGCGCGCTGGCGCATTGCCTTCTGGCACCCACGCGTCCCAGACTTCGTTCATCTGCGCGAACGTGTTGTAGTCGGCGAGCCAGATGTTCGCGGACAGAATGCGCGTCTTGTCGGAGCCAATTTGTTCGAGCAAGCGGTCGATCTTCGCGAGAATTTGTGTAGTCTGACCTTTGACGTCGGCGTTCGTATCGTCGGCCACCTGTCCGGCGAGAAAGCCGAAACCGTTGTGCACGACCGCCTGGCTCATCCGCTTGCCGCTTTCGAAACGCTGGATCTGCATGACTTCTCCTGTGGCGACGAAGCGCAAGGCACTTCGCGAAGGTTCGAAAACAGCCGTAGTCTCGACAACAGTGTCGACACTATCAGAACAAGATTCGTGAAAGCAAGCACTCGTTTTCTCGGACCTGCAAAACGCCGAAATATGCTGATTTCCCCTGCTTTCAGGGCTTATAGTCTGCAACGGGCTTGCCGCCGTCTTATTTTCTTTCTACATTGGTGTCGACAGTTCGAAGCAAAAACCGTCGGCACATGGGGAATACATCGTGAAGGTAATCGTTCTCGGGGCGGGCGTGGTCGGCGTCACTACCGCGTACCAGTTGCAGAGGGACGGGCATGATGTCGTGGTGATCGAGCGGCAGCCGGTTGCGGCCGCGGAGACGAGCTGGGGCAACGCGGGCATGGTCGCGCCCGGTCATTCGTTCGTGTGGTCGTCCCCGAAAGCGCCGATGACGCTCCTCAAATCCATCGTGATGAAGGATCAGGCACTGCGTTTCAAGTTCTCGTCCGATCCACAGCTTTATGCATGGTCGTGGCGCTTTCTTCTCGAGTGCACCGTGGAAAAAGCGCGGCGCAATACGCTGCTCAAGCATCGGCTCGCTGCGTATTCGCAGAGCGTGCTGCATGAGATGCTCGGCGAGGAAAGCATCGACTACGACCGCAACGATCGCGGCATTCTCTATTTTCATCGCAGTCAGGAATCGCTCGATCGCGGCATTGCACAAATGAAGCTGCTCGAATCAGACGGGCAAACCATACGCGTGCTGAACCGCGACGAAGTGGTGGCCGTCGATCCGTCGCTTGCAAGTGTGAAAGACAAGATCGCAGGCGCGATCCACTGCCCGACCGATGAAACGGGCGATCCCGCGAAGTTCACGCGTTCGCTCGCCGAGAAGGTCGCAGAGCGCGGCGGCATGTTCATGACGGACACGCTCGTGGACGGCTTCCAGACCGCGGGCAACGACATTACCGGTGTGGCGACGAGCCGCGGAATCGTCAGCGGCGACGCCTATGTGCTCGCGCTCGGCACGTGGAGCCCGAAGGTGGCCGGACAAATCGGCATCCACTTGCCGATCTATCCGATCAAAGGCTATTCGTTGACGATACCCATCGGCGATCACAAGGCGCCGCCCGAAGTCGCGGCGGTGGACGAGCATAACCTCGTCGCCATCTCACGCTTCGGGGATCGCATTCGCGTGACGGCGACAGCCGAATTCGCGGGCTACGACACGTCGCACAAGCCGTCCGACTTCGCCTTCATGAAGCGAGTCACGCAAGAGCTCTATCCGGATGGCGGGGGTTACGAGCACGCGCAGATGTGGGCCGGCTTGCGTCCGATGACACCGACGAACCTGCCGTTCTTCGGCCGCAAGAAGTACCGCAACCTTTATCTGAATACGGGGCACGGTCATATCGGCTGGACCATGTCTCATGGATCGGCACGCATCACGGCCGATCTCGTCGCCGGGAAATCGCCGGCGATTCCGATGGAAGGCCTGCTGGCCTAGCATCGTCATGCAGGCCTGACATGCGTCGCCCAAACAGGTGCACATCTCAGGAGACAACCATGGCTGGCGTAGGAAGCGAAAAGGTATTCGAGAACGACAAGGTGATCGTATGGAACTTTGTGCTCGAACCGGGCGAAGAGACGCCCGTTCATACGCACGAGCATTCGTATATGTGGTACGCGATAGAAGGTGCGCCGCTGCATATCTACGACAAGGACGGCGCGGACCTCGGCATCTTCGAAGTACCGACGGGCGCGGTGTATTCGCTCAAGTGTCAGGACGGCTATCTCGAAGTGCTGTCGGAAATCGGCAAGGGCGCACGCGTGCCCGCGACTCACAAGGCACGCAATGACGGCGATCGGCCGTATCGCGAAGTGCTTGTCGAATATAAGGACGCAATGCCGGCGGGAGGATCGGTTTGAACCGCTAGTGACGTAAGGCTGGTCCACGTCTTGTTTGCAAGCCGCCGCCGCGTACACGTTCGAAGCGGCGGTTGCAAACGGCGCCGACACGATCGAAGTCCCTGTTCGCCCTGCCGCCTCCTGTCGAGGGAGGAAGAACGTCTGATTGCGGGACGACAGTACCGACTTCCTTTGTTGAGGGACATTGCAAAGCGGCAGTTCACTGCCGCGACCACGGACGCACAGGCTCCATGCGCGTGTGCAACGCTCGGCCAACAAGCGAGTCCGCATTGCGAATCAGGCTTCGTACGCAGTCGTCCACCGCTGCCTTCGAGACCTTACTAACACTCGCCGCCGCGACGAGGGCATCATAGCCATCGGTGACGTCAGTCATCGACACTTCATAGCCGTAGCCGGCCTCCATCCATTGCAGGGCGCAAAGCGCACACTCCATCGCAAAGCGCGACTGCTTGGTCTCGAAATCTCGCGCGGCTCGTATGAGCGTCTTCGGATCGGTCGGACTTTGTCTTGGCATAATGCGATGGACCCACGAGCTTTGACTCCCTATGCCTCTCCGACCGGTCGCAGCCGCATGAAACGCAAACCGCCTCGCGGCACGCTGGTGCGCTATGAGGCTCGCATCGTCGAGGTGCTGGGCGAAGCGCGCGGCCAACGGATCATGATTCGGTCGATTCATGCGGATGGCAGCGAACGCCTCACGGCAGTCAAGCTGAACAGTCTGCGGGCGTTGGACGATCAGCTCTTCTAAACTAGAGCGGCTGCATGACTGAGCCGCCGTCGTTCACGCTTGGTTGACGGCGTCTTTGAAACTCTTGCCGGCCGTGAACTTGACGGTCTTGGCTGCCGCGATCTCGATCATCTCACCCGTCTGCGGATTTCGACCGGTTCGTGCGGCCCGCTCACCGGTCCCGAACGACCCGAAGCCGATCAGCTGAACGGCGTCCCCCGCGGCCACTGCTTTTGAAATCGTCTCAAGCACCGCATTGATGGTCTCTTCTGCCGCGACCTTGCTCGTGCCCGACTCCGACGCCACGGCGTCGATCAGTTCCTGCTTGTTCATTGAAGTCTCTTCCTCACCGGCGCTCCTGCCGACACCGCTCGAAACGCTCGCTATCCCGGCAGGTCTCGACGGCGCTGCTGGATCGAACCGAGCCGCGACGGGCCGTGCGCAAATCGCGGCGAATAACGATCTGGATGCCGTTCGCGCCTGGCTGTCGCGCTTCGCCGATACGAAAACCACCTTCGAGACCTATCGCAAGGAAGTCGAGCGACTGTTGCTTTGGGCCGTCGTCGCGATGGAAAGGCCCCTTTCCTCGTTGACC
This sequence comes from Caballeronia concitans, assembly GCF_001544615.1. Taxonomy (GTDB): domain Bacteria; phylum Pseudomonadota; class Gammaproteobacteria; order Burkholderiales; family Burkholderiaceae; genus Caballeronia; species Caballeronia concitans. The sequence goes on from NZ_FCNV02000022.1 coordinate 28,947, forward strand.
CATGAAGACTGCCTTCGCTACCAGCAGTTCCTCGCCGACCCGCAGCCCACCGCCACGTGGGTAGCCGGGGGCGGTCGCAAACATCCGCGCGGCGACCCGCGCTGGCGGCCGTTCTACGGGCGGCTCTCGCCGTCCAGTCAACGCCAGGCGGTTGTCATCCTGAACGCCATGTTCTCGTGGCTGGTGCAAGCTGGTTACCTTGCTGGCAATCCGGTGTCGCTCTCGCGCCAGCGCACTCGCCATGCCGCGCCGCGCACAACTCGTTACCTTGAGCCGAGCCTCTGGCAGCAGGTCAAGGACTTCATCGTGACGATGCCCAGGGAAACGGAGCGGGAGAAAGCCCATGCGTACCGTGCCCGATGGCTGTTCACGCTGCTCTATCTCGGCGGGCTGCGCATCGCGGAGTCGGCGCGAATACGATGGGACAGTTTTTCGTGCGTCGCGATGCCGACGGCGCGCTGCGCTGGTGGCTCAACGTCCACGGCAAGGGCGACAAGCAACGGCTGGTGCCGGCCAATGTCTACGGTCGCTGGCGGCGAGGATCGTTAGTTGCGCAATCGCTTATCAACGCGTCCGCTGGAACTTCGACCCGGCACGCTGTCATGCTCATTTTCGGCGTGCATCGTGTTCACGAACTCGGGCCCAAATTCGTGCCTCTGGTTTGGGGCCCCTAACCGCGCGAATAAGCGGTTATATTGCCAGCTTGGTTCAATACGGCATCCGGAGACCGTCACGTGCAGCGCCTGACGGGCATCAGAGGCACATCAGCGACGCAGCACTCGTGCAACGGCCCGCGCCCACGCTGCCTACACTATTCGGCGTATCGTCTGCAACGCCGCAGGTTTCCGATCCGCCCGACCGATCCAACGCGCGCTCGAAGACATCGGTTGTCCCACACCCGGAGAGTCCATGTTCGGCAATCACTTGCGTATCGAACGCGGAGCCGACTGGACTCAGGTCCACGTCGCCACCGACAGTTGGGCCATCGCGACGCTGCTCGTCGCGATTCTGCTTCTGGGCATTCTTCTCGCGAGCACGATCTGCTATTACGTGACGCGATCGATCATGTTGAGCATGGTCAACCGGCTCGCGCGCAAGGAGGGCCGCAAGTGGCTGATCGCTGCCGGGCGCCACAAGGTGTTTCACCGGCTTGCGCCGCTTGTGCCCGCGGCGATCGTCTACGCGTCCGCGCCGACCCTATCCGGCCTGACGTTTCCCTTGATCCCGGTACTCGGGCGACCCATTGCCGTGCTCGCCGCCTGCTACATGGTCTACACGCTGGTGCGAGCGGCGCTAGCACTGCGCGACAGCATCGCGGAACGCTACAGCCAGGTTCCTTACGCGACCGAGCGGCCTATCAAGAGTTTCTTGCAGATCGCGACCATCGCCGTCTATCTGATCGCGCTGGTCGGCATTGTGTCGCTGTTAATCGGCCGCTCGCCGGTCTATCTTCTCACTGGCCTGAGTGCGATCACCGCACTGCTCATCATCATCTTTCGAGATTCACTGCTCGGGTTCGTGGCCAGTATCCAGCTCGCGGCCTACGACATGGTGCGCGTAGGCGACTGGATCGAAGTGCCCGGCTTCCTCGCTGACGGCACTGTGATCGATATCGCGCTGAATACCATCAAGGTCCGGAACTTCGACAACACCATCGTGATGCTGCCAAGCCAGATTCTCCTCACGCATAGCATAAGGAACTGGCGGGGCATGACCGAGGCGGGCGCGCGTCGTCTGCGTCACGCGATTCATTTCGATGTGGATAGTGTGCGCTTTCCCGACGACGGGATGCTCGCGCGACTAAGCGAGCGCATCGATCATCCGCTCGCCCTCCCCGAAGGCGAGCGGCGCACCAATCTGGGCTTGTACCGGCACTACCTCAGCGGCTATCTGCGCGAGCATCAGGCGGTACGTTGCGACCTGCCGCTCGTGATCCGTCACGTGCAATCTCAGGCACCCATCGTCGCGCTGGAGATTTGCCTGTATATCGATGAAACGCGCTGGGAGCCGTATGAAAGTCTGCTGTCGGACATGCTCGATCATGCGTACGGCATCGCACCGTTCTTCGACCTGCGCTGCTGGCAACGCGAACGTTCTTGACGGCGCCCTAAAGAGGCGCGCGCTACGACCCACAGCTCTACACCAGCCGATCCGACGAGTCGCAGCATACTGTGAAGCGCCTGAGGCAAGGCATGGCGTGAAGCGCCTGAGTTCGAATTCGTCAAGAGGCGGCTGACTCGACGGTACGCGACTGTCTTGCGGATACTAGCTCGCGCCTCAGCAAGCGTCTGTTCGCTGTCTTTGTGTCGCGGAGACGGCTGTGCAGAAAGATATGCCGCTCCTACCTTGAGGTAATCGCAGGCACTTGTATCTGAAAAAGCAATCCGGCCAACCAACAAAGAGCGTGTGCTCATCAAGACGGCGACATCGACGTTGGTTGCGCCCGCAAAGCGTTCGGCCGCGATAGGTCTCCATCCATTCGGTGACCGCGTGATGAGCCGACGGTTGCGTGAGGCCATCGCGTGGCAATGTCTTTCCGTCACACCGGCTCGCAGGCCGATGATTGAGCCTAGCAGTCATCCGAATGTCCGACGACCTGTCCGGTCGAATGACCGGAAATGGCCGAGGGTGTGTGAAAACTGCTTTCTTGCCGCAAGGATGAGTTCAATTGGCCTGCCCAGAGAGTATTTCGGTAAACCTGAGGGCCATCATCCAAACGTCATATGCGAAAAGACAGGCCCCTCGGGCCTCAGCTTCCGACCATCTTCATGGCCCTCATGGTTTTCGCGACTCCGAGTATGTTTATGACGCGTTTGAGGTTGTAGGCAAGCACCTGAAGGCTCATCTCGGCGCTCACCCGCTTGAGCGTCCGCGTCAGAAAATGTGTCGCACCCATCCACTGCTTGAGCGTGCCGAAAACATGCTCGACAGTGCTTCGTCGGATAGTCATTGCATCTGGCTTCCGATCGAGCCGTCGCTGCATCGCTTCGAGTATGGCTTCGTGCTCCCATCGTCGGATGCGGCGATAGTCGCTGGGCGAACATCGCTCCTTTAAATGACAATGCGGGCATGCGCTGGACCAGTAAACTTGAAGATTCATGCCGTGTTCGACTGTCGTGAATCGACGAATCGCACGTTCGCCGGCGGGGCATCGATATTCGTCGTGCCTTGCAACGTAGATAAAGTCGCGCTTGGTAAAGAGGCCTTTCTTTCTTGACGCTGATGTGAGCGGCTTTGGGACATACGCCGTGATACCTGCCAGTTCGCACGCCCGGATATCCGGACCGCTGAAATAACCTCGATCGGCCAGAGCCTTCAATCGAGACTTGCCCATCGCCTTTCTTGCCGCAATCGCCATTCCGCTAAGTTGTCCGTGATCGCTTCCGACATTCGTCACTTCGTGTTCAACGATCAGATGATGCTTTGCGTCCACGGCGACCTGAACGTTGTAGCCCACTGTTCCGGTTCTTTTGCCACCGCTGGTCATCGAGCGTGAATCCGGATCTGTGAGAGATAGCTGTTTGTCCGGTTGGTTTTTTATCTGCTTTCGGATCTGCTCGAGCTCTCGCATCTGTTGGCGTAAGCGGGCGATCTTCTCGTGCAAGCGCACCGTCTTCACATCGAAACCCGTTGGGCTGGTGCGGTCTGCGCTTTCGATCGCGTCGAGGTAGCGTTGCACGCTTTCTTCAATTTGCTGCTGACGCTTGTCGATCTTGCCTTCCGTGTAGTTCCGGTCACGACTGTTCACAGCTTTGAACTTACTGCCATCGATGGCCACCGTATCGCCGGAGAGCAGCTTCAGCCCTCGGCACAACTCGACGAAACGGCGACACACGTTGCGAATAGCTGGACAGTTGTCGCGGCGAAAGTCTGCGATGGTCTTGAAGTCTGGCGCCAAGCGTCCCGTCAGCCACATCAACTCGATATTGCGTTGACAATCACGTTCGAGACGCCGGCTGGAAGGTATGCGATTCAGATAGCCGTAAATATAGATCTTGAGCATCACACTCGGATGATATGACGGGCGCCCTGTGGTGGCGGGCGTAGCGCCGCCGAATCCGAGTTCCTCAAGATCCAATTCGGCGACGAAGACGTCCACGATCCTGACCGGGTTGTCCTGTCCTATATAGTCGTCGACGCATTCGGGAAGAAGTGAAACCTGCTTGCGGTCATCGCCTTCAACGAATCGCTTCATGAGTCACCCGGTCTCAGTGAGTTGATTCAGTGTAGGCGATCAATGCGTTTTCACACACCCTCGGCCGGGTGCCGCCCCATGAGGGAGGCCGTACCCGACCCGTATGCGACGCCCGCGCCTCGACGCGCTGAATGACTGCTGTCAAGGGGTGAACCGCCTCTCACGTCCGTCGCTTTTTCACGACGAAAGCAAGCCTTAAGCCGCCTTTAAGCAGCGGGAGAGGACACTCCACAGAGTTACCCTGAGATAAGTCGATGCGACTGCTTCTAATTGCGGACGACGAACAGATTGCCGAGACCATTGCGACCGCTCTGCGCAGCATGGGCTACATCGTTGACTGCGCCGATCACAGCCGATGTTCCGGATGTTCGCTCGACAACAACCGTCCCTATGACCTCGTGCTCATCGATGCATCCCACCAAAAAGCGCGATGGCGAGATTCTCTGACCAATTGTCGCGGAAGAAACGCTGCGGTGCCGATTATTATCCTGACTGAGGACGACGAGTTTCAAAGCAGTGTGTCGGACGCGGCGGCCGACGACTATCTCGTGAAGCCGTTCGATCTTTACCAGTTAGCCGCGACGGTCCAGTCGTTACTTCGCCGAAACGGGCCCCGACTGTGTCCATGGCGCCACGGCGAACTCGAACTCGACGTAGCCTCGCACGAAGTCAAGAGAGCCGACGTTACACTTGACGTTACACCGCTTGAATTCAATCTGCTTGCGCTACTTATGGAGGCGCCTACGCGTGTGTTGCGTAGAGACGAGCTGCACGCCAAGCTCCTCGAATGGGGTTGCGACACAAGCAGTAGTACGGTCGAACAGCTCATCGAGGATGCTAGGTCGAAGATCGGTGCTGAAGAGATCGTGACGGTGAGAGGTGTCGGCTATCGCCTGAAGGCTGGACGACAAGCGACGCTACGACTATAAATTTCAGCCGGCATCCAGACCACCTGAACGCGAGCAGTGGCGAAATTACTCCCCTCGTGAACGCATCAAGATCCGCAGCAGCACAGGCAGGAGCAGCAGAACAAGCGGCAATTGAACGACGAGTCCGGAAATGATAGCGATCGCCAGTGGCTGCTGCATAGCGGAGCCTTGTCCCAAAGCGAAGGCCAATGGCAGAAGCGCAAGAATCGCGGCAATGGTGGTCATCGCAATCGGCCGCAAGCGGTTGCGCCCCGCTTCGACCAGCGCCCGATCGAACGCCATGCCGTCGTCGCGCACCAGGCCCTGCAACTCGGACACATAGAAGATCGCGACTTCCGTCACGATGCCGATGATCATCGTCATGCCCATCATCGCTGAGATGTTAAGTTCGATGTGCGTCATCCACAGCCCCACGAATACCGCGCCCGCCGCGAGCAGTGGCATGGCCATGACTGCCAGGGCGACGCGGAATCGCTCGTAAAGAAAGAGCAACAAGCCGAACACAAGCGCCACAGCTGCGCCGAACACCGTCATCAGGCCTTTGAACGCTATCTGCTGTTGCTGATAGAGACCGCCAAGCTCGTAATAGACGCTCGATGGCAAAAGGCTGGATTCGCCGAGCGCCTTCTGCACGTCGGCGACGGTCGAACCCAGGTCTCGCCCATCGATGCGTGCCGTGACCGCCACCATGCGCTTGAGATTGTCGCGACTGATCTCAGGCTGCCCGGTGACCTTGACCATGTTCGCCACGCGGCCCACCGGAAACGAATGTCCGTCCGGCGCGCGCACCAGCAACTGGCCGAGTTGCGTATCGGTAAGCGTCAAGGCGTTCGCAACGTGCACGCGCACGCCCACCGTCTTAGGCCCGCTCTGAAACTGCGTGGCGACACTACCCTGCAGCATGTCCGAAACCGCCTGCGCAACCGACTGCACATCCATTCCTTCGGCAGCCACTGCGTCGGGACGGATGCGCAACTCGAGCGCATCGCCGGCCGGATTGATGCCGTCGTTCACATCGACCACGCCGCGTATCTTGCCAATTCGCGCCGCGACCTTGCGCGCAGTGGTATCGAGCGTCTGCTGGTCGTCGGAATAGATCTTGATCTGCACGGGTTGCGGCACGGCGGTCAAGTCGCCGATCAGGTCTTCCATCAACTGAGCGAGCTCAATACTGACACCCGGAACCTGGCTGTCGATGCGCGAACGTATTTCCTCCATGACGGTCTCGATCGGCTCACGCTTGCCCGGCTTTAGCCGCACGAAGAAGTCGCCCTTGTTCGGCTCATTGAGATCGCCCCCGAGACCGGCTCCCGTGCGGCGCGAATACGTCAAGACATTCGGATTCGACTGGAGGATCACTTCGATCTGCTGCATCAGCCGGTTCGTCTCCGCAACGGAAGTGCCCGGCGCCGTGTGGTAATCGAGCACGAAGCCGCCTTCGTCCATGCTCGGCATGAAGCCGCTGCCAACCTGTGTGAATGCGAAGCCCGCAGCCGCTAACAGCGGCACGACGCCCACCAGAACCAGCAGCGGCTTCTCGGTGACGCGTGCGACCAGAAACGCGTAACGCCGATTCATCCACGACGCGAAGCGCGACTCCTTGTGCTCCTCGGCATCCTTTGGCTTCAGCCACCGGTCGCAGAGAATCGGAACCGCGAGCCACGTCACGAGAAAAGAGATGAACAGCGCGCTTGCCATCGTTACCGACAGCGCCTTGAAGAAGGCGCCCGTGACGCCTGAGAGAAACGCAAGGGGCACGAAAATGATCAGCGTTGCACCTGACGAGCCCGCGAGGGGACGCGTGAACTCCAGCGCCGCCGCCATCACGCGGCCATGAAATGCCCGCGCGCCGCCTTCGCGCATGCGCCGCACGACATGCTCGATCATCACGATCGCATCGTCGATGACAAGACCCACGGCCGCCGCCATGCCGCCCAGCGTCATGATGTTGAAGCCCATGCCGAACACATCGAGCAGCAGGATGGTGGACGCCATGACCACGGGCACCAGTGCAACGGCGATGGCGGTGATCTTCCAGTTGCGCAAGAACACGAACAGCGTGATGGCAGCGAGGACGACGCCAATCATGATGGCATCGCGCACGCTGGTGGCCGACGCGATCACCAGTTCGCTCTGGTCGTACCAGTTCGCGAGATGCACGCCGGAGGGCATCTTGCGTTCAAAGTCCGCGAGCTTAGCGTGGATCGCCCGCGCCATTGCGACGCTGTTCGCGCCCGGCTGTTGATAGATGTTGACGAGCACGGCGTCCTTGCCATCGGCGGTCACGCGCATCCACTGCGGCACGACGCTTTGCCGCACCTTGGCGACGTCGCCCAGCAAGACCTGCGTGCCCCCATTCGACGCAACGACAACGTGCTCGAGTTCGTCGATGCGCGTGATCGTCGTGTTGGCGATGACGAGATACAGCTTGTAGTGGTCTTCTATCCGGCCGGTCGCCATCAGTACGTTGCTCGCCCCGATCGCTTTCGATACGTCCGCGAGCGACAGCTTGTAGGCCGCCAGACGCGCCGGCTCGATGGCCACTTCGAACTCGTCTTGAGCGCCGCCCATGACGTCGACGCGCGCCACGCCCTCCACCGACGACAACAATGGCCGCAGCTGGAATTGCGCAAGATCGCGCAGCGCGGATTGCGACTGTCGTTGCGAGGTGAGGCTGTAGGCGAGCACCGGAAAGACAGTCGGATCCATCCGGCGCACTTGCATCGATGTGCCCGGCGGCAACGTACCCAGAATCTCGCTGATGGCCGATTGCGCCTGTAAGGTCGCCTGCGCCATATCCGTGCCCCAATCGAAGTTAATCGAGATCTCGGCCGAACCCCGGCTCGTTCTGGATTCGACATCGCGCACATTCGGCACACGGCGCAGGGCTTCCTCGACGGGCATCGTGACGAGCGTGGTCATCTGCTCCGCAGGCCGATCGCCGGCATCGAGCGAGACGACGGCTCGTGGAAACGCGACGTTGGGAAAGAGCGAAATCGGCATGCGGAAAGCCGTGAGCCCGCCCGCAATGGCCAAGAGCGCGATGACGAACAGCAACGAACGCGAATGTCGTTGCATCCACTGACCGAAGTTCATTGCGCCGGTCCCTGCTTCGCGCTGTCGACGCGCACGAGTGCTCCGTCATGCAGCTCATAGTTGCCGACGACAACGAGTTGGCGCGTCGCGTCGAGCGGCCCCTCTACACCGTAACGGCCGCCGTCTTCCACGACGATTCTCACGTTAGCCCGATGCGCCTTGCCGTCACTTCCCGTTTGAAACACATAATCGCCTTGCGCATCGTGAAGCACGGCGCTGCGCGGCACGATCCAGTGGACGCCCGACTGCGTATCAATATCGGCCTTCACGCGCGTGCCCGGAATGAAGGCGCTCCCCTCCGTCGGAACGTTCGCACCGACACTGACTAACTGAGTCTGGGCATCAACGGCTGCGCCTACCATCACGACGCGTCCAGCGATATGCGCGCTTTGCAGTGCAGTCGACAGTCCGCTCACGGTGACGCTATCGCCGCGATGAATCGACGGCATATCGGAGGGTTCGACGCCTAGCATCACGTTCGGCTGTGCGTCGCCACCGCGCGTTCCCGCCGACAGTTAAAGAATCGCCGCGCCGGCCTGGACCTGGTCGCCCTGTCCGGCAGACACCTGCGTCACCACGCCGTCGTGCGGCGCAACGACGGTCGTCTTTCCATTGCCCACGCCGAGCTGATTCTGCGCAGCCAGCGCCTGCCGTGCGTCGAGCGCCGCCTTACGGGCAGTGGCGAGTTGCGATTGCGTCGCGAGCGACTTGTCGAATAGCGACTGCGTGCGCGCGAGTTCGTCGTCTGCCAGCTGCGCCGCGCTTCTCGCCTGAGCAGCCGCGACAACGGCGGCAGGATCCGCCTGCACGACGAAAAGCGGCGCGCCGCGAACGACGCTTTGCCCCGTCTGAACTCGCAGCTGTACGATGCGCGCGATATAAGGCAGGTCGATTGTCGTCACGTTCGAAGCGGAAGCGGCCACCACGCCATACGCGTGAACCGGCCGCGATATTGGGCCTCGGGTCAGTGCGACGGTCTGCACTGCCGTCACGGGGACAGGCGCCTCATCCGCATGCGCGAGCGACCCCAGGAGGGCGATGACGACTGCGACAGGCGCAGCACTGAGGCTCTCTACGAGCCGGACGGGGTTATTTCGCATTGGATCCGGTGAATTGCTGATCTGAGGAGTAGGCATCAGGAATCACGCTGCCCAGCAGTGCCTGCAAACCGACGCGCTGTTCTGCGAGCGACTCGCGCAGAGTAGCGGCATCGATGCGCTTCGTCAGAGCCGCGCTCTGTGCATCGACATATGTGGGCAGCGCAAGATTGTGTTCGGCGTACGCAGCGGCCGCGTCCTTTGCCGCGCGATCGACATCGGGCAGCGCGGTTTCCGTCGCGCGCAACTGTGAAGTGAGGATGAGCGTATCGGCGCGCATCTGCGCAACGTCTGCGTATGCGGTGTTGAGCCGGTCCTCATACTCGTCGTGCAGACGCTGGCGTGTGGCCCGCTCGATCGCGACGTTGCCCTGATTGCGGTTGAAGATCGGCAGACTCAGGTTGAGCTGGAAGCCGCTCGTGTAGATGGGAGCCGTATCACGGGCGCGCACGAAGCCGACCGAGAGGCTTGGGAACTGGCCCAGTATCGCCGCACGGTATTTTTGTTCCTGTGCCTCGTAACCCGCCTGAAGGGCAAGCAGATCGGGACGGCGTTGCGGCAATGCCTGCAACGCTGCTTCGACGGTGCCCGCGGGCAGGGGTGCGATGTCATCGCTGTCGGTGAGCTTCAGTTGCACATCGGGCGCAAGGCCGAGAAGCGCGTTCAGGTCGTGATGCGTTTGCACGGCTGCGCGCTGCAAATCGGTATATTGCCGGTTTGCGTCTGTGTAGGCGGTGAGGGCTGCAGTAAGCGCATCCGAAGTTAGATTGCCTTCGCGTTGCGCCTGAGCCATACGCTCGTAGCGCATGCGCGTGAGGTCGCGCTGCTGCTGCAAGAGCGGCAACGTGTCTGTCTGGAATCGGGATTTGATGAAGAGCTGCTTCGCCTGTGCAATGACCTGCCACTCCTGCCAAAGTAGACCGAGGTCGGTCTTCGCGACGGTGGCATCCGCCGATTGCTTGTTCGCACTACGCGTCACGATTGCCATCACGTCGATACTCAACGCATAGCTGAATGCGGGTACTGCACCGAATGCGCCTGGGTAGTCGCGCGCGAGGCCAAGTTGCGGATCGGGCAGCAGCCCCGCCGCATAAGCCTGCGCGCAAGCGATATGCAGGTCGTCGCGTGCAAGCTTGAGCGCCGGATTGTTAGCCACCGCCAGCATGGCCACTTCTTCGATATCGAAACCGTCCGACGGGTCAAAACGGTGCGCAGCGAGCTCAGGCAAGGGCATCCGCGATGAATCGATCTGCACGCGTTGCAGTTGGCTCGATAACGTTCGGCTCGCGTACGGCGCGAGGGGTTCGCGGTAATACGAGGCGCAGCCCGATAGCGTCAGCAAGCAAGCGCCCGTCAGTACGGCGAGGCTTGATCGTTTGAATCGCAAGCGAATGAAATAGACGGCAGAACAAAATGGCAACTGGATCTCCACGCTTCGGCTGGGCCGAGCAGCAGCATTGGTCAACGCGCCTTGATTATCGATAACGAACGCTTAAGCGACACTTAGCGGCAATCGGATTCTTGCGGACCGGGACCGACATAAAGCTTCATCGCCTCGGCTTTGCGTGCACGACTTTCAAGCCGGTCCTCGTGGCCACGTCGCATTGCATCGAAACAGACGCAGCGCGCGTTCATCGTCGCACCGCTCGACACTGCATTTGATTGATCTCCTTGCATCGTTCCACGCCATGACCGTCCGTAACACCGCCATAGCCCGATATGGTCGGCGAGGCTACTCATCGGCAATAGCGCCGCCACCGCAAACAGACCTAGCACGCGTCGTTTGGTGCTTACCTCCCGTTAGAAGAGAGGAAGGGCCTTGCGACTTTGCAGGTTGCCTCCCAACGCCGCGCTTCAGGCAACGACGTTGGAACGATTGTGCGATTCGCACGCTGATCGGAAACTGACCGCCTGATTACGATTTTGAAATCAAAACCGCATAACAAGCCGCGCTACCGATGCTCAGGGGGCGTTGGTACGCTGGGGAAATGACGGGATGAAGCGCGTGCTTCTTGCATCACGCTCCCCGTGCGCGAAGCCCTGATGCAACTCCCTGATGCTCTTCCCGACGGCGAGCCCCAGCCGACGGACCTTACCGAATGGCCCGACACCACGCGAGATGGATCGACGCGATAGATGCGGTCGAAGATGCGCAAAGGTCGCGACCCACTGAGTGCATTTTGAACGTCGAAGACGGTCGAGCAGAGATCGCGCGGCACGAGATTTCGCTGCGAAGTTGTTGCTAGCAACCACGGGCAGACCTTTCCAAGTGTGTTTGAGACCCCCGACTGGCTGCTTTCTTCGCAAGCGCGTACGGTATATTCATCCTGCGCTCCATTTTTCAAGATTACTTGCGGCTGGGAAGAATATAGAATGAAGGTTAGAAACGCTGCTCGCTGGGCGCCGCGTGGGCTAAGGCCCTGGCTTATCGCTGGCATTGCGCTGGGAATTGCGGGCGTCATACGATTCCTAGCCCAACCGCTCCTCGGGCCAATCATGCCGGGCACCCTGTTTTTTATAGCGGCGGCACTCGTTGAGTATTATTTTGGGTTAGGCCCCGCGATCACGGTGATGATTTTTGGACTGGTGGTCGCGGATTATCTGTTCGTTCCACCATATGGCCAGTTCGATGTGTTGGATCAATCCGATGTCGCGCTGATTATTTCCTACCCGCTGGCCACCCTGTTGGTTATATGTCTCATTGAACGGTTGCGCCGTGCTCAGTTTCGCGCGGAGCTCATTGCGGACGTGGCGCGCTCGCGATATGAAATGCTCCTGCGGGCCGATAACGAGCGGGCGGTCGCCAATCGCGCAGCTGACGAGACACATCGACTGCTGCGCCATCTTCCCCATTATCACAATGATATCGTCATGATCAAAGCGGTCGACCGGAACGCCCCGGGGGCCAGCGCGAGCATTCACGTAGCGCAAACCTCAAATGCAGCGATTGCGCAGGGAATCCGCTACAACAGTGTTCATGCGGACGACGTCAAGCATTTGGCGGCGACGGTTCATGCAGGCAGTCACCGCGTGCGCCTAAGCGTTGGAGCCGCACAAAAAACGGTGAACTGTCTGTGCGAACGCTTTACGACCCATGTGGGCGATTTCCTTGTGTTTCGTCTCGAGGAATCGTCATGAGCGAATTGAAGCCCATAGAGTACACAGGTGGCGATCACGCGGTATTGTTGCTACACGGCCTGTCGAGTTCTCCGCTAGAAATGCGCTTCCTCGCCCGCGCCTTGAATCGCCAAGGTTTCACCGCAGTCGCACCGCTGCTGGATGGCTATAGTGCCGGATCGCCCCACTCTAGGAAAGAGCGGTGGATATCCGCTGCAGTCCGAGAGTTCGATGCGCTGGCAAGACAATATGCCCGAGTCTCCGTTTGTGGCTTATCGATCGGTGCTGCATTGTCGTTGGCCGTTGTTCACGAACGGCCGTCGGCGCAAGCGGTGATTCTGCTTTCGCTGACGCTGGATTACGATGGCTGGGCGATGCCCTGGTACAGATTCTTACTATATTGGGCGTATTACACTCCGCTGCGCCACCGTTGGCGGTATCGCGAAGAAGAGCCCTTCGGCCTGCGCAACGAAGCGCTGCGCGCAAAGGTCGCACGAGCAATGCAAAGCAGCGACTTCAGCGAAGTCGGACCGTCAACCATCTCGTTGCCCGCGCTGCACGAGGCAAGCCGCCTGGCTAAATGCGTTCGTCGGGTGGTGCCGTCGATCACCACCGACAGCCTGGTTATTCACGCGATTGACGATGAGACCTCCAGCCCGCTAAACGCGCGTTTCGTGGGCAGCTCTATCGGCTCCAGCTTCCTGCGCACTATCTACCTCGACGACTCGTATCACATGATCACGTCCGATAACGAGCGCGAGATCGTGGCGAGAGAGATTCTATTGTTTTTGCGCGAGAGCGAGGCAGCCGATGACGTCGCTGATGGAAAGCGGGCACCAGTCATTTCCAAGGCGCTGGCGCGACGACTTAGGCAGATCGCGGCCCTTAGCCGGTGACATTTAAAGACGCTGTCAACGTGTTGAGACTGACTGGAAAGACGGTAGGAAAAAAGCGTCGTTCACGGCGCAGGACGGATTTCGAGTGACTTCGCGCCAGGCGACGAAACGCGCCGCGAACAGTTTTCAATCGAGCGAGTCGCGCAGCAGATGCCGCGTTCGAAGTGCCAATCAGCGACTGGCATTCCTCCCTGGAGGCGGAGGGTCAATGATGCCGGTGCGCCTTGAATGCCCGTCGTTCGCGGAATGCGTGAAAATACAGCGGCCCAAATTGAGGGCGCGCGGCTCGTGCGCCCTTTTTGCGTCCCTCAACGACTTTGGAAATCGCCCGCAACTCGAACGCCGCGACTTTGCAGGTGCTGGCCGAGCGAACGCGCTGCAGGCACTGTCTGGAAATCGCCACGAGGCGCTTTGGGAAGCGATCGCTGCCGTTCCAGAAGGATCTCCTATGCGCGGCTCCAGTGCCAGCTACGTAACGCCACAATGAACATCCCGCCCACGACGGAGGTGCCCGGACGGGCGGCGACGGGTTGTTCGTTGGACTCGACTGGCAAGCTGCACTGTCCGCGCCGACGGGATTTTGTCACCCCCAGTGGCTCGTCTTGAAGTCCGGTGCCAGGCCGCCGGCGAGCCACATCAATTCGATGTTGCGCTGGGCCTCGCGCTCCATGAGTATCGTTACCTTGAAAAATCCGGCGCCCTTGTCGTGCTAGTGCATTGCAACATTGAATTGGCACCCCAAGTGTGTTCAGATGCAGGTCATGGGCAAAATGAATCTGACCGATACCGAACGCGAGCAACTGCTGTCGGCGGCGCGCAGCCGAACGGTGCGTGCGGCGGACGTACGACGCGCGAAGTTGATCCTGATGCTCGAGGACGGCGAATCGCGCGACAGCATCATGCGCACACTGGGTTGCGACTCGCGCTTCATCGCGCGCTGGTCGGGGCGCGTTCTTAGCGAGCGACTGTCTGGCATGTACGCCCGACATCCCGGGCGCGCTCCCAAGCAGCCGCCAGCCAGACTTGAGGCGCGTGTGCTCAACCGTACTTTCAAGCACAAACCCGCCGACGGCTCGACACACTGGAGCAGCTATAAGCTTGCGGCAGAGCTCGGCGACGTGTCGGTCTCGACCGTGCAGCGCATCTGGCGCAAGCATGGGGTCAAGCCGCAGAAGTTGGAGCGGCACATGGTCTCCAACGACCCGGATTTCGAGGCCAAAGCAGCCGACGTGATCGGGCTTTACCTAAACCCGCCGGCGCACGCAGCGGTGTTCTGTGTGGACGAGAAGACCGCGATTCAGGCACTCGACCGCAAGGACCGGATGCTGCCGTTGTCGCCGGGGCGCGCCGAGAGTCACGGCTTCGAGTACAAGCGCAACGGCACGCTCAGCTTGTTCGCGGCGTTCAATACTGCTACCGGCGAGGTGCTGGGCAAAACAGCGCCGCGCCACACCAGCGAACAGTTTGTGGCCTTCCTGACCGACGTCGTGGCCAGCCAGCCCAAACGCAGAGAAATCCATGTCATCTGTGACAACGTGAGTAGCCATAAGACGGAGCGGGTGGCCACCTTCCTCAACGCGCATCGCAACGTACGTCTGCACTTCACGCCGACCTATTCGTCGTGGCTTAACCAAGTGGAAAACTGGTTCTCGCGCATCCAGCGTGATGTGATCGCCCGTGGCATCTTCACTTCAGTAAAAGATCTGGATCGCAAACTCATGCATTACATCCACGAGCACAATAAACATGGCGGCCTCAAATCCGAAGTGCAACACCCGTTTCGTATAAGGTGTTGCGATGCACGAAAGAACTCAGTATCAACAGC
>NZ_FCNV02000017.1 GCF_001544615.1 Caballeronia concitans
CGGCGCCGCGATTTTCGCGAGCGAGCCGCCGAACTTGCCGACCGCTGTACGCGCGGCCGATACGATCACTACGTCAGTCATTTCAGTTTCCTTTGGCATCGAATGTTAATGCCGTTTCGTGAGTGCCTATGCGGCTTCGCGCACAGTCGCCATTCCCGCCTGCGCGCCGATCAGCTGTCGCGCTCCAGCACATAACGGCCTGGCGCGGCCTCGATAACGGGATGATCTTTCGACCCGAGCGATGCGCCCGGCTTCACCTGCTCGCCCGCGTTCGCGGCGAGCCATTCCGACCACGTCGGCCACCAGCTTCCCGGATGCTCGCTCGCGGCTTCGAACCACGCGTCGGGGTCGTCGGGGAGCTTGCCGTCGGCGCTGTCGATCTGCCAGAAGCTGCGCTTGTTCTTCGACGGCGGATTGATCACGCCCGCGATATGCCCCGACGCGCCGAGCACGAACGTCTGCGGCCCCGAAAGGATGGGCGCCGAAGCATACGCCGATTTCCACGGCACGATATGGTCTTCGCGCGAACCGTAGATGAACGTCGGCACGTCCAGCTTCGACAAGTCGATGGACTCGCCGCACACGGTCAGCGCGCCCGGCTCGCGCAGCTTGTTCTCGAGGTACGTGTTGCGCAGATACCAGACGCACATCGGGCCGGGCAGATTCGTCGAATCGCTGTTCCAGAACAGCAGGTCGAACGCTTGCGGCGTGCGGCCCTTCAGGTAATTGTCGACGACATAATTCCACACGAGATCGTTCGGCCGCAGGTACGAGAACGTGTTGGCGAACTCGATGCCGCGCATCAGTCCCGCCGGCGCGCCGTTCTTGCCGCCGATCGCCTGTTCGCGCATCTGCACGTGCGCCTCGTCGACGAATACGTCGAGCACGCCGGTGTCGGAGAAATCGAGCATCGACGTGAGCAGCGTCATGGATGCCGCCGGCTCGTTGCCGCGCGCCTTCTCCACCGCGAGCGCCGTCGCGAGCAGCGTTCCGCCGATGCAGAAGCCGAGCGTGTTGATCTTGTCCGCGCGCGTGATGTCCTTCACGACGGCCATCGTTTCGATCACGCCTTGCTGCACGAAGTCGTCCCAGGTCTTGTGCGCGATCGACTGGTTCGCGTTGCGCCACGACAGGATGAACACCTGCTGCCCCGATTCGAGCGCGTAGCGCACGAGCGAGCCTTCCGGCGAGAGATCGAGGATATAGAACTTGTTGATGCACGGCGGCACGATCAGCAAGGGCCGCGCATAGACCTTCGGCGCGAGCGGCTTGTATTGAATCAGTTGCACGAGTTCGTTCTCGTACACGACCGCGCCTTCGGTGGTCGCGATGTTCTTGCCGACCATGAACCGCGATTCGTCCGATTGCGAAATCTTGCCGCGCTGCAAGTCGCCGAGCAGATTCAGCATGCCCTGGCGCAGACTCTCGCCCTTGCTTTCGATGAGCGCCTTCTGCGCTTCCGGATTGAGCGCGAGGAAATTGCTCGGCGAAGCCATCGCCGCCCATTGCTGCACGGCGAAGCGGATGCGCTCGCGCGTCTTCGGGTCGCTCTGGATCGCGTCGGCGAGTTCCTGCAGATAGCGCGCGTTCAGCAGATACCACGCGGCGGTGAATGCGAACGCGGGCGTCGATTGCCACGCGGTGTCGGTGAAGCGCCGGTCCTTGAGCGCCGATGCGTCGATGTTCTGTTCGCTCGCCTGCTTCAGGAGTTCGGCGACATCGCGCGTGTAATCGCTTTGCAGCTGATGCAGCCGTTCGGGCGGAATGGCGGCGGTCGGAATTTTCGGCAAGGTCGGCAAGCCCTGCATCGCCGCGCCGAAACCCGGCATGCTGCTCGCGAGCTTCGCGAATTCCGCGAGACCGTTCATCTTCGTCATGTCCGGCATCTGCGGCATGCTGGCGATGGTCGGAAACGCAGTCGGAAATCCGTTCGGAAAGGCATTCGGAAAGCCGCCGAAACCCGGAAACGGCAAAGCACCCAATCCTGGCATGCCGGCTTTGGCGCCATCGGCCGCGTTCGCCGTAAATGCGCTCGCCGCCTGATTCGTCTGCTCAGTGATTTTGGCCCATTGACCGGGATCGGCCACGGATCGCCACGCGTTGAGCCATTGCTCGAACGCCTGCTGTACGCCAGTCGCTTCGGCTGATGAAGGTGCCGCGTTGCTGTCGGCCGTACTGGAGCGGGAAGATGAAGAAGAAGTTTTGGAAGCCATACCCGCCTTTGACCTCTGAGTCTCGCAAGACTGATTGTGATGCAGGCATTGCCGGGCGTCTCGACCAGCGCGCAAATATGGGTGCGCCTCAAATGCGCGTGGCAAGAATTGCCTTGCTACGCCGTGCCCGATTGAATGAATTCCGGGAACATTCTTGCTCTAGGGTGTCGAGCATGTCAATGCTTCGTCCCGATTTTGCCGCAGTGCGATATTTTTATAATTATCGTTTTCCCCCATCGGAGAAAAGGCTTCCCCGCCGGGGTTGAAAATCGTCAATCAAATTGCGGATGAATTAATCGGCAAGCCAGATCATTGCTGCCATGCGGCCGGTTATGCGGTCGCGCCGATACGAATAAAATCGCTCTTTTTCCGTGACCGTGCAATGCGTGCCGCCATGAATGCGCGCCGCGTCGAGGCCCAGGCCGGCGAGTCGCAGGCGCGCGAGCGCATAAATGTCCGCCATGTATTTGCCGTCGCTGCCTGTCGGCCGGAACGCGGCGGCGGTGGCATCGCGATGAATCGGGTCTGACGCGGCGACGAACGCATCCAGCACGTCTTCGCCGACTTCGAACGCCGCCGGTCCAATGGCCGGCCCGAGGTACGCATTCAGTTTCGATGCCGGCGCGCCCGCCAGCGCGGCAACGCGCTCCCCCGTCTTTTCGATGATGCCCGCAGCCAGTCCGCGCCACCCCGCGTGCGCCGCGCCGACCGCGCGGCCTTCGTCGTCGCAGAAAAGCACGGGCAGGCAATCGGCCGTCATAACGACACACACGACGCCCGCGCGATCCGTCACGCTCGCATCCGCGCTGACGGGCTTCGATGCGCCGATGACCGCGTGCGCGTCTTCGACCGCTGCGCCGTGAATCTGCTGGAGCCACGCCGCATGCGGCGCGCCGGTGAGCGCGAGCGCGCGGCGGCGGTTTTCCTGCACGGCGTCGGGGGCATCGCCGGTGGAAAGGCCGAGATTCAGGCCACCCGCGCCGGGCGCGCCGCCATCGTAGGGCGCGGCGCTCACCCCGCCTGCGCGCGTCGTCACGAATGCGCGAACGCGCGGCGACACGCGCCAGTCCGGCCACAGGCAATGCCGGGGGTCCAGTGCGGCCTCAGCGCGGGCGTGGGAATCGGTCATGCTTCGTCGTCCTCGTAATCGTCGTCTTCGTCCCAGTCGTCATCGCCGATCTCGTAGACCTGCGCGAAGTCGTCGTCTTCTTCGTCGAATTCGATGTCGTCGTCGCGTCCGAAGCCCAGTTCGGCGGAAAGCGTCGCCATGTCGTCGGGCACGTCCGCGCGCCAGTGCACGTCCTTGCCCGTCAGCGGATGAATCAGCCCGAGCCGCCACGCGTGCAGCGCCTGACGCGCGAAGCCGTTCGGCAGCGGCGTCACGGAACGCTTGCCGCGCGCGTGTCCGTAGACCGGGTCGCCCAGAAGCGGATGGCCGACGTGCGCGCAATGCACGCGAATCTGATGCGTGCGGCCGGTTTCGAGATCGCAGTGGATCGCGCTCACGGGCTGGCCCTTCCAGACCGCGCGGTCGATGGTCCGAAAGTGCGTGCGCGCCGGCTTGCCCGCCGCGCTCTGCACGACGGCCATGCGCGTGCGTTCGCGCGGATCGCGGCCGATGGGCGCGTCGATCGTGCCGTCCTCGCGCATGTTGCCCCACACGAACGCGACGTAACGGCGCTTCACCGTGCGCGCCTGCAACTGGCGCACGAGGTCGGTTTGCGCTTCGAGCGTGCGCGCGACGACCATCAGCCCGGACGTTTCCTTGTCCAGCCGATGCACGATGCCCGCGCGCGGCAGGCCGGCCGCGGCGTCGCCGTATCGATGCAAGAGGCCGTTCAGGAGCGTGCCGCTCCAGTTGCCCGCCGCCGGATGCACGACCATGCCCGCCGGCTTGTTGACGACGACGAGCGCGTCGTCTTCATACACGATATGCAGGGGCACCGGCTCCGGCGTGAACGCTAGCTGCTCGGGCAGCAGGTCCGGCACGAGCGAAATGGTCGCGCCGAGCGGCACCGGCTGGCGCACCTTGGCGTTCGCGCCATCCACGAGCACGCGCCCTTCCTCGATCCAGCCCTGCAAGCGGCTGCGCGAGAACTCCGGGAAGACCTTGGCGAGCACCTTGTCGAGCCGGTCGCCCGCGAGTTCGTCGGGGACGCGGGCCGTGCGCGTGTCGACGGCGGATGCCGCCGGGTCCGCGCCGCGCGCCGATTCGGGCAATGCCGAGTCGTCGGCTGCATCGCATCGGCTATAATCTTTGAGTTGTTCTTTGGTACGACGAGTACTTGAGCGGGTCATTTGAAGAAGATTTACGGGAACATCCCGAAGAACTGTTCCGGTGAAGTAGCGCGTGGTCGATGCCTTCAATGACGTTTCAACGTCATCGCGCATTCTGCGAGTCGCGGTCGACCGGACGGCATCCAACGGCACCGAAGGGCATGCCGCGCGGAGAGACTGCACCGGAATCACAGCTGCAAACAGCGAGAATCAGCCAGTAATAGCCAGGACAAGCAAGCACTGATGCGAGCCTTCAACACCATTCATCAATCGATGCGGCAATCGATCAAGTATCTGGCGCTGGCCGCGAGCGTCGCCATCGTCACGGCCTGTCACGGCCTGCCTGAGAAGACCGACGAAACGGCACTCTGGAACAACAACAAATTATATACGGAGGCCCAGGACGCGCTATCCGGCAGCGACTGGGGCAAGTGCGCCAAGTACTTCGAGGCGCTCGAAGGGCGTGATCCGTTCGGCCACTTCGCGCAGCAGGCGCAGATCAACGTCGCGTACTGCAACTGGAAGGACGGCGAAACCGCCGCAGCGGACCAGGCCATCGACCGCTTCATCCGTCTGCATCCGGATCATCCCGAGATCTCGTACGCGTACTATCTCAAGGGCATGATCCACTTCAACGACGACCTCGGTCTCTTCGGCCGCTTCTCCGGTCAGGACATGAGCGAGCGCGATCCCAAGTCGCTGCGCGAGTCGTATGACGCGTTCAAGGTCGTCGTGGACAAATATCCGCAAAGCAAGTACGCGCCGGATTCCGCGCAGCGCATGCGCTATATCGTGAACGCGCTCGCGTCACATGAAGTGCATGCCGCCGATTATTACTATCGCCGGGGCGCGTATGTGGCGGCGATCAACCGCGCGCAGCTCGCCATTCGCGAATACAAGAACGCGCCGGCAACCGAAGACGCGCTGCACATCATGATGATGTCGTACCAGCGTCTCGACCAGCCGCAACTCGCCGACGACACCAAGCGCGTGCTCGCCGCGACGTTCCCGGACAGCCCGTATGTCACCGGCAAGCGCCGCGCGGGCACCGACAAGCCCTGGTATCAGATCTGGTAATCTTCGCGGAAACAGCCGGCGCCTCGCGCCGGCCTTTCGACAAGGGCGTTCGATCGCCCTATTTTTTTGCTCAAAATTTTGAGCTTTGGCAACAAAATTTAGCAATCCTCAGATTTCAGTCAGGCATCGAACGCGCGATGGCGCGTCGTCTGAGCATGACAGGTTTTGACACGAGATCAGCATGGCAACACCCGCTACCGGCGACGAAACGCTTCCGACGACTCTTCCGATGCGCACCCAGCGCGACGAATTCCTCGACACGATGGACCATCTCCTGCCGTGGCCGAGCTTGTGCGCGATCGTCGAACGGCACTGCGCAAACGGCGCAAAGGACGGCGATGCGCAGCTTTGCACCGATGCCGTCGAGCGCATGTTGCGCGTGTGCTTGGTTCAGAGCTGGCTCGGCTTGTCCGATCGCGGATGCGCGGACGCGCTCATCGACAGCATCGCGGTGCAGCGCTTCACGCGCATCGATGCCGCGAGCGGACCCGCGCCCGACGCACGCGCGATCCAGCAATTCCGGGATTTTCTGCAGTCGCAGGGATTGGCCAAGCCTTTGCTGGCCGAAGTGAACGGCGTGCTCGCGGCGAACGGCATCCGCATCAAGGCGGGCACGAGCACGAACGCGCGCATCGTCGCGGATATCGCGGGCGCGCCGGCCGTGGCAGAGAAGCCTCGTCCCAAAGCGAACGACCGCCCCGCGAACCGCAGGCCGCAACAAGCAAAGCCCACGTATGGCGACGCCTACGGCAGCCAATCGATGCGCTTCCGGCACGCACCGAAGCCCACGCCGTCCGGACCCGACGCCAGCGCGCGGATCGCTCAGGCGATCGCCAATATCGAGCGCATCGCCAACCGCGTTAGTCGGCCAGTTCCACTGCCGAATTCGGCGAATCGCTGAAGAACGCGCGCACCACGTCGAGTTCTCGCGTGCGCTTGAACGGCGGCAGGCTTTGCCAGATGCGCCGGCCATAGGGTTTGTCGACGAGACGCGTGTCGCAGATCATCAGCACGCCGCGATCCGTTTCCGCGCGAATCAGACGGCCCGCGCCCTGCTTGAGCGTAATGACCGCCTGCGGCAACTGATGCACCGCGAACGGGCTCAGCCCTTTCTTCGTGAGCGCGTCGAGCCGGGCGGCGAGCACGGGATCGTCGGGCGGCGCGAACGGCAGCTTGTCGATGACGACGAGCGAGAGCGCATCGCCGCGCACATCGACGCCTTCCCAAAAGCTCTGGCTGCCGACGAGAATCGCGTTCCCATACGCGCGGAAACGGTCGAGCAGTTCAGTGCGGCTCGCATCGCCCTGAACGAGCAGCGGATTGTCCCAGCCGCGACGCTCCATGACATCGCGCAGGCGCGTCGAGATGCGATCCACCGCGCGCAGCGTGGTGCACAGCACGAACACGCCGCCGCCCGCCGCCTCGATCACCGGCAGCGCGGCTTCGAAGACGGCGTCGGTGAATTGCGGCGACGACGGCTGCGGCAGATTGCGCGGCACGTACAACAGCCCTTGCGACGGGTAGTCGAAGGGACTCGGCAGCGTCATCGAGCGGCGCGAATTCAGACCCATCTGCGCCGCGTAGTGCGTGAAGTCGCCGCGCACCGACAACGTCGCCGACGTGAAGATCCACGCGCGCGGCACGCCGGCGCGCTGCTTCGCGAAAATCGGCGCGACCGATAGCGGCGTCTCGTGCAACTGAACCGTGTGCGAGAACACTTCGATCCAGCGCACCATCTCGTTCGGCTCCTCCTTCGCGGCTTCCTTCGCGGTGGCCTCGTCTTCCACGACGGCGCGCTCCAGCGGCGTCGGCGGCGTGGTCCAGCCCGAAAGCTGATCCTGCAACTCGCGCGCGCGTCGCACGAGCGCCTGCAACGATTCCGCCCGCTCCGCATGCGACGACAGCGCCGCGGCGAGCGCATCGAGATGCGTCTCCAGCGTGTCGAGCGCGTCGAAGAGCGGATGATTGTCCGGAAGCTGGCCGAGCGAAAAGCGCGCCGAATCTTCCTTGAACGCGAGCCGCAGGTCGCGCGCGGCGCGTTCAAGCGCGGCGCCGAGCTTGGTCCAGTCGGCGGCGTCGCGTGCGTGGCTCAGCCCTTCGGCGACCGTGTCGCGCGCAAGCTCGAGGAACTGTGTCGTCGAAAGCGTCTCGCCGAAGAAGAGCGTCGCGGTCTCGGGCAACTGATGCGCTTCGTCGAAGATGATGGTGTTCGCCATCGGCAGAAGCTCGGCCATGCCGGTGTCGCGCAGCATCACGTCGGCGAAAAACAGATGGTGATTCACCACGACCACGTCCGCCTGCTGCGCCTCCTTGCGCGCCTGCATCACGAAGCAATCCTTGTAATGCGGGCATTCCTGGCCGAGACAGTTGTCGCGCGTGGACGTGACCATCGACCAGACCGGCGAATTCTCGGGCACGCTCGCAAGCTCGGCCTTGTCGCCGGTACGCGTGATCTTCGCGAAGCGCACGATCTCCTGCAAATGCGACGTGTCCTGGCGCGACGGCAGGCGGCCGTTGTCGGCGGTGCGCTCCAGATAGTAATGACAGAGGTAGTTCGCGCGGCCCTTGAGCATTGCCACGGAGACGGGCACGGCGAGCGCGTCGCGCACCGTCGGGATGTCGCGCTGGAAAAGCTGGTCCTGCAGATGCTTCGTGCCGGTCGAGACGATGACCTTGCCGCCCCAGAGCATCGCCGGGACGAGGTACGCGTAGGTCTTGCCGGTGCCCGTGCCGGCTTCCACGATCAGCGTGTTTTCGCCGCCGTCGATCGCCGCCTTCGCGCTCGCGATGCCGACGTCGTCGGCGGGCGGCTCGTCGGGCGCGTGCGGCTTGTCCGATGGCCCGAGCTTGCGCGCCGGACGGCGCTGCGCTTCGAACATCGCGGGCTCCGGCATCGCGCGGCCGGAGGCTTCCATCGCGGCCGCGACGGAGCACGCCATTTCGATCTGCGATGCGCGCGGCCGGTAGCCGTCGATGGCGCGCGCGAGCAGGCCATCGGCGGAGAAAATCGCATCGAGTTCGACGCGGCGCTTGTCGGTCAGCGCGAACGGCGTGCTCTCGGGATCGGGAGTGTGGACGGGAGTGTTCAAAAGGAGCTAGATCCTGCGGATACTGCGGGTTTCGTGCGATGCGCCGCGCCGCCGGCGGTGCGTACCGCCGGCGAACGGCTGCTTCGGCGCGTCGTCAGGCGGTTCAGTGCGGGTCCGTGTCCAACTGCAATTGCAGCAGAAGGATCGTGTCCTTGACCTTGAGCTTGCGCTTTTTCAGGCGGCGCAACTCGAGGTCGTCGATGCCGGACAGCTTGCCGATCAGCGTGTCCAGGCCGTGATGCTCTTCCTGCAACTGCGCGATGCGATCGCGAAGCAAAGCGGCATCGACGGCGGATTGTCGGGGTGCGTTCAAGCGCTGCTGCATGCTCGCCTCCTGTCGGCCAGAGCGAGTGCTTGGGCACCCGGCTCCGATCTATCGATCTGGCGTTACTTGCCCTGCTGCTGTTGCTGCTGTTTCAACTGTTCCTGACGCTGCTGTTCCTGCTGCGCCTGCTGTGCCTGCTGTGCTTTTTCCTGCTGCTTGCGCGCGGCTTCCTTCTGGCGCGCTTCCACTTCGGCGCGATGCTGCGCGGCTTCCTGCTGCTTCTGCTCGAAACGCTGCGCTTTCTGGTCGCGTTCCTGCGCTTCCGCGACGCCGCGCGCACGCGCCTCGTCGAGTTTCTTCTGGTAATCCGCCTGCTTCTGGTCGTAGGCCGCCTGGTTGGCCGCACGCTGCGGCGCTTCGGCCGTGCGTTGCGCGGCGGCGAGCGCATTCTGCCGCTGCTTGTCCTCGTACGCCTGCTGATTCGCCTTCTCGTTGGCCGCGCGTTGCGGCGCTTCCGCGTCGTATTGCGCCTGCTTCAGCGCGCTTTGCCGGTCGCGCTCTTTCGCGCGCTCGGTGCGCTGTTCGTCGTCGAGCGCGAGCTGTTCCTGCCGGATCTGCTGACGCGTCTCGCGCATTTCGGTGCGCGCATTGTCGAGGCAATGGTTGACAAAGAACTTGCTGTAGCAGTCGTGCTGCTTGACGCCGTAGCGGTAATCGTTCTCCGACGTGCGCTTGTCGAGCGCCTTCTGACGCCGGTCATATTCGGCACGCAGCGCCTCGTCCGCCTTGTCGGCGCTGCTGGCCGAATCGAGCGGCTGCGCGCTCACCGAGGTCGACGGATCGATCGGCCTCGCCGTCTGCGCGATTCCCGGCTGCGTCACGAGAGCGACGAGAACGCCGATCGACGATACGGCCACGGCCATCGGCGCGGCCTTTGGAAGGCGAAAGTTGAGCAAATTGATGAACGACAACGTGATAGGGAATCAGGTGCGCGAAGGTGGATAAAGGGCTTGCGCGGTCCCGAAATTCTATCACCGCGCGCCGGAGCGCTCCGGCATTTATGGCAAAATGCCCCGCTCAGCAACCCGGCCCATCGCTCGTCACGGCACCCGGTGGCGCTTGCCCGCCGCACGCCCACGCAGTTCCACGCACGCCGGTCCTCGCGCCGCCGCCGCATCCCTGACGAGCCAGCAGACAGCGCAGAATCATGACGGAAACCGTAGCACTCAAGATCGTACAGCGCATCGCCACCGAACTCACCGTGCAGCCGCGCCAGGTCGCCGCCGCCGTGCAGCTTCTCGACGAAGGTTCGACTGTCCCGTTCATCGCCCGGTATCGGAAAGAAGTGACCGGCAATCTCGACGACACGCAACTGCGCACGCTCGAAGAACGCCTGCTGTACTTGCGCGAGCTGGAAGGCCGCCGCGCGGCGATCCTGCAAAGCATCGACGAGCAAGGCAAGCTGACCGGCGAGTTGCGCGGCGCGATCGAAGGCGCCGACAGCAAGCAGGTGCTCGAAGATCTCTATCTGCCGTACAAGCCGAAGCGCCGCACGCGCGCGCAGATCGCCCGCGAAGCCGGTCTGGAACCGCTCGCCCAGGCGCTGCTCGCCGACCCGACGCTCGATCCGCAAGCCGAAGCCGCGAAGTTCGTCGATGCCGAGAAAGGCGTCGCCGACACCAAAGCCGCGCTGGACGGCGCACGCGACATTCTTTCCGAGCAGTTCGGCGAAACGGCCGAAATTCTCGGCAAGCTGCGCGACTATCTGTTCAATCAGGGGCTCGTGATGTCGAGCGTGATGGACGGCAAGGAAGGCGAGGAAGGCGAGAAGTTCCGCGATTACTACGACTACAGCGAGACCATCCGCACCGTGCCGTCGCACCGCGCGCTCGCGCTGTTCCGCGGACGCAACGCGGGCGTGCTGTCCGTGAAGCTCGGCCTCGGGGAGGAACTGGACGTGCAAGTGCCGCATCCGGGCGAAGCGATGATCGCGCAGCACTTCGGCATCGCGAATCGCGGGCGCGCCGCCGACAAATGGCTCTCCGACGTCTGCCGCTGGTGCTGGCGCGTGAAGGTGCAGCCGCACATCGAAAACGAACTGCTCACGCAATTGCGCGAGGAAGCCGAGCACGAAGCGATTCGCGTCTTCGCGCGCAATCTGAAGGACTTGCTGCTCGCCGCGCCGGCCGGTCCTAAGGCGGTGATCGGTCTCGATCCGGGCCTGCGCACGGGCGTGAAGGTCGCGGTCGTCGATCGCACCGGCAAGCTGCTCGCGACCGACACCATCTATCCGCACGAACCGCGCCGCGACTGGGACGGCTCCCTTGCGAAGCTCGCGCGGATCGCGCGTGAAACGCAGGCCGAACTGGTGTCGATCGGCAACGGCACGGCGTCGCGCGAGACGGACAAGCTCGCGAGCGAACTCATCGCGAAGCATCCGGATTTGAAGCTGCAAAAGATCGTGGTTTCGGAAGCGGGCGCGTCGGTGTATTCGGCATCGGAACTCGCGGCGAAGGAGTTTCCGGAGCTGGATGTCTCGCTGCGCGGCGCGGTGTCGATCGCGCGGCGTCTTCAGGACCCGCTTGCCGAACTCGTGAAGATCGAGCCGAAGGCCATCGGCGTGGGGCAGTATCAGCACGACGTGAATCAGCGCGAACTGGCGCGCTCGCTCGATGCGGTCGTCGAGGACTGCGTGAATGCCGTCGGCGTCGATGCGAACACGGCGTCCGTCGCCCTGCTCGCGCGCGTGTCGGGACTGAACGCGACGCTCGCGCGCAATATCGTCGACTATCGCGATGCGAACGGGCCGTTCCCGTCGCGCGAGCATCTGCGCAAGGTGCCGCGGCTCGGCGACAAGACGTTCGAGCAGGCCGCCGGCTTCCTGCGCATCAACAACGGCGAGAATCCGCTCGACCGCTCTTCGGTGCACCCGGAAGCGTATCCGGTCGTGCAGCGCATTCTTGCCAGGATCAACAAGCACGTCGGCGATGTGCTCGGCAAGCGCGAAGCGCTCGCGGGCCTTTCGCCGGCCGAGTTCGTCGACGATCGTTTCGGTCTGCCGACCGTGCGCGACATTCTCGCCGAGCTGGAAAAGCCGGGCCGCGATCCGCGCCCCGAGTTCAAGACCGCGACCTTCCGCGAAGGCATCGAGAAAATCTCCGATCTCGCACCGGGCATGGTGCTGGAAGGCGTCGTGACGAACGTGGCGGCGTTCGGTGCGTTCGTCGATATCGGCGTGCATCAGGATGGCCTCGTGCACGTATCGGCAATGTCGACCAAGTTCATCAAGGACCCGCACGAAGTCGTGAAGGCGGGCCAGGTCGTCAAGGTGAAGGTGCTCGAAACCGATGTGAAGCGCCAGCGCATTTCGCTGACCATGCGCCTCGACGACGATTTCGCGCCGGCATCGACGGGCGGTGGCGCCGGATCATCGGCGCGCGGCGGACAGGATCGGCGTTCTTCAGGCGGCGGGCGGGATGCGCGCTCCGGTCAACGCCGCGAGCAGGAACCGGCCGGCGCAATGGCTGCTGCTTTCGCAAAACTGAAACGGTGAGGAAGTACGCTGGCAAGTAAAAAACCCACGCTTCGGCGTGGGTTTTTTATCGCTGGAACGAAACGCGGACGCGCTCAGATCTCGATCTTCGTCCCCAGTTCCACGACGCGATTCGCGGGAATACTGAAGAAATCGGTCGGCTTCGCGGCGTTCTGATGCATCCACGCGAACACGCGCTCGCGCCACACCGACATGCCCGGCAGTTCCGTCGGCACCACCGTTTCGCGCGCCATGAAGAACGACGTGTCCATCAGTTCGAAGGTCATCGCGTGGGTGCGCGTGATCTGTTCGAGCACCGCCTTCACGTCGGGCGTTTCATTGAAACCATACGCGGCCTTCACGAGAAAGAGCCCGCCCGACACGTCCTTCACTTCCAGCCGATGCGCGTCGTCCACATAAGGGATATCGCGCGTAATGAAGTTGAGGAAGATGGTCCGCTCGTGCAGCACCTTGTTGTGCTTCAGATTGTGCAAGAGGCTCACGGGCACGAGCGAATCGCTGCCGGTGAGATAGATGGCCGTGCCCGACACGCGATGCGGCGGATGCGCAAGCAGACCCTGCAGGAACGGCATGAGCGGGATGCCGTCGGCGGCCGTGCGATCCTTCACGATCATGCGGCCCTTGTACCAGGTCATCAGCAGGAAGAAGAGCGCCCCGCCGATGCACAGCGGCAGCCAGCCGCCCTGCTCGATCTTCAAGAGGCTCGCGCCGAAGAAGCCGATATCGATGACGAGAAACACGGCGATCATCGCGCCGACGAGAAAGCGGTTCCATCCCCACAGGTTCGTCATCACGACGGACACGAGGATGGTGGTCACGAGCATCGTCGCGGTCACGGCGAGACCGTAAGCGGCGGCCAGATTCTCCGAGCTTTTGAACCCGACCACGATGCACAGGATGATGAAGAGCAGCATCCAGTTGACGAGCGGAATATAGATCTGCCCGATCGCCAGTTCGGACGTATGCAGGATCTTCATGCGCGGCACGTAGCCGAGCTGAATGGCCTGACTCGTCAGCGAATACGCGCCCGAGATCACGGCTTGCGATGCGATCACGGTGGCGATCGTCGAGAGAATCACGAGCGGCAGCAGCGCCCAGTCCGGCGCGAGCAGAAAGAACGGGCTTTCGATGGCCTTCGGCGAATGCATCAAGAGCGCGCCTTGCCCGAAATAATTCAGCAAAAGCGACGGCATCACGAGCCCGTACCAGCCGTAACGAATGGGACTGACGCCGAAGTGACCCATGTCGGCGTAGAGCGCTTCCGCGCCCGTCAGCACCAGCACGACCGAGCCCAGCACGATATACGCCTGCAACACGTGATCGGCCATGAACGAGAACGCGTAATACGGATTCAGCGCGACCAGCACGCCCGGCGCGATCGCGATGTGATAAGCGCCCAGCCCGGCGAGCGTCAGGAACCAGACCAGCATGATCGGCCCGAAGAGCTTGCCGACGACGGCGGTGCCATGACGCTGGATCCAGAACAGCATGACAAGGATCACCATCGTGATGGGGATCACGTAGGGAGAGAGTTTCGGCGCGGCGATCTCGAGACCTTCCACCGCCGATATCACCGACATCGCCGGCGTGATGACGGCATCGCCATAAAACATGCATGCGCCGAAGATGCCGAGCATCATCAGCACACCGGATAGACGGCCGGGATCTTTCACGCTGCGCAGCGCGAGCGTCATCATCGCGAAGACGCCGCCCTCGCCGTTGTTGTCGGCGCGCATGACGAAGAGCACGTATTTGACGGCCACCACCATGACGATGGCCCAGAACAGCAAGGAGATGACGCCGAGGATGGACGCTTCCGAAAGCGCGATGCCGTGCGTCGGGCTAAAGGCTTCCTTCAGAGCGTAGAGGGGACTCGTGCCGATGTCGCCGAAGACGACGCCGATGGCCGCGAGCGCAAGCGATGGCAAAGGCTGTTTGCGCTCTTGCGCGTGAGTCATGTTAGTCATAAAAGCGAGATATCCGTCCAGAGCGGAAGAAAACCGAACGCCATTCTATCTAACGTCGCACGCATAGACGCCCTCTCGCATGTTGCGGACGCGCCACGAGAGACGCGAGTGAGAGTTTAGCATCGTGCCCCGTGGGTGTCGGCGGGATCGCGCGTGCGTTACATCGCGTTTGCTTCGAGCGGCCGCAGAAAAAGCAAAACGCCGTTGCTTCGGGCGAAACGCCCGGCGCAACGGCGATGTTTCGATGCTTCGATACGTGTTACACGCGGCCGTTTTGCGTGCCGCGCTTGATCCACGCGCCGAGATTATGCGGACGCACGGTGTCCCATTCCTCGAACGGCTGATGTATCCACGGGTTCGTTTCGAGAAACTGCACGTGATAGTCGGGCTTGACCTTCGAGCACGCCTTGTACCACAGCACCGCGGAGCGCACCGCCGTGATCGCGGGATAACGCTCCTTCAGATGATCCTGCACGCGCGCGAGCGTGACGCCGGAATCGACGAGATCGTCGACGAGCAGCACGTTGCCCGACAACTCGCCGCGCGTCATCGTGATGTACTGCGCGATGTCCAGATCGCCCTGCTGCGTGCCCGCCGCTTCGCGATACGAACTCGTCGCGAGAATGGCGAGCGGCAGGTCGTAGATGCGCGAAAGCTGGTCGCCGACGCGCAGGCCGCCGCGCGCCAGGCACAGGATTTTGTCGAACTTCCATCCCGACTCGTGCACGTTCAGCGCGAGAAGTTCGATCAACCGGTGATATTCGTCCCAGTTGACCCAGAGGTTCTTTTCGTCGTTACGCGGGTCGGTCATCGCGATCATGGTGAGGCTCTTTCAATTGCGTACTGCGGTTATATACGAAATGTGGCCGCGCTAAGCGGCCACATTCTTTTACAGCGTCCGGCTAGGGTCGAAGCGTGGTGCGCTCAGACCTTGAACGGATGACGAAGCAGAATGGTTTCGTCGCGGTCGGGACCGGTCGACACCATGTCGATCGGCACGCCCGCCACTTCCTGCACGCGCGTGAGATAGGCGCGCGCGTTCGCGGGCAGGCTGTCCCACTGCGTGATGCCGACGGTGCTTTCCTTCCAGCCGCCGAACGTCTCGTAGACCGGCTCGCAGCGCGCCACTTCCGATGCGCCGCGCGGCAGGATGTCGATCGGCTTGCCGTCGAGCGTGTAGCCGACGCACAGCTTCACTTCTTCGAGACCGTCGAGCACGTCGAGCTTGGTCATGCACAGACCCGTGATGCCGTTGATCTGGATCGAACGGCGCAGCGCGGCGGCGTCCAGCCAGCCTGTGCGGCGCGGACGGCCGGTGACCGAGCCGAATTCCTTGCCGACGGTGGCGAGCGTCACGCCGACCTGTTCCTGGCGATTCGGATTGTCCGCGTCGTACAGTTCGCTCGGGAACGGGCCCGCGCCCACGCGCGTGCAATACGCCTTCGTGATGCCGAGCATGTAGTTGAGCTTTTGCGGACCGACGCCCGCGCCCGCCGTCGCCGCGCCCGCGACGCAATTGCTCGACGTGACATACGGATACGTGCCGTGATCGATGTCGAGCAGCGTGCCTTGCGCGCCTTCGAACAGCAGATTGCGGCCGGCGTGGTTTTCGTCGTAGAGACGGCGGGAGACGTCCGTGACCATCGGCGCGAGACGGTCGGCGTAGCCGAGCATCGTATCGAGCGTTTCCTGATAATCGACTTCCGCTGCGCCCAGATACTTCGTCAGCACGAAGTTGTGGAAGTCCAGCACTTCACGCAGACGCTCGGCGAAGAGCGGCGCGTCGAACAGATCCTGCACGCGCAGACCGCGGCGCGCGACCTTGTCTTCGTAGGCCGGACCGATACCGCGTCCCGTCGTGCCGATCTTGCCGGCGCCGCGCTTGGCTTCGCGCGCCTGGTCGATGGCGACGTGGTACGGGAGAACGAGCGTGGCGGCTTCGGAAATGAACAGGCGCTTGCAGACGTCGATGCCCGCGGCTTCCAGTTCGTCGATTTCCTTGAACAGCGCTTGCGGCGACAACACGACGCCATTGCCGATGTAGCAGGCCGTGCCCGCGCGCATGATGCCCGAGGGGATGAGGCGCAAGATGGTTTTCTTGCCGCCGATGATGAGCGTGTGGCCGGCGTTGTGACCGCCCTGGAAACGCACGACGCCCTGGGCGTGGTCCGTCAGCCAGTCGACGATTTTGCCCTTGCCTTCGTCACCCCACTGGGTGCCCACCACGACGACATTGCGCCCCGGGTTCACATTCACTGCACTGGCAGACATGTTGATTCGTTAGCTGG
Source organism: Caballeronia concitans (assembly GCF_001544615.1). Taxonomy (GTDB): domain Bacteria; phylum Pseudomonadota; class Gammaproteobacteria; order Burkholderiales; family Burkholderiaceae; genus Caballeronia; species Caballeronia concitans. Next base: position 16,730 of record NZ_FCNV02000017.1, read on the forward strand.
TTAAAAACGCATTTTACCTATGTTCGCGGTCGTTTCCGAGTTTTTCGGGATGCGTTCCGCGATTCGGTCGCCTTTGCGCGATTAGACGCACGAAGGCGAAAGTCCTTGGCCGTCAGGCGCCGGCAGGAGCCGGATTCACGCGCTCCTCGACCGCCCATTGCCCGTTTCGCTCGACGAGCACGCGATCGAACGCGAATTCGTCGAGATCGTGTTCGTGGCCCGGCAGCGCCTGAATGACGACCTCGCCCGCATCGCGCAGCGCCGCGACGGCCGCGCGCAGCGGTTCTTCGTGCTTCCACGGCGCGAGGATCGCGCTGCCGCGTGCATCGACGGGCGAAATGCGCGCCACTTCGCGCAGGTCCAGCGAAAAGCCCGTCGCTGGCCGTGCGCGGCCATATGCGGAGCCGACGTCGTCGTAACGGCCGCCGCGCGCAACCGCGTTCGGCACGCCGTCGACGTAAGCGGAGAACATCACGCCGCTGTGGTACGCGTAGCCGCGCAAATCGGCGAGGTCGATCATCAATTCGGCGCCGTCCGCCCGGGCGGCGAGGAACGCGAGGTCGTCGAGCGCGCGGGCGATCACCGGCAGATTCGGCAGACGCGCACGCGCCATTTCGAGCACGGAAGCATCGCCATACAGCGACGGCAGCGCGCGCAACGCATCGCGCGGCACATGGCCGAGATGCGCGGTCAGTTCGTTCAGGCGCGGCACGTCCTTGCTGGCGAGCGCGTCGTACAGCGCTTCTCCGAGCGATGCCGCCGCCGGCTCAAGCTCGAGCAGCGCGGCCAGCACGCCCGCGTGGCACAGATCGAGACGCACTTTCGAGAGGCCCGCGAGATGCAGCGAATCGAGCATGAGTTGCTGAATTTCGAGGTCCGCCTCGAGCCCGGCGTGACCGTAGATTTCCGCGCCGATCTGGATCTGCTCGCGCGTCGCGTGCAGCCCGCGCGGACGCGTGTGCAGCACGACGCCCGCGTAGCAAAGACGCGTGACGCCCTGCCGGTTCAGCAAATGCGCGTCGATGCGCGAGACCTGCGGCGTGATGTCCGCGCGCAGTCCGAGCGTGCGGCCGGACAACTGATCGACGAGCTTGAACGTGCGCAGATTGAGGTCGCTTCCGCCGCTCGTCAGCAGCGACTCGAGATATTCGAGCATCGGCGGCATGACGAGTTCATAACCGTACGAGCGGAACCGGTCGAGCAGGCGGCGGCGCAGCTCTTCGATCTTGCGGGCCTCCGACGGCAACACGTCGGCGATATTTTCGGGAAGTAACCAGGTGGACATCGATACGTTTCCTGCTTGGTCGCGCTTCGCGGCGCGGGTCGCATGGGCGAATAGGGAAAAGATAGGCTAAATGGCGGATCGCCGCCGGGCGCTTTGTTCCTGGGACGGAATCACGTGGCGATCCACAGCAGGATCAGACCGAGCGCCATGGCGATCAGCCCGCCGATGCGGATGTGATGCGGCGGCCGCTCGGCGATACGGCGGAACGTGTCGCGCCAGGCCGTGGGAAACACGAAGGGAAACATGCCTTCGATAATCAGCATCAACGCAAGAGCGAGCAGTATCGTCTCGACCATGTCTATGGGAAGAAGGCGCCGCGCGATCGTTCATGCTTCGTGACGCGCGGCGCGGGTGCGTCAGCGTTTCGCCGCGGCAGCAGACGTATCCGCGCCGCCGTTCGGGCTCTTCATGAAACGGAAGAAATCGCTGCTCGGGTCGACCACGATCACGTCGCCGGACTTGAACGTCTTCTTGTAAGCCTCGAGGCTCTGATAGAACTGGTAGAACTGGGGATCGCGGCCATAGGCGTCGGCTGCGATGGCCGCCGCCTTGCTGTCCCCTTCGCCGCGGATGGATTGCGCCTGACTGTAGGCGTCGGCGAGAATCTGCTGCTGCTCGCGTTCCGCGTCGGCCTTGATCTTGTCCGCATCCGCCGTGCCTTTCGCGCGCTCGGTCGCCGCCGCCTGCTGGCGCGCCGCGATCATGCGCTTGTAGACCGAATCGGCCACCGCCGACGGAAAGTCGATGCGCGTCATCTGCAAATCGACGAGCTGCACGCCGAACGCGGCCGCCGCGCTTTCCACCGCCTTCAGCGCTTCCGTTTCGATCGCCTGCTGATTGCCGAGCGCATCGGTCAGCGAACGATTCGCGAACGCGCTCGCAAGCGCCGTGCGCGCCAGCGCGATCAGCCGCTCCTGCGCGGTCTGCGTGTTCTTCTCGTTACTGACGAAGAGCTTGAGCGGATCGGCCACGCGGTACTTGACCACCGTATTGGCCAGCACTTCGTTCTTGTCCGACGTGGTGAAACGGTCAGCGCCGCTCTCGTCGATGGTGAGCGTGCGGGTGTCGATGAGCGTGAGCGTCTGGAACGGCGGCGGCAGCTTGAAGTGCAGGCCGGGGCCGTCGAGACGCGGATTGCTGTCGCCATGAGCGGCGACGACGGCGGCATGCCGTTCGTCGACAGTGAAGACCATCGACGAACCGATGAACAGCACGATGACGACCGCGACGACGAGCGCAATGATTCGATTCATGTTCGCGCTCCTTACTGCAAGTCGTCTTGACGGCTGCGCGAGCGGAACGCATCGCGCGAACGCAGCGGGTCGCCGCTGGCCGCACTGGCGCCGCTTGCCACGCTGGCAGGCGCTGCCGTCGACGGCGCGGACGCCGCGTTTTGCGAACGCACCTGCGCATCCGGCACGGTGGACGCATTCGGCGCGCTCGCCGCGGCGGCATTGCCCGCGTTGCCCGCTGCGTCCTTCGCCTGCTGGCGATTCGCATCGACCAGTTTGTCGAGCGGCAGATAAATCACGTTATTGCCTGCCTTGCTGTCCACGAATACCTTCGTGGTGCGCGAGTAGATCTGCTGCATCGTGTCCAGGTACATGCGTTGACGAATGACCGCCGGCGCCTTCGAGTATTCCGCGAAGACCTCCTTGAAACGCTCGGCGTCGCCCTGAGCCTGCGTGACTTCGCGGTTGCTGTATGCGTTCGCTTCCGCGATCGTCTTCGCCGCATCCGCCTTCGCGCGCGGCAGCAGTTGATTCGCGTAGGCCTCGGCGGTATCGCGGGCGCGTTCGTTGTCCTGACGCACGCGCGATGCCTCCTCGAACGCCGCCTGCACCTGCGTCGGCACCTGCACGCTCTGCACGGTGACGCCCGTCACTTGCAGGCCGGTGCGGTACGCGTCGAGCGAGCGCTGGATGGCTTCGGCAAGACGCGCGCGCAATGCTTCGCGGTCCTTGTAAAGCAGGTCGTCGGTCATCGCGGCGCCGGCAATTTCGCGGATCGCGGCCTGGCCCGCCTCGGTGACGCTCTGATCGGGATCGAGACTGCGGAACAGGAAGTCGGTCGGCGACTTGATCTGGTACTGCACCGCGAAGCGCACGTCGAGAATGTCGGCCTCGTTCGTCAGAAGCGATGCGTCGCGCACGTTGCCTTGCGACAGCGCCGCGCCGCGCCCGATTTCGACGGAACGAACCTGAGATGTATCGACGATATCGTGCGACTGGAACGGATAAGGCAGACGCCAGTGGATGCCTTGCGTGACCGTCTGACGATACTGGCCGAACTGCGAGACCACGCCGACATGCCCGTCCTGCACGACGAACACGCCGCTGCCCAGATAAATGGCGATGAGCACGCCAATGACGATGCCCACGCCGATGCGCGTGCCGCGTCCGTTGTCGCGCGGCATGCCGCCGCCGGGCTTGCGGCCGAAGATGCCCGCGATCCGGCGATTGAACTCGCGCCACATTTCGTCGAGATCCGGCGGGCCTTCTTCCTTGCCGTTGCCGCGCTTGCCGTCCTGCGGACGCTTGGAGTCGTTCTTCACGCCATCGCCGTCGCCCCGCCCCCAGCGCGGATCGTTGATCGAAAAGACGGCACGCATGCGTTGCCTGTTAGTCCGCTCGTTGTAATCGTTCACTCGGTGATTCACCATTAGACAGCCGGTTCGATGCCGCGTCGGTAATACGGAGCAGTTCAGTGTCCGTGCTCGGGAACCTCGTGGCCTTCGCGTTCTCCGGCTGGCCGGTGGTCTTCCGGCTGCGCGTTCGCGTCGTGTGTTTCGGTCGGCCCGGACTGCGTGGATTGCGTGGCTTCTGACGTCTGTGCCGGCTCGCCCGTTTCGGCGAATACGCTCGGCATGCTTTCTTCGGATTCGCCTGATTCCGCCGTAGCGATTTCGGCGATGGCGGCGCGCAGCGCGTCGAGTCCCTGACCCGTGCGTGCGCTCAAAAAGACGCGCGAAATATTACCATACTCATCCCTTTCAACCGCGTCGCCGCGGGCCGCGAGTTCGGGCACGGCGTCGATCTTGTTGAAGACGAGAACCTGGCGGATGCCGTCCGCGCCGATGCTCCGCAATACCTCGTTCACCTGATCGATCTGATCCAGGCGCACGGCGCTCGATGCATCGACCACGTGCAGCAGCAAATCCGCGTGGATGGTTTCCTCGAGCGTCGCGCGGAAAGCCGCGACGAGCTGGTGCGGCAACTCGCGGATGAAGCCGACCGTATCCGACACGACTACATGCCCCGCTTCCTCGCCGAGGAACACGCGGCGCGACGTGGTATCGAGCGTGGCGAACAGCTGGTTGGCGGCATACGCCTGGGCTTTCGTCAGCGCGTTGAACAGCGTGGACTTGCCCGCGTTCGTATAACCGACGAGCGACACCGACATCGTCTGGTTACGCTGCCGCTGACGACGCTGCGTGCCGTGCTGACGGCGCAATTTGGCAAGACGCGTCTTGAGCGCCTTGATGCGTTCGCCGATCAGCCGGCGGTCCGTTTCGAGCTGCGTTTCGCCGGGGCCGCGCAAGCCGATACCGCCCTTCTGACGCTCGAGGTGAGTCCATGCGCGAATCAGCCGCGTGGACAAATATTGCAATTGCGCGAGTTCCACCTGCAGCTTGCCTTCGTGGCTGCGGGCGCGTTGCGCAAAAATATCGAGAATGAGACTCGTGCGATCCACCACGCGGCGGTTCAACGCCATCTCGAGATTGCGTTGCTGCGCGGGCGCGAGGGCGTGATTGAAAATGACGAGTTCGACGTCGTTCGCTTCGCAGGAAAGGCGCAATTCTTCGACCTTTCCGCTGCCAATGAACATTTTGGCGTCCGGGCTCGAGCGACGGCCCGTGAGCGTAACGGCAGGATGGGCGCCCGCACTTTCTGCGAGCAGACTGAGTTCTTCAAGACTGGCTTCGAAATCGATCTTTCCGAAGTCGATGCCGACGAGCGCTGCGTTGATCAAATTAGATTTGGACAGTTTTTGAAGCGACCGGCGAGTTGCTTAATGTTCGCATTGAAATAGCAACGGCGCGCCGGTCGCAACGAGGTTAGGACGATTCAGCGTCCGGGTGGAAATTCACCGGGCGGGCAGGCACGACCGTGGAAATGGCGTGCTTATAGACCATCTGGGTGACCGTATTTCGGAGCAACACGACGTACTGGTCGAACGATTCGATGTTCCCTTGAAGCTTGATGCCGTTGACCAAATAGATCGACACCGGCACATGCTCTTTACGCAGTGCGTTCAAAAACGGGTCTTGTAACAATTGCCCTTTGTTGCTCATAGCAAACTCCGTGTTTTTTTGCAGGTTAGAAGTATTGTGGACGAAGAAAAAGAGATCCGCCGACAATCGCTACACTATAGCCGATTTTCGTTTCCGCACCAGATCGGCCATCTGGCCAATCCGGCCGAAACGCTTGCTCCGCGCGGCTCTCAGTCCTTGTCCGCGTAAGGGTTCTTGCTCGAGCGGAACTCTATGCGCAATGGAGTGCCGGCCAGTCCGAAAGTTTCGCGGAAACGCCCTTCCAGATACCGTTTATAAGTATCGGTGATCGCATCCAGCGCATTGCCGTGCACGACGATGATCGGCGGATTCTGCCCGCCCTGATGCGCGTAGCGCAGTTTCGGCCGAACCGGCCCGCGACGGCGCGGCTGCTGAAACTCCACGGCCTCGATGAGCGCACGCGTGAGCTTCGGTGTCGGCAGCTTCGCCATCGCGGCGGCATAGGCGTCGTCGACCGATTTCATCAACGCGCCGATGCCCGTTTTCTCGAGCGCCGAGACGTAATGAAATTTAGCAAAGTCCAAAAACTTGAGCTTGCGCGTGAGATCGGCCTTGGTGCGCTCGCGCACATGCGAGTCCAGCCCGTCCCATTTGTTCACGCCGACAACGAGCGCGCGTCCCTGCTCCACCACGAAACCCGCGATATGCGCGTCCTGATCGGAGATGTCCTGCTGCGCGTCGAGCAGGAGAATCACGACGTTGGCATCCGAGATCGATTGCAGCGTCTTCACCACCGAAAACTTCTCGATGGCCTCGAACACCTTGCCGCGGCGTCGCAGGCCCGCCGTATCGATCAACGTGTATTTGCGGCCTTGCCGCTCAAAATCAACATAAATCGAATCGCGCGTGGTGCCCGGCATGTCGAACGCGATCACGCGTTCCTCGCCGATCAGCGTATTCACGAGCGTCGACTTGCCGACGTTCGGCCGTCCGACGATCGCGATCTTGACGCCGTGCTGCGCCTTCTCTTCTTCCGTTTCCTCCGGCTGATCGGCATAGGCGATGTCGAGCGCGTCGTTGATCATCTCGGTGACGCCGTCGCCGTGGGCCGCCGAAATCGCGCGCGGGTCGCCTAGGCCCAGCTCGTAGAAGTCCGACGCGACCGCCGTGTACTTCATCCCCTCGGCCTTGTTGACGACGAGGAAAAGCGGCCGCCCGGTCTTGCGCAGATAGTCGGCGATCGACTTGTCCTGCGGCGCGAGCCCGTTGCGTCCATCGACGATGAACACGACGATGTCCGCTTCCTCCACGGCCTGTCGCGTCTGGCGCGCCATTTCGTGCAGGATGCCGTCCTTCGCGACCGGCTCGAAGCCGCCCGTATCCACGACGAGATACGGACGCTCGCCGCCGACGCGTCCTTCGCCGTAATGGCGGTCGCGCGTGAGGCCGGGCAAGTCGGCGACGAGCGCATCGCGCGAACGCGTCAGCCGGTTGAAAAGAGTCGATTTCCCCACATTGGGGCGCCCGACGAGGGCAATCACGGGTTTCATCAGATGTTGTTCACAGTTGAACGCAAGGCGAAGTGCGAAACGTGCGGTGCAGCGTGTTCGCCGCATGCGCTGCGCAAAGACTGCGCTTGTCGAAAATTAGCATGGATTCGGCCTGCCGCTTCGCGGCTCACGCCGCTGTCAGGCCTTCGGCGCGATGCGCCGGTATTGCCGGTTGTTCTTTCCCACGGGCTGTTGTCGCGCGGCGTTGGCGCGCTTTCTTCTCGTGCCCTGTCTGGCGGCCCTGTCTTGTCGAGCGCGAAACGCGTGTCGCGCTCTCTTGTTGCAACGCTGCCCGGGCGGGCGGCGCCGTTCGCTGACGGCGCCTGTACTGCTCGCGCTCCGGCCCGCCGGGACGGAGCGCCGTGAAGCTTACTGCGGACGGAAGCCGTAAATCCCACCGTCGCGCGTCTGGACGACGAGCGTATTGCCCGCCAGCACCGGCGCGGCCGTGATTTCGCTGCCATCGGTCGGTGCGCGGCCGACGATCTCGCCGTTGTCCACGTTCAGGAAATGCACGAAGCCCTTGTAGTCGCCGACGACGACCGTGCGGCCCAGGATGAACGGCACGCTGACCTGACGGTTTTTCAGCTTGTCGTTCTTCCAGACGGGCGTGCCGTCCGACGCGCGGAAGGCGTTCATGACCGACCAGTCGTCGCCGGCTGCGACAATTTGCTCATCCTGCGCGAGACCGCTATCGCTCGAAAAATTCCGTTCCCAGACCGAACGTCCCGAGTTCGCGTCGAAGCAGCCGATCTTGCCCTGGAACGTCACCGCGCACGTCTGCGCGCCGACGAGGCCCGGCGCGCCGGTCACGTCGTTGATGCGCTCCACTTCGGTCACGCCCTTCGGATACGACACCGGCGCTTGCCAGAAGGCATCGCCCGTTTGCAGGTTGATCGCGGCGAAGTTGCCGCCGGGGAAGCCCGCGAGCACCGCCTGATTGCCGGCGAACGTCATGCCGGCAGCCACGCGCAGGTTCAGCGGAACGGCGCGCAACTGGAAGATCCACTTCTGCTCGCCCGTCTGCGCGCTGAACGCGATGACCTTGCCGTCGATGGTCCGCACGACCACGAGATCGTTGCCGACGAGCGGCGGCGAGATGATTTCGCCCGGCGCCGTGGCCGTCCACAGTTGCTTGCCGTCGGGCCCGAGCGCGTACACCGCGCCCTTGAGGCCGCCGACCGCCGTCAGATTGCCGTCGCTGCCGACGCCCGCCGACAGATCGTCCTTGAGCTTCGTGCGCCAGACTTCCTGGCCGGTCTTCGCGTCGATTTTCGCGACGCTGCCGTTCTCGCCCGCGGCGTAGACCGCGTCGCCCACGGCGACCGGCGCGAACAGGTAGCGCCCGGCCTTGCCGACGCTCGCCTTCCACGCCTGGTTGACGTTCAGCACCGGCTTGATGTCGACGAGCGGTGTCGGCACGCGGCGCTCATCCTTGGTCGATGCGCAGGCGGCCAGCAGGACGGTCATCGCACAGGCGAAAGGCACGGCGTAGCGTTTCAAATGAATCATCGGTGGACGGAATATGAATGGGTGAATTCGGTTGACCGGCGCAGCCGCGATTCGCTCGAAGGCGACGCGCGGCGCGGCGGCTTGATGGGCGACATTGCTTCGACGCTCGAACGACGCGCGGCCCGAAGCCGCGGGCGGTCAGCCGCCAAGCGCATCGAGCTTGAACTGGACCAGTTGCCGCGTGGCCGTGTCGTTCTTCGGCAAGGTGTCGAGCGCCGTCTTGTATGCGATGCGCGCATCGTCGCGCTTGCCTTGCGCCGCGAGCAAATCGCCGCGACGGTCGGCGATGACGCCCTTGAACGCTTCCAGCGGGGCATCGGCGAGCAGCTTCAGGCCGGCGTCGTAATTCTTCTCGTCGAGCAGCACGAGCGCCATGCGCAGCTTCGCGATCTGCTTGTACTCGTCGTCCTTCGCGTGGTCGATGGCCCACTGCAACTGCGCCTTCGCGCCGGCCGTGTCGCCTGCCGTGTACAGCGCCTTGGCCGCCGTCAGCGCCGACATCTGCGCGTAAGCCGTGCTGCCGAACTTGTCTTCCATGTCCGAGGCCACCCGCGCGACGAGCTTCTGATCGTTGCCGTTCGCGGCCTGCTGAAGCTGGTCGTAGAGCACCGAAGCCTCGGCCGCCTGATGGCGCTGCCAGTAGTTCCAGCCGTTGAAAGCGGCCGCGGCGATCAGCGCCACGAGCACGATCCACGTCGTGGTGTTACCCCATTTGGCCCACCAGGCCTTGACACTTTCCAGTGATTCTTGTTCGTCGTGGTAACTCATCGTCCAGCTATTCCTTCCTGCGTCTCATTGCCCATCATGCCGTGCGCGATGGCGGGATCGAACCGATCTCCACGATGCGCGTAGCCATTCGACCCGATCAATGCCTATCTTTTAGGCATCCTCGTCGTCGGCGGATGCAACCATCGCATTGATTAGGTATTCGGTCAAGTCTTCCGCCGGAACGTTCACTTGCGCGTTCTTTTGCCCATCGGCCGATTCGTCGCCGATACGGCGCAGCGGCTTCACGCCGATCGTTCCTTGCGCCAACTCGTCCTCGCCGAGCACGACCGCGAACGCCGCGCCGCTCGCATCCGCTTTCTTCATCTGCGACTTGAAGCTAGCGGGCGCGCCGTCCGGGCTGCAATGCAGAATGACGTCGAGGCCCGTGTCGCGCAGCCGTTCCGCGACGATGAACGCCTGCTCCGCCGCCTGTTCGCCCTGATGCACGACGTAGACATCCGTGCCTTCCGCTTCCGGCACCAGATCTTCTTCCTTCAGCAGTTCGAGAATGCGCTCGACGCCCATCGCCCAGCCGCATGCCGCCGTCGGCTTGCCGCCGAGTTGCTCGATCAGCGGATCGTAACGGCCGCCGCCCGCCACCGTGCCTTGCGCGCCGAGCTTGTCGGTGACCCACTCGAACACGGTCAGGTTGTAGTAGTCGAGGCCGCGTACGAGACGCGGATTGATGGTGAACGGAATGTTGTTCGCCTTGAGCAGCCGCTGCACGCCCTCGAAGTGCTTGCGCGATTCGTCGCCCAGGAAATCGACGAGCTTCGGCGCGTTCTGCGCGATTTCCTGCATCGCCGGATTCTTCGTGTCGAGCACGCGCAGCGGGTTCGTGTAGAGACGGCGCTTCGCTTCCTCGTCGAGCGCATCGACGTGTTTTTCGAGATACGCGATCAGTTCCTCGCGATGCGCCGCGCGCTCGTCCGCCTGACCGAGCGAATTCAGTTCGAGGCGGATGCCCGTCAGCCCGAGGTCGTCCCACAGGCGCTGGCACATCATGATGATTTCGGCGTCCGTGTCCGGACCTGCGAAACCGAGCGCCTCGACGCCGACCTGATGGAACTGCCGATACCGCCCGCGCTGCGGACGCTCGTGGCGGAACATCGGGCCGATGTACCACAGGCGCTTCGGGCCGTCGTACAGCAGATTGTGCTCGATGGTCGCGCGCACCACGGCCGCCGTGTTCTCCGGGCGCATGGTGAGATGCTCGCCGTTGAGCGCGTCGGTGAAGCTGTACATTTCCTTCTCGACGATATCGGTCACTTCACCGATTCCGCGCGTGAAAAGCTGCGTATGCTCCACGATCGGCGTGCGAATGTTCTGATAGCCGTATGCGCGCAGCATCGACTTGACGGTGCTTTCGAAGAAGTCCCACAACGCGGCATCCTGCGGGAGGATGTCGTTCATGCCCTTCACGCCGCTCAGCTTCGCGAGCCGTTTCTTCTGTTCAGTCATCTGTATTTATAGTGATGCCGCGGACGTCTCGACGCGCTGGCCGTAAGTGCGCTCGACGTAGTCGCTAACGATTTGCTGGAATTCCTCGGCGATGCGCTCGCCGCGCAGCGTCTTGACCTTCACGCCGTCGATGAACACGGGCGCGGCCGGATTCTCGCCCGAACCCGGCAGGCTGATGCCGATGTTCGCGTGCTTCGACTCGCCCGGCCCGTTGACGATGCAGCCCATCACCGCGACGTGCATCTTTTCGACGCCGGGGTACTGGTCGCGCCAGACGGGCATCGAATTGCGCAGATAGCTTTGAATCTGCGACGCCAGCTCCTGGAACAGCGTGCTCGTGGTGCGGCCGCAGCCGGGACACGCGATGACCATCGGCGTGAACGAGCGCAGGCCCATCGTCTGCAAAATTTCCTGGCCGACGACGACTTCGCCCGTGCGCGCGCCGCCCGGCTCGGGCGTCAGCGAAATACGGATGGTGTCGCCGATGCCTTCCTGCAGCAGCACGGAAAGCGCCGCCGTCGAAGCAACGATGCCCTTCGAGCCCATGCCGGCCTCGGTCAGCCCGAGATGCAGCGCAAAGCTGCAGCGCTTCGCCAGTTCGCGGTACACGGCGATCAGATCCTGCACGCCGCTCACCTTGCACGACAGAATGATCTTGTCGCGGCCCAGCCCGAGTTCGACAGCGCGTTCCGCCGAGCCGATCGCCGACTGGATCAGCGCTTCGTACATCACGCTTTGCAGTTCCCACGGCTGCGCGCGGGCGGCGTTTTCGTCCATCATGCGCGCGAGCAGGTCCTGGTCGAGACTGCCCCAGTTCACGCCAATGCGAACCGGCTTCTCGTACTTGATCGCGGCTTCGATCATCTGCGCGAATTGCGTGTCGCGCTTCGCGCCCTGACCCACGTTGCCCGGATTGATGCGGTACTTCGACAGCGTCTCGGCGCAAGCGGGATGGTCGCGCAGCAGCAAGTGGCCGTTGTAGTGGAAGTCGCCGACGAGCGGCACCGTCACGCCCATGCGGTCCAGTTGCTCGCGGATATGCGGCACGGCGGCCGCGGCTTCCGGCGTGTTCACCGTGATGCGCACCAGTTCGGAGCCCGCCTGCGCGAGTTCCTTGATCTGGATCGCGGTGCCGATGGCATCCGCGGTGTCGGTGTTGGTCATCGACTGGACGCGCACGGGCGCGTCGCCGCCGATCGTCACGAGCTGGCCGCCCCAGCGCACGTCGACCGCATGCGACGAACGGCGCGGCAACGGACCGCCGAAGACCGGCTCGGTCGAACAAATCTTGCTGCTGATCAGGGATTGAGCTTCGGATTGCATCGAAAAACCCTTTGGCAACCGGCGGCTGCGCTCGCAGCGACCGTCGCTTGTTTGAAACCTCAAACGGGCGGCACGGCTCGACCCGTGACGCCCCTCGTTTTCCCGCGCTGAACCGCCGACGCTAACTCTAGACCGCTCTCGTTGCCGTTTTAGGGCAACGACAGGCGCGCGACGTTTCCGCGTGCGGCGGAGTACTTCTTGGCATCGACAGGCTGATTGTCGATCGACAGCGATTCGACGCCCTTCGCGTTGCCGACGGTCACCTTGAACGGCGCCTCGCCCTGAACGCGCTGCGTGCTGCCTGCGCGGACCAGCCCGGAGAACACTTCCTTGCCGTCCTTGCCGCGCACGCTGAACCAGCTGTCTTCCTTCACCTTGAGTTCGATGGCATTCGCGCCCGTGCCCGTGCTGCCGACCGTCGCAGCCGGAGCGGCCGTGGCCGATGCCGCAGTCGCCGCCGCCGCAGTCTTGCCCGCCGATGCGGGAGCCGGAGCCGGCGCCGCCGGAGCCGCTGCCGAGGCGCTCGCGCCCTGCACCGCCGCGATCGTCGACGAGGACGCCGGCAGCGCGTTCGTGCCCAGCGGGCGCGGCATCGGCTGTTCGCCGGGCGCTGCCGCCACTTCAGGCAGCGATGCCTCGCCGGTATTGGCCGCGGCTGCTTCGTCCGGCGTCGCCGTTTGCGACGCGGCGGGCTTCTCGCTCGACGTCGCGGCGGAAGTCGCGCCGGCCTTCAGCCGCGCCAGCCACGCCGAAGAATCGCCGCCCGTATGCCACATGACGAGCGCAGCGAGCACGACGACCACCGCCGCCACGCCCCACAGCCACGACCGCTTGCGGCCCGAAGAGTTGCCGAGCGGCACCGACACGCGCCCACGCGGCAAACCCGCGCCGGACGACGCCGGCACCTTCAGATTGTGCTCGACCGGCACGCCGTCACGACGAAACGCCTGCGTGAACGGTGCCGGATCGGCGCCGAGAATCTTCGCGTAGCTGCGCACGATGCCCGCCGCGAACGTGCGGTCCGGCAAATGGCTGATGTCGCCTTCTTCGAGCGCGGCCAGCTTTTGCGGCGAAACCTTCAGGCGCGCCGATACATCGTCGATCGACCATGCCTTCGCCTGCCGAAGCTGCGCGAGACGCGCGCCCACTGCCGGCAGCGAGTCCAGGGGCCCCGCCTGGCGCTCGTCCGATGCCGCCCCGCCGACTCGCGTTCGGGCGTCGTGCTGATCGCCAGAAAGATCGCCGGTATGACTGCCGAAAGGCGTCGGGTGTTGCGGCTCACTCATCCCAAATTCCTCGTATCGAATCGCTATATAGCGCTGTTGCGCCGTGAAGTGCAAAAAGCACTGAACGATACAACTGCGGCGCTATGGCAGACCGCTTTATAACAAAATGTTCGGCTTTGCGCGCCCTGTGGAGCGCTGGCTTCATTCTTGTCTGCGTGCGTCCGGTGCGGCGACCTTATTCGATGCCGTCAGACCGCCCGCACCTCGATGACCTTGCTTCCCGCGCGGTTCGTGCGCTCTGCAAGCCGCGTGCGATCCTGCACCGCGCCCGCGAGCTGGCCGCACGCCGCGTCGATGTCGTCGCCGCGCGTCTTGCGCACGGTCGTGACGACGCCCGCATCGATCAAAATCTGCGCGAACCGCTTGATCTGCTCGTTCTTCGAGCGCGTCAGGCCCGACTCCGGGAACGGGTTGAACGGAATGAGGTTGAACTTGCACGGCACGTCGCGCGTGACGGCGAGCAGTTCGCGCGCATGCGCTTCCGTGTCATTGACGCCGTCCAGCATGCAGTATTCGAACGTGATGAAATCGCGCGGCGCGACCTTCAGGTAGCGCTGACACGCGGCCATCAACTCGCGTAGCGGGTACTTCTTGTTGAGCGGCACCAGCATGTCGCGCAACGGATCGTTCGGCGCGTGCAGGGACACCGCGAGCGCGACGGGCAAATCCGCCGCGAGCCGGTCCATCATCGGCACGACGCCGGACGTGGACAGCGTGACGCGCCGGCGCGACAGGCCGTAGGCGTTGTCGTCGAGCATCAGGCGCATGGCCGGCACGACGGCGTCGTAATTGAGCATCGGCTCGCCCATGCCCATCATCACGACGTTCGTGACGACGCGCTCGCCCTTGCCCGGCCCACCGACGTCGCGGCCGAGCGACTTGCGCAGCGCGAACTCCGCCATGCGCAGCTGGCCGATGATTTCCGCCGTCGTCAGATTGCGGGAGAAGCCTTGCTTGCCGGTGGAACAGAACCGGCAGTTGACCGCGCATCCCGCCTGCGACGACACGCACAGCGTGCCGCGTGTTTCTTCGGGGATGAACACGGTTTCGACCGCGTTGCCGTTGCCGACGTCGATCAGCCACTTGCGCGTGCCGTCGGAGGAAACGTGGTCGCGGATGATGTCGGGCATCGCCAGCGTGGCGCGGCCTTTGAGTTTTTCGCGCAGCGATTTCGCGAGATCCGTCATGCCGTCGAAGTCGTCGGCACCGAACTGGTGGATCCAGCGCTGCAATTGCTTGGCGCGAAACGGCTTTTCGCCGAGGCTGCCGCAATAGGCGACCAGCCCGGCGGCGTCGAGATCGAGAAGATTGACGGTGCTGCTGCTCGTCATGTCGAGTTCTGCCATTTCCAGATTGCGAAGCCCGGACCGGTTTGGCGATGTGCTCAAACCGTTGTCCGGGACCGTTCGCGCCAATTCCTGCTTTTTAACAACTATTTCTGCGTTCGGCGCGATTGACCGCGCCGTTGGTCCGGCGCGGCGACCAACGCATGTCTCAGGCGTGATTAACGCGAGTAGACGTTCATTCCCGGGAAGAAGAACGCGACTTCCTGCGCTGCCGTTTCCGCCGCGTCCGAGCCGTGCACGGCGTTCGCGTCGATGCTGTCCGCGAAGTCGGCGCGGATCGTGCCCTTATCCGCCTTCTTCGGATCGGTCGCGCCCATCAGGTCACGGTTCTTCAGGATGGCGTTTTCGCCTTCCAGCACTTGGATCATGACCGGACCCGAGATCATGAATTCCACGAGGTCCTTGAAGAACGGACGTGCAGCGTGCACAGCGTAGAACTTTTCCGCGTCTGCGCGCGAGAGGTGAACCATGCGCGACGCAATGATCTTCAGACCAGCGTTCTCGAAACGGCTGTAGATCTGGCCGATAACGTTCTTTGCCACTGCGTCCGGCTTGATAATCGACAGGGTGCGCTCGATCGCCATGAAAAACTCCAAAAAATGAACGGTTTACGGATTAAAACGAATCGACAATTGTAGCACGAAGCAAGGTATGATTGCGATTGAAACCTTACGGCATCGTAAGGATCAAACGGTGCGAGGACCGCCGTGGCAGACTGTGTCGAATTCGGCGGCGAGCCATTGAATTCGGCGCGCGCCGGGGTCATATTGGAGCAAAAGGCGGCGTGGCAATTAGAGGCGCCACATCACCGGCGCCGACGCGCTAAGAATGGCTTAAGTCGGCGACCGTATCATCCGCATGTGACGCATCTCGCCGTTGAACGAACGACAGACAATTGGAGCAAGGAGAAACCATGAACGAATCGCCCTACAGCTTTGGCCGTAACGGCAGTGTCACCTCGGTCGAGGTGCGCAACAAGGTGCTGCGCAATACTTACTGGCTGCTCGCGCTTTCCATGGTGCCGACGGTTCTCGGCGCCTGGGTCGGCGTGGCGACGGGATTCTCGCTGTTCGCCGCCACCAGCCCCGCGATGAGCTTCATCGCGTTTCTGGCCATCGCGTTCGGTTTCATGTTCGCGATCGAAAAGACGAAGGAAAGCGGCATGGGCGTAGTCGTCCTGCTCGGCTTCACCTTCTTCATGGGCCTGATGCTTTCGCGGCTGCTGAGCTTCATTCTCGGCTTCTCGAATGGGCCGCAGCTCATCATGATGGCGTTCGGCGGCACGGGCGTGATCTTCGCCGCGATGGCCACCATCGCCACGGTCAGCAAGCGTGACTTCTCGGGCCTCGGCAAGTGGCTGTTCATGGGCGTGCTGGTGATTCTGCTGGCCGCGTTCGCGAACATCTTCCTGCAACTGCCGGCATTGATGATGACGGTTTCCGTGCTCGCCATCGTGATCTTCTCGGCGTACATGCTGTTCGACGTGCAGCGCGTCGTGAACGGCGGCGAGACGAACTACATCAGCGCGACGCTCGCGATTTACCTCGATCTGTACAACGTGTTCACGAACCTGCTGGCGCTGCTCGGCATCTTCGGCGGCAACCGCAACTGATCGGGCGAACGCCTGTTGCAATGAAAAAACCGGCCTTCGGGCCGGTTTTTTTGCGTCTGCTGAAAACGGGCGATGCGTCAGTCGCGCTCGAACAGGGCGATCGATTCGACGTGCGACGTATGCGGGAACATGTTGACCACGCCCGCGCCCTTCATGCGATAACCCGCCTCGTGGACGAGCAGGCCTGCATCGCGCGCGAGCGTCGCCGGATTGCACGACACATAGACGATGCGCTTCGGCAGCGGTCCGTCGCCGCTTTGCGCGATATCCGCCAGCGCCTTCGATACCGCCAGCGCGCCCTCGCGCGGCGGATCGATCAGGAACTTGTCGAACGCGCCGAGCGCGCGGAAATCGTCGGCGGTGACTTCGAACAGATTGCGGCACGCGAACGACGTGTACCCGTCGACGCCGTTCGCCTTCGCGTTCTCGAGCGCGCGCGCCGTCAGCGCCTCGCTTCCCTCGATGCCGACGACCTCGCGTGACACGCGCGCGAGCGGCAGCGTGAAATTGCCGATACCGCAGAACAGGTCGAGCACGCGGTCCGACGGCTCCGGCGCGAGCAGGCTCAACGCACGCGCCACCAGCACGCGGTTGATCTGGTGATTGACCTGCGTGAAATCCGTCGGCTTGAACGGCATGCGAATATCGAATTCCGGCAGCGTGTACGCCAGTTCGCGGTCGAGCGGATAGAACGGATAAACCGTGTCAGGACCTTTCGGCTGCAGCCAGAACTGCACGTTGTGTTCGTCGGCGAAGATGCGGATCAGCGCTTCGTCGGCTTCCGTGAGCGGCTCGAGAATGCGCAGCACGAGCGCCGTCACGTCCGATCCCACCGCCAGTTCGATCTGCGGCATGCGATCGCGGATCGACAGCCCCGCCACCAGATGCCGCAGCGGCACGAGCATCGCGGAAACGTGCGGCGGCAGCACTTCGCAGCTCGTCATGTCGGCGACATAGCTGCTCTTGCGCTCGTGAAAGCCGACGAGCACGCCGCCCTTCTTCTCGACGTGCCGCACCGTCAGCCGCGCACGATAGCGATACCCCCACGACGGCCCGTGAATCGGACGGAACATGGTCTCGGCGCGCAGCTTCGCCAGATGCTGGAGATTGTCTTCGAGTACGCGCTGCTTGACGGCGATCTGCGCGCGCACGTCGAGATGCTGCATCGAACAGCCGCCGCAGGTGCCGAAGAACTGGCACTTCGGCTTCGCGCGGATCACGCTCTCGCGCAACACCTTGACGACTTGCGCCTGCTCGAAACTCGGCTTCTTGCGGTAGCTCGAATAGCTCACCCGTTCGCCGGGAAGCGCGCCTTCGACGAAGATCACTTTGCCCGGCTCGCCGTCCTCGTTGACCGTGCGGCCGACGCCGCGCGCTTCCATATCGAGCGACTCGATTTCGATTTCAGGCGCGACGAACGAGGGATCGGGCGTGACGGACTTCGCCGGCGCGGCACGGCGGCGATGCGGATTTTTTCGAGCGGCTTCAGACACCTGCGTACTTCCTGACTGACGTGATGGCAAATGCGAGATTGTAGACGAACGTCACGAAGTCATTGTCCGAACGCGGCGAGATACTCGGCCCAGTGCGGCGAGGCTTCCTGCGCGAGCGCGTTTTTCACGAAGTTGATTTCGTCCGTGTACTCGTCGGGCGTGAAACCGCCTCGCATCATCTGAAATCGGCAATACATCAGATACGTGTTGACGACATCGGTCTCGCAATAGTTGCGGATTTCGTCGATCTGGCCGTCGCAATACGCGTCCCACACCTTGCCGCCGTCCATGCCGAGCTTGCCGGGAAAGCCGCACAGCTTCGCGAGCGCATCGAGCGGTGCGTTCGCGCGCGCCTGATACATCGCGAGCACGTCCATCAGGTCGATGTGCCGCATGTGATAGCGGCTGATGTAGTTGTTGAACTTGAACTCGCGGTCGTCCTGACCCAGGTCCCAGTAGCGCGGCGCGGCGATGCCATGCACGAGCGCACGGTAATGCAGCACGGGCAGGTCGAAGCCGCCGCCGTTCCAGGACACGAGTTGCGGCGTGTACTTCTCGATCACGCGATAGAACGACTGAATGAGCGCCGCTTCGCCGTCGGTCGTCGTGCCGAGCGAGCGCACGCGAAAGCCGTTGTTGTCGCGGAACACGCACGAAATGGCCGCGACGCGCTGCAGATGATGCGGCAGGAAGTCGTTGCCGACACGCTCGCGGCGCGCGGCGAACGCGTGATCCGCGACTTCACGGTCGGAGAGGTCGTCGGGTAAATCTTCGAGACGGCGAATGCCGTCGACATCGGGGATCGTCTCGATGTCGAATACGAGAATCGGTGTCATTGAATCCTGCGAAATACGGCGATGCGACGCCCTCCCGGGCGCCGATCAAAGCGTTAAAGCACAGCGTCCTTGCGAACGCCGTTGGATGCGAAAAAGCGTTTCAGCCGAACGAGCGCCTCTTGCTGGATCTGACGCACGCGCTCGCGCGTGAGTCCCATTTCGTCGGCGAGTTCTTCGAGCGTCGCGGGCTCGATGTGATTGAGTCCGAAACGTCGTTCGATCACGTGACGATGCTTGTCCGACAGACGCGACAGCCACAGCCGCGTAAGTGATTCCAGTTCGCGATGCTGCACTTCGGCATCGGGCGACTGGCTCTGGTCGTCCGACAGCAGGTCGAGCAGGCTGCTGCCTGGATCGAGATCGAGCGGCGCGTCGAGCGACGCGGTGTGTTCGTTGAGCGCGAGGATGTCGGTGACTTCCTCCGGCGTCTTGCCCGTGAGATACGCAATGTCGTCGATGCTCGCGTCGCGGCGCTCGGGCGCGACGGCATCGCTCGAATTGGCGGAATTTTTTTCCAGATGGCGTTTCGCGCGCAGCACCTGATTCAGCTCGCGGATCACGTGCACCGGCAGCCGCACCGTGCGCGCCTGATTCATGATCGCGCGTTCGATACTCTGGCGAATCCACCACGTGGCATAGGTCGAAAAACGGAAACCGCGCGTCGGGTCGAATTTCTCGATGGCGTGCATGAGGCCGAGATTGCCCTCTTCGATCAGATCGAGCAGCGGCACGCCGCGATTCAGATATCCCTTCGCGATGCTGACGACCAGCCGCAGATTGCGCTCGATCATCACCTGCCGCGCCTCGAACTCGCCGGCCTTCGCGAGACGCGAATAGCGCTGCTCTTCCTCGACGGTAAGCAGCGGCTTCACGCTGATGCGGTTCAGGTAATGCTGAATGGTGTCGGCCGTGAGTTCGGCCTGCAGAAGCGAGCGGAAGTCGTCGGCGTCCGGGGCGGAATCGTTTGCGCTTTCGGCGCTTTGTTCGCCCTTGTCCCGGCTTCCGCCTTCTTCTTCGGAATCGACATCGACCTCGATGTTCTCGGCGTCGTCATCATGGGCCGAAGCGCCGTCTTCCGCCGACACTTGCAAAGGTCGGCTGATCGTCTCAGTCTCGGCTTGCGGCAGGCGGCGCTTCGTTTTCGGCATGATGGCTCGCTTTATTGCGGCGGCAAATACTTCAGTGGGTCAACAGGTTTACCCTGCCGGCGAACTTCGAAATGCAACATCACACGGTCCGAATCGCTGTTGCCCATCTCAGCGATCTTCTGCCCTTTAGTCACCGCGTCTCCTTCTTTTACCATCAAAGCGCGGTTATGTGCATATGCCGTGAGAAAAGTAGCGTCGTGCTTGATGATAATGAGATTGCCGTAGCCGCGCAGCCCATTTCCGGAGTAGACGACGCGTCCATCCGCCGAAGCGTTGACCGCGTCTCCCGCCGCACCGCCGATATTCAAGCCCTTGTTCTTCGCTTCGTCGAACGTACCAATGATCGGACCGCGCGCCGGCCAGATGAACGCCGGCTGCGTGGCCGCGGCCGCACTGTTGTCGACGCCCGGCACGCTGGCCGCTGCGCCCGGCGCCGCGCCCATGCCCGAACTCGGACCGTAGTACGGCGGCTGTGCCGCGGCACCCGGCGTTGCGCCGGCCGTCACGCCCGGCTGCTGCGCGCCGCCGAGCGGCTGCGACTGCACCGCGCCGCCGCCGATCGGAGCCGTCGCCACGCCAGGCGTCGCGGCGGCGAGGTTCGCCCCCGGAGGCGCGACGCGCACGAGCTGGCCCACTTCGATCTGATTCGGGTTGGTCAGGTTATTCCACGCGGCGATGTCGTGATAATTCTGACCGTTTTCCAGTGCGATCCGATATAGGGTGTCGCCCGGTTTCACGCGGTAATAGCCGGGCGGCGGCGGAACGTTTGCGGCGGCGGCGGCCTGGGCCGCATCGGTGGGAATGGGTGCGCCCGTTCTGTCGACCACCGGCGCCATGTCCATGCGCGTCGAACAGGCGGCCAGCACGGAGAGCGCCAGCACGCAGACGCCGCGCTGCGCCGCCGTCAGGCGAACGTCCGCGCTCCCTTCTCGCAAAGCACGCAAGATACTCATCGGTGTCAAATCACTCCGGATTTTAAAGGTACAAAGAAAACACGATCCAGCTGCGACTCCCGCCACTGCGTCGCCGAAACGCGCGTGACGAGCGTCAGCACTTGCGACTGCGCAGCCTGCGATCCGACCGGCGCGACGAGCTTGCCGCCGACCGCCAGTTGATCGAGCAAGGCCTGCGGCACGTCGAGGCCCGCGCATGCGATCACGATCGCATCGAACGGCGCCGCCGCCGGCAGACCGAGACGGCCGTCGCCATAGTGCAGCCGGATGTTCGGCACGCGCAGCGGCCGAAGATTGAGCTTCGCGCGTTCGGACAACGGCCGAACGCGTTCGATGGAATACACCTCTTTCGCGACCTGCGACAGCACCGCCGCCTGATAGCCGCAGCCGGTGCCGATCTCCAGCACCTTCTCGAGCGTGCGCCCCGCCGCGACGAGTTCGATCATGCGCGCGACGACCGACGGCTTCGAGATGGTCTGGTGATGACCGATCGGCAGCGCGGCGTCCTCGTAAGCCTGAGCGGCGAGCCCCGGATCGACGAACATGTGGCGCGGAACGACCGACATGGCGTTCAGCACGCGCGGATCGGTGATGCCGTTCGCGCGCAGCCGTTCGACCATGCGCTCGCGCACCCGTTCCGACGTCAGCGTCTGCGTGCTCGTCAGCGCGACGTTGGGCGCACCTTTGCGGGTCACGCCGTTCGCGCTGCCATTGGCGGCATCGCGCTCGACGGTGCGCTGCGCGGTGCGCAGTGCGCTCGTGCGCGGATGCGGCGCCTGCGCGGGACTGCGTACGGTAGCGGGAACCGGTTTCGCGATGCCGGGCGTCGCCTTCGATGCAAAAGCCGGCGCAGATGCAGACGAAGGCGCAGTCGCCCCGCTCTTCTGCGCAACGGCCGCCGACCGCAACCCGCCCGGCTTGCCCGACGATGCCCCCGCCGCCGGCTTCACGCGCGACGCATCGGCGCGGCCGGCGGGCTTGCGCGGCTCGCGTACCAGATCCGCGAGCGCCAGCGGGAAGCGCTTGGCGCGCTCGTCGGTCATGAGCGGCGGCTCCCGGCGCGCGCCCATTCGCGCGTCTCGGCCATGAGCCTCGTGTGCGTCAGGTCGAGCTGAAGCGGCGTGATGGAGACGAAGCCGTTCGCCACGGCGTGGAAGTCGGTGCCTTCGCTGGCGTCGAGCGCATCGCCCGAGGGGCCGATCCAATAAATCGGATTGCCGCGCGGATCGGTCTGGCGGATGACAGGCTGCGAAGGATGGCGCTTGCCGAGACGCGTCACGCGCCATTCGCCGAGCTGGTCGTACGGCAAGCTGGGAATATTGACGTTCAGCAACGGATGGCCGGGCATCGGATGATCGAGGAAATGCGCGACCATTTCCGCCGCCACGCGCGCCGCATCTTCGAGATGCAGCCAGTCGCGTCCGACCAGCGAAAACGCGATGGCCGGAATGCCGAACATGAAGCCTTCGGTGGCGGCGGCGACGGTGCCGGAATACAGCGTGTCCTCGCCGACGTTCTGCCCGTTGTTGATGCCCGACACGACGAGATCCGGCTGCTCGTCGAGCATGCCCGTGAGCGCGATATGCACGGAATCGGTCGGCGTGCCGTTCACGAAATTGAAACCGTTGGCCGCGCGATGAATGCTCAACGGCCGCGACAGCGTGAGCGAGTTCGACGAGCCGCTGCAGTTCTGCTCCGGCGCCATCACGGTCACTTCGCCGAGCGGCTGCAAGGCGTCGTGCAGCACGTTGATGCCGCGCGCCAGATAACCGTCGTCGTTGCTGAGTAGGATTCGCATCCGACGATTGTAACCGAGGAAACATGGCGCGCGGACGACTCACCCGGCTCGTCCGAAGCACTCACTGTGTCATAAACTGCGTGTTCAAAACGAAGGAGACGCTATGCGCGCCGTTCGCTGCAATCAGCATGGATTACCCAGCACGCTGACCATCGAGACGCTGCCCGATCTGCATGCCGAAGCGGGCGAAGTGATCATCGACGTCAAGGCAGCGAGCGTCAATTTTCCGGACGTGCTGATCATTCAGAACAAGTATCAGTTCAAGCCGCCGCTGCCCTTCACGCCGGGCGCGGAGCTGGCGGGCGTCGTGCGCGAAGCCGGCGCGGGCGTCACGCGCTTTCGGCCCGGCATGCGCGTCGCCGCGTACACGGCGCAAGGCGCGTTCGCCGAACAGGTGCGCGCGAACGAGAGCGCGTGCATCGCGCTGCCGGATGACGTCGATCTCGCCGATGCCGCCGCGTTCACCATCGCGTATGGCACGTCGTACCACGCGCTCGTCGATCGCGGCGCGCTCAAGGCCGGCGACACGCTGCTCGTGCTCGGCGCGGCGGGCGGCGTCGGCCTCGCGGCGGTGCAGATCGGCAAGATTGTCGGCGCGCGCGTGATCGCGGCGGCGTCGAGCGCGGAGAAGCTCGCGTTCTGCAAGGAGCACGGCGCGGACGATGTCATCGACTACGCGAATGAAGACTTGCGCGAGCGCATCAAGGCGCTGACGGGCGGCGAAGGCCCGGATGTCGTATTCGATCCCGTCGGCGGCGGCTATGCAGAGCCGGCCTTTCGCGGCATCGGCTGGCGCGGGCGCTATCTCGTCGTCGGATTCGCGAATGGGGAAATTCCGAAGCTGCCGTTGAATCTCGCGCTGCTGAAAGGCGCGAGCATCGTCGGCGTGTTCTGGGGCGATCACATGCGCCGTGAACCGCAGCTTGCCGACAAGGACTTCGCCACGATGGTCGACTGGATCAAGGCAGGCAAGCTGCGCCCCGTCGTGACGAAACGCTATGCGCTCGATGAAACGCCGCAAGCGCTCGACGACATGATGAACCGTCGCGTGGCCGGGAAGATCGTGATCGAAATGTGAGGGTCAGGCGTCGGGAAGTATCGTGGCCTGCGCCGTATCCACGTCGCGCCGCGCGGCCGGTCTCGCCTGATGTGCTTCGCGGGCGCTCGCGCCCTGCAAGGCGTTGAAGGCGGACATCACGCGACGCACGGTCAAAAGCCGCTTCCAGAGCCGTTCTCTGAGCGCAGCGGACGGCACCAGCGCGGGCGGCAGCACCACGGCGCCCGGTCCCCAGCCCGGCCGCCACGACCGTGCGAGGCCGCGGCGCATGAAGAGCGTGAGCGTCGGCACGCCGAGCGACGACGCCAGATGCCCCAATCCTGAATCGTTGCCGATGAACCAGCTCGATTCGGCGATCCACGTCGCGACATCGCCAAGACGCGGCAGCGCGTTGACTTCGTGCCCTTCGCGCGCGACATCGTCCCAGCCGCTCATTTCGGACGGCGAAACCAAAAAGCTGGGCAAGAGTTGACGACGCATCAGCGCGCGCGACAGCGCGAGGAACTTGTCGCGTTCCCACATCTTTTCAGGATGGCTGCCGGTCGGATGAATGGCGACGCGATTCGCGAACCGGCCGCGCATGACGCCGGCCGGCACGACGAGCCCGTTCGAGCGCGTCACGTCGCGAAGCTGCAGCACATGCGTCGCGACATCGACGATGCGCTCCACCATGTGCTTGCTGCCGCTGTATTCGGGAAAACG
Organism: Caballeronia concitans; assembly: GCF_001544615.1. Taxonomy (GTDB): domain Bacteria; phylum Pseudomonadota; class Gammaproteobacteria; order Burkholderiales; family Burkholderiaceae; genus Caballeronia; species Caballeronia concitans. The sequence continues at coordinate 41,094 of NZ_FCNV02000017.1, forward strand.
GTCGAGACTGAGCGTGCGGCCCGAGCGGCTGAGCGCCGCGGCGTAGTCGGTCTTCCAGAGTTCGATCACGGTGTCGAAGGCGCCCGTGTGGCCTTCCGGTTTGCGCACGTCCACGCCGGGAAGCCAGTCCGCGAGATGTTCCGCCACCCAGCCGAACACGACCGGCCGATAACCGTTGCGGATGAGATTGTTGACGAGCACGAGCCCGATCAGGCTATCTCCGATTGGCGGCGGCAACGCCACTGCCACCGCACTGCTGGTTTCCAATCTCATTCTCGTCTTGCGCAATCGCATGAAAAGGCGCCGTGCCGGCGATGCAAGCTCGCACAGAAGCAGGAGCCAGACGGGGCCGTGCGTCACGACCCCGAACACGGAAAGTCGAGCGGCATATTACAGCAATGCGCGAAGGCTCGCCGGCCGGCCGGCGCTTCGTTGCCAAAAACGACATTGCGCCCGGCGCGAGACGCTTACAGCTTCTCCGTCTCGCCGCTTTTCGGCTGCCACTTCATCAGCCGCCTTTCGACCAGCGCGACGAGTCCATCGAGGACGAGCGCGAACGCCGTCAAGACGAGAATGCCGGCGAACACCGTGTTGATATCGAAGGTGCCTTCGGCCTGGAGAATCAGATAGCCGACGCCGCGCGCCGATCCGAGATACTCGCCCACTACCGAGCCCACGAACGCAAGCCCGACCGACGTATGCAGGCTCGAAAAAACCCAGCTCGTCGCGCTCGGCAGATACACGTAACGCAACAACTGCTTGCGGTTCGCGCCGAGCATGCGCGCGTTGGCGAGCACGACCGGGCTCACTTCCTTCACGCCCTGAAAGACGTTGAAGAACACGATGAAAAACACGAGCGTCACGCCGAGCGCGACCTTCGACCAGATGCCGAGCCCGAACCACACCGCGAAGATCGGCGCGAGAATCACGCGCGGCATCGAGTTGGCGGCCTTAATGTACGGATCGAGCAGCGCGCTCATCGTCGGGGCGAGCGCGAGCCAGAGCCCGACTCCGAGACCGAACACCGTGCCGATGACGAACGCCAGCACCGTTTCGATCAGCGTCACCCACAAGTGGATGTAAATCTCGCCGCCCGTGAACCATTCCCAGATGCGCACGAGCACCTTCTGCGGCTCGCCGAAGAAGAAGGCGGCCTTGTTCGCATCGTCGAAATAGAAAGGCGGCAGGAGCGTCGGACTGGTGAGCACGTACCACAGGAAAAAGCATGCGACGAGCAGCAACCACTGCCACGCCGTCAGATTCGTTCGATTCGGGCGCAGCCTATTCCACATGATCGTTTTGCCTCAACTGCTGCTGATAACCCTTGAGCACTTCCTCGCGCAGCACGCCCCAGATCTGCGCATGCAATTCCACGAAACGCGGATGCGAGCGAATCTCGGCGACATCGCGCGGACGCGGCAAGTCGATCGTGAACTCGCCGATCGGATGCGTCCCCGGTCCCGCCGACAGCACGACGACGCGATCGGACATCGAAATGGCCTCGTCGAGATCGTGCGTGATGAAAAGCACCGCCTTGCGCTTCGCGGCCCACAGATCGAGCAACTCGTTCTCCATGAGCTGGCGCGTCTGAATGTCGAGCGCGGAGAACGGCTCGTCCATCAGGATGATGTCGGGATCGAGAATCAGCGTCTGCGCCATCGCGACGCGCTTTCGCATGCCGCCCGACAGTTGATGCGGATAGCGGTCGCCGAAGCCGCCCAAGCCCACGCGCTTGAGCCATTCCTCGCCGCGCGCATGGGCTTCGGCCTGAGGCACGCCCTGGAACACGAGGCCCGCGGTCACGTTGTCGAGCGCGGAGCGCCAGGGCATCAGGGCGTCGGCCTGAAACATGTAGCCCGCGCGCCGGTTGATGCCCTTCAGCGGCTCGCCGAACACGCTCACCGAGCCCGACGAAGGCTGCAACAATCCCGCCGATACGTTCAGCAGCGTGGACTTGCCGCATCCCGTCGGGCCGACGACGGACACGAACTCGCCCGGCGCGATGACGAGATTCGTATCCCGGACGGCTGTGTAGCGGTCCTTGCGGCTCTCCCGCGAGGCGAACGTGCAGGTCACATCTTGTAGCGCGAGCGCGTGAGTCGACGGTGAATTCATCGCTTACGCCTTGACGGTCGCGAGCGCCTTCTTCACGAAGTCGTTGGTCCACGTCTTGGAGACGTCGATCGGCTTGCCCTTCACGGTTTCGTCGAACGCCTGCAGCGTCTTCAGCGACGTCGCCGGGCCGTCTTCCGGCATCAGCCCGTCCGGCGACATGGCTTCCTTCACGTGTTGCCACGAATCCAGATACAGCGCGCGATCGCCGAGCAGATAGCCTTCCGGCACCGTCGCGATCAATTCCTTGCCCGACGCCGTCTGCAGCCACTTCAGCGCGCGGACCATCGCGTTGGTGAGCGCCTGCGTCGTGTTCGGATTCTTGTTGATGAAGCTCTGCGACGTATAGAGACAGCCCGCCGGCATGTTGCCGCCGAACACGGTCTTCGTATCGGCGAGCGTGCGCGTGTCCGAGACGATGCGGATATCGCCCGCGCGGTCGAGCTTCGTCATCACGGGATCGAGGTTGGCCATCGCATCGATCTGGCCGGATTGCATCGCGGCGATCGCGCCCGCTCCCGCGCCCACGCCGATGAACGACACATCGCTCGCCTTCAGCCCCGCTTTCGCGAGCACGAAGCTCGCCATGATCGATGTCGACGATCCCGGCGCCGTCACGCCGATCTTCTTACCCTTTAAATCCGCGACGGACTTGTAGTTCGGCATCGCCTTCTTCGATACGGCGAGCACGATCTGCGGCGCGCGGCCTTGCAGCACGAACTCGCGGAAATACTGGTTCTTCGCCTGCAACAGAAGCGTGTGTTCGAATGCGCCCGATACGACATCGGCGCTGCCGCCGACCGCCGCCTGCAACGCCTTCGCGCCGCCCGCGAAGTCCGCGATTTCGATCTCGAGCCCTTCGTCCTTGAAGTAACCGCGTCGCTCCGCGATGGTGAGCGGCAGATAGTAGAAGAGATTCTTGCCGCCGACCGCGATCGAAACCTTGGTCTGCTCAGGCTTGCCTTGTGCAAACGCGAGCGGCAAGCCCGACATTGCACCACTCGCGAGCACGGCGCTGCTCGCGATGAACGTTCTGCGCTTCATCGTTGTTCGTCTCCTATTCCTTGCAACGTTCGTTGCCGGATGTTTTTTTCGTTTGCGCGGCGTGTGCGCGCCTAGATGACCTTGGCCGCTCTCAGCCGCGCGATATCGTCAGGATGATACCCAAGCGTTTGAAGTACTTCATCGGTATGTTCACCGAGTCGAGGACCGAGCCAGCGCGTCTCGCCGGGCGTTTCCGAGAGCTTCGGCGTGACGTTCGGCAGCGTGATCTCGCGACCGTCCTGCCACGGAAAGCGTTGCAGCATCTGGCGCGCGATGTACTGCGGATCGGCGAACATGTCGGCGACGCTGTAGATGCGTCCCGCGGGCACGTCGGCGGCGTTGAGCACGGCGAGCGCTTCGTCGATGCTGCGCGTCGCGAGCCAGGCGGCGATGGCGTCGTCGATTTCCTGCGTGCGCGGCACGCGGCCATCGTTGGAGGCGAGCGCGGGATCGTCGGCGAGATCCGCGCGGTCGATCGCGGTCATCAGGCGCTTGAAGATCGGATCGCTGTTGCCGCCGATCACGATGCTTCCATCGCGGCACGGATACGTATTCGACGGCACGATGCCCGGCAGCGACGCGCCCGTGCGCTCGCGCACGAGCCCATAGACGCCGTATTCGGGCACGACGCTCTCCATCATGTTGAAGACGGCTTCATAGAGCGCGACGTCCACCACCTGCCCCTTGCCGCCGTTCACTTGCCGATGATGCAGCGCCATCAACGCGCCGATCACGCCGTGCAGCGCCGCGATGGAATCGCCGATCGAAATGCCGATGCGCGGCGGCGGCAAATCCGGATAGCCGGTGATATGACGCAGGCCGCCCATCGATTCGGCGATCGCGCCGAAGCCCGGCCGATCGCGATACGGCCCGGTCTGCCCGTAGCCGGAGAGCCGCACCATCACGAGGCCGGGGTTCTCGGCGGACAGGACTTCATAGCCGAGGCCGAGCTTTTCGAGCAGACCGGGCCGAAAGTTCTCGACGACGATATCGGCTTCCTTCGCCAGCCGCCGCACGATCTCCTTGCCCTCTTCCGCCTTGAGATTGACCGTCACCGATTTCTTGTTGCGCGCCTGCACCGCCCACCACAGCGACGTGCCGCCCACTTCGGGATACAGCTTGCGCCACTTGCGCAGCGGATCGCCGCCGTTCGGATCTTCGATCTTGATGACATCCGCGCCGAACTCGCCCATGAAGCGCGCGGCGAACGGCCCGGCGATGAGCGTGCCCAGTTCGAGCACCTTGACACCGGCAAGCGGCCCGGTCGTTGCGGTCATTCTCGTCTCCTTGTGTCGGCTCCGGTGTTGGAGCACCGGCCCGCCTGTTCGATTTGTTTATGTCACGAGGGCCTTTCCTTGCACGACTTCAGAGCGGCTTGAAGCGCGGCGTGCCGTCTTCGAGCGACTCGTCGAACATCGCGGTCGGCCGTACCCACAGGCCGCGCTCATGCGGCCAGAGATGTTCATAGACCGTCATTTCTTCTTCGGTCTCGGAATGCCGCGCGACGCCGATCACGCGATAAAGCCCGCCCTTGTAATGCCGATGCGTGGCAAGCGCGAGTGCTTCGGATTCTGTCATGGTGGATTGATCCTGCTGATTCATACGGAACGGCGATCGATCATCGCGCGCGCGATGGTGCCCGCATCGACGTATTCGAGTTCGCCGCCCACCGGCACGCCGCGCGCGAGCCGCGTCACCTTCAGCCCTTTCGACTTGAGCGTCTGCGCGAGGTAATGCGCGGTGGCTTCGCCTTCGTTCGTGAAGTTGGTGGCGAGCACCACTTCCTGCACGACGCCGTCGAGCGCGCGGTTGATGAGCCGGTCGAAGTGAATTTCCTTCGGACCGATTCCGTCGAGCGGGCTGAGCCTGCCCATCAGCACGAAATAGAGCCCGCGATACGTGAGCGTCTGCTCCAGCATGATCTGATCGGCGGGCGTTTCGACGACGCACAGCAAGGCCGGATCACGCTCTTCGTCGAGGCAGACTTCGCAGATGGCCGCCTCGGTGAACGTGTTGCACTTCTCGCAGTGGCGCAGATGCTCGGTCGCGAACAAGAGCGACTGGCCGAGCTTCTCGGCGCCCGCGCGGTCGTGCTGCATCAGGTGATACGCCATGCGCTGCGCCGACTTGGGACCGACGCCGGGCAGCGCGCGCAGCGCTGCCACGAGCGCCGACAGGGCGGAAGGTTGTTTCATGTGTCCTCATGACGCGCCCCGCTCGGAGGCGCGCGGATTTAGAACGGCAGCTTGAAGCCGGGCGGCATCGGCATGCCGGCCGTCATGCCGCTCATCTTTTCCTGCGTGGTGGCTTCGGCCTTGCGCACGGCGTCGTTGAACGCGGCGGCGACGAGGTCTTCGAGCATGTCCTTGTCGTCGGCGAGCAGGCTCGGGTCGATTGACACACGCTTCACGTCGTTCTTGCAGGTCATCGTCACCTTCACGAGACCGGCGCCCGACTGGCCCTCGACTTCGATCAGCGCGAGCTGGTCCTGCATCTTCTTCATGTTTTCCTGCATCTGCTGAGCTTGTTTCATCAGCCCGGCGAGTTGGTTCTTCATCATGGTTCGGCTCCTTCCTGAAAAGCGGATATGCGGATGGCGACAAGCGCGCCGCCACGTACGGCGGCGCGCCTTTTCTTACTGTGCTTGCTGGGCCTGCTGTGCGGACGCGCCCGATGCGAGCGGTTTGATCGAACCTTCGACGATGCTCGCGCCGAAATCGCGGATCAGCGACTGCACGAACGGATCGCGCTCGATCTCCTGCTCGGCTTCCTGCTGGCGCTTCGCGCGTTCGACGGCATCGAGCGCGGCGGCGGTGCGACGCACCGGTCCGACGTCGACCTTGACCTCGACCGTGCGGCCGAGCTTGTCGGCGAGCGCCGCCTTGAGCTTCGCGACGTGCGCGTTGTCGGCGTACATCTGCACCGCGACCGAAAGCGTGACGGAATTTGCGTCGCAGGCGGTCAGTTCGCTATTGAACGCGAGCTGGTAAGCGACGCCCTTGAGCGGCAGTTCGACGGCAATCGCGGCCCATTCGACCGCGACGCCGAGGGCATCGAGCGGCACGGCGGGCGGCAGCGGCGTCGTATCGACTTTCGGCGCGGCCTTGGGCGCGGGACTGGCGTTAAAGCGCATGTCGTCGGGACCGCTGTCGAACGCGGGCACGAAGCCGTCATCGGGCGGCATGAAGTAGTCATCTTCCGACAACGCCGGCGGATAGTCGTCCGGCGGCATGTCCTCCCAAGGCGGGACGACCTTCGCGGCGGCCTTGGGCTGCGGTTGGGACGCGGCGGCGGGCGGCGTGGGTGTGTCGCGACGCGGGGTCGGCACCGGGACTTGCACGGCCGGCTTGCTGGCGGGCTTCGGCGCGGCGGGCTTCGTGGCTGCCGGAGCATTTGCGGAAACCGCCGATCCCCCGCGCGCCCCGCGATCCGACGATAACTTCATGCCCGCGCTGCGCAGCACTTCGAGCGCGGCGCTTGCACCGCTTCTGGCGCTCGACACGGCGGGATTGGCCGGCTGCGCTTCGGTTGGGCTTTGCGTTTGATTCGCGGCGGCGTCCGCTGCCTGCCGGGCGGCTGCGGGAAGCGGCGCGGATGCGGCGGGCGGTTCGTCCGTCGCGTGACTCTGCTCGACTGCGCGCGTCGCGACGACCAGCGGGGCGTCAGTAGCCGTTGCGACCGCGGCTGGCGCATCCGCCGCACTTTGCGCAGCCGGCTCTTCCGCCCGCGACGGCTTCACGCCAGCCGCAGGTTCAGGCCGATCAGCCGCTGCAACATTCGTCGCTTTCGCCGAAACCGGCGCCGGCGCGACCGCACGCTCGGCCATCGATCCGGCGAGCGCGGCGCTTCGCTGTCCCTTCGCCGCTTGCGGCGCGCTGACGGCGACTCCGCCGCCGCCCGGCCCGCCCGCCGGCTCGAACGCCAGCATGCGCAGGAGCGTCATCGTGAAGCCGGCGTATTCGTCGGGCGCGAGGCCCAGTTCGCCGCGCCCCACCGTCGCGATCTGATAGAACAGCTGCACGTGCTCGGCGGAAAGCATTTCCGCGAAGCGCCGGATGTCCGCGGCTTCCGGCCACTCGTCCAGCACCGACGACGGCGCGAACTGCGCCCATGCGATCCGATGCAGCAGGCTCGCCAGATCCTGCAGCGCCGTCGAAAACGACAGGCTGCGCAGCGCCATTTCATCGGCGATGGCGAGCACGCCTGCGCCATCGCTCGCGGCGAGGGCATCGATCAGGCGAATGAGATAGCTCTGATCGAGCGCGCCGAGCATGCCGCGCACGGCTTCCTCGGTGACCTCGTTCGCCGAATACGCGATAGCCTGATCGGTCAGCGAAAGCGCGTCGCGCATGCTGCCGTCCGCCGCGCGCGACAAAAGCCGCAGCGCCTGCGGCTCGAACGTGATCTGCTCCTGCTGAAGAATGTTCTCCAGATGCGAAACGATATGTCCCGCCGGCATCTGCTTCAGATTGAACTGAAGGCAGCGCGAGAGCACCGTGACCGGGATCTTCTGCGGATCGGTGGTCGCGAGAATGAACTTCACGTGCGGCGGCGGTTCTTCCAGCGTCTTCAGCATCGCGTTGAAGGCGTGGTTCGTCAGCATGTGAACTTCGTCGATCATATAGACCTTGAAGCGCGCATCGACGGGCGCATAGACCGCGCGCTCCAGCAAGGCGGCCATTTCATCGACGCCACGGTTGCTTGCCGCATCCATTTCAACGTAATCGACGAAACGGCCCTCGTCGATTTCCCGGCACGCGCGGCACACGCCGCACGGCTTCGACGTCACGCCGGTTTCACAGTTGAGCGCCTTCGCGAAGATGCGCGAGAGCGTCGTCTTGCCGACGCCGCGCGTGCCTGTAAAGAGATACGCGTGATGCAGGCGGCCGCCGTCGAGCGCGTGCGTGAGCGCCCGAACGACATGCTCCTGGCCGACGAGCGACTCGAACGATTTCGGCCGCCATTTGCGTGCGAGAACTTGATAGGTCATGCGCGAAATTGTATCAGCAACGACTTGGGGCAAACGCCGTTCGGACGGGCGATGCAGGCGTCGGGAAGGTCTCTTCCGGCACGAAGACGAAAACGCAAACGCGCGCGATAAAGCCGCCGCCCGGGCCGAAGATAACGATATAGATGGGGGAGAAACTACAGAAGAAAAGCGCGCAGAAAAAAGCGGAAGGTGACGAGCCCGACCCTCGGCACTGGTGGAAAACGGCTGTGGCTGCTTCGTTCCCGACCTGACCAGGTTGACCGCGCCACCATGCGAGGAGGCCCGTCACGTCGAATTGTATCACGCCCCGCGCACGGCCCGGAAGCCCGCCGTCGGTGTCCTCTTGCGCAGCGCGGTTTCGCCCTCAGATCGGTGATGTCAGCCCGCTGTGCCATCGACCTATCGGGCATCGGCAACGGATAGCAAAGTAGGCTAAGATGGCACATGACTTATTCGTGACCGGCGCATTGCACCGTCAGTTGCGCCGACAGGCGGCACGGCGTCCGGAGAGCGGAGTTCGTTGCGCCTGTGCAGCGAAAATCCTTTTCAGTTTTGGTGTATCGTGGCGAGCATTCCAACGCGGCCTCGATTCAATTGAGGTATTCAGACAATGAGCGAATCAATCAAGCACATCAGCGACGCTTCTTTCGAACAGGACGTCGTCAAGTCGGATAAACCTGTCCTTCTCGACTTCTGGGCCGAGTGGTGCGGTCCGTGCAAGATGATTGCCCCGATCCTCGACGAAGTCGCCAAGGATTATGGCGATCGTCTGCAGATCGCGAAGATCAACGTGGACGAGCATCAATCCACGCCGGTCAAGTTCGGCGTGCGCGGCATTCCCACGCTGATCCTGTTCAAGAACGGCGCGGTCGCCGCGCAAAAGGTCGGCGCGTTGTCGAAGTCGCAACTGACCGCGTTCCTCGACAGCAACCTGTAACGGCATCGTCGGCGCCGCTTTCGCTTCATCGCGGCGGCTCCGGTACGATCGCACCCGCCGATGTTGTCGCACGACAACATCGGCTGAAAAGCCCCGCCCCCGGCCTTTCCGAGGCTCGCGCGGCGTGTGCTATGCTAGAATTACAAGACTTCAAGAAGTATTAAGTCCTAGAGCGGTTCCGCTCACCTCTTCCCCAAATCTTTCTGTTGCACCTCTTCTCCCTGGCGGGAAATCCGTATGCATTTATCCGAGCTCAAGTCTCAGCACGTGTCTGCACTGATCGAGATGGCCAATGGCCTCGAGATCGAAAATGCGAACCGCCTGCGCAAGCAGGAATTGATGTTCGCGATTCTTAAAAAGCGCGCCAAGGCGGGCGACACGATTTTCGGCGACGGCACGCTCGAAGTGCTGCCGGACGGCTTCGGTTTCCTGCGCTCGCCCGAGACTTCGTATCTCGCGAGTACGGACGATATCTATATCAGCCCGTCGCAGATCCGCCGTTTCAATCTGCATACCGGCGACACGATCGAAGGCGAAGTGCGTACGCCGAAAGACGGCGAGCGTTATTTCGCGCTCGTCAAGGTCGACAAAGTCAACGGGCAGCCGCCCGAGGCCTCGAAACACAAGATCATGTTCGAGAACCTCACGCCGCTGCATCCGAACAAGCCGCTGCCGCTCGAACGCGAAATGCGCGGCGAAGAAAACGTCACGGGCCGCATCATCGACATGATCGCGCCCATCGGCAAGGGTCAGCGCGGTTTGCTGGTCGCATCGCCGAAGTCGGGCAAGACGGTCATGCTGCAGCACATCGCGCATGCGGTGAAGGCGAATCATCCGGACGTCGTGCTGTTCGTGCTGCTCATCGACGAGCGCCCCGAAGAAGTCACGGAAATGCAGCGCTCGGTGAAGGGCGAAGTGATCGCCTCCACGTTCGACGAACCCGCCGCGCGTCACGTGCAGGTCGCCGAAATGGTGATCGAGAAGGCGAAGCGCCTCGTCGAAATGAAGCACGATGTCGTGATTCTGCTCGACTCCATCACGCGTCTCGCACGCGCGTACAACACGGTCGTGCCGGCATCGGGCAAGGTGCTGACGGGCGGTGTCGACGCCAACGCGCTGCAGCGTCCGAAGCGTTTCTTCGGCGCGGCGCGCAATATCGAGGAAGGCGGTTCGCTCACGATCATCGGCACCGCGCTGATCGAAACCGGCAGCCGCATGGACGACGTGATCTACGAAGAGTTCAAGGGCACCGGCAACATGGAAGTGCACCTGGAACGCCGCCTCGCGGAAAAGCGCGTCTATCCGTCGATCAACCTGAACAAGTCGGGCACGCGCCGCGAAGAACTGCTCATCAAGCCGGATCTGCTGCAGAAGGTCTGGGTGCTGCGCAAGTTCATTCACGACATGGACGAAGTCGAAGCCATGGAATTCCTGCTCGACAAGATCCGTCAGACGAAGAGCAATTCCGAGTTCTTCGACATGATGCGCCGCGGCGGAAGCTGATCCATCGCGCTGCGTCACGCACAAAAGACCGCCTGCATCGTCAGGCGGTTTTTTTTGGCTTTCGCGCGCAGAGTCCTTCGTACAATCCGGTTTATCTTCCCCGATCCGCCCGACCGATGGCCAACCTCTTCACCCGCTGGTTCGGCGCGCAACGCCGCGAGCGCGCGCTGCGCAAGTACGCAATCGACGACACGCTCTGGCAGCGCACGCTCGACGCCTTTCCGTTCTATCGCCATCTGAGCGACGCCGATCGCCAGCGCCTGCGCGAGACGACGAGCCTTTTCATCGCGCAGAAGGAATTCTCCACCGCGCATGGGCTCGAGCTGACCGACGCGATGATCGTTTCCATCGCCGCGCAAGCGTGCCTGCCGGTGCTCAATCTCGACCTCGACTTATATAGCGGCTGGGTCGGCGTGATCGTGTATCCGGGCGAGTTCGTCATCAGGAAGACGGTGGAGGACGAAGCCGGCGTCGTCCATGAAATCGAGCACGATGCGAGCGGCGAAGCGTGGGAAGGCGGGCCGGTCGTGCTCTCGTGGGAAGACACGCAGATGGCCGATTCGTCCGACGCGTACAACGTCGTCATCCACGAATTCGCGCACAAGATCGACATGCTCAACGGCGAAGCGGACGGGCATCCGCCGCTCTTTCGCCGCTGGCACGCGCCGCTCGACAACGCCGCGTGGTCCGACGTGTTCGACAACGCCTACGACCACTTCTGCGCCCGCGTCGATGGCGTGCCGCAGCGGCGCTGGAGCCGCTTCGAGCGCGAATCGCTGATCGATCCTTATGCGGCGGATCATCCGTCGGAGTTTTTCGCGGTGTGCAGCGAGGCGCTCTTCGTCACGCCCGAGGCGTTCGAGGCCGAGTACCCGGAGCTGTATCGGCTGCTCGCGCGTTATTACCGGCAGGATCCGGCGGGCGTCGGCGCGCTGGCTGCGTCGTCGGCGTGACCGGAAAAGTGTCAACCGACTGATTTTCTGGCATAATCGCCGTTTTTCGACCCCAGGCAAGTGACTCGCGAAGGCCACCGTAGAAAACGGTGCGGCGGGTTGGCTACCGCCAGATACCAGGAAAGACCATGAAAGAAGGCATTCACCCGGATTACCGCGAAGTCCTGTTCGTCGACATGTCGAACGACTTCCGTTTCGTGACCCGCTCGACCATCCAGACGCGCGAAACCGCCGAATTCAACGGCAAGACCTACCCGCTCGCGAAGATCGAAGTGTCGTCGGAATCGCACCCGTTCTACACCGGCCAGCAGAAGATCATGGACACGGCCGGCCGCGTCGAGAAGTTCAACAACAAGTTCGCACGCTTCTCCACCAAGAAGTAAGTCGGGCTTCGAGTTTCAAAGAAAGGGCAGCTTCGGCTGCCCTTTTTTGTCGCTGCGCGTTATTCGATGAGCGCTGTAGCGCAACGTTGCGCAATCGGCTCGCGTCGCGCGCGCTCCACCCCGACACGACTACAATGCCGGATGCTCCGGCCCCGCTGCACCGTCGTCGCACGTCCCAACGGCCCGTCCTTCCATCAAGCCTTCTCGCATGCGATCTGTCGTTCGTCTGACCGCCTCCGCCACCAGCGCCCTGCCGCGCTGGCTGCTGCTCGCCATCTGCATCACATACGCATCGTTCGGCCTCTTCGGACGCGATCCCTGGAAGAACGAGGACGCGGCGGGCTTCGGCGTCATGTGGACGATGGCCAACGGCGACGCCCGCGACTGGCTCCTGCCGAACCTGCTCGGCAAGGCAGCCACCGGCGACGGCCCGCTGATGTACTGGCTCGGCGCATCGTTTATTCGCGTGTTGAGTCCGTGGGTCGATGCCAGCAACGCCTCGCGGGTCATCACCGGACTGCTCTTCTGTCTCACGTGCGCGTTCGTGTGGTACTCGGCCTATCTGCTCGGCCGGCGCGATGAGGCCCAGCCCTTCAAATACGCGTTCGGCGGCGAGCCGGAACCGCGCGATTACGGCCGCACGCTCGCCGATGGCGCGCTGCTCATCCTGCTCGCCTGCTTCGGCCTCGCCGAGCGCGGCCACGAAACCACGCCGCAGCTCGCGCAGTTCGCCGGCACCGCGATGCTCATCTACGGCCTCGTGCGCAGCCTCGACAAGCCTATACACGGCGCGCTCGTTTGGGGCGCGGCGATCGGCATCGTCGGGCTGTCGAGTTCGCCGGTGCTGGTGTTCGCGCTGCTGCTCTGCACGCTCGCGATGACGGTCATCGTGCGTCAGGTGCGCGCCGCGCCGCTGCTGATTTTCGGCTTGCCCGTCGCGGTCGTGCTAATCGCCGCCTGGGTGCTGCCGACGCTACATTTCTTCCCCGATGACGGCGAATGGTGGCTGCGTCAATGGTGGCGCAACAGCTTTCATACGTTCACGGGGCCGCCTTCGCTGGAATTCGGCTACGCGATAAAGAACCTGCCGCTTTTCACGTGGCCCGCGTGGCCGCTCGCGATCTGGGCGTTCGTGAGCTGGGGCGGCATGCGCCGCTCGCCGCACGTCGCGGTTCCGCTGTCGATCATCGGGCCGCTGCTCGTGCTGGTCGTGCTTCAGGCGCACGAAACCAACCGGCTCTTCATGCTGCTCCTGCCGCCGCTCTCCGTGCTCGCGACCTTCGCGCTGCCGACGCTCAAGCGCGGCGCGATCAACGCAATCGACTGGTTCGCGATGCTGAGCTTCACGATCATCGGCTCGCTCGTCTGGCTCGTATGGACGGCCGGCATGATCGGCTTTCCCGCGCCGATGGCCCGCAATCTCGCGCGCCTCGCGCCCGGCTTCCATCCCGAATTCAAGCTGATCTCGTTTATCTGCGCGGTCGCGGTGACGGTCTGCTGGTTCATGCTGGCCCGCTGGCGTCTCACGCGTCATCCGAAGGTGCTGTGGCGCAGCGTCGTGCTGTCGAGCGCGGGCACCACGCTGATGTGGGTGCTGCTCATGACCTTGTGGCTGCCGGTGGTCAACTACAGCCGGACGTATCGCGATGTCGCGGAGCAGATCGCCGCGCATCTGCCGCCCGACTACAACTGCATTTCGCCCGCGCGGCTCGGCGATGCGCAAATCGCCACCTTCGCGTATTTCGGCGGCATGCAGTTTGCGTTCGACGAAGATTGCGACGTGATCCTGCGTCAGGATCGCGCGGATTACGGCGATCCGTCGTCGATGTCGGCGTATCAATGGAAGCTCGTCTGGGAAGGCCGGCGCGTCGCCGACCGCGATGAGCGCTTCCGCCTCTACGTGCGCATCGAACGACCGGTTCCCCCGGCGAAAAAACCGCTGCGCCCGAGAAGTTTGCGCCGTCCGCAATAAAGGACATGACCACGATATCTCCTCTTCACAGCGGCACGACCGGCATGTGGAGCGACGTGCGCAGAATCGCGTCGCTCGCATGGCCGGTGCTGATCGGCCAGCTCGCGGTAATCGCGTTCGGCGTGATCGATACCGCGATGGTCGGCCGCTTCTCCGCCACCGATCTCGCCGCGCTCGGCTTGGGCTCGTCGGTGTACATCTCCGTGTACATCGGATTGACGGGCATTCTCGTCGCGCTGCAGCCGATCGCCGGGCAGCTCTTCGGCGCGGGCCGCGAAAGCGAGATCGGCGAAGAGACGCGCCAGGCGTTGTGGCTCGCCGCGGCGCTGACCGTCATCGGCTTCGCGCTGCTCTATTTTCCCGAACCGCTGCTGAGTCTCGCGAAGGCGCCGCCCGCGCTGCACGACCGCACGGTCGACTATCTGCGCATTCTGTCGTTCGGGCTGCCGGCGAGCCTCGTGTTCCGCGTCTATAGCTCGCTGACGAACGCGGTAGGCAAGCCGCGCCTCGTGATGTTCCTGCAGGTCGGCAGCCTGATGCTCAAGTTCCCGCTCAACAGCTGGTTCATCTTCGGCGGCTTCGGCGTGCCGGCGCTCGGCGGGCCGGGCTGTGCGCTCGCGAGCACGCTGATCAACTGGGCGCTCGCCGTCGTCGGCATGGCGGTGCTCGTCAAGTTCGAATTCTTTCGCCCGTTCGGCATCTTCGCGCGCTTCACGTGGCCCGCGTTCAGGCGGCAAGTCGCGCTCTTGCGGCTCGGCATTCCGATGGGCCTCTCTTATCTGATCGAAGTGACGTCGTACACGTTCATGGCGCTCTTCATCTCGCGCTTCGGCACGACGACGCTCGCGGGCCATCAGATCGCGGGCAATCTCGGCGCGGTGCTCTACATGACGCCGCTTTCCATCGGCATTGCATCGTCGACGCTGGTGTCTCAAGCGCTCGGCGCACGGCGTTTCGACGACGCCGCGTCGATCTCGCGCCACGGCATCGGCATGGCGTGCGTGCTGGCCTTCGTCTACGGCGTGGTGCTGCTGGCCGCGCGTCCGCACGTGATCGCCGCCTACACGCCCGATCCGAACGTCATCGCCGCCGCGATGCCGCTCGTGCTCATCATCTTCTTCTATCACCTCTGCGACGCGCTGCAGATCACCACCGCGTTCATCCTGCGCGCGTACAAGGTGACCATCGTGCCGACCGCCATCTATGCGGTCGCGCTGTGGGGCATCGGGCTCGGCGGCGGCTACCTGCTCGGCTTTGATGTCGGCGGCGCGGTTCCGGCGTCGCTGCAGGGCGCGCGCGGCTTCTGGATCGCCAATTCGCTGAGTCTCGGCGTCGCGGGCGTCGGCCTCTTGCTCTACTGGCGGCGCGTGAGCGCGCGGCATCTCGGCACGACCTGACCGCGCGAGGCGAATTCGTCGAAAAGCGTCGATACGCCGACAATCCGCAGAAAGGATGCCGTAGGCCTCCAGTAAAATCGCGCGTCGGGGAAAACCGGAGCGTGTGGATGAGCCGCGTCGTCAACAAACAAAAATGGATTCTGGCCGCAACCACCGTACTCGCCGCGCTGGCGTCCAGCGTCGCGATTCATCGGGCCGATGCCGCGCGCGCCGTGAGCGTGTCGCCGCAAGGCAAGGTCGCGCAAGTGAGGCAGGTCGTCGTCAAGTTCGACGAAGCGATGACCCCGCTCGGCAACCCGAACGCCGCCGCACCGGCCAAGCTCGCGTGTGACGGCGCGCCGGCTGCGGCCACGGCGGGCAGCGCGCGCTGGATCGACCAGAAAACCTGGGCTTTCGACTTCAACGCCGACCTGCCGCCCGGCGTGCGCTGCGCGGTCGATCTCAACGCCGGCATCAAATCCGTCGATGGCAACGCGCTCGCGGGTCCGAGTCACTTCACGTTCCAGACCGGCGGGCCGTTCGTCACGCGCATCGAGCCGAGTTATGGCGATATTGAGGAAGATCAGGTTTTCGTGCTGCGCCTGAACGGTCCGGCGACGCAAACCTCGGTGCTCGATCACGTCTGGTGCGAATCGAGCGCGCTCGGCAACCGCATTCCCGTGCGCATGACCGACACCGCGACGCGCAACGCGCTCATCGAACACTTTCATTATGAAAAGGAAACCGACCGCGTGCTCACGCTCGCGTGCGGGCAAACGTTGCCGTCCGCGACCAAGATGCAACTCGTCTTCAGCCAGGGCGTGACGGGGCCGAGCGGCATGCCGAACGACGTCGAGAAGCGCTTCGATTACGCAGTGCGCGAGCCGTTCAAGGCGGGCTTCACGTGCGAGCGCGAAAACGCGAAGGCGCCCTGCACGCCGCTGCGCCCTTTGCGCCTCACATTCACCGCGCCGATCAGTCGCGCCGATGCCGAGAAGTTCGTCTTGCGCGGTCCCAAAGGCACGGTCGCGCCGCACTTCGATGCCGACAACAAGGATGCCGAAATAAGCGCTATCGAGTTCGCCGCGCCGCTGCCGGAGCGCGCGAGCCTGACGATCGAAGCGCCGTCGAATCTGAAAGACGTGAGCGGCCGCGCGCTCGCCAACGCCGATCTCTTCCCGCTCGCGACGACCACCGCGCCCATGCCGCCGCTCGCGAAGTTCTCGTCGGGCACCTTCGGAATCATCGAACGCTTCGCGGAGCCGAACATGCCCGCGATGCTGCCCGTCACGCTGCGTCATGTCGAAGCGGACCTGCTCGTGCGTGGGCTCAATGCGGGAACGTCGACGATCACGCGCCTCAAGCTCGACGCCGATGCCGACATCCGCCGATGGATGCGGACCGTCGAATCGTTCGACGGCATCGCGATGTCGCGCTCGGTCGTCGAATCGCGCATGCCCGAGGCGCTGCATAACGGCATCCCGCCGGCCATCGTACGCAACGAGGACGGCTCGGTCGGCAACAATCCGACGATCGACATCCGCTCGCTCTCGCTTCTGCCGAAGCGCGCGGGCGTGCAAACGCTGACGCTGCCCGCCGACGATCCCAAAGCGCTGCGGCCGTTCGAAGTGGTCGGCATTCCGTTCGACAAGCCGGGCTTCTATGTGGTCGAGCTGGCCTCGCCGGCGCTGGGCGCGTCGCTGATGGGCAAGCGCCAGGCGATGTACGTGCGCACGTCGGTGCTCGTCACGAATCTCGGCGTGCATTTCAAACAAGGGCGCGAAAACAGCCTCGTCTGGGTGACGACGCTCGACAAGGGCAAGCCGGTGCCGAACGCGCAGGTGCGCGTGACCGATTGCAACGGCAAGCAGCTCGCCACCGGCATGACCGATGCGCAAGGGATCGCGAAGATCGACAAGGCGCTCGTGGAGTCGCACGACTGCGGCGAAGACAGCCTCGCGTATGGCGGCTTTTTCGTGTCGGCACGCGTGAACGATCCTGTGTCCGGTCCCGACATGGCCTTCGTGCAATCGGACTGGAATCGCGGCATCGAATCGTGGCGCTTCGACGTGCCGACGGACATGAGCCCCATGCGCACGACGCGCGCGCACACCATTTTCGACCGCACGCTGCTGCGCGCGGGCGAAACCGTATCGATGAAGCATCTGCTGCGCGTGGAGACGCTCGGCGGCTTTGCGTTCGCGAAGCGCTATCCGACGCGCGTGACCATCCGCCATATCGGCAGCGGCCAGACGTGGCATCTGCCGCTCACGTGGGCCGCCGACCATAGCGCCGATTCGACGTTCACCGTGCCCGCGGCGGCGAAGCTCGGCGAATACAGCGTGTCGCTCGACGACGGCGCGGCCAGTGCCACTAGCAATGACGACGACAACGACCGCGCGGTGAGCGAATCGTATGAAACGGGCAGCTTCCGCGTCGAGGAATTCCGGCTGCCGGTGTTCGAAGGCTCCATTTCAGCCGGCGACAGCAAATCGCCCGGACTCGTCGCGGCGCGCGAAGCGCCCGTCTCGGTGCGGCTCGAATACGTTCAGGGCGGCGCGGCATCGAATGTTCCGGTGCAGGTGTCCGCGCTCGTGCGCGATACCGCCCCGCCCTTCGCTTCGCAATTCGAATCGTTCAGCTTCGCGCCGTATCGCAAGCCCGCGAACGACGGCGCGAGCGCGCCCGCCGAGGATCAGGACGGCGACGGCAGCGACGATCAGCAGCAAGGCGATTCCACGACCAAGCTCGTCGCCGACAAGGTGCGCATGACGCTCGATCGCGACGGCGCCGGCAAGCTCAAGGTCGCGCCGCTGCCCGCCGTCGACTCGCCGAAACGCCTCGCGCTCGAAGCCAGCTTCGCCGATCCCAACGGCGAGATTCAGACGATCAGCGGCGCAGCGACGCTTTGGCCCGCCGAGGTCGCCGTCGGCGTGAAGGCGGGACATTGGGTATCCGTCGGCGATACGGTTCCGGTTCAGGCGCTCGCGCTCGATCTGCAAGGCAAGCCGCGCGCGGGCGTGTCGATCGAAATCAGGGGCATTGCGCGCGTGATGTCGAGTTCGCGCAAACGCATGGTCGGCGGTTTCTACGCCTACGACAATCACAGCGAAACCAGCAATCTCGGCACGCTTTGCAGCGGCAAGAGCGACGACCACGGCCTCGTCACCTGCGACGCGAAGCTGAAGCAGGCGGGCAACGTCGATCTGATCGCGGTCGCGAAAGACGGCGACGGCCGCGAAGCCAACGCGAGCACGTCGGTCTGGGTCACGCGCGAGGACGAACTCTGGTTCGGCGGCGAAAACACCGACCGCATCGACGTGCTGCCGGAAAAGACCAGCTACGAGCCGGGCGAAACCGCGCGCTTTCAGGTCCGCATGCCGTTCCGCGCGGCGACGGGGCTCGTCGCGGTAGAACGCGAAGGCGTGATCGAAACGCGCGTCGTCGAACTGAACGGCAAGGATCCGACGATCGACCTGAAAGTGCAGGACGCGTGGGGGCCGAACGTGTACGTGTCGGTGCTCGCGCTGCGTGGACGCGTGCGCGAAGTGCCGTGGTACTCGTTCTTTACGTGGGGCTGGAAGGCGCCGGTCGAATGGGCGCGCGCGTTCTGGTACGAAGGACGCCAGTATCAGGCGCCGACGCCGCTCGTCGATCTGTCGAAGCCCGCGTTCCGCTACGGACTCGCGTCGATCAAGGTCGGCACGGCGTCGCACAAGCTCGCGGTCAGCGTGACGCCGGACGCGAAGTCGTATTCCGTGCGCGCGAAGGCGCATGTGAAGGTCAAGGTCGCGTTGCCCGACGGCAAGCCTGCGCCGGTCGACACGCAGATCGCCGTCGCTGCCGTCGATGAAGCCTTGCTCGAACTGATGCCGAACCGAAGCTGGGACGTGCTCGACGCGATGTTGCAGCAGCGCGCGTACGGCGTCGAAACGGCGACCGCGCAGATGGAAATCGTCGGGCGGCGTCACTTCGGGCGCAAGGCGGTGCCTGCGGGCGGCGGCGGCGGGCATGGCGCGACGCGCGAGCTATTCGATACCCTGCTCCTCTGGAATCCGCGCGTGACGCTGGATGCAAACGGCGAGGCATCCGTCGATGTGCCGCTCAACGACGCGCTCACTCGCTTTCGCATCGTCGCGATCGCGACAGTCGGCGCGGGACGCTTCGGCACGGGCAGCGCGTCGATTCAGAGCACGCAGGATTTGCAACTGATTTCGGGATTGCCGCCGCTCGTGCGCGTCGGCGATGCGTTCCGCGCGCAATTCACGCTGCGCAACGGTACGGACCGCACGATGCGCGTCGTCGTCACGCCGCACGCGGGCGCGCTCGCGCTCGACGCGCGGACGGTCGAACTCGCGGCGGGATCGTCGAAAGAAGTGGTCTGGGACGTGGCCACGCCCGACGTGCTCGGCGCAAACGATTCCGCTGCGCTCGCGTGGGACGTGAGCGCCGTCGAACAGGGAACCGGCAAGGCGAGCGACGCCGTGAACCTCACGCAGCGCGTCGTCGCGGCGATTCCGGTCACGGTGCAACAGGCGACCATCGCACAGGTCGACGGCACGCTCTCGCTGCCCGTCGCGCCGCCCGCCGATGCGACCCGCTCGGCGAACGGCATCGTGCGCGGGGGCGTCGCGGTATCGCTGCAGCCGAAGCTCGCGGACGGCCTGCCCGGCGTGCGCCGCTGGTTCGAGCGCTATCCGTACAACTGCCTTGAGCAGCAGACATCGCGCGCGCTCGGTCTGATGGATGCCGTCCAATGGCAAGCCGTGCTCACGCGCATGCCCGCATATCTCGACCGCGACGGCCTCGCGAACTACTTCCCGCCGCCCGACGACGCGCGCCCGACCGGCAGCCCGGCGCTGAGTGCGTACCTGCTCGCCGTCTCGGATGAAGCCGGCAAGCTGGATCGCCGCTTCGCGCTGCCCGCCGATCTGCGCGACCGCCTCGCGGCGGGCCTCGCGAATTTCGTCGATGGCAAGATCGAACGCAAGTTCTGGGCGCCGCGCAACGACCTCGACTTCGAGAAGCTCGCGGCCATCGAAGCGCTCTCGCGCTACGGTCTCGCGCAGCCGCGCATGCTGGGGTCGATCACGGTCGCGCCGAATCAGTGGCCGACGTCGGCGGTGCTCGATTACTACGCGATCCTCTCGCGCGTCGACGGCATTCCGAATCGCGAAGAGAAGCG
Source organism: Caballeronia concitans (assembly GCF_001544615.1). GTDB lineage: Bacteria > Pseudomonadota > Gammaproteobacteria > Burkholderiales > Burkholderiaceae > Caballeronia > Caballeronia concitans. The sequence goes on from NZ_FCNV02000017.1 coordinate 61,549, forward strand.
CGCGCAGGCCGAGCAGATCATTCGCGCGCGGCTCACGTATCAGGGCACGCGCCTGAGCTTCTCGACCGAGCGCGACGACGATCTGTGGTGGCTCATGACGAGCGTCGAAACGAACGCCGCGCGCACCGCCCTTCTTTTCGCGGACGCGCCCGGCTGGAAGGACGAGATGCCGCGTCTGGTCGCCGGTCTGCTCGCGATGCAGCAGCACGGCGCATGGCAGACGACCACGGCCAATCTGTGGGGATCGCTGGCGGTCGGCCGCTTCTCGCGTCTCTTCGAAAGCACGCCGGTCACCGGCAGCACGGCGATCGCGCTCGGCTCGGCGGCGCAGCGCGTGAACTGGGACGCAGCCGCGCCCGCCGCGATGGCTTCGGCTACGTCGGCCACGTCGCCCACGTCGGCTACGCCGATCACGAAGACCGCGAACACGCGCAGCACGATGCTGCCGTGGTCGACCGGCTCGCTCACGCTGACGCAAGACGGCACCGGCAAGCCGTGGGCAACGATCGAAAGTCTCGCGGCGGTCGCGCTAAAGGCGCCGTTCGCGGCCGGCTATCGCATAACGAAGACGGTCACGCCCGTCGAACCTGCGGTCAAGGGCGAACTGTCGCGTGGCGATATCGTGCGCGTGCATCTCGACATCGACGCGCAGAGCGACATGACCTGGGTCGTCGTCAACGATCCGATTCCCGCTGGCGCGACGATTCTCGGCTCGGGTCTCGGCCGCGATTCGGAAGCGGCGACGCAGGGCGAAAAGCAGGACAGCGGCGCGTGGCCGGCGTTCGTCGAGCGCAGCTTCGACGGCTATCGCGCGTATTACGACTATCTGGCAAAGGGAAAGCTGCAGGTCGAATACACGATGCGCCTCAATAACGCGGGCACATTCGGCCTACCGCCGACGCGCGTCGACGCGCTCTACGCACCCTCGACGTTCGGTGCGCTCCCGAATGCGCCGATGGTCGTCAAGCCGCTCGCGGCGAAGTGACATCGTGAAGCGCGCCGCCACGTTCGTCGTCATCATGATGCTCGCCGCGGCCGCACACGCCGCGCCGGGCTTCGACGAAGTGCGCGCGAACTGGCGCAGCTCCGACTGGCTCCTGCTCGACCGCGACGGCGAGACGCTGCAGCGCACGCGCATCGACACGAGCGCGCGGCGCGGCGACTGGATCGCGCTCGCGGACGTATCGCCCGCGCTGCGCGAAGCGATCGTCGTTTCGGAGGACAAACGATTCTACGAACACGCGGGCGTCGACTGGCGCGGAGCCGCCGCCGCCGCGTGGGGCAACCTGTGGAACACGCGCACGCGCGGCGCATCGACGGTGACGATGCAGCTCACCGGCCTTATCGGCGACGAAGGCAGGAAGCCGTCCGGACGGCGTTCCATCGCGGAAAAGGCGCAGCAAACGGTGAGCGCACTGTGGCTCGAACGCACGTGGCGCAAGGATCAGATTCTCGAAGCGTATCTCAATCTCGTGCCGTTTCGCGGCGAGATCATCGGGCTGTCGGCGCTGTCGCAGACGCTTTTCGACAAGGCGCCATCCGGTCTCGACGAGCGCGAATCCGCACTCGCCGCCGCGCTCGTGCGCGCGCCGAATGCGCCGTACGCGAAGGTCGCGGCGCGCGCGTGCGCCATCCTGCGCGACATGCGCACCTTGCACGCGGACGCCAAAACGAGCGCCGCTCCCGATCCGTGCGTCAATCTCGACAGCTACGCGCAACTGACGCTCACGCGCACCGCATCGGCGCCGGCTTACGTCCGCAGCGACGACGCGCTCGCGCCGCATCTCGCGCGGCGCATCGCGAACGAAGTGCATCCGGTGGCCGGTGCGCGCGTGCGTTCGACGCTCGATGCGCGGCTTCAGCGCTTCGCCCGCGACACGCTCGCCCGCACGCTCGCCGAATTGAATGCGCGCGCGCATCCGCGCAACGTGCACGACGCGGCGGCGATCGTCATCGACAACGCTTCCGGCGATGTGCTCGCGTGGGTGGGATCGGCGGGCGGTTTGTCGAACGCGGCCGAGGTCGATGCCGTGCTCGCACAGCGTCAGGCCGGCTCGACGCTCAAGCCCTTCCTGTACGCGCAGGCCATCGACGAAAAGCGCCTGACCGCCGCCACGCTGCTCGACGACGCCCCGCTCGATCTCGCCACGGGCGGCGGCCTGTATATCCCGCAAAACTACGATCACGACTTCAAGGGCTGGGTCAGCGTGCGCACGGCGCTCGGCTCGTCGCTGAACGTGCCGGCGGTGCGCGCGCTCGTGCTGGTCACGCCGCATCGCTTCGCGAAGACGCTCGTCGCGCTCGGCCTGCCGCTGTCGCAAGCGGGCGATTACTACGGCTTCAGCCTCGCGCTCGGCAGCGCCGATGTCACGCTCGCGTCGCTTGCGAATGCGTATCGGGCGCTGGCGAACGGCGGCATCGCGCGGCCGCTTTTCGATCTCGCGAATCACGCGCCCGCGCCTTCGGGCAAGCGCGTGTTCAGCCCGGAAGCGAGCTTCATCGTCACGGACGTGCTGGCCGACAACAACGCGCGCACGCGCACCTTCGGCTTCGACAGCGTGCTCGCGACCCGCACCTTCAGCGCGGTGAAAACGGGCACGAGCAAGGACATGCGCGACAACTGGGCGGTCGGGTTCACGTCGCGCTACACGGTGGGCGTGTGGGTCGGCAACGCGGACGGCGCGCCGATGTGGGACGTCTCCGGCGTCACCGGCGCGGCGCCCGCGTGGAATGCGATCGTCAATTATCTGCATCGGCGGACGACGAGCCGCGCGCCCAGCGCGCCGCCGGGCGTCGTGAAGACGCGCGTCGCGTATCAGAGCGACATCGAACCGGCACGCGACGAATGGTTCGTGCGCGGCACGGAGATGGAGCGCATCGGCTTGACGGCGAACGCGGCGGCGGCCTCGACGACGAACGCAGTTCGTGCCGACGCAGCCGCCGCGAAGATCGGCGCACCGACCGATGGCACCATTTTCGCGCTCGACCCCGACATTCCGCCCGCGCGCCAGCGCGTGTGGTTCGAGCGCGCGGGCGGCGGCGCACGTCTGACATGGCGGCTCGACGGCAAGCCGTTCGGCCACGACGCCCGCGCCGCCTGGTTGCCGTGGCCGGGTCGTCACGTGCTCGAACTCGTCGATGCGCGCGGCGAAACGGTCGATAAAGTCGGCTTCGAAGTGCGCGGTGCGTTCGCGAAAACAGCCGCGCCGGCATCGAAATAGACTGCGCGGATAGCGCGAATCTTGGCATAGCGAACGATTACGCGGAATCGATTGCTTCGCGGCACGTTCCGCCCTTTTCCAACGTTAAGAATTGTGCGCAAATGCGGTGTGCCCGGCGAGGTCATGCACAATGCCCCACGGTCACCGTCCGGCATGCGGAATTGTCTTATGCTTAACGGCGTCGTCCCGCGTCGCCGGTCCGGCGTTGCATGCCGGAACGTTGCCCGTCCACTGTTTATCCACTTTTGCCCGGAGTGTCGTCATGCTGAGAAAGCTGTTGATTCTGTGCGTTGGATTCCTGCTGTCCATCGGCGTCGCGTTTGCCGCCGTCGATGTCAATACCGCCGATCAGGCCGCGCTCGATTCGGTGAAAGGCCTCGGGCCGGTAAAATCGAAGGCGATCGTCGACGAACGCACGAAAAACGGGCCGTTCAAGGACGCGGACGATCTCGCGAACCGCGTCAAGGGCCTCGGCGTGAAGTCGGTGGCGAAGCTGGAGGAAAACGGACTGACCATCGGCGGATCGTCGCTGCCGCCGACCGGCAAGACGTCGAAGTCCGCGCCGGTGAGCTCGCAAGGCGCCGCCGCGCCGAATTCGACGGTCAAGTCATCGACGGCCGCGACGGCGGCAACGTCGCCCGCGGCCACGAACGAGCGCACACCGGCTGTCGCGCCGGCGTCGGGCGCGTCGGCTGCTTCCGGCAAGAAGAAGTCGAACGCGACGGCTACCGCCGCATCCGCGCCGCCCGCGACGAGCGACGCGAAACCCTCCAAATCCAAACGCAAGAAAGACAAGGCGGCGAGCAGCGCGGCCGCCAGTGGTCTGTAATTGCGCACCGCAACCCAACTTTCGTAGAGACTGACATGAGCCTACTCGATATCCTCGCCTCTTCCCTCGGCAATTCGTCGCCACAAGGCGGTCAAGGTGGCCAGGGCGGCGGCCAGACCGCGCTGATCGCGGCGGCGCTCGAATTCGTGAACAGCCAGCCCGGCGGCATCATGGGCCTGATCCAGCGTTTCCACCAGAACGGCGCGGGCGATATCGTCTCGTCGTGGATCGGCACCGGCGAAAACAAGCCGATCAGCCCGGGCCTCCTGACCAACGTGCTCGGCGCGGACAACGTCGGCGCGCTCGCGCAGAAGGCCGGCGTCTCGGGCGACCAGCTTTCCGGCATGCTGGCGGCGGTGCTGCCGCATATCGTCGATCGAGCGACGCCGAACGGCGAAGTGCCGCCCGAAGGCAAGCTGGATCTGACCGGCGTGCTTGGCTCGCTCGGCGGCCTCGCGGGTCTGTTCGGCAATAGCGAGCAACCGAAGCAAGGCTAAGCGCGCGCCTTTCGCACGTCGCGATAAGAGAAACCCCGTCCGGCTCGCGCCGGACGGGGTTTTGTTTTGTGGGTCGAGAGACGCGCTGTCAGTCCATCGACGGCTCGCAACGGCTCTTGGCCGCGTGCGCACTGCCCGACCGCCCCAACGCCATCACGCGCTGCAAGGTCACGAGACCGAGCACGGCGAGGCCCGCGCCGAGCATGAAGTCGGTTTCCACGCCCGCGTGGTCGACGATCGCGCCGCCCACGGCTGAACCCGTCGCGATCGCCACCTGAATGATGCTCACGAACATCGCGGAGCCGGCTTCGGGATAGTCCGCCGTGCCGCGCTGGATCCACACGCTGAAGCACAACGGCAGCGCGCCGAACGCGACGCCCCAGATCAGCATCGCGGCCGTCTCGCCGATATGCGAATGCCCGAGCAGCAGCATCGACAGGATCGCGGCGAGCAGCAGCGAGATCATCGCCGCCACGGATTTGACGAGATGCGTGCCGACCAACGTCGACATGATCGCGTTCGAGAAGAAACCAATGACGCCGAAGCCGAGCAGCAGCAACGTGATCGCGTTCAGCGAGAAATCCTGTTCCAGCAAGGGCGCGATGTACGTGTACGTCGAAAAGTGCGCACCGAACGCGAACGCAACCATCAACATGCTCAGTCGCGCGTGCGGCCTCGCGAGCAGCGCCTTGAAGTCATGGATGCGCAGGCCGGACGCCGACGGCAAACGCGGCACCAGCAGCGCCTGCGCGGTCAGCGCGACGGCGACGAGGCCCGCGGTCGCCGCGAAGGAAAGCCGCCACGACGAGAACGACGCGATGAAGATGCCGAGCGGCACGCCGATGACCGTTGCGAACGTCACGCCCGTCAGGATGATCGCCGTCGACTTCGCTGCGTCCTTGCCCTGCACGAGTCGCGGCGCCGCTGCCGTCGCGAGCGTCCAGAAGCCGCCGAGCGCCGCGCCGAGCATCGCGCGTCCGATGAGCATCGTCGCGAAGCCGGGCGCCATCGCGCAGACGACGTTCGACACGAACAGCACCGCCGTGAGCAGCAGGAAGACGTATCGGCGGTCCATGCGGCCGGCGCCGATGATAAGCGTCGGCGCGAAGATGGCGGCCATGACGCCGGGCGTCGTCACCATCAGGCCCGCGACGCCGGGACTCACGCCCAGGTCGTGCGCGATCTGCGGCAGCAAGCCGACCGGCAGGAATTCCGCCGTCACGAAGGCGAACGCGCTGACCGCGACGGCGAGCACGGCGAGCCATTGGCGTATCGTGGTGGAAAGACCGTCCGATGTTCCGGGAAGCGTGGGGGCGTCGATGTGCATGGCGATGGAAACAGAAAATTGAGGGCGAAGCCGTGGCTGCGCCTGCGACAGTCGCAAAGCTGGCGCGCGGCGCATTCAACACGAACGGCCGACGCTACGAATGAAGGACTGTAGGGGAACGGGCGGCGCCGAAAAAGGCCGGCGCCTCGAATTGACAATCCGGGTCAGGCGAACAATCGCAGACAACCGGACGCGCGATGCGGAGCGAAAAGCATAGCGAGCGGCATCTTATATCAATATCTCGACATCGCGCTGCGCAAAAAAAGCGCAAAGAAAAAAGGCAACGAATCGCTTCGTTGCCTTTCGAAGTCCTCTTCATCGAAGAAGAGGCGCGTTCAAACTCAATGCACCACGCGATCGAACACGAACTCGCCTTCGCGCACATCGACCGGAATGACATCCTTCGGTCCAAAGCGCCCTGCGAGAATCAGCTTGGCGACCGGATTTTCGATCTCCTGCTGAATCGCGCGCTTCAACGGCCGCGCGCCGAACACGGGATCGTAGCCGACCTTGCCGATCTGCTCCAACGCTGCATCCGACACATCGAGCTGCATGTCGAGCTTCGCGAGCCGGTCGTGCAGACGCTGCAACTGAATCTTCGCGATCGATTCGATATTCGCGCGATCGAGCGAATGGAACACGACCACGTCGTCGATACGATTCAGGAACTCGGGCCGGAAATGGAGCTTCACTTCTTCCCAGACCGCGTCCTTCACCTTCTCGTGCGGCTCGTCGACCATGCTCTGAATCACGTGCGAGCCGAGGTTCGACGTCATCACGATCACCGTGTTCTTGAAGTCCACGGTGCGGCCTTGTCCGTCCGTCATGCGGCCGTCGTCCAGCACTTGCAGCAGCACGTTGAACACGTCCGGATGCGCCTTCTCGATCTCATCGAGCAGAATCACGCTATACGGCTTGCGACGCACCGCTTCAGTCAGATAACCGCCTTCCTCGTAGCCGACGTATCCCGGCGGCGCGCCGATCAGCCGCGCGACGCTGTGCTTCTCCATGAACTCGCTCATGTCGATGCGGATGAGATGGTCTTCCGAATCGAACAGGAACGCCGCGAGCGCCTTGCACAGTTCCGTCTTGCCGACGCCCGTCGGCCCGAGGAACAGGAACGAGCCATACGGACGGTTCGGATCGGAGAGACCGGCGCGCGAACGGCGGATGGCATCCGCCACGGCGCCGATCGCTTCGTCCTGACCGACGACACGCTCATGCAGCTTGCTCTCGATCTGCAACAGCTTTTCGCGTTCGCCCTGCATCATGCGCGACACCGGAATGCCCGTCGAACGCGACACCACTTCCGCGATTTCCTCTGCGCCCACTTGCGTGCGCAACAGACGCGGACGCGTCGGATTGTTCTGCTCCTGCGATTCCGCCTGCGTCACTTGCTTGAGCCGCGCTTCGAGCTCCGGCAGCTTGCCGTATTGCAGTTCGGCGACCTTCTCCAGCTTGCCTTCGCGCTGCAGACGCGCAATGTCGGCGCGCACTTTCTCGATCTCTTCCTTCAGTTGCGCGCTGCCCTGCACCGCGGCCTTCTCGGCGGTCCAGATTTCCTCGAGATCGGAATACTCGCGGTTCAAGCGCTCGATTTCCTCTTCGATGAGTTGCAGCCGTTTCTGCGACGCCTCGTCTTTCTCCTTCTTCACGGCCTCGCGCTCGATCTTCAGCTGGATGGTCCGTCGCTCCAGCTTGTCCATCTCTTCGGGCTTCGAATCGATTTCCATCTTGATGCGCGACGCCGCTTCGTCGATCAGATCGATGGCCTTGTCCGGCAAGAAGCGGTCCGTGATATAGCGATGCGACAGTTCCGCCGCCGCGACGATCGCCGGATCGGTGATCTCGACGCCGTGGTGCAACTCGTACTTTTCCTGCAAGCCGCGCAAAATCGCGATGGTCGCTTCGACCGACGGTTCATCGACCAGCACCTTCTGGAAACGACGCTCCAGCGCCGCGTCCTTCTCGATGTACTTGCGGTATTCGTCGAGCGTGGTCGCGCCGATGCAATGCAGCTCGCCGCGCGAGAGCGCCGGCTTCAGCATGTTGCCCGCGTCCATCGCGCCTTCGGCCTTGCCCGCGCCGACCATGGTGTGAATTTCGTCGATGAAGACGATGGTCTGCCCTTCGTCCTTCGCGATGTCGTTCAGCACGGCCTTCAGGCGCTCCTCGAACTCGCCGCGATATTTCGCACCCGCGAGCAGCGCCGCCATGTCGAGCGAGAGCACGCGCTTGCCCTTGAGCGTTTCCGGCACTTCGCCGTTGACGATGCGTTGCGCGAGGCCCTCGACGATCGCCGTCTTGCCCACGCCCGGCTCGCCGATCAGCACCGGATTGTTCTTCGTGCGGCGTTGCAGGATCTGGATCGAGCGGCGAATTTCGTCGTCGCGGCCAATGACCGGATCGAGCTTGCCCGCGCGCGCACGCTCGGTCAGATCGACGGTGTATTTCTTGAGCGCCTCGCGCTGGCTTTCGGCGTCCTGGCTATTGACCTGCGCGCCGCCGCGCACGGCGTTGATCGCGGCTTCCAGCGCACGGCGCGTGAGCCCGTGCTGCTTCGCGATGCGGCCGGCTTCGCCTTTATCGTCGGCGACGGCCAGCAGGAACATTTCGCTCGCGATGTACGTGTCGTTGAGCTTCTGCGCTTCCTTGTCGGCGTTGTTGAGCAGGCCCGCGAGTTCGCGGCTGATCTGCACGTTGCCATCAGTGCCCTGCACTTGCGGCAGACGGCCGATCGCCTCGTTGACCGCCGCCTGCAGCGCCTGAACCTGCACGCCCGCATGCGACAGCAGCGAGCGCGCGGAGCCGTCGCGCTGCGCGATCAGCGCGGACAGCAGATGCACCGGCTCGATGTATTGATTGTCGTTGCCAACCGCCAGGCTCTGCGCGTCGGACAGTGCTTCCTGAAACTTGGTTGTGAGTTTGTCGATTCTCATTTTTGCAAAGCTCCAATTCTGAATACGACCAAAATGAGGCGGTTTTGGCCGCTTTCAAGCATGGTTTCGCTCGCTATGTGCATTTTTTGAAGCGAGCGGGCGCGCGAGCGGCGCTCTCGAAGGACAGCGATGTTCGGCTTTCGTTCAATGGCGCGGCGTGCCGCGCTTCAGGACGAGCCATCCGGCGATACCGCCGCCATCGACGGCGAACGCGGCGAAGGCGCCATGCCGGCGACGCCGAGCAGCCGCGCGAGTTCGTTTGCCGGCTCCGACAGTTCGGCGACCGTGTGTTTGTCGAGTTCGGCGAGAAAGGCATCGCGCGCGGCGGCGATCACGCCCCGCAGCCGGCAGACCGGCTGGATCACGCAATGACGATCGTCCGCGCCGCCCGCGAAGCAGCCGACGATCGCAAAGTCGCTCTCCGTCCTGCGCACGATGTCGCCGATGGTCAGCGCGCGCGTGCGGTCCGCGAGGCGCAGGCCACCGTGCCGACCGCGCACGGTCTCCACCCAGCCCAGGTCTCCGAGTTGCTGAACGATCTTCATCAGGTGGTTCTTCGAGATGCCGTAGGCGTCCGAGATTTCCTGGATCGTCGAGAGGCCGGCCGGGCGCACCGAAAGATAGAGCAGGACGCGCAACGAATAGTCGGTGTAGTCGGTCAGTCGCATGGTGCCGCACGATGAGTTTGAGCGCAGGTGCGCATGCATGACGGCGAGGCGCCGCGCTGCGGAGAGCGACGCCGGTGCGGCAAAAAAGCCGCGTGATACCGTAGGGCGATGGCCCCGCCCCGGCGACGCAAGGTCTACTATCCGCACGCGGCCCGCGAGACGCGGCATCAGCTTGACGAAACAAGCATTCTGCGCCAAATAAGTGCCCGTCGTCAGCCAATGCCTCGCGCGCCTGCACTTTTTTTCGACGCCAGCCTGATCGCTTTTCTTGCCATGAACCACGACCCATCCACCGCCGCCGTCACCCGCGAGCGCGAACCGACCGAAACCAACGTGCGAGCGCTCGTCGAAGCGTTCTACCGCCGCGTGGACGACGATCCCCTGCTCGGCCCGATCTTCGCCCGCGAACTGACGGGGCGCTGGGACGAGCATCTGGCGAAAATGACGACCTTCTGGTCGAGCCTCGTGCTCGGCTCGAAGCAGTATCGGGGGAACGTGCAGGAGGCGCATCGGCCGCTGGAAGGCATCGAGCCGCGCCACTTCGCGCGCTGGCTGTCGCTGTTCCTGAACACGGTCGAAGCGCGCTACGAACCGGCGGCTGCGGTGCAGTTCATGGAACCGGCGCTGCGCATCGCGCAGAGTCTGCAGTTGAGCAAGTTCGGCTGGGACTACCGGATTCCCGCCGAACAGGAAGCCTTGCTCGCGGCGCTCAAGCGGCAGCGCACCGGCGACGAGCCGGAACCGCGCTTTCCGGAACGGCCCGCCGCCGAGCCGTTTCCGGCGAAGTTCGTCGGCAAGCCCGTCGACGAGCGATGAGACGTCAGCTGTCCGGCGTCGTCCAGCGCGCGAGCGCGGCGTCGTCGGATTCGCGGGCATCGACCCAGCGCTCGCCGCGTTCGGTCTTTTCCTTCTTCCAGAACGGCGCCTGCGTCTTGAGGTAATCCATCACGAAGGCACACGATTCGAACGCCTCCGCGCGATGCATCGCCGTCGTCGCGACGAGCACGATCTGATCGAGCGGCTTGAGTTTCCCCACGCGATGCACGATCAGCACATCCGATCCCGGCCACCGCTCGCGCGCCTGGTCCGCGATGCCTTCGAGCGACTTCTCCGTCATGCCCGGATAGTGCTCCAGCTCCATCGTTTCGATGGCGCTGCCTTCGTTCAGATCGCGCACCGTGCCGATGAAACACGCCACCGCGCCGACCTTCGGGTTGTCGGCGCGCAGCGCGGCGACTTCGGCGCTCAGGTCGAAATCAGCTTCCTGCACGCGGACTTTCGCAAACGTCGTCATGTCAGCCGCCCGTGACCGGCGGAAAGAACGCGACTTCGCAGCCCTCGGTGATGCGCTGCGACGCGTTCGTCATCACGTGATTGCACGCCATGCGCAGCGCGCGGCCTTCCGCGAGCGTTTCGGCCCACACGCCGCCGCGCATGCGCAGCCAGGCGCGCACGTCGCCGACATTGACGACCGTGTCGGGCACGCTCACCGTCTCGTTCGCGACGCCCAGCGCCTCGCGCACGCTCGCAAAAAATCTCAGTTCCACTTTCATTGCACGCTTCCTTACCGCATCAATTCTGAAAAAGGGATGAAACGCACCAGCTCGCCCGCGCTGATTGCGTGATTCGGCGGATTGTCGATGAGTCCGTCGCCCCAAACCGTCGATGTCAACACCGCCGAACTCTGGTTAGGGAAAAGGTCGAGACCGCCCGAGTCGTTCACGCGCGCGCGCAGGAATTCGTTGCGGCGATCGCCTTTTTTCTGCGTGAAGTCGGCGCGCACGGTGTAGACGCGCGGCGCGACGTGTTCGACGCCCGCGAGCCGCGAAATGAACGGTCGCACGAAAAGCAGGAACGTGCAGAAGCTCGATACCGGATTACCCGGCAAGCCGATGAAATACGCTTCCCCCGATTCGCTCTCGCCCGCGCGCCGCACCGCGCCGAACGCGAGCGGCTTGCCGGGCTTCATCGCGATCTGCCACATCGAGATGCGCCCCTCCGCTTCGACGGCCGGCTTCACGTGATCCTCCTCGCCCACCGAAACGCCGCCGCACGTCAGGATCAGATCGTGTTCGAGCGCCGCGCGGCGCAAGGTATCGCGGGTGGCGTCGAGCCGGTCGGGGACGATGCCGAAATCCGTCACGTCGCAGCCGAGCTTCGCGAGCAGCGCACGCAGCGTGAAGCGGTTCGAGTTGTAGATCGCGCCGGGTGCGAGCGGCTCGCCGGGCATCCGCAGTTCGTCGCCGGTGAAGAAGATCGCGACGCGCACCGGGCGCACGACGTCCAGCGACGCGCATCCGACCGATGCCGCGAGCCCCAGCGCCTGCGGCGAGAGACGCGTGCCGGCCGGCAGGATGACCGAGCCGCGTTCGATGTCCGCGCCCTGCCGCGTGATCCATTCGCCCCCGGCGGGCGGCTGCGTGAACGCGACGGCGCCGTCGTCGGACACGCGCGCCATTTCCTGCATGACGACGGCGTCCGCGCCCGGCGGCACCGTCGCGCCCGTGAAGATGCGCGCCGCCGTGCCCGCCGCGAGCGGTTCCGCCGTGTGGCCCGCCGGCACGCGCTGCGACACCGGCAGCGCGACGGGCGTAGCGTCGGTGGCGGCGGCGAGATCGGCGGCGCGGACCGCGTAGCCGTCCATCGAGCTGGTGTGCATCGGCGGGACGTCGAGCGGAGAAACCACGTCGGCGGCGAGCACGCGGCCGAGCGCATCGAGCGTGTCGATGCGCTCGACGCCATCCACCCGGCGCGCGGCGTCGAGCAGAAGGCCGAGCGCTTCGGCGGTGGCGAGCATCGGAGGACGGGAGGAACCGGCGGGCTGTGATGACATGGCTTCGCTTGAGGCGCGGCGCGCGCGTGGAAAGAAACGACGGGTTATAGGCAACCATTGTAACGACTAGCCGCCCTGCTTCACTGCCCGCGCGAACACGCGCTTTGCATCGCGAAAATAAGCGGAAGACGGCGAAAAACGGCGGAAGCGAACGACCGTCACGCTCCAAGACCGCCCCGCCCCGGTGATACACTCGCACCACACTTCCCGCCATCCATTTCCATGAAATTCTGTTCCGTCTGCGGCCATCAGGTCGGTCTGAGCATTCCGCCCGGCGACAACCGCGAGCGCTACGTTTGCGGCAATTGCGACACCGTTCACTATCAGAATCCGCGCAACGTCGTGGGCACGGTGCCGGTCTGGGACGACAAGGTGCTGCTGTGCCGACGCGCGATCGAGCCGCGCTACGGCTACTGGACGCTGCCCGCCGGCTTCATGGAAATGGACGAAACGACGAGCGAAGGCGCCGCGCGCGAAACGCTCGAGGAAGCCGGCGCGCGCGTCGAGATTCAGAGCCTCTTCACGCTGCTCAACGTGCCGCACGTGCATCAGGTGCATCTGTTCTATCTGGCGCGCCTGCTCGATCTCGACGTCGACGCCGGCGAGGAAAGCCTCGAAGTGCGCCTCTTCGATGAAAGCGAGATTCCGTGGGACGAGATCGCGTTCCCGACGGTCGGACAGACGCTGCGTTTCTTTTTCGCCGACCGCGCCGCCGGCAATTTCACGCTGCATACGGGCGACATCTTCCGCACGCTGCGCGAAGGCTGAGCCGCGCCCGACGATCATGGTTCCCTGGCTCGCTTCCGACGATCCGTTCCCGCCCGTCGAGCGCGCGCTCGGCGCATCGAGCGGCGCGCCGGGCCTGCTCGCCGCGAGCGCGGATTTGCTGCCCTCGCGTCTCGTCGATGCTTACGGACGCGGCATCTTCCCGTGGTACTCGGACGGCCAGCCGGTGCTCTGGTGGAGTCCCGATCCGCGCATGGTGCTCGTGCCGGCGGAGTTCAAGGTGTCGCACTCGCTGAAGAAGACGCTGAAGCGCGTGGTGCGCGAGCCGGCATGGGAAGTGCGCGTCGACGACGATTTCCCCGCCGTCATGCGCGCGTGTGCGCAGACGCCGCGCGAAGGCCAGCGCGGCACGTGGATCACGGCGGATATCGTCGATGCCTATACGTCGCTGCATCGCGCGGGCAAGGCGCACAGCGTGGAAACCTGGCGCGACGGCGTGCGTGTGGGCGGGCTTTACGGCGTGTCGTTCGGGCGCATGTTCTTCGGCGAATCCATGTTCGCGCACGAGACGGACGCCTCGAAAATCGCGCTGGCCGCGCTCGTCGCACACTTGCGCCGCCACGAAATAGAGATGATAGACTGCCAGCAAAACACGTCGCATCTGGCGTCGCTGGGCGGCCGCGAGATTCCCCGCCGCGCGTTCGTCGCGCATCTGCGGCGCGCTGTCGCCGAACCGCCGTTTCCCTGGCGCTTCGACAAATCCGTCCTCGCCGATCTCATCGGCACGTCCGCGCGCTGAGCGCATCGCGGGCGTCAGGCGCAACGCTTGCGACGCAGTACTGACCACATGCACGATCAGCCGGCCTCGTCCGCACGACGCAGGAGCCGGCCACGAGAGACGACGCCTGCGAGAGCCGCCAACGTGACACATCCGAACGAGCTGCCGCTGTCACCGCTTTCCGCGCTGCAATTCTATGCAACAGCGCCCTACCCTTGCAGTTATCTGGAAGGGCGCGTCGCGCGCTCGCAAGTCGCGACGCCGAGCCATCTCATCAACTCCGACGTCTACACGGAACTCGTCAAGGCCGGCTTCCGGCGCTCCGGCGTGTTCACCTACCGCCCTTACTGCGACGGCTGCCGCGCGTGCGTGCCGGTGCGCGTGCCGGTCGCGCGCTTCGTGCCGAATCGCGCGCAGCGACGCGTGTGGAAGCTGCATGGGAATCTCGTCGCGAGCGTCGCGCCGCTTCACTACGACGAAGAGCATTACGCGCTCTACATGCGCTATCAGTCGGCGCGGCACGCGGGCGGCGGCATGGACCGCGACAGCCGCGACCAGTACGAGCAGTTTCTCTTGCAAAGCCGGATCAACTCGCGGCTCGTCGAATTCCGCGAGCCGGCATCGCCCGATCAGCCGGATACGCCCGGCACGCTGCGCATGATCAGCATGATCGATATCCTCGGCGACGGCCTCTCGTCGGTGTATACGTTCTTCGAACCGGACATGCCGAAGACGAGCTACGGCACGTTCAACATCCTCTGGCAGATCGAGCAGGCGAAGAGCCTCGACTTGCCGCACGTTTATCTCGGCTACTGGATTCGCGAAAGCGAAAAGATGGCGTACAAGGCGAATTTCCGGCCGCTCGAAGGGCTGATCGACGGCCACTGGTCGCTGCTCGATCCCGCTTCGACGCTTTCCGCCGGCACGCTGCCGATGCCCGGACGCATCCACGGGCCGGGCCAGCCAAAATAGCCGAACGATCGGAAACGGGCCGGCGGCTGCGGCAAAGCCGCTAAAATGGCGGTCTCGAAAATACGCGCCGTCGCCGGCTTTCACTTCGTGTTCAGTTCTCTTTACCCGCTCGCGCGCTCGCATCTCTTCCGCATGGACGCGGAAGACGCGCATCACCTGACGCTTCGCATGCTGGGCGCAGCCGGGCGCACCGGCCTCGCCGGCATGCTCGCCAAACGCGGCCCCGACTCGCCGCGCACGGTGATGGGCCTCACGTTCCGCAATCCGGTCGGCCTCGCGGCGGGTCTCGACAAGGACGGCGCGTGCATCGACGGCCTCGCGGCGCTCGGCTTCGGCTTCATCGAAGTGGGCACGGTCACGCCGCGCGCGCAAGCAGGCAATCCGCGCCCGCGCATCTTCCGGCTGCCGGAAGCGGGCGCGCTCATCAACCGGATGGGCTTCAACAACGGCGGCGTCGACCAGTTCGTCGCGAACGTGCAGGCCGCGCGCTATCGCGGCGTGCTCGGGCTCAATATCGGCAAGAACGCGGATACGCCCATCGAGCGCGCCGCCGAAGACTATCTCTATTGCCTCGAACGCGTGTATCCGTTCGCGAGCTACGTGACGATCAACATTTCGTCGCCGAACACGAAGAATCTGCGCCAGTTGCAAGGCGCGGGCGAACTCGACGCCCTGCTCGGCGCGCTCAAGGACAAGCAGCAGCGCCTGTCCGACCTGCACGGCAAGCTCGTGCCGCTCGCGCTCAAGATCGCGCCCGATCTCGACGACGAGCAGATCAAGTCGATTGCCGGCACGCTGCTGGCTCACCGTATCGATGGCGTGATCGCCACCAACACGACGCTCTCGCGCACCGCGGTCGCCGGCATGCCGCACGGCGACGAAGCGGGCGGCCTGTCGGGGCGGCCGGTCTTCGACGCATCGAACGAGGTGATCCGCAAGCTGCGCGCGGAAGTGGGCGCGGACGTGCCGATCATCGGCGTGGGCGGCATTTTCTCGGGCGCGGATGCGCGCGCGAAGCTCGCGGCGGGCGCATCGCTCGTGCAGATTTATACGGGACTGATTTATCGCGGGCCGTCGCTCGTCACGGAATGCGTCGAGGCGCTCGCACAAGGAATATCGACATAAGCAAACGATATGACGCGCGGCTTGCCTTTTCTCTATGATGCCGCACCTATCGGGCGTGCCGCGCACACGAACGGCGCGCCCCTAGCCCACACCAGGAAAAACAACACGATGAAACTGTCCACGCTCAAGAAGCTCGTCGCCGCCGGCGTGATCGGCGCCACCTTCACCGCCGTCACCACCGCCGCGCACGCCGAAGACCTGCTCGATCAGGTCAAGCAGCGCGGCACGCTGCGCGTCGGTCTGGAAGGCACGTTCCCGCCGTTCAATTCGAAAGCGCCGTCGGGCGAGCTCGTCGGCTATGACGTGGATATCGCGAAGGCCGTCGCCGCCAAGCTCGGCGTGAAGCCGGAGTTCGTGACGACGGAGTGGAGCGGCATCATCGCGGGCCTGCAGGCGGGCAAGTTCGACGTGATCGTCAACCAGGTCGGCATCACCGACAAGCGCAAGGAAACGCTCGACTTCTCGCCGGCGTACACGTACTCGAACGCGCAATTGATCCAGCGCAAGGACGACTCGCGCGAATTCAAGACGCTCGACGACCTGAAGGGCAAGAAGCTCGGCGTCGGGCTCGGCACGAACTACATGGACATGGCGAAGTCGGTGCCGGGCATCGACGTGAAGACGTATCCGGGCGCGCCCGAATATCTGCGCGATCTCGCCGCGGGCCGCCTCGACGCCGCGCTCAACGACCGCCTGATGCTCGCGTACCTGCTCAAGAACTCGCAACTGCCGTTGCGCACGGGCGCGAACGTCGGCGCGGGCAATCCGTCGGGCATTCCGTTCAAGAAGGGCAATCCGAAGTTCGCCAAGGCGATCGACGATGCGATGACCCAGCTCGAAAAGGACGGCACGTTCGCGAAGATCTCCGACAAGTGGTTCGGCATCGACGTGACGAAGCCGGCGAAGTAATCGCGGGCTCATCGATAGTCAGCAGGGCGGCATCGTTTCGCGGTGCCGCCCTTCTCTTTTTGGCGTTCGCTTATTTGCAGCGTCCGTTTATGATGGGCGCTTTGCGCGCGACGGCTGAGTTCTGCGTCGTGTTTCGCGCGCTTTTCGCTTACGTTTTCCCTCCATGTCCACGACTTCCCTGCTCGTTGAATCGGCGCCGGTGCTGGCGCAAGGCGCGCTCTTGACGATCAAGTTCGCGCTCTACTCGATGTTCTTCGGCCTCATCGCGGCCGTGGCGCTGGCGTTGATGGGCATCAGCCGCAATCGGGCGCTCGTCGCGATCGGGCGCTGTTATGTGAGCATCATGCGCGGCACGCCGCTGCTCGTGCAGATCTTCGTGATCTATTACGGCTTGCCGAGTCTCGGGATTTCGCTCGAACCGACGCCCGCCGGCGTGATCGCGCTGTCGGCGAACGTCGCGGCGTATCTGTCGGAAAGCATGCGCGGCGCGATTCTCGGCATCCATAGCGGGCAATGGCTCGCCGCGTACAGCCTCGGGCTTTCGCGCGGGCAGACGCTGCGCTACGTGATCGGGCCGCAGGCGCTGCGCATCGCGGTGCCGAGCCTGTCGAACAGCCTCATCAGCCTCATCAAGGATACGTCGCTCGTGTCGGTCATCACCGTGACCGAGCTTTTGAGAAGCGCGCAGGAAGTGATTGCATCGACGTATCAGCCGCTGCCGCTCTATCTCGCGGCAGCGTTCGTCTACTGGGTGCTGTGCAGCGTGCTGGAAGTCGTCCAGCGCGTGTTCGAGCGGCGCCTGGCGCTGCCCGGACGGCACTGAACGTTCGCTTCCGGTTCACTCGCTCTCGAACGGAAAGCGCACGTTCAGATCGCGCCGCGCGGCGTCCATGATCGCCATCATGCGCATGGACGTCGCGTGCGGCATCACCGGGCTTTCGGTCGCGCCGGCGCGCAGCAGATCGCAGAAATGCGCGGTCTCGTAATTCAGCCCGCCGCCCGTGAAAGGCTCGTCCAGTTCGATGCGGCGCCCATCCGTATAAGCGATGGTCGCGCGCGCCGGATTCCACCAGTTCTCGTGAATGGTCACCGTGCCGAGCGTGCCGCCGATCAGCGCGTCGCCGCGGCCTTGCAGGTCCAGTCCGCAGAAGATCTGCGAAATGCCGCGCTCGTGGCGCACGTTCAGGCTCGCGAAGACATCGACGCCCGTCGCGCCGACGCGCCCGATCGTCTGGACATCGAGCGCTTCGCCGAGCCAGTCGACCGCGAGAAACGCTTCGTAAATGCCGATATCGAGCAGCGCGCCGCCGCCCGCATCGAGCGAGAAAGACGGATGATCGGCGGGCACGTTCGCCATCGAGCAGCCCGCGCGCACGAGGCCGATGTCGCCGATCGGATCGCTTTCAAGATGCTCGCGCAAGCGCCGGTAGAGCGGATAGAACGGCGGCTTCATCGCTTCCATGAAGAGCAGCTTCGACGCGCGCGCCGCGTCGATCATGCGTTGCAGCGTGCGCGCGTTCACCGCCGCCGGCTTTTCGCAGAGCACCGGCTTGCCCGCTTCGAACGCGCGCAACGCGTAATGCGGATGACTGTCCTGCATCGTCGCGATATAGAGCGCATCGACGTTGGCGAGCAAGGTGTCGAAGTCATCGAAAGCGCGTGCGCCGAACGGCTCGGCGAGCGCGCGCGCCGGCTCCGCGCGCCGCGACCAGACGCCCGCGAGCGTCGCGCCTTCGACGTGCCTCAGGCCATCGGCGAAGCGCCGCGCGATGCGTCCCGCGCCGACGATGCCCCAGCGTACGGTGTCGAGTGTGGTGTGGTTGTCGGTCAAGCGCGCCTCCGCGTGTGTGTTCGTCGTGCGGGGATTGTGCCTGATCGGGCGGCGCGAAAAGCACAAAGCCGGGACAAGTCCCGGCTTCGGTCGGACAGCATGTCTGGCCCTTGCGGGCGAGGACGCGTCAGGCGCCAGCGGATGCGTTCACGTCCGGCGGCGTGGCCCGCTCGCCCATGCGCTCCAGTGAGAACGCTCGGCCGACTTCTTCCGCCGCGAGATCGACGAGCGCCCGCGTCGCGCGCTCGGCGCCCGCCGGGTCTTTCGCCTCGATCGCCTCGACGACGCTGCGCTGCGCCGCCAGCGTGGCCTCGCGCACGGACTCGATGCCGTCGACGATCGGATTCACGGTCACGAGCGCGCCGCGCACGATCGCTGTCATCTGCCGGAAGAACTGGTTGCCGCTCGCGGCCACGATGCGCGTATGCAGCACCTCGTCCGCCGCCTGATATTCCGGCTCGCCGAAGTGCAGACGCGCGAGCGTTTCGAACGCGTCACGAATGCCGGCGATCTCATCGGGCGTGGCGCGTGCGGCCGCGAGCGCGGCGGCGCGCGGCTCGATCAGCATCCGGAATTCGATTACATCGCGCAGAAAGGTCTGATCCGGCTTTGCGCGAAAGCGCCAGCTCACCACGTCTTCGTCGATCAGACGCCAGTCGCTCATCGGCCGGATGCGCGTGCCGGTTTTAGGGCGCACGTCCAGCATATGCCGCGCGAGCAGCATCGAGAGCGCTTCGCGCATCACGGTGCGGCTCACGTCGAATTCCTTGGACAGGATGTCCTGCGGCGGCAGTATCGCGCCATATTTTTGCTCGACGATCCCGGAGACGAGTCCGTCCATGACTTTCGCCACCAGCGATCGCTCTTTGTTTTCATCCATTACGCTTCTCCCCTTTCCGCCTGTCCGTAGCCATGTGTGTCTGTGCGCATCGCGTTCGCGCGTCCCGTGGCGGCAAGGCACGACGACTGCTTGATTCTGCATTCGTCGCGCTATACGTTGCGGCTTCGTTGCATCGAAAGCCAGTCAGGGAAGTCCTGACAGGGTATTCCCTCTGACTTTCGCAACACGCGCCGCAGCCGCGTTCGCCGCCTCCCATTTCGTCCGCTTGCCGGTTCTTCCTGCGCTCGCGCCGCGCGCGTGCCGCCGTTCATCAGGGAAACTGAGGAATGGCAACACCGCAGCGCGGCGCGATCGTTCGCTTTTATGTTCTTTTCGGCCCGAGATTTCGTCGGCCGGTGATAAAGCCATTTGAGCAAGCAACTCGTATGCTTTCTGTGCGAACGCGAACGCTCGCCCAATTGGATGGCCTTATTGTATGACGCGATGCAGCGAATCATATTGCACTGCTTAGTACATCAATCTACCGATGATTCGCCCGCGAAAGATGTTGACCGATGCTTAAATGCTGTCCGGAGCGCGCGTGCGCCGCGTGTCGATTCGCATCGAACGATGATCCAGCGACTCGCGCTCGGCAAGCGTCTGCTGATACACCGTCATGTAGTCTGCGGCCACGCTTTCGACCGAAAGCCGGTGGAGATTTTCCTGCGCACGCGACGCGTACTGGCCGCGCGCCTGCGAGTCGATCAGCAGCCAGCGCAGCTTCGATGCGGCCTGCGCGGGATCGCCCGGCGGCACGAGCACGCCGGCGGCGCCGTCGTCGAGAAGATCGGGGATGCCGCCCACGCGCGTCGCGACGATCGCGCAGCCGGCCTCGCGCGCTTCCGAGATCGCGAGCGGACACGGGTCCTGATGCGACAGCAGCGCGAAGACATCAGCGCTCGCGAGATACGGACGCGGGTCCGCGACGAAGCCGGTGAAGTCCACCGCATCCGCAATGCCGAGTTCCGCGGCGAGCGATTCCATCGCTCCGCGCTCGGGGCCATCGCCAATCAGATAAAGATGCGGCTCCGGCAGAAATTCGCGCTGATGCGCCGACTGCGCGTGGACGAGCGCGAACGCCTTCAACAGATCGGCGATGCCTTTGCGCCGATACATCCCCGCGACGCATACGATATTCGGATGCCTCAACCGCACTTGCCGCCCCATCGGCCGACACGTGAGGCGCGGCGCCGCGACCGCGCCGTTGAGCACGACCGAAAGCCTGTCGTGGCCGATGCCGCGCTCTTCGAGCGTGTGCGCGACGTCATGGCTCACGGCGACCATGCGATCGCCCGCGCGTACGAGCGACGCGCTCTTCTGCAATTCATGATGCACGGTCGTCACGAGCGCGAAGCGGCGTCGCATGCTGCCGAAGCGCGAAATGAGCGCGCCCGTCATCATGTGCGCGTGAACGATGTCGGGATCGAAACGATCGATGAGTCTGTTGAATGCCGCGATCATCGACGGCACGCGCCACGGCTGGCGCGACTGCTGAAGCGGAATATGCGTGATGCCATGACGGCGCAACAGCGGCTCGAAGCCGCCGCCCGACGAAGCCACCACCACGTCCTGCCCCATCCGCGCCTGCATGCACGCGAGGTCCACCATCATGTTGACGGTGCCGTTGCCGATCGTCTGCGCGTGATTGGCGAGATGAACTATTCGCATGAGGGTGCAGGTTGCACGCGTGAACGTCGTACGTGAGTACACCGGCCGCGTGGATCGTTATTCTTCTGGAAACTTCTCGGCGATGACGCGCAGTCGCGTGCGCGCCGGCACTGCCTACAGCAGTTCGTACGTGTTCGCGAATGTGTGTCCGCCAATCTGACGTTTGCTTGCGCCGGCTGCTTCGCGAGTCTGACGGCCCTTTCTCGTCAGACCGATATACGGCATGCCGTGCTCGAGAAACGGTCCTTCCGTCTTGCGAAAGCCGAATTCTTCGTAAAAGCCGCGCAGACTCACCGGCGCCGTCAGACGAACGGCACGGCCGGGCCAACGCTCCGCGCACACTGCGAGCACGCGTTCGATGAGCGCATGCGCGGTGCCGTCACCGCGACGCAGCGGACTTGTCAGGATCTTGTCCACCACGACTTCGGGATCTTCGAGATCGCCTTCGTGAATGCGGGCATAGGCAAGGACCGGCATCGAGCGCGTCATGTCATCGGTGGCGAATACATGAACGCCGGTTTCGTCGCGACCGTCAGCATCGAGATGAACATGCGATTGCTCGACGACGAACACCGCACTGCGCGCGCGCAAAATCAGATAAAGCTCGCGCGCAGTGAGCTGTTCGAAATCCAGTGTTTTCCAGTTCATATTCTTCTTCTCCTTGCTTGCCGGTTAAGGCGTTGACGATTGAACGTTACGTGTCGCGCACCAATGTTTCAGTGCGCGGGCGCACCGACGTCCCACGTTGCGAGCCCGTCAAATAAGGCCCGGCACACGAAGAACGTCACGGGGAAATGACGTCTTCAGCGAGCAGCGCCATGCCATGTCGACGAGCCTTGCGAAGTTCACGCAAGGACGGCGCACGTGCATCGATTGCGCTCGCGTCGCCGGGCACCTTCATGGGAAAATCAAAATGCATACCGCGATCGATCGCGACGGAAGGGCAGGTAAAAACAACGAGGACTTCGAAACGCGCGCGGTATCGCTTGCCGGCTTCTCCGGTCCCGAGGTCACTCCATGAGCGCGTTTCATACCAGCGCTATGACGGCTTCAAGCGTCGGTCGTTCACGCGTTGTTTCGCTCGATCCGCTGCGCATGCGCGCGCGGCGTCATCGTGCGCACGAGCTGCATCGCGGCGAGCGCATCTGGCGCGATGGCGCGGGCCCTGTCGATTTATGGATCGAGCTACTTCATGGCAACCGGCTCGAACCGCATGCGGCGCTCGCGTTCACGGTCACGCAAGATTTCGAAGACGATCAGTTCACGCTCGCGCGTGTTTCTCCCGAGGACATCGAAAAGCTGTACGGCCTGCAAGTGCAGGAGCTTTCCGTATTCGATTCGCTCGAAGAACGCGCCATCGTGCAGACGCGGCGCGGCAATATCGTGCTCGTCGAAGTCGATGCATTCTTTCTTCCCGATGGACGCGCGCCGTCGTATCGCCAAGAGCATGCGAAGACGACCATCGCCATTGATGTGATCGATCCCGATGCGCGGCGGCTCGGCTACTTTCATCGCACGGGCTATCACCTGCTCGATGGCGACGACTACGACGGCGTGTTGAGTACCAACGCGGCGCATGATGCGGAGCATGCCGGTGCAGCAGGCACAGTGCATGGGCAGGCGCTCTTTCCGCATGTCGAGTTCGCGAAGCGCGTGCGCGATCCGTTGTCGGGGACGCCGCTCGCGGAAGTATCGGCGGACCTGTTATGCGCGCATCTCTTGCGACGTCCGATGCATAACCCGATCGCGCGCTGGCGTGCTGCGTTTCCCGCGCATGTCGATACGATGCTCGCGCGTGGCGATGCTTACTCGCGGCTCTATGCGTGCAACGTGATGCGTGCGCTCGGCGCGAACTTCGAGTTGCTCGCGCATTACCTTCACTGGATGCGCGAGCAGGGCTTCGACATTCCGATGTCCACGCATCTCGGCGCGCGCAGAATCGCAAGCGAAGCGATGGTCATGCAATGCCGGCTTGCACGCGCGTTGTCGCGTTCGGAGCGCGATCTGTGCGATGCGTCCTTCGACGTGATGGAAGACGCATACGATCGCGTCGTTCCGCCGTTGGCGAGCATCGTGTGCTAATCGTATGTTGATTGATCGGGCCGACACTTGGGCACTCGGTGTCGGCATCTCTCCGACACTCATCGCAATGTGACGCCATCGCGTCATTTGCATTTCATGCGCGCATGATCAGATGAGCGGCGTCGAAGATTGTCCTCGATGAAACGTTTCTGTGCGCTCGCACCACGCAGTTCAGACGTTTGAAAAAGCCCGAAGCGTCGATTGGGTCCGCAAACGTTTGGCGTTTGCATCGCTTTCGTCATGCGAATGAGAGGCCCGCTGCAAGCCTTGTGTGGGGCTTTCCACGCTCCGGCGGCAGCGCCTGATTCGCATTCGTACGAGGCTTTGCCCACCGATTTTCCGAAAGGTGAACCCGGCGCAACGTTTGAGCTTTCGCTGAAAACCGCTGGAACACTTTCGCTCTTGCCCGCAAACCCTTGTGCCGCAAGGCGCGAGCGGCGATCAAGCGGAACTGCGGCAACCTCGCGTTCGCTAAGCCACCAAACCGATGGAACATGGATGAATCAATTTTCTTTATCCCTACGATAGTAGGTGTCCCGTCGGGATGGCGGCGGGCGGCGAGGCTTATCGCACGGTGATGAACGAAGGACGGACTGTTGGATCGCGGGATTGCGCTGACGATACCGTTTCGGGCGCATCCGGATTCCTAAGACCACCCCTGTTCAAGACTGAAACAAAAACGCAGCGCTGCACCGCGTCACATCCGGTGCTTCCGCTATGAGGCCCCACCGGCATTGACGTTGCCCGCATTGGCACAGTCCTCGCTAAAAGAGTCGCGCAACCCGAACCGACGCGACCAACTAAATCAACTCAAGCGAGGGCGGGCTGCTAACGGGGCTGGTGTGAGGCGTTTTCAAAAGCGGCAGGACGAAGCCGCGCAGAGAACGATGACACCAGTATAAAAAGTGAAGCGCAACGCGCGAAGTTACGAGAGAAAAATCATGCTGACCCTCCAGTCCGACCTGCACGGCAACCACCTGCTTGGCGCGCTTCCCGCGCACGAATGGCAAGCTCTGACTCCGCATCTCGAACTCGTTCAACTCCGCACCGAACAACTGCTTTGCGATTCGGGCCAACGCATTCACCACGTCTACTTTCCGACGACGGCCATCATCTCCCTGCTGCACACGATGGAAGACGGCGGTTCCGTCGAAATCGCCGCAGTGGGCCGCGAAGGGATGACGGGCGTGCCGGTCCTCACGGGCGGCGAAACGATGCCGACGCGCGTGCAGGTGCAATGCCCCGGCTTCGCGTATCGCATGAGCGCGCAGGCGCTGCGCGAGCAGTTCGGCCGTTCCGACTTCCTCCGCCGCCTGATGCTGCTCTACATGCAAGCCCTGCTCACGCAAGTCGCGCAGACGGCCGCATGTAATCGTCATCACTCGCTCAACAAGCAACTGTGCCGCTGGCTGCTGATCGAAATCGACCGCACCGCGTCCAACGAACTGCAAGTGACGCAGCAACTGATCGCCGACATGCTGGGCGTGCGCCGCGAAGGCGTGACCGAAGCGGCGGGCAAGCTGCACGATGCAGGACTCATCCATCACAGCCGTGGCTGCATCAAGGTCGTGGATCGCGAAGGCCTCGAAGCGCGCGCATGCGAGTGCTACGGCCTCGTGAAGCGCGAGTTCGATCGCCTGCTGCCGCGTTTGCGCGCGCAGGAAGCGGTCTCGGCGTCCAGTGTCTGACGATGCAGATGCATACAAGAAATACTCACGACATGTTTGGCTGGACGGCACGTTGTCTCGACGTGTCGCTGATCATCGCAGGCGGGGTAATCGCGCATTCGATGCGCTTCTCCTCGCTCGATTTCAGCGACATCGAGAAGTTGCTTATCGCTTTCAATAGCGTGCTTGCGCTCTTGCTGTTCCCCGCGTTCGGCGTCTACGACACCTGGCGCGGCAAGCCGCTGCCGATGATGCTCGCGCGCGTCACGCTCGCGTGGATGGCGGTGGTCACGGGCGCGCTCTTGCTCGCGTTCACGCTGCATCGCATGGATGCGGTGTCGCGGCTATGGCTCGGCTATTCGACGCTGATCTCGGGCGCGCTCATCGTTCTCGCGAAATGCGCGGTCCATTTCGGCTTGCGCGTGATGCGCGGACGCGGTTTCAACCAGCGCACGGTGGCGATCGTCGGCGCGCAGGGCTTCGCGCGCACGCTGCTCGCGCATCTCAGCAGCACGCCGGAGCAAGGCTTCACGCCCGTTTGTCTGCTCGATACGACAGGCGACGAAGAACTCCACGCGAGCGGTCTCGGTAGCCGCCTTGGCGCGTCCACGCGCCTTCCGGTGCTGAACGACTTCGACGAACTCGTCGAAAGGGTGCGCGCCGAGGAAATCAACGAGGTGTGGCTCGCGCTGCCGCTCTCGCAGGAACACACGATCTATCGCTTCGTGCATGCGCTGCGGCACGATTTCGTGAATCTGCGGCTCATTCCGGACACGCGCAGCATCTCGCTCTTCAATCATTCAATGACGGATGTCGCCGGCCTCGCGACCATCAACCTGACGACCTCACCGGTCAGCACGCTGCAGATGTGGCCGAAGCTCCTGTTCGACCGCTGTTTCGCGGCCGCTGCGCTGCTTGCGCTGTCGCCGTTGCTCGTGGCTATCGCGATCGCGATCAAGGCGACCTCGAAGGGTCCGGTGTTCTTCACGCAGCATCGCAAGGGCGCGGATGGACGGCCGTTCCGCATCTACAAGTTCCGCTCGATGGCGGTGCACAAGGAAACGAAGGGCCACGTCACGCAGGCGACCCGCAACGACCCGCGCGTGACGAAGATCGGCGCATTCCTGCGCCGCACGAGCCTCGACGAACTGCCGCAGTTCATCAACGTGCTGTTCGGGCATATGTCGGTGGTCGGTCCGCGTCCGCATGCGATCGAGCACGACGATCTCTACAAGGATCTCGTGTACGGCTACATGTTCCGCTATCGCATCAAGCCGGGAATCACGGGCTGGGCGCAGGTGAACGGCTATCGCGGCGCGACCGAGAAAGTCGAGAAGATGCAGAGCCGCGTGAAGTTCGACCTGTTCTACATTCACAACTGGTCGTTCTGGTTCGACATCAAGATCGTCGCGATGACGATGTTCAAGGGATTCATCGGACGTAACGCGTATTGATCGAATTCGACGCGCATAAGAGAAAGGCCGGGCGACTCGCGTTGCCCGGCCTTCTTGCTTTGAGCATACGTGCCGCTCAATAGTCGATGCGCTCGACGCCCTTCTCCGTGCCCAGCAGGCAAAGATTCGCGCCGCGCGCCGCGAACAGGCCGACCGTCACGACGCCCGGCCACGCGTTGATCTGCGCTTCGAGCGCGCGCGGATCGGTGATCGAGAGGCCTTTCACGTCGATGATCTCGTTGCCGTTGTCGGTGATGAACGGCGCGCCGTCCTTCGTCACGCGCACGATCGGCACGCCGCCGAGCGCCGTGAGCTTGCGGCCGATCGCGGTGCGCGCCATCGGCACCACTTCGACGGGCAGCGGAAATGCGCCCATCACGTCGACGCGCTTGCTTGCATCGGCGATACAGACGAACACGTCCGATACCGACGCCACGATCTTCTCGCGCGTGAGCGCCCCGCCGCCGCCTTTGATCATGGCGCCGCTCGCGTCGATTTCGTCGGCGCCGTCCACGTACACGGGCAGCGAGTCGATCTCGTTCAAGTCGAACACCTTGATGCCGTGCGATTCGAGCCGCGCGGTCGTGGCGAGCGAGCTGGACACCGCGCCGCGATAACGCGCCTTGGTTGCCGCGAGCGCGTCGATGAAGCAGTTGGCCGTCGAGCCGGTGCCGACGCCGATGATCGAGCCTTCCGGCACGTGCGCGTTCACATAGTCGGCGGCGGCCTGGCCGACCAGTTGCTTGAGTTCGTCCTGAGTCATGGAAGTGGTGCTGCGCGTGAGAGAAAACTGCGATTTTATCGGAGCGCGCACAGCGGCTTTGCGTTTTCGCGCGGCGTTAATGCATGGCGTGCAGGAAGCCGAGCGGATCGTGCGTGCGCGCAACCGATGCGATGAACGCGAACACGGCGATCGCCAGCAGGCCGAACGCCGCGCGTGCTCCCTTCGTGCGGCCGCGTTTGAGCGCGAGCGTGCCGAGCACGATATACACGACGAGGCCCGCGATCTTCGCGCTGAGCCACGCGGCGTTCGGCCCGAAGCCGATGATCGCGACGAGCGCGATGGCGCTCGCGAGCAGCAACGTATCGACGATATGCGGGACGATCTTCGTCACGCGCGCGGCGAGGAGCCGTGAATCCATCAGCATCCAGATCCAGCGCAGCACGAAGCCCGCGATGCTCAAGGCCGCGCACGTCATGTGCAGCGCGCGCAAAGGCAGGAAGTAGTCGCTCATTGCTTGCAGCCGTTTTCTATCGAGGGAAGTATTTGTCGAGCAAGGCCTGCGCGATGGCGTCGCTTTCGGCGTCCGCATCGCCCGCGTAGTCCGACGGGCGAAAGTGCATCTGGAACGCGCTGAAGACGCGGCGGGTCTTGTCGTCGAGCACGCCGTCCGTGGCGACGTCGTAGCCGTAGCGCTTGAGCTTCTCCTGCAGCGCGCGCACGTCGGCGGGCGCTTTCGGATCGCGGCCGGCGAGATGGGCGGCGACGGCCGTATCGTCGGGCCATGCGCCGATGCCTGCGTCGTACAGCGTGCGCCACGGGAACAGCGGGCCGGGATCGATCTTGCGTTGCGGTGCGATGTCGCTATGACCGACGACGCGCGTCGGCGGAATGCCGTATCGCTCGACGATGTCGCGCGACAGCTTGACGAGCGCATCGATCTGAGCCGGCGGATACGGCTGCCACGTGCGGCCCGAGGGCGTATCGATGGGGCCGAGATTCACGTTCTCGATGCCGATCGACGACGCGTTCAGCTCCGTCGCGCCTTGCCAGTAGCTCTGGCCCGCGTGCCACGCGCGCTTTTCTTCCGGGACGAGCTGATAGACGACCGGCTCGCCATCGTGGATGCGCGGGGCATCGGGCACGACGTAGTGGACGCTGACCTCGTCGCCGGTGAGAACCGCGAGCGAACGCGCTTCGTCGATCTCGGTGTAATGCATGACGAGGAAGCGCACGCGGGAGTCGGCGTTTTTCGCGCGATGCTGCGTGTCGGCGATGTAGGTGCCGCGGTTTTGCATGGTGGGGGTGCAGGCAGTGACGAGGGCGCAGGCAAGCGCCAATGACAACAGGCGAAACGAGGCGCGCACGTTACTTCTTCACCCCTCTCTGCCGCACCGCCTCGAACAGACACACCCCCGACGCCACCGACACGTTCAGGCTCTCCACCGCGCCCGCCATCGGGATATTCATGATCTCGTCGCACGTCTCGCGCGTGAGGCGGCGCATGCCCTCGCCTTCCGCGCCGACGACGATCGCCACCGGGCCGTCCAGCTTCGTCTCATAGAGGCTGGCCGTCGCTTCGCCGGCCGTGCCGATCACCCACACGCCCGCATCCTTCAGTTCGCGCAGCGCACGCGCCAGATTTGTCACGGTGATGTACGGCACGCTTTCCGCCGCGCCGCTCGCCACTTTCGCGGCCGTCGCGTTGAGGCCAGCGGAACGGTCGCGCGGGGCAATGACCGCGTGCGCGCCGGCGGCGTCCGCCACGCGCAGGCACGCGCCCAGGTTGTGCGGATCGGTGACGCCATCGAGCACGAGCAGCAACGGCGTGCCGGAGATGCCGTCGAGCAGTTCGGCGAGATTCTGAGCGAGCGGCAGATCGTTCGCGCGCGCGACCACGCCCTGATGCTGAATGTTGCCCGCGAGACCCCACAGGCGCGATTCATCGGCGGCGATCAGGCGCACGCCCGCTTCCTTCGCGGTTCGCAGAAAGTCCTGCATGCGCCGGTCCTTGCGCGTGGGGTCGTACAGCACCTCCTCGATCGACGATGCATCCGCGCGCAAACGCGCCGTCACCGCGTGAAAACCATAGAGAACCTTGAGACGTGACATGACTGATCCGAACCTTCGCTGAAAACCATGAAAAGCACGACGCGGTCCGACGCAACAACGCATCGGACCGCGCGTAATGTATTGACTTACCGGCCGCGCTTCGGGCGCTTCGTCGGCGCTGTATTAGCGCTTCTTGCGCGCCGGCCGGGCCTGCGCCGCCGACTTCGACGCCGCCCCGCGTTTCTTCGCCGCGCCGCTACGCGCCGTCGCCGGCGCGCCCTTCTTCGTGCCGCCGCGCTGACGCGTGCCCGGCGTATCGTCATCGCTCAAGGAACGAATGCGCGGACTCGCCGCACCGTTGCCGCCCGACGCGCCATGTTCCGATGACGACGGCCGCGGCGACGGCTTCACCGGCGTATCGCGCACGAGGCGGAAATCGATCTTGCGCGCATCGAGATCGACGCGGCTCACCTGCACGCGCACGCGATCCGTCATCCGATAGCGGATGCCCGTGCGCTCGCCGCGCAGCTCGTTCTTGATCTCGTCGTACTGGAAGTAGTCGGAGCCGAGTTCCGTGACGTGCACGAGCCCTTCGATGAACAGCGAATCGAGCTGCACGAAGATGCCGAACGACGTCACGCCGTTCACCATGCCGCCGTATTCCTCGCCGAGCTTGTCGCGCATGAAATAGCACTTGAGCCAGGCTTCGACGTCGCGCGAGGCTTCGTCGGCGCGGCGCTCGTTCGACGAACAATGCAGCCCGAGCTCTTCCCACACCGCGACGTTGTTGCGAGAGCGGCCGCGCGCGGTATCGTCGGCGAGTTGCATTTCGCGCGCCGCTTTGGTGAGACCGGTGCTGAGCGAGACATCGTGACCGATATCCGGCACATACTTCTTGCCCTGCAAAATGGCGTAGATCGCACGATGCGTGAGCAGGTCGGGATAGCGGCGAATCGGGCTCGTGAAGTGCGCGTACGCTTCATACGCGAGCCCGAAATGGCCGATGTTGTCCGGACTGTAGACGGCCTGCTGCATCGAGCGCAGGACCATCGACTGAAGCATTTGCGCGTCGGGCCGGTCGCGAATCTGCGCGATGAGCGCGGCGTAATCGCTCGCGTGCGGCTTGTCGCCGCCGGTGAGCGTGAGGCCGACGCCGCGCAGAAACTGCCGCAAATTCTCGAGCTTTTCCTCGGTCGGCCCCGCATGCACGCGATACAGACCGGGATGCTTGTTGCGCTTCAAAAAATCGGCCGCGCAGACGTTCGCGGCGAGCATGCATTCTTCAATGAGCCGATGCGCGTCGTTGCGATGCCGCGGCACGATCTGCTCGATCTTGCCCTGCGAGTTGACGACGATATACGTCTCGGTCGTATCGAAATCGATCGCGCCGCGCTTTTGCCGCGCCGCGTGCAGCGCCTTGAAGACGCCGTGCAGGTTCTGCAGGTCCGGCACGCGCTCGGCGCGGCGCGCGGCTTCCGGGCCCTTCGTATTCGAGAGAATCGCCGCGACTTCGGTGTAGGTCATCCGCGCCGCCGAATGCATCACGCCGGGATAGAACTGATACGCCTTGATCTCTCCGCGCGCGGTGATGACCATATCGCACACGAGCACACAGCGGTCGACATCCGGATTCAGCGAACAGAGACCGTTGGAGAGCTTCTCCGGCAGCATCGGGATCACGCGGCGCGGGAAATACACCGACGTGCTGCGATCGAGCGCGTCTACGTCGAGCGCCTCGCCCGGCTGCACGTAATGCGATACGTCAGCGATCGCGACCAGCAGCCGGAAGCCTGATCCGCGACCGACGGTGATCGGCTCGCAATAGACGGCGTCGTCGAAATCGCGCGCGTCTTCGCCGTCGATCGTGACGAGCGGCACATCGCGCAAATCGACGCGATGACGGATATCCGCCGGCCGCACTTCGTCGGGCAGCTTCGCGGCTTGCGCGAGCGCGGCATCGCTGAACTGATGCGGCACGCCGTATTTGCGCACGGCGATCTCGATTTCCATGCCGGGATCGTCGATATCGCCGATCACTTCGGCCACGCGCCCGAGCGGCTGCGAATGCCGGCTCGGGAAATCCGTCAGATCGACGGACACCACTTGCCCGACCTTCGCCTTCTTCGGGTTCTGCGTGATGAGAATGTCGTGACCGATGCGCTTGTCTTCCGGCACGAGAATCAGCGCGCCGTTCTCGTTGATGAGCCGCCCGATGATGCGCTTGTTCGCGCGCTCCGTGACCTCGACGATATGGCCTTCGGGCCGCCCGCGCCGGTCATAGCCGACGATGCGCGCGAGCACGCGATCGTTGTGCATGACCTTCTGCATTTCGCCGTTGGGCAGGAAGAGATCGTCCTGGCCGTCGTCGCGAATCAGGAAGCCGAAGCCATCGCGATGGCCCTGCACGCGGCCCGCAACGAAATTCGACGGATGCGTGAGTTGGTAATGGCCGCGCTTGTCGAGGCGGATTTGCCCGTCGCGTTCCATGGCCGCCAGTCGCTTGAAGAAGCCTTCGCGCTCCTGGCGCTTGATCGACAGCGCCTCGGCAATGTCGTTCGCGGCATGCGGAGTCTCGCTCGTGCGCAGCACACCGAGGATCTCTTCGCGGCTGGGAATCGGATACGGATATTTGCTCAAGGGCTTGATAATGTTCTTCTCGTTGAACGGAACTTTCGCCGTGTTTTGCCGCGAGTCGAGCGGCAATCGTCGAAACGATTCTAACACCGTGCAATACGCGATCCCGCCGGGCTTCGATGCGCCGATCGGGCCCGGACAACGCCTACCACACCGGTCCGGACAAACGTGCGCAAGAAGCGCTTGACAGGCCCTCGAAACACGCTACAATGGCGTTCTTTGCTGCTGAACACGAGCAAAAACGCACCCTTGCCCAGGTGGCGGAATTGGTAGACGCACTAGGTTCAGGTCCTAGCGGTGGCAACACCGTGGAGGTTCGAGTCCTCTC
>NZ_FCNV02000021.1 GCF_001544615.1 Caballeronia concitans
AGCCCGTCAAATGGAAGTATGACGACCCTTCGCGTCGGATTCGTCCGGTGCAAAATCAATGACGCAGTCGACTAGTGTTAGACATTGTAATGCAGTGATGCTCGCTCGATAACGGGAGTGTGCCGAAAGCCATGATCATAATTGACCACCTGTACGTGTTGGCTAATGAATCCATGCCGGGCATCTACAAGATCGGATGCAGTGGCAACCCTGTCGCTCGGGCTTTCCAACTTAGCAGCCCCCCGGGTGTGCCAACACCGTTCTATATTGTTGGCACGTTCCATCACCCCTCGGCACAAGCCTACGAGCGCGATGTGCACAAGGAACTTCATGTGCATCGCGTCTCAAAGCAGCGAGAGTTCTTTTGCGGACTAGGCCTTGATCAAATGCTGGCGAAGATTGTGAACGTAGGAGATCTTCACTACGAGAACTACGAGTTCTTTCTCGATCGCATCGACGCTATATGGACAGACCCTGTCGGTGGTCCGCGCGTCCGCCAGCACCTAAAGCAGCTTGGAATTCACAACCCCGAGACATACAACGAAGACCATTTCAAGGCCCTGATGCAAGTGCTAAATCACATTATGTACGGCGATGACTTGTTCAAAGAGCACGGACAAAACAGAGACGAGAACGACGGGGACGGCGAATCGTGATAGCTAACAGAGAAATTTTAGGCCGATAGGGGCACACGGAAGCGTCGCGCATCGGATAGTGCGTGCCATCGACTCGAAACAGAAGGTATCGACTGCGAACCGGTGCAGGTGATGAGATGACCAATACCTCGCTCGAGAACGCTCGAATTGAACATGTCATCCGTCGCGCCGCAATCGCCGCCGTTATCTTCGACCCAGTGGGTGCCAAAGCGCTTCTTGCTTTCTCCGATGCAGAGATTGGCCGACGCTTTAAGACAAAACTATGGGAAGTCGTAGGCGTGGCAACGATCTATAACTTGGACCTTCCCGCGATTCGCAATGAAGAACAGAGCCTCAGCAGGCGCATTGACCGAGCCTCAAAACGTCGAACGACGGAACATGGGCCGCCAAACGCAACCGTATTGGGAAGCTCGGACGGCTTGTCACTGGTTCGACAGGGAAAGATATTGCGCGCGATCGACTTTTGCGAGGCCGCGGGTTTGACAGAGAAAAAGCTGAACAAGAATGTCGCGTCGGGCCGGCTCTTTAGCTTTGACGTCGGGCGGGAGTCGTACATTCCTGCGTTCTTTCTTCCGTCCGTGATCGACCGCAATGACCTCGCGAGGGTCATCCGTCGCTTGCGTGATGCATCCGGATCGAAAAAGTGGGAATTTTTCACCACACCGATTGGGCCGGAGGGTGGCTCCACGCCACTTCAGCTTCTCGCGAACAAAGAGGTTAAGAGAGTACTAGTGGCCGCCGAAGGCTTCATGAAGAGATCACCGAATTAACGCTCGTTGGCGCGCTACGGAAGTCAGCGTCGCCTGACGCGCGGTGCAGAACACACAGGCAATAGAGGGTGGTCCATTTTTGCGTGTTCGGCGCCAGGACGTTTTTGCTGACGATGGAGTGTTCTATGAAGGTTCGTGAACTGCTAGAGCGTCTGTCCAACGTAGACCCCGACAGCGTCGTCCTGTTTCTCGAGGCTTGGTCCTGGATCGACGAAGCGGATGAGATTGCGACCGTCACTGTTCCGACGGAGGCTTGGACGTTCGAAGAAAGCAGCCAACCGGGGCATGGGTACTCGGTCTTCTACCCGGGAAATGACCGCGATATTGAGGAGCGCTCGAGGCGGTATGTACGTCAGCGACAGGTGCGCGTTGTTATCTTGTCGAACGGTACGATCGACTTGAAGCGCGACAGCCAGCCGTTTGTTAGTGACATTGACCCTAACTAACCGCAATACGGCGCGACATGACGACGCCACACGAAAGAGCGCGCGCCGTGAGGCAGGCTCGTGAACTGTTGATGGAAATAACGACAGGGCGACTTGAGCCTGAAGCCTTAAAGTTGCGAGCCATCGGAATCCTGAGGCACTACCCGGGAGACATGGATATGTCCATTGCAGCAGCGAGGGCCCCCACAATATTTTCCGAAACGTTCGTCGGATCTTTAAGTCCTGTCAGCACTGCTGGGCTTTCGGAGTTTGACCCGGGGCTGGAGCTGGCGCACTGGCGAACCAAAGTTGAGTCAGGGGAGCTCATTTCGCGAGACGCTCTTCGAGAGACGCTACAACTGAGTTCCGCTCACTTCCGTCGCTTACATTCGCAAGGAAGCATCTTTTCAGTCAAGATCGATCGGGATAAGTACTTCCCAGCCATCTTCGTACATCAAAGGTTCCGACGCCGGCTATACACGGTCTGCCGAATCATCGAGCCACTGCCCGAGAAGTATCGACTATTGTTCTTGACCTCACGAAGAAAAGACCTCGGTGGCTTCACGCCGCTCGCATGTCTTGACGACAACGAGAAATATCGCAGGCTGAAGCGGATGGCAACTGCATGGGTAGTCGACTCCTGCGCATTGGTACGCGCCGAGGTCGGTGAGCAGGAGAGCGTTGCGTTCCAGGCGCTTATCGACGCGTCTCCGGTCGCATTGTTGGAGCCATCCCGCGCTGAGATGGAGAAGCGAGTGGTGGACGCTGTGCTCAACAATACCAAGTGGCTGACCGCCGAGATGATTGGACGCAGGGACGATTCGAACGCATCGAGCGTTCTGGATGCAACGCGCAGGTGGAAGAAGGCTGGGAAGATCTTCTCTATCGAGCGAGCCGGACAGACCCTGTACCCTCTGTACGTTTTTGACGAGCTCGGCAACCCGATTCCGGAAGTAGCAAAGGTCTTGAAGATCTTCAAGGGCTACCGGCCATTCCGAGTCGCCTCCTGGTTCGAGTCAACAAACGCCCTGCTTCGTGGCAAGCGTCCTCGCGAGCTGCTCGGATCGGACCCGGCAGCCGTGGTGGAAGCAGCGAGAGACCATGTGGTAGGACCGGTGCATGGATAGTTCAGTGACCGCGCGACGATGTTGTTTATCCGCATTGGATTCCGAGGTGTGCACATGATGAGGATCGACTACGACCAAAACGAAGACATTCTCCACATCACGTTTTCGGACGCGCCTATCGTCCGAGACGTCTCTCACGGCTGGAACGTCAATTTGGGATTTTCCGAGACAGGCCTCGCGGAGATCACTATCCTCGACGCGAAGGCCAATAATTTCTGGCCTATCGAGGACGTGCAGCGCCGCATGACTCAGGAAGGTTTGGACGACGTGACTGCCGGACATCTGGTACCGATGTCGGAGGCCCGCGCATGGGCTGATAGCATCGGCACGGACCACGAAAAAGCGACCCCGGAGTGTTCTCCGAAACCCTCCGTCGCGCGCCAAGCGAGCAACCCCATGAGCACAAAGGCAACTCTCGCTTTTCATGCATCCGAAGGCGATGAACCGGCTTGGCACCTCTACGAAGAGCTCGGCGAGTCGCGCGTGGTGTACTTGGATCTCGAGGATATCGGCGTTGAGTTGCTCGCGTGTGACTCCTGCTCGCGTGAACGCGGCGCCAGGGTGGTGTTGCGACTGCCTACCAAGACGGCGACTCAGCTCGGGCTGGCGTCAATTGTGCCGCCTGATCGGTGGGAGAGCGTCTGTGACCCAAACAAAGGCAGGCACCTGCGTCGGCGCCTCGACGCGCTCCGTCGGCACCGCGGCTCCGTCGGCCCCAACGATGATCCCACGGAGCCGATCCCGGGGTCGGAGGAGCCATGATCGGGCGCATGATGGGTCGCACAGTCAATATAAAAGAAACAACGCATGATCGTTCCGGATAAGGAGGACGCCTTGATCGACACGCTCGGCGCACTGATGCGTGAGATGGTTGATGGGCCGGGTCCCGACAGTGTCAAGGTGCTGCGGGACAAGGACGGCACGCCGCGCGCATTCGTGATCGACGCTGAGACGCATGCTCAGCTCGTCCGTCCGCAGACTAATGGCCCGAGTCTGTTTTCGGTAGGCGGCGTCATCCCACCACTGGAGTCCATGGGAGAGGGAACGGCCGCGGAGGACGAAGGTCGGCGCGAAGATCGCAAGCCGCTCGAGAGCGTGCTGTGCCGGGCGGCGCAGGCAAAGGCGAAGAGATGAGCAACATCGTTCGCGTCCCCTGCGGTCACCAACAGGGCTTCGACGTAGTATCGATGTTGTTGCGTGCACGAGCACACTTCAGCGCGGTGCTGCGGAGGTACTAATGATTGAAGTCCCCAACGATTTCCCTCGTGCCGCACCCGGCGTCGTCGCAGGCGCGCAACCAAAGGTCTGCGTGGTTCTATGCCAGGACGGAAAGTATCGGGAAGAATCTTCCGACGAGGTAAGAGCTGAGCGCTACGAGGTTTGTGAAGACCTCGCCCATCAGCTCTGCGCGATCGCATTGAAGGACGCTGAAGAGCACCCGCATCAAGCGGTGCTTGATCGCGTCACCGCCGCTGTGCAACGTAAGGGCTGGACAAGCCCGTCAGAGACGACGTGGCTGATCCAACGACTACGGCACCTATTGGCTTGGTGACGAATTCGCATTCGCTCGCAAAAAGCCAGCGTTTGCGTGCGCGACAGGCGGAGGTCGACGTGAAGAAGTTGAGTAAGTCAGAGCCAGAGTCGGCAAATCTCTTTGTCACCGTGCCGTTGCCGCGTGGCTTGAGTCCGGCTTTGGCGGCTTCACTTCAATCCGGCGTTGAGCAGGCAATTTGCGCGATCGGCTTGGACCTTAGCGCGAGCCTGCTTTCCAGAGCGGACGATCTCGCGAAGTTAATCACAAGGCTGACGCAGCCAGATGCCGGACTGATCGAGGAGCGGGTGCTGCGTCGAAAGACGATGCAGGCGGTGTTTGAGCAAGGAGAGTGGCTCACCTCCGAGGACATTAATCGGTTGCAAGCTTCACCGCCACGAAACAAATCGCGTCCGGCCAGTGACTGGAAGCGGCGAGGCCATATTTTCGCGGTGTCCTACGACGGGACGAATTACTTCGCGCGATATCAGTTCGACGACGGGTATCGGCCCCTTCCCATCATCAAGGACATCCTGCAGGAAATTGGCGAAGTGGCGGATGCGTGGGAGACCGCCGCTTGGTTTCACTACCCCAGTGGGTGGATTGCCGACCTTGTCGATGGCACGAAACCTATTGCCCCGAAGGATGCGCTAAAACGCCGGGATGAGGTGTTGACGGCTGCGCGCCGAATGCGCGGGACCTATGAAGCTTGAACGTGCCGGTACAGGTCGCGGCCTCGCGATTCACGGACGTTTCTAAGTCTCGTCCGCGATTCAAGATGGTCGCAAACATCAACGCGGCTTTCACTCCCACGAGCGTGTATTCGCGCCTACATGCTCTCTATCGCCCGCGGTCGCGCGCTCGGTGCGGAGCGAGATCGAAAGAAAGGCTGGGTGTAGCCCTCGCGAACTCCGATCCCGACTCGCAAATCGCGCTATGAGTACCAACTAAAAGGGCCAGTTCATGGGTCCCATTTTTGGTTTACGATACTGTACATCCATACAGTATTTCAGAAAGATGGCCGCTTTGCCTCAACCCATCGAGTCGATTCATCCCAGCCTCTGGCGCGGGTCTCAGCTCGCGCGTGCATACGGCAAGACGGTCGACACGGGGTACGCTGCGCTGTCAGCTGAGTTGCCGGGCGGCGGCTGGCCGCTGGGCGCGCTGGTGGAGTTGCTTGTCCAGCAGCCGGGAATAGGCGAGATGCGGCTATTGAAGCCGGCAATTATGGAACGCAGTACACGGCCCGTCGTGCTGCTGCAGGCGCCGCACGTTCCAAACGCGTTGGCGTTCTCGTATCTCGGGTTGCCGTTGAACAAGCTGTTGAGGTTGCAAGCGTCAAAGACGGCGGACGCCCTCTGGTGCGCCGAACGCGTGCTGCAAGCCAAAAGTTGCGGTGCGCTGGTGTTCTGGCAGCAGCACATCAGGGCTGAAGCTCTGCGGCGTCTTCACCTGGCTGCCCAAGCGACCGAAACTTTGCTCGTGCTCATCCGGCCGTTGGCGAGTGCGCAAGACGCGTCGCCAGCAACGCTGCGGCTTGGAGTGAGGCCCGCTGATGGCGGCCTCGTCGTCGATGTGGTGAAGCGACGAGGCCCAACCAAAATCGAACAGCTGTCCGTCTCACTCCAACCATCGCCGATTCTCTTGAGCCCTTATGGCCGTGTTCGTCGCCATCTTCCTGCCCCGGCTTTCGCTGGAGGTGTTTCGTCCGAGGTGGTTACCTCCGACTGAACACGGGTGTGCGGTGCTTGAGCGCGACAAGGTGATTGTGATGGATGCGGCGGCACGAGAAGCAGGCGTTCTACCGGGGATGAAACGAGGCGGGGTGACGACGCTTGCCCCGGACGCTGCGGTGTATGACCGAAGCGTCCAGCTTGAGGCGGAGATGCAGCGCGCAGTCGCCTTCGGCCTGCTGCGCTTCTCCCCACAGGTCGCGGTATGCGACGAACAAACCATCGTCATGGACGTGACCGCCAGCCTGCGACTCTTCGGCGGCATTCGAAGCGTCTGTTCGCAAATCCGAAGCGTCGTGAAGTCGATAGGCGTAACGGTTCGCATGAGCGTGGCGCCGACCGGGCAAGGCGCCTGGCTGCTTGCCAAGGGCGGTCGCTGCCGCGTACTCAAGATGCGCTCGCTCGAGCGGCATCTCGACTCGTTGCCGTTCATGGTCGTACAGGAAGTCCGCGCATTCGCTGACTGGTTCCACGGTCTCGGCTGCCGAGCGTTGAGTGACATCCGGCGCCTGCCGCGCGCTGGGCTAAAAAAGAGATGTGGTGTCGATATGCTGGATTCACTTGACCGCGCTTATGGTCTTTCCCCCGAGCTCTACGAATGGCTCGAGGTCCCGCCGAATTTCAGCGCGCGCACCGAACTCCCGGACCGTGTCGAGCATGCCGAAGCGGTGCTGTTCTCGGCGCGTCGGCTTATCGTGCAGCTCTGCGGCTGGCTTAGCGCGCAACAGCTTGCGCTCACGCACGCGACGGTGTCGCTCGAACACGAGCGCGGTCGACAGGCGGTCGAGCCGACCGTCCTGGAAATTGCGCTCGCGGAGCCAACCTGGCACGAGGAGCATCTCGTTCGTTTGCTGAAAGAGCGGCTTGGGCGCACGGAACTACAGGCGGCAGTTATCGCGGTGCGCTTGACCGCGTCGAAGGTCCAACCCGCTGAACCGCCGTCGGAGGACTTATTCCCGGACCCGGGCGGTTCGGCAGAGGACCACAACCGCCTCCTTGAACTGCTGGTCGCAAGACTGGGTGCTGAAAATGTGCTGCGCCCGGCGCCAACGTCCGACCACCGGCCCGAACTCGCGAACCGATGGGTGTCCGTCCAGGATGACGCGAAGTTGTCGGTGCCACCGGAGGGTTTGCCGCGTCCGACCTGGCTGCTCGACGAGCCGCTACGCTTGATGATGAAGAATCATCGACCTTTCTACGGCTCCCCGCTCAAACTCGTCTCAACCGGTGAACGAATCGAAGCAGGTTGGCATGATGGCGAGTTGGTGACACGCGACTACTATGTCGCCGAGGCGAGCGACAAGAGCTGCTACTGGATATACCGCGAACGCCCGAGCGTGAAGACGGAAGAAGTCCGATGGTTCCTCCACGGCCTGTTCGGATAAGCAGGTGTCGTCGTGGACTTCCCCTCGTCGGCGTTGCCGGACTACGCGGAGCTATTCGCATTCACCAACTTCTCTTTCCTACGTGGCGCGTCGCACGGGGAGGAGTTGGTGCTGCGCGCATCGCAGCTCGGCTACTCCGGCGTCGCTATTACCGATGAGTGCTCGCTGGCGGGTGTCGTGCGCGCTCACGTCCAGGCGAAAGAAGAAAAGCTCCCGCTTATCATTGGCTCGTTTTTCCGGCTTGTGAATGCAGACAGGAGTCCGGCGTTCGGGCTCATTCTGCTGGCTCAAAACCGCAATGGCTACGGCAACCTGTCTGAGCTCATCACGCTGGGCCGCATGCGGGCCGCCAAGGGCGAGTATCTGCTCACACCGAATGACATCGCGAGGCCCGAGAAAGAATACGCACATCTAAGAGGCATGCCCGATTGCCTCGCGATTCTCGTGCCAGATTTCCCCGCAAAGGAAGACGCGCTCGCGGCTCAACTTGAGTGGATGAACTATGTCTTTGCCGGGCGGGCATGGGTCGGGCTCACCTTGCACCAACGCGCGATGGACGACATCCACCGCGGCGTGGTCGAATACATCGCCGACCAGTATCGCGTGCCGGTTGTCGCGACGGGCAACGTCGTCATGCATGTGCGGTCGAGAAAGCCGCTACAAGACACGATGACGGCAATCCGCATTGGGAAGCCCGTTGCCGAGTGCGGTTATGACCTGGCGCCAAACGCAGAAGGGCATTTGCGCTCGCGGTTGCGGCTGGCGAATCTCTATCCACCGCATACGCTGTCCGAAACGCTCAATATTTCGGAGCGATGCAATTTCTCTTTGGACGAGCTTCGATACGAATACCCGGACGAAGTCGTCCCCGAGGGGTTCACTCACGAGGCCTACCTGCGACAGGAAACGTACATCGGCGCACATCGTCGGTTCCCGTCCGGCATCCCGCACGCGGTGCAGGAACAGATTGAGCACGAACTGCAGCTCATCCGTGAACTGCAATACGAGGCCTACTTTCTCACCGTCTATGACATCGTCCGCTTCGCTCGCAGCCAGCACATCCTCTGCCAGGGGCGCGGTTCCGCTGCTAACAGCGCCGTGTGCTACTGCCTCGGCGTGACCGAGGTCGACCCCTCTCGCGGCAACATGCTGTTCGAACGTTTCATCTCGAAAGAGCGAGGCGAGCCGCCTGACATCGACGTCGACTTCGAGCACCAGCGTCGTGAAGAGGTCATCCAGTACATCTATGGCAAATACGGTCGCGACCGCGCCGCGATTGCCGCTGCTGTTTCGACTTACCGTCCGCGCGGGGCACTGCGCGAAACAGGGAAGGCGCTCGGCATCGACCCCCAAATCGTCGACAAGGTCGCTAAATCGCACCAGTGGTTCGACCATTCACAGGACCTGCTCCGGCGGTTCGAGGAATCCGGCCTCGACCCTTTGAATCCGCTCATTGCGATGTGGGCGACGCTGGCCGCGCAGATACTGAACTTCCCACGCCATTTGTCTCAGCACTCTGGTGGCTTTGTCATCAGTCGCGGCAAACTTACGCGGCTCGTGCCTGTGGAGAACGCCGCCATGCAAGACCGCAGCGCTATCCAGTGGGACAAAGACGACCTTGAAGCGCTCGGCCTTCTCAAGATTGACGTGCTTGCGCTCGGTATGTTGTCGGCCATCCGGCGCGCGCTCGACATCGTCTCTGAGCAACGTGGCGAGCGGTTTGAGTTGCAGGACATTCCGTCTGAAGACGACGCGACGTACGAGATGATTTCGCGCGCCGATACAGTGGGTGTCTTTCAGATTGAGT
Organism: Caballeronia concitans; assembly: GCF_001544615.1. Lineage (GTDB taxonomy): Bacteria > Pseudomonadota > Gammaproteobacteria > Burkholderiales > Burkholderiaceae > Caballeronia > Caballeronia concitans. The sequence goes on from NZ_FCNV02000021.1 coordinate 9,435, forward strand.
CGCGTGCTCAGATGAGCATGCTGCCTCGCATGAAGCCGCGCGAGTTCTATGACCTCGTTATTGAAGTTGCCATTGTGCGTCCCGGTCCTATTCAGGGCGGCGCCGTTCATCCTTATCTGCGACGACGCCAAGGCTTTGAGCCCGTGAGCTATCCAAGCGAAGCGTTGAAAACAGCGCTCGGTAGAACGCTTGGCGTGCCTATTTTCCAAGAGCAGGTTATGCAGGTCGCCATCCTTGCTGCTGGTTTCACGCCGGGCGAAGCCGACCAGCTTCGCCGGGCAATGGCAGCGTGGAAACGCAAAGGAGGCTTGGACAAGTACTATGACCGTATCGTTGGAGGCATGCTGCAGCGAGGTTATGATAAGGAATTCGCAGAGTCCATCTTCCAGCAGATCCACGGCTTCGGCGAATACGGTTTCCCGGAGAGCCACGCAGCTAGTTTTGCGCTTCTCGTGTATGCAAGCAGCTGGTTGAAATGTCACGAACCCGCCGCCTTCCTCGCTGCGATGCTCAATAGTCAACCGATGGGCTTCTATTCTCCGTCGCAACTGTTGCAAGACGCCACGCGTCACGGAGTGAAGGTCGTTCCCGTTGATGTAACCATCAGCGGGTGGGATTCCGTTCTGGAGAAACAAGCTGACGGCTCTGTGGCCGTGCGCCTCGGACTCTCGCTCATGAAAGGCATGAAGGATGGTGCGGCAGAGCGTATCGAGGCAGCGCGAGCCGTGAAACACTTCTCGAGCGTCAGCGACCTTGCAAGGCGTGCGCAACTGGACCGGCGTGACCTCCAGGTGCTGGCCGCAGCAAATGCACTCTCTTCGCTCGCCGGTAACCGGCGCGAGGCGCTCTGGCAATCAGTCGCGGCGGTCCCGGACCGCGACATCCTTGCCGAAGCGCGCATCGATGATGAGACGCCGGTCCTTGGCGCGCCGTCGGAGGCAGAGAACATCGTCGCTGACTACAACTCGACAGGCCTTACACTCGGACGTCACCCGCTCTCGTTGCTACGCCCGACATTACTCGAGCAGCGCTTAATGCCGGCCTCGACTCTGATTACGTACCGCAATGGTCGGCTCGCCCGGGGCTGCGGCCTAGTCACGGTACGGCAGCGACCCGGTACGGCGAAAGGCGTCATGTTCGTGACGATTGAAGATGAGACCGGCAACGTGAACGTCATCATCTGGCCGTCACTGTTGGAACGCCAGCGGCGTGAGGCTCTCGGTGCGGCGTTGCTAGGCGTCTATGGCACGTGGCAATGTGAAGGCGAGGTTCGACACCTCGTTGCGCAGCGGCTCGTAGACATGTCTCATCTGCTTGGTGGCTTAAACACGGTGAGTCGGAACTTCTGCTGAGAGACAAATAGCAAGATCGGTGGCTCCGACTCATCTGCACATAAGATGGTGACCGATGGCACGACCGTCTGCGAGTCTACGAGAGAACGCCTCAGCAGGAGAGAACTATGGGGCAAGCTAGAAAAATTTGTGCCGAGGCTGCGGCAGTTGCTCGTATAGCCGAAGCTGCTCGTGAAGTGCAAGCTGCCTCTGTTGCAATCGAGCCTTATTATCGACACGAGCAAAGCGACGGTCCGTCAACGCTGCTTCTCGCTCGCCTTACGGCCGCTCTGGCTGAACTCCAGCAAGCTCGAGAGGCATTCACCGAACTGATGGCGTCCGGAGCCGGTTCGCCGGAATAATGAATGCCGGTTTGACGGCGACCAAGACGATTCACTTGGTATCCTTCTTTCGGCCCGGGAAGGGCCCGTTCGTCCGGTCCGCGCGCCGGACACTGCGATGACCGCGTCGCGCAACGAAGTCTCAGTTCAAGGCTGGAATTCCGCGGCCAGGGCGAGGCCGTGATGGACCGTCAATGCGTACCGCGCCAGCGGCTGCGCGTCGACAAATCGAGCTTCGCGCTCGGCCTGGCTAGGGAAGCGGTGATTTTCATGAGTACGTCGTCCGGACTGAAGCGATGGAAACGGCGCGCCCGGTGCACGCATTGCTGCGATGAGCCAGAGCGCTTGCATACGGCAATCGCGGATTTATACTGATTCTGTCTCCTCCATGTCCCAGTCGATGTGGATTCAGCCCGCCGATATGAGCGAGCTTTTCCTTCCCCGTGCAGGGCCAGGGCCCCTTGCACGAAACGGAGTACTGGCTCAAGCAGTAAGGGCCGTCAGGCTTGCGTCAGCGCGAACCACGTTGCGAACGCCGGCACAAACGGCGGGCCTACCGACCGGATCTTCGGCGTTCGTGACACCATAGAGGCATCGGTTTGTTAGGGAGACACGCACTATGGCAGTCAACAACACCCCAGGCCCGAAGACAGCGACGAACGTTTCGCTGAAGGAAGCCCTACTCGTGGAGGACAAGGATCTCGGCGTAAAGGTATCTCAGGCGGCAGAAGCGGGTCCGGCTCGAGCAGTGTCGTACAAGCGTGCCGAGATTTGGGCGAAGGAGAACATGGAAGCGATCACATGCTACAACGCCTACGTGCGGCAAAACGGCCTGCCGCTCGATGAATTCCGGATGTTCTGAAATAGATAAATTCGATGTCTATCCGCACCCAACAATACGTTGCGACCTGTTGAATATCCGCTCAACTCGGCGGGACAAATACATAGGTACGGTTCCGAAACGTTCGCCTACAGGCGCGCCGGTATGACGATCAAACCGTGTAATTGAGCTCGTTGGAGAGCCTGATGGACACGACGGATGGCGTGTTAGCCATCCTATGACCGAGCCGAGCGGCAGAAACTGGCTGCCTACGCTTACGGACGACCACTTAGGCGAAACATTTGTATTTCGCGGGCCTTTCCTTCGAAGGTCTCAAACACTCGAACGGACCGGTTGAGTCCAGAACCGCCCGACACTCATCCACGCTTATCGGCCATTGCTGACGTTCAGATGTAGGCTTGGGTATGTCGGCTCTACAACGCTCTCCGGCCGTTCCCACCAAATCGGCCGTGAGCGACGCGTTTCGCCAACGCCAATGCGTACTTGCGACCCTCTTCGGTCATACGCGGCTGCGTTTGCACGACGGCCGCTTCCAAGGCACAGCGGCCATCCGTGCTGTCACGTCGGCTGCCTGTACTCGGCCAAAACTGACTTAGCGCACGGCGTCAGGTCTGCGAATCGTGGCAGCGATCAAATCCCGCAGAACGCTGATGTCCATGGCTGGCTTATCCGTGTGAAGCATTGCATGGCAGTTGGGACATACAGGGCGCAGGTCCTTTATCGGATCCACTTGGTATTCGGCGCCGATCGTGGCTAGATCGACAATGTGATGCACGTGAATGAAGCCACGCCCGAGTTCTCCATATTTCGCCTCAAAGTCGAACCCGCACGCACAGCACCTGCAACCGTAGTGCGCGATCGCGGCGGCCCTTGCATCTGGGTCTCGTTCGTAGCGGTTGACCAGCACTTGCGTTACCGCACCTTCGGAATAGGTCTTCGACCCTACAACGTCGTCGGGGTAGACGACGTTTAAGGGCGTAGCGGCGAGCAACATCTGATAAAGCGCGCGTTGGCTCTTTCGGAAAGCCCGCCTGCCGAGTCGTTCGCTTTCGTTTTTTTCCCAGAACTCGATGTTTCTGAGAACCGCCTGCAGCGCCAACACGCGCTTCGCCAAACCGTGCTCGGCGGTGATGGCTTCGACGTAGATGTTCACGGCAAGATCGCTCAATGTTTTCTTGTAGAGAATGCCGTCGAGCATCGCCGGATAGGCCTCTGTAAATTGCGCAGCTGTATAGGGCTTCGCGCCGAGCTTTTCGATGATGAGTCGGTTTCCGGCACTCCGCGTCAGATCTCCGCGAGCGACGCCACGCGCAATGCTGTACGCGATCTTCACTTCGTCGTCGTTAAAGTCCTCGCGATTGGGCATAGCTGTCTCGTAGCAAGGTTCGTCTCGACCGGTTGAGAGATTTGCTTTCTCAGCTCAGCACTTTATCCCATCATTGCCGACGCTAGATAGTTCCTCGTCCCAACAGGCACAATGCTGCGCCTTGGGCTAAAGAAGACCGTAGCCGACCCTAAACCGCACGTCGGGCTTTTCGAAAGCCGCCGTTCACCGGATGCGAAGGGCGATGTCCCCCGTGCTGACGTGGACCTCGAGGCACAGTGTGCCCGAATGACCGGAACGGGCCCGGCGGGACGTGGTCCCATCAAGCAACCTTCACCCCTTACCCTTCGTTATTTCGAACATCGATCCAGGCATCTTTAATGTAGTCCCTGTTCTTTAAGAATTGCTTGCTTTGCCACAACATTACAAAAAATACCGGCACTATCACCAATGCATGAGGGCTAACTTCTTTTGTCCAGATGAAGATTGAGATAACGAAAAGAATGGAGTTAAAACTGAACAGCGTCCATGCGACGTACACAGCCGGATCTTGTGATTCTCCCATATACCGCAAATGAGCCAAGCGAATATGCCATGCAGGGCCGCTGAACCGTTCCTCGAAGAATACGTTAATGTAATAGCCAATTTTAAAGATATCGTCGCGATGAGCCGTCAGCATTTTCATTCCAAACATAATAAATGGAACCGGAACAAGGAGCAGGTAACAGTGCCACCATGTGATTCTCTCCGGTGACGATGAAATGATTTGGAAGACGTACGCCGCAATTGCACCGGTTGCTGTCGTTACGCCCGTTGTCATCAAAGTAAGCAATTGCGTCATCGCTACTTCCCGCTGACGAAGGTGCTCATGCATTTGCTTGAATTCTTCTGCCAATAGCTTTTCTGTAAGCGCGTCTTCATTACCGTGTAGATTTCGTCGTTGAGTTTGGCTACTTTGGTGCCCACCAAATGAATGGTGGACGCAACAGTGGACAGCTCTCCTCAATCCAAACGGCCGAAGCGGCCCAATTTTTCTGTCGAGTTCAAGCGGCAGATCGTCGAGGCGACGCTCAAGCCGGGTGCGTCGGCCGCGCTCATCGCTCGCGAGCACGACATCAACGCCAATCTGCTGTTCAAATGGCGTCGTCATTATCTTGCCGGCGATTTCGGCATGCCCGACGTCACGCTGCCAGAGGCGCCTGTGCTCAACTGGCTACCAGTGGCAGTGGCTGAGTCTTCACCGGAAGTACCGGCGTGCCCAGCGTCGGACAGCGCGAGCATGTACGAGGTCGAATGTGGCGACGTCCGTCTACGCCTGAGCGCGGATACGCCCATCGCAACCCTGATCAAGATCATGCGGGGCCTTGCCCGATGAGCCTGCTGATGCTGCCGTCCGCCGTTGGCCTGCCGTCCGGGTCCCGCGTTTGGCTGGCCGCGGGAGTCACCGACATGCGGGCCGGGTTCAACAGTCTCGCCGCCAAGGTGCAGACCGTGCTCGAACGGGATCCGTTCTGCGGGCACATCTTCGTGTTTCGCGGCAAACGCGGCGACCTGCTCAAAGTGCTGTGGTGGAGCGGCGATGGCATGTGCCTGCTGATGAAGCGACTCGAGAAGGGGCGCTTCGTATGGCCGCAGGCCGACGGTGGCGTTATTTGCCTGAGCCCGGCGCAACTGTCGATGCTGCTGGAAGGCATCGACTGGCGGCAACCGACGAGAACGGCACGACCGACCTCGGCGTTGTAAACGTCGTTGCGGGCGCGTAAACTGCCTGCATGACGCGCGCGAGCCCACTTCCCGACGATGTCGAAACGCTGAAGGCCATGCTGCTCAGCCAGGAAGCGACGCTGCGCGAGCGCGACGCACAAGTGCTCAAACTGCAGGAAACTGTCGACTCGCAACAAGCTGCGTTGGCTTCACGCATCGCCGAAGTCGAACACCTCAAGCTGCTCATTGCCAAGCTGCGCCGCATGCAGTTCGGCCGCAAGTCGGAGAAACTGGACCATCAGATCGAGCAACTCGAACTGCGCCTCGAAGAACTTGAGGCCGACGAAGGCGCGACGCCGGTCGAAATCCCTAGGACGCCGCGCGCGGCCGTGGAACAAGCGCCGCGCAAGCCACTGCCTGAACATCTGCCGCGCGAGCTCCGGACGCACTTGCCCGAATCTGCCGGGAAGTGCTCCGATTGCGGTGGCGAGATGAAGCTGCTGGGCGAAGATGTTGCCGAACAACTCGAGTACGTACCGGCAAGCTTCCGGGTTATCCGTCATGTGCGCCCGAAGTTTGCGTGCGTGTGTTGCGACAACATCTCACAGGCCCCCGCACCCAGTCGTCCTATCGAACGCGGTCTCGCCGGCCCAGGGCTGCTGGCACACGTGCTGGTCTCGAAGTTCGCAGACCATGTGCCGCTTTACCGGCAGTCGGTGATGTACGCGCGAGAAGGCGTCGAGCTTGATCGCTCGCTGCTTGCGAAGTGGGTCGGTCACGCTTCGACGCTGCTGCAGCCGCTCGTTGAAACGCTGCGTCGACACGTGATGTCGGCGACGAAACTCCACGCCGACGACACGCCGGTTCCAGTGCTGGCACCGGGTAACGGCAAGACGAAGACCGGTCGCTTGTGGGTGTACGTGCGCGATGATCGTACATCGGCCGATATGACGCCGCCCGCGGTGTGGTTCGCCTATACGCCAGATCGCAAGGGTATCCATCCGCGACAGCATCTCAAGTCATTCGACGGCACGCTGCAAGCCGATGCATACGGCGGCTACCAGGCCATCTACGAAACCGGGCGCGTCACAGAGGCGGCCTGTTGGGCGCACGCTCGACGTCAGTTCTATGAACTGCACGCAGCGCGCCCGAATGCGTTGAACACCGAGGCGCTTGCGCGTATCGGCGCACTATACAGGATTGAGGAAACGATCAGGGGCAAGCCGCCCGACCAGCGCCGTGCGCATCGCCAGGAGCATGCGCGACCGCTACTCGATCAATTCCACGCGTGGCTCACAACGACGCTGGAGACGCTCTCGCGCAAATCGGATACGAGCCGGGCGATCCTCTATGCGCTGAACCGGTGGGAAGCGCTCACACGCTATTGCGATGACGGCCAGCTCGAAATCGATAACCTGCCAGTCGAGCGCGCGCTACGCGGGGTGGCCATCGGTCGACGCAACTATCTGTTCGCTGGAGCAGACTCCGGCGGCGAACGTGCCGCCGCGATCTACAGCCTCATTGGCACCGCAAAACTCAACGGCATCGATCCAGAGGCGTATCTGCGCTTCGTGCTCGCGCGCATCGCGGGGCATGCGATCAACCGCATCGATGAACTCACACCGTGGGTCGTCGCCGATCAGATCCGCACCGCGCTCTAAAGATCTCAGTCTCCAGTCAAGACGTCGCTGGAGCCACGCTTACCCGCAGGGGCCGGTGCAGGGCGAAATAATTTACAGCGTGCCGACAGCTGGCATCGCACCGTGCGACCCTCTATACAAACCGGAAGTCGGCCCTAAAAGCGGACCCTCTCTCATATAAATAACTGCCTGCCCGGATTGGCCCGTTTTTGCCCGCTACCTATAGGTGGAGCGGGCAAAAACGGACCGGATGCCAATTGGCCAGAAGGACCGAAAACGGGCAAACCGGGCAAATCCGGACCAAGCCAGCCTGTCGTCGGGGTGATACACGCCTACATTGCCCCGTCGCGCAGAGCTCTTGTTTCCAGCTGCGGACAAAAAATTCCCCGCTGGCATTGATTTTTCTGCCCCCGGCATACCAGCTTGAACACCGAAACGGGTCCCATCGCGTCGCGTGGTAGCGGACAGGGCCCCGAAAAATTTTAAAAATTTCTAGCTGTGATGCTCTGTTAAGGGCGGCTCTCTCATAGAGATTGGCAAAGTTCGCCGGCAGCATCAGCGAGGAGCGTGCCATCGATTCCGCATACAGGTATCGCGCGCCCGCGCGTAGCTATTCAGGCGCTCCAGCCCACTACTGCACTTTCTGGCAGTTGCCTAGACGCAACGAGCGCTAGCGTCATCGTTGACTCCTTTCGCACTCAACTCAGATAATCAACTCATTTACTCAACTCAGAGGCTGCCATGATTGTTCTAGTCGGTGCAGAAAAAGGGGGCGTGGGGAAATCCACCATCGCCAGCAATCTAGCCGTTCATTTAGCGCATAACGGCGTAGACGTGGTGCTGCTGGATACGGACGGGCAAGCGACGTGCGCCCGTTTCATCGAGCGCCGCGACGAAGCCGGCATAACTCCCCCCGTTCCGTGCGTCCAGCGCACGGGCGACGTGGCCGCCACGCTACGAGACTTGGCGCGCCGCTATCAAGTCATCGTGGTGGATGCAGGGGGCCGGGATTCGCGCGAAATGCGTTCGGCGATGGCGGTTGCCAATCTGCTGTTAGTGCCGACGCGTGCCAGTCAAGCCGACCTGGAAACGCTGCCTAAGGTTAATGAGTTGATCGCCCTCGCACGCGGGCTGAACCCTGAATTGAAGGCGTCGGCGGTGTTGTCGATGGCTCCATCGAACCCGGTGATTCGTGAAGTGGAAGACGCCCGCGAACTGATGGCACAGTTCGACCAACTGGAGCTGGCCGATACCATCATTCGCGACCGCAAGGCTTATCGGGATGCACTGCTTAGTGGGCAAGGAGTGGTGGAACGGGACAACTCCCAGGCGCGCGCCGAAATCCAATTGCTGGCTCAGGAATTCTTCGAGCTAGAGCCATCAATCTGAGTTGATGATTAACTCATTGGAGTTGAGTGAATGAGTAAATTTAAGATTTCCAGCAACACAACCCGCACGGAAAAGCCAGCCACGCGCGAAGAATTCGTTTCCGGTGCCGCCCTCGTTCAATCGCAGGCCGGCACGCGACCGCCTAAGCCGGTTCGCCTCAATCTTGACCTAGACCCTGAATTGCATCGGCAGCTTAAATTGCGTGCCGTCGAAAACGGAATGACCATCGCGCAGCTGGTGCGCGGGCTGATCGCGCAGGAGATCGGCTAGACCGTGGCCCACCAAAAGTCGTGACGCCAAGCTGAAGCCTTCTTTCTAACCCGAAGGGGGGCTTTGATGTACCAGTGCACAACAGCAGGACGGTGGGTAAAGTTAGTGCAGCTTTTTGCCGATGTATCCGGCATTGGCGACGACGCCCAGGCATGGGCGCAATGTGACTAGAAGTGCAGCGAAGCGCGGCGCTGTGAATGGATCGCTGCGTGTCCGCTCGATGATTTGAACGACAACGAAGAAGAGAGCAACAATGAAAAAAACACTACGGGGAATGGTGGTGCTGGTGGGGTTGACCGTGTTCGGGGTGGCGCAAGGGGCAAACTGGGTGATGTTGTCAGCGCAAAGCAATGTGAGCACATACCTGATTGATACGGACTCAATCGTTAAGGGGCAAAACGACACAGTACGCGCCTGGATTCAGGAGCGCCCGAAAGTCATCCCAATGAAGCTCTCAAATGGGGTGGCCTATGACGATCATAAGTATCTCACCCTGGTCTACTGCAAGACCCGCATGAATTCCGTTGGGCCGTCCTATTGGTACTTAGTTGGAAACCCCGTTTTCACAATGGGCGGTTATTCAGAACCATCCGAGGTTATCCCTGATTCAATGGGTGAAGCCATTTGGACGACGCTGTGCCGCCCGGGAACGTAAGCGCCCAATCTTGCGTTGCAGCATGCCCGCCAGCGGCAGGCGCCATAGGTGAAACGCTAACACGCCCCTTTCATCCGCCCTGGGTGGCGGGGTTTTTGTGCGGGCGGCGCACGCAATGTAGGTAGGATGATCGCGTTTTCCTCTCAACCAGAACGAGAAGCCATGGACTATTTAGAGCGCGCATATCACGAGCCTTGGGACTTCAATCCGGCCGTTCATAGCGAGCCACCATCCTCGTTCGACAGCACCCCGACTCACGACACCAGCACGCCAGCAGCAACCCACTCTTCAACAGGTGCCGCTGGCGGTTTCATCAACAACAATCCGGAACTCGTTGCTGTCGTGATCGCGGCAGCGGTGCCGCTCGTTGTCCAAGCAAGCATATGGGGCTTTCGGCGCGCCAGTGAATGGTTGCGTCAAAGTGACGCCTGACTCTCATTGAGGATCGCTACCAGACCGGGAAAATACACGTCACAGCGTTCCTCGTGAGAGGTTGCGCTCCGGTTCGGGCAGTCGTTAGCCCCGCGCCTAAGTCCGTCGGAGGAAAGTCCGGGCCGCGGCGGGCCACGAGTCGCGCGAGTTGATACCGGGTCGCCGTTCGCAGCGCGAGCATACATCGAGTGACTCGCGCTGCGGCCACGTCTTCAAGGGCCACGCTTTCTAGTCCGGTCATAGCAACCGGCCCTGCGGATCGCGTTCGAACGTGAAACGGACAGCCTTCACCTTGCGACCCGCCTTGATCGGCTCCCATTCGATGATCCAGCCGTCTTTCGCGTTGAGTTCCGCAACGGCCGGCTCGATGATGCGTCGCTTGATATTGTTGAAGTTCTCGCGCTGCTTCTCAGTGGCATCCATCGCGGTAGCAAAGTCGTCGATGTCGTACTCGGCCCATCCGGTCGACTTGAAACGCGTCAGCAGCTCGAGCAGCCGCCAGGAATAGATCGATCGCAGCGCAGACGCCTGCTGAAGCTGATAGGTCGTGAACTGTCCCTTCAACGCAGTTAAATGGGGCAGCAAGTCAGGCCACCAATGAAGTTCCACCCATCCTTCACCGACTTGGTATTTCACGATCCCCACCCAACGCATTTGAACCTTCGTCGGTGGAAGTGGGGCGCCGTTGCGACGATGCGCGGCCTCATAAAAAGTGATCGATCTACTGTAGAGCGTCTTGGCCGCAGCCTGAAGCTGCTCGTATGCGGTATTGGGGTCGACGTGGAACGTCTCCGCGTACTCGGTAGCCGTGATCCGGGTAATGGGCGTCTCACCGCCTTGTGGAGCTCGACGGCTATCCAGTTTGCTGACCGCCGCGGCAACGATGCGCTTTTCGGCCAAAGTCAGTCCCTGTCCCGCTCGCGTAAGGGCGTTGCTCATAGAGATCCATCGATCGCCGGCCGGTCGGTTAAGGCCAAGCAAGTAATTCGCTGTCTTCGCTACATTGCTGCTCACATCTTCCTCCGCGTCGTGCGGAGACTCTGACGCAATCGCCCCATTGCGTCAATAAAATCTCATGACGCAATTACCCGAAACTTGACGCAATACAGAGATCAGTACAGTTACTTTCCTGCCCGCCTGCCTGTGTCCGGCGTTTGGGCATACATATGGCCATCCATACCTCATGCGATGCCTTAATTCCTTGGTTCCTTGGTTCCTTGATTCCTTGATTCCAAGCTTGCTTGGAAGGTTGCTTGCAAGCAAGAAACCAAGTTCCCAAGAAGAGGGCCGCGGTTGCTTGTGGATAGCGCCCGGAAAAAGACGCACAGACCCGGAAAAAGACGTAGTTGACCCGGAAAAAGACGCAATAGCATCCTTCAAAGCCTTGCGGGGTAAGGCTCACAGCCTCTTATAAACAAGAAAAAACTATCTAAAAACCTTCACGCCAAGGCAACCCGGAAAAAGACGCAGTTCATGGCTCCCCTAGGTACATGTGAGCTTGTGCCCTGCCGTGCATAGGCGCGGGAATTAAATGATATCTTTGCACCCTATAGTACTTTTGATGTATGATTTCTTCCGTGGAGCGCATACGCTGGTGTCCTCTCAGGAGGTAGCGCCCATGCCGCCAACTCATGTTTTCATGAGCTGGCCTCCGCCAAAGGTGGACATACCCAAGAGGCCCAGCATTATTCTTAAAGCCCGCTTTCGAGCGGGCTTTTTCATTTCTGCTGCTTGTCGTTCTCAGTATCGCCATCATCAGCCGAGAAGTTTTGCAAGAAATCCTCGCGGTGCTTGAACCACTCCGCAACTAGGGCGGGTAACTTCAACGAACCAGTCCACCTCAGGTTCTCAGGCTTGCTCTGCCTATAGTGGTAACTGGTCACGCTAAGCCTAAGCGCGACAGGACTCCCAGCTTTAGAACGATCAAACGTAAACAACACGTACCATCCGCGCCACTTTTGGGTAGTCGTAGCATCGTGAATATGGATGTAGTTTCCCTTGTCGAGCTTGTAACAAGAGCTACCACCTTGCTCAATAAGCGTCCGCATACGCTCGGGAAGAGCTAACGATGTTTGGTAGCGCCGGGGGCAAAAATCACGATGCCCTGTGTGGTCCGTCATAAAGTAAAGTGGGCTATCCATGCGAACCGTGCTCCGCTTCCCGTCGGTGTAGCAGTGAGGCGAAAAAATTACTACGGTAGGAACACGATAGCGCTTGCCCTGGACGGTCACCGACATGACAGAGCTAATCGGCTGCATATGGTCGAAGGTGTAAGTTCTACCGTCTGGGCTCTCGAATGGTGGATATGGCGCAGCCATCGTGGAATCGAAGAAGGAAAACTTGCTACTCTACCCGATGACAGATGGCAATTCGGATTACACGCAACAGCTCTAACCAGCGGCGTGCTTTCCTACGCTGAGCGCCGACGCTTTGCCATTACGCTAGACGTGACATCGGAGTGAGCTCGTAGATCGCATGCACGTTCGAGGGTCCGCCGGGCAAGTTGCAGCACCGGATGTGAGCTTCCCCTTGACCGCGAGGCTGCTCATGAACGAGACGGTAGAAGACCTGCCCCACACGGCGACGAACATCATGGGGCAACGACTCCCACTGCACCGCGTGTTCCGAATCGGTCTTGCATAGATCGCGAAGCGTTCCAATGCGATGCTCCCGCAAAGCACGCAACTAGGCGAGCAGGCGCTCGGCGACGGTAGTAGCTTCAAAGGAACGACAAGTCGGGGAAAAATGGGAAATTGGTTCGATGGGCATAGCGCCTCCCAATGGTGTGATGAAGGACGCCACCAAGAAATATCAGGTGGCTTGCTATATAAGAAGCATGGCCCGAAAAACTACACCGATTGTCCCTTGTGTAAACGACTGTTACACCAAACGGTCACAAAAGTCTTCTGGCAACGCAAATCGGCAAGAACGTCTGGCTCGATCGAAGGGTTCAGCGCCCGATGTAGCGGACCAGCTTTGGTGCCACCGCTCGTACACGTATTGCCTGGCTTGGCAGGGCTCGACAGTGTCATGATGGTAGACAAGATCATTAACAGGACACGGAAGATGACCTTAACACTGCCGCCGGAGAAAGCCAGCGCGCCGATCACTACCATCGACTCGGCCCCGAATGAAGCGACGCTTAAGCCTAGTACTTCTGGCATGACGCCGAGGATGCTCATGTGGCTAAAGAAAATCGAACAATGGGACTGGCTGACGCAAAAGCATTTAACACATGTGGTGCTTCTCCATAGCGACGCCGCACACGCGGACTTCTTGAAGCCCAATGAATATCGAACGCGCATGCTGAGGCGAGCAGCTGACGAAGCCACGCGCGAATTACCTGACGAATTCCAGCCTCTTGTTATGGCTGAGGCGAACAAAGGCCTTTTTTGCAGGGCTGATCAGGGTCGCTTTGCCGACTACTTCGAAGAACTTCTGCCGTATGACGAGGAACGTCAGATACTTTTCGGAGATGACGCCTCGAATACACACGAGGATTGATGTTCGACTCAGCAAAGAGCAGCGTGAACGGCCCCGCCAGTACTGCAAACCTAGGCGGGCTTGCGGATCGTCCAGCACATTCCGACGATCACCGTTCATCGGTGAGTATAGAAGAGGAACGGCCCCCGGCCGGACTTCGGACGTAGCCGGGATTGCTGGCGGTCGCAGTGATATTCCCGACCTCCGCCGTTCGAATGTCAGTATACAGCGGCCCCGCCAGTACCACGAGCTTAGGCGAGGTGAAGGAACTACGCCGTTCACTCCCGAGTTCCGCCGCACAAAGCATTATGATGGGAGCTTATTGCCGTGAGCGAGTGGCAGTACTTACTATTCTTCGTGACGGTTGCAAAGCCAACTGAGAAAAGCGAAACCGTACCAGATTGCGGCCGCAATGGCGCCGCCAATCCAAGCGCCAACACCAGTGCCATATTCTTTGATCCATGGCAGGCTGATAAAGCCCCAAAGGATGAGTTGGGCGAGGAGTTTGTAGTCTGCGGCTGTCTTTTCCCTTTTCATTTCTGGTCTCTATTTAGTTTTGCAATCGTTCTACGGCATCAGCCAGTTCTGGTCTGTGGTGTCTAGCACGAAGCAGGGTTTCGCTGTGAGCGTGTCAATGCGAAAGCCGGTTCGTGCCACGTCCGGTTTTGCACGTTTTCGGGGATTTCGGGCAAATCCAAAATCACAAGAAAATCAGACGCGCCACAGCCAGTCGCCCTTCGCGCCCAAGATGCCTCTTGCCACTAGGCCCTTCACGGCGTCTTTGGCTCGCTCCTTCTTCTTCCTTGGCTGATCGCACAGCATCCGTTCGGCCACGAGCGCAATGGCCTCATCGAGGCGGATGCAAGGTCGATCTTCCGGCGCGCCATCCTTCCCGGTCTCGAAAGAATTGCGCAGCGGCTCGGCCAAGGTGTCGAGCGCGATCTTTTGATTACCACCAGAAGGCAGCTTCGTCCGTTTCACCGCCTGCACCGATTCATCCGGCACAATCACGCAGCTCGTGATGGAATCGCCACAGTCATCGTCGCCGAGCTCCACGATGAGCAGCTTGAATGGGTGAGCAGCGCCGGTCTCATCGTCCTTCGACTTGGCCACGATCCACTCGCGACGGCTGTCGGTCGCGTTCACTTCGATGGCACCATCGAGCGCTGCATGCAGGCTCGAATGCCCGCGCAGGCCCTTCGTGGCGTCCTTGCCCGTGTGATGGACGAGCAGGACCAAGCCGCCGAGCAGGCTCTGCAGGCGCTTGGCAGCGGCAATGATGTTGCCCATATCCACGGACGAGTTTTCGTCCGCGCCGGGCGCAGCGCGGTTCAGCGTGTCCAGCACAACCATGCCGCCAGCACCTCCAGCGCTTTCGATCAAGTGAGCAAGCTCGGCCACGCCTGCGTCGTCGAGCAAGTCGAAAGGCGCGGTCATGAAGCGCAGATCGTCAGGCAACGGCTTTTCATGGTGGGTGGCCCACGCTTTGACGCGCTTGCCCATGCCAGCGTCGCCTTCCAAGGCGCAGTAAGTTACCGGGCATTGCGTGACGCGACGTCCGAACCATTCGGCATCGCCACCCGACACGGCGGCAGCAACGTCGAGCATCAGAAACGATTTTCCGCTTCCGCTCGGACCAAACAGCGCGGCCAGACCTTCGAGCGGCAACATCCCGCGCACCAGCCACTTCATCGGCGGCGCATTCGCCAAGTCGGCAGCAGAGCGCAGAGGAAAGCGCACAGTCGCAGGACTCTGCGCAGCTCCAGACGGCGGGTCGATGGTCTGACGGTCTTTCCTTGCCTTGCGCGCTTCCCGTGCCCACTGAATCAGGGTTCCGATCGTTGCGACGTTCCTCGCACGGCCGAAGCTTTCCCATTCCTTTTCGCATAGGCCAGGCTGATACATCAGCTCGCCGTCATCTTTCACGCGCTCGTCGTTTGCTGACCAGGAATCCCACAATTCGAGCCATTCGTCGTTGCCGCAGCCTTGGTGATGCAGGATCATGCCGAGCTTCAGCCAACGATTGCGATCCCATTCCGCCGCGTTTGGATCGAGGTGAGACAGCAGCTCGTGCTGGACGCGCTTCAGGGACCAACGCAGATCGGGCTGCTTCATCTCCAACATGCTGAAATTGTCATCGTTGCACGCTTCAGCTTCAGTCGGCGTCACCACTTCGGAGCTGGGACTCACCAAGTAATAGTCGGGGTTGAAGTAGCCGCCCCCGCGATGCGCCCAAGACTTGTATTCAGCTCCCTGGTTTTGTACGGGCACATACATGGCGCGTTCGGCTTGCGCCGAACCAGGATCGAGCTTCGCTCCAAAAAACGAAGCGATGTCGGGCGTCACCGCGAGGCGTTCTTCACGGGCCATATCGCGTCCGCTGGGAACGATAATCCGCAGGCGCGGCGCGTCCGGCGTATGGGATCGCGTGGTATGTGCTACGTAATCGAAGGGCGCGAGCACAGCGCCCCGCTCGAGAGCGGCATACAGCTCGACCGTATCATCGTCAAAATCGAGAACCACTGCCGAGCTGTACTTGAGAGCATCACGGGTGCGCTTGTCCCCGTCGAAAGCACCCCATGCGATGAACGGATCGCGCTGCTTTGCTTCGTTGCGCTCCGCTTTGCCCAGCGCCATGAAGTCGCTGTGCGGAACCGGGTTTTGCATCGGCTTCGAGACAAACGCTTCGAGCGTGGCGAAGCTGATCGGCTTCGTAGGGCGGACAATGCCGAGGTTTCCTTTACCGGTAGACGCCGACAAGAGGCGCTCTTCAAGGACTTGGGGAGTTTGGCTTGCTACCATGGTTTTTGTAAACGTAAGTTATCCTTAACGGCTTACCGCCTGTTTTCGCGCAGACGGTTGGAGCTTTCTTTTAGTTGCCGAGCATGAAAAAGATGTCAGGATTGAATGTCGCGCCGAGCGCGGACGGCGGATAGTAGACGCCAGTGCTGACCGCTGCAGAAGAACGGCGCACGGGCTTCAGACCCCATCCCTCGAATTCCAATGCGACAGTGTCCGCAATGCCCAGGTAGTCGAGGAGAGAAGTCACACGCTGTGAGAGGGGGATATCGATGGACAAAGGCGGCACTCCGCGCGGCGCGTTCTCACGCCACGCATACGAGAAACGGAATGGGTCGAGCCAGCGAGACTTTGCCCAGATCGTGTCGAGGACTTCGAACAGTTCGCGCGGGGTATTGTAGAAATCAAGCATGAGGTGGTCAGCCGAAACCTGCGTCATGCCGCACCTCCCGTCAGGCGCTCGACGGAATCGGCGGGCCACATGAGGCGGCCGTTCGGCAGCTTCACCGGGTGCAAGCAAAAGTACGCGCCGGTCTGGTAGTAACGCTTGCGGATGGAGTGCGGGCGAAGCGCGAGACTCGCCGCGAGTTCTTCGGTGGAAATGAGCTTGCGCTGAGGCTCGCTCGACATGGTTCGGTTCGTCATAAGGTCTCCAAGCATGAAACAGGGTTTCACGTCACAGGAGTCCGGGGCTTCGATGTGGAATGCACTATCTATCGACCGGGCTGGCTGCGAATCGCTTAGCTGCAACCTTATTTCTGAATGGCCAACGTTCCTATAGCTACGTCGCCTACGGTATCTTACCGACGCTTATCGACGGCAACCGTCGGACCGGTTTCGCGGCGGCGAAGACGAGCATCTAAGGCGTCTCTGGTCAACATGCCCTTCCTGTTTTGCGTGTCAGTGTATTCCAGCCCTTTTTCAGTGACGGTTCCGGAAAAAGGGTGTACCTCAGCCAGCGCCATCTCTCTCAACACCAGGAAAACCGCCGCTTTAGAAGCGCCCCTTCCCGCTTTCTCAATCGCCTGATCAATCGGGGCGTCCAGAATACCTCGGCGCTCTTTAGGGCGAGGCGTTACCGCTGTCATCGCACTGGCAGCGATTGCTTCGCCCGCAGTATTGGCCGTCTTGCTCGGCAGGGTAATGCCCATCTGCTGGCACCAGGCGTCCAAATCCACGCGCTGTACGATCGTCGCCATTGGGTTGATAGCGCCAAGGTAGTTTCCCCTTTGGTAGTCAACCACTTCCCAGTGGACAATCGGCTCAGCCAGCAAATCGCCGCTCTCGATGGCTTCGATGAGCAACGTAGACCACTGCCCCTCGTCGTGTCCACTAACGGCGAGCAGGCATGCTGCTTCTTCAACGGTCAGTTGTTTCCGCAGTTGCAGCAAGCCAACGTCTTTCATCATTTCTCCAGTGTCAGTTTTAGGTTATCGCAACAAAGCCTGCCATTGAGTCGTCGCCTTGATGACGGCGTTAATGATCGTAGGAAGCGTGGTGTATATCAGCACGCAGAACATCAGAAGCATAAAACCGATCGCAAATCTGGCAAGCAGCAACATCCAATCGTCTGCGCCCCACTTACCTTGTGCCTTCCGCAAGTCTTCCGCTGCGCGTTCGGCCGCGCGTGCTTTGAACCAGCGCTCGTTGTCCTCGCGCATTTGCCGCACGGTGTCCTGCATCTGGTCGACGGTCTCGCGTGACCGCTGCAAGCGCTCTTCGTCGGTCAGCATGTTGGCCTCACAGAAGACTGGGCAGATCGTGAAAGAGCTGGCCCCACTCGTGAGCCGCTTTGATCAGAACACGAATGATCGTCGGCCCAAGAAAGTACACATAGACCACCCCGAGCGTCCCGATCCACCCGCGAAACATCCACTTGGATCGGCGCAACTTGCGTTCGCTTTCGCGTCTGTACGCTTCCTCCTGTGCCCGCACTGCCGCTCGTTCCGCTTCCCACTTGGCTTCCCGGCGCTCCCTCTCTACACGCAGTTCGGCCTCTTTGTCTTCCATCATTGCGCCCATTGCAGCCTCCCGTTGGTTCCCTAAATGGTAGCGCCCAACGCCGGCCGGCTGGGGATTTGACATTTATTTGCATAATGTCGAAGATTTATTTTGGTATCGCGGTCAGACTCGCTTTGGTATCGACGATCGATACAATGGCTGAGCGGTGGTCGTCGGACCGCGCTGGACGATCCGCAAGCCCGTCTAGGCGTGCAGTAGTGATGGGGCCGCACATACTTCCTACGGTAATGCCATCGCGCAACTCACCGTTGCGGCCAGATATGGACCTGGGCTACGCTTTCGTCCATGAAACGACACCAAGCCTTCAAGTTCGAGCTTCGCCCGAATGGCGCACAAGTCCGCTTGCTGCGGCAGTTCGCCGGCACTTGTCGTTTCGTCTATAACAAGGCGCTTGCGTTGCAGAATGAGCGGTTCGAGCGCGGCGAGAAGCGGCTGACTTTTGGTCAAATGGGGTTGATGCTGACTCAGTGGCGGGCCGACAAAACGATCCCGTGGCTTAAGGCGGGCGGCACTGCGCAAACGCAACAGCAGGCGCTCAAGAATTTGGAAGCCGCCTTTGTGAACTTCTTCTTGAAGCGCGCTGATTGCCCGCGCTTCAAGAAGAAGGGCGACGGCGATAGCGTCCGGTTCCCCCAGCACTTCAAGATCGACCACCAAAATGGGCGTGTGTGGCTGGTCAAGCTCGGCTGGATGCGCTATCGAAACAGTCAATCAATCGTCGGGACCGTCAAGAGCGTCACGGTATCGTTGCGAGCCGGGAAATGGTTTGCGTCCATCCTAGCCGAGCGTGAGGTGGAGATTCCGCTGCCGGAATCGCGAAGCGCTGTCGGTATCGACCTCGGTGTCACCACCTTCGCGGCGCTGAGCACGGGCCAGACAATCGCGCCGCTCAATAGTTACAAGAAACATCAAGATGCGCTTGCGAAGGCTCAGCGTCGCATGGATCGCAAAGTGTTAAACAGCCGCAACTGGAGAAAGGAAAAGGCGCGTGTATCGAAGCTGAACGCTCGGATCGCGAACGTTCGTCGTGACTTTCTCAACAAGGCGTCGACTGCCATCAGCAAAAAACACGCAATGGTGTGCGTCGAAGACCTGAAGGTGAAAAACATGACCAGGTCGGCTTCCGGTACGGTTGACGCGCCGGGGAAAAGCATTCGCCAGAAGTCGAGTTTGAATCGCGTAATTCTGGACCAGGGCTGGTGCACGTTCCGACGCATGCTTGAGTACAAGGTGTTTTGGAATGGCGGAATCTTCATTGCCGTACCACCGAAGTACACGAGCCAGACCTGTCCCGCGTGTGGACATGTCGCTGCGATCAACCGAAGCAAACAGCAGTTCGCATGTGTGGAATGTAGCTATCACAATCACGCCGATGTTGTTGGCGCGATGAACGTTTTAAGGGCGGGGCACGCCCAGTTAGCCTGCCGAGTGAACGGTGCAGCAATTCCGTCAGCAACAGGAACCCATCGAAGCGACCTTGCCATTTCATGGCCGGGCGCAGTAGAAGTCGCCGAAAGCCGATGGATGTCACGAGGACGATATTCCTCCTAGCGACGAGGACGCCAAGAGGATGATATTCCGTCGCGACGGATGCCACGACTTGTTGTTTGCCATTGGTGTAGCGACGGATGCCACGGACGCCGGATAACGACTACGCGACGGGCGCCAAATGTTGTTGTAGAGGGCAAAAAAAAAAAAGCCGGCCACGCGGGCCAGTAGCGCCAATATGCGCCGTGGGGCGTGCCGCAGATCGCGAGCGGGTTTCGCCACCCATGCGGGGTACAGAGCCAGCACCGCGAGAGGGGGCAACGCCAGACGTGCGGTTTCACTCGATGTCTGCCGTGAACCCCATGCAGGGTTCGTGTTCTTCCGAGCCACCACCCGCGCGCAGCTGCTGTTCATTCGCCGCGAACTGCGTCCCGCAAGGCTGGGTGAACCGCTGGCAATCCGTCTTTCCGGGATTGCTGGCAATATGACGGCGATGAGGGCCCCAGCCTTCGATTAAGCAGTTCTTCATTGAACTGCACTGGTGCTCCTTCTTGTTGTTGGTTATGAAAGGGGCTGCGACACATCAAGTATAAGGAACCGGTATTTGCGCCGCGAACGATTTCACGACTCCCTACAAAGGGTCGTTTTTTTGGCGCGGGTGATCCTCTCGCCGCCAATCGACCAGGATCATGAGTGATCCCAGCGGAGTCGATGCCCCGCTCTTCACTCAAGCGTTCAAGCAGCCCTCAGTTCCGCCGATACGCTTGCGACGGTCGCGCGGCTAGTGTCGAGATGCGAGACGATCCACGACCAGCTAAGGCCCTTTTGCAGAGCGTCAGCAATCGCACGACGCTTCTCAATGTCAACCGGACGACCCCTGAACTTGCCTTCGTCTTTCGCTTTAGCGATGCCTTCGGCCTGACGGCGGCGGCGGTCTTCGTAGTCTTTGCGTGCAACTGCCGCGAGCATGTCGAGCAGCATCGAGTTGATGGCGGCAAGCATGCGGCCTGTGAATGCGTCAGTCGCCCCCGAAGCGAGTGCCGCATGTGACGTAGGCAGATCGAGCGCCACAATCACGATGCCCTTCTCGTCGATCTTGCGGCGAAGGGTTTTCCAATCGTCTTCATTCAGTCGTGCAAGCCGGTCAACCTGTTCGAGCAAAAGCACGTCCCCAGCCTTCGCGCGTTCGATCAGCTTGAACAGTTCCGGGCGTTTCAGAGTGGCACCGCTTTCGTTTTCGACAAACTCCGCGGCGACGCGCTCCCCATGCTCTTCCGCGAACTTTTCGAGGGCTGCGCGTGCGCGCGCGGCGTCTTGCTCTTTCGTCGATGCACGCAGGTAGGTGAACACATGGCGCTTAGTGCTTTTCGGCATCTCTAACCTGTCGGTCTGGTTTAACTGGTTTTGATTATGCGGTCTGATATAAGTACAGTAAAGGGGTTTTATGTACCGATATGAGAGGTGCCGCACCGGTCTGCTTGAGGCATAGCCTAATTTGACTGTCAGGCGGCCCCGGTGACAGTGTCAGAATAAAGACCAAGCGGGCAAAGGCAAACGGGTCGGATACGTGCGCGTCAGCTCAGCGGATCAGAACACCGAACGGCAGCTTGATGGCGTTGAGATCGACAACGAATTTACGGACAAGGCGAGCGGCAAAGACACGAACCGCCCAAAGCTGAAAGAAGCCCTCGAATTTCTGCGCGATGGCGATACCCTCGTCGTCCATTCGATGGACCGTATCGCCCGCAATACGGAGGACTTGTTGCGCCTGGTGCGCGAGCTGAACGCGAAGCACATCAAAGTTGAGTTCGTGAAAGAGCGGCTTGAGTTCACCGGGCAAAACGATGATCCAATGGAGCAACTCATGATGACGATGCTGGGTGCGTTCGCTCAGTTCGAGCGGGCGCTAATCCGAGAGCGCCAGCGCGAAGGGATCGAGTTGGCGAAAGCCAAGGGCGTCTACAAGGGCCGTAAGCCGGCATTGACCGCCGAACAGGTCGGGCGGTTGAAGGCGCGCGTCGAAGCCGGGGAAACCAAGTCCGCCGTCGCTAAGGCGTTTGGGATTAGCCGGGAAACGCTGCACCAATATATGCGGACCAACTAAACACCTGCATAATAGGAAAACTGTTCGTCGCCACACACAGAGAATTGGTCCGAAAGCACTAGCCTCTACGCACTGCGCTAAGACGGTGAGGATGCGGATGCAAGCGAAACTGAAGAAAGGCGATCGAGTGAAGCACGCGACAAGACCCGAATGGGGAGTCGGAGAAGTTCTCGCCGATCAATCGGCCGATCGCGTTCGTATCATGTTCGAAGTCGAGGGGTTGAAAGAACTCGATCCAACAAGGGCGAGCTTCACGAACGTGACGGGCGATGAGGCGCAGTCGGTCCGTCTGACGGAACGTGTTGCTCACCAGTTGGCTCCAGTCAAAGGAACGGCATTGAAGGCAAGGAAGCCGCCCACGATCCTTTCCCTTGAGAAAGCCTCCGAAAACTTTCTCAAATATTTTCCGAAAGGATTCAACGATCCCGATTACCTTTCCGGGCGACGAAGCGAGCGGGATTACAAAGACTCGGCCGTTACCCTGCTGCACGAACGTCTTGAAAAGAAAGTGCTCACCGAATTGCTCGAAGCCCATGCATTCAATGAAATATGCGACCGAGCGAAGGCGGTCATCAACAAGACCAATTTAATTCACCAGCAGGAAAAGATCGCGTTGGGGAATGGTTTGTCGCGCGATGGTGGACAACAGGTGTTCGCTGAAGCGCTCAACGATCTCCTTAACGGCCTTGAATCCGAGCAACACCGGTTCGAGCGTTTTAGCAAAATGCTCGACAAGGTCGGCGCAGCGAAGTGGCCTATCGCAACATATTTCCTTTTCATCGGCTTTCCGAAGACACATGCCTTCCTTAAGCCCGAAGCCACCAAGTTTGCGGCCGATATGCTTCGGATCGATATCAACTATCGGCCCGAGCTGAACTGGCTTACCTATCGCTGCGTCCAGACGCTCTTCGAGACGCTGAAGGCCAGATTGATCAAGGATGGCCGCGCGGAACTCGTCCCGCGAGACATGATCGACGTGCAATCATTTATCTGGGTCACCGCCCCCACTTATGCGGAAAGCTAAGCAGCGCCGTTTTCCTTCCTTCGCTGTCTTCGTGGCCTCCGATGACCCGCACGGAAGCCGTCGTCCCGCACAGACCAAGGACCGCCGGCGGCACTCAGAACTGCATGTGCCGTGACGGTAGCCGAACCATCCGCTTCAACAGCCCAAAGTTCCGGGCACTGCCGTTCGACTTTGCAATAAAAACGCTCATCGCGACGAGCCTGGCTTTCAGACCGCTGGGCAAAAAACCTATAAAGGAACAAAGACATGGTCAATCCCTCGTTCCACTGGCGGCACTACGCCTCACCAAAGCAACGAAGTCAGGCGCTTTGGGTCCAATTTCAGGCATGTTTTGTTGACGCACTCAAGGCGACTGACCCGTGCTCTTTTTCCTGGGCTTGGGAGTCGGCGGCAAACAGGACGAGTTTCTATCAAAACGGCATTCTCCCAAAGGTCGCGCAGTGCCTTGGTCTTATTGACGTGTACGAGTTGTTTCGCGTCGACTCAACGTTTTGCGTCGGGCAGAGCGCGGCGGAAAAGGCGACGCTCGTGCCCATCATTCATGTCGAGTCGGAGAACAACACACCAAGCGCAGGGCACGAAGTCAGGAAGCTCTGTGCGCTTACGTCACGCCTGAAGGTTCTGATTGTGTGCGACGAGTGGTCCTGCGCGTGGTCGCATGGTGGCCATGCATCACGTTATCTCGCCGAGTGGCGCGATCTTGTTCGCAACCACAATCTGTATCATCCGGACGATTGCGAGGTGGGCGTCATTGTCGCCGAGCGCCGTGACGATGGCACGTCCGCAGAGAAAATCTATTTCTATGCGACTGTTATCACCGACCCTGTACCGCAGGGGTAAGCGCGTCTTCATTACCGTGTAGATTTCGTCGTTGAGTTTGGCTACTTTGGTGCCCACCAAATGAATGGTGGACGCAACAGTGGACAGCTCTCCTCAATCCAAACGGCCGAAGCGGCCCAATTTTTCTGTCGAGTTCAAGCGGCAGATCGTCGAGGCGACGCTCAAGCCGGGTGCGTCGGCCGCGCTCATCGCTCGCGAGCACGACATCAACGCCAATCTGCTGTTCAAATGGCGTCGTCATTATCTTGCCGGCGATTTCGGCATGCCCGACGTCACGCTGCCAGAGGCGCCTGTGCTCAACTGGCTACCAGTGGCAGTGGCTGAGTCTTCACCGGAAGTACCGGCGTGCCCAGCGTCGGACAGCGCGAGCATGTACGAGGTCGAATGTGGCGACGTCCGTCTACGCCTGAGCGCGGATACGCCCATCGCAACCCTGATCAAGATCATGCGGGGCCTTGCCCGATGAGCCTGCTGATGCTGCCGTCCGCCGTTGGCCTGCCGTCCGGGTCCCGCGTTTGGCTGGCCGCGGGAGTCACCGACATGCGGGCCGGGTTCAACAGTCTCGCCGCCAAGGTGCAGACCGTGCTCGAACGGGATCCGTTCTGCGGGCACATCTTCGTGTTTCGCGGCAAACGCGGCGACCTGCTCAAAGTGCTGTGGTGGAGCGGCGATGGCATGTGCCTGCTGATGAAGCGACTCGAGAAGGGGCGCTTCGTATGGCCGCAGGCCGACGGTGGCGTTATTTGCCTGAGCCCGGCGCAACTGTCGATGCTGCTGGAAGGCATCGACTGGCGGCAACCGACGAGAACGGCACGACCGACCTCGGCGTTGTAAACGTCGTTGCGGGCGCGTAAACTGCCTGCATGACGCGCGCGAGCCCACTTCCCGACGATGTCGAAACGCTGAAGGCCATGCTGCTCAGCCAGGAAGCGACGCTGCGCGAGCGCGACGCACAAGTGCTCAAACTGCAGGAAACTGTCGACTCGCAACAAGCTGCGTTGGCTTCACGCATCGCCGAAGTCGAACACCTCAAGCTGCTCATTGCCAAGCTGCGCCGCATGCAGTTCGGCCGCAAGTCGGAGAAACTGGACCATCAGATCGAGCAACTCGAACTGCGCCTCGAAGAACTTGAGGCCGACGAAGGCGCGACGCCGGTCGAAATCCCTAGGACGCCGCGCGCGGCCGTGGAACAAGCGCCGCGCAAGCCACTGCCTGAACATCTGCCGCGCGAGCTCCGGACGCACTTGCCCGAATCTGCCGGGAAGTGCTCCGATTGCGGTGGCGAGATGAAGCTGCTGGGCGAAGATGTTGCCGAACAACTCGAGTACGTACCGGCAAGCTTCCGGGTTATCCGTCATGTGCGCCCGAAGTTTGCGTGCGTGTGTTGCGACAACATCTCACAGGCCCCCGCACCCAGTCGTCCTATCGAACGCGGTCTCGCCGGCCCAGGGCTGCTGGCACACGTGCTGGTCTCGAAGTTCGCAGACCATGTGCCGCTTTACCGGCAGTCGGTGATGTACGCGCGAGAAGGCGTCGAGCTTGATCGCTCGCTGCTTGCGAAGTGGGTCGGTCACGCTTCGACGCTGCTGCAGCCGCTCGTTGAAACGCTGCGTCGACACGTGATGTCGGCGACGAAACTCCACGCCGACGACACGCCGGTTCCAGTGCTGGCACCGGGTAACGGCAAGACGAAGACCGGTCGCTTGTGGGTGTACGTGCGCGATGATCGTACATCGGCCGATATGACGCCGCCCGCGGTGTGGTTCGCCTATACGCCAGATCGCAAGGGTATCCATCCGCGACAGCATCTCAAGTCATTCGACGGCACGCTGCAAGCCGATGCATACGGCGGCTACCAGGCCATCTACGAAACCGGGCGCGTCACAGAGGCGGCCTGTTGGGCGCACGCTCGACGTCAGTTCTATGAACTGCACGCAGCGCGCCCGAATGCGTTGAACACCGAGGCGCTTGCGCGTATCGGCGCACTATACAGGATTGAGGAAACGATCAGGGGCAAGCCGCCCGACCAGCGCCGTGCGCATCGCCAGGAGCATGCGCGACCGCTACTCGATCAATTCCACGCGTGGCTCACAACGACGCTGGAGACGCTCTCGCGCAAATCGGATACGAGCCGGGCGATCCTCTATGCGCTGAACCGGTGGGAAGCGCTCACACGCTATTGCGATGACGGCCAGCTCGAAATCGATAACCTGCCAGTCGAGCGCGCGCTACGCGGGGTGGCCATCGGTCGACGCAACTATCTGTTCGCTGGAGCAGACTCCGGCGGCGAACGTGCCGCCGCGATCTACAGCCTCATTGGCACCGCAAAACTCAACGGCATCGATCCAGAGGCGTATCTGCGCTTCGTGCTCGCGCGCATCGCGGGGCATGCGATCAACCGCATCGATGAACTCACACCGTGGGTCGTCGCCGATCAGATCCGCACCGCGCTCTAAAGATCTCAGTCTCCAGTCAAGACGTCGCTGGAGCCACGCTTACGCTTTTCTGATAGTTCTTTGTTTTGCTCATCGATAGTTTTCAGCACGCGTAGCCTCCTTATTATGCTCATCAATGCTACGGCGAGTCGACCTGATGTCCGGAATTGGCCGGGTCGAGGCGGTGCGGCCCGCGATGTGCTCGCTGAATAGCGGTCATTGTACGAGGGCCGATAAGGTCTGGTCCAACTGAACTGGACGACGACTTCGACCATCCCTTCACGGCCCGCTTGCGGTAGCGCCGGCGGCGATCGGCTTTGCGGACAACGGTCATTGAGCCAAGGCGGACGGGCCCCCCGATTGCCGACTGGATGACCACCTGGACCGTCCGTTCACGGGCGCGTGCGGCCCGATTGTTCGTCCCTAGCCGACCCGAAGCTAACTCTCAGCTGAATTCTGCGAACGACTCTACCCCTTCCAAAGCGGCCATTCTTGGTCGTTTGACAAACCGTATGTCGGCTGACGCCGAAAAGTGAACGAATCAATTATTTCTCGGCGCGCCATATCTAAAGGGGCACGATACCTTCTTCATCGAATTGTCTCGCTAAGTGATTGATTTTCGCCGGGGCGACTTCGGTCTCGGTGAAGAGTCTGTAGATGACGGTCAGCGGCGCATTCAAACTTTATACACGAAAGTTGGCCGCCTCTTACCGACGGACGTGGCCAGAATTTTTCCTTCCTTGACCGTTAAATTGAGAATTGCCTGTGTGGCGAGGCGCGTCACCTCAGTCGGCTCGGTTGGTGTCAGCGTGCATCTATGAGTTACCTAGCGAATTGATATCCTTTCGGAGTTGACATAGTACGTCGGGTGCTTGCTTGCCTTGATTGCGCAAGTCCTCAATAACGACTCCAACAATCGAACTGATATCTTCGGGACCGATGATTCCAGCGACGTCTGGTTGTGCGTCCGCCTGCCCAGTAGTTTTGTATGAGCCGGCCTGCGGAGGTGATGGTGTCGCGAGCCCAGCAAATGCCAATGCAACGATCTTTTTCATCGCCGATTGCGAAACCATGTTCGCGCCTTGCGGTATAGAGGTTGAAGCAATACGCGCCACGCAGAAGGGCACGAAACGCTTGTCTGTAGAGTCAATCGGCTCGAAGCAGGCGATCAACGATCTAGGTGCGGCAGAGCCAATCGAGCAAATGATACAGAGGCTAAATATCAACGATGCTTGATAGCGATTTTTGGGCATATTTTCACCTCGTGTTGAGTTTAGTGACCGGCAGCCGCCGCTGGAAGCGGCGGAGGGAATATGGCTACCAAGACCCAGTCGGTGGGAAAAAACTGTGTAACCGTGACGTTGCCACTGCCGCTCAGGAAGGGGCGAAAAACGTGCGGATCCGGCACAGATATGTCGCCGCTTACCACGGTCGAAGGGTTCAAGGTTATCGGCCGCGAGGTACTGTCCGTTAGAGCGTCCCGCGCATTCTGCTCACTGACAGTGCTGCCCTTGGCGCTGACCATACGCCAGTTCCATGTTCCTATTTCATCAATGGATAACTGCGGGTACTGTTGAGCAACTGCTTGGCGAAGGTCCGCAACGCAGCTGTCTGAACTAGCTCGAGCGCAAACCGTCACGATCGCGTTGGACTGCGGCTCTATATGTAATGTCACATCAGGCGTCGTTGGTGAAGGAAGTGACGTTGAAACGACTGTGCAAACGTCCAAGCTCAGCGTTTTGAGCAATTTTCCACCTTCGTCTTTACCTTCGAGCTTCGTGTATCCGCCAAGAAAAGGCGTCCCACTGGCTCGCGCGTTCGCCGAGATCAAAGTGGAATCGAGCTTTCGAAGCGCTTGTTGTAGTGTGGCAGCGTACTTATCGAGCGAATCTGCGTCACTACTTCTAATCTGCGTCTGCGCACACCAAGTGTTCCTTGGCGGAATCGAAACGCTTACGACAGAGATATTCGGTTGCGCAAACGATATCACCATCCAAGATGCGAAAATGATCATGAAGAGAAGCTTTTTCCAAGTATCCATCGATCGCAGTTTCGTTGTATGGGATAGTAGGCGTATGTCCACGAGCCCACCGATCTGTCAGTGTTTCTTACCCAATATCTGGCACGCTAAAGTACCTAAGACGGGGTCGTTGAACACGAAGCCAGCAATACCGGCTGCGGATGTTCCAATTGCTGTCAATAGTGCTGACTCGTAAGATAGTAACGTCGCGCGGATCGTGCCGTTAACAATATCCTTTGCAATTTGAGGGAGGGTGTTGTTGAAAACGAATTGCGGCGTAATTCCCATAGCTATTCCCTGCGGTGTCACTTGCATCGGTGGAACAAGACAAACGAGATTTTCGCTTTTATCCATTTTCAGATAGGCGCTAGTGGCTGCGGCGCCTCCCGCCATGGCGCCGAAGTCAAACTGGAGTCTATAGGAAAACTTAATAGCTGGAATGATGGTGTACCACTCGCAGGTGCGGCCCGGGTTACTCCAAGTAGGACACCAGCCAGTCATAGAGATCTTTTTCTCTTCGGAAACTATGATGTCTTTACTCGAACCTGGGCAGCCGGTCGCTTTGTTACTGGTGAAGGCATATCCAACCGCTGCTAATGCTCCTGAGACGCCAAAGTCACCTTTATCGACGGAGATTGCGAGATCGCCAACGGTTCCGCCAGTCGCAAATCGGCCGTCAAGGGTTGTTCTCGGTTTGGAGCCATCTTCACACCCGAATGCAAATTCATAAGGGGTCGAATAGGTTCCGCTGAACGCCCCGATTCGAACCTTACCCGCCCCATCTAGTCTGTCCGAGCGTCCTGATACTTTTAGCACGAGGTTACTCACAGTGGGGGGCACATCGAGAGCCATGTTTGGTGAGAACTCCGATTCCTTGAGTCTTCCGCTCGCGTGAACCTCAAGGTTTGTGAAGTACTGGCGGGCTACCGAAACCGGCCTGCAGTTTTCGTCGCATTTCGCGGTTCCATCGTCGTTCTTATCGCGTTCATTCTTAGATGCGACAACATCAACGCTAACGCTGATACCCGCACTATCGAGAACTAATGTCTCACCCAAGGTTAGCATTGCGTCAGTGAGAGAAAGGCGTAGACCGGAAGCATCGATCTCATCGATAAACATACTCGCCGAACTCAAACGAGGGATAGCATCGATCTTTTCGATCTGAAACGCGCCTTCTGGCCTTCCTGAAAAGGCCGTTTCAGATGGACTTTGGCGAGGACGCTCAAACCGCGAACCACTGATGCTAAGTCCTTGTGCGACTATCGAGTTCGTTTTGCTCAGAGCGTCGATGTCTATTTCTAGGTTCTTGAGCTCGACATTCGGTTCGGTAACGATTGTTCCCCCGATGTCTATACTAGACCCTGCTACGTCGATAAATTTGAACCCAGCTTTGGCTTTTAGTATCGCCTTCGTTAGTACCAACGAGGGAGAAGCAATTGGCATCGCGAATAGTGCCTTTCCGTCTAAATCTAGATCAAGGTTTGCGCGCCGCTCGGTTCCACCTTTGCCAATACGAAGTATAGGCTGACCAAGAGTTAAGACATCCGTGCTAAGTATGAAGTGTCCCACACTTAAGTCTTCGCTTATACGCACTGCAACAGGATTAGATAATTCGACATTTAGATTCGCTAGCGTAGGCTTTGTGCCCGCAAGCCACGGCTCAGTGGAGATGCTGTTTTGCATGGCCACGTCGAATTGATTGGGAGCGATTTCGAGCCTTGCCGCATCGGGGGCGGTTATCGGAATAGCCACCTCCGCTTTCAAACGAAGTCGCTGGAGCTTCGCTGTAACA
This sequence comes from Caballeronia concitans, assembly GCF_001544615.1. Classification (GTDB taxonomy): domain Bacteria; phylum Pseudomonadota; class Gammaproteobacteria; order Burkholderiales; family Burkholderiaceae; genus Caballeronia; species Caballeronia concitans. The sequence goes on from NZ_FCNV02000021.1 coordinate 39,369, forward strand.
AGTACTTTCTGATCGTAATCGCTCAGTTCTATGCTACCGCCACCCGCGGGCACGTTCAAATCAATGGGCAGTCTCAGTTCTTGAGCATTGGGCGCTCGGCCAAACAGGAGCTTAACAGGACTTGCAATGCCTACTCCCCTCCATCCGAAAGAGGCGGCCTGCAGCCATCCGTTGACGGCTGGCGCATTCGTTGTTCCCTTCAATTGAACGTTGATACGCTGTACAGAGTCTTGCGCAAAGCGAAGCGGTAGACCCGAGACCTTAGGCTTTATCCAATCAACAATCCCATCGAGTGTATCTTTCGATAAAGTGTTGAAAGTAGCCGACATAGGCCCCTCTACAATATCGGAGTTCCCTTCCTTGGGAGACAAACCAACGTCGGCGCCACTGAGCTTTATATTGGTGGCAGCGAGGGATTCGATGGCGAATGCGGTAGTACTTTGGGACGTTGATCCATTAAGTGAAGTCGCGACCAGTGAAATTTGTTTACCTTGAGCGCTCAAGCCGCCGGCGGTCGTTGAGAAGTTGGCAGCAGAACCACTTACATCATTCACAGACGTGATCAGTTTCCCATGGTCTGCTGTTAGACTAGCGCCATGCGTCGAGAGTTTCGGCTTTCCGAACCTCATGGGACCTACATCCAGTTCGTCGCCATCGATCGTCACGGGCATCATCGCATACTTTCCCTGCCATATCGTCGCGGCCCCCGTTGCGATGTCCAATCTAATCTGCAGATTGTCGTTTGCAGGATCTTTCAATCTAAGGTCCGACGTCGCCTTCGCCTGCCCGGGAAATGCTAGTTGCACACCGGTGATTGCTCGGGGAAAGTAACCGTGGATCTCGACTTCGCCTTCGACGGAACTGGGTTGGACAAGCCACTCGCGCGTGCTCTCGATGTATAACCTTGACTTTGCGAGATCAAGTTTTCCTCCGCCGACAGGAAGCAATCCGGTCGAGACGTAACCGAGCGTTAGATCGAGTTTTCCTTCGCCGCTTGGAATCCACAACGAGTTGCTTAGACCACGACCTATGCGACCGTCAAGAGTCAGGTGTTCGATCCTTCCCGCGATGAGCACGCTAATTCCCTGCGCTTTTGCTAGCGCAAGTTGTCGATCACAGCTTGGCGTCGGCCGAGGGTCATCAACAGGTTTGGAGAAAATCACGAATCGAGCGTTGGGCTCGGTCCCTGGCCCTGGGTATTGATATTTCACTCGGACCCAGTCAATACTGCCCTTGGTCGATACGTCTCCTTGGAACTGTCTCCCGCTTACTCCGCTGAAGCACAGTTGACCCACGCTCGCGTCTGTCGCAAGAGCCGGCGCGCTCAGCGTTAGCGCGGTGACAAAGGAGACAATCCCGAGAACGGAATGCTTCAATACTTGGCGTAATTTCATGGGCGCGCCAGAAGGTTGGCCATGAAAATGCAATCCCAAACCATGCTCTTTTTTTCTGCGCCCGTGCCGTCGGCGCGCTCCCAAGTCCACTGCACCTTATCTTTCGGTACGCTCAGTGCGCTGTCGGGACAAAATTGCAAGACCCCTTGCGCGACAGTGTTCTTCGGTTCGCCCGCCAGGTATGCGAAGAATGGGTTTTTCGGCTGGCGGCGATGGAGGATGGCAGCTGCGCGGTCGAGAATCGGAGAGGTGTCGTCGCTGGCGCCGAAACTACGCCACAAGAGAATTTCGACCGCTACTAGATGTAGCGGATAGTCGGTGTCGTTCGTATTCGCGTCCGCGAAGGTAATCGGGATAGCCGCTTCGACAAAAGCGTCAAATAACTGCCCCATGGCTCCGCCTGGGCCCTGCGGTAACGGAAGATTCAGCCGGTGCAAAACAGTTGCCAATGTGGCGATGTCGCCAGGGCGCAATCCGCAACCATGCTCATTGTCGTCCCTGCAAAAGCGCGGCCATCCTCGCAGACAAAGAGGCTCGTTCCCAATGATGCATGCTGCATTGGCTTCGATCCACGTTGTCCAAGCGGAAAGCCGATCTAGATACTTCTGTTCGGAGCGATGGTTGACGACACTAAGCAGCACTCCAAGGTTCTGGTCGTTGGAGAAGGAGTTCGAAGGGTGCAGTTCCGGGTTGAGCGCGAGACGGGGTGAACGAAACCATTCGCCGCGGCGCGGTAAAGCCGCCTCGCGAGACTGAGCGTTCTGCACGGCGTCACAAGCCACGTTTTCGCCCGAATAGCAAAGCAGACCGTTGAAAATCACTGCGTCGCCGTCATCGCAATTTCCATTGGCGTCAACCTTTGATGGGAACGCTTTTCCCTGCCCATCGGTACACCATGGGGCAGCGGGACGCCAAACTTGCGCTGAGAGCTGCGCTACCGTGGCGACTGGATCCGCGTGCACCGGGTCGATGAGCAGATAAGCGAAAAGGGCGAGCAAGATCCGCAAGCGACCGTCGAAGAAACTGTGTCGCTTCATGGCTTTGAAATCCCGTCTGCAGGAAATAGCAAGGGGTGCGCAGTAAGCCGGTTGCATGAGGTGCATCCTCCTTCCATGGCCATACGCTGCGGAAAACGAAGAACCGCCTCATGTGACGTACCCGCGGTTATAAGAAGGGCATAAGGCTACGAGAGCCCGCTATTTGCATCGATGCGCTCTTCCATTACGCAGACGACTTGGTTTCAAATTTTAGGCATTACGGGATTGCTTTGGCATATTTCGGAGCTGATTTTGGCATCCGATGTTTCGTTATGTTGGGTTGCCCACATTAGAGCGTGTAGTGGGTTGCGATCTGCGGATGTAAGTGAAAATTTAATGAAGTGCTGCCCTTCTAATACCGGCGAGGATTGAGCGTAGGTTGCTGGCTAGTTGTAATTGCGGTTTCCACAAACGGTGAAGTGGTCTCTCGGCGGTTACCCGTTTCTGCGCAATGAACTGAATTCTACTGACTCGCAATTTATTCCGGACGCCGAACCTCAGTACTGACCAGGAGAGTCCATGCCGGTGCTGGGAACCAGCGCTTCAAGGCCAGACAACACGGATTCAGCCGTAACGGACTGGTCGGCCGACCCCGAAGACTGGGGTTACTTCCTGTCCCAAATTAATGCACGGTGGACGGCTCTGATACTTTCATCGAAGCATAGTCCCGCGTCGGCTGTGATTAAAGATGCTCTTCCTCACGTGGCCAGCAATTCTGGCAGCTCGAATGTCTGTAAATAATTCACACTCCGGTTCTTTCAGTTCGGTCATTGTTGACTGTCGCTTTGTGGCCGCTGAACGAAACCGCTCGCGCGGTAGGGGCTGCGGTTCGACTTGGTGGGTATTGAGAGGTGGATGGTGCGATTCCGTATGTTGAAGGTCGGGGCAATCCGCCCCGTTCTTCAACGGAGCCGCATCATGACCTCCATTCAACCGGGCGTCAGCCCTCTGCGTCAGCGTATGACAGATGACATGCGCATGCGCCAGCTTTCTCCGAAGACTCAGGCGAACTATCTGCGCATCGTGCGTGAATTCGCTCGCTATCTCAAACGCTCGCCCGACACCGCGACGGTCGAAGACCTGCGAAACTACCAGTTGTATCTGGTCGATCGCGGAACATCGCCTATCTCTCTCAATGCGGCAATCACCGGCCTGAAGTTCTTCTTCGACATTACGCTTTGGAAGCCGGAATTGATGAGCTCGATGCAGCCGGTGCGCGTGCCGCGCGTACTGCCGGTTATCCTCAGCCCGAACGAGGTCCGGCGACTGATTGCGGCAACCTGTAATTCAAAGCATTAGACAGCGTTGTCGCTCGCCTACGGCACCGGGTCGCGGGCCGGCGAAATGGTCGCGCTCCAAGTGGGCGACATCGATAGCCAGCGCATGACGCTGCGTGTCGAACAGGGCAAGGGCCGTAAGGTCGTTCATCAACCGAGAGTGAATCACACTCGGGGCTTCTGACATCTTTGCTCCGGAGCATCAGTGGATAGAGCCCGGGGAAACGATAAACCAGGAACGATTGATTTTCATCTCAAGCGACGACTATGCCGCTTTTCCACTAGATGTTCGCATCGTAGCCCAAGTAACTGCATGGAATGCCACGACCACCGTCATGTCTGACAGACTCGTGCCGCACACCGCACCAAGTTCTTAGCGCGGGCTAATTTTTTTATCAGCTTCAATTCGCTTTTTGCCGGAGGGTGCTATGTTACAACGAAGAGTCGGACCGGCTTCGGCGCACGCTGGTTTGGTATGCGCGGGACATCAGGATGGCAGCAATGAGGAAAACCGGAGTGAGAGTTCTCCCAGTGCCCAAGACCAGAGATGTGGCGCGACAGGTCAATCAAAGGAGGAGGAGATAACCATAAAGGAAATTGAGGAGTTAAAGAAGCAGTCGACCGAGAAGCCGCCAGCGCCGCCTCCGTCCAAACCGTAGGGATAGTGATATGGCATCGATGATGTGCGCTGTCCCGGACGATTCGAACGTGTACGTTCGTACGCGTTAACACATCTGGCAATCCGATGTAATGGGCGCGCGGAATTGAACGTTCAGCCGCCCTGCCTCTTACGTCGGATGCGGGTGCAGTTCGGCTGGCGCAAGTCAGCACCTACTATCGCGGAGGACTGAGTGATGCTAAGCCTAATCAGTTTATATCGCTGCTGCGTCAGTTCGCAGACCGCCAGTCAACGGGTCGCAAGAAGTGGAATAGCCGCGTCTCTATTGGCTCTTCTTGCGCTTTCACTTTCAGGGTGCGCCGTCGGCTCGCTTGGTAACTCTGGCGCCGACAACCGATATGAATCCGCGATCGTGGACGCGGCAGTGGTTACTCCACGCAACGTCAGAACCTTGCAGCCGCTTCCAGAAGGCGACGTCGTCACCGTCGTCACCTGGGTAGGTGCCTCTAAACACTACTGCCAAGCCGAGGGGGCGTGCGAAATAACCGTTGGAGCTACACCCATCTGGGTCTCATTGCCTACCGAGATTCAGCTGATTTGTCGAAGCTGGGGGCTTTCCGGCGACGCACTTCGGAATCGACTAGAACAGCTTCTTGGGCTTCCTCCTAACTCTCCTCCTTCTTATCGTAAGGTAGCGTTTGTTGAGCTGGCCGCGCCGCGGAGCAATATTGCGCGCCCATGTCTTGGCGTACATTCAACCGATGATGGCCGTCCGCAATGTGCGCTTCGGGCGGATGGAAGTCAGGACCAAATCGAATTACGTATTGTCAACGACCAGATGGCTTACGCGTATGTCGTTGGCGACAGCGGTGCGCCAGGATATCCCTTTACTCGTCTTGGATATACCTATGACTGGGGCAGCAACACCGATGGTGCGTCAGGACACTACGGCGTGTCCGAATTCATCGTGCTGCCGGGATCGAAAATTTCCGTTCTCCGATCTTTACCCACAGACGAATATTGCAGCCATGCAAACTAAAAGCAATGCGGGCCGGACGGAAGGGGATTTTTTACGGCAGCCGCTGCGCTAGCAGATAAGCCTGACCGAGTGCCGTGTCGAACGCCTTTTCGCTCGAAGACCAGTAGGCCCTCTGGGCTTCCATATCGGCTTGCATTGCTAGCCAGAGAGCTCGACCTCTCGGATCTTGCGCAAAGATTCGATTCGCCCGGTCGAGGTTGAAGGCGGTCGCTGTGTCGTACCATTTCTGTTTGAATTGCTCGCGATAAAGAAGTTTCAATGCTGTGGCATACGCCCATGCTACCGGACTCGTTAGCTCTAATTTGCTGTCTGCTTTGAAGTGCTCGAGATAGACGCCAACCTTTCTGGTCCTGCGCTCCAAACCTTTATAGTCCGCAGCACGGCGTTGCAGGCGGCTAACACTGCACTCACCATCGGATCCAAAGCTTTCCGAGTTATCGCTGGAGCTAACCCTGCTGAAGGAGGCGGGAAACCGTTCTCGAAGACGACTAGCGTCGGTCGTTCTTCGCATCCGCCGAGTTCGTTGACAAGCCAAACGCGTACGGCCTTATCTGTGACGCCGACCTCTCCGAACATGAGCACATCTCCGCCATACTTTTGCAACAAAGCTTTGCTAGCTCGGACCACTTCCTCCTGCGATGAGTTGTTTTCCTTCACGGGATCGAATGCAATTCGCTCGCAGGAGGTGTACGCATTCACGCCTTGTCCGCGAAATGCGCCGAGGAGGCGCGCGGTCTGTGTTTCGCTTGAATCGTCTCCAGCAAGAGGTGATATGAGTACAAGCAGCCGTTTGTCGTCTTGTTTTGGCTTCGTAGCAAGAAGGTGGCATTTGATTCCACCTAGCTTTTCGGAGGCTGACGTCAACAACGGCTGCAGTTGACCTGTAACGAAGCCGCTCAGCGCAGTCGCGACACCCGCAATCAGCAGCCCTGCGAGCCAACGCAAGAGCCGCCTCCGCGCAGACTTGAACCGCGTAGCAGCTCCCGTCTGTGTCTTGACTATCGACTTTTTTATCCGTAAGCGATCCGCGAACGACGCCCCTCAGAGTAAGGTGGTAGAGCGCGTGATGTGTGATAGCGAAGTGGGTCAGCG
>NZ_FCNV02000029.1 GCF_001544615.1 Caballeronia concitans
TCCACCTCAAGATAGGTGGACACCTATGGTCCTCGCTACTGTCGCTCACTGCCAGACGTCGGAGATGGACCGCTTACTTTTATCCCTCTCATGACAAACGACTCTTCGGACTTGGAACAAGGTCAGAGGTGGCCGCGCGAATTCGGACAGCGGGATAGGTGGAACGCCCGGGGCTTAGCCAGCGATAATACAGGCAAAGGAACCGAGGACCTGGCGCGATAACGTGTTCGTCGAGCGCGTGTGGCGCAGCGTCAAGTACGAGGAAGTCTAACAGTGACAGAAAAGTCGGCGAGTGAAGAAAATTGTCTGCGGGCGATCGCCATTGCAGGCCAAGCGGTCGTCTGAATGACACAGTCTTACCGACGGCGAACGTCGCGTGTTGGCCGCGTGCTGCCCAATGCGGTCCGCCCCGGCCGACCCGCTACGGGCGGTCATAGTGCACGGAGTCGATGACTCGTATTAAGCGCTGGGCAGTCATCGGACTCCAGAACTCGGCCTTGCCTTTGTCTTCGCGGGAGGTCCACGGGGCTAACCCGCGAAATCAGTTTTTTGGTGTCTTCAGGTCAATGATTTTTCCGATTGCGTCAGACAAAGCCTTATCGGTATTTGCTAGACCGGTTTTAGCCGCGCCGTAGTCAGCCGCTCCAGTTCCTGTCTCGACGACCGTGACTCGGAAAGAACCGGGTGTGCAGTTACCTGAGCACGGTTTCAGCGTCTGCGGTCCGTCGACGCTTCGCTGAAGGGTGAACCACGGCGAAGCGTAGCCAACGCCGAGAGGATCTTTCGATGGCTGGCCTTCTTGCCAGGTTCCAATATTGCCAGAGTCGCATGCGTCGCCGTTTGGAAGACACAGGCCTTTCAGGGCAAGCGTTACGTCGGACAACGTCTGGTTTCCCTTCGACGTTGCACCATCGATAGCGATCTCGACGGAGATATCAACGGCACCAGACGCGTCCGTTCTTGCGCTGCTTCGTTTCAGTTCGAAGTAGGTCGGTACCCACTGATACGCAACTGGATGGGTGTTAACCGAAGACCTCAACACGGCACCGAATACGAAGTCTAAATCGCTCTCGGTTGGCGCTGCTTTCGTAGCTATAGATGCAACAATGCAATTAAAAGTTGGCAACTCGTCGACTAACAAGTAATCGACATTGAAAGATCGATCAAACGTCTTCTTGAATTCGGCTTGTCTCTTATCAACGAATGCAGAGTATTTAGCCTCTGCCTCACTGACAGCGACCGAAAGCCCCGCTACAACGAGAATACCGACAACTGGCGCGATGAAAAGACCAGGCTTTCCGATTGGCGGCGGCTTGGCCACCGGCGACGCTGAGCCACACGCAGCTTCTGCAATTCTCAGTTGCCTTTCCTGGTCCGGAGGTGATACGCCTGGAAGGATGATTGGCTTTGCATTTGGCGGGCTGTTGTATAAGACAACGTTGAACTTACCCGCCGGGACATTGCTCAATTCATGCTTCTGCTCGGAGACCGCTTTCACCCCTGCACACCCCACGAAGAAAGGCACGAGAATAGATGCAACCACTAGGCTCGCTGACCGCTGCGAATTACCCACAATATCGTCTCCTAGACTACCGGCGCCGGTTTAGAGATTGACTGACACCAAAATTCCGGCATGCCCTTCAAAAGTGTCGGAAGTCAGCCGCTGTGGCGACTGCGGAGTTCCTTACCCAGTCGGATTCAAAAAGACAGGAGCCCAAGATGACACTTACCACCGTCCCATTATTCGTAAGGGTTTCGAAAAATCCTAGACTATAAACTGTAGTAGCTATGCTCTCGCTTTGATTGGATGTGTGCTTCCGCACATTTCGTCCGGAGAGAGGAATAGTGGCCTTCAACGATCGAACGACGGATTAGCAAGGCGGATTCAACCGGTCGATGCAACACAATAACGCTATGTAAGCGGCGGGAGTGTTGCGATGAAACAGAGACGCCGGATCTATTACAGTGAGAGTCAGAAGGCGCTGATGTGGGAGCGCTGGCGCGCGGGCGAGTCACTGCAGCATATTGCGCAGATGTTCGATCGTAACCATTCGTCCGTGGCGGGCATATTGGCGCAAACTGGAGGAATCCAGCCTCCAGCGCGACGGCGATCGAGGCAGTCGCTCACGCTTGCCGAGCGCGAGGAAATCTCAAGAGGCCTCGCAGCGGATGAATCGATCCAATCGATCGCACGGCGCCTGTCGCGAGCGCCATCTACGATCTGCCGTGAGGTCAAGCGCAACAGCGGCGAGAAAGGCTATCGGGCCGACTCCGCCGATGAGCTTGCCTGGCAGCGGGCGCTGCGCCCGAAGGCGTGCAAACTGGTCGCGAAACCGGCGCTGGCAAGAGTCGTGGCGGCGAAGCTGCAACTGGAATGGGCGCCGCAGCAGATCGCTGGATGGCTAAAGCGAACATGGCCGGCTAACGAGGGTCTCCACGTGTCTCACGAAACGATCTATCGGACGCTTTTTATTCAAGCACGCGGCGCGCTGAAAAAAGAGCTGCTGGAGCACCTGCGGCGCACTCGCGCTATGCGTCGCTCACGTCATCACACACAGAAGACGGAAGATCACGGTCGTATCCGCGATGCTGTTTCGATCAGTGAACGTCCCGCTACCGTTGAGGACCGCGCCGTTCCGGGGCACTGGGAAGGCGACCTCCTGTGCGGCAGCGGTAACAGCCAGATCGCAACGCTTGTAGAGCGACACACACGCTATGTCATGTTGGTCAAGGTGGACAGCAAGGATAGTGAGACGGTGGCCAACGCGCTCATCAAACACGCCGGCAAGCTTCCGCAAGAACTCTACAAATCGCTTACCTGGGATCGCGGCACTGAGATGGCGGGACACAAACGGTTCACCATTGCCACTGACATCACGGTGTATTTCTGTGACCCCAAGCATCCGTGGCAACGCGGCTCCAATGAGAACACGAACGGGCTATTACGACAGTACTTCCCGAAGGGCATCGATCTGTCGGTTTATTCGCAAGCCAAACTCAATGCCGTGGCGAGGAGGTTGAACGAGCGCCCGAGAAAGACGCTAGATTACGAGACACCAGCTGAACGATTCCATCAAGCTATTGCATCGACCGGTTGAATCCGCCAATCGGAGCTGTCACTCGGATGTCGCGCTGACGCACTGTTCGGGTGTCCCCTCATGGCCGATCCCAGCAGTTCGTCGCTCGCCGTTGATCGCGCGTCGCAGAGCCGCCTGCCGACTTCCGTGGGCGACCCCCTTCGGTCGGACGGCCGTCTCCTAAGCGGTCAGTCAGTCGGATCGAACGAGTCGGAAATGGACTCGCTTAAAGCGGCTACCTCACCCAATCGGCCAGTTTCTGCCACCGGCCGTAATTAGACGACGGCGACTCGAACGGCCGGTTTGGTTCGAAACCCATTGGACGGTCAGTCCGCGCGTTTCGAGCAATTCTGAGGTTTAACGAGGCTTCCGATCTGACAGTGCGGATATTGCTCGTCGCCATCGTTTCCTAGGCCCTGCATCGGAGTTATTGTTCCGTGGCTCGTCTTAGGACCGAGACATCCCCTCGGCCTCGCCCCGCGCTCCGGATTGAATCTATCTCCGGCAAGCCGTAAGAATTAGTTTTGGGGAAACCTATGGGCGATCGAGGAAAAGTCGCGCTGGTCGCGGCAATGGTCTTGTTCTCGCTGATTCCCAGTCAGGCCGACGCCTATAAGACGTCTGGCGACAGATCATGCGGGCAGTGGTTGATTCGTTCCTCGAACGCATTTGAACAGGGCGCCGCGCAAGGATGGTTTATGGGCTACATGACCTGTATGGCAAGAGCGACGACCAACATCGATCTTCTTTCACCCGTGGACGCTCCATCGATCATGGCGTGGGTAGATAACTACTGCCGAGCGAACCCGCTAGATAAGTTATCGGACGCGGGAGTAAAGCTGGGAAGTGCGCTGATAAGGCGCTTGCGATGATTCTGCTGCCGACGACCGAAAAAGCCTAACGTGCGAGGAAAGCAACGACCTGTTCGCCGATGCGCGACGATTTTCCGCCGAATGCCCCTCAAACAAAAGTAGATCGACGATGACATGTTTCCGGCAGATCCGACAAACTGGAGCGTGGGCTTCGCCGGTGTTCTGAGTGCCATAATGATCGCGGTCCTCAGGACGCTGGCTAGCGCATCGTCAGCGTGGGACGTTGGCAATCCCATTAACTTATCAGTTGTCAGCTTAAACACTTCTAATGCGCGAAAGTGGATCAAGAAGAAATTCCGGGATAGGCAATCGGCATATGAAGCAAACAATCAGGCGTGATGGCGTTGAAATCGCTCGACAAGTCATTCTCCATGGACCGTGCCCGACGGAGACCGCGAGCCGGGTAAGAATAGCTTGATGGATCCGGAAGCGTCGCGGCTGGTCTGCAAAGGAACCTCATCTAGCGGTATAAAGCGCCTTGCCAACCCTTGGTCCGAGCGGAATGCGGCCTCAAGGTCATAGTTGAGACCACGCTCCACAAACGTCACTACCTTACCTTTTTCGACGTCGAGGACCACCTGAAGATAGGCTTCCTGTTCCTTAAGGAAGAAAGCTAGCGTTCCATGCTTGTTATCCCAAAACGCCTTCCCTTTCATAAGGGCATCGTAAGCCAGATCGCGAATCTCTGCATCGCTTCCGCCAGTTATCCGCTTCAATACTTTGTCTGCACGGGACCATCGCGCACGGGAATGCGATCCGATCTCCAAGGTCACGTCGAACAACTTCCGAACGTCTTGGGCAGACTCTATAGTCGGCGCAATTCGCCTCACCGCTTGGCCCACAGTAGAACCAAGTCCTGCCGTAACCAGACCGACGCCCAGCGATATTCCTCGCATGTACATCTCGCCGTCGGTAAGTCGCTCTCCAGAGAAAAGGTCGCGCCCGGTTATCAACTCGGTTGCGTCGCGCGCGATCGCTGTCATGGGATTAAGGCTGATTGCCAGATCCCCGGCATTTCTCAAAACAAATGCAGCGGCCTCAGCGATCCGCGCGGATGACCACGCCTCATTTAGTAAGCCATTCTTAATCTCCGACTGAGCGAGTGAAATTGCGTGGATGCCTGTCGCGCGTACCTCTGCATGCGCGACAGAGGGTACGGGAAGTTTCGTCAAAGAAACGTACGATGATTCTAAGCTACGCCGAAGCGCCCATGGAGCCGTTCCGAAGTCTGGTATGCCGGAGTAACGAATGTTGACGTTTGACGGTTGTGTGAAGTCAGCGCGCGCAGCCGTGCCACGTAATACGTCGAGGGCGGCTTGCGCGCCACCCACCTCTGAGGCAAGTGTTGTGTTGTACAGGGACAAGGCCACCGTCCGCTGATTTATCGCTTCCTGTAGAGCGCCAGCACGTTGCTCAAGTTCGCGCCTGAGAGTCGGGGGGACCGCTAAATATCCCGACAATGTCGAGATGCCAGCAGACGCTGCGGCACCGATGCCATTGCTTGTGGTCAAAGCGGTTTGCCCGTTACCCGCTGTACTATCTGCGCTAGATCGTCCATCCGCGCCGCCAGACGGCGCGACGGAACTACTGGGACGGCCAGTCTGTGGATCGACCTGCACTACGCCCTCTAACATGAACCGGTCCGGAGCGTCACCTTCTCCGGGGATCTTTTCGACGAAAACTCCTTGGAGGGTACTTCCATCGAATGACTTGAACTGCACAATCGCGCCGCGTGTTAGCTGATTGAGCTGATCGAGCCGACCTGCTCCCAAATCAACAAACTCGGCAGTAGGCGACAGGGAATTGGTAGGTGGCAAATTCTGCCCATTGCACGCCGAAATTCCCAAAAGCATCGCGAATGATACTTCTGCGACCAGCGAAACTAACCTGACGAATTGATCTAAAAGCATGATCATTTGTTAGGAAAGGTTATGCGCACACGCTGGCTCGTCGAAGCGACGATTTTCATCCAGGATGTCAATATCTCCGCGTGTTCAGCGGGAAGACCTGCTTTTGCAACTTTCTGGCATATTGACTTTCGGAACGTTGCCACCCCACGCAGATAGGCATTGACTTCAAGCTTTGTAATACGGGCCCCTAGCACCATGCCGCGCACGAGGATGTCAGTGCCAGCCCGCGCATGGCTCATCGCTTCATCGATGCAATCCATCTGGACCCATTCGGCGGTCGTCAGGCCGGGCTTTTGCAATGCTCCATCTACGATGAGCTTAGCGGCAATCTGAGTAAAACTAGACAATATCTTGTCGAATTCCGGCTCAACTTTTGAAGTGAAACTATCTGCTGACGCTCGAGCGTCGAGTAGAAAGCCCAGGTTTATTCCAAGAGCACTGTTCACTTTTGCAAACGTACCTTCATTTCGCTCTTGCCATCCTTTTATGACATCCGCCGTTCTAACAAATAGCCGTGCGGCGAACAACGCTTTGCCCAACATAGCTACGCAGTTATCCAACTCGGCCAGCGTCGCAACGCCAGATTCACTGCCACAATTCCGTTTATACCCGTTGATGTTTGTAGCGTATTCCGCCAGTGCACCAGTCGCGGTAGCGACAAGTTGTCGATATTGGATCGCGTCGGCTTGTACCATTAGGCGGTCGATCTCGATTACGCGCGTGTAGTCCTCTTCGATTTGTTTATAAATCTTTAGCATTTCGGCCTGCTGACGGGCCGCCAATCCTGCCTCGACAACCGAAGCGACGAGTAGAACGGCGGCTAAAACCGGAGCTGCAGGCCCTCCAAGCAATGCATAAGCCGCTAGCGCTGCGCGACTTCCCGCGTATGCTCTTTGTTTATCGTTCTCCGAACGTGAGAAGTCGTACGCGGCAGTGCCGAGATCAATCGTAGCAAAGACAGTCGTTCCTACCCCGGATGGAACGGCCGTCGACGCGACGTTCTGGTTAACATAGTTCGCAACGCGGTCCTTCGCATAGGCCTCGGCCGATTTCATTGCGACTTGCCGAGCGATCATGTCCTCGTCTGGTCCCGCTACCGCTCCGGCGCTAGCAAGGACGAGTAAGCAGCCAGCACAAACGGACGACACGGAACTCATCTTCGCGGCGCGTCAAAGCACCCGAGGGCGAATGAGAGACACACCTTTTGAACCTGCGGTGTTCCATTAAGATCCCTCGACACTTGAACCACCACTTCGTTGGCCGATTTGCTCGCTGCATTGACTACATCAGCGATCGAGTTAGGCATCAAGTCAGCCTCGTATTTCGCCTTCAACGCATTAATGTCGGTCCCGGAAAGTGTAGCAAGCGCATCAACCTGGGCGTTTAGCTGCCCACGGTAATTTGTCCGCTCGCTCGATACCTCGTTGCGGAGCGTTTCAAGTCTGGCCTTAGACTCAGAAACCATTCCAATCAGTTGCGTTAACTGAGACGATTTTAAGTCACTAATCGCCGTCTCGACGTAAGACTGCTCAGTTAGCTTGGACTGCTGCATCAACGTTATTTGGCTCTGTAAGGCAGACGCTGTTTTTGATTCACTGTCTTTGATCGTTTCAAGCACTTTCGGATCTGTGCTTTGACCGTTGAAAGCTCTTTTTAAGTCGGCATTACTTAAGAACTGCGTCGAGTTAAGCGCTTGCACCAACTGTAGAAAATCATTGTTGTCGTGTCGCAGGAAGTCACGTACTTTCTCCAGGACAGCCATCGAATGGTTTCGAGTGTCTTGCTCCTGAGAAGCAACATCCAATATGGCAGACTGCAACGCTAGGATACGGTTGATCGCAGATTCGGTGCTTTCGAACGATTTTGTTACGTTTCTCAATAGCTCGACATCTTTCGTCAGAGCTTCGATCTGCAATCTGCGTTGGACTTCGGCAGCTGCGCGCGCTTGCTCTGCTTCGCGCAGTTGTTGCTCGGCACGCTCACGATCGCGATCGCGTCCATGTTGACCCAGAGTCGCCACATCCGAAGCGGCATCCACCAATTGAGTCCACGCTTGGCCGATGTCCCAGCTCCCGGCTTGCTGACTGAAAAGCGCGGTGAACAGTCCGACGGCAAACACCTTGAGACATTCGCGAGACGTTCCCATTTGCTTCCCCTCCACTAGTACTCGGAGCAGAACAACCATTCGCGTGATCGAAGAGTCCCTACGAGAATAATGTAGGTGTTTCTGAACGGCTCCGGAAGGTAAAAGCACCGCGCCTAACGATTTCGGCTTAATGGTCGGCCGTTTACCCTTCTTCCGCGGAAAAAAGAAGGATGTCCGCGATAACTCGTTGAACTGCCTCCGCTGGCTCCGGCGGTAGGTTGGACGGAGTCGAAGGTCGTTGTTGCGCTCCCCAGTGCTGCAACGGCGGGTATGGTGAGCGAACCGACGATTGAACGTCCGACTGCTGGCCCATGGCGTATGACTGCATTTGGCCGCGAGCCGCCCGACGGGGGCCTTCGGCGGCATGCGTAGCGGAGCGAGAGTCCACTCGGCCTAGCCAATGACACTTTTATTTCGCGTCGTCGAAACCCTTGCCCAACAAGGCTCTATAGACGTCGGAGCATCGCGTAGTCCCCAAGTGACACATTTACTGTCGCAACGGTGAATGATATGAACGCCCTCCACCCCGCGTCGGCAACACGTCAGTGGCCGGCGGCCGCTACCGAAAAGAAATCGGTGATCATATCGGTCTACTGAGCCGGAGGTTCCAACATGACGCATACGATCGTGGGTGTGGACATCGCAAAAAACGTAATGCAGGTGCATTGGGTGGATCCGGAAACCGGAGAGATCGTCAACAGACCTATCAAACGGGCGGTGTTTCTCGAATATTTCGCGAATCGCAAGCCTTGTCTCATCGGGATGGAATCCTGCAGTGGATCCCAGCACTGGGCGCGGCGATTAATCGAAATGGGCCACCAGGTGAAGTTGATGCCAGCGAAATTCGTCAAGGCGTTCAACATCCGAAACAAGAACGACGCGGCCGATGCGCGCGCAATCTGGATGGCGACGCAGATGGCGAGCAAGGAAGTTGCTGTAAAGACGGAGGCCCAGCAGGCAGTGCTCGCTTTGCATCGCATGCGGCAGCAACTAGTGAAGTTCCGCACGATGCAGATCAACAGCCTCCGTGGATTGCTCACTGAATACGGTGAGGTGATGGGCGTCGGTCGGGCCGCGCTGGACAAATCGATCGTGGGAGTTCTGGAAAGATTGTCGGGACGCTTGCCAGCGATACTGATCGAGACGCTGCGTGAACAATGGAGAGGTCTCGATGTCCTGGACCGGCAGATCTGCGAGATCGAGCGCCGTTTGCACGCGTGGATGAAGGATGATCCGTCTGCCAAAGCAATTGCGGCGATTCCGGGCGTTGGCTTGCTAACAGCGACCGCGGCGGTGGCTACGATGGGGCATGCCAAGGCGTTCAAATCCGGCCGCGAGTTCGCTGCGTGGCTCGGTCTCGTACCGAAACAGACGGGTTCTGGCGGAAAAGTCGAGTTGCAGGGAATAAGTAAGCGAGGTGACACCTATCTCAGAACTTTGCTCGTCCACGGCGCTCGGAGCATCGTCTATCGCGTGAAGGAGCCAGGTCCATGGGTAACGCAGATGAAAGAGCGGCGTCCGTTGAACGTAGTCATCGTGGCGATGGCCAACAAACTTGCCCGAATTATCTGGGCAATGCTGGCGCATCAACGGCCCTACCTGAAGGGCTACGAAAGCGTTAAACGTGCTTGATTTCGCTGGTCCAGTTGAAGGTTGTGCTCAAAGGGATGGAACGTCAAAAGTTGCGGCGGCATTCGAGTGTGATGACAAGACAGGTAGGACCTGGGACTCACGAAGCCTGAAAATCTGTCTGAGCCTAACAAGCTCGCGAGGTGAATGAGGCGTGAGTCAGCGGATTTCATAGGGGCCCGCAGCGAATCAGGCTGCAACGAGGCCGGATGTAGAGCTGCAGCCCATCCTGTTCATCAAAACCTCGGAGACCTGGCGCAAAGGGGGGCGTTCATGTAGACAGATCTAATACGGTCTACGACTTTGTGCCGCGAAAATCAATCAGAAGATACTCAGCTTATGATAAGACGCAACTGATTCATTTAACTTAAATACTGCATCCATAATTATGTCGAGATGGATTGCAGACTGAGGATGCTTACCTGTTGCTGCTTCCTCGCCCTGAATCCGGTAGTGGTAACAAACCCCTTTGTCAGGATCGAGAATTGCCTTGCTACATCTCGCGTAATCACCCGTCTCACCCGTTGCTTCGTTTCCACACGTCCTATCCTGAGTACTGGAATGAACCGCTCGGCTGGATGACAGAAGGTGATACCCGAAAGGATAGGGACCCGTGCACAACTCGTATTCATCGCTGAAATTCGATCCAACGCCGCTCGTCACCAACATTTTTAATTGCGTCGAGACGATTTCATTGGCAACGATCAAATAATCGAACAAAAATATCTTCGAGCGTTCCCCATTTTGGGACAGCCAAAATAAGTTCGAATCTTGGGTCGTTTGATCACCGGGAACAAAAGATACCTTCAGATTACCCAACGCCTGCGGATCCAAGACTATAGTATTAGTTGGGAAAGAAACTTTCGCGTCTCCTTTTACATCCTCCCAAGAAACGGAAATCTTGGAGCCTCTCTTGAAATAGGATAATGCAACGGCTGTGCCGCCGGTATTATGAACGACAAAACGTTTCTCCCACGACTGCGATGCAGAAACGACTCCAATATCGATCATATTGACTTCACCCGCAACACTGTTATCAGGGTTAGTGACAAAAACTTCGGCATCTGGCGATTGCGCCACTGAAGGCGCCACCCCTAGGGACGACGGGTTAAGCGGAGCCCCCGAATCGAGAGGTGTGCCTAGCGGCATACTCTCGTTTGCAATCAACGGAGATTGATTACCAACCCGTTCCCTCGCGCCATATGACATACAACCGTCGACATCACATGACCCGCTCCTGATTGCGCCCGCTCCGCCGCCTCCCAAGGCATCGCTGGTTGACAGACTTATGTGTTGTGGAAGACCCCCACTTGAACCAACTGCTCTTTCAAACTCACTGCCCGACGCCTTGTTTCGTTCAGCGTCTGCGACCTCTATTTGATTTATGTCATTATTATGCTTCACGACTGCAGCCAGAACTGATTTCCGCTTTGCGTCTAGTTCCGACGAGTTCACTTTGAAGTCTTCGATTTTCTTATTTTGCCACGGTATCCACGTATTTTGTTTGATTACGATCTGCTTCGTGAGGTCCATCTGCTCAAGGCCATCGAGCATTTTCCTCAGGCTTTCCGCCTCCTCACTCAACACGTAGGTACGCGGAGACCCGGTCCCCAGGTCGGATGGGCGATATATAAGCTTGTCATAATTCGCCTTTACGAAATTCGCATACCATTGATTTGGTCTTGTGAACGAGCTATCTGGGGCATTCAAGCCTCCCGCCACAGCGACATCCCGGGCGAATGCCGCGCAGTTCCGAACAAAATAGGTGTATTTTGCGTTCGCTCTATACGCTTCAATTACCGACTCGACGTTTTTATACTGCTCGTCAGACAAAATCGTGCTTAGATTCGGACGCTTGACGTATTCAAAGTCTTCCAGCAACGCACCCTCGGTGCTTAAAGCCTTAAGTAACTGAGTACCAAAATTGTCGGAGCCGGCTTCAGTTGATGGCGTGGGTTTCGGATAAAATCCCCATGCTTCTGTCTTCAAAATTTTATCTCCCTGCTTGGTCGTAATCCAAATAAACGCATGTCCGGACGACTCGGATGAGTAAGGGATTGCGCCTACGTGTAGAACATACACCTGATTTACGCTGGCTGTTGTTGCACCGGAAGCGGCATAAGCCAGAGCACAGACAACGCAAAGAGACCGGGAGAACCTAGAGATAACGTTCATTTGTTCGCTCCCTCACTAAAGCCTTTGAAGGTCCGCATCGACCTTGACGCTAGCGAATCCGTATAGTCTGTTCTGTGAATGTCCATAAACCCATCGATCGCAGGATCAGACGGCGCGAAATATTTTCCGGAGTCAATAAGCGCCCTGTCAATAAACGGAAATCCCCATTCCGCCAGTACCGTTTGATAAAATGCGACAACGCCGTAGTCGTTCTCTGACGATACGATCCCAATCAACGAAACCCAGTTTGAGGGATCACCGAAGAAAGGATCTAGCGAAACATTTAGGGCATACCGCTGAAACTGCTGAGTGACCGAATGCTCAGGGAGGTGTAACAGGCTCAAGAGTGTCGCGGCCAGATGATCTTGAGCGCGTTTCTGATTTTTCAGATTTACGATAGGCTTTTCGGTAACAAAAATACTTTGGCGCAACGCCATATTTTTATCTGAGCTGTGCTTTGAGTCCATTTCCTTCAAAGATATCAATAATCCGCTAGATGTAAGTTCGAAGTGCGAGTATCCATTGGTTCGATTTAAATACCCGAGTGTAAGGTAGAAGTTTTTAAGCTGCGTGAGCTGGATTAAATATGTTTTTCCCTCAACCTTGAAGGGCACCAGTCCTGCGTTAGCGGAGTCTGAATTTAGACGATTTATCAGGTTTGCCGGCGATATATCTAGATTCCAACCGTCGATAGATTTTGGATCTATTTCCGCTCTGTCCGGGTAAGTGTTCAGCTGGAAAATCATGCGCTCGGATGACAGCTTGTCTGCAAGAATCGGAGCTTGTATCGGCTTTAATAATTGCGGCGAGGACAGACCTTCAAAATTTGGCGTTAGCAATGTCATTCTACTGGTTTGAAGATCTCCATCGGTCGTACGGGCCATCTGTATTTTATTAAAGCTCATTTTTTCGGCCGAAAATTCAATATCGTCACTCCGAAATGCTACGTCAAGTATCTCGAACGGTTCCGTTGAAAAGGCCGTTCCGGCATAAGACATTACCCTCCACGCGCACTGAGATGTGTTTAAGTTCAAATCGACTCCCGATGCAGAGATCGTGGTGCTAAATGCAACCTCTTTGTTCGCAGAGAAAACGACCTTTTGATTATTCAGCTCGCCGCCACCAATTTTTATGTGGAGAGAGTTCTCACCGGTGGACGCCAACGTCCTGATTAGCGTTGGAAGATTATTGATGGTTGGAGACAACGATCCGATATCCGTGTTGAGCGTTGAGCCTGCTAAAGGGATGCCCGAAAAGCTAGTTTCATGGGTTAGCAAATCGCCCAAGATTTCTGTGCCGCTTAACGACTTGACCTTAGCGACTATCGAACCCCTCACCCCGTTAAGCTCAATGAAGCTGCTCCCCTTGGAACAAAGTAGCAACCGTGCTTCGTTTAACGGCAATTTAATTACTACCGTGTCTCTGTTAAGCCGCCTACCCGTCGCTTTGGAATTTTGTACGGATCGCGCAATTTTTTCTATCTTTATTGGGATGCAATCGGTGTATATAGCAGACACCGCTTCGGAGTTAAACACCTTGAAGCAGGTATTTTCAAGAAGCCTTGTGGTGTTGTCTACGGGACGTTCAGCGCCCGCAATAGCCGACAGTACCCACGAGAAGCCCGCTAACGCCGTACAAAAGAGGGCGTTTGAAAATCTCTTCATGTTGTGTCTCCTAAAACGCCGACGTTATGACGAGTGATTTTTCTTCGCTTAGACCTGCGAAGTCATGCAGACCCGTCCAGATAGCTCAGTCTTTTACTTCCCTATGGCTGGATGGGACAGCGTTGTTAGGGCAGTGATTTGAGAATAGACGGTCTGGGATGCTGGGGAGCTCTTTAGTTAGTGGCAGCTTCCGAACGCGGAGCCGACGTCTGATTGTGCGAACGACGGCGCGGGCGAATGACGCTTGATGGCCCGCGTGCTGTCCAATGCGGTCGGCCCTAGCCGTTTAGGTTTATTCGATGCCTGCCATCGGCCGCAGGCATGTGAATGCTTCCGCGCGTGCTGGCAGGCGTCGAATAAACCCGATGGAGGAAACCGCGGAGTGCTCCGGTGTGATCGGAACTCGCCGCTATGGCGATTGATAGGTCAGGATGCTCAGCGATGTCGGATGCGCTGCGGACAGGCGGGATGTTGGACGGGCGCTGATGCCATAGCAAGGCGGTGCTGTCGTGCAATCACGATGGTGAAGCAGACGCGGGAGGCGCTTTGCGAAGCGCCAGGCGCAACCGTCCGCTCGTAAGCCGCGAGTTGCCGCAAAGCCGACGGTCGGTTCAGACATCGGGGAACCGTTGTGCTCATGTTTGCCCCCGGCACATCGGCGGTGCGCGGATTGGGGCGCTGCGCGCGAGGATCTCGATGACGATCATCGGTGCGCCGCAGTGCCGGCAGATGAAGACGGGCCGGGTCTCGATGACGGTGTCGTGCGGTGACGGGCTGAGCTCAGGCGTGACGTGCAGCAGATCGCGCACCTTCGCGAGATTGGCGCGGCGCACCGGGTTGGCGAGTAGTCCGTAGTGCCGGATCCGATGGAAGCCACCGGGCAGCACGTGGAGCAGGAAGCGGCGCATGAATTCGCCGGCCTCCAACGTCATAGTCTTGTATCGGGTGCGTCCCTTCGCCCGGTAATCCTTCCAGCGGAACGTCACGCCACGCTCATCGAAGGCGATCAGGCGCTGGTTTGAGATGGCGACGCGGTGCGTATAGCGTGAGAGGTACTCGAGCACCGCCTTCGGTCCGGCGAACGGGCGCTTGGCGTAGACCACCCATTCACAGCTACGCAGCGGCGCAAGCCACCGGGCAAAGGTGGTGGAATCAGCGAGCCCGGTGTACTCGCCGAAGAACTGCAGCTGGCCATGCCGGTGGGCCACTTTGAGCGCTTCGAGGAAGCGCCGGCGGAACAGGCGTGAGAGCACGCGCACGGGCAGGAAGAAGCCGGGCCGGCACGCAATCCAGCGCTCACCGTCAGGCGACAGTCCGCCACCGGGGACGATGCCGTGCACATGCGGGTGATGCGTGAGTGCCGATCCCCAGGTGTGCAGCACAAGCGTGGCGCCGATCTGGGCGCCCAGATGCCTGGGATCCTCGGCGATCGTGCGCAGCGTGTCGGCGGCGATGTCGAACAGCAGCCCGTAGATGACCCGCTTGTTGTACCAGGCGATCGCGCTGATTGGCGCGGGCAGCGTGAAGACGACGTGGAAGTACTCGACGGGCAGCAGATCGGCCTGGCGCGCCTCGAGCCAGCGGTGTGCGGCGCTGGCCTGGCACTTCGGGCAATGCCGGTCACGACAGGAGTTGAAGGACACTTCTGTCTTTGCACAGCCTAAACAGCGCAGCACATGTCCGCCCAGTGCCGCTGTGCGG
>NZ_FCNV02000014.1 GCF_001544615.1 Caballeronia concitans
CCGCTGACCCACTTCGCTATCACACATCACGCGCTCTACCACCTTACTCTGAGGGGCGTCGTTCGCGGATCGCTTACGATCGAACAGATGCGGTTCGATCCTCCGGATTTGACAGTAGCGCGCGGCGATCACGTGGTGTGGATCAACAAGGACCTGTTTCCGCACACAGCGACATCCGACGCAAAGGCGTTCGATTCGCGCGACATCGCGCCGGATGCATCGTGGAGCCACGTGGTGCGTGAGACAGGGCGCTACATGTATTCCTGCACGCTGCATCCAACGATGCATGCGGTCCTCAATGTGCGATGAAGACGACCACGACCATGAGCCTTGCTGCTGAGACCACTGACGACGACCTCGGTATCGCGCGCCGCATCGCTGCGGGGGATCGCGCCGCCTTCGCTCTGCTGATGCGACGGCATAACCGCCGGCTTTATCGCATGGCGCGCGCGACCTTGCGCAACGACGCCGATGCGGAGGATGCGCTGCAGGATGCGTATCTGCATGCATACAGATCGATGAACCAGTTCCGCGGTGATTCACAGTTGTTCACGTGGCTGTCGCGGCTCGTGCTCAACGAATGCTTCGGACGCCTGCGGCGCACGGCGAGGCGGCAGAATGTGATTCCGATGGTGGAGTCCCCCGACTTCATCGAACCCGCCGATGCAATGGTCACGCGCGACGACAACGCTCCAGATCAAGCGCTCGCGCGTTCGCAGGTGCGTGCGCTGCTCGAATCGAAGCTCGACGAATTGCCCGAGTTGTTTCGCGTCGTATTCGTGCTGCGCTCCATTGAGGAAATGAGTGTCGAGGAGACCGCGCAGTGTCTGAGCATTCCAGAAGCGACTGTGCGCAGCCGGCATTTTCGCGCGCGCAGCATGTTGCGCGAGTCGCTCGCTCAAGCGCTCGATCTCGCGGAGCGCGACGTGTTCGAGTTCGGCGGGACGCGATGCGATCGCGTCGTTGCCAACGTACTGTCGAAGCTTTCGGGTGGCGCGTCATAACGTTGGCTTTTCGGCGTTGGTCTCGTGCCAATCTTGGCACGATCATGCGTAGCGTGCCCCGCTTCCCTTAAACGCTGGGAGGAGCCGGATCTCGACGCATTGCGTGGCTGTGAAATAGCACAGCCGGCGAAAACGGTCACTGGAATAAAGCGGGATCCTCCATCGTTCTTGTCATCGTGCAAGCAGCCGGACGCCGATCCATCCCGTGGCGGCATGAGCCTGTTTAGCGCATCCGACCTGCAGGCGACTCGATCATGCCGTGCACGATGTGTCGCCTTTGTCTTCCCGCTCGTCACAGTAAAGCCGTCGACGCGCCTCGAAAGCCCGTCGATGCCAGGCGAGCCAGAGGAGAGGAGGGCATGGTGAATTTCGTCGCCATTCGTCGCCTGCTTCAATGCGCCTTGATCCTTGCAGTCGGGGCTGTCTGCATGCTTAACGCGTCATCTGTTCAGGCGCTGCCGATCTTCGCTCGTCAGACAGGGCAAAGCTGCGTCGCCTGCCACGCAGGCGGACAGTTTCCTGAACTGACACCCTATGGCCGAATGTTCAAACTGAACGGCTACACGTTCGGCGAACGTACTGTTCCTATCGCCGTCATGGCGACGCTCGATCTCACGAAGACGCGCGTCAATCATGATGCCAGCGGCAACCTTGTTTCGCCCAAGGACGGATTGCCGATATTCGATGCAGCCAGCATCTTTCTGGCCGGCAAGATTACTGACAGGATCGGGGCGTTCACGCAGTTCACTTACTCGAACTACGATCATCAGGATGCCAACGGCAGATGGATTGGTCACTGGGCGTCCGACAACATGGACTTCCGTTACGTAGACAGGATCATCGGGGACGCAAGCGACCTGATTCTTGGCACCACCCTGCATAATAGTCCGACCGTGCAAGACGTTTGGAACAGCACTCCGGCCTGGAGTTACCCGTACCTTTCCTCGCCGACGAGTGCGGTGGGCGCGCCACAATTCCAGCCGATCATCGAAGGGTCACTGGCACAGCAGGTTGTCGGCGCAGGAGGATACCTGTACTGGAACCGGACGATCTACGCGGAACTGTCCTTCTACAGTACGGCTGACGGCATCTGGTCGTTCATGAGCAAAGGCAACAAGGCCGGCGATCCGAACCATCCGCAGACCTACGTCCGTGGCCAAAACCCTTATTGGCGTGTTGCGCTGACTCACGAGTGGGGACCGCACAACATCATGGTCGGTACGTTCGGGCTGAATGTCAACGTCTACCCCAACGATGCCAACGCATTTCCGAGCTTCACTCAGGGCGTAACTCGCTATCGCGATATCGGCTTCGACGCGCAGTACCAGTATCTGCTCGAGCCGAACACTTTCACGGCACAGGCGCGCTACATCCGGGAAAACATCAGTGATCCGAATAACCTCGTTTTTGGCGACAGCCAGTCTGCCAATTTGAAGTCCTTGCGTCTGAAAGCCTCTTACATTTATCAGGCCAAGTACGGTGCGAGTCTTTCATTTTTCAATATAACCGGCAGCCCGGACAGCGTCGCCTACGCCGGCAGCGCTAACTTTTCTCCTGCCACGCAAGGCTGGACGCCGGAAATATTCTGGATTCCCGTTCAGAACATTCGCGTAGGTTTGCAATACACGCATTTCACCAAATACCTTGGCGCACGTTCGAACTACGATGGTCGAGGACGCAGTGCGAGCGCTAACGACACACTGTTCCTGTACTTTTGGGCTGCATACTGGTGACGCTTCCTGCGCGCTGCATTACAGACGTGAGGCTGCGACGACCACGACGTCGGCATCGGGAGGAAATCGAGTGAAAGCCTTGCCATCGATTATGGCGGCCGTACGGTCCGTGAGCCAACGCCCCACGCAATCGGACATTCATGCGATTTCCCGATGGATCGCGCTTTTTACGCTGTTGAGCGCCGTTGGTTGCCACAATATCGAGCAATCACGGCAAATCGACAATCCAGCCGTCGCCGGGAGGACGATCGCGCAACAGGTGTGCTCGAACTGCCATGGCGTGAACGGCGATTCCGTCTCGCCCACGTTTCCCAAGCTTGCCGGACAGCAAAAGGAATATCTGGTCAATCAACTGATGGACTTTAGGGCACACCTTCGGTCCGATCCGAATGCAAAACGGTTCATGTGGGGATTTTCGCATCTGAGCGACCCGCAAATCGATCAGCTTTCCGCTTATTTCGCGAATCGTCCGCCACCCGCTGGCGTGCCAGGTGATCGTCGCCTTGTCGAGGACGGCAAGACTATCTTCACTTCCGGTATACCGGATAAAGGCGTGCCCGCCTGCAGTGCGTGTCATGGGGCACACGGTGAAGGCATGGGAGAATTTCCGCGTCTCGCGGGGCAGCATGCAGACTACATTCTGAAGCAACTGCTGGTGTTTCGGCATGCTGGCTTGCGGCCGCGTGGGGAGCCAATGAAGGCGATCTCCGACAAGCTGTCAAATGAGGACATGCGCTCGGTAGCAACGTTTCTCGCAGCCTATCCGTCTCGGGCTGGTTCCGAACCAACCATCAGGGAATCGAGCCATGAATGATCGCGTTGCATTCGGCGCTGGACTAATCGGTCTTCCAAGCAAAACGGCGATCGACGGCGCGCCTATTGTGGGTGGAAGCTCTCGTCGGGGAAAGTCGGGGACAATTCGAAACGTCCGCGGGCGCTTACTGTGCGAGCTGAGGCCACGGCGTGACGGTCAGCGGCAAGCTGGCGGTATCGAAGAATCACGAGAAGCCGCCGCCGGACCTGCTCGATCGTCGCGCAACGGTTCGTGAGCGCGGATACGACGAAGCGGAATCCGTGCTTATTCCGGGCGTCGCCGCGATAAGTGCTTAACGGCTCAAGCGGGTCCGGGTTCGGCCGGTCGCCCGCGGCAGACAGCAAGCGGCCAGAGTTACTGCCATTCGCGAACGTCCGTTATCGAATCGCCGATAGCGCGGCCAAACAATTCTGGGCGAGCTAGGCTCCGTGGACTACTCTGTTGCATGCGGTAAGTGCTTTTCGTCCACACGCTGTCATTCGCTGCAGCGCTGAAGTCAATGGTCGGAGACCGTGCAATGATCGCCAAAGCCCTCTCTACTGGCATTTTTTTACTGGCTGGATTTATCTGCCCGACATTCCCCGCATTTTCTCAGTCATCTCCACCAACGTCCGAAAGAGCCGCACAAACCAAGGAGCTGGTCGACAAAGCCGCCGCGTTGATAGACAGCAAAGGCAAAGCCGCGTTTGCCGAGTTTAGAATCAAGGGCAGTGAGTGGTTCCATGGCGACACCTATCTGTTTGCTTACGATCGAAACGCAAATGTCCTGTTGAATCCGGCCTTCCCTGCGCGGGAAGGGACTAACGTCCACGGCCAGAAAGATGCCAACGGCAAGCTGTTTCATGACGCCATGATCCATACGGCTGAAACAACGGGATCGGGCTGGGTCGACTACATGTTCCCGAGACCGGGGCAGACTGAGCCATCGCATAAATGGACGTATGTAAGGGCAGTCAAGATTGACGGAGTTCCAGGCTTGGTAGGTTCGGGCTTCTATTCGGAGTAGCCTGGGAGGCTCAGCGCAGTGAGGCCACCCCACAAGACGTGACGTGCGCAGTGCAGACGCGACTACCTACACGGCGCACTGATCGCTTGCTCCACGCCAAATTGCAACGAGGCCGCTAAAGCGGGACTCATGCCTTTCGGAAGGAGCACGGTGAGGAAGGGATTGGACGTTTCCGGCCCGTCGAGCTTGCTCATAGTGGACTCTGTTTCAGATGACGATCCTGCTAACGGCCCCGACCGCGGCCATTGGAGTTGTGAAGCAAGTAGGTGGATGCCGCCCAGTCCTGTACAACCGTATGGTTTATCTGCCGGAAGGAGCACCCAACGCTCGTCTATTATTTTCTTGGCTTCTTGCCTCGAGTAAGGAACGCAATGAGCAAGGCCGGCCAGCTTCACATCAGGATCTTAACTACAGGAAGTCGCCAGGCAGCACGCTAACCAACACGACAATCCGATACAACAAGACGAACGAGGTCCGTTACCCATGCTGTGCATCGAGGATCTGGCCGTTCCACCAGAGGGGTTTCTACACGGCGAGCCGGAGGGCGCTGAGTATTACGAGGCCGTCCAGATGGCCGGCATGGATGATTTCCATTTCGGCTATTTTGCCGCTTACCGGGCAGGCCGGCTCGTTACGGTGGCACCTTACTTTGTCATGAATTTTAGGCTCAATACCTTGTTGCCCAACGGCTGGCTGAAGCAGAGCCTGAGCTTGATCCGGTTCAAGCTGGCTTGCATCGGGAATCCGATAGCGGATGTTGGCCGCATCCATGGAGATGCCTCCCTGGAAATCCTCTCAGCCATAAACGAGGAGCTGGCGAAGAAGGGTAGCCTGCTCGCCTATAAGGGATTCGGTCAGGACCTGCCGCTGCCGGATTTTGTGCAGGCGATAGGTCTGCCCGTACCTGTGCTGGCGCTCGGCCCGGACTATTACCAGTCGATGAAGAGCGACCGCAGAAACCTCCTTAAACGCAAGCTGAAAAAGTCATCCGCACTGCGCTACGAGGAGTGCGCCGGTCTGCCAGAAAACCTGGTCCCCAAGGTATATCAGCTGTATCTGAACACCTATCACAAGGCCGACTTGAAGTTCGAGAAATTAACGCCTGAATATTTCGTCAACACCAACGCGCTTAGCCAGTACCTGCTTTTCTACCTGGAAGACGAGTTGATCGGGTTCACCCAATTGATCGGCAAGGGAAACAAGCTGGTTAACCGCTATATCGGACTGGACTACGACAAGAGCAGGGACCACGGCTTGTACTTTGCCATGTTCATCCGCGCGATAGATTTCGGCATCCGCGAAGGCTTCACGGAAATCGAACTGGGCGCCACGTCCTACGAGTTCAAGCGCATCCTGGGCGCCCGCCAGCTTCCCACGTGGAACTATTACCGGCATACCACCCCGTTGTTCAACTGGATTCTCGGGAAGTTACGCGGTGTGCTGGAACCGTCGGAGTCCGAATTGCGCTAGCGCGCGAATAGGGTGTCTCTCCGGAAGTGTCGTGCCGCAGTGTTGAACGACCGCTTCGGAGGAGACTCAAGGGCCGGAGTGGTTCGAGAACATTACAACTTTGCCGTAAAAAACAATGTTGCCGCTAAGTTCAAATGTCGGGGTTGCTGCTCACCCTGGCTTGAGTCGGCGCCCGGCGACGGCCTGAATCACCTTGAGCCGGTCCAGTTCGCGCATCGACATCGTGATGGTCCCAGTCGTGTTCATGGTCCGCGCTCCAGAAACGCTTGTCTGGCCACGAACCTACGGCAAAATGCGACATCTCTACTTAGCAGAAACACGACATTTGAACTTGGGACCTACAACATAAAACATCGATAGTAAAGATTATGTCAATTACGATTGGGACACACGGTCCACAACCGCAGCCCCAACCGACGCCTCCCCTAAATCA
This sequence comes from Caballeronia concitans, assembly GCF_001544615.1. Classification (GTDB taxonomy): domain Bacteria; phylum Pseudomonadota; class Gammaproteobacteria; order Burkholderiales; family Burkholderiaceae; genus Caballeronia; species Caballeronia concitans. The sequence goes on from NZ_FCNV02000014.1 coordinate 6,461, forward strand.
ACACATCCACCGAATTCATCACGCGCCGCATCTCCGGCGTCGATGTCGATGCCGGATCGCGGATGGTGTCCATCAGGCAATTGACGAAGCAGTCGGCCGCAGCGCTGCGCGGCTGTCCGGGCCGCGTGACCACGCCGACCAACGACTCGTCGAGTTGCTCCCGCACCGGAATCGCACAAAGCGATTCCCGTGGCGCGCAGCGCTCGACGAGCGGCCACGGAAAAATGCTCACCATATCCGTCTTTTGCAACAATGAAACCGCCACCGTCAACGAATGCAGAAAATGAACGCTGCGCGGCGAAGGCAAGCCGTGCCGCTTGAACATGTTGTACGGCGCGATACCCTCCGTCTCCGCATCGAGCGCGACGAGCCAGTCCTCGACGAGCAGGTCCGCAAGCGCCCGGCTCTCCGCATGAGGATGCCCCTGCCGTGCGACGACGGCGAGCGTCGTCAGAAAGAGCGGCTTGAAATCAAAGTCAGAGGCGATCTCGCCCGGCGACTGTCGCCCGATGTGAATGTCGAGACTCCCGTCGCGCAGCCGCGGATTCGCAATCGCCAGCAATCCCTCGAAAAACTCCAGTTGCACCTCCGGCATGATCTGCCGGAACCGGCGCACGGCGTCGGGCAGGAACGTCATCGCCACCCACGCCGTGGCCGCAATGGAAAGGCGTCCGCGCGTTTCGCCACGCATCGTGTCGACGGCCTGATGCGCCCGCGCAATCTGACCGACAATGAGACGCGCGTGCTCCAGCAGCGTCCGCCCGTCCGCCGTGAGCGTGACGCCCGACGGCGTGCGCGCGACGAGCTGGAGCCTGAGATCGCCTTCCATCTGCTGAAGACTCTGCGTGATCGCAGCCGGTGACGCGTTGAGCATGCGCGCGGCGCCTCGCACGCTGCCGGTATCGGCGACCGCGACAAGAGCGCGAAGCTGATGAATCTTCATGTGTTCCAAGAGCCCCATGTTGCGCCGGGACGAGATGCTGGCGTGTCACCGCGATTCGCTCCGCAGCGCGTTTCAATGCAGGTCGCTCGCGAACGAGCGCCGAGGTTCGACAGAACGCGAAATCCATTGGATGAAAAAAAGCCTTCGGTCAGAACCGGTGTGTGATGCCTGCCATCACCCCGAACTGGTGCGCTCCATTGAGCGGCGCGTCTCCATATTCATAAACGGTCTGGGAGCTATGAGCGGAGTTCCTCGAGAATCCGACATTCAAATACGCCTGGGTGCGAACGGATAATGAATAGACAGCGCCTGCCACATAGAGCGTCGGATTGCCCGTCTGCGGATCGTTCGAAAGGGTCTGATAGGCCGCAGCCCGAACCTGAAAATCCGGCGAAACGTCATAGCGCCCGCCTCCCCAAATCACCGTTTTCACGGGCGACAAGTCTCCGGTCGTGCGCTCGACACCAGCAAGCAGTGTTGCCGCTCCAATCTTGTACGCAGCGGCGATCACGCCGATCTCCTCGGTCTGCCCCGAGGTATCCACCGTCGCCGTCTGCGCGCCGTTCTTTTGTCGTAGCGCCGCGCTCATGCTGAACGGGCCGTGACTGTATTGCATCCCGATTTCCAGGGTGCGGCCGGATCGGAAATTCCCTGCCACGCCTCCAGTCGCAACCAGCCCTTCGAAAACGAAGCCGCCGTAGTTGTTCGATACATACTTGATCGCGTTGTTGACGATGATGTCCGACAGCGGATTGAGCTGCGCCTGCCCTCCATAGGCGGCGAAGTAGTTCGGATCGAACGTCACCGTTTCATCGAAGAGAACGGAGAACTGGCGGCCTGCTGTCACCTTCCCGAGACCGCCCTTGAGACCGGCATAGCTCTGCCACCCGAACGCCTCACCGGGCAGCCCCGCCATTCCGTTAGTCATGCTGAACGATTGGGACAACTCGAAAATCGCGGATACCCCGCCGCCCAGATCCTCTGATCCGCGCATCCCGAAGATCGTCGGTATGTTTCCGTAATTCTGGAGGTTGATCGCCGAATGCTGTCCGTCTGCACGCGTCGTGTACTGAAGACCTACATCGAGAATTCCGTAAAGCGTCACGCTGCTTTGTGCCATCGCTCCTTGCGACGCACACGCCAAAACCAGAAACGCACCTAACTCAACGACCTTCGACCTCGATTGTCTGCGCATTGTCTCTTCCTGATATGCGTGATCACCGACCGGGCGTGCCGGGCAGGACTATTTTTTTGTGTTTAACGGTTCAATAACATCTCGTCTCTACGTCAAAATCGGGGGGTTGGCAGGAGCAGTTGCTTCAAATTCACTGAAAGCCGTTTGCGAATTCGTGGGCCTGCCTCTTCCTTGATGCCGACTTTAGCCAGAATGCGTGTGACAGTCTCTATACGGATGGCAGAATGGTCGGTAAGGCGTACAGTCCGGCAAAGCTATACACCTGGGCATTGTTGGCGATGCATAGGAATCCGGAATAACAAAGGTGAAGAGCGTACTCGAACGATCGAGTACAAACCGTCTAGCCGATGCCAGCCGAGCTTCTTCCGACGTAGCCGGAACAGCTGTCGATGTCTTCGACGCAATCGACCATCAGCGTCATCAGGTCGCGAAGTTTTCTTCCGGCAAAGCGCTGCTTCTGATAAGCACAGTAGATGCGTCTCGGCTTCGGCTTCCACTCAGGCAACACGGGAACGAGCAGTTCCTGGGTCAGCTCGGGCCGCACGAAGAAGTCCGGCAACAAGGCGATGCCGAAGCCGTCGATGCAGAACGTCTTCATGATCCAGGGATCGTTGGTCGTGACATTGGCCTTGGGACGATACGGCTGGCCTCCGCCTTGCGAATGCAGCATCAGGCCGTCCTTGTCGCCGCTGGCCGAGCGGATGACGATCGAATCGTGGTGCGTGAGGTCCATCGGCGTGACAGGATTGCCCTTCTTCTGAAGATAGGACGGGCTGGCGTACAGCCCATAGCCAATCTGACCGAGCAGCTTGCCGACCAAGTCCGGAATGTCCGGCAGTTCGGCGCAGATGTAGCCGTCGATCTCCTCGGCTTTCGCGCAACCGGGATAGTCGGCGATATCGAGGTTGAGCTTCACATTCGGATGTCGCGCCATGAACAGCTTGGTGACATGCGCGGCGAACGTGGTGCTGAATTCGCTGTCGGCCTTGATCGTCAGTTCGCCGCTAATGCCGGAGCCCAGTTCTTGTAATTGCTCGCGGGCGAGTTCCAGCCGTCCGGAGACGTCAGCGAGTATCTGCTCGCAATGCGTGTAGAAGGCCCTTCCCGCTTCCGTCGGCGTCATGCCGCGCGCGCGCCGGTTGAACAGCGTCACGCCTAGCTCTTCCTCCAGCACTTGCAACTGACGGCTGAGCGTTGCCTTGGAGATGCCGCTGACGGCTTCGGCCTGCGTCAGGCTTCCGCTTCGCATCACGAGCGAGAAGGCCATCACCAGTCTCATATCTAACTGCATAACCTCTCTCCACTGCGGCGCCAGTTTCTGCTCATCTGCCGGACTCAGGCGACATCGAGAGGCGCGATGCCGCGTCGTAATTCACGCTCGCGCCTCTCGATGACCTTTCAGTCTGACGCGGGAACGAAGCGATCCGCAATGCGGGAGAACGATGAGCAGACGCGTCGAAGAAGTCCGCCGGTCTGCAGATCGTTCGTCCCGCGCGACCGTATGCGTCAGTGGACGGCCTTCACCATGTCCTCCACGACCTTCTTGGCATCGCCGAATACCATCATGGTCTTGTCCATGTAGAAGAGTTCGTTGTCCAGCCCGGCGTAACCGGCGGCCATCGAGCGCTTGTTCACGATGATGCTCTTCGCCTTGTAGGCTTCGAGAATCGGCATGCCGGCAATGGGCGAGCCGGGATCGGTCTTGGCGGCCGGGTTGACCACGTCGTTGGCGCCGAGCACCAGCACGACGTCGGCCTGACCGAATTCGCCGTTGATGTCTTCCATCTCGAAGACCTGATCGTACGGCACTTCCGCCTCGGCCAACAGCACGTTCATATGACCGGGCATCCGTCCCGCAACCGGGTGAATCGCATACTTCACCGTCACGCCCTTTTCCTTCAGCAGCTCGGTGAGTTCCTTAAGCGCATGCTGCGCACGCGCCACCGCGAGACCGTATCCCGGCACGATGACCACGGTTTCCGCGTTGCCCATCAGGAAGGCGGCATCGTCGGCCGATCCCGACTTGACCGGACGCTGCTGCTGGCTGCCTGCCGCCGCTCCCGTCGCACCGCCGAAGCCGCCCAGCAGCACGTTGAAGAACGAGCGGTTCATCGCGCGGCACATGATGTACGACAGAATCGCCCCGCTCGATCCGACCAGCGAGCCCGCGATGATCAGCATCGGATGATTCAGCGAGAAGCCGATGCCCGCCGCCGCCCAGCCCGAATACGAGTTCAGCATCGAGACGACCACGGGCATGTCCGCGCCGCCGATCGGAATGATGATGAGAACGCCGAGCACGAAAGCGAGCGCGAGCATCAGCACGAAAGGCAGCCACTCCTGCGATTGCACGAAGATGACGCCGAAGCCGATCATGATCACCGCCAGCAGCAGGTTCAGGGCGTGCTGCCCGGCGAACACCACCGGCGTGCCCTGAAACAGGCGGAACTTGAAGCGCCCGGCCAGCTTGCCGAAGGCGATCACCGAGCCCGAAAAAGTAATCGCCCCGACAAAGCAGCCAATGAACAATTCGATGCGATTGCCGAACGGGATCTCCTGCGATTGCTGCGTCGTGATGCCGAACACCGCCGGCTCGGCCACCGCCGCGACCGCGATGAACACGGCGGCAAGACCGATCAGCGAGTGCATCGCGGCGACGAGTTCCGGCATCTTCGTCATCTCGACCTTCTTCGCCGCGTATCGGGCGTTGGGGCCTTGAAGTACTCGAGGTGAACGCGTTCGGGCGGCAGCGTGGAAAACGTCGCTGAAAAGGCATCCATCAGCGGCGTGGGACCGCAGCAATAAAAATCCGTATCGGACCGATGCGCGGCGAGCACATCGGCGAGATTCAGGGATGCCGCGCCGGGTTCGCCGTCGAACACGCAATGAAGTGCGCCTGCGTGATGGCTTGCCGCGGCAAGTTCTTTCAGTTCAGCGAGAAATGCCGCCTTGGCCGGCGAACGGGCGCAGTAATAGAAGTCCCACGAGCGTCCAAGCTGACTCAGCCGCCGTGCCATCGCCAGCAAGGGCGTGACGCCGATTCCGCCTGCAACGAGAACCGAGTGTGCAGCAGTCTCATTCAGCGGAAAGAAATTGCGCGGCGCACTCACGGTCAAACGGGTGCCGAGTCCGACGGAGTCGTGCATGAACATCGAACCGCCGGCGCCGCCCGCATCGCGATGAACGCCGATCACATACCGGTGACGCTCGGGAGCGTTTGTCAGTGAGTATTGCCTGATCATGCCGGACGCAAGGTGCACGTCGATATGCGCGCCAGCCGTGAATGGCGGCAATTCCCCGCTGACAGGCCAAAGCTCAAAGGAGCGCACGGTTTCCGCTTCGATGCGGATGCCGCGCACTTCGACTTCAAACGTCTCCGACGACTTCATCGCTCCTCCCTGAAATCAGAGCAAGACTGTGTTGATTCGAAATACATTGCTCTCCGGGTCGAGCAGAACCGCCTGATACCAGTGGTAGTAGGTTTCATACGGCGCCTTGATCAACGTGGCCCCGGCCTCCAGCGCGATGGGCACGAGCTTGTCCACGGCCTCCGGTGTATCGACGTCGAAATTGAGCAGAAGCTTGATACCGCTCGTTTCGCTGAGATGAGAGAGTTGGAGTAAGTCGTATGCTTCGTGCGCATTGAATCCAATGCAGCTCTTTCCCGTGTCGAGCCCGCGAAAGATCGGCGAGCGGATGGATTCGATTTCCTGAAAGCCGAACACCTTCTGATAGAAAGCGCTCAGCGCCACGATATCGCGGGCAAAGACGTTGACGTAAGACAGATGTGCCATGTTCTATTCCTGGGGACAGCCGCTCCGATTTTGCAAAAGACGCCATCGGTTGAACGCGATTTCGGGCATCTTGCGTAATCGAACTTTTCCTGAACATGTTCAGTACGATTTGCTTTTCTCAAACGTCCCGCATGAGACCAATGCACGTGCAGGCTGAACCATCTGTACAGTGAACGGTCGTGCGGGGCGCGTAGGTTTTAAAGGGGCGCGCTACGCAGCATCTGCTCAACCGCTCGCACAGAGATGCATTCCATACTTCGTTAATCATGATTAGCCCGCTGAGTGAAACGATGCGTTTCATCTTTTCACCAGCCTCCCCGAATTTACCGGCGACTTTTCCGCTTTAGTACGTTCGCCGCCCGGTAATCGTTCTCACGATCCGCGTCCGCAGAGCCTTTGAAGTATTGACTTCATGGCTCGGATGCAGGGAATCTACGCGGCTCTGAGCGAAATAACCGACGAGAATCCGTCAGTCTCGCGAGCGTTTCAATCGTGAAAAGCACCGTATTTTTTTCCTACCTTTTCTTGCGGCTATCGGTAGATAAAATTCATCTAGGAGCGATTCCATCCGCAGCCTTCGCAACCGAATCGCAAAACAAACTAAAGCGGAGACACCCCATGACTGGCTATGCAACATCAATGGCGGAGCGCATATCTGCGAATGACGCGATGCCGGACAGCGACTGTGAAGTCGCGACATTACCCATGCCTTCGCCTTCGAGGCGCGAACCGGCGCAGCTGGAAGAACTGCGCATCGAGCGTCAGCGTGGCGTGAGCCTTGTGAAGCAGATCGTTGCGAAGCTCGATGCCATGGTCGAGTCGGGGCGCCTGCGTCCGGGTACGAAGACACCTTCGGTTCGTGAACTGGCGAAGTCACTCGAGGTGAGTACGTTCACGGTGGCCGAGGCTTACGATGTGCTCGTCTCCCGGGGTGTGCTGAGTTCGCGGCCGGGCTCCGGATACTTCGTGACTTCGCGCACCGCGCAGGTGACGGCACTGAGGGATGTACCGCCAATACGAAAGGAAGCGGCTTGCGGTTCATGGCTGACGGTCCTCGTTTGGAATCAGGACCCCGATCTGCTGCGAGTCGGTTCAGGCGTGCTGCCGCCCGAGTGGTGCAGCGAAAGCATGTTGTTGCAGGCAGTGAAGCAGGCCATCAAGATGCCGGCTGAACGTCTCGTCGGTTATGGTCATCCGCTCGGCTTCCCGCGCCTGCGTCAATTGCTCGCCCGTGGGTTCACGGAGCGATTCTGTCCTGTCTCACCGGAGCAGATCGTTCTCACGAATGGCGTATCGCACGGTCTCGACCTTGTTGCACGAACCATTCTGCAGCCGGGCGATACGGCATTCGTCGAAGAACCCGGTTACTTCAACACGAACCATCTCTTGCGCAACTATGGCGTACGCATACTCGGCGTGCCGCGAGGATCGGACGGACTCAATGTCGACAAGCTCGCGGAGATGGCCGCGGAACACAGGCCCAAGGCGATCTTTCTCAGTTCGGTGCTGCAAAATCCGCTTTCGTCCACGTTGCCCGCTTCTCAGGCCTATCGCGTGGTCGCGTTGGCCGAGCAATACGACTTCCATATCGTAGAAGACGACATCTATCGCGATCTGGCATTGCCTTCGGATCCGTCATTGGCATCGCTGGATGGATTGAATCGCGTGATCTGCCTGGGTGGCTTCTCCAAGACCATCGCTCCGTCCCTGCGGACAGGATTCATTCTTTGCCCGGATCATCTCGTATCCGATATCGTCCGCACGAAGATGGCATGCGGCCTGACGACGTCGGAACTGAATGAGCGATGCATATTCGAGCTGTTGTCGGACCCGGGGCATCGCCGCTATATCGACAGACTGCGGATGCGCCTTGCAAACGACCGCGAGCGGTTTCTTTCCTTTCTGGCCGAAGTCGGCATGACGCCTCTCGCCACGCCCCGTGGCGGACTCTTCGTGAGTGCGGGATGGCAGGTCAAACCCACTGCCCAGTTCAATGCGGAATCCATCACGGCAGAAGCGAAAGCTGCGAAGATCGCGCTCGTGGGAGGCGATCTGTTCATGCTCGCGCCATCCACGGATAGCGTCTGGTTTCGCTTCAACGTGGCCTACTGCGGTTCACCGGAGCTGCTGTCGTTCCTGAGAAGCGTCTCCGCGCGTGCGCCGAACGCGTGAGCCGGTGCGCCCTCTTCAATGAAAGGCGCACACGGACTCTATGAGTTACCGCAATGCTTGCGCGTGGTAAGCAATGTGCCCGCCGATGAAACTGCTGATGAAATAGTAGCTATGGTCATAGCCGGGGCGTAGATTCAATTGCAGTGGATGGTCCACCGCTTCACACGCTGCACGAAGCAATTGCGGTTGCAACTGGCCTTCGAGAAACTCGTCGGCCTCGCCCTGATCCACGAGCAGCGGCAAACGCTCGACCGAGTTCTGCAACAACGCCACCGTGTCGTATTGTTTCCACGTCTCCTCATCTTCGCCGAGATAAGCGCTGAATGCCTTCTTGCCCCACGGCACCTGAGTCGGCGCGACGATCGGCGAAAAAGCCGACACGCTGCGGTAACGTCCCGGATTACGCAGTGCAATGGTCAATGCGCCGTGCCCGCCCATTGAATGCCCGCTGATTGCGCGTGCCTGACTAGCGGGAAATTCGGCTTCGATGAGCGCCGGCAATTCATCGACCACGTAGTCATACATGCGGTAGTGAGTTGCCCACGGCGCTTGTGATGCGTTGACGTAGAAGCCCGCTCCTTTGCCGATGTCGTACGCTGGATCGTCGGGTACATCGTCGCCGCGCGGGCTGGTATCCGGCGCGACGATGATGAGGCCGTGTTCAGCGGCGTAGCGCTGAGCGCCGGCCTTGGTGACGAAATTCTGCTCGGTGCAGGTCAGGCCCGAAAGCCAGTACAGCACCGGGCATTTTTCTCCGCGCAAGGCCGCATCGGGCAAATAGAGACCGAACTTCATCTCGCAGCCGAGCGTCGACGATACGTGTTTCCAAACTTCCTGGCGGCCGCCGTGGCTGGCGTGTTGCTCGATGCGTTCCATGATCAGGCCTCGCGATAAGTGCCCTTCGCCTTCGCCGAGTGAGCGGCCAGAATGTCCATCAAGGCCGGACTGAGGCAGTCGTAGGGTTCCAGTCCCTTGTCACGCAGCGTCTGACGGATGTCGGCCATCGCAGACGGGGCCGTGCCGCTTTCGATGACGGACGAAACGAAAGCTGCAAAGCCGGGACCATCCCAGCCGCTCTCCTTCGACAGTTCGCTGTGAATGAAGTCGAGTCCGTAGAAGGCGTGATCCTTGTTCTCGATGCGTCCGTACAGATGCGTTCCGCAGGCACTGCAAGCGTGACGCTGAATCAACGCGCTTTCGTCCACCACCTTCAGCTTTTCGCCGTGTGACATCTCACTCGCCGATTCGAAACATCTTGACGACGATAAGAAATACCCATTGAATATCCGACTCAAATTCGACGCTGCCTGAAGGACTTCTGCTGCGCCTGGCAATTCATGCCGCCAGCGCATTCAAGCGAAGTTTTCCGCGAAAGTATTATCGGCAAACAGTGCACTGAACATGTGCAGTCGATATTTCAATCAGGCGGCCGTGACGGAGTCGAGAACATGCCGGTTGCTGGCGCTATCTGTACAGCTGCGCTGAGGCTGTGTGTCCGGCGCACATAGAGCGAACGTCAACGGACAGCGTGTGTTCACAATTGATTGACGCGTTCATTGTCTCGATCCGTATTCGCGCACACCATGCCGCGATATCGTGGTTGCACCGTCGACAAATCGCGGTGCGAGTTGTCGCGTGATGCGGCTTTGCCTGCCGGCCGCTGGTTCTACGTGGCTCTCAGCATAGGAGGCAAAAGATGACTCATCAAACCAGCTCGCCGCGCGCGGACGGACGCGCGCGGGGTTCAACTCTTTGCCTGCGCTGCCAGAAAGCGGCGCCGGGTTTGCATGGCCGCGCGGGCATGGTCGCGAGGTCCGACTGCGCAGAGACCAATCACGATGATTCGCAGCGCCGCGATCGGGTCGAAGCCTTGCTGCGTCATGCGCTCGCGGCGGGTGAATTGAGGGTCGCCTATCAGCCGGTGCTCGATAGCGTGTCGCACGAGACCGTGGGCGCCGAGGCGCTGCTGCGCTGGACCAATAGCGAACTCGGCGACGTCGGGCCCGCCGAATTCATACCCATTGCCGAAGAATCCGGCCTGATGAAGAGCATCGGTGACTGGGTGTTGCAACAGGCCTGCGCCGAGGCCGCTCAATGGCGCTCGACCGTGGCCCCGCGTCTCGTGGTCTCGGTGAACGTTTCGCCGGTCCAGTTCGACGAAGACCTTATACGGCGCGTTGCCGCGTGCCTCGAATGGACCGGACTCGAAGCATCGGCGCTTCAGATTGAAATCACCGAAGGCATATTGATGCCCGACGACGCGGCCGTTCGAGCGACGATCAAAGCGCTCGCGGATCTTGGGGTGAAGCTCGCTATCGACGACTTCGGAACGGGTTACGCGTCCTTGTCGGTTCTCAAGCGCTTCGCTTTGCACAATCTGAAGATTGACCGCTTATTCGTTGGGGATTTGCCCGACAGCCACGATTCGATCGCGATCACGCGTGCACTCGTTGCGATGGCGCATGCGCTCGGCATGACCGTGACCGCCGAAGGCGTTGAAACTTCCGCTCAGGCCAAGGCGCTGCGAGAGTTGGGTTGCGACATGTTGCAGGGCTATCTGTTCGGCCGTGCGACGAGCCCGGCGGAATTCGTCCGGATGCTGTCCTGATCAATGAAATGAATGAATCGACCTGCGCGTTTGCAGAGTCGGTTAACCAAGAATAATTATTTTGTCATCGTGCCAACGGAGACGGCACGAATCAGGAGGAAACCATGTGTGATGCAGAACTTGTCGCGACACTGTTGAACCGCTGGGCCAGTCAGACCTGCGAAGAAGAATTTCAGGCTTATCTTGCCCTTCTGCGCCAAGGCAATCTACCGTTCACTCGCGAACTCGGCTACGTGGGTACGTACGGCATTCGCGATACGAACGCGTGCCGTACCGAGTCACTGATTTTCCGCGACGGCTCGCGTGCGTTGCGCCTCAGTACGCCGAACAGCGCGGCGGGATGGACGCGCTGGACCGCGTTACAACCCCTTCCATGAAGCGCTCGGGATCTGCGCTTCGTAAATAGCGATCTCCCTCGGTCTCATGATCGAGGGAGAGTGATTTGAAGGCGAACTCACGAGCAATCTCGCTGGAGTTCTTTCGACAGACGCAAACGCCGATGCCGTGTGCATGGCAACGCCTCTGCACACGGCTTTGTCCCCACTCACGTCGCTATGTTCACCGCACTCACACCGTCTCGACGACGCGGGCTGCGGCCTTGAGTTTGGCGTCATCATAGACGCGGCGGCGTTCCACTTCGACCAGCGCCCGTTTGCGCTTGATCGACTCCCAATGAATGCCCGCGCCCATCACGGAGACATAATCGTCGAAGCGGTGCTTCCTCGCACGGCGAAAGAATTCGGGCCCGGGCAGTCCGTTGTAGAGCGTGAGCAACGCGCCATAGTCAACGGCCGAAAGTTCGCCGAGCGAAGCCACTGCTTTCTCGAGCGCATCGTACCGAGTTGCCAGTGGATCGTCCGGCCCGAACATCGCGTGAAAGCGCTGATAAGGCAGCAGCCTTTCCTGCTCGGCGGCGCGTCGCAAGGCCGAGGCAATGCGTTCAATACGTTTTGCTTCCATGTTCCCCCTCCTCGCAAGAATCTTTCCGATAGTGGGGGCAAGATACCTTCGACGACGGATCACCGGGAGGCCTAGCACTGATTAACGCATAAAGCAGCGCTAAACGCCGCAAGAGCCGAATACTTTGATCGGAGTGAGTTTCCGACGAGCGAATTCAAACGCATTGCATCCGCGCTTACGATCGAGTGCCTTGAGTTGCACGCGATATCGCTAAGGCTTGACGAACTTGAGTGTCATGCGATCCGACTCGCCGATTGCGGCATAGCGTGCCCGATCGACGTTGCCGCCCTCGTAAGTCGGCGGCAGCGACCACACGCCGTGCGGATAGTCCTTCGTATCCTTCGGATTCGCATTGATCTCACTGCGCGCGACGAGCACGAAGCCGGCCGCTTGCGCATGCTCGATGACGAACGCCTCGGTCACGTAACCCGAGTCGATCATCTGCTGGAGCGTCGTTCCCGGCTTCGCTCTATGTTCTTCGACACCGAGTTCGCCGCCATGCTTGAGCGCACCGTAAAACGCGCGCAGGTTGGCATCGATCTGTCCGTCCTTGATCCAGTTGTGGATGTTTCGAAACGTGAAGACGCGGTCGAATTGCTCGTGCGCGTCGAAGCCTTCGAACTGACCCGCCCGCAACGTACCGACGACCGTGTTCCCGTATAGCGCCGGAGCATTCGCGAGCTTGCGCCGATAATTCGCATCGGTCTCGCGATCTTCTGCGGCAAGCTCGGCGGATGTGCTTAGATATTGCGCTTCATACAAGTGTCCGGAGTCGCGCAGGTAAGGCGCGAGTATGTCCGTGTACCATCCTCCGCCCGGCGCTATTTCCAATACCGTTTGCGTCGGAGTGAGATCGAAGAATTGCAGTGTCTCTTTCGGATGGCGATACACATCCCGCGCACCCGCTCGCTCGCTGCGTTGCGATCCGGCGATGGCGGCATCGAGCGACATCGCGTTTGCACTTTGCGTTTGCGACTCACGCGATGAATCCCGCGACTGCATCGACGACGACGCGCAGCCCGTCAGGGCGAGCGTAAGAAACGTGGCGGCAACTGCGGCACAACGTGTCCGGTCAGGGCGACTGAGGTTCATGGCGATCGGTGCAGGGCTTGAGAAAAGCAACACGATACGCGCGTTCCTCGCCGTTTGCCCTGTCCGCGTTGGCAGCCGCTTTCCGCGTGCCGCATTTCGAAAGGCGCCTGCAATGTCGCAGGTCATACGCCTTCGGAGTCGCGAAGTGATTCGCCGGGACCGGCCGATTCTGACCGTGCTGCGTCGCGCACGACGATTGCGTGCATTCCATTCGGACGGCGTGAATAGCTGCTACATTGTCTGAAGGCAATCGCGATATTTCATATGAATATTCGCTCGGCGTCATCGACCGAGATGGCTGACTTCGATGTCTTGGCGCTCGTCGGTTCGGCAGGCGGGTCGGCGGCTGCACTGGAAGTTCTGCGTACGCTTCCGCCCGATTTCGAGGTGCCGATTGTCGTCGTGCTGCATCTTCCGCCCGACTCCACGCTCCCGGAGATTTACTCGCGTCTGCCGTTCGCCGTGCAATGGGCCCGCTCCGGCGCATCCATTCTCCCCGGCCAGATCGCGATATGCCCGCCGCGCGCTTTCCTCGAACTGCTGCCTGATGGATCGTACGCATTGACGCCTTGCGAGACGGGCGCCATTGAGCGGCCTATCGATCGCTTTCTCGAATCCGTCGCGCACAGCTTTTCCACGCGCGCCATCGCCATCGTGCTGTCCGGCATGGGAAGAGACGGCGCGCTGGGTGCAATGGAATTGCATCGCACGGGCGGCCGCGTGCTCGCGCAAAGCGAGGAGACCGCGGAGCAGCCGTCGATGCCCGCCGCAGTCATCGACTCGGGCGCGGCGGACATGGTCGTTCCGTTGCACGAACTCGGACATCTCGTCGGCGAACTCGTCGCGCGCACGCCCCGTCCCAGGATGCGCTCCGAAGTGGAGTCGATCCGTCGAACGTTCGGCGATGCCGCCGAGGTCGCGGCGCGCGCACGCGAAATCGACTGGTCGCTCAGCGCGCTCGGTCCGGCAGTGAGTTGGCCGGAAGCGTTGCGCGCGGCCGCCCGCACCGCGCTCGATGCGCCCACGCCGATGGCCGTGTGGTGGGGGCCGCAATTCATCCAGATCTATAACGACGCGTGGCGCGCTTTCCTCGGCGTGAGCAAGCATCCGCAAGCGCTCGGCGCACCCGCTCAAGAAACGTGGCCCGAAATATGGCCGCACATCGGTCCGCTGGTTCAGCGCGTGCTGAGCGAAGGCATTGCCGCGAGCGGGGACGATTATCCGCTGCTCGTTCAGCGCTACGGCTTCTTCGAAGAAGTGTTCGCTGCGTTCTCGTATTCGCCCATACGCGACGCGACCGGCTCGGTCGTGGGCGTCTTCAACAGCGTGTGGGAGACGACCAAGAATGTCGTGTCCGAGCGCCGCCTGCTGGCGTTGCGCGCGTTGACTTCGAAACTGGCGGGCGCGCAAGGCGTGCTCGACGCCTGCGAACGCGTTGGCACAGCGCTCGCGTCATATCCACAGGACGTGCCGTTCGCGCTGATCTATCTGATCGACGAACGAACGAGGCAGGCAACGCTCGCCGCGTCGACCGGAATCGAAGCCGGTGCGGGCAGCGCGCCGCGCGTTCTCGATCTCGATAGCGACGCTCTCTGGCCGATCGCGAGTGCGTTGTCGGGATCGATCATCGACGGTAGCGAAGGCCTCTTCATCGACGATCTCGCGAACCGTTGCCCCGGCTTGAGCCCCGTTCCTCATGTGCGTGGAGGCGGACTGCCGCCACAGACCGCGCAACTGCGTCCGATTCGCGCCGCCACCGATGAGCCTCCGCTCGGCGTCGTGGTGCTTGCATTGTCGCCGCATCGGCCGTGGGACGAGGCGTATCGCAGCTTCATCGATCTGGTCGTGCGTCAGATTTCGGCCGGCCTTGCCGAAGGACAGGCGAAGGAACGCGAGCGCGAACGACTCGACCGGCTCGCCGATGTCGACCGCGCCAAGACCGAGTTCTTCGCCAACGTCAGCCACGAATTTCGCACGCCGCTCACATTGCTTCTCGCGCCGCTCGACGAACTCGTCCGCAGCAAGGACCTGCTGCCCGCGCCGCTCGCCGAAGAAGTGAAAGTGGCGGCGAGCAATGCGCGGCGGCTGCAGTCGCTCGTCACCAACTTACTCGACTTCTCGCAGATCGAATCGCGCCGCCAGCCGCCCCAGCTTGCACTCACCGACTTGTGCATGTTGACGGTGGATGTCGCGAGTCATTTCCGCAGCGCGATAGAAGCGGCGGGGCTGGAATTCCAGATTCATTCCGACCCGGAAATGCCGTTGGTGCCGGTCGAACCCGACATGTGGCGCAGCCTCGTTTCGAATCTGCTGGCGAACGCGCTGAAGTTCACGTTCGAAGGAAGCATCACCGTTCAGCTGCTCGCCTTGCGCCTTCACGCGGAGGTGGTGATTTCGGACACGGGCGTCGGCATTCCGAGCGACGAGCTTCCGAATATCTTCAAGCGTTTTCATCGCGTTCGAGGCACGCGCGCACGCACGGCCGAAGGCGCGGGCATCGGGCTGTCCATCGTTCACGATCTGATCAGCCGCATGGGCGGACAGATTCGCGTACGCAGCCGCGAAGGACATGGAACCGCGTTCACCATCTGGATGCCCTACAAATCGTTTCGTTATACGAAGCAAACGTCTGCGCGGGGCATCGCGATGCCGTCGAAGGACATCGTCGCGGATCTTGCGGAACAGGCGACGCGATGGGTAACCGATATCAAGCCGGAAGCCGTCGGCGTGCTGGAGGATCTCGTCGGCCGCCATCATGAGGCCAGCTTTATCGGCGCGCCGCAGAACGGACGCATCGTGGTCGTCGACGACAACGCGGACGTGCGCCGTTATCTGCGCCGCCTGCTGGGCGAGCGCTGGAGCGTCGAGACCGTAGCGGAGGCGGACGCTGCGCTCGGCCTGATTGCAAGCTGGCGTCCGGACGTGGTGCTTGCCGACGTCATGATGCCCGGAATGGACGGCTTCGAACTGCTGCGCAGAGTGCGCGCCGATCCCGCCTTGAAATGCACGCCCGTCATGCTCGTGACGGCGCGTGCCGGCGAAACGGCTGCCGTCGAAGGTTTGGTGGCCGGCGCCGATGACTACGTCGCGAAGCCATTCTCGCCGCGCGAACTGCTTGCGCGTGTGGCCGCGCTCATCGAACGGGCGCGCTCCGCTGCGGCTTTGCGCGAAAGCGAAATGCGCTTCAGGGCGTTCGTATCGGCAAGCTCCGACGTGGTGTATCGAATGAGCGCCGACTGGTCCGAGATGCTCGAACTGAATGGCCGGGGCCTTCTGCCCGACATGAAAGCCGCAAGCGAAGGCTGGATGACCGGCTACATTCATCCGGACGATCAAGCCGACGTGCAGGCGGCGATCAAGCGCGCCGTCGCGGGAAAGCATATGTTCGAGCTGGAGCATCGCGTGCGGCGGCTGGACGGCACGCTCGGATGGACGCTTTCGCGTGCGTTGCCCATTCTCGACGACGCCGGGAACATCAAGGAATGGCTGGGCGCTGCAAGCGACGTCACCGCGCGCAAGCAGGCGGAAGAAGCATTGCGCGACAGCGAACGCTTGTTGCAGCGAAGCCAGCATTGGATCGCCGCGCAAAGGGACGCGTTCCAGGCCGCGATGAGCGGTGCGCCGATCGAAACGTCACTCGGCATTCTCACGGAGACGCTCGTCGCACAAGCCGACGATGGCCGGCGCTGCGCGTTCTATATCGCAGAGGGCAACACGCTGCGGCATGTCGTGGGCATGTCCGACGAATACGCGCGCTGCGTCGATGGCTTCATCATTTCGCCGGAATCACTGGCTTGCGGACTCGCCGTCGCGATGGACCAGCCCGTCATCACGCCGGACATTTTCATGGAGCCGAAATGGCGGAACTGGCTCTGGCTCGCGTCGCAATTCGGTTATCGCGGATGCTGGTCGTTTCCGGTCAAGACGCGCGATGGCAGGCTCGTCGGCGCGCTCGCCATGTATTTCGCGGATACGCGTGAGCCTGCCGCCTCGGACCTCGAACTCGCGCAGGCATTCGCGGAGACGGCCGCCATCATCATTTCGCGCGATGTCAACGCGGGGGCCGCGGAGCCCGCGCGCGTGTAGTGTCGCTTAGGGACTATCGGCAAGCGATACTCGCCGATCCCGTTGCGACAACTTGAGCGCCTCCCATCCCAGATCGGCAAAGCACGGACCTTGCGTCGCTTCGCTGAATTTCACGTCGTTGTGTTCGGCGTTCCATTCGAGTATCACGACTTTCCCATCGGAATCCACAGTCAGATCCCAGCCGATACAGCGCGCAAACGGCACCTTCGCATGAAGCTCGACGACCTTGTCGGCACATGCGGAAAACGCGGGCAACGTCAGACCTTCGAAAGTGACTTTCGAGTCGGGATGCGCGTGGGCATCCGTCCAGTCGCTCAGATAGCCCTTGCTGAAGAGGCGTCCGGTTGCGAGGTCGATGGGTACGCACACTTCGCTGTCGGGCCGGATATACGTGTCGGCGGCGCGGCCGAGGCGCAGGAAACACGCGCGCAACGAGACGTGGCCCGCATCGTCGACGACGGTGGTCAGACGCACCGTGGCGACCGCCTTCGATGCGAACTGATCGAACCATGCGTGCTGCACGATGAATCGTTGCAGCACGCCGTTGCCGAGCTGGCGGATGCGCGCGACATCGAACTCTCTGCGATCCATCAGAAAGACGCCCTTGCCTTGCGACGTCTGATCGAGCTTGAACGCGACGCTATCCGTGCTGCGGAACACGATGTTCGCGACTTCCGAATCCGGAATGGCAATATGATCGGCGGTATAGAAAATGCCGTTCACGTAGTACGCGATATCCGGGAATGCGTCGTCGCGAAAGAGGAGCCGCGCAACCGGCTTGAGGTGCGAGACCTGACCGTAGAGTCCCTTCAGTTTCGGAACGACGACCCAGCCGTAATAGTTATCGGGAATCCAGCCTTCCTTGAACTTGCCGCTCAGCGCCGTATAGACGTGCAGCCACGGTGCGTAACACGCGTCGCCGAATACGTCGGATGCGTAGGCATCGGCGAGCCGCAATTGAGCGGGGTCCGTTCTTCCGTGCTTCTCTTCGATCGCGCGGCGGATCATTCGGGCCTCGACGCCATGCCTCCAGTGAAAACGGCGGGATGAGAGATTCCGCCATGAAACTTTGACTAAGGTCTTGACCTGCTTGGGTGACATAGTGCGGTCCGTGTAGATGTTCTTCGTGCCAGCATGGACGTTAACCAGTGCGGTCTTATCAAGCGCTTAATGAAACAAAACTTGGCGGATAAGCGCTGCGTTTTGACGCCGCTGGAGTTAATTCACCTTGCTAATTCACTACATCGCTCTTTCGACGTAAGCAATACGACAGATGCACCCGGAAAATACGCGATGTTGTCAGACGATAGACGGCTCTTGCACGCTCGAGCGTCGCCTATAATTTTTTTGGCACCTGACGGTCGCCTTAAACGCCAAGTGCCAGGCCGGAACGCGAAACATTCAAACGATGTTCCTTTATCTGCGGCGTTGCTGCGTAAGCGCCCGTCCCATAGGCGCAATGCCGCCTTGTCTTCCTTCGTCTTTGCGTCTTTATGCACGCATGGAAAATCCGGCGCACGTCGTGTTGCGCTGGCCGTCCTTCACGGACCGGCCACGATTCACGCGTGCGGCAGATTCACTTCACTTCGAGAGGACAACATGGCCACTTACATCATGCTGCTCAACTGGACCGATCAGGGCGTGCGTACCGCCAAGGACACCGTGAATCGGGCGCGCGCATTCCGCGAATCGAGCAAGGCAATGGGCGTAACCATCGGCGCGATGCACTGGACGCTCGGCTCCTACGATCTCGTTGTCTCCTTCGACTCACCCGACGACGAAACGGCAACACGTCTTGGACTGGCGCTCGGCGGAATAGGCAACGTACGCACGACGACGATGCGCGCTTTCGGCGAGGACGAAATGGAGCGCATAGTCGGCGGACTCAAATAGATGCAAAAGGCGCAACGCACGCGCCATGCACACACGCGGGCGCTGCGCCAGTGTATCGTTGCTCACCATCGCCTTGTATTTGCACGAGGCATTTGAGTGAGCCAACGCACTATGGAAGCAAACATGTCGGCGCGCAATCGCCGCGCGGGCACGGCACTTGAAGTACTTCTGGTCTTTTTTAAACTCGGATTGACGTCGTTCGGCGGACCGGTCGCGCACATCGGCTATTTTCGCCGTGAGTTCGTCGAGCGGCGTCACTGGCTCAACGACGAAACCTTTACCGATCTCGTCGGCCTTTGTCAGTTCCTGCCCGGACCCGCGAGCAGTCAGGCGGGTTTCTCCATCGGCCTCTTGCGTGCGGGCTGGCTCGGCGGCATCGCGGCATGGTGCGGCTTCACGCTGCCATCGGTTGCGCTGCTGATCGGCTTTGCAAGCATTGCTCCGTCGATGCGCGGCCCATTCGGCAGCGGCCTGATTCACGGGCTGAAACTCGTCGCGGTTGCGGTCGTTGCGCAAGCCGTGTGGGAAATGGCGCGGCGATTGTGTCCGGATCATCGGCGGGCAGGAATCGCGCTCGCGACAATCGCATTGCTCGCCCTTATCGATACCGCTTACGCGCAACTCATCGCTATCTTGCTGGGTGCGCTGCTCGGCGTTGCATGGTACAGGACGAGCGGACCGGTGAGCATCGCAACGACGCACGAGCACACGCATGAGTTTCGCGTGTCGCGTTTCGCAGGCGCACTCGCGCTCATTGTCTTCTGTGCGCTTCTCGTCGGGCTCCCGGCACTCGCGTCGATCGATTCAACGCACACGGTCCGGATATTCGATGCGTTCTATCGCTCGGGCGCGCTGGTCTTCGGCGGCGGTCACGTCGTGCTGCCGCTTCTTCAGCAGGAAACCGTGGCGACGGGCTGGGTATCGTCGAATGCATTTCTCGCGGGATATGGCGCCGCGCAGGCCGTTCCAGGTCCGCTGTTCACGTTCGCTGCCTTTCTTGGCTGGACCATGACCGCGATGCAAAGTCACCTTTGCGGCGCCATGCTTGCGACGGTCGGCATCTTCCTGCCCGGTCTGCTTCTCGTGCTTGCCGCATTGCCTTACTGGCAAGCGTTGCGGGCGCGCCCGTCCACGGCCGCTGCGTTGTCGGGCGTGAATGCGGCCGTCGTCGGACTGCTGGCAATGGCGCTCTACTCGCCGGTCTGGACCAGCGCAGTGAATACCCGCTCCGACTTCGCCATTGCCGTCATTGGCTTCTTTCTTCTGACGCGCTGGAAGGTTCCGCCGCTCGTCGTGGTCATGCTTTGCGCATTCGCCGGTATTGCAGAAGCTGTCCTGCGTTAAATCGATGCTTATTTATGAATTGCCGAACGAAGCCGCTCGACCTGCCGATCCGACACCGGCCTCGCGTGATTACCCCATGTGCCCCTGATGAACGTGACCACGTCTGCGATCTGACTCGACGTGAGTTGATCGTTAAAGCCCGGCATCTTCTGCACGGCAGGCCCGGTCCCGGTCGCCGGACTCTTGCTTCCTTCAATGACGATACGCATGACGGAGGTCGGGTCATCCGACAGCACGGCAGGATTGCCCGCAAGCGCCGCTGCCTTGCCGGGTTGCCCGCTTCCATCGGCCTGATGACAACGCGCGCAGAACGACAGATACACGCCAGCGCCGGGCAATTCCTTCTCGCCGGTCTTCAGGCTTCGCTCGGTCTGCACTTTGGCGTGCGCGTTGTTGTCATAGCTGCCGTACCTGTGCTGCGGCGGCAGTGACTTGAGATACACCGCTATCGCGTTCAAGTCGGCATTCGTCATGTATTGCGTGCTCTCTTCGATCGCGGGCGCCATCGCACCGAAGGCGATTGCTCCGGCGCCGTGTCCCGTGCGCAAGAAATCGACGATGTCCTGTTGCGACCATCGCCCCAATCCGCTTCCCGGATCGCCTGTGAGATTCGGCGCCAGCCAGTGATCGTTCGCGCCGCCAGTCAGATACAGCGGTGACTTTTCGCTATAGCCAAGCTCGTTATAAGCAGGGCCGCGCGGCGTGTGACATGCGCCGCAATGTCCGAGACCTTGCACGATATAAGCGCCGCGATTCCATTGCGCGCTCTGCTTCCGGTCCGGCGCGTATTCATCGCGATTGCCGAACGCGAAGTCCCAGAACAGCATGCCCCAGCGCTGATTGAACGGAAACGGCAGATGCGTCTCGGGCGCGCGCTTCGCCGCGGGCTTGAGGCCGTGCATGAGGTAGGCATAGAGCGCGGTTACGTCGTCATCCGTCATATGCGCGAACGACGCATAAGGCATCGCGGGATAAAGACGCTTGCCGTCGCGACGCTTGCCATAGCGGATCGCGTCCGACAATTCCTTCAATGTATAGCGTCCGATGCCGTATACCGGATCGGGCGTGATGTTGCTGGCATAGATCGGCCCGAACGGGGAATTGACCGCCATGCCGCCGCCGAGCGGCGTGTGATCCGCGGCATCGTGACAGGCCGCGCAATCGCCCACCTTTGCGAGATATTCGCCGCGTGCGATGAGCTTCGGGTCACTCGTCATCGGTGATTGCGCGTCGATGTCGCGCGGAAGATGATCGTCCGCGCTTCCGCTGCATCCGGCGAGCACCGTGGCCGCTGCGAGCAGCATCGAGGCGATAAGGCGTGTCGAGCTTCTTGGCGCGTTCATATCAATGCCATTGACTGCAAGAGACGAGAAACACTTCCGCAAGGATCGTGAATACGATTCCGACGACGAATCCGCAACCGATCAACGCACTGCATAACGCAATAAAGCGCTTGCGGCTGATTTCCTCTTCTTCACGAGGCGGCTCTTCTTTCAACTCACTGTCTTTCGTCCGCTCCTTCATGCGTCGATGTTTCTTATGCAAAAAGATGAAGCCGCGCAAAGCAAGCGCCGCGCATACGAAGGAAATAAGCAGCGCGACGATGGATATCGCCCACAACCAGGCGTGCATATGCGCAACGCCGGGAGAGTCGAGCGGCACGGTCGTGTCGCAGGTCTGCGCGGAGATCGTTTCGGAGACGATCACTTGTAAGAGCCACGCGCCCGGCGAAAGGAAAAAGCCGGCGCCCGCGCACCATGCAAGGCGGCGCTTTTCAGCGTGAGTGAGTTTCAGCGCGTCGGATGCGGAGCCCTGCATCAATGGCCCCTCAGCCAGAACGGCGTCACGTAAAGCGAAGTGAAGATGAAGAGCCATACGACATCGACGAAGTGCCAGTACAAGCCGCCGATACGCATGGGCGCATTGCGCTCGGCATCGAAGTAACCGAGCGCGATCCATGTGGCCAGCAACACCAGAATCACGATGCCGACGAGCACGTGCGCCAGATGGAAGCCGGTGATCGTGTAGTACAGAGAGCCGTATAGATGGGCGCTCACGCCATATGCATGATCGTGCCATTCCTTCATCTGAATGCCGACGAAGAGACACCCGAGCAGAATGGCGATAACCATCAGCCAGAACGCCGGTCGTGTGCGGCTTTTCCTGAGCGTGCGTTCGGACAGCCACGCGAACACACTGCTCAATATCAGCACCGCCGTACTCATTGCGCCGATGCCGATCTTCGGCATGCCTTCGGGCGGCCACGCGAGTTGCGTCTGCGATTGCGAATAGAAATACGCGAAGATGAGATAACCGAAGAGACTCGCCTCGGTCACGACGAGCGCGAGCACGCCCCACCATCCGCCCGAATGTTCGCCCGCGCTGCCGACGGGAAGCGCGTCCCGCTTCTTCGCGCTGCGTGCCGGCGTGGTTTGTTCCGGCTTGGGCGGTTCACGTTGCGCGAGCGATCGACGAGGCCACATCCATGCAATGAGCGTCGCGCCGCTCGCGGCGAATGCGGCGAGCGTCATCGACGGCGATCGCAGCAGCATGCCGAGAAACGTCAGCGCGGTGAAGAGTCCGAGGAAGAACGGAGACCACGCGTCGTCCGGCATCTTGAGAATGACATCGGGCTTGCCGGTGAACGGATGCACGCCGAGCGACTCGCGCCCTTGATGAAGCAGGTAACCTTCTTCGAGACTCGAGCGCCGTCCCGACCGCTGCAAACGATCCTCCCACATCGGATGACGCGACTCGACAATCGGAAGCACCGCGAAGTTGTACGGCGGCGGCGGCGAAGGCAGCGACCATTCGAGGCCGGGCGCATCCCACGGATTCGACGGCGCGATCTTTCCGCGTCGTGCGGAGACGAGCGCGTTCACCGCGAACACCAGTACACCGATGCCCAGCAGGAATGAACCTATCGTCGTAATGAGATTCGACGTGTCCCAACCCATGCCGTCCGGATACGTGTAAATGCGGCGCGGCATGCCGAGAAGGCCCGAGATGTGCATCGGAAAGAAGCCGAGATTGAAGCCCACGAAGACGATCCAGAACGCGATCTTCCCGATGGTCTCGTTCATGAGCCGCCCGGTGAATTTCGGAAACCAGTAAGTTATGCCGCCGAATACCGGAAACACGTTGATGCCGAGCAGCACGTAATGCAAATGCGCCACGACGAAGTAAGTTTCGTTGAGTTGCCAGTCGAGCGGCACGGCGGCCGTCATCACGCCCGATACACCGCCGATCACGAACATCAGCACGAAGCTCGCGAAGTAGAGGAACGGCACGGTGAAGACGGGGCGGCCCATCCATATCGTCGCGATCCATGCGAAGACGGCGACCGCGCTCGGTATCGTGATGAGCACGCTCGCTGCGCCGAAGAACGCGAGCGCGAGCGGCGCGATGCCGGTTGCGAACATGTGATGAATCCATACTTCGAAGCCGATGATCATCGTGGCGACGGTGGACATCGCGACCGCCGCATACGCGACGAGCGGACGCCTGCTGAACGTCGGCAACGCGTCGGAGACGATGCCCATCGCAGGCAGCACGACCACGTAGACCCACGGATGCGCGAACATCCAGAAGAGGTGTTGCCAGAGCAACGGGCGGCCGTCGGCGGCGACGTCGAAGAAATGCGTGCCGATGTTGCGATCCATCCATAGCAGGAAGAACGCGAGGCTCACGGCGGGCACGGCGAGCAGGTTCGCGAACGAGACCGTCAGCG
Source organism: Caballeronia concitans (assembly GCF_001544615.1). Classification (GTDB taxonomy): domain Bacteria; phylum Pseudomonadota; class Gammaproteobacteria; order Burkholderiales; family Burkholderiaceae; genus Caballeronia; species Caballeronia concitans. The sequence continues at coordinate 30,278 of NZ_FCNV02000014.1, forward strand.
TGCCCCATACGATGATCGGCAGCCGGTCCACCGACATGCCCACCGCGCGCATGCGAAAGAGCGTCACGACGAAATTCACTGCGCCCACGGTCGTCGATATGCCGAGCAGCACCATGCCGAGCGAATAGACATCGATATTCGGGCCACGGCTATATTCGAGCGACGACAGCGGCACGTAGTTGAACCATCCCGCATTGGGCGCCTGACCGAACGGGAAGCTGCAATACAGAAACACGCCTGCGAACAGAAACACCCAGTACGAAAGCGCATTGAGGCGAGGAAACGCCATGTCGCGCGAACCGAGCATGAGCGGCCACAGAAAGTTGGCGAATCCACTCAGCACCGGCAGCGCGTACAGAAAGATCATCGTCACGCCGTGCATCGTGAAGAGTTGCGCGTACTGGTCGGGCGTGAGCAGCGTTTCGTTGGGCCGCGCGAGCTGCAGACGCATCAATAATGCTTCGACGCCACCGATCAGCAGAAACACGAACGCGGTGACGATATAGCGCAAGCCGATCTTCTTGTGATCGACCGTCGTGATGAAGCCGCGCCAGCCCGATTCGCCTTCCCATATCTCGCGCAAACGCTTCTCGTCTTCCGAACCTTGCGGCACGCGGCCAAAGTCCGGCTCTCGACGGAACGCGACGCGGTCCATCTGCTTCATGCTGCGATCGCTCGTTGCGGACATCGTGTCTTCCTTACCTGAGAGCAGCGAGATACGCCGACAAATCCCCCGCTTCGGCGGGCGTGAGTTTCATGTCGGGCATGAGCGTTCCGGGCTTGATCTCCTGCACGTGCTGAACCCAGTTCATCAGATTGTCCGGCGTATTGACGACCGTACCCGCCGCGATCAGCCTGCGCGACAGCACATGCGTGAGATCCGGTGCCTGCACGCCGGCGGCCGGGCTGCCGCGCACCGTATGACAGCCCGCGCACCGCTCTTCGAAGAGCTTCGCGCCGCGCACGGCCTGCACCGTGGACGGCGCAGGCGCAGGCGCGCGTTGAGCGGTCATCCATCGTTCGAATTCCGCTTGCGGCTCTGCATAAACCTCGAAGGCCATGTGTGCGTGCTGCAAGCCGCAATACTGCGTGCATTGCCCGCGAAACACGCCCGGGCGATCCGCCTGAATCCACTGCCGATTCACGACGCCCGGTATCGTCTGCGTCTTGCCGGATAGTTCAGGCACCCAGAAAGCGTGAATCACGTCGGCGCTCTTGAGTTGCACGAGCACCGGCACGCCTACGGGAATGTGCAGTTCATTGGCGGTCGTGAAGTGAGTCGGGCCGTCGCCGTAGTCGACTTTCCACCACCAGTCATACGCGGTCACGGTGACGGTGAGCGCGGGCGTGCGCGGCGGATCGGCGACTTCGGCCAGCACCATCAGCATGTAGACGCCGATGCCCAGCAGCGCGACCGTCGAAATAGCGGTGCCGACATAGACGAAGCTCACGCCGCCTTTCGATGTCAGCGCGCGCGGGTCCTGCTGCTTGCGACGCCGGAACATGGCGATGATGAGCATCACCGCGATGGCGAGACACACGAAACAGCAGATAGCCGTGAGTATCCAGTCGAGGCGCAGCACCGGATGTGCAGCCGGTCCCTTGCTGCGCAAAAAATACGCGAGCGGTGCCGATTCGTGCGCCACCGCTTCCTGACTCTCCGATGTTCCGTTGTCGGCCCACGCGCACAGGGCGTACAGCGCGACTACGCACGTCGCGCCGAGCCGGCATGTCCATGCCGAAAGCCGGCGTATCGCAATCACATTCGCTCCTTCGATGCCACGCTGGAGCACGCGAGATAGCAGTCCTCATACCTGCATGCATCGCGCATTCACTGCATCAGGTAAGTCGCATTAGTGAATGCTTTCGAACGTATTGATAGGGGCTTACGCTTTCACGACTTTCGCAAAGGCTTCTTTGACTTCCGCGCAGAACGTTTCAGCGACGACGGGCATCGGCTGCAATGCGTTCGTCACGATTTAAAGCTGGTCCTGCACGGCGGGCGCGAAGGCTCTCACCGCGACGCGCTGCTTCGCGTAGGCTGCGGTGACGGGATGGATCGCAAGATCGAAGCCAAATACTTCGACTTCCACATGTACGGCAAGTGATATTCAAACTTGCGGTGCCGCCGGCAACGGCCGGCCATGCGCGCGTTCACGGATCGCTCCGAAGTCGGCCGGCGGGCGATGCAAGTCGAGGCGGCGGCCGGCCTTCACGATCTGGCTAGGAATGTCATGGCCGATGAGCGCGGGCAGGCGCTTCGCGGCATCGATGAGGCCGCCGAGATTCACGCCCGTGTCGTAGCCCATGAGTTCAAGCGCATGCACGATCTCCTCGCTGCACACGTTGCCCGTCGCGCCCGGCGCATACGGACATCCGCCGATGCCGCCGAGCGACGCATCGAACCGGTGCGCTCCCGCGTCGATGCCCGCGAGCACGTTCGCGAGTCCCATGCCGCGCGTGTTGTGAAAGTGCAGCGTGAGTTCGGTGTCCGGCCAGCGCGTGCGAAACGCGCTCGCGAGCGCGGCCACCTGAGTCGGATACGCCATGCCGGTGGTATCGCATAACGTGACGCCGCGCGCGCCGATCGTGCCGATGAAAGCGTCGCACCACTCCATCACGGTGGACTCGGCCACGTTGCCCTCCATCGGGCAACCAAATGCACAGGATAACGAAACATTTATCGCGACACCCGTATCGCGTGCGATATGGGCCACCGCCGAGAGCGCGTCGAACGACTGGCTGCGCGTCATTCGCAGGTTCGCGAGATTGTGCGTTTCGCTCGCGGACATCACGAGATTCAATTCGTCCGCGCGGGCTTCGATTGCCCGCTCCGCGCCGCGCACGTTCGGCACGAGCGCGCTGTACACGACGCCTGGCCGGCGCTCGATGCCGCGCAGCACGGCATCCGCATCGCTCAAGGCAGGAATCACCCTAGGCGAAACGAACGCGGTCACTTCGATCTTCGCCACGCCGGCGCGCGACAAGGCATCGACGAGCGCGATTTTCTCTTCCGTCGCAACGAACGCGGACTCCGCCTGGAGGCCATCGCGCGTGCCGACTTCCTGCATGTAGATGCGCCGTCCGGCGCCGTTCCAGAGCTTCATGCGACCACCTTTCTGCCGCGCAATGCGGCGATATCTTGCGTCGAATAACCGAGTTCCCGCAGGACGTCGTCGGTGTCGTCGCCGAGTCCGGGGGCCGAACTGCGCACCGTGCCCGGCGTGCCGAGCAGCTTCGGCACGACGCCCGGCACTTCTACTTCGTAACCGTCGCGCGTGGTTTGAGAAAGGATCATGTCGCGCGCGCGGTAATGCGGATCTTCCGCGATGTCCTGCGCCGTGTAGACCTTGCCCGCCGGCACGCCCGCCGCGCCGAGACTTTCGAGGATATGCTGCACGGGTTGCGTGAGCGTCCACGCTTCGATGGCCCGATCGAGTTCGTCAGCGCGTGCGACACGTCCCGCGTTATCCGCGAGATCGGGCGCCGCGCCCAGATCGTCGCGGCCGATGGTCTGCATCAAACGCTTGAAGATGCTGTCGCCATTGCCCGCGATCAGCACGTACCCGTCCGAACAGCGATACGCATTCGACGGCGCAATGCCCGGCAGCGCGCTGCCCGCTGCTTCCCGCACCGCGCCGAACGCGCTGTACTCGGGAATCAGGCTCTCCATCACGTTGAAGACGGCCTCGTTCAACGCGACATCGATGACTTGCCCCTTCCCGCCATTCACCTTGCGATGATAAAGCGCAGTGAGAATGCCGATGGTGCCGTGCAGCGCCGCGAGCGTATCGCCGATGGAGATGCCGCAACGCACCGGCACCCGCCCAGGCTCGCCGGTCAGATGCCGCAGCCCGCCCATCGCTTCGCCGATCGCGCCGAAGCCCGGCAGATCACGAAAAGGCCCGGTCTGCCCATAGCCCGAGATGCGCAGCATGACGAGGCCGGGATTGACGCTCGACAGTTCGTCCCAACCGAGCCCCCAGCGTTCGAGCGTGCCCGGACGGAAGTTTTCGATCAGCACGTCCGCTTCGGCAATCAGCTTGCGGGCGATGTCCTAGCCTTCCGGACTGCGCAGATCGAGCGCGATGGAGCGCTTGTTGCGCGATTGCACTTGCCACCATACCGATGTGCCGTCCTTGATGAGACGCCAGTTGCGCAACGGGTCGCCGCTGCCGGGCGCTTCGATCTTGATGACGTCCGCGCCGAACTCGCCGAGCGTCTTGCCTGCGAAGGGCCCTGCGATCAGCTGCCCCATCTCGATGACGCGCACGCCTTGCAAAGCGGCAGCGGACATGACGTTGTTCATGGGTGATGCTCCTTCAGATGTCTTCCCTATCTCGGGGCTTTACGATGATTGCGCATTTATCGCGCAACGGCATGTTCTTCGCGCACGCGCAGTCTTGCGGGCAAGGCGAAGATCAACATGGCCGCGCAGACGAGCGCAATGCCGCCGATCACATACAGCGCCGGTGTCGTGCTGCCCGTGACGTCCTTGATATGGCCCACCATCACCGGGCTGACGATGCCGCCCAGTTGACCCAGCGTGTTGATGAGCGCGATGCCGCCTGCTGCGCCCGCGCCCGTCACGAGCTTCGGCGGCAGCGCCCAGAAGGCCGGAACGGACGCGATGATGCCCGCGCCCATCACCGCGAGCGCGGCGATCAGAAGGCTCGTGTGCTTGTCGAAGATACCGGCGCACAGGAAGCCGATTGCAGCGAGCAGCATCAGCCCCGCGACGAAACGGCTGCGATGGCCGCTCGCATCGGACAGGCGGCCGACCGCGACCATCGTGATCGCGCCGCACAGATACGGGACGGCGGTGAGGAAGCCGATCGTCGTCGGATGCGTGATGCCCGACGTGCGAATCAGATGAGGCGCCCAGAAATTGAGGCCGTAAGAGCAGACCTGGATCATGAAGTAGACGAGCCCGAGTTTGAGAAAGCCGGGCGTCTTCAGCGCGCCGATCAGCGAGTGTCCGCCGATGTGCCGGTTTTGATCGGCGATCCGGTTCGACAGCATGGCCTGTTCATCGCGCGTGAGCCACGTCGCGTCTTCGATGCGGTCCTTCAGCACCTTGAACACGAGATAGCCGAGCGCCACACAGGGCAAGCCGCCGACCAGAAAGAGCCAGTGCCAGCCGCGCATGCCGAGCACGCCTTCCATGTTCGCCAGTACGAGACCCGCGACAGGACCGCCGAGAATCCCCGCGAACGCCGAAGCCAGAAACAGCATGGACGTGATGCGGCCGCGATACGCCACCGGAAACCATAGCGTCAGATAGAAAAGGACGCCGGGTGCGAAGCCCGCTTCCATCGCGCCGATCAGAAAGCGCAGCGTGTAGAACTGCCATTCGGTCTGCACGAAGGCCATCAACGCAGTCGCGATGCCCCACGAAATCATGATCCGGCAGATCCAGCGGCGCGCGCCGACCTTGTAAAGCATCATGTTGCTGGGCACTTCGAAAAGCACATAGCCCACGACGAAAAGACCCGCGCCGAGGCCATAGGCCGTATCGGTCAGGCCGAGATCGCTTTGAAGCGCGAATTTGGCGAAGCTGATGTTGATGCGGTCGAAGAATGCGAACAGATAGCAAACCATGATGAGGGGCATGATTCGCCATGCGACCTTGCGCACGGTGCGCGCTTCGTCGGGAGTCGGCAGGTCGATGCTGGCCGATAGGGTCTCGTTCATGTTCGTCTCCGGTTATCGCCGGACTCCGTGCGCTCATCGCTATGCATGGAGTGCGGCTGCCAATAAGAATCGGGCGCTCTGGTGGCGCATGGAGACATACTGATGGCGCGGCCTACGACGGAGAAGCGCAAAGAGGCGAAACGAGCTTTCGCGGTCTGCGAAAGCTGAAGCGGTGTCAGTTCGATGTCGACCGACTACTCTGCGTCTTGCAGAGATGATCGACGAGAAGGCGCACGTGGCGCGAAACTGCATTCGGGTCCCGCATGCCGATCAAAAGCTGGCGCTCGGTCCATGCGTCCTTCAGGGGAACCTGACGCAGATTGAGCGATCGCACGAGCGCATGCACGGCCAGCGATGGAAGCACCGCGACGCCCATGCCCGCCGCAACCATTTGAAGCATGGCGTCGAAGCTGCGTACCCGGATGCGCAACTTGAGATGCCGCCCCAGCGCTTCCGCTTCCATCTGCATGCGTTCGGCGAGCGAGGTGCCCTTCGAAAGACTCACGAAGTCGTATTCGAGTGCTTCTTCGAAGGCGATGGAACGCCGCGCGGCCAAAGGATGCGACCGGGGCATGACGAGCACGAGGCGATCGGCGTGATAGTTCGTCAAGTGAATGCCCAGGGCCGGCGTGCGGTCCGCGAAGATGCCGAGATCCGCACGGCCGTCGAGCAACGCGAGCACGATGTCCCTGCTGTTTTGCTCTTCCAGCTCGATGCGTATGCCCGGGTTCGCCTCCGTGAAGCTCGCGATGTCGGACGGCAGGAACTGCGTGATCGCTGACGTGTTCGCCCATAGTCGCACGATGCCGACCATGCCGGACGCATAGTCCGATAGATCGGCGGCGAGCCGGTCGACATCGTGAAGAATGCGTTGCGCGTGATCGTACAAGGCCTGCCCCGCGACGCTGCGCGTGACGCCGCGAGAATGGCGTTCCAGAAGGCTCGCGCCCACGGCCCCTTCGAGGTCCGAGATGCGCTTGCTCGCCGCTCCGACCGCCAGATTGGCCAGTGCCGCGCCTTTGCTGATGCTGCCGGCCCGGACGATCAGACTGAACAGGGACAGAGAAACCAGATCGAGGCGGTGCAGGTTCATCGCAAGTCACTCTCAAAGTATTGCGTCATTCGGCGGCGCAAAGGCGCAAACGTGCCGATGCAGGCAAAGCGCTTGCTGATCGATTCCCGCGCTTATGCCATCTCAGACACTGGAGGACATCTTGACGACTTCACGCCTCGGGGCATACGTGCCCGCACCACATGACAATGTGGCATGCGTTATTCAATTGATGTCCACGCCACCCGATGAACCATCGGACGCCGATAGCGACGACCTCGACGATCTTCTCGACGAGACCGGCGCCGTCACCAATCGAAGCGATGGCAAGACCGGCACGGATACCGAGGCCGAGCCGAATCGCAAGTCATGACCTCTCGCGGGCGATGCGCGATCAACGCGGCAGTGCCCTCGCCTGCCGCACGTCCGATGCCCGCGCGAATTTCCCCGCGCCCAAATGGTGAATCGTATGTAATTCTGCATTCGATTCATCGAGACTCCAGTGGCCGTTCGCAAACACGCGCTCGTCCGCCGCGGCCGCGACGACTTCCGCGAAACACGTGTCGTACGCGGCTTCCGTATGCGGCTCGCTGATCAGCCGGCATTCGAGCCACGCGGCGCAGTCCTGCTCGATGAGCGGCACGCCGAGTATTTGGCCTTTTGTCGATTGAATACCGAATGCATCGAACTTGTCGATGTCGCGGCCGCTCGCCGTGCCAACGGCATACGTCAGGTCGATCGCCGCCGCTCCCGGCACACAGACGCCGAACGATCCGCTCGCCGCGATGAGTTCGCGCGTGTACGTGCTCTTGTCGATCACGATAGCGATGCGCGGCGGCGTGAATTCGACGGGCATCGACCAGGCGGCGGCCATTATGTTGCGGCGCTCGCCGTGGGCGCTCGTCACGAGCACGGTCGGGCCATGATTGACGAGGCGGCTCGCGTGTTCGAGCGCGACGGGGACGAATCGGGACATGGGCGGAATCCGTTTGGACTAAGAGACGCGAGATTGTAGGCGTTATCGGGACGGAGCACGCTGCCGGCTCCTCCGATGCGCGCGCCTTTGATTTCGCGGAGAATCAACTAGATGCGCGCGGTCGCTTCGCATTTTTGCAGTGCAACAGCACACGGCATATCGTGCGGGCGGCGATAGCCGTTGGCATTTTGTATGCCGCAGGAAACGTCTTGCATTCAAGGAGCAGCAGATGGCACGCGAAATCATTCGTGTGGAACCGTTGTCCAGCTGGCTCGAGCGCTGGAAGGCGCCGACCTCCGTTGCCACGCGTCATGGCGACACGGTCTACGTGTCCGGTCTTCCGCCCTTCGATCCGCAGACCGGCGAAGTGCTCGATGCGCCCATCGAACAGCAGACGCAACGCGTGCTGGAGCAACTGAAGCTGTGCGTCGAGACGGCGGGATCGTCGCTGGATCAGGTGCTCAAGTGCAATGTCTATTGCACGTCGGTCGAACTGTTTCCCGTCGTCAACGAGATCTATGCGCGCTTCTTCGGACCGGAGCCGCCTGCCCGCATCTTCATCAACGTGCCCGCATGGCCCGGACGTTTCGACATCGAGATCGACTGCGTGGCAGCGGTCTAAGCCAGAGGTGTGCATCATCGCGACTCACTCGATATTCGAAGGCGGTTATTAACGGCAGCCTTCGCGCCGACTTTAGGGTTTTTTATCTGGCGAGCCGTTCGCCGGGAACATCTTTCAATTCTCTGTAAAAACGCGCCAAAAAAACTTCAGACGATTCTTATCGAATTGATAAGCACATGATATGCTCTTATCCAACTCAGAAAGATAAACATCGCATGAGCGCACGGGGTGAGTGGCTAATCAGTAAGTCGTGATACTGCGCGGGGTCCAGACATTTCGCTGAGAGAAAGCTTTCGCTTTAATTAGACATCCAAAAGAATTCGAGGCTCATACGAGGGCCGGCTGTAGTCACTAGCAGAACACGAACAAAAGCACCTCAGGTGCAGCACGATTTTCCAGTACGGGGAGACCAACCCATGCAGTTTCGCAGCATTCATGTTGCGCCGCTTCTGCTCGCCCTCGCGCTTGGCGTGTCGGCGTGCAAAGACAGCGAGAAAAGCCAGTCCACGCGTGAAGGCGACGTCCCGGTGACCGTCGCGACGGTGCGCACAGAACTCGAACACAAGAACTTCGGCCAGGCGGCATCGCTCGCCGACAAACTCACTGCCTCCAATCCGAACGATGTCGATGCCTGGATGATCGCCGCCGACGCGCGTTCGGCAGTGGGCAATCGCATCGACGCGCTGGCTGCGCTGGAAAGCGCGATGAATCACGGCATGCGCGACATCACGCGCCTCGATGCCGATTCCTATCTCGATCCGCTTCGGTCGTCGAGCGAATACGAAGCGCTGCTCATGCGCTTCGGGCTCATGCGGCCGCTCGCGAAGGCCGGCGATACCTCGATCGTCGAAACGTCGACAGGCACGGTGGTGCGTGCCGGCGACGTGTCCGTCTCTCTTCCGAACGACAAGTAATCCATCACACGCAACGACATGACTTTCTTCAAACAGAAACTGCTGAGCGTCGCGGTCGCGGCGCTCGTCATCACGCCTTGCGCCCACGCGCTCGATATCGAGGCACGCGGCGTCGGTTCCGCTGCGATCACGGGCGACGTCAACTCCGTGCGTACCGTGGCGCTGCGTCAGGCGAAGCGCAATGCGGTGCTGTCCGCGCTCGACAGGGTCGTCGGCGCGGGAACGAGCCGCAACGCCGACGTGCAGGCGAAGCTCGACGACCTCGTCGTGCAGATCGGCGACGAAGCGTTCTATGACGTCACACCGAGTTCCGCCGACGGCCAGTATCAGGTCAAGGTGACGCTTCGCATGGACGACAAGGCGCTGCGCAGCGAGATCAGCGATCTCGGTCTCGCGCTGAACACGAACGCCACGCGCAGTCAGCCGATTCTCGTGATGATGGACGAGTTCTTCACCACGCCGACCAATCTTCGCGCCCCGCTCGAAGAACTCACTGAATTCCGCCACGAAGCCGGCTCGCATTACAACGAAAAGGAAGCCGCGTCGAGTTCGAAACATGCCGCGTATGCGGCGAGCAGCGATGCCGCTTATGCGTCGAAGGAACAGGTCGCGTTCGCCGTGAACGACAAGTCGGCCAATCACGTGAACGCTGCGTACAACGCGAACGTCGCGGGCGCCGCGCAAGACAGCTACGGAAACGCGGCGGCAATGTCCGCGAGCGGCTCGGGCCGGCTCGATGCTTCGAGCCAGAACAGTCATCAGGCGGCGGGCGCAGCGTCCCGTCAGGTGGCCGCTGCGGCGAGCAGCCGGGTCGCGGCGGCGTCATCGTCGAATTCGGCTTACGCGCATAACGTGAACGCCGAAGATCACGACAACACGTACTTCCGCAAGCTCGTGAAGTACCAGCCGCAAAACACCGGACCCGACCGCAAGAACTACACGTATAACGAGCTGAAAGGCCAGCTCGGCGATCTCGACATCAAGGTGCTCGACAACGCGATCTTCAAGAGCCGCTACTTCGGCGACCGCGCCATCACGCTGGATCAGTTGGAGAACGGCGCGGAACTCACCAAGTACGTCGACTACGCGCGCAAGGACGCGACGGCCGACTATCTGATGATCGGCTCGTCGGTGATCTACGATCTCGGCGTCGATAAAAACTCGGGCCAGGAGTCGTGCACGGGCGTCGCCAGCACGAAGACGTTCTCGACCAAGACCGGCGAAGACATCGGCTCCGCCACGCAATCGGAAGCCGCGATCGGCGCATCGCCGGACGATTGCCGCGCACGCCTCGCCGTCAAGCTCGCGGGCAGCCTCGGCAATCAGGTCGGCAAGCGCATTCAGGAGTTCGTCAAGAAGCGCACGATGTACGGCGCCGAATACACGATCCGTCTCACGGGCGACAATCTTCCGCTCATGACGCGCACGGCATTCGGCCAGGCGCTGAAGTCGGTGCCGGGTCTCGACAAGGCCACGCAGCGTCAGGCCGGCGCCGGCCAGGTGGAAATGATCGCGACGTATCGCGGCAGCGATCCGCTCGATCAGGCAATCGCGATGGCGCTCGGCACCAACCCGCAGTTCGCGAGCCTCGATTCGGCCGTGGACGGCAACGTCATCACGCTGTGCATGAACGGCTGCAAGAAGGCGGTGCACTGAGATGCGCACGAAAGTTTCCGCACTGATCGCCGCGCTCGCTTTAATAGGCGTGCCGCACGCGCAGGCCGCGCAATCGGTCGGCCTGTATGTCGTGCCCGGCATCTTCTTCGACGACGTCGCGCCCGGCTCCGATCGCACCGCATCGGCGAGCAGCAAGATCGATCCCGGCTTTCGCGCATCGCTCGATATCGGGCAGACGGTCGCGCTGCTTCAGCAACGCGCACAGGCGCATTTCTCCGCGCTCGAACCGACCATCGACAGCAAGAACCGTCTGCGCACGCTGGCCTTGTCCGTGCAGGTGACGCGCGTCTCGCGCTATCAGATCGACAAGAGCGACGGCACGACGGACGTCTACTTGCCGATCACGCTGAGCGTGTACTTCAGCAATCCGGTCACGGGCGAAGTGCTGCAGTCGTTCAGTCAAACGCGCTATGACGTGATGACCGTGCAGCAATCGCTGTCACACGCCGATCTCGATGCGAAGGTCGCCGCGGCGTATCGCGCAGGTTTCGCCGCGCTGCTCGACAGCACGCTCACGGCGGCATCGAGCCAGTTCAGTCCGTACGTCATCGAAGCGACCGTGGCGGACACGTGGCGCGGCTTCACGCTGCTCGACAAGGGATCGCAGTCGGGCATCGGCAAGGGCGACGTGCTCGATGCCGGCGACGCCGAAGTGCGCGTGGTCTACGCCGGCCAGAGTTACGCGGTCGCGGTTCCGGTGCTCGGCAAGCCCGCGAGCGGCGCGGTGTTCAGCCGCCCCGGCACGATGGCGCTCTCCGACGTGCGCAAGCCGCGCGTGCTGGCGATCGTGAGCGATGGCAACAGCGACCTGTCCGATGCCGTCAGCACGCAGCTTTTCACCGACCGCCTCGGCAGTAACGCGCCGTTCGCCACGCTGCCGCTCAACGCGAACTTCAGTCAGGTGCAGGCGTCGATCGACAGCCATACCGGAATCGGTCATGACGTGAGCGGCAAACGCGCGCTGCCGAACTACTTTATCCGCATGGTGTTGCCGCCCGCGCGTCACTACACGCTCGCGACCAATCTCGCCTACAAGACGCAGCAGCACTATCAGGCGTGGGCGTTCGCGGAACTCGTATCGAAAGACGGGCGCGTGCTGTATGCAGCGGACGTGGATCAGCGCATCGACGATACCGTGACCAATCAATCCGGCTTCAACGTCGCGGACAGAAAGGAAGTAATCCTTAAGAATGCGCTCAGCGATCTCGCCGACCGCTTCGCGAAAGAGGTGCGCTTCAAGCCGGTGACGCTGAACGTGACCGATGCATCGTCCGATACGTTTCAGATCGACGATCCCGGCATGAACCTGCAGCCCGGCGACAGCTTTCAGGTGTCGCACGACGCGGGCCGTCCGGGGAACATCACCGAACACGTGCTCGTGCCGACGTGGGAAGCGCGCGTCGTGAGCCGCAACGGCAATACCGTCGTCGCGTCCACGGACCTCGCCGTCGCGGGCGATCCGCCGCGCCCTTCGCGTGGCGATGTCGTGCTGCTGGACGGCATTGCGAACGCATCGGCGAGCGCGCAGCGGCTGGCGTTCTGTCCGTCGGACAAGAATCAGATCGGCTCGGTCACGCTCGATCGCTTCAACCAGCTCGCGTATGCAAGCGCGACGCGTGCGCCCATCACGCTCGTCGATCCCACGCTCGCGGCGCTCGTCAAGGCACGCGTGAACGGCACGACCGGTTTCTCGACGACGCTCGAACTCAAGCCGGCCGTCTATGACCGCTGCCTCCAGGCGCTGAACCGCATCGATCAGAAAGACCAGCATTGCGAAAGCGGCGCATGCGCGACCGTCTACAACGTGCGTCTCGCGTACCGTCAGAAAGCGGGCGACACGGTCGCGGGGCAAGCCATTCTCGAACATGGCTTCACGACGAACGCGTATCCGGCCTCGACCGACAAGTCGAATATCGCCGAACTACAGAACGTGGATCTCGACGCGGACACGCGCTCGGGTCTCGATGGTGTCATGAAGCAACTCCTCAAAACCAACTAGAAATAACTCTCACGGGAACACATCGCATGAAAACCTACTCCGCATTGCTCGGCGCCCTCATCGTGACCGGCCTCGCCACCCAGATGCCGCAAGCCAACGCTTTCGGCCTCGGCAATCTGACCTCGGCGATTCCGGGTGTGGGCGGCAGCGCATCGGCGAGCACGGTGACCGGCTCCGACATCGATCTCTTCATCAAGACCGCGCAGGACGCGGACACGATGATCGCCACGTCGTCGCGCTACATTTTCCGCGCGATCGAAGGCAAGGAAGCCATCGCGAAGCAGGAAGCCGAACTTGCAGCGGCGAACGCGATCGCCGATCCGGCCGAGAAGGCCGCGGCCATCAACAAGATTCGCGAAGACGAAGCGACGGCCGTTCAGAAGGCGCTGGCAAGCAGCGACATTCAGCAGAAGCTCGCCGCGATGAACAAGGATCAGTTGAAGGCGTTCGGCAACGCGGCATTCACCTACTTCCTGGGCGTGCTGAAGGACAAGCAACTGGCCGACGGAAGCCGCGCGCTCGTGACCGGCGTCGCCGCGAATCCGATGCTGCTCCCGCGTCTCGCCGCACTGAAGGATGTCGCCACGTCCGTGAGCGCGCAGGCCGTCAGCACCGCGAAGATCGGCGAAGGTCTGGTTCGTCTGTCGAGCACGGGCAAGATTGCCGCGCTGCCGAAGTCGGCTTCCGAAGATCAGAAGCCGGTCGAAACGCTGTAAGCGTCAATCGGCAATTCATCGATCGAGCGTGAATCCGACATCGTCCGGATTCACGCTCGCGCATCCAGATCATTCGATTCGATAGCAGGACATCATGAAGAGACTCACGTTCGCGGCGGCCATCGTTCTTTCGGCGTTGTCGATCAACGCGCACGCCGAGATGCGCTGCGGGATCATCACCAACACACTCCCCGGCGGCGATCTGGTGCTGGACGATCGCGACGCTGCCTGGACGCTCGACCAGAACGGCGTGCCCGACAACATGCCTCCTACCAATCGCGGTGAGCAATGCGGCTGCGTCACCGGCACGACGGACGCACAGACGCACACGTTCACCAGCGTGACGGGCGGCAAGCTGAAGCCGATGAAAGTCTGCGATGCAGACAAGAAACTCACTCAGGCATTCAAGGCGCGATATCACCTGGCCAATTGAAACGCGGCTGCGTCTCGCACAAATCCGTTCCTCGACATTCCTTATGAGCCGCTTAAGAAAGGCTTGGCACTAGAAAAATAAAAACGCGAAATAAAAGCGAACTGAAAGTCCTTGTTCATCGACTCGCCGCATTTCCAAAGCACAGTAACCGACTTCCGCAAGACGTTCATCAACAGCAAACGGAGTCGAGGCATGAGGAAGACGAACAAGCGCGCAGTCCCGCAACGCCCCATCGCCGCCGCGATCCTCGCGGTGGCCGCATTGCATGCGTCGATTGCAATGGCAGGCGACGACGATCATCGCGGCCACGATCGCGACAACAACCATGCCCACGCGATCAAGCATGTGATGCTCATCAGCTTCGACGGCATGCACGAGCAGGACGTGGCGCGATGCATCGCGTCCAATACGTGTCCCAACATCGCGCTGCTGGCAAAGGACGGCACGACTTACACGAACGCGCATACGCCCGGCCTGTCGGATTCGTTTCCGGGACTCGCCGCGCTCGTGACGGGCGGCTCGCCCAAGACCGCCGGACTCTTCTATGACGTGTCCTACGACCGCACGCTCTACTCGCCGTCGGACTCGAATTGCACCGGTCCGCAAGGCTGGAACGTGGTCTTCGATGAAACCACCGGCATCGATGCGAAGAATGGCGGCGCGCTCACGCATCTCGATGGCGGCGGCGCGTTCAATCCGCAGGCCATTCCGCATGCGAAGGTCAATGGCGTGTGCAAGCCGGTGTATCCGCACGACTATGTGAAGACGAATACCGTTTTCGAGGCGATCAAGGCGGGCGTGCCGAACGCGCGCACCGCGTGGGCCGACAAGCATGCATGGGGTTATGACTGGCTCAACGGACCGTCGGGCGCGGGCGTCGATGATCTGATGCGCACGGAGATCAACTCCATTGATCCGAAGACGCAGACGGACTACACCGACGTCTATACCCATACCGAAGTGTTCGACGATCTGCATGTGCAGGCGTTGATCAATCAGATCGATGGCAAAGATTCCGCGGGCACGGCATCGGCCGCTGTGCCGACGCTCTTCGGCGCGAACTTCCAGACGTTGAGCGTGGCGCAGAAGGCGCCAGTCGCGAAGAGCGGCGGCTATCTCGATGCGAGCTTCACGCCGGGAACGCAAGTGAGCGCGGCCATCAAGTATGTCGATGCATCGCTCGGCCGCATCGTGGCGGAACTGAAGCAGCGCAATCTCTATCAGTCGACCGCGATTGTCGTGACGTCCAAGCATGGTCAGTCGCCGGCGGATCACAGCAAGCTCGTCAAGAACGGCGACACGCTTTCCAAGCTGCTTCAGACGAACAATTATCTCGATCCCAACGGCAACTACGGCCAGAACGCGACGAAGAGCGGCAATCTGAACGACGGCACCGGGCTCGTCAATACCGGCTTCGCGCAAACGGACGACGTCGGGCTCATCTGGCTGCGCGATCAGCATCAGCTTGCGCAGGTCGTCAAGACGCTGAAGGACAATCTGAGCTGCAACGCGCCCGGCATCTGCGCCGATGGTCCGTATGCATATCTGCTCTATGGTCCGCGCATGACGGCCGCATTCGGCGATCCGCGTGAAGGCCGCACGCCCGATATCATCGTGCAGCCGAATCCGGGCGTGATCTATACGTCGAGCACATCGAAGGACGCGGAACACGGCGGCAATGCACCGGACGACAATCATCTCGCACTCGTGGTCTATGCGCCCGGCGGCAAGCACGCGGGCGGCACGGTGAACGATCGCGTGCTGACGACGCAAGTCGCCCCCACGATGCTGAATCTGCTCGGCGTGGATGCGAAGCGTCTGCACTCGGTCGTGGCCGAAGGCACGCAAGCGCTGCCGGGCTTCGATGGCGATCACGGTCATGATCACGATCGCGATCACGACCGCGACTGATCGCTCCATGCGAATCAGCGGCTGAAAAAGCACCGTCGCGGCGCGCTCGCGGGCGCGTCGTGATGGTACGTTGCATCGCCAAGACACCCTTAGCCACCGGCATCGATGAGTAGAAATTTCATATGAACACAAAAGGTGACGGAACAAATACCTAGAGCGCTCGCGGTAAAAGCATGCTAGATGCGTCGCGCTAAGACTTTCTTAAGTAATGGTTGACTAAACTTTGAGCACTTCAACGAGCGAAGCAATATCCGCTTCTGCACTCGTTCTCTCAAGCGGAGCATCCATGCAAGAAAGAAGCGCACTCACTGTCAAGGTTCCTGAAGTTACTTTTGGCTTCTGGCTCATCAAGATCGCAGCCACGACGCTCGGTGAAACCGGCGGCGACGCGGTGTCCATGTCGATGAAGCTCGGCTATCTGGTCAGCACGATTATCTTCGCGATCGTATTCATCGCCGCTGTCACCGCGCAGATGAAGGCCCGCAAATTTCATCCCGCGCTTTACTGGCTCACTATCGTCGCGACGACGACCGTCGGCACCACGATGGCGGATTTCGCCGATCGCTCGCTCGGGATCGGCTACGCAGGCGGCAGTGCGATTCTGCTTGCGTTGCTGCTGATTTCACTCGGCGTGTGGTATCGCGTGACGGGTTCGGTATCGGTGAAGACCGTGTCATCGCCGCGCGCCGAAATCTTTTATTGGGTGACGATCATGTTCTCGCAGACGCTCGGCACGGCGCTCGGCGACTGGACCGCCGATACCGCGGGCCTCGGCTACACGGGCGCCGCGCTGATCTTCGGCGGGTTGCTCGCGCTGACCGCGATTGCCTACTTCGCGACGCGCATCTCGCGCACGTTCCTGTTCTGGAGTGCGTTCATTCTCACGCGACCGCTGGGCGCGGTGCTGGGCGATTTCCTCGATAAACCCATCGCGCAAGGCGGACTGGATTTGAGCCGTTACGGAGCATCGCTCGCGCTCGTGACGTTCATGCTCGTCTGCATGCTGATGTTCAGGCAGCGCCCGGCTTCGGCCATGCATTGAAGGGGCCACAGGCATCGTGCCCCGCGCTCACGATTCTGTTCGCGCTATAAAGCCCCGAACGTCGCCGTGAAGATGACCCCGCGCATCGGCTGCTCGCGATGCGTAAGCGCAATCTCCCCGCGATGCGCCTGCACGATCTCCTTCGCGATCGCGAGCCCGAGCCCGGTCCCTTCGGTATCGGCGGATGCGCGATAGAACGGCTCGAACACGCGGCTGCGCGCTTCGGCGGGAATGCCGGGGCCGTCATCGGTGACGGTGAGCGTCACGCGAGTTTCGTCGCGCGCCACCGCGACGGTCACATGCCCGCCCGCTTGCGTATAGCGAATCGCGTTCTCGGTCACGTTATGAACGAGCGCCGACAGCAATCCCTGATGCCCGATCATCCACGCTGATTCGGCCAGCTCCGCGCCGAGGTTGATGTCGTGCTTCTGCGCGAACATCGCGAGATCTTCGATCACGTCCTGCGCAATCGCAGCGAGATCCACCTTCTGTCTCGCGAGCTGCGTGTAGTCCGCGGCTTCCGCCTGCGCGAGCAGCAACAGCTTGTTGGTCAGGCCGACCATCGACCGGTTGCTGCGCTGCATTGCCGCGAGCGCTTCTGAAAGCGTCGGCTCCATCTCGCGATGCTGCCGCGCGAATTGCAGTTGCGTTTCCAGCAGCGTGAGCGGTGTGCGCAACTGATGCGCGGCATCCGCGATGAAGCGCCGTTGCGCCGCCACCTGAAGCCCGAGCCGCGCGATGCACTGATTGATCGCCTCGACAATGGGCCGCAACTCCGTATGCATTCGCTCGACGCGCAAGGGTTCGAGCTGCATCGGATCGCGATCCATCACCTCTTCCTTCACCTTCAGGAGCGGCCGCAATTCGAACGTCAGGCCGATGCACGTCAGCGCCACCGCAAGCAGCACCATCTCGATCTGCCGCACGAGTTGCGGACGCCAGATTTCGCGGAGCATCGCATCGCGCGAAGCCTGCGTCTTGCCGATCGAAACGAGCACGCTGCGGATCGCGCCGTTGTCATACATCTGGCGCACCATGCCGACCGCGCGGATCGGCTTGCCATGTATGGCGGCGTCGTAGAAGACCGGTGAATCATGGGCCGCCGACGTCTTGCGCGTCGGAAAGTCGGGCGCGCCCGCGAGCAGACGCCCATCGTCGACGCTGACGTTGTAGAAGACCTGATCGCCTTGCGGCGACGCGAACACTTCGAGCGCGGCAGGCGGAATGTCCACAAGCAGGCGGCCATCGGACCACTCCACTTCGCCCGCTATCATCCGCGCCGAAGCGAGCAGCGTGTTTTCCTGCACGAGATCGGCGGTGTGACGGGCGTTGTCGTACGCGGCCTTGCCGGTCACGAACACATAGATCGCGAGCGGCACGAGCAGCCACCACAACAGGCGAATGCGCAAGCTATTGGTCATCGTCCTTCTTGCGCAGCAGATAGCCGAGCCCACGCAGCGTGACGATCGCGGCCGAACTGCCGTCAAGCTTCTTGCGCAGCCGCGACACGTAAATTTCGACTGCGTCCTCGCTCGGCTGATCTTCATGCGAGAAGATCGCATCCAATAGCGATGCCTTCGAGACCGTCTTGCCGAGACGCAAGATGAGCGCTTCGAGCACGCTGCGCTCGCGCGGCGTCACGTTGAGCGGCGCGCTCTTGAGCGTGAACTGGCGCGTGTCGATATCGAAGACGAGATCGCCGCACGCGACTTCGTTCGCCGTCGATGACGAGCGCCGCCGGATCATCACCTTCACGCGCGCAACGAGTTCGCGGACTTCGAACGGCTTCACCAGATAATCGTCCGCGCCCGCGCCGAGCAATTCCACTTTCTCGTCGATGGAACCGCTCGCGGTCAGGATCATCACCGGCGTCGCATCGCCGCGCTGTCGCATGCGGCGCAGTACGTTCTTGCCCGATAGTCTCGGGAGATTCAGATCGAGCAACACGACATCGTATTGATTCGTGCGCAGCAGTTGATCGGCGGATTCGCCGTCCTGCACGGCTTCGAGCACGAACGCGTCCTGTTCCAGCATCTTCGCGAGCCAGAGAGAGAGCGTCGGATTGTCTTCGACGAGAAGCAGCTTCATGGTGCGCGATTGTAGAGGTGTCTCGCGCAATGAACGCATCGGGTTAACACCCATGTTTTCGCATCGTCGCAGAAAGCTGGCAGAAGGTTTCGCGTTCCTATAATCGCCGCACACAATCGAAAAGCGGGTCGCACTACATCACGGCCCACACTCAAGGAGACTTCAGATGCGTACCCTTCGCCAGATCGCGGTTTTGTCCGGTATCACCTTCGCACTCGCGGCGGCGTCCGTGTCCGCGCACGCCGAAAAGATTTCCATCATGGTCGGCGGCGCCACCAAGATCATCTATCTGCCCGCGAAGCTGACCGAGCAGCTCGGCTACTTCAAGGACGAAGGGCTCGACGTCGAAATTCTCTCGCAACCCGCAGGCGTGGATGCCGAGAACGAGTTGCTCGCGGGCGCGGTGCAAGGCGTCGTCGGCTTCTACGATCACACCATCGACCTGCAAAGCAAGGGCAAGGAAGTGCAGGCGCTCGTGATCTTCGGTCAGGTGCCGGGCGAAGTCGAAATGGTCTCGACGAAGCAGGCCGACAAGATCAAGAGCATGGCCGACGTCAAAGGCAAGACGCTCGGCGTGACGGGCCTCGGTTCGTCGACGAGCTTTCTCACGCAGTACCTGGCGCAACGCTCCGGCGTGACGTCGAAGGAATACACGCTGCTGCCGGTGGGCGCGGATGCGAGCTTCATCGCGGCGATCAAGCAGGAGCGCATCGACGCGGGCATGACCACCGAGCCGACCGTCTCGCAACTGCTCAAGACGGGCGACGCCAAGGTGCTCGTCGATATGCGCACGCTCGAAGGCACGCGCGCCGCGCTCGGCGGCACGTATCCGGCATCGAGCTTCTACGTGCAGCGCGCGTGGGCCGAATCGCACAAGACCGAAGCCGCGAAGCTCTCGCACGCATTCGCGAAGACGCTCAACTTCATCGCGACGCATAGCGCCGAAGAGATCACCGAGAAGATGCCGAAGGACTATTACGCGAAGAACAAGGACCTGTACGTGGCCGCGCTGAAGGCCTCGCTGCCGATGTTCACGAAGGACGGCAAGATGCCCGCCGATGGTCCCGACACCGTACTGAAGGTGCTCTCCGCATTCAATCCTTCGGTGAAGGGCAAGCATATCGATCTCGCGCGCACGTATTCGAACGACTACGTGGCCGCCACGGCGACGGCGTCCAAGTGAGGCTTCAATGATGAATCAATCCACTCAACCCGCAATCGAGCTGCGCCACGTCTCATGCCGCTTCATCTCGCCGGACGGCAAGGCGACGGTCGCATTGCGCGACTTCAGCATGTCCGTGGCGAAGGGCGAGTTCGTTGCTATCGTCGGTCCGACGGGCTGCGGCAAATCGACGACGCTCAGCATGATCACGGGCCTGCTCAAGCCGACGACGGGCGAAGTGCGCGTGATGGGCCAGCCGGTCGACGGCATTGACCCGCGCATCGGCTTCGTCTTTCAGGCGGATGCCGTGTTTCCGTGGCGCTCGGTGCTCGACAACGTCGCGGCAGGCCCCATGTATCGCGGCCGTTCGAAGTCCGCCGCCTACGACGAAGCCAACGAATGGCTGCGCCGCGTCGGCCTCGACAAGTTCGGCAAGCACTATCCGCATCAGCTCTCGGGCGGCATGCGAAAGCGTGTCGCGCTCGCGCAGACGTTCATCAACAAGCCCGAAATCCTGTTGATGGACGAGCCCTTCTCCGCGCTCGACATGCAAACACGCACGCTGATGCAGGATGAACTGCTGCAACTGTGGTCGGCCAATGCGGGATCGGTCGTGTTCGTCACGCATGATCTCGAGGAAGCAATTGCGCTCGCGGATCGCGTGTTCGTGCTGACCGCGCGCCCCGCGACGCTCAAGAAGGTCTACGAGATCGATTTGCCGCGTCCCCGCATCACGTCGGAAATCCGCTATCACCCGCATTTCATCGAGATTTCGCGCGATATCTGGCACGACCTGCGCGAAGAAGTGCAGATCGGTTGAACCTGAGCCAAAGGAACATCACTATGTCCACGCCTCAACAAGCGATGCCCGCGGGCATCGACCCGACCGCGCTCGCGCAGGTCGAACGTGAAGCGCAGAAGCGCATCAAGCAGCGCCACGCGCTCGTGATCGGACTGCGCATTGCGGTGCTCGTCCTCGTGCTCGGCGGCTGGGAGCTGTCCGCGCGTCTGCACTGGATCGATCCGTTCTTCTTCTCGATGCCGTCCGCGATCTTCGAACAGATCGTCGAATGGTTCGTCGAGGGCACCTCGCAAGGCCCGCTGCTCACGCAGGTCTGGGTCACGCTCGAAGAGACGATCCTCGGCTTCCTGATCGGTTCGGTGGGCGGCATCTTCTGCGGCATCGTGCTCGGTCGCAACAAGCTGCTGTCCGACGTGTTCAGCCTCTACATCAAGATCGCCAATTCGATTCCGCGCGTCGTGCTCGGCTCGGTGTTCGTGATCGCGCTCGGTCTCGGCATGGCGTCGAAGGTCGCGCTCGCGGTCGTGATGGTGTTCTTCGTCGTCTTTGCGAATGCGTTTCAGGGCGTGCGTGAGGCGGATCGCTACATGATCGCGAATGCGCAGATTCTCGGCGCGTCGCGGCGGCAGGTGACGACCTCGGTGGTGATTCCGTCGGCGCTGTCGTGGATTCTCGCGAGCCTGCACGTTAGCTTCGGCTTTGCGCTGGTCGGCGCGGTGGTCGGCGAGTTTCTCGGCTCGAAACAGGGCATCGGCCTCTTGATCTCCACGGCGCAAGGCGCGTTCAATGCGAGCGGCGTGTTCGCGGCGATGATCGTGCTGGCCGTGGTCGCGCTTGCGGCGGACTATCTGCTCACGGCGGTCGAGCATCGCTTGCTGAAGTGGCGGCCCACGGTGAGTTGATCGCTCGTTCATGCGCTCAAGGAAAAACCCCACGCGGCTGCGTGGGGTTTTTTTATAGCCGACGCAAACTTACTCGTTATGCCCGACCTTTGTGAGCGATATTGCATTGTTGGTGTCGCATATTTTTTAACGCAGTCGATGCGGTCGCAAATCGGTCGCTATTCGCCCCTTCTCTTCGATTCACTAACGCGATTTGTCTGGCCGTTCCAAACGCGATTCATTCCGTTTTCACGACGAAAAAGAAAGTGTCGCTAACGTCCATCAAAGGGTTGACGGCGACTGAATCAAATCCCTAAAATTGACAGTCTTCAACGATTGGGCGAACGCCTTGGACACCAGCAGTAGTCGACCTTCAAATCAGATTTCCGCCTGAGCGACTGACGTCCGCGCCTTTTCAACGCCGCCGTTTGTCACCCAGGCAAGCGGTGCGCGCAGCAGTACTTTCCAGTTACTTCCACGTGCACCTTATTCGCGCCAGATTGCGCAGCGCGTTCGCGCATGCGCCGGTCTGGCTTCGCCGCCGTTTTGCTTGCGGCCGTGCTTACGCGCGCCTTTCGTCAGGCTCGTGTACGCGGTAAGCGCATGCGGGACGGCGCTTGACCGTGTTCTTCCGGAACATCGAACAGGAGCCGCCATGAGCGACAGTGACAGTTGTCCCTTAAGCCGCACGACCCTTTTGAATCCGGGTCGCGGGGACACTTCGGCCAAGTAGCCTGACTCAGCTCAGCTCCGCCGGACTGGCCCGCGCCCATGACGCGGCGAGCAGGCAAGCTGCTGCCGCACGGAGCCAGATCATGAACTTCCTTCTTCTTTCGCAACTGCCGCAGCGCGACGCATCACGTGCCCACTACGAAGCGATGCTCGCGCTCGATGTCCGCCAGTCGGTGCTGGTCCGTTTCCTGCGCCACTTGAAAGTCCTTTTTTCCTGAAACAACAAGCGTGTCTCGGCATGCGCAAGCAGTCATTGCGTGCGGATGCCGAGAGTCGACGTTTGTCCAAAAACATGAGTTGCCACGGGGGCCAACATGTCCACGCCATCCAACGTCTCTCCGCCAGATGTCACTCAACGCGGCGCCGTCCTCGACGACGCCCACATCGGCGACATTCGCGGCGCGTTCGGCTCGATCGCACATCACGACACCGCACCGCGCGGCACGTGGTGGGCGCGTCTGCGCACGCTGCTCGCCATTCTCGGACCGGGCCTCATCGTCATGGTCGGGGACAATGACGCCGGTGCATTCGGCACCTACACGCAAGCGGGCCAGAACTACGGCACGACGCTGCTCTGGACCATGCTGCTGCTCGTGCCCGTGCTCTACGTCAACCAGGAAATGGTGCTGCGTCTCGGCGCGGTGACGGGCGTGGGCCATGCGCGACTGATCTTCGAGCGCTTCGGCAAGTTCTGGGGTGCGTTCAGCGTGATCGATCTCTTCCTGCTCAACGCGCTCACCATCGTCACTGAATTCATCGGCATCACGTTCGTGCTCGACTTCTTCGGGATACCCCGGATCGCGGGCGTCTGCATCGCGGCCGCGCTGACGATGGCCGCCGTGAGTACCGGCGACTTCCGGCGCTTCGAGCGCTTCGCGGTGGGGCTTTGCGTGCTGAGCCTCGTGCTCGTGCCGGTGCTCGTCGCGATCCATCCGCCGGTCTCGCAGATGACGCGCGATCTCGTCGTGCCGAACTGGCCCGCTCATGCAAAGCTGTCGGACGTGATGCTGCTCGTGATCGGCATCGTCGGCACGACGGTCGCGCCGTGGCAACTGTTCTTCCAGCAGAGCTATGTGATCGACAAGCGCATCACGCCGCGCTTCATGAAGTACGAGAAAGTGGACTTGTGGATCGGCATCGCGTTCGTGCTGATCGGCGCAGTCGCCATGATGAGCTTCACCGCGGCGCTCTTCGCGGGCCATCCGGAAGCCGGCAACTTCACCGACGCGGGCGGCGTCATTGCGGGCCTCGGTAAGTACGTGGGCCGCACCAGCGCGACGCTGTTCGCGGTTGCGCTGCTCGATGCGAGCATCATCGGCGCGGCGGCCGTCTCCTTATCGACCGCCTACGCAATCGGCGACGTCTTCAAGATCCGCCACTCGCTGCATCGCGGCGTAACGGATGCAAAGGGTTTTTATCTGGTGTACTTCGGCATCGTCGCACTCGCGGCCGCCATCGTGCTGATCCCAGGAAGCCCGCTCGGCCTGTTGACGGAAGCGGTGCAAACATTGGCGGGCGTGCTGCTGCCCAGCGCCACCGTGTTCCTGCTGCTCCTTTGCAACGACAAAGCCGTGCTCGGTCCCTGGGTCAACTCGAAGAAGCTCAACCTGTTCACGGGTTCGGTTATCTGGATGCTCGTGATGCTGTCGATCATTCTCACGGCGTCGGTGATGTATCCCGACATCGCCGGCAAGACGATCATCGACGTACTGGTCGGCGGCACCGCACTCGCGATTGTCGGTTATGCGGCCACGCTACTGTTGCGTCGCGCGAGCCCAGGTAAGCATGTGCCGCACGCGCCGGTCGATCACGCGCAGCGCAACGCATGGCGCATGCCTTCGCTGAATACACTCAAGCCGCAGAAAATGACGCTCGCGACGCGCGTGTGGATGGGCGTCTTGCGCGCTTATCTGGTGATTGCGGTGGGACTCGTGGTTTTCAAAGTGCTGCAGATGACGCTATTGAAGTGAGTCGCGTATTCACGTTGATTCAAAGGGCGGCGCGACTCGACGGACCGCACTGCACCGCCCTTTTTCCGATAGTTAAATAACGCTGATTACTTCGCAGCGAAGACCGACACGCCTCCGTTGACGAACCCATTCGCCGCGCAACCTGGGCATCCCGCTGGCGATGTCGCCGACGAATACGGCACGAAGATCGTCCCGGTCGCCGGATCGATTGCGACGGAGTGCGCGTTGTTGCCCGTGTTCAGCCGCGTCACGACACTGCGCTTCGCCGCATCGACGATGGTCAGCACCGGCGTGCACGGCGATGCGGTCGAACATGCCCCGTTCGTCGACGCGTTGCCCGACGATGTCCAGCGGCTCGCCGCGTTGTAGTACCGGTTGGTCGGCGCATCGTATTCGAGTTGATCGCCGCCGCCCGCATTGAGCGATGCGACGATCGCCCCACTCGTCCGGTCCATGATCTGCAAGAGCAATGGCGCGCCGGTCGTCGCTTCTCTGCATCCCACGGCGATATCCGTTCCCGGTCCGAGCGCGAGTCCGGTGGGATCGCAATTGCCTTCGGCGTACATGGCGACGCCGGCGAGTGCCGTGTAGTTCTGCGTGCCGCCGCTCGGGATGGCGCGAACGGCCGCGCCCGGCAACTTGACCAGTTCGCCATGCGGGTTGGCCGTGCTGCCATCGACATTCACGTAGAAGTTGTCACCCGTCGGGTCGTATCTGCAGGCTTCGAGTCCCGCAGTCGGCTTTCCGGCGTTATCGGTGAAAGTCACTTTCGCGACGATCCGCTGTGTCGCCGTGTCGATGAAAGTGGCGAACGGCGTGGGCTCTTCCGGACTCGAGATCATCAGGATGCCGTGCGTCGGATCGAGACAGCCTTCGTCGGCGCGCACGCCGGTGCTGCTCACGGTGATCTTGCTCTGCACGACGCCCGCTGCGGGATCGACGATCTTCACCGAGTTGACGTCCCCGACATACACGAGATTGCCGACCGTGATCGCCCCGTCCGGACCCGCGGACGAGTTCGGGCCGGGGCCGAGACCCGTGAAAGCGAGGTCGCCGCTTCCCTGTATCGTCTTGAGGAATGCCTTCGAATTGATATCGATCGAATCGAGAGACGCGTTATTGCGATCGGTAAAGACGTAACGCGTGCCGGCGATCGCCCCAATATCGAATGAGAAATTTACACCGGCTTTGATATTCGGCACGGCGATATCCGACAGATAGCGCGGTCCGCTATTGTTGTCGTCGTGACCTCCACACCCCGCGAGCGCGATGACGGCAGTGGCCGCCAGGACTTGTTTCCACCTATACGTTTGCATTGCTTATCCCCTTCAACGGTTGAATAGCCTGCATGCAGCGCGCCTCGCAAGTCACGGACGCCCGCACAGAATACGGACGACGCGACACAAAAGATTGCTATCGTTTTCACCGGCATGTGAGCGCGCCTGGCTTAAGCAAGCCATAAGGCTGGACGGCCGATACTTCCGCGTTGCGTTTGGAGTGAGTTGTCAGAATTGCGTGACATTCCTGTTCTGCGCAGGCGGCGAGCGCACGTCGGTTTCATGCACAAACGCGATCATTCGCATATCTAAGTGTCGCAGGTTATCTAACATCGATTGGGATGAAAACTGACTGCAATGCGTGTGTAAGCTTTCCGTCCAGATTCACGATAAAAAATCGATGTGCTATCCAGCGCACACATGGCGCCTCCTTCTCCGCGCCTCAGGTCCGGATTCTGCGCACCGCGATTGACTCTCTCCGGCAGCGTTCGTCTACTCACTCAGCTTGCACTATGTCTACATCCGCCCTACAGACTGCTGCACCAGCAAAACGCGCCACGCCTACGCTTGCGCTCGGCGCCATCGGCGTGGTGTTCGGCGATATCGGCACGAGTCCGCTCTATACGTTGAGGGAATGTCTGAAAGCCGCCGGCGGCGTCAATCCGGCAAACGTTTATGGCATCGTTTCATTAATCTTGTGGTCGATCATCGTCGTGGTCACGCTCAAGTACGTCTGCTTCGTCATGCGCGCGGACAATGACGGCGAAGGCGGCATTCTCGCGCTGACCGCGCTCGCGTCGGGCGTGGCGCCGGTGCGGCTTCGTCGCCTGCTGCTGACACTCGGCGTCTTCGGAGCGGCCATGTTCTATGGCGACTCCATGATCACGCCGGCGATCTCGGTCATCTCCGCAGTCGAAGGCGTAACGTTGGTCGATCCGCATCTGTCGACGTGGATCGTCCCGATCGCACTCGTCATTCTCACGGCGCTCTTCAGGGTTCAAAAGCGTGGTACGGGCGCGGTGGGCAAAGTGTTCGGGCCCATCATGTTGATATGGTTCCTCACACTCGCAGTGACTGGCGTGATGAACATCGCGAGTCGGCCCGGCATTCTGCAGGCGGTGTCTCCGGCGTTTGCGCTCGAGTACCTTGCGCATGCGCCCGGTACTGCCTTCATCGTGCTCGGGTCAGTGTTTCTGGCTCTGACTGGCGGCGAGGCGCTTTATGCGGACATGGGGCATTTCGGCAAGAGGCCTATCCGCTTGTCGTGGCTGTTGCTCGTCTTTCCTGCGCTGGTGCTCAACTATTTCGGTCAGGCGGCTTTGGTGCTGAACAAGCCGTCGGTCATCAGCCAGCCCTTCTTCGAGTCGGTGCCCGCGTGGGCGCTCATTCCTCTCGTTTTGCTGGCAGCGCTCGCCACCGTCATCGCTTCACAGGCTGTCATATCCGGCGCGTTTTCGATGACCAAGCAGGCGGTGCAACTCGGCATGCTTCCACGCATACCCGTCGTTCACACGTCGAGTCATGAAGTGGGTCAGGTCTACGTGCCGTTCATCAATCTCACGCTCTATGTGGCCGTCGTTTTTCTCGTGCTGTTTTTCCGGTCTTCCGACAATCTCGCGGCCGCTTACGGCATTGCCGTCGCGTCCACGATGCTGCTCACGACGCTCCTGATGTACTTCGTCACGCATTGCCTGTGGCGCTGGCGACCACTCGCGACCGTTGCGGTCATCGGTCCGATGGCGCTCGTCGATGCGTTATTCGTGGCGAGCAATGCGAACAAGATCATGGACGGCGGATGGTTTCCCCTTCTGGCAGGCGCCGCGCTTTTCACCGTCATGACGACATGGCACAAGGGACGCGAAACCATCGTCCAGCGAATCAAAAGTGAAAGCCTGGAACTGGCGCCGCTCATCAAGTCGCTCACGGCAGGCGAGCATCCCGTCATGCGTACGCAAGGCACTGCGGTGTTTCCCGGGGGCGTGGCCCGCATGACGCCTACCGCGTTTCTGCACAACCTGAAGCATAACGGCGTGATGCATCGCATCAACATTTTCCTGGCCGGCTCGACTGACAACACGCCGCATGTATCCGACGATGTCAGAGTGAGTGTCGAGAGTCTCGGCCACGGTTGCTATGCCGTGACGGTGCGTCATGGATTCATGGAGATTCCCAACGTCCCGGCCATTCTCGAGCTCGTGGAGAAGCAGATTCCCGACTGGCGATACGATCCCGCCGACGTCTCGTTCTTCCTCGGCAGAGACACGATCGTGGCGACGGGAAAGAGTCACGCGATGCCGTTGTGGCGCGAACGGCTGTTCGCGTTTCTCGTGCGCAACGCGGCGCAGGCGGCCGAATACTACAGCTTGCCGCCTAACCGCGTCGTCGAGATGGGCGGTCAGATCAATCTCTGATCCGAACATGCTCGTGGCATCGCACCACTCGCACCGCTACCTCCGATGCTCAAACATCTCCGATCTTGAACGGCAGTTCAAAGTTGCCTCCGCTGTTGATCAGGCTGATGTACTCGAGATAACGCGACTGCGCCGTGTCTTGCGCGGGAACGTATTTGCCGGGTAACGGAGCCTGCAACTCATTCGGAAGGATATCCGTCATCAATCGGTGATACAGGTCGTTCGCCGCGGGCGACCCACTCCGGTTGTCCAGTTCGAGCCTGCCTCGCTCGGTAGAATAGTCGTAATACTCGAGATCGCTCTTGCCGGTGATGGTCGTCGTCGATGGCGCCCAGTTCGAGTAGGTCCCGAGCTTGCCCTCGTCGGTTCTCACGCCAATGATGTGCGAAGCCGACGAATTGAAGTTGTACACCTCGGGCACGATTTCATCGGACGCGAAGACCACATAAGGCCGGCCCGGCGCGCTTGCACTCTTCAGCATCGGAAGCATGTCGTGGCGACAGCCATACATCTGGGCATAGTCCCCGGTCATCCAGCTTCGCGAGCCGCCGTTGGCGATGCTGGCCAGCATCGGCAGGATGTCGACGGACGAGGTCAGTCCGCTCCGAACGACATGGAGATCGTCGTTGTATTGCCCGGTCGGATCGACGACGATAAGCGGAACGTTGAACGCCTCCTCGTAGCACGTCCCGGTTTTGCCCGAGATCAAGCCGTGGGCGCCTGCATAATCGCCGTGGTCCGCGGTCAGCACGATGATCGTCTTCTTCGCGACGGCAGGCGGCAATGAGTCGACGACCTGGCCGATCTTCGAATCGACGATGGACATGATCTGCGTGTAGGAATCGAGGCCCCGTTTCCAGTAGTGGAAAGGCGCCTTGGCGACTCCCTTGGTCACCGAAGGCGGCGGCAAGTTCGGATTGAGCGGATAAGCCGAGATTTCGTAATCTGTTCCCCGCGTGTCCTGCACCCCGCCCCAGACCGCTTCCTGAAGCGTGCGGTTAAAGGTTTGCATCGGCGGTTTGTTGGCCGCCAGTTGCGCACCGGACTCCCAGTTCGGCGCGGTTGCCGGATACCCATACTGAGGCGGATTGCGCAGCGGATTGAATTCCCAGTTGTACGTCGGTGGTCCTGCGGTGTAGTCGATCCACTGCGAATAACCGTTCGGGTTGTACTTGCTCGAAGCAAAGAGTTCAGTGAAGCGCTTGAACTCCGTGCCCGCAGGAAAGAACTCCTTGTCGTGCGGATTGATGAAGCCGACGGTCAGGCACCACGGCGGATCGGCCGGTCTGCGCCGCTGCAACCACTGCGTTGCCTGATCGGCGATGTTCGTGTCGCTCAGATAGCCTTCTCCCGGGTCTCCGATCGTGCCCTGCAGGTTGCTGCCAGTCGGATCGGGGTAGGTCATGCCCTCGAAGCCGTAGAGCCCAAGCGGTCTGTGCCCTTTATGCACGATCGACAGATGCCATTTCCCGATATACGGCGTGATGTAGCCGAGAGACTGCAGAATCTTGCCGTAAGTCGGGAATTGACGATTCAGCACCGGTTGTATGGAGACCTTGGTGTCGGGTGAATCCAGAATGGTCGTGAGCAGCCAGTTCTGGTGCGTATACAGGCCCGTGATAAGGGCCGCGCGCGCCGGGCTGCATGCCGAGGCTGCGGTGTAGTGGCCGGAAAACTTGACGCCCTTTCGCCAAAGATCGAACGTCCTGGGCATATAGGTCTTGAGAAAATCGCGCGCATCCGAAACGCCTTTCGGAAATACGCGAGGAAAACGCATCTCATCCAGAAGGATGAACAAGATGTTGGGCTTGCCGCCTTGAGCGCTTTGGGCACTCTGGGCGGCCACGTTCGTCGTTGCGATGGCAGCGCCGACGGCCGATGTCTTTTTGATAAAATTGCGCCTATCCATGAATAGCACTCCTTATGAACGTCAGGGTATGTTCTTTGTGGGGTCAGAGCTTGATACGACCAATTCGGCCAGCACCGTTTTTCTAGTTGGCTTAAGGTGTCGAGCCACACACAGGATAGGCGAAACGGCTCCTTGACAATGGAAGAATCCATTTCATGGGATGTCACTGCGACAGCGCGACAGCGGCCAGACGCCAGGCGTAAGGAGAGGAGTCGTCGTCTACGCAGTCACGCGAGTCTTCTTCCGGGGGAGCGGCTTGCGTCATTCGCGCCAATGACCTGCCTGCTCTGGCTGTCTCGCTCAATCGCCTTCCGGCATCTTCGAAGAATGATGACTAGTAATTAGCCACTTATGGCCGTCCCACACATAGGTGAACGTATAACGCGCTTTGACTGTGGAACCGTCGCCGAACTTGAATGTGTAGGTTCCGGCATCGATCGCGGTGTTGCATTCGATCATGATGTCGCGGAAGTCAATGGTGCCGACGGGTTTGCTTTCGAGAAAATGCTTGAAATAGTCCAATTTATCTTCGACCGAGACTCGCGGCTTGTTCGATACTGTTGCCAGCAGAATCGAGCGTAGAGCGTAGTTCGCCACGACCTTCTGTGGATCGCCGGTCTTGAGCGAATCGTTCCATCGATCGAACAGTGCGGCAATCTGCTTCTTCGACGCCGGATGACAAGTTTCGGTCTTCGCCAGAGCGCCACCGCTTGCAACACAAAACACGATGGCAATTGCGAATCGTTTCGGCGGGTGATTCATCATGAAAGCACCTCTCTGGCCGTCGAAGGTGGTCGCGCGAAAGTCGCTCGCCACGGAGTGTCCCGAGACTTTTATAGTTGAAAAATCGCGCAACACCAATAACATTTGCATTGCGTTGCGTGAACGCGTTCCGTCGTACAGCAGCATCGCAAGGCTTGGCCGCTCTTATATCGCTGTGAGAAGTCACTCCCTCCAGACGAATACGCTGAGCGAAGCAACGTTGCGCGATTGCCTTCCAATGGATTGATCATGCGCTTGAGGTTGCATCCAGACCTGCTATAACGAAGTGACGCGATACGCCTCCATTTTTACGAACGTTAGTTCGTACTCCGTCAAACCAATCGCCCGGCCATACCCTACCGGTGCAACGCCGTCGTCCCGATCGAGAGGTATGGCATGAAACGACTTCATTGCGCGCGCCGGGCTGTTGCGATGCTCATCGGCATGGCATCGGTCATGTCGATGAACACCGCGACGCTCGCTCAAGGCATGCCGTCGGGAAACGGCTTCCGCATGGATCCGCCTTTCATTGCGAGTCCCCAACTGAGCAAGAACACCGCGTCGACGGTGCCGGGCGCCTCGGCACTCACTGCGGCCACCGACTGGCCCACCTTCGGCATGGACAGACAGCGTTCCGGCTATAACGCGGTCGAACGCGTGCTCAGCACCGGTAACGTGTCTCAGCTTCGCCTGCATTGGACGACCGATATAGGCGGTCCCATCACCACGCAGCCGACGCTGATCACAGGCGTGCCGATCGACGGCCGGCCAACCGATGTCGTCTACGCGGCCACGTGGTCGGGGCGAATTGTTGCGCTAAATGCCGCGACGGGTGCGATCATCTGGAGCGTTCAGGCGCCCACCGTGCAAACGCGCTGCGGCAACTTCAATCCATCGCAAGGCTTCGTAGGGACGGTGGGTACGCCGACATTGGACCGAAGCACGAACCGCATGTATGTCGTCACGGGCTACGGCTTTCTGCATGCGCTCGACTTGTCGACGGGCGCCGACGTCATGCCGTGGGTCCAGCTGATCGACGCGCAGAGTGCTTCGCCAAAAACGATCGTCTTCGGCAGCCCGACGCTCAACGGCTCCGATATCTATGTCACCACGGCGAGCCCATGCGACGTGCGGCCCTATCACGGTCAGATCGTGCGTGTCTCGACGACGAACGGTGCGATCCTGAACAGGTGGTACACGACGGGCGCGAACGGTCCCGACGGAGGGGGCATCTGGGGACCGGGCGGCGCATCCATCTCTCCGAACGGCCTGTGGATCTACACGGCCACGGGCAACGCGTTTCCGGACGCACAGAACGCGCCTTATGCGGAACATGTGGTGAGGCTCACGAGGAGTCTGACACTCGATGCCGCGAATGCGCCGCCGCTCTCGACCACCATCGACGTGGATTTCGGCGCGACGCCGCTGCTCTTTCAGACCGCATCATGTCATCCGATGCTGGCCGCGATGCAGAAAACCGGCAGGCTTTATATCTATGACCGCAATACACTCGCGGACGGTCCCATCTATTCGTTTCAAATCGGTCGAAGTACACCGGCAGGCAATTTCATCGGCCTGCCCGCATTCGATCCGGTGCTCAATCGAATCTATCTGGGCAATCCGGTCGATTCGAGTTCGGGCATCGTCGGGCACGGTCTCGTTGCGCTGTCCATTCAATCGGACTGCTCGGTTTCAATCGCGTGGAATCTGCCGGTCGGCGTGAATTCGGCGGGGCAGAATCCGTCGATCTCGCCCATCGTTGCCAATGGCGTCGTCTATTACGCCGATGGAGTAGGAAGCGAGGTATTCGCCGTCGATGCACGCAGTGGATTGCAGCTTTGGAGCACTAACAATTTGCCGGCAGCAGACCGCGTGACGGGAGGCATCTTCACATCGCCGACGGTCGTGAATGGACAGCTCTTCGTCGCGGGATTCGACCACAAGATTCACGCGTATGGTTTATAGACGCGGACGATACGTGCATCGCGCCCGCGGCCCTCATTGCGCGATGCGTTTGAAACTCGCGTAATAGTCGTCGGTGTAATAGCAGTCGCCTGTCTGCTTGCGCGGGCCGCCGCATACGATTCGACGTTGCCCGCGATCGGCCGATCCGGGGGTGCGCACCGTGTATGCGTGGTAATAGCCGCGAGCGTGTTGCGGCAGCAAGGTTGCGCTGTTGCGAAAGAGGACGCCGTCTTCGCTAAAGGGATAGGGTCCGCCCGCTTTGATGAGCCGCAGCGTTTCCACCGCTTCGTCCGGCAACTGCTTCTGGCCGACCGAGGCCAACGGGCCTCGCACCAGCGCGCCCGATGCGGCGACTGCATCGCTCGATGCCTGCGGCTGGGAGGACGCCTGACTCGCGGATGCGCCCGAATCCTGGGTCGCGTCCTGAGATCCTTTCTTGCCGCATCCGCATAGGGCTGCGCTCAAGGCGAACATGCACAACACAGTCCACGCGCGCTTCATCGATCGGTTGTCTCCGGTTGACCCTATTCGACGACGAACGAATCAAGCATATCGCTAGTGTCACACTGAATCAACGTTCGAGCACTGCTGCTCGCAGGTCTTGTCCGAACTTCACGATGCGCTGGCGATTCGGTGATGCAGTCGCAATCGACTGATCAATACAAGCGACGACGCGCACTCCGGACACTTCAGCCGCGCCTTTATTCCGCCCTAGCCCCACAAATAAATCGCCACTTCCACGCGGAACAAATCCTCCCGCCCCGCTGTTTTGCTATCGACGGTCGCGACATCCCACGGCGGCCACGATCGGACCGGCAGGAGGCATCATGCACCGCGAACTCTTCGTCCTGGAGCACAGCTACTTCAGCTTCGGCTGCATCTATCGGGTGGACCTGCGCAGTCGCAGCGGACGCCTGATCGAAACGCACTATGTGAAGCTGAGCGATATCGCGTGGTGCTAGCGCGCCTCCCCGACATTCAATGACGACATCGGATTTTCGAGGAGACCCATTCATGCCCTACGCTTACGCCCAGTTGCCCGACATCGTTCCGCACGATGAATGGCTCAGAGGAACCTCGGCGCTGCTTCAGGTGCGCAGCACGGCGCTGAAGGACCTGGATCAGCAGATCCTCATGTACCACCGCAATCGGACGGTTCATCAATTCCACGCGCTCGTGAAGGCGTTCGAGCGCTGGCAACGTTCAGCCGGCGCGGGCGATGTCTGGAAAAGCGCCTCGCGCAACGGTTCGAAGTATTTCACGCTACTGGATCAGCAACTGCGCGGCAAGGGCGACACGGACGCCGCAGCCGGTGCGCAGGACTTCATGACGCCCGCGCTCATCAACGCGCGGCTCGGCGTGCTGTATCTCTTCGGCAATCTCGAACTGGAAGACGACACATTTCAGGTCCTGCTGGAAGGCGCTTTCGATATCACCAACGTCGGTCTCGGCTTCGCTCCGGAAACCAATGTCGCGGCGGCGCGCGCATCGGAAATACTGGATAACAGCGTCGTGCAGAAGTCGGCATCGCTCGCGCTCGAACAGGTGCAGAAGAAGATCACGAAGCGCAAGGAACCGACGCTCGTGAAATCGAATCAACTCACCGCTTCGGCACTGACGCTGCCCGCGTTGAGCAGCGCGGCGCGACGGCTCTACGAGGCCATTCGCGCGAAAGTCGGCGAAGGCGCGAAAAAGCTGTGGGACATGATTCGCGAAAAGGTCGCCGACATCCGCAGCGATCCGGGCGGATTCGCGCTCGACACCATGCCCGGGCTCTTGCGCAAGCTCGTCGATTTCCTGTGCGGCAAGCTGCTTGCCACGCTCGCGCCCTTCATCGGCGCGGGACTCGATATCGCGAAGGGCATCGCGAACACCGTCGACAGCAGCATCACCAAGTATCGCGAATGGGTGCTAGGGCGCGACGTGCAAGTGCTCGCCGGGCATCCCGGAACCATCGTGGAAGCCATCAGGCGTGCGATGAAACTGAGCATCGGCTCCGGCGTATACGACCTCGTCAAGGGCGGCGCGAGCCTCGGCCTGCAGTTCGCGAGCCAAGGCGCATCGACCATCATCGATGCGGTGGTGTCCATCATGGAAACGCTCGCGAAGGTCATCTGGAAGATCGTGGAGATCAAGCGCATCAAGCGGTTCTGCGAACAAGCGAAGGGCTACTGGGACGCACGCCTGCAACGCGACGCGCTGCATACGCGGCCCATCGCCTTCAATAGCTGGTTCAAGCGCTATGCGGTGCCGATTCCCGCGCTTTCGGTGCTCGCGCTGAACTCGGGCATTTGCGGCGACAAGATGCATTTCCTCGCGATGTTCAAGGACGACGACAGCATCATCACGCAGGCGCAATTCACGGCCGGCTGCAAGTATGTGGACAGTCTCAAGGTGTGGGGCTCGGACTATCTGAGCGATGCGGGTTTCGCCTTCGATTCCGAGGATGCGATGATCAAAGGCCTGCTCAAGCTCGCCACGAGCCACAAGGAAGAGCAGACGTGGGACCTGAAGGTGCGCAAGGCCGTGCTCGGTTTTTTGAACGCCTGAAGCCCTTCGCGCACGAACCCGCCGACGCCTTCGCTCATGCGAGGGCGTTGGCGTTTGTGTTACACGACGCGCCAAGAAGAACTCTGGAATAGAACCCGGCGCTCGGCTGTTTTCGTCGCAATCCCTTCACGCTTCGAGGCATCGCCGTGATGAACGCCCGGACCCTGCTGCATACCCTTCGCTTCGGCGTCGCACTCGCATGTCTGTGCGCGCTTCACGGCGCGCAAGCGGGTGAGGCCATGCTGCTGCCCGAAGGCGCCGTCACGCTGATCCGCGCGACATCCGTGTTCAACGTCGATGCGCCCATCGCGCTGCAGCCGGGCGATCTTCTCGCCACCGACGCGCACGCCAGCGCGCAAATCGAAGCCGCCGACGGCACGATCGTCGCGCTCGGTGCGGACACGCGCATCGCCATCGATTCCGCGCCGCACGGCGATGCGCTCGCGCTGCTCTCGGGCTGGATCAAGGTCGCGCGTCCGCATACGGGCGCGGCTGATTCCGTGTCGATCGACACGCCCGCGCTCGGCATCAGCCTGCGCGAAGGCGCGGCCGTGCTGCATGCGAGCCGCGACATGACCGCGCTCTTCATCGAAGCGGGCAGCATGACGCTCGCGCTGCCGGAACATGCCGACGTGCATCGGCAACTCGATGGCGAACATTACGCCGAACGCGCGACCGGCAAGCCGCTCGATGTAGGCACGCGCCCCGCGCCGCCGTTCGTCGCCGCGATGCCGCTGCCGTTTCGCGATCCGCTCGCGCCCGCCGCGACGCCCGCCAAGGCGAAGCTCGCCGCGCCTGCGCAGGGCCGCCCGGCGACCTATGCCGATATCGCCGACTGGCTCGTCGCGCCGCTGTCCATCCGGCGCGGCTTCGTCGCACGCTTCAGGCCGCTCGCGCAGAGCGCGCCGTTTCGCGCCCAGGTGCGCCAGAACTTGCGCGATCTTCCCGAATGGCGGCGCGTGTTGTGCCCGCCGCCCGCCATGCCGCGCCGGCGCGCGCTCGCGCCTGTGTCCGCGCCCGCGCAGGATCAATCAACCGAGGTGGAGTCATGAGACTGTCGCTCGCCGTCAAGTTCAATCTGGTGTTTCTCGCGGTGTTCGTCGTCGGCTTCGTGTCGGCGGGGTACGCGGCGCGCGAGTTGCTGCGTCGCGAGGCCATCGACGAAACCGTGCAGAACGCGCGCGTGCTCATGGAAGCGGCGAGCGCGGCGCAGAACTACACCGCCACGCAAGTCACGCCGCTTCTGCAAACGCAGCTCAAATACAGCTTCGTGCCGCAGTCGGTGCCGGCGTTCTCGGCGGTCGAAACGCTGATGACGCTGGAAAAGCGCCTCGCGGGCTATTCGTATCGCTCGACGATGCTCAATCCGACCAATCCGCGCGACCGTCCATCGGACTGGGAAACGGACGTCATCCGCCATCTGCACGACAAGCCGGAACTGAAGGAAATCGTCGGACTGCGCGACACGCCATCCGGGCAGAACCTGTACATCGCGCGCCCGAACCGCATCAACGACGCGGCGTGCATGGAATGTCACAGCGTGCCGTCGCGGGCGCCGAAGACGCTCATCGACAAATACGGTCCCGACAACGGCTTCAACTGGACGATGCACGATGTCATCGGTGCGGATTTCGTTTCGGTGCCGATGGCGCTGCCGGTCGCGCGCAGCGACGCGGTGCTGCGCACGTTCCTGGGCTCGCTGCTTGCCGTGTTCGTGCTGTTGTTGATCGCGCTGAACGCGATGGTGCATCTGCTCGTCACGCGGCGCATCCGCGCCCTCTCGCGCGCCGCTGATGAAGCCAGCCTCGGACAACTCGACGGCGCCGACTTCACCGAGCGCGGCCGCGACGAGATCGCTTCGCTCGCGGCGTCGTTCGCGCGCATGAAGACGAGCCTCGTGGAAGCGTTCAAAATGATCGAGGCATGAGGTGAAAGCCCCCGCGATGGACCCGCCGCGCATCACGGAACTCGGCAAATACCGCATCGAAGCGATATTGGGCGCGGGCGCGATGGGCGTGGTCTATCGCGCGTTCGATCCGCATATCGAGCGGCATGTCGCGTTGAAAACGGTCCGTCACGAGCTGTTCGAAACCGGCGAGCGCGCGAGCCTGATGACGCGCTTGCGTAGCGAAGCGCAGGCGGCGGGACGGCTCGCGCATCCGAACATCGTCGGCGTGTACGACTATGGCGAAACCGGCGACACCGCCTTCATCGCGATGGAGCTGGTCGACGGACGCGCGCTCAAGCATTGGCTCGACGCGGGCCGTCCGCTCGAACTCGCGACCGCGCTCGACTGGTTCGCACAACTGCTCGCCGCGCTCGGCTTCGCGCATGCACATGGCGTCGTGCATCGCGACATCAAGCCCGCGAACCTGCTCGTCAGCGAGCAAGGACGGCTGAAGGTGGCGGACTTCGGTGTCGCGCATGTGGAATCGTCGACGCTGACGCTGGCCGGCGCGATGATCGGCACGCCCTGCTACATGTCGCCGGAGCAGTTCACGGGCGAGTCCGTCGACGGGCGCTCCGACCTGTTCTCGGCCGCCATCGTGCTTTACCAGATGCTGACCGGATGCCGGCCGTTCGCGGGCGCGTCGCAAGCCGAAGTGATGCGGCAAGTGATGCACGAGACGCCGCGCTTGCCGTCCGCCTGCAATCCGGCGCTGCCGCGCGAAATCGACGACGTGCTGATGCGCGCGCTGTCCCGCCGTCCCGCCGCACGTTTTCAGACCGCCGACGCGCTGCGTCAGGCGCTCGCCGATGCCTCGCACGGCACGCCCGCGGCCACGGACGACTGCACGATCCTCGAAGCGCAGACGGTGACGCCAGGCGCGCCGCTCGCATCGGGAACGGGTTCGTGGCGCGGCGAATCGCTGCCGTCGCTGACGATGTGGCCCGCCGCCACGCTCGCGTCGGTCGAAGCGCGGCTCGCCGCGCAGATCGGGCCGGTCGCGCGTCTGCTCGTGCGGCGCGCGGCGGCGCGCATCGCGGATGCGCCGGACCTGCCCGCGCTCGTCGCGCTGCTCGCGCCGCATGTTCCCTCCGACAAGGGCCGCGCGCAGTTCGTCGCGGCGTTCGCGGAGGGATCGGTTGCCGGCGCGACGCATGCGACGGCATCGGCTGCTTCGTCGCTCGATGCGGATGACGTGCGCGCCGCCGCGCTCAAGCTCGCCGTCTATCTCGGCCCGATCGCGACGATCATCGCGAAACGCGAGGCCGCGCGCGCGCCCAGCCTGCGTGCGCTGCACGAACGGCTCGCGGCGTCGATCTCCAACGAACACGACCGCGCGCGTTTTCAGCGCGACGTCGGGCTCTAGCACGCTCACCACGCTCACCACGCTCACCGCAATAAGCATCCGAAGGAGCACGACCGATGAATCCCGACACGCTCATCCGCCGCGCGCCGATCCGGCTTGCCGCGTGCACCGCGTTCGGCCTCACCGATGCCGGGCGCGTGCGCCGCGACAATCAGGACCGCTTTCTGATCGATCCGGCGCTGAACCTCGTCGCGGTGGCGGACGGCATGGGCGGACACGCGTTCGGTGCGCGCGCCAGCGCGACCGCGCTCGACTGCATCGCCACGCGGCTCGCCGCCGACGCCGCTCATACCGGTCATTGCGACGATCCCAACGATCCCGACGCCACCGTCCACGATGCGTCTGCCTGCGCGATGCGCGCCGCCGCCGACGCGATCGACCACGCCAACGCGACGCTCCACGCGATGAACCTGCGCGAGCGTCTCATGCATCGCGCGATGGGCACCACGCTGACGGGCATCTGGCAGCCGGCCGGATCGGCGCGGCTGATCTCGTTTCACGTCGGCGACAGCCGGCTGTATCGGTATCGCGATGGCGCGCTCGTGCAGTTGTCGCGCGACCAGACGCTTTATCAGCAGGCGCTGGAGTCCGGCGCCGTCGAACATATGCCGCCGCGCAACATGCTGCTGCAGGCGCTCGGGCCGCTGCCGTCCATCGCGCCCGCCGTGGAAGTGCATGCGTGGCTGCCCGGCGACCGGTACTTGCTGTGCAGCGACGGATTGCACGGCGAAGTGCCGCACGGCGAGCTCGAAGCGACGCTCGGAACGATGACGCCGCATGACATCGCCGGCGCATGCGCGCGGCTCATCGCGCTCGCGCTCGATGCAGGCGGCAAGGACAACATCACGGCGGTCATCGCGTGCTTCGACGGCGGTTAATCAGCACGGTCATCGGCACGGTCATCGAAGAGCGCCGCGACGAACGCGGCATCGGGCAAACCTGCGCTCGTGCGCACCGTTTCCCCATGCCACCAGACGCTCGTTTCCGATGCGGCCGCATGCGACGGCATCGAAACGCCGTTCGCGTCATCCTCAAGCGACAGCGATAGCGCCAGCAATCCG
Organism: Caballeronia concitans; assembly: GCF_001544615.1. Taxonomy (GTDB): domain Bacteria; phylum Pseudomonadota; class Gammaproteobacteria; order Burkholderiales; family Burkholderiaceae; genus Caballeronia; species Caballeronia concitans. The sequence continues at coordinate 70,197 of NZ_FCNV02000014.1, forward strand.
GCATCGAAATCCACTAAACGAGCGTGTTTGTCGAGTGTCGCGAGCGCGAGCGCTCCGCAACGTCCGAACCACGCATCGGCATGCGCGCCCCAGAAAGGCCAAGGGTGCGGCTCGACGGGCGCGGCGATCGTCAAGGGAAAGTATCGGCCCGCGCTGTCGATGCTCGGCATCAGCACACCCGCCCAGCCGCTCTCTCCCAGCACGCCGCCGCCAATCGCGAAGCACCAGAGCGGCGCGGTCAGATACGCATCGAGCCATGCACGCCCGCGCGCCGCGCGTCCGGCGAGCAGGCCCGCCTGCAACATCGCGTCCCACGGATCGACGAAGCGCGCGGGCAAGCGCCGCGTCACGAAGTCGCCGTTGCAGCGCAGCTTGCCGAAACATCCGGCGACGCCCGGCGACGCCATCACAGATGCTCCGGACAGCGGAACTGTTCGAGCGGCGCGCGCCGGAAAGGATTGACGACGCTCGTCGCATCGAGTTCGAGCACGGCCTTGCGTCCTGCCGAATCGAGCGTGAGCCTGTAGCGGTCCGGCTGCGCGGTGGCGTCGAGCCTGCCCGCGTCGATGAGATGCAGCAGCGCCCACGGACCGCTCGCGTCGAAGGAAGCGGACTGCGCCGGGGAAGCCGGATCGAACTGAGCGCTGGCGCGGCCCGTGTTCTTGCCGCTCGGCCATTGCAGCAGCATCGACTGAAGGCCGTCCTGTGTGAGCGCAAGCTGCTGCCCGTCGATGTCCAGATTCACATGCGTGATCGCCGGATCCAACGAGAGCGCCTTCACGCGAAAGCGGATGGACATGTCGCGGCTGCCGTCGTGGAAGAACGCATCGCGGATCTGCGCGGCGCGCTGGAATTGCGCGAGCGCGTCGCGGGGCGTGCCCGCTGGCGGCGTCCCGGCGCGCCATTGCCACACGGGTCCGCTCGTATCGGCCAGCGCGGCGAGATTCTTCTGGAAGAAATCGTCGATCAGGCCGCCCGGCGCGAACAGCTTGCCGAAGTCGTCGGCGGCGACATCGCGCGTCGAGGCACGCACGAAGGGATAGCGGCCATCGAGCGCGCGGCGGCAAAGCGGACCGGCGTTCGCGTTCCACTGCGCGTCCAGCCGGGCGCGCTCGCCGCCTTCGACGAGCGCCGTGCCCGCCGTCACGATCGACGCGGCGACCGGCGTGAGCGGCGCCGGGCTCGTCTGACTCGCGAGCCGCAGCTTGCCGAGCGCATCGCCGGCGGGCGCGGGCTGGCCCATTCTGCGCGCGGCATCGGCGGCATCGAGATAAACGGCGGCGTCCTTGAGCGGCGCGAGCGCGCGATCGAGCGCCGTGGCGTCGCCCGGCTTGCCTGCAAGCTGATGCAGCGGCTGGAAATGATCGTCGACGCGCGTCGTTGCGTTCCCCGCGAGCGTCGTTTCGCGCGCCGCCGCGACGATGAACTTCCTGAGCGGCGAATCGGGCGCGGACAATTCGTTCGCGATGCGCGCGCCATCGGCAAGACCGGTGACGGGCGCGGCGGTCACATCGTCGAGCAGAGCGTCCCATGCGCGGGTATAGGCGTCGAAGTAGCGCTCGTCGAGCGCGGCGCGCAACGAAGCGACGCCGTCGGGCGTGAGCGCGGCATCGTCGCTGCCGAGCACCCAGGCATCTTTCGCGACGCTGGTGAGCGCGGCGTCGCGCAAACGCGTGTATTGCGCGTAGCCCGCGCGGGTGTACGCGCCCGCGACGCCCGCCGTGAGGGGTGCGCCGCTCGTGCGCCGCAAGAGCAGCGGCGCGTTGGGACCGGCGGCGGCGCTCACGCTGAACGCCGGGACATTGGCCTGCGTGAGTTCGCCGTCCACCCGGTTGCCGATGCGCTGCGACAGCGGCAACTGCGCCAGCCGCGCGCGCGCCGCCTTGACGAGCGCGTCGTCGAGCGGCAGCGACGGATCGAAATGCGTCTTGTCGAAGAGCGCGGCGAGATGCGCATCGAGCGCGCTGCGTTGCGCCGGAGTCGCGTTGCCTGCGAGCGCCGGAACAAGATGCGTGCGCAGCGCGGCGGCCTCGAAATGGCGTGCGTCGCCGAGCATCAGATAGGCGCGCAGCGCTTCGTATCGATATGCTTCGGATGCCGAAGCATTATTCGAACCGCCGTCGCGCAATTCCTGCGTCAGCTTGCCGACCGCGAGCGGCAGCAAGGTCTGGTCCAGCAGACGCCGATACGTCACGCGCGCTTCCTGACCGAGCTTGTCGCCCTGATACAGCCAGAGCCGCGTGAGCCACGGCACCGGCCTGGCCGCGTCCGCGTAGCCGCCGGGCAGCGCGCGCGCCGCGTCGAGCAGCGGCAGCACGGCGAGCGGATCGGCGGTTGCGTTCGCTTCGCGCGCCAGTTGCGCGACATGCTGCGTCTCGCGCTCGAACGCCGCGACATACGCGCGATTGCGCTGATAGCTCACCGCCATGCACGCGAGCGCGAGCATCAGCGTCACGCCCACGAACGCGAGCGCGCCGCGCCGCAGCCACGCGCTGCACCGCTCGAAGCGTGCGTTCGCGCCGACGAGCCCGGCTTCCGCGATCACCACGTCCTTCAGCATCCGGTTGATGAAATACGCGCGGCCCGACGCGTCGCGGTTATACGCGGCGTCGCGCCGCAAGCCGAGCGATTGCGCGATGCGGCTGATCGCGCGATCGATCGGCCGTCCGTGCTGCGTGCCGCTCGTGAAATACACGCCGCGCAAGAGCGGCGACGCCTCGAAGCGCGTGCCGCGAAACGCGCCATCGAGAAAGCGTTCGAGCGCCGGCTGCAATCCCGCGAACTGCTGCGCGAAGCCGTAGATGCGCGCGCGCCGCGCGACGTCCGTTTCACGCTGCATGCGATGCAGCACGCGCGCCTGGAGCCGCGTGCCGAGCGCATCGAATTCGGCGGGGAATGCCCCGAGCGCCGCGCCCGCGCCCGGCGACTCGTCGAGCGCGAACGTGATGCCCCAGACCTGGTTGCGCTCCGCTTCGCCGAGATCGTCGAAGAACTCGGTGAATCCCGCGAGCAGATCGCATTTCGTCACGACGACATAAACCGGAAAGCGCACGCCGAGCCGCTCGCTCAGTTCCGTGAGACGGCTGCGGATGGTGCGGATGTGCGCGTCGCGCGCGGCTTCGTCGTCATGCACGAGATCCGCCGCCGACAACGTGACGATGACGCCGTTCAGCGGACGCCGCGGCCGGTACTTGCGCAGCAGTTGCAGAAAGCCCGTCCACGCGGATTCGTCGGCCTGCGCGTCGCTGTCCTGCGTCGTGAAGCGGCCTGCCGTGTCGACGAGCACGGCGTCGTCGGTGAACCACCAGTCGCAGTGGCGCGTGCCGCCGACACCGCCGATCGCCTCGTCGCCGAGCTTGTCGCGCAAGGGAAAGCGCAGGCCGGAATGCGCGAGCGCCGTGCTCTTGCCCGTCCCCGGCGCGCCGATGAACATGTACCACGGCAACTGATACACCCATTGCCGGCCGTTGACGCCTTTCATGCGCGCTTGCCGCAGGATCGCGAGCGCCTGTTCGAAACGTTCGCGCAGGATCGCAAGCTCCGCGCTTCCGGCGGCTGCGGTCTGTCCCTGCCCCGACATGCCGCTCGTGAAGCGCAGATTGACGAGCCGCGCGGCGATCAGGCGCGCGCCCCAGACGATTCCCCACATGGCGACGAGCGCGGCCATCGCGATCCAGCGGCTGCGCGGCGTTTCGAGCGGCGCGTGGCCGTTGAACGCGAAAAGCGGCCCTTCGAACCAAACGACGACGAGCAGCGCGAGCACGCCCGCCAGCGTGAACCATTTCGGCATCCTGAGCGTTTCGGCAACTTTTTTCATCGATGTCTCCGTGCTGTTGTGCTTTACAAGTGACTCACGACGACGCGCCCGGCGCGAGCAGCGTGATCTCCACGCGGCGGTTTTTCGCGCGGCCGGCGGGCGTATCGTTCGATGCGAGCGGCTCCGCGTCGCCGCGCCCTTCGGCGGAAAAGCGCGCAGGCGTGCCGGTCAGCGACGCGAGCATCGCGCTCACGCTCTGCGCACGTGCCTGCGACAGATGCCAGTTCGACGGGAAGCGCGCGGACACGAGCCGCTGATCGTCGGTATGGCCCGTCACCACGACCTTGCCGGGCACGCTCTTGAGCGCGTCCGCGATGCGCCCGATCAGCGCGTCGTAGGCGGGATCGAGCGTCGCGCTGGCGGAGGCGAACAGGTTGTCGCCATTGATCGTGACGATGGAGCGGTCCGCCGCCTCGCGCACCGAAACCAGACCTCGGCGAATCTCGGGCGCGAGGAAGGTCGCGAGCGTCGCGGCGGCGGCGGGCATCGCGGCAGGCGCGATCACGCTCGGCGGCGCGGCGGGCCGCGCGCTCACGCGAATGCGGTTGAGCGCGTCGAACACGGGGTCCGACGTGCGGTTCAGGCTCATCGCAAGCGCGATGTGCGTCGCCACCAGCACGACGCCCGCGAGCGCGGCGCACACCCACGGCGGCATGCGCTGCCCGAGCGGCCGTCGCGCGCGTTCGGCGGGCCGCCAGTGCACCGAAAGCTCGGTCTCGAAAGCGCCGCGCTGGTCGCGGATCATGCGTTCGAGCCGCTCGCGCGCGGATTCGAGCTGACTGCGGCCACCATCGATCAGGCGATAGCGTCCTTCGAAACCCAGCGACAGGATCACGTAGAGCAGTTCCAGCACGTCGACGTTGCGCGCCGGATCTTGCGCGAGGCGTTGCAGGATCAGAAAGAAGCGCTCGCCGCCCGACGCTTCGTTGTGAAAAGTCACGAGCAGGCTGCGGCTCGCCCACACGCCGCTGCCCCACGGCGTGCCCGCGATCGCCTCGTCGATGAACGTGCACAAGCAATAGCGCGCCGCCGCGAGCTTTTCGGTGTCGGCGCCGCTCGCGCGGGCTTCCTGCTCGAACGCGCGCACCATGCGCACGAGTTCGCCGCGCAGCCCTTCGATATCGGTCATCGCGGCCCGCTGGCGCAGCGGCAGCGCAAGCTCGATGAGCGGATTCGCCGCGCGCACGAGCGGGTTCAGGCCACTCGCGATCGAAAGGAACGGCGCGCGCGGCGCGTCATCAACGGGTGCGCGCGCCGCGACGCGTCCGCCCGGTTGCGGAATCAGGATGGTGTCGTCCGGGTCGAAGCCGGCCTGCGGAAAGGTCGATGCATTCACGTTGCGTTCCTTCGTCGAATGGAGCCGGGGATTCATGGGCGGATCGCCCAGAATTCGAACTCGATGCCGGGAAAATCCCCCGCCACATGCAGCGCCACGCCCGCCGAGGTCGCAAACTGCCGCCACAGATCGCCACCGCGCTCCAGTTCGAAATAAGTGAAGCCGGCATGGAACGGCAACTGACGCGGCGCGACCGGCAACGCACGCAGCGCGATGCCCGGCAACTGCAGGTTGACGAGATCGCGGATGCGCTCGACCGGCCCGAGCTTCGCCTGCTGCGGAAAGCCGTTGAGGAGCGCGGCGGGTGCGAGATCGGCCTTGACCGCGAGCACGAAGCTCGCCGAGCGGAACAGTTCGCGGTCCGGCACGATCGCCACGCGCAGCCCGTACTTGCGCTCCTCCAGCGCGATGGGCACCACATGCGGGTCCATCACGGCGGCGAGCGCGGCGCGCAGCGCGTTGACGAGCGGCGTGAACGTCTCGTCGAGCCGCTCGTGGCGATACGCCGGAAACGCACCGGGACGCTTCCCGGACTGGCTGAAGGTGGCAAGTTCGCCCGCCAGTTGCAGCGCGTGCTGATGCAGGTCGTGCGGATGCAAACCCGTCGTCGATGCAATGCCCGCGAACAACGGCTCTGCCCGGTTGAGCACCTGAAGCAGCAGGAAGTCGGCGATTTCGGCTGCGCCGGTCGCGGCGGGCTGGGCGAGGCGCGCGGCGAGCGCATCGGCGCGCTGGTGCATGAGTCCCGTGAGTTCGTCGACGAATCCGCTGAGCCGGCGCGACACGCGATAGTCGAGGCACGGCGGCGCGTAGGCCGCATCGAGCACGATGCTGTTGTCCGCGCGACGCTCCACGATGCGCGCGATCCCGAGCGACGTATGCGCGTGCGCCACGTCCGCTTCGAACGCAAGGCGCAGTTGCAGCTTGCCGACCTGCACGAGCGCGGCGCCGGTCGCGCCCTCGTTGCTGTCGAGCACTTCCGTTTCCGCGATACGATGCCGCGCGAAGCCATCGTGACCGGCGTGCGCCGCATACGCGGCCTCGGGCGCGCCGTGACGCGCGACGGGCAGCGCGAGCACGACGGTCAGATCGCGCGCGTCCTCGGGCACGGCGAGCGGCAGCGGAAGCTCGTCGTCGGCGGGAAGGCGAAACGGACTGCCGTCGGGCAGCACGCCCGCGCACGCATTGAGCGCGATGCGGCCGAGCTTCAGTTGCTCGACATCGATCTCCAGTTCCGAGAAGCCGTATGCATAGGGCCGCAGCGCGGCGCAGCGCGCGTCGATCTGCGCGCGCACGTAGCGGTCGTGCTGCTGCAAGTGCTGCGGCTGAAGCAGCATGCCTTCGGACCAGATCACCTTGTTGTTCCTGGACATCGTCGCCTCGCGCGTCAATTCAGATTGAAGAAGCGAGCGGCTTCGCATCGGCGAAACCGCTCGCCTGCCGCTCGTATGCGTCGTTGAAGGCGCTGCCGGATAGCGCCTGGAGATCGTCGGCGCTCGCGCGCGTCAGTTCGGCGTGCAGCGCGACGAGACGATCCCACTGACGCGCCTTGCGGCACGCGGGTAGCCAGTGGAGCCAGCCGCGTTGTGTGCTGGATGCCGCTATCGTCTGCGGATCGAAGCGGCCGAGCAGATGCTGCATCGCCGCGCGCGTGCCCGCGAGGACCGCGAGTTCGTGACGGCGGATGTCGTCGAAGGCGCCCTCCAGCGCGGTCTGCGCGGGCAGATAGCCTGCGCTCGCGCCGCGCAGCATTTGCGCAAGCGCGCCGTCGCCGTCGGGAAAGAACTTGAGCGGATTGTTGTCGCGCTGGACCAGCATCGTGGTGTCGAGGCTGATCTCGCGCTTCAAAGCCGAGCGCGACAGCAGCACGTCCACCACGCCGCGCACCGCCGTGCGCAGCATTCCGCCCGCGAGACGCGCGACCTCGGCGGCATCGCGGGTGCCGAGCGCGGCGGCATCGACGCCCATGCCGTCGAGCAGCGCCGCATAGGCCGATTCGGCGATGGCGTCGTTCGCGGCGGCGCTCGTGCAAGGCGCGAAAGCGATGTCACCCAGCGGATCGTAGTCGTGCGGAATGCCGCCTGCGGGCGCATGCGCCGCCGTACGGACGGACGGCACGTAGGCGACCTGCTCGGGCGGCACGTGATCGCTCCGCGATCCGGCGAACGCCGCGTGGCCGTCCAGCCGATGCGGCGCATCATCCGCGCAGCCGGAGGCCACGGCGAGCGGATCGAAGCGCGGGCCGGGCAGCGGCGAATCGGCCAGCACCGCCGCACAGGCGAGCGGATCGTGCGCGAGCGCTGCGGCAACGCCTTCTTCGCTTGCCGCGTTCAAAGGATCGAAGCCGCGCTGGTCGTGCACGCCGAGCGGCGCATCGAAGGCTTCGGCGGGCGCGCGCGTCATCATTCGCACGCCGAGCCGGTAGCCGCCGATCTCCAGCACGTCGCCGTTCGCGAGCGGCGCGCTCTGGCCGACTGCGAGCGGACGTCCTCCGACGCGGCTCGGATTGCTGCCGAGATCCGCGAGCCGCCAGCCGTCCTCGGTCCAGTCGATCCGCGCATGCACGCGCGACACGGTCTTCGCCGCATCCGGCAGCACCATCGCGTTGCCGGGGCCGCGCCCGATGGTGCCGCCCGCCGTGCCGAACCGGCTCGCGAGCGGCGCATCCGGCGCGCTGCCCTGATAGCTCTCCACCGTGAGCGTGAGGTACATGGAGTCTCCTTCGTGTCCGTTCATCTGGAACCGTCGTCGGCCTGGCGCGGCGCATCGGGTGCATCGGGCGACGCGCTCGCCGCCCCCGCCCCGCCGCCTGCACCGCCGCAATTGATCTGCACGACCACGCCGTCGATCGACACCGGCCCGGCCGCGCTGATCGCGATACCGGACGGTCCGAGCACGATGGTGTTGCCGCCCGCCTTGAGCGTGAGCGTCGCGCCGGCCTCGATGGTGACGTTGGCCCCGCCCTTCACATCGACGTTAACACCCGCCCCCACCAAAATATTCGCCCCGCTTTTGTGTTGCGTATCGCCGCCGACATCCAGGGAAAATTTGCCGCCGATGTGCGTGCGCTGGCTGCCCTGCACCGCGTCGCTGCGATTTCCGCCGCAGCGCGCGAAGTCGTCCTGCTCGACGATCACATGCCGCTCGTTGCCGATCCGCGTGAGCGCGTCGTGCTTGACCCAGGTTTCGAGATCGCGCTCGGCGTGAAAGAACAACTGCTCGGCATTCTTCGTATCGTCGAAACGCATTTCGTTGAAGCCGTTGCCGCCTTTCGTCGAATTGCTCTTGATCGTGGTCCGCGCCATCTTCGCGGGCAGTTCGTAAGGCACGGTCTGCGCCGCGTTGTAGACGCTGCCGATCACGAGCGGCTGGTCCGGGTCGCCTTCGATGAAATGCACGAGCACTTCCTGTCCGATGCGCGGCAGAAAGAACGCGCCGTAGCCCTTGCCCGCCCACGGCTGCGCGACGCGCACCCAGCAGCGCTGCAACGACTCGCGCGACGCATCGGGCGCGAGCTGTTCCCAATGAAACTGCACCTTGATGCGGCCGTATTTGTCGGTATGAATCTCTTCGCCCTTTGGTCCGACGACGATCGCCGTCTGCGGCCCCGCGACACTCGCACGCGGCGTGGTGCGCGCGGAGCGAAACCCGGCGTCGCGCGGCAGCGCCGTGAAAGCGCAATCGAAAACGGACGGTCTCGCGCGCGCATCCAAAGACGAAATATAGGTATCCGAATTGATTTCGTATTCAGCCGACACGACGAGATATTCGCCGTGGTGCTGCGCGAGCGGATGATCGCTCAACTGGACGATGCCGCCCGGCCAGATGGCGCGCGCGGTCGTGCGTGCGTTCACGAAGACATTGGCCGCCTGATGCGCCTCGACATGCGCGCGCGCAAGACGCTCGGCGTCTTCGTGGCGCGTGTAGCCCGGCGCGTGCTCCTGCATGGCGTAGACCGCTTCATCGAAACGCTTCACGCGATGCGCGCGCGCGACGAGCCCTTGCTGCGCCGATTGCGACGGCTTCTCGAAGTCATAGTCGTTGATCTCGACGATGCCCGTCGCCACTTCGCCGCCGGTGGACCACGCGTAGACCCACTCGTGTTCGTGCGGCGCGGCGGTCTGCGCGCGAAACGGCAGCGCCTTGCAATGCGGCGTCGCGTCGTGCACGTGCGACGAATCCGTGAGGATCAGCCGATGCTTCCCGCCCCGATGCTCGAAGTAGTAGTAAATGCCTTCGCGCTCGGCGAGCCGGCTCACGAAATCGAAATCCGTCTCGCGGTACTGCGCGCAATGTTCGAGACCCGGATACGCGGCCGAGCACTTGTTCTCGAAGTCGATGTGATAGTCCGCGAGCACGCTGCAGATGATCGCTGGCACGGTCATCTGGTGAAAGAAGCGGCAGTGCGACGCGCGCGTGAGCAGCCACAGGCGGGGGCGCACCGTCGCGCGATACATCGCCGGGAGATTGGGCTGCGTGCTCGCGGGCCGCGCCAGCTCGAACGCCGTGACGATGCCGTTGTACTCGCGCGTGCCGCCGGAAGGAATCGCAAGCGACAGCGAGAAGTCGCTGCCGAGCATCTTCGCGATATCGGCATTCGAGCGCTCCGCGAGCAGTTCGAGATCCCATTGCGCGAGACGTCCCAGTTCCTCGCGTCCGCGCATGCGGTAGAGCACGAGCGCGTTCTTGCCGAGCGCGCAGGTCACCTGCGCGATGCGATCGGTGTCGGTGAGCATCATCGGCGGCCTCGTCGTTTCAGGGAATCTGCGTTTCGCGCGTCGCCGCATCGGCGACCGTCACCACGCCGCCCCAGTTGCAGACGCACCTGGACACGTTGTCGAGCGACGGCTCGTTGCCGAGCAGCACCGTGACCGCGCCGGGCACCCACGGCGTCAGCGTCGCGGGCACGCAGGGCATCGGCGTCGGCGTGCCCAACGCGGCGGCGGTGGCCGCGGCGACTTCCGGATTCGCCTGCGACGTGCACATGCCGAACGGCATGATGTTCACGAGCGGCTCGTGATCCATGATGTTCGCCGCGATCGATCCTTCGCAGCGCACGCGGTTGACGGGCAGCACGACGAGCGCGGACGGCGTCACGCCGAACGAGCATTGCAACGTCGCGCCCATGACGACTTGTTGTGGCATGGCTGGCTCCTCAGTCGAACGAATAGGTGAAGTCGCCGTCGCTCACGCCGACTTCGACTTTTTCCACGCTGCGGCCATCGACGAGACGGCTCAGGAATTCCGTGCTCACGCGCGGCAGCACGGTGTTGGTCAGAATGGCGTCGATCATCCGGCCGCCGCTCGCGAGTTCGGTGCAGCGCCGCGCGATCTGGCCGACCACCGCGTCGTCGTACTCGAAACTCACGCGATGCCGCTCCCCGATGCGCCGCCCGATGCGCGCGAGTTGCAGGCGGATGATCGCATCGAGCATCGCTGCGTCGAGCGGGTAATACGGGATCACTGCGACGCGTCCGAGCAGCGCCGGGGCAAACGCTTCGAGCAGCGGTTCGCGCAGCGCCCGCGCGATGTCTTCCGGTGAAGGCGCTTCATGTCTGCCGCCGCACAGATGCGTGATGAGTTCGGTGCCGACGTTCGTCGTGAGCAGGATCAGCGTGTTGGAAAAGTCGATCTCGCGGCCTTCGCCGTCTTCCATGCGGCCTTTGTCGAAGACCTGGAAGAAGAGCTTGTGCACGTCCGGATGCGCCTTCTCGAATTCATCGAGCAGCACGACGCTGTATGGACGGCGGCGCACCGCCTCGGTCAGCACGCCGCCCTCGCCGTAGCCCACATATCCCGGCGGCGCGCCTTTCAGGAGCGAGACCGTATGCGCTTCCTGATACTCGCTCATGTTCACGGTGATGACGTTGTCTTCGCCGCCATAGAGCGCCTCGGCGAGCGCGAGCGCGGTTTCCGTCTTGCCGACGCCCGAGGTGCCCGCCAGCATGAACACGCCGACGGGCTTGCACGGATCGTCGAGACCGGCGCGCGCGGTCTGCACGCGTCGGGCGATCATCTTCATCGCGTGATCCTGTCCGACGATGCGCCGATTCAGCGTCTCGGCCAGATCGAGCACGCTCGCGGCTTCGTCGCGGACCATGCGGCCGACGGGAATGCCGGTCCAGTCCTGCACCACCGATGCGACCGCGTGCGCATCCACGCCCGGCAGGATCAGCGGCGCTTCGCCCTGGCGTTGCGCGAGTTCGTCGGTCAGCGCCTTGAGATCCGCGAGCGTGACGGATTCGCCGCCTTCCTCGATCGCGCGCCGCGCCGCGAGAATGCGGCCGACGAGCGCGCGCTCCGCTTCCCAGTGCGCGGTGAGATCGGCGAGGCGCGCGCGTTCGGCGTCGAGCCGCGCGGCGACATCGGCGGCGCGTTCTTGAGTATCGATGCCGAGCGCCGCTTCGCGCGCCACGATCTCGCTTTCCGTCGTCCACGTCTCGATGCGCCGCTTCGCATCGTCGAGGGCGGGCGGCAGCGCCTGCTGGCTCACCGCGACGCGCGCGCAGGCGGTGTCGAGCAGGCTCACGGCCTTGTCCGGCAGCTGACGCGCCGGAATGAAGCGATGCGACAGCTTGACCGCCGCCTCCAGCGCCTCGTCAAGCACCTGCACGCCGTGATGCCGCTCCATCTTGCGCACGAGGCCGCGCATCATCGCGATCGCGCCCGCTTCCGTCGGCTCCGGCACCTTCACCACCTGAAAGCGCCGCGTGAGCGCCGGGTCCTGCTCGATGTGCTTCTTGTATTCCACCCACGTCGTCGCCGCGATGGTCCGCAGCGTGCCGCGTGCGAGCGCGGGCTTGAGCAGGTTGGCCGCGTCGCCGGTGCCCGCCGCGCCGCCCGCGCCGACGAGCGTGTGCGCCTCGTCGATGAACAGAATCACCGGCTTCTCCGACGCCTGCACCGCTTCGATAACCTGCTTCAGGCGGTTCTCGAATTCGCCCTTCACGCTCGCGCCCGCCTGCAGCAGGCTGACATCGAGCGTGCGCACGACGGCGTCGCCCAACGCGGGCGGCACGTCCCCCGCGACGACGCGCTGCGCGAAGCCTTCCACCACCGCCGTCTTGCCGACGCCCGCCTCGCCCGTGAGGATCGGGTTGTTCTGCCGGCGGCGCATGAGAATGTCGATGCACTGGCGAATCTCCATGTCGCGCCCGACGATGGGATCGAGCTTGCCTTCGCGCGCCTCGGCGGTGAGATCGACGGTATAGCGGGCGAGCGCATCGTTCTGCGCGAGCGGCGCGGCGGTCTCGGCGGCGGCGCTGGGAACTGCCGAAGCCTGCGCTTCCGGCGAGCCGGCGAGCAGCGCGTCGAAGCGGGCGGAGAGCGCATCGAAACTGATTTTCTCGAACTGGCGGGACATCGCGTAGAGCGCATTGCGCAGATTCGGCGTGCGCAACATGCCGATCACGAGATGTCCCGTGCGCACCTTCGCCGCGTTGAACATCAGCGAGCCGAAGACCCAGCCGCGCTCGACGGCTTCATCGACTTGCGCGGAGATATCGGAAACGGATGTCGCGCCGCGCGGCAGGCGATCGAGCGCGACGGTGAGATCGCGTTGGAGCGCGGCTTCGTCCAGTTCGAAATGCCGCACGAGGCGGCGCACATCCGAATCCGCCGCGAGCAGGATCTGATGCATCCAGTGCGCCAGTTCGACATACGGATTGCCGCGCAGCTTGCAGAACGCGGCGCCGTTTTCCATCGCACGATAGGCAAGCGCGTCGAGCTTGCCGAACAGCGCCATGCGGCTGATTTCAGTCATGATGAATCTCCTTGCCTGGGGTTGGCTTCTGGCCCGTTTTCGCCTGCCCGGCGATCACGACCCGATGGTTGTCATGGACCGGCGCGCCGCTCGTGAGCCACGTGTTCCAGCCGAGTCGCGCGCCGCTTTTCGCGTTCGCTTTCAGACGCAGCGGCGGCACTTCCTCGCGCGTGAGATGCAGCGCCACGTCCCAGTCGAGCGGATCGCGCACGTAGTTGCGGACCCAGTCGGCGAGCTTCGCGAGGCTCGCGCCGCCCGGCAGAAAGCGCAGGAAATCGGCATAACCGAGCGGCCCGATCACGATGCGAAACTTGTGCTGGCAGTCCCAGACCCGCGTGCCGACGACCGTCGATACGCCGAGCCGCGCGCCGCCGAGGCATGTGCGTGCGTCTTCCGGCAGCGTGATCCAGTGGCCGCGCCACGGTTCGATACGCACGTTCACGCCGAAAAAGCGCGCGAGAATCAGCCGCAGTCCGTCGGCATGGCGCGTCGGCGCGGCGAGCACGCCCGCGAAATGACGTTTGGCGGAATCGGGCACGGCGTCGCGATTGGCGAGCGCGGGCGCGCCCAGACCGAAGAGACTGCCGACGTAGCCCGCGAAACGATCGTCGTGCGGACGGTCGGCGCTCACGACCGGCTGCGCATCCGCCCACGCGCGATAGAACAGCGACAGCATCCGGTGATGGAACACGTCGAGAAAGCGGGCGAGCGTCGGATCGTTCGCGTTGCGCATGCGCTCGCGCACATACGCGGTCAGATGCGTCGGCAGCGGGCCGTTCGGTCCGAGCAGGCCGAGAAAATTCACCGCGAGCCGGCCGGGCTTGCCCTCCTCGCCCGGCACATAGTCGCCGAGCGTCGTCGGATGAAAGATCAGTTCAGGGTCTTGCGAGAGCCGCACGGCGTCGTCGCGCGCGGAGAGCGACCGGCCGAGACGCGGACGCTCGCCATGCGCCTGCTCGATCAGCCGCAGCGCCTGAAAGAAGTCGAAGCGGCGGGCCTCGCGCGCGAGCACGCCGTCGATGGTCAGAGCGTCGCGCATCGTCCTGTCCTCGCTGGCCACTGCATGATCGGGCCGCGCGCGAGCGTCGCGACGGCGGTCTCGGTGAACGAATTGATCGACACGTACTGCGCGAAGAACCGCGCGAGCACCGCGCCGAGCAGGAAGGCGCTCGCGCCTTCGAACGCGGCGTCGTCGAAATGCAGCGCGATCGCGAGACCGCGCCCGTAGACGATCGGTCCCGGCGACGGCAGCCGCCGCACGACCGGCGCGCACGACACCGAGCGCAGCCCTTCCACCTGCCGATGCGCGGCGGCATCGTCGGCGGGACAGTAGAGCGCGAGCAGTTCGCGCAGCGCGCGTGCGCCTTCGTGCTCGTTCGCATCGACGAGCGACGCGTAGTTGAGCGAAAGATGATCGAGCAGCCGCCACGCCGCCGGTCCTTCCGCGAACGAAGGCAGCGGCCGGCTCGGGCCCGCGACGCAGCGCACGGCGGTGACGGGCGCTTCCGTCTCCAGCGTGAAGTCGGTCGATCCCGCGCCGACGGGCATCGACAGCGGCAGGTCGCGGTTCGTGCACCACGCGCTGATGCCGAGCTGACGCACGTCGCCGCGCTCGGGCGCGCTAGCGGCATCGACCAGCGCGATGAACGCTTCGCTGCCGAGGTAGCTGCTGCGCGCGCCGTTCTGCTGCTGTCGCACCGACGCGCGCCGCGACTCGCGCCGCAGTTGATAGAACGCGCCGCCTTCGCCCGGCCTGTCGAGGTCCTTCGCGCAGTGGAACGGCCGATACTGCTTCTGCGCGTCGGCCCCCGCGCCGTAGCCGGTGACTTCGTCGATCTGATGGATTTCGTAGTCCATCGGACGCGTGCGGTCGACGACGACGTGATATTCGAACTCCGTCTCCGACAGCGCGACGCGGTCGGTGCGGCGGGGAAACAGGTTGACGGCGGGCGTGCAGTCGAGCGCGAAGTTCGATGCATCGACGCTGCGTTCGAGCGATGCATCGGCCTGATCGAGCAGGATCACGATCTCCGCTTCCCGCCCGCGGCACTGACGCAACGCATCGCGCAAGCCGTTCAGTTCGACGAACATGAAGCGCGGCGCGAACGCGAAATACTCCTGCAGCAGCCGGTAGCCATCGAAGGATTGCCGGCCGACCGGCAAGAGCGCCTCGTCTTCGGCGAAACCGAGCGGCCGCAGCGCGGTCTTCGGCAACACGGCGACGGTGGTTGACGCACTCGTGCCATTCCCCGGCTGCATCACCGCCACACCGACGCAACGCCCGAGCAAACGTTCATGCAGCTTCGACGGCAGGCCATCAGGACCGCGCAGATAGAGCGCGAGCGTGTCGAGCGAGAGCCGGTCGAAGCCGAGCGAGCCGGTCGCGCGCAGACGCAGGCGCAAGCCCGCCTTGACGTTCGCGGGCAACGCCGGCGATTGCGCACCGAGCGCGCCCGCATGCGTGAAGAACTTCGCCTGCGCGATCTCGATGGGCCACAGCGTGACCGCATGCGCCGTGCGAAATTCGCAGCGCGTGGACGCGGACTTGTCGAGCATGCCGCGCAGCGCGGTATGACGCGGCACGACGATGCCATCGGCGCTCGATGCGAGTTGCGGGTTCGCGTGATCGGCCTGAAGCTGCACGACGGCCATCGACGGCGTCGGCGCGAGATAGTGCGGATACGCCAGTTCCAGCAAATGCTGCGTGAAGCGCGGAAACTCGGCATCGAGCTTCATCTGCACGCGCGCCGCGAGAAAGCCGAAGCCTTCCAAGAGCCGCTCGACATACGGGTCCGCGCATTCGAGACCATCGAGCGCGAGCCGTCCGGCAATCTTCGGAAACGCGGCGGCGAATTCGCCGCCCATCTCGCGGACGTGCTGAAGCTCCTGGCTGTAGTACTTGAGGAAGGCGGGATTCATGCTGACTGCTCCATCGCCGATGCATCGGAGACGCGCGCCTCGCCCGCTTCGAGATCCAGTTCCGTGCGCAGGAACAGGCGTTCGGGATACGGCTGCGACCACATGTCCGCCTCGATCTCGAAGCGGATCACGTGGCCGCCGCGTGCGCCTTTCGCGTCGTCGATCGCGGTCACGCGCACCGATTCGCGCGCGAGACGCGGCTCGAATGCCCACAGCGCATCCCGGATCAGGCGCTCCAGCGCACCCGATGCGAGCGCGGCGACGTCGCGGCCCGCGAGATCCGGCAGGCCGTAGTTGAGCACCGACGTCGCCACATGCGGCAGGTTCGCCGCGTCCGTTCCATTCCCGAGACCGCTCGCGTTGAGCAGCCAGCCGATATCGCGTTGCACGCTCTGGCGCAGCGCACGCGCCGAGATCACGCGATGCTCGCGGGATTCATGACGCGCATGCGGTTCGAAGTCGGTCAGGCGGTCCAGCAACGAAGGCTGCAGGCGGTCGCGGGCGGAAGGTTCGGACATGGACGGCTCCTTTTACGCGGAATGGACGGACTTCAGGCGGATCACGCGGCCTTCGCCGTCGGCAGCTTCGACACGAGCCGCAGCGATACCGTCAGACCTTCCAACTGGTAATGCGGACGCAGGAAGAACTTCGACGTGTAGTAGCCCGGATTGCCCGCCACTTCTTCCACGATGACCTGTGCATCGGCGAGCGGCTTGCGCGCCTTGGTGTCGTCGGAGGAATGCGTGGGATCGCCATCGACGTATTGAAGAATCCAGTTCTGCAGCCAGCGCTCCATGTCGTCGCGTTCCTTGAACGAGCCGAGCTTGTCGCGCACGATGCACTTCAGGTAGTGCGCGAAGCGGCAGCACGCGAACAGATACGGCAGCCGCGCGGCGAGATTCGCGTTGGCGGTGGCGTCAGGGTCTTCGTATTCGGCCGGCTTGTGCAGCGATTGCGCGCCGATGAAAGCCGCGAAGTCCGAGTTCTTCTTGTGCACGAGCGGCATGAAGCCGTTCCTGGCCAGTTCGGCCTCGCGCCGGTCGCTGATCGCGATCTCGGTCGGGCATTTCATGTCGACGCCGCCGTCGTCCGTCGGGAACGCATGGACGGGCAATCCTTCGACCGCGCCGCCCGACTCGACGCCGCGAATGCGCGAGCACCAGCCGAACGTCTTGAACGAGCGCGTGATGTTCGCCGCCATTGCATACGATGCGTTCGCCCACGCGTACTTGCTGCTGTTCGCGCCCGCCGTGTCTTCCTCGAAATCGAACGCTTCGACCGGATCGGACTTCGCGCCGTAGGGCGCACGCGCGAGAAAGCGCGGCATCGCGAGACCGATGTAGCGCGAGTCTTCCGAATCGCGCAGCGAGCGCCACGCGGCGTGTTCGGGCGTCTGAAAGATCTTGGTGAGATCGCGCGGATTCGCGAGTTCCTGCCACGATTCCATCAGAAGCGCGGCAGGGTCCGCGCCCGCGATGAAAGGCGCATGCGCCGCCGCCGCGATCTTCGCGATCTGCGTGAGCAGGTCCACATCCGGGCCGCTGTGATCGAAGTAGTAATCCGCGACGAGCGCGCCGTAAGGCTCGCCGCCGAACTGGCCGTACTCCTCCTCGTAGAGCTTCTTGAAGAGCGGGCTTTGATCCCACGCGACCCCGCGATACTTCTTCAGCGTCTTGTGCAGCTCCGGCTTGGAGATGTTCAGCACGCGGATCTTGAGCGACTCGTCGGTCTCCGTGTTGTTCACGAGGTAATGCAGGCCGCGCCATGCGCTTTCGACTTTCTGGAACGGCTCGCTATGCAGGATCAGGTTGATCTGCCCGGTGAGCGTCCGGTCGATCTGCGCGATGAGCGCCTCGATGGTCGCGAGGACATCGCCGGAAATCACGCCGGTGTCGCGCAATGCCTGCTCGGCGAGCGTGCGCACCGCGTTCTCCACGGCGTCGCGGGCATGATCGGACTTCGGCTTGAATTCCTTTTGCAGCAGCGTGGAGAAGTCGTCGAGTTCGGGCGCCGCGTCCATGACGGCGGAGCTGCGCTGTGGCTGGATGCTGAGGTCGTTCATCGCGTCATGCTCCGGTGTTGGGTTGGCCGGCGTCGTCGTTCGGACGCGGCTGGGCGGCGAGCGCCTTCATCAGCGCGGGCTCTTCGAGCAGGCGCGCGATCAGCGCTTCGGCGCCGGTCTTGCCGTCCATGTAGGTCATGAGGTTGGCCAGTTGCGTGCGCGCTTCCAGCAGTTGCCGCAGCGGTTCGACTTTGCGGGCGATCGCGGCGGGCGTGAAGTCGTCCATGCTCTCGAAGGTGAGATCGACCGCGACGTTGCCTTCGCCCGTCAGCGTGTTCGGCACCTGCACCGCGACGCGCGGCTTCATCGACTTGAGGCGTTCGTCGAAGTTGTCGACGTCGATCTCGAGAAACTTCCGCTCGGCGGCAGGCGCGAGCGGCTCGGAGGGCTCTCCCGAGAGGTCCGCGAGCACGCCCATCACGAAGGGCAAGTTGACCTTCTTTTCCGAGCCATAAACTTCGACGTCGTATTCGATCTGCACGCGCGGCGCACGATTGCGCGCGATGAATTTCTGACTGCTTTCCTTGGCCATGATGTCCATTCCTTTGCTTGTGTTCGGGACCGTCAGACGACCCCGCCCAGATGCCTGAATTGATGTGCGCCATCCGGCGCGACGTCCTCGATGATTTCGATGAAGCTCTTGCCGACCAGTCTCCGCGCGCGTTGCAGCAGCACCGGCAACGGGCTCGACGGTTCGCATTCGGCGTAGTACGCGCAGATCGCGTCGAGCGCGTCGCTCACGTCGCGCGCACTCGCGATTCGCCGGGGCGTGGCGGGTCCGGCCGCGGCGGCGCGATGCGTCGCCGGACCGAAACCCGCGCCCTCTTCACTGCTGCCGGTCTCCGTCGCACTGCTCCTTCCCCCCGTAGCCGGTTCCAGCACGCCGACCCGCGCCGCGACGAACTCGCCGATACGCGCGAGCGGCCTGGCGAGCGCGCCGAAATCGAGCGCGCGCGACGGCCCCACGCGAGCGGTCAGCCTGCTCTCGATATTCGCGAGCGATGCCCTCGCCGACGCGAGCGCCTCGTCCATCGCCCGCGCTTCGCCGATGCCTGCCTGCGCGAACGCCGCATCGATGGCCGCGAGCGTCGGCATCTCGTCGCCATCGGCAAGCGGCGCTTCGCCCGACATCACATCGAGCTCGCGCAGTGCGAAACCACGCTGGCCGCGCGGCGCGACGAAGGGCACATCGCGCAGGTCGCCCACGAGACCCGCGTCGTCGATGAGCGCCGAGAGCGCGTTGACCCGCGCGGTCGGATCGTCGCCGTCGCTGGCGTCGAGTTGCGGATGCACGCCGCCCCAGTGCCGATCGAGCAGCCCTTCGATCAGCGCGAGGCCGCGCGCGAGTCCTGCGAAGCCCTCGCGAACCGTGCTCGAACGCGTGTAATGCACCGCCACGCGAAGATCGCGCGTGCGTCCGAGCAGGGTCGTCGAAAGCGCGTGGGCGAGCGTCCAGTCGGGCGGCGTGGCGGCGATCACGGTGCCGCCGTACTGGGCGTCGGGCTTGCCGGCGATCGCCTCTTCCAGCGACCGAAAATCCGCGCTGTACTCTTCGTCCTCGCCGCACGGAAGATCCGGCGTGAGGTCGGTGAGCCAGCCTGCGATATCTGCGCGATTCATGGTGAGGTCCGTGAGAGGCGTGGGATTTAGTCCGTCAAGCGGCGGCTCATTCCGACTTGTTCTTCGGGATGTTCCACTTGCCCGTCACCACGCCGCCCTTCTTCGCGCCGGTGTTGTCCTGCGGCTGATACTCCATGTTGAATTGCGCGAAATTGAGCGTGATCGTCTCGGAGATCTGATCGCCGCCGCCCGCGCCCATCGAGTGGCTGCTGATGAGCACTTCCTTGAGCGTGAGCTTCAGATACTCGACCGGGTCCTTGCCGCCCGCCTTCCGTAGCGTGAGCACGGCCTCGGGCATGTGCACGCCCTGGCAGCACGACTGCACGATCGTGGGCGAGCTTTTGTCGACGTACTTGCTGATCGTGATGTCCTGCACATTCGCGGTGCCGGTGCCGCCGCCCGTGCCGGTGTGCGTCGTGCCGGTCTGGGCGCATCCCCACGACCAGCTGAACACCTCTATCTCTTCGGCATGACCCACCGCCAGAGATTCACCCTTGATATCGCCCAGCTTGAGAAACATGTCGAAAGCCATTTCAGTCTCCAGAGAAAAATGCGCCTTGCGGCACAGGCAAAATTCGCGTCGCCATTGATCGCGAAAATTGATTTAATTCGGATGTCAAATTGATATCGATGCTTCGCCGTGTTTCGACACACCGCACGTTTAGCCGAGCGCTTGGCGGATCGCCGCCGCCACGGCTGCCACGTCGCCGCGTTCGCAGAGCGCCGCCCAGTGTTCGAGCGTCTCGCGGCTCACGGCGGGTGCTTCGCAAAGCTGTGCAAAACGTGCGAGCGTTGCTGTCGAAGCGGCTATGCTATGAAAACGTTCGCGTCCGATGCACGCGTCCAGCATGACTGCCATGCCTGCCTGTCGTGCGCGGTCGAGGAGGGTCTCCATGATCTGTCTCCTATTCGGTTCGAGTGCGCGCCGTTGCGCGATCCGTGACCCGAAAACAACTGCCCCCGTCCGCTTATTCCGCAAAAAAAATCGAAAAATTCGCGGAATAGATCGGCGTCTCGAGTGTTGTCAATCATGAGCGCGCCCATCACAGGAGCTGCCCCGATGAACGACGACGATCTGCCGACCGTTCTGCCGACGTTGTTGCCGCGCCTGTGGCGGTTCGCGCTGCGGCTCACGCAGAACCAGCACGACGCCGAAGATCTCGTGCAGCGCGCCTGCGTGCGGGCGCTGGAGCGGCGCAGTCAGTTGCAGCCGGGCACATCGACGTTGAGCTGGCTCTTTTCGATCGTGCATTCGACATGGATGAACGAATTGCGCGCACGTTCGATCCGTAACCGCGGCAGCATGGACTGGCAGGACGAGGAAATCGAATCGTTCGCCGATCCGTCGGCGCGCAATCCGGAGCTGGATTTGCTGCATCGCCAGGTGATCGACGCGGTCGAGGCGCTTCCCGAAGCACAGCGCGTCGTGATGGTGCTGGTGGCGATCGAGGGCTTGAGCTATCGCGAGGCCGCCGACGTGCTCGACGTGCCGATCGGCACGATCATGAGCCGGCTTTCACGCGCGCGGCTGACGATCGGTCAGCGCTTCAGCGTGCAGGCGCCGGGGGCAGGTAGAAAAGGAGAATCCTTATGATGAATGTCGATGATTCGCTGCTGATGTCGTACGTCGACGGGGAGCTTTCGCCGGAGCAGCGCGCGGAAGTCGAAGCGGCAATTGCGCACTCCGACGAACTCGCGGCGCGCGCGGCGGCGCTGCAGGCGTCGGTGCTGCCGTATCGCGCCGCGTACGACCGTCAAACGGTGCCGCCGGTGCCGGAGAGCCTCACGCGCCGCATCGAGGAATTGGTGAGCGTGAGCACGACGCAAGAGCGCAAGCGTTCGCGCGGCTCGCGCCGTTTCTCCATGTTCCCGATGCAGTGGGCCGCCGCTGCATTCGTCGCGGGCGCGATCTGCTCGGGCGTGCTGACCGGCTATCTCGGCGGCTACAACCCGTTCAATCGCGGCGCCGATCCGTGGGTGCAGAGCGTGGCCGACTATCAGGTGCTGTACGGGCGCGACACGGTCTCGAATCTGCGGGAAGACAAGGTCAGCACGCAGCAAGTGCTCGCCGACATCCATCAACGCGATGGCATGCCGATCGATGTTCCGGATCTGCGTGAGGCCGGTCTCAAGTTCAAGCGCGTGCAGCGCCTGAATTACCATGATCGCCCGCTGATTCAGATGGTGTATCTGCCGGAGCGCGGCGATCCGGTCGCGTTGTGCGTGATCGAGGAAAACAAGGGTGACGCGCCGGTGCACGCCGGTCAGGTCGGGGAAATGAAGACGGTCACGTGGCGCACGAACCGGCTCGCTTATGTGCTGCTGGCGAAAGCGCCGTCGCTGGATCTTCAGGCTGTCGGCAACAGCATCGCCAGTGGGAAGACCGTTCCGCTCTATAGCAGCGGCGACGCGGACGTATCGCGTGATAGTTGATCGAATAGAGGAGCGAGAAAAGGGACCGGGCTTGTCTGCGCGCCCGGTCCCCTTCCCTTGCGCGTTACTGAGACATCGCGCCCGATGCCGGATGGTCCTTGCCCATCGCATCGTGTTTCTTCATCTTGTCGCTCTTGCCCATCGAGTCGTGAGACATGGCGCCCTTCTTCATCGAGTCTTTCGACATCGAGTCTTTCGACATGGCGTCGTTCGACATCGCGCCGCTCGCCTGGGCGAACACATTCATCGCGCCAATCGAAAGCGCCGCTGCGAGCACTGCCGTCATCAATCGCTTCATTGCTTCTCCTTGGTGAGTCTTGCATGGCATCCGGACAATCCGGAACCGGTGGATGGCGCGGCGCTCAGGAGCCGCCGAACCAGTTGTATCCCTGGTCGACCCAATAGCCGCCCGGATACGTGTTCGTGACGAATATCTCGACGATGTGCTTCGGGTTCTTGTAGCCGAGCTTGGTCGGCATGCGCAGCTTCATCGGATAGCCGTACTTCGCGGGCAGACGCTCGCCGTCGTATTCGAAGGTCAAGAGCGTCTGCGGATGCAGCGCCGTGGGCATGTCGATGCTCTCGTAGTAGTCGTCGGCACAACGAAAGCCCACGTACTTCGCCGTCGTATCCGCGCCCACGCGACGCAAGAAGTCCGAGAACGGCGTGCCGCCCCAGCGCCCGATCGCGCTCCACCCTTCGACGCAGATATGCCGCGTGATCTGCTCCGCGTGCGGCAGCGCGTAAAGCTCCGGCAAGGTCCATACGCGCTGGCCCGTGACGAGACCGCTCACTTTCAGGCGATAGTCGTCGCCATTCACTTCGGGCACGTCGTCGATTCCATAGAACGCATTGAATGGAAACGGCCGCGTGATTTGCGCCTCGGTGTAAGTCGGCGCGAGCCGCTTCGGATCGAAGAGCAACGCCTGCGCGCGATCGTTCAGGCGCGATACGGCGGCGAGGAATGTGTTCACCGATTTGTCGTCGGTCAGCGAGCAGCCGGTCAGAAGCGACAGCCCGCCCAGCGTCAGCACGCGCTTGCCGAAGAGGCGCCGCGAAGGGTTGTCGAGTTCGCGGTGCGCATCGGCCAGCACGGATGCGCGATCCACGTTGATGATTCGCTTGTGGTCGGTTTTCATGGCATCAGGTCCGGGTTGCATCAGCGGCCGCGCAGCATCGTGAGCAGCGAGCGCGGCACGAGCGCGACCATCGCCACATGCACGACGACGAATGCCGCCATGAACGCCATCGCGCAGAAATGCACGATGCGCGCGTTGTCGTAACCGCCCATCAGCTCGCGCAGCAGCGGGAATTGCACCGATTTCCAGATCGCGAGTCCCGACAGCACGATCACGAACAGATCGACGATGACTGCGAGATAAGCGAGCTTCTGCACCGCGTTGTACTGGCGCAGGTCGGCGTGCGAGAGCTTGCCGCTCAATGCAGCGGCGAGATCGCGCAGCACGGCGCGCGGCGACAGCGGAAAGAACTTCGCGAAGAACCGGCCGCTCGCCACGTTCAGCACTACATAGACGA
The DNA here is from genome assembly GCF_001544615.1 of Caballeronia concitans. Taxonomy (GTDB): domain Bacteria; phylum Pseudomonadota; class Gammaproteobacteria; order Burkholderiales; family Burkholderiaceae; genus Caballeronia; species Caballeronia concitans. The sequence continues at coordinate 93,682 of NZ_FCNV02000014.1, forward strand.
TGCCGTTGAAGACCAGCAGCCACATCGCCGCGAAATGCCACTGCAACGCGCCGCCGAGCCAGCCGCCGAGCGTGATCGAAGGCGGAATGACGATCTGCCTGAACACCGGCGATGCATCGTAGATGCGCCAGCCGGACAACATCATGATGAGCGCGGCCAATGCGTTGAGCCAGTGCGTCACGCGCAGCCATAGCGGATGAATCGGCGCATCGCGGCGCGAGCGTTCGTGCGCGGATGAAACGGGCGCTTTGATCGTTTCCATATCGTCACCTCGATGGTCGGCCTGTGAGTCGGTTACCGGTTAGTTCGTCGCGGATGCATCGCCGGTTACAGACGTTTCATTGAATTTGCGTCTTCGTCAGGTGAGTTCGTCCGCTGCCCGAAAAAAGTTACAGCCACGCTGTAACGCGCGACGGCCAGGCAGCGAACTAACTTCGAGCAGGAGGTGAACGACGACATGAATCAGGAAGGCGCTATTGAGACGAGTCACGGCTTCGGCTACCCTGAAGCGATCGAACCACGGCATGACGGCCGTCTCGCGTTTGCTGCGGCGGGCGTGTGGTCTTCCGCTGCTTCTTCATTCCTTACTTCGTCCCGTCGCACCGGATACACAGGAACCATGTTGCAAGATGCGGAAAGCCGGCTGAAAGCGCTGTTCATCGGCGGACTCGATGGCGACCAGAGCGCATATCGCGGCTTTCTGCAGGACCTCACGCGGCATTTGCGCGGCTATCTGCGCAAGCGCATCGCGCGTCGTCCCGAAGATGTCGAAGACCTCGTGCAGGAAATTCTGCTGGCCGTTCATAACGCGCGTCACACGTATCGTCCGGATGAGCCGTTGACGGCGTGGCTGCACGCCATTGCCCGCTACAAGCTGATGGACTTCTTCCGCGCTCATGCGCGCCGCGACTCGCTGAACGTTCCGCTCGACGATCACGAGGAACTGCTCGCCGCCATCGATGACGAACCGGCAGAGGCGCGCCACGACGTCGGGAAATTGCTCGAACATCTGCCGGACAAGCAGCGCCTGCCGATCGTTCATATGAAACTGGAGGGAATGTCAGTGACGGAGACCGCGCGGATCACGGGTCTTTCCGAATCGGCCGTGAAAGTGGGCGTGCATCGCGGTCTCAAGGCACTCGCCGCAAAAATTCGGGGACTCCGATGAAAACCGACGAACTCATCACGCTCCTCTCGAATCAGGTGACGCGCGTCGATCGCACGGTCGCGTCGCGCCGCTTCGCGCAGGCGCTGCTGCTCGGCGCGGCAGGCTCGCTCGTTCTGATGAGCATCGTGTTCGGCGTGCGGCACGACATCGGCATCGTCGCGCGCACGGGAATCTTTTGGGCGAAGCTCGCGTTTCCGCTGGCGACGGCCATCGGCGCGATGCTCGTTATCGACCGCATCGGCCGCCCGGGCGGGCGTATCGGCTATTCATGGGCGATCGTCGCGTTGCCTTTCGTCGCGGTGTGGATCGGCGGCTGGCTGGTTTTGGACGCAGCGGATTCCACCGCGCGCTCGGCGCTCGTGCTCGGGCATACGTGGCGCACCTGCCCGTTCAACATCCTGCTGCTCTCGGTGCCGACGTTTCCCGCCGCGATGTGGGCGATGCAATCGCTCGCACCGACGCGCCTGCGGCTCGCCGGCGCCGTCGCGGGATTGCTGGCGAGTTCGACCGCGACCATCGTCTACTGCCTGCATTGCCCGGAGATGAGCCCCGCGTTCTGGGGCGTGTGGTACGCAATCGGCATGTTGCTGCCGGCGCTCATCGGCGCATGGCTGGGGCCGCGGCTCTTGCGATGGTAGGCGGCGTCGAGCGTCGCCGACTCATGCTCACGAAGCCTTCATCAAATGCTTGCCGATGACTAACTGCTGAATCTGAGTCGTGCCTTCATAGAGGCGCAGCAAGCGAACGTCGCGGTAGAAACGTTCGACCTTGTACTCGCTGATATACCCGGAACCGCCGTGGATCTGAACGCCACGGTCTGCCACGCGGCCCACCATCTCAGTAGTGAACATCTTTGCGCAAGACGCTTGCATGCTGACTTCGGGATCGCTCACGCCGAATGGCTTCGCGTCGTAACGGCTCGCCACGGACTGAACCAGCGACCAGCCGGCCAGCAGTTCGGCCTGGCTGTCCGCCAGCATCGCCTGTACGAGTTGAAAGTCGCCGATGCGCTGACCGAATTGCTTGCGTTGTTGAGCATAGGCCACGCTTTCCTGCAGGATGCGGCTCGCCATTCCACATGCGAGTGCTGAAACGTGAAGACGGCCGCGATCCAGCACTTTCATCGCCGTCTTGAAGCCTTTGCCCGGTTCGCCACCGATGATATTGGCCGCGGGCACGCGCACGTTGTCCAGATTGACGTCGCACGTCTTGGTGCCGCGTTGCCCCATTTTCTTGTCGGGCTTGCCGAGTGAAAGCCCCGGCGAATCAGCGGGAACGATGAACGCGCTGATGCCGCTTGCACCCGCTCCTTCGGTACGGGCCATCAGCGTGAACGCACCGGCACGCGTTGCGTTCGTGATGAAACGCTTGGTGCCGTTGAGAACGTACGCATTTCCCTCTTTCACGCCCTTTGTCTTGATCGACGCCGCATCCGAACCGGCATCCGGCTCCGTCAGCGCAAAGGAAATGATCAAGTCCCCACTCGCGATGCGAGGCAGATACTCGGCCTTCTGCTCGGGCGTCCCGTCCATCAAGATGCCTTGCGAGCCGATACCGATGTTCGTCCCCACCACCGACCGGAACGCGAGTGCGGTATGGCCGAGTTCATAGGCGACTTCACACTCCTGCGCCAGGCTCAGGCCGATGCCGCCGTACTCCTCGGGAATGGAGATGCCGAACAGTCCTAGTTCCTTCATGTCGGTCACGATATCGACGGGAACCTCATCATGCTCTTCGACATAATCCTCGGCGGGCATGAGTCGCTCTCGCACGAAGCGATGCACGCTGTCTTTGAGAAGCTTAAAGGTTTCGTTATCGAGTGACATGACATCTCCTGTGAATGAGGCACATTGTTCGCGCATCGATGCACCATGACAACGGCAGTGCGGTCGATACCTTGCGCCACGTCGTCTATCTCCACGCAAGCGCGCCTTATGCTCGCGCCGCGAAATCCAGATACGCCCGCACCGCCGCCGCCCGCTCGAAGCGCCGGTACATCATCGCGACTTCCGAAGGCACCGCCTTCCCCGCGATCTCCCGATACTCCACGCCCGGCACCGTCACGCACTGCGCGAGCGAACGCGGCACGACAGCGACATCGCCGCCCAGCGACACGAGCGCGAGCACGGCGGCGAGCGTGCCCGGCCGCGCGACGATGCGCGCCGGAAAGCGTCCGCGCCGCGCCACTTCGAGCGTGCCGGATTCCTGCTCCGGAACCACGAACGCCTGATCGCGCAACTGCGCCGGCGCGATGACGCTGCTCGCCGTCAGCGGCGAATCGGCGGGCAACGCGACGATGAACGCATCGCGATGCACGGTGCGCGCCTCCACGCCCTCCGGTTGAGGCACGGGCGGCCGCACATACGCGATGTCGATGCGCCCGTCGCCCAGCAGCGCACCGGCGTCGCGCATCACGATTTCCTCGATGCCGATCTCGACCTGCGGAAAGCACGCGCGAAAGCCGCGCACGGTCGTCTGAAGCACGCCCGAATACACCGCCGACCCGACATAGCCGATCACGATCTTGCCCACTTCCCCGCGCTCCGCCAGCGCCGCGCGTTCGGCGCCGCGCGCGAGATGATCGAGCGCGGTCGCGGCTTCGTCGAGATAGGCGACGCCCGCCGCCGTCAGTTCGACCGAACGCTTCGTGCGATGAAAGAGGCGCACGCCGAGCAGCCGCTCCGCTTCCTGAATCTGCCGGGTGAGCGCGGGCGGCGCGATGCCGAGTTCTTCCGCGGCGCGCGCGAAATGCAGATGCCTCGCGACACTCAGGAAGCAGCGCACATGACGCAGTTCAACGGACATTTCGGTATTTACGAATTCGTTAATTATTCAGCGATTCTATGCCAATGACGGGAAAGACGATCGGCTCTAGCATCGGCGTATCGAATAGTCCTTCCGCCCACCTCATGTCCGAAACGAAAGAACGCGCGGGTTCTGCCCGCTTCGTGCTGCTCACCGCGTCCGCGACGTGCGCGCTCATCACGCTCGATACCAATGTCGTCGCGGTCGCGCTGCCGTCCATCGCGCGGGATTTTCACGCGGGCTTCGCCGATGTCGAATGGGTCGTCAGCGCGTATATGGTTGCGTTCGCCGCGTGCCTGTTGCCCGCCGGCGCGCTCGCCGACCGCATCGGCCGCAAGCGGATGCTGATCGCCGGGCTTGCCGTGTTCTCGCTGGCGTCGCTCGGCTGCGGGCTCGCGCCGTCGGCGGTCGCGCTGAACGTCGCGCGCGCGGCAAAGGGCGTCGGCGCGGCGATGCTGCTCACGTCGGCGCTCGCGATCATCGCGAATACCTTCCACGAAGGCGCGGCGCGTGCGTGGGCGGTGTGGGGCACGTGCATGGGCGTGTCGACGACCATCGCGCCGCTCGTCGGCGGCGTCATCACGCAATGGGCCGGATGGCGCTGGATCTTCCTGATGAACCTGCCGATCTGCGCGCTGCTCGCGGCCTGCGCGTGGCGCGGCATGCGCGAATCGCGCAACCGCGAAGCAGGCGCACTCGACCTCGCGGGCAGCGCGCTGTTCGCCGCCGCGCTCGCACTCGGCATCTGGGCGCTGATCGACGCGCAAGCGGACGGCTGGGCGAGCTGGCGCACCGAGGCGCGTCTGGCGGCGTGCGCGGTGCTATTCGTCGTCTTCGTGCGGGTACAGCGCTCGCGCGCCCACGCGATGATTGACCTCGCGCTGTTCCGCCAGCCGCGCTTCGTCGCCGCCGTGCTCGCCATGTTCGGCTACGCCGCATGCGCGCAGGTCATGATGACCTTCCTGCCGCTTTATCTGCAGAACGCATTCGGCCTGCCGGCGGTGCGCGCGGGTATCGGCATGCTGCCGTTCGCGATCGCGATGGTCGTCGGGCCCTACATCGGCGCGGCGCTCGGCAAGCGCGTGCCGGGCATGGCGCTGTTGACGCTCGGGCTTACGATCATCGGCGCGGGCAATCTGCTGACGGCGCTGTTCGCGGGCATGTCCAACTACGCGTTGATCGCTGTCGGGATGATCGTTACCGGGCTCGGCGCGGGCGTGCTCAATGGCGATACGCAGAAGGCGATCATGGCGTGCGTGCCGCCGAATCGCACCGGCATGGCTTCGGGCATCAGCACGACCACGCGCTTTACCGCCATCGTCACGTCGGTTGGCGTGCTCGGCGCGGTGCTCGCGACACGTACGCAAGCCGCACTCGATTCGCACGCGGGCGATTTCGTGCAGGCCGGTAACGGATTCGACGCGGCCTTTCTTTCCCGCCTCCTCGCGGGCGATCTCGCGCATGCCGGCGCAAACCTGAGCGGCCCGGCGGGCGCAGCGGTCGCCGCGATCGCACGCGCGAGTTTCGCGAGCGGCTTCTCTGCGGCACTCGGCGTGGCGGGCATCTGCGCGCTGACGATCGCGGCGGCGGTCTGGCTGCTCGGCGGGCGCGTGCGGACCGAAAGCAGCGCGCAAGCGCAGGGGAAAGCCGGATCAGCGTTGCCGGAATAACGCGGTTTAACGCATTCTCATGAAGCTCGGTTTCGCGGCGCGCAGCATTCCGTCCTATGCTTCATCTGGCGCCATGCAACCGGAGTGACATCGTGATGAACAGCCTCGAAGGAAAGATCGTCGCCGTCACGGGCGGCTTCGGCAGCCTGGGACGTGCGACGGCGCGCGTGCTGGCCGGACGCGGCGCGCGCATCGCGCTGATCGGACGAAGCGACAAGGCCGATGCGCTGCCCCCGCCGCTCGCCGATGCATGCATGGTGACGGGCATCGACCTGACGGATGCGAACGCGGCGCACCGGGCAATCGATACGATCGTTCAGCGGATGGGCGGACTCCATGCGCTCGTGAACGTCGCGGGTGCGTTTGCGTGGGAGACGATCGCGGACGGCAGCGTCGACACATGGCAATCGATGTTCGACGTGAATGTGAAGACCGCGCTCAACGCATCGAAGGCGGCGCTCGCGCCATTGAGCGCACAGGAAGGCGGGCGCATCGTCAATGTCGGCGCGCTCGCCGCGCTGAAGGCCGGCACGGGCATGGGCGCCTACGCGGCGTCGAAGGCCGCGCTGATCCGCTTCACCGAGGCGCTCGCGGAAGAACTCAAGGACCGTGGCGTGACGGTGAACGCGGTGCTCCCGTCGATCATCGATACCGCGCCGAATCGCCGCGACATGCCCGACGCGGATTTCTCCCGCTGGGTGAAGGCGGAAGAACTGGGCGCGGTGATCGCGTTTCTGCTTTCGCCCGAGGCGCAATGCATTACCGGCGCGTCGATTCCGGTGAGCGGGCGGGTTTGACGCGTGGGTGACGGCGGGTGTTGCTTGTCGATGTGGACCGAGGCGCTGAAGCCGAGAAACAAGCAGTCACGCATGGGTGACGCGCGGCAGCGTCACCGAGAAAGTCGTCACATCCGCGCCGGACTCGGCTTCGATCGTTCCATGATGAAGCCTGGCTACGCAGTCGCAAACGTAGAGACCGAGGCCGAGGCCCGCCGCCGCGCCGCGCCGCTCAGGAGCGGTGTAGGTTCGCATCAGCGGATCGAAAAGCGCGCGCATTGCATGATCCGGGATAGGGTCTCCCGCGTTCGATACTTCGATTCGTACCGTCTCGTCTTCACCGATCGCCCTTAAGTGCACCTCGCCCCTTCCATGTTGAACCGCGTTGACGAGCAGATTCACCAGGATCTGACTGAGGCGCGCGCCATCCCACACGCCGCTCATATCGCCGCTGATGGTGAGTTGGATCGCAGCGTCGGGGTAGGATGCGCGCACTTCTTCGAGCGCGTGTTGACACAGTTGCTCGAGGTCTTGCGGGGAGACCGTCATCGGCAACGCCTCCCCCAAACGATCGCGCGTGAAATCGAGAAGGTCATCGATCATGCGCTTCATGCGCGAAGCACTGCGCCGCGCATTGTCGGCGGCCTTTATGACGATCGGCGGCGTGCCGGGGACGCGGCCGATCAACTCGACCGAATTGGTAATGGCAGACAACGGAGAACGCAGGTCGTGCGCGAGAATGCCCGACAACAGGGTGCGTTCCTTCTCCGTGCGCTTCTGATGCTCGCGGGCGGACTCCGTCAGCGCTTCATCGATGGCCTCGTTGAATCGAATCATCTGCTGGAAGGCGGCTGCCCCGCCCGAATCCGTCTCCTGCCACAAACGCAGGACCGTTGCACGCAACGCGCGATATTCCGCGATGATGTCGTCGAGGCTGAAGCCCTGCGACAGTCGGTCGTCGGCGTGTCGTTGGGCGGCGTCCTTGACGGCTGAAGGTGCCTCGGCGAACTCACCGCGTGACTTTGCAACCTGGCTGGCGCCCTCTTGCAGGGTACGCATGTCCGCGGCCACGCTGGACAGCAGTTGCACACCGGCTTTTTCCAGATCGATGACGGACAGCGGCCGCCCCTTGCCCGCCAGACGCAACGCCTGCTCCGCCCACTCTGTGACGATTGTCGGGATTTCTTGTTCGATGAAGGCGGAGAGGTCCATTTCCACTCTGGGCTCAATGACGGTCGCACTGCGGCCTGCCGGGTTTGCATGAGGATTTTGCCCTGCATCTTAACGAAAATCTCTCTCGGCGCGTGCAATTTACTCAGTCCGAGTGGACGAAACATGCATTACTTACCTGCTCTCGGTGATCCTTCCAGACGAGTTAATGCATTGGCGCATGTCGGTGCAATCCCTCGCGGCATTCGGTCGGCTAGTGCTTTATTACTGGCTAACTCACCGAATAACTCACTGACGCACAAGCTGTCCATGTTTTGTTCCGACGCGTTGTTGTCAGCGAGCCGCCGCATGGTCGCCTGAAGACGAGTCAGTGCAGCGTACGGCTGTCGCAGGATCAGGTACGAGCGAACCACGGCGAGGCATTGCCTGAGTTCGAGGTCGCAATGAAGCCACTCTTCACAAAGCCAGGCTATTTGATGGACTTCGCGCGTCAAAAGCCACTCTGCCCACTCGGGCTCCTCTCGTGCACGTCGTTCCAGAGATTCAATGAGGAAAAGAACGTCCGTGGACTTCATCGTTGCTCCATTCATCGAACCGGGGAAGTCATTCCTTGACGAAATCGCCTTGAGCAATTTGCAGACCGCATTGCCATGCTCGTTGATGACGGAGCGTCAAAGCCGGGCAATCCGGTCAGTGTCGATTGTCGGCCGGCCGCTGCGGGCACTCACTCGCTGTTTCATAAAGAAGCGCGTGCCGAGAGCGACACGGCAGCGCGACTGGACGCTGCTTTCAACATCCGTCAACTTACTGTTCTAGTCATTTTTTCAGACAGAGTTGGATCGCAACGACCGCTCGTAGAGGCGTTTAAGCGTTCTGGTCGAACGCATGACACTGGAAGCGACGCGAAAGCGAAATCAGCGCGGCGGCTGACACGGCTCAAGAATGAACCTTGAAAGCTTCGGTCAAGCACTCGCAAGACAACGGCAGTACCCATGCCCTATGGCGCGAACGCAAGTCCCCAAAGTTACTGTCAGTTCCGAAGAGAGGCAGGACCGAAACTTGCCATTCACCGCGTTTCTACCTTTGATTAGGCGCGTCGTATGTCTGAGCAGTCAAAACTTCCAATTATTGAAACAGGCATTCCGGAACTGGACGTCGTTCTTCGTGGCGGGCTTCCCAGGAACCGCCTGCATCTCATCGAGGGAGCCCCGGGCACCGGGAAAACCACGCTGGGTCTTCGCTTCCTGCTCGATGGCATAAGCCGTGACGAACGATGCCTGTATGTCACGCTATCGGAGTCCACCGAAGAGTTGAAGACCACCGCGAGCACGCATGGATGGAATACCGACGGCATCGAATTCTTCGAACTCATACCTGAGGAGGCGCTTCCCGAGCGGCAGCAAACGGTGCTGTTCCCGGCAGAAGTGCAGTTTGGGAAGACCATCGAGCAATTGATCGATCGAATCGAGCGATCGAATCCCGACCGAATCATTATCGACAGCGTCTCCGAAGTGCGGATGCTCGCGCAGGATCCTCTGCAATTCCGTCTGCAGATGACTTCGCTCAAGCGATATCTCCAGGGAAAGAACGTCACAGTCCTTCTGCTGGACGACTTGACCGAAACAGACAAGGGCGATCTTCACAGTCTCGTTCATGGCGTGCTGTCGTTGCGCCTCTTCGAGCGCGACTACGGCGCGGCGCGGCGGCGTCTGCGCATTGCGAAGATGCGCGGTGTCGATTTCCAGAGCGGATGGCACGACTATGCGATCGTCACGGGGGAAATCCTGGTCTTTCCCAGTCTGATTGCCGAGGAGCATGAGGGCGTCGTGCAGGGCGCACCGCTCCTCAGTGTGTTCGAGGACCTGAATGGTGTGTTTCCACAGGGACTGGATCGCGGAACGACAACCATGTTGATCGGCCCTTCCGGCGCGGCGAAGTCCACACTCGCGATGAGCTATGCGCTCGCCGCCACGCGAACGGGCGAATCCGCAAGCTTCTTCTCTTTCGATGAAACCTATGAGACGTTCCTGCGCCGCAACGAATCGATGAACCTCGATCCCACCGAAGCAATCCGTGCCGAGAAGTTCCACTGGCGGCGCATGAATCCGTCGCGGATTTCTCCCGGTGAGTTTGTCTGGCAAGTGAGAAGAGACGTCGAAGGCCGCAGAGTTCGCGTGGTCGTGATCGACAGTATCAACTCGTATCTCAGCACGATGCCCGAAGAACAGTCGCTGATACTGCACTTGCACGAGTTGCTCAGCTACCTCAACAAGCAGGGCATCGTGACGATCCTCGTGCTTGCGCAACAAGGCGTAGTGGGCGATGTCGAGAATCCCATCGATCTGAGCTTCCTGAGCGACACCGTGGTGCTTTGCCGCTTCTTCGAGGCAGCAGGCACCCTGCGTCGCGCCTTGGCCATCGTCAAGCGTCGCACCGGCGCCCACGATCTCGCGATCCATGAATATCGGCTGTCCTCTTCAGGCATGCAAGTCGGCCCCGAACTGACCGAGCTGCGCGGCATATTCACAGGGGTGCCCGTCTACACCGGTGCGCATGAGGAACTGCTGGACGCGGTGCCCGACGACGGAACACGCGATGAATCGACGAGCTAGCCCCATCATGGGTGCCATTGCGATCTGCGCGCCGTCGGGCGCCGATGCGGAGACCATCGCGCACGCGATCAACGCAATCGATCTGCAGACGCGCATTCTCGCCAGCCTGGACGAGCTGGGTGCGCGTCTGGCCGCGGAGGATGGCGAGGAGTTCGCCGGCCTTTTCGTGACGGAGGAGGCGCTGGTCGATGAACTCGCGCTTGCCGGCGCACTTCGTCAGCAGCCGGTCTGGTCCGACCTGCCGGTCATTATCCTGACCGTCGCCGGTAACCGTGCGAGCAGCCGCAAGCGCTGGGCACTCTTCAAGAGTCTGGGCAACGTCACGCTGCTCACTCGGCCGCTGCATCGGGAAGATCTCGAGAGCGCCGCGCGCGGCATTGTGAGAGCGCGCGCACGCCAGCACGAGACGCGCGCTCATCTGCTGGAAATGAAGCTGGCCGCGCGAGATCTCGAGGCGCGCGTGGAAGAGCGAACCGCTGCCTTGATGGAAGTTGAAGCCACGCTGCGGCAGTCGCAGAAGATGGAAGCAATCGGTCAGTTGACGGGCGGCCTCGCGCACGACTTCAATAACCTGCTCCAGATAGTTAGTTCGAATACCGAACTAATCAAATTGCGAATCAGACAGGGAAATGTCACTGATCTTGGGCGCTACGCGCACAATGTCTCGGGCGCAACCGAGAAGGCCGCCGCACTGACGCACCGTCTGCTCGCGTTTTCCCGCCAGCAAACGCTCGATCCAAAGCCGGTGGACGTGAACAGGCTGGTGCTCGAAATATCGGACCTGGTGAAGAGCACCGTCGGTCCCACCATCAAGGTAGAGACAAGGCTGCATGCGGATCCGATGCTGACTCACTGCGATCCGCCGCAACTCGAGAATGCGTTGCTCAACCTGTGCATCAACGCACGCGACGCCATGCCGAATGGCGGCCAGCTCCACATCGATACGGATCATGCAACGCTCGATGAACATCGTGCCAGGCGCTTCGGACTCGCGCCGGGCGATTACGTCTCGGTCGCGGTAACCGACAACGGAGAGGGAATGACGCCGGAGGTCGCGGAACGCGCCTTCGATCCGTTCTTCACCACGAAGCCGATGGGTAAAGGAACGGGGCTCGGTCTGTCGATGGTCTATGGCTTTACACGACAATCGCAAGGGCATGCGAGCATCGACACGGCACCCGGTCAAGGAACCACGGTGCGCCTATGGTTGCCTGAACTGAAAGCAGCGCGAGCCGCTACGCAGGATGCCGCTTCGGCCCGCACCGCAGTCGCATTGCCCGCCACCCTGACCGTACTGCTGGTCGACGACGAGACGGGTGTACGAACGCTCCTGGCTGAAATTCTCCGCGATGCAGGATACGAGGTGATCGAAGCAAACGATGGCGTCGAGGGGCTTGAAGTCCTGCACTCCGGAGCGACCATCGATATCGTCGTGACCGACGTTGGCATGCCTCGAATGAACGGCGTTGAGATGATCGAACGGGCGCGCGTTTCTCTGCCCGAGTTGAAGGTGCTTTTCATCACCGGTTATGCGCAACAGCAAGTGTCGCTCGAACAACAACTGGATCGAAATTCACACATGCTGACCAAGCCCTTCGCAATGAATGCCTTGCTTGAGCGGGTCGCGGTCATTGTGAAGTCGTCGTCGGGGCCATCGCCCAACTGATGCGTATGGCGTTCTGCGCCGCCGTCGGTGAATCAGGTCGCTGCGCTCGTCGGCGAACGACCCGAGTTTCTGCCGGCGTCCACGAACCATCACCGTGCGTTGCCGATGGCCGCGCGGACCGGATGGCCACCGATGTGCAGAATGTCGCCGTGCGTCGACGTCGAAGAGGAATTGAGCTGTGCCGCGATTCGCTCGAGTTCATCGAGCAGCGAAAGCAGTTGCGCCCGCTGAACCGGCGACGCGGCGGGCGCCTGGCGCAAGCTCTCGATGCGTTCGCGCCAATACGACACCGGCCATGCGACACTGCGATGCCAGTGCCGGGAGCGGATCATCCTTGCCAGATGATCGATTTCCCGCTCGATGAAAGGTTCTGTGATGTGAGTGAAGTCGCGTTGTTGAACCACGGTCGTGCCCCTGATGACAACTCTGGCAGGTGAACGCTTCGCGTCTTCCCGATGCCCTTGCTTCGCGGATGATGTTAGCATTTGCTTATCATTTTGATAAGCACGGCGGCATCGCTCGATCTTCTTTTTTTTTGCCCCCATGCTATGACCGAATCATCCCTTTCAATGGTTTCCACATGGCCCCAAAGAGCTTCGATGCCTATTTCCGCTTCCTGAATCTGGCTCACGCGGTCCAGGCGTTGCCCTCGGTGCCGAAACTCGACGCCCTCGAAGCACGTCTCCTGGAAGCACTCACGGCGTCGTGGCATGCGGGGCGCGCGCTGACGGTCACGGAAACGATGGCGCTATCGGCTGCCGGCGCGCCGGCCACCGTGCATCGCAAGTTGAAGAGTCTGAAGAACCAGGGTCTCGTATCCGTCGACGAGACCAGCGGCGATCTGCGCATCAAGACGGTCGCGCCGACGCCCGAGGCGCTGGAGTATTTCGAAAAGCTGGCGGCGTGTCTCGAAGAGGCGAAGCAACGCTAGGCGTCGCGGCAACGCCTTACCACAAAGCTGTGCAGGGAACGTTATAATTCGTCGCTTTCCGGCGCACACGCGCAGTAAATTTTTCCACCCAGGCCGAATTCCCTCCGGAGAGCGGGGATGGCCAGCAGTATCCGACAGCCTCTGTAGCAATCGCAGGTGTTGTGCTGCATCCAGACCGCGATTGTCATGTCCTTCCCGAGTACCGAAGTCGTTTATCGCCGCCATGCTTCGACGGCGGCGAGCGTGCTATTCCTGAGCCTCGTTCTTTCTGCCGGTGCTCGCGCGGATGAAAGCGATGCAGGCGCGCAACAGTTGAAGCCGGTCATCGTCAGGGCGGAAAAGCTGCCCGCGCCCGAAGAGCGCACGCCTGTCGCCATGAGCGTCTATGGCGATGCCTTCATCGACAGCACAGGCGTGAGCGATATCAAGTCGCTTGCCACGATCGCGCCGGACCTGAGCTATGCGCAGGTGCAGACGGTCGTGCCCGTGCTGACGATTCGCGGCATCTCCAGTCGCGACACGACCGAGGTCGGCGATCCGTCCGTGGTCGTCGTGACGGACGGCAGCTCGAACAATCGCCCGTATGCATTGAGCGCCACGCTCTACGATCTCGACCACATCTCGGTGCTGCGCGGACCGCAAGGCACGCTGTACGGGCGCAACGCGGTGGGCGGCATCGTCGATATCGTGACGGCGAAACCATCGCGCACTTTCGAGGGCCGCGCGTCCGTCGATCTCGGCAACTACGCGACGCGCAACCTGGAGGCGATGGTCAACGTTCCGATGAACGACGTCCTGCAGTTTCGCGTGGCCGCCATCTCGCGACGGCACGACGGCTATCTGAACAATGCGCCTCAGGCGGACGGTGACGACGAGAACACGCGCTCCGGACGGCTCTCCGTCGCGCTCGAGCCGACGTCGCATCTGCGCATGCTGTTCACCGCGCAACAGACGACATTGAAGGGCGTCGGCCCCGTCTCGCTCGATATTCCCTATATCTACGACGCGAACGGCAATGTCTCGCACGACAAGCCGCCCTTCCCGGCCGATCCGCGCACCTTCACGTATGCGACGCCGCAATCGCAAAGCATCGACGACACGACCGCGCGATGGACCGTCGCTTATGACTTCCGCAACGTCGAGCTGAGCTATATCGGCAGCTACGACAATCTGACCTGGCGTCACGCAGCAGACAGCAGCCCGAGTTTCGCCGAACCGGTGTCGTACCGGCAGAACGAGTTTCCGAAGACGCTGAATCAGGAAGTGCGCGTGAGCTCGCTCGGCAATGAGCGGTGGTCATGGCAAGCGGGCGTGTCGTACTTCAGAGAATCGTCATCGCTCAACAGCGCGAACGAATCGCCGTTCGACGGCGGCGTGTATCTGCCCACGCTCGCGTTCGCCTACGGCATCCGCACGACATCGACGGCGGCCTACGGCCAGTCGTCGTACCGCGTCACCGACAAGATCAAGCTGACCGCGGGCATCCGCGTCACCCGCGACGAAAAGAGCCGCGACGGCGAATACTTCTACGCCAATTCGAACGAGCCGCCGTTCGTGTATACGCACGTGCCGCAGGACAACTCCGGCACCTGGTCGAAGCCGACGGTGCACCTCGCGGCCGAATACGCGCCCACCTCGGCGGTGATGAACTACATCCGCTACGACACCGGCTACAAGTCGGGCGGCTTCTCTTCGTCGGGATCGTATGCGCCGGAGACGCTGAGAGGCATCGAGATTGGCACGAAGTCGTTGTGGAATTCGCAGCGCGTGCAGATCAACGCGAGCGTCTTCGACTATGACTATTCGGGCCAGCAGATCTCGCAGCTCGTGCCGTTCGCGGACGGGCGCACGGGAACGAGCATCGTCAACGCGGGGCGCACGCGCATTTATGGCGCCGACGCCGATATCCGCGCGCTCGTCGATCACGTCGGTCTGGTGACGCTATCGGTGGCGTGGCTGCACGCGCGCTTCACCGATTTCGTCGTCGACGACGGCAGCGGCCAGAATGTGCAGCTCGCCGGCAATGCGCCGCCGCAGAGCCCGGCGTTCACCGTCGGCTTCGGACTGGAACATGCGTGGACGACGGCGGCGGGACGCATCGTCGGCCGCGTGGACGCGAAGTTCCAGAGCGGCCAGCACTTCACGGTCTACAACTACGCGGACGATTACCAGAAGCCGTATCTGACCGCCGATCTCTCGGCGACCTGGATGCCGAACCGCAAGGACATCGAGTTGATGGCGTATGTCCGCAACGTGACGAATCAGCGTGTGTTCACGGCCGCCGAGGAGTACACGTTCGATGACTCGTACCGCTATGCGTTCGCCGCCCCGCGCACGTTCGGCGTGAAGGCGACTTACTTCTGGTGATGCGCGCGGCGGCGCGCATCGCGATGCGGATGAGCCTTACTCGGCGACCGCGTACCGTTCCAGCCAGTGAGCATAGGGCGCGGGAAGCACCCACGACGGCCGGTCGATCTTCAACTTCTTCGCCGCGTGATACGGCCAGTGCGGATCGGCCAGATGCGCGCGACCGATCATCACCAGATCGAGCTGCTCCTGCGACACGGCGCGTTCCGCGTTGACCGGCGAGTCGAAGCCCCAAGCCGAGGACACCGGAATCTTTGCCTCGCGCCGGACACGCTCCGCGACGGGCGCGAGAAACGCCGGCCCCCACGGAATGCTCGCCTTGGGCGTGGAGAATCCGATGCTCACGCTCAGCATGTCGAGACCGTCGCTGCGCAGCGCCTTCACCAGATCGATCGACTCCTGCAGCGTCTCTTCATCGCGACCGTCGTATTCAATGACCCCGAAGCGCGCCGTGAGCGGCAGGCGCTCCGGCCATACTTCGCGGACCGCTTGATAAGTCTCGCGCAGGAAGCGGCCGCGACGGACGGCATCGCCGCCGTACTCGTCGTCTCGCTGATTCGCGTGGACGGAAAAGAAGCTCTGCGCCAGATAGCCGTGCGCAAAGTGCAACTCGAGCCACTCGAACCCGGCTTGTTTCGCGCGACGGGCGGCGGCTGCAAAATCCGCCTTGACCCGCTCGATGTCCGCGAGCGTCATTGCCTTGGGCAGCTTCGGCAAGTTGGCGCCGAATGCGATTGCCGACGGCGAGAGGGTGTCCCAGCCGCGCCGGTCGTCGGCGGCGATATGGTCGTCGCCTTCCCACGGGCGATTGGCGCTTGCCTTGCGTCCCGCGTGCGCGATCTGAATGCCCGGCACGGCGCCGGCTGCCTTGATCGCAGCGGCGATGCGCGCCATTCCTTCGATTTGCGCATCGTCCCAGAGCCCGGTGCAGCCCGGCGTGATGCGGCCTTCCGGCGCGACGCCGGTGGCCTCGACGATCACGAGGCCCGCGCCGCCACGGGCGATGCTTGCGTAGTGTGCGAGATGCCAGTCGTTGACGAAGCCGTCGTTGGCGCGGTATTGGCACATCGGCGGAATGGCGATGCGATTGCGGAGCTTGACGTCTTTGAGTTCGATCGGTGAAAAGAGTGCGGACATAGTGTGTTCGGGTGAGCCCAGATCATGCGGAAGAGGAAGCATAAGGGTAAACGTGAATCTCTGCTCGGCACGCGGTCGCGAGACCGATTTCCCAGTCACGGCGTACAACGGGCGCAGTTCAATTCGAGGATGGCTGCGAATGACCGCGCGGTCCGTCCCATTTCATACGCACTACCAATTAACACCGTTGTGCAAACTCGTGTCGGAGCGATTGCAACTCATAATCCGCCGATATCCGCCGGGCTATTCCAGCTCTTCAAAAAGCCAGTCCTGAAAGCTCTTCACTTTCGGCAGGTCCACCGACGACTTGAGTAAGTTCAGCGTATACCCATTCACGCTCAACCCGTCGAACCCGAACGGCGCGACGAGCTTTCCCGCATCGAGCTCGCGCTGCACGAGCAGCAGACTCTCCAGACACACGCCGACTCCATCGACCGCCGCGCTGATCGCCATGAACGAGCGATCGAAGCGCGGTCCGCGCGAAATGTCGAGCGGCGTCTTCCGATGCATACGCATCCAGTCGCGCCATCCGACCAGACAATTCTCGCTGTGAATCAGCGTGTGATGCTTCAGGTCCGCCACCGTGCGAATCGGATGCTTCCCTTCCATCAGCGCCGGCGAACACAGCGGCACGATGGTCTCCGACGGCAGGTCGAGCACCAGCGTGCCCGCCGGTTGCAGCC
Organism: Caballeronia concitans; assembly: GCF_001544615.1. Classification (GTDB taxonomy): domain Bacteria; phylum Pseudomonadota; class Gammaproteobacteria; order Burkholderiales; family Burkholderiaceae; genus Caballeronia; species Caballeronia concitans. The sequence continues at coordinate 110,667 of NZ_FCNV02000014.1, forward strand.
TGCGCGCGCCGTATCGCAAGTCGATATCGACGGACTCACGCGTCAGATCGACGGGATCGTTCGACGCATTCAGCCGCAAATCGATGTCCGGATGCCGCGACGAAAAGCGCGCGAGCCGCGGCATCAGCCATTGCGTGGCGAAGCTCGGCGTCGAATGCACGGTGAGGATGTCGCTCTTGGCCACGCGCCCGATGTCGCGCGTCGCCTTCTCGATGCGCGCGAACGCCGCGCCGATCTCTTCCGCATAGTGCCGGCCGCTGTCGGTGAGGATCACCGCGCGATGCACGCGATGAAAGAGCCTCAGGCTCAACTGCTCTTCCAGCAGCTTGATCTGATGGCTGATCGCGGACGGCGTCACGAACAGTTCCTCTGCTGCAAGCGCGAAAGAGGAGAGCCTCGCCGCCGCCTCGAACGCTTGTATGGACTTGAGCGTCACGCGATTGTGCATTGCAGTGCTCGGATGAATTCAATTCAACGATGCGCCACTTTAATTCGTTTGAGCGCGGCTGTCTAAAGCAATACGCTTGAACCTACTCACTGGCCGCCGCGTTCGAGGGAATACCCGGAGTCGCGCGGGCCGCCAATAAAACGATGGAGACAACACGCGTGAACAACGACATCGCGCAACTCGCGGAGCATGCGCATCGCATTCGGCGCAACGCCCTTCTGATGGGCGAGGTGCAAGGCCAGGGCTATATCGGCCAGGCGCTCGATATCGCCGACGTGCTCGCGGTCGCCTATTTCGGCGCGATGAATCACCGCCCCGACGATCCCGCATGGGAAGAGCGCGATCGCTTTCTTCTGTCCAACGGTCACTACGCGATCGCGCTCTACGCCGCGCTCTTCGAAGCGGGTGTGTTGCCCGAAGACGAACTCGAAACCTACGGCAGCGACGACAGCCGTTTGCCGATGTCCGGCATGGCGAGCTACACGCCCGGCATGGAAATGTCCGGCGGCTCGCTCGGTCAGGGCCTGACGATCGCAGTCGGCCGCTGTCTCGGTCTGAAGCGCAAGGGCTCAACATCCTTCGTCTACACGCTTTTCTCCGACGGCGAACTCGATGAAGGCGCGATCTGGGAAGGCCTGATGTCCGCCGCGCACTGGAGACTCGACAACCTCATCGCCATCGTCGATGTGAACAACCAGCAAGCCGATGGTCCCTCGACGCAGGTCATGGCATTCGAGCCGCTCGTCGAGAAGCTCGAAGCATTCGGCTGGTACACGCAACGCATCGACGGCAACGACATCCGCGCCGTGAAAGCGGCATTCGACAACGCGCGCAACCTGAAGGAGGCGAAGCCGCGCATCATCGTGTGCGACACGAAGATGGGCTGCGGCGTGCCGTTCCTCGAGGAGCGCGAGAAGAATCACTTCATTCGCGTCGATCCGCACGAGTGGAAGCTCGCGCTCGAAGCGCTGGAACAAGGACGCCCGGCATGAATACGCGACTGAAAACCTCCGCGATGATCGCGTCCATCGCAGGCGAAGGACAGGTCACGCGTTCCGCACCGTTCGGCCACGCACTCGCCGAACTCGCGCGCACGAATGCGAACGTCGTCGGCATGACGGCCGATCTCGGCAAGTACACGGACCTGCATGTCTTCGCGAACGCATTTCCCGAGCGCTATTACCAGATGGGCATGGCCGAGCAACTGCTGATGGGCGCGGCCGCGGGCATGGCGCACGAAGGCGCGCAGCCGTTCGTCACGACCTATGCCGTGTTCGCGACGCGCCGCGCCTACGACTTCATCCATCAAACGATCGCGGAGGACAACCTCGACGTGAAGATCGTCGCCGCGCTGCCCGGACTCACGACCGGCTACGGTCCGAGCCACCAGGCCGCCGAAGACCTCGCGCTGATGCGCGCGATGCCCAACATGACGGTCATCGACCCGTGCGATGCGCTCGACATCGAGCAGATGGTTCCGGCCATCGCCGCGCACAAGGGCCCGGTCTATGCGCGTCTGTTGCGCGGCAACGTGCCCGCCGTGCTCGACGAATACGGCTATCAGTTCGAACTCGGCAAAGCGAAGCTCTTGCGCGGCGGCAATGACGTGCTGATGATTTCCACCGGCATCATGACGATGCGCGCGCTCGAGACGGCCAAGGCCCTCCGGCAGGACAACGTCGACGTCGCCGTGCTGCACGTCCCGACGATCAAGCCGCTCGACACCGCGACGATCCTGCGCGAAGCGAAGCGCACCGGCCGCATGGTGGTCGTCACCGAAAACCATACGACGATCGGCGGACTCGGCGAAGCCGTCGCGCGCGCCCTGCTCGGCGCGGGCGTGACGCCGCCCTTCCGCCAGATCGCCCTGCCCGACGCGTTTCTCGACGCGGGCGCGCTACCCACCTTGCACGATCGCTACGGCATCTCGACCGAAGCGATGTGCAACACCATCAAAGGCTGGCTCGGCTAAGCCTTCATCGACAACAACCACTGGAGATTCAAATCATGTCAGAGTCGCGTCTTCTCGAAGGCAAGGTCGCCGTCATTTCCGGAGCGGCATCGCCGCGCGGGATCGGCATGGCGACGGCGCGCATGTTCGCGAAGCACGGCGCGAAAGTCGCCATTCTCGATCTCGACGAAGCCGCCGCGCGCGAAGCGGCCGGCAGCATCGGCCCGGAACATCGCGGCTATGTCTGCAACGTGACCGACCGCGCCGCGTGCGACGCCGCCGTGGATCGCATCGTCACGGACTTCGGCGGCATCGACATTCTCATCAACAACGCGGGCGTCACGCAGGCCGCGAAGCTGCTCGACATCGACTCCGAAAGCTGGGACCGCATTCTCGACGTGAACCTGCGCGGCGTGCTGTATCTGTCGCAAGCCGTCGTCCCGGTGATGAAGCGCAACGGCGGCGGCTCGATCGGCTGCATGTCGTCGGTATCGGCGCAGCGCGGCGGCGGCATTCTCGGCGGCCCGCACTATTCCGCCGCGAAGGCAGGCGTGCTCGGTCTCGCCAAGGCGATGGCGCGCGAGTTCGGCGTCGACGGCATCCGCGTGAATTGCGTGACGCCGGGCCTCATTCAGACCGACATCAACGCCGGCAAGATCAGCGACGAAAAACGCGTCGAGATTCTCGCCGGCATTCCGCTCAATCGTCTGGGCGTGCCCGACGACGTCGCCGGCGCATTTCTCTTTCTCTCCGCGCCGATTTCCTCGTACATTACGGGCGCCGTCATCGACGTGAACGGAGGCATGCTGATTCACGGTTGAAACGCGCGGCATCGAATAACAACACTTATATCGACATCACCCGGTTTGGAGGAGCACACCATGACCACTCGCACGAAAGACAGCGGCATCGACCGGCGTACGTTCCTGAAGACGGGCGCGACCATCGCCGCGGCCGCTCCGCTGTTCGCCATCACGACGCGCCGCGCATCGGCGGCCGAGTTCTCGTACAAGCTCGCGACGGGTCAGGACCCGACGCATCCGGTGAACATTCGCGGCCAGCAGGCCTGCGACAAGATCCGCGAAGCGACCGGCGGCAGGCTCGACATCAAGCTCTTTCCCGCCAATCAGCTCGGCTCCGACACCGACCTGCTCTCGCAGGTGCGCAGCGGCGGCGTCGAGTTCTTCAATCTCGCATCGTCGATTCTCGCGACACTCACGCCCGCCGCCGGCATCGTCAACACGGGCTTCGCGTTTCCCGACTACGACACCGTCTGGAAAGCCATGGACGGCGATCTCGGCGGTTATATCCGCCAGCAGATCGAGAAGTCGGGAATCATCGCGGTGTCGAAGCCGTGGGACAACGGCTTTCGGCAAGTGAGTTCGTCCACGCGCGTCGTGAAGACGCCCGCCGATCTGAAGGGCTTCAAGATTCGCGTGCCGCAAGCGCCGATGCTCACGTCGCTCTTCAAGTCGCTCGATGCCGGTCCCGCGCCGATCAACTTCAACGAACTGTATTCCGCGTTGCAGACGGGCGTGGTCGAAGGTCAGGAAAACCCGTTGCCGATCATCGCGACGGCGAAGCTCTACGAAGTGCAGAAGTCCATCAGCCTCACGTCGCACGTGTGGGACGCGTACTGGATTCTCGGCAACCGCCGCGCGTGGGAGAAGCTGCCCGCCGACATGCGCGCGATCGTCACGCGCGAGTTCGAAGCGGCCGGCATGAATCAGCGCGCGGATATCGCGAAGCTAAATTCGAGCCTGCGCGACGACCTGAAGGGCAAGGGCATCAACATCGTCGAGGTAGATCGTGAAGCGTTCCGCGGCGCGCTGAAGAAAACGAGCTTCTATACCGACTGGAAATCGAAGTACGGCGAGCAAGGCTGGGGCGTGCTCGAAAAGTACACCGGCAAACTGGTATGAAAATCATGCAGACGGTTCCGCTTCCGCATCCGGCGCCGCATCGCGGTATCGCGGCGAAACTCGATACCGTGCTCGGCCATCTCGTCGAGATTCCGGCAGCGCTGCTGGTCGTGGCCGAGATCGTCGTGCTGCTCGCCGGCGTGACGAGCCGCTATGCGCTGCACACGCCGCTCGTCTGGTCCGACGAACTCGCCTCGATGCTGTTCCTCTGGCTCGCGATGCTCGGCGCGGTCGTCGCCTTGCGGCGCGGCGAGCACATGCGGATGACGGCGCTCGTCGGCATGGCGTCGCCCGGCATGCGCGCGTTTCTCGATGTCGTCGCGATCGCGGCGCCCCTCGCCTTCCTCGCGATGGTGATCGGCCCTGCCATCGACTTCGCGCAGGACGAAGCGTTCATCACGACGCCCGCGCTCGGCATTTCCAACTCGTGGCGCGCGGCCGCGCTGCCCATCGGCTCGGGCCTGATGCTGCTCGTCGCGTGCGTGCGGCTCGTGCGCGTCGGCGACCGGAAGCTCGTGCTCGGCGCGCTCGCGGTGGTCGCGGCCATCGCAGGCGCGTTCTACGCGGCGAGTCCGATGCTGAAGGATCTCGGCAATCTGAACCTTCTGATCTTCTTCGTCGGACTCGTGGCGTTGTGCGTGCTGTCGGGCGTGCCCATCGCGTTCTCCTTCGGGCTTGCGACCTTCGGCTATCTCGCGCTCACGACGAGCACGCCGCTCGAAGTCGTGGTCGGGCGCATGGACGAAGGCATGTCGCATCTGATCCTCCTGTCCGTGCCGCTCTTCGTGTTCCTCGGACAACTGATCGAGATGACCGGCATGGCCGCCGCGATGATCGCGTTCCTCGCGAGCCTGCTCGGTCACGTGCGCGGCGGCTTGTCGTACGTGCTCGTCGGCGCGATGTATCTCGTCTCCGGCATCTCCGGTTCGAAAGCCGCCGACATGGCCGCCGTCGCGCCCGTCTTGTTCCCCGAGATGAAGGCGCGCGGCGCGAAGCCCGGCGATCTCGTGGCGCTGCTCGCGGCAACGGGCGCGCAGACGGAAACCATTCCGCCGAGTCTCGTGCTCATCACGCTCGGCTCGGTGACCGGCGTGTCGATTTCCGCGCTGTTCACGGGCGGCATGCTGCCGGGCATCGTGCTCGCGATCACCTTGTGCGCGGTCGTGTGGTGGCGCTATCGCGTGGACGATCTGTCGAACGTGAAACGCGCGTCGCGCGGCGAGATCCTGCGCAAGCTCGCCATCGCCCTGCCCGCGCTCGCCTTGCCGTTCGTGATTCGCGCGGCGGTGGTCGAAGGCGTCGCGACCGCGACGGAAGTCTCGACCATCGGCATCGCATATGCAGTGCTCGCGGGCCTGCTCATCTATCGCCGCTTCGAATGGGCGCGTCTCAAGCCGATGCTGATCGACACCGCCGCGTTGTCCGGCGCGATCCTGCTCATCATCGGCGCGGCGACGAGCATGGCGTGGGCGCTCACGCAATCCGGCTTCTCCGGCCAGCTCGCGCGCGCGATGGCGGCGCTTCCCGGCGGCGGATGGATGTTCATGGCGGCCTCGATCCTCGTGTTCATCGTGCTCGGCAGCGTGCTCGAAGGCATTCCGGCAATCGTGCTGTTCGGCCCGCTGATGTTTCCGATCGCGCGGCAAATGGGCATCAACGACGTGCATTACGCGATGGTCGTGATCCTGTCGATGGGCGTCGGCCTGTTCGCGCCGCCGTTCGGCGTCGGCTATTACTCGGCGTGCGCCGTGAGCCGCATTCATCCCGACGAAGGCATGAAGCCGATCCTCGGCTATATCGCGGCGCTGATCGTCGGCCTGATTCTCGTCGCCGCCATTCCGTGGATTTCCACGGGCTTCCTGAAGTAAGTCAATCCCTTTCGAACTCGTTGATGCCGCTCCTTTCACGGAGCGGCAAGGAGAAGTCATGTCTTCCATCGACACGCCAGCGCTGTCGAACGCCATCCGCTTCCTCGCCATCGATGCGATCGTGCGCGCGGGCGAAGGCCACCAGGGCGTGCCGCTCGGCATGGCCGAGATCGCCACGGCGCTCTTCACGCGCCACATGAAGTTCAATCCCGCCGATCCGCAATGGCCCGACCGTGACCGCTTCGTGCTGTCCAACGGACATGGCTCGATGCTGCTCTATGCCGTGCTGCATCTGACCGGCTATGCGAACTTCGGCATCGATCAGATCAGGACGTTTCGCGAGATGGGCTCGCACTGCGAAGGGCATCCCGAGTTCGATACGGCGTCGGGCATCGAAGTGACGACCGGCCCGCTCGGGCAAGGCATCGCGAACGCGTTCGGCATGGCCGTCGCGGAGGCGTATCTGAACGCGAAGTTCGGCGACGGCATCGTCGATCACTACACGTACGCGTTCGTCGGCGACGGCTGTTTGCAGGAAGGCGTCGGACAGGAAATGATTTCGCTCGCGGGGCATCTGAAGCTCGGCAAGCTCATTCTGTGCTGGGACGATAACCGCATCACCGACGACGGCAGCACGTCGCTATCCATCAGCGAGGATGTGAGCGCGCGCTTTCGCGTGGCGGGCTGGCATGTGATCGAAGTCGACGGCCACGATCTGGACGCGGTTTCCCGCGCGCTCGACGAAGCGAAGCAAGACGCGCGGCCCTCGATGATCGCGTGCCGCACGGTGATCGCACGCGGCATCGCGCGTCTGCAAGGCCAGCGCGGCGGGCACAGCGGGCGTCTCTTCGAAAAGGACGCCGACGCCGCGCGCAACGAACTGAACTGGCCGCACGCGCCGTTCGAGATTCCCGCCGACGTGCTGAAAACCTGGCGCGATGCGGGCCGCCGCAGCGAAGGCGAATATCGCGCGTGGCGCGAGCGCGTCGCGTCGTTGCCGTCGCAAACGCGTGCGGAGTTCGAGCGCATCATGGCGGGCGAATTGCCGGAAGGCTGGAAAGACACGCTCGAAACGTACAAGCGCGATGCGCAGAAGAGAGACGAAGCGCCCGGCGGAATCCTGATCTCGGCGGAGATCAACGATCTGCTCGCGAACGTGCTGCCCGAGCGCGTGGTCGGCTGCGCGGACCTCGAAGCGCCGACGAGCCACAAGCGCAGCCTGCGCGGGTTCAATGCAGAAGACCGCGGCGGCGCCTACGTGCATTGCGGCGTGCGCGAGCACGTCATGGGCGCGATGGCGAACGGCATGGCCGCGCACGGCGGCATCGTGCCGCTCGCCGTCACCTATCTGGCCTTTTCCGACTACGAGCGCCCCGCGATGCGCATGGCCGCGCTGATGGGTCTGCCGGTGAAGTTCGTCTTCAGCCACGACTCGATCGGCGTCGGCAAGAACGGGCCGACGCACCAGCCGGTGGAAATCCTCGCGTCCCTGCGCGCGATGCCGAACATGCGCGTGTTTCGTCCCGCGGATGCCGTCGAAGCCGCCGAATGCTGGATGCTCGCCTACGAGCACAGGACCGGCCCGAGCACGATGGTGTTCGCCCGTCAGACGCTGCCGCTCGTGCGCCGCTCGCACGACGCGGCGAATCTCAGCGCGCGGGGCGGCTATGTGCTTGCGAAGGCCGTTGGCGGCGAGCGCCGCGTCACGCTCATCGCGACCGGCTCGGAAGTGGCCATCGCGCTCGCCGCGCGCGAGCAGTTGCAGGCGGCGGGCATTCCGACGGCCGTCGTGTCGATGCCCTGCTGCGAACTCTTCGACGAACAGGACGCGGATTATCGGCAAAGCGTGCTCGGCGCCGGCACCGTGCGCGTCGCGGTGGAAGCGGCCGTGCGCTTCGGATGGGACCGCTATCTCGGCGATCGAGGCGGCTTCGTCGGCATGAACGGCTTCGGCGCATCGGGGCCGGCCGAGGCGTTGTACGAGCACTTCGGCATCACGCCCGCGCATGTCGTCGCACAGGCGCAGCGGCATCTTTGAATCGTCAATTCCGGACATAGTCATGCAGAAGATCGTCTTTCTCGACCGCGAAACGCTCGCTCCGCAAATCACGCTCAGGCGCCCCGCATTCGAACACGAACTCGTCGAATACGACCGCACCGCGCCCGATCAGGTCGCGGCGCGCCTCGCGGGCGCGAGCATCGTCATCACGAACAAGGTCGCGATCACCGCCGACGTCATCGAGCAGGTGCCCACGCTCCAACTCGTCGCGGTCGCCGCCACGGGCACGGACGTCGTCGACAAGGCGGCGTGCGCGAAACGCGGCATCGTCGTATCGAACATTCGCGGCTATGCGGTGAACACGGTGCCGGAGCACACCTTCGCGCTGATGCTCGCGTTGCGCCGCAACCTCGTCGCATACCGCGACGACGTGCTGAACGGCGAGTGGCGGAAATTCGGCCAGTTCTGCTTCTTCAATCACGCGATACGCGATCTGGGCGGCGCCACGCTCGGCATCATCGGCGAAGGCGTGCTCGGGCAGCGCGTCGCCGAAATCGCGAAAGCGTTCGGCATGAAGCCGGTTTTCGCGGCGCATAAAGGACGCGATGGACTGGGGCCGCTCTACACGCCGTGGGACGAAGTGCTCGCGACGAGCGATGTCATCACGATCCATAGCCCGCTCACGCCGCAGACGCGCGGCATGCTGTCGACGGCCGAATTCCGCGCGATGAAGAAGAGGCCGCTCATCATCAACACGGCGCGCGGCGGACTGGTCGACGAAGCCGCGCTGGCCGCGGCGCTGGACGAAGGGCTCATCAGCGGCATCGGTTTCGACGTGCTCACGACGGAGCCGCCCGCGCCCGACAACCCGCTCATGCGCATCGCCGGCCGGCCGAACGTGATCGTGACGCCGCACGTCGCGTGGGCGTCGGACGAAGCGCAGCAGTCGCTCGCCGATCAGCTGATGGACAACGTCGCGGCGTTCGTCGCGGGCGCGCCGGTCAACGTGGTGTCATGACCGCTCGACGATACCGAGCGCGTTCAGCAGCCACGCCTTGAAGGTCTCGAACGCCTCGTGCCGATGCGCCCTGCGCGGATGCACGAGGTAGTGCCCCACGTACTCCACTTCTTTTGCCGATCCGGCGAGCGGCCGCACGAGTTCGCCGCGCTGCAGCTCGCGCTCGGACAGCAACGTCGATTCGAGCACGACGCCGAGACCGTCGACGGCGGCGGCGATCGCCATCGAACTGCGGTCGAAGCGCAGGCCGTAGTGCGTCGGCGGCGGAAGCGCGTTGGCTTCGAACCAGCCTTTCCATTGATACATCTGCACTTCGCACTGGATCAGCGGCAGGTGATACAGATCTTGCGGCTCGCGGATGCGCTCCGCGAGCGCCGGCGTGCACAAGGGCGCTAGGCCTTCGAGCACGAGCGGAATCTTTTCGTGCGGTGAAGGCTTCGGCTCGCCATAGACGATGTCGAGATCGAAGTCGTCGTCGAAGCGCGCGTAGTCGGTATTCGCGGAAAAGCGCAAGTCGATGTTCGGGTGATCGCGCACGAAGCCCGCGAGCCGCGGCAGCAGCCATTGCGTCGCGAAGCTCGGCGCGGTGTGCAGCCGCAGCGGCGTGCGCTCGTCGCTCGCCAGCAGCGCAAAGCCGCGCTGCATCTCGTCCATGCCGCGCTGGATGTGCTCCATCAGCATCGCGCCTTCGCGCGTGAGGCGCACTTCCCGCGTGCTGCGCAGGAAGAGCCTGGTCCGGAGCAGATCTTCCATCTTGCGCACCGAATGACTGACCGCGCTGGGCGACAGATTCAGCTCGCGAGCAGCATCCGCGAAAGAAAGCGTGCGGCCGGCAGCCTCGAAAACCCGGATATACGAGAGCGGAACCTTGCGGAAGACGTTCATGCGCGGGATTCGTGAATGGTGTTCATCAGTTGCTGCAATCTTTTCTTTTGTCAGCGCCGGCTGTCAAGGCTAAATTTTGCCAACCTCGTTTCCACACTGCCCGATTGCTGAACAGGAGACAACTGCAGCTTTCGGAGGTTGTCGAGGATTTCTCTTCCGTCCGCAGGAACAGCCATGACAATGATTACCGAGGCCGAGCCGCAAGCCGGCTCGCGCCCAGCGCAACTCGCCAAACTCGCCGATCACGCTTACCGCATTCGCCGCTTCGCGCTGCGCATGGGCGAAGTGCAGGGCCAGGGCTATATCGGCCAGGCGCTCGGACTCGCCGATGCCCTCGCCGTCGCCTGGTGCCACGCGATGAACCTCCGCCCCGCCGATCCCGAATGGGAAGGCCGCGACCGCTTTCTGCTCTCGCACGGCCACTACGCGATCGCGCTTTACGCCGCGCTGATCGAAGCGGGTGTGATCCCCGAGGAAGAGCTGGAAACGTACGGCTCCGACGACTCGCGCCTGCCCATGTCCGGCATGGCCACGTACACGCCGGGCATGGAAATCTCGGGCGGCTCGCTCGGGCAGGGGCTGACGATCGCCGTCGGCATGGCGCTCGGTCTCCGTCTGAAGGGCAATCCGGCATTCGTCTACAACTCGATGTCCGACGGCGAGCTCGATGAAGGCGCGACGTGGGAAGCCGCGTTGTCCGCCGCGCATCACGGCCTCGGCAATCTCATCACGATGGTCGACATCAACCGCCAGCAGGCGGACGGCCCGTCGCACGACGTGCTCGCCTTCGAGCCGCTCGCGGACAAGTTCGCGTCGTTCGGCTGGCACGTCGAGCGCGTGAACGGCAACGACATGCCCGCGCTGGTCGCGGCATTCGACCGTTGCCGGTCGCTGAACGAGGCGAAGCCGCGCGTCATCCTGCTCGACACCTTGATGGGCAAGGGCGTGCCGTTTCTGGAGGCGCGCGAGAAGAATCACTTCATCCGGGTGGACCCCGAAGAATGGCAGCAGGCGATCGCCGTGCTCGATCAACACCACGCAGCAGCACAAGGAGACGCAGCATGAGCGCCGTCGCTGAAAAGAAACCACGCCTCACGACCTCCGCGATGATCGCGTCGATCGCATCGGAAGGCCAGCAGACGCGTCCCGCGCCGTTCGGCCACGCGCTCGTCGCGGAAGCGGAGAAGCGCCGCAACATCGTCGGCATGACGGCCGATCTGTCGAAGTACACCGACCTGCACATCTTCAGCCAGGCGTTCCCCGAGCGTCACTTTCAGATGGGCATGGCCGAGCAGTTGTTGATGGGCGCGGCGGGCGGCATGGCGAAGGAAGGCTTCATTCCGTTTGCGACGACCTACGCCGTGTTCGCCACGCGCCGCGCGTACGACTTCATCCACCAGGTGATCGCGGAAGAGAACCTCAACGTGAAAATCTGCGCGGCGCTGCCCGGACTCACGACCGGTTATGGCCCGAGCCACCAGGCGACCGAAGACCTCGCGTTGATGCGCGCGATTCCCGGCATGACCGTGATCGACCCATGCGACGCGCTGGACACCGAACAGGCCGTCGCCGCGATCGCGGCGCACGAAGGCCCGGTCTACATGCGTCTCTTGCGCGGCAAGGTGCCCGCCGTGCTCGACGACTACGACTACCGCTTCGAACTCGGCAAGGCGAAGATGCTGCGCGACGGCGCGGACGTGCTCATCGTCTCGTCCGGCATCATGACCATGCGCGCGCTCGAAGCAGCGCAGGCGCTGGATGACGGCTCGGCGAGCGTCGGCGTGCTGCACGTGCCGACCATCAAGCCGCTTGACGAGGCGACCATCATCGAGCAATGCAGGAAGCCGGGACGGCTCGTGATCGTCGCGGAGAACCACAGCGTGATCGGCGGTCTGGGCGACGCCGTGACGAGCGCACTGGTGCGTCATCGCGTGATGCCGGAGTTCCGTCAGATCGCCCTGCCCGACCAGTTTCTCGATGCGGGCGCGCTGCCGACGCTGCACGACCGCTATGGCATTTCGACGGCATCCATCGTGGAAAACATCAAACACTGGCTCAAGTAATCATGAACGTGACTTTCATTGGGATCGGTGCGATCGGTCTGCCGATGGCGCTGCGAATCAAGGGCGCGGGCCACGACGTGACCGGCGTCGACCTGTCGCCCCGAGCGCTCGACATGGCGCGCGAGAGCGGTCTTGCCGCCGTCGACAGTTTCGCGGCCGCGCCTGCGCCGGACGTCGTCGTCGCGATGGTGGCGACGCCGCAGCAGCTCGCATCGCTCGTCGAGAGCGTCGGCACGAAGCTCGACAACCAGACCTGGGTCGTCATGTCGACGGTCGGTCCGGATGCGGTGCGCGAGCAAGGCAAACGCCTTGCGGCGGCAGGCGCGCGCGTCGTCGATGCGCCCGTGACCGGCGGCACCGCGCGTGCGAAGACCGGCCAGCTCGTGATCTTCGCATCGGGCGATCAGGCGGACATCGACGCCGCGCGCCCCGTGCTCGACGCGATGGGCAGCGTGCGCGTCACCGGCCCGAAGCTCGGCGACGGGCAGGCGATCAAGGTCGTGAACCAGCATCTGTGCTCGGTGCATATCGTCGCGGCGGCCGAAGCGCTGAATCTGGCGCGCTCGCTCGGCCTCGATCCGGCGGCCGTGCTCGAACTCGTCGAGAAAGGCGCGGCGGGCTCGTGGATGCTTTCGGATCGCGGTCCGCGCATGCTGCAAGGCACGGACGTGAACGTGACCAGCTCGATCAACATTTTCGTTAAAGACAGCGATCTCGTCGCCCATGCCGCGAAGTCCTGCGGCGCGGATGTGCCGCTGCTTTCGATCGCCAACGCGCGTTATCACGAAGCCGCCGACAAGGGACTCGGCCTGCGCGACGACAGCCGCGTGATAGAAACCTGGGAGAAGTCCTGAGATCGGGACGCCATTTGTCGCGTTGAAAGCGCTCGGCGAAGCGCAACGCATTCTCGGCCGCCTCGCTTCCCGCAGGCGGCTGGTTGATGTATCGGAGACACCACGACATGAGCAGCAACAACGAAGACCGCGCGGTCAAGGTGGCCGTCGCGTCGATGATCGGCTCGGCGGTCGAGAGCTACGACTTCTTCATCTACGGCACGGCCGCCGCCGCGTGGTTCGGCAAGATATTCTTTCATACGACCGAGCCGATCGTCGGCATTCTGGCGTCGTTCGCGACGCTCGCCATCGGCTTTCTCATGCGTCCGTTCGGCGGCTATCTCGCCGGACACTACGGCGATCGCCTGGGCCGCAAGGCCGTGCTGTTCTGGTCGCTCGTGGCAATGGGCGGCGCGACCGTGCTGATCGGCTTCCTGCCGACTTACGCGCAAGCCGGCGTGCTCGCGCCGATCCTGCTCATCCTGCTGCGCATGGTGCAGGGCGTCGGCTTCGGCGCTGAATGGGGCGGCGCGGTGCTGATGGCGTGTGAACACGCGCCGGAGAAGCGCCGTGGTTTCTTCGGCGCGGTGCCGCAACTGGGCATTCCGCTCGGCCTGCTCCTTGCGAACGGCGCGTTCCTTTTGTCGGGCGCGCTCTTCGAAGGCGACTGGGTCTGGCGCATGCCATTCCTGATGTCTTTCGTGATGGTCGCGATCGGCATCTTCATCCGGATGAGCGTGTCCGAGTCGCCGGCATTCGAAGCGGTGAAAGCCGAGAACAAGGTGATGAAGCAACCGGCGCTCGAAGTCATCAGGAGCGACTGGCGCGGCATTCTGAAGATCGTCGGCCTGCGCATGGCGGAGACCGGCGGCTACTACATCACGACGAGTTTCATGCTGTCGTATGTGGCGCTCGCGCATGTGTCGACCACGCGCCATATCCTGTGGGGCACGTTGATCGGCTCCGCGCTCGGCCTCGTGAGCCACCTGATCTACGGCGCGCTGAGCGACAGGATCGGCCGCCGTCCGGTGTTCATGATGGGCGCGCTGTTCACCATCGCCTTCGGCGTGCCGATGTTCATGCTGATCAACACCGGCGCGGTCATCATGGTGATCGTCGCGGTCGCGCTGTCCCTGCTCTTCAGCCACGATCCAATTTTCGCGGTCGAAGCAAGCTGGTTCTCGGAGCAGTTTCCGGCCAACGTGCGCTCGTCGGGCATTTCGCTCGGCTATAACGGTGCGTCGGTGATCGCGGGTCTTCTGCCGATCATCGCCACCGGCATGTACGGCGCGTTCGGCTGGATCGGTCCGGCGCTGATGTTCTCCGTGCTCGGCGTGATCTCGACATGCTGTGCGCTGGCGATGAAGGAGACCGCGCCCGCCGTGCTGGAGAAACGCGATCTGCGGCACAGCGCGGATCGGCGCTTCGCGGCTTAGTATCTTTCCGCGCGTGGCAAGCCCGCCCTTCCCTGGCGGGCTTTTTCGCTTTTCGGCAAGGGCGTGCCGCAGAAACGCTCGCCATCATGTGCTGCTGCTTTGAGCGACGCAAAGCCAGTCCGCGGTCGAATACAAGGACGCCAGGCCCGCCCGATGACAATGACCGGACGGCAACAGCTAGAAACGTGAAGGCGTCGGGTGTGGCTTTGCCCGGCCAACGTCGCGTTCGAAAGCCGCCGCCGTGCACGCGTTCGAGCGCAAGCGGCGGCGGCGGCGACAGGCGTTGCGTTGCTGTCCGCTGACCGGTCCGAGCCGCACAGCCTCGCAGATGTTGGTGCGCCGATTGCTACTCAGAGCGCCAAGCACTTCATCCTCGAGGCCATGCATGAAACGGTACAAAGCACTCGTGGCGGGTGGCGTCGGCGTGATCGGGCGTCAACTCGTCGATCATCTCGCTTCTCTGCCTGAATGGGACGTCATCGGTTTGTCTCGACGCACGCCGGACGAGGCGAAGCCCGGCGGGCACATCGCCGTCGATCTGCTCGATCCCGACGACGTGCGCGCGAAGCTGGGCGATATTCACGACGTCACGCACATCTTTCACGCGGCGTATCAGGAGAAGCCCACGCCGCAGGCGCTCATCGACGTGAACCTCGGTATGCTGCGCAATCTCGTCAGCGTGGCAGCCGAGAATTCGCCGGCGCTCGAGCGCGTCGTGCTGTACGAGGGCGCAAAGTACTACGGCGCGCATCTCGGGCGCTTCAAGACGCCCGCGCGCGAAGACGATGCGCGTCACATGCCGCCCAACTTCTATTACGACATGGAAGACTGGCTGCTGCAGGAGGCGGCGGGCAAACGGTGGGATGCGGTCGTGCTTCGGCCGGACGTAGTGTGCGGCTTCGCGCTCGGCAATCCGATGAATCTCTCGATGGTCATCGCCGTCTATGCAGCGATCAGCAAGGAACTCGGCTTGCCGCTGCGCTTTCCCGGCACCGCCACCTGCTATGGCAAGCTCGCGCAAGTCACCGACGCCGCGCAGCTTGCACGCGGTTCGGTGTGGGCCGCGACCGGCGCGCCGGGCGGCGAGAGCTACAACCTCACCAATGGCGACGTGTTCCGCTGGGACCAGCTGTGGCCCGCCATCGCCGATCATTTCGACATGCCGCTCGCCGAGCCTCAGACCATCAGCCTGCGCGAGTACATGGCGGACAAGGGGCCGCTGTGGGAGCGCATGGTGAAGAAGCACGGTCTCGTCGACGTTCCGTACGAGCATGTCGCCGCCTGGGGCTTCGGCGACTTCATCTTTCGCTGCGACTGGGATGTGATATCGAGCACGACGAAAATCCGGCAGGCCGGGTTTCACGATGTCGTCGATAGCACGGACATGTTTCTGCGTCTTTTCGAGGAATTTCGCGAGCGAAAGGCAATTCCCTGAGCGCGATCCGTGGGGCAAGACTCGGCCGGAGCGACTTGCCCTCGACGCGAGCAGGACCGAAGGTAATGGTCGCGTTGATTGCGACCAGTGCAACGTTCACTGAGCGATGAATTCAGGCAAGAATTTTTTATCGAGCCGTTGCACGATCTGCTTGCGAGACTCGGGAATCAGCCGCTGACAGGACTTGTCGATGTCCGACGGAAAAGCGGCATTGCCGTCGGGCAAGTCGGTCATCGGTTCATGGACATAGGTCCGCGCCGGCCTGCTGACCTCTTCCATTTGACGGCGTCCCGCCGCGCTTGCCGCCGTGCCGATGCGCGGATCAGAAGCGGTACCGCACCTTCAATCCAATGGCTTTGCGTACATGCTCTGGTTGCGCCACGGTCCCGACTGGAGCACCGCCCTTGGTCAATATGGCTGTGTCGCTGCGTTTGACACGCATCCATTCAAAGTCACTCTCAATCGTGACGCGCGAAAACGCTTTTGGATGCACTTCAATTGCCAACCGTGCGCCGATCCCCGGTTTAGTCGATAGCGTGGCCCGGTCGAACAACTGATTGTCGAAGCTCACTTGCAAATGCTCGGGCGAAGAAACGACGAGCAAGCCCGTCATATCGATATCGGCCCATGACATTCGCAGCACGCGTGTTTCGGCTCCAGCGATGAATCGCCAGGAGTTGTATTCCTCGCCCAGTCCCAGGGTAGTGCCGCGCCCTTGAATATCCCGCTTCCAGTAATCCCACTCCGCGCCCGCAACCAGTAACGTTGCATCGGAGATATAGCGTCCCGCTTGTGCGTTGATGCGCAGCTGTCTCGTTCTCGTCGTGGTCGAGAAACTCATTCCGCTCTGCATTTGCCCGTCGTAGGAAATATTGCCTCCATAGACTTCGCCGCCGAACGTGAATCGCCAACCTGCTTTTCGATAATCAGCCTTTAATTCCAGGCCCGGCAGATAGCCGTGCTCTGCCACGAGCTTCTTCCCATCGGAGTCGAATTCATCCGTGGCGACGTACCGAACTCCCGCTGCGCCGGAGAACTGCCATTGCGCTTCGACCGACTTACTTGCGACCACGCCAGTGACGAGAATGGCGAGTAGAGCGAATTGCCTCATGACATGCAACTTCTTGGCGGCAGAATAAAATAAAAATGGGCGCGTGAACGCGCCCATCGATCTGGAAAATCCGATCAGGTTCGGCTTCTCAGGTCAGCCCAGGTCGTGTTGAGCGTCTGGTCGATGACACCGTCGCCGTTCGTATCGATGTCGATCTTCACGTTGGTGCTATCGATTGCAGTGAGTGTGGCACTGCTCTTATTCCCCGCAGTCACGGTCATCGATCCAACTGACGGGTTCGCTGTGCCGACCGCTGCAAACGGCGTATTCGTCTTCACGACGAAACTCACGTTACCTACCTTCGGTGAACTGCCGGTCAACGTAAAGTTCGCACTCGACGTATTGTTGCTGCCGTTGACCGAGGCGGTCATGGCATAGGCCGTGAGTTTGCGGCTGACGAAGGATGCGTCGCTCTTGGTCAGGTCCATCTGCAGCGAGGATCCGCTGATAACCGCCGTGGCGACCTGGTACTTCGACTGGTTGTAGCTCAAGGTCATATCGCCATTGTTAGCGATAGTGGCGCCACCGCTCTTGAGCGTGAAATTCGTGTACTTGATGCTCAGCGTAGCGCCCCATGCCGCGCTCGAACCAATCGAGCCAGACAGATTGCTGAACGTAAATGCGAGCTGGCCGTTGATGACCGCACCGTTTTCGGAGCAGTTACTCGCGCTGATCGACATGCTGTCGCCATTGCTGACGACCCCCTGCACTGCTTCGGTGACGGTAACGGAGATCGATCCTCCTCCCGCGCAAGCACCCGAGCTCGAAGCCGTTACGCCAGTTGCCAGATTATTGGCGGGCTGTACCGCAACGCCTTTATAGAGCTGGGCCAGCGAAGCTGTGAGCACGCTTTCAGTGGGCGTGTCGACGGAGACCCCCGTCGCAAGCGATGCCCCAGCCTGGCTCTGAGTGCCAAGATCCGATACGCCTGAATAGGCATACGCCACCGTCTCGGTTGCGTTCGTAGCGGTAATGGCACCGACAGGTGCGGCGCTCGCGTTCGACGCGGGCGTACTGCCACCGCCACCGCCGCCACAAGCCGCCAACAAACCCGCGCTAACCAAGCCAGCAAAGACGCCTCTCATCGGGCTGACAGACATAAACGATCCCCGTTTGTTAGTTTTTTGTTGTTCATGTTTCACCGTTCGAAAGCGCACTGAATGCGTTACGAAGGTGTGACAAATGGTAACTTAATGTAAACGCATAAATCAATAGCTCACCGGCGCAGAGTGCGGCACGAATGTCGCCCGCGCCGTGCGAATCGCACTCCGATGTCATCAGGCGAAGGCCCTGCGATTAGAATCGCCGTCTCCGGTTACAGCACTAAGCCCGAACGACAAGGACATCGAGACCATGCCCAGAATGAAGGTAGTACCGTTCGTCATCACGCTTCTTCTCCATGCTTTGCCCGCTAGCGCGCAGCAGACAACGAACCGGGACGAGTTTTACTGGCTGGGGGAAATCAACAAGGCTACTGCGGTCATCAATACTCAGGAGGGCCTGCTCGACAAAACGCTGGCGCCTGGCATCGCGGCGAGTCTCGCCAAAGTCCTTCACGACGGCGATCAACCCGGCGGAAAGCGCCCCGCCACCGTCATCACCTTCGAGCCGCTGCTGATTCAGGCTGCCGGGATGGACGTCACCCTCCTGCACGCCGGACGCTCGAGTCAGGACATGCATGCCACTTATCGCGCGGCCATCTTGCGCGACGACATGCTCCGCCTCGCCGAGCAACTGGACAAGACGTCCGCGACAATCGTCACGCTGGCCGCGAAGCACGAGCGCACCATCGTGCCGAATTACACCAACGGGGTTGCAGCCCAGCCGAACAGTTACGGCCACTATTTCCTCGGCTACGCTGCCGCGCTCGATCGTGACGCGCAGCGCATCCGTGAAGCGTACGCGCGCATCGATCTCTCTCCGATGGGGACAACGGTTCTCAACGGCACGAGCTGGCCACTGGACCGCGTTCGCATGGCCCATTATCTCGGCTTCCCCGATATCGTCGACAACGCCTACGACGCCCATCAGATTGCCGCGGTCGATCACCCGGTCGAAGTCGGATCGATCGTCACGGAAATCGCGCTTCATGCGGGCAGCTTCATCGAGGACGTCATGACGCAATATGCGCAGCCGCGCCCGTGGATTCTTCTTCAGGAAGGCGGCGCGAATACCTACGTTTCCAGCGCCATGCCTCAGAAGCGCAACCCCGGCCTGCTGAATTCCACACGGGCTGACGCATCGACCGCCATTACGCTCGCGATGGGGCCGGTCATTCGCGCACACAATCTGCCCCCCGGCATGCCCGACGCAAAGGAAGTCAGGGACAACAAGGAAATGGTGAACAGCGCCATAACCGTCCTGAGAAAGTGGGATGACATTCTCAAGGCGCTGGTGATCGATCAAGGCAGAGCGCTGGACGAATTGAACAACGATTGGACCGCATCGCAGGAAGTCGCCGATGTGCTGATGCGAAAGTACAAGCTGCCTTTCCGATTAGGACACCACTTTGCGTCGGAGATCGTCGAATACGCGAGAGCGAACAATATCAAGCCGAGTGATTTTCCATACGAGCAAGCCACGCGAATCTATGCTGAAACCACTAAAGGTTACGGCGATGGCGTGCTTCCGATGAGCCAGGAAGAATTTCGGGCAACGCTCGATCCGATCGCAATCGTCAACAACCGGCGAACCATCGGTGGTCCGCAACCCGCGGAGATGGAGCGCATGCTGACCGCGGCGAGAGCGAAGCTCGCGCAACGCAGCCAATGGGTGAAAGAAGAGCGCGCCAGGATCGATTCATCGCTGGCCGGCCTCGATCGTGACTTCGACAAGCTCCTGTCCGATCGATGATTCTGCACTTCTCGGCAGCATGAATATTGAAGGTTTAAACAAGGCAGGCGCTGCGTCGTTATAAAGCGCCGACGATTGCGTTGTGTGCGGCGTGTAGGCGTCACTGCGCCCCTCGTCCGATTTATTTCAGTCTTGTGACCGATCCTTCTGCATTCAGGAAGAGACCGTGCCGAATTCTGACCTGAATTCCACCGAAGACCTTTTCTATACTCGCGGGCGTCCCAACCGGCGTTCAATGAACAAGAGTCTTCAGTGAAAAAAATCTCCATCGCGGCAGCATGCGTCACCGCGTTCGCAGCCACTTCCGCGTACGCTCAACACTCCGTCACGCTGTATGGCCTTATCGATACCGGCATCGCCTATACGAATAACGTGGGCGGCAGCGGTCGCGTCGCCCTCGCGAGCGGCAACATCAGCGGCAGCCGGTTCGGTTTGCGCGGCAGCGAAGACCTCGGCGGCGGCATGAAGGCGATCTTCGTGCTGGAGAACGGCTTCAGCGCCAATAACGGACAACTGGGCCAGAACGGCCGCATGTTCGGTCGTCAGGCGTATGTCGGCCTGAGCAGCAGCGCGCTCGGAACCGTTACGATGGGTCGCCAGTACGACGACGTCGTCGACTTCGTCGCGCCGCTTTCGGCCGCGAGCGGCACGTTCGGCGACTCGGGCTTCGCGCATCCATACGACAACGACAATCTGCAGCACAGCGTTCGCTTCAACAACGCCGTCAAGTACACGAGTCAGAACTACGGCGGCTTCAAGTTCGGCGGCATGTACGCCTTCAGCAACGGCACGGACTTCGCGCTGAACCGAGCCTATAGCGCGGCGGCAAGCTATCACTATGGCCCGCTGACAGCCGCTGCGGGGTATCTCCAGACCAACGGGTCGGGCGCGAGGACGGCTTCGGGCACCGCGTTCGCGAACACCGGTGGCGCGGTCGATCAGGCCGAGGTCAAGGGCAACCTTACATCCGACGTGCAACGCACAGTCGCCGCCGGCCTCAACTATGTGGTCGGGCCCGCAGTCCTGGGCTTCGTTTATTCGCATAGCCAGTACCACGACACGAGCGCGTTCGGCCTGAACAACGGCTCGGTGCGCTTCGATAACTACGAAGTCAACGGCATGTACAACTTCACTCCTGCCCTCAGGGCTGGCCTGGCCTACACCTACACGGACGCGCATCTGAGCGGCGCAACCCTGTACGGCGCGGATCCGAAGTGGAATCAGGTGAACGCGATTGCACGTTACTCGCTGTCCAAACGCACGGAGCTTTACGCCGAAGCGATGTATCAGCACGCGACGGGCAACAAGAACGTGGCGGTCATGTACAACGCGGGCGGCGCATCGTCGACGGGTAACCAAATCATGGGCGCCGTGGGCATGCTCACGCGCTTCTGAGCCGGTCCGGACGCAGCACGCCGTTCCTGAAACTTCCGCGTTTCGCAGGTAAGTACACGGCCATGTGCACACATGGGATCGAGACCGCCGTTCGGTCTCGACGTCACGCCGCCCGGCCGATGCATTCCGCGCTCGAAGATGCTTCACCAGCGGATGCCGAGCGTGACGTGCGCGACGGGCGGCGTGCGCGACCGTCGCGAATCGCGCCGCCGGCCGTCGAAAGTGAGAGGACGCCCGATGCGCGGAACGAAAGTTATATCGTCCGCAGCGCAAACACGCCCGTGTTGGCCATGAGCGCGTTGATCATGTCGTTGAAACGCTTTTCATAGCTGCTGAAGTCGCAGCAGGCCGCAATGAGACCTCAAACCTTCGTAGACCGCACGTTACCCTCGATGCCGCAGGAGACGCACAAGATCGAAGCGCTCGTAGCGGTGCGGACGTGGATAGCGCCCGCGCCTGCTTCGCCCGGACGCGTATTTATTGCGTAGCCACGAAGAGGATTGCGGAACACGCTCCAAGGCCCGGATGCCCGGCGTATAGCACGAACTGCCCATGAATCACGGCTGCATCGATAGCCGCCACACCCTGTAGGCCCTAACAGCCGTGGCATAATCCGACGCACCCAACTCATACGACAGACCGATGAGAAGCCGCCTGATCCGGATGATTGGTAGCTTTCTCGGATTGCTTGCAATCCTGATGGTCACGCTCGCGCCTGTCGTCTCTCATGTGCTCGACACGACGCGCAACGGTGGCGGCGCAAGCGCCATGCATTGCGCAATGCCGTCGATGCAGCACGATCATGCGCAGACGTCGCATGCGCCCCTGCACGATGCGCCTGACGCATGCGGCTACTGCAGCCTGTTCGCGCACATGCCGGCGGTGACCACGCCGCCCGTGCTCTTCGCGCAAATCTTCGAAGCCGTGCTGCTGCCACGCGTGACACGCTTCGAGAGCGTGCGGCTCGTCGAACCGCTCAAGGCGGGCCAGCCGCGCGCCCCTCCCCTCCTGCTTTCCTGATTACGTTGACTACGTTGCGATGCGTCACACGCATCGCACGTCCTCGTGCACGCGCACGAAGGGCGACGACCACGATTCAGAACACAGGATGGGACATGAACACTGTTTCCATGCGCCGCGCGTCCTCACGCGCCGCGCTATCCGTCGCGGCAGCAGCGCTCGCCGCTGTCTCGATGATGCCGCAGCACGCGCACGCTCACTCGATTGCCGGCGACCGCGTCTTCCCCGCGACGATGGCCGTCGACGACCCCGGTGTCGGCGACGAAGCGAATCTGCAGTTCGGGCACATCCGCGTCCCGGGCGACGACGGCGACCAGAGCATCAACACGTTTCAGTTCGAGTACGACAAGCTGATTACTTCACGGCTCGCGGTTTCAGTCGGCGGGACGTATGCGATGCAGAACAACCCGACCGCGCATGGCTTCGATAACTTCGAGGTGGGCCTCAAGTATCTGTTGTACGTCAACGAGGCCCACGAGTTCATGACCTCGGTCGGTGTCAACGCGGAGCTGGGTGGAACGGGTAGCCGCGCCATTGCGGACAATTTCTCCACCATCTCGCCGACCCTCTTTGTCGGCAAAGGCATGGGCGATCTCCCCGATTCGCTCGCGTGGCTGCGCCCGGTCGCGATCACGGGCGAAGCCGGCCCGGCGCTCACCACCGGCGCAGGCCAGCCGAACGCGTTCAATTACGGCTTCACGGTGCAGTACAGTCTCCCGTATCTGGAGCAGCATGTGCATTCGCTTGGCTTGCCCCAGCCGATCGCCAGCATCGTTCCGTTGGTCGAGATTCCGCTCTCGCGCAGTCAAGGTCAGACGACAGGCACGGTCAACCCCGGTTTCATCTGGATCAATCGCTACGGCCAGTTCGGCATCGAAGCACAGATTCCGATCAACCGGGCGAGCGGCTCACATGTCGGCGTGCTGGTGCAGGCGCATATCTTCTTCGACGATGTCGCGCCGACGACCATCGGCAAACCACTCTTCAGTGGTAACGGGAGCATGAAATGAACTCACGACACATTCCGGGCCGTCGCGTGGCTCGAGCGGCCTGCGCGCTCGGGCTCGTCTGGTCCGTCGCGGCTTCGGCCCACGTCTTTCCACGCACCCAGGTTCCCGCGGCCGGCGCCACCGTCTCTCCGCCCGGCGAAGTGCGGATAAACTTCGATGGTCCGCTCGAACCCGCGTTTTCCTCGCTCGTCGTCGACGACGCGACGGGCAAGCAGGTCAATATCGCCAAGTCCGGGGTGGATGCGCAACATCAGGAAGTCATGGCGGTCGCGCTGCCGCCGTTGCAGCCGGGGCATTACACAGTGCACTGGGTCGCCGTCGCGTCCGATGGACATCGAACGCACGGCAACTATGGCTTCGACGTGAAGTGAAGGCCGCTTGCCGTTGCCGCGGACGGCCTTCGCATGCAGCGCAAGTTCACGAGTTTCTCCCGTCGCGTTAGCGTGCCTGAATACTGTGCCAGACAGTATTCAGGCCGTCGCCTGCGCGGTCACCTGGCTTCTTGTCCATCATCCCGCGATACAACGGCTTGCCTCCATACGTCCATTGACGTTCACCGTTACCCCTGGCGAGGAACTGCAGCGAACCCGTGGCCTTATCGTCCGGGCCAGCGAGCGCAGGCGGAAAATTGCGCGCACAGTCGCCCTCGCATGATTTGGCATCCGGCGCGCCTTGTCCTCCAAAAACGTAGAGCGTCATCCCATGTTCGTCGACGAGCCTGCCATCGCTCACGCGAGGCGGCGCGGCAAGTGCAGACGCGGCAACGGATAGCACTGCGAATCCGATAAGCGTTTTCATGTTCGAACTCCTTGCTTCAAATCCTGAACGCGCGTCGTCCGCCAGTGCGCGCTCTTCGTCTCCGGGCGGTGTCATCAAAATCATCGCAACGACTTCGTCGCGCACGTGCGTCGCATAGAACGTCTACGCGCTCCGCGCCGACATGGCTGCGCGGAGCCGCATGGACGCGTTGTCCCAGTTCACGATATTGAAAAGCTGATTAACGTACTCGTTGCGCCGGTTTTGATATTTCAAGTAGTACGCGTGCTCGAAGACATCGAGTACGAGGATGGGTTGAACGCCCCAAGCCGTGAGCTTCTGGTGGTTTTCGCATTGCAGGATCATGACCTTGTCCATCGCTGGGTGATAACCCACTACACCCCAGCCGGAGGCCTCAGTCGCGACCGTCGCGGCCACGAGCTGCGCCTTGAACTTCGCATACGAGCCGAAACTCTTGTCGATTGCCTTCGCCAGTTCGTTCTTCGGTTCTCCGCCTTTGCCGGAAATGCTCGTCCAGTACACGGTATGCAAGAGATGGCTCGACAGTTGGAAGGCCAGCTCCTTTTCGTGATGCTTCACGAGCGCGAAGTCGTTTGTGTCGCGTGCCTTCGCAAGCGCCTCTTCTGCCTTGTTCGCCGCGGCAACCGCAGGCTTGTGGTGGAAGTCGTAGTGCAGTTCGACAGTACGCGCGTCGATCACCGGCTCCAGCGCATCGTAGGCGTACGGCAACGGAGCGGCCGCGTACTTGCCGTCCGCATCGGTCAGCTTGTCGACATAGCCAGCGTTCTCGGCCGCGTCCGCTGATTGCGCGTTCGTCATGAGCAAGCCTGCTCCGAGCGCCGCGGTGTCATGAAGGAAAGTACGCCGAGTCGCCATGATGCACTCCTGTCACTGCGATGCGCGCACCTCTGCTCAGTGCGCGTTCAAGTGTTGAAGCGGAAAGACGGCCAGCCCGATAAGCGCGGCGGTCGCGACGATGACCGGCTCTTGCAGCTTCCTGAAGCGCCAAAGGAGGAGCACGGTCGCAACGGCGAGCAAAGCGGTCGGCCAGTCGACAATCGATCGTTTGGCGATCACGATCACCGAGCCGGCGATTGCGCCGACCGCCGCCGCGGTGATGCCATCGACGAACGCTTTCACGGCGGCCAACCTGCCGTACTTCTTGAAGTACGGTGCCGGGAGCACGGTGAAGAGATAGCAAGGCAGGAACGTCCCCAGCGCGGCGACACAGGCGCCGGGAAAACCCGCCACGAGATAGCCGATGAACCCGACGGTGATGACGACAGGCCCGGGCGTGATCATCGCCACGGCCACCGCATCGACGAACTGCTTTTCGTTTAGCCAGTGGTGCTCGGTGACCACGCCGCCATAGAGAAAAGGAACGATGGCAAGTCCCGACCCGAAGACGAACGCACCCGCCTTCGCGAAGAACAGGCCGATCTGGCTCAGCAACGACAAGTCGAGGCCGCTCAGCGCACCGCTTAGCGCGGGGGCTTGGGCTGAAGCCAGTGCATGCGCGCCGCCTTTACCGCGCCACGCAGGCGGCGACCGGCGAAACAGGTTCACGAGGCCGCCAGCAATGAACAGCCAGGCGATTTCCGACTCCGTCGCAACCGTCACTACGATGAGCACCGCAAAGATGCCCCACAAGGTCTTGTCAGCGCCGAGCGTCTTGCTCGTCAGCTTGTATGCGCTCATCGCGATGATGCCGACGACAGCTGCGCCGACGCCGTAGAAGACCGCCTGCATCCACGGCAGTCCGCCGAAATGCACGTACGCCCATCCGAGCGCCACGACCATGAGAAAGGAAGGCAGCACGAATGCAATGCCGACCGTCGTGGCGCCGATGATGCGGTAGTGCACGTAACCAAGGTAGATTGCGAGTTGTGCGGCCAGTGGTCCGGGCATCATCTGCGCGAGGGCGAGGCCTTCGCGGTAGTCGTCGTCGCCGATCCACCCGCGCTTCTCGACCAGATCCCGGTGCATATATCCGACGAGCGCGACAGGGCCGCCGAAACCGAACGTGCCCAGTCTCAGCATGTACAGCATCAATTGACCGAGCGAATAGGAAGGCGTGGCGGTCGCTGTCGTCAGCATGGTCGACTCCCCTGCGCTGCGCTCTTCGCAACCGCTGCGAAATGCGCGTACATGGAATCGAGCACGCGACTCATCTCGCTGAGCATCGCGTCATCGTCAGCGACGCGTTCACGAGCGCCCGCCATGATGGCTTCGAAGCCGATCGCCTCGGGCACGGGAGCGCCGCCGACATCGAGCGCGTGGACCATCGCGGCAAGGCGCAGCAGCGCGGGATCGCTCTCCAGGCTGAAGCTCGCCATCAGCACCTCGAACGTAACGCGCTCGCCTACATGCGTGAACGCCGCGCCGTCGAAGTCGAATCCGAGCGCATCGGGCGGGCAAGCGCCCGGCGATGTCAGCCACAGAAATCGACCGTCGGGATCGATGAAGCGGCGGATGAGCCACGCGCTCGCCACTCGATCGACCCAGATACGCTGCCGTGTCGCCCATGTGCGCCCCCGGTAGTCCTCCAAAGCAAGCGCGCGGATCGCTTGCTCCGCCGGGTGCGGCTCGCCGGGAGACATTACCGTGTCGACGTGCGCGACGAAATCCTGCCAGGCTGCTTCCGCGCGAGTCGCTGCCTCAGTGGGAAAAAAGTCGATTGCAACGATGCTTTCGTAGTCCTTTCGCAGACGCCGAATCAGGCGCCGGAGTTCCGTTTCCGCCTGTCCGAAAACGCTCTTTCGCGCTTCGCTGAGCGCGCCGATCAGGGCGTCGTAGTCGTTGGAGCGGTCGAACAGGTCGCGAAACTCGGCTTCTTGCTCGTGACTCAGGCTGGGCGCTCGCAGCAGATGCGCGGTGCCGCCGCTCTCGCCGATCGCATTCGCCAGTTCGCGCAACGCCGCTTCCCGGTCGGGCGTGAATGGGAGCAGATAAATACCGTCGCGTAGCATCGCGCATCCCTTTGCCTTCAACGCGCGCCAGAAGCGCATACGCGCGGTGGCGTTCTCGGTAGGCAACGTCAGAACAAGCAAGGACCAGCTCGAAAGGTCGTGCATGTAACGCATGCTACGTCCGCGTTTCGATCTCTACAAGTTAACTTTCGAACTGCCCGAGTGCTGCACCGCATAAAAGATGCACTGTCGCGTCTGCAGAATGAGTCGAGCGCTACTAGAAGGCGCCCAAGCGAGGCGCTTTTGCAACCGAAGCTCTGATTCATGGTGACCAGCACTCACCCTCTTGCGCGACGGTGCACGCGGCTCCGCTTTCTTTGCAAACATTGCGACCAAAGAAAAAGCAACAATTCAAGTAGTGACGGAGGCGGTAGTCTCACGCAAGCTTCGGCCCCAGCGAGCCACTGCCGCTCGATGAAGTTGTTGAGGCCAATCCAATCATTAGGATATCCAAACGATTGAGGAACTTCCCCGGTTAAGGGCACTTCAGTGCGGGATGCGAGCCTCGTTCGAGATGTGCTCGGCCGCAACGAAGACAATGCGCGCCCGAAAGCGCGTGAGCCTGTCCGCGCATGCGCACAAGCACCCGGGGCAACTCTCGGGCGATGCGCTCGCGCATCACGGCGTCAGTTCAGGCGATCCTGCGCCATGCGCAGTGCAATGTCGAACGCCTTCTGTGTCGCGCCGACATCCGCCTTGCCCTGGCCCTGGATATCGAATGCGGTGCCGTGCGCGGGCGTTGCGATCGGCACCGGCAGGCCGCCGTGCACGGTGACACCGCGCCAGAAGCCCATTAACTTCATCGCGATCTGACCTTGATCGTGGTACATCGTGACGACGCCATCGAAAGCCTTCTGATCGCGTGCGCGCACGAAAATCGTGTCGGCGGGGAAAGGACCTTGCGCGTCGTAGCCGAGCTTGCGGGCGTGCTCCACGGCGGGCGCGATCACGTCGATCTCCTCGCGTCCGAACGCGCCGTTGTCGCCGTTATGCGGATTGAAGCCGCACACCGCGATGCGGGGCGACGCGATACCCGCGCGCTTCTGGCCATCATGAATCAGTTGCACCGCGCCGACGATACGCTCCGGCGTCAGCTTCGCGCTCACGTCTTTCAGCGCGATATGCGAGGTGACGCGCGAGGTCCACAGCTCGTCGAGCACGTTGAATTCGCAAAATGCGCCTTCGTAGTCGAGCTGGCGCGCGAACCATTCCATCTCGTCGTTGGTCTTCATGCCGGCCATGTGCAGGGAAGTTTTGTTGACCGGCGCGAACAGCATGGCCTGCGTGCGGTTCGCGCGCGTCAACGCGAGTGCCTTTCTGAAGGCTTCGAGACTGTAGCGGCCGCCGCGTTCGGTGGACACGGCGCGTTCATAGTGTGCGTCGTCGGGCAGGCGGAAATCGATAAGCGAGGGCGTGTCCGTGCCGCGTGCCGCATCGGCTTCGTCATCGATCACGCGATAGTCGAAGCGTTGTCCAGCGATCTCCATGCCGAGATCGAGCTCGCGCCTGTCGCCGATGATGAGCAGATCCGCCTGCACGCGATTCTCGAGCCGCGCGACAAGGCGAGCGATGAGTTCCGGACCGATGCCGGCAGGGTCGCCCAGCAGGACTGCAATTTGAGGTTTCATGTTGATATTGCCTGTTGTCGGGTATGAGTGTGTGCGGCTTAGATGAATGGCGGTCGAACCGAAGAATCGCCGATGGCTGACCGCAGCGCCCGCCACCGTTCGTCGCGTGTTTGCTCGCCGCGTGCGCTTCGGTCCTGCTCTCCATGTCTGTCTCCTGAACGTTGCCGGCTGCATTGGCCTTTCATGCGCACCTCATTCAATGATGTCGAAGTCCTCCAGGTGCCTGTCCGACAGCGAGATGCCCAGCCCCGGCGTCTCATCGGACAGTTGCAGATAGCCATTCTCGGGCTGCGGTTCACCGTCGAAGATGTAATAGAAGAGTTCGTTGCCCACTTCGACATCGAACACCGGGAAGAACTCGGACATGGGGCTCGCGGTGCTCGACATCGTCAGGTGATAGTTGTGCATCTGTCCCGCATGCGGAATCACCGGCACCGACCAGGCCTCGGCCATCGCGTTGATCTTGCGGGCGGCCGTGAAGCCGCCGACGCGGTTCGTGTCGTACTGGATGACATCGACCGCGCGACGTTCGAGCAGGTCCTTGAATCCGTAGACAGTGAACTCGTGCTCGCCGCCGGAGATCGGCAAGATATTCATCTTCTTCAGTTCCTGATAGCCCTCGATGTCGTCGCCGATCACCGGTTCTTCCAGCCAGCGCGGATTGAACTCGGCGAGACGCGGCAGCATCCGACGCGCATATTCGAGCGTCCAGCCCATGTAGCATTCGAGCATGATGTCGACTTCGTCGCCGACGAGTTCGCGCAGCAGACGCACCTGCTCGAGATTCTTCGCCATGCCCTTCGGGCCGTCCTTCGGGCCATAACCGAAACGCATCTTCATCGCGGTGAAGCCCTGGTCCAGATAGCCTTCCGCTTCCGCGAGGAACGCGTCGCGGTCGTCGTTGTTGTAGAGCTTCGATGCATAGCACCAGATCTTTTCTTTCGTGCGGCCGCCGAGCAGCTTGAAAACGGGCTTGTTCACGGCTTTGCCCATGATGTCCCACAACGCGATGTCCATTGCCGAAATCGCCGCCATGCCGATACCCTTGCGGCCCCACGCGAGCGTGCGGCGATACATCTTCTGCCAGATGTATTCATGATCGAACGGATCTTCGCCGATGGCGATGGGCGCGAGATATTCATCGACGATCTGTTTGGCGACGCGCGGCGCGAGCGCGCAATTACCGATGCCGACGGTGCCGTCATCGCACTCGACTTCGACGACAAGCCAGCCGTGAAAGCGGAAGGAGCCCATGGCGTCGCCGCGCTGATAGAGAATGTCCACGGCATTCGTGCAGAAATGCGATTGCGGCGGCACCACCTTCCCTTTCCATTCGAATACGCGTGCGCGGACATGCTTGATCTTCATCTTCATTGTCTCCGTTTGATGCGAGCAGAGCCGCTTCGACAAGGGTTTGCGCGGCTGTTTCGGGTAGCGCTAGTGTGCGAGACTCCGCGATAACTGACCATTGAATTAATTGCATCGGCCTATTTCCGGGAGTTATCGCTCGCATGATCGCGCCTGCTACCGCCATTCGCAAACGCCTGCGCCTGCGTCATCTGCAACTGATGACGGCGCTCTCCGAGACCGAGTCGCTCAGAAGCGCTGCCGACGAACTCGCAATGACGCAACCTGCCGCGACCAAGGCGCTGAAGGAACTGGAGGACACCATTGGCGTCGCGCTGTTCGTGCGGCATGCACGCGGCATGGAGCCGACCATCTACGGCGAAGCGGTGATGCGCTATGCGCGCGTGGTGTTCGAGGATCTCGATGAGTTGCGCGAAGAACTGGCGGCGATCGAGGCGGGCGATATCGGCAAGGTGCGTATCGGTGCGGTGATGGCGCCGGCGCCGGACCTGCTGACGAAGGTGATCGTGCAGTTGAAGAATGCGCATCCTCGCTTGCAGATCAGCGTGCAGATCGACACGAGCGATGTGCTCGTGCAGGCATTGCAGCAGGATCAACTGGATATTGTCGTGGGACGGATTCCTTACGGGTTCTCCGCGCTCGATCTGAGCTTCGAGACCTTGTCGGAGGAAGCGCTTGCCATCGTCGCGCGGCCGGATCATCCGGTCGTCGGCATGGCGGGGAAGCCCAGGCTTGCCGATCTTGCGCAGTATCCGTGGATCGTGCAGCCGCATCCGAGCCCTATGCGGCAGGTCGTCGATCAGACGTTCCGCGAGTCGCGGGTCGCGCCGCCCGTGAGTACTGTCGAAACCTCTTCCATTCTCACGACGTTGTCGCTATTGCGGGACTCGGACATGCTGGCGGTTCTACCGAGTTCCGTTGCCGATTACTATGCGGCGCTTCGGACTATCGCTTCCCTGGCTACGCCGCTAAGGGGCCGGCTTGCCCCTTATGGGTTGATTCTCAGGAAGAATCGGAGGATCAGTCCGGCGACGCAACTGGTTATCGAAGCCATCCGAGGCGGGTGACAGGTTCTTTGCTTTTCTCTTGGCAATTCAGCAAAGAAAGTGACCCGCGCCCCGGTTCTGGCAGTGCCAATAAACTCACTCGGAATCAGGATTCACGGAAGCCTGCGAGCACCGCCCCGACCTTGCACCCCTTATCTCCCTACACGCCGCTCGGCAAAGTCCAGCTCTCCTCGTCCCAAGCGCGTGGCATCGTCAGCAGAAGAAGAAGAACCCGGATCCAGAGTGATATCCGGCCGCATGTAGAAGGTCATCACGATTCCTGCAGCGAGCAATCCGAGCGACCCGATGAACGGCAGAGTCCAACTCCCGGTTCGATCCACGATGAACCCGAACACGATCGGCGAGAAGATCCCAGCGACAGCCGACCCCGCATTCACAAGCCCGCTCGCAATACCGACGTGCTTCGGCGTGATGTCCATCGGCACGGCCCAGATCGGCCCGATCGTCATCTCGAGAAAGAAGAAGGACAGACTCATCGACGCTGCCATGACCGGCAGCGACTTCACGAACATCACCGGCGCGAGAAAAACGAGCGCACCCAGAAACGCGACGATGATCATGTTGCGCCGCGCGGCTACCACACTCCCCGTACGCTTGAGGATACGATCCGAAACAACGCCGCCCACCGTGTTGCCGACAACACCCGAAAGAAACACGCCTGCCGAGAACAGCGCAGAGCTTTTCAGATCGAGCCCGCGTCCATGCATGAAGAACGACGGCAGCCAGGTAAAGAATAGCCAGCCGGTCCATCCATAGCAGAAGTAGACGATCATCGTCGGCGCGATGCGCTTGATGAGGCGCGCCCACGGCGTCGGCTCGCGCGTCTTGTCGACGGCGACCTTATGCTCCGGCGGCAATGCCGCCTCCTCCTCCGCCGTCATGTGACGATGCTGACGCGGGTTGTCCTTGAAGTACCAGGCATAGACCACGACCCACACGGCCGTCAGTGCGCCGACGAGAACGAACGAAGCTCGCCACGAAGCAAACGCGATGAGCAGCGCGATCAAGGGCGGCGTGACCGCGTTCCCAAGACGCGAAAACGAGTGCGTAAGCCCCTGCACGAATCCGCGCTGGCTCGCCGGATACCAGTTGACAAGCGCGCGCGCCTGCGCGGGCAGCGCCGCGCCTTCCCCGACGCCGAGCAGCATGCGCGCACAGAACAGCGAAACCACACCGCCCGCGAAGCCGGTTGCGACGGTCGCGACAATCCAGATCGATGCGCACAGTACCAGTGTCGACTTCGCGCCGAATCGATCGCTGACCCATCCGCCGATGATCTGGCAGATCGCATACGTGTAGGCAAAGGCGCCGAACACGAGGCCGACGTCCGTATTGGTCAGATGAAGGTCGTCGCGTATCACTCCCGCGGCGGCGGACAAATTCACGCGATCGAGGTACATGATGAATGACATCGCGCACATCAGCGCGAGCACGGACCGGGTGACTCTGGGGCGTTGCAGCATGGTGTATGTCTCCTCCGAGGCTTGTTACGCGCTGGTAAACCCTTGCGCGTGCTCTTATTCGAGGCGGACCGCGTTCGATCCGACACTGCGCAGTCTCCCGAGAACACCGATAGCCGTCTATTGAATTCGCCTCATGAGGTGATTACCTGCGGTTATGTCTGCAAGAACTTCAGCCGATCGACTCCTTGCGGACATGCACGCGCTTCTCTGTCAGCAAATCGCCGCAACCGTTCCTATACTTGGAGCGAGAGAACAAGCCAATACTCGTCCTCTGACGGTATCCCAGCCATCGAAAGCCGAACGCCTGAATAGGGACGATCATGGGAGCGACGACATCGGAAGGCGCGACGCCGGACCGTGAACACCGCGCGCCGGACGATCCGCATCGACGTGCGGTGTACGGCCTTGCACTCGCGGCGCTGGGCGTCGTCTATGGCGATATCGGCACGAGTCCGCTTTACACGCTTAAAACCGTGTTCGATCCATCGGGCGGTTTGCCGCTTCAACCGGCGAATGTCATCGGCATTGTTTCGCTGATCTTCTGGTCGTTGACGGTCATCGTTTCGCTCAAGTATGTCGCGCTGATCCTGCGCGCGAGCAATCACGGCGAAGGCGGCATCATGGCGTTGCTCGCGCTCGCGGCTTCATCGGTCAAAGAGAGGCGCCGCTTGCGTCATGGGCTGCTGGTCGTCGGCGTGATGGGCGCATCGCTCTTCTATGGCGATGGCGTCATCACGCCTGCTATTTCCGTGCTAAGCGCGGTCGAGGGACTCGAAGTGGCCGCGCCCGTGTTGCAGCCATACGTGGTCCCGGTAACGCTTATCGCGCTGATCGCGCTGTTTCTCTTGCAGAAGCGCGGCACGGCGGGCATCGGCGCGGTATTCGGTCCGATCATGGTGCTGTGGTTCGTCGTCATTGCTGTGGCGGGCGCGATGAACATCAAGGACGCACCGCGCATCCTCGCCGCGCTCGATCCTTTCGAAGGGCTCGCGTTCTGTCTGCATCATCGCTGGCTGGCGTTCGTCGCATTGGGCGCGGTCGTTCTTTCGCTGACGGGCGCCGAAGCGCTCTATGCGGACATGGGTCACTTCGGTGCCCGTCCCATTCGGCTGACGTGGTTCGCAGTGGTCTTTCCGGCGCTCGCGCTCAACTATCTGGGTCAGGGCGCGTTGCTGCTCGCCGACCCCGCCGCGTTGCAAAACCCGTTCTATCGGCTGTTTCCGTCGTGGATGCTCTTTCCGATGATCCTGCTCTCGACCATCGCGACGGTCATCGCTTCGCAAGCCGTCATCTCCGGCACATACTCGATGACGAAGCAGGCGATGCAGCTCGGCTTCCTGCCGCGCATGAACGTGGTTCACACGTCGGCACGCGAGATCGGGCAGATTTATGTGCCCGGTATCAACTGGACCTTATTGCTCGCGGTAGTAGCGGCCGTGCTGGGCTTCGGCTCGTCCACCGCGCTTGGCTCGGCATATGGCATCGCGGTGACGGGCACGATGCTCATCACCACCATGCTCACCTTCTTCGTCATTCGGTATGCATGGCACATGAACTGGGCGCTATGCGTCTTCGCCACGCTGTTCTTCTTCGTCATCGATTCGATGTTCTTCTCAGCGAACCTACTGAAAGTGGCGGAGGGCGGCTGGTTCCCGCTGGCGATCGGTCTGCTGATCTTCACCGTGATGGCGACATGGGGACGCGGCTCGGAGATCATGGCGCACGAAGCCCATGTGCGCGCGGGCACGACGCCGCTTCGACCATTCCTCACTTCGTTGCTGACGAAGAAGCCGGTGCGCGTGGAAGGGACGGCTGTATTCATGTCGGCCGATCCGGACGGCGTGCCTCACTCCTTGCTGAACAACTTGATGCATAACCGCGTGCTGCACGAACACGTGGCGTTTCTCACCGTTATCAACGAGCCGGTGCCGTGGGTCGACAACGCAAGACGCCTCGATATTCAAGTGCTCGGTGACGGCTGTTTTCAGGTCACCGTCCGGTACGGCTTCAAGGACGAAGTCGATCTTCCCGCTGCACTCGAAAGTTGTCGGCAGTCCGGACTCAAGTTCGACCGCTCGACCATTTCATATTTCCTGTCGCGAGCGACGGTCGTGCCGACGCCCGGCACCGGCATGGCGCTGTGGCGTGAGCGCCTCTTCGCGATCATGCTTCACAACGTGGGCAACGTGGCCGCGTATTTGCGGTTGCCTGCGGACCGCGTGATCGAGTTGGGTGCGCGCATCGAGATATGAGCTTTGGCGTCGGCCTGAGCACGGGCCGCATGCCGCAGATACACCGCGAAGACAACCGGCCCAGGACGCGACAGCTGCACGCCGGCACTGCGTCTCGCCTTCCTTACTCCGACTGGCAGGAGGCCATCGCCCGTGCAAGACATCGGCAGCGTAGTTCGCGAATTTGTCGAGGAAGTGCTGAACCAGGGGCGAATCGATTCCGCCGAACGGTTCTTCTGGGACGACATGATCGAGCAGGTGCCATTCCCCGGGCAGGGTCCCGGTCTCCAGGGGCTCAAGGAGGTGCTGCGGGGAATGCGTGCCGCGTTCCCGGACATGCACTGGCGCATCGAGGAACAGCTCGTCGACGGTGACCGCGTGCTGACCCGCTTCGAGTGGACGGGCACACATCGGGATGCATTCCTCGGCGTGCCTGCCACGGGAAAGGCGGTCAAGGTGTGGGGCATGGTCATCGACCGCTTTCAGGAAGGCAGGATCAAGCAAACGCGCATCATCATGGATACGCTCGGATTGATGATGCAACTCGGCGCGGTTCCCTCGCCGGACTCGTGAAACCGGGCGCAAGAGCGGATCAGAGCGGCACGTCCTCGATCAGATCCAGACGCACGGCGCGGATCCTGCGGTCGACGAAATAGCCTCCGCCTTCGGTATAGCGCAGATAGAGACGGCCACAGGATGAACATTCCCACAGGCCGCAGCGGTTGTACGGAAAGTAGCGCGGTGCGATGGGCGCGTCGGCCGCCCAGTAATTGGTCCCGTCGGGCAGATATTCCGAGTAAGTCGGTTCGGGATCGTCTTCCGGCAGCAAGGTGCCGATCTCGCGGAACCGCGCTTCGTCGAGGGAAAGCGGCTGGGATTGCCAGCCGTCGAGCGGCGTCCTCGTGCATGCGCAAGCATCGGGCGCACTGGCCTCCGCGCGTCGTGCGTGTTCGATCAGTGCGGCGGTGTTCAGGTAGTCGGGCATGGCGGCGTGTCGTCGATGAAGCAAACGCGCCATCATGCGCGCGTCCGCCGTGTTTGGGC
Source organism: Caballeronia concitans (assembly GCF_001544615.1). Taxonomy (GTDB): domain Bacteria; phylum Pseudomonadota; class Gammaproteobacteria; order Burkholderiales; family Burkholderiaceae; genus Caballeronia; species Caballeronia concitans. The sequence continues at coordinate 146,461 of NZ_FCNV02000014.1, forward strand.
AAGCCGTCAGCCTCGCATCATCCGGTCCCGCTGCGGCGCGACCCACGGACAATGGTCGAACCGTCCTTCCGCAATCGACTTCAGCCGCGCCGCTTCCTTAGCCGCCTGGTTGCGCGCGCCCGCGATCACGGCTTCGAGATCCGCAGGCGCGATGGCGAGCACGCCGTCTTATCGCCGACGCGACAGTGAGGTTCGTCGTCATGGCGCAGGACTGCCGCAACAGGTACCGACCGCGCATGAGGCGTTGCACAGCACTCGCGATCCAGCCAGGACCGGCTGCCCGGTACTCGACAAGATTTGCAGCAGGCCGTTACTGCCCTCCGAAGTAGATTCGCCGCATCTCGTCGGTAGAGGCGGGACGAGTGACGACAGTCGAACCGGATCCCGACGAGCCGGACGACGCGCCGCCGTAGCCCGTAGCGCCCTTCTGCATTTGCAAACGCGTCTCGGCTGCCTGAATGTCCGTCGGATAAGTGGGATTTTCGCCTTTGGCCGGGTCATAGCCAACCTGCTCGAGCTGTTTCAACTCGGCGCGTACCTGGGCACGCGTGAGTGTGGCGTCCGTCTGAGAAAACGCGGCAAGCGGCACGCAAAGCGCCGAAGCAGCCGCAATCACGATCGCAACTGATTTCATGGTGACTTCCTGGAAGGCCTTGAAGGATGTCAGGACGCCGCGTCAGGGATGCAAGATCCGGTAGCTGGCGACCAGAGCCTGAACGGGCACTTCTTTAACTTTCATACGATGAAGGCATCGCCCTTTCATGGCGATAACATGCCGAAAAGCTGCCCGTAGATACAAGACGAACAGAAACGCGGGAAATCGCAAACTCATCGTCCGGTTGCGTAACACGCTGGCCTTCTGCAACGGCAGTCACCGAGGTTCGAGCCCGGCGTTACGCCCAAGCGATCAGGAAGGGCCATGTCGCAAGTATGTTGACGACCTCGAGTTTCCATATGACAAAACAGAAAGACGGTGCTGCCAAAAATCTGTTTTAAGAGGGCGCTTTATAACTGTAAGTAAAGATAAAACTACTGCATAGACGAAAATTGAACCGGTAATATTTCATTTCGCATCAAACAGTTTGTAAAAAGCTGGCGAACGATCGTTCACCGTATCGCGGATTGATTCGCGGCGGCGTCCACAAGCACGAATGGCGTCAATGAATGCCGATTCGAATAGAACCTGAGAGAGAACACCAGATGATCATTTATCACGGCGGAGCGGCGTTCGAGCCGAATGTCACGCGCGACGGAAAAGCATTCGTCGCAACAGCGTCCATTCTTGAGGAAGATGGTCATGTCACCACCCTCGGAAAGCTGGGCTTGTTCGCGAACGAAGAGTGCGCAATGCACTTCGCCATTCTGTCCGCGACGGCCTTCGTCGAGGGCGATGAAATGCCGGTGCCTCCCATCAGACTATCGGCGTAAGGCCGTACTACAGCGATGAGTCGTCGCCCGCGATGCCTGTACGGCGACTTCGCTGTGCTGCTGGCGTTGCGCCGTCGCAATAACGGGAACAGTTGCCGCTGATCGGCCGAGTCTGATCAGCGGTCGATCGCCAACACTATTGTGCGATTGGCTTCGGCGTACGGCGCCAGAATCATCCTGCGGTATGACTCCGCATGCATGTGGTCTTGGGACCGACCGGTTCATCGACAGGTCGGCGGCGAAGGACTTCGCAAATGAAGGTCGGACGCCCATCGCCTGTGGTGACACTGACGCATGGGCTGAACGCCCGTTCCGACGGCATGTCGGGACATCGATTCGATTCGTAGGATCGTCGCAGCCCTAAGAAGAATTCGGTGCGCACAAAAGCGCCTTGAATGCTGGCGAGGCAACGCCTACAGTTAGCCTCGACTCACAGGCGGACTACACGGCTCTTACGTTTCGCGTTCACCACAACGGAGAAAGCGATATGGAGAAGGTTCCAGCATCTTCAGTCACCGATCAGTTGTCTCCGGAAAGGCTGCTCCAGATCGGCATGGGCTTCTGGGCGTCGAAGACGCTCCTGTCCGCCGTGGAACTCGGCGTCTTTACCGAACTCGCGGGCGGTCCACGTGACGCGTCCGACCTCATCGAGCGTCTCGGGCTTCATCCGCGTTCGGCACTTGACTTCCTGGACGCCCTTGTTGCCCTTCAGTTGCTGGAACGAAAAGAATCGGTGTATGAAAACACCGCTGAGACCAACATCTTTCTCGACAAGGCTAAGCCCAGCTATGTCGGCGGTCTCCTGGAAATGGCGAATGCACGCCTCTACCCGTTCTGGGGTTCGCTCACTGAAGCGCTCGTCACGGGGCTTCCGCAGAACGAGGCGAAGCGAGGCGGCAATCCTTTTGACGCGATCTACCGCGACGAAGCGTCGTTGCGCGGCTTCCTTCAAGCGATGACGGGTGTCAGCCTCGGCGCCGCGCGCGCCATCGCACGGCAATTCCCGTGGGCCGACTACGGCACGTTCATTGACATCGGCGCAGCGCAAGGCGTGTTGCCGGTGCAGGTCGCATTGGCACACCCGCATTTGACCGGCGGCGGTTTCGACTTGCCGGCCGTCGGGCCGATATTCGATGAATATGTCGCTCACCACGGCCTTTCCGCACGTTTGCGCTTTTATCCCGGCGATTTCTTCAAGGTCGCATGCCCGTCGGCCGATGTGCTCATCATGGGCCACATCCTGCATGACTGGGCGTTGCCGCAGAAGCTCGCTTTACTTAGGATGACATATGACGCTCTGCCGCCCGGAGGGGCGCTCATCGTCTATGATGCGATCATCGACGACCAGCGAAAAAATAACGCATTTGGCTTGTTAATGAGCCTCAACATGCTGATTGAAACGCCGGGCGGGTTTGACTACACAGGCGCCCAGTGCCGACAATGGATGGAAACGACGGGGTTCAAGGGAGTACGCATTGAACCGCTAGCCGGGCCCGACTCCATGGTTATCGGCTTCAAGTGAGCGCGCCTTAGCGGTTCTCGCGCCAACAGCTACGCGTTCGATTTCTCGGCCTCGCTGGGCTCCTCCCTCGCTTTGTAGCGCGGCGTGGGCTGCGGCAGCAGAAAAAAACCGACGCACAGCAGTGCAATGGCCACTCCGATGCGTGACGCCGCGATCACGACGGGAACCGCGACGATCTGGACCAGCGTCGCAATGCCGTAGCGACGCGTCATCTGCTGGACGAAATCGGGCGCGAGACGTTCATCCATCAACCGGCGGCCTGGCATTGCATAGAACCACTTCCCCATCCAGGCGCAGGCGAGCAGGGCAAGACCGGCAACCAGGGTCACTGAGGCGACGGGCTCGAAGCCCGTGCCGAGGTGGAAGCACCAGACGCGGATTGGATAAGGAATGACGACGATCGCCAGCAGGAACAGCAGATTGATCACGCCGAACCAGTGATCACTCTTCGCATAAATGCGACCTGAATAATGGTGCTGAAGCCAGTAGGCCCCGATCACAACATAACAGAGAACCAGCGCAAGATATTGGCGCCATTGCGCCGCCATGGCGTTTGCCAGGTCGCTGTAGCCATGCGTGCCCTCCGGAGATCCCGGGACCTTGATCTCGACGATCAGCAAGGTCAGCGCGATTGCGAAAACGGCGTCGCTGAACCCCTCGAAGCGGCCCAGTCCGCGCTCGGCACCATGCGTCTCCCCGGCGGTAGGTTTGCTCCGCGTATTACTTGGCATCATGTGACTCCTTTCGCGCACCTGGAGACGTTCTTCTCGGCGCAGCAGGCAAAATCTTCGTTGGACAATCAGAATTACATCCTGCCAAGAGTAAGTTCCAAGGATGCATCGAGTTGCCCGCAACTCAGTATGACCGCTTTTGGCCGGCTTCGTCGTTCCGTGCGCGGCGAGGAAACTCCGCGCGGCGTTGAAGACCAATCGTTGTGTATCCAATGAACCGAGGGGATGCGCGGCGCTACAGGGAGTCACCGGCAGTTTGTTTTTAGTGTATTGAGTCATCGCCAGCGAGCTCTTGGCCTGCGCAACGCCCAACGTCAGGCAGACCTAGGCCGACTCTCTGGAACCCTTGTGGTCTGATTTCACCGTTGTCGCGCCCAGTGCGCCAGTCATTCCCACCTGGGCCCAGATGTCGCGGACCTGATGAACGCCGAATGGATGCGTCGTTCGTCATCGTGGGAACCGCTATTGCTCACTCACTCCAAAATGTAAGCAGCATGTCCGCGAACGCCGTGCGCGCTCCAGTACGCAAAACTCAGGTCTATCGACCGCAAACGAAGACATAGATGAACGATCCGATCGTTGATTGCATTATTGTCGGGGGCGGGCCCGCTGGCCTCACCGCTGCCCTCTATCTCGCACGATTCAGGCGCTCGACGATCGTGATCGACGACGGTCAGAGCAGAGCGTCTTTGATACCCGTCGTGCGTAACCTCGCCGGCTTCGAGAGCGGCATCAATGGAAACGCACTGCTTGCCAAGATGCGTCGTCAGATCGAATGTTACGACGTGCCAGTCGTCACAGGCCGAGTCACGACGATAAGGCACACGGACGGCAGGTTTCTCGTTGAATACTGCAGCAATGGCGGTTCTTCGTCCCGCAGCCTGATTGCACATCGTGCACTGCTCGCGTGTGGAATTCGCGACAAACTTCCGCCGATTGACGACGCCGTTAGGCTGACTCAACGAGGATTGCTCCGTTTCTGCGCGATATGCGACGGGTTCGAAGCGCAAGGCAAACGGATCGCAATGCTGGGTCCGGCGTCACGAGCGCTGTCGCATGCCTTGTTCTTCCGCACGTTCTGTCAGCAGGTGGCAGTCATCGCCTCCGATATCGATGCGCTGACGCAACAGGAGCGTGCCCTCGCGGCGGAGCACGCAATCGATTTGGTCATGACTGAGGCGCTCCAGTTACCGAATAGCACTGAGGCGCCCTTGAGCGTTGCATGCCCGAATGGGCAGCGACATGTATTCGATGCTATTTATCCGGTGCTTGGCTGCGACTCGCAAGCGGACCTGTTGAGTGGCTTCGATGTGCAGCGAGACAGCGACGGAATGATCGTGACCGGTAAGGATCAGCAGACGAGCGTAGATGGACTGTACGCAGCGGGGGATGCAGTGAACACGCTCAATCAGATCTGCGTCGCAGTGGGTGAAGCTGCAATGGCTTCGATGGCTATCCATCGAAGCTTGCCGGCTAATCCGCTTTAGCGTAAGCGCGCCGTAAATCACATGTCATGTGGGAGATGACCATGCATGAAGGCGCTTCAGGCGGCCGCCTTCACGCCACCGAAATGCTGACGCCAGTTGTAGATCGTCTGCTCGCGGATTCCGTGCTTCTTCGCCACCTCGGCGACCTACGTCTTGTCCGCCTCGCGCAGCGTCGTGACCATCTGCTCTTCAGTGAATCGGCTCTTCTTCATGACTTCCATCGTAAGCGCGCAGAAATGGACGTCTGGAACTGTTTGATCTGAGCGCGCAGGCTATGTCCACTGTTTCGATGAACTGACCCCGGAATGTTGGACGCGGTGACGTTAGTGCTGCTTATATTTCATTCTGTACTGGACAGGGCTGAGTCCTTGCAATCTTAGCTTGATTCGATCGTGGTTGTAATAGTGGATGTAGTCCTTGATGCCGGTTTGCAGTTCGTCGACGTTGCGAAACCTGTTCATGTAGAAAAATTCCGACTTAAGCGTACCGAAGAAGCTCTCCATCGTGGCGTTATCGAGACAATTGCCTTTGCGTGACATGCTCTGTCTTACTTTCTGCTGTTTAAGCCGGCGACCATAGACCGGCATCTGGTATTGGGCGGATTCAAACGGTCGTCGCAACACTGGATTGTTGAACAGATTTCAGGTACTCGTCTAGGGCTTCCGCAG
>NZ_FCNV02000016.1 GCF_001544615.1 Caballeronia concitans
ACCATGCGCAAGGTCATCGCGGTCAGCTTCGCGCTGCCGTGCTGTTTGATCGACGCCTTCAGGTGGTCGGCCAGCACCGACGAGCCGTGCCGTAACGCCAGCTGCACCAGGTCATCGCGCATCGTGCGCAGATACCGCTCCATCGCGTCCGCGCTCGCAGCGTGGGGCGCGTGCTCCGGATCGTAGTAAAGCCGCGCGATGGTCGCCGCCGGCAGGCGTTGCACGAACGCGCGCAGCGCGGCAAAGTCGGTGCGCGTGTAGGTGCGCGGCGGCGGCAGGGTCAGCTGTTGCGGTTGATTGGCCATCGCAATGTTCTGGTTGATTCTCAACGGAAGCCCACGGCTCCCCCGATGCGGCTCGCTCGGTGAGCCTTTTCAGGGGCGGACGGTGAGCTTATTCGGGCGACTCGTCTCGTCCGATTGCGAACAGCCGCTGATCCCACACGACCAGCTGCGGCGCCGACACCACTAAACGGCTGGCATCCGGATGCGTCGGATTGACCACCGCATTGCATTCCGCCCGCGCGACCACCGACGGCACAATCAAAATAGCCGACCGGCCCTCGACGATCCACCGGTCGCCGAAGCGTCGTGCGACCTGCACATCGGGGGCATCCCAGCCGGCGGGCAGGTCGTCGACGCTGACCCGCTCGATCGGCACGTCCTCCGGCACCTGCGCTTCAACCCACACGTGGTGCTTCGGCACTTTGCCGATGCGTGCATGGACCAGCACCTCGAGCATGGCCCCCGCGAAATTCAGCGCGCCGTAGATGACCGGTCGCCCCGGACTATTAAAACGCCCCCCGACCAGCATCGCGCCGGTGCCGCTCCACACCGGATGACGCCGGTCGGCAATTCGAAAAATCCGCATCAGGCCCGTCCCTCGCCCGCTGCCCCCGCTTGTTTGTTACCGCTTCCTATATAGAAGGTCATGCCGGCAGCCCATAAAACAGTTTCCACAACAGCTCCTCGACGCGCCGCGCGCCGAGCTCGGTCAACGCGACCTCGACCGGCGTGCGCCCTTCGAGCAGCGGGTGCGCGGTGTTCAGGAACTCGCGCGTATCCGCCTCGTCATCCCACACGTAGCGGGCGGTCGCGACGATCCGCGCAAGCCGTTCGGTCTTCTCCGACTCGTCGGGACTCAGCTTGTCGCGGCGGCGTTTGAAGGTCGCTTCCGGCACGATGCGCGCGAGCAGCGCGCGGCGTTCCTCGGCGCTACGGGTCGCGTGCTCGACCCCTTCCTTCAATGCCGACTTGGGCAGCCCGTCGCGGACCTGCGCGTCGAGTTCGGCGATCGAGTGCGGGGTCAAGGGCAGCGCCATCACTGCGGCGATCTGTTCGGGCGACACCAGCAGCATGAGGCTCTCCTTGGAATCAGTTGAACCTTCATTATAGACCAACTGATACCTATACCGTACCGGCACGAGACGTAAAGCCGCCTACCGGCTATTCTAGCCATTAAACCATTCACTGCTAATAGTAATTAGCAGACAAGGCCCGTTTTGGTATTGAGTCGTTTTGGGGCAGTCGCGGCGACATTTTTGGCCTCCACCCTGCTCTACCAGCGCCCCGGCGACCGCTCGGATCGCCAGGACGCCGTGACTTACGCCGGCTTGATGTTTGACGCCTGTTTGCCCTTCGGCCCCATCTTCTCGTCGTAGGTCACCTTCTGGCTTTCGGCGAGCGTTTTAAACCCTTCGGCGCGAACCTCTGAGAAGTGGGCGAACAGATCGTCACCGCCGCCGTCCGGCGTGATGAAGCCGAAACCCTTTGCATCGTTGAACCACTTGACCGTACCGGTTGCCATGTGTGTTTGACCCAAGAAAGAGTTGAGGACGGCGCCCGCCATCTCGCGAGCGCGGGTGCCTATCTTGATCGTGGGGCTCGTGCGAGGCAACCCGGTATATCCCCCCGCAGAGATGACTGGCAAACGAGCCTGACCGGTGCCCACGCGTTGGTCTAGCCTCATACGGGGACGTTATCAGGCTTGAACAGTGTGTCCGATCAGAAGCTTTCCGACGCAAGGCGACCGGCGGAGCCCTCAGCCCAGCCCTATGCCGGTCTCAGTACAGCCAGACGGCAGGACAAATCCGACTGTAACGGTTAGACGCCCATGACACGTGATAACTCAAAGCTGCGGATCTACGTCCGGCCAGGGACAGTGGGTCGACCACCATGTCGACGCCTACAGTGGCCTCGACATCGCCGTGACTGTGCGGCGCCGGGGGATCGAAGGGCCGTGCTGGACGGCCTGGGCATGCGTCCGATGCGCATCGACGTCGAGCCGCTGGACACGGGGGAGCCGCTCACTCGAAGTGGCGCCCAGCCGCTGACGCTGGCCCATCTGCACCGCATGCTGACCATGGCGGATGGACACGTCGGCTCAGCTGGTGCGCTGGTCCGCGCGCAGCAGGACCGCCTCGGGACGCTCGCGTGCGAAGGACGATGCGCTGCGGGGCCAGATTTTTGTTGGGTAACTACGCGAGACCTTCAGACGATGACCGCACACCGCCAGTTGATTGCCGAACAAATCGAGCGCTCGAGACTAAGGCGACAAAGATCCGAGCGGGTCGATCATCGACGAGCAACCCGCTGCATCCGTCTCAATGCAGCGGACCCATGCCTTCTAGATTCCCGCTTCATTGCTTATAAGGGCTTGACGAGCCGGACGTCGGTGGCCAAATTTCGCCGCGTAGTCGGCCGGCGGGTGCCGCGGCCCCCATGCTGTTCCAGACACTGCCCGAAGATCGAACGGACCCGTGGCAACGTAGCGCAGTCATGAAACTTAATGCCGCCGCACCTACGGTTCTCCGTCCCGACGGACGCTTGGCGGACCATTACGTCGACGCCAACGGCGCCTTCGACAAAGTACGCGATGGGCGTCGCTGGGGCCGTCAACGCCGCTGCGATCGACGGCTTGGGCGTGCTTCCGACGCGATTTGACGTCGCGCCGCGAAGCTCTGCTGAGCCGCCCAGGCGGAAAAGCGACGCCTAGCCGCTGAGCCTCTGAACAACGCATGCTGCTTGGCGGATCGGGACATCGGCGCGGCGAGGCGCTCATCCATGGGCAGGACGACCGCCGGACGACGTTGTCCGCGACGGAGACTACAGGGCGCGGCGACACGGATCGTTGAGGCTCACAAAAATGCCTGCGAAGCGGGGCGGACGCCCGTAACCGACGCTCTTGCCAAGCTAAGCTCTCGCCATCGGGAAGTCTAGCCGAGATGCGACCTGCTTCATTGCGGCAATCGCTGCTGCAATGACAGTTAAGCTGTCGTCGTAGGCAGTCGGACTAGCATGCTTAGCGTGTTGGGCGATCGATAAACCAGATTGGTAGTTGCATCGGCATGCTCTCGGAAGCAGCCGACATATCGTCAATTAGCGGGATGGGTGCCCGTTAAGACGATGAAGCGAGCAACGGGGACGTTGCTGCCGGCATCGAGCGATCGTCCCCGCCGGCGATCGTCTCAGCGACCAATTGCCCGCCGAGGAGCAAGATCAAAGAGTGGAGCAGTCCGCCCATCGACCAGCGCGCGAAAATATTTTTCGGTGCCCGCTGGATACATGCGCACGAAAGAGCGTTTTTGCTGCAAGTCTCGTGGGGACTAGTTCACCCGGGTGAACTCTCAGACTGTAGTGATGCCAAGAAAGCGCGAAGCGATTCCAACTTTTCTGGACCTATGGCTGCCTTATCAATGTCGATAGTTGCCTTCTTGTCTGTCTCATTCCAAGTGCCGAACGCAAAGTTCACCCGGGTGAACTTCTGGGCGCTACGATTGATAAGGGCTTCGTAAATCGCCTTCGGCGGAAGAGACTTGCCTGCGATTGCTTTCGCTGCACTTATAACCGCGGCGGAATCAACATCAATGACCTGCCGTAACTTTTCAGCCCACTTCGGCTGGATATCGCTGGGCGACCGAAACGCATTAACAACGGCATCAGGCAGTTCAGCGAGTGCACTGTACCGGCTCATCAAACTTTTGGTTTTCCCCAGTACGGCTGCGATCTCCGACCAGTTTCGGTAGAGCTTGAGATCAATCGCTCGTCTGTAATGCATGGCGAGTTCATACGCCGACAGGTCTTTTCGCTGTTCGTTTTCCCTGCTCATCTCTTCGAACAGGTCCTTGTCGGACATGTCCTCCTGAATCATTGCCAGGACCGGTAGTCCAAGTTCTAAGCACGCTCGATGTCGTCTGTGTCCAAACACAACTTCGTAGTTCGGGCCAATTCGCCTCACCTTGATTGGCTGTACGTTTCCGCCCGCGCTCAAGATCTCTTGCTTGAATGTTTCGAATGAAGGTCCTTCGAACGAACCCGCGATTCGATTTGCAAACTTCGACGCTTTGATCGAATCTGCTGCGAGTTTCCGTGTCGCGAGCGCACCATCGTGAAGCGCAAGTCTCCTTTGCGCCTCGCTCAGGTCCCTTTCGACCTTTTCGAGTTCTCCTGTGAAATCCGTGACTCTGTTCATTGCGATTCGCGGCGTTCTACGCTCCAAACGTGGCATAAGTGCCGGATCCAATGCCGCAGCGGCGAGTCGGGCCGCCTCCTCTTTCTTACTTGTCATCAGCTAACTCCTCAATTAACCCAGACACGCCTGATTTGAGCCTCTACTTGGTCGACGGCTGCGTCATAGGCAACTCGCGCCGTCTGATATGTCTTGGCACTACCCGTGTACTTGGTTATGTCGTAGACCGTAGAAAACTTCGTCCCGGACGAGCTCGATACAACTGTCTTCGGAATTTCGCCTGTCATTAGCTTGTCCCCGTATGCCACTTTTACCCATTCCCTTACCACGCTTTCGTTCACATTTCCCTGCCCCTCGGTCATGCAAAGCAGCACGTCGATAAATTTCCACGTCTTTTCAGCACCCGCTTGCTCGGCAATCGAAGAAGCTAAACCCGAAAAAAGAGTCCAGAACTGGCTCGAACTGGCGAAGTCCATGCCGCGAGGTGGTATCGGCATGATCAGCCCGTCAGCAGCGAAGAAGGCGTTCAAAGACAAGTAGGAAAGCGTTGGCGAGGTGTCAATTAGAATGACGTCATACTCCGCTCGAAGGTCCTGCAATCCTTTGTTCAGCACGTCATAGAACCGAAAATCGGGCTCGCGCTTCGACTGTCGACTTGGGATGTGAAACTCCGCTGCGAAGGCGACTGGGCTACAACCGACGACGTCCAATCCATCCCAGTAGGTCGGCTTGACTGCATACTGGAGCGACAGCTCATCCCCAGCGCATAGCGGCAAAATAGTGTCTTCCTCTTGGACTTGAGTATCTGGCAGGTAACCGCATAGGCTCGTAAGCGACCCCTGCGGGTCCAGATCTATGCACAACACCCGGTACCCAAGAAGCGACAGCCCTTGTGCCATACACATTGTCGTAGTCGTTTTACTTACACCGCCTTTGCTGTTTCCGGTCGTTACGACTACCGCCCGGTCATCTGGTCCTCGCGTATAGGACCGCCCGTAAGCACGTGCCCAGCGCCGCGCCTCGGCCAACGTGAAATCGCGACGGGATTTGTTTATTTCCTTGCCGGCGGGAAGATCTCCCTTTGCGACCCGTCTCATGAGGGCGCTGCGATCGATGCGGCAAAGAGCAGCAAGCTGGGCGACGGAGAAAGTAGGGGCCTTTTTGATGTAATCCGGCGAAAAAATGCTGTTCCGAACACGCTCTACAACGTCCGCTACGCGATTGGCCTGATCCTCAATGTCATCGATCGTGTATTCAGGGCGCAAAGGATCAATCATTGTCCGTCCGATTAGAAATTGTTGTTATACTCGAAAAAAGTAATCGGCAATAGAATACCTGATCGACGCCGAGGAACAAAGCAAATGACAAAGAAAACACCGAGTTTGATTTCCTCCGAATTTCTTGAATCCCCAGATACGGCCGAGAAGGTAGCAGTCAAGGAGACAGCTCTCGAGATCGTCGCAAGGCTAGAGAAATCCCTCGCCGGTAGGAACAGCTCAAATCAACAGTCGCCACGACCACCGACTCGTGTCCAGATTCCGCTATGGTCGGAAGACCATCGGCCCGTGCTGCACGATCTGGTTCGGTCCGCGCTCTTCACCTGCGGGCAAAGGGATGCACGTATGGATCTCAAGGCGAAGCCGATCTGTGCGCTAGAACACATCAAGATCACGTACACGGGAGAGGAACTACGTCAGCGCGACTATGACGTGTACTTGCAGATCCTCCATTTGTCTCGCGGTGCCACTGTTGACAATCGACAGGAGTGGGTCGAGTTCGAGGCCCGTTCTCTTATAAAGATGCTGGGCTGGACTCAAAACTCTCGCAGCCTCGTAGAACTGCGGGAAACCATACGTCGATTAACGGCGTGCGCGCTGGAAGTAACTCGCTCCCGCACGAAAAGCAGCGCTCCCGTGGTCTACGGCGGACCACTCCTGCTGAAATACGCCGGTGCCCAAGAAGGCGGTTTTGACGAAGTGACCTTTTGGAAGGTGCAGATAAACAGCGAGGTCGCAGCACAGCTCAAACCTGGGGATTACACACGTATCGACTGGCAAATTAGGACCAAGCTTTCTCCTTTGGAGAAGTGGCTGCACGCCTTCTACTCGACCAATCAACATCCGTATCCGATGAAGGTCGAGACAATACACAAGCTATGTGGATCTCGTATGGCTGAGGTCAAATTTTTCCGCCGCGCGATCAAAGCCGCACTGGACCGCTTGACGGAAGTAGGGTTCCTTTCGTCTTGGCAATTGGACGAAACGGACAAGGTAAGGGTGGTCCGCAGTCAAATGCTTACTGCCAACGCCGATAGGGTAGCGAGCGACGGGGTCCGTTGACCCCAGGCTAACGCAACCGCAACTCGACTTCAGTCAAATGATCACCAGCGCTTCAAGCAACGGTGACTATTTGACTCGAACAAGATAGCCAGCAGCCCGGAATCGAGTCAAATAGTCACCAACGGAGCGACGAACCAGCTTTTCGCCCCAAGCCGCAGCGGTCTGTGACGTAAAAAATACAAGAAAGTGCCAGTTTTCTCTGCACAAGGGATGAGAAGCGCATATCCACAGAGCAATAGTCAAATGCTCACCGCTCTAAGTCAGATGCGCACCGATACAAGTCAAATGCTTACCCGAACTAGTCGGATACACACCCACTGTAGTCAAATAGCCACCGCTCGAATGGCGTAAACAACTGAATGTATTAGGAAAACTTGGTCGCTCGGACAGGTGCTAGAAGGTTTTAAGAAGGTTCTTAGCTCTTTCTTAGACAATCTAAGATATGAAGATTGAGCAATTAGATGCAAAAACGGCGGGAAGACGCTTTTCTTAAAAAATGCTCGTTGCGATAGGCGCCGTATTCGTGTGTGCACAGCGAGAACCACTTCGAAAGCCCGCGACACCACGCTGATTGGCTCGATCGCTGCCTTAGGGTGCTAGCGTCTAGGTAAGGCTATCCGCACGGCCGCCGGTCAAGCACAAAGGACCGTCTGCAACGCGGGCGCCCCGCTTTGGGCTAAGAGCCGCTTATCAAAGACGACAGGAATGGCCTCTAAGAACCTTCACCATTGTTTGCCCTCAACGACCCTCCACGGAGCGCCGACAAGGCGATCGCACCCGGCAGACACGCGGTCAGCAGAGTTTTGCTCGAATGAGCGAGGCAGTAGCGCCGCTCGTGCGCGCATCGTCGCAAATCCCTCACGGTGACGACCGGAGCAATGCCAAGGCGTCGCCCTCTATGGTCAGCGACCTTTCAACGTCTCACCCAGATAAGTCCTAAACGGCTTCGGCCGAAAGGCGGGCCGTTGGGCCGACTACCTCGGAAAACCGCACTTCATCTCACGATCCGGAGCCATTCCCATTGCCAGCCTCAGCGCGCGCCAATAGCTGAGAAGGCGACCATTTCAAGACTTCACAAATCCGAAGAATATTAAGGATCGTGACGTTCCGCTCGCCGCGTTCAATCTTTCCCATGTGACTGCGGTCGATGCGGGCCTCATGCGCGAGCACCTCTTGCGAAAGGCCGCGTTCCTTGCGCAGCGCGCGAATAGCCCGTCCTAGACCGATAAGATAGCCGGTGCCGTCACTAGCAGCTGAGATTCTTTGCATACCTCCATGGTCAAGATGCTATGCTTTTATGACCACGGTATTTACGACCCATTTATGCGAACGAGACGTTTCGAAGTTGCACGCGGGACGGCGCGGTCTGCCACGTTTGACCTGCCACGGACCGATGTAGTGGCCTTATTGCGCGAGCTGAGCGCACGCGGACCGGAGGCTGCGCTGCCGCAGAACCTGAGCGACGTGCGATTGCGCGCGCTAGTTCGCGATATCGTCGCCAATGACGGGCTTCACGATCAGATGGCCGTGAAAATCCTGGCCATGACTCTCGCCGCCGTGCAAAAGCCGGATTTGAAGTGGGAAGAGACGAGGGACGGCAACCACCTGTTCGAGTCAGAACCCTTGTCGTCTTACCTTCGAAGCTATCAGCTCACTCTCATCTCGGAGCTTGTTGATCGGCAGGTTGGTGTGCATGGCGCGGAATACGCCGTGGAGAATTTCTTCGATCAAGTAAAGGCTAGCCGCCGGAACATGAATACGGTTTGAAGCGCGGACGGCGAATCCCGAGCGAGGAAGAAGGGCAGGGCCGCGCCATCGACCAGTAGTCCAGTTGCAATCACGAAGGGCCATGGAGAACAAAGTCATGCTTGAAAACAATCCACCGCCGCTCGCGATCGCGTCGCGGGTTCTTTCACCCGAAACGCTTGCCGCACTTCGTCGCTCTCCCTATCACCTTGCGGCGTGGCGGATCGCCGATCGATGGGCGCTTGAGCAGCCCGAGGATTTGCGCGCGCTCGGGAGACAGGGCGAAATCTTTGTGCTGATTCGGCTGTTGGAACAGCAGCAGCTTGAGCACGAGGCGCTGCTCGACGCGTCCGAGGCATTGCGAGAAGGCTTGTCACCCGCAGAAGTTTTCCGGCAGCACGGAATCGAACTTCGCTTGTGATAGGCGTGCATGATGGGCTGGCTCGCCGGGGCTACACGCTGGGCTCGTGACGAGCAACGGCATTGCCTGATCAGATGGGCGCGCCTCAAGGCCAGCGCGTTCGCGTGCTCGGTATGCTTTTCGAGGACCTTCTTGTTGATCGCCTCGCGGGTGTGCGCGACCTTCTCGCGATGCTGCGCGTACTGGCCGCTATTGCGGCGTCGGATTTTTGCTGGAGGTAATAGCTCCGCAGTGTCGACGGCGCTACCTCCAACTGCATAAGTGCGGCGATCTTTTCGAAGGTCAGGCCACGGTCTCTGGCGAAGACGAGGGTCGGCATCTCGGTTCACGGCTTCCCGCTTTGCGAAGCGATCGTCGGGCAACTCAGCGTGGATCATTTATATCGATTCGATCGACCAGCTGCTGGCAGATCGGCGGACGGGTT
Organism: Caballeronia concitans; assembly: GCF_001544615.1. Taxonomy (GTDB): domain Bacteria; phylum Pseudomonadota; class Gammaproteobacteria; order Burkholderiales; family Burkholderiaceae; genus Caballeronia; species Caballeronia concitans. The sequence continues at coordinate 9,398 of NZ_FCNV02000016.1, forward strand.
TGGACGACGAGGCCGACAACGACGGCGATTTAGACGGTGACGCGGACCACGAGGATGGACCGAAGCGTTGAACACTTGACTAGGCCGGGACAAGCAGTAACGGCGTATACCGACTACTACTACTGCGTCGACGGGTAAGCGGACGACGACCGGAGCATCGAGGACGTTTGACGATGCACCGGCAACCGATAGTTGCGAATGCCAGCCGCACGGGAACAAAACTCACCTGGCAGCTACAACGGAAGCCCGATCGGACATGCCGCTCTCGCCCAAAGGCAACAGTCTGCGGTCGAAAGGAATGCCCTAGGCGCTCGACAATGGCGCATGGACGGCGTTCCAGCAAGCACAATCGTTCGATGAGACGGCGTTCTTGCGGGCGTGGACCTTGTCGGTGAGCGGGCTGAATGGATCGTTCTCCCAGACGTCGTGCAGGGCGGAATGGCGTCGCTGGGATTCTCGCTCGCGTGGAAAGAGCGCCTGCGCGAGATTCCGACGAAGCTCTGCGCCGTACCGGACGGCGTTCAGCTAGATGACGTGGCGCGGGAGCTTTGTCCAGCCGCAGGGATTTGTATCGGCGGTTCGACTGAATGGACGAGGCCACTGCGGGCGCATGGGATCATTGGCCCGCCGCCGCAATTGTCATCTTTACATTGGACGGGTGAATACAGTTCGCCGAATCGAGATTTGCGCCGCCGCAGGCGCGAACAGCATCGACGATACGAGCGTCAGCGCGCTACGCCAAGACCCTTTCGAAGCTTGACACGGCATCGAGGCAAGATGATTTCTTTTCGACCGCCCACGAGAACGTTCGCGACGCCGAGCATGCTAGTAGCGACGTCGACCTTTGCGCACTAATGCATTACGCCGCCTGATGCTTCACAGGTTCACCGGCATTTTCACAAAATCTTTGCTCGTTCTGGTCTTGGTGGGCGCGATCAGTCGCCCCACCGTCCGCAGAAGGTAGACTTGCCGCTGCGCTAGAAAACCTTCAAACGGCTTGCCCGACACGTAGTAGACCAGGTCCCCCGCCCGTAGCTCCACGTCTTCCAGCAGTTCGGTCCGTTCATCCGTCGCCATACTGGCGTCCGCAATCGCTGTCAGCGTCATCGCCATGTTGGCTGCTTCATTCGCAGGCGGTGCGATTGCATGGCTGTCCGGGCCTACGATGTCCCGGGACGTATATTTTTTACTGACGACTGCCGGCGCTTCCGTCCGCTCACTGTAGAACTCCAGTGCCCCCGGCGCCGACGGCGAAGAGGGCGGTGCAGCCGGCGAAGCCAGTCGCATCGCCTCTGTTCCCAGGTTTTCCACGTTTCCGCCGGGCTCGACGTGCTCCTGTACGGCGGCGATTGTCGCCGTTTCGCCCTCGTTCCTTGCGAAGGCATCAACGAGCAGCGGTGCTGCCTGAGTCTGAAGGGCGCGCCGCGAAACAAGCTCGTTCGCGTGCTCGATATGTTTATCGAGAACTTCCCTGGCTATCGCCTCGCGGGCTCGTGCAACCTTCCTGCGGTGCTGCACGGTCTGGGCCGCTACCTCGGCGTCGGATTTCAACTGAAAGTAATAGGTGCGCAGGGTCGACGGCGTGATGTCCAGATGCAGACGTTGAGCGATTCTTTCGAAGGAAAACCCCCGTTCTCGGGCTGCAACCAATGTACTCATCAGTTGCCGGATCGCTTCTCGGCCAACGTAACGATCGTCCGGCAGTTCGCTGAAGATTGCTTCGAGCAACTTCTGCCGGGCTATTTCAATGTTCTCCTTGGTGATCGTTCCCCGCGTCGATGGCATATCGAATCCTTATCCGACCAACAGTCCTGTTGTTATACATTCATAATACCAAAAGCGTACACGGCTGAGGTGCCCGTTGCGTTGACGGCAGAGGACTCTACAGCGGTGACGGTTTGAAGCACGGGAGCGTGGCCGATGGGGATAACGCCGACGTTGACCCGCAGCTGCATCGAACATTGCACCCGACGTTCCACTGGAGATTCCACTGGAGATTCCAGTGGAGATTCCAGTGGAGATTCCACTGGAGATTCCACTGCAGATTCCACTGCAGATTCCACTGCAGATTCCACTGCAGATTCCACTGCAAGGGAAACACCTCTCGGACAGGATATGGAATGTATCCACGCGACCAGTCGCGCGGATACACCGGAACGAAGCGCTCGGTGGCCTGCGGCCCCCGTCGCACTTCGTTCCTTTCCGTTGAACTCAGGGCGTTGCCCCGAGACCCGTAGTGCGAGTGAGATTCAAAGAACAGAAAACAGCAATGAAAAAAGACAGTGAAGCGGGGAAAAGTGAGTCGGTGCGTCTGCGCCTGACGGCGCAAGACAAGGCCGCCATCGAAGGGAAGGCGCGGGACCGGAAGTTGACGGTGACGGAGTACCTCACGCGTGCGGGGCTCGGGCGCCCGATGCGTCAGCGTTCCGACGTCGATGCGATCAATCTGCTACGCGAGTGCGTGGACGAGCTCAAAGGAATGCACGCCTGCTTGCAGGGTATTCCGCAGGCCGAGCATGCGCTGTCGCCGGCTAGCATGGAGCGCACGATGGAGGCGGTATGCGCTGCGATCCAGCGCGTTTGGCAGAGCGGGGACGAGCGATGATTCCCAAAGTCGTGCCCAACCGCCGGGACGGCAAATCGTCGTTCCGTCAGCTGGCCGCCTACGTCACGAACGGCATCACCCAGTCGGGCGAGCCGCCCGAGAAATACAGTTGGTCGACGCTCACGCAGTACATCACGAAAGAGAGCGTGCTGGACGCGCTCGGGGAGCAGGTCGAAAAGACGATCGGTGTCGAGATCAGCAATGTGTCGTCGCTCGCGAACGCGCCAGCGGAAATGTACGCCGTCGCGCAGCAGGCCCCGCGGGTGAAAGAACCGGTCTATCACTACATCCTGTCGTGGCCGGAACACGAGCGGCCCGCAACGCAGGACATTTTCGCCGCGGCCCGGCACACGCTCGCAGCGCTCGGCATGCAGGATCACCAGTACATCATCGCGATTCACGCCAACACCGACAATTTACACGCGCACATCGAGGTCAATCGCATTCACCCGAAGACCTTTCGGGCCTTCGACCCCTATTACGATTACCTGACGCTGCATCGTGCCGCGCGCGAAGTCGAGATCCAGTACGGCTGGCATCACGATAATGGTGCGTTCAATGTCGAGGTGATCGACGGGCAGAAACACATCGTGCGTAACCTGGACTATCGCGATCCGGACCTGGCGCCCAGCCGTGCGGGTGCCCAACGCGCCGAGGTCTGGTCCGGTGAGCAGTCGCTGGAGACCTGGTGCAAGGGCGAGCCAGCCACCGACCTCAAGCGCGTGCTGAAAGACGCGGCAACCATAAGCTGGCAAGACGTGCATCGTGCACTGGCGCTACATGGGTTGGAGTTGCGCGACGCGGGTGGAGGAGGGCTGAGGGTCGCCGATGTCAGCGAGGCCGCTCTTGCCAAGCAGGGCAAGCCGCTGGCGGTCAGCGCGTCCGCGGCGTTTCGCTTTCTCCGGCGAACCGAACTGGAAGCGCGTTTCGGACCGTTCGAGGCGCCCAAGGCTGAGGCGAACATTGAACCCCGACGGACCTATCGGCGCGACCCCGATAAACGCCTTGAATCCCGGATGGAACGCCGGGCGTTGCGCGATGCGCTGCATGCCCGCTTCAAGGCCGAGGAAAAAGCCGCCCGCGAGTGGCAGGCAGAAGCGCGTCGGCAACTGGCGCCTTTTGTCGCAGAGGATCGCGAGCGATATCTGGCGCTCCTTGAGCGTCAAAAGCAAATGCGAGCCGCGATCCGTCGCGATCCGTTGCTCAGCCCGCGCCAAAAGCAGCAGGCGTACATGGTTGCGAAAGTCTCGATGGCGCGCCTGCGCGCGCAACTGGTCGAGCAGATCCGCCGAGAGCGCGACGAGCTGCGCACATTGCTGCCACCCATTCCGACCTGGCGGGAATGGGTCGAGCAGCAGGCGCAACTCGGTGACGAGGCAGCGATCAGCGCACTTCGGGGGATGATCTATCAAGACGGCCGGAATCATAAGAAGAAGCTCGCCCGCGATGAAATCGATGCGCAGGTGCATGCAATCGGTCCAGGGCAGCCGCAACGCAGCGATCCTCAGTTGCGACACCTCGAAAATCTTGTCCGTCGTATCGCAAAAAACGGCCGGGTCACGTACCGGTTCCCGAGCGGCGAGGAAGCCTTCCGAGACGAGGGCGAGCGCGTTACCTACAGAACGGCCGACGTGTCTGACCAAGCGTTGAGCTTGAGCCTGCGTTACAGCGCCGAGAAGTGGCCCGACGGCATTCGGGTCTACGGGGGCGATTTCGCGTTCAAGGCGCGCGTCGTACGCATGGCGGTCGAGCACGGCATCACTGTTCGCAATATCGAATTGCGCGAGCTGGAGCGTCAGTTTCAGGCTGAGAAAGAAGCGATCCGCTCGGCGAAGAGCAGGGCGCAACCGGCGCGACCAACGACCCTGACGCCGTCACCTGGTGCAGAAGCAAGTGATGCGGAAATCAAGCAGGCGATCCTTCAACAGCATCCGAACGCGACCATTTCGCACGCGAGCACGCACAACAAGCATTACGCCGGCCGTATTCTTTGGGAGGATGCCCACTTCGTCGCGCAGTCGGTCCGAGAGCACGAGTATGTGCTGCATGAGCGCAGCCTACTGGATGGTCAACCGATGAAGGGTCAGTGGGTCACCATTCACTATCGCAGCGGTAGGGCGCTCGTCCAAGCCGCGAAGAGCCGCGACACCGGTCGAAACGATCGCTAGGAGCGTCGACGCATGCTGCTTTTTTTAGACACGGAATATACGGGGGAAGGGCAGGCGGATCCGGGGCTGATCAGCCTGGGACTCGTTGCCGAAGATGGGCAACGCGAGTTCTACGTCGAACTGGCCGACACCTGGCGGCCTGAAGACTGCAACGGGTTTGTGTTCCGCGAGGTGTTGCCAAGGCTGGACGGTTCACCATTGCCGATCACGCAGGCGCGCCTCCAACTCCGTGCCTGGTTCGCTTCGGCGCCGCGGTATGTCCAAGCGGCATGCGATTCGTCGACTGATTTTCGCTTTCTTCTAGAACTGCTCGGCGAACCCCGTCCCGACAATCTGGATGGGCGGTATTTTGACCTGCGCCCGCTGATCGATACGACGGTCTACGACCGTGCGGTGTCGGGCTTCTATCAAGCCAACGATGAGCGCATCCATCATGCGCTGGTTGACGCGCGCGCCTATCGTCGAGGCTGGCTCGCGTGGATGGATTCACGGAAGTCCGAGACGTAGCCCGGAAGCGTGAAAAAGGTAACTTTCCACTCCCTGCAGCGATGCAACTAATGGTCTCCCTTGCAAAGATCCTGCGAATCCATGGATGTTGACATGGTTGACAACAGCGGCTCGCGTTGTCATCATTGTCAACATGAATGCAATCCGCCTTTTGAAACGCCGTGTTCCCGTCGATGAGACGTCATTTGCGGCTTTGCTTGTCTGGAAGGTTCCACACCCTGCCGAGGGCAGCGCACACTTCTACAAATATAGTGCCGCGTACATCGTGAGGAACGTATGCGTGCTTCGTTACGACAACGAACGCGGGAAGGGCGACCATAAGCATGTTGGTGAAGTCGAGACGCCCTATGCATTCACGACGCCGGAACAGCTTATGGCTGATTTCTGGTCAGACGTAGACCAATGGAGGGCCGCACAATGACCACGGTAACGCTTGGAATCGCCTCCCGCGACGACATCACCCGAAGTTTTGCAGCCGCAATGCGCGGCGAAGAACAGGGCGAATTCATTAGTTTCGCAACGCCCGAACTGTTGCTCAGGACGCTCACCCAGTTGCGCTGGGACATCCTCAAGAAGATGACGGGCGCGGGCGCCATGTCGATCCGAGAACTTGCCCGGCGCGTCGATCGCGATGTTCGCCGCGTGCATGATGACGTTCTCGCGCTAATCAATGTTGGCGTCCTGGAACGTTCGGACAACGGCGACATCATTTTTCCCTATGATGCTATCCACGTTGATTTCACGCTACAGGCTGAGGCGGCCTGAATGGTGTTAGGCGTGGATGCGCTTCACCTAGATTCACCCCGTGATGATCTCGGAATAGCCGTGGGCGCATCGGACAGCTAGCTACTCCGATCCTTTCCTCCTAAGCGCCATCGCTTGTGATGGCGTGCGAGTCTATCCCTTACCCACCGGTGGCGCATCGCCTTCATCCGAGTGCGGAAGCAACCCAAGCTGACGGGCCATCGCGTTGGGCAACCGTAGCAGCACCGTGCCGGCCTTGGCCCCCCAAACACTGTCGATCATCACGACGTCGGCTTGCACGCCTTCGAGTTCAAGGTAGACCACATCATCCTTCTCGAACGCCTCTTCATAGAGATGCCAGGACGGCTCCTTTGCTTCGCCGTGGTGATACCTGATAGATGTCTTGGTACTCATGGGGCGCCTTAAGATCGATGGACACAGCAGCCAGTTTATCGTCGACCACGCTGTCGTCCAACAGTCCAACAACACACCAGCGAACAGATGGCAGTTGTCTCAGCAAAAGCTATCAGGTCGGCCCTTGGTGGGAAAATCTATGCGCCATTCGAAGTCAGAAGGCGTGAGGCACGACGACGTTGCGGAGTGAACGTCAGGTGGCTCAGTGCGGCCACCAGGCGTCATTTGCTAGAACCATCGCTCAGACATTCAGGCGTCGTTTCCACCCAAGAACCGGCCATAGATCGCAATTTCGAAGGTCGCTTGCGGCCGAATAGGTCTCCGACTCCGGCGATTATCGGCGGCAAGCAACTACCGGCCTTACTGCACGCTTTCGATTCATTACGCGGCGGTCCGCTGTCATGCGCCGAATGTGAACTGCGTTCCCGTCGACGACAACAGCACCTTGCCCGGCAAGCCTTGAGAAGCCATTGTGTAGAACGTCTGGCCCGAACAATGCATCGGAATCAGATAGTCCGGATCGATGGCCTTCAACTCGTCGACGGTTTTCTGCTGATACTCGAGCGGCTGCGGCGTCAGATGAAAACCGCCGATGATCGCGTGGACCTTTGCGACGCCGGATACCTTCATTGCCATCCGCACCGAGTTCAATACGCCGCGATGCGCGCATGAGGTCAGCACAACCAGTCCGCGGTCCTTGACAAGATAAGCGGTGCTTTGCTCATGTTCAAAGTCGTCGGGAATCGACATGACGTTCTGCTTGGCCGCCGGCAATTTGTCCGCCGCGCAACCGACGCCGTCACGCATGCCCACGGTCATGACGCTCGGGTTAATCGGCTTCTCGAACGTCATCTGATCGATCCAGCCTGTTGTGAAAGCATGGTCGGCCACTATTGCCGGCCGCTCGGCAAAGGTGATGACGAGGCCCGCGTCGCGCATGGCCTGCCGGTCGAGCGAACCGAACTGGCCGCCGCGATTTTCTCGCGTGCAAAAGCATTCTTCGCCACCGAGATAAATCGGCAGCTTCGTTTTCAGTTTGCTGTGGTTGTTCTGCAGAAATCCCACCATGCCGCCGAAATGATCGTAGTGGCCGTGAGTTAGAAGCAGCGCGTCCAGTTGTGCCGGATCGATCTTCAGCAACTCGAGGTTGTTGTTCAATGTCCCCGGTGTATAGCCGAAATCAATCAGCACCTGTCGGCTCTGGGCGCCCTGGGTGGAATGCGCGAGTAGGCTCAGGCCCCACTCGTTCTCCAGCGTGCGGCCGGGCGCGTGACTTGGACTGAGCGGCAGTCCGAACCGGACAATGTCGACCGTGCCCGTCCGACCTCCGGGGAGTAGCGCAGAGTATGAGGAATCGGTCACCACGCGAATCGAAAGTTTATCGACGGTCGGCACAGCCCCAGTCAAAGGCTCTGCCCATGCTAGATGGGACGGACCGAGGAGCGCTCCCGACAAGACGCCCATGGCGCCGGCACCGGTTGCGCGAAGCAGGGTGCGGCGCGATCGACTTGCCAGATAGTCGTCATTCATTGCCATCCTCCTTGAACGAGACACGCGAGAACGAACCGTATAGCGAGGACCAGCCGTATCACGACGGTCGTTGCTGATCGCTGAACCGTCGTAGGTGCATGTGTCGCCGCACTTGCGGCATCCGCCGTCTTACCCGTCCCCACCACCGCCCCCACCGGCACCAGTGCGAGATGGACGCTCTGACCAGCAAGGCCGAGTGTCTGAAGGTTCTGCGCACCATCACCTTCCAGCACCGCATCCGGCACATACGTGACAGCCCTTGCGGCGCCTGGACAACGGGCACGGTCGCGATGACCGTGTTGGTCAGTGTGTCAATCGCAGTCATCGCATCGGCGTTCTCGAGACCGACATAGATAGGTTTTGTCGCGGTAAGGAGAAGGTGGCGAACAAACGGCAGTATAAGTAGGATTGCTTATGCTGCCAGTAAGTAAAACTGCTGGGCATGCGGCTACAGGTGGGCATGAGCGGTCAATGCTTTGGCCCGGACGGAATCTTCGGTATGTTCGGGCAGCGCTCAAATCGCTACGACGCCCGCAGGTCGATTCGACTTCGGTCGGAGGCGGGGTAGCGACTAGCGGCACCTGAATTGCTTGCCGTGCGAAAAACATTCCTCGACGCACAACGATGAAAGCAACAATTCGGGGCCATACCCGGCTGCCGGAAGGGCATGAAGAGGTTCATCGTTTTGCTTCGAACTGCACGACGGAAGTGCAGCGCCGCCTGTCCGCGAATCTGTTTTCCTGCGTACTGCTCGTGTCGTGGTCGCACATCTACAAGATGGCAACGCATTGATTCAAATGTTCCGAGCCATCGTCAATAGCCAGCCGGCGGACTACGACCACTTGGTTGGACAGAGCTTCGAGGACGATTTTATCGAGAATGGTCCGAGCGATCGCGTCGATGACTCGCCGGGATGGCAGAACGCCGATCGCTGAGCGCTGACGTAGAAGACAATCCGACCGCATCGGGCGCACGCGGCCAGATCCAGTCACTCCTTCGGCTGCGTGTGGTCATCTGAGCGGCGGCTCACCTACGAACATCAGACAGACGCCAGGAGCGATGCGCCCCGACGGTATGTCAGTCAAAAGCGGAGCCGTCGAAGGGTGGGCCCCGAGCGGGTTGAGCAATATAGACCAGCACGACGGCGCGTCTTAGCGCCGCAATCGACGCGCCCAGGCGGGCTATTCTGTGCGGGGCGCTGGCGTTCTCGTGACTGGTCGCGCGGCCGTGGCTGCCGCGATGACCAGCTGAGTCAACGATTCACCAGACTCTTCGGAAACGCCAGCGCCAGCGCGCAGCCGAACAGAATGAAGGCGGCGAAAGCGTAAAGCCCGGCGCTCTGCGTGTGGAACGTGTCGCGCAGATAGCCGATCAGATAAGTACTGCCGAAGCCGCCGACATTTGCGATCGAACACGCGAACGCAATGCCGCCGGCCGCTGCGGTGCCGCGCAGGAACGTGGACGGAATCGCCCATACGACGGGCATCGCCGCCGCGGCGCCGGCGTTCACCAGCGAGAACAGCAGCACGGTCATGGCCGTGCTCGGCGTCGTCGCGCCGGCGATCACCAGCGCAGCGGCGGCCACCGCGAACGGCACGACGATATGCCAGCGCCGCTCGCGCGCCCGGTCGGAACTCGCGCCGCACAGCAGCGTGCCGACGACAGCGGCCGCATTCGGAATGACCATCAGCCAGCCGATGTGGTACGAGTCCGTGACGCCGGTGTCCTTGAGAATCGTCGGCAGCCAGAAGCTCACGGCATAGAGACCGAGCAGCACGCACAGATCGATAAGACCGAGCGACCACACCTTGCGATTGGTGAACGCTTCGATGAGCTTGTGGCTCTTGTGTTCCGATGCTTCGTCGCGCAGTTCCGCGCGCAAGGTCTTCTTTTCATCGTCCGTCAGCCATTTGGCCGACTCGATGGTGTTCGGCAGCCAGCGCAGCACCGCGAAGCCGAGCAGCACCGAAGGCAGCGCTTCGAGCAGAAACAGCCATTGCCAGCCGCCGAGACCGTGCGCGCCATCGAAGGCGCGCATGATCCAGCCGGAGATCGGGCTGCCGATCATGCTCGACATGGGCAGGCCGACCATGAACAGCGCGACGATCCGCGCGCGCCGCGCATCCGGATACCACTGCGTCAGATAAAGCAGTACGCCCGGCAGAAAGCCGGCTTCGGCCACGCCGAGCAGGAATCGGACGATGTAGAACTGCATCGGCGTATGCACGAACATGGTCGCGCCCGACAGCAGGCCCCACGTGATCATGATGCGCGCAATCCAGAACTTCGCGCCCACGCGCTGAAGGATGAGGTTGCTCGGTACTTCGAACAGCACGTAGCCGACGAAGAATAGGCCCGCGCCGAGACCGTAGACGGCATCGCCGAATTTCAGCGCATCGAGCATCTGAAGCTTCGCCAGGCCGATGTTCACCCGATCGAGATAGGCCGCGAAGTAGCACAGACAGAACAGCGTGATGACGCGAACCGTGACCTTCCGGTAAAGCTCTCGATGAGCGTCACCGGATACGACGCCGACGCCAGATTGAACAGTTGACATGGGTGACCCTGTTTGAATGAAGTTTCCTTGACGCAGACCTGTGTCGCGCGTCTCAGGAACCTGTATAGCACGTCAAAATACAAGCGTACACGCTAGAAAATACCCTGAGTGTCCTGGCCCTTCTTAGCAGGCGATCAGAGGCATAATTATCCATGCCCTGCGGATACGCGTCGTCGAGAAGGAAACTTGTAAGACAATGATCGTCGCGCACCAAATTTAAGCGCATACGCTTAAAATGGCACTAGGTACGACGAGTCCCGCACTTACTCAGTGCAGACCGTCTCAGCCGTGTCCAGATCGCCCTGACAGCCGCCGTGCCGCCTGTCAGCACCTCGATGTTTTGCTTCGGAGTCGGTCCGTTAAAATGGAAGTCATGCAAGTGAGCCGCCATGCGCCCAATTCTTTGGATACCGCCTCTCCGGATATGTCGCCTTCGAATGATGTCTACGACTTCCATGACCAGATTGGTCATCTGTTGCGCCGTGCATATCAGCGGCATGTCGCAATCTTTCAGGAGGCGATTCCGGATTCCCAACTGACGGCCGCGCAATTCGTGGCGCTATCCGCGGTCAAGGAAAGCCGGGGATGTTCGCTGAACGACATCGTGAAGACGACGGCCATCGATCAGGCGACCATCCGGGGCGTGGTCGATCGCCTCAAGGCGCGCAATTTGGTGGAAGTTGCGCCCGATTCTACGGACGGTAGAAAGCTGGTGGTGAAGCCCACGCATCAGGGTGAGGCTCTGATCGATGCCACCGTACCGTTCGCCACGCAAGTCACCGAGCGCACTTACGGCGTGCTGAATCCTGCCGAGCGGGTAGCGCTGCAATATTTGCTGCGCAAGATGCTCGAACTCGACGAGAGTGAAACGCGTTAGGGGAGGGCGCGACTGACGTCCTCGTTCGGCACGTAGAGCCGCCCTGCCTTCTCCAGGCCGGCGCGAATGTTCTCCGGCGTAAAGGGCGGCGCGAGAAAGCGCACGCCGGTGGCATCGAAGATGGCGTTGGCCAGCGCAGCCGGTCCCGGCACCGATGCAGATTCACCCGCGCCCATCGGTGGTTCGCCTTGTCGCGGCATCAGCACGACATCGATGGCGGGCACTTCCGCGAAGGTCAGAATGGGATAGCTCGACCAGTCTCGCGCGGCGGTCTTCCCATCGCTGAAGCGCACGCGTTCTTTCAGCGAGCGACTGAGCACCTGAATCACGTTGCCGTGGATCTGATGACGCACGCCGTCCGGATTGATCATCGTGCCCGTATCCTGTCCGATGACGACGCGCTCCACCGTAATGTCGCCGCTCAGCCGATCGACGACGAGATCGACGATCCACGCCGCCCAAGCTGCGCCGAAGCCGGGAAAGCGGCTATGCACATAGCGCGCATACGCCATGCCCCTGCCACGCACCAGACGCCCTTCCTTTTCGATGCGATGAGGCCGCGCCTGCCATCCCGCACGGTGAGCGACGGCGCGCAGCAGATCGATTGCGCGATCGTCTTTCAGATGCCGGATGCGATAGTCGAGCGGATCGGTGCCGGTGAGAGCCGCGCATTCATCGGCGAAGGAATCGTGTGCGAAAGAGTTCGGCAGCGCCGAGACGCCTCGCAGCCACGATGCGCGCACGATCGATGCGAGGTCCTCGCAGACGAAGCGTCGGTTGGGCGACTCGTAAGGCGACACGGCGGTGCGATCACCCATTTCGAAGGTGCCCGATATCGCCGGCTGCGCGCCAGTCAGCAGCGAAGCGAGCAAAGGTGCATCGTTGGATGGATAGCGCGTCGAAAAGTCATAGCCGATGAGATGGCCATCGCTCGTCACCGTGCCGGTGACCTTGATCACCTGGCCGGTGCCTTTCGGTTCCCACAGATGTTCGTCCTGCCGCGTGAGTTGCACGCGGACCGGTTGCTTCACGGCGCGCGAGAGCAGCAGCGCATCGCCGCAGACGTCGTCGGCGCAGTTGCGGCCGTAGCAGCCGGATGCTTCCAAGCGCTCGATATCGAAATCCGCTTCGCTGCGTCCGACGAGCTTCGACAGATCGTGCCGCAACGAAACCGGATTCTGCGTCCCCGACCACACCGTGATGCGTCCGTCGCCCGTTTCCCGATAGTCCGCGACCGCACATGAAGGCCCGATCGAACCGTGCATCTGATAAGGCCACACGTAGGTTCGGGAGAATGTGGTGCCGTCAGCCTTAACACTTTCCACGTCGCCTTCTTCGAGCAGAAGCCGCGGCGTCGCGGGCGCGTTGCAGATGGCCTGTTCGATGTCGTCCATCGGCGTTAACGGCGGCATTGTGCGCCATTGCACCTTGAGCTTGCGTGCCGCACGCGCCGCGAATTCTTCCCGCTCCGCGACCACGCCGACGAAATCGCCGATGACGACGACCGCGCGAAGTCCGGGGATATCGGCGACGGAAGATTCATCGACGGAAACGAGCGACTTGCCGACGAACTCGCCAGAATCGATGCCGCTATACGGCGGCCGCACAACGCGGCCATGCAACATGCCGGGCATGCGCACATCGTGAACGAAAGTTAGCTGGCCGGTAGCCTTGGCAGGCACATCAACACGCCTCGACGACTGGCCGATGAGCCGATACCGAGAAGGGTCTTTCGTCTTGACCTGGGTATCGAGCTCGAACGTGATTTGCCGGTCTTTCACCAGTTCGCCGAAAGAACAATCGCTTGCGGAATCGTCGCCTTCGACGAACACGCGCCCGTTCAAGGTCGTCAGACGCTCGGTTTCGACGCCCATCCGCTCCGAGGCAAGCTGCAATAAAGCGAGTCGCGCCTGCGCCGCGGCGCATCGCAACGGCACCGCGCTGATCTGAATCGTCGCGCTCGCAATAGTCGGCCCTTGATTCGGCGTTGCAGCGGTCGAGCCGAGAATCATGCGGACGCGTTCGGCGGGAACATCGAATTCTTCTGCGACGATCTGCGCCAGCGATGTGCGAATGCCCGTGCCCAGGTCCACATGCCCGTTGAACGCGAGAATGCTGTCATTGTCGAGGACGGCGACGAAGACTTCGGGAATCTCGGGCACGAAAGTCGAACTGCTGCCCGGCTGGCCGCGCGCGGGAATGACCGGTTTGACCGGCTGGCGAACGATGGCCAGACGACCGTTGCGGGCAAGCAGTTCAGCGCGATTCACGTTGTTCCTCTCTTCGTTGCTATACCGATTATCGCGCTTCCGCGATCGTCGCGAGCGCTTCGGACAGCGGCAGCACGGTGGCGTATTTCTGACCCATATCGAAGAGACTCGCTTCGTGCGGAGCAAGCGCACGATCACCCACGCAGTCCGCAAGGACGAACGGACGGAAGCCGAACGACATCGCATCGACCACACTCGCGCGCACGCAGCCGCTTGTGACGGCGCCCGCGACCAGCAGCGTCTGGATGCCTTGCTGCGCGAGCCACGGCGTCAGTTGCGTGCCGAAGAATGCCGATGGCACCGTCTTGCGCACGACGAGTTCGCCCTTTGCAGGCGTCAACTCCTGCACGATGGCGCTGTTTGGATTGTCCTCGGTCAGCGTCGCCATGCCGGGGACTTTCAGCGAGAACACGTTGTCATCGCTGCCATCGGCGGCATAGACGATGCGGCTGTGCGCCACAGGCCAGCCTTTCTCGCGCGCCACCTTCAGCGCTTCCTTCGTGCGCTCGATCGCCTGCGGAATATTGCCACCGCCGAACACCTTCGGATCGGCGAAACCGACTACGAGATCGACGATCAACAACGCGACGCGCCCCTTCGGCGGCATCGCGGTGCCGAATCCTTGCTGTTGGTAGACATGCGCTTCCGCATGCGTGGACAGATCGTTCATGTGATGCCTTTAAGCTTGATGGGCGTCGAGCACGCGGCCATCGCGGACGACGACTTCGTTGTCGAGCGACACGGTGCAATGGCGCAGCGGAATATCGATGTGGCAGGTCGTCGTGCGATCGCCGCCGCCTTCGTTGTTCGGTCCGAGCGAGAACAGGAAGTTGCCTTCGAACGCGCGCGCATCCATGCCGATGGTCGCTTCGCGGTCATAGAGACCGAGTGTCGACCAGCGCGCACGCGGTTGCAAACCCCAGCCAATATGCGAGATGGCATAGCCTTCCGGATCGTCGAAGGTTTCCATGTAATCGCGCAGCAGCGCCGCGTCCGTGCCGCCTTCGATACGCACCGCATAGCCGCCTTCCACCGTCAGCGTGATCGGCTCGTTCACGTAATGCTTCTGCGGCAACAGGATATCGCCCCGGTCGATGACGATCCTCCCATGCGTCGTCTTATCGTTCGGAAAGGTCAGCGCAAAGCCGCTCGGCCAGTGATCCCAGCGGCCCGGTTCATCGACGAAACCGTATTCGGCGATGGCCGGAAAATTGCCCATCGGGCACGTGAAATCCGTTCCTGCGTCGGAGTGCACGTGCATCTGACGAGCCTTTTCGATGCGCGCGGTCGCAGCCAGCACGCGCGTGCGATCCGCGAGCGTCGGCACGAGGCGCACGAGCACCTCGGGCGGCTCGACGGCGAGCAAAATTCTCGTGCCGGATTGCAGAATCTCGTGCTGCTCGGGCGAGAACAGCAGCGTCATCAGGTCGAGCACGAGATCGCTGTTCTTCAGCGCGGCGATGGCGGCCTGATTGCCGGTGAGCGGCGTGGTGCCGAGATACGCGAGCGAGTCGCGGCTGAACCCTTTCTCACCGTTGATGGGCGGCAGATCGAGACGATTCACGATCGCGCCCATCGACTGCGTCGCAATGAGTGCGCACGACAAGGTCTGCGGGTGGGTGCTCGCGCTCGTCAGGATCGTCACCGTCTGCCCGCGTTCAAGCTTCGACAACGTGAGCACTTCTTTCCATGCTTCGATCAGTTGAAAGTCGCTGATAGCCATCGTTATCTCCTGGAAGCGTCGAGCGTGACGGACGCGCCGAGAAAATCGCTCAGCGCCGCATAGAACCCGGCTTCGTTGTCCCACGGAATCATGTGACCCGCGTTCGGCACGCGCGTGTGAAGCATCGAAGGCGTGGCGCGCTGCAATTCGCCGACATCCTCCGATGTCACGACATCGCCGCGTTCTGCGGTGATGAGCAGCGAGGGCACTCGAAGACGCGCGGCATCGGCGAAAAAGTCGTCTTCATGAAAGCCCTTGAACGATGCCAGCACCGCACGCTCGTCGCACGTATGCAGCCATTCGGCGCGCAACTGGCGCTGCTCGAAAGTCCACGTCGGACAGAACTGGCGCACGGCTTCGGCGTCCATGCCGGTGCGGGCGAGGGCCATCGAATCCACATACCACGGCAATTGCGACGGATACGGACGGCGGCCGGGACCGGAAGCCGGCGGATCGATCAGCACGATACTTTGCAGACCGCTCTCGATACGCGAGGCCGCACGCGCCGCGATACGCGCCCCCATCGAATGCCCGACGAGGCTGAACGAAGCCAGGCCCAGCGCCTTGACGAGTTCGACGATATCGTCGGCTTGCGCATCGAGGCTGTAGTCGAGCGTATCCGATGCCGATGACAAACCGCGTCCGCGCACATCGAGCACATAGGTATCGAAGCGCGTGCCGAGCACTTCACCGACGAAGCCCCACGTGATCGCGGGACTCGTAATGCCCGGAATCAGCACGATGGCCGGCCGCGCCGCATGCTCGTTCGCGCGGCTTCCATAGCGCAAATAATGCTGGCGGATGCCGTTTGCGCATACGTTGCCGCCGTAGAGAAACGTAGAGGACATGTGGAAACTCCTCAATAAGCGCCGGACAACAACGCGCCCGCGCCGGGAACGATCGGTTCCAAATCGAGATTGCGCAACATCGCGTACGTCGTGGCGATGGCAGCGGTGATGACGGGCTTGCCGGTCATCGCTTCGACCTTTGCGACGGCGGGCAGCGAAGGCATTTGCACGCATGCCGACAGCACGATGGCATCCGCATCCTGATAGTTCAGCTTCGAGACGATTTCCGGCAGACGCGACGGATCATGACGGCCGACATCGAGATTGTCGGGAATTTCGAGCGCCGTCCAGTCGATGACCTCATACCCTTCACTGCCGATGTAATCGACGACGAGTTCCGTCAGCGGCTTCATATACGGCGCAACCACGACGATCTTCTTCGCGCCGATGACCTTCAATGCATCGACGAGCGCGCCCGCGCTGGTGAGCACCGGCGCATGCGCGCCGTTCTCCGTCGTGTGCTTCGTCAGACGTTCCTGTGACACGCGGTGATAGCCGCGTCCCACCGCCATGATCGCGACGAGACACGCGTAACCCAGCACATCCACACGTGCATCCGACAACTCGATTGCGCAGCGGTCCGATTCCGCATCCATTGCCGCGAGTTCTTCCTTGACGACCTTCTTCATGCGCATGCGGCTCGAATGGAATGTGAAGCGCTCGGGCCGGATGGTTTCGCGCAGACGCAGCATCGCGGGGATTTCGGTTTCCATCGTCGTGTTCGAACTCGGCACGATCTGGCCGATGCGATAGGTCTTGAACATGAAAGCTCCTGGCAGGTGTCGGAAGGCCGTTCCCGGAAGAGGACGACTCGTGCACAAAGTCTAGCGTGTACGTTATAAAACGACAATACGAACAAAAACATTCATGCACCATGGTGATGAGGGGTTTCACTATCTGTGCGGATATATGCCGAATAGAAGCTGATCATAGCTCTCGGGAGATTCCCTCTTGTTTTAGTTATTTGGAGTGTGTACGCTATATTTACACCGTCACTTCGCTTGGGCGTCCAGAGGACGTCACGAGCCCATATCGATCAGGAGAATTCCATGAGCAAAGCCCGCATTGCCGTCATCGGCGCTGGACTTGGCGGCGCAACCGCCGCCGCACTGCTTGAGCGCAGCGGCTACGACGTCGTGCTGTACGAACAGGCGCACGCTTTCTCGCGACTGGGCGCGGGCATCCACGTCGGGCCGAACATGATGAAGGTGATGCGTCGCATCGGCTGCGAAGACGCGCTCAATGCAATGGGTTCGCATCCCGACTACTGGTACAGCCGCGATGGCAAGAGCGCGGAAATCATGTCGCAGATTCCGCTCGGCGAGTTTGCCGTGAAGAACTACGGCGCGAGCTATCTGACCGTGCATCGCGGCGACTTTCACTCGTTGCTGACGCAGGCGTGCAGCCCGGGCGTGGTGCGCTTCGGCAAGAAGCTGACGTCGGTGGAAGATACCGGCAACGAAGTGCGCATGACCTTCGCTGACGGTTCCGTCGAAACTGCCGATATCGTGATCGGCGCAGACGGCGTGAATTCGAAGATCCGCGATCATCTGCTGGGCGCGGAGCCGCCGAAATACACTGGCTGGGTGGCGCATCGCGCGGTGTTCCCGGCATCGCTCCTGAACAACAAGCCGTACGATGCCTGCGTGAAGTGGTGGTCGGGCGACCGTCACATGATGGTCTACTACGTCACCGAAAAGCACGACGAGTATTACTACGTCACCGGCGTGCCGCAGAAGGAATGGCCGGCTGGCGTGCCGTTCATGGAAAGTAGCCGCGAAGAGATGAAGGAAGCGTTCGCGGGCTGGCATCCGGACATTCAGCATCTGATCGATGTCTCGCCGTCCATTTCCAAGTGGCCGCTGCTCGAACGCGATCCGCTGCCGCTGTGGAGCCGTGGCCGCATGGTTCTGCTGGGCGACGCCTGCCATCCGATGAAACCGCACATGGCGCAAGGCGCGGCAATGGCGATCGAAGATGCCGCGATGCTGACGCGCTGTCTCGACGAAGTCGGTGTGAGCGACTACACGAACGCGTTCGCGCTGTACGAAGCGAACCGTGCGACGCGTGCTTCGAAGGTGCAGCTCGTATCGCACAACAACACGTGGCTGCGCACGAACGAAGATCCGGCATGGTGCTTCGGCTACGACGTGTACGAGATTCCGCTCGTCTCGCCGCAGAAGGACGCGACAGACGCGACGCCCGTCGAGGCCTGAGTTTTTTTGGCCGCCTCGCGTTTGTCGGGGCGGCAGGCTAGCATCAACGTCATTTGCCAACGAGGTTCAGGTCATGTCTCATCCACGCCCGGTCGATGGTCCGGTCACGCTCTGCGTGAACGGGCACACGCGCACCATCGAATTCGTGGCGTCGGATGCTCCCTTGCTGACGGTTCTGCGCAACGACTTCGAACTGAACGGCCCAAAGTATGGCTGCGGCCTGGGACAGTGCGGCGCGTGTACCGTGATCGTCGATGGCCAGGCCACGCGCTCGTGCGTCGTCCCTGCCAGTGCTGCGGTCGGGCGCGATATCGTCACGCTCGAAGGACTCGGCACGCCGGAGAAGCTGCATTTCATTCAGCGCGCGTTCATTGAAGAACAGGCGGCGCAATGCGGCTACTGCCTCAACGGCATGGTCATGAGCACCAAAGTGCTGCTCGAACGCAACGCGTCTCCCACCGATGCCGACATCCGCGACGCCTTGCGCTACAACCTCTGCCGATGCGGCACGCACATCGAAATTATGGAGGCGGTGCGCCGGGCCGCTCACTATCAACAGCCGCAAGATGAACAGTAAAACGAGCGACCTTTTGGAGAGGGCGGAAGCGCTTCCCGATCTCGTCGATGCGCCGTCGTCGACGCGTCGCACGCATACTTATCGCTGGCCGGCTTGCGAGAACGATCGATTTGCATCGCTGGAAGTGAGCGCGAATATGACTTCGGCCGGCGCATTGCGCAGCTACCAGTACCGCGTCTCGCTGGACAAGACGGTATCGCGGACCGGATTATTCTCGCCCGACTGGCGGCCTGCGTCTTCTTTCGTCTATCGTCACGTTCATGCGTCGCTCATGTTCGATGATGCAGCGCATGCCATACCGCCGCATGCGCATGTGTTCGCGCGCGAGTCGTTCATGGACGAGACAGCGAGCGAACTTTGCGTCGATCCTGTCGCCTTGCGACTACGCCATCTAGACCTCGATGACGATGCCGCCGCACGCGAAGTCGTGCGCATCGTCACGGAACGGGCGGCGTGGGGGCGCAAGGCACGGCCCGCTGCAGGCGCGCAGTGGCTGCAAGGCCGCGGCTTCGCAATGGACGGCGAGCGCGAAGGCGAGCCGAACTGGTCCGCGTGGATCGTCGATGTGGATGTCCATCGGCAGACCGGCGATGTCGCGGTACGCCGTGTCGTCGCCGGATATGGCGAAGGGCGCGTGCCGGTGTTGAACGGCGTGCCGCATACGCTGATCGAGAGCGCGGTATCGCTGGCGCTGGGGCAGTCGTTCAAGACTCGACCGACACATGATGAAGCGATAACCGATGCAAAGCCGCTGTCGCTCGATCTCGCGGCATCGCTTGAAGACGCGTTATCGAAACCGGACGCACAACGGGCAACAGCACCCGCAGCCGCCGCCATAGCGAACGCAATTTTCGATGCCACTGGCGTCCGCTTCCGGCAACCGCCGTTCGACTCGAAGCAACTGCAAGCGCAACTCGCAGCCGCGCAACCCGTGCCTCCCGGCGCGAGCGCGCCACGTCCAAACCGCATCCAGCGGCTTCTCGCTGGCGGCGGCGTCGCCGGTTTCGTCGGCGGGCTCATTGGTCTCGCGTGTGCGATCGTTGCGGGTCCGGCGAAGATCGCGCCCATTGCGCCGGGCAGTCTCAATGCCTCGACATGGAGCGCGGCAACGCTCGAACGCGGACGGCAGGTCGCCATTGCCGGTGACTGCGCGGTGTGTCATACGGCTTCCAACGGTGCGACGAATGCGGGTGGCTTCGCGCTCGAAACGCCGTTCGGCACCATCTATTCGACCAACATTACGCCGGACGCGGAGACGGGCATCGGCACATGGTCGTATCCGGCATTCGAACGCGCGATGCGCAAAGGTATTGCGCGCGACGGCAGGCATCTGTATCCCGCGTTCCCTTATACGGCGTTCGCGAAGATGAGCGAGCCGGACATGCTGGCGCTCTATGCGTACCTGATGTCGCAGCCCGCAGTGAAAAACGTTTCGCCCAAAACGAAGCTGCCTTTTCCGATGAGCCTGCGTCCCGCGGTAGCCGGCTGGAACTGGCTCTATCACGATGACAGCGAGTTCGTGCCCGATTTATCGAAATCGTCGATGTGGAATCGTGGCAAATATCTCGTCGACGGCGCCGCGCATTGCGGCGCGTGTCATACGCCGCGCAACCGGCTCGGCGCGGAAAAGGGCGGACTTGCGTATCTTGCCGGCGGCGAAGCAGAAGGCTGGGATGCGCCCGCGCTGGTCGGCCATCGCGGACCGGTGCCGTGGACCGAGAAGGCGCTGTTCGACTACCTCCGCACGGGCTTCTCGAAGGAACACGGCGTCGCCGCAGGCCCGATGGGACCGGTCGTAGCCGGACTGTCACAGCTTCCTGAATCCGATGTAAAGGCCATTGCGCACTACCTCACCTCGCTGTCTCCACCGGTCGACGATGCCGCCGCCGAACACGCGGTGCAGAAGCAATCGGCGGGCGCGGATGTCGTCAGCGTGATGGGGCTGGAGCGCGGACGACGCACCTTCGAGACTGCGTGCGCGGTATGTCACGCTAGTTCGGGCGGCGTCGGACATTTGGGCGTGAGGCCGCTCATGGGCCTGAACACGAGCGTGGCGCAGGCGCGGCCGGATAACCTCCTGCATGTGCTGCACAACGGCATCGACGATCCGGCAACGGCGGAACTGGGCTACATGCCAGGCTTCCGCGATGTCTACGATGACAAGCAGATGGCCGAGCTTGCCGCGTACATTCGTGCGCGCTATGCACCGGACCAGCCTGCCTGGACCAACCTTGAGAACGCTTCCGCCCGGGCCAGGCACGCGGCGCACTGAGGCTGCGACGGGCGCTCATGACGTCCGAGAGACCATCGCAACCCACCGCACTTTGCGGTGCTCGAAGCCGCAAAGGCATGGCTGAACGCCGGGCAACGCGGAATGCGATTGACCGTCGTCACGCGTCAGCACAGCCTGCTCTACGCGCAGGGTGCCGACTTACACACAGGGTGCTTTATGACCTCTAGTAAGGAACTGCGTGAGGGGACTCGAACGGCGGCTACTGATTGCCGAAAGACATTCGGCAACTTAGGGGACGAACGACAGATAGGGGTCGGAATCAAACGTCGGCAAATTTGCGTCGACGTTCGAGCGGTTTCGCCGCGCAGCACGTCGGCGGGGCGCGTACCTTCCTGTTTGCATTTGCGTCTTGCGTCACCCATACTCCTTTCCGTAAGGGGATTATCCGGGCAATCTGCGATGAACCGCAGCTTTTCTAAAGGCGACCAGCGGGAGCATGCGCATGCCGACGCGCACGACCACAACGGTAGTGCGTTGTCGGAGATGGAGTTACGTGTCCGTGCGCTGGAGTCCCTGCTGGTCGAGAAGGGGTACGTCGATCCCAGTGCTCTCGATATCCTGATCGAGACGTACGAGCATAAGGTAGGGCCACACAATGGCGCGCGCGTAGTTGCGAAGGCGTCGAGCGACCCGGCGTTCAAGCAATGGCTGCTGCGCGACGCTACCGCCGCGATCGCGTCGCTCGGCTACGCAGGCAGGCAGGGCGAACACATGGTGGTGCTGGAGAACACGCCCGCTGTGCACAACATGGTGGTCTGCACGCTGTGCTCCTGCTATCCCTGGCCGGTGCTTGGGCTGCCGCCGGTTTGGTACAAGTCGGCGCCTTACCGGTCGCGCGCGGTGATCGATCCGCGTGGTGTATTGAAGGAGTTCGGGTTCGAATTGCCCGCCGAAGTAGAGTTCCGCGTGTGGGATTCCACCGCTGAGGTCCGGTATCTGGTGTTGCCCATGCAGCCTCCCGGAACCGAGGACTTTTCCGACGAGGCGCTGGCTGAACTCGTAACACGTGACTCGATGATCGGGACAGGATTGCCAAAGACACCGGAATCGAAACAGGAGTCCGCATGAACGGCGCACAAGACCTCGGCGGCATGCAGGCATTCGGTCCGATACAGGCGCAAGCCGACGCCTCGCTCTTTCACGCTGACTGGGAGCGCCGGGTGCTGGCAATCACGCTGGCGATGGGCGCGGTCGGCAAGTGGAACATCGACATGTCTCGTGCCGCACGCGAAGGCTTGCCGCCTGCGCAGTACCTTTCGAGCAGCTATTACCAGATCTGGGTGGAGGGACTTGAAAAGCTGCTGCAGAGCACGGGCCTGGCAACTGCGGAGGAGATTCGGACCGGTGTGTCGAAAAGTGCAGCAGCACCGGTCCCTCGTGTATTGATGGCCGACCAAGTAGCCGCCGCGCTGCTCCGGGGCAGCCCTGTCGATCGTCCCCCGGCCGCCCGCGCACGCTTTAACGTCGGCGACAGGGTGCGGAGCCGTCCGCTAAATCCGCCTACGCACACCCGCTTGCCACGCTATTGCCGCGATAAACGAGGGACCATTATCGCCGTGCACGGTGCGCACGTTTTCCCCGATGCCAACGCGATTGGCCTCGGCGAACAGCCGCAATGGCTCTATACGGTGCGCTTCGATGCCGCCGAACTCTGGGGGACGGATACGACAGCAGCGTCGGTCTGTGTCGATTGCTGGGAGCCGTATCTCGACTAGCCAAACGCCGGGTCTGCCTGACATGTCTTCCGATCAGCCCAACTTGCATCAACTGCGCACCGCCTTGCCGGCGTTGCCTTTCGACGACGCAGGACCCGTTTTTAGTGCGCCGTGGGAAGCCCAGGCCTTTGCGATGACAGTGGCCTTGCACAGGCGCGGCATGTTCACTTGGGCCGAATGGGCACAATGTCTGAATCAGGCAATCTGTGACGCGCAGGCCGCTGGCGACCCGGACCGTGGCAACACGTACTACAGTCATTGGCTGACGGCACTGGAGCGCATCAGCACCATCAAGCGACTGGTAACGGACGACATGCTTCGGCAGCGTCGCAATGCGTGGGAAGTCGCTGCACGCCGTACCCCCCACGGGCACCCGATTGCGCTTGAGTGACGACTATCGCACGCCTGTGGGATAGTCTGCTGCGCGCTGGATATCGACCATTTCGGCCAGTCGGGCAGTGCATACTTCCAGCCCGCTGCAGTCGAAGACTTCTCTAGAACCGGTCAGTCAGCTGCTCCGATTTTTGCGAACCGGAGAGCCCATAAGCGGGCGTTGGCGACTTCACCAATCCGGCCAATTTCTGCCGCCCGCCTGCGCGTTGTCATGGTCACTCGAACGGCTGATCCGCTCCGGAACCTGCCGGACGCTCAACTCGCGCATCTCGGCCTCCCCAACGCTCCCATCTATGCCTTTTGCGGTTGCAACTCGCCGCAGCACTGTCATTCGCGAGCCGGTGCATGCGAAGGACGGTGGGCGAGCCGGTCTTCAAGACGTAAAGCGGACGCGGACGATCATAGGTTCCGAAAGTAGTCCTTATGTAAGCCAAGCTTTGCGCCTATGTCGGCCAACTGGGGATGCACGAGATTCCCGAGCTTGTGAGCGAGAAAGTCAGACATAGGAACGTCAACGCCGCGCTGCAGCTGTCGATATAGGACCAATACCCGCCCGTGCCCAAGCGCGGCTATGTCTTCCTCTCTCAGATTCTCTTTGCTGGCACATCTTATGACCCAATTCATTGACTCGCCAATGTTCAGATTGACCGCAACACCGTCCGGAACAGGAAGGATTGCTATCGTGATGCAGGTCGAGTCACCCATTATTCGGCTGAAGCGAGGGTCGTGCATTTTCATTAGGTCGGTCGTTCCGTTAATCTCGGGTATCTCCTCGTCAGGACGATGCCAGAGCCCCTTATACAACTGTGCCGCATATTCTGTGTCGAGGGCTCTTTGACCAAACAGTGAATAGGCAATGCCTATCGCAAGTTTCGCCATGAATCGAACGTCGTAGCTGATGTATAGCGACAGCTGATTTTTCCGCGACCCGCTACTGGTACAGTTACTCACGAAGAACGCGGCCCTCGTGCGATCCAGCTCGTCGGGCTCCTCAAAACCGATTGTTTTCGGGTCCGCTCCAAGCACCGTCGTGCACATTACTTTCTTTACCCGCCTTCCCTCGAACGCGTCTCGAAATGCTCGCCATGGAAGCAGCGGATTCTTCCCAGACCGCTCGCCGAACATGAAATATGCGCGGCTTTCCACGTCCTTGGCAGTGCGGGGATTCCCTCCCGTGTACCAGTAAAGGCGCTCATCGTGCTGCCGCACCCAGTAGACCTGCTCCCCTAGCGGTCCAAGCCATGATTCACATGTCTCGCCGGTCCGCATCTGCGGCGGCGCGAGATCCGACTGCCCCATACATATCAATGGCAAGCCAGCATCGCTTTCAGGGTCGAACGTCGAATATGCTATTTCCCTCAACTTGTTTGAGACGAACCAATTTTTCTCAAACCCGGCGTCTACAAAAAGGCCCAGATTGCTGTTGCATCTCTTGCACACTGACCGAACCTTGAACTGATCCGGTGCGTACGCCCCTCCGAGACACTGCGGTATAACGTGCTCAAGCGTGAATTCCTCTTCCGCTTTTACGTTGCAGCAGTAGATACATCGCTTCATATATATTTTTGGAGAGTACTTCCATATTTTGCTGTCTGAGCTACGGGCAATGTGAAAGGCGCAAGCTTTCCACAGGGCCGGACGTTGCTAGCGTAATGAGCGCTCGAACCCGTCTTGGCTATCTGGATATCGCTCTTAGCATGTCCTCACTATCGTCTGCTTCAGCGCGCGATGCATTCTATCTAGGTACTGGTCGGCAGCACTCAGCCACAAATTTATCGAACTTTGGCGTGTAATGTGCCAAACGGTCGATGAAGTACACGCTGGCGTCGAACAACCGATCTTTGCCGAGCTCGCCCGTCCAGACGAATACAAGAAGCGCTGCGTTCATCGCCGAGACGAAAGCCGCTTTTGTGTCCATCACGCTTACCCACTTGCGAGAAATCTCGGCGGTGGCTTGGAATGCTTTCAGCTTGTCAGGGTCGGACATGCTTTATCGGGGAGAAAAAGGGCGAAGTGCGAATATTGCATAGGCCGCCTCGGTCGCTCTAGTCTTGTGTGGTTTTCGCGTCGTATTTGCAACACTTTGGCGGCTTGTTGTTCGGCGAGTGTGTCAAAGATGTCGACGCACGACCAACGCAGCCACTCGTCGCGGTGCGATACGACCGTCCAAGAGGGCTGTCCAACGCCAGATAGCTGAGTCGAGCGCCATTCTCGGTAATCTCCGCAAAGGCTCAAGAAACGTCGACGGCGATTGCCGGCGAGTGGCCGTTAAAATCGGCGGATTCAACCGGTCGATGCAACGATGCGATTAAATCGCTCAGCTGGCGTATCGAAGTTTAGTGTCTTTCTAGGTCGTTCGTTGAGCCGCCTGGCTACGGCGTCCAGCTTTGTCTGTGAGTAGGCAGATAGATCAGTACCTTTAGGGAAGTATTGCCTCAGAAGCCCATTCGTGTTTTCGTTCGAACCGCGTTGCCAGGGGTGCTGTGGGTCGCAGAAATAGACCTCAATGTCGGTAGCGACAGTAAAGCGGTGGTGGTCGGCCATCTCGGAACCTCTGTCCCACGTCAGCGACTTATATAGTTCCCGAGGTAACTTGCTGGCGTGTCGTATCAGCGCGTCAACCACAGCCTCAGAATCCTTGCTGGCGACCTTGACCAGCATCACAAATCGACTTTGACGTTCGACGAGAGTTGCAATCTGGCTCGTAGCGTTGCCGTACAGCAGGTCACCTTCCCAATGCCCGGGTATTGCGCGATCCTCCGCTGTAGCAGGTCGTTCACTGATCGACACGGCGTCGCGAATGTTCGTGCGGCCTTCAGTTTTCAGTGTGTGGTGACGAGACCGGCGCATCGTTCGAGTGCGTCGCAAGTGCTCAAGCAATTCCTTCTTCAGGGCACCGCGAGCTTGGATATAGAGGCTCCGATAGATTGTCTCGTGCGACACCAGATAATCCTTGTTGACCGCATAAGCATGTCTGAGCCAACCAGCAATCTGCTCAGGGGACCACTGCAGCTTCAGCTTTGCAGCGACAACTCCCGCCAGCGTCTGGTTTTGCACCAATTTGCAAACCTTCGGCCGACGTGCCCGCTCCCAGGCGAGCGCATCCGCCTGGCTCGCTCGATAGCCTCGGCTGCCCCCGTTGCGCTGTAATTCGCGACTTATCGTGGAAGCAGCGCGTCCCAGCCTGGCTGCGATCGACCGAATCGATAATCCGGACACCAGGGAGCGGGAAATCTCCTCGCGCTCAGCGAGCGTCAATACCCGTGCAGCGCGGTGCCTTTGCAGCGGCTGGATGCCGCCGGTCTCCGATAGTATTCCCTGAATCGAAGAATGGCCTCGATCGAACAGTTTGGCAATCTGATGAATCGTATCGCCCTTGCGCCATCGGTCCCACATCAGCGCTTTCTGGGTCTCAGAGTAATAGATTCTCGGTCGCTGCTTCATTTGCAACACCTCCGCTGCTCACGCTGATTCTAGGCGTTGCATCGACCGGTTGAATCCGCCACCGTCTAATGACGCTCAACGTGCCCAGGTTACAACGACGGGATTGGGTCGACTGCTGCCCGACGCGGCCGATCTATGGCCGACGACCGCCGCCGGTCTACGTCGGGCCGGGTCCGGCCAGTTTCCGCCACTGGCGGAAGTCAGAGGACGGCCATTTGAACGGCTAGTTCTGTTCAAAACCTGACAGACGCTCGACCGACGCGTAAGACCGCAGGATCCGACGAAATCAGATCGCAGGTGAGCGGCGCCGCGCCGTCCATCAATTTACACGTCGCCGAACGCAAACAACCGTCCGCACCGGCCCCCCCTTTTTCGTAGCTATTTCGTGTACGAACGCCCCTCTGCGAAACAAGCGGCAGGTTGGCGCTCAGTTGCATTGCACAGTGTTGTTGATCGACTCTTGTTGCTGGCTACTCGGATTGTCATAGCGACACATCTCGATAAGCACTGAACCGTTGTAAAACATGTTGGGATAGATGAGGTCGTTCAGCATAACCCAAACGTTGACTGAGGGACCGTAGGGGTCGCTCTGACAGGTGTGGGTACCGCCGACACCAGAAACACCGGGATCGGGTGAGCAGTTGGCATTGAGGTAGTCGCCGCCTGTGTAGTCGGGCGGCTCGGCCGAATAGGAAGGAGCCTGGCAGGTGCTCGAAGTACCTGAAAGATATGAAGTCGGCCAGGCATCCGCGAGCAGTGACCATCCGGCCGGTAGCGTAACCGAGTAGAGACCCGTTACCGTCGCTGTACCATCCGGGTTGCGCTTGCAGCTGAGGTTAATGTTCGAGAAGCCACCCGGGGATGCGGTACCGGTAGTTATCGCGATAGTGGTTGTGGCATTTGAGGGCGGGTAATTCGAATCGCCGCTGTATTTTGCGGTGACGACGTCCGTCGCCGCGCTCGAGTTTATCGTTGCGCTGCAACTGGCAATTCCTTTCGGGGTTAGGGGTACATTCGAGCATAATGTCATCCCGGTCTGATCCACGAAAGTCACATTTCCGATCGGTGCTGGGCTTCCGTCGGGAACGGCATAGACGGCGGTCAATGAATCCGACGCGCCGGCTTGAACCGTTGCTGGGCTCGCCGCTACCGTCAAGGTGCCGGTGTTGCATCCTGCCTGGCCCGCGAGGGTAGAGCCGGGGTAAATCTCAGCGGCAGAGGTAAACGTAGCGAGGTCGTCTTTCAGAAGGCTAAGCGTCACTTCCCGGATAGATTCTGCCGAAAGATTCCATTTAAAGCAGCCCGTCTTTACGGGTGGCGTCACGCTATACGACAAGGAACCACCAAATCCAAGTTTCCCGTACACCCCGAGTGTCAACAACTTATCGTCGCCGAACGGCCATCGCAGGTTGCCCAAGACGGACGACAGCGGGGTGGGCCACTTTGAGAACACCAACGCGACGCCGGTCTTGCCGCCCTCGAACGCGTCGTCAATCTTGGAGGTGAACCCTAAGCCCGCAAAGTTCCCGGTTACCTCCGCGAGCGGTGTCTGCAGCGCGCCTGCGAATCCAAATGCGCCGTTGGCATACGGAAAGGTCGCCGAGCCAGCAATGCCCAGGTTGTAGAGCGGCAAATCATACGAAAAGTAAAAGGGAACGCTGATACTCAAGAAATCTAATGTTTCTGGAATTGGTAAGCGCGCCTCGTACAGCAAAACGTCATCCTTGGTTTCCGCCGCTTTATTCGAACTTTCCCCGGACAATTGTGCGGCTATCGTGAAAAACGGTGTGAACTCGTATTCGCTGCCCGTTATCGTGCTTCCTGCGGAATTCATGTTGACACCGACGAATTTGATGTCTTTCACTCCGCCCGAATAGGTCACAACGAATCCGTCCGACAGATTCTGGCTGTATGAGCAGGATATGTTGGTCTCACCTCCCAACGCGGGGTCTTTTGTTGTGTATTTGCAGGAAGGCGGGGGCGTCGATGCTGCATGTGCAATCGCAGCATTAGCGGTTCCCGACGTTGTGGAAGTTATGACGTCATTATCGGCGTCCACAACCACCATGCGCGACCCGTTGGCATCGTCCAATGTCAGATTCCCAGTCACTGTCAGTTGTTTGAAGACTTCATCGAACTGGGCATCGCGTGTGTTGACTACGGCCGCGCCATTACTCCTCGGCTGGATCGAGAGCACTACATAAGCTCTATCCATCCAGGTAAAGACGGCATTTACAACTAGGTTCGATGGCGTTGGATTGAAAGAGAACGTCTCCGGGCCCGTGGCGGTAATACCGGCAGTGGTGCCCGGAAAACGAACGACGTTAGGCTGGAACGTCTTTTGTATCGTTGCGCCGCCTTGCGTTGTGGACGTCTCCGTGTCGTTGTTGCTGGGACTACTGTTGTTGCCGCCGCCGCACGCTGCTAGCACAAATACCGCAACCACCGTGACCAATGCAGACGCCCATCTGGTTTTCACGATCGCATCGCTCCACGTCTGCCATCAGTTTTTGGCGTTCCCGGCCTGTGATTCTGCGGTGCGAGGTCAAGGCCCGGTACGCGTTGCGTGCCAGGAAGGGAACGAGCGTCACTTCAAATTGATAGGTCGCTCGCCTTTCAACCTTATTTCCGAACTGTGGCGCATCGCACACTTCTGGAAGAACTAGAAAACGCGGGCCTTACCGTTGTTCTCGGATCTATATCGGATCTTGAGATCTGACAGGATCGGTGAGCGCTTGCGATATCAGATCGGCAAGCAACGGGGCGGCGAAACGGGCGGGGGTCCCTCAATGATGCAAAAGCAATCAACGATGGACTCCTCGCGTGACTTCAAAAGCCTGTCTATGGAAATCGATAGAAACCGTCTGGCTATCTCTCCTTACGTGCGGTTTCGACACCCAATGTCCGAGGTGCCCTGCAAAGCGACGGTGGCAGGCGCCCCAGTGACTGGCCGAAACGGGTCGCAATTTGCCAGTCGTTAGCCGGCACCGCTACGCGTTAGCAGAAGTTCTTGCTGACGGTCGTCAAACCACCAAGCAGATGCGACATATCGACGAGCCGTTGCGCCACCAGATGACGGACTTCCCCTTCGCATTGCCATGTGCCGTACACCGCGAGCAAGGCCGCGCCCAACGCTTCACGGCGTTGCTTCTCGAGCAACGACGGCCATACGATGACGTTGACGTTACCCGTCTCATCCTCGAGCGTCACAAACACGACGCCTTTTGCGGTCCCGGGTCGCTGCCGCACGGTCACCAGCCCACAGCCTCGGGCGAGACGCCCGCTGCGATACGTGCGCAACGTCGAAGCGGGCATCAACCGTTGTTCAAGCAACGCCGGCCGCAAGAGCGAGAGCGGATGGCGTCCGAGCGTCAGTCCCGCGGTGTTGTAGTCGCTCACGATCTCCTGCGCTTCCGACGGCGAACCGAGCGTCGGCGTCTCATCGTCGATTCGAGTATCGACCATGATGTCGCGGTCGGGCACTGCGGCCGCAGACTGCCACAACGCTTCACGACGGTTTCCTGCCAGAGACCGGAGCGCGTTCGCTGCCGCGAGCACCTGCAGGTCGCGGCGATCGAGCTGCGCGCGGCGCGCCAAGTCGCTCACGCTTGCGAACGGCTTCACGGCACGTGCCGTTTCGATCCGCTCGGCGGCGCCCTCGCGCATGCCCTTAAGCAACGACAGCCCAAGCCGCACGACAGGCTTCTGCCGACCGGAGCGATTTTCGAGCACCGAATGCCAGCCGCTGATGGTGACGTCAATCGGGGCCATCTCGACTCCGTGACGCCGCGCGTCTTGCACCAGCTGAGAAGGCGAGTAGAAGCCCATCGGCTGAGAGTTGAGCATGGCGGCCAGAAACGCGGCGGGCTCATGGCATTTGAGCCAGCTGCTCGCATAGACGAGCAGCGCGAAGCTCGCCGCATGACTCTCCGGGAAGCCATACTCGCCGAATCCCTTGATCTGCTCGAAGATGGCTTCCGCGAAAGCCTTGTCGTAACCACGCGTCTGCATACCACCGACGATGCGATCGTAGTACTGTTGCAAGCCGCCCTTGCGCTTCCATGCCGCCATCGCGCGCCGTAGCTGATCGGCTTCACCCGGCGTGAAGCCTGCGGCGAGGATCGCCACCTGCATGACCTGCTCCTGGAAGATCGGCACGCCGAGCGTACGGCCCAGCGCGATTTCCAATTCCTTGCTGGGATAGGTGACCGGTTCCAGCTTCTGGCGCCGCCGCAAGTAGGGATGGACGGCACCACCCTGAATCGGCCCCGGCCGCACGATTGCCACTTCGATCACGAGATCGTAGAACGCTCTGGGCTGCATACGCGGAAGCATGCTCATCTGTGCGCGCGACTCGATCTGGAAGACACCGACCGTGTCCGCGCGGGAGATCATCTCGTAGGTGGCCGCATCTTCCGCCGGAATGTCCTGCATTTCGAAGCGCTCGCCACGTTGCTCCGAGACGATATCGAGCGTGCGTCGAATCGCGGACAACATCCCGAGCGCGAGCACGTCGATTTTCAGCAAGCCGAGCGCTTCGAGGTCGTCCTTATCCCACTGGATCGTGCTGCGGTCCGGCATCGCCGCATTCTCGACCGGCACCAGCCGCGTGAGCTTGCCGCGACTGATCACAAAGCCGCCCGAGTGCTGCGACAGGTGCCGAGGGAAGTTAAGGATCTGCGCCGCCAGATTCGCCCACATCGCGATCAGCGGATTGGCAGGATCGAGGCCCGACTCCTCGAAGCGACGCAGCAGGTCCTGCGAGTGATCGAACCACTGATGGCTCTTCGCGACCTTGTCAACGATCTGCGGATCGATGCCGAGCGCCTTGCCGGTTTCCCGAAGGGCGTTACGCGGTCGATAGGTCGATACCGCGGCGGCGATTGCCGCTCGGTCCCGTCCATACTTCCGGTAGATGTACTGGATGACCTCTTCGCGCCGTTGGTGTTCGAAGTCGACGTCGATGTCGGGCGGCTCCCCGCGCTCCTTGCTGATGAAGCGCTCGAACAGCATGTTGCCGCGCGACGGATCGACTTCGGTGACGCCCAGGCAATAGCACACCGCGCTGTTCGCAGCCGACCCCCGGCCCTGACAGAGGATGTGCTGACTGCGTGCGAAGCGCACGATGTCATAGACGGTGAGGAAGTACGCTTCATAACGCAGCTCGCGAATAAGCTGCAGTTCATGCTCGATTTGTTGCTGCACGTGGTGCGGAACGCCGCCAGGGAAGCGCCGGTGCGCGCCGATATAGGTCTCTTGCCGGAGATAGGCTTCGTGCGTGTAGCCTTCGGGGACCAGTTCGTCGGGATACTCGTAGCGCAGTTCATCGAGCGAGAAGCTGCAGCGCGCGAGAATCCTCAACGTTTCGGCAATCGCATGCGGAGGATATAGGTTCGCGAGCCGTAAGCGAGAACGCAAATGCTGCTCGGCATTGGGCGCCAGCTCATATCCGCATTCGGCCACGGGTTTGCCGACGCGAATCGCGGTCATGGTGTCCTGTAGGGGCTTGCGCGAGCGTACATGCATTACGACGTTGCCGGTGGCGACGACCGGTATCCCGGCTCGCAACGCCACCTGTTCAACGATGCCCCGATGGATGTCGTCCATCGCCCGCTGATGCAGCGTGAGCCCAATCCACGCACGCGCCGGGAAGATGTGGCGCAACCAGTCGACTTGCGCCGTCAGCGTCTCTTCCTTCGCCGGACAATCCGGCACCAGGATCGCAAGGCACTCTGGAACGCCCTTCAAGTGCGCGTACTTCGGTTCCGGCCGTGCAAGATCGTCGGGTGTCAGCACGTAGCTGCCCTTGGCCGCCCGCATGCGCGCAAGCGAGATGAGTTCGCACAGGTTGCCGTAACCTTCGCGGTTCTGCGCGAGCAAGATGAGGCCAAAAGCGGGGCGGTTCTTGGGACCGCTATCAGCACCGTGACTCGCCTGGACCAGACGAAAGTACGAGCCAATGACGAGCGGCAGCTTTTCTTCCTTCGCCTGAACATGCGCGCGCACGACGCCCGCGACCGAGCACTCGTCGGTGATAGCTAATCCCGCGTAGCCGAGTTGTGCCGCGCGCAGCACCAGCTCTTCACCGTGCGACGCACCGTGCAGGAACGAAAAGTTACTGAACGCGAAAAGCTCCGCGTAGTCGGGCAGGGCCGATGAGGGAAACTCCACAATGCCACCTGCTTATCCGCTTAGCCAAACAGGCCGTGCAGGAACCAGCGCGTTTCCTCGGTCTTGACACTCGGCCGCTCGCGGTAGATCCAGTAGCAGCTCTTGTCGTCGGCTTCCGCGACGAAATAATCGCGCGTCACCAGCGCGCCGTCATGCCATCCGGCCTCGATCCGTTCGCCGGTCGATACCAGCTTGAGCGGCGAACCATAGAACGGACGATGGTTCTTGACCATCAAGCGCAACGGCACATGCAGCAGCCAGGTCGGTCGTGGTAGATCATCAGGCGCGGGGAGGGCGGAGGGCGCGAGGGTCGCGGCGTGCGTCCTTGGGCTGCCTTGCACCGGCACCCACTGATTGGCGTGCTCCGGGCGATGATCCGGTGCGGGCGCGGGCCGCAGCACATTTTCGGGGCCGAGGCGCGCAGCCAGTAACTCCAGCAGCCGGTTATGGTCTTGCGCGGATCCTCCGGGCGCGGGGAACAGCGAATCGCTGGGCGGTTCAGCCGCGCGCACGTCCGAGGCCGTCAGCCGCACGGCGATCACCGCAGCTTCGAGCTCGGTGCGCCCCAGTCGCTCCTTCAGGAGACGAACCAAGTGCTCTTCATGCCAGGTTGGCTCGGCAAGCGCAATCTCAATGAGCGTCGGCTTGATAGCCTGCCGTCCGCGTTCATGCTCGAGGGTGATCGTGGCATGCGTGAGCGCCAGTTGCTGGGCGGTGAGCCATCCGCACAGTTGCACGACGAGTCGCCGCGCGGAAAAGAGGATGGCTTCCGCATGCTCAACGCGATCAGGCAGCTCGACGCGAGCGCTGAAGGTCGGCGGCAGTTCGAGCCATTCGTGCAGTTCAGGCGCCAGGCCATAGGCCTGGTCCAGGGAATCGAGTAGGTCCACGCCACACCTTTTCTTCAAGCCTGCACGAGGCAGGCGTTGGATATCGCCCAGGACGCGGCAGCCCAGTCCACTGAACCAGTCGGCGAACGGCCGCATCTCCGGCACCACCATGAACGGCAACGCGCCCAAGTGACGTTCAAGCGAACGCATCTTGAGCACCCGCCGGCGGCCGGCCTTGCCGAGCAGCCACGCGCCGCGGCCGGTGGGCGCGACGCTCATGCGCGCGGTGACGCCGATGGTCTTGACGACGTCCTTGATTTCGCCGCACACGCGCAGGATGCCGCCGAAGAGTCGCAAGCTCGCCGTGACGTCGACGACAATGGTTTCTTCTTCACATACCGCTACCTGCGGCGAGAAACGCAGCAGCGCGATGGCCACCTCGCGCTGCATCTCTTGTTCGCGCTGCGTGCTGCGATCGCACATCAGCGCGTCCGGCGCGAGCGTCGTGACCCCACCACGTTTCATCCCCACTCGCACGCCCGCGTCCCTTGCCACCGCATCGAGCACGATGACCTTGTCACGCTCAAGCACCACGCACCCGTGCTCAGACGGAGGCGACCACCTCGGTCTGAACACCTCCAGCGACAGCCGGGGCAAGTGAATGGCGACGAATACGGCCATAGGGACTCAGCAAAATCGGCGACGGTTGTAAGGTGACGGTCAAGGGCTCGGTTCGGTTGGGCCCGCGTCGTTTAATGAAGTCGACTGCAATCCCGCCCTCTGCCGGTCGCACGCCAAGCCGTAAGGTCGCCGGCGACGCATCCTGGGCGCTGGCAAGCGGCCGCACCAGAATCAGCAACGTCTCGGTCGCCTGAGCGGCCAGATGCAAACGTCGCAACGCCTCGGAGCGGATGTGCTGTTGCCAGAAGAGCAGCGCACCGCAACTTCCGGCCTGCAGCACGCGCTCGGCGCACCACAAGGCGTCCGCAGTTTTCGATGCCCGCAACCACATCAGTTTCTCCACCGGCAGGCCGAGGTACGAGAACGCCAGCGCATTCGGCACGTGCGGCGCTTGCAGCAGCACAACCGACCGCTGAGCGTGCCGACCCTGATGAGCCACGCGTGCGAGCGCCGGACGCAGCAGACGCATTTCACCGACGCCAGGCTGCTGAACCAGCAATTCCACCAGCGCACCCAGCGGCCAGCCGCCGCCGGGCAGTTCCGCCGACAACGCCGCGTAGCCGGTGTCGACGGTCTTGCCGTAGGCACGCGCCAACTGCGATCCGAGCCACAGGTTCGGGTGGATGGACTCGACATGTTTGAGCAGGGCCGCCATTGTGCATAAGTACTGTATATATGTACAGTACTTTACCTCGAAATCCGCAACGCGGTATTGCGCCCTTTTTTGTCGCTGCTGCTGGACAGCGCGACTATCCTGATTCGTTACTGCGTCGAGAAGGCGAGACGGCGCTGGCAGGGCCAATCGGTAACCAAATCCATGGCGGTGCCTCTGGCCGCGTGGGGGAAGGCAGAGTGATGTTGATTCCGGCCCCTGCGCCCGCAATTGCCATGGAGCATTGCAATCGAAGCGAGCAACGCCATCAGGAAACGAAGCAAAGGAAACGAAACGACGTATGGCTGGATCGGATATCAACGAAGTGACGGATGGGTCGGACGCGCGCGCCGAGTTGCTGTGCTTCCTGGTCGCGACCGTGGCGGCCTCCCATTCGCTCACGTATGAGTGGCGAGTCGATCATCTCGTGGAAAGCTGCCGCCTCTGGCTTCGACGCAACCACCTCTGGATGGATTGGCTCGAGCGCGTGCGCCTCGGCCAACTGGCGCTCAAGATCGCGAAACGCGACTTGAAAGGCGCCGGCATCGCGGTGCGCCAGTCGAACGTCCAGGCGCTCTTCACGGGTGACATGCAACTCAACTATTCGTGCACCGTCATCAAGAAGATGCTGGCGCTGTGCAAAGAGGCGCTCTGACGTCCGGCGCCTTGGCGTTCGTCATCACACCAATGGGGAATCTGACGCATGTGTTACTCAGCGCAAATCCAGGCCGACTATCGCCGCTACGTGAAGATGTTCGGCGCACAGATGGACATCCGCGAGTTCGCGCGACTGTTCTGGGAGCGTGCCGAGGGCAGCAAGGCAAAAGTCCCGAAGGCGATGGAAGACGCCTTCCGTGAGCCTCAGACCGATGACGAGCGCCATATCAAGACGTTCATTGACCGCTACAACGCGGAACAGGCGACCAAGGTCGAGCAAGAACTTTTTAAGCAGCGAACGCGGCTGGCCGATGCTGAGCGCACGCTGCAGACGAAGACGACCAAAGCAGCGACCGCAAGCAAGCGCATCGCGACGGACAAGATCGATGCGGCGTTACGGCGACTGGCCGACTTCGGACGAACCGGGCAGGAGCCGCGGGACTCGCGCATCTTTCCCGGCTACTACGCGCCGGTCCTCGTGGTCGAAGACGGGCAGTATGTGGTCAAGCCGATGCGTTATCAATGCCGCATCGCGGGCAAGCCTGCGAACTACGACTTCAAATACCCCGGGACGTACAACGCGCGACGCGACAGCCTGGATAAGTTCTGGAAGCCATGTTTTGGCTACACGCACGGCCTGTTGCTCGTCGACGTCTTCTACGAGAACGTCACGCGCGCGAAGTGCGAGAACACCTTGTTCGAAACGCATGACGGACCCCAGGCGCAGGGCGAAAACGTCGTCCTGGAGTTTCGTCCCAACAACGGCCAGCTGCTGATGGTCGCGTGCCTGTGGTCCAAGTGGACGGCACCCGGTCAGCCGGATCTGTTGTCGTTCGCGGCCATCACCGACGAGCCGCCGGCCGAGGTCGAAGCCGCAGGCCACGATCGCTGCATCGTGCCGATCAAGCGAGAGCACGTCGACGCCTGGTTGAATCCGCAGGCGTCCGGCCTCGCCGCGCTCGATGCCATTTTGGAAGATCGCGACCGGCCGTACTACGAGCATCGGCTCGCGGCGTAATGGTGGCGTTGGTGGCGTAGTGGCGAGCAGCGGTGATGCTTGGCCGGCGATACTTGGCTGGAAACCTCGGAACGCTCCTTGCTCGTCTGTCGTTGTTCTTTTCTCAGGAGAGGCGACGATGGCAGGTGACAACTCGTATAAGCCCGGCGAAATCGTCAAGGTGTCGGGTATCTATTCCGTGGTTCACGACGATGGCAAAGACACCTTCGAAGTGACGTGTGTTGAGGGTGAGCACTTCCCGCCCACGCGCAGTGGCAAGGGCGCGCACTATGAACTCAAATATGGCGCGACGCACTCGCATAAGCATGGCGAGCTCAAGGGCACCGAAGCGCGTGGCTAGGGTTCGGGCGCCGGCGCTAGATTGTGACTTCTTTAGCGCTTCATGCCGACCGCCCGGCGCATCGCGGCCGTAATCCCTTGCCGCGTGCGCCAGTAGCCTTCCCACGGATCAGTGGTGAGCGTCCGTTGTCGGTGAACGGCTTGCGCCATCGTCCATTGGTCGCCGCTCCTCACGTCATTCAACTCATCCCACGAGACCGGCATCGACACCGCCATGCCGGGGCGCGCGCGCACGGAAAACGCGGCCACCGTGCTGGCGCTTCGACCGTTGCGCAGGTAGTCGATGAAAATTTTGCCCACGCGGTTCTTCGGACCGAGGACTGCTGAAAAGCGCTGCGGCACCACGCGCGTCATGTGCTGGGCGACGGCCTGCGAGAACAACTTGACCTCATCCCATCCCTGTCGGCGCGTGAGCGGCACGACAATATGAAAGCCCTTGCCGCCGCTGGTCTTCGCGAACGAGCGCAATCCCAGCTCATCCAGCACCACCTTCACGAGCGATGCCGCTTCCAGCATGGCCGACCACGGCAAGGCTGGGTCAGGATCCAGATCGAAGATGACCCGATCCGGATGCTCCAGATCAGGCGCCGCGCCATTCCATGAGTGAATCTCGACGACGCTCATCTGAGCGAGTCCGACCAGCGCGTCCGCGGTGTTGGCGACCAGCAGCGGCTTATGTCCCGGGTATAGACTGACGGGCAACTCTTCAATGCCGGGGATGCGGGCGCGCTCGGAGTGCTTCTGAAAGAACAGCTCGCCGGCGATGCCGTCGGGCGCGCGTACGAGCGCGAGCGGCCGGGCATGCAGATAGGGCAGCGCCCACTCGGCGATCGCGTCGTAGTAACGCACGATGTCGAGCTTGGTGTGGCCTAATGCTTGATCCATCACGCGCTGCGGATTGCTGATCTTGATGTCGCCCACGATGACCGTCCCGCGCGGACCGGGCCGCTCGCGCGTCGAGCCGATCTGCCCGGGGCCATCGACCCGCGGTTCGGCGACGACCTTCTCTTCCGTCACCGCGCGTGCCGGCTTGTCTTCGCGCAGCGCATGAAAGACTGGGTGGCGGACTTCGCCGTTGGATGTCCATTCGAGGAAAGCGACTTCCGCCACGATGTCAGGCTTGAGCCAGTAAAACTCACGATCGCGCTCGGGTTCCGGCGCGTTATAGAAGGCGGGTTGAGCCTGCTGCAAAGCCTGCGCGCGCTTGCTAAAGGCAGCACTTCGCGCGGGCGTGAGATGAGGCGCCACATGGCCGGCATACCGGAGGGTGCCATCTGGCTCGTAGACGCCCAGCAACAAGGAGCGCACGCCTGATTTCGCGCCCTTGACACGCGAAAACCCGCCGATCACGAACTCTTGTCTCAGATTGCACTTGAGCTTGATCCAGTCGTTCGAGCGTCCGGACCGGTAGGGCGCATCGGCCCGCTTGCCGATAATGCCTTCGAGCTGCATCTTGCAGGCGGACGCCACGAGCGAGGCCGGATCCTCGGCGAAATCGTCGGAGTAACGCAGGAGCGGGCTATCGACGCTTTGCATCAACTCGTGGAGCAGCGCCCGACGCGCACGCAGCGGCTGTTCGCGGATGTCGCTGCCGTTGAGCCACAACAGATCGAAGACGAATAGGACGATATCGGCCGTACTGCGCCGATCGAATGCGTTCTGCAGCGCATTGAAGTCGGGCTTGCCTGTCGCATCGAGGACAACCGCCTCGCCGTCGATCCATGCGGTATCGACCTGTAGGTCTTCAAGTGCGGCGCGCAGCCGCGGCATGCGCTCCGTCCAGTCGTGCCCATTGCGGGTGACGAGCTTGACGTCACCCCGTTCGATGCGCGCGAGCATGCGATAGCCGTCGAACTTGATCTCGTAGGACCAGTCGCCCTCTGCAGGATGACGTTCAACCAACGTCGCTAGCTGCGGCTCGATCAGCAAACGCATCTCGCCTGGCAGCGCGTCAGGTGCGCGCACGCGTATCGCGCGTGGTCCGCTCCAGCGCCCCATGTTAGTCGTCCGCGCGCGGCGGCAAGCCACCGCGGTCATCGGCGTCATCGTCCTTCCAATAAAGATTCGGCGGATGAAGCGCCTGCGTCGTGTCAATCCCGGCCATCTGAAGGGCTGCATCGATGCACTCGAGTTCGCGATCGAAGCGCATCGGCCAGCGCGGCGGCGGTTCATCGTCGCCTAATAGCGTCATGCCGTCATGGATGACGAGGGCGTATCGGGCAACGAGCAGCGCATCCACGAGCTGGGCTTCCTGTTTGGCTTGTTCCAAGAATGTAGTCGCTTTCATGGCCGCGCCTCCGGACCTCGGTTACGCAAGCGTCGCGCCCGGGGAATGAACCGGTGAACGGCGAGCCGTTGCCTATCGGAGACAGGTCGACGCGGGACTTGCAGCTGAGCGCTGCGGGTTTATGCTTAGCTTGTCTCCTCCATGTCCATCGATACGGATTGAGCCCGCTTGACTAAGCGGGCTTTTTTTCACGGGAAACCAGCCGACAAGCGGACATCACATGGTCGCTTGTGAAAGCTCTGCGCTTTGTACAAGGACATGGTGCTCGTCAAGACTGTTCTGGACGTAGCGCCGCGCTTTTGAGTGCGTCAAGAAGCCTGGCTGGGGCTCGGTACGAGGACTGAGCCGACGACTCGCCGCATAGGAGTCGTGTATCCACGCAGCAAATGGCTATCACGCATCTTGCTGATGAAACATCGAATAAATTGTGTTGCGCAACCACGCCACGCCCGGATCGCTCGTGAATTGCGAATGCGAGTGCACCTGAATCTCGATGGGCGGCAGGGCGAACGGCAAGGGCAGAATGCGAAAGGCTTTACCGCGATTCAGGCGCTGCGCAATGCTTTTAGGGAAGATGACGGCTAGGTCCGTGTTCGTTACGATCTCTGGCGCCACAACAAAATGCGGCAGTTGGACCACGACATCGCGCTTGAGATTGAGCTCGTCGAGCCATTGTTCGAC
Source organism: Caballeronia concitans (assembly GCF_001544615.1). Lineage (GTDB taxonomy): Bacteria > Pseudomonadota > Gammaproteobacteria > Burkholderiales > Burkholderiaceae > Caballeronia > Caballeronia concitans. The sequence goes on from NZ_FCNV02000016.1 coordinate 49,595, forward strand.
CATTCGATGGCCCGTCGCGTTGGTGCTCGCGTTGACGTAGCGCAAGGCGGCCAAATCTTCGCGTGTCGGCCGTGACTTGCCTAACGGATGGTTTGCGCGCACCACGCAGACATGGTGGTCGACGAATAGTGTCTGGCTCACGCAACCCGCATCGAGACCCGGCACGTAGCCCAAAGCCAAATCCACTTCGCCAGAGCGCATGGCCGCACTGACGGATTCCACCGGCAGATTGACCGCTTCGATTCGTATGCCGCACGCCTCGCGGTCGAGTAGCGCTACTAGCGGCGGCAGAAAAAAGAATTCCGACATGTCCGACATCGAAATTCGAAACACGCGCCGGGCGGTAGCGGGATCGAATTTGGCGAGTTGCTGGACAGCGTCATTGATGATCGACAACGCCTGCGCGAGCGGCGGATATAGGCGATGCGCGGCATCGGTAGGCACCATGCCGGTGGGGGTGCGCACAAAGAGTGGATCATCAAAGATCGTGCGCAAGCGCCTTAGTGCATGACTGACCGCCGGCTGTGTCAGTTCCAGACGGTCGCCTGCCGCGGTCGTGCTGCGCAGATCCCAGATGGCGAGGAACACGCGCAGCAGATTCAGATCGGCGATACCGGAGTTGAGCTTCGTCATACACGGTTGACTCACGAACAAGCGCTGGTCGCGCCATGCGGCCATCAATGTTTGGCGAGATTACCGTATGTGCTGCGCATTGCAAAATGGGGGGTAGCTCCCTGATAGGGCGGCAAGGTATAGAAATCGCGCCGCATCGATTCGCGCACCGGTGAGGCGAGTGCGGCGGCGAGCGCGGACGCATCGTCGAAGACGACCTTGTTACGCTGCATCGCATCGGCGCGCGGACATGACAGGCCGCTCGTGCAATCGATGCGTGTGTAAATCTCCAACTCGCGCAATGCCGGCAAGGTGGACATCAGCGGCGCGTGATGCTGTAGGTAATGCGCGAGCCATGTGTTGAAGTCCTCCGCCGGCCCTTCGTACGCGACGAGGTAGGTGCAACGCTGAAAGCACGCTTGGGTAGCTGGCTCGTGGGTGACGAGAGCGCGCACGGCCATGACTTGCTGCGTGAAGCGCCCGGCGATCAAAGGTTCTCGAAGCGCGCGATGGATCGGACCATCAAGCCTGGTCGCAGCCTCGAGCGCGGCCAGTTCATCGAAATACAGCTGAAGCACACACGATGGCGCATCGGCTGCCAGCGCAATGCGCGGATCGACGCGTTCTGCTAACGGCTCATGCAGCAGTAGGCTGCGCAGGCCGTCGATGCCCTGCAACGGCGCAATATCGGGCAGCGATGGCTGCCCGCTCGCACCGATCAAAAACAGGCAGACTTGCATGGTCACGCGGCCTCGCAGGAAGCGGCCGCGCGCGCGAGCCGATGGAACTGCCGGCCGAAGTACACAAGACCATCGCCGTCTTCTCGCGAGCCGATGTGCTCGACTTGTACGAACAGCACCGAATGCGAACCGACCTGCTTGCTGTCGACGATACGGCCTTCGAGACTCGCGATGGCATCGTCGAGCACGGGAAGATGCAGTGCGCCCGTCCGCGAGCCGCAGCGCGAGAAGCGTTCTTCCATCGAGCTTCCATCCATGCCCGCAAACATCCGCGCCAGTTCCTGCGCGTGCGCGCCGAGCACGTTGATGCACGCGCTGCCGTTACCGAGCAGCACGTCGTGAACATAGCTCGACTGATTGATGCAGACGAGCATCGTTGGTGGCGTATCCGTCACGGAGCAAACGGCGCTTGCCGTGATACCGCAACGTCCGTGCGGGCCGTCCGTGGTAATGACGTTGACGGCCGCGCCGAGCGAGGCCATTGCGTTGCGAAACTGCGCGCGCGATTGATCGTGGGTCATGGCTCATGTCCTCTCAGGGTTCGCGGGTTCAGGGATACGGTGTGACAGGCGGAATGCCGACGAAGAGTGCGCCCGATGCGTCGTAATTGCCTTCGCCGAGGAAGGCGTGTTGCGTGACGACGATCGAATCGCGTATCAAACGCTGCATCCGGTTCTCGCGATAGATGGCGCCGATGCCCGCCATCTTGTACGCCTGCATCACGATATCGGCGCAGGTGTGGGCCGCATGCGTAGCAGATAGACGCAATAGATTGGCTTCTGCAGGCAACACCGGGTCACCAGCGAGCACGGTGCGCCAGGATGCTTCCGCGGACTCGAAGAAGAATGCCCGCGCGCTGCGCAGTTGCGCTTCTGCCTTCGCGAGCCCCGAACGATAGTAGGCGCGATCGGCGAGACGCGGTGCACCCGTCGTGGTCTTTGTCACGCCGGACATCCCCGCCAGCAGGTCGAGCGCAGCTCGAGCCAGCCCGATATTGACTGCCGCATGCACCTGTGCCTGATAGGCGATGGCGGGATACCGATATAACGGTTCATCGATCAACGGCGTACCGCCGCGCACGAAGGTCCATTGCTCGTCGACGAATTTGTCTTTCAGACGCAGATCGTGGCTGCCCGTGCCCTGCATGCCGACCACGTTCCAATTCTCGACGATCTCGACTTCGCTCGCCGGAAAGACCGCAGTGAACGGCTTGCCGGCGTTCTTGTCGTCCGCGCCGGCTGGTGCGCCGCCGATTCCGACGCCGATCCAGTCCGCCCCCTTGCAGCCGCTGGCGAAGCGCCACTGTCCCGACACACGGAACCCGCCGGGCGCACGTTCGGCCTTCTGCAGCGGATACAAGCCTCCCGCGAAGACCTGATCGGGACCGGTCGCATAAATTTGGGCCTGCGTTTGAACCGGCAGTGAGGCAAGGTACGTGCTGGCGGAGCCGAACGCCGCGACCCAGGCGGTCGATCCGTCCGCGATCGCGATACGTTCGAGCATCTCAAGAAAACGCGCGGGCGGCAGCGGGTCGCCGCCGAAACGTTTAGGGGTGCTTGCGCGAAAAATGCCGGCTCGCTTCATCTTGCCGACCATATCGCGCGGCACGTGAGACAGGACATCGAACTCGTCGCGGCGGCGCTCGATCTCTTCGATGAGCACATCAAGCGGCAGAGGTCCGGCGTACTCGGGATAGTCGTCTTGTGAGTCGACGATGGCTTCGCTTTGAACGGCGTGCATAAGTTATACCTCTCGATCAGAGTTTGTCGATATCATTCGGGTTGCCGACGTCCATCGGCGCGCATTGCTTTGGGAAACGTCTCACGTGCCAGCAACGTTGCGACGACGGTGGTCAGCCCCAATACGCCCAGATAGATGGCGACCGGCATCGCGCTGTGATAGTGGGCGAGCAGCATGGTGGCGATCATTGGCGAAAGGCCACCACCAAGTACGGAAGAAACTTCCCGGCCAATGCCGAGTCCAGAGAAACGCAGGTGGACTGGCAACATCTCGCTGATGAATGCGGGCTGCGCGCCTTGAAGAATGCCAAGCGTGATGCTGTTGGTAAGGACGAGCGCCGCAACCACCTTCCAGTACTCGCCTGAGCCGAGCAGTGCGAAGTACGGCCATCCAACGAGCACGATGGCGATCGCGCCGGCGAGATAGACCGGCTTGCGACCAACCTTGTCGGTCGCCCAGCCAAAGAAAAGTGAAACGGGTATCGACAGCAGCATCGAAATGCACAGACCGCTCAGAATCCAGCTCGACTTGATGCCGAGAAACTGCCCGTAGGCAATTGAAAATGCGAAGAAGAGGTAGGACGCCGCACCCTCGCCGAAACGTAGGCCGAACACGGTGAGCACTTCGCGCGGACATTGGCGCACCACTTCGATGACAGGCATCCGGCTTCCGTGGCGCGTCGCCTTAGCTTCGGCGAATGCGGCGCTTTCGCCGACGGAGCGGCGCATCCACAAGCCAAGGAGAACGAGTGCGGCGCTAGCAAGAAACGGTAGGCGCCATCCCCAGCTCTGGAAGTCGCCCGCTGGCAAGTTCTGCACGAGAAGGAACGCAGCAGTGGACAGAACGAACCCGAGTGCCGCGCCACACGGGCTCCATGCCGAGAGTGCGCCGCGCTTCGATTGCGGCGCGTTCTCGTGGATCAACAAGATACTCCCGCTCCATTCGCCGCCGGCCGCGAGCCCCTGAAGAGTCCGCAAAAGAACCAGCATTACCGGGGCGGCAATACCGACCTGCTGATACGTTGGCAAAACGCCCATTAAAACAGTGGCGGTGCCCATCGTGAGTAGCGTAAGCATCATTACAACCTTGCGGCCGTGCCGGTCGCCGATATGGCCGCATAGCACTCCCCCTATGGGTCGCGCGATGAAGCCAACCGTGAAGCCACCGAATGCAGCGATGGTGCCCGTCAATGGGTCAGTGCCAACCGGAAAGAACAGCTTGCCGAAAACAAGTGCGGCCGCGGTGCCGTACAAGAAGAAGTCATACCACTCAAGGATTTGACCGAGCACTGCTGTGGTGACGGCACGGCGAACGTTGCTTGCAGGACGGGCGGATCGGGTTCCAACGAGCGTACCCAGATCAGGATTCAGAGCGTCAGGGTTCATAGTGAAGGGAAACATGAGGTGATAGTTCCCGCTTCCCTGAGGCTTAAGAAGCGGCGCGGGTCGTACCGATGCGATGGGCCCAAGATATGAGCCCGGACAGGGCTCGGTCAAATTCGGGACAAAAATACCCCCTATGAATCTGATGCATAAGGTTTCAGTGTCATAGGTACTAACCCGTGATTCGTCGTGGATTTCATTGCGCTTTTCGCCCATTATGGTTTTTCGCTTCTTGGCCGTAAGGCACGAGCGGACACGCAGTGCGCGGCGCATCATTTGTCGTACTGCCTCAAATACCCACGTGTGAGACTTGCCTTCGTGACTTCTCACGGCCGTTCGCGGTTGCCGGCCGGCACACGCATAAGCCGCGGCGACCCTGTGCGGCATTGTCGAGACCGCTTCAACCGGCCTTGAACCTAGCGCTGCTAAAACCGAGCGGCGTTATTGAGCGCAGCCCTTGCGGCTGAAGGGTTGGGAAGAGGTTGCTGGCGCGTTTATGGCCCTGTTTGCGCTCCAGAGCGGCTCTATCTTGGATGACGACTCGCTTTCGCGAAAGAGCCGCGGCTGAACGAAAGGCTTCATGTTCGGATACCACGCTTGCGCGGCTTGCCGACGCACCTCCGCCATTGCCCTAACCGTTCTCCGATTCGCCAATGGCAGCTTCAAGCGCGCTGTTGGGGTTGCGCTCGGAAGCGGCTGCGCATGGTTGCCGAGCGCGATCGGGCTGAACGCCGCGACTGTTCGGCAGTTGACCGAGCAACGGCGGAAGCTACAGCATGAGAGGAGTGGGTGCGCGCGCGCTTAGTCGCGATGCAGCGTATCGATGACCAATTCGCGGAACCAACGGATCCCTTCGTCATTGTCGAAGTTGCGATGCCAATGGACGGTGGATTCGATGTCAGGAATTTCAGCGGGCATTGGATAGATCATGAAGTGGCCGGTTTCATTGAACATTTGGGCGGCTCCACGGTGAAGCGTCACCATCCAGTTCGTGCGCTGTAAAATCTGCGGAACGACCGTGAAATGCGGTACGCGCAATGCAATCCGCCGATGTAGACCTTGACTGCGCAAGACCTCGTCGATCGCCAGATGGCTACTGTCACTCGTCGTCACGGTGACATGTAAGAACTCCAGAAATTTTTGTCTCGATAGCGTTCGAACTGGCAACCCAGGGCGCTTGCGCGTCATGCAGACGAACTGATCGCGGAACAGCAGCGCGTGGTTCGTGACCGGCATCAGCGACGGAAGATTGCCTATGGCGAGATCGATCTGGCCAAGTCGCATTTTTTCCTCCACGTCGCGCACCGGTATCTGCTCGGTCGACAGACGGATGTGAGGTGCTACGCGCTGAAGTCTTTCGCAGATAGGCGGCAGAAAGACATGTTCACCGATATCAGACATCGACAAGCGGAACTCACGCGTCGTCGTCGCAGGATCGAATTGTTCACTCTCACGCAGTGCTTCGCGAATCGAGGCAATGGCACTGCCAAGGGGCACCGCCAGTCTCTCCGCAGTAGGAGTCGGGAGCATGCCGTCCGGCGTGCGGACGAACAGCGGATCATCGAACAACGACCGCAGGCGCCCCAGCGAATAGCTGATCGTTGGCTGTGACAACTCGAGCCTTTGCCCAGCACGCGTGAGACTGCGCTCTTCGAGGATCGCCTGGAAGACGCGTAGCAAGTTCAAATCGACCTGATGGAAATTGACCATGTCGATGTGGGGTAAAAAATTGATTGATTTGACCGATATGCTATCGGATTCTAGAGTGGGATCCAACATTGAAAGAGGTCCCAAGCTCATGGAATTGACAGAAACAGTCGTCGAACAGCGCGCAGAGCAGCCGAGGCTCTTTTCATCACGCACGTTGCCGGCCTTGCTTGCAGCGCGCGCGGCGCGAAGCGGTAATCAACCTCTCTTCTCTGATGGGTCGACCGTATGGAGCGGTGCCGATGCCCTCGAGATCGCATCGCGCCGCGCCGGTTCACTGGCCGCTCATGGCGTGAAGCGGGGTGATCACGTCGCGCTGCTCTGCGGGAACCGGACCGAGTTCATGGAGATGGTCCTTGGCTGCGGATGGCTTGGAGCTGTCGTTGTTCCGATCAACACGGCCTCGCGCGGCCCGCAGCTCGAACATATTCTTCGTAACAGCGGCGCGCGCTTGCTCGTCGCCGAAGCGCATCTCGTCGATGTTGTTCACGCGCTTTCAGCGAACGACCTTCCGTTGCAGCGCATCTGGATCATCGACGAACCTACGGCAGACTCTCATTCCCCTGCGTACGAGACGATCGCACTTCCGCCGGCGGCGGAGCCTATCGCAGCTGGCGAAATCGGAGACGGAGATCCGTTCGCGGTGCTTTATACGTCTGGCACGTCGGGTTTATCCAAAGGCGTGATCTGCCCACACGCCCAGTTCTACTGGTGGGGACGTAACACCGGGGGCGGTCTTGGCGTGGTCCCAGGCGACGTGCTGTACACCTGCTTGCCACTCTTCCATACCAACGCGCTCAACAGCTTCTTTCAGGCGTTGGTGAACGATGCACATCTCGTTGTTGGCCGGCGTTTCTCGGCGAGCGGCTTCTTCGATGCGCTAGTGAACACTCAGGCGACCGTTACCTACGTTCTCGGTGCAATGGTGCCAATCTTGTTAGGGCGGCCGGCAACGGCCAACGAGCGACGCCATAAAGTGCGCGTCGCGCTTGCGCCGGGCGTGCCGGGGCATTTTCAGAAAGAGTTCACGGACCGCTGCGGCATCGCATTGATCGACGGCTACGGCTCGACGGAAACCAACTCCGTGATGGGCGGCGACGTCAGCGCTCACCGCCCCGGATACATGGGCAAGCTGAATCGGGGCTTCGATGCGCGGGTCGTAGATGAACATGACCAACCGGTGGCGGACGGCGAGCCTGGCGAACTGATCCTGCGTGCCGATGAGCCGTTTTCCTTCGCGAGCGGCTACCTGGGCATGGCGGGCGAGACGGTCAAAGCCTGGCGCAATCTATGGTTCCACTCGGGCGACCGTGTGATTAGGGAATCCGATGGCTATTACCGATTCGTTGATCGACAGAAGGACGCCATCCGCCGGCGCGGCGAAAACATCTCTTCGTACGAGGTCGAACAGGTGTTGCTGAGCCACCCTTCGGTCGAGACCGCCGCGGTCTTCGCCGTCAAGTCGACGCTCGCCGAAGACGAAGTGATGGCCGTAATCGGTCTGCGCGATGGCGAGGCGTTAGAACCGCTCGATCTAGTCCGCTATTGCGAACCGCGACTGCCTTACTTCGCAGTACCTCGTTATCTCGACTTCGAACAAGAACTGCCGAAGACGGAGAACGGCAAGATCCAGAAGTTCAAATTGCGCGAGACCGGCGTCACGGCGACAACATGGGATCTCGAAACTTCCGGATATCGGCTCAAACGGCGATGAAGTGACTGCGCACTGTTCCCGGAGGCCTTTGAGAAGCTCCGGAACGGGACGACCTGGGCAACGCATGCCAAGCGAAAAGGCAACATCGAGTACATCCGACGGATGTACACATGGAGACTCTGATGACCAGCACGCGAACGTTTCCTGCAGCAATCACGCCGCCCCAGGAGGCAACTCAGCCTCTGGCCGCCCTTGTCGATGAACGTTCCCTGAGGCGCATCGTATTCGCGTCCGTCGCGGGCAACGCGCTGGAATGGTACGACTTCTTCCTGTACAGCACTGCGGCTGCGCTCGTATTCGGTGATCTGTTCTTCCCGAAAGGAGGCGACCCGCTTATCGGTACGCTCGCGGCATTCGCGGGCTTTGCCGTCGGCTTTGCCGCGCGTCCATTCGGTGGCGCCATCTTTGGCCACATCGGCGATCGCTATGGCCGCAAGAGCGCGCTGGTGTGGACATTGTCGATGATGGGCGGCGCGACGTTCCTGATTGGCTTTCTGCCGACTTACTCGCAAGTCGGACTGTGGGCGCCAGCGTTGCTGATGCTTCTGCGCATTGTGCAAGGCATCGCGGCCGGTGGCGAATGGGGCGGGGCCGTACTGATGATCAGTGAATCGGCACCGCCGGGAAAGCGCGGCTTCTACGCATCGATGAGCCAGATCGGCGTCGGCGGCGGCTTTGTGCTGTCTGCTAGTGTGTTTTTCCTTGTCCAGATGCTGCCCAAAGAAGCGTTCCTGACGTGGGGCTGGCGCATTCCTTTCCTGCTTTCTATCGCCATCTTCGGCGTAGGCGTCTACATTCGGTCGAGACTGCCTGAGAGCACAGAGTTCGCCAAGGCTGAGGCTGCTGGAAGAAAGGCGCGCATGCCGGTTCTCGACGTGATTCGCAGATTCCCGAAGGAAATCCTGATGGCTATGGGGCTGCGTGTTGCGGAGAACGGCACGTCGTACATTGTCATCGCCTTTTCTCTCGTGTACGGCAAATTCATTGGCGTGCCCAATCAGATCATGCTCGCCGGTGTGATCGTGTCGATGGCTGTCGAACTGGTCACGCTGATACTGTGGGGCCGGCTGTCCGACCGCATAGGACGCAAGCCCGTGTACATGATGGGTGCGGTGGGCGTCGTCATTATCGCGCTTCCGTTTTTCTGGCTTCTCGATACTAAGATTCCGGCACTCATTTGGCTCGCCTTTTTGCTGGGCAATGCGGTCTGCCACGGCGCCATGCTCGGCACTCAACCTGCATTGATGGGCGAATTATTCAGCACGGAGGTCCGTTACTCGGGCATGGCCCTCGGACACGAGGTCTCCGCGGTCTTTGCGGGTGGCTTGTCACCGATGCTGGCGACGGCACTGCTCGCTCACTATCACGCAGCATGGCCGGTAGCCCTGCTCATGGCTGCACTCGGCATGATCACCGTGATCTCACTGCTCTTCACACACGAGACGGTTGCCCGTCGCGAGCGTTGATCGTCGCGCTCAAGGAAATCAAAGATGACACTCGATACACGCGACGAAGCTCTGCTGACAGCCGGTGTGGAAGTGCCGTACCGCAGACAGGCGACGCCGGAGTCCACAGGCGACCTGCTGGCCCGAGCGTTCGCCGCCGCTCTCGACGAATCGGGGTTCTCGGCAAAAGACGTCGATGGGCTCGGCGTAGCGTCTTTCACGCTGGCTCCCGACCATGCCATCGATCTAGCCTGGCGGCTCGGCCTCAGTCCGCGCTGGTGCATGGACGATTGTCACGGTGGAGCAAGCGCCATCAATATGCTGCAACACGCGATACGCGCAATCCAGCATGGCGATGCGAACGTCATTGCGCTCGTGTCCGGCGATCGGTTCGAACCGGCTGACTTCAAAAACCTGGTCGATCACTACAACGTGACGACGCGCAACTGGTTGCGGCCGCTGGAGTTGGGCGGACCCAACGGACTGTTCGCGATGCTCACGCAGCGTCACGCGAAGCATCACAACCTGACCCGCCGCGACTACGGAGCGCTTTGCGTCGCGCAACGCGCCTGGGCGGGACTGAATCCGAGTGCAGTTTATAGAACGCCGCTGACAATCGACGAATATTTAGTAGCCCCAATTATTGCTGATCCGTTGGGCCGATTCGATTGTGTCCCCGTGGTCAGCGGCGCGAACGCCGTGATCATCGCCCGCGCCGATCTCGTGCGTCGCGCCCGAAACGTTCGTGTGCGCGCGCTGCAATGCCGTTACAACAGCGACCATCAAACAGGGGACGGCACTCAGACCGCATTGGCTTCGGTCGCCGGCGATTTGTGGCGGCAGGCGAGTGTCACGCCGGACGACATCGACATGGTCTCGGTCTACGACGATTACCCCGTGATGGCGATTGCACAACTGGCCGATCTCGGCTTCGCGCCCGACGGCGATCTGCGCGCGGTGATCGCGCGCATCGAATCGCGCGATCTGCCGGTGAATACATCCGGTGGTCAGCTGTCCGCGGGGCAAGCAGGCGCCGCAGGCGGCATGCATGGTCTCGTGGAGGCGCTGACACAGTTGCGCGGGCGCGCGGGCGAGAGGCAGGTGCCGAATGCCCGCCTAGCGGTCGTGAGTGGCTATGGAATGGTCGAGTATCGCTATGGCATGTGTGCGAATGCCGTGGTGCTCGAAGCAGTCGAGCGAGGTGTGCAATGACACTCAAAGTATTCCAGTGCGAACAGTGCGGTTCAACCGTGTTTCCTGCGCGCTATCTCTGCTTCGAATGCGGTGGCGCCAAGTGGCGCGAGCGAGTGGCCGAACGCGGCAGTGTCGACGAAATGACAACCGTGCGCCGTCGCGTCGGCGCACAAGAGGGCGGGGACGTGCTCATTGCGAGCGTGACTACGGATGCAGGCCCGATCGTCATCGCGCGACTCGAGCGCGTCGTGCGCGCTGGTGACGCCGTCAGCCTTGCAATCGACGAACAGAACCGCGTTTTTGCCCTGCCGGTTGCCTGACCGACGAGGCAATCGTTCGTGGAACGATGCGGGCGCATCGCGGTAGGCGTCAGGATTCACGCAGCTTCGAGAAGTGCACGGAAAGGCAAATTCAATCGAGCAGGAGAAGAGAGTGACATCTCAATTGGCTTCAACCTCGCGCGACCGGCAACTGTTGCGCCATTACATCAACGGTGAGTTCGTAGCGACCGGCACGACCTTTCCGAACCTGAGTCCGGTCGACGGTCGCAAGCTAGCCGATGTTTGCGAAGCAGACGCCGCGCTGGTCGATAGCGCCGTACGTGCGGCTCACGCGGCTCAGAAGGCTGGCTGGCGCGACGCCACGCCTGCCCAACGGGCAGTGTGGCTGCATAAGATCGCAGACGGCATCGAAGCCCGCTTCGATGAGTTCGTGGCCGCCGAAGTTGCCGATACCGGCCGGCCCGTCGCGCAGGCTCGCACCCTCGACATCGCACGCGGCATTGCCAATTTCCGGACCTTTGCGGATCTCATGCGCACGGCAGGCGGTGATTACTTCGAGACGCACGCGGCGGACGGCAGTGAGTTGATCAACTATGTAACGCGCAAGCCACTCGGCGTGATCGGCATCATATCGCCGTGGAATCTACCTCTTTTGTTGTTCACCTGGAAGGTGGCGCCGGCGCTAGCGATGGGCAACTGCGTGGTTGCGAAGCCTTCCGAGGAGACGCCAAGCTCTGCAACGTTGCTCGCCGAGGTCATGCACGATGTTGGCCTGCCGCCCGGCGTCTTCAATCTCATTCATGGGCACGGTCAGAACGCGGCTGGCGAATTCCTGACGCGTCATCGCGATATCAGTGCAATTACCTTCACAGGCGAGTCGCGCACCGGCAGCGCGATCATGAAGGCCGTTGCGGACGGCGTGAAGGAAGTGTCGTTCGAGCTGGGCGGCAAGAACGCGGCCGTCGTATTCGCGGACGCGGACTTCGATGCGGCGGTCGCGGGTGTTCTCAAATCCAGCTTCACGAATGCGGGCCAGGTTTGCCTCTGTAGCGAGCGGGTGTATGTGGAGCGGCCAATCTTCGAGCGCTTCGTCGCGGCGCTCAAGGACCAGGCGGAAGCACTGCGCGTCGGCGCGCCGGACGATCCTGCCACGACGATGGGACCGCTCATTTCGCGCGGCCATCGCGACAAGGTGCTCTCGTATTTCCGCCTTGCCGTCGAAGAAGGAGCGACTGTCGTGACCGGCGGCGCTGCACCGAGTTTCGGCGACGCGCGGGACGAAGGTGCCTTCGTGATGCCGACTATCTGGACGGGCTTGCCCGATTCCGCGCGATGCGTACGAGAAGAGGTGTTCGGACCGGTCTGCCACATCGCGCCGTTCGATAGCGAAGACGAGGTTGTGAAGCGCGTCAATGACAGCGCGTATGGCCTTGCCGCAAGCATCTGGACGACACAGCTTGCGCGCGGACATCGGGTCGCAAAGCAGATCGAGACCGGGATCGTATGGGTCAATGCCTGGTTCGTGCGTGACCTGCGCACGCCCTTCGGCGGCGCCAAGCTGTCGGGGCTGGGACGGGAGGGCGGCCGCCATTCGCTCGACTTTTATTCCGAATTGACGAATGTCTGCGTGAGGATTGCATGAATCAGACCATTCAGGGGCGCGTAGTGCCGGGCAAGGCGACGCCGCGGGGGCGCTTTCCGCACATCACGCGAGCCGGTGATTTCCTGTTCGTATCGGGTACCAGTTCTCGACGTCCGGACAACACGATCGATGGTGCATTCGCTGATGAATTTGGCACTGCCGCGCTCGATATCCGTCGACAGACGCGCGCGGTGATCGAAAACATGCGCGACATACTGAAGAGCGAGGGCGCGGACCTTTCGAATCTTGTCGAGATATCTGCGTACCTCGTGAACATGAGCGATTTTGGTGGCTACAACGAAGCGTATGCGGAATATTTCGACGAGACGGGTCCAGCCCGAACGACTGTCGCCGTTCACCAGTTGCCGCATCCACATCTGCTTGTCGAGATGAAGGCCGTCGCCTATCTGCCGGTACGTTGAAAAGCAAGCCGCACTTGGACATATCGATTCCTTTGAGTGAGACAAGCATGCTGAGTTACGGAAAGCCGTTCAATTTCGAACGTTGGATCGACGAACACGCGCACCTTCTGAAGCCGCCGGTGGGCAACCAGCAGGTATGGCAAGACAGTGACTTCATCGTCACGGTGGTGGGCGGACCGAACTATCGAACCGACTACCACGACGATCCGCTCGAAGAGTTCTTCTATCAGCTGCGCGGCAACGCATACCTCAATTTGTGGATCGACGGCAAGCGCGAGCGCATCGAACTGAACGAGGGCGATGTGTTCTTGTTACCGCCGCACGTACGCCATTCGCCGCAGCGACCGGAGTCGGGTAGCGCGTGCCTTGTGATAGAGCGCCAACGCCCCGAAGGCACATTGGACGGGTTCGAGTGGTATTGCGATGCATGTGGAGAGCGCGTTCATCGCGTCGAGTTGCAACTCAAGAACATTGTCAACGACCTGCCGCCGCTCTTCGACGCCTTTTACGCATCGGAAGACAAGCGTCGCTGTCCACGTTGTGGCGTCGTTCATCCGGGCAAGCAAGGCCGAACCGATTAACCGAACCTGCCGAAAGCGAATCAACATGACAGTTCGAATTGACATGCATTCCCACTTTTTTCCGCGAATTTCGCAGAACGAAGCACGGGCGCTCGACCCACAACATGCGCCATGGCTCAGGATCGAGGCCGACGGGGAAACCGGGATGATCATGACAGGCGAGCGTGACTTCCGACCCGTCTATCGCGCTTTGTGGGACCCCGCCACGCGGATCGCCGAAATGGACAGGTGCGGCGTAGACATTCAGCTCATGTGCGCGACACCCGTGATGTTCGGGTATCGATACGACGCCGTAGCGGCGCATGAATGGGCCATGCGTATGAACGATCGCGCCCTGGAGTTTTGCTCGCACGCGCCGCAGCGCCTGATGCCGCTGGCTCAAGTGCCGCTGCAGGATGTGGAACTCGCATGCCGCGAAGCTACGCGCGCACACCGTGCCGGTCATCGGGGCGTGCAGATCGGCAATCACCTCGGCCCGCGCGATCTCGACGACGAGCACCTAGTGACGTTCCTCATGCATTGCGCTAACGACGATATACCGGTGCTGGTGCACCCATGGGACATGATGACGGACGGGCGCATGAATAAGTGGATGTTGCCATGGCTCGTCGCCATGCCGGCTGAAACTCAGTTAAGCATAGTGTCGCTGATTCTCTCGGGCGCGTTCGAACGCATCCCCAAAACGCTCAAGCTTTGCTTCGCCCACGGCGGCGGCAGTTTCGCGTTCTTGTTGGGGCGCGTGCAGAACGCGTGGGAGCAACGAGACATCGTTCGAGAGAATTGCCCGAATCCACCAGCTTCATACGTCGATCGCTTCCATGTCGATAGTGCGGTCTTCAGCGATGGCGCGCTGCGCTTACTCGTCGAGACGATGGGCGAAGACCGTGTGTTGCTCGGCTCCGACTATCCGTTTCCGCTCGGCGAGAAGCTGGTTGGCGACCTGGTAACGAATCACCCGCAGCTAAGCGACACAGCGAAGGAGAAGATTCTCGGCGTCAATTCCCAACGTTTTTTTAACCTGACGCGTCCGTCCGGTTCAGGAGGTTGCAATGCAAGTTGAAGGCTGCGTAGCATTCGTGACAGGCGCCGACCGTGGGCTCGGTGCGGGACTGGTCGAAGCGTTGTTGAAGCGAGGCGCACGCAAGGTTTATGCGGGCGTCAAGGAGTTGGGAGGCGTCGCTGACGGCGATCCGCGCGTCGTACCGGTTGAAATAGACATCACGAACATCGGACAGGTGGCGAGGGCGGCGTCGAACGCCAGAGACACCACGCTACTCGTTAACAACGCAGGACTGAACCGAACCCAGCCGGTACTAGAGGCCAATGACGCAGAAGCGGCGCGCGCCGAGATGGAAGTGAACTACTTCGGGACCTTGAACATGATGCGCGCGTTTTCGCCCGCGCTCAAATCGGACGGCGGCGCCATCATCAATATTCTCTCGATACTCGCGCGCGTCGCCCTGCCGTCGATGGCGTCGCTAAGTGCATCGAAGGCTGCGGCCCTTCGAATGACGGAAGGCGCGCGAGCCGAACTCGCGCCGCATCGCGTCCGGGTTGTTTCTGTCCTTCCCGGACCGATCGACACGGAAATGAGCCGGAACGTCCCGCCCCCGAAAATCCCGGTCGGAGAAGCAGTCGACGCCGTGCTTGCAGCATTGGAAGGCGACGCGGACGAAGTCTATATGGGCACGATGGCACAGGAAATCGCTCGTGGATTGGCCGCGGATCGTCAGGCCCTGCACGCGCGCCTTTTGACGCTCTGAGGACTCTCCGGAGCCGCAATCACGTTGCATCGAGTAACGAACGAGGAAGATCATGAACGGTGAATACATTGACATTGACGCTGGAAACGGCCAAACCTTCTATGCATATCTCGCGCGGCCGCGGCAAGGTTCGGGACCGGGCTTGATCCTGTTGCAGGAAATCTTTGGCATCAACGCCTACATGATGGATATGGCCGATCGATTTGCCGAAGAAGGCTACGTCGTGCTCGTGCCTGATCTGTTCTGGCGCATGAAGCCTGGCGTCAATCTCGGCTACACCGGCGAGGACTTCGCCACGGCGCTGCGATATAACAACGAGTTCGATGTCGATCTCGCGATGAGGGACATCTCGTCGACGATCAAGAGCCTCCGTTCGCTCGAGCAACACGTTGGAAAAGTCGGCGCGGTGGGCTATTGTCTGGGCGGCAAACTCGCGATGCTGGCTGCCGCACGCACCGATGTCGACTGCGCCGTGAGTTACTACGGTGTGGGACTCGATGCGTATCTGGATGACGCGTCGTCGATCCGATGCCCGATGGTTTTCCATTTCGCCGGGGAAGACGCACTTTGTCCCGAGGCAACACGCGAGACGATCCAGTCGGCACTCTCTAAAGTACCTGGAGTCGAACAGTACGTGTATTCAGGGTGTGACCACGCTTTTGCGACTCCGCAACGTGAACACTTCGACAAGCCGGCCGCGATGATGGCTTATTCGCGCACTATCGCGCTGTTGCGCAAAGTGCTCGGACCCATCTACGACCTGAATTCTCTCTGGGAACTGCACTGCTACCACGAGTTCGATTCGCGCGATGTCGATGCGATCTTGCCAACCATGGTGGCCGCTCCGTATGTCAATCACGTGCCGACCATGACGGGCGGAGTAGGCTACAAGGATCTGAAACGGTTCTACAAGTATCACTTCGTTCACGCCAATCCGGCGGACACGCATTTCATTCCAGTCTCGCGCACCATCGGCGCGGACCGCATCGTCGATGAGTTCATTTTCTGCGCCACTCACGATCGCGAAATTGACTGGATGCTTCCCGGGCTCGCGCCCACTGGAAAGTACATCGAGATTCCGATGCTCGCCGTGATCTGCTTCCGAGGGGACAAGCTCTATAACGAGCACATCTACTGGGATCAGGCGTCGGTCCTGGTACAGATTGGCGTTCTCGATCCCACAGGGCTGCCGGTCGCCGGAATCCAGACCGCCAAGAAAATGATCGATGAGACCCTGCCAAGCAACGCGCTGATGAGGAACTGGGAGTCGAGCGCAGGGAAGCCGATCTGAGGGATAAACCAGTAGACCGTACGTTACGGCAATAGCGGAACTGTCACGGCTCAATTCAACAGCAACGAGTCATGCTCCAGTGCGGAGTACCAACCAAAAAAGGCGTCGTCATGAGGCTAAAGTTAGGTATGCTTGTCGTGTCGTTATGTGCGTCTGCGACTGCGTTAGCTCAGAGCTCGGTAACCTTGTACGGGATCATCTCGAACGGGCTCGGTTACTTGAGCAATCAGGGGGGGCACACCAACTGGACGATGATCAGCGGCGCCAACCAGAACAATCGAGTTGGATTCAAGATAGGCGAGGATCTGGGCGGCGGCTTATCCGCGGTTGGAACGCTCGAGAACGGCTTCGATAGTAACAGCGGCAAGCTTGGGCAAGGCGGGCGAATGTTCGGCCGGCAGGCGTTTGTCGGATTGTCGAGTTCGACTTACGGGACGCTCACTGTCGGTCGACAGTACGACATGCTATGGGACTACCTTGACCGTATTGAACCACAGGCGATGGGCCCGGGCCTTGGTGTCAGCGTAGGTAGCAACGACAACATCGAAGGCAATTTTCGGTACAGCAACTCGGTCAAATATGCGAGCCCGGTATGGGGCGGATTTGGGTTTGAGGCGCTATATGCGTTCAGCAACAAGGCAGGCAGTTTCCAGCAGAACCGCGCATTCAGCGCTGGGCTCAATTACGCCCTGACCAGTCAGCGATATTCGCTCGTCTATTTAGAAATAGACCACCCCGGAACCGCGAATCCGAGCGGTGCGGTATCGGACGATTATGCTGGTGCGCCCTTTCAACTGTTCCATACCAGTCCTCTCAGCAACTCGGTCGGCGTACGTAAACAGCGCGTAGCCGCCGGTGGGGCAGAGTATAACTTCGAGAAGTTGAGCCTGGGAGGCATCGTCTCTGATGTCCGGTACAACTATCTCGACAACACAAGTTTGCATCTCGACAATCTGAGCGTGGTCGGTCAGTACAGAGTGACGCCGGCCTTCTTCTTGTCGGCTGCATATCTCTATACCCGCGGCGCTTACGGGGGCGTATCGTCGAACCCGCACTGGAACCAGGGGCAGCTGAGTGTAGAGTACTTCCTTTCCAAGAGAACGGATGTATTTGCGTTCGCCAACTATATTCGTGCGTCAGGATCGAACGCACCAGCTGTTCTGTTCTTGTCCTCTCCATCGAGTACGAAAGAACAAGTGGCCGTAGTGGCCGGGATTCGTCACAAGTTCTGAAAGGCCGGATGCGGTCTGACGCCGACCCGCCGTTTCACTAACGAGTTGCACGCGTTGGACGTAGCACTAACTAATAACGTGATGTTGGAAAGACGAAGGCTTCGGATATCGGTATGAGCACCATTCTAGAAAGAATTGTCCAACTCAAGACTCAGGAGGTCAGGCTGGCTCGCGAGCGCATGCCGCTTCCCGAACTAAAGAAGATCGCGACGACCGGAGATGTCAGAGATTTTGCCGGTGCGTTGCGCGCGAAGAGTAGCGCGGGCCTGCCCGGCGTCATAGCCGAGGTGAAAAAGGCCAGCCCGGCGCAAGGCGTTCTGCGGCTGGACTTCGAGCCTGCCAGCATCGCACGCTCATACGAGCGGGCGGGTGCGGCATGCCTTTCGGTACTGACGGATCGGGATTTCTTCGGCGGAAGCGCATCAGATCTTCGTGCCGCACGTTCGGCCACATGCCTTCCGGTGCTTAGGAAGGACTTTATCGTCGACGCGTACCAGATTTGGGAGGCGCGTGCTATGGGAGCCGACTGCATCCTCCTTATCGCAGCGCTGCTCGATGTTCACGCGATAAAGGGACTCGAAAGCGTTGCGTCTGACCTTGGGATGGCGGTGATCGTCGAAGTGCACAACGCCGCGGAGGCGGAAAGGGCGCTTGCGCTGAAGACACCTCTCATCGGTGTGAACAACCGCGATCTCAAAACGTTCGAGACGTCCGTCGCGACAACCATTGCACTTCGGCACCTGATACCCGAGGACAGAACCGTCATTTCGGAGTCCGGCATTCGATCCCGAGACGATGTGAAGATGCTTCGTTCGATCGGGGTCAACAACTTTCTCGTTGGCGAAGCACTGATTCGAGCCGAGGATCCCGGCGCGGCGCTTGAGAGCATGTTCTTTTAGGTCGTGTCCCCGTCGCTGGAATGACGTTCGTTGTCGACTTTGGAGAGATTAAAAAGCTTATGGACACTCAACAGGCTGCGGCCGCGCTGCGCGATGCAGCAATGACACGTAAGTGTATCGCGCCACTGCGTGAGACCTATGAACATATGAGCATCGAGGATGCTTACGCGATCCAACGTATCAATACTGATCATCATCTTGCCAACGGTCGCCGCCTGGTAGGGTGCAAGATTGGCTTGACCTCGCTGACTGTGCAGAAGCAACTCGGGGTCGATCAGCCCGACTTTGGCATGTTGTTCGACAACATGGGCTATGGCGACGGAGAACCCATTCCCGTCTCGATTCTCCACCAACCGAGGATCGAGGCCGAGATCGCTTTCGTCATGGGCCGAGATATCGAAGTGCCGAATCCGGGCCACGTCGACGTTCTGAATGCGGTCGAGTACGCATTGCCAGCACTCGAAATCGTGGGTAGTCGCATCGCCGACTGGAATATCCGCATCACCGATACGATCGCTGACAACGCATCGTCGGGCGCGTACGTGCTAGGCAGCGCGCCGCGCAAGCTATCGAGTTTCGACTTGCGTCTTTGCGGGATGTCGATGGAACGGCAGGGAAGTCTAGTATCCGTAGGTGCCGGAGCGGCATGCCTGGGAAACCCGCTCAATGCGGTTGTTTGGCTAGCACGAACGATGACTGCGCGTGGCACGCCCTTGAAGGCGGGCGACCTGGTTCTATCAGGCGCATTAGGGCCTATGGTCGGCGTCAACCCCGGCGACGCCTTCGAGGCACGGATAAGCGGTCTTGGTTCCGTGCGCGCACTTTTCGATCACGACGTGAGTAAGGCACATCAATGATCAATGTTTTGGAATATGCAATGCTGCTCGATGAGGCGGCAGTGAATGCGACAGAAGTTTCGCAGTTCGATCCTGCAGGGCGTCTGTCGCTTGATACGGCGTATGCCATTCAGGCCGCGTCCATTCAACGGCGCATCGAACGAGGCCAGCGGCGCGTAGGTGTGAAGATGGGCTTCACCAGCCGCGCCAAGATGGCTCAGATGGGCTTGTCGGATGTGATCTGGGGGCGTTTGACGGCTGACATGCAAGTTGAGGAGGGCACGGCAATCGATTTCTCGCGCTTTGTGCATCCGCGCGTTGAACCGGAGATCGCTTTCATCTTGAAGCGACCGCTTGAAGGCGACGTGACTGCCCCACAAGCGTTGGCCGCAGTCGAAGCTATCGCTCCCGCGCTTGAGATCATCGACTCGCGATACAAGGACTTCAAGTTCTCACTGCCAGAAGTGATAGCGGACAACGCGTCGTCTAGCGGCTTCGTAATCGGTGCCTGGCGTGACCCGCACATCGATTTTTCTAACCTTGGTCTAACCCTGAACATCGATGGGCGCGTCGTTCAAGTCGGATCAACGGCTGCATTGCTTGGTCATCCGCTCCGTTCACTGGTAGCCGCGGCGCGTGTTTCCGCTCGAGCGGGGGAGCCGCTGCAAGCAGGGTGGATTGTGATGGCCGGCGGCGCGACTCCGGCTGAATGGATCAGGCCCGGACAACATGTTTCGGTCGACATGGAACAACTGGGAAGCGCGAGTTTCAACGTCAAAGACTGAAGCAACGCCCTGTGTTGCTTTTGCGACCAGTCACATTTGGAGTCACACATGAACGACAAGGTAAAAGTCGCCATTATTGGGCCTGGCAACATCGGAACCGATCTAATGATAAAGGTGATGCGTAATAGCAGACACCTGCAGATGGCTGCGATGGTCGGCGTCGACCCGAGGTCTGAAGGATTGGCTCGTGCGGCACGTATGGATGTAGCGACGACCGCAGAAGGCATCGACGGTCTCTTGAAACTCGATGTGTTCAAGGAAATCGATATCGTATTCGATGCGACGTCAGCAGGGGCGCACAGACGCCACAATGACGTATTGCAGGCTCATGGCATCCAGGTGATTGACCTGACTCCTGCCGCGATCGGCCCGTATGTAATTCCCGCGATCAATCTCGAAGACGAGAACGCGACAAATATGAATATGGTCACATGCGGCGGTCAGGCCACGATTCCTATCGTCGCTGCGGTCTCGCGTGTTGTCAAGGTCCACTATGCAGAGATCGTTGCATCCATCTCCAGCCGATCGGCAGGGCCAGGCACGCGCGCAAATATCGACGAATTCACAGAAACGACACGCGCTGCGATCGAAGCGTTGGGAGGTGCGGCACGCGGTAAAGCCATCATCGTGCTGAATCCGGCAGAGCCGCCGTTGATGATGCGTGACACCGTCTTCGTCTTGTCCGAACAAGCCGATAAGGCAGTCATTGAGGCAAGCATCACTGAGATGGTGCGCAAGGTACAGATGTACGTTCCAGGATACCGCCTTAAGCAGGCGGTGCAGTTCGACGAAATTCCTCCGGACACGCCGCTCAACGTACCGGGGCTTGGATTGAAGCACGGTCTCAAGACATCGGTGTTTCTCGAGGTGGAAGGCGCAGCGCATTATTTGCCTTCGTATGCAGGCAATCTCGACATTATGACGTCGGCTGCACTCGCCTGTGGTGACATGATGGCAGAGCGCCGGATCGCCGCTGGCATCGCGCGCGGATACAAGGAGACGACGCAATGACTTCTGTTAGCAAAACACTCTACATTTCCGACGTTACCCTGCGCGATGGCAGCCACGCAATCCGTCATCAATACAGCATTGCGCAAGTGAAGTCGATCGCTGCGGCGCTCGACGATGCCGGGGTTGACAGCATTGAGGTCGCCCACGGTGACGGTATCGAAGGATCGAGTTTCAACTATGGATTCGGCGCCCACAGCGACGTCGAGTGGATTGCCGCCGCTGCCGAAAGCGTCAATACTGCGAAAATCGCCACGCTGCTGATACCAGGCATCGGCACCACTCACGATCTGCGCCATGCCTTCGATGCAGGTGCGCGGGTGGTACGCGTCGCGACGCATTGCACCGAAGCCGACGTATCGCGCCAGCACCTCGAGTTTGCTCGCGAACTTGGGATGGACGCGGTCGGCTTTCTCATGATGAGCCATATCACTACGCCCGAAAAGCTTGCCGAGCAGGCCAAGCTGATGGAAAGTTTCGGCGCGACGTGCGTGTACGTCGTCGATTCTGGCGGTGCGCTGGGCATGAACGATGTCAGAGATCGATTTCGCGCATTCAAGGATGTGCTAAGCGCCAGTACGCAAACTGGGATGCATGCGCATCACAATCTAAGTCTCGGTGTCGCGAATTCGCTGGTTGCCGTGGAGGAGGGCTGTGATCGCATCGATGCGAGTTTGGCCGGCATGGGCGCCGGCGCAGGCAACGCGCCACTAGAAGTTTTCATTGCAGCGGCCGAGCGACAGGGCTGGAATCACGGCTGCGATCTATACCGGCTCATGGACGCTGCTGATGATCTCGTCCGTCCGCTGCAGGATCGGCCGGTACGTGTCGATCGCGAAACGCTTGCGCTCGGCTATGCCGGCGTCTATTCCAGCTTCTTGCGTCATGCCGAACTCGCGGCCGACAAGTACGGCCTGAAGACCGTCGATATTCTGGTCGAACTGGGCAGACGGAAAATGGTGGGCGGTCAAGAAGACATGATCGTCGATGTCGCACTGGATCTGCTCAAGAACAGGTCATGGCAACCAGTGCGTCAAGCGTTGTCCGCAAACGAAGCAGCGTGACTGTCGTGGCGGCGTCTCTGCCGCCAATGACGTTCACCACCTCTTCACAGCGCGGCATTGATCTACCACCCCCTTTGCGTTGCGTCATCATGCACAGTCTATTGGCTTCTCATCAGCATCAGCCGCTCGTGTATCAACTTCGAATAGGCGATGTCAAAGTCACTGTGATCGCTGAATCAGTGGCACCCCTGTTGCGATGGCAGGAGATCTATCCTGACGCAACGGAGCAATCCATGTCGGCATCCCGCGCGTCTTCTGATCGCAAGTTGTACGACGTGCGCAGCGGGCGGCTAGTCATCGCCATACAGGCTTTCCTGATAGAAAGCGAGAGTATAAGGCTGATGGTGGATACGTGTGTCGGGGACTGCAAGGAAAGAGCGCGGCCCGAGTTCAATCACGCAAGGTTCGGCTGGCTGGATCGGCTCGAGGCCGATGGCGTCGGCGTCGACGATATTGATCTGGTGCTGGCCACTCATTTGCACGTTGACCACGTAGGGTGCAACACGTACTACGAAGACGGCAGGTGGCGGCCTACCTTCCCGAAGGCGCGGTACCTTTTCGTTAAAGAAGAGTTCGATTTCTGGACGAGTGAATCGGCCGAGTCGCCACTCGAACGCACGGGAGACTACATCGGAGACAGCATTCTGCCGTTGTTTGAGGCGGGGCAAGCCGATATCATCGGTCATCGACATGTCATCAATTCGTCAATTCACTTGATTCCACTCCCGGGGCACACGCCAGGTCACGTCGGAGTTTGCATCGAAAGCGAAGGACGGCGGGCAGTCATCTCTGGCGATCTGTTCCACACCCCTTTTCAATGCGAACAACCGGACTGGAATACCAGATTCTGTGTCAATCCTGAGCAGTCTCGGCAATCAAGACGCGCGTTCTTCGAAACCCACGCCGACACTGAAACCATAATAATTCCCGCGCACTTTCCCTACCCATGTGCTGGTTCCATCCATCGCATGGGTAATGGTGCGTACGAGTTTCGATTCATCAGCGTTGACAAGGTTCTGGATATTCTCTAGCAGTAAAAGGTTTCCAAGACTCTAAATTCCGATAAGTGACGTCAAACGCCGCGCCCGTTACAAGCAGCTAATCCCAATTCAACCAGTTGTATCGCGACAGGCCCTGCACCCGGCCGACAAACTGCGGCAGCGGTACTGAGCCGAAAAGGAGCGCCTTCGGGTTCAGAAATTTGTTAGCAACCTTTCGTCAAAGCAACCCTTTCGTCGATTGACATAAAGGAATTTATCGATTTTCCTTAGTTATCCTTATAAGACGACTCGTCACTCGCGATGGCGGGCAAGATAAGCAGCCTGCTTAGTCGACAGGCTTTGCCGGATATTGAGAGCCAGCCCCATCTTCTGACGATCTGCCGGCGCCAGCGTCCTAGAAAGAAGCATCTGGCCCGTCGACGGTTCGAAGGCGATTAGATACTGATCGAAGAGCTTGTCGATAGTGGCAGCGAGCAGGAGACCGTTGTTTCCGTCAAGCCGCTTCACGTGAGTGCTGTCTTTCCACGCGACGGCATGACTGGCTAGCGGCAGTCTCGAGCCCGGATTAAACAGGAATGGCGCTCATGCCGATAGCAGGCATATGTCCGCGCGTTACATTGACATATGGAAACATATGCATACAATGGAGGGAACGTCAAGGAGGTAACTATGCGTACCGTTTCCATCTTCAAAAACAACGCCAATCAAGCGGTTCGTATCCCAAAGGATATGCAGTACGAGGGCGTGACCGAGCTAGAGATTCACCGCGAAGGCGACACGATAATCCTGCGCCCCGCACGCCCTAACTGGACGTCGTTTGCACAAGAGCCGTTGGCGGATGCAGATTTCCTCGCCGAGCGCCCCGCCGTGATCGGCTCTGGCCGGTTTGACTTGAGCGGTTCCGAAGAGGGCTCACCGGAGGCGGGGAAGTGACGCAGTTGTACATGCTCGACACGGATATCTGTTTGTTCATCATGCGCGAGCGCCCCACGGCGCTGTTGGAGCGTCTGCAAGCATGTGTTGACGCTCAGGAGCGCATCGTTATATCGGCCATTACATATGCCGAAATGCGGTTCGGTTCTATTGGCAAGAAAGCGTCGCCAAAGCCTGCAGGGATGGTATCTGGTTTCGTCGCAAGGCTTGATGGCGTGTTGCCGTGGGATTCTGCTGCGGTCGATGCGACGACAAGAATACGGGTTGAGCTTGCAAAGCTCGGCACACCGATAGGCGATAACGACTCCGCAATCGCGGGACACGCTATCAGCGCCGGTGCAATCGTCGTTACCAACAACGTGCGCGAATTTATGCGCGTACGCGATCTTCGCTATGAAAGTTGGACGCGTTGAGCGGACTCGACTCACACTGGAAAAGACCAGATGATTTTGAAGCAGGGGGTCTCAGCGACCAGATGGCGACGGCTCTGGATCGTGCTGACTGTGATTTGTGCCGCCGATGCAGTGGACATATTCGCGATCGCGCCAATCTGAAACAACGGTACAACCGTGGGTGAGGTTCACGGACTGACGATTTTCGTGGCGAGCGCGGCGGTCACGTTTCTGTCGTTGGCGCGTACCGCACCGGGCGTCTCGCTCTGGACTCACGTAAGCCGCTATATGTTCGCGATTGCCACCGGGCTGGCCCTCGATGTCGTGGTGACGTGGGCGCTCTGGGCCGTAGGCTTTCCAATCGTGAATGGGACCTTGCGGCGAAATATCGGCGTGCTGGAAATCCGGGTTACCGCCGGCCAACACTAGTCCGGTGTAGCCGCCGCGCGAAAAGCCGAAAAACCCATCCGTTCCGGGTCGATCTTGGCTGCGTCGGGCGCTGCACTTCGTATGTAATCGATGAGACGCTTGACGTCAGTCGGCCGCTCGACGAAGGAAGACATGTCGTCCCCGCGAGTCAGGTCGGAGATGCTTCGAGCGACTTTGCAGTGTTATCACCACTGGATACCTACCCTGTACGCTAGGCGAAATCATATCCCTTCAGGAAGAGCGTACTCGTACGACGCGGTTGAACTTATGATCTGGGCAAGCCCGTAGCCGAATGGCGTGTGTCGCCCGCCGGCACTAAACGACCCGTTGCCGCCAGTTGGACTGGAGCCATTTGAACGGCTGCTTCCAAGGCTTGAACGGTCGCTCGCGACAATGCCACTCGCACCGATCCGGGAAGCCGTCGCTAGACAGATCGCTACGGCTTCTCCAAGGGCGCAACGCCGAGCGGTTCCACTCATCTTGCCGCCGAGGCGGCGAGCATCGACGAAGGTATCCAGGCCGCTTTTTTAGAACGCCGCCGCGCCTGCCGCTGCGTTCCGTGCCACGTCGTACATGACACATGTCGCGCGCAGCCTTTCGACGTTCAACTTTGGGGGAACCTCCCTCCGTCGATGGACGCTATCGTCGCCGACCGCAGAGAACGTCCTGATGTCCGCACGTAGGACTTTAGCCGGCGAATTGGTGCCCGTCATCATCTTCCGGGTTGCGATGAAAACGATTCTTTGGTGATTCATGCAACGCTTTGTTATGCACTTCTAACGGAGCCGTCAGAACCAAAAATGTCGGCCAAGCACTCGTGTGTGACTTGAATTCAAAACGTCTTGTTGACGATTCGCTGTTTGAAGAAGCGACCTCCGTCCAAGCGCAGCACAGGTAGTTGAGGTGGTGCAGTTATGAAGGAACGTCCTAGATAGCCATGCGAACTGCTGGAGCACTTACCCGGGAGGTTCATTGGTTGCGCCGTACCGCTACTGCGACAAGTCAACGTCTATAGAGCCGAGCGCGCCGACGTGCGTAGGCTGAGCCGCGGCTGTATGCATCCTCTTCGGTAGGAAACATCACTGCGCTGTCGTGGCGGGCCTCGGTGATCTTGGGCCCTGTCAGATCTATATCTACAACAGTGAAAGCGAAGCCGCCAGCAACTAGCGGGTGTACCACGACGTGGTATTCATGATTTCCAACCTTAATCAAGCGCGGCATGAGGAATTCCATCGGTAGCGAAACACAACAAGAAATTCATTGTGCGCGTTTTGCGAATCGAGGAATGACGGTTTGAGAAGCCCACTGCTATTTCGACGTCGAATGACTGATGCACAGGCACGAATGAGCGAAAACGACTCGCGAGTACGCGCATAACGGGCGTACTCACCCACTATGCCGAGAATTTGAAATTCGGCGAGCAAAGTGGATGGAAGCGTGACAACGAAACATCCCAGTTCTGAGCGAACCTGACATAGCGAAAAAAAACTGTTCAGTCTGGTGCCGCGCCAGCACTTTCATCGTTGGCGCACCCGTCGATGAACCTCTTGGCCTGCCGTTCCGCATATCGGAATCCGTCATCGGGCGTCAGGAAATTGAGCTGCTCAGGAAGGCTGACGACCGGCGCAGCACCCGAGTCGAACGAAAGAATCGTCCAAGAGACGGCGTACCGGACCTGCTGGCCGTCAAGCGACGGCGATTTGCTAGAAACGACGCGCACATCGATGGTGTACCCGCGATAGGGCACACACGATTGGTTTTCCATGCTCACTCCCTTGCACACCTTGAGCGGCATGTGCGACCACTATACGCGCTATCTCAGTTGCACGCCCGGAGAACTGCCCAGCCGCGCGAGCGAACCAAAACAGCGGCGCCCTTCAGCGCCGCAATGAATAACGAGGGATAAATGACCTGCACGCAAGAAGGGTTCGAGAGCGATGTCGCAGAGCACCTGGTGGGAGTCGAGATTTTCTCGCGCGACAACTGGTGGAAACTGCCACCGACGTCGTCTTGCAAACATGCGCAAAGCGATTGCGAGCGGTCTGCTGAGACTCGAGCCAGCGACATGTCAAGTCCTCAGGGATGCGAACAGCATGCTTTTGAAGGGAGCCTGCGGTCAGCTCAAGGACGAACCGGAATGGTTCTTGCCACGATAAGAGCGGTCAATTGAACGTCCGCTGATATCTCTGGCGAGCGTCGCCTACTGGCCGACTCCGGAATTCGATGAGGTCGCTGTCGAATCGGTGGAGAGCCGCTTCCCGCTCCCGGTCGCGCGCAGGCTGAGGTGTTCAGTTATCCACAGATTACGTGGATAACCGTGTAGATAACGCCCCGACGCAGGCGCTATGGCGCTATGTTTTTGAAGGGAAACATCAAACGCATGGTGATGCATGTCAACGCGCGACACGACTGCGTTATGTCAAGCAGTTGGCTGCGCCGCCGCTTGATACTCGCGGTGTTGTCGCGACAGCGGAGATCGCGCAGCTCGTTGTCGGTTCGCAGACCAGCTCGTGTTAATCGTCAGAATCTAAGTGATACGACCATCAGGCGTGCGCGATGAAGAACAGGATAGCCGGGTATGCAATCCGTTCGGACAGATTCAGTAATGCCTGAGGGCTTTCGCGGCAAGCGGCGCTCAGTATCGCGGACGCAGCGCTCGCTGGGCTTCGTTATCGAAGCCGTCATCGGCGCAGACGATCTGGCGTTCCAAGTAGCCGATGACGGACGAGTTCCCGGGCTGCGCACGTTCCAAAACGCACAGATTGTCGCTAAAAAGGGCGATAACTGCTTATGGATTAAAACGCAAACTTGCGAGCAGGACGGTCATGGTTTGCGCCACTTATCACGACCTCCTTTGTCTGTATTACGAACGCGCTCGACGAGCGGGTCGTGCCCCCTATTGAGCTCTCTCGCACGTTCAATCGCTTCGCGCTGAGTCGGAAGTACGTCGCTCGCCCGTTGCGAGTTGGGGCGCCGAACCGCATAGTCGCCTTCAGGGCGACGTTCAACAAAGATTTTGTTTGGCATATCAATTCCAAGTTCGTCGGACAGCGGGAAGCCAATGATGGCTTCCCGCGAGTCGCTCATTTCTTCGTCATGTGCCGACGGTTACTGCTTCTGCTTGTTGCCGCGCAGCACAATGCGAAACGGACGGCCGTCAGGGCGACGAATCACGCGACCTTTGACCGTGATGGTCATTCGATAAATGACCTGTTCAGTTTCGTTTTGAGGCATCGAATGCTCCCAGAAACGACCCCAACATCGAACTTGGTCGTTGACAGTACCCGGCCCGCGGAACTATCATTTCTGCTCTCACACAGTAGTAACCAAGATGCAAAGCTCATGGGATCTGTTGAGTTTTGCATTTTTCGGAAGGCTCAACGCGCTAACGTTGGGCCTTTTTACTGCCCTTCGGAAAAGTCGAGCGTCAACTGACAGATCGGCTGCAAACCGAGTCTCGATAAGACGTGGTCAGAAAAAAGATCGGCTTGCCATTCAGCGTCTTCTTCTTTCGTTGGCCGTCCGCTCTTTTCGTTGTGCAGCAGCGCCTTATGCCCTAGCACAAGATGGCCAAGCTCGTGGAATAAGGTGCTCACTGCATCTCGCTCACCGGCGCAGGCCCTTCGATAAAGACCTTCCGGCAGCACGATCTTGAACTTGCTCGGGTCGCAGACGGCATCGGTTCCCCACCACCACTGCTCATCCTCGATCAAATCGACACAGATATGGTACGTGGCGAGTTGCTCGATAAATCCTGCCATGCTCCCGAGAGTTCTCCGATTGATGCGAAACATAGCGCAGAAACGATTAGCGCTATGTACCACTTCATCGGCATCCAACGGCGTCACACGATTACCTCTTAATTGGTAGGGTAAGAGACCCGCGTCATGCATTTCATGCCTTTTTTCGTTTGTTAATCTTTTCGAGAAACTGTGCGACCACCTTCAGTTCTTCGGCCGTGAACTCAGACTTCGCGAAGCCAGCCACTAGCATTTGCTGCTGCAGCGGAAGGCCATCAATCGGAACAACTTCATTCGATACTGCTGCAAGCTTCGCAAGTTCAGCAATCGGATGCCCCTTGTCTTCGAAGAACGCTTCGATCTTCGAAACCCATTGATCGCTCACCTTCTTGCGGCCTGTTTCCATCGCGCTGAGGAACGATGCGGTCGTGCCTAGTTCCTCAGCCATCGTCAAAAGCGTCTGCCCTGCGTCGACCCGCGCCTTCCGCACGGCTTTGCCGAATGCGGTGAGTGCCATCTTTGACCCCTGTCTCGTTACCTAACTTAAGTAGGGTCAATTTTAGTGCGCGCAGCCGTGAAACGCAAGAGTTAAGTAGCAAAAATTCAACCAAATAAGTTGATTTTTTGCCCCACTCCCAAAAGAATCGACGTCGCCTAGGTTCGATTGAGGCATTGTATCGTGCGACGGAACGAATCTCCACAATATCTTGTGTTTCTAGACGATAAATCACTATATATAGTGGAAATTCACTTTCCAACGACGAGGCGGCTTGAAATCGCGGACCTCGCCCGACGACGACCCAAATTGCTCGGCCTTCTCCTTTGCAGCCCCCGTCACGCCCATCTTCTCTTTACCCGGCCTTGCCTCCCGACCTCCTAGGCCAAGGTTGCTCTATGTCGATCAACAAAAGAGGAGGCTATCAGCTCCCATCAGATGAAGGCCCGCCCGACCCGGACACGATGGCCCGCGTTTGGAGGGTTGATTCCATAAAGTCTTCTGCGCAGCTGCCGTTAAGCGCGGCATGAACGATAAAAAACCCTTCGAAATCACGCCCAGCGCTTCTTTGCACGACGCGGCCAAATCCATTGGCCTGACCGTCGCCACCCTGCGGAAAGCGCAAGGCAAGCCCAATCCGAACGACTTCCCTGTGGGCACACCGGAATTCGAGAAATACGAGTCCGAGTTCCTTGACGACGTTCTTGCTTTCATGGGCGACCCGGACTAATCGGATGCGTTCGACGGATCCAGCGTCTAAAGCCGCCACAGCCCACATCGAGCAAGCGATCACGCGAAGCCATAGTTGAGAGAAGCGATGACCGCCGTCCCGTCGATTTTCTGCGACGAATGTGGGGCTGAAGCCCGCTTCGGTCCCGCAAACTGCCCGCGTTGCAGCGCGACGTTGCCACGGATGACGGCATCTCAAGAGCCGCCGCCTGACTCCGTCCCGTCCTCGCACCGGCGGTCCATCGTCCATAAAGGCGCGTTTGCCTTGGGCGTCCTGCTTGTCGGAACGGTTACCCTCGCGACCATCCTCTTGACGCCCTCCGGAAATCACGCGAGCCGTGCGAAGGGCAGCACAACAGCGAGCGGACGGGTCATGACCGAGCCCGATCAAGACGCCGCCAAGGGCTACAGGCCCACGCGTTAAAGGTTTCACGTTGACCGTCACTTGGCGTCTGTGGACCTTGCCTGTTTGCGTGGCGAACACGCGAGCGTTTTCACCCCTGCTCCCTTAGAGCAAACCCTCGACGGAACCGTGGGCGCGGTCTGTCCGAAGCTGGCCGACAATCTCCCTGCCCGTTCCATTCAGCAAGAACATTTGGATGCGTAACTTGTGTCGGCTTCGACACCCCGCTAGTAGCGGGATCGACTTCTTGTCTAAGGGTCCCACAGCCACTCACTGATTTTCTCGTGCCATAGGAACCTTTGGCTACTCAAAGCCGAAACTCTTTCGATGGCGCGCCATTTGTAAGCGGTGCGGGGCTTCTAGAGAAAGGAGCGGCACGTTGGAAACGCTTAGAACTGTTTGCGCCTTAGCACTGAGACCGGGTTTGACTAGCACCGCCCCATCATCGCTAAAGCTCACCAGTCCCGCGTCGAAAGCGGCGTCCCAATGAGCGCACAGAAGCAAGCCGTTGAATACGTCAAGCCGTTCCGCATCACTCGCACAATCGGCCCAGGGAACGATGTGGCTGGCGCGCAGAAGCGCGGGATCGCTGACCCCGGTGAGCGGACAGGCGCCCCAGTAATCGATGAGCGCGGCGCGGAACAAATCCTGCCCCACGCGCTGGCGCACGATGCGGTCGATCTCGGTATTTCCCAAGCCCGCGACTTCAGCCTCGAACTGCGTAAAGGGAAACGTCGGCAGGCTCCGCGCGAGGCGGAAGGCGCGGCTAAGCGCGCGGCGCATTTCAGCTTGCTGCGCGAACGCGAACGCGCCTTTGCAAGACGGCGGGGCCGGACCGGAGATCGCCGCTGGAAATTCTGACGCGAGAATTTTCGCAACCCCGGCATGCTCCACCGCCAGGAACCAGGGCGCGCCGTCGTCGCCCGCTCCGCAAGCAAGCGCCACCTCGCCGGGCACCCCCTCGTCCGAGCGAAACCACAACCACCCATCCGCCTCGCCATTGGGCCGGCGATAGCCGTGGTTCCACGCGGCCTGCTCCAATTCGGTACGCAGGATCGGATGCGCCGTGGGACGGCGAGAACTCGTAGAGATCACCGGTAACCCTTTAGTCGTGGGCGCATCCCCTGCGCGATGAGGTCGTCGTAGGCCGCCAGGACTAGGCGGCGGGTGCGGTATTCATCAAATTTGCGCTCCTCGTTGGACTTGAGGACGCGAAAAGTCTCGCTGGGATAGTCCGGCCCCATGATGTCGGCGGGGTCGAGGACATAGCGCAACTCGTCGCGGATCAGGCCATAGGCGAGCGCATACCAAGCGTCGAGCTCGGCGCGCAACTGCGCGCGCCGGCCCTCGTCCCATGCGAAAGGCGCACCCGCATAACCAAGGTCCCGCGCAAATGGGGCCATAGAATGGCTGGTGTAGGTCAACTCCAGCACGCGCGGGACGATGAAGGCGAGATCGGCGTCCGAGTAGGCGGAGGGAGGAAGGATAGGAAGCTGTGCGACGTAGAACCAATTCAGATTCGTCCCGCCAAGCTTATTCCTCGCTATCATGTCGACAATTATAGAATTTAGTGATCCTATCAATCCACATGTCGTCGGCACGGCGATGCTGTTTGGAAACAGGACGTGCAAACTGTTCCCAGCCCCAGACAGCGGCATAAATGTCGAAAAAATGGTCCGTTCATTGGTCGTATTGGTAATTTTTCTGACGCCAATCATGAACTGACGAGACCAATTTCGCTCCTTAAGCTTGGCTTCAACCAAATCTCTGGCAATTAGGTATCGAGTAAATGGCTCTCGTGAATCGGCGATCACTTCCGATTCCGACGCCCGATCATCACCGTCTTCGGCTGAAGCATTCCAGCAAGCGTCAAAAAAATGAATATACTTGGCTTCCATTAACGGGACATAAGTGGATGGAACGCTTCCATTAAGGGAACTCCTATCCACGAAACTGCCCGCATCATAAGTCATATCGAAAAATTTACTGGCGTAGTCCAAGTTCCACGCGTTACCCCCCCTGCGCTTTTCCTCAATCAATACTGGCACACGATTGTAAATACTGGCGGTCAGTTCTGCGTCGCGGCGGGACCGGAAGACCGGGGCGGTCTTCGTGTTCGGGTTGATCCGGGCGATTTCTTGCGGCGACAGGGTGAAGCGGCGGCGCCCATCCTCCAACTGCACGGGATCAGTCAGGAAAAAAGCGAAGTCCGCCGCCGTAACGCCCGTGCCGATGGTCAGTAGACAGAACTTGAAGCTTCGATGGACACCGGGAAAAAGCGGTGCGCTATTCTCAAAATCGTTCAGTGCGGCAAGCCACTGCCCGTCCACCAGATGCCCAAAGAACGGCGCTGTAGTCGCGTCGGTCGCGATCCCGGTCGGCACAATCACGCCCGCCCTTCCACCCTTGCGTACTAACTTCAGGAAGTGCTCAGCGAAAAGCGCGTAAGTGTTCACGTCGCCGCGCCCGGTCCAGGGATAGCGCCGACTCGGAGCAGGTTTGACGCCCAAGGGCAGCTTGGTCGGGTCCTCGTCCTTGGGCGAAGTGAAAAACACACCCGAGGCCTCGGCAAGGCGCTTGGCGGTCTCAAAGCGGTCAATCCAACTGCGTTCGTAACTGCCCGCTTCGGCCTCCGCCCACTTGCGGATAAGGCGGGTGCGCGCGGCGGCGTTGGCGGCTTCAGCCACGGCTGTGCCGGCAAAGAACTCCTGCTCCTGAAGCTTGATTCGCTCCCACGGCGGATTGCCTATCACCACGTCGAAGCCGCCTCGCTCGATCATCACGTCCGGGAAGGCGAGTGGCCAGTGCAACAGGCGTGCGGCTTTGGCCATTTCTACGGCAGCGGTCTCCAGTTGCGGGTAGACCTGCCCGCCACCAAGCCGTTTGCGCACGTCGGCAGTCGTCGGAACCAGCCGCGCGCCGTGGCTGGGCGGAACTTTAGTCTTGGGCAAAAGGAAGGCTGTGACGTAGAGGTCGCACGCGACACGGGTAGCCCAGCGCGCCGGGTCGTGGCGCCAGGCCGCGTAGGCTTCGCGCTTCTTTTCCACCTGGCCCACGGTGTCCTCGGGCATCTTTCGGATTACGTTCAGGTTGGCCGCCAGCTTGGCCGGTGGCATCGCCCCGCCGCCGCCCGCGAAGTCGAACGCGCCTTGCCCGGACTTGGCGTCACGATTGGCCAGTAGGTAGTATTTCGCTGCGTCCTTGTTGTCCCCGGTCAGCGGCTTATACGCCTCATCAGGGATTCCCTGTTCCAACGCCTCCAGGTCGAACACCCCGAGCAGCGCGTCACCGCAGCGGATATTGCCGTCGAGGAAACCGAGCGGCTTTCCAGGCGAAACGCTCTCGATCCACAGCGCCACCTTGGCGAGTTCGACCGCCATTGGGTTACGGTCGACTCCGTGGATGCAGCGGCCGACGACGTCGCGGAGGGCCGCCTGCGTCTCCTCCTTGCCGGCGTCCTCGTTGCGCAACTTCGCCACGCGGTCGGCCATGCGGCGGGCGGCGCCAAGCAGGAAGTGGCCAGATCCGCAGGCCGGGTCGATCACCTTGAGATCGAGGATCGCTGCAACCTTGAGCTCAGGCGTGTCGGCCTCGTCCTCTGCCTTGCGCAGCACCGGCGCAAGTGCGCTGTCCAGCAGCATCTCAACGAGACTGTCGGGCGTGTAGTAACTTCCGCTGGTCTTTCGAGCATTGCCGCGCGCGCTGTCGCTGAGGTCGAAGACGTCATTGGTGCCCAGCTGCGGGGTGATCTCCAGCAGGCCTTCATAGACACTACCTAGCTCCTCGGTCTTGAGATCGCGCCAGTTAATGCGATGCGTCGCTCCACCGCGCGTGATGAAGCCCAGGTGGAACAGCGCAGTCAAGAAGCGCCGGTTGCTGATCTTCGCGCCGTTCATCATTGGCGTCGCTCCGGCGGAGAACAGACCGCCGAGCGCCGGCAGTCCAAGCAATTCCTGCCCGTGCTCCAGGCTGCAAAGAGTGATCTTCATCGCCTCCCAAGCATCGTGATGCGTGTCGCGAGCCACTCTGCGGCGCGCGCGTTCGCGCCAGAAGCCGAATGAATAGCTGTCGCGATAGAGAGCGCGCGACTCCTGGCTGACGCGACCGGGATGTAGCAGGTCGCGGTCCTCTGCTACAGCGAGGAAGATCAGGCGATAGGCGGTGCGCAGCAGCTCTTCGAAGAACGCAGTCAGCGCGGCGTGGTCGGCTAGCGTCTCGCGCAATCCCGGGTTGGCCTCGACGGCGCCCTGGCCGAGCTCCGCAAGCGCCTGACACACGTTCTTGTAAAGGTCTGCACGGGCGGTCTCGCCCTGCTTGAGCCCTTCGGCGCGCCAATCCTCCAGGGCGCAGTCGGACGGCGACGCGCCTGCCGCGCCGAAGCGGGTGGCGTGGATTAGCAACCACCACGCGGTGAAGTCGGCGAACATCTCCTCACGAAAGATGGCGCCAAGGTCTGCCTCAATCCATGCGGGACGGGTGAGGCTGGCGTTGTCGCGCATTAGGCGCACCCTGTCGCCCGCAAAGACGAAACCCCACAGTGCCTGGTCGGCACTGTTGAGCCAGTCCTGCAGCAACGACACAGGGCTGCGTTTGAGACGGCCACCACCTGCACCGTCGCCGAACTCGAGTGCGGCCAGGTTGAACGTCTCACGACCCGCGGCGGGCGCCGCCACGACGACAGGAACGCGGCCCTGCTTCGCTTCCCAAGCGAGGCGGTAGCGACGATTGGCATCGGTGTATTCGACCGGGCCGGCAAGGTCGTCGAACCCAAAGCACTGCGAAAGCAAGTTGTGCACAAAACGGGCGGTGTGCGTGACGGTCTTATGCTCGATCCGCTCGTAGTCGGACCAGACTGCTTGGCCAATACGAAAGTAGCGCGCGATCTCGTCGTTCAGGTTGGTGCCGCGGGGACAGTCATAGCTGCTCGCGAGCTTGGGGGTAGCGGGAGCAGCGGTGATCTTTTGCACCTGCTCAGGGGCGATTAACCCGCCCTCGATGGTGACGGCGTCGAGGCCAAGCTCCGCGGCGCGGGAAAGGCGAGTCATCAGTTCGCCTCCGGCACGAGGACATAGAGGCCGATGACGTCGGCGGGCAGTACGGGTTCCACTTCGGTGGTGGCGCCTTCGCCACGAGTTGCAGCCTTCACGCGGTCGTGATCCTCGGACAGTTGGCCTGCACGCGTCCTAGCGTAGACAGCGATGGCGGATTGGTAATCATTAAGACGAGCAAGCGCCGCGTTGATCTGGCGGGCGATAACAGATGGCTCGATATTGCCGCTGGCGTCAGCTTCCAACAGCGCAAGTGCATCCGCGCCCAGCACGAAGGCCTCGGTGACGGCGGGGCCGAAAGCGAGCGCGGTGGCTTCCTCGGCCAATAAGGTGCGGCGGCCGCTGGTGGTGAGCTTGAAGCGCAGGCGCAGCAGCAGGACCGTGGTGAGCGTATCCACCGCACGCGTGCGCCAAGCCCCCGCGCGGCCGAGCGCGGCCTTGCCCTCCACCGAGGCGGGATCGAGTGCGCCCTCGGCCATCGTCTCGGCCAGCAGCGCGACGAGCGGATGAGTACGGCCGACATGTGCGACCTCGGGCGGCAGGCTGTCCTCGAAGCCGATCGCGCGGCTGCCGGTGAGCCTGCGCGCCGCGAGCCGCTCGCGCAACCGCTGAGGCATGTCGTCGAAGTGGACGCGCCAGTGCGCGCCCTGCTCGCCGAGTGGAGTATCGATGCGCCGCAGCGCGCGGCGGGTGAAGCGGCTCACTTCCTCCGGCCCGCCGAGCAGGGCGCGCAGACGATGCCATTCGGGGAGAACTTCCTCGGGCTTGAGCGCGGACTGAGAATAGCGCGTCTGGCTGCGGCGGGCGTCCTCCTCGGCGTTCTTCCATTTGTCGTCGAGCTTCGTGGCCGCGTCACCGAAGTCGAACATACCTTGCGCGCGTGGCCTGCTGGAATGGAGAAGCATGGCCTGCATCAGCGCGTTGGAGACACTGGCGGAATCCTCGGGCACCGGGACGACGACGCCGGTTTCTTTCTGGATGCGCTCCATCTTATTCTTGATAACCTTGATGACGGCGCCGTCAATAATCGAGTTCTCGCCGAACATCATCAGCGACCAAACTTCCGTCGCCTGCTGGCCGAAGCGGTCGACGCGCCCGTCGCGCTGCTGGTGGCGGGTGGGATTCCAGTTGAGGTCGTAGTGGACCACGGCGTTGAACAGCCGCTGCAGGTTGATGCCCTCCGACAGGCAGTCGGTAGCGACGAGAATGCGGTCGGGGTGGTCCTCCAGTGCTTCGACGCGCAGGCGGCGTTCCTCGGGCGTGAGGCGGCCGGTGACGACCTCGACTTTGTGCTTCTTAAACACCGCCTGCAGTGCGGTGCCGATAGCCTCGGCCGTGTTAATGAAGCGACAGAAGACGACTGGGCGTGCGCCCTTCTCCTTCGTAAGGTTGGTAATCCAACTAATCAGCTCGCGCAGCTTGGGGTCCTTCTCGAAGCTGGCAACCAGCCTTTCGGCCTTGGCGATCAAGTCACGCAGTTCGGCCGCTTCCTCGGCATCGAGGGCGGTAGCGGGTTCGAGGTCAGTGTCGGCGAAATCGCCCTCATCACTGTCGAAAATGATCGGTTCGAGCGCGTCCTTTTGGGCCATGCCACCGAGCCGGTTGCGCAGCGCGCTGAGCGCGGCGGCGGGTGAAGAACCGACGCAACGCATCAACGCTAGGGTGCCCCAGAAAGCCAGACGACGGGCCTTCTCGCCATCGACGCGAGAGGCGACGCCGACACAGTAATCCAGCACGTCCTCTTGGAAGTTCTGGAAGTCGCCAGCGAGTGTATACGGCGCGTCCTTCTTCATCCGGGTGGCAAAGGCGCGAGTCTCCCCCCACTTGTCAGCGATGTCGGGGCGGCGGCGCTGAACGAAGTGCTGCGCGAGGCGCCGACGGTAGCGTTCGACGGCGTTGGCATCGGGCGAATCCGGACCGCCAGTAAGATCGGAATGCAACAGGCTAAGCAGGCGCGCATAGGCATCCTGGTTGCCGCTGTGTGGGGTGGCGGTAAGCAACAGCATGTGCCGTCCGGTCTTCTCAGCCAGCGCTTCGAGCAAGGCGAATCGCTGGTGCGTGCCATTCTCGTTGCCGCCTACGCAAGTATGAGCCTCGTCGACAATGACGAATTCAGGGCAAGTCTGAGCGAAACTGGCGCGGCGGCTATCAGCCTTGATGTAGTCGAGGCTAACAACGGTGAAGGGATGCACAGCGAAGATGGTGTCGCCTGGCGCAAGGCCACGCTCCAGCGAACGAGCACGGCCGGAGGTGAGAGCAACGGCGTCTATGTCGAACTTCTCGGCTAGTTCACCCACCCACTGATCGACGAGGTGCGGCGGGCATAGAACGGTGAAGCGGTCGATCTCGCCACGGTCAAGCATCTCGCGCAGGATCATGCCTGCCTCGATAGTCTTGCCGATGCCTACGTCGTCAGCAATCAGCAGGCGCTTCACGTCGAGGCGCATCGCCATGAGCAACGGTACCAACTGGTAGGCACGCGGCTCAACGCCGAGATGCGCAGCGCTGCGGAACGGCCCCGCCCCGCGACGCAGCGAAAGACGCAGTGCGTCGGCCAGCATTCGCGCCGCGTCCTGCGTGTCGAGCTGGTCGGAACGCGGCGGGTCGAAGGTCGCGGGCTGAACTGGCGTTCGCTCAAGCGCAGTGGCAATGACGATGGCATCCTCCTCCGAACCGGACAGCGGGCGCACCCGCATTAGCCCATCGCCCGGCTTTCCAAGCACAATCCACTCACGATCGCGGGCCTTAACGAGATCGCCGGTTTGAAACTGTCCGGTCGAGAAAACGGCATTCATGCGGGCACTCCAAGCGCCGCCGCCAAGGCGGGCGGCATGGTCTCGCCGGGCAGTTCCGGCAGTTCAATGAGGTCCCGCCCGATCGCCGCGCAGCGGGCGACAAGTTCGGGCGGCGGGGTCCCGGCGACGGCCATGACCAGCAATTCCGGCCAGCACAGCGGCCAGGCGACGGCGGCGACGATCTCAGATCGAGGCGCGGGCGCGTTCCAGAGAGCAAGCGCCGCCACCCACGGATCGTCGCCTGTCGCGGCAGCGTCGGCCGGACGGTCGCGCTCGCAGCGAGCCATGCGCTCAATCACGTCGCGCACCTTTTCGTCCTCACGGTCGATCATCTCGTGGTCGGGCTGGTTGTAGTAGGACAACAAGCAGCGGTAGCACCCGGCGACGCAGGCATCATCGGTATCGTGCAAGTGACCATCCTCATCCCGCGCAAGGTGCATCAGATCTAGCGCCACTTCGGCGATGCGCTGCCAGCGTTCCGGGCCGTCCATCAGCCGCTTTAGCACGCCCGCGCCCCCCTCGGTCGCCTCATAAAGCAAGATCGCCTTGCGATCCTCGCGGGTCGGCAGCGGCTCGCCAAGCAGTTCGCCGGTTTCGAGCACGTGCTCGGCCTCGATGGCACGGATCAGCGCGTGCTGGAGCGTTGCCATTTGCGCGGTGGAAAGGCCAAGGCTTTTGTCGAAGCGCACTAGCAAGGCGTTCTTGGTGTCCTCCACCACGGGCACAACGGACTGGCGGCGAGCGGCCTTGGGATCTTCGTCCTGGTCATCGTCTGCATCAGGATCCTTGAGCCAGCGACCAGTCAGCGTATCGATGTCGAAGCCCGTATTCTCCTTCTTCTTGCGCCGCCGCAGACCCAGATTGACGCGTGAGAGCTTCGTCTGCGGGCCATAGCACAGGGCCGCCAGCGGGCTTGCGTCGGCCTGTAGAAGCAGGTCTTCCTGCCGCCGGGGATTCCATTCGAAGATCGTGCGCAAGTCGAAGCCACGCCGCTGGCGGTCCTCGTCGTTGGCGGTGATCCGCGCCCCCGGCACGGCATCAACGTTCTCGATGCGGTAAAGCTTCGAAAGCCTCCCTTCATCAGTCAGTACATCGTTGCAGACCACGCAGCGTTCCTGGGTCTCGCTCTCGTGCGCAGCGCCGCAGGACTGGCAGCACTTCATGGTGCGCGTGACCAGCATGTTGCCCTCGGTGCGCGAGCCAGCAGGCAGCTTGGCTCGATTGCAACGGTAGGCCTTGCCCTCATGGTAGACGAGGCTGTTAGGCCCGAACTCTGCAATCGCTAGGAAGCGCGGACGCTGCAGCACGGTGGAGGATTTGTCAGCATCGATGAAGGCGTAAAGCGGGAGGCGCGGGAAGTTGTAACCCGGTAAGAAGCCTTCGGTCGCCAGATACCGGTAAACATAGAAGTCCGAGCTTTGTGAGGACACGCCTGTCGCTAGCAGTTCCACCTGCTTATCTGCGCCCACGTAACGCGCTCGTGCTTCGCGCCGTTCCTGTGCGCCGAGCCCGGTACGCTGGCCGATGCGATGCGCTTCGTCTCGATCCTGACAGGCGGAACGATAGAGTTCGCGCCAGCGACGGAAGGCGCTGTTGAATTCCTTTGTACTTTTGCGCCACAAGCCGGCGACGAACTCAACGGGATCGCCGATCTGTGGCGCGCCTGCGGCAGGCAGGGCCGAGGCGACAATGCGCCCCGCGCGCGCTTCCACCGCCGTGTCCGCCGTCGCTGTCGCAAAGGCGGCGAGGATGGCCGGTTTCACCGGCAGGCCCTCGGCGTCCATGTCGAGGTTGTCTGGAATCGACTTGCCTAACGACTCCCTCGCCGCTGCCAGCCACTCCGCATGGACGTGGGCAGAAAGCAGGTCGGCATTGACGAGGTCTATCGCCGGCGCTTTGACTATCCCAGCGACGAGATCGATTCGCCGCTCAAAATAATATTGGTCATGGGGGCTTTGTGCCGCGCAATAAGTGACGACTAGTGCTGCTTGCCCGCTACGTCCGGCGCGGCCCGCTCGCTGAGCGTAATTGGCGGGCGTCGGCGGAGCATTGCGCATATAGACAACATTGAGCTGCGAGATGTCGACGCCCAGCTCCATCGTCGGCGAGCAATAAAGCAAAGGCAGGAAATCGCGCTTCTCGTTGATAACGCGGGGCTCGCCGGCCATCTCGGCCATACGGACCTTGTCGTTCGCTCCGAAGCGGAAGCGGCACTCACGCAGCTCGCGCAAGAGCGCGTCGACCTGCGCGGTATGTTCTCGCGCCTCAAAGGCCATAGGCAGATCGCCAGGCGTGCCAAGCCGCGCTGCGACGTCAGAATAGAGGCCCGCAAAGAACACGTTGCCCCGGTCATTCTCCGGCTTGCCCTCGCCCGGCCGGAGCCGCACCGCACCGGGCGCAAGCCGCCAGCCCGTCAGTGGTCCCACCGAGAACTGGCGCACCATCTGATGTTTCGCGGCCGCCGCCAGCATTGCCTCCAGCAATAGCTCGCGGTCGGCAAGGGGAATGTTCACGCCTGCCGTCTTGACCAACCTGCGCGCCAGCCCGCTTCGGCCCGAGACTCGCAACACACGGTCATGCTTTCCAGCGTGCACACCGATGACCAGCGTGTTCAGGAAATTCAGGTCCTTGTACTGCTCCTCGGCGCTGATCGCCCAGGGATCTTTGAGCACACTTCGCGACTTCTGGCCGACCTGTTCCAGCTCTACCGGATCGAGCGCATCAACGGCCACTGCCAAACCCTGGCGCATGGTGTCGAAAAGGTCGCGGAACATCGCTCGGCGTCTCTCTGCTGAGATTACCGAAAAAATCGCGAAGCCCCGGCGCTGCACGTCTGTCAGGCTCTCCTGATCCATACCGCCACAGCTCTCCTCGTCCTCCGCCAATTGCGTGACGCCGGGATAGTCGACGCGGATGAGGTCGAGCTGATTGAGGTTGGGATTGGTGAAACGCCATCCCCGCCGCAGGTCATTCCACAGGCGATGGGCGAGAACGCGGTTAATCGACGTTTTCGCCTCGTCGAGCGCGGCGAAGCCCTTAGGGTTCTCGTCTAGCATCCAAGCCGAGCGACGGCCCTTGTCCTCGGGATTGAAGCCGAGCGCTCTGCGTAGCGCATCGCCGAACTGCTCGTGCCCCAGTCCCTCGTCACCTGCAGCGCGCACCGCGCGCAGCATCGCCCCGCGAAGCAGGGTGACGAAGATGAAATCGTTGAAATGCCCAGACTGGAGCGCAGCGTCCTGCCGGTTGTCGGTAAAACCAAGTAGCTTACGCCGCGCCTTGTCGACGGGAACTTGCCCACGCTCCATCCAGTCGAGTGCGGCGGTGGTGATGAGGGTGGTGGCCGAACTGCGTCCTTCTGCTGAGAGGCCCGCCAGCTTGTTAATGTCACGTGCCTGCGGCGGAGGCTGGTTGCGGCAATGCGGGCAGAAGCGGAACCTGCCCGGAAAGAACCAAGCACGGACCCCGTCCATATCGCCGCGTCCGTCCGCGCCGAGCATCATTAACCGCCCGTCGTGCTTGCCGCGATGATTGGATTTGAGGCGCGGATCGCCGGACTTGGTCAGCTCCAGCCAGTCGTCCGGATAATCTTCTGCATTGCCGGTGAAGGCGAGCGCACCGTCGGCGTCAGGCACCAAGAAGCCGTGTTGCCATCCTTTGCTATCGATCCCGTCGATCGCAGTCTGGTCGATGGGGCGAGCGACCACCGTGCCGTCGTCGTCGATCGAGACCGAGTGCGCCTCATGCCCGCACTCCCGACAGAAGAAGACCGGGTAGAGGCGCGCCTCGCGATCTTCGCGGTCGTATTTCTCTGCCGCCAGCGCGACGCGGCGGGTTCCAGACGGCTGGAGCGTGGCATGGGCATGCCCCGCCCCTGAGAGAAAGCGGTGCAGCTTGAAAGCCATGAACGCTTGGCCGCGCTCGTCCTTGCACTCGCTCATAGCGACGAGGCGCACTTCCAGCGCCTTGCGGCAGAGCGCGGTGTCGAGGCCAGTGTGGCTCGCCAACGTCGCCGCCGCATCAGTTAGCGTCTGCGGCTTGCGACGGCGGCGGGCTTCCTCCTCGTCGAGGCCAATGTTCATCTCGATCCACACCGCTAGCGGATCGCGGCGGAACGCTTCGTGGCTCGTTGGGACCACCTCGGGCTGAAGCACCACCGCCTTAAGCGCGTCTGGCCGGCAAACTCCCTCAGTGCATCGCGACAGGCTCTCAGTAATTACGTCATCCTCATGAACCGGGCTGCCGAACAGCGTAGTGCCTACGTTCGCGACCGCCCTGCGCCCAGCATCCTCGTCGCCTGAGGCCATCGTTGCCGACGTGCCGATGCACAACATGCCGTGCGCGCCTAGACGCTCGCGCACGCGCCGCACCAACATTGCGACGTCGGCCCCCTGCCGCCCACGATAGGTATGCAGTTCGTCCAACACCAAGAACTCCAGCCCTTCCATGTTGGTGACGACTTCTTGGTCGAGACCGTCCTGCCGGGTCATCAGCAGTTCGAGCATCATAAAGTTGGTCAGAATAATGTCGGGCTTGGCAGCCGCAATGCGCTTACGTTCGCCGTCGCTCTCCTGGCCGGTGTAGCGTTCGAACGTCGGCTTCAGATGCGGGTCGATGCCACAGTCCTCGATGAATTTCTCCAGCTCTTCGCGCTGGGAATTGGCCAGCGCGTTCATCGGATAGATCACGATCGCGCGTGTGCGCTGCACAGCACCCGCGCGCTTAGCCTTAAGAATGCGATCGATGATCGGCACAAAGAAGCACAGCGACTTGCCAGAGCCGGTGCCGGTAGTGACGATGTAGTTACGATTCTGCAGCGCCTTCGATAGCGATTGGTCCTGGTGGCAATGCAGGCTTATTGCCGATCGTTCCGCGCCGAACGCAAAAATGTTCGGCAAGTCTGTGTCGATCACGCCTTCCTGCGCCAGATCCACCAGCGCACGGCCGCGCTCGAAATGCGGATTCACCCCAATCAGCGGCTCAGGCCAGAACTTCCCGCTGCGGTAGATCGCCTCGACCTGAGTGCGGATGTCTTGTGCTCGGATCATAGTGAAGGAGCGAGCGAATGCTTCGTAACGGCTCAGTAGGTCCGCATCGAGGTCAAAAACGTTCATCTACTTTCCCCTGATCATGGCATCCCATGAAAAATGTTGCGCAGCCAGAGTGGAGCTTAAAACAGCATATGGAGTGAGACGCGCCGAATACCCAAGGAACTGTCGACAGAACA
Source organism: Caballeronia concitans (assembly GCF_001544615.1). GTDB lineage: Bacteria > Pseudomonadota > Gammaproteobacteria > Burkholderiales > Burkholderiaceae > Caballeronia > Caballeronia concitans. The sequence continues at coordinate 93,123 of NZ_FCNV02000016.1, forward strand.
AACGAGGTATCAATCGGCTGTGGGCGCGGGCATGCACTGGCCAATCCCTGGTTCATGCGCAGTCAACACACTGAAATTGGATCGGAATGTTAGCCCGGCAAGTCGGGCTCGCATAGCGCGAAACGTTAGTTTTCGCTTTTTCTAAAAAGCCATCGGTAACTGCCTGATCATCTTGTCACGTTCGAAATTTCGGTTTCATCGGCATTCCCGTTTCGCGATTGGACCAGACGCACAAATGAACCGAGATAGATACAGTCGTGTTCTAGCGATGAAAAGCTGATTTGACTGGTCGACAGTCGTTAACGGCCGTCTAGCGAACTTCTTGATACTGTGACCTGCTAGAAGTCTTAAGTTGAAGCTAGAGCGTCATATATTTTTCGTGTGTTCCGCGCGCAATTACAGGAGAAAGCGCCGGAAGTAATTCCATTTGTCAGTGACGCGCGCAGCGCCGAGTGCGCTGCTGCTCACTGCCCCGTCTTATACGCGGCGACGCCGGCATAGTATCGCGCCACCTCTTCCACCATGCGCTGCTTTTCGGCCTGGACATAGAGGGTCGTCGTTTGCAGCGACGCGTGACCGAGCACCTTCTGCACGACATCCACCGGCACCTCGTCGGCGACCGACTGCGTCCCGAACGTATGTCGGAAAGCGTGCGCGTTGGCTTGCCCCAGCCTCACGCGTTCATCGAGGCTCCACCCATCCATCGTCTCAACCAGTTCGGTGATCATTCGACTAATCAGCCGGTTCAATCCATCCGCGGTGTAGCCCGCTTCATTCGCAGGCTGCTCCTCCCCGCCCTCTCCGCCCTCCGCGCCCTGCCCCGCTCGGTGTCGCCGGCGTGACGCATCGGTCCACGGAATGACGACGGGGCTCAGCAGCGGCCCGATCGGTTTGTCTTCTTCGGTCGCGCCGTCGAAATCTTGAGCCCGATCGCGCCAATGCGCGCGCAGCGCGGCCAGCGTCGCGGCGCTCACCGGCACCGTGCGTTCCCGCTGGCCCTTGCCAACGAGGGTCAGCTCCCAGACCGGCCGCTCGGGTGTGCCAAAGGATGAAGGGCGCAGAGCCTCGCGCCGGGCGCGTGCGGCTTCTTCGCGCCGCAGACCGGAATCGCCCATCAACAGAATTGCCGCGCGCACGGCGCGCCACTGCGCACCGGCCGTCATCCCGCTCTCTGCTGCTGAGCGCAGATCGAGTTCGTCGCGCAGCTTCCGCCACAGACCGGCCGGCAAGGCACGTTTGATCTTCATCGCGCGTTCCCGCTTGATCACCACCGGATCATTGACGGCCTTCCACGGGTTGCCGGCGAGATAGCGCACATCGACCCACCAGGCGAACGCGGTCCGCAGTACGCGAACGGTGTACCGCTGTGATTCGGGCGATAGCGAAGCCGATCCATCCGCCGACGCGGCGAAGGGTCGCCAACGCGGCGAGTGCCGCGCGAAGCGCTCGCCGACGAAACGCGGATCGGGGCTTTTCAGAAAATCTTTGTAGGCCTCGCAGTCATCCACGCGCAGATCGCTCAACGCCTTGCCGCGCAACACCACCGCCCATAACAGAAACCGCTCGAGCTCCTTGGTATACGCGCGCAGCGTTTTCGGCTGATCCCGAAAGCGGTTCAGATACGCGCGCACCGCCTCGAGATCGTGGTTCGCCTGGATGTAACAGAAGACCGTCGAGCGATTTTCGCCATGCGCGCCGGAGAGCGCGTGCGGTACGGCAAGGCGCTCGAGCGGCGCCAGCGTTAGTCGACTTGTCAAGCTTGAATCGCCGTCCGGGCCGCCGCCGTTCAGGCCGCTTCTTGTCACCTTGGGGGCCGGCACCACTTCGACCAGCTCGGCCGCGATCAGCGGCACGCCGTCCCGTTCTTCGGAGTCGACGTCCGCTTCGATCGTTAGTTGCAGTGATGCGTGCTGCTTGCGTAACCAGCTCACGATCGCGCGCGCCCGGCCCGGGCCGATGCGCGGAATCGAGCGCCACCAGCTGCCGCCGCGTCGGTTGCAGAACGCCACCAGGTCGCCCAGCGTCCTGATGCCCTCGCCTTTCAGCCGCCGCGCCACGCGCGGACGCAGCCAGGCACTGATTGGGTGATCGGCCTGCGGCGGCAGCGCCGCGAGCTGCGCCGCCTCGGTGACCATGCGAAACGTCACCGCGGTGAGCAACGGCCGCCCATGCTGCCGCATCGACGCACGCAGGTGATCGGCGAGCACGGTCGATCCGTGCGCGAGCGCCAGCGCGACCAGCGCGTCGAGCATCGAGTTGAGATGCCGCTCCATCGCGCCGGGCGTCGCCGCGTGCGCATCCTCGTCGGGATCGTAGTAGGTGCGCGCGATCACCGCCGGCGCAATGCGCTGCACGTACGCGCGCAGCGCCGTGAATTCCTTGGTCGTGTAACGGCGCTCGAGGGCAAGTGATTCGGTGAGCTTTTCCGGGGGGCGCGTCGTCTTGGCGGTGAGCTTTTCCGGGAAGGTGGCCGTGCGCTTAGGCATCGTCGCCCTCCCCATCGAACGCGTCACCGGAATCATCACCTGCCTTGTCGCGACCGGGTCGGTCACGGTTCGTCGACGGTGGCGCTGGTGCGCGCAGTGTAGGAAGCCCGAGCTGCGCGAGCGCCTCGCTCGCCTGCGCCATGAACGCCTCGGGCCAGGTCGCGCACAAAAACTCGAACGCGGTGCGGGCCTCGCGCAGCAACTCGGCCAGGCGCGCGTTTTCCGCGGCGTACGCGGTGACATCGAAGTCGGCGCTGTTGTTGTGTTCGGGTCTTGCGCCATACATCACGCGCTGCACCAGCTTGACCGCGCCGACATCCGTGATGAAGTCGATCACCGGCCCCAAGCGCGCGTCGTTGATCAGCGCAGCGCCATAAATTTCGGCCAGCGCGATGACGACCGCCAATTCCAGGCGGGTGGGCTTCACCGGCAGCAGCGGCACCGCATCGCCGTGCGCGGTCAGCCACGCGGCCGCGGCCCGGCGCTTCAGGGTGATCGCCTCGTCGAGTTCGAGCACGACGCGCGCGACGGCCGCGGTCGGCGCATCATTCGGCCATCGCTCATGCTCGTCGGCGCCAGCGCGATCGCTGCGATCGTCGTCCAAGTCCTCGCTGCCTTGTGCCACGGCCCCTGCCCTCTGTTGTAAATGCGAATTCGAGGATTGTACCCCTTAAACGCCATCCCGATAATAGATATTATCAGGATTGCCGATCGTTTTGACGAGAGGAGATAAGCCTCACACTGACTTCGCGCCACTGGAGACTCATGACCGCGCAGGTTTCGCGCTCCACGCTCAGTCGACCGCCCATCCGTCTTCAATTAGTGAGTCAAAACTGGCGAACACTAGTACAACACCCGTCGCCCGAGTCGCTAGGAGGAAGCCGCCTCCGACGCCACCAGTCAGCAGCAAGCCAAAGCTACCAGTGGTGTGCTTCATAGGCCAGATTCCTCGGTCATCATTCTTCAAAAGGTCCCTTGTGAGTTCGATGAGCCCGTCGGACCACCGCTGAATAACCATCTGTACTCCTCCGCTTACCAATACTGGAAGCCGTGGACCCGTAATCGCGGTTCGTCCGATCAGCAATTCCGTCGAATACACACCCCTTCCGCTATAGACAAGCGAAGTCACTTTCGATCACTTCCACGATGGACCGGCCGCAACGTTCGGATCGCAAGAAGTCTCCGAATGCCTTTCGCTGACTGCGCTCCTCCTCTTCCAGGCGCTCGATCAGCCGCAAGCGTTTCAGCTCAGCTTCATCCAACTGGACCATTTCGTCGACGGTCAGATCTAGACTTTCCAGTACCCCATCGTTGCTGCTGTTTGACGTATGAGCCGTCCAGCGATCTGCGATGTCAGCTAGGTCTGCTAGCGGCATCTTTGACAAAGCAGCCGCGATGGCTCTCTCTTTCAGATCATGGTTGAAGTTATTCCTCGCCCGTTCGGACGCGACGTTTAACGCTTTCCATTTCGTGGACCACTCCTCCGCAACGCTGCTTGCCCATCTATCGAGTTCTCCAAGAAAATGACGCAACGAACCAACGTCCGATCCATCTAGGGCTGTGATCTCCGAGACCCATCGGCGCAAGACACGAGCATGCGCCGGCTGCAGTCTCTCCCGTTCAAGAAGTTCAACGGAGAGCTGTTGGGTCATTAACGGAACCGAAAGTAGAAAGACACTCTTCAACAGATGAACAAGTTCGAACAAAGCGCTAACGCCGACGACCTGACCCGACGCGGCTGCGGCATCACTGATGGTGATGATCTCGTCGGTCGCGTCGACGACATGCACGGCATTACTGAGTGACTGATGAACGAATGCTTCAATGCCGGGCGCGGTCGAATGGCGACTGCCCGCAACGTTCAATACTCGGATACGGTGGTCCGACAGGAAGCGCGCGAGCTGGTCGACCGACTGCGATGGCGACAAGGCGAGCCAAGGCTTCCCATGACGTTGAGCGAACTCTGCTGTCCGCTTCGATCCCCCGCTGAGCGTCTCAGTCATCGTAAAGATGACCGTTGCATCGCTGTCGCGAACATTCCATTCGGTCCGCTGCAAGTATGAAGGAGAGGGTGCTTCTCTCAGACGGAACCTCTTGTCGAGCACGCCACTTTCGGTCTTTCGGCCTTTAGGGCACCAGCCGCCGTGCTGGATCTCATTCTCCATTGCCCAGACGAGGGCTGCCTGGTCGGCGCCTGTCTGTCCGCCACAAACGATCTGCAGCTCCTGCCGAATCAGTCGAGCTTTCATCCTTTCCTCTGTTGATCGATCAAACTTCGGATATGAGCGGCGACCTCCCGGTTTTCCGCCGATAGCTCGCCGTTGTCGAGTAGCCGATCCAGGACATCTGCAATGTCAGAACGCATCAGCAGGAATTCGTCGACTTCCATTCCGGCGAGTTTTGCACCGGCCGTTAACAAGACCAAGATGGTGTCAGCGCGATCCGAAGCGAACTCGCTGCGCTCCGGCCAGTAGATAGCGGAATCGGCAGTGAACGCCGTATAAAGCGCCTGTTGCCGGTTGACAGACGCATCCGCGCCGGCCTCGATAAATGTTTGCACGAGATCTGCCGATAGCGTTGAAACGGCGGCGATCAACGCCGACCCAGCTCCCGCCTGCACGTCTGCGCCGCTTTCGATCAGCCAGTCACATGCGTCCAATGAATAAGTTGATGCCGCCGCCGTCAACGCTGCGCCGTCACCGCAATCAATCTGCGCGCCGTGTTCAAGCAGCAGCTCAAGAATGTTTACGTTGTTGGCCGCAGCGGCAGCGCACAAGGCAGCGACTTCGAAGCGCGGGTCGTTTCTAGCATGCTGCCGTAGCTTGGCGACCATCGCCCAGCAGTCGGATTGGCAGGCGACTTTTAGCGCGGCGAATCCGTTGTGTGCCGGCGTACCTCCATTTTGCAAGGCCGTCTCAGCGCCCTCGATGTCATGCGCACGGCAGCAGGTCTCGAGGTAGGCACTCCAAAAGCGTTCGCGGCTGCGCAGCAGTTTGCGGTCCGTCGCAACGAGCCTCCGCGCCACTTCGGCGTATCGACCGTGAATGTACCCAGAAAAGAAGGGGGGAATGCCAGTCAGTTTAAGGGTCCCTGCCGCTGGATCCGCGCCGGGTAGTAGGCGCGGATCATTTTCATCCTCACTTTCAAAGCAAACGTCCACCGCACCGAAGGCCAGTTCTGGATCAAGATCGAAGTGGCTCACGTGGCCGAGCACGGCTGCGAGCTTCCAGTGATCGGGCATCTGGCTGCACGCAAGAAACGAGACAATCGCATCAGTGAAGCGACCGTCGAAATTGCACGGTCTAACGTCGGCGTCCTCCACCGTTGACTCCCACAGTTCGTTCACCTGGCCGAACGTCGTGCACTGATCCAGTCTGCTGAACCATTTCCTAAGCGCGTGTTTGTTCAAGGGAACCGTCCGTTTAAGTTCGTGGGTACGCAATGTTGCATCCGTGAAGAGACATTTCCTGTCTGGAGCAGCCCGTCTTTACGACCGCAACCATCGGGCTCTCGAGACATGTTTTGTCCGGACGCGGGCGGATGATGCCTAAACCCCAACTACCGGAGAAAGAAATGGCCACAGAGGTAATACGCGACGCCCGCCACCACCGTATTGGCACGATTGAAACGGACTCGGGAGGCAATAAAGTTGCACGCGACAGGAACCATGTCCGTGTCGGGCAGTACGATCGAGCCGCCAGCGTCACGCGCGACCGGAATTACCGGGTAGTTGGAACGGGGAACCAGCTGAGCACACTGATCGCGGACGCTGATCGATAAACCGAAAGCTGTAGCCGGGCGAAGAGAGCGGCGAGCTGGGCGATCTTTTGGTCAGAAATCTTCCGCCCACCGCTCCCAGAAGCCCGGCTCGTCATGGTGAGCGTTCGCTTGCGCAGATTCGAGATCCTCCAAGAGGAAGCGCATATGCGGCATGCGCAAGGTACCGTCCGGGTATTCAAGGAATTCTTCCACTGCGCGATACGACGCGTCGTCTGGACAGTACGGCAGGTCAATGTAAATCGAGCCTCGATAGCTTCTCATTACGCGCTCGTTCGCTACTTCACCACACGGCGACCAAGCGTAGCCATGCGCGTCCAGCCACCCCACAACCGCCAGACGCGTGGGATGCTCCTCCCACTCATGAGGCGATGGGTCGCCGGACGGATCGTCGAAGAACGTCAGCAGGAGGACGTCGCGCTGTTTCCGGCGAGCAATCGCGTCGATATATTCGATCTTGCGGGGCATTTGTGAACGATTGAATTGGTTGGACGAGACACGATTAAGATGCGTCGGATTCCGTCGAAAAAGCCAAGATTGGCGCTCGTCGCTTTTCCCGTTTCCGCGCGCGTGGGCAGACTGGCAGCGAATTCATCAAGGAGCGGATACCCCAAAGTCAGTCTGCAACGACACGTTCAGCGGGGCGCGTACACGCCGCTGAGCGAACGCGCTTCGGCAACAAACTCAGCGCGTAAATCGGCCGGTGCGAGAACCTCCACGTACGGACCAAATGACCGGATCCACCAGCGAAGGCGATGGCTCAACGTGACCGTACCGCTGACGTCCAAGCCTTCTTCGACCCGTATGGCTTGCTGGTCTGTCGCCATCGGCGACTCGAGCAAGTGATCCCCGGCTGTCCCGCGGAAACGCAAGTGAACAGTGACCGTACCCGACGGAAAGAAGTCGAACTGCCGTTGGGTCTTGATGAACTCGTCGAGCGAGAAGTCCGTCGGGTAAGAGAAACTCTCCTCAGTTATGCGGGCCGCCACAATCCGGTCCAGTCGGTACAAAGTCGGCTTGGGCTTATCGGCCCTGGATGCAACCAGATACACCAGGCCGCCGACCTCAACCAGCCCAAGCGGAAGCAGCATAGTTTTAGTAACCGGGCCGGGGAGTCGAGGATCGTTGCTGTTGCGGCGCTGATAGGTGATATCGAGCCGGTATTGGAGAAACAAAGCCTGCGAGACAGCTTCAAAGACCCCTTGCGCGATCGTGGGATGTTGCAGTGGGAAGCTGTTCGGTTCGACGGACACCTTTGACAGCCAGCTCCCGTAGGGACTGGGCTGTCCCGCATGTCCCGTCGACAGCTTGGCGGCCGCGACATCAAATAGCGGCGCGAGGGACTGTGACACAAGCGCCGGGATCTGACGAGACGAGAAACGCACAAGCGCCTGAAGCGCGAGTGCTTCGTCGAAGCGCATCAGGCCGCCTGCCTTCGCTGCCATCCCGCTAATGCCTGGTTTGCGCTTCCAATACAGCGTGGTGCCCCGCTTTTCACAGCGCACGAGCCCAGCGCGTTCCATGGCTTCCAGGCGTCGCTGCACCGTCTTCGTATGTTTGAAGAACAAGCCCATGCCGGCGAGCGCCTCGACAGCCCTGGGCGTGCTGATCCCGGGCGATCCGTCGCGGTCTTCCGGAAGGACCGCAATGATCTCAGGGTCGTGTTTCAAGTTGCTATCCTTGGAAGGAGCATCGATGCCGCTGCTGCGTGCGTATCCAACGAACTAGACGACGGTCGACCCGTCCATCAAATTGACAATCGTGATGGATCGTCCGTCTTTAGCCGCCCGTCGATAACGAGACCATGGATCGAGCGATCGCCAGTCATGAAGACTGCCCTCGATCGAGGAGCGAGCGAGCCATGCGTCTTCGCTCTTCAGGATGACCGCGCCGATGCATACCCGGTCCAGGAATTCCTTCGCCTCGGGGACAGACGTGAATCGATACGGTGGCGCAGCAGGACTAGCATCCGATTGTTTAGCGGCAGGCGATTGCCCTAGCAAGAAGTCCCGCACGACGCTTCTAGGCACCACATGCTCGAAGCGATAAACGTCGCGTGGCTGCGAGGCGCTGTATGCTTTGAGCGCGCCGGCGGACCAGAAAGGACAACCGGCCAGTGGCCTCTCGGCAGACTGCCGGGCAATGGCGTTGGCTTCGTCCCTTGCATTTTTCGCCATGGGCCAAGTCCTGCCTCGAACCGGACGGTCGTGTTTCCCATACCACTCCGGCCAGTCAGCCAGCACCTGCTCAACGACTGCGCGCTTCGTACCGAATGAGAAAGCATCTGTTGCCAGTACATTGAACAAGTCGTTTGCCATCTCCGATTTGCTCAAATAGTGCTGCGACGCTGAAGCCATCTGAATTTTTTTTAGTGAGAGGTGCCCGGCTTATCGGCGCGCGGTCGCAAAACCTTTAACGGCGATTGCAACTCACTGAAACGAAAGCGTCGGCAATCACCAAAAGATGATTGTCGACGCGATTCACCTTTGGGAACGAAGCCTCATGTTTCTTGTTTGTCGTCGGCGTAGTAGCGCGCCGCAGCTTCGAGCATGCGTCGTCGCTCCGCCCGCACATAAATCGACGTGGTCTGCAATGACGCATGACCGAGAATGGCCTGCACGACGTCGGTCGGCATGTCGCGCGCCACCGCGCGCGTGCCAAACGTGTGCCTAAAAGCATGCGCCGAGGTGTTCGCCAACTGCACCAGGTCGTCGGTGCTGAAGTCCGCGAGCGCCGCGCTCTCCCTTGCCAGGCGTTGCACGGCCGTCCTGACGAGCCGCCCGAGTGCATCCACGGTGTACGGCGCGTTCTCCGTCTGGGCATCGTGGAGCTCGAGTGCGGCGCGCGTGCCCGGGATCCACTGCGGCGCAATCAAGGGCCCGCGTGCCTGCGGCGCATCAAAGTCGCGTCCGCGGTCGTGCCAATGGGCGCGCAGCGCGACAATCGTCGCCCCGCTGACCGGCACCGTGCGTTGCTTGCGGCGCTTACCGATGACGGTCAGCGTCCAGACCGACGACGGGCCGCGGGCTGACTCGGCCGAATTGGCGAAATCGACCGAGCGGGTCGACGTTGGCGGCGACGGCGATCGGGGTGAGGGGCTGCGCGACGCGCGTGCCTCGCCGGCGACCTCGGCGAGGCGTAAATCTTCGCGACGCGCGAGCGCCGCCTCCGCCCGCCGCAATCCAGAATCCCCCATCAGTAGGATGGCCGCCCGCGCAGCGCGCCATTGCCGCGCCTCGTCGTCCGCCGCCGGCACGACACCCATTAACGCGTCGCAGTGTGCATCGAGCGCCTGACGCACCCGCGTCCATAAGCTCGCGGGGAGCGCCCGGTGGACTTGCACGGATAGTTCGCGTGTCAACGTCGCCGGTTCATGCACCGCGCTCCACGGATTGCCGGCGAGATAGCGCACCTCCACCAGCCACGCGAACGCCGCGCGCAGCACCCGCACCGCATACGCCTGACTGTCAGCGGACAAACCCTCCGTTGCGAACGGGCGCCATCGGCCGCTGGTGCGCGGACGCTTGGGTCCGGTGAACGACGCCAACGGCGCCTGCAGAAAATCCTTGTACGCCTCGCAGTCCTCGACGGTCAGCGACGACAGCGCCTTCTTCCGAACCACCACGCTCCACAGAATCAGCCGCTCGAGCTCGCGGGTATAGGCGCGCAAGGTCGTCGGCCGATCACGATAGCGGTGCAGAAACGCGTGCACCGCGGCGAGGTCGTGCTCGGCGCGAATGAATGCAAAACTTGCCGCACGATTAAAGCCAGTCGCCCCCGACAATTCGGCCGGCACGGCGAGGTGTTCGAACGGCGCAAGCCGCGGTTCGCCTGGATCGCCGCCGACCACGATGACGCGGTCGTCACCCTTCCCTTCACTCACGCGTGTTGGCACTAACGATGCGGTGTCGACGTCGGCGTCCACCTTGGCGCCCAGTGTCGACTCATGCCGGCGCAGCCACGCGACGATCGTGCGCGCGCGCAACGCGCCGATGCGCGGCACCGACCGCCACCAGCTGCCGCCGCGCGCATTGCAATAGTCGATCAGCGCACCGAGCGTGCCGATGCCCTCCCCGTTCAGGCGCTGCGCGATCAATGGTCGGAACCACAGGTGCACCGGGTGCGCAGGAAGCGGCACCGCCGCGGCGAGCGTCGATGCCTGCTCCACCATGCGCAAGGTCATCGCGGTCAGCTTCGCGCTGCCGTGCTGTTTGATCGACGCCTTCAGGTGGTCGGCCAGCAC
>NZ_FCNV02000013.1 GCF_001544615.1 Caballeronia concitans
CTGGCGACTGAATCCAACCATAGCCTGACGTATGTCGCATGGCAGTGCGCAAGGGACGCCGTCTAATGCGCGCTTACATATGATGAAGCTGCTGCAAGTCGACAGCAGTCTCGATCATCGCAAGCAGCTCGCGACCGAACTCAAGTATGGCGGCGACATGGACGACTCTGCGTCGATGAACATCTGGCTGCACAAGCAACTGATGCAGGCGCTCGCGGCGAACGGCGGCAAGCTGCCGGCCGATCTGGTCGGCTAAACGCGCCGGCGCGCGAACGAAAAGCCCGCATCCGGCGATACGCCCGGTCGCGGGCTTTTGACATCTGTCGCGCAGAGCAGGGCGGCTGCCGCCCGAAGCGACTCAGCGCAGCGCCGACTTCGTTCGGGAACGCGCGAAGGCTGCGATCGGATCGTCCGCGTACGCCGCGATCGGGTCGAGCGTGAACGGCGAACCGTCGGACATGGATTTCGTGCGATGCCGCGTCGACGTATCCGTACGCGCCGCCGCCGCGTGCACACGACTTTGCGCCGCAGCCTGCGCAGGCGCGACGTTCGCGCTGCCAATCCACTCTTCCGCGTACTTCGCGAACGACGGCCCGGCGGCAGTCATCAGGACAACGGAAATCGTCATCAGGCGCAAGGCGTTTCGTGCTGGCATAAAGGGCTTCTTGTCGTTGTTTCATGGGATTCGCGCTGCTGCGAGAAGATGCGCGGCCGCAGGCATCTTCGGCGCGCATATGCGAAAGCGCGTCGATCACCACGGTATCGACCAACGAAGAGAAGGGACGCGCGCTCGTTGAAACCATGCGCGCTGACAGAAGCGTGCAGTTCCTTCGTCGTGTTGATTCATCCAACCGAGTGAAGGAACGCATTTAAGCGGTTGCGTCGGCAAAAAGCACCGAGACTTTTCCTATTCGTGCAAGCGGCAACGATCCTTTACGAATTCCGTCGTTTCGGCAGGTATATTGATCGAGTGATTGCTAGCCGATGGCACTTAAAGGGCCAGCGTCGTGTCGACGATGCCCTGCGCGAGCGAACGCGCAGCGCATCGTGCCGCGGCTTATTGCTTCATCGTGCCGGTCGCCTTTCCGCCCCGAGCCGGCGCAGGCGATGCCTCCGGCGACATGCCTTGCTGGCGCTGCTGCATCAGCGTTCCGCTGCCGGACGTCCCGGCAGGCACACCGCCTTGAGACGCGTCGTTGGAACCGGGAGTCGGCGATGCATTCGTCTGCCCTTGCATTTGCTGCGGACGCTGATTCAGTTGATCGCGCGACATTTCCTGCGCGAAAGTGGCTGTGCTGACGAGCGCGAGAAGCGCGCCTGCCATTGCTGCGGTCGCTTTCATGACTGTCTCCTGTAATAGGGCGCAACGCGCGCCGCTAAAACCGTTTCAGCATCGACCGTGCCGCGCGGCAATCGGTGTTGTCTGATATTAGAGTGACTAGCATGAGAATGAGCGGTGGCGTTCCAATGCCGATTCATTACAATTCGCGATCCAAACGAACTTGAGCCGCCCGGAAATCGATTCAACGGGCATATTGCGATGGAGTGTTTCATGTCGATGACACTGAACGATTTATTGGCATGGAGCGAACGCTTGCCGGATCAGACTGCCGAGGAAGCGAAAATGCTTCACGCTTTGATCGAGCGGCAAGAGGCAGAACTGAGAATGCGCATCGCGGATCTCATCGCCACGGTGAGCGAGCGCGAAAACTGGAAATTGCAACGTTGCGCGGCGACGGCGCGGCGCGTCGAACAAACGTCACGCGCGCATCTCGATGCGGTTCATGAGTATTTTCTGAATCGTAACGAAGGGCGATTGCATGCCGAAACGCCAGAGATCCTCGCGGATCTCCTCGGCGAACCGCCGTCCGGCCCTGACCACGTGAGCACGCCGGTGCTGTTGAACGCGAGCGCGCCTGACGCCGATGCTTCAGATGCCGCTCCGGTCGTCGAATTTTACGGGCAACTGAAATCGCTCGAAGCGCGTGTCGCGGAAACGCCCGGCATCGGATGCGGCGTTCAAGGCATTCGGATCATGCGGATGGTCGCGCTGATGTCGAAGGCGCGTTCGGCGCAACTGGCGAATGTGCGCATCAGCGGGACGCAAGCTGTTTATCGGCATTCGTGATTAGTTGTTTTTGCTCGGCGAGTGAAACAATATGGCGTATTGACATAACGGCGTGTTTTCAGCCGATGCTGCGCGGCTTTTTTGAAGCTGCAATTGCATCCGTGAATGACTCGCCTATACTGGGATTCATCAGCCGAAAGCACTAGCGCTATGTTATTTGTTATCCAGAATAATCGGTCACGCCATTGACCGGTTCGCCGCGCATCATTTCTATTCGTGCGCTTGTGGCTGAGATCGCGTTGGAAAGCCAATCCTGGAGTCATTGTGAAAAGCCTGTTAAGCAGACGTGGCACCTTTCTCGATAACGCGCCGTCCTTTCTCGTGCGGCAAAAGGCGAACGGCGCGGTGGCTTTCTCCGCGCCGCTCAAGTCCGATGACGACGCGCTCCCCGACGATCTCCACTCGGCGCCTGCCGCCCCATCCACGCGCGTGACGCCGCTGCGACCGGCCGGCGCGCCGACGCAGGCGAGCACGCAGTCGCTGCAGGCGGCACAAATAGCGGAAGTGGAATGGCTGATGCAGCAATCGGCACTCGAGACGTTTCGCACGTTTCGAAGCTTCGCGTTTTCGGTGAGTCTCCTGTTTTATCCGCGCGAGCTGACTTACTACGCCGTGCTTCATCACGAAGACGCCGTCTGGCGCGTGCTGAAGGCCGGCGACGTCAGCGCGGCCGATCCCGCGTTCCGCCATTTCGTCGAACAGGCGATCCGCCTCGCGGAAGCCGACATGCGGCGCTTGCATCTCGAAGCGCAGAACGAGCAATTCACGCGGCTCATCGCCGAGTCGGAAGCGCAGGTTGAGCGCGCCCGAGTCGATTTGCAGCGCGGCAGCGCGCAGGATCACGAAGTCGCGATCCGGCAGCAGGAAACACGCAAGGAACTGGCGCAACTGGAAGCGCGCCGTGTCGCCGCGCAGGTCGAGTTGAACAAGCTGCAACGACAAATGCATCAGCTTTCGGCGACGAGCAACGAAAGCGTTCCGCTCCTGTCATCGCGGCGTTGAAAGCGGAAACGCGAATTCGGGCGCTGGGCGCTCAATCATCGCTTTTATCGGCGTAGGGCACGTGCGACTGCGAAATGTAGCTGCTGAGTCCGCGTCCGGCGCGCGCGTGCCGTTTCATCGCTTCGACATGCGCGCGCCCGGGCGTTTCGTAGTCGTACAGGTAGGTTGTGCCGTTGGCGAAGCGGACCTTGATGCCGTCGCGCAGAATTTCGAATGCCGAGACGCCGGAGTTGCCAGCCAGATTCCGATAGGGCTGCATAGAGAATTCCTTCTGCGTCGTGCGCCCACAACAGCGGACGCATTTTGCGAGCGGCAGGATTTGACGAGCCGGGCTAAAGAACATCTAATCCCGGCCGATATTGTTGTTATGTGTCAGCGACGGGGGCCTCAGGCAGTCATGGAAAAAGACCAATTGCCGTTTCTCGATTCCAACGATCCTCACTTTCAGCACGCGCGCGCGCTGAGTTTGTCGGTGGGCGCGATCCGTCGCGCACAAGGCAAATGTAATCCGAACGACTTTCCGGTCGGTTCGATCGAGTGGCACTTTGCCGTCGAGGACTTCGCGGGCGATGTGCTTCGCGCGCTGATGGACGACGGCTCCGAAGCCATCGACGTCCCGCTGCGCGAACGTCCGCTCGACTAGCGCGGTCGCTGCGCCGGGACGACATCGCCCCGGCGCGCGCGCATCAGAGCTTCACGCCGCCCGCTTCAGGCGCGTCGACGCCTCCGGGTGGGACCGCGCCGGTCGCGGTGACGTCGCTCGATCGCACGTCGTCCGACCAGTACGGCTCGCGGCCGTAGTGCTGATGGATGGTGCTCGCCCAGACACGATCGGCCATGGACGGCCAGGCGTCCTTGTCGAAGCCCGGCGAGTTGCGCACCTGATCGGCGGTCGCGGCGACGCGGAAGCACCGGTTGTCCGTATCGAGCGTGAGCGCGCCCCACGGCACCGCGAGCAGCTTGTCGCCGATCCCGAGAAAGCCGCCGCTCGACAACACCGCATACGCAATGCGGCCGCTCCTCACGTCCAGCATGATTTCCTTGAGCGACCCCACGTCGTGGCCGTCGCTGCTCAGCACCGAATTGCCGTCGAGCGTGCTCGCCGCCATGACGTCCGGACCGGGTCCGGCGGCGGTCGCCGCGCCTTTGCCGACGATCGTCGCGCCTTCGGAAGATGTCCCCATTGGTTGATTCATGATCCGCTCCTTGCAGTTTGCAGGCCGATGCCCGCGTGGTTGCTGATCGACGCGGTTCTTGTCGTTGTTCTGTCCCGTTCCATCTTTCGAGCAACGCTCGTTCCCGTTTCTTCACGCCAAAGCGCCGTCGCAGGCCTCGAAGCGTGGCCCGGCACGTGCGTCTGCTAAGCTGCGCACTCCTTCATCCAGCTCGCCGCTCATGGTCGATTTCGAAGAATTGCTGGCCGTCGCCTACAAGAAAGAGCGCCTGCAAAGCCGCAGGCTCGCCAAGCATGCGGCGCTGTCGGAACACGCGGCGCTCGCGAAAACGCTGATGAAAGCGGCAGCTACGCAATCCTTGCGCGATCTCGTCGATGCGCGCCTCGCCGCGCAGGCCAAAGCCGCCGATGCGTTGCGCTTGCGCAAGCGCGAGCGGGCGGAGCGCGCGAATCGACGTATCGCCGTCGATTCGTCGCCCGCGCACGGCGAAGCGTGGATCGGCTGGTTCGATGGCTCCGCGCTGCCGAACCCGGGGCGCTTAGGCATTGGCGGCGTGCTGAAGGGGCCGCAGGGCAAGAGTGTCGAAATCAGCGCGGCAGCGGGAATCGGCGACAGCAGCGCGGCGGAATATCTGGCGCTAATCGCGTTGCTGGAAGCGGCGCTGCGGGAAGGCGCCGCGCAACTGATGATTTACGGCGACAGCCGCGTCGTCATCGACGATATCGCCGCGCCCGAAAGCGCCGGCATCCGCTCGCTCGCGCACCACGCGGCGCGGGTTCGCACGCTGGTCGCGCAGATCGGCGACGTGCGCCTGCAATGGATACCGCGCGCCCGCAACGCCGACGCCGACCGGCTGTCGCGGCAAGCGCTGGGACTCCTGGCGCTGCGGGCCGCGTAACAATCAGCCAAGTTCGCGAATATCGGCCGTCGGCACGCTGCCGAACGCATCGCTCATCACGTAATCGATCAGCTTTTGCGCCGACTGCTCCGGCGTCGCGAGCTGGCCGTCGCGCTTGAGCGCATCGAATCGCTCGCGCAGCGGAAAGCGATCCAGCGCGGTGCCGCGAATTTCCGCCTGCATGTCTGTATCGACCACGCCCGGCGCGACGCTGCAAATCCGTAGCCCCTGGTTGTCGTCGAGCGCGACGGCGCGCGCGTGATGATCGAGCGCCGCCTTCGTCGCGCAGTAGATGCTCCAGCCGGGATACGCGTTGCGTCCCGCGCCGCTCGAAATATGGACGATGCGCCGATCCGGCGCGTGCGTGTGCGCGGCGGCGAACGCGGCGGCGAGCATCAGCGGCGCGGCGACATTCACGCTGACCGCGCGCGCCACCGCACCCGCGTCCTGATCCGCGAGCGGTCCGACCGGCGCGAGCATTCCCGCATTGTTGACGAGCACCACGCGATCCGCGCCCGCCATGAACCGGCCGAGCGCGCCGTCCGCGAGCCAGGCGGTGAGCGCGGGCAGGTCGGCGAGATCGAGCTCGACTTCCTGAAGCTGGCCGGGATAGCGCGCGGCGAGATCGGCGTTGCGTTTGCGCGAGATCGCGAGGATGTCGGCGTCGAGCGACAGCAGGGTGTCGGCGAGCGCCGCGCCTAGGCCGCGCGTGTGGCCGGTGACGATCGCGAGAGTCTTGTTGGGCATCGGGTGATCCGGTTGCGTGAGGGAAGCTGACGCGTCGATTCTATCGATACGCGGCCCGACGCGCCGGCCCGCTCAATAGCGCCGAATCGGCTGGAAGGGAAGGGGGAAGACACTTGTTCGTTGGTTACAGGTCACAGCGGACCGTTGCGCGGTTTTTTTACCTGACAAGATGTGTCGGGGGAATCGACAATTCTGAAAAAGACATGAACCGCCTTCGGAGCCTCCTATGCCCATCCGTCCAGCCGACCTTCCCGCCGCCGTCGCGACAGCGTGCGCCTCCCACCGCGCACGCTCGCGAGCCGTCATGGCGGCGTGCATTGCGTTCGTCGGCGTGCCGGCCGCAGCCTGGGCGCAAAGCTCCGTGCAGCTCTACGGCGAGCTGGACACCGGCCTCGCCTATGTCAACAACGTCGGCGGCCACGCGCAATATCGGCTGACGACCGGCACCATCGACGGCAGCTACTGGGGCTTGCAAGGCTCCGAAGACCTCGGCGGCGGCGCGCGCGCGATTTTCCGGCTGGAGCGCGGCTTGGCGGTATCGACGGGACAGGGCCTCAACGATCATCCGATGTACGTCGGACTCGGCACCGATGAACTCGGCACGCTGACCTTCGGTCACCAATACGACTCGATCCACGACTATTTCGCGCCCTTCACGCTGACGGGCGGCACGGGCGGCACCGCGTTCGCGCATCTGCTCGACAACGACAACGCGAACAACTCGTTCCTCGCCGCGAATTCGCTGAAATACACGAGCGCGACATATGGCGGCTTCAGCTTCGGCGGCCTCTACGCATTCTCGAATCAGGCGGGACAGTTCGCGAACAACCGCGCGTACAGCATCGGTGCGAACTACACGGCCGGATCGTTCAGCGCGGGCGCGGCTTACCTGCACAACAACGGGCGCGGCAACACGGCCGACGGCGCATACGATTCGCTCGCGCTGCCCGGCTCCGCGCCCGGCGCGGTGGTCAATGCCAACGTCCAGCGGCAGAATACGTTCGGCGTGGGAATGAGCTACGGCATCGGCGACTTTCAACTGGCGGGCACGTTCTCGCGCTCGATCAGCAGCGGCGCCGTCGATGCCGATACCGGCGACGCGCTCGCCTCCCTCGCGCTCAACAACTACGAGCTGAACGCCATCTACAAGCTGACGCCGGCCATTCTTCTCGCGGGCATGTATGTGTACACGAACGGCGGCGGCGCGCACTGGCATGAAGGCGCGTTGCAGGTCGATTATCTGTTGGGCAAGCGCACCGATGTGTATGTCGAAACCATTTATCAGCGCGCGTCGTCGCAGGCGCCGGCGATCATCAACAGCAACGATCCGTCGAGCGGCCGCAATCAGTTGATGTTCACGACGGGCATCCGTCATCGCTTCTGAGCTTCGCAGGTCGATCATGTCGCTCCAGACTTTTTCGTTGTTCGTCCCGGCGTGCTTCGCCATCAACATGGCATTCGGGCCGAACAACATGCTGTCCTTGTCGAACGGCGCGCGAGAAGGCGTGCGCGCTTCCGTGCTCGCGTCGTTCGGGCGGCTGGCGGCGTTCGCCATCATGATCGGAATTGCCGGGCTCGGACTCGGCGCGTTGCTGCTTGCATCGCAGACGCTGTTCACGGCCGTCAAGCTGGCCGGCGCGGCCTATCTCGTGTGGATCGGCGTGAAGCTGATCCGCTCCGGCCCGGCGCTCGTTGCGAACGACGATGCGCGCAGGCCCACGGGCGTCGCGGCGCTGATGCGGCAGGAGTTTCTCGTCGCGGCAGGCAATCCGAAGGCGATTCTCGTGTTCACCGCGTTTTTTCCGCAGTTCGTCGATCGCAGCGCGTATGCGACGAGCTTCGCCATTCTCGGCGCGATCTTCCTGCTGCTCGAACTCGTGGCCATCGTCATTTATTCCGCGCTCGGCACGCGGCTGAGATCGCTTTCGCGCGGCGCTCGCGGCTTCAAATGGTTCAATCGCGCGAGCGGGGCGCTCATGATCGGCTTCGGTCTGATGCTGGCATTCGTGCGCCGGCCAGCCGCGTAGTTTTCTAAGCAATGCAAGTCTTTTCGATTCTCCGCGCCATTTTCTGCGCGTTGCCTGAGTCTTGATCGGCAACACGGCATTGCGGAGAATGCGCGCGCCGCGCGTGTGCGATAGGCGATAATCCCCGTTTTTGGTCGAAGTCATTCCCCGCTTTAGGACCCATTCTATTTTTTCTCTTACGGCGTTTTTCTGAAACGCCCGCATTGCTTATCTGTTGTTGAAGGAATTTCCCGATGATGAATCAATCGCCCGTCATATCTCAGACGCGCTCGTTTTCGACCGTCTTTCTCATCGAAATGTGGGAGCGTTTCGGCTATTACGGCATGGCGGCGCTGCTCGTGCTGTTCATGATCGACAAAATCGGTTTCGCCGATGATTACGCGAATCTCACCTGGGGCGCATTCACCGCGCTGGTATTTTCGGCGCCGTCGATAGGCGGCTGGATCGGCGACAAGATTCTCGGCGCGCGTCGCACAATGACGCTCGGCGCAATCGTGCTGGCGGCCGGTTATTTCATGCTGGCGCTGCCGTTCGATGCGCTCGGCTTCATGTATGCGTCGCTCGGCGTGATCGTCGTCGGCAACGGATTGTTCAAGTCGAATGCGGCCAATCTCGTGCGACGCATTTACGAAGGCGATGACGCGCGCATCGACAGCGCTTTCACCATTTATTACATGGCGGTGAATATCGGTTCGACGGTATCGATGCTCGCGACGCCGTGGATCAAGGACCATTGGGGCTGGCATACGGCGTTCGCGGTGTGCTTTGGCGGCATGGTGCTCGGCCTCGTGAACTACGCGCTGATGCGCCGCACGCTGGCGCGCATCGGCTCCGCGCCGGACGATCAGCCGATCCGCTGGCGCGCGTTCGTCGCGGTCGTCGCGGGAAGCGTGGCGCTCGCGGCGGCGACGGTGTTCATCCTGCAGCATCAGACGGTCGCGCGGTACTGCGTGTGGGCGGCCGGGCTCGGCATCCTCGTGATCTTCGGCTACATGCTCGCGCAATGCGATCGCAGCGAACGGGCGGGCCTCGTCGCCGCGCTCATTCTGACGCTGCAGGTCATTCTCTTCTTCGTTTTCTACCAGCAGATGTCGACGTCGCTCACGCTGTTCGCGCTGCGCAATGTCGATCCGGTGTTCTCGGTCGCGGGTGTCGAACTGTTCACGTGGAGCGCGGCGCAGTTCCAGGCGCTCAATCCGATCTGGATCATGATCCTGAGCCCGATCCTCGCCGTGCTCTACGCGCGGCAGGCGCGGCGCGGTCGCGATATTCCGGTCGCGGGGAAATATGCGCTCGGCTTCGTGGTCGTCGCGGTCGGTTTCTTCGTGTTCGGCCTGAGCGGGCGATACGCGGTGGACGGGCGCGTGTCGTCGTGGTTCATGGTGGCGGGCTACGGGCTTTATTCGCTCGGAGAGTTGCTGGTGTCGGGCTTGGGTCTCGCGATGATCGCGCGCTACGTGCCGGCGCGCATGGGCGGCTTCATGATGGGCGCGTATTTCGTGGCGACGGGCGTGTCGCAGTACCTCGGCAGCGTCGTGGCGAATCTGGCGCGCATGCCGTCCGGCAATCTCGATCCGCTGCAATCGCTGCCGCTCTACACGCATCTGTTCGTCTGGCTCGGTTGGCTCGCGACGGGCGGGGCGGTGGTGGCCATCGTGCTGTTGCCGCTGCTGGGCAAGCTGTCGCGGGCGCATCATCGCGCGTCGCTGGCGGCAAGCGATGACGGGCGCGCACGCCTGAATCCTGCTTCGGCATCGTGATTGAAAAGACTGTTTGACTTCGCGAGCCGCTCCGGTCTATAATTTCTTTCTCCAGACGCGGGGTGGAGCAGTCTGGCAGCTCGTCGGGCTCATAACCCGAAGGTCGTAGGTTCAAATCCTACCCCCGCAACCAGATGTCAAGCAAAGAGCCCGGCTAAACCGGGCTCTTTGCTTTTGCGCGTCCGTTAGCGTTGTTTGCTGCGGGCAGGCGCCGTTGCAATCTGCGTTCAATCCACGCGCACATTCCCGAAAGCACAAAAAGCCTGCATGAGCGATGAACTCATGCAGGCTTTTTGTCATCCCGCTGGCCGGCTTCGAAAGGGCGCACGCTTACACGTGCAACTCGCGAGCTTTCGCCCGTGGCGCGTTCACCACGGCATTGACGAAACCGCGACCCGCTGAACGCCGGCTGTGCTGCTGACCAACATCGCAAGGCGAGGGCGATGCGCCCGCGCCCACCAGTCGATCAATAGAATTTCTTCGGCAGTTGCGCGCGACGGATCTGCTTGCGCAGACGAGCGACAGCAGCAGCTTTCTTGCGCTTGCGCTCGGTGGTCGGCTTTTCATATGCCATGCGCGACTTGAGCTCTTGAATCAGGCCCGTGCGCTCGACGGTACGGCGAAAACGACGCATGGCGACGTCGAAAGGCTCGTTCTCTTTCAACAATACTTTAGTCATTGAAATCTCGGTTGATCTGGCCCTGCCAGAAATTGGGGCAAAGCGCAATTGTACACTTTTTGAGAGCCGCTCTGCATCCTCTTTCCGCGAAGATGTCCTGTTGCAGGCTCGGGATTCACATCGTAGGTCGTTGAATCGTGACGACAATCCCGAAATACCCGCGTGCCGGATACCAGCGTGCGTCAGAATCCGCGCGAGCGAACCGGGCGACGAGCAGGCGCGCTGACGCTCGCCTCCGGCTGATCGATCGTCACGTCGGACCGGGCGAGCGCGACGCACGGAAGAATCCAGCCATCGGCCTTCTCCTCGGCCGTCAGACCCGGCCAGTCGATGCGATAGCCTACTTCGCCCGCGACGAGCCGGCACATGCACGCGCGACACGTCCCGTTGCGGCACGAACGCGGCAGCGAGACGCCCGCGTGCAATGCCGCCTCCAGCAGCGTAGCGTCATCCGCCGCTTCGACGACGTGCCCGCCCGGCGCGATCGTCAACTTGAAAACACGCGCGCCGCTCACGCATGCACCTCGATGATCGCGCGGCCGTTCGTCAGATCGCGCAATTCGGCGGCTGCGGATTCGCGCGCGGCGGCGGGCATGCGCACGACGAGCCGCACCGTCATCGCATAGGCGCTTTCGACGAGTTCCGCGTCGTGGTGCTCGATCCATCGGCGCACGCGCGCTTCGTCGGCGTAATCGATGTCGACGTCCATCAGGCCGCGCTCGATGCGCTCCACGCGCTCGGCCGACTGCATCGCGGTGGCGATGGCGTCGGTGTAGGCGCGCACGAGGCCGCCCGCGCCCAGCTTGATGCCGCCGTAGTAGCGCACGACCGCCGCGAGCACGCCGTCCACTTCGTGATGCCGCAGCACTTCGAGAATCGGCCGGCCCGCGGTGCCGGAAGGCTCGCCGTCGTCGGACATGCCGGACTGGCCGCCCGCGAGCAGCGCCCAGCAGACGTGCGTCGCGGTCGGATGCTCGGCGCGCAGGCGGTCGAGTTCGCGCATCGCGGCATCGCGATCGGGGACGGGAATCGCCAGCGCGATGAAGCGGCTTTTCCGCACATCGATTTCGGCGCTGACTGGGGAGGCGAGGGTATAGGTCGGCAAGGCGGCTTACGTCACGGATTGAGGAATGTCACGCCGCCGCGCCGAGCGCGCGCTGCATCAGCACGCTGTCGACCCATCCGCCGAGCTTGTAGCCGACGTTGCGCAGCACGCCGACATGTTCGAAGCCGAGCCGCGCGTGCAAGGCGATGGACCCGGCGTTGCCGCTGCTGCCGATGACCGCGATCATCTGCCGCCACGGGCCCGCTTCGCATCGCGCGATCAGCGCCGACAACAGCGCGAGTCCGATGCCGCGTCCGCCGAAGCCATCGGCGACATAGACCGAATCTTCGATCGTATGCCGGTACGCGGAGCGCGCCCGGTACGCCGATGCATACGCATAGCCCGTGACTTCACCGTCGACTTCAGCGACGAGATAGGGCAGTCCCGCCGCGACGATCGCATCGTGGCGCGCGCGCATCTCGTCGACGGAAGGCGGGGCCTCCTCGAACGTCGCAAGCGCACGGAGCACGTAGTGCGCGTAGATGCGCGCGATGGCGTCGAAGTCGCCGGGCGCGGCATCGCGGATGACGGGCTGGCGCACGCTGGTTGAAGTCATGACGGTTTCGGATGGCAGGACGGGTTCTCAGGACGTGAGGGCGCGCGGGCGTCGCACGGACGTACTTGCAAGGCCGAATTCTCTCACGGCGCGCAAACGCAAATAAATGGACGGCGGGCCGTGCGCCAGCCCACCAAAACGGCGACTTTTTACCGAATTAAAACGTTGAAGCCCGCAACGCGCGCCCTCTACACTAAGTCGCCTGCGCAGCACGTCGCATTGCCGCCTTTCGGTCCGAGCCGGCGCGATCAGAACGTAAGGCCGATGCACGCGGCCTTCGCCTGGGCGACGCGCGCAACAGCGTGAGAGCCGCTCGCATCGCGGCGCGACCATAACACGCAATGAACAACTTTCAACGTGGGGCGCTCGCGGCGCTTCTGATCGTCACCGTCGGGATTGCGGCGCTCGCGCCCGCGGGGATCGGCTTCGTCGTCGCGGCGCGCAGCGAGCGGCAGCAGCGCGTCGAGCGCCTGAGCGTGCTCGCCGATGCCGCGCTCTATCGCGCCGAGGACATCACGCGGCGTCTGTCGGGTGCGCTCGGCGAAATCGGCAAGGTCAACGAAGCACCGTGCTCGATGTCGTATCTGCATGCGCTCCGGCAAATCACGCTCACGCACGAACAGGTGCGCGACGCCGGCGCTTACGACCGCGACGGCCGCTGGCAATGCTCGTCGCTGCTCGGCGCGGTATCGGCGGGGACGTTCGACGGCCTCACGCTGCCGCCGCCCGACTGGCGCTCGCCCGACGGCCTCAGCGCGTGGTACGGCCTCGCGCGCCTGCCGGGCGGCAAGGAATCGCTCGTGATGGGCCGCGACGGTTTCTACATCACCGCCGATCCCGCGCTGTACGTCGACGGCATCGAAACGGGCATTGCGCCCGAGGATCGCGTCGCCGTCATCAACACCGAAGCGCGGCGGCTGATCGCCGGCACGCCCGCCACCGATGCCGCCGCCGTCCTCGCGGTCTACAGCCAGCCGCCGCAATGGTCCGATTGCGCGGCGATCGCCGTGCGCCAGTCGGCGTCGATGCCGATCGCGGTCATCGTGAGCGCGCCGCGCGAGACATGGCGCCGGCGCGTGCGCGCGCTGCCGTGGGGCTGGCTGCTCGGCGGCGTGGCGACGGGCCTCGCGTGCGCGGGCTGGCTCGCGTTCGTCGTGGTGCGCCGCGTGTCGCCGCGCGGACAACTGAGCGACGCGGTGCGGCGGCATCAGTTCATCGTCGCGTATCAGCCGATCGTCGATCTCGCCACGCGGCGCTGCGTCGGCGCGGAGGCGCTCGTGCGCTGGAAGCATCACGACCGCATCGTGCGGCCGGACCATTTCATCCCGCTCGCGGAGCACGGCGGATTGATCCAGGCGATCACCGATCAGGTGCTCGACACCGTGCTTCTCGAACTCGGCGATTTCCTGCGGCGCTACGCCGACTACTACGTTTCCGTGAATCTCTCGGTGCCCGACCTGACGACGCGGCGCTTTCTCGACGTGCTCGGCCCCGCGATTGCAAAACAGGGCGTGCGGCCGCAGCAGATTCGTATCGAAGCGACCGAGCGCGCGTTTCTCGACGCCGACGCCGCGAAGGACGTGATCGACGCGTTCCGCCGCGCGGGCCACGCCGTCTATCTCGACGACTTCGGCACCGGCTATTCGAGCCTGTCGCATTTGCAGTCGTTTCGCGTGGACGGGCTGAAGATCGACAAGTCGTTCGTCGATACCATCGGACAGGACGCGGCGTCGAGCAGTGTGGCGTCGCATATCATCGAGATGGCGGCGACGCTCGACGTGCAGGTGATCGCCGAGGGCATCGAGCGCGAGGAGCAGGCCGCGTATCTGCACGCGCGCGGCGCGCAGTCCGGACAGGGCTGGCTCTTCTCGCCGCCGCTCACCGCCGCCGAATTCATCCGCTACGCGGGACGAACGCGCGGAACGTAACCATCAACGGACACGCTTCATGGACGATCACACGGCAGTCTCCTTTCTTCGCGACGTGCGGCATCCGCTGCTCGCGCTGCATCGCGCGGTGCTCGCGCATCTGCGCACGCGGCACGAGGCCGAGTTCGGGCCGGTGTCGCCGGGCGAATTCCTGCAGATCGTGATCAACGGCAGCGCGTATCGCTGGCTTTCGCCGCTGTCGACACTGATCGCCGCCATCGACGACGTCCTCGACGACGACGAAGCCACGCCCGACGCGCGCATCGAGCATGCGAAGGCGGTCGCCGCGATGTTCCGCGCCGAAACCCGCGATGCCGCGTTCGCCGAACGGTTCCTGCCGCTGTTGCAGGAGAGCCCGGAGATCGCCGTCGCGAACGGGCATGTGGTGCAGGTCGTGCGCGGACTGGCGCGAGACTAGCCGCGCGCGCTCTATCGAAAAAGCGACGCAAAAGCGCGAATTTCGCCCGCGCCGTTGATCGGGGTTTGCCCGGCTGGCGTGCGCCGATTGCGTTGTACAGCGGGCAAACACGGCTTTCGCGCTCGTGCGACGCCGATTGCTGCATCGCAATAACACCATGCCGCGCCGTTTGAGCGGCGTATTTTGGCTTGCGACGATCGCCCCCAATCCACGAACAAGGAGGCGCTCGTGTCGCTGTACGGCTTCGGCCCGCTGCTCTGGGCGGGCGCAAAAGAAACGCTCGCGCTCGCGATGCTCTCGCTCGCGGTATCGGTGCTGCTCGGACTCGTCGGCGCGTCGGCGAAACTGTCGCGGCACGGCTTGCTGCGCGGCATCGCGACCGCTTATACGACGCTGATCCGCTCGGTGCCCGATCTCGTGCTGATGCTGCTGCTTTTCTACAGCATCCAGATCGCGGTCAATCACATCACCGATGCGTTCGCGTGGGATCAGTTCGACATCGATCCGTTCACGGCCGGCGTGCTCACGCTCGGCTTCATCTACGGCGCGTATTTCACCGAAACGTTTCGCGGCGCGTTTCTCGCGGTGCCGCGCGGCCAGCTCGAAGCGGGCAGCGCCTACGGCATGAGCGGCCTGCGCGTGTTCGGCCGCATTCTCTTTCCGCAGATGATGCGGTTCGCGCTACCGGGCATCGGCAACAACTGGCAGGTGCTCGTGAAGGCGACGGCGCTCGTGTCGATCATCGGTCTCGCCGATGTCGTCAAGGCCGCGCAGGACGCGGGCAAGAGCACGTTCAACATGTTCTTCTTCGTGCTCGTCGCCGCGCTCATCTATCTCGCGATCACGACGGCATCGAACGTCGTGCTGATGGCGCTCGAGCGCCGCTATTCCACCGGCGTGCGTCACGCCGAGCTATGACGACGGAGCAGCCATGATCCCGATCCTCGCCGAATACTGGCGTCCGTTCCTGTACTCCGACGGCATGCACGCGTCGGGCCTCGTCGTCACGCTGTGGCTGCTGGCGGCGTCGATCGCAATCGGCTTTTGCGCGTCGGTGCCGCTCGCCTGCGCGCGCGTGTCGAAGCGCCGCTGGCTCTCCACGCCCGTGCGCCTCTACACCTACGTGTTTCGCGGCACGCCGCTCTACGTGCAATTGCTGTTGCTCTACACGGGCATGTACAGCCTCGAATTCATCCGCAGCCAGTCGCTGCTCGAAGCGTTCTTTCGCAGCGGCTTCAACTGCGCGGTGCTCGCGTTCGCCTTGAACACGTGCGCCTACACGACGGAAATCTTCGCCGGCGCGATCCGCGCGACCCCGCACGGCGAAGTCGAAGCCGCGCGCGCATACGGCATGGGCACGTTCACGATGTATCGACGCGTCATTCTGCCGTCCGCGCTGCGCCGCGCCTTGCCTTTGTACAGCAATGAAGTGATCCTGATGCTGCATGCGACGACCGTCGCGTTCACGGCGACCGTGCCCGACATACTCAAAGTCGCGCGCGATGCGAATTCGGCCACGTACGAATCGTTCGGTTCGTTCGGCGTCGCGGCGCTCCTGTATCTGGCGGTCTCGTTCGCGCTCGTCGCGGCGTTCAGGCGGGCGGAGCGCCGCTGGCTCGCGTATTTGCGGCCGGCCGCGCATTGACGGGCGGTAAAATCCGCAACCGTGCCGAGATCCATGACATCTACCGAGGAGAAAGCGTTGGAGCCCACAGCCAAAGACGTCGCGACGAAGCTCGCCGCGCAGGACATCCACAAGCGCTACGGCGACAACGAAGTGCTCAAGGGCGTTTCGCTTTCGGCGCGCGCGGGCGATGTCATCAGCATCATCGGCGCGAGCGGCTCGGGCAAGAGCACGTTCCTGCGCTGCATCAATTTCCTTGAGAAGCCGAACGCGGGGCAGATCGTCGTCGACGGCGAAGCCGTGCGCACGAAAGCCGATCGCAACGGCAATCTCGACGTCGCCGATCATAAACAGCTCCAGCGCGTGCGCACGAAACTCGCGATGGTCTTTCAGCACTTCAACCTGTGGTCGCACATGACGGCCATCGAGAACGTGATGGAAGCGCCCATTCACGTGCTCGGCGTGTCGAAGAAGGAAGCCGAGGAACGCGCGCGCGAGTATCTGGAGAAAGTGGGCTTGCCGCCGCGCGTCGAGAAGCAGTATCCGTCGCACTTGTCGGGCGGGCAGCAGCAGCGCGTCGCGATTGCGCGGGCGCTCGCCATGCATCCCGACGTGATGCTCTTCGACGAACCCACGTCCGCGCTCGATCCCGAACTCGTCGGCGAAGTGCTGAAGGTCATGCAGAAGCTCGCGGAAGAAGGCCGCACGATGATCGTCGTGACGCACGAAATGGGCTTTGCGCGCAACGTGTCGAATCACGTGATGTTCCTGCATCAGGGCCGCACGGAGGAAGAAGGCGCGCCGTCGGACGTGCTCACCGCGCCCAAGAGCGAGCGGCTGAAGCAGTTCCTCTCGGGCAGCCTCAAGTAACGTGGCGAGTTCATCGGGCGCGGCGCGCGGGCCGCTGCAAGTGGCGATCGTCGCGCTGCCGCCCGTTTCGATGAGCGGCATCGGTCCAATCGTCGACAGTCTCGCGCTCGCCAATGAAATCGACGGGCATCGTCTCTACGAATGGCGCGTGTGCTCGTGGGACGGCCGTGCCGTGCCGCTCTCCGGCGGCGCGCAGCTTCCCGCCGATTGCGCATTCAACGACGCCCTTCAGTGCGACTGGCTCATCGTCGTATCGGAGCGCTATCAGCAGTTCGCGGACTATCGGCTCTTTCTCGCGAGCCTCGCGCGCATTGCGCCGCGCACGCCGCTCGTCTCCGGCATTCATCACGGCGTCTGGTGGCTCGCGATGGCCGGGCAACTCGCGCAATATCGCGTGGCGGTGAACTGGGAAACGTATCAGCAGTTCACGGAGCAGTTCGAGCGCACCATCGTCACGCAGCAGATATTCGAGATCGATCGCGATCGCGCGACGTGCGCGGGCGGTCAGGCGAGCATCGACTTCATGCTGGCGATGATCGCGCGCGATCACGGTCAGGATCTTGCCGAACGCATCGCGGATTCGCTCGGCATCGGCGTGTTGCGCGCGGGCACGGAGCGCCAGCGCATTCCGTTCGTGACCGCGCCGGGCGAGCGCCATCCGCGCCTGAACGATGCGCTGCAACTGATGGAAGCGAACATCGAAGACCCGCTCGCCACCGATGAAATCGCCACGCTCGTCGGCATCTCGCGCCGGCAGCTGGAACGGCTCTTTCGACAATATCTCGGCGCGATGCCGTCGAAGTATTACCTCAACCTGCGCCTCACCAAGGCGCGCACGCAATTGCAGCGCACGAGCAAATCCGTCGTGCAGATCAGCCTCGCGTGCGGATTTTCGTCGGCGGCGCATTTCTCGAATGCGTATCGCGACCGCTTCGGCGTGACGCCGCGCGAGGAACGCCGCAACTGGATCGAAAAGCAGCGCGGCGGCGCGCTCGACGAACCGCGCGGCGGCGCGTTGATCGAGCCGCCCGATCCGCGCTGACCGGGCGCGCGCAAAGCCCATGAAAGCATGTCGCGAACGCGCAAGACGGAATGCGAGCGATTGCTTAATATCGAATGCATTGCAGTGCGGATCAGCACGAACCAAGTGCAGCACGAACCAGAAGAGGAGTGGCTCATGACCGACATCAATGTGAATCGCGGTACGTTCGATGAAGTAATGGTTCCGGTTTTCTCGCCGGCCAGTTTCGTGCCCGACCGGGGCCGCGGCTCGCGCGTGTGGGACACGGAAGGCCGCGATTATGTCGATTTCGCCGGCGGCATCGCGGTGACGGCGTTGGGCCACGGGCATCCCGAATTGCTGAAAGTGCTGCACGAGCAGGGCGACAAGCTCTGGCACATCGGCAACGGCTACACCAACGAACCCGTATTGCGCCTCGCGAAACGCCTGACCGATCTGACCTTCGCCGATCGCGCGTTCTTCGCGAACTCCGGCGCCGAGGCCAATGAAGCCGCGCTGAAGCTCGCGCGCCGCTATGCCATCGACAAGTTCGGGCCCGAGAAGATCGAGATCATCTCGTTCACGCAGTCGTTTCACGGCCGCACGTTCTTCACCGTGAGCGTCGGCGGTCAGCCGA
Source organism: Caballeronia concitans (assembly GCF_001544615.1). Lineage (GTDB taxonomy): Bacteria > Pseudomonadota > Gammaproteobacteria > Burkholderiales > Burkholderiaceae > Caballeronia > Caballeronia concitans. The sequence continues at coordinate 18,555 of NZ_FCNV02000013.1, forward strand.
AGTACGCGGAAGGCTTCGGCCCGCAGCCGCAAGGCATCCGTCATCTGCCGTACAACGATCTGGCACAGGCGGTCGAAGCGATCAGCGACAAGGCGTGCGCCGTGATCGTCGAGCCGGTGCAGGGCGAAGGCGGCGTGCTGCCCGCCGATCCCGCGTTCCTCAAGGGCTTGCGCGAAGCCTGCGACAAGCACGGCGCGCTGCTGATTTTCGACGAAGTGCAGACCGGCGTCGGCCGCACCGGGACGTTCTACGCGTACATGCAGTACGGCGTGACGCCCGACATTCTCACGACCGCGAAGGCGCTCGGCAACGGCTTCCCGATCGGCGCGATGCTCACCACCGATGCCATCGCGCAGCACTTCAAGGTCGGCGTGCACGGCACGACGTACGGCGGCAATCCGCTGGGCGCATCGATCGCGGAGAAGGTCGTCGAACTGATTAGCGATCCGAAACTTCTCGAAGGCGTCGGCGAGCGCAGCAAGGCGATCAAGGCGCATCTCGAACGCATCAACGAGCGCTTCGGCCTCTTCAAGGAGATTCGCGGCCGCGGCCTGTTGATCGGCGCGGAACTGGCCGATGCCTACAAGGACCGCGCGAAGGACGTGCTCAACGCGGCGGCGGCGAACGGCGTCATCATGCTGATCGCGGGGCCGAACGTGATTCGCTTCGCGCCGTCGCTCATCATGCCGATGGCCGATCTCGACGAAGGCTTCGCACGCATCGAGAAGGCGGTAGAGCAGGTCGTGGGCGCGGTTGCCGTCAGCCGCTGATCGCACGTTGATTCATCGCCATAAGGAAACGACGATGCTATTCGTTCGTCCCGCAAGCGCCTCCGATCTCGACGAGCTCGAACGGATGGCGCGCGCCGCGCACCCCGTGCTGCACTCGCTGCCGCGCGATCGCGAGCAGCTCGCCACGCGCGTCGCGCTGTCCGAAGATTCGTTTCGCGCCGAAGTCGATTTTCCGGGCGAAGAGTTCTATCTCTTCGTGCTGGAAGACTCGGACACGGGCAAGCTGCTCGGTACGTCGAGCATCGTCGCGTCGGCGGGCTATTCCGAGCCGTTCTACGCGTTTCGCAACGACGCGCTCATCCACGCATCGCGCGAACTCAAGGTGAACCGCAAGATTCACGCGCTCACCATGTCGCACGAACTCACGGGCAAGAGCCGCCTGACGGGCTTTTATATCGATCCGTCGCTGCGCACGCCCGAAGGCGAAGCGGCGGCGCATCTGCTGTCGCGCGCGCGCATGATGTACGTCGTCGCGAATCGCAAGCGCTTTTCGAGCGAAGTCTTTTCGCTGATGCTCGGCGTGACGGATGCCGCCGGCGCATCGCCGTTCTGGGAAGCCGTCGGCCGCAAGTTCTTCGGGCGCGACTTCGAACAGGTCGAACTCGAATCGGGCGGACGCAGCCGCACGTTCATCGCCGAAGTCATGCCGACGTATCCGATCTACGTGCCGCTCTTGCCCGGCGAAGCGCAGCGCGTGCTCGGCGAGCCGAACGAAAGCACGCTGCTCGCGTACGACATCCACCTGGAAGAAGGCTTCGAGCCGGACCGTTTCGTCGATATCTTCGATGCCGGCCCGGTGCTGACGCTTACCGTCGACAAGAGCGCGTCGGCGGGTTCGGGCGAATGGCGCCCGGTGCGCGATGGTGCTGTGTCGAACGGCACGCCGTATCTGGTCGCGGCGGGCGGCGCGCACGGCTTTCGCTGCATTCTTGCCGATCTGAACGGAACGCGCGCCGATGGCGCCGCATTGACCGCCGCCGCACGCGATGCGCTCGGCGTGCATGAGAAGGACACGGTGCGTTGCGTGCCGCTGCATCAAGCCTCGGGAGAATTGCAATGATCGTCGTGCGCTGCGTGCAGCCGGGAGATGTCGACGCGCTCGTCGCGCTGGCAAAGGAAACGGGCCCGGGGCTCACCACGTTCAAGCCGGATCGCGATGCGCTCGCCGCGCGCGTCGAACGCGCGCGCCGCACGCTCGCCGATGCCGCCGCGCCCTTCGAAGCGGGCTACTTCTTCGTGATGGAAGACACCGCGACGGGCGATGTCGCGGGCGTGTGCGGCATCGAAACGGAAGTCGGGCTGGAGCAGCCGTTCTACAACTATCGCGTGGCGACCGTCGTGCATGCGAGCAAGGACCTCGGCGTGTGGACGCGCATGTCGCTCCTCAACATCTCGCACGACCTCACGGGTTATGCCGAAGTGTGCTCGCTGTTCCTGAGCCCGCGTTATCGCACGGCGGGCGTGGGCGGGCTGCTCTCGCGGTCGCGCTTCATGTTCATCGCGCAATTCAAAGAGCGCTTTCCGCAGCGGCTGTGCGCGGAGTTGCGCGGCCATTTCGACGACAACGGCGAATCGCCGTTCTGGAACGCAGTCGGCTCGCATTTCTATCAGATCGATTTCAACGAAGCCGATTACCTCAGTTCGCACGGCAAGAAGTCGTTTCTCGCGGAGCTGATGCCGCGCTATCCGGTGTATCTCGATCTGCTGCCCGAGGACGCGCAGCGCGCGGTCGGCGTCACGCATCGCGATACGGCGCCCGCGCGCAAGATGCTCGAAGCGGAAGGGCTGCGTTACGAGAATCACGTCGATATCTTCGATGCCGGCCCGGTGCTCGAATGCCACACGTCGGACTTGCGCACGGTGCGTGAGAGCGTGCTGGCGACGGTAAGGATCGGCGAGCGCGTCGCGAAAGAGGGCGAGCCGAAGAGCCTCGTATCGAACACATCGCTCGAAGATTTTCGCTGCGGCGCGACGACGGGCGCGGTCGAGGACGGCGTATTCCTCCTCACCGCCGACGAAGCCGCCGCATTGCGCGTCGGCGCGGGCGATACCGTGCGCGTGCTGACATCGCAGCCGCGCTGAATCACAAATTGAGAGACGTCATGGATATCCGGAACGAGTTGTACATCGGCGGTGAATGGCAGGGCGGCAAGGGCGCGGCGTTCGCATCGCGCAATCCCGCAAGCGACGAAGTCGTGTGGCAAGGCAAGAGCGCATCCGCCGATGATGTCGATCGCGCGGTATCGTCGGCGCGGCGCGCGTTCGCGTCGTGGTCGGCGATGAGCTTCGATGAGCGCGTGGGCATCGCGAAACGCTTCGCCGCGCTGCTGAACGAGAACAAGGAAGCGCTGGCGCACGCGATCGGCCGCGAAACCGGCAAGCCGCTGTGGGAAGCGCGCACGGAAGTGGCGTCGATGGCCGCGAAGGTCGATATTTCCGTGCAGGCGTACCACGAGCGCACCGGCGAGAAGCGCGCCCCGATGGCCGATGGCGTCGCGGTGCTGCGGCATCGGCCGCATGGCGTCGTCGCGGTGTTCGGGCCGTACAACTTTCCGGGGCATCTGCCGAACGGACATATCGTGCCGGCGCTGATCGCGGGCAACGCGGTCGTGTTCAAGCCGTCGGAACTGGCGCCGGGCGTCGCGGCGGCGACCGTCGCGCTGTGGATGGAAGCCGGCTTGCCCGCGGGCGTGCTCAATCTCGTGCAAGGCGAGAAGGACACGGGCGTCGCGCTCGCCAATCATCGGCAGATCGACGGCCTTTTCTTCACCGGCAGTTCGGATACCGGCACGCTCTTGCATCGCCAGTTCGGCGGGCGGCCGGAAATCGTGCTCGCGCTGGAGATGGGCGGAAACAATCCGCTCGTCGTCGCGCAGGTGGAAGACATCGACGCCGCCGTGCATCACACGATTCAATCCGCGTTTCTCTCGGCGGGCCAGCGCTGCACGTGCGCGCGGCGGCTTTTCGTTCCCGACGACGCCTTCGGCGAGCGCTTCACGCAGCGTTTCGCGGAGGTGACCGCGAACATTCGCATCGGCGCCTACGATGAAAATCCGCAGCCGTTCATGGGCGCGGTGATCTCGGCGCGGGCGGCGGCACGGCTCGTGCTCGCCCAGCAGCAATTGATCGATGCAGGCGCGAAGCCGATCCTCGAAATGCAGCAGCGCGCGGCGAATCTCGGCTTCGTCACGCCCGCGATTCTGGACGTGACGCAAGCGCGCGATATCCCCGACGAGGAGCATTTCGGCCCGATGGTGCAGCTCACGCGCTACAAGACCTTCGACGAAGCGATCGAGCGCGCGAACGACACCGCCTTCGGCCTGTCCGCGGGCCTGCTCGCCGACGACGAAGCCGCCTGGACGCACTTCCAGCGCACGATCCGCGCCGGCATCGTCAACTGGAACCGGCCGACCAACGGCGCGTCGTCGGCGGCGCCGTTCGGCGGGATCGGGCGTTCGGGCAATCAGCGGCCGAGTGCGTACTACGCGGCGGACTACTGCTCGTATCCGATGGCGTCGGTGGAAAGCGCGCAATTGCAGATGCCGGCGAGCGTATCGCCGGGTCTCACGTTCTAAGCATCGGGGTTCGACATGCAGGCATTCGAAGCGAACTTTGACGGGCTGGTCGGCCCGACGCACAACTACGCGGGGCTGTCGTTCGGCAACGTCGCGTCGCGCAGCAACGAGAAATCGGTCGCCAATCCGAAGGCCGCCGCGAAGCAGGGCTTGCGCAAGATGAAGCGGCTCGCGGACCTCGGCTTCCATCAGGGCGTGTTGCCGCCGCTGGAGCGCCCTTCGGTGAAGCTCTTGCGCAGCGTCGGCTTCACGGGCGATGACGCCGCCGTGATCGAGCGCGCCGCCCGCGAAGCGCCCGAACTGCTCGCGGCGGCGAGCTCCGCATCCGCGATGTGGACCGCCAACGCCGCGACCGTCAGCCCCTCCGCCGATACCGCCGATGGCCGCGTCCACTTCACGCCAGCGAATCTCGCGGCGAAGCTGCATCGCGCGATCGAGCATGGCGAAACGCGCCGGTCGCTCGCCGCGATCTTCGCCGATGAATCGCGCTTCCAGATTCATCACGCGCTGCCCGGCACGCCCGCGCTCGGCGACGAAGGCGCAGCCAATCACACGCGCTTCGCCCGCGAATACGGCGAGAAGGGCGTCGAGTTCTTCGTCTACGGGCGCAGCGAGTACGGGCAAGGCCCGCAGCCGCAGCGATTTCCCGCGCGGCAGACGCTGGAGGCGAGCCGCGCGGTGGCGCGCCTGCACGGCCTCGACGATGCGGCGACGGTGTTCGCGCAGCAATCGCCCGATGTGATCGATGCCGGCGTGTTCCACAACGACGTGATCGCGGTCGGCAATCGCACGACGCTCTTTTGTCACGCGCGCGCGTTCGTCGATCAGCAGAAGGTCTACGACGAACTCGGCGCGCGCTTGCACGCGCAGGGCGCAACCTTTACGGCGCTGGAAGTCGCGGAAAGCGACGTGAGCGTGGCGGACGCGGTGTCGTCGTATCTGTTCAACAGCCAGTTGTTGACGCGCGCGGACGGCAGGCAGGTGCTCGTCGTGCCGCAGGAATGCCGCGAGAACGCGCGCGTCGCGGCGTATCTCGATTCGCTCGGCACGCGCACGACGCCCATCGACGAAGTGCTCGTCTTCGATCTGCGCGAGAGCATGAAAAACGGCGGCGGCCCGGCGTGTTTGCGGCTGCGCGTCGTGCTGAACGAAGCGGAGCGCGCGGCCGTCAATCCGAACGTGTGGATGAACGACGCGCTGTTCGCGCGCCTCGACGCGTGGATCGACGCGCATTATCGCGATTCGCTCGCCCCCGGCGATCTCGCCGATCCGCGCCTGTTGGCGGAATCGCGCGCGGCGCTCGACGAACTGACGACCATCCTCGGACTAGGCGCGGTCTATGACTTCCAGCGTTGACGAATCCTTGCTGAGCGATTTCCTCGCGTTCACGCTCGCGGGCGCGCGGCCTTCGGTCGCATCGGGCGTGGCGTCCTCCGGCGTGCGATGGACGTGGCAAGGCGAGGGCGTGCTGCTGCTCGAACCCGCGCAAACGCAACTTCAAACGCAACGCCAAACGCATAGCGTGCTGGCATCGGCGGGCATTCATGGCGATGAAACGGCGCCGATCGAAATGCTCTCGCGGCTCGTCGCCGATATCGCGAACGGCAACGCGCCGCTTGCCGCGCGCATGCTCGTCGTGCTCGGCAATGCCGCCGCGATGCGCGCGGGCGTGCGTTATATCGACGACGACCTCAATCGCCTCTTCAGCGGCCGTCACGCGAATCTGCCCGCGAGCGCCGAAGCGCCGCGCGCCGTCGAACTGGAACGCACGGCGGCGGCGTTCTTCGAGAACGCGACGCACGCGAAGTGGCACATCGACATGCACACGGCGATACGCGCGTCGGTATTCGAGCAGTTCGCGCTGCTGCCGCACACCGGCGCGCCGCTCGACCGCGCGATGTTCGACTGGCTGCGCGATGCGCGTCTCGAAGCGGTGCTATTGCATCGCGAGAAAGGCGCGACGTTCACGCACTACACGGCCGAGCAGTGCGGCGCGCTCGCGTGCACGCTGGAACTCGGCAAGGTGCGTCCTTTCGGCGAGAACGATCTCGCGCGCTTCGCGGCATCGGATGCGGCGTTGCGCCGGCTGATCGCGGGCGAAGCGGCGGCCCAGCCAATGCCGTTGCGCGTGTTCACGGTGGTCGCGCAGATCGACAAGCTAAGCGAGCAGTTCGTGCTGAACGTCGCGAGCGATGTGCCGAATTTCACGCCGTTTCCCGCCGGCACCGAGCTCGCGCGCGATGGCGATTACACGTATCGCGTCACGCACGAAGAAGAGCGCATCGTGTTTCCGAATCCCAAGGTCAAGCCGGGCTTGCGCGCGGGCCTGATGGTCGTCGACACGACCGACGCCACGCTCGCCTCGCTCGACTGATCGCGGCGCGTCCTTGCGCGAGCGCGACATCCGCTTGCCAATTTCCTGGGTACCCCATCTCGACGCGACGATGCGCCGCGCCCGCCCGCGCTCAGGCGGAGCAGGCGCGAGCACGCGCTACAATCGCGGCCCTGTCCTTGATGCGGCGCATCAAACCGCATCGCGTGGTTTGAGCGTTTTTATCGGCGCCGCGATGCTTGGTTCGCCGGCATTGCGCCGCATCGGACACGAGTCACGAAACATACTGAAGGAGATGGCAGTACATGAAATCGAATTGGATCAATCGCAAGCTCGCCGCGGTCGCGGTGTTCGGAACCCTGGCCGCGTCGATGAGCGCGCACGCCGCCGACGATGCGAAGACGCTGCGCTTCGGCGTCGAGGCATCGTATGCGCCGTTCGAATCGAAGACGGCGAGCGGTGAGCTGACGGGCTTCGATATCGACGTCGGCAACGCAGTCTGCGCGAAGCTGAAGATGAAGTGCGTGTGGGTCGAAAATTCGTTCGACGGACTGATTCCCGCGCTGCAGGCGCGCAAGTTCGACGGCATCAACTCGGACATGACGATCACGGACAAGCGCAAGGTCGCGATCGACTTCACCGATCCCATCTATTCGATCCCGAACCAGCTCATCGCGAAGAAGGGCAGCGGCATCCTGCCGACCGTCGACGGCCTGAAGGGCAAGCGCGTGGGCGTGCTGCAGGGCTCGATCCAGGAGACGTACGCGAAGGCGAAGTGGGCGCCGGCGGGCATCGACGTGGAGTCGTATCAGGCGCAGGACCAGATTTACGCGGATCTGTCGTCGGGCCGTCTGGATGCGGCGTTCCAGGATGCCGAAGCGGCGTCGAAGGGCTTCCTGAAGCAGCCGCAGGGCGCGGGCTTCGCGTTCGCGGGGCCGGCCGTCGCGGATGACAAGCTGCTCGGCTCGGGCGTGGGCTTCGGCGTGCGCAAGAACGACAAGGCGCTGAAGGAAGCGCTGAACCGTGCGTTGAAGGAACTGAAGGACGACGGATCGATCGACCGGCTCGCGGCCAAGTATTTCGATGTGAAGGTGGTGCTGAAGTAACGCGCTTCTGTGCGAAAAAAGCCCGTCCCGGTGAAGTGCCGGGGCGGGCTTTTTTTGTCACATCGACGGCGTGATCACCACGGTACACGTCGTGCCTGCCGACAACAGCATCCCGTCCGGCACCGCATCGATTTTCAGCCGCACCGGCACGCGCTGCGCGAGCCGCACCCAGTTGAACGTCGGGTTCACATCGGCGAGCAGTTCGCGGCTTTGGGGATTGTCGCGATCATAGATGCCGCGCGAAATGCTCTCGACGTGCGCCTTCAGCTCGCCGCCGCTCATCAAACGAATCTGCGCTGAATCGCCGACGCGCACGTGCGGCAGCTTCGTTTCCTCGAAGTAGCCGTACACCCAGAACGAATGACTGTCGACGATGGCGAGCTTCGCCGCGCCGACCGTCGCGTAGTCGCCGCGATACACGTTCAGGTTCGTGACATAGCCATCGACGGGCGAATACACCTTCGTGCGCGCCAGATTGAGCTTCGCGGCATCGAGTGCGGCCTGCGCCTGCTGCAATTGCGCCGCCGCCGTCGATGCCGTCTGCGACGCGTTCTCGCGCGCTTCCCGCGACACCACGAGACTGTCCATGTCCGCACGACGCGCCGCGTCCGCCCGTCGCATGCGCAACTCGGCGGCGCGTGCCGCGACGTTCGCCTCCGCCTGCTCGACCGCGATCTGGTAATGCGACGGATCGATCTCCATCAGCAGATCACCTTTCTTCACGTACTGGTTGTCGCGCACGGGCAGCTGCACCACCGCGCCCGACACATCCGGCGCGATATTGACGACCTCGGCGCGCACGCGGCCATCGCGCGTCCACGGCTCGTCCATGTAATGCACCCACAGCACGCGGCCGATGAGCAGGGCAGCCGCGAAAATGACGATCGTCATGACGAAGCCGATGATTTTTCTGAGAACCATGATGAGTCTTCTAAACCTTTGAAGTCGAATGCTTGCCGCTCAGCGATACACCGCGAGCCCGAGCGCGCCGCAAACGCACACGAGCAGGCTCGCGCGAAAGAGCGCCGGATGCCAGACCACGCGATAGAGACCGGTCATCGCGAGCGCGCGGTCGATCGCCCACGTGATCAGCGCGCCCGCCACGAACAGCACGAGCAGCGTGGGCACATAGGCTTCGAGGATCGCGGTATCACGCGGCATGCGGCGCTCCTTTGACTGAATCCGATGCGAATGTGGCGAGGGGCGACGCCGGGTCGAGCAGCGCCGTCCGAATGAAATGAAGATGACTGACGATGCGCTGCAGCCGATGCCGCTCCTCGCGCGGCGGATTCGCCGTGGCGACGAGCGCCTGCGCATCCGCGATGGCGCGCGCGGTGCAATGGAGCGCGGCGTCGAAGCGCGCCGCGCTCGGCCGGTCGAAGAGGCGCGCGACGGCATCGAGCGTTGCGTTCGACGTGCGCCGCCACGGCGTCGACGCCGCGTAGTGCGGCGCATCGGGCAGGGCGGCGATCTCGCGCCGCAGATCGATGACCGCGCGGCCTACTTCCAGCACGCCGAAGAGCCACTCAAGCGCCTCGCGTTGCAGTTCGGGCTTGCCCGCGGCGAGCGCGTCGATCTGCGAAAGCAGGTCGCGCGTGCGGCTTTCGAAGTGCGTCGCGACGTGCGCGAGGCGTCCGCGTCGCGCGAGCACGACTTCCCGGCGCAGATCCGCGAGCAAGAGGCGACGCAGCCACGGCGCATCGGTCGGCAGGATCACGGCGAAGGCGATCGCGGACACGATCATCGACAGCACGAGCGCGAGCGCATCGTTCATGTAGGCGGTCGGTTCGTAATGAACGAGGTTGTCCGGACCCGCGAGAAAGCACAGGAAGATGCAATAGCCGATGCCCACGCCCGCCACCGCGCGCCGCGTGCTGATGAACGTGCCGAGCAGCAGCGCCGGCACGAGCGCCACGCACATCAGCACGAAGCCGTCCATGTGCGGGAACGCGCCGAACACGACGATCATTCCGACGACGCTCGCGAGCGCGGTGCCGATGGCCATCTGCATCGACATGAGCGCGGGCCTCGGCGACGACGACGCGAGCGCGCACACCGCCGCCGCGTTGAGCACCATCGTGCCGCCGCTCGGCCACGCGGTGGCGATCCAGAACGCGCTCAGCACGAACATCACGATCGCGCCGCGCAGGCCGGAAATCGCGGCGGCGAGCAGATTGGTCTTCGGCACGTAGCGCGCGACCCAACGCTCACGTTCATGCGACGGCGCCGCGAGCGACGCGTAGGTGTCGGCATAGGCGAGCATGTCGTCGACGAAGCGGTAGAGCAGTTCCGTCGCGGTATCGAATTCGAGCGGCGCGAAGTCCGCTTGCCCTTCGATCGCGGCGCGGGCCGTGCGCACGCGCTTCGGCAACGCGGCCTTGTAATCGCGCAGTTGCGCGGCGGCGTGCGCGGCGTCGGCGGCGTTGCGCACCGGTTCGCCCGCGTGCAGCAACAGCGGCGGCACTTCGTGGATGAACGGCGTGAGCGCGGCGATCGTCGTCGCGGAAGCGCTTTCGCGCAGACGGTTCATCAACTGATGCAGCGCGTGAAAGCGCGTCGATGCGCTCATGAACTCGCTGTTGAGCCGCGCGAGCCGTCCGCCGCGTCGTCGCGATTCCGGATGCTCGAACACCGCGACACTGCGCGCCGCCTCGAAGCCGACGATATCCGCGACGAAGCCGAGATTCACGCGCTCAATCTGCGCGCGATCCATCGTGCCGGACATCGCGCGGCACACGTAATCGACGAACTGCGTGAAGCGCCGCCGGACCGTCGTGCGGATTTGCGCGCCGGCGTGCTGCGGAAACACGAGCGCGCTGACCGCGCCCGCGCAGACGATGCCGAGCGTCACTTCGCCCACGCGCGTCAGCGCCGAGAGAAACGCGCCATCCGGATGCTGCGCCGCCGGAATGCCGATCAGCGCCGCCGTGTATCCCGCGAGCACGAAGCCATACGAGCGAAAATTGCGATTGCGCGCCGCGCCCGCCGTGCAGATGCCGACCCACAGCGCCGTCGCCGACACAAACAGCACCGGCTGCTGCGCGAACACGCCGATGAGCGCGAGCATCACGACGAGACCGATCATCGTGCCGCAAAAACGGTAGAAGCTTTTGGCGAGCACCATGCCGCTTTGCGGCTGCATCACGACGAAGACGGTGGTCATCGCGGTGCGCGGCTGCTGCATGTCGAGGCGCATGGCGATCCACAGCGCCAGCAGCGCCGCGAGCACCGCCTTGAAGATGTAGACCCACGCGAGGCCGTCGGTGCCCGCCCAGTCCGCGAAGGACGCGCGCAGCGACTGGCCGGATGCCGATAGGGAAGTGGACATCTCCGCGCTCACTCCGCGTGGTCCGGGTGACCAGCGCGGCTGAACGGCCCGATGTGCTGCGACGGCGCGAGCCGCGCCTCTTTCGGCCCGTTCGCGGGATCGTCGATGCCGCCGCCAAGCGCCGCCGTGAGCGTCGCGTACGCACCGAGCCGCTGCGCCCGCACGCGCGCCTGGGCATCTTGCGCGCGCAGCAGTTGCGACTGCGCGAGCAGCACGTTGACGTAATCGGTGAGGCCGCGCCGGTAGCCTTCGTTCGCGAGATCGTAGTTCTTGCGCGCGGCGGCGACCGAGCGGGCGGACGCGTCGAGTTGCGTATCGAGCGATTTCACGCGCACCACCTGATCGGCGATGTCCTTCAGCGCGGCAACGAGCGTCGCGTTGTAGTGATCGACGGCCTGATCGTATTGCGCCGATGCCGCGCCGAGTTGCGCGCGCAGGCGTCCGCCTTCGAAAATCGGCAGCGTGATCGCCGGGCCGAACGTATAGCCGGTCGCCTTGCTCGTGAGAAAGCTCAGGAGCGCGCCGCCCGCGAACGCCTGCGTGAGCGAAGCCGCGAGATTGATGTTCGGATAGAACTCAGCCTTGGCCACGTCGATGCCGCGCGCCTGAGCCGCGACCATCCATCGCGCGGCGACGATATCCGGCCGATGCCCGACGAGTTCCGCCGGCAGCGACGACGGCAGCGGCAGCGGCGTCGCCAGCGACAAGGCCGGGCGCGCGAGCGCTTCGCCCGCGCCGGGGCCTTCGCCGGCAAGCGCGGCAAGCTGATGGCGCGCGAGTTCGATCTCTTCCTTGAAGACATCGACCTGACGCTCGTATTCGGGCAGCGGCGCTTCGGCCTGACTCACTTCGAGCTGCGTGCCGAGGCCGCCTTTCAGACGGCGGCGCGCCAGTTCCGCGAGCCGGTCCTGCTGCTCGAGCGTTTCCTGCGCGATATCGAGTTGCGCGAACGCCTGCGAAAAGCCGATGTACGCGCGCACGATATTCGTTTCGAGTTCGAGCCGGGCCGCGCGGGCATCGGCGGCGCGCACGTGGGCGACGTCGAGCGCGCGTTCGGCGGCGTTGTCGTCGCGGCCCCAGAGGTCGAGGTTGTAGGAGAGCGAGAGGCCGGCGGTGTTGTCCCAGGTGGTCGCGTCGGCGTAAGGGCCGGGGCCGTAGAACGCGTTGTTCGGCCAGTTCTTGCGCTGCACGCTCATGCTGCCGTCGACGTGCGGCAGCAGCGCCGAACGCGCGACGCCCGCCTGTTCCTGCGCTTCGCGCACGCGGGCCGCGGCCATTGCGAGCGTCGGGCTGCCGGCCGTCGCGCGGGCGATCCATCCGTCGAGCTGCGCGTCGCCGTATGCACGCCACCATTGCGCGTCGGGCCAGGCGGCGTCGGCGTTCGCGGCCTTGATCGCGCTGCCGACGTCGAGCGCGGCGGCGTCCTTCATGGAATCCTGCGGTGCGATCTTGCCCGTGCTCGCGCAGCCGGCGATTGTTAATATTGCTGTAAGAACCGCAGCGCAAGCAGCGTTTCTGGACACCCGGCCTTGCACGTTCCACTCCCCGAATACATAACGGTCAAGCGCCGATTATATTTTTGCAACGATGCGCGAATAACAAGCCGGCTCGCAAAGCATTCTTACGAAGCGCGTGACAATCGCCTTTGCAAGGCATGCAACAATGCGTTCGGATTTCGAGAGAAAAGCGAGTCGAAAGACGCTATGGATACGCTTCAAAACATGCGCGTCTTTGTGCGCGTGGTCGAAGCCGGCAGCTTCACCGGCGCGGCCCAACATCTGAATACGACGACCGCCTACGCATCGCGGGCCGTGTCGGACCTGGAAGCGCATTTGCGCACGCGGCTGCTCAATCGCACGACGCGGCGCATCGCGCTGACCGAAGCGGGCGAGCGTTACCTGCAACGCTGCGAGCAGATTCTGGCCTACGTCGATCAGGCCGAAGCCGAAGCCAGCGACGCCCACGCGCGGCCGGCCGGCAAGCTCAAGGTGCATTCGATGACGAGCTTCGGCCAGCATTACATCGTGCCGATGATCTGCCGTTATCAGCAGCGGCATCCTTCGGTGCAGGTCGATCTGACGCTCGCGCAGCGCGTGCCGGATCTGCTCGACGAAGGCTACGACGTGTCGCTCGTGCTCGCGTCGGATCTCGCCGATTCCGGCCTCGTGTCGGCGCGGCTAGGATCGATGTTCAGCATCGCGTGCGCGTCGCCGGCGTATATCGAAGCGCACGGCGCGCCGCACGTGCTGTCCGATCTCGTGCGCCATACGTGCCTGCACCTGATGACGCCGGTTTTTCCGCCCGACCGCTGGGTCTTCGACGGCCCGAACGGGCAGGAGACGGCGAGCCTCGGCCCGTCGACGTTCACGGTGAACGTGGCCGAAGCGATGGTCGTCGCGATCCGCGAGGGCATGGGCATCGGCGTGCTGCCGACGTCGTCCGCGCTGCCGGGCCTGCGCGCGGGCACGCTGGTGCGCGTGCTGCCGCAATACACGATGCAGGAGCTCAACGTCTACGCGCTCTATCCGTCGCGCCAGTATCTCGACGCGAAGATCCGGACGTGGGTGGAATTCCTGCGCGAGGCGCTGCCGGCGACGCTCGCGGCGGATGCGGAATCGCTGAAGGAATTCGTCGCGAGCTGACGCGCGTTCTTGTTACGAAAATTCAGCGCGGCGCAACACTTGCTTACTCCCATTTCGACCGCAGCTTGTTACCGTTTGCACTCGTCCTAACCGCTCTACTCGGGAAAACGTCAAATGAGCACGCCACTCTTACTCGCCCTCGCCGCGCTTCTCGTCCTCATCGCCGTTCCCGCTTCGCGCGATCTCTTCAACGCCATGCGCGCGCAGTCCGAGCGCGAGGCGAAGCAGCGCCTCGTGCCGATTCGCATCGACGACGACCGGCGCGATCGTCATTCACGCTGATCCTGCGAGACTGACTCCAGCGGTTCGATGAGCCGCGGCTCGTCGTTCATGGTGCGATTCACGTCGCTCGTCACGCGATGCCACGCGAAATGCGACGCCGGCACGCCGTCGGTTCTGACGAGCGCGTGAAGATCGTCGGGCGACGTCTCCGCGTCCAGCCAGCGCCTCGCGGCCGGCGCTGAGAAGACGAGCGGGCGGCGGTCGTGGACGTCGACGAGACCCTCGTCCGCCTTCGATGTCACGATGACAAAGCCCGCGCCCGGAATCGCCGCGTCCTGCTCGCGAACGACGCTCGTGAGCGCGGCGAGGAACATCGGCTCACCGTCCGCGCGCTGGATGAAGTAGGGCTGCTTGAAAGGCTTGGTGGCGGCGTCGCCGGGGCGCGGCTCGACGCGCCATTCGAACCAGCCGTCCGCGGGCACCAGAATGCGCGCCTTCTTCCACAAGTCCTTGAAATACACACTCGTCGATGCCGTTTCCACGCGCGCGTTGATGGTCAGCGGCAGCTTCTTCCGCATGGCCCACGGCGGACAGTAGCCCCAATGCACGGCGCGGATGGTTTCGTCCGGGAAAATGGCGAGCGGATGCGTACCCGGCGACAGGTTATAGCCGGGGCGGCGGTCGGCGGCATCGACGAGGACGAACGGATTCTTGAGATGCAGGCGCTGCGCGTAATGCATCGGCAGTCGGTATTGGCTGATTCGGCCGCACATGACTTCTCCTCCGCTCAAGCTTCAGATCAGGCTTTGCATCAGACGTGGGACTGAACGTCAGATCTCGACGACTTTATCCCACGCGAACTCCGGATTCTCGAGCTGCCCGGTGCGACGGTCGATATACCCGCGCGGATTGCAGACCACGCGCGTGCCGTTCACGGTGTAGTCGAACGCGGTGTGCGTATGGCCGTGAATCCACAGCGCAACGGGTGAACGGGCGAGCGTCGGCAGATGATTGATGAAGCCCGCCGACACGATGTCCTCGGCGTAGCGCGGCGCGAGGCTTTCGCGCGTCGGGCCGTGATGCGTGACGACGATCGTCTGGCCCGCGAACGGCTTCGCCAGCTCGCTTTCGAGCCACGCGCGCGCCTGAACGTGCAGCGCGACGGAATCGTCGGGCGTGAAGGCGCGATGTTCGTCGTCGGGTTCGGGCCACGCAAGCTGGATCAGCCCGCGAAAGTCGAGCATGGCCTTCGTGCAGGCTTCCTTCGCTTTCTCGATTTCGTCCTCGCTCGCCCCGAACAGCGCGAAGTCCGTCCAGAGCGTCGTGCCGAGCACGCGCCACGCGCCCCGGCGATCCACCAGCGCCGCGTTGTTCAGATAGTGCACGTTGTCGACGCTGCGCGCGGCGTCGAGCATCGCGGTTTCCATCGCGCCGAATTCGCCGTCGTAGTATTCGTGATTGCCGGGCACGTAGACGACGGGTATGTCGTTGCCGAAATTCTCCGCCGCCCAGCGCAGGCCTTCGGCGTGGTTGTGGATGTCGCCCGCGAGCACGACGAGATCGGCGTCCGCATAAGGAATGGCGAGCGGCTCGTCGCATTCCAGATGCAGGTCGGACAGCACTCGTATCTTCATGCGGTGTTCTCCTTGCCGGCCTGCGCGTTCCAGCGCACGACCTTGCCCGGATTCATCAGGTTGTCGGGATCGAGCGCGGCCTTGATGGTCTGCATGAGGCGCACTTCGACGGGCGACTTGAAGTGCATCGCTTCGTCCACTTTCAATTGCCCGAGGCCGTGTTCCGCGCTGATGCTGCCGCGATGCTTGTGCACCTGCTCGTAGACGAGCGCGTTGATGGGCGTCTGGAATTCGATCAGAAACGCCTTCTGATCCACGCCTTCGGGCGCCTGCACGTTGTAGTGAAGATTGCCGTCGCCGAGATGGCCGAACGTGACCATGCGTGCGCCGGGCACGGCATTGGCGATGATCGCATCGGTTTCGTCGATGAAGCGGCCGATGCTGGAAATCGGCACCGCGATGTCATGCTTGATGTTCAGTCCTTCCTGCGCCTGCGCGAGCGGAATGTGCTCGCGCAAGTCCCAGAACGCCTGCGACTGCGCGAGATTTTCCGCGACCACCGCATCCTCGACGATGCCTTGCTCCAGCGCCTCTTCCATCATGCGCTCGAATAGATCGCGGGCGTGGTCGTCGCTTTCGCTGTCGGACAGTTCGAGCAGCACGGTCTGCGCGTGCGGCTCGCCGAACGGATAGCGCAGTTGCGGGAAATGCCGGCCGACGAGGCGCAGCGAGAAATCCGACATCAGTTCGAAGCCGGTCAGAAGCGGGCCGGCGTGGCGTTGGGCCAGCGAGAAGAAGTCGAGCGCCGCGTGCGGCGAGGCGAGGCCCGCGAGCGCCGTGACCTTCGCGACCGGCGCGGGATGCAGCTTCATGACCGCCGCCGTGATGATGCCGAGCGTGCCTTCGGCGCCAATGAACAGATCGCGCAGATCGTAGCCGGTGTTGTCCTTGCGCAGTCCGCGCAGGCCGTCCCAGATTTCGCCTTGCGGCGTGACGACTTCGAGGCCGAGACACAGCTCCCGCGTGTTGCCATAGCGCAGCACGCCGGTGCCGCCCGCGTTCGTCGACAGATTGCCGCCGATCGTGCAACTGCCTTCGGCGGCAAGACTCAACGGAAACAGGCGCTGCTCGCTTTCGGCGCGCGCCTGAATCTCGGCTAGCACGACGCCCGCTTCGGCGGTGATGGTGTTGTTGTGCGGATCGATGCCGCGAATGCGGTTCAGCCGCCGCAGGCTCACGACGGCCTGCGCGCCGCTGGCATCGGGCGTCGCGCCGCCGGCCAAGCCGGTATTGCCGCCTTGCGGGACGATGGCGATGCGGTGCTCCCGCGCGAGCCGCACGATGCCGGCGACTTCCTGCGTATCGGCGGGCAGCAGAACGGCGCACGCTTCTCCGCGATAGCGCTTGCGCCAGTCGACGGTGTACGGCTCGGTGTCGTGAGGGTCGGTCAGAACGTGGGATGCGCCGAGCAGGCGGATGCAGGCGTCGACGAAAGAAGCGGTGGAAGCGGTCATGGGCAAGGGGCAAATTCCGTTGGAGCGTAGCCGACAGTATCGCGCAGCGAAGCATTGCGCGAGCCTCGTCCGAATGGCATAGGCACGCGCGACGCCCGCCGATTCGTGCTACAAAGCATCACGTCCGCTAGCGGCGTGTCGCACGCGCATGCAGCCTGGCGGCGCGCTTGAACGGCGCGACGTAGGCGAGCGCGCAGACGAAGAACGCAAGCGAGAACAGCGTTTCGAGCCAGGCGAGTCGCGCGGAAAGACCCGCATCCGTCATGCCGCGCACGATGCCTTCGGCGAAGTAAAGGAGCACGAGCATCGACGCCCATTGCAGCGTATAGACGTTGCGCTTCGCGACGCCCGGCAGCGCGCACGCGAGCGGCAGCGCCTTCAGTGCGAGCGCCCATGCGCCGGGACGCAGCGGCGCAAGCCATAGCTCCCACGCGAGCGACAGCGCGACGAGCGCCGCGAGGCTCGCGATTGCGCCTGCAGCGCAGGCGCCGCGCGTGGGCGTGTTGGCGGCGGGGCGGGCGTTCATGACGCGTTCAGGCGGCTTGCGCGCCGCGCACGAGGTCGCGCGCGGTGCGGGCAAGCCGTGCGCCGAGCGCGATGGCGAGCGCCTTTTCGTCAGCGGTGATGCCGTGCGGAGCGTCGTCGCCGGTGCGCGCATGATGCGACGCGCCGTAGGGCGTGCCGCCGCTCTGCGTCGTCGTGAGGCGCGATTCGGTGTACGGAATGCCGACGATCATCATGCCGTGGTGCAGGAGCGGCAGCATCATCGAAAGAAGGGTGCTTTCCTGGCCGCCGTGCAGGCTGCCGGTCGACGTGAAGACGCTCGCGGGCTTGCCGGCGAGCGCACCGGAGAGCCATTGGGGCGTGGTGCCGTCGAGGAAGTATTTGAGCGACGCGGCCATGTTGCCGAAGCGCGTGGGCGAGCCGAGCGCTAAGCCCGCGCACTCTTCGAGATCGCGCAATTCGGCGAAGGGCGGGCCGTCGGCGGGAATGTCGGGCTGGGTCGCTTCACAGACGGTGGAGACCGGCGGCACGGTACGCACGCGCGCCTGCATGCCGGTCACGCTGTCGACGCCCTGGGCGATCGCGAGCGCCAGCTCACGCGTCGCGCCGTGGCGGCTGTAGTAAAGCACGAGGATGTCGTTCATAAAGCCTTTTCAGTGAACGGCTATTATAGGTATTGGGTCGGTTTTCGTGGCGCGGGCCGCCATCTGGCTTGGGGCGCTAGTCCACAGGCGCCGAGCACTCGAGCGCCCATTCCGCCGACAGCCTTGCATGGGACCCGAGTAAGGCGCTCAAGCGCCCACTCCGGTCGACAGGAGAACACGTTTTGCAGCAACCTTCCATCGATCTCGCGGCAGTCAAGCGCCTCGCCAGCTTCGTCGCGCGGCGCATCGGCGAGGATCGCGTCGCGCAAGTCGCCGGCAGTCTCACGTTCACGAGCGTGCTGTCGCTCGTGCCGCTTGCAACCGTCGCCTTCGCGCTGTTCACGGCGTTCCCCATCTTCGCCTCGTTTCAGGCCTCGCTGCAGGACTTTCTCGCGGATCACCTCATGCCCGCGACGATCAACAGCCAGATTTTCAAGTATCTGAACGAGTTCGCGTCGAAAGCGAAAGGGCTCACGACCGTCGGCATGATCATCCTGCTCGTGACCTCGGTCATGACGATGATGACCGTCGAATCCGCGTTCAACGTGATCTGGCGCGTGAAGAAGGCGCGTCCGTTCGCGCAGCGCGTGCTCGTCTACTGGTCGATCATCACGCTCGGGCCGATTCTCTTCGGCTGCAGCCTCTCGATCTCGTCCTATGTCTTCGCGCATTCGGTCGCGTTCGCGGGCTCGCACAACCTGATGCCGCCCGTCGTCGAATGGCTGCTCACGGGCGTTTCGCTGCCGCTCACGGTGTTCGGCTTCACGATCACCTATGTCTACATGCCGAACTGCAAGGTCGAGTGGCGCGATGCCGTCATCGGCGGGCTGATCGCGGCGGTCGCGTTCGAAATCGGCAAGCGCGCTTTCGGCTTTTACGTGCGCAGCATCCCGACCTATACGGCCGTGTACGGCGCGTTCGCCGCGCTGCCGGTGTTTCTGCTGTGGGTCTATCTGTGCTGGATGATCGCGCTCGTCGGCGCAATGGTCACCTCGGCGCTGCCCGCCATCCGCATCGGGCAATATCATCGGCGCGAATTTCCCGGCAGCGATCTGCTCGACGCGCTCGAGATTCTCGCGCGGCTCGTCGAGGCGCGCGACGAAGGCAAGCCCGGCTACACGGCGCTGGAACTGTCGAAGATGGTCCGGTGCGATGTCGACACGTCCACGCGCCTCATCGCGCGGCTCGATGCGCTCGGCTGGATCGGGCGGCTGGAAGACGCGCACATGCCGCGCTATGTGCTGATCGCCAACCCGAATCAAATCACGCTGACGATGCTGTTCCAGCAGTTCGTCGTCGATCGCGCGGAGCTGGGTTATCAGTTGGGGCTCGATGCGACGCAGATCGAGCGCGACGCGCTGCTCAACGCGCTCGAGCACGAGAAGCTCGGGATCACGCTCAACGCGCTGATCGCGACGAAAACGTTGTCGCAGGCGAATGCGCGGCTGCGCGACGCGCACGCCCCGCCGATGCCGCAGCAGCCGGCGTAAGCGCGCAGCGCTTCACGGTGCGCTTCAAAGCGAGATTTTCCCGACGCAGATGTCCTTGAACATCACCCAGTCGCCCATCAGGCTATAGAGCGGGTGGCGAAACGTGGCGGGGCGATTTTTCTCGAAGAAGAAGTGGCCGATCCACGCGAAGCCGTAGCCGCACACGACGGCCGCCGGCAGCCATAGCCAGTCGCCGGTCGCGACGGCCATCGCGAGGCAGCCGATCACCCCGAGCGAGCCTATGAAATGCAGGCGGCGTGAAACCGCGTTGCGGTGCTCGTCGAGGTAGTACGGGTAGAACTCGGCGAAATTCGCGAAATGTTCTCCGTGTGCGGTGTGCGCCATGACGGCCTCCCGTGCGACATGATCTGCATGACGCGATGACGTCAGCAAGATTCATTCTGCGGCGGCGGCAGGAGGCGTGCAAGCGGCCGTTAGCCTGCCTTCGCGCAGGCGAGCGCGAAAGAAAACAGTGCGTCGAGAACCGCGTCGGGCTGTTCGGTCATCAGCGCGTGGCCGCCGTCCAGTTCCACGGTTTGTACCGGCGCGCCGGCCTTGCGCAACGCATCGACGAGCGCGCGGGAAGCGCGCGGCGGCGTCATCACATCGCGCTTGCCGCTCAGCACGCACACCGGGCAGCGCACGGACGCGGCGCGATCGAGCGCATCGGTGTAGGCGTTGCACGCGCTGAAATCCGTGTGGAAGAGCTGCGCCTCGCCCAATGCGCCGATGCGCTCCATCAGCCGCTGATTCATGCCCTGCAGCCAGAAGCCCGGCGCGGGGCTCGAAGGCTTCGCGGCGATCGTCGAATGCGACCACTGGTTCACCATGGCGATGGCTTGCGGCTCGTGTTCGCGGGCGGCATCGAGCAGGGCGTCCGAGACGGTCATCGGCGCGGCGGTTGCGACGAGCGCAAGGCCCGCGACGCGCTCGGGATGGCGCGCGGAGGCGTCGAGCGCGACGAGCGAGCCCATGCTGTGGCCGACGAGAATTGCTTTGGACGCGCCGGCTGCGTCGAGCAAGCCGGCGAGCCAGTCCGCGAGCGCGCCGATATCGCGCCGCGCGGGACCGTCGCTGCGGCCGTGGCCCGGCAGATCGACCGCGAGCACGCCGAAGCCGTGATGCGCGAAGTACCGCGTCTGCAGCGCCCACACGCTATGGTCGTGCTGCGCGCCGTGGATGAAGACGACCGCGGGCCGCGCCGCGTCGAAAGGCTTGCCGCCGGTGTAGGCGTAGGCGCAATGGCCGTCGATATCGAGCATCATGCGCGGCTCCCGAGCGGTGCGGCGCTTGCGTCGCCGCTTTCGGCGGCTTTCTGCGCCGCCTTCAGGCCGCGTTTGAGGTCGTCGATCAGATCGTCCGGATCTTCCAGCCCGATCGACAGCCGGATCCGTCCCGGCCCGATGCCCGCCGCGGCCAGCGCGGCGGCGTCCATGCGGAAATGCGTCGTCGAAGCGGGATGGATGACGAGCGAGCGCGCATCGCCCACGTTCGCGAGATGCGAAAACAGCGTCAGCGATTCGATGAACCGGCGCGCGGCCGGCACGCCGCCGCGCAGATCGAAGCTGAACACCGCGCCCGCGCCGCGCGGCAACAGACGCGCGGCCAGCGCGTGATCGCGATGCGTCGGCAATTCGGGATAAGCCACGCCTTCGACTGCCGGCGAGCCGAGCAGAAAGTCGATCACCTTGCGCGTATTGGCGACATGCCGATCCATGCGCAACGGCAAGGTTTCGATGCCCTGAAGCAATTGCCACGCGGCTTGCGGATGCAGGCACGCGCCGAAGTCGCGCAAGCCCTCGCGGCGGGCGCGCAGAAGGAACGGCGCGACCGTGCTTTCCTCGGCGAAAACCATGCCGTGAAAGCCGTCGTAGGGCTCGGTGAATTCGGGAAAACGGCCGCTCGCGGCGAAGTCGAACGTGCCGCCGTCCACCAGCACACCGCCGATGGTCGTGCCGTGACCGCCCAGGAACTTCGTCGCCGAGTGATAGACGAGGTCCGCGCCGTGCTCGAACGGGCGCAAAAGGTAGGGCGTCGTGAAGGTCGAATCGACGAGCAGCGGTGCCGCATGCGCATGCGCGATTTCGGCGACGCCCGCGATATCCAGCACGTCGAGGCCGGGATTGCCGAGCGTCTCGCCGAAAAAGAGGCGGGTGTTCGGCCGCGCCGCCGCGCGCCACGCGTCGAGATCGTGCGGCGGCACGAAGGTCGTTTCGATGCCGAAGCGCCGCAGCGTGTAATGCAGCAGGTTGTGCGAGCCGCCATAGAGCGCGCTCGACGCGACCACGTGCGAGCCCGCGCCCATCAGCGTCGCGATGGCCAGATGCAGCGCCGCCTGGCCGCTCGCCGTGCCGATCGCGCCGACGCCGCCTTCCAGCGCCGCGACGCGCTCCTCGAACACGGCCACCGTCGGATTCGAGATGCGCGAATAGACGTGCCCCGAGCGCTCCATGTTGAAGAGCGCGGCGGCGTGGTCCGTGTCGCGGAAGGTGAATGAGGTGGTCTGATAAATCGGCGTGGCGCGC
Source organism: Caballeronia concitans (assembly GCF_001544615.1). Classification (GTDB taxonomy): domain Bacteria; phylum Pseudomonadota; class Gammaproteobacteria; order Burkholderiales; family Burkholderiaceae; genus Caballeronia; species Caballeronia concitans. The sequence continues at coordinate 40,802 of NZ_FCNV02000013.1, forward strand.
GCGCCGGTGGCGGGATCGGGCGCGGCGCCCGCATGCAGCGCGAGCGTATCGAAACGGTTGGCTGGCATCGTCGGCGGCCGGGGCGCGGGGCCGCCGGCGGAATGTGGGTCGATCATCGTAGCATTGGGACTGGCGCGCGCGAATTAGGGCGAACTCGCGCGCTGGCCGGAGCGCCTTGTCCGAAAGGCTAACGCGGGCTTCCGTAGCTTTCCTTTTGCGGGTCTTTCCGATAGCATCGACCCATGATTTCACAAACGCTTTGGCATCTGCACAGGCATTTCGCGAGGAGATAGTGATGCGAGTCAGCGACATTCTTAAGGTGAAGGGCAACGCGCTGTTCACCGTTACGCCCGATACGCCGCTCTCCGACGCGATCAACGTCATGGCCGCGCACGACATCGGCTCGCTCGTCGTCATGGAATATGGCGATCTCGTCGGCATGCTGACCTTCCGGGAGATCATCCTGACGTTGCGCGACAACGGCGGCGGCGTCGGCACCACGACCATCCGCAAGGTCATGGACGACCACCCGCTCACCTGCACGCCGGAAACGGACGTCAACGAAGTGCGCCGGATGATGCTGGAGCACCATGTTCGTTATTTGCCGGTCATGGAGAATCGCGCGCTAATGGGCGTGATCTCGTTCTATGACGTGGCGCGCGCGGTCGTCGAGGAACAGGGCTTCGAGAATCGCATGCTGAAGGCGTATATCCGCGACTGGCCGGAAGAGCAGCAGGACGCTCGCTGACGTCCGGGGCATCGCCCGGTGCGATGCTTCGCCAAGCGCTGCAGAGCGCGCCCGAGCGGCGCGCTTTTTTTCGTCCGCAGCCAAGGCACACAAAGACACAACTTGCGCCGCGTCGCCTTTCCGCCATCTGTTTTCATTACCATCCGGATTCGTTCGCACGCACGCTCGCGCTCGCGTTCAACCCCGGATCAACCACGTCGACAGTCATGAGTGACAATCCGCTGCACGCCCCGCAGGACGAGGCGCGCGCTTCCCGCCCGGAGCATCCGGAAGGTGAAGGCCAGTTCGGCCTCCTGCGCGAGCGCCGTTTCGCGCCGTTCTTCTGGACGCAATTCCTCGGCGCGATGAACGACAACGTGTTCAAGGTCGGCTTCACGTCGCTCGTGACGTTTCAGGCCGCGCGCTTTTCCGGCGTCGATCCGAAGACGGCCGCGTTTCTCATCTCCGCCATCTTCATCGTGCCGTTCGTGCTGTTTTCGGCAACGTCCGGCCAGATTGCCGACAAGTACGACAAAGCCGTGCTCGCGCGGCTCGTGAAGAGCTTCGAGATCGTCGTGATGTTGATCGGCGGCGCGGGTTTCCTGCTGCACAACGCGACGCTGCTGTATCTCTGCACGTTCCTGATGGGTGTTCATTCCACCGTGTTCGGGCCGGTCAAGTACGCGTATCTGCCGCAGCATCTGGCTGCGACGGAACTCGTCGGCGGCAACGGGCTCGTGGAGATGGGAACGTTCGTCGCGATCCTGATCGGCACGATCATCGGCGGGGCGGCGGCGGGCGCGTCGGAGCACGGCGCGCTGCTGCTCGCGGCGGCGTGTCTCGCGCTCGCGGTTATCGGGCGCGCGGTGTCGGCGTTCGTGCCGAAGTCGGCGGCGTCGCAGCCGGACTTGCGCATCAACTGGAATCCGGTCTCCGAAACGTGGCGCAATCTCAGGCTCGCGAAGTCGGATCGCACGGTGTTCTTAAGCCTGCTCGGTATTTCGTGGCTGTGGTTCGTCGGCGCGACGTTTCTCACTTCCTTCTTCAACTTCGCGAAAGACGTGCTGTCCGCGAATCCCGATGTCGTGACCATCCTGCTCGCGACGTTCTCGCTCGGCATCGGCACCGGGTCGCTGCTATGCGAGCGGCTGTCCAAGCGCCGCGTCGAAATCGGGCTCGTGCCGCTCGGGTCCATCGGCATCAGCGTGTTCGCCATCGATCTGTTCTTCGCGAGCCATCGCATCGCGCCGGCGTCGCATCTGCTGGGCGTGAGCGAATTCTTGCTCGCGATGCCGCACTGGCGCATCCTCGCCGACCTGTTCCTGCTCGCGATGTTCGGCGGTTTCTACAGCGTGCCGCTCTACGCGCTGATCCAGGCGCGCAGTCAGCCGACGCATCGGGCGCGCATCATCGCGGCGAACAACATCCTCAACTCGGCGTTCATGATCGCGTCCGCGCTGCTGGCGCTCGCGCTCACGTCGATGGGCGTCGGCATTCCGGGCCTCTTTCTCGTCACGGCGCTGCTCAATGTGGTGGTCGCCGTGTACATCTATTCGCTTGTGCCGGAGTTCCTGCTGCGCTTCATGGCGTGGATTCTCGTGCATACGTTCTATCGCATCCGGCTCGTCGACGCCGCGCGCATTCCTTCGCACGGCGCGGCGGTGCTCGTGTGCAATCACGTCAGTTTCGTCGATGCGGTGATTATCATGGCCGAAAGCCCGCGTCCGATTCGCTTCGTGATGGATCACCGGATTTTTCGCACGCCGTTCATCGGCTGGCTGTTCCGCCATGTGAAGGCGATTCCGATCGCGCCCGCGCACGAGAACGCGCAGATGCTCGAACGGGCGTATCAGGCGTGCCAGCGCGCGCTGGAAGAGGGCGAGCTCGTCTGCATCTTCCCCGAAGGCAAGCTCACGCGCACCGGCGACATCAATCCGTTCCGGCACGGCGTCACCGAAATTCTGCGCCGCCATCCCGCGCCCGTCGTGCCGATGGCGCTGCGCGGGCTCTGGGGCAGCGTGTTTTCGCGTCACGAGGACGCGCGATGGCCGCGCCCGGTCAAGCGCGGCGTGATGACGCGCCTGACGCTCGCGGTCGGCGAACCGATTCCGCCCGCCGACGCGACGCCGGAGCATCTGCAGGAACGCGTGTCCGCGCTGCGCGGCGCAAGGCGGTAGAAGCGGCGCGGCTGGCATAATATCGGTCTTCCCGACACTCTTTTTCAGGTCGACGCTCATGTCCGGCAATACCCTTGGCACGCTCTTTACCGTCACGAATTTTGGCGAATCGCATGGACCGGCGATCGGATGCGTGATCGACGGCTGCCCGCCGGGCATGGCGCTCACCGAAGCCGACATTCAGGTCGAGCTGGACCGTCGCCGTCCGGGCACGTCGCGCCACGTGACGCAGCGCCAGGAAGCGGATCAGGTCGAGATTCTGTCGGGCGTGTTCGAAGGCGTGACGACCGGCACGCCCATCGCGCTCTTGATCCGCAACACCGATCAGCGCAGCAAGGACTACGGCAATATCGCCGAGACGTTTCGCCCCGGTCACGCGGACTACACGTACTGGCAGAAGTACGGCGTGCGCGACTATCGCGGCGGCGGGCGGTCCTCCGCGCGCCTGACCGCGCCGACCGTCGCGGCGGGCGCGGTCGCGAAGAAATGGCTGCGCGAGAAGTTCGGCATCGAAACGCGCGGCTACATGAGCGCGCTGGGCGAGATTCCCATTTCGTTCGTCGACTGGCAGTACGTGCGCGAGAATCCTTTCTTCGCGCCGAACGCCGACGTCGTGCCGCAGCTCGAAACGTACATGGACGGCCTGCGCCGCGACGGCGATTCCGTCGGCGCGCGCATCGAAGTGGTGGCGAGCGGCGTGCCGGTGGGCCTCGGGGAACCGCTTTACGATCGTCTCGATGCCGACATCGCCCACGCGATGATGGGCATCAACGCGGTGAAGGGCGTCGAAATCGGCGCGGGCTTCGCGAGCGTCGCGCAACGCGGCTCGCAGCATGGCGACGAGATGACGCCCGAAGGCTTCGCCACCAACAACGCGGGCGGCATCCTCGGCGGGATTTCGAGCGGGCAGGACATCACCGTGTCCATCGCGATCAAGCCGACGTCGAGCATCCGCACGCCGCGTCAGTCCATCGACAAGGCGGGCGACAGCGCAACCGTCGAAACCTTCGGCCGCCACGATCCGTGCGTCGGCATTCGCGCCACGCCGATCGCGGAAGCGCTGCTCGCGCTCGTGCTGATGGATCACGCGCTGCGGCATCGCGCGCAATGCGGCGATGTCGTCGTCGGCACGCCGAAAATCCCGGCGCACGCGCCGGGCAAGTAATCGCGTCGACAAAAACGAAGGGCGCCGGTCTGAAAAACCGGCGCCCTTCGTCGTTTACCGCGTGCGTTACATGTTTGGGTAGTTCGGCCCGCCGCCGCCTTCCGGCGTCACCCACACGATGTTTTGCGTCGGGTCCTTGATGTCGCACGTCTTGCAGTGGACGCAGTTCTGCGCGTTGATCTGCAGGCGCTCGCCGCCGTCCTCCGCTTTCACGAACTCGTAGACCGCGGCGGGGCAGTAGCGTGCTTCCGGCCCGGCGTACGTGCGCAGATTGACGTTGACCGGCACGCTCGGATCTTTCAGCGTCAGATGCGCCGGCTGATTTTCTTCGTGATTCGTGTTCGAGATGAACACGGACGAGAGACGATCGAACGTGAGCTTGCCGTCCGGCTTCGGATAGACGATCGGCTTGCACTGCGACGCGGGCCTCAGCATCTCATGATCGCGATGCTGATGATGCAGCGTCCACGGCACGTTGCCGCCCATCACTTTCTGCTCCAGCCCGACCATGAACGTGCCGAGATACAGGCCCTTGCTCATCCACTGCTTGAAATTGCGCGCGCGATAAAGCTCGGTCTTGAGCCAGGAACTGTCGAAGGCTTCCGGATAGGTCGTCAGTTCGTCGCCCTGACGGCCGGCCTGCACCGCTTCGAACGCGGCTTCGGCGGCCATCTTGCCGGACTTGATCGCGCCGTGACTGCCCTTGATGCGCGATGCGTTCAGGAAACCCGCGTCGTCGCCCGCGAGCGCGCCGCCCGGGAATACGAGCTTCGGCAGCGACATCAGCCCGCCCGCCGTGATCGCCCGCGCGCCGTACGAAATGCGCTTGCCGCCTTCGAGGAACGCGCGGATCGACGGATGCGTCTTGTAGCGCTGGAATTCCTCGAACGGCGACAGGTACGGATTCGAATATCCGAGCCCGACGACGAAGCCGACCACCACCTGATTGTTGTCCATGTGATAGAGGAACGAGCCGCCGTAGGTGTCGGGTTCGAGCGGCCAGCCGGCCGTGTGGATCACGAGCCCCGGCTTGTGCTTCACCGGATCGATCTCCCACAATTCCTTGATGCCGATGCCGTACACCTGCGGATCGGCGTTCTGATTCAGCTTGTACTTCTCCATCAGCTGACGGCCGAGGTGACCGCGCGCGCCCTCGCAGAAGATCGTGTACTTCGCGTGCAACTCCATGCCGAGCTGGAAGTTCTCGGTCGGCTCGCCGTCCTTGCCGACGCCCATGTTGCCGGTGACGACGCCTTTCACCGCGCCATCGTCGCCGTACAACACTTCGGCCGCCGGAAAACCGGGGAAAATTTCGACGCCGAGCGCTTCCGCCTGCTGCCCGAGCCAGCGCGTGACGTTGCCGAGGCTGATGACGTAGTTGCCGTGATTCTTGAAATTGTCGGGAAGCAGCCAGTTCGGCACCTGCTTCGCGTCGTTCGGCGAGAGGAAGAGGAAGCGGTCTTCGGTCACTTCGACGTCGAGCGGCGCGCCTTTTTCCTTCCAGTCGGGAATCAGTTCGGAGAGGCCGCGTGGGTCCATGACCGCGCCGGACAAAATATGAGCGCCGATCTCCGAGCCTTTCTCCAGCACGCAGACGCCGATTTCCACGCCGCGTTCCTCGGCCAGCTGCTTCAGGCGAATCGCCGCCGACAAGCCGGCTGGCCCGCCGCCGACGATCACGACGTCGTATTCCATCGATTCGCGGGGACCGTATTGCTCGATAAGGCTCGCCGGGGTCATCAATGCTCCTCTCTACCGTTAGAATGGCCTTTTAAGATCGCGTATTGTCAGCGAACGTCCGGCGGGCTGCAACCAAAGCCCAATAAATTGGAACGATCGTACTATTTCCCGTGATGCTGTGTGTTGGGCAGATGCGCCATTTGCGGGACCGGCTTGCATCGCCATGACGACGCATTGGCCAAGGCAGAACCAACCGTACAACAAGGAAGCACAATGGGCCGTTCGATCAACCTGGAAGGCAAGGTCGCGCTGATTACCGGCGCGTCCAGTGGACTTGGAAAGCGTTTCGCGCAGGTGCTGTCGCAGGCGGGGGCGAAGGTGGTGCTCGCCAGCCGCCGCACCGAGCGGTTGAAGGAGCTGCGCGCGGAAATCGAGGCGTCGGGCGGCGCGGCGCACGTCGTCGCGCTCGACGTGACGGATTACCAGAGCGTGAAGTCGGCGGTTGCGCACGCCGAGACGGAAGCCGGTACCATCGACATTCTCGTCAATAATTCGGGCGTTTCGACCACGCAGAAGCTGACCGACGCCACGCCCGCCGACTTCGAATTCGTCTTCGGCACGAACGTGCGCGGTGCGTTTTTCGTCGCGCAGGAAGTGGCCAAGCGCATGATCATGCGCGGCAACGGCGCGGCGAAGCCGGCTTACCGGATCATCAACGTGGCATCGGTGGCAGGGCTGCGCGCGTTTCCGCAGATCGGCCTCTATTCGATGAGCAAGGCCGCCGTCGTGCAGATGACGAAGGCAATGGCGCTCGAATGGGGCCGCCACGGCATCAATGTCAACGCGATCTGCCCGGGTTATATCGATACCGAAATCAACCATCATCACTGGAAGACCGAGCAGGGCCAGCGGCTCGTTTCAATGCTGCCGCGACGGCGCGTCGGTTCGCCCGAGGACCTCGACGGACTCTTGCTGCTGCTCGCGGCGGACGAATCGCAGTTCATGAACGGGTCGGTGATATCGGCGGACGACGGTTTCTCGCTTTGAGCGCCGGGGCGCGCGTGCCGGGCGGCATGTGAGCGGACCTGCGCGCGACGCCTTCATTCGATACAGGAAACAACCAAGGTAATGAGCAACACGAACACCCAAGCAGCCGCCGTCGACGAAACCGGCTTTCATCCCGTATTCGAAATGTCCATGCCCATCCGCTGGGGCGACATGGACGCGTTCGGCCACGTCAACAACACGGTCTATTTCCGCTACATGGAGCAGGTGCGGATTTCGTGGTTCGAGCGGCTCGGCATCGCGGGCGGCAACGGTGAGGGGCAAGGGCCGGTAATCGTCAATGCGTCGATGGAATTCTTGAAGCAGCTGCACTATCCCGGCGATGTGATCGCGCGCATGTCGGTCGGCAAGCCGGGGCGCAGCAGCTTCGATACGCGCTTCGAGCTGTATCGCGCGGACGCGCCCGGCGTGCTTTACGCGAAGGGCGCGGCAAAGGTCGTGTGGATCGAATACGCGGCGGGCAGGTCTGTGCCGATTCCGGATCTGCTGCGTCAAACCATCGAGACGGCGGCGCCCGTCGTCCAATAACAGTGCATGGCGGCGACCTCAGTTGCAGCTCAATTGCCAAGCAGCCGCTGAAGCAGTTCCGTCGCGTTGCCCGTGTCGTACTTGCGCATGAGGCGCGCGCGGTAGATATCGACGGTGCGCGGGCTGATATCCAGCACGCGGCCGATCTGCTTGCTCGTCTTGCCCGTCACGAGCTGCGCGGCGATTTCCCGCTCGCGCGGCGTCAACTCGATGGCGACGCGCCGCGTCGCGCTCAAATCCTCGAACGTCCACACGCCCGCTGCATGCGGCGCGGCCCGGTCCAGCGCGCGGCCGGTCACGTGGCACCAGAACAGTTCCCCGTTCGAACGCTTCATGATGCGGTCGTCGCTATACGTGCCGCGATTCGTGATGTGCGCGGCAATGCGCTCGCCGATCCGCGCGAATTCGTCGGGCGTCGGGTACAGCACTTCGAACGACTTGCCGATGAGCGCCTCGCGCTCGAAGCCGAAGATCGCGCAGAGCTGCTCGTTGCAATCCTCGACGATACGCTCGCGCGAAAGCACGAGCCCGACGGGCGCAAGGTGAAACGCGGTTTGGTAATCCAGTGCACGCATGGGTTATGGGGCGCACGGCGGCTTCAGGAACCGACCGGCGCGGGCAATGACTTATGTATTTTTGCGTATTGTGCCGGATCGACCGCGCAGCGTACTCTTTTCGCCATTCGAAGCGCCGCCGGAGCACATCCGCGAGGCGGCAAAAAACCGGTTTTCAGTCGGATTCACACATGGAAGGGACGAACAGATGAACAAGGTCTATCCCAGCGCGAAAGAGGCGCTCGATGGCATCGTCAAGGACGGGCAGACGTTCGCCGTCGGCGGATTCGGGCTGTGCGGCATTCCCGAAGCGCTCATCGCCGCGCTGCGCGATTCGGGCGTGAAGGACATCACCTGCATCAGCAACAACGCGGGTGTCGATGGCTTCGGGCTGGGTCTCTTGCTGGAGACGCGCCAGATCAAGAAGATGATTTCGTCGTACGTCGGCGAAAACAAGGAATTCGAGCGGCAGTATCTCGCCGGCGAACTCGAACTCGAATTCACGCCGCAGGGCACGCTGGCCGAAAAGCTGCGTGCGGGCGGCGCGGGCATTCCGGCGTTCTTCACGAACACGGGCTACGGCACCGTGATCGCCGAAGGCAAGGAAACGCGTCAGTTCGGCGAGAACCATTACGTGCTGGAGCATTCGCTGACGGCGGATGTCGGGCTCGTGAAGGCATGGAAGGCCGACAAGTCCGGCAATCTCATCTATCGCCGCACGGCGCGCAACTTCAATCCGATGTGCGCGATGGCCGGCAAGATCACGGTCGCGGAAGTGGAGGAGATCGTCGAAGTCGGCGAACTCGATCCGGACGCGATCCACACGCCGGGCATCTTCGTGCAACGGCTCGTCCTCAATGCGCATCCGGAAAAGCGCATCGAACAACGCATCGTCCGCGCGAAAGGAGAATGACCATGGCTTGGAATCGTGACCAAATGGCCGCGCGCGCGGCGAAGGAACTGCAGGACGGCTTCTATGTGAACCTCGGCATCGGCTTGCCGACGCTCGTCGCCAATCACGTGCCGGCGGGCGTCGAAGTGTGGCTCCAGTCGGAAAACGGGCTGCTCGGCATCGGGCCGTCGCCGTATGAAGACGAAGTCGACGCCGATCTCATCAACGCCGGCAAGCAGACGGTGACGACGCTGCCGGGCTCGTCGATCTTTTCGTCGGCGGATTCGTTCGCGATGATCCGCGGCGGCCACATCAACCTGGCGATCCTCGGCGCGATGCAGATCAGCAAGACGGGCGATCTCGCCAACTGGATGATCCCTGGCAAGATGATCAAGGGCATGGGCGGCGCGATGGACCTCGTCGCGGGCGTGAAGCGCGTCGTCGTGCTGATGGAGCACGTCGCCAAGGGCGACCAGCACAAGATTCTCGAAGAATGTACGCTGCCGCTGACGGGCGTGGGCGTCGTGGATCGCATCATCACGGACCTCGGCGTGATCGACGTCACTGAAAACGGGCTGAAGCTCGTCGAACTGGCGGAGGGCGTGACCGTCGAGGAAATTCAGCGCAAGACGGGCGCGCCGCTCGATGTCAGCAGCGTGAGCTGATACGGCTGCGGTCAGGAAGCGAATGAAGCGGGCGAGGCTGGGAGGCTTCGCCCGCTTTGCTTTTGGCGTGCTTCGGGCTTAATGCCGGCGTGCTTCGGGTGCACAGCGCATCGTCCGTTCGGCTAACGTACGGCCGGCTTCGCGCCGGGCGCTTTACAATCGTCTCGATACCTTCCACGAGGAAACCTCATGAGCGCATCCATCGTTGCCGAAGCATCGCCCTATAAGCTCGACGCACCGCGCCAGCGCTTCGTGCAATGCGCGAGCCCGGCGGGATTGCATCGGGTGGCCTACACCGAATGGGGCGATCCGGCGAATCCGCGCGTGCTGCTGTGCGTGCACGGCCTGACGCGTTCGGGGCGCGATTTCGACGCCGTCGCGAAAGCGTTCGCGAGCGAGTATCGCGTGGTGTGTCCGGACGTCGCCGGGCGCGGGCTGTCGGACTGGCTCGCGGACTCGCGCTATTACGGCGTCGCGCAGTACGTGGCGGACATGGTCACGCTGATCGCGCGCCTGAACGTGGAAACGGTCGACTGGTTCGGCACGTCGATGGGCGGACTCATCGGCATGGCGCTGGGCGGCCTGCCGAATACGCCGATCCGCAAAATGCTGCTGAACGATGTCGGCCCGCATATCGAGCCGGTTGCGCTCGAACGCATTCGCAGCTATCTCGGCAAGCCGGCGCGTTTCGCATCGCTCGATGAAGGCGTGCGGCATGCAGCGGCGCTCGCGGCGTCGTTCGGCCCGCTCACCGACGAGGAATGGACCAGCATCAACACGCCGCTTTTGCACGAGCGCGACGGCGCGTGGACTTTCCGCTACGACCCCGGCATCGCCGCGCCGTTTTCCGCGAGCACGGAGGAGCAGAACGCCGCGGGCGAGGCGTTCATGTGGCGCTCGATCGCGTCCATTGCGACGCCGGTGCTCGTCGTGCGCGGCGAGCATTCGGATCTGCTCTCGCGCGAGACGGTGCAAAAGATGGTGGAGGCGGGGCAGGCCGTATCGAGTGTCGAAGTGCCCAACGCGGGCCACGCGCCGGCTTTTCTCGCGGACGAACAGATCGCCATCGCGCGGGCGTTCTTTCTCGAAAAGAATGTCAGCGGGGCATAATATTGGGCTGAGCGCCTGACGCTCTATCCCGTTTTGCATCTTTTGAAAGGATCGATATACACATGGCAGTCACTCGTCATCACGTCGGCGCACGGCTTTCCGAGATCGCGATTCACAACGGCACGGTGTATCTCGCCGGGCAGATCGCCGAGGACACGAACCAGGACATCACGGGTCAGACGCGTGAAGTGCTGGGCCACATCGACCGTTTGCTGGAAGAAGCGAACAGCGACAAGTCGCATCTGCTGTCCGTGCAGATCTACGTGTCGGACATGGTTCACTTCGCCGGCATGAACGCGGTGTGGGATGCGTGGGTCGCGCCGGGCAACACGCCGCCGCGCGCCACGGTCGAAGCGAAGCTCGCCAATCCCGATTGCCTCGTTGAAGTCGTCGTCGTGGCCGCGCAGCGCAGCTAAGTCGCCGTTGAACCGATAGCAGTTGGCTTTATCCGCATGACCGAGACCGCCGTCCCCGCCGAAACGCTGCCGGAGCCGTCCATCGACGACGCGCTCGCGTTCGTGCGCGAGCACGCGAAGGACGCGCGGGTCTCGACGGGCGAATTGCTGGCGGATCACGCCGCCGGCACCGCGCGCATCATGCAAACGCTCAACGTCGATCCGCACGCGGTCGCCGCCGCGGCGCTGTTCGTCCTCGCACCGCACCTCGACGATCCAGACAAGACGATCGGCGAACGCTTCGGGCCGGAAGTGCAGCGGCTCGTCGGCGATGTCCGCAAGCTCCTTCGTCTGGGATCGGTCAGTTCGCGCGCGACGCTAGCGGCCCTGCCGGAGAACACGCGCGATGCGCAGGCGGCGCGGCGCGCGCAGGTCGAGGCGCTGCGCAAGATGCTGCTCGCGTTCGCGCAGGATATTCGCGTGGTGCTGATTCGCCTCGCGTCGCGTTTGCAGACGTTGCGGTATCACGCCTCGCACAAGATCGAGCCGTCGCCCGACGTGCCGCGCGAGACGCTCGAAATCTATGCGCCGCTCGCCAATCGGCTCGGCATCTGGCAACTCAAGTGGGAACTCGAGGACCTGTCGTTCCGCTTCGAGGATCCCGCCACGTACAAGCGCATCGCGAAGCTGCTCGACGAGAAGCGCGTCGAGCGGGAATCGTACGTGACCGAGGCCATCGCGCGGCTGCAAAAGGAACTGGACACCGCGCATATCAAGGCCGAAGTGAGCGGCCGGCCCAAGCACATCTACAGCATCTGGAAGAAGATGCGCGGCAAGCATCTCGATTTCTCCGAGTTGAACGACGTGCGCGCGTTTCGGGTGATCGTCGGGGACATCAAGGATTGCTACACGGTGCTCGGCATCGTACATAACCTGTGGCAGCCGGTGCCGCGCGAGTTCGACGACTACATCTCGCGGCCCAAGCCGAACGGCTACAAGTCGCTGCATACGGTCGTCGTCGGCGACGATGGCCGGGCCTTCGAAGTCCAGATTCGCACGCAGGAAATGCATCAGTTCGCCGAGTACGGCGTGGCTGCGCACTGGCGTTACAAGGAAGCGGGCGCGCGCGGCTACGCGGGCCAGGTGACGGCGAACGAGAAATACGACGAGAAGATTGCGTGGCTGCGCCAGCTTCTCGCATGGAAAGACGACGTCGAAGGCGAGCCGCCGGGCTGGCAGCATTTGCGCGACGCCACGCTCGACGACGACCATATCTACGTGCTGACGCCGCAGGCGCGCGTGATCGCGTTGCCGCAAGGCGCGACGGCCGTGGATTTCGCGTATCACCTGCATAGCGAGCTGGGGCATCGCTGCCGGGGCGCGCGTGTCGACGGCGCGATGGTCCCGCTCAATACGCCGCTCCAGAACGGCCAGACGGTCGAGATCATCGCGGTGAAGGAGGGCGGGCCGTCGCGCGACTGGCTTAATCCGCAGCTCGGCTACATGCACAGCCCGCGCGCGCGGCAGAAGGTGCGCGCATGGTTCAACGCGGTGGATGCGGCCGAGAACGTCGCGCAGGGCCGGGCGATCGTCGAAAAGACGCTGCAGCGCGAAGGCAAGACGTCCGTCAATCTGGATCAGCTCGCGGCGAAGCTCGGCTTCAAGGCGCCGGAAGATCTGTACGCCGTCGTCGCGAAGGACGAGTTCAGCGTGCGCAATATCGAGCACGCACTCTCGGAAGCGCCGCCGCCAGCGCCGGAGCCCGAAGCGCCCGCGCAATTCGAAAAGCGCAGCAGCGGGCAGAGCGTGGCGCAAGGCGCGTCGACGGGCGTGCTGGTCGTCGGCGTCGATGCGTTGCTGACGCAGCTCGCGCGCTGCTGCCGTCCGGCGCCGCCCGACCCGATCGCGGGCTTCGTCACGCGCGGCAAGGGCATGTCGATTCATCGAACCGACTGCACGACCTTCCAGCGCATGGCGCAGCGTTCGCCCGAGCGCGTGCTGCACACCACATGGTCCGCCGAAGTGATGAACGGGCGCGGCTCGTCGGTGTATCCGGTCGATCTTTCGGTGGAGTCGGCGGATCGGCAAGGCCTTTTGCGCGACATCTCCGAAGTGTTCGCGCGCGAAAAGATCAACGTGGTCGGCGTGAAGAGCCAGAGCCGGCGGAATATCGCGTATATGCAGTTCACGGTCGAGGTGTCGAACTCGGCGCAGATTCAGCGCGCCTGCACGCTGCTGGCAGAAGTGCAGGGCGTGATTCGCGCATCGCGGCGTGCATGAACGGCTTTTCGCGAGAAAGTGAATGGATCAGCGAATCTTTTTCGTTTGATTGTTCAGAACACTTGCCAAGATTCGAAAAGCTCCATATAATCTCACTTCTTTCAGGCTCGTAGCTCAGCTGGTTAGAGCACCACCTTGACATGGTGGGGGTCGTTGGTTCGAGTCCAATCGAGCCTACCAACGAAAACGAAACCTCGGCGAATTTTTGGTTCACGAAGTTTCACTCCGCAAAAGCGCTTCGGCGCTAAAGGCGAACAGCGAAATGGCACTTCGAACGTTGACCGAAACAAATTCGGAGCGACGCTAGTCGAGGACCTCTTTCGCCTTCTGCCCTTTATATTGCGGTATGTGTGAAAAGTGAATGCGGCCCCTCGATAGCGGGGCCGCATTTTTTTTGCCCCTCGTTTCTATCGACGATATCGCGGGGCAGTGCTTAGTCGAACTCGCCAGGCCTCTGCCGGCGTCTTGGAGAACGAAATGGTTTCGGTACGTTTGCCTGATGGGTCGGTCCGCCAATACGATCACCCGGTGACCGTCGCGGAAGTCGCGGCATCGATCGGGGCGGGCTTGGCCAAGGCGGCGCTCGCCGGCAAGCTCAATGGCGAACTCGTCGATACCTCGTACCTCATCGACCGCGATTCGTCGCTCGCTATCGTCACGGACAAGGATCCGGAAGGCGTCGATGTCGTTCGTCACTCCACCGCGCACCTTCTGGCCTACGCGGTCAAGGACCTGTTTCCCGAAGCGCAGGTGACCATCGGCCCGGTCATCGACAACGGTTTCTATTACGACTTCTCGTACAACCGTCCCTTCACGCCCGAAGATCTCGAAAAGATCGAGAAGCGCATGCAGGAACTGGCGCAGAAGAACGAGCCGGTGTCGCGTCGCGTCGTGTCGCGCGATGAGGCGGTCGAGTATTTCAAGAGCATCGGCGAGGCGTATAAGGCCGAAATCATCCAGTCGATCCCGGAAAGCGACGAGATTCGCCTGTATTCGCACGGCAATTTCATCGATCTGTGCCGCGGCCCGCACGTGCCGTCCACCGGCAAGCTGAAGGTCTTCAAGCTGATGAAGGTCGCGGGCGCGTACTGGCGCGGCGATTCGAAGAACGAGCAGCTTCAGCGCATCTACGGCACCGCCTGGACCAAGAAGGAAGACCAGGACGCCTATCTGCACATGCTCGAGGAAGCCGAGAAGCGCGATCACCGCAAGCTCGGCAAGCAGCTCGACCTGTTCCACCTGCAGGACGAAGCGCCGGGCATGGTGTTCTGGCATCCGAAGGGCTGGTCGCTGTGGCAGCAGGTCGAGCAATACATGCGCCGCCGCGTGAACGAGGCCGGCTATCTGGAGATCAAGACTCCGATGGTCATGGACCGTTCGCTGTGGGAAGCCTCGGGCCACTGGCAGAACTATCGTGAAAACATGTTCACGACCGAATCGGAAAAGCGCGACTACGCGATCAAGCCGATGAATTGCCCCGGTCACGTGCAGGTGTTCAATCACGGCCTGCGTTCGTATCGCGACCTGCCGCTGCGTTACGCGGAATTCGGCTCGTGCCATCGGAACGAGCCGTCGGGCGCGCTGCACGGGCTGATGCGCGTGCGCGGTTTCGTTCAGGACGACGCTCACATCTTCTGCACCGAAGACCAGTTCATTCAGGAGTCGATCGCGTTCAACACGCTCGCGATGAGCGTGTACAAAGACTTCGGCTTCGACCAGATTGCCATCAAACTGTCGCTGCGGCCCGAGCAGCGCGCCGGCACCGACGAAACCTGGGATCGCGCGGAGCAGGGTCTGCGTGAAGCGCTGACCGCGTGCGGGCTGGAATGGGAAGAACTTGCGGGCGAAGGCGCGTTCTACGGTCCGAAGATCGAATATCACATCAAGGACGCGCTCGGCCGTTCGTGGCAATGCGGCACGCTGCAGCTCGACATGGTGCTGCCGGAGCGGCTTGGCGCCGAGTATGTGGCGGAAGACAACAGCCGCCGCCGTCCGGTCATGCTCCACCGTGCAATCGTCGGCTCGATGGAGCGTTTCCTCGGCATTCTGATCGAGCACCACGCCGGTGCAATGCCGCCTTGGCTCGCGCCGGTGCAGGCAGTCGTGCTCAATATTGCGGAAAGTCAGTCGGAATATGCTGCTTCTTTGGCCCAATCGTTGCAAAAACAAGGGCTTAGAGTTGAGAGCGATTTGCGCAACGAGAAGATTAGCTATAAAATACGCGAGCACACGCTGCAAAAGGTTCCGTATTTGCTAGTTGTCGGGGACAAGGAGCGTGAGGCGCAAACCGTAGCCGTGCGTGCTCGTGGCGGTGTCGATCTGGGTGTCATGCCGGTCGACGCATTCCTCGAACGTCTGCAGCAGGAAGTGCGGGCGTTCAAGTAAGTCACTCGCAGCGCGGCTTGTTTTTTCATTTTTAGAGGAAACGTAACATCGCTACTGATAAGTCGTCACATCGCATCAACGGTGAAATTACGGCACCGGAAGTGCGCTTGGTCGGAGTGGACAACGAGCCGCTCGGAATCGTGAAACTGGCCGAAGCGTTCCGTCAATCGGAACAGCTCGACGTGGATCTCGTCGAAATCGCGCCGCAGGCTTCGCCGCCTGTCTGCCGTTTGATGGATTACGGCAAGTTCAAGTATTCGGAAGCGAAGAAGCAGCACGAGGCGAAGCTCAAGCAGAAGATCGTGCAGGTGAAGGAAGTCAAATTCCGCCCCGGCACGGATGACGGTGACTACAACGTCAAGCTGCGCAACCTCACGCGCTTTCTCGAAGACGGCGACAAGACGAAAATCACGTTGCGTTTCCGCGGTCGCGAAATGGCGCACCAGGAAATCGGCATGCGCATGCTCGAACGTCTGAAGACGGATCTGGATGAAGTCGGCCAGGTCGAGCAGATGCCGAAGATGGAAGGTCGCCAGATGATCATGGTGCTTGCCCCGAAAAAGAAGGGTAAGTAACCGAAGGCAGTAAGGTGATGGATCGCGCGCCGCCCCACGCGGGAACAGGGCGGCTGGCGCGGCATTGCCGACGGTTTCAGGGCGGCGTCATTTCGGTGGCGTCGCTCATGAAAAGCGGCGGTTCTCAGGAACCGCTCGCCACAAGTGGAGCGTGGGTTTCGAAGGGCGGAAAGCGGTCTTGGCCGGCACGGAAAGATCAACCGCACACCCATGACCATCTAATAAACTGGAGTAGTTATGCCGAAGATGAAGACCAAGAAGAGCGCTGCAAAGCGCTTCGTGGTGCGTCCGGGCGGTACCGTCAAGCGCGGTCAGGCTTTCAAGCGCCACATTCTTACCAAGAAAACCACCAAGAACAAACGCCATCTGCGTGGCGCCACGGCCGTTCATGATTCCGATCTGAACTCCGTCCGCGCAATGCTGCCGTTCGCCTAACCTCAACTAACACTCCAAGGAGCGCAACATGCCTCGAGTAAAACGTGGGGTTACCGCACGGGCCCGTCACAAGAAAATCATTCGTCTGGCCAAGGGTTACCGCGGCCGTCGCAATAACGTCTATCGCATCGCCAAGCAGGCGGTCATGCGCGCAGGCCAGTACGCCTACCGCGATCGCCGCAACAAGAAGCGTGTGTTCCGCGCACTGTGGATCACGCGTATCAACGCGGCGGTGCGTCAGCACGACATGACCTACAGCGTGTTCATCAACGGCCTGAAGAAGGCTTCGATCGAACTCGACCGCAAGGTTCTGGCTGACATGGCTGTGTTCGACAAGGCTGCTTTTGCTGCGATCGTCAAGCAGGTGAAAGCCGCCGTTGCAGCCTAATTGCGAAATTAGTACTGCGTGGTTTGCCTTCTCGTCGCCGGGTCGTTGACGGCGGCGCTTCAGGCAGAAAACGGGGCTCTCACCGAGCCCCGTTTTCGTTGGACGGACGGTTTTGCGCATGACTTGCGAGCAATCATCAGGGCACGCGCAAAACCGTAATTCAGTTAGACCTTCGACGTTGAAAAGATGGGATCAATGGATCTGGACCAGATTGTCGCCGACGCGAAAAGCGCCTTTGAAAACGCCACCGATGCCGCCACGCTCGAAAACGAGAAGGCCCGCTTTCTCGGCAAGTCCGGCGCGCTGACCGAACTGCTGAAGGGTCTGGGTAAGCTCGATCCGGACGCGAAGAAGACCGAAGGCGCGCGCATCAACGTCGCGAAGCAGCAGGTCGAAGCGGCGCTCAACGCCCGCCGTCAGGCGCTGGCCGACGCGCTCCTGAACCAGCGGCTCGCCGAGGAAGCCATCGACGTCACGCTGCCCGGGCGCGGCGCGGGCGTCGGCACGCTGCATCCGGTGATGCGCACGTGGGAACGCGTCGAGCAGATCTTCGGCTCGATCGGTTTCGACGTCGCCGATGGTCCCGAGATCGAGACCGACTGGTACAACTTCACTGCGCTGAACAGCCCGGAGAACCATCCGGCGCGTTCGATGCAGGACACCTTCTATGTCGACGGCAAGGACGCCGAAGGACGCCCGCTGCTGCTTCGCACGCATACGAGCCCGATGCAGGTGCGTTACGCGCGCATGAACAAGCCGCCGATCAAGGTGATCGTGCCGGGCCGCACGTATCGCGTGGACAGCGACGCCACCCATTCGCCGATGTTCAATCAGGTCGAAGGGCTGTGGATCGAAGAGAACATCAGCTTCGCGGACCTGAAGGGCGTCTACACCGATTTCCTCAAGAAATTTTTCGAGCGCGACGACATCCTCGTGCGCTTCCGTCCGTCGTATTTCCCGTTCACGGAGCCGTCCGCCGAGATCGACATGATGTTCGAGCACGGCAAGAACGCGGGCAAATGGCTGGAGATCTCCGGTTCGGGCCAGGTGCATCCGGCGGTTATCCGCAACATGGGTCTCGACCCGGAGCGCTATATCGGCTTTGCGTTCGGCAGCGGCCTCGAGCGCCTGACCATGCTGCGTTACGGCGTGCAGGACTTGCGCCTCTTCTTCGAGAACGACCTGCGTTTCCTGCGCCAGTTCGGTTAAAGACGCCCAGCCCGCGGCGTTCGGCATCCAACGAGGCCGGACGAGAGACTCCAAACATTTTGAACGTAGACACACATGCAATTCCCCGAATCCTGGCTTCGCAGCTTCGTCGATCCCAAGCTCTCCACCGACGAGCTCGCCCACGCGCTGACCATGGCCGGTCTCGAAGTCGAAGACCTGCGCCCGGTCGCGCCGCCGACCACGAAGATCGTCGTCGGGCAAGTGCTGGAAGTGGCGAAGCATCCGAACGCCGACAAGCTCAACGTCTGCCAGGTCGATGCCGGCACGGGCGAACAGTTGAACATCGTGTGCGGCGCGCCGAATGTGTCGCCGGGCATCAAGGTGCCGGTCGCGCTGATCGGCGCGGTGCTGCCGCCGTCCGAAGCGGGCGGCGAGCCTTTCGCCATCAAGCCGACGAAACTGCGCGGCATCGACAGTCAGGGCATGCTGTGCTCGGCGCGTGAACTGAAGCTGTCTGAAGATCACAGCGGTCTCCTGATCCTTTCCGCCGATGCGAAGGTCGGCCAGGACATCCGCGAAGCGCTCAATCTCGACGACACCGTCTTCGAAATCAAGCTCACGCCGAACAAGGCGGACTGCCTCTCGGTGTTCGGCGTCGCGCGCGAAACCGCCGCCATCACCGGCGCGCCGCTGAAGGCGCTGGAGATGCCGCCCGTCAAGGTGACGCTCAACGAAAAGCTGCCGGTCAAAGTGCTCGCGCCGGACCTGTGCGGACGCTTCTCGGGCCGCGTGATTCGCGGCGTGAACGCGCACGCGAAGACGCCGCAATGGATGGTTGAACGCCTCGAGCGCTCGGGTCAGCGCAGCATTTCCGCGCTCGTCGATATCTCGAATTACGTGATGCTCGAACTCGGCCGACCGACGCACGTGTTCGACCTCGACAAGATCCACGGTGCGATCGAAGTGCGCTGGGGCAAAAAGGGCGAGTCGCTCAAGCTGCTGAACGGCAACACCGTCGAACTCGATGAAACGGTCGGCGTGATCGCGGATGATCGTCATGTCGAAAGTCTCGCGGGCATCATGGGCGGCGACAGCACGGCCGTCTCGCTCGACACGACCAACATCTATCTGGAAGCCGCGTTCTGGTGGCCGGACGCTATCCGCGGCCGCGCGCGCAAATACAACTTCTCGACCGATGCGGCGCATCGCTTCGAGCGCGGCGTCGATTATTCGACGACCGTCGAGCATATCGAACGCATCTCGCAATTGATTCTCGACATCTGCGGCGGCGAGGCCGGTCCGGTCGACGATCAAATTCTCAACGTGCCCGAGCGTCGTCCGGTGTCGATGCGCGTGGCGCGCGCGCATCGAATCATCGGCGTGGAGATCGGCGCGGAAGAGATCGCGCAGATTTTCACGCGCCTGAACCTCGCGTTCGAGCGCGACGGCGATACTTTCCGCGTCACGCCGCCGCCGTATCGCTTCGATATCGAGATCGAGGAAGATCTGATCGAAGAAGTCGCGCGCATCTACGGCTTCGAGAAGATTCCGGCGCGCCCGCCGGTCGCCGCGAGCGAGATGCGCCCCACGAACGAGACGAAGCGCTCGATCCATGTGCTGCGTCACGCCGTCGCCGCGCGCGATTATTCGGAGACGGTCAACTTCAGTTTCGTCGATGCCGAATGGGAGCGGGACTTCGCCGGCAACGACAATCCGGTGAAGCTGATCAATCCGATCGCGAGCCAGCTCTCGGTCATGCGCACGACCCTGTTCGGCAGCCTGATCGAAGTGCTGCGTCACAACCTGAATCGCCGCGCGGATCGCGTGCGCGTGTTCGAGGCGGGTCGCGTGTTCCTGCGCGATGCATCGGTGAAGGCGGGCGAGCTGGCTGTCGAAGGCTTCGCACAGCCGAAGATGATCGGCGGTCTCGCGTACGGCCCGGCGGTCGAAGAGCAATGGGGCGTGGCATCGCGCAACGTCGATTTCTTCGACGTGAAGGGCGATGTCGAAGCGCTCTTCGCGCCCGTCGTGCCGCGCTTCGTGAAGGCGGAGCATCCGGCGCTGCATCCCGGACGCAGCGCGCGCATTGAAGTGGCGGGGCGCGCGGTCGGCTGGATCGGGGAATTGCATCCGCGCTGGCTGCAAAAGTACGACCTGCCGCACGCGCCGATTCTCTTCGAAATCGAAGCCGAAGCGTTGATGGAACGCGCGCTGCCGGTGCCGTCGGAAGTATCGAAATTCCCGCCGGTGCGGCGCGATATCGCGATCGTCGTCGACCAGTCGGTGCCGGTGCAGTCGCTCATCGACGAGCTTGAAAACGCCCGTTCCGAGCCTGCCTGCAAGTACGTCACGAGGGTTGCGCTTTTCGACGAATTTCGTCCAAAATCAAATACTTCCGGTGGTTTGGGGGAGCATGAGAAAAGTCTTGCCTTCCGTGTAACGTTGCAAGATACTGGCGGCACGCTACAGGACGAAACGGTCGACACGGCCATGAAAACGCTGGTGGATCGCCTGGCTCGAGTACACGGCGCGCGGTTGCGCGGATAGCCTGCAGTTGGCCCGTCCGTATGGATCGCCAAGTCAAATCATGTTTCGCGCCGTTTTACCGATATGAACCAAATGAACTCGAGTGATTTCGAAGCCCTTCTTTCGGCGCAGCGCAGCGCCATGACCCGAGACAACACCGCTTCGGGCGCGATGTCGAACGACACGCCGACGCTCACGAAGGCTGAACTGGCCGAAATGCTTTTCGATCACGTCGGCCTTAACAAGCGCGAAGCGAAGGACATGGTCGAAGCGTTCTTCGAAGTCATCCGCGACGCGCTCGAAAGCGGCGACAGCGTCAAGCTGTCGGGCTTCGGCAACTTCCAGTTGCGCGACAAGCCGCAGCGCCCGGGGCGCAATCCGAAGACCGGCGAAGCCATTCCGATCGCGGCGCGGCGAGTCGTCACTTTTCATGCAAGCCAGAAACTGAAGGCGCTGGTCGAAACGGGCGCGGAGACGAGCCTCGCTCGTTGACGCGTTCCATGCGCCGATAGGCGCTTCTTGCAGTCCGACCGCCGCGCTTCAATCGACATCACTCAAACGATGGTTGATCGACGATGGAAAAAGTCGTCTTGCCTCCGATCCCGGCCAAGCGTTATTTCACGATTGGCGAAGTCAGCGAACTGTGCGGTGTCAAGCCGCACGTATTGCGCTATTGGGAACAGGAGTTCACGCAGCTGAGGCCGGTCAAGCGGCGGGGGAATCGCCGGTATTATCAGCACCACGAAGTCTTGCTGATCCGGCGCATTCGCGAGTTGCTGTACGAGCAGGGCTTCACGATCAACGGCGCGCGCAATCGGCTCGATTCGCAGGGGCGCGCCATCGACGACGACGCCATGAACGCCGATGCTCGCGCCGTAGCCGAGCAGCAGCAACCGGTCGATGTAGACGCGTTGCGGCGAGAGATCATGCAAGTCATCGACTTGTTGGGCGGGTGACAAGGAAAGCCGCGATATTGCATCGCGGCTTTTTTCGTTCTGACGTCAAGCCTTAAGCGGGCGCGACGCGTGCGGTTTGCGTGGGTCCGGCCGCCGACCAATAGACGATGCTCGGGCCGACGCCCCACGGCGGATAGATGCGCCAATCGTCGACACCATGATGGAAGAAATAGAGCGCGAAGAATCCGCCGCGATGACGGTTGGGCGCGCTCAGACAAACGTAGCGGCTGCCGCCCGGATAAATACGACCGAAGCGCGTGACGCGCGCAGCACTCGCCGCGCTGAACCATCTTGCGATTTCGGCGCGTAGCGAGGATGGGGGACGATCAGGCAGGGCGCGGCGTGGCCGGACGGGGCCGCGGGCTGACGAAGGCATTGCAGTGCCGCTCCTTAAGTGTCACGCGAAGAATAGAGCTTAAGTTGCTGGCGGGCAAGTATTTGTTGCGGTTTTGGCGACTTGAGAAAGACGCGTGGCGGTTCGGAGAATTATCGGCAGAAAAGCAAAAAGCCCACGCGATGATGAATCGCGTGGGCTTTTTATTCTGGTCGGGGCGAGAGGATTTGAACCTCCGACCACCTGCACCCCATGCAGGTACGCTACCAGGCTGCGCTACGCCCCGAAAGAGCAAAAGTATATCAGAGCGAATCGAATAGTAGAACTGCTGCGGCGATTTTTGCTGCAAATCTCGCAGAATCCACTTCCGTCGCTGGAAGAGGAAACCGGATCAGGAAGCCGCCACCGACGACGGCTCACCGCGCACCGCCGATCCGCCATCCGCTCTGACAGGCGAGCCCGCGAACCGCTGACGCTTGCGAAACCGGAGCGCCATCACGAGCGACACAGCGCACGGGATCAGATAGACAAGCACGCGCCCGGACCACGCCGTCCGCGATGCAACGCTCTCATACTGCGTGTGGTCATGAAAAATAGCGGACGCGAAGACCATTGTCAGCGTGAAATCTAGAACCATCGCCAGAAAGCAGAAGACGAAATAGATCAGCGCGCCGTTCCACAGCAGTTTGCCGTGGCTCGCATTGATCGTGCGGCAAACGAACAGCACGATAGCAAGCAATAAGAAGTTGAAAAACAACGGAATCCAGGGGAAGTCCATGTGTGTGATGCCTCGTGCGAAGAAGGAAAGCCGGTCCGGAACCGGACGCCGGCGCGATCTTCACACGAGGTCGAGAACGCTTGAATAAGAGTATTCCTAATCAGTTTGGCTGATCCCCGAGCGTCTCAGAAAGGAAGTCGATGAACGTGCGGACCTTCGTCGTCATGTATTTGCGGCTCGTGTAGACCGCATAGACCGATGGCGCGAAGGCCGCATAGTCCGGCAACAGGCGCACGACCGCACCGGACGCCACTTCGTGGTCGATCATCCACAGCGGAAAATACGCGAGCCCCATGCCGGCATGGACGAGCTGCAGCGCCATGGAACTGTCGTTGGTCTTGAGCACGGCGTGATTCTTCGCGATGAACGCACCGTCCGGACCCGTCAGCGTGACGGATTCGATATTCGTATAAGTCGGCAGAATCAGTCGATGACGCGCCACGTCATCCGGATGACGCGGCTCGCCGTGGCGGTCGAGATACGCGCGCGAGCCCACCAGCACGAAGGGCGTCTTGCACAGCGGCCGGACGATCAGCGAAGGCGACGGCTCCGATGTCGCGCGCAACGCCATGTCGTAGCCTTCCTCGACGAGATCGACGAA
This sequence comes from Caballeronia concitans, assembly GCF_001544615.1. Taxonomy (GTDB): domain Bacteria; phylum Pseudomonadota; class Gammaproteobacteria; order Burkholderiales; family Burkholderiaceae; genus Caballeronia; species Caballeronia concitans. The sequence goes on from NZ_FCNV02000013.1 coordinate 64,188, forward strand.
GCGGTTCTCCAGCCGCAGATCGACGAGCACGTCCGGATAACGCGCCTGATACGCGACGAGCATGTCCGCGAACCGTCGATTGGCGAACCAGCCGGGCGCCGTCACTTTCAGCACGCCTTGCGGCTGCGCGGTCTGCACGCCGACCGCCGCCTCGGCCGCCTTCAGAATGTCGAGCGCCTCGCTGCATTGTTCGTAATAGACGCTGCCCGCTTCGGTGAGGCTCAGATGGCGCGTCGTCCGGTTAAGCAGCCGCACGCCCAGTTGACGCTCCAGATTGGCGACGTGCTTGCTCGTCATCGCGGTCGAGATGTCGAGGCGCTCGGCGGCCTTCACGAAGCTGCCCGCTTCGACGACTTCGCGGAACACGCGCAAGCTGGTCAGAGCATCCATCGGTTATTTCTTCGCGGGAAACAAAACGGCGATGTTAGCGCCATTTCCCGACGCGTTCACTTCGGCCATTCGTCGAGCGCGTCGTTGAAAAGCGAAGCGACGACGCCGCGCAGCCAGCGAATGCGCGAATCGTTATGAAACTTGCGATGCCAGTGCTGCCGCAAATCGAAGCGCGGCAGCGGAAGCGGCGGCTCGGCGAGCGTGATCGACGCATGTTCGGCGACATACGCGAAGCCGATCGCATGCGGCACCGTCGCGATGAGATCCGTGCGCGACAGGATGAACGGCAGGCTCATGAAGTGCGGCGTTTCGAGCACGGCGCGGCGTCGCACGCGTTCCTTGTCGAGATAATTTTCGAGCACTTCCTGGCTGCGTCCTTCGGCGCGCACGACGGCGTGTCCGCATTCGACGAAGCGCTCGAGCGTGAGCGGCTCGTTCGCGTACGGATGATCGCGCCGCATCAGACAAATGAATCGATGCGAAAAGAGCCGCTGTTGGAAAAAATTGTTGCCGCGCAGGTCGGGAAAGTAGCCGACGGCCAGATCGATTTCACCGGCTTCCAGCCCGCGTTCCACATCGCCATGCGATGCCGACACCGACCGCAGATTCGCGCGCGGCGCGTCCTTCGCGAAGGCCTGCAACAGACGCGGCAGGAACACGATCTCGCCGACATCCGATAACGCGATCGAGAACGTATCCGTGCTCGACGACGGATCGAAGTGCTGCGTATCCAGCAGCCCGCGTTCGATTTTGCCGAGCGCGTCGCGCGCCGCGGGCACGAGCGCGAGCGCGCGAGGCGTCGGTTCCATGCCGCGCGATGTGCGCACGAAGAGCGGATCGTTGAAATACTCGCGCAGCCGCCCGAGCGCCGTCGAGACGCGCGGCTGGCTCACGCCGAGCCGCTCGGCCGCGCGGCTCACGTTGCGCGTCTCCTCGATCGCGACGAGGTACGGAATCAGGTTGAGGTCGAGATCGTGCATGCGGGTGGCGTCGTCCACGCTATTTGCATTGGTCTAACCGCGCCGCGCGACCATGTCCGACACGCGCTGCGCCGCGTCCTGCAATGGGTCCAGAAACGCCTTCACCATCTGCTTCGCGTTCTTGCGCTGCGCGTTGCCGCTGATGTTGAGCGCCGCGATGATGCGGCCTTGCCGGTCGCGGATCGGCGCGGACATCGAAATCAGGCCTTCTTCCAGTTCCTGATCGACGATCGCCCAGCCCTGGCGGCGCACGACGGCGATCGCTTCCTTCAACGCGCCCCGGTCGACGATCGTATGCGGCGTGCGCGCGGAGATATCGCTTGCGTCGAGCACGGCGTCGAGGCGGTCGTCGTCGAGCGCGGACAGCAGCACGCGGCCCATCGACGTGCAGAACGCAGGCAGGCGGCTGCCGATCGACAGATTCTGCGTGATGATCTTGTGCGTCGGCACGCGCAGCACGTAGACGATCTCCGCGCCGTTGAGCACGGCCGCCGAACAGCTCTCGTGCACCTGTTCGACAAGATCTTCCATGACCGGCTCGGCGAGGTTCCAGAACGGCATCGAGGTGAGATAGGCGAAGCCCAGGTCCAGAATCTTCGGCGTAAGCTGAAACAGCCGGCCATCGGCTTCGACATAGCCGAGCGCCTGCAGCGTCAGCAGAATGCGCCGCGCGCCCGCACGCGTGAGGCCCGCGGCGGCCGCCACTTCGGTGAGCGTCTGCGCGGGGCGGTTCGCATCGAACGAGCGGATGACCGCGAGCCCGCGCGCGAACGACTGCACATAGGCATCGCCGGGGCGGGAGGGCGCGTCTTGCGCGTCGGACGGCATCGGTTGAGCGGTAGATGATGTGTTCATGGATCTCGCTTAAAGCAGCGCAAGCAGTTCCAACGGGTCGGTACAAACCCGAGAATCATGCGAGCTTCGTTGACACGGCAACGAACGCGGGACTAACATGCCGATGTTCGCTAAACGAATCCATGTTCGCATGACGAACATTTCGATGCAAGAGGGCGCGGGAGCGGGTATACCCCGGCTTCGAGCGCACATGCGCTGGCGGTTTCACAAGGCGGCGAGCAGGCGACGCCTGAGTCTCGTCGACAGGAGAGCAACGCAATGATCAACAAGATTTTCGATTCGCTCGCGTCGGCGGTGGCCGACGTCCACGATGGCGCGACCATCATGATCGGCGGTTTTGGCACGGCGGGCATGCCGTCCGAACTGATCGACGCGCTCATCGAGCAGGGCGCGCGCGATCTGACCATCGTCAACAATAACGCCGGCAACGGCGACACGGGTCTCGCCGCGCTGCTGAAGGCGAAGCGCGTGCGCAAGATCATCTGCTCGTTCCCGCGCCAGACCGATTCGCATGTCTTCGACGCGCTGTATCGCGCGGGGGAAATCGAACTGGAACTCGTGCCGCAGGGCAATCTGGCAGAGCGCATTCGCGCGGCGGGCGCGGGCATCGGCGGTTTTTTCACGCCGACCGGCTACGGCACGAAGCTCGCGGAAGGCAAGGAAACGCGCGAGATCGACGGCAAGCATTACGTGCTGGAATCGCCGCTGCACGCGGACTTCGCGCTCGTGAAGGCGTTCAAGGGCGACCGCTGGGGCAATCTGGTCTATCGTAAAACGGCGCGCAACTTCGGGCCGATCATGGCGAGCGCCGCGAAGACCGCCATCGTGCAGGTGTCGAAGGTCGTGCCGCTCGGCGAACTGGACCCTGAAAATATCGTGACGCCGGGCATCTTCGTGCAGCGCGTCGTGGAAGTGCCGCAAGCGGTGCATCAAGCCGAACTCGCTGCCTAAGGACGAAAAAGCCATGAAGAAACTCACTCGTGATGAAATGGCCAAGCGCGTGGCCGCGGACATTCCGGAAGGCGCGTATGTGAACCTCGGCATCGGCGTGCCGACGCTCGTCGCCAATCACCTCGCGGCGGATCGCGAAATCTTTCTCCATAGCGAAAACGGATTGCTCGGCATGGGCCCCGCGCCCGCGAAAGGCGAGGAAGACGACGAACTGATCAACGCCGGCAAGCAGCACGTGACGCTGCTGACGGGCGGCGCGTTCTTCCATCATGCGGATTCGTTCGCGATGATGCGCGGCGGCCATCTCGATTTCTGCGTGCTCGGCGCGTTCCAGGTGTCGGCCAAGGGCGATCTCGCCAACTGGCACACCGGCGCACCGGACGCGATTCCCGCCGTCGGCGGCGCGATGGACCTCGCCATCGGCGCGAAGCAGGTCTACGTGATGATGGAATTGCTCACGAAGCAGGGCGAAAGCAAGCTGGTCGCCGACTGCTCGTATCCGGTGACGGGCGTGCAGTGCGTGAACCGCGTCTACACGGATCTTGCCGTGTTCGATGTGACGCCGGAAGGCTTCGTCGTGCGTGAGATCGTCGATGGTCTGTCGTTCGACGAACTGCAGAAGCTGGCGAACGTGCCGCTGCAATACGCGCCGATTTCCGAAGCAGCCTGAGAGTCAGCCTGAGAGACACAACAGAAAACTGGAGCAACCGATGAAAGAAGCATTCGTATGTGATGCCATCCGCACGCCGATCGGCCGTTACGGCGGCGCGCTCTCGTCCGTGCGCGCCGACGACCTGGGCGCGGTGCCGCTGCGTGCGCTCGTCGAGCGCAACAAGGAAGTGGACTGGGAAGCCGTGGAAGAAGTGATCTACGGCTGCGCGAATCAGGCGGGCGAGGACAATCGCAACGTCGCGCGCATGTCGGCGCTGCTCGCGGGGCTGCCGGTCGGCACGCCGGGCTCCACGGTCAACCGCCTGTGCGGCTCGGGCATGGACGCGGTCGGCATCGCGGCGCGCGCCATCAAGTCCGGCGAAGCGGGATTGCTGATCGCGGGCGGCGTCGAAAGCATGAGCCGCGCGCCTTTCGTGATGGGCAAGGCCGCGACGGCGTTCGCGCGCCAGGCCGAGATTTTCGATACGACCATCGGCTGGCGTTTCGTGAATCCGCTGATGAAGAAGCAGTACGGCGTCGATTCGATGCCCGAGACGGCCGAGAACGTCGCCGACGACTACAAGGTGAGCCGCGCCGATCAGGACGCGTTCGCGCTGCGCTCACAGCAGAAGGCGTCGCGCGCGCAGAAGGACGGCACGCTCGCGCAGGAAATCACGCCGGTCACGATCCCGCAAAAGAAGGGCGATGCGGTCGTCGTCACGCAGGACGAGCATCCGCGCGAAACGACGCTCGAAGCGCTCGCGAAGCTTAAGGGCGTCGTGCGTCCGGACGGCTCGGTGACGGCGGGCAACGCGTCGGGCGTGAACGACGGCGCGGTCGCCATGCTGATCGCCGATGAAGACAGCGCGAAGCGCCACGGCCTCATGCCGCGCGCGCGCATCCTCGGCATGGCGACGGCGGGCGTGCCGCCGCGCGTGATGGGCATCGGTCCGGCGCCGGCGTCGCAAAAGCTGCTCGCGCGCCTCGGCATGACCATCGACCAGATGGATGTGATCGAGCTGAACGAAGCGTTCGCGTCGCAAGGGCTCGCCGTGCTGCGCATGCTCGGCGTCGCCGACGATGATGCCCGCGTCAATCCGAACGGCGGCGCGATCGCGCTCGGCCATCCGCTCGGCGCATCCGGCGCGCGGCTTGTGACGGCGGCGACGTATCAGCTGCATCGCACGGGCGGCCGCTACGCGCTTTGCACGATGTGCATCGGCGTGGGGCAGGGCATCGCGATGGTCATCGAGCGTGTCTGATCGCATGTTTTCATCGACCGGACGGCTCACCGATCTGATCTGCGGCAACGCCGAAGCCAACGCCGTATGGTCGCCGCGCGCGACCGTCCAGGCGATGCTCGATGTCGAAGCGGCGCTCGCGCGGGCGTCGGCGAAAGCGGGCGTGATTCCGCCGGACGCGGTCGATGCGATCGTCGCCGCGTGCGACGCCGACAACATCGACGCCGCCGCGCTGATGACCGGCGCGGCCGCCGGCGGCAATCTCGCGATTCCGCTCGTCAAGCAACTCACGGCCGTCGTGAAGGCGAGCGATGAGCAGGCCGCGAAATACGTGCACTGGGGCGCGACGAGCCAGGACATCATCGATACGGGCGTCGTGCTGCAGCTTCGCGCCGCGCTCGATTTGCTCGATGCCGATCTGCGCGTGCTCGCCGATTCGCTCGCGGCGCAGGCGGAGAAGCATCGCGCGACGCCGATGATCGGCCGCACATGGCTTCAGCAGGCGCTGCCGATCACGCTCGGCCTCAAGTTCGCCCAGTGGCTCGATGCCGTCACGCGGCATCGCGCGCGTCTCGCGGATCTGCGCGCCCGCGCGCTCGTGCTGCAGTTCGGCGGCGCGGCGGGCACGCTCGCGAGTCTGCGCGAGAAAGCGCTGCCCGTCGCGCACGCGCTCGCCGACGATCTCGGCCTGCAACTGCCCGCGCTGCCGTGGCATACGCAGCGCGACCGGATCGCTGAAGCTGCGTCGTTTCTCGGCATGTTGACGGGCACGCTCGGCAAGATCGCGCGCGACATCTCGCTGATGATGCAGACCGAACTCGGCGAAGTCGCCGAACCGGCGGCGGCGGGCAAGGGCGGTTCGTCGACGATGCCGCACAAGCGCAATCCCGTCGGCTGCGCGGCGGTGTTGACCGCGGCGACGCGCGCGCCGAACCTCGTCGCGACGATCTTCGCCGGCATGGTGCAGGAGCACGAACGCGCGCTCGGCGGCTGGCAGGCCGAATGGGAAGCGCTGCCCGATCTCGCGCGGCTCACCGCCGGCGCGCTCGCGAACGTGAAGGGCATCGTGCCGGGGCTGGAAGTGAACGTCGAGCGGCTCGCGGCGAATCTCAACGCGACCAACGGACTCGTGCTCGGCGAAGCGGTGATGCTCGCGCTCGGCGACGCCATCGGCCGGCTGGACGCGCACAAGCTCGTGGAAGGCGCATCGAAGGCGGCGGTCGCGAACGGGCAATCGCTCTACGACGTGCTCGCCGCCGATGAAACCGTCGCGCGCCATCTGTCGCCGGAACAGTTGAAGTCCTTGCTCGATCCGGCCAATTACGTCGGTCAGGCGCAAGCGTTCGTCGATGCCGCGCTGGCGCAGCATCGCGCGACGGCGTGACTAAGCTCGCGCCGCACAAACAAACAGGAGCACAACCAACATGCCTCTCGCCGCTGTAAACGGAACCCGGATTCACTACCGCGTCGACTCGACAGCCGGCGACCACGCGCCGTGGCTCGTGCTGTCGAATTCTCTCGGCGCGGACGTCTCGATGTGGACGCCGCAAATCGAGGCGTTCGCGAAGCATTACCGCGTCGTGCGCTACGACACGCGCGGCCACGGCCACTCGGACGCGCCGCAAGGTCCGTACACCATCGACCAGTTGATCGGCGATGTCATCGGCCTGATGGACCATCTCGGCATCGAGCGCGCCAACTACTGCGGACTGTCGATGGGCGGGCTGACCGGCATCGGACTGGCCGCACGTCATCCGGAGCGGTTCTCGCGCGTGGTGCTGTCGAACACGGCGGCGCTCATCGGCTCGGACGCCGTCTGGACGCCGCGCGCCGCGAAAGCGCGTGAGACGAACGGCATGGCCGCGCTCACGGATGCCGTCATCGCGCGCTGGTTCACCGCGCCGTTCGTCGAGCGGGAGCAGCTTGCGCTCGCCAATATCCGCGACGTGTTCCGCCACACGTCGGGCGACGGCTACGCATCGAATTGCGAAGCGATCCGCGACGCCGACCTTCGCGAGGAAGCGAAGACCATCGCGCTGCCGGTGCTCGTGATCGCGGGCACGCACGATCTTTCGACGACCGCCGAGCAGGGCCGCGAGCTGGCGGGCTATATCGATGGCGCGCGCTACGTCGAACTGGACGCGGCGCATCTGTCGAACATCGAGAAGCGCGACGAGTACACGCGCGCCGTGCTGGACTTCCTCGGAGAAAAACAATGACTGACGACGAACGTTACGAAGCCGGCATGAAGGTGCGCCGCGCGGTGCTGTCCGACGCGCACGTGGACCGGTCGCTTGCGAATCGCACGGAATTGACGACCGAGTTTCAGAACTTCATCACGCGCTATGCGTGGGGCGAGATCTGGACGCGCGACGGCTTGCCGCGCCATACGCGCAGCCTCATCACGATCGCGATGATGGTCGCGCTGAACCGCAGCGAGGAACTCGCGCTGCACTTGCGCGCCGCGAAGAACAACGGCGTCACGCAGGACGAGATCAAGGAAGTGCTGATGCAAACGGCCGTTTATTGCGGCGTGCCGGCGGCGAACTCGGCGTTTCACTTGGCGCAGAAGATATTCGACGAGGAAAGCAAGGCGGGCGGGCAGTAAGCGCGCGTTTTTGTTTTCTTATGGAAAGCCGTCGCCCGGAATTCCGGCGGCGGCTTTTTCCTTTCTAGAACGCGTAGTACGGTCCATTGCCCGCGGGCGTGGCGCGTCCTTCCAGCGCGGTGAACACGCGCCTGCCGTAGAAGAACGGCAATCCCCAGTCGAAGAAACCGTTCGCGGGCCCGGCCAGATTGTTGAACGCGTAATTGCCGCTCGCGAATAGCGCCGTCGATTTCGCGACGCTGAACGAAACGTCCGCGGTGACGCCTGTCGTCGAGCTGAGCGTCGCGCTCAACGCCTGCGTCGTCGCGGGGCAAAACCACACGCCGCATGCCGTGAGCGTCGCCGATGGAAAGAACAGGCCGTTCGATCCGCTGTCGATGAAGCTCGATCCGTACTGGCTGCCGGAGAAGCTCGTCGAGACGTAGCCGGTGACCGAGTTCGACTTCAGCACGGTTGCGTCGCCGAGCACATTGTTTGCCTGCGATCCGATGCCGAAGGTCATCGTTCCCGTCACCGTCGAAGCGCCTTCCGGCGGCACCGCCGGCAATTCGATCAGCACGCCGTTGTTGTCGGATGCGAAGCGCGAGACCGGATTCGTCACCTGCTGCGCGACCGCGAGCGCGCTCGCCGAGCAGGCGCCCGGGGTGCAGCTGTAATACCAGCGCGGCATCGCCGAATTCGCGCAGCCGGCGCCGCAATCGGCGATGAACGGGCCGACGCCCAGGATGCCGTTGCCGCGCAGCTTCGTGGTGTCGAGCATCGGCAGGCCCGATTGCGCGCAATCGGCGGCCGCGCCGGGCACGGCGGAATCCGCGATCAACTGAACCGACGTCGCGCTGGCGACCTGACCGGCGAGGCGGACGTCGGCCTGTCGCACCGCGCCCCACGTGTAGCCCGAGCCGAACACCGCGCACTCCGCCATCGCGGTATTGGTCGCGTTGCCGGCGACGAGCGGCAGCGCCATCGACGGATTCAGCGCCGAAGCGAGAATGCGCAGCCCTTGCGAGCCGGTATCGACCTGAATGTTGTCGATCGTCTGGCACGTATCGGTGCCGGGAATGCACAGCGTGACGCTCGTTTGCAGCATGTTGCGCGTGCCGCTCGCGATGCCGGCGATGCGGATCGGCTGCACGTTGGGCGTCGTCGACTGCACGACGACGTTGCTGGCCGGCGCGGGAAGGCTCGCGGTGGAACTCGCGGCGGCGGGAGCGCTTGCTGCCGACGGCGTGCTCGCCGCCGCCGGCGCGCTGGTTGCCGCCGGCGCGCTGGCGGGCGCGGGGCTGGCGCTGGTGCTCGAACTGCCGCCGCCGCCGCATCCGTGAAGCAGAGTGCAAAGCGCGACTGCCGAAAGAGAAAGAAGGGCGCGGATCGTCATGTCTGGTCTCCCGCGCTCACTGAATATCCGCAGCCGTGACGCCCGGCGGCAGCGCCGTTGCGAGCCACGCGCGGCCGCTGAACTCGCGCAGCCGCGTGCGGTTTTCGACGAAGAGATCGCCATCCGCGACGCGCGCCGTGTGCAGGCCCCCATTGCCCGCCGATGCGTTCGCGCCATTCCTGAAGCGCTGGAAGTACGCGCCGAGCAGCGTCTGCACGTCGGGCATCGCGGGGCCGCGCCAGGACACGGCGTAGACGGTGCCGGTCGAATCCACGTACTGCCTCACGACGATGCCGTTCGCATCGGTCGTCTCGCGGTAAGTCGCAAGCCCGCTTTCCGACCGCCGCACGACCGCGCCATCGGATGCATCCGCTGCGCGCGCTGTCGCGCCGAGTTGTGCGTGGCAAAGCGGACATGCGCCGAGCAATGCGATCATGACGGCCCGAAACAGATACTGAGGATGTCTTATGTTCTTCACTGCGTTCCCTCCGACTTTATTAGGAGTGTTCCTATTTTTGAGATCGGATTTTAGGATGAATGCGAGGCCGGGCGATACGGGTAAGCCAAAGCGGTGAAGAACGCCGTGAGAAGTGAAGATGTGCCTTTAAAACAAGGTGTTGCGCGAACCGGGACGGCATTTCGTCGATTTACGTGAATGTCATAAATTGTCAAAGTGCGCGAAAAGCGGTGCAATTATCGATTGAGCGGCGCATGGCGATCGTTGCCGAATCGATCCCAAGCTGCGGCGAGCCAGTCGCCCGTCATCGACGATTGATCGCGCGCAGCGTTCGGACGCGCGACCCGCCGATGCCTCTTTTTGCACGGCTGTCCGCCGGACCGGTAAAATGCTGGGTTGATCCACGGACGAACGCCGTGGCGTAGCGGAAGGACTTTCCAGACATGACAGATTTTCGTGTGACCAAGCGGGTGGCTGCGCTCTTCACGGTGGCCGGTATCGTGGCGGGATGCGGCACGTCTTCTCCCACCGCGATCAATTACAAGAGCGACCAGCGCTCGAAGCAGTCGTCGCTCGCCATTCCGCCAAACCTGCTCGACGAAGCGGGCGATCAGCGTTCGCTGCCGCCGCAAAGCGGGCAGGCATCCCTCTCCGATCTCCAGCAGGTCCGGAAAGTCGCGCCCGATGCGCCGACCGTCGTGCCGCCCGTCTCGGGCATGCACATCCAGCGTGACGGCGCGGAACGGTGGCTCGTCATCGACGGCAAGGCGCCGGATCAGGTCTGGCCGCAAATCCGCCGTTTCTGGCAGGAGCAGGGCTTCCTGCTCGTCGTCGATTCGCGCGACAAGGGCGTGATGGAAACGGACTGGAACGAAACGCATCCGCAGATTTCGGACGGCCTGATCCGCGACACGCTCGCCAAGGCCACCGGCAATTCGTATGTCACGGCCGAGCGCAACAAGTACCGCACGCGTCTCGAAGCGGCGCCTAGCGGCGGCACCTACGTGTTCATCAGTCAGAAGGGCATGCGCGAGGCGCTGACCGGCATCAACAACGATACGAGCCAGTGGCAGGCGCGCCCCAACGATCCCGCGCTGGAAAACGAATACCTGAAGCGGCTGATGTCGTCGCTTGCCTTGGCGGATACGCGGCAGGCGTCGGGCGTCGCCGGCTCGTCGGACGCGGGCGCGCAAGCGGCGAACGCGAGCGCACAGCCGGCCAAGAGCGGCGATTCGAAAGCCGCCACTGTGGCTGCGCAAAACGCGGCGAACGCAGGCAACAGCGCGATCCGGAACGAATCGGTGCCGGAGGCGGCATCGGCGCAGTTGACGCTGCCCGAGGCGTATGACCGCGCGTGGCTGCGCGTGGGCATCGCGCTGGATCGCGCGAGCTTCACCGTGGACGATCGCGACCGCGCGCGCGGCGTGTATTACGTGCGCTACGTGGATCCGAACGACAAATCGGCGCGCGAACAAGGCTTCTGGAGCCAGGTCTTCCACGGCCGCAAGGAAATCATCGCGAAACAGTATCAAGTCAACGTCCGCGCGATCACGGAAGCCCAGACGCGCGTTGCTATCGTCAATGACAAGGGCGAAGTCGATTCTTCACCGCAGGCGCGTCAGATCATGGCGCTGCTCGCCGACCAGATCAGCTAAGCCGCTGTTTCTGCAAGCGCAGTTTTCATCGCGTGCAAACCGCCTCTTCACGAGGCGGTTTTTTTTCGACTTGTTTTCCCGCTGCGCGAACTTCTTTTTCGCTTTCTTTTAAAACGCCAGCGGACGCGCGCGATATAAACCGCACACAGATATTGCGCTGACAATAGTTTTTATCGCCGAATGTGCGCAATAGCTTATAAAAATTGGCGCGCGAACAGTACATTGCGTGCATGGCGAGATTCCTTCGCCGCACGTAGTTCCGACGATGGCGCAAGCCCGCTTTCACCGTAGTCGACCCAGACAATCAAACAATGGCTCGCCCCCGCGAGCCCCGATGGCCCCGTCGCCTATCCTCGTAGGGCGACGGCTTTTGCCCGCGTTTCCAACGAAACGCGGGCTTTTTCTTTATCCGTACGATATGCGTTTCAGGCACGCTTTGCGGCGCGCGTTTATGCTTCGCTTTTAACCTTTTACTGAAAACAGGGAGAATTGCTCATGCAGGAAGTCGCCGTCGTCGCCATTTTCGTCGCCAAGCCAGGAAAGGAAGAAGAACTGAGGCAACTGGCGGAAGCCAACGTCGAGCCCACGCGCCAAGAGCGCGGCGCGCTTCAGTACGATCTGCATCGGGATATCAAGGAGCCGCGCCGCTTTATCTTCGTCGAGCGCTGGGAAAGCGAAGCCGCGCTCGCGGAGCACGGCAAGACGGCGCATATTCAGGCGTTTCGCGCGAAGTCGCCCGAGTTCGTCGAGCATGGCGAAGTGCACGTCGCGAGCAAGCTGCTCTGAGCGTGCGGCGCGGGCTGCGCGCCGTCGGGCGTCATCAGTGCGTTGCTTGCGGGACGTCGAGAATGAGGATGATGGTCCAGTCCGCCTCGCCGTCATGGTGATACTGACGTTCCGCGACGATAAACGGCTGCTGCTTGCCATCCGGCCCGAGAAAAAGCACGTCGCCTTCCATCGGCAGACATTCGATCGGCGGCAGCGCCAGAAACGCGTCCTTGTTCGCGTTGCGCGGCATCAGCTTTTCGATCTTGCGCGATGCCGCTTCGGTCCATTCGATATCGAGCTGGATATTGCTCATGCTGTCGTTCGCACGGTGAGTGCGCTCCACGGTTGAATCGTTGAAAAAGACGATGCGCAATGTAGCACACGCCGTGCTCGTTCCGTGGCACGCGTCGCATGAAAAACGGCTCGCGGGCGTGAACCCGCGGGCCGTTCTTTTCGCCACGCGAACGAATGGCGCGATCAGATTTCCTCGTACAGCGGCAGTGTCAGGAATTCGGTGAATTGCTCCGACGTCGACATCGTTTCGAAGATCTTCGCGGCGCGTTCGTACGGCTTCGTGTCGCTGCCCGAGCCGCCGACGGTCGCCTTCACTTTCTCCAGCTCATCGATGGTGATTTCGCGCACCATCGCCGCCGTGACCTTGCGGCCGTCGGCGAGTTTGCCCTTCGGCGAGCGAATCCATTGCCACACTTGCGAGCGCGAAATTTCGGCGGTCGCGGCATCTTCCATCAGGTTGTGGATCGGCACGCAGCCGTTGCCCGCGAGCCACGAGCCGAGATAGTGGATGCCGACGTTCACGTTGTTGCGCAGGCCCGCTTCGGTGATCGGCGCTTCCGGGCGGAAATCGAGCAGATCGTGCGCGGTCACCAGCACGTCGTCGCGCTGCTTTTCGATCTGATTCGGCTTGTTGCCGAGCACCTTGACGAACTCTTCCATCGCGATCGGCACGAGCCCCGGATGCGCGACCCAGCCGCCGTCGTAGCCGTCGGTGGCGTCGCGGGCCTTGTCGGCGCGCACGCCGCCCATCGCCTTGTCGTTCGCGGCGGGATCGTTCTTGATCGGAATCAGCGCGGCCATGCCGCCGATTGCCGGCGCATTGCGCTTGTGACACGTCTTCAGCAATTCGAGCGCGTAGGCGCGCATGAAGGGCACGGTCATCGTGATTTGCGAGCGGTCCGCGAGGCAGAAGTCCGGGTCGTTCTTGAACTTCTTGATCGCGGAAAAGATGTAATCCCAGCGGCCCGCGTTGAGGCCGGAACTATGCTCGCGCAGTTCGTAGAGGATTTCGTCCATCTCGAACGCGGCAAGGATTGTTTCGACGAGCACGGTCGCGCGAATCGTGCCGCGCGCAATGCCGATGCCTTCCTGCGCCGCGACGAAGATATCGTTCCACAGACGCGCTTCGAGATGGCTTTCCATCTTCGGCAGATAGAAGTACGGGCCGCTTCCGCGCGCAATCAGCTCCTTCGCGTTGTGAAACAGGAACAGCGCGAAATCGAAGATGCCGCCGGAGACGCGCTGGCCATCGACGGTCACATGCTTTTCGTCCAGATGCCAGCCGCGCGGGCGCACGATCAGCGTCGCGACCTTGTCGTTCAGCTTGTACGACTTGCCGTTTTGCTCGAGCGAAATGGTGCGGCGCACGGCTTCCTTGAGATTGATCTGGCCGACGATCTGGTTCTCCCAGACCGGCGCGTTCGAATCCTCGAAGTCGGTCATGTAGGAGTCCGCGCCGGAGTTGAGCGCGTTGATGATCATCTTGCGCTCGACCGGCCCCGTGATCTCCACGCGACGGCATTGCAGGTCCTTCGGCAGCGGCGCGACTTTCCAGTCGCCTTCACGGATGGCCTTCGTCGCTTCGAGAAAGCCGGGGCGCTCGCCGGCATCGAGCCGCTTCGTGCGCTCGACGCGCGCGGCGAGCAATTCCTGGCGGCGCGGCTCGAACTGACGATGCAGCTTCGCGACGAACGCGAGCGCATTGGGCGTGAGGATCGATTCGAAGCCGGGCTGGATATCGGCCGAGATTGCCATGCCTTCGGGAAGCGTGAGCGGATTCGACGATTGCGTCATGTGTTTTCTCCTTGGTCGGTCAGACGGTTTTGCTATTGCAGTTGTACTTTCAATGCGATGTGCGCTTCACGCGCCTTCGATGAACACGACGAGCTCGGTCATGTCGCGTCCGGTTTCATGCGGCGCGACCCCCAAATTCTCGAGAGGCAAAGCCGCGCGATTGATCCAGAACGTCGTGTAGCCGAACCACGTCGCGCCCGCGACGTCCCATCCGTTCGACGACACGAACACGATCTCCCGCGCCGCCGCGCGCGTTGCGCCGAACGCGCGCGTGCCGAGTTCGTACGCGGCGGCGGCGGGCTTGTAGGCGCGCACGGAATCGACGGAAAGGACGTGATCGAAGAGGCCCGACATGCCGGCGCTTTTCACGGCGATATCGAGCATCGGCGGATTGCCGTTCGAGAGGATCGCGAGCGGAATGCCGAAGCGGTCGCGAAGCGCCTTGAGCGCGGGCAGCGCGTCGGGGAACGCCGACAGGCACGCGTATTCGTCCATCAGGCGCTTCTCGGCGACGCTCGTCAGCGATGACGCAAGCCCGAGCCGCGCGGCGGCGTGGCGCAGCGCGTCGAGCGTGATGTCCCAGAACGGCGCGTAATGACTGCCGGACGGATCGGCGAGCGTGCGCAACTGCGTGTATTCGATCTGCTTCTGACGCCAGAGCTGCGAGAGCGCGTTTCCGTTGCCGGGGAAAAGCTGCTCGGCGGCCGCGATGACCGAATGGACGTCGAAGAGCGTGCCGTAAGCGTCGAAGATGACTGCGCGGGGAGATGCGGACGAACCGGATGAAGTTGCGTGTGTCGTTATGGCCGACATAGCCGTGCGCTCCTGGAAGAGGTCAAGGTCGATTCTATTCGTGATCGAACTGATGGAAAAAGCACCGGCGAATCACTTGATCTTTTACTTTTTCATACCTAATCTGTGCGCAGACATTCCGTATCGACAAAGAAAACGCATGGATCGGTTCAAACAAATAGAGACGTTCGCGTCCGTCGCGGCGAAGGGCAGTCTTTCGGCGGCGGCGCAGGCTGAAGGCATCGCGCCGGCCGTGATCGGCAGGCGGCTGGATGCGCTGGAGGAGCGGCTCGGCGTCAAACTGCTCGTGCGCACGACGCGCAAGATCACGCTGACGTTCGAAGGGTCGGCGTTTCTCGAAGACTGTCAGCGCATCATCAACGACATGCAGAACGCCGAAGCGAGCGTGTCGGCGGGCGGCGTGAAGGCGAGCGGGCATCTGCGCGTGTCCGCGCCGGCGGGATTCGGGCGGCGTCATGTCGCACCGCTGGTGCCGAGATTCACAACGCTGCATCCGGATGTCTCCGTCAGCCTCGATCTCACCGACCGCATGGTCGATCTCGTCAACGAAGGTTTCGACTGCGCGGTGCGGCTGGGCGAGTTGCCCGACTCGTCGCTCGTGTCGCTCAAGCTCGGCGAGAACCGGCGCGTGTGCGTGGCCTCGCCTGACTATCTCGCGAGGCGCGGCACGCCTGCGGGGCTGGCATCGCTCGCGCAACACAATTGCCTGGCGCTGGGGGCATCGGCTAATCAGCAGCGCGGCTGGGTGTTTCAGCAAGACGGCAAGGTCGTGACGATCAAGGTGTCCGGCACGATGGAATGCTCCGATGGCGCGGTGCTCCATGAATGGTGTCTGGAGGGTCGCGGACTCGCGTGGCGATCGTGGTGGGAAGTGGGCGCGGACATCCGCGCGGGACGGCTCGTGAGCGTGCTCGACGACTTCGCCGCACCGGCCGTCGGCATCCACGCGGTGTTTCCACAGCGGCGGCATTTGCCTTTGCGGGTGCGGCTGTTTCTCGATCTGCTCAAGCATTCCTATCACGCTCCGGAGTATTGGGAAAAGTAGGCCGTTCGGCTAGTTGATCGCGTGCGGAGTTCTGGTACACTTTCCTCACGAGTCGGGAGTGTTGACCATCAATCGATGCGCTTGAGCGTTTGTCTCACCTGGCTTGCCTATCTCAGAACGGGCTACCTTCGGGTAGCCCGTTTCTGTATCAGCGACGTTATTATGGATTCCTATGCATCTGCTATATCTCGATGAATCGGGCTCGGCCGCTGATCCTCACCAGCGATATTTCGTGCTTGCCGGCGTTTGCGCATTCGAGCGCACCACTCACTGGATCGAACAAAAGCTCAATGCCATTGCGGCGCGTTTCGAGCCGGTCAACAGTCATCTGCTCGAACTGCACGGCTCGCCGATGCGTTCGGGCCGCGACGGCTGGAAGCGCTTTCCGCTGCAAGACCGTCTACAGGCGATAAAAGATGCGCTCCACGACTGCATCGCCGCGCAGTCGCAGATCAACGTTCGCCTCTTCGGCGCGGTCATCACGAAAGCGTCGCTCGAAAAGCAGGAAGCGGTCGAACTCGCGTTCGAGCAACTTGCGAACCGTTTCGATTTATTCCTGCTGCGTCGCTACCGGAAACACGGCGATGCCCAGCGTGGACTCATCCTGTTCGACAAGTCATCGACCGAGCAGCGCGTGCAGACGCTGGCGCGCGAATTCAAGTACATCGGTCATACGTACGGCAAGACGCGCAACTATGCGGAAGTGCCGGTCTTTCTGGATTCACGCTCGTCCCGCCTGATCCAGCTCGCCGATTTGGTTGCCTTCGCGCTCTTTCGGTCTCACGAATACGACGACCATCAGTTCTACGACATCATCAAGCACCGCTTCGACAGCGAGGGCGGCGTCAAGCACGGGCTCTACCTGTATCCGGCGGTCGAAGCGGCCAATGCATCGGAAGCTGTTGCGGAGTTCGCAGCCTGACTACAATGAAATGGTGCCCCGACGTTCCGAAGGAGGACGCCATGTTCAAGCACATCCTCGTACCGACTGACGGCTCCGAGTTGTCGCAGAAGGCCATCGACGGCGCCATCGATCTCGCGCAGTCCGTCGGCGCGCGCATCACCGCTTATGCGTGCCTGCCTCAGTACCCATACTCGTCGTTCGCGGATGTCGCCGTCGAGCCGCCCGACGACTTCCACGCCCGTGCCGAACGCGAGGCGCGCGAACATCTGCGCGCCGTCGAACGGGCGGCGGAAGGGGCGGGCGTCCCATGCACGAGCGTGACGAGCATCGAAGCCGCGCCGTACATCGGCATCATCGACGCTGCGGAACAGAATGGCTGCGACGTCATCCTGATGGCTTCGCACGGCCGGCGCGGGCTCGGCAGCCTCCTGATCGGCAGCGAGACGCAGCGCGTGCTCACGCACACCAAGATTCCCGTCATCGTCTACCGTTGACGACCCGCATTTGTACAGCAGCGGCCGCGGCGCGCTCCCAACCCGCCGCACCACGGCCGCCGCTTTCTTCACCGCTCTCCCTGATTCAGCCTGCTGTCACGTCGCTTCACGCGACTTTCTTGTCGAAGAACTGCTCGTCTTCCGTCGATCCGTGCAGCGCGGTCGTCGATGCTTCGCGCTCGACCGTCTGCGTGACCGCGTCGAAGTAGCCGGTGCCCACTTCGCGCTGATGCTTCACCGCCGTGAAGCCCTTGTCGGCGGCGGCGAACTCGGCCTGCTGCAACTCGACGAACGCGCTCATCTGCGTGCGGGCGTAGCCGTGCGCGAGGTTGAACATCGAGTAGTTGAGGGCGTGGAAGCCCGCGAGCGTGATGAACTGGAACTTGTAGCCCATCGCGCCGAGTTCGCGCTGGAACTTCGCGATGGTCGCGTCGTCGAGATTCTTCTTCCAGTTGAACGACGGCGAGCAGTTGTACGACAGCAGCTTGCCCGGAAACTCCTTGTGGATCGCTTCGGCGAACTTCTTCGCGTATTCGAGATCCGGCTTGCCCGTTTCGCACCAGACGAGATCCGCGTACGGCGCGTAGGCGAGCCCGCGCGATACGGCTTGCTCCAGGCCCGGCCGCGTGCGATAGAAGCCCTCGACTGTGCGCTCGCCGGTAAGGAACGGCTTGTCGTTGTCGTCGATGTCGGACGTCACGAGATCCGCGGCTTCGGCGTCCGTACGCGCGACGAGCAGCGTCGGCGTGCCGCAGACGTCGGCGGCCAGACGCGCGGCCACCAGTTTCGCGACGTTCTCGCGCGTCGGCACGAGCACCTTGCCGCCCATGTGGCCGCACTTCTTGACCGACGCCAGTTGATCTTCGAAGTGCACGCCTGCCGCACCGGCTTCGATCATCGCCTTCATGAGTTCGAAGGCGTTGAGCACGCCGCCGAATCCCGCTTCGGCATCGGCGACGATCGGCGCGAAATAATCGATATAGCCTTCATCGCCGGGATTCTTGCCTTCGGACCATTGAATCTGATCGGCGCGTGTGAAGGTATTGTTGATGCGCTTGACGACGAGCGGCACCGAGTTCGCCGGATACAGCGACTGGTCCGGATACATCTCGCCCGCGATGTTCGCGTCGCCGGCCACTTGCCAGCCCGACAGATAGATGGCCTTCAGTCCGGCCTTGACCTGCTGCATCGCCTGATTGCCGGTCAGCGCGCCGAGCGCGTTCACGAACGGCTCTTCCTGGATCAGCGACCACAGCTTTTCAGCGCCGCGTCGCGCGAGCGTGTGCTCGACGGGCACGGAGCCGCGCAGACGCACGACGTCTTCCGCCGAATATCCGCGCTTGATGCCTTTCCACCGCGGATCGGTTTCCCATTGTTGATGAAGTTGCTGAGCTTGTTGTTGACGGGAGGTCATGGCGTTTCTCCTTGAAGATTGGCTGTACGACGAAACCTGGATCGCTACATCTCGCGACTTGAGCAGTGATGCGCCGGGTAGGGCGGTCTACGTTTGCTCAACTCTTATATAAGAGTGTAGGCGCGCGGGGCGCTACGAAACAGGCTTCTCAAGCGAAACTTTCAAGGAATTTAACAGCGATAAATCAACGACCTACGAGCGCGATTCCGTATTGAGAAACGTCTTTTCCCATGCTGCAACATGATTGGTTGTGCCTTGCAGCACCGCTTTTGCGACGCAAAAAGCCATTGCACATCGTGAAATATCGCGATGGGCGAAAAAAAACCGATGCTCGAAGCATCGGTTCTTGTCTGCATCAGCGAGGCGGCGGCTCGCACCGCCTCGAAGCTCGCGCTTCTTCGACTGATCAGTTGCCGCGGCGGGGTGCGCGCGGGCCGTCGTTGCGACGTGCGCTGTAGCCGTCGCGCTGGCCGCCGTAGCCGCCGTCACGATTGCCGCCGCGATAGCCGCCTTCACGGTCGCCGCTGCCGCTGCTCGCGCCGCGATAGCCGCCGTCACGATAACCGCCTTCGCGCGATCCGCCGCCGCTCGGCTTGTTGCCGTAGCCACTTGCGTTGCCCGGACCGTAGCTACGGCCGCCGCCGTTGCCGCTACCGAAGCGGCGACCGCCGCCGTTACCGCCGCCCGGACGGCCGCGACCGCCGAAACCGGTCTTCGGCGGCGACTTGCGCGGCTCGAAACCAGCGACGACGTCGACCGGCAGCGGCGCGCGCACGAAGCGCTCGATACGCTTCAGCGCACCCGTTTCGGCGTGGTGCACGAGGCTCACGGCGATGCCGCTGCGTCCCGCGCGACCCGTGCGGCCGATGCGGTGCACGTAGTCTTCCGCGAACTTCGGCAGGTCGTAGTTGAAGACGTGCGTGATGCCGGGAATGTCGATACCGCGCGCGGCGACATCGGTTGCGACCAGCACGCGCACGCGACGCTCACGCAGCGCGCGAATCGTACGGTTGCGGGCGCCTTGCGGCAGGTCGCCGTGCAGCGCGGCGGATTCGAAGCCCGCGTCGGCGAGACGATTCGCGATCAGATCGGCGTCGCTCTTCGTCGCCGTGAAAACGATGGCCTGGTCGAGGTCGGTGTCGCGCAGAAGGTGATCGAGCAGACGATCCTTATGATCGCGGTCATCGACGTAATGCACGGTTTGCGCGATGTTGCTGCGCGCTTCGAGCTTCTGCACGATCTCGATGCGCTCCGGATCGTTCAGGAGACGGCCCGTGAGCGACGAAATCTTGCCGTCGATGGTTGCCGAGAAGAGCAGCGTCTGACGCGTGGCCGGCGTGGCCGCGACGATCGTCTCGATGTCTTCGATGAAGCCCATGTCGAGCATGCGGTCGGCTTCGTCGAGCACGAGCATGTTGAGGTTCGACAGGTCGATGCGGCCGCGCTCGAGGTGGTCGATCAGACGGCCCGGCGTTGCAACGAGAATTTCGGGGTTCTTCGCGAGCAGCATCAATTGCTGGCCGTACGCGACGCCGCCCAGAATGCTCACCGTGCGCAGACGGCGCAGGTGACGGCCGTACGTGGTCGCGGCGGCGGAGACTTGCATCGCGAGTTCGCGCGTCGGCGTGAGCACGAGCAGTTGAGGGCGTGCGACCGGCTGCGGACGGCGGCCGGGACGCGCGTTCGGATCACGCGGCTGACGCGGCTGCTGCGCCTGGAGCTTTTCCAGTTGCGCGAACTTTTCGATGGCCGGCAGCATGAACGCCGCGGTCTTGCCGGAGCCGGTCGGGCTCGACACGAGCAGGTCGCGGCCGGCGAGCGCGGCGGGAATCGCGCGCTGCTGCACGGGCGTGGGCGACTGATAGCCGGCGGCGGTCAGCGCGGACACGATGTCGGCGGACAGGCCGAGGGATTCGAACGTCGGGCCGGCGGGCGTTTCGACGGCCGGGGCGGCGGCGACTGCCACGGCTGCGTCTGCCGCGGTGTCGTCTTTGACGGGGATGATGCCAAGCGTTTGTGCTGCGATATTGTCCAACGGGCTGGGGGTGATACTCGAAGTCATGTCGATCCTTGAAGCGGAAGATAAGGCGTCGGCGCCAATCGGCATACCCAAGTCGTTGGATTCAGCGAGCGAAGAAACAGCGAGCAAATCGAAAAACGGGGGCAACTCGCGCAAACAGACGGCGAGCATTGTTGTTAGAAGCTGTATCGGATACGACAGGCTCGGGGAGCGCTGACGTCAGCCTGATGCATGATTGGCCGGGAAACAGACAGCGCATGAATCCGCGCTACGGCCTAGCAGGGAAGGGACAGTTTCTAAACTGGATTGGAGCGAAACGCTACGAAGCGTCTTGCCATGCACCGCATGCTTTGAAGCACGCGGCTCACAGTCAACGCTTAAGCGCCAGTATATCGGAATTTGCTGCACCGCGCCACATATTGACGCATTTCCGCGCCACCACAGGGCATCGGCGGCGCGGGGAACGAGCGCGCGCGTGGTCAGCTTGCGTCGCCGCGCTTCAGCGACTCGACCAGCTCGGCGTAATGCTGTTTCGCCGTGTCGGCGGGCGTGCCTTTCAGCGCCGACCACGCTTCGTATTTGTATTTTCCTGCGATGTCCGTGAAACCCGGCTTTTCGCCTTCAACGTCGCCGACGCTCGCCTGCTTGAAGAGCGCATAAAGACGCAGCAGCGTGAGATTGCCGGGGCGCTCGGGCAACTGTTTCACGTCGATTTGGGCCTGGGCGAATTGCTGCTCGATGTCGGTCATGCGCGTGTCCTTTGCATCGTAAAGAGATCTGGAAGGGCCGACGATCTTAGCAAGCAGTGCGCGCTTCGCCTGTCGAGGCTTTCCTCGAATCAAGGCGCCGGACGTGCCTTTCGGACCGCATCGACTGCGAACGGGGGGCGAAAGCATCGCAGGTCCCGCATTACAATACCGGCTATGACACGCACCGCACGCACCGTACTGCTCGCCCTCGATACTTCGACGGAATTCTGCTCCGTCGCGCTTCTGCTCGACGATGCCGCCGCGCAGCCACCTTTGCGCTCAGCGCCTCATTTCCAAACCGGCGACACGCGCGTGTGGTTTCGCCACGAAGCGACCGGTGCGGTATCGAGCACGCGCCTTCTGCCCGCCGTGCGCGAATTGCTCGATGAAGCCGGTCTCGCGCTCGCCGACTGCAACGCGATTGCATTCGGCGCCGGGCCGGGCTCGTTCACGGGCCTTCGCACGGCGACGGGCGTAGCGCAAGGGCTTGCATTCGGGCTGAACGTGCCGGTCGTGCCGGTGAGCACGCTGCTCGCCTGTGCCGAAGCCGCGCGCCTTGCCGATCCGTCGCTGCCGCCGCGCGTGCTCGCGGCGCTCGATGCGCGCATGGACGAGGTGTACTGGGCCGACTACGAATATCGATCCGATGCCGATGCCGATCCCGATTGGCGCGTCGTGCATCCCGCATCGCTGGATGCGCCCGCTGCCCTGCCGCTCCCCGATGTGCCGTTCGCGCTCGTCGGCAACGCGGCGGCGGCCTTCGGCGATCGATTGCCGGCGCTCGCGGCTGCCGCGCGCGTCGACCGTGAAGCGCTGCCGCATGCGTTGCCCGTCGCTTTGCTGGGTCTGCGTGCGTTGCGCGCCGGGCGGGCCGTCGCACCGGAACTGGCTGCGCCCGATTACGTGCGCAACAAGGTCGCGCAGACCACCGCCGAGCGCATGGAAGCGCGCGCCGCCGCGGGCAAGGGCAGCGCCGACGCCGCTCCCGAGGAGGCGCTTCGGTGAGCGGCGTGCTGCTCACGGATCGGTATCTGACGGCGATGACCGAAGCCGATCTCGACGAAGTCGCCGCCGTCGAAAAGCTCGCATACGAGTTTCCCTGGAGTCGCGGCAATTTTCAGGATTCGCTGCGCAACGGCTATTACGGCGTGTGCCTGCGTCATGTGACGGGGACGCTCGTCGGCTATTGCGTGCTGATGCCGGTCGTCGACGAAATGCATTTGCTGAACCTGTGCGTCGCGCCGGCCGCCCAGCGCGCGGGCGCGGGACTCGCGCTCTTGCGTGAAGCGGTGCGGATCACGCGCGCCGAGAAGCTCGATGGCATGTTGCTCGAAGTGAGGCCGTCGAATCCGCGCGCCATTCAGCTTTACGAGCGCTTCGGTTTCACGGCGATCGGGCGTCGCAAGAACTATTACCCCGCGCGGCATCGGGCGCGCGAGGACGCAATTGTCATGCGTCTGTCGTTCAAGGAGAGTGCGCATGGCGCTCGATGAATTGCTGGTCGAGGAACTCGGTTTCGGGCCGGTTTGGGTGCGGCGTGGGACTGTCGCTGTGGATATCGACGCGTCTGACACGTCGAAGTCGGCGTCACGAGACGAGTCGGAGTCTTCGCCGGCGACTGCACGTATTCCGACGCCATCGTCCGACAAAGCCCCGGCCGCCGTAAGCGCCGCAGCCGACCCAAACGCCGCCGAAGCGCCGCAGCCGTCACCCCGTCCGCGCGCCGACGACGCATCGGTCGATAAGCGCGAACCCGCCGCATCGCCGCAAGATTTCGACGCGCCGCCCTTCGAAGCCTACGACGACCTTCCGTGGACCGACGACGCGCCGCATTTCCAGCCGCCCGTCGCGCAAGAACCCGCCGACGATATCCGCACGCTCGACTGGACTTCGCTCGCCGAGCGCGTCGCCGGTTGCGAGCGATGCCGCCTCTGCGAGCGCCGAACGAACACGGTTTTCGGCGTCGGCGACCGCGAGGCCGACTGGATGCTCATCGGCGAAGCGCCCGGCGAGAACGAGGACAAGCTGGGCGAGCCGTTCGTCGGGCAGGCGGGCAAGCTGCTCGACAACATGCTGCGTTCGCTTTCGCTGTCGCGCGAATCGAACGTGTTTATCGCCAACGTGATCAAGTGCCGGCCGCCCGGCAACCGCAATCCCGAGCCCGAGGAAGTCGCGCGCTGCGAGCCGTATCTGCAGCGTCAGGTAGAACTCGTGAAGCCGAAGGTGATCGTCGCGCTCGGGCGCTTCGCCGCGCAGAGCCTGTTGAAGAGCGAGGGAAGCATCGCGTCGCTGCGCGGGCGCGTGCACGAGTATCGCGGCGTGCCGGTCATCGTCACGTATCACCCGGCGTATCTGCTGCGCAGCCTGCCCGACAAGGCGAAAGCCTGGGCCGATCTGTGCCTCGCCCGCCAGACGTATCAGGACGCGCTCGCCGCGCTCGGCGTGCTCAGCGCGCAACCGGGAGCCGGGAAGGGCACACGGGGATGATCGCGCTGTCGCGTCTCATCGATCGATTCGAGGACGCGACCGTGCGCGATCTGGCGTGGCTGCTTTTCGCGCCCGATCTGCTGCGCGCCGATGAAGCCGGCGCGGCGCTGGCGCAGCCGTTCGCATCCGATGCAGAACGCGACGCCACGCTCGCCTGGCTGCACACGCTCGACGGCGCCCCCGATCCGCTTCATGTCCGCTCGCGCAATCCCAAGTCCACGCGCCTCGGCATCTATGCCGAAAGCCTCCTCGAATTCTTCCTCGCGCACGGTCCGGCCGCGCGGCTGATCGCGGCGAACGTGCCGCTGAGACGCCAGCGCCGCACCATCGGCGAATGTGATTTTTTGCTGCAAACGGCCGGCGGCGCGCGGCAGCACTGGGAACTGGCCGTGAAGTTCTATTTGCATATCGGCGATGGCGCATTGCGTGCCGCGCGCCTCTCAGACTATGTCGGGCCGAATCTGCAGGATCGCTTCGATCTGAAGCACGCGCGGCTCCTGACGCATCAGCTCGGGCTGACCTCGCGCGTGGAATTCGCGGCGCTCGGGCTCGACGGGCCGTGGGACGCGCAGTTGTTCATCAAGGGCCGGCTTTTCTATCACGACGATGCCGTCCCGCCCGCGCCCGAAGTCGGCGAGCGGCATTTGCGCGGCTTTTGGCTGACGGCGTCGGAATGGGGTGAGCGCAACGACGCCATCGACGACGCTCGCGCGTGGGTCGTGCAGCCGCGCATGGCGTGGCTTGCGTCGCGCCGTCTGCACGCGGACGACGCCGAATCGCTGATGGCGGAAGCCGCGGGGATCCACGCAGGCTTGCGCGCGATTGCGCAGCCGACGATGGTCGCGTCCTACGTGCGCGACGACGCAGGCGGCTGGACCGAGGAATCGCGCGGCTTCATCGTGCCGGACGACTGGCCGGAGCGCGCAAGGGCGTTCGCCGCTGCCGCGCTGTGACCCGCGTTCGACTCACCACCACCGATAAAAGTGATGCACCGGCCCGACGCCGTGCCCAACATCGAGCCGCGCGCTGGCTTCGATCGCGCCGGTGAGGTAGCGCTTGGCCTCGGCGGTGGCGCTGGCCAGATCGCTGGTTTGCGGGATCAGCGCCGCGATGGCCGACGACAACGTGCAGCCCGTCCCGTGTGTATTTCTGAGCGCGATGCGCGGGCTCGACAGCCTGAGCGCGCCCGCCGTCTCGATGAGCCAGTCCGGACTGTCCGGCGATGCGAGATGCCCGCCCTTCATCAGCACCGCGCGCGCGCCGGCGGCGAGGAGCGCTTCGCCCTGACGCACCATCGCGTCTTCGTCGTGGGCGGCGTCGGCGCCGAGCAAGGCCGCCGCTTCCGGCAAATTCGGCGTGACGAGCGTCGCGAGCGGCAGCAGTTCGTCGCGTAGCGCGGCGACGGCTTCCGGTGCGAGCAGCGCGTGATTGCTCTTCGAGATCATCACGGTGTCCAGCACGACATGCGCCGGGCGATGCCGCCGCAACGCATCGGCGACCGCGCGCACGATGCCCGCGTTCGCCAGCATGCCGATCTTCACCGCGTCGATGCGGATGTCGTCGAACACGGCGTCGAGTTGAGCCGCGACGAACGCCGGCTCGGGCGCGTGGACCGCTGTGACGCCGCGCGTGTTTTGCGCGGTCAGCGCCGTGATGACGCTCGCGCCGTACGCGCCGAGCGCCGAGAACGCCTTCAGGTCGGCCTGGATGCCCGCGCCGCCGCCGGAGTCGGAACCGGCGATCGTGAGCACGTTGGGGATGGGTTTCGTCGATGTCATCGGAAAAATCAGGATTGAGCGCGAGTGATCGCCGCGCGCAGCGCCGCCGACGCGTCGCGCGGATTCGCGGCCTTGCAGATCGCGGACACGACCGCCAGGCCCGCCGGTTTCGCGCGCATCACGTCGGCGGCGTTGTGCGCCTGAATGCCACCGATCGCGACCGTCGGAAAGCGCGCCGCCTGGCACATCGCCGCGAGGCCGTCGATGCCGCAGGGCGCGGACGCGTCGGTCTTGGTCGGCGTCGCGTAGACCGGCCCCGCGCCGAGATAATCGACGACGCCTTGCAGCCGGTTCGCATCCGCGACTTCCGCGAGATTCGACACCGACAGGCCGATCAGCGCGTCCGGTCCCATGAGCCGCCGCGCGACGTCCGCGGGCAGATCGCGCTGGCCGACGTGCACGCCATCGGCGCCGGCGGCGAGCGCAATGTCCACGTGATCGTCGATGACGAGCGGCACGCCGTGCGCGCGCGTGATCGGCAGGAGATCGGTTGCGAGCGCGAGCCACGCGCGCTTGTGCCACTCGGGCGCGCGCAGTTGCACGACGGTCGCGCCGCCTTCCAGCGCCGCCCGCGCGACGGCGAGCGCGGCATCGTGACCGCCGCACTGCACGGGATCGAGCACGAGGTAGAGCGAAAGATCGAACGAATCGCGCATGTCAGGAAAGCGCGACGTCGCGCTGCACGAGCGTGGCTTCGAACGCTTGGGCATCCAGCGACGCCAGCCGGTCCAGATACGCGACCGCGAAGCTGCCGGGCAGCGCCGAGTCGCGGGCGGCGAGTTCGCCGGCCACGGTCGAATACGCGATGGCGGCCACCGTCGCCGTCCAATGTTCATCGCGAGAACCGGCCACGCCGACGAACGCCGCGACCGTCGCCGACAGCGCGCAGCCGACGCCCGTCACGCGCGTCATCAGCGGCGAGCCGTTCGACAGCGCGATCACGCGCCGGCCATCGGTGATGTAGTCGGTTTCGCCCGTCACCGCGACGACGGCCTGCGTGTTCAGCGCGAGAATCTGCGCGGCGTCGAGGGCGGCGTCGGTGGCGGCGGTGCTGTCCACGCCGCGCGCGCTCGACGTGCCGCCCGACAGGCTGATGATTTCCGACGCGTTGCCGCGAATCACGGCCGGCTTCGCATCGAGCAATTCGAGCGCGAACTGCGTGCGAAACGCGAGCGGGCCGACGGCGACCGGATCGAGCACCCAGGGCTTGCCCGCGCCGTTGGCGGCATCGACGGCGGCGCGGATCGCGCGGGACTGCGGCAGGTCCAGCGTGCCGAGGTTGACCGAAAGCGCATTCGCGACAGGCGCGAACTCGGCGACTTCCTCGCGCGCGACGACCATCGCGGGCGCGGCGCCGACAGCGAGCAGCACATTCGCGGTGAAATTGGTGACGACGAGATTCGTCAGGCAGTGCACGAGCGGCGCGGTATCGCGCACGCGCGTGACGAAGGAGTAGAGATCGGCTGATTGCATGATGAGGAAAGACTAGCCGATGCAGGCGCAAAAAGCAGTCAGTGCCGCGCCTCGCCGATCAGCGCGACCGAATCGAACGCGCGCTGATTCGCCTGATGACGGCGCATGACGAAGTACATCATGAGACAGACGAACGAGCCGAACATCACGATGACGAACTGGATCGGCATGTCGAGCCACACGAGCACGGCATACAGGCACAGCATCACGAGCACCGAGAGATTCTCGTTGAAATTCTGCACGGCGATCGAGTGTCCGGCGGACAGCAGCACGTGTCCGCGATGCTGCAGAAGCGCGTTCATCGGCACGACGAAAAATCCGGACAAACCGCCGACGACCATCAGGAACAGATACGCGACGAGCAGATAGCCGGGGAAATGCATCCTGCCGAAGTAGATGCCCCAGTGCGCGGGAAAGAGGTGCCGCGTGTAGAAGGCCATCAGCATGACGGCGAGCCCCATCATGATGCCCACCGGCAACACCGACAGCGAGCGCTTGAGCGGCACGCGCGCCGCCGCGAGCACCGCGCCCGCCGCGACGCCGACCGCGATGACCGCCTGCAGGATGGCCGCCTGCGAAAGCGTCATGCCGAGCGACACTTCGGCCCACTTCAGCACGATGAATTGCAGCGTCGCGCCCGCGCCCCAGAAGAGCGTCGTGACCGCGAGCGAGATCTGTCCGAGCTTGTCGCGCCAGAGCGTGAGGAAGCAATCGGCGAAATCGGTGATGAGCTTGATGGGCCGCGTTTCCTGCTTCGGATAACGCGCGCCGGTATCGGGAATGCGCAGGTTGAAGATCGCGGCGATCACGTACATCAGCATGATGACGAGCATCGCGGCTTCGGCGGGCGTCGAAATGCGCGGAATATGCAGGCTCAGCAGGTGACTCGCGATATGCGGACTGATGAGCGCGCCGCCCATGACCGTGCCGAGGATGATCGAGCCGACCGTGGTGCCTTCGATCCACCCGTTCGCCGCGACGAGCCGATCGGGCGGCAGAAGCTCGGTGAGAATGCCGTACTTCGCGGGCGAATAAGCCGCTGCGCCGAAGCCGACGATGCCGTACGCAAGCAGCGGATGCGCGCCGAACAGCATCGTGATGCAGCCGACGACCTTGATCGAATTGGTCACGAACATCACATGACCCTTGGGCCGCGAATCGGCGAAAGCGCCGACGAAAGCCGCGAGAATCACGTAGGAGAGGACGAAGAAGAGCTTCAGCAGCGGCGTCATCCAGTTCGGCGCGTGAAGGTCTTTCAGCAATGCGATGGCAGCGATCAGTAGTGCGTTATCGGCCAGCGATGAGAAAAACTGCGCGGCCATGATGGTGTAAAAACCTTTTTTCATCTGATCCGAAGCTTTCCTCACTGCGGGTGATCCGCCCCGGACGCTGGTCGTGCTTGCTGTCATGCGTTCGGGCTTATGCCGTTCGAAATGGGTTGTGCGCAGGGCTTTATAACACGAAAATAGGCGCATTCTGACTAGCACTAATCTCGATCGGGCAGCAAACGCCTGCACCGCAGCCGCGCCCGCGCACCGGTTTCTTCATAAGGTACTGATTCGCAAGGCGTCTTGATCGGCGCTGCGGCCGCTCGTTGCCCTGGCGTATGCTTGTGTCTTTCCGCCCGAATCGAAATTCATCGAAACGCTCATGCCGCGCCCCCTTTCCGCAACCATTCACACGCCCGCACTCGCCAATAACCTCGCCATTGCGCGCAAATACGCGCCGAAATCGAAGATCTGGGCGGTCGTCAAGGCCAATGCATATGGCCACGGACTCGCGCGAGCGTTCCCCGGACTTCGCGCGACGGACGGCTTCGGCCTTCTGGACCTCGAAGAAGCCGCGAAGTTGCGCGAGCTGGGCTGGGCCGGTCCCATTCTTCTGCTGGAAGGCTTTTTCCGGCCGACGGATATCGACGTGATCGACCGCTACAGCTTGACCACGGCCGTCCATTGCGACGAGCAGTTGCGCATGCTGGAGATGGCGCGGCTGTCGAAGCCGGTCAACATCCAGTTGAAGATGAACAGCGGCATGAACCGGCTCGGCTACACGCCCGAGCGCTTTCGTGCGGCGTGGGAGCGGGCGCGCGCGTGCCAGGGCGTCGGGCAGATCACGCTCATGACCCATTTTTCCGATGCCGACAGCGAACGCGGCATCGCGCATCAGCTTGAGGCGTTCGAGCGGGGCGCGGAAGGCATTGCGGGGGCGCGCAGCCTGTCGAATTCGGCGGCGGTGCTCTGGCATCCGTCCGCGCATTTCGACTGGGTGCGGCCCGGCATCATGCTGTACGGCGCGTCGCCGTCGGGCGTCACCACCGATATCGCCGATACCGGCCTGAAGCCAGCGATGACGCTTTCGTCCGAACTGATCGCCGTGCAGACGGTGCAGCCGGGGCACAGCATCGGGTACGGATCGACGTATCGCGCGGGGCAGACCATGCGGATCGGCGTGGTCGCGTGCGGCTATGCGGACGGGTATCCGCGCGTCGCGCCGGAAGGCACGCCCGTGATCGTCGACGGCGTGATGACGAAGCTCGTCGGCCGCGTGTCGATGGACATGCTTACCGTCGATCTGACGCCGTGCCCCAACGCGGGCATCGGCTCGCGCGTGGAGTTGTGGGGTACGAACCTGCCGATCGACGACGTGGCGGCTGCGTGCGGCACCATCGGCTACGAGCTGATGTGCGCGATCGCCCAACGCGTGCCGGTGCGGGCGGAGTGAGCGCGGGCCGTCGGCGCGGGCGCGGGATCGAATCGAATTCTTATAAGGCAATACGTGGCAAAAGCAGCGAAGGCGAAGACGCTCTATATCTGTAGCGAATGCGGCGGGCAGGCGCCGAAGTGGACGGGGCAGTGCGCGGCGTGCGGGGCGTGGAACACGCTGGTGGAATCGGTGGAGCAGGCGCCGGCGGCGCATCGCTTTCAGGCGCTGGCCAAGAGTTCGGCGGTGCAGCGGCTGGCCGAAATCGAAGCGTCGGACGTGCCGCGCTTCACGACGGGCGTCGGCGAGTTCGACCGCGTGCTCGGCGGCGGGCTCGTGCCGGGCGGCGTGGTGCTGATCGGCGGCGATCCGGGCATCGGCAAATCCACCCTACTGTTGCAATCGCTCGCCGAGATCGCGCGCGACCGGCCCGCGCTCTACGTGAGCGGCGAGGAATCCGGCGCGCAGATCGCGCTGCGGGCGCAGCGGCTCGGGCTGATCGGCGGCAAGGAAAGCGCCGCCGCCGATCTTTCGCTGCTCGCGGAAATCCAGCTCGAAAAGATTCAGGCCACGATCGACGAGCAACGTCCCGAAGTGGCGGTCATCGATTCCATCCAGACCATCTATTCCGAAGCGCTGACGTCCGCGCCCGGCTCCGTCGCGCAGGTGCGGGAGTGCGCGGCGCAACTGACGCGCATCGCGAAGCAGACGGGCACGTCGATCATCATGGTCGGCCACGTGACGAAAGAGGGCAGTCTCGCGGGGCCGCGCGTGCTGGAACATATCGTCGATACCGTGCTGTACTTCGAAGGCGATACCCACTCGTCGTTCCGGCTCGTGCGCGCGTTCAAGAACCGCTTCGGCGCGGTCAACGAACTCGGCGTGTTCGCGATGACGGAAAAAGGGCTGCGTGGCGTCGCGAATCCTTCGGCGCTGTTTTTGTCGCAGCACGAGCAGAGCGTCGCCGGTTCGTGCGTGCTCGTCACCCAGGAAGGTTCGCGGCCGCTGCTGGTCGAAGTGCAGGCGCTCGTCGACACTGCGCACGTGCCGAATCCGCGGCGGCTCGCGGTGGGACTCGAACAGAACCGGCTCGCGTTGTTGCTGGCGGTGCTGCATCGGCACGCGGGCATCGCGTGTTTCGATCAGGACGTGTTCCTCAACGCAGTGGGCGGCGTGAAGATCACCGAACCCGCGGCCGACTTGGCCGTCTTGCTCGCGATCCATTCGTCGCTACGCAACAAGCCGCTGCCGAAGGGACTCATCACGTTCGGCGAAGTGGGTCTCGCCGGTGAAATCCGGCCTTCGCCGCGCGGACAGGACCGGCTGAAGGAAGCCGCGAAGCTCGGCTTCTCCGTCGCGCTCATTCCGAAGGCGAACGCGCCGAAACAGGCGATCGACGGCCTCAAGGTCATCGCGGTGGATCGCATCGAGGAAGCGATCGATCGCGTGCGCGACCTCGAATGACGCACTCGGCGCCGATTGTCGGATCGGACCCTGCGTAACGGCCCGTAAGAATGGCGTCGCCGCCTGTAACCCAAGGTGCGCGCGATTTCCCTATGCTCCCGAGGCAATCGCCGGTCGGCTTCCTTTCTGAGGCGGCCGGCAGCATCGAGAGGACCACGCTTTGAAACACGCCAAATCAATGCGCGCGAAGCCCGCGTTCCATCTGCGCGGATGTCGCGTGTCGGCGCCCTTGCAGCAGCCGTGGGGCAGCGGGTGCCGGATCGTCGAGTGGATCGACGGCGAAGGACAGATTTCGCGGCGGGTCGTGGCTGCGAATGTCACCGAGGACGAAGTCGTCGCTACCATCCGCCGGCACGTGACGGGCCGCAAGCACGTGCTCGTCGACGACGAGCGCCAGCCGCGCCAGACCTTGCCGCGACGCTAGGCTTCACGCTTTAACGCCGCGAAGAGCGGATGCGCCGCCGCTTCTGCCGGCGTGAGGACCGGCGCGACGCAACAGTCGAGCGGCTCCAATAGCGCGGTCCATTCGTCGCGCGTGCGCTCCCGAAAACACGCGGCGACTTCGGCGGACAATTGCTTCGCGTCCGCACCGCCGATGGCCTGCCCGAGACTCCAGTGCCGCGCGGCCCATTCTTCATGGCCGAGCGCCCGGCAGAGCGCCTGCCAGAACTTCAGTTCCAGCGCGCCCACCGCGACGAAGCGGTCATCCAGCGTGCGATACACGTCGTAGCACGGCACGCCGCCGTTCAGGAGGCCGCCGCCTGCGCACGTGCTCGCGTCGTCGCCACGTGCGAGCGCGACGTGCGCCATGACGTTGTGCGCGTGAACCGCGTGGGTCATCGAGACATCGAGGCGGCGTCCGTCGCCGCCGCGCGCGACGTGCCACAACGCCGCGAGCATCTCCGTCACGGCCGAGAGCGCGCCGCCGAGCAGATCCGCCAGTTGAAAGTTCGGCGCGATGGGCGTGCCATCGCGCGCGGCGAGCTGATGAAGCACGCCCGCATAGGCGATGTAGTTCAGATCGTGCCCCGCCTTGTCCGCGAACGGGCCGTCGCTGCCGAAGCCGGTGACCGCGCAGTAGACGAGCTTCGGATTCGCCTCGCGCAACACGTCGTAGCCGATTCCGAGCCGCGCCATCACGGATGGCCTGAAGCTCTCGACGAGGACGTCGGCATGGCGCGCGAGATCGATCAACGTCGCGCGGCCGTCGTCCGTCTTGAGATCGAGCGTCATCGTGCGCTTGCCGCGATTGACGATGCGATAGAACGCGCTCGGCATTCCGCTCTGGCGCTCGGCGTCGGTCTGCAGCATCGTGCGGGCGTAGTCGCCTTCGCCCGGCGGTTCGATCTTGAGCACGTCCGCGCCCAACTCCGCGAGCCGCAGCGTGGCGACAGGACCGGGCAGCAGCCGCGTCAGATCGAGTACACGGAGGCCGGCGAGGGCGGGGGAAGTCGTCAAGTCGTCGGTCTCCGGGGACGGTTATGAACCGATCTGTTCCAGTTCCTCGTGGGCTTCGAGCCACTCCATTTCGAGCGTTTCGAGCCGCGAGTTGACTTCGCCCTGGCGACGGATCGTTTCCGTGAGCTTCGCCTTGAGCGCCGCGTCGTAACTGGCGGGATCGGCGACGAACGCATCGAGCGTCGATTTCTCCGCGTTGAGCGCGTCCATTTCCTTCTCGATCTTCGCGATGCGCGATTGCAACGGCTTCTTCAGATGCGACAGCTTTTGCCGCTCCTGCGCTTCCTGCTTGCGCTGCTCCTTGCGATTCACCGCGCTGTCCGCCGCGTCACTCGCCGCCGATGCCGCGCCGCTCGCTTCCTTCGCCGCCGCGCGTGTTTCGGCGGCGTGCTGCAAGAGCCAGTCGCGATAGTCGTCCAGATCGCCGTCGAACGGGCTCAGGCGATGTTTCGCGACGAGCATGAAAGTATCCGTCGTCGCGCGCAGCAGATGCCGGTCGTGCGACACGAGAATCAGCGTGCCTTCAAACTGCGCGAGCGCCATGGTGAGCGCGTGGCGCGTTTCGAGATCGAGGTGGTTCGTCGGTTCGTCGAGCAGCAGCAGATTCGGCTTCTGCCAGATGATGAGCGCCAGCGCGAGCCGCGCCTTCTCGCCGCCGGAGAAGGGCGCGATTTTCGCGGTCGCCATGTCGCCCGAGAAGTTGAAGCTGCCGAGAAAATCGCGCAATTCCTGCTCGCGCGTGTCGGGCGCGAGGCGCGCGAGATGCTGAATTGCGGAATCGTCGGGACGCAGCGTTTCGAGCTGATGCTGCGCGAAGTAGCCTATCTGCAGTCCCTTGCCCTGACGCACGTGGCCGGACAGCGGTTCGAGCGTGTCGGCGAGCGTCTTGATGAGCGTCGATTTACCCTGGCCGTTCGCGCCCAGCAAGCCGATGCGCTGCCCGCTTTGAATCGACAGCGTGACGCCCTCGACGATCGGAATCTCCGCGCCGTCCTCGCCGTGATAGCCGCAGCGCACGTCTTCCATGACCATCATCGGATTCGGCGCGGCATCGGGCGTGCGGAACTCGAACGTGAACGGCGAACTCGCATGCGCCGGCGCGATCAGTTCCATTTTTTCCAGCGCCTTCACGCGGCTTTGCGCCTGTTTGGCTTTGGTCGCCTTTGCCTTGAAGCGGTCGATGAAGCTTTGCAGATGCTGCACGGTCTTCTGCTGCTTCTCGTAAGCGCTCTGCTGCAGCGCGAGTTGTTGCGCGCGCAGGATTTCGAACTGGCTGTAGTTGCCGCCGTATCGCTTCACCTGGCGATTTTCCAGATGCAGCGTGACGTTGCACACGGAGTCCAGAAACTCTCGGTCGTGCGATATCACGACGAGCGTGCCCGGGTACCGCGCGAGCCAGTCTTCCAGCCAGACGATGGCGTCGAGGTCCAGGTGGTTGGTCGGTTCGTCGAGCAAAAGAAGGTCGGACGGACACATCAGCGCTTGCGCGAGGTTCAGGCGCATGCGCCAGCCGCCCGAGAAGCTCGAGACCGGCTCGCGTGTCTGCGCGAGCGTGAAGCCCAGGCCGAGCAGCAGCGTTTCGGCGCGCGCGGGCGCGGTGTAGCCGTCTGCATCGGCGAAGGCGGCGTGCGCTTCGGCTTCGGCAGCGCCGTCATGCGCGGCGGACGCGGACGCGATACGCGCTTCGATGGCCCGCAAATGCGTGTCGCCGTCGAGCGTGTAGTCGAGCGCGGTGCGATCCACCGCGGGCGTTTCCTGCGCGACGTGCGCGATGCGCCACGACGGCGGCATCGAAAAATCGCCGCCGTCTGCGTGCAATTCGCCGCGCAGCACGGAAAAGAGCGTGGACTTGCCTGCGCCGTTCGCGCCGACGAGACCGGCTTTCTCGCCCGGATTGAGCGTGAAGCTCGTCTCTTCGAAAAGCGGCTTGGTGCCGCGGGACAGGCTGAACTGGTTGAAGCGGATCACGTCGGAATGGCGGCGGGCTTTGAAGGAAAGCGCTATTTTAGACCGGGCGCGTCACGGCGAAGGGATCGTCCGTTCGGCTAATGGCAGGCGAGCGCGCGCGGTAGTAGCATCGCCTGACTTTCAATTCTTCGCGGGGAACATGTCATGAGCTCAACCACCGACAGCATCTATGGTTTCACGGCCGAAACGCTCGACGGCGCAACCGTCGGTCTCGACAAGTACCGCGACAAGGTGCTGCTGATCGTCAACACGGCGAGCGAATGCGGATTCACGCCGCAATACAAGGGGCTGCAAGACCTGTACACGCGGCTGTCGGCGCGCGGCTTCGAAGTGCTCGGCTTTCCGTGCAACCAGTTCGGCAAGCAGGAACCGGGCGATGCCGCGCAGATCGGCAGCTTCTGCGAGAAGAACTACGGCGTGACGTTCCCGATGTTCGCGAAGATCGACGTGAACGGCGCGAATGCTCATCCGCTCTACAAGTATTTGACGGAGAAGGAGCCGGGCGTGCTCGGGCTCGAAGCGATCAAGTGGAATTTCACGAAGTTTCTCGTCGATCGCAAGGGGAACATCGTGAAGCGTTACGCGCCGCTCACGAAGCCGGAGGCGATCGTGGGCGACATCGAAAAGCTCTTGTGAACTCGCGCCGCCCTCAAAGAATCGGCGAGAAGAGCCGTGCGACATGCATCGCCATGCGCCGCCAGAACGCGTTGCCGAGATAGTCGTTTACGTCGATCTCATATGCATGCGCGAAGTCGATGAGCAGCATGCTTTCGACTTGTCGCGCGAAGGTGTGATCGACGGTCAGCACGGTGATTTCGAAGTTGAGCCTGAACGAACGGTTGTCGAGGTTCGCGCTGCCGACCGACGCGGCGATGTCGTCCACGAGCACGACTTTCTGATGCAGGAAACCCGGCTTGTAGCGGAAGATGCGCACGCCGGCCTGCACGAGGTCGTAAGCGTAGAGGCGCGAGGCCGCGAACACCACGCGATGATCGCGCCGGCTCGGAATCAGGATTCGCACGTCCACGCCTCGCATCACGGCCAGGCGCAGCGCCGAGAACACGGCTTCATCGGGAATCAGGTACGGCGACGTGATCCAGATGCGCTCGCGCGCCGCGTTGATCGCCTCGACAAAGAACAGCGAGCAGGTCTCTTGTTTGTCGGCGGGGCCGCTGGAGAGCACCATGCAGTGCATGTTCTCGTCGGCGTGCGGGGCGGGGCCGAGTTCGGGCAGGCGCTGAGTCGCCCAGTACCAGTCCTCGGTGAAGACGAACTGAATGCTGGCAATGGCCGGACCGCGCACTTCGACGTGCGTATCGCGCCACGGCGAAAGCCGCGGATTGCCGCCGAGATACTCGACGCCCACGTTGTGCCCGCCGACGAACGCGCGCTTGCCGTCCACGACGACGATCTTCCGATGATTTCGGAAGTTGATCTGAAACCGATGCACGAACTTGCGATTGGCCGCGAACGGATGCGCCTCGACGCCGCCCGCGCGCAACGCCTGCACGTAGCGATGCGGCAAGTCGAAGCTGCCGATGCTGTCGTAGAGAAAGTAGACGCGCACGCCCGCTTTTGCTTTTGCGATGAGCGCATCGCGCAGCATGTCGCCGAGCGCGTCGGCGCGCACGATGAAAAACTGCACGACGATATAACTTTCCGCGGCTTCGATCGCTTCGAGGATCGCGGCGAACGTCGCGTCGCCATTCACGAGCACGCGCACCGAATTGCCGCGCAGAAACGGCATGCCCGAAAGCCGCTGCAGCGTGCGGATGGTCGGATTGCCGAGATATTCCGCCGGTCCCGGCGCGACTTCGCCGCGCGCGCTGGTTGTGTCCAGGAGAGCGGGATCGGTGCGGGGCGCGTCGCTGCGCTCCTTCGATTCCCATTCGGCGGGCTTCGTGCGATTGCGAAGGATTTCTATTTCGAGGCGCCGCTCGTCGATATAACCGGCGAATTTGCTGCGGCCGAGGAAGAGGTAAGGGATGAGCGTGAAATACGGCATCGCGACGAGCGACACCGCCCACGCAACCGCGCCTTGCGACGTGCGTGTATGGATGACCGCGTGCACGGCGGCGATCACGCCGAGCACATGCGCGGCCATCACGAGCGTGCCGACGTGGAGCCAGTCTGCTGCTTGCATAGTCATGCGTAAGGTTCGATGCGTCCCACGCCTAAAGCCGCGCGGACCCGGATGACGAACGCCGCGGGAGCGGCGATGCGTCATCTTACCGAACCTTGCCCGCTCGAAGCCCGCCGGAGCGGGCGGCGCGAGGCATCAGGTGAATCAAAGGATCAGACGATCAGACGATCAGACGATCAGACGATCAGGCGGGCAGGTCGGCAGCCTGGATCAGGAACACGTTGTCGTCGCCCGCGCTCGTCGAGAGCCAGACCAGATCGAGGCCGCCGAGCGCCGCTTCCACGTTCGCGCGTTCGTTGCCGATCTCTACGACGAGCACGCCGTCTTCGGTCAGCCACTTGCCGGCCTCGCGCACGATGCGCCGCACGACGTCCATGCCGTCGGCGCCGCCCGCGAGCGCGAGTTCCGGCTCGTGACGATATTCGGCGGGAAGCGACTGCATTGCGTCGGCGTTGACGTACGGCGGATTCGTGATGATGACCTCGTAACGCGCGGCGGGCAGCGGCGCGTACAGGTCGCCTTCGTACAGCGTCACACGATCTTCGAGTTGGTAATCGGCAACATTGCGGTGCGCGACGGCGAGGGCATCGGCGGAAATATCGACGGCGTCGATATCGGCGTTTTCGAACGCTTGCGCCGCGAGAATCGCGAGGCAGCCGGAGCCGGTGCATAGTTCGAGTACGCGCGTGACGTGATCGGGATCGGCCACATACGGCTGCAAGCCGTCCTGCAGCAACTCGCCGATGAACGAACGCGGCACGATCACGCGCTCGTCGACATAAAAGCGATGACCGTGCATCCACGCTTCCTGCGTGATGTACGCGGCGGGCACGCGGTCTTTCGCGCGGCGCTCGATGACCTGCATCACGGCGTCGATCTCGGTGTCGAGCAGGCGCGCGTCGAGGAACGGTTCGAGCGTGTCGAGCGGCAGATGCAGCGTATGCAGGATCAGATACGCGGCTTCGTCGTAGGCGTTGGTCGAGCCGTGGCCGAACGAGAGGCCCGCTTCGGTGAAACGCGAGACGCCGAAACGCAGCAGGTCGCGCACAGTGGAGAAGGGTAGCGCCATCGATGGCTCCTTGTTATTTTCGGGTGAATTCAGGCGATCAGTTCTTCGAGCACGCGGCGGTACACGTTCTTGAGCGGCTCGATGAATCGCACTTCGACATGTTCGTCGATCTTGTGGATGCTGCCGTTCGGCGGGCCGAATTCCACGACCTGCTCGCAGATGCGCGCGATGAAGCGGCCATCGGACGTGCCGCCCGTCGTCGACAGTTCGGGCTGCACGCCGGTTTCCTCGCGGATCGCCTTGTCGAGCGCATTGGAGAGCGCGCCGCGCGGCGTGAGGAACGGCAGGCCGCTCACGATCCACGTGAGATCGCAGTCGAGCGCGTGCTTGTCGAGGATCGCGTGCACGCGGCTTTGCAGGCCTTCGACCGTGCTCGCGGTCGAAAAGCGGAAGTTGAACATCAGCTCGGCGTGGCCGGGAATGACGTTCGTCGCGCCCGTGCCGGAATGCAGGTTCGACACTTGCCAGGTGGTCGGCGGGAAATATTCGTTGCCGCCGTCCCAGCGCTCGGCGACCAGTTCCGCGAGCGCGGGCGCGAGCAGATGAATCGGATTCTTCGCAAGATGCGGATACGCGATATGCCCCTGCACGCCCTTCACGACGAGCTTGCCCGTCATCGAGCCGCGACGCCCGTTCTTGACCATGTCGCCGAGCGTTTCGTTCGAAGTCGGCTCGCCGACGATGCAGTAATCGAGCCGTTCGCCGCGCGCCTTGAGCGCTTCGACGACCTTGACGGTGCCGTCGGTCGCGGGGCCTTCTTCGTCGCTCGTGATGAGCAGCGCGAGCGACCCGCGATGCGCCGGATGCTTCGCCACGAACTCCTCGCTCGACACGACGAACGCCGCCAGCGACGCCTTCATGTCGGCGGCGCCGCGTCCGTAGAGCTTGCCGTCGCGATGCGTCGGCGTGAAGGGCGGCGAGGTCCATTGCTCGACCGGGCCGGTCGGCACGACGTCGGTGTGTCCGGCGAACGCGAGCAGCTTGCCCGATGCGCCTTCCGTGCCGCGCTTGACGGCCCACAGGTTCGTGACGCCGCCCGATGCGATCGTTTCGCACACGAAGCCGGCAGCGGACAAGCGTTCGATCATCAGCGACTGGCAATCGCGGTCTTCGGGCGTGACCGACGCGCGCGCGATCAGGGCTTCGGTAAGGGAGAGAGTGCCGGACATGGTTTCGAGCCTGCTTCTGGACAGCGATAAAAAATGCCGGCGCGGCGGCCGGCAAGCGATTGAGCGTTCATGCGACGACACCGGGCTTCGAAACACCGGAGTCATCGCGCCGCATCACGCGAAGAGCGTTTCGTACTGCTCGGCGGAAAAGCCGAGCGACTTCACGCGTCCGTTCACGACGACGACCGGCCGCTTGATGATCGACGGCTTGTGGATCATCAGCGCGATCGCGCCGGCGGTCGTGTCGGCTTCGGCCTTGTGGACCTCGGACAAGCCGCGCCACGTCGTGCCGCGCTTGTTGATGAGCTGGTCGAGCGGCACGTCCTTCAGCCAGTCCTGCACCAGCTCCTCGTTCACGCCGGCCTTCTTGAAGTCGTGAAATTCGAACGGCACGCCGTGCTCTTCGAGCCACACGCGCGCTTTCTTCACCGAGTCGCAGTTCGGAATGCCGTAGACGACAGTCGTCGGGGTGGATCCGCGTGCCAAATCAGTCGCCTCGCAGCAGTTCGTTCAGGCCGACCTTCGCGCGCGTCTTGGCGTCCACCTTCTTCACGATGACCGCGCAGTACAGGCTGTGCGAGCCGTCCTTCGAAGGCAGGTTGCCCGCGACGACGACCGAGCCCGCCGGAATGCGGCCGTAGCTGACTTCGCCGGTTTCGCGGTCGTAGATCTTGGTCGACTGGCCGAGATAGACGCCCATCGAAATGACGGAATTTTCCTCGACGATCACGCCTTCCACCACTTCCGAGCGCGCGCCGATGAAGCAGTTGTCCTCGATGATGACCGGGTTCGCCTGCAACGGCTCCAGCACGCCGCCGATGCCCACGCCGCCCGACAGATGCACGTTCTTGCCGATCTGCGCGCACGAGCCGACGGTGGCCCACGTGTCGACCATCGTGCCTTCATCGACGTAAGCGCCGATGTTCGTGTACGACGGCATCAAAACGACGTTCTTCGCGATGAACGAGCCGCGACGCGCGATGGCCGGCGGCACCACGCGGAAGCCGCCTGCCGCGAAGTCTTCGGCGGTGTAGTTCGCGAACTTCGAGGGCACCTTGTCGTAGAACTGCGAATAGCCGCCTGCGGCCATTGGCGCGTTGTCCTCGAGGCGGAACGAAAGCAGCACGGCCTTCTTCAGCCATTGATTGACCACCCAGTCGCCGTCGCGCTTCTCGGCGACGCGCAACGCGCCCTTGTCGAGCTGTTCGATGGCATGCGCGACGGCGTCGCGGACCTCGGCCGGCGCGGCTTTCGGCGAAAGCTCGGCGCGGTTTTCCCAGGCGTTGTCGATGATGCTCTGCAGTTGTTGCGACATAGTGATTTCAAGGATGGAGAGTTGGACCGGCTGCGCTCGTCAGGGCTTGAGCGTGCGGCAGAATTCGACGATGCGGCGGGCGCCTTCGACACATTCCTCGGTCCCGGCGACGAGCGCGATGCGAACGAAGCCCTCGCCGGGATTCGTGCCATGCGCGGGACGAGCGAGATAGGAGCCCGGCAGAACCGTCACATTATAGTCGGCGTAGAGACGCGCCGCGAACTCGGTGTCGGAGAGTCCGGTGCGCGAAACGTTCGCCCAGAGATAGAACGCGGCATCGGGCAAACGCACGTCCAGCACGTCGGCGAGCATGGGCGTGACCGTTTCGAACTTCTTCACGTACTTCGCGCGGTTGTCGCGCACGTGCGCCTCGTCCTGCCATGCGGCGATGCTCGCGCGCTGGAACAGGGTCGAAAGCGCCGCGCCGTGATACGTGCGATACAGCAGGAACTGCTTGAGGATGGCCGCGTCGCCCGCGACGAAGCCCGAGCGCATGCCCGGCACGTTCGATCGTTTCGAAAGGCTCGACAGCATCACGAGGCGCTCGAAGCCGCGGTTAAGCAAGCGCGCGGCTTCCAGGCCGCCGAGCGGCGGATGCGCCTCGTCGAAGTAGATCTCGGAATAGCATTCGTCGGAGGCGATCACGAAGCCGTGCTTGTCGGACAGCGCGAAAAGCTCGCGCCAGTTGTCGAGCGTGAGGACCGCGCCGGTCGGGTTGCCCGGCGAGCAGACATAGAGCAGTTGCGTGCGCGCCCAGATGTCGTCGGGGACAGCCGAGTAATCGCACGCGAAGTTGCGCGCCGGATCGCTATTGACGAAATACGGCTCCGCGCCCGCGAGCAGCGCCGCGCCTTCGTAGATTTGATAGAACGGGTTCGGACAGAGTACGATCGGCGGTTTCGCGCCGGCGAGTTCGGGCGTGCTGCGGCTGTCGATGACCGCCTGCGCGAGCGCGAACAAGGCTTCGCGCGAGCCGGACACGGGCAGCACTTCGGTGGCCGCATCGAGCGACGCGAGACCGTAGCGCGCCTTCGCCCACGTGGCGATGGCTTCGCGCAGCGGCTCGCTGCCGAGCGTCGGCGGGTAGGAGGCGAGGCCGTCGAGCGCATTGACGACGGCATCGCGGATGAGCACGGGCGTCGGATGTTTCGGCTCGCCGATGCCGAAGCTGATCGGCGTGAATCCGGCGCGCGGCTCGATGCCTTTGAAGAGCGCGCGGAGCTTTTCGAACGGATACGGCTGGAGTTTCTTGAGAAGTGGATTCACGGCGTGACCGGTAAGCGATGAGCGACGAACGTTCAGGCGGCTACGAAGCCATTCATGCCGATGCGAACGCAGCTTTGAAAGACCCGCGGAAAACCCGCGGCGGCGGCACGACAAAGACATCGGCGAAGCGGACGATTATACCCCGCGCCCCTGCAGCAAAGGGCCGCAGGCCAACGACGACACAGCATGACGAACCTGAATCGCTTCAAGCGAGCGAGCGCGGGAGCGCAACGATGACCCGCCGTTTCCACGACGCCTTGCCCACACTTGCGATCATGCTCGGCGCATCGGTATGGGGACTCGTCTGGTACCCGATGCGCATGCTCGCGTCGATGGGCCTCACCGGCACCCTCGCCAGCGCGACGACGAGCGGCGCGGCGTGTCTCTTCGTGCTGCTGCTCAAGCGCCGCTCCGTCCGCACGATCCGCTGGCACTGGCTGCTCGTCGCGCTGGGCGCGGCGGCGGGCACGACGAGCGTCGGTTTCGTGTGGGGCGCGATCCACGGCCAGGTCATGCGCGTGCTGTTGCTCTTCTATCTGACGCCCGCATGGACCGCGGTGTTCGCGCATTTCATCCTCGAGGACCGCCTCACGCGGGCCGACGCCGCGCTCTCCCTGCTGTCGCTCGCCGGCGCGGTCACCATGCTCTGGTCGCCCGCGCTCGGCTTTCCGCTGCCCGCGAATCTCGCGGAATGGGCGGGCCTGATGGGCGGCATGGGCTTCGCGATGAGCAACGTGCTCGTCGTCAAGCTCACGCGGACGATGCCCGGCATGAAGCCCGAAATGCGCACGGCGGTGATCTTCGGCGGCGCGGCCATCGTCGCGACGCTCGTGAGCTTTTTCGAGCCGATGCCCGCGCCGCCCGCCGCATCGCAGATGGGCATGGTCGCGTTCATTGTGATCGGACTCGGCGTGGTGCTCGCGGCGAACAACGTGATCATGCAGATCGGACTTGCGCGCGTGCCGGCCAATCGCGCGTCGATCATCATGCTGTTCGAACTCGTCGTGACCGCGCTGTCGTCGTGGCTCTTCGCGGGCGAAGCGCCGGGGCCGCGCGAATGGGCGGGCGGGGCATGCATCGTGGCCGCGTGCGTGCTGTCGGCGTGGGTGCATCGGCAGGCGCGCGCGTCCGGCGAGGCATCGTCGGCGGCGAATCAGCAGGCCGCAAGCGAAAAGAAATCGACACGCGCGATGGTATGATGGTGTCCGCTCGCGACCGGCCCGCGAGGCCTTCGCGCGCATGAAACCATTGCCCGCGACGGGCCGCGCTGCCGCCTGTCTGCCATTCATCTTCCGTCACTCACTTCAAACAGCGATATCGCCGTGCGTCTGACTTCGATCAAACTCGCTGGTTTCAAGTCCTTCGTCGATCCCACGCATTTCCAGGTACCCGGCCAGCTCGTCGGCGTCGTCGGGCCGAATGGCTGCGGTAAGTCCAATATCATCGACGCCGTGCGCTGGGTGCTCGGTGAATCGCGCGCATCCGAATTGCGCGGCGAGTCGATGCAGGACGTCATTTTCAATGGATCGACGGCGCGCAAGCCCGGCAGCCGCGCGAGCGTCGAACTGATCTTCGACAACGCCGATGGGCGCGCCGCCGGCCAATGGAGCGCGTACGGCGAGATCGCCGTGAAGCGCGTGCTCACGCGCGACGGCACGTCCAGCTATTACATCAACAACCTGCCCGCGCGACGCCGCGACATTCAGGACATCTTCCTCGGCACGGGACTCGGGCCGCGCGCCTACGCGATCATCGGGCAGGGCATGATCGCGCGCATCATCGAAGCGAAGCCGGAAGAACTGCGCGTGTTTCTGGAAGAAGCCGCGGGCGTGTCGAAGTACAAGGAACGCCGCCGCGAGACGGAGAATCGTCTGCACGATACGCGCGAGAACCTGACGCGCGTCGAGGACATCGTCCGCGAACTGACGACGAATCTCGAGAAGCTCGAAGGCCAGGCGATCGTCGCGACCAAATACAAGCAGTTGCAGGCCGAAGGCGAAGAAAAGCAGCGCCTGTTGTGGCTCTTGCGCAAAAACGAAGCGGGTAACGAGGCCGAGCGCCAGCAGCGCGCCATCCGCGAGGCGCAGGTCGAACTCGAAGCGCAAACGGCGCGTCTGCGCGAAGTCGAAGCGCAACTGGAGACGCTGCGCGTCGCGCACTACAGCGCCAGCGACGCGATGCAGGGCGCACAAGGCGCGCTCTACGAAGCCAACGCCGAAGTCAGCCGGCTCGAAGCGGAGATCAAGTTCATCGTCGAGTCGCGCAATCGCGTGCAGGCGCAGATCGCCGCGCTCGCCGCGCAGCGCGAGCAATGGCTCATGCAGGCGCAAAAGGCGCGCGACGAGATCGAGACTGCATCGGAAGCGCTCGCCGAGGGCGAGGAAAAAGCCGCCATCGCGCAGGAAAACGCCGCCGCCAAGCAAGACGCGCTGCCCGAACTCGAAGCCCGCTGGCGCGATGCGCAGGCGCAGCTCAACGAAGAGCGCGCGGGCATCGCGCGGGCGGAACAGGCGCTGAAGCTCGAAGCGGCGCATCAGCGCAACGCGGATCAGCAGCTTCAGCAATTGCAGCAGCGTCAGGAACGTCTGAAGAACGAAGCAAGCGGACTCGACGCGCCGGACGAAGCGCAGCTCGAAGAACTGCGCATGCAGCTTGCCGAGAACGAAGAGATTCTCGCCGAGGCGCAGGCGCGTCTCGCCGATGCGCAGGAAACCGTGCCGCGTCTCGACGCCGAACGTCGCGCGGCGCAGGAGCGCGTGCAGGCGGAAAGCGCGCAGATTCACCAGTTGGAAGCACGTCTTGCCGCGTTGAAGCAGCTTCAGGAAAGCGTGCAGACGGAAGGCAAGATTCAGCCGTGGCTCGACAGGCACGAACTCGGCGCGCTGCCGCGTCTGTGGAAGAAGCTGCATGTCGAAGCGGGCTGGGAAGCGGCGCTCGAAGCCGTGCTGCGTGAGCGGCTCGCGGCGCTGGAAGTATCGAATCTCGACTGGGTGAAGGCGTTCGCCACCGATGCGCCGCCCGCCAAGCTCGCCTTCTATTCGCCGCCGGTTGCGGGCAAGCCGCTCGACGCGCCACAGGGCTTGCGGCCGTTGTTGTCGCTC
This sequence comes from Caballeronia concitans, assembly GCF_001544615.1. Classification (GTDB taxonomy): domain Bacteria; phylum Pseudomonadota; class Gammaproteobacteria; order Burkholderiales; family Burkholderiaceae; genus Caballeronia; species Caballeronia concitans. Next base: position 109,037 of record NZ_FCNV02000013.1, read on the forward strand.
GTGCGCATCGATGATCCGGGCTTGCGCGCCGTGCTCAACGAATGGCTCGGCACGACCTTCATCGCGGACGACATCGCGCAAGCGCTCGCCATGCGCAGCCAGTTGCCGGAAGGCGGCGCGTTCGTCGTGAAGGCGGGGCACACGGTGACGCGCGTCGGCGTGCAGCTTTATGCATCCGATTCCGAGCAGTCCGGCATGCTCGCGCGGGCGCAGGAAATCGAAAATCTCACGCGGCAGGTGCGCGCCCAGGCGCTGCTCGCCGACGAAGCGAAGAGCAACGCCGTTCGCGCCGATGCCGCGCACACGCAGGCATCGCAGACGCTCGCCGATGCGCGCGCTGCCGCCGAACGCGCGACGCAACGCGTCCACGCGCTGCAGATGGACGCGCTGAAGCTCGCGCAGGCGCATGAGCGCTACACGCAGCGCAGCACGCAGATCGGCGAGGAACTGAACGAGATCGCCGCGCAGATCGAGGAGCAGCGCGCGCTGCGGGCGGAATCCGAAGCGGCGTTCGAGCAGCACGACGCGGAAATCGCGCAATTGCAGGCGCGCTTCGAGGACAACCAGCTCGCGTTCGAATCGCTCGACGAGACGCTCACGAGCGCGCGCCACGAGTTGCGCGAACTCGAACGCGCCGCGAGCGACGCCAGCTTCGCCGTGCGCGGGCTGGCCGCGAAGATCGCGGAGTACGAGCGCAATATCGGCACGGCGGAAGAACAGAGCGAGCGCGTCGCGGGTGCGCTGGAAGACGCGCGTGCGGAACTCGAAACCATCAACGAGCAGACGGCGCAAACCGGCCTTCAGGATGCGCTCGAAGTGCGCGCGGCGCGCGAGGAATCGCTGCACGCGGCGCGTATCGAACTGGACGATCTGACCGCGCGTCTGCGCCAGTCCGACGAGCAGCGCCTCTTCGCCGAGCGCTCGCTGCAGCCGCTGCGCGACCGGATCAACGAGTTGCAGTTGAAGGAGCAGGCGGCGCGTATCAGCGGCGAGCAGTTCGTCGAGCAATTGCAGGCGGCGGGCGTCGATGAAGCCGAACTTCAGGCGAAGCTCACGCCCGACATGAAGCCTTCGTATCTGCAAGGCGAAGTCACGCGCCTGAACAACGCGATCGTCGCGCTCGGGCCGGTCAACATGGCCGCGCTCGAAGAACTCGCGGCGGCTACCGAGCGCAAGCATTTCCTCGACGCGCAATCCGCCGATCTGAACGACGCCATCGGCACGCTCGAAGACGCGATCCAGAAAATCGACCAGGAAACGCGCGCGCTGCTGCAAGGCACGTTCGACGAGGTGAACCGTCACTTCGGCGAACTGTTCCCGCGGCTTTTCGGCGGCGGTCAGGCAAAGCTCATCATGACCGGCGACGAAATCCTCGACGCCGGCGTGCAGGTGATGGCGCAGCCGCCCGGCAAGAAGAATTCGACGATTCACCTGCTTTCGGGCGGCGAGAAGGCGCTCACCGCGACGGCGCTCGTCTTCGCGATGTTCCAGCTGAATCCCGCGCCGTTCTGTCTGCTCGACGAGGTTGACGCGCCGCTCGACGACGCCAACACCGAGCGTTTCGCGAATCTCGTGCGCGCGATGTCGGCCAAGACGCAGTTCCTGTTCATCTCGCACAACAAGATTGCGATGGAGATGGCGCAGCAATTGATCGGCGTGACGATGCAGGAGCAGGGCGTGTCGCGCATCGTCGCGGTGGACATGGAATCCGCCGCGGGCTTTGCGCAGAATGGCTGACGCCTTTGCGTCATGCGAACTTGAATGAATGAACGGACGGCCGGGCGTTGACCCGGCCAGGCGCGCAGGCGCGGAGTGGTGCGCATCGGGCAGGCGGCGGCAGACAATGCCGGAACGCGGCGGATGCGCGCGACAGATCGCGCGGCGCTTCGTAACCCAAAATGTGGAGCGTGCATGGACGAGTTGACACTCGGTTTGATCGGAGCAGGAGCCGTGGTGGTGGGCGGTGTGGTGGTGTACAACGCGTGGCAGGGCGCCAAAGTGCGGCGCAAGATGCCGCGCCCGATGCCCGACGAAGCCGCCGATGCGCTCGCGCGCCAGGAAGCCGACGACGAGCATCCGTTCATCGAGCCGGTGCGCCCGGCGCGGCGTGAGCCGATCGCGGGCGATGCCGCCGACGAAGCCCCGCGCGATGTGCGCGTCGAGCCGAGTTTCGGCGCGGCGTCGGAATCCGGCGAAGCGCACGCTGCCGTGACGCCGCCGGTCGCGCCGGCGGATACGCCCGTCGATTTGCAGGCCGAGGCGACATCCGCGAACGGCGTCGCGGACGAATCCGCGATCATCGACGAAGACGAGCGCAACGAGCCGGTGATGCCCGCCGCGACGACCATTTCGTCGACGCCGCCCGCTGTCGTGGATCGGCGCATCGACAGCGTGGTGCCGATTCGCCTTGCCGCACCGGTTCCCGGCGACCGCGTGATTCCGCTCGCGCAGCGGTTGCGTCGCGCGGGGACGAAGCCGGTGACCATCGAAGGCAAGCCGGAGGGCGAGGACGCTTGGGAGTTGTTGCGCCACGGCGTGCGCTACGAAGAATTGCGCGCGGCGGCGCAGCTCGCGAACCGCAGCGGCCCGCTCAACGAACTCGAGTTCTCGGAATTCGTGACGGGCGTGCAGCGCCTCGCCGACGCCGTCGACGGCGCGCCCGAATTCCCCGACATGATGGAAACCGTCGGCATGGCGCGCGAACTCGACGCGTTCGCCGCGCAATGCGACGCGCAACTGTCCATCAACATTCTGTCGGACGGCGCGCCGTGGTCCGCGAACTACGTGCAGGCGGTGGCGTCGCAGGACGGCTTGCTGCTGTCGCGCGACGGCACGCGCTTCGTCAAGCTCGACGCGAAGCAGAATCCGGTATTCATGCTCCAGTTCGGCGATACGAACTTCCTGCGCGACGACCTCACGTACAAGGGCGGCCAGATGATCACGCTCGTGCTCGACGTGCCCGTCGCGGACGAAGACATTCTGCCGTTCCGTCTGATGTGCGATTACGCGAAGTCGCTGTCCGAGCGCATCGGCGCGCGCGTGGTGGACGACCAGCGCCGGCCGCTGCCGGAATCGGCGCTGCTCGCCATCGAAAAGCAACTGATGACGCTCTACGCGAAGCTGGAGCAGGCGGGCATTCCGGCCGGCTCGGCCGCGACGCGCCGGCTCTTCAGCCAGTAGGCGTCGTCGTTTGCGCGCTGCATCGGCGCGCGCGTGTCATCCAGGATTGCGCCCCTTCGCCGGGGCGCTTTCCGTTGGTGCGCGCGAGCGCATATCCGTATGGCCTATGCCATCCGGCCGATGCCACATTTTCCGATCTTCTGAGACAATCGACCGGTCGATCGACTGACTTACCTCTTTCATCAAAAAAGGCCGCATGTCCGCAAAAACCAAAGCCGAAGCCGCCGCCACCGCGAAGTCCGAGGCCGCCGTGCCCAGCGCCGACCGGCCGGCGGAGCGCGCCGCGTGGCTGCGCACGGAACTGGAGCGCGCGAACTACGCTTATTACGTGCTGGACCAGCCCGAGCTGCCCGACGCCGAATACGACACGCTGTTCAAGGAACTGCAGGGCATCGAGGCCGAAAATCCCGACCTCGTCACGCCGGATTCCCCCACTCAGCGCGTAGGCGGGCAGGTCGCCGAAGGTTTTGCGCCGGTCGTCCATGACGTGCCGATGCTGTCGCTCAACAACGGCTTCGCGGACGAGGACATCGCCGCGTTCGACAAACGCGTGTCGGACGCGCTGGGCGCCGCGCCGGTGGAGTACGCATGCGAGCTGAAATTCGACGGTCTCGCCATTTCGCTGCGTTACGACGACGGCCGCTTCGTGCAGGCATCGACGCGCGGAGACGGCGCCACCGGCGAGGACGTCACGGCGAACGTGCGCACCATCCGCTCGATTCCGCTGACGCTCAAGGGCAAGCACGTACCGAAGCGGCTGGACGTGCGCGGCGAAGTGCTGATGTTCAAGCGCGACTTCGATCGCCTGAACGCGCGTCAGCGCGACGCCGGACAGCGTGAGTTCGCCAATCCGCGCAACGCGGCGGCGGGCAGCCTGCGTCAGCTCGACCCGAAGATGACGGCGCAGCGGCCGCTGTCGTTCTTTGCGTACGGCATCGGCGTGCTGGAAGGCGCGGAGATGCCCGGCACGCATTCGGGGCTGCTCGACTGGTACAAGGAAATGGGGCTGCCGGTGAATGCGGAACGCGCCGTCGTCGAGGGCGCGGATGGCTTGCTGGGCTTCTTCCGCAAAACAGGCGAGAAGCGTGAAAAGCTGCCGTATGACATCGATGGCGTCGTCTACAAGGTCAACCGCCGCGACGAACAGGACAAGCTCGGCTTTGTCTCGCGCGCGCCGCGTTTCGCACTCGCGCACAAGTTTCCGGCGCAGGAAGCGCTCACGCAGTTGCTCGCTATCGACGTGCAGGTCGGCCGCACGGGCGCAATCACGCCGGTCGCGCGTCTCGCGCCCATTTTCGTCGGCGGGGCGACGGTCACGAATGCCACGCTGCACAACGAGGACGAAGTGCGCCGCAAGGACATCCGCATCGGCGATACGGTCATCGTGCGGCGCGCGGGCGACGTGATTCCGGAAGTCGTGGGCGCGATTCTGGACCGGCGTCCCGACGACGCTCGCGAATTCGTGATGCCGACGGAATGCCCCGTCTGCGGCTCGAAAATCGAACGGTTGCCGGACGAAGCGATCGCGCGTTGCACGGGCGGCCTGTTCTGTCCGGCGCAGCGCAAGCAGGCGCTGTGGCACTTCGCGCAGCGGCGTGCGCTGGATATCGACGGACTCGGCGAGAAGATCATCGATCAGCTGGTCGAACAGAATCTGGTGCGCACGCCCGCCGATCTGTTCAATCTCGGTTTCTCGACGCTCGCGGCGCTCGACCGTTTCGCCGACAAATCCGCGCAAAATCTGCTCGACTCGCTCGAGAAAGCGCGGCACACGACGCTCACGCGCTTTATCTACGCGCTCGGCATCCGGCACGTGGGCGAATCGACAGCGAAGGATCTGGCAAAGCATTTCGGCTCGCTTGACCCGATCATTGCCGCATCCGTCGAAGAATTGCTCGAAGTTAATGACGTCGGCCCGGTGGTGGCCGAAGCCATACACAATTTCTTCAGCGAAGAGCACAACCAGCACGTGATCGAGCAGTTGCGTGTCAAAGTGTCGTGGCCGGAAGGGCCGCCCGCGCCGCGTGCGCCGCAGGGCGTGCTCGCGGGCAAGACGGTCGTGCTGACCGGCACGCTGCCCACGCTCTCGCGCGAGGAAGCGAAGGAAATGCTGGAAACGGCCGGCGCGAAAGTGGCCGGTTCGGTATCGAAAAAGACCGACTACGTCGTGGCGGGCGCGGAAGCGGGCAGCAAGCTCGCGAAAGCGGAGGAACTCGGGGTTCCGGTTCTCGACGAAGACGGCATGAAGAAGCTACTGGAAGGAGTCACTCCATGATCCGAGAAATCCTGAAGATGGGCGATCCGCGGCTGTTGCGTATCGCTCAGCCCGTCGAACATTTCGACACGCCCGAACTCCACACGCTCGTGCAGGACATGTTCGACACGATGCGCGACGCGAACGGCGCGGGGCTTGCCGCGCCGCAGATCGGCGTCGATCTGCAGGTGGTCATTTTCGGCTTTGGGCACAACGAGCGTTATCCGGACGCGCCGCCGGTGCCGGAGACGGTGCTCATCAATCCGATCATCACGCCCAACGGGCACGACATGGAAGAGGGCTGGGAAGGGTGCCTGTCCGTGCCGGGGCTGCGCGGCGCGGTGCAGCGGTATTCCATGATCCGCTATCAGGGCTTCGATCAGTACGGCAAGGCCATCGAGCGGCTCGCGGAGGGTTTCCACGCGCGCGTCGTGCAGCACGAGTGCGACCATCTGATCGGCAAGCTGTATCCCATGCGTATCACGGACTTTTCGAAGTTCGGCTTCACCGACGTGCTGTTTCCGGGCCTCGATTCGACGCGCGACGACTGAGCCTCGAATCGGCTTGGCGTCGGATGTAGCGATGAACCCGCTCCTTGCGAGCGGGTTTTTCTTTACGCGAACGTTGCCGGATTGCCGCTGGTATCGGGCCGGCGAAAGAGCGCGACGTGTTCGGGATTGGCGGAGCCTTGCAGACGCCCGTCAGGCAGGCGGGCAATCACCATTTCGCCGATGCCGGGACTCATGACGACCACTTCGTCCTGCAGGGCGAGAAGCGCCTGGAGCCGTCGTCGGCCGCTGACGATTTCCAGCCCGGTATCCGTTTCACGAACGATGATCTCAACTGCCATGGCGATCCTCCTTGATGCCTTTCAATGCCGTATGCCTTCGCTCCCGCGATGCGTCGTCCGCCGGAGCGCCGCGCTTGTCGGACTCGATACGTCCTTTCGCGCATACCTGCCTAACGGATCGATGAGCCATTTTCTTTAGCCAAAAAGCGAACAAAATTAACGGCGCGACCGGATGACCGATCGCGCCGTTTTAATGCGCCGGATGTCGCGTTTTTGCGACGCGTCATGCCACGGAAGCGTGACGGCGGACTTAGAAGCTCTCGTTCGGAGCGAGATAGCGCCACTGTCCGGGCGGCAGCGCGCCGAGCGTCACGCGCCCCATGCGGATGCGCTTGAGCCCGACCACGTCCAGCCCGACCAGTTCGCACATGCGGCGAATCTGGCGCTTCTTGCCTTCGCGCAGCACGAAGCGAAGCTGTTCGCCGTTCTGCCAACTGACTTGCGCGGTCTTGAGCGGCACGCCGTCGAGTTCGAGGCCGTGCCGCAAGAGCGCGAGCTTTTCCTCGGGGAAGCGCCGGTCGATATCGACGGTATGCTCGCCGTACTGCACGCGCACGAGGTACTCCTTGTCGACTTCGGAATGGCCGCCGATCAGTTGCTTCGCGATGCGGCCGTCCTGCGTCAGAACCAGCAAGCCGGTCGAATCGATGTCGAGACGGCCGGCCGGCGCGAGCGTGCGCAGATGCCCCGGCGCGAAGCGGATGCCGGAGCGGTCTTCGTCCCAATGATTCGCCGGATTGACGAGCGTGACGGCCGGCTCGTAGCCGTCCTCGGCCTGACCGGATACATAGCCGACGGGCTTGTGCAGCAGGATGGTGACGAGTTGCGACTGCGCGGAATGCGCGGCCGGCAGGACCTCGATGTTCTGGCCGGGACGGATGCGCGTGCCGAGTGTGTCCATGACTTCGCCATCGACGAGCACCCAGCCTTTCTCGATCCATTCGTCGGCTTCGCGGCGCGAGCACAGGCCGAGTTCCGACATGACTTTCGACAGGCGCACCAGGCCGTCGTGATGCGGGCGGGGTTTGGCTTCGGGTTCGGCGATTGGCGCGGCGTGATTGAGCTCGTCGCTGCGTGGCTTGGCGGGGCGGTGGTCGTCGGTGCGTTGTTTGAACGGACGTCGTTCATCATCACGCGGGCCTCGATTGCCTGCGCGGGAATCGTCGCCGCGCGGTTTGAACGGACGCCGTTCCTCACCACGCGGGCCGCGATCGCCTGTGCGCGAATCGTCGCCGCGTGATTGAAACGGGCGTCGGTCATCGCTGCGCGGCGGGCGGTCGCCAAACGACGGGCGCGAATCGTCGCCACGTGGCTTAAATGGGCGTCGATCATCACCGCGCGGACCGCGATCACCGAAAGACGGGCGTGAATCGTCGCCGCGCGGTTTGAACGAGCGCCGGTCGTCGCTGCGCGGGGCGCGATCGCCGAAAGACGGGCGCGGGTTGTCACCACGCGGCTTGAAGGAACGCCGCTCCTCGTCACGCGGACCGCGATCGCCAAAAGACGGACGCGAATCGTCGCCGCGCGGTTTGAACGAGCGCCGGTCGTCGGTGCGTGGGCCTCGGTCGCCAAAAGACGGACGCGAATCGTCGCCGCGCGGTTTGAACGGGCGTCGGTCGTCGGTGCGCGGACCGCGATCGCCAAACGACGAACGCGAATCTTCACCACGCGGCTTGAACGAACGTCGATCATCACCACGCGGACTGCGATCGCCTGTGCGTGAATCGTCGCCGCGCGGTTTGAACGAGCGCCGGTCGTCGCTGCGCGGACCGCGATCGCCAAAAGACGGACGCGAATCGTCGCCGCGCGGTTTGAACGAGCGCCGTTCGTCGCTACGCGGACCGCGATCGCCAAACGACGGACGCGAATCTTCACCACGCGGTTTGAACGAGCGCCGCTCCTCACCACGCGGACCACGATCGCCAAACGACGAACGCGAATCTTCACCACGCGGTTTAAACGGGCGTCGATCATCACCACGCGGACCGCGATCGCCAAACGACGGGCGGGAATCGTCTCCGCGCGGTTTGAACGAGCGCCGTTCGTCGCTACGCGGACCACGATCCCCAAAAGACGGACGCGAATCATCCCCACGCGGTTTGAACGGACGCCGCTCCTCACCACGCGGACCGCGATCCGCAGACGAAGCTCGCGAATCATCTCCGCGCGACTTGAAAGAACGCCGTTCCCCCGGCGCGTCTGCGCGCTTCGGGGCCGTCGCCCGCGCTTGCTCAGGCTTGCCGCGCTTGACCAGGGCCTCCTCCGGCGCGTTGTCGCGCACGGGCTTGCGGCTGATGGAACTGCCGGAACGCACCGGCGAACGCGTCGTCGATGTCGGACGCGGATGTTTGGCTGTCAGTTTGACGCGCATAAAGTCTCAGGCTGCGATCGCGCGCAGCAGTTCGGTTTCGACCTGGATTTGGGTCCGGTTCGACGACAGGCTCTTGCCGTCGAGCAAAAACACGTCTTCGACGCGTTCGCCGAGCGTATTGATGCGCGCCGCCTGCACGCCGATCCGGTGTTGCGCCAGAACGCGCGCGATCGAATAAAGAAGGCCCTGCCGGTCGTTCGCAGACACGGACAGGATGTAGTACTGGCCACGCTCGTCCGGGCGCAAATCCACGCGCGGCGTGACCGGGAAAGTTCGCACGAGCCGCGACACGCGGCCCTTCGACGGCTCCGGCAAGATGCTTTCGTCCGTCAGCCGCCCACTCAATTGCTGTTCGACGAGATTCGCGATATCGCGATAACTCCCGTCATGATCCGGATGTGCGACGAGAAAGTTATCGAGCGCATAGCCGTGGCGCGTCGTGGTGATGCGCGCATCGAGCACGGACAGGCCGTTCTTGTCGAAATACGCGCAGATGCCGGCGAAGAGGTCCGGCCGGTCCTTCACATACACGAGCACCTGCAGCGCCGCGCCGATCGGCGAGGGGCGCGCGCGCACGATCGGCGCGTCGCTCTCCACATGCCGATACAGCACGCGCGTCTGCCAGGCGATATCGGCGGGATCGTGGCGCAGAAAATAGCCGACGTCGAGCTGTTCCCACAGCCGCCGCTGCGCCCCCTCCGGCACCGTCTCCAGGCGCAGCAGCGCGAGCGCCGATTCCTGCCGCGACTTGAGTTCCGAATGGGCGTCCGGCTGCGCGCCGCCGAGCACGGCCAGCGTCGCGCGGAAAAGGTCCTCGAGCAGCTTGCCTTTCCAGTTGTTCCAGACCTTCGGGCTCGTGCCGCGAATGTCCGCGACGGTCAGCAGATACAGCGCCGTCAGCCGCCGCTCCGTCTTCACGACCGACGCGAACTGCTTGATGACTTCGGGATCGCTCGTGTCCTGCTTTTGCGCGACGTGACTCATCGTCAGATGCTGCTGGACGAGCCATACGACGAGTTCCGTATCGTCCTGTCCGATCTCGTGCTCGCGGCAGAAGCGGCGGGCGTCGACCATGCCGAGCGTCGAATGATCGCCGCCGCGCCCCTTCGCGATGTCGTGAAACAGCGCGGCGACATAGAGCACCCACGGGCGCTCGAAATTGCCCATCAACTGGCTGCAGAACGGATACTCGTGCGCGTGCTCGGCAATGGCGAAGCGGCGCAGGTTGCGCAGCACCATCAGGATGTGCTGATCGACCGTGTAGACGTGGTAAAGGTCGTGCTGCATCTGCCCGACGATGCGCCGGAAGTTGATCAGGTAGCGCCCGAGCACGCTCGTCTGGTTCATGAGCCTGAGCGCGTGCGTGATGCCTTCCGGCTGCTTCAGGATCTCCATGAAGAGACGCCGGTTTTCCGGATCGCGCCGCCAGTTGCGGTCCATCAGCTCACGCGCGTTGTAGATCGCGCGCAGCGTGCGCGCCGACAGGCCTTTGACGCCACGCGTCTGCTCGTACAGCAGGAAGGCTTCGAGGATGGCGTGCGGCTCGCGCTCGAAGACATCGTCGCGGGCGATTTCCAGCATGCCTTGCTTCTCGACGAATCGCCCGGAGAGGACGCGCGTGATGCCCGACGTCGACGGGAAAAGCTGCGCTTCCACGTTCTGGATGAGGATGGTCGCGAGCTGCGTGACCGCTTTGGCCGCCCAGTAGTAGCGGCGCATCATCTGCTCGCTCGCGCGCTTGGCGGCGGTCGCCTTGAAGCCGAAGCTCTCGGCAAGCGGCGTTTGCAGATCGAAGACGAGAATGTCCTGACGGCGCTTCGCGACGACATGCAGCCGCGCGCGCAACAGCTTGAGAAAGCCCTCGTTGCGGCGCAGTTCACGCGCTTCGCGTTCGGTGATGAGACCGCGCGCGTCGAGTTCGCGCCAGCTCGATCCGAATCCCGCCGCGCGCGTGATCCAGAGAATCAGTTGCAGGTCGCGCAGTCCGCCCGGGCTTTCCTTGATGTTCGGCTCGAGGCTATAAGGCGTGTCCTGAAACTTGGCGTGCCGCTGACGCATTTCCAGCACCTTCGCCTGGAAGAACGCGCGCGGGTCGAGCGTCTCCTTGTAGCGCTCCGAGAAGCGCTGGAAAAGCTGCGCGTCGCCGCAGATGCGCCGCGCTTCGAGCAGCGACGTGAGCACCGTGACGTCGTTGCTCGCCTCGCCGATGCACTGCTCGACCGAGCGCACGCTGCTGCCGATATCGAGCCCGAGGTCCCACGCCATGCCGATGAATCGCTCGACGCGCGCGTTCAGCGCGGCGTCGTCGGCTTGGGCGGCGGCATCGGGCAGAAGCACGAGGATATCGACGTCGGAGTAGGGCGCGAGCTCGCCGCGTCCGTAGCCGCCGACCGCCACGAGCGCCGCGTCCGCCGGCATCTCGCACGCGGACCAGGCGCCTTTGAGGGCGTCGTCGGTGGCGCGGGCGAGCGCGTGCATCAGCGGCTCGACGCTCGTGGCCGTCTTGAAGCGTTCGATGAGCGCCGCCTTCGCCGTCTTATAGGCGTTTCGCAGCGTTTCACAGGGCGTGGCGACGGCGACGGTGACGCTCATGAGTCGATATTCAGGACGAGGGGAAAAAGCGGCGGAGCCGGCGAAAGCGCGGTCAGGCGGTCGCCGCGATGAGTTGCGACGGCGCCTGCGTTCCCGCCGATACCGTCAGCACTTCATAGCCGGTCGGCGTGACGAGCACCGTGTGCTCCCACTGCGCCGAAAGGCTGCGGTCGCGCGTCTTGACGGTCCACTGGTCGGGCATCGTGCGGATATCGCGGCGGCCGGCGTTGATCATCGGCTCGACGGTGAAGATCATGCCCGCCTGCAATTCGATGCCCGTGCCCGGACGCCCGTAATGCAGCACTTGCGGCTCCTCGTGGAACACCTGGCCGATACCATGACCGCAATATTCGCGCACGACGCTGTAGCCTTGTGCCTCGGCGTGCTTCTGGATGGCGTGGCCGATGTCGCCGAGATGCGCGCCCGGGCGGACCTGATCGATGCCGAGCCACATGCAGTCGAAAGTCGTCTGCACGAGGCGTTTCGCGAGAATCGAGCCTTCGCCGACGATGAACATGCGGCTCGTGTCGCCGAAATAGCCGTTCTTGATGACGGTGATGTCGATATTGAGCGCATCGCCGTTTTTCAGCACTTTCTCGCTCGGGATGCCGTGGCAGATCACGTCGTTCACCGAGATGCAGGTGGCCTTCGGATACGGCGGATAGCCCGGCGGCTGATAGTTGAGCGGTGCGGGAATCGTGCCCTGTTCCTTCACCATGAAATCGTGGCAGAGGCGGTCGAGTTCCTCGGTGGTCACGCCCGGGACGATATGCGGCGTGATGAAATCGAGCACTTCGCTGGCGAGCCGGCAGGCGACGCGCATCTGCGCGATATCGTGATCGTTTTTCAGCGTAATGGACATGGATTGGCTCGGAAGTGCGCGGATAGCGAGGAGGCGGGCGAGCGCCGCCAAAGCGGCATTATCGCACCTCGGACAACGCGCCGCAGCGTGATATGGCCGGCGCCGCCGCTATCGCGGCAGATGGCGCCGCAGCGGGCGGCTACCGAGCGGCTTGAGCGGCGTAATCCTCACATGCTATACTCACGGGCTAAGTCTCGGTTCGCCTTGTTCTCTTGCCTGTAAGCAATGAATGAGCAATGAGAAGGGGCAATGAATGACGGAACCGAAGACTTGGAAGCGTAGTCTTATCGACGCTTTTTTTCGAAACTCAAGCCGGCGCACCCAGGGTGTCCCACGCATAGTCAAACTAAGCGCGGGATGCGGCAGCCGGCTTAAGACCCAACCCTCGCGGAGAATTTCATGGCAGTCACGATGCGTCAAATGCTGGAAGCCGGTGTCCACTTCGGTCACCAAACGCGCTTCTGGAACCCGAAGATGGCCCCGTACATCTTCGGTCATCGCAACAAGATTCACATCATCAACCTCGAAAAGACCCTGCCGCTCTACAACGACGCGCTGAAGTACGTGCGCCAGTTGGCAGCGAATCGCGGCACGATCCTTTTCGTCGGCACGAAGCGCCAGTCGCGCGACACCATCGCACAGGAAGCAGCGCGCGCCGGCATGCCTTTCGTCAACGCCCGCTGGCTCGGCGGCATGCTGACCAACTTCAAGACGCTGAAGGTTTCGATCAAGCGCCTGAAGGACATGGAAGCAGCCCTCGAATCCGGCGAAACCGAGCGCATGAGCAAGAAGGAAGCGCTCCTGTTCGAACGCGAAATCGCCAAGCTGCAAAAGTCGATCGGCGGCGTGAAGGACATGGGCGGCATTCCTGACGCAATCTTCGTGATCGACGTCGGCTACCACAAGATCGCCGTCACCGAAGCGAAGAAGCTCGGCATTCCGGTCATCGCCGTGGTCGACACGAACCACTCGCCGGAAGGCATCGACTACGTGATCCCGGGTAACGACGACGCCTCGAAGGCCGTCGCGCTGTACGCGGAAGGCGTCGCGGACGCGATCCTCGAAGGCCGCGCCAACGCGGTGAACGACGTGGTCCAGGCCGTGCGCAACGGCGAAGGCGACGAGTTCGTCGAGGTCAACGCAGAGGCGTAATCGAGCCCTGTGGCCGGCACAAAAGGGGGCTTTGCGAAAGGCCCCTTTTTTTTAAGCCGGCGCGATTCCGAAACACTTCAGCCGTGGGCGCTTTCTGCCGGCGGCACGTATCAAACAGACTCAAGGAGCGAATGATGGCGGCAATTACCGCAAGCATGGTGGCAGAACTGCGCGCGAAGACCGATGCGCCGATGATGGAATGCAAGAAGGCGCTGACGGAAGCCGACGGCGACATGGCGCGCGCCGAAGAGCTGCTGCGCGTGAAGCTCGGCAACAAGGCGAGCAAGGCGGCATCGCGCGTGACGGCGGAAGGCATTGTCGTGGCGCACGTCGAAGGCGGCGTGGGCGCGCTCGTCGAGCTGAACTGCGAAACCGACTTCGTTGCGAAGAACGACGACTTCATGGCGTTCGCCAAGGGCGTCGCGGCACTGGTCGCGAAGAGCAACCCGGCCGACGTGGCCGCGCTGTCGGCGCTGCCGCTGGAAAGCACGACGGTCGACGCCGTGCGTCTCGCGCTCGTCGGCAAGATCGGTGAAAACCTGTCGATCCGCCGTTTCGTTCGCTTCGAAACCGCGAACAAGCTGGCTGCGTACCTGCACGGCACGCGCATCGGCGTGCTCGTCGAGTTCACGGGCGCGGACGAGCAAGTCGGCAAGGACGTCGCGATGCACGTCGCCGCGATGAAACCGGTCTCGCTGTCGTCGGACGAAGTGCCGGCCGATCTGATCGCGAAGGAGCGCAGCATCGCCGAGCAGAAGGCAGCCGAATCGGGCAAGCCGGCCGAAATCGTCGCCAAGATGGTCGACGGTTCGATCCAGAAGTACCTGAAGGAAGTGTCGCTGCTGAATCAGCCGTTCGTGAAGAACGACAAGCAGACGATCGAGCAGATGCTGAAGGCAGCCAACGCGTCGGTGCAGAAGTTCGCGCTGTTCGTGGTGGGCGAGGGCATCGAAAAGCGTCAGGACGACTTCGCGGCCGAAGTGGCGGCGCAAGTCGCAGCAGCCAAGCAGGGCTAAGTTCGCAGCCCGCGGCGCGCGCGGCCAAAGGGCGGCGCGCGGCCTTGCATCATCTGCAGTCGCGACGGCGGCCTGTCGTCGCAGCAAAGATTCAGCGATCCGGTTCGCATCGAGCGGCGGGCGCGGCAAGTTCGGGTTTTCCCGTATGCGCCGCGCCCGTCGTCCCGATGCGGGCCGCTTGCGGTAAGTAATGTTTCACCCCTACAGTTCTACGTTGTTGCAAAACCCTCCTCGGCGCGAACGGAAACCTCATATGCCCACAGCCTACAAACGCGTACTCCTCAAACTCTCCGGCGAAGCCCTCATGGGCGACGATGCTTTCGGCATCAATCGCGCAACGATCGAAAGGATGGTGGCGGACGTCGCTGAAGTGGTGCGGATGGGCACACAACTGGCCGTCGTGATTGGCGGCGGCAATATTTTCCGCGGCGTCGCGGGCGGCGCGGCCGGCATGGACCGTGCAACCGCCGACTACATGGGCATGCTGGCCACGATGATGAACGCGCTCGCGCTGCAGGACGCCATGCGTCACGCGGGCATCGAGGCGCGCGTGCAATCGGCGCTGCGCATGGATCAGGTGGTCGAGCCGTACATTCGCCCGCGCGCCATTCGCCAGCTCGAGGAAGGCAAGGTCGTGATCTTCGCGGCCGGCACGGGCAACCCGTTTTTCACGACGGATACCGCCGCCGCGCTGCGCGGCTCGGAAATCGGCGCCGAAGTGGTGTTGAAGGCGACGAAGGTCGATGGCGTATACTCCGCCGACCCGAAGAAGGATCCGAGCGCCACGCGCTACAGCACGATCAGCTTCGACGAGGCGATCGGCCGCAATCTGCAGGTCATGGACGCTACCGCGTTCGCGCTGTGCCGCGATCAGAAGCTGCCGATCCGCGTCTTCTCCATTACGAAGGCGGGTGCGCTGAAGCGCATCGTGCAAGGCGACGACGAAGGTACGCTCGTCCACGTGTAAACTCTTGCGTATTCGGGCGCCGCGCGCACCCGGCGTGAATCGCGCCGGAAGAATCGCGGGAGAGGCGCCTGCATCGCCAGTAAACCAAGGTTTTGGAGGTTCAAATGAGTGTGGCTGACATTAAAAAGGGCGTCGACCAGAAGATGCAGCGGTCGATCGAAGCATTCAAGGCCGATCTCGCCAAGATCCGCACGGGCCGTGCGCACACCGGTCTGCTCGATCACATCCAGGTCGACTACTACGGCTCGAACGTGCCCATCTCGCAAGTCGCGAACATGACGCTCGTCGATGCCCGCACGATCGGCGTGCAGCCGTGGGAAAAGAAAATGGTGCCGGTCGTCGAGAAGGCGATCCGCGAGTCAGATCTCGGCCTGAACCCGGCGACGCAGGGCGACCTGATCCGCGTGCCGATGCCCGCGCTGACCGAAGAGCGCCGCCGCGAACTGACGAAAGTCGTGAAGAGCGAAGGCGAATCCGCGAAGATCGCCGTGCGCAACCTGCGCCGCGACGCGAACGAGCAACTGAAGAAGCTGGTGAAGGACAAGGAAATCTCGGAAGACGACGAGCGCCGCGCAAGCGATGACGTTCAGAAGTTCACCGACAAGTTCGTCGCCGAAATCGACAAGCTCGTTCAGACCAAAGAAGCCGAAATCATGACGGTGTGAGGCCGTAAGCGGTCTTGCCAGCTTTGGCTTTCACGACCCAGGGCTGGCGTTTCACATCCTGTCGATAACAAGATTCAGCGGCCATGACCTATACCAGCTCTACCGTTACCGTGCCCGATGTCGCGGCTGTCCCGCGCCACGTCGCGATCATCATGGACGGCAATGGCCGTTGGGCGACCGAGCGGCGTTTGCCGCGCGTCGCCGGTCATACGCGCGGCGTCGATGCGGTGCGCGCCACCGTCGAAAGCTGCGCGCGGCGCGGCGTCCAGTTCGTCACGCTGTTCGCGTTCAGTTCGGAAAACTGGCGTCGTCCAACCGACGAAGTGTCGTTCCTGATGCGCCTGTTCGTGACCGCGCTCGAGCGCGAGATCGGCAAGCTGCACGCGAACGGCATCCGCCTGCGCGTCGTCGGCGACGTGTCCATGTTCGACGACCGCATCCGCGCGCTCATCCAGCGCGCTGAAACCAAGACCGCGCGCAACACGCGCCTGACGCTGACCATCGCCGCCAATTACGGCGGCCGCTGGGACATCATGCAGGCGACGAAGAAGCTCATCGCGCAATCGCTCGAACAGGGCGCGCCGGTGCGCGTCGACGACGAATCGTTCGCCGAGCATCTCGCGATGGCCTACGCGCCCGAGCCGGATCTCTTCATTCGTACGGGCGGCGAGCAGCGCATCAGCAATTTTCTGCTGTGGCAGCTCGCGTACACCGAGTTCTATTTCACCGATATCTACTGGCCCGATTTCGACGCCGACGCGCTCGACCGCGCGATCGCATCGTATGGCGGCCGTGAACGCCGCTTCGGACGCACGAGCGCGCAACTCGCTTCCCAATCGCAGAAGGCCGACACCCTTTCATGCTAAAGACCCGTGTCATCACGGCAATTGTCCTGCTCGCGGTCCTCGTGCCCGTCACGCTGTTCGCGCCCATCGGGGCGTTCGGGGCGCTGATCGGTTTCGTCGTCGTGTTCGCTGCGTGGGAGTGGGGGCGGCTGCTCAAGCTCAACGGCGCGGGGCCGGTCGCGTATGCCCTGGTCGCGGGGCTCGCGCTCATCTTCAGCACGTTTCTGGGCGTCGCGCCGAAGCCGCTCTTTCAGATGGCCGGGATTTTCTGGCTGCTTGCGGGGCCGTACGCGCTCGTTCGCAAGCCGGTGCTGGCGGGCGGCGCGTGGCGCGCGTTCCTGCTGTTCGGCGGGATCGTCGTGTTCGTCGCGTGCTGGCACGCGGTCGTCGCGGCGCGGACGCAGGGCGTGGCGTTCGTGCTATCGCTTCTCCTAGTCGTCTGGCTGGCTGACATAGGCGCATACTTCGCCGGAAAAGCGCTCGGCCGTCACAAGCTCGCGCCGTCGATCAGTCCCGGAAAAACCTGGGAAGGCGCACTCGGCGGCTGGGTCGCCGTCATGGTGATCGGGTCGGTCGCCGCTGCCACCGGCGTCTACGCGCCGACCGTGTTCACCGCTTTGGTCGGACATCTCGGCTGGGACCGCGCGCTCGTCGCGCTGACCGTGTTGGTCGCGTTCAGCGTGGTCGGCGACCTGTTCGAATCGCTGATGAAGCGTCAGGCCGGTGTCAAGGATTCGAGCGGCCTGCTGCCGGGTCACGGCGGCGTCCTCGATCGCATCGACGCATTGTTGCCTGTATTGCCGATTGCCTTGCTGATGCTCGGCTGATCGGCCAGAGAAGATTTCATGCAAAAACGTCTTACATTGCTCGGCTCGACGGGCTCGATCGGCGATAGCACGCTCGACGTCGTCGCGCGGCATCCGGACCGGTTCTCGGTCTACGCGCTCACCGCTCACCGCAACGGCGACAAGCTCGTCGCGCAATGCCTGCGCTTCGCGCCGGAAGTGGCCGTCGTCGGCGATGCGGAAACCGCCGCGCGCGTGGCCGCCGCGTTGCGCGCCGCCGGTAGCAAGACCGAGGTGCTGCACGGCCCGGACGCGCTCGTCGACGTGGCGCGCGCCGCCCAGTGCGATACGGTCGTCGCGGCGATCGTCGGCGCGGCGGGACTTGCGCCCACGCTGGCCGCCGCGCGCGCCGGCAAGCGCATCCTGCTTGCGAACAAGGAAGCGCTCGTCATGTCCGGCCAGATCTTCATGGACGCGGTCCGCGACAACGGCGCGATCCTGCTGCCGGTCGACAGCGAGCACAACGCCGTGTTCCAGTGCCTGCCGGTCTGCTCGGACAACGAGGCGCAACTGCACGGCGGCGTATCGAAGATCATTCTGACCGCATCGGGCGGGCCGTTCCGCACGCGCGAACCGGCGACGCTCGTCGACGTCACGCCCGACGAAGCCTGCAAGCACCCGAACTGGGCGATGGGCCGCAAGATTTCCGTCGATTCCGCCACGATGATGAACAAGGGCCTCGAAGTGATCGAGGCGCACTGGCTCTTCAATCTGCCGGGCTCGCGTATCGAAGTGCTGATCCATCCGCAGAGCGTGATCCATTCGATGGTCTCCTACGCGGACGGCTCCGTGCTCGCCCAACTCGGCAATCCGGACATGCGCACGCCGATCGCGCATGCGCTCGCGTATCCGGAGCGCGTCGATTCCGGCGTCGCGCCGCTCGATCTCGCGCAGATCGCATCGCTCACGTTCGAAAAGCCGGATTTCGCGCGCTTTCCGTGTCTCGCGCTCGCCATCGAGGCGCTCGAAGCGGGCGGCATCGCGAGCGCGGCGTTGAATGCGGCGAACGAAATCGCCGTGGAAGCGTTCCTCGCGCGCCGCATCGGCTTCATGGCGATCGGCGGTGTAGTGGAGCGCGTGCTGAACGCCTTGCCGAACGCCAGCGCCGCGTCGCTCGACGACGTGCTCGCCGCCGATGCGAACGCGCGCCGTCTCGCGTCCGGTTTCGTTGCAGCGCTCACCGCGAGCGCGCCAGGCGCCGAACCCATCGCCCATTGAGGCCGTCATGAACTTCCTGACCGAAATCGTCGCCTTCGTCGTCGCGATAGGCGTGCTCGTCGTCGTCCACGAATTCGGTCATTACAGCGTCGCGCGAATGTGCGGCGTCAAGGTGCTGCGCTTCTCGGTCGGCTTCGGCAAGCCGCTCGTGCGCTGGGTCAGCAAGAAAACCGGCGTGGAATGGACGATCTCCGCGCTTCCGCTCGGCGGCTACGTCAAGATGCTCGACGAGCGCGAGACCGAAGGCACGATTCCGTCCGAAGACCTGCCGCGCGCGTTCAACCGGCAGCCGGTGCTGAAGCGCATTGCGATCGTCGCGGCGGGGCCGGCCGCCAACTTCCTGCTGGCGATTGCGCTGTTCGCGGCGGTGTTCGCGGGGGGCGTCACGGAGCCGCAGGCCATCGTTTCGACGCCGGCGCCCGAAAGCGCCGCTGCCCACGCAGGCTTCGAAGGCGGCGAGCAGATCGTCTCGTTGCGCGACTCGCAAGGCGGCGACACGCACGCCATCCGCTCGTGGTCGGATCTGCGCTGGAAGCTGCTGGATGCATCGTTCGATCATCGGAACATCGTGCTGACGGCGAAGACGCATGACGGCACGTTCGATTTCCCGTTGACGGTCTCGGGCATCACGGACGCCGACGCCGAGCAGGACTTCATGGACAAGCTCGGTTTCACGCCGGGCGGCGGCACGCTGACGGTCGCGGGCGTGGAAGCGGGCAGTGCCGCGCAGAAGAGCGGCCTCGTCGCCGGAGACAGGCTGCGCGCCATCGACGGCCGCCCGATCGACAGCGCGACGCGCTTCATCGACTACGTGAAGTCGCATGGCGGCAAGCCGGTGACGCTCGTCATCGAACGCGGCGACGGCAATCAAGCTAGGCGCGATACGGTGCAGATCGTGCCGGACGTGAAGCGCGATGCATCGACGGGCAAGGACATCGGCCGGATTGGTGCCGCGCTCGCCAATCAGCTGCCGACCGTGGACGTACGCTATGGTCCGTTCGAGAGCCTTCGCCTCGGCGTGAACCGCACGTGGGACATCAGTGTCTATTCGCTGCGGATGTTCGGGCGGATGATCGTCGGCGAAGCGTCGCTCAAGAACCTGTCGGGGCCGGTGACGATCGCGGATTACGCAGGCAAGAGCGCGCGCCTCGGCATGACGGCCTTCGTTTCCTTTTTGGCGCTCGTCAGTATCAGCCTCGGTGTGTTGAACTTGTTACCGATTCCGGTATTGGACGGTGGGCATCTGTTATATTATTTGGTTGAAGCCGTTACCGGCAAGGCGGTGTCCGATCGCTGGCAGCTGGTTCTGCAACGGGCGGGCCTCGTGTGCATCGTCGCTCTGTCGATGATCGCGCTGTTCAACGACCTGACTCGCCTGATCCGTTTTTGATCCATTTTGATAATCTCTGGCGGCGCGACAAGAGCGACCGCCGGAACGAATGCAGCTTTAAATACTGGGGAAGCACGTTGTTCAAACCTCATCGCTTTGTTCCTAAGTCGGCTGTGGCCGCGGCGCTCGCCGCAACGGGCATGGCGGCACACGCCACCACGCCGTTCGTCGTGCAGGATATCCGGATCGAAGGTCTCCAACGCATCGAGCCGGGCTCCGTGTTCAACTACCTGCCGATCAAGCAAGGCGACACGTTCTCCGACGACAAGGCCTCCGAAGCGATTCGCGCGCTGTATGCAACGGGCTTCTTCAACGACGTGCAGATCGCCACCGAGGGCAACGTGGTGGTCGTGCAGGTGCAGGAACGTCCGGCCATCTCGAACATCGAGTTCACCGGCCTGCATGAGTTCGACAAGGACACCATCACGAAGGCGCTGCGCTCGGTCGGTCTGTCGCAAGGCCGCTCCTACGACAAGTCGCTGCTGGACAAAGCGGAGCAGGAACTCAAGCGCCAGTACCTGACGCGCGGTTATTACGCGGCGGAAGTCACGACCACGGTCACGCCGGTCGACCGCAATCGCGTATCCATTCTGTTTTCGGTCGCCGAAGGCCCGAGCGCGAAGATTCGCCAGATCAACTTCGTCGGCAATCACGCGGTCAGTTCCGGCACCTTGCTCGGCGAAATGCAGTTGTCCACGCCGAACTGGTTCTCCTGGTACACGAAGAGCGATCTCTACGCGAAGGAAAAGCTGACCGGCGACCTGGAGAACGTGCGCTCGTACTATCTGAATCACGGCTATCTCGAATTCAGCATCGACTCGACACAGGTGTCGATTTCGCCGGACAAGAAGGACATGTACCTGACGGTCGCCGTGCATGAAGGCGAGCCGTACAAGGTCAGCAGCGTGAAACTGTCGGGCAATCTGCTCGACCGCGAAGCGGAACTCACCAAGCTGATCACGGTGAAGCCGGGTCAGTTGTTCTCCGCTGAAAAGCTGCAAGCAACCACCAAGGCGATCGTCGACAAGCTCGGCGAATACGGTTACGCGTTTGCGCAGGTCAACGCGCAGCCCGAAATCGATCAGACGCATCACACCGTCGCGCTCACGCTGAACGTCGAGCCGAGCCGCCGCGTATACGTGCGGCGCGTGAACATCGTCGGCAACACGCGCACCCGCGACGAAGTGGTGCGTCGCGAAATGCGCCAGCTCGAAAGCTCGTGGTTCGATTCGAGCCGCCTCGCGCTGTCGAAGGATCGCGTCAATCGTCTCGGCTACTTCACGGACGTGGACGTCACCACGACGCCGGTGGAAGGCACGAACGACCAGGTCGATGTGGACGTCAAGGTGGCCGAAAAGCCGACCGGCGCCATCACGCTGGGCGCGGGCTTCTCGTCGACGGACAAGGTGGTGCTCTCGGCGGGCGTGTCGCAGGACAACGTGTTCGGTTCGGGCACGAGCCTTTCGGTGAACGTCAACACCGCGAAGACGTACCGCACGCTGACCGTCACGCAGGTGGATCCGTACTTCACCATCGACGGCATCAAGCGCATTACCGACGCGTACTACCGCACGTATCAGCCGCTGTATTACTCGACGGATTCGAGCTTCAAGATCATCACGATGGGTGCGGACACGAAGTTCGGCATCCCGTTCTCGGAGCAGGACACGGTGTTCTTCGGCGTCGGCGCCGAACAGAACACGATGGACGTGGATGCGAGCACGCCGCAGTCGTATAAGAACTACGTTAAGGAATTCGGGCGCGTGGTGAACAACTACCCGCTCACGGTTGGCTGGTCGCGCGACAATCGCGACAGCGCGCTCGTGCCGAGCCGTGGTTACTACCTGCAGTCGAACGCGGAATACGGCACGCCGCTCGGCAACACGACGTACGCCAAGTTCGACGCGCAGTTCCAGTATTACTACTCGTTCGCGCGCGGCTTCGTGCTCGGCTTCAACCTGCAGGGCGGCTACGGCAAGGGCCTGCAAGGTCAGACGTACCCGATCTTCAAGAACTACTACGCGGGCGGTATCGGTTCGGTGCGTGGCTACTCGCCGAGCTCGCTGGGTCCGCGCGACGCGACCACGAACGATCCGATCGGCGGTTCGCGCATGGCAGTCGGCAATATCGAACTGACGTTCCCGCTGCCGGGCACCGGCTACGACCGCACGCTGCGTGTGTTCACGTTCCTCGATGCCGGTAACGTCTGGGGCGACCCGGGCCAGGGCGGCACGACCAACGGTGCGAACGGCCTGCGCTACGGCTATGGTGTGGGTCTCGCGTGGATTTCGCCGATCGGCCCGCTCAAGCTCTCGCTCGGCTTCCCGCTGCAGAAGCACGATGGCGACCAGTACCAGAAGTTCCAGTTCCAGATCGGTACGGCGTTCTAAGCGCGTCAAGCTCTCAGGAACAGGACTTCATTCATTTCGACGTAACGTGAGGAACACTTTGCGAACCGGTAAGCTCTCGAAACACATGGCGCTGGCTCTTGCGTTGTCGATGTTTCTCGGCCTCGGCGCGGGCGCGAAAGCGGACGCTCAGGAAGCGCGCATTGCAGCGGTGAATTCGGATCGCATCCTGCGCGAGTCGTCGGCTGCGAAGGCGGCCCAGTCGAAGCTGGAGCAGGAGTTCTCCAAGCGCGACAAGGCTCTGCAGGACATGGCGCAACGGCTCAAGTCGATGTCCGACAACATCGACAAGAACGGTCCGTCGATGGCGCCCACCGACCGCGCGGCGCGCCAGCGCGATCTCGCGCAACTCGACGCGGACTTTCAGCGCAAGCAGCGCGAATTCCGTGAAGACCTGAACCAGCGCCGCAACGAGGAACTCGCGGCGGTGCTGGATCGCGCGAACAAGGTCATCAAGCAGATCGCGGAACAGCAGCACTACGATCTGATCGTGCAGGAGGCGGTGTACGTGAGTCCGCGCATCGACATTACGGATCAGGTGCTGAAGGCGCTCGCCGCCACGAGCCAGACCGGCGGCGCGAGCCCGAACTGACGAGGAGTCTTCATACGCATGGCATCAGGCATGGCGATCACGCTCGACGAACTGGTCAAGCGCTTTGGCGGCGAAGTGGTGGGTCAGGGCGCGCATCGCGTCGAGGGCCTCGCGCCGCTCGACAAGGCCGGCCCGGCGCAACTCGCGTTTCTCGCGAACCAGAAGTATTTGCCGCAGGTCGAGACGACCCGCGCGGGCGCAGTGCTGATCTCGCAGGCTGACCTCGACAAGCTCGGGACGCCGCGTGAGGGCAGCAATTTCATCGTTACGCCGAATCCTTACGCTTACTTCGCGCGCGTGGCGCAGGCGTTCATCGAACTGTCCGCGCCGAAGGCACAGCCGGGCGTGCATCCGAGCGCGTACATCGATCCGGCCGCCAAGGTCGCGGCGAGCGCGGTGATCGGTCCGCACGTGACGGTGGAGGCGGGCGCGGTCGTCGGCGAGCGCGTGAAGCTGGACGCGGGCGTGTCCGTTGGCCGTGGCGTCAAGCTCGGCGACGACGTTCATCTGTATCCCCACGTCACCGTCTATCATGGCTGCAAGCTCGGCGCGCGCGTGATCGTGCATGCCGGCGCGGTGATCGGCGCGGACGGCTTCGGTTTTGCGCCGGACTTCGTCGGCGAGGGCGATGCCCGCACCGGAAGCTGGGTGAAGATTCCGCAGGTCGGCGCCGTGGATATCGGCGACGATGTGGAGATCGGCGCGAACACGACGATCGATCGCGGCGCAATGGCGGACACCGTCATCGAAGAATGCGTGAAGATAGACAATCTCGTGCAGATCGGCCATAACTGCCGCATCGGCGCGTACACGGTCATTGCCGGCTGCGCGGGCATCGCGGGCAGCACGAACATCGGCAAGCATTGCATGATCGGCGGGGCCGTGGGCATCGCGGGTCACGTGACGCTTGCGGACCATGTCATCGTCACGGCGCAGTCTGGCGTGTCGAAGTCGCTCAACAAGCCCGGCATGTACACGAGCGCGTTCCCGGCCGTGAGCCACGCGGACTGGAACAAGAGCGCCGCGCTGGTCCGCAACCTGGACAAGCTGCGCGATCGCATCAAGGCGCTGGAAGCGGCGCTGACCGAGAAAAAGACCGACGAAGCCTGACCGCCCGCCAGCACGCGCATCCGGCGTGCGGGCCGGTCGAAGCCACACGGCACAGCATCGTAGATTTCAAGCGGGCGTTGCGCGCCCGCGATCCATTTCCGCGCACGAGACGCGCGAGCAGAACGACCATGAGCACAGAAAAAATCAACCTCGACATCCACAAGATCCTCACGCTGCTGCCGCATCGGTATCCGATCCTGCTCGTGGACCGCGTGCTCGAACTCGAGCCGCACAAGAGCATCAAAGCGTTGAAGAACGTGACGATCAACGAGCCGTTTTTTCAGGGACATTTCCCGACGCGGCCCGTGATGCCCGGCGTGCTGATTCTCGAAGCGCTCGCGCAAACCGCCGCGCTGCTGACTTTCGCTGAAGAGCCGCACGATCCGACGACGACGCTGTACTACTTCGTCGGCATCGATGGCGCGCGCTTCAAGCGCGTGGTCGAACCGGGCGATCAACTGATCCTCAACGTCAACTTCGAGCGGTACATGCGAGGCATCTGGAAGTTCAAGGCACGCGCCGAAGTGGATGGCGTGACCGCCGCCGAAGCCGAACTCATGTGTACCGTGAAGAACACGGACGCCAGCGCGTGATCGTAGCGAACGAAGAGCGTACGACAACCAGCGTGGCGAAACACAGCATTCAGAGGCGAGGCGCATGACCATCATTCACCCCACCGCGATTATCGAGCCGGGCGCTCAGATCGACGGTTCCGTCGAGATCGGACCGTATGCGATCGTCGGTGCGAACGTCGTCATCGGCGCGGGCACGACCATCGGCTCGCATAGCGTGATCGAAGGGCATACGACGATCGGCCGCGACAACCGCATCGGCCATTACGCGTCCGTCGGCGGCCGGCCGCAGGACATGAAGTACAAGGACGAGCCGACGCGTCTGGAAATCGGCGACCGCAACACCATCCGCGAATTCACGACGCTGCATACCGGCACGGTGCAGGATCAGGGCCTGACTTCCATCGGCGACGATTGCTGGATCATGGCTTACGTGCACGTCGGCCACGACTGCCGGCTGGGCAACAACGTCATCATGTCGAGCAACGCGCAACTCGCGGGGCACGTCACGGTGGGCGATCACGCGATCGTCGGCGGCATGTCGGGCGTACACCAGTTCGTGCGAATCGGCGCGCATTCCATGCTGGGCGGCGCTTCCGCGCTCGTGCAGGACGTGCCGCCGTTCGTGATAGCCGCCGGCAACAAGGCGGAGCCGCACGGCATCAACGTTGAAGGCTTGCGCCGGCGCGGCTTCACGCCGGACGCCATTTCGGCGCTGCGCTCGGCGTATCGCATCGTCTACAAGAGCGGGCTGTCGCTCGAAGAGGCGAAGGCGCAACTGCGCGAACTGAGCGTGGCGGGCGGCGAGGGCGATGTGCCCGTCAAGGCGTTCACCGACTTCATCGCGGCGTCGCAGCGCGGCATCATCCGCTGAACGCGCTTTTTCGATGACGCTGATCACCACTGCCCCGCGCATCGCGATGGTCGCGGGCGAGCCCTCCGGCGATTTGCTCGCGGCGTCGCTGCTGAACGGCCTGCAGGCGCTGTTGCCCGCCGGCACGCGGTATAGCGGCATCGGCGGACCGCGCATGACATCGGCGGGCTTCGAAGCGCACTGGCCGATGGACAAGCTCACCGTGCGCGGTTACGTCGAAGCGCTGCGGCATATTCCCGAAATTCTCGGCATTCGCAACGAACTCAAGCGCCAGTTGCTGGCGGAGCCGCCGTCGGTGTTCATCGGCGTCGATGCGCCCGATTTCAACTTCGGCTTGGAGCAGCCGCTGCGCGAGGCGGGTATTCCCACCGTGCATTTCGTGTGTCCGTCCATCTGGGCGTGGCGCGGCGGGCGCATCAAGAAGATCGTGAAGGCCGTCGATCACATGCTGTGCGTGTTTCCGTTCGAAACCGCGCTGATGCAGAAAGCGGGCGTGGCGTCGACCTATGTCGGCCATCCGCTCGCCGATGAAATTCCGCTCGAACCCGATGTCGCCGGCGCGCGGCGCGAGCTGGGCATCGCGGAAGGCGGTCCGGTGATCGCCGTGTTGCCGGGCAGCCGGCGCTCGGAGATCGCGCTGATCGGCCCGACATTCTTCGACGCCATGGAGCTCATGCAGCTTCGCGAGCCGGGCGTGCGCTTTCTGATGCCCGCCGCCAACCCGGCGCTGCGCGAACTGCTCCAGCCGCTCGTGGACGCGCATCCGCATCTGTCGCTCACGATCACCGATGGGCGCGCGCAAACCGCAATGACCGCCGCCGACGCCATCCTCGTGAAAAGCGGAACGGTGACGCTCGAAGCCGCGCTGCTCAAGAAGCCGATGGTCATCTCGTACAAGGTGCCCTGGCTCACGGGCCAGATCATGAAGCGGCAGGGTTACTTGCCTTACGTCGGCTTGCCGAACATTCTCGCGGGGCGGTTCGTCGTGCCAGAGATTCTTCAGCATTTCGCGACGCCCGAAGCGCTCGCCGACGCCACGCTGAAACAGTTGAACGACGACGCCAACCGCCGTACCCTGACGGAAATCTTCACGGAC
Source organism: Caballeronia concitans (assembly GCF_001544615.1). Taxonomy (GTDB): domain Bacteria; phylum Pseudomonadota; class Gammaproteobacteria; order Burkholderiales; family Burkholderiaceae; genus Caballeronia; species Caballeronia concitans. The sequence goes on from NZ_FCNV02000013.1 coordinate 135,896, forward strand.
ATGCACATTGCGCTGCGGCAGAACACGTCGCAGCGGGCGGCCGAGGCCGTCGCGCGAGTGCTGGAAACACGAGGGGCGCGGTAATGGCGCGTCAGGCCAGTCAGCAAAAAACGCAAGGCGGGCTGGATTTCAGTTCGCCGTTCGACATCATCTGCGGTGTCGATGAAGCCGGGCGCGGTCCGCTCGCCGGACCGGTCGTGGCCGCAGCCGTTATCTTCGATCCGGCCAAACCCCGAATCAACGGCCTCGACGACTCCAAAGCGCTGACCGCCAAGAGGCGCGAAGAGCTGTACGAGAAGATCGTCGATCGCGCGCTGGCGTTCTGCATTGCGTCGGCGAGCGTCGAAGAGATCGACACCATCAACATCCTGCACGCGACGATGCTCGCGATGAAGCGCGCGGTCGAGGGTCTCGGCGTGGCGCCGACGCTCGTCAAGGTCGACGGCAACCGCTGCCCGACGTTGTCGATTCGCAGCGAAGCCGTGATCGGCGGCGACGCGCTCGTCAAGCAGATTTCGGCGGCATCCATTCTCGCGAAGGTCACACGCGACCGCATGCTGGTCGAGTTGCACGAGACGTTTCCGGTGTACGGTTTCGCGACGCATTCCGGATACGGCACGCCGCAGCATCTCAAGGCGCTGCGCGAGCATGGGCCGTGCGAGCATCATCGCCGGTCGTTCGCGCCGGTGCGCGAGGCGCATGCGCTCTTCTTCGGTTCGGTGCTGCCGGAGATCGCGCCGGAAGTGCTGCACGCCGCCGAGACGCTCGACGGCGACTCCGACGCGCTCGCATTCTGACGTTCCGACCGCGGCTCAATCAACGTGAAATCCATCACTTCGCGGGACAATCCGCTCTATAAGCGCCTGAAGGCGCTCGCCGGCTCCACCGCGCAGCAGCGCCGAAGCGGCCATGCGCTGCTCGAAGGCCTGCACCTCGCGTCTGCTTTTCTCGATACAGCCGGCCAGCCGGAAACCTGTGTCGTCACCGAAGGCGCGCTCACGCATGCGGAGGCGCGCGATATCGTGGCGCGTATCGAGGAAAGGCGGGTGGTCGTTTTGCCGGATGCGCTCTTCGGCCAGCTTTCGAGCGTCGTGCATGGCGTCGGCATGTTGCTGCTGGTCGAGAAGATCGACGCGGCCTTGCCCGAGCGCGTGCGCGAAACCTGCGTGATTCTCGACGGCCTTCAGGACGCGGGCAATGTCGGCTCCATTCTTCGCAGCGCCGCCGCCGCCGGCATCACGCGCGTGTTCTGCGCGCCGGGGACGGCGTATGCGTGGTCGGCCAAGGTGCTGCGCTCGGGCATGGGCGCCCACTTCCTGCTAGATATCTACGAGGAGGCCGAGCCGTCCGATCTCATCGCGCGGCTCGACGTGCCGGTCACCATCACGGATTCGCATGGCGCCGTGGCCATCTACGATTGCGATCTCTCGACGCCGCTCGCGTGGGTCTTCGGCAACGAAGGCGCGGGCGTGTCGCAGGTATGGCGCGATGCCGTGACGCATCGCGTGACCATTCCACAGCCGGGCGGCATGGAATCGCTGAACGTGGCGGCTGCGGCGGCGATCTGTCTCTTCGAGCAATGCCGCCAGCAGCGCGGTTGACGCTTCGTCAATAGTACGACGGCCGCTCCGGCTTGATTTCCTGCAGGATCGTCGTGGCGATTTCCTCGATCGACTTGTGTGTCGACGAGAGCCACTTGATGCCTTCGCGCTTCATCATGCTTTCCGCTTCGTTGATCTCGTAGCGGCAATTCTCCAGCGCGGCGTACTTGCTGCCGGGCCGCCGTTCGTTGCGGATTTCCGCGAGCCGCTGCGGATCGATGGACAGCCCGAACATCTTTTCGCGATGATCCAAAAGCGGCGTCGGCAGCTTGCCGCGCTCGAAGTCTTCCGGAATCAGCGGATAGTTCGCCGCCTTTACACCATATTGCATTGCCAGATAGAGGCTCGTCGGCGTCTTGCCGCTGCGCGATACGCCGACCAGGATCACATCCGCTTCGGTGAGGTTGCGGTTCGACTGGCCGTCGTCGTGCGCGAGCGAGAAGTTGATCGCCTCGATGCGGTTCTTGTACTCCTCGGTATCGGCGTTCTGGTGAACGCGGCCCATCGCGTGCGTCGACTTGATCTCGAATTCGTGTTCGAGCGGCTCGATGAACGTCTGGAACATGTCGAGCACGAGCGCGTTGCAGCGCTTGACGATCTCGTTCGATTCGCTGTCGACGAGCGTCGTGAAGACGATCGGCCGCCGCCCGTCGAGCGAAACGGCTTCGTTGATCTTCTCGACGGTGGCGTGCGCCTTGTCGATGGAATCGACGAACGGCACGCGCACGAGCCGGAATTTTTGGTCGAACTGGGCGAGGATCGAATGCGCGAAGGTTTCGGCAGTGATCCCAGTACCGTCGGAAACGATGAATACGGAAGGCGGCATCGGCGGGTGATCAGAAGGGAACGAGTTGCATGGAGAGCGCTCAAACGGTGACGCCAGCGACACGGCGTTCCGGCGAGACCCTGTGTTACATTGGTCGGCCCGTGCGTGCGCGTGTTCATGTGCGCGGGCGAACCCTGAGGCGTCAAACACCTCGATTTTGCCGTGGAATTACTGTCCCTGCCGAGACAAATTTGATAATCGGCACGGTAGAATAGCGGCAACCTGTTCGATAAGCAATTGCGGACAATTTGAACCGGATTTTCGTCGAATCGCGGGTATTTCATGGATTTTGCGGTAGAAAACCCATGATTTCGAGCACATTCGGCCGGCCGCTTCATTCGTTTCTTTCGCTTCGCGCGGCAATCGCGCGGGCGCATGACTTCCGCGAAGGCTTATCAAACAGGTTGTACGAGATGCGGCGGCGCTTTCCAATGAGCGCCGCCGCATGCGAGCCCACTCGTGCGATCGTGAATTCCATCCACCTTAGGGGCTTGTATGACTAACGCAGTCAATGTTGCGAACGATGTCGCAAAGGATCAGGCGTATGTAGTTCCATTCGAGCAGTTGCGAATGACCGACGTGGAAATCGTCGGTGGCAAGAATGCGTCGCTCGGCGAAATGATCAGCCAGCTTTCCGAAGCCGGCGTCAGCGTGCCGACGGGCTTTGCCACGACCGCGCTCGCATTCCGCGACTTCCTGCAGCATAACGACCTGACCGACCGCATCGCCAAACGTCTCGAAACGCTCGACGTCGACGACGTGAAGTCGCTTGCCGAAGCGGGCAAGGAAATCCGCCAGTGGATCGTCGACGCGCCGCTGCAGCCGCGTCTCGAAGACGAGATCCGCCGTCAATTCGAAGTCCTGCAAAAGGGCTCGCCCGAAGAGCTTTCGTTCGCCGTGCGTTCGTCCGCGACCGCCGAGGACTTGCCCGACGCATCGTTCGCGGGCCAGCAGGAAAGCTATCTGAACGTGGTCGGCATCGAGGACGTCCTCGATCGCATGAAGCACGTGTTCGCGTCGCTTTATAACGACCGCGCCATTTCTTATCGCGTCCACAAGGGCTTCACGCATGCTGAAGTCGCGTTGTCGGCGGGCGTGCAGCGCATGGTGCGCTCGGACGTCGGCGCGGCCGGCGTCATGTTCACCATCGACACGGAATCGGGCTTCAAGGAAACCGTGTTCATCACGTCGAGCTACGGCCTGGGTGAAACGGTCGTGCAGGGCGCGGTGAATCCGGACGAATTCCACGTCTTCAAGACCACGCTCGCGCAGGACAAGTATCCGATCATCCGCCGTTCCATCGGCTCGAAGCTCATCAAGATGGAGTTCACGCAGCCGGGCGAGCCGGGCCGCGTGAAGACCGTCGACGTGCCGCACGAGCAGCGCAACCGCTTCTCGATCTCGGACGAAGACGTGATCGAACTGGCGAAGTACGCGGTGATCATCGAGAAGCATTATCAGCGTCCGATGGACATCGAGTGGGGCAAGGACGGCCGCGACGGCAAGCTGTTCATCCTCCAGGCGCGTCCCGAAACGGTGAAAAGCCAGGCAGCCGGCAAGGCCGAGATGCGCTTCAAGCTCAAGGGCCAGTCGAACGTCATTGCAACCGGCCGCGCGATCGGCCAGAAGATCGGCGCGGGCCCCGTGCGCGTCATTCACGATCCGTCGGAGATGGAGCGCGTGCAGCCGGGCGACGTGCTGGTCGCCGACATGACCGATCCGAACTGGGAGCCGGTGATGAAGCGCGCATCGGCTATCGTGACGAATCGCGGCGGGCGCACCTGCCACGCGGCGATCATCGCGCGTGAGCTGGGCGTGCCGGCGGTGGTCGGCTGCGGCGACGCCACCGACGTGCTGAAGGACGGCGCGCTCGTCACCGTGTCGTGCGCGGAAGGCGACGAAGGCAAGATCTACGACGGCCTGCTCGAAACCGAAGTGACCGAAGTCCAGCGCGGCGAACTGCCTAAGATTCCGGTCAAGATCATGATGAACGTTGGCAACCCGCAACTCGCGTTCGACTTCGCGCAGTTGCCGAACGCGGGCGTCGGCCTCGCGCGGCTCGAGTTCATCATCAACAACAACATCGGCGTGCATCCGAAGGCGATTCTGGAGTACCCGAATGTCGATGCGGACCTCAAGAAGGCGGTCGAGAGCGTTGCGCGCGGTCACGCATCGCCGCGAGCGTTCTACGTCGACAAGCTGACGGAAGGTATCGCCACGATCGCGGCGGCGTTCTATCCGAAGCCCGTCATCGTGCGTCTGTCGGACTTCAAGTCGAACGAGTACAAGAAGCTGATCGGCGGTTCGCGCTACGAGCCGGACGAAGAGAATCCGATGCTCGGTTTCCGCGGCGCATCGCGTTATATCGCGGAAGACTTCGCCGAGGCGTTCCATATGGAATGCATCGCGCTGAAGAAGGTGCGCGAGGAGATGGGTCTCGACAACGTGCAGATCATGGTGCCGTTCGTGCGCACGCTGAAGCAGGCGGACCGCGTGGTCGAACTGCTGAAGAAGTTCGGTCTGGAGCGCGGCGTCAACGACCTCAAGCTCGTGATGATGTGCGAAGTGCCGTCCAACGCCATTCTCGCCGAGCAGTTCCTGGAGCGCTTCGACGGCTTCTCGATCGGCTCGAACGACCTGACGCAGTTGACGCTCGGCCTCGACCGCGATTCCGGCATGGAACTGCTCGCCGCCGACTTCGACGAGCGCGACGAAGCCGTGCAGTTCATGCTGAAGCGCGCCATCGAAACGTGTTTGCGCCTGAACAAGTACGTGGGCATTTGCGGGCAGGGGCCGTCGGATCATCCGGACCTCGCCGAGTGGCTGGCGAAGGAAGGCATCGAGTCGATGTCGCTGAATCCGGACACGATCATCGACACGTGGCAGCAACTCGCGAAGACCTTGTCAAAATGAGTGGTAATCGCGCCTTTCCGCTTGCTTACGCATAAGCGCGGCATGCTATAAAAAACACCCCGGACCTTTCCGGGGTGTTTTCGTTTGGAGACCCATGATGCTAACGGGCGGCTTGTTCTGGTGGGCCGCGGCGGGCGCCTTGATCGTCGCGGAGCTATTCACCGGCACGTTTTATCTGCTGATGATCGCGCTCGGCATGATCGCGGGCGGGATCGCGTTCGTGGCCGGTGCGCTGCCGCATGTGCAGATGGGCGCGGCGGCGGTCATCGCGCTGATCGCGGTCGTGGTGCTGCGGCGTTCGCGCTTCGGCAACTGGAAGCGGCGCAGCGATGCTTCGCATGATGCCGCCGTCAACCTCGATATCGGCGCGACCATCGAAGTCGATCAATGGCGCGACCGTCGCGCGCGGACGATGTATCGCGGCGCGCAATGGGACGTTGAGCTTGCGCCGGGCGAATCGGAAGGGGCGCGGCTTTATCGCATCACGGCGCTCGACGGCAATCGCCTCATCGTGGCGGCCAAACGCTAGCTTGATTAGGAGAAAAAGATGTCAATGTACTTCGCGCTGATTGTGCTCGTCATCGCGGTCGTGATCGTGTCCAAAACGGTGAAGATCGTTCCGCAGCAACACGCATGGGTGCTCGAGCGGCTCGGTCGCTATCACGCCACGCTCACGCCGGGGCTCAACATCGTGCTGCCGTTTGTGGATCGAATCGCGTACAAGCACGTGCTCAAGGAGATTCCGCTCGACGTGCCGAGTCAGGTCTGCATCACGCGCGACAACACGCAGTTGCAGGTGGACGGCGTGCTGTATTTTCAGGTTACGGATCCGATGAAGGCGTCGTATGGATCGAGCAATTTCGTGATCGCCATCACGCAGCTTTCGCAGACGACACTGCGCTCGGTCATCGGCAAACTGGAACTCGACAAGACGTTCGAGGAGCGCGAGTACATCAATCACAGCATCGTCAATGCGCTCGACGAAGCCGCGTCGAACTGGGGCGTGAAGGTGCTGCGCTACGAGATCAAAGACCTGACGCCGCCGAAGGAAATTCTTCACGCGATGCAGGCGCAGATCACGGCTGAGCGTGAGAAGCGCGCGCTGATCGCGGCATCGGAAGGGCGCAAGCAGGAGCAGATCAATCTGGCGTCGGGCGCGCGCGAGGCCGCCATCCAGAAGTCCGAGGGCGAGCGTCAGGCGGCGATCAATCAGGCGCAGGGCGAAGCAGCGGCGATTCTCGCGGTGGCTGAAGCCAACGCGCAGGCCATCGAGAAGATCGGGGCGGCGATCCAGACGACAGGCGGCATGGAAGCCGTCAACCTGAAGGTCGCGGAGCAGTATGTCGGCGCGTTCGGGAACATCGCGAAGTCCGGCAATACGCTGATCGTGCCGGGCAACATGTCGGATATGAGTTCGATGATCGCGTCGGCGCTCGCAATCGTGAAGGGCGAGGGCGGCGGAGTGATCCGGAAGAGTTGAAACAAGACGGGGCGCTCGTGAGCGCCCGTTTTCTCATCGCGTTGCCGTACGCATGAGACGGCCACGTTCGCGTTCCCAGTCGCGCTTCTTTTCCGTCTCGCGCTTGTCGTGCAGCTTCTTGCCCTTCGCGAGCCCGATCTCGCACTTCACGCGGCCTTCTTTGTAGTGAAAGTTGAGCGGCACGAGCGTATGACCGCGTTGCTCGACCTTGCCGATGAGCTTGTCGATCTGCTCGCGATGCAACAGCAGCTTGCGCGTGCGTACCGGATCGAGATTCGCGAACTTCGATGCTTCGGGCAGCGGGCTGATGTGCGTACCGATCAGAAACAGCTCGCCGTTCTTGATGACGACGTAACCTTCCTTGATCTGCGCGCGGCCTGCGCGCAGCGCCTTGACTTCCCAGCCTTCGAGCACGAGACCGGCCTCGTAGCGTTCCTCGATGAAGTAATCGAAGAATGCTTTTCTGTTGTCAATGATGCTCATGAATGGAAAGTGCCCAACTCGTTTAAAATCACGATTTTAGCAGCGCGCCGCCTGACAGACGAAGCCGTCTTCGCGGGCCGCACGCGCCGCCACCTTCTCAAGCCACCCGCTGCGCCCTTATGGCCGACGTCCAGAAAACCGTGTTGATCCGTCATTCGGCGGAAGAAATGTTCGACCTCGTCACCAATGTCGCCGATTACCCGAACTTCCTGCCGTGGTGCGGCGGCGTCGAAATCGGGCGTCATGACGAAAACGGCATGGAAGCGAAGATCGACATCAGCTTCAAGGGCATCAAGCAGCACTTCGCGACGCGCAACGTTCACAAGCGCCCGACGCATATCGACATGGAGTTTCTGAGCGGTCCGTTCAAGAAGTTCACGGGCTCCTGGCGCTTCACGCCGCTGCGCGCCGATGCCTGCAAGATCGAATTCGCGCTGCACTACGAGTTCGCCAACGTGATCCTCGAGAAGATCATCGGGCCGGTGTTCAGCCATATCGCGAACACCTTCGTCGATTCCTTCGTGAAGCGCGCCGACCAGCGCTACGGCAAGAAATGAACCTGCACGTCGATGTTTGCTACGGCCTGCCCGGCGGCGACAGTTTCTACGCGCACGTCGAACTCGGCGATGGCGCGACCGTGCGCGAAGCGATCGAGGCGAGTGGGGTGCTGAACGCACACCCGGAGATCGATCTGGCGGCGCAGAAAGTCGGCGTGTTCGGCAAGTTGAAGACGCTGGACGCGACGTTGGCGGACCTGGATCGCGTCGAGATTTACCGGCCGCTCAAGGTCGATCCGAAAATGGCGCGCCAACGACGCGTCGACAAGGCGCGCAAGGCGGGATCGATCGAAGGCCGCAAGTGGCAGTCGAAGGACTCGCGTTAATTCAGCGTTGATTCAGTGCGCCGGCGCTTCCTTCGCCGCGCCAGCCGGCTCGACTGCATGCTGCCGCACCGACCAGCTCACGCCCGCGAGCAGCAGCACAATAGCCAGCACTTCCGGCACGCGTGGCCATCGGCCGTCGTAGACAAAAGCGTAGAGCAGCGCGAAGAGCGTTTCGAACGCGATCATCTGACCGGAGAGCGTGAGCGGCAAGCGCTTCGCCGCCGCGTTCCACAGCATGTTGCCGAGCCACGATCCGCCCGTGGCGAGCGCCGCGCACACGATCCAGAAGATATGCCAGCGTGCGTCCGGCACCGCCGCCTGCACCGTCCCGGCAGGAAGCATCCAGACGATCGCGCCGAGCGCCGCCCCGAGCACGCCCGTGACGATGCCCCACAGCACGGACCACTCATTGCCGTCGAAGTGATGATTCGCCTGCAAATAGCGCGCGTTGACGACCGCGTACCACGTCCACGACGCCAGCGCGCCGACCGCGCACGCGAGCCCGGCCATGCGCGTTAGCACGCTCGTGGCGGGTGCATCGCCGGCATGCGTGGCGGCGCCGCTGAGCACATCGCGGAATACGTCGAAGTTGATGCACGCGATTCCTGCGACCACGAGCAGCAGCGGCGCCACGAGGCGCTTCAGTTCGACCGCGCCGTGATCGCGTCTTCCGGCGAGCGTGACCGTCACCGGCAGAATGCCGACGATCAGCGACGACGGCGCCACGCCCACGAGCTGCACCGCGCTCGCAAGCAGCATGTAGTAGAGCAGGTTGCCGACGAGCGCGAGCTTCACGAGCGCGACGAGATCCGCGCGGGTCAGCTTGGCAAGGAGCCTGCGCGCGAACGGTAACGCGACGGCCACCGATACCGCGCCGTACATCAGATAACGCCCGATGCTCAGCATCAGCGGCGAAAAATCCGGCAGAAGGCGCGGCGCGAGAAAGATGAAACCCCAGATGGCTCCCGCCAGCATTCCGTACATCACACCGCGCTGCATTACCCGACTCCTGCCTTGATCCGATCGACGGCGGAGGTTACATGCGTCACCGGGCGGGCGTCTTGTCGAAACGTGCACCGCGAGCGGGCGGAAAACTGGCCCGATCTTTGCACGGAGATGACGTAACCTGCTGTCCAGACAGTGAAAACCCGGGGAACTATCGGTATAATCTGCTTTTGCGCCCATAGGATTTGCCATGCGTCTGATCCAGAAAGCACTCACGTTCGATGACGTGCTCCTCGTGCCCGCGTTCTCCAGCGTTCTCCCGCGCGACACCAGCCTGAAATCCCAGCTGACTCGCAACATCTCCCTGAACATGCCCCTCGTGTCCGCCGCCATGGACACGGTCACCGAAGGCCGGCTCGCCATTGCAATGGCGCAGATGGGCGGCATCGGCATCGTCCACAAGAATCTCACCGCAAAGGAACAGGCGCGCGAAGTCGCGAAGGTGAAGCGCTTCGAATCGGGCGTCGTGCGCGATCCGATCACCGTGCCGCCGCAAATGCGCGTGCGCGACGTGATCGCGTTGACGCAGCAACACGGCATTTCCGGCTTCCCGGTGGTGGAAGGCGCGCAACTCATCGGCATCGTGACGAACCGCGACCTGCGCTTCGAAGAGCGTCTGGATGAGCCGGTGCGCAACATCATGACGCCGCGCGAGCGCCTCGTGACGGTCAAGGAAGGCACGTCGCTCGCCGAAGCGAAGGCGCTGATGCATAGCCATCGCCTGGAACGCGTGCTCGTGGTCAACGACGCGTTCGAACTGCGCGGCCTGATGACCGTGAAGGACATCACGAAGCAGACCGAGAACCCGGACGCGTGCAAGGACGAAGACGGCAAGCTGCGCGTGGGCGCGGCAGTGGGCGTGGGTCCGGACAATGAAGAGCGCGTGGATCTGCTCGCGCAGGCAGGCGTCGACGTGATCGTGGTCGATACCGCGCACGGCCACAGCCAGGGCGTGCTGGAGCGCGTGCGCTGGGTCAAGCAGAACTATCCGCGGGTGCAGGTCATCGGCGGCAATATCGCGACGGCGGCGGCCGCGAAGGCGCTCGTCGAATACGGCGCGGATGCGGTGAAGGTCGGCATCGGTCCCGGCTCCATCTGCACGACGCGGATCGTCGCCGGCGTGGGCGTGCCGCAGATCACCGCGATCGCCAACGTGTCGGAAGCGCTGCGCGGCAGCGGCGTGCCGTGTATCGCGGACGGCGGCGTGCGCTTCTCGGGCGACGTCGCGAAGGCGCTCGCGGCGGGCGCGAACGTCGTCATGATGGGCAGCATGCTCGCGGGCACCGAAGAGTCGCCGGGCGACGTGTTCCTGTTCCAGGGCCGCCAGTACAAGGCGTATCGCGGCATGGGCTCGGTCGGCGCGATGAAGGACGGCGCGGCGGACCGCTACTTCCAGGACAACTCGGCGAACATCGACAAGCTCGTGCCGGAAGGCATCGAAGGCCGCGTGGCCTACAAGGGCTCGGTCAACGCGATCCTGTTCCAGGTCGTCGGCGGCGTGCGCGCGAGCATGGGCTATTGCGGCTGCCGCACTATCGCCGAACTGCACGAGAAGGCGGAATTCGTGCAGATCACGGCGGCCGGCATGCGTGAGTCGCACGTGCATGACGTGCAGATCACGAAGGAAGCGCCGAACTATCACGTCGATTGAAACGCGTCGAATAATGCATCGATAACCCCGGTGGAACCATCATGAAACCGTTGCTGCGCGTCGTGCTGGTCGTCAATGCCCTGATTTTCGTGGTGTTCGGCGTGCTGTTCCTGCTGACGCCCTGGGCAGGACTGTACGACGCGTTGCAGATCGGCGCGATGCGCATCGCGCCCGCGTTCGCGGGGCAGTTGCTCGGCATCGCGCTGATCGGGTTCTCGTGGATTTCGCTGCACGCGGCCATCGACGGCGCGCTGACCGCGGCGGCCGCGAAAGCGTCGGGTCACGTGCAGTGGCTGTCGGGCATCGTCGTGCTGGTCTGGCTGCTCGGATTGCGCACGCCGGAAGTCGGCGGCTTCGGGCAGGTGAGCGCCGCGCTCATCGGCATCGTGCTGTTGGTGCTCGGCTTGGGCAGTGTGCGGCTGGCATCGGCGGTACGGCGGCGCGAGCGCGCGGCGGCGGTGGGGGCGGCATCGGCGGAACGCGCGGAGAAGAAGGCCGCGCAAACGCGTGACGCGACGCGTCCGCCCGTCGTGACCGTGCCGACGCCGCCTGACACCGCGGTTCGTCCCACGGCGCGCGCGCCCGACGTCACCGGCATCGATCCGATCACCGGCCGCGCAGTCGATCCGGCCGGTCGCCCGGTGGATGGCGTCGCGCCCGCACCGGCGTCGCGCGTGCGAAGCGAAGCCGGCATGGTCGATCCGGTCACGGGCCGCACGCTCGATCCGCAAACAGGCCGCGAAATCGATCCGGTCACCGGAAAGCGCATCGATCCGGTGATCAGCGGCGATATCGATCCGGCGACGGGCCGGCGTGTCGATCCGCTGACGGGGCGCGTCGTTCCGGATCCGGCCAGCGGAGCGCCACGCTGAACGCGCGCACGCACCAGCAAAAGCCGCACGCAAGCGGCAAGCACAAGCACGGTCGGCCTTCGCGCCGGCCGTCGATTTATCTGGCGGAGAGGCGCGCACGCGCGCGGCTCTTCGGCCCACACCTCATTCGTTCACTTAGCCTTTGCCCGCAGCCATGCACGACAAAATCCTGATTCTCGATTTCGGCTCCCAAGTCACCCAACTGATCGCCCGGCGCATCCGCGAGTCGCACGTCTACTCGGAAATCCATCCGTATGACGTCGACGAGGCGTTCATCCGCGAATTCGCGCCGAAGGGCATCATCCTGTCGGGCGGACCGAATTCGGTCACCGAGGCGAAGTCGCCGCGCGCGCCGCAAATCGTCTTCGATCTGGGCGTGCCGGTGCTCGGCATCTGCTACGGCATGCAGACGATGGCCGACCAGCTCGGCGGCAAGGTCGAGCTCGGCAAGGTGCGCGAATTCGGCTATGCGGAAGTGCAGGCGCTGAATCACACGGGCTTTCTGGAAGGCATCGAAGATTTTCGCAACGCCGAAGGCGAGGCGATGTTCAAGGTCTGGATGAGCCACGGCGACAAGGTCGCGGACCTGCCGGCCGGTTTCAAGCTGATGGCCTCGACGCCCGCGTGCCCGATCGCCGCGATGGCCGACGACGATCGCCGCTTCTACGGCGTGCAATGGCATCCGGAAGTCACGCACACGGTGCAGGGCCGCGCGATGCTCGACCGCTTCGTGCTCGAACTCTGCGGCGCGAAGGCGGACTGGGAGATGGGCCATTACATCGATGAAGCCGTCGAAAAGATCCGCGCCCAAGTCGGCGACGAACACGTGATTCTCGGCCTCTCGGGTGGCGTGGATTCGTCGGTGGCGGCGGCGCTGTTGCATCGCGCGATCGGCGATCAACTGACGTGCGTGTTCGTTGATCACGGCCTTTTGCGTCAGAACGAAGCAGAGCAAGTGATGTCGACGTTCGCGGATCATCTGGGCGTGAAGGTCATTCACGTCGATGCCAGCGAAGCGTTCCTGTCGAAACTCGCGGGCGTGACGGATCCGGAAGCGAAGCGCAAGATCATCGGCGCCGAGTTCGTGGAAGTGTTTCACGCCGAGTCCGACAAGCTCACGGACGCGAAGTGGCTCGCGCAAGGCACGATCTATCCGGACGTGATCGAATCGGCGGGCAAGGGCAAGAAGGGCGCGCATACCATCAAGAGCCACCACAATGTCGGCGGATTGCCCGAGACGCTCAACCTGAAGCTGCTCGAACCGCTGCGCGAACTGTTCAAGGACGAAGTGCGCGAACTGGGCGTGAAGCTGGGTCTGCCGCCTGCGATGGTGTATCGCCATCCGTTCCCCGGTCCGGGCCTCGGCGTGCGCATTCTCGGCGAAGTGAAGCGCGAGTTCGCGGATCTCCTGCGCAAGGCCGATGCGATTTTCATCGAGACGCTGCGGGACACCATCGATCCGGAAACGGGCAAGTCGTGGTACGACCTGACGAGCCAGGCTTTCGCAGTGTTCCTGCCGGTGAAGAGCGTCGGCGTGATGGGCGATGGCCGCACGTATGAATACGTCGTCGCGCTGCGCGCGGTGCAAACGCTCGACTTCATGACGGCGCATTGGGCGCATCTGCCGCATGAGCTGCTGGGGCATGTGAGCAATCGCATTATCAATGAAGTACGTGGCGTGAATCGCGTGGTGTACGACATTTCGGGCAAGCCGCCGGCAACGATCGAGTGGGAGTGAAGTAGCCACGCCCCACCCAAGCGAGTCAGCGAGATGAGCGCTCCCAAGCCCACCCGTCCCACCGACTCGCTTTTCCTCGCCGTCTACCCCGACGCCGCCGCCGCTTCCCGCATCCGCGACGAGGCGGCGCGTATCCGCATCGAGCACGGCCTGCGGGCGACGCCGATCCCGGCCGATCGCCTGCACATCACGCTGCATTACCTCGGCGCATTCGCGGGCCTGCCTGCCGATACCATCGAACAGGCGCGCGCTGCGGCATCGTCCGTCGCGATGCCGCCGTTCGACGTCACGCTGGACCGCATCGAGAGCTTCGCGTCGCGCCGGCCGAAGCATCCGCTCGTCATTGCCGGCGATCCGGACGAAGCGTTCTCCGCCTTCGTCGATACGCTCGGAGAGGCGCTGCAAACCGCCGGGATCTTCGTCAAATCCCATCCCCGTTTCATCCCGCATGTGACCGTGCTTTACGATGAGCATCGCGTCGCGCGCCAATCCATCGCGCCGATCGAATGGACCGTGCGCGAGTTCGCGCTCGTGCATAGCCTGCTCGGACGATCGCAGCACGAAGTCCTCTTTCGCTGGCCGCTCGGCTCGTAAGAGCCTCACCGGATCGGACAAAACAGTTTCGCGGATTTATCGTCCGGGTTATGGTTAGCGTTATCGACACCGATCGATGCGACAAAGACGCAAGAAAACGCCAGGATTCCGATTACATGACTCGATCCCGTCTGCTGCACGTCACACCGGAAACGCATCACGTCCAGATCGACCTCGTCTACGCGACCGATCGCAATTTCACCGGCAAGCCCATCTACAAGGCGCAGCACTGCCTGCTGCTCGAACCCGCCGAAGCCGCGCTGAGAAAGGCGGTCGACACCGCGCAGAGCTTCGGCATGACGCTTCGGATCTTCGACGCCTACCGTCCGCCGCAAGCGCAAAAGGTGCTGTGGGACTTTCTGCCCGATCCCAATTTCATCGCCGAACTCGGACGCGGCTCCAACCATAGCCGCGGCACGGCGGTGGACCTGACGCTCGTCGACGAAAACGGCGAGGCGCTCGACATGGGCACCGGCTTCGACGCGATGGTCGCCGAATCCGCGCACTTCTACCCCGGCTTGCCGGCGCACGTGCAGCGCAACCGCACGCTGCTGCTCGGCGTGATGCACGGCGCGGGCTTCACGCATATTCCGAGCGAGTGGTGGCACTACGAATTGCCCGGCTCGCGCGATCTCGCGCTCATCGACAACGAAGAAAGCGGCCCGTTGCGGCTGATGTAATCCCCCATCCCGACAGGAGACGAGATGACACACGGCGCGCGAAAAGTATTGGCGATGGCGGCACTCGCGGCGGCGCTGACGGCCACGTACACGCTTCCCACGCAGGCGGCCACGCCGAAGGACATGTTCGTGATGGCGACGCTGCTCGACGAATTCACGACGCTCGATCCCGGCGAAATCTACGAACTCGTGCCCGAGGAGTACGTGGCGAACACGTATGACCGGCTGGTGCGCGTCGATCTGAAAGATCCGTCGAAGTTCAACGGCGACGTCGCGCAGTCGTGGACCGTGAGCCCCGACGGCCTCACGTTCACGTTCAAGCTTCGTTCCGGCCTCAAGTTCCATTCGGGCAATGCGCTCACGGCCGACGACGTCGCGTGGTCCATCCAGCGCACCGCGTTGCTGGACAAGGGCGCGGCGGCGGTGCTCGCGGGCATCGGCATCACGAAAGCGAACGCGCTGCAGAACGTGAAGAAGATCGACGATACGACCGTCGCCATCACCACCGATCAACGCTACGCGCCGACCTTCGTGCTCAACGTGCTCGGCTCGTGGCCCGCGTCGGTGGTGGATCGCAAGCTGGCGGAATCGCATCAGAAGGGCAACGACTACGGCAACGAATGGCTGAAGACGAACGAAGCCGGATCGGGTGCGTACAAGCTCGTGAAGTGGACCGCGAACGACAGCATCGTGCTGCAACGCTTCGACGGTTATCGTCTGCCGCTCGCGATGAAGCGCATCGTGCTTCGGCACGTGACCGAAGCCGCGAGCCAGCGCCTGATGATCCAGAACGGCGACATCGACGTGGCGCGCGATCTCAGCCCCGACGATCTCGACACGCTCTCGAAGAACGGGGTCATCAAGGCGACGGCGGTGCCGCAAGCCACGCTCATGTATCTCGGCCTCAACAACAAGAATCCGAATCTCGCGAAGCCGGAAGTCTGGGAAGCGATGAAGTGGCTGATCGACTATCAGGGCATCCAGAAGAACGTGATCCGCACGACCTACAAGGTCCACGAGACGTTCCTGCCCGAAGGCTTCCTCGGCGCGCTGAACGAAAATCCGTATCACCAGGACGTCGCGAAGGCGAAGGCGCTGCTCGCGAAAGCGGGTCTCGCGAACGGCTTCAGCGTGAAGATGGACGTGCGCAACGATTACCCGTACAGCGAAATCGCGCAGGCGGTACAGGCGAATCTCGCGCTCGCGAACATCAAGGTGCAGCTCGTGCCCAGCGACAACAAGCAGACGCTAGGCCGATACCGCGCGCGGGCGCATGACATCTACATCGGCGAGTGGTCGGCGGATTACATCGATCCGCACAGCAACGCACAAGGTTTCGCGTGGAATCCGGACAACTCGGATGCGTCGAGCTTCAAGATGCTCGCGTGGCGCAACGCGTGGAATATTCCCGACTTGACGAAGGAAACCAACGCGGCGCTCGCCGAAAGCTCGACGGCCAAACGCGCACAACTCTACGAAAAGATGCAGCGCGAGATGCTCGCGAAGTCGCCGTTCGTCATCATGTTCCAGAAGGTGTCGCAGGTGGCGGCGCGGCCGGACGTGAGCGGGCTGGAGGTCGGGCCGATCAACGATCTCGTGTCGTATCGCAATCTGAAGAAGCAGTGAGCGCGTTGCCGTTCCTAGACCGCATGAGAGCCGCGAACGCGCATCGCGGCGGCGTGCGGATCGCGCTCGCGCTGATGCGCTGGACCGCGATGCTCGCCGTCACGTTCACCGGCCTGCTCGCGATCACGTTCTTCATCGGCCGCAAGATTCCGATCGATCCCGTGCTCGCGATACTCGGCGATCGCGCATCGGCGGCGGCGTATGCGGCGGCGCGCGTGCAGCTCGGCCTCGACAAGCCGCTCGTCGATCAATTCCTCATCTACGCGCGCGATGTGCTGCACGGCCATCTGGGCGTGTCGCTATTGACGGCGAATCCGGTCATCGACGACATCCGCCGCGTGTTTCCCGCGACGCTCGAACTCGCGACGCTCTCGACATTCATCGGCGTGACGATCGGCGTGCCGCTCGGCGTGATCGCGGCAGTGCGGCACAACCGAATCGTCGATCACGTCGCGCGCGTGATCGGCCTCGCGGGCAGTTCGGTGCCGGTGTTCTGGCTCGCGCTGATGGGCCTTCTGCTGTTCTACGCGCGTCTGCATTGGGTGTCGGGACCGGGGCGCATCGATCCGCTCTACGACGGCATGGTCGATACGCGCACGGGCAGCTTGCTGATCGATTCGCTCATCGCCGGCGAATGGGATGTCTTCAAAAACGCGTTCTCGCACATCGCGCTGCCGGCGGGCGTGCTCGCGTTCTATTCCATCGCTTATCTCTCGCGCATGACGCGCTCGTTCATGCTCGAACAACTGAGCCAGGAATACGTGACGACCGCGCGCGCCAAGGGCCTGCCCGAGCGCCGCGTGATCTGGCGTCATGCGTTCGGGAATATCGCGGTGCCGCTTCTGACGGTGATCGCGCTTGCTTATAGCTATTTGCTGGAGGGATCGGTGCTGACGGAAATCGTGTTCGCGTGGCCGGGCATCGGCTCGTATCTGACGGGCGCGCTGCTCAACGGCGACATGAACGCGGTGCTGGGCAGCACGCTCGTGATCGGCGCGACGTTCATCGCGCTGAATCTTTTGACGGATGCGCTGTACCGCGTGTTCGATCCGCGCGCCCGCTGACATGGAGAACGCCTTCGCATGCAAACGCCCGCCGGCCGCACGCCGATGAAGCCATCGCGAACGCCTTGGCGCGCATGGCTTTTGACCGACACGCCCGCGTCACCGCGACAGGCCGCGCTCGGCCGTGCGTATCGCCGGTGGCGGCGATTCGCGTCGAATCCGCTCAGCATGCTGGGACTCGCGATTCTGCTGCTGCTCATCGTGGTCGCGGCGATCGGGCCGCTCGTCGTCACGCAGGACCCGCTGCGTCAGGTGCTCGCTGAACGCCTCACGCCGCCGGGCGCCGCGCACTGGTTCGGCACGGATCAGCTGGGTCGCGACATTCTGTCGAGACTCGTGCACGGTTCGCGCCTCACGCTCGCCATCGCGATGCTCGTCGTCGTGCTCGTGGTGCCGGTGGGCCTTTTGATTGGCACGGTGGCGGGCTATTGCGGCGGTTTCGTCGATACCGTGCTCATGCGCATTACCGATGTCGCGCTCGCGTTCCCGAAGATCGTGCTCGCGCTGGCCTTCGCAGCGGCGCTCGGACCGGGCGTGCTGAACGCGGTCATCGCGCTCTCCATCACCGCATGGCCGCCCTACGCGCGGCTCGCGCGCGCGGAATCGTTGAGGCTCACGGGCGCGGACTTCATCCACGCGGCGCGGCTCGCGGGGGCATCGCATACGCGGATCCTGCTGCGGTATATCGTGCCGCTGTGCTCGTCGTCGGTGATCGTGCGCGCGACGCTCGACATGGCCGGCATCATTCTCGCCGTCGCGGGGCTCGGCTTTCTGGGCTTAGGCGCGCAGCCGCCGAGCCCGGAATGGGGCTACATGGTCGCGTCGGGCCGCAACGTGCTGCTCGATGCGTGGTGGGTCGCGACCATTCCCGGCCTCGCGATTCTCGCGGTGAGCCTCGCGTTCAATCTGCTCGGCGACGGTCTGCGCGATGTCTTCGATCCGCGTCAGGGAGGCTGACATGGACGACGCGCCACTCGCGGAGATCGACGGCCTGCAAGTCGCTTTCTCCGGTCACGACGGCGCGCTCACGCCTGCCGTGCGCGGCGTCTCGCTGACGCTGCGGCGCGGCGAACGGCTCGGCATCGTCGGGGAGTCGGGTTCGGGAAAGTCACTGACGGGGCGCGCGCTGCTCGGCCTCTTGCCGCCCGAAGCGAAGTGGTCGGCGAACGCGTTGCGCTTCGACGGCCACGATCTGCTCGCGATGAAACTGAACGAGCGCCGGCGCCTCTGCGGCACGCAGATGAGCATGATCCTGCAGGACCCGAAATACTCGCTCAATCCGGTGATGACGGTCGCGCAGCAGATGCGCGAGACCATCGCGCGGCAGGGCGAGCGGCTCGGCCGGCGGGCGATGCGCGCACGCATCGTCGATTTGCTCGCGGCCGTGCATATCCGCGATCCCGAGCGCGTGGCGGACGCGTATCCGCACGAACTCTCGGGGGGCATGGGCCAGCGCGTGATGATCGCGATGATGGTCAGCAGCGGCCCGCGCCTCCTGATCGCCGACGAGCCGACCAGCGCGCTCGACGTCCTCGTGTCGATGCAGGTGCTCACCGTCCTCGACGAAATGATCGAGCGCCATCACACCGGCCTCATCTTCATCAGCCACGACCTGCCGCTCGTGATGTCGTTCTGCGATCGCGTCGCGGTGATGTACGGCGGGCGCGTCGTCGAAACGTGCGCGGCGCGCGATCTGGGGGAGGCGCGTCATCCGTACACGCGCGGGCTCCTCGCCGCGAATCCGCCGCTCGCGAATCCGCCCGCCGAATTGCCGACCTTGCGGCGCGATCCGTCATGGCTCACGGAGATCACGCGATGATCGACATCGACCGCGCGCATATCCGCTTTCGAACCCGGAGCGGTCACGTCGATGCGGTGCGCGAGGTGTCGCTGCGCATTGAGGAGGGCGAAGTGTTCGCGCTCGTCGGCGAGTCGGGCAGCGGAAAGTCGACGCTCTTGCGCGCGCTCGCGGGCCTCGTGCCGCTCGCGGGCGGCGCAATGCGCATCGGCGGGCAAGACGCGGCGCGGCGTCCGGCGCGCGACGTGCAGATGGTGTTTCAGGACCCGTATGGCTCGCTGCATCCGCGCTTCACGGTCGATAAGACGCTGCGCGAGCCGCTCGCGATCAACGGCATCGGCGATCAGGACGCGCGCATTCTCGCGGCGCTCGCCGAAGTCGGCCTCGGCCCGGCGTTCCGTTTTCGGTATCCGCATCAGTTGTCGGGCGGGCAGCGGCAGCGCGTGTCGATCGCGCGCGCGCTGATCGTCGAGCCGCGCGTGCTGCTGCTCGACGAGCCGACTTCCGCGCTCGACGTATCGGTGCAGGCGGAAATCCTCAACCTGCTGCGGCGTCTGCACGGCGAACGCAAGCTCACGATGATCGTCGTGAGTCATAACCTCGCGGTGGTCGGTTTTCTGTGCGAGCGCATCGCGGTGATGCGCAACGGGGAAGTGGTGGAAGAGGCGGGCATCGAAGCGGTAAGGGCCCACGATGTTAAGCACGACTACACGCGCCGCCTTCTGCACGCGACGCAAGGCTATACGCGCAGCTAAACGCCGCTGGCAAGCGCCGTGTTGCGAAAACTCCGCAGACGCCGAACGGCCGTGCGCGAGTCCGAAGCGAGATCGCGCCCGCTGATAGAATACGAGATGGATTGTCGAGATGTGCCGAACAACGCGCGAGCGCGTCATTCCGGATGCCGTCCGACTTCAGGCTAACCCATGCAAATCGCGACAGACCGCGCCCGTTTCGGGTGAAAGCCGGTCGTAATCCCCGATGAAATTGCTAGATGCTCTAGTCGAACAGCGGATCAACGAAGCCGCCGCCCGCGGCGAGTTCAATGACTTGCCGGGCGCAGGCGCTCCGCAGCAGCTCGACGACGATCTCCTCGTTCCCGAGGAGGTGCGCGTCGCCAATCGTATTCTCAAGAACGCGGGCTTCGTCCCGCCGGCCGTCGAACAACTCCGCGCACTGCGCGGCCTTCAGGAAGAGCTCGACAGGGTCACGGACCCCGCCGCGCGCTGCCGCATCCAGGTGAAGATGCTCGCGCTCGACATGGCGATCGAATCGCTGCGCGGCGGCGGCTGCGTGCCGCACGAATATCGCCGGCGCATTGCGGAGCGGCTGTCGGAGCGCGCCGCCGCACAGGTCGAGACGGAGTCGAAGGAATCTTGAGCCTCGTCACGACGCCCGCCGCGGCGCCCCCATCGCCTGACGCCGACGCCGATCCCGCCAGCGCGCGCGATTGCCGCTTCATGGCGCTGGCGCAACAGGCCGCCGACGAAGCGCGGCGCGCGGGCGAAGTGCCGGTGGGTGCGGTCGTCGTGCTCGGCGATGAAGTCATCGCCACGGGGTTCAATCATCCGATTCGCGGCCACGACCCGTCCGCGCACGCCGAAATGGCCGCGCTGCGCGCGGCGTCCCAGGCGCTCGAAAACTACCGGCTGCCGGGCTGCGAACTGTACGTCACGCTCGAACCGTGTCTCATGTGCGCCGGCGCGATCATGCATGCACGCATCGCCCGCGTGGTCTTCGGCGCGGCAGACCCGAAGACGGGCGCGTGCGGCAGTGTCGTCGACATGTTCGCGAACGCGCAACTCAATCATCACACGGCCGTGACGGGCGGCGTGCTCGCCGACGAATGCGGCCACGCGCTCAAGAATTTCTTTGCCGAACGCAGGCGGCTCGCGCGCGAAGAACGCGCCGCACGCCAGGCGCGCGAGGCCCACGCTTTCCTGACCAAAACGAACTGAACACCGTGAAATCACGCACCATCGATCTCGTCGCGCCTTCTGGTTATCCGCAAGATCCGGCAGCCGTGGAGCGGGGCATCGGGCGATTGCGGGCGCAGGGCCACCACGTGCGGAACGTCGAAGCGACGCGGCGGCGCTTTCAGCGCTTCGGCGGCACCGACAGCGAGCGCGCCGCCGACCTCAACCGCCTCGCGGACCGGTCGAGCCGGCTGCCGGATATCGTGCTCGCCGTGCGCGGCGGATACGGCGCATCGCGCATCCTGCACGGCCTCGATTACGACGGCTTGCGGCGGCTCGCGGATGAGCCGGTCGTGCTCGTCGGCCATAGCGATTTCACGGCGATCCAGTGCGCGCTGTACGCACGCGCCGCCGTCAAGACCTTTGGCGGTCCGATGTTTTCCAGCGATTTCGGCGCGGAACACGTCAGCACGTTCACAATGCACCACTTCTGGAACGCCATCTCGCATCCGAGCTTCACCGTGAAGAGCCAGACGCCGCAGCGCCTGTCGGTCGACGTGACCGGCATGCTATGGGGCGGCAATCTCGCGATGCTCGCGGCGATGGTCGGCACGCCGTATCTGCCGCCCGTCGAGGGCGGCATTCTCTTCATCGAGGATGTGAACGAGCATCCGTTTCGCATCGAACGGATGATTTATCAACTGCATCAAGCGGGCGTGCTCGGACGGCAACAGGCGGTCGTGATGGGGGAATTCTCCGGCGGCCGCCTTTCGGAGTACGACAACGGCTACACGTTCGACGCGATGGTGGAGCAGATGAGGGCGGCGACAGGCGTTCCGTTCGTGACCGGCCTGCAATTCGGCCATGTGGAGAAGCTGCTGACGCTGCCTTTTGGTGCAACGGCGCATCTCGTGGCAGACGAAGGCGGCTTCACGCTCACGATGAGCGACTATCCGCACCTGGCTTGACGCGGGGAGAAGGGCGCTCCTCGATGAGCGCCTTTTTAACGGGCCATGTACGCAACTAACCGTCTTTCTTTGCCGTATCCACGCTACAAAACGGTGCGAACGTCTGCCTTAGATTGTCAACAAAACGGTGCCGACAATGCTGACAAAAAATGCTGGAATCCGCGCAGAGGCTTGTCAGGAAAGGTTTGTGGCCCGATCGACGTCGCCTGAAACCCGCCTCCAGCCCGCGAATTTAAATTGAATTGTTGACAATCTTTATGTCGATTCTAAGATGCCTAACATGCAAGCGAGCACATCATGTCCGACGCTAAACCGAGTCCTGCACCGAACGCTTCAGCCGGCCCGATGAACGGCGCCGCCGCAGCGAATGCCGAGTCGATCGCCGAGAACATCCGCGCCGCGATCCTCGAGCATCGCCTGGCGCCCGGCGCGAAGCTGACCGAAGCGCAGTTGTGCGAAGTGTTCGATGTGAAGCGCGGTCCGGTCCGTCAGGCGCTCGCGCAACTGGCGAACGAACGGCTCGTCGATCTCGAGCCGAATCGCGGCGCGTTCGTCGCGAGTCCGTCGCTGCAGGAAGTGCATGAAGTGTTCGAGATGCGCCGGATCATCGAACTGGCGGTTGTCGAGCGGATCGGGAAAGGGCACGGCACGCGCCGGCTCAAGTCGATCAGCACGACCATCGGCCGTGAGCGGCGCGCGTTCGAAAACCACGACTTTTCCGCGTGGATCCGGCTGTCGGGCGAGTTTCACACCGAACTCGCCGCGCTCACCGGCAACACGGTGCTCTGCGATTGCCTCTCCGGACTCGTCGCGCGCTCGACGCTGATTTCGGCGCTGTATGAATCGCTCGGCAAGAGTTCGTGTTCTTTTGAGGATCACGAAGCAATCCTCGCCGCGCTAGATGCAGGCGATGCCGCGAAAGCCGCGGACCTCATGGCGCAGCATCTGCGCGATGTCGAATTGAAGATGCTCGAACGGCCCGCACGCGGCGCCGTCGATCTGAAGGAAGTGTTTTCGCGCCCCGGCGAACGCGAGAAAGCGTTCGGCGCATGACGCGACAAAGCAGGACATAAACGACTGGAGACCGTGCCCACCCAAAGGGCGCGTGAATCGACGCATGCGCGAACACGCAGCATGCGCGCACTGAACGAAACGCTTGCAAGAGCGTGCAATGAAAGAAGGCCCATCGGCGGGTGAACAGGCACGAGCCCGTTCGCTCTCGGCATCACGCCGTGGACCCGAGCAAATCCGAAGAGTACCGCGCGTGACCCGGCTCGTAGGCGGGCGCGCGAAGGTATCCGATCGACGCTTGTCACCCCGAGCATTTGCCGCCTTTTCATTTTGCAAGCCGCCCATCGAAGGAGATGTCATGGCCCAGTTCAGTGCAACGCCCGGCAGTTCCGCGCTGCCGCCGTATGAGAACCAGTACGACGGACAATCCCCCGCGCACGAGACTGGCCTGCCAGCCGGTTATAGCGATCGCCTCTACAACGAAGACCTCGCGCCGCTGAAGAACCAGACCTGGGGCGCGTACAACATCTTCGCGTTCTGGATGTCGGACGTGCATAGCGTCGGCGGCTACGTGTTCGCGGGCAGTCTCTTCGCGCTCGGTCTCACGAGCTGGCAAGTGCTCGTGTCGCTCCTGATCGGCATCGGGCTCGTGAACGTGCTGTGCAATCTCATCGCGAAGCCGAGCCAGGTGGCGGGCGTGCCGTATCCGGTCGCGTGCCGCGCGACTTTCGGCGTGCTCGGTGCGAACATTCCCGCTGTCATTCGCGGGCTGATCGCGGTGGCGTGGTACGGCATCCAGACGTATCTGGCGTCGAGTGCGCTCGTGATCGTCGTGCTGAAGTTCGTGCCTTCGCTCATGCCTTACGCCGATGTGCATCGCTACGGCTTCGTCGGGCTTTCCGCGCTCGGCTGGGCGGGGTTCATGCTGCTGTGGGTGCTGCAAGCCGTGGTGTTCTGGCGCGGCATGGAGATGATCAAGAAGTTCATCGACTTCGCCGGTCCCGCTGTGTATGTCGTGATGTTCCTTCTCGCCGGCTATATGGTGTGGCGCGCGGGCATCCACAATATCGGGCTCAATCTCGGCGGCGTGAAGTATCACGGCATGGAAGTGGTGCCGGTGATGATCACCGCGATCTCGCTCGTCGTGTCCTATTTCTCCGGCCCGATGCTCAACTTCGGCGACTTCTCGCGCTACGGCAAGAGCTTTCGCAGCGTGAAGCGCGGCAACTTCTGGGGCCTGCCGGTCAACTTCCTGGCGTTCTCGCTCGTGACCGTCATCACGACCGCCGCGACCTTGCCGGTGTTCGGCCAGCTCATCACCGATCCGGTGGAAACAGTGGGCCGCATCGATCATCCGACCGCCGTGATTCTCGGCGCGCTGACGTTCACCATCGCGACCATCGGCATCAAGGCGGATTCAACCGGTCGTCGCAACACCTTTAATCGAGGAGGTGTTGCGTGGTGCGAAGTGCAAAGCAGGTGTATCG
>NZ_FCNV02000002.1 GCF_001544615.1 Caballeronia concitans
TAGGCTTAAACATAGGCAGAAGACTACCTCAAAATTTAAGCGTTGCCGCATGTCCGGTGTTTGCGGGGGCCGGCCCAGAGTACAACATCATGGGCACAGACTTCGAGCACATCTGGGCCAACGGCTCAGCGGCGAGAGGCTATCTTGGCGAGGACGCGAGCGACGGCGCTGTCGCGCTGTACGGCCTGTGGTCCGCCAGTTATGAGGATCTCGGCGTGGCGCACTGGAAATATGCCAGTGCGGCCGGGCAGTACTCTCATCACGTCAAGACGGGCGTTTATGATGCAGCAGGGACGGTACTACCGACCGTGTCCGTGAATGGAGAGGCAGCTTATCGTGTCAACCGCGGCCAGACGGTGCAAGTCGAATTCACGTACGAAAACAACGGCAAAAGCCCGCAGACGGTCAATACCGGATGGTACATATCAGACGACGACTTCATCCAGAGAACGGACAGGCGCATCGCAGTGAATACTGGTATGACGCTCGTTCGTAACGATGTTCTCACTTATCGAAGAACCTTGACGATCCCGGCCGATCTACGCACCAACACGAACTACTGGCTGGGTACGATCGTAGACATCGATAGCGTCGTGCCGGATAACATACCGAGCAATAACGCCACATACATTCCTATCCACATTAACTGAGCCAAGTTCGCCCGAACGACGCGCCGCGACGTAGCCTTTTTATGGTGGAGGGCGCAAAGCTCGTGAGAGCCGAGTACCTCCGCGGCGTGAAGCATCGACGTGCACCCCAAAGGTTGGATGCCGATCCAACCTTTGGGGCTTTAACAGCTCTCTGGAAGGCATTAAGCGAGGCATTCCTGTCACTCGCCGACAGATCGACTATATTGATTTGGGCAGTCATACCCGTTTCACTGCATTCGCGCAGGAAGCAAAAGTTTGGGAGAGAGCGTGCTAGGTAAGTTCGTATTTAACCGGCCATGCAAGCTGGGAGCGTTCGGCTCTTACTTGCAAGGGGGGAAGTACGAGCTTTAGGGCGGTGATCCGGAACAGCCGCGCTGATCCAACACAGAAAGTCATGTGACGCGTTATTGAAATGGGCGCGGGGATCGCGGCACATCTACCGGGAGAGAAAATGGCGAAGGTACTGGTTCTGTATTACTCGATGTACGGCCACATCGAAACGATGGCCAATGAAGTGGTCGAGGGTGCCCGCTCCGTGCCGGGTACGGATGTGACGCTAAAACGGGTGCCTGAAACGATTCCCGACGAACAGGCCAAGGCGATCGGCGTCAAGCTGAACCAGGTAGCGCCGATCGCGACGCCCGGCGAACTCGGAGACTACGACGCGATCATCTTCGGCACCCCGACCCGGTTCGGGAACATGGCCGGGCAGATGCGTACGTTTCTCGACCAGACCGGCGGTCTGTGGATGAATGGCGCTCTTATTGGCAAGATCAGCAGCGTATTCGCGTCAACCGGTACGCAGCATGGCGGCCAGGAAACCACGATCACGTCGTTCCATTCCACGTTGCTTCATCAAGGCATGGTTATCGTTGGTGTACCTTACGCGTGCGCCGGACTCACGAATATGAACGAGATAACGGGCGGAACGCCGTATGGCGCCACCACACTCGCCGGAGCCGACGGAAGCCGGCAACCGTCGAAGAACGAACTCGACATTGCGCGTTATCAGGGAAAGCACGTCGCCGAGTTGGCTGCCAGACTCTTCCAATGATCTCCCGCCTTCATTCAAAGTCGATGCCATGCGCTACTTCTCTCTCGAGCAACGCAAGGACGCGTTGATTCTGCTTGCGCGCTTGCTCCTGATGCTTCTTTTTGTCCTCTTCGGATGGCAGAAGCTGATGGGCTTTTCCGGAGCGGTTGCCTATATGGGTTCGGTCGGCGCGCCCGCGCCGACGCTTGCTGCGATCGTCGCCGTCGTGATGGAACTCCTCGTGGGCATCGCAATTGTCATCGGCTTCTACACCCGGCCCCTCGCCTTGCTGCTCGCGCTCTATACGCTGGGCACTGCTTTCGTCGGCCATCACTACTGGACCATGACGGGAACGGAGCAGTACGCGAATATGATCAACTTCTACAAGAATCTCAGCATCATAGGAGGTCTACTGTTGCTCGCGGTCACTGGCCCCGGGCGCTATTCACTAGACAGGAAGTGACGTAAGGAGCGTGGCTGACGAGGCGGCGCCAATCGGTGCGGTTCTGCATAGCGAGACTTGGCTCGCCATGCTCGTCGAGCGCAGGACAAGTCTTCTGCCCATGATGAGGAGGCAGACCTTGGACTTCTTCGGTATCGGCCACCTTTACACCAGAGCCGCGACTCACGAGCGAGCGTTTTCCGGTCGAGGGCTCGCCTCGTTCCAGTCCCTGAGATGGCTATGCCAGAGTCCTTCAACTCACTCGTCGCACTTCTGAGAAGCGCGTGGGCGATGAGCTGGTTTATCGCTGTCCCCGTTGACTTGATCGTACGCGTGAGGTCGGCAACGGCCGATCTGCTGTCTCAGAGCGCCCGTCCCAACGTCCCGGACTGCTGCATGACCCGACTTCGCTACTGAAAATGCGACCGTCGCAAAGGAGTCGTTTATCCCCTGTAGTTTTGAATAAGAACGCTTACGAACGAAGCTGACTCCGACTCTCAAGTGACGTCTTGAGCTTCACTGCCGAGCCCTACCGTCATACGCCCCCTCATCAAATGTCAAGAATCGACTTGACCCACCCCGCGATGACCACGGCGGCGAGCGAAACGATGACGCCTCTGCGCATCACCGAAACCGACGGCTGCGGCTCCACGCTGCCTCGCATCCTCCCGACGACTGCCCCCGCCATCGCCCCAAGAAGCGCCGCCACCGACGCCACGCACAGATAAAGCAGCACCGATGTCAGCGCGGAATCCAGCGTCGATTGCGCGTTCAGTTCGATGGTCACGAGCCCGCCCACGCTCATCACGATTCCCGCGACAGACCCCGCGCATAGCCCATACAGCGCATTGAACGTGCCGCGCCGCCACGCCGCGATGAACGCCGCCAGCGCCGCCGCGAACGCAATCGGCATGACGAGCGCGAAGCCGCTGCTGCCCGCGCGCTGTGCGATGCGAACGAGCGGCGTGAACGACGCATGGATCGCCGCCTCCGCATCCGGGGGCAGCAAGCGGCGAAACCGCAGCAGTTCGATCCACAAACAAAACACGAGACCGATGAGCACGCCCGTCGATATCGCCCGCGCGGGCCGGAATTCAGCAAGCCGCAGCGACGTATCGACACGCGGCATCGTATCGTCGAGAAATACCCAGCCGGATAGCGGCAAGTCGTGTCGCAGGCGCGCGAACCATCGCGATGACCACGGAAAGAGCCACGCCGCGAGCGCACCGACGACGAGCGGCGGCGCGATCATCACGAGCGACGTGTAGAAGTTGTTGTCCGGCCCGAGCGACCCGAGCGACGCGGACGCGAACGCGCCCCACGCGAACATCGCCGCGACGACCGCGATGGAGATCGCGCCGGTCAGCTTAAGCACCGGCAGCGGCGACGCGCTCTTCACCGTCACGCCGACCCACGCCGCCGCCGCGCGCGCGATCCAGTTGCAGATCAGCCAGCATCCGATGATCGCGAAGACGAGCGCGATCACATGAATCTCGAGCAGCCTGAGCGCATGATCCGCCGCAAGCCGAGGCGCCGATTCTCCGCCCAGCACGAACTCCGCGCCAATCAACACCTGATTCAGGAAGTAGCCGAGCGCGAAGAGTGCGCCGGCCGCCGCCGTGCCCTTGACCGGATCGCGCCCGTTCATCACGGCCGCGTACGCGCCGCGCCAGATGCCGGTGCTGAGCGCGCCGATGGCGAGGATCATCACGGCGAGCGGCGTCACGATCGACACGACGACCGACACGCGCGCGACCGCGCTCGCCGACCCCGCCGGCACGAAGCCGATCAGAAAGCCGTTGATCGTCTCGATGACGACGCCCGCCGCAAAGCCGATGCCGAGCGCATCCCATTTGTCGAGGCGAAAGAGCGGCGTGGTATCGACGAGCACGGCGCGACGCGCCTCGCCGCGCGGATGCAGGCTCGGATACGCGCTGTGTCCGTGCGGCGAGGCGGCGGCGAGACGCGCGAGCACGCGATCGACCTGTGCGGGCGATTCATCCCATTGCGACGCCTGCAAGTCCGCGTAGAACTCGCGAACGCGCAGCACCGACGCGCCCGACAGCAGCACCAGCGCGCTCCACAGCGCGGTCTTGCCGAGCAGAAAGAGACTTTGATGCCACGTACGCGCGCCGAACGCGCCGATGCCGAGCAGCGGAACCACGCTCACGATGACGAACGCGAGACACGCGGAGATCGTCATGAAGGTTTTGTCGATGTCGCGGTTGCGGATGTGCGCCAGTTCGTGAAGGATGACCGCGCGGAACGCGGCGCGGTCGGCATAGAAGTAGCGGGCGACGAACGCGCCGCTCAGCGCGACGTAGTAATCGCGGCGGCGTCCGAACGTCACGGGCAGGCCGCTCGCAAGCGGATTCCAGACGAACGACGGCGCGGGCGTCAGTTGCGCTTCGCGGCACAGGGCGTCGAGGGCATCGAAGAGGCCGGGCGGATCGTCGCGGGCGATGGGCGCAAGCCGCTGCGTCTTCAGCTTCCAGAGCGGAAACAGCCAGTAGAACAGCGCGCCGAGCGCCAGCGTGACGACGATCCCCGCGATCTTCCACGTCGTTTGCGGCCTGAGCAGCGCCATGCACGTCGCGACCTGCGGCATGACCGCTTGCGCCGACTGCGCCGACTGCTCCGTCACGTTGGCGCCTGCATCGAAGACGCGCGTGACCACGCCCGACGCGCACGCCGCGAGCGCATCCCGTTGCTCGACGTGGATGCTTTCCCAGAAGTGCCCGTAAAACTGGCTGCTGACGCAGACGACGAGCACGATCAGCAAATCGAATCGCAGCGTGATGTCGGACGGGAAGGGCAGCGGATTGAGCCGCGGCTTCGGTTGCCCGGATACGTCGGATGCCGGCACGATGCGTCACTTCCTCGGCAAGACGAACTGGGCGACGACGGCGTCGGCGAGCCGCTGCGTTTCAGCCGGTGCGAGGCGCAGGCGCTTGCCCGCCGCGATCACGTTCCGGTGGACTTCGCCCAGCTCTTGCGTCGTGAGAGCCGGCGCGGCTTCTGCGTTGGCGTGAACGTCCGCGCTTCCGTCGTTGCGCCGGAACATGTTCTTAATCACGATCGACACTTCTTCGCCGACTGCGGTTTCCGTCGCCTTGCGCGCGATGCTGCCGAGCATCGGCAGGATTTCGGAGACCACTTGCAGGATGAGGGGCGTGAAGAGCGCGACGGTGTCCGCGCCGAAGCCGAGCGCTGCGTCGCGGTTGCGCGATGCTTTCTGCGCGGCGGCGGGATCGGCGAACCAGGCGTCGCTGATCGTCGTGAAGAGCGGAAGCTCCTCGGGCGCGAGCTGCGTCAGGACATCGCGCGAGATGTCACGGATCAGAGTGCGGTCGATGGCGGTGTCCATGTGGCGGGGCTCTCCGGGTAGGTCCGCGAAGGAAGCGTGGTTCCGGTCAATACGCGACTAACGGTCTTTGAATGCAAACCACTTTTGAATTTGAAGGTATCGGCGGATGAACTCCATCGCAGAGTAAAACAGTCTGCACATCATCGGGCGGGGCCGAACCGTCGCGATTGAACTGCCGTTCGGCATACGCGTTTTCTAGAGGACGAAACAGTGCTCGCTTTTTGCAAGTGTTCTCAACTTCCAAACCGTCAGTTCGTGGCGGCGCGCGCTTCGCGCCGAAGATTCTGAAGTGGCTCGGAATCAAGTTGACGCAATGTCCGCCACAGGCAGGCAGGGCGGACCGAGCGCCGTTCTGAAGGGTGCATATTCGGGTCGCGTGACGAAATGCGTGCTGCTTCGTCGGCGCTTTGTTCTTCACACCACGTGGCCTTTTCAGAAATTTCCCAATTGCGTCGAACAGCAATCCTCATTAAAAGCAGTATCGCTGTTTTCATTCACGGGGTGATCGTCAGGTGTGCAACCTGAAATCCTCCTTCATGTATGAGAATTCTCCATGGACGTACAAACTACGCGTCCCAGCGTGCTCGCACGCTGGATCACGGGGCGCCAATCCTATTTCCTCAAGGTTCGAGGCGCGGCCCCGACCGATGGCCTTTCTATTGTTTCGGTCAAGGCCATTGAACGCTTGGGCGAGCCGTATCACATCACGCTCGAACTGACGGCCAACGCCGAGTTGGCGCTCGCTGACTACCTCGGACGCAGTGCGACGTTCAGCATCGAGCCCGCGCCCGACGAGGGCACGCCGCGCGAGTTCAACGGCGTCGTCACCCGCTTTATACGTACCCGCAAGACGCGTGATTTTTGCGCGTATCGGATCGTGGTGGAATCGCCGCTTGCGCGATTGCGCATCACCAAACGCTCCCGCGTCTATCAGAACAAGACCGTGCCCGACATGATCCAGGCGATCCTGTTGTCGCACGGTTTTCTTACGCATCAGTTCGCGTTCAGGCTGCGTCGCGAGTTTCCGACGCTCGCCTTCCACATGCAGCATCAAATGTCGGACTGGGCGTTCATCCATCTCTTAATGCGTCAGTCAGGCCTCTTCTGCTATACCCGCCCCGGCGATTTCGGCGATCAGGTAATCTTCGCGGACGACATAGACGGGTACGACTACCAGTTGCGCACGCCGGTCCTGGTGCGCGAAACGTCGGGGCTAGAGACCGGCAACGAGGCGATCCTCTCGCTGCAGACCCATAGCGTCGCCTTCGCTCAATCGGTGCGCGTCAGGAACTACAACCCCGCGAAGTCATGGGAACCGTTCGAAGCGCAGGTCAACCTCGCGCACGACGACAAAACCACTTACGGCCAGACCTACACGTGGGGCAGTCATCATCTCGATGCCGACAGCGCTCAATGGGAAGCGCGCCTGCGTCACGAAGAAGCGTTGTCGGGACAAATTCGGTTCGAAGGCAAGAGCACCGTGTCAGCTTTCTGCACGGGGCTGGTCGTGCGCACCGACGAAAAGCTGCCCGATGCGCCGCATGGTTTCATGCTCACCGAAGTCATTCACGAAGCCGCGCGCGACAAGTCGTATCACAACACGTTTCGCGCGATTCCGGCGGACCGGCCCTATCGGATCCCGCTTCGCGAGGATTCGTGGCCGAAAATTTCCGGTACGTTGAGCGCGCGAGTCACGACGCGCGATGAAGATGCCGAGTTCGCCGAAATGGATGAGCACGGCCTTTATACGGCGCGTTTCGACTTCGATACGGACGAGTGGCCATCGGGCGGTGAAAGCGTGCCGTTGCGCCTGGCGAAGCCCTTCGCGGGCGCGCATCAGACGGGCTTTCATTTCCCCTTGTTGCGCAATACGGAGGTCGCCATCGCCTTCGCCGGGGGAGATCCCCGCTGCCCCTACATCGCCCACATCCATCACCACGCTTATGCGAGCGACCTGATCCACGGTCTCGACGGGTGGAACACGCGCAACGCCATTCGCACGGTCAGCAACAACAAGCTCAGGCTCGAAGACGCCAAGGGAAAGGAAGGCGCCAAGCTCGCCACCGAATACGGCGGCAAGACGCAACTGAACCTGGGCTATATCGTCGATTCCAGACGCCAGAAGCGAGGTGAAGGATTCGAGTTGCGCTCGGATTCGTGGGGTGCGCTGCGTGCAGGTAAAGGCCTGTTCCTGAGTGCCGATGCGCAACAGGCTGCCAGCGGTCAGACGCTCGACATGAGCGCGGCGCTCGCGCAGTTGCAGACAGCACAGGGACGGATGCAGAGCTTGTCCGAGGCGGTCAGCAAGGCCAAGGCCATCGTAGCCGATTGCGAAGCGCAGAAGGCGCTGCTGGAGACGCAACTGAAGGACTTGCAGCAGGCGGTGTTGCTCGCCTCGGCCCCGCATGGCGTCGCCCTTACGAGCGGCGAGCACATGCAACTGTCGGCGGGCGGCCATCTATTCACGACTACAGGTGGCAACGCCGATGCCGCGATCGGCGGCAATTACACGGTTGCGGCGGGCAACGCCGTGTCGATCTTCGCTAACGCGCAGGGCGTGAAAGTCACCGCCGCAGAGGGCAAGGTGGACGTGCAGGCGCAAGGCGATGCGCTGAATCTTGCCGCGCTCAAGGGCGTGACCATCGCCAGCACCGAGGACGCCATCACGCTCAACGCAAAGTCTGAATTGACGCTGTATTGCGGCGGCTCGTACATCAAGCTGAACAGTTCGGGCGTGGAAATCGGAAGCCCGAGCGATGTCAGATTGAAAGGACCCCTGCGGGTCAGCGGGTCGGCCACCAAGCAGAGTGCGTTGCCGCTCATGCCCAAGCAGGAGCCGACCGGCATGCAGCTGTGGCACGTCTATCCGAACGGCGAGCCTGTCAAGAACGCGTCGTACCGGGTGGACTATCCCGACGGCTCATTCCGGTGGGGCAAGCTCGATGAGAACGGCAAGGGGATGCTCGCCAACGTGCCGCGCGGCGGCGGGAGCATCAAGTATTTCGAGGACGGGTATCCGATCAAGGACGACGAGCGCAAGTGGGCGGAGCCCGACGGCGCAGCGAACGTGCAGGCAGACGGCTCGCCCGATGCGGCGCTGCCGAGCCTGACGGGGCCGGCGGTGGCTGCCGCTCAGACGGCTGCGATGACCGAACTGCCCGCGCTGGCCGCGCCCGCGTTGTCCGTTGCGCAAGCCGCGATCACGGGAGGCGGGGGAGCCGCGCTGAAGGCCGCTACTCAGACAGCGACGCAGGCCGTCATCGGGTCGATGGGGCAGCAACTCGAGCAACCGTCGACGCCTGCGCTCGCCAAATCCCTCGCTTCGCAATAAACGTCCCTCATAACAACCACGAAGAACATGGCAACACCCGAAACATCACAAAAGCCGGCGCCGCGCCAGATATCGTTCAACCAGTGCAAGGCGCTTCAGTCGTATCAGCCGCAACGCGGTCTGCCAGGTAGTCGAAGCCGCGTCGGCGCGAGGTTCTCAATGGGTCGATTGCTTCGTTAAAGGCCTCCATCCGTCCCCACCACCGCCTCGGTTCCTCGCTTCCCACCCCCTCAAGATTCCCCATTCCCCGCCGACATACCCATCAGGCGCTCGTCACGCGTGTGTCACAAATGCGTGCCCACCCAGTGCCACGCGACCGGTCCGCAGATCACGCCCCAGGTCATCGCGGTAATGAGAATGGACACGGTGACTGCGGCGCTCGCGCAGTCTTTCGCGCGGCCTGACAGCTCGTGGCGGTCGAGTGAAATGCGGTCGATGGCCGCCTCGATGCTCGAATTGATCAGCTCGACCAGCAGCACGAGCAGCACGGACGCCGCCAGCAGCACGCGCTCCGCCGCGCTCACCGGCACGAGAAACGCGATCGGCAGCAGCACCGCCGCCACGCACGCCTCCTGACGGAACGCGCTTTCCTCGCGCCAGGTGACGGCAATGCCGTCCCACGAGTGACGCAGCGCAAAGAGGCCGCGCAGCAGTCCGCGCCGTTTGACGGCGGCAGGCGTGCCGGCGGAAGAAGACGAATTCGATGACGAAGTTGGCCGGACCATGACGCGACGTGGCGGTTTTTGTTTGAAGGATGCTGAGTTGAACCGATCTGCCCGACATTATGCGTTTGTTCCGGCCGCTTCTCGACAGTGTCGGCAGCGCGCGTCCGTAAATCTCCACATCAATGCATGCGAGACGACGGCCATCGCCGCCATGCCACGCACCGCTTCCCGGAATTGCCGATGAAACCCGCCGTCTCCTTCTGCCTGTCGCTGGCAATGGCAGCCAGCGCACTCTACGCCGCAGCGCTGCCCGCCGCCGTTCCCGCTCCCGTGTCCGTCCCGGAAGCGTCCGCGGCAGCCGCCGACGCACCCGCCGACGCACCCGCCAACGCCACGACGACCCACATCCCGTTCTCCGCGCTCGGCGCGTGGCAGCCGCTGCAATTGCGCGGCCTCGAAGACGCCCGCTCGGTGTCGCTCGGCGTGCGGCTCGACCGCGTCGTGACCGGCGCGCGCCTGCGTCTGCGCTACACGTATTCGCCGGCGCTCGTGTTCGCGATGTCGCACGTGAAGGTGTCGATCAACAATGAAGTCATCGCCACCGTGCCGTTCGACAAGGAGCACGCCGGATCGACGGTCACGCAGGACATCCCGCTCGATCCGCGCCTCTTCACCGACTACAACCAGTTCGGGCTGCGCTTCATCGGCCATTACACGCTCGACCATTGCGAAGACCCGGCGAACACCGCGCTCTGGGCCGACGTCAGTCCGGCGAGCGAATTCATCCTCGATACCGCGCCCATCAAGCTGCCGAGCGATCTCGCGCTCTTGCCCGCGCCGTTCTTCGATGCTCGCGACGTCAACCGGCTCACGCTGCCGTTCCTGCTGCCCGCATCGCCCGACAGCGCGACGCTCAGGAGCGCGGGCGTGCTCGCGTCGTGGTTCGGCGCGCTCGCCGATTATCGCGGCGCGCGTTTTCCGGTGGCGACGGCGCTGTCCGCGCTGCCCGCGAACGAACACGCGGTCATCGTCGGCACGCGGGCGCAGTTGCCGCCGGGCATCGAACTGCCGCGCATCGACGGGCCGACGATCCTCGTCGCGGATAATCCCGCGTCCGCCGATCGCAAGCTGCTCGTCGTGACGGGCCGCGACGCCGCCGAAGTCGACGACGCCGTCTACGCGCTCGTGCTCGGCCGCACGGCCATGTCGGGCGCGTTCGCGAAGGTCACGCACGTGGACATCGGCAAGCCGCGCGAGCCCTACGACGCGCCGCGCTGGATGCCGACGAACCGCCCGGTGAGCTTCAAGGAACTCGTCGACGATCCTTCGCGCCTGCAAGTGTCGGGGAGCGCACCCGACGCCATCCGCCTGAACCTGCGCGTGCCCGCCGATCTGTTCTCGTGGAACGCGGCGGGCGTGCCGCTCAATCTGAAATACCGCTACACCGCGCCGACGGTGCAGAACAACTCGGCGCTCGCCGTCGATATCAACGACCAGCTGGTGAAGTCGTTCCATCTGCCGGCCGCCAAGGCCGACGACAGCGAAGGGCGCATCCAGTTGCCGCTCTTGTCCGGCACGAATAGCGGCGCGGCGAACACGCTCGACATTCCGGCGTTTCGCGTCGGCAGCTCGAACCAGTTGCAGTTGCGCTTCAACATCGATTCGCAGAAGACCGGCCTGTGCGCGGGCGTGGCGACCAACACGGCGCGCGCGGCGGTGGACCCGGATTCGACCATCGACTTCTCGGGCTTCGTGCATTACGCGCGCATGCCGAATCTGGCGTACTTCGCCAACAGCGGCTTCCCGTTCACGCGATACGCCGATCTCGCGCAGACGGCCATCGTGATTCCCGATCGTCCGGCGCCCGCCGAACTCGAAGCCATGCTCACGATGCTCGGCCACATGGGCCAGTGGACCGGCCTGCCGAGCCTGCGCGTGACCATCGCGCGTCCCGGCGATGTCCCCGGCCTCGCGCAAAAGGATTTACTCGTGATCGGCGGCGCGCCGTCGTCGCCCGTGTTCGCGCGCTGGCGCGATGCGCTGCCGCTTTCCATCGCGAATCCGGCGGCGTCGCAGGCCGGCATCGCGCGTGCGTCGTTCTCGGTCCACGAACAGTGGCGCGACGGCAAGCTCGTCACGCGCGGCGGCGCGTCGCTCGATCAGAACGGCCCGCTTGCCGCGCTCATGGGCTTCCAGTCGCCCGGCACGAAGGGGCGCAGCGTGATCGCGCTGGCCGCGACCGGAGAAGGCCATCTCGACGACCTGCTCGACGTGCTCGAGCGGTCCGACCGCGTCACGCAAGTGCAGGGCGATGTCGCGCTCGTGCGGCGCGGCGGCGTGGACAGCATGCGCGTTGGCGAGACGTACATCGTCGGCTACGTGCCGTGGTACGCGAAGCTGTGGAGTCACGCGGTGGCGCATCCGGTGCTGCTCGGCTTGGTCGGCGCGATCGCGGGCCTGCTGCTCGCCGTCGGCGCATTCGCCGGGCTTCAGGAACTGGCCGCGCGCCGCAAGGGTATCTGAGCGATGACTCCGGTTCTCCGCCGCGTGGCCGGCGTCATGGCGATGACGGCGCTGTTCGCATCGTTCCCGGCCAGCGCCGCCGATGTCGATGCCGACGCCACCTCGCCGCTCGCGTGCCGCTCGTCGTGGCCGCGCTGGGACGCGTTCAAGCGCGATTTCGTGTCGAAGGAAGGCCGCGTGATCGACGCCGGTTCGGCCGATGAGCGCACGGTGTCGGAAGGGCAGTCGTACGCGCTTTTCTTCGCGCTCGTCGCGAACGACCGCGCGAGCTTCGACACGATTCTCCGCTGGACCGAAAACAATCTCGCGGCGGGCGACCTGACCGCGCGCCTGCCCGCGTGGCTCTGGGGCCGCGACGCGTCCGGCGCGTTCCGCGTGCTGGATACGAACGCCGCGTCGGACGCGGATTTGTGGATCGCGTATGCGCTGATCGAGGCGGGCCGCGCGTGGGGCGAGCGCAGCTACACGGCGCGCGGCGCATCGCTCGCGCGGCGCGTGCTCGACGAGGAATCGGCGACGGTGCCCGGTCTCGGCCTCACGCTTTTGCCCGGCCCGGCGGGTTTCCATCCGGCCGCCGATGTCTGGCGCGTGAATCCGAGCTACGCGCCGCTGCAAGTCATTCGCGGCATCGGCGCAAGTCTTGCCGACGAT
Organism: Caballeronia concitans; assembly: GCF_001544615.1. Classification (GTDB taxonomy): domain Bacteria; phylum Pseudomonadota; class Gammaproteobacteria; order Burkholderiales; family Burkholderiaceae; genus Caballeronia; species Caballeronia concitans. Next base: position 12,663 of record NZ_FCNV02000002.1, read on the forward strand.
GCCCGCTGGCCGCGCCTCGCCGCGTCGTCGGCTCGCATGCTGGCCGATACCGCGCCGCGCGGATTCTCGCCGGACTGGGCGCTGTATCGCGCGAATCGCGGTTTCGAGCCGGATACCGACACGCAAGCCGAAAGCGCCTACAACGCGATCCGTGTCTATCTGTGGGCGGGCATGCTGGCATCGTCCGACGCTGCGCGCGCGGGTCTGCTGCAACGTTTCGCGCCGTTCGCCGCGTACATCGCGGAGCACGGCGCGCCGCCCGAGCGCGTCGATACGCGCACCGGCCGCCCTGGACTGAACGACGGCAACGCGGGCTTCTCCGCCGCCGCCGTGCCGTTTCTCGCGGCGCGCGGCGAATCCGCTCTCGCCGATGCGCAGGCTGCACGCGCCGAAGCCGAAACCGCGCCGGGCTATTACACGAGCGTGCTGACGCTCTTCGGCCTCGGCTTTCGCGAGGGACGGTATCGCTTCGCGGCGAACGGCACGCTGGAGACGGCGGCATCGCAATGCGGAGGTGTCCGATGACGCGCGCGCTTCGTGTCAGACGCGCGACGCCCGGGCCGCTGCGCGCCGCGCTGATTTCGGCGAGCATCGTCTGCGCGTCGCCATGGCCGGCGATGCCCGCGCATGCGGCGAACGTGCGGGCATCGAACATCGCTCAAAGCGAAGTCGCGCCGCTGCAACCGCTTCAACCGCTTCAACCGATTCCCGCGCGCCTTTACGCCACCGCGCGCGCGTGGGCGAACAAGCATCGCGACGATCTCGCGTTGCAGGCCATCGACAAGGCTTTGCTGATCGCGCCCGACGAGCCGCGCCTGCTCGCGGAACGCGTGCGCATCCAGTTGCGGCTCGGCCAGGCACAACAGGCGGCGGCGACGCTCGCGCGCATGAAAACCGCCGCGCCCGATGCGCTCCTCACGCGGCAAGTCGATGACGAATACCGCGTCGCCGTCAGCGGCCGTCAGGAAATGGCGGCCGTGCGGCTGCTGTTCCGAAGCGGCCAGTCGGAAGAAGCCGCGCGCCGCGTGTCGGCGCTGTTTCCGCATGGCGCGCCGTCGGGGGCGCTGGGCGCGGAGTACTACCAGATCATCGCAGCGACGCCCGCACGCCGGAACGAGGCGCTCAATGCGCTGCATCGCCGCGTTGCCGCCGATCCCGACGACATCGACGCCGCGCTCACGCTCGCGCGCCTGCTGAACGCCAGCGACGCGACGCGCGCGGAAGCGAACCGCATCGCGTGGAATCTGGCCGCGCGCACCGACGCCGACCGCGGCACCGCGCTCGACCTCTGGCGTCGCGTGCTGCAAGCGGCGGGCGCGGACACGGCGTATCTGCCCGCGTTGCGCGCGTATCTCGCGCTCGTTCCCGACGACAGCGAATTGAGCGACCGCGTCGCGCTGCTCGACGCGCGCGTCGAGGCGCAGAAGAAGCTCGCGCGCGATCCCGATTACATCGCGCAGCAACGCGGCCTCGCGGCGCTCGCGCACGGCGATGTCGCGACGGCGTCGCCGTTGCTCGCGCGCGCCGCCGCCGCTCGTCCGACCGATGCCGAAGCGGTCGGCGGACTCGGCATGGCCCGCATGCGCGAAGGCCAGCGCGACGAGGCGCGCGCGCTGTTCGAACGCGCTGCCGCGCTCGCGCCCGACAACCGCGCGAAATGGCAGGGCCTCGCGCGCACCGCGCAGTTCTGGGGCACGCTCGCGCACGCACGCGATGCCGCCAACGCGGCCAAGCCGGCCGATGCCGAACGCTTCGCCCGCGAGGCGCTCGCGATGCAGCCGGGCAACGCCGACGCCCAGCTCCTGCTCGCCGATGCGCTCCTCGCGCAACGCAACTGGCGCGCCGCCGAACCGATGCTGCGCGCGCAACTCGCCGGTCCCGCGCCGAGCCTGTCGGCGTTGCGCAGCACGCGCACGCTGCTCGAAAGTACCGGGCGCGCGAACGAAGTCGAACCGCTCATCGAGGCGCTGCAAAGCCGCTTCACCGCCGCCGACGATCGCGAAAGCCTCGTCGCGATGCGCGCGGATCTCGTCGCCGCGAAGGCGCAGCAGCTTGCCGACAGCGGCCGCAACGGTCCGGCGGCGCAGGCGTACGAAGCATCGCTGCGGATCGATCCGAATCAGCCGTGGACGCGCTTCGCGCTCGCGCGGCTTTATCAGAACCTCGGCCTGCCGCAACTGGGCCGCGCCGTGATGGACGACGGCCTCGCGCGCACGCCGAATGCGCAGATGCGCTACGCGAGCGCGTTGTATCGCAATTCGACGGACGATCTCGCGGGCGCGCAAGCCGCGCTCGGTTCTGTTCCCGACGCCGAGCGCACCGACGCGATGCGCGCGCTCGCCCGCAATCTGAATGCGCAGCAAGCGCTGCGCGATGCCCGCGCCGCGTATGCACGAAACGACGCCGCCGCCGCGCAAGCCGCGCTGGATCGCGCGCAATCGGACGCGACGGACGATGCCGACATGCTCGCGTCGATCGGCGCGCTGTACATCGATCATGGCGATGCGGCGCGCGGTCTCGCGCTGTTGCGCGACTGGATGGCCGCGCATCCCGAGAAGACCGACGCCGACGTGCGCCTGCGCTACGGCGATCTGCTCGGCGCGGCGCGGCGCGAAACCGAACTCGCGGGCGTGCTCGCGCAGCTTCGCGGCGACGACGCACTGACGCCGCGCCAGCGCGAGCGGCTCGAAGATCAATCGTTGCGCGGCGTGCTGCGCCGGGCCGACGACGCCATCGCCGCCGCCGACTACGCGCGCGCCCGCGCGTTGCTCGCCACGGTCAGCGAAGCGGGCCGCCGCGACAAGCGTTATGCGTTCGAAGTCGCGGACCTCGCGCGCGTGCAGGGCGATTACGCCACGGCGCGCGCGGCGCTCGCGCCGGTGCTGGCCGCATCGCCCGACGACTTCGAGACGCAGCTCACGCTCGCGCGCGTGCTGGGCGACAGCGGCAAGCGCCGCGACGCGCTCGCGATCGTGCAGCGCGTGGTCGACACCGCGCCGCCCGACGACATCGACACGCGCCTGTCCGCCGCGCGCCGTCTCTCGGCGCTGCGCCGTCCGCGCGATGCGCAGCACATCACCGAACCGCTGCGCGTCGCGTATCCGGCGCGGCCGGACGTGACCTTGCAGGCCGGACGCGTCGCCGAGGATCTGGGCGATTACGCGGATGCGGCGTCGCTGTATCGGCTGTCGATGGATCAGGAGCGCGCGGCAGGCGTCGCGCCGGCGTTCAGCGCGCCTGCGGGCGCCATCCGCCCGACGCCCGCGCAGTCCGCTTTCGACGATCTGAACCAGCGCCGCAATCCGGAAGTCGAGACGGCGTGGATTCCGGCGTACAAGTCCGGCGATGCCGGCGTGTCCGAGTATCACGCGCAGCAGGTGCCGATCTACGTGCAGATTCCGTATCGCTACGACGGCCACTTCTTCATTCACGCGGACGCGGTTCATCTCGATGCCGGGACGCTCGACGACAACGGCTTCTTCAATCCGTCGAACGTCGCGGCGGGGCAGACGCCTTCCAGCGTGGTGAGCCAGTTCGGCACGACCGCCGGCTTCTACGACAGCGCGAACACCACGGCGCTGCAGAATCATCTCGCGTCGGCGCCCGTGACGCCGGGCGATCTGCATCAGCATGCGAACGGACTCGGCGGGGGATTCGGCTATGTATCCGATGCATGGCGATTCGACCTCGGCTCGACGCCCATCGGCTTTCCGGTGCATTACCTCGTCGGCGGCGCGCGCTACCGGTTCGATGCCGGACCGGCGAGCCTGTCCGTGTCCGCATCGCGGCGCGCGGTGACGAGCAGCGAACTGTCCTACGCGGGACTCGCCGATCCGCTCACACATACCGTCTGGGGCGGCGTGCGGCGCGACGGCATCGACGTTCACGTGGGCGCGGATTTCGGCAGGATCGAAACCTTCGCGGATATCGGCGTGGCCGAACTGAGCGGGCGCAATGTCGCGGGCAATCAGGAATTCACGCTGCGCACCGGCTTCAACGTGCCCGTGTACGAGCGCGCGACGATGCGCGTGTTGACCGGTCTCGTCGGCAATGCGTGGCATTACACCGAGAATTTGCGCTACTACACGTTCGGGCAGGGCGGTTATTACAGCCCGCAGCGCTATCTGTCGCTCGGCGTGCCGCTCGAGTTCATGGGCAAGCGCAACGGCTTCATGTGGGACGTCACGGCGACGGCGGGCGTTTCGAACGCGTACGAAAAGGATTCGCCGTATTTTCCGAACGGACTGCCGGCGGTGGCGGGGCTTTCGGCCGCCGATCTCAGCCAGTTGAAGTTCAGCGGCAGTTCCACGCGCGGCGTCAGCTTTTCCTATGGACTCGCGGCGACGGTCGAGTATCGGATGAGTCCGCAACTGGCAGTGGGCGCGCGCGTGAGCATCGATCATTCGCACGACTACGCGCCGAGTTCCGGCATGGTCTACGCGCGCTTTGCCTTCTCGGCGCGCAAGGACGATTACCGCATCAGCCCGCAGCCGGTGCGGCTGTATTCGAGTTATTGACCGGCGGCGAGAGAACGTATGAGCACTGAATTGAACCCTTCGCCACGCGCCGCCGCCCGCACACCGGGCGTGCTGTCCGCGCTCGCGCAGTTCGCGCGCACGCGTTTTTCGCGCGATGACGACGTGACCGGCCGCCTCGGCATCGATGCGCTGCCCGCCGATCTCGCCACGCTCGCGCCCGGCGCGCTGTACGCGGTGCAGGTCGCGCCGCGTTCGCCCGAATGCGATGCGCTGATCTGGGAAACGGCGCGCGCGGCGGGCGACCGGTCCGTGACCGTCGTGCTCGCGCGCGAACGGGCGCAGGCCGCCGCGCGGCTGCGTGAAGTGGGCTTCGCGGGAGCGTCGACGGCGGGGTGGGCGCGTCGTCTGAATGTGCTCGCGATGCCCGACGATGCGCCTTCCGCCGAACCGCCGCTCGCGCTCGCCCGCCTTTACGGCGGCTTGCGCGCGCTCAAGCGCTTCGGCTTGCGCCGTCATGCGCTGTTCATCGTCGAAGGCGCGCAACGCTGGTTCGCCTGGGGCGACACGGCGGCGCTCGCGCGCGAAGGCCGCCTGCTGTCGGACTGGTGCGCGGCGCGCGGCATCACGATGATCCTCCTCCTCGGCAACGATGCCGCCGCGCCCGAATCGGACCTGTCGCCCGATTTTGACGAAGCCGCCGACAAGCCTGGCGGACGCGAGCTGAACGGCGCGTGCGCGGGCGTCGCGCGCATGCGGCGCTCGCACGGCGAACTGCTGTGGCAAGTCGATTTCTGGCGCACCGGCAGCGCGTTCGTCACCGGCGACGTGCGCGCGCTGCGTTTCACCGACGATGGCCGCTTGAGCGTCGCATCGCCGGGAGCGGAAAGCGGCGTGCGGGACGCGTCGCATCGCGCGATGCGGATTGCGCCCGATGAAGATCGCGTCGTCGTGTGCCGGTCCGTGACCGGCGACGAGCCGTGGGTGCCGCGCAACTGGGAACTGCTCGACGGCCGCGACGCCGTGGTCGCCGCGTGCCGTGACGCGCGCGGCGCGACGGTCGTGCTCGCGCATCACGACGGCGCGCAGCTCGAGCCGCTGTGCGAAGCGGTGCATGCGCTGCGGCGCCGCTGCGGTCGCGCGCTGAAGATCGCGGTGGTCGAGCGCGGCGAAGTGCTGCGTCATCAATACGAACTGCTGATGCTGAGCCTCGGCGCAAACGTGGTGATCGGGCGCGACGTGCCGTTCTCGCGGCTCGAATCGCTGCTGCAATCGGTGCAGGGCCAGCTTTACACGCGGCCGCTGGTGCCGGATTACCGCACCGCCCTCGCCGCGTCGCTCGCGGATGCCGCGCTCGGTTATCTCAACGTCGGCGCGTTCTGCGCGCAGGCACAAGGCGCGCTCGCGCGCGGCGCGGTGCTGCGTCTGCCGCACGTGCTGGCCAGGCTCACGCTGCCGCCGACGCTCGCCCATGTCGATGCCCTCGGCTGCTGCCGTCCGCGCCGCGCGGGCGACGTGTTCACCGCCGACGCGACGCATCTCTACGTGTTCCTCTTCGGCTGCCGGCTCGCCGACGCCGAGGCCGCGCTCGGGCGCATCTTCACCGAGCCGGTGGAACGCGTGGCGATGGACGTCACGTATCTGTCGAACGACGGCATCGCCGCGCAACTCGACGCGCTCGATGCCGCGAACCGTCGCGCGCCCGCCGCCGATTACAGCGACCTGTTCGCTAACGCCGCGCGCCCGGCCGCGAAACCCGCCGAAGCGGCGCAAGAGCCTGAATCCGTGCGCCGAGCGCGGGCCGAACTGGATGCGCTTCAGGCCGCGCTGGACAGCGAAGCGCGCAAGCAGGGCGCGGATGCGCCCATCGCGCGTGAACCCGCGCCGCGCGCCCAACGCGTGCGCCGCGCCGTGCCGGCCCGCATGCCGCTCGCCGAACCGAGGAACTGAACATGGAAACCCTGCTGATTTTTGCCGTGCTGGGCGCGCTTGCGGGCGTGCCGGTGTGGTTCGTGTGGCAGCGGCGCGGCGCGCGCGGCGGGCTGATCGCCGCCCGGCATTTCGATCCGCGCAAGGCTACGCCGTGCCGCATCGAAGCGGTCGCGCTCAACGGACGGCTGCTGCCGGATGTGGATGTGAACACGAATGCGGAGGTGCGCCGATGAAAACCATCGCTGTCATTTCGATGGCCGGCGGCGCGGGCCGCACCACGCTCGCCGCGACGCTCGCGGTGCTGCTGGCGCGACGCGGCCGCGAAGTCGTCGCGCTCGACTTCGATCCGCAGAACATGCTCGGCGCGTGGCTCGGTCTCGACACGCTCGCGCCGCGCGGCATCGCCAAAGCGCTGACGGACGCATCGGAAACATGGCACACGCACACGTGGCGCAGCGACGAAGGCGTGCTGTTCGTGCCGCACGGCAACGTCACGCTCGACGAAGCCGCCGCCTGCGACGCCCATCTCGCCGCGCATCCGCAGTGGCTCGAACGCGCGATCGGCGAGATCGCGTTGCCGGAGTCCGGCGTCGTGCTGATCGACACGCCGCGCTATCCGTCGCGTCAGGCGCAACAGGCCGCGCGCGCCGCCGATCTCGTGCTGTGCGTGTGTCCGCCCGAACCCGCCGCCTGCGGGGGCTTCGTCGCGCATCTGCCCGCGCTGCGCGAAGCGTGCGCCGATGTGCGCATCGTCGTGAACCGGCTGAATCCGGCGCGCGAAATGCAGCGCGATGTCCTCGCCATGCTGCGCGCGGCGGCGGCCGGCTTGCCCGTCGCGCAGCGCATCCACATGGAAGCGGCGTTGCCCGAGGCGTTCGCGCGCGGCGGGTGGATCGTCGATGAAGCGCCGCAATCGCAGGCGTCGCACGATCTGCACGGTCTCGCCGAACACGTCGATGCCTGGCTGCCCGCGCTCGAAGCGAGTCTCGCCGCATGAACACGAAACCACGGCGCGCGCGCCTTATCGACTGGATCGCGCAAGGACTCGGCCTGCCGGTTTCACGCACCGCGCTCGACTGGTGCGTGCGCCTCTTCTTCAAGCCGCCGCGCGAAGGCCGGCGCGATATCGCGCGCGACATGCTGCGGGCTTTCCTGCTGGCGTGGGCACGCGAATGGGGCGTCGCCGATGTGCGCAATCCGTCGGCATGGCTGTTGCGCGCGTTCGTGCGTGCGCCGCGCAAACGCGGACGGTCGATGATCGCGCGGGCCACGATCGTGCTCGATTTCATCGAACGCATGCTGACGCCGCTCGCCGACGCGATCGTCGCGGTGAGACGCGCGATCGACGCGCGCATCGAACGCCTGCCGTGGGCGCGTTTCGGCGCGCGGCTGGAAGGCGGCGCGAACCGCATCGCGCGCGTGCGCTGGGCGCTGCCCGCGTTCACAGTGATCGGCGGGATTGCGTGGCTCGTCGTCGGCACGTCGCCGCTCGGCGCGGGCGGGCAGTTCGCGTTCTTCGCGGTGCTCGCGGGCGTCGCGCTCGTGATCCGACGCGTGCCGGGGCGCCTGCCGGTGCTGATTCTCGCCGCGCTCGCCATGCTCGTGACCGTGCGCTATATCTGGTGGCGCACCACGCAGACGCTCGACTTCCGCACGCCGATGGAAGGCATCGTCGGTTATGCGCTTTACGGCGCGGAAGCGTACACGTGGATCATCCTGCTCTTCGGCTTCGTGCAGACCGCTTGGCCGCTGGAGCGCCCGGCGTCGAAGCTGCCCGACGATCCCGCGCACTGGCCGAGCGTCGACATCTACGTTCCGACCTACAACGAGCCGCTCGCCGTCGTGAAGCCGACGCTCTTCGCCGCGCAAGGTATCGACTGGCCGGCGGACAAGCTGCGCGTGTATCTGCTCGACGACGGGCATCGCCCGGAATTCGAAGCGCTCGCGCGCGAGGCGGGCATCGGCTACATCACGCGCGACGACAACCGGCACGCGAAGGCGGGCAACATCAACCGCGCGCTCGCAAAGACCACGGGCGAGTACATCGCCATTTTCGATTGCGATCACGTTCCCACGCGCTCGTTCCTCCAGGCGACGATGGGCACCTTTTTCGCCGATCCGAAATGCGCGATGGTGCAGACGCCGCATCACTTCTTCTCGCCCGATCCGTTCGAGCGCAATCTCGGCACGTTCCGCCGCGTGCCGAACGAAGGCAACCTGTTCTACGGTCTCGTGCAGGCCGGCAACGACCTGTGGAACGCCACGTTCTTCTGCGGATCGTGCGCGGTCATCAAGCGCGCGCCGCTCGAGGAAGTGGGCGGCATCGCGGTGGAAACCGTGACAGAAGACGCGCATACGGCGCTCAAGCTGCATCGGCGCGGCTATACGACGGCGTATCTGCCGACGGTGCAGGCCGCCGGTCTCGCTACCGAAAGCCTCGCGAGCCACATCAAGCAGCGCACGCGCTGGGCGCGCGGGATGGCGCAGATTTTCCGGATCGACAATCCGTTCCTCGGGCGCGGGCTGAACTTCTTCCAGCGCCTCTGTTACGGCAACGCGATGCTGCATTTCTTCTACGGCATTCCGCGTCTCGTCTTTCTCACCATGCCGATGTGGTACCTCTTCTTCCAGATGTACTTCATCAACGCGGCGGCTTCGACCATCGCGAGTTTCGTGCTGCCGTACATCGTGATCGCGAATATCGCGAATTCGCGCATGCAGGGCAAGTTCCGGCATTCGTTCTGGGCGGAAGTCTACGAGTCCGTGCTCGCGTGGTATATCGCGCTGCCGACGACCATCGCGTTCATCAGCCCGAAGCACGGCAAGTTCAACGTGACGGACAAGGGCGGGCGCATCGACGAAACGTACATCGACTGGGCGATGAGCAAGCCGTATCTGATCCTGCTCGCCCTCAACGCGGTGGCGATGTCCGTGGGCGTCGTGCGGCTCGTGTTCGGCGCGGGCGACGAAACCCCGACCATCCTCATGAACGTGTTCTGGACGCTCTACAACCTCGTAATGCTCGGCGCGGCGGTGAGCGTGGCGCGCGAGGCGAAGCAGGTGCGCGTGACGCACCGCATCGCCATGACGATGCCCGCGACGCTCGTGCTCAACGACGGCAGCACGCTCGCCTGCACCACGAGCGACTATTCGACGGGCGGCCTCGGCCTGACCGTGGAGCCGGGCGCGCTCGCGCTGAACGCCGACGATACGCTCGGCGTCGTCGTGAGCCGGGGCGAGCGGCAGTTCCATTTTCCGGTGCGCGTGACGCGGCTCGCGGGCGCGCATCTCGGCGTGCGTTTCGATTCGCTGACGCTCGAAGAGGAGCGGCGTCTCGTGCAATGCACGTTCGGGCGCGCGGATGCGTGGATCGAATGGGACGAGCGCACCGAAAAGGATTCGCCGCTCAAGGGCCTGAAAGAAGTGCTGCTGATGGGCGTGGAAGGCTACGCGCGCCTTTTCGACGGCGCGCGCCGCGCGCTCATCGCGGGACTTTCGCCGCAACGCCGCTAAAGCCGGGTCGTCTTCGTGCCGTTCTACGGGCGACGATCGCAAAAAAACGAATCACGATGACCTTCTGGAACCTGTATTTCATCATCAAGCTGGCGCTGTTTTCGACCGGGCATCTGCAACCGCTCTGGTTCGCGAACATCGCATTCGCGCTGGCGCTCGCGATGAGCGCGCCGCTGCGCTCGCGTCTCTGGCGCGCGGTGCGGCTCGCCGCGGGGCTTGCAGTCGGGTTGCCGCTCATGTATCGCGAGGCGAACGTGCCGCCGTTTGCGCGCATCGTCGAGGAATTCGGCAATCTCGGCACCTTCAGCTTCGGCTACTGGCTCGAACTGCTGCCGCGCTTTCTCCCGCCGATGCTGATCGGCATCGCGTTGTGCGGGCTGGCCGTGTATCTGATCGTCAACCGATGGCTGCGCGTCGCGACCTTCGTGATGCTCGCGCTCTTCGTCCTGCCGATGTGGCAGGGCGCGAACGCCGTGCTCGCGCGCATCCAGGCCGCGCCGCGAGTCAGCGCGAGTGCGAACGCGAACGCGGGCGCTCAGGGTCAGGCTTCCGGTCCGCTGGATTACAACGCGACGCTCGCCGCGTTCCGGACGAAGGAATCGCAGCGGCAGGTGAGCTTCGGGCATCTGTCGGCGGATGCGAGCGAGCAGTTCGACGTGATCGTGCTGCATGTGTGCTCGCTGTCTTGGGACGACCTCGATGTATCGAAGGCGCGCAATCATCCGTTCCTCGCGCACTTCGACTATCTGTTCACGAACTTCAGCACCGCCGCGAGCTACAGCGGCCCGGCGGCGATCCGCGTGCTGCGCGCGTCGTGCGGACAGGAAGCGCACGCCGATCTCTACAAGGACGCGCCCGCGCAATGTCATCTGATGGCCGATCTCGCGGAGGCGGGCTACACGCCGCAAGTGACCTTCAATCACGACGGCCACTTCGACAACTTCACGCAGCTGGTGAAGGACAACGTCGGCGTGCCGAACGTGCCGTTCGTCTCGAACGCCGCCGCGCCCGTCGCGATGCACGCCTTCGACGGCTCCGCGATCATGGACGACTACGGCACGCTCGCGAACTGGTACGCACAGCGCGCGCAGACGCCGGGGCCGGTTGCGCTCTACTACAACACCATCAGCCTGCACGACGGCAACCGCCTGACCGACAACAAGCTCTCGAGCCTCGATTCGTATCCGATGCGCGTCAACAAGCTCATGAGCGACTTCGACAAGTTCGCGGATCTCATCGCGCAATCGGGACGGCGCGCGGTGATCGTGTTCGTGCCCGAGCACGGCGCGGCGCTGCGCGGCGACAGCAACCAGATCGCGGGCCTGCGCGAAATCCCGACGCCGAGCGTGATCCACGGTCCGGTGGGCGTGCGGCTCGTCGGCTTTAGCGGCAGTCATGGGCCGACCACGGTCATCGATCAGCCGGCGGGACATCTCGCGGTGGCGCAACTGCTGTCGAATCTCGTGTCGAACAGTCCGTTCAAGCCGGGCGTCACGCTGTCCCAATATGCGGCCGATTTGCCGCAGACGCCGATGGTCGGCGAAAACGAAGGCACCGTGACGATGAAGACGGCCACGGGCTATGTCGTGAAAACGCCGGACGGCGTATGGGTGGATCAGAAATGAGCGATACGCCAACCCGAAAGGAAGCGCGCGCCGTGCACGACGTGGCCGCGCTCGCGCAAAAACTGCCCGGTCTCGATGCCGCGCGTTACTTCGACTTTCAGGCCGACGAAGAATATCGCGCCGCCCTCACGCGCTGGCCGGTCCTCGCGCGCCTGATGAAGCTCGCGCCGTGTGCGCCGCTTTCCGTGCATGAGGGCGTCGGGGAAGTGCACGAGCCTGCGCGCTCGCTCTGAGCCGCGACACGTCCGCCTTCGCACTCCGCGAAGATGCGCAGCGCGCAGTCCATCGGCACCGGCTTTCTGTTCGCCGTTCGTCACCGTGCTCGACGCCGAACGCCAGCTTGCGGAAACGCGCACGCAGCTCGCGCAGTCGACGGTGAACGTGACGACGAATTTCATCGCCGTGTACAAGGCGCTCGGCGACGGATGGGAGGACGACGAGCAGGCGGCCGCGCAACGGTAGTCACGCCACACCGCCTTGCAAAAGGAAGCGACCGGCTACGCTTCCTCGCGTTGCGCATCGGGGAGCGCCGCCGCGTCCGCGAGCGCTTCACGCGCTTCGCGTTCGGCGATCGCGGCGAGCGTATCGCCGAAACCGCCCCGTGCTTTCGATGCAGTGCGCGCGCTCGTCACCACGCACGGCGCCGCGCTCCACGCAATGCGCGCGCCGCTCTCGGCCAGTTGCACGGTGAGCGCGACATCCTCGCTGCATGCAAGCGGCATGAACCCGCCCGCGCGACGATACGCACTCGCCGACACGCCGAGGTTCGCGCCATGCACATGCCGATGCGCGTCCGCGTGCGTGTACTTGCGATAGAACGCCTCGCGCGTGGCGGATGCGTGCATGCTCCAGTCATCGACGGTCACGCAGCCGCACACCGCGTCCGCCTCCAGCCCGAGCTGCTCGACGATCCAGTCGGGCGCGACGCGGCTGTCCGCATCCGTGAACGCGAGCCAGCGCGCGCCGCGTTCGAGCATGAAGTCCGCGCCGGCAGCGCGCGCCCGGCCCACGTTGCGCGCATCGAGCGTCAAACGATGCACGCCGAAGCACTGTGCGACGGATAGCGAATCGTCGGTGCAACTGTCGAGCACGACGACGATTTCGACCGCTTCCCCGAGCAGCGCCGGATGCGTCGCGGCGAGCCGCGCGGCTTCGAGGCAATCGGCAAGGAAGGCTTCTTCGTTATGCGCCGGAATCACGATGCCGATCATGCGATCCCCTCGCGCCGTGCGATCGAGCGGCCATCTTTCGACCACACATCGAGGAGAAAATCGGCTTCCGCATGCTGAACGGTGCGCGTGCCGTCGAACGCTGCGTCGAATGCGGCGTGGATGTCTTCCGCGCGCTGCAATTTGCCTTCGAACGGATGACGCCAGTGGCACGCGACGAATTCGCCGTCGTCCGCAAGCGAGTGCCATGCGCGTTGCGCGAGCCTGGCCGTGGCTTCCGGCGACAGATAGTACGCAAGCTCGCTGACGACGATGAGATCGAAGCGCGCATCGTCCGGCCATTCGTCGGGCACGGCGCGCTGTTCAAGCGTGACGTTGGGCGCATCACCAAGGCGCTCGCGCGCGCCGCGCACGGCGGCTTCGCTCACGTCGCATGCGCGCAGCCGGCTGCATCGGCGGGCGATCATCGCGGAAAGTTCGCCGTTCGAGCATGCCGGCTCGAAGGCGGATTCGTAGCGCTCGCGCGAAAGGCTGGCGAGCACGAGATCGCGCTTGCGACGCTCGTACCAGCTCGTGCGATAGCGCCAGGGGTCTTCGTCGTGGCGATAAAGATCGTCGAAATACCGTCGCGGTGTGGACATGGGCATCCTTGCTGTTGCCTCGTTATTGGCTTTTCGTTGCCGCTGTCGCGCGGCTCTTATCAGTCGATGACGCCGCCGCCGGTCATCGCGCGCCTCCCGCGTGGTCGTCCAATATCGCTTGCGCGAGCGCGGCTTCGTCGCGCTCCGCGTGGCTTTGCCGAAGGAAGACGGGGAGATCCGCGAGTGCGCGCGCGAACCACGCGTCGGTGCAGAAGGGCGCCGGGCCCATTGCGCGGGACACGTGCTGCATGACGTCGCTCGCCACGCGATCCACGGTGAGCCGCGCGCGCAACGCCCATTGCTGCGCGTTGGCGTCGGGATGCGCGTCGATCCATGCAGCCGTTTCGCGCAGCAACGCGGCGGCGGAGGCGAGCGCCGCATCCACTGCGCCGAGATGGGCGCGCGCATGCGGTTCCGTGCGGCGCGCGCTGCTGTCCAGAAGCGTCGTCGCGATGGCCGCCGCGCTGCCGAGCCAGCACGCGGCAATGCCCGCGCCGCCTTGCCAGAAGCCGGGACGGCTCACGTACGCGCCGGCATCGCCGATCTGCACCGCGTGCGCGCCGTCGAAACGCACGCTCGCCGTGCCCGTCGCGCGCATGCCGACGGCCTGCCAGCCGCTTTCATCGATTGCGATGCACGCCTGCGACAACTCGACGGCGGCCAGCACGGGAACGTCGTCGCGCCATGCGGTGACGAGCGCATGCGTGATATGACGCGCGCCCGAGCACCATGCTTTCGTGCCTTCGAGGACCAGCCTTTGTCCATCGCCCGCACGCGCCGTGAGCCGCGCGTTCGGCGGCTCGGCGGCCCACACGGCCCACGTGCCGCGCTGCCCGAGTTCGGCGCGATGCAGTTCGGCGAGGATGGCGAGCGCATCGGCATGGCTCTCGTAGAGCTTCGCAAGCGAGAGATCGCAAGCGGCGACCGCACCCAGCGCGCGCCAACGCGTTGCAGTATTTCCCCGGCCGGGCAGCGGCAGGTCGGCCGTGAGCAGTCCTTCCGTGCCGATCAACTGGCGAAGAACGCCCGTGCGGCTCGCGCAGGTTTCGTCGGTGAAATGGATGGCCGCGAGGTGATCGTCGAGGACAGCGATGCGATGGTCCTCGCGTGCGTTACGTGGCTCGCGTTCCTCCACGCGCCACCAGTCGGGGATCGCGCGTTTTCGCAGCCCTTGAGTCATATCGTTCACGCATTTCTCCGTGGATGGCGCGACGGCGCGCTCGTACAGGACATCGTTCATTAGTCATGGGGCAAGGAGCGTGCCCGTGTTTTGCCCGACCAAACGCCGCGCTTGGCATGTGCGTTGCATGCGTGCAAGCATCGAAGCGCGCGCCGATCACGACCATGACCAACGATCCCTCCATGCAGAAAGTCGCGGTTCTCTCCGACCTCGACGCGCGCGCGATGAAGCGCGTGGAAATCGGCGATACGCCCATTCTTCTGATTCGTTCGGGCGATCGCGTGCTCGCCTACGAGGCGAATTGCCCGCACGCGGGCGCACCGCTGGAAGAGGGCGCGCTATGCAGCGGCCGGCTGATTTGTCCGTGGCACAAAGGCACGTTCGATATCGAAAGCGGCGCGCTCGTCGAACCGCCGCCGTTGATGCCGCTCAAGCGCTATCCGGTGCGAGTCGACGGCGACGACATTCTTGCGAGCGCCGTGCCGATGGAAGAACGCGCCGAATCGAAGCCCGGCGACGAGCGAACCTTCGCTGTCATCGGCTTGGGCGCGGCGGGCGCTGCCGCGTGTTCGGCGTTGCGTCAGGGCGGCTTTGCGGGGCGCATCGTGGTGATCGATCGCGAGCCGCGCACGCCGTACGATCGCACCGCGCTGAGCAAGTTCGTGCCGTCGGGCGAGATGTCGCCGGACGACGTGCCCGCGCTGCTGCCCGACGATTTCTTCGCGAGCGAGTCCATCGACGTGATTCAGGCCGAGGTCCAGACGCTCGATGCGCAGGCGAAGCGCATCGACATCGGCAGCGCGCCGTCGATTCATTACGATGCCGCGCTCGTCGCGACGGGCGGCGTGCCGAAGCGGCCATCGTTGCAGGGCGGCGATGCGAAAGACGTCGCGGAGCACATCCGTCTGCTGCGCGGGCGTGACGATGCACGGCGTCTCGTCGAAAGCGCCGTCGAGCGAAGTCACGCGCTCGTGCTGGGCGCGAGCTTCA
This sequence comes from Caballeronia concitans, assembly GCF_001544615.1. Lineage (GTDB taxonomy): Bacteria > Pseudomonadota > Gammaproteobacteria > Burkholderiales > Burkholderiaceae > Caballeronia > Caballeronia concitans. The sequence continues at coordinate 28,188 of NZ_FCNV02000002.1, forward strand.
TCGGACTGGAAGTGGCGGCTGCGTTGCGCAATCGCGATGTCGCGGTGACGGTGGTTTCGCCCGGCAACGTGCCGTTCGAAAAGCAGTTCGGGCCGGACATCGCGCGGCTCGTGCAAGGGCTGCATGAATCGCATGGCGTCACGTTCCGCATGGGGCGGCATGCGGTTGCGGTCGCGCGCAACGAGGCAGGCGGCGAGCGGCGCCTGCGCGTGACGCTCGATGACGGCGCGATCGTGGAATGCGATTTCATCGTCGCGGGGCTGGGCATTCGGCTGGCGACGGACTTTATCGTGGGCGTCGATCGCAACGACGACGGCAGCCTGAACGTCGATGCATCGATGCGCGTCGCCGATGGTCTCTTCGCGGCGGGCGACATTGCGCGCTTCGATTTGCCGATCGAGCCGGGCGGGCGCATACGCGTCGAGCACTGGCGGCTTGCGCAGCAGCACGCGCGCATCGCGGCTCACGCGATGCTCGGGTCATCGCCGAAAGAGCCGTTCGTGCCGTTCTTCTGGACGTATCACTTCGGCAAGAACTTCGAGTATCTCGGGCACGCGCGGTCGTGGGACGAGACGGTGATGACGGGATCGCCGGAGAAGTTCGAGTTCGTCGCGCTGTTCGGAGAGAAGGGCAAGCTCGTCGCGGCCGTGGGATGCGAGCGAAGCACGCAGATGAGCGCGCTTGCCGAAGCGATGCGGCGGACGTTGTCGGTGGAGGAGGCGAAGGAGATTGTCGAGGCGGAGTGAGGGGCGGCAAGGCGGATAAAAGACCCGCCATTTCTGGCGGGCCTCTCATCTAACGTCCTCAGGACCCCGACGCCCACCGCAACGCCGGCGTCAACGAGCCATCCGGCATCGACCACGCGCCCCGCGTGCTGAAGTCCCACGTCGGACCGTAGCTCGCGCGATCGCCCATTTGCGCATCGGTGAGTCCGGTCGATGGCGCGACCGCCGTGCCCGCGCCGACGGCCGCCAGCGCGCCGGACGACTGCTTGTTCCAGAACACGTTCGCGTCGATGCTGCCGCGGTTCGATCCCGCAATGCCGCCCGCCTTTCCCGCGCCGACCGTGAGGGTCGAGCTCGAATAGGACTGGCCGATGCCGCCCGTGTTGCTGCCGACGAGCCCGCCCATCGCCGCGCCGCCGCTCAGCCACGCCTGCGCATACGACTGCACGATCGCGCCGTTGTTCACGCCGACGAGCCCGCCGACCGCGCCCTGCGCGCCGCCCGTCGCGGAGCCGAGCGCGTACGACGTGGTGATGCGGCCATCGTTGCGGCCGACGAGTCCGCCAGTCTCGTTCGCGCCGCTGATGTTCGCGCCCGCCCACGATTGCTCGATGCGCCCGTGGTTTTCCCCGACCAGGCCGCCCGCCACCGACGTCGCGTTGCCCGTCGAGCGGACGACGCCCGTTGCGCCGACGTTCACGAGATAGCCCGAGTTGACACCGACGAGCAGCCCGAGCGCCGCACTCGACGACGTCGCCGTGGTGTCCGCCAGCACGAAATTGCGCAGCACGCCGCCCGCGCCGACCACGCCGAAGAGACCGGACGCGTTGCCCGTCAGGTCGAGGCCGACGGGCACGTGGCCCATGCCGTCGAACTGGCCGGTGAACGGCTTCGCCGCCGTGCCGATGTCGCCCACGTCGGCCGCGCCGTCGAGCGCGAAGCTCGAACCGAGCGCATAGGTGCCCGCGAGATCGCTCTTCACGGCGCGCAGGTCCGCGACCGAGTTGACGAGCCGGTACGCCGTGTACTGCGTGACGAGCCCGCTGTACGGCGCGGCGCTCCACGACGGATTGACACGCACGGTCCCCGGCGTGTTCGATCCGTTCATGTCGAAAAGCACCGCCACCGCGCCCGTGCTGCGCGACCAGTCGATCGTGCCGCGATTGGTCACGCTGCCGCCGTTGTCGAACGCGTGCGCGTCCGCATACAGCTTGAGCGATCCCGATCCCGCGTTCGCGATGGTCACTTGCGGCGCGATGGTGACCGAGTGCGCGGCATTGAGCGTCAGCGCCGACGCGCCGTTCCAGCGCACATTCGATTGCACCGCGATGTCGCCCTTGCCGTTCGCGCCGGATGTGCCGTCGGTGCCGTCCGCGTTCACGGTGATGGACGTGCCGCGATTCAGATTCGAGGCCAGCGTATTGGCGGTCGCGGCGTCGGCGGTGAATTCGCCCGTGGTGATATTGAGCTTGTCCGCGCTGATGGTCGCGCCGCTGATCCTCACGTCCTTGCCGTTCAAGTCGACGCTCGCCGGACTGCCGTCGCCATTGTGCGCGCTGATGTTCGCGCCGCGCGCATCGACGGTGCCGCTCTCCGCGACGAGCCAGACGTGACCGTCGCGCGTCGCGGTGCCGGTTGCGCGCAACGCCGCCGTGTGGCCCGCCAGCGCGAAGATATTGCCGTCCGCCGCCTGCAGGCTGATGACCGCCGCCTGAACCTCGCCCGCGTTCGCCGCCGTGCCGTGGCTTCCCACGGCGACGCCGATCTGCTGGTCGTAGCCGGTATCCACGAGAGAAACCGAACGGCCCGCAACGAGGCCGGCGGAACCCTGCGGCGCGTCGATGCGTCCCGCGTTCACCACCTTGTTCGCGCCGATGAGGAAGACGTTGCCGCCCGTCGAACTGATCTTGCCCAGGTTGATCACGTCCGCATTCGAGTTGCCCGTGAATGTGGTCTGGTAGCTGGCGGCGAAGTCGTCGTTGTTGATATCGAGCGTCGAGGCGACGAAGTGGCCGCCCGTCGAGACCACGCCTTGCGGTCCGATCACCACGCCATGCGGATTGATCAGGTAGACCGTACCGGTGCCGCGCAGCGTTCCGAAGATGGAGGAGACATCGTTACCGGTGACGCGGTTGAGCGTCGCGCCGGTACCGTTGTTAATCGACACGGTGCGGCCCGAGCCAATAGAAAAGCTGTTCCAGTCGATGATGCCGCGCGAGCCCGACTGCGTGATGTTCATGTTCGCACCGCTCTGCGCGATGGTCCCGCTGCCGGCCACGAAGTGGCCGCCTTGCGGCAACGGCGGCGCGGCCATTGCCGCGAGTGCGAACGAACCCGAGGCAATGGCGACGAGCACGGATAGGGCGCGCATCTTGAAGCCGGGCGCGTACGTGTTGGGAAAAGTGCTTGCGGTGCCGGCATGGTGACCGGTCTGGAAGGCGCTCGCGAGAAGATTCACTGAATGACGCATATGCCCCCCTTTGGGCTGTGACATTCCCCGTATTTTTATGTTTGGAGCGCTCTAGTGGCAGGGCAGTGTAGCAGCGCTCAAGAAGGGGGCGATGTATTCCTGAGCGAGGCAACATGCGTTTGTTGCGCGAGTGTTATTTGTGTGCTTGATTCGTTAGCAGAGCACGCTAAGCGCGGGATGAGCGCCTTGCCAGGGTTTTCCGCAGCTTCCCGGAACGCAAAGCTGATGCACTAAAACGCTGTGTCCAGCATTCGTCCTGTGTCGTGAGTCATGGCCCGCGCGGGCAGGCCATGACGGCACCGCACGACCGCTTGTGGCCGTCGCGAGCCGGAAGAACGACACCGCCTGCGTCAGATGACGCGCCTTGTTCATCGAGCGATTGTGAGCTGCGTCATCTCGACCGCCGTGCGCACCTGTTCCGCGAGGTTCGCGCGGGTTCGTCTTTGATACGAAGGCTTTGAAGCGCTAATTCGCATCGCTGAGCGCTTCGATTGAAGGACGTGGCACCGTGTTTGCTCATGCGGTGAAACGTTCAGAACCGCGAGTCATCGCTCATCTTCGTCTGCTTTTGATGCAGCCAAAGATTGCAAGGAACATCAGGTCCCCATGTCAGGAAGAGAAGAAAAAACACTCGATATACGAGGCGGCGGACAAAGCGTGGGCATTCCCGCTGCCGGCGAACTCGACAACCATTCGTTCACTCCGACAGGCGCATCGGACCGACGGCACTGGCAGGCGGGCTATATATCGCGCCCCGGCCTCGACGATCGCAGCAGTGTGTTCTTCGCGGCCGTGGAAATGACGCGCATGCCGATGGTCGTCACCGATCCCAGGCTGCCGGACAACCCGATCGTATTCGTCAACGGAGCGTTTCTGGACCTCACGCAATACGCGGAGGAGCAGGTCATCGGCCGCAACTGCCGGATTCTGCAAGGCCCGGAGACCGATCCGGAGACGATCGCGGAAGTGCGCGCGGGCATAAGCGAAAAGCGCGCGGTGGCCGTCGAGATTCTCAACTACAAAGCCGACGGCACGCCCTTCTGGAATGCGCTCTTTCTCGGACCGATATTCGACAAGGACAATAACCTCGTCAATTTCTTCGCGTCGCAAATGGATATCACGCGGCGGCGCGTATCGGAACAGGCATTCAGGCAGGCCCAGAAGATGGAGTCGATTGGCCAATTGACCGCCGGCCTTGCGCACGACTTCAACAACCTGCTTCAGGTCGTCACGGGGAACCTCGAACTTGCCAAAAGAAAAACAGCCGCATACGGCGATGCGCTGCTCGATACGCTCATCGACAACGCAAAGCGCGCGGCCGAACGCGGCGGCCGGCTGACGCAACAGCTTCTGACCTTCGCGCGCAAGCAGCAGCTCACGCCGAGAAACGTCAGCCTGAACCAGCTCGTGCTCGAATTCAGCGACATGCTCGCGAGCACACTGGGCAAGCACATCGACCTTCGTCTCGATCTGAAGCCGGGTTTGCCGTCATGCATGCTGGATGCGGAGCATCTGGAGATGGCGCTGCTGAACATACTGATCAACGCACGCGATGCGATGCCCCACGGCGGCAGGGCGACTGTTGCGACGTCGATACTGAACCTCGCGACAGGCGCGCCGGAAAGGCATCTCTCGCCCGGTCGGTATGTGACTCTCTGCGTTCACGATGAAGGCGTGGGCATGGATGCCGACACCATGCGGCGCGCGGCCGAACCCTTCTTCACGACGAAGGGGCCGGGCACGGGCCTGGGCCTTGCGATGGTCCACGGATTCGTGCAGCAGTCGAATGGCCGGCTGGAGATAGAGAGCGTTGTTGGCAAGGGCAGTATCATCAAGATGATCTTTCCTTTGTCTGCTGGCTGACCGTTCGACAAGCCCGCATGTGATCAACCCACTCGTCCGGAACGTCATGCGATACGTCCCGGGCCGCTTCGAAACGAATACCGATGAAGCACATTCTTGTTGTCGATGACGAAAGCTCCATTACACAGGTCATGAAACTGTTCCTGGAGTGGGAGGGCTTTCGGGTCAGCGTGGCGCATGACGGCATGGAAGCGCTCGAGATCGACGAAGAAGACCCGGCAGATGCCGTCGTGACCGACCTGACCATGCCGCGCATGAGCGGCAGGGAATTGATCGAGCAACTCGCCGCGCGCCGGCGCGATATTCCCACCATCGTCATTACCGGATGGGCCGGGGCCGAGGACCTGACGAACGTGCATACCACGGTGATGCGCAAGCCCGTCGCGCTCGACAAACTTCGCGAAAGCCTCGCGGACATGCTGAACGTCGAGTCCTGAATTTCAGCTTCGCATCGCGGCGAGCAGGTCGTCGGTATGCACCATCAGGTCGCGCGCCTGGCGCAGTATCGCGTATTGATCCAGTATCACGCGCCATCGCGGCGATTCGAGCAACGCATGCCATACGGGTTCTAGCGTGCATGCGTCGGCGTGTGGGTTGTCGGTCAACATGCTTGCGTAAGCGACGCTCTCGGGCGCGCTTAAGAGCTGCATCCTGCTCGCCGCGTTGAGAAGACGCGGGGAAGAATCGGCGGGCGCGTCGCAGCAATAGAGCACCGTGTTCGCAAGACGATCGCCTTCTGTCGGCAGCGCGGTCAGCGATGCACCGCGCACATGAACCGCGCCCTGTTGCGTTTCGAACGCATAGTTCGCGTTTGCATCCGCGTGCGCGAGCAGGCGCAAGCCGCGCAAGAGCCTCGGCAAGTCGGTCGATGCCGCATCGACGGAAGCCTTCGCTTCGACCAGCAAGCGGATGTCCCACGTGGCCGTGTCACCGGATGTTCCGGCATGCCGCAACAGCACGACGTCCCATTCGGTCTTGGCGTGCTCGTGGCTCGAAGGAATGGATGCGGGCACGCGCATCGACGTGACGACGCGATAGGACGTGTGAGCCTCTTCCTTGCCGAGACGCTCGGCGAACGCTTCGAGCGCACGCGTGGCGAGCGCTTCGACCTCGGCGCCGCGATGCTTCGAAGCGACACCTTGCGCGGCGGCTGCTGCGCTTCCCGAGCGAGGGCCGTGCCGGTCCCATAGCGATCGATATCGGCGTACAAGCTCATCGTCCTCCAATGCTTGCAGACGTTGAAGGCGCGCCAGCGCTCCGCTGTCGAGCAGCTGTTGCGTGCGGCGTTTCACGGACGTTTCGATATCGGCGTCAGCGAGATCGAGCAGGCGTCGCGCGATGTCTTCGGCTTGCGCCCACGACGATGCCGCCGCCGCCTCGTACAACCGCCCGAGCCATTCGCGCTGCTCGCCGGGCGGCATGCGCTGATGCCTCTCCGGATGTGCCATCGAGTTGACGGCGGCGTGAATCGAGCGCCGATCGCGTTCGGCCTGGGATGAAAGCGATGCGTATTCGCTGACCGTCGGTTCGCGGTATCGAAGCAACGTGGCCTGGAAGACGGCGTCGCCGGTTCGCGGGTGCATCGCGGAAGCGATCAGGCGTGCGAGCGAATCGATGAAGCGTTGTTGCAGCGCGGCGACCGCCGTGCTGTCGCGCGTCTTCTCGATGCGCGCTTGTTCGATGATGAGCGCAAGCGCCGTTTCGGGACTGAGTTCCTGAATCTGCGATGAGTCGATTTGAAATTCCGGCAGACGATAACGTCGCGCAATAGCGCTCAATGTTCTATCAAGAAGAGAAGAGGATGGCGGCATTGAATGAAGGGAGTGCATGCGTCCACGCAGCATAGCCGGCGCGCCGAAAATGACGCACTGCAGAAGCGCCGTATGCGTTGAGTCGGGCATATAGTACCTTTATGCACGGCGTTGCTGTCGCACGGGAGGTCATCATGTTGCGAACGACTTCGACGTTACTTGCACTCGTTCTTTGCGGCGCTGCGACTCACGGGTTGGCCGATGCCATACGCATCGAATCCGGAACATACGGTGCGAATTGCGGTGCATACCACGGCAATGCGACGCACGACCTGGCGCAGCGATGCGACTCGGTGGACACATGCCGCTATCCTGTCGCCTTGCCGGCGGACCTTCACAAACCGCGCGCGTGCCGGGCCGATTTCGTCGCGGAATGGTCTTGCGGGCGCGGCGAGTTCCATCGCGCCGAAGTCAGCGCCGCTGTCGACAACGAAGGCGTTCTGGTGCTGACATGCGTGCCGTCGACCGGCGCGGGGAAGTAATGCACCGTACCTTCCGAAGATACGCACTCCTTTCCTATGACGAAGCGCACATAACGGCCGATTTCGGTTCGCACGTTCGACCCTTTTTTATTTGATAGTGGTAAACAAGCACCGAGTGCCGGCTCAATGTGCGGAACACCACATAAGCGAATTGCGCAGGTGTCCTACCGTATAGCCCACGCAAACGTTATCGAAAGGGGAACGCGATGCCGCCATATCCTCAGCGATCGAATGGAACCAAACTGGGCGGGTTGCAGGCGCTTCGTGCATTCGCAGTAGTCCTCGTCGTTTATTTCCACATCGCCACGGCGGTCTTTACCTATCACGGCGGCGGCGCAACGTCGTTGTTCTTCTCGACTTATCCGGTCGGGCAGGCGGGCGTGGATATCTTCTTCGTCATCAGCGGCTTCATCATGTTCTATACGCGCAAGGACAGCGCCAATGGTTTCAAAGGGGCGACGACCTTCTTGAAGCACCGCTTCCAGCGCGTGATGCCGCTTTACTGGTTCTGGACCACGATCTTCATTGCACTCTGGTACTTCGGATTCGTCCACAAGTCTGTGGCGTTTCCCGATTCGACGACCATCATCGGATCGCTGCTGTTATGGCCGATGAAAAACGTGATCGAACCGTATCAGCCGATCCTCTCGCAAGGTTGGACGCTCTCGTTCGAGGCCTATTTCTACGTGTTTTTTGCCGTGGCCATTCTGGCGCGCGTACCGAATCGCCTGATGGCGCCGTTTCTCTGCGTGGTGTATGCGGCGCTTTATCTGTTGGCGCGTGCCTTCTCGCATGAGCCATCGGTGCTGCATCTGACCGGCTCGCCGCTGATCTGCGAATTCGTCTTCGGCATGATTGCAGCGCAAATTGCGAAGGCATTGTCGCGGTCGATCATCCAGTCGCGAATAGCTTATGCGGCTATCGGTGTTGCCGTCATCGCATTCGTGGCGATGGTGACTTCCGCCTACTACGAAGTGAGGCTCGACAAGTACCGCGTGCTGATCTATGGCGTGCCGGCTTTCGCGATCATTCTCGGCGTGGTGGTCTACGACATGGTGCGTCCCGTTGCATCGAAGGTGCTCTTGTTCGTCGGCAACGCGTCGTATTCGATCTACCTGACGCACGGTTTCCTCTCGATGCTCGCAGGCAGTGCGCTCAAGCGCGGCTTCGGGCATAGCGTCAATGCGGACGTGTTATGCATCGCCGGCACGATCGCTACGGTGGCGGCATCGTCGCTGACGTACGTCGCAATCGAGAAGCCGATGCTTCGGCTCGTTCACTATCAGCGTCGTTCACGCGCCCTTGGTTCGGTGCCGGCCTGACCCCTCGCGCCGATACGCCGCGACTCAATGCGAAAGCAGCACAGGCAGCGTGGATCCTTCCAGCAAGGTCTGCGTCGTGTTGATGCGATTCTCACGGGCTCGTCTCGCTGCCGGGACACCCGGCTGGCACGCTGCCGCCGAGAGTCGGTTCCGAGGCTCCCGTGGGTAATGCGAATGGTCAGAGAATTCGAACAAAGTATCGTCTATCAAATCGGAAGTGCCGGACATCACTTTGCTGCGTAGTGCGGTCACCGTCTATAACGGTCGCGAGAGTCCAACGTACTCCCCACCAATTGAAGTAACGGACACCGCTTCGGAAACCGGCTTCAGCCACATCCAGATCCCCGCGAAACGACTCTTATGTTCCGGAGAAGGAGGAAGGATGTGAAATCGCACGACTGGACAACTGGACGCGCGATCGCCACGCCCTGCGAGTGGGCGCCATCGCTGCGGCGCATTGCGATGCACTTCGCGGGCGGCGGTTCTGGACGGGTCGGCAGACCTACCAAGACGTGTTCATCGATGAACCCAACAGCGCAAGGCCGACCGGCGCAATGAGACTCATATTCTTTCCACCGCCTAAAGAACGACGCCCTTCGCGTCGCATTAGGGATCGCTTCCGCCTCGATTCGTACGTCTGAACATTCAGTCTCGGTAGTGGATAGCAGGCGTGGAAGCCACGTTATTGCAGTAAGTTCCGTCATGCCAATTCGGACGCGGTGCACGAACGTTCTCGCGGACCTCATCTGCTGAATCATCTCTTAACCCGCCGATTGAGTCGCTCCTCTGCATAACAGATCAACTCCAGAGGAGATTCCATACCGCCTCCTCGGATCGAAGCAGGCGCCCCCGTGTGTGTGATCGGTTATCAATCAAAACTCCTCAACTGCCTGTGACCTTTTGCTTTGTGTCTATCGGGGCCTGGTCTGCCCATCTCCGTAATTTTATGTTTGTTCCGCAGACGGCAACGCAGCGACGAGCCGTAACTTCTGAGTGCAACGATCAATGTCGGTAATGCGAATTATCTTAGCAATGAAGAGCAAGTGTGAAGGATGATCGTTCGTTTGATTAGATTTAAAACAAGCATTGCTTGTCCTTTTTCATCCGATAACAACAATCCGGAATGCGAATTATCTAGGCCTCGGAACAAATCTAAGGAAGCGGTTATTCAGCGATAACCGGTAAGAAGAACCTAAAAATTTCCACCCCTCGAAGGCCTGCTATCGATATGTGGGGTGCCTAACAAAGCCTTGTGCTCGCTAGGTGCAGCATTGGGTCGTAAGGGGTGTCATCGCTAATCGGCTTAGTATCTAGCGGTGCCCCTGACGACAAGCCGTCCCGGTCCTCTCTTCTTTCGCAGATGAATCTGGACCTGCTTCGGTCGGGCATCAAAATTGTGGTGAACGGCCCGAAAGATTTCGCGCATGTCTGACGTACCGCAAAAAAACGGGTATTCCGGTGAGTTGCGCGGCGAAGCACACCGCAGTGGCATCGTCCTCAATGACCATGCACTTGAGCTGATAGGGATCGGTATGGCAGTCGTTCCATCCCAGATTGCAAGTCCGTGCTGTTTTATAGCCCGCTGCACGAAGGATCTGAATTTCTCGCCTCGTGTAGTTGCCGTTCGGATAAGCGAAGTGCTCACACGGGGTGCTTAGAAGTTCCTCCAATTCCTTCTTGCTGTCGACGATCTCCGCGCGGCATTCGTTGTCGTCGCATCGCGTCAAGATCGGATGAAATCGAGTATGAACCTGGAAGTCAACGTATGGTTTCATTGTTTCTATTTGATCTGCAGTCAAACCGCTGGGTTGATCAGCGTGATGCTGTGAGTATCCGTACCTAGCCAGTTCGGATAACCGCTCGCTGTTAGGGAGGCGCTTGAGTCGTTCAACCTCCTGCGGTGTCGCGCCGGGGTACAGCCACCAGTGCATTGTTGATGCCGCTACAAACCGACTACACAGAAAAATGGTAGGTCTAACGTGATGCTTGACAAAGACGGGCAGAAGCGCGGCGTTTCCTATGTTCCCATCGTCAATAGTAACGGCTGCACGAGGTCGCCCATTCCCCGGCTTCGTCACATTGCCAAGCGGGACTACGTCGCAAATGGTTTTAAGAAACGCCAGGTGTTGGTCGAGTACAGCTGGTTTTGGGTCGTGGTAGACCAGCACAGCCGTGCGATCTCGCCACAACAGCGCTCGGGTCACGCGGTCCACGCCGAGACGAACGATACACTGAGCCAATGCCGACTTAAGCGTCGCTTTGTTCATCTTAATCTAGACCTCCATGCAAGTAATTCGGTATCGATAGAGTGACCGAGAAGACAATGACGCACGGACATGCATAGGAGTACAAAATGTGCGCGGTGATTCCTGTGATGTAAAAATGCCTTATTAAATAGGAAGAGGATCATCAGTAACATCAGGCATCCTACGCGATGTGAGAATAAGGGTATACAGCGTTGAGCAGGACTCGGTGGATCGCTATTCTCTTAATTCGTATGGGGCATCGGAGTACGCCTTCGCTTCCCTCGACTTTGACCTGTTATGCGATGGGAAGTAGATCGATACTGGAGTAGCAATGGGACACGATGTTGCAGTCGTACAAGCAGTCTCCGAACGGTCGGCGCCCCGTCATGTGATGTCGCACTTGGACGCAATTTACGATAATCGGAAGGTCGTGCTGGCAGTCGCGTTGACTTTCATCCTTATAGGGACGGGATATGCATTCTTGTCCAAGCCCGTGTATCGGGCTGATATCCTGGTTCAGCTGGAAAAACGGGACCAAAGTGGTTCAAAGAGCCTATTCAACGAAGTGTCCTCGATGTACGACTCCAAACCCGACTCGTCTGGTGAGGTCGAGGTCATTGGTTCACGGCTTGTCGTCGGCCAAGCGGTAGATAAGTTGAACCTTGCAGTAGAGGTTTCGCCGAAGTACTTCCCGGTCTTAGGCGAAGTGATTTCTCGTTTGAAGCGTCAGATCTACAGTATTTGGCCTGGTGTTTCCGCACCGACAAGGAACGAACTTGTGGTGACGGAACTAGATGTGCCGCCATCTCTCTACGGACGTCCTTTGGAAATCAAGGTGTCTACGTTGAGAACGTTCGAGCTGCTTGTGGGTGACCTGCGTATCGCCGGGATCGTCGGGAAGAAGCTCCTCGCTGCAACACCGTTCGGTCCCATCGAAGTACGCGTTGACGAGATCGACGCCGAGCCTGGAGCGAAGTTTGTCGTGAAGCGCTTATCGCGGGTCTCGGTAGTCGATGCAGTCCGCGACAAATTAACGATCAGAGACAAGGGCAAAGATGCCGATGTGATCAGGGCATCCTACGACGGGACCGACCCAGCGGGTATCGCAGCCATCCTGAACGCAATCGCGGACGCATACGTTCGTCAAGACATTCAGCGCAAGTCCGAGGAAGTCGCCCGCTCGCTGGATTTCCTTCAACTCCAGCTGCCGCAACTGAAGAAGCAGGTAGAGGAGTCAGAAGAAGCACTCAACACCTATCGAGCCAGACACCGTACCGTGAGCCTTGGGGAAGAGGCGAATACGTTGTTGCGGCGCTCGGTAGAGGCGCAACGTCGGCGCGTTGAGTTGGAGCAAAAACGCAAGGAACTGCTTGTACTCTACACGAAGGACCACCCCGCCGTTCGCTCGATCGAGTCACAACTGCAAGTGGCACAGGACGAACTGAGCGATATCTCGCAGCAGACAGGGATGTTGCCACCTCTAGAGCAGGACGTGCTCGCATTGCAAAGAGACGTCCAGGTCAACAGTTCCGTCTATACGGCGCTGAGAGGTACATATGAGCAGTTGCGCGTGATCAAGGCAGGCAAGGCGGCGAATGCCCGAGTGGTTGACACCGCCGTTGTTCCAGAGAAGACCATCTGGCCAAAGCGGGCGTTCATTATCATTGCGGCATTACTCCTCGGGCTGTTTTGCGGTATTGCGGCGGCACTTTGCCGGCGACATCTATTAGATGCAGTCAATGACCCGTCCGAGATTGAAGACGCTACCGGTTTAAAGGTACACGCAAGCGTGCCTTATAGCCGCCAGGAGTCAAAGCTAAGACGTCTCGTGCGAAAGAACCCTTCGGCAGCGCCGGTTCTCGCCGGCCTTTGGAGCGTTGATCCGGCGGTAGAAGGCCTGCGAGGTTTCCGAACAGCGTTGTTGTACACGATGGGAAATGCGCCAAATCGCATCGTCGCGATTACTGGAGCCACTGCGGGCGTCGGAAAGTCGTTCCTCGCTCTCAATGTTGCAGCAATTCTCGGTGAGTCGGGTATGCGAGTCTTGCTAGTCGATGCGGACCTTCACCGCGGGGTGCTACATGAGCGCCTTAAAGCCGTCCAGTGTCCGGGGCTGTCCGATCTGCTGCGCGGTACTTGCGATGTGAGAGAAGTGATTCGGCGTAACGTGCTGAAAGGTGTCGACCTGTTGCCGACGGGAACCCTGACGCCCACCTTTACCGACCTTCTCGCCACCCGAAATGCTGCAGATACGCTGAATCAACTGTCGGTCGACTACGACGTCGTTCTCTGCGATGGTGCACCCCTCATTCCTACCGATGCGGCGGCGCACCTGGCGGCCCTGGCTGGTTCTACCTTCCTCGTTGCCCGGCAGGGCGTTACAAGCCTTGGCGAATTACGGGAAGTCGTGCGCAAGCTTGAACGGATAGGCGTAACGGTGCAAGGCGTTGTGATGAACGGCGTGCAGCTCAGACCGGGCCACGGAAGTTACGGGTACGGCCGATACCGGTACGCGGCCGACAGTTATCAGTTGGATCCACAAAAAAAGCGTTAGTCAATATATCTCTCTCGATCAATGGCGATGCTGCCGGTTGGAGGAATGGATGAAGATTGCATTCGTCAGCGGGCTTTATCCGCCAGCGGTTATCGGTGGCGCCGAAATTGTGCTGCAGACGCTGGTAGAAGGGATAAAAGATCGAGGTCATGAGGTGGTAGTCCTGACCACGAAGGAAGGCGGCCAACTCGAACTCGATTCGGTCAACGGCGTACGAGTCATTCGCGTTCCGATCAGTAACGTTTATTGGCATGGCCGGCGAGAACGCCCGGGCGTGCTGAAGCGGGCTATGTGGCATGCTTTCGACTCGTGCAACAGAAGAATGATGTCCGTCGCGTTTGCGCTTCTCAAGGAGGAACGGCCGGACGCGCTGAACGTACACGCCATCGAGGGATGGTCAGCAGGGATCCTGAAGGTAGGAAAGTCGCTAAAAATACCAACGATACAAGTACTGCACAGCAGCAACTTTCTTTGTCCCAACTCCAATATGTTCCGCAACGGCAATCCATGCAAGACTCGTTGTGCAAGCTGCACGATGCTTCGGCTGGGGCATAGATCAATGTCGGATTGTGCTGATGCCGTTGTAGGTGTAAGCCGATTCATTCTTGAAAAACATCTCTCGAGGGGATACTTCTCGAAAGCGAAACAGCGCGTTGCAATCCACAACGCGCGCGATATTGCTCCGACGGGCGACGAAAAAAAACCACGGGCCGATGCAGGGATGCGACGCCGAGTGAGATTTGGCTTCATAGGCACTGTGAGTCCAGCCAAGGGAACTGAATTACTAATTCAGGAGTTTTTATCGCTGGATGAGCCGTCCGCCGAACTGTGGATAGCAGGCATCGGCAAGCCAGAATACGAGGCCTACTTGATGTCACGCTACGCTAGCCCGCGCCTCAGGTTTCTCGGCTTCAAGAAGCAAGCGGACTTCTATCCGTATCTCGATGTGCTCGTTGTTCCAAGCCTGTGCGATGAGGCCCTCGGGATGGTCGTCGCAGAAGCGTTCGCCTTTGGCGTGCCCGTCATCGGATCGAGGCGGGGCGGAATCCCCGAGATGATAAACGATCGAGTGAACGGCTTCTTGTTCGATCCTAGCAAGAAGGGAGAGTTGACTCACCTGATGGCCTCGTTCGTGCAGGGCAAGGTGGACTCGACGACGATGGCCGCGTCGGCCAAGATGTCGGCCGCGGAGTATTTGGATGTGTCGGCCTGGGTTGAAAGGTACCTTAGTTTGAACCAAGAAGTGATCCGGATGCGGAGGGCATGACCGATGAAGCCGAACCGGCTGGAAACCCCTGTTGGTCAATGGCCGAGTGTTGGGAGATCCATGGCGCCAAACGCCCCGTTGTTTGGCCTGCTTCTCGTACTCAACATCGCGATACCTAAAGCCGGCTTCAAAGTTGGAGATGTACCTATCACCTTTGGCTATATGTACGCACTGCTGTTAGGCGTGGTCTGCTTGCCATCGGGATTAGCGCGGTTTTTCAACGAGAGGCAACAAACCGCTGGAGTCGTGGCGTACTGCAGCTTCATTTTTGTTTTCATGCTACTGGCGGCATCTTTTTGTGGCATCGGAAACATGGGTTTTTTTCTGTCAATAATTCTGGGATTTTGCGTTCTTCCTGTCGCTTTAATAATTAGCATGCCGAATGATCCGTCGACGATACGAGCGTTGGAGACGTACTTGGTCTGGAGCGTCCGCTTCGCGGTGACTTACGGCATATTGCTATTTTTCTACAAGCTGAGCACCGGCGAATTCATTGAAATCCCTTATGTGACCGTGAACGCGGACGACGTCGGAAAATTAGGAACCAAGTATATCCAGCGTTCCGACAATCTTTCGAAACTCATATCGACCTATAACAACGGGAATATCTTCGGCGTCTGCATCTTGATGCTGCTTCCTCTTTACGACCTTGTCGAACGTCGTTCCTTGATGAGGATATTGGCTCGAGTCGCTTTGTTACTTACGCTGTCACGTACCGTGTGGGCTGTACTGCTGTTTCACGAGGCGGTCTTTGTCAAGAGGCCTGTGTGGCAGCGAATGCTTATGCTAGCGATAGGAATATTGGGCATCGTTGCGTCGCTGCAGGTGATGGGTACCGACGCTGGATTCCTGACGGATCTCACACTGGGGGGACGAACGCAAGTAGTCGACGAATTGCGAGTGTCGATATTCCCGAGGGAAAGCTTCGACTACGTATCCGAAATCTTGTGGGTTTCCGTCGCGTACTTCGGCGGGCTGATAGGCCTATTCCTTTTCGGCGGTCTCTTCACGATGATTCTCGTGGGCATCAGACGCCTATCTCCTGGATTCGATCTGCAGCGATGCGCGCTCATAGGTGTAGTTAATTTTATTCTCTGCTCTTTCGTCGATGCTGCGGCCAACTACATTCCGACTATGTTCATTTTCTGGCTTGTTGTTTGGATCGGCTTTCTAGATAGGAGAACAAATCGTGTATGACGTTATATTCGACGGTCGTTGGAGAGGTGCGCACGGAATCGGCCGGTTCGCGACGGAAGTCGAGAAAGCGTTATGCTTAAGAGATGCCGGTTTGCGGGGAAATCCCGCATCGCCATTAGACTGTGTCTATCTCAGCGCTAAGCTTTTATTGACAAAGAACGGAATCTTCTTTTCGCCCGGCTTTAACTATCCGTTGCTGTACCACGGGATGGGCATGTTGGTTGTGCATGACCTTATACATTTCGACGTTCCAGCTCCACACTCCTTTATTAAGAAGATTTACTGCTCTAGCGTTCTACGGTACGCCTGTCGGCGGGCTAGCTTGGTGCTGACGGTTTCTCAATTCTCAGCCGATCGCATAGTCGCCTTTGCTGGAGTCGATCCGGAAAAAGTGGTCGTTGTAGGTAACGGCGTCTCAAGCGTTTTTTCCGTGGACGGACCGATCTTCAGCCTGGGCGAGGACGAGCTCTACTTTCTGGCGATATCGAACGGCAAACATCACAAAAATACTGAAACTGTGATCAAGGGCTTTCTGGACGCAAAACTAGGAGACAAAGCTAAATTGATATTCGTCGGTGCACCGTCTCAACAGGTCGCCGCTCTCGTCAGCAAGCTACGTGCACACGAGTCGATATGGTTCATGGGAAAAGTGTCGGATGTGGAGCTTGCTTCACTGTACCGTGGAGCCGTTGCTTTGATCTTTCCGTCGCTTTACGAGGGGTTTGGCCTGCCGATCGTCGAAAGCATGGCCTGCGGTACGCCCGTCATCACGTCGAATTGCACGGCAATGCCAGAAGTCGCTGGTGGCGCCGCGCTCCTGGTGGATCCGCTTTCGGCCGAGCAGATTGCAGCCTCTGCAACCCAGCTTTTGGATGACCGAGACCTCCGTAATAGCTTGGCGCAGAAAGGCGTGGTACGTGCCGGAGATTTCAGATGGGCAGATGTCGGTACCAGGATTCACGCCGCGTTAGCCATGCTTCGCATCGGTGTCGAGGTTCCCGAGAGAGGGAAATTCTCATGAGCGCGACGTCTCCGGGAACGCACGCATCCGGTCACCGTGCCCGTTTCTTGTTGGCGGAGCGATGCTGATGGACAAGGCCATCTATAAGAACACTGCCATCAATCTCGTCGGCTTGGTGCTGCCTACTTTCGTATCGCTAGCGACGGTGCCGCTTTACATTCATACGCTCGGACTTGAGCGATTCGGCGCCGTGGCATTTATATGGGTCTTAATCGATTACTTCAGTGTTCTTGGCTTTGCCTTGAGTGTTGCAGTACAGAACCAGCTGTCGAGGGCCTACGCGCGCAACGAACTCGATTTTTGCCGAGATCTCGTCTGGACCGCGCTTTGGTCGAATCTTGCTATCGGCACTTTAGTTGGGATTTTGGTCTATGCGTCTGGACGAGCATATATCAATTATTTTATGGACCCTGGGTCCACGCTCAGACCGGAACTTCTTGCAGGGCTGCCTTGGCTCTCGCTAGCTGTTCCTGTCGCCAACGGATTGGCAGTGTCCGCTGCCGCACTTTCTGGGGCCGAACGTTTTGCTGCCTTCAACACCATACAGACGTCCGGCATTATTCTGTTCCAGGTGCTGCCGCTCGTATGCATGTCGCTGTTCGGGGCGACGGTAGATGTCTTGCTGGCATCTGCGTTGTTGATTCGTTCGCTCACCGCGATTCGAATGTTCCGTGAAGTAGCCGGTGTCCTCGATGCCGGGTCAGTGCGTTTGCCGAAATGGGCGGTAATCAAGGGCCTTGCCAATTTCGGCGGATGGATGTTTGCGACGACTATCCTCACCCTAGTGACAGACTCGGCCGACCGCACCGTCGTGGGTGCGATGTCCGGTCCTCGGCTTGTTGCCTTTTACACCGTGCCGAAAAACCTGGTCATGCGTTTGAACATCGTTTCAATAGCGCTAGGCCGTTCGTTATTTCCGCGCCTTTCCGCTTCTAACGGAGAGCAAGCGAGGACCATCACACAGCAATCGCTGGGTTTGTTGAATGCAATATTCACCCCCATCGCCATCATATCGATGATCGCAGTTGGCCCATTTCTTCAAGTCTGGGTCGGAGAGGGGCTTGCGTCTGTCTCGGCGCCAATCGCCCGCGTGCTAGTCATTGGAATGTGGCTGGGGGGGCAGGCAGACGTCACCCGAATTCTGGTTCAGTCGCAGGTGAGTGCAGCCGTGGCCGCGCGAGTATCGGCTATCCAATTGACGGCATATTTCTTACTTCTATGGTTCTCGATACAACAATTTGGCCTGCTAGGCGCCGCTGTCGCTACCGTCATCAGGGCGATGTTCGAGTATCTGCTGCTCGTTCACTTGTCGCACGTCGCATCGAGAAGCACCATTTTCCCTATGCTTGCGCAACTCGCCATACTGCTCATCACGCTTCCGGTTACGAACGCGGCGTTAGGAAATGTTGCTGGATTAATCTCCGGTGCCGGGTGTGTCGCGATGAGTCTGCTTCTTTCAATGTCCACGTCGTCGGCTTTCCGCAGTCTTGCTAAAGGCTCCATCGGCAGGTTGTCGATGAGACGCCGAATATGAATGAGAGCGACGCGGTAATGGATATTTGTCAGCGGTGGCAACGCCCTTTATAGGTTCAAACAGAAGACGATGATCGCTTCCGGGAGCGCAGAAAGCTCATGAAGATAACAGGTCCGATGAGGCCCGAGCACGGGTCCTATGAGAAGGTATTGGTGCTGGTCGAGCGGGCAGACGCCTTGCGCTTGCAGATGGTGGCTGTCCCCGTCAAGGATTTACGCCATCTCCTGAGGCTGTGTGAGAGCGTCAGCGCGCAACGAGCACTTCGGGTCGCTGGCAATTCATGCGAACGCGAGGTGGCGATCGATACGCAAGAGTCGGAGGCGACGTTCTTTCCTCGGATAGGAAGCTAGAGAAGGCGCCTGCGGAACGGGCGACCATGACTTCATCGCAGCGATGGCGCAAGCCGTCCCCGGATTGCGTCGCTACGGGCGCGACAATATCATCCGATGGCCTTGCCGCCGAAACTTTTTTTCTGTTGAGGCAAGCGTGCTCTTTTACCCGAAGTGATCATTAGTCTACGCAGCGGGTTGACCAACAGGTAGTGCTGCAAGGCTGGCAGCGGATCATCCCAACGGAAATATCCGTCGACAAATCGACTCACAGAGCTACGCAAGTGACTCGGAAGGACTTCACTGATGGTGGCGCGCCATGCGACATTCTCTAGCGCCACACCTCCCTGAATCAGTGGAATGCCGAGATCATGGAAAAATGCCGCAGCGGGAATGTTCGTGCCGCAAAGTGTGGCGATCTCTTCTTGCCAGTCGGTCCGGCCAATGGTCGGCTCCACCATGAAGAACTGCTTTTTAGATTCGTCCCACTTATATTCCATACTCGCCATACCCACAAGGTTAGCTCGCTCCGCAAAATCCAACGTTATCGGCTCGAGGACGGAACGTGCTTCCGGCGCAGCGACGCATATGGCAGTGCTGCCCACATTGACCGGCTCGCTCGACAGCTTACGGCCCGTAAATGCAGCGGCCACTCGTCCGTCTGAACTGCGATAGAACAGCGTGAAGTATATGTTGGAGTCGGGCCCATTTATCCATTCCTGTGCGACGATACGCGTCCCGGCGTCGAGCGTTGAACTAACCCGTTCGCGTACGTCTGCCAATGTGTCCGCCCGAACGGCCCTATCTATTTTTCCACTCAATGCAGCGCGTTTGTCGTCGGGCTTCAATACGCATGGAAAAGTGAAGTCGGCTAGCATTTCGACGTCCTGTGGCGTTTCCAGCACAACTGATCGAGGCACAGGGAACCCATGGATTAGACAGAACCGGTGAAACGTCGACTTGTCGCTTAGATCTTCGACACATGACCGGTCGGGCAGGGTGAAACGAAACCACTTGGACAGCTCTTCCCGGTTTTCAGAAACAGAGTGGACTGTTTCCTCGAGCGTAAGGAAGAGCGCCGGCGGCTGAGAGAATGTTTTTCCTAAAGCGACCATATCCTCGACGAAGTCATCGCCGGTATAGCTCCTGATCAGTCGAGACGATGCGTGTCGGGACCAAAGTGCGGCGCCGGTGTATCTCGTCCCGACAACCGTCGTGCGAATTCCTGCGCTTCCTAAGGACCGGACAACGCCGAGCCCGTTCAGGGAGCAGCCAAGTACCACTGCCTCGCGCGAAAAGGACGTTCTCATTGTTGCCATAGCCGAATCCTTTGTTTGTGACACCGGATGTTGAGAGAGGCCGATGCAAAGACGACCAAGCGATGCGATCGAGGATTTCGTCCAGAACTCGTGTGATCGATAAGACAGAGAGCACCAGGACGAACTATACTCGAGCAATATTCACTAGGCGAGATATAAAGAACTCCGTACGATTGACATCGTTCGATTCGTTTTTGTTTAAACAATCCGAACGATCGATCGTCACCGTCGGGCGTTTGCCGCGCTGATTCGCCTTGCGGGAGTTGCGGAGCAAGCTCAGCTAGAACGTTTTATGAAGACCCGATGGAAAAGGCGCCCTTCCGCGAAGTTCACCTTCGATTGACAGTCCTTATCGAGACATCAAACTTACTACGGCATGCACGTCTGCCTGTCACGACAGCTATTTTAGTTAGCGAAGTTTCTCAGTTACTGCCGCGATACGGAGTAAAGTAACACCAGGCCGTCCGTACACCTTAGCGTATGTGGCTGTGAGGAAATTTTATATGATAGATTCTGGTTCGCGCACGCGGAGGCGCAGGTGGATATTTCGTCTACCGATAGTAGGGATGGTCGTCATGCTCCCCCTGACCAATCGGTTCGCCAGCGCTGCCACGACGGAGAGTGATACTTCCAGAGCCCAATGGGCAAATCCTAGAGACTTCGGTGCAATAGCGGACGGCGCTTCGCATCCTTTATCCAGCCGATACGCCACCCTTGCCGCAGCGCGATCTGTTTATCCGTTCGCTGCGCATCTCATGCAAGAGATCGATTTTTGTGCGATCCAGGCTGCGATACTTAGCGGCGCACCAGTTAGTCTTTCGTCGGGTCGCTTCCGCGTCGATGACACGGTTTATATTCCGAGCGGCACGGTTATCGCGGGAGAAGGTGATAGCACCGTGCTCATTTGGACGAGGTCGGTACATTCGTCGGACGTCTTCTCCATGTTTCTTGCCGAACGCGTAACTAGAATTCAAATGACAGACTTCTCCGTGGCCGACGTGAGCGGTTCGGTTGGCGGATATGTTGTGGTGGGTTACAACGTGAGACAGTTGACTATCGCGCGAGTGTCGACGACAGGCATGGCAGTCGCCGCCTTTATGCCGGCGCGCGACGCGTATGATTCGTATGACAGGGTAAATATCGACGAGAACGACGTCCGCTTCAACGGCAGTGCGTCGTTGGCGGTAAGTCAATGCAATGCCCGCGATGTCGCGCGAAGCGATTCGCCGCGCGCGGCGGTACTTTTGCGATACTGTACTCGGTGGTCGGTCGTCGATTGCACTTTCCTTGACGTGCCTTTTGGAGTGCAGTGGTGGGGAGGCGATTCTAACCCTCGATTCGACGGCGCTTCGACCAAGCAACGCAAGTGCATGTATGGAACTGTAACGAACGTAAAGACAGCGAATTGTATTGCCGGTGTTTGGGGATCGATGGGCCAAGGTGTGACGGTGTCGCGTTGTAACGTCGAAAATGCCACGGATGTCGGGATTGACTTCGAAGGCTGCGTGGACTGTGTGGCCAGCGAGAACGAGGTCAGCCGGTGCGCGAACGGTAACTTTACGATTTTTGGCCTGAATTTGCGGATTACGATGGTCGGAAACACCTCGACGCAGTTCCAGTCGAATTTCCCGCACCTGCGCGTCTATAACGAAACTCAAGGGGTGGAAAATCGGTCACTAAACGTCGAGCAGAATAAATTCTCGACAAACGGCGCCGTAGGATCCGTGGACACTGACCACGGCTGCGTCGAATCGCTGAACTTTACTGGGAACCAGCTAGCTGACACGAGAATCCACTTCGTCGCCAACAATCTTCGGTGGATAACAGTTGCGGATAACGTCATGACTTTCACGCGACCGATTCCGACGCCATCAAGCGCAGTGGAAATCGGTCAGATTCACAACGGAGGCCAGGTCGTTGTCGAAAGGAACTCAATTGTTTCCAGCGTCGTTCAGCAAAGTTCGACGCCGGCGCTTTATCTGTGGTCAGACGATTATAACTACGATGCGAACTTTCATGTTTCTGGGAACCGGATCATGGGCTTCAGTATCGACCTGATCACAGACAATTTTGGAAGGAATTCGGGCGTTACCAGTAATTTCCTGATTGAGAAGAACGCCTTACCTTCGGGCATATACCG
Source organism: Caballeronia concitans (assembly GCF_001544615.1). GTDB lineage: Bacteria > Pseudomonadota > Gammaproteobacteria > Burkholderiales > Burkholderiaceae > Caballeronia > Caballeronia concitans. The sequence goes on from NZ_FCNV02000002.1 coordinate 50,468, forward strand.
AAAGTACGACCATGGAGCGCGAAGGAGCCGGTCAGTGCTGCGCGGTAATAGCGGGGTGGCAGACTGGACTTCCGAGTAGCCGTTTGCCCGGTCAACGGCGCACTCAACCGCAGTGAGTGACGGTGCTTTCATCGGTCACGCCGGTGATGAGCACCGGCGCGAGTTTGCGCATGACATCGGGTGCATCGCGATGTCGATTGCCGACTCCGATGATCCGCGGGCATCAGCGCTAACGAAAACGGATAGTTACACGGCGCCACAATGCCGCTCGGAACGCATCCAGCGCTGCAGACGCCGCTGTAAATAGTCGATCCCATTAACGAGCGTCAGCAATCGCGTGATCGCGGTCTCGTGCGTCGCGCGATGACCGAAGTCCGCTTGTATCGCGCGCTCGATGTCGCTCCTGCCCGAGATGAGCGCTTCGTCAGGTCGCTGCGTCGGAGTTGTGCGTGAATAGAGTCGGACAAGATCATGTAAGCGGATGCAGCCTTTATCGCGCGGGCCTAGAACCGATAGAGCACGGACGCCATGCCGTTGAGATCGAGGCGGCGCTCAGTAATAGGGCTATTGGCTGCCGAGTGTTCGAGGCGTCCGATCACCGCTGTGACGTTCGCCGACCAATGCGAATCGAATTGATAAGTGGCGTTCAAGTTCATGTGAACATCGCGCAAGCCGGAACTCGTCGCATATTGAGGCAGACCCGACGCCGCGCTTTCCTGCGAGTTCACGCCGAAGAAGGTCTTCGTATAGGTCGCGTTCGCCCACGTGACGCCCGGTCCCACGGAAATCAGCAGCTTGCCGAGCGGCGCCGATGCGAGCGCATCGACCGTTGCGGTGAGACCTTGTCCGGTGCCGGCGATGTCCTGATAGATTGCCGCTGCGCCGGTGAACGCCCACCAGGTGTATTCGGCGAAGAGCCTCAGCTTCGGTCCATAGCGCACATCGGGAAGGCCCTTAAGGCGTGCATCGTCGGATGCACTTCGCGACTGAAAGTCGAAACTCAGCGACGCACCCACGTGGTAATTTTCGCCGCGCAGCGCATTCACGCCGAGCACGTCGGGACCTTGCGAGAACACGCGGTCCTTCCAGGAGATGTCCTGCGCCGGAAACGGCAGGAACTGAAGCTGCGATGAACCGGGGAACTTCGGAAACACATACAGGCCCGGCCCGATGGATACCTTCCAGTCGCTCGCGGCTTGCGCTTCATCTGCGTGCGCTACGCTCCCGAGGCCGGACATCGCAAAGACAATGACGGCTGCCGATATGAGCTTGCGCTTCATGCTTTCTCCGCCACGGTCGCGAGTTGCCTCAAGCGACGCGCAAGCGCGCGCGACACGACCGGCGTGGGATTGTTACTCGAGTCCGATGCCGCCGCGCTTTCGCGCAGAAAGAGCGCACATTCCCGCGCAACGGCTTCGCGTTCGTTATCGGATGTGATCATGTGATATGAATCGTCGAGCCAGATCGTGCGCATGAACGACGCACCGACATTCGCCGCGACGAAGCGCGCGTTGTGCGGGCTCGACGTTTCGTCGTCGATGGCGTGAATGAGAAGACAGTCTGCGCTGATGTTCTTGAGCTTCTTGCGCACCGAGCGCGCGAGGCGGCTCGCTTCGTGCAGCGCGGGCATGGAGATGGATGCAGGCCCGACTTCGCTGATCTGATTCTTTTGCATGGCGCGCGCGATCTTCAGGCGCAATGCTTCATTGCGCAAGCCATAGGGTTCGCGCTCGCGATACCGATAACGCGAGCGCAGCGGCGTGTAATACACGTAGTCGAGCAAGAAGCGGTACCAGGGGATTGCCCAGCCGTCGTAGTTGAGCGTGATCGACAGCAGCAGCATCGCGCGAGCGGCGGGCCGTTCGTGGGCCACGGCGGCGGCCAGCGTCGCGCCCATCGAAAGGCCGCACACGGACACGTGGCGGTATCGTGAGGCGAGTGTGTCGAATTCGGCGACGGCCGCGTCGATCCAATGCTCCATGTTCTCGTGTCCACTGCCGGCGCTGTAGCCGCTCAGCGTGGGTGTGTGGACGATGAATCCTTCGTCGGAGAGCAGTCGCGCAAGAAAGCGCAATTCGAGCGGTGAGCTCGACAGGCCGTGAAGCAAAAGCACGGCGTGGCTGTTGCCGTTTGCGGCGGGCATGGGTGGCGTGTTCAAGGTCAGTCTTCCGCTCGCAGAACGAGGAATTCGCCGGATGGCGTGATGAAGCGCTCACAGATGCATTCCATCGATCGCCAATTATTTCGGTCTGCAGATAAAAATCGCATGCGATGATGGCCCGGCGTGAGTCGATCGCTGACGCGCGCGAGATCTTCTCGGTGCACGTGCGCATGCATCGCGCCATAGGCGATGCCCGTGTTGAACGGGGTATCGTCGATCACGCCGTTCGACGTGGCTGTCGCCGCTGCGGCCACGAGGCTGCCAGGCGACGCGCTGTTCGCCGGATCGAGCGCCTTGATGAGAACGAGTGCGTGGTGATATTGCGCGATGTGATGCAGCATTCGATGCATATCGTCTGTCGCGCGGCGGTTGAGCAGCCGCTCGTTGTCGTGGCGGAGCAGCATTTCGTAGCGCGACTGCGCCACCGCGGCCAGCAGCTCGGCGCGATACTGCGCGCGTCGCAAGCGCTCGACGAGCGCAATGATGGCGATGGTGATGAGCGGATAAGAGACGAGCAGGCGAACGTCCGAGGCGTCGATGACGTCGAAGCGGCCGTACGGAGGCACGAATAGATAGTCGGCGAGGCAGAGGCCGGCCAGCATCAGGCAGAGCGCGGGCCCGAGGCCGCAATAGGATTCGACGAGCACGGCGGCCAGAAAGAATGCAGTGCCGGGCATGACCGGACCGAGCAGCGGATGTAACAATGACCGCACGATGAAGGCCGCAGCGAGCGCGGCCGCTGCGATGAGCCATCGTCTGGGGCCGCGAGGCGCCCATCGACGGGAATTGCTTACTTGCATTTGCTTGACAGTTTATTAACGATCATCTTGAGCAACGGCTACAAAATTGGAAGCCGGACTTTCGAGGCGTCGGTGCGTAAAGGGGGGCGCAAACAGGGTGTTGCGTCGGCCATCTTCGAGCAGCGGGTGCAAGGTCGCAATGGTACTGCAAGGCGACAAACGGTGAGAGAAAGGGCGGTAACGAATTCGAAAGGTACTTGTATGTAATTTCCGGTGACATTACTTGATGAAACCTTCGGTGTCCGAACGATCGTGTTGCCCGGCGTTCACGAACTTGCTCGCTTGAATAAGCCGAGGCGCGACCAATCGGCGGCGAACGGACCGGCATCATGAAACGTTCGCACTCCCACGACCAGGCAACAGCCCGACCTCCACCAACGCATAGGTCTCCTCGGGCTCGACCGGCTTCGAAAAGAGAAACCCCTGAGACAACTCTCCACCCGCAGACTCGAGCGCCCTTAGCTCGTCTTCTGTCTCCACGCCCTCCACGATGGTTTCGACACCCATGTCTCGTCCCAGAGCAAGCAGCGACTTGACGATCTTGTAGCTTGTTCGCACGGCATGCATCCCGCGAACGAAGCTGCGGTCGATCTTTATCTTCGTGAGCGGCAGCGTATGAAGATACGAGAGGCTCGAATAGCCGACACCGAAGTCGTCGAGCGATACCCCGCACCCGAGCGCGCGCAGCCGCGAAGCCGCGGACTGTATGGCCTTGAACTCCCGAACGATTGCGGTTTCGGTGATTTCAAAATCGAGCCGCGATGGATCGAAACCGCTATCGGCAACCAGCGTCAGAATGTCCGACACCGTCTCGGGCGAAGCAAGGTCGAGCGTGGACAGATTGAACGACAACCGCACTGGATGCGGCCAACGCAGCGCGGTGGATAGCGCCTTCCTCAACAAGATGAAGGTCAGGTCACTAACGATTCCGGCACGTTCGGCGACCAAAATGAACTCATCGGGCGGTACGCTGCCGAGCGAGGGATTCGTCCAGCGCGCGAGTGCCTCGAAACCATGAACGCGGCCCGTCGCGACGTGGACGATCGGCTGAAATGCGACCGTGAGTTCGCGTTCAAGATCGGCCATCTGTAGCGCCTGCTCGACCAATGCACTGCGCCGGATCGCAGCGTGATGATCCGCGGAAAACAGGACTGCGCTCCCGCGGCGGTTCCGCTTCCCGGAGTAGAGCGCGTAGTCGGCGAATTCATAGAGTTCCGCAGCCGTGGCACAGTGCGCGGGGTACACCGCGAAACCCAATGAGGCGGATATCTGTATGTTGACGTCGCCGGCTATGAAAGGCTCACGCAGCATCCGGCAAACATGTTCGCCCAAAGCCGTTAATGCCTCCGTGGAGATGATGTCCACGACCAGCAGACCAAATTCGTCGCCACCAAGACGCGCTAGCCGGAGTTGCGGCGTAACAAGCCGTGCCAGACGCTCACCTACCTGACTCAAGACCCGGTCGCCGATTGCGTGGCCGTGAGTGTCGTTGACCGGCTTGAGGCCATCGAGATCCACAATGCCGACGGCGAGCATCTTCCTGCGTGCAACGGCCGCCGCATAGGTCGCATCGAGTTCATGGAAGAACGACCGCCGGTTCGGCAGGCCCGTCAGGCTGTCGAGATGCGCGAGCCGTTCATTTTCTGCCCGCGCCTCGACCATGCGCGTGAAATCGCGGTGGTTCTTCATCAGGATGACGAGGATCGCACCGGAGACAAGCACCACGTTCACGGAAACCGCACGGAACACGCTGTTCCCGTACAACACGAAGTACCCGAAGAACGCACCGTTGATGGTCACGGCGACGATGATCGCAGCCGCCCGAAGATGCATGAGCGAGAACATCACGCCGATGACCGTGATGGCCATATAGAAAGCAACGTGCGCCTGCGCGTAAGGGCCGCCGTAGCGGACCAGCGAAAGCGCCCACGCCGTGAAGACGATCGTCAGGCCCGCCGCCAGCCACGTGGCCCTCGAAAGCGCCCGCTCCGCCGTGTCGGCCGAAGTCTGCCGGCGCTCCGCGCGTGTCCATCGCCATAATCGCTGCACGCCTATCACCGTGAAAGCGCAAGGTACATAAACGCTCAGCCAGGTTGGCGCAATAGCGAAATGGGTGACAGCGAGCGCCCATGTATTCGCGATGAGCACCAGATACATGAGTGGCATCTGGTGCCGGAATGCTTCGAACTGCGCGATGAGCAGCGGCGCGTTATCACGAGGGATGGAAGCCAGCGATCGCAACTGGCGAAAGAAAGGGAGAAAGGTCATCGCTTAATGCCCGTACCCGTGTTCGTCGACACGACCAGTCGTGTGAGCGAACCGAAGGTGACAGTCGGCCCGGCCGGGACCGAATTCTGATTCAAACGCATACCAGGCTTTCCGGTGTTCTTATTTTCGCGCCCAACATTGGATTGAAGGGAGTCGTCTCTAAGGTTATCGGCCGATTCGACGGAAGCATTAGGGCAATGACGTTCGCGCTATCGTTTGCGCGTGAAAATAAAACGCACTGGGGCACTGAAGTCGCCTTCAATACCGCACAAGCGCGTTCAAATGAGAAGTCTTTCAGCAGATGAGAGCGTGCGTCCGTGGCTACGTGCTGTCGCAGAGTCAGCCAACGTTGATGCGAACTATTCAAACAGGCATGTCGGTCGCGCGAAAATCGTGCATTCAATGGAATTTTTCAGCAATCGAATTGCTTTCCAATGAACTTGACTGACTCGCGCGGACTTTGGAGGCAGGCCGTTATTGACCGCCATACTCAACCGTCAGGACGTTCTTCACCGAATTAACGCCATCGACGTTTTTTGCAATTGCAGCGGACTTGTCGATCTGCGTCTGATCGCTTGCGTGTCCGGCGAGCGTGATCGCGCCGTTCTTCGCGATCACTTGTACGCCGTTCATGTTGACTCCGCCCTTTTGCAACGCTTGAGACACCTTCTTGCTCAGCGCCCTGTTGGCTTTTCGCATCTCCTTCTTCGACATGCCCGCACTCGTCGACGTTGTGCCTGAAGAAGGCGCAGCGGTATCGCTCGTTTGCGACCACACATTAAAGGAGAACACGGTCGCTAACGCGATCGCAGTGACTTTGAGCGCATTGATCGTCTTCATCGCTTGGCTCCGGTTAGTTTGGAGGTCATGCCGGCATCATTCATTCTAGTCGGCCATGCGCGGCATCCAAGCGGTTCTTGTTCGGGCCTTTTAATAAACGAACGTTCGATGTGCTTAAGAGGAAAGTCGAAACGCCCGCTGCCAACACTAGTCCATCGCCGCATGCGCCAGCGATTCATCCGCTGCGCGGCGCGACGGCCGGATGAGCAGAATCAGCGGCATCACGAGCAGTGTCGCGACGAACATCAGCTTGAAGTCATTCAGGTAAGCGATCATCGCCGCCTGCTGCGTGATCGTCTCGTTCAATAGCGCCATGTCCCGCATCGACCCCGTGGCGAGCATCGACTGCATCGCCGGATTGAAGGGCGTTATGTGCGCGGCAAGGTCCGAGTGCGCCACCTGCGTGTTCCGGGTCATCAACGTCTGCACGATCGAAATGCCGATACTGCTGCCGATGTTGCGCATCAGGCTGTACGTGGCCGTTCCGTCTGCGCGCAGCGCGGCGTTGAGCGTCGAGAACGTCAGCGCGGACAACGGCACGAACACGAAGCCCAGCCCGAAGCCCTGAATCACGCCCGGCCATACGATGTCCGACGCAGACAGCACGATCGTGTATTGCATCATTTGCCAGAGCGCGAAGGCGGAGATGAGAAAGCCCGCGAGGAGCAACAGCCGTGCATCGATACGCTTGAGCAGGCGCCCGGCGATCAGCATGGCGACCATCGTCCCGGCGCCGCTCGGTGCGGTGACGAGGCCCGTGGTCGCGACTGGATAGTTCATCAGGTTCTGCAACATCGGCGGCAACAGCGCGCGCGTTGCGTACATGACTGCGCCGATGACGAAGATGAAGCAGGTGCCCGTCGCGAAGTTGCGGTCTCTCAGCAGTTCGTATTTGAAAAACGAGCGCGCGCCCGCGGTGGCCGTATGCGCGACGAAGAATACGAAGCTCAACGCCGCGATGATCGCCTCGATGCGGATCTCCATCGAGCCGAACCAGTCGAGCTGCTCGCCGCGGTCGAGCATCGCCTGAAACGCGCCGATAGCGAGGCCGAGCGTTGCGAAGCCGAAGGCATCGAATTTGACGGAGCGGCGCGCCGCCTGCGTCGGCAAGAACGTCAACACGCCGAAGAGGGCAAATGCGCCGATGGGCACGTTGATGAAGAAGACCCAGCGCCAGTTGTAGCTATCGGTGAGCCAGCCGCCGAGCGTCGGGCCGAGAATCGGGCCGACCATCACGCCCATGCCCCAGACGGCCATCGCCTGGCCTTGTTTATCGGGCGGATTGATGTCGAGCAGAATGGATTGCGAGAGCGGCACCAGCGCCGCGCCGAAAACGCCCTGCAGCAGCCGGGACGCGACGATCTGCGTGAGCGTCTCGGATAAGCCGCACAGCGCCGACGCCACCGTGAAGCCGGCGATAGCAATGCAAAGAAGGCGCTTCACGCTGAGTTGATCCGCGAGCCATCCGGTGAGCGGCGTGGCAATGGCTGCCGCGACGATATACGACGTCAGCACCCATGTGATCTCGTCCTGCGATGCCGAAAGCGTGCCCTGCATGTGCGGCAGCGCCACGTTGGCGATGGTGCTGTCGAGCGTCTGGATCAGCGTCGCAAGCATGATCGAGACGGTCAACATGGTGCGGTTCAGCGGCGCATTTTCCGTCGATGGTCGTGGAGACATAAGATGCGCCACGTGTGTCGCGGCGTGCATAGATAATAAGCCAGCTTATCATAATGGCGAGGCGGGGAACTTCCCTATAATCGCCCGATGGAAACTCAACTCGACAAACGCTTCGGCTTTCTGGTCGCGGATGTGGACCGCTTGTGCGGCAACCGCTTCGACGCGCTCGCGAAGTCGTCGCTCGATCTCACACGCGCGCAATGCCGCGTGCTCGCGTATCTGTCGCATTACGGCGAGGTCAATCAGGCGCGGCTCGCGGGGCTGCTCGAAGTCGCGCCGATTTCGGCGGGGCGGTTGCTCGACCGGATGGAAGAGGGCGGCTGGATAAAGCGCCATGACGATCCTGAGGACCGGCGTGCGAGACAAGTCAGCATGACCGCGAAGGCCGAGAAGGCGCTCGACCGTGCGCGGCGCGTGGGCGACGAAATCACCGCCGAGGCGCTCATGGGGCTGAGCAAGCAGGAACGGGAGCAACTGATCGCGCTGTTGCAGCGCGTGCGCGGCAACTTGAGCCGCATCGTGGATCGGTGAGGGATCGCGGCTTTGCTTCGTATGAGGCTCAGCTGTCGTCGATGTCGGCAACCAGGCCGAATCTATTGATGCTTGGGAGGGAAACAAGGAGCCTATTCATCGTCATGCGCCACGTCCGTGCAAGATGAAGGCTGCATGCGAGCGCATTCGTTCGCCATTCCGCCGAGCGAACGCGCGTAATACGCCACCGCTTTGCGCAGGATGTCGTTCACTTCCCTGAGCGCCGCGTTCTCCTGTTCCAGTTCATCGATGCGCTTGCGCCGCGTGTCCATGTCAGCGATGCGAAAGCGCCTGCGCCGATTGCAGCAGATCGTCGAGCATCGACTGACGGCGTTCGGGGTTCGTGTCGCGGCCCGTCATGAAGCAGAGCGCTGCGATCGGCATGCCCGCGCGGTCCCGAACGGGCGCGGCCATGCAGAGCCGGAACGCGTTGGACAGGCCTTCCGTGCAGCAATAGCCGAGTTCTTTCGCGTTTTGCACATCGCGCATGAATTCATCGAAATCGATACGCACGCCGTTGTCGAGCACGAAGTCATCGGCGGGAATGAGCGCGCGGATGGCGTCAGCGTTCATGTGACCGAGCAGCAGGCGTCCAGTCGCGGTCCACGGAATCGGCACACGCACGCCGATATCCGAACTGATGTTGAACGGCCGCGCACTGTTCTCCGATAGCACGACCGTGTACTTGTTCCCTTCGAGCATGCACAGTTGCGTGGTCTCGTCGTACTTGCGCACGAGCGCGAGTATCGACTGATGCGCGCGGCTGATGAGGTCGTTGTGCGTCGCGTAGTCCGAGCCGTAGTAATGCATCTCGCGCCCGAAGAACACACTGCCGTCCGCCGATGTTTCGAGCCAGCCCACTTCCGTGAGAATGGCGACGAGTTCGTAGATGCTCGAACGCGGCGCACCGGTCGCTTCGATCAGCTCGCGCATGGTCATGGGGCGCTGCGCGTGATGCAGCTTCCTGAAGATATCGATGACACGATCCACGCCTCGCGCGCGCGACGATTCCGTCACTGCCATTCGTTCACCCTTCAATGGTCGAGCACACGGCTAAGAAACTGCCGCGTGCGTTCGTTCGACGGGTTGACGAAGATCTGCTCCGGATCGCCTTGCTCGGCAATCACGCCCTTGTCCATGAACACGACGCGATCCGCCGTCTTGCGCGCAAAGCCCATTTCATGCGTGACGACGACCATCGTCATGCCGTCGCGCGCGAGGCCGCGCATCACTTCCGTCACTTCGCCGACAAGTTCGGGATCGAGTGCGGACGTGGCTTCATCGAAGAACATGATGCCGGGCTCGACGGCCAGCGCTCGCGCAATGGCGACGCGCTGCTGCTGTCCGCCCGACAACTGGCTCGGATAATGCGATGCGCGGTCCGCGAGACCCACGCGGTCGAGTGTTTCCATCGCGCGTTTGCGGGCATCGGCGGGCGACATGCCGCGCGCCTTGATGAGTGCGAGCGTGACATTGCCGAGCGCGGTCTTGTGCGGGAACAAGTTGAACTGCTGAAACACCATGCCTACATGACCGCGGATTTCGCGCGCGCGCTTCGGATCGTGCAGGGGCACTTCGTTGACCCACACTTCGCCGGAGTCCGTCGTCTCCAATCCGGCCATGATGCGCAGCACCGTGCTCTTGCCCGAACCCGATGCGCCGATCAGCACGAGCACTTCACCCGCGCGCACGTCGAGATTGATCTCGTTGAGCACGCGCGTCGCGCCGAATGCCTTGCTCACCCCCGACAGCGAAATGACGGGCTTGTTCTGAATGGAATCGCTCACGTAAGTCTCCGGCGGTCATGATGGCGCACCCATTGCGAAAGCGGGAAGCACACGACGAAATAGATCAGCGCGACGAGCCCGTAGATCTCGACCGGCTTGCCGATGCGATCCACGATCGCCTGGCCGCCGTGCATCAGTTCGGACATGCCGATCATGCTGACGATCGACGTATCCTTGATGAGCGACAGATACTGGCCGACGAGCGGCGGCAACACGATGCGCCCCGTCTGCGGCAACACGACCGACGCGAAGGTCTGCATGCGCGAGAGACCGAGAATCTGCGAGACTTCCCACTGTCCCTTCGGCACTGACTCGATGCCCGAGCGAAAGACTTCCGCGATATACGCGCCCTGATAGACGCTCAGGCCGATGACGCCCGCTGCGAAGACATCGATTGCATAGCCGAAGTACGACACGCCGAAGTAGATGAACATCAGCGTGATGAGCACGGGCGTGCCGCGAAACAACTCCGTATATAACTTCGCGATGCGGTCCGTGCCCCACGGCCCGAACGACCGCAACACGGCGGCGAAGAGGCCGATGAGCGTGCTGCCGACGATCGCCGCGACAGAGAGAAGCAGCGTCGTCACGAGACCTTGCAGCAGAATCGACAGACTGTTTTTCAGCAGTTCGAGTGACATGACTCAATCCCTCATGCACGGTTCGCACGACGCAGCGTGAATCCGGTCCAACGCGCGCCCGGCCTCACGATCAGCGGCGGATGAAACATGCGTGCGCCGAGTTGGCTGGCAATGAACGAGAGCACATTGCTCAGCACCAGATACGCAACGAGCACGACCGCGAATGTCTGCACATACAGGAGCGTGCGCGAATTGATGACGGTCGCGGTGCCGGTGAGTTCGGGCAACGCAATGGCCGACAACAGCGACGTGCCGAGCAACAGTTGAATCAGATAATTGACGATAGCCGGATACACCGCACGCGCAGCCTGCGGCAGCACGATCTCTCTGAAGATCTGCCCGCGTTCCAGCCCGAGAATGCCCGCTGCTTCGATCTGTCCGCGCGGCACCGATTGCATGCCGGCGCGAAACACTTCAGAGAGATACGCGCCCACGTTCACGCCCAGCGCGATAACACCGGCCCAATACGCATCGAGCGCAATGCCCATCGACGGCAAGCCGAAGAACACGATGAAAATCTGCAGGAGCACCGGCGTATTGCGGATGGCTTCGACGTAAGCTCGCGCGATGAACCTCACGATGGCCGACGGCGACATGCTCGCAAGCGCCGCGATCAGACCGAGCGCGAGCGCCAGCACGAACGACAGCAACGTGATCTGCAAGGTCAGCCAGCCGGCCTTGAGAAACTCGGGGACGTAGCCCCATAACGTCAGCCATTGATAGCTCATCTGCGCCTCCGCTTCAGAACTGCGGATTGAGCGGATATCTCGGATCGACGCCGAACCACTTCTTGTACAACTGCGCATTCAGCTTCGACGCATTGATGTTGAACAGGAACAGGTTCAGATAGTTGAGCCACGCCTGATCGCCGGCCTTCACGCCGAACGCGTTGTACTCGAGCGGCACGAGCGCTTCGTTCGTCACGGCCAGTTCCGGATCGAGCTTCGCCTGATACGCAAGGAAGTTGTTGTCTTCGATCATCGCATCGGCCTGGCCCTGCTTGACGGCGAGAATGGCCGCCTGCGAGCTGTCGTATTCCTGAATCTTCACGGGGATGCCCATCGAGCGGACTTCGTCGCCATTGGTCGAGCCTTTCACCGTGGCGATGGTGCGCCCGCTCATGTCCTTCGCCGACTGAATGCCGCTGCTCTTCTTCACGAGCATCGCTTCGCTGGCGACCACGTACGGCGAGGTGAACTCGACGACCTTCGCGCGTTCGAGGTTGCGCGTGAAGTTGCAGAACACGACATCGACCTTGGCGGTTTGCAGGTTCGGGATGCGGTTCGCGCTCGTCGTGTTCACGACTTCGAGCTTCACGCCCATTTGCTTCGCGAGTTCCTTGGCGAGGTCGACGTCGTAGCCGTCCGGGTTGCCGTCCTTATCGTAGAAGCCGAACGGCGCGAACGTGAGGCAGTCGCCCACGCGCAGCGTGCCGCGCTGAAGCACGGCCTGAAGCGTCGATGCAGGCGCCGCTGCCGCTGGGCCCTGCTCGGGCGTCGCCACCTTCGTGCAGGCGGAGAGCGCGAGGAGTCCGCTCACGGCAGTTGCGGCAAACAGCAAGGCGGCCTTGGCGCCCTTGGTGGCGAGCTTCATGTTCAGATCCTGATCGAGGGTTGACACTCGGATGTCCGGTATATCGGACAGTTATCTGGCGAGCCGGATTGATGGCAAAGTGTTGGACGCTAAAAAGCGCCGCGCAAGCAGCCAGAACCCTAATTGCATCGGGAATTTTGTTGTTCTATGAATGCCATCGCCTTATCGCATTTACATCACAGTGTGATATATTGAGAATCCCCGAGGCGGAGGCATCATGGCCAGCTATCGTCGGATCCTGTTGTGTTACAACGCCACCGCCGAGGGGCGTTGCGCGCTTCGTCTCGGCGCTCAGCTCGCCCGCGAGCTTCACGCCCAAACACATCTTCTTGCCGTCCTCGACGACGCGGAGTGGACGCGAGGCCTCGAGGTCATTCCTGCCGTCCCCTTCGAACTCGAGCAGGAGACCGCGAAAGAGGTGCTGCGTGAAGGCGTGAGCAAGCTTGCGAATCTCGGCGTCGTCGCGCAGGGCCATCTGGCGATCGGCAATCCGATGATGCAGATTCCTTCGTTTGCGAAAGCGCTCGATATCGATCTCATCGTCGTCGGGCATCACCCGAGCGGTCTTCTCTACCGCTGGTGGACCGGTCAGGATGATGGCCGGTTGCTGGATCGCGTCTCCTGCAGCGTGCTCGTGGCGATGGAACCGCAAGAGCTATAAGAAGGGAGCACGACCATGCTAGTCAAATTTCATTCGAACGCCACGCCCGATGTCGTCATGCTGCGCGACCTCGCGGGCTATCTTCTGGGCATCATCGGCAAGCGTATTGGGTCTAGAGGCGTCATCCTGCATGACGAGGTAGGCACCGCCATTGATCGCCTGGAGACGGTCCTGAAGGAAGACGAGCGGATCGCCTACGAGCACGGTGCGGTCTATCATCCGCTGTCGCGTACGGCCGAGCCGAGCGGAATGGGGCTGCAGTCCCGCGCGCTTCCTTTCCTCGATATGTTGCGCGAAGCCAGGCGCAAGGACGCCGACATCATCTGGAGCGCGTAGGAGCGCTAGTGCCGCGCGAGGCCGTTACAAGATGATCGGCACGGCTTCGATCAGCGCAAGGCCGATCAGCGCGCCGAGCATCGCGCCGACCAGTCGCGGATGCCAGCGGTCGAGATGCAGCGTCGCGAACAGCGCTCCGACGAAGATAATCCCCAGCAGCGAAAAGACGACGATGAGATATCCGATTTCGAAATCGTTGTCGATCAACATGGCACCTCCCGCTTCGACACTTCTTCAATATATATCATGATGTGACACATGCAAGCGATGACGCGAAAAGCGGTCCTCGCAGCGACGGATGTCGTTCCATCGACAATAAGTTCACCCGCCCCCTCGCTGCAATGTCCGCCCGCATAATCCAAGCGCCGTATTGACGACAGCAAGATGGCTGAGCGCCTGCGGGAAATTGCCGGCGAGTTCGCGGCGCTGTGCGTTGTATTGCTCCGAGAACAGGCCGACGTCATTGGCAGTAGCGAGCACGCGCTCGAATTGCTGCCGCGCGTCTTCGCTGCGTCCCTGAAGGTTGAGGCAGTCGGCCGTCCAGCATGAACACGCGAGGAAAGTGCCTTCGTTCGAATCGCCGGCATGCCGCTTGCGGCGTCGGATCAGCCCGTCCTCGCAGAGGTCGCGGCGAATGCGCTCGATCGTCGAGGCCATGCGCGGATCATCGGCGGACAGGAATCCGACGAGCGGCATCAACAAGAGACTGGCATCGAACGCTTCGCTGCCGTAGTACTGCGTGAAGCTGCCGAGCCCCGCGTTCCAGCCTTCGCGAAGCACTTCATCGCGGATATGCTCGCGCAGCGCGGCCATCCGTTCGACGAGCGGCGAAGGACCGCCTTCGGCCGCGCGATGATTCAGGAAGCGGTCCAGCGCCACCCACAGCATCACGCGCGAATAGGTGTAGTGCCGCGGTTCGCCGCGCGATTCCCAGATGCCCGCGCCGGGCAAACGCCACACCTTCTCGAGATGCTCCACGATGCGCGTTTCAATGAGGCCTTCGTGATCCGCGGGTGCGAGCCCGCCGCGCCGCGCGACGTCCAGACAGTCGATCACTTCGCCCAATACGTCGAGTTGATGCTGATGCGCCGCCGCATTGCCGACGCGCACGGGCTTCGCATATCGATGCCCCGGTAGCCAGTCCACGGTCCATTCGCGCAAATGACGCCCGCCGTCCACGCGATACATGATTCGGCTGTGTTCCGGCGCGGACGCGATGGTCCGCAACAGCCAGTCGCGCCATGCGCGCGCTTCTTCGTGGTACCCGGCGTTGAGCAGCGCGACCATCGCGAAACTCGTATCGCGCAGCCACGCATAGCGATAGTCCCAGTTGAGCCGTCCGCCGGGCGCTTCGGGGAGCGAAGTCGTCGGGGCGGCGACTATCGCGCCCGTGCGATGATGCATCAGCGCTTTCAGCGTCAGCAGCGAACGCCGCACCGCCTGCGGCCACGCGGTCCGGTTGTCGTCGAACCGGGCGATCCAGTCGCGCCAGAAGCGTTGCGTGTCGCGCAGCGCGGGCAGCGCGTCGAGCGGTGCGGGAGGCGCTTCGTGCGCGCGCGCATAGCTCAGTGCGAAGCTGACGCATTCACCGGCCTTGACGATGAAACGCGCGTGCATCGCGCCGTTGCTCACGTCCATGCCGATGCCCGTTCGAAGCACCACGCGATCCGGTCCGATACACGCGTGCAATTCACCGCCGATGCGTTCGATCAACGGCTCGAGTTCGCCGTAGTTGAAGCGCAGCCGCAATTCCGAGCGCATATCGACGACGCCGCCCAAACCGGTCACGATGCGCACCAGCGAGCGGGGTCCGTCGCCGACGGGCATGAAGTCGGTCACGCGCACGGCGCCGCCATCGACTTCGAAGTCCGATTCGAGGACGAGCGTGTCCTCCTGATAACGGCGCGCCTGGCGCACGATGCGCCCGGCCGGTGCGATCGTCCAGCAGCCGTTATCGGACGTGCCGAGGAGCGCCGCGAAGCACGCGTCGTCGTCGAAGCGTGGCCAGCATAGCCAGTCGATGGAACCGTCGCGGCTGACGAGCGCAGCCGTGTTGCCGTCGCCAATGAGCGCATAGTCCTCGATGGGGCGGCTCATTCCACTCAGCTCCGCCGTTTGGCGGCAAGGCGCAGCAAGCCCACCGCGCCGATGCCCGCGAGTGCCCAGAAAACCGAGCGATGCCGGTCGGTGAACATCTCCCAGCTATGCTCTCGCGCTTCGTCGTCGAAGCGGCCGTGCGCGCCGAAGTCGCCGGGCACGGGATCGAACAGATTGCCGGCGGCATTGCGTTCGAGCGGCTCGTCGGTGAGCTGGCCTGCATAGCCTGCGCGCGCCAGATATCGGTCGATGAGCGCGGGCGCGATGCGATTCGCGAGAATCGCCTTCACGGTCGAGAAGCCGAGCCACACTTCGCGCCTGCGATGCGTCGCCGCGAAATAGATCGCGCGCGCGGCCACTTCCGGCTGAAAGATCGGCGCGACGGGGCGGGCGCGCTTGCCGGTCTTGTTCATCGCCCAGTCGAATTGCGGCGTGTTCATCGCGGGAAGTTCTACCACGGTCAGGTGAACGTTCAGCTTGTCGTGAATGATCTCGGATCGCAGTGAGTCCGTGAAGCCGCGAATGGCGAACTTCGCGCCGCAATACACCGATTGCAGCGGCACCGAGCGATACGCCAGCGCCGATCCGACATTGACGATGGTCCCGCGATTGCGCGTGCGCATGCGCGAGAGCGCCGACATCATGCCGTGGACCTGACCGAGATACGTGACGCGCGTGCCGCGCTCGATTTCGTCGGCGGTGAGCGCGGAGACGGGCGCGAACGCGGTGGCCATCGCGACATTGACCCAGACATCGATCGGGCCGAGCGTGTCTTCCACTTGCGAAGCCGCCGCCTCGACGGCGCGCGCATCGGCGACATCGGTGGGTATGGCAAGCGCGCGCACGCCGAAGCGCGCCTCGATCCGCGCGGCGGCTCGCGAAAGCCGTTCAGCATCGCGCGATAAAAGCGCGACGTCATAGCCGTGGCGGGCGAATTCATCGGCAGCCGCGCGTCCGACACCCGCGCCCGCGCCGGTGATGACCGCGATTTTTCGTGTCTCGCTCATCGGAGATCTCCACGCGCGGCGAGCGCCTCGATGCGGTCGGCGGTGCGCAGCGCGATCGCCTGTATGGTCAGCGACGGATTCACACCGCCGACCGTCGGAAAGACGGAGCCGTCGCAAATCCACAAGTTGTCGATGTCCCAGCTTCGGCAATCGGCATTGACGACGCTCGTCGCGGGGTCGTCGCCCATGCGCGCGGTGCCGTTCAGGTGGCACGTGTCGTCGCTTTCGCGCCAGACGTCGCGCGCGCCGGCCGCTTCGAGCGCGAGGCTCATGAAGTCGAGCGAATGCGCGACGAGCCGCTTGTCGTTATCGCACAGGGAATACGTCACGCGCGCGACGGGCAGGCCGTACTGATCTTTCTCGTCGGCGAGCGTCACGCGGTTGCGCTCTTGCGGCATGGTCTCGCCCACGATCTTCAGCCCGGCTTGATGGTTGTACTTCCGCATCTCGTCGAGTAGCTGCTGCCCCCACAGACCTCGCCCGTTCTGCGTCGATGTCCACGCCACCGGCAGCGGTCCCTGGCTCATGTAGCAATAGCCGCCGAAGAAGTCCTTGCCCTTGTCCTCGTAATTCCAGTGCTCGGTCAGCGCAAGCGACGGCGGCCCCTTGTACCAGCGCACTTCTTCGTCCATCGTGCCCCACGCGGCCTGATTGGTCTGCACCATCAGGTTCTTGCCGACGAGACCGGAGCGATTGGCGAGGCCATCGGGAAAACGGTCCGTCGCGGAGTTGAGCAACAGGCGCGGCGTTTCGATCGCGTATCCCGCGACCACGACATTGCGTGCGCGCTGAAACTGCCAGCGTCCTTCGCGGAAATATTCGACGCCGGTGGCGCGCCCGTCGTCGCCCATGACGATGCGGCCGACCATCGCGAGATCGCGGATCTCCGAGCCGGCGCGCACGGCGCGCGGTATCCACGTGACGAGCGCGCTTTGCTTCGCGTTGGTGGCGCAACCCGACACGCAAAAGCCGCGATACACGCACGGATGCGCCTCGCCGCGCGGTGCGGAGACCGTGGCGAGCGGCGTCGGCGCCCAGTCGATGCCGAGCGCTTCGCAGCCGCGCGCAAGCACGAGTGCCGCCGCGTTCAGCTCATGCGCGCGATACGGATAGCGCGGCCGCTTCGGTCCCCACGGATAGTTCACCGGCCCGGCGATCTTCAGCGCCTCTTCGACTTCGCCGTAATAGCGCCACATCTCGCGCCAGTCGATCGGCCAGTCCGCGCCGTAGCCGAGCAGCGTGCGCGACTTGAACCATTCCGGCCGGAAGCGCAGCGAGACCATCGCGAAGTGAACGGTGCTGCCGCCCACGGACTTGCCGCTGTTGTTGTTGCCGAGCTTGAGCGGATTGTCGCCGTCGCAGATGCGCTCGTCGGTCCAGAAGAGCTTGCCCTGATGCGTCTCGTCGGACGCGAACTCTTCGAGCGGACGCCACCACGCGCCGGCATCGAACGCAACGACCTTGAAGCCTTTCTCCGCGAGACGGCAGGCAAGCGTGCCGCCGCCCGCGCCCGTGCCGACGATCGCGAAGTCCACCGCTTCGTCCTGCGGATACTCGCGCATCGGAATCCATGCGCCGGGACGGAACACGTCGGGCGCGCGGCCGTTCTTGCCGCGCGGGACGTGCTGCGCGTCGTTGGGCGAATCAGCGGACACGGCGATTCTCCTTCTGCGCGGCTTCCTCGTGGCCGGGTTTCGCTTCGGCCGCCTCCCACGGATCGCGCCTGTTCGCGACCATGCGCACGTAGCCACGCGGATTGGCCGGGCCGCCGAAGCCGATCTCGCTCCACACATGCGGATGCGCGTAGTACATCCCGCAGATGTCGTGCAGCACGCGCTCCGCGAAGAAGAGCGCGGGCGGCATGCGTTTCCATTCGGCGTGGTCGAGCTTGCCTTGCTGCATGTCGATGAGAAGCGCATGACGCGCGTCATCGTCGATGCTCGCGAACGGCAGTTCATGACGCGCACGGCTTTCCGCATCCAGCGCGCGAAGGCCGATGCGCCACGCATCGCGCATGGGCGGCAGACGCGCATCGCGATAGCCGTCGCCGGTGTTCTTCGCGAGGCGCGCATCGACGAGCGCGGCGACGGGCACCGCTGGGCGCTGCCTGTCCTGCGGCACGATGCACGCGCACAGCGCGCAGAGCGCGCGCCATTCGACGGCATCGAGAAAGCGCGGGCCGTCGGGCGTCGCGAGCCGTTCGTCGATGACATGGCGCGTGACGTCGTCCCATGAGGGCGTGTCGCGCTTGTTCATCACGTCATAGTCGGGATAGCGGGGCAGGTGCTTCATTTCTTCTCGGTCTCCCGAAGACGCAGCGCCGCGAGTCCCGCGAGTGCGAGCGCCGAAAAACTCGGCGGTGCGGGCAGCGGCGGTCCGTTGAACAGATTCTGGCTCCAGTTGCGCCAGCCGCCGCGCGCGCGCGCGACGCCGCGTGCATGAAAGCCGACACCGATGAACCCGAGCGCCGTCGTCACGCGCAGCCATAGCCGCGTGAACCCGTGTTCGCGCGGACGGGCGAGGGCGGCATCGACGAGCAGCGCCGATGCGACCGGCGGAATGACGATCGGCGCGTACATGGCCGGGTTCTGGAACGCGCCGCGAAAATGCAGCAGCGCGACTTCACCGAGCGTGCCGAGCAGTCCGGCGCTCGTGACGAGCGCGAGCGCCTGTCCCGCCGGCATGCCGAAAAGACGCGGCTCGTGCGCGGGTTCGTCGCGCAGCCGTTCGGATACCGCGCCGAGCGCGCCGGAGAGCAGCAAGGCCATCGGCGCGCCGATGGGCGCCGCATAGAAGAGGTTGTGCCAGCTCCATCCACCGGGGCGCTTCGTGATGTTGTACAGATGAAACCCCGTCCCGGCGACGCCCGCGAGCGCCGCGCCGACATATACCGCATCGCGCACCGGATGACGCGCGGGCTCGTGATCGGAGCCGCCGTGCAGGCCGGCGAACAGCGATAGCGTCGAGACGACGAGCGGCGTGTACATCGCGGGATTGTCGAAGGAGCCGCGATAGTGCTCCATTGCGCTGTCCGTCAGCACGGAAAGCGCGAGCAGCGCCGAGCTGCGATTGAACGTGCGCGCCGTATCGATATGCGTCTGCAGCGCCGGGCGATGCGCGTTGCGTCCGCCAAGACGCACGAGCGCGAGTCCCGCCGCAGCGATTCCGCAGCCGATGGCGATGTCGATGGTTCTGGTTTGCGTCATGTCGTCCAATTTTCCGCGCGTCTCAGACCGCATACCGGTGGGCATCCGCATGTTTGAAATCCAGTCCGCAACCGGGCCGTGACCAGTCCGGCGAGATCGCGCCGTCGCGCGCATGCGGTGCGCCGTCGAAGAGCATCGACTCGATGCGGACGTGATCGTGAAACCATTCCTGATGCCGCAAACGCGGCGCGGCGCACGCCACATGCAGATGCAGCGCGGGCGCGCAGTGCGCGGACAGCGGCACATGAAACGCGTCGCACAGCGTGGCTGCGCGCAGAAAGCCCGTGATGCCGCCGCAGCGCGTGACATCGGCCTGGAGCACATCGACGGCCTGGTTCGCGAGCAGCGCGCGGAAGTCGTCGATCGTGAAGCCGTACTCGCCCGCCGCCAGTTCGATATGCGCGGGCAGCGCGTCGCGCAACGATGCGAGGCCGGCGATATCGTCCGACGACACCGGCTCCTCGAACCACTCGGCACCGTATTGCGCGAACCGTTGCGCGTAAAAGAGCGCCCGCTTGCGATCGAGCGCGCCGTTGGCATCGACGAAAAGGCCGGCATCATGGCCAATAGCTTCGCGCGCGACGGCCACGCGATGCGGATCGCGCGACGGCTCCGTGCCGATCTTGATCTTGACCCAGCGGCATCCGTCTTCATGCACCCAGCTCGAGAGCTGGTCACGGATTTCGTCGTCGGTGTACGTGGTGAAGCCGCCACTGCCATAGAGCGGCACGCGGCTGCGCACGGCGCCGAGCAGACGCGCGAGAGGGATGTCGAGCAGCCGCGCCTTGACGTCCCACAACGCGCAATCCAGCGCCGATATCGCACACGCGGCGATGCCCGAGCGGCCGATGTTTCGCACGCGCTGCTGCATGCGCATCCAGAGCGCATCGATATTCCATGCGTCTTCATCGATGAGCGTCGGCGCGAGCGTCGATTCGATGAAACGCGCGGTGACTGCGTCGTTGTATGTATAGCCGATGCCCGTCTTGCCCGCCGCCGTGACTTCCGCGACGACGAGCGTGGTGGACGTCCAGGAGTAAGTGCCGTCGGCTTCGGGACGGTCGGTCGGGATGGTGTAGGCGCGTGCCCGAATGGCTTCGACCGGCGCTTCGCGTTTGGTCAGATGCATGGCGCGGCTTCGTTCATTTGTCTTTATGTACCGGCAATAATGCGCCGAGCACTTGCTTCGCGGTATCGACGATCACGTTGCCTTCGTTTGGATCGCCTTCGAACAGCGTCGTCGCGAACGCCTTCGCCTGTTGCAGCGTGATATGCGGCGGCAGCGGCGGCACGTTCGGATCGGCCTTCACCTCGATCACCACAGGGCGATCCGACGCCAGCGCTTCGCCCCACACGGCGGCCATGCGCTCGGCATCGTCGACATAGAAGCCGCGCAGTCCGATCATTTCCGCGAACCGGTGATACGGCACCGACGGAATGTCCTGCGACGCTTCGAACTTGGGATCGCCGTTCATCACGCGCTGCTCCCACGTGACCTGATTCAGGTCTTCGTTATAGAGCACCATGCAGATCCATCGCGGATCGGACCATTGTTTCCAGTACTTCGATACGGTGATGAGTTCGGCCATGTTGTTCATTTGCATGGCGCCATCGCCGACGAGCGCGATCACGGGCCGCTCGGGATGTGCGAACTTTGCCGCGATCGCATACGGCACCGCCGCGCCCATCGACGCAAGACCGCCCGACAAAGAGCACATCATGCCGCGCTTCACTTTGAGATCGCGTGCATACCAATTGGCGCATGATCCCGAATCACTGGTGACGATTGCGTTCGACGGCACGCGCGGCGACAGTTCCCATACCGTGCGTTGCGGATTCACGCCGGTCGTTCCCGATTCCAGCGCGCGTTTTTCGAGCTTCTTCCACCAGTCACCCATCCAGCCTTCGATGTCCTTGCGCCATGCGTGATCGGTCTTTTCCTCGAGCAGCGGAAGAAGCGCACGCAAGGTCTCGGCGCTATCGCCGACGAGATTCACTTCCATCGGATAACGGATGGACAACATGTCCGGCTTGATATCTATCTGCACGCCGCGCGCTTGTCCTTCCTTCGGCAGAAACTCGGAGTACGGAAAGGCCGAGCCGATCATCAATAGCGTGTCGCATTCGGTCATCAGCTTGTAGCTCGGCTCCGTGCCGAGCAGGCCGATCGATCCCGTCACGTATGGAAGATCGTCGGGCAACGCGGCCTTGCCGAGCAGCGCCTTCGCGACGCCCGCGCCCAACTTTTCGGCGACGGCGATGACTTCGTCAGTCGCCTGAAGCGCGCCCGCGCCGACGAGAACCGCGACCTTCTTGCCTGCGTTCAGCACATCGGCTGCGCGTTGCAAATCATCGGCGTAAGGCACGATCTTCGGCTCACGATAACCGACGCCCGAATGCAGCGTGCCATGCTTGCGCGGCGGCGGCTCGTACTCAAGCTCCTGCAAGTCGTTGGGAAACACGAGCGCCGTGACCTTGCGTTCGCCGATCGCCGTGCGCACCGCGCGATCGACCAGATGACGCACCTGCGACGGCACGCTCGCCTGTTCCACGAAAGCGCCGGCGACGTCCTTGAACATCGACTGTAGATCGACTTCCTGCTGGTAATGCCCGCCGAGCGCCGCGCGCGCCTGTTGACCCGCGATGGCGAGCACGGGCATGTGATCGAGCCGTGCATCGTAGAGACCGGTGATGAGATGCGCGGCACCAGGGCCGGACGTCGCGATGCACACGCCGAGTTCGCCGGTGAACTTCGCATGCGCGGACGCCATGAACGCGGCCATTTCCTCGTGCCGCGTCTGTATGAATTCGATCTTGCCCTTCGCGCGATTCAACGCGCCCAGGATGCCGTTGATGCCATCGCCGGGATAGCCGTAAATGCGGCGCACGCCCCAGGCGTGGAGACGGTCGACCAGAAAGTCGCCGACAGTGGTAGACATGGTTTGCTCCTCGAATGCTTCGACGAGAACTCCAGACAAGCTACGGATATGTCACACCGTGACGCAACGCTCGTGCCGCGCCCACGCCCTTATTCGTTGCGAAAGCTCGGCGTGAGGAATGTCAGATGTCTGCAAGACACGGACGTCCTGATTTCGTTCAGATGCATGAAATTGGGCTTGTCCATACGTCGTTCGCCTTTTCACTCGGGTGATTTCAACTCGCGCAGTCGTAATGCGCGAGCAAAGGAGCGATTCGCGTTTCGGTGCAACGTCCGCTTGGCAAGCTTTTCAAACGTTTGAAAAAAATATCACGACGTGATACAAGTTCGCACGGGCCGATGCCTGGTCTATTCGAATACACACCCGTACGTCTCGATGAAACTGTCGCTATTCGCCGGAGGTTGTTGTGAAGAAGCCAAGCAACGGAAAACGCCCCAAACTGGTTTTCTTCCCGGCGCGAATGGTATCGCCGTCGCCCGGCGAGACACCGGACGACTTTCAAATCTATGCGTCGTATTACGGTTCGAGGGCGGCCGGGTTCTTCGGCAATCTGAAGGTCGTCAGGACCACGGACGGACGCATGTTATTTCCGTACGACGGAGCGGAGAAGATCGGCCCCTTCTCGACTATCGACGAAGCGGTCACCGCAGCGCAGGCGCTCGGCGAGGGAATCGTTGCTGGCGACCTCCGGCATCCGGAGTTGTAGTCGCGCACGTAACCCGCTCAGGGGAGACGGTGCGTCATGAACCATCAGCCGGCATTGATGCGTTCACATGTATGCTTCGGCGTCCAGTCGTCTGCAGGCAATCCACGGGGCATCGTCGCATCCATCAGGATAAGCACCAGCCAGTGCCCTTGCTGCTCGCCGATTCCGGTGAGCAGCATCGGTTCATCCGGAGGAACGATGACCGGCGCGGCGCCCGGTCGACCGATCTGCTGGCCGTGCGGCGTTTCTAGGCACTGCGCGCCGCTGAGAACGAACCACGCTTCCGTGCCGGGATGCCGGTGAACGGTGGACTGCATCCCGGGTTTGAAGTTGCCTTCCATGTAGGTGGCCATCAAGGAACTGGCCCGGGGAAGCGCCAATGGGCCGACATCCGCAACATGTTCTCCCGCCGATGGTCGCCAGGACTCTTCTGCGATCGTGAAGAGCCATACGTGTCCGAGAATTTCGACGACCGTTCCATTCGCGCTTTTCGCTGCTTGCGCCGACGCGCGATCCGGGAACCGATCGATGTGCCAATAGACCGGCCCGGCAGGCGCTTCCTGAAGATGCTCTTCGGCATGCACGAAGCAGCCGAATTCCGTTGTCCGTTCGCTCACGGGAATGCAGGCGCCGCCTGTTTGCGCGAGCAACTCACGCGGCGCGGCGAAACCTACTAGTACGACGAACGCGATGCTCGTTGCGGCTGCAAACGCTTTGCCAACCCTTTTTCGGAAAGACACGAATGCTTCCATCGAGGCCCCCATCGAAGAAAACCGCGTGCTCGCTTGCCGTTTGAATCATAGACGGCGATGTGGCTTTCGCAAGTTACTCGAACGTGCGTGCATGGCGACGCGCGATAAACGATGCGCAGAGTAGTTCCTCTGTCACCGTCTCGTCGGCAGGGTTATCCCCCATCCATTTCGAACGAAAACATGTAATCATATATATGAATTTGATGGAGAGACGATCATGCAGGCAGATGGCCGGTTACCCCGTTATCAGCGCCTGCGCGATGAAATGGTCGCCCTCATCGCGGCTCGTCATTGGCGTCCGGGCGAAGCGATTCCCACCGAGCAAGCGCTTTCCCAAAGCTACGGCCTGGCTGTCGGCACGGTCCGAAAGGCGGTCGATCTGCTCGTCGCGGAAGGCCTGCTCGAGCGCTTTCAGGGAAGAGGGACGTTCGTGCGCCGCGCGAACTTCGACGCTTCCCTGTTTCGCTTCTTCCGCTTTCAGACGCGGCAAGGCGAACGGCGCATTCCGGAGAGCCGCATATTGCGGCGCGAGGTGGTCGACGCGCCCTCGGCGGTCGCGGCAACACTGCAGATATCGCGCACGGCGCGCGTGATCCAGATGTCGCGTCTGCGGCTGATCGACGGCGTTCCGATGCTCGCCGAGGAGATCTGGCTGCCCTACGCGCGGTTTGCTGCCTTCGCGAAGATGGACCTGGATGAGGTCGGTGACCTCCTTTATCCGGTGTACGAGACGCATTGCAATCAGATCGTGGCGTCCGCCACGGAAACGCTCACCGTCGAAGCCATCGGCGCACGGCACGCGAGGCTCTTGAACATCGAACCGGGCACGCCGGCGGTCGTCATCGAGCGTCTCGCATTCGGCTACGATCGCCAGCCGCTCGAATGGCGCCGTTCGCGCGGTCCCGCCAGCGAATTCATCTATCAAGCGGAGATCCGGTAGCCACTGAACGCTAACGGAAACACTCGATTCGAATTTAGAACCGCGACGGGAGACGGCATGTTCAACTGGTTCAGGGAAATTTCGGGCAATGAACGCCGGACGTTCTGGGCGTGCTTCGGCGGATGGGCGCTCGATTCGCTCGACGTGCAGATGTTCAGCCTCGTGATTCCCGCGATCATCGCCGAGTGGTCGATTAGCCGCACGCAAGCGGGTCTGGTCAGCGGCGTCACGCTGGTTGCGTCGGCGCTGGGCGGATGGATCGCGGGCATGCTGTCGGACCGCTTCGGACGCGTCAAGACGCTGCAATGGACGGTCGCGTGCTTCTCCGTGTTCACCTTCCTGTGCGCGTTCGCGCAGAACTATCCGCAGTTTCTCGTGCTGAAGACGTTGCAGGGTTTCGGCTTCGGTGGGGAATGGGCCGCAGGCGCCGTGCTGATGGCCGAGACCATCCGCAACGAGCATCGCGGCAAGGCAATGGGCAGCGTGCAGAGCGCATGGTCGGTCGGCTGGGGCGCAGCCGTGTTGCTCTATGCGTTGATGTTCTCCCTGATGCCCGCGGCCACGGCATGGCGCGTGATGTTCGCAATCGGAATCGTGCCCGCGCTTCTCATTCTTTATGTTCGACGCGGCGTGCAGGAACCGGGCCCGTCGGCGCAATCGGCGCATTCGGCGCGAGTGCGTCGCACTGAGACAGCGCCTGGCGTGGTGGCCGGCATCTTTTCAGCGGGCATGCTTCGCATGACGTTGATCGGCGCGCTGCTGGGCGTCGGTGCGCACGGCGGTTACTACGCGCTAATGACCTGGCTGCCGACGTTCCTGAAAAGCGAGCGACATCTTTCCGTGCTGAGTACCGGCGGCTATCTCGCTGTCGTGATCGTCGCGTTCTTTTGCGGATGTCTCGTGAGCGCGCAATTACTCGACCGTATCGGTCGTCGTAAAACCATCCTCACGTTTGCGATCTGTTGCGTGATAACGGTGGTCGCGTACCTGTTTCTTCCGCTCGGCGATACCGCAATGCTGTTCTTCGGCTTTCCGCTAGGTTTCTTTGCGGCGGGCATTCCGGCGAGCATGGGGGCGTTGTTCAACGAACTGTATCCGCGCGGGATGCGCGGCACGGGTGTCGGGTTTTGCTACAACTTCGGTCGCGTCGTATCAGCAGGATTTCCGGTGCTGGTCGGGCATATGTCCACGAATATGTCGCTTGGAACGGCAATCGGCATCGATGCGGGTCTCGCATACGCAATCGTCGTGCTGTCCGTGCTGATGCTGCCGGAAACAAGAGGCCGCGTGCTGGGCGAAGCTGCCCCCGATACAGCGGACGCAGGCCCGCTTGCTCACGCGCGAAGGCATTGACGGGCCGGCGCTTCGCTTGCGGCCCGGTGCAACCATTGATGGAGAAATGATTCAATGCTCTCTGAGCCGGGGACAGACGCGAGTAGTCAGAAGGATGCGCGTCGTATCGATACGCATGCTCATGTGTTCAGGCGTGGCCTTCCGCTTGCGAAGTATCGCCGGTATGCGCCGGATTACGACGCGCCGCTCGATGCATACTTCGCGCAACTCGATGCGCACCGGATAGCACGCGGCGTGCTCGTGCAGCCCAGCTTTCTCGGCACCGATTGCGGCTATCTGCTGGATGCGTTGAGCGGCGCGCGTGACAGGTTGCGTGGCGTTGCCGTGATCGAGCGCGATTGCGGGCAGGACATGCTGAGCGACATGGCTGAAGCGGGCATCGTGGGAATCCGGCTAAATCTGATCGGAAGGGCCGATCACCCGCTCGACCACTGGGTAAGCGCCCGCACGCTGGCTCATGTTCGCGAACTCGGATGGCATGTTGAAGTGCACGCGGAAGCAACGAGACTGCACGGCATTGTCGCGCCGCTTGTGGATGCGGGAGTCAATGTCGTCGTCGATCATTTCGGCAGGCCCGATCCCGCTCTCGGTGCGAGCGACCCAGGCTTTCGCCGCCTTCTCGAGTTTGGTCGATCAGAGCGCGTCTGGGTCAAGATATCCGGGGCATATCGGAACTGGCCGGATAACCGCGTGCGTGACGACGAGGCCCGCAAGGCATTCGATCTTTTGAAGGAAGCCTTCGGCATGCATCGACTCATGTGGGGCAGTGACTGGCCTCATACGCAGTTCGAGAGATCCGATCAATTCACGAGATCGCTGGAACTGTTGCACGCGCTAGTTTCAGACCAGAAAGAACGCGACGTCGTCATGGCGGACACGCCAGCGAGCCTCTATATGTTCGATGATTAAGCGGCAACGCATCGACAAGTACCCGCAGCAAAGTATTTCAAACCAAAGATACCTTTCATGACCACTCTAGATATTGATTTGTTGCTGACCGCGCTGATCAGCGTGTTGGTGCTAGTCGCGCTCATCGTGTCGCGCATCAAGATGCATCCGCTGCTCGCCTTGCTCGTCGTTTCCATTGGCGTGGGTTTCGCAACCGGCATGGAGCCGGGCAGTATCGTCAAGCACCTGACCAACGGCGCGGGCAAGACGTTGGGCGCGGTGGGAGTGGTTATCGCTCTTGGTGCGATGCTCGGCAAGATACTCGCCGATGCGGGTATCACCGAGCAAATCGCCGAAGCCATTCTAAAGCGTGCCTCTGACCGGATGATCCCATGGGCCATGACGCTCGTGGCGTTTGTCGTGGGCATTCCGATGTTCTTCGAAGTGGGGCTGGTCGTCATGCTGCCTCTCATCTTCAGCGTGGCGCGCAAGCTGGAAAGCCACGCGCGCTTCAAAGGCTCGGCTTATGTGTACGTCGGGGTGCCCGTGATTTCGGCGCTCGCCGCGATGCACGGCATGGTGCCGCCGCATCCGGGTCCTTTGACGGCGATCGCCACGCTCAAGACTTCGGTTGGTCCTACCATGCTGTATGGCTTTCTGGCGGCCATTCCGGCAATGATTCTCGGCGGTCCGCTCTATGGCGCGTTCATTGCGCCGCGTATGAGCACCAGACCTGACCAAAACTTACTCGATCAATTCACCGTCGTCGAACAGGCCGATAGTGGCCCGCGACCGGGCGTCGGTCTCGGTGTGCTCGCGGCCTTGCTGCCCGCCATCCTGATGCTGGTTCATGCTGTCGCGGAGATGGTGTTGCCGAAGGGCGCACCGATGCTGCATGTCGCGAGCTTCCTGGGCAATCCGCTGATCGCCATGCTGCTGGGCGTGTTGTTTGCCGTTGTCGCGTTGGTCCTCGCCCGTGGCGGCGATGCCGAGAGGCTGCGTCACGCGCTTGGCACCAGTCTCAAGCCGATCGCCTCCATCATCATGATCATCGCCGGGGGCGGCGCCTTCCAGGAAATGCTGACGAGTGCAAAGGTGGGCGAGGCCATCGTGCATCTGACGCAGCACTTTGCCTTTCCCCCGCTGATCCTGGGATGGCTGATCGCCATGTTGCTGTCGGTCTCGACCGGATCGGCCACTGTGGGCATCGTGGGCGCGGCGGGTTTGCTGGCCCCGCTGGCCGGTGCCGATCCCAGCCTCAACTTGCCGTTGCTGGCCTTGTCGATTGGCTGCGGGTCGCTGTTCTTCAACTATGCAAACCATGCCGGCTTCTGGATGGTCAAGGAATCGTTCGGCATGACGATGGGCGAAGCCACGAAGACCATCTCGGTAGTTCAATCCATCGTGGCTGTGGTTGGGCTGATCATGGCGCTTGTTTTCAACGCGGCGATCCACGTTCACTGAGTCCGACTTCTGAAACGAAGCACCAATCGTCTTGCGTTCCGAACGACGAGCGAAGGCGAGCGGTGCGCATCGTCCGGCACTGCGAGCGTCTTCGAAGCGGCTACGTTTCAGCAGCGTGCGCTGTATATCGCCGATCAACGGCAGCATGTCATCACGAAGCGCAACGTACTCCATTTGGACCTTCGGAGTTCGTGAATTACACTGTGTTTGCTATGCGACCTTTATGCGTAGCAGACCTATCAAGTCATTCTCGTCGGACGTTCGTGCAGCGCTTCTGCGCGCGTCCGCCAACGCCAGGCCACAACCCACTGCCTGGCGAAAGTGTTTCGCCGTTCGTCATGGCCTGCACGCTTGTTTCTCGTCTGGCACTGCATAAAACGCAGGCTTCCTGACGGCCATCACCATCTCGCATTTGCTCAGTCACGCGGCGGCAGTCGAGCTGCATTGCCGCCTCGTCGCTTTCAATCTGGGTCGGGTGCCGGAGAGCCGGGCAGGAACCCGCTCGGACGTACCCAGTCGCGCACTCGATTCGCTGGCAAGGAGACGACCATGAACACCAAGCATTTAAGCATTGCGTCGGCAGCAGTCGTTGCGCTTCTCGCGTTCAGTGATGTCGCGCAGGCAGGTGGGCATTGTTCGAACGAAACACTAAGGGGTCCGTTTGCTTTTATCGGTCACGGGGAAATCCTCGGACTCATTGGCCCCGATGGCAAGTTGCATCCGTACCCGGCTCCATCGATCCTCGACGACGTTGCACTGGTGACGTTCGACGGAATGGGTCATTTCTTGCGTACCGACTTCGGTATGATCGGCGGGCTACCGAAAGGAGGAAAGACGACATTCAATCCTTTCCAGAGCGGCACGTACGCCGTGAACCCCGACTGCACCGGCACGATGCGAATTGTTTATGAAGCCGGCGGAGCGGTGCCTGCCGGCGTCGAGACGGACCTCAACATCGTCGTGGCAGCCGAAGGCACGCTCGTCGAGTCGGTCGTGTACCGGGCCGTGACCGCAGGAGGGTCGAGTGCGGATGGGAAGGTATCGTGCCCGCCGCATTGTGAGCAAGGCGTCCAAGAGAGCTTTGAGGGAAGGAAGGTTTCTTTCTACGGTTATCGTTAGTCAGCCTTACTGCGCCCGGTCCGCTCGACAATATAAACGACCGCGCATGTCCAGCACTTTCGGGTATCTTCAAGCAGAAGCTGTCATGGCGCGATGCATGCGTTCCATTGTGCGTCGCGCCGATCGACTTTCATTCTCTACCGTATCGAAGTTGAAGGGTTGGGCGCATAGACTTCCATTGCCAGCAGCCGAGCCTCGAATCAGAGAACCGACCTGGCATTCTTTAGGAGGTCGTCATGAAATCATTTGCGATGATGCTCGCTACGGCGGCGCTGTCTTTACCGCTTGCCGCGCTCGCCCAGACGGATTCCCCACTGACGCGTGCTCAAGTACGCGCCGATTTGCAGCAGCTGGAACGGGCCGGCTATGCACCGTCCAAAGGAGAGGATCCGTATTATCCGCAGGACATCCAGGCTGCGGAAGCACGCGTGAGCGCCTCGAGTGGCGCGACTTCCTATGGCGGCGTGCCGTCGGGTGCAACGCAATCCGGCTCTCGCGTCATCACACGTGCGGCCTCGCCAGAGGAAATGAAGCAACTCTATTTCGGCGGACAGTAGCAGCGTGACGATGCTCGCTCGTTTGCCGAAGCGGAAGTAATGGCCGGTGCATTCGATATACCCGTGTGGGCAGCGCCACTTATGTAGCGTGTTACCTGCACCACGAATCGACGGATATTGTTGAAGCGTGGCCTCCCGATGTGTTTCGTAGCGTTGAGCTTCTTTGAAGACATGCACTTTCGACGGAACGGGCCGCCCGGCATATTTGCAGGCGGCTCATACCGCGAAGCGTCACAGTCAGCCCGCGCTCACTGCATTCTTGGGTAGCCTACGTAGTAGATACCGATGACGGCTCCGCTCGAATCGTGTATCGGTTCATAGCCCGTCACGTAGGGTTTGCCCAGAATGTCAGCATCGCCATAGTAGGCGCCGCCGCTGCGAATGGCGGCAATCGCCTTGCCCTTCGGATCGAGGACGGTCCCGATGGCCCTCGCGCCGTCGCTTTTCTGCACGTTGGTTGCCACGCGAACGAAGTCATCGCCGCTTTTCACGAACAACGTCGCAGTGCCGCCCACCGCTTGCTTGACCTCATCGACCACAGTGAAGTTGTTATTCATCTTCGTTGCACCGAAGTACAACGCGGGAGCCGGCTTTCCGGCAACCGCGTCCTCGCCCTTTACGACCGGTGCGCCCAATTCTGCCGTCTTACTCTTGAGCAAAGCCATGGCTTGCTTAACGGACTCTGGTGATTGCGCACGACTACCCGTATGGAATAAGAAAACGGATGTTGCCATTAAGTACATGGCCACAAGAAGCATGCGCAAAAGAAACGTTCTACCTGTCCTGGTTTCCATGATGTCGTTCTCCAATTGGAGTTACGGATCCGTGAGGCGGAGACCTGCCCATGCCGGGCAGTCAATCTATTGAGTGCTCGAAGTTTTCCAAAGGCTTTGATCTTTATCAGTCGATGCGAGCCTCAATCGAAATTTACTTCGCGGTGCAAATGGGTTTTGTTTCTGCGCATGAGATTGTGATGGCGCGACCGCTGGTAGAGGTTCGGTTTAGCTCACTGACCCAACTGTGCAACTAGATCTTGTACGCCGCTTTCATGCAGAGAAGGGCAGGTCCGGCAGCCGCGTGACGAGGCGTGCGTTAGACTCATCCGCCCGCCGCGAAGCATCGAACGCAACCTGGTTGACGTGGATCAATCGACGTGTCGAAGGGGCGTGTAATGTCAGTGAGAACCTGCATGGAAGCGCTCTGAAAAGAGTTCATCATGTTCTCGCCCTCGTGTGCTCATGCGCCGTCTGCTCGGCTAAATTGTTGGCGGCCGCTGATTCCGCGGGATGAGAAAGGCACGCTCAGCACAATACGCGACGGATTCGCATTGACTTCCCTATGCAACGAGCGTTTGTCTGATACGCCCGCTCGCTTCAAATCCCACCGAATCGCTCGAACACCTATCCAGTCGAAACGAACGTTCACGTATCGCGCGCTGATTTCGATGGCAAGGCTGTGTCGCAACCTCCCACGAAATAAATGGCGCCCTGAGCACCAAGGCCTCGAAGGAGAGAGCCATGTTAATGAATCGCTTGCACGCTTACTTCTCTATCTTCGTGTCATCGATGCTGGCGGCTTGTGCGACGGGGCCAGAAGGCCCAGCGAATTCTTCCATCGACCCGCCTCAGGCCGAGCGCGTCATGACGCTGGTAGCGACTGGCGTACAGACTTATTCGTGTGAGTTCGACGCGCAGCATCAACTGGGTTGGGTGTTCAGAAGCCCGCAGGCGACGCTGTACGATGCGAGCGGCCGCGCGGCAGTCTGGCACATCGCTGGACCGACCTGGGGAGCGCAAGATGGAAGCCGGATCGTAGGGCAGGTGGTCGCGCAGCGTGCCAGCGAAACGCCGGCGAGCATACCGCAGCTCTTGCTCGAAGCTCATAGCACGTCGGGCATGGGCATGCTGTCCGTTGTCCGGTATGTTCAGCGAGTGCACACCGTTGGTGGATTGATGCCGACCGCGCCGTGTCTGACTGAGCACGAAAACGGTAGCTCGCCTTATTTTGCCGATTATGTTTTCTATCGGTAGCGGCACGCGCTTTCTGCAGGCATCGAGCCGCGATGGCGTCGGCCTGTCACTCAAGCGCTGAGTGCATCAGATCACCACTATTCGAACGGACTTCAGCGACGGCGGCGCGCGTGGTCGCTGAACCGCCTAGGCCCGTTCCAGCACGGCCATCTCGCGCACCACCACCAGCAGCATCGAAAGACTCGCAGCGCCGCTTGCGCGCAGTTCCGCAAGCAGGCGCGTATAGCGATCGAGCGCATCTTGCCGCTTGGCGCGCCAGCTTTCGACGATCACATCCGCCGCATCGATGCCGCGCGATTCTTCGAGCGCATTCACCGTCAACGCGCGTTTGAGACGCGCCAGTTCTTCGAGCGCCGCAGCACGCGCCAGCAGGTCCCAGTGCGTCGAGATCGGCAGCGCCATCGCGCGCTCGGCGATGCCGCGATAATCCAGCAGCGTGCCGATGCCGAAGTACACGCTCGCCACAAGCTCCAGACTGCGCCCGGAGCATGCCGCGACTTCCGCGCTGTCCAGCACCGCCGTCGCGATCTCGCCGCTCGCCACGCGCGCCGCGATGCCGCTTTCGACGCCCGCATCCTCCAGCTCGCGCCGCCGTCCATACCATGCGTCGAGTTGCGCCGCAGGCAGAAGCGCCGGCAATTGCGGCGTGAGCCGCTGCGCCGCCTCGCGGCAACGCGCGAGCAGGCCCTTCGCTTCCTGTGCGCCGGCGCCGCCGCGCTTGGGTTGCCGCAGGAACCACAGCGACGTTTCATCGAGCAGACGCACGACATCGACGAACATGCGGGCCTGCACTTCGTCCGCGACGATATTGTCCAGCGCGTCGATAGAGCGCCACAGGTCGTCGAGATCGAAGACATCGCGTGACATCAGCGCGGCACGCACGATATCGCTCGGGCGCGCATCCGTTTCTTCCATCAGCCGATGCACGAACGTGCAGCCCACGCGATTCACGAGCGCATTGGTCAGATGCGTCGCGAGAATCTCGCGCTTGAGCGGATGCCGCTGCATCGCCTGGCTATAGCGCTGCTGCAAGGGCTTCGGAAAGTAATCGGGCAGCATGTCGGCGACGAGCGCGTCTTCCGGCACGTCGGATTCCAGCAGTTCGTCGTAGAGCCACATCTTTCCGTAGGCGAGCAGCACCGCGCGTTCGGGCGATGTCAGCCCCGACTTCGCCGCCGCGCGCTCGGCGATCTCATCGTCGTTCGGCAGAAACTCGATGCGCCGCTTGAGCCGCCCCGCGCGTTCGAGATAGCGCATCATGCGCGCTTCGGCATCGAGCGTTTCGGCGACATGGCGCTTCGCGATGGAAAGCGCCTGCGTCTGCGCGTAGTTGTCCTTCAGCACCAGCAGGCCGACTTCATCGGTCATCTCGGCGAGCAGCGCGTTGCGTTGCTTCTCGGTCATCTCGCCGTCCGCCAGCACGAGGCCGAGCAGAATCTTGATGTTGACCTCGTGATCCGAACAGTCGACGCCTGCCGAGTTATCGATCGCGTCCGTGTTGATGCGCCCGCCGTGCTGCGCGAACTCGATGCGCCCCAGTTGCGTCAGGCCGAGATTGCCGCCTTCCGCGACGACCTTCACGCGCAGTTCCGCGCCGTTCACGCGCACGCCGTCGTTCGTGCGGTCGCCGACTTGCTGATGCGTCTCCGCGCTCGACTTCACATACGTGCCGACACCGCCGTTATAGAGCAGGTCCGCTTGCGCGAGCAGGATCGCGCGAATCAGTTCGTTCGGCGCGAGCACGGATGCGTTGATGCCCAGCGCCGCCTGCACTTGCGGCGACACCGGAATGGACTTCGCGGTGCGCGGATACACGCCGCCGCCCGTCGAAATGAGCGCGGCGTCGTAATCGGCCCAGCTGGAGCGCGGCAATGCGAAGAGGCGCGCGCGTTCCTCGAAGCTCGTCGCCGCATCGGGCGTCGGATCGAGAAACACATGCCGATGATCGAACGCCGCGATCAGCCTGATATGGCGCGAAAGCAGCATGCCGTTGCCGAACACGTCGCCGGACATGTCGCCTATGCCGACCACGGTGAAGTCGGTGGTCTGCGTATCGAAGTTCATCTCGCGGAAGTGGCGCTTCACGGACTCCCACGCGCCGCGCGCGGTGATGCCCATCTTCTTGTGGTCGTAGCCCACCGAACCGCCGGACGCGAAGGCATCGTCGAGCCAGAAGCCGTATTCATGCGCGATCGCGTTGGCGTAGTCGGAGAACGTGGCCGTCCCCTTGTCCGCGGCGACCACGAGATACGGATCGTCGGGATCGTGGCGCACGACATCGGGCGGCGGCACGATGCCGTCGGGCGTGCGGTTGTCGGTCACGTCGAGCAGGCCGCGCAGGAACATCCGATAGCACGCGACGCCTTCGGCGAGAAACGCTTCGCGGTCCGTCACGGGCGGCGGATTCTTCACGACGAAGCCGCCTTTCGATCCCACCGGCACGATCACCGTGTTCTTCACCATTTGCGCCTTCATCAGGCCGAGCACTTCCGTGCGGAAATCCTCGCGCCGGTCCGACCAGCGCAGCCCGCCGCGCGCCACGCGCCCGCCGCGCAAATGCACGCCTTCCACGCGCGGCGCGTAGACCCAGATCTCGAACATCGGCTTCGGTTCGGGCAGGCCCGGCACTTTCGACGGATCGAGCTTGAACGACACATACGGAAGCGGCTGCCCGTTCGCATCGCGATGAAAATGATTCGTGCGCACCGTCGCCGTGATGACGCCGAGAAACTGCCGCAGGATGCGGTCCTCGTCGAGGTTCGGCACCTGATCGAGCGCCGCTTCGATATCCGCGAGCACGCGTTCGGCGGCCTTGTCGCGATCTTCGGCGGACCCGCCGCGCGCAGGATCGAAGCGCATCATGAACAATTGCAGCAGCTTCTTCGCGATCAGCGGATTGCCGATCAGCGCGCGTTCGATATACGCGTCGCTGAACGTGGAGCCGACCTGGCGCAGATACTTCGCGTACGCGCGCATGATGGTCACGTCGCGCGAGCCGAACTCCGCGCGCAGCACGAGCCGGTTGAAATCGTCGTTCTCTATCTCGCCCGACCACACGCTCGCGAAGGCGTTTTCGAACAGCGGCTTCACGCGGTCGATATCGAAATCGACATCGTCCTGCAATTCGAGGCCGAAGTCGTGAATCCAGGCGTTCGGCGCGCCGGTCGGCTCAATCAGATACGGCCGCTCTTCGTCCACGCGCACGCCGAGATGTTCGAGCATCGGCAGGCTGTGCGACAGCGCGATCGGATCGCCCGCGCGATACACCTTGAAGCGAAACGCGCGCCGTCCCGCTTCGATCGGGCGATACAGACTCATCGACAAGCCGCCGGGCCGCGTGTGCGCCGCCTCGATCAATTCGATGTCGCGCACCGCCGTGCGCGCCGGATAATCCTCGCGGTAACCTGCCGGGAATGAATCGGCGTAGCGTTGCAGCAGGCGATTGCCCGCTTCTTCGCCGTGACTGTCGATGAGCGCATCGGCGAGATCGTCCTGCCAGCGGCGCGCCACCTGCACGATGCGCGTTTCGAGTTCGCGCGTATCGACTTCGGGCATGGTGCCGCGATCCGCGCGCACGACGATATGAATGCGCGCGAGCGGCGACTCGGACAGCAGCGGCGTGAACTCGATGCTCTTGCCATTGAACGCGTCCATCAACACCTTGCTGATGCGCCGCCGCAGGTCGGTGTTGAACTTGTCGCGCGGCACGAAGACGAGACAGGACACGAAGCGGTCGAAGCGGTCGCGCCGCACGAACAGGCGCGTGCGTTGGTGTTCCTGCAAACGCAGCACGCCGAGCGCGATTTCGAAGAGCACGTCTTCGTCGGCCTGAAAGAGTTCGTCGCGCGGATATTGCTCCAGCACCGTGATCAGCGATTTCGCGAGATGGCCTTTTTCGAGGAAGCCCGCGCGCCGCACGATGTTCGCGCACTTGCGCCGCACGATCGGTATTTCCGATGTCGGCACGAGATACGCAGTCGAGGTGTATAGCCCGAGAAAGCGCCGCTCGCCTGTCACCTTGCCGTCCGGCGACGTGCGCTTCACGCCGACATAGTCGAGATAGCCCGGCCGATGCACCGTTGCGCGCGAATTGGCCTTGGTCAGAAAGATCGGCGACGCGCTTTCAATGATCGAGGCCGCGCCCGCGGGCAGCGGCGTGAGATCGCCGGGCGGCGTCGGCCGCAAATTCTCGCGCAGGATGCCGGTTCCGGAGCCGGGCACGCCGCGCAGCGCAAAGCCGCCTTCGTGTTCGACGAGATCGTAATCGCGGCTGCCGAGGAAGGTGAAATGGTCCGCGACCATCCATTCGAGGAACGCGCGCGATTCGATGCCGTCGGGCGTGGTATCGCGCGCCTTCAGTTCGCCGATGGCGGCGCGCGCGGCGTCGATCACCTTCGGCCAGTCCTCGACCGCCGCGCGCACATCGCCCAGCACGCGCGCGATGTTGTCGCGCACTTCGTCGAGGCGCTCGGCGTCGCTGCATCGATCCACTTCGAAATGAATGAACGATTCGAGTTCGGAATTGCCGTCGCCCGCTTCGGCGTGGCCTTGCCCGATGCGCTCGATCTCGCCCGCATGCGCGCCCTTGGCTGAACGCCACACGCGGAACACCGGATGAATCGCCGAATGCAGCGCGAGTCCGAGGCGGTTCAGCTCCATCGTCACCGAATCGACGAGAAACGGCATGTCGTCGTTGACGATTTCCACCACCGTGTGATCCGAATGCCAGCCGTGCTGCTCCAGATTCGGGTTATAGACGCGCAGCACCTCGCGCCCGCGCACGAACTTCTGCGCCGTCTGCCAGTGCGCCATGGCGGCGCCGTAGAGATCGGCGACATCGCGGCTCGCGATGTCTTCGACATCGACCTGTTCGTAGTAATAGCGCAGCAGCGGCTCGATGACCTGGAAGGCCGGCTCGGGCAATCGCCCGCGTGCGAAGTCCAGGAGATCGTTGATGAGGTGTTCGACTCGCGCTTCGTTCCTGACCAGCATGATGTCCTCCCGAGGCTTGGCGCTTCATTAGGGCCTTGCGTGCTTCGAGTGCATGCTGATTATGCGCCGCGCGGCGCGTTTGGCCTTGCGATGGCCATGTGCGTTTGCACAACGGGAGGGCGTCGCGAATGCTGTCCGTGCCGGCGAATTCGCGTATTGATGCGGATAGATGATTCGCGCGATGAACGCAGCGGACGTATCCGCCGCGCCCATCCGTTCCAACGCTGTTGCTGTTACTCGTTCGGCACGTTGCCTTGCGGATCGGCGGGCGTCGCCGGGTCCGCACTCGCGGCAGCCGGCGCGTAGCTGATCACGTTCGGCAGTTGCGGATTGCTCGTATCCGTGCTGTCGAGAATGCGCGACTGGATCGTCGTGTTGTCGGTCACGCCCCAGAAATTGTTCGAGAAGTCGAGCGTGTGGAGGGTCGAAGCCGAGTAGATGCCGTGAGCCGCGATCACCATGCGGTTCGTATTGGGCGAATTCTGCTTGAACAGGAAAGAATTGTTCTTCGCGATGCCGGTCGGCGCGCCGCTGGCCGGGAAATCGTCGATGAGCACGAGCGAATCGACCATGTTGACGAACAGATTGTTCTGCATGACCACCGAAGGATCGAAGGCGAAAGAAGCCGAATCGACGAACGTGTTGAACTTGAGCGTCGAGTTCTTGAAGCTCGGATAGCCGTTCGTTCC
Source organism: Caballeronia concitans (assembly GCF_001544615.1). Lineage (GTDB taxonomy): Bacteria > Pseudomonadota > Gammaproteobacteria > Burkholderiales > Burkholderiaceae > Caballeronia > Caballeronia concitans. The sequence continues at coordinate 88,505 of NZ_FCNV02000002.1, forward strand.
CGCCTGGTACGTGGTCACGCCGGCGCGAACGATGGGCGTCACGTTGAGACGGTAAGCCTGGCTGTAGGTCATCGAGAACGGCGCGGCGGGACTGATCTGCACGAACGCGTCTTCCAGATGCGCATGCTGGATGCTCACCGTGCCGCCGCCCACGTTGGCGTCCACGTTGCTGACCGTCACCCCGAGGAGCTGGACCTGATCGGTGCCGCCCACGTTCAGTTGCCCGGCGACGTCGATGATGCCGGTGGTCGGAATCTTCCCGATGCAGTCGGACGTGCACGGCACGGGCTTCAATCCCTCCACGGTGACGCCGTCCGGAATCGTGAGGGTAGCGCCCTTGGCGACCTGCACGGTGCCGGCAAGGTAATACGGCGAACCGCTGGCCGGCCACGTCGTGTCGGACGAGATGACGGTGCCATCGGGAATCACCGTCTGCGGTTGCGCGTAGACGTAGGCGGTGACGACCTTGCCGGATGCGTCGGAGCAGACCTTCGTCGCGTCCGTCGTGAAGGGACCGCCCGAACATACGACGGCAGTCGAACCCGATGCGGGCGTGGCCGATGCCGGCGTAGCCGACGCTGCGGGCGCCGAACTCGACGCGGGCGCGGCCGATGCCGCGGACGTCGAACTCGTGCCGCCGCCACCGCCGCCGCCGCATGCAGCCAGCACAACGCTCAATGCAACCGCCATCCGTGATTTCATGTCTTTCCCCGTAGTTTTTGGCCGTGACTCGCCTGCTGTCGAGGCGATGAGGCCTGAGGTTATCGAATGGGACGCGAAGCGAGTGTGCGATGGTCAACTTATCGCGGTGAATTTGTCTAATGTTTCGAAATCCGCCTTCGTGCGTATGGGACGGCTGCCGCCTTGGAGCCGGGTGTCGACCGCGGAGTTACATAAGTCACACATTCCTTGTGCACGAGCCGTGGGTTAGCCGCGTTATGTGCTCACTGTCAAAGGAGCCGACATGGCCAACATTGAAAACGCGCACTCGACATCCCGCGCAAAACGCATCTCCGGTTCGCTTGCCGTCGCACTCGCGGTCGGTCTCTCTTTCGCGCACGCCGATGCGTCCGCTCACGTGAGCGTGGGTATCGGGTTCGGTTTCGCGCCGCCGGTGTATGCGCCGGCGCCTGTGTATGTCGCGCCGCCGCCTCCGCCGCCGGTCTACTATGCGCCGCCTCCGCCGCCCGCCGTCGTGTATGAAACGGTGCCCGCGCCCGTCGTCTATGGCGAGGACTGGCGCGAGCGCGCGTGGCGAGAGCACGAGTGGCGCGAGCGAAGGGAATGGCGTGAGCGCCAGGAGTACGAGCGTCGGCGCGCCTACTACGGGTATTGAACCGGAAGTGCTTCGCCTGCCTTCGACGAAAAGAAAGCGCTGGCTTTCGGCGATGCTTGCCTGTCATCGATATGCGAAATGCCTTACGGCAAGCTCACGATTGCCGATGGCATTCGATATCCAATCCGGTCTCATTTCTCCGGTTCATTACACCATTCCAATGCCGTTAAGCGTTTCATAAGAAGCGCTTACCGCCGCTATTCACCGCCGCGCGCGCGACGCGGTCAAAACGAAACGCCGTGCAACGCGGCCTGAACGCAACTCGTTCTCGTGCGTCAGCGAAGCGCAGGCGTTTCGCAATCGAATCTTCCAACCAGCGTCATCGTCTGTTTCTAAGGTGCTCCCGGTAATGCGCGGTAACGAATGAAAGCCGCATTACAAGCGAAATCAAACGGCAAGTTCGCAAGGAGCTCCCATGAACGTAGAAAGAGACAGGCTTTCGCTGGGCCGCTGCGCATTGAGCGTCGCCGGCCTTGCCTCGACGATCGCACTCGCGGTCCACCCGGGCCTCGCAAGCAGTCAGTCGCCGATGCCCGATGCGTCGATGGACACGGCATCGCCCATCAAGCACGTGATCGTCATCGTCGGAGAGAACCGGACCTTCGACCATGTATTCGGTGCATACAAGCCGCGCCACGGTCAGAGCGTGTCCAATCTGCTGTCCAAGGGCATCGTCACGGAAGACGGCAAGCCCGGCCCCAACTTCTCGCTCGCCGCGCAGTACACGGCGGTTGCGCAAAACCCGAATCGCTTCGATCTGAGCCCGCGCGATAAGCGCCTTTACAGCGTGCTGCCCGCGCCGAATACCGGCTCGACGGCGACCAGGGCAAGCGATACGCCCACCACCGCCGACACGAGCCCGCCGCCCTTCGCGACCTACGCGGCGGCGCAGCAGCGGGAAGGCGCCGTGCTCTATCCGGACGACATCAAGCAATTGACCTACGGGGCGACAGGGTTGCCGCAGAAGGTTCCGGACACGCGTTTCGGCGCCAACACGTTCGCGCTTCCCAATGGGCCGTATCAGATCTCCCGTGTCGGTCCTGACTACAACCAGTACATGAACAGCCCCGTGCACCGCTTCTATCAGAACTGGCAGCAGTCGGATTGCAACGTGGCGCATGCGACCCGCGACAACCCGAGCGGATGCAAGATGGATCTCTTCGCGTGGGTCGAAACGTCGGCAGGCGCGGGATCGAACGGCCGCCCGATACCGGCCAACTTCACGGATCAGTCGACGGGCGAGGGCGCGACCGCGCTCGGCTACTACAACGTGAATACGGGCGACATGCCGTACTTCTATCAACTCGCGCGTGAATACACGATCAGCGACAACTACCATCAACCGGTGATGGGCGGCACGGGCGCGAACAGCATCATGATCGGCACGGCGGACGCGCTCTACTACACCGACGGAAAAGGGAACGCCGCGCGGCCACCGCAGCTTCAGATCGAGAATCCGCGCCCGCAGGCGAATACCAACAACTGGTACACGCAAGACGGCTATTCCGGCGGCTCGTACAGCAACTGCTCCGACAGGGGCCAGCCGGGCGTCGGCGCGGTGCGTCGCTATCTGGATTCGCTGCCGTATCATCCGGATGCGAATTGCTCGCCGGGCAAGTGGTATCTGCTCAACAACTACAACCCGGGCTATAACGGCAACGGCAGCGTGAACACGAGCGAATTCACGATCCCGCCGTCGCCTGTGCGCACCATCGGCGATACGCTGCTCGAAAAGAGCATCTCCTGGAAGTACTACGGTGAAGGATGGCAGACGTTCGCCGCGCAATCGCCGACCAGCGTGTATTGCAACATCTGCAATCCGTTCCTGTATGAATCGGCGATCATGACGAAGCCCGATATCGTGAAGGCGCATCTTCAGGACACGAGCGATCTCTATGCGGACATCTCGAAGGGCGTCTTGCCCGCGGTGTCGTTCGTGAAACCCGGCGGTTTGCTCGACGGCCATCCGGAATCGTCCAAGTTCGGTCTCTTCGAAGCCTTCACGCACAAGCTCGTCGATGCCGTGAAGAGCAACCCGGCGTTGTGGGCATCCACGGCGATTTTCATCACGACGGACGAGGGCGGCGGCTACTACGACTCGGGCTACATCCAGCCGGTCGATTTCTTCGGCGACGGCCCGCGCATTCCGTTGATCGTCGTGTCGCCCTATTCGCGCGGCGGGCGGGTGGTTCACGAGTATGCGGATCATGCGTCGATCGTGAAGTTCATCGACCGCAACTGGAAGCTTTCGCCGATCACATCGCGCAGCCGCGACAACCTGCCGAATCCCGTGCAGCAGCCGGATAGTCCTTATGTTCCGGTCAATGCCCCCGCAATAGGCGATCTGTTCCAGTCCTTCCGATTCGACCATGACCACCGTCACGACGACGACGACCACGGCCACGGCCACGGCCATGATTCGAAGGACGATGACGACGCGCCGGGCAGCAAGGGCATGATGCCGTTCTGAGTCGCGCAACCGGTCGGGGCCGCTTCGGTGGCCCTGATTCGCCGCATGCGTTACTTACGGTTCTGAAAGGAGATGAATGGTAGTCCTCGGTTCTTCGGGATTCGGGCGATTTCGCGCGCAAATACGTCCGCGATAGAGCGGCTTTGAATAACGGCACTCAAGAATTTCTGCAGTACGTCGTTAAAAGCCGAGAGACGCAACGACATGACCGGAGACACCGTGAAACTGACCTTCAGCCAGAAACTCTGGCTTCCCCTTATCCTGAGCATCGTGCTCGCCGCTTCAGTCACTTTGATCGACGCATACCGCCTTCGGCAAGTGCGCTTCGATGAGCGCAAGAACGACCTCGTTCACGCCACGCAAGTCGGCCTCTCGACCGTGAAGGCCTTCGCGGACCAAGCCGCTGCGGGAAAGATCACTGAAGACGAGGCCAAGGCCCGCGCCCTCGATGCGATCAAAGGCACGCGCTACGGACAAGGCGGCACGGGCTATTTCACGGTGATGAACTTCGAGCCTGTGATCCTGATGCACCCGTTCCATCCGGAACTGGTGGGCAAGAACCAGGATAGCTATACCGACCCCAACGGCGTCGCGCTTTATCACGACACGGTCGCCCGCGTGAAAAACGACGGCGGCGGATTCGTGAACTACTCGTTCACCAAGCCCGGACTCTCCGGCGTGTTCCCGAAAACGGCCTACGCCGCGAGCTACGCACCGTGGGGCTGGATTCTGCAAACGGGCGCTTATGTCGATGACATCGACGCTGCATTCCGCACGTCGCTGTATCAGAGCGTGGCCGTGCTGCTGCTCGCGGCTGCCGCGATGGCCGCCATCGTCGTGTGGATCAATCGCGGCATCCTGCGTTCGCTGGGCGGCGATCCGGCATACGCAGCGCAGATCGCCAGCCGCATTGCGGATAACGACCTGACCGTGGTGGTCGAAACGGCTTCGACCGATCAAAGCAGCCTCTTGCATTCGATGAAACGCATGCAGCAGCAATTGCAAGCGATGATCCGCGAAATCCATGTGTCGAGCGAGTCCATCGTCTCGGCGGTATCGCAGATTGCGGCGGGCAATCAGGACCTGTCGCAGCGCACCGAAGAGCAGGCGGCATCGCTCGAGGAAACCGCTTCGAGCATGGAAGAACTGACCTCGACCGTGAAGAACAACGCGGAAAGCGCCAAGCAGGCGAGCCATATCGCCACGACGGCGATGGAGACCGCGCAGCGCGGCGGCGGCGTCGTGCAGCAGGTGGTCGAAACGATGGACGGCATCAACGCGAGTTCGGACCGTATCGCCGAGATCGTCGGCACCATCGAGAGCATTGCGTTCCAGACGAATATCCTCGCGCTGAATGCCGCCGTCGAAGCGGCGCGCGCCGGTGAAGAAGGGCGCGGCTTCGCGGTGGTCGCCTCTGAGGTCCGGTCGCTCGCGCAACGCAGCGCGGCGGCATCGAAGGAAATCAAGGCATTGATCGACGATTCGGTGAACCGCGTGAAGGCGGGCTCCGGCTACGTGGATGTCGCCGGTGCGACCATGGAAGAGATCCTGCAATCGGTCAAGCGCGTGACGGATATCGTAAGCGAGATCGCCGCCGCCTCCGCCGAGCAAAGCAAGGGCATCGGCGAAGTCAATCTGGCTGTCACCCAGATGGACGCGGTCACCCAGCAGAACGCGGCGCTCGTGGAGCAGGTATCGGCTGCCGCGTTTTCGATGAAGTCTCAGGCCGACGAACTGAGTTCGAAGGTGAAGCGATTCAAGGTCCAGTAAGAAGTAGCAGCGACCACCGCAAAAGTCCGCGCATGTCGCGGACTTTTGCATGGCGTGGCCCGTTTTGCGACGGCTCACGCGACTCAATCCGCGACCGGCGCCTCGATGTCGATATCGAGCAGCGCCGAGCTCATCGACTTGCCGTGCGCGTCGAGCGCGAGCGAGCGCGTGACGCCGCCGCCGAGCGCATGACCGAGCACGAAGTTGAAAGCATCGAGCAGCGGCAACTCGTAACGCACGACATCGCCTTTCACGACATCGGCGAGATGCGCCTTCACGCGTTCGGGCGTCAGTTGCGCGCGCAAATGCGCGTAGTGCTTCGCGTCGAAGCAGATCACCGAGACATTCAGCGTGTTGCCCTTGTCGCCGGTGCGGCCGTGCGCCAGTTCACGCAGTTTCATCGTTGACCTCCACGAATTCGAAAACGGGCTTTACATGCTCGCGCGCGAGCAGCACGGATTGCACGGCGATGACTTCGCGCGTCGTCCTGCTCACGCCGCCGCCGCCCGCCGGGCCGTTGGTATAGAGCGTTTCGACTTCATTGCCGATGCGCGCCGCCTCCTTCGCATTCGATGTGCGCCCCGTCACGCGCACGCGGACTTCCGAAGGCTCGTTGCTGCGGGAAGCGAGCGCATCGCCATAAAGCGCATTCACGCCGATCAGATCGAAGCGCAACTCGCTCGTATCGACGCCCGTTATCGCGAGACGTTCACGCACGATATCGAGCGCGAGCCGCGCACGCGCCACCGCGCCCGGTCCGCCATAGGAAATCTGTCCTTCGCCGATATAGCCGTCGGCATACGCGACCGAAACTTTCAGCGTATTCGTGCGCGCATGGCCGCGTCCGCCTGACACGCGCACGCGGTCATGCGCCTCCTGCATCACGCGCACCTGCGAGAAGTCCGCCACCACATCGGGCTGGTAGTAACGCGCCGGATCGTGAATTTCGTAGAGCAGTTGTTCCTTGCACGTCGCCTCGGTCACAGAGCCGCCCGCATGCGGCACCTTCGTCACGACGACCGCGCCGTTCGCGCTCACCTCGCCGATAGGAAAACCTAAGCGCGCGAGATTGCCGACGTCCTTGTATCCGGGATCGGCGAAATAGCCGCCCGTCACCTGTCCCGCGCACTCGAGCAAATGACCGACGACGGTCGCTTGCCCGAGCGTGTTCCAGTCGTCCATGCGCCAGCCGAATTCGTGGATGAGCGGCGCCGTGAACAGCGACGGGTCCGCGACGCGTCCGGTCAGCACGATATCCGCGCCGGCCGCGAGCGCATCGACGATGGGCGTCGCGCCGAGATACGCATTCGCGGACACGATCCGATCCGCATATGCGGCCACGTCGTCGCCGGATTCCTCGAAACGCATGGCCGAGCGCAGGACGACATCGAGCACGTCGTCGCCCGTCACGGCTGCGATCTTCAATCCGTGCAGGCCCAGTTCTCGCGCGATCTGCGCCGTCTTTCTGGCCGCCGCCCGCGGATTGGCCGCGCCCATGTTCGATATGATCCGCACGCCGTTCTTCGCCGCGACCGGCAGCACGGCACGCATGCGCGCTTCGAGCAGAGGATCGTAACCAAGCGAAGGATCGCCGCGCCGCGCCTGCTGCGCGATGGCGATCGTGCGTTCGGCGAGGCACTCGAACACGAGATAGTCGAGCGCGCCGTGCTCGGCGAGTTCGACGGCAGGCTCGATGCGATCGCCCGAATAACCCGCGCCCGCGCCGATTCTGATGGTGTCTTTCATGATGCTTTTCCTTTACAACGGAAACACGCCCAGCACGACGCACGCAATCGTCATGACGATCGACGCGCCGAACAGCAGCGGGAACGTGAACTTCTGATGATCCGCGAGATCGATGCCGCATAGGCCGACGACGAGAAACGTCGCGGGCGTGAGCGGACTCACGGGGAAGCCGGTCGTCATCTGGCCGAGCAGTGCGGCCTGGCCGACATGCACCGCCGGCACGCCCAGTTGCGACGCCACTTCGGCAATGACCGGCAGCACGCCGAAATAGAACGAATCGGGATCGAAGAGCATGGAGAGCGGCATCGACAGAAGGCCGAGCGCAACCGGAATGTGGCCCGCCATCGCGGGCGGCACGAAGCCGACGGCCGCCTGCGCCATCGCCTTCAGCATGCCGCTGCCTTGCATGATGCCGGTGAACACGCCCGCCGCGAGCAGAATGCCGGCCATCATCAGCGCGGCGCGCGCGTGGGCGTCGATGCGCTTGCGCTGCATGTCGACGTTCGGGTAATTCACCATCAGCGCGATGCACAATCCGACCATGAACATGATCGCGGGCGGAATCTTCTCGCCCATCACGACCATCGTGCCGAGCACGACGATCGTCAGCACGATGTTGAACCAGAAGTTCTGCGGGCGGCGCAGCGCCTGTTCCTCCGGCGTGAGTTCGCGCTTCGGAACGGGAATCGCGCCGCTCGCGCTCGAATAACCGAGGCGCTTTTCCTCGCGGCGGCCGAGCCTCCACGCCATGCCGAACACGAACACGAGGCCGATGGCCTGCACCGGAATCAGCGGATTGAACAGCGATGAAATCGGCAGATGCAGCGAGGCAGACGCGCGGATCATCGGCCCGGTCCACGGCAGGAAGTTGATGCCCGCCGCCATCGAAACGGCCGCCGCGAGCACGCGCTTGTCCATCTTGAGGCGATCGTAGAGCGGCAGCATCGCGGGAATCGTCACGAGAAAGCACACGGCGCCGGAGCCGTCGAGATGGATGAGCAGCGCGAGCAGCGTCGTGCCCATCACGATGCGCGTCGGTTTCGTGCCGACCGCGCGCAGGATGCGGTCGATGATCGGATCGAGCGTGCCCGCGTCCGTGATCGTGCCGAAATAGAGAATCGCGAACACGAACATGCCGACGACGGGCGCGAGACTCTTCAGTCCGTCAATGACGAACTTGCTCGTGTGCAAGCCGAAGCCGCCGATCAGCGACGCCGCGATCGGCACGATGATGAGCGCGACGAGCGGCGACATGCGCTTCGAAAGGATCGCCCCGAGCAGGACGACGATGGTGGCCAAGCCGAGCAACGGCAGCATGAGTCTGTCTCCGAATCTTGTTTTTTGATGTAGCCGAGAGTAAGTTCGATGCGGCGATAACACAATTGAAATGATTTGATCGCAGCTATCACGAACCATAATGGATCTGAATCTTCGCGATATTCGCGCGCTCGTCGCCGTGGCCGAGGCGGGCAGCTTCACGCGCGCGGCCGAGCGGCTGCATCTGTCGCAGCCGGCGCTCACGGTGCAGATACGCCGGCTGGAGGAGGCGGTCGGCGCACGGCTTTTCGATCGCAACAGCCGCAATGTCGCGCTGACGCCGACGGGCCGCGAGCTGCTGCCGCTCCTGCGCAAATCGCTGCGCGACATGGAAAGCGTGCTGCGCGATGCGCGCGCGTTGGGCATCGGCGAGAGCGGCACGATTCGCATCGCGTGCCTGCCGACGTTCGCGGCGAGCGTGTTGCCCGAACTGATCATCGACATGAAACGCGACGTGCCGCGCGTGGTGTTCCAGATTCGCGATGTCGTGGCGAGCACCGTCAATGCGCTCGTGCGCGACGAGGAAGCGGACATCGGCCTCACCGGCGGCGAAGTGCTCGACCCGATGCTCGAAGTGCTGCATGCGGGCGTGGACCGGCTCGTTGCGGTCTGTCCGAAGGAACATCCGCTTGCGAGGAAGCGTCGCATCGGCCTGAGCGATCTGGCGCGGCTGCCGCTCGTGCTCACCGCGCCGGGAACGAGCGTGCGGGCGGTCGTCGATGCGGCGCTCAGCCAGTCGAGCGGGCCGCTCGATATCGCGTGCGAACCCACGTACATGATGACCGCCGTGGCGATGGTGCGCGCCGGTCTGGGCGTGACCATCCTGCCGGAGACCGCGCGCGAGGTGGGCGCAGAACCGGGACTCGTCGTGAAGAAGATCGACCATCCGGCGTTCGTGCGGTCGATCGCGATCGTGAAGAAAAGGGGCAGGACCTTGCCGGCGATCACCGACAAGTTCGTACAGCGGATGCGTCAGGGCGTCAGGACGCGGTGAGCCTGGCGCGGGTACGAAATGGACCGCAAAATGATTGCGGAATCATTTTTGCCAGCCTCAGGTGCTTTCCCGGTCGATGATCGTGAAACCTGTATCGATCTTCACGCGTGCCGGTTTTTGACTGCCGCGGTCTTGCGAAAAGCGTGAGAGAAGTGCGTCGGCGGCCTTCATGCCGATGGTCGCGCCATCGACTCGCACCGTCGAGAGCGCGGGGTACACGTGCGCGGCCGTGCTGAGATCGCCGAATCCCATTACCGCGATATCGCCTGGAACCTTCATCTTCCGGCTCGCGGCTTCGGCGAGAACGCCTTGCGCCAGCGTATCGGAACTGCATACGACGACGCGCGGCCAGCGGGCCTTCAGAAGACGGGCGACGCCTTCGCGGCCCGCCTGCAAGGTCGCCGGGGCGGGAAGCACTTCGAACGGCACGTCGTCGATGCCCTGACGGCCCAGCTCCGCGATGAGACTCTTGCAGCGGCGCAGGCCGCGCGGATCGTCGACGGACAGTACGCCGAAGTCGCGGTATCCCTTTTCGACGAGATGCTGCGCGACGCGCTTGCCGACCTCTTCGTGCGAGAAGCCGATGACCGTGTCGATGGGCTTGTTGGTCAAATCCCAGATTTCGATGACAGGAATGTTCGCGCGCTGGAGCCGGTCGATCGTCGGCTTCGCATGCGTGGCGCCCGCAAGCACGATGCCGTCCGGACGGCGACCGAGAATCGCTTCGACGAGCGCCTCCTCCCGCGCGGCCGAATAAGCGGTCAAGCCGAGCAGGGTCTGATAGCCCGATGCCGTGAGCCGGTCGACGAGCGCCTGCACGGTATCGGCGAAGATCGAATTGGCGATGGTCGGAAGGAGAATGGCCACGAGCCGGCTCTTGCTGCTCGCAAGCCCGCCGGCCAGCATGTTCGGCACATAGCCCGTGGCGCGCACGGCCTCCAGCACTTTCTTCTGTGTCGCGCTGCGCACGAGATCGGGGCGGTTCAGGGCGCGCGACACGGTCATCGGCGCAACGCCCGCCACGCGTGCAACGTCGATCAGCGTGACGCTCTGCGTCTCGCCAGCTTCGGATGAGGAAGTGCCGCCGTTCTTCTTTGCCATATCGCTGAAATCTGGGTGCCGGGGTGATCGTCGTCGTTCGCGACATCCGAATTAGACCATGAACGGCGGCGACGTCAGCGGCACGCGGCCGCTCGTCCAATCGGTGTAAACCACAGCATCGGCTCCGGCACGAAGCGCTTGAATGATTGCGCAATCATTGTATGATCGAGTCACGCGACAGGAGACATCGATGGTTCTAAAACCGGATTCACAAACAGGCGGCAAGCGCACGAACGTCCGCTGGTTCATCCTGGCGATGATCTTCATCGTCACGGTCTTCAACTATGTGGACCGCGCGACGCTTTCCATCGCCGCGCCCAGCATGCGGCACGAACTCGGCTTCGATGCGCTGACGATGGGCATCGCGTTTTCCGCCTTCGGCTGGGCGTACACCGCGATGCAAATACCGGGCGGCCTCGTGCTCGATCGTTTCGGCGCGCGCATGGTGCTCGGCGTGAGCCTCATCCTGTGGTCCGCGCTCACGTTTTTGCAGGGCTTCGTGCATCTGTTCGCGTCCGCATTCATTGCGCTCTTCGCGCTGCGCTTTCTGATGGGCATTGCGGAATCGCCCGCGTTTCCCTGCAACAGCCGCCTCACGGTGATGTGGTTCCCGAGCGCCGAGCGCGGGCTTGCCACTTCGGTCTTTCAACTGGCGCAGTACTTCGCGCTGGCCGTCTTCACGCCGATCATGACGTTCACCGTCAGCGCGTGGGGCTGGCATTACGTGTTCTTCACGACGGGCGCGGTCGGGATCGTGCTCGGCTTCCTGTGGCTGCGGTCGGTGCGCGAACCGCAGCGCGACCATCGCGTGAGCCGGGCCGAACTGGACTACATCGCGTCGGGCGGCGGACTGCCCACGATGGGCGACAGCCCTCAGCCGTTCCGCTGGAGCCAGGTCGGCGCGATCGCGGCCAACCGCATGATGATCGGCATCTACATCGGCCAGTTCTGTCTCACGTCGATCACCTGGTTCTTTCTTACCTGGTTCCCGACTTACCTGATCGAAGCGAAGGGCATGTCGATCCTGAAGGTCGGGCTGGTGGCGGCGGTGCCTGCGGTGGCCGGCTGCGTCGGCGGGCTCATCGGCGGCCTGTGGTCCGACTGGATGCTCAAGCGCGGCTTCAGCCTGACGGCGGCGCGCAAGACGCCGATCATCTGCGGGCTCGTGCTGTCGAGCACCATCGTCGTCGCGAACTATGTTCATTCGACCGCCGTCGTCATTCTGGTGATGTCGGTCGCGTTCTTCGCGAAGGGCGTCGGCAATCTCGGCTGGTGCATCGTCGGCGATGTGTCGCCGAAGCACGCGATGGGCATCAGCGGCGGCATCTTCAATCTGTGCGGGAATCTCGCCAGCATCGTGACGCCGCTCGCCATCGGCTGGATGATCAAGAGCACCGGCTCCTTCGAAATCGCGCTGACGTATATCGGCGGGCTGTCGCTGCTGGGCGCGGCCGCGTATCTGCTGATCGTCGGAAAACTGCAGCGCCTCGATCTCGATGATCCCGGCAGCGCGCCGCGAGAAGAAACCTCACCGCATCTGAAACCGCGTCACGGCAACTGACTGCCGCCCAGACCGTTCATTCAAGGAAGTCCATCATGCAAGCAACGTCATCGCTCATCGCCGGAACATCGAACGATTCGATCAAATGGGTGCGCGTCGCCTCGACCTTTCTGCCGCTCGCCAATCCGATCAGCGACGCGAAGGTCCTGACCGGCCGTCAGAAGCCGATGACCGAGATCGCCATTCTGTTCGTCGAGATCGAAACGGCGGACGGTCATCGTGGGCTGGGATTCAGCTATTCGAAGCGCGCGGGCGGCCCCGGCCAGTTCGCGCATGCGAAGGAGATTGCGCCGGTGCTGATCGGCGAAGACCCGAGCGACATCGCGCGCCTGTGGGACAAACTCGCGTGGGCCGGCGCGTCGGTGGGGCGCAGCGGGATGGCGGCGCAGGCGATCGGCGCGTTCGATGTCGCGCTCTGGGATCTGAAGGCGAAGCGGGCGAACCTGTCGCTGGCGAAGCTGATCGGCGCGCAACGGGACTCGGTGCGTTGCTACAACACGTCCGGCGGCTTCCTGCATACGCCGCTCGATCAACTGCTCGTGAACACGGATGCATCGCGCGAGAAGGGCATCGGCGGGATCAAGCTCAAGGTCGGGCAGCCGGATTGCGCGCTGGACATCCATCGCGTCGAGACGGTGCGCAAGCATCTCGGCGACAGCTTCCCGCTGATGGTCGATGCAAACCAGCAATGGGATCGCCCGACTGCGCAGCGCATGTGCCGCACCTTCGAGCAGTTCAATCTCGTGTGGATCGAAGAGCCGCTCGATTGCTACGACGCCGAGGGCCACGCGGCGCTCGCCGCGCAGTTCGATACGCCCATCGCGACGGGCGAAATGCTGACGAGCGTATCGGAGCATTGGGAATTCATTCGTCAGCGCGGGGCGGACTATCTGATGCCGGACGCGCCGCGCGTCGGCGGCATCACGCCGTTCCTCAAGGTGGCGACGCTCGCCGATCACGCCGGCCTGATGCTGGCGCCTCACTTCGCGATGGAGCTGCATGTCCATCTTGCCGCCTGTTATTCGCGCGAGCCGTGGGTGGAGCACTTCGAATGGCTGGAGCCGCTTTTCAACGAGCGGCTCGAGACGAGCAATGGACGGATGATCGTGCCGACGCGTCCGGGCCTGGGGCTGACGCTCAGCGATCGGGTCGCCGGATGGACCGCGCAGGAGGCGGAGTGCGGCGTGCGGGCTTGAGGGCTGGCGAACCCGCCGATGGCATTCGGAAGGCGACCTTCAACGGCTCGAACAAGGCGGCGTAACCGGATAGGCCGCTTCCTAGCGCCGACCATCATCCCCTTCGTAAGCCAGCGTCGCGGGATCGGTCCTGAAGAAGCTGAGGTAGAACGGCGCCGTGAGCTTGCCCAATGGCTGAACGATCGTCCAATAGCCTTTGGTTACGACATCGTATTTGCGCACCTCGCCGTTCTGCAGAATCGCGACGTAGAGATAACCGCCCGGACCGAACACGAGCGCCTGCGTCGACGTGCGCGGCTGACCCGGGGCATCGAGTGGAATGAAGTCGAGCTGCGGCGCGGAACGTCGATAAATGCGATCTTCAGCGCGAAGGATCAGTATCCGGTCGATGTCGGCGTCCACGGTGGAGTTCTTGAAGCTCGTGACGAACAGGTCGCCATTCGGTGCGAACGCGAGCCCCTCGGGCCGGTTCAAATGGTTGGCGTCCTTGCTGCAATCGGGCGAGTTCGACAACACGGTGTCCTTGTACGCGAGTGTCGCTGGGTTGAACCGCACGACCTTGCCGCCGCAACCGCCGGGAAGATACGCGAGTGTGACCCAGAGATAGCCATCCGGTCCAATCACCAGCCCGCGCGGCCGGAATTGCGTGCCAAGGGCATCGGTCTTCGGATTCATGTCAGCCACGAATGTGGCTTTGCCGTGCCTGACATCGAAGACCAGCAGCTTGCCGTTGACGTTGTTGTTCGGATCGCCCATATCGGCGATGAACAGCCGCTTGCCACTGCCGCGCTGCACGAGCACGATGCCCCGCGGGGCGAGCGGCGCATGGGGATCGTCGCGAGAAACCAGCGGCGTGCCGGGTTCGATACCCCGTCCGTACTGCAGCACTTCGCCATTGAAGGGCAGATTGACGTTCTGATTGGCGACGATCATCCGGCCATCATCGAAGACAATGCCTGTCGGGCCCGCCAGGCCGCCGCTCGCGTCCGGCAATTGATAAAGAAGCTTGCCCGAGCGCGCGTCGAAGAACTTGACCGTGGAGTGCTGCGGCGGCGCGTTCGGATCGTCGGACGGTCCGGCGTCGCCGATCGCGAGCACGTCGTTGCCTGCCTGATGAGCGTATTGCGCGTTCTTGTCGTCCGATCGCGCGTGGAAAGCTGAAAGAAGGGCAGCCGCGCATAACGCGACGCTCGTGAACATCCGGATCTGACTCGTGTTCTTCTTCATAACGGACTCCTGATTGATCTGAACTTCAGAAATCACTCGGACGACGCTATTCGACGATATGTGCCGCTCGAACGCCGTCCATCCGACGAATCAAATGATGGACCGACGTGCGGCATGAGGATGGCGGGCCGGGGCCGGACGAGAAGGCCTGGAGAATACGACTCGCGCGCCGCGCTTGTTGGGCAGGCATACGATCCTCCGGACTGTGAAGTGAATGAAGCGCCGCGTGAAGTCGCGCGTTTCGCGAGTTACCTCTTGCGGGATGAGACATTGCACTCACCAATGTAGATGGAATTTGTGTCGTTTGCACTCCAAATCGAGTGATTCGATTTTGCCGTGGATTCACATCGGTTGAGCAAACCGATTGGTGCAAGTTGTCGCACGACCGTTTCGTTCATTTCAGCGCTGGGGCCACGCTCGGGCGTGTGAGTAGTGCAAACGCTCCCTCATCGACGGAACGCTGAACGCGACCGGACGCTTTTGCCTGATCAATCCGCAAGATGTACGTGCGCGACGAGCGTGGATACCGGGGTAATCGGGCGAGTTACGGTCCGGCAGTTACAGGCAGAGCGAGGAGCATCGCGCGATGCGAGCGGGTCGTGCATCGCGGATACGTCGTGCTTTTCGCGTCGAACCGACTGTTCCAGCGCCGCTCACACTTCGCTTCGCTTGAGCAGATAGTCGAGACCGCCGGACCGGAACCACCGATACCCGTACGGCTCCAGCACGACGGTGTGCTGTCCTTTCGCGTTGCCCTGGCTGTGATCGTCCGACAGCAGGTTCACGAGCGTGGCGCTCTCGCCGGTATCCGGGCGGACCTGAAACTTCACCGTGCAGGCGGTCGCGCTGAAGTTGTGCAGGCAGACGACCGAGTTGTTGCGCCACGCGTAGCGCAGCGCGAGCACGTCGTCGCGCGAGGTGCGCAGGATGTCGAAGTCGCCCCAGCTTATTTCCGGCACTTCCTTGCGCATGCGGATCATGCGCTCCATCCAGTTCAGCAGCGAGTTCGGCTCGCGCCGCTGACTCGCGACGTTCACGCGCTCGAAGCCATATGGTCCGCCCGAAATCACCGGACACACCGGACGCGCATGTTTCGTGAAGCCGGCGTGCGGCTCGGTGGACCATTGCATCGGCGTGCGGACGCTTTCGCGCTCGGGCAGGCGCAGGTCGTCGCCCATGCCGATCTCATCGCCGTAGCGCACGACGGGCGTGCCCGGCAGCGTCAGCATCAGGCTGTACGCCAGTTCCAGCCGATGACGGTCGCCATCGAGCATCGGCGCAAGACGCCGGCGAATGCCGCGCTCGTAAAGCTGCATGTCCGGTTCGGGGGCGAACGCGGCGAATACGGTTTCGCGCTGCTTGAGCGTCAGCCGGCCGAGATCGAGTTCATCGTGGTTTCTCAGGAACACGCCCCACTGAGCCGATGCCGCTCGCGCCTTGGTCGCCTCCAGGGCTTTCTTCAGCGGAGCCGTGTCCGCGCTTGCGAGCGCATAGAACGTGTTCTGATTGACCTGGAAGTTGAACATCATCTGCAGCCGCTCCCCTGCATCGCCGAAGTACTTCATGTCGGCGTCGGGCAGCACGTTGGCTTCGGCGAGAATGATCGCGTCGCCTTCGCGCCATTGCAGAAACTCGCGGAACATGCGCAGCATGTCGTACTGCTCGACCGGCCGTTTTACCTGAGCGCCCTTGGTCGCGATGACGAATGGCACGGCATCCATGCGAAATCCCGAGACGCCGAGCTGGGTCCAGAAGCCCATGATCTTCAGCAACTCGGCCTGCACGAAAGGGTTGGCCGTGTTCAGGTCGGGCTGGAAGTCGTAGAAGCGGTGGAAGTACCACATGCGCGCTTCCTTGTCGTACGTCCAGGTCGACTTCTGCACGCCGGGAAACACGACGCCGTCATCCGCGCGGGCCGGCCGTTTCTTCGACCACACATACCAGTCGCGATATTTCGATGCCGGGTCCCGCCGCGCCTCCTTGAACCACGGATGCTGGTCCGAGGTGTGGTTGACGACGAGATCGATCATGACGCGAAGTCCGCGCTGGCGGCACGCGTGCGTGAACTCCGTGAAGTCGCCGAGCGTGCCGTAGCGCGGATCGACGTTGTAGTAATCGGAGATGTCGTAGCCGTTGTCGCGGCCCGGCGATGGCTGAAAAGGCATCAGCCATAGGGTGGTGATGCCGAGACCTTGAAGATAGTCGAGACGGCGCACGAGACCCTGGAAATCGCCGATGCCGTCGCCGTTCGCGTCCATGAATACGCCCACGGACAGGCAGTAGATGACGGCGTTCTTGTACCAGAGGTCGTTGACCATGCGCGTTGATCGAAGGCCGGTTGGTGAGCGGACGATCGCGCTGGCAGGCCGTCCGGCGCGGAAGATTCAGTGTAATCGTCAACCGCCGGGCACGACAACTTGAGGCAAGTCCCTAGCGGATCGTTTGCGGCGAATGTCGGCCGCGCGGGAGAGCGCCGTAGTGCGTCGTTCACTGCCGACGTCTCTCCCTGCCGGGCGTCGTCAATGCGCGGGAACGCCTTTGCGCCACGCGCCCCAGTGCGTGACGATTTCCTTCACGACCGGGCCGCCGGTCAAGTACAGGTTCTGAATGGCGGGCGCGAAGCCGCCCTGTGCGGAATAGTTCAAGAGATTGTCCGCGGCCGTCTGCCCCTGATACGGCCGGTCGAAGTCCGAGCCGGCCCGGAGCACGGCGACGCGCGACAGATCCACCCGCTTCGCGCTCGCCGCACGCTTGAGCGCTTCGTATGTCGCATTGTCTTCCTGCTGCGTCGTGCAATAGACGCCTTTGCCGTCGGTCAAAAGACGCGTCCAGTCACGCGCGCGTTCGCCGATGAATTTGCCGGACCACCAGGTGTCGCCTGCAAGCGTGTCGCACTGGATGACAGCGGGCGGCTGATTCGCCGGCGCATAGTTGAACTTCGCGCGCGCGACTTTCGCCTCGTCACTGTCGGACAACTTGACGTTGCGGGAGATGCTGTACGCGGCATCCGCGAGCGATGCGTTCAGCGCGAAAACCTCCGTGCGGTAATCGAGCGGCGGCTTCTCCGTTGGGTTTTTCGTATTGATGCCGAGGAACCCGGTGGGCCAGTCGGCGGGCTTCTCGCGCGCGTCGAGTTCCCACTGGATGCCGAAATCGACGAGATACTTCGCCCATGCCGCCGAACCGAGCGTCCCGCGAGCCGGATCGATCCCCGCGATTCCCGCGACCAGGAAATAGGTGTGCCGCAGATCGAACTGCTCGGAGAAGCCCAGCGCCATGATGGACGCCGCCGCGTTCGCGTGGCCCATGCCGGTGGTCATCACGCAGACGTCGTCGCGATTGCAATTGACATTGGGATAGTCCGGTGACAGCCCCGGCACCTTCACGGTTTGCCACGGGCCGAGATTGTCCAGCCAGACCTGGCCTTCGGGGCCGAACATCGAAATGATCATCACTTTGACGTGCCGGCCGCCATCGCCGTGCCGCCCGGAGTCGTGGTCGTTGTCGTCCTGCGCATACGCGCAAGCAGTGAACAGTGAGACGCTCGCCAGGGCGGCGGCCAAAACGCGTGGATAGAAGATGCGGGCAGCGGAATTCGGTCGAGACGCGGCAGCTTTGGTCATGGCAGGCATCATCCTCGTAAAGGTTCGAACCTCGAAGGAAGGCCGCACGCGTCGGACGACCCGTGCGGCCACCGAGACCGATTATAGTGGCCACGAGACGGGCGTCGATGATGCCGGCGCGCATCCGTGATGGCACGGCTTTTTGCCTTTTCCATCGCGAAGTCGCGCCTGACTCATGCTTAAATAACGCGTCCGCCTTCCTTCCGATCGCAACGTGCCCACCTTCGACCAACTCGCCGCCGCCATTCGCGACCGCTTCCCCGATCTGAGCCCGCAGTTCCAGGCCGGCGCCGCGTTCCTTCTCGACTATCCCGACGAAGTCGCCGTCCTCTCGATGCGCAAGGTCGCCGAGCGCGCGAAGGTCCAGCCCGCCGCGATGGTGCGTCTTTCGCAGCAGCTCGGTTTCCCCGGCTGGAACGAGTTGCGCGATGTTTTCGTGAGCCGGGTGCGCACGCGTCCCGAACCGCTGACGACGCGCGCCCGCTCGCTCGTGAAAGGCGGTGCCGACAATCATCTGAGCCGCGATCTCGCGCAGGCTCAATTGCACAATCTCGAACTCACGCTCGCGCAGAACGCTGCGAGCGTCGTCGACACGGCGAAGACGTTGAAAAAGGCGCCGCAAGTCCACGTCGCCGGTTTCCGGTCGTGCTATCCGGTTGCGTTCGGTTTGCTCTACGGATATCGCCTCTTTCGTCCGTCGGTGAGTCTCGTCAGCGGCGAGGCCGGCACGCTGGAAATGCAGTTGCGCTGCATCGAAAAAAAGCACGCCGTGGTGGTCGTCAGCTTCGCGCCGTATTCCGTCGAAGCGGTGCGCGTCGCGCAGGCGGCCGTCGAGCGCGGCGCGAAACTCATCGCGCTGACCGATAGCGCCGTGTCGCCCATTGCGCTGAACGCGGATCACACGCTCGTCTTCTCGCATGAATCGCCGTCGTTCTTCCCGTCGCTCGTGGCGGCTTCCGCGCTCGCGGAAATGCTCGTCGCGCACCTGCTCGCGCTCGAAGGCAAGGACGCGATCGCGAATCTGGAACAAGCCGAAGCCGCGCTTCATTCGAACGGCGCCTACGCGGCGAGCTGAACATCGCATCACGGCGCAGGAGTGCAACAACAAATGTTGTTTCGATGCTAATATCGAACATCGCGTGTTGCACGCACTCAACGGGCAGTGACCATGACCACGGTATTTCATCGCGCGCCGCGCGCGAGGCTTCCTGTCGCCGTGCTCGGCGACGGCATCGAAATCGTCGATTCCACCGGCAAGCGCTATATCGACGCGTGCGGTGGCGCGGCCGTCTCGTGTCTCGGACACAGCCATCCGCGCGTGATCGAAGCCATCCAGCGACAAGTCCAGCAGCTGCCCTACGCGCACACATCGTTCTTCACCACGGAACCCGCGGAAGATCTCGCGAACCTGCTCGTCGATGCCGCGCCGAAGAACCTCGGTCACGTGTACTTCGTGTCCGGCGGCTCCGAAGCGATGGAAGCCGCGCTCAAGCTCGCGCGCCAGTACTTCGTCGAGAAAGGGCAGCCCGGGCGCCGGCATTTCATCGCGCGCCGGCAGAGCTATCACGGCAACACGCTCGGCGCGCTGGCTATCGGTGGCAACGCATGGCGGCGCGAGCCGTTCCTGCCGATTCTGATCGAAGCGCATCATGTCTCGCCGTGCTTCGCGTATCGCGAGCAGCAGGCGGGCGAAACCGACGAAGCCTTCGCGCAACGTCTCGCGGACGAACTCGAAGCGAAGATTCTCGAACTCGGCGCGGAGTCGGTGGCGGCGTTCGTCGCCGAAACGGTCGTCGGCGCGACGGCGGGCGCGGTGCCGCCCGTGCGCGACTATTTTCGCAAGATTCGCGCGGTCTGCGACAAGTACGGCGTGCTGCTGATCCTCGACGAAGTCATGTCCGGCATGGGCCGCACGGGCTATCTCTTCGCGTGCGAGGAAGACGGCGTTGAGCCCGACATTCTCGCGATCGCGAAGGGCCTCGGCGCGGGCTATCAGCCGATCGGCGCGACGCTCGTCAGCAACGAGATATTCGATACGATCGTCGGCGGTTCGGGCTTCTTCCAGCACGGCCACACCTATATCGGTCACGCGACGGCGTGCGCGGCGGCGCTCGAAGTGCAGAAGGTCATCGCAGAAGACAAGCTGCTCGACAACGTGAAGGCGCGCGGCGAGCAACTGCGCGCGGCGTTGCGCGAGCGGCACGCGGATCATCCGTTCATCGGCAACGTTCGCGGGCGCGGTCTCTTCACCGGCGTCGAGCTGGTGCAGGATCGCGCGAGCAAGACGCCGTTCGATCCGAAGCACAAGCTGCACGCGGTCATCAAGAGCGAGGCGATGAAGCGCGGCCTCATGGTCTATCCGATGGGCGGCACCGTCGATGGCCGCATCGGCGATCATGTGCTCATCGCACCGCCGTTCATCACGACGAGCGCGCAGATCGAAACCATCGTCGAGCGGCTTTCCGATGCCATCGACGGTGCGCTGTCGGCCATCGGCGCGAAGGCGGCATGAGCGAGGCGACGCGACGCTTCACCAACACTCAACGAACATCGATTCCGACATGAGCAAGCGACTTCCCGACTTCAACGCCGCCACCGCATCCGATGAACAGAAAGCCGTGTTGCAGGACATTCTGAGCGGCCCGCGCGGCAATCTCAATGGCCCGTTTCTCGGCTGGATTTTCAGTCCGGAACTCGCGCAGAACGCGCAAAAGCTCGGCGCGTTCTGCCGCTACCAAACGGGCCTGCCGCTGCGGCTTTCGGAACTCGCCATTCTCGTGACGGCGGCGCGCTGGCGCTCGCAGGCGGAGTGGCATATCCATCATCCCATCGCGCTCGATGCCGGCGTGCCCGCCGATGTCGCCGAAGCGCTGCGCACGGGCCAGACGCCAACTTTCGCCGATGCCGACGACAAGCTCATCGTCGATTTCGCGACCGAGCTATACGAAACGAAGCGCGTCAGCGATGCCACCTACGGCGCCGCCGTCGCGCGCTTCGGCCATACGGTCGTGGTGAATCTCGTCGGGCTGCTGGGCTATTACGCGCTCGTTGCCATGACGCTCAATACGTTCGATATGCGCGCGGAAGGGCAGACCGATCTGCCCTTCGACGAGTAAGTTACGTCGTCATTCGAGCGCCTTGTCGTTCGGGTCGGCGTAGAGCTTCTTCACCGTGTCGCTCATCGGGAACTCGAAGTTGATGTTCTTCGGCGGCACGGGTTTCATGAACCACTTGTCGTACATCGCGTTGATTTCGCCGCTTTTCATCGCCTGACTCATCGCATCGTCCACGAGCTTCTTGAACTCCGGATCGTCCTTTCTCAGCATGAAGCCGTACGCCTCCGACGATTGCGGCGTGCCGACCAGCACCCAGTCCGAAGGCTTCGCGGTGAGCGAACGCGTTCCCGCGAGCAGCACGTCGTCCATCATGTAGGCCACCGCGCGGCCGGTTTCCAGCGTCACGCGGCCTTCGCCGTAGTCCTTCGCGCTGATGATGCTCATGTTCATCTTCTTCTCTTCGTTCATCTTGCGAAGAATGCGCTCGGACGTCGTGCCCTGATTCGTCACGACCGTCTTGCCCGCGAGATCGGGGAAGTCCTTGATGCCGGAATCCTTCTTCGTCAAGAGGCGCGTCGTGGCGACGAAGAAGGTATCGGAGAACGCGACCTGATTCTGACGCGACGTGAGATTGGTGGTCACGCCGCATTCGAGATCGACGGTGCCGTTCTGCACGAGCGGAATGCGGTTTTGCGACGTCACCGGAATGAAGCGCACGCGCAGGTCCGGATGCTTCGTTCTGGCTTTGACCGCGTCGATGATCTTGTTGCACAGGTCCTGCGAAAAGCCGATGACTTCGTTGTTCGCGCCGACGTACGAGAACGGCACCGATGTCTCGCGATGCCCGATTGCAATCATGTTGGCGCTCTGAATCTTCGCGAGCGTCGGCTGGCCGTCCTGGCCGTAGCTTGCTCCCGTGACGAGCGACAGCGCGGCAAGCGCGACAGACGATGCGAACAGCGATGTGGTCTTCATGACGTCCTTTATTCTCCGGTTGAGTGATACAAATGTTGCCACGCCAATATTAATCGCAACATATGTAATCACCCTAGGGCGAACGCCGGCGCGTTGCATCGGCGCGCCAGTGAGGGACGACTCGCGCAGGCGGGCGATCCGTGCAGGAGCGTGATCCAGCGATACATCCGGAGATCGCTCCGTCGGTGACGAGGCGCGCCGCGCCCGTTTCCCCGTCGATGCGATAGATCGAACCCGGCGCAACATGCGATTACTGGGGATGTCGCCAGACAGAAGAAAGCGGCCATCGCCGAATCACACCGGACCTTCGGTGAAACGAAAGCCGGTTGCAAGCCGCTCGATCGCCGAGATAGCGTTCGGTCTGCTGCCAATGGGTCTGTCTCCTGCGTTGCTGTCCATGCTTAAGCCCGCGGATCAAGCGCTCAAACGATAAAAATCCTTGCTTCTCAAGCAAGCCATAGCAGTTCCCCGATCCGTATGATGGGCGCATCGAGCGATCTCCATTCGATTCCCACACATCTCACGGCGCGCACTCGCTGCGCCTTTGTCTCAAGCGAAAACTCACATGATCGAGCAGTCCGAAAAGCGTGTAGCCGGCCCGGTGATCCGTTTGCATTCGAACGATAACGTCGTCATCGCCCGCATGGATGTGGGGATCGGCACGCGCGTGGACGCCGAAGATTTCGTCAGCCGCAGCCAGGTGAGCGCCGGCTACAAGATCGCGGCGCGCCCGATCAGCCAGGGCGAGCCGATTCGCAAATACAACGTGGTCATCGGCTTTGCCGCGACGGATATCCCGGCGGGCACGCTCGTTCACGGACACAACGTCGAATTTCGCGACTTCGATCGCGACTATGCGCATGGCGCGGACTATCGCCCGGTCGAGTTGCTTCCCGCCGAGAAGCGCGCGACGTTTCAGGGCATCGTGCGCGCGGACGGCGCGGTGGCGACGCGCAACTACATCGGCATTCTGTCGACGGTGAATTGCTCGGCCACGGTCGTGCACAGGATCGCGGAATGGTTCACGCCCGAGCGTCTCGCGGATTATCCGAACGTCGATGGCGTGGTTGCGTTCAGTCATTCGATCGGCTGCGGCATGGAGATGAGCGGCGAGCCGATGCAGCTTCTGCGCCGCACGATGGCGGGCTATGCGCGGCACGCGAATCTCGCGGCGGCGCTGATCGTCGGACTCGGCTGCGAGCGCAATCAACTGCAAGGGCTGCTCGATCAGGAAGGCCTGAGCGAAAGTTCGCGGCTGCATACCTTCACCATGCAGGACACCGGCGGCACGCGCAAGACGATCGAGGCGGGCATCGAGGCCGTGAAGGCGCTGCTGCCGCGCGCGAACGACGTGACGCGCAGCACCGTCGATGCAAGCCATCTGAAGATCGGCCTGCAATGCGGCGGCTCGGACGGATTCTCGTCGATCAGCGCGAATCCCGCGCTCGGCGCGGCGATGGATATCCTCGTGCGCCACGGCGGCACCGCGATTCTGTCGGAGACGCCCGAGGTCTATGGCGTCGAACACACGCTGACGCGCCGCGCGCAAAGCCGTGCGGTGGGCGAGAAGCTCGTCGAACGCATCCGCTGGTGGAAGGAAGAGTATTCGGTCGGGCGCGACGTGCAGATCAATGGAAAGGTCAGTCCCGGCAATCAGGCCGGCGGTCTCGCGAACATCTTCGAGAAGTCGATCGGCTCGTCGATGAAAGGCGGCACCACGCCGTTGATGGAGGTGTATCGGTACGCCGAACCGGTGACGCAGCGCGGCCTCGTGTTCATGGATACGCCGGGCTTCGATCCGGTGTCCGCGACCGGTCAGATCGCGGGCGGCGCGAATCTCATCGCCTTCACCACGGGACGCGGCTCGATGTTCGGCGCGAAGCCCGTGCCCTCGATCAAGCTCGCGACCAATACGCCGATGTACCGTCGTCTTGCCGAGGACATGGACCTGAACTGCGGCGCGATCCTCGACGGCGAGGCGAGCATCGAGAGCATGGGGCAGGCGATCTTCGATGCGTTGCTCGCAACCGCATCGGGCCAGCGCAGCAAGAGCGAACTCCTCGGGCTGGGCGACCACGAATTCGTGCCGTGGCAGATCGGCATCATGAGTTGAGCGAGAACAGGTTCGACGCATCCGTACACGGCAGGCGATCGTCCGCGGCCGATGGCTCGAACGGTATCGAGGCCGCTTCATAGAAGTGTCAAGAAGAGATACGAAGACCGGCAAATACCGCTATGTCCGTGACGGCCCGCTATTCACCGCGGGCGCGATCAGCTACATGGACCGCGCGGCGCTAAAGAAGATCGAGTGAAATGCGTTGTCTCTGGAATTCCAGCACGCACGCCGTCTGCACTTACTCGACCACGGTTATCCCTTTTCCCGTTTCAAACACGGCCAGGACATTGTCGATCATGAGTCGCGCCATCGCGAGGCGCGTCTCGTGCGTCGCGCTGCCGATATGCGGACTCAGCACGACCTGCTCGAAGCCGCATAACGGCGAATCCGCGAGCGGCTCATGCTCGAATACGTCGAGCGCGGCGCCTGCAATCGCGTTGCGCGCGAGCGCCGTCACCAGCGCCGCTTCATCGACCACCGAGCCGCGCGCGATGTTCACGAGCATTCCGTTCGGACCGAGCGCATCGAGCACCGCGGCATCGATCAGATGACGCGTCTCGCGTCCGCCCGGACAACTCGCGATCAGCACGTCCGACCATCCCGCAAGTTCGATCACATCGGAGAAGTAGGGGAAGTCGAGCGCCTGCCGCGAGCGCCCGAAGTACGCAATGGACACATCGAACGGCATCAGCCGCCGCGCGATCTCGCGCCCGATACGCCCCATTCCGACGATGCCGACACGCTTGCCCGCAAGACTCGATCCGAGCGGAAACGCGCCCCTGGTCCATGCGCCCGAACGCGTGAAGCGGTCCGCCATCGGCAACCGGCGCAGCAGCGCGAGCATCAGGCCGATGGTCAGCTCAGCGACCGCCGCGTTCAGCAGGTCCGGCGTGTTCGTGACGACGACGCCACGCTCGCGCGCGTACGCCACCGGTATCCGGTCGAAGCCGACGCCGCTCGTCGCGACGATCCGCAGCGACGGCAAGCGCGCGATCAGCGCTTCGTCGATGTCGTAATTCGATCGCGTGACGATCGCGCCGATACGCGCGCGCAGCGCATCGTCGGCATCGACTTCGGCGAGCGTACGAAGCGCGAAGCGCTCGCCGATCATCGTCTGGACGGCGGCGGGAAACTCGCCGATCTGCAATACGGGAGGCATGGTCATCGTCGGATGCTCACTTGTTGACGAGCTTCGCCGGCACGAAGACGAGAATCAGCAACGCCGACACCGCCAGCGACGCCGCCACCACGAACAACCCCGACGACAGCGAATGCGTGAGCGTCTTGAGCCAGCCGATCACGGCAGGGCTGATGAAGCCCGCGAGATTCCCCGTGCAGTTGATGAGCGCGATGCCCGCCGCCGCGCCCGTGCCGCCGAGAAACGCGGTCGGCAGCGCCCAGAACATCGGCAACGCGGTGATGACGCCCGCCGTGGCCAGCGTGAGTCCCGCGACCGAAATCGCCGATGACGAGCCGAACAGCGCGCACAGCACGAAGCCCGCGCCCGCGAGCAACGCAGGCAGCGCGACGTGCCAGCGCCGCTCGCGCGTGCGGTCCGCGTGCTTGCCCACGACGATCATCGAGACGAGCGCGACCGAGTAGGGAATCATCGTCAGAAGGCCGATCACGAACGCGTCCTCGATGCCCGTCGAACGCAGGATGGTCGGCTGCCAGAAGCCGATCGCGTACGAGCCCATCACGATGCCGAAGAGGATCAGGCACATCAGGTACACGCGCGCGGACGTGAACACGGCGCGCACCGAGCCGTGCGTCTGCGTCGCGGCGTCGGCGGCGATCTCGTCCTGGATTACGCGCTTCTCGTGCGGGGAGAGCCACGCCGCATCCGCGACGCGATCGTCGAGATGCTTCAGGATCACGATGCCCAGCAGGATCGACGGCAGCGCCTCGATGATGAAGAGCCACTGCCAGCCCGCGAGTCCGGCCATGCCGCCCATCGAATGCATGATCCATCCGGAAGCCGGACCGCCCACGAGCCCCGAGACGGGATTGCCCGCCATCAGCAGCGCCACCATCTTGCCGCGCCGATGCGAGGGAAACCAGTACGTCAGATAAAGCACCATGCCCGGAAAGAAGCCCGCTTCCGCGACGCCCAGCATGAAGCGCACGACGTAGAACTGCATCGGCGTCGAGACCCAGGCGGTCGCCATCGAGAGGATCGCCCATGTAATCATGATCCGCGCGATCCAGCGCCGCGCGCCGATCCGGTGCAACAGCAGATTGCTCGGCACCTCGAAGAAGAAATAGCCGACGAAGAACAGTCCCGCGCCGAGGCCATACACGGCTTCGCTCAGATGCAGCGAATTGAGCATCTGCAGCTTCGCGAAGCCGACGTTCACGCGGTCCAGATACGCCACCACGTAGCCGACGAACAGCAGCGGCATGAAGCGCCACGCCACGCGGTGAAACAGGGCATTGGCATCGTCTCTTTCGATCGACGCGGGAATCGAGGTGCTGTCGTACAAGGTCGTCTCCGGTTCTTATCGAGTTATGTGTGCGTACGGCGAGCGATCAGTGCGCGGCTTCCGTGCGCAACGCGAGCTGCGCGGCATGCGGCATGCGAAAGCCGATCGCGTCCAGCGCGCTTTCGAGCTGCGCGCGCTGCCCCGCGCCGAGTTCCACCAGCGGCGGGCGCAGGTTGGCCCAGCCTTCGTCGCCCGATTGCCACGCAATCGCCGCCTTCATCGCCGCGATCATCGGGAAGCGCTGGAACACCGCGCGCACTTCGTCGAGACGGCGTTGTTGCGCGACTGCATCCGCGCTCGGCCACTCGCGTGCGAGCCTCGCGATTGCCGCCGCGTTCACGTTCCCCGTCGCGGTGATGCAGCCCGCGCCGCCCGCCTCGAGCGTGCGCAGCAGGAACGTCTCGCTGCCCGCGAACACCTCGAATCCCGTCGATGCGAACGCATCGATCACCGCCGACGTGTTGTTCCAGTCGCCCGAACTGTCCTTGATGCCCGCGACCGTGCCGGGATACGCCTTCAGCAGGCGCTCGATCAGCGCGAGGCTGAGCGGCACCTGTGCGACCGGCGGAATGTGATAGAGATAGACCTTGAGCCGCGCATCGCCGACGGCTTCGATCACGCTCGCAAAGGCGCGAAACAGGCCTTCGTCGCTCACGCCCTTGTAATAGAACGGCGGCAGCATCAGCACGCCGCCGCAGCCGCGCGTGACCGCATGACGCGTCAGTTCGATCGTGTCGGGCAGGGCGCATGCGCCGGTGCCGGGCATCATGCGCGCGGCGGGCAGTCCGGCGTCGATGAGCGCGTCGAGCAGCACGCGCTTTTCCGCGACCGACATGGAATTGGCCTCGGAGTTGGTGCCGAACACGGCCAGGCCGACGTCATCGTTCAAGAGTGCGCGGCAGTGACGCACGAGACGTTCCGCCGATGGCGCGCCGTCGTCGTCGAAAGGCGTGAGGACCGGCGACAGCGCGCCGTGAAAGGTCGTGGACATGGGCAGGCGTCTCCTGAGGTTGTGCGGGGCGCGCCCAGTATGGCCGTCGGCCGGAGCGCGAAGTACAGACGTGCGCTTGCTTCAAAGGCAAAAATTTTTTGTGTCCGGCGCGGTATCGATGCACGAATGAAATAGGCCGCTCGAAAGCGGCCTTGAGTTGCTATGCAGCGCACGTCGCGCCTAGCTTCGCGGCGTGGTCCCGCGATGCTCCGTCGCGCGCAGAAAATCGAAGTCCACGCCCTTGTCCGCCTGCGTGACCGTGTCGAAGAAGAGCTTGCGATATCCGCGGTCGGCGGCCGGTATCGTCACCGGATGACGTTGCGCGCGCGCGCTCAGTTCGGCATCGTCGACGAGCAAACTGATCTCGCGCTTCGACACGCTGAGCCGGATGCGGTCGCCGTGCTGCACGAACGCGAGCGGCCCGCCCACCGCCGATTCGGGCGTCACGTGCAGCACGATGGTGCCGAACGCGGTGCCGCTCATGCGGCCATCGGAGATCCGCACCATGTCCTTCACGCCCGCCGTCGCGAGCTTGCGCGGAATCGGGATATAGCCCGCTTCGGGCATCCCCGGCGCGCCTTTCGGACCGATGTTCTTCAGCACGAGAATGTCGTCGGCGTTGACGTCGAGATCGTCGGCATCGATGCGCGCGGCCAGGTCCGCCGCGTTCTCGAACACCACCGCGCGGCCTTCGTGCTCCATGAGCTGCGCATTCGCCGCCGATTGCTTGATGATCGCGCCGCCCGGCGCGAGATTGCCCTGCAACACCGCGATGCCGCCTTGCGGAAAGATCGGCCGGTCGAAGGGACGCACCACGTCTTGCTCGAAAGCCGGACCCGCCGCTTCGATTTCCTCGCCGAGCGTGCGGCCCGTGACCGTCAGCGCATCGAGGTTGAGCAGCGGCTTCAGTTCGCGCAGCAGCGTCGCCATGCCGCCCGCCTTGTGAAAGTCCTCCATGTAATGCGCGCCGGACGGCTTGAGATCGACCAGCACCGGCGTCTCGCGGCCCATGCGATCGAGCGCCTTCAGATCGACGTCGTAGCCCATGCGCCCGGCGATCGCCGTCAGATGCACGATGCCGTTGGTCGATCCGCCGATGGCGAGCAGCACGCGCATCGCGTTCTCGAAGGCTTCGGCGGTCAGGATCTTGTCGATGGTGAGACCGTCGCGGGCCATCTGCACCGCCTGCGTGCCCGTGAGTTCGGCAATGCGCATGCGGTCCGACGTCACCGCCGGCGGCGACGCGCAGCCCGGCACCGTCATGCCGAGCGCCTCGGCGATGCAGGCCATCGTGCTCGCGGTGCCCATCACCGAGCAGGTGCCAACGCTCGCGACGAGCTGATTGTTCACCGCCGAGATTTCCGTCTCGTCGATTTCCTCGGCACGAAAGCGCGCCCAGTAACGCCGGCAATCGGTGCACGCGCCCACGCGCTCGCCGCGATGCGCGCCCGTCAGCATCGAACCGGTGATGAGCTGAATGGTCGGGATGTTCGCGGACGCCGCGCCCATCAGCTGCGCGGGCACCGTCTTGTCGCAGCCGCCGATCAGCACGACGGCGTCCATCGGCTGCGCGCGAATCATTTCCTCCGTATCCATCGACATGAGGTTGCGCAGATACATGCTGGTCGGCTGCGAGAACGATTCGGCGATGGAGATGGTCGGGAAGTCCATCGGCAAGCCGCCCGCGAGCATCACGCCGCGCTTGACCGCCTCGATCAGTTGCGGCGCGTTGCCGTGGCACGGGTTGTACGCGCTGCCCGTATTGACGATGCCGATCACCGGCCGGTCGAGCGCGCTGTCGGTATAGCCCGCGCCCTTGATGAACGCCTTGCGCAGAAACAGCGAGAAGCCGTTGTCGCCGTAGTTCGCGAGCGACTTGCGCAGGCCGCTCGGTGGCGCGGCCGCATCGCTCGCGGGCTTCTTCTTGAATGTGTCGCTCATGTCGGGGGCGTCTCCTGTGGGGTTACGTGCATTATCGCCAGTGCGTGCGGATGCCGCGACGGGTTCCCGCTAGCTTCAAAGCATAGAAGTTTTTGCTTCCGGAAGTGAGCAACGCCCGTCTATCGCTTCGGTTTCGGCTGCGCCTGCCGCGCCCGTTCGATGGATTCCGCCGCGTCGAGGAAGGCGTGCACGAGCCGGATGCGTGCGCAGGAGCGGCCCCAGATCAGGCCGACGAGCCGCTTCGGCGCGACATGCGGCAACGCCCACTTGCGCACCGAAACGCCGGCGTACTCGGTCGGCGCCCAGTCCGGCACCAGCGATACGCCCAGCCCGCGGTCCACCAGCGTCGCGATGGCCGCGAGACCGTCCAGCTCGCAGCGCTGATGCGGCTTGATGCCATGCTGACGCAGATAGGCATCGGCGAGCTGACCGCCGACGACATCGCGGTCGTAACGAATGAAAGGTTCTGACAGCAGCGTGGCGTGAACGTCGGTGACGTGCATCGACGCCGGTGAAAGCAGCACCAGCGGTTCGCTGCGGAAGGTGTGCCAGTCGCAACTCTTCGGCAGGTTGAAGAGCGGCTGCGCGATCACGGCGGCGTCGAGATCGCCGCTCGTCACCTTGCGATAGAGATCGAGCGAGGTGCCCGGCTCGAGATAGAAGTCCATGCGCGGATGGCGATCGAGCAGCACCGCGAGCGCATCGGGAATGAGGCTGCCCATCATCGTCGCCATGCCGCCCAGGCGCAATTGCCCGCCCAGTTGCCCCGTTTCCTCGATGTCCGAGCGCAGGTCGCGGATG
The DNA here is from genome assembly GCF_001544615.1 of Caballeronia concitans. Lineage (GTDB taxonomy): Bacteria > Pseudomonadota > Gammaproteobacteria > Burkholderiales > Burkholderiaceae > Caballeronia > Caballeronia concitans. The sequence goes on from NZ_FCNV02000002.1 coordinate 119,209, forward strand.
TCGTGCAGCACCGCGCGCGCCCGCGCGAGGATGCGCTCGCCGGCTTCGGTCGCGCCGACCGTGCGGCCCGAGCGCCGCACGAGCGTCGTGCCCAGTTCGGCCTCCAGCATCTTCACGCGCTGCGCGACGGCCGCAGGCGTGAGATCGAGTCTGCGTGCCGCTTCGGCGATGGAACCGAGTTCGACGACGAACACGAAGCTCTGCAGATAGCGCGAGTCCATCGATAAAATCTTTTGGGTTTGAAGAAGCCAAAGGATACTTCCACTCGAACGCGCATGTCATCACACTGAAGCAATCACCATAGCGACAGGGAGACGACCGGCATGCCCATCATCGAATCGATCGACGTCTGCGCGGCCGCGGTGCCGCTCGATCGCGTCACGTCCTTCTCGACGCGCACCGTATCCACCCGGCACTACGGGCTCGTCAAGGTGCGCTCGACCGACGGCGTCGAAGGCATCGGCTTCTGCTACGTCGGCAGCGCGGCGGGCGAATTGCTGACGGTGGCCGTCGAGCAATTGCTCGCGCCGGTGCTGATCGGACGCGACTCGTATGCAATCGAAGGACTCTGGCAGGCCATGTACGACGAGGCGCTGCTGCAAGGCCGCGCGGGTACGGTCATGCGCGCGCTCTCGATCCTCGATATCGCCCTGTGGGACCTCAACGCGCGCACGCACGGCGTGCCGCTGCACAAGTATCTCGGCGCGGTGGAACTGGAGACGGTGCCCGCGTACGCGAGCGGCGGCTATTACCTCGAAGGCAAGACGCCGGAGAAGCTCGGTGAGGAAATGGCGCGCTACGTCGAGATGGGATTCGGCGCGGTGAAGATGAAGGGCGGCCGCCTGTCGCCGCAGGAAGAGGAACGCCGCGTGAAGGCGGCGCGCGAGGCGGTCGGTCCGGATGTCGAACTGATGATCGACATGAACAACGGCTGGCGCGATCTCACGCAGGCGTTGCAGCATGTGCGGCGCTTCGAGCAATACGATCCGTATTTCATCGAAGAGCCGTTTTCTCCCGACGATGTCGACAATCACGCGCGCCTTGCACAAGCCACGCGCATTCCGATTGCGACGGGCGAGATCGGCTACGGCCGCTGGTATCACAAGGAGTTGCTCGACAAGCGCGCGGCCGCGATTCTGCAGACGGATGCGGCGGTGTGCGGCGGCATCACCGAATGGCGGAGGATCGCGGCGACGGCGGCGAGTTACGGCGTGGTGATGTGCCCGCACTGGTTCCACGACCTGCATGCGCCGCTGGTCGCGGCGACGCCGAATGCGCGTTACGTCGAATATTTCTGGGACGATCAGGTGCTCAACTTCCGGCGTCTGGTCGACCGGCAACTGGCGCATCGCAACGGCCGTGTCGTGCTGCACGATTCCCCGGGCCTGGGCTTTTCGTTCGATGAAGCGCAGGTCGCGAAAGTCGGCAAGTGGACGCGCGTCGTCTAGCAAAAAAGCGGCCCTCGCAATGGCGAAGGCCGCTCGCGTGAGAACAAGTCCAATGTGTCAGTTCGGCAGTTCTTGCCCCTTCGTCTCGGGCGCGAACGGGATCACCGCGAGGCCGATCAGGAACGCAATCGCCGTGAGCGCGATGGGCACGCCGAGCGTCTTCATGTTGAGCACCATTGCGCCGATGCCGAAGTTCACGATCGCGCCGAAGAAGCGTCCCACCGACGTGCAGAATGCGAACGCGGTCGCACGCACGCGGGTTTCGAACTGCTCGGGCAGCCACAGCGAAAAGAGCGCGAAGTTGCCGCCGAAGAAGCCCAGCACGACGAGCAGCGCGATGAACGGCACGAGCCCGTTCGGCAGATAGAACGCCCAGCCGAACGCGAGCGCGATCGATGCCGCCATGCCGACGAAGTACACCGCGAGCGTCTTTCTGCGGCCGATCTTTTCGGCCATCGGCGGCAGCGCGAGACAGCCGACGATCGTGCCGATCGACAACAGACCGGTGGCGATCGACGCCATGCGCGCGGCGCCCGCCTTGTCCATGCCGGCCTTCGCCGCGAGCTGGATGACCGCCGACGGCTCGTACACCGCGCCCGCCCACAGACCGATGATCGCCACCGTCAGCAGCACGGCCGCGACGATCGTGCGCTTGCGGTACTGCGCGTTGAAGATCGCCTTGAGCGGGCTCTGGTGCTTCACGTGAGCGATATGCGGCTCGGCTGCTTCAGCGCGTTCCCACTTGTCGGTTTCCTTCACGCGCAACAGCACGAGGATCGAAATGACGACCGGGAACAGCCCGACGAGGAACATCGCGCGCCAGCCGAACGCCGCGCCGATGGTGTAGTTCAGCGCGGCGGCAAGAAAGAAGCCCGCGTAGTAGCCGGTCTGCAGATAGCCCGCGCCCATCTTGCGGCGATCTTCCGGCCACGCTTCCGCGACATACGTTCCCGCGAGCGCCCATTCCCCGCCGATGCCCACGCCCGCGAAGAACCGGTAGATGCCGAGTTCCCACACCGTGTGCGCGGTCGCGGCGAGACCCGTGAAGATCGCGAACGTGAAGATGGTCGCGGCGAGCACCTTGGTGCGGCCGAAGCGGTCGGCAAGCGGCCCCCAGATGAACGACAGCCCCCATCCCACCAGAAACAGCGCGAACAGGATCGACCCCGCGAGACCGACATTCGCGGGCGTCGCCGCGTAGCCCGAGCGCGGCAGCAACTCGGTGAGCGCCGGCGCGAGCACGAGCGCGTAGATGAACGAATCCATGCCGTCGAGCGTCCAGCCGGCCCACGCGCCCCAGAAGCCCGTGATTTGCGAGCGGTTGAGCGGTGTCTTGGTAGTGCGCGTGGCGCTTATCTGTCGATCCAGTGTTGTCGGCATGGCCATGTCTCCGCAGATGAAATAACGACGCGCGGTACGAATGTTTGTTATGGCGTCTAGGGAAAGCACCGGGGTTCCGTGTGCCGTTTTATATATAATATTTGAACAACACCCCACGACAACTCCGCACTTTCACCTAGCCATGCCGACAGATCTCTCCGCCGTGTCGCATCCGGCTTCATTCCGCGATGCGCAGTTCGAACCGCGTCAGAGCACGTCGCGTTTCATCGCGGATGCGCTGCGCGCCGCCATCGTCGAAGGTTCGCTGCTGCCGGGCGAGCCGCTGCGCCAGGACGCGATCGCGCGGCAGTTCTCGGTGAGCGCCATTCCGGTGCGTGAAGCGTTCCGCCAGCTCGAAAGCGAGGGCTGGGTGATGATCGAGCCGAATCGCGGCGCGGCCGTCAGCTTGCAATCCGCCGACGAGGCGCGCGAGATCTATGAGATCCGCGCGTCGCTGGAGAGCCTGGCGATCGGCATTGCGATCGGGCATCACACGCCCGAGACGCTCGCCGAATCGAAGCGCTTGCTCGAAGCCGCCGAGAACGAACCCGATCCCACGCTCTACGTGGTGCGCAACGAGCAGTTCCATATGAGCCTCTACGCGCCCGCGAACCGGCCGCGCCTGATGGAACTGATCGGCCAGATGCATCGGCGCGGCGAGCGCTATCTGCGTCTGAAGCTCGGGCTGCCGATTCACAAGGATTCGTCCGACGCCGAGCATCGCGCCATCTTCGATGCACTCGTCGCGCGCGATATCGAACAGGCGCAGACGCTCGTCGCGCGTCATCTGCTCGCGACGGGCGAACTGATCCACCGCTTTCTCGCCGATGCGCAAGCGCTCGCGCAGTCGAGCCACGTCAAGAAGAAGCGCCGCGCATCGAACCGAACGAAAACTCCGAAGGCCGACCAATGAACGACGTCATCGCTGAAACCCGGAACTGGAACACGCGCGCACAGGAAAAGGCGCGGCGTCTGAAGCTGATCGAGCCGTGGCTGACCGGCTCCGTGCTCGATTCCGCGCGCATCGTCGATGCGTTGAGCGCGCTGATCGTCACCGGCGACCGCGTCGCGCTCGAAGGCAACAACCAGAAGCAGGCCGACTTCCTTTCGCGCGCGTTCGCGAAGCTCGATCCCGAGCGCGTGCACGACATCCATCTGCTCATCTCGAGCATCAGCCGGCCGGAGCATCTCGCGCTCTTCGAGCAAGGCATCGCGCACAAGGTCGATTTCGCGTACGCCGGGCCGCAGAGTCTGCGCGTCGCGCAACTGCTCGAAGACGGCAAGCTGGAGATCGGCGCGATCTATACGTACATCGAACTGTATGCGCGCATGTTCATCGATCTCACGCCGCAGGTCGCGCTGGTGTGCGCGGTGCAGGCGGACCGTCACGGCAATCTCTATACCGGCGCGAACACCGAGGACACGCCGACCATCGTCGAGGCCACCGCGTTCCGGCATGGCATCGTGGTCGCGCAGGTGAACGAGATCGTCGATGAGCTGCCGCGCGTCGATATTCCCGGCTCGTGGGTCGATGTCGTCGTGCAGTCGGATCGCCCGTTCGCGGTGGAGCCGCTTTTCACGCGCGATCCGCGTCACATCGGCGAATTGCAGATCCTGATGGCGATGATGACCATACGCGGCATCTACGACCGTTACGGCGTCACGTCGCTCAATCACGGCATCGGCTTCGATACCGCCGCGATCGAGCTGCTCCTGCCGACGTACGGCGAATCGCTCGGACTGAAAGGCAAGATCTGCACGAACTGGGCGCTCAATCCGCATCCGACGCTCATTCCAGCGATCGAGTCCGGCTGGGTGCAGAGCGTGCATTGCTTCGGCAGCGAAGTCGGCATGGAGGACTACATCGCGGCGCGCTCCGACGTGTTCTTCACCGGACGCGACGGCAGCCTGCGCTCGAATCGCGTGTTCTGTCAGCTTGCGGGGCAATACGGCGTCGATCTCTTCATCGGCTCGACGCTGCAGATGGATGCCGACGCGAATTCGTCGACGGTCACGCTCGGGCGGCTCGCGGGCTTCGGCGGCGCGCCGAACATGGGACACGATCCGCGCGGCCGACGCCATTCGAGCGAAGCGTGGCTGAAGCTGCTGAAAGACGACGGCCCGAATCCGAAGATCGCGCGCGGCCACAAACTCGTGGTGCAGACCGCCGAGACGTACAAGAAGGGCGGCGAGCCGACCATTGTCGATGCGCTCGATGCCATCGCAGTCGGCGAGAAAAGCGGCATGCCGATCGCGCCCGTCATGATCTACGGCGACGACGTCACGCACGTCGTGACCGAGGAGGGCATCGCGAATCTGCATGCGGCCGAAGGCGTCGATGAACGGCGCGCGGCGCTCGCGGCGGTCGCGGGCGTGACGCCCATCGGCATGCGCGCGAATCCTGCGAAGACGGAAGAGCTGAGACGGCGCGGCATCGTCGCGTATCCGGAAGACCTGGGCGTGCGGCGCGGCGAAGCGAAGCGCTCGCTGCTGGCGGCGCGCAGCATCGACGATCTCGTTTCGTGGTCGGGCGGGCTCTACGCGCCGCCCGCGCGCTTCAGAAGCTGGTGATCGCGATGAACGCCATTTCCCTTTTGCGCCGCGACGCCGAAGCATTCGTCGCGCCGCCGCTGACCATCGCGACACACGCCGTCGATGCGCTCGTCGCCGAGGCGCGTCTTACGCCCAAGCCCGCGCTCGTCGATGAACGCGGCAGCGGCGCGCATCGCGATCTCAATCTCGACACGATGCTGCGCTCCGCGCATGCGCTGCAACCGACCTTCCTCGCGATCGCGCGCGCCGCGTGCGGCGTGCAGCCTTCGCAGGCGTTGCGCGAGCAGCTGGCGCGCATCGGCCGCGAAGGCGAATGTTCGATGATGCGCGCGACGAACGGCAGCAACGCGCATCGCGGCGCGATCTGGATCGTCGGCCTGCTCTGCGCGGGCGCGGCGATGCACGCACCGGACGACAGCGACGCGATCTGCACATCCGCCGCCGCGATTGCGCAGTACGACGACCGCTACGCGCCCGCGTCCGTCGCGACGAGTCACGGCGCGCGCGTGAGCGAACGTTATCGCGTGGCGGGCGCGCGTGGCGAAGCGCGCGAGGGCTTTCCGCATGCGCGGCTTGTCGGCCTGCCCGCGCTCGATAACGCCCGCGCGCGCGGCCTCGCCGAATCCGATGCGCGGCTCGATGCGCTGATCGCGATCATCGCGTCGCTGGACGATACATGCCTGCTGCATCGCGGCGGAACGACGGCGCTCACCACGGCGCAACGCGGCGCGAAGCGCGTGATGCGCGCAGGCGGCGCCGGCACGAACGAGGGCCGCGCCGCGCTCGCACGGCTCGACGCCGAATTGCTGGCGCTGAACGCATCGCCGGGCGGCGCCGCCGACCTGCTCGCCGCGACGCTCTTTCTCGACAGTCTCAGGCGCCTCGCCTGAAAGGCACCACGAAGCGCATCGAAGAGGAACGAACGATGGAAAACATGCGATACGAATACCCGGCCAAACGGCCCGTCACGCGCCGCGCGCATGTGGGCGTGGTCGGCTCGGGCGATCTCGAAGTGCTGCTCTCGCCCTCGCAGACGGCGAACGCGGAAGTGGTGATCCGCACGAGCGTCGATGGCTACGGTCATGTGTGGAAGAGCGTGCTGGACCGCTTCTTTCAGCGCTACGACGGCGCCGCGAAAATCGAACTCAACGACTTCGGCGCGACGCCCGGCGTCGTGATGCTGCGCCTCAACGAAGCGGTGGAAGCGAGCGAAGGAGACACGGCATGAACGCGCACGACACTTTTCTCGCGCGGCACAGCTTCATCGAGCTGACGGCGCGCGAACGCGCACGCGCGCTCTTGGACAAGGGAACCTTCCGCGAATTGCTCGGGCCGTTCGACAAGCTCGAATCGCCGTGGCTCGCGATGCAGAACATCGTCTGCCAGGCCGACGACGGCGCGGTGATCGCGCGCGGCACGCTTGGCGGCGAACCCGCGGTAATCGCCGCGATCGAGCCTGCGTTCCAGGGCGGCAGCATCGGCGAAGTGTCGGGCGCGAAGATCGCGGCGGCGCTGGAAATGGCCTTGAGCGAATGCGAAGCCGGCCGTCCGATTCGCCCCGTCGTGCTGTTCGAAACCGGCGGCGTGCGCCTGCAGGAAGCGAACCTGGGGCTCGCGGTCATCGCCGAGATTCAGGCAGCGATCGTCGCGTTGCGGCGTCATGTGCCGGTCGTCGGCGTGATCGGCGGAATGGTCGGCTGCTTCGGCGGCATGTCGCTCGCGGCGGCGCTGTGCAGCGCGCTCGTGATGACGCGTCAGGCGCGCCTCGGCATGAACGGACCGGAAGTGATCGAGCAGGAAGCGGGCATCGAGGAACTGGATTCGGGCGATCGCCGCCTGATCTGGTCGATGATCGGCGGCGAGGAACGCGTCGCGGTCGGGCTGGCGGACACGCTCGTCGAAGACGATACCGATCAGGTGCGCGACGCCGTGCTCGCCGCGTTCACGCGCGGCGTGCCGAAGCGGCATCGCACCGAGGACGTCGACGGTTACCTCGCGCGGCTCGCGCAAGTGAATCCCGACGCCATCGATCCCGACACGCTGCGCAACCTCTGGGGCACATCATGACCGACACGCTTTCCCGTGGCGCGCGCTGGCTCGACGCGCTCGCGTCCGATTCCGCCGGGGCCGAAAGCGGCCCGGTTCGCGCCCGCGATGGGCAGCTCGGCGGCGAGCGCGCGCGTTTCATCGCCGTCGTGCCCGATCCGCAGAACCGGTTCCCGCGCGCGACCGATAACGTCGTCGGCCTCGAACAAGGCTGGCTGCTTGCGCGCGCCGTGCGCGACGTCATCGGCGCCGACCGTGATGCCGGCGTGAAGCGCCCGGTCGTCGCCGTCGTCGACGTGAAGAGCCAGGCGTACGGACGCCGCGAGGAACTGCTCGGCATTCATCTTGCCTGCGCGGCCGCCGTCGATGCGTACGCAAGCGCGCGCCTTGCCGGGCATCCGGTGATCGCGCTGATCGTCGGCCCGGCGATGTCGGGCGCGTATCTCGCGCACGGCTATCAGGCGAACCGCATCGTCGCGCTGGACGCGCCCGGCACCGCCGTTCACGCAATGGGCAAGGAAGCCGCCGCGCGCGTCACGCGTCGCAGCGTGGAGAGTCTCGACGCGCTCGGCGACACCGTCTTGCCGATGTCCTACAAGATGAGCGCGTATGCGAAGCTCGGGCTGCTGCACGAGCTGATCCAGGACGTCGATGCCGATGCGCCTTCTTCCGCCGACATCGAGCGCGTGAAGGCATCGCTCGCCGCTGCGGTGAAGGATGCGCGCGACGGCTCGCGGGATCTGTCGAACCGGCTCGCTTCCGCCGATGCAAAGCGCACGCGCGCCGCGTCGATCGAAGTGCGCAGGCGCATGCGCGAGCAGTGGAGCGCGTGATGCACCGCGCGCCGCGTCCGCACGATCTGCTGCGTCTCGCGCCCGGCACGCCTGCTTTCGCCGATGCGCCCGCGTGGGTCGCCACGGCGCTCGCGCGCGCGCCCTTCGTCGTCGTGCGGCGCGCACCGCGCATCGGCGACGCCATCGCGGTCGGCGTGCGCGGCGGCACGCGCGGCGAACGCTTCGGCACGTGGATCGAGCCGCGCTGGATCGACGCGCTTCTCAGCCCCGAAGATCTGCACGCGCGTGCGCCGGATTCGGCGCGCGCCGCCTTGCCCGCGTTCGCGCTGCTGCGCGCGGTAGCGCCGATCATCGACGCGCGCGGTCTCGACTGGGGCCCGGCGGGCAGCGCGGGATTCGAGCTTGCGAGCGCGCTGCCGACGATCACGCCTGACAGCGACCTCGACATCGTCGTGCGCACGCCGACGCCGCTGCCGCGCGCCGATGCGTCATCGCTCTTCGACGCGCTCTCGCACGCCGCGCGCCACGCGGGGACGCGCATCGACGTGCAACTCGAAACGCCCGACGCGGCCTTTTCGCTCGCCGAATTCGCGCGCGCGAATCTGCGCGTGATGCTGCGCAGCGCCGATGGCCCGCGCCTCGCGATCGATCCGTGGGCGGCGACATGATCGCGTATCTCTTTCCGGGGCAGGGCGCGCAAACGCCGGGCTTCCTGCATCGGCTCGGCGGCGACCGGCCGCATCCGGGAATCGCGCGCACGCTAAACGAGGCATCGGATGCGCTCGGCGAAAACGTGCTCGCGCTCGATACGGCAGACGCGCTCGCATCGACCGTCGCGGTGCAGGTCGCGCTTGTGGTCGCGGCCGTGGCGGGCGCGCGTGCGCTTGCCGACGAAGGCATCGAGCCGGAGGCGGTCGCGGGGCTTTCGGTGGGCGCGTACGGCGCGGCGGTCGTGTGCGGTGCGATCGCCTTCGCCGACGCGCTGAAGCTCGTGCGCCTGCGCGCCACGCTGATGCAGAACGCGTATCCGCACGGCTACGGCATGCTCGCGGTGCTCGGCCTGAACGAAACGGAACTGGCCCGCGCGATTGCCGACAGCGGCGCCGACGCCTACATCGGCAATCTGAACGCGCCGCGCCAGATCGTCGTGTCGGGCAGCGACGCCGCGCTCGCGCAGGTCCGCGACATCGCGCTCTCGCGGGGCGCGCGCAAGGCCGAGCGCCTGTGCGTGAGCGTGCCGTCGCATTGCGTGCTGCTCGACGACGCCGCCATGCAGTTGACCGAAGCGGCGCGGGACGTGCGGATGGGCGCGCCGCGCATTCCGTACGTCGGCAATCGCGGTGCGCGCGTGCTGCGCCACGCCGATGCCGTGCGCGAAGACCTCGCCACCAATCTGCGCTATCCGGTGCGCTGGCACGATTCCACCGTCGCCCTATCCGAACTCGGCGCGACGGTTTTCGTCGAGATGCCGCCGGGCCAGACGCTTTCCCAGCTTGCCACCGAGGCGCTGCCGGACGCCGCCGCGATCGCGATGGACGCGTCGCCAGCCGCATCGGTCGCCGCCCGCGTGCGTGCCGCTTGCCGACGCGCACAGGCGTGACGCAATCCGGCGTACGTTGCAAGTCAAAAAAAAACCGGCTCGGATCGAGCCGGCTGAAAGGGTTCTGGCCAAATTCCGGGGGCCGAGCCAGAACCTGAGAGAACGACGCGAACGCATGGCGACGGCGTCCGGCGAATCAACGCATCGAGTCTTGACTCCGGTCCGCCGCCGCCATTCTCCCGAACCTTCCACTGTTGAAGTCTTCGACCGCCGCGCGAATCTCTTCGCTCGTGTTCATGACGAACGGACCGTATGCGGCCACTGGTTCTTCGATCGGCTCGCCACTCAGCACGAGCACCACGGCATCGCTCGCGGCTTCCAGATGCACGTCCGTGCCATCTTTCCCGAGCAGCACCATTTCTGCGTCGCTGACGACTTGCTCGGAGCCGTTGACGCGGACTTCACCGTGCAGCACGACGAGGATGAGCGCTCGTCCTTCCCGCAGGCGCAACGTCGCATCGCGTCCTGCATTGAGCCGCACGTCGAGAACGTCCATTGGCGTGAAGGTACGCGCGGGGCCGTTCTTGTCCGCATAATTGCCGGCGATCACCCGGACGTATCCGGCGCGCTCCGGAAGATCGACCGACGGAATCTGCTTCGCCACGATGCTCTGATAACCGGGCGCCGTCATCTTGTCCCTGGCGGGCAGATTGACCCAGAGCTGAACCATTTCGAGCGTCCCGCCTGCTTTCGCGAAGCCGCGCGAATGGAACTCCTCGTGCAGGATTCCGGAACCCGCTGTCATCCATTGCACATCGCCGGGGCCGATCTGACCGCCGCCGCCGGTCGAGTCGAGGTGCTCCAATTCGCCCTGGTACACGATGGTCACCGTCTCGAAGCCACGGTGCGGGTGTTGTCCGACGCCCTGACGGCGGGCGGTCGGCGCGAAGTCGTGCGGACCCGCGTAGTCGAGCATCAGGAACGGACTCGTGTGGCGGCCCATCGTGTGATGTGAAAACAGCGTGCGCACCGGAAAGCCGTCGCCGACCCAATGCGAGTCCGGATTGCTGTAGATACCGAAAATCTTTTTCATGTCGGATGCCCTGTAGAAAAGTCCGTCGACCTGTTTTGGATGCACACAAGGTAGTGGCGGAACGGTGAGGGCGGTAGAGGGCGAAATCGATTTTCTGTGTCCCACCGCTGGAACGCTGGAAACGCGGGGCGCGCAACCTCAACTCTTGTCGTACGCGAACTGAATGCCGGCCGTGCCGCCGGTTTCGATGAACAGGTTGATGAACGCAGGAACGGTCTCGCTGCGTGCCCAGTCGCGCTGCAACTCGCAGAACATCTGCGCGACGCTGATCATCTTGCCGCCGGCCTGCTCGATGCGGCGCAACGCCGCTTCGTGCGCCGCGACGGACGTGCCGCCGACCGCATCGACGACGACGTAGACCTCGTAGCCCGCCTTCAGCACATCGAGGGCCGGGAAGGTGAGGCAGGCTTCCGTCCAGAGCGCAGTCATGATGAGCTTCATGCGGCCCGTCGCCTCTACGGCCTTGCGGAATTCCACGTCCTCCCACGAATTGATGCTCGTGCGATCGTAGGTGGGATATTCGCTGAGCGCCGCGCGGAGTTGCGGGATCGGAGGCTTGTTGAGGCCGGTCTTGACGTTGACCGTCGAATGAATGATGGGCAGCTTGTACGCGTCCGCAGCCTTGGCGGCGCCCACGATGTTGTTGACCAGCAGTTGCCGATCCATCGACGCGATGGAATTCACTTGAACCGGCTGATAGTCGATGACGATGAACGCCGAATTCTGCGGGGTCAGCAGATGATCGCTCGCGGGGTCGCGGATCGGTTCGCTTGCCATGATTGTCTCCAGTGCGGGAAGGAGGTGGGAATCGGGGATCGGGGATCGATGTGCGATGCATCGGAACTGCATGCAGGCACAATCCTAGTCGCGCGAGGTGGACGGGTCGAGTGCAGTAAATTGCCGACTGTGTCCTATGAGAGGAACAACGAAGCGATGTCCATGCGGCCTGGCGCTGTCCAGGCATCTGCCGGAGGGAGACAAATGGACGACCTCAACGACATCTATTACTTCGTGAAGGTGGTCGACAATCACGGGTTCACTCAGGCCGGCCGGGCGCTCAACATGCCGAAGTCCAAGCTGAGCCGGCGCGTCGCGGAACTCGAGGAAAAATACGGCGTTCGCCTGCTGAACCGGTCCACGCGACACTTCTCGGTGACGGAGATCGGGCAAGAGTTCTACGAGCGGTGCATCGCGGTGCTCGTGGAAGCCGATGCCGCGCGCGAGGTCATGGAGCGCAGGCTTTCCGAGCCGCAAGGGATCGTGCGCATGAGTTGCCCGACGACGCTGCTGGAATACCGCATTGGAGCACTCGTCGCCGACTTCCTGATGCTGTATCCGAAGGTTCAGATTCATCTCGATGCGACCAATCGCCGGGTCGACGTCCTCGGCGAAGGTCTCGATCTGGCATTGCGCGTGCGTTTTCCGCCGCTCGAAGACAGCGGCCTCGTCATGCGCGTCCTTTCGGGCAGTCCGCAGCGGCTCGTCGCCGCGCCCGCGCTCATGAAACGGCACGAACACGTACTGCATCCGGCCGATCTGTCCGGCATGCCCAGCCTCGACTGGGGGCCGCATCGCGATCACGCCTGGGCCTTGGTCGGCCCCGACGCAGCGCAGGCACGCGTGCCACATTCGCCGCGCTACATCACCGACGACATGACCGAACTCCGGCAGGCCGCGCTGAAAGGCGTCGGTGTCGTGCAGTTGCCCTACATGGTCGTCGAGACCGAACTGGAGAGAGGCGGCCTCGTCGACGTCTTGCCACAGTGGAAGCCGAAGGGCGGCGTGGTCCATGCCGTTTTCCCATCGCGAAGGGGGCTGCTGCCGGCGGTGCGGCTGCTGATCGACTACATTGCGACGCATATTCGGAAAGACGAGTAAGCGTCCTGGCTGCGTTCGGACGTTCCCTTCCCTGCAGCGGCTCGGCGGTTGCCGGGGAAGGGCGCTTCTCGAAAGGAAAGCTGACGCGGCCCTTTCAGGCTGAGTCAAACGCGGCGCAAAAGTTGCTAAAAGCCGAACGAACGCTCCCGACATCGAGCAAAGCGGATCGGAGAAGATGATGAAAACGGTAAAGATCGCTCGACTACGCCCGACTCAACTGACTCACGGAATGCGCGAAGTGCGCCAGAAGGCGAAGACTTACGCGTCCTTGAAGGGACACGAACTTCAGATGGCGATCGCGGAGAAACCCATTCCCATCGTGTGCGGCCCGGATGACGAGCCGTATGCGACTGACCATCATCACGTTGCCGCAGCGTTGTGGATTGCAAAAATCGAGCGTGTTCCAGTCGTTCTTCTCGAGGACTTGTCCGCGTTATCGAGGGCCGAATTCTGGTTGACGCTGGAAAACAAGCGCTGGACTTATCCCTACGACGCGAATGGCCGGCGCGTCTCGTTCTCGGAGATGCGCAAGCATGTTTGGGATCTCGACGATGATGTCTTTCGCAGCCTGTCCGCCTCGGTGCGTGAAGCGGGTGGCTACGAGAAGACTTCGGTCCCGCTCGAGGAATTTCGATGGGCCGATTTCTTTCGAAATCACCTGCCGAAACCTGACAGTGATAGTGAGTTCGACTCACTGGTTAAGAAAGCAGTAAGGCTCGCGCAAAGTAAATCGGCGCTCGGGCTTCCGGGTTATCTGGGACCGGTTGAGTGAGTTCATAGCGGGCCGCTCGTCGCAATTCACTTTGACGCGGCCGCAGGCGACACCGCTCCGCATGCACGAATCACGAGACGCACCACTTCCTCCGTTTCCTCGTCGAAAGCCTTCTTGTTCAGCGCGCGCGTGCCTTTGAGCGCGCGTATCTGCGCATCGAAGTCCGCGTAATGTTGCGTGATCGCCCAGATCAGGAACATGAAGGTCTTCGGATCGACAGGCGCGAGCAGCCCGCGATCGATCCACGCACGAATGACGGCCACGCGCGTATCGAGCCACGGCTTCACGCGCGCATCGAGTATGTCGCGCATGTGTTCCGCTCCGTGGATCATCTCGCTGGCCCAGACCTTCGAGCCGAGCGGCCGCCGGCGCGATAGCTCCATCTTCGCGCGCACGTATCCGCCGATGGCGATCACGGGATCGTCGCTGCATTCGAACGTATCCGCCGCGCGATGCCAGTCTTCGAAGAGGTCTTCGAGCACGCGCCGATACAGCGAGAGTTTCGTCGGAAAATAGTAGTGCAGGTTGGCTTTCGGCAGGCCCGCGCGCTCCGCGATCATGGCCGTGCTCGCGCCTTCCAGCCCTTTCTCCGCGAACACGGCTTCGGCGCATTCAAGCAGACGCGCCTCGTTCGACTCGCGGATATGCGCCTTGCGCCGCCTGGGCTGCATGGAGCGAGCCGTGGCCTCTTCTTCATGCGTCGTCGTTGTAGTCGTCATGGCGCGTTCGGGTCGTCGTGCATCCATTGTATGTATGTCGGCCAGCGCGCGATGGCACGCTTCTCGCTCTCGGGCCGGCCGCTCACGCTTTTTAGAAAGACGTTGATTTGCTTATTTTAATCGGCTACAACCTGTCCATCCGGACAAGATTTGCATCCGGTTTGTCAGAACAAAAAACGCATCAGTAAGTCCCCTCAAACGAAGTCGACGCTCCGGAGCAACGCGAATGAACGCTGTCACAGATGCAGTGGGAATCGCAGGTTTCGATACATCGATCAGAATCAACGGCCCCCGTCTGTGGGACAGCCTCATGACGATGGCGAAGATCGGCGCCACACAAAAGGGCGGCGTCTGCCGTCTCGCGCTGACGGACCTCGACCGCGAAGGGCGCGATCTCGTCGTCAGTTGGGCGAAGGAAGCGGGCTGCACCGTCAGCGTCGATCAGATGGGCAATGTCTTCATGCGGCGTGCCGGGCGCAACCTGGACGCGGCTCCCGTCATGACCGGCTCCCACGCGGATTCGCAGCCGACCGGCGGCCGCTTCGACGGCATCTACGGCGTGCTGGGCGGCCTGGAAGTGCTCCGCACGCTGAACGATCATCGCATCGAGACGGAGCATCCTGTCGAACTCGTGATCTGGACCAACGAGGAAGGCTCACGCTTCGCGCCGGCGATGGTCGCTTCCGGCGTGTTCGCGGGCGTGTTCTCGCTCGAATACGGGCTGTCGCGCGCGGACGTCGACGGCAAGACCATCGGCGAGGAACTGAAGCGCATCGGTTATGCGGGCGACGTGCCGTGCGGCGGTCGCAAGGTGCATGCGGCCTTCGAGCTGCATATCGAGCAGGGGCCGATTCTCGAAGCGGAGAACAAGACCATCGGCGTCGTCACCGATGCACAAGGCCAGCGCTGGTACGAGATCACGCTGACCGGCCAGGAAGCGCACGCGGGCCCCACGCCGATGCCGCGCCGCAAGGACGCGCTGCTGGGTGCATCGCGCGTGGTGGATCTGGTGAACCGCATCGGCCTCGACAACGCGCCGCTCGCCTGCGCGACGGTCGGCATGATGCAGGTGCATCCGAACTCACGCAACGTGATTCCGGGGCGCGTGTTCTTCACCGTCGATTTCCGCCATCCCGACGATGCCGTGCTCGCGCGCATGGATGCAGCGCTGCGTGAAGGCGTCGCGCGCATCGCGGACGAAATTGGTTTGCTCACCGCGCTCGAACAGATCTTCTACTACGAGCCCGTCAAATTCGATGCCGACTGCGTCGCGTCCGTGGGCGCGGCGGCGAAGCGTCTCGGCTATTCGCACCGGGACATGGTGTCGGGAGCGGGCCACGACGCGTGCTATCTCGCGCAGGTCGCGCCGACCGCGATGGTCTTCGTGCCTTGCGTCGATGGCATCAGCCATAACGAGATCGAAGACGCGACGCCCGAATGGATCGAGGCGGGCGCGAACGTGCTTCTGCACGCCATGCTGGAACGCGCTTCGTAGTTCACGGCGGTCTTCGTTTGTTTGTCCGGAAACGGCGGTCGCGTGACCGCACGGGCCGAGTCACGTCCTCATATCGACGAGGGAACGCGCATGACCATCAAGACAACGGGCGATATCGCACCGCACCGTCTCTCGCAGGAAGCGCTCGCGTGCCAGTTCGCGGACGTCGCGCCGCTGCTCGACGCGACCGCGGCGGCGGCTGCATCGAGCCGCTGCCATTACTGCTATGACGCGCCTTGCGTGCAGGCGTGCCCGACGCACATCGACATACCCGGCTTCATCCGCAAGATCGGCAACGGCAACTTGAAGGGCGCGGCGGTCGATATTCTGTCGGCCAATCCGCTCGGCGGCATGTGCGCGCGTGTGTGCCCGACCGAAATCTTGTGCGAAGGCGCCTGTGTGCGCAATCATCAGGATGACGAAGCAGTTGCAATCGGCGCGCTGCAACGTCACGCAACCGACTGGGCGATGGCACGCGGCGAGCCGTTGTTCCGGCGTGCGCCCGAGACGGGGCGAAGCATCGCGATCGTCGGCGCGGGACCGGCTGGGCTCGCCTGTGCGTATCGGCTCGCACTGGCGGGGCATCGCGCGGTGGTCTTCGATGCGCGGGAGAAACCGGGCGGTCTCAACGAATACGGCATCGCGGCTTACAAGACAGTGGACGACTTCGCGCAGCGCGAGATCGAGTGGCTTCATGCGATAGGCGGCATCGAGTTCAGGAACGGCATCGCGCTCGGCCGTGACGTCACGCTCGATGAACTGCGTCAGCAATACGATGCCGTGTTTATCGCGTTCGGTCTCGCGGGCACGCGTGAACTCGCGCTCGACGGGGAAGCGCTGCATGGCGTGATGAACGCGGTCGATTTCATCGAACAAGTGCGCCAGGCCGACGACCTCGCGAGCGTGCCGGTGGGCCGGCGCGTGGTCGTGATCGGCGGCGGCAACACCGCCGTGGACGCCGCCGTGCAGAGCCGCAAGCTCGGCGCGCAAGCAGTGACGATGGCATACAGGCGCGGCATCGAGCACATGAGCGCGACGTGGGCCGAACGCGAGTTCGCGCAGACAAGCGGCGTGACGCTCGTGACGCACGCGAGTCCGAAGCGCTTGCTAGGCGATGCGGGACTTGTCACGGGCGTCGAATTCGAAGGCCCGGGCGGCCATTTCGTCATCGATGCCGACATGGTGTTGAAGGCGATCGGACAAACGCTGGTCCCGGTCGGCATTGCGCGGGAGTTGTTGACGCTCGACGGCGGGCGCATCGTCATCGACGAAAACCGTCAGACGACGCTCGCCAAGGTCTGGGCCGGCGGCGACTGCTCCACGCACGAGGGACCCGATCTCACGGTGCAAGCCGTGCAGGACGGGAAGATCGCGGCGGCATCCATCGATGCGTCGTTCGCGCTTACCGCCATCAAAGCCGCCTGACGGGGACACGAGAACATGGCCGATCTGACTTGCAACATCGCGGGCATTGCATCGCCGAATCCGTTCTGGCTCGCGTCCGCGCCGCCGACCGACAAGGCCTACAACGTGAACCGCGCGTTCGAAGCCGGCTGGGGCGGCGTCGTATGGAAGACGCTCGGTCTCGATCCGCACGTCGTCAACGTGAGTTCGCGCTATGGCGCGGTGCAGTGGAACGGGCAGCGCATCGCGGGGCTGAACAACATCGAATTGATCACCGATCGCCCGCTCGACGTGAACCTGCGCGAGATCGCGCAAGTGAAGCGCGACTGGCCTGACCGCGCGCTGATCGTCTCCCTGATGGTTCCGTGCAACGAAAGCGACTGGAAGTGGATTCTGCCGCAAGTGGAAGACACGGGCGCGGATGCCGTGGAGCTGAACTTCGGCTGTCCGCACGGCATGAGCGAGCGCGGCATGGGGGCGGCGGTGGGACAAGTGCCCGAATACGTCGAGATGGTCACGCGCTGGGTCAAGGAAGCGACGAAGCTGCCGTGCCTCGTCAAGCTGACGCCGAACATCAGCGATATCCGCATGGGCTCGCGGGCGGCGTACAAGGGCGGTGCGGACGGCGTTTCGCTCATCAATACGATCAACTCCATCGTCGCGGTGGATCTCGACCAGATGGCGCCGATGCCGACCGTCGATGGCAAGGGCACGCACGGCGGGTATTGCGGACCGGCGGTGAAGCCTATCGCGCTCAACATGGTGGCGGAGATCGCGCGCGACAAGGAGACGCCCAACCTGCCGATCTCCGGCATCGGCGGTATTTCGAACTGGCGCGATGCGGCGGAGTTCATCGTGCTCGGCGCGGGCAGCGTGCAGGTCTGCACGGCGGCGATGCATTACGGCTTCCGGATCGTGTCCGATCTCGCGGACGGCCTTTCGAACTGGATGGACGAGAAGGGCTACGCCACGCTCGACGACATTCGCGGCCGCGCCGTGCCGAACGTCACGGACTGGAAATACCTCAATCTCAAGTACGACATCAAGGCGCGTATCGATCAGGACAAGTGCATCAAGTGCGGCCTGTGTCATATCGCTTGCGAAGACACATCGCATCAGGCCATTACGAAAGAGAAGGACGGCGTGCGTCATTTCGAAGTCGTCGATGCCGAATGCGTCGGCTGCAATCTGTGCATGCACGTGTGCCCGGTCGAGCAATGCATCACGATGGAGCGGGTCGATGCCGGCGAATACGCGAACTGGACGACGCATCCGAACAATCCCGCGCGCGTGGACACCGAAGAACCCGCCAAGGCCGCATAAAAAATAAATCAATTGCAGCGCTCGTCATTTGAACCTCACCGCCGGAGTGCATCCGATGAATCAGACAGCGCATGACTTCGATGTCGAAACACGCAGCAGCTTGTACAACGACGACCTCGCGCCCACGGGTCCCGCGCAGCGCACCTGGAAGTGGTATCACTTCGCGGCGTTGTGGGTCGGCATGGTGATGAACATCGCGTCGTACATGTTGGCGGCGGGACTCACGGAGCAGGGCATGTCGCCGTGGCAGGCGGTCGCGACCGTGCTGCTCGGCAATGTCATCGTGCTCGTGCCCATGTTGCTCATCGGTCATGCGGGCGCGAAGCACGGCATTCCGTATGCGGTGCTCGTGCGCTCGTCGTTCGGCACGCAGGGCGCGAAATTGCCTGCGCTGCTGCGCGCGATCGTGGCGTGCGGCTGGTATGGCATTCAGACATGGCTCGGCGGCAGCGCCATTTATACGCTTCTGAATATTCTCACCGGTAACGCCCTGCATGGCGCGGCATTGCCGTTTCTCGACATTTCCGTCGGGCAGCTTGCATGCTTTCTCGTCTTCTGGGCGTTGCAGATCTACTTCATCGTGCACGGGACGGATTCCATTCGCTGGCTCGAAAGCTGGTCGGCGCCGATCAAGGTCGTGATGTGCGTCGTGCTCGTGTGGTGGGCGACGTCGAAGGCGGGCGGCATCGGTTCGATGTTGTCCGCGCCTTCGCAATTCGTCGCGGGCGGCAAGAAAGAGGGGCTGTTCTGGGCGACGTTCTGGCCGGGCCTCACGGCAATGGTCGGCTTCTGGGCGACGCTCGCGCTCAATATTCCCGACTTCACGCGCTTCGCACGCTCGCAGCGCGATCAGGTGATCGGCCAGTCGATCGGCTTGCCCGCGCCGATGGCCTTGCTCTCGGTCATCTCGGTCGTGGTGACGTCGGCGACGGTGGTCATCTATGGCAAGGCCGTATGGGACCCCATCGATCTGACGAGCCGCATGACGGGCATCGGCGTCGGCGTTGCGCTGGTGATTCTCACGCTCGACACCATGTGCTGCAATCTCGCGGCGAATCTCGTCGGCCCCGCGTATGACTTTTCGAGTCTGTGGCCGAAGGGCATTTCGTATCGCGCGGGCGGCATGATCACGGCCACGATCGCCATCGTCATGATGCCGTGGAAGATTCTCGCGACCACGCAGGGCTATATCTTCACGTGGCTCGTCGGCTACTCGGCGTTGCTCGGACCCGTCGCCGGCATCATGATGGTCGATTACTTCTTCATTCGCGGCACGCGCCTCGATTCGCGCGAACTCTTCGACGAAAACGGCGAATACAGCTACAGCAACGGCTGGAACATGGCGGCGGTCGGGGCCTTGGTGGTCGGCGTCTTGCCGAATCTGCCGGGCTTCCTGCACACGGCGTTTCCCGCTTCGTTTGCCGGCGTGCCCGCTGTTTTCAACACGATTTACACCTACGCGTGGTTCGTCGGACTCGTGCTGGCGGCCGTCGTCTATGGCTGCTGGATGAAACTGCGCGGAAGCCCGCGCGCGGGAATGATGCGAGCCTAGCCGGCACGCGCGACACCGAACGTGAATGGAGGAACGTGACGATGCCCATATTGCTTCGCGGCGGAACCATCATCGATGCTGACCGCACCTACCGGTCCGACGTGCTATGCGCCGATCCGCAAGACGGCGGCAAGATTCTCGCGATAGGCGAGAACCTCGACGCGCCATCGAACACGCAACAGATCGACGCCGCCGATCAGTACGTGATGCCCGGCGGCATCGATCCGCACACGCATATGGAACTGCCTTTCATGGGCACGACCGCGAGCGACGACTTCTACACCGGCACCGCGGCGGGGCTGTCGGGCGGCACGACGAGCATCATCGACTTCGTGATTCCGAGTCCGAAAGAGCCGCTCATGGATGCGTTCAGGCAATGGCGCGGCTGGGCCGAGAAGGCATCGGCGGATTATGGCTTTCACGTCGCCGTGACGTGGTGGGACGAGTCGGTTCATCGCGATATGGGACTGCTCGTCCACGAACACGGCGTATCGAGCTTCAAGCACTTCATGGCGTACAAGAACGCAATCATGGCCGACGACGAAGTGCTCGTGAACAGCTTCACGCGCTCGCTAGAACTCGGCGCGCTGCCGACGGTTCACGCCGAAAACGGCGAGCTGGTCTTTCAGCTGCAGAAGCAACTGCTCGCGAAGGGGTTCAGAGGACCGGAAGCGCATCCGTTGTCGCGCCCGCCCGAAGTCGAGGGAGAAGCCGCGAATCGCGCGATACGCATCGCACAAGTGCTCGGCGTGCCGATATACATCGTGCATGTATCGGCAAAAGATGCGGTCGATGTCATCGCACGCGCGCGCAACGACGGTCTGCGCGTGTTCGGCGAAGTGCTGCCGGGGCATCTCGTCATCGACGAATCCGTCTATCGCGACCCCGACTGGACGCGCGCGGCCGCGCACGTGATGAGTCCGCCGTTCCGCACGGGCGAGCATCGCGAGGCGCTGTGGCGCGGCCTGCAATCCGGTCAGCTTCACACCACGGCGACCGATCATTGCGTGTTCTGCGCATCGCAAAAGGCGATGGGGCGCGATGACTTCACGAAGATTCCCAACGGATGCGGCGGGGTGGAAGATCGCATGTCGGTGCTGTGGCATCACGGCGTCAACATGGGGCGGCTCACGCCGAACGAGTTCGTGCGCGTCACATCGACGAACGCCGCGCAGATTTTCAATCTCTATCCGCGCAAGGGCGCGGTGCAGGTCGGCGCGGATGCCGATCTCGTCGTGTGGGACCCGAAGGCCACGCGAACGATATCCGTGAAGACGCATCATCAAAAGGTCGACTTCAACGTCTTCGAGGGCATGACCGTGCAAGGCGTGGCGACGCACACGCTCACGCGCGGCGCGCTGGCCTGGACCGATGGCGACTTGCGCGCGGTGCGCGGTGCGGGGCAATACCTGAAGCGTCCGCCGAACGCGTCGTATTTCGAGGCGGCGCGCGTGGCGAAGAAGTTGCGCGAGCCGCATCCGGTGGAACGGTGAATCAATCGGTGACGACGCGTCCTTCGAACTTCAGCATGCCTTCGATGCGCGCGGCAACGCGCAGCAGTTTCGCGTCATCGCCGAAAGCGCCGACGATCTGAAAGCCGAGCGGCAGATTCGCATCGCTCCAGCCGGACGGCACATTGACCGCGGGCGCGCCCATGAGACTCCACGGCGCGCAGAAGCGGGCGTCGCCGGTATCGGCGTGTCCGTGAGGCGCTTCACCGCTGGCGGGCAAGGTCACGAGCGCGTTGCAGCCTTGCATCAGCGCGGCGGACTGCGCGCGCACCTGCGCCTGCAGCAGCAACGCCTGCTGGTACCGCGCGAGCGGCATCGCTTCGCCTTCCGCCAGCAGCAGGCGCATGTGCTCGCTCATCAGAGCGGGCGCGCGCGCGGCGACATCGCCGATGGCGCGATACGCCTCGACCGCGAGAATCGTCAGCGTCGCTTCGCGCATCTGCGGCAGGTCGGCGCCATAGTCCAGTTCGACGATGCGCGCGCCGCCTCCGCTCAGCTTCCGCAGCGACGCATCGAAGCTGCTGCGTTGATGCGGCGCGATCAGCTCGTCCCAGAACGGCGTGCGAACGACGCCGAGCGTGAGCGCGGACGTGCCGCGCGGAAAGTGATCGCGCCACGCCGCTTCGCTTTCGACCGCTTGCGGCGCGCCTTCGACGAACAGCGCATGCGCGATCGCCACGTCTTCGACCGACCGCGCGAAGAAGCCGACGTGATCGAGCGATGCCGCCAGCGGATGCACGCCTTCTGTCGGCACCGCGCGATACGACGGCTTGTAGCCGACGACACCGCAATACGCGGCCGGGCGAATGATCGAGCCGACCGTCTGCGTGCCGATGGCCAGCGGCACGATGCCCGCCGCGACCGCCGCCGCTGATCCGCTCGACGAGCCGCCCGGCGTGTGCGCGCGGTTCCAGGGGTTGACCGTCGCCGCCGGTCCGCGCCAGGCGAACTCGGTGGTCGCGGTCTTGCCGAAGACCGTGCCGCCGAGCGCGCGGATCATCGCGACGATGCGCGCGTCGCGCTCGGGCCGATGCCCGTCGTAAGCCGGCGAGCCGTAGCGCGTCGGCATGTCGGCGGTATCGGCGAGATCCTTGACGCCGATTGGCACGCCCGCGAGCGGACGCGCACGGGCGTCGCCGAAATCGTATCGGTCGGGCCGATGCACGAACGCGCGCAGCCACGGCTCCAGCGCATCGGCGCGGGCCTGCGCATCGAGCAGCGTGGCACGCGCGGCGGCTTCGTCGTTACGATTCGCGAGCAGTGTCGCGAGCAATGAGGGCGCGAGTCGATTCATCGTCACTTGCTCGTGGCTGCAGCGAACGTGTTGTCGACGCCGTTCGCATACGTGATCGCGCCGGGCTTGATGTTGCCGATCGACTCCTGCAGATCGAGCGCATTGCGGAAGGCCTGCTCGGAAATGCCGGGCGTGGCCGCGTAGATCTTCTGGTCGATGAGACGCTGAACCGCCGAATCGACGATCTTCGGATCGAGCGACGGAAACTCGGCGCGCGCGACGCTCTTCGCGGTGTCGTGCGATTGCTGAATCAGCGCTTCGGCTTCGCCGATCGACTTCACGAACGCGGCGACCATCTTCGGCTTGCTCTTGATGGTGGCGGCAAGTGTGTCGATGGTCGAGAACGCGTAGCCGCCCGGATACGCTTTCGGGAACGCATACACGATGCGGTAACCCTGTGCCAGCCCCGTTTCCGCTTGCGGCATGTAGAGCGCGGCGGCTTCCGAGCGGCCCGCGGTCACCGGCGCGAGTTCGGTGCCGATCTGCACGGTGTTCATCTTCACGTCCGCGAGCTTCTGTTCGCTGATGAGCCGTTGCAGCAGATACGTGCTCGTCGATGGCGGCAGCGCGGTCGCCACGCTCTTGCCCGCGAGATCGCCGACGCCTTTGACCGTCGAATCCTTCGGCGCGATCACCCAAACCGGCACGCCCGCGACGACGTTCGCGACGTTCACGAGCGATGCGCCCTTGAGGTTCGCGAGCATCGCCGTCATCGGGTCTTGCAGCGAGAAATCCGCGTGGCCGCCGATCACTGCCGCGACGCCCGCCGCGCCGCTGCCCGCCGTGACCTTTTGCACGGCTAGACCGTTCTTCTCGAAGATGCCCTTGTCGATGGCCACGTAGAGCGGCAGATACTGGATCGACTGAAACGCCTGATAGATCACGACCGGCTCGGCGGCCTGCGCGCATGTCGCGCCGATTCCGGATGCCACCACGCAGGCGGCCGCGATGCTGTTGAGCAGAGCGTGAGTCTTCGTCATTTTTTCTTCCAGGAAATAATCTTCGCTTCCGCGAGTTGAACGATCCAGCTGAGAACCGAGGCCATCAGGGTCAGCACGATGATGCCGAGCCAGACGGTATTGAGATCGAAAAGCGAGCCCGCGACGAACACCGCGTGACCGAGCCCCGACTGCGATGCGATGTATTCGCCGACGACCGCGCCGATCAGCGCGAAGCCGATGTTCACGCGCAGGGTCGAGAAGATCCACGGCAGCGCGCTCGGAACGATGAGCTTCGCGAAGATCATCGACGGCCTGGCCTTGAACGACTTGAAGAGATTGAGCAGGTCCTTGTCGACTTCGCGCGCGGCGGCACACGACGAGATCATCGCGACGGCGAACGTGGAGATGCCGGCAAGCCAGATCTTCGACGAGGCGTCCGAGCCGAACCAGATCACGATAAGCGGCCCGAGCGCGATCTTCGGAATGCTGTTGAGGATGACGGACAAACCTTCGGCGACGCCCGAGACTGCCGGCAGAAACCACAGCAACAAGCCCAACGCGATGCCGAGGCCGCTGCCGATGGCGAGGCCCGCCAGCGTTTCGTAGAGCGTGACCCACGTGTCGTATGCGAGCGTGCCTTGCGTCGCGCCGATGACGGCCGCCTCGTAGATGCCGGACGGCGAGCCGAGCAGCTTGCCGTTGATCCAGCCCGAGCTGACGGCGAGTTGCCAGGCGACGACCAGCACGACGACGATCCCGACGACGGCGCCCGTCGTGCCGAGCCTGGCGGGCTCGCGACGCACGGCTTTCTTCTGCGTGACGCCGGTGGAGAGAACGGCTTCAGTCATGGACGGCTCCTGCGGGAATGCTTGATTGAGCGGCTTCGGCGCTACGAGAGGTGGGTTGTCCGCGCAAGCCGTTCCAGATCCGCGCGTGATAGCCGCGGAACTCGGGCGCCTCGCGCGCGGATACGGCGGTGCGCGGTCCGTGCGTCGTCAACTCGATCTCGATCTGGTCCTCGATGCGCGCGGGACGCCCGCCAAGCAGGATCACGCGATCGCTCATCGCGATGGCCTCTTCGATGTCGTGCGTGACGAGCACGACGCTCGTGCCGCTTCGCGCACTCAGTGCGATGATGTC
Source organism: Caballeronia concitans (assembly GCF_001544615.1). Classification (GTDB taxonomy): domain Bacteria; phylum Pseudomonadota; class Gammaproteobacteria; order Burkholderiales; family Burkholderiaceae; genus Caballeronia; species Caballeronia concitans. Next base: position 144,092 of record NZ_FCNV02000002.1, read on the forward strand.
GTCTTCCAGCGCGAGACGCGTTTCGTAGTCGAGCGCGGAGAAGGGTTCGTCGAGCAGCACGAGCGTCGGATCGACGAGCAATGTCCGGGTGAGCGCCACGCGCTGCCGCATGCCGCCAGAGAGCGAATGCGGATACGCATCCGCGACCGCGCCGAGCCCGTAGCGCGCGAGCATCTGCCGCGCAGAGGCGACATCATCGGGCTGCACCTTGCGATACAGCTCGATGCCGAGCAGCGCGTTTTGCAGCACCGTGCGCCACGGCATCATCAGGTCTTTCTGCAACATATAGGCGATGCGGCCCGCTTCGCCGTCCGCGCGTTGGCCGACCGATATCACGCCTGATTGCGGCGTGAGCAGGCCGGAGATGAGATTGAAGAGCGTGCTCTTGCCTGCGCCGCTTCGTCCGACTATCGACACGATCTCGCCATGTCCCACGGAGAAGTCGAGTCTGTCGAAGATGGTCACGGCCGAGCCGTCGGGCGATTCGAAACCGTGACTGAGTTGTCGCACGCGCAGCGGCTCGGAGAACGTACTGGCTGCGGTTGCGTTCGATCCCTTCATGTCGTTCCTCGCAAGGTCTCGTCAAGTGAAGTAGCTGCTGAATTGCATGATGCACAATCCAAAATAAGAAGCTGTCCTTGTCAAAAAAGCTTCTATATCGGTGCGCAGGTCGTGAAGGGCGCGTCAGTGCGCCAGATGGGTGCTGCCGCGCGTTCGCGGTGCGGATGATCGAGCGAATCGGTGCGCGATGCGGTCAGACTGGTGCGTGGCGACGAGAAAAGGCGCTGGCGCGCTGATCGCTCTTGCGGGTTTGCAATGTCAGCGGAGCTTGTGAAGGACGATCAATGTCGGCAGGTCGCCGTTGAATGATGCTTCGGTAGATGAGTGCGTGGATCGAGCGCTGCGGGACGGTCGATGTCGCGGAGTGATATGCCGCTCGTGGGCTTAGGGCAGATGCGCGGTCGCTTCGGCATCGAAGCAGATCGATGCCGCGACTCTTTTCGTTCGATGCAGACGCGGTCGCGCCTATGAAGCCGATGAAGTCATGAAGTCGGTCACCTTTCGAAACCGACCATCTGGATGGCGTGACGCTGATCCCCCTTCAGCGTCACGCCAGTAACTCGGTCACACAAGCTCCTCGGTCTGACGCATGCGCGGCAGCATGCGGTCGAACTCGCGCTTGACGATGCCGTAGCACTCGCAGGCGCTGGCCTCCAGGGCGGCGCGGTCCAGCACCTTGATGCAGCCGCGGCTGTTATGGACGAGCCCTGCGTCATGCAACTTCCCTGCGGCCTCGGTGACGCCTTCACGACGCACGCCCAGCATGTCGGCGATCAGTTGCTGCGTCACGCGCATTTCGTCCGACCGCGTGCGATCGGACTGGATGAGCAGCCAGCGGCAAAGCTGCTTGCTCAGCGTATGGTGACGATTGCAGGCAGCCGTCTGCGCCACTTGCGTCAATAGCGCCTGCATATAGAGGAGCGTGACGCGCCGCAGGAAGTCGGAACGGCTGAAGTGCTGACGCAGCGCGTTCGCGCTCATTCGATAAGCGGACCCTGCGCCTTGAACCTGAACACGGGTCGGCATCGTATCGCCGCCGGTCAGCACCGGCACGCCTGTCATTCCCTCGCGGCCTACTGCGGCGACCTCGACGCAGCCACCGTCTTCCATCGTGTGCAAAAGCGTGACGACAGCGGTAATGGGAAAGTAGACGTGATGGATGCGTTTCCCGGAATCACAAAGCAACTGTCCCGTGCGTAATTGGACAAGTTCCAAATCGCAAGCGATCGCCTGCCATTCATGTGCGGGAAGTGCGCCTAATAAGTGGTTTCCGTGCAGGTCCGACTGAAGGGTCAACATACTCTCTCGTTGGTCTATGCGCCTTGCGCTTCTCATTCTCCGGCCGATTCTCCGTTCGCGATGGTTTTGGATTCGCTGAAGTGTCGACCGGCCCCTTGCACTCTCGCGCTGTCCGCTCGCAGACAGTGCTGACTGTTTTCGTGTGCCTGGTCATACATAAGCGAGAGCCGTGCCAAAGATCATACGAGCGGACCAATTGATAAATGGAATCATTTAGATAAACGAGTTTTGATTCATTTATGAATCGGCTATTTGAGGGTTTTAGACCCGGTTGAACGTATTCACCGAAATGTCGGCGATGTTTAACGTTTGCGAACTCACTCCGATCGATTAGCGCTATGAGACCGGCCATGTCGATTCGCCGGCGCCGATGGATTCAGAAATGTTGCATGCGGGAATCAAACGCTGGCTGGCGAGTGGCGCGTCGAAAGCAACGATCAGTCGGCTCAAGCGGTTCATGACGCTCGTGGATTGCAACGAGCTACGTAGAAGATGCACGGGGCGGCGAAAATCTTGCACGGCGGCATCAAGCGGCTGAAGCATCCGGCGCTCGGATCGGTCGAGCTGGACTCTTCGGCGCTTTCCGTCGATGGCAGGCCGGGTCCCGGCATGATCGTCTCCACGCCGGTCGACTGCGCGATGGCCGGGCGAATCGGCCGGCTTGTCGCGAGCGCGTGACGCTTCAGAACTTCTCCACCCACGGCCGCAGTTCCATTTCCCACGTCCACGCGCTGCGATGCTGGCGCAGCACATCGAGATAGGTTTGCGCGATGGCGTCGGGATCGAGCGTGCTGTCGGGCGCGTCGGGCGGATCGGCGCGATGCTCCGCGCGCACGCCGCCGTCGATGACGAAATGTGCGACGTGGATGCCCTTCGGCGCGAGTTCGCGCGCGGCGCTTTGCGCGAGGCCGCGCAGCGCGAACTTGCCCATCGCGAAGGGCGCGGACAGCGCGTAGCCTTTGATGCCCGCAGTCGCGCCCGTCAGCAGGATCGCGCCGTGGCCGGCCGGAATCATGCGACGCGCGGCCTGCTGGACGGCGTGGAACGCGCCGAGCGCCGAGACGGCGACCGCCTTCGCGACTTCTTCGGCATCCAGTTCCGCGATAGGTCCGCGCACGCGCCCGCTTGCGTTGTAGACGACGATTTCCGGCGCGCCGATGCGCGCTTCGGTCTCGGCGAAGAGCGCTTCCATTTGGCCGGCATCGGACGCATCGACGGGCAGGGCGATCGCGCCGGTTTCATCGACGAGCGACGCGAGCTTTCCGACATTGCGCGCGGCGATGACGACCGGAATGTTTTCGGCGCGCAGACGCCGCGTGAGAGAGCCGCTGATGCCGGGCCCGGCACCAACGATGAGGGCGCTGCGGTAGGGAAGTGTGCTCATGGCCATGCGGGTCGACTGGTGAGAGGCGGGCGTTGCGACGTCACATCGACTATCGCTAGGTGCCGGGCTTTTGGGCATTTTATGCGACCGAGCGCTTCTAGCATTGCACGTGCGACTCTTCAGAGTAGGCGATGGCACATCACCTGCTCCCATTCAAGGTCGCCATCACGCTTGCCGCCCTATGGATGCTCGCAAAAACAAGCCCGTCAGCCCCGAATCGTCTCCGACCGCCGCTTTCACGGGCTTCGTGCGCGTGCGTGGCGCGCGCGAGCACAACCTGAAGAACGTCGATGTCGATGTGCCGCGCGACGCGCTCGTCGTCTTCACGGGCGTGTCCGGCTCGGGCAAGTCATCGCTGGCGTTCGGCACCTTGTACGCGGAAGCGCAGCGGCGCTATTTCGAGTCGGTCGCGCCGTATGCGCGGCGGCTCATCGAACAGGTGGGCGTGCCGCAGGTCGATTCGATCGAAGGTCTGCCGCCCGCCGTCGCGCTTCAGCAGCAGCGTGGCGCGCCGAACGCGCGGTCATCGGTCGGCAGCGTGACGACGCTTTCCAGCCTCGTGCGCATGCTCTACTCGCGCACCGGCAGTTACCCGCCGAAGCAGCCGATGCTGTACGCCGAAGACTTCTCGCCGAACACGGTCCAGGGCGCGTGCCCGGTTTGTCATGGACTCGGACGCGTGTACGAAGTCACCGAAAAGTCGATGGTGCCCGACGACACACTCACGATCCGCGAACGCGCCATCGCGGCATGGCCGCCTGCGTGGCACGGGCAGAATCTTCGCGACATCCTCGTGACGCTCGGCTATGACGTGGACAAACCGTGGCGTGACTTGCCGAAGAAGGATCGCGACTGGATTCTCTTCACGGAAGAATCGCCGACCGTGCCGGTCTATGCCGGCCTCACGCCGAAGGAAACGCAGGCGGCGTTGAAGCGCGGCGCGGAGCCGAGCTATCAGGGCACTTTCACGGGCGCGCGCCGCTATATCCTGCACACTTTCGCGCATACGCAAAGCGCGCTCATGAAGAAGCGTGTCTCGCGTTTCATGGTGGGCAGCGACTGCGCCGCGTGTCACGGCAAGCGGCTCAAGAAAGAGGCATTGTCGGTGACCTTCGCGGGACTCGATATCGCCGAGTTTTCGCGCCTGCCGCTCAGCCGCCTGGCCGAACTGCTCGGCCCGATCGCGCGCGGCGAATGGCCTGAATCCGATGCCGACGGCCACGTCCTGAACCGCGATGCGCGCCGCGCGGCGACGGCCAGGCGCGTGGCGGCGGGCGGTTCGGCGCACAAGGCGGCGCCCGATGTGCGCGCCACGCCCAATCTCTCCGACGAGAAACGCGCTGCCGCCGAACGGATCGCGGCGGAATTGCTGGAGCGCATCCGCACGCTGACGGATCTCGGCCTGGGCTATCTCTCGCTCGATCGCGCCACGCCGACGCTGTCATCGGGCGAACTGCAGCGCCTGCGGCTCGCGACGCAACTGGCTTCGCAACTTTTCGGCGTCGTGTATGTGCTCGACGAGCCGTCCGCCGGCCTGCATCCCGCCGACAGCGAAGCGCTTTTCGCCGCCTTGCAGCGCCTGAAGTCGGCGGGCAATTCGCTCTTCGTGATCGAACACGATCTGAACACGATGCGCCGCGCCGACTGGCTCGTGGATGTCGGTCCCGCAGCGGGAGAGCGGGGCGGCGTAGTGCTCTACAGCGGGCCGCCGGCGGGACTCGCCGGCGTCGAGGCATCGCAGACGCGCAAGCATCTGTTCGGCGAACGCGAGCGCCGGTCGCGTGAGCCGCGCAAGGCGCGCGGCTGGCTGCGGCTCGCGGGCATCACGCGCAACAATCTGCATGGCATCGATGCGGCGTTTCCGCTCGGCTCGTTCACGACGGTGACCGGCATTTCCGGCTCGGGCAAGTCGAGCCTCGTGAGTCAGGCGCTGCCGGAACTCGTCGCGGAACGGCTCGGCCGCTCGCTCGACGATCCCGGCGACGAAGAGAAGGACCCGCTCCTCGCCACCGTCGAAACGATGGCGGACGGGCGGATCGTCGAAGGCATGGAGACTGTGAAGCGTCTCGTGCGCGTCGATCAGAAACCGATTGGCCGCACGCCGCGTTCCAATCTCGCGACTTACACGGGCTTGTTCGACCACGTCCGCAAGCTCTTCGCGGATACGCCCGGCGCGCGGAAGCGCCGCTACGGCGCAGGCCGCTTCTCGTTCAATGTCGCGCAGGGGCGCTGCCCGACATGCGAAGGCGAAGGTTTCGTGAGCGTCGAACTGCTGTTTCTGCCGAGCGTGTACACGTCATGCTCGACCTGTCACGGCTCGCGCTATAACCCGCAGACGCTGGAAATCGAATGGCGCGGCAAGAACATTGCCGACGTGCTCGGCATGAGCGTGGATGCCGCCTGTGATTTTTTCGCCGATGAACCCGCCGTGATGCGCGCGCTGGGCGTGCTGCGCGACATCGGCCTCGGTTATCTGCGGCTTGGCCAGCCTGCGACGGAACTGTCGGGCGGCGAGGCGCAGCGCATCAAGCTGGCGACGGAACTGCAGCGCGCGCATCGTGCGGACACGCTGTATATCCTCGATGAGCCGACCACAGGTTTGCATCCCACCGACGTGGACCGTCTGATGACGCAGCTACAGGGCCTCGTCGATGCGGGCAACACCGTGGTGGTCGTGGAGCATGACATGCGCGTCGCGGCCGCAAGCGACTGGGTGATCGATATCGGCCCGGGCGCGGGGGAAAACGGCGGCACGATCGTGGCGGCGGGCGGACCGGGCGTCGTGGCACGCCATGCGGGGAGCCGCACGGCGCATTATTTGCGCGAAGCGGCGCGTGGTGAGGGAGCGATGTGAGGACGGCGAAGGAGTCAGATCGTTGCTGATTGCATGAATGGATGGACTCGGAGCATCGCTGCTCAATGCTTGAACGTATGAACGCGCGTCGATCGGCACTCGCCGCCCGATGCGACGACGCATCAAACCAGCTTGCGCCCAAGGGCGAAAATCGGACATTTCCAACGCGCCCCCAAACCCGACATTTGAACTTGCGACCTACAACAGAAAATGCGCTAAATTACATTATGTCAATTTAACAACGGGCCCGTTGCTGCGACAACCGTCATTCGCTGTCGACCTTGTGGTCACTGATCCTCACCAAGGCTAAGCGCCAGTTGGAATCTTGTCCGCCGTAAACCACACCAACGATCGAGACTACCTCCGGGTCCGACGTATAGGCGATGGTGTCTCGCATAGCCTGGCTGCCACACCCGACGTCCGCAAAGCAGGTATCAAACGACATCGAAGCGCTGAGAGCCGGAAGCCAGCTGATGCCGGTTCATGCACCGCTGCGCGTCTCACCGACCAAAACTGCTCACGAGGTCTCTCGCCAGCTCGCCGCCGCTTCCCGCCCAGAAGTCGCGGTCCGCAAGCCGCACGCGTTCGGCGACGCACAACATGTGGTCGCCTGCTGCCGCGCGCGCCCGATCCGCATCGCCGGCGGCAAGCGCCGCGACGATTCTTTCGTGCTCTTCGCGCACCTGATTCATGAAATCCAGTCGACGCGCTTCGTTGGCGCGCGTGACCTTCACAGCAAGGCGAATCTGCTGCGTGAACATCTCGACAAAACGCACCCAATAAGGATTGCCAGTCGCCTCGGCGATGCACAGGTGAAATCGCACGTCTTCCTCGACACCGTCGCCGCCAGCGCGCATCGCATCTTCGACGCCGCGCAGCGCGTGCTCGATAGCCGCAAGTTGCCCGGGCGTACGGCGCACCGCGGCAAGCGCGGCGATCTCCGCTTCGAGACCGCGACGAACTTCAGTCAGATTCAGCAGCGACTGCACGGATTGCTCCGTCAACGGGTCGCCCCTTGCCGCGCGCGGAAGCGCCGTCTTGCAAACGAACGCGCCGCTGCCCTTGCGCGTGGTCAGCAAGCCGTCGGCTTTCAGAAGCGCAATAGCCTCGCGCATGATCGTGCGGCTCACCCCGAAATGCTGCGCCATCGCGTGCTCCGACGGCAAGCGGGTGCCCGGTGCAATTCCCTCCTCCCGAATCTTCGCGACGAGCTTTTCTGCGACACGCTCGCCTAGCGTGCCGGTATCGAACGTGCCGCCAGCGGGGTCGTCGGTTTCCGCCACAGCGCCGGGAATCGCGGGGGTCATCACTCAATTCCTCTTCGAACGCGTTGAACGTGCATTTATTGTACGCACTTTTGGTTGACAGCAAAGATACAGCTTAATACTATTCCTAGACAACTTTTATACATCTAGCTGCTTATGCGTCGCGAGCAGTGCCTCGCGTCGTGTCAGTACAAAAGCGGAGGAGACATGCGATGAGTTTCATCGTAAACAACGTCCAGGTGCTGTTCGCCGGACTTGCGCTGGGCTCGATCTATGCCCTGGTCGCGCTCGGTTTCGTGCTGATCGTCAGGGCGACGAACGTCGTCAACTTCGCGCAAGGCGACTTCGCGATGGTCGGCGGCTTCGCGATGGTCGCGTTTCTCAGCAGCGGCCTGCCCTACTGGCTCGCGTTCGTGCTCGCGCTCGTCGCGTTGGGCGTGTTCGGCGTGATCTTCGCGCTCGGCGTCTACTACCCGCTGCGCAATCGCTCCTATCTGCCGGTGATCATCAGCACGCTGGGTGCGTCGATCTTCATGCAGAACGCGGCGCAGTACGTCTTCGGCCCGCAGCCGCGCCCGATGAACCGGTTGTTCGACAAACCGGGCATCGAAGTGGGCGGCGTCTTCATGGACACGCAGTACCTGGTGATCCTCGGCTTCACCGCGATCGCCGTCACGTTCCAGTACGTGTTGTTCGAACGCACGATGCTCGGCAAGAAACTGCAGGCCACGTCGCAGGACAAGGACATGGCGCGGCTCGTCGGCATTCCCGTCGCGGGAATGATTGCGTTCACGTTCTTCTATAGCGCGGTGCTCGGCGGCCTCGCGGGCGCGCTGGTGTCGCCGATTCTCTTCGTGTCGATCGGCATGGGATCGATCATCGCGCTCAAGGCGTTCGCCGCCGCGATCATCGGCGGCTTCGGCGATATCACCGGCGCGATCATCGGCGGGCTGCTGCTCGGCGTGGTCGAAAGCTTTGGCGCGCAGTACATCTCGGTCGCCTACAAGGATGCGTTCGCATTCCTGCTGCTGTTCCTCTTCCTGCTGATGCGCCCGCAAGGCATCTTCGGCGAAAAGATTTCGGAGAAGGCATGAATCAGGTATCCGCCTCCACCCGTCCGGCTCGCGTCGCGCGCGGCGCGCGTTTCAGCGTCGGCGTCGCCGCATTCGCCATCGTGGCCCTTGTCGTCGCCTTCGTGCCCTTCGTCGTTCCGCTCACGCCGTACGTGCTCAACATTTTCATGCAGGCAGCGACCTACGCGATCGCCGTGCTCGGCATGACCGTCGTGCTCGGCTACACGGGGCAGATCAATCTCGCGCAGGCATCCTTTTTCGGACTCGGCGCCTATGCGGTCGGACTCGGCACCGTGGTGCTCGGCCTGAACTTCTGGGTCACGCTGCTGCTCGGCATCGGCCTTGCGACGGTCGCCGGCTTCGTGCTCGGCCTCACGACCCTGCGGCTCGGCGGTCACTATCTCGCCATGATCACGATCAGCTTCCAGCAGATCTTCGATCTCGTGATGGTCAACTGGGCGGGCGTCACGCAAGGTCCGGACGGCATCGCGGGAATCGGACGGCCGTCGCTCTTCGGCTTGCAGTTCACCGACGACCGCATGTACCTGGTGCTGTGCCTCGCGTTTCTCTATGCGGCCGTCGCATTCGTCTGGTGGCTGCCGCATACGCGCATCGGCCGGGCGATGCGCGCGGTGCGCGAGAACGAACTGGCAGCCGAGGTGACGGGCGTCCATACGCTGCGCGTGAAAGTCACGGCGTTCACGCTGAGCGCCGGGCTCGCGGGCGTCGGCGGCGCGTTCTACGCAGCGGGTTTCGCCTATATCAGTCCGGACAACTTCAACTTCGCGCGCTCGATCGAATTCCTGACGATGACCTTGCTGGGCGGCGCGGATTCGGCGTTCGGCGGGGTGGTCGGCACCGGTCTGCTGATCGTGCTGCCCGAGTGGCTGCGGTTCCTGAAAGACATCTACCTGGCTGTGTATGGTCTCGCCGTCATCCTGATCATGGTGTTCCTGCCGGCGGGCATCTGGGGCCTCGTGCGGGGGCGCTTCGTGCGCGCAACGGCAGCGACGGTCGACGTCGACAGCATCGCACCGCTTTCGCTCGATGTGCCGACCGACAATCCCGCGCCCATCCTAACCGTCGAGAACATTGCGAAGCACTTCGGCGGTGTGAAGGCGGTCGACGGGATTTCACTCGAAGTCGCGCGCGGCACCGTGCATACGCTGATCGGACCGAACGGCTCGGGCAAGACAACGACGCTTAACGTACTGAACGGCATCTATAAGCCGACAAGCGGAGGAATCAAGCTGGACGGCATCGACATCACCGGAATGTCGCCGCATCAGCGAGCGGGTCTCGGCATCGGCCGCACCTTCCAGAACATCCGCCTGTTCGCATCGATGTCGGTGGTCGAGAACGTGATGGTCGGCGCGCAGCGCGCCAACAACCCGATCGGGAACACGCGCGCGGCGCTGCATCATCGCGCATTGTCGGCCCTGAAGTTCGTCGGCATGGCGGAGCAGATGCATGTGACCGTGAAGAATCTGCCTTACGGGCATCAACGGCTGATCGAGATTGCCCGGGCGCTCGCGGGACATCCGAGCTTCCTGCTGCTCGATGAACCGGCGGCCGGCCTGAATTTGACCGAGAAGAAAAATCTCGGCGAACTGCTCAAGCGCCTGAAGGGACACGGCATGACGATCTTCCTCATCGAGCACGATATCAGCCTGATCGAGCAGGTCTCCGACACGATCACCGTGCTGAACTTCGGCAAGAAGATCGCCGAAGGCAAGCCCGACGAAGTGATGTCCCATCCGGAGGTGGTCGCTGCCTATCTTGGGGAGAATGCACATGCCGATGCTTGAACTGAGCCATATCGAAAGTCACTACGGCCGCGTGCAGGCCCTCCACGACATTTCGCTGCATGTCGAGCAGGGCGAGATCGTCGCCCTGCTCGGTGCGAACGGTGCCGGCAAGAGCACGGTACTTCGCAACGTGTCCGGGCTCGTCGCGCCGACGCGTGGAGAGATCCGCTTCAAGGGCGAAGCGCTCGAGCGGATGTCGGCCGAGAAGATCGTGCGCATGGGAATCGCGCATGTTCCCGAAGGGCGGCGGATCTTTCCGGGTCTGACGGTCAGGGAAAACATCCTGATCGGCTCGTCGCCGCGCGGCCGCGTCAGCCGGCGCGAGCTCGAAGCCGATGTCGAAGAGATGTATGGGATCTTCCCCGATCTGCGACGCCTGTCGAATGCGCTGGGCTGGAGTTTGTCGGGCGGTCAGCAGCAGATGCTGGCGGTCGCGCGCGGGCTCATGTCGAAGCCGAAGCTGCTGATGCTCGACGAGCCGTCGCTCGGGCTCGCGCCCATCATCGTGCAGCAGCTCTTCGCGACGATCCGCTCGATTCGTGAACGCGGCACCACGGTACTGCTCGTCGAGCAGAACGCCAATATGGCCTTGTCGGTAGCCGATCGCGGTTACGTGCTGTCGACGGGACGGGTGATCGTCGAAGGCACCCCCGGCAGCCTGCTCGGAAACGAAGAGGTGCGCGCCGCCTATCTGGGTGGCAAGGCGGCGGCCCCGGCCGGGTAGCGCGAGTCGGCAGCGTGGGCCGCCCCGCCCCGTCCGCGCGTTCGCAGGGAACATACGTCCAACGTTTTTGATGAGAGAACCACAGGGAGTCAATCAAGGATGGAAAAAATCGCAATCATCGGCGCAGGGCTGATCGGCTGTGCCTGGGCCTCGGTGTTCGCCCGCGCCGGGCACACGGTCGCGCTCTTCGACATCGACACGAACGCAGTGGCGAGCGCGCGCGACACGGTGAAGGCAAGTCTCGTCAAGCAGCACGCGGCCGGCCTCATCACCGAAGACCCGGAGACCGTGCTGTCCCGCGTGAGCGCGACCGGTTCACTCGAAGACGCGGTGCGCGACGCGGACTTCGTGCAGGAGAACGTCCGCGAGACAGTCGATGCGAAGAAGGAAATCTACGCGAAGCTCGACCGGCTGGTGGGTCCCCGGACGCTGCTCGCGAGTTCGACTTCGGGTATCCCGGCGTCGGCCTTTACCGAAGGGATCGCGTGCCGCGAGCGCTGCTTCGTGGGCCATCCGATCAACCCGCCGTCCGTCGTGCCGCTCGTCGAACTGGTTCCCGCGCCGTGGACCGACCCGGCCGTCATTGAACGCGCACGCGCGATCTATGCGCGCGCCGGGCAGGTGCCGATCGTCGTCAGTCGAGAGATTCAGGGCTTTATCGTGAACCGTCTGCAAGGCGCGCTGCTCGCCGAAGCATTCCGCCTCGTCGAAGACGGCTACGTGAGCGGCGCCGATATCGACAAAGCCGTGAAGGACGGTCTCGGCCTGCGCTGGTCGTTCATGGGGCCGATGGAAACCATCGACCTCAACGCGCCGGGCGGCATTCGCGATTACTGCGCGCGCTACGGCCCGCTGTATCACGACATCGCGAAACAGGCGGCGCCTCGCGCGTGGACCGATGCCCTGATCGGCAAGCTGGAGCAGGAACGTCTTGCCGCATTGCCGGCCGAGCAACGGCCGGCGCGCAATGCATGGCGCGATCAGCGTCTGATGAACCTCGTCGCACACAAGCGATCCGCGCCGCAGGAATGAAACTGCGCAACCCGGGGCCCGCGACGAACATGACCACTGCATCGGGCTCCGGGCCTTCAACGTCTGGAGACACGTTATGAAAACAAAATCCGCACGGCTTGCGGCCGTCATGGCCATGACCGCTACCACTGCCGCGCTCACACTGGCGTCGTCGCACGCGCTCGCGGCCGACCCCATCACATTCGGCATGATGACCGAGAGCACCGGGCCAAGCTCCGAAGCCGGCATCTATCAGGCGAACGGTGCAAAGCTTGCGCTGGACGAAATCAACAAGGCGGGCGGCGTGCTTGGCCATCAGCTCGAAGTGCGCAACGAGGACAACCAGAGCACGAACCCGGGCTCCGTTCTCGCAATTTCGAAGCTGACGAGCGCGGGCAATCTGTCCGCACTGATTGCGACGGTGCGCAGTACCCAGATTCAGGCGATCTCGCCGACCGTCATGCGCGCACGCATGCCGATTCTCGTGGGCGGCACCGACGTCGGCCTCACGCATACGAACAATCCGTGGATCTTCCGCGCGCGTCCGAACGACGGCTATTCGGCAAAGGTGATTGCCGATTACGGCGTCAATACGATGAAGCTGAAGAAATGGGCGGTCATACATTCGACCGATGCATTCGGAAACGGCGGGAAGAACAATCTGACGGAAGCGCTGAAAGCGGCGGGCATCACACCGGTGATCGTGCAAGGCTTCAACAGCAATTCGCAGGACTTCACGCCGATCGTGCTGGCCGTGAAGAACTCGGGCGCCGACATCGTCGCGACGTATATCGCCAATTCGACCGATGTCGCCATTTTCGGCAAGCAGTTGCGTCAGCTCGGCGTGAAAGCGGACTGGATCGGTTCACCGTCCGTATCGACGGCAACCGCAATGAAGCTCGGCGGCGACGCGCTGTACGGTTCCTATTCGATCGCCGACTTCTCGCCCGATTCGAGCCCGGAGGCACAGGCTTATGCACAGAAGTATCGCGCGGCCTATAAGGTCGAGCCGGACTTCTATTCCGCGTGGGCTTATGACTCGGTCAAGTTGCTGGCGACCGCGATCAAGAATGCCAATAGCACCAAGGCAGACGATATCGCGAAGGCGTTGCACGATATCAAGGGCTACAAGGGTGTTGAAGGCACGTACACGTTCGATGCAAACGGCGACGGTCTACACGGCTACAACATCGTCAAGAACGATGGCGGCAAGATCGTATTCGTGAAGCACATCGACTTCAGCAATCAATAAAGCAACCGCCTTGTGAAAAGGCAGTGCCGCCGGTCGCACGGCGGCACTATCGTCACGACATCTTGCGATGGCGCCAGAGGCGACTACGGAACGTGCGAGTGTCCCGCGTCCGGAATGTGGTTTCGCACGCGCGCTTCCCGGCCCGACGGAGGCGCTTTCATCTGGAAACGGCTATTGACATGACGGCCGTGTGATCGACGATCGCACGGCCTACTATCGCGGCATAGCGCGCGATGGCGAAGGCCAGCTCGACTTCGGGAGGCCGCCCGGCGCGGCGTCGATGCGAGCGAGAATCCGCCCGGCCCTGAGTCCTCAGTCATGGCTGTTTCGATGTCCTGGCAAGACCGTCCGCGAATGGCCGGTTGGCGCAGGTCGTCGTCAACCCACGCCGAAGGTCCGTTGCACCGGCTCATCCTCTGCGTTCGATCGAATCGAATCACGTCGATTCACGTATCTGACACGTACGAAAGCTAGATTTTGCGGATGCGCTTAAAAAGCATACTTGCCAGAACGTGAGCTTCCGGTCGACGCTCCGACAATAAATGCATGCCACGACGTTCTTTTCGTGTCCGGGGACACGCCGAATTCCGTTGTCCATCTGGAGAGACAAGAATGAAAAACCTGCGGCTGACTAGACCTTACATTACATTAGGATTGCTTACAGTATCCATTCTTTTGCCAACCTTTCAGGCTCGCGCCGAATCTGAAAGCAAGATGGAATTACTGCCGACAGGTCAATTCATCTCGCCGCGGGCGATACCGGGTGCCGTGCAGCAGTTGCTCAATCCGCATCTCGCGGCGAAGCCGCAGCAGATCGCGAGCGGCGCCATCAAGTCGGAGCTCAGCCCGGACGGCAACACGCTCGCCGTTATCACCGCCGGCTATAACACGGTGTACACGGGCGCGAACAACGCCACGCTCGACGCGGCCGACTCGACTCAATACATCTTCATATACGACGTATCGGGAGCGAACAAGGCCGTCCCGAAGTTGATGCAGGCGATCCATCAGCCGAACGCGTTCGACGGCCTGGCGTGGAAGGGCAACCAGATACTGTACGGAACGGGCGGCGCCGACGACAAGGTGTACGTGTACGGCCGCGCGTCGGCGAGCCCATCGGCGCAATGGTCGCAGACCGCTGCCATCGCGCTGAATCACACCACGGGCATCGGTGCAGGCGTGAAGCCGAACGCGGGCGGTCTCGCTTTGTCGGCCGACGGTCGTACGCTGGTCGTCGCGAACAACTACAACGATTCCATCTCTATCATCGACACGTCGACGAATACGCTCGTCTCCGACTACGATCTGCGCCCCTTCCACACCTCGGGGCAGAGCGGTGTCGCGGGCGGCGAATATCCGTGGGCCGTTTCGCTCAAGGCCGATGGCACGGCGTTCGTCTCTTCAGTGCGCGACCGCGAAGTCGTCGTGCTCAATCTGGCCAATCCGAACTCGCCGCAGTTCATCAAGCGCATTGCCTTGAACGGCAATGCCTATGGCATGGCGCTCTCGCCGGACCAGTCGAAGCTCTATGTCGCGGTCTCGAATGCCGATCAGATCGCCGTCATCGATACCGCAAGCCGCAACGTGGAGCAGACCATCGACATCGCCGCGCGCACGGAAGAAGAACACGAGCATCGCGATGGCGGGAGGGGCAAGTACAGCGGCCGGGATCCCGTAAGCGTGACCGTCTCGAAGGACGGCAGGACGCTGTACGCGGTGAACAACGGCGACAACTCCATCGCGGTGATCTCGCTTAACGGCGAGCGCGGCTGTCACGTAGACGGCCTGATCCCGACTGCATATGCGCCAAAGGACATCACCCTCAGCGCCGACAGCTCCGAGATGTACATCATCAACGGCAAGTCGGTCACCGGTCCGAATCCACTCTACACGCCGGGAGGCAGCACGGCGCAATACCAGTTCGGACTCGAAAAGAGCAGTCTGGTCAGCGCACCGGTGCCGCGTCAGGACGCGCTCGAACGGCTGACCAGTCAGGTGAACGAGAACAATCACTACTCCGTGAGGGAATCGGAACGTGAGCGCGAAGTGATGAACTTCATGCGCCAGCGTGTTCGCCATGTGATTTATATCGTCAAGGAGAATCGCACTTACGATCAGATTCTCGGCGATCTCGGCAACGGCGCGAACGGCGATCCGACGCTGACGATGTACGGCAAGGCCACCACGCCGAACTTTCATGGCATTGCCAGCAACTTCGTCACGATCGACAACTTCACGGATCCGGGCGACGGCTCGATGGACGGCTGGTCCTGGGTGCAGCACGCACACGTCACGCCGACAGAAGAAGTGTCGCAACAGGAGAACTACGCGGGCGTGAAGCGTGGCATGGCGTACGAATCGGAAGGCTCGAATCGTGGCCTGCCCGTCGGTCTTTCGACCACCGCTTCCCGCGACGCGGCCACCAACGGCGCATACACGACGGCGACGGCCTCGTTGCCCGGAGGCGCCGCCAACGCACTGCCCGGCATCGCCGATGTTTCGGTGCCGGATGCACCGTTCGGCTATCAGAAGGCCAATATTTACGATGCAGTGCTGCAGGCGGGCGGATCCGTGCGGAACTACGGCGGTATGGTGAACAATGTCGGCAGCATCGGCACCGTCGCCAATCCACTGCTCGATCCCGCGGGCGCCAACATCGTGCAGGCCAATCCGCTCAAGCCGACGCTCGTCAATCTGACTGACCACTACTATCGCGGATTCGACCAGGCTTACCCGGATACTTTCCGCGAACTCGAATGGAACCGCGAGTTCCAGCAATACGTGGCGAACGGCCAGTTGCCGTCGTTCGAATTCGTGCGCATGGGCTCGGACCATACCGGCAGCTATGCGACGAACGTCGGCCAGATGGGTTCGGCCGAACAAGAGCAAGCGGATAACGACTTCGCGGTGGGCAAGCTGGTCGAGACCGTCGCGCACAGCCCGTACGCGGCGGATACGTTGATCGTCGTCGTGGAGGACGATTCGCAGGCCGGCTCCGATCACGTCGATTCACATCGTTCCACCGCTTATGTCGTGGGTCCGTATGTGAAGAAGCATGCCGTCGTCAGCACCGCGTACAGCCAGGTCAACGCGCTGCGTACCATCGAGGATTTGCTCGGCACGCAGCATATCGATCTCAACACGGCCTACGCCCGCCCAATGTCCGATCTGTTCGACACGCATTCGGACGGGCGGTGGACCTACACCGCGGTCGCATCGACGATTCTCGAGAACACGAATGTCGGCAAAGTGGTGAATGCCGGCGGCAATCAGTTCGCCCAAGGCGAGGACATTCATCCCCTGCACGATGCGACGTACTGGGCTGACGCGACGAAGGGCTTCGACTTCTCGAAGGAAGATCGCATTCCGCCGGACCTGTTCAACCAGGTGTTGTGGAAAGGCGTGATGGGTGACCGGCCGTATCCGCAACCGCATTCGATCTATACGAACATCACGCCCGACGGCTCGAAGACGGTTGCCGCTGCTGACGACGACGATGACTGATCGGACCGCCTGAAGCAGGTGCGCTTCTCGCTGCGGTCGGCCGTCCTAGAGGCCGCTGGCCGCCGACTTTCCCTTCGTTCGCGACAAAGCCAATACGCGCGAATTCATTCAACGCCTCTCGGCTGAGAACTGTCACTTGCGAGATCCACTCCGCGCAGGCGCAGGAGATCCAGAGCCGGCCGGAAGTCACGCTTGCGCCCGTCACGGTGACCGGCCGGACGGCGACGAGCGCGCGCGATCATGATATCGACGCCACAATGCACCTATCAGCTAGCTGCGTGCAGTGCTCGCAAACATCGACGAGTCGACCCAAATGGAGCGGCTCAGCGCTTGATCCGTAGATAGGCGCGGCTAAGCGCGGGCCGACTGTGGACCCACAGGCGGCTGGCAAGCCAGGACGCGGGGCGGTCGCGCACTTCGAGCCGGTTGATCGAGCGTCCCGCGGTCAGCGCACGCCCGTGATCGCTTTCGTTGGCACCCGTATGACAGGTGTAGAAATTGCGGAAGCCTGCGTCGAGCGCGATCTGCTGATAGTCCTCGTCATAGTAGCCTTGAGGCCAGCACAGATGATCTGAAACGTCCCCCAGTCGCGCCTCGAGCATCTGTCGGGCGGCGATGAGGTCGTCGGTCAAACGTGCGCGCTTCTCGTCGCGATTCGGCGTGATCAGGTCCCAACGTTCATGGGTATGCGTATGGCTGTGAAACTCGAACGTTCCGGCTACGCGCATCGCGTCGATCTCCGACCAGCGCAGAATCGCTTCATCGGCACGACCGCTGCGAATCGCAAGCTCGCCTTCCCGATGGTTAAGCAAGCGCGGGAGTTCCGTCAGGTTAACCGCACTACTCGCATTCGGCCGCACTTCACCGTCGCGCGGCCAAGAAGTCACCAGAAAGCAAAGGGCTGTGAAGCCATGCCGTTGCAACACCGGATGTGCGTGAACCCAGTTGTCCAGATAGCCGTCGTCAAAAGTCAAAACCACAGACTTTGCAGGCACCGGTTCCCCTGCCAGATAGGCGGATAGTTGCTGTGAGCCAAGGGTGCGGTAACCGGCTCTCTCCAGATACGCCATCTGTGCCCCGAAATGTTCGGGGCTGACCGTGATCATTCCTGGCGAGCTACTGACGTGGTGATACATCAGCACTGGAACAGAACGCGCGCGACCCTTCATGCGTGACGTTCCTGTCGGTGCAGTCCGCGCAAATAGAAGTCGATTGTCTCGTCCGCCATATCGTCGACACTAAATCTGTCTTTTGTCATGCGGCGGCCCGCCTCACCGAACCGCGTGCGCTGATCCGGATTGTCGATCAGTTGCACGAGCGCGGCGCGCAACGCGTCGGGGTTCTTCGGCGGCACCAGCAAACCGTTGACATTGTGTTTGATGAGTTCGGGCACACCATCGACGTCAGTACCGATCACAGGCAGCCCCGCCGCCATCGCCTCGATATACGACTGGCCGAGCGCTTCTTGGTGAGTGGGCAGTACGAATAAGTCGCAGCCGCGCAGCACGTTCGGAATATCGGTGCGGAATCCGATCAAATGGATACGTCGTCCAAGCCCGAGACCATCGACGACACCTTTTATCTCGTCGAAACGTTCGCCATTTCCTGCCATCACGATGTGCAGGTTTGAACGCCGCGCTAGAAGAGGTTGTGCTGCGGAGATCAGGTCTTCATGCCCCTTCTTGTCGCGCATGATCGCGACCATGCAGCAAATCACTGCATCCGAGCCAAGCCCGAGTTCCGCGCGCAGCGTCGATTGCGCGATGGGTTCTGGCTTCACGATCCCGTCATAGATCGTCTCGACGCGATCAGCCGAAACGCCGACCGAGATCAGGTATCGTCGAACATACTGGCTTACTGCGATCACGCGATGCGGTATCCAGTTGTAAGTGGCGAGTGAACTGATTGGCAGCGCGAGATGGCGAGTCCTCACCACTAGCGGCGTACCCACGAATCGCGCGGCTGTGCCCGCGACAAGACTGTCATGACCGCTGTGCGTGTTCAGCACATCAAACGCATGGCGCCGCAAAAGCGCCTGGACCGACATTAGCGACCGGATGTCGCCCACACCTCGCAATCGCGCGTAGTGGACCTTGAAACCTAGCTCGGCCGAGCGGATGCCGATTCCCGCGTCCCGGGGACAAACGACTTCCACAATGTGCCCGCGCTCACGCAACGCGAGCATCTCCTTCAAAGTACGAATCTCCTGCCCGCCCCAACCCGTGGACGATTCGCTGTGCAACACCTTCAACGCTTTCATTTTCCCTGCCGCACGTAATCTTTCGATATGGTCTCCACGACGAAATATACCGTAACAATGTAAGCTATCTTTCAGGGTTTGTCCTAGCTCTCAACTCAGGGTAATGCGCCGCCGCTCCCGGCGAATGATCTCTGGCTCTCGTTACCTTTAAATCAGGTATGCCGTCTTGTCCGTTTCAACGTGCCGGCGATCCGATTGCGGCTTCCTCTTCCTCGCGCTCGGCATCGGCGTGGCGAGATCGATAGCGCGCTAGCGCGGAAACGCTGACTGCTGCGACGACAAGCGGCGCAGCGACGACGCCGAAGATGACCTTCGGCCCCCAGTGCGCGGCCAGCATCGCGCCGCCGATCATCGATCCAACGATCGAGCCTACACGGCCCATGCCGAGCGTCCAGGCAACGCCGGTCGCACGTCCCGCCGTTGCGTAGTAGCCTGCCGAAAGAATGTTCGTGCCGGTCATCGTGCCGCCGGTGCCGACGCCGGTAATGAGGAGCGCCAGCAATGCCAGAGCGGGCGTGCCGGAAAGATGGCCGAACGATGCGAGGCTGATCGCGGCACAGACGAACGCGCCGCACAGCACGTACTGCGGATTCATGCGATCCATCAGCACGCCTAGCAGAATTGCGCCGAGACTGTTGCCGGTGAGATAGAGCGCCGTCATCAGCGATGCGTTCCGGAACGACAGCCCGCTCTGCTGAATCAGGATCGGCAGCCAGTTGCCGAGGAAGTAGATGACAAAGAGCGTCATGAACGCCGTCGTCCAAAGCAACAGCGTGCCGCCGCCGACGCCCGGCTTCAGTAACTGGCTGATCGCCTGCCCCTGCACCCGCCGCTCTTCGCTCATGATCACCACGTCATGGAAACCGGCGTCGGGCGCGATCTTTTGCAGGATTGAGCGCGCCTGCCTTTCCCTTCCACCGCGCGCCACGAGGTATCGCGCAGATTCGGGGAGCCAGGGCACCAGCACGGCGATAACGAGCAGCGGCAGGACACCGCCCAGGACGAGCATCGATTGCCAGCCGAAAGCGCCGATCATCCGCGACGCGACAAGTCCGCCAAGCGCGCCACCTACGGCGATTCCGCATCCGATGGGCGCGACGAGTGTCGAACGCAGGCGATCGGGGCAATACTCCGCCGCCAGCGTATACGCGTTCGGCATGGCGCCACCCAATCCGAGGCCCGTCAGGAAACGCAACGCGATGAGCATGCCGATTGAATTCGCCCAGGCCGACATCAGACTGAAGAGCGCGAAAATCGCAATCGATGCTAGCAATGTCGGCTTGCGTCCGAAGCGGTCGGCAACGGGACCGAAGATGAACGATCCGAGCGTCAGCCCGAAGAGGCCTGCGCCGAACATTGGTGCGAGCTGCGCGGGCGTGGCCCCGAAGTGCGCCGCGAGCGCCGGCGCGATGTAGCCGACCACTACGGTGTCATAGCCGTCGAGGACGAGAATCAGAAAGCAAAGCACGAACGTGACGACCTGGAACCGCGACAGCCCGCGCTGGTTGATCACGTCCTGCAGGACCACGCTGCGCGTTTCATCTGCTGGATGTCGTGCCTGCATGATGTCTCCCGTTGCCGCTTGCGGCTCGTTTAGTCGGCGATGTCTCGTGCGTGGAGTGGTCATGCGCCGGATCACATTGGAGAGGACGCTGCGAGGCACGCTCAAATCTTGAAGCTCTCCAGCGTAGCCGGATGAAACAATTCCTCCGGCTGCAGCAGCCGGATCGACAGCCCTTCTTCGTGATGGCGCTTCAGAAAGCGCGACAGCACATGCCGGTTCGGCTCGAAGCCGTATGGCCAGAAGTCGTGTCCCATCAGCCGGCGTGCATTGCGCAATTGCTCTTCGACGAAAGGTAGCGTGACCTTGGTCGCGGACGTATCGCTCAGCTTCGTGAGCGCGATCGCCTTGCTCTTTTCGAAGGCTTTCGCCACCGCGCCCGGCAGCCACGGGTGCTGCTCCGCAAGCGTACGCCGCACGCCCAGCAGATGCATGATCGGAAAGAGCTTCGTGCGTGAGTACCAGTCGGCGGCCGCTTTCTGCGGATCGTCGAAGAGATACTTCACATTCGGATGGCCGTCCGTGAAACACGACGGCGCGCGAGGCCCGATGAGCGCATCGATTTCGCCGGACGCGAGCATGCCGGAGATCGTCTGATTCTCGGGCGCATTTTCGAGCCGAACATCGTCGGGCAGCTTGAGACTGATCTTCTCGAGACGGCCGGCTTCCTCATAACCCGCGCGAATCCAGGTGACGTCCGACGCCTTCAGTCCGTGATCCTCTTCGAGGAACAAACGCGCCCACACGTTGGCCGTCAACTGATATTCGGGCACGCCGATGCGTTTGCCCTTCAGATCGGCCGGCGTCTCGATGCCGCGATCGTTGCGCACATAGATCGACGTATGGCGAAACGCACGCGACGGAAATATCGGCACGCCGATATACGGGCTCGTTCCCGCTGCGGTCTTCACGCTGTAGCTGGAGAGCGAGAGTTCGCAGATGTCGTAATCCGCATGGCGAAAGGCGCGAAAGAAGATTTCCTCCGGTTCCTGAAGCATGAAGACGGGATCGACGCCGTCGATCTGCACTTCGCCGTCGACCAGCGGCCGCATGCGATCGTAGTTGCCCACTGCAATAGAAAGGTTCAGCTTTGCCATAGTCAACGTTTCCTGGAATTGGTTGTTTAGCCGCCAATGAGCACATCGCGCGATTCGGCGTTCGAACGAAGCATCGCGAGACATATCTCGAGCGTCCCGCGCGCCCACTCGCCGTCGTGCAGTGGCGCGATGCCGCCGTGCACGGCGCCGATCAATTCGTCGATCACTTCCGCGCGAGGCACGCTCGGCGCCTCGAGTTCGATGCACTCGCGCCGTTCGTCCCCGTACACGACGATCTGATGCGGCAAGGGCCGCAAATCGCCGCGCTCGCACGACACGATCAGAGGACCGAAGTGCTGATGCCGGCGCGCATCGGCCACTGGCGACACGGGCGTGTAGGCGTTTCCGCCGTAAGTCCCCGCTGCCTTGAGACGCGCTTCGTCATCGGACGAGGTCACCCGCGACAGCTTTCGGCGCGCGACGCCGTATTCGTCGGCATTGCGCTGCTGTCCCATTTCGCCGATCCATCCGGTCCACTCGTCCGAGTCGAAATGCGCATAGCCGTTGTAGCAAAGCGTGGCGAATGCGCCGTTCTCGAACCACAGCGTCGCGGTGTACGCGCCTTCGGTCGGACGCTTTGCATCCCACTTGCCGACGGCCGCGCGTATGCGCGTCGCACGGCTGCCCGCGAGCATGCGCACGATATCGACCTGATGCGCCGCCTGGCTGAACACCGCGCCGCCGCCCTCTTCGGTCTTCAGTTCCTCGGGACGGCGCGGCCGGTACAAGTAGTCGGTGTAGTTGAGCGCGTGAATCATCCGGACCGCGCCGAACGCGCCTGATGCAATCAGTTCACGCGTACGCAGATAAGGCGTATCGAAGCTGTGGCAATGGCCGACGATCAGATGCACATCCGCCACGCGGCATGCATCGATCATGTCGTCGCATTCGGCGAGCGACAGCGCCATCGGCTTTTCGACGAGCACATGTTTGCCGTGCGCCGCCGCAATGCGCGTATGGACCGCATGGAGCTGGTGCGGGCTCGCGATATAGATGGCATCGATGTCAGGCCTGCGGGCGAGCGCGTCGATGTCGTCGAAGGACGGCGCATCGAAATCGGCCTCGAACTGCGCACGCGCCGTTGCGCGCGGATCGCAGGCGGCGACCAGTTGCACTCGCGTGTCCGCGAGAAAAGTCGGCAGCATCAGCGAAAAAGCGCGGCCGAGTCCCACAACGCCCAGGCGGATCTTCTGCATCAGACCTGAACCTGATAGTTCGATTCGAGTTCAGGCGAGGCTTGTCCGGCCGCCTCGACCCACACCGGCCGCGCGGGGTACTGCTTCCAGTCGGTGTCTTTCGGCACCATCGCCTGAAACGAACACACGCTGCGCGGGATCGCCTTGTCACCCGTGCCGATGGCCGCTTCGCCCGCCTGGAACGCCTTCAGCGCATCGAGCATGCGGCGGCGAAACTCGACCACGGCGACATCGCTCGCGCCGAGCCGTTCTTCGGTGCGGTCCGCGATCGGGCCCATCGTCAGCCACATCGCGATGTCCTGATTCGGGAAGCCCTTGATGCCGGTGAAGTTACCCGCCTTCATGGCCTCGCGATCCTGCCAGAAGCGGTTGTCGTGATTGCGCAGCGGCCGATAGAAAGCATCGAGATCGATGCCGACCTGCTGCCCGAGAAACTTGCGCCATGTTTCCGTTTCAGGCGTCTTGTCCGGATGGCCCCACGCCATGAAATAGAACGCGGTGCTGGTGTCGTCGCACGGCACATTGATATTGGCGACGTTGTACAGATTGTTCGGCGGAATCAACGCGGTAGCGGGCGCGACGAACACCGTCGAGCGTACGTAATCGTGCGTGGCGGCGTTCTGGATCGGACGTCGCAATGCGGCGTAACGAAAGCCGTATTCGGTCCGATGCACCTGCAAACGCGGCGCCTTGTCCGTCGACGGACGCAGCCAGTTCTTCGAAGTCGCTTCCGCGCCGCCGACGCGCGCCGGCACGAAGTCCGACGAATGCAGGCTCGAACTGTGCGCGGAGTCGATGGCGCCTTCCAGAATCTGCGCCCAGTTGCACGGAAGAATGGCTTTCGCGATGGAGACGCGCGAGTCCTCGGTCGGCGCCCACGCGGGCGGCACGAACGCCGGAATCGCGTCCTGCGGGCCCATGTACGCCCACACGAAGCCGCCCCATTCCTTCGTTTCATACGCCTT
The DNA here is from genome assembly GCF_001544615.1 of Caballeronia concitans. GTDB lineage: Bacteria > Pseudomonadota > Gammaproteobacteria > Burkholderiales > Burkholderiaceae > Caballeronia > Caballeronia concitans. Next base: position 167,906 of record NZ_FCNV02000002.1, read on the forward strand.
GTGCTTGACCTTCTTCGTCATGTCGCTGGACGAAGGCTCGGACACCATCTCGATCACGTTGCCCTTCACGTCCATCTTCCAGCCGTGATAGAGGCAGCGCAGGCCGCAATCCTCGTTGCGCCCGTACACGAGCGAGACACGCCGATGCGGACAGTACTCGTCCATCACGCCGACGTTGCCGTCGGTGTCGCGAAAGACGACGAGGTCTTCCCCGAACACGCGCGCCTTCACGGGCGCTCCGTCCGGCTCGCTGACTTCCTCGATGAGGCACACGGGCGTCCAGTGGCGGCGCATCAGCTGGCCCATCGGTGCATTGCCTTCTACACGGCACAGCAATTCGTTTTCTTCATGCGTGAGCATCTACGCTTCTCCAGATATTTCAAAGATCGAGTACAAGTTCTTCGCTCTTCGCACGCGACACGCAGATCATGATCTGATCGCGCTTCTCGTCGTCGCCGAGCACCATGTCGCGGTGGTCCGCCTCACCGGCGCACAGCGTGGTGCGGCACGATCCGCAGGTGCCGCTCTCGCACGAACTCGGCGCGCGGATGCCGTTGTCGCGCAGAATTTCCAGGATCGACCGGTCCTTCGGGATCTCGAAACAACGGCCCGAGCGTTCGAGCTTCACGCTGAAGGGCGTGTTTTCCGCCGCGCGCGACTGATCCACGCCGAAGCTCTCGAAATGCACGGTGCCGGTCGGCCAATGACCGGTCATGTCGTGCACGCTGTCCATGAGCGCGCGCGGACCGCAACAGTAGACATGCGCGCCGCTGGCGGGCTTTTCGAAGACCGGCCAGAAATCGAAGGCGTTGGCGAGGTCTCCGTGATCGTGGTGAATCACCGCGTGCGGCTTCCACTCCGCGCTCGACAATTCATCGAGAAACGCGGTCGTTTCTGCGCTGCGCGACACGTAATAGAGCTTGAAACGCGGACCGGACGTGGCCTTGAGATGACGCATCATCGACAGAATCGGCGTGATGCCGATGCCGCCCGCGACGAACACGAAGCTGCGCGCGCGCTCGCTCAATCCGAACTCGTTGCGCGGCTCCGATACTTCGATGCGATCGCCCTCCTCCACGTCATCGGTCATGCTGAGGGAGCCGCCTCGGCCGGAAGCGTCGCGCTTCACGGCGATCACGTAGCGGTCGGTCTCGTCCGGATCGTTGCACAGCGAATAGTTGCGGTTCACACCGCTCGGCACGCGCACTGTCACATGCGCACCCGCGGTGAAGGGCGCGAGCGCGCCGCCTTCCGGATCACGCAATTCGAAGCTCACAATGCCGTCCGCGACGGGGTTCTTCTTCACCACAATGAGCGTCCTGAAGGACAGTTCGCTGCTCGCCGTCTCGCTCATCTCCGCACTCTCCCGCTTCGTTGATCATCTGCGCGGCTGGTTCATCCTCGCCGCATTCATGGACTTAATATTAGATATCTAATGATTTTGAATCAAGAGGGTTTTCCCTGAAGGATCGCGTGGAGCCGTCCAAAAAAAACGGCGCCGGAAGGCGCCGTCGTGCTGCGAGAAAGCCGATCTCCGCGGCCGCGTGGTTCGAGCGACTCACGCGTGCTTTTCCGCATGCTCGCGCAAGCTGTTCGCGGGCACGCCGATCAGCACGGCAAAGCCGCCGAGAACCACGAGCGCGGCGATCGCGGACAAGCCGATTGCGAGACTGCCTGTCATCGTCTTGATCCAGCCAAGCGCGATCGGTCCGCAGAACGCACCGATTTGCCCGAGACAACTGATCGCGCCGATGCCTGCGGCCGCCGCGTCATCCGATAGATACGCGGGCGGAATCGACCAGATGATCGCGGCCGCGCCGAAGTAAGAAATCGAGATCATGCCGAGGCATGCGATGGCCGCGACGGAATTTCCGGAAAGCACTGGCAGCAGGAAGCCGCCCAGTGCGCCCACCGCCGTGCAGACGAAAAAGTGCCAGCGCCGTTCGAGCGTCACGTCCGAGCTGCGCGCCACCGCGAACATGCCAAGCGCGCCGATGATGTACGGCAACGCAGACAACAGGCCGACGTTCAGCACGTCAGCGACGCCCGCCTGACGGATGATCGTCGGCGTCCAGTAGTTCAGGATCGTTCCGCACAGAGGCACGGTGCCCCAACCTGCCGCGAGAATATAAACGCGTGGGTCTTTCAGCGCGACCAGCAGTTGATGGCGCGTATGCTTCGCCGGTTTCTTCTCCGCGCGGTCGGCGGCGAGCGCATCGAGGATGATCTTCTTCTGGTCGTCGTCGAGCCAGCGCGCGTCCTGCGGCCGGTCGACCAGATAAAAGAACGCAACGATGCCCATCGCCAGCGCCGGCAGGCCTTCGAGGAAGAACAGCCATTGCCAGTTCTTGAATCCGAGGGTGCCGGTGAAGTTGTGCAGAATCCAGCCCGAGAGCGGACCGCCGATGATCCCCGCCGCTGCAATCGCGAGCAAAAAGCGCGACGTGATGCGTGCACGCCGCGCGCCGGGATACCAATACGTCAGGTACAGGATGATGCCGGGCCAGAAGCCCGCTTCCGCGGCGCCCAGCAGAATGCGCGCGACATAGAACTGCGCGGGCGACGTCATGAAGGCCATCGCCGTGGAAATGCCACCCCACAGAATCATGATGCGGGAGATCGTGAGCCGCGCGCCGATCTTCTTGAGCCACAACGTGCTCGGCACTTCGAGCAGGATATAGCCGATGAAGAACAGACTCACGCCAAGTCCGTAAGCGGCATCGGACAGGCCGAGATCCTGCTTCAGATTTAGTTGCGCGAAACTCACGTTTACGCGATCGAGGTAGTTCAGCACCCAGCACACGAAAATGAACGACATCAGTCGCCACGTGACCTTGTGATAAGTGGCCTCGATGCGCGCGGCCGTCGCGTCGGCTTCCGACATGAACTCCGTGACTGTGGATTTGGCCACAAGACGTCTCCGTTGCGTCTGCACACAGGAACGATGCGGGGTCGAATCCGGCCCCCATCGAAAGTTTTTTATTCGATATCTAACTATAATGATAAGGACCCGCCACCACGCTAACAAGCTCGGGTTTGCACCGAGACATGCGGCGCGGATTGCGAATGGGAAGGCGGCGGATCGAGCGGATATGATGTCGGCTAGGCAGGACCTCTGGTTCGGAAAGAAGAGATCGTCATGACACGAAAGAAGACTGTGGAAGGCGCACCGCGTGAGACGGCTGAAATCTTGCGTCACTGGCACGAAGCCGTGCCCCATGATCGCCTCGCGCACCTGGTGAAGGACGCGACCCGCTCGATGGTGCGCGCGCTGCAGATGCGGCTCGCCGAGCATTCGGTTTCGTTCGGGCACTGGACCTTTTTGCGCATCCTGTGGGAAACGGATGGCCTCACGCAGCGCGAACTGAGCGAACAGGCAGGCGTGATGGCGCCCACGACGTTTGCGGCCGTCACCGCGATGGAAAAGCTCGGACTCGTCGAACGTCAGCAGCGCCCGGACAACAAGAAGAACACGCATGTGTACCTCACCGCCGAGGGCCGCGCGCTGAAAAGAAAGCTGGTGCCTCTCGCGGAAGAAGTCAACGAGATCAGCGTAACGGGATTGAGTGAGCGCGATATCAACGTTGCGCGGAAGGTACTGCTGACGATCATCGAGAATCTCGCCGAAGACGAGGCCGAGTCGACGAATCCGATGCGGCGCGTGCCTTCGACGCGCGAGCTGGGACGCATCATCGCAGAGCGCGGCGAGACACTGGAGGATGTGTAAGCAGGGTGAGCCGCGCCAGCACAGCGGGCACGCGCCGCGCGATCACCGTCTCGACAGGCTGGCGGCGCACCGCCGTCGCCGGCCACGGAGCCAGCGCCGAATCCATGTAGTCGGCGTGTGCGGGGAACCACTCGATAAGCGACCGGCCGGGATCGCGCGCGAGCATGACATCAACGCAGGCTTGCTCTTGAAGCGGCGTCGCCAATATCTCGCCGGCGATGTCGGCTCGCCCGACGTTCCGATGCCAGAGGCGGGCTTCCTTTCGAAATAACCTGCCCTATCAATGAACTGATTCCTCTCGGGTCTGTACGAGCGCCAAGCTGTCAGTGCTCTCATACAGCCGCATGCGGAACAACGGAATGATGTCGGGACGGTCGCTTGCGGTGAGCACAATTACGGTGGAGCGATCCGCCGCGTCCCACGGTCGTATCATCGATGCTGCGCTGTGCACCCGAATGACTCACGCTAGGAAAGCAGCGCCGAACCATCCACGTCGGCCATCCTGGAAAGTTCGTCGCGGCGCGTTTCGCAAGCGCGCCTTATCACCGCTCCTTGCGCGATCCAGATCGCCAGCGAAAGAATCGCCAGGCTTCCCAGCGTAACGAAGGCCGTCGGATAGCCGAAACGGCTGGCGAGCCATCCGCCGAGCAATGGACTCAGGCAGCTGCCCACCGCCTCTACGCTTTTCACCGCTCCCTGCCCGAGGTTCACTCGCCCGCTTCCATGCAGCAGGTGGACGACGAGCGCCGGTATCGCGACGCCTTGGAGGCCCGCGCCCAACCCATCCAATACCTGCACAGGCACGATGCCCCACGTAGTCGTCAACGTGGCCGCGGCCAATGCTCGCAGCGGAAGTGTTAGCAGCGTCACGAGAATGACCCACCAGAACCCCCAACGGCGAATGATGCGGCTCGCACAGACAGCCGCCGCCAGCATCACGACTTGCGAGACAATGATGTTCGCCGCGGTTATTTGGCTGGCGTTGCCGTGGTGAGCCGCCGCCTGGGCAAGACTGTAGAGCGGCAACATGGCAGAGTTACCGAGACCGAAGGTCGCCAGCACGATGGCCAGCAACAGGAGCGGACGGGAGTGCAGCAACACGCGGATGCTCTCTGCCCGCGCTTGCGACCGATCCTCGTCGTCTCGATGCGCGAGGCCCCGCGCATAGTAACGATGAACCGCGCGGGCAGGAATCAGCAGCACGGATGCAATGCACGCCATTGCAAACCCTGCACAAAGCGCGAACACCCAAGCCGTGCCCAGCCACCAGCCGAGCGCGCCGGACAGTGCGGCCGCTGCTATGTTTCCGGCGTGGTTCGCGACCTGGGTTCTGCCATACAGGCGATCGAAGTTTTCCCGACCGCCGACTCCGAGCGTCAATCCGGTCAGCGCGATGCCCATCAGCGAGCCCGCAACGGCCGTCGCGATCTGTGACAACGCGATCGGCCAAAAGCCGCGCGAAAGCCAGAAGAAGCAGGCAGCGGCGATCGTCAGAGCGCTCGCACCGACAACCAGCGATCGCCGACGATAGGTCGCGTCGACCAACGCGCCGGCTGGAGCGGTCACGAGCACGCCCACGATAGCGCCCAACGTCAGCACGATGCCGATCAGGTGAGGACTCCATCCGTGCTCCTGCAGGTATATGCCGAGAAATGGGCCGGCGCCTGCTTGAACATCCGCTGCGAAGAAACTGACTGCGAGTAAAGGGGTGGTCGGCTTGCTTATCCGTTCTTCCATGTCGTTTGCCGATCTACGGCCTGGCATCTGTAGCTGGTATGCCCTGACCGCATTATCCGTACCTGAGACGAATGGAAGAGCGACAGCCTCAACGCGCCTTCGCGCGAGACCGCGCAACGGCTCGGTTTCGAGTTCGAAGGCATCTTCCGGCAGGCGATGGTCTACAAGTGCCGCAATCGCGAAACCTCGATCAGGATTGGCCGGGCATCAGGCAAGCCTTCGAGCGATGGCTCGCCGACGACAAAACAGTTTCGACTTTTGATCGGAGGCAAGTGCCACGCGGTGTTCTAACCAGAGAGTGCCGACATGATGACGCGGCGGTAGCCCTCTGCAATACAGCGACATTTTTTTAATTAGTACAACCGATTCATTCGCCTTTTATAACTATCCGTGAAGGAATCTTACTGCGTCTAACCTTAGCGCTAGCTTAAGAAGAAAAAGGGCTTAAAAAGCCGATCAAGTCGATGGTTCGGCGCATTCATGAGCGCGTCGGTGTTTCTACCGACACCGCTTTTTGCGGACGCCGGAGCGCTCGCGCTTTCTGAAGAAAGTGACTTTCGAATCTCCGACCATCGATTTACAACGCAATGCACTCGCTCTTCACGACAGCCGGAATGAAGACGCAAGCCTGTCGCCACCTCGCATCGTTTGGGGCCGCCACATGAAGCGTTCGAAGCGCTTCCAAGATTACTAAAAGAGCACCGCGCCACCGACGCACAACTTTCAGTATGCGTACGTTCATCAACCGTTCCATATAGGAACTATCAATTTATTTGTTGTGCATTGTTCAAGATGCTTGCGCATGCTTACGCCGTTAGTTCCGGTCCACCAAGGAGGAGTCATTCCATGAAATTACCTGTGCTCGCGTTACTGCTTGCTGCCACTGCGGTCGTCGCCGGATGCGGCGGAAATGACGATTCACATCCAGCCTCGTCGAGTCCGAATCTGATTACCAATATTGCCGTTCCCAATGCATCGAGCCCGCCGTTCAGTTTCGATATCGGCTACGCGGAAGCAGGCCGCTACTATCTGACCGATCGCAACAACAAGGCGGTCGACGTCGTCGATACGAAATCGAACGCGCTGATCGCGCAGATTCCGGGACCGTTCGCGGGCGTCGGCAAGACGACCGACGTATCCGGTCCCGACGGCATCGTGGGAATTACCGGGACGAACACGCTTTATGTAGGCGATGTCGATTCGGTCAAGATCGTCGATACCAACGCACAGAAGACCATCAAGACGATCCCGATCAGCAATTCGGGCTCGCGCGTCGACGAAGGCTGCTACGACCCGGACGATCATCTCGTGATGTACGCAAGCCCCGGCGAGACGCCGCCCTATGTCACTATCCTCTCGACCACGACGCAGTCCATCGTGTCGAAGCTGGTCTTCAACGGATCGACGGGACTCGAGGCATGCACCTATGATTCGAGCACGAAGAACTTTTATATCAACAACGATGGCACCGCCACCAACCCCGACGGCGAACTCGACGTCATTCCGGCGAACACGGTGAGTTCCGGTACGCTCAAGATCAGCAAGGCGTTCCCGCTCGGCAAGTGCGCGCCCACCGGCATTGCGCTCGGACCGAACAGCGACATTCTCGTGGGCTGCGATCCTTCGGCGGGCGATCCGCTCATCACGCTGATTCTCGACCGCAATACGGGCGCGCAACTGGCGTCGTTGCCGTTCGGCGGCGTCGATCAGGTGACGTACGACTCCGCATCGAACCGATACTTCCTGCCCGCGCGACACTATGTGTCGAGCGGCACGGCGGCGGCGTCGGGATTCAGTCCGCAGATGGGCGTGATCGACGGCACGACGCGACAGTTGCTCTACAAGGTGGCGATCGGAGCGGGCGCGCACTCCGTCGCGGTGGACAGCACGCTCGGCCAGGTCTATGTGCCTTTCCAGCCGAGCACTTCGAGCCAGTTCCCGAACGGCGGCATCTCGGTCTTCACGACGAAGTAAGCACTGCGGATACACACTGCAAAGGCGAAAGCGCCGGAGTCGAACTGAACTCCGGCGCGTCAGAACAGCCGTTTAGACGGGATGCAGGCGACAGAAAAAGCGCGCGAGTGCGTCCACCAACTCGGTTCCTCGTGCAAACGGATCGACGAGGCGCGCGCAGCTATCGACGGCAGGCCCCATGCGCCGGACGGCCGACTTGATGACCTCATCGACGCTCTTGCAAGTCAGTCCACCAACGTCTCCGCTGGCGGTAACTTTGCAAGTCGCTGACGGCTATCGGGGCGAATTCGCGGCCTGTGCGACCGGTTGGCCCTGCACAGCCGGCTGCGCCTGCGCCCGAACGGCTTCGTTCTCCTTCGCCTTCTTATTAGCCATGTGACGGCCTACCAGACACCCGCCTGCGGCACCAAGCACCGCATGGCCCTTTCCTACGAAGTGTCCACCAACAGCACCAACAGCCGCCCCCTTCAGACATCCTGCGGCTTGCACTTGCCCAACCGTCGTCGCAGCGAGAACGGCGACCACACACACCAATGCTTTCGATTTCATTCTCGTTTTCCGTACATCAATAATTGGGAATCAAAGGCATGTGACGCAGTAAGATGCATTCACACGGCGCACACACTTCACGGCGGTAAACGGTCGACGCTCGTTCGTCGATGACGTGCGGCTCTCTTTAATTGAAACAGGATGTTGCACCGCTGCTGACCGTCATGCCGCCGCTAACGGGCTCGGCGTCCGTGACTCCGGCGTACGAGATTCGCCGGCGCGCACTCCGCCGCCGGCACCCGTCCTCCGCTTCGTGCCTTCATGCGCCTATCGCCTGCTGATCAGCCTCATGCGACTTGCGTCGTGTGATTGGCTGAATGGCTAGGGTGCTGAGTCCCGCTGGAAAGAAGCGCATTCCCGTCTTTCTCGGCGGCGGCCGCAATCACACCGGCCCTTCCCCGCCCTTTGCGCGCTGTCGCGCCGTGCGGGCCCGCGCAAACCGCCTTGATACTGATAACCCGCATTCTCACGGACGGCTTTAATAGCAGTTTTCTCGCACGTTTCATTAAACACTGCGACACGCGTGTGTTGATGTAATCATGCGGGTCGTCTCCGTGCCATCGTTACTGTCGCCTCATATTGGATCGATTGATCCAAAACACACGATCGGCCCCGAAAGCGCGACGATATTACGCCAGGAGCGCCCGCGCCGGGCGAGCGCTCGTCACCAGATCTCGGATCAACGATCGGCGAGCTTGCCTGAAATGGACCGCACCGCGAATGCCCCGATGACCATGAAGACCGCGACTGCATAGAGTCCGATGCTGTTGTTGTGCGTGGTCACATTTAGCCAGCCGACCATGTAAGGCGACACGAAACCCGCCAGATTGCCGACGCAATTGATGCCCGCGATGCCCGCCGCCGCGGACGTGCCGGCGAGGAACGCGGCCGGGATGCCCCAGAACAACGATAGCGCCGACAGGATGCCCGCTGCCGCGACGCTTAGCGCGATCACCGCGAGCGCGGGTTGATGCCCCACGTAACCACTCGCCGCGAAGCCGATCGCGCCGATCACGAGCGCCACCGAAAAGTGCATGCGCCGCGAGCGGAACTTGTCGGCGCTCACGCCCGTTAGAATGATCGCCGGAATCGCGACGATATAAGGAATCGCCGAGAGCCAGCCGATCAGCTCGACGTTCGTGAGTCCGCTGTCCTTGATGATCGACGGCAGCCAGAAACTGATGCCATAGAGGCCGATGATCTGGCAGAAGTACACGCCGCACAGCTTCCAGATGTTGACGTCGGAAAGGAACGCGCGCGCGTCGTGATGCGCGGTCTTGTCCGCTTCCTCACGTTCCACCGCGTGCGTGACGAGGCGCTTTTCATCGTCGGTCAGCCACTTGGCCTGACTCGGCTTGTCGACCATGAGCCACAGCACCATGATGCCGACGATCAGCGCCGGAATCGCTTCGATGAGGAAAAGCCATTGCCACGCGGCCATGACGCCCGAGTGTCTGAACGCCGAGAGGATCCATCCCGACAGCGGCCCGCCGACGATCCCCGCAAGCGGAATCGCGATGTAATACACGCCGTACGCGAAGCCGCGCTTTTTCGCGGGGAACCAGTACGTGAGATACAGCATGATGCCCGGCGAAAATCCCGCTTCGGCGACGCCCAATAGAAAGCGCACCAGATAAAACTGGAACGGCGTCTTCACGAGAAGCGTGAGCGCCGAGATGATCGCCCACGTGATCATGATGCGCGCGATCCAGCGCCGCGCACCCACGCGATGCAGGATCAGATTGCTGGGCACCTCGAAGATGAAGTAGCCGATGAAGAAGATGCCCGCGCCGAGGCCATAGACGGCATCGGAGAAACCGAGATCCGACAGCATCTGCAGCTTCGCGAAGCCTACGTTCACGCGATCCAGATAATTGCAGAGATAGCACAGCACGATGAACGGCATGATGCGCCACGTGATCTTGCGGTACACGTCAGTCGTACCCGATTGTGCAACGCCTAGCGTTTCGCTGATTTGGCTCATGTCTCCTCCGTCGCCCTTTACCGGGCGTTGAGAGTGCGAAGCGCCCGGGCCATCGAATGGACCGGGCGCACGGGATCAAACAGGTTTCATGCTTTCAGCTCGCGAGTTTTTGCGCGGGCACCTCCAGCTTCATCTCGGCGCGGAAGATGTCTTCCATCTCCCGCCGCACGCGCACCGATTCCTTGCTTGCGTCGAATGCGACATCGCTCCATCGCACGGGCTGTCCCGCCGCGACCGGACGTTGCAGCACCACGTTATGCGCGAGCCCGATGGGCAACGCGCCCTGAATCAGCGAATCGGCGGCGGGCATCAGCTTGCCGTAGACGGTATGGCCGCCCTCGCCGTCGAGACGCTCGCCCGCACGCAGATCGCGCTTCGCCGTAGCTGCGACATCGCCATGAAAACCCGCGGTCGCACCGGTCGCCTCGCCGCGCACGGCGATGCTCGCGATCGACTGCCCGAGTTCGAGGCCGATCAGGTGATACGGCTTGTACATCGCGGCGAAGCGGCCGGTGCTGTCGGTCTTGAGGCCGTACTGGGCGAAGCAGTCGCGCACATAATCAGTCGGCGCTTCGAAGACCGCGTACACGCCCCAGCGCAGATCGCGGAACACAGGGCGGCCATCGCGTTCGAGCGACGACACCACTTCCACGCTGCCGCGATGCGGCAGGATGCCCCCTTCCGATGCCGGGCGCAGCAGGCTCGGCAGATCATCGACGCCGCACGCGGGGAACGCGAGACCGTCGGCGGGCGGACGCAGATCGCATGCATTGGACACAGCCGCCATTTCGAGCGCGGACTTCGTGCCGTCGAGGAACGAGTTGAACATCTGCGCGTTGAAGTCGCCGGAGCCGACCTGTTCTTCCGTGAAGCCGTAGTGGCCCCAGACCGTGTCGGGCGTCGATTGATGGTAGATGGGCAGATACTTCGTGCCCTTCCCCGCGCAGATCACCTCCATGCCGATGGTGCGCGCCCAGTCGACGATCTCCGCGATGAGCGCGGGCTGATCGCCCGAGGCCATCGAGTAGATGATGCCCGCTTCCTCGGCGCGGCGCGCGAGCAGCGGACCGGCGAGCACGTCTGCTTCGACGTTGACCATCACGACGTGCTTGCGATGCTTGCAGCACAGAAGCGCGTGATGAATGCCGGCTGCGGGGCTGCCCGTCGCGTCGATGACGATATCGACGTGATCGCTGGCGATCATGGCGTCGGCGTCGTCGGTGATAAACGTCGAACCGTTCGCTCTTGCTTCGGCCCATGAACGTGCGGAATAGCGCGCTTCTTCCCAGCCCACGCGCTTTAGCGACGCGCGGGCGCGGTCGGGCGACAAATCGGCCACGCCGACCAGATGAATGCCCGGCGTGCGCGGCGCCTGCGACAGATACATGGAGCCGAATTTCCCCGCGCCGATCAGACCGACCTTCACCGGCTTGCCTTCCTGCCCGCGGGCCTTGAGTTTCGCAATGAGCGACATGTCGTGTGTCTCCTGAATTGTCAGCGCCTCCGCGTCTGTCGAGAGGCGCCGCGTTCTCTGTGTTCGCAGAGTTCAGGAGCAAGATAGCAGCATGTTTTTTGCAATAGAATGCGCAAATCGGCAACTGCTCTGTGCACAAATCCACATGCGAGGCTTCGACTGGGACGACATTCAGGCATTCCTCGCCATCTCGCGCGCAGGCCGGCTGACGGTCGCGGCGCAACAAATGGGCGTCGATCATTCGACCTTGAGCCGGCGCGTGGCCGCGCTCGAAAAGGCCCTCGGCGCGAGGCTTTTCGACCGCAGCTCACTCGGCTTCGTGCTCACGCCCGAGGGCGAGCGCGCCCTGAGCGACGCTGAAGGCATGGAAAGCCTTGCCATGCGCATGCGTCATCGTCTGGAAGATGCGTCGTTCGGTCTGACAGGCAGCGTGCGCATCGGCACGCCAGAGGGATTCGGAACCTATTTTCTGGCGCCGCGCATCCCGCAGATTGCCGCAGTGCATCCGCAACTGGAAATCGAACTGATCGCGAATCCTCGCATGTTCAGTCTTTCGAAGCGGGAGGCCGATCTCGCGGTCAGCATGACGCGGCCTGCGCAAGGGCGCGTGTATGCGCACAAGCTGACCGATTACGCGCTGGGCGTCTATGCGTCGCGCGATTATCTGGAGCGGCATTCGAAGATCGCGTCGCGGCTCGACTTGCTGAAGCATCCGTGGGTCGGATACGTCGAGGATCAGATGTGGTCCGCGGAATTGAACCATCTGCCGCAGATTTCGAGTTCTCTCGTGCCGACGATCCGCATTTCGAACGTCATCAGTCAGGCGGCGGCCGTTTCGGGCGGAGCGGGACTCGGCGTGTTGCCCTGTTTCATCGCGCGCACCGATCCGAATCTCGTGCGTCTCTTTTGCGATGAGATTGCGTTGTCGCGGGCATATTGGCTCGTGACGCTTGCGGAAACGCGCGATGTCGCGCGGGTCAGGTGGCTCGCGGATTTCATCCGCAATGAATGTGCGGGAAATTGGTTTCTATAAGATTTTTTTAAACTGACGAATGCACGGGACTCGCGCTCGATGTCCGTATTGCCTCGTGTGGCGCACTCGCGGGAGCATTCGTCCGGCGGGATTTGTCGCGAGTAACTATTCGCGGCGGCCGGAGGGACTGTGCGGGCTTGCGCTCAGCCCAACGGCGGCACAGCGCCAATAAAACGCACCGTCGCACCCATGCGCGACGTCGCAACCGTCTGATTAGCGCCCTCTCCACCATGCAGTCGCCAGACGCCGGGCCACGCATCGGCTGTCTGGGCACGGGCAAGGCGGCTCAGCGCAGCACCGAATCGGTATTGACGCTGCCGAGCGCCACGACGTCACCCGGTCTCATGCGGGAGCGCCTTCAACCATTGGCGCCTTTTTCGAGTGCATTGAGTTTCTCGACGCGTCTGCGGAAATCGGCATCGGTGGAAAATTCCGCAGACAGGAACGCATCGATCAAATCGGTCGCGAGCCACGCACCGACGATCTGTGCACCCAAACACATCACGTTGACGTCGTCATGCTCGACCGATTGATGCGCCGAATGCACGTCGTGACACACCGCCGCGCGAATGCCGCGAATCTTGTTCGCCGCGATCGATGCGCCCACGCCCGTGCCGCACACCATGATGCCGCGCTGCGCATTACCCGTCAGCACTTCGCCCGTCACCATCTGCGCGATGTCCGGAAAGTCCACCGGCGTGTCGCTGAAGCCGCCGACATCGATCACGTCATGACCGCGCAACTTGATATGGTCGACCACCGCGGCCTTCAACGACCACCCGGCATGGTCCGAGCCGATTACGATACGCATCCGAAACTCCCTCTTCTGAATCGTCATGTGATGGCGCGCGCGATGCACGCACCGTGAGTCGTGCGGGTTCGTTCAGCGCATCTGCGGCGGCAGTTCGCTGTGATGGTATTTCTTGTAGATGGCGTTGAGCTTGCCGTTCTTGATGTTCGTGTCGATCCACTCGTTGAGCTTGGCGAGGAGACGCGATTCGCCCTTCTTTACGCCGATGGCGAGATCGAACACATGCAGCGTGACCTTCTTTTCGAACGGATGGTCGGGCGCCTTCAACGTAACCTGATTAACCAGCGTCAGCGAGGTGGCAATCAACTCGCACTGTCCGCTGACGGCAGCGGTGACGTCGGTCGCGTCATCGTCGTAGCGGGCAATCTGGAAGCCCTTGTCGCGTGACATCTTCGTCAGTTCCAGGTCCTGTGTGGTGCCGCGCGTCACGCACACCGTGTGCCCTTTCAGCTCGTCGATGCTTTTCACCGCCACGTCTTTGCGTCCGGCGATGACGGATTCCAGCACGGCATACGGCCTGGAGAAATCGATCACCTGCGCGCGTTCCGGCGTCACCGAAAGCGTCGAGATCGCGACATCCGCCTTGCCTGTCTGCAAGTTGGGAATGCGGGTCGCGCCGGTGGTCTGCACAAAATCCAGCTTCATGCCCCAATCCTTGGCGAGAAGCTGCGCGGTCTCGACATCCGAGCCGACCGGTTTCATGCTTGCGTCCATCATGCCCGAGGGCGGAATCGCAAGATCAGTCGCAATACGCAGGGTCTTGCTCTTGGTGACGTCGTCGAGTGCGTCGGCATGCGCGGTGCCGACTCCGGCGCTAAGGAAGCAGACGGTCAGCGCGGTCAATACGAGCGGGGTTTGTCTCATGATGCTGCGGTCTCCTGTTTTGAATGTGTTTCTCATCGTGATGCTGCCGTGCGGCCTTACATGTCGCTTTCCAGGAAGCGCTGCAGTTCGGCCGATTGCGGCGCGCGCATGATTTGCGCATCGCCTCGTTCCCACACACGCCCCTGATGCATGAAAAGAATCTGGTCCGCGACATTGCGTGCAAAGCCCATCTCATGCGTGACCATGATCATGGTCATGCCGCCGGCGGCGAGACTCTCGATTACGCGCAGCACTTCGCCGGTGAGTTGGGGATCGAGCGCGGACGTGACTTCGTCGAACAGCATCACCTTCGGCTGCATCGCGAGCGATCGCGCGATTGCCGCGCGTTGCTGCTGGCCGCCCGACAACTGCTCGGGATAGTGATGGGCCTTCTCAGCCAGTCCCACGCGCGCGATGGATTCGCGAGCCAATTCACGCGCGGCCGCTTTCGAGACCGACTTGGCGAGGCGCGGCGCGAGCGTGATGTTCTGCTCGACCGTCAAATGCGGAAACAGGTTGTACTGCTGGAACACGATGCCGACGTCCAGTCGCAGCGCCTTGAGTGACACCGACGGATCATTCACGTGATGCCCGCATACGCTGATCTCGCCGCGGTCGATCACTTCGAGCCGGTTGATACAGCGCAGTGCCGTGCTCTTGCCGGAGCCGCTGGATCCGATGATGACGGTCACCGTGCCGCGTTCCACTTCGAAGCTCACCCCGTTCAGCACCTTGTTGGCGCCAAAGCTTTTGTGCACGTCCTTCAGGACCACCACGGCATCGGTCGCCTGCATGACGGCGTCAGCGGCCTTGGGCGTCTTTTCTTCGACGGATTGTGCGAATTCAGTCATGCGCGAAGGCCTCCAGTTTCAGGGTGCGCGCGAAACCAGCGCGGCGTTCGAGCGAGCGGCTAAGACGCGAAATCGGGTAGCACATAGCGAAGTACGCGGCGGCAATGATCAGATAGACGATGAACGGCTGAAACAGTGAGTTGTTGATGATTTGCCCCGAGCGCGCCAACTCGACGAAACCCACTACCGATGCGAGCGACGTGTTTTTGATGATCTGCACCGAGAAGCCGACTGTCGGCGGTGTGGCGATCTTCACCGCCTGCGGCAAGATCACCCGGAACATGCGCTGGGTGCGCGTGAGCGCCAGGCACTCGGCCGCTTCCCATTGCGGCTTCGGCACGGATTCGATCGCGCCGCGCCAGATTTCGCCAAGATAGGCACCGACGTTGATGGTCAGCGACGCGCCCGCCGCCAGTAGCGGCGAGATGGAAATGCCGATCGTGGGCAAACCGAAATACGTGACGAACATAATGACCAGCAGCGGCGTGCCCTGGATCAGTTGCACATAGCCCGTCGATATAACCCGCACAGCGCGTCGCGGCGAGATACGCGCCAGCGCGACTGCGAAGCCGAGAAGACCGCCGCCGACGAGCGCTACGAGCGACAACACCACGGTCCACAGCGCGCCGTCGAGCAGGAACTGAAGATGGTTGGCGTTCAGATGAAGGGACATGAGTGGCTCCGAATGTTCCGTGCTCAAAGCGGCGTGCCGAGTTTCCGGCGGCGCGGAAACAGCGCCATGCCCAGCGCCCAAAAGCCGATCCGCATGAGCAGAGACAGCAGCACATAAGCCACCGCCACCACTAGATACGTCTCCAGCGGCCGGTACGTCTCGGACTGCACGAAGTTAGCCACGGCAGTCAGTTCTTCGGTGGAGATCTGCGAGCACACCGACGAGGCCAGCATCATCAGCACGAACTGGCTGGTCAGCGCCGGGTAGACACGTTCAAGACCTGGCAGCAGGATCACATGCAGATAAACCTGAAATCGCGAGAGCCCGAGGCAATCGGCTGCTTCGACCTGGCCGCGCTGGATCGAATCGAATCCGGCCCGCATGATCTCCGCCGCATACGCGCCCACGTTGATGACCAGCGCGAGAATCGCCACCGTGATCGCGGAGAGCTTCAGGCCAACGCTGGACAAACCGAAGTACACGAGGAAGATCTGCACCAGCAGCGGCGTGTTGCGGATCGCTTCGACATACGCGCCGCATATGCCCGCGATCCATGGATGCGAACTGCGCCTGCCGATCGCGCATCCGGTGCCGATGAAAAAGCCGAGCAGCGTTGCAGCGACCGCGAGTACCAGCGACAGCACCGCGCCATCGACGAGTTCGGGCCAGTGCGAAAGCACGACGGAAAAATCGAGGTTCATGGAACGAAGGCGCGCGCGGCGCTTGAGCGTTGGACTAGCGCGAGGTCTGCGCGGTCATGCGGTCGTACACGGTGAAGAGCGCCTGATTGCCGTTGCGTCCTTCGCCGTGGGCGACCGCATCGAGATACTGGTTGGTCACCATCGCAGAGGCGGGCAGCGGCACGTTGAGCGCATGCGACTGCTCCTGCACCAGACGCAGATCCTTGAGCATCAGATCGATGCGGAAGCCCGCTGCGACGTCGCCTTCGATCATCGCGCGTCCGAGCTTGTCGAGCATCCACGATGCGGCCGAGCCGCCCATCAGCACGTCGCGCAACTGGCTGAGATCGACGCCCGAAGCGCGGCCCAGCGCGATCGCCTCGCAGATTGCCTGAATATTGATGCCGCAAATGAGCTGATTGCACAGCTTGACCGTCTGCCCCGCGCCGCTCGTGCCGACGTGCGTGGTGGTCGTGCCCATGCCCTTGAAGAACGGCAACGCCATTTCGAAGCCCTGTGCCGTGCCGCCCGCCATGATGGTCAGCGTGGCGTTCTTGGCTCCGATGGGACCGCCGGATACCGGCGCATCGACATATTCGATGCCTTGCGCGGCGCACGCGGCATGCATGCGCCGCTCGGCGACTGGCGCGATGGTACTCATATCGACGATCAGCTTTCCCGCCGGCGGATTCGCGAGCAAACCGCCCTCGCCCAGCACGACTGCCTCTACGTCAGGCGTGTTCGGCAGCATCGTGACGGCCGCGTCCGCGCCTTGCGCCGCATCCGCCACGCTGCTGGACGCGTGTGCGCCCAGCGCCGCGAGCTCGTCGACAGCTTCGCGGCGCACATCGAACACGCGCACCGCAAAACCTGCTTTCATCAGGTTCTGGGCCATGGAATGCCCCATGGTCCCGAGGCCAATGAAGCCCACCGTGCGCAACGCCGTGCTTTGTGTCATCGAATCCTCTTCTGGTCTTTTATCGAGTATTGGGAACGCTGGCGACGCCTGCGCTCAGGATGAACGCCATTCGGTCGCGGCCTTGTGCCGGTACTCGTCGCCGATGCTGAAGTGCTCGCGAAGAACGCGATCCGCGGCCTCTTCGTCGCGATCCACCACGGCCTGAAAGATCCGCCGGTGGTCCGCGATCACGCGCGCCTTGATATCCGGATGCATCTGCACGGTTTCACGTCGATTTCGGTGCGAGTGGATCAGCAGTGCGGCGACGGTGCCATGCAGGTTGATTAGCGTTTTTGAGCCGCCCGCCTGAACGAGCGCTGCATGGAATTCGAAGTCGGCCTGACTGCCGAGTTCGACCTGATCCACAGTGGACTCGATACGATCGATCGCGGCCCTCAAGCGTTCGAGATCGGCCAGCGTTGCGCGTCGACAGGCGAGCCGGATCGACTGGCATTCGATGGCTACACGTGCCTCCATGACGTCTTCGACTACATCCTTCTCCTGCGCGAGTGCGAAGGCGAAGAACTCACCGAGGGTTGACACATCGGGTCGGCGTACGATGGTTCCGACTCGCTCCCGAATCTCGACGGCCCCGATCATCGACAGAGCGCGAAGCGCTTCGCGTACCACCGGCCGACTCACGCCAAGCTCGAGCGCAAGCTCACGCTCCGGAATGAGCTTGTCGCCCGGCTGAATGCGCCCCTCCAGAAGTAGGTCCCAGAGAAAGGAGAAGACTTTCTCGAAGCCCTTACTGTCTTCTTCAGTCCGAACAATCTGCATGGAAATTTTCGCGGTCAAACCGTGGTAAGACCAGAAGGTAGAGGATGTCCTCCGTTCTGCCCATGCGGGCTTTCCCGGGGAAGCCATGCGGTATTGACCATCACGGGCGACGAGTCGATCCATATCGTCGAGCACTTTCTCTGCCCACCGATTAAGTCGCTCAGCCTGCTGCGCGTCGACATGGGACACGCGCAAATCGTTGAAGTCGACTGGAGGGTTCGCTGGGCGGGCCGCGTGTCGCGGCTCAATCGAGACCGCCTTCGCATATGTCACGCGTACTCGACCGAAAGATGGTCGTCGAGTCCGTAGCGTGACCCTTCGCGGCCATAGACCGACTCTTGGTCACTCCGGATTGACTTACGAGCCGGACGAATACTATATTGCGCCGACACCGGGAATGTAGCCTTCGTTTAAAACCCGAGAGAATCATGACGGTCCGTCGCGCCGACTATCTCGACGCTGCCAGAACCGCAGGAGGAGACCGTTGCCGAATAGCACAGTCGTATCGCTTGCCGGGCCTCATCGTGCCGCGAGTCTGCCGCGACTCCGCACACTCCCGGTAGCCCGTACCGCGGAACAGCGCCGCCACGCTGCGCCCATGACGTCTCCGCAAGGTATCTCGATGCCCTTCCACAGCGGCGCCGCCGGGCCGCTCAACGGCATTCGCGCCGACCGGATGGTCGACAGTTGGTTCGCTAGCGGCGCCCGCGAAGAGGCGCTCGCCGAGATGTGCGTACCATGCGTCCCCGCAGAGCCGGTCTATCACATCGCCGACGCCGTGACCGGCTCGCCCTTCCGCGACAGCCAGGTTCTCGGCGAGGTCGAAGACCCAGAGTTCGGGCCGATGCCGATGCACAGCATAGTGTCGCGCCTGCCGGTTACACCAAGTGTCGGGCCGCGCGGCCAGCATGCCGATCAGGTTCTCTGCCCAGCCGGCTTCAAGGCAACGTCTATCGCCGGGCTGTGCGTCAAAGGAGCTTGCGCATGATCCGCTCCCTGCTCTTCGTTCCGGCCAGTGCCGAACGTTTCGTCGCCAAGGCGCATCAACGCGGCGCCGACGCCATCATCCTTGACCTGGAAGACGCCATTCCGCCCGATGGCAAGCAAACTGCGCGCGCCGCTCTGGTCCATGCCGTGCCCCGAGTCGGCCGGGGCGGTGCGGCCGTGCTGGTGCGCATCAACAGCGAGCCCGAACTGCGCGATCTCGATGCGGTGGCCGCCTGCCGCGCGGGCGCCGCCGCGCTGCTCGTGCCAAAGGTCACCACGCCTGCGACGCTCGCTGCACTGGCGGATATCCTCGGGCCGGTCGAGCGTTCACTGGGACGCGAACCGCTTCGCTTCATGCCGCTCGTCGAAGACCCTGGCGCCGTGCTCGATGCCCGCGCGATCGCCGCAGGCCCGCGCGTCTTCGCGATCGCGACCGGCGGCGAGGACCTCGCAACCGAAATGGATGCCGAGCCCACCGCCGACATGCTGCGCCTGCCGAAACTGCTCGTGCATCTGGCGGCGAAGGCGGCCGGCATCCGGTCGTTCGGCATGCTGCGTTCCGTGGCCAATTACACCGATACCGAGGCGATCGTCGCGAGCGCGCGCGAGGCCCGCTCGCTCGGGTTCGACGGCGCGTCTTGCATCCATCCGGCGGTGGTGCCGATCCTCAACGACGCCTTTTCGCCATCGCCCGCCGCAGTCGAGCGGGCACATCGCATGGTCGCCGCGTTCGATGAAGCGGCGTCCGAAGGCCGGGGCGCGTTCACGTTCGACGGGGATATGGTCGACCTGCCGATCGTCGCACGCGCCCGACGCCTCATTGCGCGCGCCGGCTCTCGCCCCGGCGAACTCGACTAATCAAGCCAAGACCGAAAATCCGCTCATGCCCAATATCGTTCGTCCCCCGCGTTCCCTGCTGTTCGTCCCGGCAACCAGTCCGGACAAAGTCGAAAAGGCGCTGGCCAGCGCCGCCGACGGCGTGATCGTCGATCTGGAAGACGCGGTGGCAGTCGCGGAAAAGGCGCGCGCCCGCGAGAGCGCCGTCATTCTGCTCAAGGACCGACGTGCGACGCAGGTCTATCTGCGCGTCAACGCGCTGACGACGCCTTTCTGCTTCGACGATCTGCAAGCCGCCGCGTCGGCGACGCTCGACGGCATCATCCTGCCCAAAGCCGAGACGGCGAGCGAGCTCGCCACCGTCGATTGGGTGCTGGCGCAATGGGAGGCGAAGCTCGGCAAGCCCGTTGGCAGCATCGCCGTTCTGCCGATCCTCGAGACGGCGCGCGGCATTGCGGCGGCGACCGAGGTCGCGCAGGCGTCGCAACGCGTTCGGCAACTGATGTTCGGCGCGGTCGATTTCGCGCTCGACCTCGATGTCGATCTCGCTGACGAAACCGGGGCCATCGCGCATGCCCGCTTCGCAGTCGCGCTCGCTTCCCGTCAGGCCGGTCTCGCCGCGCCGGTCGATTCCGTGTTCACCGGCATCCGCGACCTCGACGGCCTGCGCGCCGCATCGACGCGGGCGCGCGCGATGGGCTTCGGCGGCAAGGCGTGCATCCACCCGGCGCAGATCGCGACGATCAACGAAGTGTTCTCGCCGAACGAGACCGAACTGACGCGGGCGCGCGAGATCGTGGCCGCTTTCGACGCAGCTGAGGCAGCGGGCGCCGCGGCCGTATCGGTGAGCGGCGTGATGGTCGACTACCCGGTCGTCGAGAAAGCGCGACGCATCCTGGCTACCGCGAGGAGTCACTGACATGACCGCGACGATTCCGGCCGCCCAGCCGTTCCAGCCCGACCGCTCGTGCCCGCTCGACGGGCTGCGCGTGCTCGATTTCTCGCGCCTCGTCGCGGGCAACATGCTGACGCTGCAACTCGCCGATTTCGGCGCGGAGGTGATCAAGCTCGAGCCCGCTTCGGGTGATCCGCTGCGTGCGTGGCGCGAAGACGGCGTTGCGGCCTACTGGAAGGTCTACGGCCGCAACAAGAAGAGCGTCCGGCTCGATCTGCGCAGCGCCGACGGCAAGGAACTGCTCGCCCGGCTGATCCCGACCGCTCATGTGCTCGTCGAAAGCTTCCGTCCCGGCAGCATGGAAGCGGCCGGCTTCGGCCCCGAGGACGTCGCGCGCCTCAATCCCAAGCTCGTTTTCGTGCGCATCTCCGGCTTCGGCCAGACGGGCCCTTACGCGCAGCGGCCGGGCTTCGGATCGCTGGTCGAGGCGATGAGCGGCTTCGCGGCCAAGAACGGCTTCGTCGACAAACCGCCCGCGCTGCCGAATTTCGCGCTGGCCGACATGGTGTCCGGCATTCAGGGCGCATTCGCCACCATGGTCGCGGTGCGCGAAGCCGAACGTCCCGGCGGCAAGGGACAGGTGATCGACCTGTCGCTGCTCGAACCGCTGTATTCGACGCTCGGCCCGGAAGCCGCCGCGTGGCGCATCACGGGCACGATCCCGCCGCGCTCGGGCAATCGCGCGTCGATTACCGCGCCGCGCAACATTTATCCGACCGCCGATGACGGCTGGGTGGCGCTCTCCGCGTCGACCCAGGCAATGACGGAGCGTCTGTTCCGCGCGATCGGCCGGGCGGACATGCTCGACGATCCGCGCTTTCGCACGAATGCCGACCGGCTCGCCCATGTCGACGAGGTGGATGCCATCGTCGGGGCTTTCATCGGCGCGCGATCGCTTGCGGAGAACCTCGCGTTTTTCGAGGCCGCCGAAGTGACGGTCGGCCCGGTCTACGACGCCTCGGGCTTCGAAACCGATCCGCACGTGCAAGGCCGCGGCGTCCTGGTCGAGATGGAGGATGCGGAGCTGGGCAGCATTCCAATGCATGCCGTCATCCCCCGCCTCTCCGGAACACCCGGCGCACTGCGCCGGCCGGCCCCTGCACTGGGCCAGGACGAGAAAGACATCCTGGCCTCGCTCAAGACGCGCTGAAACCACACTGACGATAATCACACGGAGACACGACCATGAGCATTTCACGTAGACAGGTTCTGAAGGGCGCCACGGCACTCGCCGCCGCCGCCGCGATCCGGCCGGCCGTCGCCGCGCGCAAGACCGTGGTCAAGATCGGCCTCGATCTCGAGCCCGGTCACCCGACGGTCGCGAACCTCAACACCGCTGCCGCCAAGATCAAGGATGCGACCAAGGGCGAAGTCCTGCTGCAGGTGTTCCCGAGCAGCCAGCTCGGCAACGACACGCACATGCTGTCGAACCTGCGCTCCGGCGCCATGCAGATGATGGCGATCGGCGACAACATCCTCGGGACGCTGGTGCCGAGCGCCGCCATCGACAATATCGGCTTCGCGTTCAAGACGCCGGAAACGGCGTGGAAGGCGCTCGACGGCGGCGTGGGCGACGTGGTGCGCGCCGATATCGAGAAGGCGGGGCTGCATCCGATGCACCGCATCTGGGATGAGGGCTTCCGTCAGGTCACGTCCAGCACCAAGCAGATCAACACGCCCGAGGATCTTCACGGCTTCAAGATCCGCGTCCCGCCGAGCCCTATCTCGTTGTCGCTGTTCCAGTCGCTGGGCGCGGCCGCGACCACGATCAATGCCGCCGAGTTGTACACGTCGCTGCAAACGCATGTGGTCGACGGGCAGGAAAACCCGCTCGGCAACATCGAGACGATGAAGCTCAATCAGGTGCAGAAATACTGCTCGCTGACGAACCACATGTGGGTCGGTTATTGGCTGCTGGTGAACGGAACGTTCTGGGCGAGCCTGCCCGATGACCACAAGAAGGTGATCGCCGACACGCTCGACGCGCAGGCGCTGGAACAGCGCAAGGCGAATCAGGCGCTCGACGACTCGCTCGAAGAAACGTTGAAAAAGCAGGGCATCGTGTTCGCCAAGCCGGATACCACGGCATTCCAGAAGGCGCTGACCCAGTCCGGTTTCTACAAGACCTGGAAGGAGAAGTTCGGCGCGCCGCTGTGGACGGCGCTTGAAGGCGTCACCGGTCCCCTCGCCTGATGCGCGCCGGCCAGAGAACCCTCTCCAGCGGGCAACCCGTGAACGGTCTTTTGCACGGCCTCGACCGGGTCGTCGATTGGGTCAGCCAGGGTGTGGGCGGCTGCCTCGTCGCCGTCGAAGTCATCCTTCTGTTCGCGGGGGTGGTCGGACGCTACATGTTCGATCATCCGCTCGTCTGGACGGATGAAGTCGCGGGGATCCTGTTCCTCTGGCTGGTGAGCGTCGGGGCGGTCATCGCGCTTCGCCGCACGGAGCACATGCGCATGACCGTCGTGCTCGGCCGACTCGGTCCGCGCGCCCGGCGTCTCGCGGGCTGCCTCGCGGCCATTCTCGTCGTGCTCGTGGCACTGTGTCTGATCGTCCCCGGCTTGAGCTATGCCCGGCAGCAGGCGGCGGTCCTGACGCCGGTGCTGCAGATGCCCGCGTCCTGGGAAGTCTACGGACAACTCGCCGCCCTCGTTCTGCTGCTCTACGTGGCGCTGCGCCAGTTGCTCAGCGGCGCGAACTGGATCGAGATTGCATGCGTGCTGATCTTCAGCGCCGTCGTCTGGTTTGCGCTCGACCGAATCGAAAATGCGTTGGATCTCGGGAACGCCGACCTGCCGATCTACTTTGTCGGTGTGGTCGGCGTCTGCATTTTCCTCGGCGTGCCCATCGCCTTCAGTTTCGCGACCGCGACCTTCGCCTACATCCATTTCACCGGCACGATTCCGCTTTCCGTCGTCATCAGCCAGATGGATCAGGGCATGTCGTCCATCGAGCTGCTGGCCGTGCCGATGTTCATCGTCCTCGGCCTGTTGCTGGAGATGACCGGCATCGCCCGCGCGATGGTGAATTTTCTCGCCGCGCTGGTCGGCCATCGGCGCGGTGGCTTGCACTACGTGCTGATCGCGGCCATGTACCTGATCTCCGGCATTTCGGGTTCCAAGGCCGCCGATCAGGCAGCGGTCGCACCCGTGCTGCTGCCGGAGATGCGACGGCGCGGTGTGCCGCCGGGCGAACTCGCGGCGCTCCTGGCGGCATCGGCGGCGATGTCGGAAACGATCCCGCCGAGCCTCGTGCTCATCATCGTCGGCGCCGTCACGGGCGTGTCGATCTCCGCGCTGTTCACGGGCGGGCTGCTGCCGGCGGGCCTCGCCGCCGCCGGGCTGGCTATACTCGTGCTCTTCCGCACGCGCACGGACCGGCCGGAGGGAGCGAAGGCCAATGCGCGCGAAATCGGCCGCCTGCTCATGGTAGCCCTGCCCGCGCTCATCCTTCCGTTCATCATCCGCTATGCCGTGCTGGCAGGCGTCACGACGGCGACAGAGGTGGCGACGGTCGGCGTCGTGTACGCGGTTCTCATCGGCCTGTTCGTGTATCGCTGCTTCGAATGGCGGCGGCTGTTCCCCATCCTCGTCGAGACAGCGGCGCTGTCGGGCTCCATCCTGCTCATCATCGGTTCGGCGAGCGCGATGGCGTGGTCGCTGACGCAGGCCGGCTTCGCACAGACGCTGACCGAAATGATGACCAGCCTGCCGGGCGGGCGCGCCGGATTCCTCGCTGTATCGGTGGCGCTGTTCGTCGTGCTGGGCAGCGTGCTGGAAGGACTTCCGGCCATGGTGCTCTTCGGACCGCTCCTGTTTCCAGCGGCCCAGCAACTCGGCATCCATCTCGTGCAGTACGGCATCGTCGCCATTCTCGCCATGGGCATCGGGTTGTTTGCGCCGCCCTTCGGGGTCGGCTTCTATCAGACGTGCCTGATCGGGAAGGTGTCGAGCGATGAAGCATTCGGCCGGATCTGGCCTTATCTCGCCGTGCTGGTCGTCGCTCTGATCATCGTCGCCGCGGTGCCGTGGATCTCGACCGGTTTCGTCGCCTGACAGGAGGCCAGGGGCGGCACAACAGGATCGGCGGCTTCGGTCTCGTCGCCGCCCGGTCCGAGTCGTCGCGAATCAGGACGCCGCGCGTCGTCGCATTGCGAGGGACGGACGAAAGCGCATTCGAAAATGATTCGTCAGGCGCGGTGGCATGCAGCGTCTGTGCGTTATGCAGCGCCCTGTGACGACGCGCGCGCCCCAGGAGCTGCGCCGCTGTCTTTTCAATTGCCGATCAAAAAGACGTAGCCGCCTTCATAATAGCTCTTGACCACTTCGGCACACAGAACGAGCATGATCCCCGTCACGTACCAAATGGAGAACGCATTTCGGAAGCGGATATGCGGGACGATGAAAGGCAGCAATAACGGAATGCAATACCACACGCGGCCTTTGCCGAACGGGAACAGCAGGAAGGCAAGCACCAAGTAGACTGTGAGCACGATATGCATCGTGCAAAGCTCGGTCCATACGGTCGCCTTCGCCTCAGGCCTGTTCTTCCACTCCGAATAGAGATAAATGACCGAAGCGGTCACGTAGATGAGAAGCAGAATCACGAGCTTGATCGTGAAATCGTTGTGGTAACCCGAATATTCGTCGACCCGTCTGCCGCCGAAATTCCTGAAAAGAAAGCCCGCGGATGAAACCAGTACGAAGGACATCACGCTCGCGCTGATGAAGGCGAGCCGCCTGCGGTCGCCGCAAAAGCGAATCGTGAAAAGCAGTATCGCGGGAATGGCGAAGGTCGTATGAACGAAACACGCGAGCACCCATCCGGTCAGTGGACGCTGATATCGCAGCGTGAAAAGCATTGCAATGCCGAATGCGAGGCCCTGGCGAATCTGGAACGTGCCGACGGTGGCCAGCGCCATCGGGATAATCGCCCATAGCAACAGGCCGAAGAGCGGCCGCCTGGTTTCGAGCAGGGCAACGAACACCGCGGCATTGAGTAGCACGACCGTTAGGCGCACGCCCGTCTCCGGCGCGAATCCCAGCGCATTGACCGCAATCACCCACGCGCGCCAGCCGAATTCCTCCGTCACTGTGCTGATGACAAACGCAAGCGTCGAAGTGCGACTCTTGAATGAGCTGACGAACCAGTCCCACGTCGTCGTACGGAAATACTCGATGTAATTGTCTTGATCGACCATCGTCGAGACGTGGCGCGGTTCCATTGCGATGACGAGAAGGATGGCAACCGCCAACACGACGTACGCCACGCCGCCAGGAGTCGTCAGGTAATTCTTCGGGCGATACATGCCGCGCGAAGCCGACGCGGTGCGAATCTGCATCGCTCTACCTCTCATCGAAACACTCCTCGGGTGAATGTCGCATCCGAAAGCCTGCGACGCCGCGGTTGCCGAGTCTGTGCGCTGTCACACAGCGTGCAGCGCTCGCTTCCCTCGCCAGCCGCAAGTCCGTCACCACAATCGCCGGACCCCGTTTGTCATAGTCGACGCTTTCCACCGACGCAGGCGCGGATCAACCCGGTCGGCGACCGGCTTTCGCGGCGCCCTTTGACGATGAAGCTCTTCGTATCGAGACCCGACGGCTCCGAGGGTGCCATCGAGATCGACGCAGAGCGGAACGCTTGCCTGGCGATAACGTCCGTTTCAGTGATTCGTCTGTCGATTCGGACGCGAGCCATGCGAATTGTTTGCGATATAGAATGACCAGGCATGCTTAAGATGCTCCGTGCGCCAGGGCACTTCGAACTGCGCGCGCGGACCCTACCGTAGCCGCATCGGCGCAGCTGTCAAGACGCGGTGGTTCGGCGCTGCGATTAAGCTCTTGCCACAATGCGACCATAGCTCGCCGACTGGCGGCACCCTCGGAGCGGATCGAACTATCCGCTTCCGGACGATGCATCAGACGGCGCTTGCATCTCCTTGCATCTCCTTTAATCTGTGCAATCTTCCTGAGGACGCTATGGATTATCGAGGAGCATTGAGCCATCAAAGCAGCGGGGTGAAAGCGCCTCCGTCCGTGGAGAGAACGCGGGCACGCCTGTTTCGCATCGCGATTTTCGTATGTGTCGTCTCACCAGTCGTCGATATGGCGATATGGCTCATCGTGCATGTGTGGCTAGGACACGACTACACGCCCGCGCTGGGTTATGTGCGATCGTGGCTGCGTTCTCTTTTGTTTGGCGCTACCGATGAAAACGATTCGTGGCAACCCATGCGGCTCGCGTTGGCCTGGCTGAAAGAGCACCCATACGGAGATGTATACGCGAAGCTCTTCTTTGCCGATCATGTCAAGTTTCAGTATCCCCCCAGCAGCCTGCTGCCGTTGTATTTTCTGGATTCATTCGGCACGTCGCCGACAGATGTGACGTTGAATCGCATCGGCTCTTTCGTCGTAGCAGCCAATGTCATTGCGTCGGGCGCATTCGCGCTTTTATTGGCCAAGCGTTCGAGTGTGCTCTTCGACTTGCGCTACGCGTGCGCGATATTGGCAGCCGTGGCGACCCTGTCGTACTCCCCACTGCTGAAAGCATTCTCGCTCGGCCAACTACAAGTCTGGATCAACGCGCTTTTCATGATGTCGGTGTTGGCGTGGGTTGTCGAAAAGCAACTCCTCGCCGGACTGCTTATCGGGCTGATCTGCCTGCTAAAACCGCAACTTGCGCTCTTTGTCCTGTGGGGTGTGCTACGCCGGCATTGGCGTTTTTGCTCGGGCTGGCTCGCTGCTTTCGGTTTGGGAACGGCGGTCTCTCTCGCCGTATTCGGCCTTCGAAATCATCTCGACTATGGCTCGGTAATGCACGCGTTATCCAGAACAGGTGAGATGTACATCAAGAATCAGTCGATAAATGGCTTCCTGAATCGGCTTTATGTTCCGAGTGACGTTGCTTCCGACTGGCAAGCGCACGAGTTTCCGCCGTATCACGCGCTGGTGTATTACGGGACACTGCTGACATCGGTCGGACTGGTCGGGGCCGCGCTATTCGTTCCTCTGAAGGGGGGCTCGCATCGCGACGTCTTCGATTTCCTGCTTGCCGCGTTGACTTTCACAGTTGCATCGCCGATTGCCTGGGAACATCACTACGGCGTCATGCCGGCCGTGTATATTGCGTTGGCATTCTGGCTGCTGACGCGATCCACTTCGAGATGGAGCTGGCCCGCAGCCGCGACACTCGCCGCGTCCTACCTGATTACAGATCACTGGCTAGGCGGCTCGTGGATGCTGGGCGGCGTGATCGCGACACTCTGGTTGTTGTATTGGGCCAATCTCGAGACGCGTTTGCCGGTAACGGGTCACGGTAGCATGTAGCTGGAGCTGCACGGCGTCGCGTACGGGACTCCAAGCATTCAGGGTTCCCGATGCGGCCCTCTTCCGTCGGTCGACATGAAGAGGATATTGGCCCGGTTACGCGCCGCATGACTTGGATCGGCTGAAGGTCAAGTTTCGCGCACGACGCCGGGGCGCACGCCATTAAACCGTGAAGGCGCTCACCGTCTGCCGCAATCCGGCCGCCTGGTCAGCAAGCGCTCGCGTGGCAGCGGTTGACTGTTCAACCAACGCGGCGTTTTGCTGTGTTACGGCGTCCATCTGGGACACGGCGACTCCGGCATGCTCGATGCCGCGGCTCTGTTCGGACGACGCGGCCGAGATTTCCTCCATGATCGATGTCACTTGGGACACTTCGCGCAACATCGCGTCCATGGTTTCGCCGGCCTGACGCGCGTATGTCTCGCCGACGGTCACCCGTTCGCCCGAACTGTCGATCAACGTCTTTACGTCCTTGGCCGCCGCCGCGGATCGTTGTGCAAGGTTGCGCACCTCGGAGGCAACAACTGCAAAGCCTCGCCCATGATCGCCCGCGCGCGCGGCCTCGACTGCCGCGTTCAGCGCCAGGATATTCGTCTGGAACGCAATACCTTCGATAACCCCGATGATGTCCTTCGTCCGTGCCGAACTCGCGGCAATGTCGCTCATCGTCCCGATGACGCCCGACACAACCTTGCCGCCCTCCTGCACGGTCAGCGACGCCTTTGCCATCAACTGGCTGGCTTTTTGCGCATTGTCGGCGTTTTGGCGCACGGTCGACGTCAACTCTTCCATGCTCGACGCAGTTTCAGCAAGCGATGCCGCCTGCTCTTCGGTGCGTGACGACAGGTCCATATTGCCGTCTGCGATCTCGCGCGAGGCGGACGTGATCGCGTCGGCACTGCTATGAATTTGCCGGATCGCTTCTGCCAGTCGCGTCTGCATGGTACGCATCGAATACAGCAGGCTCGACGAGTCGTTCCCTGACAGCACAACACGTTCACTGATATCGCCTTCAGCAATGCGTTCGCAGACCTGCGCCACGTATGCCGGATCCCCGCCGATCGTGCGAAGCACGCTACGCATCAGCAGGCTCATTCCCACGACGAGCGCCGCTGCGATCGCAGCAACGATTGCCAGGGACCGCACCAGGATCGCCCGGAACTGGACGTCAATATCGTCGATGTAATCGCCCGTGTAGATCGTCCATCCCCACGCAGTCTGCTTGCCGAACGTCATTTTAGGTACGGGGCGCGTGTCCGAACCTGGGCGCGGCCACATGTAGTAGGTGATGTACGTTCCGTCGCGCGCGTGCTGCAGAATATCCAGCACGAGATGTTTCCCGTTCGGATCGACGAAATCCGCGTGCTTGCCTTCGAGGCTCGGGTTAACGGGCATCAGCACCAGCTTCGGTTCGGAATCGACAATGGAGAAGTAGCCACTTTTTCCGAATCGGATCATTCGGAGGTGCGCGAGTGCAGCGGCTTGAGCGCTCTCGACTGACGTGTGGCCGCTATCACTCTCCTTGGCGTAGTTATTGATCACGCTGAGCGCGGCGTCGATCTGTTCCTCCATCGCGATGCGCCTTTGCTCCACCAGAATCGACCGCTCCTGAACCGCCCCGACAATCGCCACTGCCACCAGACCCGCGACGGTAAATGCTACCGCGCACAACAATTTTGCCTTAAACGTCAGTCGTCTCATTAACCCTGCCCCAATGCCTTCACTCTTTCTTGGCCTCATCAGCCACCAAACGGCCGCTGCTGCTTGTGACAGCAGACAGGACCCACGCCTGCGTGAGCGCCCCTTGGCAGTCACGCGTCTCCGTGCGAAAGGCTGACCCGTGGTCGGCCGTCTCCAGACATGGTTATCGGCAAAAGGAAGAATTTCTTTGATCGACCGACGGGGGACGGGCACAACCACTTCGCGCATGCGTGCGCAGTCAAACAACTGTCTTGCCTGCCTGGGTGCACCGTCGCATCGCGACGTGGTCAATGGCGTTGCGCTGAGACCATTTGCCCCGGAAAAACCCTATGTGTTTCGCATCGAGGCGTCTACTACGCTTTGCACGTATGCGCGTATTGCATCCGTCCGGCAGGTTTCGACGGACGCGTTGACCTGATTACGGAGACCGGAATGGCTGGGCTTCGCGTGGCGATAGTGATGTGGCTGTGGATGCTGCCGTTTTCAGCGTCGCATGCGGCGGGAGCGCCGTCCAGCTGCATGGATGATACGGTCACCTCCGTCGAGACCGATCCATTGTTGAGAGTGGCGTCAGCCGCGCCTGTGACCCGCGTTCTTCCAGCGGCAGGCGACGCGCGCATCGCTTACAGGGCACAGAAACAACCCGATACGCCACAGCGTTTTATCGCTTACGAGCGAAACCATTATGATCGGGCGCGCGCAACCTCCGTCGAGCAAACCACGGAAAAGGTGCTGCCGGACTATCCCGCTGACAAAAGCGTCGTCATCCACCTTGACATTGACAAGGAAGGCGACGGCTTTCCCCTTTGGCATCAGCGATCTTTCATTGTCGTTGAATGCCGGGGAGATGCGCCGGTCTCGTGGGCGCCTGTCGTGGCCTACGTCAGTTCACCCCTCGTTGGACTACTGTGGATTCCCACTGCGTTGCTCATCTACGCGCTGGCAATAACCGCGGTCTACCAATCGCGAAAGAAGTTTCTTGAAGCCGCCAAAAGAGACAAGGAAGGCCTGGCGGAAAAATACCCATCTGTTTTCGCGATGAAGCCCTTCGAGTTTCGCGACTTCTTCAACCCGATTCAGCTTGCCGCCAACGCTTTCAATCAAGGCAGCGTGCAGAAGATGCAAGTCCTGATGTTTTCGTTTGTCATCGGGTCGTTGGTCCTTTCACTTGTTTTGAGAACCGGCACGCTCGCAAATATGTCGGCGACCGTCGTTGCCCTCCTTGGCATATCCGGTTTCGGCGCTACCGTGTCTCAGATTACCTACACCACTAAAACACGGCTGTCTTTCGACAACTGGGCCTGGCTACAAACGAACCACGTTCTGGCCGACGACAAGGTGCGCGGGCCAGAGTGGAAAGACCTGGTCCTGACCAACCGGGAGTTCGATGTCTACAAGCTGCAGACGATAATTTTCAGCTTATCAGTGGCAGCGGCGCTGCTTGTCGATGGCGCCTCCAATCTTGCAACCTTCTCCATCCCCGAGGCCATGCTCGGGGTTCTCGGCTTGTCGCAAGTCGTGTTTGTCGGTGGCATCCTCGTACGTCCGCCCGCGACGGAAGATCTCGATAAACGCCTGGTCGAGCTGCGCGGAGCAGCACAAAAAGTCATCGAAGCGCGCGCTCGCAACACGGATGTGGATGAGAACGGCAAGCTCCTTAGCGTTCTCCCGCCGGGAGGCAAGCCCGCCGAGAACGCAGAGCGCCAATATCGCGAACTCGTTTTTCAAGTCATGCCCATGCTCGAATCTACGCTTGAAATCGAAGCTGACGAAGCCGCTCTTCTTGATGCCACGCTGCCGCACGACGAGAAAGTCAGCCGAAAGGCGCTGCGCGATGCACTTTCCAAAAGAGCGTCGACAGACGAGAT
Organism: Caballeronia concitans; assembly: GCF_001544615.1. Classification (GTDB taxonomy): domain Bacteria; phylum Pseudomonadota; class Gammaproteobacteria; order Burkholderiales; family Burkholderiaceae; genus Caballeronia; species Caballeronia concitans. The sequence continues at coordinate 199,674 of NZ_FCNV02000002.1, forward strand.
CGAGATATCGCCATCAACAGTTCATGCTTGCGCGGAGAGGCTGAGCCGATTGCTTGCCGGCTTGCTGCGCCGCCATGACAATGTCAGTGCCGTTGCCGTCCAGGCGATGAGCGATGCAGGCGACACCGCGCTTCCGTTGAGCGATCAACAGGCTCGTCAATATATAGAGGCCGCGGCAAAAAAGCGGAACATACCGCTGTCTACCGCACAGGTTTTGCAAGCCGTCGCCCTTCTGCGGAGTGTTCTGGAAAAACAAAAGTGATGCGGCTGACGCGGCCCCGCTCGAATGAGACGTCTACCATTGATCGTGTGTGCGTCAGTCTTGTTTTGATGGCAACTTCCGTTGGCGCTGGCGACTTCGATGGCGCTTCTGCGGCGCAAGCATGCGCTGAACGTCCGTAACAGTACATAGCGAAGGTCGCTTATTGGCCGGCAAGCGCCCGCTCAAGGGCCAACATCAGACTTCGGTTTGTTCGGCCATCTCGAGCGCGTCATTCACCTCGATACCGAGGTATCGAACCGTGCTCTCGAGCTTGGCATGGCCCAAGAGCAACCGAACCGCGCCGGCGGTGTCACCGCTCAACGACGAACGACTTATGCATGCCCATCTCATAGTGCCCCGGGCGATTGCAAATCAGCACATAGCGCCCTGGCACGAGCTTCAATGACAGGCGCTTGGTGGAATGCTGATCCAGATCTTCCACCTCACCCATCTTCCTGAATCGGCTTTCCGTTACCTGGCCGTTACGAACCGGCAACCGCGCTTCGTCAGTGTCGGTTCTCAATACAACGAATTCATGTTCGGTATTGCTTTTCGCTTCGTTACTCACCTCGAACGTAACATTTCCCGCCTCGGTTGTATCCGTATCGAGTTGGATTGCGTTGTCCGTGAGCCTCACATGGATCGTCTCGCTCGCACGACCGCTGAGCGGCAGCATGAGCGCGACTATCGCCAGCACGTACCTCGCATCTTTTCTGCCAGCCTTCATTTTTCTCTTCTCCGAAAGCGGAATGTTCTTCAACAGACGGGATCGACTGTGATGCTGCGTCAGCCGACCCAGTGCCGTGCTCGGCAGCGTCTATCTCGCAGATAGAACGAAGGAAGACTTCCGAATATTCCACATGACGCACAGGGAGCGACTGACCACTGGACTACACGCGCCGCCGACAGGCGCAAACAAGCAGATCTATCGAAGGGCTTATTTGACGTTTGATTCGGCGTGGCAAAGACACGAATCGCTTCGCCGGAATAAACCCCGCCGCCTCTGCGTTCTTTGACCGTTAGGTCCTTTGGACCGGTCAAGGAGTATGGTCATGAGGTCTCTGCTCGCTGTATTCGGCGTCGTGGCATGCGGCGCGGCCATCGCAACGCTGATGTCATGTGGTGGCGGATCCGGTTCGAACAGTAACAACACGCCTGCCCAGTCGTCGTTCACTGTGACGGCCCTCGTGTCTGACGGCGCGGTACAGGCCGCACACACTGACCCGAATCTGAAAAATCCCTGGGGCGTCGCATTCAATCCAAAGGGTTTCGTCTGGGTCGCGGATAACGGCACCAATGTCGCGACACTTTACGACGGCAACGGCGCGCCGCAACCGCTGGTCGTCGCGATACCGGCAGGCATGAACGGTTCGGCATCGCCCACAGGCATTGTCTTCAACGGCACACAAAGCTTCATCGTCAATGAGAAAGGCATGGCCGGAGTCGCTGCGTTCATCTTCGCTGGCGAAGGCGGCACCATCACTGCGTGGGCGCCCGCAGTCGGGCCGACCAACGCGTTCATCATGTATGACGATGGGGCGGGCGGCGCCGTCTACAAAGGGCTCGCGCTTGCCGCCTCGAACAACAACAGCTTTCTCTATGCCACTGACTTCCATAACAACAAGATCGACGTATTCAATACGTCCTTCAAGAAAGTCGTCATGCCTGGTGCTTTCAAGGACCCGGCGATTCCAGCCGGCTTCGCGCCGTTCGGCATTCAGGCGATCGGCTCGAATCTGTTCGTCACGTACGCAATGCAAGACGCAGCCAAGCACGACGATGTCGCCGGCGCGGGTCTCGGCATGGTCGATGTCTACGATACTGCGGGCAACCTGAAGCAACGCTTCGCAACAGGCGGCCCGCTGAACGCGCCTTGGGGCATTGCGCCAGCGCCCGCGAATTTCGGCTCTTTGAGCGGCGCGATACTGATCGGCAATTTCGGTGATGGGACGATCAACGCGTTCAATGCCTCGACCGGTCAGCCGATGGGACGGCTCAACGGACCGAATGGCAGTCCGATCGTCGAACACGGTGCGTGGGGCATCGCGTTCGGCAACGATCTCAGCGATCAACCCTCCAACACGCTTTTCTTCGCCGCGGGACCGAACGACGAAGCCAATGGCGTGTACGGAAGAATCGATTTGAATACCACACCGAACTCGGGGACGAACACGGGTTCAGGTACGGGCACGGGCGCGGGCGCGGGCGCGGGCGCAGGGACGAGCATGGGCATGTAATGCTGACCGCGCATCGAATGGATGGCGTACTCCTGCTCAAGAGCGGGACGCCCGATCGCTCGACTCCTCCAATGCCGGTATGTCCGATAACCCCCGCGTAGGCGCCCATCACCGCTTCCCGTTCAACTTCCGCCAAAGCGTAGTCTTGCTGATCCCCAGCGCCTTGCAGGCCGCATCGCGGTCCCCTCCAAATTCATTCAGCGTCGCGCGGACCTGATCCGCTTCCGCCGAACGACTCAACTGACGCAGACTCGGGTTCCCGCGTGCATCGTGCGCCGCGCCGAAGAGTTCCGGCGCGATCGCCTCGAAGTCCGCCAGCGTCAGCTTCCATTCACGCCCGTTTTTGCCCGGCATATGCGCGATCTCGACCGCAACTCGCTCGATAACGTTCTGCAGTTCGCGCACATTCCCCGGCCAGCGATACGCACTCAGCGCATCTTCGAGCGGCGCCAGCACCTTGCGCACCGCATCGCGATTCGCAAGCCGCTGCGCAAGCGCTCCATCGCGGCTCGCGGCCTGCGCGAGCAGCTCGGCCGCCAGCGGCAGGATATCGCCAGCACGCGCGCGCAAAGGCGGCAGCGCGATGCTGAGAATGTTGATCCGGTAGAACAGGTCGGCCCGAAACGAGCCGTCCTCCACGCCCTCCGCGAGCGTGCGATGCGTCGCCGCGATCACGCGGATATCCACGCGCGTCGGCTCCGTCGATCCGAGCCGCACCACTTCCCGCTCCTGCAACACGCGCAGCAGCCGGCTTTGCAGCGACGACGGCATCTCGCCGATTTCATCGAGAAACAGCGTGCCGCGATGCGACGCCTCGATCAGCCCCGCCTTGCCGCCCCTGCGCGCGCCAGTGAACGCGCCCTCCTCATAGCCGAACAGTTCGCTTTCCAGCAAGGCCTCCGAAAACGCGCCGCAGTTGATCGCGACGAACGGAAAGTCCTTGCGGCGGCTCATCTGATGCATGCTCTGGGCGACCATTTCCTTGCCGGTGCCGCTCTCGCCGAGAATCAGGACCGTGGCATCGGACGTCGCGTATTTGCGCACCTGCGCCTTCACGCGACGCATGGCCTCCGAATCGCCGACGATCGATTCGAGCTGGTAGCGCGCGACGAATTCCTGCGCGCCCTGCCGCGAGCGCAGCGTCCGGTCCAGCCGCTCGACGGCGCGCGATTCCTGAAACGTGAAGATGGTGCCGCCGGATGTGCCGTCGCCACCCAGCGGACCGCGATGGATCGCGTAGCTGACGCCGTGCACGCGCCCCACGACGTCCTCGCCTTCGGCGGGCAAGAGGCCATCGAGCGCGGGCGCGACATCGAGCAGCGGGTGGCCGACGACGCGCGCCGCATCGGCCAGACCGAGCGCCGTCAGCAAGCGTCGATTGATGGCTTCGATGCGCCCTTCCGCATCGACCGCCACCACGCCGTCGCGCAAATGCTGGAGGAGGTTGTCGAGCCGCGTGCGCCGCCCGACTTCGCGGCGCATCGCGTGCGCGACTTCCAGCGCGGTCTCGAACGCCGATGCAACGGACGTGCGCGAGTAGAGGAACACCGACCGCATGCCGGCGCGGGCGGCCAGATCGGTCACGAGACCCGGCCCCACGACCGTATCGATGCCGCGGTCGCGCAGATCGAGCACGAGGTTTTCGGCGTCCTGCGCCGATCGATACGATTCGCAAGCGACGTCGATGGCGTACGCGGCGAGAAAGCGGCGAATCTCCGGCGGCGTGTCGCCGTGCGTGACCAGCGCCATGCGCGCATCGGCGCGCCGCGCCTTCGCGAGCGCCTGCATCACGTCGAAACCGGTCGGGCTGATGATCACGACCGGCACCGACACGCGCGACTTCAGATAAGCGCCGTTCGATCCGCCGCCCACGACCACGTCGGGCCGCTCGCCGGTTTCGGATTCGATGCGCGCCACGGCATCCTCGTAGCCGAGCGCGATCACGTCGAGATCGGCGCGATCGGCGTACTCGGCGCCGACATCCATGAACAAGTCGCGCAGCCGGCTGATGCCGACCGCCCAGATGCGCGGACGCGCTGCGGTGTCTGCTTTCATGTTTTCAAAACGATGCGCCGAGGAACTCGCAGCTTAACGCGGCAATTCCCCGTTCGAAACCGCTATTTCATATGTGAAATCGGCAAACGCCTGGCGCACTCCGGCATCTCCTTCTAAATCAATCACTTAAGCGGTGCATCGCAGTTGGCAAAGAAATTGCAGTAAATGGCGCCTTCTTGCGGAGACATCCAACGTGAACACACCTACCTCACCCGTACAAAGCGCCGGCGCGCGTTTCCGCGCGGCCGTCCGCGACGAATCCCCCTTGCAGGTCGTGGGCGCCATCACGGCGTATGCGGCGAAGATGGCCGAAGCGGTCGGCTTCAAGGCGCTCTATCTGTCGGGCGGCGGCGTGGCCGCCAACTCGCTCGGCATGCCGGACCTCGGCATCAGCACGATGGAAGACGTGCTGATCGACGCGCGCCGCATCACGGACGCGTCGTCATTGCCGCTGATGGTCGATATCGATACCGGCTGGGGCGGCGCGTTCAACATCGCGCGCACCATCCGCTCGTTCATCAAGGCGGGCGTGGCGGCCGTGCATATCGAAGACCAGGTGGGCCAGAAGCGCTGCGGGCATCGTCCGGGCAAGGAAGTCGTGTCGACGGGCGAGATGGTCGATCGCGTGAAAGCGGCTGTCGATGCGCGCACCGACGAGTCGTTCGTTATCATGGCGCGCACCGACGCGGCCGCCGCGGAAGGCATCGATGCCGCGATCGAGCGGGCCGTCGCGTACGTCGAAGCCGGCGCGGATATGATCTTCCCCGAAGCGATGAAAACGCTCGACGACTATCGGCGCTTCAAGGCGGCGGTCGGCGTGCCGATTCTCGCGAACCTGACCGAGTTCGGTTCGACGCCCTTCTTCACGGTCGACGAACTGAAGGACGCCAATGTCGATATCGCGCTGTACTGCTGCGGCGCGTATCGCGCGATGAACGCGGCGGCGCTGAATTTCTACGAGACCGTGCGGCGCGACGGCACGCAGAAAGCCGCCGTCGAAACCATGCAGACGCGCGCGGATCTGTACAAGTATCTCGGCTATCACGCATACGAAGACAAGCTGGATCAGTTGTTCTCGGCACAGAAATAACCCGCATTCAGGAGACGAACGATGAGCGAAGCAGACAACAGCACCCCAACGAGCGGCTTCAAGCCGAAGAAGTCGGTCGCGCTTTCCGGTGTGACCGCCGGCAACACGGCCTTGTGCACGGTCGGCCGCACCGGCAACGACCTGCACTATCGCGGCTACGACATTCTCGATCTCGCCACCACGAGCGAATTCGAGGAAATCGCGTATCTGCTCGTGCACGGCAAGCTGCCGAGCGCCGCCGAACTCGCGGCCTACAAGACCAAGCTGAAGGCGCTGCGCGGCCTGCCCGCGAACCTGAAGGCCGCGCTGGAATGGATTCCCGCTTCCGCGCATCCGATGGACGTGATGCGCACCGGCGTCTCCGTGCTGGGCACCATCCTGCCCGAGAAGGACGATCACAACGTGCCCGGCGCGAAGGACATCGCCGACAAGCTGATGGCCTCGCTCGGCTCGATGCTGCTCTACTGGTATCACTACTCGCATAACGGCCGCCGCATCGAAGTCGAAACCGACGACGATTCCATCGGCGGGCACTTCCTGCATCTCCTGCACGGCGTCGAGCCGCCGAAATCGTGGGTCGATGCAATGCACGTCTCGCTCAACCTCTACGCGGAGCACGAGTTCAACGCATCGACCTTCACGGCGCGCGTGATCGCGGGCACGGGTTCGGACATGTACTCGTCGATCACCGGCGCGATCGGCGCGCTGCGCGGCCCGAAGCACGGCGGCGCCAACGAAGTCGCGTTCGAGATTCAGTCGCGCTATCAGAACGCCGACGAAGCGGAAGCCGACATCAAGCGCCGCGTCGAAAACAAGGAAGTGGTGATCGGCTTCGGCCATCCGGTCTATACGATCTCGGACCCGCGCAACAAGGTCATCAAGGAAGTCGCGAAGACGCTCTCGAAGGAAGCCGGCGACACGAAGCTCTTCGACATCGCCGAGCGGCTCGAATCGGTGATGTGGGACGCGAAGAAGATGTTCCCGAATCTGGACTGGTTCAGCGCCGTGTCGTATCACATGATGGGCGTGCCCACGGCGATGTTCACGCCGCTGTTCGTGATCTCGCGCACCTCGGGCTGGAGTGCGCATATCATCGAGCAGCGCATCGACAACAAGATCATTCGGCCGAGCGCGAACTACACCGGCCCGGAGAATCTCTCCTTCGTTCCGCTTGCCGAGCGCACGTAACAGGCGCATGTTGCACCTTCGCGCGAGAAGCCGGACGCGCGCGAAGTCCCTCCTCGCCGCCGCATCAGGCGGCGGGGCCGTTCGATGAAGCAAGGCGTTTCGCCCCACGATACCTTTGAGCATGGCGCCTTCGCGCACAGACCATGCGATGAGCGAGATACGGCCATGAATACTGCCAACCGCAAACCTCTTCCCGGCACGCACTGCGACTTCTTCGACGCCCGCGCGGCCGTCGATGCCATCCGCCCCGGCGCTTACGACGCCCTGCCCTACACCTCGCGCGTGCTCGCGGAGAATCTGGTTCGCCGCTGCGATCCGGCGCTGCTCGAAGCATCGCTGCTGCAACTGATCGAGCGCAAGACCGAGCGCGATTTCCCGTGGTATCCGACGCGCGTCGTGTGTCACGACATCCTCGGCCAGACGGCGCTCGTGGACCTCGCGGGCCTGCGCGACGCCATCGCGAGCCAGGGCGGCGATCCGGCCAAGGTGAATCCGGTGGTGCCGGTTCAACTGATCGTCGATCACTCGCTCGCCGTCGAATGCGGCGGCTTCGACCCGGATGCCTTTGCGAAGAATCGCGCGATCGAGGACCGGCGCAACGAAGACCGTTTCGATTTCATCAACTGGACGAAGAAGGCGTTCAAGAACGTCGACGTGATTCCGCCGGGCAACGGCATCATGCATCAGATCAATCTGGAGCGGATGTCGCCGGTCATCCATGCGATCGACGGCGTCGCCTTTCCCGATACCCTCGTCGGCACCGACAGCCACACGCCGCACGTCGATGCCCTCGGCGTGATCGCGATCGGCGTCGGCGGCCTAGAGGCGGAGAACGTGATGCTCGGCCGCGCATCGTGGATGCGTCTGCCCGATATCGTCGGCGTCGAGCTGACGGGCAAGCGCCAGCCGGGCATCACGGCCACCGACATCGTGCTCGCCCTGACCGAATTCCTGCGCAAGGAAAAAGTGGTCGGCGCCTATCTCGAGTTCTATGGCGAAGGCGCATCGAGCCTCACCCTCGGCGACCGCGCGACGATCTCGAACATGGCGCCGGAATACGGCGCGACGGCCGCGATGTTCTACATCGACGAACAGACGATTGCGTACCTGCGGCTCACCGGCCGCGACGATGCGCAGATCCGCCTCGTCGAAACCTATGCGAAAACCGCCGGCCTGTGGGCCGATTCGCTCGCTAACGCGCAGTACGAGCGCGTGCTGCGCTTCGATCTGTCGAGCGTCGAGCGCAACATGGCAGGGCCGTCGAATCCGCACAAGCGGCTGCCGACGTCGAAGCTCGCGGAACGCGGCATCGCGCATGAATGGGTCGAGACGCCGGGCAAGATGCCCGAGGGCGCGGTCATCATTGCGGCAATCACCAGTTGCACCAACACCAGCAATCCGCGCAACGTGATCGCGGCCGCGCTGCTCGCCCGCAATGCGAACGCGCGCGGGCTTGCGCGCAAGCCGTGGGTCAAGTCGTCGCTCGCGCCGGGATCGAAGGCAGTCGAGTTGTACCTCGAAGAAGCCGGTCTGCTCGGCGAACTCGAACGGCTTGGCTTCGGCATCGTCGCGTTCGCGTGCACGACCTGCAACGGCATGTCGGGCGCGCTGGACCCGGTCATTCAGCAGGAGATCGTCGAGCGCGAGCTTTATACGACCGCCGTGCTCTCCGGCAACCGCAACTTCGACGGCCGCATTCATCCGTACGCGAAGCAGGCGTTTTTGGCGTCGCCGCCGCTCGTCGTCGCGTATGCGATCGCGGGCACCATTCACTTCGACATCGAGCAGGACTCGCTCGGCACGGACGCGAACGGCCAGCCCGTTTATCTCAAGGACATCTGGCCCGACGATGCGGAGATCGACGCCATCGTCGCGCAAAGCGTGAAGCCCGAACACTTCCGCCGCGTGTACGAGCCGATGTTCGCCGTCACCGAGGCGCGCGACGAAGCCATCAGCCCGGTCTACGACTGGCGCGGCGAAAGCACCTACATTCGCCGTCCGCCGTACTGGGAAGGCGCGCTCGCGGGCAAGCGCACGCTTTCGGGCATGCGCGCGCTGGCCGTGCTCGGCGACAACATCACGACCGATCACCTGTCGCCGTCGAACGCCATTCTCGCGGACAGCGCGGCCGGCGAATATCTGACGAAGATGGGCTTGCCGGAAGAAGACTTCAATTCCTACGCGACGCATCGCGGCGATCATTTGACGGCGCAGCGCGCGACCTTCGCGAATCCGACGCTCGTCAACGAAATGGCTGTGGTCGACGGCACGGTGAAGAAAGGCTCGCTCGCGCGCATCGAACCGGAAGGCAAGGTCACGCGCATGTGGGAAGCCATCGAAACCTACATGGAACGCAAGCAGCCGCTCATCATCGTGGCGGGCGCGGACTACGGACAAGGTTCGTCGCGCGACTGGGCCGCGAAAGGCGTGCGGCTGGCGGGCGTCGAGGCGATCGTCGCCGAAGGCTTCGAGCGCATCCATCGGACGAACCTGATCGGCATGGGCGTCCTGCCGCTCGAATTCAAGGCGGGCGTGAATCGCCTGACGCTCGGCATCGACGGCACCGAAACCTTCGACGTGACCGGCGAACGCAAGCCGCGCGCGGACCTGACGCTCGTGATCCGGCGCAAGAACGGCGAGTGCGTCGAAGTGCCGGTCACCTGCCGTCTCGATACGGCCGAGGAAGTGTCGATCTACGAAGCGGGCGGCGTGCTGCAGCGCTTCGCACAGGACTTTCTGGAATCGTCGAAGACCGCCGCGTAAGACTACGGCCTTCGCGGATGCGGCGCCGCACGCCGCATCCTCTCTCTTTCGAAACAGGACTCAAGCATGGCCTACGCACCCCAGATCCGAATCGCCGCGACCTACATGCGCGGCGGCACCAGCAAGGGCGTTTTCTTCCGGCTCGACGACCTGCCCGAAGCCGCGCGCGTGCCGGGCGCCGCGCGCGACGCGCTGTTCCTGCGCGTGATCGGCAGCCCGGACCCGTACGGCAAGCAGATCGACGGCATGGGCGGCGCAACGTCGAGCACGAGCAAGACGGTGATCGTTTCGCGCAGCACGCGTCCCGGTCACGATGTCGATTATCTGTTCGGACAGGTGTCGATCGACAAGCCGTTCGTCGACTGGAGCGGCAACTGCGGCAATCTGTCGGCGGCGGTCGGTCCGTTCGCGATCGCGAACGGCCTCATCGATCCCGAGCGCGTGCCGGACGACGGCATCGCGGTCGTGCGCGTCTGGCAGGCGAATATCGGCAAGACCATCATCGCGCATGTGCCGATGACGCGCGGCGCGGTGCAGGAAACCGGCGACTTCGAACTGGACGGCGTGACGTTTCCCGCCGCCGAAGTGCAGCTCGAATTCCTCGATCCGGCCGCCGATGAAGAAGGCGCGGGCGGCGCGATGTTCCCGACCGGCCAGCTCGTCGACGATCTGGAGGTGCCCGGCATCGGCACGCTGAAGGCGACCATGATCAACGCGGGCATTCCGACGATCTTCGTCAACGCCGATGCGATCGGCTACACCGGCACCGAGCTTCAGGACGCGATCAACGGCGACGACGCGGCGCTGCGGCGCTTCGAGACCATTCGCGCGTACGGCGCGCTGCGCATGGGGCTGATCGCGAGCCTCGATGACATCGCGAAGCGCCAGCACACGCCGAAAGTCGCCTTCGTCGCACCGCCGGCCGCGTATGTCGCGTCGAGCGGAAAGCGTATCGGTGCGGAAGACGTCGACGTGCTGGTGCGCGCGATGTCGATGGGCAAGCTGCATCACGCGATGATGGGCACCGCCGCCGTCGCGATCGGCACGGCAGCGGCGATTCCGGGCACGCTCGTCAATCTCGCGGCGGGCGGCGGCAAGCTCCGCGAAGTGCGATTCGGGCATCCGTCGGGCACGCTTCGCGTGGGTGCGGAAGCGGTCGAAGCGGACGGCGAATGGAAGGTCACGAAAGCCATCATGAGCCGCAGTGCGCGCGTGCTGATGGAGGGGAAGGTGCGGGTGCCGGTGGGTTCCGAAGCGTGAGGTAACCGCGCTCGCGCAGCCGGCGGTACATCGATCGTCAGGACGTCGAGCCGCTCAACGAACGCCGGCAAGGCCGGCGTCGCCGCGATGATCCGGTCTGATCCGCGCGGCTCTCTTCTTCTGCTGGAGCGACGGAGGCCGTTCGGTCAGGCTCGTCGCCGTGTCCTTGTCGGCGGCACCCTCCACCCGGAACTGGCGCCGATACTCGGCCGGCGTCGTTTGCTTCGCGGTCTTGAACTGCCGATTGAAATTGGCGACGTTCGCAAACCCGGAGCGGGCAGCAATCACCGAAATGGGCAGCGACGTGTCGCCCAGCAACCGGCACGCGTGCCCGATGCGCACGCGCGCGATATACCGTCCGACGCTCTCGCCAATGTGCTGCACGAAGTAACGCGTCAGCGTCCGTTCCGACAGACTGGCTGCTGCACAGAGTTCCGCAAGTCGCAGCGGTTCGGCAAACCGGGCATCGATCATCGCAAGCACACGGTTGATGCGCTCGGGCTCGTGGCCGGAGGGGCCGGTGCTCGTCTGGTTGAAGGCGCTCGGCGAGGCGAGCGGATGGCCGGGCGCGTCGCCGAGCGTGCAGAGAATGTCGAGCGCCGCGCTCAGGCGTTCGCGTGGCGCGTTCGAGAGCAACGGCTCCAGACGGCCGCGCATCCATTCGCCGGCAGGCGGTTCGAAAGCCAGTCCGCACGCGGCGCGACGCAAGAGCTTGCGAAGCGGCTCGTATTCGCGGCAGCAATCCGCCATGCGTCTCGCCCACTCGCCCTCGAACCAAATGACGATGGCGACCTGCGGCAAGGCGGGATCGATCGACCGGTTCGATGACCACGTATGCGGCAAGTCCGGCGGCACGAGGACGAGATCCTCGGCGCGGTACTCGTTGACCGAGTCCCCGATATAGCGCTTGCCGTGGCTGTTCATCGTCAACGTCAACTCGTACTCCGGATGGTGATGCCATTCGAACGGAATACGCGCGAGCCGCCGATGGTAAACCCGGACCGAACAGTCCTCGCCGAATTCGACATGCTCGTAAGCTGGTTTCATGGCCGAAAACGCAAATGAATTGCCGGAATAGTATCACCGGCGGCCGCATGAGCGTCATATGCTTCTCGCACAGAAATTTACATGGAGACGATCATGGCGCTGAAGATCGATGACTTGCCGGGCGCGATCCGCCAGGCGAAAAAGGAATTGCGCGCCGCGCTGCCGAATTACCGGGAGGTCTTCGCGGAGGTCGAACAGTCGATCCGCGAAGAAGCGAAGCGAATCGCCGCTCAGCGCGCCCGGGGAGAGAACGTCATTCCGGAGATCCAGTTTGCCGACATCGCCGGACAATGCGTGCGCGCCGAAGAGATAGCGCTCGTCAAGGCGCGCGGTGCGTGCGTGATTCGGAACGTGTTCCCTCGCGAACAGGTGCAGAAGTGGGACGACGACATCGCGCAATACGTCGAGCGCAATCATCTCGACAAGCGTCTCGAAAATCGTGCTGAAGACAAATACTTCGGACAACTGGCATCGAGCAAGCCGCAGATTTACGGCGTGTACTGGTCGAAGCCGCAGGTGCTCGCCCGTCAGTCGGAGTCGCTGACCGCCGCACGCGTCTTTCTCAACAAGCTCTGGCGCAACGAAAGCGAAGGACGTATTCACTTCGATCCGGAACACGTCCCGGTCTATGCCGACCGTCTGCGTCGCCGGCCGCCGGGATCGGCGTCGCTCGGCCTGTCGGCGCATTGCGATGGCGGCTCGGTCGAACGCTGGATCGAAAGCAATTTCCGCAAGGTGTATCGGCATGTGTTCGCGGGCAACTGGCGCGATTACGATGCATTCGACGCTGCTTTCCGGCCCGATGTGCAAGAGATTGCATCGCCTGCCGTCTGCTCGATGTTCCGCACGTTTCAGGGCTGGACCGCGTTGACGCCGCAAGGCCCGGGCGACGGCACGCTGCAACTCGTGCCCATGGCCCATTCGATGGTGTACATCCTGCTGCGCGCCCTTCAGGACGACGTCGCCGACGACGACCTGTGCGGCGCCATGCCCGGACGCGCGCTCTCGATCAAGCCGGAATATCACGCGCCGCTGTTCGAAGCGTTGTCGTCCATCCCGAAGATGGAAGCCGGCGACACGGTGTTCTGGCACAGCGACGTCATCCATGCGGTCGAAGACGAGCACAAGGGAGCGGGTTACAGCAACGTGATGTACATCGCCTCCGCGCCCGCATGCGCGAAGAATGACGCTTATCTCAAGCGCCAGTTGCCGAGTTTCCTCAAAGGCGAAAGCCCGCCGGACTTCCCGACGGACCATTTCGAAGTCGATTTCACCGGCCGCGCAACGGTCGACGATCTGACACCGCTCGGCCGGGCCCAGCTCGGGTTCGACCTGTAACTGACCGGGGCGCGCGAACGCGTCGCTTCGTCCATAAATAAAAATCGGAGACTGCAATGAAACATACCCTGACGTCGGCCGCAGCGGCCGTCGCGCTGTTCATCGCCGGTACGCATGCCGTACTCGCCGCCGAACAGATGTCGGTCCTGCACTGGTGGACTTCCGGCGGCGAATCCAAAGCCATCAGGGTGCTGAAGGACGATATGAGCAAGCAGGGCTATGAATGGAAGGACTTCGCTGTCGCGGGCGGATCGGGCACCGCGGCCATGACGGCGCTCAAGACCCAGGTGATCTCGGGCAACGCGCCGTCTGCCGCGCAGATCAAGGGACCGCTGATTCGCGACTGGGCGGACCAGGGCGTGCTCGTGACCATCGACCAGGCGGCGGCCGACTGGAAAAGCCATATGCCCGCGCAGATCGACAATGCGATGAAGGCGGACGGCCATTATGTGGCGGCGCCTTTCTCGGTGCACCGGATCAACTGGCTGTGGATCAACAAGGCGGACCTCGACAAGGTGGGCGGTGCGCCGCCCACGACGTGGCCGGAGTTCTTCGCGCTCGCCGACAAGTTTCGCGCAGCGGGCATCACGCCGGTCGCGCACGGCGGGCAGCCCTGGCAAGACATGACAATCTGGGAAACGGTCGTGTTGTCGCAGGGCGCGGACTTCTACCGCAAGGCGCTCATCGATCTCGATCAGAAGACGCTTACGTCGCCGCAGATGGTGCAGGTCTTCGAGACCGTGCAGAAGATTCGGACTTACTTCGACAAGGCCTATCACGGCCGCGACTGGAATCTCGCCACCGCGATGGTGATTTCCGGCTCGGGCGGCATGCAGTTCATGGGCGACTGGGCAAAAGGCGAGTTCGTCAACGCGAACAAGAAGGCGGATGCCGACTTCGTCTGCGCGCCCGCGCCCGGCACGTCGAACGCCTACACGTACACGGCGGATGCCTTCGTGTTCTTCCAGCAAAACGGCAAGAAGGACGCGACGCCGGGGCAGCTTGCGATGGCCAGAACGATCATGTCCCCCGACTTTCAGGAGCAGTTCAGTCTCAACAAGGGTTCGATTCCGGTGAGGCTGGATGTGCCGATGGACAAGTTCGACAGCTGCGCGAAGAAATCGCGCGCGGACGAGCAGGCGACGATCAAGTCGGGCGGCTTTCTTCCTTCCTTGGCATTCGGTGAGCTTCAGTCCGCAGTGACGGCCGGTGCGATCACCGACGTGGTGACCACTTTCATGAACTCGAACGAGGACGCGAAAGAAGGCGTGCGCAAGCTCGCTGCCGCCGCGAAGGTCAAGTAAGCGAGCCGCGATCTCACTCACAACAGGAGACACACTTGGATCCAGTCGCCAAACGGAAATGGCCGCGTTCCGGGCTCGAAACAACCGTGATGGGTTTCGGCGCCGCACCGATCGGCAATATCTTCAGACCGATCAGTGAAGCGGATTCGGCTGCCCTCATCAAGGCCGCGTGGGACGCAGGCGTGCGTTATTTCGATACCGCTCCGATGTACGGTCATGGCTTGAGCGAAGCGCGCTGCGGACAGGGTCTGCGATGGTATCCGCGCGATCAGTTCGTGCTGTCGACCAAGGTCGGGCGGCTTCTCAGACCGCGCAAGCGCGCCGAGATAAACTTCGCGCCCTGGGTGGACGGGCTGCCGTTCGAGACGGTCTTCGACTACAGCTACGACGGGACGATGCGCTCGATCGAGGATAGCCTGCAGCGTCTGGCGCTGGAGCATGTCGATATCGCGTTGATTCACGATATCGATGTCTTCACCCACGGCGAGCGTCAGCCCGAGATGTTCGAAGCCGCGATGGCGGGCGCGTCGAAAGCGCTGCTCAGGCTCCGCGACGAAGGCATCGTGAAGGCGGTCGGCATCGGCGTGAACGAATGGCAGGTGGCGCACGAAGCCATTCGCCGGCAGGACTTCGATTGCCTGCTGCTGGCAGGCCGCTACACGCTGCTCGAACAGGACGCACTGGACGGCTTCTTGCCATTGTGCGAAGAGAAGCAAGTGTCGGTCATACTCGGCGGCGGCTACAACAGCGGCATTCTCGCGACAGGAGCCGTGCCCGGCGCGAAATACAACTATGCGCCCGCGCCGGACGCCATTCTGGCGCGCGTGCGCAAGATGGAGGACGTATGCCGGGAGTATTCGGTCCCGCTCAAAGCCGCGGCGCTGCAATTCGTCCTCGGCCATCCTGCCATCCCGACGAACATTCCGGGTGTGCGCACGGTTGCACAGCTCGACGACAACCTCGAGACCTTCCGGACGGAGATACCGCCCGACTTCTGGGCTGAACTGAAGCGTCGCGAGCTGATTCGCGAGGACGCGCCGACGCCTCGATAGAGACGCTGCGGATGGCTGACGCGGCACAACGGACAAGACAAGCGCCCGCCGTTCCGCTTGATATGAGTCAAGACCCGCTCAATTCGCTTGCGCATACTGAACGCTCATCCGGCGGCTGATTGCAGACACGGGATGCCGCCCACTTTCGAGGGAGCGTTCGATGACCACATCGATGAAAGCTGCTGTCGTTCACGCGTTCGGCGAACCGTTGCGCATCGAGGAGGTGCCGATGCCGGCGCCGGGCCGCAATGAAATCCTGGTGAAGATCGCCGCATCCGGCGTGTGCCATACCGATGTCCACGCTGCCGACGGCGACTGGCCCGTCAAGCCTGCGCTTCCGTTCATCCCCGGCCACGAAGGCGTGGGCTACGTCGCCGCCGCCGGCGCGGACGTGACGCAAGTGAAGGAAGGCGATCGCGTCGGCGTGCCGTGGCTCTATACGGCCTGCGGACACTGCGAGCACTGTCTTTCCGGATGGGAGACGCTCTGCCATTCGCAGAAGAACACGGGCTATTCGGTGAACGGCGGCTACGCGGAATACGTCCTCGCCGATCCCGGCTATGTCGGGCATCTGCCGAAGCAGGTCGCGTTCGATGAAATCGCGCCGATTCTCTGCGCCGGCGTGACCGTCTACAAAGGCATCCGCGTGACCGACACGCGGCCGGGCCAATGGCTCGCCATCTCGGGCATCGGCGGACTCGGGCATGTGGCCGTGCAATATGCCATCGCGATGGGCCTTCATGTCGTCGCCGTCGATATCGATCCCCGCAAGCTCGCCCTCGCTCGCGATCTCGGCGCGAAGCTCGCCATCGACGCATCCGTCGACGATCCCGCCGCAGTCATCCAGAAGGAGATCGGCGGCGTGCATGGCGTGCTCGTCACCGCCGTGTCGCGCGGCGCGTTCGCGCAGGCGCTCGGCATGGTGCGGCGAGGCGGCACGGTCTCGCTCAACGGCCTGCCGCCCGGCGACTTTCCGCTGCCCATCTTTTCGACGGTCCTGAACGGCATCACGGTGCGCGGTTCCATCGTCGGCACGCGGCGCGACCTTCAGGAAGCGCTCGATTTCGCGGCGGAAGGCAAAGTTCGCGCGCACATTCATCGCGAGCGGCTCGAGAACATCAATTCCGTTATCGCCGATCTGAAAAGCGGCAAGGTCGATGGCCGCGTCGTGCTGACGCTCGACTGAGCAACGGCAGCCGCGCATGTCCGCGAAGCTCGACGGTGGCATCCGGCATGGCGGCGCGATTATCGACGTGCCTTGCGTTCGATCCGCGACGACTGATCCAGATCAATCGCCAGCCTGTGCACGGTGGAAGAATCGATTCGTTACCCGCTTATCCGGCGCGTGAGCGAACGCGGAAATACGGCCATGATCAAGCCATTGTTTCGAATCGGCGCGGTGCTGAACGCGCCGACACCGCGTGCCGTGGAAGCGGAGCCGCCCGCCGTCATCGCGTTTCCCGCGCCGCGACGCAGCGGCGGCATGCCGCTTCTCGACGCCCTCGCCGCGCGGCAAACCACCCGCAGCTTCTCGTCCGATGCGATCGACACCGGCCTGCTCGGCGACCTGCTATGGGCCGCTGACGGCATCAATCGCGATGTGGACGGCGGGCGCACGGCGCCATCGGCGCTCGGCGGATATGAGATCGACATCTATGTGCTGCTGGCTACGGGCTCGTATCGCTACGATCCGACCGCTCACCGGCTCGTACTCGTTGCGCCGTTCGACTTGCGAGCGACGACGGGCTACCAGGACTTTCTCGCGCATGCGCCGGTAGACCTCGTCTATGTCGCCGATCTGAACCGCATGCAGGACGTGCCGCCTCGCCAGCGCGAGAACTTCGCGTGCGCGAGCGCCGGTGCGATTCTGCAGAACGTCTATCTGTTCTGCGCATCCGCAGGGCTCGCCGCCGCCGCGTGCGGCTGGATGAACCGCACCGCGCTGGCCGTCAACCTGAAGCTGCCGGTGGGATCGAGCGCCATGCTCGCGCAGACCATCGGGTATTTCGCTCGGCACTCCTGATATGGTTAGATATCCCTATTATCTAGTGATATTCATGAACTCATCGGTTTGCTTGTATAAGAACACCGAATCTATGATCGGCAAACGCTTCTAATCGGCGGGCGCCTTTTTCGGCAGCGTGAGCGTCAGGATGCCGCCCTGATACTGTGCGCTGGCGGCGCCGTCGTCGATTTGGCTGCCGAACGAGAACGAGCGGCTCACTTCTCCCGTATAGCGTTCGCGGCGAATCACGCGCTCGCCGTCTTGCTCTTCCTTGTTGCGCTCGGGTAAGACGTTCGCGTCTGGCACGATTGACCTGCATCAAGCGAGGAGACAAACGGCGGGCGCACAGTGGGGCCCGATATCAGCCTATCCCGGAGACGCAGCATGACGGTACATAGCGCAACGCTTTCATCGCAATGCCTGGTGGCAGCCGCAGCGGTCGTGCTCACGACCTGCACGCCCTTATGCGCCGCGCAGAGTCGAACACCGGAGGAGCATCGTATCGTCGCGCCCGCGAGCACTGATCCTTTCGTGGCGAGACGCAATGCGAACGCTCAGGCGAACGCCGAGTATCGCGCTGCGAAGAAGGTCTCGAAGAGCGAGCGGCGCGCGAGCGTCAAGGAAGCGGACGCGCAGTACAAGGAAGAGGTCGGCAACGCGCGCGTCAATCGCAAGGCGGATCGTGACGCCGCGAACAAGGCGCTTAAGGCGAGCGAACTGGAGCGCACGAGTGCACCGCCTCATGTCTCTCATTGACGCGAGCCTCGCCTCTACACGCTGATGACCTTGTCGGACTTGAGATTGATCCACGCCATGCCTTCACGCAGGCCCTCGAGCACCGCTTCGCGCTCGCTTTCGAACTCACCCGCATGCTTGAAGCGATGCACGAATCGCCCGCCTTCCACATTCGGATGCTCGACGGCGACCGCGCATACGATGCCTTCCGAAGTTCGTTCGGCGTTGCATGTCACGGTCCAGTCCGCGCAATTCACTTGTCCCTTGATCGACATTGCTCTGCTCCTGTTCATCGTCGTACGCCGTGCCGCGACCATCGGCTAATTCAACCTTATGAATTCCCGCGCGCACCGTCTTGAGCCAAATCAAGGCATGGTTCGTTGCCGCTGCCTCGTGATCGTTTGACCTGAGTCAAGCGCGTTTCATGAGCCAATCCGTACACTCTTCCGCATACAACGATGCGTCCCGCCCCGATCCCACCCCTCTTCTTCTAATGAGTCCGCCATGTACAAACGCATCCTCGCGCCGATCGACGGCAGCATCACTTCCACGCACGCCTTCGAAGAGGCGCTCAAGATCGCGCGAGACAGCGACGCCATGCTTCAGCCGCTTTTCATCGTGGATCTTCAGCCCGTGACCTACACCGCAGCCGCGACCTTCTATCCCGACATGCGCGATGCATTGCTCGAAGAAGGCCGGCGCCTGACGAAGGAAGCCGCCGGGCGCATGGCGCGCGAAGGCGTGAAAGGCGAGCCGCGCATCGCCGAAGTGGAATTGACGGACGACGACATCGGAGAGCGCATTCTTCATTGCGCAGATGATTTCGGCGCGGATCTGGTCGTGATGGGAACGCACGGACGGCGCGGCTTTCAGCGCGTCCTGCTGGGCAGCGTCGCCGAGCGATTCATCCGGCTCGCGCGCTGTCCCGTCATGCTGGTGCCGGGCCGCGAAGCCGAAGCGCAGGCAAAGCAAGCGGAGGAAGCAGCGCACGTCGCGGAATGAACGACAACCTGCGTCCGAGAATTTGATCGCGTTTCCCTACTCTGCAGGGCGGCGATGCAAGGGCCATATGAGCAAGATCGAAGCGTCAATGAACCGTACGCCCGGTTGAAGCGCCATGCGTCCGCAAAAGCCGCACTCGCCGCAGCCGTCGTGTTTGCGGCCTGGTGGCTGGGCATCCAGCGCCTTCTTTCGGTTTGCGTTGTCGGGACGTTCGACGAGGTCTGGCTCTGGACGGCCGCCGTCGCATGCACGCTGCTCTTCGGATCGCTCGTGTTTCTCGTCGTGCGGCAACGCGCGACTCACGCCATCGCCGGAAGCGGAGCGCTGACGCATGCGCGCCTCGACGGCATCATCCGTTCGACGACGGAAGCCATCATCACGATCGATTCGGCCCAGCGCATCGTCCTCTTCAATCCGATGGCGGAGCAGGTCTTCCGTTGCCCCGCGAGCGATGCGATCGGCGCGCCGCTCGCGCGCTTCATTCCCGAGCGCTATCGCGCGGCGCATGAGCATCAGGTCCGGCAGTTCGGCACGACCGGCGTATCGGACCGGCAGATGGGCGCGCAGCGCGTGCTGTTCGGCCTGCGCGCCGACGGCGAAGAGTTTCCCATCGAAGCATCCATCTCGCAGACCGAAGACGACGACGGCAAGCTCTTCACCGTCGTCCTGCGCGATGTCACCGATCGCGTGAAAGCGGCAGCGCAGCTCGAACAGTCGCGTGAAGAACTGCGCGCGTTGTCGGTCAATCTTCAGCAACTGCGTGAGAACGAGAAAAGCCGCATTGCACGCGAACTGCACGACGATCTCGGCCAGACGCTGACCGCGCTCAAGATGGATGTCTTCGCGCTCGAAGCGGAACTCGCCGCGCGTAAGGCTCATGATGCGCATATCGCCGATCGCCTGAAGCGCATGCTCGGCCTCATCGACCGCAATATCGCATCGCTGCGGCGCATCGCGGCGCATCAGCGGCCCGTCATGCTCGACGATCTCGGACTGAACGCCGCCATCGACTGGCTCGTGGACGACTTCGTGCAACGCTATGGCATCGAGGTGACGCACACGCTCGATACCGGCGACATCGTGTTCAACGCGCACGCAGCCACGACGGTTTTCCGTATCATCGAGGAAGCGCTCATGAATGTCGCCCGCCATGCGCACGCCAGCCGCGTCGAGTTGATGCTCGAAGCCAAGGAACGCGATTGCGTGCTGCGCGTGAGCGACGATGGCGTCGGCACGCGTACGCTGCCTGCGCCGAACGGAAAATGCTTCGGCCTGATCGACGTGCGCGAGCGTGCGAATGCACTGGGCGGCCGCGTGTGCGTCGATTCGATGCCCGGCAACGGCTTCGTCCTGACCGTGGTCCTGCCCCGCGAAGCGGTGCACGAAAAGGAATCGCAACCATGACGACGAAAGTGCTGATCGCGGACGACCACACGCTCGTACGCGACGGACTGCGCCACATTCTCGCCAACGCAAGCAGCTTCGAGGTGGCGGGCGAAGCGAGCGATGGTCCGAGCACGCTCGCCCTCGTGCGCTCGACGCCGGCTCACGTCCTCGTGCTCGATCTCTCGATGCCGGGCCGCAGCGGCCTCGAACTGCTCAAGCAGATCAAGGACGAGATTCCCGCGCTTCGCATCCTCGTGCTGACCATGCATGCGGAACAGCAATACGCCGCGCGCGCGTTCAAGGCGGGCGCATCGGGCTATCTCACGAAGGAAAGCGCCAGTGCGGAACTGGTCTCCGCCGTCACGAAGGTCGCGGCGGGCGGCGCATACGTGAGCCTCGCAATGGCCGAACGCTTCGCGCAAAGCCTGACGGAACCGGCGGACGCGTTGCCGCATCAGCGCCTGTCGGATCGCGAGCATGAGGTGTTTCGCCGGCTGTGCGCGGGGGAGTCGATCAACCAGATCGGCGAGGCGCTGTGCGTGAGCGCGAAGACCATCAGCACTTACAAGGCGCGCATTCTCGAAAAGATGCAGATGCCGCATGAAGCGGCGCTCGTGCGCTACGCCGTCAAGCATCATCTTTTCGACGACGAGAACGACGACGTCTGAATGTCGTCCGTCAGGATTTCCCTACACGCCTGCCGAAACGCCTACGGAAGTTTCCGCCATCGCCGATTCATTTCGGGATTTGCTCAGCCGATAATCGAACGCATGGATTCATCGGCCGCGCCGGAAGTATCACGGTGCGCGCGAACCAACGTTCGACAGGAGGCGCAGCATGTTTCCCGTAAGCGAAGCCAGACCCATCGCCCGCAAGAACGAGGTGCCCGCCCCGCGACGCGCGTTTCAGATCGCGGACAAGTCATCGAAGAGCGCAACGCGCCAGGGCATGCGCTGCTCGACCTGCTCGATGCAGCGTGTGTGCATGCCGAGCGCCCTCTCCCCCGACGAATGCGAACGGCTCGACGCGATCATCTGCGCGACGCGTATCGTCCGGCGCGGCGAGACGCTCTATCGCTCCGGCGATGCATTTCAGAGCGTCTATGCCGTGCGCAGCGGCTGTTTCAAGACCGTCGTCGTGCATCGCGACGGCGACGAGCAGGTCACGGGCTTTCATCTCGCGGGCGATGCGCTCGGACTCGACGGCGTGAGTTCCGACAGCCACACGTGCGATGCGATCGCGCTCGAAGACAGCGTCGTCTGCATCATTCCGTTCGATCTGCTCGAACTGCTTTGCCGCGAAGTCAAGGCGATCCAGCATCACGTTCATCGCCTGATGAGCAGCGAGATCGTGCGTGAATCCAATCTCATGATGCTGCTCGGCACGATGTCGGCGGAACAGCGCGTCGCCGCGTTCCTGCTCAATATCTCGGCGCGCATGAAGGCGCGCGGCTATTCGCCCGCGCAGTTCGTGCTGCGCATGACGCGCGAAGAGATCGGCAGCTATCTCGGCCTCAAGCTCGAAACCGTGAGCCGCATGTTCTCGAAGCTGCAAAAGGCGGGCGTGGTCGATGCGCGCGGCAAGGAAGTGCGGATACTGAATCAGGCGAGCCTCGAAAGCGTTTGAAGCGCGCTTGCGCGCTGATATGCCCCGTTGATGCAGATCAACGGGCATCGCGGCTGCGGATCGCATCATCGGTGCGTGCCTTCATTCATTGCGCGCCATGTCTCTCGCTCATTCTCGTCGTCTTGCACGCACGGCGCTCCTCGCCGGTCTCATGCTGTGCGCATCGCACGCGGTGGCGCAGTCCGAGCCGAGCGCGCTGATCGACCAGCAACACTGCATGTTCTGCCATACCAACGACGCCCCGTTACTCGCGCCGTCGTTCCAGCAGATCGCCAGCCGCTATCGCGACGATCCGCAAGCGCAAGCCATGCTGGAGCACAAGCTGCGCGCGGGCGGCCGCGCACACTGGGGCGACATGGCCATGCCGATGCCCGCCGAACGCGGCGGCGCGCTTTCGCCGGAAGATGCGCATGTGCTCGTCGAATGGGTGTTGCGTCATTAGTCATAGCGAGCGGAATCCATCATGCGCATCACCATCAAGCTCGACGCTTTCGATCGCGTGTCCGATGCGGCTTACGCGGTGATATGGCTCGACACTTCTTGTGGCCGATGGTCACGCGAAGGACATGATCGCATCGAGCTTCCTGCATGGGGAACGTGGCAGTCCGCGACGGACGGCACGCTGCTTGTCGATCCCGCCACGCACGCGCCCCTCTTTCTGTTTCGCGGTATGGGGCTCGATGCGGCGGAAGACTCACGCAACGTGATCGATTCAAAGAAGGCAGAACATGGCCGCGTCGAGCACTTCAGCATCGGTCCGGATGGCGCGGCGCTCACGAAGGACTCCGGGCATTGGCACGTCCAATGTGTCGATCGCGAGGCGACCATCGCCGAACACGAGATATTCTCGGATGAACCGGACGCGCCTCATGAACACGAGGAACCCGGTCGCGATGCCGAAACGTAACGTGGGCACATCGAAGGTCATGCGGAAGGAACGTGCCGCTGCTTGAGCAGGCGCATGGCGTTGTCGAACGCACGATGAATCGCGACGCACACGTCCGGGTCCGAACCGCGCTCCACCGGTATCAGATCGAACGCTCGCGTGATGAGATCGAGCCGCGCATCGTAGCGCCGCGCGCCCGACGGGTCACGATACGCTTCGACAGTCAGATGGCTGTTGGCGGATCGATTCCTGTGCGATGCAGCATCCGTCCCGCGCAGATCGATCTGAACTAACCGAGGTTTCATCCCTCACGCGGCAAGCATCGGGCACGCTGGTAAACCACTATCGCGCGTGGTTGGGTATGCCAGTACTGTCAGACGCGAACGCGCACGCGCGTACCCTTCCTCGCGCCTCGCGCGGGCACTTTTGAACAGGTTCTTCCGCTAGTCCGATCCAGTCCCGCTTTTAGCAAGTCCGCAAGATTTCGTGCTTCTCGCACATCGTGCCGCCCGTTCACGACGTGCCATGTGCGCCAGCAGCCGGTGAGTTCGATCCAACAAAAAGGAGACGCCATGCTTGCAGGAATCCAGGTGCTTCGAGTGGCGGTGACTGCGGCGCTGGCGCTAGGCGCAAGTGCGGCCTTCGCACAGGCGTCGATCGTTTCGGGCCCGGCCAGCGACCCCACATGCATGGTCCCGTGGAAGAACGACACCAAGTTCATCAAGTATCCGAAGAAAAACGCGCCCTACCGGATCGCGCTCGTGAACGGCTATATCGCGAACACCTGGCGCATCCAGATGATCAAGACCGCCAAGGCGTATACCGCGCAACCGGCAGTCGCCGCCAAGCTGAAGGAATTCAAGGTCGTCTCGACGGGCGAGGACGTGCCGGCGCAGATCTCGGCCGTCAACAACTTTATCGATGCGGGCTATGACGCGATCATCGTGGATGCGCAGAACCCTTCCTCGTTCGGCCCGGCGATCCGCCGCGCGAAGAAAGCCGGCGTCGTGCTGATCGCGTTCGACAATACGCTCGACAGCGAAGACGCGATCAACGTCGATGTCGACCAGTACGGGCTCGGCGTGCTGTGGGCCAAGTGGCTCGCGGAGCACGTGCCGAACGGCGGCAAGGTGCTCGAGGTTCGCGGCGTGGCGGGCACGTCGGTCGACACGGACCGGCACAACGGCTTCACGAAAACGCTCGACGATACCGGTAAAAAGTGGAACATCGTCCAGGTCTACGGCAAGTGGGACGACGGCGTCGCGCAGAAAGCCGCCGCCGACGCCATCGCGGTGCAGGGCCATTTCGACGGCATCTCGGCGCAGGGCGGCGACACGGGTGTCGTGCGCGCGATGCTCGACGCGAAGCATCCCTTCGTGCCGTTCGGCGGCGAGACGGAAAACGGCTTCCGCAAATTCTGCGCGCAGTATGGAAGCCAGGGCCTGAAGTGCACGTCGGCGGGAAGCGGTCCCGCGCAGGTGGCCGTCGCGATCAAGACAGCGCTCGCCGCGCTGGACGGCCAGACCATTCCAGTCGCGATCAAGCTGCCGCTCGACATCACGGACGATTCGAAGCTGAAAGCCGGCGTCAACTACTTCCCGAACGAGTCCGACAACTTCTTCGTCGGCAACTCGTTTCCGACTTGCGGCATCAACTTCTCGGCGCAGGAAATCATGAAGCAGAGCCAGGGCAACCAGTAACCGGATCATGGCGGGTGAAGACGGGAGACGAAGCATGCGGCGGGACGCAGAGCGGCCGTTCTTTCAGATGTCCGGGATATCGAAAAGCTATGGCGGCGCCGTCGCGCTGGATCACGCGGAACTCGCGGTGCGCAGGGGACGCATCCACGCGGTCCTCGGCGAGAACGGCGCGGGCAAGTCCACGCTCCTGAAGGTGATGTCCGGCGTCGTGCAGCCGGACCAGGGCACGATGCATCTCGATGGCCGCGAAGTCTCGTTCGCGTCGCCCGCCGTGGCCAACGCGGCCGGCATCGTCTGCGTGTATCAGGAGTTGTCGCTGATCCCCGACTTGAGCGTGGCGGACAACATCTTCGCGTCGAATCCGCCGCGCCGCTTCGTCATGATCGACCGCCGGGCGCAGCGCCGGCAGGCCGAAGCCGCCCTTGCCCGCGCGGGCGCACCCGACATCGATCCGCTCGCGAAAGTCCGCGACCTGCCGCTGTCGCGCCAGCAAATGGTCGAGCTGGCGAAGGGGCTCGCGCACGAGCCGCGCATCCTCATTCTCGATGAAGCCACGTCGGCGCTGACCGCCGCCGACGTGGCGCGCGTGATCGAAGTGCTCAAGCGCCTGCGCGACGAAGGGCTCGCGCTGCTCTTCATCTCGCACCGGATGCACGAGGTAAAAGCGCTCGCGGACGAATGCACCGTCTACCGTAACGGCCGTCATGTGATGAGCTTCGAGGCGGGCACGCGCTCCGACAACGAGGTCGTCGAGATGATGATAGGGCGGAAGTATCAGCACGTTTTCCCCGACAAACCGGAAGGCAAAATCGAGAGCAGCGCCGCCTCGAAACCCGTGCTCGCCTGCCGCGATCTCGCGTGGAACGACACGCTTCGGGGCGTCAGCTTTTCGTTGAGGCGCGGCGAAATCCTGGGGCTGGGCGGCCTCGACGGACAAGGCCAGCGCGAACTGCTGCTCGCGTTGTTCGGCGTGCTGCGCGGTTGCGCGGGTCAGATCGAGATCGATGGCAAGGCGGTGTCCGTCGCGAGTCCCAGGGCGGCGCGCGCCGACCGGATCGGCATGGCGCTGATTCCGGAGGATCGCAAGACCGAAGGGCTGATGCTGCCGATGTCGCTGCGCGAGAACCTGTCGTTTGCCGCGCTCGATCGCATGTCCACGGCGGGCGTGATCGACCGCGGCCGCCAGCAGTCGTTCGTCGACCGGATGATGAGCCTGCTCGCGATCAAGTCGTTCAGCCTCGATGCGGCCGTGGACTCGCTATCGGGCGGCAACCAGCAGAAGGTGGTCATCGCGAAATGGCTGATCCGGCAGCCGAGAATCCTGCTTCTCTGCGACCCGACGCGCGGCATCGACGTCGGCACCAAGCAGGAGATCTATCAGTTGCTCAGGCGCCTCGCCGACGAAGGCGCCGCGATCGTCTTCTATTCGACCGACTACGATGAGCTGATCGGCTGCTGCGACCGCGTGCTCGTGCTCTATGAAGGCAGGATCAAGAAGGAACTCGCGGGACCTGCCATCACCGAGCAAAGCCTCATTGCCAGTGCGCTGGACCTGCCGGTCGGTCAAAGTTCGGCTTCACGAGGAGTCGTGTCATGAGCGGCTTGCGTTACTGGTATGCGGAGAATCGCGGGTCGGCGTTTGCCTTCGGCCTGTTCGTGCTGATGTTCGCGATCTACCTCATCAACTATCCCTCGAACCTGTCGGCGAACGTCTTTCAGACGGCGGCGAACAAGGCCGTGTTGCTCGCGCTGGTGTCGATGGGCCAGACGCTCGTCGTGCTGACCTCGGGAATCGACCTCTCGATCGGCATGATGCTCGTGCTCACGAACTGCATTGCATCTTGGATCGTCACGGGCGACGCGCTGCACAGCGCGCTCGGCATCGCCGGCGTGCTCGCGGCGGGCGCGCTGTGCGGCGCGCTCAACGGCGTCATCATCATCTTCGGCCGTCTGCAGCCGATCGTGACGACGATCGCCACGGGCGCCGTCTACTACGGCCTCGCGCTGCTGCTGCGCCCGGTCCCCGGCGGATCGATCAACGAGGATCTCGCCGACGCACTGACCGGCAAAGTCGCGGGCATCGTGCCTGCGAGCCTGCTGATTCTGCTCGCGGCCGTGGTGATCGTCTGGGTTCCGTTCAAGCGTTCGGCGGTCGGGCGCGCGGCTTACGCGACCGGCTCCTCCGAGCCTGCGGCCTTTCTGTCCGGCATGCCCATCCGCCGTGCGAAACTGGTGAGCTACACGCTCGCCGGACTGCTCGCCGCGATCGGCGGCCTCTTTCTGACCTTCTTCACGGACACCGGCGAAGCCAGCCTCGGCAGCGCCAATTCGTACACCTTGTTTTCGATCGCCGCCGTGGTGATCGGCGGCGTGTCGCTGCTGGGCGGCCGGGGCAGCGCGATCGGCGCGGTCTTCGGCGCATTCGCGTTCCGCTCTATCGGCGACCTGCTGTTCGTCTTCAACGTCGATGCGCTGTGGCAGCCGCTGTTTCAGGGCATCATCCTTCTGCTTGCGGTTTCGATCGGCGCGTGCGGGCTGTTCAGGGTGCGCAACCGGCTGGAGTGGTTTCAATGAGCGACGTGTCCGCAAACGGCCGGACGACGTTCGTGTCCCGGCTCGCGCGCAGAATCGACAAGCCGATCCTGATCGCGTTCGGCTGCATCGTCGCGCTGCTGCTTGTCGGCGGCATGTTCTCGCGCAACTTCACGTCGCCGGAGTACATCCTGCTGCAGCTGAAGGTCGGCGCGTTCCTCGGCATCATCGCGACCGGCCTGATGATGGTGATCCTGCTCGGCCATATCGACTTGTCGCTCCCGTGGACGATCACGGTCGGCGCGATGATGGCGTGCGCCGTCGCGGGGCACGGCGAACTCGGACGCGTGCTCGCGATTCCGGCCGGAATCGGCTGCGGCGTGCTGATCGGCATCTTCAACGGCGTGCTCGTGGCGCTGCTGCGCATTCCGTCGATGATCGCAACGCTCGCGACCAATGCAGTCGCGCAGGGCATCATGATCGTGTACACGGGGGGATCGTCGCCGCAGGATTCCGCGCCGGACGTGATGCGATGGCTCGCGGCCGGATGGCTCGTGCCGGGCGTGCCGAACGCGGTCGCGCTATGGATCGTCATCGGCGCCGCCACGATGTTCCTGCTGTCGCGCACGACCTTCGGCCGGACGCTGTACGCCATCGGCAACACGGAACGCGCGGCCTATCTGTCCGGCATCAACACGAGGCTGGTGACGGTGGCCGCATTCGCCGTGTGCAGCGCGTTCGCGGCCTTCGGCGGCGTGCTGCTGGCGGGTTACGCATCGAAGGCCGCGCAGTCGATGGGCGACGCCTACCTGTTGCCGGCCATCGCGGCGGTCGTGCTCGGCGGCACGTCGATTCTGGGTGGCCGGGGATCGTACCTCGGCACCGTGGCCGGCGCGATCCTCATCACGCTTTTGCAGTCGATCCTGTCGGTCGCGCAAATGCCGGAGGCGGGACGCCAGATCATCTACGGCGTGGTGATCGCGGCGATGCTGTTGCTGTACGGGCGCAGCAAGCGGCAGGCGTAGGAAGCGGAGTCAATCGCTCGCCGCTGCGCTGACATCACTCGTAGCGTCGCGCTTCGTCCATCAGTTGCGGCGTGCCGATGATCGCGTTGATCTCGTCGAAATCGGCCATGCGCGCTTTCCAGGGTGCGGTCGTGCCGTGCTCGCGCAAGCTGTTGTAGAAGCCTTGCAGCGTATGCGCAACCGCGCGCGCCGCGCCGCCCGGGAAGATCACGATGCGAAAGCCCCGCGCCGACAGCGCCTCGGCGCTCTGAACCGGCGTCTTGCCGCCTTCGACCATATTGGCGAGCAACGGCACGCGCGAGGCGAAACGCGCGCACGCGACATCCATCTGCTCGGCGGAGCGCAGCGCTTCGATGAACAGCGCATCGACGCCCGTTTCCAGATAACGTTCGGCGCGATCGAGCGCGGCGTCGAGACCTTCCACCGCGAGCGCATCCGTACGGGCCAGAATGAGCGTCTCGCGGCGCTCACGCGCATCGAGCGCGGCGCGCAGCTTGCCGCACATCTCCGCGACCGGGATCACGCTCTTGCCGTCCAGATGACCGCAGCGCTTCGGGAAGGTCTGGTCTTCCAGCTGGATCATCGCCGCGCCCGCGCGTTCGAAGCCGCGCACGGTGCGTTTGACGTTCAGCGCATTGCCGAAGCCCGTATCGGCATCGACGATGACCGGCAGCGTCACGCGCTCCGTGATGCGCGCGAGCGTATCCGCGACTTCGGTGAACGTGGTCAGGCCGACATCGGAGCGGCCCAGCTTCGTATAGGCGATCGAAGCGCCCGACAGATACAGCGCGTCGAACCCGGCCTGCTCGGCGATGAGCGCGGAAAGCGCATCGTAGACGCCGGGCGCGAGCACGGTCTTGCGCGCGAGTTGTTCAGCGAGTGTCATGAGAGGACGGCTCCTTGACGCTGTAGCGCTGCTGCAGCAGCTTGAAAAGCCCGCCTGCTTCGGCCATGTCGAGCAGGAATGCAGGCAAAGGATCGCAGACGAGCGTGACGCCGCTCGCGCGCGTGATCCGCCCGCGCAGCGGATCGATGGCGATGCGCTCGCCCTCTTCCATCGTTTCGGCCTGTGCACACGTGAGCAGCACGAGCCCCACGTTGAACGCGTTGCGGAAAAACAGGCCGCTGAACGCGGGCGCGATCACCGCGCGCACGCCGAGTTGCACGAGCGCGGCGGGCGCCTGCTCGCGCGAAGAGCCGATACCGAAGTTCGGCCCGGCAACGATGACATCGCCGGGATTCACGTTCGCGGCGAAGTCCGGGCGCTGCCGTTGCAGGCAATGCCGCGCGATTTCGTCGATGCCGAATTTCATGTACGCGCCGGGCGCCAGCGCATCCGTATCGATATCCGCGCCGACGCGCCACACGCGATGCGTTTCCGTGCTCGCGTTCATGCGATCACCTCGCGCGGATCGGTGATGCGCCCGCGCAATGCGGACGCGGCCACCGTGAACGGCGAGCCGAGATAGACCTGCGCCGTTTCCGCGCCCATGCGGCCCTGGAAGTTGCGCGCGGTGCTGGAAATCACGGTGCTGCCTTCCGGAATCTGTCCGCCGTAGCCGGAGCACGCACCGCACGACGTGGCGAGCACTTGCGCGCCGGCGTCTTCGAAAATCGACATGACGCCTTCGCGGCGTGCGACTTCGCGGTCGCGCACGCTCGCGGGCGCGACGACCAGCTGCACGCCTTGCGCCACGCGCCGATGCTTAAGCACGCTGGCCGCCGCGCGCAGATCGTCGAGCTTCGCGCCCGTGCATGCGCCGATGTACGCCACCTGCACGGCGACGTCGCCGAAGGTATCGGCCGCGCGCGTGTTCGCGGGACTGTGCGGCGCGGCCACTTGCGGCGCGAGGGCGGCGGCATCGAAGTCCTCGGTTTCGGCTGGCGCATCGGCATCGCTTCGCCAGTGCGCGATGTCGAATTCGTCGGTCACGCCTGCTGCGCGCAGATAGTCGAGCGTCACCGCATCCGGCGCGATCAGCCCCGTCTGCGCGCCCATCTCCGCGCTCATGTTCGAGAGCGTCATGCGCTCCTGCATCGACAATGCCGCGACGGCTTCACCGCAGAACTCGACCGCCTGATAGCGCCCGCCGTTCATGCCGAAGCGGCCGATCATGTGCAGCATCATGTCCTTTGCCGTGACGCCGCGCGCGAGCCGCCCGCGCCACCGCATGCGCAGCGTCTCGGGCACCTTCACCCAGATCTGCCCCGATACCGCGACGCCCAGCATCTCCGTGCTGCCGATGCCGAACATGTATGCGCCGAACGCGCCGCCCGTCGGCGAATGCGAATCGCCGCCGACGCAGAACATGCCCGGCCGCACGTGTCCGTGCTCGGGCAGCACGACATGGCAGATGCCGACGCTGTCGTACACGTTGGGCAAGCGCTGCGCCGCCGCCCAGTCGCGCGCGATGCGCACGATGCGGCGCGATTCGTCATCGGCTTCGGGCACGTAGTGATCGATCACGAGCACGATCTTCGACGCGTCCCAAAGCGGCGCACCGAGCGCTTCGAGCATCGGCTTCAGGCGGCGCGGGCCGCTCGAATCGTGGAACATCGCGAGATCGACATCGCAGGTGACGATCTCGCCCACCGCGACCTCGGCACGCCCGCACGCCTTCGCGATGAGCTTTTGCGCGAGCGTCTGAGGCTTGGGCACGGACGTGTCCATGATCGCGCTCAATCGACC
This sequence comes from Caballeronia concitans, assembly GCF_001544615.1. Taxonomy (GTDB): domain Bacteria; phylum Pseudomonadota; class Gammaproteobacteria; order Burkholderiales; family Burkholderiaceae; genus Caballeronia; species Caballeronia concitans. Next base: position 230,856 of record NZ_FCNV02000002.1, read on the forward strand.
ATCTGCGCGACCTGCCCTGCTTCGAGCAGCAGGCGGTCGTGCGTGGACGGCAGCTCCGCGAACGGGCGGCGGTATTGCGCCCACATGCGCAAGTCCTCGGGCTTATGGAACACCTGCGCGTCCGGCATAGCGGGCCAGTCGGACACCGTGAGCCAAAGGCGCAGCAGATGACGGCGCTCGTGGAGCGGCTCGGCATCGACGTAATCGGTGCGGCCGTGCACGAGCACGCGATTGTTCAGGAACTGGATGTCGCCGTCGCGAAAGCCCATGTCGAGATAAAACTCGGGCGATGCCGCGATCTTGCGCACCGTATAGAGCGCCTCGGATTCGAGCTCGCTGAACGGGACCTGCCCGCTCTTCTCGGCCAGACGCGCGTAGCCCGTCGGCAGGTAGCAGATCACTTCGCCCGCGCTGTCGGTGAAGAACGGCACCTTGTGCTCGCTGAACGTGCGCGTCGCGCGGCGGCCGTCTTCGTCGGTGCGCTTGCACCAGAGGCCTTCGCGCAGCGCTTCGAGCAGATCCGGGCGCGTGCGCAGCAATTCGTTATGCACGGCGAGCGCGCTGGAGATGCGGCTTTCGCCGCCGGAGATCGCGGTGCGCAGGCACATCAGGCCGATGATGTCGCACGAATCCGTGTGCATCAGTTGACCGCCGCCTTTGCGATAGCCGCGCGATTTCGGCTCGTAGTCGCTCACGTTGACCACGTGGCCGAGCACGTCGCCGAGATACGACTGCGTCACCGGCTTGCTGATGTACGAGCCCAGGCCGAAGTAGATGCGCGTCATGTCGTCGTCGGAGTAGCGCTCGCGCGGCAGGCCGCGCAACATCAGGAAGCCGCGTCCGTTGCGCAGGAACGCGGGCAGCGCGCGCATGAAGCGGCCCATCGTGTCGAGCGGAAATGTCTCCGGGCTGATGTCCGGAAAGTCGATGTCGCCGAGCGAATGCAGATGCGCGAGCGCGGCGTCGATCTCGGCGATCTCGGCTTCGCTCAGGACGTGCAGGCCTTCGCGCGTCCAGTCGAGTTCGGGGCCTTTCCAGGCGGCGGGGGATTCAATCGGTTGTCCTACGCGATTCATCTCATGCTCCTTGATGGAAATGGTTCATGCGCGCGCGGCATGTGCGGCTTCATGCGCGGCATCGTGAACGGGGACGACCACGGCGCCGCAGCCGATGAGTTCGTCGAGCGCGCATTCGCCGATGAGCGGCGCGAGGACCTCGCGCGAATGCTCGCCCTTTTTCGGCGCGGGACGCGTGAAGCCGCCCGGCGTCGCGGAAAGACGCGCGACCACGTTATGCACGGCAAGATGGCCGAGCTCGTCGTCTTCGATTTCGACGAGCGCTTCGCGGCCCGTGACGTAGGCATCGTCGGCAAGATCGCTCGCGTCGAGCACGGGACCCGCCGTGATGTCGGCGCGTTCGAAGAAAGCAAGGTTCTCCGCGAGCGTGCGCGCACGAATGAAGCCGCCGACCACCTGATCGACTTCCTCCACATGCTTGAGACGCGCGCTGTTGGTCGCGTAGCGCGGATCGGTGTTCATGTCGTCGCGGCCGATCGCGGCGAGAAGGCGCTGCGCCATGCTCTGCGTCGACGTCGAAATGCAAAGCCACTTGCGGTCCGCGGTTTCATACGTGTTGCGCGGACACGTGGTGCTCGAGCGGCTGCCGGTGCGCGGCTTCACGTCGCCCGTGAGCTGGAAGTTCGCGACCTGCGGGCCGAGAATCGAGATCATCGGATCGAACAGCGACAGGTCGATCACCTGCCCGTTGCCGCCGTTCACGCGCGTTTCCCAGAGCGCGACCATCGCGGCATGCGCGCCGTAGAGGCCCGCGGTCATGTCGCCGAGAAACATCGGCGGCAAGACGGGCTCGCGATCGCCGAATCCGTTCATCGCGGCGAAGCCCGAATAGCCCTCGACCAGCGTGCCGAAACCCGGACGCTCGCGATAAGGCCCCGTCTGCCCCCAGCCCGACACGCGCACGATGACGAGCTTCGGATTGGCCGCGTGCAGCGCCTGCGGTGAAAGCCCCATCTTTTCGAGCGTGCCGGGCCTGAAGCTTTCGACGAGCAGGTCGGCATCCCGCGCGAGGCTCGCGATCAGCTTCGCGCCCGCCTCGTGATGAAAGTCGATGCACACGCTGCGCTTGTTGCGCGCATACGCTTTCCAGAACACCTCCGCGCCCCGCGTGCGAAAGGCGCGCAACGTGTCGCCTTTCAAGGGTTCGACCTTGACGACATCCGCGCCGAAATCCGCGAGCTGCAAGGTCAGCATGTTGCCCGCGACGAGACGCGACAGGTCCACTACCTTCACGCCGCGTAGCGGCCCGATGTGTGATGCGTCGAAGGCTTTGCGATGCATGTTCAGATCCTCCCGGCTGCGCGGTCGTTGCTTGCCGAAAACGTCGGCGTGATTTCATTATCTTTGAAAATAGACATCATGTCTATTCTTTCCCTTCGCGATGAGAAGGCTGCCGCTCTTGCGGGCCGCATGCCTTACGCGGCAAGATACGCGGCAACGCTCGGACAACGGCGCAATCAACCGGAAACAGCAATGGCAACCGAAGAACCCGGCGTCGCGGCAGTCAACCGCGCGCTCTCGATCCTCAAGGCGTTCGAGGACAGCATCGACGGCATGACGCTCACCGACCTCACCAACGCAACAGGCCTCTACCACAGCACGATCCTGCGTCTGTGCGAATCGCTCGAGCACTTCGGTTATCTCAAGCGTCTGGAAGACGGCCGCTACATGCTCGGGCCGATGCTGTTTCATCTCGGCATGATTTATCAAAGCTCGTTCCGTCTGCGCGACTACGCGTTGCCGGTGCTGCGCACCCTCGTCAAGGAAACGGGCGAGACCGCCGCGGTCTACGTGCGCGAGGGCGACGAGCGTCTCTGTCTCTATCGCGTGGAATGGCAGCGCTCGGTGCGCATGCATGTGCGCGAAGGCGAACGTCTGACGCTCGAAGCCGGCGCGGCGGGTCACGTGCTGCGCGCGTTTTCCGAGGGCGCGGTCAAGGGGCATCTGAAAAAGGTGCGCGAAAACGGCTATTGCGTGTCGCTCGGCGAGCGCGAACCGGAAAGCGCCGCGATCGCCGTGCCGGTGTTCCGCACGGGACAGGAACTCGTCTGCGCCATTTCCCTCGGCGTGCCGCGCTACCGCTTCGATCGCAAGTCCTTCGACATCTATCTGCCGAAGGTGATGGAAGCGGGCGCGGCGCTCACGCAGGCACTGGGCGGCGACGTGTCGATTTTCCAGCCGCCCTACGCGCATTTCAGCGGCGTTTGAGCGGGTCCCCGGACGCGCGTCAGACGTTCTGCTGAATCGCGGGACGCGCGCCGTCCGCTTCCTGCTCGGTGCCGTTCACGCGCGATTGCAGCGCCGCGAAGCAGCCCGCGCCGATCACGAGCGCCGAAATCATGAACAGGAAGCCGTTGTTGTACGAGCCGCTCGCCTTGACGAGATAACCCACGCCGAGCGGCGCGAGCAGCCCGCCGATCTGCCCGCCCGTATTGATGACGCCCGCGAACACGCCGCGCGCGCCCTGCGGCGCCAGTTGGGCGACAAGGCCCGCATACGGCGAGAGGCAGCCGTACAGCAGAAACGCCGCCGCCGACAGGCCGATCACGCATGCGACGATGTTCTCGGCGGTGTACGCGAGATAGAGCGCGAGGCCGGTGCAGACATAGCCCACCGCGACCAGCGTCGGCCGTCTGCGATGCAGCATTCCGCTGCCGAGCCAGCCGAACACGACGATGCCGAGAAAGCCGAACAGATAAGGCACCGACGCCGCGACGCCCAGCGCTTTCAGATCGATATGGCGCTGATTGGCGAGATAGGACGGAATCCAGCCGAGAAAGCCCCAGTAGCCGACGCTGAACGTCATATAGCCGAAGAACAGCAGCCAAGTGCTCTTGCGCCCCGCGAACAGACGCCATTGCTCCGCGCGGCTTGCCTGGTCGTGCGTGGCGCGTTCCTTCGCTTCGATCGCCTTGCCCGGAATGATGAAGAAGATCAGCAGCGCGACGATCACGCCCGGAATCGCGAAGACATAGAACACGTTGCGCCAGTCGCCGTGCATCAGCAGGCTCGTGACGACGGGCGCGACGACCGCCGGACCGATCGCGAGCGCGGAGAGCCAGACGGCATGCGCCTTCGCCGCGTCCTTGTGGCTGAAGTTGTCGGCGACGGCCTTGTAGACGGCCGCGTTGCACGACCCTTCGGCCAGGCCGAAGCAGAAGCGCGCCGCGATGAGCACGGCCATCGAGGTCGCGAGTCCCGTCATGCCGGTGAAAATCGAAAACAAAACCGGCGCCACGACCAGCAGCGCCTTGGTGCCGAACCGGTCCGCGAAGAAGCCGCCGGGCAACTGCATCAACGCATAGCCGAGGGCGAACGCGGCGAGCAGGAAGCCGAACTGCGCGGCATCTAGGTGCAGGGCTTTCATCATCGTCGGACCGGCGACGGAAATACTCACCCGATCCAGATAGTTGACGAATTGTAGAAGCCACGTCAGCACCAGCAACTGGTATCTCAAACTCATTCCTGTCTCCTTCGCCTTGCGCGAATGTCCTGCGGCTCGAATAATAGAAACTATGTCTATTTTCGATAACGTAACGGACCGGCGCGGCCTGCACAAGAAAAGGAAGATCGGGGATTTCCCGTAGCGAGGTGAACCGAACGGAAGTGAAAGCTATATGCATCGGCGCTGCGGGCAGCGTGTTCGATGCGGGGCGTCGGGTCCGCGCGGCTTCGAGCGGATCATCGCTTAGAGGTGGCTGTAAGCCTCGTTAGAGACCGTCGGCACGTCGTTCACCGTGGGTATGGATAGCGTCACGCGGCCGTTCTTCCACCGTTGAGGCGCAGCACTGGATCTGTCCGTTTAAGCGAACGCTGAATATTTGTAAAAAATGTTAAAGCTCTATCTAGACAAAATCTCGGCCACTAACATCAGACCATGCGAGCGAAAAGCGGCTGACCATTAAAAACTTCACCGGATCGGCTTGCTGCTTCGCGGGCGTGCGTGTGGGCGGCGGAGGTCGTCCGAAACCATCGAGACCGGTGACTATGAGCGCCAGTCCGTGCCTACCTGAGAGATTGCGATGATCATCTACAACGGTCGAGCGGCATCGGAACCGGACGTCACGCGCGCGCGAGACGAATTGTTTGCGACGTCCACGATTCTCGAAGAGCCCACTGAAGGCGACGAATCGCATCGACCGACTGTACGGCGTCTCAAAGTCACTGGGCTCAGCGCTATCGAAAAAGCGATCGAGAAATGCGAGGAGCAGATCGAATTGCAAACCGATCGGCTCATGCGACAAACAAAGGCCGGAATCGACCCGACTCACTCCCGAAAACTGCTGTTTTTTTATCACTCCAGCCTGATTGCATTAGAGCGATCAAGGCAAGCCCTGCAGAAGCAACAGAACTTACGTGCGCAATTTCGGGCACGCTGAAGCTCCCGCGCGGCAGAGTATCCTCGTGCACTCTTGCAGCCCGACCCAGATTGTTGTGCCGTGGAAGTAGCTCACCGTCGACGAGGAATTGACGATCGCCACGTCAAGTGTCTTCGCCGAACATTGGCGCCGGACACGCAACGCACGAACGTCCCTGTTTAGCGGTGCATCCTCCGGAGCGTTGCTTGTGCCATGCCTTGTCCGCGGCGAGGGGTGATTCAAGCATGCCGCCTCTCGAGAGTTTTGCAAAATCTTCAGCCGCTGGAAGTTATTCCCCGGCGAATTCGATACTCGCGATAAATCGCTCACCGATTAGTACATGAGCGAGAGCGCGGCAAGACGATATCGAGCGAGCACAAGACGCCGAACGCGCAGCCTGCAGACACTCAAATCAGTATTTCTACCCGCCAGTCTTCGCTTCCAGGTACGTCGATTACCGCGTTATCCCCACACACGAAGCGAACGTGCAGTCAACAATGCACAAACATCTTTAGCCAACAATTTAAACAGGCAGCGGGCACGTGGATGGCTGAAGATTCATCGTGCATGCACCGGTAATCAATAAGCGAACAGATTCTCGCCATTAACTTAGGAATACGATATATCTGCCGATGACTGCCCGTTGGTGCTCGGCCGCTCTTCGATTTGCCGACCCGGAAGTGAAAGGTGCAAACCCAACAAGACGAGACGTTAGCGTCGGAAAGGAAGTGCTCAACAATCGGGAGACCAGCCGTCCCACAGGTACGTCTGTGGGTTTGCCGACGCCGTCAGCCGCCGAGCGGCTTATGCGGTAGCGGCTTTTTGCAGTCGCCTTCCCAGGAGAAAGAAATGAAAGCGGTTGTATATCGTGGTCCTCGCCAGGTCGCCATAGAAGATGTCCCGGACCCCAAGATCGAGCGCCCAACCGACGCCATCGTCAAAATCACCAGCACCAACATTTGCGGGTCCGACCTGCACATGTACGAAGGCCGAACCGACTTCGAGCAAGGGCGCATCTTCGGTCACGAAAATCTGGGCGTGGTTCAGGAAGTAGGACCAGCGGTAGAGCGGATCAAGCCCGGTGACTGGGTGTGCCTTCCATTCAACGTAAGCTGCGGCCACTGCGCAAACTGCGAGCGCGGACTCACCGCGTTTTGCCTGAGCGCGAACCAGCCGGGAATCGCGGGCGGTGCCTTCGGCTTTGCGGACATGGGCCCGTGGGCGGGCGGACAGGCCGAATATCTCCGAGTGCCTTGGGCGGACTTCATGTCGTTGAAGCTGCCTCCGGACGCACAGGAGAAGCAGACTGACTACGTGATGTGCGCCGACATCTTTCCGACCGGTTGGCACGCCACCGAACTGGCCGGCATGCGGCCCGGCGACGCGGTGGTGATTTATGGTTCGGGACCGGTGGGCCTGATGGCCGCGCACTCGGCCATGATCAAGGGAGCCCGCAGCGTCATGGTGGTCGACTGCCATCCCGACCGGCTCAAGCTTGCAGAGTCGATCGGCGCGATCGCGATCGATTATTCGAAGGAAGACCCGGTGCAGCGCGTCATGGATCTGACACGCGGGATGGGCGCGGACGTGGGTTGTGAATGTGTCGGCTACCAGTGCCACGATCCGGCTCCGCATCGCCACGAGAACCCCAATCTGACGATGAACAATCTGGTGGCATCGGTCAAGTTCACCGGCGGGATCGGCGTGGTCGGCGTGTTCGTTCCGGAGGACCCGGGCGCGCAGGACGAACTGGCGAAGCAAGGGAAGATTGCGTTCGATTGGGGCAAGTGCTGGTTCAAAGGCCAGCACATCGCCACCGGCCAGTGCAACGTCAAGGCATACAACCGGCAATTGCGCGATCTGATCGATGCCGGCCGCGCGAAACCGTCGTTCATCGTTTCGCATGAGTTGAAACTCGCCGATGCGCCCGACGCCTATCAACACTTCGACGTGCGCGAACACGGCTGGACCAAGGTGGTCTTGCACCCCGGAGGCTAGCGAAGCGACACGATCGTAGCCGCAACAGGGCTCTTGCGAATCATTCATCGAAATCCCCGTGGGAACGCGAACCGACCAACCGGCCCCGGGCGGTGCAGTTCCGCGACTCATGGGGACGCGGGAAACGGGCGAACGTGTCACGAACCTTTCTCAACGATCTCGCTGCACGGACCCTCCCGCGGAGCGGATCGTCACTACGGAAGCATTCATCATGGCAAGCAGCATCCTCGATATGCAAACGGGCGGACAATTGCGGCGCGGCCGCCTCTCGTCGGGCACCTCGGCCGGTGAAGCCATGCAAGGTTTGAACTGGGTCCCCGTCGCGCTCAGCGCGGCCTTCATTGTGTCGGCGCTCGCCGGCCGGAAGACGGGTGCAATGGCTCTCGCTCTCACTGCTTGCGCCGGGATAGCCGTGGCGAGTGCGGGGTGCGGCGGGCCGCTTCATCGGGGCATGGGGAACAGCAAGCGGAAGAACGGGATCACTGGCGCCAAGCCAGAGGTGGAGCGCTCGATCACGATCGGCAAGACCGCGGACGAGCTTCGTCAACTTTGGCTCGCCCCCCGGACGCTCCAGCAAGTCATGGCAGGCTTCGCGACGTTGCACGCGACCGGCGACGGACGCATGCGCTGGGAGGTACGGGCGCCGCTTGGTCGCGCGTACGAATGGGAGTCCGAGATCATCGACAGGCCCGGCAGTCGCATCGGCTGGCGCTCGCTTCCTGACGCCGCCATTCCGAACGAGGGGTCCGTGCGTTTCGACCCTGCTCCTAACGACCGCGGCACCGTGGCCACGCTGCACGTCAGGTTTGACCCGCCGGGCGGCACCGTCGGGGGTGAGTTGCTCGAACTCTTAGGGAACACGCCGCTGAACCTCGTGGCCGACCGAGCGCTGCGGCGCTTCAAAAGTCTCGCCGAAACAGGTGAGATCCCGACCACTGATCGGCAGCCCGCTGCCCGCCAAAACGAGCGCTAAGGAGAGTGAGCATGCGAGCACTGTACTGGAACGGCGTAAATGACCTGCGCGTCGGGACTGTAAAAGACCCGGAGATCATCAACCCTCACGACGCTATCCTGCGCGTGAGTCTGTCAACGACGTGCGGCTCCGATCTGCATTTCATCGATGGCTACATCCCGACAATGAAGTCCGGCGATGTGATCGGCCACGAGTTCATGGGCGTGATCGAGGATATCGGGCCTGAGGTGAAGCGCCTCGCGAAGGGCGACCGCGTCGTGGTACCTTCATTCATCGTGTGCGGGCAATGCTGGTATTGCCAGCATTCTCTTTACTCGCTGTGCGACAACACGCACCCCAAGCCCGAACTACAGGCGCCGCTTCTAGGCGGACACACGACGGCCGGCATCTACGGCTACACCCACGCCTTCGGCGGCTATGCGGGCGCCCACGCGCAATACGTGCGGATACCGTTTGCCGACAACGACTGCTTCAAGGTCCCTGACGGAGTCGCGGACGAGACGGCGCTGTTCCTTTCGGATGCGGCGCCGACCGGCTACATGGGCGCCGATTTCTGCAACATCCAGCCGGGTGACACGGTCGCGGTCTGGGGCTGCGGCGGCGTCGGGCTGATGGCGCAGCAAAGCGCGCGTCTGATGGGTGCGGAGCGGGTGATCGCCATCGACCGTTTTCCCGAGCGGCTGCGAATGGCGCGCGAGCACGCCGGCTCTGAAACGATCGACTACACCGAGGTCGACAGCGTATTGGATACGCTCATGGAGATGACGGGCGGGCGCGGCCCTGACTCTTGCATCGACGCCGTAGGGATGGAGGCGCATGGCACCGGCCCGCAGTATGCCTATGATCGGGTCAAGCAGGCCTTGCGTCTCGAGACAGACCGCGGCCAGGCGCTGCGTGAGGCTGTAATGGCCTGCCGCAAGGGTGGCACGCTGTCCGTACTCGGCGTCTACGGGCTGATCGACAAGTTCCCGATGGGCGCCATCATGAACAAGGGCATGACGGTGCGCAGTGCCCAACAGCACGGGCAAGCCTATATGGATCGTCTGCTTTCGCACGCACAGAAGGGCGAGCTGAATCCTGCTTACCTCGCCACGCACCGCTTCTCGCTGGAGGAAGCGCCACGCGGATACGACATGTTCAAGCATAAGACCGACGGCTGCGTGCGTGCTGTGTTCGCGCCGTGAGAGTCGCCGTCCATCGCGAGTGCTTCATGCCGAGGAAATCATCATGACCCGATTCACGCCCGCATCCGCAGTAGTGGCGTTCACAATTCTAGCCAACGCATCCTTCGCCCAGGAGCAACCGAGTGCTTCGCCTGATACGGCGCGGCTGCAGCAAGTCGCCAGCTTCGAGCACCAGGTCACAGGAGTAACCGTTTCGACGGATGGGCGCATCTTTGTCAACTTCCCCCGGTGGACCGAAGATGCACCGATCTCTGTTGCGGAGGTGACCCGCGACGGCCAGATCAAACCTTACCCGGACGACGAGTGGAATTCATGGCGCAACGACAAGAAGAACCAGATGTCCGCCGGAGATCATTTCGTGTGCGTGCAAAGCGTCGTGACCGATGCGCACGGCGGTCTTTGGGTCGTTGATCCGGCCGCGCCGGCCACAGCATCGATTGTGGCGGGCGGCCCGAAGCTGGTGAGAATCGACCTCAAGGCGAACAAGGTGGCGCGCGTAATCCACTTCGACGAAACAGCAGCACCTCAGGGAAGCTATTTGAATGACGTGCGGTTTTCGCCAGATGGGCAGTATGCCTATCTGACCGATGCCGGGGCCAAGGGTGCGCTCCTCGTTGTGAATCTGCAGACCGGCAAGGCCAGGCGCGTGCTCGACGGCCACCCGAGCACGCAGCCGGAAAAGGACGTGGTGGTCACGACCGATGGACAGGCGTTGCGCCGACCTGACGGCCGTGGAGTCGAATTCGCCGCCGACAGCCTCGCGCTCTCCACCGATGGACGAACGCTCTATTGGAAAGCCCTCACCGGCCGCACGCTCTATCGCATCGCGACGAACGCCTTGCAGAACCCGCGTCTTTCAGAAAAGGACCTCGAAGCTCGTGTGGAGCGTGTCACCGAAACAGAGCCGACGGACGGCCTTTGGATCGACAAGCGTGGGCGGCTTTATTTGAGTGCTATCGAGCAGGACGCAGTGAAGGTCCGTGACGGGAATCGCATCACGACCCTCGTACACGACAAGCGGCTTCTCTGGCCCGATACGTTCTCGGAGGGACCCGATGGGACCGTCTATGTCACCAGTTCCCACATCCAGGACATGAGCTGGTTCAAGCCTGAGACCGGCCCGCGTCTCAAGACGCAGTTGTGGCGCATTGAACAGCCCGGAGCCCAACAATGACGCGCAGGACGGGATTTTTCTTTCCCTTAACAGCGCCGGACCCTTCAAGCCGAGATACATTTAGATGACAACGGCGGCCAAAAATCATCAAGCGCGAGGCGGCGTTTTCCTGGAATGCCCCGCCACCGCGCTTCATCGAGCAACGCCTCACGCACTGACTTCCTTCGACCATCCCGCATACCACTTTCGGAACAGATTGAATTGCGTTTCCGCATAGCGACGCTGCGCTTCGCTGAGCGCATCCGTTTCATTGAAGTGAAGCGTGTATTCCTTGTCGCCGTTGAGCACCATCAGATACTTGTAATACAGCACGAGATCCGTGCCTTCGTCGAACGATGAAAGCACCGCGAGCGCCGCTTCGAGTTCACGCGCCTGACGACGCGCGGTCACGTCTCCATCGCTGGCCTTGCGGCAAAGATCGACCAGATGCAAGACTTCGCGCGGCAACGCATTGCCGATACCGGTGATCGCGCCTCGCGCTCCGCAGTTCACGAAGCCGTGGAAGACCTGAGTGTCGACGCCCGCCATCAACGTGACGTTCTCGTCCTGACTCGTGATGTGCTCGGCTGCATAGCGCATATCCGCCGCACCGCCGAACTCCTTGAAGCCGATCAGGTTCGGGTACTTCGCACGCAGCTCGAAGAACAGGTCTGCACGCGTGGCAAAGCCGTAGTAAGGACTGTTATAGATGACTGCGGGCAGTGCGGGCGCCGCTTCGAGAATCGCGGAGAAATGGGCCTTTTGCGCGGCAGGCGAAGCACCGCGCGACAGCACGCGCGGAATCACCATCAGGCCGCTGGCACCGACCTTCGCCGCGTGCGCCGCATGCGATACGGCTTCCTTCGAATTCACCGCGCCCGTACCGACGATAGTCGGAACGCCGGCATCGACCAGACGCGCCACGCCTTCCTGACGCTGCGCTGCGCTCAGAAGCGGCCAGTCACCCATCGACCCGCAGTACACCACTGCGTTCATGCCGAGGCCGACCAGCTCGCGCCCCTTGGCGACGAGCGCGTCGTAGTCCGGCGCGCGTTCGGCCGTGCACGGCGTCATTAGCGCCGGAATGGTGCCCGTGAAGATGTTGTTGCCCATGTTGTTGCCCTCGACGTTCGGTGACTTCGATCTGTGAATTGAACTCGCCAATCATTCTGGCGATGCCCTGAAGTATCACAAGCCAAAAGCGTTACGGCTTGCGTCGATTCGCGGTGTCGCGTGACGAAATCGGCATAACGGCGCGACGTGCCCCGTTGCACTATCGCGCTTTGTCGGCGCGCACAAGCGTGCGATATTCACTGGGCGTCAAGCCGACCGTCGCCTTGAATTGCCGAGTGAATGCGCTGTGGTCGTTGTATCCGCATCGCGCGGCGATGTCGGTAATGCTGAGATCGCTCGCGAGCAATCGGGATGCTGCATCGAGCCGAGTCTTCAGCAGCATTTGACGCGGCGTGAGATGAAAGATCTTGTCGAAATAGCGCTCCATTTGCGCGACCGACATGTCGATGAGCGATGCGATATCCGCAAGCCTGATCGGCTGCGCGTAGTTGTCGTGGATATTCCTGGCCGCCACCGCCAGGCGATGATACGCAGGATGAGTGCCCTCGGCCGCACGCAAATCACGCGAAACGCCCGCGACGCCGAGCACGCGTCCTTCTGCGTCCTGCAACGGCAATTTCGACGTGAGGCACCATCCGGGTTCCCGCCCCGGATACAGATGAAGCTCGAGCTGATCGGTGAAGCGCGTGCGCGAATGCACGATGCTCCTGTCCTGAGCCGTATAAGCCTGCCCGAAGCGCGCCGGAAAGACTTCCTCGGCGGTCTTTCCGAGCAGCGTCGCCTTCTCTTTCATGCCGCAGCGCTTCGCAAGCGTGGTATTCACGATCACATATCGCGCGTTATCGTCCTTGACGAAGAAAACTACGTCGGGCATCGCATCGAAAAGCGGCTCGAGCAACGAGAAATGCGCCACCATGTGCTGCATGGATTGCGTTGCCGTGGCAGCAGGCAAGACGATGTCGATCATTGCGCGTGATCGGCGAGTGGCGACGGCTCAACCTCGAGCAGCGTTGCGATGCGCGCCGGCGCGAACGGCGGACGTTGCGCGCCCGTCTTCCAGTCGAAACAGAACGCAGCCGCTTCGCCGCAAACCTTTCCCTGGCAGGGTCCCATGCCGCAGCGCGTATGCAGCTTCGCGTCGCGCCACGAGCGATACTTCGACGCATCGCCGAAAGCGACGTCTTCGCATCGGCACAAGATGGTGTCGGGCGTGGCGAGCGTGCGAAGTGTCGCATTCAGAGCGAACGCTTCGTGCATGCGTCGCGCGAATTGCCGATAAGTCTCGCGCGACGCAAAAAGCGCCCGCGCGTGCTCGCGATCACCCGTCGCCGCGTGCGCGGCGATGCGGCCTTCGAGCGCGGAAAGCTCCATGCCGCCCACGCCCGTGCATTCGCCCGCAGCGTAGACGTCCGGCACGGAAGTGGCCTGCCATTCATCCACACGCAAGGCGATTCCGGACGGCGTCTCGACAATCTGGCAGCCAAGCGCGATGCCGATTTGCGCGTTCGGCACGAGCCCGTACGCGCAAGCGAGGCGATCGCAGTCGATACGCATCTCGCTTTCGCCATGACGCACGCGCACATGCGTAAGCTGCGTATCGCCGTACGCTTCCGCGACGTAAGCCCCGCGATAGTACGGCGTCGCGCGCAGATCGAAGCGCATGCCCGCTGCCTGAACGAGCTTCGCGGGCGTCTTCAGGAGACCGAAAGCGAAGTGCCGGACATTGCTCGCGGATGCCTGCTCGACGATAGCCGCGACATGCGCGCCCTGTTTGCGCGCCGTGATCGCCGCGGCCCAAAGCAGCGGCCCGGTGCCCGCAATCACGATACGCTGCCCCGCAACCGGCATGCCGCCCTTGATGAGCGCCTGCAAGCCGCCCGCGCCCGTCACGCCCGGCAATGTCCATCCGGGATACGGCAAGAAGCGCTCGCGCGCGCCTGTGGCCACGATCAGCTTGTCGTAGCCGACCTGATAGCCGCGCGCGGCGCCTTCAACGAGTAGCTTTTTATCGCCCAGGGAGTGCACCACGCGGGTGCCGCAAAGACGTGTGATGTTGGCGTGTCGAGAGAGCGCGTCGATGGCCGCGCGCGCCTCGCCTTTCGGCGCATGTTGCGGACCTTGCCGCCAGATTTGACCGCCGGGCAGCGCGTTATCGTCGATCACGCCGACCTTCACGCCCGCATCCGCCGCGACGCGTGCCGCATGCAGACCCGCCGGCCCCGCTCCGATAATCAGGATGTCGAACTTCATTTGATCGCTCTTCCCGTCTCGACCGACATGCCCTGCGCGCACAGCGTCTGACACGCGAGCCGATGCTGCACGCCATCGATCGTGACTCTGCATTCCTGGCATATTCCCATGCCGCATAACGGGCCGCGGGCTGCACCGCTGACCGAGCGCCGCGTGACGACATCCGCGCCGCCCGCGGCAAGCGCCACTGCCGCCAGCACCGAACTGCCGCTTGCCACGCTCAAGGCGCGTCCATCGATGTGAACCGTCAACGATTGCTCAGACATGCGCGGTTCCTTTGCTCACGCCATCGACCACGCGGCTCGTCTGGAATCGCGACGGCAGATACGGCGTCGCGTCGATCGGCAACTGAGACGACGCGCCCGTCATTTGCGCCGCGATGAGCTTCGCGGTCGCGAGCGCCGTCGTCACGCCGAGGCCTTCGTGCCCCGTCGCGATCCATGCCGGAACGCGGGCCGCATCGTCGTCGACAAAATGCGCCGCCGGGCCGATGAGCGGCAGGCCATCCACCGTCGCGGGCCGAAAGCCCGTCCACGCGCGGATCGCGTTGAGGCGGGGAAGCCTGGGAAGATACTCGCTCGCGCGCCGAAGCATGCGCGCCATGATCTCGGGTTCGATGGAGGAATCGACGTTGTCGAACTGGCGAGACGAGCCGATCAACAATTGCCCCGTCGGACGCGGCTGCACGTTGAACGCAACCGACGTGCCGCTCGCGTTATGCGCGCTCTTGATATAGCCCAGTTCGAGGATCTGATGCCGGATGGTGCCCGGATAGCGATCCGTGATGAGCAGATGCCCCTTCTTCGCCTGCATCGGCAATGCGGGCATCAAGTCGATGGCTTGCAAGCCGTTCGCGATGAGCACCGCGCCCGCCGCGATGGCTTCGCCGTTGTCGAGCACGACGCCTTCGCGCGTCAATTGCGCCACCGATGCGCCGAGCCGGCACGTCACGCGGCCTTCGCCCGGCTCCGCAGCCGACGCGTCCGCGATCAGCCACGCGGCGGCGGACGGCGCGTAGACGACGGCGTCGTCGGGCACGATCATGCCGCCCCGAAAGCCATCGCGAAGTTCGGACTCGGCTTCGCGCAACTGCTGCGCATCGAGCATGTCGCACGCGATGCCCTGGCGCGCGAGTGAATCGCGACGCTCACGCGCGAGGTCGAACTCTTCGTCGTCGGCGGCGACCCAAAGCGTGCCGCAACGCACGAAGTCCTGACGCTTGTCGAGACGCGGCGCGAGATCGAGCCACAACTGACGCGACCACGACGACAGCGCGAATTCAGCGGGCGTATCGTCCATCACGACGACGTGGCCCATGCCCGCCGCCGTCACGCCCCCCCCGATTCCCGCGCGATCGAGCACGAGCACATCCAGCCCGTTGCGCGCGAGCTCACGCGCGCACGCCGCGCCGACGATGCCCGCGCCGATCACGATCACATCGGGGCAAGCGCGTCCCGGGGCGGCACTCGCTTTCACGTGCGGATGCCCCACGCGAACGGGTCGTCGCTCGAGAAGACGAGCTTCGCTTCGGCATTCACGTGCGCGGTTCCGCGAATGCTCGGCCGCACGCGTCCCGCCGCGTGATCGCCGATGCTTTCATAACGCGCCTCGAACACGCTGCCGACGATGCTTTCCTGCCGCCAGAGCGCGCCCGGCGCGAGCAGGCCATCGGCGGCGAGGCAGGCGACTTTCGCGCTCGTGCCCGTTCCGCACGGCGAGCGGTCGTACGCCTTGCCGGGGCACAGCACGAAGTTGCGGCTATCGACATTGGGCGTGGTCGAATCGGCGAATAGTTCGATATGGTCGATGAGCGCGCCGCCCTCGCCCGTTATGCCGTTCGCTTCGAGCGCTTCGCGGATCGCCCAGGCGGTCGCGGTCAGCAATTCGACGCGCGCGAAGTCCAGCGCCTGACCGTGATCGGACACGAGAAAGAACCAGTTGCCGCCCCACGCGATATCGCCGTGCACGCGCCCGAGATTCGGCACGTCGAGCGGCACTTGCGTACGGTAACGATACGCGGGAACGTTGTGCACGGTCACGCTGAGATCGCTGTGCAGTTCGGCTTCCACGATACCGACGGGCGTTTCTATCCGGTGCACGCCGGGCTGCATGCGCCCGAGATGCGCGAGCGAAACGACGAGCCCGATCGTGCCGTGACCGCACATGCCGAGAAAGCCCACGTTATTGAAGAAGATCACGCCCGCCGAGCACGATGGATCGTGCGGTTCGCACAAGAGCGCGCCGACCATCACGTCCGAGCCGCGCGGCTCGTTGACGATGCCCGCACGCAAGCGATCGTAGTCGCGGCGAAAGATTTCGAGGCGTTCGGAGAGCGGTCCGCGACCGAGATCGGGGCCGCCCGCGATGACGAGTCGAGTCGGCTCACCGCCGGTATGCGAGTCGACGACTTCGATGTGTGTGAGTGTGTTCATGGGGCAATGGTAAGCGGCCGCATCGCCAGCGTCTTGGCCGAACGCACCTGCGCGAATGATGAAATCGGCATAGCGTCGTCTGAGAAAGCGCGCTAGTGCGCGACGCATAAGGTCACCGGTAAAAACCCGACTAGTCAAAGACGCATACCGTCGCCGGCCTTGAATGCCGCGCGACTATGCGGATTTCTGCATCGCCGCTGTTTATTTCCCGCAAGACGCGGCGATGTCCGGCTTCGTATATTTGTGCGCCACGTGCCCGAAGACGTGCCGATAAAACCGGGAAACGTCTACACCGGTTCGAGTTTCACCACTACGACACACGATCAAACCAAAGAGGATGCCTGAGAAATGAAAGTCGCCACTTCGTACGTATCGGCCGCGCTGGTTGCGTGCTCGACCTTTGCCAGTGCATCGTACGCGCTCGCTGCATCGGCATCGCCGCAAAACGTTCAGATCGGTTTCGCGGCGCCGCTCACCGGCGGCCAGGCGCACTATGGCGCGGATTTTCGAAGCGGCGTCGAGCTCGCGATTGCAGACATGAATGCGACGAAGCCGGTTATCGGCGGTCAGCCCGTGCAGTTCGTGCTCAACGCACAGGACGATCAGGCCGATCCGCGCACGGGCACCACGGTCGCGCAAAAGCTCGTGGACGACGGCGTGGTCGCGGTCATCGGCCATTACAACTCGGGCACCAGCATTCCGGCCGCGCCGATCTACGCGAAGGCGGGCATCCCCGAAGTCGCGATGGCAACCGCGCCTTCCTACACGCGCCTCGGTTTGCCGACGACGTTCCGCCTGCTGACATCGGACACGCAATTGGGCAGCGTGCTCGGCGAGTATGTCGCGAAGGGTCTCAAGTTCAAGCGGCTCGCCATCGTCGATGACCGCACCGCGTACGGACAAGGCGTCGCCGAAGAGTTCGCGAAGGCGGCGAAGGCGGCGGGCGCGACCATCGTCGATCAGGAATACACGACGGACAAGGCGGTCGATTTCCGCGCGATTCTCACGAAGATCAAGTCCGCCGATGTGGATGCGGTCTTCTACGGCGGCGCCGATACGCAAGCCGCCCCGATGCTCAAGCAAATGCGCTCGCTGGCGATCAAGGCGGTGCTGATCGGCCCGGACATGCTGCAGTCCGAGAATCTGATCAAGATCGCGGGCGGAGCGGCTGAAGGCACGCTGGCGGCATCGGAGGGAAGTCCGCTTGCGCAGATGCCGGGCGGCAGCGCGTTCGCCGAGCACTACAAGGCGCACTTCAGCAAGCCAGTGGAACTGTACGCGCCTTATGCATACGACGGCACCATGGCCGTGTTCAACGCGATGAAGAAAGCGGATTCCACCGATCCGCGCGTGTTCCTCACGGCGCTCAAGAGCACGAACATGAAGGGCGTGACCACGAGCGAGCTGTCGTACGACAATTACGGCGACCTGAAATACGGCGGGGTGACGGTGTACAAGGTCGCGAACGGGAAGTGGGTGCCGTTGCAGACCGTGGGCACGAAGTAAGCGGCACGGGGTGGCCGCGCGCTTTGGCAGCTACCCCTGCTTCGCCTGAACGCCGGCAAATCGCTTCTCGACATCGACCGCTTGATCCAGCCCGACGAAGCGGTTGTATTCCTCGAAAGGCGTCAGCCTGTCGGCGATGGCATCGGTCGAGCCTTCGCGCATGAACACGGTCATCATGTCCTTCACGGCCTTGTGCATCGCAAGCATCGGCTCGATGGGACTCAACGTGTACGCAAAGCCCATTTCATAGGCCTCTTTCATCGACACGTACGGGCTTTTTCCGGTGCGCGCCTGATTGAAGAGAATCGGCTTGCCGAGCGGCTTCAGACGCCGCGTCAGTTCGCGCATACGCTCGATGCTTTCGGGCGCATCGGCATAGAGACCGTCCGCGCCCGCCTCCGCATACGCTTCGAGCCGCGCGATGGCATCGTCGATGCCCGTCACCGCAATCGCATCGGTGCGCGCGACGATAAAGAAATCCGGATCGCGGCGCGCATCGATCATCGCGCGCAGCTTCAACACCATCTCTTCCTTCGAGACGAGCTGTTTACCCGCGTAATGGCCGCACTTCTTCGGCAACGCCTGATCCTCGAGATGCAGCACGGATGCGCCCGCCTCTTCCCAAAGACGCATCGTGCGCTGCACATCGAGGATGCCGCCGTAGCCCGTATCGGCGTCGGCGAAAACCGGCACCGACGTCACGCGGCAGATGCGGCGGATATGCTCGAACATCTCCGTCTGCGAGAGCACGCCGACGTCCGGCTGTCCCGCGACGACGCCCGATGCGACGAAGCCCGACACATAGATGGCCTTCGCGCCGGCCTGCTCGGCGAGCATCGCGGTGATGGCGTCATGCGCACCCATGCAGACGAACGGCCCTTCGTTGAACAACTCGCGAAAGCGTGCGGAACGGGTCAAGATGAGTCTCCGGATATCAGTCAAGGTAAGCCCAGCCGCGCGCCTTTCGATCGCTCGCGCGAAACTGCGCGATGCGCTCGCTGAGCCTGCGTGTCTGGTCGATCTCGTCGAGTCCTTCGAGCAGCGCCTCGCGCGGCGCTTCGTCGAAGTCGAAGGGAATCGCATCGAGTCCCGGCACGCGGATTTCGAGCGCGCGCAGATCGACTTCGATGCTCGCGCCATCGCGCGATATGTCCGCGATTCGCTGAATAGCCGATGCATCCAGCCGCACGGGCAGCAAGCCGTTCTGCAGACAGTTGTTGTAGAAGATATCGCCGAACGACGGCGCGATCACGCAGCGTATGCCCGCTTCCTCCAGCGCCCAAACGGCCATTTCGCGCGAACTGCCGCAGCCGAAGTTCTTGCCGCCGAGAACGATGCACGCATGACGAAACGCTGGCCGGTTCAACACGAAGTCTTCACGCTCGCCGCTCGACGGACCATCGCCGCGATAACGCAGCGTCTCCAGCAGATAAGGCCCGAGCTGCCCGCGCACGAGTTGCGAAATGCGTTCGATGCGGATGATCAGATCGGTATCGATGTTATCGCGCAGCAGCGGCGCGGCCGGTCCCGTTATCGTCGTGACGGCTTTCATTGCGATGCCCCCGCTTGCGGCGCGGCGATATGCCCGGCGAGCGCGCTTGCCGCCGCGACCGCGGGACTCGCGAGATGCGTGCGCGCGCCCGGCCCTTGTCTGCCGATGAAATTGCGATTCGACGTCGATACGCAACGCTCGCCGCGCCCGACGATATCGCCGTTCGCGCCGACGCACATCGAGCAGCCCGGCTCGCGCCACTCGAAGCCCGCCGCGCGAAAGATCGCGTCGAGCCCTTCTGCCTGCGCCTGACGCGCGACCGTGAGCGAGCCGGGCACGACCCACGCCTTCACGTTGCGCGCGACATGCCTGCCATCGACGATGCTCGCCGCCACGCGCAAGTCCTCGATCCGGCTATTCGTGCACGAGCCGATGAACACGCGATCCACGGCAAGCTCATCGAGGCGTTGTCCCGCGCGCACGCCCATGTAGTCGATCGCGTTCTGCGCGGCCTCGCGACGCGATTCGTCCGCGAGCGCGGCGGGGTCGGGGATCGTCTCGTCGAGTGCGATGACGTGTTCCGGGCTCGTGCCCCAGGTGACCTGCACGCGGATCTCGGAAGCATCGATCACGACTTCGCGATCGAAGTGCGCGCCGTCGTCCGTGGCGAGCGCTTGCCAGCCGTCGAGCGCGGCATCGAATGCGGCGCCTTGCGGTGCGTACTGCTTGCCACGCAGATAAGCGAACGTGGTCTCGTCCGGCGCGACGAGCCCGAACTTCGCGCCGAGTTCGATGCTCAGGTTGCACAGCGTCAGGCGCGCTTCCATCGACAAGGCTTCGACCGCTTCGCCCGCATATTCCACCGCGTACCCCGTCCCGCCCGCCGCGCCGATCTTGCCGATCACATAGAGGATCATGTCCTTCGCGCTGACGCCTTCGCGCACCCGGCCATCGAACAGCACGCGCATCGTCTTCGGCCGCTTCTGCCGGATGGTCTGCGTCGCGAGCACATGCACCACTTCCGTCGAGCCGATGCCGAACGCCAGTGCGCCCATCGCGCCGTGCGTGCAGGTATGGCTATCCGCGCAGACGATCGACGTGCCCGGCAGCGAGAGACCAAGCTCCGGCCCGATCACATGCACGATGCCTTGCCGTCCTTCATTGCCGATATCGAAGATCGGAATGGCGTGATGCGTCATCTGCGCGCGCATGGCTTCGACCATCTCGGTGCTCCACGCTGCGTCGCCTGCGCGACGGCCCGGCATCGTCGAGATGACATGATCGAGCGTGGCGAACGTGAGCGACGGACTGTCCACGTTCAGGCCGCGCCGCTCCAGCACGCGCATCGCTTCCACGCCCGTGAGTTCGTGCATCAGATGGCGGTCCACCTGCAACAGGTCGATGCCGCCCGCGAGGTGCGCGATCGTGTGACTGTCCCACAGCTTGTCGAAGAGCGTTTTCATGTTCAGTCGGTATGCGTGAGACGACGCTGCCATGCGAGGAACAGCAGATTGACGAGCGTCGCGAAGACGAACAGCATCAGCGCGAGCGCCATGATGGTGCTGGTTTCGTTGCGGTTCATCGCCATCATCAGCAATCGTCCGATGCCGCTTTGCGACGCGAACATCTCGCCGATCAGCGTGCCGAGCAGCGTCAGCGAAAAGCCGATGCGCAGGCCCGCGACCACTTCCGGCACGCACGCGGGCAACAGTACGTGACGCGCGAACTCCGTCGGATTCATGCGATACGTCCGCGCCGCGCGTGCATAGATAGGCGGCATGTTGCGGACCGCGTTCATCGTGAAGAGCGTGATCGGCACGATGCCGTGCATCACGCCGAACACGATCTTCGCCCACAAACCCAGCCCGCAGGCGAGCAGCACGACGGGATAGAGCGTGACCTTCGGGATCGAATAGAAGCCCATCATCAACGGCTCCATGACGTCGCCCGCCATGCGCCGCGCGCCGAGCAGAAGGCCGAGGCATACGCCCGCCACCGCCGATATCGCGAATGCCGATACGAATGCCAGCGAGGTCACGTAGAGGCTCGCGGGAAAGTCCGCATCGCTCACGATGTGTATCGCGCGCTGCACGGTATGCGCGGGCGTGGTCAGCACATCGGGGCCGAGCAGTTCGCTCGCGCCCTGCCATAGCGCAACGAGCACGACGACGAGAACGAGCGAGTCCATCCATCGCCGCGCATGTCGCGGCTTCGTCGCATGCGTGACGACGACGGTGCTCATGCCGCCTCCCTTCTGATGCGCCGGTACAGGCGCCGTTCCGCCTGCCGCAGCACGCCGTTGATCGTGGTGACGAAGACGAGCATCAGGACCATGAGGCCGTACATCGTCGGATTGTCGAATGCGTTGTAGGCGAACGCGATCTGATAGCCGAAGCCCGAGCCGGACAACACGAACTCGCCCGCGACGACCGCGATGAACGCATACACCACGGTGAGCTTGATGCCCGTGAAGACGAACGGCAGGCTCGCGGGCAGCGTGATGAGCCGTATTTCATCGAACGTGCTGAGACGGCACACGCGCGCGGTGCGCAACAGCACGCGCGGCACGCGTTCGAGGCCGTTGAGCGTGTTCACCGCCATCGCGACGACCGCGAACAGAAAGCCGATGCCGACGAGCGGCCAGCGATTCAGCCCGAAGATCACGATGAGAATCGGATACAGCACGAACACCGGCACCGCGTAATACGACAGCAGCAGCGGATCGAGCACGCGGCGCAGTCGCGGCAGCCTGAAGAGCAGCACGCCGCCGATAAAGCCGACCACCACGGCCAGCGCCACCGCAAGCAGGGCGCTGCTGAGCGTCTGCACGATATCGACCGTGTATTGCCCCGACGTGAGAATGTCCCACGCGCTCACCGCCATGCGCGAAGGCGGTATGAACGATACAGGGTTGATCCACGCGAGCCGCGCCGCTATTTCCAGCAGCGCGACCGCCGCGACGACGAGCCCGATGCGCCACCACGCGGCGCGGTTCACGGCCTGCTCCCGAGCGCTTTCATCGCTTCCTCGCGCAACAGGCCCCACACTTGCGCGGTCAGTTCGCCGAAGCGCGGATCGAGCGCGATCTTGCTGTCGCGCAGTCGCGACCAGCCGGTGTCGATCGTCGCGATGAAGCGGCCCGGACACGCCGACATCACACCGATGCGATCCGACAGCAGCACCGCTTCATCGATCGAATGCGTGATGAGCAGCACGGTCGCGCCCGTATCACGCCAGAGCTTGAGCGTCTCGTCGCCCATTAGGAGACGCGTTTGCTGATCGAGTGCGCCGAACGGTTCGTCGAGCAGCATGAGACGCGGACGCACGACCATCGCGCGTGCGATGCAAACACGCTGACGCATGCCGCCGGAAAGCTGCGCGGGATAAGCACGCGAGAAAGACTTCAAACCCATGAACGACAACGCATGATCCACGCGCTCCCGCACTTCGTTTTCAGGCACGCCCGCGCGCCGTGCCGCGAACGCGGCGTTGTCGAACACATTGAGCCACGGAAAGCTCGCGTCTTCCTGAAACACCACCGCCACGCCGTCCGGCACCTCGCGTCCCACGAGTTTCCCTTCGAACTCGACCGTGCCGCCGCTCGCGGGATTGAGGCCCGCGAGCACGTCTAGCAAGGTGGATTTGCCGCATCCGGACGGGCCGACGACCGAAAAGAATTCGCCCGCGCGCAGCTCGAGACTCACGGGTCCGAGCGCGTGAAACGGAGGCTTGGTCGATGTGCCCGGGTAGATGCGCGTGACATCGGTCAGGCGCGCCTGGACGCGTTCGGCGTCGTCCGCCGTGGTATCGCGAGACACGACCGATATCTTGGTGCGACGTGGCAGCACGCTCATTGCGCCCTCACTTCTTCGTTTGCAGATCGGCGGGCAGAAGCGATTCGTCGACGATCTTCGACCAGTCGAACGGACCATCGGGAATCGCCTTCACAAGTATCAATCCCTTCAGCACTTCGTCCATGCTCTTGCGGTCGAAGCTGCCTTCGCTCCAGTACTTCGGATCGGAATCGAGCACGTTGTTCAGCGCCGATGTGGCCACGGCCGGATCCATCTTGTACTGCTTCGCGAGGATCTGCGCGGACTCGTCGCGATGCGCGGCCATGTACTGCACGGCCTTGCGGCGCGCCTTGATAATGCCCTTGATGACATCGGGATGAGCCTTCAGATAATCGGTGCGCACGATGCCGACCGTTTGCGTTTCATTGGGCACGATATCCATCGAGCGGAACGCAATGCGCAACTGATCCTTCTTCGCGCTGTACGAAGGCTCGGTCATGTAGGCCACATCGACCGCGCCCTGCTGCAACGAAGTCAGCATGCCGCTCGAACTGCCGACCGGTTTGCGCTGCACTTGTCCCGTCAATCCCGCACGGTCGAGGCCGATGGTGGAGATGGTATCGGTCGTCGACTTCGGGCTGCTATAGCCCATTGTCTTGCCTTTCATCTGCTGGATGCTGTTGATCGTGCCTTTCTTCAGTTCTACCCAGTAGACATCGGCCAGGCTTTGCACGCCGCCATGCACGATGGTCAGATCGACGCCCTGCTTCACCGCAGAGATCGCCGCAGGCAAGGCCACTTCGCCATAAGGAATCTCGGACGCCATCGCGTTTCGCACGGTCGTGCCGCCGCCTTCCGACGTGATGAAGCCCGTCACGTCGACGCCCTCTTCCTTGAAGAAGCCCTTCTCCATCGCGACGGCGAACGGCACGCCATACATGCCGTCGCCCCAGTGCGTGACGGTGAGCGGCGCGGCGAGCGCGGCGGTGCTGCATAGGGACGCAGCAGTGAAGGACAACAAACAGACACTGCGAGCGGCACGAACGATCTTTCCAAGCGCAAACATGTAGGCGTCTCCATCCATGATCGGCGGTCTTGCACGCTGTCGCAATGCGGCCGCACTGTGGTTTTCGAACCTGCTCTGGACGTTGCTCTTCTGCGTGAGCGTTGCGCATGACGGCATCGCTCGCACGGCTGTATCGTTTAACCGTGCGAGTTAATGTATGCATTAAATCGGCGAAAGTCCATCTTCATGGAGGGCGTACTTACCCTTCCCAAACCTGGCCCGACTCTTGTTTCAGGCGCGCTCTATGCCGTATTGCTGCAGCACCGCAGTCTGGTCCCGCCATCCGCGTTCGCGGTGCGCGCGATACAGATCAGCCGCTTTTGCCGCATCGCCGTCACGCAGTGCGTCGATGATCGCGTAGTGCTCCTGTATCGACTTCAACGGCTGCGGATGCGCCTTGACCATCTGCGTGAAGCGCCGCACGCGCTGCACCTGATCGCGGCAGTTCATGACGATGCCGCGCAGCCGCGCATTGCCGCTCAATGCAACGAGCGTCTCGTGAAAGACTTCGTCGGCGGCGGCCCAGGCGAGCATGTCGCCGCGTTCGAACGCATCGGACATGGTTTCGCATGCGTGAACGAGCGGCGAAAGATCCACGTCGGCCTTCGACGCAACGAGTCCCGCCGCCGTCGATTCGAGGCTGAGCAGCACTTGATAGATGTGCCGGATATCGGAGATGGAAGTGGGCACGATGCGAATGCCATGACGCGGCACGATCTGCACGAGGCCTTCGCCTTGCAGACGCAGCGCAGCTTCGCGAATGGGCGTGCGGCTGAAACCGAGCATGAGTCCCAGCTCCTGTTCGAGCAGATAGGAGCCTGGCGTCAGTTCGCTTTCGATGATCCGGCGGCGCAGCTCGCGATAGGCAAGCTCGGTCGTATTGCGTCGCGCGGGGCGCGCGCTATCGACAGGATGATCGTTCGATATCACCTCGACGCGGCGTTTCGATGTCTCTGGCGTGACGTTATTGCGTGACGCGGCCATGCTCGCACTCCCGATCGAATCATCACTGTGCGCCGATGGTAGCACCGCATCATGCCCCCGTGAGATGCTCCACGAGCCTTCTGCATGCTTCGGGCAACGCAGCGAGCGAGCGCACGCCGATGAGCAGTTCACGCGCGGCCCACGCGTCCGTCAACGCGACGACGGCCAGCCCATGTTGTCTCGCGACCGCTTCGGGCATGACGCCGAGACCGAGTCCCGCTTCGATCATCAGGCATTGCGCGTCGTAGCTCGACACCTGAATGCGCACGCGCACCGAACGCCCGAACGCGTTCGCCGCACGCGTGAGCGACTGGCTGATCGCGGTATCGGAGGGCAAGGCGACGAACTCTTCGTCGAGCGCATCGGCGAAAGCGATCGATTGCGCATGCGCGAGCGCATGACCCGGCGGCGTCGCGAGCACGAGATCGTCGGTGCGGTAGGGCATCGTGTGGATCGCATAGCCGTGAGGCACGGCGGTGAACACGCCGATATCGGCCGCGTTGTCCGCGACCGCGCGCACCACTTGCGCGCTCGGCTTTTCATCGAGCTGAATGCGCACGTTGGGATGGCGCGCGGCAAACGACTGGATATCGCGCGGCAGAAACTGCACGATCGACGATACGTTCGCCGCGATCCGCACGATGCCGCTCGTGCCGCTGGCGAAGTCGCGCATCTGCACGGCGATATCGTCGAATTGATGCAACGCACGATGCGCCAATGCGGCAAGCCGTTCGCCGGCTTCTGTCGGTTCGACGCCTTTATTCGTGCGCCGCAACAGCGCAACACCGAACATCGCTTCGACCTCGCTCATCCGCCGGCTGACCGCCGCAGCCGCGATATGTTCGCGCTGCGCGGCGGCGGCGATCGTGCCGGCATCGACGACAGCGAGAAACAGTCTGAGCGAAAGCGGATCGATCGGCGGCATGGTGACTGATTCAATCGGAAGATAGGCCGCAGTGTACTGAAAGAACGCTCGTCATCGCATACGGCGATGACGGCATGACGAAGCGTTTCTTTTCCGCAGCCATCGGTTCGCTGAAAATGCCCTGAATCAAGGCCTTTTCGAAGGAATCGACATGAACGAAGCCGCGACCCAAGCCCCGACTTCCGCACGCATCCGCGTATTCTGGCAGCCCGGATGCTCGTCCTGCCTGCGCACGAAAGAGTTCCTCACGCGCCAAGGCATCGAATTCGAATCGATCGACGTTCACAACGATCCTGAAGGCCGTGCCGCGCTCGCGGCACTCGGTGCGCGCAGCGTGCCCGTGGTCGCGCTCGGATCTAAGTACACGTTCTGCCAGTCGATCAACGACGTGATCCGCTTCCTCGATCTCAAGACGAAGCCCACGCCGCCGCTGCCGCCCGAAGCACTCGTTCGCCGGCTCGCGTTCGTGCTCGAAGCCAATGCGCGCTATACGCGGCAGTTCTCCGCCGACTTTTTCCGTGAGCCGTTTCGCAATCGCAATCGCACGCCTGCGGGCCTCAGCTTCCATGTATTCCGCGTGGCGGAGATGGGCGTGCAGGCGGCGCATCAGATCGAATTGCGCTTCGAAGGCTTCGACGAAGCGCCGCCGCCCGAATGGCAAGCCGAGGACATCGCGCGCTGGGGCGAAAGCGTCCGCGCGAAACTGCTCGACTGGTGGGAACACGAAAGCGATCGCTCGCTTTCATACGACGTGCCGACTTACTATGGCCGCCGCTCGATGCACGAAGTGCTCGAACGCACCGCATGGCATAGCGCGCAACACACGCGGCAAGTGATGCTGATGCTCGAAAGCGACGGCGCGACGGTGGATCGTCCGTTGACAGCCGGCGATCTCGAAGGCTTGCCGCTCCCCGATGAAGTCTGGGATAGGTGAAGACCCGTACGCTAACGCATACATTGAACGATACGCCGCTTTTGTTTTCCTATAATGAAGGCATTCCGTCTGCGATCAGACATATCGTCCGTGCATCGACGGCACCGTTTGGGGAATGCCCGACATGGCTCCAGCCCGACCCGCCGAAGCCTTGGCAAAGCCGCGCGAAAAATCGACCGACACGGTCTATCAGACATTGCGCGAGCGGATACTCAGCAACGAGCTGCGGCCCGGCACGCAAATACTGGAACAGGAACTCGTGCAGTTGTTCGGCGTAAGCCGCACGCCGGTGCGCGAAGCGCTCATACGGCTGCAGAACGAGCACCTCGTGCAGATCATCCCGCGTCATGGCATGCGCGTGCGCAATGTCTCGATGGCGGACATCGAGGAAGTCTTTCATGTGCAGACGAGTCTCGAAGCCACCGCCGCCGCAGCCGCAGCCGCGCGCAAGCCGGGCGCAAGAGACTTGAAAGCGCTTGAAAAGGCATGCGCGGAGATGGAGCGCGCGTTCGCGAAACAGGACCGCGAGACATGGTATGTCCAGCATGAGGCGTTCTATGCGCGCCTCGTCGAGTTGAGCGATAACCCGCGTCTCGTGCAGATCGTCGGTGAATGCTCCGATCAGGTTCGACGCGTGCGCGAACTGACCCTGCGACTGATCGATCTCGATCCGGCGCAGACGCAAGCCTTGCGCGCGATCGCCGATGCACTGCGCAAAGGCGATGCGTCTGCCGCGCAAGCGCTCTGCCGCGAGGATCGCGCGCGCACGCTGCATGCGCAAATCGCGGCGCTTCAGCGTTTCCGCATTCTCGACGTGTGACTTCGCGCGCATCCGGCGATGGCACGGCTCAATCCGCATGCGCGCGGTCGAACGCCCAGACGTCCGGAAAACCCATCAGCTCGCACATGCCCGAGAACGAATACATCGCGCCTGAAGCGCCTTCCGTGCCCTTCTGCGCGAGTATTTCGCCATACACATCCTTGAGCGCCTTCGCGACCGCCAGGAACCCCGAAGCCGGATAAATCGCCAGCGCGAACCCGAGGCGCTGCAATTCAGCCGGCGGCAACTGCGGCGTTCTTCCGCCTTCGACGACATTCACGAGCAGCGGCATGTCGAACGCGCGCCCGATCTTCTCCAGTTCCTCGACGCTCTCCGGCGACTCGATGAACAGCACATCCGCGCCCGCCTTCGCATAGGCTTCGCCGCGACGCAGCGCTTCGTCGAGCCCGAGCGACGTCCGCGCATCCGTTCTCGCGATGATCTGGAAATTCGCGTCGCTTCGGCTTTCCGCCGCGACCTTGATCTTGCGCACCATGTCTTCGGCCGGAATCACGCGACGCCCCGGCGTATGGCCGCATTTCTTCGGGAACTCCTGATCTTCGAGCTGAATGCCCGCCGCGCCGGCCTGCTCGTAGCCGCGCACCGTATGCGCGACGTTCAGCAGGCCGCCGTAGCCGGTATCGCCGTCGCAGATCATCGGCGTCTTCGTGCCGCCGCAAAACGCCGCGACGCGATTCACCATGTCGCTATAGGTCGCGATGCCCGCATCGGGCAAGCCGAGATGCGACGCGACCGTGCCGAAGCCCGTCATGTAGAGGCAATCGAAGCCCATCGAGTCGGCCATCTTCGCGGAAATCATGTCGAAGATGCCGGGCGCGGTGACGATCTCCTTGCGCGCGAACCGCGCTTTCAACGCCTGACGCTTGTCCTGATGCGAAACGCTCATGTCCATGTCCCCTAAAAGTTTCAACGATGCGATTCCCGCGCCATTCCCGATACCGCGCGCGCGTCGTCGCCATCGAGCGAAGGCGCGATCTCTTCCAGCGAGCGCTTGTTCGTCTCGATGCCGAACACGGCCAGCACGACGGCCATCACGACGAGCGTGCCGATGATCATCGAGAGCACGTCCTTCACGCCGCCCGCCGCGTACATCACGACGACGAGCTGCGGCGCGAAGATGCCGGTGATGCGCCCCGCGCAACCCGCGATGCCGTTGCCGCGCATCCGGTTCTCGGTGGCGAACAGCTCCGGCACATACGTGGCGACGCCGAGCGCGACCATCAGATACGTGAGCGTGAAGAGCAGGAAGCCGAGCAGCGTGGCCATCGCGACGCCGGTGGAATGCCCGTACAGCCAGCCGATCACCGCAGCCAGAATCGAGACCGCGATCAATCCGTTCTTGCGCCCCACTTTGTCCGCGATGAGCACGCCGACGAGCGCGCCCGCCGGTCCGCCGAGCGACATCAGCGTCGTATAGCCGAGCGAGGACGCCATGCCGATGCCCTGCTTCATCAGGAACGTCGGCACCCACACGATGAAGCCGTAGATCACCATGTTGATCGCGATCTGCACGATGATCGCGACGAACGTGCGGCGAATCTGCGAAGGCGAGAAGAGTTCGAGCAGCGTGGTCTTTTTCGTGACGGTGCGCGGCGCATCGTCGATGGGCGGCAGCGGCGCGGTCTTCGCCGATTCCGCTTCGGCATCGCGCAGGATCGCATCGGCTTCGGCGTAACGGCCTTTCGATTCGAGCCAGCGCGGCGACTCCGGCATCTTCTTGCGGATGAACCACACGACCATCGCGCCGACGCCGACGATCGCGAACATCGCGCGCCAGCCAATCGACGGAATGATCAGATAGCCGATGAACGTCGAGAAAAACAGTGCGGAATTGGTGATGAGCGACAGATACGCCGACCATTTGCCGCGCACGGCGGGCGGCATGAACTCGCCGACCGAGCCGTAACCGACGACGATCTCCGCGCCCAGTCCGAGTCCCATGAAGAAGCGGCAGACGATGAGCCACGTCATGTCAGGCGCGAACGCGCCCGCAATCGACGCGAGACCGAACACGGCGAGATTGAACTGATACGTGAACTTGCGGCCCTTCGCGTCGCCGAGCACGCCCGCCGTGAACGCGCCGATCAACATGCCGATGAACGTCGACGAGAGAAAAGCCGCGTTCAGCTGCATCGTCGACCAGCCGGTCTTCGCGAGCGCGCCGAGCACGCCGCCCGCGAGATAGATATCGAAGGAATCGAGAAACATGCCCGCGCCGATCAGCCACAGCACGCGCTTGTGAAAGCCCGAGATGGGTAACCGGTCGAGCCTGGGCCCTGCGCTTACGGTGCTAATCGTCGTGCTATCGGTGCTCAGCATGTCGTGTCTCCTGTCGACATTTCGTGATGCTGTTGCAACTCGAACCGCGGACTGCCTACGACGCGGAATGCTCTCTGTCGTAGCGGTCGAGCACCGCCTTTTCGGCGGCGAGAATATGGCAGCGCGTGACGGCTTCCGCCCATGCGGCGTTGCGCTGTTCGAGCGCGAGAACCATTTCGAAATGCTGGCGCGCGCTGCGTTCGCGATCTTCGTCGCTGTACGTGTCGAAGGTCCACTTGATGAGCGGCGTTTCCTTCATCGACCGCAGCGAGCGGTCGAGGCGCGCATTGTTCGCGGCGGCGGTGATGATCGCGTGGAATTCACCGTTCGCGGTGAACCACGCTTCGCAGGCTTCGGGCGTCGATGGATGGCGGGTGATCGCGAGCATCGCATCGGCGAGCGCTTTCAGGCGCGCGATATCCCCGGCGCCGATGGACAGCGCCGCGCGCCCCGCGAGATACGGCTCGACGAGCAGCCGCGCTTCGAAGATCTCGCGCGCGTCCTGCAAGGTCCACGCCTTCACGCGCACGCCGTAGTTCGGGCGCGTTTCGACCCAGCCCTCGGCATCGAGCCGCCGCAGCGCTTCGCGCACGGGCGTGCGGCTCACGCCGAGACTTTTCGCGAGCTGTTCCTCGCGCAGGTATTGACCCGCGCCGTACTGGCCGCTCGCGAGCGCGTCCTTGATCGAGAGATAGACGTCGTCGGCCGAACGCGCGGATTCGGCGGGGATTGTATGCAAAGCCTGTTGTGATCGCGCCATTGCGGCCCCGTTTGTGACGACTGACGGGAACATTGTATGCAAAGCGCGGCCAATGGAACGTGGGGATTTCCCGAGTGAGCGCTTACTTTGCGGCTCGGCATGGAGTCGGGGCGCGATCCGTTCGCGCCCCGTCGCCTTTTCTACTTCACGCTGAGCGCGCTTTCGACGGCTTCGAGTCCGTTGCCGCCGTTCGCGGTAGTCACCCCATCGAGCCATGTCTTCAACAGCTCGGGGTGACGCTTGAGCGCGTCGGTGGCAGCCGTGTCGATCTTCTGCTTCTTGTCGAGCACGTCGGAGATGACGCCGTTTTCCAGATCGACGTTGAACGCCATCTGCTTGAAGAGACGCCCGACGTTCGGACATTGCTGCTCGTAGCCGCTGCGCGCCACCGTATTCACCGTCGCGCCGCCGTAGTGGGGACCGAAGTATTTGTCCCCGCCATCGAGATAAACGAGCTTGAATTTCGTGTTCATCAGATGCGGCTCCCACGCGAGAAACACGATGAACTTCTTGTCGCGTATCGCGCGCTCCACTTGCGTCAACATTGCCGTTTCGCTCGATTCGACGAGCTTCCAGTCGCCGAGACCGAACGCCTTCTCCTCCACCATCTTCTTGATGTTCTGATTGGCGGGCGCGCCGGGTTCGATGCCGTAGATGCGGTGGTCGAACTTGTCCGCGTTCTTCTGCAGATCCGCGAACGAATGCACGCCCGCTGCCGCCGCATAGTCCGGCACCGCGAGCGTGAACTTCGCCTGGGACAAGTTAGGCCGCACCACGTCGATCGATTTCTCTTCGACGAACGGTTTCACGAGCGGCGCCTGTGCAGGCATCCAGTTGCCGAGAAAGACATCGATCTGCCCTTTCTTCAAACCCTGATACGTGATCGGCACCGACAGGTTGGCGACCTCCTGCCTGTAGCCGAGCGCCTTCAGCACGACGCCGCTCATCGCATTCGTCGCGTCGATATCGGTCCACCCCGGACCGGCCATGTGGACCTGCGTGCACGACTGCGGATCGGCGGCGGCGAGCGCGTGCGATGCCGTGCAAGCAAGCGCGACGCGGAAAAACGCACGCAATAGGGCTTTTTTCATCTGGTTTCCTCTCGATGTGTGCGGGTTCATGTTCAGCGGCTTCCCTGGCCGATGGCGGGAAAGCGGGCCATCGCTTCAAGATCGTCGAGATCGATGTGATTGCGCATGTAGCGCTGGCTCGCATCGACGTGAGGCTGCCAGTCCCATGACTGGATCGTGCCGAGCGTGGTCGTAGCGAAGTGGAAATGGCGGCGGCGCTGGCTCTTGAGCACATCGCGATGCAGCGCGTCCAGATTCCAGCGACGCGCGACGTCCTCGCGAAACTGCGCGACCAACGCGCGATGCCGTTCGTCGTTCGCGAGATTCTTGCGCTCGAACGGATCGGCGTCGAGGTTGTAGAGCTGGTCGGGATCGGCTTTCGTGTGGATGAACTTGTAGGCGCCGCGCCGGATCATGACGATGGGTGCGATCGCGCCCTCCGCGAGATATTCGCCGATGGCTTCGTCATGGCCGCCCGTCTGCGCGAGGTGCGGCATGAGACTGCGCCCGTCGATGGCGTCGGGCCAATCCTGCGGCAAGTTTCCACGCGCGATCTCGACGAGCGTCGGCAAGACATCGAGATGAGAGACCGACTCTTCCACGCGATGCGCCGCGAACCGCCCCGGCCGGTGCACGATCAGCGGCACGCGGCAGCCGCCTTCGAAGAACGTCATCTTGTACCAGAGGTTGCGCTCGCCGAGCATCTCGCCGTGGTCGGAGGTGACGATGATCGTCGTATCGTCCGCGAGTCCGGCCTCCTCCAGCGCTTCCAGGATCATGCCGAACTGGTCGTCCACATAGGACACCGCTCCGTAGTAAGCCCGGCGCGCGTTGCGAATCTGCTGGTCCGTGGGCGGCGTGCGATCGGCTTCGTACACTTGGCGCAGACGCTTGGAATGCGGATCGCTGGCTTCGAACGAGTCGCGATGAGCAGGCATGTCCACGTCTTCGTCGCGATACATGTCCCAGTATTTTCGCGGTATCGCATAAGGGTCGTGCGGATGCGTCAGCGACGCGACCATCATGAAAGGCCGCGCATCCTTGCCCGCCTGACGCTCGCGCACGATGTCGAAAAGCTTCTGGCGGACCGTGAAGGTCACTTCGTCGTCGAAGTCGAGCTGGTTGGTGCGCACGCACGGACCTGCATCGATGACGGAACTCATGTTGTGATACCACGACGGGCGCGCTTCGAAGTTCCCCCAGTCGGGTGTCCAGCCGAAATCCGCCGGATAGATATCCGTGGTGAGACGTTCCTCGAAGCCGTGCAACTGATCCGCGCCGCAGAAATGCATCTTTCCGGACAAGATAGTGCGATAGCCCTCCGCACGCAGATAATGCGCGAAGGTCAGCGTCTCGGACGGAAACTCGGCGGCGTTGTCATACGCGCCGATGTTCGACGGCAACTTCCCCGCGAGAAGGGAAAAGCGCGACGGCGCGCACAGTGGACTCGCACAGTAAGCCGATTCGAAGACCACGCCGTCGCGCGCGAGCGCATCGATATGCGGCGTCTTCGTGACCCGATTGCCGTATGCGGCGAGCGCGAAGGGCGTCAATTGATCGGCCATCAAAACAAGGATATTTTGTTTCAGTTCAGGCATTGAGCAAGCCTCGAATAGAATCGGAAGCGGCGCACCGCGCGCGCCGTGGTGGTCGGTTCAACGCCACTATTGCCGTTCCAATATCGCCTGGGAAGACGCCATTTCGTTATGCGCCTATAAGGAGCCGTTATGCCGCGACAAGATCGCCTGCCGCCCATGCAGGCGCTGCTGATGTTCGAATCCGCCGCGCGGCTCGCGAGCTTCACGGCGGCCGCGCGCGAACTCGGCTCGACGCAGCCCGCGGTCAGTCAGCGCGTCGTGCAACTGGAGGAATCGCTCGGGACGGCGCTCTTCAAACGCGGGCATCGCGGGGTATCGTTGACGGAAGACGGCGCGCTTCTTTTCGATGCGGTGCGCCAAAGCCTCGATCTGGTCCGGCAGGCCACGGGCGAGATTCGCTCGCGCCACACGCAGCGCACGCTCACGTTGTCGACGGACTTCGGCTTCGCCACCTACTGGCTCATGCCGCGCCTGCCGCAATTCAAGGCGCTGATGCCGGATGTCGATGTCCGGATCGTCACGTCGCAGCAGATGCCGAGTGCTTCGGGCGAGCTTGCGGATGTCGTCGTCGTGTTCGGCGACATGGACGGCGACTGGGGATCGCGCCGCGCCGTGAAGCTGTTCCCCGAGCGTGTCACGCCCGTGTGCAGCCCTGGCTTCGCGGCCACGCACGACACGTCGGATCTTTCGAAGCTGCCGCTCCTGCATGTCGAGCGCACGCAGCCCGAGCGATGGCTGTCATGGAACGCCTGGTTCGATGCGCACGGACAGGTCGCCCCGCCCACGCACGGCGCATTCACGTTCAACAGCTACGCGCTCGTGGCGCATGCCGCCGTGATGGGTCAGGGCGTCGCGCTCGGCTGGTCGCCGCTCATCGACGAACTCGTTGCGACCGGCCAGCTCGTCGCGCTTTGCGATACGCCGCTCGTCACCGATCGCGGATACGTGCTGCTCACGCGCCGCGAGCAATCGACGGCCGTGCGCGCGTTCCAGGATTGGTTGCTCGACGAGTGCGACGCAATCGTCTGACGGGTCGATTCACTCGCCTTCGTGTGAACGCGTCGCGCGACCCGTTGCGATAAGATCGCAAACACTTCTATCAAGGGCGTCGCTTTTCGCCGCAACGTCGAAAATTACTCATGTCCCACGAACACGCACCGCATGACCATCTCGTCGAACATGCCGCTCATGCCGGCGATCCGCTATCGCGTTGGGTTGCAGTCTTCACGGCAATTCTTGCTGCGTTGTCGGGGCTGCTTCACTATGAGGAAGGCGTGTTGCAGACGCAGGCGCTGATCTTCAAGAACGATGCCGTGCTCTCCCAAAGCAAGGCGAGCGATCAATGGGGCTACTATCAGGCGCAATCGAGCAAAGGCCACTTGATGGAGCTGGCAGCCGAACTGGCGCCTGTGCAGCGGCAAGCGTTCTATCGGGATCAGATCGCGAAGTACGAGGACCGGAAGAAGGAAATCTCGGCCAAGGCGCGGGAGCTGGAAAAAGAAGTGGAAGAAGCCAATCGACGCTCCGAGGCGAAAGAGCATCCGCAGCATTTGTTCGGTCAGGCGCTGGCCTGGCTGAGCGTCGCAATCTCGCTGGCGGCGATCACGTCGCTTACGGGAAGCCGCAAGCTTTTCTGGCTTGCGGGACTCATGGGCGCAGCCGGACTCGGTGTTTCGGTCTTCGCCTTCATGCAGCTTTGAGCGAGATCACCGCACGGGACAGGCGGTGGATTGACCGTTCAACCCTTCCCGTTCGACGGCGAATGACGCGACGGACGTTCCCGCGCGACGAGTGACGCGCACTACATAGATGCTGTCGAAGTCGGCGCTTGCCCACTTAGGCACGCTCGAAGCGTCTCCGCCCAAACGTTTGACGATGCGCCGCGCCGTCTCCTCGACAAGCGCATGTTCCCAGGCAACGACCACGACACTGCTGCGGTAGTTCGGCGAGAGCAAGGAATCCGCGAGCTTGTCGATATCCTTGAAGCCGAGGGATGCGTTGACCGGCAGACCGAAGTAGATCGCCGTCGGCTCGATGGTCGCGAGGGGACGCACATAGTCGTACTTCGTCCCGCGGTCGTTCTTTTGCTTCGCGGGATCGGGAGCGAAGATGGCGTCCGGCCGGCCGAATTTCGTTTCGATGACTCGCGGCAACGCCAGCGCCCGATTCAATCCCTGGCAAGAGAGTTGTCCGAGCCCCTGGTCGGGCTTTTCGCCATGCCGGACCATGACGATGGTTTGCGCGATGTCGCCGTCGGCGAATGCGCACAATGGAGCGCACGCCGCACCGACGAGACCCATCCGCGCAAGCGCGGATGCAACGTGTCGAGCGTTCATTTGAAGAGCCGATAAAGGGAGCTGGCAGATTCTAACAAGCCCTGCTCCCCCCTCCCGGAAGCGGCTACAACCTTTTGAACAGCGATAAGGCGAGTAGTCGAGGCTCGTCGAACATCGTGGCGAATTCAAAGAAGAGCAAGAAAGCCAGCATGTAGCCCACGGCCGGACGACGCTCCATGAACCGCACGACGTACGGCGCGAATGACTCTCTCAAACGAGTTCGCGTGAGGACGGCAACGACCGCGGCGCCGATCAACGCACCCGCAAGAACGTCCGTCGGATAGTGCAGCCCGAGGTACACCCGGGGCAAGCAAATGAACAGCACGCACTGTAAGACCGCCAGCACGCCGATCCACCGCCACACGAGGAAGATTCCCACCGCCACCGCCATCCACAGTGCGGCATGGTCGCTCGGCAACGAACTCCATAAACGGAGGTGGTTGCTGGCGTGGCTTGCGCCGGGAAAGTTCAAGCCGAGGCCGGCGTCGTAAATGGGCCTCAGACGAAACGGCAAGAAGAGCGCGAGAAGCCGCCCGACGACGAAAGCGACCATCGCGGACAACAAGGTCGCAACCACCATTTCCCGGCGGTATTCGAGCGAATTGCCCTGCTTGAACCAGATGGCGTACAGGATCGCAAGCGGAAGCACCCCTTTGAACAGATAGAAGTCAGCGAGGACGCTAACCGCCTGAGCAAAGAAGCCCGAGGCCGGAGCGATATGGATAAGATAGGTTTGAATGGTCGTGTCGAATGCGTTCACGCGGCGATTGTCCTTTTTTTTAAGTCGATGCTTCTGTGTCCCGGCCGCTCATACTCCGGCGGCCGAGCTTATTAAATGCTTAACATGGGCCGAAGCGGTCATTCGCGCGCATTCTCCAAATCGAGACCTCGCTCCGCTGCATTCTTTGCGATCAGTTGCGTCAGGGCATCGAGGTCTGTCGGCTTGATCAAGTGATAGTCCATGCCGGCAGCCTTTGAATTCTGCCGGTCCACATCTTGTCCGTAACCACTCAACGCGATGAGCAGGCAGCTTCGCATGTCCGTGTCCTCGCGCATTCGCTTCGCGACTTCGTACCCTGTCATTCCGGGCAAGCCGATGTCCAGAATGGCTACGTGCGGTCTGAAGCTGCGCGCCAGTATCAGGGCAGTCGGCCCGTCGTGCGCGCAGGATACTTCGCAACCGTGGATTTCGAGGAACAAGGCTACGCTTTCCGCCGAGGCCGTCGAATCGTCGACGACGAGCACGCGCAGTCCGCGGACGCCACCAAGAGGAGCAGCGTCCTGCGCACGCGGAAAGGGCTTTGGCTCGGTCCTGGCGGGAAGGCGCACGGTGAATTTTGCGCCCTTGCCTCGCCCCTCGCTGCTGCAGGTAATGGTGCCGCCGTGCGATTCGACAAGATGGCGGGCCAGCGTCAATCCAATGCCGAGTCCGCCCTGAGCGCGATCCAGCGAGCTATCGCCCTGCGCGAACAATTCGAATACGCGGCCCAGCCACTTCGCGTCGATACCCTCGCCGTCATCGGTGATGGTGATAACCGCGTGGTCATCGCTGAAGTCTGTGGACAGCGCGATGTTGCCGCCCACTGGCGTGAACTTCGACGCGTTGTTCAGCAGGTTCGAAACGACCTGCGTGAGCCGGACGACATCGCCGTCGACGATCACGTCATCAGTCTGTGCGTTCAACACGAATGTTTGCGAACGCCGTCCGAAATGCGGCACGCTGGTCTCTATCGCGCGCTCGACGACGAGGCTCAAGGGCACGGGTTCACGCCGCAGGGACACCGTGCCCCGCGCGATGCGCGAGACGTCCAGCAAGTCGTCCACGATGTGCACCATGTGATCGATCTGCGTACCGATGACATCGTAAGACCACTTCAGGAGCTGACCGTCGCCCGGATCAGCGGCCTTCATGACACTGACCGCGTTGGAGATCGGCGCAAGCGGATTGCGCAGTTCATGCGCGAGCATGGCCAGGAATTCGTCCTTGCGCCGGTCTTCCTCGCGCAGCGCGGAGAACAACAATGCATTCTCCAGCCCGATCGATGCCCGGCTCACGAATTCGGTCGTCACCGCAGTCAAGTCAGTGCGGCTCTCCTCACCCTCGTAGCCAAGCGCAAGCACCGCCTTGTGCTGCACGGTGTTGAGGAGCGGATAGAAGGCCACTCTGCCTTTCCGGCTGACCGAGGCTGTGCGCTGCGGCTCGGCGGATGCACTGCCGAACATTTCTGCCGTACTGCCCACGACCGCGACGGCCTCGCCCCGGTCCAGCGACTGCTGCGCATGATCGAAGAATTGCTTGAGCGGCACGGGCGGCGCATATGGAGGCTCGCGCTCTGCATCCACTCCGTGCCACGCCCCGGGCCGCGTAGAAAAGAGCGTGCGCGGCACTGACTCGTTTTCGAGCATGAGCAGGACACACGCGACGTCGGCGAGTGTCGGCACGGCGCTGTCGACGATACGCGCCGAGGTCGTATCGACATCCAGTGACCGGGTCAGCAGATGGCTGACCTGAGAAAGAAAGTCCGCACGCTGTCGAGCCTGGTCTGCCGAGGCACGCAAAGCCTCGGCACGGGCGAGTTCCTCGCGCTCCGCGGCGCGCGAGATCAGTTCGAGGTTCATTCTGTAAAGCTGCACGAACACCCGCACCTTCGCGCGGAGTATCTCAGGCACAACCGGCGACGATATGTAGTCGACAGCGCCCAGAGAGTAACCGCGCGCCATCTCGGCATCGTCTACGTGAGCGGTCACGAAGATGATTGGCGTCGTCGCGGTTCGTCGATACGACCGCAGCAGGCTGGCCGTTTCGAAGCCGTCCATGTCCGGCATATTGACGTCCAGCAGAATGACGGCGAAATCCTGCGCCAGCACTTCCTTCAATGCTTCTCGCCCGGACGACACGCAGACGACGTCCTGCCCCGGCTCCTCGAGCACCGTGCGCAGAACCACATGCTGACTGACCAGGTCGTCCACGACCAGAATGCGCACACTTGGGTGCGCGGTAACGTCCACATCTGACATGGCCGTTCCTATCGATGCAGCCAGGCGTGCAACACGGCGAGCAAGTCGTCGAGGTTCACGGGTTTGGACAGGTAATCCCACGCTCCCGCCTCGATGCACTTCTCGCGATCGCCCTTCATTGCCTTGGCCGTCACGGCGATGATGGGCAGCGCTCGGCCCACCGGCCGCTTGCGAATTTCGCGGATGGTGGTGAGGCCGTCCATTTCAGGCATCATCACGTCCATCAGAACGATGTCAATTTCCGGATCTGCCTCGACCTGGTTGACGGCGTCGCGTCCGTTATCGGCCCAGGAATGCCGCATGCCCAGGTCTTCCATCACCGTGGCAAGGGCGAATATGTTGCGCATGTCGTCGTCGACGATCAGTGCCTTCTTGCCGTGGAGCTTGCCTTGCGGAATCCGCAGTGCGCTCAGAACGGCGTTGGCTTCCGGAGGGAGCGCATTCGCGTCGACGTGAAGCGCCGCGATGCAGAGGTCGAACAGCATTTCAGGGCTCGCTGCGGGATGAGCGACGAACGTTTCGCATTGCTGCTGCCATCGCGGGTTTTCGGTGATGTCGTCCGCGCGAAGAATGACCGGTAACGGCGCGAGGACACGCGACCCCGACAATGCCTGCTCAATGTCTTCCGGCTCGACGGCGACGGTGCCATCGGCCAGCACCAGGACGTCGAAGCAACTCGACGATAAATGCCGGAGCAGAGTCTCTCGCGAATCGGCGATCGTGAATGCTGCTTGCGACCCGTCGAGGCCATGCACGAGCAAGTCACGCTCGGCCCCTTCCGGCAGAGTCGCAAGCACCGTGCGCTGCCTCGGACCGACATATTGCGCCAAAGCCGAAAGCGCGAGGTCGAGCGTCTCCTTCGATTCGATGGGCTTAGGGATGAATGCGAACGCGCCCGAGCGCAGCGCGCGCTCGCGAAACTCGTCCGAGGAAACCACGCATACGGGAATATGCCGGGTAGCCATGTCTTGCTTGAGCCGGCTGAGGATCCGCCACCCCTCCATGTCGGCCAGGAACACGTCGAGCGTCATGAAATCGGGTTTGTATCGCGCGGCGAGAGTCAACGCATCGGCCCCGAAAGCCGTGACAACGGCCTTCATCCCGCCTTCTCGCGCGGCGTCCGCCACGACCCGCGCGAACGCGGCATCGTTCTCGACAATGAGCACGACCCGGTCGCCTTGCACGATATGGTCGCGGTCATCGGGGAACGGCGCGACGAGCGTCGCATCCGTGACCTCGTCCCGCCGGTACGACCGCGCCCGCGATAGTTCCTGTGCCTCGGTGACACGCGCCGCACCGTTCGCGGCTGCCGACGACGCGCCGTCGAAGAACGGAAGCGACCTGCGCCCCGAACGCGCGTTGTCGTTCTTGCTCGGCAGATACAGCGTGAACGTGCTTCCCTTGTTGGGCGTGCTCGTCAGACGAATTTCACCGCCGAGCAGCTTGGACAGTTCGCGGCTGATCGCAAGCCCGAGCCCAGTGCCGCCGTACTTGCGGCTCGTGCTGCCGTCCGCCTGCTGGAACGCTTCGAACACGATCTGCTGCTTGTCGGGCGAAATACCGATGCCGGTGTCCTGCACGGAGAACGCGAGCACCGGGCCGCCGTGACCGAGCGTTTCGCTGTCGTCGCCCCATCCGGCGAACGCTTCGTCGATGGTCAGCGTCACATGCCCCCTGTGCGTGAATTTGAACGCATTGGACAGCAGGTTCTTGAGGATCTGCTGGAGGCGCTTCAAATCGGTGACGATCGAAGACGGCACGTCGGCGCCGAGCTGGATGAAGAAGTCGACGTTACGTGCCTCGGCGACGTGTCGGAAAGTCCGCTCGACATAGAGCGTCAGGTCGGCAAGACGATGCTCCGCCAGGTCCACGACCACCGTTCCGGATTCGATCTTCGCGAGATCGAGAATGTCGTTGATCAGCATGAGCAGATCGTTGCCGGAAGAATGAATCGTCTTCGCGAACTCGACTTGCCTTGGCGAAAGATTGCCTTCCGGGTTCTTGCATAGCTGGTCCGAGAGAATCAACAAGCTGTTGAGCGGCGTGCGCAGTTCGTGCGACATGTTCGCCAGGAACTCAGACTTGTACTTGGACGTCAGCGCCAGTTGCTTTGCCTTGTCTTCGAGTGCTTGCCGAGCCTGCTCGACTTCGGAACTCTTTCGCTCGACTTCCTGGTTCTGGTGAGCGAGCAGACGAGCCTTCTCCTGCAATTCCTGATTGGTCTGCTGCAACTCTTCCTGCCGGCTCTGCAGTTCGTGAGCAAGCGATTGCGATTGCTTGAGGAGATCCTCGGTTCGCATGTTCGCTTCGATCGTATTGATCACGATGCCGATACTTTCGGTCAGTTGATCGAGGAACGCCTGATGAGTCGGATTGAAGCGCTCGACCGACGCCAGTTCGATCACGCCCTTGACGTGTCCCTCGAAGACGACCGGCAGTACGAGGACGTTTTGCGGCAGTACGGTGAGAAGTCCCGAGACGATGCGATAGTCGCTCGACGACGACGGCGCAAGCAGGATCTTGCGCTTCTCGACAGCACATTGCCCGACCAGGCCTTCTCCCAGCGCCACGCGTTTTCCGTGCGAGCGATAGCCGTCCGATGCGTAGCTTCCGACGAGCTTGAGCGAGGTGCCCTGCGGACTTGCATCGAGCACGAAGAACTCGGCTTGTTGAACACCGACGACCGGCGCCAGCTCGGACAGAATGAGATGGCCGACAGCGACGAGATCCTTCTGCCCCTGGAGCATGCGGCTGAACTTCGCCAGGTTCGTCTTGAGCCAGTCCTGCTCGGTGTTGAGGGCCGTGGTGTCCTTCAGGTTGCGGATCATCTCGTTGATCGTATCTTTCAACGCCGCGACCTCGCCCAACGCCTCGACCGTGATCGAACGAGTCAAGTCGCCCTGCGTCACGGCAGTCGCAACCTCGGCGATCGCCCGCACCTGCGTCGTCAGGTTGGCCGCCAATTGATTGACGTTTTCGGTGAGACCCTTCCAGGTGCCCGCTGCGCCCGGCACTTTCGCCTGGCCGCCCAGCTTGCCCTCGACGCCGACTTCCCGCGCAACGGTGGTGACCTGATCCGCGAACGTGGCGAGTGTGTCCGTCATGCTGTTGATCGTGTCGGCAAGGGCCGCGATTTCGCCCTTCGCTTCCACCGTCAGCTTGCGCGCCAGGTCGCCGTTCGCCACTGCCGTCACCACGCGCGCGATGCCGCGAACCTGGCTCGTCAGGTTGCCCGCCATGAAGTTCACGTTGTCGGTCAGGTCCTTCCATGTTCCCGCCACGCCCTGCACGTCGGCCTGACCGCCCAGCTTTCCTTCGGTGCCGACTTCGCGTGCGACACGTGTGACTTCCGACGCGAACGAGCGCAGCTGATCGACCATCGTGTTGATGGTGTTCTTCAGCTCGAGAATCTCGCCCTTCACGTCGACGGTGATTTTCTTCGAGAGGTCACCCGCCGCCACCGCTTTCGTCACGTCCGCGATGTTGCGCACCTGGCTCGTCAGATTGCCCGCCATGAAGTTGACGGAATCCGTCAGGTCCTTCCATGTGCCCGCCACGCCCTGCACATCGGCCTGTCCGCCGAGCTTGCCGAGCGTGCCGACTTCGCGCGCGACCCGAGTGACTTCGGAGGCGAACGAACTCAATTGATCGACCATCGTGTTGATCGTGTTCTTGAGTTCGAGAATCTCGCCTTTCACGTCCACGGTGATCTTCTTCGAAAGATCGCCCGCCGCGACTGCCTTGGTCACGTCCGCGATGTTGCGAACCTGGCTGGTCAGGTTGCCGGCCATGAAGTTGACGTTGTCGGTGAGGTCCTTCCACGTGCCGGCAACACCTTGCACGTCCGCCTGACCGCCGAGCTTGCCTTCGGTGCCGACTTCCCGTGCAACACGCGTGACTTCCGACGCGAACGAGCGCAGCTGATCCACCATCGTGTTGATCGTGTTCTTCAACTCGAGGATTTCGCCCTTCACGTCCACCGTGATCTTCTTGGACAGGTCGCCCGCAGCCACGGCCGTCGTCACCTCGGCGATGTTACGCACCTGCGCCGTCAAATTACTGCCCATCGAGTTCACTGAATCGGTCAAGTCCTTCCACGTGCCGGCAACGCCCTGCACATCGGCCTGACCGCCGAGCTTGCCTTCCGTGCCGACCTCGCGCGCCACACGCGTGACTTCGGATGCGAAGGACCGTAACTGGTCGACCATGGTGTTGATCGTGTTCTTGAGCTCGAGGATCTCGCCCTTGACGTCCACCGTGATCTTCTTCGAGAGATCGCCCGCGGCAACCGCGGTCGTCACATCCGCGATGTTGCGAACCTGCGCCGTCAAGTTACTGCCCATGGAATTGACGGAGTCGGTCAGATCTTTCCACGTGCCCGCCACGCCCTGAACGTCCGCCTGTCCGCCGAGCTTGCCTTCCGTCCCGACCTCGCGCGCCACGCGCGTGACCTCGGACGCGAATGAACTGAGCTGGTCCACCATCGTGTTGATGGTGTTCTTCAGTTCAAGAATTTCGCCCTTCACGTCCACCGTGATTTTCTTGGAAAGATCGCCCGCGGCCACTGCAG
Source organism: Caballeronia concitans (assembly GCF_001544615.1). Lineage (GTDB taxonomy): Bacteria > Pseudomonadota > Gammaproteobacteria > Burkholderiales > Burkholderiaceae > Caballeronia > Caballeronia concitans. Next base: position 274,567 of record NZ_FCNV02000002.1, read on the forward strand.
TGGTGACGTCCGCGATGTTGCGAACCTGTGCCGTCAGGTTGCTCCCCATTGAATTCACCGAATCGGTCAGGTCCTTCCAGGTTCCGGCGACGCCTTTCACGTCGGCCTGACCGCCGAGCTTCCCTTCCGTGCCCACTTCGCGCGCGACCCGGGTTACCTCCGATGCAAACGAGCGCAGCTGATCGACCATCGTGTTGATGGTGTTCTTCAGCTCCAGAATCTCGCCCTTCACGTCCACCGTGATCTTCTTGGACAGATCGCCCGCGGCGACCGCGGTCGTGACCTCCGCGATATTGCGCACCTGGCTCGTCAGGTTGCCCGCCATGAAGTTCACGTTGTCGGTCAAGTCCTTCCAGGTACCGGCGACGCCCTTGACCTCCGCCTGCCCGCCGAGCTTGCCCTCGGTGCCGACCTCCCGCGCCACGCGCGTGACCTCCGCCGCGAATGAGCGCAACTGGTCGACCATGGTGTTGATCGTGTTCTTCAGCTCCAGAATCTCACCCTTCACGTCGACGGTGATCTTCTTCGAAAGGTCCCCGGCAGCGACGGCCTTCGTCACTTCCGCGATATTGCGCACCTGGCTCGTCAGATTGCCGGCCATGAAGTTCACGGAATCGGTCAGGTCCTTCCAGGTGCCGGCCACACCTTGCACATCCGCCTGTCCACCGAGCTTGCCTTCCGTGCCGACCTCCCGCGCCACGCGAGTGACTTCGGCCGAGAACGTGCCCAACTGCTCCACCATCCTGTTGATGATCTTCGCGGTGCGCAAGAATTCGCCTTGCAACGCGCGTCCGTCGGCTTCGAGCGCCATGCTCTTGCTCAGATCGCCCTGCGCGACTGCGCCGATCACCCGCGCGACTTCGCTCGTCGGATGCACGAGGTCGGCGATCAATGAGTTCACGGAGTCCATCGAACTGCGCCAGAAGCCGCGCGCATCGGGAATCGCCGCGCGCTCGTTGATTCGGCCTTCCTTGCCGACGGCCTGGCTCAACCGTGCGAGTTCATCCGACATTCGAAGGTTCTGGTCGACGACCGCGTTGAATGCGTCAGCGATCTTGCCCGCAAGACCGGTCCAGTCAGACGGAAGGCAAGCGCCTTGGCCCTTCAGGACCGCAGTCAGGGCGGTGTGGACCGCTCGATTGCGATCGTGAGCGTGGTCGATGGCCTCCAGAAGCCCATTCGACTCGCGTACCTGACGCAGCCAGAAGCCGCTCAGCCCTGCCTCGCTGAGACGCTTTCCGCTGCCTGGATGTTCGCCGTATGCGACCCCGATTTCTTCGTGGGATCGGCTTTGGCGCTCGCATTGATCCGACAACGCCGCCAGTTCGGCGACGAGCCTGCCCTTCATTCCGTCCCACTCGGACGGGAGTTCGCCGATGGGCTCGCCGCGGCGCACGGCGGCCACGGCTCCGATCAGTAAGCGCAGCTCGCTCTCGTTCAGCGCGTCTTTGCCAGTCACCACGGCGTCCATTGAATGTTCCTCGAAGGCGTTGGTCGGTTTTTAACCGCAATAAGCAGATTTTGACTCGATCGTGTCATGTCCGGCAGTCCTCGCGCGCCTGCGCTTGTTTGACTGCCGCCGCCGGATCGCGCGCGATTCTAGACCGCCGATCCTTACGCCATGCTTAGGTACGCGGGATTCGAGGCAAGCACAATCGGTTGATACGAGGATGCGGCAACACGGGACGATTCCCGGCCACGCAGACCGGCGGGCCGAAACCGGCTTTTACCGTTCAGTTGTTTTGTGGCGGCTCGGGTGTCACGACGGTCGGAGCGTACCGCTTGCGGCATGCGGTTCTTATCACATGGCTGGAGCTAAGCGGCAGATCCCCCGGTTCCTCGACCGCGAGACTGCCGATAGCCTACATCCATCAGGGGAGAAGTCAGTCGAAATCTGCTTGCCGGTGTTCTTTGAGGTGGCGCAGTCGCGCGAGTTGTTGAGGCAAAACGCGTCCCAGCGAGAGCGCCGGTAGATTTTCAAGGTCGAAGAACTGAGCCGCGCTCGTCTCTTGGCCCAGCGCGCAATCTTTTCCGGTGACCTGGCCGAGAAAGACGAGCTTCCAGATATGGAATATCGAGGGCGGGTGAGCGTGTTTCGCCATGTCCCAGACCGCCAATAAGCGAACGATGTCGACGGAATAGCCACTTTCCTCGCGGACCTCCTTCGCTGCATTTTCGGCGGGCGAAAGGCCGACATCGGCCCAGCCGCCAGGCAGCGACCAACGACCGTCCGCCGTCTCCTTCACGAGCAGGATGTCGCCGGCGTCATCGAATACGGCACATCGGACGTCCAGTTTGGGATTCGCGTATCCCGATTCCTGCGCGAAAAGCTCCGTGACCCGGCCGATGTCCATCGAAGCAAGTTCCGCAAGCTGCGCATGTGCAATGGCTTCGATCTCTTCATAACGCTCTTTGTCGAACGGACTCGTCGCGTAGTGAAGTCCTGTCTGCGCGAGGGCGAGAAGGCGCTTCGCGCGCCGGAGCGATTCCATAGCGATATCCCTGTCTGAACGCCATCTTCACGCCAGTTTCTCACGAACAAACTGCAGCGAGCGACGAGCGCGCTCGTCCATCTGTTCGTCCGTCGCACCGTTCGACATGTCCCGCCACACGCCCACCGCGCGGCTGACCGAACCGCCCTTGCGCATGAACGGTTCCATGACGATAGTGCCGTCGTATTCGATTTCCTTCAGCGCCCCGAAGATCTCATCCCACGGCAGGCGACCCTCACCCGGCGGCAGGCGATTCGCTTCGCCCAGATGAAAATGGCCCATCTTGCCCTTGCAGGCGAGGATTGCATCGCGGAAGGAACTCTCTTCGATATTCATGTGGAACGTGTCGAGCTGAACCTTGCACGCCGGACTGTCGACCGCGTCGGCGAAGGCAAGCGCTTCCTTCGCGTCATTGCACAGCCACTGCTCGAAGCGATTCACCACCTCCAGTGCATAAATGATGCCGTAGTCTTCAGCGACCTTGATGACACGGCGAACGCTGTCGATTGCGCGGTCGACGTAGGGGCGCTTGTCCTTCATGTCGAGCGGTGGGGATTGCGGCCACGCGCAGAATGTGAGGCCGGCAAAAACCGGTGCGCCGAGCAGATGGCAATCGTCGAGCAGGCGCTTCACGTATTCCGTGCCGGCATCTCTAACGCTCTTGTCCGGCGAAGCAAAGTCGTATTCGGACTTCAGTCCGATACAGCACATCACCGTGAGGCCCAGATCGTCGGCGACCGACTTCAGCTCACGCTTCTTCGCGTCCGGAAGATTGTGAAACTCGCCGAGCGAAATTTCCATCATGTCAAAGCCGAGTCCGGCGATGCGCTTCGCCGTCGCCGGAAAGTCGACCATCCACTCAGTCGACCAGTAGGTGTAGAACATGCCAACTTTGTTCACGGTGTAACTCCTTTACCGGGCTATCACAAGGGTACGAAAGTGAATTGCGCGCGCCAACTTTTACTTAGGCGTCCAGATTAGCTCGATCTCAATTCTTGCTTCATGGTTCAAGCTATGAACGTATGCGGCCCTGATAACTCACGACACGAATCCCGTGGGCTTGACCTCGGGGTGAGCAGGGTCGGCATGTTCAAGCGCAGCCAGAGACATGATTCGCTCCTCCGACGCCTCGTCGAATCCAACCTCGCCAACTAGCTGGCCGGCACGCATGACCAGAATCCGGTCGGAGATGGTCAGGATTTCAGGCAAGTCGCTCGAAATGACGAGAATCGCTAGTCCATCGTGTGCGAGTTCGCGCATCAGCGCATAGATTTCCGCTTTCGTGGTGACGTCGACTCCGCGAGTGGGTTCATCGACGATAAGCACTCGGGGCTTCGAGGCCAGCCACTTCGCAAGCACGACCTTTTGCTGGTTGCCACCGCTCAGCAGCCGCACCAGTTGTTCGACGGTCGGCGTCTTGATCTTGAATCGTCCCACGTAGCTGTCGATCATCCGCGCCTCTTGCAGCGGCCGCACCATGCTCCCCTTTGACAGTCGCCCCAGTCCGAGCGCGGCGAGAGACAAATTACTGCCGACCGACATACCCAAGACCAGTCCCTGATCCTTCCGGTCTTCGGGGGCGAGCGCAATGCCAAGCTTCATTGCATCGCGTGGTCTCGAAATCTTGACCGGCTTGCCCTCGACAGAGACTGTCCCGTGTTTCGGAGGCGGCGCCCCGAATATTCCCATCGCGACTTCCGAGCGGCCCGCTCCTATCAGGCCCGCGAGTCCGACTATTTCACCTTGGCGTAGAGAGAACGAGACATCGCGATAGCGGTGGTCATCACCCAAGCCCTGAACCGAGAGCACGACAGGCTTGCCCGAGTGCTCCGGCCGGACACGTTTGACCTCGGCGAGGTCCCGACCAACCATGAGGCGCACGACCTCGTCAGGCGAAGTATCGGTAAGCCTCGCGGTTCGCACATGCTTTCCGTCCCGCAAGACGGTGACGACGTCGCAGTTGTCGAATACCTCGCGCATCCGATGCGAGATATACAGAATCGTCACGCCCCGGTCTCGCAACTCGTGGACGACCTTGAAGAGCGTGAGAGAGTCGGCTTCGGACAAACTTGAAGTCGGCTCGTCCAGGATGAGCAAACGCGGCTCATGAATCAGCGCCTTGCAGATTTCAATGAGCTGTTGCTGAGCGATGGTCAGATCGCCGAGACGCGTGTCAGGGTCCAGCGAGATCCCCAGACGCTGCATGGCGGCCGTCGCCTTGTTCAACAGCGTGCTGCGGTCGACCAAAACCCCGGCCATGCGCGGCTCCGCGCCGAGGAATATGTTCTCGGCAATCGTCATGTTCGGGGCCAGCATGAGCTCCTGAAACACGATGGAAATGCCCTTCTTGGCCGCGTCGCGCGTGCCGGAGAACTCGACTTGCTGACCATCGAAGATGAGCCGGCCGGACGTCGGCGGGTGTGCCCCGGCGATGACCTGCATCAACGTCGACTTGCCGGCACCGTTCTCACCCATGATTGCATGGACGGTCCCCGCCTCCACGCTGAAGGAGACCTCTTGCAGCGCCTTGACACCCGGAAAGGTCTTGGTGATCTGCTCAACGCTCAATAGAACGGTCATGGCGGTACTCTTCGCGAGGAAAGCACGGGACCGGGAACATCCCGGTCCCGAACGGATGGTTCACTTGCCGCCGACGAACTTGTCCACGTTGCTCGAATTGACGATATCGACACCAGTATCCGTGAGCGGCGGAATCTTCCCGCCCTTCGACAATTCATCGAGTTGCTTCACTGATTCGATGCCCATCGCGAGCGGTCGTTGGCCAATCAGCGTGGTCGCGTAACCCTCCTTGAGCAACTTGACTTGCGAGGGCAACGTGTCGAACGAGACCACCACGAACTTGCCGGACTTGATGTCGGCTGCCTTGTTCTTGACCGCGCGGATGTAGGCCTCCGGTGCGAACATCGGCCAGCCGCCCGCGAAGAAGATGCCGTCGAGATTTGGATTCTTCGCGAGAATGTCCTGAATGAGTTGTACTGCCGTGCTGGAGTCGTCGTTGCATGCGAAAGGCGAGCCTGACACTTCCTTGAAGCTGCCGTTGAGCTTGGACTTGAAGCCCTTGATCCGGTCGTTCAGGTTCGCGGCCGACAAGCCGCCGGTCAGGACTGCGTAAGTGCCGCCCTTCGGCAACGCCTTCGCGAATGCTTCTCCGGCGGCTTCCCCGCCTGCCTCATTGTTCGTGCCGATGAATGCCGCCCGCTTGGACTTCGGCGCGTCCGAATCGAACGTGACGATCGGGATGTTCTTCGCGACTGCCGCGCTAATGACATTGCCGATGGAGTCGGCATTGTTCGGCGCAATTGCGATACCGGCGACCTTCTTGGTGATCAGGTCCCGTACGATCCGGCCTTGCTCGGCGTCATCGAGTTGCGCGGGCCCCGTGAACAGGCACTCGGCACCGAGCTTCGCGGCTTCTTCCTTGCAACCCTTCTCTGCGTCGGCATAAAACGCGACGCCGAGTGCCTTCGGCACGACGGCGAAAACTTTCTTGTCGGCTGCGTGCGCTTGCGTGATGCCGAGCCCGAACACGATGGTGGCTGCTACAGCACTGATCATGGTGCGTGTCATGGTCTTCTCCAAGAGTTGTTATGGCTAAAGCGCTCAACGACGTCGCCAGACGCCTTTTCTAAGCTGGTCGATAAAGACGGCAAGCACGATGACAGAACCAACGAACACCCCTTGCCAATAAGCGTCCGTTCCCAGCAAGACGAGACCATTGCGCAATACTTCGAGGATGACTGTCCCGACGAACACACCAATCACCGTGCCTTCGCCGCCAGAGAGAGCCGTGCCGCCGATAACCGCGGCCGCAATGACACTCAACTCTTTGCCCAAGCCCTGATTGGAAATCGCGGACGACAGGTAGCTCACTTCGATGATGCCCGCGACGCCCGCTAGAACAGCGGACATGATGTAGACGCTCATCTTCAGGCGGTCCACGTTCAGGCCGGTGAGCATCGCCGCCCGTTCATTGCCGCCGACCGCGTACAGTTGGCGACCGTAGACCGTTCTCTTGAGCACGATTGCAGCGATGATCGCCAGCACGACAAAGATGATGAACGGAACCGGCAAGTCGAGGAAGTCGCCGCCGCCGAGCGAGAAAAACGCGTCACCGTCGGGCCGAAAACCGTCGATTGCTTTTCCCCGTGTGATGATGAGCGCGAGCGCACGCGCAATGCTCATCGTGGCCAGCGTGGGAACGAAAGGCAGCATGCGCAACTTCGTCACACAGAAACCATTGAAGAAGCCAACGGCTGCGCAAATGAGGAGTGTGAGCGCGCACGCCGGAATGACACCCATGCCCGCCTGCATCATCGCCGCAGACGCCACCGCAGCGAGTCCCCAGACGCTCCCTACGGAAAGATCGATCCCGCCGGTAATCATCACGGCGGCTTGACCAAGAACGACGATGCCGATGAACGAGAGGTTGCGCGCGTCGTTGAGCAAGTTGCCCCGACTGGCGAAGTCCGGCGCGAATATCGATAGCAGAACGACCATGATGACCAGCGCACCGATAATCCCGGTCTCACGGGAATGCATTATTTGAGTGGCGAACCCCTTCCGAGGCTTCGGCTGCTCGTTTTTGGCCAACGTCACCTTTTCCATATCGCGCCTCCAGTAAGCCTCTATTTTCGCCACGCGAGGGCAAGCTTCTTGTGCCGTAAGAGTCTAGTTTCGAGCCGAAACCCCATCAAAGCGGGTTTTCCCTCGAAAACCATTGCCCTATCTGAACCAACAACCGATTTGAACGAAACATGGACGTCATGAGCCGGCGATCCCGTCCCCGGAACCTCGAATTACGTTCTGCAAGCCGCTGCGTAGGCTCCGATCACGTCGCGGATCTTGCTGAATATCAGGCTCATCGGCGAAGCGTCGATTAACCCGCATCGGAGCTGCCAGTACTGGTTCGGGAGAAACTGACTAATGAGGTTTTCTCGTATTTCGACCCGTTCGAGATTGGCGACCAGCTTCTTCGTTGCTTTCGCGACCTCCGCATCAGCCCAGTAATAACGAATCCGGTCGCTATAGCTGAAAATGCGCAAGAGCCGCTTCTCCTGCTCACTTCCGTGGTAATACTTCTCCCAATTATTGGGTTTGGCCAACATGACGCGCTCGACCACCGCCCGCAGATTCGAACGGGCATCCGGTGCAAACAGTTGGTCTTCAATGTCTGCCAGTGCGTAAAGCGCTTCGCGCAACGCGAACGTCGCGCCCGGTCCTACCTTCAGGATGGCGAAACCGTCGCGTACCAGGGCCGCGAGCGCCTCGGGCTTTTGATAGTCCGTGGAGTGGGCCTCGAAGACCATGCCGGGCAAGTCATCGAGCACCCGCGAAAGTTCGCTGGCGGATGACGGGTCATAGTCCACCACCTTCGCATGGTCGAACTCCACGCCCGGCTGAACCACGAGTCCGACGACACGCTCCCAGGCCGCATTCAGGCCACGGTTTTGCCACGCCGCAGCGTGCACCGCGACGGTCTCGAGCGCAGCTTGCGGGCTCGTCACCTCGACCGTGGCAAGGTCTTCGGAAGCTCCGCCGGGCACCGGGACTTCCGTGCCGACCACGTAGACCGGGCGCTCCTGCAGTCCAGCACGCTCGCTTGCAGACTCCGCAACGGCGCACAATCGGGCCGCACGTTCAGCGACGACTTCGTCGGACAGACGCGGAGCGTCATCCGCACAGCTCATGCTCGTGTCGAGATGGATCTTTTTGAAACCTGCGGCGGCATACGCTTCGATCAGCGCGTCCGCGCGCTTCATGGCTTCTTCCGCCGGGAAATTTCTCCACGCGTTCGGGCCCAGGTGATCCCCGCCCAGCACCAGGCTCTCCCGAGCGAAGCCGACCTTCTGAGCAATTCCGTGGACGAATTGGACGAAATCTACCGGCTTCATGCCGGTATAACCGCCATATTGATCGACTTGATTGGAAGTCGATTCCACCAATAAAGGTGCGCCGTCATCGAGCGCCTGCCTCATGCTCGCTTCGATGACCCACGGGTGCGCCGAGCAAACTGAATAAATACCGTCCAGCCGCGCTCCCAGCCGCGAATCGCCGACGAGCCGTGTCACGATTTCAGCCATGACTCACCTCGGGCTTTTCGTGGATGAACGCATCGAGTTCTGCTAGCGTTGCCGTACCTTCCATCGGCCCGCGGCGAGTGACAGCCAGCGCGCCCGCGGCGCATGCGTACTTCAGCGCGCTCTCGACCGGATATCCTTGCGAGCGGCAAGCGATGTACGTTCCGCCGAAGCAGTCGCCGGCGCCGGTCGGGTCAACCTCGGTCACCGCCAGGGCGGGTATATGCCGCTCGGTCTTTCCATCGTAGTAACTGCAACCTTCTTTCCCGCGCTTGACCACGATTTCACTCACGCCCCGGCCCAGCAGTTCCGCAATGGCGCCGCTCTCCGAGCTGGCGCTCGCCAGTAACATCACTTCGTGACCGCTCGGTAGAAACACGTCCGTGTAGTCGAGAATGAAATCGAGCGCATCGCGCATCTCTGGAATGCGCAGCATCTCCTTTCGGATATTCGGGTCGAAACTCACCGTTCCGTCGTTCGCTTTCACCGTTTCGATGATTTTCTTCATCGCCTCGATGATGCGGAACGAGAAAAGCGACGACCCCATGACATGGAAATGTCCGCAGTTCTTCAGAAGCCGTTCTGGAATCTCGTTGACAGAGAGATGGCCCGACGCGCTGTTGGCAATGTTGTAGATGAAATCTCTATCGCCGTCTTCTCGATACGTGACGAAAGCGCTGCCCGTCGTCGCAGCCTTGATGACCGATATGCCCGATACGTCGACGCCATCCTGCCGCAGACGCTCGACATTGAGAACGCCGAAGTCGTCGTCCCCGACACAGCCGATAATCGCGCTGGCGCTCCCGCATTTCGCCGCTTGATCGATGAAAATTGCCGGAGCACCGCTAGCGTACGGCCCCATCAACATGCCTGGTCGTCGAAACGATTGCCCGATCTCTGTTGCGAGAATCTCAACGAGAATCTCGCCCATCGTGAGGATGGAGACGGGAGGACTGACCGATTCCGCTACAGTTTTAGTCATGGCAGTATTCATTAGGATAACGATATACGTCGCGCCATACTGGAGGGGCTTTCAATACCGGTCCTCGACAAGGCCCCTTGCTGGACAATCTACTTCTACGAAACGCCGAACTCCAGAATTCCCGTGTCTCGCCTTTGAAGCTGAAGACCTTGTCGCTCGACTGTTTCTATCGTCGGTGGGTCGATGCCATCATCGATAAGAAGCGTGTCGATCTCATTCGCGCTCGCGAACACTTCACCTCTACGTTCATCCAGTGCCGGCTGGAACGCAACGACCATCGTTCGTTTGGCCGCTCGGTGCGCCGCCCGCGCTACACGCGCCAAAGCTGAATCGGCGGTTAGAAGGTTACCGTCGCGGTCTAAACCGGATGCTTGCAGGACGCACAAGTCAATTGAGCGTCGGCCGACAGTAGCTTCCGCGTCAGGCCCGGTCATCGCCGTCGAGCCGTGTTCCAGTTGACCGCCCGTGAGCAGCACCTCGCAATGCAAAAACCGCTGAACCGTCTGTGCAACGGAAACGTCCTGAACCAACAATGAAAGGTTTGCGCGGTCTGCGAGGAAGGGCACCATCTTATGGACTATCTCTCCCGCGCCTAACATCACCGCTTCGCTGTCTCCAACGCGCTCTGCTGCCAGTCGAGCGACCACCATCTCGGATGTCTTGCGCGTAGCGGCGTCCGACGTCGAAACAAAGATGTTTTCTCCGGCCTTCTGTGTCAGATAACGGGCCTTGCCCAACGAGCGCAGAAGATAGCGCTGCTGCTCCAGGTAATTGAGGTCACTGCGGATGGTCACACTGGAAACATCGAACGCCTGGCTTAACTCATCGACCGAGACCTCACCCCGCTTCCGGACAAGCTCGACGATCTGCAGGCGTCGCTTCAGTGAACTCTTGTTGTTGAGCATCCTGTCCGCTTCCGCAGAAACTTTCGTTACGGAAGAGTCTAGTTTCGAAGCGAAAGAAGATCAAAGCGAATCTCGTCATGGTTTTCCCGGGAAAGAAGCACGATGCCCACGTACAGTGGGCATTGGCTCAACATCACGCGGCTCCAGCCGAACTCAACGTTCGCCTCGATCAGCGTTGAGCATGTTCTTTGGAATCGACAAGATAAGAACGCAACTCACGAGCAAACAAGCTCCGAGCGCATAGGTCCCGTTGTTGATGTTACCGGTCAGGTCTTTGGCGACACTCGTAATCATCGAACCCGTAAAGCCGGACAGATTGCCGACCGAGTTGATGAGCGCGATGCCCGCCGCTGCGGCCGTTCCCGACAAAATCTGCCCGGGAAAAGTCCAGTAGATCGGCATGAGGCCGAGAATCGCGCAGGTAGCAACCGTCAGCAGAAAAATAGATAGCGGCACATTGTTGGCAAAGTGAGCGCTGAGAATCAGGCCGATGCCACCGATGAAAGCGGGAATCGCTGCATGCAAGCGTCGCTCGCCGGTCTTGCGTGAGTGTGCCCCGTTCCAGATCATCGCGACAACGGCACTCATGTAAGGAATGGCTGTCAGCAACCCAATGTTCAACGCGTTCTTCACTCCCGACGCCTTGATGATGGACGGCAGCCAGAACGCCAAACCATAGAAGCCCGTATTGAACGTCAGGAGAATAAACGTCAGCAGCCAGACACGCGGGCTCTTGAGCGCGGCGGCGACGCTATGCGTCTTCTTGGCGCCTTCCTGCTCGAGATTCTTTTGCAGCAGAGACTTTTCCGCTGCCGTCAGCCATTTCGCGGACTGAATGCCGTCGCCCATGCGGAACAACACCACGAACGCGACGAGAATCGAGGGAATACCTTCGAGCAACAGCATCCATTGCCAGCCGCCCATGCCGAAAAGGCCATGTGTGTTTTCCATCAACCAGCCCGACACGACTCCCCCGAGCGTCAGACTGACGGGGATAGCGATTAGAAACCCGGACATTGCGACGCTCTGGCGTCGTGCGGGAAACCAATAGTTCATGTACAGGATGATGCCCGGGAAGAAGCCGGCCTCACATACGCCCAACAGAAAGCGGAGTATGTAGAACATCGTTCCGGTTTGGACGTGGAAGAAGCCGGCGAGCGGGGATATGAAAGCGAGCGCCGAGGAGACGATGCCCCAGGTCACCATGATGCGGGCTATCCAGAAGCGCGCTCCGTACTTGTGAAGCAGGAGGTTGCTCGGCATCTCGAACAGAAAATAGCCCCAGAAAAAGATGCTCGCACCCACGGCGTAGACGCTGTCGCTCAGGCCTAATGCGTCGAGCATCTGCAATTTCGCGAAGCCGACGTTGACTCGATCCAGATACGCAACCACGTAGCAAAGAAGGAGCAGCGGCAAGATCCGCTTCAATACTTTTCGGTAAAGCTGGTCTTCGGCTTCGTTGCCTGCGGCGGCTGCAGAGGCGGCCGGCTGCACTATTGTTGGCACTTTGTCTTGTCTCCTTTTGTGTTTTTTCGCGTTGCATCGCCGCATCTGCCCGCAAGCTGCGCCCTTTTCAGTTACCGGTAACACCAGTAATTCGCATTTTCGGCCGCAGCGCGCATTTTGTTACCGGTAACAAAGGTAACACGATGTCGGTTCGCGCTGCAAGCTGACTAAGCTCGACGCTCGTTGCCACTGCTCCACTATTAGGGCACTCCGGCATCCCTCATGTCAGGCGCGATTTTTGCGAAGCGGCGGTATCGACCGGATACCGCCGACGCTGAAGACAACGTTGAGCGATGAAAACTCGTTTCGATTCGACAAGGGGACGACAATGATGACGAAGCCATCGGGTCTGCGGTTGGCGGCGGCGATGATGTTAGCGATCGGCCTTGCGGGCTGCGGCGGCGGTGGCGACTCGCCTGGTGCCGGCGCCGTTGCATCCAAACAAGAGATGACGGTGGCCTCCACCGCGAAAGCAGCATCCGCCCCCTCGACAGTGGGAAAACTCCAGCGCTACCAGATCGACCCGGCTAAAGTCTTCGTCGCGGGCATTTCGTCTGGGGGTTTCGCGGCCGTGCAAATGCACGTTGCCCACTCCTCGACCTTCAAGGGCGCGGCCGTGTACGCCGGCGGCGTGTACTGGTGCGCCGGCGTCGGCGGTGCGTTGAGCGCTCTGGCCAACTGCGGGGGCTTGACGCTTTCGACGAACCAGGCGTCGTATAACAGCATGCTGATGGAATCCGAGGCGTACCTGGATACGCAATCGTCCCTCCGCACCATCGACCCGGTGGCCAATCTGCGTGGGCAGCCTGTATATCTCTGGTCCGGCACGCAGGACGAGGTCGTCAATCCGCTCGAGATGGCCGATCTCAACTCGGAGTATCAGCATTACGGCGCGCGTGTTCACTTCGACAATGCATTTCCCGCCGAGCACGGCTGGGAATCGCCCGATGGCGAACTTGCATGCGGCACGCTCGGAAGTCCCTACATGGTGCGCTGCTCCGCAAACGGCGCGGTCTACGATTCAGTAAAGACGTGGCTCACGATGTTCCTCGGCCCGCTCAAACCGCGCAACAACGGAAAGCTCTCAGGCACGTTGGCTTCATTCGATCAAACGGAGTTCGGGGCGTCCCCCAACCTGTCCATGAGTTCGACGGGCAGTGTGTTCGTCCCCAGGTCCTGCGCTCAAGGCGACAAGTGCGGCCTGGTCCTGGCTCTTCACGGCTGTTTGCAGGAGGCGTCGCTTATCGGGAATCGCTGGGTGACAGAGGCCGGCATCAACGAATGGGCCGACACGAACAAACTGGTGGTCGTCTATCCGGACACGATCGCGTCGTCCGCGCCGGGGCCGACCAATCCCAATGCGTGCTTCGACTGGTGGGGCTATTCGAATCAGTACGATCCGAACTACGCGCTCAAGAGCGGCTTGCAGATGTCGGTGCTATACGCGATGGTGCAGCGCGTAACCGGCCGACCGTAGACCTACCGGCCTGCTTGCACTACGGTCATCGGCGACTATGCTTACAGCGTGTATGTCGAGGAGTGGCCAACATGCAAGCTGTCACCCGAAGATCGGTGGATCTCAGCGCCTACCCGAATCTCGTGGTCGTCATACTGGGCTTTCGCGTGCGCCGGCTGCGGGGCATCGGCGCACTGCTTCGCATCGGCAAAGGCTTGCGGCAGGTCGATTCGACGCCGCCCGACGGATTGCTGTCGAGCGAACAGTTGCTCTTCGCTCTCAACCATATCGGTATCCGTCAGTATTGGCGCGACCTCGAAAGCCTCGAAGCCTTTACTCGAAGCGAGCCGCATTCGCGCTGGTGGCGCGACTTCCTGCGCGACAGCGGCGGCGCGGGCTTCTGGCATGAAACCTACAGCCGACACGGGATGGAAGCGGTCTACATCGATATGCCCGAACCCGTCGGCTTTGACCGCTTCGCGCCCGAAAGAAAGCCGGTCGGTCCCTTCATGAGCGCGAGGCAACGGATGACGGCGGATTAGGCGCATCGTCTTGCCCGAGTGCATTCCAGCCGCCGCCGAGCGACCGATAGAGCGCAACGGCCGCTTGCGCATGCTGACGTTTCGCTTCGTTCAATGCGTCGGCGTCGCGAAGATAGGCTTCCTGTGCCTCCAGCACGTCGAGAAAGCTCGACGCACCGCCCTTATAAAGCTCGTTTGAAAGCCGCAGCGCATGGTCCGACGCCGCGAGCGCGCCGCCCAGACTGCTCACTCGCGCGTCGCCGTTGACCAGATCGCTTCGCGTGTCTTCAATGTCCTTCAGCGCCACGAGGATCGTCTGCTGCAAGCCGAGTTGCGATTCACGCATGCGGCTCTCGTTCTGGTCGATGTTCGCGGTAATGCGCCCTGCGTTGAAGATCGGACTCGTCGCGTTCAATGCGGCGCTGAAGAGATTGTCCGTCAATGTCGGCAAGCCGAGATACGACGATGCGAGAATGCCGTCGCTCAGGCTCAACCGGAACTTCGGATAGCGCTCGGCTTTCGCGACACCCACTTCCGCCGCGCGTTGCTCGACCGTCGCATAGGCGGTGCGCACGTCCGGGCGACGCAACAATGCTTGCGACGGCAGCGTGCTCGGCACACTTTGCGCGGGCACGGGGATCGGGCGCGAGTCCGCAAGCATCAGATCATCAACGCTTTCGGGCGTGCGCCCGGAATACACCGCGATCAGACTCATATCGTGCTGAATGGCGGCGCGGATTTTCGGCAGCTGCGCCTGCAAATCCTGCAACTGATTCTGCGCACGCGCCACGTCGAGTTGAGTCGATAGTCCGTAGCGCAAACGCCGCTGAGTGAGTTCCAGTGCGCGGCTGCGAATCTGTTCGTTATCGCTGATGATCTGAAGCTGCGCCTGCGCCCAGCGCAAGTCGATGTAGGCGCTCGCCGCGTTCGCCGCCAACGCGAGCCGCAGTTCGTTCAACGCCGACTGACGGTTGCTCGCTTGTGCCTGCGCGGCCAGCACGGCAAGCCGCTCGCCGCCGAACACGTCCGGTTGCCATGACGCCGTCAAGCCGATGCCCGCCTGCTTGACATAGCCCAATGGCGGCGGCGTGTTTTGACGCTGATAGGACGCGCCTGCGTTCGCATCGAGTTGAGGCGCGAGCGCGGCATGCTGCTGCTTCACGATGTCCTCGCCCTGCCGCACGCGCTCCACGGCCGCCTTCACATCGAGATTGCCGTCGAGCACGGTCTCGATGAGCCGATGCATCGCCGGATCGCCGAACTGCGACCACCACGCGTTCGCATCGATCGTGTCGACGGGCGCATCGACGCTCCATGCATCAGGTGCGACGGCGCTCACCGTGTCCGGCAAGCCCGCATGCGAGGCGGGCTGCACCGCGCATGCGGTGAGCGTCATCGCAGCCGCGACGGCAAGCGCGTTTGCAAGCATGGCTTTCATGGTGTGTCCCGGTTCAATGGATAAGCGCCGCGAATCAATGCGCGTCGGGCGGCGGCGCGGTGTTGCCGAACGGCCGCGAGAAGAACACGCTGAGCAGGCCGACCGCGAAACAGAGCGACACCGCGAGGAACGTGTCCGAGAACGTCAACACGAGCGCTTCGCGCATCAGCAGCGCGTGCAGCGCGCCGAGGCCGGCAGCCGCGCCATTCAGCATGTCGCCGCCGACAGCCGCGAAACGCGCGGCCTGATCGTGCAACAACGCTTCGATGAGCGGCCTTCCCGCCGTGACGTGTTCGTCGAGCCCCTCGTAATGCAGGTTCAGCCGGTCGTTGAGCATGGTGCTCGCGACCGCGATGCCGATCGCGCCGCCCAGATTTCGCATCAGGTTGAACAATCCGCTCGCCGACTTGAGCCGCGAAGGCGGCAACGACCCGAGCGCCATCGTCACGATGGGCGGCACGCAGAACTGCTGCCCGATACCGCGCAACGCCTGCGGAATCAAGAGTTCCTGCCAGCCCCATTGATTCGTCAGCGGCACATAGAGATAGCAGCCGACACCGAAGCACACGAGACCGAACACCATCAAGAGGCGCATATCGACGACGCGCGCAAGAAACGAATACGCGCCGAGTGCGAGCAACTGGAAGCATCCGACGGACAGCAGCGCGATGCCGATTTGCAGCGAATCGAAGCCACGCACGCGCGACAGGAACACGGGCGTCAGAAACACCGTGCAGAAGAGACCAATGCCGGTAATGAACGACAAGAGACTGCCGATGCCGAAGTTGCGGATGGCAAGCGCTTTCAGATCGACGATCGGTTCCCTGGCCGTGAACGCGTGCACGAGAAACAGGAAGCCGCAAATCGCGGAGATCCATGTGCAGAACACGATCACGTCATCGCCGAACCAGTTCTTGCGCGGCCCTTCTTCAAGCACGTATTCGAGGCACCCGAGAAAGCCCGACATCAACGCAATGCCCACATAATCGCCGCGTTTGAGGAGCGAATGGTCGGCTGTATCGACATCGACGAAACGCGGCACCAGCACCGTCACCAGCGCGCCCGGCACGAGATTCAGATAGAACAGCCAGTGCCACGACCATTGCGACGTGATCCATCCGCCGATCACCGGTCCAATGGTCGGCGCGAGCGAGGCAAGCGCACCGATCGTCGTCGAAGCGATCAGGCGTTGCTTGCCGGGAAAGAGCACGAACGCGGTGGTGAACACGGTCGGGATCATCGCGGCGCCAAGCGCGCCTTGCAGCCCGCGAAAGACGATCATCGAATTGATGTCCCATGCGAGACCGCACAGCATGCTCGTGAGCGTGAAGCCGAAGGCGGAGAACGCGAACACCCAGCGCGTGGAAAAGACGCGCGTGAGCCAGCCCGACATCGGTATGACGAGGATTTCCGCGATCAGATATGAAGTCTGCACCCACGACAATTCGTCCTGACTCGCCGACAAGCCGCCGCCAATATCTTTGAGCGACGACGCGACGATCTGGATGTCGAGCGTCGCCATGAAGAAGCCGAGGCAAAGCAGCCCGAACGCGAAGACCTTGCGACCCGTCGGCATGTCGGCCGGATTCATCGGCGCGTGTGTGGTGGCTTGCATGATGATCCCGCGCGGCGTCGTTCAGGAAGCGTTGTCGTGACGAAGATGGACCTTGACCGTCGCCGACAGTCCGGGCCGCAACACGCCCTGCATGTCCTTCGGCACGGCAAGCCGCACGCGCACCGGCACGCGCTGCACGATCTTCGTGAAGTTGCCCGTCGCGTTCTCGGCGGGCAGGATGCTGAATGTCGCGCCGGTCGCGGGCGCGAGACTCTCGACCACGCCTTCGATACGGCGGCTCGAGGCATCCAGTTCGACATCGACCCTGTCGCCCGCTCTCATCTTCTTCAACTGGTCTTCCTTGAAGTTGGCGTCGATCCAGAGTCCGCTCGCGGGCACCACCGTCAACAGCGATACGCCGACATTCGCTAAAAGACCCACGCGCGCGGTCCGGTTGCCGACGTAGCCGTCGATCGGCGAGCGGATCGTCGTGTACTCCACGTTCAACGCGGCCACGCGGCGCGCCGCTTCCGCTGTTGCAATGCGCGCGCGTGCGTCGTTGATCTGCGCATCGAGCACGCCGAGCTGGCGTTGCGCAGCCGTGAGCGCGGCGCTGCTTCGATCGACGCCCGCGCGTGCTTTCAAGAGGTCCGCATCCGCGCGTTCGACGACCTGATTCGACACCGCGTCGTCTTTGACGAGCTGGCGATAGCGCGCCGAATCCGACACGCTGCGCGTCAGCTCGGCGCTCGACGCCCGCACTTCCGCCGATTGCGCGTTGATCGTCGCGAGTTGCAGCAGCTTTCTCGCTTCGAGTTCGGCGACGGCCGCTTGCGCGCTCTGGACTTCGGCGTTGGCTTGCGCGAGCCGCGCGTCGTAGTCGCGGGCATCGAGCCGAATGAGCACTTGTCCTGCAGTGACGAACTGGTTGTCCTGCACGCGAACATCCGTCACGAAGCCGTTCACCTTCGGCGCGAGCACCGTCACGTCGCCGCCGACATAGGCATCGTCGGTCGATTCGACAAAGCGCCCGACCAGAAGCCAGTACGAAGCCGCCGCCGCGATCACGATTGCCACCGAGATCAGCGCGAGCAGCATCCAGGGAATCCGGCGCGTCTGCTTGGCGATTCCAGCGTTGCTCGGCGGCGCAATGGAAGGCGAACTCGACATGGTTATATGTGCATATGCACTAGTAGCGTTTAAAAAAACGCGCCAACGGCGCGTTGTGATCGTGCTGCATGGGATAACACGCATTACGACGATGTCAGCTCGAACAACTCGGCGCGCAACGCCTTCGCACGCGTGCGGCCGAACTGGCTCTCGAATTCTTCCTGTGCGGATTGCCACGCATCGGCGGCACGCGCAAAGATATCGCGGCCCGCCGGCGACAGGCTGAACACATTCGTCCGACCATTTTCTTTCGACGGTTCGGTCACCACTAAACCGTCGCGCTGCAACGGCTTCAGTGCGCGTACGAGCGTCGTGCGGTCCATGACCATGGCATCGGCAAGTTCCGTCATTGGCAGGCCCGGCTTTCGCGCCAGTTTCGCAAGGATGGTGAACTGCGCGGCCGTTACCCCGATCTGCCCGAGGTGGCGCTCGTAGATCTGCGTGACGTAACGCGCCGCCTGTCGCAGCGCGAAACAGTTGCAATCGTCGCGGAACGTGGATTTCTTCATGCAGTGCAGTCTATATGTGCATATGCACGTTGTCAAGCGCGGCGTGTCCGTTTCATCGTTCGATGACGCGGTGCATCGCGGCATGCAGGAACATCGCTTGCGCGCGCTACACGTGCCGCGAGCACGCCGCATCTCGCCCCGGAGCGGCTTTCGCTAGAATCCAGTATCGACCTTTTCTTCCTCTGGTAAGGAGGCACGCGTGCCAGGACTACTTCCCGATGTCGACCGCGAGGGGCTCCTCGAATACTCGGTCGTTTTCACGGACCGATCGCTCAATCATATGTCGCAGCGCTTTCAGGGCGTCATGCGCGACATATCCCGCACACTGAAAAAGGTCTTTCACGCGCAGTCGGTCGTGGTCGTGCCGGGCAGCGGGACCTTCGGCATGGAAGCCGTCGCCCGGCAGTTCGCGACGAACAAGAAGTGCCTCGTCATCCGCAACGGCTGGTTCAGCTATCGCTGGTCGCAGATTTTCGACATGGGCGGCATTCCGTCTGAATCGATCGTGCTCAAGGCGCGCCCGGTCGAGCAAGGCAGGCAGGCGCCTTATGCACCGCCTCCTATCGAAGAAGTCGTCGCCGCGATCGAGAAGAACAAGCCGGATCTGGTCTTCGCGCCGCATGTGGAAACCGCGGCCGGAATCATGTTGCCCGACGATTATCTGCGTGCGGTGTCCGACGCGGTCCATGCCGTCGGCGGTATGTTCGTGCTGGATTGCATCGCCTCGGGAACGGTGTGGGTCGATATGGAAGCGAGCGGCGTCGACGTGCTGATTAGCGCACCGCAGAAGGGCTGGAGTGCATCGCCCTGTTGCGCGCTCGTCATGCTCAATGCGCTGGCTCGCGAAAGGATCGACGCAACAACCAGCACCAGCTTCTCGTGCGACCTTCGCAAGTGGCTTCAGATCATGGAAGCCTACGAGAACGGCAGCTTCGCGTACCACGCGACGATGCCGACCGACGGCCTCGCCACGCTATGCGACGTCATGCGGGAAACGGAAGCATACGGCTTCGACAAGGTGAAAGCGGAGCAACTCGAACTCGGCAAGCGCGTGCGCTCGTTGCTGGGCGAGAAAGGCTTCAGGAGCGTGGCGGCGCAGGGATTCGAAGCGCCGGGCGTCGTGGTCAGCTATACAGACGATGACGCCATCCGGTCGGGCAAGAAGTTCTCGGATGCCGGCGTGCAGGTGGCAGCGGGCGTTCCGCTGCAATGCGACGAGCCCGCGGACTTCAAGACCTTCCGCATCGGACTCTTCGGCCTCGACAAACTGCATGACGTCGAAGGCGCGGTGAGCAGGCTCGCGAAGGCGCTGAATAGTTTCGCTTGATGTATCCAGAGAGTCGAGTGCGCGCGGCTTCGCACGCATTCGACTTTTTCATCCAAGTGTTTTATTTCGTATTCCTACCGTTATTGCTCTCAGTGCAGTTCAACAAACGACGGCATCGATGAACACCGATTCAGCGCTGATCAGCAGGATCGTCCTGTCCGCGCGGCATGGCGCGTGTAAAAGTGGCGGGCATCTTCAACGTGGAGCAAGCCGTGTCCGCCGCCGAAACATTCGCCCTTCTCTACCGCCCGTTCACCGCGCTGTACTGGAAGCACAGCGACGATGGGGGCCTGCCGCGAGATTATCGATTACATCTGTAGTCCGAACCATTTGGCAGAATGCAAGCCACTCGACGCACGGAAACGCGCGAAGGTCGCGCTTGCATTCGTCTCGATGCACCGCGCATTCCTGGGCGCACGCCGATTGACTCGCCACCAGCCTCGAATCTATCCTCGCAACATATGAAACCGTCGCGGCAAGCAGAACCGCGTCCCCGGAGACTACGTTGCGTTTCGACCTACATTCGCTGAAACTGTTCGTCGCGGTCTGCGAGCACGGCAGCATCGCGCGGGCAGCGGAATTCGAAAATATCGCGCCCTCGGCCATCAGCAAGCGCATGTCCCAGCTGGAGGACATTCTTAAGACCGCCTTGTTCGTGCGCAGCAACAAGGGCCTCGAGCTGACCGTCGCGGCGGCCGCGCTGCTGCAACACGCCCGGACGCTCCTGCTCGACATTCAGCAGATGGAAAGCGAACTGCTCGATCATGCCGAAGGCGTGCGCGGTCAAATCCGGCTGCATGCGAGCCTCTCCACCATCGTTCAGTACATTGCGAATGACATCCGCGTGTTCCTCGACCGGCATCCCGCGCTGCGCATCGACCTTCAAGAGAGCCTGAGCCCCGCCGTCGTGCGCGCCGTGGCCGAGAATACCGCCGATATCGGCGTGTTCGGCGGCACCACCGTTGCGGCCGGATTGCAGGTTTATCCCTATCGCAGCGACCGGCTCGTCGTCATCATGCCGCCCGATCATCCGCTCAGCCGCGCCGGCCGCGTGAAGTTTCGCGAAGTCGCCGAATATCCGCTCGTCGGACCGCAGGAAGGAAGCTATCTGAACTCGCTCGTGCTGCGCGCGGCGGCGGACCTCGATCATCCGCTCAAGCTCTCGATCCGCGTCAACGGCTTCGAGCCGGTCCGCAGCATGGTCGAAGCGCGGCTCGGCGTCGGTCTCGTGCCCGAGCATCATGCCGAGCGTTACGTCAGTTCGGCGCCGCTCGTCGCCGTTCTGCTCGACGAACCCTGGGCCGAGCGGCACTGGAAAATCTGCGTGCGCGAGCCCGAGTCGCTTCCCGCGCCCGTACATCTCTTTCTCAAGCATCTGCTCGCGAGCGCGCAACAGCCCGGCAGTCACGAATAGGCGAGCTTCAGCCCCGCTTGCGGCCACGACAGCACGCCGAGGCGTCCGGTGCCCGACATCGTGACATAGGCGGTTTTCATGTCGGCCCCGCCGAAGCAGATGTTCGTCACCATGCCGTCCGGCACCATGACTTGCCGCAGCACCTCGCCCGACGGCGCGACCACGGTGATGCATCCGGTCACGAGCGTCGCGACGCAGATGTTGCCTTCGGCGTCGACGGCCAGGCTGTCGAATCGCTGATAGCCCGGCAGACCGCACACGAGCCGCCCGCCGTGCGGAGAAGGATACGGATGCTTGCGCGCCCTGCCCGGCGCTTCGAGATCGAACGCCCACAAGCGCGCCGTTTCCGTTTCGGCGACATAGACGACGCGATCGTCCGGCGACAGCCCCACGCCGTTGGCCGTCGTGAGCGGATACGCGACTTCGACGATCATCGACCCATCGGCTTTGCCGTAGTAGAGGCCCGCGTGATCGCGATCGCGCAGCCGGTTCTTGCCGAAATCGGTGAAATAGAAGCCACCTTCGTGGTCGAACACGATGTCGTTGGGACCGCACAGCGGATGGTCGCCGCACCGGTCGTAGAGCGTCGTAAGCACGCCCGTGCGCGGGTCGAAGCGTTCGATCCGCCCGCTCGTATAGTCCGGATGGATGCCCGGCCGCGTGCGATTGAGCCCCGCCACCGTGCGAAAAAGGAAGCCGCCGTTGTTGCAGATATAGAACGCGCCGTCAGGACCCAGCGCCAGGCCGTTCGGCCCGCCGCCCACGTTCGCCAGCACCTTCACCGTCCCGTCGGCGGATACGCGGCTGATGGTCTCGCGCTCGATCTCGACGAGCACGATCGAGCCATCGGGCATCGCCACCGGCCCTTCGGGAAACTTCAAGCCTTCCGCCAGGATGCGGACGTCGCCTTGCATGTCGGGTCTCCTCCGTTCTAGCGCTTGTCCGCGTTCTCGACGAAGCGATTGTCGTACGTCGCCTTCAGATCGATCGACGCCTGGCCGACGCCGGGATCGAATGCGGTCAGGACATCGTGCACGGTGCGCGCGGCGGCATCCGTCATCAGGCCATCGCGCGAAATGCAGCTCTGCATGTTGGCATAGGCGCGCGCGAACACGTCCTTCTCGGCGAGCGCATATTGTTGCGGCACGGCCGCCGCGACCTGTTCGGGCGTGGCATGCGCCATCCAGCGCTCGGCTTCGAGTATGGCGTTCGTCACCGCCTGCACGGTGTTCGGATTCTTGACGAGGAAGTCTCGCGTCGTATAGATGGCGGCTTCCGGATAGTCGCCGCCCAGTGTCGCGCGCGTGCCGGCCGGGTCGCGCATCACGGCCAGCGGGAACAGATCGCCGGTGCTCTCTAGCACGGTCGCGACGGGATCGTTGCTCATCAACGCGTCGATCTGGCCGCTGCGGGCCGCGGCGATCGCGCCAGCAGACGATCCCACGCCGATGATCGACACATCGCCCGGCTTCACACCGGCCTTGCTCAGCAGATAGTTCACGCCCATGTGAAAGCTCGACCCCGGCGAGCTGACGCCGATGCGCATTCCCTTGAGGTCCGCGTAGCTCTTGACCTTGGCGTGGCTTGCCCGCGTCACGCCGAACACCCAGCCGGGGCACGATGCCAGCGTCACGAACGAGACGAGCTTTTGTCCCTTGGCCGCCATCGTGATGGTGTTCGAGTAGGCGCCCGCGACGATATCGGCGCTGCCGCCCATCATCGCCTGAAGCGCCTTCGCGCCGCCGCTGAACACGCCGATTTCGACATCCAGCCCCGCCTGCTTGAAGTATCCCCGGCTGTCCGCGATCACGAAGGGCAGATAAGGAAAGCCGACGCCCGCCGCAGCCAGATGGAGCTTCGGCTTCTCCGGCACCGGCGGGGAGCCTGCCGCCGACGCAGTGCAGACGACCGCGCACGCGGCCAATGCAATCAGGATTCGACGCGCAAGCGCTGTCACGATGATGTCTCCCTGACAGTGAGCAGAAGCGTTCAGCCCTGCACGACGCTCTGGCGCTGTTGCCCGAGCCCTTCGATGCCGAGCGTGACGACATCGCCCGGTTTCAGATAGACCGGCGGCTTCTGCCCGAGGCCGACTCCCGGCGGCGTGCCGGTGGAGATGATGTCGCCCGGCTGCAGCGACATGAACTGCGAGAGATACGAGACCAGATAGCGCACGCCGTACACCATCGTGACCGTGCTGCCGTTCTGGTAGCGATGCCCGTTGACCTCGAGCCACATCGGCAGCGACTGCGGATCGGCAATCTCGTCCGTGGTCACGAGCCAGGGACCGGTCGGGCCGAACGTATCCGCCGACTTACCCTTGGTCCACTGGCCCTGACGCTCGGCCTGGAACGCGCGCTCGGACACATCGTTGATGACGCAATAGCCCGCGACATGATCCATCGCATCGGCTTCGCTCACATACTTGGCCGTCTTGCCGATAACCACGCCCAGTTCCACTTCCCAGTCGGTCTTGATCGAGTCGCGCGGAATTTCTATCGCATCGTTCGGCCCGACGATCGCGCTCGTCGCCTTCATGAAGATGATCGGCTCGGGCGGCACCGTCGCGCCTGTTTCCGCGGCGTGATCCGAGTAGTTCAGGCCGATGCAGATGAACTTGCCCGTGCCCGCCACGCACGCACCGATGCGCGGATTGCCTTCGACGCGCGGCAACGACGCCGCATCGAGCGCCTTCAGCCGGGCGAGGCTGTCGGGAAGCAGAACGTCGCCGGCAATGTCGTCGACATGATTCGACAGGTCGCGGATGTTGCCTTCCGAATCGAGAAGGCCCGGCTTCTCCTCGCCGGGTGAACCGTAGCGCAAAAGCTTCATGGATGCGTGCTCGCTTCAATAGGTGGCGCGTCCGCCGGACAGGTCGAAGACCGCGCCGGTGGTGAACGAATTCTCTTCGCTGGCAAGCCAGGCGATCATGGCGGCGGCTTCGTCGAGTTCGAGGAATCGTCCGCGCGGAATCTTGCCCAGCATGTACTCGATATGCTCGGGTGCCTGCTCCATCGCGCCCGGCGTGCGGGCAACGGCAGGCGTGACGCAATTGACCGCGATGTCGTGTCGCGCCAGTTCCTTGCCGAGCGATTTCGTCATGGCGATGACCGCCGCCTTCGCCGAGCTATATGCCGCCGCGTTCGGGTTCCCTTCCTTGCCCGCCACCGACGCGAGATTGACGATGCGCCCGTAGTTCTGCCGGATCATCTCGGGCGCCACGGCGCGGCAGCAATGAAACGTGCCGTTGACATCGACATCCATCACCTGCTTCCAGACATCGACGGGATAATCGATCAAGGGCGCGTTCGGTCCGACGATCGCCGCATTGTTGATGAGAATATCGATGCGCCCGGTCGCCTTCAGCGTGCCCGCGACTGCCGCCTGCACGCTCGCATGGTCCGCAATGTCGACGCGCTCGAAGTGGACGTCGTGCTTGCCGAGCTGGCTGCGCGCCTCTTCGATGCCGGCTGCATTGATGTCCCAGATCACGAGCCGCGCGCCCGATTCCAGCAGCCGGCGGCCGACCGCCAGCCCGATGCCTTGCGCGCCGCCCGTCACGACCGCGACACGGTCCGTCAGATTGATGTTGTTGGTCTGCAATTGTTTGTCCCCAAGGGTTGCTTGTACTATGCGCTCGCTGCAACGGTTTGCCCGGCCACGGGCCGCCAGCGCAGCAGATAGTCTTCGATCATCGAGACGGCCGTATCGAGCAGGAGCGCGAACACGGTCAGCACCAGAATGCCGGCGATCACCGAGTTGATATCGAACACGCCTTCGGCCAGCAGAATCAGATAGCCCACGCCCTTTTCCGACCCGAGATACTCGCCCACCACACTGCCGACGAACGCAATGCCGATCGCGTTATGCAGGCTCGAAAACACCCAGCTCGTCGCCGAAGGAAGATAGACGTGCCGCATCAACTGACGCGAGTTCGCGCCGAGCATGCGCGTGTTGGACAGCACGGTCGGGCTGACTTCGCGCACGCCCTGGAACACGTTGAAAAACACGACGAAGAAGACCAGCGTGACGCCCAGCGCGACCTTCGACCAGATGCCGAGTCCGAACCACAGCGCGAATATCGGCGCGAAGATCAGGCGCGGCATCGAGTTCATCGCCTTGATGAACGGATCGAACACGACAGCGAGAAAAGGACTGAGCGCGAGCCACAGTCCGCACGCCAGCCCGAGCACCGTGCCGATCACGAACGCGAGCATGGTTTCGAGCAGCGTCGTGTACAGATGGCGGAACACCGAGCCGGTCACGAACCATTCGACGACGCGGCGCGCCACGCCGACCGGCTCCCCGAAAAAGAACGGCGACAGCCACTTCTCCGACGTGCCGAGCCACCAGAAGAACACGACGCCGAGCAGGATCAGGAGCCGCGTCACCAGCACGGCGAAGCGATTGTTTGGGTCAAACTCGATTGCGCGCATAGCTTTTCAGGACCTCGCCTCGAAGCACGTCCCAGATCTGGGTGTGCAGTTGAAGGAAACGCTGCGTCATCCGGATTTCCGACATCTCGCGCGGCCGCTCCAGGTCGATCTCGAACTCCGCGATGGGCCGCGTGCCCGGTCCCGCCGACAACACGATGACGCGGTCGGACAGCGAGATCGCCTCTTCGAGATCGTGCGTCACGAACATCACGGACTTGCGGTCGTTCGACCACAGCCGCAACAGCTCGTTTTCCATCAGATGGCGCGTCTGGATGTCGAGCGCGCTGAACGGCTCGTCCATCAGAATGATGCGCGGATCGAGCGCCAGCGCCTGCGCGAGACCGGCGCGCTTGCGCATGCCGCCCGACATCTGATGCGGATACTTCTTCCCGTGACCGTGCAGCCCCACGCGATCGAGCCAGCCGCGCGCGACATCGAGTGCTTCCTGACGCGGCATGCCGCGAAAGATCAGGCCGATGGCGATGTTGTCTTCGGCCGTTTTCCAGGGCATGAGCGCATCGACCTGAAACAGATACGCGGCCTCCGTGTTGAGCCCTTGCGTCAGCTTCTTGCCGAACACGCTCAGGCTGCCCGACGAAGGCCGCGTCAGCCCGGCGGCCACGTTCAGCAGCGTGGACTTGCCGCAACCCGTCGGACCGACGATGGAGACGAACTCGCCGTCGCCTATCGTCAGGTTGCCCCCGGAGACGGCGGTGTACGTCTGCGCGCCCTTGCCGTTGCCGGCGAAGGTGCACGTCACGTTGTCGAACCGCAAGGCTTCACACCGCTCGGCACGTCCGGTCTTAATCGGGACGCTGTACGTGGCGGTGCTCATGGCTGGATCTCCGCGGCCTTCTTCACGAAGCGGTTGTCGTAGGTGGCGGCGAGATCGATCTTCGCCGATGCCACGGCCGGATCGAACGCGGCCAGCACTTCATGCACGGTCTCCGCGCCTTTGGGCGTGATCTCGCCGTTCTGCGAGATGCAACGGCGGCTGTTCGTGAACGCTTCGGCATAGAGCGCCTTGTTGTCGCCCAGATATTGCGGCGGCACGTTGTCCGCGACCTGCTGCGGCGTAGCCTTGGCGATCCACTTCTCCGCGCGCACGATCGCATTCGCGACGGCCTGCACCGTCTTCGGATTCTTGTCGATGAAATCACGCGTGGCGAAGAGGCTCGATTCGGGATAGTCCGCGCCGAACACCTTCACGTTGCCGTCGGCGGTGCGCATGTTTTCGAGCGGCTTCAGGCTGCCGTCTTTCGTGAGGATGGTCGCGCTCGGATCGTTGACGATGAGCGCATCGATCTGCCCCGCGCGCACCGCTGCAACCGCGCCCGCTGCCTGTCCCACTCCGATGACCGAGATGTCCGACGGTTGCAGCCCTGCCTTGTGCAGGATGTAGTTCACGGCCATGTGCGTGCTCGAACCCGGCGCGCTCACGCCGATCCGCATGCCCTTCAGGTCCTTCGGCGACTTCACGTCGGCCTCGTGTTTCTGCGATACGCCGAAGATCCATCCGGGGCAGATCACCTGCGCGGCCACCACGACCAGATGCTGTCCTTTCGTGGCCATGGTGATGGTGTTCGAATACGCGCCCGCCACCATGTCGGAGCTGCCGCCGAGCAAGGCTTCAAGCGTCTTCGAGCCGCCGGAGAACGCGGCGATGGTGACGTCGAGCCCTTCGTCCTTGAAATAGCCGCGCTGCTTCGCGACGAGCAGCGGCAGATAGGTGATGCCCGTGGACGCCGCCGCGATATGCAGCTCGGGCTTCTCCGGCACGTCCTTGGCCACCGCCGTGACCGATGCGCAAGCGAGTTGAACGGCTGCGCAGAGTGCAACAGCAAACTTCAGCTTCATGGTTGTCTCCTCCCTTTCCAGGGATGTCCGTACGACCGACTGCCTGAGACGGACCGGCATCTCGCGCATGACGCATCGGGATGCCCGTCTGCCTCGGAACGCCCTTCGCTTCAAGCGACTTCTTTTCGCAAAGCCTCGACCACTGCATCGCCCATATCGCGCGTACCGACGCTCTTCGTGCCTTCCTGATGGATGTCGCCGGTACGGTAGCCTTCGGCCAGCACGGCACGCACCGCGCGTTCGACGCGTCCCGCCGCGTCTTCCATCTCGAAGCTCTCGCGCAGCATCATCGCGAGCGAAAGGATGGCGGCGAGCGGATTGGCCACGTCCTTGCCCGCGATATCCGGCGCCGAGCCGTGCACCGGCTCGTAAAGCCCCTTGCGCTCGTAACCTAAGGAAGCCGAAGGCAGCATGCCGATCGATCCGGTCAGCATGGCGGCGGCGTCCGACAGGATGTCGCCGAACAGGTTGCCCGTCACGATGACATCGAACTGCTTGGGCCGGCGCATCAGCATCATCGCGGCTGCATCCACGAAGAGATGGCTCAGTTCGACGTCCGAATAATCGCGTCCGACGCGCGTGACCGTCTCGCGCCACAGCTGGCTCGCTTCCAGCACGTTCGCCTTGTCCACCGAACACAGCTTGTGATGACGGCGGCGGGCGGCGCGAAACGCGGCGTGCGCCACGCGTTCCACTTCCGATTCCGAATAGCGCATGGTGTTGAAGCCGACGCGCTCGCCCGCCTCGTTGGTCGTGAAGCCGCGCGGCTGACCGAAGTACGCATCGCCGTTCAACTCGCGCACGATCACGATGTCGAGTCCATCGACGACCTCGGGCCGCAACGTCGACGCGCCGATCAGTTCCGGAAACATGTACGCCGGGCGGAAATTCGCGTACAGCGTGAGCGCTTCGCGCAACTGCAACAGCCCCGTTCCGGGACGGCGTTCGCGCGGAATGTCGGCTTCATCGGCCACGCCTACCGCGCCGAAGAGAATGGCGTCAGCCTTGCGCGCGATATCGAGCGTCGGCTCCGGAAGCGGCACGCCATGCGCCTGAATGCCCGCTTCACCGATGGGCGCCTCCTGAGTCTCGGCATGCGGCGCCACCACTTTCAGCACCTTGAGCGCCTGCGCCACGACTTCGGGACCGATACCATCACCGGGCATGACTGCAATCTTCATCTGACCTCCTCCAGGTTATTTAGACATCGCGCGATTCAATATCCGTCGACGCGGTCACGCTCGAACGCATCGATGCGTTCGCGGTGCGAAAGCGTGTAATCGATCTCGTCCATGCCGCGCAGCAGGCACTCCTTGGCGAACGGCTCCATCGCGAAACCATGCGACGTGCCGTCGGGCAAGGTCACGGTCTGCGCGGGCAGATCGATCGAAATCCGGCTGCCCGCATCGACGGAAAGACGTTCGAGCAGCGGAAGCACGACCGTCTCCGGCAGCACGATAGGCAGCAGTCCGTTCTTCAGGCAGTTGATGAAGAAGATGTCGCCGAAGCTCGGTGCGATGACCGAGCGGATGCCGTAGTCGTAGAGCGCCCATACCGCGTGCTCGCGCGAGGAACCGCAGCCGAAGTTATGGTTCGCCACCACGATGCGCGCTTCGCGAAACGGCGCCTGGTTGAGCACGAAGCCGGGGTTCTCCTCGCCATCCGGACGCAAGCGCAGCGCGCGGAACAGGAACTGGCCGAAGTCGTCGGAGCGCGGCTTTTGCAGGAAGCGCGCGGGCAGAATCTGGTCGGTATCGCAATTGATGGCGGCGATCGGGACCGCGACTGCGTCGAGATGAGTCAGCTTCTCCATGTTCAGGCTCCCAAGAGGCGACGCACATCGGTCAATCGGCCGGTCACGGCAGCGGCTGCCGCCATGGCCGGGCTCATCAGATGCGTGCGCACGCCGGGCCCTTGCCGGCCGACGAAATTGCGATTGGACGTCGATGCGCAGCGCTGCCCCGGCGAGGCGATGTCGCCGTTGGTGGCAAGGCACATCGAGCAGCCGGGAAAGCGCCACTGAAAACCGGCTTCGACGAACACGCGGTCCAGCCCTTCGGCCTCGGCTTGCGCCCGCACCTCGTGCGAGCCGGGCACCACCCAAGCCTCGACGCCCGATGCGATACGGCGTCCCCGCGCGACCTCGGCCGCGCTTCGCATGTCCTCGATGCGCCCGTTCGTGCACGAGCCGATGAACACGCGGTCGATCGCCACGCCTTCGAGCGTCACGTTCGGGGCCAGCCCCATGTAGTCGAGCGCCTTCGACATGGCCGCGCGCAAATCGGGATCGGCCTCTTTCGCGGGATCGGGCACGCGCCGGTCGATGGCGCAGGCGTATTCCGGCGTGGTGCCCCATGTCACCATCGGCGCGATGCCGCCGACGTCGATATGAATCTCCCGGTTGAAGCGCGCGCCGGGGTCGGTGAAGAGCGTGCGCCAGTGCGCCATCGCGCGGTCCCATTGCTCGCCCTTGGGCGCGTACGGACGCCCGGCGAGATACGCGAACGTGGTTTCGTCCGGCGCGATCATGCCGGCACGCGCGCCGGCTTCAATGGTCATGTTGCAGAGCGTGAGCCGGCCTTCCATCGAGAGACCGGCGATGGCGGACCCGGCGTACTCGATCACGTGACCCACCGCGCCCGCCACGCCGATGTGCGCGATGACCGCGAGGATCATGTCCTTGGCCGTGACGCCGGGGCCGCGCGTGCCGTCGAGCGTGACGCGCATGTTGGCCGACTTGCGTTGCCACAGGCATTGCGTGGCGAGGACGTGCGCCACTTCCGTCGCGCCGATGCCGAATGCGAGCGCGCCCATCGCGCCGTGCGTCGACGTATGGCTGTCGGCGCACACGACCGTCATCCCCGGCAGACTCAAGCCCTGTTCGGGACCGACCACGTGCACGATGCCGCGGCGCGAATCGTCCATGTCGAACAGCATGATGCGCGACTCGGCTGCATCACGCTGCAACGCATGAATCATGGCGCGCCGTTCCGGGTCGGTCACGGCGGACATGTCGTTGGCCGCGCTGGAAACATAGTGATCCGCCGTGCCGAAGATGCGCTCCGGCGAGCGCGGCTTGAGTCCGCGCTGGCGCAAGAGATCGAAGGACTGCGCGGTGACGTCGTGAATGAAATGGCGGTCGATGAACAGCAGGTCTTGTCCGTCGTCGCGTGACATGACGGTGTGATGCTTCCAGATCTTGTCGTAAAGCGTCTGCGGACCGTCCGCTCCGTGTTCGAATTGCATTGCTTCGTCTCGCTCCGTCAATGCGCCGCTCGCGAAGGCACGCCTTCGTTCGGCGAGTCAATGTTGTGGGAGCATGATGCGCCAGACGAAGCGCTTTGTACGTGGTATTTGGGAAAGGCACCATCGTCATTCGCGATGATGCCGCTCGTGGAAGGTGAAGGCGAAGGCGTGACGCTCGCGCGATGCAGCCGCCACGCCCCGGCCCTCACGCGCCTCGATCCACCGCCTGGCGCAACGCTTCGAGAAAGCGGACATATGCCGTCGCGCCCGGATCGGGATGCCCGACGCTGCGTTCCTGCACCCACGCCGCGCGACCCTTCTGCGACTGCATCTTCGCGGTCTCGGCCACGCGCTCCTTCGCCGTGGCGATCATCGCATCGAGCGTATCGGCCGCGCTTCCTTGCGATGTCTCCAGCACGTCGAGACTCGGCACCAGCGCATCGAGCACGGTCTTGTCGCCGACCTTGCTCTTGCCGCGTTCGACGATGCGCGCCGCCACCGCCCGCCCGATGCCGAGCGCGTCGTCGCGGGCGAGCGCGGTCTTGCCCTGCATCGTCTTCGCGGCGGCGAGCAGTCCGCCGCCCACCAGCGCGGCAAACGTCGACGGATTCGCGGTCGAGAACGCCTTGCCCGCCGCGAGCAGAACGTCGCCGATACCCGCTTCATCCGGCAACGCGCCGATGGCCTTCACGACCGCTTCCGATCCCGCGCGCACCGTGATGCCGAGATCGCCGTCGCCGAGGGCGGCGTCGAGATCGCGCAACTCGTCGGCATGCGCGGGAAGCGCGCTCAATGCGCGCGTCAGAACGTCGATCAATTCTTTCGTAGTCATTTCGGCATCCTTATCAAGCGCGCGTGCCTTCGCGGAAGAACGGTGAATGCGCAGGCGCGTCGAGCAGCGCTTCGAGTTCGTCGTCGAGCAGCATGACCGTGATCGATGCACCCGCCATCTCCAGACTCGTCACATACTCGCCGACATACGACCACGCAACTGTCAGCCCGTCATCGCCAATGATCTTCGCCGCGCGCCGATACAGCAGATACAGCTCTTCGAGCGGCGTCGCGCCGAGGCCGTTCACGAGCAGTGCAAGACGCGCACCCTTCGGCGCGGCGAGATCGTCGAGAATCTGGCGCATCAGCGTGTCCGCGATGCTGTCCGCCGACTGCAGCGCGCCGCGATGCGTGCCCGGTTCGCCGTGAATGCCGATGCCGATCTCCATCTCGCCATCCGGCAGCGTGAACGTCGGCTTGCCCGCTGCGGGGAGGATCGTCGGCGAAAGGCCCACGCCCATCGTGCGGCAATTCGCGTTGGCCTTCGCGCAGATGCGCGCCACTTCGTCGAGCGAATCGCCGCGTTCGGCCGCCGCGCCCGCGCACTTGAACGCGAACACCATGCCTGCCACGCCGCGACGGTCGGCTGCGCGTTCCTTCGGCGCGGATGCCACGTCGTCGGTCAGCACGACGGTCTTGATGTCGATGCCTTCCGCATCGGCGAGATCGGATGCGAGATCGAAGTTGAGCACGTCGCCGCCGTAATTGCCGTACACGTACAGCACGCCCGCGCCGCCGTTCACCGCCTTGGTCGCTTCGAGTATCTGTTCGGACGACGGCGACGAGAACACGTTGCCCACCGCCACGCCGCCGCACAAGCCTTCGCCCACATAGCCGAGAAAGCCCGGCATGTGGCCCGAGCCGCCGCCCGTCACAATACCCACGCGGCCTTGCTTCGGCGCATCGGCGCGAACGAGCGCGCGCTTGTCGGCGTTGGCCGCCTTGATCCATTTCGGATGCGCGAGCAACAAGGCATCGATGATTTCGTCGACGAAGGTTTCCGGGTTGTTGATGATCTTCTTCATTGCCGCGTCTCCTTGTTTTGCGTTGATGGCGTGCGTCACAGCTTTCTGCGCTGGCTCAATGCGTCGAGCAGGACCGCCGCGAAAATCACGCCGCCCTGAATGAACTGCGTCCAGAACGGATTCACGCCGAGCAGCGACAGACCGACGTTGATCACGCCGATCAGCACCACGCCGATGAACGTGCCGACGATCGACCCGCGTCCGCCCGCGAGCGACGTGCCGCCGATCACGATGGCCGCGATGACCTGAAGCTCGAGTCCGTTCGCCGCCGAAGGCAAGGCGGAGTTGAGCCGCCCCGCGAGCACGATGCCCGCAATGGCCGCCGTCACGCCCGCGAGCATGTACGTGAAGAACACGACGCGCCGCACCGGAATGCCCGCGAGCCGCGCGGCTTCCTGATTGCCGCCGACCGCGAACACCTGATGGCCGAAGGTCGTCTTGCGCAGCAGCACATGACCGATGACGAACACGACGAGCATCACGATCATCGGCATGGGCAGGCCCGCGATCGCCTTCGCGCCAAACACGGTGAACGCGTTCGGGAAATCGAACTTCGTGCGGCCGTCGGAGATGGCGAGCGTGAGGCCGCGCGCCATGGCCATCGCGGCGAGCGTGACGATGAAGGGCACGAGACGCAGCCACGAAATCGCGATGCCGTTGATCGCTCCGACCGCCGCGCCCGTCGCGAGCGCAATGAAGAGTCCGCCGATGCCGAGACCCACCGCATCCGGGCTTGATCCCGCCATGAAGGTCGCGGCGACCATGCCGCTCAGCGCGACGAGCGACCCCACCGAAAGATCGATGCCCGACGTGATGATGACGAACGTGCCGCCCACCGCCGCGATGCCGACGACGGACACCTGCACCATGATGTTGGTGAGCGTGCTCGTCGTCAGAAATTCGGGCGATGCGATCGACAACGCCACGCAGATGATGATGAGCGCGGCCAGCAATGGCCCGATGCCCGTTCTCAGTTGACGGATCACGCGGCGCGAGAGCGCTTCGGTGTCCGCCCGGTTGGCTGCCGTGGATGTCATGCGCCTGCTCCTGTCGTTGCCCATTGAATCACCGTTTCGGAGTCCGCCTTGTCGCGCGCGATCTCGGTCACGATGCTGCCGCGATACATCACGAGCACGCGATCCGACATGCCGAGCAGTTCCGGCAACTCCGAACTCACCATGATGACCGCCGCTCCCGCGCGCGCCATCTTCACCATATGCGCGTAGATCTCGGTCTTCGCGCCCACGTCGATGCCGCGCGTGGGCTCGTCGAGCATGATGACGGCGGGATTCGTCGCGGTGGCGCGCCCGAGAATGACCTTCTGCTGATTGCCGCCCGATAGCGTGCCCGTGATCTGCAGCACCGACGATGCGCGCACGCCGAAACGCGTGCTCGCGTCCTGCGCGAGCTTGCGCTTTCTCGCGCGGCTCACGAAGCCGCCGCTCGCGAGCGCCTTGAGGCTCGACAGCGCGACGTTCTCTTCGATGCTGGCATCGAGCACGAGCCCTTCGAGCTTGCGATCCTCGGACGTATAGACGAGCCCGTGGCGCACGCCTTCGGTCGGCGAATGATTCGTGACCTTCCTGCCTCTCACGGCGATCTCGCCATGCGTCGCGGGCAGCGCGCCGAAGATCGTCTTCAGCAACTCTGTGCGCCCCGCGCCCGCAATCCCCGCAATGCCGACGATCTCGCCGGCGCGCACCGTGAAGCTCGCGTTGCGCAGAATGGGCGCGCTCGCGAGATCGCGCACGTCGAGCACCACGTCGCCATAATCGCGCGGCTCCCACGGATAGAACGATTCGAGATTGCGCGCGACCATCGCCTGCACGAGCTCCGCTTCGGTCCATTCGGACATCGGGCGCGCGCCGACGGTCGCGCCATCGCGCATCACGACCGCCGAGTCGGCCAGCTCGAACACTTCTTCCAGATGATGCGAGATGAAGATGATGCCCATGCCCGCTTCCCGCAATCGACGCACGACCGCATACAGGTTCTCGATGTCGTGGCTTTGCAGCGCGGCGGTCGGCTCGTCCATCACGAGAATGCGGGCATCGCGCGCAATCGCCTTCGCCACTTCCACCAGTTGCCGCTTGTTGAGCGGCAAGTCGCCCAAACGCATCCACGGCGGCACGTTGTCGAGGCCCACGCGCGCGAGCGCTTCACGCGCCATCGCATGCGCCTCGCGCTGTCGCACGAAGCCGTTCCGCGCGGGCATGCGCCCGAGGAACAGGTTCTCCGCGACCGTCATGTCGTTGATGAGCGACAGCTCCTGATAGATGACGGCCACGCCCGCGTCGATTGCCGCATTCGTGCCGCGCGCGAGCGGCTGGCCGTCGATCTCGATGTCGCCTTCATCCGGCTCGTACGCGCCCGAAAGCGTCTTGACGAGCGAGGACTTGCCCGCGCCGTTCTCCCCGACGATGGCCATCACGTGACCCGCGTGCAATTCGAGGCTCACGCCGCGCAGCGCCTTCACGCCGGGAAAGCTCTTGACGATGCCCTGCATGCGCAGAAGCGGCGCCTTCGTGCTCGAGGGCTTGCGTGCCTGCGCTTCGGTTTCGACTGTCATGTTCGCATTCCGCTCGCGGCCGCGCGATGCGTGCACACGCGGCCGCCGGTTGGCCTTACTGCTTCACTTCCTCGGACCACAGGCCGTATTGCTTGACCGCATCCGAGTCGATGTTGGACTTGTCGATCAGCATGGTCGGCCACGCATAGTTCGCGGGCACGTCCTTCTTCGCGTTGTAGTCCGCGATGAACTGCAGCGACTTCGCCGCCATCTTGATGGGGTTCTGCGAGATGGTCGCGTCCTGCTTGCCCGCGCGAATGGCCGAGAGCGCCTGCGCGGTGCCGTCCGCGCCGATCACCATGATGTGCGCCTTGTCGTCGAGCGGCTTGTAGCGTCCCGCGTTGTCGATGGCCTTTTCCGCGCCCACCGTGTTGTCGTCATTCGCGCCGAACACCGCGTCGATCTGCGGGTATTTCTGCAGGATGTTGGTCATCGCGTTGAGCGACTTCTCCTGATCGAATGCGCCTTCCTGACGCGCCACGACCTTGATGTCCGGATACTTCGCGATCTCGTCGCTGAAGCCCTTCTCGCGGTCGGTCGCGGCCGTGGTGCCGACGAGACCGATCAGATCGACGACGTTGCCCTTCTCCGATCCGTAGCGCTTCTTCAACTGCTCCGCGATCCACTTCGCCGCCGTCTGCCCAAGCGCGACGTTGTCCGACGCGACGAACGACGTCACCTTGCCGCCGTCCGATCCGCGATCCAGCGTGAACACCGGAATGTTCATCTGATTCGCCTTCTCGACCGCCGGAATGATGGCCTTCGAATCGATCGGATTCAGCACGAGCGCGGTCACGCCCTGACTCAGCAGATTGAGCGCATCGTTGACCTGCTGTTGCGCATCGCCGTTCGCGTTGGTCTGCACGAGGTCGAAGCCCTGATCCTTCGAGCCGCGCTCGACGCCGGCCTTCAGGCCCACGAAGAACGCGTTGTTCAGCGTCGCGATAGAGAAGCCGATCTTCGGCTTCGCACCGTTCGATGCCGCCGCTGCCGGCGCGCTTGCCGGTGCGGCCGCCGGTGCGCTTGCGCTCGCGCTGTCGCTTGCGCGCTGGGCCGTGCTGCCGCCCGACGACGCGTTCTCGCTCTTGTTGCATCCCGCGAGCGCCGCTGCGCACAGCAGCAACGCGCCGGTGGACTTGCATAATGCGCCCCAACTATCGAACCGTGCCGAACTCCAGGCCATGACTGTCTCCTTTGTACGAGTTGTTCATTGCAGTGACTTGATGTCTTGTCGCGGATTTCAATCGTCCTTGCTGCGCTTGCCATACGTCTTGAATCTCTCCAGCACTTCATGCATCTGTTCGTCCGTTAAGACCGGCGGCGCGCCGAATTGCAACGCCAGCAAATACTGCCTCGCGAGCACCTCCACTTCATGCGCGAGCCACACTGCGCGCGAAAGATCCGCACCGAGCGCAACGACACCGTGATGCGCGAGCAGGCACGCGCGCCTTCCTTGGAGCGCGGCGAGCGCATGATCCGACAGCGCCTGCGTGCCGAACAGCGCATACGGCGCACAGCGAATCGATGTTCCGCCCGCCGCCGCGACCATGTAATGCACGGCCGGAATCTCGCGGCCATGCATGGCGAGCGCCGTTGCCGCCGTCGAATGCGTATGCACCACGGCATGCATGTCCGGACGCGCGCGCAGCAAGTCGCGATGGATGCGCCATTCCGATGAAGGCCTCGCAGTGCGAAGCACGTCGTCACTGTCGGATACGTCGAGCGGCAGATAGACGATGCTTTCCACGCTCAGCTCGCGCGCGGGCACGCCGCTCGGCGTGATGAGGAAGCCATCGAGCAAGCGCGCGCTGACGTTGCCCGACGTGCCCTGATTGATGCCGAGCCGTTCCATGTCGAGCGCCGTATCGACGATGCCCCGGCGCAGCGCGCCCTCATCCGCCGCGCTCATGCCGCGTTGCCCTCGGCGGCGAAGAGGCTCTTGAGCGAGCGTTCGAACGGCGCTTTCACGATCCCGCGTTCCGTGATGAATCCGGTGACGAGTTCATGCGGCGTCACATCGAAAGCGGGATTGCGCGCCTTGATGTTCTCCGGCGCGACACGCTGCCCCGCGAGATGCGTGACTTCGGTGCCGGACCGTTCTTCGATCTCGATGCGCTCGCCCGTCGCCGATGAAAAGTCCAGCGTCGATGACGGACACGCGACATAGAACGGAATGCCGTAATGGCGCGCGGCGATGGCGAGTCCCAGCGTGCCGATCTTGTTCGCGAAGTCGCCGTTGGCCGCGACGCGATCCGTGCCGACGATCACGAGATCCACCAAACCTTGCGACATGATCGACGCGGCCGCGCCATCCATGATGAGCGTGACGTCCACGCCCGCCTGTTGCAGCTCGAACGCCGTGAGGCGCGCGCCCTGCAATAGAGGCCGCGTCTCGTCGGCAAAGACGCTGAACGCGATGCCCGCGCGATGCGCCGCATAGATCGGAGCCGTGGCCGTGCCGAGCCCGGTCGTCGCGAGCGCGCCCGCATTGCAGTGCGTGAGCACGCCGTTGCCCGGCGCGATCAGGGACATGCCGTGCTCACCGATGCCTTCGCATAGCGCGATATCTTCTTCATGGATGCGCCGCGCTTCATCGACGAGCGCGTCGTAGAGCGCGGCGGAATCTTGCGCGTTGCATTCGCGCGCGCGCCTCGTCATGCGCCTGAGGCTCCAGCTCAGGTTCACCGCAGTGGGACGCGCGGTATCGAGCCAGGCCGCGCGCCGCTCCAGTTCCGCGCGAAACCCGGCGACAGGCAACCCACGCGCATCCTGCATCGCGACGCACAAGCCGTATGCCGCCGCCACGCCGATGGCAGGCGCGCCGCGCACGCGCAACTCGTGAATGGCGCGCCACACGGCGGCTGCATCGGTGACATGCTCCACGACGATCTCGTGCGGCAGGCGCGTCTGATCGAGCAGCAACAGCGTGTCGTCACGCCATTCGATGGTCGGGGCGAGCGTCGGGAACAAGGTCTGCGAATTCATTCGTGCTCCGGTCAGCGTTGTGCGATGGCGTCGTGCTCCACGTCGCGCGCGAGCAGGACGACGTGTTCGATATCGGTCAAGGCGGTTCGCTGCACGAGCAACGCTTCGGCGCAGCGCAGCGCGCGCACTTCGATTTGCGCGCGCAGTTCGGCATCGGGAATGCGCGTGATTTCCGCGACCTTCGCCATGCCGACGATGCGCCGGATCATCTTGCAGCCCGCGAAGCCGAGCGTGTCCGCGAGGAGCCGCCGCATGAAGTGCGCGCGATACGCATCGACCGCGCGGCTATCCGCCGATCCGCCGATGAAGGGCCGACCGCTGCGGCTTTCGTGATCGCGCCACAACGCGAGAAACTTCCCGCTGAAGCCGTTCCAGATGCGCACGGTCTGATCGAGCAGCCATTCCTGATACGCGGCTGGATCGCCGCCATTGAGCCGCCCGTGATAGTCGCGCGAGAAGTACGCGAGCAGCAGATTGGCGATCAGCGCGCCGATGTCGAAGCCCATCGGTCCATAGAAGGCGAACTCGGGATCGATGACATAGGTCTCGCGTTCGTTGACCATGATCGAGCCGGTGTGCAGATCGCCGTGCAGCAAGGTCTCGGCGTGATTCATGAACGCCCATTTCATGTCGGCCGCGGCCATGCGCAACGCGTCGTTGGTACGAAGGCGTTCGAGCGCCGACTTCGGCAACGCCGGACTGTAGACGTTGGACGGATGATCTTCGAACGGAAACGTGAAGACGAGGTCTTCCGTGATCTTGCACAGCTCGGCATTGACCGCGCCGCTCATCGCCTGCTTCTTGATGTCCGGCGCGAGGTACAGATCGGAGCCGAAGAAAAGCGTCTGCGCGAGATAGGTCGAGAGATGCTCGGCCATCAGCGGATACGTGACGCCATCCATCAATCCATGCCGCAGGATGCGATGCGACGAGAGATGCTGCATGACCATCAGGAAGCGCTTGCCGTCGGCGTGATAGACCTGCGGCACGTGCTGCGGACAGAGCGCGCCGAAGCGGCGCAACGCCGCGACTTCATGATCCATGCGCTGGCATGACAACGGCCAGTTCTTGCCGACGAGGCGCAGAAACGGCGGCGCCTGCTTGACGACGACACTGCGCTCGCGCGCCTTCGTATTGGTCACGAAGTACACGAAGTTCAGATTGCCGTCGCCTACTTCGACGATCTCGAGATCGGCGGGATCGCCCAGGCGATCGCGCACCTCGGCGATGCCACCCAGGTAATCGGCGAGCGCCGATGCGGTGAATGCTTCGAACTCCATCGGTGTCTCCTCCGATGTGTGATAGCGCGCGGCTCATCGAAACGCTTCAGCGACGTTTGCGCACCAGGTCGAACTTGAAGATGCTCGCGTTGTAGTAGTCGTTGCTATAGCAGAGCGGCTGGCCGCTCTGATCGAAATCCACTTCGTCCAGCAGCAGAAACACACCGAAGCCATCGCCCAGTTCGGGCAGGTCGCGCGGCGTGAGAATGGTCGGCTGTATCGACGTATGCGTGTGCGACAAGCGCCGCCCGGTACGCGCGAACATGCCGAACAGCGACTCGCCCAGCTCACCATTCGCGGCATCGAAGAGCGTCTTCGGAATGGTGTCGATGCAATATGCCGCGATCGCCTCGTTCGCGCGACGCACGCGCTCGATGCGTACACATGCGTCGCCCACCGCGATGCCCAGCTTCTCCGCAAGACTCTCCGATGCCGCGATGGTGTCCGTCTGAATGCGGCTCGTCGAGGGTACTGCGCCCACGCTCTTGATCATGTCGGTCACGGACATCAGATCATCCAGCCCGCCGTGCAGCTTGAGCGAAATTTGTCTGATGAACGTGCCTCTTCCCTGCACGCGTTCGAGCAGCCCGTGCGAGATCATCTGGGCGACTGCTTCGCGCAAGCTGGAGCGCCCGACCCCGAGCAGCTCGCATAGCTCGATTTCCGTGGGAATCTGGTCGCCGGGCTTGAGCTTGCGCTCGCGGATCATCGTGAGAAGCGAGTCCTGAATCTTGTCGCTCATCGACCGTTCGACGCTTAGACGCATAGTGCTCTCGCAGGTGGCCTGGCGTGAAATATACATCCGACGTCTGATGTTTTTTCTAGGGCTTTCCCGTAGGTGCTTAGTATTTGCCAGTGAGTTTTTTATTTCGCACACGCAGCAATTTCACTCATGCAGCGACGCCGCTCCTGGTGCTCGCGGCTGCCGCAATGCAATAAAGCGGGTTTTTATCTCTCAGCACGATGTGCGGTAAAACACACTCGCCGCCCATGCGCGAAAGAAAGTTCGGTGGGTAGAATGAGCGCGTTTTTCGGCAAGGCTCCTCATGCGATCGGTCAAGCGCGCGCTGAGAGCGTTGATCGAAAGGAAACCTTAAGGAGACGGCAATGTGGTTTGTCGGCAAGAGCGAACTGCTTTCTCTCATACAGCGACATTGCCTCGACGAGGTAATGCCCGCCTTCAGCGACCATCGCACGCTGCGCAAGAACAGCATCGTTTATCGTCCGGACGAATCGAGCGAGCATGTCTATCTGCTCAAGAGCGGCAGCGTCAGGCTTTACCGGCTGACCGAGGACGGCCAGGAAATCACGCTTGCCTTCGTCAAGGCAGGCATGATCTTCGGCGATGGCGACGTGCTCAATCAGGCGAATTACTCGCATCACGCGCAGACGCTCGCGCCGAGCATGGTCTGCTATATCCGCAAGCAGGACTTCAAGGATCTGCTCAAGCGCTATGACGTGATCAACCAGTTCGTGCTGCGCAACCATTATCTGCGCTGGCAGGAAGCGCAGCAGTTGATCGAGAACCTTTCGCTGCACGATGTGCGCAAGCGGCTCACGAACATACTCGTGATGTTCTCGGGGCAGGTCGGCACCGCGTGCGATTACGCCGAGCATGGCGATGCGATCCTCATCGATTTGCCGATCGCGCAGGACAAGCTCGCGGAATTCATCGGCACGTCGCGCGAATCGGTGAACCGGCACTTCAGCGATCTCCGGGCCGAAGGTCTCGTCGATATGCGCGAACGCAGGATCGTGTTGACGCCTGCATTCGTTTCGCGTTTCATCGGCAGGACGCAGGCGCTCGCGACCGTTTAAGCGGCGCCCGTCAGTGCACGTCTGACCGCCGCAACGCCGCTCTGCGGACTCGATAAAACCGGCACCGGCAGCGAGCCGAGCGCGGGTACGAGCCGCGCCATCGACACTTGCGCGAGCACGATCACATCGACATGACCGGCGAGTTCGATGATCGCGCGCGTCACGATGTCGTCGTGCCGGGCCGCGTCGCCTGCGAGCAATGCGTCGAAGGCGCCTTGCGCGATGCATTCGGTGACATCGACTTCGCGCCCCTCTTCCGCCGCCTTCCGGCGAATGAGACGGACCGTCGGTTCGAGCGTCGTCGATACCGTCGCGACCACGCCGATACGCGCACCGAGGGCGCTCGCGGCTTCGGCCATCGCTTCATCGACCTTCACGATGGGCGTGCGAATGAGTCCGCGCAAAACATCCGTCGCTTCGCCGACCGACGAACACGCGTTCAGAATGATGTCCGCGCCCATGTCCTGCGCGCTCGACATGTACGCATAGAGACGCCGGCTGACTTCGGGCGTGAGGCGTCCGGCCGCGCGCACGTCGGCGAGCAGGCTGTCATCCACGATGTTCACCACGCGCGCATCGGGCATCTGCTCCGCGAATTGCACCTTGAGCGGCTCGACGGTCACGGGGCCGGTATGCACTACGACGATCTTGGTCATGTTTCGCTCGACTGTTCTTCGGTTGGGAATCAGGCCGTGGCAAGCGCCATCACTTTCTCTTGCGAGGCTTCCGCGCGGCGCAGCTCTCCGCTGATGCGTCCCTCGCGCACGGTCAGGATGCGATCGCTCACGGAGAGCACTTCCAGCAGATCGGATGAAATCACGATCACGCCGATGCCCTGCGCCGCCAGCCGCGCGATGAGCGCATGCACTTCCGCTTTCGCGCCGACGTCGATGCCGCGCGTGGGTTCATCGACGATCAGCACTTTCGGATTGCGCGCCACCCATTTGGCGATGACGATCTTCTGCTGATTGCCGCCGCTCAGATTCACGACCTTCTGTTCGACGCCAGGCGTCTTGATGCCCAGCATGCGCACATATTCCATGCAGCTCGCACGCTCGCGCGCATGCTGCACGAACTGGAACGGCGAATAGCGCGAAAGATGCGTGAGGCTGAAGTTCTCGCGCACGCTCATGCCGAGCACGAGACCCTGCGCCTTGCGATCCTCCGTCACGAAGCCGATGCCCGCGCGAATCGCATCGTGCGGATTGCGAATGGAGACCGGCTTTCCTTCGATC
Source organism: Caballeronia concitans (assembly GCF_001544615.1). GTDB lineage: Bacteria > Pseudomonadota > Gammaproteobacteria > Burkholderiales > Burkholderiaceae > Caballeronia > Caballeronia concitans. The sequence goes on from NZ_FCNV02000002.1 coordinate 317,222, forward strand.
AGGATCGAACCCGTCGATGGACGCATGCCGAAGATCATCTCCATGATTTCGGTGCGCCCCGATCCCACCAGCCCGGCAATGCCCAGCACTTCGCCGCGATGCAGCGTGAAGCTGATGTCGCACAGGCGCGCATCGGCGGGCTTTCTTGCCTTGAGCGACAGATCGCGTACGTCGAGCACCGGCTCTTCGCTCGCGTGCGATTGCGGTTCGCCGTATAGCTCGCTCAGTTCGCGGTCCACCATCTGGCGCACGAGCGTTTCGCGCGTGACCTCCCCAATGGGCATGGTGCTGACGGTGCGGCCATCGCGCAGCACGGTCACGCGGTCCGCCAGTTCGAAAATCTCTTCGAGCCGATGCGAGATGTACACGACCCCGATGCCTCTTTCGCGCAGGCGTTTCACGAGTCCGAGCAGCACGCTGGTTTCGTGATGACTGAGCGATGCGGTCGGCTCGTCCATGACGATGACTTTCGACTGCGCGGACAGCGCCTTGGCGATCTCGATCATCTGCCGCTGGCCGACGCTCAGATCGCTCACGCGCATCGCGGGATCGACGTCCATGTCGATCATGCGCAGGACGTCGCGTGCTTCGCGATACATGCGCGCACGATCGATGAGGCCGAAGCGCGTACGCGGCTCTTTCGCGAGAGAAATGTTCTCGCCGACCGTCAGATTTTCGACGACGGCCAGTTCCTGATAGATGATGTTGATGCCGAGCGCACGCGCATGATGACTGTCCGCGATCATCACTTCGCGTCCTTCCACGACGATGACGCCACCGGGATCCGGCGCATGCACACCCGTCAGCACCTTCATGAGCGTGCTCTTGCCCGCGCCGTTCTCGCCCGCGAGCGCGAGCACTTCGCCCGGATAGATGTCGAGGTCGACGCGGTCCAGCGCCTTCACGCCGGGGAACGTCCTCGATATGCCGCGCATCGTCAGGAAAGGTGTCGCGCGATCGCGGGCGTCCGTCATTTCGTGTAGCTGCCGATGTTGTCCTTCGTCACCACCGTCACGCCCGTGTCGATGTCTTTCTCTTGCGTCTCCTTGCCCTGAATTTGCGCGACGAGATGCTGAACCGCGAGCGAGCCCATCGTCACCGGCCGCTGCACCATGATGCCCTGGATATAACCTTCCCTCAGACCCTTCAGCGTATCGGGCAGATCGTCGAAGGCCAGCACTTCGAGCTTGCCTTTCATCGCGCCGAATTCCTTCGTATTGAGCACCTTCGCCACCGCCGGCCCGCCGACCTGACTCACGCCGAAGATGCCGTTGAGATTCGGATGCGCGCGCAGCGTCGTTTCCACGACCGACACGCCTCGCGCGAGATCGTCATCCGTGCCTTGCGTTTCGACTATCTTGATGCCCGGATACTTCGCCAGGCCCTTCTTGATGCCCGAGATGCGCTCGTTGAGGTTCACCGCGCCGAGCTGTCCGGTGATGATCGCCACTTCGCCCTTGCCGTTCAACGCGTGTCCCATCGTGTCCGCCATCGTCTCGCCGGCCTGCACGTTGTTCGTGCCGATGTACATCGAACGCCCGCTGTTGGGCGAATCGGAATCGTAGGTCAGCACTTTCACGCCGCTCTTGGCAGCGCGCTTCATCACGCTTTCGACCGACTTCGGCTCGTTCACCGAAATGGCAATGCCATCGACGTGACGCGAGATCAGATCCTCGATGATCTGCACCTGTGTCGAGCCCTGCGTGTTCTGCGGCACGACCCACTGATACTTGACGCCCGCCTTGTCCGCGGCCGATTGCGCGCCCTTGTTGCAGTCGTCGAAGAACGGTACGGCCACCTTCGGTATGACGGCGACCGAGATGTCCTTGGCTTCCTTCGCGTTCGCGGCGTTGCCGAGCGCGGCGCACAGCGAAAGCGCCATGCTGGCGATGATCTTCGGCGTGTTTTTCATGCTTCGTCTCCTCGTTGGAATAAACCGGAATCGACGGGAATCAACGTCCCTTGCGGCGCACGCGCCAGATGTCGATGCTGACTGCGATCAGAATCACGCAGCCGGTAATGGCCTGCTGCGCATAGGTATCGATGTTGAGGAGCACCACGCCGTTCGTGATGATGCCCGCGAGCGCCGCGCCGATGATCGCGCCTTCCACGCTGCCCGCGCCGCCCGACAGGCTCGCACCGCCGATGGCCGCTGCCGCGATCACGTCCAGCTCCGCGCCGAAGCCCGACGCCGGCTCGGCCGAGACGAAGCGCGAGAACGCAATGACGCCCGCCATCGACGCGATGAATCCGGACAGCACGTAGACCGTGAACTTCACGCGCGCGGTACGCACGCCCGAAAGCCGCGCGGCCACTTCGTTGCCGCCCGTCGCGTAGACATGACGGCCGAAGCGCGTCTGACGCATGACGACGGAGAACATCACGGTCATCGCCAACAGGATGACGACGGGAAACGGCACGAAGCCGATATAGCCCTGACCGATGAAGGTGAACGCATCGGACACGTCCGGCGTGACCGGCACGCCCTTGGTGATGATGTACATCAGCCCGCGGCCGATGGACAGCGTGCCGAGCGTCGCAATGAACGGCGGCAACTGTATCCACGTGATCATGAGGCCGTTGAAGGCACCCGCTATCACGCCCACCGCGAGCCCCGCCGGGACCGCGACGAGTGCGGACATGCCGTGTTGAAACGCGAGCGCCGTAACGAGCGACGACAGGCCCATGACGGAGCCGACAGAAAGATCGATGCCGCCCGTGATGATGACGAGCATCATGCCGATGGACATCAGCGCCACGAGCGAGAACGAGCGGAACACGCCCATCAGGTTGTTCGTGGTGAGGAAATACGGCGAGAAGAAGCTGATGAGAAGACCCACCAGCAGCAGCACGGACAGCACGTTCAATTCACGAATGCGCAGGCAGGCACGCAAGAATTCGAAGCTGCGTGACCCGTTGTTTGATGCCTTGTTCGACGATAGTGCGCTCACCGGTCCGTCCTCCTGTTCAGGCTGGAACCGATGATAGGGGCGCGGCAAACGCGAAATCTGTGACGCGCGTCATAGTCGGGCATCGGGGTTGACCCGCAGTCGAAGGCGCACGCCGCTATGACGCGCGTCACAGAAATGAGATGCGAAGCGGGGCTACGATGCACGCACACACTGTCGAACTCAAAAGGAGCCACAGCATGACGAAGCGAGTGATTGTGACCGGCGGCAGCGGGCTGGCCGGCAAATGGGTGGTGGAAGATCTGGTCGCGCACGGCTACGAAGTGCTGAACGTGGACCGCGTGCCGATGGCGAAAGGCACCGCGCGAACGCTCATTACCGACATCACCGATGCGGGGCAGGTCTTCAACGCGCTGGCCTCGAGCACGACGCCCCGCGAGTTCGACGACGACATCGAGCCGAAGCAGATCGACGCCATCGTGCATTTCGCGGCCATTCCGCGCATTCTCGTCACGACGGACAACGAGGTGTTCCGCATCAACGTGATGGGCACGTACAACATACTCGATGCGGCCTCGAAACTCGGCATTCGCAAGGTGATCGTCGCGTCGAGCGAGACGACGTATGGCGTGGTGTTCGCGCACCGCCATCGCGATCCCGTGTACTTTCCGCTCGATGAAGAATATCCCGTCGATCCGATGGACAGCTATGCCACGTCCAAGGTCATCAACGAGATCACGGCCAAGGCGTTTCATGCGCGCACGGGCGCGGACATTTACTGTTTCCGCATCGGCAACGTGCTCGATCCTGTCGATTACCAGAAATTCCCGACGTGGCTCGCGGACCCCGCGTTGAGAAAGCGCATTGCGTGGAGCTATATCGACGGTCGCGATCTCGCGACGGCGGCGCGCCTCGCCATCGAGAAAGACGGTCTGGGCTTTCAGGTGATGAACGTCGCCGCCGATGACGTGTCGTCCGACCTGCCCACGGCCGAGCTGCTGAAGCGGTTCTATCCGGACGTGCCGGTCAGGAAACAGTTGGGCGAATTCGAAACGCTGCTCAGCAATGAGAAGCTCAAGCGTTCGCTCGGCTGGGAGCAGGCGTACAAATGGCGCGAGCAAGTGGCGAAGTAACGCACGTGCCGCCGCCTGCCTGCTTGCAGCGCGGCGGACAGAAAAGTATCGGCCCCGGTCGCTCCTTTCATTCGACGCTAAACCTTTGCGCGTGCCTGCCGTAAATCAGGCCAGAACATGCGCGCAATGGCGTGAATAACCTCGCGCCGCTTCATCGCGGCGACCTTGGAAGGAGAAAGACCGTGAGTGGATTGGACTGGATGGTAGCGGGCGTTTATCTCGCCGCGCTCGTGAGCGGCACGCTGCTCATGAGCGTGCTCGCGCGGCGCAGCCTGAAACAAGGACACTAACCCGCACGACGCACCGGCAAGCCGATCACTCGACCCGCATGGCTTGCCTCCGTCGCTGCAATCGTCGCCTGCGCGGCGATGTTCGCAGCGATATCGTCGTCGAACGAAGCGGCTTTCGGCGCGCCGCTCGTGTCGATATGCATCAGCATCTGTTCGCATGCGGATACGGCATCGCTACCCTCGCCTTCGAACATCTGCAGATACAGGTGGATGCGCTTAGCGTCCCGCGCGATGACGCGTGCATCGACACGCACGGCCGCGCCTTCCTTCAACTCGCGCAAATAGCTGATATGCGCCTCCAGCGTGTACAGCGTGCGATGACGCGTGCGCCGCGCTGCATCGCCGAGACCGATGGTGTCCATGAACGCATCGGTCGCGAGGCTGTAGATCAGCATGTAGTGCGCATCGCGCAAGTGGCCGTTGTAGTCGACCCATTCGGGCCTGACCGTGTCGCGGTAGATCATCGTTCAGTCCTCAATGCCGTGGCGCGCCTTTGCCTCAGCGATCGCCGCGATGACACTCGTGATGCAGTCGTCGCGATACCGTTCGAGATCCTTGATGCTACGCCCGTTCGTCTGCTTCGCGGTGCCATCCACGACGCGATCGATGAGTTCGTCGGTGAGCTTCGGCGCGACGAGTTTCGTCCACGGCAATTCCAGCGCCGGCCCGAACTGCTGCATGAAGTGCCGCATGCCCGCTTCGCCGCCCGCAAGCGTATAGGTCAGGAACGTGCCCATGAACGACCAGCGAATGCCCGCGCCGTAGCGGATGGCGTCGTCGATCTCGCCGGTGGTCGCGACGCCCTCGTTCACGAGATGCAGCGCCTCGCGCCACAACGCTTCGAGCAATCTGTCGGCGATGAACCCCGGCACTTCGGCACGCACGCGCAACGGCCGCATGCCGATGCTCGAATAGAACGTGATCGCATCATCGATCGACTCTTCCGACGTATGCCCGCCGCCGAGCACTTCGACGAGCGGCAGCAGATAGACCGGATTGAACGGGTGTCCGACGATGCATCGCTCCGGGCGGACCGCGTTCGCATAGAAATCGCTCGGCAAAAGCCCCGACGTCGATGACGCGATGATGGCCTCGGGCTTCGCTGCGCGGCTCACGCGCTCATGCAGCGCGAGCTTGAGTTCCTCGCGCTCCGGCGCGCTTTCCTGAATGAAGTCCGCATCCGCGACGCATTCCTCGACTGTCGCGGCCACGCGCAGCCGTTCTTGTGATGCGCCCGGCGCCAGCCCCACGCGTTGCAGTGCAGGCCACGCATTCGCGACGTTCGCACGCACGATTGCTTCGGCGTCCGGCGACGGGTCCCACACGGTGACATCGAGACCATGCGCGAGCGCGCGAGAGACCCATCCGCTACCGATAACGCCCACGCCGAGCGCGGCGAATTGCTTAACTTGCATGTCCTTTCTCCTCTTGCTCTCAGGCGAATTGCTCGACTGCACGCTTTTCCAGCAGACGTTCGCCGCGCGGCGGCAAGCCGAGCTTCTTGCGTCCTTCGGCGGGCGTGAGCGCGCGGCCGCCCAGTCTTTCGATGATCTCGATGGCGCGCTGAACCAGCGTTCCGTTGCTCGCGTGCACGCCGCGATCGAGCCACAGGTTGTCTTCGAGTCCCACGCGCACATGGCCGCCGAGGAGCATCGCCTGCGCGACCATCGGCATTTGCATCCGGCCTATACCGAAGCCCGCCCAATGCGCGCCGGGCGGCAGGTTGTCGACCATCGCCTTCATCGTGCCCGTGTCCGGCGGCGCACCCCACGGAATGCCCATGCAAAGTTGAAAGAGCGGCGGCGCATCGAGCAGGCCTTCTTTCAACAACTGATTCGCGAACCATAGATGGCCCGTGTCGAATATCTCCAGCTCGGGCTTGACGCCGAGTTCCTGGATGCGCTTCGCACCCGCGCGCAACTGCGCGGGCGTCGATACATAGATATAGTCGCCGTCGCCGAAATTGAGCGTGCCGCAATCGAGCGTGCAGATCTCGGGAAGCAAGTCTTCGACATGAGCAAGACGCGTGAGGCCCCCGACGAGATCCGTGCCCTTGCCGAAGCGCATCGGCTCTTCGCCTGCGCCGATCTCCAGATCGCCGCCCATGCCGGCCGTCAGATTGATGATGACATCGACATCCGACGAGCGAATGCGATCGACCACTTCGCGGTAAAGCGCGGGATCGCGGCTGCCGCGTCCGGTGCGCGGGTCGCGCACATGACAATGCGCGACGGTCGCGCCCGCACGCGCCGCTTCGATCGCAGCATCCGCGATCTGCTTCGGCGTGACGGGAATCGCGGGATGGCGGGAGGTGGTATCGCCCGCGCCGGTGACAGCACAGGTCACGATGACGTCGTAGTTCATGATTTGATTTGGATAGCTAATCGTTTGTGAAAGCCGGTGAACATGTCACCGGTCCGGCCATTCAGAGTCCGAGATACTGCTTGACGGCGGGCAGGCCGTCCTTTCCATCGACGGTCTTCACGCCGGCAAGCCATGAATCGAGCAATTGCGGATTGCTCTTCAGATAAGCCTTCGCGGCTTCGGCCGGACGCTCCTTGCTCATCACCGGCTGCATGAGGCGGTTCTCGAGGTCGGTCGTGAAGTGCAGGTTTCTGACCAGCTTGCCCGCATTCGGGCAGCGCGTGAGAAAGTCCGAGTTCGTCAGCGTGTAGACGCGCGCTTCGCCATAGTTGGGACCGAATACGTCGTCGCCGCCGGACAGATAGTTGATCTTCATCTGGATGTTCATCGGATGCGGCTCCCACGCGAGGAACACCACAGGCTTCTTCTCGCGAATCGCGCGCTCGACCGTCACCAGCATGCCCGCCTCGCTCGACTGCACCAGCTTGAAACCGCCGAGGCCGAACTGATTCGTGTCGATCATCTTCTGGATCTTGGCGTTGGCGCTGCTGCCCGGCTCGATGCCGTAGATCGTGCCGCCGAGTTCGTCCCTGTGCTTGGCGATGTCCGCGAAGGTCTTGATGCCGGCGTCGTATGCATAGCCCGGCACGGCGAGCGTCGCCTTCGCGCCCGAAAGGTTCGGCGGCTCGATCTTGTCGATGGTCTTCGCATCGAGGAACGGCTGCACCGCCTTTTCCTGCACTGGCCACCAGTAGCCGAGCGAGACATCGATCTGCTTGCTCTTCAGGCCCGCCAGCGAAATGGGCACCGACGCCACCGTCGTGCGTGGCGTATACCCGAGGCCTTCGAAGAGGACGGACGCGAGCGCGGTCGTCGAGGTGATGTCGGTCCAGCCGATATCGACGAAACGCACGGTGCGGCAGGATGCGTCATCGTCGGCGTAAGCGACGTTGGCCGCGCAGAGCGATGCAACGAAAATCGAGAGCAGGCGAAGTTTCATGGTGGGGTGACCGTCGAAAGAACGTGAGTAGAAAGTACCGCCGCATTAAAACACCTGAACGACCGATTGCGACTGCGAGTTGCCTGCCAGCGACGTCAGGGTTTTCAGGGGCATGCCCGATTGCGCACTGTTTTTGCGCTTGCTACCGTCGAGTATCGCCGCCTGGTGCCCATTCCTTCGATGCCCGTTCCTCAAGACTTCCACTTTCTCGTTCTGCCCCAGTTCTCGTCGATCGGCTTCATGTCGGCCATCGAGCCTTTGCGCGTCGCCAATCGCTTCCGGGGCGAGCTTTATCGCTGGCACATTCTGTCGGTCGATGGCGGGCCGGTCGTCGCGAGCAACGGCATTTCGCTGAACGCGGACTGCTCGATCGACGATGCAGCCGATGCGCGCACGGTCATCGTCGTGTCGGGATTCGAGCCGTTCGCACGGTACACGCGGGGCATCGGCGAGTGGTTGCGCCGGCTGGATCGCGCGGGCGCGACGCTCGGCGGCATCGACACGGGCAGCTTCATTCTCGCCGAGGCGGGTCTGCTCGCAGGCAAGCGCGCGACCTTGCACTGGGAGGCGCTGGCTGCGTTCTCGGAGCGGTATCCGTCGATCGAAACGAGTCAGGAGCTGTTCGAGATCGACGCGCGGCGCATCACGTGTGCGGGCGGCACGGCGTCCATCGACATGATGCTGGATATCATCGCGCGCGATCACGGCGCGGAGCTTGCCGCGCAGGTGTCGGAGCAGTTCGTGCTCGGGCGCATCCGTCAGCGCAGCGACCATCAGCGCATGAAGATCGCGGCACGTTATGGCATCCACAATCGCAAGCTCATTCAGGTCATCGGCGTGATGGAGCAGCACATGGAAGAGCCGCTGGCGCCGGATGCGCTTGCCGAATCGATCGGTGTCACGCGGCGTCAGCTCGAACGATTATTCTGCTCGGCGCTGAAGGACACGCCGACGCATTTCTATCTGGGCTTGCGGCTCACGCGCGCGCGCGAACTGCTTCAGCAAACCGACATGTCCATTCTTGCGGTCTGTGTCGCGTGCGGCTTCGAATCGCCATCGCACTTTTCGCGGACGTATCGCGCGCGCTTCAATGCGAGTCCGCGGCAGGACCGCAGCGCATTGCGCGCCGTGGTCACCGCGCGGGCTGCGTGAACACTAGAAGGAATGCCGCATGCCGACGCGGACATCGGCCTGCGTGTTCGAGGTCGAGGGCGTGAAGCTATAGCCGATGACCGCATCCACGGGACCGGACGCGCGCAGGTAATCGCCGGAGATGTAGACGTCGGTGCGCTTCGACAGCAGATAATGCAGGCCGAGCGATCCCTGGTTCCAGTGATTGCCTTCGAAGCGCGTGTGCTGATAGCCGCCGTAGAGCGCGATGTCGGGCCTGAAGTTGTAGGACGCGCCTGCCTCATACACTTTCATGTACGAAGTCACGCCCAGTCCCTTGATGCTCGTCCACGTGAAATTGCCCGACAGCATCAGGTTGCCGATGGTCCACGCGCCGCCCACGGCCAGCGCGCCTTGCTTGTCGGTGGGGAACGCGTTGGTGGCATAGAGATCGGTGCGCGCGCCCGTGACCGGATCGATGGTGACGGTCGGCTGTCCGAGGAACGTATGAGCGCCGATCATCGCGTAAGGATCGAACGCATAGATGCCGTTCGGATTGTTCAGTTGCGTATAGGCGATGCCGAGATTGAACGTATTCGCCGCATAGTGCCCGCCCACGCTCCACGCGCTGTTGCGATGGAAGTTGCCCGCTACGTTGCCGAACGAATACATGCCGCCGAACGTGAAGCCGCCATAGTCCCTCGAGAGGAACTTGACCGAATTCGGCAAGCGGTCGCCGTTCATGCGGTCGAAGTCGCCCTGGTGAATCGCATAGCCGCTCGCCCACGCGGAGATGTTGTACAGATACACGAACTCTTCGGTCATATCGAGCTGATTACCGAACGATACCTGGCCCCACTCATTGCTTTTCAGGCCCACATAAGCCTGACGTCCGAACTCCGCGCCGCCGAACGCGTAGCTTCCCGTGCCGAGATGGAAGCCCGATTCCAGCACGAATACCGCCTGCAAGCCACCGCCCAGATCTTCCGTCCCACGAAAGCCGATACGGTTGCCGTAGGAGATGCCGTCATCGAACTTGAAGACGTGCGAACCGCCGCTGTTGTTCACATAGGTAATGCCTGCATCGAGAATGCCGTAGAGCGTCACGCTGCTTTGTGCGTGTGACGTTCCCGGTGCGAAGGCTGCGGCAAGTGCAAACGCTGTCATGAAGGACAGGCGTCGTGGGGCGTATGGTTTCTTGTGCATCAGCGTGTCCTCTTGTTGTGGGCCGACACGTAAAAGTAAGTTGCCATATACGCGACGGCTCGACTGATTGCGACACAAATCTGCCTACGTGCGACGGTCGATCCATCTCGACCATAGTCATGCTAACCATGAGGCTCAGACCAAGGGTATCGCCTGATTTTTATTGATTGACCGTTCAATATAAAAACCGTAGCATGGCCTCAACCGCTCGTAAACCCATGGCGCAAACGGGTGGTCCGAACATGGATTTCTCCGCTGCGTCATTTGCCAAAGGCGAACGTCATGCCAAAAGTCGGAATGCGGGAAGTGCGCCGCGCACAGCTCATCGATGCCACGTTGCTCACCATCGACGAGGTCGGACTGAATGGAGCCACGCTCGCCTCAGTGGCGCAGCGCGCGAGCATCTCGACGGGCATCGTGAGCCATTACTTCGGCGACAAGGACGGCCTGCTCGAAGCCACCATGCGCCACGTGCTGCGGTCGCTGTGGCAAGGCACGTCGCGCCGGCGCAGAGCCGCGAAGGCTGATCCGCGCTCGAAGCTGCGCGCGGTCGTCGCGGCGAACTTCGATGTCGAGCAGGTCAACGGGCCGGTCATGAAAACATGGCTCGCGTTCTGGTCGGAAAGCATGCACAAGGACAGCCTGCAGCGTTTGCAGTATGTGAACACGCGGCGTCTCTACTCGAATCTCTGCGCCGAATTCTCGCGCGTGCTGAGCCGGGCCGCTGCCCGCCGCGCCGCGACGGGACTCGCCGCGTTGATCGACGGCCTGTGGCTGCGGGGCGCGCTCGCGGGCGGACCTTTCGATACGAAGACCGCATTGCGCGTCTCATACGACTACATCGACCTGATGATTCAGCCGCAAAACTGATCTCGTTCATACACACCAGGGAGACGGACGCCATGCCTGCATTCGAAGAGCAACGGCTTCATATCGGCGGCGAATATGTCGATGCGACCAGCGGCGAAACCTTCGAGACGCTCAATCCCGCTTCGGGCGAAACGCTCGCACGCGTGCAGCAGGCGTCCCAGGCGGACATCGACCGCGCGGTTCAAGCAGCGCGAGCGGGACAGCGCGAATGGGCCGCGATGACCGCGATGGAGCGCTCGCGCATCCTGCGACGCGCGGTGGACCTGCTGCGCGCGCGTAACGACGAGCTCGCCGCACTCGAAACACTCGACACCGGCAAGCCGATCGCGGAGACGTGCGCCGTCGATATCGTCACGGGCGCGGATGTCATCGAGTACTACGCGGGCCTCGCGACCGCCATCGAAGGCGAGCAGATACCGCTGCGCGAATCGTCGTTCGTCTATACGCGGCGCGAGCCGATCGGCGTGTGCGCCGGCATCGGCGCGTGGAACTATCCCATTCAGATTGCATGCTGGAAGTCCGCGCCCGCGCTCGCGGCGGGCAACGCCATGATCTTCAAGCCGAGTGAGATCACGCCTTTGAGTGCGCTCAAGCTCGCGGAGATCTATGTCGAAGCGGGCGTTCCGCGAGGCGTCTTCAACGTCGTGCAGGGCGATGCCCGCGTCGGCGCGATGCTCGCCGCGCATCCCGGCATCGACAAGATATCGTTCACGGGCGGCGTCGAGACGGGCAAGAAGGTAATGGCAAGCGCGGGTGGATCGACGCTCAAGGAAGTGACGATGGAACTCGGCGGCAAGTCGCCGCTGATCGTGTTCGACGACTCGAACCTCGAACGCGCCGCCGATATCGCGATGAGCGCGAACTTCTTCAGCTCGGGCCAGGTATGCACGAACGGCACGCGCGTGTTCGTTCAGCGCGGTGTCGTCGAACAGTTCGAAGCCTTGATCTCCGAGCGCGTGAAGCGCATTCGCATCGGCGCGCCGGATGATCCCGACACGAACTTCGGCCCGCTCGCCAGCGCGGCGCAATTGCAGAAGGTGCTCGCCTATATCGACAGCGGCAAGCGCGAAGGCGCGCGGCTCGTCGCGGGCGGTGCGCGCCTGACCGATGGCGCATTCGCGCGCGGCCATTACGTCGAGCCGACCGTGTTCGCGGATTGCCGCGACGACATGCGCATCGTGCGTGAAGAGATATTCGGCCCCGTCATGTGCCTGCTCGCTTTCGACGATGAGGACGAGGCCATCGCTCGCGCCAACGATACCGCCTATGGACTCGCGGCGGGCGTCGTGACCGAGAACCTGTCGCGTGCGCATCGCGTGATTCATCGGCTGGATGCGGGTATCTGCTGGATCAATACGTGGGGCGAGTCGCCGGCCGAGATGCCCGTGGGCGGATACAAACAGTCGGGCATCGGCCGCGAGAATGGCATCGTGACCTTGAACGCCTATACGCGCATCAAGTCGGTGCAAGTCGAACTCGGACCGTATCGAGCCGTGTTTTAAGGAGCTTTTCGATGAGCGCGAAGGAATACGACTACATCATCGTCGGTGCGGGATCGGCGGGCAATGTGCTCGCGTCGCGCCTGACCGAAGACGAGGACGTGACCGTGCTGCTGCTCGAAGCGGGCGGGCCGGACTATCGCTTCGACTTTCGCACGCAGATGCCCGCGGCACTCGCGTATCCGCTGCAAGGACGCCGCTATAACTGGGCTTATGAAACCGAACCCGAGCCACACATGAACAATCGCCGCATGGAATGCGGGCGCGGCAAGGGGCTGGGGGGATCGTCGCTGATCAACGGCATGTGCTACATACGCGGCAATGCGCTCGACTACGACAACTGGGCATCGATGCCGGGCCTCGAAAACTGGGGCTATCTCGACTGCCTGCCGTATTTCCGCAAGGCGGAGACGCGCGATATCGGACCGAACGAATATCACGGCGGCGATGGCCCCGTTCATGTGACGACGAGCAAGCCCGGCAACAATCCCCTCTTCGCCGCGATGGTCGAGGCGGGCGTGCAGGCGGGCTACGCGCGCACGGACGATCTCAACGGCTATCGGCAAGAAGGCTTCGGCCCGATGGACCGCACGGTCACCGCGAACGGACGGCGCGCGAGCACGGCGCGCGGCTATCTGGACCGCGCGAGGCATCGTGCGAATCTGACGATCGTGACGCATGCCACCACCGACCGCGTGCTGTTCTCGGGCAAGCGCGCGATAGGCGTTGCATATCTGGAAAGCGGCCAGCGCGCGACCGTGCATGCCCGGCGCGAAGTGCTCGTGTGCTGCGGCGCGATTGCATCGCCCCAATTGTTGCAGCGCTCGGGCGTCGGACGGTCATCGTGGCTGAAGGAGTTGGAGATTCCGGTCGTGCACGATCTGCCGGGCGTCGGCGAGAACCTGCAGGATCATCTCGAGATGTACATGCAGTACGCGTGCAAGGAACCGGTGTCGCTTTACCCTGCATTGCAGTGGTGGAATCAGCCCGCCATCGGCCTCGAATGGCTCACGAAGGGGACGGGCGTCGGCGCGACGAATCACTTCGAGGCGGGCGGCTTTATCCGCACCCGCGACGATGACCTCTGGCCCAACATCCAGTATCACTTCCTGCCGGTTGCGATCAATTACAACGGCTCCAACGCGATCAAGATGCATGGCTTCCAGGCGCATGTCGGATCGATGCGTTCGCCGAGCCGCGGGCGCGTGAAGCTCAAGTCGCGCGATCCAAACGCGCATCCGAGCATTCTCTTCAACTACATGGCCGATCCTTTGGACTGGCGTGAGTTCCGCGACGCGATCCGCATCACGCGGGACATCATGCGTCAGCCCGCACTCGCTCGCTATCGCGGAGAAGAGCTTCATCCCGGCGACGACGCAGCGAGCGATGCCGAACTCGATGCCTTCGTGCGCGCCAAAGCCGAGACCGCTTATCACCCGTCGTGCTCATGCAAGATGGGCTATGACGATATGGCTGTCGTCGACGGCGAAGGCCGCGTTCATGGCATGCAAGGGTTGCGCGTAGTGGATGCGTCGATCATGCCGCAGATCACGACGGGCAATCTCAATGCGCCGACGATCATGCTCGCGGAAAAGATCGCGGATCGCATTCGCGGCATCGAGGCACTCGATAAGGCTAACGCGCCCTACTACGTCGCGGGCCGCACCGGTAGACGAACGGATGCCTCTGCCGCGAAGACGGCAAGCACGCAGAATCAACCCACTCATCTGGAGCAGCGATGAAACAAATCTTGGCCTGGACGGCACGTACCCTTGCAATCGCCAGCAGCTTCGTCGTGAGTGCGCACGCGGCAGACCCCGCGACATGCCGCGCCATTCGCATGGCCGACATCGGATGGTCCGATATCGCCGCAACGACGGGTCTCGCCACCAACGTCTTGCAGGGCTTAGGCTATGCGCCTTCGAAGATCATCGCGTCCGAACCCATCACGTTTGCAGGCGTGAAATCGAAACAGATCGACGCGTTCCTCGGCTATTGGTCGCCTTCCATGGACCCGGTCATCGAACCGTTCGTCAAGGGTGGAACGATCAAGGTGGTGAATCCGCCCAATCTCACTGGCGCCAAATACACGCTGGCCGTTCCCGACTATGTTTATCAGGCGGGCATCCGTAGTTTCGCGGACATCGCGAAGAATGCGGACAAGCTGCATTACAAGATCTACGGCATCGAGCCGGGGAACGAGGCGAATGGCCTGATCGACAAGATGATCAAGACGAATCAGTTCGGCCTCGGCAAATTCAAGCTCGTCGAATCGAGCGAAGCCGGAATGCTGGTGCAGGTGAATCGGGCGGTGCAGAACAAGGAGTGGATTGTCTTTCTCGGCTGGGAACCTCATCCGATGAACGTGCGGATGAAGATGAATTATTTGTCGGGCGGCGACGATGTCTTCGGACCGAACTATGGCGAAGCGAAGGTGTACACGGTGCAGCCGACCGATTACGCCGCGCGATGCCCGAATGCGGCCAAGCTATTCGCCAATCTGCGATTCACCACGTCCATGGAGAATCAGATCATGACTCACATCATGGACAAGGAAGACCCGAACAAGGCAACGCTGGACTGGCTGAAAGCAAATCCTTCAGTGCTCGACAGCTGGCTTGCCGGCGTGACCACTTTGGATGGAAAGCCGGGACTGCCCGCGGTGAAAGCCTATCTGGCGAACCACTGAGCATGCGGCGGCTCTGGTTCCTGCGCATGACGGGCCAGAGCCGCAGCGCATCGTGACAAGCACGTTCCCGCTACCATGACCAACGAAAAAATGTCGGCGTACGGAGCGCTTTTCATAGCGATCCTGCTTGAGATTGCCGGGACGACTTGCCTGCAGAAGTCGGATCAGTTCACGAAGCTCGCGCCGACCGTTGCGATGGCCACGTGTTATCTCGGCGCGTTCTATTTCCTTTCCGTCGTTTTAAAGACGATTCCTGTAGGGCTCGCTTACGCGATATGGAGCGGGCTCGGCATCGTTCTCATTTCTACCGTGAGCTTCTTCGTCTTCCGTCAGCGCCTGGATGCGCCTGCCGTGCTCGGCCTTGGCTTCATCGTGGTGGGCGTGGTCATCATCAATGTGTTCTCCACGGCGAAAGTGCATTGAGCGCGGAAATCACTTCTTGATTTCCGCGTCCGTCTGCTTCGCAAGCTGAAGATGCTCGCGCAAGGTCGCCAGTCCGTCGCCGGCGAGCGCACGGACGTCCTCATCGCTGGCATGGACCGCCTGATCGCTGAAGAGCTTGATATCGGACTCGTGGTCGGAGACATTGTGCTTCATGAACATGCTGTCGAACGCATGTCCGCTCAGCGGCTTGAGCGCGGTGTAGGTCGCGCGTTGAGTCACGGTGAGTTTGTCGGGCATGCGGTAGCCCTTTTGTTTCGCTAACGCGACGATCCGGTCATTCATCGCCTGATGATCCTGAATCATGCGTTTAGCGAAAGCTTGCACCGCCGCATCGTGCGACGATTTCAACGCGAGCTGGCAAGTCTCTACTTCCGCGCGGCCATCCTGCAGCGCATCGGCGAGGAATTTTTCGGGACTATCGTTGGTGGCCGCTTGCGACAGCGAAGCCGACGTCGCCATCAACGCGAATATCGATGCACGGCAAAAAGCACTCATACGATGCCGGCCAGTGCGAAGCGTGAAAGACCTGTTCAGGCGCATCTTGCAATCCTCTCTATTGGGCTTCATTGGACGACGCACGCGTTATCGCGCTGGAAAGAAAGCGTCGAGCAAGAGACACACTTGAGGACAGCAATATCCATTCCGCGCACCGGCTGCGCAAACGCAGCAGGCGCGCGTTTATCCCGCCTTCAGAACGTGCAAATTGGAATCACTGTAGGAGACCGCCGAAGCCGAAGGGGCACGCGCATCCGGCTTCGCGACAGGCTTTTTTGCTTCACGCATCGAAAGATAACGCAGACAGCACACGCGTAAAAACGATGCGAAATTGGTCGGCATTTCGCCGCGCAACGCGACGAGTTCGTCATAGAGTTTCGCGGCGAACTGACTCGTCGTCAGATTCTCGAGACCGGCAATTTCCTGCAGCACGTCCCAGAACAGATTCTCCAGCCGGACCGTGGTGATCACGCCGTGAATACGCAGCGAACGAGTGCGCGATTCGTAGAGAATCGGGTCCGCGTTGATATAAACCCCACACATGGCGTCGTCTCCGTGCGTTCAGGAGCCGGGCCCGCGCGGACCCGGCGTCGATTTTCAAGGCTAGCGCAACATGCGGCTACGAACAATCGGGCATAGTCCGGAGCACGCCGGACCTACACACGCCGCGCCTTCATTTGCTGCGCGATGTAATCCGCCTGCCGGATCGCCAGCGTGACGATGGTGAGCGTCGGATTCTCGGCCGCGCCGGTGGTGAACTGACTGCCATCGGAAATAAAAAGGTTCGTCACTTCGTGCGTCTGACCGTGCGAATTGCACACGCCGTCTTCCGCCTTCGCACTCATGCGCGCCGTGCCGAGATTGTGCGTCGAAGGATACGGCGGCACGATGTAGGTCGCCTTCGCGCCCGCCGCCTCGTACACGGCGCTGCCCTGCTTGTAGGCGTGAGTGCGCATCGCTTCGTCGTTCGGGTGATCGTCGAAGTGCACGTTCGGCACCGGCATGCCGTACTGGTCCTTGACATCGCTATTCAGCGTGATGCGATTGCTCTCGCGCGGCATGTCCTCGCCGACGATCCACATGCCCGCCGTGTACGCGTATTCGTCCATGACCTGCGTGAAGCTCGGGCCCCATGCGCCCGGATCGACGAACGCGGCATAGAACGGCAAGCCGAGCGAAATGGTCTCCATGTGATAGCCGCCCGCGAAGCCGCGCTTCGGATCGAACTTCGCCTCGTCTTCAATAATGCCCGCCATCGTCGTGCCCTTGAACATCTCGACCTTCTCGTTGAACACGCCGTAGACGGAACCCGTCGTATGCCGCATGTAGTTGCGGCCCACTTGCCCCGAGCCATTCGCGAGGCCATCGGGGAACTTGCTCGAATTCGAGTTGAGCAACAGACGCGGCGTTTCGATCGAATTGCCCGCCACCGCCACGATGCGCGCCTTCTGCCGCTGTATCTTGCCGTCCTTGTCGAAATACACGACGCCCGTTGCCTTGCCGCGCGCGTCATGCTCGATCTTCACGACATGCGATTGCGGACGCAGTTCCATGCGGCCTGTCGTTTGCGCGCGCGGAATCTCGGTGTAGAGGGTGGACCACTTCGCGCCCATGCGGCAGCCCTGAAAGCAGAAGCCGCGCTGAAAGCAGTGCGTGCGATCGTCGCGCACGGTGCTGTTGATCGCCATGTGACCCGTGTTGCACTCTTTGTAGCCGACCTTCATCGCGCCTG
This sequence comes from Caballeronia concitans, assembly GCF_001544615.1. Lineage (GTDB taxonomy): Bacteria > Pseudomonadota > Gammaproteobacteria > Burkholderiales > Burkholderiaceae > Caballeronia > Caballeronia concitans. The sequence continues at coordinate 334,963 of NZ_FCNV02000002.1, forward strand.
CCGACATCACCTTGAAGTTGTTGTTGCCGGGAAGCCCCGGCAAGCCGTTGGTGCGCGTCACGCCCATCTTTTTTTCGGCGCGATCGTAGTACGGGTCGAGTTCTGCGCGGCTCACGGGCCAGTCGAGCAGGTTGGCGTCCTTGATGTCGCCATACGTGCTTTTGGCCTTGAATTCATAGGGCTGAATGCGCAGGCTCGCGCCCGCCCAATGCACCGTCGTGCCGCCGACGGTCTTGCAGATCCACGCGGGCAGATTCGGAAAGTCTTTCGCGACGCGCCACGAACCCGATGTCGTGCGCTTGTCGAGCCATGAGAGCTGTTTGAACGCGTTCCATTCTTCCGTCGAAAAATCGCCTTGCGTATGCATCGCGCCGGCTTCGAGCACGACCACGTCGATGCCCTTCTGCGCGAGTTCGTTGGCAAGCGTGCCGCCGCCCGCACCCGATCCGATGACCACCACGACATGATCGTCGCCGTGTTTGAACTGCACTTTGTTCTCTGCGTACATGACTGTCTCCCTCAACCGTTGTCCGTTTCCGTTCGATGCCGCGAGGCTCGCGCCTTTAGCTATCTTTCGGGATCGGACCACTGTCACCAGCGGGCGGGTCGGGCAGCCACGACAGATTATTGAAGCCTTGATAGAGATACCCGCCATCGCCCTGCGATGCGCCGTATCCGAAGTGCGCGTAGGCCATCGCGTTGCTGTAGAGCGAGACGACACCGGTGGTTCGCACGGTCTCGAAGAACGGCGTGCCGGCGAGCGCCGCGACGTCGCTTGCCTGCTGATCGGGCGCGCGCTTGCTCCAGTCGGAGCCTGCGCCTGCATCGAGCTTCGCGATGGCGTCGGCAATTTGCTGGCGCACCGCGGGATCGGCCTTGGCTTTCGCGTCGATGTCCTTCACGGCGAGCGCATACACGGCATCGTCGAGCGTCTTGTGCGGAAACACTTGCTTCGTGAACGCGAGCAGCACTTCGCCCTGATGCGTATCGAGACCCTGCAATTCCAGCGCCCATACGCGGCTCGGCGCGAGGCTCGCGAATATCGACGTGAACGCAAGCGTCCCGACGAGCACGCCCGATCCGCGCAGGAATTCGCGGCGCGTCAGTGCGATTCGCGGCGACGCGGATGGTTGGGCATGACTATGCTGACCGTCGTGCGCGCGAGCCGGCGCGACGATCGGGATGATCGTGTCTCGCATGTCTCTCTCCTTGTGGGGTAACGCTCCAGCTTATGTATGGCGTCTTTTTTTTTAGCGTGTCTTATTCGTAATGCCCGTGACGCTCGAGCACTTCGATCTTGTATCCGTCGGGGTCCAGAATGAAGAAGAAGCGCGCGATGAGTTGGCCATCCTCGCCCTTGAATTCCTTCAGGTCGAGCGGCTCCATGCCGAGACCGATCAATCGTTCGCGTTCCACTTTCGCATCCTCGACGCTCACCGCCACATGGCCGTAACCGTCGCCGTGCGTATAAGGCTCGGTGCGTCCTTTGTTCCACGTGAGTTCGAGTTCGGTCGCGGTCTCATCGTTACGCAGATAGGCGAGCGTGAAGTCCGGAAAATCCAGCCGATGCGCAACGCCCAATTGCAACGCGTCCTGATAGAAGCGCAGTGACTTGTCGAGGTCACGCACGCGGATCATCGTGTGAATCAGTTTCGACATGAGTTCGTTCCTCCTTTCGTTGCCAAGTGTAGGGGGGCGCTAACGGGTAAGGTAATGGCCGGTTAAATAGGGACTAGGGCTTGTACTAGGGACGGTGTAATCCCTACCGGTATCGGGGGAAGGGGCGTGTCGTGGGCTGAAGATTACAAGGCTTTCAGTGGGGTGATATGTCGAAGAGGCGGCGCTTCTTCTTTCGAGTTGGCCCGACACGCGCTTGCAAGGACTAATTTTCCGTTCCGTATTACTTAGGCAATCGCATGCAAGCCCTCGTCGCGCTCCATGCTGGTGTGCTGGAACTTAGTCATCCTATTTACATTATTGTTTGTCCGTTTGCCAGTCTCGCGATCAGCCCTGCGCGCCCGGGATCGAAGCCGGGATAACAATGGAAATTGATCCTGTCTTGCATCACCTCAATGAGACGAAGGCTGCGCGATGAGTGCGGCCTTTTTCGCTTGACTTCCTGTGTGCGCATTAGCGTGACGATCGCAACGCCTCAACTGATCGCACGTTCATTCCATACTCAAGACACTTCTCTTTCCCCATCCTTGCTTTTTTCGCGTCTTGTTTTATTACTGAAGTAAATGGCCCCGCGCGCGCAAACGAATCCGCGCAATCAAGCTTCTTCCTACGTTCATGGGAGGGCTGAAAATGCCAGGCTTATGTTGGTTGCGGCTTGCTCTCGTGCTCACGGCAAACGTGACGCTCACTAACCTTGTCCGCGCCGACGACTGCAGTGCCGTTCGTGCAGTCAGCGCATCCGCGCAACACGACTTCGTCGCGCATATCGTCGGAGAAGACCCGCGCCATACGGAACGAGTCGATGGCGAGGCAACCTATCATCTCGCGCGCTCGCCAATGCCCGAGCTGTTGCGTTGCGATGTCACCGCGCTCGTCTTGCCGCCAGCGCTCGAATGCATGCCTGCCGAAAGCAATCTCATTCCGTCGGTCGCGCGAATGCGCGCTCAGTCCGCATTGAGGAAGATCGCGGCGTGCCTGAACGAACCGGTGGTCGGCCCCAGCCGCGTAAGCGGATCGGCGAAGCTGCTGCAATGGGTCGTCACCGATTGGCGCGAGCCTTGGCCCACGCAATATCGCGTCGTATGGAACGCATCCTTGTCGGACCCTGCATGGACGCTGCGAGCCGTGCCGCTTGTCGATGATGTGATCGACGACGTCGGCCGCACGGCTCGCAAACACAAGTCGAAAGAACGCGCGTGCGGCCAGATTCTTGCGATCATCGCGGCCGCGCAGACCGACTTTCGCTCGACGCTCGGGCGCATCACCGAGACAGGCTCCGACATGTCCCTGCACGCATCGTCACTGCGCCTGCTCGATTTCGATGTCAAGGTCGGCGCGGGCGGCGAGTGGCCGAACATGTTGTTCGCAGAACGGCCCGCGTCATCGGCGATGAGCCTGGACGATGCGCAAAGCATGGGCGCTGCGGCGAGCCGTGCGATCAGCTCATGTCTTCAGACTCGCGCACTAAGGCTTGCCGACAAGGTATATACCGACGGCCAGCTCGACATGATCTGGCGATTGACGGATCGTTATAAGGGCAAGCCGATTCTCGTCTTCGCGGTGGTTCGATACGATCAGACCAAACAGTCGGTCAGCCGCACCGCGATTCGCGTCGCGCGGCAGACGATGCCCGATGCGCCGCCGGACGACTGACCTTGCCTTCGCCCGATGCACCGCGAGCCTCCGCTAAAGCGTCTCCTCATACCGGCAGTTGACGAGCAGTTCCGCCACGCTCGTCGTATTCGGCAACTCGATGGTATTGACCACCAGAAGCGCCAGGTCTTGCGGCTGCGTCATCGCCATCGGTTCGATATCGGCGATGCCGGCGGCCATGTCGGTATTCACGAAGCCGGGGCACACCGCAGTCGCGCGCACGCCATCGTCCCAGCCGGCGCGCCGCACCGCATGGGTGAGCGCCACCATCGCGTGCTTCGACATTTGATAGCCGACGTTCAGGTTCTTGACGCGCTTGCCTGAGAGCGACGCAAGCTGCACGAAGCGTCCGGCCCCCGCGCGGCGCAAATGCGGCAGCGCCGCCTGCACGAGCCGGAAAGGCGCGTTGACGTTGATCTCGAAAGTCTCGGTCAGGAGCGCATCGGTGCCGGTATCGAAGTCGATCATGCGGCAGATGCCCGCGTTGCTTACCAGCACGTCGATGCGGCCGAAGCGCGCGATCGTCGCGTCCACCCAGGCGCGGGCGGCGTCGGGATCGCGCGCCTCGTAGGGATGCAGCAACGCATCCGGCACGCCATCGCAGGCGTTCGTATCGCGCAGGCCGAGCGACAGCCTGTAGCCGCGCCGCGCCAGTTCCAGCGCGATCTCACGTCCGATGCCGCGGCTCGCACCCGACACCATCGCCACTTTGTCCATATGCCATCCCATGTGCTGTCGGTCCTTGCGTATCAGAAGCCCGCGTCGATGGTGATTTTCGAGCCGTCGCTGAAGCGCTCGAGACGGAACGCGTGCGGATCGACGAGCGGTGCGTCGCCGTTCACGAGGTCCGCCATCAGCCTGCCCGCGCCCGGCCCGATACCGAAGCCGTGTCCCGAGAACCCGGTGCCGATGAACATGCCCGGCACGCGCGCCACGCCGGAGATGACGGGAATGGCGTCCGGCGTCACGTCGATATAGCCGGCCCAACGCTGCGCGATGCGCGCGCCCGACAACTGCGGAAACGCTTCGGTAAAGGCCTTGAGACCCTTGTCGACGTAAGGCACCACGGGGTCCGGATCGAGCGTGCGGACATGCTCGAAAACCGTCGATTCGTTCAGCGCCCAGCGGCGCGGCCGCTTGAGTTCATCGAAGAAACGCTTGCCGATGTGAATCTGCAGCGCGCCCATCTGGCTCTTCAATGCTTCGATGTATTTGAAGAAGAGGCGGAAGGAATCGGGCGTGAGATCGGCGTGCGTGCGCATGCCATACGCGACCGTGTAGCCGCCGTCCGCGCGCTTGCGAAACGCGAATTCCTCGTTATTGGCGCTGCATGTGGGACCGCCTTCGAGCGGTTCGGTACGCAGCACGGACGCACGCGTGAGCAGTTGCGGCAGTTCCACGCCGAGATTGCCGCAGAAATAACGCGTCCATGCGCCGCCCGCCACGACGACCGCATCGCAGCGAATCGTCCCGTGTTCGGTGACGACCGCGCTCGCGCGACCGCCGCTCGTCTCGATGCCGCGCACCGCGCACGGCGTGAGAATGCTGACGCCCTTGCGTCGCAGCGCATTTGCGATGGCGGGCGCGGCCTTTTGCGGTTCGGCGCGGGCATCGCCCGGCGTGAAGATGCCGCCCTTGAACGTCTGCGTCGCGCCGGGCAGCAGCCGCGAGATTTCATGCGTGTCCACTTCGCGTGTGTCGAAGGCATCGTCGCCGGCCATCTCGCGAGCGCGCTTCAGCCAGTCACGATGACGTTCGAGCACGGCGTCATCGTTCGATACGTACAGGATGCCGCATTGATTGAAGCCCGTGTCGATGCCGAGCTTTCTGTCGAGCGTGCGCCAGATCTTGAGGCTTTCGATGCTGAGCAGGAATTCGCGGGGATCGCGCCTTGTCACGCGCACCCAGCCCCAATTGCGGCTCGACTGCTCGCCCGCGATGTGCCCCTTCTCGCACAGCGCGACGGACAGCCCTTTTTCGTGCAGCGCAAGCGCCGTTGATACGCCGATGATGCCGCCGCCGATCACGACTACATCGGCGCGTTCGGGCAGCTTGATATCGTCGGCGACGGTGTCGACTTTAGGACCCATGGTTTCTTTTGTCGAAGTGAGAGTTACGGACGACGCTCGGCCACGGCCGCCGTCTGCGATTGCAGCGCTTCTTCAGCGCGCACGTTGCGCAGGGCGCGCGAGTTCTTTTGCTGGCGCGCGGCGGGATTGATGAAGCGATTGGTCCAGCGGTCCAGATGATTGATCGCGTGCGTGAGCGGCACGGTGATGAGCAGATACACGGCGCCTGCCGCGACGAGCGGCGACAGGTTGGCCGTATTGACCGCCGCATTCTGCCCGATGGTGAACAGATCGCGCTGCGAAGTGAGCAGCCCGAGGAAGTACACGAGGCTCGAATCCTTGACGATGGAGATGAACTGATTTGCGAGCGCGGGCAGAATGCGCCGCACGCCCTGCGGCACGATCACATGACGCATGCCGCTCCAGTATGTCATGCCGAGCGCCTGGCACGCCGACATCTGTCCGCGCCCGACGCTCTGAATCCCCGACCGGAAAATCTCCGCGATATACGCCGACGAAACGAGCGCCAGCGCGACGATCGCAAGCGGATACGGATTCGGCCCGAACAGCGAGAGTCCGACGGGCGCGAGCCCCTGCCCGACCACGAGGATGACCAGCGCGGCGGGCAGGCCGCGGAAGACATCCACGAAAACGCGCACGGGCCAGGTCAGCCAGCGCGTATGCGATACGGCGCACAGCGCCAGCGCCATGCCTGCCACGATGCCGAGCGCAGTGGAGATCACCGACAGGATCAGCGTGTTGACGAGACCCGTGCCGATCAGCGTCGGCAGCGATTCGACGAGCAGCGGCCAATCCAGGAAGTTCTGCAGGAACGCATTCATGAGGACTCTCTCCTTGCGCTTGACGAGGCGTGACGAAGCAACGTTGGCGGGCGGTTACTTCATCGCATACGGCGGCATCGGATCAGGCTTCGGATAGCCGGGATTGAACTGCTGATAGAGCTTGAGCCACGTGCCGTCCGCCACCAGTTCGCCGATGGCCTTGTTCACCGCCGCTTCGAGCTTCGCGTTGCCCTTGCGGATAGGGAAACCGGCGGGCAAATTCGAAGCGGAGATATCGAGCTTGTCGGCGAGCTTCAGGTCCGGATACTTCCCTTGCAGGCCTTCGAGCAAGGTCTTGTCGATGAAGTAGCCGTCGATGTACTTGTTGCGCAACGCGAGAAAGCCCGCGTTGATATTCGGAAAGCGGACGATCTGCGCGCCCGGCAGATAGCTCTGCGAATACGTGTCTTCGATGGTCCCCTGCACCACTCCGATGCGCTTGTCCTTCACCGATGCCACATCCGCGCCGATCGTGCTGTCCGGCAGCGTGCCGACGCTCAATAGACCCGTCAGGTAGCCTTCCGAGAAATCCACCATCTTCAGGCGTTCCTTCGTGATCGAGATCGAGCCCGCCGCAAGATCGACCTGCTGATTCGCCACGCTCGGCAAGAGACCCGCGAAGTCCTGCGCGCGGAAGTCGGCCGTGAGCCCGAGCTTCGCTGCAATGGCGCGCACCAACTCTACGTCGAAGCCCGTCATCTTGCCGTTGTCGATGTACGAGTACGGCTTGTTGTTCGCATCGACACCGGCGACGATCTTCCCCGGCGTCAATGTGCCGACATCATCGGCGGCGTGGGCGGCGGTCGTCGCGCCGACCAGGAACGATGCGGCCACGGCGAGATGGCGTGCGAGACGAAGTAATCGCATGGTGAGGCTCCCTTGGATTGGACAGCGGTTGGATCAATGCAGGATGCGCGAGAGAAAGTCTCTTGCGCGCTCGGAGCGCGGACGCTCGAAGAAGGCTTCGCGCGTATCGTCTTCCACGATGACGCCGCGGTCCATGAACAGCACGCGGTCGGCCACGCGCTTCGCGAAGCCCATCTCGTGCGTGACGCACAGCATGGTCATGCCGTCCTGCGCGAGCGCGGTCATCACGTCGAGCACTTCGTTGACCATCTCGGGATCGAGCGCGGATGTCGGTTCGTCGAACAGCATCGCGACGGGGTCCATCGAAAGCGCCCGCGCGATCGCCACGCGCTGCTGCTGGCCGCCCGACAATTGCGCCGGATATTTGTGCTCGTGACCGCTCAGGCCCACGCGACGCAACAACGAGCGTGCGCGCTCAGCGGCTTCGTCGCGTGCGCGGCCGAGCACGTTCATCTGCGCGAGCATCAGGTTGCGCTGCACCGAGAGATGCGGAAAGAGTTCGAAATGCTGGAACACCATGCCGACGCGCGCCCGTAGCCGCGAAAGATTCGCGTGCTTCGCCGTCACGTCGATGCCGTCCACGACGATCTGCCCGCTCTGCACCGCCTCCAGCCCATTGACTGACTTGATGAGCGTGGACTTGCCGGACCCGGACGGCCCGCAGATCACGACCACTTCACCGCGCGCAATGTTCGCCGTGCAGTCGTTCAATACGCGATTGCCGCCATACCATTTCGACACCTTGTTCAGCTCGATCATTGCGGCTCCTTTTAATGCTTCGCGATCCTAGGTTACGGTGTTCGTCTTCTCTTCAAGAGAGCGCTGCTCGCACACGGCCGTGCCACATATCGCCGATACGGTACATCGCACTGCCGACGGGCACCGCGAGCGTGCTGGCCATTCCCGCGCCCGAGAGAGGAAACGCGCCTTCGCCGAACGCACCGACATCCTGCTCGACGCCGACCATGTGTTTGCCGATGCGATGCCCGAGATAGCTCATCAGCGCAACGCCGTTGCCGTTGCAGCCGAGCGCGTAATGCACGCCGTCGTGCTGGCCGATGTGCGCGAGCCTGTCCCCGGTCATCGCGACGAAGCCTTTCCACGCATGCGTGACGCGGACGTCCCGCAGCGCGGGCCACAATTGCACGAGCCTCGCATACAGCCGACGCGCGGCCTCGCGTTCGTCGATCTCGCGGATGGCGGGCCGCGAACCGAAGATCATGCGCGTGCCGTCCGGCGACGGGCGCGTGTAGAAGAGATTGCGCTTCGAATCGCTGATCATGCGGCGGCCCGGATTGAGCACGTTCATGAGGCCTTCGGGCAGCGGCTCGGTGGCGATCTGATAACTCTCAACCGGCAACACACGGCGCGAGAAGAACGGCAGCAGCGGACCGGTATAGCCGTTGGTGGCCACCAGCACCTGCTGCGCGTTGCACACGCCGCGCGCGGTGCGCACGCGAAAGCACGCATTTCCCGTTCGTTCGATGCGCTGCACCGCTGCGTGCGAATGCAGCGTCGCGCCGCGCCGCCGCGCGAGATCGCGCAGCGCACGATGATATTTCGCGGTATGCAGCCCGCCGTATTCGTCGACGAGAATGCCGCCGTAGTAATAGTCGGAGCCGATGATGCCGCGCTGCGCATCGCGCTCGATCACATGCACCGTGACGCCGGTCTTGTCGCGCAACAACTGGCCCTGGCGACGCAGCATGTTGAAATGCGCGGGCGTATAGGCGCCGAAGAAGCGGCCGGTGATGCGCAGGTCTGCGTCGAGCGATTCGTCGGCGATGATCTGCTTGAGATAGTCGAAGCTCGCCATCGACTCCTGCATCAGACGCGTGAGACGTTCGGCGGACACGCCGCGAATCGCGTTGGTCAACGCGAGCTTCTGGCCGCTCGACACCATGCCGCCGCTGCGCGTGCTGCCGCCCGCGCCGATCTCGGCGGCATCCAGCACCGCGACGCGCGCGCCGTGCTTCGCGGCCTCCGCCGCCGCCGACAGCCCGCAGTATCCGCTGCCGACGATCGCCAGGTCCACGTTCGCCGGCAACGGCTCCGGCGCGCCCTCGGGAGGTGCCGCATCCCACCAGTACGGGGTGCAGCGGAAGGTTTCGTGAAACAGCAACGCATCGGGACGCATGGACTCAACCCTGTTCGCTTGATTCGAGTCCAGTGTCGCCCTCGCAAATCATCCGGTCAAATAGCGCCAAAAACGGCTTCTATTCATTTCTGATATGGCAAGCTGACGGCTTCGGCCGATGCTTGCGCGGCCCACGCCCGGAGAAAACGATGAATCTCAGGCAGGTCGAGGCGTTTCGGCTAGTCATGCTGCGCGGTTCGATGACGGCCGCCGCCGAAGAACTCGGCACATCGCAACCGAGCATCAGCCGCTTGATCGCGGAGCTGGAAGCCGCGACGGGATTGACGCTGTTCGTGCGCAATGGCGGACGCATTCACGCCACGGATGCGGGCAGTGCGTTCTATCGCGAGGTGGATCGCAGCTTCGTCGGCCTCGAGAAACTGCAGCATTCGGCGCGCGAGATTCTCGAGCTCGGCAGCGGGCGGCTGCGCATCGTGGCAGCGCCGGTGCTCGCGTTGTCGTTTCTGCCTGCCGTCATCGCGCGCTTCGCGGACGCCCATCCGCGCGTCGCGGTATCGCTCGAAATGCGCAGCGAGAGCACGATCCAGCGCTGGGTGTCGTCGGGACACTGCGACGTGGGCTTCGCGACCACCACGCCCGATGCGTTCGGCGTGACGAGCGTGGAACTCTATGAACTCGCGGGGCTATGCGCGTTGCCCGCGCGTCACGCGCTCGCGGCGCGCACGCGGATTCGCGCGGCGGACCTGCGTGGCGAACGGCTCATCCTGCCTTCTTATGCGGACGATACGCGCGCCGCGCTCGATCGCGCGCTGCGTCCGGCGGGCGCGGATCAGGTGCCTGCCATCGAGACGCCGTATGGCGCGACCATCTGCGCGCTCGTGACGCGCGGCGCGGGCGTGGGCATCGTCAATCCGCTCGCGACCGTGGATGCCGACCCGGCACGCATTGTGTTCCGGCCGTTCGCGCCGGAGATATGGTTTCGCGGCTTCACGCTTTATCCGCAGACGCCGCGCGGCAATCCGGTCGTCGGCGCGTTTCTCGAACTCGTCCATGAAGAGATGGCGGCGTTGACGGCGGGCGCGCGCATCTGAGTCCTCATCCTCACCGCGAACGACGCAGCCGCGCCAAGGTCATCGCCCCGCTCCTGGAATTGAGCCACAAGAGCAGCATGCCATTGACGAACGTGACCGGCTGCGCGGAACCGCCCGCCGCGTTGGGCCGGCCGCTTCGCGCCACGCGCCAGGCGAGCCACAGCAAGATACGCGGAACCCAGCGCCTTCACGATGCGTTACAGCGCGGGCATCGCCAAGGGAATGCCGCCGAGTCCCAGTGCGGCGACGGCTGCAAGCAAACATTGATGAAGCGCGCATGCGTTTGGTTCGTGAGACGCTCCGCGCACGGCTGGATGCGCTCTTAGCGATGAGCCGATTCGTTAGCGCAAGCAGAATGCCGGTGATTATGCGATTCCCGCGCTTACCTTGCGGGATGAAGTTGCGGGAGGACAGTCGGAGTTTGCGGCGCGTATTGCGTGAGGCGCATGTCATTGCAAGCCGATTGGACGATTATTGCGCCTTGCGCTGATAACGGACCTTCAACGCATCGAGCACCCAGCAGAGTTCGTAACAATTCTCGCAACGATATCCGAGTGAATTTCTCGAAACACAGTTTTTAGCTGGCCGAACCATTGCCTCTCTGGGCGGAGGAATGCTCATCGGACGGCACGATCCGCAAACACTGACACCGCCACCTCCGCCTCACAGTCGTGAGTCACCGTCGCTCAAACTGCTCCCGCACCGCCCCATCCCATATCAAGCGTTTAAATAGAAAGACTATTTCCCATGCGATCACCGGGAAAACGCTAATCGAAACCCGAAAAGACCCTGCATATAGTTTGCCTAATTCAAAAAGAACGCCGCCTCGAAGCGAAATCCGAAATGTGGGATTTAGTGAATTTAGCTAAACGTCCACACTATTTCTTTCAAGCGCGCATCACCTGCTAAATGCAAGCCGCTGCAAGCCATCGCTAAGCAGCGCCGATCACCAGCCAGCATCCGAAAGAGATCGACGACGAGTCGACCGATCGACCAACGACTAACCAAGAACAGGACCGGAGGAAGACATGGCGCAGAAACGGGACGACTCGCAAGAGGACAGCACGAACGGCAGCGGCATCGTCAATGCAGGCCGGCGCGGCCTGATGCAAGGCGCGGGACTCGGCGCCGCGCTGTCGCTGCTCGGCGCGGCCGGCGGCGCGGGCGGCTTGATCTCCAGCGCGCAAGCCGCGGAAGCGGCATTCCCGCAACACAAGCGCTGGAAGATCGTCTTCGTGAACCACGTCACCACGAACCCGTTCTTCGTCCCGACGCAATACGGCATTCAGGACGCATGTTCGCTGCTCGGCATGGATTATCAGTGGACAGGATCGGCCACATCGGATGCCGGCGAAATGGTGCGCGCCGTGAATTCGGCCATTGCTGCGAAAGCCGACGCCATCGCCGTGCCTATCGTCGATCCGAACGCATTCGACAAGCCGATTCAGGCCGCGCTCGATGCGGGCATTCCCGTGTTCGCTTACAACGCCGATGCGCCGCGCGGCAAGACGAGCCCGCGCCTCGCGTACATCGGGCAGGACCTGTATCTGTCGGGCTATCAGATGGGCGAGCGTATCGCGAGTCTCATCGACAGCGGTCTTGTCGCGCTCTTCATCGCGACGCCGGGTCAGCTCAACATCCAGCCGCGTCTCGATGGCGCGAGCGACGCCATCAAGAAGTCCGGCAAGAAGATCGACATTCAAACGGTGGCGACGGGCGCGACCGTCAACGAAGAACTCTCGAAGATCAAGGCGTTCTATCTCGGCCACCAGGACCTCAAAGGCATGTTCGCCGTCGATGCCGGCAGCACGCAGGGCGTCGCGCAAGTGATGAAGGAATCGAACCTGCCGTCGAAGGGCGTGCATGGCGGCGGCTTCGATTTGCTGCCGCAGACCATCCAGCTCATTCAGGAAGGATTCCTCGATTTCACCATCGACCAGCAGCCGTATGTACAAGGCTTCTATACGGTGATGGAAGCGTTCACCTTCCTCGCGTCGGGCGGACTGGTCGGGCCTGCCAACATCAACACCGGTCTCAAGTTCGTGACGAAGAGCACCGTCGAGCCGTATCTCAACACCTCGACGCGCTATGAAGGCAAGACCACCAAGCCGCAGATCGTTCCGATGCACGGCGCCATCAAATCGTAATGAACACGGTCAATCAATCCGGCAAGACAGAGACGCCCGCGCGGCTTCAACGGCCGCGCGGCGCATGGACGTCGCACTGGGCCGCGGAGTTGCGCATCTTTCTCGTGGCGATCCTGTTGGCCGCGTATTTCCAGATCGTCAATCACGACTTCCTGCTGTCCAACGCGAGCCTCGTGAACCTGTCGCAGTTCATCGCGCCGGTGGCGATCATCGCGTTCGGCGAGATCATGCTGATGATCGGCGGCGACATCGATCTTTCAGCAGGCATGGTGTTCGCGTTCGCGCCGTTCATCATGGTGTTCGCGAACGAAGCGGGCGCGCCGATGTGGCTCGCGGTCATCGCAGGACTCATCGCCGCGGCGATCATCGGCTTCGTGAACGGCGCGGTGACCGTGTTTCTGCGCTTGCCCTCGTTCGTCACGACGCTCGGCACGCTGTTTCTCATCAACGGCATCACGCTCACCATGTCGCGCGGCACGCCCGCCGCCACGCCGGGCTCGCCCGAGTTCGCTGCAATCATGGGTTCGTGGGGCTATAGCGAGATCATCTGGACGATCGCGCTCGCGTTCATCATGCATGTTTTGCTGCGGCATACGCGATGGGGCTTGCACACGCAAGCGGCCGGCGCGAATGCGCTCGGCGCGAGCGAAGCGGGCATTCATGTGAATCGCCTGCGCCTCGGAAACTTCGTGCTGGCCGCCGTGCTTGCCGGTTTGACCGGCATTCTCGAAGGCTTTCGCATCACGTCCATCGATCCTCAAGCGGGCGGCAATCAGATCATGTTTCTTGCTGTCGCTGCGGCGGTGATCGGCGGCACGCCTCTGACGGGCGGCTCGGGCACCATCGTCGGCGGTCTGCTGGGCGCGGCGGTGCTCGGCATTCTGAGCGACGGCTTCACGCTCATCGGCATCAACGCCTTCACGTTCAACATCATTCTCGGAGCTGCGATTCTCGCCGCGATGATCTTCAATATCCACGTCGGACGCATCCGGCGCAAAGGGGCACGATGATGGATGCATCGCAAGTCGCGCCCGCCGGTCTCGCGCTACGCGGCGATTCGCTCGTCAAGCGCTTTGGCGCCGTGACCGCGCTCGACGGCGTATCGCTCACGCTCGGCAAAGGCGAAATTCTCGGCATACTCGGCGACAACGGCGCGGGCAAGTCCACGCTCGTCAAGATACTCACGGGCTTTCATCAGCAGACGAGCGGCACGCTGCATGTGCACGGCGAAGAAACGCTGCTGCGCAACGTCGATCATGCGCGCGCGCTCGGCATCGAATGCGTGTATCAGGACCTCGCGCTCGCGAACTCGCTGTCGATCTATCACAACATGTTCCTGAACCGCGAGATCGTGCGGAACGGGCCCGCGCGTCTGTTGCGTCTCGTCGATCACAAGCAGATGCGCGAGCGCGCGGCGCAATGTCTCGACGATATCGGCGTGCACGTGCCTTCCGTCGATCTGCCGGTTGAACGGCTTTCGGGCGGACAGCGTCAGGCGATCGCCGTGGCGCGCGCGGTCAATTCGAACGCGAAGATCCTGCTGCTCGACGAACCGCTCGCCGCGATGGGCGCGCGCGAAGCAGCGCTCATCATCGATCTCGTCATGCGGCTGAAAGAGAAAGGCGGCCTGTCGATCATCATGATCATGCACAACTACGCGCAGACGCTCGACATCGCGGATCGCATCATGTTGATGCAGCGCGGACGCGTGACTTACGAACAGCGCAGCGCGAATACTTCGGTCGCCGAACTAATGGACATCGTGCGGCGCGAGTATCGCGCGATGCGCGCGACGACTGCGAGTTAAGGAAAGCCCTTCTTTCGCAGCCGTATCGCGCGCATCGTCAAAGGCGCATCACACGATCTTGCCGGGATTGAGCAGGCCGAGCGGATCGAGTGCGCTCTTGATCGCACGCATTGCATCGATGTCGGTCTCGCGGCGACTTTGCGGGAGGAAGTGCCGCTTCTTCACGCCGATGCCGTGCTCCGCCGAAATCGAACCGTTCAGTTCGCGCGTGACGTCGTAGATCACGTGGTCGATGTCGTCGTGATCGTGCTTGCCCAGCCCCGGCACGTCCACGACGATATGGATGTTCCCATCGCCCAGATGCCCGTAGATGAGAATGAGCGCTTGCGGCCAGCGTTCGCGCAGCCGCGCTTCGCAACGCGCGGCCGCATCTCCCACCTGCGCGATGGAAAAGCTGACATCGTAAGCCGCGTGGTTCGGAATGAAGCGCTGATATTCGCCGGGCGCATCGCGGATGGCCCAGAACGCGAGCGCATGCGCTTCGGACGACGCGATCGCCGCATCCGTCACGACGCCCTCTTCCAGCATCGCGCCGAGGAACTCTTCGAACGCCTCGTTGTGTCGAACGGGATCGGTGCCGACGCTTTCCAGCAGCACGTAGAACGGATGCGACGACCCGAGCGGCGCGCGCAGATTCGGCAGATTGCCGAGGACGGCATCGTGATAACCGGCCCACATGACTTCGAACGCCGATACGCCCGGCGCGAGTCCGGCCTGCGCGCGCGTGAGCAGCGTCGTCACGGCCTTGAAGTCCGGCAGGCCGCACCATGCGGTCGCGGTCGCCGTGGGCTTCGGACGCAGGCGCAGCACGACGCGCGTGATGACCGCAAGCGTGCCTTCGCTGCCGATCAATAGATGGCGCAGGTCGTAGCCGCTGTTGTTCTTGATCATCTTGGAGAGGCCGCCTACGACCGCGCCGCTCGCGAGCACCGCTTCGAGGCCGAGCACCTGATCGCGCATCATGCCGTACTTGATGACGCGATTGCCGCCCGCGTTCGTCGCGAGGTTGCCGCCGATGGTGCAACTGCCGCGCGCGCCCAGATCGAGCGGAAAGTAGAAGCCCGCCGCGCTCGCCGCTTCCTGCACGTTTTGCAGCACCGCGCCGGCTTCGACCGTCATGGTGCCCGAGACTTCATCAATCTCGACGATGCGGTTCATGCGGTCCAGACTCAGCGCCACTTCGCCGCCGCGCGCGTTCGCCCCGCCGACGAGGCCCGTCAACCCGCCCTGCGTCACCATGGGTTGCTGATAGCGCGTGCAGATGGCCAGCGCCTGTGCCACTTCTTCCGTATTGCGCGGACGAATGACCGCGAGCGGCACTTCGCCCGGCAAGCCGCTCCAGTCGACCACGCGCCGGTCGCCGAATTCATCGGGCAGCGCGACCACGTCCGCGCCGAGGGTTTCGCGCAATGCGCTTACAGCTTCGCCTGCCGTCATGTGCTGCGTGTCTCCATGTCGATGTCGATGGTTCGCCGGATCGCATGAACGCGATCCTTCATTCGCGGCCTATGCCGCGTGGCGCCATGACATGAATAGAACACGTCGTCGCGATTCATGGCAAGCATTTCCGCCAGCGAAATGCTGGCAGGCGTGAGCAGGCCGAAGCGCTACTGCGCCGCGCTGCCCCCTATGCCTGCTTTCTTCTGCGCGTTCTGCAGGTTTTGCGGATAGTCGGGATCGTTCCCCCTCGACGGGTTGTAGCCCGCATCCTCCAGCTTCTTGAGCTCGGCGTTCTTCTTCGCGCGCGCCTGCTTGCGCGCCGCCTTCTTCTGTTCCTTCGTCATGGGCGCGGCTTGCGTCGTTGCAGTCGCACCGGAAGCGCTGGTCTGCGCGTAGGCAGGCGACACGGCGAACGCGCCCGCAGCCGGCACGATGAACGACAAGGCAATAATGGCGATTCTGTTTTTCATGACGACCCCGTTTTTGGATGAGATGCTGCGTCCGAGTATAGAAGCAAAACATGCCCTTCGCTGCGGTATGCGGCGTCTGGTCGTACAAGCGTGTTCAGCCGCAGTGAACAGTCGCAATTAAAAAGCCGCCGTTCCTGCAAAGGAATCGGCAGCTTGAAACAATAGGCCGATACGTCACGCATCGGCGCAACGTTATTTTGCCGCTGCGCCCGCTGCGACCCACTGCGGTTGCGCGGTCTTGTCGTCGCGTCTTGCGAGCAGACACACGACGCCCGCCGCGATGATGTCGAACACGGCCAGCACCACGAACAACGGGCTATAGCCGATCTGCGTCACCAGCACGCCGAACAGCGCCGTGAACGCCGCCGCGCCGAGATAACCCGCCATGCCGCCCATGCCCGTCGCGGTCGCGACTTCGTTCTTGCCGAACATGTCGGATGTGATCGCATACAACGCGCCCGACAAGGTCTGATGCGCGAAGCCGCCGACGCACAGCAATGCCACCGCGGCATAAGGGCTCGCCACGAGGCCGACGCACGCCGGTCCGATCATGCACAGCGCGCCCACCACGAACACCATCTTGCGCGACGTGAACAGCGAGACCTTCGCGTACTTGTGAAACAGCGGGCTCAGATAGCCGCCCAGCACGCAGCCGATATCCGCCGCGAGGAACGGCATCCATGCGTACATCGCGACTTCCTTCAGGTTCATGTGACGCTCGGTCATCATATAGAGCGGAATCCACGCATTGAACGTCTGCCACGCCGGCTCGGAAAGAATGCGCGGAATGCCGATCGCCCAGAAGTCGCGGGTGCGCAGCATCGCAAGCCGGCTGCGCTTCACGCCGCCCGCATCGGCATGGATCGCTTCCTGGCCGCTCAGGATGTAGTCGCGCTCGCCGTCGCCCAGCATCTTTTGCTTGCGCGGATGCTGATACAGCGCCATCCACAGCACGCACCAGATCACGCCCGCCACGCCGACCATCACGAACGCCAATTGCCATTCGCCGTGCATCAGCGCCCACACGACGAGCGGCGGTGCGAGCAGTGCGCCGATGGACGAGCCGATGTTGAACCAGCCGATCGCCACCGACCGCTCTTTCGCCGGAAACCACTCGCTCGTCGCCTTGACGCCGGCCGGAATGCCCGCCGCCTCGGCCACGCCGAGCAGGCCGCGGAAGAACGCGAGGCTGCGCCAGCCCGTCGACCACGCCGCCGCCGCGCAGGCGAGCGACCACGCGAGGGCGAACGCCACGAAGCCGAGCTTGGTGCCGATGGTATCGAGCACGAAGCCCGCCACCGGCTGCATGAACGCATAACAGAGCTGCCACGCCACCACGACGTGCGCGTATTGCTCGGTGGTGATGTGCAGGTCCTTCATGAGGCTCGGCGCCGCGACCGACAGCGTATTGCGAGCCAGATAGTTGATGATGAGGCCAGCCGCGACGAGGCTGACCATCCACCAGCGAATGCCTTTGATTTTCATGTGAAGTCTCCTCCCGACCCTGACCGGTCAGGACTGTGCTGCCGGCGAAGCGGACTCGCCGCTCGCGGTCGTATCGTTACGTGAATAGTCGATGCCGACGAAGCTGCCGCCCTGGAAGCGCTGACCGAGCGCATCGAGCGGATTCGGACGCGCGAGAATCTCGTCGGCGTAGTCCTCGGCGTTCTGCATCGGCTCATAACCGAGGCGCGCCGCGCCGCTGTTGTCCCACCAGCTGCGCGTGTTCGCGGACACGCCCCACACGGTCAGAAAGCCGATGTCCTCCGTTTCGATGCAGCGGTCGAGGAAATGCATCAGATCGCGATGACCGAACCACGTGCTCAGATGCCGCGGCTCGGTCGGCCGCTCGAGGCAACTGCCGATCCGCACGCATACGCTTTCGATGCCGTGCTTGTCCCAGTACATGCGCGCGAGCGACTCGCCCCACACCTTGCTCAGGCCATAGAAGCCGTCCGGGCGCAGTTCGCAATCGAGGCCGAGGCGCTCGGTCACCGGATACATGCCGATCGCGTGATTGGAGCTTGCGAACACGATGCGCTTCACGCCGTGGCGGCGCGCGCCTTCGTACACTTCCACGAGGCCGCGCAAGTTGTTCTCGATGATTTCGGGCAACGGACGCTCGACGCTCGTGCCGGCGAAGTGGATCAGCACATCGACGCCGTCGAGCAGGCGGTCCACCACGGCGGGATCGCGAAGATCGCCGTGCATGACGTCTTCACCTTCGACGAGCGGCGTGAGCGCGCGGGAGCCCGCGGCTGAACGTAACGGGATGCCACGTTCGATGAACGCGGCGCGGACGACGCAGCCAAGCTGCCCTCCGGCGCCGCTCAGGGCGATCTTCTTCATGGTTATCTTCGGGAAAAGCGATGGCCGTTGCTTTGCCATCGTCGTGTTCGGATAGTCGTACGATGACATACTATGCGTGCCGCGAAACTAGGCGATTACCCGTACGGTTGCGTCGTTAGGTAACCGTTTTCTTTCATCGGCTAGACCGCCGATTGCTTCGATTATCATGAGATGTCATATCTCTTACGGCTCAGTTGCGACGAGCTTTCGTATTCATCTTGTCGTCGTCGCGATGGCGAGCCGCCGCTTCGCGCTACTCCGCAGCCGGCAAAAGCGCCGACAACAGCCGCCGCAATTCCCTACCCTCGGCCGGCGTCAGCTTCGCCGTGAGAATGCGCTCCACCTGCTCCACGCGCGGACGCAACGCCGAAAGCTGCTTCTTGCCCGCCGGCGTCAGAAACAGCACGTAGCTGCGCTTGTCGACAGGATCGTCGGAGCGTTCGATGAGTTCGTTGCGAACCATCCGCGCGACGAGATCGGCGATGGTCGACCGGTCCACGTCGAGTTCGTCGCCGAGCTGACGCTGATTGACGCCCGGCGTCCGATGCAGAATCTCGAGCGCCGCATACTGTACGCTCGTGATCTCCGTGGACACCTCGCTTTGCCACACAGCCAGATGGCGCTGCTGCGCGCGGCGCACGAGGCTGCCGGTGAATTTTGAAAGCTCGTCGGGATGGTCGATTTTGGCCGGCACTATCTGGCGGTTCCGCAAGTGGAATGAGTTCGGAAAGCGGGCCGCAGGAACGCATTCAATTCGGCGAAGGCGTCGAGCGGAAGCACATGCGCGACGTACTGGTCCGGACGAACGACGACCAGCGCACCGCGCTCGCGGTCGATACCGCGCTCATCGAAGATATCAGACGATGCGTCGCTCGAAAACGCCTTCTCGTAGTCGATCAAGCCGTAACGCCCCTTGCGCGGCAGCAACGCCGCGTGCAGATCTTCCAGCCGCACATCACGATGCGGCGTCTGCACCACGGCGCGCAAATCGATGACGCTGTCCGCATCGGCGTCGTGCGGCGTCACGCGACGCATGATCGATTCCGGCGACGCGGCGAGATGATCGCACAGCGCATCGAGCGCCTTGCCGCTGGCGTCGGAGAACGCGTACAGGCGCCAGCGGCCGTCCGCGCGCGCGACGTGACCGAGATGCATCGGCCTGGCATCGGCAATGCGGATAACGGGCGATGAGTGAAAGCGCGTGCCGATCTCGAAGCCGCTTGCGAGCGATTGATGCGTGGCTTCGCCCGTCAGCGCGCCAGGCCGATAACGCGTGGCCACGCCCGCCGTGTACCGGCCCGCGCGAACGAAATACGCCTGCAGTTCCGCCGGATCGACGCCGCCCGCTTCGGGGCGCGCCGGATCTTTCGGCGGCGCGGCCATCATCGCGGACCATTCCTTGTCGAAGTCGATCAGTTCTTGCGCGACCGGCTGCCGCTCGTCGGAATACGTGCGCAACAGGCTCGCGTCGCTGCGCCCCCGCAGCACCGCGCCGAGCTTCCAGCCGAGATTGAAGCCGTCCTGCATCGATACGTTCATGCCCTGACCGGCCTTCGCGCTGTGCGTATGACACGCATCGCCCGCGATGAACACGCGCGGCTCGCGCGCGCCGTGCTCCGTGATGGCGTCGTCGAAACGTTCGGTGAGGCGCTGCCCCACTTCATACACCGAGAACCACGCGACCTCTTTCACGTCGAGCGTATACGGCTGCAGAATGCTTCGCGCAGTCTCGATGATCCGCTCGACCCGAGTCTGCTTGATGCCGTCGCGATTCTCCGGCGTGATCTCGCCGAGATCGACGTAAAAGCGCACGAGATAGCCGCCTTCACGCGGAATGATGAGCAGGTTGCCCTTGGTCGCGGACTGGATCGCCGCCTTCAGGCGAATGTCCGGAAAGTCGGTCACGGCGAGCGCATCCATCACGCCCCACGCGTGGTTCGCGGCATCGCCCTTCAACGTCTGGCCGATGGCCGCCCGCACGCGGCTTCGCGCGCCGTCGCAACCCACCACGTAACGGGCGCGCACGGTGACCTCTTCGCCGAGCCGCGCTTCGTCCGTGCGACGCAACGTGACATACACGGGATATTCGTCCGTGTCGTCGCGCTTCATGTCGGCTAATTCGAGGCCGTAATCGGGTTCGAGGCGTCTTGCGGACCGGCGCATCAAGTCGAGCAGATATTCCTGCACGCGCGCCTGGTTCACGATCACATGCGGAAATTCGGACAGACCTGCTTCGGTGTCCTGAACGCGTCCGGTACGCCGGATCGCGCCACGGTCATCTGCACTCGGTCTCCAGAACACGGTCTCGTTGACCCAATACGCTTCACGCAGCATGCGTTCGCTGAGACCGAACGCGTTGAACATTTCAACCGTTCGGCAAGCGACGCCATCGGCCTGTCCCATCAGCAACGGGCCCGCGCGACGTTCGACGATACGCGTGGTGATCGACGGAAACTGCGACAACTGCGCCGCGAGCACGAGCCCCGCCGGCCCGCTTCCGACGATGAGCACATCCACTGCATCGGGCATCTCGATGTGCGGCGCGCCGTCGATTGCCGGTTCGATCATCGGATCGTCCGTGCGAAAACCGTTCAGATGAAACTGCATGACGTCTTCCTCCAGATGGTCTCGATCAACCCTGGGTTCGAATATACTCCGTATGCCAACTATCTCAAAGATTTAATCGTGACCCTGCTGTTTACCCTGATATGGCGATAAATCCGGCCCTGAAGCGGGCCGGAGAGTTCAGGAATTTGAGCAGCAGCTCGGCTTTCGTCAGTCTCGCAGCATGCACGCTTCATGCAGCGTATCGAGCCGACGCGCGGCATCCGCGACATACGGATTCGTTTCGTCCCAGGCATAACCCGCGAGCACCGCGCAGACCAGGCGACGAATCGCCGGCGTCTGATCGGGCGTGAAGATGATGTCCTGCAGCTTGCCCGAATACCAGCGTTCGACGAACGCGCGGAACGTGTCGATGCCCTTGCGCAAGGGCGCGTCGTAGTGCGCGTGCCAGTCGATGACTTCGCCATTCAACTGACGTTCCAGCGTCTGAACCGCGAGATGCGCGGAACGCAATGCAATGGTCACGCCCGACGAGAACACGGGGTCCAGGAATTCGCCCGCATTGCCGAGCAGCGCGTAGCCCGCGCCATGCAGCTTCTCCACGTTCGCGGAATAACCGCCGATATGCCGCACGGGCATCAGGAACGGCGCATTGCCGATCAAGCGGTTCAGCGTCGGTTCGCTTTGGATCAGCGTACGCAACTTCTCTTCGCGCTCGGCTTCATCGACATCGAGAAACGCCGCTTCGGCCACGCATCCCACGGAGGATCGGCCATTTGCGAGTGGAATCATCCAGTACCACACGTCGCGATGCTCGGGATGCACGGCTACCGTGATCTTGTTGCGATCATGCGCCTCGACGGGAATGCCGTCGCGCACATGCGTGAAGATGGCGGCGCGCGTGGCGAGGCGTGTCGGCGCTTCGAGATTCAGGAGGCGCGGCAGCACACGGCCGAAGCCGCTCGCGTCGAGCACGAAGCGCGCATGCACCTGATACTGCGTGCCGGCTTCGTCGATGACATCGAGCACGGGCGCATCGCCCGTTTTCATGGCGAGCACGGTGTGACCGAAGCGTACGTCGGCGCCCTGCTCCATCGCGCAGCGGATCAACAGATCGTCGAACACGGCGCGCTCGACCTGATACGTCGTGCCCCATCCCTTCGAATGCTTGTCGCGGAAGTCGTAAGCCGAGGCCTGATCGCGATACACGAACTGCGCGCCGTTCTTGTACTGAAAGCCCGCTTCGACGACCGCGCGCAACATGCCCGCCTCTTCGAGATACGCCATGCTTTGCGGCAACAGACTTTCGCCGATGGAAAAGCGCGGGAAATGCTGGCGTTCGAGCACGAGCACCGAGCGCCCGGCTTTTCGCAACAGCGCGGCAGCCACCGCGCCCGACGGTCCTGCGCCGATGATGGCGACATCGACTTCGGCGTTCATCGAATCTTCTTTGTTCATTCTCTACATCCCTTCGTTGCACGCAGCAACAATTGCAAACACGACACATGCACCGCGCATCAGCGATTACAATCACACGCGGACCATGCATCAATAACATCAAAACACTTCTTTACCGGATTCAATCGTGCAGTTGACCGAAACATCCAATGTGCCGTTCGTTCCCGAAACGTCTTTCGGCATCTGGTTCCTGCGCACGCATACGTGGGAACATCATGTGCTGCGTGTCGCCATCAACGACCTCGAACGCCTCATCGACTTTCCGATGCCCGCGGCACCCGTCATCGTCGATGTCGGCTGCGGACAGGGCCTCTCGTTCCGTCTGCTTGCGCAAGCGTTCAAGCCGCAGCGCATCGTCGGTATCGATTTCCATGAGCCGTCGCTCTCGCTTGCGGCGCAATCCGCGCAAGCGTGCCGGCAACGCGCCGATACCGCCGCAACTGAAATCGAACTGCATCACGGCGACTGCGCGAATCTGCCGCTTCAGGACGCAAGCGCCGATATCGTCTTCTGTCACCAGACGTTTCATCACCTCGTCGAACAGGAACGCGCGCTCGCCGAATTCCGCCGCGTGCTCAAACCGGGCGGTGTGCTGATGTTCGCCGAATCGACGGATGCGTATATCAAGTCTTGGGTCATCCGTCTGCTGTTTCGTCATCCGATGCAGGTACAAAAGAGCGCCGACGGCTATCTCGACATGATCCGCAACGGCGGTTTCAGCTTCGGGCCGCACCACGTGTCGCTGCCTTATCTGTGGTGGAGCCGTGCGAAGGATTTCGGGCTGCTGGAGCGCATCGGCCTTTACACGCCGAAGCCCGGCAAGCGACGCGAAACGCTCGTCAACGTGGTCGCAAGAAAAGCATCCTGACGAAAAGCTTGACCAAGAAGCGGCGCATGCATCAGCGCGCGCGCCGCTTTCAGTTTCGGCCTCAGTTCTTCAGCTTGACCACTTCCCCTTTCAACGCGACGCCCGCGATCACAGCGCCCGCGCCGCACGTGAACTCGGTTGCGCTCTCGCGCTCCACGTTCTCGTAGTTGCTCTTGATGTTGATGACCGCGTCGCCGCCTTCCTTGCGTGCACGCTCCTGCAACTCGATCACAGCCGAAAGAAACACGTGCTTGCACGCGTCCTCGTCGCTCTTGCCGAACGCGTTGGTCTTCTTGTTGGTCGCGAACACGCCGAGCGATTTCACGACCGCCGGATGCGTTTGCCCCGCGAAATACAGCGGAATGTCCTTGTCGACCTTGTCGGGTTCGCTGACCAGCGCGGACGCCACGGGATAGAACCGGATCGTATTGCGTGCGAACGCTTGCGACGAGAACAGCATTGCGACGGCTGCCGCATAAATGAAAAGACGCTTCATGTTTTCCCCGAGTTCGTGGTTGATCGCTTATTCGACGTCCAGCTTCACGACATCGCCGCGCACGGCGAGCGTCGAGCCGTTGTTGCTCGATCCGCAGATGAACTCGGTCCCCGACGTGGTCTCCGTGTGCTGGAAGCGCGTCCTGACGTTGATGACGGCATCCGCGTGCTGCTCGCGGGCATAGTCGCGCAACTGATCGAGCGCCTTCGCGAACGCGATATTGCAGGTCGCATCCTGACCGTCCATCGTGCGGGCCACGCGCACCGCCACTTCCTTCTTGCCGAGCATCGTCTTGACGTTCGCGTGCTTCTGATCGCCGAAATACAACGTGACGTCCTTCGCGCTTTGCGTCTGCGCCGAGGGGGGCATCGGCAGCGAGCGGACCTGCGTCGTACAGCCTGCTTGCGTGATCAGCACGCCGGCCATCATTGCCAGAACGATTTTTCTTTTCATGGTGCGGTTTCGCTTCTGTTTATTTATGGATTGCGCCCGTTATTCGCCGACGGGCAGCGGCTGAATCTTCTCGAACATGAGGCTCGCGGAACTTCCGCCGAAACCGAACGACACCGACATCGCGCGCTCGATGCGCGCCTCGCGTGTCTCGCGCACGAGCGGCATGCCTTGCGCGAGCGGTTCGGGCGAGCCGACAGTACCCGTTCCCGCGATGAAACCGTCGCGCATCATCAGCAACGTGTAGATCGCCTCGTGCACGCCGCTTGCGCCGAGCGGATGTCCCGTCAGTCCTTTCGTCGATGAAAACGGCGGCACGTCCGCACCGAACACCGCCCGCAATGCGCGGAGTTCTTCGGCATCGCCGAGCGGCGTGGAAGGTGCGTGCGTGTTGATGTAATCGGGCGATGCGCCCGCTTCGTCGAGCGCCATGCGCATGGCCCGCGCGATGCCGTCCGCGTGCGGCGACACCATGCCCGCGCCGTCCGTGCTCTGGCCGAAGCCCGTGAGTTCCGCGTAGATGTGCGCGCCGCGTGCGAGCGCGTGGTCGAGCGCTTCGAGCACGAGCACGCCCGCACCGGAGCCGATCACGAAGCCGTCGCGCGCGTTGTCGTAAGGACGCGAGGCTTGCCACGGCGTGTCGTTGAAGCCGCTCGACAGCGCGTGCATCGCGTCGAACATGAGCGTCATGTTGTCGTGCAGCGCTTCGCTGCCGCCCGCGAGCACGATCTGCTGGCGTCCGGTCTGGATCAACTGCATGGCCTGACCGATGGCGAGCGCGGATGTCGTGCACGCCGACGAAGGCGAATACGCGACGCCCTCGATGCCGAACGCCTGCGCGACGTTCGCGGACGCGGTGCTGCTCATCGCCTTCGGCACCGTGTACGGCGGCGTTCTTTCGATACCGCGCGCCACCGCGATGCCGAGCGCCACGTCGTATTCGGCCATTGCGCCGACGCCCGAGCCGATCACCGCGCCGGCCTTCGGCGAATGCAGCATGGCGTGATCGAGCCGCGCATCGTCGATGGCCTTGCGCGCCGCGTGACACGCGAAGCGCGCCGTCTCGCCCATGAAGCGTTCCAGCTTGCGATCGAAGGGCGGCTCGTCCGCCACCGACGCCACCGCCGCCACTTGCGAGCCGAAGCCGCGCTCGCGCCACGCGTCGATGCGCGTGATGCGGGAGCGCCCCGCCTTCAACGCGGCGCTGACCGTATCGAGCGAATTGCCGAGACACGAGACGATGCCCATGCCCGTGACGACGACGCGTTGCATGCCGTGCGCCTTCTTCATCGAACGCGCCGGAAGATGAGCGACGTATTGATGCCGCCGAACGCGAAGTTGTTGCTCATCACGTATTCGGCGTCGATCGTGCGCGCCTCGCCCGCGATGTAATCGAGCGGCGCGCAGGCGGCATCGACTTCGGTGAGATTGAGCGTCGGCGCGTACCAGTTGCGCTTCATCATCTCGATGGTCCACCACGCTTCGAGCGCACCGCATGCGCCCAGCGTATGTCCGACGTAGCTCTTGAGCGAACTGATCGGCATGCGCTCGCCGAACGTCTGCGCGGTCGCATGACTTTCCGCGACATCGCCGCGATCCGTGGACGTGCCGTGCGCATTCACATAGGCGATGGCTTGCGGATCGAGCCGCGCGTCGTGCAACGCAAGCTGCATGGCGCGCGCCATGGTGCTGGCGGTCGGCTGCGTCATGTGCGCGCCGTCCGAGTTGCAGCCGAAGCCGACGATCTCCGCGTGAATCGTCGCGCCGCGCGCCACGGCGTGCTCGTACTCTTCGAGCACCAGCGTCGCCGCGCCCTCGCCGACGACGAGACCGTCGCGCTTCGCATCGAACGGACGCGGCGTGAGATGCGGCTCCTCGTTGCGCGTGCTCGTCGCGTAGAGCGTGTCGAACACGGCGACGGCCGGACCGGAGAGTTCTTCCGCGCCGCCCGCGAGCATCATCGTCTGCTTGCCCGTCGCGATGGCTTCGTACGCGAAGCCGATCGCCTGACTGCCCGACGCGCACGCCGACGACGTCGGCAAGATGCGGCCCTTCAGGTCCCAGAAGAGGCCGACGTTCACGGCGGTCGTGTGCGGCATCATCTGCACGTAGCTGTTCGATGTCACATCGGTCATCGAACCGGTTCGCAGCATCGTGCCGAACGCGCGGATAGGCTCGACCGATCCCGACGACGATCCGTACGCGACGCCCATGCGTCCGTCGCTGATCGACGCATCGCCGGCGAGGCCAGCATCGGCCAGCGCCAGTTCGCTCGCGCGCACCGCGTACATCGAGACGATGCCCATCGACCGCGTCTTCTTGCGCGGCCACGCCGAAGGCTGTTCGAACGCGGGCAGCGGACACGCGAGGCGCGTGTGCAGCCCTTCGAAGAAGTCCCACTCCGGCATGCGGCGCACCGCGTTGCGGCCGCTTTTCAGCGCGGCTTCGATTTCATCCCAGCGGCTGCCGAGCGCCGTGACGCCGCCCATGCCCGTAACGACGACTCGCTTCATCAGATCATTCCGCCATTCACGCCGATCACCTGGCGCGTCACATAGGAAGCCGCATCCGACATGAGGAAGCTGACGACAGCGGCCACTTCGTTCGGCTGGCCGACGCGATTCATCGGCACCGTCTTCAGCGCGTGTTCGACGGGAACGTCGTCGAGCATGCCGGTATCGATCAATCCGGGCGCGACGCAATTCGCCGTGATGTTGCGCGATGCGAGTTCGACGGCGAGCGCCTTGGTCGCGCCGATCAGGCCGGCTTTCGCCGCGCTGTAGTTCACCTGTCCGCGATTGCCCATCACGCCCGACACCGACGCAATGGTCACGATGCGGCCGCCCTTCTTCGCGCGCACCATCGGCATGGTCAGCGGATGGATCACGTTGTAGAACGAATCGAGACCGGTTTCGATCACGACGTCCCAGTCTTCGTCGGTCAGTGCGGGAAACGCCGCATCACGCGTCACGCCCGCGCTGCACACGATGCCGTAATACGCGCCGTGCGCGGCGACGTCGGCTTCGAGCGCTTCACGGCACGCGGCACGGTCGCGCACGTCGAACTGCACGACGCGCGCCGCGCCGCCCTGCGCGACGATGCCCGCCGTCACCGCTTCGGCTTCGGCGCGTCCGGTGCGGCAATGCACGGTGACCGCGAAGCCGTCGGCGGCCAGTTGGTACGCAATCGCCCGGCCAATGCCGCGGCTTGCGCCGGTTACGAGGACTCGCCGGCTCATGAACTGAAGCTCCCTTCGATGAATGTCTGAAAATCGCGTGGCTGAAACACCTTGATGACGGCTTGTGCATGACGCTCGCCGTCGTGGTCGATCGTGCATTCGTACGCGCCGTGGCCCTCTTCGCTGCGCAGCACTTCTTCCACGCGGATGGCGAGCCGCGCATCGCGCGCGAAGGCGCTCACATGCGCGCGATAACTGCGCGTGCCGAGCAGCACGCCGGGACGCGCACGGCCGCCCGCTCGCATCGCGATCAGCGCGACATGCGCGGCCACCGCCTGCGCCATCAATTCGATGCCGATCCACGCGGGCATCGCGCTGTGTTCGTCCGCGTACCACGCGTCGGCGCGCACGGTGGCGAGCGCGGTGAGCGCGGCGTCGCTGCACGCGACGACTTCGTCCACCAGCAGCATCGTGCCGCGATGAGGAATGATCGTTTCGATCGGCGCAAACGCGCCCTTGTCGTCGATGTGTGTGTGTCCGGTCATCGTGCGTCAACCCGCGAGAATGAGGCTGACATTGCTGCCGCCAAACGCGAAAGAATTGCTCATGACATGGCGCGTGCCCGCTTCGTGCGCGAGATAGCGCGCTTCCTGAACCAGATCGAGCGCGGGCAGATCGGCGTCGGCTTCGCCGTCCCATCGATGCAGCGGCAACGGCAAGCCGGATCGCGTGAGCGTGAGCCACGCAAAGGCGAGTTCCGTCGCGCCCGCCGCGCCGAGCAGATGCCCTGTGAACGGCTTCGTGCCGCTCGTCGGCACGCCCTCTGGAAAGACGCGCGCCATCAGATGCGCTTCCATCTCGTCGTTCTTGCGCGTGGCCGTCGCGTGCAGGTTCACGTAACCGATATCGGCGGGCGCGACGCCTGCATCCGCGAGCGCCGCGCGCAGCGCGAGTTCGCCGCCGACACCGCGCGGGTCCGGCGCGGACACGTGATGCGCATCGCTGGATTCGCCCGCGCCCGCAAGACGCACGGCGGCTTCGTCGCGCGTCATCAGGAACACGGCCGCGCCTTCGCCGATGTTGATGCCGTTGCGATTGCGGCTCATCGGATTGGTGCGTTCGATGCTCGTGGATTCGAGCGACGCGAAGCCCTGCAGCGTGAGTTCGCACAAGGTATCGACGCCGCCGACGACGATCGCATCGCACAAGTCGAGTTGCAAGAGCCGCCGCGCCGCGACGAACGCCTTGGCGCTCGACGTGCATGCCGTCGAGAGCGTGAACGCCGGACCTTGCACGTTCAGCGCGGCCGCGGCGAACGGCGCGGCCGTGCCGATCTCCATCTGGCGATAATCGAAACGCTCGGGCAAGCAGCCCGCCTTCGCGCGATGCAAAAACGCCTCTTCCGCCTCGCCGATGCCCGACGTGCTCGTCCCCAGCACCACGCCGATGCGCGCCGAGCCGTAACGCTCGCGCGCCGCTTCGATGTCGGGGCGGATCTGTTCGAGCGCGGCGAGCAGCAGCCGGTTGTTGCGGCAATCGAAGCGTGCGACGGATGCGGGCGGCGCGATGTCGAGCGGATCGAGCACGCGGCCGACGAACGCATCGCCACGGCGCGTGCGCATCAGTCCCATGCCCGGCGATTGCGCCGAAGCCAGCGAGGTCGCGATCGAATCGACGTCGCCGCCGAGCGCATTGACCATGCCGAGCGCATGCAGATAAACAGATGGCAGCGTCACGCGTGGTTTCTCCTTTCAGGCGGCATGCTCATCGGCGCGAGCAGCACCGAAACCAGGATGCCGAGCGCGAGCGTCGCGCCGAAGCTCTTCAATGCGGGCATCGCGCTCATGCCGAGCAGGCCGAACGACAACAGCGTCGTCGCCGCCGAGAGCAGCACGCCCGCCCACACCGCGCCGAGATCGGCGTCGCTGCGGAGGCACCCTTCGCGCAGGAACACGGCGTAATTCGCGCCCACGCCGAGCACGAGCATCAGCGCGAGGCAGTTGAACAGATTGAGCGGCACGCGCGCATAGCCGAATGCCGCGAGCGTCACGCCGACGGCGAGCAGCACGGGCAGCGTCGTCGCGATGCCGCCGCGCGGCCGGTAGCGCGCCATCAGCAGGACGAGCACGAGCAGCAGCGCGCCGCCGAGCCACAGGCCGCTATCCACGCGATACGCGCCGAAGAGCTTCGACACGCTCGCCGCCTTGTCGACGAACGTCACGCCCTCGATTGCGCGCGCCGTTTCGATCAGCGCGGACTCGTTCTTCGGCGTCACGCGGCGCGGCATGACGATGGCCGCGTAGCCGCGCTGACCGGCTGCATCGAATGCGCCGATCCACAAATGCCGATACGGCTGCGACCACGGCGCGGCGAGCCAGCGCTCGACCGTCAGCGGCGCGGCGTTCGCATGGCCGAACGAAGCGATCCACGCGTCGGCGATTTCATCGCGGAAGCCCGCGTGCAAGAGCGTCGCGCGCAAGGCGGCCGGATCGGCGAATACGTGCTGCGCGAAGAGCGCGCGCGCTTGCGCCTGACGCTGCGCCGACGGCACGAATTGCGTGACCGAGCGCCAGCCATCGACTGATCGGTCGCCTGTGAGCGCATCGAGCCGCGCGCCGAGCGCTTCGGCGCGTTCGAGCACGGCTTCTTCGGACGCGCCGCGCACCACGAAGAACTGCGCGGTGTCATCGACGCCGACTGCCGCGCGCACCTCGTTTTCCTGCGCCACGAGCGACGGATCGCGCTGGATCAGCAGATGGATGTCGTCGTCGCTCGTGAGACGCAGCCAGCCCGGCAGCGCGATCGCGACGAGCACCGCCGCGACGAGCCACGCGCGCTTCCCGCCGATAGCGCCGCGCCAGCGTGCGAGCAGCGTCGCGGCGGACGCGAAGAGACGCCGGCGCGCGGCCTTCGGTCCCTTCACGAGCAGCGCGGGCAAGAGCGACATGACGGACGCGAACGCCACGCCGATGCCGGCCATCGCGAAACACGCGATCTGCTTGAGCGCGGGAAACGGCACCCACGCGAGAATGGCGTAGCCGAGCAGACTCGTCGCGAGCGCGACGCTCAGCGCGGGCCGCACCGATCGCGCGCCGCTTCGCGCATCCCAGCCGCGCTGCGCGCCGAGATAGACGACGAAGTATTGGATCGAATAATCGACGGCCTCGCCGATCAGGCTCGCGCCGAACACGAGCGTCAGCAGATGCAGCTTGCCGAACACGAGCATCGTGAAGGCGAGCGCGCATACGATGCCGAGCGCCGTCGACAAGAAACCGAGCAGCAGGAGACGCGGCGAACGGAACACCCAGAGCATCAGCAGCGCGATGCCGCACGCCGACACGACGCCGATCAGATGCACCTCGCGTTCCGACGCGCTGCGCGCCGCCTGCGCGTAAAACACCGCACCGGCGCGCGCGACCGTGGCATCGGGCCATGCCGCTTTCACCGATGCCTCCGCCTGCGCCGCCGCCGCGAGCACCGCGCGCTGCGTGGCCGATTCATACGCCGAGCCATGCAGCGTTGTGACGACGAGCACGCTCGCGATATCGCCGCGATGCGCGACCAGCAGATTGTCTTCGAGATCGAGGCCAGACGTGGCGAGCGGCAAGTCCGAAAGCCAGTGTTCGAGCCAGCCGAAGGGATCGTCGGCGAGTTGCGTCGCGAGCGGCCCGCGCACGGGGTTGTAGATGCGCTGCATCAGCGCATCGTCGAGCGGCTGCGTGAGCGCGTCGCGGTCATCGCGCGTCAACAGCCCGAAGCGATATGGCGCATACAGTGCGCCGATCTGGGCGACGTCGAATGGCGGCAGTTCCGCCGTCACCGATGCGAACGCGCCGCTATTTTTCAGCGCCGCGCCGAAGCGTTTGGCCGCAGCCTTCGCGTGGTCGGCGTCGCGGCTCGACACGAGGAACACGGTGCGGTCGCCGAGCGCATCGGCCAGTCGATCGACGGCTTTCTCGGCAACCGGATCCGCTTCTGTCGCGGGCAAAAGCGCGAGGAGATTCGTCTCCAGAGGCGACGGTCCTTCGAAGCGATGGACGCAATACAGCGCAGCGACGAGCGCGAGCACGAACCACGCGGCCCGTATCGCGAGAAGCGTCGCGCGGCTGCGCTGCCGTTCCTTCAGCATCACGGCGCTCCCAGCAAGCTGCGTTCGGCGGCGGGCAGTTCGTCGAGCGCTTCGCTCTTCGTGAAGTCGATCTGCGTGACGTCGCCGTTCGCGAGATCGATCCGCAAGCTCTGCAAAAACGCGCCGCCCTTCATTTGCAGCCCTTTGACGGCCTGCGCGAGCTGCGGCTGATTCGGCTTGAGGTTCAGCGTCCATTGCGATGGCGAGCCTTCTGCATCGACATCGAATTGCGAGTAAAGCGCGGACACGTCGCCGCCGAGCATGGCGCGCATCATCTTCGAGACCTGCGCAACGCCCCGCACGCCTTGCGCGCTTCTAGTACCGACGCGCTTGCCGTTCGCATCGACTTCCGTGACGCCCGTGTCCGTGATGACGAACGTGGCCTTGTACGGCGTAAGCACACGCCAGATCACGCCGCGCTCGCGATAGAACACGAGCGTGCCCGTGCTCACGAGCGGCTGCTTCATGGCCGAAAGCGTCTGCGTCTGCGTGAATTGCGCGCGCACGCCCTTGATCTGTCCGAGCCGCGAAGCCACTTGCGATACCAGCGCCGCATCATTGCTGGCGGTCTGTGCGAGCGCAGGCGCGGCTGCATGAAGCAAGCCGGCGTTCGCCGTCAGCAGCAACGCGATGAGCGCCGTGCGCCCGCAGCGAAGTTTCATGAACGCGACCATACGCGCTCCAGCTTCTCGAACACCACGGGCGGCGATACGAATTGCAGTTCCTGCGTGGCGGCATCGACGGCGACTTGAATGGTATAGCCCTTCGTCAGCCGGTCGCCCGTCACGCAATCGACGATTTCATACGCTATTTTCAGGCGATTTTCATATTCGAGCAGTTCCGTTCGCACGTCGATGCGCTGGCCGTATCGCGCGGGACGCACGTATTTCAGATGCGCCTCGACGATGGGCCACGCATAGCCCGACGCCAGCATGTCGCCGTAGTCATAATCGAACGCACGCAGCAGCGCGGCGCGGCCCGCCTCGAAATACTTCAGATAGTGGCCGTGCCAGCATACGTGCATGGCGTCGACATCATGAAACGGCACTTCGACGATCGCGCTCGCCGTGAGCGTCTTGTTGTTCTTCAGTTCAGCCATGACGCGTGCTGTCGGTGAAATCGGATACGGGCGTCGGCGCGGTTTTGCCTGCGCGCGCCCAGAAATCGAAGAAATTGAACCATTGATACGGCGCCTTGCGGCAATAGTATTCGAGACGCGACGCGTAGCGCTGCGCCCACGCCGCGATGTGCTGCGCGCGTTCGCGGCGCGGCAGCTCGATGCGATCGGCAAATCGTTCGAAGTACAAACGATATTTCCCTGCGCGCTCTTTAAGACAGAAGAACAGATACACGGGACAACCGAGCGCGTGCGCGAGCACATACGGGCCTTGCGCGAACGGAGCGGTCGCGCCGAGGAAGCGCGCGTCGGTCGTGCGGCTGGACTCGTGCGCCGGCACGCGGTCGCCGACGATCACGAGCAGTTCGCCCGCGTCGATGCGCGCCTGCATCATCATCGACGTCTCGGGGCCGAAGTCGCTCACGTGAATCAGATGCTTCGCGAAGTCGCCATTCGCCGACGACAGCACGCTGTTGAAGCGCTTCGCGTGCTCCGTATAGACGATGGCCGTGACCTTCGCGCGGCCGTTGCGTGCGGCGAGCGCCCGCGTCATTTCGAGGTTGCCGAGATGCGCGCCGATCACGAGCGCGCCGCGTCCGCTCGCGATGAGCGCTTCGAACGGCGCGGGGTCGTCGAACACGGCTTCGTGATCGGTGATCCGGCCGGACCACGCCGCGAGCTTGTCGAGCCCGGACTGCGCGAACGCGAGCATCTGCCGATACGCGGAACGCCAGCCCGGACGCGGCGTGCCTTCGCCCGGCGCAACCTCGGCGAGATGCGCGAAATAACGGTGCGAAGCCGCGCGCGCATCGCGTCCCGTGAGCAGAAAATAGCCGACGACAGGATGCAGCCACAGCCCCGTGAATCGCATGCCGAACACGCGGCAACTGAGCGCGAGCAAGGACATGCCGATGCGGCTGCCGCGCTCCGCGACGCGCCACCAGCCGTGCCCGGCGTGCGCGGCTGCGGTCTTGCACGGCATCAGCTTGTGCGCGAGGAGCATCGGCGAGCGCAGCAGCATGCCGCACGCGAGCCGCGTATGACTCGCGCTGATGCGCACGTTGTCCCAGAGCACGTCGAAGTGCGATACGCCGTCCGTCGCATAGACCACGCGGGTCGGGATCGAGCGGAACGCAAGACGCCGCCAGTAGAGACGCACGAGGATTTCGATATCGAAGTCCATGCGCGTGCCGAGCCGCACGCTGTCGATCAGCGCGCAGGCGGCATCGAGCGGATAGAGGCGAAAGCCGCACATCGAATCGCGGATAGTGAACGACAGCGTTTCGATCCACACCCAGACGTGCGTCAGATAGCGGCCATACAAGCGCGATTTCGGCACGCTTTCGTCATAGACGGGGCGGCCCAGAATGACCGCGCCCGGCTCCGCGCGCGCCGCGTCGAGAAAGAGCGGCACGTCGTTGGCGTCGTGCTGTCCGTCGGCGTCGATCTGCAATGCGTGCGTGAAGCCCGCGCGCCGCGCCGCGCGCAAGCCCGCCATCACGGCCGCGCCCTTGCCGCCGTTCACCGGCAGACGCAGGAGCGTCATCTGCTTGCGATAGTGGCACGCGAGCTTGCCGAGCACGGCTTGCGTCGCGGCGTCGCTGCCGTCGTCGACGACGAACATCGGCAAGCCGTGAACGCTCAGGCGCGCGACGGTATCGCCGATCGCGTCCTTGTGGTTGTAAATCGGAATGACGATGCACGCCGCGATGTTCGCACCGCTCATGCGTCCTCCCGATACACGATCGCGCCCGACGCGCATTCGCGTCCGTTCATTCGATACGCGAACTGCACGCGCCGACGCGCGGCGTCGTGCGCGAGCCGCAGTTCGAGCACCGCGCCGGGCGGCACGGGCGCCATGAACTTGAGACGATCGACGCTTTCGACCGCGCGCGCCGCCGCGACGTGTTCCGACGCGAGCCGGATCGCCCAGTCGACCTGCACGACGCCGGGCAGGATCGGCAAGCCCGGAAAGTGGCCGGCGAAATGATCGAGCGCGGGCGGCACGCGGATTTCATGGCGCAACGCGTCGCCATCGCGCGATTCCGCGAGCAACTCGAAGCCTTCGGCGCGCGGACCGAAGGCCGCTGCGACCGCCGACACCGGCAGCTTGCCGCGCGCATCGAACGGCAGCGCGATGCGAAAGCGCCAGAAGCGCGGCAACAGCACGACGTCGAAATAAGCGGCGAGATGCCGGCGCAAGGTTTTCGCGAGCGCCACGCGGCCCGTGTCATGGAGCGCGGCGCGGCCTTCGTCCGAGAGCGCGATCACCGCGCCGACGCGTTCGCGCGTCGTGCCCGCGAGCGGCACCACGCTGGCCTGCGCGACATACGGATGCAGCGCGAGACGCGCTTCGAGTTCGGGCAGCGAGACGCGCTTGCCGTCCAACTTGACGACGCGATCGAGGCGGCCTTGCAAGCGAAAGCGGCCGTCGTCGTCGAAGGCGATGGCGTCGTCGGTGCGATGCCAGTCGTCGTGGCCGAGATGCGGCGAGCGCACTTCGAGCGCGCCGTCATCGGCACGACGCACTTGCACGCCGCTGACCGGATACCACGCCGGCGTTTCATTCTGTCTGCGCCACGCAATGCCGCCCGTTTCGGTGCTGCCGTAGATTTCGACGGGCGCGTCGCCGAACGCGGCCGCGTAGTCGAGGGCCGTGTCCGCCGCAAGTGGCCCACCCGACGAGAAGAACACGCGCGGCGCCGGCGTGAGCGAATCGAAACCGGCGAGTCCGGTCCAGCGCATGAGCTGCGCGGGCGACGACACCATCGCGGTCGCGCCGCACCGTGCGATGCGCGCCTGAATCTGCTGCGGCTCCACGCAGAGCGCGCGGTCGAACGCGCGGCCCGCCGCGAGCGGCCACATCACGCGAAACAAGAGGCCATAAATATGCCGATGCGGCACGCTCGCGAGCATCGTCGCGTCGCCGATCAGCGCGCCCCAGTCGCGTTCGAGCGTGCGCACTTCGGCGTCGAACTGGGCGAGCGTCTTGTGGATCGGCTTCGGCGCGCCGCTGCTGCCCGATGTGTAGAGCGTGAGCGGCGCGTGCGGATCGATGCGCAGCGTAAGCGTATCGAGCGCTTCGTGCGCGCGGGCGTCGGCTGCCGCGGCGACGTCGGCATCGGTGAGGACGGCGTCGTAGGCGTCGGCGAGATCGGCGAGATAGCCGGGCGCGGCACTCGCGGGGATCACCGGCGTCTTGCCGCACGCGAGGAGCGCGAACAGCGCGCAGGCGAAATCGAAGGGATCGTCGATACACAGCGCATGGCGACGTTCCTCGCCTTCGCGCAATCGAAGCGCGAGCGACGCCACGCGCGCGCGGAACGCGGCATGCGTGACCATGGCGCCGGTCGCGTCATCGTGACAGACGGGTGTATGCGCATCGCATTGCGCGGAAAAGAGTTCGTGCAGCGCGATCATGACGCCTCCGCTTCCATCCGCCGGGCGCGCGGCAGGATCACGAGATAACGCCACACGATCTCACCCACGAGCAGCACGCCGATCAAACCATACGCAATCGCGCCGTTGTACAGCGACCATGCCTCGCGCGGCCAGTACAGCGCGGTGTAGAGCGAGAACAGACCGTTCGCGGCGAAGAACGCGCACCAGATCTGCGTGACGCGGCGCGTGTGGCGCACGGCCGGTTCGCTCAGATCGGGCGTGCGGATGCGCGCGAATTTTTCGATCATCGACGGACCGCGCACGAGCGTCGAACCGAATGCAATCAGCAAGCCGAGATTCACGAGAGACGGATAGATATGAAGCAGGCGCTCGCTGTCGGTCCATACGATCGCAGCGGACGCCGCGCTCAGCATGAACCCGACCGCCCAGTCGACGCGCGTGAGCGTGCGCAACGATGCCCCCACGACGCCCGTGCCCGCGCAGCGCTGCAGCCAGATCAGCACGAACAGCAGGCAGCCGATATAGCGCGGCGCGTTCCAGAACCAGCCGCACAGAATGACGGCGGGATACGCGAGCTTGAACACGACGTTCAGCGCGAGGCCGGTCCAACTCCGATGCGCGTCGTCGCCGGTCCGGGCGGTCTGCGGCTGCATCAGTCCTGCGCTGCCAGCAGCGATTCGACAGCGGCGATCACGTCGCCGACCGTGCGCACGGACTTGAACTCCTCGGGCTTGATGCGGCGGCCCGTCATCTCCTGCAGCTTGATCGCGAGATCGACGGCATCGATGCTGTCCAGATCGAGTTCTTCGAACAGATGCGCTTGCGGC
Source organism: Caballeronia concitans (assembly GCF_001544615.1). Lineage (GTDB taxonomy): Bacteria > Pseudomonadota > Gammaproteobacteria > Burkholderiales > Burkholderiaceae > Caballeronia > Caballeronia concitans. The sequence goes on from NZ_FCNV02000002.1 coordinate 371,963, forward strand.
GTCACGCGCTCCGGCTCGATGCCGAAGTTCTCTTTGAAGATCGCGCGGATGCGCTCAAGGATTTCGATGTCGGTCACGGTCATTCCCCTTTCGTTGCAGTGTCGCCCGATGCGCGCGCGGCCTCGCGCTGGCTCGCGACGAGTTCGGCGAGCGTGTTGATCGAACGGAAGTGCTCGCGCGTGCGCTCGTCGTTGGCGGCGATCGTCAATTGATAGTGTTTGCGCAGCACGATGCCGATTTCGAGCGCGTCGATGGAGTCGAGACCGACGCCATCGGTGGAAAAGAGCGGCGCATCGTCGTCGATGTCGGCGGGCGTCAGGTCTTCGAGATCGAGTGCTTCGATCAGAAGCTGTTTGATTTCAAGCTTTAAAGAATCCATGGTCGATCAAATGCCGGGTAATGTGGGCTTGCACCGCGTTCGTCACGGTGCGTGCGGCGAGCGCGGGCGGCTCGTCCTGGGCGGCGAGCGCATCGGCGCCGACCGGGTCGAGCACGTTCACGCGCATGTGAAACGCGCGCTCGGGCACGTCGTGCCAGCGCATGCTTTTGGTGAAGGCGGGTGGATCGCAGTCCATCAGCACCGGGAGAATCGGCGCGCCGGATTGCAGCGCCATGTGCGCGAAACCGCGCGAGAACGCATGCAGCCGGTTGCGCGCGGGACTGCGCGTGCCTTCGGGGAAGATGATCATCGTGTAGCCGCGCGCGAGTTGCCGCGCGCCCGCTTCCACGAGTTCGACGGGATCGGCATTGCTCACGTAATCCGCCGCGCGCATGACGCCCCAGAAGAACGGATTGCCCCAGTGCGCGCTTTTCACGACGCAGCACGCGCGCGGCGTGAGCGATAGCAGCACCATGACGTCGAGCCAGGTCGGATGATTGGCGACCACGATCGCGGCGTGCTGCGCCTGACGATGGAGCGCGTGAGCGCCGTCGACGTCGAGCTTCATCACGCGCACGGCCACGAGCACGGCGACGAGCGCGCGGAAGAACGCGTGAATGATCGCCGCGATGATGCGCTGCTTCGACGCGCGATGCGGCCAGATGCACGCGAGCGGAAACACGATCAGCGAGAAGCCGAGACCGCAGATGCCGAAGGCGGTGAAAGCCAGCGCCGTCGCGACGAGGCGCCAGTAGTAGTCAAGCGCCTTCATGCCAGCTCCATTGCCATAGCGAGGACGGTCCGCGCCACTGAACCGGCGCTTTCGCATCGAGGCATTGCCGGACCGCTTCGCTTTGCGTGGCGAACCGGGCGGGCGTGGCGGCATCGGCGTCGAACGGTGCGTGGGCGGCGGCGTCGGCAAAGGCCGTGCGCGCGCATTCCAGGCGTCCGGTTTGCGCGGACGCATCGAGCAGGATCGCGAGCGCGCCGCCTTCCACTTCGTCTTCTATCGTGCCGAATGCGGGATCGGCGGGTTCGTCGGCGTAGACGAGCAGAACGGGCGACGAGGCATCCGTCGCGTATTGCGCGTGCGCTTCGAGCAGCGCATAACCGAGCGTCTGCGCCCCCGCCGACACGGCGCTGGCCGGCGCGCGATCGCCCCGCGCGATGCCGAAGACGCCGGTCATCGCGTTGAGAACGGAAAGGCTGAAGGATGTCGGCGAGACCGGTTCTCCCGCGCTGATATCGCACAGGATGTCGGTGGTGCGCCGCAGTTCGCCGTGGCGCGACGCGAACACGACGCGCACCGTGGGCAGCGACGCGGCGCAGTCGTGCGCGACCTTCAGCGCGACCCGCGACAGCGCGCTGAGCCGGCGCCGCGCCATCGGATCGATGAAGCGGATGTCGGGCGCGACGGACGCGGAGGCGGGCCAGAAAGACCAGCGAGCAACCGGAATGGTCCAGTGCAGATCGGGCATATCGGTGTTCGCGTTTTGGAAACTTTTAGCACCCGGCAGGACGACCGACGACTGCACGACAAGGCGCGCTCGGTCCGGCGGTGGCCCACCCGATACTTGCTCAATAGGTAAGTGAACCGTCGAATTAACGGCACGAGACAGCAACTATTTAGCGATAAGACGCAAAACGCGGCTCGGCACGCGCGGTTCCATTGACCGGGGGTGGCGAATGATACCGATGTTACGGCGGATTACAGTGAAAAAAACGAACACTTTTGCCGGTTCGTCTCATCGACGCGACGCGCGCGCGGGGCGGGGCTTGCGTCGCGCGGGCGAAGCGTGTTTTTTGACGGAAGCCGGATTTGGGACGTTTCTTAACGGGTTCACCCGATGTCCGGCGTGAGTGATATCGTTCGCCGCTTGATTGAAATCACAGACGTTTGTCAGCTATCCCTTGACTGGAATGGCGCAGATCTGATCGCAAGATGAAGCAACTGAATTCGCGGACCGACGCCGCAGCGCCCAGACGCTGGCCGCGCACCGCTTACCCGCCGGTTTCCGTGGCGACCGTCGCCTGGCATGGCGTCGCGCTCGCAGGATGGCTGGTCGACCCGTCGGCGTGGCCGTGGTGGCTGGCAAGCGTCATGGTCAGCCACGTGATCGTGGTGTCGATCGGGCTGTGGCCGCGCTCGAGCCTTCTCGGGCCGAACTGGACGCGCCTGCCCGATACGCCGTGCAATGCCGATGCCATCGCGCTCACGATCGACGATGGCCCGGATCCCGTCGTCACGCCAATGGTGCTGGACATGCTCGACCGGCATCGGGTGCGCGCGACGTTCTTCTGCATCGGGCAGCGCGCCGCGCTGTATCCCGCGCTGATGCGCGAGATCGTGGCGCGCGGTCATGCGGTCGAGAACCATTCGCATCGTCATGTGCACACGTTTTCGATGAGCTTGCCGCATTGGCTTACGAAGGACATCGACGCCGCGCAGCAGACGCTCGAAGCGCTGACGGGCGAGCGGCCGATGTTCTTTCGCGCGCCGGCCGGATTGCGCAACCTCTTCCTGCAGCCGGTGCTGCAACGGCTGGACCTTCGGCTCGCTGCGTGGACGCGGCGCGGATTCGACACGCGCGAGGGCGACGCCGATCGCGTGCTGGCGCGGCTCATCGACGGACTGGCCGCGCGGGACATTCTGCTGGTGCACGACGCGAGCGCTGCATTGACATCGACGGGCCAGCCTGTCGTGCTGGCGGTGCTGCCGCGGTTGATCGAGACGGTGTGCGCGTCGGGGTTGCGGTTTGTTACGTTGAGGGAGGCGGGGGGCGGGTAGGTCGTTGCACGGGAGCCGCTGCAATCCGTACTTCAGCTTGCCGGGACGGACTCCGGCCGCTCAGAACCCGTTCTTCGAGGTGCGCCATCCCTCATGTTCAAAGTCCAGCGGCGCTGCGCGAAGCCGCGCTCACGCTCGCCTTGGCGCTGGTGACGGCATCGGCTGCTGCGCTGACGTTCTGAGCCGCCGCCTTGCTCGCCGCCGATGCATTCGCGACACTCGACGCCGCCGCTGCCTCCGATGCAGGCACCGACTGTTGCGGCGCATCGTGCTTGACCGCTTTGGGCTTGGCGCCCTCCAGCACGAGCATGCTTCCCTGCACCTGGATCTTGACCGGGTCGGTGTCCTTCCACTGTTTCTTCGGAATCAGCAGCTTCCACGGTCTGGCGCTGTTGGGCGTACGAAAGAACGCTACAACGCCTACATACTCCGCGTCTTTCTGCATGGGCTCGCTCACGCTGGCGCTCCCGCCCGGCTTCAGCACGACGTCCTTGGTCGCCACGAGGTCCGCCTTGAGCAATTCGAGATCGTCGTTTTGCAACTGAATGTATTCGAGCTGCGCGAAGGTCTTCGAGTCCTTGAGCTGGTAGAGCCGCACCACTGTAGAAAGCGATTGTCCGGAGGCGGTTTCGTTCAGCGCGGCCCGCCCGTCGAAATCGATGTTCATCGTCTTGACCTGAGTCGTGAATAGCCATTGCGCGGCGCTTACGGTGCTGTCCTTCGTGGCCTGCCAGACGCCGCAACCGGCGAAGGTGAGCACGCTGACCGAGGCGAGCGTCATGCTTGCGCCTCGGGCAATGCAGCCGATCAATTTGCGGCTGCGCGATTCGTTATATGAGTTGTGCTGCATTCTGTCGTCCTGCTCTGTTTCGTTCTATGCGTTGTTGGATGCGCTCGATCCGTCCCACCGCCCCAGATGCACGCGCGTGACACGCGCAGTCGCCGCGTCTGCGCTGCGCGAGGCCAGTTGCGTCGTCAATCCCAAACTCGTCTGCCTGGGCGCAAGCACGGGATCCGGCATGAGTTCAGGCCGAACGTGCATCTCGAGATGCGCCTCGCCTTCATAGCCAAGATAAAAGCGCAGCAGCGTCATGACCTCCCGATACGCCGGCCGCCCTGGCGTGAGATCGAGCACGGTCTCGCGCGTGCCCGGCGTGATGACCACCCGCACCGCGTTCGAGCGGTCGTAAAAGCCGCGCCCTAGCAGACACTGTTCGCCCAGCGCAGCGGGTTCGAAGTCGGTTACTTCGCGCCAGACCGGATAAAACTCCTCGACCGTGATGAATGCGTCGGGCACCGCATGCTGCAGCACGCCGGCGAGCCCTTCCGCAGTGCGCGTCTTCTGCGCGGTGATGCCGAGCATCGACATCAGCTTGCGCGGATCGACGCCGGCCGAAGCGCCAGATGACGCGCCGGTCTGCCTTGCGTCGATCCCCAGTCCGACGAAGCTGAGCAGATAGCGCGACACCGCATCACTGCCGCCGTGCCGATAACCGACCGGATACCGGTACTTGCGCCACACGCGGTAGTACTGCGTGAGGATGCGGTGATGAAACAAATCGAGAAACGCCGATAGCGGCTCGGCCCCGTCGCGATTCTGTGCAACTTCATCGACGAAATAAGACGGCATGCGCGCATCGACGCCATATAGCCCGAGAAACGTCGTGCGCACCGTGGGCGGCGCCTTCGGGTTGTCATCGTCGAATTCGATGCGATCGATCTCGCGGCCCGGGAAACCCAGCCGCGCTCGCGAGCGAAACCGCACCGGCTCCGTCGTGGGCGAATCGCTCGTGCCGATGGGTGCCGCATCGGGCGCGGCAAGCTCGATCAGCTCGCAGAAGCGATAGAAGTTCATCTGCGTCGCGCTGTGAAGCAGTGCCTGCAGAAGCGGCCGATCAGGCTGCGTACGATTCGACGACCCGACAAGTGTGTCCGGCGAGTTCAAAACGGTGCTCCTTCGCCCTTCGTTTCCGGCCATTCGATGCGCCTGCCCGTGGGCTGCGAGATGACCACGAGCTTCGTGTACAGGTTGATCGTCGCGTAAAGGCCGAGGAAGCGATTCAACATGCCGCAGAAGAGTTCGACGTCGCCGTCGCCCGCGAAGCGCGTGCTGTCGAGTGTCACCGTGATTTCGACGCCGCGCATCAGCCCACCCTTGACGAGCTTCTGCAACGGCCGATGGCGCACATCGGTGATCGCCTCGATGCGCCTGCGGTTCAACTCACCTTCGGTCCAGTCGTAGAGCGCGAGCGATCCGCGCAGAATCTCGGCATCGAGCAGCGACAAGTAGTTCGGCGCGAGATGCGAAAGCACGCGCCACTGGAAACGGTCGCCCGTGGGCGGATACACGGGCAGCGTCGGCGCAGTCAGATTGCGCACGGCGCCGACGTTCGTGAAGCCGCCGCGCATACGCGTGATGCCCGCCTCGCGCAGCGCCTTTCGCGGCAGCATGCCGTTGGTGCCCGTCACTGAGACGGAAAGCGTTTCCTTTGGCAAGGTGCGAGCTTGCTCCCACGCATGACCGCCCAGCACGAGCCACGTATCGAAGCGACCAGACGGTCCGCGCCGCGTGCGCGTGTGGAAATAGCGCTCGGGCATTTCGTGACGCAGCATGCCGCCGCGATGCTTGAACGCCGCGAACGGCACGTATTCGAAGCGCCGGCCGCCCTCGAAGCCCTCGACCATATCGACCGAATAGATATCGACGAGCGATCCGTACTGCGCACGCGCGCGCACCCGATATTCGGTCTCCAGCTGCGTCACCTTGACGGGGTCGGCTGCGATCGGGAACAGATTGATCACCGGCGTGCAATAGAGCCGCAGGTTCTCCTCGGTAAAGCGCATGTCGTCGGGAAAAGTCTTGTCGAGCACTATATCGACGTCGAATGAGCGCGCCGAGGCGGGAATCGCCGTCATGTCGAGCCCGAGCAGGTCGATGAACATGAACTTCTCGGGGAATGTGAAATATTCGAGCAGCAACTGGTAGCCGCCGAATGCGTTGTCTGCCTTCGGCCACAGACGCTCCTCGGTGGCGAAGCCGGCCGCCTGAAGACGCAAGCCGGGCATCGACTGCGGCGCGCCGGGGCGATCAGCCGGGAAGCCGGGCACGCGCACCTGCATCGCGACAGGCTCCGCGCTCAACGCCGCATAAAGCGCGTGGGCCACTGGTCGATCGGCGTTCAGATAGAAGCGCAGACGCGGCACGCTAAGCCGGTCACGCTGCGCTTGCTGCTGGATGGTGAAGCGAAGCCGGATAACCGAGCGGCCGTCCTCGCGTGCGTGCGCGCCCGCTTCGGTGAGCGTGAGTGGATATAAATCGACCGCCTGCGTGGTGCGATACACGCATTCGATTTGCGTCTCGTCACCGGTGGTCAGCCCTGTCGCGATGCGATCGGACGTGGCCTCCAGCCCCGCGTCGATAATTTCGTGCTTTTGCAGCGAACCGACGTTCGGCACCAGTTCGAGGATCGAAAGCGAGGGAATCATCCGCAGGTAATGCGGCCAGAGCATGCTCACGAGCCCTTCGGTGAGCTCGGGCAGCTCGTCGTCGAGCTTGTGGCGCAAACGGCCCATCAGAAACGCGAAGCCTTCGAACAGGCGCTCGACGTGCGGATCGCGCTCGCCGAGACGGTCGATATCGAGCTCACGCGCGCGATCGGGATAAGCGCGGGCAAACTCCCGCCCCGCTTCGCGCAGATAGCGCATTTCCGCTTCGTAATAGCGGAGGATTTCGTTGTCCTTGGTGGGAGACGACATCGGTCTTTCTTCCTTGCTCTTTTAGATGAGCGCCACGGCGCGCGCGGCGTCGATCGCGGTGAGGTCGCCCGTCAGGCTTTCGATACGGCTGCCGAGCGCGGTCTTGTCGGCGTCCTTGCGGTTCAGGCGGCTCTTGAGAATGCGCAGCAGGTGATGCTTCGCCTCGAACGCCAGCGACGGTTCCCAGCGCGCGAGCTGAAAGCGTTCGATATCCGCATCCAGATGGCTAAGCAGGTGCAGCGCGGTGTCCGAGCGCTCCGCGCGCTCGGCGACACGCGCCATGACGAGTTGCCGCGTGAAGCGTTCCCGTTCGCCGCCGCCGATTCGCGTTTCGTCCTGCGTGGGCTCACGTTGCAGCCAGGCGAACGCCGCGTCGATCCCTTGTTGGGCGGCGGTGTCGATGGCTTGCGCCTCGATCTCGGCCCAATCGGAGCCGGCGTGAGACACGCCGACCGGCGCAGTCGTTTCGCCGCGCTCGACATCGCGCACGGTCGCGTATCGCGCGATCCATTCGAGCGTGGCGTCGTCCGCGAACGGCGAACCGTCCGAAAACGATAGATGCTCGAGTCCGGGCAAACGTTCGAGCATCAGCGCGCAATCCGTGGCCGTGGTCTCGCGCACCTGGGCGTATTCGCCGCCGGCCTGTTCCTGGGCGACGAACGCGTAGTACTGGAGATCGAGCCAGAAGTGATTGGCGCCTTCGGCGAACGCCGATTCGACCCGTTCGAGCAACTCAGGCCACTGCTTCTGCAACAGCAGGCGCTTCAGATTCGCGCGGAGCTCCGCGCGCGGTGCGACGAGACGCGTCTTGCCGCCCGCTTCGAACGGCGGCACTTCGGTCAGCGTGTCCCAGCGTACGCAACGCATCAGCCGATAAGCGGCGAGATAGCCTTGCGGCTGCTCCCGCAGAAACTGCGCCATCTGGCGGGCGCGATCGAGCAGCTCGCGAGTGGACTTGACTTCGGACGATGCCGGCAGCTCCGACGAGGCCGACGATGGAGGCGCACCTGCAGGATCGGCTTTGATCTCATCGGCTTGCGGCGACTCGATGCGGCTCTCGAAGCGCCTGAAGAGCGGCGCGAGCACGGGACGCGTGTCTTCCGGCCACGCTTCGATGCGTTCGGTGATGAGCGCTAGCGCCGAGAGCGTGCGTTCGAGCAGCGGCCCGGAGAGGCCCTGCACGGCATCGAGTCGATCAGCGAACGTGCTGCCGCACAGCCACTCGAATGCGGCACGGCGCGAGCCGGCACGTGCGGGCAACAGCGTGTCGCCGAAACGGTCGACGAGCGCCGAGAGAAGCTCGAAGCCGGCGGCCACGCCCTCTGCCCCATCGCGGCGCAGACGGCCGTAGATGTAGTACACGGCCAGGCGTACGTCCTTCGCCTTGGTCTTGATGAGCCGCTCTGCCGTTTCGACGATAAGCGTGTCATCGACGTTGGAGAGCTTGGCGACTTCGTCCTTGATGGCGAGGAAGTCGTCGTCGTAGCCGGGATCGTCGCCGGCGGGTGCATCGGCACGTATTGGCTTGAGCCAGTCTTCCCATTGAGGAAGCGCTTTTATCGCCAAATCGGACGGCTTGCGCGTGCCGAACAGCGCGTTGAGGAGATTCGTGAACATGAAGAATGATGCTTATCTATGCGCTTCTGGTTGCGCTATTGTTTTTCGGGCGCTTGCCTGTCGCGCCCGATTCGTTGAGACGATCTCGCGTGGCCAGAGCCGCGGACCGAGCGTCTGCCTGCGCATGCTCATAGCGTGTTCCGCCCAGTCGGCAGCGGCGTGTCCGCCTGCTTCGCCGCTTCGATCGCGGCCTTCGGCAGCGGCGGTGGGCCATCCATTTTCGTATTGCGTGTAACCGTCTCGCGCTTGACAAAGATCCGCGTCGGCAATGTGAAGCCTCGCAGGTCCAGCAGTTCGAGCGGTCCCCGGCCCACATCGGTGCGCAGCATGTACGTGAGCGGATGCGCGATATCGGCAGGTGCAGGCGCCGCAGGTCCGTGCGCGTTGAGCGCGTCCTGATCCGACGTATCGGTGGCTTTCTGCGCGGCGTAACGCGTGTCCTCGAACTGCGCCTTGGCCTGCCACGTCACCTGATACGTCGCCGTATCGATCGGCTCGACGTGCGCGCGTTCGAGCATGCGCACGAGCGCCCAGCGACCGCTAAATTCGAAGCGCTTGTTCGTGTCGGCCAACTCCGAACCCTTGCCGAGGAACAACGACTGCGCGACCTGGCGCGCCTGCTCGTCGGAATCAGGGCTGTCGCTGATCTGCTGAAGCTTCAGGCGCAAGGTCGTGATGCGTTCGGTGAAACGTTCGAGGCTCAGGTCGCTGCGTGCGGACGCGGGGGTCGTTGCGCCGTTGGTCTGCGCCACCAGCCTCAGCACCGGGCCGAACGAAACGCCCAACGGACCGGCCGGATCGGGCTTGGTGGCCTCGGGCGTATCGTCCTTCTTGCCGAACATGTTCTGCGCCTTGCTCACAAGCGTATCGGACAAGGACGCCTGCTGCGCGCCCGCCCCACCCTGATATTCGAGCGCCTTCATCAGCGCAATGAACGGCGATTGCCGCGCATCGGCGATCAGCTTCAACTGACCGATCGACGCGGGCAGCGTCGGTGCGGGGTCGCATCGCACGCTGTTCATGAAGGCTTGCCAGTGCTCGGCGTAGTCGGCGAAATAGCGGGCGCGCAAAGTGGCGCGCAAGGCTTCGGGGGTCTGCGGGGTCGCTTTGGTATCGGCGCCTGGCTGACTCTTGCCTGCGTTGCCGAGCACCCAGTCACCGGCCACGCCATTTTGTTTCGCCGCTTTCTCGATGGCAGCTTCAATCGAGCCTTCCCATGCCTGGCGCGTGTAGACGCCCGGCACCGTCACTGCCGTGCGGAAGAGGCCACGCGTGTCCGTGCCCGCGGTCAGCGACGCGAGTGTCTGGTCCGGGTACTTGTGGCCGACCGCGGCGAGCACGCTTTCATACACCGAATCGTCGGAGTTCTTCACGCCGATCACCGCCAGCAATGTCTGCCGTGCAGTGCCGATCAGCTCGTCGCGTGGCTGGATGCGCCAGTCCGGATGCGCGCTCAAGTGCGACGCCCAGAAGCCGAGAAGATGCTGAGACAGGTCGATTTTTTCGCCGGCGGTGAGATTCGTGGCCGTATTCCAGTACTTCGGCAATTCGCCACCCAAGAACGCCGCGTCCGCGCGTTGTGGTTCGGCCATCATGAGATACGTCTTCAGCGCACCCTCGCCGTCCTGCGCGACATGCGTGAGCTGATCGTCGATCTGCGTGGTCGGCATCTGGCCGAGATCGACGAGGCGCCCTTCGATGTCCTGCTGCACGGGCGCGCTCAGCAGCGCGCGGCTTTCGCGGGCATAGGGCGTCCACAGGGCATCGAGCACTTCGCGGTCGTGGTTCAGGCCGAAGCGGGAGAACAGCGGCGCATGGTCCTGTGTGCGATGTTCGTAGAAGCCGATGCGCTGCTGCAGCGCCCGCAACGCGCGCAGGCGCGACGCGGCATCGGGCGCTTGCTTGAGCGCGGTGAGCGCCTCGTTGGTTTGCACCATCGCATGGGCGTTCGACATGCCCGAGATCAGCATGCCGACGCTCCAGAAGCTGATGGCGCCCAGCATCACGGCCGAAAAGACCGTGACCGGATGGAAGCCGGTTCTACGGCCTTTGCGTTCTCGGGTACACGCGGACGCGGACGCGCTCGCTCAGAAATTGCGCCTCGTGCGCCAGGCCCGCGCCGATGCATCGCGCATGGTGGGTGCGCGCCTGCCCGGCTACGTCGCCGTGTACCAGCGTCTGACCCGGCTCGAGCCTCAAGACACCGAGGCGCGCGCGCAATGGTATGGTGCGTCGGCTGCCACGCCGTTCGTCGATTCGCAATCGTTCGAAGCCGTCGTTCGGGCCGCCGAAACGACGGCGGTGCGCGAGTCACCCGACCCGTATCACGCAGCCCACGCGGCCGGCCTGGCCTCTATCGTCGGCTGGACGCAGCGGGTGGTGTTCTCCACGCTCTCCGATCCGCGTCAGCCCGCTCAGCCGTGGCCGCTCTATGGCGCGGGCTGGCTCGACTGTGGTCCGGCAAGCGACGCGTCCAGGCCCTGGGAGTGTGATGTGCGGAGCAGCACGCACGTCGCTCCGCCGGCGGTGGCCACGTCACGCGCACCCTGGTCACTTCCGCAGCCGCTCATCGAAGCCATGCCACGGCATCTGCGCGCGTCGCCGCGCCTGGCCGCGGTGGGACACGCACTCGCGCTCGCTGCGCTTGCCGCCGTCGCTTCGTTCTGGAGCTCGGGGCAGCACAACGCGGAGCTCATTGCGCAAAGTCGGGCCGACCTGGATCGCTTCAACGCGATCCCCGCTGATCGCGATTCTGCGCGGCGCGACGCCCTCAAGGAAATCGTCGCCGACCGCGACGAGCTCGATCACTATGCGCGCGACGGTGTGCCGCTGCGGCTCGGTTTCGGTCTCTATCATGGTGCGCGTTTGTTGCCCTCGCTCAATCGCGCCATTGCCAGTTATCAGCCGCCCCCGCCTGCGCCGGCCGTCGTCACACTGGATAGCATGTCGCTTTTCGATAGCGGCAAGGCAGTGCTCAAGCCCGGCTCGAATCGCGCCCTCGTCGGGTCGCTCGAGATGATCAAGGCGCATCCGGACAAGCGCATTCTGGTGGCCGGCTATACGGACAACGTCGGCGACTCCGCAAGCAATCTGAAGTTGTCCCTCGCGCGTGCGGCGGCGCTGCGCGACTGGCTGGTCGACGCCTCCGGCATAGCCGCGACTCAGTTCGCCATTCAGGGCTACGGCGACACGCGCCCGATCGCGTCGAACGAAACGAGCGAGGGCCGCGCCCGCAACCGCCGCGTGGAAATCACGCTCGTGCCGGATAACACAGCGGCGAGCGCTCACGTAAGCTCTGCGCACTCGCTGGCGAACGCAGCCGACAGGCGCAACAACATCCAGTAGCAATTGAATCCCCGAAGCCCATGCTTCGGGATCTTGTTGTCTGGAATAACCTTCCAGGCATTGCTTTGTTGTACTAATGAGGAGTAGTAAATGGCAATTCCCGCATACATGTGGCTCAAAGACGACGGCGGCGCCGACATCAAGGGTTCCGTCACGGTGCACGGCCGTGAAGGCAGCGTCGAGATCGTCGCGTTCGACCACGGCGTGCATATCCCGACCGATGGCAACACCGGCAAGCTGACCGGCACGCGCGTGCATGCGCCGATCACGCTGACGAAGGAAACCGACGCGTCGTCGCCGTACCTGTACAAGGCCGTGACGAGCGGCCAGACGCTGAAGTCCGTCGAAATCAAGTGGTACAAGATCGACGACGCGGGCAAGGAGAAGGAATACTTCAACACCAAGCTCGACAACGTCAAGGTCGTCGCCGTGCGTCCGAAGATGCTCGACATCAAGAACCCGGATTACGAGAAGCACAACCATCTGGAAGAAATCGAGCTGCGCTACGAACAGATCACCTGGTCGTACAAGGACGGCAACATCATCCACAAGGACACGTGGAACGAGCGCGCCTAAAGCGCCTCATGGTGAGCAAGGTCGTTGAAGTCTGATCTCAACGACGGCTGACCAATGCCGGTTCGCCGTGCTGTACGGCGCGCGAACTGGCGCTTCTCTCGAACCGCACTCGCGCTACGCACCCTTCCTGATTTACCCTGCTATCGAATTCCTATGACCTCGCGTGACTCCACCCATCTGCTTCGTCGGCTCAACCCGCACTGCGCCCGGACGCTCGAAGCGGCCGCGAGCCTGTGCCAGACGCGCCTTGCCGACGAAATCACCGTCGAGCACTGGCTGTTGAAGCTGATCGAGTCGGACGACGGGGACGTTCCGGCAATCCTGCGCCACTACGAAATCGACATCGACGCGATCTGGAACGCGCTGCTCGCCGCCATCGACCGGTTGCCCCGTAATCTCCGCGGCATGCCGGCCTTGTCGATCCAACTGGCGAGCGTACTGCAGGACGCCTGGAATCTCGCGTCGCGCGAGAACACCGATGGCACCATTCGCTCGGCGCATCTGTTGCGCGCGATCATCGATGCACCGCATGTGCTGCGCACGCAGGATGCGTGGCCACTGCTTTCGATCTCCGGTGCGCAGATCGAGCGCCTGCTGCCGCGACTCGGGCGCCAGTCGTGCGAGAACGGGACGCAGGACGAACACGACGATGACGCACCCGAAACGTCCGAAGGTGCTTCGCAGCCGAATGCAGACAGCGCGACGGCATCTTCGACCGAGCCCGTGCAGCGTTCGACCGACGGCGAAGCCCTCTCGCGCTTTGCCATCGACCTGACCGAGAAGGCGCGTCGCGGTGATATCGATCCCGTATTCGGTCGGGATCGGGAAATCCAGCAGATGATCGATGTGCTAGTGCGCCGGCGCAAGAACAATCCGATTCTCGTGGGCGATCCGGGCGTCGGCAAGACTGCGCTCGTCGAAGGGCTCGCGCTGCGCATCGCCGAAGGCAGCGTGCCGAGCCTTTTGCGCGAAGTGCGCATGCTCACGCTGGATCTCGGGCTGCTGCAGGCCGGAGCGGGCGTCAAGGGCGAGTTCGAGCAGCGGTTGAAGAACGTGATCGACGAAGTGAAAGCGTCGGCGGTGCCGATCATTCTTTTCATCGATGAGGCGCACACGATCATCGGCGCGGGCAATTCGGCTGGCGGCTCGGACGCGGCCAACCTGCTCAAGCCCGCGCTCGCCCGCGGCGAACTGCGCACCGTCGCGGCGACGACGTGGAGCGAATACAAGGAATACTTCGAGCGCGACGCGGCGCTAGAGCGGCGCTTTCAACTCGTGAAGGTCGAAGAACCGGACGACGACGCGGCCTGCCTGATGCTGCGCGGTCTGGCGAGCCGTTATGCGACACATCACGGCGTGCATATCCGCGACGCGGCGCTCGTTGCCGCGGTGAAACTCTCGCGCCGCTATATCCCCGCGCGGCAATTGCCCGACAAGGCGGTCGATCTGATCGATACTGCCGCCGCGCGCGTGCGCATGGGCCTCGACTCTCCGCCTGCCGAACTGCAACGCGCCCGCGCGGCAGTGGCAGCGCTGGAGCTCGAGCGTTCCACGCTCGACGGCGACGAGCGCGCGGGCGTCGAAGACTTGGGCGCGCGTCGCAGCGCGCTCGAAGCGGCACACGCGCAGGCCAGCGCCGAGCTGGAAGCGTTGAACTCGCGTTACGGCCATGAGTTGTCACTTGTGCGCGCGTTGATCGAGCAACGCGGAGACGGCAAGACGCCACTCGATGCCAGCGCATTCACCCAGGCGCGCCAGGCGCTTGCCAATGCGCAAGGCAAAGTCCCGATGATCTTCGCTGACGTCGATGCGCAAGCCATCGCGCGAGTCGTCGCGGAGTGGACCGGTGTGCCGGTGGGCAATTTGATGGAAGATGAACTGTTGAGCCTGTTGACGCTGGAAGACCAGCTCGCGCAACGCGTCGTCGAGCAGGACGATGTACTGGACGCACTGGCCGACAGTCTCCGGACCGCGAAAGCCGGCTTGAAAAGCGAGAACGCGCCGATGGGCGTATTCCTGCTTACCGGCCCATCGGGCGTCGGGAAGACCGAAACGGCGCTCGCGCTGGCCGATGTGCTCTTCGGAGGCGAAGCCGCGCTCACGACCATCAACATGTCCGAGTATCAGGAAGCCCACACCGTTTCGCAACTGAAGGGTTCGCCGCCCGGCTACGTGGGTTACGGGCGTGGAGGCGTTCTCACCGAAGCCGTGCGTCAACGCCCATATAGCGTCGTCTTGCTCGATGAAGTCGAAAAAGCGCACCGCGACGTGCTCGATATCTTCTATCAGGTGTTCGATCGCGGCACGATGCGCGACGGCGAGGGGCGTGAGATCGATTTCCGCAACTGCGTGATTCTTATGACGTCCAATCTGGGCAGTGCGCAGATCGACGAGGCGACCACCGACAATCCCGAAATCGCCCAGGCCGCGCTGCGCGACGTGGTGCAGGAACCGTTGCTGGCGCATTTCCAGCCAGCGCTGCTCGCGCGTTTCCAGACGCTTGTGTATCGGCCGCTGGATGTTGCCGCGCTCGGCACCATCGTGCGTCTAAAGCTCGCGAAGGTCGCCGACCGCCTCGGCCGTCAGCACGACGTCCGGCTCGCTTACGACGAGTCGCTCGTGAAGTCGCTCGCCGAACGCTGCCTTGCGCGTGAATCGGGAGCGCGCAACGTGGATGCCTTCCTGAATCAGCGCATTCTGCCGAGCGTGTCGCGCGAATTACTCGCGCGCATGGCAAGCGGGGCGACGCCTGCGGAAGTGCAGTTGTCGTGTTCAGAGGAAGGCAATCTGACGATCGAGTTCGTCGATCGTTGAAGCGAGCGTCGTGGCAGCGCGGCGCTTCTTTGTAACGCCGCGCTGTCTCCCACACTCAACCCGAACGCATTGGATGTTGTGCCTACATCTCTTGTCACCGACTGTTTCACCATAACTGCACAGTCAGTCCGCTGCCCCTGCGACGAGTCGACTGAAAACGCTTCGCGCCACAGGCGTTGACTTCCTGGACGAATGCCGATATTGCTGAGAGACGCCGCCCCAACGTCGAGGTGAGTGATGACCTATCTGCCTCAATCGACGCGTACGTTAGGAAACCTAAATGCCACACACTCCCGAGATCGCGACTCCGCGTTCTCCCGGTCAACGCATAACCCGCAACACCCCCGCGGCATGGCGCGAAGCGGTCCGAGCATTCCTGGTCACGACCGCGCTCGCCGCATCTTCTCAATGCCTCTTGCCCGCCGCCCACGCCGCGCCCGCCGATGACTCCGCTCCCATCATCCGCGGCCCCGACGTTCAGAAGCGTGCGAACGCAGTCGTCGCGATGCTTTCCTTCTCCGTCACCCCCGACCTCTCGGCAAGCACGCTCGGCATTCGCAACGGCGCGACCGGCAATCCTTCGCTCAGCATGGTGCAACTGGGCGGCGGCTTCACGTTGAGCCCGAATTTTCCGCTTTATCTCGAAGGCACGTTAGGCGGTTCCCGTTACGACCCGAAGCTGCTCGTCTCCGACGGCCAGGAGCAGCACATGCTGCCTGTCCGATGGACGAACGCAGCCGCGACGGGCGGCATCGGCTGGGACATTCCGCTCAATGCAAGCAAGGACCTCGTCATCCGCCCCATCTTCAACTTCTCGATCGGAGAAGCGACGAGCGATGCAGCCGCGGCGCAATTCCTCATCAACCGTCGAACGGATAGCAACATCGATTTCATCAAGAACGGTTCGCTGAACGTCTACGGGCTCGGCGGATCGCTGATGCTGGGTTGGTATCCGCGCAAAGAGCCTTACGAGTTCGACCTTGAACTGCGCTACACGGATATCTATCTGCAGAGCTTCGGCTCGTCGGGTGCGGTGCGCGGCTCGGCCAACGCGCAGTCGACCAACCTCTACGCGCGCTGGCGTGCGCCTACCGGAGCAGTCGTGTTGGGCAGGCCGCTGCGATACGTGCTCGAGCTGTCCCATTCGACTTACCTCGGCAGCCAGGCGGACATCCTCGGTTTCAATCAATTGACCTCGTTGGGCGCGGGGCTTGAAATCGATACAGGCGCAGTGACGAAGCTGTTCTCACGACTGCGCATCGTCGCGCGATACGCATTCGGGAAGGACGTGACAGGCGCGTCGGTGGGGGCGGCCTTGAGCTTCTGATCAATAAATTCTTGGCCGATCCCGCGACTTCTGCTATCGACAACTCACTCCGCCATCTTCAAAGCAAGACAAACATACTCGGTTTGCCTAAACCATTTCATTTCTCGCGTTACTGACTTTTCGAAGACGACCGCGCCGCCGACAGCTGCCCTTTCATCTAACCACGTTTGAAGGAACGCAAATGAGCGCTGACTGCATAAGTAGAGCCTTGACGACGATAATCGTCACCACCACGGCGATGATTTCAGTCAGCGGCATGGGGCCACTCCCGCGCCTAATCCGTATCTGTCCGCGCCATCCGGGGCAATGACGCATTTCGAT
Organism: Caballeronia concitans; assembly: GCF_001544615.1. GTDB lineage: Bacteria > Pseudomonadota > Gammaproteobacteria > Burkholderiales > Burkholderiaceae > Caballeronia > Caballeronia concitans. The sequence goes on from NZ_FCNV02000002.1 coordinate 388,886, forward strand.
CCCGCGCAGACTGATGCCTTCCCCGAAGCCGTCCCTTCAGGCACCCGCACGGCATATGGACCGGTCGGCGTGACACCGCAAGCATCGAATGGATTCATCAACTTCGTCACGCTCAAATCCACGTCGCCCAATTAAGTGTGGGCGGTATCGGCGACGGGCGTATCGTATTTGCAGACTTCCAACGATGCCGTCACGCAAATGGGCGCAACGTTGTATTTCCCGGGCTCCAACATCATCGCGCAAAGTCTGTTGACGTCCGTGCTCACACAACCCTTCACCACGGTCGAGCAGATTCGGGCAGCGCTCCAGTTCCTCGGATTGACCGGCGGACAAGCGGCGGGACCGGCCTATAGTGTCGTCGATAACAACAATGTGCTGTATTCGGGCGCCGTCGGTAGCGTCGTCGCGGTGGGCCTGATCTCGCCGGCGCTTCCGGCGCTCGGCGTCCAGGTCTTGCGTTCGATGCCCGCGTCCGCTTTCGTTCAATCGAGCGAAGCAATCGCGGGCCTCTCGCTGACCTACGACGGCAAACTGGCCGTGCTGGGTACGCGCTCCATTTCCATCATCGATCGCAATTTCAACACTACGCCGCAAACCATCCGCTTCGGCGGCGATGAAACGATTTCCAATTCACTCGCCATCGACGAGAACAATGGCATTTATATTGTCAGCGACAAGAAGATGCACAAGGTCGTATGGACAGGCAGTGTGTTATCGAATCAGGCAGCCGACGGCGCGTGGGAATCCGTTTATCCGACGGGCGACACGTTCCCGACCTTGTTCGGTTCGGGCTCCGGTTCCACGCCCAGTCGGATCAGTCGGTGACGGTGGACGGCTATGGCGCATTCGTCGTGAACAACGTGGGGCCGGGCGGGCTGAGGAATACCATCGGCACCATCATTCCCGATGCGATCGCGCGCGGACCCATTCTCGATTCGCCAGTGGACGTCGAACTTTTCGAATGGGATCCGGCAACGCATGGCTGGAGATCCGTCTGGACGCGGCCGGATATTTCATCCAATACGATGATTCCGGGAAAGAGCATCGCATCCAATGTAGTTTTCGTTAGCGGCTATTACCGGACCAACAATTCCGGCGGGGAAGTGACCGGTCTCGACTGGAATACCGGTCAGACAGTGCATCGCACGATTCTTGGAACGAGCATCTACGGCAACGGAATGTATGCGCCGCTTGAGTTCCTGCCTGACGGTGATCTGTTTTTCAACGGAATACTGGGATTCATTCGCGTTCAAGTGCCGAGCGGACTCGTCTATCCGGCCGGATTGCCGCTCTAACGCCCGTCTGAAAACGCTCGCCGATGCGAACGCCCGCGCTGTGCAACAGCGGGCGGATCGTGCGGAAGTCCACGAAGGCGACAAAGTGATCGCTTAAGTCGCACGTGTCGTACGACTGATCTCGCTCAAAGATGCCGCCGTTTGCATGAGCGAACATGCGCGTAAGCGCGCCCGAACGCGCTGTATTGTCCGCTAGATTCATCGGACGATTCGGTGCCCGTTCAGGGCACCCTCCTTGCTCCGTGAACGTTATTTCACGCGGGAGACGCGTATGAGAAAAGACGACGGTAACGACCGCGCGAGCGAAGCGTCGGCGGAAAGCAGCTTTTCGAGCTACGCCGATCCGCTCGTGCATGAGGCCTTGCAGCAAGCCGCCGCGCTCGAAGGCAGCGCGGAAGCCGAGCAGTTGCACAAGCTGCGCGTCGCGCTGAGGCAGTTGCGCACGCTGCTCTGGGCGTACGGACCGACGCTCGACAAGGACTTCGCATCACAACAACGAGCGCTGCTCAAGTTCTGCGCGAACGCGGCGGGCAGCACGCGGGACTGGGACATCGTCATCGATCTGGTCGGTGAATCGGGCGGCAGTGCGCTCGTCGATGCATTTCGGCGCAACCGCACCGAGGCATCCGAAACCAGCCGCGAAACGCTTTCGAATGCCAATCTGAAGAAGGTGCTGCGCGAAGCGATCGCCGAGGTCAATCGCGAACTGAACACGCAGGCGAGCCGCACGCCGCTCACGCAGTTCGCAAGACATCGCGTGACCGCAGCGGAGAAGCAGCTCAAGAAGCGCATACGCGTTGCGATGAAGTCCGGCACATCGGATTACGCGTGCTTCCACGAAGTGCGCAAGGCGGGCAAGAAGGTGCGATATCTCATCGAGTTCTTCGATCCGCTACTCGCGAAAAAGCAGCGCAAGGGGCACAAGCATCTGAAGCGTCTGCAAAAGCGCCTCGGCTCGCTGAACGATGTGGTGGCAAGCCGTAACTTGCTCAAGACTCATCGCGCGACGCTTCCAGATAGCGATGCCATCGATCAGGCGCTGCGTTCCCTGAAGAAGGAGCAGAAGCGGCGCATGAAGGCTGCATCGGCATTGCTGTGAAAGCGAAAGACGTCATTGCGCCGATGGCGAACGCGGCACCTGCACGGTGAAGATCGTCCCGCGTTCGTCCGATTCGGCGTCGATGGTTCCGCCATGCGCGCGTGCGATGCATCGGCAGATATAGAGGCCGAGGCCCATCCCCGAAGCCGCGCGCCGTTGTCCCGGCGATGGACCCGCGCGCGTCAACGGATCGAAGAGCGTGGGCAGCGCATTCGGCGGAATGGGCGATCCCGCGTTGCAGACCGCGAGCGTGACGTTCTCTTCGCCGCCGGCCCCCTTCACCGTCACGGGGCCGGAGCCGTGCCGCACGGCATTCGTGAGCAGATTGACGAGCAGTTGATTCATGCGCGCGCCGTCCCAGACGCCGGCGAGTTCGCCTTCGAGATGCACATCGATTTGCGCGTCCGGACATGCCGCGCGCACTTCGTCGGCGGCGCCTTCGCAGATACGGCCCATGTTCTGCTGCGTCAACTCGATGGGCAGCGCATCGCCCAGACGTGCGCGCGTGAACATGAAGAGGTCGTCGATCATCTGCTTCAATCGCATGCTGCTGCGTTGCAGATTCGCGACCGCCCTGACGCTCACGTTCGACAGATGCTCGTCCAGCAGCAACAGCTCCGTGCCGTTCAGTATCGCCGCGGCGGGCGAGCGCATGTCGTGCGCCAGCACGCCCGCGAAGAGGTCCCGAATGCGTTCGGTCCGCTGCGAGTATTGCTGGACCGATCCCGCGACCATCTGATCGATCGCCTCGTTGAAGCGGACCATCTCCTGAAATGCGCCGGCGTCCAGTTCCGCCGCAAGCTCCCATCGGCGAAGCACGCTCGCCCGCAGCGCCCGATACTCGGCGACGATGGCGTTGATGCCGAAGCCGTGTTCGAGCCGGTCATCCGCATGCCGCTGGGCGACCCGATCGAAACCCGTGCCCGAGCGAGGCCGCTGTCCGAGCGACTTGGCCTTTTGCTCCGCACCGGTCTGCGTTTCCCGCATGTCGGCCGCGACGCTTAACAGCATCTCACGCGCGGAGTTTCGCAACTGCGTATCGGTGAGATGGATATTCTCCGCGCTGAGTTCGCGGGCATACTTCGTCCAGTCGTCTATCAACCCGGAAAGGTTCGCCTCGATGAAGTCGGACAGCGTCATGAAGTCCCCCAGCGCTGGGTGCGTGCAGCAAAAATGATCGGCTGATCGACGCTGCGTCGTGCGGCTTTCGTTCGCAGCGGGTGCCGACATTATCACCCCACTATGGCGCTTGCAGCACCGCGCGCTCAACAGACTCTTCGCCCCGCCCGATACGTCTCGCGCGGGATCGCAAGCCCCGGCGCACACGCCACGCGCACGAAGTCCGCGCGCAAGCCCACTGCAATTGCGCCGCGATCATGCAGCCCCGCTGCGCGCGCCGGCGCCCACGAAACGGTCGATACCGCGCGCGGCAAGCTCCAGTCCGCCTTCGCAACGAGGTCGAACACGGCAATCAGCAAGCTCGACGGCACATAGTCCGACGACAGGATATCGAGTAGCCCTTCGCGCGCCAGTTCGAGCGCGGACACGTTGCCCGAATGCGATCCGCCGCGCACGACATTCGGCGCGCCCATGATCGTCGCGATGCCGTGCTCGCGCGCCGCGCGCGCCGCTTCGAGCGTGGTCGGAAACTCCGCGAGCGCGATGCCGTCGCGTGCGGCTTCGTCCACGTGCTCGACGAGCGTATCGTCATGGCTCGCCAGCGATATGGCGAGCGCCTTGCAGCGCGCGACGATCTGCGCACGATGCGCCGCTGCGTAGCGTGCCTGATGATCCGCCAGTTGCGCGAGCACCGCTTCGGCATGCTCGTCGCTCCACTTGCCATGACGCTCCTGATACTTGCGCCACTTCGCATGGTCCTGCCATTGACGCTGGCCCGGCGTGTGATCCATCACCGACGCGAGCTTGAAAAGCGGATGCGTGCTGAGCGAATCGAAGACTTCGACGACATCCGTCGTGCCGACTTCGCAACGCAGATGCAGGAAGTGATCGGCGCGCAAGAGGCCGCTATCGACGAAGCGGCCGATGGCATGCGCGCATTGCACCTGAAGCTCGCGGCCGCGCACGCCGTCTTCGGGACGCGAGCCCACGCCGAGCGCATCGAACACGGTCGTGATGCCTGCCGATGCGATCTGCGCGTCATGCACGATGATCGCCGCTTCGTGATTCCACAGCACGCCGGGACGCGGCGCGAGATGCTTCTCGATGTTGTCCGTATGCAGTTCCACGAACCCGGGCAACAGATAATCGCCGTTCCAGTCGATGGCATCGCGGGCCGCCGTGCCGCCCGGCGCGATATCGGCGATATGTCCATTCTCGATGCGCACGGTGCCCGTGAACGCTTCATCGCGCGTGACGATTCGCGCATTGCTGATCAGCATGACTGTAATGCTCCGGCTTCGTTGGTGTCGGTCGTCGACATCGGCGATGGCGATGCAAGCCGCACGATGCGTGTCGCGACGCGCTCGCGCGTGTCCTCGTCATGAAAGATGCCGACGATGGCTGCGCCTCTTTCGCGCGCTTCTGCTATCAGGTCAGCGACGACATCGCGGTTATGCGCATCGAGCGATGCGGTCGGCTCGTCGAGCAAGAGCACCGGATGCTCGGCGATCAACCCGCGCGCGATACTCACGCGCTGCTGCTCGCCGCCCGAGAATGTCGCGGGCGCGAGCGTCCACAGGCGGCGCGGCACGTTCAATCGTTCGAGCAAAGCGCTCGCGCGCTCGCGGGCGTCGTCTTCATTCACGCCTCGCGTGATGAGCGGCTCCGCGACGAGATCGAGCGACGACACACGCGGAATGACGCGCAGAAACTGACTCACGTAGCCGAGCGTCGTCGTCCTCAAGCGGATGATTTCATGCGGCGCGGCTTCGGTCAGCGAGACATGACGTTCGGCGCGGCTATCGTCGCGCACGGCGATCGTGCCGCGCGTCGCAAGATAATTTCCGTACATGCAGCGCAGCAGCGTGCTCTTGCCCGCGCCGGACGCGCCGGCCAGCACCACGCACTCGCCGCGCTCCACATCGAGCGAAATGCCTGCGAGCGCATGAATGCGCGCCCCGCCCTGTTGATGCAGCGTGAATGTCTTTTCGATGCCGCTTGCGCGCAACATCAGGTCGTTGCGCGTAGCGAATGCTTCGTGATCGGTCATGGTCATCTCTCGCGTCTCAAACGGGCAGCACGGACGCAACGAGCGTCTGCGTATAAGGATGCTGCGGGTCGTCGAGCACCTGATCCGTCAGTCCGCTTTCGACGACGCGCCCGTCCTTCATCACCATCAATCGATGCGCAAGCAGCCGCGCCACGCCGATATCATGCGTCACGATGATGGCCGCCAGATGCAGCTTGCCCGTCAGCGTGCGCAAGAGATCGAGCAGGCGCGCCTGCACGGATACGTCGAGACCCGCAGTCGGCTCGTCCATGAAGACGAGGCGCGGACCCGTGACGAGATTGCGCGCAATCTGCAGGCGCTGCTGCATGCCGCCGGAAAATGCGGAAGGCAATTCGTCGATGCGCGCGGCATCCAGTTCGACGCGGCTCATCCAGTCGCATGCGGTCTCGCGCAATCGACCGTAATGCCGTGCGCCGATGGCCATCAGCGGTTCACCGATGTTCGCCCCCGCCGATACGTTGCGGCGCAGACCGTCACGCGCATTCTGATGCACGAAGCCCCATTCGGCGCGCGAGAGAAGCCGCTTCTTCGGCTCGCTCAGCGTGAGGAGATCGAGCGCTTCGCCTTCGGGTGTCGTATAAGTGAGCGTGCCATCATCGATGCCTGTTCTCAGCGCGAGCGCATTGAGCAACGTGGACTTTCCCGAACCCGATTCACCCACGATGCACAGCACTTCGCCGGGATACACCGCAATATCGACATCGATGCAACCGCCGCGCCCTTCATAGCGTTTCGTCAGACCGTTGGCTTCGACCAATGCTTTCATTGCGCCGCTCCCTCGTTGGTCCGCTCCTGCGCATCGCGGCGGCCATGACAGTAGTCGCTATCGGAACACACGAACATGCGCTTGCCCTCGTCGTCGACGATCATCTCGTCGAGAAAACTTTCATGCGATCCGCATAGCGCGCATGCGTGTTCCCACTGCTGCACGCTGAAAGGATGATCCTCGAAATCCAGGCTCTTTACTTTCGTATAAGGGGGAATGGCGTAGATGCGACGCTCGCGGCCCGCGCCGAAGAGCTGCAATGCGGGACTCATGTGCATCTTCGGATTGTCGAACTTCGGGATGGGCGATGGCGACATCAGATAGCGATCGTTCACGAGCACCGGATAGTCGTACGTCGTCGCGATGCTGCCGTGGTGAACGATATCCTCATAATATTTCACGTTGATGAGACCGTAGTCCGCGAGCGCATGCAGCTTCACGCATTCCGTCACGCGCGGCTCCAGACGAAAGAGCGGTTCGGGCATGGGCACCTGATACACGATGATCTGCGCGTCCGTGAGCGGCGTTTCCGGAATGCGGTGCCGCGTCTGAATGATGCTCGCGTCCGCTGTGCGCGTGGTGGTCGCGACGCCGGCCGTTCGCGCAAAGAAGCGCCGGATGTTCACGGCGTTCGTGGTTTCGTCGGAGCCCTGGTCGATGACCTTGAGCGTGTCGCGTGCACCGATGATCGCCGATGTCACCTGCAGGCCGCCCGTGCCCCATCCATAAGGCAAGGGCATTTCACGCGATGCGAACGGCACTTGATGCCCCGGCACCGCGACGGCCTTGAGCAGCGCGCGGCGAATCATGCGCTTCGTCTGCTCGTCGAGATAGGCGAAGTTATAGCCTTCGGTGCTCATGCCGCGTTCTCCTCGTGTTGACCCTTGCCATGCGATGCACGCAGGCGGCGCAGCAGTTCCAGCTCCGATTGAAAATCGACGTAATGCGGCAGCTTCAGATGCTGCACGAAGCCCGACGCCTCCACGTTGTCGCTGTGATAGAGGACGAACTCCGCATCCTGTGTCGGCGATTCCATCGATTCGCCCAGTTCTTCCGCACGCAACGCGCGATCAACGAGCGCCATCGCCATCGCCTTGCGTTCCGAATGCCCGAATGCGAGGCCGTAGCCTTGCGTGAACGTCGGCGGCACGTCGCCGCTGCCCGCGAACTGGTTGATCATCTGACATTCGGTGATGTCGATATCGCCGAGCTCCACGGCAAAGCCCAGCTCATCGACGTGCATTTCCACGGCCACATCGCCATGTCGAATCTCGCCCGCGAACGGATGACTATGCGCGTAGCCGCGCTGCGTCGCGTAACCCATCGCGAGCAGAAAGCCTTCATCGCCGCGCGCAAGGTTTTGCAGGCGCGTCGCGCGATCGGCGGGGAACGCAAGCGGCTCACGCGACAGATCGCCGGGCTCGGGCGCGTCAACGTGGGCACGTTCCTGCTCGATCAGCCCTTCCTTGTCGAGCAGCGCGAGCACGCGTGGCATCGCGTCATGCTGTTGCAGCGATTCCGGCGCGCTTGCATCGGCAGGCGCATTGCCTTCGGCAAGCAGCGTGAAGTCGATCAGGCGTTGCGTGTAGTCATACGTGCCGCCCAGCATCTGGCCGCCGGGAATGTCCTTGAACGCCGCCGAGACGCGCCGCTCGATACGCATCGCTTCCGTATCGATCGGCAATGTATAGCCGAAGCGCGGCAACGTCGTGCGATACGCGCGCAGCAGAAAGATCGCTTCGACGAGATCGCCCGCCGCCTGCTTGATGGCCAGCGCGGCGAGTTCTTCGTCATACACCGAGCCTTCCGTCATCACGCGCGCCACCGCGAGGCGCATCTGCCCGCGAATCTGCGCGACGGACAACTCGGGCACGGACGTATCGCCGCGACGCTGCTTCGCCAGCAGATCCCATGAACGTTCAATGGCGCGTTCACCGCCTTTCACCGCGACGTACATCAGTCCACCTCCACATGCGTCGTGCGCGGCAATCCGACGAGCGCACCGCCCGCCACGAGATAGCAATCGATGCCGCAAGGAAACTGCGCCGTGAGCACCGCGCGCTCATGCCAGAAGCGCTGAGTGACGCCCGCAATCGCGACACTGCGCTGCTCCACGATCCCCGGCCCACGCCATGCAAGCGGCTCGCCTTCGGTCAGCGAAGGCACGCGGATGAACAACGTGGCCGCATCTTCGGGCGTCTCGGGATCGCCTTGCGCGAAGGCATCGAGCGGAGGCATGTCGTTGATGTCGTCGATATAGGCGAATGCAGCCGTGCGGCGATCGCGCGTGAGCGGCGCGCTCGAATGGAAGCGCAACGCATCGCCGAGCGTGCGTTCTTCGCGTTCGACATACACCGGCGTCGAATAATCCGTCAGCGCCAGCAGCGATGCGAACGCGGCAAGCGGCACGCGCGTGCCGAGCGCGTCGCGCATCGCGTGATTGCCGGGCAACGCGGCATCGATGGAAACGATCGTGCCGGGACGCGAGAGCGCGTCGAGCAGCGCGCGAAAGACGCGCTGCGAATCGTGAACCGTATCGTTGAAACCGGGCACGAGCGTGCTCATGTCCATCTGCATCATGCGCCTCTCACCATCGTGAAGAATTCGACCTTCGTGGATGCCGCCTCCGCCTGCTTGCGCCTACGCTCCTCCGCGATATGCGCGGCAAGCGGCGCGATCAGATGCGTTTGCAAGCGCTCGGCGTGAAGCGGCGATTGCAGCAACGCATCGGCAAGCGCCGCGAGCGTCGCGCGTTCCTTGTCGCGCCCCATGTGAACCGCGACGCCGATGGCCGCGCCGCCATCGTCGAGCGTCACGCGCAAGGTCGCGCGCGTGACGGTGACCTCGCCGAGATTGAAGGCATCGCCCGTTCCGCCGATGCGCCCCCGCACCATCGCCAGGCCGATCTCCGGTGCGCGCAGCCACACATACGCGGGCGGGCTCGCGCCTTCGAGCGCCGCATCGATGCCCGCCTTGAGAAGCTCGCGCGGCGCGCGGGCGAGCACGGCCATCCATTCGCGGCGGTTGACGGATTGAGCCGAAGTCCGCGGCCCGTTTGAGATGCTCATGGCTTTCCCTGTGGTTCCCGACCGATTCGATGCTACCCGCGCTTTGATCTAAACGTCTAGACGTCTATCCGTCCGCGCGTTCACATTTCCATCACGGCTTGCGCACTACAATGCAAGAGAACGATATTCAAACCGAAGGGAATGACAGCGAAATGACATCGAACCAAAACGCGGCGCCGGGGCACGCGGTCGAGCGCGGCGCGGGGGTCGCCGTCTGGCGGCAGATCGAACAGATCCTGTCGGCGGAAATCGCGGCGAAGAGCTTCGGCGACGAAGGCCGCCTGCCGAGCGAGGCGGAGCTTGCACGACGCTTCGACGTGAATCGTCATACCGTGCGGCGCGCGATGCTGCGTCTCGCCGCGACGGGGCTTGTCAGCGTCGAACAAGGGCGCGGCACGTTCGTGCAGCCGGGCGCGATCGATTATCAGATCGGCCGCCGCACGCGCTTCACCGAAAATCTGCGCAGGCAAAAGCACGCGTCGGCGGGTGTCGTGCTTTCGTCGGAGCGCATGAAGGCGGACCCGGCCGTCGCGAAAGCGCTCGGCCTGCGCGCGGGCACGCTCGTCTATCAGATCGAAACGCGGCACGACTCGGAGGGCGTGCCGCTCACCTATGCGCGCAACTGGTATCCGGCAGCGCGCTTTCCCGAACTGCCCGCGGCGATCGAAGCGGCGGGCGGTATCACCGCTGCGCTCGCGGAGTTCGGCGTGAAGGACTACACGCGCAAATGGAGCCGCATCGGCAGCGTGCTGCCTGCATCGGATGTCGCGCGCCGTTTGCAGATCAACCGGCAGCAGCCGGTGCTATGGGTCGAGAACGTCGATGTCGACGAGAAAGGCGTGCCGGTCAAATACGGCGTCACGCATTTCGCGGCGGACCGCGTGCAATTGATGGTCGAGCACGACGCATGACCAACACGTTCATCGATACGCCCAATGCGCGCGTCGCGCTGTATCACGCGCCGCCCGCGTCGTCGGCGTGGTGGCGCGAGGGCTGCGAATGGCTCGGCCGCGATGCGGAAAGCGGACTGGAAAATTCCACGCGCGTGCATGCATGGACGCACGCGCCGCGCCGCTATGGCTGGCACGCAACCATCGTTCCGCCGTTTCATTGCGCGGCGGGCGTCGCGTTGTCCGACGTGCTCGCTGCCGCGCGCGCGTGGGCGAGCGGCGTGCCGCGCTTCGACATGCCGGTACGCCTCGCGCAGATGAATCGCTTCGTCGCCTTGCGCGCGGAGCAAGACGACGACGATGAACGCCTGCGCGACATCGCCGCCAGTGCGCTGCAAGCGCTGGCGCCGTTGCGCGCGAAGCCTTCGGCGCAGAGCATCGAGCGGCGCATTCATGCGGGCATGAGCGCGCGCCAGATCGAACTCTTGCGCGCGTGGGGCTATCCCTATGTATTCGACGAATACCGCTTTCACATGACGCTTTCCGATTCGCTCGATGACACGCACGCGCGCGCATCGATCATGTCGGAGTGGACGCAACGCATCGGCAAGCTCGGCGCGTTGCCTGTGCACGGCGCAGCGCTCTTCGTGGAGCCGGAACCGGGCGCGCCATTCCTGTTATGGCAGCGCCTGCCCTTCAACATGGCACAGGACGAGGCATGAGCAAGCTGGACAGCGCAAGACTCATCTACGTGATGGGACCATCGGGCGCGGGCAAGGACTCGTTGCTGGGTTTCGCACGCGAGCGCGTGGGCGCACACGTGATGTTCGCGCATCGCTACATCACGCGCGCAATGGGCGATGGCGAGAACCATATCGCGCTCACGCACGATGAATTCGCATCGCGCCTCACGCACGGTCTCTTCGCGATGCATTGGGAGAGCCTGGGGCTGCGCTATGGCATCGGCATCGAGGTGGATGCATGGCTCGCGCGCGGCGTGCCGGTGGTGGTGAACGGTTCGCGTCAGCATGCGCAAGCGGCCCTCGCGCGTTATCCGGATGCATGCTTCGTGCATATCGATGCAGCGCCCGCCGTGCTGGCCGCGCGTCTCGCGCGTCGCGGCCGCGAAGATGCGCGGCAGATCGAAGCGCGCCTCGCACGCAAGCCGCCGTTCGAATTGCCGTCGCACGCGCGTGTCGTGCGTATCGACAATTCCGGTTTGCTCGCGGATGCGGGCGCGCGTTTTCTGAGCCTGTGCGAAGGCACTATGCCTTGATGCAGTCGGGCTCCAAACTGCAAGCGCGGCATCACATGCGCCCACCCGCAAGACTTACCGCGTACGCGGGGCCAGCGACTCGCCGCGCACGGCCGGCGTCATGCGCGCGAAGAAGACGATGACCGCCGCCGCCACCGACATCACCGCGAGCGCGGTCAGGCCGCCCTGGATCGATCCGGTCTTCTGTTCGAGGAATCCGAACGTCGCGGGCGCGACGAAGCCGCCGAGATTGCCGATCGAATTGATGAGCGCGATCACGGGCGCGGCGATGCGTGCATCGAGATAGCCTTGCGGAATCGGCCAGAAAAGCGAGGACGCCGCCTTGAAGCCGATTGCCGCGAAGCAGATCGCAATGAAGGAGAACGCCGCGCTGCCCGTGCCCGCCGCGTACATGCCGGCCGCCGCGATCAGCAGCACGCACGCCACCCACGCCTGCTGGAACTTGAAGCGCGCCGCCAGCGCCGCGAACAAATACATCGCGACGATGGAAATGAGCCACGGAATCGAGTTGAAGAGACCGACCTGGAAGTCGTTCAGATGCCCCATCTTGCGAATGATGCTCGGCAGCCAGAACGTCGCGCCGTAGATGGTCAGCGACACCGAGAAGTAGATCAGGCAGAAGATGACGATCTGCGGATCACGCAAGAGGCTCAGCATCGACGGCTTCACGATATGCGCGGCATCGCGCTGGCGCTGCTCCGTCTCGATCTCATCGACGAGCGCATCCTGTTCGGCGCGCGTGAGCCACTTCGCGTCCCGCGGCTTCGAATCGAGCCAGAACCATACGAAGCCCGCGAGCACGACCGACGCCATGCCTTCGATGATGAACATCCATTGCCAGCCGTGCAGCCCGTGACCTTCGATCAGCAACAGCGCGCCCGATATCGGCCCTGAAAATACCGACGCCAACGCCGAGCCGGAGAGGAAGACGGCCATTGCGCGGCCGCGTTGATCGCGCGGCAGCCATTGCGTGAAATAGAACACCACGCCCGGAAAGAAGCCTGCTTCCGCTGCGCCGAGCACGAGACGCATGACGTAGAACGAGGTTTCGCCGCGCACGAACGCCATGCCGACCGCCGCCAGGCCCCACGTCACCATGATGCGCGTGAGCCACGCCTTCGCGCCGAAGCGTTGCAACAGCATGTTCGACGGCACTTCGAACACCGCATAGCTCACGAAGAAGAGTCCCGCGCCGAGGCCGTACGCCGCCGCGCCGATGCCGAGATCCGCGCTCAAGTGTTGCCGCACGAAGCCGATGTTCACGCGGTCGATGTAATTGACGATGAACATCACCACGAAAAGCGGCAGCACGTGCCACTTGATCTTTGTGACGGCGCTTTGCAGCGCGTCGGCTCGATTGCTCATGAAACTGTCTCCTTCGTTATGGGGCTTTGAGCGTCGAGCGATCAGAAGCGCGGATTCTTGCCGCTGAAATCGGGCTGATACTTGCGCATCTGCGTGAGGTCGTCGCGATTACGCACGCCGCACGCGAGGTACTGCTCGTGCAGCGCGGCGACTTGCTCGCGGTCCAGTTCGACGCCGAGACCCGGTGTCGTCGGCACACGAACCGCGCCGTTGTCGAACTTCGCGCGGCCGCCCTTGATCACCTCTTCCTCTTGCCACGGGTAGTGCGTGTCGCAGGCGTAGGTGAGATTGGGAATGCTCGCTGCCACGTGCGTCATCGCCATCAGGCTGATGCCAAGGTGCGAGTTCGAATGCATCGACATGCCGAAGCCCCAGAGCCGGCACATGCGCGAGAGCGTCTGCGTGGCGCGCAGGCCACCCCAGTAATGGTGATCGGAGAGCAGCACCTTGATCGATCCCATCTCGCAGCCGCGACGGAAGTCGTCCATCGTCGTGATGACCATGTTGGTCGCGAGCGGCAGCTTCGTATGCTTCTGCAACTCGGCCATGCCTTCCAGACCGGGGCACGGATCTTCGTAGTATTCGAGGATTTCGTCGAGTTCGGGCGCGGCCTTGATGCTGGTTTCGAGCGTCCAGTTCGCGTTCGGATCGAGACGCAGCGGCATGCCCGGAAACGCCGTCGCGAGCGCCTGCATGCACGCGATTTCATGCGCCGGCTCGAACACGCCGCCCTTCAGCTTGATACTTTGGAATCCATACAAATCGATCATGCGGCGGGCCTGCGCCACGATCTGCTCGGGACTGATGCCCTCGCCCCACGCGTCCGGCGCATAGGGCTTGTCGATATGCTCGGCATACTTGAAGAACAGATACGCGCTGTACGGCACGGCGTCGCGCACCTTGCCGCCGAGCAGATCCACCACCGGCGCGCCGACGATCTGCCCTTGCAGGTCGAGCATCGCCACTTCGAGCGTGCTGATGACCTTCGGCGCGTTCTTCGCCGCGTGCGATCCGGGCGCGAGTTCGAATTCGACCGCGCCGGGCGTCGCCTTGATCGTCGCGCGCACGCGCTCTTCCATCGCGTTCAGATCGAACGGCGAAAGGCCGACTGCCAGCGATTTCGCCTGATCGAGCACGCGCAGCATGGGTTCGTCGCCGTAGGTTTCGGAAATGCCGACGCGGCCATCGCTCGTCTCCAGTTCGACGATCGCGCGCAGCGCCCACGGCTCGTGAATGCCGGCCGCGTTGAGCAGCGGGCCGTCGCGAAAGGCGATCGGCGTGATTCTGACCTGGGTGATAGTGATGTCGCGCGTCATGTCGGAGATCCGGAAAACGAGGAAGTCCGTGCATGTTAAACACTAATATATTAGTGTTTTATCGGTGTAAGTACCGAGCGCGGCGAAAGGTTCGGCGGCGGCGCCGGTGTTGGTATGCTAGGGCCGAATCCCGCTTCCATTCGTCTTTCAGCATGAATCTCAACGACGCCCCGCCCGTGGCGCATCGCCTCGACCGTTCCCGCCACGCCGCGCCGCAAGTGTTCGAGCGCCTGCGCGCGATGATCGTCTCGCTCGAACTCGCGCCGGGCAGCGTGTTGTCGCGCGCTGAACTCGCCGCGCAATATGGTCTGAGCCAGACACCGGTGCGCGACGCGCTCATCAAGCTCGGCGAGGAAGGCCTCGTCGATATCTTTCCGCAGCACGCGACGGTCGTGAGCCGCATCAGCGTGAGCGCGGCGCAGCAGGCGCATTTTCTGCGGCGGTCGATCGAGATCGAAGTGGTCCGCACGCTCGCGGCCGGGCGCGATGCTGCATTGATCGAGCGTCTGCGCGCATGCATCGATGCGCAGTCGCGCCTTCTCAATCCAGCCGACAACGAGCGCTTCGTGCTGCTCGACCAGGACTTTCATCGGCAGATGATGGAAGCGGCCTGCGTGCCGCAATTGTGGGAACTGGTGCGGCGTCGCAGCGGGCACATCGACCGGCTGCGGCGGCTGACGCTGCCCGTCGAAGGCAAGACGTCGGCGGTGGTGCGCGATCACACGGCCATCGTCGATGCCATCGAAGCGAACGATCCCGACGCCGCGCAAGCCGCCATGCGCACGCATCTGTCGGGCACGCTGAGCCAGATCGACCAGATTCGCGCGGATCATCCCGACTTTCTAACGGATCATTAGCGACGCGGGCCGTCGCTGCCTTTCGCCTTTCGGCGCGCGGGAAATGGGCGCGTAACTCTCTGCAGCGTGCGTAGCGAGATTTATCGTCGGAAAAGCACTTCTGCCTGAAGCGCTTCCCGTCTACTCTTGCATATGAATCGGCTCGCGCGACGCGCAGAAAGCGGCAAGGGAAATGAAGCGCTTCACTCAACCGTCGGCGCTTTGACGAGCCATGCACGCCAGAGGAGATGACGCCCATGTCGTATTCGTGGCTCGACTACGGGCGCTGGCTCGATGCGTCGTTCTTCGCCGGCAGTCACGCGCCTTCCTTCGACATCGCGACTATTCAGCATGACGGTGTTGCGTGTCCCGTCGAAGAAGCGGTGGTCGACAGCGTGCCCTTCTGCTCGCTACGCCGTTTCACACGAAAGCACGCGCGCCGAGCACCGCCTTCAGGCATCTTTCTATGCGCGCCGCTCGCGGGTCATCATGCCGTGATGCTGCGAGAAACCGTCGAAACGCTGCTGCATGACGGCGACGTGTACATCTCGGACTGGCAGGACGCGCGCACCATCCCGGTCGATGCAGGCCCGCTGGATCTCGACGACTACGTGACCACGCTCGAACGCTTCGTGACCTATGCGCAGCGTGAAGCGGGCAGGCTTCATCTCATCGCCGTGTGTCAGGCGGCACCACCGGCATTGGCCGCCGCCGCGCTGCTGGCGGACACGGGCGCGCCGTCGCTCGCGAGCATGACGCTGATCGGCGGGCCCATCGATGCGCGTCTGCAACCCACCGCACTGGGACGCTTCGCGATGAGCCACGACCTGGCCTGGTTTCGCGCGTTCACCATCGATGTGGTTCCCGAGTGCCATGCCGGCGCAATGCGACGCGTCTATCCTGGCTATTTGCAACGCGTGGCGCTTTTCAACGCACATCCCGAACGACTCAGCGCGTTGAGAATGCGCTGCTGGCTCAGTGCGATGCGCATGTCCACCGAACCGCTTGAGCATGCCCAACGCGCGCTGGAAGCATATTCAGCAGTCCTCGACATGCCCGAAGCCTATTTTCTCGACACGATTCGCGTGATCTTCCACGATGCCTTGCTCGCGCGCGGGCTATGGCGCATCGGCGATAGAAAAGTGTCGGCGGCAGCGCTGGATCGAACGCCGCTTTGCACGATCGAAGGAGATCGTGACGACATCACGGGGCAAGGTCAGACGCACGCGGCGCACGAACTATGCGCAAGCGCGGACGCGCCGCGACGGCGGATCACCATCGAACACTGCAATCACTACGATCTCTTCACGGGACCGCGCTGGCACGAGGCCGTTCATCCCGCTCTCGTCGACTTCTGGCGTGCGCTCGACTTGGGCGAACGCAGCCGCAGCACGCATCAAAGCGTCGAGACTCCGGGCGCCCAACTCGGTTGAATGACATAGGCATCGACGCAAAACGGTGTTGATGCCACGCATCATTTCCACTATATTAGAAATATGGAAGAAAACGACGTCATCCGCGCGCTGTCCGCGCTCGCGCATCCACTTCGGCTACGTGTGTTTCGACTGCTCGTCGTGGCGGGTCCTTCGGGCTTGACGCCCGGAGCGCTAGCCGAGCAACTCGATGTCCCAAACGCGACGCTCTCCTTTCATCTGAAAGAGCTGATGCACGCGGAGCTCATCACGCAAGAACGCGACGGGCGCAGTCTCATCTATCGGACCTCGTTCGAACAGATGAACGCCCTGCTCGGGTTTCTGACCGACAACTGCTGCCAGGGCCAGCCTTGTCTCGATCCGGGCGCTGACGCCTGCGAATGCTAGTTTGCGCCGCGCGCTTCCCGATATCACCTTTCTCCGCCGAACCGGCCCATGAACACCCCGAACTTTGCCCCTGCGACAAAGCCCGTTTCGAAGCCGGCCATCAGCTTCTTCGAGCGATACCTGACCGTTTGGGTAGCGCTATGCATCGTTATCGGCATCGCGCTCGGCCAGGCGTTGCCGGGCGTATTCCAGGCGATCGGCCGGATGGAATACGCGCAGGTCAATCTGCCGGTCGGCCTGCTGATCTGGGTGATGATCATCCCGATGCTCGTCAAGATCGACTTCCGTTCGCTGCGTGAATTGCGTCAGCACGCCAAAGGCATCGGCGTCACGCTCGTCGTGAACTGGCTCGTGAAGCCGTTCTCCATGGCGTTTCTCGGCTGGCTGTTCATCAAGCATCTCTTTGCGCCGATGCTGCCCGCCGCGCAACTCGACAGCTACGTCGCGGGCCTCATCCTGCTGGCAGCCGCGCCGTGCACCGCGATGGTCTTTGTCTGGAGCCGGCTGACGGGCGGCGATCCGCTCTTCACGCTATCGCAAGTGGCCCTCAACGACAGCATCATGGTGGTCGTTTTCGCGCCGCTCGTCGGTCTCTTGCTCGGCATCTCCGCCATTACCGTACCCTGGGCGACATTGCTTACATCCGTCGTGCTCTATATCGTGATTCCCGTCCTGCTCGCGCAGCTTCTTCGCAAGGTGCTGCGCGCGAAGGGTCAAGCGGCGTTCGATGCGGCGATGGCGAAGATCGGCCCGTGGTCGATCACGGCGCTGCTCGCGACGCTCGTGCTGCTGTTCGCGTTTCAGGGCGAAGCCATCCTGAAACAGCCGCTGGTCATCGTGCTGCTCGCGGTGCCGATCCTGATCCAGGTGTTCTTCAATTCGGCGCTGGCTTACTGGCTCAATCGCGCGGTCGGTGAAAAGCATGAGATTGCCTGTCCCTCGGCGCTCATCGGCGCGTCGAACTTCTTTGAGCTGGCCGTCGCCACCGCAATCGGTCTCTTCGGTTTCGACTCGGGCGCTGCGCTTGCGACCGTCGTGGGTGTGCTGATCGAGGTGCCCGTGATGCTGCTGGTCGTACGCATCGTCAATGGATCGAAAGACTGGTACGAACGCGCCTGACGAATACGAATCCATCTTATGAGCAAGATATTGACGACTGACCTGCCGCAAGTCGACCCGGCGCTCTTTCGCGTTCCCGACATCGCCCGCTTGCAGCCTGCGCGTGCCTCGGCCCATCCGCCGCGCATCCTTCTTCTTTATGGTTCGCTGCGAGAGCGCTCGTTCAGCCGCCTGCTCACCGAAGAAGCCGCGCGTCTGCTCACCGCCATGGGCGCCGAAGCACGCACGTTCAATCCGAGCGGACTGCCGCTGCCGGACGATGCGCCGGACAGTCATTCCAAGGTCGCGGAACTTCGCGAACTCGTGCTGTGGTCCGAAGGCATGGTGTGGTGCTCGCCGGAGCGGCATGGCGCGATGACCGGCATCATGAAGTCGCAGATCGACTGGATCCCGCTTTCGCTCGGCGCGGTTCGGCCGACGCAGGGCAAGACGCTGGCGGTCATGCAGGTGAGCGGCGGATCGCAGTCGTTCAACGCCGTGAATCAGATGCGCGTGCTCGGACGCTGGATGCGGATGCTGACCATCCCCAACCAGTCCTCGGTGCCGAAGGCATTCATGGAATTCGACGAAGCCGGCCGCATGAAGCCGTCGGCTTATTTCGATCGTGTCGTCGACGTGATGGAGGAACTCGTCAAATTCACACTGCTGACGCGTGACATTGGTTCCTATCTCGTCGACCGGTATAGCGAGCGAAAGGAAAGTGCCGAGGAACTGACCCAACGCGTGAATCAGGCGAGTATCTGACTCGCTCGCCTGTCGCGGTCATGGCGCGTTCCTCTTACTGCCGTTTCACTCCGCTGCGGGCGTCGAAGCGGCAGCCGTCGCACTGCCATTCGCGGCCGTCTGGTTCACCGCAGCCTGTTTGCCGATGCTTTTCTTTGCTGCCGTCTTTCGCGCTGGCGCACGCTTCGTCGCGCCAGTCGTTTTCTTCGCAACAGACTTCTTCGCGGCAGTGGTTTTCTTGGCGCTCGTCTTCTTCGAGGCCGATTTCTTCGCCGCGGCCTTCTTCCCCGGCGCGCTGGATGCGGCTCCATCCGCAATCAGAAAACGAGTGCGATCTTTCGCCGAAGCAAGCCACGCGGGAGCCGGTCCGCGACCGCTCCAGGTCGCGCCACTCGCGGGATCGCGATATTTCGGCGCTTGCGGCCCGCGCACATAATTGCCTTGCTTGGCCTTGGGAGCTGAAACCGTTGCGCTCCGGGCGCCTTGTCCGTCGATAAGAAACTTGCTGCGATCTTTGACGTTGGCGATCCATTCAGGCGCTCGGCCGCGGCCGGTCCATGTCACTCCGGTTTTCGGATTGACATACTTCGGCGCAACCTTTTGACCCGACGTCTTGCTTGCGGTACTGCCTTTTCGACCAGACGTGCGCTTGCCGAAATGGGCCGCGATGTCGTCCGGAGTGAGACGGTGCGTTTCCATGAGTTCGCGGATGCGGTCCATGATTGCGGACGACTCTCTCTTCGCAATTGCCTCCGCCTGGGACTGAAGTTTTGCGATTCGTGCTTGTAGTGCTTTTAACGTAGCCATTGTGGACTCCTCTTTCATTGCCGATGGCTGGACTATGCCACATCGAAGTCGGAAAAACATTCAGAAGCTGTTGCGAAAATTCAGAATAAAGCACTGCAACACCTATTTCGCGACCTATTGATTCACTATCGGCGCCGGATTCGGTTGCGGATTCGCCACGAAAGAGACCATTTGCACCGGAAACGAAATAACTGAAAGTAGAAAATGAATTGGCGTTGACAGCCGCGCGCAAGGCATTTCCCTTGCTCTCAAGCTGCGATCCCATCAACCACGGAGACGCATCATGAAGCTCTATTACTCACCCGGCGCATGCAGCCTCGCGGATCACATCGCACTTCACGAAGCCAACATCGAGTTCGATCGCGTGCGCGTCGATCTGAAATCCAAGGTCACCGAGTCAGGCCAGTCATTCAACGAGATCAATCCCAAGAGCTATGTGCCGGTGCTCGAGATGAACGACGGCGCGCGGCTCACAGAGAACATTGCGATTCTCTCCTGGATCGCGGATCGCGAGCCGTCGCTTGCGCCGAAGGGCGATATGGCGAAGATGCGGCTGCTCGAAATGCTCGCGTTCATTTCGACCGAAGTGCACAAGCAGTTCGGCCGCGTGTTCCGGCCTACATCGGATGCGGAAGCGCAGGCTGCACGAGACAAACTGAATCAGCGGTTCGAGCTACTCAGTCAGATGATGAAAGGCGAGTACCTTTTCGGCGCCGAAGCGAGCGTAGCCGACGCGTATCTTTTCACCATGCTCTTGTGGGCGAAAAAGGTCGGACTGGATGTCCCGCAACGGCTCGCCGATTTCTCGGACCGCATGCGCGCGCGGCCGGCGGTCGCGCTCGCATTGCAGCATGAAGGAATCGAGTAAGTGAAGTAACGAATCACGGACGTGGCGTGTTACTTCGACGATTAATTCGACGATTACTTCGACGATTCGGCAGGCGGCAGCAAGTCCGCCTTCGCGTTTGCGTGGTTCCTCGCCGCTTCCAGCGCCTCGTCGCTCGAACTCACCGGGCGGTCGCGCATTTCCGTGAAGCCGTCGGCGTCGATCGTATAGGACCACGTGCACTGGCCGGTAGCGTCGGAATCGATCGTGATCTGAACGACATGCCCGTTGCGTTCGTACTTCTCGGTAGACATTTAATGCTCCCACGGGATAAGAATGGCGATGGTTTCGATTCGCCAATGAGCAATTGCCATTCCAATGAGAACGTAGAGTGTGTTGTCGGGTACGAAACCTGCGCCTTTGGCAACAGCGAGCGCGGGAGATGAGCCGAATGCATCCGATCTGTGTGGCATGTGGGACTCAGTACCCTGGCGAGACACAGCCTGAGCGCTGCATGATTTGCAATGACGCTCGGCAGTTCGTCCCGCCAGGCGGCCAGCAATGGACGACATTGGAAGCGTTGCGCCGAAGCCATGCGAACGCATGGCGTGCATTGCGAGACGATTTGTTCGAGATTCGAATGGAACCGACGTTCGGCATCGGGCAGCGTGCGTTACTCGCACGCACCCCTGCCGGCAATGTGTTGTGGGACTGCGTTGCGCTGCTCGACGACGCGGCCGTCGCAATCATTCGTGCAATGGGCGGCTTGAGCGGCATCGCAATTTCGCATCCTCACTACTATTCGACGATGCACGACTGGGCGCACACATTCTCCTGTCCGATATGGATTCACGAAGCCGACCGCGATTGGGTCGTTTCCGAAAGCGACGCCATTCGATTCTGGTCCGGCGATACGCAAGCCATATCGTCTGATATGACATTGATGAGACTCGGCGGCCATTTCCCCGGCGGCACAGTTCTTCACTGGAAAACGGGCGCGGGCACATTGCTGTCGGGCGATATTTTGCAGGTCACGCCTGATCGGTCGCACGTTTCGTTTATGTATAGTTATCCGAACTATCTTCCACTCTCCGCCTCGACAGTACGAGCGATGGCGGCACGTCTGAACGGTGTGGCTTATACGAGCGTCTATGGCAGCTTTCGGCACGCTCAGATCGAAGCGAACGGCGAGAAGGCCGTTGCGGAATCCGTGGAACGCTATGTCGCTTTGCTGGAAGACCGCTTTGATGAGAACAACGCTGCGTCGGGCGACTGAAGCGTGACCGCATCGCAATTACAAGTGTCGTTCAACCGTCGGCGCGGCATGATATCCGTCCGACGCCATTCAACGTTTCGCATGCAAATGGAGTCGATCATCATGTCCGATCCCACCACCCCTCAGAACCCGCCGACCATACCGGATGCGCCGTCTCCCAATCAGCCAGCCGATCTTCCGGATGTCGGCCAGCCCGAACCGGAGCCGGACCAACAGGGTGGTGCGACCGGCAAGTAGGTTTGCATCGACGAAACAGGCGCGCGGATAGCGAGACGACGCGCGCCGCCCTATTGCATGACTTGCCACCGCAAGATCGGATGCGTGGCGTTGTGCAGCATCACCCACGTTCCGCCCGCGCCGAAATCCCACGTCGGGCCGAAGCTCGACGGCGTGCTCATTTGTCCCGTCGTCAGGCCGTTCGCCGCGCTGATCGGGTTTCCACTACCGTATCCCGCCGTTTGTCCGGTCGATTGCCGGTCCCAGAAGACATTGCTCGCCACCGTGCCCGCGTTGTCCGCGACGACGCCGCCTCGATACATCGGCAGGATGAATGTATCGACAGGCCCGCTTGCGAACGACTCTTCGATGGAACCCGTGTTCGACGAAACGAGACCGCCGTTGCTGCTCCCCGCTCTCACCGATGCTGTCGAGTAAGACTGCCTGATGGTGCCCGAGTTGTCTCCGACCAGCCCGCCGCCCGCCGAGCGCGATCCGCCTCCGACAGAGCCGGTCGCGAACGACTGCAGGATCGTTCCGCTGTTGCTTCCGACGAGCCCGCCTACCAACGCCGACGCGCCGACGCTGGCCGCGCTATCCGATCGATACACGACGCCGGAGTTGATCGCAATCAGCCCGCCGAAGGGAAGGCTGGTGCTGCCTTGCGTCTGCACGATGCCGTCCGCGTGGACGTACGACACGAGGCCCGACGAGCGTTGTGCAAGCGGCGCGTTCGGGCTGTAGTACACGCTCATGTTCACGTTCGCGAGCTTCATGTTGCGCACGACGCCCGAATCGCCGATGGTTGCGAAGAGTCCCGTCGGTTGCTCGCCGTTCACGTCCTGAAGAGCGATCGACAGATTCTCGATGGTGTGTCCGAGGCCGTCGAGTTGTCCGGTAAAGCCGTTCGCGCTGTCGCTGCCGATCGACTGAAACGTGCCGTTGGTCGCGCTCGCATCGATGTCGCGGCCCAGCGCGTACGAGCCATTGAGATCCTGAGAGATGCCGGCGAGGTCGCCGAGCGAATTGATCAGCACGTAGTTCGTTATCTGCGCGCGAATGCCGCTGTATTGAGGAGCGCCCCACGCAGGGTTACTCAACGTCTGCCCGCTGACGAACTGCCCGTTGCGGTCCCGATAGCTCGATACCAGCCCCAGACTCTTCGACCAATCGATCATCCCGAGATTGACGATACTGCCTCCGTTGTTCGCCCCGGCAGCGTCCGCGCGCAAGGTGAGATTGCCCGCGCCCGCGTTGGCGAGCGTCGCGATCGCTCCGACCGTGACGGAATGCGCAGCGTTGAGCGTGAGCGATGCGTTGCCCGACCAGCGCAACGGCTGCTCCATCACGATATCGCCTTGCGATGCATCGAGCGTCAGCGACGTGCCCCGATTCAGTTGCGCGAGCAGCGCCGCCGTCGTCTTCGGACCGACGTTGAACAGCGGCGCATTGAGATTCCAGTCGCGCGCGTGAATGTCGGCATCGTCGAGATGCAGCGTTGCGCCCGTCGTATCGACGATGCCGCCACTGCCATCCACATTCTTCGCATCGATGCGCCCGTGCACATGCGCCGTGCCGTTGTTCGCCACGAGCCATACGTGGCCGTCGCGCGCGGCCGTGCCGGTCGCGCGCAACGCATCAGTGTGGGCCGCGAGCGCGTACACGTTGCCATCGGCTGCCTGAAGCGCGACCTGCGCCGCCGCGATCGTCCCTTTATCGACGACGTCGCCGCGGCTGCCCGACGTCTGCACGAAGGTTTGGGGCATGCCGGTCGAGTCGCGCACCAGCACTTGATCGCCGGCTGCGAGTTCCGCCGATCCGGCAGGCGCGCTGATGGTGCCGTCGTTTTCGACGAGCTGCCGCGCGATCAGCAATACGTCGCCGCTCGTCGAGCTGATCTTGCCCAGATTCACGACCATGCCCGCGCCGCTGCCCGCGAACGTCAGCGCGCCGCCCGCCATGAACGCGTCGTTGCTCACGTCGAGCGTCGATGCGACGAAGCGCCCGCCCGTCGTCACCACGCCGTTCGCACCGATGACCACGCCTTGCGGATTGATCAGATAGAAGCTGCCGCTCGCGCTGAGCGATCCCTGAATGAGCGATTGTTCCGTGCCTGTCACGCGGCTCAGCGTGGCGCCCGTCCCGTTCTGCACGTTGACCGAATGGCGCGTGTCGATCGAGAAGCTGCACCAGTCGACGACCCCTCGCGATGTGGTCTGCGTGATGGTCATTTGCGCGCCGTTCGACGCGATCTGCCCCGCGCCCGCAACGAACTTCCCGCCGTTGGGCAAAGGGCCCGCCGCCCATGCATTGGATGCAGCCGCGCTCGCCAGAGCAATAACGACGATGCTCTGTCGGACTGGCATCGAACAGAACGAACGCGCTTTTTTCGTTGTTCTATTCATCGATGAACGATCGGTGTGCATGTCGCGTCTCCAGTGGGCTTCGTCGAGCGAGCAGTGCTTACTGGACGACATCATGCGCTTTCGCGTTCAATAATCAAGCATTTGAAGCGCACGCTTCGTTCACACTTCGATGCATCGAAGCAAAATATAAGCAGTGGAATGGGCGCGTACGCCCGGCTTCCGCGCCGAATGAATGCAGAGCCTTTCGATCAACCTACTGGAGCGAATCATGTCACGCACCGTCACCGAGAAACGCGCGGCCTTCCGTGCATTGCATGCGTCCGGTTGCTTCGTGCTGCCGAACCCCTGGGACGCCGGCAGCGCGCGTTATCTCGCGAGCCTCGGGTTTCAGGCCATCGCGACCACGAGTTCCGGCTTCGCATGGTCGACCGGTCACGCCGACAACAACGTGTCGCGCGATGTCGTCCTCGCGCATCTGCGCACGATGGTCGAAGCCACCGATCTCCCCGTCAACGCGGACTTCGAGAACGGCTTCGGCGCGGACCCGCAGACCGTGGCGCAAAGCGTGACGCTTGCCATCGCGACGGGCGTTGCGGGCTTGTCCATCGAGGATTCCACCGGCGATACGTCCGCGCCGCTGTTTCCAATCGACGTAGCGGTCGCGCGTCTGAAAGCTGCACGTCGTGCCATCGATGAGAACGGCGGCGACACGTTGCTCGTCGGCCGCGCGGAGAACTTCTTCGCGGGCGTGCCCGATCTCGACGATACGCTCGCACGCCTGCGGGCTTACGCGGCTGCGGGCGCGGACTGCCTGTACGCGCCGGGCATCAAGACGCGCGAGCAGATCGAAGCGGTCGTCGCGGCCGTGTCGCCGAAGCCCGTGAACGTGCTGGTAGGCGGTCCATCGGCCTTCACGTTGCAGGACCTTACAGCGCTCGGCGTGCGTCGCGTGAGCGTGGGCGGTGCGCTGGCAAGATCGGCGTGGGGCGGTGTCATGCGCGCGGCGCAAAGCCTCGTCGATGGACGCTTCGACGGTTTCGAAGGCGCGGCTTCAGGCGCGCAGCTCAATGCGCTCTTTCCTGACGATGCTTGAACATCCCTTCGGCGCGGATCGCTTCGTTCATGCCTTCGGCGTCTGAACATGCGCGTCTTCCGCCGGCTCTGCAACCGGCGGTGGCGGTTCGCTCACGGGCAGCGTGAACCAGAAGCGCGCGCCGATCACGCGGCCCTGTTCCTCACGATTCTCCACGCCGATTTCGCCGCCATGCGCCTCGACGATCGCGCGGCAAATGGCGAGCCCCAGTCCCACGCCGGGCAGCGCCGATTCCTTCTCGCCACGCGTGAACTTCTCGAAGAGCCGCGCGGATGCGCCGGGCGGCACGCCCGGTCCGTGATCCTCTATCCACACGCGCACGAGCGGCTTGTCGCCGCTTGTTTCCTCTCTCGCGCCGATCTGTATGTCCGTGCCGCCTGGCGTGTACTTGGCGGCGTTCTCCAGCAGATTGACGAACAGCCGATCCATCAGCACGGCATCGAGTTGCAGCAGCGGAAGATCGCGCGGAATGCGAACCTGCACGCGCCGGCCTTCGAGCGTGCGCTTGAGTGTGGCGAGCGCGGCACCGACCGTTTCCTCCAGCATCGACCATTGACGGTTCAATCGAAGCGCACCCGACTGCAGGCGCGCCATGTCGAGCAGATTGGTCACGACACCGCTCATGCGCAGCGCTTCTTCGTGAATGGCATGGACGATTTCCTGCGTTCCGCCCGGCCATTGCGTATCGCCCGCTTTCTCTTCGAGAATGGACGCGAAGCCGACGATCGACGTGAGCGGCGTACGCAGATCGTGCGATATCGCGGACAGCAACGAGTTGCGCAATCGTTCGGATTCCATATTGATTAGCGCGTCCTGCGCGATCTCGACATAGTGGACGCGTTCGAGCGCAAGCGCGATCTGCGCCGCGAAGGTTTCGAGCATGCGGCGCTGCTCGGGCATGGCAGCGTCGGATCGCTCGCTCACGAATGCAAGCACGCCGCGCGTTCGCATCGGCGCTTTCAACGGAAGATAAAGCGCGTGCGCGGCGGGCAACGTGTCGGTGCCCGCGCCCGCAGGCTTCTGCTGATCGTAGACCCATTGCGCGACATCGAGATCGACGCCCGTCTTGTCGAGCGACGTGTTGGGATCGGATTCCGTCACCTTCTGCTGAACCTTCTCGCTACTGTCGGGCAGCAGGATGGCGGTGCGCGCCTGGAATACATCGGCGATATGCCGCGTGCCGATCTCGATGATCTGCTCGGTCATCAAGGCAGCCGCCAGCTCCTTCGTCATTGCATACATTGCGCCGGTGCGCCGCTCACGCTGCGACGCAATGCGCGCTTCGCGCCGCAGGCTCGATGTCAGATGGCTGATGGTGAGCGATGTCAGCAGCATGACGAAGAACGTGAGCAGGTATTGCGTATCGCTGACGGATAGCGACATGCGCGGCGGCACGAAGAAGAAGTCGAATGCGGCGACGGACATGAACGACAGCATCACGCCGGGTCCGCGCCCGAGCCGCACCGCCGCGAAAATCACGCCGAGCAGATAGAGCATGACGAGGTTCGTCAACGCAATCTGACTCGCGAACAATGCGCTCGCGATCACCGTAAGCGCCGCGCCGATGCCGAACGCCGCGAGATACGCGCGAAGCGGCGAATGACCCGCGTCGCGCCAGAGCGTGAACCGTTGCGAGAACATGTGCCCCGCGTTGCCCGTTGCATCGAGCGAGCCGGTCGAAACAATGGTCACGTCGATGTCGGACGCCTGTGCGATGAGCCGCTCGCTCACCGCGCGATGCATGAATCGCGCCCATCCTTTCGACGCCGATGCGCCCACGATCAGCTTCGACACGTTGCGCATGTGCGCATAGTCGATCAGCGTGGCGGCGGCATCCGCGCCGTCGAGCGTGACGGTTTCCGCGCCGAGGTCCGAAGCGAGCTTGAGCGCGTCGAGCGTGCGCTTGCGCGCGTCGTCGGAGAGCCGCTGCAGGGTCGGCGTTTCGACATAAACCGCAAGCCAGTCCGCCTTGATCGACGAAGCGAGCCGCGCCGCCGCGCGCACGAGCGAGGCCGCCTCGGGACCAGGACCGATACACGCGATAAGCCGCTCGCGCGCACGCCAGATGCGCTCGATGGACTGATCGGCACGATACTCGCGCATCTGCGCATCGACACGATCCGCCGTGCGGCGCAACGCAAGTTCGCGCAACGCAATGAGGTTGCCCTTGCGAAAGAAGTTGCGCACCGCGTGTTCGGCCTGCGTCGGCAGATAGACCTTTCCTTCGCGCAGACGGTCGAGCAATTCCTCTGGCGGCAGATCGACGAGCGTGACTTCATCGGCGAGATCGAACACGCGGTCCGGCACCGTCTCCCACACACGAATGCCCGTGATGCGCCCGACGATATCGTTGAGGCTCTCCAGATGCTGCACGTTGACGGTCGTGTACACGTCGATGCCCGCGTCGAGCAGTTCGTGCACGTCTTGCCAGCGCTTCATGTGACGCGAGCCCTGCACGTTGGAATGCGCGAGTTCATCGACGAGAACGAGTTGCGGCTTGCGCGCGAGCGCTGCATCGAGATCGAACTCGGCGAGGAGCCGCCCGCGATACGCGATGCGCGCGGGCGGCAACGTTTCGAGACCTTCCAGCAGCGCGAGGGTTTCCTTGCGCCCATGCGTTTCGGCGACGCCCACGACGACATCGACGCCCTCTTCACGACGACGACGCGCCGCCTGCAGCATCGCGAACGTCTTGCCGACGCCAGCGGACGCGCCGAAGAACACCTTCAGGCGTCCGCGCTGGCGCTTCTCGTCTTCGCGTTGCAGCCGGTCGAGCAGTTCGTCGGGATTCGGGCGGATCATTGCGTGTGCTCTGCTTGTACCTTTCTGGCGAACTTCCAGTTTAGCGATGAGCCTGATCGAGCGCGAGATTGAGCTTCAGCACATTCACCCTCGGTTCGCCGAGGAAGCCCAACTGACGCCCGGTGCTCGCCTGCGCGACGAGCGCTTCGACTTGCGCGACGTTCATGCCGCGCGCCTTGGCCACCCGCGCAACCTGATACG
Organism: Caballeronia concitans; assembly: GCF_001544615.1. Lineage (GTDB taxonomy): Bacteria > Pseudomonadota > Gammaproteobacteria > Burkholderiales > Burkholderiaceae > Caballeronia > Caballeronia concitans. Next base: position 417,236 of record NZ_FCNV02000002.1, read on the forward strand.
CAGCGGCCGCCGGGCTGATCTCGGGATCGAGGCCGCTGCCCGACGACGTCGCGAGATCGACGGGAACGGGCGCGGTGTGGTGCGGATCGGCGTCGTGCAGCGCGGCGATGCTCGCCTTGATTTCATCGGCGAGCGCGGGGTTGGTCGGCCCGAGGTTGGAGCCGCTGGAACTGCCCGCGTTATAGGGATTCGGCGTCGTTGCAGAGAGACGCCCCCAGAAATAGCCGGGCGCATCGAACTGTTGGCCGATGATCGCCGAACCGACGACCTGCCCGTCGCGCTCGATCAGACTGCCGTTGGCTTCGTGATGAAACGCGGCCTGCGCGAGCGCCGTCACGACGGCGGGATACACGAGGCCGGTCACGACTGTCAGCGCGACGAACAGCACGAGCGCGGGACGCAGCATGTTTTTCATGATGTCGATACCTTCTTTGGATGCGATGTTCTTAGTGCCAGCCGAGCGCCGCGATGGACATGTCGATCAGCTTGATGAACGGGAATGGCAACACGATCCCGCCCAGGCCGAAGACCCACAGGTTGCGCCTCAGTAACGCAGCCGCGCCCAACGCGCGGTACTTGACGCCCTTCAACGCGAGCGGAATCAGGAACACGATGATCAGCGCGTTGAAGATGACCGCGGACAGAATGGCCGACGAAGGCGACGCGAGATGCATCACGTCAAGCACGCGCAATTGCGGATACGTCGTCGCGAACGCGGCCGGAATGATCGCGAAGTACTTGGCCACGTCGTTGGCGATGGAGAACGTCGTGAGCGATCCGCGCGTCATCAGCATCTGCTTGCCGATCTCGACCACTTCGATGAGCTTCGTCGGGTTCGAATCCAGATCGACCATGTTGCCCGCTTCTTTCGCCGCCTGCGTGCCCGTGTTCATCGCGACGGCCACGTCGGCCTGCGCGAGCGCGGGGGCATCGTTGGTGCCGTCGCCTGTCATCGCCACGAGCCGGCCTTCGGCCTGATGCGCGCGTATCGTCGCGAGCTTGGTCTCGGGCGTCGCTTCGGCCAGGAAGTCATCGACGCCCGCTTCGGCGGCAATCGCAGCAGCCGTCAGACGATTGTCGCCCGTGACCATGATCGTCTTGATGCCCATCTTGCGCAGCTCGGCAAAGCGTTCCTTGATGCCGCCCTTCACGATGTCCTTCAACTCGATCACGCCCAATGCGCGCGCGTTTCCCCGAGCACTTTCTGCAACGACGAGCGGCGTGCTGCCGCGACGCGCGATGTCATCGACTTCGCGCTGCACCTCTTGCGGAAAGCGGCCGCCGCGCTCTTCGACATAGCGCCTCACGGCATCGGCGGCGCCCTTGCGTATCTCGCGATCCGGCAGATCGACGCCGCTCATGCGCGTGTGCGCGCTGAACGAAAGAAACGTGGCGTCGAGCGATGCCATGTCGCGCTCGCGCATCTCGAAGCGCTGCTTCGACAGCACGACGATGCTGCGGCCTTCGGGCGTTTCATCGGCGAGCGATGCGAGTTGCGCCGCATCCGCCAGATCGCGTTCGGCCACGCCCGGCGCAGCTACAAATAAGGATGCCTGACGATTACCGAGCGTGATCGTGCCCGTCTTGTCGAGCAGCAGCACATCGACGTCGCCCGCTGCCTCCACCGCGCGGCCCGACGTGGCGATCACGTTCGCCTGCATCATGCGGCTCATGCCCGCCACGCCGATAGCGGAAAGCAGTCCGCCGATGGTCGTCGGAATGAGACACACGAGCAGCGCGACGAGCGCGGTGATGGTCACCACATGCCCGGACTTCGCCGCTTCCACCGAGAACATGGAGAACGGCAGCAGCGTCGCGGTGGCGAACAGCAGGACGAGCGTGAGCGCGACAAGCAGGATGGTCAACGCAATCTCGTTCGGCGTCTTCTGACGCTTCGCGCCCTCGACCATCGCGATCATGCGGTCGAGAAAGGCTTCGCCGGGATTGACCGTCACCGTCACGACGATCCAGTCCGACAACACGCGCGTGCCGCCCGTCACCGATGAAAAGTCGCCGCCCGACTCGCGTATCACCGGCGCGGATTCACCCGTGATCGCGGATTCGTCCACCGATGCGACGCCTTCGATCACGTCGCCATCGGCGGGAATGACGTCGCCCGCTTCGATCAGCACGACATCGCCCTTGACGAGATCCGTGGACGCCATGATTCGGATGGGCGACTTCGGATGCGGGTCGTTCAGCTTTTTCGCCATCACGTTGTGCTTGGCGCTGCGCAACGAAGCCGCCTGCGCCTTCGACCGCCCTTCCGCGAGCGCCTCCGCGAAGTTCGCGAAGAGCACCGTGAACCAGAGCCACAGCGCGATGGCGAGAATGAAGCTCGCCGGCGCTTCCGCCTGCCCTGCGAGCGCGGCGACCCACAACACGGTGGTCAGAATGCTGCCGACGTACACGCAGAACATCACCGGATTGCGCAATTGCGTGCGCGGCGCGAGCTTCCTGAACGAATCGATCACGGCGGGCTTCACGAGCGCCGGATCGAGCATCGAACGAACTGCCGTGCGCGCCTGCCCGAGATTGTCCGGACGATGCAGCGGCGTCGGTTGTGTCCCATGAGTTTGATGAGTCATATGGTCCTCGGCGATCAGTGGCCTGCAATCATGGTGAGATGTTCGACGATAGGTCCGAGCGCAAGCGCCGGCACATACGTGAGCGCACCGACGAGCAGCAGCGTGCCGAGCAGAAGCACGACGAAGAGCGGGCCGTGCGTCGGCAGCGTTCCCGCCGTGACGGCAAGGCGTTTCTTCGCGGCGAGCGAACCGGCTATGGCGAGCACCGGCACGATGGAGCCGAAGCGACCGAACCACATTGCAATGCCGAGCAGCACGTTATAGAACGGCGTGTTCACCGAAAGGCCCGCGAATGCGCTGCCGTTGTTGTTGCCCGCGGAACTGAACGCATACAGCACTTCCGAGAATCCGTGCGCGCCCGGATTGGCGATGCCCGCGGTGCCCGCCGCCGTCAGCACGGCGATGGACGTGCCCGCGAGCACGAGCAGCGGCGTCAGCAGAATGGCAATGGACACCATCTTCATTTCGAACGCTTCGATTTTCTTGCCAACATATTCAGGCGTCCTTCCTATCATGAGACCGGCCACGAACACCGCCAGCAACGCGAACACGAGCATGCCGTAAAGCCCCGATCCGACGCCGCCGAAGACGACCTCGCCGAGCTGGATGAGCAGCATCGGAATGAGACCGCCGAGCGGCGTCAATGAATCGTGCATGCCGTTCACGGCTCCGCATGAAGCCGCTGTCGTCGCAACGGTGAAGATGCCGGACTGCGCGATGCCGAAGCGCGTCTCCTTGCCTTCCATGTTGCCGCCCGCCTGCGCAGCGGACGCCTGTGCATCCACGCCCAGCGACGCGAATAGGGGATTGCCGGCCTGTTCCGCCGAAATCTCGCCGATGCACGCAGCGGAGAACGCGATGGTCATTGCAGCGAGCACGGCATAGCCTTGCCGCTTGTCGCCGATCATGCGGCCGAACACCACGCACAACGCGGCCGGAATGACGAGCATGGCGAGCATCTGCACGAAGTTGGAGAGCGGCGTCGGGTTCTCGTACGGATGCGCGGAGTTCGCGTTGAAGAAGCCGCCGCCGTTCGTGCCGAGCATCTTGATCGCTTCCTGCGACGCGACGGGTCCCATCGGCAAGGTCTGCTTGTCGGCCTTCACGTTCTGCGTGACGGCCTTGCCTTGCGCATCGGTCGTGATGGTCTGATACGTCGTGACCTGCAGCGTCGGCACTTCCCGATATGCCTTGAAGTTCTGAATGACGCCCTGGCTCACGAAGATCAGCGACACGACGAGCGCCAAGGGCGCAAGCACATATAACGTCGTGCGCGTGAGATCGACCCAGAAGTTGCCGATGGTCTGCGCCGAGTGGCGCTTGAAACCGCGTATCAGCGCGATGACCACCGCAATGCCCGTCGCCGCCGAGAGGAAGTTCTGGACCGTCAGCCCGAGCATCTGAACGAGATAGCCGAGCGCGCTTTCCCCGCCGTAGTCCTGCCAGTTCGTGTTGGTCACGAAGCTGACGGCGGTGTTGAACGCGGCATCGGGCGTCATTGCGCTCATGCCCTGCGGATTGGCCGGCAGCACGTGTTGCAGGCGCAGCAGCGCGTAAAGAAACACGGCTCCGAGTGCGTTGAAGAGCAGCACGGCAAGCGCATAGTGCTTCCACGTCATCTCGGCGTCAGCATCGATACCGGCAATGCGATAAAGCATCGCTTCGACCGGCCGGCCGATCTTGCGCACGACGACAGCGCTTCCCTCCAGCACGTCCGTCATATAACGCCCGAGCGGAACGGCAAGCGCGATCAACACGACGATGAACGCCGCTGTCTGCAATATCGTATTGGCGTTCATTCGAGGTCCTCCGCGCGCAAGAGCGCGTACACGAGGTACACGAGAAGCAGTAGCGTCGAGGCGGCCGCGAGCCACATCATCCATGCGTTCATGCGCGGCCTCCCGTCACGCGGCGGCGCAGGCGTTCGCAGCCGCGCGTGAGCGCCACGCAAAGCCCCCAGAACAGGGCGAGGCCGGCGAGGTAAATGAAGTCCATTGTCTTGTGCTCCCCTTGTGCGGTTCAGGACAAACTGGAGCGTAAGAGAAGGCGCGTGAAGGACGTGCTAAGAACGGGCGCGGGCGTATAAAAATGCCGTAAAGATTGCTGTAGCGCGGGCTGAGGCAAGCGCTGCGAGAACGGCAGCGATCTCGTTTCGGACGCGGCGGTTCACGTGTTGGCGATAACGACTTGCGCCTGGATCTGTCCATCGATAGGTCCAGGCCCGAAGCGTTCCGCAATCGCGACGTTGCATGCTTGCGTGGCGCGCGATAACGCATCGGGGCCGCGCGCCTCTATCTCGAAGCGCAGCGGCGTGCCCTGACAATAGGCGAAGGCGACCGTGTCCGGCGTATCGGCGCGGCTGCTGTCACGCACGACTTCGAACGACACGTCGCCGCTAAAACCGCCTGCCCGCAAGTCGTGCTCGATGAGCGAACGTTCATGGTAACCATGTGGCGTGCGCGCGAGAAACATCGGCGGGTCATCGGCAAAGAGTGTCGACAGCGCCTCGGTTACTGTGAGAGCGAAGTCGTTCTCCTCTATGCCATCCCATATGTTGAAGATGAACGCGCCATTCGCGCGCAACACGCGCCGCACCTCGGCGAAGGCGCGCGCCTTGTCGGGAAAGAACATCGCGCCGAACTGACAGACCACGACATCGAATTGCGCATCGGCGAAGGGCAACTGCATGGCGTCGGCTTGTCGCCAATCGACGGGACGCGTCGTGCCGATCGCTTGCGCGCGATCGAGCATTGCCGGGTTCAAATCGGTCGCGACGATGACGGTGGATGCGGGCAAGGCCTTCACCAACGCACGCGTCACGACGCCCGTTCCCGCTGCGACTTCGAGCACGCGCGCGGGTTGCCGTGCACCCACGCGATCAGCGATGTCGTCGGCGTAACGCTGGAAGATCATCGGCACGAGATACGTGTCGTAGATCTCGGGAACCGGCCCGGCGAAGCGCTTATCGGATGTAAGACCGTCGATCATCTCGCGCTCCTTTGACGATGCGCTCGCAATCAGTCTAGAACACGGAAAGGGCGGCGTGCATGACACGCCGCCCATCCCGATCCACCCGATCATTGCAGGAACCGCATCAAACGACGGCAATGGTCACGTCGATGTTACCGCGCGTCGCCTTCGAATACGGACACGTTTGATGCGCGCCTTCCACGATGGCCGCAGCCACGTCGCGATCGATGCCCGGCAAGCTCACCGACAGCCGCGCACGCAACTGATAGCCGCCATCGTTGGTGCCGAGATCGACTTCGGCATCGACGGCCGTATCGGCGGGCAGACGCACCTGTAGCTTCGCCGCGGCCTTGCTCATCGCGCCGATGAAGCACGCCGACCAGCCGGCCGCGAACAACTGCTCGGGATTGGTGCCCGCGCCGGTCGATCCCGGCGGCGAGAGCTTCACGTCGAGACGATCATCGGAGCTGCGTGCGTGGCCATCGCGGCCTCCTGTGACATGCGTCTTGCCGGTGTAGAGAACGGTGTCGATTGGCTTGGTCATGGTGTGATCCTTCGAGTGTCGTATTTGAATGAGCGATTCAGCTACCGCGATACAGGCTCGCAAGCGCGGCGACCTGTCCGCTCTTTTGCGCCTGCACGAGTTCGCTGCGCACTTCCGCGCGCGTCTTGCCCATGTCGCGATGCGTCTGCTGTGCGACGGGCGTGCCGGTCATGGCGGCGTTATCGGTGACGGCGGCTTGCGCGGCTCCGGCAAAGGCGCTGGCGGAGAGTACGAAAGCGATGATCGAAGTCTTCATGATGTTCCTCTGCGATTAAGGTTGAAGTGGCGGCTTGCAGTGTCTGCTGCCGTTGACGCATTGAAACGCCGCGGTGTATCCGCCATGTTTCAGGAAAGCGCCCCGTTCGAATCCTTATGTATCGCGCAAAACAGCGGATACACTGGGATACAAAACGCCCGCCGCAAGCGTCGAACGCGCGCGCGTTTCGGGCTATAACGCTTCTATCGTCCATGCTGGGGTCATGTCGTGAAGCGTATGCTCGCAATCGTCGCCTTTGTCGCGGGAGGACTCGCGGCGGAACTGGCGCATCCGGTGCAATGCCTGCTTGTGGGTTCCGCCCGGGTGCAATTCAAGCGCAAGAAGTCATGAGCGAGCGATGGAAACCACAGACCACGTGTTGATCGTCGACGACGACCGCGGCATCCGCGAACTGCTCGCGACATATCTCGAGAAGAACGGCATGCGCGTATCGCTCGCCGCGAACGGGCGGCAGATGCGCGCCGTGCTCGAACAAGGCACGCCCGATCTGATCGTGCTGGATCTCATGCTGCCCGGCGAAGATGGCCTCGTGCTATGCCGCGAACTGCGCGCGGGCAAGTTCCGCTCGGTTCCGGTGCTGATGCTCACCGCGCGCAACGAAGAAGCGGACCGCATTCTCGGCCTCGAAATGGGCGCGGACGACTATCTGCCGAAGCCCTTCGCCGTGCGCGAACTGCTTGCGCGCATGCGCTCCGTGCTGCGGCGCACGCGCATGCTTCCGCCCGGCATGCAGGTGACGGAGACCGCGCCGATGCTTGCCTTCGGCGACTGGCGACTCGATACGACGGCCCGCCATCTGCTCGATGCCGAAGGCACGATGGTCGCGCTATCCGGCGCCGAATATCGCTTGCTGCGTGTGTTTCTCGATCATCCGCAACGCGTGCTCACGCGCGATCAATTGCTCAATCTGACGCAAGGACGCCAGGCGGATGCATTCGATCGCTCCATCGATCTTCTCGTGAGCCGGCTGCGTCAACGCTTGCGGGACGAAGCGCGCGAGCCTCGCTACATCAAGACGCTGCGCAGCGAGGGCTATGTGTTCTCCGCCGCCGTGACGCCGCTTTCCGGCGGGGAATGATCGAACATGGACGCATCGACCAAAGCGCCGTTCGCTGCTGCAACATGGCCGCACTGGCCGCGCACGCTTTTCGCGCGGCTCGCGTTGATTCTGCTGATCGGGCTCGCGCTCGCACAAGCGGCCGCGTTCTGGCTCACGATGACCGAGCGCGATCAAAGCATGACCAACGTGATGACGGGCTATGTCGAACGCGAAGTGGCAAGCTCCGTCGCGCTGCTCGATCATCTGCCGCCCGACGAGCGCGCCGCGTGGCTGCCACGGCTCGCGCGGCGCAGCTATGCGTTCATGCTGGGCCCCGGCGTGAGCGGCGCCCCGCCCGATGCCGCGTTATCGGAGCGCTTCGCGCAGTCCATCGCGGAAGGCATCGGCAAGCGCTATCCGCTGACGGTGAACACGGTGCCCGGCCATGCAGAGCGCTTTCAGGTGCACTTGCGCCTGAGCGACGGCTCGCCGCTCACCATCGACATGCGGCCCATGCAGGGCACGCCTGTATCCGGCTGGCTGCCGTTCGTGCTCGCGCTGCAACTCGCGGTGATCGTCGCGTGTTGCTGGATCGCGGTGCGGCTCGCGACGCGCCCGCTCGCACAACTCGCTCACGCCGCCGATACGCTCGGCCCCGATCTCAAGGGTCAGCGTTTGCCCGAGCAAGGTCCGGAAGAAGTCGTGCGCGCGGCGAAGGCGTTTAATGCGATGCAGGACCGCGTCGCGATGTACATGACGCAGCGCATGCAGATACTCGCCGCCATCACGCACGATCTGCAAACGCCCATCACGCGCATGCGCCTGCGCGTCGACGTAATGGACGACGACGCGACCGGCGCGAAACTGCAGCAGGATTTGCAGGAGATGGAAACGCTCGTCAAGGAAGGCGTGACCTACGCGCGCACGCTGCACGGCACGCAGGAAGCGGCGGTGCGCATCGATCCGGATGCGCTCATCGAAAGCATCGTCGATGATTACCACGACGCGCGCAAGGAGGTGTCGCTCGAAGGGCGCATCGGGCATGCGCTCGTCACGCGTCCGCAGGCGTTGCGGCGCATCGTCGGCAATCTCGTCGACAATGCGCTGAAGTTCGCGGGCGCTGCCGAGATTCACGTCGAAGCCCTGCCCGATGGCCGCGCGCGCGTCTCCGTGATGGATCGCGGCCCCGGCATTCCCGACGAATCGCTCGAAGCGGTATTCGAGCCGTTCGTCAGGCTCGAAGGCTCGCGCAACAGAAGCACGGGCGGCACGGGTCTGGGGCTTGCCATCGCGCGTCAGCTTGCGCGCGCGATGGATGCGAGCCTGACTTTGCATCACCGCGAAGACGGCGGCCTCGAAGCGCGGCTCGTGCTGTAATCAGCCGAACGTGAAGGCGTAGGCGCGCGCGCCCGCATCGAGGAACTCGATCTCGAACGTGCGATCGTCGACCGGCCCGCTCTGCCGTACCAGCTGATAGAGACGCGCGGCGGTCACGACGCCGTTGCCGTCGGCATCGATATCCGCACCGTGCGATGCGCCCGGCGGCTTGCCATCGATCGTGATGCGGATGCAAACCGGCTTGCCGTCGTCGGCGGGCGCGAGCACGAGATGCAGGTCGCGCGCATGAAAGCGATAGGCAAGACGCGCATGCGAAGCGCTTGCCACGGCCGCTTCCGTGCGTACGTTCCATTGCCCGCCGATGCCCCAGTCGTTCAAGGCAAGACGCTGCGGCAGCGTATAAGCAGTGGACGCATCGCGGATCACGCGCTGCTCCGGCGTTGCACCTTGCGACTCGCCATAACCCAGATACGTTTCGTTCGATTCGAGATGCGCAGGATCGGCGGCCACTTGTGTACCGCTTGGCTTTGCCGGCTCATCGCCGCTTGGCTGTGTCATTTCGTTCGTTTTCCCAAGCAATTGCCGAATCGAGCGTTCGGCGTCGTCATAATTGCCTTCTCCGAAATGGTGATAGCGCACGCGCCCTTCTGCATCGACGATATAGAAAGCCGGCCAATAGCGATTGCCGAACGCTTGCCAGATGCGGTAGTCGTTATCCACGGCCACGGGATACGACACGTTCAGATCGCGCAACGCGCGCTTCACGTTGGCCGTGTCGTGCTCGAAACCGAACTCCGGTGTATGCACGCCGAGCACAACGAGGCCGTCATTGCCGTATCGCTGCGCCCACGTCTTCAGATACGGCAACGTGCGCAGGCAATTGATGCACGAGTACGTCCAGAAGTTCACGACCACGACCTTGCCGCGCAATGCATCGCGCGAAAGCGGCGGTGAATTGAGCCATTGCGTTGCGCCATCGAGCGCCGGGAGCGTGCCTTCAACCGGCAGCGGCGGCGGCATCGGCGTCGAAGCGCGAACGATGTGCGGCTTCTGCTTCTCGTCGCGTGCGGACAGCAAGCCGACGAGCCTGCTCTCGATGCCATCCGTCGATACGCCTTTCACGAGTGCGAGCACGCGCGTATCCGCACCCGCTGCGATGGTCGCGACGCTCAGCAGCACGAGCGCGCCCATCGCGCGGCGCACGTGTTCGCCCAAGCCCGACGAACGCTTGAGCGCGTCGAGCGCACGCTTGCCGAGCGACGATGCCACCGCGAGCGCGAACGCTGCGCCCGCCGCATAGGCGGCGAGTGCGGCGCCGGTTTTCCACGTTGCGCCATCGAGCGCCGCGCCCGAGAGAATCGCGCCGAGAATGGGACCCGCACACGGCGCCCACAGCAGCCCCGTCGCGGCGCCGAGCAGCAGCGAAGGCACGATACTTCGCGATGCGTCCTGCGCCTGCGATCGCGCGATGAGCCTGTCCGCAAGCGCCGAAAGCGGACGCGTGATGCGCGTCGCCACGGCGGGCAGCATGAGCGATGCACCGAAGAGCGCGAGCATCGCGAGGGCGATCCATCGGCCATACTGGTTGAACTGCGCCGCACCCGCGAGACCCGCCGCGCCGAGGCTGGTTACGAGCGCGAACGTGCCGGCGAGACCGGCAAGGAGCGGCAGACGATCGGTCAGAAAAGGCCGGTCCGAACGCGCGAATATGAACGGAACGACGGGCAGAATGCACGGGCTGAGAATGGTGAATGCGCCGCCAAGCAACGCAATGACGATGAGCAGCATGAGAGCCTCCACGCGAATGAACGATGGCGCTTATTTCAAGGCTCGCATGTATCGCGCGGATGTCCGGTTTGCCGTGTTCTGTATCGCAATGTATCCGGCGTGTACCGTGACACACGGCGATGCGATCGCCCGCATCACCCGACATAGAGTGGATACAAGGGCGCGCTTCAATGCGTTCGAACATCCATCATCGAGGAGGTCATCATGTTCGGTCGTCTCAGGATCGCAGCCGTCGCAGTGGGCATAGCGGCTACCGCTGCAGTCGCGGCGTTCGCATCGGGCAGCGTCTCGGCGCTCGCGCCCGCGGCTATCGCAGTCGGTGCGGATGCGCCTGATTTTCAGGGCATCGACAACTGGTTCAACAGTGCGCCGCTCGAATTAAGCAAGTTGCGCGGCAAGGTCGTGCTCGTCGATTTCTGGACCTTCGACTGCATCAACTGTGCGCACACGCTTCCGTATATCAAGGAGTGGAACGCGCGTTATCGCGACAAGGGGCTCGTCGTGGTCGGCGTGCATTCGCCGGAATTCGCATTCGAGCGCGATACGGGTAATCTCAAGCAGGCGATTGCGCGCAACGGCATTACTTATGCAGTCGCTCAAGACAACCGCTTCGCGACATGGCGCGCCTATGGCAATCAATATTGGCCCGCGCTTTATTTGATCGATCAGAACGGCAAGCTGGTCTATAGCCACTTCGGCGAAGGTCAGTATGCGCAGACCGAGCAGAAGATTCGTGGGCTGCTAGCGCTCGATGCCAAGTGACGCAAGCGCGAGACTGCATCGCATCCTTCTTGCTTCTGACGATTCGCGTCGCGCGCATGCAACCGCATACGGCGACGGATCCTAGCGAATCATCAGCCGGATTCACTCGGGCCAAGGAGGAGCGATGTACCGCACCGCAGTCACATCCCACATTCGTTCTGCAATTCTTGCTGCACTGATTGCAGTGCTTACCGCATGCGGCGGAGGAAGCGATTCGAACACCAGCAACCCGTCCGCGCCTGCGGGCGGTGTCCATCTGCAAGTCGTGGCGTTCGGCGACAGCCTCTCGGATGCGGGAACGTATGCGCCGATCGCGAGCGTGGTCGGCGGCGGGCGCTTCACCACGAATCCCGGCCAGGTATGGGCGCAGGACGTGGCACAGTATTACGGCGATACGCTGACGCCCGCCTACACCATCGACATCGGGCACGAACTGCACGCGCAAGGCGGATTCGATTATGCGCAAGGCGGCTCCACGGTCGCGACGCCCGCTAATCAGTATCAGTTTTTGACCGACGTGATCGGCAACATTCAGATGCCCGTTACGCAGCAGCTTTCAAACTATCTCGGCACGCATGGCAGCTTCAACGCGAATCAGTTGGTGCTGGTCTGGGCAGGCTCGAATGACGTGCTTCGCGCGGGCAGCCCGCCCGCGGCCAACACGACCGTCCAGGCGGCCGCCACGACACTCGCTCAACTCGTCGCGCAGATCGTGCAGAACGGGGCGACGCATGTGGTGGTGGTCAATCTGCCGAACATCGGCATATCGCCTCAGGGCCTCAAAACGCCCGATGGCGGCGCGAACTACACACAGCTTTCGCAACTCTTCAACGCGACGCTGAACGCTGCCCTTCAAACCAATGGCGTGCAGGGCAAAGTCGTTGTCGTCGATTCATACACATGGACGACGCAGACCATCGCGAACTATCAGGCCAATGGCTTCGTGGTCTCGAACACCGGCCAGGCGTGCGACCCGTCGAAAACGCCCCGCGATACGGCGCTGCTGTGTTCCCCCGCGACATACACCGCGTCGAACGCGGATCAGACTTACATGTTCGCCGATGAATTGCATCCGACCACGCGCATGCACGCGCTCTTTGCGCAATACGTCGAGCAGCAGATTGCCGCGAGCGGGCTTGGGCATTGAATGCCGGTTGAATGAGACGGCGCGCGAACGATCAGGCGCGCGAGTCCGAATCGCGCGGCACGTCGTTCGCGACAGCGGATTTCGAACGCGTAAGCGCAAGCAGGCTTTGCTGCAGGCAATAGAGAACGAGCCGCGATTGTTCTGTTCCCCTTCCCGATTTCGCTTGTCTGGCGAGGCGCTCGCTTTGCGCCTCGATCATCCGATGGCAGTCTTCGATGCGGACATCGACACATTCCATTCGTGACGTTGAGTGCATTTCGCGCGGTCCGACACGCGGGGAATTCGACATGCGGTGCTCGTGTAAGTGACGACACGCGCCAGGTCCAGCGCATTCCTCAGAATTCAGGCCTAGGTCCATATTAGCGCGCTTTTGTATCTTCTTCAGAAGCAGGTGTCGAGCGCGCCATTCATCCGCACTTTTCTCCGCCTTGCATGTGTATTAAATGCAAGGAATGCGTTACACAATGAAAGCAACTCCGCAGTAACTGTCCAACTTACTTCCAGCGTCGAATGCCTTTTATCTCGACTTATTGGCGACACGTCTTCCTTTGCTAAGCTGTCCGCCATGCCCGATATCAAGCTGACGCGTCCTCTCGACGACACCCCCGCTCTTTCTCGAGCCGACCGCGTCTATTACGCCCTGCGCGACGAAATCTTCGACATGCAGCTCTTGCCCGGCGACCGTCTCACGGAAGGCGCGATCGCCGAGCGCTTCGCCGTCTCGCGCACGCCCGCGCGCGAAGCGCTGCAACGCCTGCAAAGCGATGGCCTGATGCGCGGCTACGTGCGCGGCGGCTGGGAAGTTGCGCCCATCGACAACAAGCGCTTCGACGATCTCTATGAAATGCGCCAGATGATCGAGACCTTCGCCGTGCGCAAGCTCTGCGACGAAGCGGCTCAATCGGTCGAACTGCATCTGCTGCTCGACGCGCTCGACCGCGTGTGGAAGGTTCGGCGCGCGCAACGCATTACCGATGGCGGCACGCTCGTCGGACTCGATGAAGCCCTGCATCACGCGCTCGTCGCCGCTGCCGGCAACGACGAACTCACCGCGACCATGCAGCGCGTGACGGACCGCATCCGCGTGGTGCGGCGGCTCGATCTCGTACAGGGCGACGGCATCGCCGATACCTACGACGAACACGCCGCGATTCTCGATGCCATTCGCGCCGGCGATGCAACGACGAGCGTTCGACTCGTCTCGCAGCACATAGGCGGAAGCCAGTCGAGCGTGCGCGGCCTCACGATGCAACGCCTTCTCGCCGCGCGCACCGAAACGGGGCCGGACGTCAGCGGCCACGCACCGGCAAGGCTTCGGCGCACCATCTGACGGCGTGTTCGGCGCGCTTGCATTCATCCATCATGCATCGCTGAAAGCCTTATCCAACAAGGCCGCTCAGGGTTTTTACCAACGCATGGCACGGATCTGGCATTGAGCGATTCCGTTGTATACAAGGAAACGTCATGCCTCTCGAAGTCACTGCAGCACACGCGCCGTTCAAGGCGAACACGTTGAACCCCACGCGCGGAATGCGCGGCATGGCGGTCGCGCCGCATGCGCTCGCGTCCCAAAGCGCGCTTGCCGTGTTGCGCGAAGGCGGCAATGCAGTCGAAGCGATGATCGCGGCGGCATCGACCATCGCGGTGGTTTATCCGCACATGAACAGCATCGGCGGCGACGGCTTCTGGCTCATCTCGCGGCCGGGGCATGCGCCCATCGGCATCGAGGCATGCGGCGCGGCCGCGATGCGCGCGGACATCGACACGTATCGCGCGCTCGGACTCGATGCGATTCCCGCGCGCGGCCCGCTCGCGGCGAACACGGTTGCGGGCACCGTCTCCGGCTGGGACTTCGCGCAGCGCTTCTCGAAGGGCGCCCTCGGCGGCAAGCTGCCCGTCGCGCGCCTGCTCGAAGACGCGATCCATTATGCGAAGCACGGCATTCCGGTGACGCGCAGCCAGGCCGAGTGCATCGCGGTCAAGCGCGGCGAACTGCAGCACGTACCGGGCTTTGCGCAGACCTTCATGCCCGATGATCGCGCGCCGCAAACGGGCGAACGCTTCGTCAACGCGCGCCTTGCCGCGACGCTGCAACAACTCGCCGATGCGGGCCTCGACGACTTCTATCGCGGCGACCTTGCGCGCAGCATCGCGCGCGACTTGTCGTCGATGGAAACGCTCATCACGCTGGAAGACCTCGAACGTCATCGCGCACGCGAACGCACGCCGCTCGAACTGAAGCACACGCTCGGCACCGTCTACAACATGCCGCCACCCACGCAAGGCCTCGTTTCGCTGCTGATTCTCGGCGTGCTCGACCGCGTGCTGAAGGACGACATGGACCCGCTCGGTCCCGAGTTCGTGCATGCGTGCGTCGAAGCGACGAAGCTCGCGTTCAAGGTTCGCGACGAGCATGTCACCGATCCGGACCACATGCGTATCGATCCGATCACGCAGCTCGATCCCGCCGCGCTCGATGCAATGGCGCAACAGGTGTCGATGTCGACGGCCGCATCGTGGGGCAAGGGACGCGGTCCCGGCGACACGGTATGGATGGGCGTGATCGATGGCGACGGCGTCGCGGTGAGCTTCATCCAGAGCATCTATCACGAGTTCGGCAGCGGCATCGTGCTGCCGCAATCGGGCATCAACTGGCAGAACCGGGGATGCAGCTTCTCGCTCGATGCGTCGTCGCTCAATCCGCTGATGCCGGGACGCCGCCCTTTCCATACGCTGAATCCCGCGCTCGCGCAGTTCGCCGATGGCCGCACGATGGTCTACGGAAACATGGGCGGCGACGGCCAGCCGCAATCGCAAAGCGCGGTGTTCTCGCGCATCGCGCGTTTCGGCTGGAATCCGCAGGCCGCGATCGATGCGCCGCGCTGGCTGCTCGGCCGCACGTGGGGCCAATCGACCGATTCGCTCAAGCTCGAAGCGCGCTTCCCGGTTCAAACCATCGACGCGTTGCGCGCGCTCGGCCACGAAGTCGAAGTGCTCGCCGCCTACGACGAAGCGATGGGCCACGCTGGCGCAATCATTCGTCATCCTGACGGTTCCTTCGAAGCGGGTCACGATCCGCGAAGCGACGGCGCCTGTGCAGGCTTTTAGCGCTTAAACACCGCATCACGCATGAAGTTGCAAAGTCATCCGGTTCCGCATTCGGCGGCACCGGAGGGCGGCGCTCATCCATTTTTATCCGAATCATCCGGGGAAAGCACATGAACACACGCACCCAAACGCTGCACGACGATGCCTCGATCTCGCCTGCCGTGGCCGCCCACAACCGCTGGCTGCAACTCGCGCTCGGCCTCGTCTGCATGATGGCGATATCGAGTCCGCAATACGTTTGGACGCTATTGACGAAGCCGCTGTCCGCGAAGCTAGGCGTGCCGCTGCCTGAATTGCAGGTGACGTTCTCGCTGCTCATCATTCTCCAGACGTTCTTCTCGCCGTTTCAGGGCAAGCTGATCGACCGCTTCGGCCCGCGCCTTCTGATCTCGCTCGGCACCGTGATGTCGGGCCTCAGCTGGGTGCTCGCATCGATGGCGACGAGCACGTCGATGCTCTATCTCACGTACGGTCTCGTCGGCGGTCTCGGCACGGGCATCGTGTATGTGGGTGTCGTCGGCCTGATGGTGCGCTGGTTTCCCGACCGGCGCGGCTTCGCGGCCGGCGCGGTCGCGGCGGGCTACGGCATGGGCGCGATCGTGACGACGTTCCCCATTACTGCATCGCTTGCGTCGCGCGGTCTCGATGCAACGCTGTGGATCTATGGCATCGCGTTCGCGGTCGTCGGCTTCGTTGCGTCGCAAGGCTTGCGCACGCCGAATGCCGTTGCGCCGATGAAGGCCGCGACGCTCGCCGCTGCATCGAACGTGCCGAATCTGCGCCCGTCGCAAATGATGAAGTCGCCGCTCTTCTGGCTCATGTTCGCGATGATGACGATGATGTCCACCTCGGGCCTCATGGTCACCTCGCAGATGGCGACGTTTGCCGCCGACTTCGGCATCACGAAGGTGATGGTGTTCGGCATGGCCGCGTTGCCGCTCGCGCTGACCATCGACCGCTTCACGAACGGCCTCACGCGTCCGCTGTTCGGCTGGGTGTCCGACCGTTTCGGCCGCGAAAACACGATGTTTTTTGCGTTCGCGCTCGAAGGCGTCGCGATGGCGCTGTGGCTCATGACACGCGAGAACGCCGTGCTCTTCGTGCTGCTTTCGGGCGTCGTGTTCTTCGGCTGGGGCGAAATCTTCTCGCTGTTTCCGTCGACGTTGACGGATACGTTCGGCACGCGCCACGCCACCGAGAACTACGGCTGGCTGTATATCTCGCAGGGCATCGGCTCGATCTTCGGCGGACCGCTCGCTGCGTTGCTGCATCAACATGCGGGCAGCTGGACGCCGGTGTTCGCATCGGCGATCACGCTGGACATCGTCACCGCCGTGCTCGCCCTGTTCATGCTGAAGCCGATGCGCGCGCGTTTTCTCGCTGCAAATCGCGGAGCGTGACTTGAACGGCCGTCCGCACGCTCGTGTCGGACGGCCGGTTTCACTTCATGCAAACAGCTTGTCCAGCGTGATCGGCAAGTCGCGCACGCGCTTGCCGGTTGCGTGCCAGATTGCGTTGGCGACCGCCGCCGCCACGCCCACCACGCCGATCTCGCCCACGCCCTTCGCGCCGAGCGGATTCACGATGTCGTCGTGCTCATCGACGAAGATCACGTCGATGTCATGCACATCCGCATTCACCGGCACGTGATACTCGGACAGGTTGTGGTTCATCTGCCGGCCGAGCGTGTGATCGAACTGTCCGTGCTCGTGCAGCGCCATGCTGATGCCCCACACGACGCCGCCCGAGACCTGGCTCGCCGCCGTCTTCGGATTGACGATGCGCCCCGCTGCCACCGCATTCACCACGCGCGTCACGCGCACCGCGCCGAGCGCTTCGTCCACGCGTGCCTCGACGAAGACCGCCGAATGCGTGCCCATGGAATACGCCTGCTGTTTGTCGTGTGGCGTGACCGTCACCTGAACGTCGAGCGTGTCGAGCCCTGCGCGTTGCATCAGTTCGCGAAGCGGCAAGCGCATGTCGTTGCCATCGCCACAAGTTACGTGATCGCCATCGATACGCACCGCATCAGGATCGGCCTGCGCGAACGCAGGTCCGCCGTGCTCGCGTGCAAGCGCCGTGATCTTCGCGCGCAAGCGCACGCCGGCCGCATGCACCGCGCTGCCGACCGACGACACGGTCCACGAGCCGCCTTCGAGCGGCGCCTTCGAAAGACGGCTATCGCCCAGACGAAACTCGACGGATTCAAGCGGCACGCCGAGCGCATCGGCGGCGAGCTGCGTCATAACCGTGTACGTGCCGGTGCCGATATCCGCCGTCGCGCTTCCGACGATCACATGTCCATCGGCGCGAATCTCCGCCAGCGCCGATGCTTCGTTTTGCATGGCATCCCATGCGCCGGTGGCCATGCCCCAGCCGATCAGTTCCGTGCCCTCGCGCATGGATCGCGGCGCGAGCGGGCGCTTGTCCCAGCCGAAGCGCGCCGCGCCTTCTGCAAAGCACTCGCGCAATGCCTTGCTCGAGAACGGCAGGTTCTTGTTGCCGTCGCGTTCGGCGTAGTTGATGAGGCGAAGCTGCAACGGATCGATGCCGAGCGATTCGGCGAGTTCATCCATCGCCATTTCGAGCGGGAAAAGACCTTGAGCCGCGCCGGGCGCGCGCATGTCGGCGGGCGTCGGCACATCGAGCTTGCTGACCTTGTAATCGAGCCGCACGTTGTCGCATGCATAGAGCTGTCCGGCCCAGTTCACGACGACATCGGTGTAATCCTCATACTGCGATGTCTCCGACACCGCCTCCTGAATCACCGCTTGCAGCTTGCCGTCCTTGTTCGCGGCGAGCGCGACGCGTTGCAGGCTCATCGGCCGATGCGCGAACGTGAACATCTGCTGGCGCGTCAGCACGACACGCACGGGACGCTTCAGATCGCGCGCGGCCATCACCGCGAGCGGCAGATGATATTGCGGACGCAGCCCCGATCCGAACGCGCCGCCGACGAACGGTGAGATCACTTCGAGGTCGTCATCCGCGAAGCCGAAGACCGTCATCAAGTACTTTTTCGTGTTGAGCACGCCCTGCGTTTTCTCGTAGACCGTGAACTTGCCGGACGGCTCGGGAATGACGGTGCAGCCATGCAGCTCCATGGGATTGTGATATTCGGCGGCGTCGAATAGCGTTGATCGATCTTCACCGGCGCTGCATTCAGCGCGGCATCCGCATCGCCGCGCGGAGGCGGTGGCGGCTCGAAGCCGCCCTTCTCCGTCGATGGCACATAAGCATTCACTTCCGCCTCGCGAAAATCCGTGCAATGCGGCGTGCGTTCGTAAGTCACTTCGATGAGCGATGCCGCATGACGCGCAAGCTCATGACTCTCCGCGACGACGAGCGCGACGGGCTGCCCGCTATACCATACGCGATCGTCCCATAGCGGACGAAACGGCATGCCGCCCGGCGCGGACTGGTCCTTGTATGCGTCGTCGAGCAGCGGCATTTCTGGGCGGTTCTCGTGCGTGAGCACCATCAGCACGCCCGGCAGTTCGAGCGCGCGCGCCGCTTCGATGGATACGATGCGGCCGCTTGCAATGCGGCTCGGCAATGCGAAGCCGTACGTCATGCCATCGGCGAAGAATTCGCCTGCATAGCGTGCTTCGCCTGTTACCTTCTTCTTGCCGTCGACGCGATTGACGGGCTTGCCGCTCGATTGCGCGGCCTGCGCCGCGATGCGTTCCAGTGCGGTCGTTGAGTTCATGTCGGATCGTCCTCGCTTGCGGCTAGCTCTTGTCCCGATGCCTGTTCGAAGGCGCGCACGATTGCACGCGCCGCCAGTTCGATCTTGAATGCGTTGCCGGGACGGCCCTGTGCATCGCGCACGATGGAGGCGGCGAAGTCGCGCACCGTTGCGGCTTCGAGCGGCTTGCCGCGCAGCGCGGCTTCGGCTTGGCGATTGCGCCACGGCTTGTGCGCGACGCCGCCCAATGCGCATCGCACGTCGTCGATACGATCGCCGTCGATCTTTAACGCAAGCGCGACGGACACAAGCGCGAACGCAAACGATGCCCTGTCGCGCACCTTCACGTACGCGTGATGTTCGGCGAATCCTTCGGCGGGAAGATCGACCGCGACGATGATTTCATCGTCGCGCAGGTTCGTGTCTTTCTCGGGTGTATCGCCGGGGAGCCGGTGGAAGTCATCGAACGGAATGACGCGATCGCCTTGATCGCTGCTCACGCGGACATCGGCATCGAGCGCGGCGAGCGCCACGCACATGTCGGACGGATGCACGGCGATGCAATGTTCGCTTGCGCCGAGGATCGCGTGAATGCGATTGACGCCGTTCAGTGCGCCGCAGCCCGTGCCGGGATCGCGTTTATTGCAGGGCGTCGCGGTGTCGTAGAAGTAGTGGCAGCGCGTGCGTTGCAGCATGTTGCCGCCGACGGTCGCGACGTTGCGTATTTGTGCGGATGCGCCCGCGAGTATCGCTTTCGAGAGCAGCGGATAGCGCGATTGAATGCGTTGGTCGTAGGCGACTGCGCTGTTGGTCGCGAGTGCGCCGATGCGCAGGCCGCCGTTGGCGTTGTCGTCGATGGCCTTCATCGGCAGACGGCGGATATCGACGAGCCGCTCGGGCCGCGCGACGCCTTCCTTGATGAGATCGACGAGGTTCGTGCCGCCTGCGAGGAACGCTGCGGCGGGTGCGTCGTGCGCTTGGAGCGCGGACGTGATGTCGTTTGCGCGCGTGTAGGAGAAGCGGTTCATGGCTGGCCCTTCCGGTCGTTCTTTTGCGCGACGTGCAGGATGGCTTGCACGATGTTGGGATACGCGCCGCAGCGGCATAGGTTGCCGCTCATGGCTTCGCGGATATCGGCGGCATCGTGTGCGTGGCCTTCGTTCATCATGCCGACGGCGGCGCATATCTGGCCTGGCGTGCAGTAGCCGCACTGGAAGGCGTCGTGATCGATGAACGATTGCTGCATCGGATGCAGGGTGTCGCCGTCGGCGAGACCTTCGATCGTCGTGATCGATGAGCCGTCGTAGGACACGGCGAGCGCGAGACATGTGTTGATGCGCTGGCCGTCGACGAGCGCGGTGCACGCGCCGCATTGTCCGTGGTCGCAGCCTTTTTTCGTGCCGGTGAGTTGACAATGCTCGCGCAGGAGATCGAGCAAGGTTGTCCAGGGTTCGATGTCGAAGGTTTGCGTTTGATCGTTGATGGCTAGCGTGCAGGTCACGCGCTGCACGTCGGGCGCTTTTGTGTCGAGCGCCGTGGGTTCAGTGTCGGAGGTCATGGGATTCTCTCTGTTCGGACTGAGCGTGCTCAGCATGCTCCATGCCTTGGGCGCGCTCCGCTTCTGTCGCTGGTTTTTTCTTCGTGCCGTGCGCTTTTGCTTGACTTGTTTTCGTGTCGGTCTATTAGTGCGCCCCTCCCCGGGGCGGGGGTCACTTTCTTTGCTGCTGCAAAGAAAGTAACCAAAGAAAGCAGCTTTTCGCCCGCTGTGCTGATTGACGGTGCACTCCGTAGAAACACGTTGGCACTCAGCTTGAACCAACCCTGAATCACCTTCCACGCCCACTGAGCGCCACCCCATGCGAGCCCCCGGGCTCGTTAACACCAACGCACCTTTTCCCTCCACGCGCCTTCCTTGCACTAGCAAGTCAACGCTCATGTCATAAGAGCGTCGTCGTGAATTCACGGAGATGATTGATGGCGCGAGAGCGAGTGAGTCCAGTTGGTTTTGTCGAGCCCGGGGGCTCGCATGGGGTGGCGCTCAGTGGGCGCGGAAGGTGATTCAAGGCTGATTCAAGCTGAGTGCCAATCTTGTTCTACGGAGTGACCAGACAGTCAGTGCTTCGGGCCAGAAAAGCTGCTTTCTTTGGTTACTTTCTTTGCAGCAGCAAAGAAAGTGACCCCTGCCCCGGGGAGGGGCGAGCCAATAGACCGACACGAAAATTAGAAGGAGTTATCGCTGAGCGAGCAGAACCCTATCGTCGACCGCAAGATGCGCACGAGCATCGTCAGAACCCGGCACATGTCCCTCAGAACCCCGGCGGCTACGCCGCCATCCCGCCGGCGGCATCCCGAACTCCCGCTTGAAAGCGCGATTGAACGCCGCCTCCGATTCGTACCCCACCTGTTCCGCGACAGCGGCAATCGACATCGTCCCATGCCGCAACTCCTGCGCCGCAATCTGCAATCGCCAACGCGCGAGATACTGCATCGGCGGTTGTCCAAGCAACTGCGTA
Organism: Caballeronia concitans; assembly: GCF_001544615.1. Taxonomy (GTDB): domain Bacteria; phylum Pseudomonadota; class Gammaproteobacteria; order Burkholderiales; family Burkholderiaceae; genus Caballeronia; species Caballeronia concitans. The sequence continues at coordinate 438,998 of NZ_FCNV02000002.1, forward strand.
AAGCGCTGCGCCAATCCCGATCGCGACAAACCCACTTCGCGCGCCAGCTCATCCACCGTCCAGTCATGCGCCGGACGCGCATGCAGCATCGCAAGCGCACGGCCCACGAAACGATCGCCCACGCCCGCAAGCCATCCCTTGCGTTCCGCCGGCAACGCATCGATGCAACGCCGCACCGCCTCCACGAACAGCAGCTCCGATAAACGCGCCAGCACGATCGCACTGCCCACACGCCACTCGGCCGCCTCGACCGCTGCAAGACTCAACGACGATTCGAGCCACGCCGAACGCGGATCATTACGCATATCCACCTTGAAAAGACGCGGCAGCACCGATAACACCGGATTGCTCAATGTATCGTCGCTCGCAAGAAAGCCGCAGATCACGCGCGTGCGCGGCTCGCCACCGCCACCGTAACTCAGCTTCATCACGTCGCCCGGCGTGGTCTTGAGATAGTGCGCCATCATCTCGTCAGCAGGCGCAGGCGCGATCTCCAATGAACTGCCCATCAAATGAGGCTCGCCCTGCGGCACCACCAGCAATTCACCGGCATCGACACGGATCGCCGAAGCAGGATCGTCGATAAGACGCGCCATGCAGCTTCCTTCCGTGATGAGGTGATACGACACGATGCGCTCCGCACGCGGCAGAAACGTCGCGCTCAATTCCTGCGATGCCTGGCCCACGACACACCACGGCGCTGTGAAGTCGCCGTTTAGATACACCGCCCCGCTCAAGCGCACGAGACGAAGAACGTTCGATAACGCATCCATGGTGCCGGCCCGCAAATTTGGCGTCCTTCACAAAATTTCTGGACGCACGGTCATTCATTGATCCGCCTTGCGTGCCGATACTAGCACTCACGCACAGTCCCAACAACGCACGCGCCGACGGGAGACCGACATGAATCACGCAGACGTTTATCGCGGTCAATGCCTCTGCGGCGCAGTGCTTTTCACGTTGAACGGAGAGCCTGCCGGCATCGGCTATGACCGGCGCGAATGCCCCGTCAACGCATTCGGACTATGGAAGCAGCAAGCGCTGCACATCGTGCGCGGCGCGAATGACATCGGCGCTTACAACACCTCGCCGCATGGCTCGCGTCATTGGTGCAAATGGTGCGGCGGCTATCTGTACACGGAGCATCCGAGGCTCGGACTCGTCGATGTCCACGCGTCCATCCTCGAATGCTTCGCGCATGAAGGCATGAACGATCTTCGCATCAGCCATCGTTCTTCTTGACTCATTCGCGATGAGCCCGTTCGCCGCGCGGGCCGTTCGCATCGCAGTGTCGCGGCGCCCATGAACGTGCACCGTTGCCGTTCGCTCAACGTCCGCTATCAGGAGTGTGTCATGTCCGCTGTCGATTCCGCCCTCTCGCCCGCCATCGATCTCGCCGCCGTCAAGGTCCGCCAGCAAGCCGCCTGGTCGACGGGCAACTACGCCGTCGTCGGCACGACGTTGCAGATCGTCGGTGAAAGCCTTTGCGAAGCGCTCGATCTGCGCGCGGGCAGCCGCGTGCTCGATGTCGCAGCGGGCAACGGCAACGCGACACTCGCCGCCGCGCGCCGCTGGTGCGATGTGACATCCACCGACTACGTGCCCTCGCTGCTCGACGCGGGACGCGCACGCGCCGACGCCGAAGGTCTCGCCGTGCAGTTCCAGGAAGCGGACGCCGAAGCGCTGCCGTTCGCGGATGCATCGTTCGACGTGGTGCTCTCCACCTTCGGCGTCATGTTCACGCCCAATCAGCAGCAAGCCGCCGACGAACTCGCGCGCGTTTGCAAGCGCGGCGGCAAGATCGGCCTCGCGAACTGGACGCCCGAGAGTTTCATCGGCCAGGTGTTCAGGACGATAGGCAAATACATGCCGCCCGCGCCGGGCATGATGTCGCCCGCACTGTGGGGCACGAAGGCGCGGATCGAGGAACTGTTCGGCGATCGCGCGAGCAGCATCGCCGCGATGCGCCGCGAGTTCGTGTTCCGCTATCGTTCGGCCGCGCATTTCATGGACGTTTTTCGCACCTACTACGGGCCGATGAACAAGGCATTCGCCGCGCTCGAAGGCGAGCGCCAGGCCGCTTTCATCGACGACCTGATGACGTTGATCGAGAGCCGCAACCGGTCGGGCGACGCGACGCTCGTGCTGCCGAGCGAGTACCTCGAAATCGTCGTGGAGCGATCGTGAACACGCTCCAACGCCTGGTCGCGACCTACCCCGACTGCGCGCTTCGCCTGTGGTCGTCGGCTTGCCTGTTTCGCCTTCGATACGGTTCGGGTTTGCTCGCGCTGCCGCTGTGCTCGTCGGTATGTTTCTTCGGCTTGCGCCTCGTTCTCTCGGCGGTGGGCGTTTCGGTTTAGCGCGTTGATTCATTGATAAACGGGCTTCGCTAAGTTCGCGTGCAACGCGAAGCCCGGCAAAAAAAGACCTTCTCGAAATGCGACTCTATTCATCATTTAATCAGATTAAATGATTATTATCGTATCAATTAAGGAAATAATTGCTAATGGGGATCGGTAATGTATGCGCATTACGGTCATAAATCACCGAGGGATTACCCGGCATAGCCGTCGAGCGCAACCGCCAAAATTTTTTTTTCATTCATTTGTCTGTCCAGACACGCAGTAATTGCCGCGCAAACGTTGACCGTTACATACCGTTACGGGTTTTTTCATACGGTAAGAAGTGGTGAGCGTTTAACATGCTCTTCGTTCGGCCGGTAAAACCGACTGACACACGCGTCCATCAATCAGCGGCGCATTGGCTGATTCGCCTTTCCTCTCCCTGCGGTTTAAATCGTGGGTCCCACTCAACCGGGCACTCGGGGAAACCTTTTTTCGGCGATCAGGAACGGCAGACGTTTATTCAATTCCCAATGAAGAAAAAACATTTCATCGTTTACTCGGCTTTCGCAAGTTCCTTAATCCTCTCCGCATGCGGCGGCGGCGCAGACAACGCCCCGTCCAGCGTCAACAACAGTGCGACCGATCCCGCCGCGGTGGCCAATGCCGCCACGAAGCCGCCGTCGGCAAACGGCACGACGATTCCGTCCGGCACGTCGATCGTCGATTCCTCCGGCGCGACCTGGACCGTGACCAACGGCGTGATCTATCGCGCGGGTCAGAAGGCTGGTTTCTCGGCCTCCGTCACGCTGTTGCTGTGGTACGGCGGCAAGATCTATCAGCAGAACGTGAACAAGCTGTGGTGGGTGTGGGCGAACAACACGTGGGCCGTCTCGAGCGATCCGCGCTCGACGACCGCCGCTGCCTCGACCTCGAAGCCCATTCCGTTCTTCGGCGTCAACGCGCATTACATCCAGGGCGGCGTCTATTCGTCGATCCCGCTCGCCACGCAGTCGGCGTCGATGGTTGACCTCGGCCTCACGAACGTGCGTCAGGACGTGTACAGCAACGCGCAGATCGACATCCTCGCGAACCAGGTCATGCCTAACGTCGGCACGAAGGTCAACGTGATGCCGCTCGTCATTCCGCATCCGTGGATGGACCCGTCGCTGAACGGCCGCACTCCGACTGAACAGTCGGCGTACACCTACGCCTACAACATGGCGGCGTATGCGGCGACGAAGTTCAAGGGCGTGCCGGTCGTGGAATTCGGTAACGAATACGATATCGACAACCACAACCGCCCGGTCGCGAACGACGGCGTGAACGTCTCCGACTACGACAACACCACGTGGCCGATCTGGCGCGGCACGATGCGCGGCTCGTACGACGGCTGGCGCTCGGTCGACAAGACCGGCCAGACGAAGATCATCAACACGGCATCGACCGGCTTCCTCTATCTCGGCTGGTACAAGGGCATGCTGACGGGCACGCAGCCGGACGGCTCGACGGGTCACCCCAAGGTGCAGACGGACATCATCCAGTTGCACTGGTACTCGGACGGTCTCGATCCCGAGAACACGTGGGGCAAGGACGGCACGAACTACAACGTGCTCAAGATCTTGCACGACGCGTATAACCTGCCGATCATGTTCACGGAAATCGGCATCAACGCGGACTACACGACGTCCATGGCGCAGGCGTATATCGCGAAGACGATTCCGGAGCTCTATGCGGCCCGCAGCACGTATAACGTGATCGGCTTCAACTGGTACGAGCTTTACGATGATCCTAGCGGAACGTACGGTATCCTGACGAATGGCGGCGGAACGAAGCCTGTCTATTCGGCGATCAAGTCGGCAGTGGCGGCATCGCACTAAGGTTTTGAGTTGTTAGCTTAAGGTGTATCAGGCGGAACGCGATTGCGTTCCGCTTTTTTTTTAATGACCGTGAGACACGGTGCAATCCGTCGGCAGCTTGCCGAGGACATTGATCGCTGCGGGCAGCATTGCGCTCGAGTGCCGACGTTGCTGAGGGCAGCACGACCGCGAACACCTTGCCGAACAACGCACGGCTCGCCCGCAATACGCTGCTATGCGCAGCCGACCGAAAGCTAAGCGTTGCGCACTCCCGCGCGGGATGAGCTGATGAAAGAACCGCACCACCACGAACAACGCACCGCAGCAACCGGCTCAGCAGTATCCCGGTGGCCAGCCCGCCGATGACGCACATAAACAGCGTGACGAGAACGAACGGCAGCGCGACAAGCGACAACGCGATTGCGACCCTGCCGCCGATGCTGATGCGGACCTGAAGCAGGCCGATCCCGACAGCAACGACGAGGGCTGAGGCTCAGGCATTCATGCATTACCTGACACTGCGCCAATGCAACGCCTGCACAACAATTCTTTACGTTTAGGACTCGCAATATCTTGTCGTATCCTTTAGCTTTACACGCTCGTCATCAGCAGACGGAGACAACCGTGAAAGAAGCCGGAACGACGCATCTCCTTGCGACCATAGGTTCCGGGACCCAGCGCGGCGGACGGGTAGACCGCGCAACGCTCGGGCGGCGAATAAAGGGGTTCCGCATCGCCTTGGTCGGTGACGTAGTCGCCTATGCAGACGGCAGCGAGGCGGTCATAGCGAACGGCGTCGGGTACGGATTAACCGATCACCTGACGCCATACGTTCTAGTGGGAAGCCGCCTAAGCAACGGCCATTGCATCACCCGATCACTGCCCGGTGAAAGCTTTTATGTCGGCAGCCAGCTTGATAACGGTGACGTCATCACGGACAGCCCCGAGCGCGAAGGCGTCACATGTTCGGATATGTTCACCATCCTGAGAGGCGGTTCACTCATTGAACAAGAGGGCATTATTCGATGCTAAGACGCGCCTTTCTCGCTAAAGGTGACCGTGCTGACAGCGCCATTATCACAGAGGGACTGCCAACAGTTACCTGCTCGAACCCGCCACCGCTCGTTCACATAGCAACGCTCGAAATGCGCACTTACTGCGATGCTTGCAAGCGCGATGGCTACATCGCGCCTCGCGGGCCTCGCCATCCGGAGACGGGGCCGAATGGCAAGCAATGGGCGCTTAGCGGTGACATCAACATATGCGGCTGTAGTCCCGCTCCGGTGTTCCGTGCCGAGCGCAACATGGGAATGTCTTTCACTTCCGGCGATGCAACTTATGTTGATGAATGGAAAAGTGAGCGAACCCGTTCGACCACGGGACGCTATGACGAACAGATCGTATTGCGCGACGAAGATGGTCATGCGGTCGCAGGACAGCGGTACATGATTACGACAGACGATGGGGAGATCTATCAAGGTGTCACGGATTCCACCGGCGCAACGGAGCGCGTCTATACGGATCATCCGATGAAGCTCGTAATCGAACTGTTGGTTTAACTATGACCGATTCATACGTTCAGTTTCTGAGAAACCACCGCGCACAAACGAACGATAATCAAGGCAGCACGCATAGCGCGACTGTCGAAACCCGTTACGTAAAGATGCCATCGGACCAGCAACGTTGGCTGCATGTGAAGCGTGAAAAGAACGGGCAACTTATTGCTCTCTGCGAGAACACGCAGGTGACAATGATTCGGTCATCGGATGGGTACACTTACTTCAAAGTGGCTGATGGTACGAGCGATTATGTCGGTGAGACAGTATGCATATCTGATGGCAACGTTGACCGATTCTTATCGAAGACGCCCCCGAGCCGGTCGTCAGTGACCTTGAGCGTCAAGTATGGAAAACGCGCTCATGGCATTTCCGCCCCTCGTGGCAACGAAGATTTAGACCAGCAATGGGGCAGCTTGACGATCCCCGGTGGGAAGACGATGACTGTCACGCTCAATAGTGTCTGGAACGGTCGTTACAGCCCGATTCCAGCGGGTATTCATCGCATCATGGCTCCCGACGCCCCTCACGATTCGTCTTATACCAAGTTCTATGTTGACTACGCGAAGCAACATGGGATGGGTAATGTCATCGCAGATCAAGTTTGGTTCCCGATCGAACTAGCCGGGTCAAGAGGAAACTCTACCCGATACGTTCACATTGGCAATCTCTCAGAGGGCTGCGTGACGGTGTATGCGCTTGAGCATTGGAACGACGTTTATAACTTTCTCATTTCACATCGGTTGCCAGATACACGAGGGCGATATGTGGCGAACCTTGAGGTCACCAAGTGAGACGGTTCCTTGTTGCGTTGTTGTCCTGCGGCCTGATGGCTGTGTTGGCGGACGGTAGGTCGGAAACGCTCAACTCGTCCAAACCTGCTAGCGAGCCAACCTCGTCGCTTGCGTGCGGTCACTTCTGTGGTCAAAAAGCTCAGCCGCCGATTGCATGCGGCGACTATCTGAAAGAGCTAGGCCGTAGTCGCCGCGAGGTCGAGTATCTTGGATGTGAAGCGACAATGCTAGACGGGCCACCAATACCCGGCTTTAAAGCCACATACCGAGTTAGAGGATCAGACCTCGACAAGATAGATAAGTGGCTCGCAACCTGGACAGAATGGAAGCGCCTGCGATTCTCCTGCTGTCAATGGGATGCACCGACTGGTTTTTACAGAGACAAGAGCGGCTCGGACTATTACATCGACATGGGAGCCGATGCGTATGTGAACGGTCATATGATCGACCGGCGAAAGGATTTTTCAAAACTGCCGTATGCAACCTTGAGGATCTCACACTATCTTTATTTGCCGTAGTCTGTGCTGTTAGCTAGAGGAAGTCAGAGGGCTGGAATGCACGGTGAGATCTTCCGGGACGTCAGGGGGGCGCTCTTGACCCGCTTGTGCGCAAGTATGGCGTCGTGTGGACGCGATACCCTCAAGCCCGTCTCCGCGGGCTTTTTTTTCTGCCGCCGCCATCAAGCGATCAGCGCTTCGACCAACTCGTTGAGTGGCACAGGCTTCACGAAGTGACGCTCGAATCCGGCGTCAGACGAACGTCGGCGGTCTTCGGCCTGACCATATCCCGTCAATGCGAAAAGGCGCAGCGCATCGCCCTCTTGCTGCAACCGCAGCGCCGCGGCCAACTGATAGCCGTCCATTCCGGGCAAGCCGATGTCGAGCACGGCGAACGCCGGACGAAACTCCGCCGCGACTTCGAGCGCCGCTTGCGGCGCGCTCGCCGTTGCCACGTCGAACCCGACTTCCACGAGAAATGCTTCCATCGAGAGAAGGCCGTCTTCGTTGTCGTCGACGAGCAATACGCGGATACCGTTTCCTTCGGGAAGCGATCGCGCGGTCAGTAACGCGTCGGCGGGCATCAGCGTGTGCGGTGCGATCGGCAGCGTCACCACGAACGTCGATCCCTTTCCCGGTCCGTCGCTCATCGCCGTGACGGTGCCGCCGTGCAGTTGGACCAGATTCTTCACCAGCGCAAGGCCGATGCCCAGTCCGCCCTTCGCACGGTCGATGGTGGTTCGCCCCTGCTCGAAGATGGTGAAGAGCCGGGGCATCAGATCCTCGCCGATACCCGCGCCGTTATCCGACACCGAAACGACGATCTCCGTCGCGTTCGTCACCGCTTCCACGCGGATATGTCCACCCGCATCGGTGTATTTGGCTGCGTTGTTGAGCAGATTGCCGAAGACTTGCGTGAGCCGCGTGAGATCTGCCGAGATGAGCGCGCCGTCGTCGGTCACGCTGAGCGACAAGGTTTGTCCGCGCTGCTCGACCAGCGGACTCGCGGCCTCGATGGCGCGCGTCAGCACCGAACCAATCCGCACCGCTTCGAGATGAAGTTCGATGGACCCGCGCGTGATGCGGCTCACGTCGAGCAGGTCCTCGACGAGCCGCGACAGATGCGACACCTGCCGCTCGATGATCTCGTGATACTTGTCCGGCGTCCCGCCGCGATGCTTGCGCATGAGCCCGAGCGCGGTCGTGATCGGCGCGAGCGGATTGCGAAGCTCATGCCCGAGCATCGCGAGGAATTCGTCCTTGGCGCGGCTGGCCGTCTCGCGTTCGTGCGCGGCGCGCGCCGCCTGCAGACCCGTTGCCGCCAGCGAGGTCGCCGCGCGCAGAAACGCGAGGTCCGTCACGGACGGAAACGACGGGTCGGCCGAACCGAACCAGACGCTGCCCTGACCCGCGGTGTATCCCATGCTCATGCGCACCATTCTCTGCGCGCCGGCCGGCGTCGCCTGAAGCACGGGACGCGGGCCGATGGGCATGCGGCGCCATGCGTCGATCGCCGGCTCCCATGCGAGACGAACGTCCGCGGTGGCATCGGCTTCGCGCAGACGCAGCGTGTCGAATGCGGACGAATCGGGGAGCAAGGGCACATATGCATAGCAGACATCCAGACGGACGATCCGCTCGACGGCCTGCGTCATCAGTTCGATCACCGTCCGGCCATCGCGCCCGGCCCACAACGCCGGCAGCGCCAGAAGGCCCATCAGGTCACGCAGGCTGCGCTCGGCTGCTTCCCGCGACAGCGCCTCGGAGCCAGACTCAGCGGCCATTCTCTTGAACGAATGCGGCCGGCTTGCTCGCCGCTTCATCGCCCGGAGCGACTTCCGATGACCGACGGCGCTTCAGTTCCTGAACCATCTCGGACGGCTGCGTGAAGAACGGATTCTCCTGCACGACACCGTTGATGAGCGTCATCGGATGCGTGCGCAGCAGGTCCATCAGCATCGAGCCGGAGAGCTTCGCGATGTCGTACACGCAGACGGCAGGCTGCCGGTTGCGCTCGAGCACTTCGTTCACTTCGGCTTCGTATTCGATGAGCTTCGGCGTGGCTGTCGTGTCCTCGAACACCCAGTCCATGTTGCCCATGATCCGCAGGCGCGAAAAGCCCGCATCGCGGCCGCTTCCCGTCAATCGCTCGACGGCGGCAAGCATCCGGTCCTTGTCGAACACGCCTTCTTCATCCAGATACGCGTCGCGCCACGAAACGAGTTCGAGCTGACCGCACGCCTCGCAGTGCGCGGCATCGATGCCCGAAGCCGTCAGCCGCGCGCGATGATCCGCCAGCAACGCGGGATTCACGATGTGCATGTTCTTTTCGCCGTTATCCACCGCCTCCTTGAAGAAGGGACTCAACGTTGCGTACTCTTCGTCGCGGCTATTGAAGAATGCGCAGACGTGATAGGCCTCGAGCGGGGTGCCGGCCAGTGTGGGCGGGTGCATGGAATAGTTTCTTTGGAGAGGAGAGGGAGGGGGTCGGCGGCAATGATACGCTAAGCGCCGCGAGCCGTTCTGTGCGAACGCGCTTCCATCTCGCGGCTTCGGGCGTATCGATTGCTCATACCTGTCACGAAAGCAGGACCTCAATCGGCGCGGCCCTTGTCGCGCTTGCGTCCAGAAGAAGGCAAGCATGACCGAAGACAACGCGTTCGCCGTCCCTCCGAAATGCGCGATATGGACGAGCAGACGGCAGGCCGTGGAAACACCTCGTGTGCTTGTCGTCGATGACTATGTCGATACCGCCGATGCAATCGGCATGGTCCTCGCGATCGAAGACTTTCCGACACGCGTGGTCTATGGCGGCCACGAAGCGATCGAGGCGGCAAGACAATGGCATCCGGACATCGTGATGCTCGATATCTGGATGCCTGATGTCTCCGGCATCGAAGTTGCGATACGCCTGCGTGCCGATCCGGTCACATCGAACGCGATCCTCGTTGCGCATTCGGCGGTATCGAGCACGGAAGACGTGAACGCAGTGAGGCTCGCGCACTTCGACGCATACTGCTCGAAACCTACCGATCCTTCCATGCTGGGCCCGCTGCTCCGATATCTTTGCCGCGGCGCCTGAGACGATCATCGTCGATTGCCGATCAGCGCATGCGCGAGCGCCGCTGCGGGCCTTTTAGTATGCTTGCGGCTGATGCCCCGGGAAGTTGTTCTCCACCTTCATACGACAAAGGACACTGGAATGACGATCGAAAAAGTCTTGTACCGTGCACACGCGCACGTGACCGGCGGGCGCGATGGACGCGCGACCATCCCTGAGAGCAATCTCGATCTCCGTCTGACCACGCCGAAGGAACTCGGCGGCGGTGGCGGCGACGGCACGAACCCCGAGCAACTTTTCGCGGCGGGCTATAGCGCGTGCTTCATCGGCGCGATGAAGTTCGTCGGCGCGCGAGACAAGATCGATGTGCCGAAGGATCTCGCAGTCGATGGCAGCGTCGGCATCGGGCAGATTCCGAATGGCTTCGGCATCGAGGTCGAACTCAAGATTTCGTTGCCGGGCATGGATCGCGCGGAGGCGCAGCAGCTGATCGACAAGGCGCACATCGTGTGCCCTTATTCGAATGCAACGCGCAATAACATCGACGTCAAGCTCACGCTCGTCTGACACTGCGTGCGGTGAGTTCTTCGGCGGCTTCATGCGGGGCATTACACCGCGAAGTCGCCGAAGCAAATAGCGTGAGCGTCGCGAACTCACGCATCGGATCGTTGCCGATCCAGCAGTCCGTTCAAGTCGAGCCATCCGCGCAGCCATCCCACCGCCGCCGTCGCCGATGCGGCCTCCGTATCCGACACCGCGATCTGCTCGAAGCGAAACTCCTGACTACCCCGGCTTAACACAGCAATGGCGGTGTATGCGCCACAACGGGGCACGGTCGTGACCTGAAGCGTCCATCCGTGGTAGTCCTCACTTCTGTACATGAATCGTCCTGGCGATGAATCGAGATCGTTTCCGTGCATTGATCGTGTAAATTCACCTAGCTGATTATTTCGAATTCAGGTTCAAAAGGCCGCCTAATGAACGAACGGACGTTTTTGACGTGAAAGGCAAATGTTTTTTCTGCTGCGGCTAGCGAAAATCCCGACTATGCTACCGCGTAGCGCAGGATCGTCCTGTTGTCCTCATTGAATGAAAGCGGCGCGATGATACGTTCTGCATCGCCACGTTGTCTGCGAAAAAAGTGCGTCACTCGTCGTTCGATGTAGCTTCGTTGTTGCTCCTCTCCCCGGCAGTTGCGTTCCGTTTCAGCGTGCACCCTGCACCGACTGACCGATCGACGTCGATAGCGAATGAAGGAGTGTTTCATGGCGCAAGAGAAACGGGCAGTCATCATCTGTTCACAGGACGCCTTCGCAAATGGCGTGAAGCCCAAAGAGCTCGAAGCGTATCTCAGCCGCAACGGTTATACATCCGTGATCCGCTTCGACTCCAACAAACTGTCGAGGCTCGCCAAGACCGGCATTCGTCGAATGCTGCCCGCTCCGCAATTGCTGAAGCTGCAACTCTACGTGCATGAAGCGGTGCTGGCGATCGCCGTGCACATAGGCGGCGCGACCTGCAAGGCAGCGACGTCTCATTTGCTTTGGCGTGTGATGGTCTTGCGCGGAAAGGTGCTGCAGAAGACGTTACGCAGCAAGGGCCACTTCGATCTGCTTATCTGCGAAAGCAATCTCGACGAAGCCGTGACGCTCGGTGATCGCGTGGCCGATGTGCAGATTCTGGACCTGCCCTCGCCCTTTGCCGAAGAACTTCGCTTCGGCGGCGAACTCAGCGATGCGGGATACACGAAACTACGCGATGTCGAAGTCGAATCGTATGCCGCCGCCGACTATCTCTCGTTTCATTGGCATACCTACGCGGACTACGTGAGGCAGACGAAGTACAACGGCACCAACTTTCTGCCGATCACTTACGGCACGCACAAGAAGACGAAACTGGCTCGCTATAACAAGCATCCTCGCATTATTTTTCTCGGTTATCTCGGCGGCTATTGGGTGAATCTGCCGCTGCTGTCGCAGCTATGCAAGCTTTATCCGATGCTCGATGTCTATGGCGGCCCCGAGCCTGACGCGTCGCTGAGTATCAATTACAAGGGATACGCGCCCTCGACCGATGTGATCGCGGACTACCAGTTCGGGTTGATCACCATCAGCAACGACGAGTTGCGGCAGCATAGTTTCTCGTCGAAGCATCTGGAATACATATCGTACGGCGTGCCCGTATTGACTCCCGCATGGCGAAAAGACGCGGCACTCGACGATAGTTCCATCTACTACACGGCCGACGATTTCCTGGAACGGGTGGCGCGTGCGAGCACGGAACAGGCGTGGGAAAGTCTTCACGCCGCAGCGCTCAAGGATGCGGCGCGCTTCAGCTGGGATAACGCGCTGAAGGCGCTGGACGTCAGCCCGAAGCCGAGCGAGGTCAGGCAGGCCGACGTCGAACTCGAACCGCATGGTCAGGGCGTGATGCGGACCTATCCCTGATATCGCGCTTCATGACCATTCGCTTCGAGCGAGAAGCGGAATGGATATGACGCGCCGTGCCATAGCGTTATGCCTATTCCTACGTTTGCATGGGCGGTGCCGCGCTTTAGCATCTGAAGTCCTTCATATGCCAAGCGCCCGATCCGCCCATGTCCGAAAACCAGAAGTCAGTCGACCGTCGCGCGTTTCTCTCCTTCTCCGCGCGGGCCGCGATGGCCGCTGCGTCGCTTGCCACCGCGCCCGCTTCGTTCGCGCAGCAGGCTGCATCAGCGCAGCCGCGCGTGCTGCGGGTCGGTAATCAAAAGGGCTATCTGAATCTGCTGAAGGGACGCGGAACGCTCGAAAAGCGGCTCGCGCCGCTCGGCGTATCGGTGACGTGGACCGAGTTCACCGCCGGGCCGGTGCAGCTCGAAGCTCTCAACGTCGGCTCGATCGACTTCGGCGATGTGGGCGAAGCGCCGCCCATCTTCGCGCAGGCGGCCGGCGCACCGCTCGCCTACGTCGCGGCCACGCCGACGCGGCCGCAATCCGAAGCCGTGCTCGTTCCGGCGCAATCGCCGGTCAAGACGGTCGCGGACCTGAAGGGCAAGCGCGTCGCGTTGAACAAGGGCAGCAACGTCCATTACTTCCTCGTGAAGCTGCTGGCCCAGCACGGCCTGCAATACAAGGATATCAACGTGGTCTTCCTGCCGCCCGCCGATGCGCGCGCCGCCTTCGAGCGCGGCTCGATCGACGCATGGGTCATCTGGGACCCGTTCTTCGCGGCTGCGCAGAAGACGCTGAATGCGCGCATCGTGGCGGATGCGAGCGGCGTGGTCGGCAATCGGGCGTATTACTTCTCGTCGCAGAACTATGTGGCGAAGAATGCCGATGTGATCCGCATCGTCATCGACGAAATCAGGGCCGTCGATCAATGGGGCAAGCAGAATCCGGACGCGCTCGCGAGCGAACTCGCGAAACTCTGGGGCTTGCCGAAGCCCGTCGTCGATCTCGCCGTGAGCCGGCAGGTGTTCGGCACGGAAGCGATCACGCGCGAGATCATCGGCGAGCAGCAGCAGATCGCCAATACGTTCCTCGATCTCGGACTGTTGCCGAAACAGGTCGATGTCGCGAAGGCCGCGCCGCCGGGTCTCGCCTGAAGACAACGCGTATAGGCGGACGCGGATCACGCGTCCGCTTTTGCGTGGGTTGAGCGGTAGACAGTTAGTTGCGAACGGCAAACAGCGCTAACATCACGGCATCGCCCACTCTTTCCGCTCCCTTCGATGAAGCGCTACGAGGCACTCGCCGCCCGCCTGGCCGACGATATCCGCGCAGGCCGCATCCCGGTCGGCGCGCGCCTGCCCTCGTTGCGGCAGCTCATCGCGCAACATGGCGTCAGCCAGTCGACGGTCTTTCGCGCCTGCTATCTGCTCGAAGAATGGGGACTCGTGCGCGCCGAAGAGCGCTCCGGCTACTTCGTCACGCCGGGCGCGAGCGTGAGCGAAACGCCTTCGCGCACGACATCGTTCGCCGATTCGAGCAAGGTCGAAATCAGCGATCTCGTGTTCTCCGTGTTGCAGGCCGCGAAGCATCCGGACATCGCGCCGCTCGGCTCGGCGTTTCCGTCGCCGCTGCTGTTTCCGTCGGCGCGGCTTCTCCAGTCGCTCACGCAAGGCACGCGATCGCTGAGTCCGTGGAGCACGGTATCGGACTTGCCGCCCGGTAACGACGCGTTGCGTAAGCAGATCGGCCTGCGCTATGTCGGCACTGGCGTGTCCGTTCCCGCCGATGAAATCGTCGTCACGAGCGGCGCGCTCGAAGCGCTCAACCTGTGTCTGACGGCGGTCACACGCCCCGGCGATGTCGTCGCCGTCGAATCGCCGGGGTTCTATGCGGCGCTACAGGCCATCGAGCGGCTCGACTTGCGCGCGGTCGAAATTCCGGTGCATCCGGCGACCGGCCTCGATCTCGATGCGCTCGCCGCCGCGCTCGACAAGCATCCGATACGCGCCTGCTGGTTCATGACGAACTTCCAGAATCCGACCGGCGCGACGCTCCCCATCGAGAAGAAGAAGGCGCTCGTCGAGATGCTGGCGCGGCGCGAGATTCCGCTGATCGAAGACGATGTCTATCAGGAACTGCACTTCGGGCGCGAGCGTCCGCTGCCCGCGAAAGCCTTCGATACGCAGGGCCTCGTCATGCATTGCAGCTCGTTTTCGAAGACGCTTGCGCCGGGGTATCGGATAGGCTGGACGTCGGCGGGCCGCTTCGCCGACAAGGTGCAGCGCCTCAAGCTGATGACGACGCTCTCGGCGAGCATCCCGGCGCAGGCGGGCATCGCCGATTATTTGCAGTCCGGCGGCTACGACAAGCACTTGCGCAAGCTGCGCGCCGCGCTGCGCTCGCAACTGACGACGATGGAAGCCGCCCTCTCGCGCTCGCTGCCCGCCACGGTGCGATGGACGACGCCCGCCGGCGGCTACTTCGTGTGGCTCGAACTGCCCGAAGCGGTCGATGCGATGGCGCTGCACCGGCTGGCGATCGCGCGCGGCATCAGCATCGCGCCCGGCCCGATGTTCTCGGTCACGCATTCGTTCGAGAACTGCATCCGGCTGAACTTCGGGCATCCGTGGGACGCGCGCATGGATCACGCGATCCGCGCGCTGGCCGAGATTCTCGACGATCCCGCGGCACACCTGAACGGCACAGTGAGAACGGCTGCTTGAGCGTCAGAAGCCTTGCGTCGGCACGTTCGCGCCGTGCGTGACGAGCATGACGACGCCGAAGATGCTCGCGCCGATGCAAAGCGCGAGCACCACCGCGATCACCGGCAGCAGGCTGAAGTTGACTTGCGCGAAATCCGCTTCATGCGATGCGCGCCGGCGCACGCCGAAGAAACTCCACAGAACGATGCGGATCATCCGTAACAAGGCCATTTTCTGCTCCCGGCTGGTTTGATGAGAACCATGTTGCGCGGGAATGGCCGGCGAAAAAAGCAGCAGATGCGGTCGATTCGTGCGAAGCAACGACCGCTCGCTGCTTCGCTCAATGCGTATTGCCGGTCTTCGCCGCGAAGTCGGGGCCGAGCGCCTTGTAAGCGGCCGTGAAGCCGCCGGATGTCAACACGTGAAGCTCTGCTGCGTGAACCGCGACGCCGCCGCATGCCGTGGTAGCGGCGAAGGAGAATGCCGCGATCTTGCCTAGTAAGCGTCTTGTCATTTTGCGCGCAATGCGAGAGTGAGGGACGGCCGACATTTGACCGCATCACCGTGCGAGCGCGCAAGGCATTCGAGGTGTCGTGTCCGCAAGTCTCGCCATACGGACAGGCCACGGCTTTTCGATGCTTCTTAGAATGCGGCCTATCGACCCTTTCGAAACGTTTGCCTCGGGCCGATCCGGTGATTTCTTCACGCACGATCAAGCGCTACATACATCAACCAAGAACTGGGAGAGCCATGATCATCTATCACCACGGAGCCGCATTCGAGCCCTTCGTCACGCGGCTCGGGACCGCGTTCATCGCCAAGGCCTCCATTCTCGAAACGGACGGCCATCTGACATCGCTCGGCGATCTCGGCGTGTTCGCGAGCGAGGAAAGCGCGTTCAAGTTCGCCGTGTATTCCGCGACGGCCTTCATCGAAGGCGACGACTTGCCGGTCCCGCCGTTGCAGGTCTGCGCGCTGTAGCTTTTCCTTCAAGCGTCGTCAAAAGGCGCGTTCTGCACGCATCGAGGCTCGGGCGTCGATGCCAGGTCTGCGTTTTGCTCGGCTCATCGTCGAGTGAGTGTCCATCACCGCAGATTGGGAGCGAATGCCGTGACGCCTTCAGGAACAGCCATCCTTGTCCAGCGCGAAGACCCGTGGTCGCAAGACGCACGCGCGCTTCTCGACGAACTCAGCGCCATGCTCGCCGTCTTTTCCGGCGATAGCGGCCAGACCCGGTTCTGCCTTCAGGACGTCTGCTCGGCAAGAGGCGCATTTCTCGTCGCGCGCGACGAGCTAGGCATCGCGCTCGGATGTGGTGCATTTCGCCGCTTCGATTACGGCGTGGCCGAACTCAAGCGGCTCTATAGCCGACCCAATTCGTGCGGCGTGGGAAGCGCGCTGCTCGCTCAGCTCGAAGCCGAAGCCGCTGCGGTCGGCTATCACAAGCTATTGCTGGAGACGCGGGCCGTGAATCGCAGGGCTATCGCGTTCTATGAACGCAACGGCTTTCAGCCGACGAACCCGTTCGGCATCTACGTGCATCAGCCCGACGCGCGCTGTTTTGAGAAGACCATCGGCATCAAGATGGAGCAGCGTCGAATGGACGAGTGTTGATTGCCTCGAAACCCCGCAAAACGCGGGGTATTGTCGAGCTGCGCCTTGTTTCGTGATACCGTACCCCCGTTCTTCGATACGACGAAGAACACGTTCTCGGGGCGGGGTGCGATTCCCCACCGGCGGTAATCGTCGCTAGACGTGTCTGACGTTTTCAGCGACGTAGCCCGCGAGCGCTCATCGATGTGACCGCAATGGCAACATTGCGGTATCGCAGCGAGCGAGGTCAGCAGACCCGGTTGGATTCCGGGGCCGACGGTATAGTCCGGATGAAAGAGAACAGGACAGCCGGTGCTTTTACGCCCGACGTGTGCGCTTGCTTGCACGTGCTTGCGCTTCCTCGCGCGTGCGAAGGCGTGCGGCTGTCCTTCGCCCTGTTCACACAAAACAGGCTGAAGTCCATGAACGCATCCAACATCATCGAATCACAAGCGGTATCCGCAACAGGCTCCAATCGTCCCCGCATCGCGTTCGTTCAGGCGTGCTGGCATCGCGATATCGTCGATCAATGCAAGACCTCGTTCATCGAAGCCATGCAGCAACACGGCTACACGAAGGACGATATCGATCTCTTCGAAGTCGCCGGCGCATTCGAAATTCCGTTGCATGCGAAGCGTCTCGCGCTCTCCGGTCAATATGCGGGCATCGTCGCGGCGGGGCTCGTCGTCGATGGCGGCATCTATCGGCATGAGTTCGTCGCGCAGGCCGTCATCAACGCCTTGATGCAGGTGCAGCTCGAAACGGGCACGCCGGTGTTCTCGGCGGTGCTCACGCCGCATCATTTCCATCATGGCGAAGAGCACATCGGCTTCTTCCGCGAGCATTTCCTCGTGAAGGGCCGCGAAGCAGCGCACGCTTGCGCCGACACGGTGAGCAAGCTGAGCGCGTTACCGGTCGCGTAAGGACCGAATCAGGACAGCTTCCGCTGCGCACGTCACGGGCCGTCGCGCCCGTGACGTGCTCCACGTTACTTTTTGCCATCCACGACAGCCACGACTTCGTCGCGCGTGTATTCCTTGTTTGCGAGCGCGCCGGTCGGCGTCTTGGCGAGCACCGCGTTCAGCTCTTCGGGCTTCACTTCGAGCACCGGCATGCGAATGTCGTGCGGCATCTTCTTGCCCGCGAGCACTTGCTGCGTGACCCAAAACGCAAACGACGACGCCCCCGGCGGAATGGTCACCGACATCGTGCCATAGCCGCTCTTGCGCTGCTCGGCCCACCACGCAAGCTCTTCCTGCCGGTTGCCGAGAATGATGATCGGCGTCGGCCGTCCCGCCGCCTTGATCGCCTGCGCCGCGCCGAAGCCATCGCCGCCTTGCGTGACCACGCCATCGATCTTCGGCAGCGTCGGCAGAATGCCGGCGACCTGCTTTTGCGCGACGGTCTGCGTCCAGTCGCCATGCACGGAGCCGACGATCTTCATGCCCGGATACTTCTTCAGTTCATCGACGATGCCCTGGTGAATCTCGTCATCGACGGACACGCCCGCCAGCCCGCGAATCTCCAGCAGATTGCCCTTGCCGTTCAGCCGCTTCGCCAGATAATCGACCTGCATGCGCCCCATGCCCTGAAAGTCCACCGCGATGCGATACGCGCACGGCTCGGTTGCGATGCCATCGAACGATACGACCGTCACGCCCGCGCCGCACGCCTGCTTGATGACGCCGTTGAGCGCAGTGGGCGAAACGGCATCGACGGCAATGGCCTTGTAGCCTTGCAGAATGAGGTTCTGCATCTGCTGGACCTGCTCGGTCGCCTGGCTCTCGGCCGTGGTGAAGCTCGGCGCGGCGGCGACGACCTTCTGCTTGACCGCCGTATCCGCGACATTGGACCAGCTCTTGAGCATCTGCTGACGCCAGCTGTTGCCCGCATAGTTGTTCGACAACGCGATCTTCGCCGACGACGTATCGCCGCCCGCGACCTGCGCCATCGCCGCGGATGCAGCCAGCGCAACACATGCCGCCGCCATGATCTTGATTACCTGCATGCTCCGTCTCCTTTGGTTATTCGATATCAGCGCGCCGCGCCGCGCACGCCCACATGCACCGCATACACGGATGAAGTCGCGGTAATGAACAGCCGGTTGCGCCGCAGCCCGCCGAACGTGAGGTTCGCGACGACTTCGGGAATCAGTATCTTGCCGAGCAGCGTGCCGTCCGGCGCATAGCAATGCACGCCGTCTTCGGCGCTCGTCCACACGTTGCCGTGCTCGTCCACGCGCATGCCGTCGGGCACGCCGCTTTGCATCGCGATGAACACGCGGCCATTGCGCAACGCGCCGTCGTCGGCGACATCGAAGACGCGAATGTGACGCGGCGCGTCGTCATCGTGCGAGGCCGCGGAATCCGCGATATAGAGCTTCGATTCATCCGGCGAGAACGCCAGGCCGTTCGGCTTCACGAAGTCGTCGGACACGATCCGCACTTCTGCATCGCCGGGTGCGACGCGATACACGTTGCATCGCCCGATCTCACTGTCCGCGCGATATCCTTCGTAGTCACTAATAATTCCGTAGTCGGGATCGGTGAACCAGATCGCGCCTTGCGAATCCACGATCACGTCGTTCGGCGAATTGAGCTGCTTGCCTTCGTAATGCGATGCGATCACCGTGATGCTGCCGTCGTGCTCCGTGCGCGTCACGCGCCGCGCGCCATGCTCGCAACTGACGAGCCGCCCTTCGCGGTCGCGCGTGTTGCCGTTGCTGTAGTTCGACGGCGCGCGATACACGCCGACGCCCATCCCCGGCGCCCAGCGCAGCATGCGGTTGTTCGGAATGTCGCTCCAGATGAGCAGATCCGTCGCCGGAAAATACACGGGCCCTTCGGCCCAGAGGCAATCGCCGAAGAGTTTTTCCATCGATGCGTTCGGCTGAAGCAGCAGCCGGAAGCGCGCATCGTGCACTTCGAATTCGTTGGCTTTCATGTCTCCTTGTCCTTGTCATGAGCGATGTCAGCGCACGGCCTTGCCGCCCGCCGCCACCGTGACCGCGATGATGAGCACGCCATACACGATGGAGCGCACGCCCGCATCCGCGCCGACCGCATTGAGCACGGCATTGGTGAGAAAGAGGAACATCGACGCGCCCCACACGCCCGCGATCGTCGCCTTGCCGCCGGCCACGAGCGTGCCGCCGATCACGACGACGGCAATCGAGATCAGCATGTATTCGACGCCCATGTCGAGCGACGCGCCGCCCGATGTCGCCGCGATCAGCAACGCGGTAAGCGACGCGATCATCGCCGACATCACGTAGGCCAAGCATCGCGTGCGATGCACGTTCACGCCCGCGAGCCACGCGGCGCGCGCGTTCTGCCCGATGGCGGAAAGCCTGCGCCCATACACCGCGCGATGCAGCAGCACGGCCAGCGCGAACGACAACGCGAGGGCCACGAGCGCGATGTACGGCACGTCGAGGAAGCGCCCCGTTGCGAATGCGCCGAGCGCGGGCGGCGGCGGCGGAAGCTGCCTGCCTTGCGTGATGGCGATCGACTGAATGATGAAGCTCGACGAGAGCGTCGCGATGATCGGCGGAATGCGCAACATGCGGATGAGCGCGTAATTTGCGAGTCCGATCACGATACCCACGCCCAGCGCCGCTGCGATACCGAGCACGATCCGGCCGTCCGCGCCGCCCATCACTTGCATGCCCACGACGCCGGCAAGCGCAATGGTCGATGGCACCGACAAGTCGATGTTGCCCACACCCGATGTAATGACGAGCATTTGCCCCAGACCGACGAGCACCATGAACACGCCATACGTGAGCGCCGTTTGCGCGACGTTGCTTGCAATGCCGAAGCCGAAGATCGCCACGATGGCGAGCCACACCAGCACCGCGCCGATGAACGACCACGCCCACGGCGCCTGAATGGCCTTGATGCGCGACCACGCGCTTGCTTCGTTGTCAGCGATGCTGTTCATCGGCGTTCTCCGCGTTGCAGCAGCACGCGCAACGACAGGACCACGATCAGGATCGCGCCTTGCATGCCCACTTGCCAGTCCGACGAGATATTGAGGAACGCGAGAAACGACGCCGCGAGCGTCAGCGTGATCGCGCCGAGCACCGCGCCGATCACCGAAACGCGCCCGCCCATGAACTCGCCGCCGCCGAGGATCACCGCGGCGATCGACAGCAACGTATAGCGCAACGCGAGGTTCGCATCGGCGGAGGTGGTGAGGCCGAGCAGCGAAAGGCCCGAGAGCACGCCAAACACGCCCGCGACGCCATAGAGCGTCGCCTTGCTGCGCACGAGCGACCAGCCGAAGCGGCGCATCGCGCGGGGATTGCCGCCCGCGCCGCGCACGCGCACGCCCGCCGACGAGCGCATCAACAGCAAATGTCCGACCATCGCGATCAACACCGACCACACGATGGGCGCCGCGATGAACGGCGTCTGATAGTTCATCGCCGCGCCGAGCCATGTCGGACTCGTGCCGCCCGGCGACGGCAGCAGCACGATGGCGAGACCGCTCCACACGAACGAAAGCCCGAGCGTGACGACGATCGACGGGATCTGCCGCAACTCGATCAGCGCGCCCACGGCCGCATAAGCGAGCACGCAGCCCGCGAGCGCGAGCGCGCCGAGCCACGGCGTCCTCACGAGCAGCGTCGCACCGATGCAGGCGACGAGACTCACGAACGGCCCGATGGAAAGATCGAGATCGTTCACGGTGATGATCGCGAGCTGCGCGAGCGTCGCGAGCACGATCGGCACGGCGAGATTCAATAGCAGGCTCGAACCGAAATAGCTCATCACCGCAGGCTGCATGACGAGGATCGGGATCAAGACCGCGACGAGCGATATCGCGGGAAGCATGGCGCGCAAACGCGCCTGCGTGATGGCGAGTGTCATGCCGCCTGCTCCTCGAAACTGGCCGCGAGCAACGCTTCTTCCGTGCATTCGTCGGCATGCAGCACGCGCGTGACGGCGGCCGAGCGGAACACATAAGTGCGGTCGCAATGCGACAGCTCTTCGTTTTCCGTCGTGTACCAGATGAACGTGCGGCCCTTCGCGGCTTCATCGTGGACGAGCTGATAGATGTCGCGCTTCGTGCCGACATCGACGCCGCGCGTGGGATCGTCCATCAGGATCAGGTCCGCATCCGACGCCAGCGCCCGCGCGAACAACACCTTCTGCTGATTGCCGCCCGAGAGCGACAGAATGCCCGCGCTCATCGCCGCGCCGCGTATGCCGATCTTCGCGCGCCATGCTTCGACGACAGCACGCGCCGCCGCGAGATCGACGAGACCGCGCCTGCGCGGCGCGCCGCCCGCGAGCCAACGCAAGTCGAGGTTCTGCGCGATCGACCAGATGGGAAACACGCCGTCGCGTCCGCGATCGCCCGCGACGAAAGCCACTTTCGCGCGGCTCGGTCCGTGGCGCGTCGCGGCTTCGTAGATGGCGAGCAGCGCTTCGGTCTGCCCCTGGCCCGCGAGTCCCGCGAAGCCGATCACTTCGCCGCGCGATGCTTCGATACGTGTGTGACGCTTTGCGCCGACATTCCACTCGAAGTGCCGCTCGCGGTCGCGCCCGGTCTGCACGCGCGCCGCGCCCGGCGCGCGCTCCGCTTCGAGATGCTGCCCCATCGCCTGAATGATCGATGCGCGGCTCGACTGTTCACGGCCGAGCACGCTGACGATGCTGCCGTCGCGCATCACCATCACGCGGTCGGCCACGCGTTCGATTTCGCCCAGCATATGCGTGACGAGCAGACACGTAATGCCGCCTTGCGCCGCCTTGCGCACGAACGCGAGCAACTGGTCGGCTGTGTGCGCATCGAGCGATGAAGTCGGCTCGTCGAGAATCACGAGGCGCACGGGTTGATCGGTGACAGTGAAGCCGCGCGCGATCTCGACCATCTGCTGCTGCGTCAACGTGAGATCGGAAACGAGTTCGTTGCCCTTCAGCCCGTTGCCCGGAAAGATTGCTTCGAGCTTCTCGCGCATGAGCCTCGTGGCCGTGCGCCGCCATCCGCGTCCACGCAGTTGCGGATGCACGATGCACATGTTCTCCGCGACCGTCAGGTTCGCGCACAGCGACAGCTCCTGGAACACGCAGCGCACGCCGGCATCGCGCGCGGCGTTCGCGTCGTAATGCGGCGCGTCGCGTCCATCCACTTCGATGCGGCCCTGCGTCGGCGCATGCACGCCCGCCAGCACGGCCATCAGCGTGGACTTGCCTGCGCCGTTGTGTCCCGCAATGCCGACGCACTCGCCCTGCATGAAGGTGAAGTCCACGTCGCTCAGCGCGCGCACGCGCCCGAAGGTCTTGCCGATGCCTTCGAAGCGTATCAGCGCTTCACGTCCGGCAACGGTGTCTCCTGTTCCGCCCATCACATGCTCCATGCGTGGCGTTATGTCGGCGTTGCTTCGGTATGCTTGGCTCTTCGGAACATCGTGTCTCCTTTATTCTTGTGCTGAAGTCTTTTGTCGGTTCAATGCGTGGTGCGTCAGCGCGATCTCTGCGATGCGCGCTGACAAGGAAGCGAAAGGTGCGGGGATGGATATGAGCCCGCGATGGAAGCGAGGCGCATGAAGACGCGGCGGCGAGCAGCGGCATGGAAGTACTGAAACGACATCATCATGAGCACGCCTCTTTGGAGCGCATCCGCGAAAACGCCGATGCTCTGCTTTCAAACAGTTGCCTTCAGGATTGCCTTCAGTTTCGTTGCGGTCTGGCCAATTTGAGTGGTCAGGCCACTGGACCGCCGAGGCAGTATAGCGACTGCAATTGCGTCGTGCAATTCGATTAACGAAGCGGGTAATGAAACGCGAATGAACCTGCCGATGGATGTGCCGAGCCTCAAGCCCGAACGCGCCGCGAAGACCGCAATGCGCGCGCATCTGCGCAACGTGCATCGCCGATTGTTCGCCAATTAGGCTTCGTCCAGGGCGCCTTCTCTGGAACGAAACGTGCAAATACGCGTGCATCGATACTACCGGTACACGCATATGGACACCTCCCGATTTACATCGAAAGTCGTCATCGTGACAGGCGCGGGCTCCGGCATCGGCGAAGGGGCGGCGCGCCGCTTTGCAGCCGAAGGCGCGAATGTCGTGCTGGCCGGACGCACGCAGGAAAAGCTCGAACGCGTCGCGCGCGATCTCGATGCCGAACGCACGCTCGTTCACCGTTGCGACGTCTCGCGTTATGCGGATGCCGAGGACCTGATCGCGGCCGCCGTCGCGCGCTTCGGGCGCATCGACGTGCTCGTGAACAACGCGGGCGTCGCGCCGACGGGACGCATCGATG
Source organism: Caballeronia concitans (assembly GCF_001544615.1). GTDB lineage: Bacteria > Pseudomonadota > Gammaproteobacteria > Burkholderiales > Burkholderiaceae > Caballeronia > Caballeronia concitans. Next base: position 463,108 of record NZ_FCNV02000002.1, read on the forward strand.
AAGCATCGCTCGATGACTGGCACACGATCATGTCCACCGATCTCGACGGCGTCTTCTATTGCAGCCGCGCGGCCATCCGTCATCTGATCGAGGCGAAGGGCTCCATCGTCAATGTGTCGTCGGTATCGGGGCTGGGCGGCGACTGGGGCATGAGCTTTTACAACGCGGCCAAGGGCGCGGTGACCAACTTCACGCGCGCGCTCGCGATGGATCATGGCCGCGACGGCGTGCGCGTGAACGCCGTGTGCCCGAGCCTGACCGCGAGCGATCTCACGCAAGACATGCTCGACAACGAACAACTGATGGCGAAGTTTCGCGAGCGCATTCCGCTGGGCCGCGCGGCACAACCGGACGATATCGCCGCGGTCATCGCCTTTCTCGCAAGCGACGACGCGCGATTCGTCACGGGCGTGAATCTTCCCGTCGATGGCGGACTGAGCGCGTCCAACGGACAACCGCCGCAAGCGTAGAACGTTGCGTCAAGAAAGCGCGCAAGGCTCGATGTCGCGTTGAAACGCTTACAAGCCTTGCGCCCCGCGCGCGTTGTTCCTGGTAGCCGGCGAAGGCTTGCCGGGTTTCGCGCCCGGCATGCCCGTGCCGCCCGTATCCCGGCTCATGCCGCTGCCCTGGCCGCCGTCCGTTACCGCGCCGCCCGGCTCCGCATTCGGCGACGCGTGAATGCGCGGTCCTTCGGTGGATGAAGCCGCCGCTGCGCTGCCGCTCGATGGCAGGCCCGCGCCCTGGCCGCCCGATCCGCCGCCGGGGCAGCCTCCGCCGCCGCAGCCCAGGCCGCCGCCCGCCGCGTGGACCGTGCTCGCGAGCGCAAGCAACGCGCTCGACAGGATGAGCTTGATGGTGTTCGCTTTCATTCGTCTCTTCGACCCGATCGATGTTGCACGCGATTGTTCAAAGCGACCGCGGTTCAAAGCGACAGCGCCTCGTGCTCGTCTATCCACGCAATCGCGCCCTCTTTCGCGAAGGCGATCGCTTCGTTCTCGTCGACGAAGGACAGATGAAACTCCATGTCGTGCGACTCCACTTCGTCGCCGTCATTCACGGTCGGCAGGTAAATGCGCGCATTGCCGACGATGCTTCCGTTCTCGATGCTCGCCGACGTATGAATGGTGCATGACCGGTATCTCGATTCCATGACGTGCCTCCGCGCTGAATTGTTCGAAAGATGCGCGACACCGCAGCATATGCCGTGCCGGTGCGCCGGGCACGCTGAATGCACGGCCGTAGCGATCGAAGCAATCATGAACAAGCGAGGACACAATGCAGAACGCTGAAGGCAACCCGTCGCAGACGCAGCAAAACGAAATGGCGGCCAAGAGTCCCGTGAAGACGCCCGCGAGCGGAACCGCCGGCCCGGACGCGCAAACGCAAGCCGCCGAGTTCGGCAAGACGAAGAACGCGGGATCGGCTGAACCGGGCGCGGCGGAGCACAACAAGCCGCTTCCGTCGTTCGACGATAAAGCGGCCGAACGTGACACAGGCGACCCCGTTCAGCGCGCGAACAGCCGCATCCGTTCGGTGGATTCGGACGGCATGGAATCCACGGACGATACCGTCGATGCCGACGCGAAGTCGATCGAAGCGCGCCGCGATCTATCAGGATGGCACGACAACGTCATCACGTCGAACGCGACGCTAACCAATAACGTGCCGACCCCCGCGCTGGGACTCGGCGGCATCGAGAGCCGTCCCACTGGGAACCTGCCGTCGATCTTGCCGAAGAAGGGTTATCGCGTCGTCATGGGCGAAACGGAATACGAAGAGCAGGTCAACGGATCGAAGGCATCGCATGTATTCACGCTCGAACGCGTGGACGAAGCGTGACGAGCGTGTCTTGCTGAAGGAGAACGATTGTGGGCATCTTTGGACGAGGCGCGGCGAGCGGCCTCTATGTGTCGGAGTTCGAGCAGTTCCTCAACCGGTTGAAGACCGATCATCCCGAGATGGACCGCAACCAGATGATCGGTCGCGCGTTGCTGTGGGACAAGCTGCCGCGACTGCCCGATTCCGGCGACGTGGCCGGCAAGGAAGGCGCGCTGCGCCAGCCGTCGTACGTGTATTACAGCGATAACGATTGAAATCGGCGGTCACGCCGATGCATCGCGTTGTGCAAGATGGCCTTGCCCTTGCAGCCATGCGCAGAATAACGTCACGACTTCATCGGCAGGTTTCGCCTCTGGTATGTACGTGCAATAGACGCGCGACGGCAGACGCGGCCCTTCGAACGGCATGACGAGACGGCCGGCGGCGAGATCGTCGGCGACGAGCGCGGTCGGTCCCATTGCAACGCCTATTCCGTCGATCGCGCCCTGCAGCGTCAGATAGAAGTGATCGAACGTGACGACCGCATTGGGCCGCAATCCGGGGACATTCGCCTTCGTGAGCCAGTCCGGCCACAGTCGCGGCAGGCTCGACGTATGAAGCATGGTGTGCCGATGCAAGTCGGCGGGCGTGCGTAACGGCACGCGCTGCAACAGCGCGGGGCTGCATACGGGCAGACGCTCCTCCGAAAGGAACGGCTTCATCGAATAGCCATAGAACGTATCGGGACCGCCGCGAATGATGACGTCGTAGCCTTCCTTCAGCGCTTCGAGCGGCTCGTTGGACGTCTCCACGTTCACGTCGATATCAACATGCGCCGCACGAAACCCCGCGAGTCTCGGCACGAGCCAGCGCAAGGCAAATGTCGCGGGCGCATTCACGGACAACGTTCGCGGCACGGCTTTGGATAGGCCGTATCGCGCGGTGGCCTGCGCGAGTTGCTCGAATAACGGACCGATCTCCGCGAGATAAGCCTCGGCCGCCGCCGTCAGGACGACGCGCCGATTCCGCCGCTCGAACAGCGATGCGCCGAGCCATGCTTCGAGCAGCCGCACCTGCTGGCTCACGGCGCCTTGCGTGACATGCAGTTCGGCGGCGGCGCTCTTGAAACTGCCGAGCCGTCCCGCAGCTTCGAACGCGCGCAACGCATTCAGCGAAGGCAGGTCTCTTTTCATTCGCAAGAGCAAATCTAACGTGACGAGCCAATTTATCTGGTTTGTGGGACCCGGACAAGATAGTTATTCTTCGCCATATCCCGTCTATCATCGGATTCCGCATGCTCAGCTACACCGGCGGCTTCGTGCTCCTCGCCGCCCTGCTCCACGCAAGCTGGAACGCGATGCTGCACGGCAATCGCGACCGCTTTCTTTCGATGACATGGATGAGCATCGCGATGGCGGCGGTATCGTCGGTTGCGGTGATCGCCTTGCCCTTGCCCGCCGATGCCGCGTGGCCCTGCATCGTCGCTTCTGGGCTCGTGCATATCGTCTATAACGTGAGCCTCGTGCGCTCGTATAAACGCGGCGATCTTGCGCAGGCATATCCCATCGCGCGCGGCTCGTCGCCGATGCTCGTCACGCTGGGCGCGGCGCTCTTCGCGCACGAGGCGATCGGTCCGCTGCATGCGTTCGGCATCGTGCTGATCTCGGGCGGCATCATGGCGCTCGCTTTGCAGGGCCGTCATGTGTCGCGTTCCAGCGCGCTCGCCGCGTTCGTCACCGGCGTGACCATCGCGGTCTACACGGTCATCGACGGCATCGGCGTGCGCGCATCGAACGGACAGGCGCTCGCGTACACCGCGTGGATGTTCATGTTCTATTGGCTCATGCCGCTGCTATTCGTTACGATGCGCGGACTTCCCGCACTCTGGGCTCCCTTGCGCGACGCGCCGATGGCCATCGGTTCGTCAGTCGTCGGCGGGCTTGTTTCGATCGCGGCGTACGGCATCGTGATATGGGCGATGCAGTCGGGCGCGATGGGTGCGGTATCGGCGCTGCGCGAAACGAGCGTCGTGTTCGCGGCGCTGATCGGCAGAGTGTTCCTGCGCGAAACGGTCAGCGCGAAACGCTGGCTCGCGTGCGTGGTCGTCGCGGCGGGCGCGGTGTGTCTCGGCATGTGAGGGCTTTGCATGGGGTATGTGATCGTACTGGTCGTCGGGCTCTTGGCCGGCGTGTTGAGCGGTATCATCGGCACGGGTTCGTCGATGATGCTCATGCCCGTGCTCGTCATCATGTACGGGCCGCAGCGCGCCGTGCCGATCATGGCGATCGCATCGATCCTCGGCAATCTCGGCAAAGTGCTTTCGTGGTGGCGCGAAATCGACTGGAAAGCGTGCATCGCGTATAGCGTGACCGCCGTGCCCGGCGCGATGCTCGGCGTTCGCACGCTGCTCGCGCTGCCTTCGCGCACCGTCGATCTCGCGCTCGGCGTGTTCTTCGTGGCGATGGTCCCCACGCGGCGATGGCTCGCACGCAGGTCCATCCGCTTCTCGCTCCTTCAGCTTTCGATGATCGGCGCGGTGGTGGGCTTTCTGACGGGCATCGTCGTATCGACGGGGCCGATCACGGTGCCCGTATTCATGAACTACGGCCTCGTGAAAGGCGCATTTCTCGCGACCGAAGCGGCCGGTTCGCTCGCCGTGTATGGCGCAAAAGTGCTGACGTTCCGCGAGTCGGGCGCGCTGCCGATGAGCATCGTCGCGCAGGGCTTGATCACGGGCGTGTCGATCATGGCGGGGACGTTCTGTGCGCGTGGCATCGTCGCGAGAATGTCGGCGGATGCGTTCAGGCTCGTCGTCGATGCGCTGATGTTGTCGTCGGGATTGACGCTGCTGTGGGCCGCGAGCCGATAAGCCGAACGACACCGCGGCTTCATGAAGAAACCGCGGCATCGACCGTCATTCAGCTCACTGCGACGCGCACGTGAAGCTCGACGCGACGTTCACGTTGCCCGAGCCGTTATAGCGCGGGAACGTAGGATACTCGCACAGCGGCCGCGTGCGGCCCGGCACGCCCGCCGTATCCGCGACGGTTTGCGCGGGCGGCGTCACGCCACGTTCGACCCAGTTCTCGAGCGTCGTCAGCGAATCCCAGGATGCGTTGAAGATGCTGCTGGCCGAGTGCCCGTAGCCGGGAATCTCGTAGTAACGCACGAAGTTCGCGACCGTCGATGCGCCCATCGTCTGCTGCAGCCGCCGGTAATACTGCTCCGTGGACTGCGTGCTGACGAGTGCATCGGACATACCGTGCGCCATCAGGATCTTGCCGCCCTTCTTGTTGAACGCGGACAGGTCCGTCTTGTTCATGTCCTGTTCGGCAGTGAGCGCACTGATCCGCGCCTGATACGCGCCGGGGTTCTGAGGATCGACGTTGAGCGAATTGACGTTCGGATCGCGCGCCACGAAGTATCGAATCCACTGGTCCCAGAAGGTGCTGAAGTACGGCGCGGTCGCAGGCATGGGATTGGCCGGCGGCAACAGGTTCAGCGACAGCGTGATGACGCTCGCCTGCAACGCCGACGGATTCACGACACCGAGGTCCGCACCCCACACGTTGAAACCCGGATATTGCGTCTCGCCGCTCCCAAGCGGATACGCAAACGTGATCGGCGTCGCGTAGACCTTCAGCGCGGTGATCTGCGCATCAGAGAGACACGTGAGGCCGGTATCGCCGCCGCCCGGGCAACGCAGCGGCGCGCCGTTGAGCATGGCCGTGGCGGGATCGAAGGTCGCATTGCATGCGGGCATGTTGCTGATGAGGCCGTCGGCCACGCCGTCGAGCGCATCGCACGTGGCGGTGGCGGAATCGAGCAAGGCCTTGCGCTTCGCCTGACTCAGGTACGCGCCCGGCTGCGCGAGCGCCCGCGTGATGCGGCCGAATTGCAAGTCGAGCGTCGCCGCATTCCACGCCGGATACAGCGCGATGATGCCGTCCCAGTCCTGCGGCCAGCGCTGCACGACGGCAAGCGCCTCGCGTCCGCCCGACGATCCGCCCGCGAAGTACGCGCGCTGCGGTTTATCCACCGCATAACGCTTCGAAAGCAGATAGAAAGCCGTGTCGCGCGTCTTCTTGAGCGCATCGCTCGAGAAGTTGGCGACGGCTTCGTCGTTCACGCCGAACGAGCCATCGCGACTGCCGAGCGTGCCGGCCTGGTGACCCGAATCGCTGCCGAACACGGCGTAGCCGCGCGCGAGCGGCGCGGGTTGCGCGGTCGGGCCGGCGGGCACGTTACCGGTCACGGCGGGCACGGTGCCGTCGTATCCGCCGCCGCCGAGCATCACGATCTTGCTGTTCCACTGCGTGGGCATCGCGATGCGGAAGGTGATCTTCGGCGCGGCCTGATCGACCGGCGCGATGGTGCCGTCGACCTGGCAATACTCGGGCGTCGCGCTGACGCCCGTCCCCGATGCCGCCACAGTCGTCGCCGCTGTGACGGTCGCGCCCGTCGTCTGCAAGCCGATCGCGCTCGCCGGCACGTTCATGCCCGCGAGTTGCGCGCACGTCATCGGCGTGGACGTGGACGTGGACGTGGACGATGACGAATTGTCGTCGTGTCCGCCGCCGCAAGCGGCAAGCGCGAGCGCGGCGAGCGGTGCGGTAACCATTACCCCGTGTTGTACCAAAGAGCGGCCGTATCTTACTGGCATGTCCCCTTCCTCCTGGTTGTGTGCTTCTCTGTATCGAGGGTTTCAACGCGACGCCATGCTGACTCGCTTGCGAATCAAGGCATGGCGTGACGCATCGTCCTCGGTAGCGCAGGAGAACGTCAATCGGGATATGCACTTCATCGTGCAAGAAGGCCGATGCACTTTCCTCCTTGCGCGAGCGCGGCCGCGTGCGATCAGTCGTAAAGCACCGCCGCGATCTTCGGGTCGTTCATGTTGCTCTTGTCGTACCAGTAGAAGCCGGTATCGACCTTCTTCGGCAGCTTCTCGCCCTTGAGCGCCTTCACTGCCGAATCCACCACGCACTTGCCGATGCCGATAGGATTTTGCGTGATCGCGCCCGCCATCAGCCCGGAGCTGATGTCCGCCTTTTGTTCCTTTCCGGAGTCATAGCCGATCAGCACGAGCTTCTTGCCCGATTCCTTCACGCCGATGGCCGCGCCCTCGGCGGACCCTTCGTTCGCGCCGAAGATGCCCTTGATGTTCGGATTGCCCTGGATCATCGCCTTCGCGATCTCGGCGGATTTCAGATGATCGCCGCCACCGTACTGCACCGACACGATCTTGATGTTCGGATGCTTCGCCTTCATCTCGTTGAGGAAGCCGTCGCGACGGTCGATGCCCGTGCGGCTCGTCTGGTCGTGAACGATCACGCCCACTTCGCCCGCATTGCCGATGGCGTCGGCCATCTTGTCGGCGGCGAGCGCGGCGGCGGCGAGATTGTCGGTCGCGCACGTGGTGAGCGGAATGTCGCCGTCCACGCCCGAGTCGAACGCGATGATCGGGATCTTGTTGTTCTGCGCGCGCTTGAGCAGCGGAATGGCGGCCTTGCTGTCGAGCGCGGCGATGCCGATGGCTTGCGGCTTCTTCGCGAGCGCGGCGGAAAGCATGTCGATCTGCTTGTCGACCATCGCCTCCGTTTCAGGCCCTTCGAAGCTGATCTTGACCTTCTGTTCCTTCGCGGCCTGTTCCGCGCCGGACTTCACGGCCTGCCAGAACTGATGCTGGAAGCCCTTCGAAATAAGCGGAATGTAGGGTTCGTCCGCGTAGGCAGTGCTCGTCGCGGTGGCGATCGCGCTCAAACCAATCAGGACACCGATGATTCTTCTTTTGAACATAATGGATCTCCTCCAGAGGTAGGCTATCGGTTTCGACTCTTTGCACGAGTCTCGTTGTGCTCCTGTCTGATGCTTTTCTTCAGCGCTTCTTCAACGCTTCTTGCGCCGCAGAATGTCCGCGTACACCGCGAGAATGATGATGAGGCCCGTCACGACGATCTGCCATTCCTGCGCGACCGACATGATGCGCAGGCCATTGGTCAGCACGCTCATGATGAATGCGCCGATGATCGTGCCGAGGATCGTTCCCGCGCCGCCGCTCAGCGACGTTCCGCCGATGACCACCGCCGCGATCGCATCGAGTTCATAGCCTTGTCCGAGCGCGGGCTGCGCGGAGTTGAGGCGCGACGCGATCAGAAGACCCGCGATGCCGCAGATCGCGCCGCCGAGACCGTAGATCGCGATCTTCCAGCGGTCCACGTTCACGCCCGAGAGCCGCACCGCTTCCTCGTTGCTGCCGAGCGCGAACGTGTAGCGACCGAGCGCGGTGCGATTGAGCGTCACCGAACTCACGATGGCGATGACGAACAGAATGAGCACGGCGTTCGGAATCGGCACGCTCGGAAAGAAGTAGCCGATCAGCGAGTCCTGCGAAATCATGTAGAAGTTCTCGGTGTCGGTGAAGTAGATCGGCTTGTTGGCGGAGACGACGAGCGAGAGTCCCTTCAGCAGCATCATCATGCCGAGCGTCGCGATGAACGGCGGAATCTTCATCTTCGCCGTCAGCGTGCCGGAAATGGTGCCGCACAACGCGCCCGTGCCGATGGCCGCGACGATGCCGAGCCACATCGGCAAATGCCAGTAGGTGAGAAAGACGCCGCAGATCACGGCGGTGAAGGTCATGAGCGTGCCCACCGACAAGTCGATGCCGCCCGTGATGATGACGAACGTGGACGCAATGGCGAGCACGCCGTTGACCGCCGTCGCCTGCAGAATGCCGAGGATGTTGTCCATCTGCATGAACGCGGGCGAAGCGAAGCTGAAGAACACGAGCAGCAGGATAAGGCTCGCGAACGCAAGCAGCTTTTGCAGCGCGGTCGGCGTGAAGACGCGGGCACGCAGGCCGCTCGCGCGTCGCTGGCCCGCGAGCGCGGCGCTATCGGAAGGCTGGGATGGCTGGTTCATGGTCGGTCCTCGCGGCTCATGCCGCTTGCAGGGTGGGACGCCGCGTCGCAAGCTGCATGATGCGCTCTTGCGTCGCTTCGCTCGCGGAAAGCTCGCCGGTAATGCGCCCTTCGCACATCACGACAATGCGGTCGCTCATGCGCAGAATCTCCGGCAGTTCGGACGAAATCATCACGATGGCCTTGCCCTGCCCGGCGAGCGCGCGCAATAGCCGATAGATCTCGCTCTTCGCGCCGACATCGATGCCGCGTGTGGGTTCATCGAAGAAGAGCACGTCGCAATCGCGCTCCAGCCACTTCGCGATGACGATCTTCTGTTGATTGCCGCCCGAAAGCAGACGCACCGGCTGCGTGGGCGACGGCGTGCGTATCGCGAGCAGGCTGATGAAGTGCGATGCGGACTTGCGGATACGCATGCGCCGAAGGAACATGCCCGCCCACAGAAACCTGCCGAGATTCGACATGACGATGTTCGACTCGACATCCATGCCTGTGGCAAGCCCGAAGCGCTTGCGGTCTTCCGACAGATAGCCGATGCCGCGCGCCACCGCATCGCTCGGCTGTTTGATATGCGCCTTCGCACCCTTCACGATGATCTCGCCGGACTCGATCGGGTCCGCGCCGAACACCGCGCGCGCAACTTCGGTGCGGCCCGCGCCCATGAGGCCCGCGAAGCCGAGAATCTCGCCCTTGCGCAGCGTGAAGCTCACATCGCGCACGAGCGGCCCCGCGTTGAGATGCCTCACGTCGAGCGCGACATCGCCCTGTTCCGAGCCGCCCAGGAACGACGTCAGGTCCGTGAGCGTGCGGCCCACCATCATGCCGATGATCGTGTCCACGCTCGTCTCGCGCGTGCTCACGGTCGCGACATATTCGCCGTCGCGCAGCACGGTCACGCGGTCCGATATCTGTTCGAGCTCGTCCATCTTGTGCGAGATATAGACGATGCCCACGCCCCGGTCGCGCAGCTGGCGAATGATGCGAAACAGCTCGGCGATCTCGGCGTCGTTGAGCGCGGACGTGGGCTCGTCCATGATCAGCACGCGCGAATCGAAGGACAAGGCCTTCGCGATCTCCACCATCTGCTGGCTCGCGACGGTGAGCGTGCCGACGATCGTGCGCGGATCGAGGTTCACGTGCATGCGCGAAAGGATGTCGCGCGCGGCTTCGTTGAGCTTGTCTTCGTCGAGCAGGAGGCCCATGAACTTGCGCGGCTCGCGTCCGATGAAGATGTTCTGCGCGACGGTCAGATGATTCATCAGATGCAGTTCCTGATGAATGATGCCGATGCCGAGCGCCTGCGCCTCGCGCGGACTCGTGAATTCGACCGGCTGGCCGTCCACGAACATGTCGCCGGAATCGCGACTGTAGACGCCCGCGAGTATCTTCATCAGCGTGGATTTGCCCGCGCCGTTCTCGCCCATCAGCGCATGGATTTCGCCCGGCATGAGGTCGAACTTCACTTCATGCAGCGCGCGCACGCCTGGAAAACGCTTGCTGAGCTTGTCGACGGAAATGAGCGGAGTCATGGAGTCCCGTGTCGTGTGGTTCGATCATGCTTGCCGATACCGCTGAACATCCACTGCTACTGCTCGAAGAGATCCGGTCTCTTTCCGGCCGAGCGATGCAACTCCGCCACCACTTGATCGAGATGATCGTGCATGGCTTTGGCGGCGGCATCGGCTTCGCCCTTTCGTATCGCTTCGAAGATGTGTTCGTGCTCCGCGAGCGTATGCACGAGGCGCTCCGGACTCGCGAGAAGCTGCCGCGCACGGTCCAGCGCATTGCGCGATACCGCGACGATCTCCTTCACACGCGGCAACGCGATCGCGTCGAGCAGAATCTCGTGGAACGCGAGGTCCAATGCATGAAACGCAAGACGTTCACCGTTCGCGACCGCCGCGCGCTGCTGCTCCAGATTGCCGGCCAATGCGTCGAGCGTGGCGGGCGTGAGATTCAGCGCCACGCCGCGCACCGTTTCGACTTCCAGCGCGCTGCGGATGAAGAGATGCTGATGAATGTCGCGCAACGCGATGGGCTTCACGCGCGTGCCGCGCTGCGGCAAGACTTCGACGAGACCCGCGTGCTCCAGTCTCGCCAACGCGGCGGTGACAGGAAAACGCGATACGCCCATGCGCTCGCAGACTGCTATCTTGTCGATCATCATTCCCGGTTCGAGCGCCAACGTGACGATAGCTTCGCGCAATGCCTCTTCGACCGCATCGGTCAGACTGCCCCGCTGTGCGCTGCCTACTTTGTGCAGTGCATCATACGGAGTACTGATAGTCGTCGTATCGGACGAAGTGCTCACGGCAGGCTTGATTTCCGATGAAGATGCTAGCATGCTAGAAAGCAGATTCGATGTTGTCAACGCGTGCAAATGCGTAGCCAATAGTTGAGACGCACGGCGACGTTGAAGCTCACTGGTGTTCATTGGTATTTACCCGCAGACCGAAGTCGATCCCATCGCCCGGAGACCTTCTGATGACCACGATCACCAACCTGTCCGTTCGGGACATTCGCTTTCCCACCTCGCGTTCGCTCGATGGCTCGGACGCCATGAACGCCGCGCCGGATTACTCGGCCACTTACGTCACACTCGAAACGGATTCATCGGCCGGACTCACGGGCCACGGCCTCACGTTCACCATCGGACGCGGCAACGAGATATGCGTCGCTGCCGTGCAGGCGCTCAAGCCGCTCATCGTCGGCAAGACGCTCGAGGACATCACCGCGAACATGGGCGCGTTCTGGCGCGCGTTCACGTCGGACAGTCAATTGCGCTGGATCGGTCCGGACAAGGGCGCCATTCATCTCGCGACGGCCGCGGTCGTCAATGCGGTATGGGACTTGTGGGCGAAGGCGCAAGGCAAGCCGGTGTGGAAGCTGCTCGTCGACATGACGCCCGAAGAGCTCGTGCGCTGTCTGGACTTCCGTTACGTGACGGACGCCATCACGCCGTATGAAGCCATCGCCATTCTGAATCGCCATGCGAAGACGCGCGGCGATCGCGAGAAGGAAATGCTCGAGCGCGGCTATCCGGCCTACACGACATCGGCGGGCTGGCTCGGTTACGACGACGAGAAGATTCGCCGCCTCGCGCGTGAAGGCGTGGCGCAGGGCTGGACGCATTTCAAGCAGAAGGTCGGCGGCGATCTCGAAGAAGACGTGCGGCGCGCGCGCATTCTGCGCGAAGAGATCGGCGCGGACGCGAAGCTGATGATGGATGCCAACCAGGTTTGGGAGGTCGATGAAGCCGTGGCCAACATGCGGCGTCTTGCGGAGTTCGATCCGTGGTGGATCGAAGAACCCACGAGCCCCGACGACATACTCGGTCACGCCGCCATTCGGCAACGGCTCGGTTCCATCGGCGTGGCGACGGGCGAGCATTGCCAGAACCGTGTGATGTTCAAGCAACTGCTGCAAGCTGAGGCCATCGACTTCTGTCAGATCGACAGTTGCCGTCTCGGCGGCCTGAATGAAGTGCTCGTGGTGCTGCTCATGGCCGCGAAGTTCGGCGTGCCGGTGTGTCCGCACGCGGGCGGCGTCGGATTATGCGAGTACGTGCAGCATCTTTCACTCTTCGATTACATCTGCGTGTCGGGATCGCTCGACAATCGCGTGCTCGAATATGTCGATCACCTGCACGAGCATTTCATCGATCCCGTCGTCATCCGCAACGGGCGATACATGCCGCCGCAGCAGCCGGGCTATAGCATCGAAATGAAAGCGGCCTCGCTCGACAAGCATGTGTTTCCTGACGGCGAGGCCTGGCGCACTTAAATACATGCCCGGCCTTTCGCAGGCCGGGCATGCTTTCGATCGCCGATCAGCGAAGGCCGCCGCTTGCAATGAGGCTTTCGCCGGTCAGCCAGCGCGCATCGTCCGATGCGAGGAACACCGCGACCGCCGCGATGTCGTCCGGCTGGCCAAGGCGGCCGAGCGGCGTTTGCGCCACGATGCCCTTCTCCATGTCCGACCCGATAATGCCTGCGGTGTTGGTGCCTTCGGTCACGACCATGCCGGGATTGATGGAATTCACGCGGATCTGCTTCGGTCCGAGTTCGCGTGCGAGCGCACCGGTGATGGCATCGACCGCGCCCTTCGTGCCGCTATAGACAGCAGACGCCGCCGGCGTGATGCGGCTCACGACCGAACTCACGTTGATGATGCTCGCGCCTGCGCCGAGATGCTTCGCGGCGGCTTGCGTCACGAGCAGCACGCCGAGCACGTTCACATTGAACTGCTTATGGAAATGCTCTTCGGTGATCTCTTCGATGGTGCCGAACTCATAGATACCCGAGTTGTTCACGACGATATCGAGCCGTCCATACGTTTCGACCGCCGCGTTCACGATGCCTTGCGCATCCGCCGCTTTCGATACATCGCCGCCTACTGCAACCGCCTTGCCGTTGGCTGCGGTGATATCGGCGACGACGGCATCCGCGCCGGCCCGGCTGCTCGAATAGTTCACGACGACCGAAGCGCCTTCTGCTGCGAGCGCTTTGGCGATAGCAGCGCCGATACCCTTCGACGCACCCGTGACGACAGCGACCTTACCTGCGAGCTTGCTCATGATGATTTCCTTTGAGATGGTTTGCGGCGGTTCATCCATCGAACCGAACTGCTAAGTGCAAATGTAGACAGGTCGTCGAACGCGATAAAGCGCCTCGAAACGAATTGACTGGCGGGAAATCACGAACAATCGCTCTGGATTAGTCGACTCGCGAACTCATGAAGCATTGACTGAACGCGACGACATGCGTCCCACGCGCTTCGCTTTCGTGCGTGCGCCGTCGTTGCCGCTGGCGACGAGTCCGGGCGACGCGAACGTCTCCACGAGCTGCTCACGCAACCACATGTGTGCAGGCGATGTTTCATTGCGCTGATGCCAGAAGAGACTGATCACGCGATCAGGCGCTTCGAGCGGCGCGCGAACGCTCACGAGTTCGCCCTTCGGCGCAATGCGCTTGCATAGATCGCTCGGCAATACGCCGATGAGATCGCTCGCGCGGATCATGTCGCATGCGACCGTGTAGTGATTCACCGTCGCGACCAGATTGCGCTTCAGTCCACGGGATGCGAGGAAGCTGTCGAACGAAGGCTGCGTCTGCCCTGCGAGACTCACATCGACATGACGTGCATTGAGAAAGCGCCGCGTGGTCAGTTTGCCCGTCGCGGCAAGCGGATGATCGCGGCGCATCACGCAGCCGTACTCGACGGGCCACAAGGAGAGCGAACGGATATGCGACGGCGGCAGCGTCTCGTTCACGTACACGCCGATCAGATAATCCACGCGATTGCCCTCGAGCAGCGCGGGCGCATCGAGCAGAATGTTCGGCACGGTCTGGAAGTGCACGCCGGGCGCGGTCTTGCTGAAGCGCGTGATGAGGCGCGGCATCACGATGCCCGCGACATAGTCGGACATCGACAGGCTGAAGTTGACTTCGGCGAGCGCGGGCAGGAACGTCTGCTCATCCAGCGCGCCACGAATGCGGCTCAGCGATTCGCCGATGGGTCCCCACAGCGCCATCGCGCGCTGCGTCGGCGTGACGCCCGCGCCGTGACGAACGAAGAGCGGATCGCCGAAGGCCTCGCGCAAGCGGCTCAATGCGTTGCTCACCGCTGGCTGCGTGAGCGACAACTTCGTCGCCGCACGCGTGACCGCGCCTTCTGTCATCAACGCTTCGAACACCTTCAGCAGGTTGAGATCGAGAGTTCGAAAGCTCATGGAAAGCCATTCACCGTATCAATGTGTGGGATCACGATTATAAATATGATTGAGGTCGGGCGGACCCTAGAATGGCGAGCTAAGTCATGTGCACCGCTCTGCTCTGGAGAATCCTGTGTCGAACGTATCCGCGCGCATCGAACGTCTTCCATTTGGACGCTTTCACTGGCGGCTCTTGATGATGGGCGGCTTAGGCTACGCCTTCGACGCCATGGACGCCGCCGCAGTCGCGTTCGTGTTGCCCGTGCTGCGGCACGACTGGGCGCTGACCAGCGTGCAGACCGGCGTGCTCGGCAGCGGCAATTTCATCGGCTATTTCTTCGGCGCGCTCTTCGCGGGCACGCTCGGCGATCTCATCGGCCGACGCAAGGTGATGATGTATGCGCTGCTGCTTTACAGCGTCGCTTCCGTCGTCAGCGCGATGACGGATTCATGGCCCACGTTCCTCGCCTCGCGCATCGTCGCGGGCATGGGAACGGGCGCGGAGAGCGCGATCATCGCGCCGTATCTCGCGGAGTTCGTGGCGAAGCGCTATCGCGGCGTGTTCACGGGCGCGCTCGCGGGCTTCTTTTCGTTCGGCTTCGTGGCGGCGGCGCTGCTCGGTTATTTCATCGTGCCCGCGTTTCCCGAAGGCTGGCGCACGGTGCTCTTCATTACCGCAGTGCCCGTCGTGATGCTGTTGTGGTGGCGGCGTTCGCTGCCCGAATCGCCGCGCTGGCTCGACAGCCGCAAGCGTCGCGATGAAGCCGAACGCGTTCTCGGCGATATCGAAGCGGACTTCGCGCGTCGCGGCATCGAACTGCCGCGCGCGGAAGCCGCGACGCCGAGCGGCCAGCCATCGGCTGAAACGGGCACACTGATCGCCAACTTCCGCGCGCTGTGGGCGGGCCGCCAGGCGCGCATCACGGTGATGACGTGGCTCATGTGGCTCTCCATCACCTTCAGCTATTACGCGTTCTTCACGTGGATTCCGGGCCTGCTCGTCCAGCACGGCATGAGCATCACGCGCAGCTTCGGCTATTCGCTCGCGATGTACGTCGCGCAAGTGCCCGGCTACTTCAGTGCGGCATGGTTCAACGAACGCATCGGCCGGCAGGCGACGATCGCATCGTACATGTTGTGCGGCTGCGCCTGCGCGCTCGGCATGGCGTTCGCGAGCACGAACGGCCAGATCATGGTCGCGGGCATCCTCCTGTCGTTCTTCATGAACGGCACGTACGCGGGCGTCTATGCCTACACCGCCGAAGTCTTCCCGACCGCCGTACGCACGACCGGCGCGGGAACGGCATCCGCCATCGGGCGCATCGGTGCGATCGTCTCGCCGATTCTCGTCGGCTATCTCTATCCGGTGTTCGGCTTCGCGGGCGTGTTCGGCGTGACGACCGTCGTCCTGCTGCTCGGCGCGATCGCCGTCGTGGTGATGGGTATCCCGACGCGCGGGCGCTCGCTCGAAGACATCGCGGCGGGCGAAGCATCGGGCATGACGTCCGTGACCGAAGCATCCGCGCGATGACGCGATAAGCCACCCATCACGACGCAAAGCCATCACGCCGCTGCGCACGCCCGGGCAGCGGCTTTTTCATGGAGAAGATGACAGTGCAAAGCATCCTGTTCAGCAATGCTGCCGTGCTCGATCCCGCGCGAGGCGAACTGCGCGAAGCGCATCACGTGCTCGTCGAGAACGGGCTCATCAAGGAAGTGTCCGACAAGCCGCTGCAAAGCGCGGCATCGCAGGTGATCGATCTGAAGGGCAAGACGCTGATGCCCGGCCTCATCGATCTGCATGTTCACGTGGTCGCGGTGCAGCTCAATCTCTCGCAGCAAGTGCACATGCCGAACGTCCTCGTGACGCTGCGTTCCGTGCCCATCATGAGCGCGATGCTCCGGCGCGGCTTCACCACCGTGCGCGATGCGGGCGGCGCGGGGCATCCGCACAAGATCGCGGTGGAAAGCGGGCTCGCTGTCGGGCCGCGTCTTTTCGTGGCGGGACGCGCGCTCAGTCAGACCGGCGGACACGGCGACATGCGCGCGCGCTCCGACTACATGGGCAACAGCGCGCCGTGCGGATGCTGCGTGCGCGTGGGCGCGCTTGCACGCGTGGCCGATGGCGTCGATGAAGTGCGCCGCGCCGCGCGCGAAGAGCTGCAGATGGGCGCGGATCATCTGAAGATCATGGCGTCGGGCGGCGTGGCGTCGCCGACCGATCCCGTCGGCGCATACGGCTATGCGGAGGATGAAGTGCGCGCGATCGTCGAGGAAGCGCGCGCACGTCATACCTATGTGATGGCGCATGCCTACACCGCCGATGCGATCTCGCGTGTCGTGCGCTGGGGTGTACGCACGATCGAGCACGGCAATCTGGTCGATGCGCCCGCCGCCAAGCTGATGGCCGACCACGGCGCATACGTGGTGCCGACGCTCGTCACGTACGAAGCGCTGGCTTCCGAAGGCGCGCAATACGGCCTCGGCGAAGAAAGCGTCGCGAAGATCGAGGACGTGCGCGAGGCGGGCTTGCGTTCGCTCGAAATCTATCGCGATGCAGGCGTGAAGATGGGCTTCGGCTCAGACTTGCTCGGGCCTTCGCAGCGCCTGCAAAGCGACGAATTCCGCATCCGTTCGGAAGTGCTCGGCAACAAGGCAGCGTTGCTCGCCGCGACCACGACCGCCGCCGAAGTGCTCGGCTTGCCGGAGAAGCTCGGCTGCATCGCGCCGGGCGCATGGGCCGACATGATCGTCGTGGACGGCAATCCGCTCGCCGATATCTCCTGCATGCTCGGTCAGGGCGAGCGCATTCCGCTCGTGATGAAAGGCGGCGCTATTCAGTTCAACGAACTGTAATTTCCAACGCGGCCGTGGGCTACAGTTTTCCCGGCCGCGGATCGCTAACGAAGCCATCGCGATTCGGCATCTTCACGCGCGGCAGCGACTTCGCGTCGAGCCGCGTGTCTTCCGGAACGATCTTGTTCAGATAGAGCACATACGCGCTCACCGCATAGACGTCGTCCGCCGAAAGCGATTGCGGCGCGTCATACGGCATCGCGCGGCGAATGTAGTCGTAGAGCGTCGTCGCGTAAGGCCAGTAACTTCCCACGGTCTTCTTCGGCTTCTCGCTCGACAACGTGCCGATGCCGCCGACGAGCGGATCGCCGACGCCGCCCTCGCCGTTCGCGCCGTGACACATCGCGCATTTCGCGCCGAAGATCTGCTTGCCGTGCGCGACATCGCCGGAACCTGCGGGCAGATTGTGGCCCGCTGCGTCGATGTCGATGTCCCATGACGCAATCGCGTTGCGATCGATGGCATGGCCGATGCCGTAATCGGTCGCCGACGCGAGTGCAGGCATCATGCACGCAACTGCAATCGATAGGGCCTTAAGCATTGCGCACCTCGCCGCTTTCATCGACGCGCCAGTTCTGGATGCCGTTGTAGTGATATTCGGAGTTGACCCCGCGTGCAGCGACGAGTGCTTCGCGCGTCGGCTGCACGTAGCCGGTTTCATCCGTCGCGCGGCTTTGCAGATTCGCGGGGCCGCCGTCCCATTGCCAGTCCGCTTCGAAGGGCGTGAGCGCGCGGTCATGCACCGCGCTCGTGAGACGCGCGGCGCGCCAGCTCTTGCCGCCATCGGTCGATACGTCCACGCTGCGGATGCGCCCGCGTCCCGACCATGCATAACCGCTGATCGCATGGTAGCCGCGCTCCTTCAGCCGATGCCCCGCCGAAGGACGCGCGATGACCGACTTCGCATCCATCTCGAAGACGAACTGACGCGCACGGCCATCGGGCAAGAGATTCGTGTACTTGGATGTTTCCTCGCGTGTCATTTCCGGTTCGCGCACGAGCTTCAGACGCCGCAGCCATTTGATGTTCGTGTTGCCTTCGAAGCCCGGCACGATGAGCCGCACCGGATAGCCGTTCTCCGCGCGAAGGCGTTCGCCGTTCTGTGCATAGACGACGAGCGCGCGCTCCATGATGCGATCGAGCGGCAGGCTGCGCGTCATGGCCGCGCCGTCCGCGCCTTCGGCCAGCAGCCATTGCGCGGAAGGATCGATGCCGACTTCATCGAGCAAGGTCGAAAGCCGCACGCCGGTCCACTCGCAGCATGAAAGCAGGCCGTGCGTGAGTTGCACGGGCAGCCCGCTCGGCCCTTTCCACTCCGTTCGCGTATTGCCCGAACATTCGAGAAAGTACACGTGCGACTCGGAAGGCAGGCGCACGAGATCGTCCATGCTGAAGATGCGCGGCTCGCGCACGAGGCCGTGTATCACGAGCCGATGCTGGTCCGGATCGATCTTCGGCACGCCTGCATGATGCCGCTCGTAGACGAGGCCGTTCGGCGTGAGGGTGCCGAAGAGATCGGCGAGCGGCGTCATCGAGGAGCCGGAGCCGGGCATCGCAGGCGCGCGCGCGGTGCGTCGAATGACATCGCCTTCGAACGATGAAGGCACGCCATAAGCCGGCGACAGCAGCGGTGCGCCGGGTTCGCGCGTCCATGCCGGCACCGCGAGCGGCGCGATGGCATCGGCACGAAAGGCAGCACCCGAAGCAAGCGCACCGGCCGCGCCCGCCGCGAGCTTGCGCATGGCATCGCGCCGGCCTTCGGGCAAGGACGGACGCCGCGTCTTTCTCGTTGTTTCTTGCATCGTATGGATTCCGTAATATTTTCGCCCGCGACGCGCAGGGACGGTCGCGGTCTTCATTGCATGACAACGCGGCGCACCATTCTAGTCAAGGAACATTCGTCCGCTAACCAAGGACGATTCATATCGTTATGAAAGAAGACGCAGCACGCGCCTTGTCAGGACAAGACCAGTTGCTCCGCAGGCACGCCCGGCGCGCGGCCGGAAAGCCTTTCGAATTCGAACGGATCGTGACTGCAGAAGACGGTCAGTTCAGGTCCCGCGTGCCTGCACAACTCGCGCAGCCGCGCCTGATTGCGAAGCCGCGCCGCGCGGTCCTTTTCCATCATCCATTGATAGAACGCGAGGCCCGGCGTGCAGCGCGGCCGGTCCCAGTCCATTTCCGTGTGAAAGAAATAGGCATCGGCGGCGAGCAGGAGCCATCGATCGTCATTGCGCACTGCGATGCCCGCGTGCCCGAACGTATGGCCGGGCAGCGGCACGAGCGCGATGTCATCGGCGAAACCGGGCAACGGACGCACCGCGTCGAAGCCGCGCCACGTGTCGCCGCCTCCGGCATGCACCTTCCAGTTGCCGCGCGTGGACCATTGTTGCGGGCGAAAGCGCTGGCGGTCCAGCCACGTCTTCTGCGCGAACGCGTAGTCGCGCTCGATGCCGAGCATGTGAACGGTCGCGTGCGGGAAGTCGTCGAGGCCGCCCGCGTGATCGAAGTCGAGATGGCTCATCACGATGTGCCGCACGTCGCTCGCCTTGAAGCCCATTCGTTCGATCTGCCGCACCGCCGTCATTTCCTCGCGAAACGCGGGCTTCACGAGGAAAAGAAAGAACGTGCTCAGGCGGCTCTGCGGATTGGCGACGTCTCGCAGGCCGAAGCCCGTATCGACGAGCACGAGTCCGTCGTTCGTTTCGATCAGCAGGCAATGACACGTGAGTTCGCCGCGTTGCAGCAGGCTCGGCGTGCGGCCGTCGAACAGCCTGCCGCCGAGCGGGCAACTCGATATGCAGTTGAGGTGATGCACGCGCATGAAGGCTCGCGCGGCGTCAGGACTTGTCGCCGCCTTGCGGCTTCACTTCGGACAGATCGTCCTTTCTCACTTCGGCTTCACGCACGGTCGTGCCTTCATCGTCCGTTTCGGAGACATCGGTCGTGAACGTTTCGTCGCCATCTGTTTGCGATGCTTCGTCGGCGTTCTGCGATTGATCCGGCTTACCGTTCTGCGATGGCGTGCTCATGGTTCACTCCTGCGATGAATGTCGATGGACGGAATGCGGCGCGTGTCCGCGCGATCGATCAAGCAATCGCAGTGCCCCGAAATGCCTGATTCGTGACTCGTGCCGGAACGAAGATTGCTGCCCGACTCCAAGAGAGTCGAAAGCCAGGAGGCATGGATGAACGACCGACACGTGCAGGACCCGTTGATGCCGCTCGCGGCGGGCGTGGTCGCCGGTCTTGCGGCAGCGGCGGGCTTGTTGATCGGCCGCCGCGTGAACGCGCTCGCGCAAACGGGCAAGGGTCATTCGGCGAAGCATCGTCTGCTCGATCTGGCATCCGGCATGATGCAGCCGAAATATCCGCTCGACGCCATGAGCACGTGGCTCAACGGCTTCCACATGTATGCGGACGACATGGGCCGTCAGGTCGAAGCGCACCACTTCTGCATCCATCTCCGGCATGACCTGCATCAATGCGTGATCTTCGATTCGAACCGGCCCGATGCGCGCCTCATCGGCATCGAATACATCATTTCTGAAGAGCGTTACCGGCAGTTGCCCGAAGAAGAGCGGCGGCTTTGGCATAGCCATCATTACGAGGTGAAGTCGGGCATTCTCGTTGCGCCCGGCATCCCCGAGATGGCCGAGCGCGCGTATTTCAACGATCTCGTCTCCACGTACGGCAAGACGTTTCATACGTGGCAGATCGATCGCGATGATTTCCCGTACGGCGCGCCGCAACTGATGATGGGCTTCACGCAGGACGGTCAGCTCGACGAGTCCATGCTCGCCGAACGCGATGCGCGTCTTGGCGTCTCGTGGGAAGAACGCAGGCGCAAACGCTACGACATCCCCGTGCCGGACATCGCACCCGGCGCGAATGCGTGGGAAAGCGGCACGTCAGTGCAGACGACGCTCGAAGAGGTTCCGTTCAAGGACCGGCGCGACGCGTCGTGATCAACGAAACGCACCAAGGAGGAAGGACAAATGCGCACGAACCACATTACCCGAACGGCAGTGCTGGCCGCCGTCGTCGCCGCCATGTCGCTCACGGCAGGCTGCAAGCGCGGCTCGGATACCGCGGGCAGCACTGCTCCAGCAAGCGATACGGCGGCATCCGCGCCGATGGCTTCCGCGCCCGCCGCATCGCCTGCGCCCGCCACCGCCGCCAGCGACGCACCTTCCGGCGCGAGCCAGTAAGCGAACGGCACCGCCGCTTCATCACACATCAGGAGATACGCGATGGCCAGTCAGCAGTCCGGCGGGTCGAACAGCATGTTTATCGACATGCAGAAGGCGCTCAAGGGAATCGACTATCCCGCGGACAAGCAAACGCTCCTCGACACCGCGCGCAGCAACGGCGCGAGCGAGGAAATCATGAATGCGCTCGATGCGCTGCCCGATCAACAGTATGAAAGTCCTGCCGCCGTATCGAAGGCGGTCGGGCAGGAAGAGTAGAAGGCTTTCGTTCAACGGCAACCCGCGCACACGTTGCGCCGCTCAAATCAAGGGGGAACACAATGAGCATTTTTTCGACCATCCTGAACAAGATCTTCCCGCATGACCATCCCGCCGCGACGGCATCGGGGGCGACCACACCGCCGGCCGCATCGAACGCGGGTGGCGCGCCGGCGGCGGCACAGGCGAATCCGGCAGCTGCACCGGCCACGGCGGGCACCGAACCCGCGCGTCCTGCGGTGACGCCGATGCCCGAAGTCGATGTCGAAGCGGTCCTCTCGCAGAAGCAGCAGCAGAACGGCGCGAATCTGAACTGGCGCACGTCGATCGTCGATCTGATGAAGTTGCTCGATCTCGACAGCAGCCTGCAGGCGCGCAAGGAACTCGCATCCGAACTGCATTACACCGGCAACACGGACGATTCCGCTTCGATGAACATCTGGCTGCACAAGGAGGTCATGAAGAAGCTCGCGGAGAACGGCGGCAAGGTGCCGGACGACCTCAAGAACTGAAGTCTCGATGCACTGAAGGACTAAAGCTTCAATCAGCGCCCGTGGCCGGTTCGATCATGCGATCGGGCGTCCGAGGATTCGGCACATAACGTGCTAACCGTTTGCGTCGTTTCCTCAGAAGGATGTGATCGCCATGAAAGAACCGGTCTCCCGCCGCGCGAAGCTCGTCCTGTTTCCGTGGAAGAAAGACTTGGCGGCCAAACCCGGCCTCACCGAAGACGACTATGCGATCTACGCGTCGTATCGCCCGCATGTGAGCGGCGCGTTCGTCGGCACGCTGAAGGTCGTGCGTCTCACCGACGGGCGTCTGCTGTATCCCTTCGATGGCGCCGACGAGATCGGTCCGTTCACGCAGAAGAACGATGCGCGCAACGCGGCGCAGGCACGCGGCAGAGAGATCGTCGAGGCGGATCTCAAGATGCCCGAGCTTTAACTCGCATTGGGCCGAGGAAGACTCGCCACTCCCCCGAACCGAAAGCGCGGCGCACCGTCCGGACGATGCACGAGCGAGTGCGGGACCGCACTTCGCCTTCGCACGGGAAAGCGCGCAAGCCGCTAGAATGTTCGGTTAATGAACTTCCGCCCATGCCTTGCGAATTGTCCCGTCGAGGGGCAACGAGTATAAGAACCGATGACGAGTGCCATGCGCAGCAGTGAGATACACGACGACGGCGCCCTCCGCGACTGGGCGCGGATCTGGATCGAATCGACCGCGAGCCTTGCCGCCTTCTGCCTGTCGCCCGAAGGCGTCATCCGCACGTGGAACCCCGGCGGCGCGGCGATGTACGGCTATGCCGCCGACGAGATCATCGGACGCCATTACTCCATCTTCTTTCCCGACGATGCCCGCGAGCACGGCATCGTCGAAACGGAACTGCGCGAGGCGCGCGAACACAAGAGCTTCGAAACGGAAGGATGGCGCAAGCGCAAGGACGGCTCGGTATTCTGGGCGAGCGTGCTGACCACGTCGCTCATGGACCGCGACGGCACGCTGCTCGGCTTCGTGAAGATTGCTCGCGACGAAAGCGACAAGCGCAAGACGCATGACGCGGTCATTGAAAGCGAGCGGCGTTTCAGGCTGCTCGTGGAAGGCGTCACCGACTATTCCATCTTCATGCTGT
Organism: Caballeronia concitans; assembly: GCF_001544615.1. GTDB lineage: Bacteria > Pseudomonadota > Gammaproteobacteria > Burkholderiales > Burkholderiaceae > Caballeronia > Caballeronia concitans. The sequence continues at coordinate 486,520 of NZ_FCNV02000002.1, forward strand.
CGCCCGAAGGCCTCGTCACTAACTGGAACAACGGAGCGCGGCGCATCAAGGGCTATACCGCCGACGAGATCATCGGCGCGCACTTCTCCCGCTTCTATTCCCCCGAGGACGCCGCAGCCGGACTGCCGCAGCGCGCGCTGGACACGGCCGCGCGCGAGGGCCGCTTCGAGTCGGAAGGCTGGCGTCTGCGCCGCGACGGCACGCGGTTCTGGGCGCATGTGATCGTCGACGCCATCCGCGACGAAACCGGCACGCTCATCGGCTTCGCGAAGATCACGCGCGATGTCACCGAGCGGCGCGAAGCGGATCAGCTGCTCGAAGAGACGCGCGCGGCGCTCTTGCAGGCGCAGAAGATGGAGGCGATCGGCAAGCTGACCGGCGGCGTCGCGCACGATTTCAACAACGTGCTTCAAGTGCTGCGCGGCAATCTCGAACTGCTGCGCAGCCGTTGCCTGCACGACAACTGGAGCATGGATCGCCTGGGCAGCGCCATCGACGCCGTCGAGCGCGGCGCGAAGCTCGCATCGCAATTGCTCGCGTTCGGGCGCAGGCAGGCGCTGCGGCCGGTATCGGTCAATCTCGCGGCGATGGTGCGCGGCATGGACGACCTGCTGCGGCGCGCGCTCGGCGAGACCATCGAAGTGGAGACGGTGGTGTCGGGCGGGCTGTGGAACGCGTTCGTGGATTCGCATCAGCTCGAAAACGTGCTGTTGAATCTCGCCATCAATGCGCGCGACGCGATGCCCGAAGGCGGCAAGCTCACGCTCGAACTCGCCAACGCGATGCTCGACGACCGCTACGTGCGCTCACTCTCCGACGTGCCCGCCGGCCAGTACGTGATGCTCGGCGTGACGGATACGGGCATCGGCATGTCGCCGGAAATTGCGGAGCGCGCGTTCGATCCGTTCTTCACCACGAAGCCAGAAGGCGAAGGCACCGGCCTCGGACTGAGCATGGCGTATGGTTTCGTGAAGCAAAGCGGCGGGCATATCCGCATTTACAGCGAAGTCGGACACGGCACGACGGTGCGCGTGTATCTGCCGCGATCGTCGGTGGAGGCGCATCAGCCCGTCGCGTGGCGCAACGCGCCGGTCACGGGCGGCACGGAAACCGTGCTCGTCGTCGAGGACGACCAGAAGGTGCAGGCGACCGTCATCGAAATGCTGGTCGATCTCGGCTACAGCGTGCTGAAGGCGAACAACGCCGATCAGGCGCTCGTGGTGCTGAGCAGCGGCGTGCATGTCGATCTCATCTTCACCGATGTCGTCATGCCCGGCTCCGTGAAGAGTCCCGAAATGGCGCGGCGCGCGCTCGAACTGCAGCCGCACGTGCGCGTGCTGTTCACGTCGGGGTACACGCAGAATGCCATCGTGCATGGCGGGCGACTCGACCCCGGCGTCGAACTGTTGAGCAAGCCGTATAGCCGCGAAGACCTGGCCTTCAAGATCCGGCAGATGCTCGCCTCTCCCGGCAAGGCCGTCGCCGAGCCTTCCGACGCACCGCCGCCCGCGCCCATTCAGGCGGCGGCCAAGCGCGTGCTCGTCGTGGAAGACGACAGCGCGACGCGCGAGGCGGTGAGCGAACTGCTCATGATGCTGGGCCACGATGCCGTCGGCGCGGCGAACGCGCGCGCGGCGCTGGACGCGATGACGCAAGGCACGTTCGACGTCCTGCTCACCGACATCAATCTGCCGGACATGACGGGCATCGATCTGGCGCGGCGCTGGATCGAGCGTTATCCGAAGGTGCGCGTGATATTCGCATCGGGCGACAACGTCATGCAGGAAGACGTGCGCGATTTTCCGTGGCAGGCGCTGCGCAAGCCTTACACGCTCGAGCAGCTCGAACAGGCGTTGCGCGAAGACGGCGGCACCTGACGTCACAACGAAGCGCGAACCGGACCCGCACATTTATCTCAGAAAATAGTTGACTGAAACGTTCGGGTTCGGGCATAATGCTTTTTGAAGTTCAAGAAGTCGATTGCTGTTCATCAATAGTTGGATTCCCCTCCGGTATTCGTTGTCCACTCCCTCCTTGCTGCTTCGCCCTGCTCACTGAGCGATCAACACTTATTCATTTCAGGATTCTCATGGATACCGGTACGGTTAAATGGTTCAACGACACCAAGGGTTTTGGCTTCATCACGCCGGATAACGGCGGCGACGACCTCTTCGCACACTTCTCGGAAATTCGCGCCGACGGCTTCAAGAGCCTGGCAGAAGGCCAAAAGGTGAGCTTTGAAACGAAGCGCGGCCCGAAGGGCATGCAAGCCTCGAACATCAAGCCGCTGTAAGCCTGTTGTAGCTGCTGCATCTGCTGCACATCGGGAGCTGAATAATCGGCTCCCGATTTCCTGCTGGTTCTGCCTCCCTTCCGCGTTTTTCTCAGGCCAAGCCGTTTCAGGCCAACTCCCCCCAAAAACGTCTTTCAGACGCAGCACCCAAGACGCACCCCCACTTTCCGCTTTTTCGCCGGAAAGCATTTACATTCAAAATTAAAAAATGACATCGATTCAAAATTACCGCGGTTATGCGGTGCATGCCTCCGCGCATCGTCTGCGCGATAACAGTTTCTCCGCGAACGTATTGCTGGAACGCGCTGATCAAAATCCGAGCGATAGCGAATATCGCTTTTATTCGCTCGATTACTTCCCCAAGGAAGCCGACGCAATCGAGTATTCCCGCCGATGGGCGCAGGACTGGATCGACACGCGCGGCTGAGCGCCCGCCACGACCAGTCAAAAATGAAACGAGCGGTTCGAAACCGAACCGCCACAGCCTCTTCCGGTAACGTCGACCCGTTACCGCGTCACCCCAGCAGTTTTTCCCTCGCCGAACGTTATCGGAGTAACGCGCCCGATAATTAAGATTCAACGCGGCAAACGTTTCACATCCCAATTAGAGCCTCAAGCCGAAGCGCCGCCTGCCGATATTCCGGTACAGGGTGGCGCATCCGGCTCGTCGGGCGGCCTCGTTCCGTCCGGCTTTGCAGTCGCATCGTTTCGTCGTTTCTGAGAGAACCACAAAAAGGAAAACATGCGCGTTGCCCCCAAAACGACGAATCGGCAATTGTTCAACACAATCTGGCCGTTCCTCGCGGTGGTCATTTCGCTTCTGGCGATGGCGGCCACGAGTCTCGCGATCATGTCGTCGGTGCGCGCCTATATCGGCGGGGAAAGCACCTGGTCGAAAGGACAGAAGGACGCGGTCTTCTACCTCGTCCGCTACGCCCAAACCGGCGACGAGCAGGCGTTCGCCGAATACGAGAACGCGATCGCGTATCCGCTCAGTCTGAAGCGCGCGCGTCTCGCGCTCGACCGTCCCGATCCCGATGTGCCCGCCGCGCGCGCCGCGCTGCTCGCGAGCGGCGTCTATCCCGCCGATGTCGGCGCGGTCATCTGGGTCTTCCGCACGTTCCGGCGCGCGAGCTATTTCCAGGAGGCGGTGGCGTACTGGACAGCAGGCGATCTGCTCGTGGACAAGCTCGCCGACGCGGGCCGCCAGTTGCGCGCCGCCGTCAAGCGCGGAGGCGCGGGTCACGAGGACGTCGATCATCTGACCGACGAAGTCTGGAACATCAACGGCACCATCGCGCCGATCTCGCGCGCGTTCGCCGACGTGCTCGGCTCCGCGTTCCGCCAGACGGCGATGCTGCTCTTCACGGTCAACGTCGTGGTCGCGGTGCTGCTCGTCTGCCTGTCCGGGTGGTATGCGCGGCGTTTCATCACCGCGCGGCTCGCCACGGAAAACGCGCTGCGCCGAAGCGAGGCGCGCGCGAAGGCGACGCTCGGCTCCATCGGCGAAGCGGTGATTTCGGTCGGGCCGTCGGGTCTCGTCGAGTTCATCAATCCGGCGGCCGAAAAGCTCTTCTGCCGCGAAGCCGCGGCCTGCGTGAACCGCCCGCTCGGCGCGCTCGTGACGGTGGCGCGCGAATGGGACCGGCGTCCCGTCGATGTGATCGACGAAGCGCTGAAGGAATCGGAGCCGGAAGACGTCTGCGGCGACCTCATCCTGACCAACGCGATGGGCGTCGATATCGTCGTGCAGGCCATCACGTCGGTCGTGCGCGATCATTCGGACACGCTCACGGGCGTCGTGCTGCTGCTGCGAAACATGACGCGCGAGCGCGAGTACGTGTCGAACCTCGCCTGGCAGGCGACGCATGACGGACTCACGGGCCTTCTGAACCGCACGGAATTCGAGCGGCGCCTCTCCACCGCGCTCGATCGCGAATCGGATGTCGATCCGTCGCATCGCGCGCAAATGCTGATGATGCTGGACCTCGACCAGTTCAAGGTCGTCAACGATACCTACGGTCACGCCGCCGGCGACGCCATGTTGCGCGAAGTCGCGCTCTTCATAGAAGAATGCCTGCGCGAAGAAGACGTGCTCGGCCGTCTGGGCGGCGACGAATTCGGCGCGCTGCTCTGCAATTGCGACAAGCAAACCGCCATGCAGATCGCGGAGCGCCTGAGAAAGGATGTCGCGGCGTTCGAGTGGTCGTGGGAAACGCATCGGCTGTCGACGAGCGTGAGCATCGGCGTCGTCGATCTTCGGCAGAACGGGCTCGATGTCGAAACGGCCATGCGTTACGGCGATATCGCGTGTTATCTCGCGAAAGAGCGCGGCCGCGACCGCGTGCATCTCGCGGTGCCGGGCGACAAGGAACTCACGCGCCATGCAAGCGAGATGTCGTGGTGCGGACGCATCAAGGATGCGCTCGCGAACGACCGCTTCTGCCTCTACGCGCAAGACATCTGCGCGACCGCGCTGCAGGGCGCGCGCCATAACGGCACGGCGCATCCGCGTCATAGGGAGATTCTGTTGCGCATGGTGGGCGAGCGCGGCGATATCGTGCCGCCCGGACTCTTCATGCCGGCAGCGGAGCGTTATGGGCTGATGTCCGCCATCGACCGCTGGGTGGTGCGCGCGGTGTTCTCGACGCTCGCGCAGATGCCGGATACCGACGGCATGGAGTACGGCATCAACCTGTCGGGCGCATCCATCGGCGATGAGCGCTTCCTCCAGTATCTCAACGAGCAGTTCGCGATCACCGGCGTCGCGGCTTCGTCGATCTGCTTCGAAGTGACCGAGACCACCGCCGTCGCCAATCTTGCCGCCGCCGCGCGTTTCATCCGCGAGCTGAAGAAGCGCGGCTGCAAGTTCGCGCTCGACGACTTCGGCGCGGGCATGTCCTCCTTCGGCTATCTGAAACATCTACCGGTCGACTACGTCAAGATCGACGGCGGATTCATCAAGGACATGCTCAAGGATGCCGTTAATAAAGACATGGTAGCGGCCATCAACGATATCGGCCACTCGATGGGCCGTCTGACGATTGCGGAATACGTGGAAAGCGAGGCGATCCTTCGCGCGCTACGGGAGATGGGCGTCGATTACGTACAAGGCTTCCATGTCGGACGGCCCGAACCCTGGGCACAGCACGTCGAACATATCAACATCTAAGAGGAGTGCACGTTTTGGATCCGACTTTTCAGCGGGTTGGCGACCTGAAGGACATCGCGAGTTACCCGGCATGGCTTGGCGACGTATTGAACGATACCAGCGAGGCGAAGCAGGCTATCGTCAAGCATCCGATTTTCGCGGCGATGCGCGAGGCGAAGCTCGAAGCTCGCCAGGCCGAAGCGTTCCTCGTGAACGGCTGGCCGGTCGTCGAGCAGTTCCCGCAATACATGGCGATGAACCTGCAAAAGGTGCGCTATGGCCATTCGCGCGGCGAAGACCTGGCTCGCCGCTACCTGACGCGCAATATCCGCGTCGAGCAGAATCACGCCGATTACTGGGTGGACTGGGCGGCCGCTCATGACGTGAGCAAGCGCGCGCTGATGAAGGCCAACGGCCCGACGCTCGCGTATGCGCTCAGCCACTGGTGCTGGAAGAGCAGCAGCACGGACCCGCTCGCGGCCAGCATCGCCGCGACGAACTTCGCGATCGAAGGCGTGACCGGCGAATGGGCGACGCTCGTGTGCAGCAGCGAGACGTACGCGAACAGCTTCCCGGTATCGATTCGCCGCAAGGCCATGCGCTGGCTCAGCCTGCACGCCCACTACGACGATGCGCATCCGTGGGAAGCGCTCGAAATCGTCGCTACGCTGCTCGGCAACGCGCCGGGCGTCGATGAAGTGCACGAAGTGCGTCGCAGCATCGCGATGAGCTACGAGTACTTCAAGATGAGCCTCGACTGCTGCCTGTAACCGACCGTCTTCCGCTGATTCAAGAGCGTCATCCGTATCCGCCATGCGTTCGTCATGCGCGGAGCGGATTCGCTCTGCCCGGCAACCTGGAACCAATCTGGAAAAGCAATGAACAAGAAGCAATTTGCGTGTGCGGCCGCCGCGGCCCTATGTGTCACGGGCGCTCACGCACAGGCGGCGGGCAGTGTCGTCGTCAACGCCGGGTGGATGCACTTCGCGCCGCAGGAATCGAGCGGTCCGTTCAAGATCATGGCGCTTGGTCAGACGACCACGGCACCGGGCGCGGGCGCATCCGTCAGCGACGCCGATACGGTCGGCTTCACCGCGACGTACTTCATCACCGATCACATCGCCGCTGAAGGCGTGTTCGGCGTGCCGCCCAAGTTCAACCTGTACGGCACCGGCACGCTGAGCCCGTTCGGCAAGCTCGGCTCGGCGCGCGAATGGAGCCCGACGCTGCTGCTCAAGTACTACTTCGGCAGCGCCCAAAGCCGCTTCCGTCCGTATCTCGGCGCGGGCGGCTCGTATGTGTGGTTCTCGGACGAGAAGCTGAACGGCGCGATGGGAAGCGGCGCATTCCTCTACTCGAACCAGTACGGCAGCGCGCTGACGGGACCGACGAGCGTGAAGCTCAGCAGCTCGTTCGCGCCGGTCGTCAACGCGGGATTCACGTACAACTTCACCGAACACTGGTCGGCGGCGTTCTCGGTGTCGTATATGTGGCTGAAGTCCCGCGCGACGCTCGAAACGCAATCGGCGGTGGGCACGGTCAAGAGCGAGTCGAAGATCAAGCTCGATCCGGTCGTGACGTTCCTCTCGATCGGCTACAAGTTCTAAGCGGCTTGCCGATGTAGATGTCGACGATCATGCCGCCGCCCTTGCGCGCGGCGGCATGATCGTCTTCGGCTCGCGGCGTCAGGACTTTTGTCCGCGGCCCGTCTTTTCCTGCAGTTCTTCGATCCGGCGCGAGGCATCGGCTTTCGTCAGCGACGGATCGAACGGCTCCTTCGCCTCTTCCGACAGCGTCTTCAGATACGACGCTTGCGCGCCGGTCATCGGCTCGTCGCCGGTCACCCATTCGTCGGGATCCTTCTCGGCATTCGACGTGGGCGATGCCTTCGGGTTGTCGATGTGTCCCGCGTTTTCGTTGCTCTGTCCTTTCATGACGGTGTCCTCCTTGCATGGCGCTTTACCGTCGATGCATGGCGCAAGGAGCGTGCCTCAATCGTTCGCTTGGCGCGATAGCGCCCCGCGCACGTGCGACACGAAGCGCGCCGTCACCGCATGTTCTCGCGCCGATGGCCACGCGAGTCCCACGCGCCACTTCGCCTGTTTGCCCGGCAGCGGCAGCACGGTCGCATCGCGCAGCAAGTGTTGCGCGCGCGACGGAATGAACGCGACGCCCACGCCCGCCGCCACCGATGTCAGCACCGACTGCACGTCTTCCGCATGTTGCGTGACGTTCGGCACGAAGCGCCGCTCGCTGCACCATCGGTCGATCTGAGCGGCAAGGCCCGGCCCGCGTGCGCGCGACAACGCAATGAACCCGATGTCGTTCAGCACGTCCAGATTGGCGGGCAGGCGCTTGTAGCGGCTTTGCGCCGGCATGGCGAGCGCGAGGCCTTCATCGATCACCTTGAACGACGACAATCCCGCGGCCGCCGGCAAGCGCAGAAAGCCTGCGTCGAGCTTGCCCGCAAGAAGCCGCCGCGCCTGCTCCGCCGATGACAGGTCGCTCAACGTGATCGCCACGCCCGGATTCTCGCGCCGAAACTCAGCGATCACGCGCGGCACGAGCGTCAGCACCGACAGACAGATCCCGATTCGCAAATGCCCGACGCGGCCGCTGCTCGCATCGCGCGCGCGGGCGAGCATGTCGTCGGCGTCGCCGACGAGCGACTGCGCATCGGGCAAAAAACGCTCGCCGAACAGCGTGAGTTCCGCGCCGTGCCTGCCGCGCTCGAAAAGCTTCCCGCCGACGCTCGCCTCCAGCGCGCCGATCTGCTTGCTGAGCGCGGGCTGGCTCATGTGCAGCGCATCGGCGGCGCGGCTGAAATGACGCAGTTCCGCGACGGCGATGAACGTCTTCAGCAGTTTGATTTCCATTCCGTTTGGTGATTGAACACAGACAATCATTCATTTTACAAATCGAACGAAGCGGCGTTCAATGGCTTTCTCAACTTTCGTTCGAGGAGCGTGATATGTCCGTCAAGAAGCCCGCCGCCCGTGCCGATACGACATCGCCCCCGCCTTCACCACGCCCTCGGCGCATTCGGGTGGAAGAGCGTCCGGCCCTCGGATCGATTGCGTTGAGCTTTGCCGTTGTCCGGCGCGATCCGCGAGGTCCGTCGAGGTAAGCGCGACGCCGCGCGATGCAGCAATCCGTAACACGCGCGATACTGACCGCCTCGCCCACACCCCCTTTAACGAACATGACGCAAGACTCGCTCGTTTCCCTTTCCGCCGTCGATGCACGCAGGCTCATCGGTGACCGCGATGTGTCGCCGGTCGAATTGCTCGACGCGTGCATCGCGCGCATCGAAGCCGTCAATCCCGCCGTCAACGCCCTGGCCGCGCGTTGCTTCGAACGCGCGCGCGTAGAGGCGCATCGCGCGGAAGAAGCCGTCATGCAGGGGGAGCCGCTCGGCTTGCTGCATGGCTTGCCCATCGGCGTGAAAGATCTGGAAGAAACGGCGGGCGTGCTCACCACGTACGGCTCGCCGCTTTATCGCGCGAACATCCCCGAGCACGACAACGCGATGGTCGCGCGCATTCGTGCGGCGGGCGCCGTCGTCGCGGCGAAGACGAACACGCCGGAGATGGGCGCGGGCGCGAACACGCGCAACGTGGTGTGGGGCGCGACGGGCAATCCGTTCGCGCCCTTGCTGAACGCGGGCGGATCGTCGGGAGGATCGGCGGTCGCGCTCGCCACCGACATGCTGCCGCTTTGCACGGGATCGGACACGGGCGGCTCGCTGCGCATTCCTGCGGCGTTATGCGGCGTGGTCGGCTTTCGACCTTCGCCGGGACTCGTGCCGAGCGACCGGCGCGAGCTCGGCTGGACGCCCATCACCGTGAGCGGGCCGATGGCGCGCACCGTCGCGGACACGCGCCTTCTGCTCGCGGCGCAAGCGGGCTTCGACGCGCGCGATCCGCTCGGCTACGAAATCGATGCCGACGCCTTCGCGCAACGCCGGCCGATGGGTATCGCGCGCTTGCGTATCGGCTTCACCGAGGACTTCGGCGATTGCGCATTAGATGACGCAACACGCGCCACCTTCCGCGCGAAGATGCAGAAGCTCGCCGAGCATGTGGGGGTTTGCGAGCCTGTCGCGTTCGATATGACCGACGTGCATCGCACTTTCGATGTCATTCGCGCGCAGAACTTCATCGCCCAGTTCCGCGAGACGTATGAGCGCGATCCGTCGCTGCTCGGACCGAACACGCGCGCGAACTACGAAATGGGCGTGACGATGACCCTCGCCGATGTCGTGTGGGCGCACGCGACGCAGACCACGCTGTATCGACGCTTTCAGCAGCAGTTGCAGCGCTACGACATCATCGTCTCACCGACCACGCCCATCACGCCGTTCCCGTGGTCGCAATGGCATCTCGACGCGATCAACGGCAAGCCGCTCGACACGTACTATCGCTGGCTCGGCCTCACTTACGTCATCTCGCTGATGACGAACCCCGCGGTCTCGCTGCCGTGCGGTGTCGATCACGCGGGCATGCCGTTCGGCCTGCAACTCATCGGCGCGCTTCGTGGCGATGCGCGCCTGCTCGATATCGCCGAAGCGCTCGAAACCGCGTTCGCCAACGACGATGCGCTCAAGCGCCCGACGCCCGACCTCGCGAAACTGCGCGCGCCGGTGGCGGAGCTGACGTCGATCGTCACGCATCCGCCCGTGCACGGATAAGCGCTCGGTCAGATGCCCGGCATGATGGGATACGGAATGGTGTGGTCTTCCACGTACTTCACGCCGGGAATATTCACCGAAGCGGTGCGCATGGCTTCGAGTTGTTCCGTGGACCAGACCGTGCCCCACAAATGCACGACGCCGTTGCGCACGACGATATTGCGCCCGGGAAACGCCCAGCCGCGCCCGGAGAGTTCGCCCATGAGCATCGCGCGGATTTCGTTATCGCTCGGGGATACACCCGGCTCGGCTTCGTCGTCCGGCGCGGAAGCCAGCGCCTGCACCAGATTCGAACGGCTGACGATGCCGACGAGCCGCCGGTCGCGCAGCACCGGCACGCGCTTGATGTGCCGGCTTTCCAGCAACGCGGCGATTTCCCCGAGCGACGCGTCCTCTTCCACGCACACCACGTTGCGGCTCATGATCTCGCCGACCTTGCGCGCGTGCGACTTCACGTAGTCCGCCGCGCCATCGGAGCCGACGAGATCGAGCCACCATGAACGCCGGCCCTGGCGCTTCTCGGTATCGGTTTCGCTGCGATGAAGCAGGTCGCCTTCGCTGACCATGCCGATCACATGCCCCTTTTCATCGACGACCGGCGTCGCGCTGATGCGATGCTTCACCAGCAATTGCGCCAGTTCGCGGACGGTGGTGTCGGGCGTGACGGTCACGACGTTCGATGTCATCACATCGCGTGCTTGCATGATGGGCTCCTTGAATGTTGGATTCGAGTGAATTCGTCAGTTGATCGAAGCGACCGCTGCTTCTGGCTTATGCGTGTCCACGATACCCTTCACGCCATGCACAGCCTTGACGTGTGTCAATCGTGCGTCATATGCGCCGGATGCGGGACCGCGCACGTCGTGACGTGACGCGCCAAGTCGCGGCGTCTACACTGGCACATGCGGCCCGAACTTCAACCGATCCGAACCTCAATCGATCCGTTCATGACGCCCGACGAACCGACGCTTTCTTCGCCCTTGCAGACCGACGCGCACTTCCGCCTTTTAGTGGAAACGGTCGAGGACTACGCCATCTTTCTGCTCGATGCGCGCGGTCATGTCGCTACCTGGAACAATGGCGCGCAACGTATCAAAGGCTATGACGCGTGCGAAATCGTGGGCCGTCATTTTTCGGTCTTTTATCCGCGCGAAGATGTCGAGACGGGCAAGCCGCAACACGAACTCGATGCAGCGGCGCGTGCGGGCCGCATCGAGGACGAAGGCTGGCGCGTTCGCAAGGACGGCACGCGCTTCTGGGCGAACGTCGTCGTCACGGCGCTGCATGACGCGAACGGCAAGCTGATCGGCTTCGCCAAGGTCACGCGCGACCTGACCGACCGCCTGCGCCTGGCTGAACTTCAGCATGCGCGCGATTTATCCGCGCACGTGCAGGCCGCGCTCGAAAACGAACGCGCGTCGATTGCGCGCGAATTGCACGACGACCTCGGCCAGCAGCTGGCCGCTTTGAAGATGCAGATCGCCACGCTCGGCAACGCCGCCGCACGCCCTCCGCGCGCCGACATCCAGCCGATAGAAGCGCAGATCGACACGATCATCGCTTCGGTCAGACGAATCGCGGCTGGCCTGCGCCCCCCCGTGCTCGACGACCTCGGTCTCTTCGCCGCCATCGAGTGGCTCGTCAACGACTTTCGCCGCCGCTACGGCATCGAGATCGCGCTCGTCATCGAAGGCGAGGAGATCGAATTCGGCGCGGCGGCATCGACCTCGGTATTCAGGCTCGTGCAGGAAGCGCTCACGAACGTCGCGCGGCATGCAGAGGCGAGCGAAGTGCGCATCGTCATCGGCTGCACGGCGGCGCACTGCACGTTGCGCATCGAGGACAACGGCCGCGGCGCGACCCTCGGCAAGCGCGACCCGAGCGCATTCGGCCTGCTCGGCATGGGCGAACGCGTGCGGCAACTGGGCGGCGTCATCGTGTTTCATAGCAGGCCGGGCGAAGGATTCCGCATCGACGTGACGCTGCCTTTGAGCGCGATGATGAGCGACGGTCGCGCTTGACCTCAATCGCCGATGCGCAATACCGCCGCGCCCGCCAGCCGTCCCGCGCGAAGATCGGCGAGCGCCTGGTTTGCATCGGCGAGCGCGTAGGTTCGTGTGCGAATGCGAAGCGCAACGGCGTCCGCGCAGGCCATGAACGCCGCGCCGTCCGCGCGCGTCAGGTTCGCCACCGATACGATGCGCCGCTCGCCCCAAAGCAGCGCATAAGGAAACGCGGGAATGTCGCTCATGTGGATGCCGCCGCACACCACCACGCCGCCCTTCGCCACCGCGCCGAGCGCGACCGGCACGAGCGCACCGGCGGGCGCGAAGATCAGCGCGGCATCGAGTTCGTCGGGCGCGCGTTCGTCGCTGCTGCCGGCCCAGTGCGCGCCGAGATCGAGCGCGAGCGCTTGCGCCGCCGTATCGCCCGCCCGCGTGAACGCGTAGACCGTGCGCCCTTCGTGGCGCGCCACTTGCGCGACGATATGCGCCGCCGCGCCGAACCCGTATATGCCGATGCGCCTCGCGTCGCCCGCCATCTTCAGCGTTCTATAGCCGATGAGTCCGGCGCACAGCAGCGGCGCGGCTTCGACGTCCGAATAGCGCGACGGCAACGGCAGGCAGAAACGGCTATCGGCGACGATGCGCGTGGCATAGCCGCCATCGAGCGTATAGCCGGTGAAGCCGGGCGCATCGCACAGATTCTCGCGATGGCTCGCGCAATAACGGCACTGCCCGCACGTATGGCCGAGCCACGGCACGCCGACGCGCTCGCCGGGCGAGAAGCCTTCGACGCCCGCGCCGATCGCCGCGACGCGACCGACGACTTCGTGCCCCGGTATCACCGGGCGCTTCGGATGCGCGAGTTCGCCATCGACCACATGCAGGTCGGTGCGGCACACGCCGCACGCGGCGATATCGATCAGCAGTTGGCCCGCGCCCGCGACGGGATCGTCGAGTTCGGCGGCGCGCAATTCGGGCGATGTTCCGTCATAGAGCATCGCGCGCATCATTTGGCTCCGGGCGTCTCCCGTCCGCCGCGCGGCTTCTTCGCGGCTTCGGGCGGCTTTTGCAGCTCGGATTCGTGTTGCGCGGAAGGGGTGCCGCTCGTCACACGTGGATCGCGATGTGCGTTGAATCCCGACGGCACGCTGCCGCTGAACCGGAAGTAGCCGCTGCGAAGCATGACCGGCTTGCGTCCGACGCTCGTGAGCAATTGCTCGGCGGCGCCTTCTATCGCGACGCGGTTGTTCTCGAACGCGCGCCGCAAGTCCTCTTCCCGCGACGACGCCGCGCCGAAATGGTCGCGCAGCGCTTCCGCCGATATCGTGCAGGCGATGTGCTCGCCGTCGGCGATTGCGTCGAACGTGAGCGCGGGTTCGTCGCCCTGATAGACGGGCGGAGTGGCGGGAAACGCAATGTCCATGATGAGGGGCCTCGCAGGACGTGGAAGCGCGCGGCGCATGCACCGTGACCTACGCTCTCAATCATCGCGCGCGAGTCTGCATGAACGTTGATGTAGATCAACGCCCGGACCCGCGTTCCCGCAGCACGTGCTCCGCATGCTCGAAAGCGCGATGTATTGCGACGCGCGATTCGGCATCCGTCATGCCCGGCCCCGGCAGCAGCTCTAAGTCGCACGTGACCATGTCGAGCCGCGCGCGATGGAGCCTGCGCCCCGATTCGTCGTCGTAAGACTCGACGGTCAGATGACAGTCGAGAATATCGCCCGCCGTGCGCGATAGAAGCACGAGTTCCGCGCCGGCATCGCGCTCCACCTCGCCGGGACTCGCGAATCCGAGGCACGCGATCTGCATTCCGAGGCCCATGATCGGCAACTCCCATCGTCCTGTTCTGATTGCCCCGATGCGTTGAAGCGCTGACTTCACACTGTCATGGCGAAACTAGACGACCCACTCCACCTTGTCGATGCGCGCGAGCTTGCGCCGGATGCGATCGGCGAAAGCATCCAGCAGGCGGCGTTCGCCGTCGTCGCCGGGGTTGCCCCTGATCGCACAGCGCGCCACCGGCTGCTTGCCGCTCGCCGCCGTCATGTCCCTGAATGCGGTGGACTCGCCACGCATGTGCTCCGTGCAGAAAAAGGCCACGTACGGCAGCTTGCGCCGGTTGGCGAGGATCCACGAACGCACCGGCGCGCTCACGGTGCCCGCCCAGACCGGCGTGCCGATGACCACCAGCTCGTAGCACGCGGGTTCGTGCCGGGGAGCGTCGACGCGAACGGTGCGTCCGAACACGGTATCGATGATCGCGCGCGCATAACCGATCGGCCCCGCGCGATCCTCAGGCTCGGCGATCGCTTCGAAATCGGCCTCCAGCCGCCTGGCGATCGCCGCGCCGACCGCGCGCGTCCGGCCGCTTCGGGAATAGCAGACCACGAGCACTCTGGACACGGCCATCCTCCGCAAGGAAAGCGCTTCACGCCACTTCGATGATCACCTTCAGCGCACCGGTCTCCGCCGCGCGGCTGAACGTGTCGTAAGCATCCAGCACGCGGTTCAGCCCGAAGCGATGCGTAATGAGCTGCTTCGGCGCGAGCCGCCCCGCGCGCACGGTCTTGAGCAGCATCGGCGTGCTGACGGTATCGACGAGCCGCGTCGTGATGTTGATATTGCGGTCCCACAGCGTTTCCAGATGCAGGTCCGCCTTCACGCCATGCACGCCGACATTCGCGATGGTCCCGCCCGCCGCGATGATCGCCTGGCACAGCTCGAACGTCGAAGGCACGCCCACCGCTTCCACCGCGCAATCGACGCCCGCGCCGTCGGTCAGGCGCAGCGTTTCCTCGACGGGATCGGTGCGCGCAATGTCGATGCACGCGCTCGCGCCGAACGTGCTCGCCACTTCCAGCCGGTGCTTGTCGCGATCGATCATGATGATCTGCGCCGGAGTGTAGAACTGCGCGGTGAGCAGGGCGGCGAGTCCGATCGGTCCCGCGCCGACGATCGCGACGGTCGAGCCCGGCTGCACGCGGCCGTTGAGCACGCCGCATTCGAAGCCCGTCGGCAGAATGTCCGACAGCATCACGAGCGCTTCTTCCTCCACGCCCGCGGGAATCGGATACAGGCTCGTGTCGGCGTGCGGAATGCGCACGTATTCGGCCTGCGTGCCGTCGATCTTGTTGCCGAGAATCCAGCCGCCCGTCGCGCAATGCGAGTACATGCCGCGCCGGCACGCATCGCATTTTCCGCACGACGAAATGCACGAGATCAGCACGTGATCGCCCGGCTTGAACGCCGCGACCGCCGCGCCGACATGTTCGACGACGCCCACGCCTTCGTGCCCGAGCACGCGGCCGGGCTCGCACGTCGGCACGTCGCCCTTGAGGATATGCAGGTCGGTGCCGCAGATGGTCGTGCGCGTCACGCGGACGATCGCATCCGTGGGCGCGACGACCTTCGGCAACGGACGCTCGTCGAGCGACTTTCTTCCCGGACCGTGGTAGACGAGTGCTTTCATCATCGGGCTCCTCACACATTGGCGTTGGATGAACCCGGCCACTTTATTCGCGCGGCGAAAGCGGCCCTTGACCTGGGTCAAGCGATGCGCGATGTGCGTGCGAAAGCGTCAACGCGCCGCGCGCGCGATACGCCTTGGCGGCACCACTTCCGCGAGCAGTTCGTCCTGCAACCCGCGCAGGACATCGACGAACGCCGTGGCGAGCCGCTCGCGCGGCCTGTGCGGCGGAAAGAGCAGATACATCGGAAACAGCGTGGCCGGCAGAAACGGCCGAATGGCGATCTCCGGCCCCGCATAGTCGCGCGCGACGATAGGATGCGCGAGCGTCACGCCCATCCCGTGCCGCACCATTTCGCAGCACATGGCCGTGTATTGCGCCTCGATGGCGAGCACGCGATTGACGCCCGCGCGCTGGAACACGTCGTCCATCATGGCGCGCGTGCCGTCCCCGTGACAGAGCGAAATGAACGATTCGCCTTCGAGATCCTCGGGCCGGATGACACGCTTCGCCGCGAGCCTGTGCGCCGCCGGCATCACGCAAACGGCGGCCACGCTGGATAGCTGCTCGATCTCGCAGTCCGACGCCTCGCTCACATACACGGCCACGCCCAGATCGCAGAACTGCGAGGCGGTCCAGTGATTGATCGTGCCCGACGTATTCACGTGCAACGACACCGTGACTTCCGGAAACAGCGCGACGAAGCGTTTGATGGCATGCGGTACGAGCGTCATGCCCGCCGACGGCATCGCCGCGATGCGCAGACGGCCGCTGCCGAGATTGCGGATCTGCGCCGCCGCGTTGGCGAGTCCCTGCAAACCGACGAACGCCCGCTCCACTTCGCGGAAGAATGCGGTGCCTTCGCTCGTCGGGATCAGGCGCACGCCGCTGCGCTGAAAAAGCTGCAGGCCCGTGTCGCGTTCGAGCTGTGAAATGAGGCGGCTCACGTTGGGCTGCGACGTGAACAGCGCCTTGGCGGCGGCGGTCATCGACCCCGAGACCATTACTGCGCGAAACGCCTCGATGTGCTTCAGATTCATGCGCGTTTTCCCTCATCGGAACAACCATGATCCATATCATCCCTGCATGGATAGGTATTTTATTCGTATTGGACGATATGAACCGCCGGCGCGACACTGCCTCTCAGGCTCAGGTTCGAAGCCGCCTCGCACATACCGGAACTGGAGATCGTCGTCATGAAAAGAGCGTTGCATCGCCGTCTGTCCGCCCCCGCCTTCGCCGCACTCTGCCTTGCTGCCCCGCTGCTCTCGCATGCCGAAACGACGCTCTATGTCGCCAACGTGGGCGGCTCGAACGAGCAGTTGTATCGGCAGAAGGTGATTCCGCCGTTCGAGAAGGCGCATAACGTCAAGATCGTCTATGTCGCCGGCAATTCCAGCGACACGCTCGCGAAATTGCAGGCGCAAAAGGGCCATCAGCAGATCAACGTCGCGGTGATGGACGACGGCCCCATGTATCAGGCGATGCAGCTCGGCCTTTGCGCGAAGATCGAAGACGCACCCGTGATGAACGACCTCTATCCGCTCGCGAAGATCGGGCCGACGGCCGTGGGCGTCGGCATGGTGGCGACCGGCATCGGCTATAACGAGGAAGCGTTCAGGAAGGCGGGCCTGCCGCCGCCCGATTCGTGGAAGGTGCTCACGGACTCGCGCATCAAGGGCAAGCTCGGCGTGCCGCCGATCACCAACACGTATGGCCTGCATACGCTCGTGATGCTCGCGCGCCTGAACGGCGGCGGCGAGAAGAACATCGATCCCGGCTTCACCGCGATGACCAAGCAGGTCGCGCCGAACGTGCTTTCGTGGGCGCCGACGCCCGGCGAGATGGACGGCCAGATGCAATCCGGCGACGTGATCCTCGCGCCCTACGGCAGCGGCCGCGCCGTGGCCCTGCAAAACACGGGCTTTCCGCTCAAGTTCGTGTATCCGAAGGAAGGCGCGGTCGCGCTGCAGGTGGCCGCATGCGCCGTCGCGGAGAACGCGCAGCCGCAGCTCTCGCAGCAATTCGTGCAGTACATCCTGAGCCCCGAAGTGCAGGCGATGCAGGCGCAGGCTATCGGCCTTGGTCCGGTCAACAAGACGGTCAAGCTCACGCCGGAAGTTGCCGCGCGCGTGCCTTATGGCCCGGACCAGATCGCGAAGCTCACGCCGATGGACTGGACGAGCATCAACCAGCATCGCACGGAATGGACGGAGCGCTGGAACCGTTCGGTCGAACGCTGATTCCCACACCGGCTCTGGTGCACGTGACTCGATGAAGGAGCAAGGCGCATGGCCTTCCTGACGCTGCAAGGCATTTCCAAACGCTACGGCGATTTCACCGCCATCGAGCAACTCGATCTCGATGTCGAGCGCGGCGAACTTCTCTCGCTGCTCGGGCCTTCGGGCTGCGGCAAGACGACGACGCTGCAAATGGTCGCGGGCTTCGTCACGCCGAGCACGGGCCGCATTCTGCTCGATGGCCGCGACATCACGCACGAGCGCCCGGAGAAGCGCGGCATCGGCGTGGTGTTCCAGAGCTATGCGCTCTTTCCGCACATGACGGTCGCGGGCAACGTCGGCTTCGGGCTGGAAATGCGCAAGGTCAAGCGCAAGGAGCGCGAAGCGCGCGTGGCCGAAGCGCTTGCGCTCGTGCGGCTCAACGGCCTCGGGCATCGCTATCCGAAGGAACTGTCGGGCGGCCAGCGGCAGCGCGTGGCCATCGCGCGGGCCATTGCGATGGAACCCGAACTGCTGCTGCTCGACGAGCCGATGTCGAACCTCGACGCCAAGCTCCGAGAAGAGATGCACATCGAGTTGCGCGCCATCCAGAAGCGCCTCGGCATCACGACGATTCTCGTCACGCACGATCAGGTCGAAGCAATGACCATGAGCGATCGCATCGCGGTGATGCATCGCGGGACCATCGCGCAACTGAGCACGCCGTACGACGCGTATGAACGCCCCGCGACGCCGTTCGCATCGACGTTTCTCGGGCGCACGAATGCGTTCTCGGGCGAAGTGCTGCGGCGCAATCCGCGTTGCGCGGAAGTGTCCGTCGCGGGCGCGACGCTGCATGTGCCGCATGAAGGCCGTCATGTCGATGGCGCGGTGAACGTGTATATCCGCCCCGAGAAACTGCACCTCGCCAATGGCGATGCCCGCGTGCGCGGACGCATTTCCACGCGCGTGTTCGTCGGCAATCAATGGCTGCTCGAAGTCGAGACGCATCTCGGCAAATTGCGCGTGGCGCAGCCGAATCATGGCGCGCCGCCGCCCGAGGAAGGCGATGAAGTCGGCCTTGCATGGACCGACGACGACCTGCGCGTGCTCACGCAAGACACGGCGGGAGGCGCGCATGGCCACGCTTGACGACGCGCGTCCCGGCGCCGCGCCGTGGCTGCTGTCCGGTCCCGCGCTGCTGCTGTTCATCGGCCTCTTGCTGGTGCCGTTGCTGCTCACGCTGATGCTGTCGTTCCGCGTTTTCAGCGATACCGCCGGCATTCAAAGCACGTACACGCTGACGAACTATTGGAACGTCGTTAGCGATCCTTACTATGGCACGATCTTCCTGCGCACGGCGGGGCTTGCGTTCGCGGTGACGCTGCTGTCCATCGTGCTCGGCGTGCCGGAGACCATCGTGCTTGCGCGCATGAAGCGGCCGTGGCAGTCGCTGTGCCTGCTCATCGTGCTCGGTCCGCTGCTCATTTCCGTGGTCGTGAGAACGCTCGGCTGGCAGATCCTGCTCGGCAACAACGGCGTGCTCAACAACGTGTTGCAGGCGCTGCATATCACGGACGAACCCATTCGCCTCGTCTTCACGATGACCGGCATGATCATCGCGCTCACGCACGTTCTGGTGCCCTTCATGGTGATGTCCGTGTGGGCGAACATGCAGAAGCTCGACAGCCAGGTGGAATGGGCGGGCCGCTCGCTCGGCGGATCGCCGTTCGCGGTGTTTCGACGCGTGGTGCTGCCGCAGATCATGCCGGGCGTGCTGTCCGGATCGATCATCGTGTTCGCGTTGTCGGCATCCGCGTTCGCGACGCCCGCGCTCATCGGCGGAAGGCGTCTGAAAGTGGTCGCCACCGCCGCCTACGACGAATTCCTCGGCACGCTGAACTGGCCGCTCGGCGCGAGCATCGCGGTGCTGCTGCTGATTGCGAACGTGGCGATCGTGATGGGCTGCAGCCGGCTCGCCGAACGCCGCTTCAAGCACATCTTCGACTGAGCGCGAGGCAACGACATGAAACAGAACGGCATACTCGGCCTCGTCTATAACGCGTTCTTTCTCACGTTCATCATTGCGCCGCTCGCGGTGGTAATGCTCGTCGCGTTCACGGACAAGGGCTTCATCTCGATGCCCTTCGATGGCGCGTCGCTGCGCTGGTTCCGCGCGATCCTCGAGAACGGCGACATCGTCGCGGCTTTCTGGCTGTCGATCCGCCTCGCGTTCGCGGCGGCGACCATCGGCGTGCTGCTCGCGGTGCCTGCCGCGCTCGCCATCGCCCGTTATCGCTTTCCGGGCCGCGCCGCGCTCACGAGCTTCTTTCTCTCGCCGATGATGATTCCCGCGGTCGTGCTCGGCATCGCGTTCCTGCGCTTCCTGTCGCTCCTGCACCTGTCGGGATCGTTCTGGTCGCTGGTGTGCGCGCACGTGATCATCGTGCTGCCGTATGCGCTGCGGCTCGCGTTGTCGTCGGCGGTAGGACTCGATCGCGATGCCGAACGCGCCGCGCTCTCGTGTGGCGCGAGCCGCTTCACCGCGTTTCGCCGCGTGGTGCTGCCGATGATTCGCACGGGTGTCGCGGGCGGCTGGGTGCTGTCCTTCATCCAGAGCTTCGACGAACTCACGATGACCATCTTCGTCGCGACGCCCGGCACCACGACGCTGCCCGTCGCCATGTACAACCAGATCGCGCAGACGATCGATCCGCTGGTCGCCTCGGTGTCGGCGGTGCTGATCGTCGGCACGGTGCTCTTGATGATTCTGCTCGACCGCATGGTCGGACTCGACCGCATTCTGATCGGAGAAGCGCGATGACATCTTCCAGCCCCGACGTGCTGGTGCTCGGCGGCGGCCTCGTCGGTTCAGCCGTGGCGTACGGCCTCGCCCGCGAAGGCGCGCGCGTGACCGTGCTCGACGAGGACGACGGCGGTTTTCGCGCCTCGCGCGGCAACTTCGGCCTCGTGTGGATTCAGGGCAAGGGCTACGGTCTTTCGCCTTACGCGCGATGGTCGCGCAGTTCGGCCACGCGCTGGCCGCAACTGGCGGACTCGTTGTTGCAGGAAACGGGCATCGACGTGGCGCTCAAGCAGCCGGGCGGCTTCCACTTCTGTTTCAACGACGCCGAGCTCGCCGACCGCGAAAAACGCCTCTCGACGCTCAAGGCCGAACTGGGCGACTATCCCTACGAAATGCTCGATGCCGCCGACGTGCGCGCGCGCATTCCGCAAATCGGCCGGACGGTGATCGGCGCGAGCTACACGCCGATGGACGGCCACGTCAATCCGCTCAAGCTGCTGCGCGCGCTGCATGTGGCGATGCAGGCGCGCGGCGTGACGCTCGTGTCGGGCGAACGCGCGGAACGCATCGTGCCGGAGGCGAACGGCTTCGTCGTGCACGGCAAGCGCGGCACGTATCGCGCATCGCGCGTGGTGCTCGCGGCGGGCCTCGGCAATCGCACGCTCGCGCCGTTCGTCGGGCTGAACGCGCCGGTCGCGCCGAATCGCGGGCAAGTGCTCGTGAGCGAACGCGTCGCGCCGTTTCTCCACTATCCGACGCTCAACGTGCGTCAAACCGACGAAGGTTCCGTGCAGTTCGGCGATTCAATGGAAGAAGTCGGCTTCAACGATTTCACCACGACGCACGTGCTCGCCGACATCGCGCGTCGCGGCGTGCGCGCCTTTCCGATGCTGCAAAACGTGCGGCTCGTGCGCATGTGGGCCGCGTTGCGCGTCTATAGCCCCGACGGTTTCCCGATCTACAACCAGTCCGAAGCGCACCCGGGCGCGTTCGTCGTCACTTGTCATAGCGGCGTGACGCTCGCGGCGGCGCATGCCATGCGCATCGCGCCGTGGATCGCGGGTGCGCCGATGCCCGACGAATTGCCCGCGTTTTCCGCGCGCCGTTTCGGGAACGCCGAACAATTGACACTCGCACACTGAATCCGACATGACTTCTCACACGACGTTGTTCAAGCCGCTAAACGGCGAAGGCGCGGCCATCGACATCTGGTTCAACGATCAGCGCCTGTCCGTGCCGGGCGGCCGCTCGGTCGCGGCGGCGCTGCTCGCGGCGGGCGTGTCGCGCTTTCGTGCGACGCCGGTCTCGGGCGCGCCGCGTGCGCCGTACTGCATGATGGGCGCGTGCTTCGAATGCCTCGTCGAGATAGACGGCGTGCCGAGCCGCCAGAGCTGCATGGTCGAAGTGAAGGCCGGCATGCGGATTCGCTCGCAGGAAGGCGCGCGCGATCTGCCGCCGATGAATCTCACCGATGCCCCTCTGGAGAACGCGCATGGCCGCTGATTTCGCATCCGAAGCCGTCGATGTGGTCGTCGTCGGCGCAGGCCCCGCCGGCATGCGCGCGGCGACCGTCGCGGCGCGCGCGGGTCTCAAGACCGTCTTGATCGACGAACAGGACGCCGTCGGCGGGCAGATTTATCGCGGTATCGTGAAAGCGGATACGCAGCGCAAGCAGATACTCGGCCCCGACTATGCAGCGGGCGCGACCATCGCCGAGTCTTTCGCTACTTCCGGCGCGCGCCACATCACGAACGCGACCGTGTGGCAGGTCACGCGCGAACGCGGCGTCAATTATCTGAAGGACGGCAAGATCGGCAGCTTCGACGCACAGCGCGTGATTCTCGCGAGCGGCGCGCTCGAGCGCCCCTTTCCGATTCCCGGCTGGACGCTGCCCGGCGTGCTGACGGCGGGCGCCGCGCAGATTCTCTTGAAGAGCGCGGGCGAAGTGCCCGCCGCGCCGCCGGTCCTCGCGGGCTGCGGGCCGCTGCTGTATCTGCTCGGCTGGCAATACGTGCGCGCGGGCGTGCCGATCCGCGCATTGGTCGATACCACGCGCCACGAAGATCGCTGGCGCGCGAAGCGTCACATGCTGTCGGCGTTGCGCGCGTGGCCGTTCCTCTCGAAGGGACTGCAATTGATTCGCACGTTGCGCGAGGCCGGCGTGCCGATCTTCGAGGCCGCCGACGACCTGCGCGTGGAGGCGCGCATCGGCACGGACAACGTGGAGCGCGCGGCCGCGCTCACCTTCACGACGCAAGGCGCGGCGCATCGCATCGAAGCCGACGTTATTCTGCTGCATCAGGGCGTCGTGCCGAACACGCAGTTCACGCAGGCGTTGCGCGCATCGCACCGATGGGACGATGCCCAGCTCTGCTTCACGCCCAAGGTCGATGCATGGGGCGAGTTGGATGTGCCTGGCATCTTCGTCGCGGGCGATGGCGCGGGCATCGGCGGCGCACAGGCGGCAGCCTTGCAGGGCATGCTCGCGGGACTCGCCGTGGCCGCGCAACTCGGCGCGATCAACGACGCGAAGCGCGATGCCGAAGCGCTTGCCCAGCGGCGCACGCTCGCGGGCGTGCTGCGCATCCGGCCGTTTCTCGACAGCCTCTATCGTCCGCGCGACGTCAACCGCATTCCGCGCAACGAGACCATCGTGTGCCGATGCGAGGAAGTCACGGCGGGCGAGTTGCGCAAGTTCGTCGAACTCGGCTGTGTCGGACCGAATCAGGCAAAGTCGTTCGGGCGCTGCGGCATGGGCCCGTGCCAGGGCCGCATGTGCGGTCTCACGGTGACGGAAGTCATCGCGGATGCGCGCCGCGTGTCGCCCGCGGAAGTGGGCTATTACCGCATTCGTCCGCCGATCAAGCCGCTCACGCTCGGAGAACTCGCCGGTGAATGATGCACGCGCGGTACAGGAAGCCGATGTGCTCGTGATCGGCGGCGGCCTGCACGGCACGAGCAGCGCGTTTCATCTGGCGCGTCGCGGCGCGAAGGTCATCGTGCTCGAAGCGGATTACGTCGCGCGTCATTCGTCCGGCGTGAACGCGGGCGGCGTGCGCACGCTCGGGCGTCCGCTGCCGGAGATTCCGCTCGCGCTGATGTCGCGCGAGATATGGCACGGCATGACCGAACTCATCGGCGAGGATGGCGGCTTCGTTCCATCCGGACAACTAAAGATTGCCGAGACCGACGACGAACTCGAAGCGTGCCGTGAACGCGTCGCGCTGCTCGAATCGCATGGCTTCACGCATGAGAAAGTGATCGATCGCGAGACCGTGCTGGAACTGGAACCCGCGCTCGCGCGGCACGTGACGGGCGGCATATGGGTCGAGCGCGATGGCTATGCGCTGCCCTTTCGCACGACCACGGCGTTTCGCCTCGCGGCACAAAGGCTCGGCGCGAGGTTTCTCGAAGGAACGCCGGTGCGGCGCATCGAGCAGCGAGGCGCGCGGTGGTTCGCACATACGACACAAGGCGCGTTCAGCGCGGAGAAGCTCTTGGTCACTGCGGGCGCGTGGTCCGGCGAACTCGCGAAGCAGGTGGGCGAACCGGTGCCGGTGCATCCCGAAGGGCTGATGCTGATGGTCACGCATCGCGTGGCGCCCTTCTGCCGTGCGACGCTCGGCGCAACGGGCCGCCCGCTCTCGTTCAAGCAATTCGACAACGGCACGGTGGTGATCGGCGGGAAGCTGATCGGCATCGCGGAGCTGGCGAACCGTCATGGCGAAGTGGATTTCATGCGCCTCGTGCGCAGCGCGCAGACCGTCACCGATCTCTTCCCGCATCTGCGTCATCTCGGCGTGAATCGCGCATGGGCCGGCGTCGAAGCGTTCACCGAGGATGAACTGCCGGTGATATCCGCGAGCCGCAAGGCATCGAATCTCTATTACTCGTTCGGATATTGCGGCAGCGGCTTTCAACTGGGACCCGGCTGCGGCAAGCTCGTGTCGGAACTGATGCTGGATGGCGCGCCATCCATTTCACTCGATGCCTTCGCCGTCGACCGGTTCGAGGCGCGCGCGGCTGCTTCAGACGCGGACGCCAGGCATCTCGCCACTCACTAATTCAACATACTCAATACCGGAGAACACGTATGAGCGATATCGTTCGCATTGAAACCAATCAGCGCATGAGCCGCGTCGTCAAGGCAGGCGGGCTCGTGTTCGTCGGCGGTCAGACTTCCGCCGATCACACGCCCGACATCAAGGTGCAAACCGCAAAGGTGCTGGACAAGATCGATGCGTTCCTCGAGAAAGCCGGCATCGACAAGACGCGGCTCGTGTCCGCGCAAGTGTGGCTCGCGGACATCGACCGCGACTTCGCCGGCATGAACGCCGTGTGGGACGCATGGGTGCCGCAAGGCCACGCGCCCGCGCGTGCGACCGTGCAGGCGAAGCTCGCCGCACCGGAATTGCTGGTCGAGATCGCGGTCGTCGCGCTGGCCTGATCGCGTTGTCGTGCGTGAATGGCGATGAGCGCGCTAGTTCATCGCCACCGCAGCCGCTGCACCCACGGGCGATCCTTCGATCGCCACCGACGTTCTTCCATCCGGGCCGACCGGCACATCGCCGACAAGCGTCGTGCGATAAAGCTGGCGATCGAAGTCGAGATCGAAGATATCGCTCGGCGCGAGATGCGCGGTCGCACGGTTATCCCAGAACGCGATGCTGCCCGCTTCCCACTTGAAGCGCACTGTGAACTCGGGCCGCGTCACATGTTCCCACAGCAGTTCGAGCAGCGCCTGACTCTCGCGCGGCGCAAGTCCCACGATCTGCTTCAGGAAGCTCGGGCTCACATACAGCGCGCGTTCGCCCGTTTCCGGATGCACGCGCACGAGCGGATGTTCGCTGATCAGCGTGCGTGCATCGACCGCTTGCGAGAACGCATGCGTGCCGCTCGCGCCTTGCGGCGGCGCGAAGCGATGCACGCCGCGCAAGCCATCGACGAATGCGCGCAACGGCGCGGACAGCTTCTCGTACGCGATCACGAGATTGGTCCATTGCGTGTCGCCGCCATAGGGCGGAATGGTTACGCCGCGCAGTATCGATGCAAACGGCGGATTCACCGCCGCCGTCACGTCCGTATGCCAGCCTGTCCACGGACGCAGCAGCGCTTGTCCTTCGAAGCGCGTCGCCTTGCGAAACTTGGAGATCGAGTAGATTTCCGGGTGACCATCGACATGGCCGAACACCGGATGTCCCAACGTCAATTCGCCGAACTGCGCCGAGAATGCGACATGCTGTTCGTGACTCAGAAACTGCTCGCGAAAGAACACGACGCGCCACTTCAGGAGCGCGGCGCGAATGGCCTTCACTTGCGCCGCCGACAACGTCTGCTTCAGATCGACACCGCTGATCTCCGCGCCGATATGCGCCGACAGCGGACTCACTTTCACACCCGCATCGTGGGCTTCTATCTCTTCGCGCGAATCATGGGCGATAACGGCTGCGTTCACTGAGGTGTCTCCGTTCGATGGATGAAATGGCGCTCAACTGCCTTGTGCGTTGGGGTCGTCCGCGAAGAAGTAGTCGCGCCACGACTTCGGCTCGTGCCTTATTACGCCGACCTTGTACAGGAACGCGCCGAGCGAGAGCGTGTTGTTCGGCGTCGTGGCGAAGCTGACTTCCTTGTCGTTGAGAATGCGTTCGACGAATGCGGGCGCGAGCTTCGAACCGTCCTGCCGGATGTAGATGGATGCCGCCTGCGCCTTGTCGTTTTCGATGAGCCGCGCAGCGTCCGCGAGCGCCGCGCGTACCGCCGCATAGGTCTTCGGATTATCCTTGCGCCACTTGTCCGACGTGACCGCGACGCTGCTCGTCGCGAGGCCGCCGAGAATATCGGTAGAACTGATTACCTTGTGGATCTTCGGATCGTCGAGTTCCTGATACTGATACGGCGCATTCGAAAAATGCAGGCTGATGACGGAACTGCCCGAGAGCATCGCGGTTGTGGCGTCCGCATGCGGCATGCTCACTTCATAACGATCGAGCCGCGCGTATTGCGCGTCGCCGAACGCCTGCGCGGACGCCATCTGCAAGAGCCGCCCTTGCTGCGATACCGCGACGGACACCACCGCAATGCGGTCTTTCTCACCGATATCCCTGATGCTGCGAATGCGCGGATCGTTCGATACAAGGTACACGGGCACCGCGCTTTGCGCCGACATTGCGCGGAAGTCCTGATGCCCGCGCGTGCGGTCCCAGATGGTCATGAGTGGACCGATGCCGAGCGTCGCGATATCGGCCGCGCCTGACAGCAGCGCTTCGTTCACCGCTGCGCCGCCCGAGAGCGTGGTCCATTGAACATCGATGGCAAGGCCCGCGCGTGCGCCTTCCTTCTCGATCAGCTTCTGGTCTTTCGCCACTTTCAGCAGCAAGGAACCGACACCGTATTGATCGACGATCCTGACGCTCCCTTCAGCGTGCGCGCGACTCGAAGGCGCACCGAACGCGGCGATCAACGCGATGCAGGAAAAGATGCGTGTGAGGCGAGCGAAGGTCGTCATACGATGAACGTTGAAGCGCAAAGCGCCGAGAACGTTCACTGTACAGGCGGCATCCTTCCCGCCCAACGAAGAAAGGATGATAGGGATATGCGCTCACGCGCAAAGGGAACGGGCGAAACGCATGCGCTCCGCCCAACCCCGATTACTGCGCGGAGAAGTAGAACGCGGCGTTGCGTTGCGGCGTGACGCCGACCACCGTGAGCAGGCCGTTGACGACGGTGGCTTCCACGGGCACCGACACGCTGTCGAGATAGCACGTCGAGCCCGAGAAATTCAGCGTGCCGTCGAGCAGATGCTTGCCGGTGGCGCGCGGCTTGAAGCTGCCGGTGAACGTGCACAGTCCGCGCGAATCGGCGGCTGCGCCTTTGGCGGTGCCATCGACGGCGATGGTGATGGTCGCGGCCGGCACGATGCCCGATGTGCTCGACCACGTGCGCGCCACGTCGCTGATGCCGAGCGGCGTGTCGTACGTCGCGTTGTAGTTGCCGTTGAAGGGCGTGGTGCTCGTATCGTCCGCTTTCAATGAGAGCGTGGTGGTCGCGCTGAGCGTGCTCTTCGTTGCGAACGTGCCGGACAGCGATCCCCCGCGAATCGAGCTCGAGACCGCGCCGAGCGTCGCGGAATCGGTGAAGTTGCCGTTGGTGGCCGTCATGATGCCTTCGATCAGCCACGAAAACGAGCCTTGCTTGGTGAAGACGGTGAAGTACTGCCCCGTTTCCAGCACGATGGTTTGCGCCGCGACCGAGAAGTCGCTATTCACCGCGCCGTACCAGATGCCTTCGGGAACCGCGTGCGACGTCTTCGGCACGCAACTCCTCTGAAGGTTGTTGAGGTCGGTGACGCACGATTCGTCGTGGCCGCCGCCACCGCAGGCCGCCAGCACGGGCAGCGCGAGCAGCGTCAATCGGGAAAGCAGTTTCATGGGCGTCTTCGTTGTCTTGTGGTTTATTCTGGCTGCCGCTTTTCTTACGGCACGCCGACAACGGAATAACGGATGGACGCCGGGAATCTTTAACGCAAATGCTGCGCGGTATCGCTCCATGCGCCGAAGTGCGCGATTGCTTCCAGCGGCAAGCGCGCACGCGGCGCGAGCTCGCGTTCGGCCAGTTCGGCCGGCAATGCGCGCGCGTCGCCATGATGCGCCACCGAGATCATGCTGAGCGCCGCGAAGCGCTCGGGTATCGCGAACGTCTTGGCGAGCCCGATTGCGTCGAAGCCGCCCATCGCATGCGCGGCCAGCTCTTGCGCGTGAGCTTGCAGAAGCAGGGCCATCGCGGCTGCGCCGGCGTCGTAACTTGCGCTTGGATTCACGGTGCCTTTCGCGGTGAGCGTGTCGGCGAGCACCGCGATCAACACCTGCGCGTGCTCGTTCCACTTTTGATTGAAGGGCACGAGCAGTGCGAACGCGCGATCGAACGCCTCGCGATCCTGCGACTTCTCGAACACGAGAAAGCGCCACGGCTGCACGTTATACGCCGATGGCGCCCAGCGCGCCGCTTCCAGCAGCGCGACGACCTGCGCGTGCGGAACGGGGCGGTCAGCATAGGCGCGCGGGCTCCATCGTCCGGCGATGAGCGGATGAATGGCGATATCGGTCGGAGCGGGTCGATGTGTCATTGCAATAATGCGCTGAGTTCACGATGAATGTTCGAGCATACCGTTTGCGATATCGCGAAAGAAGCGCTGGCAACGAACCGTTTGCGATATGCATTCCAGTGCGATTGCTATGGCGACAGTGAGCGTGCGCTGCCGCACCCATGCATATCCTTAGCGGAATTCGTGCGTTCCGGCGTGCGCGCGTGCTGGTTATGATGTCTGGCTCATGGCTTGCATCATTGCCGACTTCATACCAAGGGAGCCTGATCTTGACCCAGCTTCAAACATCGAAGAGACCGCTTGTTGTCGGCATTGGCGGGACGACGCGACCGGCGTCATCGACCGAGCGCGCATTGGCTTTTGCATTGAAAGGCGCGCAGGAATCGGGCGCGCGCGTGCAGTTGTTTGGTGGTGCGTTCCTGCAAAGCTTGCCGCATTACGCGCCGGAAACGCGCGAATTGACCGACGAGCAGCACGAGTTGATTGAAGCGGTGCGTGCGGCGGATGCGCTCATCATTGCGACGCCGGGATATCACGGCGGCATCTCGGGCCTGGTGAAGAACGCGCTGGATACGCTGGAGGAATTGCGTCTAGACGAGCGTCCGTATCTGGATGGCCGCGCGGTCGGGGGCATTGTGACCGCCTATGGATGGCAGGCTGCGGGCACGGTGCTGACTTCGTTGCGTTCGATTGTGCATGCATTGCGCGGCTGGCCGACGCCGTTCGGCGCGGCCGTGAACACGCTGGAAACGCGCTTCGAAACGAACGATACCTGCTCCGACCCGAAGGTTGTCGAACAGCTACGCACGGTGGGACGACAAGCCTGCACGTTCGCGCTTGCGTTCGGTGCGCATGGATCGCCGGATGCGTATAACGTGGGTGAGCAACACGTAGCGGTGGCGCAGAGTTGATGCAGAGCGTGGGTGGGCGGGTGTGGTTTTGACGAGCCGAGGGGCTCGGAGGACGTGAGTGCTCAGCGGGCGCGGAAGGTGATTCAGGGCTGTGTCAAGCTGAGTGCCAACGTGTGTCTACGGAGTGGTTACGCTTTCGATGCTTCGGGCCAAGAAAGCTGCTTTCTTTGGTTACTTTCTTTGCAGCAGCAAAGAAAGTAACCCCCGCCCCGGGGAGGGGCGAGCTAATAGACCGACACGAAAAGAAAGCACATCAGTGCGGCATGAAATCCGCCGACATATGAAAGGCATCGACGGTATACCCCATATTGAAGTACCCCGCCCGCGCATAAATGGCGATCTGTTCGAGCCGCTCCGACGCGCTAGCGTTGAATTCACGCTGATAAGCGCACACCCGCCGGCGCTCGATAACGCGTTCCATCGGCGATGAAAACGCCCGCAAGCAATGCATGAGAACGTGCGTCATGACCCCTCCGTTCGCTGCGTGACGAGACAAATCTAGCAGCAATAAAAAGATCTGCAAAACGACATATCGTGCAATGCATTGCAAAGCACGCGCGATGCATCGCTCTCCAGATCGCGGCAGATAACGATAGCGTCCGAAATCATTTCCCAGGCGAGCAAGCGCCCTCTAGCATCACGGCTCTTACAACACACGGGGGAAAGCCGACCATGAAACTAAAAGCCGCACTGACAACCGTCCTGCTTGCAAGCGCCATCATCATGGGCACGCAGCCAGCACAGGCCGCAGGCCAGACAATACGAGTAGGCATCATGTCGGGCGAAGACGAGGACGTCTGGCGCGCCGTCGCCGCGAATGCCGCGAAACAGGGCATTACCGTGAAAGTGACGACCTTCTCCGACTACACGCAGCCCAACGAAGCGCTCGCGCAACGCGACCTCGACGCCAATTCGTTTCAGCACAAGCCCTATCTCGATGCGCAGATCAGCGCGCGTCACTACGACATCGTGCCCGTGGGATTCACGTATGTGCAGCCCATCGGCCTCTATTCGCGCAAGGTGAAAGCGGTGGCGGAATTGCCGCAGAACGCGGCCATCGGCGTGCCGAACGATCCGAGCAATGAAGGCCGCGCGTTGTTGCTGCTGCAGGCGAACGGCATCATCAAGCTGCGCGACGGCGTCGGCCTGTTGCCGACCGCTCGCGATATAGCAAGCAATCCGAAGCATGTGCAGATAAAGGAGCTGGACGCGGGCATTGTCGGACGCGCGATCGGCGATCTGGACGCGGCTGTCGTCAACACCGACTGGGCGATCAAGGCGGGCATCAAGATCCCGCAGGAACGCATTGCGCAAGAGAACGTCACGGGCAATCCGTATCGCAACTTCATCGCGGTCAATGCAAAGGATGCGCAAGCGCCCTGGGTCAAGACGCTGGTGCAGAGTTATCAGCAGGCGAACGTGGCGTCGGCGATTCTGACCGTCTACCACGGCGCGACACTGCCCGCGTGGGACGGCGCGCCGCAACATTGAACGCCGACCGCAATCACCCGACGCTCAAGCTGCGACCTCGAGCTGATCGGCCGACAGATTGAACTCGCGCGCAATCGATTGAAGTCGCTCGGACCACTCCCACTTGCCGAACACGTCGTGTACGTTCTGAAGACAACTGAGCAGGCTGATCGTCGAAGGATCGTAGACGTTGATACGTGCTCGGAGCAGGCCCTTCCTGAGCGCCGCGATGCCGGCGTCCATATAGGCCGGAATGCCCGTCGACGATTGCGCGCCGACATAGCGCACGGGTACGCCCTCCATCGCGGTGACATAGTCTCGCGGCTTGATGAAACTGCCCACGGGGCATCCACCGCAGTATCCGCGATACGCGCCGCCACCGCGTGGCAGCAGCGCCGCCTGGCCCTGGGCGAAGAGATGGTCGACAGCGCGATCGAAGATCTGCTGATGGGTCAAGAAGGTCTGAGTTCGCATGATGCTGCTCCGCTATGTCCTAACGTGACGATCAGAGCCATCAGGTTAAGACGGACTGCTCTCTCTCGACATAGACGGAGCTTGCTTTGTGAAGCTATCGCGGATGCGCTTGCCGGCTACCGTGATTGCGACGAATCCGCATTGTATCGGCGCGTTCATCAAGACAGTTGGTGCGCTCTCACTCGCAACGCACGGCGCCTGCATCGGTGATGAATCTTTCGACGCTTTGAATCGCTTCGTCATATGAAGCAGAAGAACTGATCTTGCCGCGCAAGATGGAGAAGGCTCTCGGTGAATTGATCGCTAACGCGCCAACGACGCGGCCTTCGTGTTCATACACACCGAGGAACGGCCGACTGACCGGCGTGCCCGTGAGGCTACGCAACTGACCGATGTCCGTTCGTCCGACCGATTGAATCTTCACCCCGTACTGATCCGACCAGAAGTACGGGGCGGTTGAAAAGCTCGTTGCCGCCTCCCTGCCCGCCAGCAGATTCGCTGCGGCGTGTCTTCCTTGATCGCCGGACACCGTCCACTGTTCGCTTCGAGACGTTGTTCCGCTCCACTCGTTGAGCCAGCTTGCTACGTCACCAGCGGCATAGATTCGATCGTGTCCGACATTCAACGTTCGATCGCACACGAGTCCGTTGTCGATGTCCAGCCCAGAGCCCGCAAGCCATTCGGTGTTCGGCACGCAACCGATGCCGACGACCACGACATCGGCGGGAAGCTCGGTTCCATCCGACAGCACGACGGCTTGAACGCGATCTCTGCCGCGAATAGCGTGCACGTGCGCATTGCAAAGCAACTGCACGCCGTTCTGTTCATGCAACGCACCGAGCTGCGCCCCGGTAGTGGCGCCGAAAGCCCGGATCAACGGAGCGTGAGCCGCCTCGAGCACCGTCACCTCTGCGCCGATCAAGCGCGCGCTCGACGCGACTTCCGCACCGATGAATCCCGCGCCGATGACAACCACGCGAGCGCCCGCGTGCAGTTGCTCTTTCAGCGCGAGTGCGTCGTCGAGCGTGCGCAGCGTGTGCATGCCGCTCAACGCTTTACCGATGGGAAGGGTGCGGGGTCGCGCGCCGGTTGCGATGATCAATCCGTCGAACGATATGTCGCCATCGTCCACGCTGACGCGCTGGTTGATTACGTCCAACGCAGTCGCCCGCTTGCCTAGCAGCGCATCGACCCGCTGATCGCGAAACCACTGCGCGTCGCGATAGGCAAGAACCGACGAGTCGAGATCCCCGGTGAGAATCTGCTTCGAGAGCGGTGGCCGGTCATAGGGCAAATGGAACTCGTCTCCGATGAGAACGATCTTTCCGTCGAAGCCGTTCTGACGTAACGACTCTACAGCCTTCAGTCCGGCAACATTCGCACCAACGACCAGGATTCGATTCAAAGTCATGCGACTCCTCGGAGTTTTACTTTTTTCCGGCATTTCGTCAGCTGAGCGACAGCTGCAACTCTCGTTCGGTTGAGCACGTAAATGCACCCATGCTCGTCGGGCGACGGATTGCCGGGTAGACCCGCCAGTCGCCGCCTTCATGTTCGAAGAAATAGATCGTGACCGGCGCCGGCGCTTCGATGCCTTCCACGCGCACACATCGCCCTGTATTCGGACTGTCCACCTGTATGCGACGCACCCGCAACGGTTGGGTGTGATCGAACCATTTGTCGATCGCCATGCGCAGCGACGCGTGACCGGTGCTCATATGACCCTCCTACCGACGTATGCCAGTGTTCGTGATGAAGAGGGTATGTGAGGGGCCGGCGGCCAAACATATACGGAAGCGGGCTTCTCGAACTACCGTGAATGTTCAACCATTGCGCCGTATTGAGGCCGGGACCATGACAGTTTCGTCAGTCGTTGGAGTGCCGCGTCGTCATCGGCCTCCGATGGCCGTGGGGCTTGCGTTCGCGCGAAGGTTTCATCTGTACAGGCCATCGCGACATAACGGCTTTTCCAGACCGTCATGACGCTTTTGGACGATATCGCTCACTGCACATGGTCGGCGAATTTTTTAATGCCGACGATCTGATTAAGACGTGGTCATCCGCGTGTGCACCTCGTCAGCAGAACAAGCGGAATGCGCGACGATCATCGGCACCGGGGACAAGACAAAAAATCAAACGACGCCGGCTGCGCGACGCGCCGTCCGCGGTCGAAATAAAGCGTTTAACTTACACGGAGACACTACGCATGCCTAATGATTATCAGAAGCGCTCGAATTTATGGAATGAGGATCTTGCTCCAACCGATGCCCGTCATCGCACATGGCGCTGGCGACACTTCGCCGCCCTGTGGACAGGCATGGTCATGTGCATTCCCTGCTATATCCTCGCGTCGGGACTCATCGATCAAGGCATGTCGGCGATGCAGGCAGTCGGCACCGTGCTGCTCGGAAACGCCGTCGTGCTCATCCCGATGCTGTTGATCGGGCACTCGGGAACCAAGTTCGGTGTGCCGTTCGCCGTCATCGTCCGCTCGTCGTTCGGCACGAAAGGCGCCAAGCTGCCCGCATTCCTGCGCGCCATCGTTGCGTGCGGCTGGTTCGGTATCCAGTGCTGGGTCGGCGGGAACGCTATCTATGCCGTCGGCAATATTCTCTTTCATGGCGCTCTGGTCGGACCCGTGATCGGCTGGGTAGGTATCGACGCAGCGCATCTGGCCTGCTTCTTTGTCTTCTGGGCCTTGCATCTCTACTTCATCTCGCGCGGCCCCGAGTCGATTCGATGGATAGAAACGATCACGGCCCCGGTCAAGATCGCTATCGTTCTCGCGCTTCTCTGGTGGGCTTATAACAAGGCGGGCGGCTTTGGTCCGATTGTTTCCGCGCCGTCTCAGTTCGTCGAAGGCGGCAAGAAGGCCGGTCAGTTCTGGTCGGTCTTCTGGCCCTCGCTGACTGCCATGATCGGCTTCTGGTCCACACTCGCACTCAATATCCCGGACTTCACCCGCTTCGCGAAGTCCCAGCGCGATCAATGCGTAGGGCAGGCTGTCGGCCTTCCCGTGCCCATGGCCGGCCTTGCTTTCATAGGCGTTGCGGTGACATCGGCCACTGTCACGATTTACGGCAAGGCAATCTGGGATCCCGTCGACCTGGCCGGAAGAATGGAAGGAATCGGCGTGGCGATTGGCCTTGCCATCATCACGCTCGACACGCTTTGCGTGAACCTGGCGGCGAACACCGTCGGACCCGCATATGATTTCGCGGCCATCTTCCCCCGGCGTATCACGTTCAGTACGGGGGGCTATCTGACTGCGGTGATCGGCGTGCTGATGATGCCGTGGAAACTGATTGCATCGACGCAAGGCTTTATCTTCACCTGGCTCATCGGTTATAGCGCGTTGCTTGGGCCCGTACTCGGGATCATGCTCGCGGACTACTGGCTCATTCGACGCCGCGA
The DNA here is from genome assembly GCF_001544615.1 of Caballeronia concitans. Taxonomy (GTDB): domain Bacteria; phylum Pseudomonadota; class Gammaproteobacteria; order Burkholderiales; family Burkholderiaceae; genus Caballeronia; species Caballeronia concitans. Next base: position 521,527 of record NZ_FCNV02000002.1, read on the forward strand.
GATCGAGGTCGACGATCTGTTCAAGGAGAACGGCATCTATCGCTACAAGAACGGTTGGAACCCGGCGGCACTCATTGCTTTGATTCTTTCAGTGCTTCCTAACCTTCCTGGCTTCCTTGCCGTTGCCTTCCCTGATCGATTCAGTTGGATCCCCGCCGGCTTCAAGGACGTGAACAACTACTCATGGTTCGTCGGAGTGTTTCTGGCCATCGTGATTTACTCGGTGTTGATGCGTCCGGCGCCTCGCAAATCCACTCACTTCGACATCGAAAGCGTCTAGATTTCTCATGGAGCCTTGCGCCTCGAGAGGCGCAAGGCAGGAGGGTTCCCCGCTTTCACAATGAAGCGTCCAAGGAGACGGCATGGTCATGAACCGAATCGTCGTGGTGGGAGGCAGCGTCGCCGGTCTGCGTGCCGTGGAGACGTTGCGCCTGGAGGGGTTCGAGGGAGCCGTCACGCTCGTGTGCGGCGAGCCGCATCTGCCCTATGATCGGCCGCCTTTGACCAAGCAGATTCTCACCGGCGAGATAAACGCCGAGCAGTTGTGCTACCGCGACCATCAATGGTTCGAGCGGAACGCGGTAGACCTGTGCCTTGGCACGCCCGCGAGCGCGCTCGATATTTCCACGGGCCGTGTTCATCTCGGATCGAACTCGATACCTTTTGACGGGCTGATAGTCGCAACCGGCGCCCGGCCGAAGTCATTCAGCCCCAGGAGTTCTCTACGCGGCATATTCACGCTGCGGACCGTGGACGACGCACTCGCGATCAAAGAGCGGATGTTGCCCGGCGTACGAATGATCTTGGTCGGAGCGGGATTCATCGGCTCCGAGATCGCTTCGAGCGCGGCGGCGTGTGGCGTGCAAGTGACGATCGTGGAGCTTGCAGAAGCGGCCATGATTCGTGCCGTAGGGCCTCAATTGGGCCGAATTCTGGCGGGACTCCATGACGAGTTCGGCGTGAACGTTGTTTGCAACGCGCGCGTGACGGGCTTCGGCGGTAAAGGGTCCGTTGAAGCCGTCATGCTCGATGGCGGGTGGGAATTGCCGGCCGACATCGTCGTAGTGGGTATCGGCGTCGATCCTAACTGCGAATGGCTGATCGGATCGGGCTTGCGGATCGAGGATGGTCTCGCTTGCGACCGTACATTGAACGCCGGTCCCCGCAACGTCTACGGCGCCGGCGATGTGGTTTCATGGCCGAACGAGTGGTGGGGCGGCGTCATGCGGGGTCAACAGTGGCTCGTGGCCGCGGACCAGGGCAAGCACGCCGCAAGGAATCTCCTTGCCGGTCCCGAGCGAGCCACCCCGTTTTCAACGATTCCCTACTTCTGGACCGACCAGTACGGATGTCGTGTACAGGCTGCCGGGAGAACCGATCTGGGGCAACTGATCGCTGTCGCGGGCGGACATCGTCAGCGCCCGTTCATTGGCGTGTACAGGCACAACGGACAGCTGACCGGCGTAGTGACCATCAACGCTCCGAAAGCGTTCGCCGCCTTGCGTACCTGCTTGCATGACCACAGCAGCTTCGATACCGCATGGGAGGTCGCGGTGAAGAACTGCCCGCCACCGGATTGACTTCTGTTTCGACGTTCATTTGAACAGGTCTTCTTCCAAAGGACGTACATAACTCCGCGCGTGTGACTGGCTGCATGACTTCCACGCCAGCCCCCGGACGAGAATCGCCGGAGTGAGTCCGTCCTTCGCCATCAGAAGCCCGGCGGCGGCGGCCACCTCGTCTGCCGTCGCCTGTTGAGACACCTGCAACTGTCTGCCGAACGCGTCTCGCCTGCCGATCCAGCTATCCAGCGCCGGCACGCCCGATAAGCCGATGGCGACATTCACCAGACCGCGACGCCACGGCCGGCCGAACGTATCGCTCACGATGACGCCCGGTTCGATGCCGGTGCGGTCGTAGATACGGCCCGCGATTCGACGCGCGCTGGCGTCCGGATCTTCGGGCAAAAGGAGAAGCGCATCATCGTCACCGACATTCGATTCATCTATCGCCGCGTTCGCGCAAATCCATCCTTGCCGATGGCGGCTGATCAGAACGCCGTCCGGCGGGTGATCGCAAGCCCGCACGATCTCTGTCGACTCATCCAGCACGGCCTGAACCTTCCTGGCGTCTTTGCCCGTGATGCGTGCGTATTCGAGCGCTTCATCGGTCGGGACGATATCGGATGCTTTGCGCACGCGCCCTTCCGCTTTCGACACGATCTTTTGAGCCACGACCACGATGTCGCCACGCTGCCACCGCTTGCCGTTCGACCTCATTGCGTCCGCGATCAGTCCGCCCACATCGTCGCCTGCTTTTACTTTGGGAATGCCTGTCAGAGCGAAGATTTCCAACGAATGTGCGTTCTTTTCCAAGTTGGCCTCCTGCGTGGCTGGAGAACTAAATCCCAGCAGAAATGCGATCTTCGCGTATCCAGTACGAGCATGTTCGGTGCGCCATCGATCCATATCGGCCCGTTGGTCGCACATGAATCGATATTAAGTGCACCGACGTCGACGAAACATGCTCAGCCTCGCGAACATCATCCGAGCGCTCCAGCTGGAATGCCATAACGTAGTGGTGAAATGAGCAATACAGTTCGGACGCGATGACAGTGCTGTTAATTGACAAGGATTCGACCGCATGAAAAAGTCGATTCGTGCGCGCTACCGAAAGCAAACGAGTTCTGTAAGTTGTGGCCGAATAACCCGGCAGTTTCTCTCACGCCGCCGTTGCGCTTGCAATCCCCTCTAATCCTTCGTGCGAGAGGCAATATGACAGTCAGTCACTCCAGCGCCGACAGTGAAAGGATGAAGGTTCCGGAGACGCGCGACTCTACGCTCCTGGAGGAATTGCGAGTTGAGCGTCAACGTGGAATCAGCCTGGTCGGGCAGATCGTCGCCAAGCTTGAACAGATGGTGGAATCGGGTCGGCTTCGAGCGGGAACCAAGACGCCCTCCGTCCGCGAGCTCGCGAAGCAGCTCGGCGTCAGCACCTTTACCGTGACAGAAGCCTACGACGTCCTCGTTTCGAAGCGCGTTCTCAGTTCGAGACCGGGCTCAGGGTACTTCGTCACGGCCCGCGTCGCGCATGTGCCGGTGCTTCGCAGCGAAGCGTTGGCCTCGCGCGTGGTCGATCCCGACGCGTGGATGCCAGTGCTCGTATGGAATCGCAATCCGGATTTGTTGCCGGTCGGTTCGGGCGTGCTTCCGCCCGAATGGTGCAGTGAGAGCATGATTCTGCAAGCGGTCCGGCAGGCCATCAAGATGCCGGCGGAGCGGCTCGTCGGATACGGCCATCCGTTGGGCTTTTACCGGCTCCGCCAGCTTCTCGCGCGCGGCTTCACGGAGCGATTCTGTGCGGTCGCACCGGAACAGATCATATTGACTAACGGGGTTTCCCACGGCCTGGATCTGGTCGTACGAAGTCTCTTGAAGCCCGGCGACACCGTTCTGATTGAAGATCCGACTTACTTCAATATTCACCATCTTCTTCGCAGCTATGGCGTCAAGGTGGTTTCGGTGAAACGAAATCACGATGGAATCGATCTCGATCAGCTTGCTTCATTGGCAGCGCTGCACCGGCCCAAGGCCATGTATGTCAACACGGTCCTGCAGAATCCACTCTCTACAACGCTTTCGCCCGCCCAGGCGTATCGCATCATTGCTCTGGCGGAGCAGTTCGATTTTCTGATCATCGAAGACGATATCTTCCGCGACCTCGCTTCTCCATCTGATCCTTCTCTCGCGTCGCTGGACGGACTCAACCGGGTGATTTGTCTCGGCGGATTCTCCAAAACCGTCGCTCCGTCTCTTCGAACAGGCTACATTCTGTGTCCGGGTCAGCTCGTATCGGATGTGGTACGTACCAAGATGGCTTGCGGACTGACAACGTCCGAGTTGAACGAACGCTGCATTCTCGAGGTGCTTTCGGATCCCGGGCACCGCAGATATCTCGATCGGCTGCGCATGCGGCTTGCCAACGAGCGCGAGCAGTTTCTATCGGTGTTGACCGACGTGGGCATGACCGCGCTCGCCACGCCTAAAGGTGGCCTCTTCGTTAGCGCAGGATGGCTTGTTCCGCCCAGTGCTCAATTCAACGCGGAACTCATCACTGAAAAGGCCTCGGAAGCCGGACTCGCCTTCTCACGCGGAGAACTCTTTTCCTTGTCCGCCAAGACGGAAACCGTGTGGTTTCGATTCAACGTGGCTTACTGTGGGGCGCCGAAACTCAACTCGTTCCTGCGTGAGGTTTCGCGGATGGCTGCGCATCTTGCGAGGGTGCCCGGTCTATAGGACGGCGCGAGTAACTTCATCGAGCCGCCTGCTTCGAATGCGCTATTTCTTGTTATCCGCCGGATAGCCGATCGACTCCGGCGGCGTGAACAGATCACAACAGGTCTTGCACGGCGGTTGCCGTGTTAGGTGCGATTAATATTCGCCCGTTTCGTTGAGCGTCCGATTGAGCGCTTCAGGTCCTTCCATCGCGGCCATCGCAATCTCGCGCATCCACTTTCGCCAGATGATGTCGGGCTTGTCCGCAGGCACGGAAACCTCGTCACGGGATTCGCCGATAGCACGCGGACGGTGAGACGCGACGAGCGGCAAGTCTTCCGTCAGCACGATCGACTGCAACGCCAGATGCTCCTGCTCCGACGATCCGTCCGTCGAATGGCACGTGTACCAATAGCTCCGACAGTTCTCGGCGTCGATCGGAGTCGCGTGCATGAAGATCTGCGTGTCCCTCGTTTCCGACCATTTGAAGAACAGAAGAACCGTGAACGGCATATGAACGTGATACGTGCCCGGGCCGAGCATCTTCGAGTCCGGACCCGTCGGCGGACCGTACGTGGCGTCTCCCGCGTTGAAGGCAAGGAAGGTGTCCACCTGGAATTCCAGACGCTTTTTGTGCTGCGTGACGGGATAGGGCCTGAAACGCGTGTGCGGAGGACCGCCGAGCGTTCCCTGATGCCCGTAAGCGAAGTGCGTGACATCGGTGAAGTTTCCAATCCGACGTCCGGCCGACGCGGGCCAAAGATACGGCTCGCCGAGATGGCATGTCATCTCGCTCGAATCCCACGCAGGGAAATGCGGAATCGTCGTATCCGCCCCGCCTTTCATGCGTACCCAAATGAGATCGTACTTGACTTCGCATTCGTACTCTTTCAGCTTCGCACGGGCCGGGATCGCATCGCCTTCTTGCTGCGACGGAATATCCGTGCATTTCCCCGCCTGGTTGTAGCACCAGCCGTGGTAGCGGCAGCGAAGCTGATCGCCTTCGATCCATCCCAGGCCGAGCGACGCACCGCGATGCGCGCACTTGTCATCGAACGCACAGATGCGGCCACCCAGATCCACGAGCACGATGCGTTCGCCCAGCAGCATCGTGGTCATCGGACCTTTGGCGCCGTGCGTATGGGACCGGAATTCCTTGACAGTCGCCGCGACGTGCCAGAAGTACTTCCACGTTTCGGCTGTCGAACCGAGGTCGTAAGCGACGTCAGGCTTGCTCAGCGGAACGAGCGTTTTGTACTCCGGCGGCTTGCACGGACTGCCGGGATCGATCATGTCGGATGATGTGATCCACTCCGGCGGATGATACGAGAGATTTGCATGCAACCAGTTCTGCGCCATTCTTGTCTCCCAGATGTTCTAGTACAGGTCCACTTCCTTATCGTTCTCGAATAGAGCAATACATTGCGTCGGGCAGCTTCGCGCAGCCTTGACGAGCTGATGAAGCGGGCACGCGCCCGCCTCGGGCAATACGCCCGCAACGCCGGAATCGAGAAGTACGAAGGCTTGGGGCGCCAAACTCACGCACATTTTGGATCCACAGCAAATGGATTGATCCAGTTCTACTTTGATCACGAAAGTCTCCTGCACGGATTAGTCTTCGACTGTTAGTTCACGTTGAATACTCTCGACAGCAGCATCGAAGGGCGAGCGATACCTGCACCCGGCGCAGTCGATGATTGCATGATCGGCAGTCGACGCATCATCGAACAGAAGCAGTCGGTATTCGTTTCTTCTAGCGTTATGGGGTAGTCGACAAACCGTCTAGCGCTGTCCAACTGTACAGTTCCGGCGCCCCCGGCCGTCTTTCCATTTCGAGCGCCATCCGTCGATTGACAAAGACACGCTTAAACGATCTCCAGCGGCAGGCGCGAACTGACCGACGACAAGAGCCGGCTCGCAGTCGTTCCCGAGTGCGCCGCGACGAGATCCACGCTCACATGCTGCCCCCAAAGCTCGACTTCGCTTCCTACATGAACGCCTGGACAGGGATCGAGATCCACGACGATGGTGTCCATCGAAACTCTCTCCAGCACACGCGTCACGATGCCGTCGATTGCAACGGGTGTTCCGACCGCGGCGGTGTCCGGATAACCGTCCGCATATCCGCAGGCCACGACACCTATCTTGCGCGCCCCGCCCCAGCGACTTCCCGTAGTACTTGCCGACGCCACATCTCTGATGCAAACAACCTTGCTGACGAATCTCATGACCGGCAGAAAACCCCCGAGGGCCGAAGTTCCTGGCGCAGACGCGGGCGAAGCGCCGTATAAGATGACCCCCGCTCTCACCCAATCGGGCATCGCACGCGGTTGATCGATAATTTCAGCGGAGCCGCCATAACTTCTGTCGCCCTTCAAGCCCGAAACCGTTTCGCTAAACTCAATGACTTCGCGCTTTCTTTCGTCTTTCGTCGTGGCGTCAATGCGGCCATAAAGCGCTGTCGATCTGATTGCTTCGACTCGCTTTACCCGCTCGATGACGTCGCGCAGTTCGTTCGGATGGAACCCGAGAATACCGTTGCGGTTCGCCACAGTGACTTCGATATAAATCGGCTTGGCGAATCTCGCTAGCTCCAGGAGACGCAATTGTTCCTCGGTCTGAACGGCCAGCGTCAGCGTGTGTTCCTCGACTGCGTAGAGGTCGCTTCGGTTGTATGTCCCGTCGACGATCAGCACCGGTCCTTGCCAGCCTGTCTTCCTAAGCTCGACGCCCTGCTCCACGTCACAGACGGCGAATCCAGTGGTCGTGCGAAGGTGCGGAAGAACGACGTCGATCCGATGACCATACGCATTCGCCTTCACGAGCGCCCAGGTTTTCGAATGAGGCGCGAGGCGACGGATAAGTGCAAGGTTGTGATGCAACGCACTTGTATCGATCTTCAGCCCGGTTGGACGCGGCATAGTTCGTCTCCAGATTTCCAGAGTCATTTCGCCGTCGAGCGATCCAGATCCTTCGACGGCGATGAAACGTCAATGTAACGACGACCAGCGCGGGAGCCCCGATACAGTTCGATACCCATATGCCTCAGCGTTCAGTTGCGATGCAACATGCCGTATTGGTCCAGATTCCAGCATGAGCAATGTCCGCATGCGTTATTGTGATTCGGTATCCTTAGTTATCAAAGCCGGACGGCGATCTAAGCCGTTAATCCAGGATTGAAGACCTCGCCCTTTCGATCCGTTCAGGAATTCGGAGCTATACGGTTTCTTGACACATGCACCGACTGCCCATGTTGCTCCGAATTTTGGCGGTCCACTCTACAGGAACGAGGTCGGGACAAGACCTATCAAAAATCAAAGGGCCGTGACCCAAGGTCCAGCAACGTCGGAAGGTTTAGCGCAAATGCGCGCAACGCTCCGACAGGAGGACAATCCGAAAATCGATGGGAAGAGTGAAAGATGGCGAAGAGGAACACGAGATTCGACGCGAGTTTCAAGCGGGAAGTGGCCCGGATGGTTCGAGACCAGAGGCTATCGGTCAGCGAAGTGTGCCGGTCGATGAACCTGGTCGAGGCAGCCGTGCGGCGTTGGGTCGCCCAATACGATGGGAAGCCCGCTCGCGATCCGGGCGAGAATGAGTCGTTCACGGAGGAACAGCAGCGCATCCGGCAACTGGAAGCGGAAAACCGGCAACTGCGCGAAGACAACGTACTCTTGAAGAGAGCGTCGGCCATCCTCGCGCGGGAACTCGAATGACTTCGGCGTGGTGAATCAGTGGCCGACAGAACGCCGAATCAGATCATTCACGCCTGTTTCAAGATCCGCCGCAACACGCGCTCCTCCAGCGCGGACGCTTCCGCCGATGCCTGCCTGCGAGGCCGTGCAAGCGGCACTGATTGATCCAGCGCAATGCGCCCTTCCTCGATCAACAGAATGCGATCGCCGAGCACCACGGCTTCATGCACGTCGTGCGTGACCAGCAATGCGGTGAAGCGATGCTCGCGCCATAGCCGTTCGATCAGCGCATGCATTTCAATGCGCGTGAGCGCATCGAGCGCGCCGAGCGGTTCATCGAGCAGCAGCAGTTGCGGCCTATGCACCAGCGCCCGCGCCAGCGCCACGCGCTGTCTTTGTCCGCCCGACAATTGCGACGGCCAGTCGTTTTCGCGCTCCAGCAGCCCGACTTCGTTGAGCACCGCGCGAGCCTGATCGCGTGCGCCGCGTTTCAATCCGAGCATGACGTTCTGCAGCACGGTCTTCCACGGCAAGAGGCGTGCGTCCTGAAACATGATGCGCGTATCGAGCGTCGCGCCATTGCCCGCGCGCTTGATCAATGCGCCGCCGGTCGGCGTTTCCAGTTCGGCGATAAGGCGCAGCAGCGTCGACTTTCCACATCCGCTGCGCCCGACGATCGTGACGAAACTGCCCTGTTCGATCGACAAATCTAGCGCCGACAATACCGTACGGTCTCCGAATCGTTTTTCGACGCCACGCAATTCGACGGCCACGTCGACTGCAGTGCGCGCATGCGGTTGTGCGCGCTCGACCGCGAAGCGCTCTTCCATCCTCAACGAAACAGATGCGGTCGCGCTCATGCCTTTCCTCCTCGTTGATACGCGGGATGCCAGCGCAGCGCCACGCGTTCTAATGCTTTCGCGAGCACATCCGCGAGCTTGCCGAGCACCGCGTAAAGCAGAATGCCCACGACGACGACATCGGTTTGCAGGAACTCGCGCGCGTTCATCGTCATATAGCCGATGCCCGATTGCGCGGAAATCGTTTCGGCCACGATCAGCATCACCCACATGAGGCCGAGCGCGAAACGCACGCCGACCAGAATGGAAGGCAACGCGCCCGGCAGAATCACATCGCGATACAACGCGAAGCCCTTCACGCCATAACTGCGCGCCATTTCGATGAGGTTCGCATCGACCGAACGAATGCCGTGAAACGTGTTGACGTAGACCGGAAAGAACACACCCAGCGCAACCAGAAAGATCTTCGCTTCTTCCTCGATACCGAACCACAGGATCACGAGCGGAATCATGGCGAGCGCGGGAATGTTGCGGATCATCTGCACGGTGGAATCGAGCGCGACTTCGAACGGCCGAAAGAGTCCCGTCCAAAGTCCGAGCACGAGCCCCACGCCGCCGCCGATTGCAAGCCCGAGCAGCGCGCGCCACGCGCTGACCTTCACGTTGGCCCACATATCGCCGGACTGAACGAGCGCCCACGCCGATTTGACGACGGCAAGCGGCTCCGGCAACACGCGCGTGGACAGCACGCCCGAGCGCGCGGCGTATTCCCAGAGCAGCAGAATCGCAACCGGCACGAGCCACGGCGCGATGGCCGCGCCCACGCGCCTGAACACCGGACCCGCGCTGCGTTTGACCGGCTGCGTCGCGGGTATCGTTTGAGTGAGGGCATCGGCCATGCTGCTAGTTCCTTCGATGATGTGACACGTTCACGATCAGCTCTGGCTCGCGTTCGGCAGATAGCTATTGCCGACGATCTCACCGAAGGGTCCCGACAGCGGCCCCGAACGCTTCTCCACTTGCGCGCCGCGTTCGCCGAGCAGTGGGAACACGAGTTCGGCGAAACGGTACGACTCTTCCAGGTGCGGATAGCCGGACAGAATGAACGTCTCGATGCCGAGGTCCGCGTATTCCTTCATGCGCGCCGCCACTTGTTCCGGATTCCCAACTAATGCCGTTCCCGCGCCGCCGCGCACGAGCCCCACGCCGGCCCACAGGTTGGGATAGATTTCGAGCGTCTCGCGGCCGCCGCGCTTGCCGCCGTGCAGTTGAGCCATGCGCCGCTGGCCTTCGGAATCCATCTTGGAGAACGCAGCTTGCGCACGCGCGACGGTTTCATCGTCGAGATGGCTGATGAGCGCGTCCGCTGCCGCCCATGCTTCGTCCTCGGTTTCACGCACGATCACATGCAGACGAATGCCGAAGCGTATCTTGCGGCCCTGCGCTTCGGCGCGGCTGCGGATATCGTCGAGCTTCTTCTTCACGGCTTCGGGCGGTTCGCCCCACGTGAGATACGTGTCGATGTGCGTCGCGGCGATATCGTGCGCCGCCGCCGACGATCCGCCGAACCACAGCGGCGGATGCGGCGTCTGCACCGGCGGATACAGCGCCTTGCCGCCCTTCGATTGCAGATGCTTGCCGTCGAAGTCGATCGCTTCGTTCGTATGCGATGCGCTCAGCAGATTGCGCCAGATATGCAGGAATTCATCGGTAATTTCATAGCGCGTGTCGTGATCGACGAAGACGCCATCGCCTTCCAGCTCGGCCGGATCGCCGCCCGTCACGACATTGATAAGCAGGCGTCCGTCCGAAAGACGGTCGAACGTTGCGGCCATGCGTGCGGCGAGTCCCGGCGAGGAAAGACCCGGACGTATCGCGACGAGGAACTTCAGCTTCTTCGTGGCCGCGATGAGGCTCGATGCAACCACCCATGCGTCCTCGCACGAACGTCCCGTGGGCAGCAGCACGCCCTGATAGCCGAGCGTATCGGCGGCAACTGCGATCTGCTGAAAATACGAGAGGTCAGCGGCGCGCGCCCCTTTCGACGTGCCCAGATAACGGCTGTCTCCGTGTGTCGGGATGAACCAGAACACATTCATGCGCTACTCCTCTTTGCCTTTCACAAGTATTGTCGATGCCGTCGAAGACGAGTAAGCCAGTTTAAGTACGCGATTCACGGCTGCGAACAATGGAATTCAGCTTTCCATTTCTGCTTTGGTGCTTTGGAAGCGGTCGCGTCTCGCTCATTACCATGACGATGATTTGCTTAGATGCAAACGTCATTTCACGGCGCTTTCATGCTTCGCTAGCATGGCAAGCCGGGCCGCGATGACACGCGACGCGCATGAGCTATGCGGCCTCTGAATCCATATGACGGAGGCTTTTCATCATGAAACACACCACATTGCAAAGCCGCCGACTCTTTCTGGCCGCACTTGCCGGAACGCTTGGCACAGCGGCGCTGCCATCCTGGGCCAAGTTTGAGAACGACCGCTTCAGAATCGGTTATCAAAAGGCGGCGAGCACGCTCGTGCTGCTCAAGGCGAACGGCACGCTCGAAAAGCAGCTCGCACCGCTAGGCGTGAAAGTGAGTTGGACCGAATTTCCCGCGGGTCCGCAATTGCTCGAAGGATTGAATGTCGGTGCGATCGACTTCGGTTATGTCGGCGAAGCGCCGCCGGTCTTCGCGCAAGCGGCAGGCGCGGACTTCGTCTATACCGCGTATGAAATCCCGACGCCGCGCGCCGAAGGCGTGATCGTCGCGCAAGACTCGCCCATCAAGAGCGTCGCGGATTTGAAGGGCAAGAAAGTCGCCTTCAACAAGGGATCGGATGTGCACTGGTTCATCGTCGCGCTGTTGCGCAAGCATGGTCTCGAGTACACGGACATTCATCCCGTGTTCCTCGCGCCCGCCGATGCGCGCGCCGCGCTTGAACGCCAGTCCGTCGATGCATGGGCCATCTGGGATCCGTTCCTCGCGGCAGTGCGTGCGCAAAGCAATGCACGGTTGATCGCGGATGCCGAGGGCGTCGCGAGTCATCATCAGTTCTTTCTAAGCCAACGCGAATTCGCGCAGAAGCGCAAGGACGTGATCGCCATCGCGATGGATGCGCTCGGCAAGCAAGGGCAATGGGTCAGGCAGAATACGGCGGAAGCGGCCGCGCAGCTCGCGCCGATTCAGGGTCTCGATGCCGCGATCATCAAGGCGGGGCTCGCGCATTACGAACATGTGTATCGCCCGATCGATGCGCCCGTGCTCGAACAGCAGCAGCGCATCGCGGATGCGTTCTATGACCTCAAGCTGATCCCGCGCAAGATCGTGACGAAGGACGCGGCTTTGGCCTAACGCGTGGACGTGCTGGCGCGTAGCGCGATTACATCGACGATGAACGCCACGCCCAGCGCCGCCGCGCCGATTGCAAAGAGCAGCCGGTAGTCGCCGCCGCTCTTCGAGAACAGGAACGACAGCCCGTATGCGGATGCCGCCTGCATCACGGCGAAGCTCGTCGTCGCGGTGCGCCATGCGCGCTTCTGCGCGGCGGGATGATGCGCGAGCAGTTCGTTCGCGCGGCCGAGCACGAGCGGCACGATGCCCGGCGTGAACGCGCCGACCACGACGCTCGATATCATCAGCAACGCCGCATTCGATGAAAGCACCGGCAACACGACCGCCGCGAGCTGAAGCAGCAACGCGACACGCAATGCACGGCCGAAGCCGGCACGATCCGCGAGATGCCCGCTCAGGAGCGGACCGGCTATCGCGCCGAGACCGTAGAGCACCCAGTAATACGCGCCCGCATCGACGCCACGGCCGAGACCGCGCGCGACGTAATCGACGAGAAAGATCATGTGCGGCACGAGACCGACCGCGTTTAGCCCGTACTCCGCGAAGAGCGCGCGCAATGCGGGCGTCGGCGCAGGCTTCGTGTGCGGATGATCGCTCGTATGCGATAACGGCGCTTCGTGCGGCGGCCATCCGTTCCACGCGACGATCGTCAGCACGAGCGATACCGCCGCGAGCCCGAGCCATGTCTCGTGAAGCCCCTGACGCAGGAGCAGCGGCACGATGGTCCCCGATGCCGCGATGCCGAGCCCGACGCCCGTGAAGATCGCGCCGCCCGCGAAACCGCGTCGCGATGGCGCGACGTGCGCGAGGATGGTCGGTGCGGCGAGCACCATCAGCGCGCCGCCGGAGATGCCCGATGCAAGCCGCCACGCGAAGAACCACGCGAACGAAACGGGATACGCGCACGCGACGAAGGCGATGGTGGCGAGCAGCATCATCGCGCGAAGGACGTTTGCCGCGCGCGCGTGACGCACGAGCGCGCCCGCCGTGAGCGCGCCGACGAGATAGCCGCCGAGATTGGCGGCGCCGAGATAAGCGGCCGTCGATGCGGGGAACCAGTGCGCGCCGATGATCGCGGGCAAGAGCGGCGTGTACGCGAAACGTGCAAGCCCGATGCCGACGAGACTCGCGCTCGCGCCCGCCAGCACGCCGCGCCATATCTGGAATGACGCGCCTTTCGTTTGATTCGAGACTGCGTGTTGCATGGCGCCTCCGTGGGGATGCACGCAGTTTATAGGCGCGCGAATCGCGAGAGAATCCGCGCGTGACGAAAGAGATTCTTCCGCTAGGCGAACGAGTGCTTGCGCGGATCGAGATGCAATCGCTTGAACTCGCGGCGCAAGCGCGGCGTGGCGAAATCGACGAACGCGCGCACTTTCGGCACCGCGAGCCGTCCTTCGGGCGTCAGCAGATGAACCGGCAGCGGCGCGTGCTCGCTATCGGGCAGCACGATGCGCAGCGTCGCTTCCTTCACTTCCTTCGCGACGTGATACGAAAAGAGCCGCGTCACGCCCTGTCCATCGACGGCGGCAGCCACCGCCGCGTGCACGGTATTCACGATGATGCGCGGCGCGAACTGCACGACTTGCGGGATCGCCGATCCGCCCGATGCCGGGAAACTCCATGAATCGAGGCCGAAATGCGTCATCGAGATGATGCGATGCTGCGCCAGATCGGCGGGCGTCTCGATCTGCGGATGCGCGTCCAGGTAGCCCGGCGACGCTGCCACGACGCGCCGCACTTCGCCCACCGGAATCGCGATGAGCGTCGAATCGGCGAGATGCGCGATGCGCAGCGCGATATCGATGCCTTCATCGATCAGGCTGACGGGCCGGTCGAGCAACTGGAGGCGCACCGAAACGGCGGGAAAGCGGGCGAGGAAGGCGTCGAGCATCGGCGCGAGCAGCGCTTCGCCGGCGGCGACGGGCGCGGTGATCGTCAGAAGACCGCGCGGCGCGGAGCGTTCATGCGCGACGAGAAGGTCCGCCTCTTCGAGATCGGTGAGAATGCGGCGGCACGCGGACGCATAGCGCTCGCCCGCTTCGCTCAGCTTGATGGTGCGCGTCGTGCGATGCAGAAGCGCGGTGCCCGTGTGCGCTTCGAGAAAAGCGATCGCGCGGCTGACCGCTGCGGGCGAACGTCCGAGCCGCCGTCCCGCGCCCGCGAGACTGCCTTCGTCGAGGATAGCGATGAAGACTTTCATCGCGTCGATTCGGTCCATGTCGATGAGTGCAGTTCGATTGAGTGAGTTCGCCCGGCGCGGCACGCTCGCCGTATTGATCTTCGGAATATACAGGAGGCTTTATTTCGCCCGTTATCGCTGTGGATAGCGCGATTCCCCGCAGCATGCACGTGCCAATGCAATGTACGATGCATCACCCATTGCGCATTCAAGGAGCACGCATCTCATGTCGTCCACTCACGCGATCGCAGCAAGAACCTTCGTCCTCGTTCATGGCGCATGGCATGGCGGATGGTGCTGGCGCTTCGTCGCGGACCGGCTCACGGCGCGCGGGCATCGCGTGTTCGCGCCTTCGCTGACCGGGCTCGGCGACCGGCGTCATTTGCTCGCGGCGGCAACATCGCTCGATGTGCCGATAGCGGACATCGAGAATCTGATCGAGTCGGAAGAACTGAGCGATGTCGTGCTCGTCGGCCATAGCTTCGGCGGGCTGGTGGCATCGGGCGTGGCGGACCGCAGGCCGGATGCCCTCCGCGCGCTCGTGTTTCTGGATAGCCTGCTCGTCGAAAATGGACAGGCCGCGTTCGATGTGCTGCCGGCAAGCGTCGTGAAAGAACGCATGGACTCGATGACGGCGAGCGGGCAGACGCTCGGGATGCCCGTCAATGGACTCGCGGGCACGGGCATACCGGACGATCATCCGCTTGCTGATTGGGTGCGTCGCAGGTTGACGCCGCATCCGGTGGCGACGTATCGCACGCCGCTGACGTTGAAGCATCCGCTTGGCAATGGCTTGCCGTGCACGTATGTGCATTGCGCGAATCCGTCTTATGAGACGCTCGCGGCGGTGCGCGAGCATGTCCGCGCGTTGCCGGGGTGGCAATGGGAAGCGATCGATACCGGGCACGACGCGATGGTGCTCGCGCCGGATCTGCTGGTGGAAGTGCTGGAGCGGCTGGCGGGGTAAGGGTTACTGCGGCCGGCCTGCGTCGATCCACGCCTGCGTGACGGCGAACGTCAGCCGGTATCGGGCGGCGCAGTCCGCTCTACGCCGCCACCCTCTCCCCAAACGTCTTCGGCACGCCCGCCCGCGCGATGGCCCCGCTGAACGGTTCCCCGGGCAGCCATTCAGCAAGCGTCGCCCGCATCGCCAGCAGCTTGTCCAGATCGATCCCCGTCCTGAGCCCTTCGGCCTCCAGCAAGAACACCGTGTCCTCGGTATTGATGTTCCCCGTGGCATTCGGCGCGAACGGACACCCGCCCAGACCGCCGAGCGATGAATCGAACGCGCGCACGCCAGCATCGAGCGCGGCGAACACATTGGCAAGCCCGAGGCCGCGCGTATCGTGGAAATGACACGCCACCGGCACCGCGCCCGCCAGCGCGCACACCTTGCGCATCAACGCGCGCACCTGCCCGGGATTCGCATAGCCGACCGTATCCGCGACGGTGATCTCGTCCGCGCCCGCCTCGATCAGCGTCTCGACAAGGCCGAGCACGATGCGCTCCTCTACCTTCCCCGAAATCGTGCAGCCGAACGCGGTCGCCACGCCCGCACCGAGCACGACCGGCTTCGCGCGCTCGTCCCGCTCCGCGACGATGCGCCCGAAGTCCGCCACCGACTCCGCCGTGCTGCGCCGCACGTTCTTGAGATTGTGCGCATCGCTCGCCGAGAGCACGTAATGCACTTGCGCGACGCCCACATCGAACGCACGCTGCGCGCCCTTCAGATTCGGCACGAGCGCCGCCGCATGCAGGCCGTCTATCGCGAGCGCGCCGCGCGCCACGTCGACCGCATCGGCGAATTGCGGCACGATCTTCGGCGGCACGAACGACGTGACCTCGATCTCGCGCACGCCCGCATCCACCATGCGGCGGCACCATTCGAGCTTCTGCCCGGTCGTGAGGATGGTGCCGACCATCTGCAGGCCATCGCGCAACCCCACTTCGCGCACACGGACAGCGGGCGTGCCAATTACTGCGTCATTCATCTCGATGTTCCTCTCAAAGCGTCGCATCCGCGACAGTCGCGCCGCCTTCCGCGCGGCCGTCTTCCTTCGCCATCGCCGCCGACGTCGACGGCGCGAACTTCACCGCCGCGATCGCGCCGAGCACCATCAGGAGCGCAATCGCGCCGAGGCCGCCGACCATGCTGTTCGTGAGCGTCTTGATCGAGCCGATGATCATCGGGCTCACGAAGCCGCCGAGCAGGCCGAGGCAGTTGATCATCGCCACGCCGCCCGCCGCGCCGCTGCCGCGGATGTAGTCGGTCGAGATCGCCCAGATCAGCGGATTCGGCGCGAGAATGCCGGCGGTCGCAACAGAAAGCGCGGCGAGCGACAGCGCCAGATTGCCCGTCGTGAACGCGGCGACGACAAGGCCCGCCGCGCCGCAAATCATCGCGAGGGCGCAATGCCAGCGGCGCTCCATCGTGCGGTCCGAATGACGGTTCAGCGTGATGAGCGCGATCCAGCTCACGAAGTACGGAATCGCCGAATAGCAGCCGATGGCAAGCGAACTCGTCACGCCCGCGCTCTTGATGAGCGTCGGCAGCCAGAAGCCGATCGCGAACACGCCCGCGATCTGCGTGAACCACACGAAGCCCATCACGTAGACGCGGAAATCGCGCAGCGCGCGGCCGAACGTATGCTCGGTGTGCGTCGCGGAAACGCTCGACGTCTTGCGAATATCGCGCAGCACGATGTTCTTTTCCGCCTGCGTCAGCCACTTCGCCTGCTCGGGGCCGTCCTGCAGATAGAAATACGCCATCACGCCGAGCACGCTCGCCGGCAGCCCTTGCACGATGAACATCCACTGCCAGCCGTGCAGTCCGCCATAGCCGTTGAAGTACGTCATCAGCGCGCCGGAAAGCGGCCCGCCGAAGAGACCGGCAATGCCTGTCGCGCATGTGAAGATCGCGATGACTTTCGCGCGCCGCTCGACCGGATACCAGCGCGTGAGATAGAAAATCACGCCGGGATACAGCCCCGCTTCGGCGAGGCCGAGGAAGAAGCGCACGGTGTACAGATGCGATGGCAGCGTGACGAACGCCGTCCCCGCCGCGATCAGGCCCCACAGGATCATGATGCGCGAGAACGTGCGCTTCACGCCGATGCGCGCGAGCAGCAGATTGCTCGGCACTTCCATCAGCACGTAGCCGAGAAAGAAGATGCCCGCGCCGACGCTATAGGTGAGATCGCTGAAGCCGACATCGTGCTTCATGTCGAGCTGTGCAATGCCGATGTTGATGCGGTCCAGAAACGCGAACACGTAGCACAGGAACAGGAACGGGATCAGCCTGCGCGTGATCTTGCCGTAGGTCCGCTCCGCGTCGGGCGCGTCGAAACTGCCAGGGTTGGGGGTCATGTCTGTCTCCTCCGGTGAGTCCGGGTGTCGTGCCGGCCGGTCGATGCCGGCCGGTGCTTTGCTGCTCGTCTACTGCTTTCGCCGTTTTTCAGCGGCCCCTGAACGCGGGCTGACGCTTCTCGTTGTACGCGCTGATGCCTTCCTGTCTGTCCGATGTCGGAATCAGGCGGTTGTACGCTTCGATTTCCACATAGAGACCCGTGCGCAGGTCGCCCTGAATGCCGAGGTCGATCGCCTTCTTCGCCTGCGCCACCGAAAGCGGCGCGCTCGTGCAGATGTCGCGCGCGGCTTCGATCGCATCGGCGAGCACGCGGCCGCGTTCGCACAGGCGATTGACGACGCCCCACGCGAGCGCTTCATCGGCGGTAAAACGTGCGCCGCGGAAGATCAGCTCCTTCGCGCGTCGCGTGCCGATGGTGCGCGGCAACTGCTGCGTGCCGCCGCCGCCCGGCATGATGCCGCGCTTGACTTCGGTAAAGCCGAAGACCGCATCCTTCGCGGCGTACGCGAAGTCGCATGCGAGCAGCAGTTCCAGCCCGCCCGCCACCGCCGATCCGTTCGCCGCGCAGATCAGCGGCAGCGGGCAATACGTGATCGCGCGGTTCATGCGCTCGAAGAGGTAGTGCTGCACGCCGAAGTCTTCGTCGGTCATGCCTTCGCGCTGCTTCAGATCCGCGCCGCCGCAGAACGCGTGATCGCCCGCGCCCGTCAGGATCACGCAGCGATACAGCGACGGGTCCGCCTCCAGCGCGCCGAACACGCGGATGATTTCGTGGCCCATCGTCGTGCTGATCGCATTCGATACCGCCGGACGGTTGAGCGTCACGACCAGAATCTGCTGATCGATTTCTTCGAGTTGCAGCGTTTCGAGCGGCGCTTGGCCGAGGTGCTTTGCCAGTTTCAAGGTGTCTCCAGTGGCGTCTTGGCCAGCAGATGATTGTGTTCGCCGAGCTTCGGCGTGCGGCCGACCTGCGCGGGCCGCGCGCCGCCGAACGAAATGGGCACGCCGACGACCGTGGCCGCGCCGTCGTCGGTGATGCGCAAAAGATCGAGCGCCTTCGTCTGTTCGTGCGCGACGACCTGATCGATGGTTTGCAGCGGCCCGCTCGGAATGCCGGCGGCATCGAGCGCGGCGAGCCAGTGCGCGCTGCCTGCCTTCGCGAATTCCGCATGCAGCAGTTCGATCAGCTCGACGCGGTTCTGCACGCGTGCGCCGTTGGTGGCGA
Organism: Caballeronia concitans; assembly: GCF_001544615.1. Classification (GTDB taxonomy): domain Bacteria; phylum Pseudomonadota; class Gammaproteobacteria; order Burkholderiales; family Burkholderiaceae; genus Caballeronia; species Caballeronia concitans. The sequence goes on from NZ_FCNV02000002.1 coordinate 540,416, forward strand.
AACGCGCATCGGCGGCGAGCGCGGGAACCGCGAGCACATCGCACAGGCGGCGGAACAGGCGGTCGTTGCCGGCCGCGACCATGATCGTGCCGTCCGCGCATTCGAACGCCTGATGCGGCACGATCGCGGCGGTGCCGGAGCCCCATCGCCCCGGCAGCACGCCCGATGCAAGGTAGTCAGCGATCTGAATGCCCGCCCAGCTGATCGCCGTTTCGTAGAGCGATACGGAGACGACTTCGCCCTCGCCCGTCGCCTGACGGCGAAACAGCGCGGCCAGCACGCCGATGGCGGCCCACAGTCCCGTGCCCATGTCGTTCACGGAAACGGGGATGCGGCTCGGCGGCTCGCCCGGCTGCCCGAGAAAGCTCATGAGGCCGGAAAGCGCCTGCACGAGCGGATCGTAGCCGGGCTTGTCGCGCAGCGGCCCGGCCGTGCCGAACGCGCCGAGATTGCAGTACACGAGCGACGGCTTCATGCGCAGCATGTCGTCGGCGCCGAGACCGTACTTTTCGGTGCCGCCCGCCTTCAGATTCTGCAACACGACATCGGCGCGGCTGCGGATGAGTTCGCGCAGCGCATCGGCTTCATCCGCATTCGAGAGCGACATCGCGATGCTCGACTTGCCGTGATTCACCGCATGAAAGAGCGCCGCCGCGCCGTCGATGAACGGCGGGCCCCAGTCGCGCGCATAGTCGCCGCCTTCCGCGCTTTCTATCTTGATGACCGTCGCGCCGAGCGAGCCGAGGATCATGCCCGCATACGGCGCGGCGAGGCTGTGGCCGATCTCGACCACGCACACGCCTTCGAGCGGCAACGGCTTGGGCATGTCGTCGCGCGTGCTCATTCGGCTGTCACCGCGAGCGCGGCTTCTTCGTGCGACACGGTCTCGCCGTGGCCGTAGAAGCGGCGCGCGGCTTCCTCGCTGATGTAGCCATCGGCGATATCGGCTTCGACGCGTGCGCGTTCGCGCGTCGCCGGGTCGCCATAACCGCCGCTGCCCGCGGGCTGCACGGTCACGCGGTCGCCGCGATACACCACCGTCTGCCCGCCCTTCGCGGCCACTTTCTGCTCGCTGCCGTCCGCGCGCTGCACAGAGCACAGAAAGCGCGTGCCGGGCAATCCGCCGAAGTGGCCTTCGGGCGCGGACCGTCCGCGTTCGCCGGAGACCGTGAACGTGGCTTCGTCGTATTCCACGCGATACACGCGCCGCGACGTGAGACCGCCGCGCCTGCGTCCCGCGCCGCCGCTATCGGTGACGAGCGACCATTCCTCGACCACGAGCGGCGACGTCGCTTCGATCATCTCGATGGACTGGCTGCCCGCGTTGCCCACATACACGCGCACGCCGCTCACGCCGTCCTTCTCGGCGCGCGCGCCCATGCCGCCCGCGTGGACATCGTGCATGGTGACGAACGCCTGGCCCGTTTGCGCGACGCGCGTGGCATCCGTATCGCGTCCGCTGAAAATGCCTGCACACGACGCGCAGTTGCTCTGCCCCGTGATGCGTTCCGGCACGGCGGGCGCGAGCGCCTTCAGCAACAGATCGATCACGCGCGGCGAAGTCTCGGTATTGCCCGACACGACGGAGGCCGGATACTGGCAATTCAGCACGCTGCCTTCGGGCGCGATGATCGTGACCGGCCGATAGCAGCCCTGGTTGATCTGAATGGCCGGATCGGTCAGCGCCTTCACGGTGAACCACGTGCTGTTGCAGGTGACCGACAGCGGACAGTTGATCCCGCCGCGCACTTGCGCGCCGGTGCCGGTGTAATCGAACGTGATGTGATCGCCTTCTACCGTCACCTTCACTTTCAGCAGTGGACGCTCCTGCTTCCAGCCCGGCGCTTCGATGGGATCGAGATACTCTTCCGCTTCGTACACGCCATCCGGAATGCGGGCGATCTCCGCGCGAATCAGCTTCTCCGAATGATCGAGGCTCTGCGCCATGACTTCGGCGAGCGCCTCCGCGCCGTACTTCGCGACGAGTTCGCCGATGCGCCGGTCGCCCACGAACGTGCCCGCGTATTGCGCCTGAATGTCGAGCAGGAGTTCGTGCGCGTTGCGGCTGTTCTTCGTGAGCAGGTTCAGCATGTCCTTCACCGGCTCGTCGTTGCGATACAGCAGCACCGGCGGAATGCGGATGCCTTCGGCAAACACGTCCCACGTCGTCACGGTATAGCTGCCGGGCGATTGCCCGCCGATATCGGTCCAGTGGCCGCGCGTCATCACGAACGCGACTATCTTTCCGTCCGCGAAAACGGGCCGCGTGAACTGCACATCCGGCTGGTGATTGCCGCCGCCCACATACGCGTCGTTGCTGACGATGACATCGCCGGGGCGCAGGTTCTCGCGGCCCACGGCTTCCACGGAGACGCGCGTCGAGATGACGGCCGAGCCGAGCATCGTCGGGATGTCGTTGCCTTGCGCGACGAGCTGCATGTCGGCGTCGAAGATCGCGGCGGATGAATCGCCGCTTGCGTGCATCAGCGGGCTGCCCGCCGTGCGCATCATCGCGATCTTCATTTCACGCGCGACCGCGAAGAGACTGCTGCGAATGATTTCGTAGGTAACGATGTCCATGAATCAGGCTGCCAGTTCGATAACGAGGTTGAGATCACGATCGACGCGCGCGACGTGCGACGCCTTCAGCACCGCGCAACTGCTGTGCTCTTCGATCACGGCCGGCCCTTCGATGCTCGCGCCCACCGGAATCTCGGTGCGGGCGAACACGGGCAGCGTGCGCACGTTGCCGTCGAAATACACGTCGCGGGTGCGCGTGGGCGCGGGCGTCGCGCCGCCGTTGCGTTGAGCCGCCGCGCCGCGCCAGCCGGTCGACGTGACGAGTTGCAGCCGCACGTTGGCGACGACGATCGGCTTGTCCTTGCTCACGAAGTTCCATTGCCGCAGATGCGCCGCCTCGAAGCCCGCCGCGAGCGCGTCGCAGACGCCTTGCGTGTCGTCCTGCACTTCCACGGTGATGACATCGGGCTGGCCGGCGTAGCGGCAATCCGCGAGACGCACGACCTTCACGCCGTCCGCATCGACGCCGTGGCGCGCAAGCTCTTCCATGCCCTGCGTGCGCAGGTCGTCGAGCGCGCGGCTGAGCGTGGCGTCGTCGATCTTCGCGAGATCGCTTTCGAGCGGACGCTGATAGTCGTATTGCTGATCGGCGACGGTCATGCCGAACGCGCTGAACAGCCCCGGCAGCGGCGGAATGACGACGCGGCGAATGCCCATTTCCTGCGCGAGATCGACCGCGTGCACCGGGCCCGCGCCGCCGTAGCAGATATAGCTGAACTCGCGCGGATCGTAGCCGCGCTCGACGGTCATGATGCGAATGGCCTGCGCCATCAGCGCGTTCGCGACCGAGCGCACCACTTGCGCCGCTTCCGGCACGGAAAGGCCGAGCGGCTTCGCGATCACGTCGTCGACGACGCGCCATGCGGCCTTCGCATCGAGCTTGAATTCGCCGCCCAGGAAGCTGTCCGGATCGATATAGCCGAGCACGAGATTGCAGTCGGTGACGGTCGGGCGCGTGCCGCCGCGTCCGTAGCACGCGGGACCGGGGTCGGCCGCCGCGCTTTCCGGTCCGATGCGCACGCCGCCGCCCGCATCGATCCACACGATGGAGCCGCCGCCCGCGCCGACCGAATCGATATCGATGCTCGGCGAGCGCACCGTGTACGTGTGCAGCACGCTCTTGTTGCGCAGTTCGGGGCGGAAGTCGCGGATGAGCGAGACATCGAACGTGGTGCCGCCCATGTCGCCGAGAATCGCGTTCTTCAGTTCGCTCTTCTCGCAGTTGCGGATCGCCGCCGATACGCCGCCCGCCGGGCCCGATTCGAGCAGCACGATGGGACGGTCCGCGACCATCGCCGGGCTGGCGAGACCGCCGTTCGATTGCATGAAGAGGAACTTGCCCGCGAAGCCCAATTGCGCGAGCGCGTTGATGAGCCGGCCGATGTATCGGCCGCAGACCGGGCCGAGCATCGCGTTGATGACGGTGGAACTCGCGCGCTCGTACTCCATCGCTTCGGGATTGACTTCGTGCGATGCGCAAATGAAGCGGTCCGGCAGGAGGCGCCGCAGCGTATCGACGGCTTCGCGTTCGTGCTGCGGATTCACGTGCGCGTGCAGCAGACACACGGCGACGGCTTCGACATCGGAATCGCGAATCTGCGCGGCGATGGCTTCGAGTTGGGCGTGATCGAGCGGCGTCGCGACGGTGCCGTCGTAACGCATGCGCTCGGTCACTTCGAGCCGCCAGCGGCGTTCGACGAGCGGACGCGGATTGTCGAAGAGCAGGTCGTAGAGATCGGCGCGGTCGTGGCGCGAAACGCGGCGCAGTTCGAGAATGTCGCGAAAGCCGTGCGTGGTGACGAGCGCGGTTTTCGCGCCGGTGCCTTCGACGACCATGTTGGTCGCCATCGTCGTGCCATGTCCGAGGAAGGACACGTCCGTGCTCGCCGCGCCCGACAGTTCGAGAATCTTGCGGAAGCCTTCCACCGTGCCGACAACGCGATCCTTCGGCGTCGTGGGAACCTTGGTCGACCAGATGCGGCCCGTTTCGTCATCCACCATGACGACGTCGGTGAAGGTGCCGCCGACATCGATACCGATTCGTTTCAATTGCGTCTCCATGTGCGTTGCGTTCTTTGCGCCCGATGCGCCCGTTGCGGCTATGATCGTGCCGCTCAGGGGCCAGGCATCGACGGAACCAGTGTAGAGACGCGCGCCCCGCCCGGATAATGAAACCTTCGGATCAGGTGAGTCAGTGGAGTTATATCGGTGATAACCAGTATCGACGCGATCCTGCGGCGCTTGCGCGGGAACCACGTGGCGCTCCTGATCGCGCTCGACGATCACGGGTCGCTTCGCAAGGCCGCGCAGCAGGTCTCGCTTTCGCAGCCCGCGACGACGAAATCCCTGCGCGAAATCGAAGCGATGTTCGGCGCGGAGCTGTTCGCGCGTTCGCCGCGCGGCATCGTGGCGAACGAGCTGGGACGCTGTGTGATCCGGCATGCGCGCGCGGTGCGATCGGAGATCGGCGCATTGCGCGACGAACTCGCGGCGATCATGCGCGGCGGCGGCGGCACGCTCGCCATCGGCGCGGTGATGGGTTCGGTGCCCGTGTGGCTCACGCCGATCCTGCGATCGCTGCGTGAAGTGCAGCCGGACATTTCAGTCGAAGTGTGGGAGGACAACAGCGCGCGGCTCTTGTCGATGCTCGATCAGCGTCTGCTCGATCTCGTGATCGGCAGGCCGAGCATCAGCGTGCATCCGGATGCTTACGATTTCGTGCCGCTCGAAGCCGAGGAAGTGTGCTTCGTGGTGGATGGCGGCGATGCGCTCGCGAACGTGGAGCGCATCGAACTCGCGGATCTCGCGGACAATCCGTGGATCGTGCCGCAAGCCGCGCTGCCCATGCGCTCGCTGCTGGAGCAACTCTTCGATGACAGGCAGCTGCCGTTTCCGCGCTATGCAATCGAGACGTCATCGACATTCGCGACGCTCGCGCTGCTGCGCTCGGGAAACGGCACGGTCGGGCTCGTGCCGATGAAGGTTGCGCGGTACTTCGAGGAGCACGGGCTCGTTGCCGTGCTGCCGATCAAGATCGAGCGGCGCGGGCCGCCCTACGGCATCGCGACGCGGCGTGGCGCGACCCTGACACAGCCGGTGCAAAGGTTCATCGATCTCTGTCTCGCCAAGCGCAACGAGGAAGCCTGATCTAAGCCTTTTCACCCGCCCATTGCTGGCGAATCATCTCGAGCATGCGGCCCCACTCGTAGTCCACGCTATCGGGCTGCATCCGCAGAACGCCCGCGCCCGGCGTGAATGTCAGTTCACCGAAGTAAATCTTGTCTCTCAGCGAATACAGATCGACGCGCACATATTCGAAGTCGCGTGCGAGCGCGCCCGCCGTCTCCAGCAACGCATCGAGATTCTCGGGACGCGGCACCGGCGTTTCGCTCGGCTTGTAGTGGCCGAAGCGGATGTTCTGCACGTTCCAGTTCGCATCGAACGTGTCGCCGTGCGGAATGGCGCCGAACCGATCCGAAATCACCAGGATATAGATGGTCTGCTTGCCCGACTTCTCGTTGAACACATGGAACTTGAGATCGGGCGGAACGGTGCCGGTATCGTCGAGCAGCAATTCTTCGAAAAAGATGCGCGGCTTGATCGCACGATAATGCCGCTCCCGCGCAATGCGATAAAAATCGGTCGTCAGCCATTCTTGCGCCAATTGCGAAAGCTCTTCGAAAGACGTCGTCGATTTGTCGCGGACAACTTTAACGAAACCGCTGCCGTGATTTGCTTTCATGACGAAAGCCTTCGGCAATTCGTCAAATACGGTTTTAGTAAATACTGAAGGTGCTGCGAGCAGCGGAATCAGGTATTGCGGCCCGATTTTCCGGGCGATGTAGTCGCGCACCGCCAGTTTGTCGCTCAAATCGACATAACGCGGATCAGGATGCAGGCAGCGCCGAAGGATTTGCTCGTTGAACGTCAAAGGACGCCGCAAATTAGGGAATCGCCCGATGCGCCTGCGATGAACGAAGCTCAGGAACACATCGTCCGGCAACCACACCTTTGCGCTGTCAAAGAGCCGTTTCGAAAGCGACATCCGGTATTCTCCGTATGACTATTGTGTAATAGTGGTCGTGATTCAAGCCCCGTTTCGTGAGCGAGCGCCTGTGGTCGTGCACCGGTTGGTGGACTGAAATCGTCCCAAGTCAGCGATGCCGCGACCGTGCGGCAGCCCACACTACTCACGCAAAAGACTTGCCTGCCTATTTTGGTTGTATTAAGCGGCTGGCAAAGCGCCGCTTCTCGTAAAACGAGCGTAGCAGACGGTCAACGGTGAGCGGAGCGCGTTTCCCCACGCTCGCGAGTAAATTTTTTTTAGCTTGACACTTTCGCAAGCAAGGCAAAGTCCCGATTATCACGGAATGCGAATCGTTTTTACGAAACGCATTCGAACGTTCGCGAATCCTTCGATGCCGGCTCTGCGCAACTTTAATCGGCAGGATCGCCGAAGAGATCCGGCGTGGCGTCGTTCGCCGGATGTCTCGGCTGGAATGCGCCGCCGCGCACCTGCTCCAGCATGTCCGGCGGAAGCCAGGTCTCTTCCATCGCGCTGATGCCACGCTCGATCATCTGCTGCAGGAAAAACGACTGCTTGTGTCCCGTTACTTCTGCCAATAGCCGCAATCGCTGCTCGATCGCCGGCTCGACACGTACCGCGACCACCTTCAACTTGTTTTCGGCGGTCCTTCTCACCTTCTGCTCCCAGTTCATTGCCGATGCTTCGCGCCGCATCGCGACGCGCACGAAGCGGTGCTTCTACCACGATGTCTCGCTGCGGTGCAATGCTTTTGTGAGGCAGGGTAAGAATTCCGCGATGCACTTTGTCTGGGTTGCAAGCCGCATCGTCCATTCTTACGAAGATGCAGCGCGCGCGTCGGCGTTATGAAGGTTGTTTGCCAGCTTGCCGCATGGATTGCACGAATAGACATTCCTCACAGAAATGGATTGATTGCGACTGCTTAAGCGTCCCTTAAGCTCGCCGCCCGCAGCCTTCCGTTGAGTCCGCCCGCTCGCGACAGCGGACGACGGCAGCCGCTTCGGAGATGTCCATGCGAAACCGAATACCATTGGCCTCGAACGCCGCGCCCGAGTCGATCGGGGAGACGACGGCATGAGCTTGCATTCCGTTCCGATTCCGCTTTGGGTGGTCATTGCGCTGTGCTGCGCGTCGTCGTTGTACGCGACGCTCGTGGCGCTCGTTCATCCTGGATGGCGCGCGTCGGCCCGGACGTCGCGCGTCGATGGCGACGAAGCACGCGAAACCGTCCACGCGCCGGTCAGCGTGCTCAAGCCGTTATGCGGCGCAGAGCCGCGCCTCTACGCGAATCTCGAGACGTTCTGCAATCAGACGCATCCGTCGTATCAATTGCTGTTCGGCGTCGCGAGCGCGTCGGACCCGGCGGCGCGCATCGTACGAACGCTGATGCGCAATTATCCGCAGCTCGATATCGAACTCGTGATCGATGCCACGCCGCACGGCAGCAACCGCAAGGTGAGCAATCTCATCAGCCTCGCGGCGCGCGCACGTCACGACGCGCTCGTGATCGCCGACAGCGATATTGCCGTTCAGCCGGACTACCTCACGCGCGTCACCGCGCCGCTCGCCGATGCGAAGGTCGGCGTGGTTACGTGTCTTTATCGGGGGCGCCGTGTCGGCGGTTTCTGGGCGCGCATGGGCGTGCTGTTCATCGACAAGTGGTTCGCGCCTTCGGTGTATCTGGCGAACGCGCTCGATGTCGATGCCTTCGGCTTCGGCGCGACCATCGCCGTGCGGCGCGAGGCGTTGTCGAAAAGCGGCGGCTTCGAAGCGCTGCGCGACATGCTTGCCGACGACTATCGGCTTTCGGAGCGCGTGCGCGCGCTGGGTCTGCGCACCGTGCTGTCCGACGTGGTGGTCACGACGGATGTGACCGAGCGCGGCCTCGGCGCGCTATGGCAACGCGAGACGCGCTGGCTTCGCACCATCCGTTCGGTCAATCCGTCGGGGTTCGCCTCGCTGTGCATCACCATCACGACGCCCTGGCTCCTGACGAGCGGATTGCTGGGCTTGCACCTCGATTCGAGCGGTGCGGACTTCACGCAATCGGTGGCGGACACCATCGTCGATCTGAGCACATCGTTCGGATTGAGCGCACGCTTGCTGTTGCACTGGCGCACCGCGCGATCGATGCGCGCGTTCTGGCGCGACTTGCCGCTCATCCCTTTGCGCGACGCGCTGCTCATGCTCGAATGGTGCGCGGCGTGTTTCGGGTCGAGCGTGCTGTGGCGCGGCTCGCGCGTTCCCGTCGATGATTCGGGCGCGGCGAACCGCGTGCGCGAACAGAATTCTCCAGCCGTCGCCGATACAGGCGATGCATCCGACATTCACTAGCCAGTTTCCCTTGATCGCCAACGAGATCGCATCATGATGCAAACGCTCTTTCTGCAAGCGCCGTCGTTCGACGGCTTCGACGGCGGCGCCGGCTCGCGTTATCAGGCCAAGCGCGAAATCCGCTCGTTCTGGTATCCGACGTGGCTCGCGCAGCCCGCCGCGCTCATTCCCGGCAGCCGCGTGATCGATGCGCCCGCCGATGGCCTCTCCGTGGAAGCCACGCTCGACATCGCCGCGCAATACGAACTGGTCATCATCCATACGAGCACGCCTTCCTTCTCGACCGATGCGCTCTTCGCGCAGCATTTGAAAGCGCGCGCGCCGTCGATTCGCATCGGCATGGTGGGCGCGAAGGTGGCCGTCGATCCGCACAACTCGCTCGCAGCCAGCGACGCCATCGACTTCGTGTGCCGCGAAGAGTTCGACTTCACGTGCAAGGAAATCGCCGAGGGCAGACCTTACGCGTCCATTCAGGGGCTTTCGTATCGCTTGCCGGACGGGTCCATCGAACACAACGCGGCGCGCCCGGTCCTCGAAAACATGGACGAATTGCCGTTCGTCGCGCCCGTCTACAAGCGCGACCTGAAGATCGAGAACTACTTCATCGGCTATCTGAACTATCCGTATGTATCGATCTATACGGGCCGTGGCTGCCGTTCGCGCTGCACGTTCTGCCTGTGGCCGCAGACGGTGGGCGGGCATCGGTATCGCGTGCGCTCCGTGGAGAACGTGCTGGAAGAAGTGAAGTGGATTCGCGACAACATGCCCGAAGTGAAAGAGATCATGTTCGACGACGACACCTTCACCGACTTCAAGCCGCGCGTCGAGGAAATCGCGCGCGGTCTCGGCAAGCTGGGCGTCACGTGGTCGTGCAATGCGAAGGCCAACGTGCCCTATTCCACGCTCAAGATCATGAAGGAAAACGGCTTGCGCCTTCTGCTCGTCGGCTATGAATCGGGCGATGACCAGATTCTGCTCAACATCAAGAAGGGCCTGCGCACCGACATCGCGCGACGCTTCGCCGAAGACTGCCGCAAGCTCAATATCAAGGTGCATGGCACGTTCATTCTCGGTCTGCCCGGCGAGACGCGGGAGACGATCGAGAAGACCATTCAGTACGCGAAGGAAATCAATCCGCATACGATCCAGGTGTCGCTCGCCGCGCCGTATCCGGGCACGACGCTGTATGCGCAAGCGGTCGAGAACGGCTGGCTCGAAGAGAACAAGGTGATCAATCTCGTCAGCAAGGAAGGCGTGCAGCTCGCGGCCATCGGCTATCCGCATCTTCCGCGCGAGGACATTTATCACGAGCTGGAACGCTTCTATAAGCGCTTTTACTTCCGGCCGTCGAAGATATGGGAGATCGTGCGCGAGATGCTCACGAGCTGGGACATGATGAAGCGCCGCCTGCGCGAAGGCGTCGAGTTCTTCCGGTTCCTGCACGCGCACGAGGCGCATTGACGTGCGCGGCTTGATCGTCACGGCCGATGACTTCGGCCTGCATGAGCATGTGAACGAAGCGGTCGAAGTCGCGCATCGTCAGGGCGTGCTGGACTGCGCGAGCCTGATGGTGAGCGGCGCCGCCGCGCGCGATGCGGTGGATCGCGCGCGCAGGCTTCCGCGCTTGCGCGTGGGCTTGCATATCGTGCTGGCCGATGGATTATCGACGTCGCCGGTCCGTGAAATCCCCGCACTCGTCGATGCGAACGGCCGCTTCGGCGACCGCATGGTGCGCGACGGCGTGCGCTTCTTCTTTCTGCCGCATGTCCGACGTCAGTTGCGACACGAAATCCGCGCGCAATTCGAAGCGTTCGCCGCGACGGGTCTCGAGCTCGATCACGTCAACGCGCACAAGCACTTTCATCTTCATCCCACGGTGCTTTCGCTGATACTCGACATCGGCAAGGAGTTCGGCATGCGCGCGATGCGTCTGCCGCGCGAGTTGGGCGGACCCGCGCTGCTTGCGCCGTGGACCGCGTGGATGAAGGCGCAATTGAAACGCGAAGGCATTGCGCATAACGACTGGGTCGCGGGCATCGCGGCCACGGGCCGCATGGATGAAGCGACGATGCTCGATGTGCTCGCGCGATCGCCCGAAGGCGTGCTCGAGCTGTACAGCCATCCTGCCGTCAGCGACGACACACCGATCACCGCATCGATGCGCGACTATCGCCACGCGGACGAACTCGCGGCGCTGTGCTCGCCGCGCGTGCGGCAAGCCATTGCCGCCACCGGCGCACGGCGTGGAGCGTTCTCCGACGTCCTGGCCTTCGCATGATGTCGCTCATCAAACGACTCGCGTGGCTGCGCTGGCCGATCGCCGTGGCGTTGTTGATCGCGCTCGCGCTGCATGAAGGCATCTTCGAAGCGCTCGCGCTCATCAAGCGTGCGGGGCCTGTTCTGCTATGGCTCATTCCGCTTCACGCGCTGCCGCTCCTGCTCGATGCGCGCGCGTGGCAAGTGCTGCTTCGCGATCGCCTGCCGCTGACAACGCTTTGGTGGATCGCGGTCGTGCGCGAAGCAGTCGGACGCCTGCTGCCCGTGCTCGGGATCGGCGGCGAGCTGATCGGCATCCGGCTTGCGGCGCGGTATATGAGCGATGTCGGCGTCGTGAGCGCGTCGGTCATCGTCGAAACGCTCGTGACGATGGCCGTGCAATACGCGCTCGCCATGCTTGGACTCGCGTGCCTCTACATGACGCTCGGTCATGCAGACGGCCTGTCCGCGATCATCGCGTGGGGACTCGCCATGTCCTTGCCGATTGCCGTCTGTGCGTTCGTGGTTGCGCATCGCGGCGCACCGTTTCATCGGCTGGAAGCAATGGCGTGCCGATGGATCGGCGAGTCGCACCAGCTCGTCGCAAAGCTCGACGGCAAGCGTCTGGACGCCGAAATCCGTTCGCTTTTGCAACGCACATCGCGATGCGCGTCGGCGTTCGCATGGCAGCTGGCGGGCTATGTGCTGGGCGCATCGGAGATCTATTTCGGACTCGCGATGCTCGGGCATCCGGTATCCATCGCCGGCGCGATAGCGATCGAAGCGCTGACGCAGTGCGTGCGCAACGCGTTCTTCATCATGCCGGCGGGACTCGGCGTGCAGGAGGCGACCATCGTGACCGTGTCGGCGGCGCTCGGCATCGATCGTGAAGCGGCGCTGTCTCTGGCGCTGCTTCGGCGCGCACGCGAGTTCATCTGGGGCGGCATCGCGCTCACGCTTCTGCGCTTGCTGGGCGCGGCCGATGTCAAAGAGCGTTCAGGCGCGCCGGCCGGGCTGCCGTGATTATCGAGTCGTCAAGATACCGACACGCCAAGCAGATGGCCGACGCCGAACGTGAACGCCGCGGCGGCGAGTCCGATCAGAATCTGACGCACGGCGGAGAAAGCCGCGCCGCGGCCATTGAAAAGCGACGTGAACATGCCGATCGCGGCGAGCGCGAGGATGCTCAGCGCAACGCATTGAAGGATGGCGGACCTGCCTGAAGACCACAGAAAGGGCATTGCAGGAAACACGGCGCCCGCCGAAAACAGAAGAAACGACACCGCCGCCGCTGACCACGGATTGCCGCCGAGTTCGGCCGGATCGAGACCGAGTTCTTCGCGGGTCAAGGCATCGAGCGCCTTGTCCTTGTCGCGCATGATCTGCGCCGCCACGCGGCTGGCTTCATCGCCGTCGAGCCCTTTCGCGCGATAGATCATGCGAAGCTCGTGCTCCTCCGCTTCGGGCGTATGCTCGAGTTCATCGGCTTCCTTTTGAATCTGCGTCCTCGCGAGTTCGCGCGCGTTGGTCACGGACAACCACTCGCCGAGCGCCATCGAGCATGCGCCGGCAATGATGCCCGCGAGCGCCGTCAACAAGATGGACTTGTTCTGCGCGCCCGCGCCGGCCACGCCCATGATCAGGCAGAAGTTCGACACGAGTCCGTCGTTCGCGCCGAGCACCGCCGCACGAAGATCGTTGCCCGACGATACGCCGCGGTGCCACGACTCCGCATTCGCGATCTCATCGCCTTTGGTGGCCGAAGGCCTGCCTTCGTTGGCCAGCGACTGCACGACGCTGGCATGCCGATTTTCATCGGCTGACATCGTGGCCGTATCGGGATTGCCCGCGTACTTGTTGCGGTCGGCGAACTCGGCTGCCGCAAGCGACGGAAGCACGAAGCGCGGACCGAACACGTGAACGAGTCCTTTCATCAGGACCGTCTTGAAGCTCGGTCCCTTGCGAACGCGCTGATGATTCGCACTGAGCTTGTCCGCCCACACCTGTGCGTGTTGCTTCTCAGAGGCGGCGAGTTCATCGAACAGGCGCTTGCGATCAGCGCGCTTTTCCACACGCGCAAGCGTCTCGTAGAGTTCCGCGCTATGCAGTTCATCGGCGAGATTCAACCGATACCGTCGCAATTCCTGCTTCGATGCCATATCCGTTTTCCGTCGGACGAGACACACGACTGTAGCGCGAGGCTCGCACGCGCGCCGCATAAACCCTCAAGTCCGCGATGACCGGGAATGGCAATAATTTGCATTCGTGTGCTCAGTCGCTTGAATGCATGAAACGTGCGACCGAGAGGCGCAACGATGCGCGCCTTAAGCAAATCTTCAGCACCGTCGGATAGACTCGGGGGCCCGTGTACGCCGAGTCATCCTTTCGAGGCAGCCATGAAACGCGATACCGTAGCGATCATTCGGGCACACCTGAAGACCGCTTGCGTTGCAGCGATGCTCATTCAGATCGTGGAACTCGTGAGCATTCAGATTGGGGGAACGAGCGAAACGGTGTTCGAGACGCTGCGGTTCAGGCTGGTGGCGGGTTCGATCATCGTTTTATTCGTTGTGCTCATGCGCGTGGCCAGCTATTTTGCGTATGTCGAACCCATGTACCGACGTTCCCCCGAAACACAGCGATTCCTGATTCGCATGCATCATCGCTTCACGGGCCGCGAAATGCCGGGCTGAGCCACTACTGCTGGAATATTCACGATGCAACACGACAAACACCCCTCCACGCTTTCCAACGCTGCAACGCGCATTGCCGCCGGCGACGACAGAACGTCTTACGACCGCATTTCAATCGCGCTTCACTGGCTCACCGTCGTGCTCGTGCTGGCCCAGTTCGCGTTATCGCAAGTCTGGGGCTTCTTCCCGCGTCCGACACGGCACGTTCTGATCGTCACGCACATGTCGTTCGGCATCTTGCTGACGGCGGTGATCGTCATGCGAATCGTGTGGCGTCTGTCGCCGGGACATCAGGCGCCGGTCGCATCGTCCGGATGGGTGGAGCTTGCCGCCAAGGCCGTCCACTATCTGCTTTATGTCCTGCTGGCTGCGGAAGCCGTGCTCGGGTTCGTGCTGCGCTGGTCCGGCAATGAAGCGATGAGCTTCTTCGGTTTGCTGATCGCCCCGCCGTTCGCGCCGTTCAGCAAGGCGGCGCATCACACCATTGGCGAAGCGCACGAGTTCATCGGATGGGCGATCATCGTGCTGGCCGCCGCGCACGCGGCAGCCGCGATGTTCCATCACTTCGTCGTGCGTGATGCCGTGCTGACACGCATGCTGCCCGGATTGAAGCGGCGCTGAATCGCGCCTGGTTCAAGCCTCGACGCTGTCCGTCTCGCGCGCAGGCGCACTCGCAACGTGCGCGCGCTGGCCTGCGGTCCAGTATTCGGTCCGCACGCCGATGTCATCGGAGACGAACGGGCCGCCGCGCGTGGCCCGATAATGCGCGAGCGCCTTGTACACGAGCGTTTGCCCGAGCAGCACGATCGGCACGTTGAGCAGCACCATGACGATGTTCATCAGGTCCGACAGCGCCCACAGGTTCGGCAGCTCGAGTCCCGCGAGCACGGTCAGCGCGCCGAACGGCACGAACACGAGCGATCCCACCACGCGAATGCCGGTAATGAAACGCTGGCTGCGTGAAATGAAGTTCGCGGATATTTCGGCGAACGAGATCATGCCGAGCAGCGTCGTGAATGCGAAGAGCCCGTAGCAGACGCACATCACGATGCGAATGACATTGCCCGCCCACACCGGCACGAGCGCTTCGACCGACGCGAGATACACCGTGATCTTCGACGCGCGCACCGACTCCCACGCCTGACCATCCACGGTGCCGGTCCATACGTGCGCCATCACCACGATGAAGCCCGTCATCGTGCAGATGACCATGGTGTCGAAGAACACGCCGAGACTTTGCACGAAGCCTTGCTCGCAGGGGTGATCATTGTCGGCGATTGCGGCCGCCATCGTGATGGTGCCCTGCCCCGCTTCGTTCGACATCAGCCCGCGTTTGACGCCTTGCGCGAGCGCGGTGCCGATGGCGCCGCCGAACAGCGCATGCGGCGCGAACGCACCGACGACGACCTCATGGAAGAAGTACGGAATCAGCGGCAAGTTGATGCCGATGATGACGAGCGACATCACGCAGAAGAGCGTCGCCTTGATGGGCACGAGCACGTCGGTATAGGCGGTCACGCGGCGAATGCCGCCCATGATGATGAACGCACACGCGAGCACGAGGCCTGCCGCGATGACGTAATAGACCGTCGATTGCCGCGCGAGATGCGTGCCCGCGACCGTATCGGCGATGGTGCCGATGGCCGTGAACACGTTGAACGTTTGCGGCGGAACGTTGAATAAAGCGTAGACGATGAACACGAGCGACAGGAACGTGCCGACGAAGCGCCGTCCGCCGAGAATGCGTCGTCCATAGAAGGGCAGGCCGCCTACGAATTCGTTCTGCTTCCTTTCCTTGAAGAGCTGCGCGAGCGTCGATTCCATGAAGGCCGTCGCCATGCCGAAGAACGCGGCGACCCACATCCAGAAGAGCGCACCCGGCCCGCCGACTGAAATCGCGCCCGTGATGCCGACGATGTTCCCCGGCCCCGCGCGCATCGCAAGTCCGAGCATGAACGATGCAAGCGCGCTGACGCCCGTGCTCGACGACTGTTTGCGCAGCATGATGCGCACGATCTTGCGGATGTTCATCGTCTGGATGAAGCGCGTGCGGATGCTGAAGTGAATGCCGACGCCGACGAGCAGCAGGATCGCGAATGGAAACTGCCCGAGCACGGGAATGCGCGAGTACGCTTTGATGTTGGTGGGAAAGTCCCAGAGGAAGTCGGAGACAGGCGCGATGAACGCGAAGAATGCGTTCACGGATCGGAAAAGGTCATCCACGCTGGGCCTTTCTGTGTTGCTTCGAGCTGCTTACAGCAGGCATTCGAATTTGGGATATGAATAGCGCACGCGAAAACGCGCGGGCGGCTATTATACGGCCCTCTTTCCGCTACTCGTTCTTGTCTCCGCCACCGCTTTCGAAGCACACGATCATCCCGTGACATCGCGCTGTTCGAGCGCACGAATCCGGCGTTCCACTTCGCCCGGATCCTTCTATTCCGCGAGATACGACTCCCGGCGCTTGCACTCGGCTGCGGTGAACCACATGTCGATGAGGCAGAAGATATACGCAATCATGATGGGTCGCTCCACGTTCGTCATACCGCGGCCCGTGTGACGAGCCGCGGCGCACATCAACTTACTCAGCGGGATCGAAGGCCGCGAAAACATCCGTGCCGCAATGAAGCGTCCGGCGACGCAGACCCGCAAGCGCCGCGCCGAGACGTTCGCCCTGCGCCTCGCTGACCATCCCGGTCAAGAGCTTCTCGAAGCGCGGTTCATCGATGCCGGACACGATGTACTGCCAGCGATACGCATCCAGCACGCCGGCATGCACGCGCGCCTCCTCGTCCTCGGACAACGCGCGATCGAGCAGCGCGAGGAAGCACTGCGCATCGGCGACGGCTTGTGCCTGCAGCATGCCGTCGATCGCGCCGACGAGATCGATGAGATCGCCGATGGCATCGTCACGCTCTTTACCGTCGATGCGACTGTCCTCGCGCATCCATTCCAGTTCATCGATGATCGCGTGCTGCGACTCCTCCTTCCAGTGAAACAGGAAGATGTCCTTGAAGAGCGGCGACATGCTGCCGTCGGTCTCCATGCTCTCGCGATAGTGCACCTGCGTGACGATTTCGACGCAACAGGTCAACGCGAGAATCGCCCATGTCGATTTGGTGAGAACGAACGCGGCGACGTCGTCGGCATTCGCGATGAAGCGGTAGCCATACGGCATGACGTCGGCGGCCAGCGCCTCGACGCGCCTAAAGAGTTCCTGGTGCTTCAGTTCTTCGTCGGTGAATCGCACGATCGCTTCGAACGCGGTCTGATCGGAAAGCGCATGGTCGCGCCCGACGTCCATCATCTTCGCGCCGATGAAACGTTCGATGAGCCCGAACATGTTTGCGTACGTGCGGCCCTGAATCTGCGACATCAGAAGCCGCTCGGCGGATTCGAGGAACGGCAGACGTTCGATTTCCGTGAGGCCGTCGGGCATGAATTTGTGCGATGGGTCGAAGCGGCGTCCGCGCAAGACGTCGCGGTCGATGTCCCATCGGATGCGCCGCGAAACTTCGATGCATCGCGCATAACGTTGCTGGGCGGTGGGCTGGGGAACGGCGTTCATGTGAGCTCCAGTGAACCTGTGCGTTGATGAAAACGACGGGTCGCTAGAGAAAGGGCTGCATTGCGTCACCGTCTGGAAACCATTCTCCGAAGACGGCGCGTGGCATACATGAGGCGGGTGTCCCGGTCGGCACCGGGACTCGAGCGCGCAATGGCCGTTAAGCGGGACACGTGTCCCGGTCGAGGACGTTGCCGGGTTGGTCAGCGTCCGGCCGACGGCTGCGCATCGAAGCCCGCGCGCCTGGCGAGCACGATGGCCTGCGCGCGGTTCTCCACTTCGAGCTTCGAGAAGATGCTCGTGATGTGATTGCGCACGGTCTTCTCCGAAAGCGCGAGGCGCGCGGCGATCTGCGCGTTGTCGCGTCCGCCCGCCAGCAATTCGACGATATCGCGCTCGCGCGGCGTGAGGGTCGCGAATGCGGGATCGGCAGTCACCGACGCGGGCAGGAAGCCGTGCACTTCTTCGCGCCAGCGCGTCCAGGCCGGTTCGCCTTCGAGCACGAGATGGTTGTCGCTTTCGAGCGGCACGAAGCGCGCACCGGGAATGTTCCCGGCAAGCAGGCGGCTTTCTTCGAAGGGCACGCGCGCGTCGCCGCTCGAATGCAGAACGAGCGTCGGGCACTGCACCAGCGGCAGCAGATCGACCACGTCGATACGATTGAACACACGCATGATGCGCGCCGCGTTGACGGGCGTCGTGGTCAGACGTTCCAGCTCGTTGAACCAGTGATGCTGCTCGGGCGTGCCGCCCGGGATGAACTGCGTCGTGAAGAACTGCCGGAACGCCGGATTGTGCTTGCCCCAGCCGAGTTCCGCGAGGCGCACGAGCATTTCGGCCTCTTCGCACTCGGCGGCGCTGCGTGCGCGAATCAGGCGTCCGCGAGCGTAGCCGCCGTGCAGCACGAGATGACTCACGCGCTCAGGATGCTTCACCGCGTAAGCCACCGCGATCGACGCGCCTTGCGAGATGCCGAGCAGCGGAAAACGCGCGATGCCGCATGCGTCGACGACGGTTTCGAGGTCCCGCAGCCAGGCATCGAACGAGATGTCGGCGACGTCGCGGTCGGAGAGTCCGCAGCCGCGCTGGTCGTATCGGATGAGGGTGTATCGGCTGCAAAGCTCCAGCATCAGATGGCTCCAGACCGGGCTCATGAAGTCCAGTTCCAGATGACTGAGCCAGTTGGCGGCCTTGATGAGGGGCGCGCCCGAGCCGCACGCCGCATAAGCGATGCGCGCGCCGTCGCTCGCCGTGCACAGGCGGATATGCTGGCGGGGCGGGGCTGGACGGGGGGCCATCGGAGCGAAAGTATGTATGGAGTACGTACCTATGCGGGCTCGACAGGGCGCGGCTTTCGAGCGTTCCTATGCTCGCGCGTTATGGAATTGAAAGTCAAGAGGCTGCAAATGTAGGGCGGGATGTTGCGGTCGTCGGGTTCGCTGTTCAGTGACGCATTGCGGCTTAACGAGGAGCCTCCGGATGTACCACCGCCAGGTCCAGTCCCGCTCCCGCGTTACCATACGTCCACACGACACACAGAACGAAGGTCATGAGGCGCGGAGACAGCTCATCCACGGCGCAGCGCGATTGCCGCCACCACGACGAGTCCGCCCAAACCAGGACGATAACGCGTGAACCAACGTGACGACCGAAGCGAAGCGCTCACCCGAAGCAACACCGACAGCATCTCTCACCCACGTACCGGGCCGACGCCGAACGACACGTCGTCCGTCACGCACGACCCGAATCCATTGCCCGCGCGCTCGCTCGCGGTGGCCTTGTCGCTTGGCAGCGCCATCGCGCTGGGCTTCGCACGCTTCGCGTACGCGCTGCTGCTGCCGCCGATGAAGCAGGACCTCGCCTGGAACTTCGCCCAGGCCGGCGCGATGAACACGGCCAACGCGCTCGGCTACCTGCTCGGCGCGCTGGCCTTCGCACGCTTGTCCCGTCGATGGGCATCGGAGTCGTTGTTCGTCGCCGGCTGCGTCGCGACGGCCGTACTGATGGCGTGCAGCGGAGCCGTCATCCATACCGACGCCCTGCTCCTCTTGCGCGTCGCCACCGGCGCCGCGAGCGCGCTCGTCTTCGTCAGCGGCGGCGTGCTGGCGGCACGGCTCGCGTCGCTTTCGCCGCGCCAGGCAGGACTCGTCATCGGCCTGTATTACGGCGGCACGGGATGGGGCATCGTGATGTCGTCGATCCTCGTGCCGCTCACCGTCGCGCCCGGCCCGCACGGCTGGCGCTTCGCCTGGTTCGCCCTCGCCGCGGCATGTGCCGCTTGTTCGATCATCGGCGTGGCAGCGGCGCGGCGCATCGAGCGCGAGCATCCGATCGCATCGCCGAGTCGCACGCCGGACGGCGCGCACGGACACGCGGTCCCACGACGACGCTTCGCCCTCGCGCTCGCAGGATACGCGTGCTTCGGCATCGGTTATATCGGCTACATGACGTTCATCGTCGCGCTGCTGCGAAACGCGGGCATGAGCGATGCCGTCGTCATCGGCTTCTATACGCTGCTCGGCGTTGCGACGATCGTTTCCGCACGGATGTGGTCGGGCCTGCTCGATCGCATGCGCGGCGGTCAGGCGCTCGCCATCCTCAATGCGTTGCTCGCCGTGGCGACGGTCATCCCCGCCGTCGTCGCGCATCCGCTTGCAGCGTTCGCGTCGGGCGTGTTGTTCGGCGCGACATTCCTGTCCGCCGTTGCATCGACGACAGCGTTCGTGCGGCACAACTTCCCCGCGAGCCAGTGGGGAAGCGGGATCAATGCGTTCACCATCGTCTTTGCGTTCGGGCAGATCGTCGGGCCGACGGTCATCGGGCGCGTGTCCGACAGCGCCGGGCTCACGCGCGGCCTCGTTTATTCCGCGCTCATACTGGCAGTCGGAGCGGCGCTGGCGGCGTGCCAGAAGCCGTTGAAAGACACCGACGTGAAGGAATGAATGGATTCGTTCGGCATCCGAATCAATTACGAAGTCATAGCCCCCTGCTCCACGCGCCTCATGCTCCGGATCGAGTCTTCTTCAGTTTGACCAGAACGTGCGCACAGAAGGCGTCGGCGACCACACGATTGACCGTGAGAATGTTCTCTGCGCTCAACGATTCGCGCGACAGTCCCTGCTTTTCGATCAGCCGCTGCGGGATCAGCTGACTCACGAACGAGTGGCACAGGTCCTTGCGCAGTTGCGAATCCGCCGCTTCGAATAGCTCGCGGCCCGCACGAATCTCCTCGCTCATCTTGGCTCGCGCGGAGTCGTTTTGCGCCTGTATCGTCGCTTCGAGCTGCGCCTGTGCGGACTCGCGTTCGCGGCGGCTCTTCTTGTCGTCCTCGAGCTGTCTCGCCTTGATCGCGGCCATCTTGCGGTCCGCTTCGCCGATACGGTAATTGCCTTCGAGCGCCTTGAAGAGATAGCCGCGCGGACTGACGGTGACCTTGCCTTCGTTCAGCTTGAACCGCGTGTATTCGATCGCCTGCTCCAGACGCTCGTCCGTCCAAACCTCGCGATTCTTTGCGAGGCGCTCGAAGTCGGGCGTATCGAACGCGAATTCGTTGTGCAGCAGCAGGTACATCGAATCCTGAATGCCCGCGCGCGCCGCGTCCGCGCCCTGCTTCTTGGTGAATCGAAAGCGGATCTTGAGCTTGTCGCGCGTGACGCGATCGGCGTTGGCCTCCCAACTGACATCGAAATCCGACACTTCGTTTAGCTGGTCGATGGCCGGCTCGAGAAAGCGCTTCTTGAACTCCTTGACCTCTTTCCGCGATTCACCGACCTTTCCCGGCCATTCGAGCACTTCGTCGAACGGAAACCACTCGGTGACGCCGTGGCCCTCGCACGGAATCAGGCGATCGTAAATGGCTCGCGCAAGCGAAAGAGAGAAAGCAGTCGACGCGCGCAAACTCAGCCAATGCGCCTTGTACGGGCTGATCAAATACTTGATGACGCGGCCCGATAGCAGAACGCAGACAACATTGCGCTCGATATAGCAGTCGCCAAGCAGGCTGATCGTTCCCCAGGAGTCTTTCTCGGTGAGTTCTTCGATCGACGGCGCGGTCATAATTTCGACGCGTGCCCGCGCCGCGGCCCGCATCTGCGCGATCAGGTGGCTGTGGTTGCGGCTGTCGTAGCGCATGAGCCACTTGAAGTAGTTCACGTCGGCCGTGAACGTATAGACCTTGTCGTCGATCAGCTCGTCCGGCGCCTTCGTCGCCACGATGAAGTAAGCGGCGTCGAGTACGCGACGCGCGGCGATGCCGAGTCCGCCTACGCGCGTGAAGATGTTGTTTCTGAGGAAGCCGATGTCACGCGTCGCCTCGGAGATAGCCGTGCCTTGCCCGGACATGTCTTCGTAAATGTCGAGCGCAAGCTGCTGAGGGGTGACGGTGAGATCCTGGTTTTCCATTCTTCTATTCGCAACGGTCCCCGGCACTCTAACAGCCAAGAAAAGTGTGTCAACACAAAAACCGCCCCGGGCTGAGTGAGACTTCGGCAGCACAAAAACCGTCCCAGCCGACGGCCCGCGGCCCAAATTCCGCCCCTTCCGTCACAACAACCGTCTGGTCCCGCCCAACTTCCGGCGGGGCCAGCACAAAAACCGCCCCAGTCCGCCCAAAAACCGCCTCTATCCACAGGGCTTCTCGTTGATTTCAAACAGAAATCGCGTCGCTGTTAGTTGGTGGGTGTGTCGAAGTTTACAAAAAACAGAACGAACCAAGACACCGCGGCAACATAATTCGCGCACTGACGACAAAGGTAACAGCCTGATTTAAAAGCGGAATTCTGGGTCCGAAACGGCGAGCACAAAAACCGCCCGGGGGTGGTTTTTGTGCTCGATTTCGTTCGCTGCCTAGTGCTGCTTTCTCGATGCCGATGAAACTTACGAAGACGTGGACCGCTAGGTCAAACGTCGCTGCCAAAAAACGCTACAACCGCTTGAAAACTGAGATATTTCAGCGCTATGCAACCCTGTTTACGCGTATTCGTGTATTCTGCGCTTCAGCGTCAATACATGGAGAAAGCGCAGAATGGCCAACGTAGGCAGCCTACCTATGGAAGACCGCAAGGTCTCTCTTCGCGAGGTCGCGGAATTCGCGGACAACCTCGAGCCGTTTTCCGATAACTTAAGAGAACAGATTCTCGCGCCCCGTCCGCGCAAGACCGCTCCGATCTACACCATCAGCGAACTCGCGGAGATGTGCAACCTGACGCGCCAGCAGATTCAATATCTGGTGACGAAAGGCGAAGGCGGATTGCCGGCGGGCACACTGAACGGTAACGGGCGCAGCCGCACGTTCACGCTGCCCGAAGTGCGCGTCTGGGTGAAGATGGCCTCGGACATCTATCAGACCCGCCTCGAAGACGGTCAGGGCGACTTCAAGGGAAAGGTGCTGACGACGGCGCAACTGAAAGGCGGGTCGGCCAAGACTACAACGACCGTTTGTCTCGCACAAGCGCTGACGCTGCTGGGTCGAAAGGTGCTGCTCATCGACCTCGACCCGCAGGCTTCCGCTTCGGAGTTGTGCGGACTCTACGCCGAGAAGGAAATCTCCGGGGACGACACCGTGCTCCCCTATATCTACGACCAGAACGTCGAAGGCGGGTTGGGCGCAAGCGTTCAGTCGACGTACTGGGACGGCCTCGACATCATTCCCGGTCACACCTTCCTTTACGGTGCGGAGTTCCTGCTTCCGGCGCGGCAGAAGACGATTCAAGGATACCGATTCTGGGCCGTTCTTCGCCAAGGCCTCGAACCGCTGCGTGCTCAATATGATTACATCTTGATCGATACGTCGCCGTCGCTGTCGTATATGAACTTGAATGCGCTTCTCGCTGCGGACGCGCTCGTCATGCCGATGATTCCCGAGAATCTCGACTTCATCAGTTCGCTGGCGTTTTGGCGGTTATTCTCCGACGTCGCCGAAGATTTCCTGCCGTACGAAGAGGACAAGGTCTACGACTTCATTTCGATCCTGCTGTCGAAGGTGGACTACGGCAAGACGTCGTCGGCACCGGTCGTTCGCCAGTGGGCTCAGAGCGCATACGGTCGATGGCTCGACCCCTTCGAAATCCCGGCCAGCTCGGTGATGAGCGGCGGTGCGTTGTCCTTCTCGACCGCGCTTGACGTCGTGAGCACGCATTCGACAGCGAAGTCGCTTCAGCGTGTCCGACAACCGATGATGCAATACGCCAAGTGGCTCGACGACATGTTCGTCAAATCCTGGAGGGAAGCGGCATGAGTAACAACATTCGCGAACAACTCATGGCCAAGACGGCCAACCTTCCCAAGCCGGCGGATTTCAAAGGCGATAAGAAGGATCGCTCGAGTCGCGGACCCCAGACGATGCCCGGCATCACGAGCGCGCTGGCAGCGGCGCAGTTGCGCATTCAGGAGCTGGAGTCCAAGGGTGTCGAGACGGAGATTCCGCTCGATGCTATCGCACCTAACCCGTGGCAGCCGCGTCGGCAATTCAACGAGGCGAAGCTGTCTGAACTGGCGCGGTCGATCGATGAGGTCGGTCTGCTTCAGGCGGTGACCGTACGGCGCATCGGCGAGACGTTCCAACTTGTTGCCGGCGAGCGACGGTTCCGGGCCCATAAGCTTATCAACAAGGAATCGATCCGAGCGGTCGTGATCGATTGCACGGATCAGGATATGGCTGCACTGGCGCTGATGGAAAACGTCACCCGCGACGACCTGTCCGACTATGAAATCGCGATTGCGATTCGACGGGCCGAGGCGGAGTTTCCCAACCGGACGCGGCTGGCTGAAGCAATGGGGATCTCTCGTAGCGACTTGTACCGGTTTCTGGCCTTCGATTCGCTGCCCGATTTTGTCAAGCGGGACCTCGACTTGACGCCGTCGGTACTTGGCGCCTCTTCGGCTCAGGACGTTGTGAACGCGCTCAAGAAGGCGGGTGAAGCAGGCCTCAAGGCGCTTCATGAATTGTGGCCGCAGGTGTTGTCCGGTGACCTGGTTCAGACGAAGCTCGCCGCGAGCTTGAACGCGCAGGTGAGCAGAGGTGAGTCTGCAACTGATGCTGGCGGTCGCAGCATTCTGAAGATTTTCGCCGGGAAGGTGCAGGCCGGCAGTATCACGAAGGATGTGAAAGGACTGACGTTCAAGTTCAAGGCTGGGGTCGTGACCGAGGAACAGGAGAACCAACTCAGAGAGCATATTGGGAAGATGTTCTCGATACGCTCGGAATAATCGTCATTAACCCGCGCGAGCGGGTTTTTTTATGCCTGTAGTTTGATGGGCCAACAGTTCAGAGGTGCGGCCGCAGGAGTGTCCGAATTCGGACGGTACAAAGCTGTTGACGCGATCGTGCGCCTGTTCCGCCGGCAGTGCCATAAGGGCTGGAATTGTTCTCGATAAGTTTCCCGGTGATCGTTGGACCCCTCGGAATGGTGCCTAGTGTTCGAATTCGGACACCGACCGTCAACGGGCGCAACGCTTCGACAGCGCTGCCAACCTCTAACTACGTTGTTGACGTTGCTGAGTTCAGACAGATGCGCGGGAGCAGCGATATGCACCTGGTGCGGAGGGTCCCGCCCCGGTAGTCCGGCACTGGTCGTCGTGACCTCCGGGGTGGCAAGCACGCCGACCACTTTGCCCGAATGCCGAAATGACAGCGCGAAAAGCGGGCATCAGCAGTCGTCGTTTGTCGGAATATCTTTCCGGCGACGTGACAGCGTCCGAATTCGGACACCTAGCGAGCAACGGCGGGGTCTTGCACTGGCATCGAAACGCGCTCGTAAGACCGCGCGGACCTAAGTTGGTGGGGCGCGATGCATCCTCGTTGCCGCCATGATGATCGCAGGCCGCGGAGATCACGAGCCCTTAACGATCCCTGCCCGATTGGAACGCGCGGTCCGAGACTGGAAGCGCCCGCAGTTAGCACGCCCTGCGGTGGTGATGCGGCGACTGCCGTTACGTGTAGTCCTGCACCGCATGGACCTATGCGATCGGAAGAGCAGTGCCGGTCAATCCTCAACTATTTGTCCGCAGGTGTTGGTCGGCTATATGAGGCAAGTGCCCTGCGCCGTCTGTGCTTGGGTAGGCAAAGTTGCGGGGAGCCAGTGTCCGAATTCGGACACCCGCTGTTCGCGCGTTCGGGGACGACCAGGAGCCATGCACGGCACCTGGATCAAGCGATGAACATTACCCACCTGCGTGTAACGTACCCACCCCGAACCGGATGCGCTTGAAAGAGCACTGCATCGGAAAGCATGTCGTTGTTATTCGAGACGCGCGACGCGTGCGCCGTAATACTCCGACGATCCTTGAACGGGTTCTTACGAGGCTCCGCGCCTAAATACCCACAGGCCTGAATCCACCGGGGTGCCGTAGCTCGGAGGGCCGGCACACTAGGATCGTGGGCCGATCACCAACAGGCCAGCCTAAGTCGCCGGTGAGACAAGCGCCGCCGATGTGCCTGTAACCGTGTGATTACGGAACATGGCGAACGATTTCCATCCATCTCTTCGACGTTGAATTCGAGACAGTCTGCACCTGAATCAACGGCGCGGAGTTTCGGCCGCACTGCGGCGCACAGGTACCGTTAATCTCGATGCGTGAGGTTGCTGTTTCACCGACGGACCCAACTATGCCCGAGTTGTGCAACCTGGCGAAGACTGCAGCCGCAATGAGCTGTTCGCGATCTGCCGAATTTCTTAGCGTCTAGCAAGGTCAAAGACGGTCGCTTCAGCGAAGTACGCATGGAAGCTTTGGCCGGTGACAACAGCCCGTCTGCATGACAGACTCAACTCTCCCGAAACAGCAGGGGCGGTGCCCGTGGAACATCCATGGCTATAATAGAAAAGAAAAAAACTTCAGAGAATCAATGACCTGTGTCTGATTTCTCGCGTTGTTTCACGTATGACGACCAGATCGGCAAGGTTTTCGGTCGCACACGCTAGTGGAATTGGCTCTCGCCGACACCGGGCCGGCAAACAAACACGATTCGTATCGATTGATACGAAAGCCGTACGTTGCCTTTTGCGTCGACATAGATCCTCGGACGGCTTCCGAGTACCCCCGGCGTAACCGATGCGCCAAGCGTCAGGCCCGCCGCTTCTGCAAGTCGCGATACGGCTCGCCTGCCTTCAACTGGTCCAGCCTTGCACTGGCAATAGTCAGCGCCGCGAGGCTTGCCCGTCGTAGTTGATGATCGTAAAGCGATACGATTGCAGCCAACTGCTCCAGGTCGTTCGCGTCGACGGTCCAGACTCTAGAACGATCGCCACGAGCGAAGGTGTTGGCCATCGTTGCGTCTGCGTCGCGCAACGCTTCGTCGGGAAAGCACCCATGCCCGGCCTCGGCGAGGAATCTCGCGAGAAGCATGACTTCGGTGATGTGCTGCGCGGGTCCGATGTCGGGCGAGCCGGCGCGCAGCGCTTCGAGTGACAAATGCGCCTGAAGAGCCAGGTTATCGGCCACGGCACGTGGGATGGGAAGAAGTTGTGCTTTGCTCAGGCGCTTCTGCGTCGCTTGAGGCGAACGTGCGAAAGGAAGGGCGTTTGACATATGTCGATCGTTGGTTGACCTTTCATGGTTAACGATCGCGGCGGCGAAAACCTGAAGGGTCGACTGCCATCTCGCGCAAACTGCACGAGGAACGCGCGGCGCAGCTCCCGATGTGTGCGAAGCGCGCGCCGCAATAACCATATTCGAAACCTTCGTCCCCGATTCATCGCGACAGCACCGCGCTTCACCGGAGCGTCGCTTACCATTCGGTGCTCGCAACTTGCCGCCAGCGAACCGCAGCGGAGCGCCGCAGGGCGTTGCCGCCCTCAATAGAAACGCGTTGGCAAACTGTGAAGGTTTGGACTGGTCACCGACATCGCGCTGAAAGAGAATGGAATGACGTCGCGTTATCTACTGGTGCCGATCGACGCGACTCATTGTTCTACCAAAACTGATTATGCAACTAACAGAGATTCCTGCGCGCGGAAGTCGTCCACGAATGCGATTGCACGATTGAGCCACGCAACGAGAGAAACTGTCGCCGCAGTGACGCTACCAGCGTCGACAACGAAAACACACCATTGCATCGATCTGCGAAGCGCGTGCCCCTCGTTTCCGTATCGAAACATGGCCAGGGGAGAAGTAATCCAGGCCGAACTAAGGTGACTCACGGGAAGCATGGCGACGATGCGGTCGATTTCAACATCCGCACAACCGCCGTCACCGGCAACTAGCGTCGAAGACCGCGACCTCCCGCGCTTGCGGACAAGCACACCAACAGGCGCCAAAGGAGCATCCGCAGCACCGCTGCGAACACTCCCGTTCCTTGCCACATGAAAAGCAGAAGGCATCAAAACAAAGTGCAAAGCCTTATGAAACCCCCACCGCCTCCCCCACCAACCCAAAGAACCGCCCCGCATGCTCCGAATTCAACCACCGTACGACCACAGTCAATCGCGACGAAGGCTCGATCCACATAAACGAACTGCCCGCCCCGACGCCAAAATAGCTGGATGCCGGCACATCAGGAAACATCTTCCGCCCCGTATTGAGCCACACGAGATAGCCATAGAAGGAAGCAAGCGAGCAGGGCGTCCGCATGCGCCCGATCCACTCCCTCGACAACACCCGCCGTCCCCCGACGACTCCCTCATCGACCAGCATCTGCGCGATCTTCAACTGATCGTTGGCGCTGATCGACATGCCGCCGCCCCAGTGCGTGCCGCCCGGCACGGACTGCATGCGCTTCCCGTCGATCACGACCCACGCGTGGTCATACCCCGCCCAGTTCCAGTCGTCGCTCAGCCCGCAAGGACGCGCGATCGCCTCGCGAAAAACCTCCGGCAGCGGCTTGCGAAACAGATGCAGCAACGCAAGCGATAGCTGATTGATCCGCACATCGTTGTATTCCCAATACGTGCCGGGCGTTTGCAGCGGCCGCAGATCACCCTTCTTGCCGTTGGGTGGATCGCCGAACGTCACCGCGCGATAGTGATCCGCCTGATCCGAAAGCCCGAAGCACTCGCCCTGCCATTCGCTCGTCTGCTGCAGCAAGTGCGCCCACGTGATCGGCGCGTTATGCGGATCGTCGAAGCCGATGCCCGGCACACGCTCGCGCACGGGCTCGTCAGGATCGGGCAACAGGCCGCGATCGTGCGCCACGCCCGCCAGCAACGCGAGATACGTCTTCGCGATGCTGAAGGTCAGATCCGCGCGATCCGGTTCGCCCCACGTCGCCAGCACGCGACCATCGAGCGCGATCGCACCGGACACCGGCCCGCGATCGTGCACCGGCCCGAGCAGCCGGTTCCACGGCGGCGGATCGTTGACATGCACGCCCCAGTTCCCGTGAACTTGACGATCCCACGTCGATTCATGCTCGATTGAAAACTGAATCGCGCGTTGCAATGCTTCATTCATGAGAGGGCTTCCTGACTGGATTCGAAATTCAACGCACGTCGAGCCGCTTGCGCGCCCAAACGAGCGTGAACAGGCTCACGACCGCGGCGATCATCAGATACAGCCCCGGCGCGAGATTGTTGTGCGTCACGGCGATGAGCGATGCCACCGCCAGCGGCGTGAAGCCGCCGAACACCGTCGTGCCGATGTTGTAGCCGAACGCCATGCCCGTCGTGCGCGTGGCGGTCGGAAAGAGTTCGGACATGAGCGCGGGAATCGGCGCGAAATACGTCGCCTTGAGCAGCGCGACCCAGATGACCGCGGCGAGCAGCGTCGGCAGCGACGGATGCGCGTTCATGAACATGAACGCCGGATAGACCGTGAGGAAGAAAATTACCCCGGTCACGAGCATGATGCGCGTGCGCCCGTACTTGTCCGACAGATGGCCGACCACCGGCACGAGCACCATCATGATGAAGCCCGCCGTCAGCGTCGCGATGAAGCCGGACGACGGCGCAAGCCCCAACTGACGCGCCGCGTACGTCGGCATATAGAGCAGCATGTAGTTCGCGGTCGTCGTGAGGACGAGCGATCCGATCGACACCAGCAGCCGCTCCTTCTGCGTTGCGAGCAGTTCGCGCACGGGCGACGCGACCTTCTCCGCTTGCTCGAACTCGGGCGTCTCGTCCATGCGTCGGCGAATATACAAACCGATCGGACCGATCAGGACACCGAACAAAAATGGAATACGCCATCCCCAGCCTTCGAGTTGCGCGGGCGTCAGCGTGCTGGTCAGCACCGCGCCGAACAGCGACGCAAGCAGCGTGCTCGCGCCCTGGCTCGAGAACTGCCAGCTCGACATGAAGCCTCGGCGTTCCGGCGCATGTTCGACGAGAAACGCCGTCGAGCTGCCGAACTCGCCGCCCGCCGAAAACCCCTGCATGAGCCGCGACACGAAGATGAGCACGGGCGCGGCGAGTCCGATGGTCGCGTACGAAGGCATCAACGCGACCATCGCGGTGCCGACCGTCATCATCGCGATGGACAGCGTGAGCGACGCCTTGCGCCCATGACGATCGCTATACGAGCCGAGCACGAGTGCGCCAACCGGCCGCGCAAGATAGGAGAGCGCGAACGTGCCGAGCGTGAGCAGCAGCGAGACGGTGTGATCGTGCGTCGGAAAAAACAGCTTCGACAACGTGCCCGCGAAGTAGCCGTACACGACGAGATCGTAGAACTCGAGCGCGTTGCCGACCGACGTCGCGACGATCAGCCGGGCGATCTTCTTCTGCGTGGCCTGCTCCTGCGGCCGCGCGGAAAGGGTGACGGATTCAGTGCTCATCGCGAACGGCCTCCGGTCGTCTTGCGCGGAAGATGGCGCGCGGGGTTGCCGTCGCCGGCGTCGCCTTCACGCGCGCCGAGATCCCAGAACAGGCCCGCCATGATGCGCAAGCCTTCGCTCGCCACCGAGCCGAGCAGATGCTCGTCCGGCGCGTGCTGCGAGCAGCCGGGATAGGAATGCGGCACCCAGAGCGTCGGCATGCCGAGGACATCTG
This sequence comes from Caballeronia concitans, assembly GCF_001544615.1. Taxonomy (GTDB): domain Bacteria; phylum Pseudomonadota; class Gammaproteobacteria; order Burkholderiales; family Burkholderiaceae; genus Caballeronia; species Caballeronia concitans. The sequence goes on from NZ_FCNV02000002.1 coordinate 570,809, forward strand.
CGAACACGTCGTTCGGCAGCGTGCCGCCGAGATTCGGCAGCAGCACGGGCCGCGCGCCGGTCGTCTGCTCGAGCGATCGCAGCGCCCACTGCACCCACGGATTGTCCGGATCGACGCGCGTGGCCGGCATGCCGCGCTCGACTTCGACATCGACCATTGGGAAGCCGTGTGCATCGAGATGACGACGCACGATCTGCTGCAGATTCTTCCAGTTGGTGCCGACGACGAACCGCATCTGCATGTGCGCGTACGCGCTCGGCGGGATCGCGTTGACGGGCTTCTCCGGATTGCCGGTGCGAAACGCCAGCACTTCGACGTTATTCCAGCCGAACACGCGCTGCGTCGGCGTGAGGCCGGGTTCGCCATAATCGGCATCGACGTCCGGCTCGCCCGGATTGCCGCCCACGGTGATGTCCGCGAGCGCGCGCACGACCGCATCCGGAATCGCGGGCGGGCGCAGTCCTTCGACCAGGATCTTGCCGTTCGCATCGACCATCGTTGCAATCGCGTTCGCGAGCACGATCCCCGGATTGCGCAGCAAGCCGCCCCAGTTGCCCGAGTGATGCGCGCCGTCGCGCAACTTGACGTCGAGCCTGAAATTAATGACGCCGCGCGAGCCCAGGAACATCGTCGGGCGATCGGCGGCGAGGCGCGGGCCGTCGGATGCGATCAGGACGTCGGCGGCGAGTTCGTCGCGTAATTGCTCGCAGACGGCGAAGAGGCCCGGCGATCCGACTTCCTCGCCGGTTTCGATCAAGAGCTTCAGGTTGAAGCCGAGCTTGCCGTCGCGCGCGTCGAGCACGGCTTTCAGTGCGGCGAGATTGATGCTGTGCTGGCCCTTGTTGTCGGCGGTGCCGCGTCCATACCAGCGGTCGCCGTCGACCGTCACGCGCCACGGCGAAAGGCCTTCGGACCATTGCGCGTCGTAGCCGCGCACCACGTCGCCGTGACCGTAGCTGAGCACGGTCGGCAGGTCGTCGCCTTCATGGCGATGCGCGACTAGAAACGGCCCCACGCCCGCGACCGGATTCGCGACGATGCGGCAGTTGAAGCCCCAGGCGTTGAGCGTCGGCGTGAGCTCCTCGTTCAGATAGGCGGCGAGGCGTTCGCCGCTGTCGGCCTCCTGGCTTTCGGTGCGATACGCAACGCGCCGCTGCAGGTCATCGAGGAACGCGCCGGAATCGTAATGGCGCGTGGCGAGTTGAATGGCGGTGTCGCGGGTCACATCGTTCTCCGTCTGATTCGAACAGGGCAGCTAGTGCCGCCGACGAATCATGCTGACGTGGACGATATTTCTGGACAATTACAATATTTTTCAGGAACCTTTGCCGTTTCGGCAAAGCGCGCATCGGCGAAAAGACCTCATGGATCAGACGGCGTTACGGTATTTCCTCGAAGTGGCCCGCAGCGGTTCGCTCAGCAAGGCGTCGGAGCGGCTCTTCGTGGCGGTGTCGGCGCTGAGCCGGCAGATCGCGAAGATCGAAGAGCAAATGGGTACGCCGCTTTTCGAGCGCCGTCCGCGCGGCATGGTGCTGACCGAAGCGGGGCGCTTGCTCGCGAATCACGCGCGGCGCAGCCAGCTGGAGGAAGAGCGCATCATCGACGAAATTCAGGGCTTGAGCGCGGGCGGCCGCGCGACCATTCGCATCGCGGCATCCGAGGGCGTCGCGCCGGATTTCTTGCCGCAGGCGTTCGCGCATTTCCTGAAGACGCATCCGCGCGCGCATTTTCAGCTCGATGTCTCCGCGCCGTCCATCGCGACCCAGCGCGTGCGCGACGGCACGCACGACATCGCCGTGTGTTTCAGCATGGCGCCAGAAGAGAACGTTCAGGTGCAGTACGCGCAGCGCGCACCCGTCTATGCGCTGATGCGGCGCGGGCATCCGCTCGCGTCGCGCGAAGCGGTGTCGCTGACGGATCTTCACGCGTGGCCGCTCGCGATGCACAACCAGGGCGGCACGCTCCGCCAGCTATTCGATATTGCGTGCAGCCTCGAAGGCCTCGTCTTCGAGCCGGCGTTCGTCAGCAACTATCACACGGCGATGCAGAGCTTCGTCCGCCTCACCGACGCCGTCACGCTCACGGGCTATCTCACCGTGCGCAGCCGCCTCGAATCGGATGGACTCGCGGCCGTGCCCATCACCAATCCCGAGTTGCATCAACGCACGCTGCAAATTCAGACGATGGCCGGGCGCACCTTGCCGCAGGCGGTCATCGCGTTCGTCGAACTGCTGAAGCGGGCGATCGAGGAGCCGGAAGTCATCGATTGAAGGCGCGCGCGGATACCGATGCCTTCGCGTCCGCGGTCAAGGTGACGATCTCCGGTTCTTGCTATTTGCTTCGGACCACGAATCAATAGCTACGCATTCACGATGTGCCGCAGGACAGTCGATGATTTTGGCCGATACGGCGGAATGTGCGCGTTCTCGTGCCGAGCGTCGACGCCACCATGCAATCCCCATTCCTCAAACCGGAAACGCCGTCGTTGACAAAATCTCCCGCAACACGACAAACGTGCGTATCTGCCGCACACCAGGCAAATAAAGCAGCTTCTCCGCATGCAGCCGATTGAAGCTGTCGCTATCGCGCGTGCGGATCAGCATGAAGAAATCGAATTCGCCGGTGACGACGTGACATTCCATGCAGCCCGGCACTTTCTGCGCCGCCTTCTCGAACGCGGTGAACGACTCGGGCGTCGACCGGTCGAGCACCACGCCGATCAGCACGAGCATGCCCGCATCGAGTGCTTTCGGATTGAGCAGCGCGACGGTCGCGCGTATGAGACCCGCTTCGCGCAGCCGCTCGACGCGCCGCAGGCACGCGGGCGGACTCAGATTGACCTTGGCCGCGAGCGCGACGTTGGAGATGGATGCATCGCGTTGAAGCTGGCGGAGAATCGCGCGGTCGACGCGGTCCGTCTGATGCGGCTCTTGCGAAAGCGAGGCTTTTTTCATTGCGTGAACATGGCTCAAAACGAAACGAATCGACGGGAGTAGCGAAAATGCACTCACAACGTTAGGCCGATCGCATTTTTTTCGCAACCCGGCGGATCGCGACTTTCCCTACGATTGACCACGAGGCGTCGCGCACATACGCGCGGCTGCCATGACTCAATCACGAGGATGTCGATCATGAATCTGCAACGTTTTCCCCGCTATCAGCTCACCTTCGGGCCGACGCCCATCCAGCCGCTCAAGCGTTTGAGCGCGCATCTCGGCGGCAAGGTCGATCTGTATGCCAAGCGCGAGGACTGCAACAGCGGCCTCGCGTTCGGGGGCAACAAGACGCGCAAGCTCGAATATCTGATTCCCGAAGCGCTCGAACAGGGCTGCGATACGCTCGTCTCCATCGGCGGCATTCAGTCGAATCAGACGCGGCAAGTCGCGGCGGTAGCGGCCCATCTCGGCATGAAATGCGTGCTCGTGCAGGAAAACTGGGTCAATTACTCGGATGCCGTGTACGACCGCGTCGGCAATATTCAGCTTTCGCGGATGATGGGCGCGGACGTGCGGCTCGTCGCCGATGGCTTCGATATCGGCATCCGCAAAAGCTGGCAGGACGCGATGGACAGCGTGCGCGAAGCGGGCGGCAAGCCGTTCCCGATTCCCGCCGGATGCTCGGAGCATCCGCTGGGCGGCTTAGGCTTCGTCGGTTTCGCGGAGGAAGTGCGCCAGCAGGAAACGGAACTCGGCTTCAAGTTCGATTACATCGTCGTGTGCTCGGTGACGGGCAGCACGCAGGCGGGCATGGTCGTCGGATTCGCCGCCGATGGCCGCGCGCGACGCGTCATCGGCATCGATGCGTCGGCCAAGCCGCAGCAGACGCACGAGCAGATCACGCGCATCGCGAAGCACACGGCGGCGCTCGTCGACCTGGGACAGGACATCACGCGCGACGACGTGATTCTCGACACGCGCTTCGGCGGCCCCGAATACGGCCTGCCGAACGATGGCACGCTCGAAGCCATCCGCCTTTGCGCGCGGCTCGAAGGCGTGCTCACCGATCCCGTCTACGAAGGTAAATCCATGGACGGCATGATCCAGATGGTGCGCAACGGCGAGTTCCCCGAGGGATCGAAGGTCTTGTACGCGCATCTCGGCGGCGTGCCCGCGCTGAACGCCTATAGCTTCCTCTTTCGCAACGGCTGACGCTTTACCTCCCGCGTAATCGACGCAACGCGCGGCCAGGCCGAAGATTCCCGTACGCGACATACACAAAGGGAGCTTTGAAATGACCGCATACGCGATTGGCCATCTTCACGAAGTCGAGATGTGCGCGGATATCGTCGAGTATCTGGAGCGTATCGACGATACGCTCGCGCCTTTCGACGGCCGCTTCATCATCCACGGCGGACGCTGCGACGTGCGCGAGGGCGAGTGGAAGGGCGATCTGATCGTGACCGCCTTCCCGGATCTTTCGCGCGCCCGCGACTGGTACGCGTCGGACGCGTATCGGCGCATTCTGCCGCTGCGCACGCGCCATGCGAGCGGCGCGGTGTTCTTTATCGATGGCGTCGATGCCGCCCACAAAGCCACCGACATCCTCCGTTAGCGAGCCTTCGGCGGCGACGGGCTAAACTTGCGGTTTCCCGCAGTTTTCAGCAGCTTTCGGCCTCGCGCATGCGAAAACGCGCGTGTGCGCGCGCAATCGCTCAACTTGTCTTATGACCGGGCATGGTTGATACTCGAAAGTTGCACCCAACCCGTACGTCGACTTAACGGTTTCGCTAATGAGCACAATTCTTGAAAGCCTTCCGACTGGGCAAAAAGTCGGTATCGCATTCTCAGGTGGCCTCGACACCAGCGCCGCGCTGCACTGGATGCGCCTGAAGGGCGCGGTGCCTTACGCCTACACGGCCAACCTCGGCCAGCCCGACGAAGACGACTACGACTCCATTCCCCGCCGCGCGAAGCAATACGGTGCAGAAGGCGCGCGCCTGATCGACTGCCGTGCGCAGCTCGTCGCGGAAGGCATCGCCGCGCTGCAATGCGGCGCGTTCCATATTTCGACGGCCGGCGTCACGTACTTCAACACCACGCCGCTCGGTCGCGCCGTCACGGGCACCATGCTCGTCGCCGCGATGAAGGAAGACGGCGTCAACATCTGGGGCGACGGCAGCACGTACAAGGGCAACGACATCGAGCGCTTCTACCGCTACGGTCTGCTCGTGAATCCGGACCTCAAGATCTACAAGCCGTGGCTCGACCAGCAGTTCATCGACGAACTCGGCGGCCGCGCGGAAATGTCGGAGTTCATGCGCCAGTCGGGCTTCGAATACAAGATGTCCGCCGAAAAAGCGTATTCGACCGATTCGAACCTGCTCGGCGCGACGCACGAAGCGAAGGATCTGGAAAGCCTGGAATCGGGCATCCGCATCGTGAATCCGATCATGGGCGTCGCGTTCTGGCGCGACGACGTGAAGGTCGATCGCGAAGAAGTGACCATCCGCTTCGAAGAAGGCCGCCCGGTTGCGCTGAACGGCAAGACGTTCACGGACACGGTCGAACTGCTGCTCGAAGCGAACCGCATCGGCGGGCGTCATGGTCTCGGCATGAGCGATCAGATCGAGAACCGCATCATCGAGGCGAAGAGCCGCGGCATCTATGAGGCGCCGGGACTCGCGCTGCTGCACATCGCGTATGAACGGCTCGTCACGGGCATTCATAACGAAGACACCATCGAGCAGTATCGCGAAAACGGGCGACGCCTCGGCCGTCTGCTGTATCAGGGCCGCTGGTTCGACTCGCAGGCCATCATGCTGCGCGAAACCGCGCAACGCTGGGTCGCGCGCGCGATCACGGGCGAAGTCACGCTCGAGCTGCGTCGCGGCAACGACTACTCCATTCTCAGCACGAAGTCGCCGAATCTGACGTATCAGCCGGAGCGCCTGTCGATGGAGAAGGTGGCGTCGACGTTCTCGCCGCGCGATCGTATCGGCCAGTTGACGATGCGCAATCTCGACATCACCGACACGCGCGACAAGCTGCGCATCTACGCGCAAGTCGGTCTGCTGACGCCGGGCGAGGCGTCGGCGCTGCCGCAAATCAAGGGCGACAGCGAGTAACGCTCGCATCCCGCTTGCCGGACGGGCGCGCCGCGTTCTGCGGGGCCGCGCCCATCCGCGTATCCTGTGCGTCTTGCAACCGATTCCAGGGAGCCGCACTTGACTCGACTGACCATTGCGCTCATCGGCGCGGGAAGCATGGGATCGGCAATCGGCAGGATGCTCGGCGCGTCCGGCGCGCGCGTGCTCACCACGCTCGAAGGCCGCAGCGCTGCGAGCGCCGCCCGCGCGCGCGAAGCGGGCATGGAAGACGCGGGCCTCGCCGATCTCGCCGCATCCGACTTCGTTCTCTCCATCGTGCCGCCCGCCGTGGCCGCCGAAACCGCCGAACGTCTCGCGCCCGCGCTAAACAAAGCGTCCAGCAAGGCTGTTTATATCGACTGCAACGCGGTCAGCCCGCAAACCGTCGCAACGATCGCGCGGACCGTCGATGCCACCGGCGCGGCTTTCGTCGATGGCGGGATCATCGGCGCGCCTTCATCGCCAAAATTTTATTTCTCGGGACCGCATGCGGCGCGTGCGAACGTGCTCGGCGATGCCGGCCTCGCCGTGCGTCTGCTCGACGGACCCATCGGCGCAGCGTCGGCGCTGAAGATGTCGTACGCGGGCATCACGAAAGGGCTGACGGCGCTCGGCTCGGCCATGTCGCTCGCGGCCATGCGCAACGGCGCGGGCGACGCGCTGCTCGCCGAGCTTGCCGAAAGCCAGCCGCAACTCGCCGCCTGGCTCGCGGGCAACGTGCCGCGCATGCCGCCGAAGGCGTATCGCTGGGTGGCGGAGATGGAAGAGATCGCCGCCTTCATCGGCGAGGACTTCGTGGAACATCGCATCTACGAAGGCGCGGCGGGCCTGTACGCGCGGCTCGCCCACGACAAAGCCGCCACCGATGCGCTCGGCCGCTTCTTCACCGAACGCGGCGGATGACCGCGAAGCGTGCGGTCGTACGATTTACTGCGTATCCTTTAACGATGTTGCACGCTTAGCGCACAGCCTTTCTCATCGAAGTGAAATTCGCGGCTGGCGATCACGCCGGCCCGGCCATCTTTCTAGCAAGAGGTGCTCAATGACCGCAGGAACGTATCAGAACACGCGTCTTTACATTAACGGCGAGTGGTGCGACGCAGAGGGCGGCGCGACGATCGACGTGCTGAATCCGGCGACCGGCGAGAAAATCGGCACGGTCGCGCGGGCCAGCATCGGCGATCTCGACCGGGCGCTCGCCGCCGCGAAAGCCGGCTTCGCCACGTGGCGCCGGATGACCGCGCTGGAACGCGCGTCGCTGATGCGCAAGGCGGCCGCCATCGTGCGCGAACGCGCCGATTCCATCGCCCGCCTGATGACGCAGGAGCAGGGCAAGCCGCTCGTCGAAGCGCGCATCGAGGTGAACTCGGCGGCGGACATCATCGAATGGTTCGCGGACGAAGGGCGTCGCGTGTACGGCCGTATCGTGCCGCCGCGCAACGTGAACGCGCAGCAGACGGTGGTGAAGGAGCCGGTCGGGCCGGTCGCCGCGTTCACGCCGTGGAATTTCCCGGTGAATCAGGTCGTGCGCAAGCTTTCGGCTGCGTTGACCACGGGCTGCTCGTTTATCGTGAAGGCGCCGGAAGAAACGCCGGCATCGCCTGCCGAGCTGATCCGCGCGTTCGCCGACGCGGGCGTGCCGAACGGCGTGCTCGGTCTCGTGTTCGGCGATCCGCCCGAAATCTCGAAGTATCTGATTTCGCATCCGGTTATCCGCAAGGTGACGTTCACGGGTTCGACGGCCGTCGGCAAGCAACTGGCCGCGCTCGCCGGCCAGCACATGAAGCGCGCGACGATGGAACTGGGCGGCCACGCGCCGGTGATCGTCGCGGAAGATGCGGACGTCGAGCTTGCCGTGAAGGCGGCGGGCGCGGCCAAGTTCCGCAACGCGGGGCAGGTCTGCATTTCGCCGACGCGCTTTCTCGTTCACAACAGCGTGCGCGACGACTTCGCGAAGGCGCTGGTCAAGCACGCGGAAGGGCTGTCGGTCGGCGACGGCCTTGCCGAAGGCACGACGCTCGGGCCGCTCGCGAACGCACGCCGCATCACCGCGATGACGAGCGTGATCGAAAACGCGCGCAAGTCGGGCGCGACGGTCGCGACGGGCGGCGAGCGCATCGGCAGCGCGGGCAATTTCTTCGCGCCGACGGTGCTCACCGACGTGCCGCTCGAAGCCGACGTGTTCAACAACGAGCCGTTCGGCCCGGTCGCGGCCATTCGCGGCTTCGACTCGCTGGAAGACGCGATCAAGGAAGCGAATCGTCTGCCGTACGGTCTCGCGGGTTACGCGTTCACGCGTTCGTTCAAGAACGTGCATCTGCTGACGAACCAGCTCGAAGTGGGCATGCTGTGGATCAACCAGCCCGCGACGCCGTGGCCGGAAATGCCGTTCGGCGGCGTGAAGGATTCGGGCTATGGCTCCGAAGGCGGACCCGAAGCACTCGAGCCGTATCTCGTGACGAAGTCGGTCACGGTGATGGCGGTCTGATTCCGCCGAGCCGATGACGAGCGCCCGCGCGGTGGACACATCGCGCGGGCGTTGTCATACATAGACGTATCGCACCAGATGAAAGAAGACCGGCGCGGCGAAGCAGATCGAATCGACGCGATCCAGCATTCCGCCGTGCCCCGCGATCATCGATCCCCAGTCCTTCGCGCCGAGCGAACGCTTCACCGCCGAGAGCACCAGTCCGCCGACGAATCCCGCCAGCACGATCGCAAGCGACATGAAAAACGCCGCGCCGAAACCGAACGGCGTCACGCGATACAGCGCCGCGCCGCATAGCGTTGCGAGCAGTCCGCCGCCGACGAATCCCTCCACCGTCTTCGACGGCGACAACACCGGCGCGATCTTGCGTCGCCCGAAGAGCTTGCCGACGACATACTGCAACACATCGCTGATCTGCACGACGAGCAGGAAATAGAACAGCAGCAGCGCGTTCTGCCCGCGATAACCGGCGATATCGAGCGTGAGGAGCGCGGGCGCGTGGCTCAGTCCGTAGACGCACACCATGAGCGCCCAGTTGATGCGCGCGTTGCGGCTCAGGAAGTCGCGCGTGTCTTGCGTCAGGGCGGACAAGAGCGACATCGCGAAGAAAAGGTGCACCGGCACGAAGATGGAATACATGCCGTACCAGTCGATGCCGAGCAACACGTACTGCACCGGCACCGCGACGAAGAACGCCACGAAGAGCGTGGTGTGGTCGCTCTGCGTCGTCGGCGTGAGCGTGATGAACTCGCGCAACGCGAGATACGAGAGCAGCGCGAAGACGATGTACGTCGCCTTGTCGCCGAGGCCGATGGCGATCGTCATCACCGCGATCATGCCCCACCACGCGCGGATGCGTTCGTTCAGATTGACGATGGTCGCGTTCGTGCGATTCGCCGCTTTGGCGCGCGCGCCGAGTATCGCGCCGATGATGGTCGCGACGACGAGGACGCCGGTGACGCCGGCCACGAGTTGCCAGAAAGTTGTCGGCATGGTGTTTCCGATATGCGATGAAGGGATGCGCTCAGCGCGCGTTCGATTGCGGCGCGAGCGCGACGACGGCATCGCGCATGCGGGCGAGGAACGAAGCCTTGTCCTCGCCATCGCGACGCGCCTCTGACGCGCCGAAGTGCAGCTTGCAGATGAGCGGTATCGGGAAAATTGCGCCTTTCGGCATGATCCGCTGCAGGTTCTCGAGATAAACGGGCGCGAGTTCGACGTGCGGAAATTCGCTCGCCAGATGAAAGAGGCCGCTTTTGAAGGCTTGCGGCAACGCATCGGCGCCGCGCGTGCCTTCGGGGAAGATGATGATCGACGCGCCGCTTGCGAGCGCATCGCGCACGGGATCGAGCGGATCGCCTTCGGTCTCGCGGCGCCGGTCGATCAGCACGACGTTCAGCAGCTTCTGCGCAATGTGGCGCTTGAGCGGACTCGAACCCCAGTAATCGCGCGCGGCGACGGGCCGCACCGCGTCGCGCAAGGGGCGCGGCAACGCGGCGAGCATGGCGAGCGTATCGATATGGCTCGTGTGATTCGAGAAGTACAGCTTCTGCGCGGCGGATGGCGGCCCGGCATGCCACACCGGATAAGCGCCGGCCACGAGCCGCACGAAAGCGAGAAGCAGATCGCGTTGCCAGATGTGCGTGAGTTTCATCGGTCGATGGTTCGAGGTTGAATGTGAACAGGGCGCTATTCCTGTCACAAGCTCGATATCGACGCAATCGGCCGTGACGACATTTGCCAAATATCGTCGATGCCGTGACACATCCGCCTCTTTAACTAGCTTGGCATTCCTGAAGGTTGACGCGGGCGGCGCGGGTCGTGATAGTAGCGCGTTTCATTTCTCGCGCGGCTGCGCGCCTCGTTCCATGAGTCTCTACGCACTGAAACCCCGTTTTCAAGGTCTTTTGCGTCCGTTGACCGGCTGGCTGGCCCGGCATGGCGTGACGGCGAATCAGGTGACGCTCGCCGCTGCGGTCGGATCGATCGCGGTCGGCGCGCTGGCGGGTTTCGCGCCGGCGCATCGCGCGCTGTTTCTGTTGATTCCTGTCTGGCTGTTCCTGCGCATGGCGCTCAACGCCATCGACGGCATGCTCGCCCGCGAGCACGGCCAGAAGAGCGTGTTGGGCGCGTATCTGAACGAACTGGGCGATATCGTTTCGGACATCGCGCTCGTGCTGCCGTTTCTCGCGGTCGGCGGCCTCGCCGCAGCGGATGTGTGGCTGTTCGCGCTGAGCGCGGTGATCGTCGAATGCGCGGGGTTGATCGGGCCGCTCGCGGGCGCGAGCCGTCGATACGACGGTCCGTTCGGCAAGAGCGACCGCGCGCTCGCCATCGGCGCGTTCGCGGTGTGGATCGGGGCGGGCGTAAGCGCGGGGGCTATCGGCAGAATCGGCGTGTGGCTGTGGCGCGTGCTGATCGCGCTGGCCGTGCTGACGGCGATGCGTCGCGTGCGCGCGGGGATTGCTGAAACGCTGAAACGCGAGCGCGCTAGCTGATGTACACGAGCTGATCGCCGTCCGCGTCGGCATGGCGAAATGACAGAATGCGCCCGGCGCGCACGTTCAGCAGCACTTGATCGAGGCCGTTCACTTCGACGCCGTCGCAACGCCATCCGTCGATGGTGAACAACGAATAGCCGCGCGCGAATTGCCGTTTCAGGTCCATGAGACGTTTGATCGCGCCTTGCCTCGAAGTGAAGTATTGGGTCATTGAGCTGGCCGACGCCGGAATCGGATGAAGCCCGAAGCCTAAGGCGAATCATCAGACTAATATGTGCGCCAGGTGACACAAGCGGCTTATGCGACACTTCGAAGCGGCGGGCGGACGCCCGGACAGCACGAAAGGACGAGAAAGGACGACGATGAACGACGTGATTCTCCCCGAGGACGACTACGGCGCGACGCTCGGCGACGTGCTCGCGCTCCTGGAGCAGGGCCGGCAGGCGGCGGCGCGCAGCATCAATGCGCTGATGACGGCGACTTACTGGCGCATCGGGCATCGGATCGTGGAGTTCGAGCAGGGCGGCGCGGGCCGCGCGGCCTATGGGCAGGCGCTCTTGCAGCGGCTGTCGGCGGATCTGACGAAGCGCTTCGGGCGCGGCTTCGGCGTCGACAATCTGGAACTGATGCGGCTCTTTTATCAGGCGTATCCGGCGGCCGTGACGGAAGCGATTTCCGAATCGGAGGATCGGAAATCGGCGTCCGGCGCGAAGGCGAAATCCGAATCGGCGATTCGGAATTCATCGCTTGCGCACCTGGCCGAGCGATTCCCGCTCTCGTGGACGCACTACGTGCATCTGATGCGGCGCACGCGCTCCGACGACGAACGCCGCTTCTACGAAGGCGAAGCGCTGCGCGGCGGCTGGAGCGTGCGGCAACTCGACCGGCAGATCGGCAGCCAGTTCTATACGCGCACGCTGATGTCCCGCGACAAGCGCGCGATGATCGAGAAGGGAAGCATCGCGGCGCGCGGCGACATCGTGACGCCGGAAGAGGCCATCAAGGATCCGTACGTTCTGGAATTCCTCGACCTCAAGGACGAATATTCGGAGAGTCAGCTAGAGGATGCGCTGATTCATCGGCTCGAGGACTTCCTGCTCGAACTCGGCGGCGACTTCACGTTCGTCGGCAGGCAGCGTCGATTGCGGATAGGCGATAGCTGGTACCGCGTCGATCTGCTGTTTTTTCATCGGCGGCTGCGGTGCCTCGTGATCATCGATCTGAAGCTCACGGAGCTGAATCACGCGGATGTCGGGCAGATGCACATGTACTGCAATTACGCGCGCGAGCACTGGACGCTGCCGGGCGAGAACCCGCCCGTCGGCCTGATCCTGTGCGCGCGGACTAATGCGGCGGTGGCGAAATATGCGCTCGACGGCCTGCCGAACAAGGTGCTCGCGGCCGAATATCACATGATGCTGCCGGACGAGGCGGTGCTGGCCGAGGAACTGGCGCGGGTGCGGCGGGAGTGGGAAGCGGGACGGGGAAAGGGCGAGGAGTGAACGAGGGCGAGGGCGTTATCCGGACGCCCCCGCCTCCGCTTCAAGCCTTCGCCGACCGATGCCTGTCGTCCGTGCGACGCGATCCCTTCGTGAACACGAAGAGACTCGCTCCGGCCGCCGCGATCGCGATGCGGCTCGGATTGGCCTTCACGGCATCGATGCCCTTCGCCAGCGCTTGCCCCCACGTCGACGACGGCACGCGTTCGCGACGCTCGACCTGCCGAACGCGCGCAACGGACGTCACCGAAACCACGGGCGCCGGCATCGGCACGGGCTTGGCTGCATCAGAAACCGCAGGCGCTTTCGCATCCGCCGCGCCGTCGGTGCGCACCGGCGCTTCCCCGCGCGCTTCCACTCGCGTTGCCGCCGCTTCCGCGCCGAGCAGCATCACCGCCGCCGCGAAGTACAGCCACATCAGGAGCACCGCGAGCGAGCCCGCCGCGCCGAACGCGTTGGCCGTTCCCGCGTGCGTCAGGTAAAGCGCGAACAGCTTCTTGCCCACCGAAAACAGCACGGCGGAAATCGTGCCGCCGACGAGCGCATCGCGCCATTGGACGTGTCCATCGGGCAGATACTTCAGCAGCGCGCCGAAGGCTGCGGACAGAATCACGAGCCCGAGCACGAACTGCACGATATCGCCGATGACCACGAGCGGCGACTCCCCGAAAACCCACTTTCCAGCGGCCTGCACGGCGGTATCCAGCACGAGCGATACGATCAGCAGGAACGCCACGCCCATCACGAGGCCGAAGGAGATGAGGCGCACCTTCACCATCGTGGCGACGCCGGATTTCGGTTTTCCTTCGGCGGGCCAAATGATCGATAACGCCGTGTTCAGCGATGAAAACGTCGCCGACGCGCCCACCGCCAGCAGCACGAACGACACGATCGCCGCAATTCCGCCGCCGCCGCTGCGATGCGCGTGCTCGACGATCGTCTGCACGCTCGCGGCGGCGTCCTTGCCGAGCATTCCGCTTATCTGATGAAAGAGCTGCCCGCGCGCGGCCTCGGCGCCGAACACGAGCCCGGCAATGGCGATGACCATCACGAGCGTCGGTGCAAGGGAGAACGCCGAATAGAATGCGATGCTCGCGGCCATCGGTGCGCCTCGGTCCGCGCTGAATCGCTTGAAAGTGCGAGTGGGCCACGCGATCACGCGGCTCATGAAGGATTTGGAATGCTGCCCGGCGGTGTGGTCCATCGCTGCCTCCTTGGAATCGTGCCGTAAGCTTTTAGCATCGGGAGTGCCAGCCTTGAATCGGGAGCGATGAAAATCGTCGTCGCGAACGAGGCGTCCGCTCACGACGACGCGACAAGCAGGCCTAGCTATCGGTGGCCGGCTTGGACATATCCGGCGTGCCGCGCACGGGCTGTTGATCAGGTTGAAGGTCGGTGTTGTCGGGCAAGGTTTCGGGCGTGCGCGCGGGCGGCGTGCCGCGCGCTATCTCGGATTGCGAAGGATCGGGCTTTTGCGGATCGGAAGCGTCTGGCATGGCGGTTCTCCTAAGTGCCGGTGAGCGTGGGTGCGCATCACGCTGTCAGCAACGATCATGCTCGGCGAACACGCGGACGACGAATGCCCGCGTGTCCCCGAAGATCACCGCTTGTCCGGCAACGCGTATGCGATCACGTAATCGCCGAGCTTCGTCATGAACGAGCCGTGGCCGCCCGCCGCGATCAGCACGTACTGCTTGCCGTTCGCTTCGTACGTCATCGGCGTGGCCTGTCCGCCCGCCGGCAAGCGCGCGTGCCACAACTCGTCGCCGCTATCCGTGCTGAACGCGCGAATATAGTCGTCCGCCGTCGCGCCGATGAAGAACACGCGGCCCGCCGTCGTCATCGGGCCACCGAGCATCGGCATGCCCATCTTGAACGGAACCGGAATGGGCGATGCATCGCGCGTCGTACCGATGCGCTTCTTCCAGATCACCTTGTGCGTATCGAGATCGAGCGCCGAAACATAGCCCCACGCCGGCTGCTTGCACGGCAGGCGCAACGGCGACAGGAACGGATTCAACGTCACGCCGAACGGCACGCCGTATTGCGGCTGAATGCCGACCTCGGTGCCGGTGCCCGCCTGTCCCGCTTGCGGCGGCTCGATCGGATTGTTCGGCCCGCGCGGAATGAGCCGCGAGACGAACGGCAGCGCGATCGGATTCGCAATCGCGATGCGCCGGTCCGTATCGACGGCGAGTCCGCCCCATTCGAACATGCCGAGATTGCCGGGGAACACGAGCGTGCCTTGTTCCGACGGCGGCGTGAACGGCCCTTCATAGCGCAGCCGATGGAAGATCACGCGGCACGCGAGCTGGTCGTACATCGTCGCGCCCCACATGTCCGCGCCGGTCAGGTTCTTCTGCGGCCGATAGGTCAGCTCGGAGAACGGCTGCGTCGGCGAAACGCGATCGCCCGTGGCCGCGCCTTGCGGCACCGGCTGCTCGGGCGCGGGAATGATCGGCTTGCCGGTGCGGCGGTCCAGCACGAAGATGTTGCCGGTCTTCGCGGGCGCATAGATGGCCGGCACGACATTGCCGCTCGCATCCCGGATATCCGCGATGGTCGGCTGCGCGGGCAGGTCCATGTCCCACAGATCGTGATGCACCGTCTGATAGAACCACGCGAGCTTGCCCGTCGTTGCATTGAGCGCGAGCAGGCCGCTCGCATAGCGTTCCTGATCGGGCGTGCGATAGCCGCCCCAGATATCGGGCGTGGTGACGCCCATCGGCAAGTAGACGAGGTCGAGCTGCGCATCGTAGGCGGCGGGCGCCCACGAGTTCGGCGAGTTCGCCGCATAGCCGTGCTGATCGTCGGGAATCGCGTTCGGGTTCGCCGCGCCCGGATCGAAGGCCCACAGCAGCTTGCCGCTTTCCACGTCGAAGCCGCGGATCACGCCCGACGGCTCGTGCGTGCCGTAGTTGTCGGTCACCGCGCCCGCGACGACGATCACTTTCGACGTCACGACGGGCGGCGATGTCGGCTCGTACTGGCCCGGCGTCTTGACCGGCTGCAAGTGCTGGAGATCCACCACGCCGTTCGATCCGAAGCCGGGGCAGCGCTGGCCGGTGGCGGCATCGAGTTCGAAGAGGCGGCCGTCGTTCACAGGCAGGATGATGCGGCGCGCGCACATCGGCAGCTTCGACGTGTCGTTCGCCTGGCGCGCCTGCGCGGCGGCGGGCGTCTCATAGTAGGAGACGCCCCGGCAAGTGACGTGCTGGAAGCTCGGGTCCGGCTTCAGCTCGGGATTGAAGCGCCATTTTTCCTTGCCGCTCGCGCCGTCGAGTGCAATGGCGTTCTGGTGCGGCGTGCAGAAGAAGAGCGTGCCGTCGACGGCGATGGGCGTGACTTCGTCGGTGATTTCGACGGGATCGTTCGGGCCTTTCATGTCGCCCGTGCGGAAACTCCACGCTTGCTGGAGGTCGCCGACGTTCTTGTCGTTGATCTGCGCGAGCGGCGAATAGCGCGTGCCGCCTTGCGAGTTGCCGTAGGCGAGCCAGTCGCCCGGACGCCCGGACGTTGCAGCAGCGGTAGCCGGTGCAGCCGAGCCTTGCCGCGCGAACGATCCGTTGACCTCTTGCGGATCGTTGAACGCCGCATACACGAGCGCGATGCCCGTCAGCACGAGCGCCACCGCCACCGCGAGCCCGCCTTTACCGACCGGACTTGCATACAGGCGATACGTGAACGGCAGCAACAGCCATATCCCGACGATGACGAGCACGTCGAGACGCGGCGCGAGCGCCCAGAAATCGAATCCCGCTTCGACGACGGCCCATATCAGCGTGCCGATGAGCAGCAGCGCGTAGACGAAGAGCGCCGACGCGTTGCGCCGCGCGATGAGCCACGCGACCGCGAGCATGAGAAGACCGGCGATCACGTAATAAGGCGATCCGCCGATGGTGACGAGCCATATGCCGACGCCGCCGAGATAAAGCCCCGATATCGCGAGGAACAGGATGGTGAGCCATTTCACGACGGGCGATGGCGAGCCGGCACGCGGCCGCACCGGCGGGGAGTTCGTATTCATTCACACACCTCTGTTCGGAACGATGGATGGTCGATACGGCCGCGCGGCACAGACGCAAACGCGCGCGCAAGCGCATGTGCCGCGGACCTTCGGACAACGATCGCAACGATCGTATTGATCGGGACTATCGGGCCTCAAGCACTCGACGTGCCACCGCCTTCCTTCGATCCCGGCGCGAGGATGTTCGGCACCACCGGATTCTCCGGCTGCGTATAACGCTGCTCGACGGCCTTTCGTATTCCTTCGAGACTGTCGCTGGCCGAAAGCGCATCGTCGGTTTCGATCTCGCGTGCTTCGTCGGCCAGCGTCGCATCGCCGATGACGTCGCGGAACCACGTCGAGTAATCGCCCTGACGCAAGTGATGGAGCCAGGTGTCTTCATCGACGCCTTCCGCGATTTCGAGGAACAACACGAGGTTGTGCGCGCGAAGGTTCAGCTTGTCGTCGGGGCCGCGAAAATAGAAGCTGCGCTCCGGAATCAGCATGCCCTCCGCATACTTGCGCACGTGCCGCCGACGCTGCGTCTTCGCAGGCTCGATCCGCACGACGATGGGTGTCGTCCAGTTGCCGTCGCCATCGCGTCGCCAGACGAGCGCCTCGCCGGTCTGCACTTCATCCGGCATATCGGCCGGTTGATCGATGCCGGCGGCCTCGGCGAATTCCCGCAGCGTTTCCTGCGCGCCCTCGCCCGCGCCGATGAACACCGTCACGCGATCCAGCAGCCGCCGCGACACCTGATTCGGATGCACGGTCGCGAAAAGCGCGGGCGCGAGCTGATCGGGCAGCGCTTCATCGGCAGCGGTGATGGTCGCTGGAAAGAAGTGATGCGCCTCGTCGAAGATCAGCCAATGCGGACGCCCGGTGAGCGCGCGCGTCTTCTGCATCTGCGCGAGCAGCGTGGCGCAGTACGCGGGCCGGTCCGCGAACGTGACGCGCATCAGATTGACGACGACCGACTGGCTCGGCTGATGCACGAGCCGCGTGACGTCGTCGGCTTTGGGCGCGGCTTCCGCATCGCCGATGGGCAGCGCGCCTTCGAAGTTATCGAAGTCGCCTTCGGGATCGAGCGCGCAGAACTGATAGCCCGATGCCGACAGCCGCTCCATCAAGCCGGTAATCAACGTCGATTTGCCGCCGCCCGATTGACCAGCGACCAGCGCGACTGTGTCTTGCGGCGCGAGCGTTTCGCTCTCTTCCTGTTCTTCCTTGCGTTCGTCGTTCACGCGCTCGCCGAGCAGCAGATTGCGCCGCGTGATGCGTGCGCTCACGCCGTCGAGATCGTCTTCGAGAATCGCGTCGATCAATTCGGCCACGCCCGCGCCATATTCGCGATCCGTCACGATGTCCGCATGTGCCTTCAACGCATCGATTGCGTTGCCGACCGCCGCCGATATCTCGCATGCATCGAGCAAGGGATGATCGTTCTGCGCGTCGCCCACGCCGACTGCATTGCGCGGCGAAAGCGAGAGCTTGTCGAGCGCCGCGAGCAGACCGCTCGCCTTGTTGATGCCGGGCGCGAGGATCATCACCGCGTCGCCGTTATAGACGACATGCAAGTCCAACCCGAGATCGCGGATGGCGGCGAGCGCCTGTTCGTCGTGAGGCTTCACGGTTGCAACGATCGTTTCGCCTACGCCGAGATGACGCACGCCGCTCCTTCTCATCGCATCGATGAATTCGGGCGGCGGCGGCGGCGCGAGGAGCGTGCGCTCGCGCGTGGCGGGCGAATAGATCATGCCGCCGTTTTCCGCGACGATCAGCGTGAAGCGGTCGACGCGATCGCATAGTTCGAGCAGGTCGTCGAGTTCGCGGCCCGTCACGAGCACCATGTGACGCCCGGACGCGCGCAGCCAGTCGATGGCGTCCCAAGTCGCATCGTCCACGCGGCCGTCGCGGGCGAGCGTGTTGTCGTAGTCGCTTGCAAGCACCATGCATCGCATTGCGGTGTTCCTCCGTGAGTGCGCTTCGTCATCGGCGTTAGGCGTTTCGGCGGCGCGTGTGTGCTTCGAGCGCCGGCCCGAACGCGAGCGATGCCGTGCATTCGCTATGCCTGCAACGCGTCGGTGTCGGAGTCCACGATGTTGGCCGCGCTCGCGCGGTTATCCACCAGATCGCGATACACCGCGAGATAGTCGCGCGCCATGCGCTCGGCACTGAAGCGCTTCTCGAAGGTCTTGCGGCAGCGCGCGCGATCGATCGCGCCGACATCGCGCACGGCTTGCACGGCTTGCACGGCTTCATCGACGTCATCGACGATCAAGCCGCTCACGCCATGTTCGAGCACTTCGGGCACCGCGCCGCGCCTGAAAGCGACGACCGGCGTGCCCGAGGCCATCGCTTCGATCATGACGAGGCCGAACGGCTCCTCCCAGTCGATCGGGAACACGAGCGCACGCGCATTCGCAAAGAGCGCGCGCCGCGATTCGCCGCCCACTTCGCCGAGATACTCCACGAACGATTGCGACGCCTCGAGCATCGGCCAGATCGTTTCCTTGAAGTACGCACGTTCGCCGGGATGCACCGCTGCGGCGATCTTCAGCGGAAGTCCCGCGCGCCGCGCGATTTCTATTGCGCGATCGATGCGCTTCTCCGGCATCACGCGTCCGACGAATAGCAGGTAATCGCCGTCTTCCTGCGAATAACGCATCTCGTCCAGCGGCAAGCCGTGATGAACCGTCGCGCGCCAGTTCGCATCGGGCATGGCTTTGCGCTGACTGTCCGAGATCGAGACGAGCGGCGCATCCGGGAACGTCGCGAAGAGCGGGCCGTGATCGGCGGGCAGCAGGCGGCCATGCATCGTCGTGATCGAGGGGCACGCGAGGAAGCGCTGCATCGGCAAATGCAGGGGTTCCGTGTGGAAGTGGATGACATCGAACTGCGATGAATGTTTGATGACCGCATCGAGCTGACGCAGATGATGACTCGTCGTGTCCCACACGCGCTCGTCGCGCCATAGCGCGGTGGGCGTGCTGCTATGCAGATGCGCCTGCGTGCGCGAATCTGCCGTGGCGAACAGCGTGACGTCGTGGCCGAGCACGACGAGCGCTTCGGTGAGGTAAGAGATGATGCGTTCGGTGGCGCCGTATGCGATAGGAGGGACGCTCTCGTAGAGCGGTGCGACCTGTGCGATTTTCATCGATGAATTCCTGTTCGGCCACGCCGATGCATGGCTTCGGTGATGCGGCTTCATAAGCAATGTTCAGGCCGACGCCTCACATCGCAATGAATCGGCGTGCTCATCGACGGCACGAGGCATGCTCAAACGATGGCCAGCGTTTTCAAACGGAGGACGTCATGACGAAGGTGGCAGAAGTAATGACACGCGGCGTGCAGAGCATCGCGCCGGACGAGAGCATTCGCCGCGCGGCCGAGCTGATGGATGAACTCAATGTCGGCGCGTTGCCCGTGTGCGATGGCGAGCAACTCAAGGCCGTGATAACCGACCGCGATATCGTGGTGCGCGCGGTATCCGCGGGCAAGGACTCGACGTGCACCGTGCAGGAAGTCGCGAGCGAGCCGGTGGAATGGTGCTTCGAGGAAGACCCGATCGAATCCGCGATGGAGCGCATGGAGCGCTTGCAGATTCGGCGCATGCCTGTCGTGGACAGCGCGAAGCATCTCGTCGGCATGCTGGCGCTGGGCGATATCGCGAGCTACTCGGACGGCGAAGTGTCATCGACGATTCAGGCGATATCCACGCCGTCCGTGCCCGACCGATGATCACACCGGATTGCCGTCCTCCGGCGTCTTCAGCCGATCGCTTTCGCTTTGCGAGCCGGGCGGCGTGCCGGGCTTGGTGTCCGGTGTCGCGTCGGGTGCGCGGTCTTCCATCGGACCGCGTGCGGGCGCATCGGCGGGGTTCGTCGGGATGTTCTCGGTATGGCCGGGAATCGGCTGGCTCTCGGTATGGCCGTCGCCGTTCTGCGTGCTCTCATTCATCGTGATGCCTCTCGATGGTTGAATGATCGACGCAGCATCGCGAGCAAGCCATGTTCCGATGCATGGCACGTCGAGTGCTTGCTCTGTTCGCTCGTCCGCTAATCGACACTTCTCAGACATGCGTTCATCACATTCGAGCAGACTGCTGGTCGGCGTCGCGGCCGTATCCGCCAGCATCGCGGCGTGGGCCGCATGGCGCGGGCGGCGCGCCGAGCGCGAGCATCCGCCTATCGGCCAGTTCATCGACGTGGACGGCGTGCGCCTCCATTACATCGACGAAGGCGAAGGCCCCACCGTGCTGCTCGTGCATGGCAACCTCGTGACGCTGCAGGATTACATCGCGAGCGGACTGGTCGGGCGCTTGTCTAAACGGCATCGCGTGATCGCGTTCGATCGCCCCGGCTTCGGCTTCAGCACGCGCCCGCGCGATCGCGTGTGGACGCCGCAAGCGCAAGCCGCGCTCTTTCAGCGTGCGCTCCAACAGATGGGGATCGAGAGCGCGGTCGTCGTCGGGCAATCGCTCGGCTGTCTCGTTGCGCTGGCGATGGCCATCGAGCCGCGCATCGACATTCGCGGGCTGACGCTCATCTCCGGCTACTACTATCCGACCGCGCGATACGACGTGCTGCTGACCGCGCCCGCCGCGGTTCCGGTAATCGGCGATGTCATCCGCTATACGGTATCGCCCGTCATGGGGCGCATGTTGCTGAACACGAACGTGCGTGCGATGTTCGCGCCCGCCGACGTGCCCGACAATTTCGGCGAGCAAGTGCAGCGGCAGATCGTGCTGCGGCCGTGGCAATTGCGCGCCATCGGCGAAGATGCGGCATGCATGGTGCCCGCCGCGAGCGAACTGTCGAAGCATTACCGCGAGATCGACATACCCGTGCGCATTTTTGCCGGCGAGGACGATGTCGTCGTCGATGCGCAATCGCATTCAGGACGGCTCTTTCGCGAGATTCCGCAGAGCGTGCTATCGGTGATCGCGCATCGCGGGCACATGGTGCATTACGACGACGCGGGCCGCATCGGCGATGCAATCGAAGCGATGGCGATCGAATCGAAATCGACGGGCTACACGCTCAAAGCCAGCGTGTGAGCATCGGAACGACAACCGGGACGAGAAGCGATGTGAGCACTCCGTTGAGCCCCATGCCGAGTCCCGCGAACGCGCCCATCTGCTGACTGATCTGAAACGCGCGCGCGGTGCCTATTCCATGCGATGCCACACCCAGCGCGAAGCCGCGCGCTTCCGGCTCGTTCACGCGCAGCGTGTTGAGAATGACGCGGGCAAATGCCGCGCCGAAGATGCCCGTCGATATGACGAGCACCGCCGTCAACGAAGGAATGCCGCCGATGGACGTCGCCACGGCCATCGCGATGGGCGTCGTCGCGGACTTCGGCGCAAGCGATGCGATGGTCTCTTTCGATGCCCCGAGCCACGACGCCACCGCGACGGCGGAGACGATCGCCGTCATCGATCCGGCGAGCAACGCAACGATCAACGGCACGGCGAGCCGGCGCAGATGCCCCAGTTGCCGATAAAGCGGCAAGGCGAGCGCGACCGTCGCCGGTCCCAGCAGAAAGTGCACGAACTGCGCGCCTTCGAAATACGTGTGGTACGGCGTGCGGCTGATCAGCAGCACGGCCACGAGAATGGCGACCGCGATCAGCACCGGATTCGCGAGCGGATTGAAGCGGCAGCGCGCGTAAATCCACTGTGCAACGAGATACGCGAAGAGCGTGATCGTGAGCCCTAATAGCGGCGACGCCGCGAGATAAACCCAGATCGCATTGATCTTCGGAAACGCGCTCATCGTTCCTGCTCCGCGCCATGACGACGCATCAGCGCGCGCATGACGAGCGCGGTCACCGCGATGGAAAGCGTCGTGCTGACGATGATCGCGAGCACGATCGCAACGACGCTGCCCTTCAGCGCGCTCGCCGACACCATGATGCCGACGCCCGCAGGCACGAAGAGCAGCGAGAGATGCCGCAGCAGTTCGTTCGCGGTGCCTTCGATGACTTCCGCCGCACGCGGACGCGCGATCAGAAACGCGAGCAGCAGCAACATGCCGACGACGGGCCCCGGCACAGGAAGCCTGAAGAGATACGAAATGCCTTCGCCCAGGCATTGGAAGAGCAGCAGCACGGCGAGTGAAAGAAGCATCGCGAGTCCTTTGATGCGCGTCGGCGAAGGACGCGAGCAAGCGCTAGTCCAGCCGACGAATGCACGGAATGCTCCTAGAATGAAGAAGCCGCTGACATCGGCGGCCATGATTCGAACAATTCAGGAGACAGCGATGACGCCTCGCCATGCAGCAGGACTCGTCACGGCAGTCGTGGTCGGCGTAGTGGCCGGTTGCGGCGGTTCCGATCATACCGATGCCTACAACAACGCGCCGAAAGTCATCATCGACTCGGACTTCAACACGATGGGCGACGACGGCCAGCTCTTCGCGATGACGACGCAACTGATGGGGCAGGGCAAGGTCAATCTGCTCGGCCTGTGCGTCGTGACCGGCAACGACTGGCTGCTGCAAGAGCAAGCCGATGCGCTGAAGGCCGTCGAGCGCATGGGCGTGCAGGACAAGGTAGGCGTGTACGCGGGCGCGAATTATCCGCTGCAATATGACGTCGCGAGCATCCGCGCGCAGCAGGCCGCGAATCCGAACGGCTATTTCGGCGCATGGATGCGGCCCGAGCCGACACAGCAATCGCAACTCACGGCGCCGCCCGACGGCTTCGCGACATCGACGCAACTGAAGTCCCAGGCCGCCGCGGACTTCATGATCGATACGATCAAGCGCTATCCGAACCAGGTGACGATCATCGAAGTCGGACCGCCGACGAACCTCGCAACCGCCGTGCAGAAAGCGCCGGAGATCGTTCCGCTGATCAAGCAGATCGTCTATATGGGCGGCGCGATGAACGTGCCCGGCAACGCGAACGCGGTGGGTGAATTGAACTGGTGGTTCGATCCCGTGGCCGTGCGCACGCTCTTGCAAACGACCATTCCGCAGAAGGTCATTCCGCTCGATGTGACGAACACCGTGCCGCTGACCGAGAGTGTCTATAACCAGATCGTCAATCCGCCGACGGGACCGACGGCGGTGACACAGGCGTATGCGATTGCGAACGCGGGCGCATTCGCGAACAACACGAATATCTACGACACGCTGACCATCGGGTACTTTCTCGATCCCACTTATGCGAAAGAAACGCAGAGCGCCTACCTCGATATCGATACGACGCCCGGTGAAGATCAGGGACACGTGCGCGTGTATCCCGACGCGCCCGTTGCGGGCGCGTCGCCGCAGAAGATCACTTATGTGACGCGATATGACAACGACAGGTTCTTCAGCTTCTACGTGAACTTACTCACGAGCCCGGTGCCCGTGAAATTTCAGTAAGTTCAGTCCATGCGCGCTTTGGGTGTGATGGTCGGCGTCACCGGTTCGACGGTTCTTTTGATGGCGCCGCCGAGCGCGCTGCGGTACACGTCGAGATAGGCATCGACCATCGAGTCGGGGCTGAAAGTAGCGGCGTGTTTGCGCAGCCTGTCATGCACGGACGGTTCCTTCAGCAATTCGATTGCTTCGCGAATCTTTTCGATGAGCGTCTCGGGACGTTCCATATCGAAGACGAGATTCGAACGCGGTTCGATGACTTCGGGAATGCCGCCGCGATTTGCACCGACGACCGGCACGCCATACGAATAGGCTTCGACGATCACGCGCCCGAACGGCTCGTACCAGATCGACGGCACGATAAGAATGTCGATGCTGCGAAGGAAATCGTTTGGCTTCACGTGCCCGAGATATTGCACGCGCGGATCGTCGTACTTTTCCTTCAGCGAACGAATGTATTCGGGATCGCCATTGCCGCCATAGACGAGCGTCCAGTCGAGCGTGTTGTCGGCGGTGAGCTGTTCCAGCACGACCTCCGTGCCCTTGCTGCGCTCCACGCGACCGAGCACGCCCAGCCGCACAGGGCCGCTCACATAAGGCGGCCTTTCGTCGATTGCGGCGTCCTTGCTCGGCACATAGCAGTTGTTGATGACAGCCGTGCGCGTTGCCTGCGGAAAATAGCCGCTATTCAAATGCTTTTGCAAGACGAAGCGGCTCACGCCGACCGCGACCTGAACGCGTGTCGATGCAGCCTTCTTCGGCGCGGAATATAGCGCGCATGAACTGCACTGGCGCTTGCACGGTTCGACGTCGGAGAACATCGTCGTGGCGGGGCACATCAGGTAGTAATCCCGCGCGGTATGAACAATGGGCACGCCTGCCTTGCGCGCGGCACGCCAGACGTCGACGGAAATGCACGTGAGGTTGCTCGTATGAATGATGTCCGGCTTTTCGCGCGCGATGATACCGGCGAGCTTGCGCGACATGACGACGTTGACGGCATCGATGGCATGCCAGACGAATCGGGCAATGCGCCCGCGTTTCTTCGGCGCATGCGGCCAATAGAGATTGGCCGAACGCAGACGATAGACCTTGACTCCGTTGAAGTCGGAAACGCTGTCCGCGCCTGCCCCCGTTGCACAAGCAACGCACACGTCCATGCCTGCCCTGACGAGCCCCTCGGCGAGCAGTTGCGTGGATACTTCAGCCCCGCCGATCTTGTCCGGGTAGTAAAGCGTGTTGACGATGAGTATTTTCACGGCGTTTGAAGTAGTGTCGTCGTCCTTCGATGAGGCGCCCTCGGTCTTGCCTGAAAGATACATTCGTATGCGTTCATATACGTTCTCTAAGGCAAGGGGTACGCCGCTGCAGCCGTCGTGGAAAGAAGCACAACATGGTCCGCAGTTGCGCCATCGCTTCTGGTAAGTGGGAGTTTAGGATAAGCCAAAAAGCTTGAGAAGACGCGAAGCCAAACGTAAGCAAATGCAAGGTTTCGTATGGCATCAATTCAATCTTCTGATGAAGCATTTCCGCAACTCTTTCTGATTGTAGTGACATCTGGTTACGACTGCGCGTCAAGAATGCCGGCCGTACTTACTATTGCTTTCCTGTTTTCGGAAGCCCTGTAAGCGATTGGACGGGGTACCTGACAAAGGGTTCAATCGCATTCGTCTGAATGAAAATGGTTTCGTTCGAGGCCCGGCTAGTGAGTGATTCGTCACCTTTCATTTGAAGTAGCATTTTCCGCGATTTAATTACGATATCCTAACGATGCGGCCGAAATTTCCGTACCGTAGCCCACTCATTTGTGCAACTTACTCCGCAACGAAGCAACATCGTTCGTCGTAATCGGCCGTGCATCGTTGCCCCACGACCCGCGAACATAACTGAGCACTTGTGCGATTTGCAGATCCGACAGCCGCCCGGCGAACCCCGGCATGTTCTGACGAGCCGGCCCGGCCTTCGTTGCAGGACTATTGCCGCCTTCGACCAGGAGCCGGATCAGCGAAGTGGTGTCTTCGCTAATGACCGCCGGGTTGCCAGCGAGCTTTGGAAACACCTTCGGCACGCCTTCGCCCGTATCCCGATGACACTGCGCGCAGAACGTCGCATAGACGGCCGCGCCCTGCCCGGGCGGCACATCTGGCGCGCGCGTCTTGAGCGTGCCGGGCTTTGCGTTCGCCGGATCGTATGAACCATCCGCCGCGCCCGTCGCGGGCAAGCTCTTCAAGTACGTTGCGATTGCGGCGAGGTCATCGTCGCCAAGATACTGCAAGCTGTCTTCGATCGTCTGCACCATGCTTCCGAACGCCGCCGTGCCGCCGCCATGTCCGGTCTTCAACAATGAAGCGATGTCGTCGCGCGACATGCGCCCGAGGCCCGAGCCCGTGTCGCCGCGAAGATTCAGCGCGAACCAGTTGTCGTTGACGCCGCCCGACAAATACATTTTCGACGATTCATCGTAGCCGCGCTCCTGAAACGCCGGTCCGCGCGGCGTATGACACGCACCGCAGTGGCCGAGTCCCTGCACGAGATACGCGCCGCGATTCCACGTCGCATCGCGATCGGCATGCGGCTTATAGACCTCTTTCGGCGAGAACGCCGCGCGCCACACGCGGAGCATCCAGCGCTGATTGAACGGAAACGGCACGTCCGTCGGCGGCGGCCGATAACGCACCGGCGTCACGCCATGCATCATGTACGCATAAAGCGCGCGCATGTCGTTATCGGTCATCTTCACGAAGGATGTGTAGGGCATCGCCGGATAAAGCCCTTTGCCGCCCGGCGCGACGCCTTCGCGCAGCGCCTTCGCAAAGTCCTCGTAACTGTATTTGCCGATGCCCGTCTCCGGATCAGGCGTGATGTTCGTGCTGACGATGGTGCCGAACGGCGATGCCAGCCCCAGCCCGCCCGCATACGGCGCACCATTATTCGGCGCGGTGTGGCAGCCCGCGCAATCGCCGGCCTTGGCGATATAAGCCCCGCGCGCGATCACATCCGCCGATGGCGCTGGCGGCGCGGCAACCGCTGTGCGCACGCAAACTGCAAGCAAGGCAAGGCGAAGTAGCGGGCGCATGTCAGGACTCCTCGTGCGCCGACAGCCGGGCGGCGGAGGATGCCACGCTCGTCATATCGCGAAGCGGTCTTCTCGACAGCCAGCGCGCGCCGATCATGAGCCCGCCGATGAGATACGCGAGACCGCCCGGCACCCACATCACGAGTCCGCCGAGCTGCTGATCCTGCAGCGGATCGAAGCCGAGCGCGAGCGTGCTTTCGATGCACGACGGATACCACACCGCCGGCGCCAGCGTGAGCAACGCGCCGAGTGCGCCGGTGTGGACCATCGTCGTGAAGAGGGACAGCATGGCGTGTGCGCTGTGGACGCGCGAGCCATCGGCGGCGGCGGGACGGAAGACGGTCCACCAGAACAGCAGCGCGCTGCCGAGGAAGCTCACGTGCTGCAATGTATGAACCCATTCGCTGGCGAGCGCGGCTTCGAAGAAACGCGGCGCATGCCAGCACCACAACGCGGCCGCATGCAGCGCCCATGCGACGGCGGGCATGGTGAGCCATCGCCAGGGCGATCCGATCCACGCGCTGCGCGTCGCCATGCCGATACGCACGCGCGCGCGCGGCGGAAACGCCCATAGCCAGACGGCGAGCGGCCTGCCGATCACCAGCAGCGGCGCGGCGATCAACATGAAGATTTCATGCTGAAGCATATGCGCGGAGAACAATGCTTCGCTGAGCGCATGCAGCGGCGAAACAAGCGCGATGACGAGCGCGATCCATCCGCCGACGAACGCGGCAAGGCGCATCGAACGGTCGCTGCGTCCACGCGATCCGCGCACGCGCAAACGCGTATAGCCCGCGATATACAGCCCGATGCTCAACGCAAGACACACGACGACCCACGGCTCGAAGGTCCAGCCGAACGTCTGCACGCGGCTTGCGCCGGGCGCGAGGACGTGCGCCGAAGCGGCATCGGCGAAGAGCGCAATCGCGAAGAGGATCAACACGCGGACAGCAGCCATTGCGGTAGCGAGATGACGAAAATGCCCAACGATGAAAGCGCTCCCACGCCCGTCGCGACGGCGGCGACGAATGCCTCGCGCGATGTCAGTCCCGGGCCCGATGGATCGGCATGACGCCGCGCGGTTCGCCATCGGCCGAATGCGAGGGCGGTGCAGATCACGCTGACGACAAGGCTTGCCGCGCTCACGCCATTCAGCACGGCCATGCTTTGCAGATGGCACGACGGTTCGACGAGCGCATAGTTCACGCTCAGAAACGCGAGCAGCAGCGACGGAGCGAAGAGAAGAGCGGGCCATGTAAGCATGATCGTGATCAGAAGCGCGGAGCCCAGTAAATGACGCCGTAGATCGGCAGCCAGCTCAACACGACGAAGTACCAGTAGAGCGCGTTCTCGCTCACATCGACGAAGCGCTTGCTCTCGAACGGCCCGGTGAACAGAAGCACGGTGAGCACGGCGGTATCGATGGTGTCGGTGACGAGATGCGTCGTGTGCAATCCGAGCAGCAGCCATACGACCGATCCATATGCGTTCGCATACCAGCTCACGTTCAGCGCCGCGAACTCGAAGCCGCGCAGCACGAGGAACACGAACGATGCGACGAGGCACACCGTCATCCATAACTTGGCCGCGCCGCGATCGCCGCGTTCAGCACCGCGCTTTGCAAGCTGATTCGGCAGCAGGCTCACCACGAGAACCAGCGTATTGAGCGTGCCCCAGCGCAGCTCGGGCGGATCGGCGGCCATCGGCCACGCGGGCGCATGCGTGCGCAAATAGAAGTACATCATCACCGCGATGGCGAACACCGTGCCTTCTATCAGCATGAGTCCGCCCGTCGCCCACCACATGAGGCTGCGATACCCGAATGCGAAGGTCGGCAGCGTATGCACATCGAGCACATACTCCGACGCCGCTGCGTCGTCGGGACGCGCATGCGGGCTTTGAAGATCGCCGGCGGCGCTCATGGACGCTGCTCCCGTGCCGCCGCGAACGCGTTGCCCGCACGCTTGGGCCAGAACCACAGGATCATCGCGGCCGCGACCGGCACGGACGCATAGACCACGGCCCACGGCGTGTAGATGGACCAGATGAAGAGCACCGTCGTCGCCACTGCGCTGATGAACGGCCAGATGGACGGCGACGGAAACAGCGGACGATGATCCGGCTTCGCATCGAGCACGCTCGTCACGAGCACTTCGCGCGCGTCCGCCGCGAGGCCCGCGACGAAGCGCGGCTGCGCATCCGGTTCCCATAACGGATCGCGGCCATGCACGACGGGCAGCGCATCGAAGTTATGCGGCGGCGGCGGCGACGCCGCGCTCCATTCGAGCGTGCCCGCGCCCCACGGATCTGCGCTCGCCTGTTCGCCGCGCCGCAGCGTCATCGCGACATTGACGATGAAGAGCAGCACGCTGACCGCAATGGTCCACGCGCCGATGGTCGCGGCGAAGTTCATGCCGTCCCAGCCCATTCCGCCCGGATACGTCCACACACGGCGCGGCATGCCGTGCAGACCGAGAAGGTGCATCGGAAAAAAGGTGATGTTGAAGCCGATGAAGAACAGCCAGAACTGCCAGCGCCCGAGACGCTCGGACAGCATGCGGCCCGCGAACTTCGGGAACCAGTAGAAGAACGCGCCGAAGAGCGGAAACACGGCGCCGCCGAGCAGCACGTAATGCAGATGCGCGACCACGAAGTACGTGTCGTGTACTTGAAGATCCAGCGGCACGGACGCGACCATGATGCCGGTCATGCCGCCGATCACGAGAATGAAGAAGAACGCGAGCACGAAGAGCAGCGGCGTGCGCAGATTGAGGCGCCCTGTCCATAGCGTGCCGATCCAGCAGAAGATCTGAATGCCCGATGGAATCGCGATCATGAGGCTCGCCGCCGTGAAGAAGCTCTTGCCGAGTTCGGGGATGTTCGTCGCGAACATGTGATGCACCCACAGGCCGAATGCGAGAAACGCGGTGGCGATGAGCGAAAGGACCATCGCGGGATAACCGAATACGGGGCGTCGCGCAAACGTGGGGATGATCGACGAGATGAAGCCGAGCGGCGGAATGAAGATCAGATAGACCTCGGGATGCCCGAAGAACCAGAAGAGATGCTGCCAGAGCAGCACGTCGCCGCCCTTGGCCGGGTTATAGAAATGCGTGCCTACAAGGCGGTCGAGAATGAGCGCCGTGCTGCACAGCATGACCGACGGCATCGCGAAGATCACCATGAACTGCGTGACGAGCGTCGCCCACACGAAGAGCGGCATGCGGTTGAGCGACATGCCGGGCGCGCGCATCTTGAAGATGGTCGTGATGAGGACGATCGCTTCGAGCAGCCCCGACAGCTCCGTGAACGTGATCATCTGCGCCCAGATGTCGGAGCCTTTGCCGGGCGAATAGTCCGGACCCGCGAGCGGCACATAGCTGAACCATCCCGCAGCCGGCGCGCTATTGAGCGCGAGCGACGCGAACAGCAGGATGCCGCCGAACAGGAAGACCCAGTACGCATACGCATTCATGCGCGGAAACGCGATGCTGCGCGAGCCGATCATCAGCGGCACGAGATAGGCGGCCACCGCCTGCATCACGGGCACGGCGAAGAGGAACATCATCGTCGTGCCGTGCATGGTGAAGAGTTCGTTGTAGAGGTTCGGACCGATGAGCCGCGCGTCGGGCCGCGCAAGCTGTGTACGCATGGCGAGCGCGAGCAGGCCGCCGAGGATGAAGAACACGAACGTCGTCACGATGAAGCGCCGCGCGATGGTCTTGTGATTGATGGCTTTCAGCGCGCCGATGAAGCCGGGCGGATCGCTCCATGTTTCGGCAAGGGCGCGCCGCACGGAATCGCTTGCGTGCGGGCCATCGAGAGGGCGCGGGGCGTTCGCGCCGGATGATGCGTGTTCGCTCATTTCAGCGTGTCCAGCCAGACGACGAGCGCCTGCAAGTCGTGAGGAGAAAGCCGCGTCGCCGGCATCATGACGCCGGGCTTGTGCGCGGGCGGATCGGTGATCCATGCGGACAGATTCTTCGCATCATTGACGAGCGTGCCTGCGGCAATCGTCTGCCGGCTCGCGAGGTGAGTGAGATCGGGGCCGACCGTGCCGTTCGCAGGCGTGCCGCGCACGGTATGGCAGCGCGCGCAGTCGTTGGCGAGAAAGACATCGCGTCCGTGAAGGGCGAGCGCATCGGCCGGAACGGGTGCGTTCTGACGCTGACGCGCGGCCCACGCTTCGTATTGCGCGGGGGGATCGGCGATAACGGAGAAGGCCATCAGCGCATGCTCGTAGCCGCAGAACTCGGCGCATTGCCCGCGATACGCGCCCGCGCGATCGGCACGGAATGCGATGGTCGTCTGCTGGCCGGGAATCATGTCCTTCTTCCCGTGTAAATTAGGCACCCAGAATGTATGTATAACATCGGCCGCCACGAGCGAGACCACCACCGGCCGTCCCACCGGCACGTGCAGCTCGTTGGCGAGCGTGAAGCCTTCGCCGCCGCCTTCGGGCGCATAGCGCGCCTGCCACCACCATTGATACCCCGTCACCTCGATATGCAGCGCGTTCGCGACCGGCAAGCGCGATAGCGCGCGATCCGTGACGACATCCGCGACGAGGAGCCCGACGAGCAGCAGCGCGGACACGATCGTCGCCGCGATCACCGGGCGGCTGATCTTGCGCTCAGGGCTTTCGTTGCCACTGAGATCCGCCGGCGTCGATGGCGTGCCGCGCGGCGCACGGATCAACGCGATCATGCAGGCGAGCAGCACCGCTGCGAAGACCACGCAGCAGACCGTGAGCGTCACATGCCAGAGATCGAGCACGCGGCTCGCCTGGATGCCCGCCGGACTTAAAGCGCTTTGCATGGCCGCCGGGTTCATGATCGGTCGATTATTGTGGGTCCAGCCTTGCGGACGGGTGCAGCGTGTTTAGCAATAGACATTCCATGAACGCGCTGAGCGTAGGAGCGCGGTTTGCTTGACGGAGTCGACCGCAAGCAGATTGCCAGCAAGACGAATGAGGTCGAAAGCATGGATATCGCCAGACAAGTGGTTTCATTTCTCAGCTCACGCGGCCTGATGCTCGCGACCGCCGAGTCCTGTACGGCGGGCTACATCGCGTCGCTGGTTTCGTCGGTGCCGGGAAGCGGGAGTTGTCTCGATGTCGGCTTCGTCACGTACTCGCCGACGGGCAAGGCCGGCTTCCTCGGCGTGCGCGAAGAGACGATGAAGGAGTACGGCCTCACGAGCGAAGAAGTCGCGCGTGAGATGTCGGAAGGCGCGTTGCGCCAGGAAGGATGCATCGCGGATGTCGCGGTATCGAACACCGGTGTCGCCGATGCACCGCCCGACGGCGGTCCGCCGCCCGGCACGCAATGCTTCGCGTGGTCATACAAACTGCGCGGCGGCCAGATCGTGACCTTCAGCGAAACGAAACGCTTCGATGGCGATCGCAACGAAGTCAGAAGCGCCGCCGCGCATTACGCGCTGTCGCGCATCGAGCATTACTTCGATCGTCTGCCACGGCGTTGACTGCGGTACCCACGGAAAAGGAGGCGAGCATGCTGGACAAGACGGACGACGAGCGGCAGTGGCAGCGACAGGTCATCGAGGAACTGGGCGTGCGCGAACGTTTCGATGCGAACGCCGAAGTCGAACGGCGCGTCGCTTTCCTCGCGGACTATCTGAAGTCGAGCGGGCTGCAAACGTACGTACTGGGCATCAGCGGCGGCGTGGATTCATCGACGGCGGGGCGTCTCGCGCAGCGTGCCGTCGAGCGCTTGCGGGCAAGCGGCTACGAGGCGCATTTCGTCGCGGTGAGACTGCCGTACGGCACGCAAGGCGACGAAGAAGACGCGCAACTCGCGCTGCGATTCATTCGTCCGGACGAGACGTTCGCCGTCAACGTGAAGCGGCCATCGGATGAAATGCTCGCGGCGCTCAAGGAAGGCGGCGTGCAATACACCGACGATTTCCAGGAAGACTTCGTGCTCGGCAACATCAAGGCGCGCGAGCGGATGATCGCGCAATACGCGATGGCGGGTGCGCGGCGCGGCGTGGTCATCGGCACGGATCACGCGGCGGAATCGCTGATGGGCTTCTTCACGAAGTACGGCGACGGCGGCGCGGACATCCTTCCGTTGTCGGGCCTCACCAAGCGCCGCGTGCGCGCGCTCGCCCGTGCGATGGGCGCGGAAGAACGCCTCGTCATGAAGGTGCCGACAGCGGACCTCGAAACGCTCACGCCGCAACGTCCGGATGAAGACAGCTACGGCATCTCGTACGAGAACATCGACGACTTTCTGGAAGGCAAGGATGTCAGCGCGGAAGTGCTCACGACGATCCGCCGCTTCTACACCGCAACGCGCCACAAGCGGGCGCTTCCGGTCGAGTTGCCGCGCGACTGAAATGGCATTGCTGTTTGCGCCACTACCGCTGCATGACCGGTTTCGCATCGGTCGAACTCACTCATTTTGAATCGGAGGCAACATGGCATCGAAAACTTTGCAGGACCTCTTCCTTCACGCATTGTCGGACGTGTATAGCGCAGAGAAGCAATTGACGAAGGCGCTGCCCAAGCTCGCGCGTGCAAGCTCGAACGAGCAATTGAAGCAGGCGTTCCAGCAGCATCTGGAAGAGACGAATGGTCAGATCGAACGCATCGATCAGGTGGTGGAAGTCTGCGGCATCAAGTTGAAGCGCATCAAGTGCGTGGCGATGGAAGGGCTCGTGGAAGAAGGACAGGAACAGATCGAGGACTTCGAGCAAGGCCCGATTCGCGATGCCGCGCTGATCGCCGCCGCGCAGAAGGTCGAGCACTATGAGATCGCGACGTACGGCACGCTCGCCACGCTCGCGAAGCAACTCGGCCAGGAAGAAGCGATGAACCTGCTTCTCGAGACGCTTAAGGAAGAGAAGTCCACTGACGAAAAACTCACTGAACTCGCGAAGACCGAGATCGCGAGCGAGGCGCAGGCTGCGGGTTGATCGCGGGCCCTTGCGTTGCAGCACGACGCGCCGCATCGCCGGCGCGTTTTTGCTTCAAGGAAGGCGGACGAAGGCGGTTAGAAAGGGAACATCGCTTGCTCGGGCGTTAATCAACGACAACCAGAAGCCCGAGGCGACAGACATGGCCGAATCAGACAACGGGGCGCGCAAGAGCGCCGCCTATCCGTATTCCTCCGGCGGCTGGGGATCGCTCAAGGCCGTCGCCAGCGCGCTCGTTCAGGAGAAAGTGCCGCTCAAGGACGCGACGGTGCTGCTCAAACAGAACAAGCCGGATGGCTTCGCGTGCGTGAGCTGCTCGTGGGCAAAACCCGCGGACCCGCATATGTTCGAGTTCTGCGAAAGCGGCGCAAAGGCGACCGCGTGGGACCTGACCGCGAAGCGCATGACGCCGCAGTTCTTCGAGCTTCACACGGTGACGCAACTCGAGGCGTGGCACGATCACGATCTCGAAGAGGCAGGCCGTCTGACCGCGCCCTTGCGCTACGACGCCGCGAGCGACAAGTACGTTTGCGTGAGTTGGGAAGAGGCGTTCGAAGACATCGGCCGCGAATTGCGCGGGTTCGATCCGAAGAGCGTGGTGTTCTACGCTTCGGGCCGCGCATCGCTCGAAACGTCGTACATGTTCCAGCTTTTCGCGCGCATGTACGGCACGAACAATCTGCCCGACAGCTCGAACATGTGCCACGAAAGCACGAGCGTCGGACTCAAGGAAGCGATCGGCGTGGGTGTCGGCACCATCACGCTCGACGACTTCGAGAAGACCGACCTCATGTTCTTCTTCGGACAGAACGTCGGCACCAATAGTCCGCGCATGCTGCATCAGTTGCAGGACGCCAGAAAGCGGGGCGTGCCGATCATCACGTTCAATCCGCTGCGCGAACCGGGGCTCTTGCAGTTTTCGAATCCGCAATCGCCGGTGGAAATGATGACGCCCGCGCATACGGTCATCAGCACGCAATATCATCAGGTGAAGACCGGCGGCGATTCGGCGGCGTTGCTCGGCATGTGCAAGGCCGTGGTTCATGCCGACGACCGCGCGAAAGAAAGCGGCCAGCCGCGCATACTGGATCTCGAATTCATCGAGCAGCAGACGGTGGGCTTCGAAGCGTTCGCGGATTACGTGCGCGCTGCATCGTGGGACGAGATCGAGCGCCTGTCCGGTCTCTCGCGCGCGGACCTCGAAGCCGCCGCCGACGAATACATGCGCGCGAACGCCGCGATCGCGCATTACGGCATGGGCATCACGCAGCACCGGGAAGGCGTGCAGAACGTGCGCATGCTTTGCAATCTGCTCTTCTTGCGAGGCAACATAGGCAAGCCGGGCGCGGGGCCGTCGCCGGTGCGTGGGCATTCGAACGTGCAGGGGCAGCGCACCGTCGGCATCACCGAGAAGCCGGAGCTTGCGCCGCTCGACAAGCTCGCGAGCCAGTTCCACTTCGAACCGCCGCGCGAAAAGGGCATGAATACCGTAGAAGCATTTCAGGCGATGCTCGAAGGCAAGGTCAACGCCGTCATCAATCTCGGCGGCAATCTCGTGCGTTCGGTGCCGGATCGCGGGCGCATCGAACCGGCGTGGCGCGATCTCAAGCTCACTGTGAATGTCGCGACCAAGCTCAATCGCAGTCATCTCGTGCACGGCAAGAAGTCGTATATCCTGCCGTGCCTGAGCCGCATCGAAATCGATACCCAGGAAAGCGGCGCACAAGCGGTATCGATGGAAGACAGCACCGGCTGCATTCACGGCTCACGCGGCGTGGCCGAACCGGCATCGCCGGATGCGCGTTCGGAGCCGTATATCGTCGCGCAAATGGCGAAGTACACGCTCGGTGACCGCTCGACCGTGGACTGGGACCGCTGGCGCAACGACTATGCGCTCGTGCGCGATGAGATCGCGAAGACGTATCCCGAAACCTTTCACGACTTCAACGAACGGATGTGGACGCCTGGCGGCTTCCCGCGCGATCTGCCCGCGCGCGAGCGCAAGTGGAAGACGAAGAGCGGCAAGGCGGAGTTCTTCGTGCCGGAATCCATCGTCGAAGATCCGGACATGCCGGAGCGCGATCCGCAGGCGCTGAGACTCATGACGCTTCGCAGCGACAGCCAGTTCAACACGACCATCTACGGTCTCGACGACCGTTTTCGCGGCATCAGCGGCGGCCGCATGGTGCTTCTGATGTCGGAAGCCGACATGCAAAGCCACGGCGTGAAGAAGGACGACCGCGTGACCGTGCAGACCATTGCGGATGATGGCTTCGAGCGGCGCGTCGCGGGCTTGCGCATTCAGCCGTATGACATTCCCGTGGGCTGCATCGCCGGTTATTACCCGGAGTGCAATCCGCTGCTGCCGCTATGGCATCACGCGAAGGACAGCAAGGTGCCGGCGGCGAAGTCGATTCCCGTGCATATCGTGGAAGTGAACGGGACGCCGCGCGCGTAATGACGACGCGCGGCGTCGGGTGAGAGGCGTCAGGCGTAGCCCCTGACGCGCTTCATGCGGCGCGATGCCGAAGGCCGCAGACAGGATGCGACAGCAAGCGCACCGAGCGACACCAGCGCCAGCGACGCGAGCGGGAACGTGCCCATCGTATTCGCCGCAATGGCAGCGGGCCGATGCTGCCCGACGAGCTGCATCCGTCGCACGGTCATGCGAGCCCCAAGTTCCGATAGCCGCGACGCCAGCGCGCGTTCTGCCGTCGGCAGCAGCACCGTCTCTTCATCCGCCACATGATGAATGACTTCGCGCATGAGCTGCATGAAGCGCGCGTCGTAGGCGGCATCGTCCGGACCCATCGCGCGCAGCTTCGCAATGTCCTCGCGCATCTTGTCGTGCTCGGGCTTGCTCTTCGCGAGCGTGTCGTCGCCGGGCATGGCTTCCGCAAGCGCCGAATAGAAGATTTCTTCTTCGAGCTGCGCATGAATTTCAAGCGCCGTACAGGCCAGTTCGACGATGGCGCGCTTTCTCCACCACGGGCTGTCCGCGTGATAGCGATGAAACGCAGCCATGACGTGCGTGTGATCCATGCGGATCATCGTCGTGATGGAAGGCGAGCAGGATTGCATATCCACGTTGACTCCTTCTTGACTGTGGGGACGTGTCTGTTGTTATGAACGCTCAGGCGCTTTTTGCCGCTTTGAATTGCGAATGCGTGTAGGGCAGCAGTGCGTCGGGCGCGCGCATGTCGCGCGGCGTGTCGAATGTGCGAAGCGCTTCGCCGCGCATCGCGTCGGGCGCACGCGGAAAGCCGCTCCGGTTGCGATACATCGACACGTAACGTTGCGTACGCACGTGCGATTCCGCTTCGTCGGCCTTGGCGAGCGACAGCGCGGTATGCACGTCGAGCGCCGTGACGCCCGCCACGTTGACGATCGCGCCGAGCGCATGCGTGCGGCTCTCCTCTTTGTCCATGTCCGACGCGGAGACGAGCGTGGCGAAATCGAGCGCATCGCCAGCGACGCGCGCCCACAGATAAGGCGCGGGATCGCGCGACATCAAAATGCCGATGCCGCAGGCAATCTCGCGCAGCCCATAGAGCCGCACTAGCGCGGAGTTGGTTCGCACGCCGGCCGCGCGTGCGACCGCGTTCGGCGCGAGCAGCTCGGCGGCGCCCAGCGCGAGGCTGTACCAGCCGAGTCCGCGCGCGATCGTCGCGGGCTTGCTGCGCGCTTTGCTCTGATTCGCGGGCGACTTGGGAAAGGGGAAAGGGACTTCACTCATGAATTCACCTCTTTTGTGGGAACGACGTGGAACGACGGGGGACGTGCTGTGTAAAAGCAAAGCACATTCCGCCTCGCGTCATGGAATGCCCCATGCTGCCACCACAGACTCACGTAACTACGACTCACGACAAGGAGGCAACGCACGATGGCAAACGAGAAGCGACGACTCGGCGGCTGGCTTCCGCGCAAGGAAGACGCGGTCGCGCGGTTCCGCAAGGACTTCGCCGCTTACGCGAAGCAGCGCGCGGGGACGGCGAAGAGAAGCAGCGTCATCGAGGAGTTCGCCGCGTTCATACGCGAGGACCCGGTGGTGCGCATGAACTTCGCGCGCGCGATCGACGAGGCGCGCGCCGAAGGCTTCGAACTCGGTTATGCGAATATCGACGAATGCATGATCCTGCTCGATGCGATGCTCACTTATGCGCCGCCCTTCAGCGAGTCGAGCCTGATCCATTGCCCGATCAACGCGATACTCGACTGGCCGATGGTCATGCCATCCGGCTATGCGCTCTTTCGCGACCCCGCATTCAACAGGCACATGAAGCGCGTGCTGAACACGTGGTCCGGTTTCCTGAGCGGCCCGCATTCGCGCGAGCATCTGAACACGGACGCGCCGAACGGCTGGTTCAGCGCGGAGGCGGACAGCAAGATCGGCCTCTCGCAGTTTCTATGCGATCCGGAGAAACCTCACTGGGGATTCTCTTCGTGGAACCACTTCTTCACGCGCGAGTTCAAGCCGGACGCGCGGCCCGTGGCGCAATCTGACAACGACAAGATCATCGTCAGCGCGTGCGAGGCGTCGGCGTACAACATCGAGCATGACGTCAAGCTCGAAGATTCGTTCTGGATCAAATCGCAGCCGTATTCGCTGAAGGAAATCTTCACGGCGAAAGAGACGGCGCTGGCGGAGCGCTTCGTCGGCGGCAGCATTTATCAGGCGTTCCTGAGCGCGTTCTACTATCACCGCTGGCATGCGCCGGTGAGCGGAACGGTCGTGAAAGCCTATCTCGTCGATGGCACGTATTACTCCGATGCCGAATCGGAAGGCGAAGATCCCGGCGGTCTCAACGACTCGCAAGGCTATATCAGCGCGGTGGCGGCGCGCGCGGTCATCGTGATCGATTGCGACGATGCCGCCATTGGCGAAGTCGCTTGCGTGTTCATCGGCATGGCGGAGGTGTCGTCATGCATGATCGAAGCGCTGCCGGGGCAACGCGTGCGCAAGGGCGATGAACTCGGGTACTTCCAGTACGGCGGATCGTCCATGTGCCTGATTTTCAGGCCCGGCGTGATCGAAAGTTTCGTTGTGGAGCCGCCGTTCGGCGACGAGGAACCGCCGATCAAGGTGAACGCTCATCTCGCCACGGCGCGCTAGGACGTCGTTGCGCCGCGCGTTCGATGCCAACGCGCGGCGCTGCGATCAGCGGTGCGCAAGAGCGTGATCGCGCGCCGGCATGAACGCACGGACGAGCTGATAGATACCCGCCAGTCCCACCAGGATATAAACGATACGCGCCCCCGGCGATCCCGCGCCGAAGATGGCCGCCACCAGATCGAAGTTGAGAAGACCCACGAGTCCCCAGTTCAACGCACCGATGATGACGAGCGCGCCGGTAATCCAGTCGACCGGATTGCGACGCATCGCGACGGTCCCATTCGAAGAAACAGTTGGCATGACTAAACTCCGCATAGACAGTTATTGGACATCGAAACGGCCGCCTGCATGTCGCGTATGTCGCGTATGTCGCTGTGACAGCGGGCGGCCTCACCCTCGCCGATACCGCCCAGCCGCGGGCGATATCGGCGTTGGGACCTGCGTTACTGCGCCTGACCGGAGCCGAGATCGGCGCCGGTGGTCGGATCGCTCGCCGGGTCCGACGCGGTGCGCGTCGCGAGGGCTTGTAGCGCTTCCACTTGGGTCTGCGTGACCTGCACGCTCGCGGTGCCGTCGCCGCCATCGACTGCCGGCTGCGGGTCCGCGACGAATTCCCAGTCGCCGCCTTCGTTCCACGGGCCGCGCATGTCGTCGCCCTTCGACATGTTGAAGTACACGCTCGTGAACTCCGGCTTGCCCGGCAGCTTGCCTTGCGGGAAGTTCGGCTGGATGGAATGCAGCGCCTTTTCAAACGACTTCTGATGCGCGATTTCACGCGTCATCAGGAAGCCCAGCGCATCCTTGATGCCGGCGTCATCGGTCACATTGATAAGCCGCTCATACACGATCTTCGCGCGCGATTCCGCTGCGATGTTCGAGCGCAAGTCGGCCGTCGGGTCGCCGATGGTATCGATGTACGCCGCCGTCCATGGCACGCCGGCGGAATTCGTGAGCGGTGCGCCCGCGCCATACAGAATGGACGTGGTGTGCGAATCGTTGCCGTTCTGCGTGATCGTGCGATACAGCTCCGCTTCCTCTTCCACGGCTTCGGCAAGCGTGCCCTTCGCGCCCTTGTTCAGCATGGCGACGATGCTGCCGATGATTTCCAGATGGCTCAGCTCTTCCGTGGCGATATCGAAGAGCAGGTCCTTGCGGCCTGCATCGTCTTCGGTGACGGCCTGCGTGAAGTAACGCATGGCAGCGGCCAGTTCGCCTTGGGGACCGCCGAACTGCTCCAGCATCAGGTTGGCGAGTCCGGGGTTCGGCGCAGCCACGCGGACCGTATATTGCAGACGTTTGTTATGTACGAACATATCAACGGCTCCTTTTTCTAGGGACGAACGTTTCCTTGCGACGCCTATGCGCGCAATGATCGGGTTTGCTCTCTTGTGTCTCGCAGCGACCGCGCGCGAAGCGCAATGCGTTGCGCACGATCGTCGTGCTGCGAGCCTCAGCGCGTATGAAACGTGCTGGCGTGATGCGGCAGAGAAACGCCGCGTGTGGAATGGGTCTGCCCTTCATTTGCCTCGGAGCGCCTGAACGGGCAGACGCTTCGCTTACAGCAACGCACGTGCCACCGTCCATTCCGTCGACATGGCGCACCTGGTCGAGTAAATGTCGAGCGAAATTGCATGAGCGTGCATCGATGCTTTGCGCTTACCCATCGCAATCAGTGTGCCGCGAAGAAAAGCATCGTTATCCGTACTAATGCGCTGGACGTGCGATGGCCGCGCGGAATGTCGATTGCTTCGCGCCATTCGCATACACGGAGACGCGCGAATGAATTCGACATCCAATGACCTGCTATTGCGGGCGATCTGCTCCGGCAGCACGGCGGGACTGACATCGGCGATGGCCGCGGCGGCGGGCGCATCGGCAGCGGGCCGTCGTCCTTATGCGGCGCTCAACGCGGTCACGCATTGCCTGTGGCCTGAGCGCGCGCCGCGCGAAGAAGACTTGAGCGCGAAGTACACCGGCATCGGCGCGGGCATTCATCTAGGCAGCGCGATCTTCTGGGGCGTGCTGTTCGAAGCGCTGTGCGGCAAGCGTCCGCGCGCGGGAAAGATTGCCGCCGCCGCGGCGACGACGGCCGCGGTCGCGTATGTGGTGGACTATCACGTCGTGCCCGATCGCCTCACGCCGGGATTCGAGGCGCATCTGTCGAAGCAGTCGCTCGCGCTGACGTATCTCGCGCTGGGCGCGGGTTTCGCGGTGGCCGCGCTGGCGCGAGCGCAATCGCACCGCTTGCGTTGACTATCCGCCTATGCCGATAGCGGCGCGAGCGGCGATCCATGCGTCGAGACGCGCGATATCGTCCGCGCTCGCCTGAAGGCCGAGCTTGGTTCGCCGCCAGAGTATGTCGTCGGCGGTTCGGGCCCACTCGTGCTCGATCAGATAGCTCGCCTCCGCTTCGTGAAGCCCGGGTGCGAGCGGCACGCCGAGCGCATCCATCGAGCCGATGCCATCCAGCATGATGTCCGCGCGCATGCCATACGCGCGCGCATAACGGTGCGCCAGTTCGGGCGGCAAATACGGATGTCGCTCACCGAACGCCTTTAGAAAGCGCGCGAAGTCCGCATCGGGCATCTCGCCGCCCGGAAGCGGCGCGGCGTGCGTCCATGCGGGCGCGGTGATCGCTAGCGGTCCCGCGAGCTGTTCCACCGCTTCTTCCGCGAGCCGCCGATACGTCGTGATCTTGCCGCCGAATACGGTCAACAGCGGCGCGCGCGCGGTATCGAGTTGAAGCTGATAGTCCCGCGTGGCCGATGCCGCATCGTCCGCGCCGTCCGCGAGCAAGGGCCGCACGCCCGCATAGGACCACACCACGTCGCCGGGCGCGA
Source organism: Caballeronia concitans (assembly GCF_001544615.1). Classification (GTDB taxonomy): domain Bacteria; phylum Pseudomonadota; class Gammaproteobacteria; order Burkholderiales; family Burkholderiaceae; genus Caballeronia; species Caballeronia concitans. The sequence goes on from NZ_FCNV02000002.1 coordinate 612,726, forward strand.
CAGGCTTGCGGAAGTATCGATTCACCGCCGCGCAAAGATAGTCGATCTCCTCGCGCGTGATGCGCACGTCGGAAAGCGGCCCTTCGTAATCCACATCCGTCGTGCCGATCAGCGTGTAGTCGCGCTGCCACGGAATCGCGAAGATGATGCGGCGGTCGTCGTTCTGAAGAATGTACGCGTGGTCATGATCGAACAGCTTGCGCGTGACGATATGACTGCCCTTCACGAGCCGCAGCGCGCGGGCGCTTGCATCCGCATCGCCGGCGGCGAGCGCGTTGACCCACGGCCCGGCCGCATTGACGAGCGCCCGTGCGCTCACTTCATGCGGATGCCCCGCCGCATCGCAAAGCGTCACACGCCATTCGTGCTCGCCTCGCGATGCCGCAACGAAGCGCGTGCGCGTTGCGATTCGCGCGCCGCGTTCATGCGCGCCGAGCGCGTTGAGCACGACGAGGCGCGCGTCGTCGACGGCGGCATCGGAATAAATGAAGCCGCGCGTGATCGAATCGACAAGCGGCGCGCCCGCGAAATGCATGCGCAGGTTCACGCTGCGCGAGCCTTCGAGCACGGCGCGGCGGCTCAGGTGATCGTAGAGAAAGAGGCCCGCGCGAATCATCCACGCGGGCCGCAGCTCCGGCACGTGCGGCATGACGAAGCGCAGCGGGGCGATCAGATGCGGCGCCACCGACAACAGCACCTCGCGCTCCTGCAACGCCTTCCTGACAAGCCCGAACTCGCGATACTCCAGATAGCGCAGGCCGCCGTGAATGAGTTTCGTGCTCGCGGACGACGTGTGCTGCGCGAGATCGTCCTGTTCGACGAGCATCACGCGCGCGCCGCGTCCGGCGAGATCGCGCGCAATGCCTGTTCCGTTGATGCCGCCGCCCACCACGAGAACGTCGTAATCGACGTGTGCCGCCCGCTCGGTCATGCTTTCTCCCGTATTGCGCATGGTTTTAGCTTTCCAGGTGCGTTTGCACGCTTTCGCAACGCGTCTGCAATTTCGTGCAACCTAGACTATAAAGCGATCCGGCGAACATGATGTAATGGCGTTTCCCCTGTTTCTCCAGAGTGCCGCGTATGCCGAGCCCCGTGTTCAAGGACGAAGCGAGCCAGTTCGCCGCCGCCGTGCAGGTCGCGAAGATGTACTACTACCAGGACATGACGACCGAAGCGATCGCGCAGGACATGAAGCTCTCGCGCTCGAAGGTGTCGCGGCTGCTCGGCATCGCGCATGCGAACGGTCTCGTGGAGATACGCATCAACGACCCGAGCGAACGTTCGAAAAGCGTGGAAATGGAACTGACGCAGCGCTTCCGGCTGCTCGCGGCGCGCGTGGTGCCGGTGCCCGAAGCGGCCGGCGAAGCGGAGTGGCTGCGGCGCGTGGCGATGTTCACCGCGAGCTATCTGAACACCGTCGTCGATTCGAACATGGTCGTGGGCATTGCGTGGGGCACGACGATGGCGGCGGTATCGGACCATCTGATTCCGAAATCCACCGCGAACGTGGACATCGTGCAACTGAACGGCGCGGGCAACGCGCAAGGCGTGACGAGCACCTTCAGCAGCAATCTCATCATGCGCTTCGCGATGAACTTCGACGCGCGGCCGCATCCGTTTCATGTGCCCGCGTTCTTCGACTACGCGGAGACCAAGCGCGCGCTGTGGCGCGAACGCAGCGTTCGGCAGATTCTGGATCTGCAAAGCCGCGCCGACATCATGCTGTGCAGCGTCGGCGTGATGTCGCCGCATATGACGAGCCATGTCTATAGCGGCGGCTTTCTGGAAAAGAGCGAGCTTGAATCGCTGCGCCGCGATGAAGTCGTCGGCGATATCGCCACCGTGTTCTTTCGCGCGGACGGCACGTATCGCGACATCGCGCTCAATCGCCGCGCGAGCGGCCCGGACCTCGGTCTCTTGCGGCGCGCGAAGCACACGCTGTGCGTGGTGTCGGGGCGGCGCAAGGTGGAAGGCGTGCGCGGCGCGCTGCGTGGCGGCTTCATCAAGGAACTCATCATCGATGAACCCACCGCGCGTGCGCTGCTTGCGGCGGAACGCGAACCGGTGTCATCGATCGGGCGCAGAATCGGCAAACCGGCCTGAGGCCTTCAAGGAAACATCATGCTCATTGCACAGATCAGCGATCTTCACATCAAACGCCCCGGCAAGCTCGCCTATGGCCGCGTGGATACGGCGGCGTATCTCACGCGATGCATCGCGCAGTTGAATGCGCTCGATCCGCGACCGGATGCCGTGCTCATCACGGGCGATCTCGTCGATTTCGGCGATGCCGAGGAATACGCGTATCTGCAAAGCCTGCTCGCGCCGCTCGAACTTCCGTATTACCTATGCGTCGGCAATCACGATGGCCGCGACGCGCTGCGCGAGGTGTTCGCCGATCACACGTATCTGCGGGAGCATCCGCGCTTCGTGCAATATGCGTTGGATCTGGGCGCGCTGCGCGTGGTGGTCGCGGATACGCAGGACCCGCCGCACGGTGGAGGCCGCCTGTGCGCCGAACGTCTCGACTGGATCGCGCGCACGCTTGCTGATGGCGATGCGCGTCCCACGCTGCTCGCGATGCATCATCCGCCGTTCGCATGCGGCATCGAGCATATGGATGCGCAACGTCTCGCGCCCGATGACGCCGCGAAGCTGGCGGGCATCGTTGTGAAGCATCCGGAGATCGAGCGCGTGCTGTGCGGCCATGTGCATCGCGCAATTCAGACGCGCTTCGCGGGCACGATTGCGAGCGTGTGTCCCGCGCCCGCGCATCAGGTCGCGCTCGACTTGCGGGCGAACGGTCCATCGCGCTTCGTGATGGAGCCGCCCGCGTTCCTGCTGCATCGCCACGTGGAAGGCGAAGGCGTCGTGACGCATACGGCGTACATCGGCGATCACGGCGGCACGTATCCGTTTTACGACGACGACCACGCGCTCATCGACTAGACCGGCCGATGTTGAACCGCCGCGCCACGCGCGGCGTTCGCATCGCGTCCGCTTTCGAGCGCGTTCAACTCTTCGAGGCTCATGTTGCGCGTCTCGGGCGCGAGCCACACGGAGATGAGCAGGCCCGCGAGCGCGATGCCGAAGAAGAACCACAGCGCCGCGCTCGCGCCCCACCACGCGACGAAGTTCGGGAACACGAGCACGCCCATGATCGAACCGATGCGGCTCACGGACGTCGCCAGCCCCGATGCGCCCGCGCGCACGTTCGTCGGGAACAGTTCGGTCGGATAGACGAAGTTGAGGATGCCGCCGCCCGAATTGGCGAACAGCACGGCGCAACTGAACAGCACGATGAGGAACGCGAACGTGGGTTTAGCGTTCAGCGCGAGCACGAGCAGCGCCGCCGAAAGTCCCGCGAACGACGTGATGAGCAAGGGGCGGCGTCCCCATCGATCGACCAGATTCATGCCGATGATCGCACCGATCATGCCGAGAATCGCGATGAGTCCCGAACCTACGATGGTCAGCACGCGCGAGCCGTGCGAGAACGGCGAGATGATGGTGGGTGCGTACATCGAAATGCCGTAGTAGGCCGTCGCGTAGCAGAACCAGAAGCCGAGCACGAAGAGCGTGCGGCGAAGCATCGGCTTCGAGAAGAGTTCGGCGAGACTGCCTTTCGCTTGCACGTCGCGTCCCATCGAGATGCGTTCGCCCGTCACCGCGAGCATGACCGCTTCGGCTTCGTCGTGTCGTCCCTTCGATTGCAGCCAGCGCGGCGATTCGGGCAGCGTCATGCGAAACACGAACACGACGAGCGCGAACACCGCGCCGACGCCCAGCATGTAGCGCCATGCGTTCTCGCCCAGCGGCAGGCACGCGAGTCCGACGACATACGCGGCCACCGCGCCCACGAACCACATCGCCGCGAGAAAGGTGCCGTGCTGCCCGCGCTTGTGGCGCGAACTGAATTCGGCGACGAGCGTGGCCGAGATCGGATAGTCCGCGCCGATGCCCACGCCCAGCAGAAAGCGAAAGGCGATGAGCTGCCACGCGTTCTGCGACACGGCGGTCAGGAGCGCGAACAGCACGAACGCGAGCAGGTCGATGGCGTACATGGCCTTGCGGCCGAAGCGGTCGGTGAGCCGCCCGAGCCACACGGCGCCGACGAACGAACCGATGATCGCCGACGACACCACGAGGCTTTGCGTCCCCGCGCCGAGCTGCCATTGCTTGATGACCGAAGGCAGCGCGACCGCGACGATGGTCAGGTCGAAGCCGTCGAGAAAGGTGCCGCCGGCCGAGAGCAAGGTGACCTTGCGCTGGAATCGCCGGACCTGTTGCGAATCGAGTTGATCGAAGCTCATTCGAATTCTCCCGCGCATGGGCGCATCGTTTTTTATAGTGGCTTTTGCACATCGTTGCAAAGGAGATGCGCGGATGTGCAATGCTTCGCGCCTTCCCTTCCTCCGCGATCGCGACGCGGCATGGCGTTGGCTAAGGCAGTCGGGAAGGGAAGGTTCGCGGCAGCGCGAGTGTGCCGCCGCACGATGTCATTTCGATGATAGGCGCCGCATCAGTGAGTCGCGCCAACCGTTTCCATAAGACGATGAGAGAAAGGGCCACCATTATTTGCACCCGCGACGAGAAGATCCTGCTCGTCACGCGCAGGCGTTCGCGCTGGGCATTGCCCGGCGGAACCATCCGCAGAAAGGAGACGCCCGAGGAAGCGGCGCGCCGCGAACTCGAGGAAGAGACAGGTCTCGTCGTAAGCGAATTGAAGTACCTGTTCCTGTTCGGCGGCATCAACAAACATCATCACGTGTTCAGCGTGAACCTCGCGCGTGACGCGAAGCCGGAGCCGCGCAACGAGATCGCGCGATGCGAGTGGTTCAAGGCCGCGCACATTGCGACGCTGGCAACGAGCGTGCCGACGCGGGAGATCGTCGCGCTGGCGCGCACGCCGGCGGGTCGCGCGGAAGACGTCGCAATCGACTGGGCCGCGATCGACGCGCTCGTCTGACGCGCGGAGAACCGGCGAAGAGGAACGATGGATGCTGAAGCATGGCTCATCCCTCATTCCCCTTACATCGGAACCGCCATGCGCATCAAATTGAAGCCTCTGCGTGAACAGACCATCGTGCTGACCGGCGCGACGAGCGGCATCGGACTCGCCACCGCGCGCCTTGCCGCGAAAGCGGGCGCGCGGCTCATGCTCGTGTCGCGTGACGAAGGCGCGCTTTCATCGCTCGCGGAAGAACTGACGAAAGAGGGCGGCCCGGATGTCGGCTACACGGTGGCGGATGTCGGCGACGAAAGCCAGCTACAGGCCGTAGCCGACGCCACCATCCAGCGCTTCGGCGGCTTCGATACGTGGATCAACAACGCGGGCGTCTCGGTGTACGGACGCATCGTCGATGTATCGCTGGAAGACCAGCGCAAGCTCTTCGATACCAACTATTGGGGCGTCGTGAACGGATCGCGCATTGCCGCGAAGCATCTGCGCGAACGCGGCGGCGCGCTCATCAATCTGGGCAGCGAATTGTCGGATGTGGCCGTGCCGCTGCAAGGTCCGTATGTCGCGTCGAAGCATGCGGTGAAGGGCTTCACCGATTCGCTGCGTCTCGAACTGAAGGACGAAGGCGCGCCCGTTTCGGTGACGCTGATCAAGCCTGCGGGCATCGACACGATGTTCGTCGAGCATGCGAAGAACTATCTCGATCAGGAGCCGAAGCTGCCGCAGCCGGTGTATGCGCCCGATGTCGTCGCGAAGGCGATCCTTCATGCAGCCACGCATTCCGAACGCGATATCTACGTGGGCGGTGCATCGCGTGCGATGTCCGGCTTCGGGCAACGTGCGCCGCGTCTTTACGATGCGATCGCCAGCAAGATCGGCATCAGGATTCAACTGAAGAAGGAGCCGCGACAAAGCGGCGATGCGCTCTACGAAGGCTCCGGCACGCTGCGGGAGCGTTCGGGCCGCAACGGTCCGGTGCGCGAGACGAGTCTCTATACCGGCGCGCGCCTCCAGCCCGCGGGCGCACGCGCCGCGTTGACGGGCGTGGCGGCCGTGATGCTCGTGATGGCCGCGCGGCATTACGTGCGGCTCGTGCGCGACGCGGCCTGAAACCTTCGCCATATCGATCAGGAATCCATCATGCACAGAATGAACCGCTGTCTTGCCGCCGTCACGCTCGCCTTGCTGACGCAAACGGGCTTCGCCCAGAACATGCCTGACGATGCAACCGCCTACGCGCATCGAGGCAATGCGAAGCTGCAACTCGTCGCGCGTTTCGAGCATCAGGTCACGGGCGTGACGGTATCGCCCGATGGCCGCACCTTCGTCAACTTCCCGCGCTGGACCGAGGACGCGCCAATCTCCGTCGCCGAACTCGGTGCGAACGGCGACGTGCGCCCGTATCCCGATGCCGACTGGAACGCGTGGCGCAACGCGCGCCGCGATGAACTGTCGCCGGCGGATCACTTCGTGTGCGTGCAATCCGTCGTCGCGGACAAGCAGGGCAATCTCTGGGTGCTCGATCCGGGCGCGCCCGCGCAGTCGCTCGTCGTGCCCGGCGCGCCGAAGCTCGTGCAGATCGATCTCGCGACGAACCGTGTCGCGCATGTGATGGCGTTCGACGAAAGCGTCGCGCCGCAAGGCAGCTATCTGAACGATCTGCGCCTGAGTCCGGACGGCCGCTTCATCTATATGACCGATTCCGGCGCGCGCGGCGCGCTCGTCGTGATCGACAGAACCACGGGCGTCGCGCGGCGCGTGCTGGACGGCGATCCGAGCACGCAGGCGGACAAGACCGTCACCGTGAAAGTCGATGGGAAGCCGCTGCGTCAGACCGACGGGCGCGGCGTGAATTTCTCGGCGGACGGCATCGCGCTGACGCCCGACGGACGCTATCTGTACTGGCAGGCGGTGAAGGGCAAGACGCTGTATCGCATTCCGACCGATGCGCTGCAGAACGCGCAACTGAGCGCGCAGCAAGTATCGGCGCGGGTGGAGACGGTTGGCATAGACGGTCCCGCCGATGGGCTTCTCTTCGACGAGCGCGGCAGGCTGTATGTGTCGTCGGTGGAGCATCACGCGGTGCGCGTGCGCGACGGCGACCGCTACTTCACGCTGCTGCGCGATCCGCAACTGCGCTGGCCCGACACGTTCACGCAAGGGCCGGACGGCACCGTGTATGTGACCGATTCGCGCATTCCGGACATGAGCTGGTTCAAGCCCGACGATCCCATCGCGCTGCCGACATCGCTCTACGCCATCCGCCGCCGATAACGATTCGCGCAGCTACAGGCCGAACGGAAACGTCTCGGGCGTTTCCGGCGACTCTGCTGAATCTCGCGACGCGGGCATCGCCTTGACGGCGCGCGTCGTGTCGAGCCACACGAAGGCGTCGAACTGGGCGGACAGTTCGGCCTGCGCGTAGTGGCTGTACAGCTCCGTGTCCGGCCGATAGATCACGCCGATGAAGCGCTCGAGCCGCTCTTCGGCGAGCGCGTGGCGCAATGCATCGTCGACGCCGGGACGCAGATCGACCATGCACCGGTTCACGCCCGCGAGATGGAACTGCTGCTCGTAGCTGTCCGCGCGCGATGGCCGCACGTTCATCACCTGCATCGGCGCGTCCCAGTCGCTGGCCGCCGCGACCGTGCCCGTGTGCGTGCCGAAGCCGATCAGCGCGGCGTCGTCGCCGAAGCGTTCGCGGCAGAGCTGGCCGACGTTCAGCTCGTCGCGCACGCGGCCCATTTCCGTCGCGGAGGCATCGCCGAGATGCGAGTTGTGCGCCCACACGACGGCGCGCGCATCCGGTCCCCAGGCATCGAGCAGGCTCGTGAGCGTGTCGAACATATGCGTGTCGCGCAGATTCCAGCTTTCCGCCGAGCCGCCATACATCGCGCGATAGTACTGCTCCGCCGAGGCCACGAGCCGCGCGTTGTGCGTCGCGTCGAAGAGGCCGGGATCGGCGGCGGGCGAGGCGAGGCGCTTGTCGAGCAGATCGCGCAACTGAGCGATCACGGCCTTCTCGCACTTGCCGAAGCCTGCCTGCCACGCGGCGCGACCGTACACCGCCGGGTTCTTTTGCCACGGCGTGAGACAGCCGTATCGCTCGCGGGCGATGCGCGCGGCGTCCGGGTCCTGCTCGTCCAGATACGCGAGCACGGCGGCGATGGATTCCGACAGGCTGTAGAGATCGAGGCCGTAAAACGCGGCGCGGCGTTCGTCGGGCAGCGCGGCGTTGTGTGCGCGCATCCACGCGACGAACGCGCCGAATTCGGCATTGCGCCACATCCATTGCGGAAAACGCTGAAACGGCCGCGCATCGGGGCGGGCGCGGGGCCGGTGCCGTACGTGTTCGTCGATGATCGCGGCGTCCGGCCAGTCCGCTTCCACCGCGACGAAGCGGAACCCGTGTTCCTCGATGAGCCGCCGCGTGATGGCCGCGCGCGCCTCGTAGAACTCGGCGGTGCCGTGGCTCGCTTCGCCGAGGAGCACGACGCGCTTCTTCGCGAAGCGGTCGAATGCGTGCGCGAAATCCGGCGCGCCGGGCGCGGGCAGACGCACGGCGGACGCGCGAATCCGGTCGGGCAGGGAACGGGACGCTGCGTTCGCCTCGGCATGCGGCATCGATGGCGCGGTGGGCCGGATATCCGGTTCCTCTGCCCAGCCCGCCGCGCCGATCAACGGCACGAACATCACCGGCCCCAAGTCTTCCTGCTCGAAATCGTGTTCCCCGATGCGCACGAACTTGACGAGGCGCTGGGCTTCGCGCGCATCGCCGACGGGCATCACGAGCCGCCCGCCTATCTTCAGTTGCTCGCGCCACGCCGAAGGCACATATGGACCGCCTGCGGCGGCGAGGATCGCATCGAACGGCGCGTGCTGCGGCAGGCCCTCGGTGCCGTCCGCATGATGGACGGCGACGTTCTCGATGCCCTGCCCATCGAGCGTGGCGCGGGCGGCATCGGCCAACTCTCGGTGACGCTCCACCGATTCCACGCGCGCGCCGATGCACGCCATCACCGCCGCTGCATAGCCCGAGCCGGTGCCGATATCCAGCACGCGGTCGCCCGGCTGCACGTCGGCGGCTTCGAGCATGAGCGCGACGATGTACGGCTGCGAGATGGTCTGATTCGCGGCGATCGGCAGCGGGTTGTCGTCGTAGGCGAATTCGGCGAGCGCGGAATCCACGAACGCATGGCGCGGCACCTTCGCCATGCAGTCGAGCACGCGGGCGTTCGTGATGCCCCGGCCTTTCAACTGGCGCTCGATCATTCTGCTGCGCGCATTCTCGAACCGGTCCATCGCCGCTCCTTTTGAAACTTCTGCCGTTCTCGCCGTCCTTTTCTTGGGCCAGCAAGCGACGGACCCAGGTTCGACGTTTGCTCGACATTCATCGTGTAAGCCGTGGAGAAAGCCTTTATGTCGCCGATGCCGCTCATCCTCGAATGGCCGGATGTGTGCATCCGCATCGTGCTTGCCGTCGTGGCGGGCGTGCTGATCGGATTGAACCGGGGCGAGTCCGGCAAGGTCGCCGGCTTGCGGACGACGCTGCTCGTCTGCCTGGCCGCGTGCCTCGCGATGCTGCAAGTCAATGCACTTCTTGCGCAGTCGGGCAAGACCGCGCAGTCGATGATCCAGCTCGATCTCATGCGTCTGCCGCTCGGCATTCTGTCGGGCGTCGGGTTCATCGGCGCGGGCGCGATTCTGCGCAAGGACGGCCTCGTGCTCGGCGTGACGACGGCCGCGACGCTGTGGTTCGTCACGGTCGTCGGCCTGTGCTTCGGCGGCGGGCAACTGGCGCTCGGCGGCATCGGGCTCGTGCTCGGCATCGTCGTGCTGTGGTTCATGAAAGCCGTCGAAATGCGGATTCCGCGGGACAAGCAGGCCGAACTGAAGATCGTCTACGAGCGCGGGCCGTTCTCGATGGAAACGCTCGTCGAGTCGATGCGCGCGTACGGCTGCAGCCTCACGACGATCGCGGGATCGGCGGGGGCGAACGGGAATCGCGTGGAAGAGCGGTTCAAGGTGAAATGGCGCGCCGCGCCGAAATCGCTGGACGTGCCGCCTTTCGTCGAAGCGGCGTCGGCGGCGGGCGTGGAAACGGTGGAGTGGTCGATCACGCGATGACGGCGCGCATCTCCATGCGATGAAATGCATTACGCTTCTAGCCGCCCGCCTTTCATCGCTTCGAAGGAGACCACGCATGAAGAAGCTCATCAACACGCCCGCGCGCGTCGTGCGCGACATGCTCGAAGGCATGGCCAGGCAAGCGCCGCACGTCGCCATTCTCGGCGATGAGAACGTGCTCGTTTCGCGCCCGCAGAGCGAAGCCGCCGACCGGCCCGTCGCGATCATCTCGGGCGGCGGCAGCGGCCACGAACCGGCGCACGGCGGATATGTCGGCCCGGGCATGCTCGCCGCGGCCGTGTGCGGCGAAGTGTTCACGTCGCCGTCGACCGATGCCGTGCTTGCCGCGATCCGCGCGACGGCCGGCCCGCGCGGGGCCGTGCTCATCGTGAAGAACTACACGGGCGATCGCCTCAACTTCGGGCTTGCCGCCGAACTCGCGCGCGCGGAAGGCATTCCGGTGGAAGTGGTCATCGTGGCCGACGACGTCGCGTTGCGCAAACACGCGGATCGCAGCCAGCGGCGCGGCATCGCGGGAACGGTGCTCGTGCACAAGATCACGGGCGCGGCGTCGGCGCGCGGCATGGCGCTCGATGACGTCGCGCGCATCGCGCGGCACGCGGCGGCGAATCTCGGCACGATGGGCGTGGCGCTCGACGGCTGCACGCTGCCCGGCGCGGAGCGTTCCGGCTTCACGCTCGCCGACGATGAAATCGAGCTGGGCCTAGGCATTCACGGCGAGAAGGGCGTCGAGCGCACCGCGCCGCTCGCCGCCGATGCGCTGACGGACGTGCTGATCGAAAACATCGTCGACGATTCCGCGCTCAAGCATGGCGAACGCGTGGCGCTGCTCGTGAACGGCCTCGGCGCGACGCCGCAGATGGAACTCGACATCGTCATGCGCGCGGCCTTCGAGAACCTCGCGCAACGCGGCATTCGCGTGGAGCGCGCGTGGTCCGGCACGCTGCTTTCGGCGCTCGACATGCCCGGCTGTTCCATCTCGCTGTTGCGCGTGGATGACGCCACGCTCGATCTGCTCGATGCACCGACCGATGCCCGCGCGTGGCCCGGCGGCGGCGCGGTGAACGCCGCCATCCGGATCGATGCGCCGATGCCGCAGGCGCAAGGGAGCGTGCGTGTTGAAAGCGAGTCCGCGCATGATTGGGCGCGACGGATCAGGCCCGCGCTGAACGGCGTCGCGGATGCGCTGATCGCGAGCGAATCGCAGCTTACCGATCTCGACACGCAAGCGGGCGACGGTGATCTCGGCATCAGCATGACACGCGCGGCACACGCTATCCGCGACGTGCCGGATGCCGCGCTCTCGACGCCCGCCGAAGCGCTCGCCGCGCTCGGGACCGCGTTGCGCCGGGCGATCGCGGGCAGTTCCGGGCCGTTCTATGCGACGGCGCTGATGCGCGCATCGCGTCATCTCGCGGGCATCGACCATCCTTCGGCGAAAGATTGGGCCGCCGCCTTCACGCATGCGGTGCAGGCTATCAGTGAGTTGGGCGGCGCGAACGCCGGCGATCGCACGATGCTCGATGCGTTGCTGCCCGCCGCATCCGCGTTCGAGGAAGCGGTGAGCGGGGGCCGTTCCGTCGATGACGCCTGGAGCCTGGCCGTCGCCGCCGCGCAGGAAGGCGCGCAGGAGACGGCGAACATGACGCCGCGCGCCGGACGCGCGAGCTATCTCGGCGCGCGGGCTGTCGGCATTCCGGATGGCGGCGCGGTCGCGGTGGCGTGCTGGCTTGCTGCGCTGACACCGCATCTGCGCGGCTGATGCGCGGCGCAGTAAAAAGTACGCGCCGGCGCTGGATGGCGACAGCCGGCGCGTATTCCCTACCGCGTTTGCCTCAAGACATGCGCGAATCCGCCGTTAACTCGCCCATGCGAAGACCTCATCGAAAATGAACAAGGCAAGCGAGTGCGCGTCGATCTTCTTACTCTTTATTTACTTGCGATCGGAACGCTTCTCGCCAGCTCCGGGATGACGCTTTGGGAGCATCGGTCGCATCCCGGGCGAAGCCGTCAACTAAAAATTCTGGCGGCGGGCTACGCGACGCTCGCGCTCGGCTGCGCGGCAGCGGCCATGCGCCGCGACCTGCCCGGCGCGTGGGGCTCGGCGTTGAGCAATCTCGTCATCGTCGGCGGCTATCTGCTGATGCTGCATGGCGTCGCAGCGCTGAACGGACGACAGCATCGCCGTGCGTCGATCGGCATTCTCGTGGCGCTCGCGACGACGTGGGCGCTCGGCGGCGCGCGCTGGCTCGATCTGATCTGGGCGTATGCGAGCGCGGTGCCGATAGCGATCGCGTGCGGGATGACGTCGCGCGAACTGCTGCGTAACGACGGCAGCGCGGGCCAGCAGTCGAGGCGCATTGCCGCGATCGTCTCGGGCGGTCATGCGTTGTTCTATGCGGCACGCGCGTTCGTTCTGCCGTGGATGGTCACGTGGTTCGGGCAAGGCGTGCTCATTGTCGTCGGCAAGATCACGATGTATGAGGGCGTGCTTTATTCGGTCGTCTTGCCGATGACGCTGCTTCGGCTCGTGCGCGACGAAGCGCATGGCCAGCTCGTGCGTGAATCGAATACGGATTATCTGACGGGCGTCGGCAACCGCCGATGGTTTTTCGAGGAAGGCGCGCGGATCGTTACTGAGCGGGGGGCGTCGCGGTGTGTGGCGGTGCTTGCCATCGATCTCGATCAGTTCAAGACCATCAACGACCGGTACGGGCATCAGGCCGGCGACGACGTGCTCAAGTCATTCTCCGCGATCGCGCGAAACGTGCTCGGGCCGCATGCTGTTCTTGCGCGCATCGGCGGGGAAGAGTTCGCGGCGGTGCTTGCCGATCATGACGGCATTCGCGCGCGGACGGCGGGGGAATCCATCGTTCGTCGTTTTGCCGGAGTAACCGCGCATGGCGCCGATGCGGTCGCGATTCGCGCGACGGTGAGCATCGGGCTCGCGGTGTCGGACCGCGACGCGCCTACGCTCGCGCTACTGCTGGCATCGGCGGATGAGGCGCTGTATCGCGCGAAGTCGCTTGGCGGCAACCGGCTCGAATGTGCATCGCGTGAGCGTGGCGATTGCGTCGCGACGCATGATGCGTGTGTCGAGGAAACGCATCGCTAGGGCGCGCGCCTTTTCTTTCGCTTCGATCCGTCCGATCGTTCGTCGAGCGCAGTGTCGGCTGAATCTGTCTGGCCATATTCGGCGAGCAATTGCTTGCGCGCGCGATGGTAATACTCGTCTGCGCGATCCGGCTGTCTGCCGTCGGCTTCCCACATGTAATACGCGAGCGTGCGAATGCGTTGCTCGAGCAGTTCGCCCTCCATCGGGACTTCCGCCGAGGTGTCGGGCTTGCTGGGGGTGTCTGGCATTCTCGTCGATCCTTTGGGGTTCAAATGTGGCTTCTCGCCTGCGGCCACAGGTGCATTCCTCATGCCACATATTGCGCGCGCTTCGCTTGCTCTTTTTGTCCGCTCGGTTGATTCGCGGGTCTTTGTACTTTGGTAATGGCAGTGGGGTTTTTTTTGCCTTGCCGGTGGGGGTGTGCTTAGTTTTCGCGTCGGTCTATTTGCGTTGCCCCTCCCCGGGGCGGGGGTCACTTTCTTTGCTGCTGCAAAGAAAGTAACCAAAGAAAGCAGCTTTTTCGCCCGCACTTCGTTTTTCGACGGTGCACTCCGTAGAACCACGTTGGCACTCAGCTTGACACAGCCCTGAATCACCTTCCGCGCCCGCTGAGCGCCACGCCATGCGAGCCCCCGGGCTCGACAACACCCTCTGTCACCACCGCTCACCTTTCAAATACACATTCACACTCGGCAACCACAAAGCCCAAACCTCAAACCTTGAATCTCAAGTAGCCAACTATGAGCCGCGAGCCGCGCGTTTGAAATTATGCTGAAGGCGAAGCTCGCGTGCGCGATGGTGTTGCCGAGTAGGTTTCGCCGTAGTCTGAGTTAAAGCGAGGTGGGTTGTGAGCTGATGGTTTTGTCGAGCCCGGGGGCTCGCATGGGGTGGCGCTCGGCGGGCGCGGAAGGTGATTCAGGGCTGTGTCAAGCTGAGTGCCAGCGTGGGTCTACGGAGTGGACAGGGAGTCAGTGCTTCGGGCCAGAAAAGCTGCTTTCTTTGGTTACTTTCTTTGCAGCAGCAAAGAAAGTAACCCCCGCCCCGGGGAGGGGCAACGCAAATAGACCGACGCGAAAAATAAGCACCGAAAGAAAGTCAGATAAAGACAGCCCAGGCCCGGCGAGGGCCAAACCAAACCTATAGAATGACCCGCGTCCTGTCCAAAGGAGAAGTCCCCCAATGACGAAACCCTACCGCATCGCGGTGATCCCAGGCGACGGCATCGGCGTAGAAGTCATGCCTGAAGGCCTGCGCGCACTCGACGCCGCCGCAAAGCGCTTCAACATCGCGCTCGAATACGACCACATCGAATGGGCAAGCTGCGACTACTATCTGGCGCACGGCCAGATGATGCCCGACGACTGGAAAAGCCGCCTCGAACAGTGCGACGCCATTCTCTTCGGCGCAGTCGGCTGGCCCGCCAAAGTGCCCGATCACATCTCGCTCTGGGGGTCGCTGCTCAAGTTCCGCCGCGAATTCGAGCAGTACATCAACCTGCGTCCCGCGCGTCTCTTCGATGGCGTGCCTTCGCCGCTCGCGAATCGCAAGGCCGGCGACATCGACTTCATGATCGTGCGTGAAAACACCGAAGGCGAATATTCATCCGTCGGCGGCGTCATGTTCGAAGGCACCGAACGCGAATTCGTGTCGCAAACATCCATCTTCACGCGCAAGGGCGCCGAACGCGTGCTCAAGTTCGCATTCGACCTCGCGCAGCAACGCAAGAAGAAGCTCACCGTCGCGACAAAGAGCAACGGCATCTCGATCAGCATGCCCTGGTGGGACGCACGCGCCGCCGAAATGGCCGAGCAGTTCCCCGACGTCAGTTGGGACAAGCAGCACATCGACATTTTGAGCGCGCGCTTCGTGCTGAGCCCGGACCGCTTCGATGTCGTCGTCGCGACGAACCTGTTCGGCGATATCCTCTCCGATCTCGGACCGGCATGCACGGGCACCATCGGCATCGCGCCTTCGGCCAACATGAATCCCGAGCGCACGTTCCCGTCGCTCTTCGAACCGGTGCACGGCTCCGCGCCGGACATCGCAGGCAAAGGCATTGCAAACCCCATCGCGATGATCTGGTCCGCCGCGATGATGCTCGACTTCCTCGGCGAACGCGAAGCCCACGACGCCATGCTCGATGCGATCACCGCCGTGCTGAAGGAAGGCCCGCATACCGGCGATCTCGGCGGCAAGGCAAGCACGGCCGAAGTGGGCGAAGCGGTGGCGGCGCGCATCGGCTGAACGGCTAATACCACATGAAGGAGACATGGCGCATGAATGACGACGACAAGAACAAGCAAGGCGAAGTGCGTTTGACGATGGAAGGCGCGGCGGCGCATATCGTGTTCGATCGTGCCGACGCGCATAACGCGATGACGTGGCACATGTACGAACAGCTCGAAGCCATTTGCGAGCGGCTCGCGAACGAGCGCGACGTGCGCGTGGCGACGTTTCGCGGCGCGGGCGGCAAGGCCTTCGTCGCGGGCACGGACATTCAGCAGTTCACCGCGTTCAAGAGCGCAGAGGATGGCGTGAACTACGAGCGTCGCATCGAACGCGTGCTATCCAAAGTGGACGCCCTGCCGATGCCCACGCTCGCCATCGTCGATGGATGGTGCGTCGGCGGCGGCCTCGCGATTGCCGCGTGCTGCGATCTGCGTATCGCGACACCGCAGGCGAAGTTCGGCGTGCCGATCGCGCGCACGCTCGGCAACTGCCTCGCGATCAGCAATACGGCGCGGATCGTCGCGGAGTTCGGCATCGGCCGCGCGAAGCGCATGCTCGTGCTCGGCGACATGCTCAACGTGGACGATGCCATCGCGGCGGGCTTCGTCATCGAAAGCGTCGAGCCGGATCAGCTCGATGCACGCGCGGCCGCGCTCGTCGACCGGCTCTCGCGCAATGCGCCCATCACCATGCGCGTGAGCAAGCAGTCCATGTCGCGCATGCTCGCCGCGCTGCCGCTCGAAGGCGATGACCTCGTGCGTCAATGCTACGGCAGCCACGACTTCCACGAAGGCGTCGCGGCCTTCACCGAGAAACGCCCGCCGGTCTGGACGGGCGCCTGAAGCACGGCGACGCGCTCCTCCCATCGCGGGACAGCGCGTCGATCTTGTGTTCGTAAATCCCGCGTTACGTACAGTTCTGGAACGTGGCTCGCCGCGCACAATACCGGTTCGTACGCACACGTTTGATCGGAGGGATTGCATGACGCACATCAGTGGAAGGCGCCCTAAACTCGTACTGTTCCCCACACGAAGCGTCCCGGCCGCGCCCGGCGCAACAGAGGACGATTTCCATATCTACGCTTCTTATCGCGGCAGCAGCGCAAGCGGCTATTACGGCACGCTGAAGGTCGTCAGGAAAACAGATGGACGGCTTCTCTTCCCGTTCGATGGCGTCGATACGATCGGTCCTTTTCCCACCAAGGCTGCCGCAATAGAAGCGGCACAGCGGCGCGGCGACGAAGTCGTGAGAGCGGATCTCGTGCGGCCCGAGCTTTGAGGGTTTGCGCGCACTGCGCTTTGCGACGGTTCAGGGTTTTACGCAACGCTCGAAGGCTGTCAGTCGACTATGCTGAGTATCAGATGGTATTCACTGCATCGTCGCGGCAGCCTTTGTTTTTCCGGTAACAGGTAAGAAATCACTCAAGCTCACAGTGATATATCCACGTGAGCAGTCGCATTTGTCCATGAATTTCCGCATTCGGCACACCACCGTTAAAGCCGGGAGCAGTAATTGCTGAATACAAACGAATGGCGCACTTTTAGATGAACGAACATTCGTTCTTATAAAGCGGTGAATCAGAGCGCGCAGGCAAGCCCGCATGGGCGACATATAAAACGCACACGCGCGGTCGCGATCAGTGAATACCAATTAATGATTACATCAGGGAGGCTGTAAATTGGGCATCGTCGTGTATGTCCTCGATGAAGCCGAGGGTTTTCCCGCGCATGAGCGTGCATTATTCGATATCGACGCCGCAGGCTATCTCGTCGAGATGAGCGCGGTGTTCATCGAGCAATGCAGTTGCGCGACGCCCGTGGCCTCGCGCCCCGCGTTTCAGCGCGCCCTCAGGCGGCTGCGCGCGGGCGACACGTTCATCACGACCAAGCTCTGGGGCCTCGGCAATACCATCGGCGAAGTCATTGCCACGCTCGAACAACTCGAATCGCGCAAGGTGTCGGTCGTCTGCCTCGACTACGGCAACGAGGACATCAGCGCAGGCCAGGGACGCGCATTCTTGCGCGCGCTTCAGCTCGCACAGGACCTCGAACGCTTCACGCGTCAGATTCGCGCGCGCGAAGCGGTGAGCGCCGCGAGAGAGCGCGGCGTGCCGCAAGGACGCCCCAGCTCGTTGTCCAGGACACAGCAGCAAGACGCGCTGAAGGCGCTGAAGGCGGGCGGATCGGTGGCGGAAGTCGCGCGCACGTTCAGCACATCGCGGCAAACCATCATGCGTCTGCGCGATGCACACCTTGCCGCCACTCCCGCCGATTCGTCGCCCGAACTCGACGAACTCGTGGCTCACTCATCGCACGACGTTACCAGCGGGCATTGAAGGTCCGGCGCAATTCGTCGATGGCGGCTTCATCGAGCGGAGCGGGGCGCGGCGTCGTCATGAGCCAGAGGCGCGCGGTTTCCTCCAGTTCTTCGAGCGCATACGACGCATGCGACACGCTGCGCTCCCACACCACAGGCCCGAGCCGTTCCAGCAGCACCGCGCGCACGCGGTCCGCGAGCGTCGCGATTTCCGCGGCGACTTGCGGATCGCCCGGGCGGCGGTATTGGATGAACGGCACATGGCCGACCTTCATCACGTAGTACGGCGTGATGGGCGGCAACACGTCGTCGTCGCGCCACACGCCCGCGAGCGTCAGCGCAACGAGCGATGTCGAATGCGTATGCACGACGCCGCGCGTTTCCACGTTCGCATCGTAAATCTGGCGATGCAGCTCCAGCGTCTTCGATGGCCGCGCGCCGGACACATGGCGTCCTTGCGCATCGACCTTCGCGATGTCGGCGGGATCGAGCCGGCCGAGACACGCATCGGTCGGCGTGATGAGCCAGCCGTCGTCGCAGCGCGCGCTGATGTTGCCCGCCGTGCCGACCGTGTAGGCGCGCGCATAGAGGCTTGCGCCGACCGTGCAGATTTCCTCGCGCAGCTTCGCATCGCTGTTCGCGCCGATGATGTTCTCGCTCACGCGCGTTCTCCCGCCGTATAACGCAGCGCCTTCGCGAAGAAGTCACGCGCGCCGAAGTTGCCCGATTTGAGCGCGAGCGCAAGCGGCGTTTCACCGATCGTCACCGTGACGGGCACGCCCGGATCGATCGGCGGACCGATTTGCAGCATGTCGACGCCAAGCGCTTGCACCACCGCGCCGGATGTCTCGCCGCCCGCCACCACGAAGCGCCGCACGCCGCGCGCCTTCGCTTCGCCCGCGATGGCCGCGAGCGCATCTTCGACCAGCTTGCCGGCCGCCGCCACGCCGAGTTCCTGCTGCACCGCCTTCACTTCGTCGGGCGTGGCCGTCGCGTAGATCAGCACGGGTTGCGGCGCGTGTCCGTCGATGAACGCGAGCGCGGCATCGACGACCTTCTCGCCACGCGACAGCGCGCGCGGATCGACGCGATACGCCGGCTTCGATTCGATCCATTCGGCCACTTGCGCGTTGGTCGCCTTCGATGCGCTGCCCGCCAGCACGAGCGCCGCGCCATCGACGGCGGGGAGATCGGCGGCTTTATCGTTCGATTCGATGAGCCCCGCGCGCCGGAAATTCTCCGGCAAGCCGATCGCCACGCCGGAGCCGCCCGTGATGAGCGGCAAGTCCGCGCATGCCGCGCCGAGCGTGCGCAGGTCCGCGTCGGTGAGCGCATCCGCGATGGCGAGGCGCACGCCGTCCGCGCGAAGCTGCGCGATCGCGTTGCGCACGGCCGCTTCGCCCGCCGCGACGGTTTCGCTCGCGATCAGCCCGACCTTCGATTTCGACTGCCGCTGCAACACGCGCACGAGATTGGGATCGCGCATCGGCGTGAGCGGATGGTTCTCCATGCCCGATTCGCTCAGCAACGCGTCGCCCACGAACAGATGCCCGCGATAGATCGTGCGCTTGTTCTCGGGAAACGCGGGGCAGGCGATGGCGAAGTTCTCGGCGTCGTTCGTGGCAAGCGCATCGAGCAGCGCTTCCGCGACCGGGCCGATATTGCCGGCGTCGGTGGAATCGAAGGTCGAGCAGTATTTGAAGAAGAACTGCCGGCAGCCCTGCGCGCGCAGCCATTCGAGTGCGGCGAGCGATTGCGCGACGGCGTCGGCCGCCTCGATGGTGCGCGACTTCAGCGCGACGACGAGCGCGTCGGCATCGATCGGCTCGGCGGATACGGGCACGCCGATAGTCTGGATCGTACGCATGCCGCCTCGCACCAGGGTGCTGGCGAGATCGGTCGCGCCGGTGAAATCGTCAGCGATGCATCCCAGAACGGGACGCTGGGTAGGTGTCTGCATGTGGGCCTCCATATTTCGATTGTACGGCGTTTGTGGTGCGGATGTTAAATCATGGTAAATTAATTTACGATAATGATAAATAAGGTTAAGGTCCGTGTCCGCGCAAACGACCTGCTGTCGCATCCGGGCGTTTCGCCGAACCTGATGGTGCTCGCGACCGCATCCGGCGCCGTGGTGATCATCGACATGTGCATCGGCTAAGATACGCGTTGTTTCGCGGGCGGCGACCTCGCCCGCATCGAAGGTCTTTCCATGTCGACCCCAACCAAACCCGATGCCTCCGATGTCCCGCTGATTCCCGATCAGCGGCGCGAAGCCATGTTGCGGCAATTGCGCCGCGACAAGGTGCTGTCGGTGCATCAGTTGATGGAATCGTTCAACTGTTCGCACATGACGGTGCGCCGGGACATCGCGGCGCTGGAGGAAGCGGGCCTCGTCTACACGGTGCCGGGCGGCGTGCGCATCGCGAGTCATCTGAACGCGGAGCCGAGCCATCAACTGAAGGCGGTGGTCGAACAGCCGCAGAAGCAGGCCATCGCGCGGCGGGCGGCTGAAACGCTGCGTTCGGGCATGTCCATTTATGTCGATGCCGGCACGACGATGCTTTCGTTCGTGCCGCATATCGTCGAGCTGTCCGACATGACGGTGGTGACGAACGACTTTCAGATCGTGCGCGAGTTCGCCAGCGCGACGCATGTGAACGTGATTCACATCGGCGGGCAACTGGATCATGCGAACCTGTCGAGCGTCGGCACGCTCGCGGCCGCGACGCTGCGTCAGCTCGTGCTGGACGTGGCGTTCATATCGGCGAGTTCCTGGGATTTGAGGCGCGGCGTGACCACGCCTTCCGCGCCGAAAGTCGAAGTGAAGCTCGCCGCGATGGATGCCGCTTCGCGCACCGTGCTGACCGTCGCGAGTTCGAAGTACGGGACCGTCGGCTTGTACAAGGTGGCGAGTCTGGAACGCTTCGATCAGGTCATCACCGACGATGCGCTCGCGCCCGCGGCGGCCACGGGCATTCGTCAATCGGGCATCGATCTGGTGCTGGCGGAAGTGCGGTAGTTCAGCGTCTGTCCTTCACTCGCCCACCTTGTCCTGCGTGCGCGTGTCGAAGTCCGAAGCATCGTGCCGTTCATGCAACTGGCTCGACGGTTCCCCGAAAACGCGATTCACCATGCGGCCGCGCTGCGCGGCGGGGCGCGCGCCGATCGTCTCGGCCCAGCGGCGCACGTGCGTGTATTCATCGACGGAAAGGAACGTCGCTGCGTCGTAGAGCCAGCCGTTGACGAGGCCGCCATACCACGGCCAGATGGCGATATCCGCGATGGTGTATGCATCGCCGGCAATGTACGCGCTCTCTGCGAGACGCTTGTCGAGCACGTCGAGCTGACGCTTCACTTCCATCGCGAAACGGTCGATGGGATACTCCATCTTCGTCGGCGCATACGCATAGAAGTGGCCGAAGCCGCCGCCCAGATACGGCGCGCTGCCCATCTGCCAGAAGAGCCATGAGAGGCATTCGGCGCGCCGGGCGGGGTCCGTCGGCAAGAACGCGCCGAACTTCTCCGCGAGATACAGCAGGATCGCGCCCGATTCGAACACGCGCACCGGCTCGGCTCCGCTGCGATCCAGCAACGCGGGAATCTTCGAGTTCGGATTCACTTGCACGAAGCCGCTGCCGAACTGATCGCCCTCGCCGATGCGAATGAGCCATGCATCGTATTCCGCGCCCGCGTGACCAAGCGCGAGCAGTTCTTCGAGCATCACCGTGACCTTCACGCCGTTGGGCGTGGCCAGCGAATAGAGCTGCAACGGATGACGCCCGACCGGCAGCTCCTTGTCATGCGTCGAGCCGGAAATCGGCCGATTGATATTGGCGAAGCGGCCGCCGTTTTCCTTGTTCCACGTCCAGACTTCCGGTGACACGTACTCGGACGAATCGCTCATGTTCGACGCTCCTTCGCTCGTGAACTGAATTCGGTCGAGGTTAGCAGGTCCGTGCCAATCGTGCCGATACGGCTCTTCGTCGAGCCGGCGCTTTCGCGCGGCTTGCAGCGCGGCCGTGACCCGGCACGGACGCCCTTTCGCAAGCTTTCTTTGACCGTTGTCATAAAACGCGGCTTCCTCGCAAATTAGGAATCGTCTGTTTGTGACGGCTGATTACCGTGGCGAGAATCGCGCCGGTGATTTGGTCGGTCGGGAAGCCGGAAAGAATGAACAAGAATTTGCACAAACTGATTTTTTGCCGCGTGCGGCGCATGGTTGTCGCGGTAGCAGAGTTCGCTACATCGCACGCAACGGAACCGGGGAGCGGCACGGGCGTTGGTTCGCTTCCGGTATTGCGCGCCGTCGCTTGTGCCGCGATGGTGTTGCTCGGCACAGCATCGACGCTGACGCTGGCGCAGATCGTGCCTTCGGCTGGCTCGGGCGCGCAGGTTTTGCAGACGCAAAACGGCTTGCAGCAGGTCAACATCGCGAAGCCTTCTGCGGCTGGTGTGTCTCTAAATAATTTTGCACAATTCGACGTGCCCGGCAAAGGCGCGATTCTCAATAACTCGCCGACCATCGTTCAGACGCAGCAAGCGGGTTACGTCAACGGCAATCCGAATCTCGCGCCGGGGCAGTCGGCGGGGATCATCGTCAATCAGGTTCTCAGCAATTCGCCTTCGCAGTTGCGCGGCTATCTGGAAGTCGCCGGGCCGAAGGCCGAAGTCGTCGTGGCGAATCCGTCGGGCATCGTGGTGGATGGCGGCGGGTTCATCAATACGTCGCGCGCCATTTTGACGACCGGCACGCCGAACTTCGGCGCGAATGGAAGCCTCGCGGGGTTCAACGTTGCGGGCGGCAATATCACCGTGCAAGGCGCGGGGCTGAATGCGACCAATGTCGATCAAGTGGACTTGTTGGCACGCGCCATTCAAGTGAATGCCGCGATCTATGCCAACAATTTAAACGTCGTAGCCGGTGCGAATCAGGTCGATCACAACACGCTGGCTGCAACGCCCATCGCGGGCAATGGCGCTGCGCCTGCCGTGTCCATCGACGTGAGTCAGTTGGGCGGGATGTATGCGAATCGCATCTTTTTGGCATCGAATGAATACGGCGTTGGGGTCTCGAACCGAGGCGTGCTCGCGGCGCAAGCGGCCGATCTCACGCTGACATCGCAAGGCAAGCTCGTGCTCGCCGGACAGACCAACGCGAGCGGCAGCATCAGCGCGACGGCGCGCGATGGTATCGACAATAGCGGCACCACCTACGCACAGCAAGATGTCGTCGCGGCGACTTCCGGCACGCTGACCAATAGCGGTGTGCTCGCCGCGCAGCGCAATACGACGATCAACGCGGGCAGTGTCGCTTCGACGGGTACGCTCGGCGCGGGCGTCAACAGCGACGGCTCGATCAGCACGCAAGGCGATCTCAACGTGATCGCAAGCGGCGCGGTCGCGGCGACGGGCCGTAACGAAGGCGGCGGCAATACCGTCATTCAAGGTGCGTCGGTCAATCTCGCGGGCAGCAATACGTCGGCCAATGGCGTGCTTTCGCTCGCGGCCATCAGCGGCGACATGAACCTCGCCAACGCCGCGACGACCGCAGGCGGCGCGCTGAACGCCAGCGCGGCAGGCACGCTGGTGAACGATGGCGGCAAGCTGTCGAGCGGCGGCGCGATGCAGGTCGCAGCGGGCAATGTGAGCAACGCGGGCGGTCAAGTCGTGACGCAATCGACGCTCGATGTCAGCACGAGCGGCGCGATCAACAATGCGCAAGGCGCGATGCAGGCGGCGGGCCGGGAGTCGATTGGCGCGGCATCGGCCGATAACACGGCGGGGCGCATCGTTTCGCTCAATGGCGATGGCCTGAACGTCACGACGACGGGCGCGCTGGTCAACGGCGCGGGCGGAACCATTGGGACGAACGGCGCGCTTGGCATTTCCGCTGGCACGTTGTCGAATCAAGGGCAACTCACTGCTGCCACCGACGCCACGCTCAACGCGCAAAGCATCGACAATCATGCGGGCAGTGTCGTCGCAGGCGGTGTGCTGAACGCAACGACAGCGGGTGCGTTGAGCAACGCGGGCGGCACGCTCTCGGGCGCGACGACGACCGTGTCCGCTGCATCGATCGACAACACGAGCGGCGACATCGAAGGCGATACGCTCGCCGTATCGACGCCCGGCGCGCTCGTCAATCGTGGCGGCAAGCTCACGCAATACGGCGCCGTCGATCAAAGCATCAACGCTGGCGGCGCGCTCGATAACACCGGCGGCACGATTGCATCGAACGCGACGAATCTCAGCGTCAATGCACAAGG
The DNA here is from genome assembly GCF_001544615.1 of Caballeronia concitans. GTDB lineage: Bacteria > Pseudomonadota > Gammaproteobacteria > Burkholderiales > Burkholderiaceae > Caballeronia > Caballeronia concitans. The sequence goes on from NZ_FCNV02000002.1 coordinate 636,766, forward strand.
CATCACGAACGATAGCGGCACGATCCAGCACGCGGGCACAGGCACGCTTGCCGTGACTTCGGAGGGCGCGCTCTCGAATGCAGCGGGTAACGCCCGCAGACTCCTATAGTGGCACGCTGCTCGCGATGAAGTCCGCGCAAGTGAACGCGGCATCGTGCATCGTGAATCGCAGCGGGTCGATGTACGGCGGCAATGGCCTGAGCATCGGCACGCAAGGCGACATCGACAACACATCGGGCAAGCTCACCAACGCGGGCGATGGCGCGACGAGCGTGAGCGCATCGGACGTGACGAACACGGGCGGCACGCTCGGCGGCAACGGTGAGGACGCGGGATCGACCACGCTGACGTTGTGGACGGCGGGCTTGTCCGGCGGCGATCTCGCGACCTATCACAGCAGCACGTTCCCCGAATGGAACTGGAACAACGGCGCAATCTCGGATCAAACGCTGCACGCGCTCGCGAATCCCGTCACCGTGACGGTGCCCAAGGACCAAGTGACGAACATCGATGCAAGCGCGCAGACGTTCTCGCTGACCGTTCCCGTGCAAGATACCAGCACGGTCCCCGTCTTCAATCCTTCAACGGGTCAGATGGAGTTTCAGCCAACCAGCCGCGTCGTCACGAACAACGCGAAGCAGTGGTACAACAGCCTGACCGATAACGGCGACGGCACGGTGTCGATCACGTTCTGGCCGGACTTCGATCCAGCGAAGAACATCCGCCCGGACCAGGCCGAGGTGCGATGGGACATCAACAACCACGACTACGTTCAGCTCGTGAGCGCGGGCAACGCGGCGACGATCCAGGCGCAAGGCGCGACGCGCATCAATGCGGATAGCCTACAGAGGACTAAACGCCCCCTCACCCACCCCTTCCCCACCTCTCCCCCCTGCGACGCGCCCCCACCACAATCCGATCCGACGCCAGCGCCGCGAGATTCGCAAGCCGGCGCTTCTGCGTCGCATCGATCGTGCGCGGTTGCCGGTCGATGCCGCATAACGCGCCGAGCGCATTTCCATCCGCATCGCGCAAGGGCGCACCTGCATAAAACCGGATGCGCGGCTCATCGACCACCAGCGGATTCGCACTGAAACGCGCATCGCTCGCCGCATCTTCCACCACGAATACATCGGTCTGCGTGATCGTGTAATTGCAAAACGCCCACGGCCGCGGCGTCTCGTGCGCATTGAGGCCCCAGCGCGCCTTGAACCACTGGCGATCCGGCGTCAGCAGCGTCATCAGACTGATCGGCACGCGCAATATCTCCGCCGTCAACTGCACGATCTCATCGAACTCCGGCTCGCTCACCGTATCGACGAGACCCGTGCGCGCCACCGCCTGCAAGCGCGCAGCCTCATTCGCCGCGACCGGATAGGGCGATGCGACCGTCTCCTCGGAAGCCGTAATCGCAAGACATTCGCGCAACGCGGCGGCCAATGCGGGCGTCTCGGCGGGCGCACGCACCACCGTCACACGCGACAACGCGCCCAGGTCCGCTTCGAGTTGCGCGCTGCTCAGGTCGGTCACGACAAGCATGCGCATATGCGCCAGATCGCGCGACTGAAGCAGGCGCCGCGACATCGACAGACGCTCCCAGTCGCCGCGCATCAGTTCGACGGCGACGACGGCCGGCATCGCGATGCCCGCGTCGAGCATCGCGTTGAACGGATCGCTCTGGCCGATGCCGCGCAGTCCCGCCGCGGCCAACGCATCGAGATAGGCGGGCAACGCCGCATCCGACGCGACAGCGAGCGCGAACGCGCTCTCGCTCTGCGACGAAGCCTGCCGCCGGTTGCCGAGCCGCTCGCGCAACTCCGTGACCGCAGTTTCGCGCATCCGCCGATGTCCGCCCGGCGTCTTCCACGACTCGATCAACCCCTGCTCGATCCACGTCTGCGCCGTCTTGACCGATACGCCAAGAATGGCCGCGGCATCGCGGGTCGTGAGGATCGGATCGTCTTCGGTTGCCATGAAAGTCCTTGTTCGAGGTCGCAAACGATAGCTGGCTTCGCCCTAAAGCACAATCGCCGAATTTGATAGAAATGGAAACAATGCGCTTGCGCAATTCTTCAGTTAAATCTACGCTTATACGGCTAACGCGCTGTTAACTGCCTTCATCGGTCGCAATTACTTTCGTGCTTCAACCGAATCGGTAATTCTAGCCACGACATCATCGACGGGCAAGCAAGCAAAAATTGGTAGAAACGGAAAAGCCCCAATAACAAGCCGGCAGTTTTGCCGGCAACGCCGCGGACCACGGCGCACACCATAACAACCATGAATCTCAACACCATGTCGATGAAGGCGAAGCTCGCCTTGTCATTCAGCTTTCTCACGGGCGTCGTGCTGATCGTCTCGGCGGTAGCGATCAGCGCATTGGGCGACGCGAATCAGCGCTTCTTTCAGTTCGTCGAAGGCACCAACGCGCGCGAGACGTTGGCCGAGCAGGTTCGCCAGGCCGTGGACCGGCGCGCGATCGCCGCCCGCAACATGGCGCTCGTGACGACGCCCGCCGATTTCGCGCTCGAAAAAGAAGCCGAAGCGCGTGCCCAAGCCGACGTCACCGCGCATCTCGCGCGCCTCGACGCGACGATCGCATCGGCCACCGACACCACCGAAAAAGCGCGCGCGCTCGTCGCCGAAATCAATCGCATCGAAGCGCTCTACGCGCCGGTCGCGCAGGCCATCGTCGAACTCGCGACGCAGCATCGGCAGGAAGAAGCCGTGCGCAAGATCAACGAGGACTGCCGCCCGCTGCTCGCCGCACTGGTGAGCGCGACCGACGCCTATTCGACGTACACGCATCAGCGCGCCGAAGCGCTTGTCGCCGAAGCGCACGAACACTATGCGTCGCAGTTGCGGATTCTCGCTGCGATCTGCGCGGGCGCGGTCGCCGCCGCCGTGGCTGCGGGCGTGCTCATCACGCGCGGGCTGACGCGCGCGCTCGGCACGGAGCCGGCCGCGCTGAAGGAAATCACGCAGCGCGTGGCATCGGGCGACCTGAGTCCGGTCGCGATGACGCGCGCCGTGCCCGCAGGCAGCGTGCTTTCGTCGATGGACGCGATGCAGAAGAGCCTCGTCACGCTGATCGGCGAAGTGCGCACGGCCGCCGACAGCATCGCGACGGGTTCGATGCAGATCGCATCGGGCAACGCGGATTTGTCGGCGCGCACGGAAGAGCAGGCATCATCGCTTCAGGAGACGGCGGCCAGCATGGAAGAACTCACGTCGACCGTTCGCCAGAATGCCGACAACGCGCAACAGGCGAGCACGCTGTCGGCGAACGCGTCGGACGTGGCGAAGCAGGGCGATGCGGTGGTGACGCGCGTCGTCGAGACGATGACCGCCATCAGCGAAAGCTCGCTGAAGATCGCGGACATCATCGGGATCATCGAAGGCATTGCGTTCCAGACCAACATCCTCGCGTTGAACGCGGCGGTCGAAGCGGCGCGCGCAGGCGAACAGGGACGCGGATTCGCGGTCGTCGCCTCGGAAGTGCGCTCGCTCGCGCAGCGGTCGTCGCATGCGGCGAAGGAGATCAAGGAACTGATCGGCGCATCGGTGGCGAAGGTCGAAGCGGGCTTCGCGCTCGCGCAGGACGCGGGCACGACGATGAGCGACGTGCTGCGCGCAGTGGCCCGCGTGTCCGACATCATGGACGAGATCGCGGCGGCATCCGGCGAGCAGAGCCGCGGCATCGAGCAGGTCAATCAGGCGATCGCGCAAATGGATCGCGTGACGCAGCAGAACGCCGCGCTCGTCGAACAGGCGGCGGCCGCTTCGCAGGCGCTCGACGATCAGGGACGGCATCTCTCGCAGACCGTGTCGCAATTCCGCATCAGTTAACGCAGCGGCACGATGCCTTCCGCGACGCCCGCCGGCATGCAGATGTGCTTCAGCTCGGTGAAGTCCGCGAGCGCATCGTAGCCGTGGAGGCGGCCGAGTCCGCTTTGCCGGTAGCCGCCCGTTTCGGCTTCGGCGAAGAGCTTGTTGTGGTCGTTGATCCAGACGGTTCCGTTGCGCAGCGCCCGAGCGATGCGGAACGCGCGCGGACCGTCGTTCGTCCACACGCTCGCGGAAAGGCCGAAGACCGTATCGTTGGCCTTCGCTATGGCTTCCTGTTCGGTCTCGAAAACTTCGAGCGTCACGAACGGCCCGAAGATTTCTTCCTGACAGAAGAACGCTTTCGGATCGCCATGTTCGACGAGCGTCGGCGACAGGAACGCATGCCCCGATCGTTCGCCGCGCAACAACACGCGATCCGCCATGCCGCAGGCGCGTTCGATGGTGCGATCGACGGCATCGCGCGTGTTCGAATCGATGAGCGCGCCGATATCCGTCGCCGGATCGATGCCCGGTCCCACCTTCAGCGATGCAAGCGCCGCCACAAGATGCTCGCGCATCTGCGCCGCACGCGATGCATGCACCAGCACGCGCCGCGCCGCCGTGCATTGCTGCCCCGAGATGATCGTCGCGGCGCGCGCGAGACGCGGGGCGATGGCGGCGATATCGGCATCGTCGAACACGACGCAGCATGATTTGCCGCCGAGTTCGAGCGAGAGCTTCTTCATGCTGTCCGCCGCCGTGGTCATGATCTTCTTGCCCGTCGCCGTCGATCCCGTGAAGCTCACCACATCCACGTCATGCGATTCCGCGAGCCGCTGGCTCGCCGCGTGTCCCTGTTCGCTGACGAGATTCACCGCGCCCTTCGGCAACGCCGTGCGCTCGAAGCAGCGCAGCATCGCGGCCGTGACGAGCGACGTCTGCGCGGCGGGCTTCACGACGGCCGTGCAACCCGCCGCGAGCGCGGGCGCGAGCGAGCGCACGAGCAGCACCGCCGGCGCGTTCCACGGCACGATGATCGCGGCGACGCCGGCCGCTTCGCGCAGCATCGTCGATATCGTGCCGGGTTCGGCTTCGAGCACGTGTCCCGCGATGTGCCGCGCGAGTCCTGCGTAATAGCGCACTTCGGATATGGCGCCCGCGATTTCTCCGCGCGATTGCGCGATGGCCTTGCCGTTTTCGCGCGTGAGCAGCGTCGCGAGCGCGTCGCGTTCCGCTTCGAGCGCCGATGCCCAGCCGAGCAGCACGTCCTGGCGCAAGCGCGCGTCCTGCGCCCACGTCGTGCGATCGAAGACATGGCGCGCGGCGGCGATGGCGGCATCGGCTTCGGCAGCGCCGCCGTCCGCGAACTGGCCGATGGCTTCGCCCGTCGCGGGATCGATGCTGTCGGCGTTGGGCGTGCCGGTCCATTCGCCGGCAATCCAGTGTCGTGCGTTCATGCTGAGCGTTCCTTGATGTTGGTAGATGGTTCGGATGGCGAACTATTTGATGCGAGATGCAGTTCATCGCCGATGATCGCGATCAGCGCTTCGGCTGCGGCGCTCAAGGGCCGTCGCGGATGGCTGACGCAGATGACGTGCCGCACGATGCGCGGCGCGAGAATAGGGCACGCGCGCAAGGTGCCGTGACGCGCCGCACGTTCGACGACGATGCGCGGCAGGATGGTCGCAAAGCGCGTGTGCTCGACGAGCTTGAGAATGGTCGATAACACGTCGATTTCGAAGCGCGGCGCGAGCAGCACGTCCTCGTGTTGCGCGGCGCTGTCGAGCACGCCGCGCAGGCCGTGGCGCTTGGTCGGCAGCACGAGTTCCAGTTCGGGCAGTTGCGCGAGTTCGATCGCATGCGGCAGATCGGGGCCGTGCGCGGCGCTGGTGGCGAGCACCATCTCTTCATCGAGCAGCGCACGCGAATCGAGCGAGAGACGCGCGCGCGGCTTGTTGATGATCGCGGCATCGAGCTGGCCGCCCGCGACCCAGTCGATGAACGTCGCGCTATAGCCATCCGCGACGGTGACTTCGACATCGGGATAACGCGCATGAAAACGCGAGAGCGAATCCGCAAGCACGCTTTCGGTCACCGACGCGATCAGCCCGATGCCCACATGCCCCGTCACGACTTCCTCGCGCTGCACGAGTTGCTGCCGCGCGTGCGCGAGGTCGCGCATGATCGGAAGAAACAGGCGATACATGAGCCGTCCCGCCGCGGTCGGCGCCATGCCGTGCGCGCCGCGCTCGAAGAGCTGCTGATGCAGTTCGTCCTCGAGCTTCGCTATCTGCATGCTCAGCGCGGGCTGCACGATGTTCAGCCGCTTGGCCGCCCGCGTGACGGAACCGTCCTCGAACAGCGCGATGAAGTACTGGATTTGCTTGAGGTCCATGTTTCCCCGGGGCATCAGCAACGCTAATGGGCGGTATCACCATTATCAAGTGACTTCGTAAGATGTGCAGCGCGCTTCATGCCAGTGCGCCCAGCAATAACGCGTGAGTGAGCGATCTATTGATACGTAACTGTAAGAAGCCTGTCATCCGGGCTAACACGGATATAAGAGCGAATGATTCGCCGCATCAATAAACAGTATTAGATGTTATGGGGCGATCTCGCTACGCTTCATCCAATGCGCTTGCCACGGCAGGCGCGCACAGATGGAGACGCTGATGAATACACGCGATGCCGCAACGAACGGCATTCCCCCATTCGCCTGGGCCCCGAAGGGCGCCGACACCGGCTCGCTTTCGCTGCGCGACTGGCTCGCGCATCTCGCGCAGACCGGCCGCGTCGCGACCATCGACAAGCCGGTCGCGCTCGAACACGAACTCGCTGCCATCGCGAAACGCCTCGACGGCACGCAGGCCGCGTTCTTCACGCAGCCGGGCGGTCACGCAATGCCCGTCGTGAGCGGCTTCATGTCGAAGCGCGCGTGGATTGCGGAAGCAATGGGCGTCGATGAATCCGCGTTGCTCGCGCGCTTTTCCGCAGCGGCCGCCGCGCCGCTCGAATCGAAACTCGTCGGACGTGAAGACGCGCCGTGCCAGCAAGTGGTGCATACGAGCGATATCGATCTTCACGCGCTCTTGCCTATTCCAACGCACAGCGAACACGACAACGGTCCGTACATCACCGCCGGTCTCGTGATTGCGCGCAATCCGCGCACGGGCGTGCAAAACGTGTCGATCAATCGCATTCAGGTGCATGGCCGCGATCGCATGGCGATCCTGCTGCTGCCGCGCCATCTCTATGCATTCCAGCGCGCGGCGGAAGAAGCCGGCGATGCGCTCGACGTAGCCATCGCGATCGGCGTCGATCCGCTCACGATGCTCGCCTCGCAAGCGATCACGCCCATCGATCATGATGAACTCGAAATCGCGGGTGCGCTGCATGGCGCGCCGCTGCCTGTCGCGCAATGCGTGACGAACGGCGTGCATGTGCCCGCGTTCGCGGAGATCGTCATCGAAGGGCGCATTCTGCCGAACGTGCGCGAGCCGGAAGGCCCGTTCGGCGAATTCCCGAAGTACTACAGCGCGAAGGAAGCGCGCGAAGTCATCGAAGTGACGGCGGTCACGCATCGGCGCGACCCGGTGTTTCATACGATCATTCCCGCTGAGATGGAGCATCTTTTGCTCGGCGGCATTCCGCGTGAAGCCACGCTGCTCGCGCATTTACAGCGCAGCCATCCGGCCGTGAAGGACGTGCATCTGTCGGTGGGCGGCGTGTGCCGCTATCACCTGTGGGTGCAGTTCGACAAGAAGCGCGAAGGCGAAGCGAAGAACGTCATCCTGTGCGCGTTCGGCGCGCATTACGACATCAAGCAGGTCGTCGTCGTCGATACGGACGTGGACGTGCACGATCCCGCCGAGATCGAATGGGCCATCGCGACGCGCTTCCAGGCGGACCGCGATCTCGTCGTGATCGACGGCGCGCAGGGCTCGCCGCTCGATCCGTCCACGACGGTCGGCCAGCCCGACGACGCGCCCGCGCATCTGCAAGGCGTGAGCGCCAAGATGGGCCTCGATGCGACGCGCCCGGTCGTGTATCCCGCGCATGTGTTCACGCGCGTGCGCATTCCGGGCCAGGACACGGTGGATCTCGACGCGCTCGTTGCCGCCGATAACCGTGCGTTCGACGCTTACCTTTCGCGCGATCATGGCTGAACGGAAGAAGCGAATCGTCGTCGGCATCTCGGGCGCGAGCGGCGCGGTCATCGGCCTGCGCCTGCTTGCCGCGTTGCGCCGTCTGGGCACGCACGAGACGCATCTGATCGTGTCGGCATCGGGCGCGGTGACGGCCGCGCAGGAACTCGGCCTCACGCGCGGCGACATCGATTCCCTCGCGGACGTCGTGCATAACGTGCGCGATATCGGCGCGGCCGTGGCGAGCGGATCGTTCCTGACCGAAGGCATGGTCATCGCGCCGTGTTCGATGAAAACGCTCGCGGGCGTGGCCAACGGCTTCGCGGACAACCTGCTCACGCGCGCCGCCGATGTCATGCTCAAGGAGCGTCGCCGCCTCGTGCTGGTCGCGCGCGAGACGCCGCTCAATCTCGCGCATCTGCGCAACATGACGCTCGCCACCGAAATGGGCGCGATCGTGATGCCGCCGGTGCCCGCGTTCTACGCGCATCCGAAGACCATCGACGATGTGGTCGATCACACGGTGGGGCGCATTCTGGATTTGTTCGGCATCGAGCACGCTGAAATCGCGCGCCGCTGGAGCGGTCTCGCCGATGAATTCAGCGGCCGCGCCGAAGGTGAGGAGTGACGCGATGAACCAGCGCGAAACCGCATTTGCTGAAATCGACGCGCCGCAGCGTCACGTCGGCCGTTCGATGCAGCGCCTCGAAGACCCGGCGATCCTGACGGGCCGTGGCCGCTATGGCGACGACATCGCCGTGAAGCCGGGCACGCTGCACGCCGCGATTCTGCGCTCGCCGCATGCGCACGCGGATATCGTGTCGATCGATACCGAAGCCGCGTCGAAGCTCGCGGGCGTGCGCGCCGTGCTCACGCGCGACGACTTGCGTCCGTGGTCGCGTCCGTTCGTCGTCGGCGTGAAGTCGCCGATGGAACAGTGGGCGCTCGCGATGGATCGCGTGCGTTACGTCGGCGAGCCGGTTGCGGTCGTGATGGCCGAATCGCGTGCGCTCGCGGAAGACGCGCTCGATCTCATCAAGGTCGAATACACGATGCGCGATCCGGTGACGTCCATCGAGCAATCCGTGATGGACGATGCGCCCGTGCTGCACGAGCGCGTCGGCACCAACGTCATCAGCGACCGGCATTTCCGCTACGGCGAGCCGGAAGCCGCGTTCGAAAGCGCGCCGCATCGCGTCAAGCTGGTCGCGCATTATCCGCGCAACACGTGCGCGCCGATCGAATGCGGCGTGGTCATCGCCGAATACTTGTCGGGCGACGAAGGCTACGACGTCACGTCCAATTTCATGGGGCCGTTCTCGCTGCACGCCGTCATGGCGATGGCGCTCAACGTGCCCGCGAACCGCCTGCGTCACAAGGCGCCGCGCGATTCCGGCGGCAGCTTCGGCGTGAAGCAGGCGGTGTTTCCGTATGTCGTGCTCATGTGCCTCGCATCGCGCAAGGCAGGTGCGCCGGTGAAGTGGGTCGAGGACCGGCTCGAGCATTTGAGCGCGGCGACATCGGCGACGGCGCGCGTATCGACGATAGAAGCCGCCGTCGAAAACGATGGCCGTATCGTCGCGCTCTCGTACGATCAGATGGAAGACGTCGGCGGTTACGTGCGCGCGCCCGAACCCGCGACGTTCTACCGGATGCACGGCTGCCTGACGGGCGCGTATGCGATCCCGAATCTCGTCGTGCGCAATCGCGTGGTGCTGACGAACAAGACGCCGACCGGCCTCGTGCGCGGCTTCGGCGGGCCGCAAGTGTACTTCGCGCTGGAGCGGCTGATTCAGCGCATCGCCATCGAACTGAAGCTCGATGTGCCCGATGTCTATCGCCGCAACTTCGTTCCCGCCGATGCGTTCCCGTATCGCGCGGCAGCGGGCGCGCTGCTCGATTCGGGCAACTATCAGGAAGCGCTGCGCCGCTCGATCGACGAGGGCGGATATCGCGAACTCGCCGCGCGCCGCGATGCCGCGCGCAAGGAAGGGCGGCTCTATGGCATCGGCTTCGCGGCGATCGTGGAGCCGTCGGTATCGAACATGGGCTACATCACGACCGTGATGCCCGCCGACGCGCGCCGAAAAGCCGGCCCGAAGAACGGCGCGATTGCGAGCGCAACCGTGAGCGTCGATCTGTTGGGCGGCGTGGTCGTGACCATCGCATCGACGCCGGCGGGACAGGGCCACATGACGGTGTGCGCGCAAGTCGTCGCGGACGTACTCGGGCTCGATCCGAAAGATATCGTCGTCAACGTCGAATTCGATACGCACAAGGACGCGTGGTCCGTCGCGGCGGGCAATTATTCGAGCCGATTCGCGGGCGCGGTGGCCGGCACCGTGCATCTCGCCGCCACGCGCGTGCGCGACAAGCTCGCGCGCGTGCTCGCGAAGCAGTTCGGCTGCGCGCCCGGTGACGTGCGATTCGAAGGCGCGCGCATCTTTCCGAACGATGCCGAAGATCGCGCGCTGCCGTTCGCGCGTGCCGCGAGCAATGCGCCGCACTGGGCGCCCGCGTTGTTGCCCGATGGCGACGAGCCGGGCCTGCGCGAGACCGTGTTCTGGTCGCCGCCGCACATGGATGCGCCTGACGAGCAGGACCGCATCAATACGTCGGCGGCGTATGGCTTCGCGTTCGACATGTGCGGCGTCGAAGTGGATCGCGAGACGGGGCGCGTGCGCATCGACCGATACGTGACCGTCCACGATGCCGGCACGATCCTCAATCCCGCGCTCGCCGATGGCCAGATTCGCGGCGCGTTCGCGCAGGGCGTGGGCGCGGCGCTGATGGAAGAGTTTCGCTACGGCGCGGACGGCAGCTTCCAGTCCGGCACGCTCGCCGACTATCTGATGCCGACGACCTGCGAAGTGCCCGATCCCGTGATCGTGCATATGGAAACGCCGTCGCCTTTCACGCCGCTCGGCGCGAAGGGACTCGGCGAAGGCAACAACATGAGCACGCCGCCGTGCATCGCGAATGCAGTGGCGGATGCGCTCGGTGTCGAGGACATTCGCTTGCCGCTCACGCCGCCCAAGGTGATGGCGATGATCGGCATCGACGATCCCGAGCCTTCGCGGCCCGAGTATCGCGAAGCATCGCCGACGAAAGCCGCAACGCCGGGCGGCGGACGCGCGCTCACGGCGCAAGGCGCGGTCGATCTGCCCGCGACGCCCGAAGCCGTGTTCGCCGTGCTCCTCGATCCGAAGGCGCTCGCGAACGTGATACCCGGCTGTCATGCGCTCGACGAAACCGCGCCGAACCAGTATCGCGCGGACGTGACGGTGGGCGTCGGCATGATCAAGGCGCGTTTCGAGGCGCGCATCGGCTTGTCGGAAATCGATGCGCCGCGTCGCCTGCGTCTCGCGGGCGCGGGCATCTCGCCGCTCGGCAGCGCGCGCGGCAGCGGCATCGTCGAACTGACGCCGCAAGGCAGCGGCACGCGCCTCACGTACGACTACGAAGCGCAGGTGTCGGGCAAGGTCGCGGCGGTCGGCGGCCGCATGCTCGAAGGCGCGGCGAAGGTCGTGCTGAAGCAACTGTTCGAATCGCTCGGAAGGCAGGCGGCGGGCAAGCCGGTGCAAGCGCATGGATCGTGGATAGCGAGACTCCTCGCCCGTTTTGGGAGACGAGCATGAAGCCCGCACCGTTCGACTACTTGCGCGCGATGACCACGCAAGACGCGCTCGATGCGCTCGCGCAATACGGCGAAGACGCGCGCGTGCTGGCGGGCGGCCAGTCGCTGATGGCCGTGCTCAACATGCGGCTCGCGCAGCCGAAGGTGCTCGTCGATATTTCGCGCACCGCCGAGCTGAATGCCGTGCGCGTGGACGAGCGTGCGGGGCATCTCGTCGTGAACGCGGCGGCGACGCAAGGCAGCGTCGAATGGCGCGCCACGCTCGCCGACGAAACGCCGCTGCTCGCGATGGCCTTCCCGCATATCTCGCACTTTCAGATTCGCAATCGCGGGACCGTATGCGGGTCCGTCGCGCACGCGGACCCGAGCGCGGAGTTGCCGCTCGTGCTGTCCGCGCTCGGCGGCGACGTGATGCTGCGCTCGAAGAAGAAGCGCCGCACGCTCGCGGCGGAAGACTTCTTTCAGGGCATGTTGATGACCGCGCGCGAGCCGGACGAACTCGTCGAAGCGGTGCGCTTCCCGCTGCGCAAGCCGGGCGAGCGCTACGCGTTCACGGAATTCTCCGCGCGCCACGGCGACTTTGCGATCGTCGCGTGCGCGGCGGTCGTTACCGACGATTCGATTCGCATCGCGGTGGGCGGCGTCGCGGACCGGCCGGTGACGGAGCGCTGGCCGCGTTTGCAAGGCGACGACCTGCGCGGCGCGCTGAACGATTTGAGCTGGAAACTGAACGCGCAGGACGACGCGCACATCAGCGCGAAATATCGCCGGAATCTGGTCCGGCAACTCGGATGGCGCGCGATAGAGGAGGCGAAGTGAGCAAGATGTCGGACACCCTCATGCGGCACGGCGAAGCGCGGCGCATCACGCTGACGCTCAACGGCCGCGAACGAAGCGGCCATTGCGAGCCGCGCGAACTGCTGTCGGACTTCATCCGGCACGAACTCGGCGCGACAGGCACGCACGTCGGCTGCGAGCACGGCGTATGCGGCGCATGCACCGTGCATGTCGATGGCGTCGCCGCGCGCTCGTGCCTGATGCTCGCGGTGCAGGCCGACGGACGGCGTATCGATACGGTCGAAGGCCTCGCGCCCGACCAGACGCTCGGCGACTTGCAGCAGGCGTTCCAGCGGCATCACGCATTGCAGTGCGGCTTCTGCACGGCGGGCATCCTGATGTCGTGCGCGGATTATCTGGAGCGCGTGCCTAATCCGACCGAAGCGCAAGTGCGCGAGATGCTGTCCGGGCATATCTGCCGCTGCACGGGCTATACGCCGATCGTCGCCGCCGTGCTGGACGTGGCGGCGCGTCGGCGAACGAATGCAGACGTTAAGGAGACCGAACATGCTTGATCTCGGACGCACCTTCCTGCAAAGCGTGGAACGCAGCCCGAACGCGCTCGCGCTCGTCGATGGCGACGTGCAACTGACTTACACGCAGTGGCATCGCATGATCCTGAATGTGGCCGATGGCTTGCGCGAGCTTGGGATAGAGCGCGGCGACCGGCTGCTCGTCGTGCTGCAAAACCGCTGGGAAATGGCGACGCTGCACTGGGCCGGGCAATTCGCAGGCATCGTGATCGTGCCGCTCAACTGGCGCGCGAAGCCTGAGGAACTCGACTACTGCGTGACGGACGCGGGCGTGAAGGCGATCGTCTACGAACCCGTTTCCGCCGATGCCGTCGTGCAAAGCCCCGCCGCGCAAAACGTGCCGCGTATCGCGCTCGACGATGCGCCCGGCGGCACGATGAACTTCGATGCGCTCATCGTCGAAAAAGAGAGCGCCGAAGAAACGACGCATGCCACCGCCGACGACATCTCGCTGATCCTCTACACGTCCGGCACCACGGGCAAGGGCAAGGGCGTGCCGCGCAGGCATCGGCATGAACGCGCGGGCGCGCTCGCACACGTCGCGCAGAACCTGTATAAGCGCGGCGAACGCACGCTCGGCGTGATGCCGCTCTATCACACGATGGGCGTGCGCTCGCTGCTTGCGATGGCCCTCGTCGATGGCCTCTTCGTCTGCGTGCGTCGCTGGAATGCGAAGCTCGCGCTCGAATGCATCTCGAAGCACGCGCTCACGTGCCTCTATCTCGTGCCGACGCTTTATCACGACCTGCTCGCGGACAGCGCGTTTGCCGACACGGATACATCGTCGGTAAGAAAGCTCGGCTTCGCGGGCGCGCCGATGAACGATGGCCTGCTCAAGCGCCTCTCGGCGGCGTTCGAGCCGGAACTGTTCGTCAATCACTACGGCTCGTCCGAGGTCTACACGTTCAGCATCGATCAGGACGCGACGAAGAAGCCCGGCAGCGCGGGCCGCGCGGGCATCAACACGCGGCTGCGCGTCGTGAAGCTCGATGCGCTTTCGCCCGACGAGATCGCGGAAGCCGGCGAGGAAGGGCAGATCATCGTGGACCTGCTCGGCGACGAAGCGTTCGAAGGCTACTGGAATCGGCCGGACGCGAACGCGAAGTCGCTACGCGGCGGCTGGTACTTCACCGGCGACACCGGCTATCTCGACCGCGACGGCGATCTCTACGTGACCGGCCGCGTCGATGACATGATCATCAGCGGCGGAGAGAACATCTCGCCGGTGGATATCGAATCGGTGCTGTCGCTGCACCCGGCGGTGGATGAAGTCGCGGTCGCGGGCGTCAAGGACGAACGCTGGGGCCAGCGCGTGGTCGCGTTCATCAAGCGCCGCGAGTATGTCGATTCCGACGCGCTCGACGCGTGGTGCCGCCAGTCCGATCTCGTCAACTTCAAGCGTCCGCGCGACTACGTGTTCGTCGACGACATTCCGAAATCGCCGGTCGGCAAGATCCTGCGCCGCAAGCTCCAGGCGGGCGAATACGCGCCCGACGCCAATGCACCGACCGCACAACCTACAGAGACTACGAAGGAGTAACACGCCATGAGCGATTTGAACCATCGCGGCCACGCGCTGCTGCAAGACCTCGACGGCTTTTCCGTCGAAATCGACGAAACGCGCGAGCGCGCGGATATCGTGCTGCACCGCCCGCCGTTCAATGTCATTTCGATGCACGCACGCGACCAGTTGCGCGCCGTGTTCGAAGCACTCGACGAAGACGACCGCGTGCGCGTGATCGTCGTGCGCGCGACCGGCGAGCACTTTTCTAGCGGCGGCGACATCAAGGGCTTTCTGGAAGCATCGCCGGAACACGTATCGAAGCTCGCGTGGAATATCGCGGCGCCCGCGCGCTGCTCGAAGCCGGTGATCGCGGCCAATCGCGGCTTCTGCTTCGGCGTGGGCTTCGAGTTGTCGCTCGCGTGCGACTTCCGCATCGTCACCGACACGACCTTCTACGCGTTGCCGGAACAGAAGCTCGGCCAGATTCCCGGCTCGGGCGGATCGGCGCGCTTGCAGTCGATGGTCGGCATCGGCCGCACGAAGGACATCGTGATGCGCTCGCGCCGTATCCCCGGCAAGCAGGCATACGACTGGGGCATTGCGGTCGATTGCGTGGCCGATGCGGAACTCGAATCGGCCACGGATGCGCTCGTCGATGAGTTGCGCGCGTTTTCGCCGCTCGCGCAGCGCACCGCGAAGAAGCTGCTGAACGATACGGAAGACTCGCCGCTTTCGATCGCCATCGAACTCGAAGGGCATTGCTATAGCCGCCTGCGCGCGTCCGACGATTTCCGCGAAGGCGTCGAAGCGTTTCATGGCAAGCGCAAACCGGCGTTTCGCGGTAGCTGAACCAAACCAGGAGACAGGCGATGGATCGCTTCGATTACGTGATCGTGGGCGGCGGCTCAGCGGGATGCGTGCTCGCGCATCGGCTGTCGGCGGCGCCGTCGGTGCGCGTCGCGCTGATCGAAGCGGGCGCGGATACGCCGCCGGGCGCGGTGCCCGCCGCCATTCTCGACAGCTATCCGATGCCGGTCTTCTGCGGCGACACCTATATCTGGCCGGACCTCAAGGCGAAGGCCACGAAGCACGCCGCGCCGCGCGTCTACGAGCAGGGCCGCGTGATGGGCGGCGGATCGAGCATCAACGTGCAGTCGGCCAATCGCGGCCTGCCGCGCGATTACGACGACTGGGCCGCGAACGGCGCCGATGGCTGGTCGTGGCGCGACGTGCTGCCGTACTTTCGCAAGCTCGAACGCGACGTGAACTTCCCCGGCGGCGAACTGCATGGCAGCGATGGTCCGGTGCCCATTCGACGCATCATGCCGAAGGACTGGCCCGCGTTCTGCCACGCGTTCGCGAAGGGCATGCGCGCGAACGGCCTCGCGGAATTACAGGACCAGAACGGCGAGTTCGGCGACGGCTTCTTTCCCGGCGCGTTTTCCAATATCGACGATGCGCGCGTCTCCACGGCCATCGCCTATCTCGACGAAGCCACGCGCAAGCGCCCGAATCTCAGCGTGCATGCGAATCTGCGCGTCGAGCGCATCGTGATGGAAGGCGCGGCTGCGCGCGGTGTCGTCGCGATTGCGGGCAACGGCGAGCGCGTGCATTTCGAGGCGAACGAAGTCGTGCTCTGCGCGGGCGCGTTGCAGTCGCCCGCGATGCTGCTGCGCGCCGGTATCGGCGATGCGCGCGAACTCGCGGCGCAGGGCATTGCATGTACGGTGGATGTGCCGGGCGTCGGACGCAATCTGCAGGATCATCCGTCGCTCACGTTCTGTCATTTTCTCGAGCCGCGCTTTCGCATGCCGCTCGCACGACGCCGCGCGAGCATGACGGCGGCGCGCATGAGCTCGGGCGTCGCGGGCTGCGATGATTCGGACCTCTATCTATCGAGCGCGACGCGCGCCGCGTGGCACGCGCTCGGCAACCGGCTCGGCCTCTTCTTCCTGTGGTGCAACCGGCCGTATTCGCGTGGCCGCGTGCAGCTCGCATCGCCCGATGCGGCCGCTGCGCCGCGCGTCGATCTGAACCTGCTCGACGACGAACGCGACCTGCAACGGCTCGCCGTGGGCGTGCGCATGCTCGCGCGCATTGTCGATGCATCGGGTCTCGGCCGCGATCCGCGCGACTTCTTTCCGGCCGCGTTCTCGCCGCGCGTAAAGGCGTTGAGCCGCGTCGGCGACGGCAATGCGCTGCTGACGTCGATGCTCGGCGTGCTGCTCGATACGCCCGCGCCGCTCAGGCGCCTGCTGATCGAACGCTTCTTCACGCGCGGCCTGAAGATGTCCGCCCTGATAAACGACGACCGCGCGCTCGACGATTTCATCCGCGCGAACGTGTTCGGCGTGTGGCACGCGAGCGGCACGTGCCGCATGGGCGGTCCGCAAGACCGCGACGCCGTGACGGACACCGAAGGCCGCGTGCGAGGCACACAAGGGCTGCGCGTGGTGGATGCATCGCTGATGCCGCGCCTGCCATCGGCCAATACGAACATACCGACCATCATGATCGCCGAGAAGATCGCCGATGCGATGGTCGCCGGGCGAAGAGCGGGCGCCGAATCGCGCATCGCCGCCGCGCACTGAAGGACCGGCACAACGATTCCTTAACCTCGACAAGAGCACGCATCGAAAAAGCGTGCCGATGACACACATGGAGATGCATATGTCCGTAGCAGCGCAAGACGGGGCCGCCGTGCTTCCGGCCAATCAGCGGCAAATCATGGGCGCAGTCATGGCATCGTGCCTCGGCTGGGCCCTCGATCTGTTCGACCTGTTCGTGTTGTTGTACGTGGCGCCCGTCGTCGGGCGTCTATTCTTCCCATCCGAACACGCGATGCTTTCGCTCGCGGCGGTCTATGCGTCGTTCGCGGTGACGCTTCTGATGCGCCCGCTCGGCTCCGCGCTATTCGGCTCCTACGCGGACCGTCACGGCCGCAAGGGCGCGATGATCTTCGCGGTCGTCGGCGTGGGCGTGTCGACGGCGGCCTTCGGCCTGCTGCCGACGGTCGCGCAGGCCGGTCTCCTCGCGCCGATTCTCTTCCTGCTGCTGCGTCTCGTGCAGGGCGTGTTCGTCGGCGGCGTGGTGGCGTCGACGCATACCATCGGCACCGAATCCGTCGCGCCGAAGTATCGCGGCGCGGTGTCCGGACTGATCGGCGGGGGCGGCGCGGGACTCGGCGCGCTGCTCGCATCGCTCACGTTTCTGGCGATGTCCGCCATCTTTCCCGGCGATGCATTCGATACGTGGGGCTGGCGTTGCATGTTCTTCACCGGCATTCTGAGTTCGGTGCTCGGCCTCTTCGTGTTCAATAGCCTCGAAGAATCGCCGCTATGGAAGAAGCTCGCCGCCGAGAAGGCCGCGAAAGCCGCCGCGCAGACGAAGAGCGCGAAGGCCGAAGTGGTGCGCTCGCCCATTCGCACGCTGTTTTCGCGGGAATATCGCGGCGTGCTGTTCGTGAACCTGCTGCTGACCATCGGCGGCGGCAGCGGCTACTACCTGACGTCGGGCTATCTGCCGACGTTCCTCAAGGTCGTGAGTCATGCGCCGAACGGCGCGGCAGCCGCGATCCTGATGATCTGCAGCGTGGCCGTGGTGGTCGCATCGGTGGCGGCGGGGCATATCAGCACGTTCATCGGGCGCAAGGGCGCGTTCATCTGGATCGGCCTGATCCGGCTCGTCGCGCTGCCCGGCCTCTTCCTGCTGTTGCCGACGGCGCAAAGCATCACGATGATCGGCGTCTACGCGGTGCTGCTCTCCGCGCTCGGCAGCGCGGGTTATGCGCCGGTGCTGATCTTTCTGAACGAGCGCTTCCCGACCGCCATCCGCGCGACGGGCACGGGCCTTTCGTGGAATATCGGCTTCGCGATCGGCGGGATGATGCCGACGTTCGTCTCGCTCGTCGCGAAGGACGCGAGCCAGTTGCCCTCGACGCTCGCGATCTTCGCCGGCGCGATCAGCGTGATCTTCATCGTGGGCGCGTTCGTGGTGCCGGAGACGCTCGGCAAGCTCGACAACGGCGCGGCGCGCAATCCTTCGTGAGCGGCCTCATTCGGCCGGTGCGCCCGTGGTCACGCGCCGGATTTCCTCGGTGATGATCGCGATCAACGCCGAAGCGGCCGGCCCGATCGGCCGCTTCGGATGCGTGACCTGAATGATGTGGCGCACGATCGGCGGGACCGCGATCGTGCGCGCGCGCAGCAGGCCTTGATCGACCTTCGCCTGCACGACGACGCGCGGCAGGATCGTCGCGATGCTGCTCTGCTCGACGAACTGCACGATCGTGCTGAGCAGATCGATCTCGAACTTCGGCTGAATGACGACGTCGGCGGCCATGAGCGCGGCATCGAGCGCGCCGCGCAGGCCGTTGCGGCGCGTGGGCAACACGAACTCGATGCCGGACGGCGCCGTGAGATCGATGGCGTCGGGCAGGTCCGGACCGTGCGCCGCGCTCGTCACCAGCACCATTTCCTCGACGAGCAACGGTTCGACATCGAGCGTGAGCCGCCCGCGCGGCTTGTTGATGATGGCGGCATCCAGCCGGCCAGATTCGACGGCGTCGATGAGCTGCGCGCTGAAGCCATCGGCGACGGAGACTTCCACTTGAGGAAACAGCGCATCGAAACGCGCCAGCGATTCGGGCAACACGCTCTGCGCTTCCGACGACACCATGCCCAGCGACACGCGTCCCGTCACGATGACATCGCGCCGGCTCAGATGCTCACGCGCGTGATCGATGTCGCGCATGATCGGCGTGTAAAGGCGGTACATGAGCCGCGCGGCTTCGGTGGGCGCCATGCCGTGCGGACCGCGCTCGAAGAGCTTCTGCCGGATCTCGGTTTCGAGCTTGGCGATCTGCATGCTGAGCGCGGGCTGCGCGATATTCAGCCTTTTCGCGGCGCGCGTGACGGTGCCCTCTTCGAACAGGGCGATGAAGTACTGAACCTGCTTCAATTCCATGCGTGACCGTTTTCCGAGGGTGCGGCTAGAGCATGCAAGTGTAGTCTGCGCAGCGCGACCTGACACGCGGCACGCGTATTGCGCACGATTTCCGCATCAGTGCATACAAGGAGCCGCAATTGGAAACGACGATCGCACGAGTGTTTCAATCGCAAGAGGAAGCGGAAAAGGCGCGCGATGCGCTCGTGACTTCGGGCGTGCCACGCGAAGCCGTGGAACTGACCTTTCAGGCCGACGAAGCCGGCCCCGTGCGCGGCAACTTTCTGACGGGCGATAGCACGGGTTCTATCGGCTGGAAAGAGGAATACGATGCGCGGTTCAGGCATCAGGGCGAAGTGTCGCGATTCATTCTGACCGTGCAAGTAGACGAGGCGCGGGCCAGCGACGTCGAAGCGCTGCTGCAGCACGCGGGCGGAAGGACGATCGATGCGGTAGGGAGCGGGCCGAGCACCGGCGATTGATGCGTTGGCGGTATGCGTCAGAACCTTCGGCAGCGCAGCGGACACCACCGCACGCCGGACAGTTCTGCGGGCGCGCGCATCGAACGATGATGCCGCCTCGATCTGCCCGGCGGCCGTGCCCTGAGCGCCCTTGACGCCGGTGCGCGCGTCCGTCGCGATCGGCGCGAAGCCGGCGAACCACACGACGACGCTCTGGGCGGTCTCATCGATACCTCATGGAGTAGTTGAATACCAGTGTCGACGCCAATGGGCTGCATGTGCCAAAAAGCGAAACAATCGCTTAGCTATCCGATGTAATTCAATTTCGATAGTCAATGGTATGCGCTCGCCATCGACCGCAACAGGATGATGTGTTCGTTGTCGTACAGAGATGCGCGTCGACTGCAGGGGCGTTCTCTTTAATCGCTTCAATGCTGCGAGGCGCTTTCCTTCAGGCAGCGCCTCGCAACTTTTCAGCTGCCGCGATAGATATTGCACGACAGGCCGGTGACGCATTGGCCGGATTGCCCGCTGTCGTAGGCGCCCGAGCGCGAGCCGCCCATGGATGATGACGAGTCTGAACCCGTGGATTGAGCGTAAGCGATGCTGCCTAGCGAGAGCAGGACGCCTCCCGTTACCGCTAGAAATAAGGCCTTCATGATCGATACTCCGTCGATGACTCGACATCGCATTCCAGGACGTGCGACATCCGAATCCGGACATGGCGTTGTCGATGTCATGGAATCGTTAGGGAAACGAACGTTTGATCGACAGCCAAGCGCCGGATGCAACGAGCCCGCAGCGCCGCGCGGGTGAGAATGCACTTCAGTCGTTGTACGGCTCAAGTCTTGTAGGTGTCGTGCGGGGTGAGCACTGGACGTGAGGATCAGCACGTCGTCACTCTGTTATAGACGACGGCGTGAAGGGAAACTGATTTTCTCTGCGCTCGCCGATCCGCTTACAACCCTGACATACGGCACGAATTGTTTTAGCCAATTCGGAATTGGCTGAGTGCCTCGGTAAAGGCCCGCCCGTGACAATTTTCGGTTGACTTACGCAGCCGAAGATTGAACGAATGAACAAAGGCTTATACAAGGTAGTTTTCTGTCGCCTGCGCCGCATGCTGGTCGCGGTCGCCGACTTCGCAGTTTCCCACGCATCTGAGCCCGCAAGCGGCACGGGCGCTAGTTCGCTTCCGGTGTTGCGCCCCGTTGCTTGTGCCGCGATGGCGCTGCTCGGTACTGTATCGACGCTGACGCTTGCGCAGATCGTGCCTTCGGCTGGATCTGGCGCGCAGGTTTTGCAGACGCAAAACGGCTTGCAGCAGGTCAACATCGCGAAGCCTTCTGCGGCTGGCGTCTCGTTGAACAACTATTCGCAGTTGGACGTGCCCGGCAAAGGCGCGCTTCTCAATAACTCGCCGACCATCGTTCAGACGCAGCAAGCCGGCTACGTCAACGGTAATCCGAACCTCGCGCCGGGGCAGTCGGCGGGGATCATCGTCAATCAGGTGCTCAGCAATTCGCCTTCGCAGTTGCGCGGCTATCTGGAAGTCGCGGGGCCGAAGGCCGAAGTGATCGTGGCGAATCCGTCGGGCATCGTGGTGGATGGCGGCGGGTTCATCAATACGTCGCGCGCCATTTTGACGACCGGCACGCCGAACTTCGGCGCGAACGGAAGCCTCGCGGGATTCAATGTTGCGGGCGGCAATATCACCGTGCAAGGTGCGGGGCTGAACGCGACCAATGTCGATCAGGTGGACTTGCTGGCACGTGCCGTACAAGTGAATGCCGCGATCTATGCCAACAATCTCAACGTTGTTACCGGTGCGAATCAGGTCGATCACACCACGCTCGCTGCGACGCCGATTGCGGGCAATGGCGCCGCGCCTGCCGTTGCTATCGATGTCAGTCAGTTGGGCGGGATGTATGCGAGTCGCATCTTTCTCGCATCGAATGAATATGGCGTTGGGGTTTCGAACCGAGGCGTGCTCGCGGCGCAAGCGGGCGATCTGACGCTTACATCGCAAGGCAAGCTCGTGCTCGCCGGGCAGACGAATGCAAGCGGCAGCATCAGCGCGACGGCGCGCGATGGTATCGACAATAGCGGCACCACCTACGCACAGCAAGATGTCGTCGCGGCGACTTCCGGCACGCTGACCAATAGCGGTGTGCTCGCCGCGCAGCGCAATACGACGATCAACGCGGGCAGTGTCGATTCGACGGGCACGCTCGGCGCGGGCATCAACAGCGACGGCTCGATCAGCACGCAAGGCGATCTCAACGTGATCGCAAGCGGCGCAATCTCCGCGAGCGGACGCAATGCAGCGGCCGCGAATGCCGTCGTGCAGGGCGCATCCGTGAATCTGGCGGGCAGTTCGACGACGGCGAACGGCAACCTCGCGTTGACCGCTTCGGCGGGCGACATCAACCTTTCCTCAGCGACGACGACGGCGGGCGGCAGCATCAACGCGAATGCCACCGGCACGCTCGCCAACGACAACGGCGCATTGAAGTCCGGTGGCGCGCAATCAATCAACGCGGGCGCGTTGTCGAACGTCAACGGCCAGATCATTTCGGGTGGATGGCTTTCCGCGAACATCGTCAATGCGCTCTTGAATCAGGGCGGCACGATGCAGTCGGCAGGCGCGCTCGACGTGCGCGCAGGGAGTGTCGATAACAGCGCGGGCCACTTCACGTCGCTCAATGCGGACGGTCTCAGCGTGAGCGCATCGGGTCTGCTGAACAACGCGCAAGGCGGTGTGATCGGCGGCAATGGCAACGTCGTCGTGCAGGCGGGGCAGCTCGTCAATGTCGGTTCGATCACGGCGGTGCAAGACCTGACCGCGACGGCCACGCGATCGCTTTCGAACGTGGGCACGCTGGCCGCGAACGGCAACGCGACCGTCACCGCTGGGTCCACGCTCACCGTTGCAGGCGGCGCGATTTCCGCCGGCAAAGTCGTGAACGTGAGGGCCGCGACGCTCGATAACAGCAACGGCGCAATCACCGGCGACCAGGTCGCCCTTGCAGCGGACAGTCTCGTCAATCACGCGGGCAGCATCACGCAAACGGGCAAGGGCGCGACCACGCTCGCCGTCGTCGGCACGCTCGACAACGCCAACGGTTCCATTCAAACGAACGCGGCGGATTTATCGCTTGCGCCTGCCGCGCTCATCAACGACAACGGCAAGATCACGACATCGGGCGCGGGCACGTTGTCGATCTACAGCGGATCGCTCTCGAACAACGGCGGCACGATCGCGACGAGCGGATCTTTATAACCGGCAGTTGCATCCGGATGAGAGGAAAGCCATACATGACTTGGCCAACGGCGACTCGGATAAGGAACACCGACTGGAAGCAGCGGGATGTGCGCTGGTTCACTGCGCGGCTGAATATGCACCGGGCACGGCGGACTACACTAAATACTCAGCGTTAGAAAAGGAAGGCGCGGGTTATACAGCTGAGCAAACGCAATTGCAGAACTACAACGGGACGTTGTTCTCGACGGCTGGCGCGGGCGGTATGGTGCGGCAAACGTCGGGCGGGCAGTTTAAATACAGCGACGCGGATTCACAGGCCGATCGCAATGCATTTATCTCTAACGTGTTGGCTCAACAACCCGGCAAGCTTGATTACGTCACTATCGGAGGTGCAGCTTTGGGTGGATCAGCGAGCGTTGCTATTAACTTGCATAACGGCAACGTCTACATAGGCGGTGGCGGTGCAGTTCCCGTCAAACCCGGAGCGTCTGTTACCTTCGGCGTTATTCCTTCCGCAATCAACCAAGCACCGACTATTCAGGCGGATAGAACAGATAACTTCCTCGGTGGTGGATCATTTGGCGGAAATGCCTGCGCATACGGAGGATGCATCGGAGCTAATCATGCAGTCGGTGGTGATACGTCCGTAGAAGTTGGCGTTGGTTTTGGCGGGCTCACACGTTCAGCCAACATTGGAGTCGGTGGTTCGACCGGGTTCAGTCTTCCGATCTATACGATTCCCGGAATGCAACCGAAGCGACAATAAACCTGTCATGGTCAAGATGAAGACATTAGAGAAGCGAGCTGGCATCGGAATTGCGATCGTCGCGATTGTTTTTATGTTTCTGGCAATCAAGAATAATCCGACTGACACTGCACAGAAATTTGAGATTATGCGTCACGATATGACCTCGATTCTGAAGTCCGGCGGGGTTATTTCAAGTGAATCTCATGGTAGCAAATATGGGTCCGCGTACTTATACACTGGAATCGATGCGAAGACATGGACATCTGATCTAGCCAATAAGTACGAGCGCGGGTTGCGAGCACTTGGCTGGCGTGACATTAGTTACCAGGGAGAGGTTTTGCTTTGCAAGCAGGGAATTCGTGCCGACGTGCAAAGAAACGTCGAATACGGAGAGGGAAAAGCTCTCTATGGTATCAACATGACCTATAACGCTTTAACTATCCGACGGTGTGGCGCACGGTAGGTTTAATGATCCGCCAATGTAGCGGTTCTTTACAACCGGCAATTGCATCCGCAAGAAAAGACTAAGGCGCAGCAGATCGTGAATCAGGCGAAGGCGCAAGGGCTGACGAATGCTGACGGTTCACCGATCAGCGCAGCGCAGATCGAAAATGCCATGCGCGCAGCGAACAATAGCCAGTACGGGGAATATGCCTCGACAGGCGTGGTTGTGCCGTTGAATGCGGATACACCGAACAATGCAGTCTATGACACGACAGGCATGAAGTTGGTGACGGATAGTACGGGAAATTACCTTGTGCAAGATCCTTCGATGCTGGCTACGCCATCGACGGCGTTGCAAGACCTGATTACGCAAAGCACGGGCGGCGCAAGTTCGCCATACAGTTGGGGTATGTCGAGCGCTCAGGCAGCAACACCGAGAGTTGATCCGTATGGGCCGTTCTCGCCGGGGTACAACACGGGGGATTACTCGGCGGGTTTCGGAGAGCATGGGCGGGGACTTGCGCCGGACTATGCGACCACAAGCGTCAGCGTTCTCTCAGGAAGCGGTACGGCAGCCGTGAGTCTTTACGATGGCTCGACTTACCTATCGGGTGGGGTTTCGATGACCAACCCGTCTGCTGTTTCTTACCAACCTGGTTTTAGTAGCTCAGTCGGCTACATCTACGGGGCAAGCAATGCTGAAGATGCGCGCAACTTCTTGGCGGGGGACGGGAACCAAGCATTCGTATCTATACCAACACCTTTCGGTGTCAATGTGTTTGGTGCAGTAACTCATGCTTATGGAGGTTCGACGGCATTGGAAGTTGGCATTGGCACGCCAGGAGCATTGAGCTTTGGGGTGCTGCCTTGGGGCCATTCAACTCAAACGACTGAAAAGACTAATTAAGGAGAATCAAATGGCTGCAGGTGGTGGTCCAACCCCTGAGCAATGGGCCAAGATGACGCGCGGAGAAAAGCGAGCTTACTGGGTTTGTGTCGGATCCGCATTCGCCTTCATCTGTGATTGCTTATAAAAAAATTCTTCTTTAGTTAAAACGACAAAACCCGGCTTTGAGTTGGGTTCCTCGTCTAAGGCATGGCAGGCAAGGGCGTAATGACCAACTGGCCGTGCTGCATAAGCACGTAGACATGAAAAACACGAACCCACAAGGCGTCTCAATTACCACAGTCAAAGGGGCAACAAAACGACGAGTACGACGCTCGCTCACGGAGATGAGCTTTGCCGCGTTATTGAGCAAGCCGCAAATGTGGAATGGAGAAAATTTCAGGCGCGAAAAGTTGAAATTGTGTTGAAGGACGGAAGTATTGTTCGTCAGGACCATTCGATGCTCCGCCGTACACTTCGATCCGATTTAGCGCGGAGCAGCCGGAATTCATTGCCAAATTGAAATCAGCAATTGATGGATACGAGGGGGCTATCGCGTGGCATATGGTCGAGCATCAACGGGTAGCCTTGCCGGGCACCAATTGGGTCATCCAACCCGTCTTTGTCGATGAGATTCGATCTGAGATAGAAAAGGTTGATGTTAGTCGCTATATCGCGGAGCATTACCCTGGATTTGCTCCAATTGCTTACTCTGATTTACTCGGGCTAGCGGAATATGTGCGTAATGCGCTGAGCTAGAAAGCGCCTATTACGCTACAAACAACCAGCCATCGAGCTAGGTTGTCGTTTTGGCGGTTTTGCTTGGAAGATGGGGCTCAACGTCTGAACCGGGGCAGCAATACCGCAACCGTGCTGGCAGGCGTGGATTCGATGACGAGCCATGACGACACGAGCCATCATCAATTCGGCGATCTCGGCGGCAACGGCACCCACACCGGCTTCAGTGTCGAGGTGGCCAACGGACAGACGACGCACGACCGCGCCGCGCAGACGCAAAGCGGCGAAGATAGAAAGCTGACCGCATCTCGAGCAGGGCATTTGGCAAAATGCCCCACCCAAAACCCCCTCACCCCAACTCCCGCCCCCCCGTCTCCTCGAACATCGAAACCGCGATCAGCGACACCAGCACGCACCCGATCATGTACCACGCCGGCGCCATCTTGTTCCCCGTCGCGCGAATCAGCCAACCCGCCACCAGCTGCGCCGTCCCGCCGAACGCCGACACCGCGATCGCATACGCGCTCGACATATACCCCGCCCGCAGATGCTTCGGGAAATTCTCCGGCATCAGCGCATACGCCGGGGCGGAGCCCATCGTGTAGCACAGCATCAGCACGATCAGCGCGGCCAGCACCACCGGCAGCGACGGAAAATGCGTCATCACCCAGAACGCCGGATACAGCAGCACGATCAGCGCAATCCGCCCGATCACCGTCAGCGGCTTGCGCCGCCCCATGCGATCCGACCACGCGCCATAAACCGGGCACATCACCAGCGAAATCACGCTCGACGCGACGCCCGCCAGCATCGACATCTTCGAAGGCAAGCCGAGATACTGAATGCAGTAGGTCGGCATGTAATACATCATCACGTACGTCGAAACTGACATCCCCATGATCGAAAAAATCGTGAGGAACCAGTTGCGCACATAAAGGCCGCGCTTCGGATCGTCGCGCGTCACGACCGCCTTCGCGGCAGGCGCTTCCTCCTGAATATGACGGCGCAGATAAATGCCGACCGGCGCGATCAGCGTGCCCATCAGGAACGGAATGCGCCAGCCCCAGCCATGCATCGTGTCGTCCGAAAGCAGAAAGCCCAGGCTCGCCGCGAGTCCCGAGCCGAGCAGCGCCGCGGCGCCCTGGCTCGCCAACTGCCAGCTCGCGCGCAAGCCACGGCTCGCGCTGCCGCCCATTTCGAGCAAGGTCGCGGTCGCGGCGCCGAACTCGCCGCCCTGCGCGAAGCCCTGCACCAGCCGCGCGACGACGATCAGCACCGGCGCCGCCAGCCCGATCTGCGCGTAAGTCGGCGCCAGGCCGATCGCCGCCGATCCCACCGCCATCAGCAAGATAGTGAGCGTGAGCGCGGGCTTGCGGCCGGCGCGATCCGCGTATCGTCCGAGCACGATGCCGCCGAGCGGCCGCATCACGAAGCCCACGGCGAAGACCGCGAACGCCAGCAGCGACGACGTGATGCCATCGTTCGACGGGAAAAACTGCTTGCCGATGGTCAGCGCGAAATAGCTGTAGACGGTGAAATCGAAAAATTCGAGCAGATTGCCGATGACCGCCGCCAGCACGATCTTGCGCTGCTGCGCGGCCGACATCTGCGGCGCTTCGTGAGCGCCCGCGCGGGGAAGCGATTGCGTCGTGGCGTTCATGCGCGGTCCCCGCTCAGGAAGCGTTCGACGAGGCGTGTCCAGAACGCCGCGCCGATCGCCAGATTGTCGTCGTTGAAGTCATAGCGCGCGTTGTGCAGCATCGGGCGGCCTTCGCCGTTGCCGAGCCGCACGAAGCAGCCCGGCACCTTCTGCAGGTAGTACGCGAAGTCCTCGCTGCCCGCTATCGGCGGAAACGGCGCAATCACGTTCTCCTTGCCGACGAGTTCCTCGGCGACCTGTCGCGCGAACTCGGTCTCCGCTTCGCTGTTCACGAGCACCGGATAGCCGCGAATGAAGTCGATCTCGACCGTCGCGCCATACGCGTCCGCCTGCGACGCGATCAGCGCGCGAATGCGCTTCTCGAGCGTCTCGCGCACCGTCGCGGAGAACGATCGCACGCTCATTTCGAGCACCGCGTCTTCGGGAATCACGTTCGCCGCCTTCCCCGCGCGGAACGAGCCGACCGTCACCACCGCCGCCTCGTTCGGATCGATGTTGCGCGAGACGATCGACTGCAAGCCCATCACGATGCTGCTGCCGACCACCACCGGATCCACCGCGAGATGCGGACGCGCCGCATGTCCGCCGCGCCCGACGATGCGCACCTTGACCGTATCGCACGCGGCCATCAGCGGCCCCGCGCGAAAGCCGAACGTGCCGGTCGCCACGCCCGGATGATTGTGCAGGCCGAAAATCGCGTCGCACGGAAAGCGCTCGAAAAGACCATCGGCGATCATGCGTTCCGCGCCGCTATCCGCGCCGGCTTCTTCCGCCGGCTGAAAAATCAGGTGGACCGTGCCGTCGAAATTGCGCGTCTTCGCGAGCTGTTGCGCCGCGCCGAGCAGCACGGTCGTGTGGCCGTCGTGGCCGCACGCGTGCATCTTGCCGTCGTGGACGCTCGCGTAAGGGAGGCCGGTCTGCTCGTGGATCGGCAGCGCGTCCATGTCGGCGCGCACGCCCACGGTCCGCTTGCCCGTGCCGTTCCTGAGCGATGCCACCACGCCATGCCCGCCGACATCGCGCGTCACTTCATAGCCCCACGCGCGCAGCTTCTCGGCGACGAAGCGCGACGTCGCGGCTTCCTCGTACGACAGTTCCGGATGCTGGTGAATGTGGTGGCGAATCTCGTCGAGCTGCGGTTTCGCATCGGCGAGATCGGCGACTTCGCAAAAGCGGCTTTCGGGCATGGTTGGGTGCTCCTTTGTTGCAGTGTCCGTGATTAATTCAGCGAGTATTGCACCGACGAAAAACTCGACCCATGACCGGAACGCATCCAGAATGTTGCCTTTGAGTCAACGGTACGGACGCACATGAACGATTTGACGGACGACATCGGTGAGCGCTCGCTGCGCTATCTCGCCGAAATCGACGCGGCGGGCGGCATGCGGATGGCCGCCGAAACGCTTGGCGTGAACGCATCGGTCATCAGCCGGCAGGTCGCGGCGCTGGAGCGGCGGTTGCGCTTTCCGCTCGTCGAGCGGCGCGGGCGCAATGTCGTCGTGACGGAAATCGGCCAGGTTCTGATCGACCATTACCGCGACGGCCAGCGCCGCGCCCGCGATCTCGCCGCGCGGCTCGAGGAATACCGGCATTTGCGGCGCGGGCGCGTGGCGCTGGGCGTCGGCGAGGGATTCATCGGCAATCTGATCGCGCGGGCGCTGCAGCGCTTTTCGATGACCTATCCCGACATCCTCGTTGAAATTCGTTCGGGGCCGACGCCCGCGGTGCTCTCGCTCGTGCGCGACGACGCGGTGGATATCGGCCTGTGCGCGCGCTCCGCCGACGATCCCGCCATGCGCATCCATCGCTTTGCCGAGCGGCCGTTGTGCGCGGTGGTCGCGCCGGCGCATCGCTTCGCGTCGATGTCGAAGGTGCCCGCCGCCGAACTCGCGCACGAGCGGCTCATCTTCATGACGGAAGCGTTCGGCGTGCAGCAGTTCGTGCAGTCGCTGCTCGACGACGCGCGGCTCAACGTCATACCCGCGTATCGCGTCGATCTCTTCAACACGGCGCAGACGCTCGCGGCGGCGGGGCTGGGCGTCGCGTTCATGTCGACGATCACGGCGCGGCGCGGTGTCGATCTGGGCGAACTGGTCGCGGTGCCGATCGATCATCCGATCGCGGCAGGTTTCGGCAGCCAGATGATGACGCGCGTCGGCAGGCGGCTTTCGCCGGCGGCGGATCATCTGTGGAAGCAGCTCGCGCAGAGTTTCCTCAACGAGCGCGCGTGAGCGTGCGCCGCGTCGAAAGGGCGGACGAGGCCAGTTTTATTCAGGCGCGGCGATGGAAAGCCCGAGCACTTTCTCCGGCGCGACGGGCTGGCTCAGCAGGAAACCCTGCACGCGATCGCATGCGGCATCGCGCAGGAATTCGAGCTGCACCGTCTGCTCGACGCCTTCCGCCGTCACGCTCACGCCGAGCGCGCGCGCCATCTGAATGATTCCGCCGACGATGCTTTGCGTCGCACGATCGTCCTGCAGCCGCGCGACGAACGAGCGGTCGATCTTGAGCGTGTCGGGCGAGAAGTCCGCGAGATAACGCAGACTCGAATAGCCGGTGCCGAAATCGTCGATGGCAATGCGCACGCCCAGCGCCTTCAGCGCGGACAAGGTCCGCTGCGCGCGCGCGGGATTCTCCATCAGCGCGCTTTCGGTGAGTTCCACTTCCAGGCTCGATGCCGGAAGCTCATAGCGATGCAGCGCGTCGTTGACGACCTCGACGATCGCCTCGTCGCGCAACTGCCGCGACGACACGTTCACCGACACGCCGAGCGAGCGCGCGCCCGCATGACGCCAGAGCGCGAGCTGGCGCAGCGCTTCGTCCATCACCCACGCGCCGATTTCGTTGATGAAGCCGCTTTCCTCGAGAATCGGAATGAACACGCCGGGCGAAACCAGCCCGCGGGTCGGATGCTTCCAGCGGATCAGCGCTTCCACGCTGCGCACTTCGAGCGTGCGCGGCTCGTGGATCGCCTGATAGTGCAACAGGAACTGGCGATTCGCGAGCGCGGCGGGCAGATCGCGCTCCAGCTTGAAATCGACGATGCGTTCGGTCGAATTCGCGTCCGCGAACGAAAAGCCGTTGCGCCCGGCCTTCTTCGCCGCGTACATGGCGATGTCCGCGCTCGTGAGCAGCGTCTCGTGGTCCGCGCCGTTCTCCGGGAACACCGAGATGCCGATGGACGCGGTGACGAACGCATCCGCGCGCGAAGGCTCGCCCGATCTTGCGAGCGCGGCCAGAATGTCCTTCGCGATGCGGGCGAGGCGCGTCTTGTCGGCGGCGTCGTCGATCAGCACGGCGAATTCGTCGCCGCCTAGGCGCGCGAGCAGGGCGTCGGGCGGCAACGCGGCCTGGATCAGCTCGCTCAGCGACTTGAGCAGGCGGTCGGCGGCGGTGTGCCCGAGCGTGTCGTTGAGCACCTTGAAGCGGTCGAGGTCGATGAACATCAGCGCGAACGCGGCATTGCGCTGGCAACGCTCCTCGATCTTGAGCACCAGCGCGCCGCGATTCGCCAGCCCCGTCAGCGAGTCCGAGAACGCGAGGCGGTCGAGTTCGGCCAGACGTTCGTGTTCGACGGTCACGTCCTCGCTGATGCCGACCACGCGCACGACATTGCCGTTCGCGTCCAATATGGGGTAGCCCGTGCTCTGAATCCAGCGCACGCCGTTCACCGGATGTTCAATGCGATAGCGCGCGCGCCCGCCGTCCTTCGATTGCGTGATGCGCTGCATCGTCGCGAGAAGCTCCGGACGGTCGTCCGGCAGCACGAGTTCCACCCACGCCTGCGGACGTTCGCGCAGCACTTTCGCTTCGATGCCGAAGACCGACGCGCAGCCCGCGCTCACGTGGTGGAAATAGCTGTAATCCGCGCTGTACGAGTAGAAGCACAGGCCGACGTGCGCTTCCATTTCGGACATGAGCAGTTCTTTCGCGCGCAGGTCGGCGGCGAGTTCGGCTTCCTGTGTCACATCGAGCGATGCGCACAGGATGTCGCGCACGCCGCCGCGTCCGTCGTCGATCGGAATGAGGCGCGATTGCCACGTCTTCGGCACGCCGGCCGTCGTCGGGCACGCGCCCACGAACGAGGCGCGCGAGCCGCTCATCGCGGCATCGAATGCGGTGCGGGCGGCGCGGGCGTCGTCGCCGGACCAGAAGCCGAGCCAGTTCGCGCCCGCGAGTTGTTCCGGGCTGCTCGCCTGCATGATTTCGGCGCCGTGTTCGGAGATGCGCAGCATGCGGCCATCCGGGCCGATCAGCTTCAGGCATTCGCGGTTGGCGTCGAGCAGCGCGCGGGCGAGCGCGGCGGTCGCGTTGGCGCGCGCGAGTTCGCGGCGGGCGTGGCGCAGGCCGAGCAGCAGCGTGAGCACGCATGCGCCCGCGCCGATACAGAAAGCCGCTTCCTCCGACACCGACGACAGCGCGAACCACGCGAGCGCCCATGCGCCCGCGGCGGCGGAGAAGATCTGCGCGATGCTCGCGAGCGGCAGCGAGGCGATGCTTCGCTTGCGCGTCGCAAGGAAGAAGGCGAGGAAGCCCTGATTGCGTGCGGGAGAGCGGGGTCGCGCCGTATCGCTGGGATACGGGATGGCTCCTGGAACTCCGGGACGAGTGGTTTGAGACATGTGCGAGACGAACCCGGCTTGCGGTGGACGAGCGGCCGCCCCGGCCTGGCGTGGCCGGGAGTGGCTATAGCTGGTTTACGTCGCGGCGGGCGGATGCTTTAGGGTGCGCGTTCGCGATCCGAAAGTTCGGTGAGCCGAGCGATGCGCTTCTACCTGCGAAAAGCGGCAAAAATTGCGGCACGCGATTGCGTGATGCGGCGCTTTCACTGCGCGGCGTTCCACGTGTGCGCGGTGGTGCGCCACTGTCCGTCGCTGCCCTTGGTCATCACCTTGAGCAGCACGCCCTGGTATTGCGTCTTCTTGCCGTCCTTATCGACGGTGGCTGTCCAGTTCGCGGTCTCGTACATCACATTGCCCACGCGCCGCGCGTTGACGACGCTCGTCGTGTGATTGCCCGTGCCTGCCTTGAAATAGCCGTCGAAGAGCTTTTCGATGTCCGCGCGGCCCTTGATCGTCTTGCCGTTACCCGGCGATATCACCGCGTTCTCGTCGTAGAGCGCGGCGAGCTTTTTAGCATCGCCGGTGTTGAACGTCTGGTCCCACGCTGCGTTCACTTTTTGGACCGTGGCGTCTTCCGCAGCGTGAACCGCATACGGCGCGGCCACGATGAAAACGGCGCATGCGCTCATCCATCCGATTGTCTTCTTCATCGCTTGTCTCCATGATCGTTTCGTCGTCCTCGTCAATTCGGGCGACGGCGCACGAAGTATAGGAAGCGCGCTGCGGCGTAAGCAATTAACGCGCTGCGCGCCAAGTGAACGAAAGACGAAGGCATGAACGTTCGACCGTGTTTCGCCGATACGCTATTCCTGATACACCGCCGACAGCACGTTCTCCGCATCGGCCTGCGCGTTGTCGAGCTGCACGAGACTCGCATGACGCGCGCCGAGCGGATCGCGGTTGATGATGGCCGTGAGAATCGCCTTGTGGCGCGGCAACGAAAGCGCGTGCGTATCCGGATGACGGCTCGTCAGCTTGATCGATTCCGACAGCGCCAGCGACAACATATGCCCGATATACATGAGCATGTCGTTGTGCGTGGCCGACATGATCGCGCGATGAAAGTCGAGATCGGGCGCG
Source organism: Caballeronia concitans (assembly GCF_001544615.1). Taxonomy (GTDB): domain Bacteria; phylum Pseudomonadota; class Gammaproteobacteria; order Burkholderiales; family Burkholderiaceae; genus Caballeronia; species Caballeronia concitans. The sequence continues at coordinate 670,098 of NZ_FCNV02000002.1, forward strand.
AGCAACGCATCGGGCGTGTCGGCATGCGACATGCGCTCGAATGCATCGCGAATGCGCGCGAGATCGTCGTCCGTCGCATTCGATGCCGCCAGCGCCGCCGCCGCCGGCTCGATGATCCGCCGCACCACGAGCAGCGATCGAAAGAACTCGCCTTCGTTCACGCTGTTGATGGTCCAGAAGAGCACATCGGGATCGAGCATGTGCCATTCGTCGCGCGGGCGCACGACGCTGCCCAAGCGCGGCTTCGACAGCACGAGCCCCTTCGCGACCAGCACGCGCGTCGCTTCGCGCAGCACGGGCCGGCTCACGCCATATGATTCGCACAGCCTGGCTTCTGCGGGCAGGCGTTCGCCGGGCGCAAGCCGGCCGCTTACGATCTCGATGCCAAGCTCCTGCACGATGCGCGCGTGCATGCTTTTGCGGACCGGAGGATGACGATAGTCCATGCTTTCCTTAGCGCCTCGCCGCGCGGTAACCGAAGGCCCGCTGCGACAGGCAGAACACGAGCAAGAGCGCGCCGACCGCGATCTTCGTCCACCACGAACTGAGCGAGCCGTCGAACGAGATCAGCGTCTGAATGATGCCGAGCAGGAGCACGCCGAAGAGCGTGCCGATCACATAGCCGACGCCGCCCGTCAACAGCGTGCCGCCGATGACGACCGAGGCGATGGCATCGAGTTCGAGTCCCATTGCATGCAGGCCATAGCCCGACAGCATGTAGAACGTGAACAGCACGCCGCCGAGCGCCGAACAGAAGCCTGAAAGCGCATACGCGCCGATGGTCGCGCCGTGCACCGGCAGGCCCATCAGCAACGCCGAATGCGGATTGCCGCCGACCGCGTAGATGGAGCGGCCGAACGGCGTGTAATGCGCGACGAACACCGCAACGGCAAGCACGACGAGCGCGATGACCGCGCCGATGGAAAGCGATGCATCGCTTGCAAGCGGAATGCGAATCTGCGAGACGGCCGCATACCACGGATGCGTGATGCTGATGGAATCGATGCTGATGAGATAGCACAGCCCGCGCGCGAGGAACATGCCCGCGAGCGTCACGATGAACGGCTGAAGCCTGAAGCGCGCGATCAGCCATCCGATGAACGTGCCGAAGGCCGTGCCCATGACGAGCACCAGCGGAATGACCACGAGCGGATGCCAGCCCGCTTTCTCGACGAGCGCGGCGGAGACCATCGTCGTCAACGCGATCACCGATCCCACGGAAAGATCGATGCCGCCCGAGAGAATCACGAAGGTCTGCCCCACGGCGACGACGATCAGGAACGCGTTGTCGATCAGCAGATTGAGGAACACTTGCGGCGAGAGAAAGCCGGTGTACATCGTCGATCCGATCACGGATACGGCGATGAACAGCGCGATGGTCGCCGCGAGCGGCACATAGCGGCTCTGCGCGATCGAGCGTCGCGGGGCGCGGCCGCCGTGCTCGGGCGTGAGCGGCACGCTCGGCGGTTTGGGCAGGCGCGAGTTCATCGGCGCACCTCGCGGTCGGAGAGAGCAGGGCGGCGCGCGAACTTCGCAACGGTGGCGCGGAACTCGCCGGACTGCAGCATCATCACCGCGAACACGACGATGGCCTTCACCACCAGATTCACTTCAGGCGGCACGCCGAGCGAATAGATCAGATACGTGAGCGTCTGAATGATGAGCGCGCCGATCACGCTGCCCGCGAGCGTGAAGCGTCCGCCCGTGAGCGCGGTGCCGCCGAGCGTGACGGCGAGGATCGCATCGAGTTCGAGCAGGAGGCCCGCGTTGTTGCCATCCGCGCTCTTCACGTTCGAACTGATGAGAATGCCCGCGACGCCCGCGCACAAGCCGCTGAACGCGTATGCGCCGAGCGTCAGCCGCCGCGCCTGCACGCCCGCGACGCGCGCCGCTGTCGGATTGATGCCGACGGCCTGAAGAAAGAGCCCGAGCGCCGTGCGCGTGATCGCGAGATACAGCAATGCAAAGACGAGCGCGACGATCAGAATGGACACCGGCAAGCCGAGCAAATAGCCGCCGCCGAAGAAGAAGTACGGCGAATAGTAGATGGTGATGATCTGCCCGCTCGTGATGAGCTGCGCGATGCCGCGCCCGGCGACCATGAGAATCAGTGTCGCGATGATCGGCTGCATGCCCGCGCGCGCCACGAGCAGTCCGTTCCACACGCCGCACAGCAACGCGACGCAGAGCGCCGCCAGCAACACGAAGGGCAGCGGAAAACGCGTGACGTTCCCCGCCACCGATCCGCCGATGGCCCACGCGGCGACCGCGCCCGCAATGGCGACGATCGCGCCCACGGAGATGTCGATGCCGCGCGTGGCGATCACGATGGTCATGCCGAGCGACACCACCGCGAGCGGCGCCGCGCGATTCAGAATATCGATAAGGCTGCCGTACAGATGGCCATCGCGCCATTCGACATGCAGGAAGCCCGCGTTGAACGCGGCGTTCAGCGCGAGCAGGAGCGCGAGCGTGACGAGCGGCCAGCCGAGCCGGTGCTCGAGCGCGGCGCGAAGCGCGCTCGCCGGCGTTCTGCGCGGTGCGGCGTCATCCATGTTCGGCTCCGATCATTTCGCATACGGTGTCTTCGCTCGTGCCCGCGGGCAACTCGCCGACCTTGCGGCGATCGCGCAACACGACGATACGATTCGCAATCCGAACTATTTCCGATATCTCCGACGAGATGAAGAGCACGGCCATGCCCGTCGATGCGAGCCGCAGGATCTCGTCCATGATCTCCTGTTTCGCGGCGACGTCGATGCCGCGCGTAGGTTCGTCGAGAATCAGGAGGCGCGGTTCCGTGGCAAGCCATCTCGCGATGAGCGCCTTCTGCTGATTGCCTCCGGAAAGCAGGCCGATGGGCATGTCGAGCGTCGCGGCCTTGATGCCGAGCGCGCGCACGAACCGTTCGGCGAGCGCGTTCTGTTCCGCTCGCGAGAGGCATCGCCGCGCGCCGAGCCGCGCCTGTAACGCGAGCGCGATGTTCTCGCGCAACGACAGCTCCGCGACGATGCCGTCCGCCTTGCGCTCTTCGGGACAGAACGCGAGACCGTGACGGATAGCGTGCGCGGGCGTCGTGAATTTCACCGGAACGCCGTCGATGCGCAGTTCGCCTTCATCGGGCTTCTCGAGTCCGAACAAGAGCCGCGCGAGTTCCGTGCGCCCCGACCCGAGCAGGCCCGCGACGCCCACGACTTCGCCCGCGCGCACGCGCAGATCGAGCGGTTGCAATTGCCCCGTTTGACCGAGCCGTGACGCGTCGAGAAGCATGTCGTCGGTGGCGGCCGTATCGGTTTCTTCGGGCGGCGTCTGACGCGCTTGAGCGGCGGCCAGTTCGCGCCCGAGCATCGCGGCAATCAGCGCCTGCGTGTTCAGTTCGTCCGCACGCCACACGCCGACACGCCGGCTATTGCGCAACACGGTGATGCGGTCCGAGATCGCATAGACCTGGTTGAGAAAGTGCGTGACGAAGAGAATGGCGAGACCTTGCGCGCGCAAACGGCGCAGCACGTCGAAGAGCAGACGCACTTCCTCTTCGTCGAGCGAGGAAGTGGGTTCATCGAGAATCAGCACTTTCGACGAGAGCTTCAACGCGCGCGCAATCGCAACCATCTGCTGCACCGCGACGGAATAACTCGTGAGCAGGCGCGTGACATCGATATCGAGTCCGATGCGCGCAAGCAGTTCGCGCGCTTGCCGATTCGTCGCTTCCCAGTCGATGCGAAACGCATGCAGCGCACCGCGACGCGGAAACGATCCCGCGAAGATGTTCTCCGCGACGGACAGGTTAGGACAGAGATTGACTTCCTGATACACGGTGCTGATGCCGAGCTGCTGCGCTTCTTGAGGCGAGCCGGGGCGAATGGCGCGGCCATCGAGCAGGATCTCGCCGGCGTCGAGACTGACGACGCCGGTGAGCACCTTGATGAGCGTGGACTTGCCCGCGCCGTTCTGGCCCATCAACGCGTGAACCTCGCCCGGATAAAGGGTGAGGTTCACGTCGGCCAGAGCGTGCACACCGGCAAAACGCTTGTCGATGCCGCGCAGCTCGAGCACGGGCGCGGCGTCCGTCGGGCTTGGCGATGTCATCGTCGCTCAGTACTTGCGGTTGGGAAATTCCTTCGCCGCGACTTCCATCGGGAAGATGCTTTCCTGCGTGACGATGCGCTTCTGCACCGGCTTGCCCGCCTTGATGTCCTTCACGACCGACATCAGTTGCGGCCCGAGCAGCGGACTGCATTCCACCGATACGTTGAGCTTGCCGGCCATCATCGCTTCGAACGCGCCCTTCACGCCATCCACGGAAATGATGACGATGTCCTTACCCGGCTTCATGCCCGCTTCTTCGATAGCCTGGATCGCGCCGATAGCCATGTCGTCGTTGTGCGCGTAGAGCACGTTGATCTTCTTGCCGTCGGCCTTGAGGAACGCCTCCATCACTTCCTTGCCTTTCGCGCGCGTGAAGTCGCCGGTCTGCGAGCGAATGATCTTGTACTTCGGATCGGACTTGATGATTTCCTCGAAGCCCTTCTTGCGGTCGATGGCGGGTGCGGAGCCGACCGTGCCCTGCAATTCGACGATATTCACAGGGCCGGGATTGTCCTTCATCTTCTCGACGAGCCAGCGGCCCGCCTTGCGGCCTTCCTCGGTGAAGTCCGAGCCGATGAACGTGACATAGAGCGATTCGTCCTTGCTGCTGATCGCGCGATCGGTCAGCACGACGGGGATTTTCGCGTTCTTCGCTTCGATGAGCACCGTGTCCCAGCCCGTTTCGACGACAGGCGAGAACGCGATCACGTCCACGCGTTGCGCGATGTACGAGCGGATTGCCTTGATCTGGTTTTCCTGCTTTTGCTGGGCGTCCGAAAACTTGAGGTCGATGCCCGCATCCTTCGCGCTCGACTTGATGGACTCGGTATTCGCGGTGCGCCATTCGCTCTCGGCGCCGACTTGCGCGAAGCCGAGCACGATGGGCTTCTGCGCAAAACTCAACTCCGGAATCATTCCACTCAATGATGCGGCGGCCATCGCGGCCAATACGGTACGGCGTCTCATCGGTGTTCCCTCCATTCGTTCGCTGTCGATTTATAGGTCTTCGAATGCTTGTGGAATGCACGTCTGAATCGGTGATTCGGCCTGGGTCCTGCTTATCCCTTAACCGCTTAACGGCGAACTCTCTCGCTATTTGGGTTTGACGTGTGCGATGAGGCGGCGCTGAGATAGGTAGACTATATGAAGGAGTTTCGCGGGTTTTTATCCATGTAAACCCGCTTTTCAGCGGGAAACAGTCATACCATCTTGTGGGTTTTGAAGCAATGGGCTGGGTGCCGACGGCTCGGCGCGAAACGGTACTTAGATATCCATAATAAATGGGGCTAAAAAAAGACCCGCCAGACATCGGCGGGTCTTTCGAACGAAGCATCCGGCGGCGAGGCCGGACGTTCGAGCCTTAGTAAGCGCCGGCCGGGGCGCGTGTGCTCGTGGAGATGATGTACGGCGCTTCCGTGGAGAATTCCACGCGGACTTCGCCGACGGAGATCGCATCGCCCTTGGCCGATGCACCGCCGTCCACGCGCACGAACGAAACCGCATATTCGCGCCCGTTGCCCGAGCCCATCTTCAGCAGCGCGGCAGTCGCCGGGAAGTCGAGCGACACTTCACCGTGATGCGCGGCGCCCGAAATTTCGAACGCGCCGACCGTGCCCAGGAAATGCTTCGAGCGCACTTCGTCGATATCCACGCCTTCGGGCAGATTCAGATACACGTTGTAGAAGTAACCGCCCGCTGCGCCCGCCGTGGTCAACGTGACGTTATCGAGCACGATCTTCACGGACTTGTACTGGCTGCTCTTGCCCGCCGCGAGCGCTGCGGCGTTCGGTGCGCCGCGCGATGCCGCATCGAAGCTGTCGGCCGTCGCGGAGAGCAGATCCTGCAGCTGCTTCGTGGAAGCCGCTTCGCCGATCACGCGTGCGCTGATCGATTGCTTGCCGAGCACGACGTTCTTGACACCGCCAATCGAGCGGCGTCCGTTTCCGACCGTGCGGGCTGCCGTTGCCGGGAACGAAGCGACTGGCGGACGCGCGTGAATCTGCGGCACTTGCGCCTGCACGCGGATAATGCGGCCCTCGTGCGCCTGCGGCGGCATCGTGGTGGGCCGTGACGTATTCGCATAGTCGTAGCCGAGGCGCGTGCGGTTCGAGTACGTCTGCTCCTTGTTGATCGTGAGGCCCGGCGCATACGTGAACGTGCCTGCCCAGTACGGATCCGTCGGCGGCGGCATGGTGCGTCCGTCCGGCAGCGCCCATGCATGCCAGAGGCGGTCCACGTTCGCGTGATGCAGATAGAAGATCGGATCGCGCGGCGATTGCATCGTCGCCATCGTGTTGCCGATGATGTTATGCACCGGGTTATGCGGTGCGGTCTCGAACTTCTCTTCGAACGAATTCGCGGTGCCTCGCTGGAAGTTCACGACCGAATACGAGAACGGCGAAAGATCGAGTGCGTTATAGACGTTCGTGTTCAGACGCGGGCAGTACAGCGGATTGCCGCTCGCGTTGTCGGTGAACTCACTCGGCACATGCGGGTTGCTGAACCAGTCCCAATAAGGCAGCGTGAAATAGGCGTCACCGGTGATGCGCTTCATCTGCTGCTCGAGATAGTAGAGATAACCGCGATGCCATGCGAGGAAGTACGGCGTGCGGTGCGGGCAGTAGTTCGCGTGAACGTTGCTCCAGTACTGCCAGGAATTGGGATCGTTGGCGTTGGTGTTCGCCATCATCGAACGCACGGCGTTCAGGAACGACGCATATTGCGGGGTCTGTTTGTACTGCTGCCATTCCACGCGGATGACGTTGGTCGCGGCCGCCGCCATGTAGGGGAAAGCAGCCCATGAGAGGGTGGATGCAGCGCCGCCGAGAAAGGCTCGTCGGGTAATTTTGAGGCGGCTCAAGATGTTCTCCGGTACATAGTACGTCTAATTAGATGGTGCGCGATCAGGCCGGCCCAGATAGCGACCGGCGTGTCAAGCGGTCTTTTCTTTGGCTCTTGCCTGAATGGCGAGCGGAAAAACTGGGCGACTAATCTAACGTTTGCGCTTGCGTTCGGCAATCGGCGTCCGAACGCGAGCCTTGCAAGTGTTTTGCGCCGTGAGTTGTCAGAAAGGAATGTACGCCGATCAGGCGTGCTTTAATCGTGCGTTTCCGCACGTAAATATCCGACTAATGTCGTTTATACATGTGTTGTCGCACTGTGGCGACAGTCGCGCGGCGGTCTGCCATGTTCTCATGGACTCTGCAAACGTCTGACGCGCTTGCTCGGTCATTCGCTAGAAAGCGACCGTTTCATGGTCTATCATCGACGGGCTCATCGTGCCGTGGACTTGCACGCAGAACGGCGCAACACAGGAGAACGATGATGTCGATCGGCAAGGCACTTGGCAAAGCCGTACTGGACTGCATGCCAGACCGCGTGTTCTTGAGCATCGCGCACCGGCGCAAGGTTGGAAGGTTCCCGAATATCACGCATCCGAGAACATTCAACGAAAAGATTCTGCATCGCTGTCTTTATCCCGATGCGCGTTTTGTCGATTTGACCGACAAATTAACCGTGCGCGACTATGTGCGCCGCAAGGTCGGCGAACAATATCTGATACCGCTCATTGCCACGCCGCCGGCGTTCACGCGCGACGTGTTCGATGCGTTGCCCTCGAAGTTCGTGATGAAGGCGAATCACGGCAGCGGCTTTGTCGAAGTCGTGCGCGACAAGTCGAAGACATCGTTCGAGGCATTGCAGCGTCTCGCGCAGCGCTGGCTTGCGACCGACTTCTATCGCGTGGCGCGCGAACGTCACTATCGCACCATCAAGCCGCGCATTTACTTCGAACACCTGCTCCTCGAGTCGAACGAGGAGGTTCCCGCGGACATCAAGATTCACTGCTTCTTCAGCGAAGGGCAGACCAAGCCGACTATCTACATCGCGGTGATTTCGGACCGTTTCGGCGAGCATCCGCGTGGCGATACGTACGACGCAAACTGGAACCGTCTCGATCTCGCGATCGGGCATTATCTGCGTAGCATGCAAGCCGCGCCGCGCCCGGCAAACCTGGCCGCGTTGCTGGCGGTGGCGACGTCGCTTGCGGAAGGCTTCGAGTATGTTCGCGTCGATCTTTATGCGCCGGGCGACAAGATTTATTTCGGCGAGTTGACTTTCACGCCGGGCGCGGGCGTGTTTCCGATGGTCCCCGAAGATCTCGACTACGAATGGGGCCGTCTCATGAACCGGCCATTCATGCAAGGCGCACGGGCCTAGAAAGCGCCAGGGCTGCGTCGGCGCCGTGCTGCATATCCCGTTGGGTAAGCGCGCCTGCGATCGTCGCCTGCGCGGCGCGGTGGCGCGTTATAGATCACGCCGGCGACATTCGCGCCCGTGCGCTGAAGCACGTTCACTGCGTCTTCGAGCTCGTCGTCGCTTTGCGGTCCGGGCGGCGCGATCAGAATCGTCGATCCGCCGAGCGCGGCCACGGTGATCGCATCGGCGAAAGCGAGTATCGCGGGGGTATCGATAAAAATGACGTCGTAATGCGGCATGAGTTGCCGCAGCATTTCAGACAGGCGTCCGTTCGAAAGCAGCTCGGACGGGTCCGCAAGCTCACCGCCGGCTGTCATCACATGCAGGCCGCGCACGTCCACCGAGCGAAGCGCGGCCTTGATGTCCGTCCTTCCGCTGAGCACATGCGCGAGTCCCGCGCCGGGCGAAAGGCCGAACAAGGACGCCACGCGTCCGTGGCGCAGATCGGCGTCGATGAGCAACACGCGCTTGCCTGCGCGCGCATTGAGGCCCGCAAGATTGGCGGCCACGTATGTCTTTCCGACGCCGACCGTCGCCCCGGTGACGACCATCACGTTTGATCGGCGGCGTGTTGCAGCCAGCGCCGACCGTTGTCCGCGTCCAAAACGAAACTCTTCGAGCGGCATGAGCACGATGCGCGCCTCCGTTGATGACCCGGCGTGGAGCTTTGGGAACCGCGGACTGCGGCGAGTGGGTTTAAAACGAACGTGCTTGACTGACTCGCGCATTCATCGGATGAATGGATATGCCTGTCACCGAGACAGCGTAGTACAGCTCTTTTAGTATGGACAACTAGGAATAAATGAGTGCGGCTTTCCATCCGCGCGCATAACGCCTAAAACAGAAATCGGGCGGACGTCGCTCGAGACAAGACAATGCACAATCGAACACACGTGTGTTAACGACGGCCCGATCGTTCGACATCAACGGATGAGGGCAGAAATGAGCTATCGACTGGAAGGCAGCATTCTTGAAGTATGCGAGTGCAAGGTGCTATGTCCGTGCTGGATCGGCGAAGATCCGGACAACGGGACGTGCCGCAGCGCAATGGCGTATCACTATGAAAAAGGCGTGATCGATGGCGTGGACGTGTCGGGTATCACCGTCGCGTTCGCCGCGTTCATTCCGGGCAATGTGTTAAAGGGCGATTGGCGCGTTGCGATGTATGTGGATAACAACGCCACCGATGCGCAATTCGATGCGCTGCTGAGCGTGCATCGCGGAGAGCGCGGCGGCCCGCTCGCGGAACTCGTGAAGCTGATCGGCGAAGTGGTATCGGTTGAGCGCGCGCCGATCGAATACACGGTGCGCGACGGCAAAGGCAGACTCACCGTGGGCCAGACGGTCGACGCCGAACTCGAACCGTATCGCGGTCCCACTGGCGAGCCGACAACGCTTGTCGAAAGCATCTTCTCGACGATACCCGGCTCACCTGCATACGTCGGCAAAGCGAATAAGTTTCGCCTGAAGAACGATAAGCTGGGCATCGATTTCACGTTGAGCGGGCATAACGCGATTCAAGGCTCGTTCAGCTTCGCGTCCTGACGAAGCGGGCGTCGACATGCGCAACGCCGAACGTGCGCGGCTCTTCGCACCCCTCTTCGCGGCATTGGTGGCGAGCGCCTGGATCGTGTTGTGGGCGTGGGGCGCGGGGCCATACGCGCGCTACGTGCATCACGCGAGCTGGATCGACTTGCCGGGCGTGGCCGCGCTTTGCGAATCCGTTCCCGGCGGCAGCGTGATGCTCGACGCGTTGCTGCATAGCGCGGCGTGGCTGCTGATGATCGCAGCCATGATGTTGCCGACCGTGTTCCCATTGCTCGCGAACTTCAGACGCCTGACCGCCACGCGCGCGGACAGGCGCGTGCTGCTTGCATTGCTCGTCTCGGGCTATGCCGCTGCATGGGCGATGTTCGGCGCAGTCGCGCATGGCGTCGATGCCGTACTGCATCAGCTCGCTCAACGCACGCCGACGATCTCGCTGTATGCGTGGCTGTTGGGCGCGGGCGTGGTCGGGCTGGCGGGCGTCTATCAGTTCAGCCGCATCAAGTACCGGTGCCTCGACAAGTGCCGCTCGCCGCTCATGTTCGTCATGGAGCACTGGAGCGGCCGGAGCGCGCGACGCGACAGCTTTCTGATGGGCGTGAATCACGGCGCGTTTTGCGTCGGCTGCTGCTGGACGCTCATGCTGCTCATGTTTGCAGTAGGAACGGGAAGCGTCGGGTGGATGCTCGCACTCGGTGCAGTCATGGCGGCGGAAAAGAATCTGCCTTCGGGACGATACATCGGCAAGGCGCTCGGAGTTGGGCTGATCGCCTGGTCCGGATGGATTGTGTTGCCGCACATCGTCTAGGTCCGTCGCAATAGATCTGGCGCTAAAAAAGTCACTGAAGATCGCTTTAATTTTCTTTAGACAATTATGAACTTTTCATGCGAAAGTCTTTCGTAAGAATCGGTGTGCCGACACGCAAGGCGCGGCTGCCACTCTTTTGGAGAAAGAACGCATGAATCGACCCAAACGAATGCTCGTTGAAAACATTGCGTGGGCTCGCGAGATCGCCCATGCGGACCCGCAATTTTTTCCTCGCCTGGCGCAAGGCCAAAGCCCCAAGGTGCTGTGGATCGGCTGTTCGGATAGCCGCGTGCCGGCCGAATCCATCACGAACGCAAACCCCGGTGACTTATTCGTTCATCGCAATATCGCCAACCTGTTTTGTCCGTCCGACGACAACACCATGAGCGTGCTCGAGTACGCCGTGCGCGTGCTCGAAGTCGATCACGTCATTGTGTGCGGACATTACGGATGCGGCGGCGTGCGCGCCTCGCTGCTGCCGCTATCGAATGACTTGCCGCACGTGAACCGGCGCATTGCACCGCTTTGCGCGCTAGGCGAGCGGCATCGAAAAGAACTCGACACATTCACTGAACTCGATGCGCGCGCCAACCGTCTCGCGGAACTCAACGTGCTCGAGCAAGTGCGTCTCTTGCGGCAGGCGCCCGTCATAGCGGATCGCGCTGCGGCGCCGCTCGTACATGGCTGGATATTCGGCTTGCATGACGGACTCATCAAGGTACTGGCGTCCGGCTATGACCAAGGATGCGCGCGTGAAGCCTTGCCTTCAGCCAACGCCGATACGCGAGAAACGGTGGAATCCGCCGGATTCTGATTAGTTGATTTCCTTTAGCGTTTCTCCCGGATGCGACGTTTGCTCAAAGACGTTGCAGGCCCAAACTCGCTTGAAAAAACCATGAACTCCAACAATCGCTTGAGCCAATTTCCGCGCGATATTTTCGCGGGCACGGTCGTCTTTCTCGTCGCCATGCCACTCTGTCTCGGCATAGCCAACGCATCGGGCGTCGATGCCTTCGCCGGGCTCTTGTCCGGCATCATCGGTGGCCTCGTCGTCGCGTTGCTGAGTGGATCGCACCTGAGCGTCAGTGGTCCCGCAGCCGGTCTCATCGTTATCGTCGTCGATGGCATCGCCGGACTCGGCAGCTTCTCTTCGTTCCTGCTCGCGGTGCTGCTTTCCGGCGCTATTCAGTTCGGCTTCGGCATGCTCAAGGCGGGGCGCTTCGCGGCCTATGTGCCTTCGTCGGTCATCAAGGGAATGCTTGCGGCCATTGGCCTCTTGCTCGTCATCAAGCAGATACCGCTCGCGGCGGGACTCGCCAATGACGGCGCGCAAGCCGCGAGCGGCGCAGGCATGGCCGATACCCCGTTCGGCGCAATGTCCGTGGCGGCATGCGCGGTCGCACTCGTCTCGCTAGCGATGCTGGCCGGATGGGAAACGCGCGCGTTGCGGCGCTTTGCCTTCGTGCGCGTGGTGCCCGCGCCGCTTGCCGTGGTCGCGTTCGGCATTGGCGTGACGCTCTTGCTCGACATGATCGCGCCGGGGTTCGCGCCGCCGGCGCAGCACCGCGTTTCGTTGCCGTCGATGCAAACGTTTGCGGCATTCACTCACGCGCTCGCATGGCCCGATGTCTCGCAGTTCGCGAAGCCCGATGTATGGCGTCTCGCGCTGACGCTCGCCATCGTCGCGAGTCTGGAAACGCTGCTGTGTCTCGAAGCGGTCGAACAGATCGACCCGAGGAAGCGTGCCGCGCAGCCCGATCGTGAATTGAAGGCGCAAGGCATCGGCAACATGATGGCCGGGGCAATGGGCGCGCTGCCGATCACATCGGTGATCGTGCGCAGTTCCGCGAACGTGCATGCGGGCGCGCAAAGCCGCTGGTCGTCGTTCATTCACGGCGTGCTGCTGCTTGCAAGCGTGTTCGCGCTGACGAGCATCATCAATCTCATTCCGCTCGCGTGCCTCGCCGCGATCCTTATTTTCACGGGCTTGAAGCTCGCCAAGCCTTCGCTGTTCGCGGCGGTGGCGAAGCAAGGCATCGGACGTTTTGCTCCGTTCATGGTAACGATTGCCGGCGTATTGCTGACCGATCTCTTGATGGGCATTCTGCTCGGCATCGCGTGTAGTCTCGCGCTCGCGGTGCATGCGAATCTCAGGCGGCCCATCACGGTCGCGCAGCACGACGACCACTATCTGCTCTCGTTCCGAAAGGACGTTTCGTTTCTCGGCAAGGTATCGCTCAGGCATCATCTGCGTGCGATACCCGATGGCGCCACCGTCATTCTCGATGCCTCGCGCGCCGACTACATCGACCCCGACGTGCGCGAACTCATCGATGACTTCGTGGCCGATGCGCCCGCGCGACGCATGCATGTCGAATGCCGTCAGTTTCCGCGTTCGAATGCGCAGTCTGCCGGAAGCGGCTGGATGGGACTGATGCGGCAACGAGAGAACTAAATGCCGCCGTTCTACGGAATGCGATAGCTGCCCGTCTTCTTGCCGATGTAGTTGTACGTACCTTTATCCGAGGGCAGGGCGACCACTTGCTGCCAGTCGAACTGTCCCTGGATGCCCTTATATTTCCCGGTGCCCGAACTGAGCGTGCCTTTGCCTGTCGTCGATCCGCCCTGATACGTGTACGCCTCAACGAACTTGTCGCCGTCCTTGTCCGAATAGACGCAGTATCCCGTTGCGCTGCCGGCGCTGAATCCCGCTTCGACGCAGCGCGCGGTCACGTTCTGCATCAGCGGCGTCTTGCTGTTGTTGGTCATCAGGAGCGTCGATTCGAAGAGAAAAACGGCGTCGTCGCCGCTGACGGTGACGTTTCGGACATCGGCTCCGGATGCGGTGTAAGTCGCTTCGATCGTGCCTTGCTTCGGGAGCGTCTGTGAATGACCGATCGATGCCCCGCATGCCGCTATGACGCCGACCAAGGCGTGAATCAGAAACCTGCCTGAAGCACTATTGCTCATGATGATCAACCTCCACGTTCTTGTTTCCAACTTGCGGTGATTCGAATAGGTGCGCGGCAGCAAAGGGAACACTCGGACACGATCGAGCACAGGCGCGTCGAATGAGTTCGAGCGCGCCGTATGAAATTCGACGTGTGATTCAGATGGCTTTCCTGCGCGATGCCGCACACTCACGTTTTATAGAAGTTAGAAATCGAAAGGTCCAGTGCATATTCTCGTAAGTCAGTAGGTGCCCTGAATAATGTGAAGTTCTCGAAGCTGTGCGCCTCTTTCTTGTCGTGGACGACGCGGCGCCGACGCCGCACCGGCGACTGCCGGCAAAAAAAACGAAAAGCCGTTCGCGTCTTCCTCCGCATCTTCCCTTATTCACAATTCGGCAGACAACACGCACGACGGCTCGCGCTCAGCGCGATGCCGTAGCGCAACAACGCCGCAAGCCTTGCTGCGTAACGCCGCTCCAAGACTTACCGCACGCGGATTGCCGCCCGAATCGGCCATGAAAACGCCAAAGGTATAACGCTTTCTCATACCCCTATCGCAAATTCTCAATGTTGGGCGCGCGGGCTTTTGGCTAGATTCGCTAAGTCGATGCAAGGACGATCCAGAACATTCCGGGGGAACACGAACAATGAGTCAGCACGACAGACCGAACGCAAAGCGCGTGGCCATCGTCACGGGAGCAGGCAGCGGTATCGGCCGCGCGACGGTCCACGCGCTCGCCGACGAAGGCTGGCGGGTCGCGCTCGCGGGCCGTCGACAGGACGCGCTCGATGCCGTCATTCGCGACTATGCAGAGCAGCATGCGGACGCCGCCGACCGCCTGCTCGCCATTGCAACCGACGTGGCCGATCCCGCCTCCGTCGCGCATCTCTTCGAAACCGTGCAGCGCCGCTTCGGCCGGCTCGATCTGCTGTTCAACAACGCAGGCGTAGGCGTGGAAGGCGTCTCGGTTGAAGACCTGTCGATCGAGCGCTTTCGCAGCATGCTCGATATCAACGTGACGGGCACGCTGCTATGCACGCAGGCGGCCTTCCGACAAATGCGCGCGCAAGAGCCGCGCGGCGGCCGCATCATCAACAACGGTTCGCTGTCCGCTCACACGCCGCGTCTTCATTCCGCCGACTACACCGCGAGCAAGCACGCCGTGAGCGGGCTGACGAAGGCATGCGCGCTCGATGGCCGCAAGTACGACATCGCGGTCTGCCAGATCGATTTCGGCAACGTGATGACCGACATGGCCGCGAAGATGCAGAGCGGCGTGCTGCAGGCCAACGGCGAACGCGCGCCCGAACCCACGATGGACCTCGCGCATGCCGCACGATCGGTCGCTTACATGGCGGGCTTGCCGCTCGAAGCGAACGTGCAGTACATGACCGTCATGGCGACGAAGATGCCGTTCGTCGGACGCGGATAGACGCGCCCCGAGCATATCGGCTGACGCAGTGCTTCACATAAAAGTATCGACGGAGACAAGCAATGCTCAAAACCCTGGCGGACGTCGCCCCCGAGGCCCACGCGCTCGATGAAGCGCGCATCTTCAACAAGGTGAGCTGGCGCATCGTGCCGCTCATCCTTGCGTGCTTCGTGGCGGCGTATCTGGACCGCGTGAATATCAGTTTCGCGAAGCTGCAGATGCAGTCGCAACTCGGCCTGAGCGAAGCCGCGTATGGCCTGGGCGCGAGTGTGTTCTTCATCGGCTATCTGCTGTTCGAGATTCCGAGCAACGCAATCATGGTCCGCACGGGCGCGCGCCGCTGGATTGCGCGCATCATGATTTCGTGGGGCGCGGCATCGGCGGCGATGATGTTCGTGCGTGACGAAACGTCCTTTTATGTGCTGCGCTTTCTGCTGGGCGCGCTCGAAGCCGGCTTCGTGCCGGGCGTCCTGTATTTCTATACGCAATGGTTTCCCGCCGAGCGTCGCGGACGCATGAACTCACTGTTCTTCGGCGCGATTGCGTTGTGCGGGATCATCGGCGGGCCGATCTCGGGCGGCATCCTCAAGTACTTCGACGGCGTCAACGGCATGCCGGGCTGGCAATGGCTCTTTCTCCTCGAAGGGCTGCCTTCCATCACGCTCGGATTGATGGTGCTGTTCGTGCTCGACGATCGCGTCGAAGATGCGAAGTGGCTCACGCCCGCTGAAAAGAGCCTGCTTTCCACGATCATCGCGCGCGATCGCAAGGTGGACAGCACGCATTCCTTTCTCGTTGCGCTGCGCTGGCCGGTCATCTATCTGTTCTCGCTGATCTACTTCGGCCTGTGCATGGGCATCTACGGCTTCCTGTTCTGGATGCCGCAGCTCGTGAAAAGCGCGGGCAATAGCGATCCGCTCGTCATCGGTCTCATCACGATGATTCCGTATCTCTCCGCGATGATCGGCACCGTGCTCATCAGCCGCAGCTCGGACCGCACGGGCGAGCGTCGCTGGCATCTGACCGGTTGCGCGCTGGCCGCCGCGTTCGGCTATTTCATCAGCGCCGCATGGCCCACGAACACGGTGCTGCTCGTGCTCGGCCTGAGCATCTCGGCGACGGGCGTGATCGCATCGTTCGGCATCTTCTGGATGTTCCCCGCGCGCATTCTGACGGGCGCGGCGGCGGCGGCCGGGCTTGCGCTGATCAACTCGCTGGGTCAGTTCGGCGGGATCGTCGCGCCGTACATGGTCGGCAAGGTGAAGGACATGCTCGGCAGCGCATCGATGGGGCTGTATGCGATCGCCGTCGTATGCATCTTCACGGCTGCGCTGATTGCGTGGGCCATGCCGCACAAGATCCGTTTCCGCGATGCAGGCACGGCGCGCGGCGAGCGCCTCCGGTAAAACGTCCGTCACTCATCTTTTCACCGCCTCGCCGCGCAGACGGGCAACCGCTGCGCGGCGTCAAGGCCGGCGCGCTTCGACAATCCTTTGGCTAAACGCACCGCTATTGGCTTCGAAGCGATGATGTAGGCCTTGGCCGCAACTGCACGCGGTGCTGGCGATGCGCGTCACGCGTCATCGTCCGCGCGTGCAGCCATCGAAGCGTGAGCGGGCAAGCGTCATCCATGATGTGGCGCGAGAAGGAGAACGCATGACGCCTTCGTGTATATCGCATTGATCGCCTACGGGCGTGTGAGCGCACGCTAACAGCGCATCCGCGTTTTCCCCTAACGAAACGCCGTTGACCTCGAACGGAACACGTAACAGAATTCACTGAACCGAACTGTGATCACAGGTCACAGCTAACGCAGCGTAACCCGAGTCATACGACGGAGACGCACAGTGGCGACACGCTCCACGACGGATCTTTCCTCGCTGGAACTCGTGGCAAGGGAAACCATGGCGGGCCGCGTCTATGCGCAATTGCGCGAGGCGATCATGACCGGCCGCTTCGCGCCGGGCCAGTTGTTGAGCTTGCGCAGCGTGGCGGAAGCCGTCGGTTCCTCGACCATGCCGGTGCGCGCGGCGCTTACACGCTTGCAGGCGGAAGGCGCGCTCATCGACGGACCCGGCCGCGCGCTGATGGTCCCGCCAATGACGCTGGAACTGCTCGGCGAACTGCGTGACGTGCGCATCGCGCTCGAAGGCGCGGTGGCGAAGCGCGCGGCGTCGCGCATGACGCGTGAGCATCTCACCGCGCTGCAAGCCGTCTATGACGTGATGGACGCGCATGTCGAAGCCGGCGACGGCCCCGCCTATTTGCGCAGCAACTTCGAATTTCACATCGCCATCTACACGCACGGCGCAAGCGACATCACGCTCGCGACGATCAAGAACCTGTGGATGCGCATCGGTCCGTTCCTGAATCTCGTCGCACCCGATATCCCGCACATGCGCCGCTCGATGACCGCGCATCGTCATATCGTCGAGGCGCTTTGGCGTGGCGACGGCGAAGGCGCGCGTGCGGGTATTGAAGAAGATATCGGCGATGCGGCGGCGGACATCGCGGAGCGCCTGCAAGGCGCGGAGCAAGCCAGCAAAGATAGCAGCAAGAAGGCAAGCGCTTAGGATCACGAATAACAATAGGGAGGCGAGGAATGACGGTTCTTCAGATGTTGAAACCGCAGGCGGGCTTGCGCGTGCTCATCACGGGCGGCGCATCGGGCATCGGGCTTGTGACCGCGCGCGCTTTCATCGATGCGGGCGCACGCGTGCATGTCTGCGATGCAAGCCCCGACGCCATCGATGCGCTCGCGAAAGCCGAAGCCCGCGCCGAGCTGAATCCGATTACCGCGACGCTCGCGGATGTGTCGGACCGCGATGCGGTGGAACGCGTCTTCGGCGATGTGGAAAGCCAGCTCGGCGGCCTCGATGTGCTCGTGAACAACGCGGGCATCGCGGGACCGACGGGCGGTATCGAAGAGATCGGCGTCGAGGAGTGGGAAGACACCGTGGACGTGAATCTCAACGCGCAGTTCTACTTCGCGCGGCGCGCGGTGCCGCTTCTGCGTCATGCCCCGCATGGCGGGACGATCATCGCGTTGTCGTCGGTGGCGGGCAGGCTCGGCTATGCGTTCAGAACGCCGTATGCGGCGACGAAGTGGGCCGTGGTCGGCATGGTGAAGAGTCTCGCGATCGAACTCGGTCCCACGAACATCCGCGTCAACGCGGTACAGCCGGGCGTCGTGAAGGGGCCGCGCATCGAACGCGTGATCGCGGCGCGCGCGAAGCAGATGAACCTCCCGTACGAGGAGATGGAGAAGCAGTATCTCGCGAAGATTTCGCTGCGCCGCATGACGACGCCCGAAGAAGTCGCCGCCACCGCGCTCTTTCTATGCTCGCCCGCGGGCAGCGGCATCTCGGGGCAAGCCATATCGGTATGCGGCAACGTCGAAGTGCTTTGAACTGAAGACCCACGAGGACAAAAGGACCCAAGAGGACTCACATGGCAAACAAACGCAAGGTCATCATCACATGCGCGCCGACCGGTGCGATCCATACGCCCTCCATGTCGCCGTATCTTCCGCTGACGCCGCAGCAGATCGGCGATGCGGCGCTCGCGGCGGCCAAGGAAGGCGCGGCGATTATTCACCTTCACGCGCGCGATCCTAACGACGGCCATCCCACGCAAGACCCCGCCGTGTTCCAGGAGTTTCTGCCGCGTATCAAGGCGGGAACCGACGCGGTCATCAACATCACGACGGGCGGCAGTCCGCACATGACCGTCGCGGAGCGATTGAAGCCCGCGCATCATTTCAAGCCGGAAGTGGCATCGCTCAATATGGGCTCGATGAACTTCGGCCTTTATCCGATGCTCGATCGCTTCAAGGAATTCAAATACGAGTGGGAGCGCAAGCATCTGGAAAACAGCCGCGATCTCGTGTTCAAGAACACCTTCGCGGATATCGAATACATCCTCACTTCGTGCAGCGCGAACGGCACGCGCTTCGAGTACGAGTGCTACGACATCTCGCATCTGTATAACCTCGCGCATTTCGTGGATCGCGGGCTCGCGAAGCCGCCGTTCTTCGTGCAGAGCGTGTTCGGCTTGCTGGGCGGCATCGGCCCGCATCCCGAAGACCTCGCGCATATGCGCCGCACCGCGGACCGCCTGTTCGGCAAGGACTATGTCTGGTCGATCCTCGGTGCGGGCCGCAATCAGATCGCGCTCGGCTCGATGGGCGTCGCGCAGGGGTCGAACGTGCGCGTGGGCCTGGAAGATTCGTTGTGGATCGAACCGGGCAAGCTCGCGGAATCCAGCGCCGCGCAAGTGCGCAAGATCCGGCAGGTGATCGAAGGATTGTCGCTCGATATCGCCACGCCGGACGAAGCGCGCGAAATGCTGCAACTCAAGGGCGCGAGCGACACCAACTTCTGATGCGCGACGCTTCGTGAACGACAGTGCAGGGCGCGTCGTGCTGGCCGCGGTCAACGCGGCGACCCGCAACCATCGAGGATCAATCGAATGCAAGGAAGAAACGTCGCGGTCATCGGTTCGGGTCGCATTGGCCGCGCGTGGGCCATCGTGTTCGCGCGCAACGGCTTCACCGTCAGGATTCACGATGCATCGGCCGACATGCTCGCGGGCGCGATCCCGGCGATCCGCGCAAGCGTGGAGGATCTCGCATCGTTCGGTCTGATCGACGAAGCCGTCGATACCATTGTCGCGCGCATCAGCGCATGCGAGACGCTGGCGCAAGCCGTCGCGGATGCGGACCTCGTGCAAGAGAATATCGCCGAAGTCGTGGAAGCGAAGCGCGCCTTGTTCGCCGATCTGGACCGGCTGACGAAGCCCGATGCGCTGCTCGCGAGTTCCACATCGGGACTGCCTGCATCGACGTTCACCGAAGAGTTGGCAGGCCGCGCGCGCTGTCTCGTGGCGCACCCGGTGAATCCGCCCTCGCTCGTGCCGCTCGTTGAGCTGTGCGGCGCGCCGTGGACCGCGCCGCATACATTGGAGCGTGCGCGCGCGCTATACGAAGAGGCGGGGCAAAAGCCGGTTATCGTCAATCGTGAAATTTCGGGGTTCTTGCTCAACCGCTTGCAAGGCGCCGTGCTCGACGAAGCGTTGAGTCTCTACGAACAAGGCTATGCGAGCGCAGCCGACCTCGATACCGTCATGCGCGATGGCCTCGCGATGCGCTGGTCGTTCATGGGTCCGTTCGAGACGATCGACCTGAACGCGCCCGGCGGCGTCGCGGATTATGCGTCGCGGTATGGCGGCACATATCGCAGCATCGCGGCGACGCGCACGCCGTTTCACTGGTCCGACGAAACGCTCACGCGGCTCGACGCCGAACGCCGCGCGGTGCTGGATCGGGACCGCATCGAAGAGCGCAGCCGCTGGCGGGATCGTCGATTGATGGCGCTGCTTGCGCATCGGCGGTCGCTGGAAGAGAAGGGTTGAACCATCTTCGCGCGATGATGTAAGCGCATGGGTAGCGTTCAATGCGAGCGGCACGTTTGAACATTCGATGCGCCGCTCGTGATTGTGTCGAAAACCGAATCATCGCAGTCAATGAATCTGGACTGCGCCCCGTCGAGCGTCTTTAATGTTTGCAGGCAGGACGGCAAGATCGACGGGAGGCAGCATGGATGCAGTCAGGACGTTCCTCGAAAATCAGTCGCTGTTCGCGCTGTTTCTCACCATCGCGCTCGGCTATCTGATCGGCGAGATCAATATCAAGGGCGTCGCGCTCGGGTCCGGGGCCGTGCTGTTCGTCGGGCTCGCCGTGGGTGCGTTCGCGCCGAAGTCGGCGCCGCCCGCGCTGCTCGGCACGCTGGGGCTGCTGCTCTTTCTATACGGAATCGGCATTCAATACGGCGCGCAGTTCTTCAAGGGCCTCACGAGCCGCGACGGCGCAAAGGCGAACGCGGCCGCATGCGTGGGCGTGATCGCCTCGGGCCTCGTGTCATGCGCGTTCATTCCGCTCGGCATCAGGCTCGCCGATTCGCTCGGCATGTTCGCCGGCAGCGGCACGAGCACGGCAAGCCTGCAAGTCGCGATTGCATCGATGAAAAGCAACGACGCCGCCGTTGCCTATAGCGTCGCGTATCCGTTCGGCGTGGCCGGGCCCATTCTGTTTCTCTACGCGCTGAAGGTCATGCTGAAGGCGACGATCGAGAAGCCGCCGGCGAAGGTGCTCGAAACCGCCGAAATCGCGCTGAGAAACGAGAGCTTTTTTGGCCTCACCATTGCGGCGCTCACGGCGCGCTTGCCTGCGGGCGTCGCGATTGCAGCGGTGCGTCGCGAGCACCACAATCAATTGCCCGCCGATGACTTCGTCCTGCGCTCCGACGATGTCCTGCTTGCCACGGCCACGGACCGCCGGCTGCTCGAACAGGCCACCGCGCTATGCGGCGAGTTGCAGCCGGGCCGCGTGACGAGCCGTCGTGAAGACCTCGACTATATGCGCGTGTTCGCATCGAATCCGGCGGTGGTCGGCATGGCGCTCGGCAACATCCGCTTTCCCGATGGCGTGAAGTGCGCGATCGCGCATGTCCGGCGCGGCGACGCCGATCTGCTTTCCACGCCCGATCTCGTGATCGAAGCGGGCGATCGCGTGGGGCTGCTCGTCAACCGCGCGCATCAGGCGACGATACGCGCGTTCTTCGGCGACTCCATCAAAGGCACCGCTGATTTGAGCTTCATTTGCCTCGGCATCGGCGCGGCCGCCGGGCTGTTGATCGGCGCGCTGCCGCTGCCCGTGCCGGGTCTCGGCTCCTTCAGCCTCGGCCTCGCGGCGCTGCTGCTGCTCGCGCTGTGTCTCGGCAAATTGCGGCGCAACGGGCCTTTCGTGTGGGTCATGCCGCTTTCCGCGAACCTCGTGCTGCGCAATCTCGGGCTCACGATCTTTCTCGCGCAGGTCGGCATATCGTGCGGGCCGAAGTTCATCGCGACGGTCGGCACGGCCGGGCCGCTGCTGCTGCTCTATGGCGCGATCACGCTGGCCGTGCTCGTGAGCGTCACGGCGGCGTGCTGCCTGTGGATTTTCAGGCTGCCGTTCGATACCACCGCCGGCGTGATCTGCGGCGCGACGGGCAACCCGGCCATCCTCGCATTCGCGAATCGCATTGCGCCGACCGAGCAGCCCGACATCATGTACGCGATGATTTTTCCGTCGATGACCATCGTGAAAGTGCTTTTCGTTCAGATCGCCATATCGCTTGCGAGCGGCTAAAGCCGTATCGACATTTTCAGGGAGGCCATCATGGAAGTCGCGATCTTCAGTTCGACGCCTTACGAGCGCAAGTTTCTCGATGAAGCGAACCAGTCGGAGCACCACGCGCTCAGATATCTGGACGTGCTGCTCGATCACGATACCGCCGGTCTCGCCAACGGCTTCGGCGCGGTCTGCATCTTCGTCAACGACAAGGCCGATGCGCGCGCGCTCGAAGCGCTGCATCGCGGCGGCACGCGTCTCGTCGCGTTGCGCTGCACGGGTTTCAATAACGTCGATCTCGAAGCGGCGGCGCGGCTCGGCATGAAGGTCGTGCGCGTGGTCACGTATTCGCCTTATTCCGTGGCGGAGTTCGCCGTCGCGCTGCTGCTCGCGATCAACCGCAAGGTGCATCGCGCGTACAACCGCACGCGCGATTCGAACTTCTCGCTCGATGGACTCATCGGCTTCGATCTGTACGGAAAGACGGTCGCGGTCGTCGGCACGGGAAAGATCGGCTGCGTGTTCGCGAAGATCATGCTCGGCTTCGGATGCGAGGTGATCGGCTTCGACCCGTATCCG
Organism: Caballeronia concitans; assembly: GCF_001544615.1. Classification (GTDB taxonomy): domain Bacteria; phylum Pseudomonadota; class Gammaproteobacteria; order Burkholderiales; family Burkholderiaceae; genus Caballeronia; species Caballeronia concitans. Next base: position 692,928 of record NZ_FCNV02000002.1, read on the forward strand.
TCGGCGGAATTCAAAGCGCTCGGCTGCCGCTATGCGGAGCCTGGCGAAATCGGCGTGAAGGCGGACATCATCTCCCTGCATTGTCCGTTGACGCCGCAGACGCATCACATCATCAACGCCGGCATGCTCGCACGCGCGAAGCCCGGCGCGCTGCTCATCAACACGAGCCGCGGCGCGCTGATCGATACCGAGGCGGTCATCGGGGCATTGAAGAGCGGACAGTTGGGCGGCCTCGCCATCGACGTGTACGAGCAGGAAGGCAGTCTTTTCTTTCGCGACCTGTCGAATGAAATCATTCAGGACGATGTGATGCAGCGTCTCGTCTCATTTCCGAATGTCATCGTGACGGGACATCAGGCCTATCTGACCCGCGAAGCGCTGACGACCATTTGCGAAACGACGCTGCAAAGCGTGAGTGCCTTCGAGCGAAACGAGCCGCTCGTGAATGAAGTAAAGGCAAGCTGACAAGTCGATGCGCGGCGTGTGCGTCGTGGCCTTGAATAAGCCACGGCGTTTGCATATCTTCAAACTGAATCCGCGATCAATGGCGGCTATCGACGCCGTTTTCGGCACGCTGCTGCAAAGATAATCGACGATACCGTTCGCACCTCTCATCGAACCGACTCGCATTATTTCAGAGACCGAAACCGGTCGACGCTCTATCACGCTTATCGCATGCGCTTTCCTGTGCAATGGTGAGCGCGGCGTCATGACTGTCATTGTCAACGGCAACGGCGTGGTGTATCAGAAGAGTAGTGGCGCAAATGCGCCGCCGTTGAAGTACGTTCGTCGCAATAGAGAAGGAAGGCAAGGAGTGGGCATGAACGCAAAGAGAATGCGAGTGAGTTGCGCCATCGTGATCGCGGTTTTGACGCTCGATGTGATGGCGCAAGGCAAGCCGATCGCGTATCCGTCGAAAGGACAGAGCGCGCAGCAACAGCAGAAGGACGATGGCGCCTGCTATAGCTGGGCGAAGAGCAATACGGGCATCGATCCGGCGACGGCATCGGCGGCGCCGCCACCGCCGAGCGGGCCTGCCGTGGGCGGCGGCGAACGCGTGGGCGGTGCTGCGCGCGGCGCGGCGGGCGGCGCGGTCATCGGCGCGATTGCGGGCGATGCGGGCAAGGGCGCGGCCATCGGCGCCACCGCCGGCACGATGGCGGGCGGCGTGCGCGCGCGTCAGAACCGGCGCGAGCAGCAAGCCAACGCGCAGGCGCAAAGCCAGGGCGCGATGAGCACGTATTACCGCGCGTGGGCCGCCTGCATGCAGGGACGCGGCTATTCGATTCAATGACGTTTAATCCACGCAGCGGCTTTGAAGCCATGTAGAAGGAGCGAGATGATGAGGCGCACGAGTCTGCTTCTGCTGTCATGTCTTGTGCTTTGCACGAGCGCACTGTCCGCCGAGCCCGAAACGGACATGAGCATCGAGCGTGGACAGCACGGCGCCACGGTGCAGGGCGTGGCGAAGGTCACGGCGACGATCGTCGGCATCGATCCGGCCACGCGCACCGTCACGCTCAAGACGAAAGCGGGAAAGGTGCTGGAACTCGAGGTGACGAATGAAGCGCGCAACTTCGATCAGCTCGTGGTCGGCGATGTCGTCACGGCGCAGTATCGCGAATCGCTCAGCCTGAGCCTCGTCGATACGAAGACCGACGTGAAGCGTTCCGAGAAAGAGATCGAAGCGCGCGCGCCGCAGGGTGCGAAACCGGGCGGCGAGATCGGTCGCGAAGTGACGATCATCGCGGATGTCGTGGCCGTCGATCGCCACGCGAACACCGTGACGCTGCGCGGTCCGCGCGGGCAGACGGTCGATGTGGTCGTGTCGGACCCCGAGCGCTTGAAGCGCGTGAAGAAGGGCGATCAGGTGAAGGCGGTGTACACCGAAGCGCTGGCCATTTCCGTCGATCCTGCGATGCGCAAATAAAGTGCCATGAGAAAGGGCCTTTTATTGGCGCGCCGGCATGGTGTGAGCCTGAGCACTGCCGCGGTGCTGATGCTTGCCGCTTGCGCGCAGCAGGAAGCGCGCGTGGATGCGGGGATGGATCAGCAGGCGATCGTCGCGCGTCTCGGTGCGCCTAAGGAAAGCTACGAGTTGCCCGGCGGCGGCAAGCGGCTGATGTGGCCGACACAGCCGATGGGTTCCACGACCACAGCCGTCGATATCGATGCATCGGGCAAGGTCGTCAGTGTGCGGCAAGTGCTTCAGGACAAGGAGTTCTATCGCGCGGAGGTCGGCAAGTGGACGCGCAACGACGTGCTGACCGCATTCGGCCGGCCGTTCGAAACGTCGTATTTCAAGCGCATGGACCGCGAAGTGTGGTCGTATCGGTATGTCGAAAACAACATCGACCATCTGCTCTTCCATTTCTATTTCGACAAGGACGGCGTGCTCAGGCAGACGCAGAAGCAGCCCGATCCTCGCTACGACCCGAGCCAGCGGAACGTGTTGTGAGTCGTGGCGGATGCGGTGCGGCGGAGTGCGCCACGGAGGCATGGATGAGACGAGACGAGCTTCGAATGGTGATCGCGGCCATTGGCGTGTTCATCTGGCTGGGCGGGCTGTACGGAACCATTCACGGCTTGATCTATGACGTGCGGCCCGAGTTCCGCTATGGAATGGTCGCGCTGGGCGCGGGCATCGTCGTGTTCGTGGCGGCGCTGAATCCGCTCGCGCAGCGCAAGCAGGGGAGCGGCGACGAGTCGTGATGAATCGTCGTGATGGCCACGATTGTGTACTAGGCTATAGAAGCGGGATGCTGATCAACGCGGCGGCGCACGTCCCGCATGCGATGGAGGGCTTCGCAATGGGCGATCTCTGGCTTGGCAATGTCGAAGAGGAAACGACCGATGACGAGATCCGCGAGTTCCTCTGTAAGTACGGGTTCCCTTCTTTCGATTCCATCAGACGCGTGCGCGGCACGGGCGAACATCCGGCGGCGGTCGTGACGTTCGACTCCGTCGAGCCGCATGTGCTTCGCCGCTTTCAGCCGCGCCTGCACAACATGCTATGGAAGGATCGCACGCTCGTGGTGCAGGTCATGCCCGAGCGCCACGAGCGTTGAGGGGAACATACATGAACCACCACGATGCGATCGCGGAGCCGGAACGCACGCACGAACGCGCGAGCGGGCATGAGCGGCTGAGCGCCAAGGCCTACGAAAAGGAACTCGCGCGCCTGCACGTCGAACTCGTGAAAGTGCAGCAATGGGTCGTTCATACCGGCGCGAAAATCTGCGTCGTGTTCGAAGGACGCGACGGCGCGGGCAAGGGCGGCACCATCCGCGCGATCACCGAACGCGTGAGCCCGCGCGTGTTCCGTGTCGTCGCGCTGCCCGCGCCGACCGACCGCGAAAAGACGCAGATGTACATGCAGCGCTATCTGCCGCATCTGCCCGCAGCGGGCGAAATCACGCTCTTCGACCGTAGCTGGTACAACCGCGCGGGCGTCGAACGCGTGATGGGCTTCTGCACGCAGGAGCAGGTCGAGACCTTTCTGCACGGCGTGCCGCTCGTCGAACAGGCGATCATCGATTCAGGCGTGATCCTGCTGAAATACTGGCTCGAAGTCGGGCAGGAAGAACAGACGCGCCGTCTCGAAGCGCGCATCCACGACGAGCGCAAGATCTGGAAGCTCTCGCCGATGGACCTTCGATCCTACAGCCGCTGGTACGACTACTCGCGCGCACGCGACGACATGTTCGCCGCGACCGATACGGAACACGCGCCCTGGTACGTCGTGCGTTCCGACGACAAGCGGCGCGCGCGTCTCAATGTCATCACCCACCTGCTGACGAACATTCCTTACAGCGCCGTGCCCCGCGAAAAGGTGAAGCTGCCGAAGCGCCAGAAGCCCGACGGCTATCGCGAGAACGAGCGGCCCTTGCGTTACGTGCCGGAGCCGTTTTGAACGCGGCATCGACCAGTCCTTGATGTAGCTCAACGACGATGACATCGCGCCGGTGCAACGTTGCGCATGGGTTTTGTCGATGATATTCATGCGTACTTGCGTCGCCATCATCCGGCCCTGCATCTAATGTAAGCGTTTCCCTCTCAATCTCTTGCGGAGGTCACGCATGACGTATGCCGTCCAGTTCGCCCGCAGCCAGGAAATCGCGGGCAAGGTCGCACGAGTGTTCCAAAAGCGCGCGCAAACCGCGCAGCAGCAATACGGCGAGCGCATTCGCGCCGCCAGCAAGACGTGGCTCGACAACGGCGCGGCCAGTGCTTCCATGCCGGCGCAGCCAAATGCATACGACTACGCCGTCGATGTCTTTCAGCGCTCTATTCTCTTCTGGGACACGCTGCGCCAGCGCGGCAACCAGTTCGTCGAACGCGCGCAGCGCGGCTCCGAACCGGTGCTGCATTTCGAGTACGAGATGCTTCTCGATGCACGCGGTTTCGCGCGCCCGGTGAATTACGCGCTCTTGCGTATCGTGCCGCCGCAAGGCGTCGTCATCGACGATACGAAGCGGCCGTATCTCATCATCGATCCGCGCGCGGGCCACGGTCCCGGCATCGGCGGCTTCAAGGACGATTCGCAAGTCGGCGTCGCATTGCGCGCGGGGCATCCGGTCTACTTCGTCACGTTCTTCCGCGATCCGCAGCCGGGCCAGACCTTGCTCGATGTCTGCGCCGCCGAGCAGCGCTTCGTCAAGCACGTGCGCGAGCGGCATTCCGAGAGCCCGAAGCCCGCGATCGTCGGCAACTGCCAGGGCGGCTGGGCCGCGATGATGCTCGCGAGTTCCGAGCCGGACGAAACGGGTCCGCTCGTCATCAACGGCGCACCGATGTCGTACTGGAGCGGCGCATGGAGCGAAGGCGAGGGCGACAACCCCATGCGCTATTCCGGCGGCATGCTGGGCGGTACGTGGCTCGCGTCGTTCACGGCGGACCTGGGCAACGGCAGGTTCGACGGCGCGCATCTCGTGCAGAACTTCGAGTCGCTCAATCCCGCAAACAGCCTGTGGGACAAGTACTACCACCTGTTCGCGAACATCGACACGGAACCGCCGCGCTTTCTCGACTTCGAACGATGGTGGGGCGCCTACTACCTGATGAACCGCGACGAGATCGAATGGATCACGCGCAATCTCTTCGTCGGCAACAAGCTATGGTCGGGCGAAGTGCGCGGCATGGAAGGCGCATCGTTCGATCTGCGCGCGATCCGCTCGCCGATCATTCTGTTCGCATCGCTCGGCGACAACATCACGCCGCCGCAACAGGCGTTCAACTGGGTCGCGGATATCTATCGCAGCACCGAGGAGATCAAGGCGCGCGGACAGGTGATCGTCGGGTTGATGCATCAGGATATCGGCCATCTCGGCATCTTCGTGAGCGGCAAGGTCGCGAAGAAGGAGTACACGCAGATCGCATCGGTGCTGGAGGCGATCGAAACATTTCCGCCGGGGCTGTACGGCATGGAGATCGCCGAGCGCAAGAGCGCGAACGGCACGACCGAATACGACGTGTCTTTCCGCGAGCATCGGCTGGAAGACGTGGTTGCGCGCTTCAATCGCTTCGAGCGTATCGACGAATTACCGTTTCAGGCGGTGCAACAAGTATCGGACTTCAATCAGCGCGCGTACGAGCTGTTCGCGCAGCCTTTCGTTCAGGCGATGTCCAACGACGTGACCGCCACGTTCTTCAGGCAGTTTCATCCGTTGCGCGCGCAGCGCTGGATGTGCTCCGACCTCAATCCGTGGCTCGCTTGGCTCGGCCCGACAGCGGACGCGGTGAGAGCCGCGCGCAAGCCGGACGCCGCGAAAAACGCGTGGCGCGACGCGGAGCATTGCGGATCGGACATGGTGAGCGCGGGCCTCGACTTTTATCGTGCAATGCGCGACGCCGCCACCGAAAGCCTCTTCTTCTCGCTCTACGGCACGCTGTTCTCGGCGCATCACGATCAGGCCATACCGTCCGGCGAGCATCCGAACGAACCGGCCAATCCGCGCGATCTGCCGTTCGTGCAGGACGCGCTGGCGGGCATCGCGAAGGGCGGTTACGCGGAAGCGCTCGCGCGCATCGCGTGTCTTCTGATGGAGCACGACGAGCCGGTGCCCTTTGCCCGCATGCTGCTGCGCCAGGAATTGACGCACGACTACGCGCAATACATGCCGCAGATGCAGCCCGATGCGTGGCGTCGTCTGCGCGGCGAGCAGGAGATCATCGTGCGTCTCGAACCGCAGCAGGCGCTCGCGACGTTACCCGATCTCCTCGCCGATGCCGACGAGCGCAAGAAGCTCCTGACGCTCATCGATGCGCTGCTCGCCGATAGCCGCATGCAGAGCACGGAGCCGAGCGCCGCGCAGCGCGAGATGCTTGCGCGCATCCGCGCCGCGCTGCCGATGCCGCCCGCGCGCGCGACGAAGCCAGCGAAACGATCGGTGCAGACGCATTGACGGGAGTGAACATGGAGCATACGCACGAGAAGTATCAGAAGCTCATCGCGATCTGCCAGACGCTGCCGCCGCTCAAGACGGCCATCGCGCATCCGTGCGACCGCACATCGCTGGAAAGCGCGGTCGAAGCGGCCGGTATGCGGCTGATCGAGCCGCTGCTCGTCGGGCCGCGCGAGCGCATCCGCGAAGTGGCGGAAGAGTTCGGGCTGAACATCGCCGGCTTTCCGCTTGTCGATGCCCCGCACAGCCATGCCGCCGCGCAACGGGCGGTGGAACTGGTGCGCGAAGCGAAGGCGGAAGCGCTGATGAAAGGCAGCCTGCACACCGACGAACTGATGGCCGCCGTCGTCGCGCGCGAAGGCGGGCTGCGCACCGCGCGGCGCGTGAGCCACTGTTTCATCATGGACGTGCCGGGTCACGAGAACGTGCTCATCATTACCGATGCCGCGATCAACATTGCGCCGACGCTCGCGGACAAGGTCGATATCCTGCAGAACGCGATCGATCTCGGTCACGCGGTGCGCATGGCCGAAGTGCGCGTGGCGATTCTCTCCGCGATGGAGACGGTGAACCCGAAAGTGCCGTCGACGCTGGAAGCCGCCGCGCTCTGCAAGATGGTGGACCGGCATCAGATCACGGGCGCGCTCGTCGACGGTCCACTCGCGCTCGACAACGCGATCGATCCCGAAGCCGCGCGGACCAAGAAGATCGATTCGCCCGTCGCGGGCCGCGCGAACGTGCTGCTCGTGCCGGATCTCGAAGCGGGCAACATGCTCGCGAAAAGCCTGTCGTTTCTCGCGGGCGCGGATGCGGCGGGCATCGTGCTCGGCGCGCGCGTGCCGATCATCCTCACGAGCCGCGCCGATACGCTGCAATCGCGGCTCGCGTCGTGCGCGGTGGCGTCGCTCGTCGCGGCCAAGCGCCGGGAAGAAACGCAATTGCTGGGGTGAAACATGGCCGACGTCATTCTGGTTCTCAATGCCGGTTCGTCGAGCATCAAGTTCTGCGCGTTCGACGTGAACGGCCCCGATGGTCTCGCGCTCGTCACGCACGGGCAGGCGGAAGGGCTTTTCAGTTCGCCGCGCTTCATCGCATTCGACGCCCACGGTCAAAAGACCGGCGAGCACGCTTGGGGCGATGGCGAGAAGCTGCGGCACGCGGAAGCCATCGCGCATATCGCGGACTTTTTGCGCTCGCATGGCGAAGGGCACCGGCTGGTCGCGGTGGGGCATCGCGTGGTGCACGGCGGCGCGCGTTTCACGCAGCCGGTGCTCGCCACCGCCGATGTCGTCGCGGAACTCGACACGCTCACGCCGCTTGCGCCGCTGCATCAGCCGCATAATCTGAAGCCCATTCGCATCGTTGCCGAACGCAATCCGTCGATGCCACAAGTCGCGTGTTTCGACACGGCGTTCCACGCCACACAAGCGCCGCTCGCGCAGGCGTTTGCGCTGCCGGAATCGGTGACGAAGATGGGCGTTCGTCGCTACGGCTTTCATGGTCTCTCGTACGAATACATCGCGAGCGCGCTGCCGCGGATCGCGCCCGATGCGGCGGCGGGGCGCACGGTCGTCGCGCATCTGGGCAACGGCGCGAGCCTCTGCGCGATGCTCGATGGCAAGAGCGTCGCGAGCACGATGGGCTTCACCGCCGTCGACGGCCTCATGATGGGCACGCGCACGGGCAGTCTCGATCCCGGCGTCGTGCTCTATCTGTTCGACGAACTCGGCATGAACGCGCGCGAGATCGAAGACCTGCTGTATCGGCGCTCGGGATTGCTCGGCGTATCGGGCATCTCGGGCGACATGCGCGCGCTGCTCGCCGCCGACGATCCTCGCGCGCGCTTCGCCATCGATCTTTATGTGTATCGCATTTGCCGCGAGCTCGGATCGATGGCCGCCGCGCTGCATGGCCTCGATGCGGTCGTGTTCACGGCAGGCATCGGCGAACATTCGGCGGAAATACGGCGACGCGTGTGCGACGAAGCGCGATGGTGGGGCATCGAACTCGACGACGCCGCGAACGAGCGCGGCGGCCCGCGCATTAGCACGGCGTCGAGCAAGGTGAGCGCGTGGGTGGTGCTGACCAACGAAGAGCTGATGATCGCGCGTCATACGCTCGCGCTGACGCAAGGAGCATCGACATGACACTGCAGGTTCAGACGCCGCCGCTGAAAGGCGCGAAGGCGCTCGTGACGGGCATCGCCAACGAGCATTCCATTGCCTACGGCTGCGCGAAGGCGTTCCGTGATCTGGGCGCGGAGCTTGCCATCACCTATGCCGGCGAGAAGGCGAAGCCGCACGTCGAACCGCTCGCGCAGGCGCTCGAAGCGCCGATCTTCATGCCGCTCGATGCGTCGCGTCAGGACGAACTCGATGCGGTGTTCGCGCGCATCGACCGTGAATGGGGCGCGCTCGATATCCTCGTGCATTCCATCGCGTGGGCGCCGAAGGACGATCTTCAGGGCGGTCTTCTGAACTGCTCGGCGCAGGGCTTCGCGGCGGCGATGGACATCTCGTGTCACTCGTTCGTGCGGATGGCGCGGCTCGCGGCGCCGCTCATGAAAAACGGCGGCACGATGTTCACGATGAGCTATCACGGCGCGAACAAGGTCGTCGCGAACTATAACGTCATGGGTCCGGTGAAGGCCGCGCTCGAAGCCTGCGCGCGCTATCTCGCGTTCGAACTCGGACCGCAGGGCGTGCGCGTGCATGCCATATCGCCCGGTCCGCTGAAGACGCGCGCGGCGTCCGGACTCAAGGACTTCGACCTGTTGCTTACCGAAGCAGCGGCGCGCGCGCCGCTCGGCGAACTCGTCGACATCATGGACGTCGGCTACACATGCGCGTTCCTCGCAACGCCCTACGCGCGGCGCGTGTCGGGCGAAACGCTCTATGTGGACGGCGGCGTGCACATCATGGCATGAGCATCATCGGCTGGCTGTTCGGACATTCGAACGACGACGCGCGCGCGTCTGGCGATGACGTGCGCGCGGCGCTCGAACGCATCGTGCGCATTGCGCCGCATGTGCGGCTCGCGAACCGGTACGAAGCGCGGCTCACGACGGCCGTCGGCGCGACGCTCCGTTATGTGCGCGGACTCGTCGATGCATTGCCGATGCCGCGCGACGCCACGCCCGCCGCGTGGGCCGACGATCCGCACTTGCGCGCGATGTTCGCCACCGCCGACGACATCGCGCGCGTCATCGGCCAGTCGAACGAACTGCGCCGCTGGTTCGACGAGCACTATGTCGCGGATCATGCGTGTGCGGTGCTGAGCAGCCGCTTCGTCGAGCGGCGCGTGCTGACTGCCGGGGAAGAAGACGGCGTCATGCGCGCTGACGTGCCGCGCGTCGCGGTGAGTTTCGACGACAAGCGCATCCGCATCTGCGACGAAACCGATGCCGCGCTCAGGCACGACATCGTGCTGCGGCTCGTCGAGCAGCTTGCGCTCGAAGGCATGTCGCGCGTCGCGGCGCAGGATGCGCGACGCGAGGCGCTGCACGAAGAACACGCGCTGCTGTCGGCGCGCATGCAGATGCTCGGCAGGCGCGGCGCGGGCGTGTCGGGGTTGAGCGGTGCGTCGTCGTTATCCGCCGATGCTTCGACGGACATCGCGCGCCTCGAACGCGATATCGCCGATAACGAAGCCGCGCTCGCCGCGCTCGGATCGCGTGCGGAGGCGGTCGAACAACAGCTCGGCGCGCTCATGGAAGTGCTTGCCGATCCCGCCGCGCACATTCGCGTGACGCAGCGCACGTTGCGCGTGAACCAGATGAACCTGGTCGTCGACGATGCCAGCAACGAGCGCGCCGCCGATCTCACGCTGAATCTCGCGCATTTGCCGATGCAGCCGCCCGAGACGCGCGCGGTCGAGTTCGTGCGGATCGCGCGGGGCGATCTGCCGCCCGCAGGAACCGCTCTGGACGATGCCGCCCGCTGGGTCTTGTAACGCGCCGCGCGTCGTCACGGTCCGGCGGTGCCTACGATCGCCGCCGCGATGTCGCGGCTCACATGCGCCAGCGCGCGGCTTTGCGCGGCCACGAGCGCGTCGTAGTCCGGGCCGCTCACCGGTTCGCGCACGAGCGAGCGGCCGCTCACGCCGGCGCCGTCGCTTATGCCGCGCATCGTCCAGCGCGCATCGATCAGCACCGACTCGCCCGTGACGGATTCGAACTGCTGGATATCGACGCGCACGCGCAACGCATCCGTATCCGCGATGGCGCGCGATGCCACCGCCACGCGGTCCGATCCGAGCAGCAGCGTGAGATCGCCGGCGAGCGCATCGGCGATGCTGCTTTTGAGCGGCTCGCCCCAGCGCGCGTATTCGTTGAGCGCGACTTCGTTGTTCGTGTTGCGCGTGACGATCTGCGGACGATCCACGAGATCCGGCACCGTCACCGGACCCACGATGATCGTGCGCGCGGGCGGCTGCGCGGTCATCGCCGTCAACGACGGGTCCGCGCTCAGCCGATAGAAGCTCGCGCGCGGCGAGGCGCATCCGGCGATCATCGCCGCCGTCACGAGACAGAGGCAGGCAACGCGCATCACTTCTTGTCCTCCGGTTTGCCGCGCAGCAGCGCTTCGGGATGCTCCTGCAGATAATCCGCCAGGCTGCGGAACGAAGCCGCCGTGCGCGTCAGTTCGCGGATCGCCTCGGTGGTGTCCTGCTGCAATCCCGAACCGGGCAGCAACGTGGAATGCGCGGCTTCGAGCGCGGCGCGCGCAGCCGCGAGCGTGTTCGTCGCCTGCGGCACGACTTGCGTGTTGAGGTTCTGCATCAGGGCGCTCGTGTTGTCGAGCGTCTGCTGCGCGCTCGCGGTGAGCTGCTCGATCGGCAGCTTGTCGATGCGCGTCATGATGCGGTTGATCGAATCCTGCAGGGAGGCGAGTCCGCTCGGCGTCGTCGGCATCTCGGGCGGCGTGCGGCTCCAGTCGATGCTCGCCTTCTTCGCGTCCGGGAAGAATTCGAGCGCGACATAAAGCTGACCCGTCAGCAGGCTGCCGGTGCGCAATTGCGCGCGCAGACCGTTCGCGACGAGAAAGTTCGCGAGCGCTTTGGGATCGTTCGTCAGGCGGCCTTTCTTCGGCCCAGACTCGAAGCGCGACGTGAAGCGCTCCGGATACAGCTTCACTTCCACCGGAATGCTGATCTGCCGCGTGACCGGATCGAAGCGCGTGTTGATCGCCGCCACCTCGCCGATGGGAATGCCCCGGAACTCCACCGGCGCGCCGACCGCGAGGCCGCGCACCGAGCCGGTGAAGTTGAACACGTAAGTCTCGACGATGTGCTCGTGCACGCGCAGCGCTTCCGAGCGCGTCTGAAAGAGCGTGAAGGTGGTATTGGCCGGCGCCTGCGCCCAACTGAGCGACGCGGCGGGCGTTTCGAACGCGAGGCCGCCGATCAGCATCGACACGAGCGATTGTGTGTTGACCTTCAGCCCGTCGGTGCTCAGCGTGACATCGAGTCCGCTCGCTTGCCAGAAGCGCGAATCGGCGTTCACGTAGCGGTCGTACGGCGAATTGATGAACACGTGCAGCGTGACGCCGCTGCCGTCCTTGTCGAGTTCGAACGCCGTCACCTGGCCCACTTGCAGCCGCCGGAAATAGATCGGCGTGCCGACATCCACGGAACCGAGATCCGCCGCGCGCAGCACGAACTGTCGCCCCGGCACGTCGCTCGCGAACACGGGCGGCGTTTCCAGCCCGGTGTAATCGCGCCGCGCGTCCTTGCCGCGCCCGATATCCATGCCGATATACGCGCCCGACAACAGCGTGCCGATGCCCGACACCGAGCCGCCCGCCACGCGCGGACGCACGACCCAGAAGCGCGTGTCGTCGACGAGCATGTTGGCCGTATCGCGCGTCAATTCCGCCGTGGCGACCACGCGCGTGTAGTCCTTCGAGAGCACCACCGACTTGACGATGCCGATCTCCACGTCCTTGAACTTGATCTTGGTCTTGCCTGCCTCCAGCCCTTCGCCGGTCTTGAAGCTGATCGTCACGGTCGGGCCTTTCTCCAGCACGGTCTGCACCGCGAGCCAGATGCCGATCAGCACCGCGACGGCCGGCACCACCCAAATCCACGGGATGCGCCAGCGCTTCTTCGGCACGACTTCGGCATCGGGCAAGTCGCCTGGGGAGCTCATGTCGCGTGCTCCTCGTGGTGTCGTGCATCCTGCTCGCGTCGTGCGTCGCTCGTGTCCCAGATGAGGCGCGGATCGAAGGACATCGCGGCGAGCATGGTCAGCACGACGACCGCGCCGAACGCAATCGACGCCGGCCCCGCTTCGATCGTCGCCATCGCGCTGAACTGCACGAGCGCGACGAGCACGGCGATCACGTAGATATCGAGCATGGACCAGCGTCCCACCAGCTCGACGATGCGGTAGATGCGCGCGCGCTGCGCGGTGTACTGCGTCATGCGCAAGTTGACGCTCGCGGCGAGATAGCCGATGGCGAGAATCTTGAGCATCGGCACGGCGATGCTCGCAATGAACACGATGATCGCGAGCGGCCACGAGCCGGACGTCCACAGATACACGACGCCGCTCATGATCGTGTCCTTCTGCGCGCCGAAGAGCGAACTCGTGTTCATCACCGGCAGCATGTTCGCGGGAATGTAGAGCACCGCCGCCGCGATCAGATACGCCCACGTGCGCGAGAGGCTCGCCGGCTTGCGCAGATGCAGGCGCGCGCCGCAGCGCGGGCAGCATCGGTGCGCATGATGCAGCACGCCGCGCGTGGACAGCCCGCAGTCATGGCACACGCAGATGCCGCTCGCCGACGCGGTGCGGCCCTTGAGCGGCACGCCTTCGGGCAGCGCGAGCGACGCATCGCCGATGCCGGACCACATCGCGCGTTCGTCGAACGAAGATGCCGTCGCGACGAGCAGCAGCATGAGCGCCGCGAGCGACCACAGCGCCGGCCCCGTCACCACCGACGCGATATGCGCGAGCTTCACCACCGCCACGAGCAGGCCGAGCATCAGCACTTCGGTCATGCCCCATTCGCGCGCGATGCACAGCAGGCGAAAGACCGCGTCCGCGCGATACGGCCTGCGATGCACGCGAAGCGGCAGCAGGAGCCACACGGTGCCGAACGCGTGCACGGCGGGCATCAAGATTGTCGTGACGAAGATGAGGCCGGCGAGCGGCCACATGCCGTCGCGATACAACACGCGCACCGCGCCGATGAGCGTCGTTTCGACGAGATCGCCATTGACCGACAGCCCGACGATGGGAAACGCGTTCGAGATCACCCACAGCACGCAGGCGGCGAGCGCGCACGCGAGCGCGCGGTCGAAGCCGTGCGCGCGGCGGCGATACAGCACGGCGCGGCATCGGCAGCAGCGCAGGGCGCCGCCCGGCGGCAGCGGATGCTCGTGCTGCAAGAGATCGCATTCGGGGCACGCGATCAACGCGCGATCGTCGTGCGGATCGTGCCCGGGCATTGCAGCGGTGGCCGCCGTGTTCATTGCACCGTCGGCGCGGCGGATGCGGCCGGCTTCGCCGCATCGGCGGGCGGGGTCGCCGTCTGCGTCGCGGTCTGCGTCGTCATCTTGTCGGCGGCGATCACCCAGCCGCCGCCCATCGCCTTGTAAAGCGTCACGAACGAAGCGAGCGCGGCCGCGTGCGTCTGCGTCTCCGACAATTGCGCATTGAAGAGGCTGCGCTCGGCATCGAGCACTTCGATATAGCTCGTATAGCCGCCTTCGTAACGCGCCCGCGCAAGACGCGCGTAGGTGGAAAGCGCCGTCACTTGGCGGCCCTGCACTTCGAGTTGCTCGTGCAGTTTCTGCGACTGGATGAGCGCGTCATCGACTTCCTGGAACGCGACCTGAATCGCCTTCTGGTAAGAAAGCAGCGCCGCGCGTTGCTGCGCCTCGGCGGTCTCGACCTGCCCCGAGATATTGCCCGCCGTGAAGATGGGCTGCGTCACCTGACCCGCGAACGACCACACGCGGGCCGGTCCCGTGAAGAGCGACGAGAACTGCGTGCTCGCGGTGCCGAAGAGCCCCGTCAGCGAGATTTGCGGGAAGTAGAGCGCACGCGCCGCGCCGATCAGCGCATTCGCCGCGATTAGATCCTGCTCTGCCTGCAGCAGATCGGGCCGCCGTTCCAGCAGGTCCGATGGCAAGCCCGCCGGAATCACGGGCGTCGCGAGCGCGCCGAGGTCGAGGCCGCGCACGATCGGGCCGGGATTGCTGCCGAGCAGGACGGAGAGCGCGTCTTCCTGTTGCGCGATCTGCGTTTCGAGCTGAGGAATGGTGGCGAGTGAGGCTTCGTATTCGGACTGGCTCTGCGCGAGTTCCATCTGCGAGACTTCGCCGCCTTCGAAGCGCAGCGTGAACACGTGCACCGATTCCGCGCGGCTTTGCGTCGTCGCCTTGGCGATTTCGAGTTGCCTGTCGAGACTGCGCAGATTCAGATACGACGACGCCACCGACGCCACCAGCGACAGAATCGTCGCCCGCCGTCCTTCTTCGCTCGACAGCAGATTCGCGCGTGCGGCCTCCGTCAGGCGGCGATTGCGCCCGAACAGGTCCAGTTCCCACGCCGCCGACACCGACAAATCGAACTGGTTGTAGACCGGCCCGAAGCCCGGCGGAAGCCGCACGGCGCCGGCTTGCGACGCGCGCTGGCGCGAGGCGTCCGCGCCCGCCGAAATCTGCGGGAAGAGCGCGGAGCGCGTGGTGACGAACTGGCCCATGAACTGTTCGACGCGCGCCGCCGCGATCTTCACGTCCTTGTTGTTGGCGAGCGCGGTTTCGATCAATTGATCCAGCACGGGGTCCTGAAATTGCTTCCACCATTCGGTGTTCGCGGTATCGGAGACTTCCGTCGCGGCGAAGCGATACGTCGCCGGCGTCTCGACGGGCTGACGCGAATAGTTCGGCCCGAGCAGGCAGCCCGAGAGCGATGCGGCGGCGATCACGCCCGCCAGGGTGCGAAGGAACCGGTCGGGCCGCATGTCAATGCCCCTTGTCCGGAGCGGACGGCGTCGCGTTCGGGCCGCTGCCGCCGGGTGTTCGCGGCGGCGGTTCGGATGCCGTCGCCGCGGGCGTCTGTCCGCTCTTCTTCTTCGAGCGCGCGGACAGCGTTTCGAGTCCCCAGAAGAACATCGGGATGAAGAACACGGCGATGACCGTCGCGCCCAGCATCCCGCCGATCACGCCCGTGCCGATGGAATGCCGGCTGTTCGCCGATGCGCCCGTCGCGATGGCGAGCGGCACGCAGCCGAGAATGAACGCGAGCGATGTCATCACGATCGGGCGCAGACGCTCTTCGGCGGCGGTCATGGTCGCGTCGAACACGGACTTGCCCGACTGCACGTTCAGCACCGCGAACTCGAAGATGAGAATGGCGTTCTTCGCGGCCAGCGCGACGAGCATCGTGAGGCCGATCTGGAAGTACACGTCGTTGTCGAGGCCGCGCAAAAGAATGGCGAGCAGCGCGCCGAAGATGGCGAAGGGCACGGCCATCAGCACGCCGAGCGGCAGGCTCCACTTCTCGTATTGCGCGGCGAGAATGAGGAACACCATGATCAGCCCGAACACGAAGACGAGGCCCGACGTGCCGCCCGACTGCTTCGCCTCGAACGCTTCGCCGCTCCACGCGATGCCGTAATCCGATGGCAAGCCCGACGCGACTTCCTCCAGCGCCTGTATCACTTGCCCCGACGAATAGCCCGGCGCGGCGTTCGCGGTGATCTTCACCGCCGGGAAGTTGTTGAAGCGCGTGATGAGATCGGGGCCGGTCACGTAGCGCGTGTTGACCACCGACTTGAGCGGCACCATGCTGCCGTTCTTGCTCTTCACGAAGATCTGCGTGAGGTCGTCCGGTTTCAGGCGATACGAAGGCTCCGCCTGAAGAATCACTTGCCACAGGCGGCTCGACCGGTTGAACTGCGAGACATAGAGCGAGCCGAACATCGTTTGCATCGCGCTATAGACGTCTTCGACGGGCACGCCGAGCGTCTCGGCCTTGTCGCGATCCACGTCCGCGAGCAGTTGCTGCGACGACGCGTTGAAGGTCGATGTCACGCCGGTCAACTCCGGCCTCGCCTTCGCCTTCGCGACGTAATCCTGCACGATGCCCGCGAACTGGGCGATGGTCGTATCGCCCTTGCTCTGTATCCACATTTCGGTGCCGCCCGTGGTGCCCAGGCCCGGAATGGAAGGCGGATTGAGCGGCACGACAATGCCCTCGCGCACTTGCGAAAGCGCCTTGTACGCATTGACGAGCACGGCGCGCGCGTTCTGTGTGCGGATATTGGCGGACGTGTAGCGGTCGTCGAAGCTCTTGAGCCCCACGAAGAACGTCGATGCGTTGTTCTTGTTCTGGCTGTCGAGCAGGCTGAAGCCGTCCACCGTCGCGATGCTGCCGACCGCCGGCTGCTTCATGAAGTACTCGGTCACGCGGTCGGACACCGCGCCCGTGCGATCGAGCGAAGCCGCGTCCGGCATGATGACCGCGCCGAGCAGATACCCCTGGTCTTCGGGCGGCAGGAAGGCCGTGGGAATGTCGCGCATCATCACGACGGCGAGCGCGATCATGCCGACGAACAGCAGCAGCGCGATCACGAATCGCCGGATGACGAGCCGCACGATGCGCGTGTAGCCGTGCGTCATGCGCGTGAACTGATTGTCGAACCAGCGGAAAAAGCCCTTCTTTTCGTGATGTCCGGGTTTGAGCAGGAGCGAGGCGAGCGCGGGCGAAAGCGTCAGCGCGACGATGCCCGAGATCACCACCGATATCGCGATGGTGATGGCGAACTGCTTGTACATCTGCCCGGTGATGCCTCCGAGGAACGCCACCGGCACGAACACCGCGCACAGCACGAGCACGATGGCGACGACCGGCCCGGCGACCTCGTCCATCGCCTGTTTCGCGGCGGTTTTCGGATCGAGCTTGTGGACGGTCATGTTGCGCTCGACGTTTTCGATCACGACGATCGCATCGTCCACCACGATGCCGATGGCGAGCACCATGCCGAACAGCGTCAGCATGTTGATGGAGAAGCCGAGCGCTTCCATGCCCATGAACGTGCCGACGATCGACACCGGCACGGCCAGCACCGGGATGAGCGTCGCGCGCAGGCTTTGCAGGAACACGAACACCACGATCACCACGAGCACGACGGCTTCGAAGAACGTATGCACCACATCCGAGATGGATGCGCGCGTGAACTCCGTGGTGTCCATCGCGATCTGGTAGTCGATGCCTTCCGGGAACGTCTTTTTCATCTCCGCGAGACGCGCGCGCACCTGCTTCGAGACGTCGAGCGCGTTCGCGCCCGGCTGCTGATACACGGCGAGCACCGTCGCGGATTTGCCCTGAAAGCGGCTGCGAATGGAGTAATCCTTTTGCCCGAGTTCCGCGCGGCCCACGTCTTTCAAGCGCACGATGGCCGCGCCGCCGGATTCCGCGCGGATGATGATGTTCTCGAATTCGGCGGGCTCGGTGAGGCGCCCGGTTGTCGTCACGGCGAACGACTGCTCGACGGGCGAACCTGTCGGCGATTGCCCGAGCCGGCCCACCGCGAACTGCTGGTTCTGGTTCGCGACCGCGCGCTGCACGTCGGCGGCGGTGATGCCGAGCTGCGCCATGCGGTCGGGCTTGAGCCAGATGCGCATCGCGTAGTCGGGCGTGCCGAAGATGCTCGACTGATTCGCGCCGGGAATGCGCTTCAATGCATCGAGCACGTAGACGTTCGCGTAATTGGCGATGTAGGTAGCGTCGTAGCGTTCGTCGGGCGAATAGATCGCGACGACCATCATGAACGCCTGCGACTTCTTCTGCACCTGCACGCCCTGCGCCGTGACCGATTGCGGCAGTTGCGGCAGCGCGAGGTTCACGCGGTTCTGCACGTCCACCTGCGCGAGTTCCGGATTCGTGCCGATCTGGAAGTAAGCATTGATCGTCAGATTGCCCGTCGACGAACTCGACGAGCTCATGTAGATCATGTTGTCCGCGCCGTTCACCTGCTGCTCGATCGGCGCGGCCACGTTGTTCGCGACGACCTCCGCGCTCGCACCCGGATACGTCGCGGAAATGGTGATCTGCGGCGGCGTGATGTCCGGGTATTGCGCGGTCGGCAGCGCGAGCATGGTGAGCGCGCCGCCGAGCGTGATGATGATCGAGATGACCGAGGCGAAGATCGGGCGGTCGATGCAGAAATGTGAGATGTTCATTGGCCTTTTCCGCTTTTCTGCTCGGCTTGGCTGATGGCTATTGATGCTTACTGCTGGCTCTCGCTGGCGGGCTTCGTCGTCCCGATCGACGCCTGCGCGCCCGATGCCGCCATCGCAGCCGATGCCGGGGCCGCGCCCTCCGCCGGCGCGCTCACCACGCGCACCTGCGAATCCGCAGCGACGCGAATCGCGCCATCGACGATCACGCGTTCGCCCGCGCGAAGACCGCTCGTGATGAACCAGTCGTCGCCGTGCCATTCGCCCACTTCGATCACGCGCTGATGCGGCTTCGACTGATCGTCGAGCACCCACACGAAATGGCTCTTCGCGCCTTGCAGCACGGCGCGTTGCGGCACGAGGATCGCGTTGGGCCGCAGCGCCCCCGACACGCGCGCCTTCACGAACTGGCCGGGACGCAGCGTGCCCTTCGGATTCGCGAACGACGCGCGGACCAGAAAGGTGCCGGTCTGCGTGCTGAAAGCGGGATTCGTGAAATCGATACGGCCGGTCTCCGGATACACGGAGCCATCGGCCTGAATGACGGTGACATCGAACTGATTGTTGGGCGGAAAGCGCAACTGTCCTTTCTGAATCTGCTCGCGATACGTCAGCAGCTCGTTCTCCGAGATGCTGAAGTTGACCCACATCGGATCGAGCTGATAGACGTAGGTGAGCAGGCCCGATTGCGTCGGCGTGACGTAGCTGCCTTCCTGCACGCGCGCGAAACTCGAAAGCCCCTTGAGCGGCGAGCGAATGGTCGTATAGCTGAGATTGAGTTGCGCGGTCTGCACTTCGCCTTGCGCCGCGATGACGGCGGCCTCCGCGCTCTTTTCGTTGCCGATGGCGTCGTCGAGATCCTTCTTGCTCAACGCGTTCATTGCGGCAAGCGGCTTCACGCGCGCGAGATTCTGTTGCGTGACGAGCAGCCGCGCCTGCTGCTGCGAAAGCGCGCCCTTGGCGGTTTGCAGCGCGGCTTCGAACGGGCGCTTGTCCATCAAGAACATGATCTGGTTCGCCGCGACGAGCGCGCCTTCGGTGTACATGCGCTTTTCGAGGAAGCCGTCGACGCGCGCGCGTATTTCCACTTCGCGCGAGCTTTGTGTCTGCGCGGTGAATTCGAATTCGACCGGCGTCGTTTTCGCGGCGACGGTGACCACCGTCACGTCGACGGCGGCGCGCGGCGGTTCGGCGGGCGGCTTCCTGCATGCGGCCAGCGAGAGCAGGGCCAGCGCCGCGAGCGGCATGTAGCGGCGTGCGTGCATCGACTGTATCGCGTGGGACATCCGCGCATGACCGCCATGCAGTAATCGTTCCGACACCAACGCCATGAACGTCATGAACGCCTCTCTTCTTGGGATGGCTTGACCAGGGTGCGGGCGCTTTGGCGCGCTCGCCGTCACATGCTCGCGGCGCGCGAAGAACGCCTGCATGCCGATGCCGGCAACGCGCGTGTCTCACGGCGCTGCATTCGCCATGCAGTGATTACGCGCGCGACGGATTGACGTGTCGATGTCAACGAGCGCGAGACCCGAGCCTCATAAGTGCCGTAGCTGCCTCCGTTTTCGATGTTCGCGCAATGGCCGGAGACACTTGCATGCCTGGCCACGAGCGGTCACCGCGTGCATGCCGGTGCGCCTGACGAATCTACTAATAGCCGAATAATGTTGAAAACGCCATAGGGTTCGTGCGTGGCATTTGCGGGCGTGGGTTCGTGTCGATTCGTGAAACGGTGGGGGTCAGTGAGAATAGTTTTGTGTCCGAAGTAAATACTTGATTTCGCTTTCTTGCATGTGACGTTTCCACTGTTTCATAACGCGAGGAATGGACGCTCTTTCGACGACGAGATCGGCTGAACATACGTGCTGCCCTTACGGCATGAGCCGGGTTCAGCGAGCGCGTTTTGTCGGCTCAATCACCTTCATGGGAATGAGCTGACTCCAAGGGTTTTCCCTCCCTCCCGCATTTGTCGATAGCCGCCTGTCCGGATAGCGCCTGCTATCGTTCGGTCTTAACATCTGCTGCCTGGCGTCGATCCGGCGCCGGCGTCCCACCGAAAGCGCGTCACGAAACGTGCCCGACAACATGGAACAAGATGCGCAATCCGCTCGTGGAACCGCGCGCCCGCTATTTCGCGGGCGCTCATCGTCCGGCACGGCGTCATCGGCTGACAAGGCTTTGCCTCGCGACGCTGCTGCTGTCGAGCGCGTTTGCCCGCGCGCAGTCTTATCGCGATGTCAGTCCCACGCCGCCGCCCGCGCCCGCGCGTCCCGCCGCGCCGCCGCAGCCGCCGCAAGCCGAAAGCGCGTCGGCGCAAGTGGCCGTCGCCGCGCTGCGCGGACTCGTGTTCGAAGCATCGGCGTCGGGTTCGCGCGAGGCGGGCGCGCCGGGCGCATCGGCGAATGAAGCCGCGCGCGCAGCCGATGGACGCATCGTCGCGCGCGGTCTGCCTCCGCTCGACGACGCGTTCCTGCAAGGCTTCGCCGCCGATCTCGATCGCCCGCTCACCTTCGCGCGACTTGCGGAGATTCGGCGCGCCGTGGTCGCGCGTTATCGCGAAAGCGGGCTGCCGCTCGTCGATGTCTACGTGCCCGAGCAGGACGTGACGGACGGCGTCGTGCGGATCGCGGTGGCGAGCTATCGGCTGGGCCGGGTGATCCCGCGCGGCAATCGCTATTTCTCCGATGCGCTGCTCGAGGGCGACATGCCGCTCACCGCCGGCGACGCCATCCGCGAATCCGACGTCGCCACGGGCCTCGCGTTGCTCAACGCGAACCCGTATCGCGCGGTCGATGTGATCTACGCGCCCGGCGAGGCCGAAAGCACCACCGACGTGATCCTGCAAACCGCCGACCGTTTCCCGATGCGCGTCTCGGCGGGCTACGACAACGCGGGCGTGCCGCAGCTCGGCCGCGACCGCTTCTTCGCGGGCATCGACTATGGCAATCTCTTCGGCCTCGATCAGCAGATCGCGTATCAGATCACCGCGAGCAACGACGCGCTGAGCGGCAATCCGGACATCGAAGGGCGTCCGAACCGTCCGCGCTTCGTCGCGCACGCGCTCAGTTATTCCGCGCCATTGCCGTGGCGCGACCGCATCGAACTATTCGGCGTCTACGCGCAAAGCACGCCGCGCCTGCCGGACAGTTACGGGCAAACGGGCATCTCCGCGCAGGCGAGCATCCGCTACGACTGGCGGCTCACGCCGTTCTCGGGCTGGCAGCAACAGGTGCAGTTCGGCTACGACTACAAGCGGTCGAACAACAACCTCGAATTCGGCGGATTCCAGGTGTTCAATTCCAACACGCATATCCATCAATTCCTGCTTGCGTACGATCTGAACCGCAGCGATGCGAGCGGCCAGACACGCGCGAACGCGACCGTCGTGCTGAGTCCCGGCCGGCTCGACGCCGACAATCGCGACGCCGCGTTCGAAAGCGCGCGTCACGGCGCGACGCCACGCTACATGTACGCGCAGTTGTCGGCGCAGCGCGATGTGGCGCTGGGCGCCGGTTTCGTCGCATGGGGAAGGGCGGCGCTGCAATGGACGCCCGACACGCTGCTGCCGAGCGAAGAGATGGGGCTGGGCGGCGACAGCAGCGTGCGCGGTTACCTGCCGTATGTCGTGCAGGGCGATCGCGGATGGAACGTGCAGACGGAAATCCGCACGCCGCCGTGGAGCATCGGCGAAAGCGGCGTGGCGATCCAGCCGTTCCTCTTCGTCGATGCAGGCCGCGTGTGGAACCGCATCGATCAGCCGACGGAGCCGAACAACGGATCGCTCGTCGGCATAGGCGGCGGGTTCCGCTTTCAGGTCAACCGCTTCGTCAACGTGCGCGGCACGTTCGGGTATCCGCTGCACGCCGCGGTTCCCGCCGGATCCAAAGCGCCGGTCGGGATGCTGTATATCGTGCTCGGCTCGTGACGGCGGCTACTTGTTCACCTGCCATTGCAGCACGGGATGCGAGACGCCCGGCACGAACGTCCACGTGCCGCCCGGCCCGAAGTTCCAGCTCGGCGCGAAGCTCGACGCCATGCCCATCTGCGCGGTCGTTAAGCCGTTGGCGGCGGGGATCGCGTTGCCCGTGGCCGCGCCGACCGTCTGCCCCGACACCTCGCGATCCCAGTAGACGTCCTTCGCGACGTTGCCGACGTTCGTGGATACGAGGCCGCCCACATAGCCCGGGGGAAAGATGGTCGGCAGCGCCATCGCGGCGAACGATTCCTCGATCTTGCCCGTGTTGTACTCGGCCAGTCCGCCATCGGTCACGCCGCCGCCGCTGCCCGTCGCATACGATTGCCGGATGATGCCGGTCTTGCCGTTGCCCGCCGTGATGCCGCCCACGTGAGCATGCGTGCCGCCGCCGTAGTCGCCGGTCGCCCACGACTGCACGATCAGTCCCGTGTTGGATAGCGCGATGCCGCCCATCGACCCTTGCGCGTACAGCGACACGTTGCTGGTGGCACGCGAGATGGTGCCCGAGTTCTCGCCGACGACACCGCCGATGGCGCCCGCGCCGATCTCGTCCGTCGACATCTGGCCGGTGACGTTGACGTTGGCGATCAGCCCCGCCGACGTGCCCGCGAGCAGTCCCGCGACCGTGCCCCACGGCGACGCATACGCGTTCGTGAGATTCAGGTTGCGCACCACGCCCGATGCGCCGATCGCCGAGAACATGCCGAGCGGCGGCGAGTTCGAGAAAGGCGTCGTGCTGAACGAGATGCCGTCGATGATATGGCCGAAGCCGTCGAACTGGCCGGTGAAGCCCGTCGTGCTGGCAAGGCCGATGGGCGTGAACGATCCGCTCGCCTTAAGATCCTTTCCGAGCGCGTAATTGCCGCTCAGGTTCTGCGAGATGTTCTCCAACTCCGCGATGGAATTGACGAGCTGATACGCGGTCACCTGCGTCTTGAGTCCGCTGAACGGCGCGGCGGCCCACGCGGCGTTCGTGCGAATGGTGCCGGGCGTGAAGGTGCCGTTCGAATCGTGGAACGCGGCGACGATGCCCGTGCTTCGCGACCAGTCGATCGTGCCTTGGTTCGTCACGCTGCCGTTGTTGTCGATGCTCTTCGAATCCGCGCGCAGGTAAAGATTGCCCGCGCCCGTGTTGGCGATGGTGGTGACCGGTCCGAGCAGGATCGAATGCCCGGCCTTGAGCACGAGCGTGGCGTTGCCGGTCCAGGTCAGCGTCGAAAGCACGTTGATGTCGCTGTCCGCTTCGATGGTCACCGACGTGCCTTTCGACAGGCTCCCCGCGATCGCCGCCGCGTTATGCGGCCCGGCGTTCAGTTCGCCCACGCCGATGGTCCACTTCGCCGCCGTCACCGTGCTGTCTTCCAGTTCCATCGTCTTGCCGGTGGTCTGGACCGTGCCGCCCGAGCCGTCGCTGTTGCGCGCGGTGATCGCTTCGTGCTGCTGCACATCGCCCTGATGCGCGATGAGCCAGACGTGACCGTCGCGCGTGGCGGTGCCGGTCGCGCGCAGTCCCGCGTGATGGCCGGCGAGCGCGTAGACGTTGCCATCGGCGGCCTGGAGATGGATCTGCGCGGCGCGTATGCCGCCCCGGTTCACCACGTCGCCTTGCGCGCCCGGCTGCACGAAGACTTGCGCGCCGCTCGTCGAATCCTTGAGCAGCACGTTGTTGCCCGCGATGAGTTCCGCCGTGCCGTTGGGCGCGGAAATGCGGCCCGCGTTCTCGGTGTGCGCGAGCGAGATGAGGAAGACATCGCCGCCCGTCGAACTGATCTTGCCGAGATTGACGACGGACGCGGTGCTCGTGCCCGACAACGTGAGCGGGCCGCCCGCGATGAACGCGTCGTTGCTCGTGTCGAGCGTGGCGGCGACGAAGCGGCCGCCTGTGGTCACCACGCCTTGCTGCCCGATCACCACGCCTTGCGGATTGATGAGGTAAAAGCTGCCTGTCGCGCTGAGATTCCCGTCGATGGCCGAGGCATTCGGACCGGTCACGCGCGAAAGCGTCGCGCCCGCGCCGTTGTTGACGTTCACGCTGTTGCCCGCGCCGATGGAAAAGCTGTTCCAGTCGATCACGCCGCGCGTGGTGCTTTGCGTGATGTTGACCTGCGTGGCCGACGACGTGATGCTGCCCGAGCCGGCCTTGAACTGGCCGTTCTGCGGCAGCGGTCCGGCGGCGAAGGCGGCCGGCACCGAGGCGCTCACCAGAAACACGATCGCGGCGGGCCTGATGAGCCGGCCGTGCTTGGACGATTCATCGCGCATGACGTCTCCCGTTGCGTGGCACACCGAACTGACCGGTGGATCATTCAGGATAGAACCGGATCGGGTAATTTCAATGCGGCAGTGCGGGCCGCGGACGCATCAGGGACGAGTGGACTGTTGTATGCGGATTGGCGAGCGCGACGCCGTCGCTTTCTGATCTTTATCGCCAAGCGCGCTTGCAGCGTTGCGTTCGCGGACCACGCGTTGCAGGCAGTCGAGAAACACGGTCGCGGCGGGCGTGAGCGGGCTGTCGCGACGCGTCACCACGCCCACCGACGATACCGGCAGCGCATCCTCGACAGGCAGCACCGCAAGCCCTTCACCGACCCATTCGTGATCGAGCAGCGAACGCGGCATCGAGGCCAGCGCCTCGGACTCACGCAGCAGCCCATGCGCGATGACGAAGCTCGGACATTCGATCACGCGCTGCGGCCTCGGCAAGCCGTGCTGCGTGAAGATGTCGAGCAGCGCCTGCGTCGTGCTTTCGGGCGATGGATTCAGCAGCCATTCGGCATCCGCGAGATCGGCGAGGCGCGTGGCATGACGCAGCGGATGATCCTTGCGCGCGACGATCACCGAATGCGATTCGTACAGCGGCACGTAGTCGAATTCGGCCGACAACTGACTGGCCATGATGACCGCGACGACGAGATCGAGCGTGCCGTCGCGCAGACGCGGAAGCGCGACGCCCGGAAAGCCTTCGATGAAACTCACCTTCGCCTGCGGCATCTCGCGGCGGAACATCGCGTAGGCCTGCGGCAGCACGGAAAGCGCGGCGGTCGGCGTGATGGCCGCGCTCACGCTGCCCGACCCTGCGCCCTTCATCTGCACGATGTCGTCTTCGGCGCGCCGCATTTCGCTCACCACGAGCTTCGCGCGCACGCGCAACTGCTGGCCGAACGCGGTGAGCTGGACGCCGCGCGCGGTCCGCACGATGAGCGGCACGCCCAGATCCTGTTCCAGTTCCTTGATGGCTTTCGTCAGCGCCGCCTGCGAGAGAAACAGGCTGCGCGCCGCGGCGCGAATGCTCCCTTGCTCGACCACGGAGAGGAACGCGCGCAACTGGTGGTACTTCATCGTCATGCTGTCACCTGGGAATACCTAGGGTTTTCGCCGACAACCGTGGGTCGTCATAGACGGAATTTACTGTCTTTTGCGATTATTTTCGACTGCCTATGCTCAATCGATCGATGAACCACGCGACGCGTTCGAGGAGCCAAGATGCTTTCAGTTGACCCGATCATCCCCGGCATTGCCGCCATTGCAGCCGATTTCGTCGATGTGCGGCGGCGCATTCACGAGCATCCGGAACTTGCGTTCGATGAAACGCAGACGAGCGATCTCGTCGCCGGGCTGCTCGCCGAATGGGGATACCACGTGCATCGCGGTCTCGGCAGGACGGGCGTCGTGGGTGTGCTGAAACAGGGCGACGGCACGAAGCGCATCGGCCTGCGCGCCGACATGGACGCGCTGCCGATAGAAGAAACCACCGGCCTGCCTTACGCCAGCAAGACCGCGCGCGTGATGCACGCCTGCGGTCACGACGGCCACACCGCCATGCTGCTGTGCGCGGCGCGTCATCTCGCGTCGAGCGGGCAGTTCTCCGGCACCCTCAACGTGATCTTCCAGCCCGCCGAGGAAGGCGAGGCGGGCGCTCGAGCGATGATCGAAGACGGCCTCTTCGAGCGCTTCCCCTGCGATGCCGTGTTCGGCCTGCACAACATGCCGGGCTTGCCCGCGGGCGAGATGTTCTTCACGCCGGGGCCGGCGATGGCGTCGTCGGACCGCGTGTCGATCGTCGTGCGCGGCGTCGGCGGTCATGGCGCGATGCCGCACGCCGCGCGCGATCCGATGTCGGCGGTGGCATCGATCATTCTGGGGCTGAACAGCATCGTCGCGCGCGAAGTGAATGCGCAGAAACCGGCGGTCGTCACCGTCGGCAGCGTGCAGGCGGGCGAAGCGAACAACGTGATTCCCGAGACCGCGCTGATGAAGCTCTCCGTGCGCACGCTCGACGCCGCCGTGCGCATGCAGTTGAAGGAGCGCATTTCGGCGCTCGCGCACGCGCAGGCGAGCGCGTTCGGCTGCACCGCCGAGATCGACTACGAACTGGGGTATCCCGTGCTCGTGAATCATGCGGAGCCGACCGCGTTCGCCACGCAAGTCGCGACGAACATGCTCGGCGCGCAACGCGTCGATCCCGCCGCCGCGCCGCTGATGGGCAGCGAGGACTTCGCGTTCATGCTCGAAGCATGTCCCGGAAGCTACGCGTGGATCGGCAACGGCGTGGGATCGAAGGGCGGCTGCATGGTGCACAACCCCGGCTACGATTTCAACGACGACATTCTCGCGACCGGCGCGAGCTACTGGGTCCGGCTCGCCGAAGCCTGGCTCGCCGACTGATTCTCATCGACATCGTTATCGACTCACGCCACGCGCACACTGGAGCACGACATGGATACCCCCGCAATCGCCGGTAACGCACGCACGAGACAGCCCTTGAGCGGGCGCGCGGCGCGCGTGCGTCTCGTCACGGCGGCCGCCGTCGGCAACGCGCTCGAGTTCTACGACTTCACCGTCTATGCGTTCTTCGCGCTCATCATCGGCAAGCTGTTCTTTCCGGTGCACGATCCGGTCGGCCAGTTGCTGCTCGCGGTGGCGAGCTTCGGCGTCGGCTTCTTCACGCGGCCGCTCGGCGGGATCGTCATCGGCATGTACGCGGACCGCGCCGGTCGCAAGAAGGCGATGCTGCTCACGCTCGGGCTGATGGCGCTCGGGACCGCGCTCATCGCGATTGCGCCGACATATGCGCAGGCGGGCGTCGCGGCGCCCGTGCTGCTCGTGATCGCGCGGCTCCTGCAAGGCTTCTCGGCGGGCGGGGAAGTGGGCGCATCCACGACGCTGCTGCTCGAACAGGCGCCGTCGAATCGTCGCGGGCTGTATGCGTCGTGGCAGTTCGCGAGCCAGGGTCTTGCCGCGCTCGCGGGCGCGCTGACCGGCGTGGCGCTGAGCGCGGCCCTCACGCCCGCGCAACTCGAAGGATGGGGCTGGCGCGTGCCGTTTGTCATCGGCACGCTGATCGTGCCGGTCGGCTGGTGGCTGCGCCGCACGATGGAAGAAGCGCCTCACGTGCAGTCCGTCGATGCCGCCGTCTCGTCGCAGTCGCACACGCAAAACAAGACGCCGCTTCGCGCGGTGCTGCGTCATCACGGCCGCGCGTTGCTTTCGGGACTCGGGCTCACCATCGGCGGGACATCGGCGCATTTCATCATCGTGTTCTATCTGTCGATCTACGGCGTGAAGACGCTCGGCCTGCCCGGATGGACCTCGATGCTCTCGGGCTGCATCGCGGGCGCGGTGCTGTTCGTGCTGACGCCCGTGGGCGGGTATCTCTCCGACCGCTTCGGCCGCAAGCGTCTCGCGCAGGCCACGCGCATCGTGCTCATGCTCGCGATCTATCCCGCCTTCGTGCTGCTCAACCGCCATCCGACGGCGGGCACGCTGTTCGCGGTCGTGACGGCGCTTTCCGTCGTGCATTCGCTCAATGTCGGGCCGGTCGGCGCGATGCTCGGCGAACTCTTTCCGCGCAGCGTGCGGGCGACGGGCGCGGCTATCGTGTACAGCATCGGCGTGGCGATCTTCGGGGGCTTCGCGCAGTTCTTCGTGACGACGCTCATCGTCGTGACCGGCAGCGTGCTCGCGCCCGCTTGGTACGTGATTGCGTGCGGCGTATTGAGCGTGATCGCCGTTCACTGCATGCGCGAGGGATCACGCGAGGCGCTCGATTGAGCGATGCAGCGGCGGTTTGCATTTGGATCGCGGGCCTACCATACTCGTTGTATCGTCGCCCGGCGATGCAAGGAAGGTCTACCGCGAACTCGCTGATCCACTGCAATGTCGATCGATTGGAAGCGCCGCGTCCGTCTTTTCGTTCAGCGTTTCTGGCAGCCGGTCAGCGCATGCATGACCTGCATGCCGGGAAGCTGGGGCAATCTGCTGAGCGTCGTGCACTGGACCGTCGCGCTGCGCACGGGTCTTGTCACCGGCACGCTCGCCGTGCTGCTGAGCTTCGTGCCGGCGGTGAAGCGCATCTACGCGCTGCGCTTCGGCAATGCGCTGATGGTCGGCCTGCTCACCGCGCTGGGCGATGTCCTCTCGCACCGCAGCGGCTATCGCGTTCCGTGGCTGGAGCACGCGCTGACGGGCGTGATGGCCGGCCTTTTCGCGCTGGCCGCGTCCTATCTGCTCGAAGACCGGGCGCGCCGCGTTCGGGCGGCGTGGGCGCGGGTGTTCAGATGACACGCCACGCGCCCGTCCATCTCAAGCTGCGCCCGGCCCCGACTCCACAGCGAGCAGATTCAGAATGACGAAGATCGCGGACTGATTGTCGGCGATGATCGCAATGCCGAGCGTCGCGCTGATCCATCGGCCGATCTTGGTGGCCGCGAAGTCGTCGCTTTGCGCGGACTTCTTGACGGTGACGCCGAGCTTGACCGCGCGATAGTGATACGACGGGATGTGATGCCGCGCCGCCACGCCCGACAGTCCGCCCTTGCCGCCCGATGACCAGCCGAGCGTGCCCGCGAGCACGAGCCGCTCGTACTTGTCGAGGCCGTCGATGAACTCGCGCGCGAGCAGCCGCACGCGCGCTTCGCAAAGCCCGTATTGCATCAAAACGGATTCGACCGGATCGGCTACGGCGTGCGCGTGTTCATCCACTTGCTGACCGATGCCGTCCACTTCGATCGACACGTCGCGCTGATAGCTCGCGCTTCGCAGGCAATCGATCAAAAAGCGCCTGAAATACGTGCATACGGCGTAGCGGCTCGACGGCGCGCTCTGATCGCTCGAATGCGTATCGGTGTGTCCCGGCTCGAGCCTCAGCACCTTCGAGTAGATGAACTGCGCGATCAGCTCTTCCTTGTCTTCCCGAAGCGACTGCAACTCGGGAGGATGGTAGCTGCGCAACGCGCTGCGCACGAGCGTATAGATCGAAACCATTTCGTCGTGCGACAGATGCGTCCTGCGCCGCCACAGCGTGGCCAGTGTCGATACGGGACCGGCATCGGCGGCCGCGTCCATCGTCAAGGTATCCATCGCATCCCCCCTTATCGGTGGCTACGCGATGAGTATGGTTTTTTCGGAGGGATCGTCCAATATGGATTAAGTGATAGCCGTCGCCTAAACTCTCGGGTAAACCAGTCGAGCACGGGACCTGCACGATCGCTTCACGGCCATGCCGTGTACGCGGTCCGCATCGTCCGCCTGCTTTCTGAACCGACCCGGCGTGCACCGCGACAAGGGGATGACAGAATGCCAGGCGATCGTGAGCAAAGAGAGATCGACACCGATCTCGCGAACGCGCTATATGCCGCGGACCCTGCATCGTTCATCGCGCACGGCTGTGCCATTTCCCTTCTCGGCGCGGTCTATCTCACCCGCCCCGGCGACACGCGGCTCACTCTTCTCTGCATGCATTTCTATGGCGTGGGCATCGCGCTCATGCTGACGGTGTGGGCGTGGCGGCGTCTTCATCCGTTTGCCTTGAGCGCACGCGAATGGATCAATGTTCACGCGCTCGCCAACGTAGCGCTTCACGCGGCTCCCGGTTTTTCTATGTGGTTCGCGATCCGAAACGATATGGACGAAACCGCCGCTATCCATACCGTGCTGCTCGTCGCGCTGGCCGCGCTCGCATACGCGTCGAACGGGCTGTGTGCGTTGAATCTGTCCGCCGCCGTGTTGACGCTGATCGCGCCCGCCATCGTCTTGAATCTGATTCTGCCGGGGCCCGCGCGCGTTGAAATGAGCGCGCTGCTCGCCGCGTGCGGCGTCGCGGTATGCGTGTTCGCGGCGCAGCATCGGCGGCGATATAGGCGCATCGTCGCGGCGCTCGTGAACCAGCAACGGCTCGCCGAGACCATCACGCGGCAGAAGTGCCTGATCGAAGATGCGAGCCGCGCCAAGACCCGCTTCTTCGCCGCCGCGAGCCACGATCTCAGGCAGCCGCTGCACGCCATCGGCCTGCTTGCGCAAGCGCTGTGCGAACGCGGCGCGAAAGCCGAAGAACGCGATGAAACGGCGCAGCACATCATGGCGAACGTCGAGGCGCTGAACCATCTCTTCAATCAGGTGCTCGATCTCGCGCGCATCGAAAGCGGCGTCACGCAGGTCATCACGCAGCACTTCCGGCTCTCGGAACTGCTCGCGCGCATCGACAAGCAGTTCCGTCCCGCCGCCGCCGCGAAAGGGCTTGCGTTCAGGATCGCGCCGACCGATTGCATCGCGAATACGGACCCCGTGCTGCTCGAACGCATTCTCATCAACCTCGTGTCCAACGCGGTGCGCTACACCGAGCGCGGCGCGATCTGGATCGGCGTGCGGCACGGCGTGGATCGCGAGCGCTGCCATATCGAAGTGCGCGATTCGGGTATCGGCATCGCGCCGCACGAACACGAACTCGTTTTCGAGGAGTTCTATCAGGTGCCGCTGCCGCAATTCCCGGTGCGGCAAGGACACGGCCTCGGCCTGCCGACGGTGCGACGCCTCATCCGCATGCTCGGCGACGAACTCACGCTGCGCTCGGACCTCGGGCGCGGCACGACCGTGCGCGTGCCGGTCAAGGTCGGCGAGGCGGGGCTGATTACCGCGAGTCTTTCCGCGCCGCCTTCGGTGGGCGCGCCGCTCGAAGGCCGCCAGATTCTGTGTGTCGATGACGACCCCGCCAATCTCGATGCTCTCGGCACGCTGCTCACGCGCTGGGGTTGCGTCGTGCGCGGCTGCCGCGACGAACTCGCGGCGGTGCGTGCGATCGCCGAGGGCTTCGTGCCGGACGCGTTTCTTTGCGACTACCGGATCGGCCGTCAGCAAACCGGTGTGGAGGCGATTAGCGCTGTGCGCGAGGCGCTGCGGCGGCGCGGACACAACGAACTGGCGTGCGTGATGATTACCGGCGACATGGCATCGCCCGAACTGTCCGCGCTCGCCGCCGATGGCGTGCCGGTCCTGCGCAAGCCGGTGACGCCGGCACGTCTGCGCCGCACGCTCGACATGCTCTTGCAGGAGAGCGGGCAGAACGAGGCCGCGTGAATCGAACGAAGCACCTAGAGTTCGCGCCCCGCCTGCAGCCAGCCGTTGATGACCGCGATCGCCGACGAGCGGTTATGCACGCCGAGCGCCCGGAAAATGACCGACAGATGGACCTTGACGGTTCCTTCGGCGACTTGCAGTTCGCGCGCGATCATTTTGTTGGTGCAGCCGCGATGCACGAGCCGCATGATTTCGCGCTGCCGTGGCGAGAGGTTTTCCATCAGATGCAGATGATGCGGCGCGAGCGCGGCGGCGGGGCCGTTCGTCGTGATGGTCGGGGAAGGACACGCGGGTCGCGCCGGTGCAGACCGCGCCGCGCCGATGAGACTGAGCGCCTCGATCGGCACATACGCGCCGCCCGAGAGCACGAGTTCGATGGCCTTGAGCATGACGTTGGCCGGCTCGCGCTTGGGCACGAAGCCGAGCGCGCCGGCGGCGAGCACGGCGCGCATTTCATCGACGGATTCTTCCGCCGAGAGCACGACGAGCGGCAGCGCGGGATTCGCCTTCAGCAGCGTCGCCAGCGACGACGCGCCCGCCATGCCCGTCATGTGCAGGTCCACGATGGCGAGATCGTGGTTCGCTTCGGGCCGCGCGGCGGCGGCGAGCGTGTCCCAGCTATCGGCTTCGTCGAATTGCGCTTCGGGATCGATTCCGCGCAACAGCGACTTGACGGCCTGACGGATCAGTTCGTGGTCGTCGGCGACGAGGAACCTCATGCTGTCTCCCGGCTGAGTGTCGCGATGCGCGGCGCTTTTCTCGTGCGCGCATCACGCATCATTCACTGTGTATCGTCGACGCACAAGTCCGGGTCGCTCACGACGCAATCCGCGCTCGGCAACGCGGGTCCGCCGCGCACGCGCACGCCCGATTCCTTCGCGGAGATGCGCAGCCCCTTCGGCAGCAGCAGCCACATCTGCGTCGGCTGCTTCATTCTGCTCGCCTTCTGCTGCGCCTGCGCGCCGGTGCCGAAGAAGTAGTCCGCGCGCACCGCGCCACGTATCGCGCCGCCCGCGTCCTGCGCCATCAAAAGCCGCGTGACCGATGCCCCCGATCCGCTCTCGCTCGCATCGATGAACACGGGTGCGCCGAGCGGCGTGGTGCGCGGATCGATCGCGGCGGAGCGTTCGGGCGACAGCGGCACGCCGAGCGCGCCGATCGGCCCCGACGACGAATCCGGAATCGGGCGGAAGAAGACGTAGCTCGGATCGGATGTGGCGAACGTGTAGGCGAGGGGCGTCGAGGTGAGCGGAGCGGGCGCTGTGGTCGTTGCGCGCGGCGAATCGATCCGCGCCACGCCTGCATTTCCCGAAACCGATGGCGTGCTCACGCGCGCCGGATGCACCGCGGGCGTCGCGCTCTTAGCAAGCGTGAAGCCGCGCAGGAGCGGGGAGTCGGGGTTGGCGTCGGCGCTTTGATCGTCGCTCGAAGGCGATGCGTCCGCGTCCTGCGCGCCGCGCAGCAGCGGAGATTGAGGCGTGTCGTCGGATGCGGACGCGCCCGCGCCATCCGGCGTGTTCGTCACGCTCACTGCGCCTTCTTCCAGCGCGATCTCGACGCCGCGCACCAGGATCTTGCGACCCTTGCTCTGCGCGCTCGCAACCGGCGGATTGAATGCGAAGCCGTTTTGCTCGGCATAAGCGAGCCGGATCACGCTCACGCCGTCCGGCAGCACGATCTTTCCCGCGCCCTGCAATTGCATCGAGTAGAGCATCGCGGGATCGGAGACATAGGCCAGCACCGGCGCATCGATGCGCCCGCGTTCGATCTGCGCGCGCGACAGGTACGGCACGATGCGCCCGCCCACGAGGCGCAGCCGCAGCTTCTTGTCGCGGATGTCGGGCACGCTGTTGCCTAAATCGAGCGCGTAGACGCCCTTCGCCCGGCTCATCGAAAGCGCCGCGAGCGGTACCACCGAGCGGCCTTCGATGCGCGCCATCATCGGTTCCGAGCGCGCGTTCGGTGGCAGCTTGCGGGAATCGAGGAAGAGCATGTCGCGCGGGACGCCGTAGACCGGGTACACGTACGGCGGTTCGTAGCGGCGGCTGCCGCGCATCACCGGTTCGTAGTAGCCGGTCAACACGCCGCGCGATGTGCGGTCCACGTTGCTGATCTGATAGACCGTGAAGTTCTCTTCGAAGAACTGCCGGATGGCGGTGCGGTCCGTTGCGCTTATTTTTCGCGATGCCGCGCACGGGGCGGCCCAGGCGGGTTTGCCGCCCAGCACCGAGCAGCTCCGGCGGAAGGCTTCCCAGGATTCGGCTACGTCATCCCTCGACCAGCCGGGGACGGCTGTGAAGGGGACCGGGGTGTACAAGGCGTTCTTTGTCGCGAACGGGGTCGCTGTGCCCGACAGTTGGGCCGATGGGGTCGCCGGTAACGGGCTCGTTATGCCAGGCTCTTGCCCCGTCGGTGCGGCGCTTACTATGCTCGGTTCTTCTTTCGCTTCGTTCTGTGGTGCTAGCGTGGGGGCATTTGCCTCCGCGGCAGCGGGCGGTGGGTTTGTCGCGCAACCACTCGCTATGCTTATTGCCGCTGCTGCGGCTAGCAGCTTTAACACGGTTAATTCGTCGGAGCCCTTCGCTTCTTGTGACATGGTTTCCTCGTCACGTTTTCCCTTTTCTTATTTTCGTGTCGGTCTATTAGCTCGCCCCTCCCCGGGGCGGGGGTCACTTTCTTTGCTGCTGCAAAGAAAGTAACCAAAGAAAGCAGCCTTTTCGCCCGCTGTTCTGAATCAGGGTGCACTCCGTAGAACCACGTTGGCACTCAGCTTGAATCAACCCTGAATCACCCTCCGCGCCCACTGAGCGCCACGTCCTCCGAGCCCCTCGGCTCGTTAACACCATCGGTGCTTTCAATGCCTCGTGGTCTCTCAAGCCTTTCGGTTTTTCTTCATCCATCAAGCCATAACACAGCACTCCGTAGAACAACGTTGGCACTCAGCTTGAATCAACCCTGAATCACCCTCCACGCCCACTGAGCGCCACGTCCTCCGAGCCCCTCGGCTCGTTAACACCATCGGTGCCTTTCAATGTCACCCATCATTTAGACGAACGCACCACGTCGATTTTGAACGTCGCCGCTCCATACGCCACCGGACACGACGGCGCCGCACTCCCGCACGACGGCACACCCGCAAACGGCGACGCACTCAACGTCCGCTGCGCCGCCGCCAATGCCTGCGCCGAAGTCGACAAACTCGGGAATACCGAATCGTGCGTCAAATCCAACGCCGAAAAATCTCGCGGCGCCAACGACACGATCGCCACGAAATGATTCTCCCCAATCGGCTCGCCCGCCTGCATCGGCCACGCCGCTCGCGGCAACACCATCCGCCTCCCCGCATCGATCCGATTGTCTCGATCCAACTCATTCGGAAACAACTGCAAATACTGGTTCGCCGGATCGACCGCGAACACATACAGATATCCATCGCGATCGCTCGTCACCATGAAGCGCAACCGGTCCCGATCCACCACCGCACGCGCCAACGGCACCTCCACCTTCACCCCAACCGACGGATCCGACAACGCCTCAATCCGCGCAAACTCACCAGCAGGCGTATACGGCGGCAACGCAGGCGGCGGCGGTGTGATCGGCGAAACAGCCGGCGACGCAGCCGGCATCGATACAGGCGCCGCCGCCGATCCCGCCGCCTCGCTCGCCGTCCCCTGCACTCGATCGACACGATCCACACGATCCACTCTCGCCACCTGCGGACCTTGCTGCATCAGCTTCGGCACGAACCAGCCGAGCGCCGCCACCACCAGCGCGCACGCCGCGCCGACCATCCAGCGCACGCGCCGCCGCGACGCACTTCTACCGCGCGACGCATCCGTGCCCGCCGCACGTTCCGCCGACGCCACATCCAGCGCAATCCCCAGTTCATCCGCGAATTGCCGGTCCGTCTGCGGCCGGTCCGCCGGCGACACCGCCAGCGCATGATCGATCGCCCTTAGAAAGCGCTCCGAATAGCGGCCCGCCGCCAGCTTCGCGAGCGGCTGGTACGCATCGCTCACCATGCGCCCAACCGACGGCGGCGGCGTCTTGCCCGTGATCGCGAAATACACCATCGCGGCCAGCGCGTAATGATCCGTCCACGGCCCCTGCCTCAGCGACGCCACCTCCGCATACTGCTCGATCGGCGCATAACCCGGCTTCAGAATCACCGTCAACGCCTGCGTCATGTCGCCGATCACGCGCCGCGCCGCGCCGAAGTCCAGCAGCACCGGACGATGGCTATCGTCGAGCAGGATGATGTTGTCCGGCGATATGTCGCGATGAAAACAGTTCGACGCATGCAGCACGGCGAGCGCATCGACGAGCGGCGTCAGCAGCGCGCGCAGCCACGCTTCGTCAGGCGGCTTCGGCATCGCCTTCAACGCGTCCTTGAGCGTCACGCCCCGGTAGTACGGCATCACCATGTACGCCGTGCCGTTCGCCTCCCAGAAGCGATACACCTTCACGAGCGACTGATGATCGAATCGCGCAAGCAGCCGCGCCTCGTCGTTGATGAAGCTCTTCAGGCCCGCGCGGAACATGCTCTCGTATCGCGACGATTTCACCTGCACCTGCGTCGCCCCGACGCGCGCCGCCAGCGCAGACGGCATGTACTCCTTCACCGCCACCTCGCGATCCAGCGACGTATCCAGCGCGCGATACACAATGCCGAAGCCGCCTTCGCCGATCAGCCCCAAGATCTCGAACTCGCCGAGCCGCGTGCCGGGCGGCAGGACGCCATCAGTGGGCGGCGTCGCGGGCTTGCCCGGCATGCCCGGCTTGTTCGGCAACGGCACGCGCGCGCCGCTCACGATCACCGTCTTGTCGTCCTCGCCGCCGGCCTCGATGTTGACCTCGGTCTTGCCTTCGTCGCCGCCGTCCGGATCGCGCTCGTCGGGACGCCTGCCGGTCGCGTTCATGATGCGCGGTCCCGCAAGAGCGTCGTGAAAAGCGCCGTGTCCGGCAAGCCGTACGCCGGCCAGATGGTGAACGGGCGTGGCGTCGCTGTCGGCGGGTCCTGCGCGTCGTCCGTCGATTCTTCCGGTTGCGCGCACTGCGCCGACGTCCACATGCTCATGCCATAAAGCTCCGTCTGCCAGACCGGGGCGAAGGTGCGCGCGAGCGCATCCGGTAGCGCCGCCGCCGACTGCACGATCCACGGTTCGGTCAGCACGGCCGCGCGCGCATCGTTGACGGGCGGCGCGGGCGAGGGCGCGGGCAGCGCGGCGAGCTGCGCGTCGAGGCGCTCGATGCTGTGGTCGAAATCGAGCGCGGCGAGCGCCACGCCTTCTATCGCCGAAAGCCAGTCCCACAGCGCGACGATCTCGCCGCCGCGCGCAGGCGGGCACGGCAGCGACGCCGCGATCGTCAGCGGAAAATGCCGGCCCACGCGATCCACCGACGCCATCACCACGCCCGCCCAGCACTGCGTGAGCGTCGGCGCAATCGCGCCCGGCATCGCGAAGAAGCGCCACACCGGACACGTGAGATAGAACTCGAGCCAGTCCGCGCCGAGCGCAAGCTGCGTTTCCGCGACGCGCTGCGCGAGCCACGCGTCCCACGGCGCGACGAACGCATCCGAGAGCCGCCGCGCCGCGAAATCGCCGAGCGACGGCAGCTTGCCGTACCAGCCGGGAATGGCCGGGCCTTCATCGGCGAGGGCGTCGGCGAGATCGTCGCTCATAGGCGTTCCGGACACGAGAACGCGCGCAAATCGGCGAGCCGGAACGGATTCTCGACGCTGTTCGCCGTCACCTCGAAGCGCGCCTTGCGCCCCTCCACATCGAACGTGACGATGAAGCGCTCTGGCTGGCCCGTCGGCTGCACGTCGAGCCGGTCGAACATGCGGAAAAGCGCCCACGGTCCCTCGAACACCAGATTGCTCGCTGCGTTCGACGGCGGCGGCGTCAGTTGCAGGCTCACGCGGCCCGAGCCGCGCGCGCCGGGCCACTGAATAGCCGATGGAACCTGCGGGCCGTGCGCGTAGGTGAGGATTTGCCCGTCGATGTCGAGCGTGAACGAAAGAATCGACGGGTCCATGTCGAGCGGCTTGAACTGCAACGCCAGCGCCGGCGTCTTGCCGCCGCCCCGAAAGAACACGCCGCGAATGGTCGCCGCGCGCTCGAACTGCGCGAGCCCGGCGGGGCTGATCTGCGTCGCGGTGGAATCGGATTTCTTAAAGGCCCACGGTTTCGCGGATACGTCCACGTCCTGCGCCAGGTTCTTCTGAAAGAAGTCGTCGAACTTGCCGCCCGGCGCGAACAGCGTGCCGAAGTCCTCGGGCAGCACGTCGCGGCCGGACGCCGGCACGAACGGATAGCGCCCCGCCACCGCGCGGTTGCAGAACGCGGAAATCGACTCCTTCAGGTCCGCCGACAGATTCACGCGACGCGCCTGCAGCGTCTGCGCCGCGCCCTGACTGCCTAAGTCGAGCAGCGCCGTGCGGATCGGCTCGGGCATGCGCGCGGCCTGCGAACGCAGCTTCGCGGGCGCGTCCGAAGGCGGCGGCGCGGTCTTCTGCTGCAAGGCTTCGTCGGTGGCGCTCAGGTACGCGTAGACATCGTTGATGAGCGCGAGCGTCTGCATGATCGGCGCGGGCTGCCCGCCGCCGGGACTCGTCGCGAGCGCGCGCAGGCCGGCGAAGCGATCGTCGACGACGCTCTCCAGCCGCATTCCCGGCGCGGCCGGCGCGATGCGCGTGGGGTCCGGTCCGCGAATGATCTTTTCGAGCCGCTCGCGCGCGGCGCTGATCTTGTCGTTCGCCTTGTCGACGACCGTCGCTTCGTTGTCCGGCTTCGCGGCGAGCGTTGTTTCCCGCGATGCGGCCCGCACGAGCATCGCGAGCGGCGAATCCGGCGCGGAGAGAATGCGCGCGATCTGCACCGACTGCGAAAGCGTGTCCGCGCGCACGATGCGGATGTCGTTCAGAAATTCCGTCCATGTGCGCGCGTAGTCCTGCAAGTACAGCAGCCGCACGTCCTGCGTCAGGCGCTGCATCGCTGCGGGATCGCCGCGCGGCAGGCCGCTTTGATCGCGGATGCCGAGCACCCACGGCTCTTCGCTCGCGAGTTGCGCGGCGGTGTCATCGACGGCTTTCAGGAACGCCTTGTGATAGCCGTCGAACGAATACAGCCCCGGCACGCCGCGCGTGAGCGGCGCGCCGCTCGCCCGCACGAAGACGAGCTGCGCGTTCGGCCCGCCCGCGCGCGCGACGGTGAATTCCGGGTAATCCGCGCCCACGCCTTGCTGCTTCACGCGCCCGTAGACGCGCTGCGCGAGCGTGCTGGCGGCGAGCATCGAACGCACACTGGCCACGAGACGTTCGTCGAAAGGCAAATCAGGATGCACGACGCCGCGCGAAAACAGCGCATCCAGATGGCCGGCCAGCGCCGCGCGCTCCTCGTTGCCGACCTCGCGCGGCAGCGAGCGGTCCCAGTCGGTGACGATCCACACTTTGAGCGCATCGGGGTCCTGATGATCCGGCTGATGCAGCATCAGATACGCCTTGAGCGCTTCGTACGCGTAGCCGGGATTCGACGCGTTCGCGCTGCGCGCCTGCTCCTCGATGCGCGCGGCGAGCTTCGGCAGGAAGAGATCGGTGAGCAGCCGTTCGTATGCGCCGTTCGCGGCGGCGTCGAGTTTCGCGCCTTGCCACAGGCCCCATTGCATCGCGAGCGGCGGATGCGCGGCATCGACTTGCGGCGTGGAGCCGAGCTTTTGCAC
The DNA here is from genome assembly GCF_001544615.1 of Caballeronia concitans. Classification (GTDB taxonomy): domain Bacteria; phylum Pseudomonadota; class Gammaproteobacteria; order Burkholderiales; family Burkholderiaceae; genus Caballeronia; species Caballeronia concitans. The sequence goes on from NZ_FCNV02000002.1 coordinate 732,573, forward strand.
CGCCGAGAGAATCGGCAGCAGCGCGACGAGACTCGTATTCGCCGCCGATGTCCCCGCGACCGCCTCTTTCGCCGCGCGCGCGGCCTGTTCGACGTGCTGCACATACGCGCGGTTGCGCAGATAGCTCGTGCCCCACAGCGCCAGCACGCACGCGCTCAACGCCGCGATGCCCGCATACGCCGACAGCCGCCGCAGATGCCGCCGCCGCGCCCATTGCAGGTTCGATCCCGCGAGCCCTTGCTCCGCGAACACGACCTGCTTCAGCAATCGTTCGATGAAATAGCTGCGCCCGCCCGATGCGCGTGCCGGCTGCGCGCCGCGCTCGATGCGATCGATATGGAACGCCCGCGCGAGCGCGCCCATCACGCGATCGATCGGCGTGCCTTCCTGCGTGCCGCTCGTGAAATAGACGCCGCGCACGAACGGAAGCTCGTCGTGCTTCGACTGCACGAAGGTCGCGGCGAGCGCTTCGGCCAGCACGGGCTTCAACGCCGCGAACTGCTGCGGAAAGCCGATGATCGCCGCGCGCGCGGCAAGCCCGCTTTCCGCGTTCAGCCGGTCCGGCACGCGCGCGACGAGCCGCGCTTCGAGCGCATTCAGCTCGGCATCGATGCGCGCGGCGAATTCGGCGTCGGTCAAGGGATGCGCGGGATCGTACGGAAACGTGAAGCCGAAGACCTGCGCGCGCTCTTCCTTCGACATGTCCGCGAAAAACTCCGTGAAGCCCGCGAGCAGATCCGTCTTGGTGACGAGCACGTAGACCGGAAAGCGCGTGCCGAACGCCTGGATCAGCTCGCGCATGCGGGCGCGCAGCGTGGCGGCCATGTCGCCCGCGTTCGCGGACGTGGCCGCGAGCAGATCGGGCACGGCGAGCGTGAGGAACACGCCGTTGATCGGCTGGCGCGGGCGCGTCTTCCTGAGCAGCGCGAGAAAGCCCTGCCACGCGGTCTGGTCGGCGTCGCGGTCGCTTTCGTGCGTGGTGTAGCGGCCGGCGGTGTCGATGAGCACGGCTTCGTCGGTGAACCACCAGTCGCAGTTGCGCGTGCCGCCGACGCCGCGAATCTTGTCGGTGCCGAATCGCTCGGCGAGCGGAAAGCGCAGGCCCGAATGGACGAGCGCGGTCGTCTTGCCCGCGCCCGGCGCGCCGATGAACATGTACCACGGCAACTGATACAGATATTGCCTGCCCGAGAACGTGATCCAGTCGCGCCAGCCGGGCTTGCCGCCGGACGCGGTGATGCGCGCGTCGCGCAGCACGGCGAGCGCTTCGTCGAAGCGTTGCGAGAGCGTCGCGACCTCCGCTTCGCCCGCCGATGGCGCGGCGGCGCGCGCGGGCGGCGGCGCGTCGCGCATCGCGAATCCTGCTGACAATCCCTTCGACAACGCCGCCTGCGTGCGACGCGCGCGCCACGCGGAGAGCAGCATCCGCAGCACGAGCAGCAGCGCGACGCAGCCGATGGCGATGCCGCGCGCCGTCGTCGATTCGAGCGGATAGTTGCCCGCGAACGACAGCAGCGGCCCCGCGATCCAGATCACGCCGGCGATCAGCAGGAAGCCGATGCTGGTCAGCAGCACGGGATGAAACAGGATCGAGAGGATCTTCTTCATGATCACGAGCCCGGCCTGGCGAAAAGCGTCACCTCGACGCGCCGGTTGCGCGCGCGCCCGGCGGGGGAGTCGTTGGGCGCGACGGGGTCGGCGTCGCCTTGGCCTTCGGCTTTCAGGCGGGCGGCTGGCACCGTGGCCGCGAGCAGGTCGCGCACGTTCGTCGCGCGTTCCTGCGAGAGTTCCCAGTTCGACGGATAGCGCGCCGAGCGGATCGGCCGGTCGTCGGTGTGGCCGGTGACGAGGATGTTGCCGGGGACCGCGCCGAGCGCCGCCGCGATGCGCCCGATCAGCGGCCGCGTTTGCGCCGACACTTGCGCGCTGCCCGGGCTGAACACGTTGTCGCCGCGCAGCGTGATGACCGAGCGATCGACGCGGTCATCGACGGCGACGAGGCCATCGCGAATATCTTGCGCGAGGAATTCGGCGAGACGCGGCTTCGCCGCCTGCGTGACGACGAGCGGCCGTTGCGCGCCCGCGCGGATCGACGCGAGCGCGGCGAACGCGGGGTCGGAGAGGCGGCCGAGCTGGAAGCTCATCGCGAGCCACGCGGCGGCGAGCACGAGCAGCGCGAGCGCGCCCGCGACCCAGACCGGCAGCACGTCGGTGGTGCGGCGGCGCGCGGCGGGCACGCCTTCCCAGTGCGGCGAGAGCGCGCGCTCCGGATCGCCGCGCTCCTTGCGGATCAGCTGATGAAGCCGCGCGCGGATCGCGTCGAGCGTTTGCCTGCCTTGCGCCGCCACGCGATAGCGCCCTTCGAAGCCGAGCGCGAGCACGATGTTCGACAACTCCAGCAAATGCAAATGCTCGGACGGCTTCTGCGCGAGTCCCGCGAGCAGCTTGAAGACTTTCTCGCCGCCCCACGCTTCGTTGTGGAAGGTCACGAGCAGGCTTTGCCGCGCCCAAACGCCCGCGCCCCAAGGCGTGCCGGAGGCGGCTTCGTCGAGCATGGTGCAGACCATGTAGCGCGCCGCCGTGACCTGCTCGGCGGGGACGCCGTTCACGCGCGCCTGCGCCTCGAAGCGGCGCACGCCGGCGGCGAGCGAATCGCGTAGCGCGGCGGGATCGGCGCAGGCGCTCATCGCACGGATGCGCGGCGCGAGTTGCAGAAGCGGCGCGCACGCGGCGACGAGCGGATTGACCGCGCCGCCCTGAACGAATGCGGCGTCGAAGGCGCGCGGGTCGGAATCCGAGGTGTATGCGCCTTCGGTGTTCCCGCCGCCGCGCGATTCGCTCGCGCCGGGCACGCGGCGGCGCGCGCCCGGATTCGGCTTGATCATCGTCTGGTCGGATTCGAAGCCGGCGAAGGGATCGTCGTGGTTCGTCATGTCGTCGATGCCCGATGGTCTCAATGGCGGATCGCCCAGAATTCGAGTTCGAGCGCCGGAAATTCGCCCGCGATATACATCGCCAGATTGCCGGTCTGCTCCAGTTCCTTCCACAGCTCGCCGCCGCGATCCAGCTCGAAATACGAAAAGCCCGCGTGAAACGGAATCTGACGCGGCGCGACCGGCATGGCGCGCAGTCCGATGCCCGGCAGTGCGAGATTGACGAGATCGCGCAGCTTTTCGGCGGGCGCGATCTTGACCTGCGTGGGAAAGCGCGTGCGCAGCGCCTCGCCCGGCATCTGCGCGTTCGCCGCGAGGACGAAGCCCGCGCTGCGCACGAGTTCGAGGTCGTTGATGAGCGCGACGCGCACGCCGGGCTTGCGGCTCTGCAATTCGATGGCGACGGCGTCCGGTTCGCGCACTTGCGCGAGCAGTTGGCGCACGTCGCGCATCAGCGGCTCGAACGACGCGGCGATGTCGTCGTGCCGATACGGCGGATACGCGGGCACGCGGCGGCGCTCGTCGAAGGCGGCGAGGTCGCCGGCGAACGCGAGCGTCGTCTGATAAAGGCGTTCGGGATGCAGAAGCGGCGATTGCAGCAGATGCGCGTACTGCGGCTCGAAGCGGTTGAGCGTTTGCAGCAGCAGAAAATCCGCGATTTCCGCGACGCCGCCGCGCCCCGGATTCGCGAGGCGGCTCGCGAGCCGGTCCGCGTGCTGATGCGCGAGTCCCGCGAGTTCCTGCGCGTAGCCGAGAAGACGCGCGTCGGCGAGCGCGTGGAGCATCGGCGGGATGTAGGCGGGATCGAGCACCACGCGATTGTCCGCGCGGCGCTCGAGCACGCGCGCGAGGCCGATGGTCGCGAAGGCGTCGGTGGCGTCGCGCGCGAGCATGAGCCGCAGATTCGGCGCGCCGACGCGGATTTGCGCGACGCGATCGGTGCTCGTGGTGACATCGGCGACGGAGGTATCGCTCGTGCGATAGCGCAGGTGATCGACGCGGTCCGTGGCGGCGGCATCGGAGTCGAATTCCTTGGCGCCTGCGCGGGCGAGCGGGAGTGCGAGCAGCACGGTTTCGTCGCGCGTGCCGGGCGGGATGTCGAGCGGGGGCGGCGCGGGGGCGTCGTCGGGAAAGGAGAACGCGACGCCGTCGGGCAGCACGCCGAACGCCTGCGACAGCGCGATCTTGCCGAGCCCGAGCGCGATGTCGTCGATGCTCACGGCGGCCCAGCCCCACGACCACGCTTCGGTCGCGCGCGCATGGGAGCGCACGAGATGCTCGATGAAGCGGTCATGCTGCTGGAAATGCTGCGGTTCGAGGAAGAGGCCCTCGGACCAGATCATGCGTTGATGCCAGGTCATGGTGGCTCGATTCCTTGGCTCGGGCGGGCGCTTACAGGACGCGAGGGCGTTCCGGGCGCTCCGGTCAAAGAACGATTGGGGGCGGGGAATTTGGAAGGGGGGCTGCTTGTGGGGCGTCTGGTGTGACGAATGGGGCGGACGTGGGCGGATGGATCGAATTAGCGACTCTGTCAGAAAGTCCTCAAGCATCTTTTCCAGGAACCACGAACCCGGTGCCGCATCGCCAGCCGATGTTCAGTGGCACCGTGCGCAGGATGGCTGCCGTTCGCCTTCGACGTCTGATTTCACTCGGGCTCGTCCATCGGCTGCTGAGTCACGCTCATATACCGCTTGATCTACGGCTGTCCTAACGCGATCAGGTTGAGCATGGCGACGCTCAGGCGGCGCGCGAATTCATCGTCCAGTTTGTTATCGAACTCTTCCGGAGCAATAGGCAATTCCAGCTTGCCCGCGAGTAAGGGCGCTATCGCGGCCGGCTCGATTGCGTGAACCAGGAACACTCGTGTGTCTTCCGAGTAGGAGACGACAGAATACGGCGAATGAGCAGCCATCAAAATCCTCTGCACTGTTGATGACGATCAAATGCGTTCTGGCGACACAGGATCGCGCCACGACTGCCGCCCATTGCTGTATACAGCGCGTTACACATGTCGAGGTCGCGCTCATACTGGGCAAAGCAATGCGCTTCGTCCGGCTCGCTTACGGCCCTGGCCGCTGAGTCCAAGACGTCACCCAACGGCGAGTCTTCAGAATACTCGAACGGTGCCGCATTGAGCGTGGAGTCCTCATCATCGAGGCTCAGTGCCAGCGAGCCACCATCCGAACTGCTTTCCCCTAAGACTGCTCCTGCCATATCTGAACCTGAGCTTTTTATCGCCGTAGCGATCCGCCCGTCGGGCAACACATCGCCCGGTTTCGCGCTGAAAATAGCCGGCCCGTTGAACGCGGGCAGATCGATCCACGAAGATTTCCGCGTGCGCTCGAAAGAACTGCCCGATGACGCCGCCCGCGATAGTCGGCAAGCCATCTCTGATCGTCCCCTGTATCGTTAGGATACGAAAGTATCACTGGCGAACATGGGCCGAAGCCAAAATTGGTCACTTCCCAACCTTCTTCCCCACCGCCGCAGGCACCGCCTGCGCCGCGATACTCACATCGGCCGCATCGACACGCACGTTCATCACCGTCGTCTGATTCGGCGGCACGGGCTCGGTGATACGCCAGCGCGATCGTTCGATATCCCGATACGCCGCCATCACCCCGACGAACTTCGTGCCCGGCTGCACCGTCTGCTCCACGCTGCGGCTTTCGCCCGGCTTCAGCAGGAATTCGTTCTTCGCGTTGAGATCGCCGCCGAGCGTCGCCTGATCCTTGCCGTAGAGCGTGAAGAAATCGGCGCTATCGAAGGCGGCGGTCGTCTTCAGCTCGTACACGCGCACGACGACGGGCGAGGGCCGCCCCGTGTGATCCGGATTGACGCCATCGAGCGCATTCACGCTGATTCGCACGATGGTCGGCGCAGGCGGCGGAGGCGGCGACTTGCACGCGGCCACGGCGAGCATGCAAAGCAACACGGCGCAACGAGCGCAACGAAAGCAACAAAAGCAACAAAAGCAACAAAGCCGCATGAGAGCCATAAAACGCGCGCTGTCCATGATCCGTGATGAACGCCTGAGTGAGACCGCCGACACAGCAGCAGACGATCCACGCCGCCGCGTTTTTCAAATCGGCTGCGGTGTTTCGTCTAATCGTGGCACCGCATCGCACGATGCGGCGGTCATCGAGGAGCGCATTCGTGAAACCGATCGATCGGATCGCGCCGGCCCGTCTGAAGGCCGGTGCTCGCGTCGCGAAAAGCGACGCACGGCGGATCGCCACCACCTTCGCGATGTGCTGCGCGCTCGCCGCCGCCGCCGCCCGCGCCGATGCGCAATCGGCCCAATCGGCGCAGCGCACGCGCGACGAAGCGCCGACGCCCGCCGCGCGCCAGGCCGAAGCCCGCGTGCGCGACGCCGAAACCATCGCGACGCTCTCGCAAGAAGGGCGCCTTCTGCTCGCGCGCGATCAGGTCAAGCTCGACGGCTACGCGTACTGCAGCATGTCGGTGGCGGCGGCGGAGCGCGGGGATTTTCGCGAGAGCATCGAGGCGGCGTCGCGCGCGCTCGTCGTCGCCAAGGAGACGGACAACGCGAACCTCGCCGCGCTGTCGCGTCGCGATCTGGCCATCGCCTACAGCTACGCGGGCGATCTCCCCGACGCCGAACGCTACGCGAAAGAGGCCATCGCCGCGGGCGCGGGCAATCCGCAGCAAGTGCTCGCGCCCGCGCACAAGGTGCTCGGCGACATCGCGGCGCGGCGCGGCGATCCGGCCGCCGCGCTCACCGAATATCGCGCGGCGCTCGCGACGGCTTCGGCGCGGTATCGGCCGATGGTGCTGCTCTCGATCACCAACGCGCAAATCGCCGCCGGCGATGCAGCCGGCGCGCGCGCGACCTTCGCGGAAACCGGCGGCATCGACGACACGCTGCTCGCGCCGCTCAGGAAACGCATCGAAGGCAATCTGCTGCTCGCCGAGCACAAGCCGCAACGAGCGCTCGACGCGTTCGCCGCCAGCGCCGCGAAAGGCGGCTCCGACGCCAGCTACGACAAGCTTTGGGCGCAGGAAGGCATGGGCCGCGCATACCTCGCGCTCGGCGACCGCGCGAAGGCGCGCGACGCGTGGCTCACCGCGCTCGACGAATCCGAGTCCATCCGCGCACGCTTTCGCAGCGACGAGTTCAAGACCGGTCTCTTCTCCGATACCCAAACGGTCTTCGAGGAAACGATCGCGCTCGTCGTCGAAGACGGCGATTACGCAGAGGCCTGGGCGCTCTCGGAAAAGAGCCGCAGCCGCGCGCTGCTCGACGTGGTGCGCAACCGGCTCGCATCCAGCGTCGGTGAAACGCAGCTCAACGGCCGCGCGCTGTCGCTCGACGATGTGCGCGGCGCGCTCAAACCCGGCGAGGCGATCGTCGAATATCACGGCCTGACCGACAAGATGATCGCGTGGGTCGTGCGCGCTGATGGCATCCGGGGCTTCACGCTGCCGATCGCGCGCCGCGACATGGCGCTCGCCGTCGACGACTTTCGCGGCGCGATCGTGCGCGGGCGGCCGCAGGCGCTCACCTACGGCGCGAAGCTCGACGCGCTCCTCATCGCGCCGCTCGGCCTGCGTCCGGGCGAACGGCTCATCGTCGTGCCGAACGGCGCGCTGCACTACATGCCGTTCCAGGCGCTGAAAAACGCGGACGGTTTTCTGATCCAGCGACACGCCATCGCGCTCGCGCCATCGGCGAGCGTCGCCGTGCAGCTCGTGCGGCGGCAGCAGCGCGTCGCGAGCAATCTCGTCGCGTTCGGCAATCCGCGCATTGCGCCGGAGTTCGATCTTCCGGGCGCGGAAGCCGAAGTCCGCGCCATCGGCCCGCTCTTCGCGCAGCGCGAAGCCTTCCTCCACGACGACGTTACGCGCAAGACCTTCAGCGACAACGCACCGGCGGGCCGCATCGTGCATGTGGCGACGCACGCGCAAGCCGACACCATCGATCCGCTGCATTCCCGCGTGCTGCTCGCGCCCGCCACGCAGCCCGCCGACGGTCCCGACCCGATGCTCGCGGAGGACATTTACAACCTCAAGTTCGATTCCGTCGCGCTCGTGACCTTGTCCGCGTGCGAGACGGCGCTCGGGCGCATCGAGCGCGGCGACGAGATCATGGGCTTCACGCGCGCGTTCTTCTACGCGGGCGCATCGGCGCTGCTCGTATCGATGTGGCCCGTCGCCGATGAATCCACCGCGCTCACCATGCGCACGTTCTACGGCGGGCTCACGAAAGGCGAAGAAGCCATCGACGCGATGCGCGATGCACAACTCGCCGTGCTCGCCGACAGCAAGTTCGCGCATCCGTTCTACTGGGCGCCCTTCGATCTGATGGGCAACTGGCGGCTTTCGGTCGCGCGCTGAACGTTCCGCTTCAATTCGCTTCACTTCGCCTGATTTTCGATAACGACGCAGCCGTGAACGACGCCATGAATTCCTTCGCTATCCGTATCAATCCGCGTCGGCGCAAGCTCGCGCGCGTGGCCGGCGCGAGCATCGCGTGTGCGGGCGCGCTGTCGGCGTGGGCGCAGCAGGTGCCGCTTCCCGGCACGCAGCAGACGCCGAGCGCCGGCACGCTGCTCAACGAGCAGCCGCGTCCTTCCACCGCCGCGCCGCCGCCCGGCGCCACGAGCGCGCTGCCCGCGCCGCCGCCCGCCGCGCCGCCCGCGCCCGAGGGCCGCAAGTTCACGTTGAAGAGCATCCGCTTCGCGGGCAACGAGTCGCTGCCGTCCGACGCGCTGCTTCCGCTCGTCGCCGACAAAATCGGCCAGGAAGTATCGATCAACGATCTCAATGCGATGGGCGCGCGCATCGCGGCGGCGTATCGGGAGCGCGGGTATCCGCTCGCGCAAGTGGTGATTCCGCCGCAGGACGTGACGCAAGGCGATGTGCTCTTTACCGTGCTCGAAGGCAAGATCGGGCGCGTGCGGCTGACCGTTGCGCCCGGCGCGCCGATCAAGGAGTCGATGGTGCGCGCGCGGCTCGCCGCCATCGAGCCGGGCAAGCCGCTGAAGCAGGCGGAACTCGAACGCACGATGCTGCTGCTGTCGGACTTGCCGGGCATCCGCGTGAGTTCGGCGCTGGAGACGGGCAGCACGCCTGGCACCGTCGATCTCGGCGTGACCGTGGAACCGGTGCGCCGCTGGAACTTCGCGGTCGCCGTCGACGACTACGGCGCGGCGCCCGCCGGCCGCTGGCGGCTCGGCGCGGTCGGGCGGCTCGCGTCGCCATTCGGTATCGGCGACAACCTCGACCTCAACCTGCTCGCCGCCGAACGCGCCGATACGGTCTACGGGCGCATCGGCTACGACGCACCGATCAACGCGTACGGCACGCGCGCGGGCATCGCGTATTCGCATCTGTACTACTACCTCGGCCAGAACTTCTCGGCGCTCGACGCCCACGGTGAAGCCGATGTCGTGACCGCGTCGGTGTCGCATCCGCTCATCCGCTCGCGCAGCCAGAACCTGCTGCTGCGCGGCGCGCTGGAGTATCGGTCGCTCACGGACAAGATCGGCAGCGTGAGCTTCGAGAATCCGCAAAAGCTGTACGTGGCGAGCGTCGGGCTGTCGTACGAAAGCCGCGACAGTTTTCTCGGCGGCGGCTTCAACAGCGCGGACGTGCAGCTTTCGTTCGCGCATCTGAACATCGATTCGGCGCTCGCGGAGCAGGTCGATCAGGGTCCGTTCGGCCGCCACGCCCAAGGCAACAGCGTGCGCCTGACGATGCAGGCCAACCGCCTCAACGCGATCACCCCGAAAACCAGCTTCTTTCTCGGCATGTCGGGGCAATGGGCGAACCAGAACCTCGACAGTTCGTCGCGCATCACGCTCGGCGGGCCGCGCGCGGTGCGGGCGTATTCGCCGTCCGAGGCGGTCGTCGACGAAGGGCTGATCGGCACGGCGCAGCTTCGTTACGCGGTGATTCCGTCGCTCACGCTGTCCGCGTTCTTCGATATCGGCGTCGGCCGCTACAACGCGCGCTCGATTCCCGGACAAGGCGCGAACACGGTGACGCGCAGCGGCGCGGGCATCGGCGCGTTCTGGAACGGGCCGTACGGCATCACGGTCGACGGCAGCATCGCCTGGCGCACCACCGGCCCCGACACCACCGGCGACGACAAGCTGCCGCGCGTGTACGTGCAGGTGTCCAAATCGTTTTAGGGTCTGTGAAGGAGCGCGCAATGAACGACACCACTTGCCTTCGGACCCGCAGGCATCGCCGCGAATGGGAACGCGCGATCCGGCGTTTCGCGAAACGCGCCGCGCGTCATGCGGGCGCCGAGCTGAAGGCGTCGGCGCTGTTGCCGCTCCTCGTGCTCGTCGCCGCGCCGGGCGCGTTCGCGCTGCCGGTCGGCGAGCAGGTGCAGGCGGGCAACGTCGCGATCAACCGGCCGAGCGCCACCGCGATGACCATCACGCAAGGCTCGCAGAAGGGCATCGTCAACTGGAACGGATTCTCGATTCAGGGCAACGAGCGCGTGGACATTTCGCAGCCGTCGGCGCAGGCGGTGCTGCTCAACCGCGTCGTGGGCAACGAGGCGAGCCGCATCGCCGGGCAGCTCAACGCGAACGGGCAGGTGTTCCTCGTGAACCCGGCGGGCGTGATGTTCGCGCGCGGAGCGTCGGTGAACGTGGGATCGCTCGTCGCCTCGACGCTCGGCATTTCCGACGACGCGTTCCTCGCCGGCAAATACCGCTTCACGCAGGGCGGCGCGGCGGGCAGGAACGTGTCGATCGAACCGGGCGCGGCGATCACGGCGTCGACGGGCGGCGCGGTCGCGCTGCTGGGCGCGCAGGTGGACAACAGCGGCCACGTCAGCGCGACGCTCGGCAAGATCGCGATGGGCGCGGGCAGCGACATCACGCTCGACTTCGCGGGCGACGGCCTCACGATGCTGAAGGTCAACGACAAGGTCGCCAACGCGCTCGTGAACAACGCGGGCGTGCTGGAAGCGGACGGCGGGCAGATCGTGATGTCGGTGCGCGCCGCCGACGAAGCCGCCGCGAGCGTGCTCAACCAGACGGGCACGGTGCGGGCGAGAAGCGTGGAGGCGCGCAACGGGCGCATCGTGCTCGACGGCGGCACGTCGGGCGTGACGGAGATCGCGGGCAGTCTCGACGCCAGCGCGCCGAACGGCGGCACGGGCGGGCGCATCGACGTGACCGGGCACGATGTCGCGCTGATGGACGGCGCGCGCATCGACGCGAGCGGCGCACAAGGCGGCGGACGCGTGCGCGTGGGCGGCGGCGCGGCGGGCAGGGAGGCGGACATCGCGAACGCGGACGGCCTGTGGATGAGCCCGAATGCCCACGTACTCGCCGATGCCCTCGCCGCCGGCGATGGCGGCAACGTCGTGATGTACGCGACGCAGGCGGCGCGCGTCTACGGCGAACTGTCGGCACGGGGCGGGGCGGGCGGCGGCAACGGTGGGCGCGTGGAGACGTCCGGCGGCTATCTGGAGACGAATGGCAGTCAGATTCACGTCGATGCCCCGATGGGCCGCGGCGGCGAATGGCTGCTGGACCCGGCGAGCCTGCTGATCGTGAGCACGCAGCCAAGCACGCTCGGCACGGCGGTATCCGCGCTCGATACGGGCGCGAACCGTGTCACCTTTTCACCCGGCGCGACCGATAGCAGCGTGCTTGCGCAAGACATCAGCAATCAGCTCAACAGCGGCAGTTCGGTCACGCTTTCGACGAGCAACGGCGGCACGGGCGCATTCAACGGCGACATCACGATGCTGGGCGGCACGAGCATCACGAAAACCGGACCCGCTGCCGCCAACGACGCCACGCTCACGATGAGCGCCAACGGCTCGATCACGCTGCTCGGGACCATCGGCGGGGCGTCGGTGGCGCAGGAGGGGATTCCGAGCGCGCCGCCGAACGGAAGGCTGAACGTCGTGCTCGACGCCAACACGGGCGGCGCAGCGGCGGGCGCGAGCCGCATCGTGCTGTCGGGGGCGTCGATCAGCACGAACGGCGGCTTTCTGACCATCGGCGTGCCGCAGGCGCAGGCCGGCACGCCTGCCGCCGCGACGAGCTTCGACGGCGCGGCGGTCGGCATCGCAAATTCGCTGATCGACACACGCGTGCCGCAAGGGCCGGGCGGTCTCGCGAGCGGTTCCATCACCATCAACGGACAAGGCGCGCTGACCATTCCGAACACGAGCTTCGGCATCAGCGACACGTTCCTCGGCTTTCCCACGAGCACGCCGCTCGCGGCGGTCAACATGCTGAATTCGTCGCTCGCCACGTCCGTCAGCGATATCTCCGTCAGCGGGCAAGCGGGGAATGCGTCGCCGGTTGCGCTGGGCGGCGTGTCGATGAGCGGCGCGACGCAGCTCAGCACGACGAGCGGAAACATCGACATTCGCGGCGTCGCGCAAGTGGTGCCGACCGTGTCGACGGGGCTCTCGACGGGCGTGTCGGGCATCGGCGTCGCGCTCATCCCGACGACGGGCAGCACCGTGCAGGCGCCGAGCCTCGTCACGCAGTCGGGCGCGATCAGCATCGACGGCACCGCGCCGGACGTGACGGCATCGACTTCGGTGTCGGGCGCGGGCGTGGGGATCGAAGGCGCGACCATCAGCACCGCGACCGGCGATGTGTCGGTCACGGGCCGCGCGCCTGCTTATTCCACCAACGTGCTGGCGGGCAGCAGCCGCGTAGATGGCGTGGACCTCGCCGGCACGCGCCTCGCAGCGGGCGGGCGCATGCTCGTGCAAGGCACGGTGCAGCCCGCGCCGGGCGTGCCTGTCGGCGTGCCGGGAACGGGCGTTTCGGTGACCGGCAACGCGAACGCACCGACGGCGATCACATCGGCCAACGCGGACATACGCATCTTCGGCGGCGGCAACGCGCTGCCGGGCGTGTCGATGCAAGGCGATATCGGCGGCGGCAACGTGCGGCGGGTGGATGTCCGTACGACCAACGGCGATATCGACATTCGCGGCTACACGACGAATCAGCCCGACGACGGCGTGGTCTTCCCCGGCGTGCAGATCAGCGATGCGTCCGTGACCGCGCAGGGCAACGGCCGTCTGCTGTCGATCACCGGGCAGACGCCCAGCACGTCACCGGCCATCGCGCTCAACAACTCGGTGATTTCGGCGGGACGCGACCCGGACGCCTACGAGACTTTCGACACGGGCGGCACGCTCGTGCTGCGCGCCACGAGCGGGACGAACGCGGCCGCGCCCATCACGATCACGACGGCGCTCTCGACGGTGTCGCCGTCGCTGTTCGCGCCGGGCGGCAATCTCGTGTTCGTGCCGGGCGGCCTCGCGCCGGACACGTTCGATCTCGTCGCGCAGAACGCCACGCCGATCAACGTCGGCGGGACCGCCAGCGGATTCACCATCACGCCCACGGTGCTCGGCCAGATTTCGCCGAACGTGCTGAACGTGCTCGCCGGATCGTCCACGCATACGGGGCCGATCGCGCTGAACATCGAGAATCCCGCGCCGAGCGCGCAGTCGCTGACGCTCGCGAACGGCGGCGCGGGCAGCGAGGGCATCACGCTGCCCGTCGGCTTTTCCGGCAATACGCTGACCTTGCAGTCGGCCGGAACGGTGACGGAAGGCGGCGCGGGCATCCGGGCATCGGCGCTCAATCTCGTCGGGTTCGGCGCGTTCAGTTTGACGGGCGCGCCGAACAGCGTCGGGTCGCTCAGCTTCTCCGGCACGCGCGACGTGACGATGACGAATGCGGGCGACATCTCCATCGCCAATCCCACGGGCGTGACGTTCGATAACGCGACCGGGCGCGTCGTGCCGCCGACGACGGGCGTGGTCCCGACGCTCGCGGGTAGTCTCGATCTGCGCACGACCGCGGGCGTCGCAGGCACCCCGGGCGACATTTTCGTGCCGGTGCCGATCGTCGAAACCGCGAGCGGCGCTTCGACGATCGCGTTTCATTCGAACGGCGTGCTGCACTTGCAGAACGACATCACGTCCACGGCCGGTCCGCTCGATATCGTCGCGGATGCGCGCAACGCGATCATCGCGCTCGGCAATGCGGGCGAAGGCCCGGAGTACCGCATCCGCTTCGCGACGAACGGCGGCAGCGTCGCGATGGGCACGGCGAACGGCGGCACCACCGGCTTCGACGGCGCGACGGTGCAGGTCCATTCGACGGACATCGACACGGGCGGCGGCAACGTCACGCTGCACGGCATCGCGCCGGCGCAGATTTCGACGGGCGACGGCGTGGCGTTCCCCGCGTTCGGCACGGCGTACGGCGTCGATTTGAACGACGCGACGATCCGCTCCGGCACGGGCAGCATCGAAGTGGAAGGCCAGAGCCTGAACGCGGCGGCGAACCCGGGCGGCGGCGTGATCCTTCGCAACGCGGGCAACGCGGCGAGCGTGAATCCGGGGCCGACGCAGCTCGTCTCGCTGGCGACGGACTCGGCGAACCTGACCGATTCGGCGGGCGCCGCTGCGGTCCGTGTCTTCGGCGCGGCGAGCGGCGCGGGCAACAACGGCGTTGCGATGCTGGATGGCGCATCGGTGCAAGCGCCGAACGGAACCGTCGATGTGCGCGGCCACGCGACCGGCGTGAATGGCGTGAATGGCGCGAATGCCGGCGGATACGGCGCGCTGCTGTGGTCCGGATCGATCGCGGCGGCGAACGTGCGCGTCACCGGCTCGACGGATTCGGCGACGCCCGGCTTAGGCATCGGCGCGGTGAACGTGCCGCCGAACGCGGGATTCGCGGCCCCGGCGTTCGGCATCGGCGCGGGCGCGTCGGGCGCGGTCATCCTGCGTTCGGCGAACGACGGCACGGACAGCAGCATCGCCGTGCGCGGCGCGCCCGCGCCCATCGCCGCGCCCGGCGGGACACTCGGCATCGCGCCGGCATCCGTCGATCCGTCGAGCTTCGCCGTGACCGCGCAGAACGACGTGCCGGTCACGCTCTTCGGCACGAGCGCGACACCGGGCCTTTCCATCGACGCGCAGAGCTATCAGGCGTTCTCGCCCGCCATCGCGACGCTCGTGCTCGGGTCGTCGACGCAGAACGGGCGCATCGTGGTCGAAGGCGCGTGCGCGGGCGGCGCGGGTTGCGCCGCGCGGCCCGCCGTCGCGACGAGCCTCACGCTGCAGAACACCGGCGCGAACAGTCAGGGCATCGGTCTGCCGTCCGGCATCGCGCTGCCCGGCAAGACGCTCGCGCTCGATTCGTCCGGTGCCGTGACCGATCCGGGCGGCATCGCGGCGAAAACGCTGCTGCTCGCGGGCGGCGGCAACTTCGATCTCGTCGATGCGGGCAACCGTGTCGAATCGCTCGCGCTCGCGGGCGCGCACGACGTGCGGTTTTCGAATGCGGGCGGCTTCGTGATCGGCGCGGCGAACGCGAACGGACTCGATGGCGCGACCGGCAACGTCGCCCCGATCGGCGGACCGCCCGCGAGCGTGACCGGCGACCTGACCGCCATCGCGGACACTGGCGCGATCGCGCTCGGCGTTCCCGGCGCGCCGACGCCGCTCAGTGCGGGCGGCAGCATCGATCTCGTGATGCAGCAAGCCATCTTCCAGAACGATGCGGGCGGCACGCTGAACGCGGGCAACGCGTGGCGCATATGGGCGCGCTCGCGCAGCGACGAGCGGCGCAACGGCGTGGAACCCGGCGGCACGCTGCCGAACTTCTACGGCTGCCTCTACGGCGGCGTTTGCAGCTGGAACGGGCTGCCGTCGCAGGACGTCGTGCCGGCGAGCGGCAATCACTTCGTGTACGCGGACCGGCCCGTCGCGCGGGTCGTCATCGGCGATCAGGCGCGCGTCGAAGGCACGCCGAACGGCCCGTTCACCTTCGACGTGACCGGGCTGCTCGGCGGCGATCAGCGCGGCTCGGCGATCGTCGGCGACGTGACCGGCACGTCCGCGACGACGAATTCGCCGCCCGGCCGCTATGCGATCAACGGCGCGTTCTCGTCGCCTGTGGGCTACGAGGTGGTCGTCGTGCCGGGCACGCTTATCGTCACGCCGATGGAGTTTCAGGGCGCGGTCTTCAATCGCAGCGGCCTGCAGCCGCTTTTCACGGCGCAGGAGCAGAGCTTCGTCTACGAAAGCAATCTGGGCGGCGTGAACATTTGCGTCGGCACGAACGAGCCGGTCCTCGCGCTGCAACAGTCCGAAGGTCCGGCCGACACGCTCGCGGCGGAATGGAAGCGCGTGCGCTCGCGGCCGAATCTCAACAACTGCCTCGTGGTGAACGGGCAGCACGGCTGCGGCGAGTTCTGAAGAGGAGCCGGCATGATCGACGTCGAACCGCTGCTCGCGCCGACCGCGACCGATCCGCCCGCGGGCATCGACCTGGAATACGACGCGGCGTTTCTCGCGTTCGAAGCGCTCGCGCGCGAGCATCCCACGCGTCAGTTCGATACCCCCGCCGAGCCGCCGCCCTGGAACGACGTGCTCGAACAGGCGGAAGCGCTGCTCGCCCTCTCGAAGGACGTGCGCGTGGCGGTGGCGTGGACGCGCGCGGCGTCGCATGTGCATGGGCTGGCGGGTTTCATCGCGGGCATGCGCTTGCTGACCGGGCTTATCGAGCGTTACTGGGACGGGCTTTATCCGCCGCTCGATCCGGACGAAGCCGGCGACGGCGGCGATGCCGCGCTGCGCATCAACGCGCTCGCGCCGCTCGCGGATGCGTACACGCCGTTCGCCGAAGCCGAAACGCTGCTGCACGATCTGCGCGAATGCGAGGTGTGTCGTGTGCACGGCGAGCGCCTGACGGTGCGCGACATGCTGGTCGCGCAGGGACGGCTCGCGCCGCAGGAAGGCGCGAGCGCCGCGAGCCTGCCGCGCGTGGAAGGCATGCTCGCCGATGCCCTCGCGCACGATCCCGCCCTGCGCGCCGATGCGCTCGATCTGCCGCGTGCGGTGGAGGCGCTGGCGGCGTGCATCGGCGGGAAGCTGGGCGCGGCCCGCGCGCCGTCGATGAGCGCGTTGACGACGACCGCGCGCTACATCGCCGCGCCGTTTCGTTCAATGACGCCCGTCGATGTTCCGCACGAAACAGCCGAAGCGGAAGAACCCGCGCCGCCGATGCATCGCGGTGTCGCGCGTTCCGGCGAGATTGCATCGCGCGAAGCGGCCATCGCCGCGCTCGATGCGGTCTGCGCGTTCCTCGAACGCACCGAGCCGACGAGTCCCGCGCCGCTCTTGATTCGACGCGCGCGCGGGCTGATCGGCAAGGACTTTCTCGCGGTGATGCAGGACCTCGCGCCCGACAGCCTCGCGCAGATTCATCTGATCGCGGGCACGCGGCCCGAGTGACGGTTCGGTGACGCTTGAAATTGCCGCCGCGACGTTCGTCTACTGAGCAGCAAGCATGGAGAGAATGCGATGAGCGGACGCGATTTCATCGAGCCTTTGACGATGCCGGTCGTCGAAGGCGCTCGCATCGGCGAGCTCGTGGGCTTCAGCGGCGAGGGCGCGCGTCCGCTCGTCGTGTACGCAGGGCAGCCGGGCGGCGCGGCGCTCGTCGCACGCACCGTCGCCGATGTGCGCGGCGCGCATATCGGGCGCGAAGTGCTGTTGATTTTCGAGGCGGGCGATCCGGCGCGGCCCGTCATCATCGGATGCCTTCAGGCGGATGAACCGTGGCCGCTCGACGAAGCGCCCGCGCAGGTCGAAGCGGACGCGGACGGGCAAAGGCTCGTGGTGACGGCGAAGGAAGAGATCGTGTTGCGCTGCGGGCAGGCGAGCATCACGCTCACGAAGGCGGGCAAGGTGCTGATACGCGGCACGTATGTGTCGAGCCGGTCGTCGGGCGTGAACCGCATCAAGGGCGGATCGGTGCAGCTCAATTGACGCCTGCGAAGATGGAACTGATCAACGCCACCCGCATGATCGCGGGCTACACGATGGGCACCGAGCCGAGCGGGCGCGAGTCGCTCGTGGTCGTCGTCAAGGGCACGTTTCGCCTGCCCGCGCCGGGCGAAGCGGTGCGTCTCGCCGATGAACAGGCGCCGCTCGTCATGGCCGATACCTTCACCGGCGAGCCGGGATTTTCCGCGCCGTACTACGAGGTGGACTACGCGCCGCACAAGCCGCGCTGCGACGTGCTGCTGCTCGGCTGCGCGCACGCGCCGGGCGGACGTCCCGCGACGCGCGTGCCGGTGGCCTTGCGCGTGGGCAACATGGTGAAGCAGTTCGCGGTGGTGGGCGATCGTGTGTGGCAGGCGGGCGCGACGCGCATCGAGCCGAGCGCGCCGGTGCCGTTCGTATCGAAGCCGATTACCTACGATTGCGCGTTCGGCGGCATCGATCAGGAGCACGAAGATCCGATGCAGCATGCGGCGTTCATGGCGAATCCGGTCGGGCGCGGGTTCCGGCGGCATGTGCGGCGCGAATGGGTCGATGGGCGCTTGCTGCCGAATACCGAGGAGCTGGATCGGCCGGTGATGCGTCCGGACGAGGCGTATCGGCCGATGTCGTTCGGGGTGCTCGGGCGCGGCTGGGACGCGCGGTATCGGCACGCGGGCACGTACGACGATGAATGGATGGAGAAGCACTTTCCGTTTCTGCCGCCGGATTTCGACGAGCGCTATTACCAGGCCGCGCCCGAGGATCAGCAATTGGTGAAGCCTGTGGGCGGTGCCGAAGTGACGCTGATCAACTTGACTGCCGATGGAAGGCGCAGCTTCGCGCTGCCGGATTTCGAAGCGCCGGTGCTGGTGGTGCCGAAGCATGGCGAGCCGGAGGATTATCGGGCGGGCGTCGATACGATCGTGTTCGAGCCGGAACTCGAGCGGTTCACGATGAGCTGGCGGGTACGCAGACCGCTCAGGAAGAACATGTTCGAGGTCGCGCGGGTGCTGGTGGGGCGGAAGGGGAGGGAGTGGTGGCGGGAGTGGGAAGCGGAGGCGTTTCCTGTTCCGATCGTGGCAATGCAGACCGATGCGCGCGGGGGAATGCGATGAACGATCGCGCGGTCGGCATCCTCAGCACGGGACTCGTGACGAGCGCCGGATGGTCCGCGCCTGCGACGTGCGCCGCGATCCGCGCGAAGATCAGCAATGCGACGGAATCGCCGTTCATCGATTGCCGAGGCGAATGGATCGTCGCGCATCAGGTGCCTTTCGGGAGTCCGTGGCGCGGCCGAACGAAGCTCGCATACATGGCCGCGATGGCGATCGGCGAATGTCTCGAAGGCGTGCCGAAGACGGAGTGGCGGAACACTCCGCTCCTGATGTGCGTGGCGGAAATGGATCGGCCCGGGCGCACGAGAGGCCTCGATGACACGCTCCCCGCACGAATCGCCGATGCGCTCGAAGCCGAATTCTCCTCCGCGTCGCGCGTGATTCCGTGGGGGCGCGTGAGTGTCGCTGTTGCAATGGAGGAGGCGCGCACGCTGTTGCATGAGGGGTGCTGCGAACACGTCGTGATCGCCGCCGCGGATAGTTTGCTGAACTGGAGGACGCTGCGCGCGTTCGAGGATCGCGAGCAGCTTCGAACGTCATCGAATTCGAACGGCTTCATCCCCGGCGAAGCGGGCGGCGCGGTGCTCGTAGGACGATGCCATTCGACGCAGGGCCTCTCGTGCGTCGCGCTCGGCTTTGGCAAGGAGGACGCGCACATCCACAGCGAAATGCCGCTTCGCGCCGATGGCATGGCCGCCGCCGTGAAAATCGCGTTGAGCGACGCGAACCTCGACATCGTGGACTGCGATTTCCGTATCTGCGATTTGTCCGGCGAGCAATATTATTTCGACGAAGCATCGCTGACGGTCGCGCGATTGCTTCGCGCGCACAAGGAGACTTTCCCGCTCTGGCATCCCGCCGAATGCATGGGAGAAACCGGCGCGGTAGCGGGTATTGGCGTCATCGCGACGGCTCATTCGGCTTTCCAGAAGCGCTATGCGCCCGGAGCAAGGATTCTCGCGCACTTGAGCAATGATGCCGGTGAACGGGCGGCCATGATCTTTCACGCAGCGGTTGCGCAATGAGCACCGAGGTCTACGCCAACTCAAGGGAAATATCCGGAAAGGCCGCCGACGGCAAGTCGATTTGCGCGCTGCCCGACACATGCTTCACGCCGCCGCAAACACCGGCGACGCCACCGGGCGTGCCCGTGCCGTATCCGAATTCCGCGTTCTCTTCCGACACCACCGACGGGTCGAAGTCAGTGAAGATCGGGGGCGAAGAGATCATGCTGAAGGACGTTTCCTCGTTCAAGAAGAGCAGCGGCGACGAAGCGGGCTGTGCGCCGAAGAAGGGCGTGCTGAACAGCAAGATATCGGGCAGCGTGTACTTCATCTCCTGGTCGATGGACGTCATCGCAGAAGGCGAGAACCTTCCGCGACACCTCGACAAGACGACGCACAATCACGCCTGTCCGACGGCTAACGAAGGGGCGCCGTGGATTCATGTCACGGCGCTGCATCCCGACGCCAAGCCCGATCTCGTACCGTGCGAGGCGAAATGCAACACCAAGGAATTGAGCAAGGAGAAGAAGTCCAATCTTCGAAAACAGCCTGAATACGAAACGGCCAAGGACAAGGTGAACAAACCGAAGCCGCTCACCTGTCCGGTTTGCAAAGAGGGACGGGATAAGTTGTCGCCCGATCATATTGTTCCGGTCACTCACGTGACGGCGATGAAGTTCTTCGCCTGCCTGCCGACGTCCGAGCAAAGCAAGATCGTGAATCATCCCAACAACTTTGTCGGTATATGTGGATCGTGCAACAGTTCAAAAAGCGGCACGTTGTGGCACAACTGGTTCGGGCACAAGGTCAGGCAAAAGGTGTGGGACGAAGCAAGCATCAGGCAGCCGGCGATCAAGGCCACGGACACGTTGTTGCATGACCTGCAGATCATGATCAGCCAGGCAGATTGTCCTAAATGACGATGAAGGAGATGACACGTGAACGACTTCGATGAGTTGACCGAATTCGTGGAATGGGAAGGCGATGTCGAATGGATCGAGCTTCCCGCCGATGCCGCAAAACTCGCGGCGCTGAACGTTCCCGCAGCGTGGCATGCGGCCCTGACGCAATCGCCGGACGTCGAGTCCTGCGTTCTCGAATTGTGGTCGGGTCTGGCCGCCGTCATGCCGCGAACGCGCGCTGCCTTTTCGAAGAAAGCCGTCGCGCTCGCGCTGCTGCGCACAAACAAGACACCGTTGTCGCTGGTCTATGTATTCGATACGGGAACCATCCTGACC
This sequence comes from Caballeronia concitans, assembly GCF_001544615.1. GTDB lineage: Bacteria > Pseudomonadota > Gammaproteobacteria > Burkholderiales > Burkholderiaceae > Caballeronia > Caballeronia concitans. Next base: position 753,675 of record NZ_FCNV02000002.1, read on the forward strand.
GCTCGACGCGGCTATCCGCCGGTCGACGCGCTGCCCGACATTGCCCGGAAATTTCCGGTCGATCTGTCGCCGCTATACGCGCTTCACGACGGACTGACTCACTTCGCGAGCGGAGATGCCGGCCCGATGCCGAGCGATGAATGGGAAACGCTCCAAGACCCCGAGTCGGGCGAAGAAACGCTCGTCAAGATTCTGATGGACGGCAGCGAGATGCTCGGCTTCAGTATCTCGGAGCCGCAATGTCCAGCCTATTTCGTCCAGCCGGAAGACGATAGCGTCGAGCAGATCGATGACGTTTGGGCGTTGCTCGATGAAATCCTCGCCGCTCCGATCGAGAATTTTTGACCCGTCTGCGCGCGCGACCGGGAGAAGAGCGTGCCCACCGTCCTCCCCATCCTCCACCAACACATCGAAGACGCCGCGTGCCTCCGCACGACGCGCTCGTCGCTCGTGCGCGCGCCCCACGTCAAACTGAAGCACCTCGCCCGCCTCGACGATCGCATCGCCGCGCACCTCGACGGCATCGCGGTGGCGGGTCGCGTCGGCGCGCAGATGTCGATGCAAGCGCTCGATCGCACCGGCCGGGGCGAACTCTTCACCGCCGCCGTCGGCTGCATCGAAACGCATGCTGACAAGACGCTCTTACAACTCATCGCGTTGAGCGAAGCCGTGCCCGCCGCGCGATCCGGCCTGCATTCCGCGTTCGGCTGGGTGTCCGCGAGCCGCCTGCAGGAAACCGTCGGCGCTTTGCTCGCCAGCGACGATCCGCCTGCGCAACTCGCCGGTCTTGCCGCCTGCGCGCAGCATCGCGTGGATCCGAAGCGCGCGCTCGACACGTTAATCGCTTCGGAAAACACAGCCGTGCGCGCCCGCGCCCTGCAATGCGCGGGGGAAATAGGCCGCATCGATCTGCTCGCCGCCTGCATCGCTCAGCTCGACGATGACAACTCCGCCTGCCGCTTCCACGCCGCGCAATCCGCGCTGCTGCTCGGCGACCGCGCCGCATCGCTCGATGTTCTGCGCGAGGCTGCGCCCATCGACGCCGCCAGCGCATTGCCGCCAGCCGATGCCCGCGCGCTGCTCGAAACCCTCGCCGCGAAGCCGAACAGCAAGCGCCTGCTGATCCGGGCGATCGCACATGCCGGCGATCCGCGCTACATCCCCTGGCTCATCGATCTCATGCCGGACGACGTGTTCGCGCGCATCGCCGGGGAGAGCTTCAGCTTCATCACGGGCGCGGACCTCGCCTGGCTCGATCTGGAACGTAAGCCGCCCGAGCGTCTGCCCGCAGGCCCCAACGACGACCCGGACGATCCCGATATCGCGATGGACGAAGACGACGGCGCGCCGTGGCCCGACGCCGAAAAGATCGCGCAGTGGTGGCAAGCCAACGCACCGCGCTTCGAAAGCGGCAGGCGCCATCTGTGCGGCGCGCCGCCATCGAAAGCGCATTGCATCGGCATCCTCAAGGACGGCTATCAACGTCAGCGCATGGCCGCCGCGCGCCATCTCTGCTTGCTCGAACCCGGCTCGGTGCTCTTCAACTGCGCCGCGCCCGCATGGCGCCAGCAACGCAAGCTCGCCGCGCTTTAAATCCGCGCGCCGCTCGTTCGTCTTGAAAGCGTGACCTCATGCTCACGCGAAGGAGTCGTCATGGCAACCAGCAGTCAGAAGTTCATCGGCCGCAATCGCGCGCCGCGCGTGCAGATCGAATACGACGTCGAAACCTACGGCAGCGAGAAGAAAATTCAGCTTCCGTTCGTCATGGGCGTGATGGCCGATCTCTCCGGCAAGCCCGCCGAGGCGCTGCCGCCCGTCGATCAGCGCAAGTTCCAGGAGATCGACATCGACAACTTCGACAGCCGCATGAAGGCGATGCATCCGCGCGTCGCGTTCCAGGTGCCGAACAGGCTCACCGGCGAAGGCAATCTCAGCGTCGACATCACGTTCGAGAACATGGACGACTTCTCGCCCGCCAACGTCGCGCGCAAGGTCGATGCGCTCGCCAAGCTGCTCGAAGCGCGCACGCAGCTCGCCAATCTCGTCATCTTCATGGACGGCAAGAACGGCGCGGAAGAACTCATCGCGCGCGTGCTCGACGATCCCGCGCTGCTCGCCACGCTCGCCAAGGCCACGCCACCCGCCGCTGCGACGCCTGCCGCTTCCGCCGCGACCGATGGCGCCGCCACGGCCGCCGCCGAATGAGCCCTGAAAGGAACCGACATGTCCGACATTCCGCAATCCGCCGCGCCGTCAGCCGAAGCGTCGTCCGCGCTGCAGGGCGCGACGCTCGAAGGCGACGACCTCGCCGCGCTCCTGAATCGCGAGTTCCGTCCGAAAAGCGACGAAGCCAAGAGCGCCGTGCAGACGGCCGTGCAGACGCTCGCGCAGCAGGCGCTCGCACAGACGCAGATCGTTTCCGGCGATGCCATCCGCTCCATTCAGGCGATGATCGCCGAAATCGACGCGCGCCTCACCGCGCAGGTCAACGAGGTGATGCATCATCCCGACTTCCAGAAACTCGAAGGTTCGTGGCGCGGGCTGCACTACCTCATCAACAACACCGAAACCGACGAGATGCTCAAGATTCGCGTGATGAACATCTCGAAGAAGGATCTCGGCAAGACGCTCAAGCGCTTCAAGGGCGTCGCGTGGGATCAGAGCCCGCTCTTCAAGCAGATCTACGAGCACGAATACGGGCAGCTCGGCGGCGAGCCGTTCGGCGCGCTCATCGGCGATTACTACTTCAACCAGACACCGCCCGATGTCGAACTGCTCGGCGAAGTATCGAAGATCGCGGCGTCGGCGCACGCACCGTTCATCGCCGCTGCCGACCCGAGCCTCTTGCAAATGGATTCGTGGCAGGAACTCGCCAATCCACGCGATCTCACCAAGATATTCGGAACGCCTGAATATGCCAGTTGGCGTTCGCTGCGTGCGTCCGAAGATTCGCGCTACATCGGCCTTGCGATGCCGCGCTTTCTCGCGCGCGTGCCATATGGCGCGCGCACCGAACCCGTCGATGAATTCGACTTCGAGGAAGACACCGGTTCCGCCGATCACACGCGCTATACGTGGGCCAATTCCGCCTACGCGATGGCCGTGAATATCAACCGCTCGTTCAAGCTGTATAGCTGGTGCTCGCGCATTCGCGGCGTGGAATCGGGCGGCGCGGTGGAAGGCTTGCCCGTGCACAGTTTCCCGACCGACGACGGCGGCGTCGACATGAAATGCCCGACCGAGATCGCCATTTCGGACCGGCGCGAAGCGGAGTTGGCGAAGAACGGCTTCATGCCGCTCATTCATCGCAAGAACTCGGATTTCGCGGCGTTCATCGGCGCGCAGTCGCTGCAAAAGCCGTTCGAATACGAAGACCCCGACGCCACCGCGAATGCCGCGCTCGCCGCGCGCCTGCCGTATCTCTTCGCGTGCAACCGCTTCGCGCATTATCTGAAGTGCATCGTGCGCGACAAGATCGGCACGTTCAAGGAGCGCGCCGACATGGAAGGCTGGCTCAACAAGTGGATCACGCAATACGTGGACGGCGATCCCGCCAATTCGTCCGAGCACACGAAGGCGCAGAAGCCGCTCGCCGCCGCCGAAGTGAAGGTGCAGGAAGTGGCGGGCGCGCCGGGCTATTACACATCGACGTTCTATCTGCGCCCGCATTATCAGCTCGAAGGGCTGACGGTCTCGTTGCGGCTGGTGTCGCGGCTGCCGTCGGCGAAGCAGGCGGCCTGATTTTTTTCGATGTCACGATGCCCGCGATACATCACGTCGCGGGCATCAGCATGACGGTGGTCTGCGACGCATCGCCGATCCACACCGCGCTCGCCGTGAAGTTGTCCTGATTCGGGCGCGCTGCCTCGCGCAAATGCGCCACCATCAGATCGAGCCACGCGGCGGGCGTCGCGGCGCGGCCGATCGCATCGATCATCACGGATTCGTCGAGATATTCCCAGAAGCCATCGGTACACAGCAGGAAGGCATCGCCTTCGATGATGCTGAACGGCTCCTCCGACGCCGCGATCGACAAATCATCCGCCGTGCCGAGCGCCGAGAACAGCACGTTGCGGCGCGGATGGCCGCGCACGTCGCGCGTATCGAGCAGGTTCGCGTCGATCATGCTCTGCACGAGGCTGTGATCCTGCGTCTGCACGACGGTCGCGCCGCGCCGGAAACAATAGAGCCGCGTGTCGCCGCAATGCGCCCACGCCGCGATGCCCGCCGCCTGATCGATGCCGAGCAGCACCGCCGTCGAACGCATCTGCGCGAGTTCGCGATTGTGCTCTTGCGCGTCGATGATCGCGTCGTTGGCGCGCAAAAGCACGCGCAACAGATTGAGCCCGGTAAGCGCGATGCCCGTCGCCGCCACGCGCGTGAGTTCCGCGAGCACGGTTTCGACCGCGATGCGCGAGGCCGCATCGCCGCCGCCGTGACCGCCCGCGCCGTCCGCGACGACGCTCGCGAAAAGCGCGCCGTGCCGCCACTCGCCGTAGGCGTCCTCGTTGCGCGACCGGCCGCCTACATCGCTCACGCTCGCGGTTTGCAGTTGCATGTCGTGTCTCGGGTTATCGGCGGCCGCGCCGTTGCAATTCGTCGATCTGCGCTTCGTACGCCGCGACGAACGCGCGGCCGAAGAGCGTATGGAAATCCTCGGTGGCCTCGCGCGAAAGCTGGCCGTACATCTCGATGAACAGGTCCCAGCAGCGCGCGCGGCGGGTGAGGCCGGGCAGCAGGCCGTCGAGCATCGAACGCCCTGACATGCGCGCCTCGATGCGCGCCGGCTCGAAGCGTTCAAACACGCCGTCGAGCGCCGCGCGCATGCCCGCGACCATGCCGACCTGATGCGCGCGCAGGTCGGCGTAGGCGTCGTCGAGCGCGGCGGCGGGTGGCATGAAGCCGCGCATCGGCGGATTGAGCAGATGCGCGAGCGCCGCTTCCACGTTCGGCGAGAACTTGAGCGGATTGTTGTCCGATACCGCGATCATCGTCGCGCCGGTGCGCATTTCGCGCTTCGTCGCGGCGCGCGCGGCGAGCAGTTCGAGCGTGCCGCGCGTCGCTTCGCGCAGCAGTTCGCCGACGAGCTGCATCAGCGCGGGCGAGAGCGCGTCGATGCGCACGCCGGGCGCACCGAGGCCGCGCAGGAAGGCATCGACGAGCGCGCGATGGTCGGCGGGCGCGGGCGTCGGGGGCGGCGGTGGCGGCGGTGTCGGTGTCGTACGGGCGCGGGGCGGCGTGAACGCGCTGTGCAGTTCGGAACCTGCATCGGATTGCGTCGCGGGCGGATCGATGCGCCGCGCCGCGCCCGTCAGGCTGGCGAACGGATCGGCGTCGTGCGCGGTATTCGGCAGCGAGACGGGATCGATGAGCGGATCGACGAGCGGATCGGTAAGCGGCTTCAGATCGAACAGTTCGTCGATGGAACGCTTCGACGCGGGATCGTCGAACGAAAAGTTGAACTTGCCGCTGGCTTGCGGCAAAGGCGCGGGCTGCGCGCGAAGCACGTCGGCGTCAGGCGCGGCGTCGAAGAGACCGGCGAAAGGATCGTCGGAAGGGGCGCCGCCGCTCACCGTGTCGTCCTCGCCCGATACCTCCGCGCGCAACTGATACCCGCCGATCTGCACTTCGTCGCCGTGCTTGAGCGGCACGTCCTGTCCCGGATCGAGCGGGGCGCCGTTCACGAGCGCCGGATTGCTGCCGCGGTCGATGAGCCGGTAGCGCCCGTCGCGCCACACGATCTGCACGTGCAGGCGCGACACGGTGCGCTCGGCGTCGTCGAGCACGAGGCGGTTCGTGACCGCGCGGCCGACGGTGCCGCCTTCGGTATCGAAGGTCGCCGCGAGCGGCACGCGCGGCGGCTGGCCGTTATGGAGCGTCACCGTGAGCGTGAGCATGGTTCCGCCGATTCATTCGAACGCGTAGACGAAGTCGTCCGCGCTCGCGGAAAGACGGATGTGCGCGAGCGCGCGGCCTTCCGTGAGACGCGTCAGATACTCCATCGAAATGCGCGGCAGCACGGTGTTGGTGAGCAGCGCATCGATCACGCGCCCGCCCGATTCGGCTTCCGTGCATCGAGAGACGACGAGCCGCACGGCGTCATCGTCGTAATCGAACGGAATGCCGTGATTGTCCGCGACGCGGCGGCGAATGCGCCCCAGTTGCAGGCGCACGATGTCGGCCATCATCGCGTCGGAGAGCGGGTAGTAGGGCACGGCGACGAGCCGCCCGAGCAGCGCGGCGGGAAACACGTCGAGCAGCGGCGGGCGCAACGCGCGCGCGAGCGTCTCGGGCGCGGGGAGATTCGCAGGATCGCGGCACATCGACATGATCACGTCCGAGCCGACATTCGACGTGAGCAGGATGATCGTGTTCCTGAAGTCGATCGCGCGGCCTTCGCCGTCTTCCATCCAGCCCTTGTCGAAGACCTGGAAGAAGATTTCGTGCACGTCCGGATGCGCCTTCTCCACTTCGTCGAGCAACACGACGCTGTACGGCCGGCGGCGCACCGCCTCGGTCAGCACGCCGCCCTCGCCGTAGCCCACGTAACCGGGCGGCGCGCCCTTGAGCGTCGATACGGTATGCGCTTCCTGGAACTCGCTCATGTTGATGGTGATGACGTTCTGCTCGCCGCCATAGAGCGTTTCCGCGAGCGCGAGCGCGGTTTCCGTCTTGCCGACGCCCGACGTTCCCGCGAGCAGGAACACGCCGACCGGCTTGTCCGGATTGTCGAGCCGCGCGCGCGATGTCTGGATGCGCTTCGCGATCATGTCGAGCGCGTGACGCTGGCCGATCACGCGCCGGTCCAGTGCATCGGCGAGATTGAGCACGGCGGCCAGTTCGTTCTTCAGCATCTTGCCGACGGGAATGCCGGTCCAGTCCGCGACCACGCCGGCGATCACGCCCGCATCGACGCTCGGCAGGATGAGCGGGGCATCGCCCTGAAGCTCGGCGAGTCGCGCTTTCAGTGCGGCGAGTTTGGAAAGCAGCGCGTCGCGGGAATCGGATGGCGCATCCACGGCCTTGCCTGCTTCGCGCAGCGCCGCGCGCAGCGACAGCAGCTCATCGACGACGCGCTTCTCCTCGTTCCAGCGCAGCTCCAGCCCGCCCAAGGCGTCGCGTTCGCGGGCGAGCATCGCGGCGACATCGGCGGCGCGCGTGCCGGTATCGACGCCCGCGTTCGCCTCGCGCTCCACGATCTGCGCTTCCACTTCGAGCGCCTCGATGCGGCGGCGGCAATCGTCCACTTGCGGCGGTGTCGCGTGCTGGCTGACGGCGACGCGCGCGCACGCGGTGTCCACGAGCGATACGGCCTTGTCCGGCAACTGCCGCGCCGGAATATAGCGATGCGACAGCCGCACCGCCGCCTCGATCGCCTCGTCGAGCAACTGCACGCGATGATGCCCTTCGAGCACCGCCGCCACGCCGCGCAGCATCCGCACGGCCTTGTCCTCCCCGGGTTCGTGAACCTGCACGACCTGAAAGCGCCGCGTGAGCGCGGGATCTTTCTCGATGTGCTTCTTGTACTCGGCCCACGTCGTCGCGCCGATGGTGCGCAAGTCGCCGCGCGCGAGCGCGGGCTTCAGCAGATTGGCCGCGTCGCCCGTGCCCGCCGCGCCGCCCGCGCCGACGAGCGTATGCACTTCGTCGATGAAAAGAATGACCGGCTTCGGGCTTGCCTGCACTTCCTCGACGACCTGGCGCAGACGCTGCTCGAACTCGCCTTTCATGCTGGCGCCGGCCTGCAGCAGCCCGAGATCGAGCGACAGCAGCGCGACTTCGCGCAAGGGCGGCGGCACGTCGCCGCGCACGAGCCGTTGCGCGAAGCCTTCGACGACCGCCGTCTTGCCGACGCCGGCTTCGCCCGTGAGCAGTGGATTGTTTTGCCGCCGCCGCATGAGGATATCGACGAGCTGGCGGATTTCATCGTCGCGGCCCGTGACGGGATCGAGCATGCTGCGGCGCGCTTTCTCGGTGAGATCGGTCGTGTATTTGCGCAGCGCTTCCTGGCGGGCGTCGCCGCCTTGCGTCGCGTCGCTTTCGGGCGCGGATGCGGGCGCGTGCGGCTCCTCTTCACGATCCTCGACCGAACCGGCGACGATGCGCGCGAAGTTATCGGAAAGATCGTCGGGCTTGATGCGCTCGAACTGCCGCGACATGCCGAACAGCACGCTGCGCAGGCGCTGTGTCTTCAGCATGCCGACGAGCAGATGCCCCGTGCGGACTTTCGTCGCGCCGAAGAGCAGCGTGCCGTAGACCCAGCCGCGCTCGATGGCGTCGGTGACGTGCTCGGAGATATCGGAAATGGAGGTCGCGCCGCGCGGCAGGCGGTCGAGCGTCGCGGTCATCTCGCGCGAAAGCACGGCGGCGTCGATGCCGTAATGCGCGGCGATCCGCTGCCAGTCCGAGTTCGGCGTCTCGATGATCTGCGTGATCCAGTGCGCAAGCTCGACATACGGGTTGCCGCGCATCTTGCAATAAACCCGCGCGCCTTCGACGGTCTTGTAGCCGAGCTTGTTCAGCTTGCCGAACAGCGCGACGCGACTGATTTCCGCCATCGTCCGACTCCTTCGTGGATGCGCGCTTGCCACACGCGCCTCATCCGATAAGACGGCGCGGCGTCGGCGATTTTCAAGGCGCTTTCGCGCGATGCGCCATCGCGCGTTCGGCGTCCAGCGCGAGATCGGCGCAATCGGCGTGTCGTTCGCGCAGACCGAGCCACGCCGAATAGCCGAGCCGCCCATAGCGGCCGGGCTGCGCGGTCGGAACCTCGTCGGCGGCGAGCACGAGTTGCGCGTCCCACGCAAGTTCGTCGTTCAGATGCTGACGAACGACCGCGATGAGCGTCGGCAGCGCGGCGCCGCCCGGCAAGAGCGATTCGAACTGCGCGAGTGACAGCGGCCCGATCACGAGGCGAATCGCGTGCTGTCGATCCCACACGGCGCGCCCAAGCACGGCCCCGCGCCCGAGCGGCGCCGCGCGAGGCCGCAGCGCGGTACGTTCGTCGGGATGCAGGCTCATCCAGTGCCCGCGATACGGCTCGACACGCACCGGCACACGCAGCAACGCGCTCGCGATGGCTTCGAGCGCATCGGCGGGGCGCGTCTGCATGTTCCGGAGGCCCGCGAAATGCAGCTTCGCGTGATCCGAGACGGCATCGCGATGACGGCTCGCTTCATCGGCGAAACCGGTCAGCGCGCCGACGTAGAACGCGAACCGGTCGCCGCCCGGCCGGTCCAGCGCGTTCACGGGCCGCCCCTGCGCCCACGCGCGATAAAACAGCAGCAGGAAGCGATGCAGCAGCGCATCGAGCAGGCGCGCGAACGCCTTGTCGCCGTGATGCAGCGCGCGCTCGCGGATGAAGTCCGTCAGATGCAGCGGCAGCGGACCGTTCGGGCCGAGGTAGCCGAAGAAGCGCTGTTCCAGACGCGGCGCGTGCGCGCCGTGTTCGTGCTCCAGACGCGCGAGCGGCGCGGGCGCGAATGCGAGCGACACGTCCTGCGCGAGGCGCACGGGCTCGTCGGCGGGACGCGCGCCGCAGCCCAGGCGCGGCAAGTGCGGCGTCGCGGCGTCGATGTGCCGCATCACGCGATAAAAATCGTGACGATGCGGCGCGGCGGCGACGGCATCGAATAAATCGAGCAAGTCGCCCGGCGGCTCCTCGCGCGCCGCCTCGCTCAGAAGATGGCTCTCGTGCCGCATCGCGGAGGCAGCCGAAGAATTTCGCCGCGCGCGCTCGTGCGCAGCGCCGTCTGCACAAAGGAATTGATCGACACGTAGCGCGCAAAGAAGCGGTCGAGCACGCAGCCGAAGAGCCACGCGCTGCCGCCCTGAAACGCGAGATCGTCGACTGTTACTTCGATGGTCAGGCCGCGCCCGAACGCAATGGGACCGGGCATCGGCAGGCGGCGCACGACGGGCTTCGCATCGACGGAAACGACGCCCGCCACCTGCGCGCGGCCCGCCTGATCGGCGTCCGGCACGTGCAGCGCGAGCAGCGCGCGCAATGCGGCGGCGGCCTCGCGCGTGCCGTGGCCGATCGACAGATAGTGCAGCGACAGTTGATCGATCAGACGCCAGCTTCGCGCGGCGTCCAGATTCGCGGGCGCGGGCCGCGACGGGCCGCTCACGCATCGCACGGCGGCAACGGGCGCGGCAATGTCGAGCGAGAAGCCGCCGCCCGCGCCGCCGCGCGGCATCGAAAGCGGCAGATCGCGATTCGTGCAGAGCGTCGCGAACGAAAGCTGCCGCAGCGATCCGCGATACGGCGCGGCGTTCGGATCGACGATGGACACGTACGTCTCGCTGCCGACGTACTCGGTGCGCGCGCCGCTCTTCTGCCGCGCCGCCGGCACGATGCGCGGCTCGCGCTCGGTCGTGAAGTACGCGGCGTCGCCGGGGCGGTCCGCGAGGAAGTCGCCGTAGAACGGATGAAACGTCTGCTCGGTGTCGTCGCTCGCGCCGTAGCCGGACACGCCGGTGACCGAATGCACTTCGAAGTCGAGCGGATGCGTGCGGTCCGGCACCACATGAAAGCGCGCGGCGGCTTCGGTCACGAGCGCGCGGTCGGCCTGCTTCGCGAAGAGGTTGATAGCGGGCACGCAGTCGAGCAGCACGTTGTCTTTCGTGACGATGCGTTCCAGCGCGGCATCGGCGGTGGCGAGCAGGAACGTCAGCTCGATCTCGCGTGCGGCGAACGACGGCAACACGCTCGCGAGACCGTCGATGCGGGCGAAGCGGAAGCGCTCGGGCAACGCGAAATATTCGTGCAGCAGGCGATAGCCCTGGAACGCGTTGGGCGTGACGGGCAGGAGCGCTTCGGCGTCGCTGAAACCGGCGGGCGCGAGGGCATCGGCGGGAAGAACGGCGAGCGCGCGGCTCGGCCGCTCGGGCGTCGATACGACGATCGCGAGCGTGCCGGCCATCGCCGCTTCGTACAGCCGATACGCCGTTTCGTCGCCGCCTGCGAAGTAGAGGCTGAGCGCGTTCAGACTCAGCGCATCGAACGACACGCCTTCCGCCGCCGAAAGCCGGATGCGCAGCGCGCCCTTCACGCGTGGCGCGAGCGCCTGCGTTTCGCGCAACGACGTGAGCGGCAAGTCCTGCAACTGCGCGATATAACGCGCTTCGGTCAGCTCGATGGGCCACAGCGCGAGATCGGCGGCGGTGCGAAACTCGCAGGATGTCGTGTGCGGCGACGGCATCGCAGCGATCAGCGCCGCGCCGCGCGGCACGACGAATCCTTCGGCGAGATTCGGGCTCGCGAGATCGGGCGACAGGCGCGCGATGAGCATCGAAGGCGTCGGACAGGCGGCTTGCGGCAGCACCACATGCGTGAGCTGCTGCGTGAAGCGCGGGAATTCCTCTTCGATCTTCAACTGCACGCGCGCCGCGAGAAACGCCGTGCCTTCGAGCAGGCGTTCGACATAGGGATCGGCCACGTCGATGCCGTTCATGCCGAGCCGCGCCGCGATCTTCGGGAACTGCTGCGCGAACTCCGCGCCCATCTCGCGCAGATGCGCAAGCTCGGTGTTGTAGTGACGCAGCAGGCGCGGGTCCATGTCAGCGCGGCAGTTCCATGACGGTGATGCCGCCTTCCTCGAGATCGATCTGCGTGCGCAGCGCGAATTCGAGCGGCACCGGCTGCGCCCACAACAGGCCGCGTATCACAAGCGCGATCTGGTTGTGCATGTCGAGCACGGACCGGTCGAGCACGGGTTCGATATCGAGCGTCGATGGATCGATGCGCGGCTCGAAGCGTTCGATCGCCTGACGGATGGCCTGTTCGAGCAGCACGGTGTCGATGGTCGATGCGAAGCGCCCCGACAGGCACGGCAAGCCGTAGTTCAGCACCGAAGCGAACGCATGCGGATAGCGCTCTTCGGCGATCGCGCCGCCGAGATTGGTCGTGTTGAAGAGCCACGAGACGTCGCGCAGCACGGCGGCCCGCAAGCTGCGATGCGTCATGAAGCGCTCGCTGGCGGCATCGGCGAGTGCGGCGGGATCGTCGTCGATCAGGCGGTCGAGGAGCGACGGCTGCAGGCGGTCGGTTTCCATCTTCGCATGTGGCGTCAGGTGATGCGCCGTGTCGATACGTCCAGCGCGAACGTCACTTCCGCGCCGCGGCTGCCGGTTTCGGTTTGCGGCGCGCACGTCATCGTCAACTGCTGCGCCGAGAACTCGAACACTTCGCACGGGCGCGACAGGCGCGCGCTCGTGTAGATGTGATAGTTGCGGATATACGCCTGCTCCAGCTTCATCGACAGATATTCGATCTGCACGCCGTTGTCCGCGCCCGCCGCCTTGAAGCAGCGGATATGCGCGAGCGCGAGCAGTTCAGCCTGCGCGCACAGCTTGGCCAGAACGGGCGACGCCGAATCCACCGACTTGATGACGCCGAGCGTCGTCACGCGCATGTCGTTCGCGTTGAGCGCGGCTGCGTGCGGCGCGGCGTCGTAGCCTTGCGCCCAGCGCCAGCCGTGAATCTGCATGGGCGTGTCCCAGTCGGCGCGCTTCTTCGCTTCGCCCTTGACCGGCGTGTTGCTGCGCTTCGGCACGACCTGCAGAAACATGTCGTCGGATGCCGTGATGGCGAGGAGATCGAACTGGCGCAACGCGTCGAGCGTGAGGCTCATGTCGAAGCGCGGCGATTCGCGCGGGTCGTTGCTTGGCATCGTGCTCATCCGGGTGACGAGGTTCCGAAGATAAGACGGCGCGCGTCGCGTGATTTTGAAGTTCAAAAGCGCGGTGCGTGTTTCGTTTAACGGATGGATTGCGCGCGTTGATGCGCTGGACCACGACGGAGGACCGCATGAGTACGATCGACTGCTATGTGAAGATTGACGGAATCGAAGGCGAGAGCAAGCACAAGGGGGCCGAAGGGCAGATCGAGGTACAGGGCTTCGAGTGGCAGGTCTCGAATGCGAGCAATCCGACGACGGGCGGCGGCAGCGGCATCGGCAAGGCGACGCCGGGCGCGTTCATGTTCAAGCATCTCTACGACAAGGCCGCGCCGACCATCCAGAAGAGTTGCGCCACGGGAAAGCACATTGCGAGCGTGAAGTTCACGATGAGCAAGTCCGGCGACGGCCAGAAGGAATTCCTGACCGTCACGATGAAGCAGGTGACGGTCTCGAAGGTCGATATGAAGTGCGACGAACGCGGCTATCCGGAAAATACGGTGGAATTGTCGTTCGCGGATATCGAGTTCGAATACAAGCCGCAGGACGACAAGGGCGCGCTCGGCGGCGCGGTGAAGTTCGGCTGGGACGTGCGCAGCACGGAAGTGCGCTAAGTGACCGAAAGCCATGAACGATGCCGTCGCGCAGAAGCCGCTCGCGAGCGTCGATACGCCTCTGGGCGACGACGTGCGCTTTCTGAGCCTGCGCGCGAGCGCGGAACTCGGGCGCATGCCGCGTTGTGAGTTGACGCTCGTTGCGAAGCGCGCGGATATCGACTTCGGCCGCATTCTGGGCAAGCGCGTGAGCGTGTCGCTCGGCGTGCCGAAGTCGAAGCCGCGCGTGTTCGGCGGCTATGTCGTGGGCTTTCGGCAAACGGGCATGCGCGGACGGCTTTACGTTTATGAAGCGACGGTGCGGCCGTGGCTGTGGCTGCTTTCCCGGCGCAGCAACTGCCGCATCTTTCAGAACAAGACCGTCGAAGAGATCGTGAAGGCCGTGTTCGCCGATCCCGTCTACAAGGGACTCGAATTCGGCGAGATCAAATGGAAGGCGAACACGCGCAAGCATCCGCCGCGCGAATATTGCGTGCAGTATCGCGAGTCCGACTTCAACTTCGTGAGCCGGCTGCTGGAAGACGAAGGCATCTACTACTGGTTTCAGGACAAGGACGGCAAGGAATCGCTGATTCTGACCGATACGCTCGCCGCGCACGAAAGCGTCGCGGGCTGCGAGTCGCTGCCCTATGGCGCAGTGATGTCCGCTGCGCCCGATGCCGAATACGTGAGCGAATGGCGCATGCAGCATGCAATCGAAACGCGCAACTGGCTGCTCACCGATTACGACTTCAAGCATCCGTCGCGGCCCTTGCAGAAGCAGGCGGTGAAGCACATGGAAGGCTTCGACGCGTTCTCGGGGCTTGAGCATTTCGATTACCCCGGCGGCTATGTCGAAGCCGATCACGGCGAAAGCCGCGCGAAGTCGCGTGCGGACGAATGGCGCGTGGAAGGCAGCGTGCCCGACGATCCCGACATCAACTGGCAACAGGCCGAGGCGCGCAGCAATTGCCGCAGCGTGCGTTGCGGCGCGCTCTTGAAACTGACGCGGCATCCGCGCGCGGATCAGAACGCGCAGTATCTCGTGACGCGCACGCGTTATGAAATCGATATCGCCGATTACGAAGCCTTCGACGGCGCGCAGTCGAATCGTTGCGAATGCTGGTTCTCCGCCATCGATGCGAAGCAGCCGTTCGCGCCGGCCCGCAGCGCGCGCAAGCCCTTCGTGCAGGGGCCGCAGACGGCGGTCGTCGTGGGGCCGGGTGGCGACGAGATCTACACGGATCAATATGGCCGCGTGAAGGTGCAGTTCTTCTGGGACCGGCAGGGCAAGCGCGACGAGAACAGTTCGTGCTGGATGCGCGTCTCGCAGCCGTGGGCGGGCAAGGGCTTCGGCGCAGTCGCGATTCCGCGCATGGGACAGGAGGTGATCGTCGATTTTCTGGAAGGCGATCCCGACCGGCCGATTATCACGGGCCGCGTGTATAACGCCGAACAGATGCCGCCGTATGAGTTGCCGGCGAACATGACGCAGTCGGGCATCAAGAGCCGGTCGAGCAAGGGCGGCAGCGCGGCGAACTGCAACGAGCTGCGCTTCGAGGACAAGAAGGGCGCGGAGCAGGTGCTGCTGCATGCGGAAAAAAATCAGGATATCGAAGTAGAGAACGACGAGACGCACTGGGTCGGACGTGACCGCAAGAAGAACATCGACCATGACGAAACGACGGTCGTGAAGCATGACCGGACCGAAACCGTGGGCAACAACGAGAAGATCGAAGTCGTGGCGAATCGCGACGAGAAGGTCGGTCAGAACGAGACCATCGCGATTGTTCAGAATCGCACGGAGACGGTTGGAGGGAACGAGACGATTACCATCGACCGGAACCGGACCATTCTCGTCAAGATGATGGAGACGGCCAGCGTGCTGTTGCAGCGCACGCATTTCGTGGGCATCAACGAGACGATCACGGTGGGCGCGGCGCAGGAGATTGCGATTGGCGCATATCAGACGGTGAAGATCGTCGCGTATCAGAAGGTGAGCGTGGGCGCGGATCAGACGGTCAAGGTGGACCACAATCAGAAGACGACCGTGGGCGGCGATCAGACGCTCGATGTCACGGGCGCGCAGACGGTCACTGTCGGCAAGGACATGAGCGAGACGATCAGCGGCGGGCAATCCAGTACGGTGAAGAAGGGGCGTACGACTTCGGTGACCGAGGACGATGCGTTGACGGTGGGGAAGAAGATCACGATCAGCGCGGGGGATTCGATCACGCTCGTGACCGGCGATGCGAGCATCACGATGAAAAAAGACGGGACCATTCGCATTAAAGGCAAGGATATTTCGATCGATGCCAGTGGGAAGATCAATGCGAAAGCGGATGGGGATATCGTGATGAAAGGGGCGAAGATTCTGCAGAATTGAGGGGGAGGCCGGAGCGGTTGTTGGGTTAGTTTTGGCAGTGTCCAATCTGCGGCTCATCTGAGCCCGGCGGCCGTCGTTTGGGCGGTGGGTAGGATCGAGAATCCGCGACACGGTCAAGGGGTGCTTGTCGGCCTTGCCGACGTTCGACGATGCTCGATTCGAGCGCGACACACCCAGGACTTCACAGACCGTCTTCAACGGTCGTCCCCCGGCAGCAATGGTGAGCGCGCATCGCTTCTGCCAGCTCCGATGCCGGCACCGCCTGCTCGCCGGCACTGACCGCCGATAGGCTCCCGTCCTGATAGAGTTTGCGCCATCCGAAGACCTGGTTGGCATTTACTCGATGCCGGCTAGCGACGCCGGAAACCGTTGCACCGGGCTCGAAAGTCTTCCGCACTATCGCGCGTTTCTCTTCAAGAGAACGTCGGCGGCGCTGCTCCGGCTGGGTCAGAACTTCTTCAGGTTCCACGTCGTGACCAGGGTTAAACATAAGCAGAAGACTGCTTCGAAATTTGCCCGTTACCGCATGTCCGGGTCTTGCGGGGGCCGGCCCACGCGCTAAGTCCGTACTGTGAAATTTGAGGTCGCCGTTTACGTCGATATTCCGTGAGGCTTTCAAAAAGCTCAATACTCCTCCGTCTTGTTGCTGTGGGGTCTTTCAGCTGTTGTTCGGACATCATCGAAAGATGCTGTGGCTTGTGCAATAGTCAATGAAAGCGTGCGCCGCAAGGTGCTGACAGTGCGACGCTTCATGCTACATCGCGTTACATCGGCGACAAAATCGCGCAAGTTTCCCGACGAATGGCGACTCGTACGTCTTTCGAGACTGGTGAGCCGGTTAGTCCGTCACCCGCTTGCTGAGCGGTGATGGGAATTGACCGGTGCCAACTGCCCCACTTTGCTTCAGCCTCGAAACAAGATTACCGTCCTTCCGGAGGAAACCATGTCAAATGCAGGTAGGGTCCACGCGGCGACCGCGGTCGCACTCACGCTCGCGGGCAGCAGCCTTGTCTACGCGCAGCCACCTATCCCCGACATCAGTGAATTGGCCAACGCGGCGCAAATGGTGGTGCAGAGTCGCGTTAGTAAGGTCGAGTACCGTATGTCCGAGGCCGGTGCTCAGGGGCAGCCGTCGTTGCCGAACACTATCGTGACTTACGAAGTGCTGCGATCCGTGCGCGGAGACGGCCCCTCGACTATGACGCTGCGCTATGCCGGCGGTCCGGATGGTCGCGGGCATGTCTACCAGCTATCCAACGTTCCGGTCTTTCAGGTCGGAGATGAGGATGTGCTGTTCGTTGAGACAAACGGGGCGGCTGCTTGCCCACTGGTGAACTGTGGCGACGGACGCTTCCGCGTGCTCAACGGCGCCATCTACGATGGCACTGGCGTACCCGTGCAGGCCGTGCGAAACAACAAGGTTGTGACGGGCGGCGCACCGGAATCCGCGTTTGGCAAGACCCAATATCCGGCGCCTGCGTTCGATGAACTCATGAAAAACCCAGAGGCGCGGAGACTCATCAGCAAGAGCGGGCTGACGCTGGAAGAGGCGCGCAACCGCTATCAGGCGCAGGCGCCAAAGACGATCGAGCTGGAAAGCCGCAGCGGCGGCGATAGGAACCCGGATTCCGCCGGGAAGGGGCCGGGTCAGTCCGTGAGCAGAAGCGCAGAGCAACAGGCCGCAATACAGCCAATGTCCGTGGACGCATTCGTAGCCGCAGTGCAAGCCGTACGCACGAACCCTGGAAAGGCGCAAAGCTACTTCCGAAGCGTGGACCCGAACGCGCGCATTCCTGCACCAGAGCCGCAGCCCACGGCTCCCCCAGTGGTTCCTCAGTCGGGATCTGCTGCGGCGCGTTCGTCGGCCGGAGTCGCGGAAGACCTCGCTCTCCCGAAGGACGATTCGACGATTACGGAAAGAAAGCAGTCCTCGCAGTAACCCGCTACCCAACTTCGCAATTTCGTAAGGATAGACATCATGAACACGAAACTTGCCCTGTTTGGGGCAGCATTGTCATGCCTGGTTACGGCATCGTCCGCGATGGCGTACAACCTCAACTACTGCCGTGGCGTTCCGATCAAGTGGGGAACCAATGGCGTCACCATGAGAGCCAGTTCGACCAGTTTTCCCACGGGATACTGGCGCAACGGATTGCAGCGGACCGTCACTCTCGTCAATCAGAACCCGAGCCCGTTCTATTTCACGCTCGTAACCGACACGGGAGGCGTCGCTGTTAAGAATGGCGAGAACGAGGTCTGGGGCAGCACGAATAGCAGTGTTCTTCAAGGGTCGCCAGCTATTACGCACTGGCAGGACACTTGCTATTGGCTGCCAATTATTGGCACGGTCACTCACCGGGATGAGGCCGACGTGGTGTTCGACTACAACTCGCCTTTCCAGTGGACAGCCGATGAGGTCAAAGCAAGCATCTGGAACTACGGGGGGACGCGCCGTCAACTTCAGAGTACCGGCATTCATGAGTTCGGACATGCGTTGGGCCTGCTGCATGTGAACACGGAGTATGGACTTGCCCCCGCATAACCGGACACCCGGTCACGCTTAGGTTGGAGAAACTGCTTGCCGACGAAACTCACGAGGC
>NZ_FCNV02000018.1 GCF_001544615.1 Caballeronia concitans
GACCGTGAAACGACTCCACGCCGATGATAGTGCGGATTGCCCGTGTGAAAGTAGGTAATCGTCAGGCTCCTCATGCAATAAACAAAAACCCCACCCCGCAAAGGTGGGGTTTTTGCGTTTGGGCTAGCGAAACGGCTGCACTGTAACGCTCAACTACCCACCACATCGTGCGCTCGAAAAGCGCCTCTCCAAACATCCTCGCGTTCCCCATACTTCGCCGGAATACTGTATAAATATACAGTACAGCCAGCGGCCGTCCCGTGTCATGCATGAGCGGACCCTGCATTCGTCCAACGGGAACTCATGGGTGCCGCACTTTCACTACTCGATTTCGAGCTGACCTCGCGCTTGCAGCAGCAACTGTGGCAAGGCGAGCAGGGCAGCGTATCGCATTCGAACGTCATTTCCAGTGGATATCGGATGCTCGATCGTGTCTTGCCGGGCGCAGGCTGGCTACCCGGCACCGTCACCGAATTGTTGATCGAAGAAAGCGGCGTAGGCGAAATCAGATTGCTTGCTCGCTCGCTTCGTGAGTTGACGACCACGCAAAGCCGCTCCGTCGTTTTCATCGCGCCGCCGTGGATGCCCAATTTTGCGGCTTTCCGGGCAATGCACATTGCGCCGAACAAGCTCGTGTGGGTCAAAGCGCCCGACGATCAGGTGTTGTGGGCCGCCGAGCAGTCGTTGAAGCAGGAGGGCATCGGTGCAGTGCTGATCTGGCTGCCGAAGGCGCGGCCCGAAGCCTTGCGACGGCTTCAGGTGGCGGCTCACGAGTCGCAATCGCTGGCGTTTCTGTTCCGCCCGCTGAATGCCGCGAAGCAATCATCTGCCGCACCGTTACGCATGGTTTGCAAGCCGATATTGCCGCCCACCGCGCAGACGATGAATCGTCGTGAATGGATGCAGGCCGTCATGCTGGAAATCCACATCATCAAGCGGCGTGGTCCGCTGCTGGAAAAGCCGTTGCAGTTGCGCTTGCCGCTGCAGTTGCCTGCGTTGCCCGAGCATCTGCGCCGCGCGAGCCAGCAAAGGAAAGCACGAGAGGTCAAACATGTTGTGGATAGCGGTGACATTGCCGCTTTTATCGCTCGAAGCAGTCAGGCCGCCATCGATGCCATTCGCATCGGAGAGTCCGATTTCGCCTGGAGCGAGGCCGACGCCCAGTGATCCCGCGGCAGACGCCATCGACCAGCCGTGTTTCGCGCTGGCCGATCACGCGCGCATCCTGCTGCCCGATCTCATCGCGTTTCGACTCGGCGTGCGGCCCGGCAGCACGCGCTCCCACGCGTTCGCGCTGGCGCCGCAGTTGACGCTGCTTGCCGCCAATATCAGCGAGGAACAGCGCGCGCTCGAAGCCGTCGCGCTGGCGTTGCTCGTCTTTACGCCGAAGGTCGTGCTGGCGCACGCGAACACGGTGCTCCTGGAGGTCAGTGGAAGCACGCGGCTTTTTGGCGGGCTGCGCGCGTTGCTGTCGAAAGTGGCGGCCACGGTGAAAGGCTGCGGCTTTACGTCGCGCATGGGTTGTGCGCCGACCGCGTGGGGTGCGTGGCTGCTGGCGCACGCCCGTACGCGTCGTGTGATACGGCGCGTGCGGACCGTGAAGGAAACGACGCTCGTGCGCGTGCTCGATGCCTTGCCGGTGTCGCTCGTTCCGTCGGCGGAATCGCATGGGAATGTCTTCGAGCAGATTGGCTGTTCGACGCTCGCCGATTTGCGCCGCTTGCCGCGCAAAGGCGTCGCGCGGCGGTTCGGGCCGGGCGTCCTGCAATGGCTCGCGCAGGCGTACGGGCAGGCGCCCGATCCGCGCGAGGCGTTTTGCGCACCGGCATCGTTCGAGGCGAAGCTGGAGTTGCAGGCGCGGGTCGAAAACGCCGAGGCGTTGCTGTTCGCCGCGCGTCGGCTCGTGCTGCAACTGGCCGGCTGGCTGAGCGCGCATCACGCGGCGGTCAGCGGATTTGCTCTTTTGCTGGAACACGAACTGGCCGCGCGCAACGCGCCGAAGACATCGACGCTCGAGATCGCCTGGGCCGTGCCGACGCGCGATGCCGATCACATCCTCTGGCTGCTGCGCGAAAAGCTGAACCAGACGACGCTCATCGCGCCGGTCATCGAAATGAAGCTGCTCGCGGACAAGGTCAGCGAGCACGCGCCGCCGTCCGACACGCTTTTCCCGATGCCGAGTTCCGATCAGGAATCGATGGCGCAGTTGCTCGAACGGCTGAGCGCGCGCCTGGGCGCGGAGAACGTGGTGCAGTTGGTCGCGCGGGATGATCATCGGCCCGAGGCGGCGATGACGGTCGAGCCGTATCAGGCCGTGCGCGATGCCAGGCCGAAGCGCGGAAAAAAGCAGAAGGAAACGCCTGCCGAAGCGGTCTTCGACCAAGAGCACGAAGCGGAATCGGCGGACGTGGAACCCAGCGAGCAACTCGAACTTCCCGATCTGGCCGTGCCTTCGCAGCCGCGTCCTGCTTGGATTCTGGAGACGCCGCAGCCATTGAAGCTGCGCAACGAGCGGCCGTTTTATCGTCGTCCGCTGAAGCTGATCAGCCGCACGGAGCGCATCGAGGCGGGATGGTGGGACGGCAACGGCGTCCAGCGCGATTACTACGTCGCCTCGGACGATCGCGGCCGCATGTTCTGGCTGTATCGCGAACGGCTGAGCGGCGCGTGGTTCCTGCACGGATTTTTCGGATGACGCCGCCATGGACGATCTGAACGACATCATCGGGCTGAGCGGCGAGGGAAGCGGCTTTTCGGGCGCGGTGTCCGCGTCGACGCTATTGCCCGGATATGCCGAATTGCACTGCCTGAGCAACTTTTCGTTCTTGCGCGGCGCCTCGCATCCACAGGAACTGGCGGCCGCGGCGCTCGAACACGGCTATACCGCGCTCGCCATCACCGACGAATGTTCGCTCGCGGGCGTCGTCCGCGCGCATGGTGCGATCAAGGACATCGAGGCGAAGGCGAAAGCCGCGATCGAGGCCGCGCGGCTTGCCGGCCAGCCGCTGCCCGACACGCCGACGTTGAAGCTCATCATCGGCAGCGAACTGCATCTGACCGATGGCGACGGTCAGCCGTTTTGCACGCTCATCGCGCTTGCGACGAATCGCGAAGGCTACGGCAATCTGTCGGAGCTGATTTCGCTCGCGCGCTCGCGTTCGCCGAAGGGCAACTATCGGCTGGGACCGGAGGATTTCACCGATCCCGCCGCATCGTCCGACGCCACGGACGCCACCGATTTGCGCGGCGATATCGCGCATCTGAAGCATCTTCCCGACTGTCTGCTGATTCTGGTGCCGCGACGTTCGGCGACGCTCGCCGACACGCTCGACCGCGCGCACTGGCTCGCGCGTTTCGCGGCGGGCCGCGCGTGGCTCGCGCTCGAATTGTGGCAGGACGGCAGCGACGACGAACGTCTTGCATCGTGCCGTGTGATTTCGGAGGCGAGCGGTTTGCCGCTCGTCGCGGCAAGCGGCGCGCTGATGCACGCGCGATCGCGCAAGCCCTTGCAGGACACGCTGACGGCCATTCGTCTCGGCCGTCCGCTCGCCGAATGCGGCTATGCGCTCGAAGCGAACGCGGAGCGGCATCTGCGCACGCGGTTGCGCATCGGCGCGCTATATCCGAAGGCGGCCATCGCGGAAACGCTGAAAGTGGCCGCGCGCTGCACGTTTCGCCTCGACGAGTTGCAGTACGAATATCCCGAGGAGCTCGTGCCGCCCGGCGAGACGCCCGCCAGCTATTTGCGCAAGAAGGTGATCGCCGGCGCGAAGCAGCGCTGGCCGGACGGATTCGACGCCGACACGATCGGCCAGATCGACAGAGAGTTGGAGCTCGTCGCCGAACTGAAGTACGAAAAGTATTTCCTGACGGTCTACGACATCGTCGCGTTCGCGCGCAGCAAGGGCATTCTGTGTCAGGGACGCGGCTCGGCGGCGAACTCCATCATCTGCTTCTGCCTTTTCATCACCGAGCTGGATCCGGTGCGGATGGGCCTTCTGGTCGAGCGCTTCATCTCGCGGGCGCGCAACGAGCCGCCCGATATCGACGTCGATTTCGAGCATCAGCGGCGCGAGGAAGTCATCCAGTACATCTATCAGAAGTACGGGCGGCATCGCGCGTCGCTGGCGGCGTCGGTCACGACGTATCACACGCGAAGCGCGCTGAAGGATGTCGGCAAGGCGTTGGGGCTCGATGCGTCGCTGATCGAGCGCATCGGCAAGTCGCAGCAGTGGTGGGATGGGCCGTCCGCGGTCGCCGGCTATCTCAGGGAGGCGGGTTTTAGCGAGGACTCGCACATCACGCGGCATCTCATTCGCCTGACGCGTGAACTGCGCGGATTTCCGCGTCATTTGTCGCAGCATGTCGGCGGTTTCGTGATCGCGCGCGAGCGGCTGTCGCGGCTCGTGCCGATCGAAAACGCCGCGATGAAAGACCGCTGCGTGATCCAGTGGGACAAGGACGACATCGACCAGCTCAAGCTGCTGAAGGTGGATGTGCTCGCGCTCGGCATGCTGTCGGCGATCCGGCGCGCGCTTGAATTCGTCGCGTTGCGGCGCGGCGTTCCGGGCTTCGGCGTGTCGCACATTCGCCGCGAGGACCAAGCGGTGTACGAAATGTGTTGCCGCGCGGATACCATCGGCGTGTTTCAGATCGAATCGCGCGCGCAGCAGAGCATGCTGCCGCGCTTGCGGCCCCAGAAGTACTACGACCTCGTGATCGAAGTGGCGATCGTGCGGCCGGGTCCGATTCAGGGCGGCATGGTGCATCCGTATCTGCGACGCAAGCAGGGTCTGGAAGAAGAGGAATACCCGAAGGAAGAACTGCGGCCCGTGCTTGGCCGCACGCTCGGCGTGCCGATTTTCCAGGAGCAGGTGATGAAGCTCGCGATGGTCGCGGCGGGCTATTCGGCGGAACAGGCCGATCAACTGCGCCGCGCGATGGCCGCCTGGCGACGCGGCAGTCATCTCGAGGAATATCAGGCCGATCTGATGAAGAAAATGCTCGCGCGCGGCTACGAACATGAATTCGCGTCCCGCGTGTGCAAGCAGATCGAGGGCTTCGGCGAATACGGCTTCCCCGAAAGTCATTCGGCGAGTTTCGCGCTGCTCGTCTATTTCAGCGCGTGGATCAAGCGTTACGAGCCGGCGGCGTTTCTTGCCGGCTTGCTGAACAGCCAGCCGCTCGGGTTCTATTCGCCGTCGCAACTCGTGCAGGACGCGCGGCGTCATGGCGTGGAAGTCTTCGCGCCCGATGTCACCTTGAGCGACTGGGAATCCGTGCTCGAATTGCCGCCCGGCAACGGCGAGCGCGTCGTGTTCGATCCCGGCAAGGAGCGGCGGCGTCAGCAGTTCTACGGCACGCCGCTGCCGGATCAGGTCTTTCGCAAGACCATGCGGCGCGGTGCGCGCAAGCTCGCCGCGCGCACTCAATTAGCCGCGAAGCGATACGGCGCCAACGGGCCGGGCGTGCGGATCGGCCTGCATCTGATCAAGGGTTTGCCGCAAGCCGCGGCCGAGCGGATCGTGATCGCGCGCGCCGAAGCGCCTTTTGTGGATGTCGACGATCTCACGCGGCGCGCGGCCTTGTCGCGTCGCGAACTGGAGGCGCTGGCCGCCGGCAATGCGCTCGCGGGCATCGCGGGGCATCGGCGTCAGGCGTGGTGGGCGGTGACCGCGCAGCAGCGCGCGCCCGAATTGCTGCGCGACGCGCCGATGCCCGAAGCGCCGCTCGCCTTGCCGCAGGCATCGGAAGGGCGCGAAATCGTCGATGACTACGCGAGCCTCGGGCTCACGCTGAATCGCCATCCGCTTGCGTTGCTGCGCGCGAAGCTCTCGCGCCTGCGCTTCAGGACGGCCGCCGATCTGGCGGATCTGCGAAGCGGACGCATCGTGCGCGCGTGCGGCATCGTGACGGTGCGCCAGCGGCCAGGCACCGCGAACGGCACGATTTTTGTCTCGATCGAAGACGAAACCGGCGCGATCAACGTGATCGTCTGGCCGGGGCTCGTCGAGAAACAGCGCAAGGTGCTGCTCGGGGCGTCGCTGCTCGGCGTTCACGGCGTCTGGCAAAACGAGGGCGATGTGCGGCATCTCGTCGCGCAGCGGCTCGAAGATCACAGCGTGATGCTCGGCCGGCTTGCCGCGACGAGCCGCGACTTTCACTGAAGCGTCACTGCGACGGCAACGCCGGATAGCGTGCGAGCAGGTGCGCGATCGCCGTATCGAATCGAGTGCGCCGGCCGATGCCGAGCGATTCGAGCCGGGCCGAGTCCAGATGACAGTCGCGCGGACGCGGCGTCGAATCGGTCGGTGTGCGCTGCGCTACCAGTTTCGCGTTCACGTTCAGCACGCGCGCGATGCGTTCGGCGATATCGAACTTCGTCATCGGCTCGTCGCCGGACCATTGCGTGATGCCGGAGATGGTCGCGCCCCTCGCGTGGTGCTCGAGCATGTGGCGGATCACGACCGCGACGTCGGGCGTGTAGGTCGGGTAGCGCGTTGCCCAGGCGTCCATCGTGGCGGGCGCACTCGCCGAATGCGCCGAATTCGCCGATGCGACGATCGCGGGCGTCAAGCTCGTCACCGCGGATTCGCTCCAGTCGACGACCGGCCCATAAAGCAGCGGCAAACGCAGCACGCAGGACTTCGGATGGCAGCCGAGCAGCGCGCGTTCGCCGTCCAGCTTGCTTCGGCCGTAGGCGTTGAGCGGCGCGGGAGCATCGTCGGGAAGATAGGGCGGGCGCGTGCCGTCGAATACGTAGTCGGTCGACATCGACAAAACCCACGCGCCGAGCGAGCGCGCTTCGTCGGCGATCGTGCGCAGCGCGTCGACGTTCAGCGCGCGGGCGAGCGCCGGATCGTTCTCGCACACGTCCGGACGACGCTCCGCCGCCGCGACGACGATCGCGTCCGGCGTCGTATCGCGCAGAAACGCACGCACGGCGTCGTGGTCACGGATGTCGAGCGAAACGCTGTCAGCATCGCCACGCCGATGCGCCGTGCGGACGATGCGCCATTCTTTCGCGTTTTGCGCGAGTTCCGCCGCGACCGCGCGCCCGAGCAAACCGGAGGCGCCGATCAGCGCCACCGTGAAGCGCTCACCGCCCCTCATGCCGAAGCAACGCCGACAACCGTGTAACCGGCTTCGTCGATGGCTTCCTTCAGCGCCGCTTCAGACTGCGTGGATTCCACCGCGACTTTGCCTTTTTCGAGATCGACGCGGACCTGCGCTTTCGGATCGATGTCCTGAATGGAACGCGTCACGGCAGCGACGCAGTGCTGGCAGCTCATGCCCTGGACGTTGAACTCTGTCATGGAAGATTTCCTCTTGAAATGGCCTTGGATATCGACATCGTATACCTTGCCATGATGGGAAGGTGTAGAGTCGGACGAAGATATATGAGGAGCGGACTATGAATATCGGCGAGGCAGCCCGCGCGTCGGGCGTCACGGCAAAGATGATTCGTTATTACGAGAGCGTCGGATTGCTCAATCCGGTGGGGCGTACGTCGGCGGGCTATCGCGTGTATGGAACGCAGGAGGTGCACGCGCTCCGGTTTGTGCGGCAGGCGCGCAGACTCGGCTTTCTCGTCGAGGACATTCGCAAACTGCTCGCGTTGTGGCAGGACCGGTCACGCGCAAGCGCGGAGGTGAAGGCGATTGCGCTGGAGCATGTCGCGGAGCTGGATCGACGTATTTCGGAACTCACCGACATGCGCGATACGCTCTCGTACTTGGCAAACCATTGCCACGGCGATGGTCGGCCCGATTGCCCGATACTGGACAAATTGGCGCAGTGAATGCACCATGTTTGTGCTTATTAAGGGGCGATGGACCTATATAGCCAATCAAATCAATGGTTTAGCGCCATTCGCGTTTGCACCATTCCGAAACAGAATGCACTTCATGCAAGCATTTCACTACCGCGCCGCAGCATGTATGTCTATAATCCGGGTTATCCCTAATGCGGGTTATCCCTGACCCGAACTGCCAGGGACAGAAAGAATCCTTGGAGAAACATCATGTTTGCAATCCTGCTCGAAAAAATCAGCATCTGGTTTGAAGCCGCCGAACAACGCCGCCGCGAAGAGTATCTCGCGCAATCGTCGGACGTGGTCCAGCTCGAAAAGCGTATCCGCTCGCTCGAAAGCAACGGCTACAACTTCTAAGGCACGAATGCCGGGCGCTTTGAGCGCCGGAAGTTGATCTGAAAGCCCCGCATCGCGGGGCTTTGTCATTTGTGGCCGCCGAATCTCGCCGATCTACTTCCCGCAGCCTCACTTCTGCGCGGGATGCGCCGCGAGCCACTGATTCATGAACGCGATTTCCTTGTCCTGCGCCGCGATGATGTCCTTCGCCAGCTTGCGAAGCTTGGCGTCCTTGCCATACTTGAGCTCGATCTTCGCCATTTCCACCGCGCCCCGATGATGCGGAATCATATGCGCGACGAAATCGCGATCCGCATCGCCGGTGTACTGGATGCCCGACATCGCCGACATCATCGCCTGGTCCGCTGCCTGAAAAGCCGCAGTGGACGGCAAATCGGTTTCGCTGCCGACATGGTGCTCCATGTCCATGCCCGGTGCGCTGCCATGCGCGGGAGTCGTCGTTTGGGCGGTCGCGGTCGCGCTGCAGAAGACGGTGAAGACGGCAAGTAGCGCGCTTGATGGTTTCATCGATTCTCCTTCGAGATTTCATGGGCTAAAGCGCCTAGCGTAAAGCTTGCCACCGGGGTAAGGTAAAGCGTTTCGTCTACTCAATAGAGCAAGCGATGCCAGGCCTCCCTCGCAAGACCATGAAAGCTCGTATCCGTGGCATCTGCGGCATTGGTTTAATCGCGGCCGCTTCGCTTCCTTTCTGCCAACCAGCGTCGGCCAAGCCTGGCGGCGAACCGCTCGTGCTCGATACCCAAACCGGCATTCACAGCGGCGTGAGCGGGACTGTGTTGCAAAGCGCGCCGCTCGGCGCACCGGGCATGGTGCCGATGGCCACGCTACCCGGTCCGCCGCAGCAGGAGCAGCAGCCGATCATCGTTTCGCCGTATGTCCAATATGGCGGCGAAAGCGCGCCGCCCGCAGCGGGCAGCGGAACCTACCTTCGCAGGCAGCGGGCGCCGCATCCCTGACACGGCGCTCATTTGCCGCAGTCAGTCCGCGCGATGCTCCAGCTTGAACGATGCGTTCGCGTCCTGTCCGAGCGCGTCGACGAGAAGTGGCAGCGCTTCCTTCAACTCGCTCGCCAGCCTGTATGGCGGATTCAAAATAAACATACCGCTGCCGTACAAGCCGAAGCCATCCGTCGGCGGCGCCTTGACGGTCAAACTGGCATGGAGCCATCCGCTCGGCTGAATGGCTTTTAGCTGATCGGCGAAGCGTTGCGATTCCATGCGCGCGACTTGCGGATACCACACCGCGTAGGTCCCCGTCGCAAAGCGCTTCAGCGATTCTTCAAGACAGGTGAGCGTGCGCGCGTAGTCGCGTTTGTCCTCATACGACGGATCGATCAATACCAGCGCCCGGCGCGGCGGCGGCGGCAGAAGCGCCTTGATGCCGTCGAAGCCGTCGCCCTCGTAAATCATGGCGCGGCGGCCAGCGTCGCGGAAGTTGTGGCGCAACACGTCGATTTCCGTGCTGTGCAATTCGAACAGACGCATGCGGTCCTGCTCGCGCATCAATCGCCAGGCGAGATAAGGCGAGCCGGGATAGAAGCGCAAGCCGCCTTCCGGGTTCAATGCTCGAACTTCGTCGACGTAATCCGCGAGCAGCGGCGGCAAATCAGCGCGGTCCCATAGTCGAGCGATGCCGGTTTCGTACTCCGCGTTCTTCGCGGCGAAGCCTTCGGTGAGCGAATACACGCCCGCGCCCGAATGCGTGTCGATATACCAGTACGATTTGTCCTTCAGGCCGAGATAGCGAAGCATCTGAATGACGATCGCGTGCTTCAGCACGTCTGCGTGATTGCCGGCGTGAAAGGCGTGGCGGTAGCTGAGCATGGCGAATGGCGCGTGAAAAAGGGCTAAACAGTCGATTGTAGCGGAGCGCACGAGCGCGGCTTCGGGGTTCATACGCTGATGCGGCGCGGCGTGTCGTTCATGCACAATAGCCGCTCCCGGCCAGGCGCGACAGTCAGCCGAATGGCATAGGCGCTTTCGCATTTTCATTGCGATTGCTCCTATGCCATTTGGCCAGCTTGATGGCCCTGTGCATCGCATGTTGTCATTCAGTTATTCGACAGGAGGTGGGCATGTCACAGAACGGTAAGCTCGACGGCAAGACGGCCGTGGTCACGGGCGCGGCAAGCGGCATCGGCCGCGCAGTTGCATTCACGCTCGCGGAGGCGGGCGCGGCGGTCGCTATCGCCGATCTGAACCAGCAAGGCGCGGATGCAGTCGCCAACGAAATACGCGCCAAAGGCGGCAAGGCAATCGGCATCGCGATGGACGTCACGGACGAAGAGGCCGTCAATAGCGGCATCGACCGGGTCGCCGCGGAACTGGGCTCAGTGGACATCCTTGTGTCGAACGCGGGCATCCAGATCGTCAATCCGATCGAGAGCTACGCCTACGCGGATTGGAAAAAAATGATGGCCATCCACGTCGACGGCGCTTTTCTGACAACGCGGGCCGCGCTGAAGCATATGTACAAGGACGATCGCGGGGGCGTCGTCATCTATATGGGCTCGGTACATTCGCACGAGGCGTCGCCGCTCAAGTCGGCGTATGTGACGGCCAAGCACGGCCTGCTGGGCCTCGCGCGCGTGCTCGCGAAAGAGGGCGCCAAACACAACGTGCGCTCGCACGTCGTCTGTCCGGGCTTCGTACGCACGCCGCTCGTCGACAAACAGATTCCCGAACAGGCGAAGGAACTGGGCATTAGCGAGGAAGAAGTCATCCGGCGCGTGATGCTCGGCGGCACGGTGGACGGCGTATTCACCACGGTCGAGGACGTCGCGCAGACGGTGCTTTTCTTGTCGGCGTTCGAAACGGCGGCGCTGACCGGCCAGTCGTTCGTTGTCAGTCACGGCTGGCACATGCAATAGGAGCGACGCGCCATGGCAGAGATCGAACCGGTATCGGACCGAGAAGCTACGCCCACCGCCGCCAGCGACGCCGCGCCTCGCGAGCGCATCGCATTGCCGCCCTACGAGACCATTGCGCTGATGCTCCAGGGCGGCGGCGCGCTCGGCGCCTATCAGGCGGGCGTTTATCAAGGGCTGCACGAGGCGGACATCCATCCGAACTGGATCGCCGGTATCTCCATCGGCGCGCTCAATACGGCGATCATCGCCGGCAATCCGCCGGAGCATCGCGCAACACGTCTTCTTGAGTTTTGGGAGACGATCTGCCAGCCGGCCTTCGGCTTCCCATTGCCTGGATTCGTCGAGCGCGCGTTCTTCGACTCCGCCGACGAAATCCGCAAGGCGTTCACCGCGCTACAGGCGGTTGGTGCGCTCGTCGAAGGGCAGAAGGGCTTTTTCGTGCCGCGCTTCCCGCCGCCGTCGCCGGTGGCCGCCGGTTTGCCGCAAACCGCGAGCTATTACGACACTACGCCGCTCAAGGCTACGCTCGAACGCCTCTGCGACTTCGACCGCATCAATTCCGGCGAGACGCGGGTGTCGGTGGGCGCGGTGAACGTCGCGACAGGCAACTTCGCCTATTTCGACAACACGCGCATCAAGCTGCGCGCGGAGCATTTCATGGCTTCCGGTGCGCTGCCGCCGGGCTTCGCGGCGGTCGAGATCGACGGGCAGTTCTACTGGGACGGCGGTCTGATGTCGAACACGCCGCTTTACGAACTTGCACAGGCCGTCCCGCGCCGCAATACGCTCGGTTTCCAGGTCGATCTGTGGAGCGCGCGCGGACCGGTGCCGGACAGCATCGTCGATGTCATGGGTCGCGTGAAGGACATCCAGTATTCGAGCCGCACGCGCCTCGTCACGGACGACATGCAGCGTGCGCAACGCTACCGCAACGTACTGCAGCACGTGCTCGATCTCGTCCCGGAGGACGTGCGCAAGAACGACGAATGGTGCCGGCGCGCCGCCGAACTCGCGTGCTCGAAGCGCTACAACATCATTCACCTGATCTACCGGCAAAAAGAATACGAGGGCCACTATAAGGATTACCAATTCGGCCTTTCAACCATGCGGGAGCACTGGCAAAGCGGGCTGACGGATATTCGCCGCACGCTGGCTCACCGCGACTGGCTCGAGATGCCGAACGGTGAAACACGCTTCGTCACGCACGATATCCACCGCGAGGAACGCTGATTGGCGTCAGTCGACCGTCCGGGCGCGTTTTGTCACTGCTTTGTATAATCCGACCGCCGCGTTTCCATTGCCACTTTCCTTCCCGATTCCGATGAATTCGATCGCTGTCTGCTTCGTCTGTCTCGGCAACATCTGCCGATCGCCCAGCGCGGAAGCCGTGATGCGCGATCTGGTCGTGAAGGCGAAACTGACGGACCGGATCATCATCGATTCGGCGGGCACCGGCGACTGGCATATCGGCCAACCGCCGGACGAACGTGCGCAGCGCGCGGCGAAAAAACGCGGCTACGACCTGTCGAACCTGCGTGGCCGGCAGGTCGCGGCGGACGACTTCGCGCGCTTCGATCTCTTCATCGTCATGGACGATGCGAATGCTTCGGCGCTTGCATCGGTATGTCCGCCTGAGCATCGCGACAAGATCCGGCTGTTGATGGAGTTCGCCACGATCGATGACAGTCGTGTGGTGGTCGATCCCTATTTTGGCGGCGACGAGGGCTTCGAGCGCGTGCTGGACCAGTGTGAGGACGCCTGCGCGGGCTTGTTAGACAGCCTGCGCGCGCAACTGGCGGCGTGAATCTGGCGGCGTCGCTTCGGCCGAAGGGGTTAAAGCGGGGCGCCAAATAAATCCGCTAAACCGCTACATATTTCGCCTCAGATACTTGACTAAAACTGTGGGCTATTTATACTTGACGAAAATCATCGAGTATTAGCGTTAGCCCCCAATTATGAGACTCACCACGAAAGGCCGTTTCGCCGTCACGGCGATGATCGACCTGGCGTTGCGCCAGGAGCAGGGCCCGGTGACGCTGGCAGGCATCAGTCAGCGCCAGCGCATCTCGCTTTCCTACCTCGAGCAGCTGTTCGGCAAGCTGCGTCGTCATGAGATCGTCGAATCGGTTCGCGGTCCGGGCGGCGGCTATAACCTTGCGCGCCGCGCGGAAAACGTCACGGTCGCCGACATCATCATCGCGGTCGACGAGCCCATCGACGCCACGCAGTGCGGCGGCAAGGGCACGTGCGAAGGCACGAAGCAGCACGACGGCCACTGCATGACGCACGAATTGTGGGCGACGCTCAATCAGAAGATGGTCGAGTACCTCGATTCCGTCTCGCTGAAGGACCTGGTCGATCAGCAGCGCGCCCGCGAAGGCTCGGCAGCGGTGCTGCGCGACCGGCGCGCCGAACCGGCGGGCGTCGAAGCCGCGCGTGTCGTGCCCAAGGGCCCGAATTCCATTTTCAATCTGGCCGGTTGACCTGCGCCGCCGCGAAGCCAGTCAGACGGCAGCGCGGCAGGCAGCGGCCTGGCAGACGATGTGACCGATTTTCCCGGAGCGACTGATGAATAACGATATTCCCCACCTGCCCATTTACATGGACTACAGCGCGACGACGCCGATCGATCCGCGCGTGGTGGACAAGATGATTCCGTATCTTCGCGAGCAGTTCGGCAATCCGGCCTCGCGCAGCCACCAGTACGGCTGGGATGCGGAGCGTGCGGTCGAGCAGGCGCGCGAGGACGTCGCGGCGCTCGTGAACGCGGATCCGCGCGAGATCATCTGGACCTCGGGTGCGACGGAGTCGGACAACCTCGCCATCAAGGGCGCGGCGCACTTCTACAAGAGCAAGGGCAAGCACATCATCACGGTGAAGACCGAGCACAAGGCCGTGCTCGACACCACGCGCGAGCTCGAGCGCGAAGGCTACGAAGTCACGTATCTGGATGTGAAGGACGACGGTCTCATCGATCTCGAAAAGTTCAAGGCAGCGATCCGCCCGGACACGATCCTTGTCTCGGTCATGCACGTGAACAACGAAATCGGCGTGATTCAGGACATCGAGGCGATCGGCGAGATTACGCGCGCGAAGGGCATCATTTTTCACGTCGATGCCGCGCAAGCCACCGGCAAGGTCGTCATCGACCTGCAGAAGCTGAAAGTCGATCTGATGTCGTTCTCGGCGCACAAGACGTACGGACCGAAGGGCATCGGCGCACTGTACGTGCGCCGCAAGCCGCGCGTGCGTATCGAAGCGCAGATGCACGGCGGCGGCCACGAGCGCGGCATGCGCTCGGGCACGCTCGCGACGCACCAGATTGTCGGCATGGGCGAGGCGTTCCGCATCGCGCGTGAAGAAATGGCTACCGAAAACGAGCGCATCCGCATGCTGCGCGACCGCTTGCTGAAGGGCCTGCAGGATATCGAAGAGGTGTACGTCAACGGCGACATGGAACGCCGCGTGCCGCACAACCTCAATATCAGCTTCAACTTCGTCGAAGGCGAATCGCTGATCATGGCGGTGAAGGATGTCGCGGTGTCGTCGGGTTCGGCGTGCACGTCGGCGTCGCTGGAGCCGTCGTATGTGCTGCGCGCGCTCGGCCGCAACGACGAACTGGCGCATAGCTCGATCCGCTTCACGGTGGGCCGCTTCACGACCGAGCAGGATGTCGATTACGTGATCAACCTGCTCAAGAACAAGATCGCGAAGCTGCGCGATCTATCGCCGCTCTGGGAAATGCACAAGGACGGCATCGACATCTCGACCATCCAGTGGGCTGCGCACTGAGCGACGCGCGTCATCGAATAAAGGAGAGTTTGAATCATGGCTTATAGCGACAAGGTTCTGGACCACTACGAAAACCCGCGCAACGTCGGTTCGTTCGCGAAGGACGACGACACCGTCGGCACCGGCATGGTCGGCGCGCCCGCTTGCGGCGACGTGATGAAGCTGCAGATCCGTGTCGGCGCGGACGGCGTGATCGAAGACGCGAAGTTCAAGACTTACGGCTGCGGTTCGGCGATCGCGTCGAGCTCGCTCGTCACCGAGTGGGTGAAGGGCAAGACGCTGGATCAGGCGCTGACGATCAAGAACACGCAGATCGCCGAAGAACTGGCGCTGCCGCCGGTGAAAATCCACTGCTCGATTCTCGCGGAAGACGCGATCAAGGCAGCGGTCGCCGACTACAAGCAGCGCCACGGCGCCGCCGCTCCGCAAGCGCACGACGCGCAGGCGAAGCAGCAGGCAGCGTAAGGGCGGGCGCGCGTGCGACAAGCACCGCGCGCACCCGGTTTTCGAAGCAAGGAAAGACCGCAGCGGCGCCGCATCGAATGAGGGCAACGCTGCGGGAAGCGGGATTTGAGCGCGCGAGACGCGAAGACGAGAGACGCGAAGACTATGGCAATCACGTTGACGGAGAAGGCGGCACAACACGTGCAGAAGTATCTGACGCGACGCGGCAAGGGCGTCGGTCTGCGGCTGGGCGTGCGTACGACGGGCTGTTCGGGTCTGGCCTACAAGCTCGAATATGTCGATGAACTCGCACCTGAAGATATGGTGTTCGAATCGGCCGGCGTGAAGGTCGTGATCGATCCGAAGAGCCTCGCCTATCTCGACGGCACCGAACTGGACTTCGCGCGCGAAGGGCTGAACGAGGGCTTTCGCTTCAATAATCCGAATGCGAAGGACGAATGCGGCTGCGGCGAATCGTTCCGCGTATGACGCGTGTGACGCCGGCGGTTTCGGCAAAAGAGGCGGCGCTGGCCGCCTTTTTCATTCGCGCATCTTGAATACACACACAACGTCATGGCCACGCTCACCGACAGCCACTTCGATCTCTTCGATCTGCCGCAGACTTTCGCCGTCGATCGCCAGAAACTCGACGACGCCTACCGCACCGTGCAGGCGCAGGTTCATCCCGACCGCTTCGCAGCGGCCGGCGACGCCCAGCGGCGGCTCGCGATGCAATGGGCGACGCGCGCGAACGAGGCGTATCAGACGCTGCGCGATCCGTTGAAGCGCGCGCGCTACATGCTGTCGCTGCGCGGCGTCGATGTCGGCGCGGAAAACAATACGGCGATGGAACCCGCCTTCCTGATGCAGCAGATGGAATGGCGCGAGAATATCGAGGATGCCGCTGCCGCGAAGAACGTCGGCGCGCTCGAAGCCTTGCTCGACGAACTGCGCGACGAAGAGCGCGTGCGTTTCACGAAGCTCGAAGCGCTGATCGACAGCCACGCGGATCAGGCGGCGAGCGAAGCGGTGCGCCAGTTGATGTTCATCGAGCGCATGGCGCATGAAATCGGCGCGCAGATCGAGCGGCTCGAACACTGACAAGAACGCGCCGGATACAACCCCATAAGACCAACGATGGCTTTACTGCAAATCTCAGAACCCGGCATGGCGCCCGCGCCGCACCAGCGGCGTGTGGCGGTCGGCATCGATCTCGGCACCACGAATTCGCTCGTGGCCGCCGTGCGCAACAGCGTGCCCGAAGCGCTGCCGGACGAGGACGGCCACGTGCTGCTGCCGTCCGTCGTGCGTTATCTGGAAAAGGGCGGCCGGCGCATCGGCAGGATCGCGAAGGAAGAAGCCGCCACTGATCCGCGCAACACGATCGTCTCCGTCAAGCGCTTCATGGGCCGCGGCAAGAGCGAAGTGGAGGGCGCCGAAAACGCGCCGTACGACTTCATCGACGCGCCCGGCATGGTGCAGATCCGTACCATCGACGGCGTGAAGAGCCCGGTCGAGGTATCGGCGGAAATTCTCGCGACGCTGCGTTATCGCGCGGAAGACACGCTCGGCGAGGATCTCGTCGGCGCGGTCATCACGGTGCCCGCTTATTTCGACGAAGCGCAGCGCCAGGCCACGAAGGACGCGGCTAAGCTCGCGGGACTCAACGTGCTGCGGCTCCTCAACGAACCGACGGCAGCCGCGATCGCCTATGGCCTCGACAATGGCGCCGAAGGCCTCTACGCGGTCTACGATCTCGGCGGCGGCACATTCGATCTGTCGATTCTCAAGCTCACGAAGGGCGTCTTCGAAGTGCTCGCGGCGGGCGGCGACTCCGCGCTCGGCGGCGACGACTTCGATCACGCGCTGTATCGCCATGTGATCGCGCAGGCGGGCGTTCAGTTGGACGCGCCGGAAGACGTGCGCCTCTTGCTCGATCGCGTGCGCGCGGCGAAGGAAGCGCTGTCGTCGGCGAACGAGGCGCGCGTGCAGGCGACGTTGTCGACAGGCGTGGCAATCGACGTCGCCGTGACCGAAGCGCAGTTCGCCGCGCTGACCGAAGCGCTCGTCGCGCGCACGCTCGGGCCGACGAAGAAGGCGCTGCGCGACGCGAAGGTGACGCCCGCCGAAATCAAGGGCGTCGTGCTGGTCGGTGGCGCGACGCGCATGCCGGTCATCCGCCGCGCGGTGGAAGCGTTCTTCGGCCAGCCGCCGCTCGTCAATCTCGATCCGGATCAGGTCGTCGCGCTCGGCGCAGCCGTTCAGGCCGATCTGCTCGCGGGCAACCGGCGCGGCGAAGGCGACGACTGGCTGCTGCTCGACGTGATTCCGCTGTCGCTTGGCGTCGAAACGATGGGCGGCCTCACCGAAAAAATCATCCCGCGCAATTCGACGATCCCGACTGCCCGCGCGCAGGAATTCACCACGTTCAAGGACGGCCAGACGGCCATGGCGATCCACGTCGTGCAGGGCGAGCGCGAGCTCGTCTCCGACTGCCGGTCGCTCGCGCGCTTCGAGCTGCGCGGCATTCCGCCGATGGCGGCGGGCGCGGCGCGCATCCGCGTCACGTATCAGGTCGACGCGGACGGTCTGCTGTCGGTCTTCGCGCGTGAGCAGTTGTCGGGCGTGGAGGCGTCGGTGGTGGTGAAGCCGTCGTACGGTCTCGCCGATGACGACGTCGCCCGGATGCTCGAAGAGAGCTTCAAGACGGCCGAAATCGACATGCGCGCCCGCGCGCTGCGGGAAGCGCAGGTCGAAGCCGAGCGTCTCGTCGAAGCGACGCACGCCGCGCTCGAAAGCGACGGCGAGTTGCTCGACGACGCCGAACGCGCGCAGATCGACACGCTCACCGCCGAACTCGCGACGCTCGCGAAGGGCGAATCGACGCAGCAGATCGAGGATGCCACGAAGGCGCTTTCGGCCGCCACCGACGAATTCGCCGCGCGCCGCATGAACAAGAGCATTCGCCGCGCGCTCGCGGGCCGCAAGCTCGACGACGTCTGATTTCACTCAAGCATTCACGGAAAACCATGCCTCAAATCGTTGTGCTGCCTCATGTCGAACTGTGCCCGGACGGCGCCGTGATCGACGCCGATGTCGGCAAGAGCATCTGCGACAACCTGCTGGAACACGGCATCGAAATCGAGCACGCGTGCGAGAAGTCGTGCGCGTGCACGACCTGCCACGTCATCATCCGCGAGGGTTTCAACGCGCTGGAACCGTCCGGCGAAGACGAAGACGACCTGCTCGACAAAGCGTGGGGCCTGGAACCGACATCGCGGTTATCATGTCAGGCAATGATGCCGGCCGAGGAAGATCTCGTGGTCGAGATTCCCCGGTACTCCATCAATCACGCCAAGGAAAATCACTGACAGGAGGCTCGCCCATGAAGTGGACGGATACGCAGGAGATCGCGATGGCGCTCACCGACGCGCATCAGGATGTCGATCCTCAATATGTGCGTTTCACGGATCTGCATCGCTGGGTGACGGAACTCGACGGTTTCGACGACGATCCGCAAAAGTCCAACGAAAAGATTCTTGAAGCGATTCAGGCGGCGTGGATCGAAGACGCGGATTATTGAATCGACCGTAGCATGGGTTTATGGAAACGGCGGCGCTCGCGAGAGGCCGCCGTTTTTCGTTGGCGCAGGTGTTTCATCGCGGCCGATCAGCCGACACGCCGGCCCGAATCGTCAAACCCGCATTCCACGGTCCGCAAGCTGCCGCTGCAACGTCGGCCACATCTTCGCGACCGCTTCCTCGCCCGCCAGAATCGCCGCGTTGCGCTGGCTGAAGTCGCTGCTGCTCATCGCGTTGAGGTTCGGGCGAATGACGGCGTCGGCGTATTTGTCGAGTTCGTAGGCCTTGATCGACTGGCCCATGATCGTGAACGTCTGCATGAGCACGTCGAACGAACTCTGCGTGAGCGCGGTCTCGGGCCGCGCGGAAATATCGACGGCAATCACGAAATCCGCGCCCATCTTGTGCGCGAACGCAGCCGGCACCGGACTGACGAGTCCGCCATCGACGTACTCGTGATCGCCGATCTTCACCGGCTCGAAAATCGACGGCACGCTGCACGACGCCCGCACCGCGATGCCGGTGTTGCCGCGCTGGAAGAGAATCGGCTGGCCGCTCCGGAGATCCGTGGCGACGATGCCGAGCGGCTTCGTCATTTTCTCGATCGGCCGGTTGTCGAGCGTCTTGTTCAGGTAGTTCTGCAGCGCGACGCCTTGCAGAATGCCGCGCGTGCGAAAGGGCATCGCCCAGTCGCTGATCGACGCTTCGTCCATCGTGAGCGCGAGCTTGTTGATGGCGATGCCGTTCATCCCCGATGCATACAGCGCCGCGATCACCGAACCCGCGCTCGTGCCCGCGACGAGATCGACGCGCACGTTGCGCGCCTCCAGCGCCTTGATGACGCCGATATGCGCGAACCCGCGCGCCGCGCCGCCGCCGAGCGCAAGCCCGATGCGCGCCGGCCGTTCGGCCCCGGCGTTCGGCGCAGGCGTGGCCGCGACGGGCGCGCCGCCACCGCTCGTGGTCGTGCAGGCGGCAAGAACGGACGATGCCGCCGCGAGCGAAAACGCGCGGCGGGAAAGACGAGGTGATGACTTCAAGGCGAACTCCAGCGATCCGGCGAGTGCGCAACAAAGCGCCTGAGCAGGCGGCTTCGAGCACGATGTAGAACGGCGCGCACATCATAAAACAAAAGCCGCGCGGGGCGGCCCGGCGCCGTCGGCGAGTATAATTTCGACTCATTTCAAGCCGGCGCGCGCCGCGTGCGCACGATGTTTCCGCCAGGCAATCCCTTTTGTGCAAAGAGCCATCGGGCGCTCGACACCTGCTCCGCAAACAAACACGC
This sequence comes from Caballeronia concitans, assembly GCF_001544615.1. Taxonomy (GTDB): domain Bacteria; phylum Pseudomonadota; class Gammaproteobacteria; order Burkholderiales; family Burkholderiaceae; genus Caballeronia; species Caballeronia concitans. The sequence continues at coordinate 20,142 of NZ_FCNV02000018.1, forward strand.
CGGAGGGCGTGGCGGCGTGACGAGCGCCAACCATCGAGCACTTCGAGAACACAGCAATGACCCAAGTCCGTACACGCTTCGCCCCGAGCCCGACCGGCTTCATCCATCTCGGCAACATCCGCTCCGCGCTCTATCCGTGGGCGTTCGCGCGCAAGATGAAGGGCACCTTCGTGCTGCGCATCGAAGATACGGATGTGGAGCGCTCCACGGAAGCATCGGTCGACGCGATCCTCGAAGGCATGGCGTGGCTCGGCCTCGATTTCGATGAAGGCCCGTTCTATCAGATGCAGCGCATGGACCGGTATCGTGAGGTCGTCGCGCAAATGCTGGAAAGCGGGCTCGCGTACCACTGCTACATGTCGACGGAGGAGCTCGACGCATTGCGCGAGCGTCAGCGCGCAGCGGGCGAGAAGCCGCGCTACGACGGCACGTGGCGCCCGGAACCGGGCAAGGTGCTGCCGCCGATTCCGGAAGGCGTGAAGCCGGTGGTGCGCTTTCGCAATCCGCTCTCGGGCGTCGTCGCGTGGGACGACGCGGTGAAAGGGCGCATCGAAATCTCGAACGAAGAACTCGACGATCTCGTGATCGCGCGTCCCGACGGCACGCCGACGTATAACTTCTGCGTGGTCGTCGACGATCTCGACATGAAGATCACGCACGTCATTCGCGGCGACGATCACGTGAACAACACGCCGCGCCAGATCAACATCCTGCGTGCGCTGGGCGGCGAACCGCCGGTGTACGCGCATCTGCCGACCGTGCTGAACGAGCAGGGCGAGAAGATGAGCAAGCGCCACGGCGCGATGAGCGTCGTGGGTTATCGCGATGAGGGTTATCTGCCCGAAGCGGTCGTGAATTATCTCGCGCGGCTCGGCTGGTCGCACGGCGATGCGGAGATATTCTCGCGCGAGCAGTTCGTCGAATGGTTCGATCTGGAGCACCTCGGCAAGTCGCCCGCGCAGTACGACCACAGCAAGCTCAACTGGCTCAACGCGCACTACATCAAGGAAGCGGACAACGGTCGCCTCGCCGGGCTTGCGAAGCCGTTCCTGGTCGCGGCGGGCATCGATGCCGCGGCCATCGAAGGCGGCGCGCCGCTCGATCAGGTCGTCGCGTTGCTGAAGGATCGCGCATCGACGGTGAAGGAAATCGCCGATAACGCCGCGATGTTCTATCGCGAGCCGACGATCGAACCGGACGCCTACGCGCAGCATGTGACCGATGCGGTGCGCCCGGCAATCGCGGACTTGCGCGCGGCGCTCGAACAGGCTGAATGGACGAAGGACGCGATCTCGGCCGCGCTGAAATCGACGCTGGCGGCGCACAAGCTCAAGATGCCGCAACTGGCGATGCCGGTGCGCCTGCTCGTCGCGGGCACGACGCATACGCCGTCCATCGATACCGTGTTGATGCTGTTCGGCCGCGAGACAGTGCTGCGCCGGTTGGAAAAAGCGGCAGGCTGAAGGAACGGCGCGCGATGGGCGTGAATCGTCCGTTGCGCGCGAATCGGGCGGCTAAGGCAAAAAAATTTCGATTCAGGCTTCAAAAGGTATTTACAAGTTCGAAAACGGCCTATAGAATCTCGTTTCTGTTCTGCAAGGGGGTATAGCTCAGCTGGGAGAGCGCTTGCATGGCATGCAAGAGGTCAGCGGTTCGATCCCGCTTACCTCCACCAAAGAACGGATGAAGGTGATTGCGAAGGTTGTTTTCCGAAGTCGGAAGTCGCAAAAAATACTTCACAAGATACGCGAAGTTGTTTAGAATCTCGGTCTTCGTTGATTTCAAGCAGCAAACTGAATTAACGAACACGTAGTAAGACAGATACACAAGTTTCTGTCCCCTTCGTCTAGAGGCCTAGGACATCACCCTTTCACGGTGAGTACAGGGGTTCGAATCCCCTAGGGGACGCCAGAACATCGGCGGCTGCTAGTTAAAGCGCTGCAGGTTTCGCGAGGTGCCGCACCTTGCGAAGCGATAAAAAAGTTGGAGCGGTAGTTCAGTTGGTTAGAATACCGGCCTGTCACGCCGGGGGTCGCGGGTTCGAGTCCCGTCCGCTCCGCCAACACTTTGCGAGCAGGAGTACTCCGGCTGATCAGCCGGTTTTTTTTCGCCGCAGGGTTGCAAGAAGTTTGTTGTCCCCTTCGTCTAGAGGCCTAGGACATCACCCTTTCACGGTGAGTACAGGGGTTCGAATCCCCTAGGGGACGCCAGAACATCGGCGGCTGCTAGTGAAGCGCTGCACGTTCCGCGAGGTTCATGATCCTCGCAGACGCGATGAAAGAGTTGGAGCGGTAGTTCAGTTGGTTAGAATACCGGCCTGTCACGCCGGGGGTCGCGGGTTCGAGTCCCGTCCGCTCCGCCAACTCAGTCAAGGAAAATCCAGCCTCCGGGCTGGATTTTTTTTCGTCCATCGTTTCCTGCGCCGTCCAGTTTTTCCGATGCGGGGCACACCGGAACGTGCGTATCGCATTTTTGATTGCCAGCACGCTCACGCTGTCATAGTGTTGAGGCACTGTCCCGTGCCTGCATGCGTGCGATGCTCGACCCGACCGAAGACCTGTCCCTTTATCAACTCCGTCAGGCGACGATGGCGGATTTCGCCTTCGCCGAAGCGCTCACGCACGACAACATGGGCGGCTACTATCGGCGGCACAACCTCGTCTGGCGCGGCGACCTGTTTCTGTCGAGCTGGCGGGAATCCGAGAATTTCATCCTTCAGGCGGACGGCGTGCCGATCGGCATGATGCGCGTCACCGAGGAGAACCATTCGCTTCACATCCGCGATGTGCAGATCGCGCAGGGCTTCCGCGGTCGCGGCGCCGGCACGTTTCTGCTCAACACCGCGCATCGCTGGGCGCGCGCACGCGGGCTCACGGAATGCCAGCTGCGCGTATTCGTCGATAATCCGGCCGCCCGGCTTTACACGCGCATGGGCTATCGTCCGGCGGGGCCGCGGCTCGCGCAGCTCGGCGCGATCCGGCACATGGTTCGGCGCGTCTGACGTCGCTATCAAAGCCTTTCACACGCTGTCGCCGTGGCGTTCATCGCTGGAATCGCGCGCGAAGAAAGCGCGAGGACTTTCGCCGAAGGCGCGGCGGAACATCGCCGAAAACGCGCTCTGACTCTGGTATCCCAATTCTCGCGCGACTTGCGCGAGCGGCCGGCCCTGGCTCAGCAGCGGAATCGCGCGCGCGAGCACGGCCTGCTGACGCCATTGCGAAAAGCTCACGCCCAGTTCGCGCCTGAAAAGCCGCGCGATGGTTCGCGTGCTTGCGCCCGCTTCCGACGACCAGCGCTCCAGATCGGAATTCGACGGATCCGCGAGCACCGCGTCGCACAGCGCGCGCAGGCGCTTTTCATTGGGCATCGGCACGGAGAGCGGCAGGGGCTGCGAGCGCATGATTTCGTCGAGCGCGAGCGTGCCGAGGAGCCGCTCGCGCTGACGCGTGATCGGTCGGTCATCGAGCGCGGCGATCACTTCCCGCAGCAAAGGCGAAACCTCGACGACGCGGCACGCGTCGAGCCCGGCCGGGATGACGCTCGCATCGACGTAGAGCGTGCGGAGATAGGCGTCCTCGACGATCACGACTTCGTGCGTGACATTGGGCGGCACCCAAATGGCGCGGGAGGGCGGCACCATCCAGGTGGAATCGGCGGTTGCGACGCGCAGCACGCCCCGCGACGTATAAGCCACCTGCGCCCACGGATGCGTATGCAGTGCGATGCGCACGCCATACGGCACGGGCCGCGAGCGAACGCGGATCGGATGATCGAGCGTCGGCGAATGCTCGACGGGAATATCGAGATGTTCGACTTCTTCGTTCAACGGCCGTGTATCCGCGAATGTAGGCATGTTGGTTATTGCGCGTGAACGTGGTGCGTGGCGGCGCGCGCCAATCGAAGCCGCTTGCGCTTTTTGAGCGGCGATAATGCCCAATCAATCAGCGACCGACAAAGGAGCGGCTTCTTCGATGCAATACGTTTTTGTGTACGGCACGCTGCGCGCGGGCGAAGTGAACGATATCAACGTCGCGGCGCAGCGTCATGGAATCACGGCGCCGATCAGAATTGGCGCGGCGCACGTGTACGGACGCCTGTACGATTTTGGCTCATATCCGGGACTCGTGCTGGACCACACCGGCGCGCCGATTCATGGCGACGTTTATCGAATCGAAGACACGCTCGTGCCCGTGCTGGATGAGATCGAAGACGTCTATCCCGGCGTGGAGGGGCTATTTCGCGCGCATCGGCTGCACGTTGAGGTGGAACTCGAGGGCACGGCGACGCATCTCGATTGCCTTATTTATCCGGTGACAGCGGCGGCGGTGCAGGGGTTGCCGCGCATCGAGGGTGGCGACTGGGTCGCGTATCGGACGGCGCGCGGTTGAAGCGCGGGGGAAGAAAGTAAAAGCTCGCCCACGCCGTCATCGCGACGCGTGAGGCATCGCGATGACGGCGCAGCCCGACCGGTCGGTGCCGGCCAGAAACAGCGGGGCGCTTACTCTGCGTGCTGCTTCGACTTGCCGTGCGACTTCTTGTGATGGCCCGACTTGCCCGACATCGAGTGATCCATCGGCATGTCTTGCATGCTCGACTGACGCGATTGCAGAGCCTGTGCGCGCGATTCGACGTCCGCGATCGTTGCGGGATCGGTACTCATCCGCACGCCTTGTTCGCTTTGCGCGTAAGCCGACGCCACCGCGCTAAGGGACAACAGAACAGCCAGGGACACTTTCTTCATTGTTACCTCCTAATAGCAGTTGAACCCGGGAATCGCCTGCCGATCCGGTTGGAAAGACGCATAAGTCAGAGCAAAAAGCGCTCCTGCCTGGACCGGCACGCGCTCGCGCGTCGATGACCGCAGGGCGAGCCGGACTGGCGCGGATCCGGGCAAGACAATCGTAATCCCGGAATGGTCCGTGCGGTATGGGCAGGCCATTCCGTCCGGCCCTGCGGCCGGAGCGAAATCATACCGGCGCGCTACAGTACTTTCCAGTCCTGATTATTTTGATATGGCGCACTCAATAAAGATGTAGCCATCGATACACATAAAACCGCGCCAGCCCGACGAGTTCATGCAGCGACAGTTCGCTGTTTTCATAGCTCCGAAAACGCGGGATGAGTGTGAGACGGGAGCGCCGCACGTCGGAGACATAGGGCTGCGGCTCGTACCCGAACGCCTCGAAAGCGCGGACAGAACGCCGCATGTGGTACGCGGACGTGACGAGAATCAAAGTACTGTCATGCGCGTTCCCTAATATACCGGCTACGTTTTGAGCGTTCTCGTATGTATTCAGGCTTTTGTTTTCTCGCGTCAGATCCGTCGACGGAACGCCGCGCGCCAGCACGTAAGGAGCGTAGTTATCGGCTTCTGCTTGCCCGTGGTCCTGCGGATCGCCGCCGCTCACGATCACGCGGCACGATGCGCCCGTTTCTCGGCACTGGCGATATACCTTCGCCGCCGCCTCGATGCGCGGCATCGATGCGCGCTTCGGAACCAGTCCGGAGTCCGTGCGCGACGTGCCGCCGCCCATCAGCACGATCGTCGTTTTCGGTGCGAAAGAGGGCGGAATCGTCTGTTCATAACCGTACTGAGCGAGCGAGAAAAGCGGCCTCGCGAACCACCCCGTGCCGAAACCCCAGGCGAGCAGCAAGGTCAGGATGGCGATCTGCGTGCGCCGTTTCTTCCATAGCGCGAATAATGCGAAAAAAAGCAGCAATAAAGTAAATAGAACCAATTTGATTGGGGTAACGTATTGGTTTCAGGACAATTCGCTCCGTCATCGCGTGATTAGAAGCGCATCGGCGGGGGTGCAGAAGGCGCGTGATCAGCGCGCGCTCAACGGGGGTTTTTAAGAGAAAGCAGCACCTAACGCAAGCGGCGGCCAAACATTCAGGCTGCGAACGGTGGTCTCGCTCGTCAGCGCGAAATTCGGCGCGCCGCGTTTAGTCGACGTCGCGGGCCGTCTTGCGACCGTCACGAGCGTCGTCATGGCTGCATAGGAAGAAAGAACGAGATGACCACGTATTCCAACGAAGCCGTACTCGAAGGACTTCGGCGAGCGCAGTATCGTCAAGTTCCGTGGGCGAAACGCCCCAATGTTTTCGACCGTCTCCGCGCCCTCGGGCTGCTCGAACTGGCGCGGCAGCGTACCGTCGCGCCGGCGCCCGGGTTCCATGCGCCGGTCGACATCGCCGTCGTCACCGAACGGGGAAAACAGGAGTTCTCGCGCCTGTCGCGGGACGAGCGCTCGATCGACTGGGACTTGCGCCGCGCCGAACCGTACACCTTCGGCGGTCACGAAGCGATGCTCGAAGCGAGAATCTAGCGCACGACGGAACGGGCGGAACGAGCCCTTCGGGGCAGCATGCCGATCGGCGGACGGGCCGAGGGTGGATCGTCGTCATCGGATGAAGTGCGCTGACGGGCGAAAAAAAGCCCGTATCCAAGGATACGGGCAGACCGGTTATCACTGCTGCCACGCTGTGCTCATGGCATCTGATGTGACTTGCGGCGGCTCGCTGGGTTCCGCGCGTCGATGACCGCGAGCGCCTTTGACGGTTTCAATGCTGCGGCGAGCGTTCTTCGCGTTCGTTGTCCGGCCGAGCGCGGACGTTGCTCGCAATGTCGCCGCGCAAGTCGCCGCGTGGGGCAGGCGGTGTCGAAGCCGCTGCACGTGAGACTTCACGCTGCGCGGATGCCGTAGCGCGCGTGCTCAAACGCAGATCGGACGATGCGGGCGGCGGCTGCGCCTGGCCGGCTGCCGCTACGCCGGCGAGCGCGATGAACGCGCCTCGGACGAGCAGAGTCGATGCCTTCATGTGAGTGTCCTCAGATCCTGGGGATCTGTTTATCCACTCAACAAGCTATGCCTCGTTGGATACCGCCGCTGTAAGGAATGGTAAAGAGTTGTTTCGCGCCGGGCGGGGCGCGCTCGGGCGAAGAGAAGCGATGACGGAAAGAGAAAAGCCATAGCCGGACATGCGCCGGCTATGGCTCGATCGATGATGTCAGGCCATCTTGGCCGGCGCGCGCCACGATTCCGGATTCGTCCAGAATGCACCGCGCAGGCGGTCCCGGCTCGGCGGTGCGGGCGGTTTCACGGCGCTCGAACCAATGCGTCCGCGCAGCGATACTTCGCGGCCATTGGTCGACAGCCGCTTCACGATTTCCGCGAGCGTGCCGTCGGCTTGCCACTCGTCGAAGCGACGGCGGCAGGTGGGCGGTGAAGGATAGCGGCCGGGCAGCTTCGACCAGCCTTCGCCCGTCGACAAGACCCACAGCACGGCGTTGACAACCGAGCGCGCTTCCACGCGCGGACGGCCGCGCCGCTCGCTGCGTGCCGGCTCGGAACAAAACAACGCCTCAACCAGCGCCCACTCGTTATCTCTCAAATCGTCGAACAGCACCATATCTCACCTCAGCGAAGCTAACCCCGGTGCGCTGCCCCGCGCCGCGCACTCTGGTCGGAATCCGATGAACGAATACCAGGGAAGGTCGAAGCGGCGGCGGTGATCACTGTTTCAATCTGTCCGCGTATGGCTCCGACCTCTGTGCGCAATGAAATGCGAGAACCGTGCCATGCATGTCGCGAAATCCGGGAAACCCGCATGGCAGTAGGCTGACGCGATGCCAGCATGGCCCGTATCAGACCCGAAAAGGATTGATTAAGAAATCGGGACAATCACCAATCCTGTGCAGCAGGCCCATCGCCCGTGCGTTCGCGGCGTTTTGCTGCACCGCAGCGTAACGTGTCTTCGCCTCCAGACTTCGAGATCGACTGCTTATAATGCGCATAGGATTGGGTTATTAATGAGCGGATGGAATGAACGCGCCTTTGAACGTGACGTTGCGGCAACTGCGCGTCTTTATCGAGGTCTCGCGGCTACGCAGCTTCAGCCGGGCGGGCGAAGAGATCGGTCTGACGCAATCGGCGGTCAGCCGATGCGTGCGCGAGCTGGAAGGCGAGATCGGGCTGAAGCTGATCGACCGGACGACGCGCGAAGTGCAACTGACGGATGTCGGCGTGGGTCTCGTCGGTACGGTGTCGCGGCTTCTCGCCGATCTCGACGAAGCGCTGCGCGAAGTGCGCGATCTCGGGCAGCAGCGTCGCGGGCGGGTGATCGTCGCGGCGAGTCCGACGGTCGCGTGCCGGCTGATGCCGCGCGTCATCGCTTCGTGCCTGCGGCAGCATCCGCTGATCACGCTCAGCCTGCGCGACGACGTTCAGTCCGACGTGCTGCGCAAGGTGAAATCGGGCGAAGTGGACTTCGGCGTGGTGATCGGCCCGTTCGCCGCCGACGAAGTGGAATCCCAGCCGGTGATGACCGATTCCTTTTGCCTCGTCGCGCGGCGCGACCATCCGCTCGCGAGGGAGCGGGCGGCGCCGTGGGAAGCGCTCGCGGGCGAGCGGCTCGTGATGCTCGACTACGCGTCCGGCAGCCGGCCGATCATCGATTCCGTCATGCAGGAGCACGGCGTCGACGCTCACGTCGTGCAGGAACTCGGCCACTCGGCAACGGTATTCGGCCTGGTCGAGGCGGGCGTCGGCGTGAGCGTGCTGCCGTGGCTCGCGCTGCCGCTGCCCGCCGATTCGTCGCTCGTCGCGCTGCCGCTCGAGCCGCGTGCGGAGCGCACCGTCGAGCTGGTGCGGCGGCGTGACCGGTCGTTGTCGCCGGCGGCGGAGTCGGTGTGGTCGCTCATCGCGGCCTTGCCGCGGCGTGCGGAAGATCTCGAATGAGCGGCGGCGCGTCTCGAAAAGAATGCAGCCGCGTTAGACTTTCCAATTTTTCACGGAGCGGGGCGATGAGTGAATCCGAAGGCGCGGTAATCGCTGAACTGAGCGGCATGACGGGCGCGCAGGCCCACGCGAGCGGCCCGCACGGCGCGCCGAATGCGCGCGACGCGGTGCGCGCGCTGCGGCCTTCGCAGATCCGCGAAGTCGCCAACGCGGGCTTCGGCGTGCCGGACGTGCTGCCGTTCTGGTTCGGCGAGTCGGATCGCGTGACGCCGCCGTTCATCCGCGATGCCGCGAGCCGCGCGCTCGCCGATGGCGCAACGTTCTACACCCACAATCTCGGCATCGCGCCGCTGCGCGAGGCGCTCGGGCGCTACGTCAGCGGGCTGCACGGCGCGACGCCTGCGGAGAACATCGCGGTCACGAGCGCCGGCGTCAATGCGCTGATGCTGGCGGCGCAGCTGGTCGTCGGTGCGGGCGATCGCGTCGTCGCGGTGACGCCGCTCTGGCCGAATCTCGTCGAGATTCCGAAGATTCTCGGCGCGACGGTCGAAACCGTCTCGCTGAGCTACGGCCCGCGCGGCTGGACGCTGGACATCGAGCAACTGCTTGCTGCGCTCACGCCGTCCACGCGCATGCTGATGATCAACTCGCCGAACAACCCGACCGGCTGGACGATGACGCGCGAAGAGCAGCGCATCGTGCTCGATCATTGCCGGCGGCACGGCATCTGGATCGTCGCGGACGAAGTCTACGAGCGCCTCTATTACGGTGCAGGCGCGACGGTCGCGCCGTCGTTCCTCGATCTCGCCGCGCGCGACGAACGCGTGATCGCCGTCAATTCGTTCTCGAAAGCATGGCTGATGACCGGCTGGCGACTCGGCTGGATCGTCGCCCCGGCCGCGCTGATGGACGATCTGGGCAAGCTCGTCGAGTACAACACGTCGTGCGCGCCGTCGTTCGTTCAGCAGGCGGGCATCGTCGCGGTCGAAGAAGGCGAGCCGTTCACGCAATCGCTCGTCGCCGACCTGCGCGCGAGCCGCGATCACCTGGTGAACGCGCTGCAAGGCATCGAGGGTGTCGATGTCCGCGCTCCCGACGGCGCGATGTATCTGTTCTTCTCGCTGCCGGGCGCGTCGAAAAGTCTCGAACTCTGCAAAGCGCTCGTGCGCGAGGCGGGCGTGGGCCTCGCGCCCGGCAGCGCATTCGGCGCGGAAGGCGAAGGTTTCGTGCGCTGGTGCTACGCCTGCGACCCGGCGCGGCTCGACAAAGGCGTCGAGCGCCTGCGACGCTTCCTGGCGGCGCGCGTGTGAGATGAGTGAGGGCCGGGGCGGGCGGATCAATCACCTTTACGCCCCGGTTCTTTTTGCGTAATATGGCGCTCAGTCACGCGCTTTCGCCTAGGAAGGCGCCACCTCGTCCGGCTGGGATGGCCCGGCGTTCGCTCACCGATCGCCCATTGACGCCTCTCCCCGGTGCGTGCTCCCAATCAATATGACCGATTAATCGGGCGAGCGCGTCTGAAACTCCGCGTCCAGCATCATCGTGCGCACCGCTTAGGTGCCGTTCGAACCCGCTCAGGCTCGATTTGGAATTGGATCATTGACCATACAGGGTTGACCCAAGCTGCATGAATACCCAAGAGGCGAAAATCGTCCTCGAGACTGCTTTGATTTGCGCGCAGGAACCGCTGCGGCTGAGTGAGTTGCGTAAGCTCTTCGCCGAAGACATCTCGGCGGATACCGTGCGCACGCTGCTCGAAGGGCTCCAGGCCGACTGGTCGGGCCGCGGCGTCGAGCTGGTCGCGCTGGCATCGGGATGGCGCTTTCAAAGCAAGCCCGCCATGCGGACTTACCTCGATCGGCTGCATCCCGAAAAGCCGCCCAAGTATTCGCGTGCCGTCATGGAAACGTTGGCGATCATTGCTTATCGTCAACCGGTGACGCGCGGCGATATCGAGGAAATTCGCGGCGTCACGGTCAATACGCAAGTGGTCAAGCAGCTGGAGGATCGCGGCTGGATCGAGGTGATCGGTCATCGTGACGTGCCCGGCCGGCCCGCGCTTTACGCGACGACCAAGCAGTTTCTCGACGATCTCGGCCTGACCGCGCTCGACGAACTGCCCGCGCTCGACAATCCGTCGGCGCAACTGGAAGCGTCGCTGCTCGCGCAGCATTCGATCGAGTTTGCGGACGGCGCGGCGGCGCAAGCGTCGTCGGCTGACGGAGCCGAAAACGTGGCAACGGCGCATGAGCCCGCTGCCGCCGTGACGCCCGTGGAAAGCGCGGGACAACAGCCGGAAGCCGAGGCCGGAACGGATCATGCGGGCACGGAAAACGAGAGCGTCGCTCCGTTGCTGACCGAGCTTCGCGTGCAGCCGCTGAAGCCGGCGCACGAAGAAACCGAGGCTTTCGACGCAAGCAACGCGAGCGCGGCGCAAGAGCCGCAAGGCGACGAACACGACACACGCCCGTCGGCCGACGCCGATCTGACCGGCGACGATTCCGACGAGGAACCGAAGGCGCGCCGCGCCTGATGCAATTGCATGGCCCCTGATTCAACCGGCTCTCGATAAAAGATCACGTCGAAGACGATCGCCGGACCGATCAGCGGATATTTTTGACGCGCCCGACCGGGCGCGCAATTCGACATTTGAGGTTGTTTTGACACACTCCCACGACAGCGATTCGCCCGAATCCGCGCGCTCCGCGCATACCGCGGACGCCCATGAGTCGGCCGATGCCGGCGAACGCACGCGTATCGACGAGAGCGCCGACGGCGATGATCGTCCGCGCCGCGGCCTGCGCCGCGGGCCGCGCAGCCTGATCGCGCGACGCCGCGCTGTCGCCAAGACGAAGGCGCCCGAAGGCGCGGCCGCCGCGCCCGGCGCGGTCACGGAAGCGCCGCCCGATGGCGTCGTCGTCGCGCAGGTGCGCATGCCGCGCAAGGACGCGAGCGCCAGGACGCCGCGCAACGCGCAAGGCAAGCGTGACGCCGGCGGCGCGAATCCGGGCGTGAACGCAGCCGCGAACCCGAACGCGAACCCGGGCGAAAAGCCGGCGGGCAAGCAGGGCGGGCGCAGGAATGCGCGCCGCGACGCGGCCGAACCGGGCGTCGAGGTATCGGCGGAAGCGGGTGCATCCGCGCCGCGCGAAGGCGGCCGTCGCAAGGGCGCGCAGCCGAAGCGCGAGAAGAACGAGAAACACGCCAAGCGTGGCGACGCCGGTCCGGCAACCGTGGCGAGCGCCGCCGCCGCCGCCGTCGACGACGTGTTCGCCTACGTGACATCGCCCGCATTCGACGCGGACAACGGCTCGACCGGCGTGCGCGCTCCGATGCTGCGCCGCGGCCGCAACGCGCCCCAGCAAAAGCGCGTGCTCGAACCGGACGACGACGCGCCGAAGCTGCACAAGGTCCTCGCCGATGCCGGCATGGGCTCGCGGCGCGACATGGAAGAGCTGATCATCGCGGGGCGCGTGTCGGTGAACGGCGAGCCGGCGCATATCGGCCAGCGGATCATGCCGACGGATCAGGTCCGCATCAACGGCAAGCCGCTCAAGCGCAAGCTGGCGAGCAAGCCGCCGCGCATTCTGCTGTATCACAAGCCCACGGGCGAGATCGTCAGCCACGCGGACCCGGAAGGGCGTCCGTCGGTGTTCGACAAGCTCCCGTCGATGAAAACGGCGAAATGGCTTGCGGTCGGCCGTCTGGACTTCAACACGGAAGGGCTCTTGCTGCTCACCACGTCCGGCGATCTGGCGAACCGCTTCATGCATCCGCGCTACAGCGTCGAGCGCGAGTACGCGGTGCGCGTGGTCGGCCAGTTGTCCGAGGCGATGAAGCAGAAGCTGCTGAAAGGCATCGAACTCGACGACGGTCCCGCGAACTTCCTGCGTATCCAGGATGGCGGTGGCGAAGGCACGAATCACTGGTATCACGTCGCGCTCGCGGAAGGCCGCAATCGCGAAGTGCGCCGCATGTTCGAAGCCGCGGGCTTGATGGTCAGCCGGCTGATCCGCACGCGCCACGGTCCGATCGCATTGCCGCGCGGTCTCAAGCGCGGCCGCTGGGAAGAACTCGAAGACAATCAGGTGCGCAGCCTGATGGAAACGGTCGGGCTGAAGGTGCCGGTCGCCGAGAAGGGCGGGCGCAGTTCGGCGCCGCGTGTCCAGCCGGATCCGATGCAGACCTCGATGGGCTTCATCACGCGTGAGCCGGTGCTGAGCTCGCATTCGCGCATGGCGCAGACGCCGGCTCGCGGCGGGCGGCGCGGCGCGGCGGGCGGCGGCATGCCGGGCGCGTTCGGCGCAGGCGGCATGGGCGGACTTGGCGGCTTCGGCGGGAACACCGGCAATGCCGGCGGCCCCGGCCGACGCGGTGGCCGCGAAGCGAACGGCAATCGAATCGGCGGCGAGCCCAACGGCAATCGGGCCAACGGCGGCGGTCGCGGGCCTGGTCAGCGCGGCGCGCGTCCGCAAGGCGGACCGCAGGGAGCGAACGGTCCGGCCAAGCGGGCCGGCGGCAACGGTCCGCGCGGCGGCAATCGTCAGGGCGGCGCGCAGCCGGGCGGAGCGCAAGGCAAGGCCGGCGCAGGCCGCGGCGGTCCGCGCAATCGCTCGCGCGGACGCTGACAGGCGCTCGCGTCGCCTGACAGGCGACGGAAGGCATCGGTCGAAGCGAGCGTCTTCGACCGAATGTCGAAACCCGTGGCCGAAGCCATCGAAACAAGGCAACAAAGCATGCGATCCGGCGCGAAACAGGGCCGAACGCGCGCTTTACGTTTGCGTTTATCCCGAAAAATGGCTAAAATCACGAAGTCGCTGGGCACATAGTTTTCGCGCTGCCCGGGTGCGACCTCGGTTGAAAATGATGGGCGTTGCGCCCATTTTTTTTTGGCTTTTTGGTTCGGCATCTCGGGAGCAGGGGTGCGCGCCCGGTCAAGGCGCTCGCCCGCAGGTGTTTCGCGGCGCGATGCGCGAACACCTTGGAGTTACTGTGCAACTGACGGAATTGATTGAAACCACGGTCTCGAGCCTGGGCTACGAGCTTGTCGATCTCGAACGTTCGGGAGGCGGCATGCTGCGCATCTATATCGACCAGCCGGCCGGTATCGCCATCGAAGACTGCGAGAAAGTCACGCGTCAGCTCCAGTACGTGCTCGAGGTGGAAAACATCGACTATGACCGCCTCGAAGTGTCGTCGCCGGGGCTCGACCGCCCGCTCAAGAAGCTGGCCGACTTCGAGCGCTTCGCCGGAAGCGAAGTCGTCATCACACTGAAAAAACCGCTGGACGGGCGCAAGTCGTTCCGTGGCATCTTGCACGCCCCGCAAGGCGAAACGATCGGATTGGAATTTGAAGGGAAGGACGGCGCCGCGATGCTCGATTTCACGGTCGCGGACCTCGATAAAGCACGTCTCGTCCCCAAAGTTGACTTTAGGAGCCGCAAACAATGAGTCGCGAAGTTTTGATGCTGGCGGATGCGCTGGCGCGCGAAAAGAACGTCAACAAGGACGTGGTGTACGCAGCCCTGGAGGCTGCGCTTGCTTCGGCAACGAAGAAGCTGTTCGAGGAAGATGTGGATATCCGTGTCGCGATCGACCGTGAAAGCGGCGAGCACGAGACGTTCCGCCGCTGGCGCGTGGTGCCGGACGAGGCCGGCCTGCAGGAGCCGGATCAGGAAATCCTGCTGTTCGAAGCGAAAGAGCAGAAGCCCGACGCGGAAGTGGACGATTTCATCGAGGAACCCATTCCGTCGATCGAGTTCGGCCGGATCGGCGCGCAGGCCGCCAAGCAGGTGATCCTGCAGAAGGTGCGCGACGCCGAGCGCGAGCAGATCCTGAACGACTTCCTCGAGCGCGGCGAAAAGATCATGACCGGCTCGGTCAAGCGCCTGGACAAGGGCAATTTCATCGTCGAATCCGGTCGCGTGGAAGCGCTCTTGCGCCGCGACCAGCTGATTCCGAAGGAAAACCTGCGCGTGGGCGACCGCGTGCGCGCGTACATCGCGAAGGTCGACCGCACGGCACGTGGCCCGCAGATCGAACTGTCGCGCACCGCGCCCGAATTTCTGATGAAGCTGTTCGAGCTGGAAGTGCCGGAAATCGAACAAGGCCTGCTGGAAATCAAGGCGGCCGCGCGCGATCCCGGCGTGCGTGCGAAAATCGGGGTGATCGCCTACGACAAGCGGATCGACCCGATCGGCACGTGCGTCGGCATCCGCGGTTCGCGCGTTCAGGCGGTGAGAAACGAGCTCGGTGGCGAGAACGTCGACATCGTGCTATGGTCGGAAGACCCCGCGCAGTTCGTGATCGGCGCCCTCGCGCCGGCAGCCGTCCAGTCGATCGTCGTCGATGAAGAAAAGCATTCGATGGACGTCGTCGTTGACGAAAGCGAACTCGCGGTCGCCATCGGCCGCAGCGGCCAGAACGTTCGACTCGCCAGCGAACTCACCGGCTGGCAGATCAACATCATGACGCCGGACGAATCGGCGCTGAAGCAGAACGAAGAGCGTGGCAAGTTGCGCGACCTGTTCATGGCGCGTCTGGATGTGGACGAGGAAGTCGCCGACATCCTGATCGACGAAGGCTTCACGAGCCTCGAAGAAATCGCCTACGTGCCGCTCAACGAGATGCTCGAAATCGAAGCATTCGACGAAGACACCGTGCACGAGCTGCGCAATCGCTCGCGCGACGCGCTGCTGACGATGGCCATCGCCAACGAAGAGAAGGTCGAAGGCGTGGCGCTCGATCTCAAGAGCCTGGAAGGCATGGACAACGAGCTTCTCGCGAAGCTCGCCGAGCACCAGGTTCAAACCCGCGACGACCTCGCGGAGCTGGCAGTAGATGAACTGGTCGAAATGACCGGTATGGAAGAGGATGCCGCTAAGGCGTTGATCATGAAAGCACGTGAACACTGGTTCCAGTGAGAAATGACCATGGCGCACTGAAATTTGGCGGCCAGTCTGGCCGCATGACCCCGATCTAACCGCAAGGATTGGTCCTTGCATCAAGAGGAATGAATGGCGAGTAACAACGTAGCCCAATTTGCCGCGGAACTCAAAATGCCTGCGGGCGTCCTGCTCGAGCAGTTGCAGGCGGCTGGCGTCCAGAAAGCGAGCGCGAACGACGACCTGTCCGAGACGGACAAGGCGCGTCTGCTCGATCATTTGCGCAAGTCGCACGGTTCCGCCGAGGCTGACAAGCGCAAGATCACTTTGACGCGCCGGCATACGTCGGAAATCAAGCAATCCGACGCAACGGGTAAGGCTCGCACCATTCAGGTCGAGGTGCGCAAAAAACGTGTTTTCGTGAAGCGCGATGAAACCGGCGTCGAGCAGGTCGAAGCGCCGGCAGCGAATCATGTCGAAGAACCGGAAGTCGATGAAGCCGAGCTTGCGCGTCGCGCGGAAGAAGCGCGCCTCGCCGCCGAGCAGCTCGAACGCGAAGAGCGCGAGCTGAAGGAGCAGCAGGCGAAGCTGGAGCGCGAGGAAGCCGAACGCCGCGCCCGCGAGGAAGCGGCGGAAGCCGAGCGCAAGAAGCAGGAAGAGGAAGCGGCGCGTCGTGCGGCGGCTGCGGCTCAGGCTGCGGAAATCTCGCGTGCGGCACAGGCCGCGCGTCAGGAAGCGCGCACGCAACCGGCGGTCGAAGCGAAGCCGGAACCGAAGCAGGACGACACCGCCCAGCGCGAAGCCGCCGAAAAGGCTGCGGAAGAAAAGGCTGCGAGCGAGCGTGCTGCCCAGCGCGAAGCCGCGAAGAAGGCGGAAGAAGACGCAAAGGCCAAGGCCGAGAAGGCGCGCATGGAGCAGGAAGCCATCGCGAAGCGTCGTGCGGCGGCTGAAGCCGAAGCGCGCGCGATCCGCGAAATGATGAACACGCCGCGCAAGGCGCAGGTCAAGGCGCCGGAACCGGCCCCTGCTGCGAAGCCGGCGGAAGCGGCGAAGGCTGCCGAAGCCAAGGGCACGCTGCACAAGCCCGCGAAGCCGGAAGGCGCGCAGGCCGCGCGTCCGGCGGCGAAGAAGCCGGCTGCGGCCGGCGCAACCGCGCCCGCAACGGCGGCTCCGTCCGCCGACAAGAAGAAGGCCGGCGGCAAGGGCGGCTGGCAGGACGACGCCTCGAAGCGCCGAGGCATCAAGACGCGCGGCGACACGAGCGGCGGCGTCGATCGCGGCTGGCGCGGCGGTCCGAAGGGCCGTGGCAAGCATCAGGAACAGACGTCGTTCCAGGCGCCGACGGAACCGATCGTCCGTGAAGTGCACGTGCCGGAAACCATTTCGGTGGCCGACCTCGCGCACAAGATGTCGGTGAAGGCTTCGGAAGTCATCAAGGTGATGATGAAGCTCGGCCAGATGGTCACGATCAACCAGGTGCTGGACCAGGAAACGGCGATGATCGTCGTCGAGGAACTGGGCCATCGCGCGGTCGCCGCCAAGCTGGACGATCCGGAAGCGCTCCTGATCGAAGGCGAAACCACCGAGGAAACGGCAGAGCGTCTGCCGCGTCCGCCGGTCGTCACCGTAATGGGTCACGTCGACCACGGCAAGACCTCGCTCCTGGACTACATCCGTCGCGCGAAAGTGGCGGCGGGCGAAGCGGGCGGCATCACGCAGCATATCGGCGCATATCACGTCGATACGCCGCGCGGCGTCATCACGTTCCTCGACACGCCGGGTCACGAGGCCTTCACGGCCATGCGTGCGCGCGGCGCGAAGGCGACCGACATCGTCATTCTGGTGGTCGCAGCCGACGACGGCGTGATGCCGCAGACGAAGGAAGCGATCGCTCACGCGAAGGCGGGCGGCGTGCCGATCGTCGTCGCGATCAACAAGATCGACAAGCCGGAAGCCAATCCGGACCGGGTGAAGCAGGAACTCGTCGCGGAAGGCGTGGTGCCGGAAGAGTACGGCGGCGATTCGCCGTTCATCGAGGTGTCGGCGAAGACGGGCAAGGGCATCGACGATCTGCTGGAAAACGTGTCGCTGCAGGCCGAAGTGCTCGAATTGACCGCACCGGTCGATGCAGCCGCCAAGGGTCTCGTGATCGAAGCCAAGCTCGACAAGGGCAAGGGTCCGGTCGCGACCATCCTGGTGCAGTCGGGCACGCTGAACCGCGGCGACGTGGTGCTGGCGGGCAGCGCGTACGGCCGCGTGCGCGCCATGCTGGACGAAACCGGCAAGCCGACGAAGACCGCGGGTCCGTCGATTCCTGTGGAAATCCAGGGTCTGTCGGAAGTGCCGGCGGCGGGCGAGGAAGTCATCGTGTTGCCGGACGAGCGCAAGGCGCGCGAAATCGCGCTGTTCCGTCAGGGCAAGTTCCGCGACGTCAAGCTGGCGAAGCAGCAGGCCGCGAAGCTCGAAAACATGCTCGAGCAGATGGGCGAAGGCGAAGTGCAGAACCTGCCGCTCATCGTCAAGGCAGACGTGCAGGGCTCGCAGGAAGCGCTCGTGCAATCGCTGCAGAAGCTGTCGACCGGCGAAGTGCGCGTACAAATCGTGCACAGCGCGGTCGGCGCGATCAGCGAGTCGGACGTCAACCTGGCGACGGCGTCGAAGGCGGTCATCATCGGCTTCAACACGCGTGCGGATGCGCAAGCCCGCAAGCTGGCCGAATCGAACGGCATCGACATCCGCTACTACAACATCATCTATGACGCAGTGGATGAGGTGAAGGCGGCGATGTCCGGCATGCTCGCGCCGGAGAAGCGCGAGACGGTGACGGGCACGGTCGAGGTGCGTCAGGTCATCCGCGTGCCGAAGGTCGGTCTGATCGCGGGTTGTATGGTGACGGACGGTTTCGTCAAGCGCTCCTCGTCGGTGCGCGTGATCCGCAACAACGTCGTCATCCATACGGGCGAGCTGGATTCGCTCAAGCGCTTCAAGGACGACGTCAAGGAAGTGCGTCAGGGCTTCGAGTGCGGTATCTCGATCAAGAACTTCAACGACATCGTCGAAGGCGATCAGCTGGAAGTCTTCGAAGTGACCGAAGTGGCTCGTACGCTCTAACGCATCACTACGCTGAGCCTCGAGGCGGAGCGGGCCAAACGGCTGGCTCCGCCTTTTTCTTTGGCGCGGCGGCGGAATAGGAATTGGAACAGGATCATGGCTAAAAGACGGACATCCACGAACCGCAACGTGCAGATTGCGGACCAGATTCAGCGCGATCTGTCGGAGCTGATGCGCGAGGTGAAAGATCCGCGCGTCGGCATGGTGACGATTCAAAGCGTCGAGCTGACGCCGGACTACGCGCACGCGAAGGTCTATTTCACGACGCTCACGGGCGATCCCAAGCAGACGCAGGACGCGCTGAACCACGCGGCCGGGCATCTGCATAATCAGCTTTTCAAGCGCCTGCACATCCACACGGTGCCGACGCTGCATTTCCATTACGACCAGACGATCGAGAAGGCCGTCGAAATGTCGCGCCTGATCGACGAAGCGAACGCGACGCGCGCGAAAGACGCCGACGACCAGGAAGGCGCGTAAGCGATGAGCGGTCAGGAAAAGCAGGCGCGGCCGAAGATTCCGCGCCGCGCGCTCGATGGCGTGCTGCTGCTGGACAAGCCGCTCGGGCTATCGAGCAACGACGCGCTCATCAAGGCGAAACGGCTGTATCTGGCGAAGAAGGCGGGTCACACCGGCACGCTCGATCCGCTCGCGACGGGCTTGCTGCCGCTTTGCTTCGGCGAGGCGACGAAGTTCTCGCAAGATCTGCTCGAAGCCGACAAGACCTACGAAGCGACGATGCGCCTCGGCATCCGCACGACGACGGGCGATGCCGAAGGCGAAGCCATCGACACGCGTGACGTGACGTGCGATGAAGCAGCGGTCGAAGCTGCGATGACGCGGTTTATCGGCGACATCGTGCAGGTTCCGCCGATGTATTCGGCGCTCAAGCGCGACGGCAAGCCGTTGTACGAATACGCGCGCGCGGGGCAGACGGTCGAGCGCGAAGGCCGTCCGGTCACGATCCACGCGTTGAAGATGATCGCGTGCGCGCTGCCGCTCGTGACCTTTCGCGTGACGTGCAGCAAGGGCACGTACGTGCGCACGCTGGCGGAAGACATCGGCGAGGCGCTGGGTTGCGGCGCGCATCTGACGGCGCTGCGCCGCACGGGCGTCGGCGCGTTGACGCTCGAGCACGCGGTGACGCTGGATGCTTTGTCGACCGCCGATGAAGCCGAGCGCGATTCATGGCTTCAGCCGGTCGACGCGCTCTTGTCCACGTTTCCTGCCGTTCGTCTCAACGATGAAGCGACGAAACGTTTCCTGCACGGCCAGCGTCTGCGGCTCGCGGATGTCGTCGAGACACGTCTGGAAGACGGTCGCGTGCGCGTCTACGCGCAGGACGACGGCCGCTTGCTCGGCGTGGCGAGAGCCGGCGAGGGCGTGCTTGCTCCGGAACGGTTGATCGTCACGGCAAGCTGAGCTACTAAAAAGAAAGCCCGGAATCTCGCGATTCCGGGCTTTTCTTCACGCGCGCTGCAACGGGAAAAGAATCAGTGCGCCGCCGATGCCGCTGCCGCCGAGTCGCCGCCGCCCGCACGTTCGGGCCGCGTGATCCAGATCAGCGCGATCAGCGCGACGAAAATTCCCGCCGAGATATAGAACATGTCGTTCACGCCCAGCTGCGCGGCCTGCTGCGTCGCCATGCTGTTGAAGAGGCCATAGGTCTGCTCCTGCGACATGCCGAGCGCGCGCATCTGCTGCATCGAGTTGGCGAACGTCGGATTGAACGCGTTCGCCTGTTCGACGAGTTGCGCGTGATGCACGATCGACCGATGCTCCCACGCCGTCGAAAAAATCGACGTGCCGATGCCGCCGCACATGATCCGCACGAAATTCGACAAGCCCGACGCCGCCGGAATGCGATGCCCCGGCAAGCCCGACAGCGTGATGGACACGAGCGGAATGAAGAAGCCCGCCATGCCGATGCCCTGAATGAGCGTCGGCAGCGTCAGCGACCACGTGTCGACGCCGGTCGTATAACGCGAGCGCATCCAGAAGCACAGCGCGAAGACGAGAAACGCGGCCGTCGCGATACGGCGCGGATCGGTGCGCGGCAGGAACTTGCCGGTGATCGGAGAAAGCAGGATCGCGAACACGCCGACGGGCGCCATCACGAGACCGGCGTTCGTCGCCGTGTAGCCGATATCGGTTTGCAGCCACAGCGGCAGCAGCACGAGATTGCCGAAGTAGAGCCCGTAACCGATCGACAGCGCGATCGTGCCGCCCGTGAAGTTGCGCAATTCGAACAGCGACAGGTCCACCACCGGATGTTCCGCCGTCAGCTCCCACACGATGAAGAACGCGAACGAAATCACGGCGATCAGCGCGAGCACGACGATGGTCGTCGAATTGAACCAGTCCAGGTCCTTGCCCTTGTCGAGCATGATTTGCAGCGAGCCGACCCACACGACGAGCAGCCCGAGGCCGACCGTGTCGATCGGCGCCTTGCGGATGGCCGAATCGCGGTCGCGGAAGATCGCGAACGTGGCGAGCGCGGCCGCGAAACCGACCGGGATGTTCACGTAGAAAATCCACGGCCACGAGATGTTGTCCGAGATCCAGCCGCCGAGCACGGGGCCGGCGACCGGCGCGATCAGCGTGGTCATCGACCACATGGAAAGCGCCATCGGCGCCTTCTCGCGTGGATAGCTCGCGAGCAAGAGCGTCTGCGATAGCGGGATCATCGGGCCGGCGACCGCGCCTTGCAGCACGCGGGCGGCGAGCAGGAAGGGCAGCGTCGGCGCGAGCCCGCACAGCCACGACGCCAGCACGAACAGGATGATCGAGCCGAGAAAGAGGCGCACCTGGCCGATGCGCTGCGTGAGCCAGCCCGTGAGCGGCACCGAGATTGCATTGGCGACCGCGAACGACGTGATGACCCACGTGCCCTGATCGGACGACACGCCGAGGTCGCCCGAGATCGACGGAATCGAGACGTTCGCGATGGACGTGTCGAGCACGTTCATGAACACCGCGAGCGACACGGCGATCGTCCCGATGACCAGCTTCCCGCCCGACAGCGGCGGATGTACGACGTTAGCTTGAGACATGAGTGGAGTCCGCGATGCCGCCGCTTACATCAGCTTGGCGGCCGACGCCGATTTCACCGGCTTCGACGCGCCGCCGCGCGAGGCCGACGGCGCCGGCGACGCGCCCTGCGTGCCCGCGCCCGTTCCGGCGTTCTGCTGGATGATGCGCGCGATTTCGGCATCCGCCTGTTCGCCGTACTTGTCGAACACGTTGGTCTGATACACCGTGTTCTGCGCGTTGCCGAGCTGGCCGCCTTGCTCGTCCTTGATGGTGACGTCGACGTTCATCGAAAGGCCGATGCGCAGCGGATGCTGCTCCAGTTCCTTCGGATCGAGCGCGATACGCACCGGCAGACGCTGCACCACCTTGATCCAGTTGCCCGTCGCGTTCTGCGCCGGCAGCAGCGAGAACGCCGAGCCCGTGCCGGCCGAGAAGCCGATCACCTTGCCGTGGAACACGACGCCCGAGCCATAGAGGTCGGCCGTCAGTTCGACCGGCTGGCCGATGCGCATGTGCTTGAGCTGCACTTCCTTGAAGTTGGCGTCGACCCACACGGCGTTGAGCGGCACGATCGCCATCAGCGGATTGCCCGGCGCCACGCGCTGGCCGACCTGCACCGAGCGCTTCGCGACATAGCCCGTCACCGGCGCGGGCAGCGTGTTGCGCGCGTAGTTGATGTACGAATCGCGGACCTTCGCGGCGGCGGCGAGCACGTTCGGGTGATCGGCGATCGTCGTGTTGGCCGTCAGCGACCGGTTCGACGCGAGTTCCTGCTGGGCGGCGTCGAGCGCGGCTTGCGCGCTGCGGACGGCGTCGCGTGCGTGCGAGATTTCTTCCTGCGATACCGCGCCCGTCTGCGCGACGGTCAGGCGGCGCTTCAGGTCGTCCTGCGCGCGCGACAAATCCGACTTGCGCAGCGCGATCTGCGCTTCGTACTGGTTGTTGTTGACGAAGAACGTGCGGACCTGGCGCACGGTCTGCGCGAGATTCGCCTCGGCCTGATCCAGCGCGACTTTCGAATCGGCGGGATCGAGCGCGACGAGCGGATCGCCGGCTTTCACGGTTTGCGTGTCGTCGGCATTCACGGACACCACCGTGCCGACCACCTGCGGCGTGATCTGCACGACGTTGCCGTTGACGTACGCGTCATCGGTGTCCTCGTGGAAGCGCGCGACGAGGAAGTAATACAGGCCGTACGCGATAGCCGCGATGATGATGACGAGCACGATCAGCGTCATCAGCCGGCGGCGCTTCGCGTTGCTTTGCTTCGGCGCGGGCGCGGCGGGTGCGCCGGCGGCGGTTTGTTTAGGGTCGCTCATGAAGGGCTCCGAAAATTCCGTATTGGTCTTGATGCGTGTTCTTGTGCGCGGCTCAGTTCGATGCCGCGTTCTGGTTGGTGGCCGGATTGGCGGCCTGAGGCTGTCCGCTGCCGTCGATCGCGAGGTCCGTGCTCGTCGCGTCGAAGCCGCCACCGAGCGCGCGAATCAGCGCGATCTGCAAGTCGTTGCGCTTCATGCGCAGGTTCGTCACGGTCTGCTCGTTCGCGAGGCGGTTCTGGTCGGCCGTCAGCACCTGCAGTTGCGGCGACAGGCCCGCCTTGTAGCGGATCACCGCGAGCTGGTATGCGCTCGTGGCCGCGGTCAGCGCGCGCTGCGCGTCGGTCATTTGCTGGTCGAGCGAGCGGATCGCTGCGATATTGGTCGCCACGTCGTTCAGCGCGTTGACGAGCGTCTGGTTGTAGTTCGCGACATCGCCTTCGAAATCGGCGTAGCGGCCTTTCAACTGCGCGCGCAGTGCGCCGGCGTCGAAGATCGGCAGATGGATCGCCGGACCGGCCTGAATTTGCCGGCTGCTCGCCTGCAGGAAGCGGCTCCAGCCGAACGCGTCGAACCCGAAGGCCGCCGCGAGGTTGATGTCAGGGAAGAATTCGGCCTTCGCTTCCTTGATGTTGTGCGTGGCCGCTTCGATCTGCCAGCGCGCCGCGACGATATCCGGCCGGCGCGAAATCAGATCGGCGGGCACGTTGTCCGGAAGCGTGACGTTGACGTTCGGATTGAGCACCGGATTGGCGATCTGCAAGCCGCGATCCGGACCCTTGCCGAGCAGCGCCGCCAGCTGATAGCGCACCGACTGGATCTGCCCGTCGAGTTCGCTGAGATTGGTCTGGCTGGTCGCGACGTTGCCTTCGGCCGTGCGCTGTTCGACGTTGGTATCGAGACCGGCGGTCACGCGTCCGCTGGTGATGCGGCCCACGTTCTCTCGATTCGCGATTTCACGCTGCGTCACGTCGCGCAGCGCGTAGAGCAGGGCGAGCTGGTTGTAGGTCCGCGCCACCGACGCCGCGAGCGTGACGCGCGCCTGCTGCATGTCCGCCTCGGCCGCCTTCTGCTGCGAGACCGCCATGTTCAGGCGCGCGCGGTTCTTGCCCCACAGGTCGAGATCCCACGACGCGCTCGCGAGCACGTTGTTTTCGCTGTACCACGTCCCGCCGTAAGGCGGCGGGAAGAGGGCGTTGGCGGAATACAGTTCGCGCGTCCACGAATACGAGCCCTGAACGTGCGGATACAGCGTCGAGCGCGAGCTTTCGATATACGACGACGCCTTCGCGATGCGCGCCTGCGCCTGCGCGATGCCCGGATTGCCCGCGATCGCTTCGTCGATCAACTGCGGCAGCTGCGGATCGCCGAACTGCTTCGCCCAGTCGAGCGTCGGCCACTGGCCGCCTTGCCCCGGCACGCTCTGCGTGGCTTCGAGGCTCTCGGGCGGGTTAATCTGCTTGTCGCTCGAAATGCCTGAGTAGTTCGCGCAGCCCGCGACCGCGAGCGCGGCCACGGCGGCAGCCACGGCGCTCTTCGCGCCGCGCAGCCTGCTCGCGGGCCGAAGTGCGGACAAGGAAAGGTGTTTCATCGCTCGTCTCTTGAGAGAGTATTGAAATATGGACGTTGCAACTATTTCTGCGGCGGAAAACGGGATCGTCGCGCGCTTTCTCACCGCGAAGACGGGCCGGGCTTGTCGGTGCCGCCGGCGAGGCAGGTTGCGGCGGGATCGCACGTATTCGCGAGAATCCGGCGAAGCATGCTCTTCAGGAAGCCGACTTCCTCGGGCGTGAAGCCCGCGAGCAGCGTGTCGAGCACGCGCGTGAAGATGGCCGGGACCTGTTCCGCCATCGCGCGGCCGTCGGGCGTGAGCGCCAGGCGCACGACGCGCCGGTCTTCGCTGCTGCGCACGCGCGAGAGCAGCCCGCGCTTTTCCAGCCGGTCGATGAGCCGCGTGACCGCGCTCGCATCGATGCCGTATTCGCGGGCGATATCCGCCGCCGTCAGGCACTTGCCGACCGCCAGCATGAACACGATGCTCGCCTGCGTGCTCGTGATGCCGAGTTCGGCCGTCGTGTGCTGCGTCACCATGTTCCAGAGCGTCGAGCGTACGCGGCTGAGCAGATAGCCGACGCTTTCGCTCAGAACGTAGGTGTCGATCGCCGTGGGTTTTGGAGCGTCGCTCATGAAAGGAATATGCAAGTGCAATAGTGGACTAGGCAGGATTATGGCGCGTCGTTGCGCCGCTTGCAAGGGACTTTTATGGATCTGCTTACAATGCGCGGCGGCGCTATCGCTCGGTGCCCGTCGTCGCGCGGTTTCTCCGGGTAGCGTCCTATTGTCGGGAAGGCGACGTTTGTGCGTGCTATACTTTACGGTTCTCACCGCGCCGGGCCGGAAGAGTCTTCCAGTCTTTGAAGTCTTCCCAGCGATTCACGCAAAGCGTCACGAACGACGTGACGCTCAATCGACGGTCTGCCGAGCCAGCCAGGAGCCTTCAGCTCCCGGGGTTCGCTTCGACGGCGCACAACCAAGATACCCCTTATGACTCGCGCCCTCCGCAATATCGCCATCATTGCCCACGTCGACCACGGCAAGACCACGCTCGTCGACCAGTTGCTCCGCCAGTCGGGCACGTTCCGGGAAAACCAACAGGTCGCCGAGCGCGTCATGGACTCGAACGACATCGAAAAGGAACGCGGCATCACGATCCTCGCGAAGAACTGCGCGGTGGAATATGAAGGCACGCACATCAATATCGTCGATACCCCCGGACACGCCGACTTCGGCGGCGAAGTGGAGCGCGTGTTGTCGATGGTCGATTCCGTGCTGCTGCTCGTCGACGCCGTCGAAGGCCCGATGCCGCAAACGCGCTTCGTCACAAAGAAGGCGCTCGCGCTCGGCCTGAAGCCGATCGTCGTCATCAACAAGGTGGACCGTCCCGGCGCGCGCATCGACTGGGTGATCAACCAGACGTTCGATCTCTTCGACAAGCTCGGCGCAACCGAAGAGCAGCTCGACTTCCCGGTGGTGTACGCGTCGGGTCTGAACGGCTACGCTGGCCTCGATCCCGACGTGCGCGAAGGCACCATGCGTCCGCTCTTCGAAGCCATTCTGGAACACGTGCCGGTGCGCCCGGCCGATCCGGACGGTCCGCTGCAACTGCAGATCACGTCGCTCGACTACAACACGTATGTCGGCCGTATCGGCGTGGGCCGTGTTGCGCGCGGCCGCATCCGCCCCGGCATGCAGGTGGCCGTGCGTTCGGGTCCCGACGGCGCCATCCTGAATCGCAAGATCAACCAGGTGCTGTCGTTCCACGGCCTCGAGCGCGTTCAGGTGGAAGAAGCGCAAGCGGGCGATATCGTGCTGATCAACGGTATCGAAGAGATCGGGATCGGCGTGACCATCTGCTCGCCGGAAAATCCGGAAGCGCTGCCGATGATCACCGTCGACGAACCGACGCTCACGATGAACTTCCTCGTGAACTCGTCGCCGCTCGCGGGCAAGGAAGGCAAGTTCGTGACGAGCCGCCAGATTCGCGACCGTCTGATGAAGGAACTGAACCACAACGTCGCGCTGCGCGTGAAGGACACGGGCGACGAAACCACGTTCGAAGTGTCGGGTCGCGGCGAACTGCACCTGACGATTCTCGTCGAGAACATGCGCCGCGAAGGCTATGAGCTGGCGGTGTCGCGTCCGCGCGTGGTGCTGCAGGAAATCGACGGCGTGAAGTGCGAGCCGTACGAAAACCTGACTGTCGATATCGAAGACCAGCATCAGGGCGGCGTGATGGAAGAGCTCGGCCGACGCAAGGGCGAAATGCTCGACATGACCTCCGACGGCCGCGGCCGCACGCGTCTCGAGTACAAGATTTCGGCGCGCGGTCTGATCGGCTTCCAGAGCGAATTCCTGACGCTCACGCGCGGCACGGGCCTGATGAGCCACACGTTCGATTCGTACGCGCCCGTGAAGGAAGGCTCGGTCGGCGAGCGTCGCAACGGCGTGCTGATCTCGCAGGACGACGGCGCTGCGGTCGCCTACGCGCTGTGGAAGCTGCAGGATCGCGGCCGCATGTTCGTGTCGCCGGGCGATGCGCTCTATGAAGGCATGATCATCGGCATTCATAGCCGCGACAACGACCTCGTCGTGAACCCGATCAAGGGCAAGCAGCTGACCAACGTGCGCGCGTCGGGCACCGACGAAGCCGTGCGTCTCGTCCCGCCGATCCAGCTTTCGCTGGAATACGCGGTCGAGTTCATCGACGACGACGAACTCGTCGAAGTCACGCCGCAGTCGATCCGTCTGCGCAAGCGTCATTTGAAGGAACACGAGCGCCGTCGCGCGAGCCGTGAGGCCGCTGCCGACTAAACAGCGACCACGCTGCACTGTTGCGCTTGAGCAGCAAAAAACGAAAGCCGCCTTCGGGCGGCTTTTTTTGTTTAGTGAGCGCGAAAGCACCTCAAGATCGGCGAAACGAAGCCGACATACACAGGCGATACGGCCGCTTGCATAAACGCAAAACGCCCGCACATGCCCGTTGCAGAAGGGTGAGAACGAAGGCAAAGGTGCGACCACCGGTCATATGACGAATGGTTCTGTGCTATGCTACTCGGATTAGCTGTCGCTTTTTAGGTCCTTCCAAGCAGACTTGATTCGCGCAATCCGCTAAACGGTCAGGCCGTGGCGCGGAAGGTTTCGTAACCCGCACTTCCTCGAGAAACTCGAAGAAAGGTGAGCGTAAAAATGATGAAGCAATTCCAGTCGAACTCCTATTTGTTCGGCGGTAATGCTCCGTACGTCGAAGAGTTGTACGAGGCATATCTCGATAATCCCGCGTCAGTGCCCGAGACCTGGCGAGCCTATTTCGACGCGTTGCAGAACGTGCCCGCATCCGACGGCACGAACCACAACGACGTGGCCCACGGCCCCATCGTCGAATCTTTTGCCCAGCGCGCGAAGTCCAACAGCTTCCTGCCGCGCGAAGGCGCAACGGAAGACCTCGCTACCGCGCGGAAACAAGTCTACGTTCAGTCCCTGATCGGCGCGTATCGCTTTCTCGGCTCGCAATGGGCCAATCTCGATCCGCTCAAGCGCCGCGAGCGCCCGCATATCCCCGAACTCGAGCCTGCGTTCTACGACTTCACCGAAGCCGACATGGACCAGACGTTCAGCGCCACGAACCTGTATTTCGGTTTCGAGCGCGCGTCGCTGCGCGAGATCGTCAAGGCATTGCGTGACACGTACTGCGGCACGATCGGCGCCGAGTACATGTACATCAGCGATCCGGAACAGAAGCGCTGGTGGAAGGAACGCCTCGAGTCCATCCGCTCGACGCCGAACTTCACGAACGAAAAGAAGAAACACATCCTCAACCGCCTGACGGCCGCCGAAGGCCTCGAGCGTTTCCTCCACACCAAGTACGTCGGCCAGAAGCGTTTCTCGCTGGAAGGCGGCGAGAGCTTCATTGCGTCGATGGACGAAGTCGTTCGTCACGCGGGCAAGAACGGCGTGCAGGAAATCGTCATCGGCATGGCGCACCGTGGCCGTCTGAACGTGCTGGTCAATACGCTCGGCAAGATGCCGGCTGACCTCTTCGCCGAATTCGAAGGCAAGCACGTCGATGACCTGCCGGCCGGCGACGTGAAGTACCACAAGGGCTTCTCGTCAGATGTCTCGACCGAAGGCGGTCCGGTTCACCTGTCGCTCGCGTTCAACCCGTCGCACCTGGAAATCGTGAACCCGGTGGTCGAAGGTTCGGCGAAGGCGCGTATGGATCGCCGTGGCGACGAAGAAGGCCTGCAGGTTCTGCCGGTGCAGATTCACGGCGACGCGGCCTTCGCGGGCCAGGGCGTCGTGATGGAAACGCTGAATCTCGCGCAGACGCGCGGCTACGGCACGCACGGCACGCTGCATATCGTCATCAACAACCAGATCGGTTTCACGACGTCGGACCCGCGCGATGCGCGCTCGACGCTGTACTGCTCGGACGTCGTCAAGATGATCGAGGCACCGGTGCTGCACGTGAACGGCGACGATCCCGAAGCCGTCGTGCTCGCCACGCAGCTCGCCATCGACTTCCGCATGAAGTTCCACAAGGACGTGGTCGTCGACATCATCTGCTTCCGCAAGCTCGGCCACAACGAGCAGGACACGCCGGCGGTCACGCAGCCGCTGATGTACAAGACCATCGCCAAGCACCCGGGCACGCGCGCCGTCTACGCGGAAAAGCTCGTGCAGCAAGGCGTGATCACGGCGGAAGACGCGGACAACTTCGTCAAGGAATATCGTCAGGCGATGGACGAAGGCCATCACACGATCGATCCCGTGCTCTCGAACTACAAGAGCAAGTACGCGGTCGACTGGGTGCCGTTCCTGAACCGCAAGTGGACCGACGCGGCCGACACGGCCGTGCCGCTCGCCGAACTGAAGCGCCTCGCCGAGCGCATCACGACGATTCCGGAAAACTTCAAGGTTCACCCGCTCGTCGAGCGCGTGATCAACGATCGCCGTGCCATGGGTCGTGGCGAAGCGAAGCTCGACTGGGGCATGGGCGAGCATCTCGCGTTCGCGTCGCTGGTGGCATCGGGCTATGCGGTTCGTCTGACGGGCCAGGATTCGGGCCGCGGCACGTTTACGCACCGCCACGCCGTTCTGCACGACCAGAACCGCGAGCGCTGGAACGACGGCACGTACATTCCGCTGCAAAACATCGCGGAAGGCCAGGCCAAGTTCACCGTGATCGACTCGGTGCTGTCCGAAGAAGCGGTGCTCGGCTTCGAGTACGGCTATTCGACGGCTGAACCGAACACGTTCGTCGCGTGGGAAGCGCAGTTCGGCGACTTCGTGAACGGCGCGCAGGTCGTGATCGACCAGTTCATCTCGTCGGGCGAAGTGAAGTGGGGCCGCGTCTCCGGTCTCACGATGATGCTGCCGCACGGCTACGAAGGCCAGGGTCCCGAGCACTCGTCGGCGCGTATCGAGCGCTTCCTGCAACTGTGCGCGGATCACAACATGCAAGTGGTCCAGCCGACGACGCCGGCGCAGATTTTCCATCTGCTGCGCCGTCAGATGATCCGCCTGTTCCGCAAGCCGCTCATCATCGCGACGCCGAAGTCGCTGCTGCGTCACAAGGAAGCCGTGTCGGACCTGTCGGAACTGGCGAAGGGTTCGTTCCAGCCGGTCATCGGCGAAGTGGACGAAGCCATCGACGCGAAGAAGGTCAAGCGCGTGATCGTGTGCTCGGGCCGCGTGTACTACGACATCGTCGCGCATCGCCGCGAAGCGAAGGCGAACGACGTCGCCATCGTGCGTATCGAGCAGCTGTATCCGTTCGCGCACAAGCAGTTCGACGCCGAGCTCAAGAAGTACGAGAACGCGACGGAAGTGGTCTGGGTGCAGGACGAGCCGCAGAATCAGGGCGCCTGGTTCTACGTCGAGCACCATCTGCGCGAAGGCATGAAGGAAGGGATGAAGCTCGCGTACAGCGGCCGCCCGGCTTCGGCCTCGCCCGCGGTCGGCTACTACGCGAAGCACTACGAGCAGCAGAAGGCGCTGGTCGAAGGCGCGTTCGGCCGCCTGAAGGGTGCGCAGACCATCGCGAAGTAATCGTTGCCTGATCGGAACCGGCGTGCGGGAAGCGCGCCGGTTCCGACGCTCGTACATACAGACACGCATTAGGACAATACAGAAATGGCTATCGTAGAAGTCAAGGTTCCCCAGCTTTCCGAGTCGGTCTCGGAAGCGACCATGCTGCAGTGGAAGAAGAAGCCGGGCGAGGCTGTCGCCCAGGACGAAATCCTGATCGAAATCGAAACCGACAAGGTCGTGCTCGAAGTGCCCGCGCCGTCGGCCGGCGTGCTCGCGCAGGTCATCAAGCATGACGGCGATATCGTCACCGCCGACGAACTCATCGCGAAGATCGACACCGAAGCAACCGCGGGCGCAGCGCCCGCCGCCGTCGCCGCTGCCGGCGACGCCGAAGTGAAGCCGGCTCCGCAAGCCGAACCGGTTGCCGCTGCTCCCGCCGCCGCGCAAGCGGGCGCCACGGGCGGCGCGACGTCGCCGGCTGCGACGAAGATTCTGGCCGAGAAGGGCGTGTCGGCGGATCAGGTGTCGGGTTCGGGCCGCGACGGCCGTATCACGAAGGGCGACGCGCTCGCCGCTTCCGCATCGGCTCCGGCTGCGAAGGCCGCAGCGCCGGCTCCGGCCGCTGCACCCGCGAAGGCTGCAAAGCCGTCGCTGCCGCAAGTCGGCGCACCGGCATCGGCCGATCAATGGCTGAAGGATCGCCCGGAACAGCGCGTGCCGATGTCGCGTCTGCGCGCGCGTATCGCCGAGCGTCTGCTCGAATCGCAGCAGACCAACGCCATCCTGACGACGTTCAACGAAGTCAACATGGCGCCGGTCATGGACCTGCGCAACAAGTACAAGGACCGCTTCGAGAAGGAACATGGCGTGAAGCTCGGCTTCATGTCGTTCTTCGTGAAGGCCGCCGTCCACGCGCTGAAGAAGTTCCCGCTGGTGAACGCGTCGATCGACGGTAACGACATCGTCTATCACGGCTACTTCGACATCGGTATCGCGGTCGGTTCGCCGCGCGGTCTCGTCGTGCCGATCCTGCGTAATGCCGATCAAATGAGCCTCGCCGACATCGAGAAGAAGATCGCCGAATTCGGCCAGAAGGCGAAGGACGGCAAGCTGTCCATCGAAGAAATGACGGGCGGCACGTTCTCCATCTCAAACGGCGGCGTGTTCGGCTCCATGCTCTCGACGCCGATCATCAACCCGCCGCAGTCCGCGATTCTCGGCGTGCACGCCACGAAGGAGCGTCCGGTCGTCGAGAACGGCCAGATCGTCATCCGCCCGATGAACTACCTCGCGCTGTCTTACGACCACCGCATCATCGACGGCCGCGAAGCCGTGCTGTCGCTCGTCGCCATGAAGGACGCGCTGGAAGATCCGGCCCGCCTGCTGCTCGACCTGTAAGAAGCATCGTTGCCCCGGCGCGCGCGATAGGCTCGCGCGCGCCGCGTAAAGCGTCTCCGCAGAAGCGGAGTCACTCACAAGGAAAGTCATGTCCAAAGAATTTGATGTCGTCGTGATCGGCGCGGGCCCGGGCGGGTATATCGCGGCGATTCGCGCAGCGCAGCTCGGCAAGACGGTTGCGTGTATCGAGAAGTGGAAAAACCCGGCCGGCGCGTTGAAGCTCGGCGGCACGTGCCTGAACGTGGGCTGCATTCCGTCGAAGGCGCTGCTCGCGTCGTCGGAAGAATTCGAAAATGCGTCGAAGCACCTGGCCGATCACGGCATCAGCGTGTCGGACGTGAAGCTCGACGTGTCGAAGATGCTCGCGCGCAAGGACGGCATCGTCGAAAAGATGACGAAGGGCATCGAATTCCTGTTCCGCAAGAACAAGATCACGTGGCTCAAGGGTCACGGCAAGTTCACCGGCAAGACCGGTGCTGGCGTGCAGATCGAAGTGTCGGGCGAAGGCGAAACGGAAACCGTCACCGCGAAAAACGTGATTATCGCGACGGGTTCGAAGGCGCGTCATCTGCCGAACATTCCGGTCGACAACAAGCTGATCGCCGACAACGAAGGCGCGCTGTCGTTCGACTCGGTGCCGAAGAAGCTCGCCGTCATCGGCGCGGGCGTGATCGGCCTGGAGCTCGGCTCGGTGTGGCGTCGTCTGGGCGCGGAAGTCACCGTGCTCGAAGCGCTGCCGCAATTGCTCGGCGCAGCGGACGAATCGCTCGCGAAGGAAGCCGCGAAGCAGTTCAAGAAGCAAGGTCTCGACATTCACCTCGGCGTGAAGATCGGCGAAGTGAAGACGAACGGCAATGGCGTGTCGATCGCCTACACGGACAACGCCGGCAATGCGCAAACGCTGGAAGCGGATCGCCTGATCGTGTCGATCGGCCGCGTGCCGAACACGGACAACCTCGGTCTGGAAAGCATCGGCCTGAAGGCGAACGAGCGCGGTTTCATCGACGTGGACGACCACTGCGCGACGAGCGTGCCGGGCGTGTACGCGATCGGCGACGTGGTGCGCGGCCCGATGCTCGCGCACAAGGCGGAAGACGAAGGCGTGGCGGTGGCGGAAATCATCGACGGCCAGAAGCCGCATATCGACTACAACTGCGTGCCGTGGGTCATCTACACGGAACCGGAAATTGCGTGGGTCGGCAAGACGGAGCAACAGCTCAAGGCCGAAGGCCGCGAGATCAAGACCGGCCAGTTCCCGATGATGGCCAACGGCCGCGCCTTGGGTATCGGCAAGGCTGAAGGCTTCGTCAAGATGATCGCGGACGCGAAGACCGACGAAATCCTCGGCGTGCATGTGATCGCGGCGGACGCGTCGGATCTGATCGCGGAAGCGGTTGTCGCGATGGAGTTCAAGGCAGCGTCGGAAGACATCGGTCGCATTTGCCATCCGCATCCGTCGCTGTCGGAAGTGATGCGCGAAGCGGCGCTGGCAGTCGACAAGCGCGCGCTGAACATGTAAGACGGCTCGACTTCGGGCAATAAGCATCGCAAAAACGAAGGCGAGCGGATCAAACCGCTCGCCTTCGTCACATCGAACGGCAGAAGATGAACGTCACCGAATACTACGAAAACGAACTGCGCACGCGGGGCTATCAGTCGGACGAAGCGCAACTCGCGGCGGTCGCGCGTCTGCAGCGCTGCTACGAGGAGTGGGTCGCCTACAAGTCGCGCCGCTCGAACGCGATCAAGAAGTTTCTCGTGCATCCGGACCTGCCGCGCGGCGTGTACATGTGGGGCGGCGTCGGACGCGGCAAGAGCTTTCTGATGGACAGCTTCTACGCGGTCGTGCCCGTGCAGCGCAAGACGCGCCTGCATTTTCACGAGTTCATGCGCGAGGTGCATCGCGAACTGGAAGAACTGAAAGGCCAGTCCGATCCGCTCGACGAACTCGCGCGGCGCATCGCGAAGCGTTACCGGCTGATCTGCTTCGACGAATTCCACGTCTCGGATATCGCCGACGCGATGATTCTCTATCGCCTGCTCGACCGCCTGTTCTCAAACGGCGTGCAGTTCGTGATGACGTCCAACTACGAGCCGGACGCGCTGTATCCGGAAGGGCTGCATCGCGATCGTCTGCTGCCGGCCATCGAGCTCATCAAGCAGCATCTCGACGTGCTGAACGTCGATGCCGGGACGGACTATCGCAAGCGCACGCTGTCGCAGGTGCAGGCGTATCACACGCCGCTCGGTGCCGCCGCCGACAAGGCGCTGCGCGCGGCCTACGCGAAGCTCGCGGCGGTGCCCGACGAAAGCCCGATCCTGCATATCGAAAAGCGCGAGATCAAGGCGCTGCGCCGTGCCGATGGCGTGGTGTGGTTCGACTTCGCGACGCTCTGCGGCGGACCGCGCTCGCAGAACGACTACCTCGAACTGGCGAGCCGCTTTCACGCGGTCATTCTCTCGGACGTGCCGCAGATGTCGCCGCGCATGGCTTCCGAGGCGCGCCGCTTCACGTGGCTCATCGACGTTTTCTACGACCACAGGGTGAAGCTGCTGATGTCGGCGGCGGTGGCTGCCGAGGATCTTTACGTCGAAGGGCCGATGGCCAACGAATTCGCGCGCACCGTGTCGCGCATCGTCGAAATGCAGTCGCAGGAGTATCTCGAAACGCCGCGGCGGCAGGCGAACGTATCGCTTACATAGGCTAATACGAGAACCAAAAACAGGCTATTAGCCAAATGGCATAAGGGTTTCGCTGGTTTTTCAAGATTAGGACCTCTCCGATTTGCCGGGTGAAAGGCACTCGGTATCGTTCTCGCCAGTATTTGTCAGCTAACTGGAGAGAATGCCGTGAAGCCTTACCGCGATATGTCCGACGAAGAATGGCAGATGGTCGCTCCGCTGCTCCCCGAACTGCGTCCGCGCTCGGAGTTGCGCGGCCGTCCGCTGGCGAACACGCGCGCCGTGCTGAATGGCGTGCTGTGGGTGATGTACAGCGGCGCGTCGTGGTCCACGCTGCCGCGCAAGTATCCGTCGTATCAGACGTGTCATCGCCGCTTCAAGGCGTGGCACGAGTCGGGCGTGCTGTTGCGCGTAATGACGCAACTGTTCGGGCCGGCGGGCGAATCGCTTTACGCGCTCATGACGTCGCGCATGCGCGTGCCGGCGGAAATGCCCATCGGCGAGGCGCAGGCCATCGCCGGCTTCCAGGATGTCGCATCGCCGCGTGCGCAACCGGCCGACTCGCCCGTGCGGCACGCTGCCTGAAGACTGGAAATCACTGACGCGCTTTCGCGTCGATCAAGAAAAAGCCGGCGGAAGACGCACTGTCTTCCGCCGGCTTTGTCGTTTCATTGACGCGATGAACGCGTTATTCCTGCCGCAGCCACGTTTGCGAACGCCCCAGCAGCGACACGCCGATATACCCGCGTACGACGAGCTTCTGTCCGCCGCTCTCCAGCGTCATCTTGCACTTGTACAGCTTGCCGTTCTCCGGATCGAGAATCTGGCCACCGGTCCACGCGTCGCCGTCGCGCTTCATGCCGGTGATGATCGTCATGCCTTTGACGAGCTGATCCTTGCGCTCGTCGGTGCAGGCGGTGCAGCGCCGGTCCGGATGATCGAATTCGCCGATGCCGCGCACGACCTTGCCCGCGAGTTGTCCGTTGCCTTCGTCGACGATCTGGATGATGGCTTTCGGTTTGCCGGTCGTGTCGTCGATGGTCTGCCACGTGCCGACCGGCGTCGCCGCTTGCGCGAACGCGCCCGCTGCCGTCAACGCGAATAGCGCGCCGATCGCCACGCGCGCGCTCATGCGGCCGATGGATTGCGTCATGTCGTCCCCTTGTTCTTGTGATTTCCCTTCGACGCGCGACGCAGGAATGCCGCGCCGACGCAGCATACGAGAAACCGTGCGCCGCGTTTGGGAGTAAACGTGCTAGCCGCGCCGCAGGCCCGCTTCGAGCGCCTCGAAGGTGTTCAGCGCGGTGCGGTCGAAGTGCAGCGGCGTCACCGCGATGCGCCGCGATGCGACCACGGCCGTTTCGCTGTCGGGGGCGTTCTCGCGCGGGCCGCGCTGAAAGCGCAGCCAGAAATAATCGATGCCGCGCGGATCGACTTCCGGCACGACATCGATGCCCTCCACGAGCCCCACGCCTTGCCGCGTCACGGTCAGCGGACCGGCGGCCGAGGCATCGCAATCGGGGAAATTGACGTTGAGACACGTGGGCGCGTCGTGCGAAATGGCGAGCAGCTGGCGGATCACGCCGGGCGCGAGCGCGCGGGCGGTGTCCCAGCGCACGTTCTCGCGATCGCTGAACGTCTGACTCAGCGCAATCGACGGCAGGCCGAGCAGCAAGCCCGTCATCGCCGCGCCGACGGTGCCGGAAAACATGGTTTCGACGCCGAGATTCGCGCCACGGTTGATGCCGGAGAGCACGAGCGTCGGCGGCGCGTCCTTCATCAGATGGCGCACGGCCATCACGACGCAATCGCCCGGCGTGCCTTGCACCCCGAAGCGCCGCTCGCCCTGACGCGAAATGCGCAGCGGCGAATGCAGGCTGATGGAATGCGACGTGCCGCTCTGATCGTGCTCGGGTGCGACGACCCAGACTTCGTGCGCTATTTCGGCGGCGACGGCTTCGAGCACGGCCAGGCCGGGCGCGTCGATGCCGTCGTCGTTGGTGAGCAGCACACGCTGAACGATGGGTTCAATGGCGGACATCGCGAATCGCTCCTTCGGTCGGTGAGAAAAGTATCGACCGATTATTACAGAGTTCGCGAAAAGTAGACGCCGCTTATCGGACGCCGAGGCCGCGCAGCACGGCGTTGCCGTCTTCGGTGAGGCGCACTTTCGGGCTGCTCGCGTCCGGCGACACGATCTCGACGTAGCCGTATTCCTGCAGCGAAGCGACGTCGGGCGTGGCGGCGATCGCGTCGATCGGCGCGTGCAGCAGCAGAAGCAGCGTCGCGATTTCGTGGTGGCTCAGAAGCCGCTTGATGGCGCGCGCCGGGGCCGATTTGGAACGGAGGTTCATGAGTGAACTCCTTTGTTGCATGACGATGCGCGCCGCTCGTTCATGGCGGCCGCGGTGATGTCGATGATTAAGTCCGCAAAGCGTATCGACGGATACTTAGGCGAGACTTAAATCTTGCGCCGGCAACGTGAAGCATGCGTTACAGCACGTGTCAGCAAGCAAGCGGGCGCTTCAGAACGGCTTGGTTCAGAAGCGGTAATCGGGGTTTTCGGGGTCGAAGGTGAGGTCGTCGAACGGCTTGCGAACGATGTGCTCGAACACGATGCTCTCGAAAATTTCGCCGTCGTTGTCGAACGACTCGACCGTGCGAAAAAGCGGCTGTTCGAGATCGAGTCCGAGCACTTCGCGCTTCGCATAGAAATCCGGCTGGCCTTCGGGCGCGACGTAAGTGAAGGCGACCACGCGCACGCCTTGAACCGTCTTCACTTCGATATTCGATGGCCGCGTGATGCCCGCAGCGGCGAACTTGCGTCCCTGATCGATGAACCGCTGCGTGATGGCATCGATGCCCAGCTCGCGGATCGAATGATTCGATTGCGCGCGGGCGAGCGGGCCGTTCACCGACGCCCACATCGGAATCACGCCGAGCACGCCGCCGAGATGACC
Source organism: Caballeronia concitans (assembly GCF_001544615.1). Taxonomy (GTDB): domain Bacteria; phylum Pseudomonadota; class Gammaproteobacteria; order Burkholderiales; family Burkholderiaceae; genus Caballeronia; species Caballeronia concitans. The sequence goes on from NZ_FCNV02000018.1 coordinate 57,857, forward strand.
GTAGAGTTCGTTCGGGCGTTTGGCGTCGTCGTAGATGACTTCCTGGCCCGAATGCGCGCCATCGGGAAGCCATTTCGCGTAGATGCGCAGCGGGTCGCGCGTGACGCGCACGAGCATGTGATCGGCGCGCTTCGGCCATCGGCCGCCGATGCGCTCGCGCCGCAGCATCGTGAATTCGCACGAGGCGTAGCGGTCGAGACCTTCTTGCAGATAACGCGGCAGCGTGCGCGGATCGAGCGAGCGGAAAAGGGCGACGAGCGCTTCGTCGTCGAGGGCGTCGAGTGTGCCGTTCGCGGCGGCTTGCGATAGCCAGCGCACTTGCGCATCGACGCTCTGTGCGCCGATCGCGCTTGTCGCGGTGGATTGAGCGTCGGCGCTTGCCGCGATCAGCAACCACGCGAGCGCGACGAAGCCGTGTATCCAATGCGGAATGCGGCGGCGCGCTGGCGGCATGGAATCTCCTCGATGGGTCGGGCGAAGCGAATTCGGCAAGTCACCGGTAAACGGCCGAGCCGCGATACTTCTTCCACCGCGCGCGTCAGCGCTCCAGTATCGCGACGACGCCTTGTCCGCCCGCCGCGCAGATGGAGATGAGTCCGCGCAACGGTCGTCCGTCGCCACGCGCGGGCGCGTTGGCGAGCATTTTCGCCAGCGTCCCGACGATACGCCCGCCCGTCGCCGCAAACGGATGCCCCGTCGCCAGCGATCCGCCGTTCACGTTCATCCGCGTGCGGTCGATCGCGCCGAGCGGCGTCGAAAGTCCGAGCGTGTCGCGGCAATATTCGTCGTCCTGCCACGCGGCGAGCGTGCAGAGGACTTGCGCGGCAAACGCTTCGTGAATCTCGAAGAAATCGAAGTCCTGCAGCGCGAGGCCGGCGCGCGCGAGCATCGACGGGACCGCGTACGCGGGCGCCATCAGCAGCCCTTCGCGCTTGTCGATGTAATCGACGGCCGCCGTCGCCGAGAACGTGAGCCACGCGAGCACGGGCAATCCGCGGCGCGCGGCCCATTCCTCGGAAGCCAGCAGAACCGCCGATGCGCCATCGGTCAGCGGCGTCGAGTTGCCGGCGGTGAGCGTGCCGGCATCGCGATCGAAGACGGGCTTCAGTTGCGCGAGCTGATCGAGCGATACATCGGGGCGCAGGTTGTTGTCGCGCGCAAGCCCTTGATACGGCGTCATCAGGTCGTTGAAGAAGCCGCGCGCGTACGCCGCCGCGAGGTTGACGTGGCTTTGCTGCGCGAGCGCGTCCTGCGCCTCGCGCGCGATCTTCCAGCGCTTCGCCATGAGTTCGCAGTGCTCGCCCATGGAGAGGCCGGTGCGCGGCTCCGCGTTGCGCGGCAGCGCGGGCCTGAAGAACATGCCGGGCCGCAGCTTCGCGAGCGCGCCGGCACGCTGACGCGCCGAGCGGCTGCGATTCGCCTCGAGCAGAATCTTGCGCATGCGCTCATTCACGCCGATCGGCGCATCCGATGCAGAATCGACGCCGCCCGCGATGCCCGCATCGATCTGCCCGAGCGCGATCTTGTTCGCGACGAGAATCACCGCTTCGAGGCCGGTGCCGCAGGCTTGCTGCACGTCGTAGGCAGGCGTTTCCTTCGCGAGCGTCGTGGCCAGCGCGGCTTCGCGCGTGAGATTGAAATCGCGCGAATGCTTGATGACCGCGCCCGCCGCCACTTCGCCGAGCCGCATGCCGTGCAGGTCGAAGCGATCGACGAGCCCTTGCAGCGTGAAGCTCAGCATGTCCTGATTCGATGCGGTCGCGTAGGCCGTGTTCGACCGCGCGAACGGAATGCGATTGCTGCCGATGATGCCGACGCGCCGGACTTCGTTCATGGCAGCTCCCATTCGAAGCGTCCGCGCAGATGCGGCCGCTCGCCGGCGAGATCGCGCACTTCGAAGTCGCGCGCGGCGGGCGAGGGCGCGGCGCTCCAGAGCGTGGCATCGCCGGGAAGGTAAAGCGGCAGCTTGAAGTCGCCGTGTGCGTGACCCGACGCGAGCGCCTTCGACGGATGCAGCGCCGCGAGCGCGCGAGCGAGCGTCCACATGCCGTGCGCGATGGCGCGCGGAAAACCGAACGCCTTCGCGGAGAGCGTGTGCAGATGAATCGGATTGAAGTCGCCCGATGCCTTCGCGTAGTCGCGGCCGAGTTGCGCGGGCAGTTGCCAGCGTGCTTCACGAGCGAGCAGCGCGACGGGTGCTTCAGATACGTCAGCAATGCGCGACACAGGCGCGGCGCTTTCGCTCCTGACGCCGCGTTTCAGATAGACGCTGTCGCCGTCCCAGACCGCTTCGCCGCGCCGATAAATGCGCGTGTGCAACGTGAACGCGTGACCTTTCTGATGCGGCACGATCGGCCCGCATTCCACCTCGATTCGCACGCGCTGTCCGGCGGCGAGCGGCCTGCGCAGGCGCACGCTGTTCGCGAGATGCACGATGCCGAGCGCCGGCCAGGGAAACGACGGGTCCGTGAGCATCATCAGATGCAGCGGAAACGCGAGCACATGCGGGAATGTGAGCGGCACGCCATGCTCGGGGATGAAGCCGCACACGCGCGCATAGCGTCCGATGTGCCCGGCGTCGAGCAGCACGTCCGGGCGCACGAGCCGCAGCGCGGGCAGTTCGAGCACGCGGCCGCGCCGGAAAATGCCGGGCAGCGCGCGGCCGTAGAGCTTCGCGGGCGGCGGCAGCGTATCGATGACGACGGTGCGCGCGCGCTGCATCGGCGATGCGGGCATGGGCGTCTGCATCGTCATGCTCCGATCAGGCTTTGGCCGCACACGCGCACGACGTTGCCGGTGATGTTCGCGCACGCGGGGCTCGCGAGCCACGCGACGGTCTCGGCGACATCGACGGGCAGGCCGCCTTGTCCCATCGCGTTGAGGCGTCGTCCGGCTTCGCGCGCGGCGAACGGCATGCGCGCCGTCATCTGCGTTTCGATGAAGCCCGGCGCGACCGCGTTGATCGTGACGCCGCGCTCGCGCAACACGGGCGCCATGCTCTGCACGCGGCCGATCACGCCGGCTTTCGACGTCGCGTAATTCGTCTGTCCGCGATTGCCCGCGATGCCGCTGATCGACGACACCGCCACGATGCGTCCGCCCGCGCGCAGGAGGTTCTGCGCGAGGAGCGCATCGTCGATACGTTCCTGCGCCAGCAGGTTGATGTCGAGCACGCTCGTCCACATGTCGTCGGTCATGCGCGCGATGGTCTTGTCGCGCGTGATGCCCGCGTTATGCACGACGATATCGACGCCGCCCGCGGATGCGAGCGCCGCCGCGATCTCGGCGGGCGCGTCGGCGGCGGCGATGTCGGCGATGAGCGCGGCATGCGCGCCGCCCGACCGCGACGTGTCCTCGATCGACAGCATGGTCTGGTCGAGCGCATCGCGGGCGGCTTCGACATCGAGCCCGGTGACGATCGCGCCGTGCTCGGCCAGCACCTTCGCGATCGACGCGCCGATGCCGCGCGCCGCGCCCGTTACCAGCGCGCGCTGGCCGGCGAGCGGCTTCGTCCAGCTTGCGGGCGCGGCGGCGGGGCGGTCGATATGCACGACCTGGCCCGATACATACGCCGAACGCGGCGACAGAAAGAAGCGCAGCGCGCCTTCGATATCGGCGCTGCCGGCCACGTAGAGCAGATTCGACGTGATGCCGTTGCGGGCTTCCTTGCCGAGCGAGCGCGTCATGCCTTCGAGCGCGCGTTGCGCGGTGGCGGCGCGCGGACTGGCACATGTCGACGGCGGCCGTCCGAGCACGACGATGCGTCCGCTTTTCGCGAGCGAGCGCAATGCGTCGTGGAAGAAGGCGTAGAGCGCGTGCAACTCGCTGCTTTCGGCGATGCCGGTGGCATCGAAGATCAGCGCGTGAACGCGATTCGCGGAGCCGCTGTCGGCGGCGCGCGGCGTGATGCGTCCGCTCATCGCGCCTCGACGATGCGCCAGCGCGAGCCAGTCGGGCGCGCTGTCATGCGCGATGCCGGTCATGCCGATGCCGGTGAGCACGCGCATCAGTTGATCGAAGAGCGTCGGCGACGGCCCCGCGCCGATGGCGGCCATGCCGGCGAATTCGGCTTCGTCCGCGCGATGGCGGCGCAGCACCTCGGGCTTCGGCAGCCCGAGCGCGCGGGCGATGCTCGTGCCGAAGGGCGAATTGACGAAGTCGAGATAGCGGTCTTTCATCGATTCATTTTCGAGCGGCGATCGGGAAGGGACGCTGCGTGAGCGCCCGATGCGGTGCTGCAATGAACCGAGGATACCGAAGTCTGACGGAGCGTGTCAGTGTTTGGCGTGCGCGCTCGTCGGCGAAGCCTGCCGCGCCGACGAGCGATTCGCCCGCCGCTAACCCGTGGCGCCGACTTCCTGTGCGGAGCGCGTCATATCGATTCCCCTGCGCTCGCGGCTGAAGAAAATCAGCGCTGCAATGACGACGGCGACCGTTCCCGCGACGATCGCCATCGCAAGGCCGTAGTTATTTCCGTGCGATGTCGCAATGCCGGCCTGCATCGTCGCGTTGATTGCCGCGAGTAGATTGCCGAGTTGATAAACCAGTCCCGGAAATGTCGCGCGAATCTCATCCGGCGATATCTCGTTCAAGTGCACGGGAATGACGCCCCAGGCGCCTTGCACGGAAATCTGCATCAGGAATGCGCCGATCGCGAGCGCGACCGGCCCCGCCGAAAATGCCCACAGATAAAGCACGGGCAATGCAATAAGCGCCGCAATGAAAATCGCGAGACGCCGGCCGATGCGTTCCGACATCGCACCGAAAAACAGTCCGCCGACAATCGCGCCGATATTCAGCACGATGGTAATGATCGAAACCGTGTGCGGATCGAAGTGATGTTGTTCACGCAAGAAAGTCGGATAAAGATCTTGCGTGCCGTGCGAAAAGAAATTGAACGCAGTCATCAAAATAATCGCGTAAAGCGAAAGCGTCCAGTTTTGCTTGAGCGTGGCGAGCAGGCCGGGGCGTTCGCGCTTTTCCATCGCGCGCCAGGCGGGAGATTCGGGCACGTGCGCGCGCACGTACAGCACGAGCAGCGCGGGCGCGACGCCGACGAAGAACATGCCGCGCCAGCCGACGTACTGATAAAGCACGCCGAAGACGATCGACGCGAGCAGATAGCCGCTCGGGTAGCCCGCCTGCAGCAGTCCCGAAACGAAGCCGCGCGCTTTAGGCGGCACCGTTTCCATCGTGAGCGCGGAGCCGACGCCCCATTCGCCGCCCATCGCGATACCGAATAACGCGCGAAGCACGAGGAGCGTCATCAGATTCGGCGATAAACCCGAGAGTAACTCCAGCAGCGAATAAATCGCGATATTGATCATCAGCGTCGGACGGCGGCCGAATCTATCCGCGAGCCGGCCGAATATCAGCGCGCCGACGGGACGCATCGCCAGTGTCAGTGTAATGGCAAATGCCACTTCCGGAATCTTGGTATTGAACTCGGCGGCAATGTCCTTCAATACGAATACCATCAGGAAGAAATTGAATGCATCCAGCGTCCAGCCCAGATAGGCCGCAATCGTCACGTTTCTTTGTTCTCGGGTCCAACTCATCGCCTGGGTCTCCAGTTCGGTTTTTGATTAATCAGCGTTGAGATGCGGCCAGTGTTGATCCGGCAAGCCGTATCGGCGCGCGATCGAAGCGCACGACCGCGCGGGCAGGGACGAGTGTACGCCGCCGATTAATCGCGTGCTGAAGGGCGAAAATAAGAACAGAATGAAATGAATAATCCGATGCGGAAATAATTCATCATGCTTTCTTGAAGCAAGAAAGAGGAATAAAAACGAAAGGATATTGGATTGAAAAAGAAAAACAAAAAGCCCCACGTGAGTGCGTGGGGCTGATTGCGGCGCTGTTGCGCGTTCGCGAGAGGGACCTTGGTGCCCAGGAGAGGACTCGAACCTCCACGGTGTTGCCACCGCTAGGACCTGAACCTAGTGCGTCTACCAATTCCGCCACCTGGGC
>NZ_FCNV02000003.1 GCF_001544615.1 Caballeronia concitans
TTCCACGCCCCCAATACATACGACATGCCGAAGCTATACGCGCGATTGTTCGCGAATCCGCCCGCCTGATTGGAGAAGCCGTACAGCCCGCCGACCCTGAAACCCGCCATGTTCGGACTCAGATATTTCACCGCGTTGTTGATCTGAAACGAATCGTTCAGGTTGTCGTTGTCTAGCGGATGCGCGAAGTGCGTGCCGCCGAACTCCGTACCCGTCAATGCAAGCGGCGCGACGAAATCGACCATGCTGTCGGTTTGGCGGCCCAGCGTGAGCGTGCCGTAATCGCGGCTTGATAAACCGACATACGCCAGGCGATTGAAGATGCGATTGTTCGACGTGTACTGCCCGGTGTTCAGATTGAAGCCGCTTTCCAGCGTGAAGATGGCCTTCATGCCCGCGCCGAGGTCTTCAGCCCCGCGCAAACCCCAGCGGCTGTACTGGACTGCGCCGCTCGTCATTTCCCAGTTGCTGTGCCCGCCGCCCGTCCCGCTGATCTGACTGTTCGTGTAGGTCAGACCCGCATCGATCAGCCCGTAGAGCGTGACACTGCTTTGCGCATGCGCTGCTCCGCCGACGGTGAGGATTGTCGCCGCACCTATCTTAAGCATCTTGTTCATTTGCCAGCTCCGTGCGAGTCATCGATACGAAAAGGCGCGATGTGCTTTCACCCACTTTATGCGACCACAGTCAGAACCGCCAACTCGAAAAGCCGTGCGAACATAAACGTCGGGAAATCCGTGTTCAAACAACAGGCACGCAGCTAACGTGTGGGCGCGCAGCCCGGCGGCAATGGAGTGCTTACTGTTTTCCTTCCGGGCGTAGCTTGCCTTTGCGTGATTCGCAAGTGGATGACCCGGATTGATTTTTCGATTGGGCGTTGCACTCCGAAACACGCCGAGGGGGCGCGGCGTGGCGACCGGAAGCAATGGGTCGATACGTTTGCGCAATCAGACGCGCCCACTCTCGCCGATCCCCCGCTCGATCGACGGCAGTTGCAAGAACAACGTCACCCCGCGCGCCACCATGAACGCAGTAAGCGCGGACCAAAGCCCGTGATTTCCGAGCGGACCGACAAGCGTCCACGCCGCGATCATGAACACCGTGAGCGATGCCGCCATCGCCATCATCAGTTCCCGCGTACGCGTCGCGCCGATGAACACGCCGTCGAACAGAAATCCCGCGACGGATGCAAGCGGCAGCACCGCAGCCCACGGCAGATAGCGCACCGCCGCCGCGCGCACTACAGCCTGATCCGTCAGCCGCCCGATGATCCATTCCCCGCTGACCCAGTACACGACCGAAAACCCCGCCGCGCCGATGACCGACCACAGCATCGTCACCTTGACGGCCTGGCGGAACGCATGTCGATCGCGCGCGCCTATCGCCGCGCCGACGAGCGCCTCGGCGGCGTGCGCGAAGCCGTCGAGCCCGAAGGCCATGAACGTCTGGAAGTTGAGCAGCAGCGCATTGGCGGCGAGCACCGCATCGCCCTGACGCGCGCCCATATGCGCGAACCAGCCGTACGAGCCGAGCAGACACAGCGTGCGAATGAAAATATCGCGATTGATTGCGATTAGACGGCGAATCGCGCGCAGATCGAAGAGCGTGGCGAGCGCGATCGGCGGCAGGCCGCGTTCGCGCAGTCGCCAGAGAATCGCCGCGCCCAGCGCGAAGCCGCAGAAATCGGCGAAAGCGGTCGCCGCGCCGACGCCCGCGATGCCCCAGCCGAAGCGATACACGAACAGCAGCACCGCCACGATATTCACCGCGTTGATGAACACCTGCGTGAGCAGCGCGAGCCGCACGCGCTGGCAGCCGAGCAGATAGCCGAGCACCGCGTAATTGCCGAGCGCGAACGGCGCGGCCCAGATGCGCGCGTGGCAATACGCGCTCGCCGTTTCGTGGACCGCGCCGCTGCCGCCGAGCGCTTGCAGCGCGTAACGAATGATCGGCGCCTGCAACGCGAGCACCGCCGCGCCGATCGCGAATGCGAGCATCAGCGCGCGCAGCACGCTCGCGCGCACGGCGGCGGCATCGCGTGCGCCGAACGCCTGCGCAACGAGGCCCGTCGTGCCCATGCGCAAGAAGCCGAAACCCCAGAACACGAAGCTGAACACGAGTCCGCCGAGCGCGACGCCGCCCAGATATTGCGGACCGTCGAGATGACCGGCGACGGCGGTATCGACTGAGCCGAGAATCGGCTGCGTGAGATTCGCTAGGACGATAGGAAAGGCGAGCGTCAGCACCCGGCGATGCCAACGCACAGGCAACGCGTCGCGGTAGGGAAGGTCCGGAGAGTCGGTCAAGGCAGCGCGAAGGCGGGCAAAGGCGACATTGTCGTCAGCAGCGGGCGGCGGCGCAACTCAACGACGCGACTCGCCGCGCAACCGATAATGCACGCCATGAAAACCTTCCTGCTCTATGTCGTGACCGCAGTCGCCGAAATTGCCGGCTGCTATTTCCCGTATCGATGGCTGAAGGCGGGCGGATCGGCGTGGCTCGTCGTGCCCGGCGCGCTGTCGCTCGCGCTCTTCGCGTGGCTGCTGACGCTGCACGATACCGCCGCCGGCCGCATCTACGCGGCGTATGGCGGCGTGTACATCGGCGTGGCGATTGCGTGGCTATGGGCAGTCGATCGCATCCGGCCGACCGCGTGGGACGTGACCGGCGCGGCCATCGCGCTGATCGGCATGAGCGTGATCGCGTTCCAGCCGCGCTGATCCGTCCCGATGCACGCGATGGCTCACGCTTCCAGCGCGAGCAACGCGAACGTCGCGAGCCAGTGCTCGCCCATGTAGTCGCCCGCGACGTGCGCGATGCCCGACGCCAGATGCGCGTCGGCCGCCGCTTCGAGCACGCCGATGCGCGCATCGCCTGCCGGCAGCGCCCGCGCGATCGTCCGCTGGCACCAGGCGCGGCTCAGATTGAGGCCGTCGAGATGCGCGAGCTTGCCGTCGCTGCGATCCGTGACGGTGGCGGGCGTGAAGAGCGTCGCCGGCTCGCGATCGGCGATGCGCGGCAGGAACGCATCGAACCAGCCGACGAAGCGCTCGGCCGGTAGCACATGGCGCATCAACACGGCTTCCATCAGCGAAGGCGAGAGGAACTCGTCGCCCGCAGGCTCCCACGCCTGGCACGCGGCGTCGTGCTCGAACCAGCGCATCGCGGTGTCTTCGAGCAGTCGCGCGAACGCCGTATCGCCGACGATGCGCGCATAGCCCAGCGACAATGTCAGCGCGAACGCCATGTTGAAGTGCGTGCCGACGCGAAGCGGATACGTCGATTTCGGCAAAAAGTCCTTGAAGCGATCGACGAAGGCATCGGCGAGCGGCTGCAGCGTGCGCGCCCAGCGCTCGGCGTCGGCGGAACGCATCGAGCGAAGCTGGCCCGCGAGCGCGAGCAGCCACGCCCAGCCGTAAGGCCTCTCGAAACCGCGCGACGCCGGCCGCTGCAAATAAGCGACCTCGGCGGCGACGTTGGCTTCAGTGAAGTGCTCGTCGATGACGGCGCGAATGTGCGCAGCCTCGGGCAGGTCGGGGAAACGGTCGTACAGGCGCGCGATCAGCCAATAGCCGTGCACGCACGAATGCCAGTCGAAGCTGCCGTAGAAGATCGGATGCAGCGCCCGCGGGCTTTGCGCGTCGGCGTCGCCTGCGAGCACGTGATCGAGCTTGTTCGGATACTCGCGCGTCAGATGGCCGAGCGCGACCTGCGCGAATTTCGATGCCAGCGCGGCGTCCAGCGCCGTCGCGTTCTGCTTGTTCATTCGGACCTCGCGGGTTCGTGAAAGCGGGACAGGAATCTATCACGAGACTTTATCGATAAATAATCGAGAAAGTATCGTGTTGGGGTAATTACCTACGCACACGGCTTTCAACGCGCGCGAAGGCTTTAAACGCAAGGCGCGACGCCCGCAAATGCAACGCGATGAAGCGCGGATGCGCGCGCCGGCGATGAAAGCGTCGTTTAAACTTGCGCCCGAACGCCGACAGAGCGTGCCATCCGGAGCCCACGCGCCGGGTTTTCATCCCGATTAGAGACATAAAAGACTTCAGCACATCATGACCGACCTTCCCATCTATACCGCAGAGGACACCCGGCGACGCGTTTTCGCCATCGTCGGCGCATCGTCGGGCAATCTCGTCGAATGGTTCGATTTCTATATTTATTCGTTCCTCGCGCTGTATTTTTCGGCGGCTTTCTTTCCGAGCGGCAATTCGACCACGCAATTGCTGAATACCGCCGGCGTGTTCGCGGCGGGCTTCCTGATGCGTCCGATCGGCGGATGGCTCTTCGGCCGCATCGCGGACAAGCACGGCCGCCGCAACGCGATGATGATCTCCGTGCTGATGATGTGCGGCGGATCGCTCGTCATCACCTTCCTGCCGACGTACGCGACCATCGGCGCGTGGGCGCCCGTGCTGCTGCTCGTCGCGCGGCTCTTTCAGGGCTTGTCGGTGGGCGGCGAGTACGGCACGAGCGCCACGTACATGAGCGAAGTGGCGCTGCGCGGCCGGCGCGGCTTCTTCGCGTCGTTTCAGTATGTGACGCTGATCGGCGGACAGCTCGCCGCGCTGCTCGTGCTCGTCATCCTGCAGCTTTTCCTGTCGACGGAAGAACTGAAGGCATGGGGCTGGCGCGTTCCGTTTTTCGTCGGTGCGTGCGCGGCGCTGGTGTCGCTTTATCTGCGCCGCTCGCTCGATGAAACCACGACCGCCGAAACGCGCGAACGCAAGGAAGCGGGCACGCTCGCCGGCCTGATGCAGCACAAGAAAGCGTTCATGACGGTGGTGGGCTTCACGGCCGGCGGATCGCTGATCTTCTACACGTTCACCACGTACATGCAGAAGTATCTGGTGAACACGGCGGGCATGCACGCCAAGACCGCCAGCAACGTGATGACCGCGGCGCTCCTCGTCTACATGCTGCTGCAGCCGCTGTTCGGTGCGCTGTCGGACCGCATCGGCCGCCGTCGCTCGATGCTGTTCTTCGGCGCGCTCGCCACCATTTGCACGGTGCCGCTGCTGCACGCACTGCGCGACGTGACGAGCCCGGTCATGGCCTTCGTGCTCGTTGTGGTGGCGCTCGCCATCGTGAGCTTCTATACGTCGATCAGCGGTCTCATCAAGGCCGAAATGTTCCCGCCCGAAGTGCGCGCGCTGGGCGTCGGGCTTTCGTATGCGGTGGCCAACGCGGTGTTCGGCGGATCGGCGGAATACGTGGCACTGTTCCTGAAGAACGCCGGGAACGAATCGGCGTTCTATTGGTACGTGACCGTGATGTGCGCGATCTCGTTCGTCGTGTCCTGGCGAATGATGGATCCGAGCAAGGAAGGGTATCTGCGCAACGAACCGTAAGGTATGGCGCGTGCGGCGCGCGGCTTCGGGCCTCGCGCCGCTTGCCGTTGACGGTAGTATGGTGTTTTATGCGGTATGTATCGTTAGAGAACGCGCCCGGTGCGGCGCGCAGCATCATTCGGAAACAGGATACACATGCGCGCGGGCATCTCGCGCGCCACGGCGATGAGCGCATTCGGGCGCATCGGTCTGCCAGGAGCCTGTCCATGGAAGATTTCGACGAAACGCTATTTGTCGTGTGGCGAGCGAACATGAACGTGCTGACCGGCTCGCCCGGCGGCGCGACGCGTCTCGCGCGCATGATGAACTTCTCGCCTTCGTTCATGAAGCTGATCGTCGCGGGGCAGCGCGATTTCAACGAGGAGTTCGTGCGCGGCATCGAACTGGTGTCGGGTTTGCCGCCGCACTGGATGGACGAGCGCCGCGCGCCCGCCGACGTGCCGCCTGAAGTCAGGCGCGCGCTCGATGAAGAACGGCCGTTCGCGGTATTTCGCGGCACGGCGCATCCCGCGCCGAAGCGCTCGGTGCTGCGCGGCCCCGAGCCGCTGCTGTCTCAGACGGAAGCCACTCGGCGCGTCGCCGATCTCGCGCAGCAGCAGGCCGAAGCCAACCGGCGCGATCTGCTGTTCCGGAAGAATCGCGAACTGCTGTCACAGGATTTGCGACGCCTCGAGCGCCAGCTCGGGCTTCTGCAAGTCGAGCCGATGCTGCCGAAAGCCGATGAACTCATCGCTTCCGACCGCATGAGCGAAGCGGCGAAGGCCGATCTCTCCGGCCGGCTCGAACAGATCGACAAGCACGTGAAGCTCTTGCATCAGCACGTGGAAAAGCTCGTCGCGCTGCTCACCGCGCCGGACGAGCCGGAATCGAACGACGCGAACTGAGCCTCGTGAAGAAGCCCCGGCTTATTTCCGGGGCGTCTTGCGATCGTCAGTGGGTTCGGGTTCCGGGTGGACGGCAATCGGATCGCTCGCGGGAAACGTCTCTTCCAGCGCTTCATCCAGCAAATCTTCGTTGTTTTCGGCGGGCGGTTCTTTCGATGCGTCGGGCGTTCGCTGCGTCATGATGCGCTCCGGATGCGAGTGGAAGTATCTCAATATATCGCAGTGTCCCGTCCGGCGCGCGCGATCCTCGTTCCTTGCATTCGGGTTGTCACTAGGTGGCGAAAGCGCGCGGTTCGCGTGATCGTTCTGGTCATCGGCTAACGTCGGACGAAGCGTTCGCACGAGGCCTTCACCGGACCCATTCATGATCGACAGTTTTCTCACCGAAGAACAGCGCATGATCCGCGACGCGGCGCGCCAGTTCTCGGCCGAAGTGCTCGCGCCGAACGCGGGCCAGTGGGACAAGGACGCCGCCATTCCCGACGCCGTCGTGCGGCAGCTCGGCGAACTCGGCTTGCTCGGGATGATCGTTCCCGCCGATTTCGGCGGCACGTACAGCGACTACACCGCCTACGCGCTCGCGATGGAGGAAATCGCGGCCGGCTGCGCCTCGTGCGCGACGATGATGAGCGTGCACAACTCCGTCGGCTGCGGGCCGATCCTCGCTTACGGCAACGACGCGCAAAAGGCCGAATGGCTGCCGAAGCTCGCGAGCGGCGAAGTGATCGGCGCGTTCTGCCTGACCGAGCCGCACGCGGGTTCCGAAGCGAACAACCTGCGCGTGCGCGCCGTCGAGCGCGACGGCCAGTGGATTCTCTCCGGCAGCAAGCAGTTCGTGACGAACGGACGGCGCGCGGGCGTCGCGATCGTGTTCGCGGTGACGGACCCCGAGTTGGGAAAGCGCGGCCTTTCCGCGTTCATCGTGCCGACGAGCACGCCGGGCTTCAACGTCGGGCCGCCGGAACACAAGCTCGGCATTCGCGCATCCGATACCTGCCCGATCACCTTCGACGACTGCGCGATTCCCGCCGCCAATCTGCTCGGCGAACGCGGCGAGGGCTTGCGCATTGCGCTGTCGAATCTGGAAGGCGGGCGCATCGGGATCGCGGCGCAGGCGCTCGGCATCGCGCGCGCGGCCTTCGATGCGGCGCGTGCCTACGCGCGCGAACGCGTGCAGTTCGGCAAGCCGATCATCGAGCATCAGTCGGTCGCGAACATGCTCGCGGACATGCAGACGCAGATCAACGCGGCGCGGCTGCTCGTGCTGCACGCGGCGCGCATGCGGACCGAAGGCGTTCCGTGTCTGTCGGAGGCGTCGCAGGCGAAGCTGTTCGCATCGGAAATGGCCGAGCGCGTGTGTTCCGACGCGATCCAGATTCACGGCGGATACGGCTATCTGCAGGACTATCCGGTGGAGCGGCATTATCGCGATGCGCGCATCACGCAGATTTACGAAGGAACCAGCGAAGTGCAGCGGATGGTGATCGCGCGGAACGTTTGAGCGAGGAGACGCTATGAGCCGGGCTGAGCCGTTCATTGAAGCAAGAGATTTTCTGCTGCGTCATCGCACCGATTACGACACCGCGTATCGCGACTTCAAATGGCCCGTGCTCGACCGCTTCAACTGGGCGCTCGATTATTTCGACCCGATGGCGCGCGGCAACGATGCGCCCGCGCTGCATATCGTGAGCGAAAGCGGCGACGAGACGCGGCTTTCTTTCGCGCAGATGAGCGAGCGGTCCGCGCGCGTCGCGAATCACTTGCGCGCGCTGAACGTGAAGCGCGGCGAGCGCATTCTGCTGATGCTGCCGAACCGCGTCGAGCTATGGGAAACGATGCTCGCGGCAATGAAGCTCGGCGCGATTGTGCTGCCCGCGACGACGCAGCTTGCGAGCGGCGACTTGCGCGAACGCATCGCGCTGGGAAGCGTGCAGCATGTCATCGTCGATGCAGGCGAAACGCACAAGTTCGATGGCATCGATCTTCCCGGCGTGCGGCTGTCCGTCGGCGGCGCGCGCGAAGGCTGGCTCGCTTACGACGATGCCTACCGCGCATCGCCTGAATTTGCTTCGGATGCCGAAACAAATGCGCGCGATCCGTATTTGCTGTACTTCACGTCGGGCACGACGTCGAAGCCGAAGCTCGTCGCGCATACGCACGAAAGCTATCCGGTGGGGCATCTCTCGACGATGTACTGGATCGGCCTTCAGCCCGGCGACGTGCACTGGAACATCAGTTCGCCCGGCTGGGCCAAGCACGCGTGGAGCTGTTTCTTCGCGCCGTGGAATGCCGGGGCGTGCGTGTTCATCTACAACTTCAGCCGATTCGACGCCGCCCGCACGCTCGATGCGCTCGTGCAGCACGAAGTCACCACGCTGTGCGCGCCGCCGACCGTCTGGCGGATGCTCGTGCAGGAGCCGCTCGCGTCGTATCGCGTGAAGCTGCGGGAGATCGTCGGGGCGGGCGAGCCGCTGAATCCGGAAGTCGTCGAACGCGTGCAGGCCGCGTGGGGCGTGCCCATCCGCGATGGCTACGGCCAGACGGAGACCACCGCGCAGATCGCCAACACGCCGGGCCAGCGGCTCGTTCCCGGATCGATGAGCCGCCCGCTGCCGGGTTATCGCGTGGTGCTGCTCGATCCGGACGGTCATCCCGCCGACGAAGGGGAAATCACGCTCGCGCTCGATCCGCCGCCGCTCGGCCTGATGACCGGTTACGCCGACAATCCCGCCGCGACGGAGAACGCGATGCGCGGCGGCTTCTATCGCACGTCCGATGTCGCGGCGCGCGGCGCGGATGGCTATTTCACGTACATCGGCCGCGCGGACGATGTCTTCAAGTCCTCCGATTACCGCCTGAGTCCGTTCGAGCTGGAAAGCGTGCTGATCGAACACGAGGCGATCGCGGAAGCGGCCGTCGTCCCGAGTCCCGATGCATTGCGGCTGTCCGTGCCCAAGGCTTTCGTGACGTTGCGGCACGGCTTCACGATCGGTCCGGACGTCGCGCGCAGCGTGTTCGCGTTTTCGCGTGAGCGGCTTGCGCCGTACAAGCGCATCCGTCGGCTCGAATTCGCCGAATTGCCGAAGACGATTTCCGGCAAGATCCGGCGTGTCGATTTGCGCAGGCACGAAGCATCGCGCACGCAGGACGCGAATCGCGGCGAACACGAATATTGGGAGGAAGACTTTCCGGAACTGCGTCAGCGAAACGATGCCGATTCCGTGAAATGATCCGCGCCGCCGGTTCACGCGCTGGCGGCGGAAATGGAAAGCAAATGTAACGCGGGTGCCTGTGCGGCGAACCGTCTGAAGGGCCGTTGGTCGAAACGGCTCCATTCACGTCGGATCAATTCAAGGAGGAACCCGATCATGCCGAATCGCTCGCTCAGGATCGCGCTTCTGACGGCTGGCCTCGCGGGTGCGCTTGCGGCCCCGGCCGCGTCTTACGCACAAATCAATCTTCAACAATTCGGCTTCGGCAACAAGTCGGATTCATCGGCGACGACCGGCGCGGCGCAGCCGTCCGCGCTGAACTCGCTCGTGCAGAACTATCTGGGCGCCAATCAGCAAGTGCTGAGCGGACAGTCGAGCCTCGCATCGGCGATGGGCATGTCGAGCGTCGCCAGCCAGGCGCAATCGGCGGCGGGCTTGCTGTCGGGCGCGTCGAGCGGCAGCGTGCCGAACACCGACGTGCTGTCGCAACTGGGCGGCACGCAGCAGAGTGTCTCGCAATCGCTGATGCAGGCGTTTTCCAGCCAATCCGCCACGCCGCCGACCGCCGCCAGCAAGCAGACGTTCACGGACGGACTCGCGTCGCTCGGGCAGGGCGTGAAGCAATACGCGGGTCTGCAATCGGACCTCGGCGCGGTGAAGAACACGATGAACATGTCGTCGCTGCTTCAGGCCGGAACGAATCCGGGGACGGCGCAGGCGGCGTCGTATATCGCGCAATCCGCGCCGGGGCAATTGCAATCGCTCGTGCAGACGTTGACGCAGGCGGTGCAGTACGCCAAGACCAACGGCATTTCAGTGCCGGCCATCGCGACGTCGGCGCTCGGCGCGGGACAATAGCGCGTGCAGTTCGAGGGATGAAAAAAAGCGGCGAGCCTCGTGCGAGCTCGCCGCTTTTTTTGCGCGATGCGTGGCTTACATCGTCGCCGATTTGCGCATCGACAGCCGGCTGAGCACCGGCAGGGCTTGCAAGCGCTGCCGCATCGAAGCGACCGGCGGGAGAAGAGAAATATCGGTGACGTCGGCAACGTGCGCCCGCCGTGCATTCGGTTCGGCATCCAGCACTTCGAGCGCGGGCGGTTCGACCAACTCGCTCGCGACCGCTCGATCCATCGCCTCGGCCGGTTCTTCGACAGTCAAACCCAGCGACCGGCGCACGTTCACGCCGCGTGTGCGCACGCCGAAACCGGCCGCGCGAATGATCTGCTCGCGGGTCTTCCAGAACGCGGTGGCGGAAGGCGACATGGCGTGCATCGAAACATATTCCACGATGACTTCATAACCGCGCACTTTCGGATAACTCGACAGCAATTGACCCGAGCGAATATACCGGCTGTAGTGGTCGATTTTCTTCGTCAGCAATTCCTGATGCAATGGTTCGTCTTGCCAGTCGAGATCATCGAAAATGCCGACATACACTTGCTTGAACAGGATATTGATTCCGATGTAATCGATGACGTCCACGTCGCGCAAAGACATGGTCATTCCCCTACGCCCTCAGGCGGGCAAGTATTAAAGGTCCGCATTGTAACGGGTTTGTCGCGTCGAAAAGCCGCGAAACGCTGTATACCGACAGCCATAAGACGCTTTTCGTAAGAGTCCGAAAGCATTGAATTAGAACAAATCCGATTATTCTGAAATCGGATTTGTCGAAATCTATTTCGAGATAATCACGGTTGCCGACGCGACGCATCCGCGAGACCTTGTCCCGGCACGGCTTTCACGTTCTCTTCGTTCGATAATGCGACGGTTTGCGGCAAAGGCGGTTGCTCGTTGATCCACGCTTCCAGAATCGTCGACGTGACGGCGAGAATAACGGGCCCGATGAACAATCCGACTATTCCGAACGCAAACATGCCGCCGAGCACGCCGGAAAGAATCAGCAGCATCGACAAATTGACGCCGCGTTGAATGAGCAGCGGGCGCAGGAAATTGTCGAGCATCGCGATCATGAGCGACCACACGAGCAGCAGCGATGCCGCGACGTGCGAGCCGTGCCAGAAAAGCCACGCGACGCCGCCAAGCAGCGGCAGCAGCGGCCCGATCTGCGCGAGGCAGAGCATCAGCATGACCGCGGTGATGATGCCCGCCGCCGGCACGCCCGCCACATACAGCCCGATGCCGCCGAGCGCCGATTGCGTGACCGCCGTGACCACGATGCCCAGCGCGACCGCGCGCACCGCGAGCCCGGCGAGCTTGACCGCTTCCGCGCCGCGCAGTCCGGCGATGCGCGTCGCGAAGCGCACCACGAAGTTCGCCGCCGCTTCGCCGCGGCTATAGAGAATGCCCGAGATGATGAGCGTGATAACCATATGCACGACGAATACGCCGACGACGGCCGCGTGCGAGAGCATCCATCGCGCGGCGACGGTCGCGTACGGTTCGAGTTTGGCAAGCAGGCCGCCGGGACCGGCATCGGAAAGCGATTGCCATTCCGTCGAGACGCGCTGGCCGACGAGCGGCACGTCATGCACCCAGGTCGGCGGCGGAGGCAGCGCGTAAGTCGGCAGGCTCTTGATCGCGGACATGATGTCGCCGGCATGCAGCGCGAGCGTCGAGATGGCCTGATAAAGCGGCAGCACGATCACGATCAACAGGCCGAGGAGCATCACGGCTGTGGCGAGCCATCGGCGATTGCCGCAGCGCCGCTGCACGCCGAGCATCAGCGGCCAGGTGGCGATGACGATGGTCGTCGCCCAGATGAGGCCGGGGATGAACGGCCGCAGGATATAGAGGCTGCCGACGGTGAGCGCCAGCAGAATCGCGATGATGAGCAGAATGCGGGCGATATCGACCGGCTGGCGCGGGTTCAGATTCGGCTGCCCGTTGGAGGGTGTGGACATGGTGCGTGCGTTTCGTGAAGAGTCGGGAGTCAAGCGATAAGCCAAAGCGCGCGTGCGGGCAAGCGGCGTCGCGCTAAAGGACGGCGGAATGATACGGCATGCGATCCATAGTACTAAAAAGCGCGCGTGCGATTACGGGTTTGCTATGGCTGGAAATGCTCACTTAAATTGCCTATCCTTCTTCGGACGCATAGAGCGCAACAATGCCCCGTCGCACAACAAGAACGATTTGGGAGACTGTCATGGCCGGTTTTTCCCGTACGTCGCTTGCTTCGCTCCTTCCTTTTGCTTTCGGCGCGTTTGCGATGCTTTCATCGCCTTCATCGCGCGCCGCCGATGAAATCCAGAACAGCAACACGACGCAGGCATCGCCGGTCCCCGCTTCCTTGCGATCCGTCTCGCAGCAGCAGCTCGACGCCGCCGCGAGCGACCAGTCGTCGTGGCTGCATTCGAACGGCTCATACGCGGAAACGCGTTACGCGCCCGCCTCGCAGATCAATACGAAGAACGTGGCGAAGCTCAAGCCCGCGTTCATCTTCCAGACCGCCGTGATGGAATCGATGGAAACCGCGCCGATCGTCAGCAACGGCGTGATGTTCCTGACCACGTCCTATAACCACGTCTACGCGATCGATGCCGTCACCGGCAAGGAATTCTGGCACTACAAGCACAAGATGGGACCGGTGACGACGTTCTGCTGCGGGCCGAACAATCGCGGCGTCGCGATTGCGGGCGACCGGCTCTTCATGGGCACGCTGGACGCGAAGCTCGTCGCGCTCGATGCGAAGAACGGCAACGTGCTGTGGTCGTCGCAGATCGCCGATCCCGAAGACGGCTACTCGGAAACAATGGCGCCCGTGGTCGTCGACGGCAAGGTGCTCATCGGCACGAACGGCGGCGAGTACGGCATACGCGGCTTCGTGAAGGCGTACGACGCGAACTCCGGCCAGTTGCTATGGACCTTCTACACGATTCCCGACACCGGCAGCGAAGGCGTCTGGGCCGAGAAGGACGCCGTCGGCCGCAACATGAAGCGCGATATCGCGGCTGAAAAGAAGGTGCTCGCCGACAAGGGCGGCGACTTCTACAAGACGCTCGGCGGCGGCGTGTGGATGGCGCCCGCAGTCGATCGCGCGACGCACACCGTGTATTTCGTGGTCGGCAATCCGTCGCCGGACCTGTTTGGCGCGATCCGTCCCGGCGACAACCTGTACACCGATTCGCTCGTCGCCGTCGATCTCGACACCGGCAAGTACAAGTGGCACTACCAGTACATCGCGCACGACGTCTGGGATCTCGATGCGGTCAGCCCGCCGGTTCTCATCGACGTGAAGGACGAAAACGGCCGGACCATTCCCGGCATCATCCACGGCGGGAAGACGGGCTTCGTGTATGTGCACGATCGCCGCGACGGGCATCTCATCCGCGTATCCGAAGCGATGATTCCGCAAGAAGACGTCTGGACCTTGCCGACGCCCACCGGCGCGCGCATGCTGCCGGGCGCGAACGGCGGCGTCGAATGGTCGCCGATGGCCTTCAGCCCGAAGACGCGCATGGCGTACGCGGCGAACCTGCATCAGCCGATGACGTATCAGGTGGAAGAAGCCGCGTATCCCGGCGGCAAGATCTGGCTCGGCGGCGCGTTCAAGGTCATTCCGTCGGAGCAGCAGTGGGGCAGGCTGGTCGCGGTGAATGTCGATACCGGCAAGATCGCGTGGGGCTACAAGACGGATCAGCCGCTGATCGGCGGCGTGCTCGCGACGGCGGGCGGGCTCGTGTTCAACGGCGAAGGCAATGGTCTCTTCCGCGCCTTCGACGCCGCGAGCGGCCGCAAGCTCTGGGAGTTCCAGTGCGGCGCGGGCGTGAATGCGCCGGCGGTGTCGTACATGGTCAACGGCAAGCAGTACATCGCGGTCGCGGCGGGCGGCAACACGCAGCTCGACTACAAGCGCGGCAACAGCGTGCTCGTGTTCGCGCTGCCCTGATGCGGAGCCTGCGCGCGTTTTTGCTCTGCTGTGCGGTATGGTCGATGCCGTCGCTTGCTTTCGCCGACGCGCAAGCCGGCGCGACGAAGGCCGCCGTGTGCTCCGCCTGTCACGGACCGACCGGCAATTCGACGAACGGCGATTATCCGTCGCTTGCCGGACAAAGCGCGCGCTACATCTATCTGGAGCTGCGCGATTTCAAGGCGGGCCGCCGCAGCGATCCGCGCATGTCGCCGATGGCCGCGAATCTTTCACCCGACGACATGCACGATCTGGCTGATTACTTCGCCGCGCAAAAGCTGACCGCCACGGACTTCAAGGCCGATCCGGCGAAAGTGGAGGCGGGCCGCAAGAAGTCGGAGGAACTGCTGTGCACGATGTGCCATCTCGGCGGCTTCACCGGGCAGAACGAGATACCGCGCGTGGCGGGGCAGCAGTACCCGTATATCGTCAAGCAGTTGCAGGATTTCCGCGCGAAGAAGCGCACCAACGACGCGGGCAACATGACGAGCGTGACGAAGACCTTGTCGGACGCGGACATCGAAAATCTGGCGAATTACGTCGCCAATCTTCAGTAACGGTCACACGATGAAACTCGCCGCGTTATCCGGCTGCATCGCGCTCGCCCTTTCGACGATGCTCGCGCCCGCCCGCGCCGACGACGACGCCTACGCGCTCAACGAACGCCTGCTCGCGGCCACGCGCAACGGCGACTCGAACACGGTCGTGCGCTTGCTCGACGAAGGCGCGTCGATCGATTCGCGCAACCGCATCGGCGACACGCCGCTCATCAGCGCATGCAAGAAGGGCATGACGCCGCTCGCGCGCACGTTGATCGATCGCGGCGCGAACGTGAATCAGGCCGATGTGCAGGGCATCACGCCGTTGATGGCCGCCGCGTACGACGGCAACGAGGAAATCGCCGCGCTCCTGCTCGCGCATCGTGCGAACGTGACGGCGACGGATCGCGTCGGCAAGACCGCGATGGAATACGCGGCGGGGCGCGGCCATACCGCGATCGTGCAGCGCCTGCTCGATGCGGGCGTCGATGTCAACGCGGTGTATCGCAATCATCTGACCGCGCTGATGTGGGCGGCGGGCTACGATCAGGCGCAGACCGTCTCGATGCTGCTCGATCGCGGCGCGAACCCGGCCTTGCGCGACGACCGCGGCTTGACCGCCCGCGACATCGCGCAGCAAACCCATTCGGACAAGGTCGCGACGCTGCTCGCCCATCCCTGAACGCGCGGGCGCTTCAGTCGTACCGAAACACGCCTTGCCGCGTCTTGCGCCCCAGCCGCCCGGCCGCGACGTACTCGCGCAAGAGCGGGCACGCGCGATACTTCGAATCGGCGAAGTCCTTGAAGAGCACGTCCATCACGGACAGGCACACGTCGAGGCCGATCAGGTCCGCGAGCGCGAGCGGGCCGATCGGATGATTCGCACCGAGCTTCATGCCCGCGTCGATTTCCTCCGCCGACGCCACGCCTTCGTACAGCACGAAGAACGCCTCGTTGATCATCGGCACGAGAATGCGGTTGACGACGAAGCCCGGCGAATTGCGCACGCCGATCGGCGATTTGTCGAGCTTCTCGGTCAGCGCGCGCACGGTCTCTGCGGTTTCGTCGCTGGTGCGCACGCCGCGTATCACTTCGACGAGCGGCAGAAGCGGCACCGGATTGAAGAAATGCATGCCGATGAAGCGCGCCGGGTTCGCGAGCGTCGCGGCGAGCGCGGTGATCGAAATGGACGACGTGTTCGTTGCAATGATCGCGTCGGGCCGCGCGGCGGCTTCGATCTGCTTCAGGATGCGATGCTTGAGTTCGGCGTTCTCGGTCGCCGCTTCGATCACGATCTCCGCGTCGGCGAGGCGCGCGTAATCGGTCGACGTTTCGATACGCGCAACGGCCGCATCGCGCGCGGCGGCGTCGAGCTTGTCCTTCGCGACGAGCCGCTCGAGGCTGTTGGTCAGCGTGGCCACGCCTTTGGCGAGCGCGGCGTCGGCGACGTCGATCATCACGACCTGCAATCCCGCGACGGCCGCGACCTGCGCGATGCCGTTGCCCATCGTTCCCGCGCCGACGATACCGACCTTCTGAATGCCCATTGATCTGCTCCTGTTCCGTGATTGGTGCGATGCCTGATTCTACCCAGCGAATTTGTCGAACGTGGGGTGCGCGTGCGCGCCGATCGCTGCGAGTTTTCCGAAAGTTCCACGGACACCCGCTTTGTCAAACGAGGGCCGACGGCCAGTTGATAGAATCCCGCGCCGTCGGAGCGCGTTCTTGAGCGGGTCTTTTCGGAGTATTGAAAGTGGTGTCTATGAGAATCGGTATTTCGATGGCGAGCTACGAGGGGCAGAGCATCTGGTCGAACGGGATGGGCCAGAACATCGTCTTTCTCGCGGAACTGTTTCAGCGCCTGCCTTTCGTGGCGTCGGTCGATCTGATCGATGTCGGCGCGCTCGCCGCCATGCCGCAGGAAGTCGACGTGGCCGGCAAGAAGCTGCGCGTGATGACCATGCGCGAAGCTACCGACGCGGTGGATGTCGTCATCGAGCTGGGCGGCGCGCTCGACGTCGGCTGGCTCGATTTGATGCGCGCGCGCGGGCGCAAGGTGGCGTTCTACGTCGTCGGACAGCCGTATCTCGGGCTCACCGAGGCGGCCGTGTTCGAAAAGCCGGGCCACATGCCGCGCCCGGACCGCTGCGACGAAGTTTGGCTGCTCGCGAAGGACGCGCCGTCCGCGCCGATCCTGCGCACGCTGCATCGCTGCGACGTGTTCGAAGTGCCCTATATCTGGCATCCGCAATTTCTCGAACAGCGCATGGCGGATGTCGCGCAGCACGGCCACCACTACGGCTACCGGCCGCGCGCGGAGGCGGGCACGCGGGCGCTGCGCGTCGGGATCTTCGAGCCGAACATTTCCGTGCAGAAGACATCGAGCATTCCCATGCTCATCTGCGACGAAGCGTATCGCGCGGATCGCGAAAGCATCGCGTCGATGATCGCGCTCAACACCTTCCACATGAAGGACCACCCGACGCTGCTGTATCTCGCGAACTCGCTCGACCTCGTGCGGGATCATCGTGCGCTGTTCGAAGGGCGCCACGACATCGTGAGTTTCATGGCGATGCACGGCGACGCGGTCGTGTCGCATCAATGGGCCAACGACCAGAACTACGTCTATCTCGACGCCTTGCACGGCGGCTATCCGCTCATCCACAACTCGCATTTGATCGGCGATTGCGGGTACCGTTACGACGGCTTCGACAGCGAAGACGCCGGCCGCGTGCTGCGCGCGGCATTCGAGCGGCACGACGCGAATCTGCAAGCCTATCGCGCCACGGCTCAGGCGTTTCTGCGCACGCTGGACCCGCTCTACGAGGCCAACGTCCGCGCGTATTCGGACGCACTCGATGCGCTGTTCCGAAAGTCGTGACGTACAACGCCGCGCGTGCTATCCGAACGCCGTGAGGTCGCGCGGCGTGATGCCCTGCGCGTGGCAGTAGGCGGCGTAACGGTCCCAGCCGCTGCGCCAGCTTTCCGTTGCGAGCGTGCGCCCGCTTTCGTCGACGAAAACGAGATCGCCCTGAATGATGTTGAGCGTGACGATATCCCCAGCATCGGCCTCCGCGAGCGGCGCGACGGCCTCGGGCGTGTGCGTGGACCCCGCCGTCTCGTACACGATGCTCCCTTGCTCCGCAATCCACTCGTGCTCGCGATACTTCCAGCGCCCCGCAACCGTATAAACGATGACCGTGCCCGTATGCCGATGACGCGGCATCTGGCCTTTTGCCGGCGCTTTGAGCAGCACGATGGTTTCACCGCGAATCGGATCGAGCTTGAAGTATTTGACGAACACGCGGTCGCTATAGGGCGTGAAGGGTATCCACGGCACGTCCGAGTCGTTGATGCAGGCGGTGTGTATGCGTTCGAACAACATGATGGCTCCTTGGCTTGACCGCTTATTCTATGCAGCCGCGCGAGGCGCGAACATTAGCCATTCGGACGACCCTCGCCATTTGAGCCGACTGGCGCGCTATCTGCTATCGTCCACGCCATGCCGAACATCATCGCTATATCAAACCTTTACAAGACCTACGCGTCGGGCTTTTCCGCGCTCAAGGACGTGAATCTGGAGATTCGCAGCGGCGAAATTTTCGCGCTGCTCGGGCCGAACGGGGCAGGCAAGACGACGCTCATCTCCACCGTCTGCGGCATCGTGCGGGCGAGCCAGGGCACGATCACGGTCGCGGGGCACGATATCGTCACCGATTACCGCGCCGCCCGCGCGATGATCGGCCTCGTGCCGCAGGAACTCACCACGGACGCGTTCGAGACGGTCTGGGCGACCGTCTCCTTCAGCCGGGGCCTCTTCGGCCGCGCGCCGAATCCGGCGCATATCGAAAAGGTGCTGAAGGCGCTGTCGCTGTGGAGCAAGAAGGACAACAAGATCATGACGCTTTCGGGCGGCATGAAACGGCGCGTGCTGATCGCGAAGGCGCTGGCGCACGAACCGGAAATCCTCTTTCTCGACGAACCCACGGCGGGCGTCGATGTAGAGCTGCGCCGCGACATGTGGAATCTCGTGCGCGCGCTGAAGGCCGACGGCGTGACCATCATCCTGACGACGCATTACATCGAGGAAGCGGAGGAAATGGCGGACCGCATCGGCGTGATCAATCGCGGGGAAATCGTGCTCGTGGAAGAGAAGGCCGAACTGATGCGCAAGCTCGGGCAGAAAAAGCTCACGCTGCAGCTCGAACAGCCGCTCGCCGCCATTCCCGCGCCGCTCGCGCCTTACGCGCTCACGCTGTCTTCGAACGGCGCGGAACTCACCTACACGTACGACGCGCACGACGAGCCGGGCCGGATCATCGCGCTGTTGCGCCATGTCGACGAAGCCGGCGTGCGTTTCAAGGACCTGCAAACTACGCAAAGCTCGCTGGAAGACATCTTCGTGAGCCTTGTCAGGGAAGCCAAATGAATCTACACGCAGTACGCGCAATTTACCGCTTCGAGATGGCGCGCGCCGGCCGCACGCTGATGCAGAGCATCGTCTCGCCCGTCATTTCCACGTCGCTTTACTTCGTCGTGTTCGGAGCGGCCATCGGCTCGCGCATTCCGGAAGTCGATGGCATCGGCTACGGCGCGTTCATCGTGCCCGGTCTCGTCATGTTGTCGCTGCTCACGCAAAGCATCGCGAATGCGTCTTTCGGCATCTATTTCCCGAGGTTCACGGGGACGATTTACGAGCTGCTCTCGGCGCCGGTGTCGTATCTGGAACTCGTCATCAGCTACGTGGGCGCGGCGGCGACCAAGTCGATCATCCTCGGTCTCATCATCCTCGCGACGGCGCGGCTGTTCGTGCCGCTGCGCATCGACCATCCGGCGTGGATGATCCTGTTTTTGCTGCTGACATCCGTGACGTTCAGCCTGCTTGGGTTCATCATCGGCATATGGGCGGACGGATTCGAGAAACTTCAGAT
Organism: Caballeronia concitans; assembly: GCF_001544615.1. Classification (GTDB taxonomy): domain Bacteria; phylum Pseudomonadota; class Gammaproteobacteria; order Burkholderiales; family Burkholderiaceae; genus Caballeronia; species Caballeronia concitans. Next base: position 19,791 of record NZ_FCNV02000003.1, read on the forward strand.
CATTCCGCTTCTGATCGTCACGCCGCTCACGTTTCTGGGCGGCAGCTTCTACTCGATCAACATTCTTCCGCCGTTCTGGAAGACGGTTGCGCTGTTCAACCCGGTCGTCTATCTGATCAGCGGCTTTCGCTGGAGCTTTTACGGACTAGCCGATGTCGATGTCGGCATAAGCCTTGCGATGACGCTGGTGTTCCTTGCGATCTTCGTCGCGATCGTCGCGTGGATCTTCAAGACGGGGTATCGGCTGAAGGCGTGAGTCGTGACGCGAGGGCCGCGCCGGCGCGACAGAAGGCGCGACGAGAAGCGCGATGAGAACGCGACGAGAAATGAGAGGGCGTTCATCCGATGAAAATCATGAGGCGCACGAAACGCAATTTCCTCGGCGCGATGGCCGCGACGCTCGCGGGCGGCGTCGCGCCGTGGCATGCCGGAGCGGCGCAGGCGCGCGGCGGAATGCAACCGTCATACGAGATCGAGCACAGTCAGGCGCACTGGCGGCGGCGTCTTTCCAGCGAGCAATATCGCGTGCTCCGGCGCGGCGCGACCGAGCCGCCGTTCGCCAGTCCGCTTCTGCATGAACGGCGCGATGGCAGTTTCGCCTGCGCGGGATGCGGCCTGCCGCTCTTTTCGTCCGGTGCGAAGTTCGACAGCGGCACCGGCTGGCCGAGCTTCTGGAAGCCGCTCGACGGCGCGGTCGCCACGGAGGCGAGCGATTCATCCGTCACGCTGGCGAGCGAAGTGCATTGCCGGCGCTGCGGCGGCCATCTCGGTCACGTCTTCGACGACGGTCCGAAGCCGACCGGCCTGCGCTATTGCATCAACGGAGCGGCGCTCGTTTTTCAACTGGCCTGAAAGCAACCATATTTAGGATTGTTCTAGTGGTCGCTGCGGCCCCGCTTCTTTAACTTGTCAATGCTTCGTTGGCGGGAATCCCGCTCGTCGATGAAGGGCGTTCGTTCATTCCCGTGTTCGGGCGCCGCGCTTTTCCCCAAGCGCCGGACGCGCGTCCCATCGGCGCGCGTCCACTTCCTCAGTCATCCTCTTCTTGTTTTTCTGCCCGTCATGCCGTCGGCGAAACCAGCCGCACGCGCGTGATTTCCGAGGGCGCGCCAAGCCGTTTCGGCGGTCCCCAGTATCCCGTTCCGCGGCTCGTGTAGACCCACAGCCCGTTGAACTTCACAAGTCCCGCGACGAACGGCTGCTGCAGCCGCACGAAAAAATTCCACGGCAAGAACTGGCCGCCGTGCGTGTGTCCGGAAAGCTGCAACGTGAAACCGGCTTCGGCTGCGGCCGTCGCGCTACGCGGCTGATGCGCGAGCAGCACGCGCACGGCGGCATCGGCGGGTGCGCCGCTGATGGCCTTCGCAGGGTCGCTTTGATGCGCGGGGTCGAAGCTGCCCGCGCTGTAATCGGTGACGCCGGCTATCACGGCCTGCGCGCCATCGTGATTCACCACCACGTGCTGATTCAGCAGCACGTTGAGCCCGAGCCGCCGGAACTCCGCGATCCACTTGTCCGCGCCCGAATAGTATTCGTGGTTCCCGGTGACGAGAAACGCGCCATGACGCGCGCTCAGTTGCGCGAGCGGGCGCGTATGGTCGGCGAGATTCGGCACCGCGCCGTCCACGACATCGCCCGTGACGGCGATCACGTCCGGCGCGAGGCCGTTCACCGCCGCGACGATGCGCTCCACGTAATGCCGCTTGATCGTCGGTCCGACGTGGATGTCGCTGATCTGCACGATCGTGAAGCCGTCGAGCGCGGCGGGCAGGCCGTCGATCGGCACATCGACGCTCACGACCGGCGCGCGCCGACGCGCGTTGTAGAAGCCGATCGCCGATGACAGCACCGCGAGCAGCGGCACCGCCAGCGCGCTATAGGCGACGAGCGCGGGCGAACCGATCGGCGCGCCGCGCATCCAGTCGACGAGATGCACGACGAGAAGCAATACATCGCGCGCAAAAGTCAGCAAGAGCAGCGACGAAAAGAACCCGAGCGCGGTCAGGCCGAACCACGCGAGGCGGTCGGAGAGCGGTTGCGGTTCGATGTTGCGCGCCATCATCCCGAGCGGAATGAGCACGAGCGACGCGACGAGCCATGCCGCCGCGAGCACCTTGAGCGGCATGCCGACGGGCGCGGCGGGAATGAGCCGCACGCCCACGTAAAGATGAAACAAGACGCCGATGCCGATGAAACGAAGAAAGAATGCGGAACGTCGCATAGCGCCCCTGTGGGAATCGATGAGACGGCGGCGATGCACGTCGATGCAAGGTCCCGCCAGCAACCGATTCTACCGTTTCACTATTAATCACGCCGTAGCGGCTGCGAATGGCGTCGAGATACACGATCTTCCACATTCGATTAGACATTTGTCCGAGCCGCCCATGACGCATGGCGGGATTTGATTTTCACCGCGCCGACAAAGTGATATTGAATGCGTGGCACGACCAAGACCAACAAGGAATCAATGAACATGACGATGAAACGCCGGGCACTTTCGATTCTCTTTTTGACGTCCATCGCCGCAGCCGGCGGGGCGGCATCGGCGCAAAACAGCGACGATCTCAACAAACAGGCGCAGCAGGTGATTGCGGAGGTGCCGCCGATACACGTTCAGGCGACGATCACGGGCATCGACCCGTCGAGCCGCATGGTGACGGTTCGCGGTCCGCGCGGCGATGCGACCGTGCTCGTCAGCAAGGAGGTGACGAACTTCGATCAGCTTCGCGTCGGCGACAAGGTGGACGTGCTCTACAAGAACGCGCTGCTCGTGACCGCAGATAAGGTCAGCGGGAGCGGCAAGGGCGTGCGCAAGCGCGTCGATACGCAGACCTACACGCCGGCATCGGACGCGGGTGGCGTGAGCGGCTTCGAATCGTCGCGCAAGATGGAAGTGCTCGCGACAGTCGAGAAAGTCGACACGAAGCGGCACACCATTACGCTGCGCGGTCCGTGGCGCACCGAAACGCTGGACATCCCGCCGGATTCCGAAGCGCTGAAGCTGAAGAAGGGCGATACGGTGCACGCGGTGTTCGTGTCGGCGGCGGCCGTCAAGGTGACGCCGACCGACACGAACGCGCAAAAGTAAGCGTCACACCGCCATGCACAGATACTTGATGACAAGATAATCGTCGATGCCGTAATGCGATCCTTCGCGGCCGAGCCCCGACTGCTTGACGCCGCCGAAGGGCGCGACTTCGTTCGAAATCAGCCCGGTGTTGATGCCGACCATGCCGTATTCGAGCGCCTCCGCCACGCGCCACACGCGGCCGATGTCGCGGCTGTAGAAGTAGGCGGCGAGCCCGAATTCGGTGTCGTTGGCAAGGCGGACGACTTCGTCGTCGGATGAAAATTTGAAGAGCGGCGCGAGCGGCCCGAACGTCTCTTCTTTCGCAATCCGCATGTCGGGCGTGACGCCGGTCAGCACCGTCGGCTCGAAAAAGCCGTGGCCGAGCGCGTGACGCTTGCCGCCGGCGGCGACGGCTGCGCCTTTGGCGAGCGCGTCGCCGATATGCGATTCGACTTTCTTCACCGCCGCCTCGTTGATCAGCGGCCCGAGCGCGACGCCGCTCTCGGTGCCGCGTCCCACTTTCAGTTCGCCGACGGCATCGGCCATCTTGCGGGCGAAGGCGTCGTAGACGCGCTCGTGTACATAGAAGCGGTTCGTGCACACGCACGTCTGTCCGCTATTCCGATACTTCGACGCAATCGCGCCTTGCACGGCGGCGTCGAGATCGGCGTCGTCGAACACGATGAACGGCGCGTTGCCGCCCAGCTCCAGCGTGACTTTCTTGACCGTCGGCGCGCTTTGCGCCATCAGCAGCCGTCCGACCGCCGTCGATCCCGTGAACGACAGCTTGCGCACGATCGGATTCGCCGTCATTTCGCCGCCGATGGCTTTCGGGTCGCCGGTCACGATGCTCAGCACGCCCTTCGGCACGCCCGCGCGCTCGGCGAGCACGGCCAGCGCCAGAGCGGAGAAGGGCGTCGCTTCGGCGGGCTTCACGACGATCGGACAACCCGCCGCGAGCGCCGGGCCGACCTTGCGCGTGATCATCGCGGCGGGGAAATTCCACGGCGTAATGGCGGCGCAGACGCCGATCGGCTCCTTCGTCACGACGATGCGCTTGTCGGCGGCGGGCGTGGCGAGCGTATCGCCCGCGACGCGTTTGCCTTCCTCCGCGAACCATTCGATGAACGACGCCGCGTACGCAATCTCGCCCTTCGCTTCGGCGAGCGGCTTGCCTTGTTCCGTCGTGAGGATGAGCGCCAGGTCGTCGGCGTTTTCCATCATCAGGTCGTACCAGCGGCGCATGACGGCCGCGCGTTCCTTCGCGGTCTTCCTGCGCCACGCGGGCCACGCGGCGTTCGCGGCTTCGATGGCGCGGCGCGTTTCAGCCGCGCCCATCTGCGGGACGCGGCCGAGCGTTTCGCCGTTCGACGGATCGCGGACTTCGAACGTGGCGTGATCGTCGGCATGTTGCCATTCGCCGTCGATATAGGCTTCGTGACGCAGCAGCGCCGCGTCTTTCAGTTGGTCGCGCAGGCTCATGTCATCTCCCTCAGGCCGCCGCGCCGATCTTCTCGCGCAGCGCTTCTTCGAGAATGCCGAGCGCTTCGTCGAACACGGCTTGCTGAATGGTCAGCGGAAACAGGAATCGCACGACATTGCCGTACACGCCGCACACGAGCAGCAACAGGCCACGTTCGAGCGCGCGCGCCTGGACGCGCTTGGCGTACTCGGCGTCCGCTTCGCGCGTGCCCGGCTTGCAGAATTCGACGGCGATCATCGCGCCGGGGCCGCGCACATCGGCAATATGCGGGACTTCGCGCTTCATGGCTTCGAGCTTCGCCTTCAGCGTGTCGCCGAGTTGCACGGCGCGCTCGCACAGCTTTTCCTCGTCGATGATGTCGAGCACCGCGTGCGCCGCCGCCACTGCCAGCGGATTGCCCGCGTACGTGCCGCCGAGACCGCCGGGCGCGGCGGCGTCCATCACGTCCGCGCGGCCGACGACGCCCGACAGCGGCATGCCGCCCGCGAGGCTCTTGGCCATCGTCGTCAGGTCGGGCTCGACGCCGTAATGCTCCATTGCGAAGAGCTTGCCGGTGCGCGCAAAGCCGGTCTGCACTTCGTCGGCGATGAGCAGGATGCCGTGTTCATCGCAGATTTCGCGCAGGCCGCGCACGAATTCCGGCGGCGCGGGATTGAAGCCGCCTTCGCCCTGCACCGGTTCGAAGATGATCGCCGCGACGCGCTTCGCTTCGACATCCGCCTTGAACAGATGCTCGATGGCGCGCAGCGAGTCGTCGACCGACACGCCGTGCAGCGGATTCGGGAACGGCGCGTGATAGACGTCCGACGGGAACGGCCCGAAGCCAATCTTGTACGGCGCGACCTTGCCGGTCAGCGCCATGCCCATCAGCGTGCGCCCGTGAAAACCGCCCGTGAACGCGATGACGGCGGGCCGCCCGGTCGCCGCGCGCGCGATCTTCACGGCGTTTTCGACGGCCTCCGCGCCCGTCGTGAAGAACGCGGTCTTCTTCGGCTCCTTGCCCGGCGCGCGCGCGTTGATCTTCTCGGCGAGCGAGACATACGACTCGTACGGCACGACCTGATACGCGGTATGCGTGAAGCAATCGAGCTGCGCGCGGATGGCCTCGACGATCTTCGGGTGCCGATGCCCCGTGTTGCACACCGCGATGCCCGCCGCGAAATCGATGAAGCGCCGGCCCTCGACGTCCCACAGTTCCGCGTTCTCGGCGCGCGCCGCGTAGAAATCACACATGATGCCCACGCCGCGCGGCGTCGCGGCGTTCTTGCGGGCTTGCAGGTCGGCGTTTTTGAGGGGGGCGTTCACAGCGAATCTCCTTTTCCGCGTCGGCGCGGCGGTCTGTTTGGTGTCGATCGTGGCGGCAGCCTCGATACAGCGCCGACTATAGTGAGATTTGGCTCTTCCGTTCAGAGCCATTTCATTAAACGCGGGGGAGCCATTTTTGCCGCCTCGTTCGTCTGGACGTGCAAAAAACGCACAGTCGCATCGGCGAAACTGGCAAGCGGCGCGCGAGTGGAGGATCATGTGCGCCTTTTCACGCTGCGTCCGTTCGCCGCGTGGTCAATCAGCAAGGGCTTTTTTTCAATGACGACTGTTTCGTCCGCTTCCCGTTTCACCGAAATCGCCGATCTTTCCGACGACGCGCCCTCGCTGCGCGAGATTCGCCACGACATCCATCGTCATCCGGAGCTTTCGTACGAAGAGACGCGCACCGCCGCGCTCGTCGCGGAGAAGCTGGAGGAATGGGGCTGGCAAGTGACGCGCGGCGTCGGCGGGACGGGCGTCGTCGGCACGTTGAAGGCGGGCGAGGGCACGAAGCGCATCGGCTTGCGCGCGGACATGGATGCGCTGCCGATTATCGAGCAGACGGGCAAGCCGTACGCGAGCGCGACGCACGGCAAGATGCACGCGTGCGGCCACGACGGCCACACGACGATGCTGCTCGGCGCCGCGCGCCATCTCGCGCGCACGCGGCGGTTCAGCGGCACGGTGCATCTGTACTTTCAGCCGGCCGAAGAGCACGGCGTGCCGAGCGGCGCGCAGCGGATGATCGAAGAGGGCCTGTTCGAGCGCTTTCATTGCGATGCCGTGTTCGGCGTGCACAACCATCCCGGCGCGCAGCCCGGCACGTTCCTCTTCCGCAAGGGGCCGTTCATGGCGGCGGGCGATCAGGTGTCGATCGTGATCGAAGGCGTAGGCGGCCACGCGGCGCGGCCGCATCTTTCCGTCGATCCGGTCGTCGTCACGGCGAGCATCGTGATGGCGTTGCAAACCATCGTCGCGCGCAATGTCGATCCGGCGCAGCCCGCGGTCGTCACCGTCGGCTCGATGCACGCGGGCACGGTCAACAACGTCATTCCGAACCGCGCGACGCTCGAACTTTCGGTGCGCTCGTTCAGCCCGCAGGTGCGCGAACTGCTGAAGCGGCGCATCGGCGAACTGGTCGAATCGCAGGCGGCGAGTTACGGCGCGAAGGCGACGGTGTCGTATATGGAAGGCTATCCGGTCGTCGTCAATTCGGATGCCGAAACGGAATTCGCCGCCGAAGTGGCGCGCGAACTGGTCGGGGAAGAGAACGTCGTCGCGCACGCGGACCTGCTGATGGGCAGCGAGGATTTCGCGTTCATGCTGCAGGAGCGGCCGGGGACGTTCCTGCGCATCGGCAACGGCGCGGGCGAGGACGGCTGCATGGTCCACAACCCGCATTACGATTTCAACGACAAGAATCTGCCGGTCGGCGCGGCGTACTGGGCGCGCCTCGTCGAGCGATTCCTCGCGTGACCGGACGCGTCACGCCGGAAGCCTGAAACTCCCGATCGCCTCGCGCAGACCATCCACCTGATCCTTCAGCGAATGCGCGGCGGCGGCGGCCTCTTCGACGAGCGCCGCGTTCTGCTGCGTCACCTGATCCATTTCGACGACCGCGCGGTTCACCTGTTCGATGCCCGCGCTCTGCTCGCGCGACGCGTGGCTGATCTCGTCGAGAATTTCGTTCACGCGCCGCACCGATTGCACGATCTCGCCCATCGTCGCGCCCGCGTTCGAGACGAGCGATGCGCCTTCGTGCACCGTCTGCGTCGACGTTTCGATGAGCGCCTTGATCTCCTTCGCCGCCGTCGCCGATCGTTGCGCGAGGCTGCGCACTTCCGCCGCGACGACCGCGAAGCCGCGTCCCTGTTCGCCCGCGCGCGCCGCTTCGACGGCCGCGTTGAGCGCGAGGATGTTCGTCTGGAACGCAATGCCGTCGATCACGCCGATGATGTCGCCGATCTGCTGCGAGCTTTCGGTGATGCGCGTCATCGTGTGGATCACGTCGTCGACCACGCCGCTGCCGCGTGTCGCCACGTCGGCCGCCTGTTCCGCGAGCCGCGCCGCCTGCGCCGCGCTCTCGGCGTTGTGCTTCACGTTGACCGTCATCTCGTCCATGCTCGACGCCGTCTGCACGAGCGCCGCCGCCTGTTCCTCGGTGCGCTGCGACAGGTCGGTGTTGCCCGCCGCGATTTCCGACGCGCCCACGTTGATGTTTTCCGTGCCGTCCCGCACGCGCGAGACGGTTTGCACGAGGCCGCGCTGCATCGTCGAAAGCGCGTGGAGCAGGCTCGTGGTGTCGCCGGGGCGCACCTCGACGGTCGCCGTCAGATCGCCGCGCGCGATGCGATGCGCCGCGCCGACCGCCAGTTCCAGTTCGCCGCCGAGATGGCGCTTGATGCTGCGCAGGACGACGAGCATCGCCACGGTCGCCGCCGCGCCGAGCATCGCGGTGATCGCGAGCCAGCGCAGCGCGCTCGCGTAAAACGCGCTCTGCACGTCGTCCATGTACATGCCGGTCACGAGATACCAGTCCCACGGCGCGAAGCGCTGCGCATACGAGAGCTTCGCGACCGGCTTGTCGCTGCCCGGCTTCGACCACAGATAGTTGACGAAGCCGCCGCCCGGCTGATCGCCCGCCTTGACGATATCGACGAACAGCCGGTTGCCCGCCGGATCGGTGTACGCCGAAAGGTCCTGGCCGATCATCGCGGCTTTGATCGGGTGCATCACCATGGTGGGATGCGAATCGTTGATGGACAGATAGCCGTCCGTGCCGTAGCGGATCGCGCCTACGACTTCGAGCGCCTTTTTCCTCGCCTCGTCGTCCGTGAGCGTCTTGTTGGCGGCGAGCGCCGCGTAGTGCGAAACAATCGCATACGCCTCGCCGACGAGCGTTTTCAACTGCTCCTTGCGATCGTCGATCATCGACGTCCGGTTCTGCCACGCCCCGATCACGCCAATGGCGATCAGGCCGATCCACAGCACGGCAATCAGCGAGCCGAGCTTTTTGTTCAGGGTCATTCCGTTCATGTGTGCGCCCGCTCTCTTTCCGGTTCTTGCAAGGTCTCGAATCGTCTTTTCGACGATGCGACGGCGCGCGCCGCCGCATGCCTGCTTTACGGCGGGCGGGCGGCGGACTATAGGCGGGGATTACCCGATGCCCGCGGGCGCGGCGGCATCCGGAAAGCGGGCGTCAGAAGCGCCGGATCGGGTCCTTGTCGGGCGGCGCTTCCGGATGCTGCGGCTCGTCCGGACGATGCCCGGGCGAGGGGGGCGTGAGCGGATCGGCTTCGGGATCGCGGTTCGGGTCCGCGATCGGATCGGGGACGGGACTGGTCTGCATGTCGAATTTCATTTTGGCTCCCGAAAGAAAGTCAGAGCGCGTCGTGCGCAGCCGGCATGTGCAGCGTGAACGGCCGGCCGGGATGCGCGTGCTCCATGTCCGACAGTTCGGCGCGGGCGCGGCGCGTGATCGCATCGCTCGCGGTGTCGCGCGGATGTTCCTTCAACACGATATGCGGCGTGCCGAGCGCCCGCGCGACGGCCACGGGGGAAGGCGCGGCGGCGTCGTCGGAGAGCAGGAGCTGCGCATCCGCGATCAGGCGCGGCAGCGTGCGCGGTCCGACCGCGCCGGCCAGAAAGAGCGCTGCGGTCTGCATCGCGCCGAGCACGCCGGCGGTGCGCTCGGGATCGGGCGTATCGCCGATGATCGCGACCTGCCAGCCATCGGCGGCGAGCTGGTCGGCGACGTCGGCGTACCGGTCGGCCGGCCACGCGGGCGCGGCGTGATGGCTGCCGGGATGGATCAGCACCAGCCGCTCCCGTTCGATGCCGTGAAACGCGACGAGCTCGTCGTATTCGGCATCCGACAGCGCGTCGTCGGACGGCGAGCCGCCGGGCGAATCGGGGATCAGCGCCGGGGCGAGCGACAGTTCGGGGGACAGCGCGTCGGCTAGTTGGGAAAAGGGATTGGCTCGCATCCTGACTCCTGCAAATGGCGTGGCCTCGTGTTTCGACCGCGCATGACGGGCGCGCGGCGGGCGATGGGAGGCATTAGGTGCAGCACGCCTCGTGCCTATCAGGAATCGGTCTATCGGGGCCGGGTCACGTCATCTCATTGGTATTGAAGGTGGTGGGGCGGGGATCGTCAAGGCGCGCCTGTCGCGGCTTGTCGCGGCGAGTCGCAGCCGAAAAAAACCGCCGCCCTGCATGCAGGAGCGGCGGTTTTTATGAACGCCGGAAGTGAAACTTGGCGCTCAAGTCTCCGAGTGACCGTCCTCGGCGGGCAGCGTCTTGGGCGTGAAGGCTTCGGCGCGGCGGCGGATGCCATCGACTTCGCCGGTCACGAAAGTGCGGTTGTCGGCGGCGAGCGCCTGCTGATACGACGCGCCTTCCGGCACGCGATGCAGCAGCGCGCGAAGTTCGCCCTGCGTGGTCTGCTCGACGGGCTCGTAGTCGTAGAGCGCGAGCTGGAGTTCGGCGCGCTCGTGCAGCAGGAACAGGCACGACGCGAATACCGCGACGCCCAGCACTTCCTGCGCGCCGAAGCGGAACTCGTGCGGCACCGGCGAGAACGTGAGCCACGCGACTAAAGCCGCGCCGACGAGCGCCAGCGCGATGGTCGCGTTGAGCAGCCAGCCGGCGCGCGCGATGAGGCGCTCGCGTTCGCTATGCAATTGCCCGGCCGATTTCGGCACGAGCGCGGTCAGGGTGTGTTGCTGGCGAAGAACTTCGAGCGGCAAAGCGGCCATGAATATCGTCTCGACGAATAGGCGCCGGAAGGCGCGACATCGGTTCAACGCATGGCTTACACGATCGTTGACGAGCCTTTCGTTTTGTTGCTTCCTGTTTCCTCCTGTTGCATTCGCCGATGCCGATGCCGATGCCGGCACGCCGTCAGCGCGTGCGATCCTTCACGGGCGTGCGGACCGTGGCGGTGCCGTCGGCGATCTGCTGCGCGAACACGAGCGCCTCGACGATCGTCCCGAAGACTTCCTCGCGCACTTTTTCGTCGGTCAGGCGCAGCAAGTACGACGGATGATAGGTCGGCACGACAATGCGCCCCTTATGCTCGATCGTCTTGCCGAGATACTCCGACAGCGCCGTGCGATGCCCCGTCAGCGCCTTCAGCGCCGTCGCCCCGAGCGCGACGACCACCTTCGGCGCAATGCGCGTCAGCTCTTCGTCGAGCCAGTAGCGGCACGCCTCGCGCTCGCGCTGCGACGGCGTCACGAGCAACCGTTCCTTGTCGCCGCCGGCTTCCTGCGCCTGCTCGTCCCACTTGAAGTGCTTCACCGCGTTCGTCAGAAAAAGCGATTCGCGCGTCAACTGCGCCTCGCGGATGGCGTCGTCGAGCAGCTTGCCCGCCGCGCCGACGAACGGCGTGCCCTCGCGGTCTTCGCTGTCGCCCGGCTGCTCGCCGACCAGCATCACGCGCGCGTTGTCCGGCCCCGTGCCCGGCACCGCCTGCGTGGCGTTGCGCCAGAGCGAGCAGCGCTTGCACGCGTCGAGCGACGGCGGCGCCTTCAGCGACGTGCCCTTGAGCGGCTCCAGATCCGTATTGAGCGGGACTTCCATGTCGTCCGGCACGTTGCGCGGTTCGCGGTCGCGCCGCGTGTACGGGTCCGCGCGGGCAATCAGCGCGGGATCGGCGCGCTCGTTCGGCGGGCTCTTCCAGTAGCGCACCGGCATGTGCGACGCCATTTCGACGGCGTTTTCCAGCGCGGGCGCGAACGTGCTCTCGTAATAGGCGAGCCACAGCGCCTCGATGGCGTCGCCGCTGACTGCCTCGCCGCTCATGGAATCGGCGCTCTCGCCGAAGTCCATCGGCTTTTCTTCCGGCTCGCTCGTGCGGTCCACGCGCAGCAGCGCGCCGTCCCAGAAGGCCGCGCCGTGCGGCGTGGCGATCATCCACGTGGCGCTGCCCATGCGCGTGGCGAAGTGCATGGCGGCGTGTTCCAGCAGGTCGTGCACCGGCTCGCACCAGCTGATGAACTCCGGCGGCCCGAGCGACGCGTCCCGATGCCGGAAGCGCAGCGTCTTGCGCATCTTGCTTTCCTCTACCTGCACGGCTTCGATCATGCGATTCAGCCGATGCCCGTCCGCGTCTTCCGGCGATGCGACCGCGCGGTCGCCCTGCGTCCAGCGCCACAGCACCTTGTAGAGAAACGGCCAGCGGTCCCGCGCGCGGTAACACGCGGCCGTTTCGAGCATGGCCAGGAATTCGCGGGCGATCTTCACCGGCTTGGGCGCGTTCGGGTCCACCGGGCCGCACGGCGGGGCAATGGTGCCGAACACCGTGGCCGATGCAGCCGACTCGCGCCAGAGCACGTCTTCCGGCGCCACGCCCTCGGTGACGAGTGAGCGCGCGACGGTGCGCCATGCAGCGAACGATGGGTCGAGGATGACGCTTTTCATCGGAAACCGGAACCAGAAAAGGCTGAAAAGTACTGTATATCCATACAGTATTCTAGCGATGACTCCGGCTTCGCGGCAACTTTTCTGGGATGGTCGTGCCCTTTTGCCGCGACGGTTTTATTGCAGATCGGCTGGCAGATCGACGTCGCGCAGCACGTTGGGATCGTCGACATCGACGGCGAGCGGCTTCACGTTCGCGAAGAGGCCGCGCGCACCGGCGTCGCCGTCGAGCGAAACGAGCGCCTCGCGATGCGCCATGCCGAATCCCGCCGGATGCCCCCGCGAGCCGCGATAGAACGGCGCGACCAGTGCCGCGCCGCCGTCGAGCGCACGCGCGACAGCTTCGATCGTCGCGGGCTCGATCCACGGCATGTCGCCGAGCGCGACGATCCAGCCGTCCGCTTCGGATGTCGCGCGAACGGCGGCGGCGAGCGTCGCGCCCATGCCGCGCTCCGCGTCCACGCTGAAGATGACGCTGCAGCCGGCTTCGTTGAGCACGTCGGCCAGCTTTTCCGCGCCCGGCCGCACGACCGCGACGACTTCCGCCGCGACCGCGAGCAGCCGTCGCGCGGACTGAAACACGACCGGCGTGCCGTTGGGCAGCGGGGCGAGCAGCTTATTGCGCAGGCCGGACGGGTCGAAGCGGGTGCCGAGGCCCGCCGCCAGCAGGATGCCGGTCGCGTTCGACGAATAGGTCATCGCGCTGCTCGAGGGAAGAGGGAGAAGCCGATTGTGCAGCGCGTCGAAGACGGCGGCAAGCGCGCAAAAAATCACGCCGCCCGCGCGCATCGCACGGACGGCGCATCGTTGCCCGCGCTTACGCCATCGTCGGTCCCATCACCTTGTCGAGCGTGATCGGCAAGTCGCGCACGCGCACGCCCGTCGCGTGATAGACGGCGCTTCCGAGCGCGCCCGCCACGCCCGTGATGCCGATTTCGCCGATCCCGCGCGCGCCGAGCGGATTGATATGCGGGTCCGGCTGGCCGACGAACGAAATGTCCAGCAGGCCGATATCCGCGTTCACCGGCACGTGATACTCGGCGAGATTCGCGTTCGTGTAACGGCCGTAGCGCACGTCGAGTTCGCTCTTTTCCAGCAGCGCCGAGCCGACGCCCCACACGATGCCGCCCATCAACTGGCTATGCGCCGTCTTTTCGTTGAGGAGCGTTCCCACGTCGTAGACCGCGACGATGCGCGGCACGCGGATGACGCCGAGGTCGGCATCGACGTGCACTTCCGCGAACACCGCGCCGAACGAGTGAAACGAGTACTCCTTCTTCTCGTCGCCAGGGCGCGCGGTCGCGACCGCCTCGATCGGCCTGCCGCCGTTACGCGCGATGATGGCCGCGGCCGGATCGCGCTTGTCGGGCGTGGACACGCTCACGACCCAGCCGTTGCTCACGGTCACGTCCTCGCGCGGAAGGCCGGCGACGGGCGATCCGCGATCGGCGATGGCCATCGCGATGAGCTGATCGCGCGCCTGTTTCGCGGCTGCCTGCACCGCCGGCGACACGCTCGCCGCCGATTGCGAGCCGCCCGACACCGGCGCTTTCGGCAGCGACGAATCGCCGAGCGCGAAGCTCACGTAATCGAGCGGAAAGCCGAGCGCGTCGGCGGCGACCTGCGTCATGATCGTGTACGTGCCGGTGCCGAGATCCTGCGTGCCAGAGGCGACCATCGCGGTGCCGTCGGGCAGAATGCGCGCCACCGCCGACGCCTCGCTGCGATTGGCCGGATATGTCGCCGTCGCCATGCCCCAGCCGACGAGCGTATTGCCTTCGCGCATGGAACGCGGCGCCGCATTGCGCTTCGACCAGCCGAACTTCTCCGCGCCTTCCCGGTAGCAATCGACGAGCGCCTTGCTCGACCACGGCTTCTTTTCCTGCGGCTCCATGTTCGCGTAATTCTTGATGCGGAACGCGAGCGGGTCCATGCCGAGCCGGTACGCCATTTCGTCCATCGCCGATTCGAGCGCGAACGAGCCGCTCGTCTCGCCGGGCGCGCGCATGAAGGTCGGCGTGCCGACATCCAGCCTCACGAGCTTGTGCGATGTCGACTGATTCGGCACCGCGTACAGCATCCGCGTGAGGATGGCCGAGCTTTCCGTCCAGTCCTCGAACGTCGATGTCGTCGAGATGACGTCGTGGCGCATGCCGGTCATCGTGCCGTCGGCGCGCGCGCTCACCTGGATGCGCTGCTCGGTGAACGGCCGGTTGCCGACCATGCCGAACATCTGCGGGCGTTCGAGCACGAGCTTGACGGGCCGGCCGGTCTGCTTCGACGCCATCGCGGCGAGCACCACGTGCGACCACGCCGAGCCCTTGCAGCCGAAGCCGCCGCCGACGAACGGGCAGATCACGCGCACGTTGTCGTCCGGGATGCCGAAGAACTTCGCCACCGCGCTCTTCGCGCCGGAGACGCCTTGGGTCGCGTCGTAGAGCGTGAGCTTCGGGCCGTCCCAGCGGGCGAGCGTCGCGTGCGGCTCCATCGGGTTGTGATGCTCGTTGGGCGTCGTGTAGACGGCGTCGAGGCGCGTCGGCCCCTGGCGCAAGCCGGCTTCGACATCGCCGCGCTGCGTCGTGATCGCGCGGCCCATCATTTTTTCCGGCTGGTACGCGGACGCCCGGGCGCGCGCGAAATCCGCGTTGGGCGTCGTCGCTTCGTAGCGGATATCGACGAAACGCGCCGCGCCTTGCGCATGCTCCAGCGTATCCGCGACGACGACCGCCACCGGCTCGTTGCTGTAGCGCACTTCGTTCGTCTGCAGCAGCGTGAGCTTGCGCACGGCGGGCGGCTGCGCGTCGGGGACGCCGCCGTTCGGCAGGCGCATCGCGTTCTGGTACGTCATCACGAGCAGCACGCCGGGCATGGCTTGCGCGCGGCTCGTGTCGATGGATGCGATGCGCGCCTTCGCCACCGTGCTCGTGACGAGCACCGCGTGCGCGAGCTTCGATTCGCTGTTGTCGCCCGAATAGCGCGCCTGGCCGGTGACTTTCAGCACGCCGTCGGTGCGGTCGAGCGGTTGACCGATGACACTCATGCGGCACCTCCTGCCTGTTCGACGGCGCGTACGATCGCCCGCTGCGCGAGCGTCACCTTGAATGCGTTGTCGCGCTGCGGCTTCGCGCCCTGCACGGCGAGCGCGGCGGCGCTTTGCAGCGTCGCGCGGTCGAGCGTCTTGCCGATGAGCGCCGCTTCCGTCGCGTTCGCGCGCCACGGCTTGTGCGCGACGCCGCCGAGCGCGATGCGCGCGGTCTTCACCGTGTTGCCGTCCATCTGCAACGCCGCCGCGACCGAGACCAGCGCGAACGCATAGCTCGCGCGGTCGCGCACCTTCAGATACTTCGAGTGATCGGCGAAAAGCGGCGGCGGAAGATCGACCGCTGTGATCAGCTCGCCGGGTTTCAGCGTCGTATCGAGATCGGGCCGGTCGCCCGGCAGCCGATGAAACTCCGCGAACGGAATCGCGCGCTCGCCATCGCGGCCGCTCACGCGCACGACGGCATCGAGCGCGGCGAGCGCCACGCTCATGTCGGACGGATTCGTCGCGATGCACTGGTTGCTCGCGCCGAGAATCGCGTGAATGCGGGTGTTGCCTTCGAGCGCCGCGCATCCGCTGCCGGGATTGCGCTTGTTGCACTGGGGAAAGGCGGTGTCGTAGAAGTAATAGCAGCGCGTGCGTTGCATCAGATTGCCGCCGACCGTCGCCATGTTTCGCAATTGCGCCGATGCCCCCGCTAGAAACGCCTGCGACAAGAGCGGATAGCGCTCGCGCACCCACGTGTGATTGGCGGCGTCGCTGTTGCGCACGAGCGCGCCGATGCGCAGGCCGCCGTCCGGCAGCGTCGTGATGGTGTCGAGCCCGCCGATATGCGTGATATCGACGAGCTTCGCGGGCCGCGCGACGCCGCCCTTCATCAGGTCCAGCAGATTCGTTCCGCCGCCGATGTACACCGTGCCGGGATGGCTGCCCGCCTGAATCGCCGAGCCGATGTCGGCGGCGCGCTGATAGGAGATCGCGTCCATGTCGTCTCCTTAGCTGCGCGTCGAGGCGACGACTTTCACCGCCGCCACGATGTTCGGATACGCGCCGCAGCGGCAGATGTTGCCGCTCATGCGCTCGCGGATTTCGTCGTCGGAGAGTTGCGGCGGCCGGTAGCGCACGTCGGCGGTCGCGGCGCTCGCATCGCCCGCGCGGTATTCGTCGATGAGCGCCGTCGCCGAACACAACTGGCCCGGCGTGCAGTAGCCGCACTGGAACGCGTCCTTGTCGATGAACGCGCGTTGCATGGCGCTCAGCGTATCGGCGGCGGGCGCGAGACCTTCGACCGTCGTGACGGATTCGCCGTCGTGCATCACGGCGAGCGTCAGGCACGAATTGATGCGCTTGCCCGCGACGATCACCGTGCACGCGCCGCACTGGCCGCGATCGCAGCCTTTCTTCGTGCCGGTGAGACCGGCGTATTCGCGAAGGGCGTCGAGCAGGGTCGTGCGCGCTTCGACCTGCAGTTCATACGGATGACCGTTGATGGTCAGCTTGACGGGCATCGTCGGTGCGGCGGAAGGCGGCATCGGCGCGGCGGCGGGCGCGCCCGCGTTTGGTTGCTGCGCGTGGGCGAGCGGTGCGGCGGTCACGGCCGCTGCCGCTGCGGCCGATTGCAGGAAGCGCCTGCGCGACGGTTTTTGAGCCGCGTCGTCGAGGCCGGAAGAAGGCGTGTTGTCTGGGGACATGGCGAAAGAAGGCTCCTCGCTCGTTCGGAAGGGCGCCATGCGGCTCGGGTCTTGTGAGGCAGTCCGCATGCGGCCGATGCGACGTCGGTCCGCGATGCGCCGATGCCCGAGTCCGTGGGGCGCGGCGGGCGCGCGCGAGCGATGTTCGCCATCCGTAAGGCGACCGAACGTTCGCTGCGCGCGACCGCCAACCGCAGCAACTTGGATGCCAAGCGCGGTGCGATCGGCGCGGGAGCGGCGAGTTGAGCCGATTTACGCGAGTGTCATGGACGAAGCAAGTAAAAGCTGCATGAGTTCGTAAATTCGCGGTTCGCGGCGGCGCACGATGATTTCAATCGGCCTTCGATGCGCGGCTTCGCTTGATGGCAGCCGTGTCAGAAAGCACGCCGCTTGTCCACGTCACGCTTCGCTTTCCATGATCCTGTCGATCCATCGCGCGTTCTCGCCCGCCGATCCGATGCCCGCGTGCCGCGCCATCGGCACGAAGAAATGCGTGGCGATCGGCAGCTTCGAGCGTTCGAGCCAGCTCGTGAGATGCGCTTCGAGCCGCCGGCCCGGCGCCTTCAGTTCCTCGCGCAACACGGGAGGCAGCTTGTCGAAGTGGCGCATGTCGATCTGATACGGCTCGGGCGCGACGCATAGCGCGTTCGGGCGGCCATCGACATCGACGGGAAGACGCTCCAACGCCTGATGCAGCAGCGCGACGCCGAGCCCTTCGCCGCGCCACGGCTTGCGCACTTCCCACATGCTGATATAGATCACGCGATGCGTGCCGTACACGTCGCGCAGCCGCTCGTGCCCGAGCGCTTCCGTCGATGCCAGCGCGAGCGACAGCATCTCGCCCGAATAGGTGTCGAGCGTATAGACGAGGTCGGCGCTCTTCGTGAGGGGCGGCACCTTGACGAGCTTCAGTTCCACCGCCGCCGCGACGATATCGCTGCCCGCTTCGTGAAACACGGCGAACGCGGTGCCGAGACGCTCGTCGTCGACTTGCGGATACTCGTGGCGATACGTCATCGTGAAAAGAAACGGCCCGATCTTCTCGCGATACGCAAGCGGCCGGTCCACGTCGTAATCGTCGGTGCCGACGAGGCCGTAGGGATCGTAGTCGCGCTTCTCGCGGCGCTCGCCTTCGTCCATCGCGGAAGCCAGCGCCGCGAGCGGCCGGCGCGATTCCGGCACGAGGTCCTCCGGCAAGCCTTCCCAACTGAGGCGGAGAAATTCCCGCCCGCCGCGATAGTGCGCTTCGAACAGCGACACAAGCGGCTCGCCCGCGACCGGATCGAGAATGCGTTGCGCGCATTCCAGCGCGCGGTCGAGCAGTTGATCGGCTTCGGCGGGATCGGGCGCGAGCGGCGGCTCGTCGGCTTGCGGCGCGGCGGGCAGGCCGCGCGCCGCGCGTTCCTTGTGCGCGATGTCGAGCCACTCGTCGGCGGCGCGCTCGGCGATGAAACCCGCGGCGATGCGATATCCCGACAGCACGATCGACTGTCCGGTGTCGCCGAGCGGGAACACGTACTCGTCGGACATGGCTTCATCGACGCTCACGCCACGGAAGGTTTCGCGCGGCAAGGCGGCGTTCGCCGCCGTATCGAAACGCTGATGCGAAAGCACATGCGCGGCGAGATCGGACGCCGCGGGACCGAACTCGGAACCCGGTCCGGGAAGAAGCTTCAGAAGGGATAACGTGCTGCCGCCTGCGATGCCCGATGTTGTCATGAGTGCCGCCTCCGATCGTGATGGGCTATCGTAACAAACCGTGCGACGCCGCGAGAAGGCGTCTCGCGCTCGGGCGGTCGGGCGCGTGATGTGCTTCGCGCAGAAGACTTCGACTTCAATTGCGGAGAGCGCGATGAACACCGGATTCCACGAAGGCGGCTGCGCGTGCGGGGCGTTTCGTTTTCGCGCGAGCGGCGAGCCGCGACGCGTGTCGCTGTGTCACTGCATGACGTGTCGACGCGTGCACGGTTCCGCGTTCGGCGCGTATGCGATCTTCGCGCGCGAGAACGTGGAGATGAGCGGGCGGCTCGAAACCTGGCGCAGCTCCGAGGAAGGGCGGCGGCATTTCTGTCCGGTCTGCGGGTCGGTGGCGTACATGGAATACGCGAGCCACGCGGAAGTGGATTTGCCGCTCGGCGCATTCGACGAAACCGGCCTCTTCGAGCCCGCGTACGAATTGTGGTGCACGCACCGCGAGCCGTGGCTGCCCGCCGGGGTGCGCATGGAATATCCGGAAGACCGTCCGAAATGAGCGCGGCGGGCGGGCGCATTCGCATCGGCATTTCCGGCTGGCGGTATGCCGGCTGGCGCGGCGTGTTCTATCCGAAGAAACTCGCGCAGGCGCGCGAACTCGAATTCGCCTCGCGGGCGGTGCAGACGGTCGAAATCAACGGCTCGCATTACTCGCTGCAGACGCTGTCCAGCTATCGCGCGTGGCACGACGCGACGCCCGAGCACTTTGTCTTCAGCGTGAAGGGACCGCGCTATCTGACGCACATGCTGCGTTTTCGCGATGAAACCGCGCTGCCCGCCATCGCCAATTTCTTCGCTTCGGGCGTGCTCGCGCTCGGCGACAAGCTCGGGCCGTTCCTGTGGCAGTTTCCGCCGAACTTCAGCTTCAAGCCGGAGCCGTTCGAGCGATTCCTGCAGCTTTTGCCCAAGGACACCTACGCAGCCGCCGCGCTCGCCCAGCAGCACGACACGCGCGTGAAAGACCCGTGGTTCGAAGCGCCTCGCAAGCGCGCGCTGCGGCACGCGGTCGAGAGACGCCACGCGAGCTTTTGCACCGATGCCTTCGTGCGCCTCCTGCGCAAATATGGCGCGGCACTCGTCGTATCGGATTCGGTCATGGACTGGCCGTACGCCGAAGACCTGACTTCCGACTTCGTCTATATGCGGCTGCACGGCACGGAAACGCTCTACGGCGGCGCGTATTCCGATGATGCGCTCGACGGCTGGGCGCGGCGCATCGAGCGCTGGGCGGCGGGCGGACAGATCGACGACGCGCGGCTCATTTCGTCGACGGCGCCGCGTCGCCGGGCATCGCGCGACGTGTTCTGCTACTTCGACAACGACCAGAAAGTGAAAGCGCCTTTCGACGCCCGCCGCCTGATGGAACGCCTCGGCGTCGCGCCCGAAGGCGGCGCGCAACCGTGATCCGACCGGGACAGCAAATGTCCCGGCGACGTCGCATCCTTCACTTCACGGTCCAGGCGATTGCATCCATTGCAATCGCGCCAGGAAAATAAGACGATAAGCGGCGTGCTTCGCGCAACGATTATGCGTGGCGAAGTGCGCCGGATGCGCGGCGAGCGGCAGGATCGAGAACTTCCAAACTCCAAAGCCCACGAGGAGCATCGATACCATGACGAAGCAACCGGTCAGCGGCACCGACAAGATTCATCCCGAAGGCGCGAAGTGCATCGGCGCTTGCGATCCCGGCGAACAGATCGAAGTGGTCGTGATGTTGCGGCGCAAGGACGCCGAAGGCTTCCGGCAGATGATGGCGCGCATCGACGCGGGGGAAGCGCCCGCGCAATCCGTCTCGCGCGAGGAATTCGACAAGCGCTTCGGCGCATCCGATGAAGACGTCGAAAAGATCAAGCAATTCGCCGCGCAATATGGCCTCGCCGTCGTGCGCGCGGATCCGAGCACGCGCAGCGTCGTGCTCAAAGGCAGCATTGACGCATTCCAGAAGGCTTTCGATGTCAAGCTCGAACGCTTTCAGCATCACAACATCGGCGAGTATCGCGGGCGGACCGGGCCGGTCAACGTGCCCGACGACATCCACGACGCCGTCACCGCCGTGCTCGGCCTCGACAGCAAGCCGCAGGCGCGTCCGCATTTCCGCTTCCGTCCGCCGTTCAAGCCGTTGCGCGGCGTCACGCCGGCGTCGTTTTCACCGGTCGATCTCGCGCGCCTCTACGCCTTTCCCGACAGCGACGGCGCGGGCGAATGCATCGCGATCGTCGAACTGGGCGGCGGCTATCGCGACAGCGATCTGTCGGCCTACTTCTCGAAGCTCGGCGTGAAGGCGCCGAATGTCGTGGCCGTCAGCGTGGACAGCGCGAAGAACGCGCCGACCGGCAATCCGAACGGCCCGGACGGCGAAGTGACGCTCGATATCGAAATCGCCGGCGCGGTCGCGCCGGGTGCGCGCATCGCCGTGTACTTCGCGCCGAACAGCGACGCCGGTTTCGTCGATGCCGTCAATCGCGCGATCCACGACAACACGAACAAGCCGTCCGTCGTGTCGATCAGCTGGGGCGGCCCGGAGTCGAACTGGTCGTCGCAGTCCATCAGCGCGTTCAACGACGTGCTGCAAAGCGCGGCCGCGCTCGGCGTGACCGTGTGCGCGGCGTCGGGCGACAGCGGATCGTCGGACGGCGTCGGCGATGGCGCCGATCACGTCGATTTCCCGGCATCGAGCCCGTACGTGCTCGGCTGCGGCGGCACGAGCGTCACGGCCACGGCGCAGGGCATCACGCAGGAAGTGGTCTGGAACGACGGCGATCAGGGCGGCGCGGGCGGCGGCGGCGTGAGCGGCGTGTTCGCGCTGCCCGCGTGGCAGACGGGCTTGCAGGTGGCGCGCGCGGGCGGCCGGCAGACGCCGCTGGCGAAGCGCGGCGTGCCCGACGTGGCCGGCGACGCATCGCCGATCACCGGCTACGAAGTGCTGATCGACGGCGACGATACGGTCGTCGGCGGCACGAGCGCGGTCGCGCCGCTCTGGGCCGCGCTGATCGCGCGCATCAACGCGATCAACGGATCGCCGTCCGGCTTCGTCAATCCGAAGCTGTACAAGGCGGCGGCCGCGTTCCGCGACATCACGAAGGGCGACAACGGCAGCTTTGCGGCGGCGTCGGGATGGGACGCCTGCACGGGACTCGGCAGTCCGGACGGCGGGAAGATCGCCGCGGCGCTCGCGCCCGCCGCCGGTCATGCACGAGTCAAGGCAAGTCAGTGAACAACAACCACGACGACGATTCTGGAGCGACCACGATGAACTCCGATCCACTGGAAATGAAGCGCATTCCCGCCACGGGAACTGGCGTCGCGCCCGACCCGGGCGGTATCAAGCAGCCGCCTGCGGCCGAGGAGCACGCAGCGAAGGCGCCCGCGAAAAGCGCGGGCAAGAAGCATCAGCAAGACCAGCCGTATTTCGATCCGGTCGCATATGGCAACGGGCCCGACGACGCCATCGATCCGGGCGAAGCCGACGAGAACGCCGCGATCACGCATCACACGGTGTCGATCGGCGGCGAGAAGATCGCGTACACGGCGACGGTCGGCCATCTCGTCACCGTCGATCCGAGCAGTTCGAAGCCTGAAGCGAAGATGTTCTTCGTCGCGTTCACGAAGGACGGCGCGAAGGAAGAAGAGCGGCCCCTCACGTTCTTCTATAACGGCGGGCCGGGCTCGTCGTCGGTGTTCGTGCTGCTCGGATCGTTCGCGCCGCGCCGCATCAAGACCTCGATGCCGGGCTTCACGCCGCCCGCGCCGTACGAGATGGAGGACAACCCCGACAGCCTGCTCGACAAGAGCGATCTCATCTTCATCAATCCGGTCGGCACGGGTTATTCGGCTGCGATCGCGCCGAACAAGAATCGCGATTTTTGGGGCGTCGATCAGGACGCGGATTCCATCAAGCAGTTCATCAAGCGCTATCTGACGAAGAACAATCGCTGGAATTCGCCGAAGTTCCTGTTCGGCGAGTCGTATGGCACGGCGCGCAGTTGCGTGCTCGCGTACCGGCTGCATGAAGATGGCGTCGATCTGAACGGCATCACGCTGCAGTCGTCCATTCTCGATTACAGCCAGGCAGGCAACCCCGTGGGCGCGCTGCCGACCGCCGCCGCCGATGCGTGGTATCACAAGAAGCTCGGCGTGCATCCCACGCCGACCAATCTCCTGAACTTCATGGAGGAAGTGGCGGAATTCTCGCGCACGGATTACTTGAACGCGTTGCGCAAGTTTCCCCAGACCGACGATGAAGTCGTCGAGAAGCTCGCGGAATACACGGGCATCGACAAGGTGACGCTGCTTGCGTGGAGCCTCGACATCGCCGCCTACGACAGCCGCGGCAACTCGCTTTTCCTCACGACGCTGCTGAAATCGAAGGGCGAAGCGCTCGGTTCCTACGATGGCCGCGTGACGGCGATATCGACCGGCATCGCGGGCAAGATCGATCCGAACTCCGGCGGCAACGACCCGACGATGACCGCCGTGAGCGGCGTCTATACGTCGATGTGGAACAGCTATCTGAACGAGCAGTTGCAGTTCACGTCCACGTCGTCGTTCACGGATCTCAACGATCAGGCGTTCGTCAACTGGGACTTCAAGCATAAGGACCCGACGGGCGCGGAGAAGGGCGTCGATTCGAAGGGCGATATCGTGCTCTACACGGCGGGCGATCTCGCCGCAGTGATGGCGCTGAACGTCGATCTGAAGGTGCTGTCGGCGAACGGCATGTACGACTTCGTGACGCCGTTCTACCAGACGATCATCGATCTTCAGCGCATGCCGCTCATCGACAAGACCGTGCGGCAGAATCTGTCCGCGACGTTCTATCCGTCCGGGCACATGGTCTATCTCGACGGCGGCTCGCGCACGCAGCTCAAGGCCGATCTCGCGAAGATGTATGAGGAAGCAACGTCAAACCATGCGGCGATGAGCCGGATCATCACGCTGCAGAAAAGGACCGCCGACAAGATCGGCGCGGCGCTTTCGCCGGAGAACGCGGGGTAGTCGCATAGTGAACGAAGCCGCGCCCGGTGGATGAGCGCGGCTTCGTTTGCGATAGCCGTTGCGCAGTTCATGCGCGAAGCGGCATTACGTTCATGCCGCAAGAACGATGGCGTCTTGCGTAGCGCACGTTGCAACAGGGCATCGATATGGCTCAAACGATCGCGCAGACCGGCTCTTCGCGTCGCGCTTTCGCGGTCGCGCGCTTGTCCGTCTGACGTGCATCGGCAGGCGCGCTCCCGCGCGATCGTGTGTTCTAATTGAACCTCCGTTGATCTCCCAAACCGGCGGCCCTGCAATGGCCGCGCGATCCGTTTGACCCATCGAGGCATGAATCGAAGCGACCCATTCGTTATCGAACGCGTCTTCGCGAAGCGTCGGTTCAATGCGCGCGCGGCGTCGCTGGCCGTCGTCGCGCTCGTTGCCATGTTCGGTGGCGGCACGGCGCGCGCCCAGCGTTCGGACTGGCTCGATGCGCGCGTCACGCAGTCCACTATCGTCGATACGATTTGCGTGCCGGGCTATGCCGATCGCGTGCTGCCGTCGTTCGAAATGCAGATGCATCAGAAAGATCGGCTGCTGAAGCAGCGTGGCGTCGATGCATCGTTCGGAGCGGAATATGCGCTCGATCACCGCATGCCGGTGATCCTCGGCGGCTCGCCGAATTCGCCCGCCAATCTCGATCTGCGTCGCTGGGAAGG
This sequence comes from Caballeronia concitans, assembly GCF_001544615.1. GTDB lineage: Bacteria > Pseudomonadota > Gammaproteobacteria > Burkholderiales > Burkholderiaceae > Caballeronia > Caballeronia concitans. The sequence goes on from NZ_FCNV02000003.1 coordinate 44,248, forward strand.
CCGCGCCGGCCAGCGCCGCAAGGAGCGGCTCGCGGTCTATCTGAAGCGCTGCGTCTGCACGGGCGATATCACACTCAAGGCCGCGCAAAGCGCCATTACCGCCGATTGGCCGAATCTTTATCCTAATCTCTCGAGCTTGTCATGCAAGGGACTCTGACGCCGTCCCGGAACGAACATTGCTCAGACGAACCGCGATGGATGCGCGAAGCGTCCATCGTTCGAAGCGGAGGATCGTCTCGATCGTCCGTAGTCTGAAGGCCAAGCGGATCAATCAATGCAGCACGCAGGAAACAACAAGACGCCATTCGGCGCACGAATAACCGGGGTCGCGGCGCTGGCCGTCCTTCTTCTGATGACGACGCAGGCAAGCGCTGCGCAAGCGGTATCGGCGGCGTCGGGTGCATCGCAGGCAACCGCGGCGCCGAAGCGCGCCGAGATGCCGCCCATATTGCCGATACCGCCGCTGCCGAACGGCGCGAGCGCACCGCAAAGCGCAAGCGCGCCCGCGCGGGCGCTTCCCGCGATGCCCGTGCCGATCGCGCCGCAAGCGGCATCGTCGGCGTCGCAAGCGTCCGAGGCATCGGCGGCATCGGCTGCGTCGGGGGCTTCCGCAGCCGAAGCGGCATCGGCTGCGAGCGCCGCATCCGAAGCGGCCGTGCCTGAAGTGCCGCTGCCGCCCGAGCCGCCCGCGCCGAACGTCGGGCAACGCACGGGACTCGCGCCGAAGGGCGCGTACGCGATGCGGCAGACTTTCGCGAAGGAAGTCAATCGCCGCCTCGACGTGCCGGCCGCCGATCAGCAAGCCTATGGCCGCGCGCTTCAGCAGGCGCTCGACGCGCACGGTCAGGGCGATCTCGCCAACGAATTCGTCGTGCTCGTCGATCGCGCGGAGAACGTGCAGGCGCTCTTCGTCTACTTTCGCGCCAAGTCGGGCGAGGCGTGGTCGATGATCGGCGCATCGCCCGTATCGACAGGACGCCCCGGCACCTACGATCACTTTCTGACGCCGCTCGGCGTGTTCCAGCACATGCCGGGCAACATGGACTTTCGCGCGGAAGGCACGCTGAACGAGTTCGGCATTCGCGGCTACGGCGCACGCGACATGCGTATCTACGATTTCGGCTGGGCCGATGGCGAACGCGGCTGGGGCAAGGGCGGCGTGTCGCCGATGCGCTTCCAGATGCATGCGACCGACCCCGAGAAGCTCGAACCCGTGCTGGGCATGCGTCATTCGAAGGGCTGCGTGCGGATTCCGGCGACGCTGAACGCGTTCTTCGATCACCACGGCATCATCGACGCGCAGTACGATGCGCGCGCGGCCGAAGGGCAATCGATGTGGGTGCTGAAGTCCAATCGGCAGACGACGCCGTGGGCGGGGCGTTATCTCGTCGTCATCGATACGGCGAAGAAGGCGCGGCCCGCGTGGTCGCCCCGGCCCGGCAAGGCCGCGCGCCAGCAGGTGCCGGCGGGGGCGAACAACGTCGATTGATGATCGACTACTGCGACCGCGCGAGCAGCACGCCCGCCAGCGCGACGCAGAAGCCCGCGATCTGAATGGCGCCGAGCGTTTCGCCGAACGCGACGTAGCTTTCGATCGCGGCGAGCGGCGGCGCGAGAAAGAGCAGCGCCGTCGCGCGTGATGCATCGCCGCGCCGGACCATCCACACGAGCAGCGTCGTCGCGACGCCGGAGAGCATCACGATGCCCCATGCGAGCGAGATCCATGTCGTTATCGAGGGAATGAAGCGATGTTCCCCGAGCGATGCAGCCAGCACCGCCGCGACGATCGCCGCGCCCGCGTTTTGCAGGGCGCTCGCGCTGCGAATGTCCGCGTTTGCAAGCGATGTCTTCTGATACAGCGTGCCCGCCGTGATCGCGAAGACAGCGAGGATGGCGACCGTCACCACGAGCCATTGCGGCGCTGTGTTCACCGCGTTCGCCGCATGCGCGGCCGGACCCACGCTTTCCGCGATCTTCGGCGCGAGCACGAGCGCCACGCCCGCGAGTCCGAGCGCGAGGCCGCTCCAGGCGCGCATCGAAAGCTTTTCGCCGAAAAGACGCGCCGCGAGGGCCGCGGTCAGAAGCGGCTGCAGCGCGCCGAGCAGCGCCATGACGCCCGCGCCGAGCCCGCGCGCCACGGCCCAATAGCTCGCGCCGAGGTATACGCCCTGCAGTAGTGCGCCCGCGAACATCTGCCGAATGGCGTCGCGGCCCGTTGGCCAGCGCACACGCGCGATGAGCGCGCCCGCGACGAACAGCATCGCCGTTCCGCAAAAGCGTGCGAGCAGGTAGAGATTCGGATCGACGTAAGGCGTGATCGCCCGCGCGACGATGAAGCCCGTCGACCAGAGAAACACGAAGACGGACGCGGTGAGCAACGGAAACATGAGCGAAGCGTTGAGCCTGAATTCGCGCAGTATCAGCGCGATTGGCCGCTTCGTCTTGTTCAACCGTGCACTGCGCTTGTTCTTTGCCCCGCTATTCGATGGAGAACGTGTCGAGCGGCTGATTCGCGCGGGCATCGCTTTCCGTGGCGAAGCGCCGCGAAAGCTGCGCATGCAGCCGGCGCGCTTCGTCGAGTGTGAGATCGATCCAGTAAGGATCGCCGGCGGCGTCGTTCAGGCGCTCGGGCGGGAATTGAATTTCGATCACCACGCCTTTCTTGTACATCGATAGCCTCTTCGATTGCTTGCACGCAAAGCCGGGAGTCTAGCCGATGCTTTCCCACATATTGCGCACTGAGCGGAAAGAATGCATTGCCCCCACATTCACGCCGTTGTCACAATAATGATTCGGAGACCGAAATAATATTTACCGATTGTGGCGGAAATGCAAGGCCGGGGAACCATCGCGCGGATCGTCGTACCAAAAAAAATAAAAGTGGCGTAACCTGCATTTTTGCCCTCACGGAGATTCCCCGCGGGGCGCGCACGGCCGTCATTCGCGCCCCGAATCGATCGCCACGGGCGCGGCGCTGAACTCACGGCGCGCTTTGACGGTCGTTGCTCAAGATGCAAACACCGGAGGTACCGATGACATCCGTCGACCTGGAATTCGACCAGCTCAACAGCACCGTCGATGCGCTGCGGCGCTCCATCTCGAACCGCCTGATGTACGGCGTCGGCAAGGATGCGGCGACCGCGCAGCCGCGCGACTGGCTGCACGCGGCCGAACTTGCCGTGCGCGACCGCCTCGTCGCGCGCTGGATGCGCACCACGCGCCAGCAATATGAACAGGACGTGAAACGCGTCTATTACCTGTCGATGGAATTTCTCATCGGCAGGACGTTTACCAATGCGCTGCTTGCGCTCGGCATCCACGACGAAGTGCGCGACGCGCTCGCGAGCCTCGGCGTCGATCTGGCCACGCTCGAAGAACTGGAGCCGGACGCGGCGCTCGGCAACGGCGGCCTCGGGCGGCTCGCGGCCTGCTTTCTGGATTCGATGGCGACGGTCGGCGTGCCCGGCTTCGGCTACGGCATCCGCTATGAATACGGCATGTTCCGGCAGACGATCGTCGAGGGCAATCAGGTCGAAATGCCCGATTACTGGCTGCGCGCGGGCAATCCGTGGGAATTTCCGCGGCCCGAAGTGGTGTACACCGTGCATTTCGGCGGGCGCACGGTGCAGCACGGCGATCGCACCGAATGGATCGATACCGAGCATGTGAACGCGATGGCCTACGACACGGTCATCCCCGGTTACGCGACGACCGCGACTAACACGCTGCGCCTGTGGTCCGCGCGCGCCACCGACGAATTCGATCTCTCCGCGTTCAATCAGGGCGATTATCGTCGCGCGGTGGAGGCGAAGAACACGTCCGAGCACGTATCGCGTCTGCTTTATCCCGACGATTCCACGCAAGCCGGACGCGAACTGCGCCTGCGCCAGGAATATTTCTTCGTCTCCGCGACGATGCAGGATCTGATCCGCCGCTATCAGCGCACGCACACGCATTTCGGGCGGCTCGCGGAAAAAGTCGCGGTGCATCTGAACGACACGCACCCGGTGCTCGCGATTCCCGAACTGATGCGCCTGCTCGTCGATACGCATCATGTTCCGTGGGACAAGGCGTGGAAGCTCGTGCAGCAGATGTTCTCGTACACGAATCACACGCTCATGCCCGAGGCGCTCGAAACGTGGGACGTCGAAATGCTCGCCCGCCTCTTGCCACGGCATCTCGAGATCATCTTCGAGATCAACGCGCAGTTCCTGAAGCAAGTGACCGAGAAGTTCGGACGCGATGTCGATCTGATCCGCCGCATATCGCTCGTCGATGAATACGGCCAGCGCCGGGTGCGCATGGCGCATCTCGCGATCGTCGCGAGCCAGAAGGTCAATGGCGTATCGAAGCTGCACTCGCAACTGATGGTGCAGAACATCTTCTCCGACTTCGCGCGCATGTATCCCGAGCGCTTCACCAACGTGACGAACGGCATCACGCCGCGCCGCTGGCTTGCGCAGGCGAGTCCTTCGTTGTCGTCGCTGATCGACAAGCGGCTCGGCACGCGCTGGCGCACCGACTTGTTCGAACTCGCGCGGCTGCGCGAATGGCGCGACGATCCCGAGTTTCGCCAGGCTTTTCACGAAGCGAAGTTCGCGAACAAGATGCGGCTCGTCGAACGCGCGAAACGCGAGGCCAACGCCATCATCAATCCCGAGGCGCTGTTCGATCTGCAAGTGAAGCGCATCCACGAATACAAGCGGCAGTTGCTCAACATCCTGTATGTGATCGTGCGCTACAACCGCATTCGCGAGAATCCGGAAAAGGACTGGACGCCGCGCGTGGTGATGTTCGCGGGCAAGGCTGCGTCCGCGTACAAGATGGCGAAGAACATCATCAAGCTCATCAACGATGTCGCGAAGCGTATCAACGCGGACCCGCTCGTCGGCGATCGCCTGAAAGTGGGCTTCATTCCGAACTACGGCGTGAGCGTGGCGGAACTCATCATTCCGGCGGCCGACCTTTCACAGCAGATTTCGATGGCCGGCACCGAAGCATCCGGCACCGGCAACATGAAGCTCGCGTTGAACGGGGCGCTGACCATCGGCACGCTGGATGGCGCGAACATCGAGATATGCGATGCCGTCGGGCGCGAGAACATCTTCATCTTCGGGCACACGACGGACGAGATCGAATCGCTTCGCGCGGCGGGGTATCGGCCGCGGCAGATTTACGAGGAGAACGCGGAGTTGAAGCTCGCGCTCGATCAGATCCGGCTCGGGCATTTCTCGCCGGAAGAGCCGCATCGTTTCTATGACATCTTCCACACGCTCGTGGACTGGGGCGATCACTACATGGTGCTCGCCGACTTCGACAGCTTCGACAAGACGCAAACCGAAGTCGATCTCAAGTACCGCGACAAGGAAGCGTGGACGAAGAGCGCCATTGAAAACGTCGCGGGTATGGGGATATTTTCATCGGACCGCACGATCGCGGAGTATGCGCGCGAGATCTGGCACGTCGAGCCGCTGGACTTCAATTGACCGCCGATCGCCGCGCGCCTTGCATCACGCCTGCGGGCGCGCGGCGGCGGTTTGCGCATGTTTCGCGACCGCTTCGCCGACGAGCGCGGCCACGCGGTCCGCGAATTTCTGATCCTTCGTGATGAGCACTTCGCGTTCGCCATCGGGCGTCGATACCATCAACTGATAGATGACGTCCTGCGTAATCCACGACAGATAACCGACCACGACGATCATCACGCCCAGCACGAGCGCGGCGCCCACGCCGGTCGCGATGCCCGCGCCCAATGCGACGAGCCCGATCACCGCAAGGCCGATCGGCAGCGGCTTCTTGCGCTCGATTTTCACGACTCGCGCGGTGCGCAATTCGCGCATCGGAATCATCTGGCCCGAAGCTGAAAGGCCTGCGCGCGACAACGTGACGCCGCGTTCGTTGAAGGGTGTATCCATGTTTCGATCGTTCCAAATTGACGGCAGAGGAAATCGCGGAGATTACCAGACCGTTGTCGGAGAACGCATAAATCGGTGACATCGACGTTCGGGGCGCGTTCCGCGCGCGCGTTGTGCGTTGGCAGATTCGATCCGTGCCGAAGCGCGCTGAAAGCGCTCCGGTTCGCGCAAGAGGAGGGCGACGTCACAGTTAGGTCACAACATGACTGAACTGTGCATCTTATGCGCGGCCCCGGCGCTACACGCTGTCGGCAAGCCAGCCGAAGGCCTGAATCTCCCTTAAATGGCGCGATGCAAGCAAGAGCAGGCATTGCTCGCCTTTCTGCGTGAGATGCACTTCGACTTGCCGACGGTCTGCTTCGCCAGGCTTGCGCACGACGAGACCGGCGGCCTCGCATCGGCTCACCAGCGCGGCGGTGCCATTGGGCGCTGCCTGCAGCCGTTCGGCCAGTTCGCCGACCGTGGCCCACGACTTTCCCGGCATTCCGCGCACATGCAGCAGCATCTGATATTGCAGCGGTGTAATTCCGGCAGCTTGCGTGACTTCTTCCGAATAGCGAAGGAACTTCCGCAACTGGTAGCGGAAGTTCGACATTGCCTCCAGATCTTTTTTCGATGGCAAGCCTTTCTTGCCGGATGCCTTTTGACGACTCATACGTGTTTCTCGATGACCGAAAAGTATTTGCGTCACACCGCGACGCGTGTGAATTTCATCGTAGCAGGGCATTGTCGAAGCGCTGTCTTTGAAGTCACGAAAAACAGCACACTGTGACAGAACTCATTTGTCGCGTTGAACCTTGAGAAACTGACTTGCTCGTCTAGTCGAAGGGTTAATGCGAACCGTTCTGACAGCCGCAGGAATGAGAACGCCGGTCAAATGGAGGATAGACCACAGTCCTTAGCAAGATGCGCGGGTTTGCACCTACCGCGCGATAAACAAATGGAATCGGTTTGCGGGTAAATTTGATTGGATTTCTGACCGATGCGGTCATATCGTGCGTCAGTTCACGACTGCCTTACGCGCACGTGAATTCCAATAACAGATTCGCCAAGAACAGACCTTCCCAGGAGACTTTCATATGGAGCAGTCGTCCCCCGTTTCGGGCGTGCCGCAGCCGGACGCAAGCGGCGCTCATGACATCGCCAGCAGTGACAAGGCTTCGGCGAGAGTGCGGAGAATTCAACGTACCGCGCTTGCGTTGCTCCTACTAAGTGGGATCGTCAACTATATCGATCGCGCGACGCTTTCCATTGCGAATCCACTCATCCGGCAAGACCTCGGGCTTTCGGTCGCGGAAATGGGCTTGCTGCTCTCGGCATTCCTATGGGCCTATGCGTTTGCGCAATTGCCGGCAGGCGCATTCGTCGATCGCTTCGGCGCGCGCGTCATGCTCTCGGTCAGTCTCGCGACGTGGTCCGTCGCGCAGGCGTTCGGCGGCGTGGTGAGCAGCTTCGGACAGTTCTTTGCCGCTCGCATGGTCCTCGGCGTCGGCGAAGCGCCGCAATTCCCGACGAGCGCGAAAGTCGTTCGTGACTGGTTCGGCAAGAAGGAGCGCGGCGCGGCCACGGGCATCTGGAACAGTTCATCGACGCTCGGCACCGCCATATCCGCGCCCTTGCTGACCGTCGTGATGCTGACTGTAGGCTGGCGATGGATGTTCGGCATCATGGGCATTGCCGGACTCGTGCTCGCATTGGCCTTTTACCTCGTGCATCGCGACCCGCATCAAGTCAATCTCACTCAGCGCGAGCGCGCCTATCTGACCGATGTCGATGGCGAAGTCGCGTCGCGGCCGACGTGGAACGACTGGCGGCGTCTCTTCGGATTCGGCACGACGTGGGGCATGCTGCTGGGCTTCTTCGGCACGATCTACGTTCTCTGGCTCTACAACGCGTGGCTGCCGACGTACCTTCAGATGGAGTTTCACCTGACCATCTCGAAGTCTGGATGGGTCGCGGCGGTTCCGTATTTGTTCGGCGTGGTGGGCAGTCTGTCGGGCGGCAAGGTATGCGATGTGCTCGCAAAGCGTGGTGTCTCCGCCATCAACAGCCGCAAGTATCCGATGGCTGCATCGCTGCTGGGCGTGGCTATCTTCACGGTCCTCACGGGCCTCACGCATAGCGCGACGCTCGCGGTGGTCTTCATCTCGATCTCGATGCTGCTGCTGTACGTGTCGAGCAGCGCGGCCTGGGCGATGGCTTCCGTCGCGGCGCCGGCGAACTGCACCGCATCCATCGGTTCGATGCAGAATTTCGGGGGCTATTTCGGGGGCGCACTGGCGCCGGTGATCACCGGCTTCATCGTGCAGCAGACGCACTCGTTCCATCCTGCGTTGTTCGTCGGCGCGGGCGTGGCGGGTGTCGCGGTCATTGGCTATTGGTTGCTCGTGCGCGATCCGATTCCGGCGGCAGTGCAGGGCAGCAAGCGTTGAACGCGATGCACCCGCGATGTTCGTCGCGGGTGCATCGTATGCATTACTCGGTCAATGCAGCGGGAAACCGCAAGTCGTAGCGCTCGGCGCAGGCTTCGAGCGCGGGCGCGATGGTCGGATGCAGCGCAACGCCATCGCGCAGTTGATCGCGCTTGAGGCTCAGTCCGCGATCGCCCGGCATCCGCACATTCGCAACGCCCGGGCGGGGCGGATTTTCGCGGCATGCATCGCCGATCCAGTCCATCTGTCTCGTGAACGCATCGGGGCCGCCGAAAGCGGCCGGATCGTATAGCGAGAGGAACACGGTGGCGCCCCATCCGTCAGCGGGATCGGCGCGACCGTGACCCGCGAGTCCTCCCGTCATCGCCTCGATCAGCAGCGCGAGGCCGAATCCTTTATGTCCCCACGTCAGGCCGCCGACCGGCAGGATGGACCCCGGCGGATTGGCCGACAGCACGCCGGGATCGCGGCTCGGCTCTCCGTTCGCATCGATGAAGCATGCTTCGTCGAAGAGTTGCCCGGCCTTGTGCCGGCGCGCGGTCATGGCGTTGGTCACCGTCGATGACGAAACGTCGATCAGGAACGGCGTGCCGGAAGTAGGGATGCCGGCTGCGATCGGATTGGGCGTGAAGACGGAGCGCGTGCCGCCGTGCGGTGCCACGCTCTGCACCGCCGGATCGGAACTGCTGAGCACGATCATGAATCCGTCGGCCGTGGCCTTCTCCAGATAGCTCGCCAGGCAGGCGATGTGATGACTGCGGCGAATCACCAGCGTCGCGCTTCCATACTCTCTCGCGCGCGGCGCGAGCGTTTCGATGCCCTTGAGCACGAGCCACGGACCGGGAAGACGCCGGCCATCCCATAGCAGGCTCGCGCCGCGATCCGAGATCACGTCCGGCTCGCCGGTACGGGTCATGGTTGCACGTTCGATCTCGCCGATATACGGCGCGAGCAACGCGAGACCGTGTGTATCGTGTCCCATCAGGTCGCCGTCGACGAGCGTCGCCGCGACGGCTTTCGCCTTCGGTTCGTCGAGACCCGCTTTGCTCAATAAAGCCTGTGCGAAGTGTTGCAGCTCGGTAGCGGAATAGCGGACTTTTTCGTTCATCGGTTTCGCTTAAATAGAGGGAGTGAGTTTGGATCCAATACTTTGCTCGATTGTCCGTTGGCCGTTCGATAAGCGTCCAATCGCTAATTGCGTAGAATCGATTCCATCCGGTTATGAGGTCGTCTGCGTTTACCCTTATGTCGCACGATTCCGCCATCTCGACGTCCCAAGTCCTGACGAAGCTGCGCTTCAGGCATCTGCAATTGCTCGAACTGCTCGGCCGCACCCGCAACCTGCGCATCGCGGCTGAACAGATGCACGTGACACAGCCCGCGGCCACGAAGATCCTGAGCGACGTCGAAGCGATGTTCGGCGCGCCGCTCTTCGAACGGCTGCCGCGCGAAATGCGGCCCACGAATCTCGGTGCCTTGTCGGTGCGATACGCCAGCACCACGCTCGCCAATCTCGGCAAGTTCTCGGGCGAGTTCGCCACGCTGAAGAACGGCGGCTACGGCCATCTCACGGTGGGATTCATTCCGGCTTCCGCCGCGCAACTCGTCATCGCCGCCGTGAAGGAGATTCAGCGACGACGGCCGCGGCTCATCATCAAGCTCGTCGAACAGAGCAGCGATCAACTCGCGATGTGGCTCGAAGAAAAGCGGCTCGATGTGATGGTCGGCCGCCCGACGGAGCCGAGGCACGGTGCGCTCTTCGATGTCGTCGATCTCTTGGCGGAACCCGCGCGTGCGGTTGTCGGGCAGCATCATCCGTTGCTCGAACAAGAGCATGTGGAGATTGCCGATCTCGGACGATGGCCGTGGATTCTGTATCCGCCCGGCACCGCGATGCGTCAGCTCTTCGAGGAGACGTTCGCGGCGGCGGGCATCGTCGCGCCCGTGGGAATCGTGGAGACGCCTTCCATCTTCTCGACGCTCGAGCTATTGCAGGCCACCGACATGCTTTCCCTCCAGCCGCAAGCCGCAATGGACCGATACGTCAGGAACGGCCTGCTGGGCTACGTGAGCGTGCCGATCCGCCGGACCTTGACGAACTACAGCGTCATCACGCGGAAGAACGAAGCGTCGTCGCAGGCGACGGACGAATTCATTTCCATTCTTCTCGCGCTCGCCGGGCAGTTCAGGGACCGCGCGTGAACGCAGCTTGCATATCGGACATTAACGATATATACTTCGTTCTGAGACGATTCGGTACACGGCAGCATGCATGAATCGTCAGACGTTTGAGCAACGAAATGGACATCGACGCAATTCACAAGGCCCTCGCCAACCCCCTTCGCCGCGAGATTCTCGAGTGGCTGAAGGAGCCGGAGCAGCATTTCCCGAATCAGGAATTGCCGCTGTCGCATGGCGTCTGCGCGGGTCAGATCGATGGGCGCTGCGGCATGTCGCAGTCCACCGTTTCCGCGCATCTCGCGACCTTGCATAAGGCCGGGCTCGTCACCACGAAGCGCGTCGGGCAATGGGTGTTCTTCAAGCGCGACGAAGCGGTCATTCAGGCGTTCCGCGATTCCATCGGAAATCTTTGAGCCTTCGAGTACCGTCCCGGTGACAGCAAACTTTCAATTTACTTAGGATACCTTCCGTTATGCCGACTCTTTTCGATCCGCTTCAAGCAGGTGCGTTGACGCTCAAGAACCGCATCGTCATGGCGCCGCTCACGCGTCAGCGCGCGGGCGTGGAACGTGTGCCGAACGCGCTGATGGCGCAGTATTACGCCGATCGCGCATCGGCGGGTCTCATCATCAGCGAGGCGACGTCCGTCACGCCGCAAGGCGTCGGTTATGCCGATACGCCGGGCATCTGGTCCGACGAACAGGTCGAAGGCTGGAAGCTCGTCACGAAGGCGGTGCACGATGCAGGCGGCAAGATCGTGCTGCAACTGTGGCACGTGGGCCGCATCTCCGATCCGGTCTTCCTGGACGGCGAATTGCCGGTTGCGCCGAGCGCGATCGCAGCGGAAGGCCACGTGAGCCTCGTGCGTCCGCAGCGTCCGTATGTGACGCCGCGCGCACTCGAACTCGATGAAATCGCGGGCATCGTCGCGGCTTATCGCAAGGGCGCGGAGAACGCGAAGCGCGCCGGTTTCGATGGCGTCGAAGTGCATGGCGCGAACGGTTATCTGCTCGACCAGTTCCTGCAGGACAGCACCAACAAGCGCACCGACGCATACGGCGGCCCGGTCGAAAACCGCGCACGCCTGATGCTCGAAGTGACCGATGCGTGTATTGAAGTGTGGGGCGCGGATCGCGTCGGCATGCACCTCGCGCCGCGCGCCGATTCGCACACGATGGGCGACAGCGATCGCGCTGCGACCTTCGGTTATGTCGCGCGCGAGCTGGGCAAGCGCAAGATCGCGTTCATCGCGGCGCGTGAGGCGGAAGGCCCGGACAGCCTCGGCCCGCAATTGAAGAAGGAATTCGGCGGCGTGTATATCGTCAACGAGAAGTTCACGAAGGAAAGCGCCGAAGCGATCATCGCGCGCGGCGATGCCGACGCGGTGGCCTGGGGCAAGTCGTTCATCGCGAATTCGGACCTCGTGCGCCGCCTGGAACTCGGTGCGCAGTGGAACGAGCCGGACACGTCGACGTTCTATGCGCCGGGCGAGAAAGGTTATACGGATTATCCGCTGCTGGAAACGGCGGAGTAAGTTCGCATCTGTTTTTGCGTGAGAATGAAAACGGCGGCTTCGGCCGCTGTTTTATTGTGCGCTCTGGTAGTTCGGCATCCGAAATGAAATGCAAGTGAATTGATAGCGCACTCTGAAACGATGAAGCTCATACGAGCGCGCATCGAAATTATCGAAATTGATCTCAACTGCATCTCCGAAATAGTGTATTGGTGACTGCCAATCTGCTTTAAGCCTACATGCCGGGATTCGTTTCCATGAACGATCCAACGCATCTTCGACATTTGGTGGACGCGCATCGTCCGTCAGCATCGACGCACGTGCGCCGCTCTGCCCGCTCATTCCCTGCGTTTCCCTCGTGCTCGGGGAGCACGTAACGGTCGCGAGAGTCATCGCGCAAAGGAGTGCATATGTCGTGGCTTACACAAGCGCTGCGCGCGTACCCGGAAATCGCCATCTTTCTTTCTCTTGGAATCGGGTATTGGGTCGGCGGAAAAAGTTTTAAAGGATTCAGCCTCGGCGCGGTCACGGCAACCTTGCTTGCAGCTATCGCAATCGGGCAACTCGGCATCACGATTTCATCGAATGTCAAAGCCGTTTTCTTTCTGATGTTTCTTTTTGCAGTCGGTTATGGCGTCGGTCCGCAATTCGTGCGCGGCATTGCGAAAGACGGCTTGCCGCAGGCGCTTTTCTCCGTCATTCAATGCGTGCTCTGTCTCGCCGCGCCCTATGCCGCCGCGAAGATAGCGGGTTATGACATCGGATCGGCGGCCGGGCTTTTCGCCGGATCCCAGACGATATCGGCATCGATGGGCCTCGCCACCGACGCCATCAACAGGCTCGGCCTGCCGCCTGCCGAGACCAAGGCGCTGCTCGACGCGATGCCCACCGCCTACGCCGTCACCTATATCTTCGGCACCATCGGCTCCGCGCTGATTCTCGCGATGCTCGGGCCGAAGCTCCTCAACATCGATCTCGTCGCGGCCTGCAAGGACTACGAGCAACAACTGGCCGGATCGTCGGAACTCGGCGGCGCGGGCATGGGCTGGCATCAGTTCTCGTTGCGCGCGTATCGCGTGGCGGAGCAGGGGCGGGCTGTCGGCATGACCGTGGGCGAGGCGGAGTCCGTGCTGCCCGGCGGCGCGCGGCTTTTCATCGAGCGAATCCGGCGCAACGGCGCGATGCAGGAAGCGAAGCTCGACGACGTGCTCCAGGCGGGCGATATCGTCGCGGTCGTCGGGCGGCGCGAGCAGCTCGTCGATGTGCTCGGCTCGGCCGCGAAAGAAGTGGACGATGCCGAACTGCTGTCCGTGCCGGTCGAAGGCGTCGACATCTATCTGACGAACAAGCGCATCGAGGGCAAAACGCTCGCGGAACTGGCGCAAACGCCGGGCGCGCGCGGCGTGTTCATCCGCAAGATCAAGCGCGGCATCACCGAAACGCCGATTCCCGTGCTGCCGAGCACCAAGCTGTATCGCGGCGACACGGTGACGATCGTCGGCCGCACGCAGGACACGACCGCCGTGGCGAACGCGGTCGGCGTGATCGACCGCCCGAGCGATGCGGCGGACATGGCGTTCGTCGGCCTCGCCATCACGCTGGGCGCGCTGATCGGCGCGATCGTCATTCGCTTCGGCGCAATTCCGATCACGCTGTCCACGGCGGGCGGCGCGCTGATCGCGGGCATCGTGTTCGGCTGGCTGCGCGCCATTCATCCGACCTTCGGCCGCATTCCCTCGCCGACGATCTGGTTCATGAACTCCGTCGGCCTCAACGTGTTTATCGCGGTGGTCGGGATATCGGCGGGGCCGGGGTTCGTCGCGGGTCTGCAAAAGCTCGGCGTGAGTCTGTTTTTATGGGGCATTTTCGCGTCGTCGGTGCCGCTCATCATCGGCATGTATATCGCCAAGTACGTGTTCAAGTTTCATCCCGCGCTCGTGCTCGGCATCTGCGCGGGCGCCCGCACGACTACCGCCGCGCTCGGCATGATCTGCGACGCCGCGAAGAGCCAGGTGCCGGGCCTCGGCTACACGGTCACGTATGCCGTCGGCAACACGCTGCTGACCATCTGGGGGATGGTCATGGTGATGCTTCTGACCTGAGAGTGGGACGCGCCCGCGTCTCTTCGTGTCTTCCCGTTTGATTGCTCATTTCCTGGGGGTGTTGGATGTCAAAGTCCTCGAAGTCCGGTTCCGACGGCCGCGCCGCGATGGCATCGCTCAGTCCGTTCGAACTCAAGGACGAACTCATCAAGGCGGCAGGCGGCGGCGTGGTGGATCGCCCGGCCAATGTGGCCATGCTCAACGCGGGGCGCGGCAATCCGAATTTCCTGGCGACGATTCCGCGTCACGGTTTCTGGCAACTCGGACTCTTTGCGATGCGCGAATCCGAGCGCTCGTTTGCGTACATGCCCGAAGGCATCGGCGGGTTTCCGAAGCATGAGGGGCTAGAAGAGCGCTTCGAAATCTTCGCGCGCGACAACAAGGGGACGCCGGGCATCGACTTTCTGGTCGGCGCGGTGTCGTATGTACGCGATCAGCTCGGCCTCAACGCGGGCGACTTTCTCTACGAGATGTGCGAAGGCATTCTCGCGTCGAATTACCCGGTGCCGGACCGCATGCTCAAGCTGTCGGAAGTGATCGTCGGGCAATATTTGCGGCGCGAGATGATCGGCAGGCATCCGTTCGTCGGCGAGTTCGACATCTTCGCGGTCGAAGGCGGAACCGCCGCGATGACGTACATCTTCAACACGATGCGCGAGAACTTCCTCATCAAGCCCGGCGATACGATTGCGCTCGGCGTGCCGATCTTCACGCCGTACATCGAGATTCCGCGTCTAAACGACTACAAGCTCGAAGTGGTGAACCTCAACGCGGATGTCACGCGAGGCTGGCAATACTCGAAGGAGGAACTCGACAAGCTGCGCGATCCGAAGGTCAAGGCGTTCTTTCTCGTGAATCCGAGCAATCCGCCCTCGGTGAAAATGGACGACGACAGTCTCGCGTATATCGCGGAAATCGTGAAGGAAAGGCCCGATCTCATTCTGCTGACCGACGACGTCTACGGCACTTTCGCCGACGACTTCGTTTCGCTCTTCGCGCTGTGCCCGAAGAACACGATTCTCGTCTATTCGTATTCGAAGTATTTCGGCGCGACTGGCTGGCGGCTCGGCGCCATTGCGACGCATCGCGAGAATATCTTCGACGAGCAGCTTGCCGCGCTGCCCGCCAATGAGAAAGCGATCCTTCACGAACGCTATGAATCCATCACCACGGAGCCGGACAAGCTGAAGTTCATCGACCGTCTGGTGGCCGATAGCCGCACCGTCGCGCTGAATCACACGGCGGGTTTGTCGACGCCGCAGCAGGTGCAGATGGTGCTGTTCTCGCTCTTCGCGCTGATGGATACGCCCGATGCCTACAAGAACGCGTTAAAGCGGCTCATTCGGAATCGCAAGCAGGCGTTGTATCGCGAACTCGGCATTCCGCTCGAGGACGACGACAAGAATCTCGTGGACTACTACACGATTCTCGATGCCGAATATATCGGCGAGCGCATGCACGGACGCGAGTATGTCGAGTGGCTCATGAAGAACACGCAGCCGTCCGAGCTGCTCTTCAGGCTCGCGAAGGAAGCGCGCGTGGTGCTGCTGCCGGGTCGCGGCTTCGGCACGCAGCATCCGTCCGGGCGCGTGTCGCTCGCGAATCTCAACGAGAGCGATTACAGGCTGATTGGCCGCGCAATTCGCAAGATGATGGACGAGCGCGTCGCGCAGTTCAAGGCGGAGAGCAACGGCAAGAAGGGCAAGTAAAATGAAACCGGGCCGCGATTCGCGGCCCGGTTTCATGCGTGATTCGACAGCTTCAACGCGCGATCAGAACTTGTGACGCACGCCGATGCGGAACGCGAGCTGATTGTTTTCACCCGCGCCCGAGGTGCCGAAGTAGCTCGTTGCGGAGCCGATCTGCGCCTGGTTCTGGACGCCGCGATTCGCACCCGACGCCTTCTGGTAGATCGCGAGCACGTACACATCGGTGCGCTTGCTGAGCGCGTAGTCGGCGCTCGCGTCGATCTGATGCCAGTGGCCCTGGAACGCATCGGACAGGTTCATGTACGTGTAGCCGAGGCCTGCGGTGACCGCCGGCGTGAATGCGTACTTGCCGCCGATTTCATATGCGTTGAACTTCGAGCTTCCGCCCGTGACCGGTTCGAAACGCGTGTTGGTCCAGAGGCCGAACACCGTCGCCGCGCCGAACGCGTAGTTCGCGCCGATGCCGAACGTGCGCAGGTCCTTCGCGCCGCCCGTCGCGATGTTCGCGATGCTCGTGCTGAACGCGGGCGTCGCCGCACCGGGGAAGCGGATGTCGGTATAGGCCGCGCCGATGCCGAACGGGCCTGCCTTGTAGTTCAGGCCGAAGCTGTAAGCACGCGACGAACCCGCGACGGTCGTCGTGCCGACCGTCGTGTTGGGCGCGCCGGCGAATGCGCCCGCCTGGTTCGAGAAGCCGTACATCGCGCCGAACGTCACGCCGTAGAAGCTCGCGCTGCTGAACTTCACCGCGTTGTTGATGCGGCTCGACGTGAGTTGATCGACGTCGTTGATGTGATACGCGTAGTTGCCCGCGACGGTTTGGCCGCCGATCGAGTAGGCCGAGCCGAGATAATCGGTCGAGAACGAGTACTGACGGCCGAACGTGAGCGAGCCGACATCGTTCTTCGCGAGGCCGACGTACGCCTGACGGCCGAATTCCGCGCCGCCCTGACCGAGCGCGCCCGTGCCGCTATTGAAGCCGTTTTCGAGCACGAAGAGCGCCTTCAGTCCGCCGCCCAGATCTTCCGAGCCGCGCAGGCCCCAGCGGCTGCCCTGAGCGACGCCGTCGTCGTACTTGAACAGATGATCGCTGCCGGTGCGCGTGGCGCTGTTGTTCGCGTAACTGATACCGGCGTCGATGACGCCGTACAGCGTCACGCTGCTCTGTGCGTGGGCGGAAGTCGCGATGCACGCGAATGCGGCGAGCGCGGCGGCTGCCAAGAGGTTCTTCTTCAAAACAAGCTCCGTGAGTAGGTTCGCGGTGTGTGGCCGCGCTGCGAGAGAGTGCACGGGCAGCGCGTGTCGGCGGCGCGTCGCGCTCTGAACGGCGCGTGGCGGCGACGGGCGCAAATGTAGCGGTCGGTGACGAAAGAAATGTGACAGCGGTCTCGAAGCCTGCCGCTGTGTCGCGTGTGCAACGGGACTGGCGCATCGCGGCCGCGTGTGAGCACGCACGCACGCGCGCGGTATGCCGGCGGTTCCATTCACCGCGAGCGAGAACATGGACGAGAAAGGAATCCGCGAACTGGAAGAGCAGCTCAGGAAGGCGATGACGACATCGGACGTGAAGGCGCTCGATGCGCTGCTCGCCGACGACCTGAGTTTCGTCGATGCCACCGGCAAGGTCTGGAGCAAGTCGGACGACCTGAACGGCCATCGCTATGGCATGCAGCGCATCGACCGGCTCGATGTGGAAGAGCAGAGCGTTCGCCTGTACGGTGCGTTTGCCGTGACCGTCACGCGCGTGGCGCTTTCCGGCACGTTCGCCGGCGCGCCGTTCGCGGGCAGCTTGCGCTACACGCGAACGTGGGGAGAGACCGCGGGCGGCTGGCGTGTCGTCGCCGCGCAGTGCGGTCTCGTGGCGTTTTAACTCAAGGCGCGCGTCACGCCGATAACAACGAGCCCGTGCGATACGCCGTCGCCCCCGCGATGCGCGCCACTTCCATGCCCGCCGGCGCGAAGCGCATGATCTGCCGCGCGTACATCACGCCGGAGGTCGTGCACTTGAGCGTGGTGACGGTGTCCGTGAGCGGATCGATGATATCGGCGATGGCTTCGCCCGCATCGATGAACGCGCCCACTTGCGCGCGAAACACGAGCACGCCCGACACCGGCGCGACGATCGGCTCCGCGCCCGCAAGGGGCGTCGCCGGGAACGCGAGCGGCGGCTGCTCGACGGCGGGGGCATCGATCACGCCGCGGTGAATCAGATAGTTGACGATGGCCTGCGCGTCTTTATCGGCGAGTTCGTGCGTCACGTCATGCTGGCTGCGCAGTTCGACCGTCACCGAAATGCCGCCGTTCGGAATCGGGAAGCGCTCGCCGTAGCGCGCACGCAGGTCCGACCAGCAGAAGCTGTGGATTTCGTCGAACGGATTGCCGACCGAATTCAGCGCGAGCAGCGACGCCTTCGCATCGAGATAGCGCGCGAGCGGCTCGACTTCGTCCCAGATGTCCGGGTTCGTGTACAGATGCAGCGCGGCGTCGAGGTCGCAATGCAGGTCCAGCACGACATCGGCGTCGAACGACAGCTTCTGCAGCGCGAGACGTTGCGATTCCAGTTCGGTGCGCGGCGTCTGTTCGTCGAGCGCTTCTTTCATCGCGGCGCGCACGGCGAGCTTGTTGGCGTCGGCGTCCTTGCCGAGACGCGCTTCGACGCGCGGCGCGATCAGCGCGGCAAGATCGTAGAAATTGCGGTTGAAGTTGTGGCCGCTGTTGGTTTCGAAGCGGCCGAGCAGATTGCCGTGCAGGAATTGGCTCAGGCCGATCGGATTCGGCACCGGCACGATCACCACTTCGCCGCGCAGCTTGCCGGCGGTTTCGAGCGCGGCGAGATGGCGGCGCAGTTTCCACGCGACCAGCATGCCCGGCAGTTCGTCGGCGTGCAGCGACGATTGAATATAGATTTTCTGTCCGCCGCCCGGGCCGTAATGAAAACTCGTGATGCTGCGGGAAGTGCCGAGCGTCGGCGAGATCAGTTGATGAGTTTTAGTCTGCATAGTATTCGCGCGCACGCGGGTGCGCGGGTCTTGCCTCTGTGGGTTGCTGATCCGGACGGGGCGTGGCGCGGCGGTGTCTCTGCCCGCGAGCGCAGCCCCGGACGTTCGATCTTAGCCGAAATCCGAAGCGCCGGAAGCGGGCGGTTTCAGCGCCTGCAAAAGACAACGGGCTCCGCGTCTGGAAACGCGGAGCCCGCTTGTTGAACGCTCAGGAAGCGATTAGCCGCCGTACACGTCGAAGTCGAAGTACTTCTTCTCGAGCTTCTTGTAGGTGCCGTCCTTGATGATGTCGGCGATCGCCTTGTCGATCTTCGCCTTCAGGTCGGTGTCTTCCTTGCGCAGACCGATGCCCGCGCCGTTGCCGAGGATCTTCGCATCGACGAGATCCTTGCCCGCGAAGTCGAAGCCCGCGCCGCGCGGCGTCTTCAGGAAGCCGAGGTCGGCCTGCACCGCGTCTTGCAGCGCGGCGTCCAGACGGCCCGAGGTCAGGTCGGCGTAGACCTGGTCCTGGTTCTGGTACGGCGTGACCGTCACGCCCTTCGGCGCCCAGTAGGTCTTCGCGTACGTTTCCTGGATCGTGCCCTGTTCGACGCCCACGTTCTTGCCCTTCAGGCTTTCAGCCGTCGGCTGGATGTTGCTGCCTTTCTTCGCGACGAGGCGCGTCGGCGTGTTGAAGAGCTTGCTCGAGAAGGCGATCTGCTCGGCGCGTTGCGGCGTCATCGACATGGACGAGAGCACGCCGTCGAACTTCTTGGCCTTGAGCGCGGGGATCATGCCGTCGAAGTCGTTTTCGATCCACACGCACTTGGCCTTCAGGCGCGTGCAGATTTCATTGCCGAGATCGATGTCGAAACCGACCAGCTTGCCGTCCGAACCCTTCGATTCGAACGGGGGGTAGCTTGCATCGACGCCGAAGCGGATCGTCGAATAGTCCTTGGCGTGCGCCGTGACGGCGGTAAACGACGTGGCGGCGAGAAGGGACATCGACAAAGCGGCAAGCAGTTTCTTCACTTGTTAACTCCAAAGGATGGTCGGTTCAGCCCGAAAGGTCTCGTTCCGGGTGCGCCCGGCGCAGGCGGCGATCGGTCGTGATCGCTGGTGAGCGCCGGACGGCGGGCATTCGGCGGATCGTGTCCGCGCGGAAACGGCAGAAGGTTACCAAGCCAAAATACTACGGGACCTAGTGAAATCACCGATAGCGGCGCTTTAGAACATTTCCTCGCTTAAAGACGCATTCGCAACGGCCAAGGATGCCCCGGGAAATCCCGATCCGCACGGTTAGAATGCGGCCTTCGTTTCGCGCCGACGCGCTTTTGCGCGCGCGAGCGGGGAGCACGCGAGGTGCGGCACGAAGCGCGGCACGAAGCGCGGCCCCGAAGAACTTTGCATGAAGCCGAAACGAAGCGCCCGCTTCGGCCGACAGGAGACGACACCGATGAACACCTCACCCGCGGCCGCCATGAGCCGCGCCCCCGCCGATGCGGCCACGCCCGCGCTTTCCGCCGGCCTTATTTCTGCGCGCCTCGACCGCCTGCCCGCGACGCGCAGCGTCTGGAAGCTCATCGTGATGCTGAGCCTCGGCTTCTTTTTCGAGCTTTACGACCTGCTGTATTCGGGCTACGTCGCGCCGGGCCTCGTCAAAAGCGGCATTTTGACGCCCGCCACGTCCGGCTTCTTCGGCATGACGGGCGTGGCGAGCTTCATCGCGTCGCTGTTCGCGGGATTGTTCATCGGCACGGTCGCGTGCGGCTTTCTCGCCGACCGCTTCGGCCGCCGCGCGATCTTCACGTACTCGCTGCTGTGGTACACGGCCGCGAATCTCGTGATGGCGTTTCAGGAGACGGCCACGGGCCTCAACTTCTGGCGCTTCGTGGCGGGCATCGGCATCGGCGTGGAACTGGTGACCATCGGCACGTATATCTCCGAACTCGCGCCGAAGCACATCCGCGGGCGCGCGTTCGCGTGCGAGCAGGCGGTGGGCTTCATGGCGGTGCCGATCGTCGCGTTTCTCGCGTATCTGCTCGTGCCGCGCGCGCCGTTCGGTATCGACGGCTGGCGCTGGGTCGTCGTGATCGGCGCGCACGGTGCGCTCTTCGTCTGGTGGATTCGCCGCAATCTGCCGGAAAGCCCGCGCTGGCTTGCGCAAAAAGGCCGGCTCGACGACGCCGACCGCGTGATGTCCGCGCTCGAAGCGAAGGTGCAGCGCGAGTACGGCAGGCCGCTGCCGCCGCCCGGCTCGCCGGAGCCCGTGACGGGTGGGAGCGCCGCCGGCTCGTTCGCCGACATGTGGCGGCCGCCCTACGGCAAGCGCGCCACGATGATGATCATCTTCAACGTGTTCCAGACGGTCGGTTTCTACGGCTTCGCGAACTGGGTGCCGACGCTGCTCATCAAGCAGGGCATCACGGTGACGTCGAGCCTGATGTATTCGAGCATCATCGCGATTGCCGCGCCGATCGGGCCGATCATCGGCCTCCTGATCGCGGACAGGATCGAGCGCAAGACGGCCATCGTCACGATGGCGGCGGCGAATATCGTGTGCGGGCTGCTGTTCAGCCAGTCGTCGGATGCGGCGTTTCTGATCGCGATGGGTGTCGGCCTCACGCTGTCGTCGAACATCATGTCGTACAGCTTCCATGCGTATCAGGCCGAGCTGTTCCCGACGAGCATCCGCGCTCGCGCAGTCGGCTTCGTGTATTCGTGGAGCCGCTTTTCGGCGATTTTCACGTCGTTCATCATCGCGGGCGTGCTGAAGGGATTCGGCACGACGGGCGTGTTCGTGTTCATCGCCGCGGCGATGCTGATCGTGATGGCGGCGATCGGTTTCATGGGACCGCGCACGCGCGATATCGCGCTGGAAAAGATTTCGCACTGAGCGTGACGCGTGCGGATTGCTGCGTGGCGGCGTCCTGTGTGCCAAAATCCGCAGGTCGTTCCTAATAGCCGCTCACTATTCGAATATGTCCGACACGCTCACTCCAGCCGAAGCAGATCATGCGATGCGCAACTGGACGTTTCGACGGCAAGGCAGGATTGCAGTCGGGTCCGACGAGCACAAGCGCATGTTCTGCGAGATGCTGCTGACGACGCACAATCCGTATAAGCCCGCCGTCATCGACTGGCCGAAGCTCGATCCCGCCGCGCTCAAGCGCGTCACGTCGCTGCCGATCTGGGACATCGCGGTGCAGACGGAAGGCCGTGCGTCGATCCGCGTGGCGACGTATGCGGCGAGCGTCGCCGATCCGCTCTTGCGCGAAGCGTTGAGCATGAACGGCGGCGAGGAGTCGCGGCACAAGGTGGTGCTCTCGAAGCTGGTGGAGGCGTATGGCATCGCGCTTGCGCCCGAGCCGCCGTATCCCGCTCCCGACGACGCCCTCCGCGCGTGGATGCTGACGGGGTATAGCGAGTGCATCGACAGTTTCTTCGCGTTCGGGCTGTTCGAGGCGGCGCGTCAGTCGGGCTATTTTCCGGAGGCGCTCGTGGAGACGTTCGAGCCGGTCATCCAGGAAGAAGCGCGGCACATTCTATTCTTCGCGAACTGGGTGGCGTGGTATCGGCGGAGTCTGCCGTGGTACCGGAAGCCTGCGTTCATGCTGAAGACCGCGGGCGTGTGGCTTTCGCTGATTCGCGACCGGATATCGCTTGCGCGTGGCTTCGATAAGAGCGGCGCGGCGCAGGATGCGAACTTCCCGGCGAATGTCGGCGATTCGGTGGCCGGGGATGTGTCGGTGGGCGCGCTGATCGGCCTGTGTCTCGTCGAAAACGATCGACGCATGCGCGGTTATGACGCGCGGCTTCTGCGGCCGAATACCGTGCCGAGGCTGGCGCGGCTGGCGCGGCGGTTCGTCAAGTAGACGGCTTCCCGCTCTCCTCGAACCGGCGCGACGCATCTTCCACGTCCTGCCGGAACTGCATGAGCGCGGCCAGTTTCGCATCGGGTGGCTGCAGCGCCGCCCACAGCACATCCACGAGTTCATCCGCCGTCGTATCGATCTGAGTCTGACTCAGTTTCCGCTTCGCCAGCGTTGCATCCCACAGCACGTGTTCCATCGGCCCGAAAACCAGCGAGCGTAATAGACGCAGCGGCACATCCGCGCGCACATGTCCGAGCGACTGGCCGCGCGCGAGCACCTCCATCAACGGGGCGGTGTAGCGGCGCTGCAATTCCGTGAGCGTATCCGAAAGATCGTGCTGCTTCGTGCGGCCTTCCGATAACACGAGCGAGCACAGTCCCGTGCCGTTCACGAGCATCAGCCGAAGATGCGTCCTCACGATGAACGCGAACTGCTGCCGCACCGATCCCTCGCGCGGCAGGCCACTTTCGAATGCATCGATGATTTCGTCGTACCAGTCCGCGATCACGCGCGCGCACAATTCCCGCTTACCGCTGAAATAGCTGAAGACGGTCGCCTCGGAAATGCCCGCGCGCTGCGCGATCTCGGCGGTGGTCGCGGCGTCGTAGCCTTTTTCGGCGAAGACGTCGCGGCCTGCCTGCAGGATGTCTCGCACGCGTTGCTGCGATTTGACGCCGGCGGGCGTGCGGCGGCCGGGCGCGGTGGAATGAGTCGACATAAGCGTGACGTGGCGGGCAGTGCGGAATAAATGTGAGCGTAGCTCAAAAACCTATTGACGGCTAGACGATTTGAGCGTGAAATTGGCCCATTCTGCGGTTTCGCGCCCGGTGTGAGCATCACTCATTTACGGGTGCGCCGAAAACATTCGCCTCTAGAGGAGACACCCATGAGCACCGTACCCGGCCTCGACTTCGCACTGGGCGAAGACATCGACATGCTGCGCGATTCGCTCGCCAACTTCGCGTCGAAGGAAATCGCGCCGCGTGCCGCCGAAATCGATCGCACCGACCAGTTCCCGATAGACCTCTGGAAGAAGTTCGGCGACCTCGGCGTACTCGGCATGACGGTCTCCGAGGAATACGGTGGCGCGAACATGGGCTACACCGCGCACATGGTCGCGATGGAAGAGATCTCCCGCGCGTCGGCGTCGGTGGGGTTGTCGTATGGCGCGCACTCGAATCTGTGCGTGAACCAGATTCATCGCAATGGGACGGAAGCACAGAAGCGCAAGTATCTGCCGAAGCTCGTGTCCGGCGAACACGTCGGCGCGCTCGCGATGAGCGAGCCGAACGCGGGATCGGACGTGGTCAGCATGAAGCTGCGCGCGGACGAAAAGGGCGATCACTACGTGCTCAACGGCACGAAGATGTGGATCACCAACGGCCCGGATTGCGACACGCTCGTCGTTTATGCGAAAACGGATATCGAAGCCGGCGCGAAGGGCATCACCGCGTTTATCGTCGAGAAGGGCATGAAGGGATTTTCCGTCGCGCAGAAACTCGACAAGCTCGGCATGCGCGGCTCGCATACCGGAGAGCTCGTGTTCGAGAACGTGGAAGTGCCGAAAGAGAACATTCTCGGGGCATTGCACGGCGGCGCGAAAGTGCTGATGAGCGGCCTCGATTACGAGCGCGCCGTGCTCGCGGGCGGGCCGACCGGCATCATGCTCGCGTGCATGGATGCGGTCGTGCCGTATATCCATGATCGCAAGCAGTTCGGGCAATCCATCGGCGAGTTTCAGCTGATTCAGGGCAAAGTCGCCGATCTTTATACGACGCTTCAGGCGTGCCGCGCGTATCTCTACGCGGTCGGCCGTCAGCTCGATACGCTCGGCGCCGGTCACGTGCGCCAGGTTCGCAAGGACTGCGCGGGCGTCATTCTCTACACCGCCGAAAAAGCCACGTGGATGGCCGGCGAAGCCATTCAGATTCTCGGCGGCAACGGCTATATCAACGAATATCCGGTCGGGCGGCTCTGGCGCGATGCCAAGCTCTATGAAATCGGCGCGGGCACGAGCGAGATTCGCCGCATGCTGATCGGTCGCGAACTGTTCGCCGAGACGGCTTGAGGGCGCGTCATGGCGATCATCGAATCGAAACTGAATCCGCGCGGCGAGGAATTTCGGACGAACGCGGCGGCCCTCGAAGCGCTCGTCGCGGATCTCAAGGAGAAGGTCGCGAAGATCGCGGAAGGCGGCGGACAGGCGGCGCGCGATCGGCATCTGTCGCGCAACAAGCTCCTGCCGCGCGATCGCATCGCGCAACTGCTCGATCCGGGCACGCCGTTTCTCGAGCTGTCGCAGCTCGCGGCTTACGGCATGTACAACGACGAAGCGCCGGGCGCGGGCATCATCACGGGCATCGGGCGCATTGCGGGGCAGGAGTGCGTGATCGTCTGCAATGACGCGACTGTCAAAGGCGGCACGTACTATCCGGTCACCGTGAAGAAGCATCTGCGCGCGCAGGAAATCGCCGAGCAGAACCGCTTGCCGTGCGTGTATCTCGTCGATTCCGGCGGCGCGAATCTCCCGAATCAGGACGATGTCTTTCCCGACCGCGATCACTTCGGCCGCATCTTCTACAACCAGGCGAACATGTCGGCGCAGGGCATCGCGCAGATCGCGGTGGTGATGGGATCGTGCACGGCGGGCGGCGCGTATGTGCCTGCAATGAGCGATGAATCGATCATCGTGAAGAATCAGGGCACGATTTTTCTGGGCGGCCCGCCGTTGGTCAAGGCCGCGACCGGCGAGGAAGTCAGCGCCGAAGACCTGGGCGGCGGCGACGTGCATACGCGTCTGTCAGGCGTCGTCGATCATCTCGCGCAGAACGATGCGCATGCGCTCGGCATTGCGCGCAGCATCGTCGGCAATCTGAATCGCGTGAAAGCAGCGCCGCTTGCATTGAAAGAGCCGCTGCCGCCGCGCTACGACCCGCAGAGCGTCTACGGCGTGATTCCCGTCGATACGCGCAAGCCCTTCGACGTGCGCGAAGTGATCGCGCGCATCGTCGACGATTCCGCGTTCGACGAATTCAAGGCGCGTTACGGCACCACGCTCGTCTGCGGCTTCGCGCATATCTGGGGGCATCCGGTCGGCATCGTCGCGAACAACGGCATCTTGTTCAGCGAGTCCGCGTTGAAGGGCGCGCATTTCATCGAATTGTGCGCGCAACGCAAGATTCCGCTCGTGTTTTTGCAGAACATCACGGGCTTCATGGTGGGCCGCAAATACGAGAACGAAGGCATCGCGCGCAACGGCGCCAAGATGGTGACGGCGGTGGCGACAGCGAAGGTGCCGAAGTTCACGGTGATCATCGGCGGATCGTTCGGCGCGGGTAACTACGGCATGTGCGGTCGCGCGTATTCGCCGCGCTTCCTGTGGATGTGGCCGAACGCGCGCATCTCGGTGATGGGAGGCGAGCAAGCCGCATCCGTGCTCGCGACGGTGCGGCGCGACGGCATCGAGAAGAAGGGCGGCACGTGGTCGAAGGAGGACGAGGAAGCGTTCAAGGCGCCGATCCGCGATCAATACGAGGCGCAAGGGCATCCGTATTACGCGAGCGCGCGCCTGTGGGACGACGGCGTGATCGACCCGGCGCAGACGCGCGACGTGCTGGGCCTCGGCCTCGCCGCGACGATGAACGCGCCTATCGAAGACACGCGCTTCGGCGTGTTCCGGATGTGACGGGGAAGCCATGTTCGACAAGATACTCATAGCAAATCGCGGCGAGATTGCATGCCGGGTCGCCGCGACGGCAAAGCGCCTCAACATCGGCAGCGTGGCCGTCTATTCCGACGCCGACGCGAAAGCCAAGCACGTCGACGTATGCGACGAAGCGGTGCACGTCGGCGGATCGGCGGCGTCGGAGAGTTACTTGCGCATCGAACGCATCGTCGATGCCGCGAAGAAGACCGGCGCGCAAGCCATTCACCCCGGATACGGATTTCTTTCGGAGAACGAAGCGTTCGCCAACGCGTGCGAAGAGGCGGGTCTCGTCTTCATCGGTCCGCCCGTTGAGGCCATTCGCGCGATGGGTTCAAAGGCCGCGGCGAAAGCACTGATGCAATCGGCGTCCGTGCCGCTCGTGCCGGGTTATCACGGCGACGATCAATCTCCCGATCTGCTTCAGCGTGAAGCCGACCGCATCGGTTATCCGGTGCTGTTGAAGGCGAGCGCGGGCGGCGGCGGCAAGGGCATGCGTGTCGTCGAGAAGAGCGAGGACTTCGCGCAGGCGCTGGCATCGTGCAAGCGCGAGGCGGCGTCGAGCTTCGGCAACGATCGCGTGTTGATCGAAAAGTATCTGCTGCGGCCACGGCACGTGGAAGTGCAGGTCTTCGCGGACAAGCACGGCAACGCGGTTTATCTCTTCGATCGCGATTGCTCCGTGCAGCGCCGCCATCAAAAGGTGCTGGAAGAAGCGCCGGCACCCGGCCTCTCCGATGAAACCCGCCGCGCGATGGGCGAAGCCGCCGTTGCAGCGGCGCGCGCGGTGAATTACGTCGGCGCGGGCACGGTCGAATTCATCAGGACGCAGGACGGCCAGTTCTACTTCATGGAGATGAACACGCGCCTGCAAGTGGAGCATCCGGTGACGGAGATGGTGACCGGGCTCGATCTCGTCGAATGGCAATTGCGCGTGGCGGCGGGCGAGCTGCTGCCGTTGCAGCAGCACGAGCTGCACGTGAACGGCCATGCGATCGAAGCGCGCATCTATGCCGAGAATCCGTCGCGCGGCTTTCTGCCGTCGACGGGCACGCTCAGGCATCTCGCGTTGCCGGATGCAGTGGAGTTCACGATCGACGGCCACGTGCGCATCGACAGCGGCGTGCGTCAGGGCGACGCCATCACGCCGTTCTACGATCCGATGATCGCGAAGCTGATCGTGCACGGACGCGACCGTCGCGATGCCCTCGCGCGCATGGCGCGTGCGCTCGCGCAATGCGAGATCGTCGGCCTGCATACGAACGTGGAGTTTCTGCAGCGGATCGTGAAGAGCGAACCGTTCTCGCAAGGCGAACTCGACACCGGCCTGATCGAGCGTCATCACGATGCGCTCTTCGCGGCTTCATCGGTGTCGCGCGAAAAGGCGCTTGCGCTCGCGTGCGCGGCCCTGCTCACGCGCGAGGGCGGCGAAGCGCACGGCCGCTCGCCGTGGGATGCGCTCTCGCACTGGCGCATGGCCGGCGGCTATAGCCAGGACCTGAACTGGCGCGCGGTGGGATCAGACGAGGCGCTGAAGGCCGTCTTCACGAAGAACGGCGCGAAGCATCTGCAATTGAACGGGACAAGCGCGCGCTTCGAATGGTCGCATCGCGGAGAAACGGCGTTCGCCGTTCAGCTCGACGATGCGCTTGTCAAAGGCCACGTCTTCACCGACGGCGATGTCTTCCACGTCTTTCTCGAAGGCGCCGCGTTCGCGTTCGAATGGCAGAACCTGATGGCCCACGCCGGCGACGCCGAACACGAAGGCCGTCTCACCGCGCCGATGCCCGGCAAGGTAATCGCGGTGCTGGTGCAGGCGGGCGCGTCGGTGCAGAAGGGCGCGCCGCTGATCGTGATGGAAGCGATGAAGATGGAGCACACGATCGTCGCGCCGGCCACTGGCAGAATCGGCGAGATTCTCTTCGATGTCGGCGATCAGGTCGCCGATGGCTCGCAACTGCTCGTGCTCGAAGCGGAAGGAAGCTAGCGCTTCTTCTTCGGCACGGGGCCGAGCAGCGTGTCTTCGGTCTCGGTGCGCACGAGCAGTTCGACACGCCGGTTCAATGCGCGGCCTTGCGGCGTGTCGTTGCTGGCGATGGGCCGCAGGTACGCCATGCCTTTCGTCGTGAGCCGCTCGGCCGGCACGCCGCGCGCGATCAGCGCGCGCGCCACCGCTTCGGCGCGCGCCTGCGAGAGGCTCTGGTTGTAGGCGAGCGGGCCGTCGTTATCGGTGTGGCCTTCGATCAGCACCGGCCGCATGCTGCGCTTGAGCACCGTTGCGGCGCGGTCCAGCGCGGGCAGGCTGCCTTGCCGGATGGTCGCTTCGTCGCTATCGAACAGCGCCACTTCGGGCAGGCGCATTTCCACGCCGCCCTTGACGGCCTGCATCGCGATGCCGTACTGCGCGTTCAGCTTTTCTTCGTCCGATCGGTTGAGCTTCGTCGAACAGCCTGCCAACAGCGCGATCGACGCGCATGCTCCCATTGCTACCCAGCCTTTACCCAGCATTCCCGGATTCCTTGCGTTGATGCCCGACTCGCGATTATAGGGAGGACATAACGTCGCGTTGTAAAGAACAGTGCAATGGTGGCGGACAAGAAGTGGAATGAATCGTGCGCTTACAATGCACGCGACTCTATCGCTTCGCTTTCAGTCGATTCCACCAGAGGCTCCGTTCATGGGTATTCCTTCGCGCAACGAGAATGCAACCGATTCCGCCGATCGCACGCGCCGGTTTCAACGCGCGGCATCGGCGGGGTTGTATGCGGTGCTCGTGCTCATTGCGCTTTACACGGCGCGCACCTTCATTCCGGCCGTCGTTTGGGCCGTGGTGATCGCCATTGCTCTGTGGCCCGCGTTCGGCTGGCTCGAACGGCGGCCGCTCTTCCGAAAGCGCCATACCTTGCTCGCCGTCCTGCTGACGCTTGCAATCGGCTTGCTGTTCGTTTTGCCGTTCGGCATCGTCGCGGGACAGACCATCGACGAAGCGCACGACATGATGCGCTGGTTCCATGACGTGCTGAGGACCGGCATCCCGATGCCCGCGTTCATCGAACATTTGCCGACCGGCTCGGAGCAGGCCGCGCGCTGGTGGCACGACAATCTCGCGACGCCGCTCGAGTCTTCCCCGGCGGTGAAGAACCTGCACAGCGCCCCGTTCGTCGCGATGACGCGGCACTTCGGCGGGCGCGTCGTGCATGGCCTGGTCATCTTCGGCTTCATGCTGATGACGCTCTTCTTCATCTTCCAGGCGGGCGCGAAGCTCGGCCGGCAGATGCTCGCGGGATCGAGCCGCGCGTTCGGCGCGGACGGCGCGGCGCTGTTGCAGCGCATGGCCGATGCGGTTCGCAGCACGGTCGTGGGGCTCGTGGTCGTGGGACTGGGAGAGGGCGCGCTGCTGGGTATCGCGTACGCGGTCACCGGCGTGCCGCACGCGACGCTGCTCGGCATGCTGACAGCCGTCGCCGCGATGCTGCCGTTCTGCGCGCCGATCGTGTTCCTCGGCTCGGCGCTGTGGCTGCTCGCGCAAGGATCGACGGTGGCCGCCGTGGGCGTCGCGATTTTCGGGTTGGTCGTGGTGTTCGTGGCCGAGCATTTCGTGCGGCCGGTGCTGATCGGCGGCTCGTCGCGCCTGCCGTTCCTGCTCGTGCTGTTCGGCATCCTGGGCGGGGCGGAGACGTTCGGCCTCATTGGCCTCTTCATCGGCCCGGCGCTGATGACGATTCTCGTCGTGCTCTGGACCGATTGGGTGCGCGCTTAATTCGCGTTCGAGCGATTGCCGCGTTCCTGCACGCATACCCACGGCGATACCACGACCGCCCACAACTCGGGATCGCGCGCGGCGAGATCGGCGGCAGTTTCCGCCTGAACGCGCTCGATCAGCCCGGACGACAGCCATTGCGTGACCTGTTGCGTGTCGTCGCCGGCGACGGCTTCGGCCACGCTCACGAGATCGAGGTCGCCCTTGACCCAGATCAGCACGCCCTTCGCGAAGAAACGCTCGAGTTCGGACCACCCGATCTGCGCGGTTTCGGCTAGGAGCTTGACATAGAGCGGACTGGGATTGGCGGCGTCGGTCATAACGTTCATGCGATAAAAACGAAAGGCGTCCGACACTATAGCGCAGTGCCGGACGCCTTCGCTTCCTGCTGGATAGCGATGCCGCTCAGAGATCGAAGAACACGGTCTCGTTCGGCCCGCGCAGGTGGATGTCGAAGCGATACACCGTCGCCGCCGTGCCCGACTCGCGCTTCGCGATTAGCGTGTGACGGCGCTCGGCCGGCACGCTTTGCAGCACGGTGTCGTTCGCGTTGGCTTCGGTTTCATCGTCGAAATAGAGGCGCGTGTACGAATGCAGCAGCATGCCGCGCATCAGCACGATGATGTCCAGATGCGGCGCGGAATCGTCGTCGGTCTTGCCGGGCTTCACCGTATCCACGACGAAGCGCAGCTTCGGATCCGTGCCGGTGCCCACGCGCGCGAAGCCGCGGAATCCCGACTCGCGCGCTTCTTCCACGCTCTGCACGTAGCGGCCGTTCGCGTCGGCCTGCATGACTTCGATCAGCGCGTCGCCGATTGGCTTGCCTTCCGCGTCGAACACGTTGCCGACGACGGAAATGTGCTCGCCCGGCACTTCGCGGTCCGCCGCCGATGCCGTGAAGAGGCTCTTCAAGTCGAAGTTGTACTGCTCCGGCACGAGACCGTACGCGAAATACGGTCCGACGGTCTGCGAGGGCGTTTGCTTGAGGGTGGTCATGTCGTCACTCCGTCGGAGTCTGGTCCGGGCCGCGCAGCACGATGTCGAATTCGTAGCCGAGCGCGTAGTTTTCCTGCGTCGTATCGATCGAGAAGCGCGACACCAGCCGATGCCGCGCGTGCTCCGGAATGCCCTGATAGATCGGATCGAGGTCGAGCAGCGGATCGCCGGGGAAATACATCTGCGTGACGAGACGCGAGCCGAAATACTCGCCGAAGAGCGAGAAGTGAATGTGATTCGGACGCCACGCGTTCGGGTGATTGCCCCACGGATACGCGCCCGGCTTGATCGTCATGAAGCGATAGCGGCCTTCGTTGTCCGTCAGGCAGCGGCCCGCGCCGAGAAAGTTCGGATCGAGCGGGGCGTCGTGCTGATCGGCCTTGTGGACATAGCGCCCGGCGGCGTTCGCCTGCCAGACTTCCACGAGCGTGTTGCGCACCGGACGGCCGCCTTCGTCGAGCACGCGGCCCGTCACGATGATGCGCTCGCCGAGCGGCTCGCCGTTCTTGGCCGCGTTGCGCGTGAGGTCGTTGTCGAGCGTGCCGAGATCGTCGGCGCCATAGACGGGCACGCGGCGATTGCGCAGGTTCTCCTTCAGCGGGATCAGCGGCAGCGACGGGCTGCGCGAAATCGACGACCGGTAGCCCGGCGACAGATACGGCGGATGGGATGCCCAATCGCGCGGCGTGAGGATGGGGGACGTCATGTCACTGTCTCCTGATGATGTGACGTGAATAGGATATTTCTGGCAGCTACTTTATCGAACGGATCGAGTTATGGAAAATGACGTTTTGTGCGTCGATACATAACGGCTACTCATGGATACCGACTTCACGAATACGCGCGTCAAGTTCCGCCATCTCCAGTGTTTTTTGGCCGTCACGCAGCTCGGCAGCGTGCAGCGCGCGGCGGACAGTCTGTCGATCACGCAGCCGGCGGTGTCGAAGACGATCGGCGAACTCGAATCCATTCTAGGCGTGCGGCTCTTCGAGCGCGGGCGGCGCGGCGCGGTGCCGACGCGCGAAGGCCGGCTCTTTGCGCCGCATGCGAGCGCGTGCGTGGCGTCGCTGCGCGAAGGCGTCGATATGCTGCTGCGCGAGCGCGGCGACATGCCGGGCGCGGTGTCCATCGGCGTGTTGCCGACGGTTGCGAACGCGCTGCTGCCGCCCGCGTTCGCGGCTTTCCGGCAGCAGTGGCCGGCGATGTCGCTGAGCGTCGCCACCGATTCGAACGCGTCGCTGCTGGAAAAGCTGAAGGCGGGCGATGTCGATCTCGTCGTCGGCAGGCTGTCCGAGCCGGAAGCGATGCACGGGCTTTCGTTCGAGCAGATTTATCGCGAGCCGTTGGCGGTCGTCGTGCGCCGCGATCATCCGCTTGCGTTCGAAACGCCGCTCACGCCTGCGCTGCTCGCGCGCTTCGCCATTGTCGTGCCGCCGTTCGGCACGCTCATCCGACAGTCCGCTGAAAGCGTGCTGACCGCGTTCGGCGCGCATGCGCTGACGGCGCTCGTCGAAACGCTGTCGGTGTCGCTCGGGCGCTCGCTCGCGCTTCATAACGACGCAGTCTGGTTCGTGCCGGCCGGCGCGGTCGAGCACGACATCGCGCTAGGCCTGCTCACCGCGCTGCCGATGCCCTTCGCCGGCACCGACGAGCCCATCGGCCTGATCCGCCGCAACGACGCGGCGCGCACGCCGGTGGAGGAATCGCTCGTCGATGCGATCCGCGAGGCGGGCCGCTCGCGCGCCGGGACGAAGTAAGCGCGTCGGGCGACCAATTGACCGACGCCCCCGCGCGGCCCGCCGCTTGCTCAAGCAGCATTTACCGCGCAAGTTTCACGCGAACACAATACTATGACGAAAGGCAGCGGAAGAACGTGGCGGCAACGAAAGCAGCCGTTTTCGGTCACAACGGACGTTGCCCGCCGCTTTTGCCCGCTCTCAACCGTGCCCGCCCCGCTTGCAAGATGAAGACCGTACTGCTCGTCGACGACGATCCCGCCACCATCGAAGCCTGGTCCCTTTGCATGCAGGGCGAGGATTGCAACGTCCTGTGCGCGGCGGACGGCAACGGCGCGTTGTCGATATTGGGCGAGCAGACGGTGGATATCGTGGTGTCGGACTGGATGATGCCCGGCCTGGGCGGCGCGCTGCTCTGCCAGACGATGAAGAACGACGCGGCGCTCGCGCACATTCCTTTCCTGATGATTTCAGGGCATCCGAACCCGCCGGCCTTCGTCAGCTACGACGGCTATTTGCGCAAGCCCGTCGACTTCGAGACGCTGGTCGCGGCGGTCAATCGGCTCTGCGCCGCGAAGAAGCGGCCGATGTACTGAGCTTCGCGTATCGCTGTCTCAGCGCAATTCGGCCAGCGCCTCGTCCATCTGTGCCTGCGCGAGCCGGTTCAATTCCTGTGGAATATCGCATTCGAGCGGCAGCGGCGGCGTGACGATCACGCGAATATGCCCGCCGTGATCCGGCCAGCCCTTCGCGGGCCACACCTTGCCCGCGTCATGCACGACCGGCACGACCGGCACTTTCGTCGCGCAGGCGAGCCGTACGCCCCCCGACGCGAGCTTGAGCGGCGCATCGTGCGCGACGCGCGTGCCTTCCGGAAAGATGACGACGGCATCGCCTTTCTTGAGCCGCGCGGCGCATTCGCGCGTGACGGCCTGATGCGCCTGACGAATCGATCCGCGATCCAGGCTCACCATGTCGAGTCCGCGCAGCACCCAGCCGAAAAACGGAATATTCATCAACTCGTGCTTGAACACGAAGCTGATGCGGCGCGGAAAGAGCGCCATGAACGCGAGCGTTTCCCACGTCGATTCGTGGCGGCTCAGGATGATGAACGGTCCTTGCGGCAGATGCTCCAGCCCTTCGACGGAAGTCGTGACGCCGGCGATGACGCGCATCATCGCGACCATCGCGCGGCACCAGAGCTTCGCGAGCCAGTAGCGCCCGTCGCGGCCGACGAACGGAAAAAGCGGCAGGATCAGAATCGACCATAGCGTGCCGCTGCCGAGCAGGTAGGTGGCGAAGAGCCACTTGACGAGGGTGCGGCGCATCGAGCGTGGCGGAGTGAGTGTCAACGAGGGATGGCGGGCAAGCTGCAAGCATAGCGTATCGGTCTTTGTCGAGCATTCATGCGCGCGCCACCGCGCGATGCAACAATTGGGCATTCGACCTAACAGCCAGGACACGCGCGATGGATCAACAGGATCAACACGGCCAGCAGCCGGTGAATTTCGACGAAGGCATGCTCGACGTAGGCGATGGACACACGATTTACTGGCGCGCCCAGGGTCCGCGCGACGCGCCTGTCATGCTCGTCGTGCACGGCGGCCCTGGCGGCGCGATGAACGTGAAATGGGCCGATGCGCTCGAGCCGGCGGCGTGGCGCGTCGTCTTCTTCGATCAGCGCGGCTGCGGCAAGTCGAAACCTTTCGGCAAGCTCGAGCACAACGGCATCGACGCGCTCGTCGGCGACATGGAAAAGCTGCGCGTCGCGCTGGAGATCGAGCGATGGGCCATCTTCGGCGGCTCGTGGGGCACCACGCTCGGGCTCGCGTACGGCATCGCGCATCCCGAGCGCTGCACCGGCTTTCTGCTGCGCGGCGTGTTTCTCGCGCGCCGCGAGGACATCGACTGGTTCCTGTGGGACGTGCGCCGCGTGTTTCCGGAGGCGCACCGCGCGTTTCTCGATGCGATCGAGGCGGCGAGCGGCAAGCGCCCCGGGAGCGGACAGGACATTCTGACGATGACGGAAGCGCCGCTCGCGCGTTTCGACGAAGCGGGCGCGCAACTCGCTCGCGCGTGGACGCAGTACGAGACGACGCTTTCGGTGGTGAACAAGCCGGCGCCGGAACCCGCCGACGAAGAGAAGCGCCCGAGCGCCGAAGCCAATGCCGCCGCTGTTTCGATGGCGCTGCTGGAGCGCCACTACATGGCGAACGAATTGCCGCCGCCGCCGTTGCTGCCGTTGGTCACGCGCATCGCGCATCTGCCGTGCCGTATCGTGCATGGCCGCTTCGACATGGTCTGCACCGCCGATCAGGCCGTCGCGCTGGCCGCGCACTGGCCCGGCGCCGAACTGAACGTAGTGAACGCAGCGGGGCACTGGACCTTCGAGCCGGGCAATCTGGCGGCGCTGCGGGCGGGCGCGCTAGCGCTGTCGGGGCTGATCGCGCGGGGCTGACGTGCGGGCGCTTCTTAGGGAAGCCGCGTCGGCGCGGTATCGGAGATGCGTCGCCAGTCGAGATCCGCGCCGACGACGAGCGTGCGGTCGCCGCGCCGTATCGCGACGGAGAGCGTCACGCATTGACGTGCTGCCGTTCGTGCACCGTATAGCGTCCTATTATTAGGAGGCGATGATACGATCGCGATGCAACTTAGCCGCGCGCGGCTCGTCGGACCTGCATTGAACCTCAAGAGAGACATCGATGGCGCAACAAAAAACCAATCCCAAACTCGAACAGGCGCTGACGCGCGGCGATCTCGCGATCCGTCAGGCCAACTCGGGCCGCGCCACGGCGGTGCTGCGGGCGCTCGGCAAGATGATCGTCGAGGCGTCGTCGACGATCGGCGTCGAGGCGCACGTGGTCATCCATGACGGCGACAAGATCTACGATCCCGCCGATGGCGCCTGGCCGCAGCAACTGCTCGTATCGCTCGACGGCCCGGTGGAGGACAACGATCCGGACGAAATCCGCACCGTCACGCTGCTCGCCGACACGCCCGGCACCATTTTCCGCTGCGAATGGCAGCGCGCGGACGGAAACATCGGGCGGCAGGAAGGGCGGCCGCTCGCGATGGTCGCGTTCATCACCGACGTCGACATTCCCTGGCTCGACGAAGAAGACTGACGGCTTGACGGCCGCGGTTGATGCCGCAGCACGCGAAGCGCGGAAGCGGGCCGAATGGCCTGCTTCCGCGCTTTTGTTTTGGCGCGCACGCCGGCGCTTTGCCCGCGCAAAACGCTTTCGCCGATTCTGCGCTGCGCAAACGTTGGCATGCGGCAGGATCGCGGTTTATTCATCCGCTTAAGAAATATTTGAGAACGCGTCGCGGCCCGCTATTCTTGAAAACGCCTCTCGCCTGATTCGTGGCGTCTGCTCGTCGTTTTCCGTCGTCCTCTATCGCGCACGCACATTTCCGTACGGCAAATGCGTCTCCAATCGCATGCCTACCGGCAAATTTTTCGCCGATTGGGCGCTTTCTCGCAGCGTTTCAGGCAGAAAGCCGCGCCGGACGAACGGACGGCGGGCACACCGCCGATCGGCTACGCAAGAGGCTCGACACGCCGAGCGGCGGGCCATGCCTGCCTCACCGTCGCGCGGCTTTCCCAATCGCCAAGAAAAACATGGGGTCTCAAAAATGGAACGTCTGAACCTTGCCGCGAACGCCGCCGCTCATCACGACGACACGGCGCTTCGTGCAACGCTCAAGGTGGTGCCCGCGTTTTCGAAGACCGAGTGGATGCCGTTCACCGTTCGCATCGTCCGCGACGAAGCCGGGCTGCGCAAGGCCCTCACCATCCGACGTTCCGCGTATGCGCGGCACCTGCCCGATTTCGCCGAGAGCATGTCGATCGAGCATTGCGATCGCGACGCCGGCACGGCCGTGCTCCTCGCCGAATCCAAGCTCGACGGCGCGCCGCTGGGCACGCTGCGCATCCAGACCAACGCCTGCGGGCCGCTTGCGGTCGAGCAGTCGGTCACGCTGCCGCCTCGCCTCGCGACGAGCCGGCTCGCGGAAGCCACGCGGCTGGGCGTGGCGGGCGGCGTGGTCGGGCGCGTCGTGAAAGTGGCGCTCTGCAAGGCGCTGTGGCGCTTCTGCGAGCTGCGCGAGATCGACTGGATGGTGATCACGGCGCGTGCGCCGCTCGACCGCGAATACGAGGCGATGCTCTTCGAAGACGTCTTCGGCCCCCACGAATTCCGCCCGATGCCGCATGTCGGCGGCCTGCCGCATCGCGTGCTGGCGAAGGAAGTCGCCGTCGCGCGCGAACGCTGGGCGGACGCGCGTCATCCGTTGCTGAGCTACATGGTGCAAACGCACCATCCTGACATCGATGTGGAATGTCCAGATTTATCTTTTGCCTGGGAACCGGTAGGATGCCCGGAGGCTCCGCTGATGGCTTACGGTTGTTGACGACCGCCGTTCCGGGGTAGGACCACGCAAGCACCAAGCACCACATAAGCGAATAGCAAATAAGCCGGACCCCGGCGCGGTCCGGTCGGCCAAACGCAGCGATGGCGGGGCGCGCCCCGCATCGCTGCCGTCCTGCGCTGGCGCAACAGAGGCCGGCGACGTGAACGGGGGTTGTCCACATATGGCGTCGGTGATTCCAGCTTCCTTCTCGAGATTCAGGCGATCCGGCTCGTGGATCGACGACGCCCTGTACGTGGTCGCGGTCTACGCCGTGCCCGTCCTGATCGCCATCGGCACCCTCGCCACGCTCTATTTCCTGCCGCGGCAGTACGAATCGCACGGCGCCGTGCCGCTTCAACTGCGCGTGATCGTCGATGCCGGCGAGCGGCTGAGTCCCGCCGATGCGCTCGAAAAACTGCGTGGCGCGTCGCCCGTCACGAGTTACGGCACGCGGCTTTCCGAGGAGCCCATCTGGTTCGCGTTCACCGCGCCCCGTCTGGGGGGCGATCTGTCGACCGCGATCGAATTACCTTCGCGTCACGCGCAAACGGTTGCTTGCTGGGATGCAGCCACTTTGAAGCCGATCGGCAGCGCTGACCGCGACGGCGCGAGCGGCGCGATGCATCCGATCAAGGCCGGATTTTTCGTGCAGGCGGGGCACCTGGCGGGGCCTGAAACCATGCTCTGCCGCGGCACGTTTTCCGGTCCGGCGCAGGTCACCGTGCTCGCGTGGGACTGGCAGGGACTGCGCCGATCCGCGCTCGACTTTCAGGAAAGCTCCGGGCTGATCGCGGGCGGTCTGCTGACGCTCGCCGTCTTCGTGTTCGTCACGGCGATCATCAATCGGGAATGGACGTATGTGATCTTCGCGGTGTGGCTCGTCGGCAATCTGCGCCTGTGCGCGAACGCGATGGGCTGGGACATGCAATGGCTCGGCCGCGTGCTGCCGTCGGAATTTCTCCAGCCGCTGCGCCAGATCACGTTCGCCGTCTACTATCTGCTGACGGCCGCGCTCTTCACGCATCTGTTTCGGCGCGAGCTTCGCGTCGTCGGTTACCGATGGCTGCTGCGCGTCGTTCAGTACGTCGGCGTCGTGCTGCTGGCGGCGGCGCTCGTGCTGCCTTACGCGCTTTTCGTGCCGACGCTGTGGGTCATCGCCGGTTTCGGCATTTGCGTGCTGCTGTTCTTTCTCGCGCGGCTCGTCTGGATCACGCGCTCGCGCACGGTGCTGTGGTACGTCGGCTCGCTGACCGTGGTGCTGTTCGCGACGTTCTCGGAAGTGCTCGGCGCGGCGTTCGGCGTGAAGGCGCTGCTCGGCGGCGTCAACACGGTGATGGCCGCGTTGTCGTCGAGCATGATGGCCGCGTTCGCCATCGCCGAACAGATGCGCGCCGAACGCGACTTCCGCCGTCAGGCGCAAATGGAATTGCGCAACACCTACGAGGTGACGCCCATCGGCCTCTTCACGCTCGACGAAGACGGCCACTTCGTGCGCGCCAATCCCGCCTTGCGCGCGATGCTCGATCTGCAAAAGTCCGAGTACAAACTGCGCCATTGGCACGATTACTTCGAAGCCGGCGCGTGGGGCGCGTTGCAGGCGCTGGCGTCGAAGGGCAGCGACGGCGAGCTGGAAATGAGCGGCTCGGTGGAACGCGGCACCGGCGAGCGCCGATATCTGTTGAAGGCGATCCGCTCGAACGGATGGATCGAAGGCTCGCTTCAGGACACGACCGAGCGCTCGAAAGCGGTCGAGCGGCTGCGCTTTCTCGCGGAGCACGATCCGCTGACGGGCTCGCTGAACCGGCGCGGCGTGGAGAAGACGATCGCGTTGCAGAGCGAGGAATCGCTGCCGTGGGCGCTCGCGTATGTGGACCTCGACCGCTTCAAGCTCGTCAACGATCTCTTCGGCCACCGCGCGGGCGACGAAGTGCTGCGCCAGGTCGCGGCGCGCACGCGGGCGCACTTCGCGCGCAGCTATCCGGTCGGGCGCATCGGCGGCGACGAGTTCGTCTGCGTGATGAACGACACGCCGATCGACGACGCCATCGCGCAATGCCGCGAGCTGATCTCCATTCTGAGCGATGCGCCGTATCAGGTCGGCAGCCGCGCGTTCCAGGTGAAGGCGTCGATCGGACTCGTCGAGTGCTCGCCGGGCGTGCGCGTCGCCGATGCGCTTTCGCATGCGGACCGCGCGTGTCGCGAGGCGAAGAAGGTCGCGCACACGCACCTCGTCACGTATCGAAAGGGCGCGGCCGCGTTCGAAGAGCGCGCGGAGGAACTGAGGCTCGTCGAGACGCTCGGCGGCAATCGGCTGCCTGCGGGGCTTTTCCTCGTGATGCAGCCGATCATGTCGCTCAAGAAGCCGAACGAATCGCTTAATTTCGAAGTGTTGTTGCGCATGCGCGCGCCCGACGGCACGACGCTGCCCGCCGGCAAGGTGATCGTCGCGGCGGAGGAATCGGGCAATATCGCGACCATCGACCGCTGGGTGATTTCGACGCTGCTCGAATGGATCGAGGCGCATCGCGATCAGTTGCGCAACACGCAGTTCGTCTGCGTCAACCTCTCGGGCGGCTCGCTCAACGACGAGCAGTTCATGGAGGACATCTTCGCGCTCTTCGCGCGGCATCGGTCGGTCGTGCCGTACTTGTGTCTGGAAATCACGGAAAGCGTCGCGCTGCACGATCTCGAAAATACGCAGCGCTTCATCGCGCGCGTGCACGAGATGGGCGGCAAGATCGCGCTCGACGACTTCGGCGCGGGCTACACGTCGTTCAAGTATCTGAAGGCGCTTTCCGCCGATGCGCTCAAGATCGACGGCGAATTCGTGCGCTCGATGTGCACGCATCCGGCGAATATCGCGATCGTCGAGGCGATCGTCGCGCTGGCACGCAATCTCGGCATGCAAAGCGTGGCGGAATGGGTCGAGGACGCCGACACGCTGCGCGCGCTGCGGGAAATCGGCGTGGATCATGTGCAGGGTTTCGTGATCGCGCGCCCGCAGGACAGCTCGGCGATTCTCGCGGCGCGCTCGGCCGCGAGCTTCGTGAGCGATCCGGACGTGGCGAGCTTCGTCCAGTCTCTGTCCGATCCGGCGCCGGCGATCGCGGTCGACTTCGAACGGCGCGCCCGCGCGTGACGCGGCTTACGCTGCGTTCATCCCGTTCAGGATTTTTCCCGCCGCGATGGGAAGGCGCGCGTCGTCCCATTGCGCCAGCCATTGAATCTCCTTGCGCGTGAAAAAGCCGGGATGGTTGCGCAACGCGTATTGAAGCGCATCGACGACGTGATCGCGAATGATTTGCGGCGAGGTGTCGTCGTTGACGATGGCGTGCAGGGCTTCCAGTGTGCTCATGTGTTTTGCGTCTTGATGGGCTGCCATCGAAATTAACCATCCAAAAAGCGCAAAAAATAAAACGCGTGATGTCTAGACAAGACAT
Organism: Caballeronia concitans; assembly: GCF_001544615.1. Taxonomy (GTDB): domain Bacteria; phylum Pseudomonadota; class Gammaproteobacteria; order Burkholderiales; family Burkholderiaceae; genus Caballeronia; species Caballeronia concitans. The sequence goes on from NZ_FCNV02000003.1 coordinate 85,001, forward strand.
GCATGCGGTCGAGCGATGCGCCACAAGGAAAGCCTCGGGAATTCCCCAATACAACGCGACTTGTATATACAAGAACATGAGGCGCATTCCACGAACCGATGCGCAGGAGCCACCGTGACCTCATCTTCCCGTTTCCGCGATACCGAGATTCGCGCGCCGCGCGGCAATCAGCTGAACGCAAAAAGCTGGCTGACCGAAGCGCCGCTGCGCATGCTGATGAACAATCTCGATCCGGACGTCGCCGAGAATCCGAACGAACTCGTCGTCTACGGCGGCATCGGGCGCGCGGCGCGCGACTGGGCGTGCTACGACAAGATCGTCGAAACGCTCAAGCGTCTGGAAGCCGACGAGACGCTGCTGATTCAGTCGGGCAAGCCGGTCGGCGTCTTCCGGACGCACGAAAACGCGCCGCGCGTGTTGATCGCCAATTCGAATCTCGTGCCGCACTGGGCGAACTGGGAGCATTTCAACGAACTGGACGCCAAGGGCCTCGCGATGTACGGCCAGATGACCGCCGGAAGCTGGATCTACATCGGCAGCCAGGGCATCGTGCAGGGCACGTACGAAACGTTCGTCGAAGCGGGGCGGCAGCATTACGGCGGCGACTTGAAAGGGCGCTGGGTGCTGACGGCCGGGCTCGGCGGCATGGGCGGCGCGCAGCCGCTCGCCGCGACGCTCGCGGGCGCGTGTTCGCTGAATATCGAATGCCAGCAGAGCCGCATCGACTTCCGGCTGAAGACGCGTTATGTCGACGAACAAGCCAGCGATCTCGACGACGCCCTCGCGCGCATTCAGCGCCACACGTCGGCGGGACGCGCGGTGTCGGTCGCGCTGTGCGCCAACGCGGCGGACGTGTTGCCCGAGCTGGTGAGGCGCGGCGTGCGTCCGGACATGGTCACCGACCAGACGAGCGCGCACGATCCGCTCAACGGTTATCTGCCGAAAGGCTGGACATGGGCGCAATATCGCGACCGCGCGCAGAGCGATCCGGCGGGCACGGTGAAGGCCGCGAAGCAGTCGATGGCCGCGCACGTCCGCGCGATGCTCGCTTTCCGCGGACAAGGCGTGCCGACTTTCGACTACGGCAACAACATTCGTCAGATGGCGAAGGAAGAGGGCGTCGATAACGCGTTCGACTTCCCCGGCTTCGTACCGGCGTATATCCGGCCGCTCTTTTGCCGTGGCGTCGGGCCGTTCCGCTGGGCGGCGCTGTCGGGCAATCCGGACGACATTTACAAGACCGACACGAAAGTGAAGGAACTGATCGCGGATGACGCGCATCTGCATCGCTGGCTCGACATGGCGCGCGAACGCATCCAGTTTCAAGGGCTGCCGGCGCGCATCTGCTGGGTCGGGCTTGGACAGCGCGCGAAGCTCGGCCTCGCGTTCAACGAGATGGTGCGCAACGGCGAGTTGTCGGCGCCGGTCGTGATCGGCCGCGATCATCTGGATTCGGGTTCCGTCGCGAGTCCGAATCGCGAAACGGAAGCGATGAAGGACGGCTCCGACGCCGTCTCTGACTGGCCGCTGCTGAACGCGCTGCTCAACACGGCGAGCGGTGCGACGTGGGTATCGATTCACCACGGCGGCGGCGTCGGCATGGGCTTCTCGCAGCACGCGGGCGTGGTGATCGTATGCGATGGCAGCCGCGAAGCGGACGCGCGCATCGCCCGCGTGCTGCACAACGATCCGGCCACCGGCGTCATGCGCCATGCCGATGCGGGCTACGACATCGCCATCGACTGCGCGCGCGAACAGGGCCTCGACCTGCCGATGATCACGCGATGAAAAAGCTCTGGCACCACTGCCACGCCGCCACGATGACAGGCGGCCGGTATTCGATCATCGAGGATGCGGCGATCGTGACGGACGGCGCGCGCATCGAGTGGATCGGGCCGCGCGCCGATGCGCCGCCGCGTTTCGACGGCGAGCGCATCGACCTGAACGGCGCGTGGGTGACGCCCGGCCTGATCGATTGCCACACGCATCTCGTGTTCGGCGGCGATCGCAGCGGCGAGTTCGAGGCGCGTCTGCAAGGCGCGAGCTACGCGGAGATCGCGGCGCGTGGCGGCGGTATCGCGAGCACCGTGCGGGCCACGCGCGAGGCGAGCGAGGACGCGTTGTTCGAAACGGCGAAGGGGCGCGCCATCGGCTTGATGCGCGAAGGCGTGACCGCGCTGGAAGTGAAATCGGGCTACGGGCTGGATATCGAGAACGAGCGCAAGATGCTGCGCGTGGCGCGGCGTCTTGCCGACGCGCTGCCGTTGACCGTGCGCACGACGTGCCTCGCGGCGCACGCGTTGCCGCCCGAATTCGCGGGCCGCGCGGACGATTACATCGCGCATGTTTGCGATCGGATATTGCCGGCGCTCGTCGACGAAAATCTCGTCGACGCCGTCGATGCCTTCTGCGAGCATCTCGCGTTCTCGCCGCAACAAGTCGAGCAGGTGTTTCGGACTGCGCGCGAATTCGGCCTGCCGGTCAAGCTGCACGCGGAGCAGTTGTCGTCGCTGCATGGATCGGCGCTGGCGGCGCGACATCACGCGTTGTCGGCGGATCATCTCGAATATATGACGGAAGACGACGCCATCGCGATGGCGCGAGCCGGCACTGTCGCCGTCCTGCTGCCCGGCGCGTTCTACATGTTGCGCGAGACGCAAGCGCCGCCTGTCGATCTGCTGCGCCGGCATGGCGTTCCGATCGCGCTTGCAAGCGACCTGAACCCGGGCACGTCGCCGGCGCTCTCGCTGCGCATGATGCTCAACATGGGCTGCACGCTCTTTCGCCTGACGCCGGAAGAAGCGCTCGCGGGCGTCACGATTCACGCGGCACGAGCGCTCGGCTTGCGCGAGACGCGCGGATCGCTGGAAGCGGGCAAGGCGGCGGACTTCGTCGCATGGCGAATGGATCGCCCCGCCGAACTCGCCTATTGGCTGGGCGGCGTGTTGCCGAATCGCATCGTGCGAAGCGGCGAGGAAGTCGTGTTGCCGTCAACGGAGCGATGACACGCACACGACGCCTCGCCGGCACGACGCAGCGTTACGTTGCGCTACGTTAAGCGCGGCGGCCGCGCACCATTCCATAGATGACGAGCAGGATGATCGCGCCGACGACCGAGGCGATCCATCCCGCTGGCTGACCCGGCTGATACCAGCCGAGCGCGCGGCCGACGTAACCCGCGATCAGCGAGCCGGCGATGCCGAGCACGATGGTCATGATCCAGCCCATGCTGTCGTCGCCCGGCTTGATGGCGCGCGCGATCAGACCGACGACGAGTCCGACGATCAAAGTACCGATGAATGCAAGCATGCGGTTGCTCCTTGACTAGGTTTGCTGCTTATTGGCGAATGCTGCCGGAGCGTCTCTCCGGCAATTTCAAAGTAGCACGAGCAGCCCGCTTTGGGTATGACACGCGAGCCCGCGTGCAGCTAGGCCGTTCGGCCAAGCGTTCTAGCACGTGGAGTGCCACGCGCGATCAGCAAGGTAGAATTCGTTGCATTGCTTTAGATCGCAGAACAAGCACTGCAACGCTATGACCGACTCAGAATTCCCCTCGACCGACGACGCCATCCACGAAGACCGCCTCTGGCGCGATGACGGCTGGACCGCTCGCGTGATCAAGAACGAGGACGACGACGGCTGGGCCGTCGAGATGATTCAGACGGGCGAGGCCGAACCCGCGCTCGTCGGCCCGTGGACGATGGGCCGCGACAAGAAGAACCCCAAGCCGCTCGATTCCGCCGCGTTTCGCACGCTGGTGAAGACGGCATCCGAAGTATTGCGGCGCCACGAGCAGCAGCGCCACGCAATGCTGCACAAGAACGTGACGATCGACGTGGGCGGCGAGGACGTCACGGTGACGCTGGACATCGTTCCGGACGACGACGATCCCTACGCCGACCTCAAGGCCTTCGATCCGTTCGGCGCGCAGCTCGCGCACGTGCGCGTGTCGCCCGCGTTCAAGCTCACCAAGGCGAGCGCCGAGCGATGGGCCGAGAACGACTTCGCCAAACCCAATTGACGCTTCAAAGCCGAGCGTCGTGCAAACAAAAAATGCCGTCGCGCAAAAAACGCGACGGCATTTCTTTCTGGCGAGTGACTCAGCCGCTCTATTTCACGACGAATTCGATTCGACGATTCGCAAAACGTCCGCTCTCGGTTTCATTGTCGGCGACCGGGTTGGCGTCGCCATAACCGGTTGCCGTGAGCGACTCGGGCGGCACGCCGTTCTTGACCAGGAAGGCCCGAATGGCCGAGGCGCGCTCCTTCGACATTTCCATCTTGGCCGGCGCGGTGCCGGTGCCGTCCGAATAACCGGCGACATCGAGCTTCACCATCGAGCCCTTCGCCGCGCAGTTCTTCAGCAGTTGCGCGGTTTCGCCGAGCGTTGCGTAGGCGCCTTGCGGCACCGTGGCGCTCGAGCGCGCGAAGTTGACCACCTGCAGGTCCAGCACCTTCGTGAGCTTGTCGCCGGAGCAGGCGTCGTCGGAGGCGAGCAGCGACTTCATCGCGCCGCGAAACGACTGCGTTGCGCTGGCGACGGCGTTGTCCACATCGAAGGAACTGACCTGGAACATGCCGCCGAGCGCGTTCTTCAGGCGCTCGCTCCAGCCGAGCTTCGCGTCGGCGGCGGCGCCGCTCAGTTCCACCTTCGAGCCGGTCAGTTTCGCTTCGGCACCCGGCACCGCCATCAGCGGCGTGAGGTCCTTCAGACGCGAAAGCCACGTAGCCGGACGCGTCGCGGGAATCACCGAAACGTTCGCGCTATAGCCGTTGCTGAAACGGCGGTTGAGCGCGTCGATCAAATGCTGCTTTTCGGCGTCCGTGCCGACGGTAGCCTGCACGGAGGGAACGCCGCCCTCGCTGACGTTGAACACGAGGCGCGCATCTTTCCAGTCCGCGGTCGATGCCGTCGTTGCAGCTGATGAGGCCGGCGCGGCGCTCGATGCCGGTTCGGTGCTCGACGCCGAAGCGGGCGCGGAAGCCTGGACAGGCGCCGATGCGCCGTCGTTGAAACCCGCAACCGGCGCCGCCTGGCCGACGGTCGTGACCGGCGTGCTGACGCTCGAATTGAGATCGACGCTGTCTTTGTGCGTGAAGCCGCGGTAATAGACGAGCGCGAGGATGGCCGCGAGCGCCGCGAACAGCAGCCAGACCCATTTGTTCGAACGCTTCGGCGCGGGCTGGCGCGGACGCGCGCGCATGGGTGCTTGGGTGGCCACAGCCGGCACAGGCTGAATAGCGGGCGGCGGCATGACCGGAGCGACACGTTGTGGCGCGTTCGCCGGCGCATAACCGCCGACGGCGGCAGCCGGAGAAGCCGCGACCGCTGCTTCTTCCGGCGCTTCCAGCATGGAACCGACGGAGTCGAGCCGCGCGCCGATGCTGCTCACGAAACCATCGACGTTGCCGAGTCCGAGCGCGCCCGCGACGCCATGCGAGAGCGAAGCGCGCATCTCGCCGATCTGGTCGCGCAACACGCCCGGCAGATTGAACACCGTCGCCTGCGCAAGCAGGAAGTGATGCTTGAGAATGCCGAACAGCACGGCGGCCAGCATGCCCGAGAGCGCCGACGTCGCCTGCACGGGCACGCCGGTTTCCGCCGACACGGCGTCCGTCAGGGCGTCGATGCGCTGGCCCGTGGCGCGCGCGGCGAGCGAATGACCGGAGGCTTCTAGATGCTTGAGGCCCGCCGTCGTCGTGATGACGTTCCCTAACTGTTCGACGACGAACGCGTTCGCCTCGGGCGACATGATGACGGAATACACGGACCGCGCGCCGTCAGCGATTGCCGAGCGATCCATGATCGACGCCACTAGCCCGGGAGCCGCCCGCGCGGCCAGTTGCTGCACGATCTGCGCGGGAATGCCGAACTTCTGCGACAGCTGTTCCGCGATCTCGCTCGAGATCGCGAGCTTGACCGCGTGAACCAGATTAATACTCATCGACTGCTATCCTTTTACTGAGACGCCAGACGCGGGCGCAATGACGCGTGCATTCTATATGTGCAGGTATCCTGAAAAGACGCGTGCATATTTCTTTACACAAGTGCCGTCTGCGCGCCACTCGATCGAGGATGGCGCGGCATGCGCTTGACAGCGCCCGTGTCAGTGCGGGCGCGAAGAATCCGAGAACAGGCGGGCGAAGCGCCGGGCGGCTGCTGCGAGCCAGCACGGCTCGATGCGGTTTTCCGCGCTGCAGGCCGGGCGTTCTGCGAGTGACACCACGGAGCGTGGCGGAATGAACCTGCGATACGATGCGTCGAGCGGCGACGTCCAGGCGCACGAGCGGCAATCGTGCTTCGCGCAGGTATTGCAGGGAGGTTGATCGCGATACATGGAAAGGTCCAGATTCGGGTACCTGTGCATCATGTGCGATTCTGTAACGATTGACGATCAGACGGTTCCGAAGGACTCCGAGAACTGCCGTGAAAAGCGGCAAGAAACACTCGGATAGCCATTCGGCCGATGGATGAGCGAAACAGATGGCGAAACAATAAGGAGATGCAAATGCACTATTTATTGATCTACGAACTGGCTTCCGACTATCTGGAGCGCCGGGCGCAATTCCGCGACGAACACCTGAAGCTGGCGTGGAGCGCCGTCGAACGCGGCGATATCGTGCTTGCGGGCGCGCTGGACAGCCCCGCCGACCGCGCGATGCTGCTCTTCGAGGGCGATTCTCCCGCCGCCGCCGAGGCGTTCGCGAAAGCCGATCCGTATGTGACGAACAAGCTCGTCGAACGCTGGGAAGTGCGCAAATGGAACACGGTGGTGGGCGAGGACGCCGCCACGCCCGTCCGCTAGACGCGTCACGCGCCGGCGGTTTCTTCCGAGCGCTGGTCGTCGGAGCGCCGCCGCGCTGCGCGGTAGAGACTCGTGAGCGTATCGTCGACTTGCTGCGAACGCTCGAACAGCGCAGCGAGCCAGTCGACGAAAGCCGAGACGCGCGGCGTCGCCTGCCGGCTCTTCAGAAACGCAACCGACACCTTCAGCGGCGGCGATTTCCACTCCGGCAGCACTTCCCGCAGTTGCCCCGAGCGCAAGTACGGCTGCGCCGCGATCCGCAGCGGCTGAATCAGCCCGAGACCTTCGAGACCGCACGCCAGATACGCGTGCTCGTCGGCGACCTGCACGAAGCCGCGCATGCTCATCGTGTAGGGCTTGCCGTTCACGTCGAATTCGAAGTCGGCGGGGCGGCCGCTTTTCTCGGGCAGGCAGTTCACCGCGACGTGCCGCGCAAGCTCGTCGAGACTCGCGGGCGTGCCGTGCTTGTCCAGATACGCGGGGCTCGCGCACGTGACCTGTTCCAGCATCCCGAGCCGCCGCGCGATCAGCCCGGAATCCGGCAGTTCGCCGAGCTGCACGCTGCAATCCACCCCTTCGCCGACGAGATCGACGTTACGCATGCCGATACCGATCGACAGCTCGATCTGCGGATAGCGCGCGTGAAACTCCGGCAGCGCGGGCACGACGATCGACGTCGCCACCGCATCCGGCATCTCGACGCGCAGCCGTCCGCGCAGCCGCTCTTCGCCCGCGGCGAAGCCGGAGTCGAGCTCGTCGATGTCGGCGAGAATCTGCGCGCAGCGCTCGTAATAGGCGGCGCCGTCGACGGTGAGATTGAGACGCCGCGTCGTGCGTGCGAGCAGTTGCACGCCGACGAGCGCTTCGAGTTGTTGCACGGTCGTCGAAACACTCGCGCGCGGCATGCCGAGCGATTCGGCGGCGCGCGTGAAGCTGTTCGTATCGACGACACGCGTAAAGACACGCATGGCATGGACGCGATCGATCACGATGAGTTTTCCTTGTTCCCGATGACTGGCGATGCGCAGGGCGCACCGGCGATGACATCATCGTAAGGACCGGACCGGCATCCGTGAATACACAAAAATCGACGATTCTTGCCTGATTCTTCCGCGTGGAAATCAGAGCGTCGGCATTTCGCCGCGCAGCCGTCCGGCGACGCCCGAGAAGTCCGTGCCCGAAGGCGCCTGATAAAGCCGCAGGCCCATTTCGGGAAGAATGGACAGCAGATGGTCGAACACGTCGCCCTGAATGCGCTCGTATTGCGTCCACGCGGTGGTCGCGGTGAAGCAGTAGACCTCGATCGGAATGCCTTGCGAATCAGGCTCCAGCATGCGGACCATGATCGCCATGTCCTGCCTTATCTCCGGATGATGCTGAAGGTACGCGAGCCCGTACGCGCGGAACGTGCCGATGTTTGTCAGCCGCCGACGATTCGCCGGCTCGGCGGCCAGTTCGCCCAGATTGCGGTTGGCCTGTTCCACTTCCGTCTGTTTCTGTTCGAGATAATCGTGCAGCAGGCGAAAGCGCAGCATGCGCTCGGTCTCTTCATCGGTGAGAAAACGCACGCATTGCGCGTCGATGCGCATCGTCCGCTTGATGCGCCTTCCGCCCGATTCGAACATGTGCCGATAGTTGCGATAGCTCTCCGAAAAGAGCTTGTACGTGGGCACCGTCGTGACGGTGTTGTCCCAGTTCTGCACCTTGACCGTATGCAGTGCGATGTCCTTCACCGCGCCGTCGGCGAGCGCTTGCGGCATCTCGATCCAGTCGCCGATGCGCAGCATGTCGTTCGACGTGAGCTGCGTGCTCGCGACGAGCGACAGCAGCGTGTCCTTGAACACGAGCAGCAGCACGGCGGACAGCGCGCCTAAGCCGGAGAGCATCCAGAGCGGCGAGCGGTCGATGAGAATCGACAGCACCAGCACACCGCACACCAGCGCGAGCGCAAGCTTGCCGATCTGGATATAGCCCTTGATCGAGCGCGTCTGCGCTTCCTTGCTCGCGGCATAGACGTCCTGCCAGGCCGAAAGCGCGCTGCCTGTCGCGAGAAACACGCAGATCCACGCGGCGCCGTGCGCGATGCGTTCGATTGGAACCGCCCATCGCCCGATATGCGGCACTTCTCCGATGCCGAGCGCGACCACGGCAAAAGGCGCCGCGTACCAGAGCCGGTGATACGCGCGATGCCGGATGAACGCCTGATCCCACGCCGAGTGCCCGGCGAGCACGAGCAGCCGGTGCGCGATGCGCAGCAGCACGCGCGCGATGATCCACTGCACGAACTCCGCGACGATGACGAGCGCGGCCAGTCCCACGATGAATTGCGCCCACGGCTGCGTGGGAAGATGCTGCGAAACGGCGCCGGGAAGAAAGTCGAAGTTCATGCGTGGATGTGAGCGCGGAAAACGATGCGTCCCGTATTGTGCATGAAGGTGCGGCGAGCAATGGGCGCGGCGCGCGGCGTTATCGAAAACCCCAGTTCGATGAAAATGAATTTTTTTCGGCGGCGGTTTTGGGTAAACATGCTTTCATTGCGACTTCCGACGAGCGTGCCGCCGCGTCATGTCCCGCCGTTCCCCGGTCCTACCGCCGATCAGCGCCGATGAATCGATTTCGGCGCGCATCGCCGCCGCCATGCCGATGCTCACGCCGATTCATCAGCGCATGGGCGCGTTCGTGACGGCCAATCTGTTTCGCTCGGCGACGATGCGCATCGACGAATTCGCCGCTGCGGTCGGCGCGTCGATCGCGACGGCGAACCGCTTCGCGCGGGCGCTCGGCTTCTCGGGCTATCCGGCGTTCCGCGATGCGCTCGTGCGCGGCTTCGAAGCGACCATCGCGCCGGTCGAACGGCTGCGCTCGTCGGTTCAGACGCCCGCGAACGGCGCACAGGTGTTCGAGGCGTCGCTGGATCAGGCGGCGTCGAACGTGCGGCTCGCGCAGACATCGGTCGATGCCGCGAAGGCCGACGCGCTCGTCGACGCCATTCTCAACGCGCAGCGCGTGTTCGTGCTCGGCTACGGCGCGAGCGCGTTTCTCGCGGGCCTGATGGAGCACGGCCTCACGCCGTATTGCGCGAACGTGCAGTCGCTGGCACTGGGCGGCGGGCCGTCGCATGCGGCGCGGCGGCTCTTCACCGCGACGCGCGATGATCTGCTCGTCGCGATTGCGTTTCCGCGTTATGTCGACGACACCATCACGCTCGCGCGACAGGCTCGCGAACATGGCGTGCGCGTCGTCGCGCTGACCGACAGCGCCGCGTCGCCGCTCGTGCGCTTTGCGGATCTCGTGCTCACGATCCGCGCCGAACGCAGGCTCGCCGCGAATTGCGATACGGCCGTGCTCGCGGTCATCGAAGCGCTGTGCGATGCGGTTGCGCATCGCGCGAAACGGTCGGTGGAAGCGGCGTCCGGGCTCGCGGAATTCGTGCTGCCGTGGCTCGCCGCGCCGTCCGCCGTGCATGGCGCGAGCGCATCTTCCAAACGACAACTTCAAACGGAGCCGCGCGAAACATGAGCGCCATTCCAGTCATCGCCATTCACGGCGGCGCGGGAACCATCCTGCGCTCGGCCATGAACCCCGAGACCGAAGCGCGCTATCACGCGGCGCTGGCCGACGTGCTGCGCGCGGGCGAACGCATTCTCGCCGATGGCGGCAGCGCGCTCGATGCCGTCACCGAAGCCGTGCGCCTGCTCGAAGACTGTCCGCTTTTCAACGCGGGCCACGGCGCGGTGTTCACGGCGGCGGGCACGCATGAACTCGACGCATCGATCATGGACGGCGCGACGCTGGACGCCGGCGCGATCAGCTGCGTGACGCGCCTGAAGAACCCGGTGCTGACCGCGCGCCGCGTGCTGGACGTGAGCGAGCACGTGATGTTCACCGGCGAAGGCGCGGAAGCGTTCGCGCTGGAACATGGACTCGATTTCGTGGAGCCGTCGTACTTTCATACCGATGCGCGCTATCAGCAATGGCTGAAGGCGCGCGGCACGTCGCGCACGCTGCTGGATCACGATGCGGCGTCGCAGGCGGCGGGCGAAGACGATGTGATCGATCCGACAAAGAAGTTCGGCACGGTGGGCGCCGTGGCGCTCGATGCGAACGGTCATCTGGCCGCCGCGACATCGACGGGCGGCGTCACGAACAAGCAGGCCGGGCGCGTAGGCGATGCACCGCTGATCGGCGCGGGCTGTTATGCGAACGATGCGACCTGCGCCGTTTCGACGACCGGCACGGGCGAGATGTTCATCCGCATGCTCGCTGCTTACGACGTGTCCGCGCAGATGGAGTATCGCGGGCTGACGCTGGAAGACGCCGCGCGCGATGTCGTGATGAACAAGCTGCCGCGCATCGAGGGACGCGGCGGTCTCGTCGCCGTCGATGGGAAGGGCAACGTCACGCTGCCGTTCAATACGGAGGGCATGTATCGCGGCTACGCGCGCGTGGGTGAACAACCCGTCACGGCGATCTACCGCTCATGACCACGACGCCTAACATGCCTGATTCACGCGTGATCGACGTGCGCGATCTGTCGGTCACGTTCCGATCGCGCTCGCGGACCGTCGAAGCCGTGCGCGGCATCTCGTTCGCGGTGGACCGCGGCGAGACGCTCGCGATCGTCGGCGAATCGGGATCGGGCAAGTCGGTGACCTCGCTTGCGCTGATGCGACTCGTCGAGCACGGCGGCGGCGCGATCGCGTCGGGCAGCATCGCGTTCCGGCGACGCAACGGGAACGTGCTCGATCTTGCGCGCGCGTCGTCCGCGACGATGCGAACCGTGCGCGGCGCGGACATCGCGATGATCTTTCAGGAGCCGATGACATCGCTCAATCCGGTCTTCACCGTGGGCGATCAGATTGCGGAAGCCATCTCCCTGCATCAGGGCAAGAGCCATTCGGAAGCGCGTCAGGAAGTCTTGCGTCTGCTCGACCTCGTGCGCATTCCCGAAGCGCGACGCGTGTTCGCGCGCTATCCGCATCAGCTTTCCGGCGGCATGCGTCAGCGCGTGATGATCGCGATGGCGCTTTCATGCAAGCCCGCGCTTCTGATCGCCGACGAGCCGACGACCGCGCTCGACGTGACCATTCAGGCGCAGATCCTGCAACTCGTGCGCGGCCTGCAGGATGAAATGAACATGGGCGTGATCTTCATCACGCACGACATGGGCGTGGTTGCCGAAGTGGCGGATCGCGTGCTCGTGATGTATCGCGGGGAGAAGGTGGAGGAAGCGGCGTCCGATGATGTATTTCGGACGCCGAAGCATCCGTACACGCGCGCGCTGCTCGCCGCCGTGCCGACGCTCGGCGCGATGCAGGGCACCGATCGTCCCGCGAAGTTCCCGATCGTCGAAGTCGAGCCGGTGGATGCCGCGCCCGACGATGCGAGCGCGCTGCGGCCATCGGCGGCGGTGGAGCATCAGGTGCAGCCGGCCGTCGACGAAAGCAGTCCGCCCATTCTGCGCGTGCGCGATCTCGTCACGCGCTTTCCCGTGAAAACCGGGCTTTTCGGTCGCACGACCGCCGCGGTCCATGCGGTCGAACGCGTGAGCTTCGACTTGCGCCAGGGCGAAACGCTCGCGCTCGTCGGCGAATCCGGCTGCGGAAAATCGACGACGGGACGTTCGCTATTGAGGCTCGTCGAAAGCCAGAGCGGTTCCATCGAATTCGACGGACGCGACATCAGCGCATTGCACGGTCCCGAATTGCAGGCTTTGCGCCGCAATATCCAGTTCATTTTTCAGGACCCGTTCGCCTCGCTGAATCCGCGTCTCACGGTCGGATTCTCGGTGATGGAGCCGCTGCTCGTGCATGGCGTCGCGAGCGGAAAGGAAGCGCAGGCGCGCGTCGACTGGCTGCTCGATAAAGTCGGTTTGCCGCCGGAAGCCGCGCAGCGTTATCCGCATGAATTCTCCGGCGGACAGAGGCAGCGCATCGCGATTGCGCGAGCGCTTGCGTTGAATCCGAAGGTCGTCATCGCCGATGAATCCGTCTCCGCGCTCGATGTCTCCGTGCGCGCGCAGATCGTCAATCTCATGCTCGATCTGCAGCGCGAACTGGGCGTCGCGTATCTGTTCATCTCGCATGACATGGCGGTGGTGGAGCGCGTGAGCCATCGCGTCGCGGTGATGTATCTCGGGCAGATCGTCGAGATCGGGCCGCGCGCCGCCGTGTTCGAAGCGCCGCGTCATCCGTACACGAGAAAGCTGATGAGCGCGGTGCCCATTGCCGATCCCGCGCGCCGTCATGCGAAGCGCATGCTTGCCGCTGATGAGATTCCGAGCCCCATACGCAAGCTCGGCGACGAGCCGATCGTCGCGAAGCTCGTCGCGGTCGGACCGGATCATTACGTCGCCGAACATCATGTCGGCGGGGCTTATTAGGTTTTCCAGAAGCACATCGTAGCGAACCATAAATCAAGCAAAGGAGTTCACGATGCCGTCCTCTCGTCCCTTCAACCTCCGTACGCTCGTCGCCGCGAGCGCAGTCGCTTCGATCGTCGCGCTCGGTCCGGTGACCGCGCATGCGCAAAGCACCGCGGTCATGGCGGTCGCCTCGACCTTCACGACGCTCGATCCCTACGATGCCAACGACACGCTCTCGCAAGCCGTGGCGAAGTCGTTTTATCAAGGGCTCTTCGGCTTCGACAAGGACATGAAGATTCAGAACGTGCTCGCGACGAGCTACGAAGCGAGTCCCGACGCGAAGGTCTACACGATCCATCTGCGCCAGGGCGTGAAGTTCCACGACGGTACCGACTTCAATGCGCAAGCGGTGAAGGCGTCGCTGGATCGCGTGATCGATCCTGCGAACAAGCTGAAGCGCTATAACCTGTTCAACAAGATCGACAAGACCGAAGTGATCGATCCGTACACGGTCAGGATCACGCTGAAGATTCCGTTCTCCGCGTTCATCAACGTGCTTGCGCATCCGTCGGCGGTGATGATGTCGCCGGCCGCGATCCAGAAGTACGGCAAGGACATCGCGTTTCATCCGGTCGGCACGGGACCGTTCGAGTTCGTGGAATGGAAGCAGACCGACGATCTGAAGGTCAAGAAGTTCGCGGGCTACTGGAAGAAGGGCTACCCGAAGATCGACATGATCGACTGGAAGCCGGTCGTCGATAACAACACGCGCGCTGCGCTCATGCAGACGGGCGAAGCGGACTTCGCGTTCCAGGTTCCGTTCGAGCAGGCCGCCGCGCTCAAGACGAGCCCGAAGGTCGATCTGATCGCAGCGCCTTCCATCATTCAGCGCTACATCAGCATGAACATGAACCAGAAGCCCTTCGACAACCCGAAGGTGCGCGAAGCGCTCAACTACGCGATCAACAAGGAAGCGCTCGTGAAGGTCGCGTTCGCGGGCTACGCGGTGCCGTCCGAAGGCGTCGTTCCGCCGGGCGTGGACTATGCGACGAAGCTGGGTCCGTGGAAGTACGATCCGGCGAAAGCGCGCGAGTTGCTGAAGGAAGCGGGCTATCCGAACGGTTTCGAAACGACGCTATGGTCCGGCTACAACTACACGACGGCGCAGAAGATCATCCAGTTCGTGCAGCAGCAGCTCGCGCAAGTGGGCGTGAAGGCGTCGGTCGAGGCGCTCGAAGCGGGGCAGCGCGTGCAGCGTGTGGATAGCGCGCCCGATCCGGCCACGGCGCCCGTGCGCATGTATTACATCGGCTGGTCGTCGTCGACGGGCGAAGCGGACTGGGCGATATCGCCGCTGCTCGGCAGTTCGTCGATGCCGCCGAAGCTCGCGAATACGGCTTACTACAAGAACGATAACGTCGATGCCGACTTGCAGAAGGCGCTCGCCACCACCGACCGCACCGAGAAAGCCGCGCTCTATGCCGACGCGCAAAAGCGCATCTGGGCCGATGCGCCGTGGATCTTCCTCGTCACGGAGAAAGTGGTTTATGCGCGAAGCAAGCGGCTGTCCGGCGCGTACGTGATGCCCGACGGTTCGTTCAATTTCGACGAAATCGCTCTCAAGTAACCGTTAACGCCGTCCGACACGATGCTCAACTTTCTCGCGAAACGTCTGCTCGGTCTGCTGCCGACGCTCTTCATCGTCGCGGTGCTGGTCTTTCTGTTCGTTCACCTGTTGCCCGGCGATCCCGCGCGTCTTGCGGCGGGCGCCGAAGCGGACGAGGCAACGGTGGCGCTCGTGCGTGCCGATCTCGGTCTCGACAAGCCCTTGCCGCAGCAACTGGTGAACTTCTTCAGCAAGGTCGTGCATTTCGACTTCGGCATGTCGACGCGCAGCAAGCGGCCCGTCAGCACGGAAATCGCGGAACGCTTCATGCCGACGCTATGGCTCACGCTCGCCAGCATGGCGTGGGCCGTGGTGTTCGGCATGGCGATCGGCATCGTGTCGGCGGTGTGGCGCAACAAGTGGCCGGATCGCATCGGCATGACGCTCGCGGTGTCGGGCATATCGTTTCCGGCGTTCGCGCTCGGCATGCTGCTCATCGAGATCTTTTCGGTGAAGCTCGGCTGGCTGCCTATCGTCGGCGACGGCACGTGGCAAAGCTATGTGCTTCCGTCGCTCACGCTCGGCGCGGCGGTGGCCGCCGTCATGGCGCGCTTCACGCGGGCATCGTTCGTCGAAGTGCTGGGCGAGGACTTCGTGCGCACCGCGCGCGCGAAGGGCGTTCATGAGCCGATGGTCATCGTCAAGCACTGTCTGCGCAACGCGATGATTCCCGTCGTCACGATGATGGGCCTGCAATTCGGCTTTCTGCTCGGCGGCTCTATCGTCGTGGAGAAGGTATTCAACTGGCCGGGGCTCGGACGCCTGCTCGTGGATGCCGTCGAGATGCGCGACTATCCGGTGATTCAGGCGGAAGTGCTGCTGTTTTCGCTGGAGTTCATCGTCATCAATCTGGTGGTGGACGTGCTGTATGCGGTCATCAACCCGACCATCCGATTCAAGTGAGGACCGCATGAGCGTGACCGCCCCCATCGCGAAGAACGCACAGCAGGAAGTCCGCACGCCGTGGAGCGAGTTCTGGCGCAAGTTCAGGCAGCAGCACGTCGCGCTGATCGCGGCGGTGTTCGTGCTGCTGCTCGTGGTGATCGCGATCATCGCGCCGTATATCGCGCCTTACGATCCCGAGAACTACTTCGACTACGATGCGCTCAACGCGGGGCCATCCGCTGCGCACTGGTTCGGCGTCGATTCGCTGGGCCGCGATATCCTGAGCCGCATTCTCGTCGGCAGCCGCATCTCGTTGACGGCGGGGCTGGTGAGCGTCGTGATCGGCGCGATCATCGGCACGTTCTTCGGCCTGCTCGCCGGGTATTACGAAGGCCGGTGGGATCGCATCGTCATGCGCATATCCGACGTGCTGTTCGCGTTTCCCGGCATCCTGCTCGCTATCGGCGTGGTCGCCATTCTCGGCAACGGCATGGTGAACGTGGTGTTCGCGGTTGCCATTTTCAGCATTCCCGCGTTCGCGCGGCTCGTGCGCGGCAACACGCTCGCGCTCAAACATCTCACGTACATCGAAGCGGCGCGCAGCATCGGCGCGTCGGACTGGACCATCATCGTGCGGCACATTCTGCCGGGCACGATATCGTCGGTGGTCGTGTACTTCACGATGCGCATCGGCACGTCGATCATCACGGCGGCGAGCCTGTCGTTCCTCGGTCTTGGCGCGCAGCCGCCGACGCCCGAATGGGGCGCGATGCTCAACGAAGCGCGCGCCGACATGACGATGGCCCCGCACGTCGCCATCTTCCCGAGCCTCGCGATCTTCCTGACGGTGCTCGCGTTCAATCTGCTGGGCGACGGCTTGCGCGACGCGCTCGATCCGAAGCTCGACCGCCCGTGAAAAGCGCGCCGCATATCGGTTCGATGGAGGCGGGCGCGCGCGGCAGTATCGCGGATGTCGCGGGCGTGAGCGTCGGGCATTGCACGTTGAATGACGGCGACGTGCAGACCGGCGTGACCGTCGTGCGTCCGCATGATGGCGACGTGTATCGCAACAAGGTGCCCGCCGCGTCGTGCGTGATCAACGGCTTCGGCAAGAGCACCGGTCTCGTTCAGGTCGATGAACTCGGCGTGCTCGAAACGCCTATCGCGCTGACCAATACGTTCGGTGTCGGTACGGTGGCGAATGCGCAAACTCATTCGGCATGCGAAATAAATCCGATGATCGGGCGTGATAGGCCCAGCGTGAATCCGCTCGTTTTCGAATGCAACGACGGTTATCTCAACGACATGCAGGCGTTCGCCGTGCAAGAGGCGCATTACCGCGATGCGCTCGCCGCCTGTTCGCAGGACTTCGCACGCGGCGCAGTCGGCGCGGGACGCGGGATGTCGTGCTTCGAGCTGAAGGGCGGAATCGGCACGGCATCGCGCATCGCGCATATCGAAGGGCGCACGTATGTCACGGGTGCGCTCGTGCTCGCCAACTTCGGTCGCCTGCCGCAACTCACTATCGCGGGCGATCACGTTGGACGCCGCCTTCATGCAGCGAAGCAAACGAAGATCGCGCCCGAGCAAGGCTCGATCATCATGCTGATCGCCACCGACGCGCCGCTCGATTCGCGCCAGCTTCGCCGCCTCGCGATGCGCGCCGCCGCCGGCCTCGCGCGCACCGGCTCGGTGTATGGCCACGGCAGCGGCGATATCGCGCTGGCGTTCTCGACCGCGTACACCGTCGCGCATAACGCCGCTTTCATCGCGATGCCGCCGCTGCTCGCCGACGCCTTCATCGATCCGCTGTTCCAGGCCGCCGCCGACAGCATCGAACAGGCCATTCTCGATGCGCTTTTCAGCGCGGAAAGCGTGACGGGCCGCGACGGACATCGCCGGATATCGCTAACGGATGCATTGAAGACGCAACCATGAAAGTGCTCATCTCGACGGACATCGAAGGCATCGCGGGCGTCTTTCATCCGGAGCAGACGCGGCCCGGCAACGCGGAGTACGAGCAGGCGCGCCGCTGGATGACGAACGAAGCCAACGCCGCTGCGCAAGGCGCATTCGATGCGGGCGCATCGCAAGTGTTGATCAACGATTCGCACGGCAGCTTTCGCAACCTGTTGCCCGATGCGCTCGATCCACGCGTGCGGATCGTGCTCGGCAAGCCGCGCATGCTCGGCATGATGGCGGGGCTGGAGGCATCGCCGGAACTCGTCTTCATGATCGGCTATCACGCGCGGGCGCAGAGCCTCGGCATCCTCGCGCATACCATCAACAGCTTCGCGTTCGCGAGCGTGACGATCGATGGCGAAGAGGCCGGCGAAGCGGCGCTCTACGGCCGGCTCGCGCAGGAACGCGGCGCGCGCGTCGCGCTGCTCACGGGCGACGACGTCTTCGGCGCCGAAACCTTGCCGGCGTTTCCCGGCGCGCGCTTTCTGTGCGTGAAGACCGCGCACGGCTATTCGAGCGGCGTGACCGAAACGCCCGCCGCCGCGTGCGAAGCCATCCGCCGCGCGGCGCGGGAGGTGGTCGAATCGGCGCTTGCATCGCCGGCGACGAAGCCGCGCGCACCGGACACGCTCATCGAAACGCGCTGCGAAGTGCGCGTGCAAACCACGGCGCTCGCCGATCTCTTCAGCCAGTGGCCGACGCTGGAACGCATCGACGCCGTCACGATCGCGTTCGACGCAGCGAGCGCGGAAGACGTGATCCGCACGCTCAATTGCCTCTCGGCAATGTCGTTCATGTTACGGTGAAAGACCGAACTATCGTTAGAATGCCGATATTGGCTTTCGCAGGCGGCGTACATGCATTACGTGAAGCTGGAACACAACGACGACACCGCGCTCGATCCCGCCGATCCCGAACTCGTGATGCGCGGCTCGCTGTTCATCGACGGCCATGAGGCAGGCTGTTGGGAAGCACGGCGCGACGGCACGTGGGTGGCGCATCTGCGGCATGAGAAAGGATGGATTGTCGAGCAAAGCCGCGTTGCGCTCATCGAGCGGCTCGCCCGCTTTCATTCAGATAACTAAGCTTAATTCATGTACCTGTCGATCATCGCCGTGGGTATCGGCGGCGGCCTCGGTTCGCTGCTCAGATGGGCGCTCGGTCTGCGCCTCAACGCAGTCTTTCCGAACCTGCCGCTCGGCACGTTCACGGCGAACGTCGTCGCGGGATACATCATCGGCGTGGCGGTCGCCTTCTTCGCGCGCTTTCCGGACATCCCGGTCGAATGGCGGCTCTTCGTCATCACCGGATTGATGGGCGGGCTGTCCACGTTCTCGACGTTTTCCTCGGAAGTCGTCGCGCATCTCGAACAGGGGCGGCTCGGCTGGGCGCTTATCGAAATCGCGGCGCACGTGGGCGCGTCGCTCGTGATGACGGCGCTCGGCATCGCGACCGTCGCCGCCGCGAGCTGACTTCGCCACACCTTTTGGCGATTGCCCCGCGCATGTTCCCTACAATTGCCTCCCGCGTCCTCGACGCTCCACACTTCGCTGCGCCTGCAGCGGCTTTATTTTTGACCGCAAGAAGATGGTGAAATACATGCCCGAGTTCCCGCTTATCGAAATCAGACCGTACCGGGCGAGTGATCTCGACGGCGTCATCGAACTGTTTCTGCGCGCGGTGCGCGAGACGGCATCGGCCGATTACAACCAGAAACAGATCGACGTGTGGGCGCAAGCCGACCCGGACGAATGGGCGCTGGCCCGTGCAAGCCGCCCGACGTGGGTCGCGTTCACGGACGGCCAGCTCGCGGGGTTCGCCGATCTGGAGCACACCGGGCTCATCGACATGATGTTCGTGCACCCGGAGCATCAGCGCAAAGGCGTGGCGACGGCGCTGCTCGCGCGCATCGAAGCCGAAGCGGACGAAGCCGGAATTCAGGTCCTGCACACGTACGCCAGCGCGACCGCGCAGCCGTTCTTCGAATATTGCGGCTTCAAGATGCTGCTCGCACGCGCGGTCACGGTGCGCGGCCAGCGCTTCGTGCAGTTCGTCATGGAGAAGATGCTGTGACGCTGACGTCATCTGTATAGACAAGGCGATCCCGACTCCGGGTTTCTTCTCGGTGGATTCCCGGATTTCCTCTTGTTTCGCCGTTTATGCCCGTTTAGACTGGCGTCTGACTTGTATAGACAGGACGAAACATGATTACGCTGACGCCCGGAAAACTCACGCTGCCGCAACTGCGCCGCATCGCGCGCGGCTCCGACTCGCTGCGCCTCGATCCGGCGAGCTTCGACGCCATCGACGCGAGCGCGCGCGCCGTCGCGGCCATCGCCGCCAAGGGCGATCCCGCTTACGGCATCAACACGGGCTTCGGGCGGCTCGCCAACACGCATATTCCCGCTGATCAGCTCGAACTGCTGCAGCGCAACCTGGTGCTGTCGCACGCGGTGGGCGTCGGTGAACCGATGTCCCGGCCGGTGGTGCGACTCTTGATGGCGCTAAAGCTCTCGAGCCTCGGGCGCGGTCATTCCGGCATCCGCCGCGAAGTCATCGACGCGCTCTTCACGCTGTTCAACGCCGACGTGCTGCCGGTCATCCCGGTGAAGGGATCGGTCGGCGCATCGGGCGATCTCGCGCCGCTCGCGCATATGTCGACGGTCCTGCTCGGCATCGGCGAAGTCATGGTGCGCGGCGAACGGGCGAGCGCGCTCGACGGCCTCGCGGTCGCCGGCCTCAAGCCGCTCACGCTGCAGGCGAAGGAAGGGCTGGCGCTTCTGAACGGCACCCAGGCTTCGGCGGCGCTCGCGCTCTACAACCTCTTCGCGATCGAAGACCTGTTTCGCACCGGGCTCGTGGCGGGCGCGCTCTCGGTGGATGCGGCGGCGGGTTCCGTCGTTCCGTTCGATGCGCGCATTCACGAACTGCGCGGGCATCGCGGACAGATGGACGCGGCAGCGGCGTATCGCACGTTGCTCGAAGGCTCGGGCATCAATCTGTCGCATGCGGACTGCGAGAAGGTGCAGGACCCGTACAGCCTGCGCTGCCAGCCGCAGGTGATGGGCGCGTGCCTCGACCAGATGCGCCACGCGGCAGACGTGCTCATGATCGAAGCGAACGCCGTCTCCGACAATCCGCTGATCTTCCCCGATACCGGCGAAGTGCTGTCCGGCGGCAATTTCCACGCGGAGCCGGTTGCGTTCGCCGCCGACAATCTCGCGCTCGCCGCAGCCGAAATCGGCGCGCTGGCCGAGCGCCGCATCGCGCTTCTGATCGACGCGACGCTGTCCGGCCTGCCACCGTTCCTCGTGCGCGATGGCGGCGTGAACTCCGGCTTCATGATCGCGCATGTGACGGCGGCGGCGCTGGCATCGGAGAACAAGACGCTCGCGCATCCCGCTTCCGTCGATTCCTTGCCGACTTCCGCGAATCAGGAAGATCACGTTTCGATGGCCACGTTCGCCGCGCGCAAGCTCGGCGACATCGCGAGCAACACGGCCAACATTCTCGCGATCGAGTTGCTCGCGGCGGCGCAGGGCGTCGATCTGCGCGCGCCGCACAAGACGAGCGCGCGGCTCGCCGAAGTGATGAACACGCTGCGCGGTCGCGTCGCGCATTACGATCTGGATCATTACTTCGCGCCCGATATCGCCGCCATTGCGACGCTCGTTCAGGACGGCGAGATCGCCAAGCACAGCCCGTTCTCGTTTGCATCCGAAGCGGTGGAAGCGGCGGAAGCGAGCGCATGAACACGCCCGCTTATCAGGAAATCAAGGATTACATCCTCGGGCGCATTCACGTCGGCGAGTGGAAAGAGGGCGATCAGGTGCCTTCCGAAAACGAGCTTGCGCGCGAATTCAAGGTCGCACGCATGACGGTGAACCGCGCGCTGCGCGAGCTGACGGCGGAGCAGGTGCTTACGCGCGTGCAGGGCGCGGGCACGTTCGTCGCGCAGCCGAAATACGCGTCGACGCTCGTGGAGATTCGCAGCATTTCCGATGAGATCGTCGCGCGCGAGCATGCCTATCGCGCGGAGGTGCTGCATCTGGGGGCATCCATCGTCGATGAAACGCTCGCCGCCGAAATGCAGCTTGCGCCCGGCAGTCCCGTGTTCCATTCGCGCGTGCTGCACTTCGAGAACGACGAGCCGGTGCAACTCGAGGAGCGCTACGTGAGTCCCGCGCTCGCGCCGGAATACGCGCGGCAGGATTTCACGACGATCACGCCGAATCAATATCTGATGACCGCCGCGCCGCTGCAGCGCGTGGAGTACCGGATCGAGGCGTCGGTGCCGTCGGCGGAAATTCGCCATGCGCTCGCGATGGCCGAACACGAGCCGTGTCTCATGCTGCATCGGCGGACGTGGTCGCGCGACGCGGTGGCGTCGGTCGCCAATCTCTGGCATCCGGGCGACCGCTACCAGTTCACCGGACATTTCTGATGCCGACGATCCTCCGCGCTGCTTCGCTCGTCGACGTCCCTTGGAAGAACGGCGGCGGCGTCACGCGCGAGATCGCGTCGGGTCCGCCGGGCGCGTCGCTGGATGCGTTCGCGTGGCGGCTATCGGTCGCGGATGTATCGGCGGACGGAGCGTTTTCCGCCTTTGCCGGCGTGGACCGCGTGCTCGTGCTGCTCGATGGCGCCGGCATGCGGCTCGCCGAGGCGAGCGGGCGCGTGCATGTGCTCGATCAGCCGCTCGCAATGGCGCGCTTCGCCGGCGAAACGCCGATTCACGCGAGCCTGCTCGACGGCCCGACGCGCGATTTCAACGTGATGGTGCGGCGCGGCCGGGCGCGGGCGTCGGTGGACATTCGGCGCGGCGCGGCGCGCGAGATCGGCGCCGGGCACGACCTCACGTTCGTTCATTGCGTGAGCGGCAGTCTCGCGGTAGATGCGGATGGCACGACGCTCGGCCCCGGCGATACGCTGTGCATTGATCGCGCGGCGTTGCGCGTCGAAGCCGCGGCCGATAGTGCGTGGCTGTACATCGGCATCGACCTGCTTTGACGGCATCGGGTAGACACGACATGAACCTGTTCTTCGCCGCACACGCGGGCCTGCCAGACGGCGCGGCGCTGCACGCGTTGCTCGCGTGAGGCCCAATCAACGAGGCTGCCGACATGGAAACCACCGACGAATGCTCGATCTACACGCTCGAGCGCGGCAGCGCGCCGCTCCTGATTTCGATACCGCATCGCGGCACGCGCATTCCGGACGCGCTCGCGGAGGAGATGACGCCGGTTGCGCGGCGCGTCGATGATTGCGACTGGCATCTCGAACGCCTCTACGCGTTCGCGCGCGAGATGGGCGCGTCGATTCTGCTGCCGGAATTCGCGCGCTATGTGATCGACCTGAACCGCCCGCCCGACGACGCGAATCTCTATCCGGGCCGCGACACGACCGGCCTCTGTCCCGTCGATACGTTCGAAAAGGAGCCGCTCTATTTGCCGGGTCATGTGCCGTCGCGCGAACAGATCGAGGCGCGCCGTGCGCTCTACTGGCAGCCGTATCACGATGCACTCGCCGCCGAGCTCGCCGCGCTGCGCGAGGCGCATGGCCGCGTGCTTCTATGGGAGGCGCATTCGATCCGCTCGGTCGTGCCGCGCTTCTTCGATGGCCGTCTGCCCGATTTCAACTTCGGCACGGCGGACGGAGCATCGGCGGCAGCGGGGCTGGCGGAGCGGCTGGCGGGAATCGTCGAGCGCGACGGGCGGTACTCGACTGTCGCCAACGGGCGTTTCAAGGGCGGCTACATCACACGGCGTTATGGCGAGCCGGCCAATGGCGTTCACGCCGTTCAGCTCGAACTCACGCAGGTCACGTACATGGAGGAATCGTCGCCCTACGCATACGACGAGAGCCGCGCCAGCGACGTGCAGCCGTTGTTGCGCACGCTGCTCGAAGCGGCGGTCGAACACGTACGGGCGGGATAAGCGTGGCGTGGCAATGGCGGCTGGCGGGCATCCGTGTAATGACTGATCCAGGCCGATACGCGAAATTGGCGGCCGCTGGACCAATAAAACCGTAGCGAATCAGTCGCTTAGCCCGTTCGCCGCCTACATTCCCGCCGATTGATGCATAAACCGATTGTTGTCATTTCAACAAATATCTTTCGCTGAGATAGGGGTTTCCCCTAGGTCGATGGCCTCCTAAACTTGCTTTCAACGAAACGAAATCAGCCAGCGCTTAAAAAGCTCCCGATTCCGGTTTCGATCTCAAAACAAGATTACTGGAGGTTCATCATGATCAAGTCTTTCGTTCCCGCACTCGTCATTGCTTCGGCGCTCGTCGCCCCGACTTTCGCTTTCGCCCAGAACAACGGTCCGGTCACTCGCGAGCAAGTGCGCGCGGAACTGGTTCAACTGGAAAAAGCCGGCTACAACCCGGCGGCAGACCGCGTGACGTATCCGGAAAGCCTGCAGGCCGCGCAAGCGCGCGTGAACGCTGAACAAGGTGTTTCGGCGACGTCGTACGGCGCATCGACCGCCGGCACGGCACAGTCGGGCGCGCGTTCGGTATCCGGTTCGGCCATCTCGATGTCGGATCGCAACAGCGTCTACTTCGGCCATTAAGGCGAAGGGAAGTAGCAGCAGACAGTAAGCAGTAAGCAGCGCCAGCCGCGATGTTCGCGGCTGGCGCTTTTTCATGCGCGCCCGTTCGAACGCGGCGCGCGGCTTGGCGTCACACGCGTGCAGCATAATCCGAAGCGTCTTTTCTCTTGGCGACTCCGGATTCATGCCGATGCGACTCATCAGGAACTTCGTTCTGGCCAGCGTCGTCGCGACGCTCGGCTTCGCGCCGCCGTGCGCCCGCGCCGCGAATCCCGATGCGCTGTGGGACATCGTCGATGGACAGTGCGTGCCCGCCGCCGAGGGCGCATCAACCAGGCAGCCGTGTGCGGAAGTAGATCTCGCGGCGGGCTATGCGGTGCTGAAAGATATCGTGGGCGTCGCGCAATATCTGCTGATTCCGACCGCGCGCGTGAGCGGCATCGAAAGTCCGGAACTGCTCGACGCCAACGCCCCGAATTATTGGCGCGACGCGTGGCAAGCCCGCCATTTCGTCGACGATGCATTGCGCAGCCGCCTGCCGCGCGGCGAAATCTCGCTTGCGGTCAATTCGGCGAGCGGGCGCACGCAGAATCAGTTGCACATCCATATCGATTGCCTCGCCGCCGATGTCGCCGATGCGCTGCGCGAAGCGGGGCCGAAGATCGGCACCGAATGGTCGCCGCTGCCGATGCGCCTGCGCGGGCATCGCTACCGCGCCATGCGTATCGACGACGCCGATCTCTCGCACACCGATCCGTTCAAGCTGCTCGCGGCGGCCGTCGCGCGCGAAGGCGGCGCGATGGGCGATCAGACGCTGCTGCTCGCCGGCGCCGTCCGCCGCGACGGCGCGCCCGCGTTTTATCTGCTCAATGATCACGTCGGCGTCGGCAACTGGGCGTCGGCGGAAGAACTGCAGGATCACACGTGCGGACGGGTGGATCGGGAAATCGAAAAGCCGTGACGGTTGCGCATCAATCGAACCCGTGGAACACCGCGTCGTCCGGTCCGACCGATGCCGGCGACTTCCACGTCGCGTCGCGCATGGAATGCCGCACCTGATTCTCGACGCCCAATAGCGCCGCGAAAATCGCCATGCGCACCGCGATGCCGTTGTCGGTCTGACGGAAAATCGCGAGCCGCGAATCGTGATTCAGATCGGTGGCGAGATCGTTCGCGCCCGGCCGGCTGTCGCGCGGCAGCGGATGCATGATGAGCGTGTCGCGTCCGCAGACATCGTCGACGAGCGCGCGGTTGATCTGGAAATCCGGCGTATAGCCTTCGATCGATTCATCCGCGAACCGCTCTTTCTGGATGCGCGTCGCATAGACCACGTCCGCGTTCGCGAGGCCCGCGCGCAGGTCGCTCGTCTGTTCGATCACATGCCCGCCGCGCCCGATGCGCTCCACGATATGCGCCGGCATTTCCAGCGAAGCCGGCGAAACGAGCGTGAACTTCAGCCCCTTGTGCAGCGACAGCAGCTTCGCGAGCGAATGCACGGTGCGCCCGTACTTGAGGTCGCCGACCATCGCGATATGCGCGCCGTCGACGATCTTCCCGAGCCGCGAGAACTCGCGCTGGATGGTGTATAGATCGAGCAGCGCCTGACTCGGATGCTCGCCGGGGCCGTCGCCCGCGTTGATGACGGGAATGTTCGTCGCGCGCGCGAACTCCGCGACCGAGCCTTGCTCCGGATGCCGCACGACGATGGCGTCCGCGTAGCCGCTGATGACGCGGCTCGTGTCGTAGATGGACTCGCCCTTCGCCATCGACGAGAACGTGAAGCCGGTCGTATCGCACACGGAACCGCCCAAGCGGCAGAACGCCGCGCCGAAGCTCACGCGGGTGCGCGTGCTCGCCTCGAAGAACAGATTGGCGAGCACCGCGCCTTCCAGCACGCGCGTGATTTTCCGGCGGCGCGCGATGGGCTGCATCATGTCCGCCGTCCGGAAAAGGGCTTCGGCGGATTCGCGCGAAAACTGGTCGATGGACAGCAGTTGCGGCCGGCCTTCGAATTCGATGGGATATGCGCTCTGCGTAGACGCGCTGCCTTCGGGCATGCGTGCCAGAATTTCGCCGACGTAGCGCGCCGCGATTTCCGGCATGGCGCGCGATTCGGGCGACTCGTCCGGCAGAAGCCACGTGTCGAGCGCCCTCCGCGACACGCCGATGCGCGCGGCGAACGCGTCGCGAGTCATGTTGAGACGCCGCATGGCGTCGCGAAGCACGGTTTGTTGCTGGGTCACGGCGACGCTCCGAAATGTACGCGGAGCGTATAGTAGGTTACTCGCCGATCAGATGCAACACCAGTTCTCGGTCATGCGGCGACGCCCGATGCTCGAACACATAAATGCCTTGCCACGTGCCGAGCACCATGCGCCCGGCTTCGACGGGAATCGAAAGCTGCACGTTCGTGAGCGCGGTGCGCAGATGCGCGGGCATGTCGTCGGGGCCTTCGGCGTCGTGGATATAGCGGCCCGGCGCTTCGGGCGCGACCGTCTCGAAATAGCGTTCGAGGTCGGCGCGCACGTCGGGATCGGCGTTTTCCTGAATCAGCAGCGACGCCGACGTATGCCGGCAGAACACCGTCAGGAGACCGGTGCGGATGTCCTGCATGTCGATCCAGCGATCTATTTCGCGCGTGACTTCGTGCAGCCCGCGCGCGTGCGTGGCGAGCCTTAAGTGGTGGAGTGCCTGTTTCATGTCGATCTCGTATTGCGTGGCGAGTGGAGGGTTCAGCTTGATGGACTATGCTTCCCGAGTGCGGGTTCACGGACGACGCGCCCCATGCGCTCATTCTTGCCGATTCCGAACGCAACGCGCGTGCTCGCTCTCGCGCTTTTCTCGCTGATCGCTCGCGCCGACGAACCGCTCGCCAATCGCGGCAACGATCCTTTCCTGCACGTATCGAACGCCATTCCCGATTGCCCCGCGCCGCGCGGCCCGTTCGAAACGCAACAGGAATGGCTCGACGAAGCGCATTACCGCATCGAACGCGGCAATAGCTGCTGGATCGCGGGGCGCTGCCGTCTTTCCAACAGCTACGAATACGACAAGGAAATCGCCGAAAGCGTGACGCGCCGCCTGAGCGCGTTGAACGCATCGCTGCAATGGCGCGAGAAAACGAGCCTGTGGCTCACGCTGCAGCGCCGCTTCATCTATATCGACGGCTGCGTGTCGCGCGATTTCGACAAGGCCCGCTTCGCCGCCGAACTGGGCGAGACGGCCGATGTCGAGAAGATCATCGACCGCACGACGGTTCTATCGCCTAATCTGAAAGCGAGACCGTGAGCGACGCCGGCTGTGGCCGGCGATGACCGATGACAACGAATCGCGCTGACTGGCTGCGCCTGTTCGTCCGACGCCTCCTGCTGGCGGCCGCGCTCGGCTTGTGCGCGCTTCGGGCTGACGCCGCCGCGCCGGTCGTCGTGATTCCGCTGTCGGGCGCGATCGGCCCGGCGAGCGCGGATTTCGTCGTGCGCTCGCTCGCCCGCGCCGCCGACGAGCGCGCGCAACTCGTCGTGCTGCGCATCGACACGCCGGGCGGCCTCGATCTTTCCATGCGCTCCATCATCCAGGCGATGCTGGCGTCGCCGGTGCCGGTCGCCGCGTTCATCGCGCCGAGCGGGGCGCGGGCGGCGAGCGCGGGGACGTACATCGTCTATGCGAGTCATATTGCCGCGATGGCGCCCGGCACGAATCTCGGCGCGGCCACGCCGATCCAGCTCGGCATGGGCGGCGGCGACCGCCCGGCGTCCGATGCGTCATCGTCGGCCGAATCGCGCAAGGCGATGCAGGACGCCGCCGCCTACATTCGCGGTCTCGCGCAATTGCGCGGCCGCAACGAGCAGTGGGCGGAGCGGGCGGTGCGCGAGGCCGTCGCGCTCTCGGCGAACGAGGCGCTCGCGCAGAAAGTGATCGACCTGACCGCAACCGATATCCCCGATCTGCTCGCCAAAGTCGACGGCCGGCACGTGCGCACGGCACACGGCGAACGCGTCCTCGCGACGCGCACGGCGCCCGTCGTCGCCGTCGAGCCGGACTGGCGCAGCCGCTTTCTCGCGGCCATCACGAACCCGAGCGTCGCACTGATTCTGATGATGATCGGCATGTACGGGCTTTTCTTCGAGTTCGCGAATCCCGGCTTCGTGCTGCCGGGCGTGGCGGGCGCGATCTGTCTGCTCGTCGGCCTGTTCGCGCTGCAACTGCTGCCGATCAGCTACGTTGGCCTCGGTCTGATCCTGCTCGGCACCGGCTGTCTCGTCGCGGAGATGTTCTTGCCGACGTTCGGCGCGCTCGGCATCGGCGGCATCGTGGCGTTCGCCATCGGCGCGCTGATGCTGATCGATACCGACGTGCCCGGCTTCGGCATCCCGATCGGCGTCGTGCTCGCGCTCGCGGCGATCACCGCGCTCTTCGTGTTCGCGGTGTCCGGCGTCGCGTTGAAGGCGCGCAGGCGGCCGGTCGTGAGCGGCGCTGAGGCGATGCTCGGCAGCATCGGCGTGATGCTGGACGACGGCGGCGCGAGCGGATGGGCGCGCGTGCACGGCGAACGCTGGCGCGTGCAGGCGACGGGCGCGCGTTCGCTGCCGGGCGCGGGTGCGCGCGTGCGGATCGTCGCGCGCGACGGGCTCACGCTCACCGTCGAACCGCTCGAAGATCAACGTCAGCAGGCAGCTTAACGAGGCGAGGAACATGGGGCTTACTTACGGCTTTAGCGGCGTCGTCATTGCGTTCGTCATCTTCATTCTGGCGTCGGCGGTGCGCATCTTTCGCGAATACGAACGCGGCGTCGTGTTCATGCTCGGGCGCTTCTGGAAAGTGAAAGGGCCGGGGCTCGTGCTGATCATTCCGGTCGTGCAGCAGGTCGTGCGCATGGACCTGCGCACCGTCGTGTTCGACGTGCCGCCGCAAGACGTCATCACGCGCGACAACGTCTCGGTGAAGGTGAATGCCGTGGTGTACTTTCGCGTCGTCGATCCGGAGAAGGCCGTGATTCAGGTCGCGCGTTTTCTGGAGGCGACGAGCCAGCTTTCGCAAACCACGTTGCGCGCGATTCTCGGCAAGCACGAACTCGATGAACTCCTGTCCGAGCGCGAGCGCCTGAACAGCGACATCCAGCGCGTGCTCGATGCGCAGACCGACGCGTGGGGCATCAAGGTATCGAACGTGGAGATCAAGGACGTGGACATCAACGAGACGATGATCCGCGCGATCGCCCGGCAGGCCGAAGCCGAGCGCGAGCGTCGCGCGAAGATCATTCATGCCGAAGGCGAATTGCAGGCATCGGAAAAGCTGCTGCAGGCGGCGCAAATGCTCGCGCAGGCGCCCCAGGCAATGCAGCTTCGCTATCTCCAAACGCTGACGACGATCGCCTCCGACAAGAACTCCACGATCGTCTTCCCCGTGCCGATCGATCTGGTGAGCGCGGTGATCGAACGCTTCAGCAAGGGAAAAGCCGGCGACGCCGCTTAAACGAGCGCGGGGAAGTCCAGCGTCGTATCGTTCACGCGATTCACGAGATTCGTGAAGTGGATGACGCTCATCGCGAACAGCGCGTCGATGACTTGCGCTTCCGAATAGCCGGCCTCGCGCACATCGGCGAGCACGCGAGCATCCACGGTGCCGCGCGAATCCGCCACATGCCGCACGAAGCGCACGAGTGCATCGCGCTTCGCATTGCCGGTCGCATCGCCCGCGCGAATCTGCTGCGTTTCCGCTTGCGTGAGGCCCACCATCTTGCCGACGACCGTATGGGCCGCACCACAGTAGTCACAACCCGCGAGTTCGCTGACGGCGAGCTTGATCGCTTCGGCATCGGCCTTGTCGAGGCTGCTGCGCGCGAGCACGGCATCGTTGGAGAGCGCGGCGCCGAGCGCGCCGGGGCTATGCGTGCCGATCGTCGCGTACGCGTTCGGCACGCGTCCCATCGCCTTCCTGATACCGCCGAAAAGTTCGGCGGTCTTGCCCGTTGCTTCGTTGACGTTGACTTGAGAAAGACGTGACATGGTGTGCTCCTGACTCGTTGGTTGGCCATCTGCATGGCATGGCTCAACTGTAGGAGCACACGTCGCCGGCGTGAATGCGCGCGCGTCTCATGAACACGCGCGATCGTCTCAGATTACTTCACGCTCGCGAGCACGCGGCGCACGGTGCCGAAGATGTGATCGATCTGCTCGTCCTCGATGATGAGCGGCGGCGAGAACGCGAGAATGTCGCCCGTATAACGCACGAGCACGCCCGCTTCGAAGCATTTCACGAAGACCTCGTAGGCACGCGCGCCCGGTGCGCCATCGCGCGATTCGAGTTCGATGCCGGCCACCAGCCCGAGATTGCGGATGTCCTTGACGTAAGGCGCATCGCGCAACGCGTGCACCGCGTCTTCGAACTTCTGCGCCTTGGACGCCGCGCGGTCGAACAGCTTGTCGCGCACGTAGAGATCGAGCGTGGCGACGGCCGCCGCGGTCGCCACCGGATGTGCGGAGTAAGTGTAGCCGTGAAAGAGTTCGATGGCGTTGGCCGCGCCAGCATCGACGATCGCGTCGTGCACCTTGCGATGCGCCGCGACCGCGCCCATCGGAATCGTGGCGTTGTTGATCGCCTTCGCCATCGTGATGAGATCGGGCGTCACGCCGAAGAACTCGCTCGCGGTGGCTTTGCCGAGACGTCCGAAGCCGGTGATGACTTCATCGAAAATCAGAAGAATGCCGTGCTTGGTGCAGGTCTCGCGCAACTTTTGCAGATAGCCCTTGGGCGGAATGAGCACGCCGGTGGAACCCGCGAGCGGTTCGACGATGACGGCCGCAATCGTCGATGCATCGTGCAGCGCGACGATGCGCTCCAGTTCGTCCGCGAGATGCTCGCCCCACGCGGGCTGTCCCTTCGAAAACGCGTTGTGCGCGAGATCGTGCGTATGCGGCAGATGATCGACCGACGGCAACAGCGCGCCCGAGAACGTCTTGCGGTTCGGCGCGATGCCGCCCACCGAAATGCCGCCGAAGCCCACGCCGTGATAGCCGCGCTCGCGTCCGATGAGCCGCGTGCGCTGTCCTTCGCCGCGCGCGCGATGGTACGCAATCGCGATCTTGAGCGCGGTATCGACAGACTCGGAGCCCGAGTTCGTGAAGAAGATGCGGTCGAGCCCTTCGGGCATCAGCGCGGCCACTTTCGACGCGGCTTCGAATGCAAGCGGATGACCCATCTGGAACGTCGGCGCGAAGTCGAGCGTGGCGAGCGCCTTCTGCACGGCATCGACGATCTCGTCGCGGCAATGGCCCGCGTTCACGCACCAGAGCCCCGCGCAGCCGTCGAGCACGTCGCGGCCATCGGTCGAACGGTAGTACATGCCTTTCGCGCTCTCGAGCAGGCGCGGCGCGGCTTTGAACTGACGATTCGCGGTGAAGGGCATCCAGAACGACGACAGATCGTCGATGACGGGGCGAGCATTCATAACGGGTCTCCAGGGAAGAACGGTCACTCTATTCCGAACAAAATCACGCTGCATATACAGTTGCTTCACTGCGCTGCCAACTGTGCTGGCAAAATGCTGCAAACTGTGCTGGCCGGCAATCGGCGATGGACACCATGATCGAACTCAAGCTCGAACGCGGCTCGCGGCAGGGGCCCACGCTCGTCGAACAACTCGTGCGCGCGTTCTCGTCGGCGATCGAAGGCGAGACCTTGCGCGCGGGCGCGTTGCTGCCTTCCGTGCGCCGTCTTGCCGACGATCAGGGCCTGAGCACCTTCACGGTGACCGAAGCCTACGGCCGCCTCGTGTCGATGGGGCTCGTCACCGCGCGGCGCGGATCGGGGTATCGCGTGGCGCAGCGCGGTCATCGCGAACAGTCGCGCGCGGTCGAGTGGCAGCCGCCGAGCCTCACCGCGACGTGGCTGCTCTCCGATGTCTTCGCGGATCATTCGGTGCCGATCAAGGCCGGCTGCGGCTGGCTGCCGAACGAATGGGTCAACGAGAGCGGCCTGCAGCATGCGTTGCGCGCGATGAGCCGCGTGCCCGCCGCGCGCATCGCGGATTACGGGCATCCGTACGGCTTCGCGCCGCTGCGCGAGCGCATTGCCGAACAACTGGACCGATACGGCTTGCCCGTGGATGCCGCATCGAACGTGTTGTTGACGGCGGGCGCGACCCAGGCGCTCGATCTCATCGTGCGAACGCTGCTGCGCCCCGGCGATGCGGTGGTCGTCGAAGATCCCGGCTACTGCAATCTGCTGCAGATTCTCAAGCTCGCCGGTCTCGACGTGCATGGCGTGCCGCGCACCGAGGCGGGCATCGATACGGACGTGTTCGAGCGCATCGTGATCGAGCATCGACCGAAGGCCGTGTTTCTCAATACGACCTTGCAGAACCCGACGGGTGCGACGTTCGGCATGGCGTCCGCGTTCCGGCTGATGCAGATCGCTGAGCGGCACGGCCTGTGGGTTGTCGAGGACGATGTGAACCGCGAGCTTGCCCCGCCCGGTGCGCCCCTGCTCGCGGCGATGGAAGGGCTCAATCGCGTGCTGTATGTCGGCGGCTTTGCAAAGACGATCACGCCCTCGTTGCGATGCGGTTATGTCGTCGCCGGGCGCGACGTGCTGCGCGAGTTGGCGCGCACGAAGATGGCGGTCGGATTGACGTCGTCGGAGGCGACGGAGCGCATCGTCGAAAAAGTGCTGACGGAAGGGCGTTATGCGCGCCACGTCGAATTCGTGGTGGACAAGCTGAAGGACGCGCACGCGCTCGTCGAAGCGCGCATGGATGCGCTGGGCGTGTCGCTCTTCCGCCGTCCGCGTGCGGGTCTGTTCGTGTGGGCGTCTTTGCCTATCGATCCGTCCGACGCAAGCGATGTCGCCACGCGCGCGCTCGAGCACGGCATCTGGCTTGCGCCCGGGTCATACTTTCGTCCGGGCGATGCGCCGAGCGCGTGTTTCCGCTTCAATGTACCTTATTCCGTCGACGATGCGCTCTGGGATTTCCTGGGCAAATCGCTTTAGCGAATCAAGCGGCGGCGTGCGCGCCCGCGCGATGCGCAAGTGCTTGCTGACGCGTCGTGCGCTTGTTATTCCGCGATGCGGCGAGATGCGCCTGCAAGCGCTCGCATACATCTTTTCTGCGCACGGGATTAAGCGGATCGCACAGACGAATGGTGAGAGTCGCTGCTTGCATATGCAGCGGCATCGCATCATCCGGCTCGGGGGCTTCCCAGAGCACCACGGTGTGCGTGCCATCCGAAACCTGCACGACCTGAAAGCGTGCGAGGTCGATCTTGCCAAGCTCGTGAGGTTCGATCGAGTGATGCATGATATCCCCGGAATCAGTTCTCCATGTGCCGCCACCTCATGCAAACACCATGCCGATGGCGGCCTTCCGCGCGACGCCGAAAACACCGCGTTTGAGCGTGTAATTTTCAGCGTGGCGTTCGTGAAATTACGACAGTGCCCGTTAAGAGACGGCGTTATCGTCGGAGAAAAACGGACACGTCACTCGCCGTAAATGTCGAAGTCAAAGTACTTCTTTTCGATGCGCTTGTACGTGCCGTCCTTGATCATCGCGGCGATCGCGCCGTCGAGCTTTTCCTTCAGATCGGTGTCTTCCTTGCGCAGGCCGATAGCGGTGCCGGGGCCGAAAATCGCGCTGTCTTCGAGCGCGGGACCGGCGAAGTCATAGGGTTTTCCGCGTGGGGTATCGAGAAAGCCGCGTTCGGCTTGCACCGCATTTTGCAGCGATGCGTCGAGTCGTCCGGTCAGCAAATCCGCATAAACCTGATCCTGATCCGCATACGATACGACCGTCACGCCTTTCGCGCCCCAATGCGCTTTGGCGTAAGTTTCCTGCATGGAGCCTTGTTCGACGCCCACCGATTTGCCCGCGAGCGATTCCGCCGTCGGCTGGATTTTCGAATCTCGCCGCGCGACGAGACGCGTCGGCACATGGAAGAGCTTGCTGGAGAAGGCGATCTGCTTGACGCGCGCGGGCGTCATGGACATGGTGGAGAGCACGCCGTCGAATTTGCGCGATTTGAGGCCCGGAATCATGCCGTCGAATGCGTTTTCAACCCACACGCATTTCGCATTCAGACGACGGCACAGTTCGTTGCCGACATCGATATCGAAGCCGACGAGCGTGCCGTCCGGCGCTTTCGATTCGAACGGCGGGTAGCTCGCGTCCACCCCGAAGCGGATGGTCGACCAGTCTTTTGCGTGCGCGCCGATGGATACGGCCAGCATGGAGCCCAACACCACCTTCAACAGCTTATTCACGATCGTCTCTTCCCTTTTTAGCAATGAATTCGAATATTTTTAAACCGACGCTAAAGAATTATAAAGGGACGCTTGAGCCGAATAAAAAAATGGCCGCGATTCACGCGGCCATTCGATGCTCAAGGCAGAACGTTTAGTTCGCACGTACCTCGATGCGACGCGGACGCGCTTCTTCGCGGCGCGGAATGGTCAGCTTGAGCACGCCATTCGTGAGATTCGCGTCGATCTTCGTGGTGTCGAAGTCATCGCTGACGGTGAACGCGCGGGCAAAGCGCGGCGCGCGCACTTCGGCATGATGCACGCGCAAGCCGGCCTGCGCGGAGACGACCGCTTCCGCTTCGATAAAGAGCCGTGCGTCGTGCACCTTCACGTCGAGCCGGTCGCGCGGCACGCCGGGCAGGTCTGCCCATAGCGTGATGCCGTGGCTGTCCTCGACGATATCGACGGCGGGCGTGATCGCCGGGCGGCGCGCGGTGTCCTCGGTCTCGCGAGTGACTTCGCCTTCGTTGCGTTGTGCGATCTGGGTATTCTCGGTCATGATCTGCTCCCGGGTCTTCTATTACTGAATGGTGATGGCGCGCGGCTTGGACGCTTCGCGCTTGCCGACGGTAATGGACAGCGTGCCGTTTTCATAACGCGCTTGGACCTTGTCGACGTCCGCGTTTTGCGGCAATTCGATCACGCGGCGGAAGCTGCCCGTGAAGCGCTCTTTCGCGTACGTGCGCGCGCCTTCGGGCAAGGTTTCTCCGTTGCGCTCGCCACTGATCGTCAACGTGCCTTTGTCGACGGTCACTTCGAGCGATGCCGGATCCACGCCCGGTGCAAACGCGACGATTTCCACTGCGTCGTCGGTGCTGCCGATATTCAATTGCGGAAAGACATCGGTGCGGCTCGAACGAATGCTCGAAGGGAGATTGCCGAATAGCGTCGACATTTGCCGCTGCATGCGGTCGAGTTCCTGAAACAGGTCGCCGCCAAAGTAAAAGTCACTCATGGTTCAGCCTCCGATAACGCGGATAAGTTGATCGATTGAGACAGCGTTCATTGCCGCTGCCATTGCATCGAAAATAGGAGCGCGGACTATCGTTTCAATAGCGGACAACGTATTTTCAACGCGATTTTTTATTCGCCATCAGGCTCTTGAAAAGCGCTTTTCAGCGCCTAGATTCGATCGAATGCGCCGCGCGTGCAAAGTGCGCGGCTGCTCTTACAATGAGCGCTTCACGGTTCCTCACGAGGACGGCACGATGAAGGTATGCATATACGGCGCAGGCGCAATCGGCGGATGGATCGGCGTGAAGCTCGCGCAGGCAGGGTGCGACGTCAGCGTGGTGGCACGCGGCGCGACGCTCGACGCGCTCGAGACACGCGGTCTGCAACTCGCGGAGAAAGACGCGACGCATACCGTGCAAGTCAGAGCGAGCGCGTCGCCCGCCTATCTGGGCGATCAAGACCTCGTCGTGGTAGCGGTCAAAGCGCCGGCGATGGAGTCGGTGGCCGCGCATATCGCCCCGCTCATCGGCGAACAGTCGATCGTGCTGACCGCAATGAACGGCGTGCCGTGGTGGTTCTGCGAAGGCCTGGGCGAAGCGTTCGTCGGCAAGCGCCTATCGTCGGTGGACCCGCATGGTGCGATTGCATCGGCAATTCCTGTCGCGCAAACGGTCGGCTGCGTGGTGCATGCAAGCTGCTTCATCGAAGCGCCGGGCGTCATTCGGCATCATCAGGGCAAGGGCCTCATTCTCGGCGAGGCAAACGGCAAGCAGAGTGAGCGCGTGGAATCGCTCGTATCGCTCTTTGCGAAGGCGGGTTTCGATGCGTCGCACTCGCCGCACATTCAGCGCGACGTGTGGTTCAAGCTGTGGGGCAACATGACGATGAATCCCATCAGCGCCATCACGGGCGCCACGACGGATCGCATTCTCGGCGACGAACTCGTGCGCGGCTTCGTCACTCGTATCATGCTGGAAGCGAAGGAAATCGGCGCGCGTTTCGGCATTCCAATCGAGCAGGAGCCGCAAGACCGGCATGCGGTCACGCTCAAGCTCGGCGCGATGAAAACATCCATGCTGCAGGACGTGGAAGCGCGCAAGGCGGTGGAACTCGATGCGCTCGTCGCATCGGTCAGAGAACTCGGCGAAATGACCGGCGTGCCCACGCCTTTCACCGATGCGCTGCTGGGCCTGGCACGTCTGCACGCGCGTACCCTGGGCCTTTATCCCGCGCAGTGAGTTGAATCGATATGGATCATCAAAAGCCAAGTGAGTTGCTGGCCATGCGCGATCTGCTGCGTGAATTCGTCAGCGAGCGTGACTGGAGCCGTTTTCATTCGCCCAAGAATCTCGCGGCGGCGCTGAGCGTCGAGGCGAGTGAGTTGCTCGAGCCGTTCACGTGGCTTGCAACCGGCAATAAAGACGAGCTCGACGACGCCAAGTTGCGGGCCATTCGCCACGAAATGGCCGACGTGCTCGCGTATCTCTTGATGCTCGCAGATTCACTCGATGTCGATCTTCACAGCGCGCTCCTGGAAAAGATGGCGATCAATCGCACGAAGTATCCGGCGCAAAAGGTTCGCGGCGATGCCCGCAAATACAGCGAATACGATGAATGACGAAACGCGCGTATCCCGCTAAGCTCGCCTGAATCCAACGAACACGAGGGATAACTGATGGACTTTTCGCTTACGCCCGAACTCACTGAATTGCAAGCACGCGTGCGCGCGTTCATTGCAGATGAAATCGTGCCTTGCGAACGCGATCCGCGCTGCACGCCGCATGGCCCGAACGAGGCTTTACGCGCGGAACTGATCGCGAAAGGGCGCAAGGCGGGATTGCTGTCGAGTCATGTTTCACCGGACTTCGGCGGGCTTGGATTGGGACACGTCGCTAAAGCCATTCTCTTCGAAGAAGCCGGTTATTCGCCGCTTGGACCGGTGGCGTTGAATATCGCCGCGCCCGACGAAGGCAATATGCATCTGCTCGAAGCCATCGCGACGCCAGAGCAAAAAGAGCGCTGGCTCAGGCCTTTGGCCGCGGGCGAGATTCGCTCGTGCTTTTGCATGACAGAGCCGCCGCCGGGTGCGGGCGCGGACCCGGCGATGCTTCAGACCATCGCCACGCGCGACGGCGACGACTACGTGATCGACGGCCGCAAGTGGTTCATCACGGGCGCGGAAGGCGCGGCGGTCGCGATCATCATGGCGAAATTCGCGGACGGCCCCGCGACGATGTTTCTCGCCGATATGAAGAGCGAAGGCATCGTGATCGAGCGCTCGATGGATTCGCTCGATACCTGTTTTCCCGGCGGCCACGGCGTCGTGCGCTTCGAAGGCTTGCGCGTGCCCGCCGCGAATGTGCTCGGCGAACCGGGCGAAGGTTTTCGTTATGCGCAGGTGCGTCTGTCGCCCGCGCGCCTCACGCACTGCATGCGCTGGCTAGGCGCGGCGCGTCGTGCGCACGATGTCGCGAGCGAACATGCGCGCCGGCGTCAGGCTTTCGGCAAGACGCTTGGCGAACATGAAGGCGTCGGCTTCATGCTTGCAGACAACGAGATGGATTTGCACATTACGCGCCTCGCTATATGGCATTGCGCCTGGGTGCTCGATCAAGGCGTGCTCGGCAAGCACGAATCGAGCATTGCGAAGGTGGTGTCGTCGGAAGCGCTGTGGCGCGTCGTCGATCGGTCGGTGCAGGTGCTGGGCGGGCAGGGCGTCACGCATGAGACCGTGGTGGCGCGAATCTTCGCGGACATGCGTGCATTCCGCATCTACGATGGCCCTTCCGAGGTGCATCGATGGAGCATTGCACGGCGCATCCTGCGCGGCGAGAAGCCGCGCGCATAGACGCAATCGTCCGGTGCGCGACTCGACGCGCAACCGCTCAATATGCGTTGTTACCCAGCCCCTGATGCTGGCCTTGCGGTGCGCGTTGTTGCGCCAGCACGCGGCTTGCCCGGATTGCATTCTCGGGATAATGCACCCAGTCGGCAGGGTCGTAGCCCGCCGCGAACCACGCGAGCGTTTCCTGCCGCACTTGTTCGCGCGTCTTGGGCGAATTATCGGAAAGCGGTTGCGCAAAAGTGGATGCTGCCCAACAAGCGGCGAGCGCACCGAGGATGAGTTGGGAAAGAAGTTTCATGAAGATCCCCTTGTGGTCGCTTAAGGGCGGGTCTACTCATTCTAGGCGACAGAACGTCGACTTTCAGGGTAAACCGCGATGAATCGGCTCTGGCGAATCCGGTTCAGCAGGCCTGTGCTGCCTATTGATTGATCAGACACGCGGTTTGCTTAGACAAGAGGTGGTCACGTCGGCGGCGCTTGTAGATGCGTCGACGATCTCGTTACATCTGGTAGCGAATGACTGCGATCGTTATCACTTTTCACGCTGAGCGTTTCATCGACGCCACGCTGGGGAAAGCCCGTGTTGCGACGCAGCAATCGGTTGACTATGATACTTTGAGTAGCCGGCAATGCCGCATGAAACTACTGCCCTACAAAGGGCTAACGAAGCGCCCGTAAGCAGGAGCATTCGTCGAGGCAGAGCAGTAGCCAGATGAATGTCACTTGCAGGAGCCGCATTTATGGAACTGATCGCATCGTCTAACCCAACGCTACACGTCTTCCATCAGGAAGGCGGGTGGCATTGGGGCATCACCATTGAACGCGCAGCCGGCGGCGGCATGAAAGTGGTCGCCTATAGCGACGAGGGTTTCGACTCGGAAGACGAAGCGCGCGAGGACGGCGAACAGGTCCTGCGCTCGGAAGACTGGCGCTCGCGCCAGAGCTTCAGCCGCAGCGAACGCCGTCCCGGTTGCACCTAGGCGAAGCGATAGTCGTCCTTCAATCGCTTCGTTCTTCTCCTTTCCTCCTTCTCACCTTTTCCCCGACTCGCAAACGCTCGACACTGCATGCACCGCCCATTCGAATAAGGCGCGCAGCATGTCATCTGCTTCCCTCCACGTATCTCCCGATAACGCTCGCTTCGCCATCCGCCGCATGAGTCTGGCCGATCTCGGCACGGCGCTCGACTGGGCGGCGGCGGAAGGCTGGAATCCCGGCATCGACGATGCCCGCTGTTTTCTCGCCGCCGACCCGCATGGCTTTTTCATGGGCACATGGGACGGCGAGCCCATCGGCTGCATTTCCGCTGTGGCCTATGACAACGCGTTCGGCTTCATCGGCCTATATATCGTGCGGCAGGAATGGCGCGGCAAAGGCCTGGGCATGCGCTTGTGGAATGAAGGAATGGCGTATCTGGGCGAGCGTAACGTCGGGCTGGATGGAGTCATTGCGCAGCAAGCCAACTACCGCAAATCCGGTTTCGTGCTGGCGTATCGCAACGTGCGTTATCGAGGCGTTGCGGCGGATTGCGTCGAATCGTTGGCGGATATGACCGTTGTGAATGCGTCGAGCGTGCCGTTCGATCGCCTGCTCGCCTACGACACGCGCTGCTTCATATCAGTGCGCGAGGCATTCCTGCGCGCGTGGCTCACGCAAGAGCACGCGCGGGCATTCGCCGCGCTCGATGGCGATGAAGTGCGCGGATACGGCGTGATTCGCCGCTGCCGTAGCGGATACAAGATCGGACCGCTCTTCGCGGATGACTTACGCATTGCACGCGCGCTGTATCAAAGGCTCGTTTCATCGATTAAAGGCGAGACTGTCTTTCTCGATGTGCCCGAAAGCAATGCGTCAGCCGTCGCGCTTGCGATCGAGCACGACATGACGAGCGTCTTCGAAACGGCGCGCATGTACACGCGGGCGCCACTCGCGGCGCCGCTCGATCATGTCTTCGGCGTGACGACTTTCGAACTCGGTTAATGCGTTACTTATAGGTTATGCGCTTGGCCTGTCGATTGGCGGCGTGCCGTCATGAAAGAGCTTTCTGAGCGCCGAGCGCAATTCCGGCGAATCTTCATGCCGATGAACGCTTACCGCGTGTTGCACGGCGGCTTCCATCAATTCGTCTTCGGAGTCGGCGGACAGCGCCACCGTGCAATTCGTGTCGCTTGGAAACTCGCGGCAATCGATGAATTTGCGTGCCATGGCATCCTCCTCGCATGAGACGCTGAATTCAGTATAGGCAATGTCCGGCGCTTCAAGGCTGCGTTTGCGTGCGTCTGCGTGTTTGGGTAACGTGTCGCCATGAACCCACTTTTTCCGGTGCATTCGATTCCCGTTGAGACGCTCGCCGCCTATCGTTCGGCCATTTATCGCATCGACGATGAGCCGCCAATCGACATGATGATCGACACAAGGAATGACGCTGCCGCGTCGCTGCTAGCGCGGCATGATGTGACGGGCGCCGTGTTCGTGACGGCATTCAATCCATTCGGACGAACATTGGAGCAAGACGAAAACGCCACGAGGCAGCAGGCGCTCGCCGCGCTCGTCGCGCAAACGGGACTGCACGCGTTGCCGGGCGCGGGCATCGATCCGAAGGGCGCATGGAAAGCCGAAACGAGCCTCCTTGTGCTCGGCGCCGACAAAGAGACCGCAGATGAACTCATGATCGCATTCGAACAGAATGCGGTCGTCATATTGGACGCGGATGGTGTGCCTCGCTTGCGATTGCATCCGCGATATCGCCACGCATGAAGGAGAAAACCGATGCCGCTCGTTCGAATCGATTTGATGCAGGGAAAGGATGCGACTTATCGCGCGACGATTGGGGAAGTGGTGTACGACGCCATGCGCGCCACGCTCGATGTGCCGGAAAATGACCGCTTTCAAATCGTCGCGGAACACGGCGCGGGGGACTTCATCGTCGATCGCGGTTATCTCGGCATTACGCGCACGGACGAGTGCATCATTATTCAAGTGACATTGAACGAAGGGCGCGATCTGGCAAAGAAGCGCGCGTTTTATCGAGCCGTCGCC
The DNA here is from genome assembly GCF_001544615.1 of Caballeronia concitans. GTDB lineage: Bacteria > Pseudomonadota > Gammaproteobacteria > Burkholderiales > Burkholderiaceae > Caballeronia > Caballeronia concitans. The sequence goes on from NZ_FCNV02000003.1 coordinate 126,369, forward strand.
GATGGCCTGCACGAGCGCCTTGAATTACGTCGCGAAGACGTCTTTATCGGTCTCGTCGAAGTGAAGAAGGAAAACTGGTCCTTCGGAAACGGCGAAGCGCAATACGCGGCAACGTAATACGAATGCAGATGCACTCGCTTGCAGTCGATGCGCCCGCGGACGTGCATGTGTGGCGCGTCGATATCGATCTCGATGCGCCGCTCGAAGGGGCCGGCGCGGGACTGCTCGACGCGAATGAAATCGCGCGGGCGCATCGCTTCATGCGTCATGAGGATGCCGCGCGCTTCATCACCCTGCGAGCATGTTTGCGCCGTTTGCTTGCTGCCGAACTCGATATCGAGCCGCCGCAGCTCCAGCTCGACGTCGATACAAACGGCCGTCCTTCACTCGCAATGCCTCATGCCCCCGACTTCAACGTGTCGCATTCGGGCGCGCATGGATTGATCGCCATTTCATTCAAGCGGCGCGTAGGCGTGGATATCGAAGAAGCGCGGCCGTCGTTCGACTGGCGCGAACTCGAAGCCTCGGTGCTGCACCACGCGGACAAGCGCGTTATCGACGCTACGCCGGAAGCTCAACATAGCGGCGCTTTCCTTGCGTGCTGGACGGCGAAGGAAGCGTTGCTCAAGGCGCACGGCGAAGGCATCGGCGGAAAAGCACTAACAATGACCAGCTTTTCCGTCTTGCCGCGCAATGGCGTGCGTTATGCGGTATCGGCCGAAGCGGGGGCATTCGAAGCCGTATCGATCGAAGCGCCCGAGGGTTATGCAGCGGCGCTCGCGTGGTCTGCCGTTAGTCGGTCTTCGTGCGAATCAAATCACGATGCGTGAGATAAAGCCGCAGATCGAATTCGATCTGATGGTAGCCGGGCTGCATCGTTTCGCACAGTCGATAGAACGCCTTGTTGTGCTCGCTTTCCTTCAGATGCGCAAGCTCGTGGACCATGATCATACGAAGAAACTCGGGCGCCGTGTCCTTGAACAATGATGCGACGCGTATCTCTTTCTTCGCCTTGAGTCTGCCGCCTTGCACGCGCGAAATCGCGGTGTGGAGGCCGAGCGCGTGGCGCAGCACGTCGAGCTTGCTGTCGTAGAAGACCTTGTCGATGGCAGGCGCCACGCGTAGAAATTCATTCTTCAGGTCGGTGCAGTACTGATAGAGCGCGCGGTCCGACTGCACCGAGTGTCGGTTCGGATAGCGTGCGTCGAGGTATGGCCCGAGCTGCTGCTGGGCGATGAGACGGCGCACCTTGTCCTGCAGCGTGTTCGGATAGGCGCTCAGGTATTTCAGGTGTTGCATGACGGCGTTGTCATCTAAAGACGGTCTAAGGTATCGGTTACGCTGGCCCGCTGCGCAACAGTGCTTCCAATCATTTTAGTCATAGGCGCGCCGCCTCGCCCGCGATGTGCGCGAAAGTGAGTTTCCGCCCCCTGCATTTGCGTAAGTTTATGTATCCACGTGCAGCAGGAATGCGGGCGCCGTGCGAACATGCGCGGTTTCTTTTGCAAGCGTTCCAAGGCAGGTTCACATGGCATCGAGTAAGGCCCATCATGCGACCGGATGGGCAGCGGGCATTATTGCGGCAGCCCTCGTCAGCAAGGCGGCAAGCGCAGGGTATTTGTCATGCGCGCTTGCGGTCCTTGGAGGCGTGGTGGGCGCAACCGCGCCCGATTGGCTTGAAGTGGCGTGGTGGACGAGAAAGCGCAAGCTGTGGATCACGCATCGAACGCTGACGCATTGGGGCATCGGCTGGGCCGCGCTGTTTGCATTGAGCTGGCACTTCCTCGGGCAGCATCCCGCCGTGCCGTTCGCATTCGGCTTTGCTTGCGGCGGCATCATGCATCTGCTGGCGGATTGGCCGAATCCGCTCGGCGTGCCGTGGATTGCCGGCCGTCATTCGCTCAAGCTATGGACGAGCGGACATTGCGATCTGTTCATTGTCGGCGGGGCGTGGATGGCGGCGCTTTATGTCGCCGATGGTATCTGGTTTCATCATGAGTATGGCCGCATGCTGCTTCACGCGTTGCGCGCCTGAGTGATTGTCTAAAGGTTCGCGTCGTTAGAATGTCCGCTGCTTTCTTCATGCCAAACAGAAACAGGATGTCGCCCATGCAATCGAATCACGTGCTTCGCCGGTTGTTCGTTACGCTTTTCGTATTCGTCACCATGATGACGCTCGGCGGTTGCGCGGGCTTCCTGAATCGCGAGCCCATGCGCGTGAATGTCGCGGGCATCGAACCGCTCGAAGGACAAGGCCTGGAAATGCGCTTCGCGGTGAAACTGCGCGTGCAAAACCCGAACGACGCGCCGATCGATTTCGACGGCGTTTCACTCGATCTCGATCTCAATGGCCGCCCGTTTGCAAGCGGCGTGAGTCCGCAGCGTGGCACGGTGCCGCGTTTCGGTGAGGCGGTGCTATCGGTGCCCGTGACGGTATCGGCGTGGTCGATGGCACGGCAGGCGCTGGGGCTGGCAAGCGGCGATGCATCGACCCGGGTTGCCTATGCGGTGCGTGGCCGGCTTGCAGGCGGCGCGTTCGGCGGCGCGAGCTTTTCGGATAAGGGCGCGATCGACTTTCCGACTGGCGGCGGCGCTTTCAATGACTAATCGAATTCGCTAACGACGTTTTTTTCGCCGCGATGTTTTTGGGGGCGCCATCGCGGCGGTCCAAAAGTCGACCACTTGCTTTTGCGATTGCCGGGCAGCAGTAGTCGCCTGACGCTTGGCGGCGGCAGTCGCATGCCCGCGCGCCGATCCCGCGATTGCATTGGCTCCGGAAAGCCACATGCTCAGGAAAGGATTCTTCTTCGTCCAGGGATTCTTCATGCCGGGCTCCTGACGTAATCATCAGGCGTCGGCGGATGCAGATTGTGTGCCTGCGAAGGAAACGAGCGCCGAACGACGCTCGCTTCCTTTACGGCGCTTCAACCAGGCAGCTTAGTGCGTGAATTGCACGCCATTGGCACCGTCGTGATGGAACTCGACGTGCGCGTTGCCCGGCGCTGCGTCGTGATGAGCGATCTCTTCAGCGCGCTTGTGTTCGTCGCGCACTTCGTGGCGATCGCGCTGTTCACGTTGCTCGAGTTTGAACTTCTCGTGTTGCTCTTTGCGCTCGTGTTGCTCGTAGTGCTTGTAATCGTGCGACTTGGCATACGCGCCCGCCGAAAGGCAAGCAATGAGAGTGGCGGCAAACAGTTTCTTCGTCATGGAACGGCCTTCATTTAAAGAAGCAGGTCGGGATGATCTGCATGCCACACAAACGGCTGCGTTGATCGCACGTTGACCGCTGTCGCTTTGGTGTAAGGACATTCAACATTTCTTGGCAAATCGGTCCCAAATGCCGGAGTCATTTAAGCGCGTAAGCAGAAGTCACTGACTTTTTAGCGATGCCGAAGTGCGAAAGGCAGCGATCGGAAAACTTGGCCGATGCATGCTAGATGCAACGCGTAATTTGGCGGGCGCCGCACTTTACATTCCGCAATGTCGGACCTTTAATCAACGAGCGGACTTCGTTGTCCGCCGTCCTTGTTCCGCTTTGCTCGAAGCAGCCTGTGACCATTTGTCCAAACTACAAGTAACAGAAGCGGAATCCTCGCGCGCTAGCGTTCCAATTGGCAGGGTCGGGCACGTCGCGGCGCGTTCTCATGCAGCGAGGTCTTCCATGAACAACATCCCCGTCGAAGCAATCGATACCCTCAAGACAGCGGTGCGCGGCCGTGTCATCGGCCCGGCCGATTCCGATTACGACGAAGCGCGCAAGGTCTGGAACGCCACCATCGACAGGCGCCCGGCGTTGATCGTGCGTTGCGCGGGCGCGGCCGATGTCATCGCCGCGCTCGCGTTCGCCCGCGAAAACGGCGTGCTTCTCTCGATACGCGGCGGCGCGCACAACATCGCCGGAAGCGCGGTCGGCGACGACGCGTTGATGATCGATCTGTCCGCGATGAAATCCGTGCGCATCGATCCGCAAGCCAAGCGGGCGTATGTCGAGCCGGGTGCGTTGCTATCCGATTTCGATCACGAAGCCCAGGCATTCGGACTGGCGACACCGCTCGGCATCAACTCGACGACAGGCGTTGCCGGTCTCACGCTTGGCGGCGGCTTTGGATGGATCAGTCGCAAGTACGGCGTGACGGTGGACAACCTTGTCGCTGCGGACATCGTCACGGCGGATGGCAAGTGGCGGCGTGTGAGCGCGGAGTCGGAGCCTGAGTTGTTCTGGGCGTTACGCGGCGGCGGCGGCAATTTCGGCGTGGTGACGCTGTTCGAATTTCGCCTGCACGAAGTGGGGCCGCAAGTGTATGGCGGGCTCGTCGTTTATCCGCTGGAGCAGGCAGATCAGGTGTTGCCTCGCTATCGCGAGTTCATCGAGGCCAGTCCCGATGAGATGACCGTATGGGCGGTCATGCGCCTCGCACCGCCTTTGCCGTTCTTGCCGGAGAGTGTGCATGGCAAGCCGGTGATCGCACTCGCTTGCTGCTATATCGGCGCGCTCGAGGACGGCCCGAAGGCGCTCGAACCGGTGCGCTCGTTCGGCACGCCGTATGGCGAACATCTCGGACCCATGCCTTTCACTGCATGGCAAAAGGCTTTCGATCCATTGCTTACACCGGGCGCGCGCAATTATTGGAAGTCGCATAACTTTGCGCGCCTCTCCGACGAGACCTTCGACATTCTCACGAAGGCGGTACTAGCGGTGCCGTCGCCGCATTGCGAAGTCTTTATCGGCGCGATGGCGGGGCAGACGAACCGCGTTCCCGTGGATGCGACCGCGTACGCGAATCGCGATTCGGTTTATACGATCAACATTCATGGCCGATGGACCGAAGCCGCCGATGACGAGAAGTGCACGCAATGGGCGCGCGACATGTTCTCGGCGATGACGCCGCATGCAATCGGCAGTGTCTACGTGAATTTCCTGACGGGCGATGAAGGCGATCGCGTGAAGGCCGCCTATGGCCCGAATTATGATCGGCTTGCCGATGTCAAGCGCCGCTACGATCCGGACAATCTGTTCCGCAGCAATCAGAACATCAAGCCGGCGTAACAAGTGCGCGCGCCGCTATGGCGTCTCAGGGAACGCCTGGCGGCGCGCGAAAGACCTAAGGCCGTTCGTGGTGCCGCTGCATGTCTCGATCGTCCGGCTTCGATGCATCATTGCCTCGTTCCTCATAAACGAGCTTGCGCGTCTCGCCACTCAGATGGTCGCGTAGCAGGCCTAGAAACTGAGGCTCCACTGCAAGCCGCAAGCGATCGAACCGATGACCCAAGCGGCTATGTTCAAGAAACGCCGCCACCGTTCTGGCGAAATTATCGCGGTCTTTATCGACGGAATCGGTCATACGCAGCGCAGGGTTCCTGATGTCCTCGATCTGTTGCAGATCGAGCTTCAGGCCTCGCGTTTCGAAGATTCGGACGCGGTTGCCGTCGCCGGCGACAACCCACGTAATGGCGGTCATGATGCTCCTCCTGTCCGCCCATGTTCGGGCGAAGACATTCAGGCATTGTGCGCCAAATTCACTTGAAGCGGCTTGCTTGACGTGCTCTGCGAGAGCTTGACGCTCTCGCATTGCAGCAATCGTCGAAGAGTAAGTTTCAGGGCAGCATGGAGCCGGTTTGAGCGAAGCGCGTATGTAAAGCAAACGCGGCATCGAGACGATGCGGCGTGTGTCCGCCTAGCGCTGCTGCATCGCGATAGTAATCGCGCAAGATGTCGCGATACAGCGGATGCGCGCAATGCTCGATCACGGTCAACGCACGCTCGCGCGGCGCAAGTCCGGTGAGATTCGCGAGGCCGCGCTCCGTCACGATGACGTCCACATCGTGCTCGTTGTGGTCGCAATGCGGAACCATCGGCACGATGCTGGAGATGCGGCCATCCTTCGCAATGGACTTCGTTGCGAACACCGCATAGGACGCGTTGCGCGCGAAGTCGCCGGAGCCGCCAATGCCGTTCATCATGTGCGTGCCGCCGACATGCGTCGAATTCACGTTGCCATAGATATCGGCCTCCAGCGCCGTATTGATGGCGATAAGACCGAGGCGCCGAATCACTTCGGGATGGTTGCTGACCTCTTGCGGACGCAGAACCAGGCGATCGCGATAGCGCGCGATATCGTTGAGGACCTGCTCCTGACGCTTGGCCGATAGCGTCACGGATGCGCCCGATGCAAACGCGAGCTTGCCTGCATCGAAGAGATCGAATGTGGAATCCTGAAGTACTTCCGAATAGAGCGTGAGCGCTTCGAAGGGCGATGCCGCGAAGCCCGACAGCACCGCATTCGCGATTGTTCCAATGCCCGCTTGCAGCGGCGGCAATTGTTTAGGCAGACGCCCGCGCGACACTTCATGCTGAAAGAATTCGACGAGATGGCCGGCAATGAGCGCCGTGTCCGCGTCGGCAGGCAATACGGTAGAAGAACTGTCGGGTTGATTCGTGATGACGATGGCCGCGATCTTTTCCGGCGCAATCTGGATGCAAGGCGTGCCCACGCGATCTTCGACGCGCATCAAGGGCAGTGGCGCGCGCCCGGGCCGCGCGGCGGGCGACCAGATATCGTGCAGGCCTTCGAGCGCGAGAGGCTGCGCAAGATTGATCTCGACGATGACCTTCTGTGCAAGCGCGGCGAACGTTGCTGAGTTACCCACCGACGTAGTGGGCACGATGCCGCCCGTTTCCGTGATGGCGACCGCTTCGATGATCGCAAGGTCGAGCGCGCCGAGGCGGTTGTCGCGCAATAACTCGACCGTCTCCGAGAGATGCTGATCGACGAACATGACTTCGCCGCGATTGATCGCGCGGCGCAAGGTGGCATCGACCTGAAAGGGCAGGCGGCGTTCGAGCGCACGCGCTTCGGTGAGAATGCGGTCGGTGTCGTTGCCAAGCGATGCACCCGTCATGAGCGTGATGCGCAACGGCTCACTTTCCTCGCGTGCGCGCCGCGCTATTTCCAGCGGCACGGCCTTGGCATCGCCGGCGCGCGTGAAACCGCTCGTACCCACTCGCATGCCATTGCGCACGAGCTGCGCGGCGTCGGCGGCGGAAGTGATCTTTCCGCGCAGGGCGGCACAACGAATACGGTCATCCAACATCGATATCTCCACGAACACTGATTGCCTTGTGCCCTGATTTGCGTCTCGTCGTATGCGGAACGGATCGGCGCGCAAGGAGGCGCGCACGGTTCATTCAGCGTGCATGTATGCGGCGCGTTGATCGAGTATGTCTTGCGTAGGCTTCGATGATGTCGCGGCAATGCGCGATGCTCGGATACTGCGGACAGAGACTTGCGGGCAACGGCGCAATTATTAGTTATCCCTTGACGTTTTCATAGACGCAACGCTTAAAGGCCATTCCTGACCATGCGACTCTTTGCGCTTTGTCTAATTTCGGCGCGCTAAAGCCGGGCAAGCACGCCGAATAGCGAAGCGCAGTCGAATCAACTGCCGCCGAAGAATACGGTGCAATAGCTTGCAGGACCGACGCATTCCTGCGAGTCGTGTGACTGACGCGGCGCTTGTGTGGATTGCTCGTCGGCGGCAGGCGCGGAGGTTTGCGCAATGGCGAGGGATGCACTCGACAACATGATTGCGGCAATGACGAACTTTAACGGCTTCATGATATTTCCTCTATTGACGTGTGCCATGCGTCGGATATTCGGGCACGAGAGAACTATAGGATGTGCTGTCGAGCGAATTAATCGCCGCGTGCGGAAGGCACATTTCCAGGCCGAGGAAGGATCGGCCTAGCGGTGCATTCCGAACGGCGCATTGGGGTCGACAAGCGCGCTGCGGATGAAATGCAGGCACGCGAGCATGCGCCGCACGTCGCGCGCTTCGTGAGGTGCATGCAAGCGTTCGAGCAATGCCTCGGTGGCGAAGATCGACGAGACGACTGCGCTGATCGCACGACGCAGCGTGACAGTGGAGGGCGCGCGAAACAGCATCGCGATGTCGTGCAGCAATTGCGCAATCGACGATGACCACGCGCTGCGCAACGGCGCGGGCGCGGCATCCATATTCAATGCGGCGCGCAACATGCGAAGGTCGATCATCGCCTGACCGACTTCGAGCGTGACGAGCATCCATGCAAGCGCTCTGCGATGTTCGCGCGAGCGCGGCGCCAGCAAGCCGAGCAGTTGAGACATCAGATCATGCGTGCCCGAATGAAAGCGCTCGTTCAATTCGGGCAACCTTCCTTCGCATGCAAGCGCTGCCTGAGCGCGCAATGCTGCGAGCGTCTTGCCGACGAGCCACGGCGTATGCGGCGGCACGATCACGGCGCATGCAATCGCCGCGACGAGCATCGATACGACAATCGCGATGCCGTTGTTCAGCAAGAGGCCGGGGTCGTAGACGATGACGTTGTCGGGCGCGGCGAGCAGGCAGAAGAACACGCAAAAGCCCACGCCATAGCCGGCTGTAGCGGGACGCGCCGCGACGAAAGCGCCTGCTGCAAGCGGCGGCGCGAGCGCGGCGCACAAGAGCGGGAAGCCGTCGATAGCGGGATAGACATGGCATAGATAAAGGTAGCCGAGCATCGTTGCGAAGGCCGCGCCCGCCGCCATCTGCGTGACGAACTTGGCCGGTCTCGCCTGTGCCGACGACAATGCGCAAGCGAGCGTCGCCGCGATGACCGCGAGGCCGCCGCTCGGCCATGCGGTCGCGATCCAGAACCATGCGACTGCCGCGATGACGATGCCCGAGCGCACGAACGTCGCGGCCACGACGTAGCGGTGTGTGGTGGCGGCATAGCGCGGGCCTGCACGGTCGTCACGTGAAGAGCGTTGTTGTTCGCCGCTTGCGATGGATGCGCGCATGCGCATGAGACGAGCGATATCGCTCGTAAAGCGGCAAAGCAATTCGACGCAAGTGGTGACGTCGATATGCGATGGCTCGGCAAGACGTTCGCTTAGCGCCATTCCAAAGCGCTTGAGCGCATGTTCGTCGCATCGCGATGAATCGAGCAGGTCCGCGAGTTCGTTGAGGGAGACCGCCAGCCCGGCATGACCGTCAGTCGCGCGCAGTCGCTTGATGGCTTGATCGAGCGTATGCAACCGCGCGCACGCATCCATGAAGGCGTTGTTGAGTTGCGCGAGCAGAGTGCGTTGACGGCGCAACGCGGGGTTTTCATAAGCCGCCACACGCCGCGTCGATTCGAAGCTTACGATCTCATCGACGAGCGATGCATAGCGGCGTTCGCGCGCCCGGCGTTCGAGGCCGCCGCGCAACACGCTCGCGGCAAACGCATTGAAGCTGGCTTCGCGTTGCGCAAGCGTCGTCATGAGCGTTGCGCTGGCGTGACGCGGCAAGACGAGCGCACTGACGACGCTCGAGCAAAGAATGCCGATCATCACTTCCGCGCCGCGCGTGAGCGTCGCGAGCAACAGTTGGTCGGGTGCGGTGACGACAGGCACGCCGATCAGCGCAGCCGTATATCCCGCAAGCACGAAGCCGTACCAGCGAAATTGACGATGCCGCACAGCAAGCGCCGTGCACGCGGCAACCCAGACCGTGAGTCCGAGTGCATAGAGTTCTGCTTGTTGTACGAACAGCGCGCCGAGTACGAGCGCCGCGAGCATGCCGAGCGCGGTGCCCGCGAAGCGATAGACGCTTTTTGCGAGTACCATGCCGGAGAATGGCTGCATCAATACGAAGGTGGTCGTCATCGCGATGCGCGGCTGCGAAAGCTCGAAGCGCATGGCAAGACCCATCGCGATGAACGCGGCAAGAAGCGTCTTGAAGAGATGCAGCCAGACGGCGCCATCGGTGGCGAGCCAGTCGCGCAGGCCGTCGATGACTTCTCGTGCGAAAGCATTGCCCGCACGCGGCTGATCCATGAACGACATGCTGTTGCCTGGTACATCCTTCTCTTGAAGGGGCCGATTGTAGGCAACACGGCATCATGGATTAATGAGGGAATCAGGGAACATTCTTTCCAGATTCAATAACAATCCTTTTAGCCGTTGAGCGGACAATGTCGCTTCTTTGGCAATTGTGAAGGTTTGATGGACACCCTACAGAACATGCGGGTATTTGCCCGCGTGATCGAAGCCGGCAGCTTTACCGCCGCGGCCCAGTCGATGAATTCAACCACCGGCGCCATGTCGCGCGCGGTGTCGGAACTTGAAGCCCATTTGCGCACTCGCCTGATGAACCGCTCGACGCGGCGTCTTGCGCTCACGTCCGCGGGAGAACGCTATTTGAAGCGCGTCTTGCAGATTCTCGCGGATGTCGACGGGGCAGAAGAAGAAGCAAGCGGGGCGCACGAGCATCCATCGGGCACCTTGCGCATGTTCAGTTTCGCAAGCGTGGGACAGCACTATATTCTTCCGGCCATCGCCAAATATCGCGCGCTTCATCCGGACGTGAAGGTGGAATTGACGCTATCGCAGCGCATGCCCGATCTCTTCGAAGGCAGCAGCGATGTCGCCGTGGTATCGGCGGGGACGTTGTCGGATTCTGAAGTCATTTCGCATCGCCTTGGCAGCACGTTCAGCATTCTTTGCGCATCGCCGGACTATATCGACGCGCGCGGCACGCCCGCCACGCCCGCCGATCTCGCTAACCACGACTGCCTCACGCTGCAGACGCCCGCGTTTCCCGCGCGCGAATGGACGCTCGAAGGACCGCAAGGCCGCGAGACGCTGCAAATAAGCGGGCCGGTGCAGGTGAACATTGCCGAATCGCTCGTGGTGGCGATACGCGAAGGCATGGGCATTGGCATGTTGCCGCTGTATGCGGCCATCGACGGCTTGCGCAACGGTTCGCTCGTGCGCGTGCTGCCGCAACACACGCTGCAGCACACGAATCTCTTCGCGCTGTATGCATCGCGTAAGTTCGTCGATGCCAAGACGCGGACGTGGGTGGAGTTCTTGCGCGCGCATCTTCCGGATGTCATCGCACGCGATGAAGCGCTGCTCAAGGAAATCACGCAGCAACAAGCTTCGGGCAAAGGCGCTGCACCATCAGAGAAGAAAGCGCGCGCCAGCCGCTAAGCGATCACGTCTCGCTCCACATGCGCAGCAGATTGTGATAGCAGCCGACGAGCGTGCGCTTCGCGGCTTCATCGCCGTTGGTCGCATTCAGGCGTTGAATGGAGTTGTCGAGGTCGAATAGCAACGCGCGTTGAGCATCGTCGCGAACGAGGCTTTGTGTCCAGAAGAAGCTCGCCACGCGCGCGCCACGCGTGACGGGCCGCACCTGATGCAAGCTCGTGGCGGGGTAGACAATGGCGTGTCCCGCCGGCAGCTTCACTTCCTGCACGCCATAAGTGTCTTCAATGACGAGTTCGCCGCCGTCATAGTCCTCGGGCCGCGAAAGAAACAGCGTGACGGATACATCGGTGCGAACGCGCGCGCCATGTCCGGGCACGATGCGAATCGCGCCATCCACGTGACTGCCGAAGTGCATGCCGCCTTCATAGCGATTGAAGAGCGGCGGATAGACGCGGTTCGGCAGCACGGCGCTAATGAAGAGCGGATGCCGTTCGAGCGCACCGACGATCGCGTCGCCCATTTCACGCGCAATGGGCGAACCTTCCGCGATCTGCTGATTGCGCTTGACCGGCGCGCCCTGATAGCCGGCGGTCGCGCGACCGTCGACCCATGCGTCGCTTGCTTCCAGACGCTCGCGCATGGTGGCGGCGTCTTCGGGACTGAGTACGTTCGGTATCGAGAGAATCATGGTGCGGGTTTCATCGTGACAGGCGCGCCGCTCATGCACGCATCATGAACGATTCAAGCGATGAAGCGGCGCGCGCGTGCATCAACGGAAGCGGTAATTCAACGTTGCGAGGAACGTGCGGCCAATGCCCGGCACCGCGCGTCCGCCATCGGATGGAATCAGGGCATCGTAGTACTTCTTGTCCGTGATGTTCCACACGTTGAACTGGATATCGTAGCGCTTCTGATGATACGCGGCCATCACGTCCCAGCGCGTATAACCGCCCACTTTCACGAGGTTGTTGTTCGCCGCATAGCGCGACGACACATACGAAGGCCCGCCGCCGAATTCCCAGTTGGGCGTGAAGTTATACGTGGACCACAGCGTGACCATGTTGTGCGGCGTATTGGCGAGCGTGTTGCCCGCGGTGCCGTCGAGCGCCTTCTCCACGGTGCCGTCCATATACGTGTAGCCGCCGAAGACCTGCCACTTGTTCGTGATGTGACCCGCCACGCCGAGCTGATAACCCCGCACGCGCACATCGCCATCGAGCGTGTATTCGCCGGTCGATACCTGTGTGCGTGCGTTGGTTTTCTCGATGTTGAAGAGCGACTGCGTCACCGATAGCCCGCCGTTGAGCAGATCCCACTTCGAGCCGATTTCATACGAGCGGTTCTTCTCGGGCGGCGTGTTTTGCTGATTGTTGGTCAGCGTGAGCGCTTCGAGCGACGGATTGAACGACGTGCCATACGACACGTAATAAGACTGCCATTCCGTCGGCTGCCACACGATGCCCGTGCGCACGCTCGTGAAGTAATTCGTTTGCGTGGCATAGCCGGGCGCATTGATCGAATTGTGGATCGATGCTTCATAGCGGTCCCAGCGCACGCCGCCAATCCACTTCCATTGATCGCCGAGCGAAATCGTATCGTTCAAATAGAGACCGATGCCGTTGGCACTCGACTCCGCGAGATTAGTCGCGACCTCGCGATAATTCGACGGACGCGTCGTATAAGCAGGATCCACAAGCGGCACGATAGCGAGCGTATTCGTCGGCAAGCCGGGCGTCGTCGCGGTGAAGCTCTGATTGCTATAGGTCTCGTGACTCAAATCGACACCGACGAGCATGTCGTGCTTGAGAAAGCCCGTCGCGAACTTACCCTGGAAGTCGGTCGTGTTATAGACCGAGTGATCGTTGATATTGCGGTCCTTGCCTTGCAGCCGCACATAGAGCGACGAGAGCGGCAGCGTCGTGTAGTTGCCGTTGCTGAGCGCGGTCGACGTGCCGAGCGGCCCGGTCAGCACGGCCGCCGCATTGGTCGCGCGCGCTTCGGTGCTGTAGTGGCTGAACTGCGTCTGGTTGCGCACCGTGAACATGTCGTTGAAGCGATGCTCCACGCGCGCGTTCAACGTCTGCACGTCCTGAATGGTGCGGTCGTCGGTGAAGCCGTAGAACGTCTTTCTGTCGACGGGCGCCGGATGTCCGTTGAGCGGCGGAATGCCGTAGTCGGGTTGATCGCGGTTATGTTGAATGAGCGCGGACAGCGTGATTTGCGTCGGCGTGCCGATGCCGAATTTCACTTCGGGCGCAATGCCGTAGTCCTTGTTCTTCATCTCGTCGCGCGTGGAGCCGAGCGACTGACCGAACGCGTTGATGCGAAACGCGGAGGTATCGGTCATGGGCTGATTGATGTCGACGGTCGTGCGATAGCGGTCATGCGTACCCGCTTGCAACGACACGTCGGCGCGCGGCTTGAGGTTGGGCTGCTTGCTGACCTGATTGATGACGCCGCCCGTCGATCCGCGTCCGAAGTAAAGCGATGACGGACCGTACAGTACGTCGATCGATTCGAGATTGAACGTGTCGCGGTAGTACTGGCCGCGATCGCGAAAGCCGTCGAGATAGATATCGGTGCGCGCCGTGAAGCCGCGCAGGTTGATGTTGTTGCCGATCTGCCCGCCTTCGGCTGCGCCGAGCGTGACGCCCGGCACGTTGCGCAGCGCGTCGGAGAACGAACTCACTGCTTGCGATTGCAGCACCGCCTTCGGCACTACGACGACCGCTTGCGGAATGTCGCGCAATGCAGTCGGCACCTTCGCGCCGACGCTCGACATTTCCGGCTGGAAGTCGGCGGCCGCATCGCTTCGGCCGGTCACGGTGACCGCGGGCAGGGTGGCGATGTCGGGCGCGCCATCGGCGGGAGTGGCTTGCGTTGCGGGCTGCGCTGCTTGTGCGGTTTGCGCGTCTTGTGCGACCGGCTGCGCGTAGAGCGGCGCGGCCATCGGCACGGCGGCAATGGTGACCAGTGCCGCGGCAAGCGGCGTTTTCCTCAACATGTCGTTCCCCGATACTTGTTAGTGAATTCCGATCGGCGCGAAGCGGGTTTTCGTCGCCGAGAAGTGAAGACGCGGCGGATACCGCGCATGCCTGCGCTGAATCGAATCCGCGTCGTTGAGTCCGGCTATTCCACGCATTAAATGCGAATCACTATCATTACACATCTCAGTAAGATTCGGAAATAAAACCCGGTCAATGGGTAGGGGAACCGGAAGCCGGCGTGATGAACGGGCGGCAACCCGCGGCGCCGTTTGAATGCTGCATGCAACCGAAAACCTGCACTGCAACGGTGCGGCCGATGCGACATCAAGGGGATGCCCTGCACCACATGCGGGCTGACAAAGCGAACCGGTGCGCCGGCACTGCACTGATCCGAAGCGTGGCTGCGTCAACGCCAGCACCGATTGCATGCAAAATGCCCCAGCTTGGCCCGGAACTTGCGAAAAGCGCCGCTTTTTTGAGAAAGCAGCGATCCCATGCAGGCACTTCAATCCGGAACCAACACACTCTTTCTGCTGCTAGGCGCCGCGATGGTGCTCGCGATGCACGCAGGGTTCGCGTTTCTCGAACTCGGGACCGTGCGGCGCGAGAACCAGGTGAATGCGCTCGTGAAGATCCTCGTGGACTTCGCGGTATCGACGCTTGCGTACTTTTTCATCGGCTACAACATCGCTTATGGCGTGCAGTTCATGCACGGCGCGGACATCCTCGCCGAGCACAACGGCTATGCGCTCGTGCGCTTCTTCTTTCTGTTGACGTTCGCGGCGGCGATTCCCGCGATCGTGTCGGGCGGCATCGCGGAACGCTCGAAATTCAATCCGCAACTCTTCGCGACGTGCGTGATCGTCGGCTTCATTTATCCGCTGCTGGAAGGCGTGACGTGGAACGAGCGCTTCGGCATTCAGGCTTGGCTGACGCAAACCTTCGGCGCGCCGTTTCATGATTTCGCGGGATCGGTGGTCGTGCACGCATTCGGCGGATGGGTCGCGCTGCCCGCCGTGCTGTTGCTCGGGCCGCGCCACGGGCGCTATCACAAGGACGGCCGCATTGCCGCGCATCCGCCTTCGAGCATTCCGTTTCTCGCGCTGGGCGCATGGGTGCTTGCGGTCGGCTGGTTCGGCTTCAACGTGATGAGCGCGCAGACCGTCGACAAGATCAGCGGCCTCGTCGCCGTCAATTCGCTGATGGCCATGGTCGGCGGCACGCTCGCCGCGTGGTTCGCGGGCCGCAACGATCCGGGCTTCACGTATAACGGGCCGCTCGCCGGATTGGTCGCCGTGTGCGCGGGATCGGACCTGATGCATCCGCTCGGCGCGCTGGTCGTCGGCGCGGTGGCGGGCGTGTTGTTCGTGCAGATGTTCACTTGCGTGCAGAATCGCTGGCGCATCGACGATGTACTCGGCGTCTGGCCCTTGCACGGCATGTGCGGCGCGTGGGGCGGCATCGCGGCGGGCGTGCTGGGACAGAAGGCGTTCGGCGGCATCGGCGGCGTGTCGGTGTGGTCGCAATGCATCGGCACGATCGGCGCGGTGTTGCTGGCGCTCGCGGGCGGCGGCGCGGTGTACGGTGCGATCAAGCTGACCGTCGGCTTGCGGCTTGAACGCGAGGACGAATTCAACGGCGCGGATCTCGCGATCCATCGCATATCGTCCACGCCGGATCGCGAAATGGCGGGATGATGCGTTGCTGATGTAAGGGCGGGCGCACGGTTCGCTATGCGCCATGCGCGCCCGCCGGTTACGATATACGGCCGACTCACCACAAGGCCGAACGCTTGAATCCTATCGAGAACGGGACACTGGACTTACCGCTTCCGTCGCGCAACTTCGCGTTGACGCGGCGTGTGCTCTTGCTCGTGCTCGCAGCATCGGTGCTGGTTCCGCTCGCGTGTTTGTGCATTTACGGCTATTACGACTATCAACGCCGTTTTGCCGATGCGGAAGAGTTGACCGAGCGTCTTGCGCGCGTTGCGAACGAGCATGCGCTGAAAGTACTGGATCTCAATCAGCAGCTTGAAACGCGCGTCGTCGACATGTTGGGCGACAGCGACGATGCCAACATCGCCGGTCGTCAGGAAGCGCTGCATCATGCGCTCGACGCCATGAGCGGCACGCTTGCACAGGTTGCCGCCATTTCCGTATTCGGTGCCAATGGCGCATTGCTTGCGAATAGCCGCTGGTATCCGGCGCCGCAAGTATCCATTGCCGATCGCGACGACTTTCTCTCCGCGCGCGCCGTCGCGCCGGTAACTTACTTTTCATTGCCTTTGCGCGGCAAGGTCGCCAATTCCGATGTCTTCACGACGACCATGGGCCGCATTAGCCAGGGCGGTCAGTTTCTCGGCGTCGTGTCGATTGCGCTGAAGCGCGATTACTTCACCGATTTCTATCATGAGATCGCTGCGGGCGATAACGCGCTGGTCATCGGCCTCTACCGGCGCGACGGCGGCGTGCTGGTGCGCTATCCGCTGATGAAGAACGCTGCGCAGCCCGCCAACGATACGCCGTTCACTAACGCGTTTCGCAACAACGAGCTGTACGGCCGCTTGCGCATGACATCGACCGTCGATCATGTGGAACGCGTGCTCGCTTACCGCCGCGTCGGCGATTTTCCGCTTTACGTGTCGACGGGCTATGCAACCTCCGTCGTGCGAGCGCGCTGGCGGCATAACCTCATGCTCGTTTCGGCCATTGCGGCGCTGCCGTGCATCGCGGTGTGGCTGCTGATTGCATTCTCGATACGTCGCCTCGACGCGGAGCGCGCCGCATGGGAACGCTGGCAAGCGGAAGTCGCGACGCGCCTTTCCATCGAGGCATCGAGCCGTCAGTTGCGGCGCATGGGCGCGCTCGGCAACCTCGTGGCGAACGTCGCGCATGACTTCAATAACCTGCTGATGGTCGTGTCGTCGAACATGGCGCTGGCACGTCGCAAGCATTTCAATGATGTCGAGAGTGAAGTGCTTGCAGTGGAACGCGCCACGGCCGGCGCGGAGTCGCTTGCGCGCCGGCTGATGAGCGTGGCGCGCAAGCATCCGCGCAAGCAGGAAGTCATTGACCCCGCTGCATGGGTAAGAAGCGTGCTGGATATCGTGAAGAGCGCGGTGCATCCGTCGATCTCGCTGACAGTCGAATTCTCCGCCGCCTTGTGGAACGTCATGGCCGATGCCGTCGAGCTCGAACTCGCGCTCGTCAATATCGCGGTGAATGCGAGCGATGCGATGCCGCATGGCGGGCGCATCGTGATTCGCTGCCAGAACGTGCGCTTGCGCGGCGCGGAAAACGATCTGCCCGATGGCGAGTATGTGCTGATTTCCGTCACGGACAACGGCGAGGGCATGAGCGAGTCCGTGTTGCGTCGCGCATTCGAGCCGCTCTTCACGACCAAGGAGCACGGCGCAGGCACGGGACTCGGCCTTGCGCAAGTGCTTGCCGCGTGTGAGCAGGCGGGCGGCACGGCGCGCATCACGAGCGTGCCGGGCGCGGGCACGACGGTGCGTTTATATCTGCCGCATTATCAGGGGCCGGTCGTGTCGTCGAAGCCTGAAGCGGTCGTGAATCGCGAGCGTCCGACAGCATCGGCGATGATCGATGACGACCATCCGTTGCGCGGAATGTCGGTGCTGCTCGTCGAAGATAACGCGGATGTCGCGGCGGGCGTCATGGCGGTGCTCGAAGTCTTCGGCTGCACCGTGCATCACGAAGAAAGCGCGGACGCCGCCTTTGCCTTATTGGGCGAAGGCTATGGCTTCGACCTCGTGCTCTCCGATGTGCAAATGCCCGGCAGCATGAACGGCATCGACCTGGTGGAGCAGATCACGAAGCGGCTGCCTTCGCAGAAGGTCGTGTTGATGACGGGCTATGCGGACGAAATCGAACGCGCAAAGCATCTCGGCGTGCCGATCCTCGCAAAGCCCTTCGACATGGACGATCTGCGCGATCTGATGGCGGACGGCGTGCCGCATTGAGCGGGATGTTCAGCGTTTGTTATGCGTCGGCAGGGCTCGCGCGCCGACCAATGGATTGAAGCTCGCAGGCTTGCTCGATGATGTTTCGCGCTTGTCGTTGCGCTTCGCGTTGCTATTGCCGCCTAGTTGACTGAGCAAGTCTTCATCATCCGTGGGTTCTTCTTCTGCATCGTCCGCGGCGCGCGCTTTGGGTTGATTCTCGCCCGCGAGATGCTCGACCACCGATATGAAATCCTTCTGCGCCGAACGTAACGCGCGCCCCGGCATCATGATGAGCACGACTGCTTCCTGCACGGTGCGGTCATCGACCGTATGCAACGAACCCGCTTCATTCCAGTCGATGCCGCTATCCGCATAAGCCGCGATTACATGATGCAGCACTGCAGGCGATAACACGCCCGCATCGTAAAGGCCGACTATTTGCCGCTCTGCAAGCGCAAAGAGCGAAGGCTGCGGCGCGGCCTTGGGCAGTGACTTGGGCTTGCGCGCGGCCATTATTTGCCAGCGGGCGCGACCCGCCATATGGTATTGCCGACATCATCGGCGACGAGCAGGCTGCCCGCATGATCGACCACCACGCCGACGGGTCGCCCGAGCGCGTGGCCATCCGATGAAAGAAAACCGGTCAGCATGTCTTCGGGCGGACCTGAAGGCTTGCCATTTTCGAAGGGAACGAACACGACCTTATAGCCACTTCTCGGCTTGCGGTTCCACGAGC
This sequence comes from Caballeronia concitans, assembly GCF_001544615.1. Classification (GTDB taxonomy): domain Bacteria; phylum Pseudomonadota; class Gammaproteobacteria; order Burkholderiales; family Burkholderiaceae; genus Caballeronia; species Caballeronia concitans. The sequence goes on from NZ_FCNV02000003.1 coordinate 145,050, forward strand.
CATGCTGACCGATAAACGCGCCGTTCCAGTAATGCTGCGGAAACGCCTGGGCATCGTAAAACGCGAGGCCAAGCGATGCCGTATGTGCGCCAAGCGCATAGTCGGGAACGATGGCCGAATCCACGAGTTCAGGGCGTTGCGGCTTCACGCGGTCGTCGACGTGTCGCCCGAAATAGCTGTAAGGCCAGCCGTAAAATCCGCCGTCCTTTACCGCCGTCATATAGTCGGGCACGAGCTCATTGCCGAGTTCGTCGCGCTCGTTCACGGCTGTCCATAACGCGCCGCTTTGCGGTTGCCATGCAAGGCCATTGGGATTGCGCAAGCCCGTTGCATAGAGCCGCGATTCTTTCGTGGCGATGTCCACTTCCATGATCGCCGCACGGCCGTCTTCCGCGCCGATGCCGTTTTCCGCCGCGTTGCTGTTCGATCCGATCGTCACGTAAAGCCGCTTGCCGTCGCGACTCGCGATGACGTTCTTGGTCCAGTGATGATTGATCGGTCCCGCTGGCAAGTCGATGAATTTCTCGCCCGGCGATTCGATCTTCGTTTCGCCGCTGCGATATTTGAAGCGCATGATCGAATCGGTATTCGCAACGTAAAGATCATCGCCGACGAGCGCCATGCCGAACGGCGAGTGCAATTTATCGATGAACACCGTGCGCGTTTCCGCGATGCCGTCGCCATCGGCATCGCGCAGCAATGTAATGCGATCGGCACTCGCGCCCGAAGCGCCCGCGCGCTTCATTACCTTCTTCGCGATCATGCCCTTGATGCCCGCGTTCTCATCATGTTGCGCAGGCGCGTTGGTTTCGGCAACGAGCACGTCACCGTTGGGCAAGGTCGCAAGCCAGCGCGGATGATCGAGGCCCGACGCAAATGCCGTCACGCTGAAGCCTTCGGGTGCAATGGGCTTTTGCCCTTGCGCCCAGGGCTTCGCAGGCGCGACGTTCACCGTCGGCAATAGCGCGCGCTTCGGCGCGGGCAGCGTCGGGTCCGGGCCGAAGCCCGGCGCATAATCCGCGGCGATGACCGCGCTGCTTGCACAGGCGAGGGCGGCGATCGCCGCTGCTGCGAGACATTCGATGCGGCGCTTCATTAGCCCCCGCCGATGCCTTGTATTACCTTGCCCGTGCCGTCGCATGTCGGGCAATCGGCACCATCGCGCTTGCCGCTGCCGTTGCAATCGGGGCAGATGTCTTCGCCAGTGCCGGGCACGCCGGGCTCGGCTTCATCGCCGGGACTGAGAGGAGGTTCTTGCGCCATGATCGTCTCCTGGTGGGTCAACGCATTCGAGCAAAGATTATTCCCGTCTATCAACCGCGGTCAGGGCTTGCGCCCGAACGCTTCACGCAAATGTTTCTTCGCGCGCTCGAGCGTATTGCGGCGCGTCTTGGGAAGATTGCGCCCGGCGCGATTGATGTAGAAGTTCAGCATCGACATGGCCGATTGAAACGGCGAACCTTTGCGCCGCTTGCTGCTAGTCGATGAACGCTTGAGTGACTGAGCAATTTCTTCTGCGTTGCCCGTCTTGAAGATATCGCGCTCGATATCCATTGCATCGCTCGTTTCCATGACGTGATGCGACCAGCGTTTCGATGTTTTCTTCGTGGACTTACTCGTCGTCTTCTTGCAATCGCTGGCAAGCGTATGGCGTTGCCGCGTGTTGCCGGATTTGCCTGTCTTCGTCGTCTTTCGTGTCGTTGGCATGGCGGGTTCTCGATCAACGTTTTTTCTTGAGCAAACGATGCGCTTCGCTTAGCGCATCGACAATCGCGCGATACGCGGCCTGGCGCGTCTCCGGATCGGGCGCGCGCAAAACGTATGACGGGTGATAAGTCGCGACGATCACGCGTCCGTCATGGTCGATGGGATGACCCATCGACGCCTGCAACTTGGCCTTTGAATCGCTCAGAACGGATTTGAGCGCGGTTGCACCCAGCGCGACGATGACCTTTGGATCGATATCGGCGGTCTCGCGATCCATCCAGTAATGACAGGCGTCGATTTCGCGCTGCGCGGGTGTCTTGTGCATGCGGCGCTTGCCGCGCGGTTCCCACTTGAAGTGCTTGACCGCGTTGGTGACGTACACCTCTTTGCGCGCGACGCCGGCTTCTTCGAGCGCACGATCGAGCATGGCGCCGGCCGGACCGACGAAAGGCTTGCCTTGCAGATCCTCTTGGTCGCCGGGCTGCTCGCCGACGATCATCAACGGCGCATGACGCGGTCCCGCGCCGGGCACGCCTTGCGTCGCGTCCTTATAGAGCGCGCAACGGTGGCATGTGTCGAGTGAGTCCGGCGTTTGATCCGGTTCGACGCCGGGATCCTTGCTCGTCGCCATGAGGGTCAGGCGCTCGCCACGCGGGGCGGTCTAAGCGGAATCGAAGGCATCGCACTCTCCGTGGACTAACGGAAGGTGCGAAGCAATTAACGGACCGCGCCCCGATTACAGTGCTTCGGTCACTGCGCGCAAGAACTGTCGCGTGCGCTCATGTTGCGGCGCGGAGAAGAACTGTTGCGGCGGCGCCTGCTCGATAATCTTCCCTTGCGAAAAGAAGCAGACGCGGTCGGCGAACTCCTTGGCGAAACCCATTTGATGCGTGACCATCAGCATCGTGAGGCTGTGTTCGTCGCCGAGTTTGCGAATGACGTTGAGCACTTCGCCGCAGAGTTCGGGATCGAGCGCGGAAGTGACTTCATCGAACAACATGATCTTTGGCCGCATGGCGAGCGCGCGCGCAATGGCGACACGCTGCTGCTGTCCACCCGACAATTGCGATGGATAGTGATTGCACTTCTCGGCAAGACCTACCATGGAAAGCAGTTCGCGGCCGCGCTCGGTGGCTTCTTTCTTCGATAACCCGAGCACGCGCATGGGCGCTTCGATGGTGTTGGCGAGCGCCGTCATATGCGGAAAGAGATTGAAGCTCTGGAACACCATGCCAATCTTGCTGCGCACCTGACGCACGTGACGTGCGGACGCAGGCACGAGTTTGCCGCCCTGCATTTCGTGCGTGAGCGGTTCGCCGTCGACTTCGATGATGCCATCGCTAAGCGGATCGAGCGTCATCAACACGCGCAATAGCGTGGATTTGCCGGAGCCGCTCGGCCCGATGATCGCCACTTTCTCGTGAGGCGCGATGTCGAGGTCGAGTCCGTCGAGCACGGTCAGCGCGCCATAGCGCTTGGTGACATTGCGAAAGCGTACGATCGGCGCATTGGCGCGGTCATCGGCGGCAGTGGACAGCGCCGGGTCGAGGTCTCGTTTCATCTGCTGTTCCTTTTCCCTGAGTTCCATTACCGTGCGCCGTCCAGCGAGGTCGGAGTAATCGATACATGAGCGCCGTGCATCATGGCAGCCTCACGCGCCGTTCGAGATGACGCACGCCGGATGCGAACGTCACGCTGATGATGAGAAAGAATACGCCGGTCATTGTGATGGGCTCCAGATAGCGGAACGTCTCCGAGCCGATGTTCTTCGCTTGCTGCATCAATTCGACGACGGTGATCGCGGAGAGCACCGGCGTGTCCTTGAACATGGCGACAAGGTAGTTCCCAAGCGCGGGAATCACCGGACGAATGGCTTGCGGAAGAATCACGCCGCTATAGGTGCGCCACGGTGAGAGTGAGAGCGCGCACGCCGCTTCCCACTGACCGCGCGCAACGCCATTGAGGCCCGCGCGATACACCTCCGACACATAGCACGCATAGTGCACTGCAATGCCGATCGTGCCGGCGGTCAGCGCGGACATCGTGAGGCCGTAAAGCGGTGCGACATAGAAGAGCACGTACACTTGAATCAAGAGCGGCGTGCTGCGAATGAATTCAATGAAGAAGGCCGTGGTCTTCGCAACCGGCGCAAAGTCGCTGCGCCGCATGATGGCGAGCACGAGGCCCAGCACCAACGCGATTGCAAAGCCGACGAGCGTGATGCCGATGGTGTAAGTTGCCGCGCGTGCAAGCTCGGGAAGAATATGCAGCGCGTATTTAATGTCGAAAAACTGACCTAGAGAATTCATGACGCAGCCCTCGGAACGACGCGGCGCACGGCGACATGGCCGCTCACGCGACGCTCGAAATAGCGCATCACCGCAACGATGACTTGCGCAAGCACGAAGTAAATCAGCAAGGTCAGCCCGAATATTTCAGCCGTCTTGAAGGTGGATTCATCGAGCTGGCGCGCACGGAACGTCAAGTCCGAAAGCGTGATGAGCGATACGAGAGACGTGCCCTTCAACAATTCGATCATGAGGTTCGTGGCGGGCGGCAATGCGTTGATCATCGCCTGAGGCAAGACGATGCGCCGCATGCGCGCCGCGGGCGGCATGTTGAGCGCGAGCGCCGCTTCGAATTGACCGCCCGGCACGGAGCGAAGCGCGCCGCGCAGTATCTCCGAGCCATACGCGCCGTAGTGAAGCCCGAGGCCGACGATGGCGACCGTGAACGGCGTCAGATGAACATTGAACGGCGGCAGCGGCAGCACGAAGAAAAACCAGAATAACTGGACAAGCAGCGATGTGCCGCGAAAAATCTCGACATACGCATTGGCGGTCCATCGCACGATGCGATAAGGAGCGGCGCGCAGCGTCGTGGCGAAACCCGCCATCACGATCGCAAGCAGAATGCTGCACACAGCTATTTCGATCGTGACGAGCGTGCCTTTCATCAATAAAGGCAAAAGCTCATTGAGGTCACTCATGACGGTTCCTCGCTAGTTTCAAGACGCGGTGCGCACGCATTACTCAAGCCTTAGCCGCCGCAAAGCTCGGGCGCTTTCTTGTCGGTCAGGTTCGTCTTGTCGAAGCCGAACGGTCCGACCGTCTTCAGATGATCCTCCGTGCCGAGCCACGCATGAAGTTCCTTATTCACCGCATCGCGCAAGTCGGTATCTTCCGGCCGGAAGGCGAGTGCGCCGTAGCCGATGTGCTTCGGATCGTCGTTGAACTGACTGACCGCTTCGACTTGCGGCCCGCCTTTCGATGCAAGACCTTTCATCGTGAGCGCAGTGCCCACGGCGGCATCGGCGCGGCGCGCGCGCACGGCCTGCAGTTGCGCAGTGGTGTCCGGAACCTGAAGGATCTGATCGTCCTTGATGCCCGCTGCTCGTGCATAGCCCAGTTCCGCCGTGCCGGCCATGATCGCCAGCTTCGTGTCCGCTTGCTTGGCGACGTCGGCATAGCTGTGAAGGTTCTTCGGGTTGCCCTTCATCGTGAGCAGCGTGTCGGGAATCTGGTATTGCGGATCGGCAAACGCAACTTGCTTGCAGCGTTCCGGCGTGATGTACATGCCCGCCGCGATCACGTCGAAGCGGCCTGCCTTCAGGCCCGGAATAAGCGCGCCCCATTCGGTGAGAACCGCATCGACTTTCTTGACACCCAGCTTGGCGAAAACCTTCTTGGCGATTTCGGGCGATTCGCCGGTGACGGTGCCATCGGGAGTCGTGTAGGCAAAAGGCGTTTCGTTCGCATAGCCGATACGCACCTCTCCGGTGCGCTGGATGCGCTGCAACGTCGTTTCCGCACTGGCGCTCGTCGTGACGACGAAGCTCGCTGTAGCCACACACGCCGCTAAGAGCAATCCGGAGAGTCGTTTGGTCTTCATGAGGTTTCCGTTCGTATGGTTCGTTTGTCGTGTGGTCGGGAACGCGATTCAAGTAAAAACCCTTAAGAACCGCATGCTTGCCGCGCCTGACGCGCAGCCACGAACGCAGAATACAAAGCCATATATTTGTTCCGATTGCTCTAGGACAATTATTTTCGCGTGCCGTTTTGCGCCACTATTGCGCATGGACTAGCGGGAAGGGAGCAGCAATTGAACGAAAGATGGCGCGAGGCCGTGCGCGCGGTGCAGGGCGTGCAATCCAAATACAAGCGGCTCGTCAAGGCGATGGCCGGCGATATCGAAAGCGGCGAACTCGCGGAAGGCGCACGCTTGCCGCCGCAACGCGAAGTCGCGGCGGACCTGGAAATCAGCGTGCAAACGGTGACGAATGCCTATAAGGAACTGGAGCGGCAAGGGCTGATTCGCTGTGAAGTGGGTCGCGGGAGCTTCGTCGCGGCGCGCGTGACCGAGACCATGTCCAATTACATGCTCGATAACGCCGAGCGCTCCGTCGTAGACTTTTCCATCGCGCGGATCGTGCATACGCCCGAGCACGACGCCATGTGGCGCAAGGTCTGCGCGACGCTCGCGACGGTCGAGGACCAGCCGTGGATACGCGCGTTTCGTCCCATTGCGGGCTTCGAGCATCATCGGCAAGCGGGTGTGACGTGGCTCGAATCGCTCAACATGCCCGCAAGCGTCGACACGTTGCTCGTCACGAACGGCGTGGCGCACGGCATATTTCTGGCGCTTGCTTCGATCGTCGGCCCAGGAGACACCGTTTTATGCGAGAGCCTGACCGATCATGGCGTGATCGGCTCCGCTAACGTGCTCGGGTTTACGCTTAAAGGACTCGAAATAGATGAGCACGGCATACGCCCCGAGCATTTCGAGGAAGTCTGCGATAGCGAGCGCGTGAGCGCGCTCGTTTGCACGCCGACGCTCAATAATCCCACTGTCGCCGTGATGCCCGATTCGCGCCGTCGTGCGATTGCGCGTATCGCCGAGCGCTATGGCGTGTACGTCATCGAGGACGATGTCTATGGCGCGTTGCCCGCCAAAGCCCAAACGCCTATTGCGAGCCTGATTCCCGAACTGGCGTTCTACTGTACGAGCATGACGAAGTCCGTATTGAGCGGCTTGCGCACCGGCTTCATGACGGTGCCGCGCCGGCTTGCGTTGCGTGCCGAAAGCGTATTGCGCGTGTCGAGCTGGATGGCGACGTCGCCGATAGCAGAAGTCACTGCGCGATGGATCATGGATGGCACCGCGCAACGGCTCGTGCAAATACAACGCGAGCGCGTGGCGGCGCGTCAGAGTGTCGTGCGCGAAATTCTCGGCGAGTACGTTCTAGGTAGTCATCCCAATGCGCTTTCCGCGTGGCTGCGCGTACCGGATGCCTGGGAGGCGGAACGCATCACGCGCGAGCTGCGCAATCGCAATATCGCGGTGACATCCCCCGATCCGTTTCTCGTGCGCGGTGCGGTCAGGCCCAATGCAGTGCGCCTTTGCGTCGGCGCGGAAGTCAACGAGCCCACGTTCCGCACGGCGATCGAAACCATTCGCGAAGTATTCGAGCAATATCCGCACGTGCATGACTTCATTTGATCGTCTGGATTGAACTAGGACAATGCGATTTGATTTTTTAGGACATTAGACTCGGTTGCACTGCCATTCGAGATTGCAACCGCGTCATGTCAGAACTCACGCTTGCCGATGTTTATCGCGCGCGACAACGCATTAAAGGGCGCGTCGTCGCTACGCCGCTCGTGCAATCGATGGCGCTATCGCGCATCGCGGGCGTGCCGGTTTATCTCAAGCTCGAAACGGTTCAGCCTACCGGCAGCTTCAAACTGCGCGGCGCGACCAATGCACTTGCTCAACTCGCCGAACAAGGCTGCAAGCGTGTCGTGACGGCATCGACGGGAAATCATGGACGTGCGGTCGCACATGCTGCACGCGCGCTCGGGATGGAAGCGGCCGTCTGCATGTCGTCGCTCGTGCCCAAAAACAAGGTCGATGCGGTCGATGCGCTGGGCGCGCGTGTCGTCATCAGCGGCAAGAGCCAGGACGATGCGCAAGTCGAAGCACAACGTCTCGTGCGAGAGGAAGGCTATGCGTATGTCCCTCCTTTCGACGATCCGCGCGTGATCGCGGGTCAGGCGACTATAGGCCTTGAAATTCTCGAAACGCTGCCGGACGCATCGACCATCATCGTGCCGCTTTCAGGCGGCGGCCTCTTCAGCGGCGTTGCGTTTGCGGCCAAATGTGTGCGGCCCGATATCGCGATGATCGGCGTATCCATGGAACGCGGCGCCGCTATGCATGCGAGTCTCGCAGCAGGCAAGCCTATCTTCGTCGATGAACTCGAGACGCTTGCCGATTCGCTCGGTGGCGGCATCGGGCTCGATAACCGTCATACGTTCAGCATGACGCGCGAATTGATCGACCATGTCGTGTTGCTCGATGAAGTGTCCATTGCGCGCGGCATCGTGCATGCGTATCGCGAAGAGCGGCTCGTTATCGAAGGCGCGGCGGCGGTCGGCATTGCGGCCGTGCTCGATCGCGCCGTCGAAACGCGCGGCACGAACCCTATCGTCATTGTCATAAGCGGCTGCAACATCGACATCGACGCGCATCGCCGTTTGATCGGAGCCTGATTCATGTCCGCCATCGACCGATCCACTGTTCTCCTGGGCGAAGCGCATTTGCGCACGCTCGTGCCGCTCGATCTCGACGCGATCGAACAAGTGGAAGCCGCGTTTCGTTCGCTTGCAACGGAAGCTGTCGCGATGCCGCCCATTCTTCGACTCGACATTCCTGAGCACGCAGGCGAAGTCGACGTAAAAACCGCTTATTTACCGCGCTTTTCCAGCTTTGCAATCAAAGTGAGTCCGGGGTTCTTCAACAACTCATCGCTGGGATTGCCGAGTCTCAATGGACTCATGCTCGTGTTGTCCGCGCGTACCGGTCTCACCGAAGCCGTTCTGCTCGATAACGGCTATCTCACTGCAGTGCGTACCGCAGCGGCTGGTGCAGTCGCCGCGCGTTGGCTTGCACGGCGCGATGCGAAGCAGGTCGCGATCATCGGTGCAGGCGAGCAAGCCCGTTTGCAGCTTGATGCGCTGCGTCTCGTGCGCGACATCGAACATGTGACCGTATGGGCGCGTGAACGCGATCGCGCGCTGCAGTACGCACGTGATTGCGAAGTGCGAGGCATTGCATGCGAACTCGCGGATAGCGTGAGCCATGCGCTCAAGCGCGCGGATATCGCCATCACGACGACGCCGAGCCGCGAGCCGTTGATTCATGCGCGCGACCTGCATCCCGGCCTTCATATCACGGCAATGGGATCGGACGCGGAGCACAAGAACGAAATCGCACCGGATGTATTCAAAGCCGCGCGCTACGTCTGCGACCGCTTGCAGCAAACACGCGTGCTCGGCGAGCTCCATCACGCGATCGAGGCGCGAGTCGTCGCAGCCGATGCGACCTTTGCCGAGCTGGGCGAGGTCATTGCAGGACAGGCATCCGGCCGCACGAGCGATGACGATGTGACCGTGTGCGACCTCACCGGCACCGGCGCGCAAGACACCGCCATTGCAACGCTTGCACTCGAGCGTGCGCGCAAAGCGCAGGCTGGGACCATTTTTCATAACGATGTGACGCTCTGATAGAGGGGACGATGTCAGAAATCAAGCAAGAGGGCTCAAGCGAAGCGCCTGCCGTGCGCTTGCCGTTCGAGCGCGTTGAGTACGACGCACGCATTGCAAAGACACGGCGCGCCATGGAGCAGGCGGGCATCGATCTGATGATCGTGACCGATCCGACCAACATGGCGTGGCTCACCGGCTACGACGGCTGGTCGTTCTATGTGCATCAATGCGTGCTGCTTTCGACGGAAGGCGAGCCGGTATGGTTCGGCCGCGGTCAGGACGCGAATGGCGCGAAACGCACTGTGTTCATGGGGCATGACAATATCGTCGGCTATCCGGACCACTATGTGCAATCGCAAGTGCGTCATCCGATGGATTACCTCTCCACCGAAGTGATTGCTGCACGGGGCTGGGACAAGAAGCGCATCGGCGTGGAGATGGACAATTACTACTTCAGTGCGAAGGCGTATGCGTCCCTCGTTCAGCACTTGCCGAATGCGCAGTTCAAGGATGCGACCGCGCTCGTCAACTGGCAACGCGCCGTCAAGTCGCCGCGCGAGATCGAATATATGCGCATTGCAGCGCGCATTGTCGAGAAGATGCATGCGCGCATTCTCGACAAGGTCGAGCCCGGCATGAAGAAAAGCGATCTCGTCGCGCATATTTATGAAGCGGGTATCACCGGCGTCGAAGGATACGGCGGCGACTATCCGGCCATCGTGCCGCTCTTGCCCACGGGTTCCGATGCAGCGGCGCCGCATCTTACCTGGGACGATTCGCCATTCACCGCGAATGCCGGCACGTTCTTCGAAATCGCGGGATGCTTCAAGCGATATCACTGCCCTCAATCGCGCACGGTGTATCTCGGCAAGCCGCCGCAGCATTTCATCGATGCGGAAAAGGCCGTGGTTGAAGGCATCGAGGCCGGGCTTGCGGCCGCGAAGCCGGGCAATCAATGCGAGGACATCGCCAATGCTTTCTTCGCCGTGCTGCGCAAGTCGGGCATTGAAAAGGACAGCCGCTGTGGTTATCCCATCGGCGCGAGTTATCCGCCGGACTGGGGCGAGCGCACGATGAGTCTGCGTCCAGGGGACAAGACCGTCCTCGAACCCGGCATGACTTTTCACTTCATGCCGGGCCTGTGGCTCGACGACTGGGGCCTCGAAATCACGGAGAGCATCCTGATTACCGATACCGGCGTCGAGACCTTCTGCAATACGCCACGCAAACTGTTCGTGAAGGAGTAGCACGATGCGCGCGTCACCGATCAGCCCGACCGTCGATTTCGAGGCGGAAGGCGAACAGCACGGCTTTCTCAAGCTGCCGTACTCGCGCAACGATTCCGCATGGGGCGCGGTGATGATTCCCATCACCGTGATCAAGCGCGGCGATGGTCCTACCGCGCTGCTCACCGGCGGCAATCATGGCGACGAATACGAAGGGCCGATCGCGCTGGCAAAGCTCGCTTCGACGCTTAAATCGAAGGACGTGAACGGCCGCGTGATCATCGTGCCGTTCATGAACTATCCGGCGTTCAGGGCGGGCGCGCGCACGTCGCCTATCGATGCGGGTAACTTGAATCGCAGTTTTCCCGGCAAGCCCGATGGCACCGTGACCGAGAAGATCGCGGACTATTTTCAGCGCCATTTGTTGCCGCTTGCGGACTACGTGCTCGATATTCACGCGGGCGGCCGCACGCTCGACTTTCTGCCGTTCGCGGCCATTCATCTATTGCCCGATGCCGCGCAGCAAGCGCGATGCGAAGCCGCGATGCGCGCATTCGGTGCGCCGTATTCAATGCGCATGCTCGAACTGGATAGCGTCGGCCTTTACGACAGCGCAGCGGAAGAAGCAGGCAAGGTGTTCGTATCGACGGAGTTGGGCGGCGGCGGAACGTCCACCGCCGCAAGCGTCGCGATCGCCGAGCGCGGCGTATATGGATTTCTCGCATACGCAGGCGTGATCGACAAGGAAGCTGTGAAAGGCGAAGCGCGCACGACGACCTTGCTCGATATGCCCGATGGTTCCTGCTATACGACCAGCGAGCATGCGGGCTTGCTCGAAATGTGCCGTGATCTAGGGGATATCGTGAAGGAAGGCGATTTGCTCGCGCGCGTCTACGACATCACGCGCTCCGGCGCGGTGCCTTTCGAATATCGTGCGAAGCGCGCGGGACTCGTTGCGGCGCGTCATTTCCCCGGCCTCGTGCAGACGGGCGATACGGTTGCCGTCGTCGCCGATATCGTCGAGCGCAACATACCTGTCGCCATCTGACCGATGAAACTCGACCGCTACGACGTAGGCATCCTGCGTATTCTCGCCCGCGAGGGGCGCATTACGAAATCGCGCCTTGCGGAAGAGATCAATCTGTCGGTCTCGCCTGCATGGGAGCGCGTCAGGAAGCTCGAAGAAAGCGGCATCGTGCGCGGCTATCACGCGGATATCGACTGGACGGCCGTGGCGAAGGGCAGCCGTATCGTCGTCGAGGTGACGCTTTCGCGGCATACCGCGCAGGACATGCGGCGCTTCGAGGAGCGCGTGGCTCAGGCCGATGAGATCGTGCAATGCTTTGCCACGGGCGGCGGCGTCGATTATGTGTTGCATGTGGTCGCGCGCGATATCGATCACTATCAGCGCTTCATCGACTCACTGCTCGTCGAGGAGCTCGGCATCGAGCGATATTTCACTTATATCGTGACCAAGGTCGTGAAGCGTGGCGGCGATGGCGTGCCCGACTGGATCGACGTTTAAGAAACGCCTTTGTTTTGCCGGGCAAACAGAAAAAACCGCATCGCGCGATACCGACAACGAAAAATTCATCAGTGGCAAAGGGCTTAAAGTGAGTTCATCGGATCACGAACGAAAGCCCACGCAAGGAATATCGATCATGTTGCTCGGTCATCCCATTCTCTTCAAATCGCTTTGCTATATCGACAATCGCTGGGTGCATAGCGACAGCGCAGCGTCCATCGCAGTCGTCAATCCCGCCGATCAAAAGGTGATCGGCCATGTGCCGATGCTCGACCGCGCGCAGATCGAAAGCGCCGTCGATGCAGCGGATCGCGCATTTCAGTCATGGCGCTGGATGCCGCAGCAAAAGCGCAGTGCATTGCTGCTGCGCTGGCATGAGTTGATCATGCGTCATCAGGCCGACCTCGCCGGCATTCTCTCGCTCGAACAAGGCAAGCCGCTTGCGGAATCGCGCGGTGAGATTGCCTATGCGGCGAGCTTCGTCGAATGGTTCGCGAACGAAGCCAAGCGTCTTGCTGGCCGCACGATCCCGACGCACATCGACGGCGCGCATCTCGGCACGGTCATGGAGCCGGTTGGCGTCGCGGCGCTCATCACGCCCTGGAATTTTCCGGTCGCGATGATCACGCGAAAGGCTGCGGCGGCGATCGCGGCGGGCTGCACGGTGGTCGTCAAGCCCGCGCACGAGACACCGTTCTCCGCTATCGCACTTGCGCAACTGGCAGAAGAGGCGGGCTTTCCGCCGGGCGTGTTCAACGTCGTCATCGGCGAACCGCAAATGGCGATGGAAACGCTGGTCAGCGACACGCGCGTGCGCGCAGTGAGTTTTACCGGATCGACGCGCGTGGGTGGGCTCGTTGCAAAGACTGCGGCGGCATCGGGCATCAAGAAACTCGCTCTGGAATTGGGCGGCAACGCGCCTTTCATCGTGACGGAAGACGCCGATCTCGAACAGGCGGTGCGCGTGGCGGTAGGCGCGAAGTTTCAGACGTCGGGACAGGATTGCTGTGCGGCGAATCGCATTCTGGTGGCGCGTCCGCTGTATGAGCAATTCGTCGAACGCTATACGGAAGCGGTCAAAGCATTGAAAGTGGGAGGCGCATTCGAAGCCAACGTCGATGTCGGCCCGCTGATGCATCAAGCCGCATTCGATTCGACTGTCGCACGCGTTGAAGATGCCAAAGCGCAAGGCGCGCGCATCACGACAGGCGGTACGCCGCATGCGCTTGGCGGCTGGTTCTATGAGCCTACGGTCGTCGCGGATGCCAAGGCGGGCATGCGCATCTACGACGAAGAGAACTTCGCGCCTATCTCCGCTATTTCCCCGTTCGATACGCTGGACGAAGCGGTCGAACGCGCGAACGAGACCGAATATGGTCTCGCCGCCTATGTATGCGCGACGCGCATCGACACGATCTTTCAACTCGTGCGCCGGCTCGAATTCGCGATGGTTTCCGTCAACGGCGTCAAATTCACTGGCGCGCCGATTCCCTTTGGCGGCATGAAAGCCTCGGGACTCGGGCGTGAAGGCGGTGCGGAAGGCTTTGAACCTTTCGTTGAAACAAAATATTTTTGCCTGGGCAATCTCGGCCTGCCGCTGTCAAGCGCGGCCTGAACGAACTACTCTCAAGATACGCAAAGGAACAAGGAGAAGCACATGAGCCAACAGAACCAATCGCTCGAACAAAAGTTCGCTGAAGACCGCGCGCACTTCATGCATCCGTCGACGCATGCGCACGATCACGCAAGTGGCGCATTGCCGGGCAAGATCGTGACGGGCGCCAAGGGCATCCGCATCGAAGATCATCAAGGCAAGCGTTATATCGATGCATTCGCCGGCCTTTATTGCGTGAATATCGGCTATGGACGCACTGAAGTCGCCGATGCCATTTACGAGCAGGCGAACAAGCTCGCGTATTACCACACGTATGTCGGCCATTCGACGGATGCGATCATCGAACTGTCGTCGCGCATCATCGACTGGTCACCGGAAGGCATGAAGAAGGTGTACTACGGCATGTCGGGATCGGATGCGAACGAAACGCAGATCAAGATTGTCTGGTACTACAACAACGTACTGGGCCGTCCGAACAAGAAGAAGATTATCTCGCGCGAGCGCGGCTATCACGGTTCGGGCATCGTCACGGGTAGCCTGACCGGTTTGCCGAGCTTTCACCAAAACTTTGATCTGCCGATCGATCGCGTCAAGCACACCGTCTGTCCGCATTGGTATCGCAAGGCGCCAGCCGGCATGAGCGAAGCGCAATTTACTGCGTATTGCGTCGAAGAACTGGAGAAGCTGATCGCGAAGGAAGGCGCGGATACAATCGCCGCATTCATCGCCGAACCGGTCATGGGCACGGGCGGCATCATTGCGCCGCCCCAAGGCTACTGGGAAGCCATCCAGCAAGTGCTCAGGAAGCACGACATCCTGCTCATTTCCGACGAAGTGGTGTGCGGTTTCGGTCGTCTTGGCTCGAAGATGGGTGCGCAGCATTTCGGCATCAACCCGGATCTCATCACGGTTGCAAAGGGTCTGACGAGCGCGTATGCGCCGCTGTCGGGCGTCATCGTGCATGAGCGCGTATGGGACGTGATCGAGAAAGGCTCGCAGGAATACGGCGCAATGGGTCACGGCTGGACCTACTCGGGCCACCCGATTTGTGCTGCCGCAGCGCTGGCGAACCTCGATATCCTCGAACGCGAAAATCTCACGCAAAATGCGGCGGATGTGGGCGACTATTTGAATGCGCAATTGCACGCTGCATTCGACGCGCATCCGCTCGTCGGTGAAGTGCGCGGCGCGGGCATGCTTGCAGCGCTCGAATTCATGGCGGACAAGGAAGGCCGCAAGCCTTTCGATGCCGCGTTGAAAGTCGGCCCGAAGGTGTCAGCCGCGGCGCTCGAACGCGGCGTGATTGCGCGCGCCATGCCGCATGGCGATATCCTCGGCTTCGCGCCGCCGCTGGTCACGACGCGCGCAGAAGTGGATGAGATCGTCGGCGTCGTGAAGCAGGCGGTCGATGCCGTGGCTAACGAAGTGATCGGCTCGACTGTCACTGGCTGACTCACTAAGGCTCGAGTCAGTCGCCGTAACGAGGCCCGCCTTTGCGCGGGCCTTGGCTTTTGACGCGTGGCATGAAGTGGAATGCCCGTTGCTCACATTCCGTCAATCAATTCGACAGGAGGCATGCAATGGGCACTGACGATCGCTTGGAAGGACCAGGGAGTACGGACAAGCCGCTCGGCGAAGCGGGCAGCGGAGCAAGCGGCGGCGGATCGATAGGCAATCTGCCGGGACCGGGCGCAGCTACAGGCGGCGACCCCAAGCAAGGCGTGCGGCAACCGAATGCAGGTGAAGTCCAGCCGGAAAACAGGCGTTTGGATCAGCATCCTCATCAGACGGCAGAGGTGCCGCTCGGCTCGGGCGATCGGCCGGACCCGCCGGGAAAGGGCGGTCTGGGACCGCAAGACGCGCAAGAGAGTACGCAGCAGAACATACCGCCGCGCGGAAATTGAAACGTTAGCAACTGCAAGCCAAAAGCAAAGCGGCCGCTCATCGCGGCCGCTTCTTTATGCCGATTAGCGGGTGGCAATATACATCGTGATTTCAAAGCCAAAACGCATATCGGTGAAGCTAGGGGTTTCCCACTTCATAAAGCCTCCTTGTGCGATAAGTGACCTGACGGATGCCGGGCCGTTGCGCAGTGATCTCCTGCAAGCGCCGTGCAAAACTGCGCCCCCAAATCGACGCCCTTAAATCCTAGCGGACTTTGTCGCTTGCATGATTGGAAATTGCGTACACGTTCATTTAATTTTTTTATAGCGGCCTTGGACGGTTTCCCGAGTCATCAGGGTTAATGCGTAGTTTGTCCGGATCCGTTGCCTCATCACGCTCCAACGCTTCGCCGGGTCGAGGGATTACCCTGTCGGCTTCGTCTTCGCTGATGTTGTTCAGATCATTGCCGCCCGGCGCGCGCGGCTTGTCGTGCGTGTCGGGCGCTTCGGGAGTTTGAGCCATTGCATTTCCTCGTTTGGGTGATCATTCGGCGCGCGAGGCTTCGCGCAGCACTGCCGCGTCGCTGTCGTAGTTGTGATCGCGCATCTTCCTGAGCAGCGCGAGAATCTCGCCGTCCGCGCCGTTGCGTTCTGCCAGCGCCATCAATTTCTCTTTGCCCATTGGATACTCGGCGCCCTTGAGCGCGCGGGCAACGTCTTCCATGCGCGGTTCGTCCTCGTGCCGTTGATCTTGCGAATGCGCGGGATGTTGGGACATAACGCCTCCTTGTTCGATGTGACGATTACTTCGCAAACGCTTGAAGGGCAGCAACGGCCATGCCATCTGCGGGCGCGATTGATGCTGCGACGCGTGAGTGAGTAACGAAGAAAAGGAGGAAAGGCACATGACCATAGCCGCAGACCGCTTATCGGACACCGAGGTCAAGATAGAGAACACCATCTATACGTTCGACAGCAAGGATAGAGCCGACGCTTTCCAGCAATGCCTGGGCAGCGATAGCATCGAGACGTGCAAGACCGATCACGCGCCCCTATCGACTCGCGCCGCTGCGAGCGATGGCACGCAAATCGGCGGCGAGCCGGGCAGCATCATTTCGCCGTCGATGGGCGGCATGCCGTGAGCGTCAGCCAGCGTCTATAACGCTGCGTTGTTCGTCGTGCGCGGCGCGAGGGACGTCCGCGTGAGCGCGTCGAGCGGAAGAGGGTGATCGAAGAAATAGCCTTGCGCCTGTGCCGCGCCCATCTCGCGCAGCACGGCGAGGGTTGCTGCGTCTTCGACACCTTCCGCAACCAGCGTCAAGTCCAGTGACTCCGCCATGCGCACGATCGCCCGGACGATTGCGCGGCTGCGTGCGCTTTCAGTCAGTTCCAGAATGAATGACTTGTCGATCTTCAAGCCGCTGAACTGATATTGGTGCACATAGCTCAGCGATGAAAACCCCGAGCCGAAATCGTCGAGGACCACGGACATGCCGTTATCGGCAAGCCGCTGCATGGTGCGGCGTGCGAGATCGGGCTCGGCGACCAGCGCGCCTTCGGTCAGTTCGAGGCACAGACGTGATGGTGAAACGCGATAACGCCGCAGCAGTGAAAGCACGTCATCCGCGAATTCGGGCCGCGTCATGCTGTAGCTCGAACAATTCACATGCACCGGCGGCCAATGCGCGTAATGCGCATTTGAGAGAATGGCGGCGACGCGTTCGAGCATATAAAGATCGAGCCGGCCGATGAGTCGAAGCCCTTCCACCGAGGGCAAGAACTGCCCGGGCCCCACGATGCTTCCATCCGCCTGACGCCAGCGTATGAGTGCTTCGAGTGCGACGATTTCACCGCTCTTTACATCGACGATAGGCTGAAAATAGGGCAGCAATTCGTCGTCGCGCTTCATTGCATTGCGCAGCGCGCCTTCGCGTTCCACCTGATCCGACACTTCACGCCGCAATTCCTGATTGAACACGACAAAGCTGTCGCGTCCCGCATTCTTCACGCGATACATGGCCGTATCCGCATCGCGCAAAAGGTCGACAGGCTCGGTATGAAACTGACTGTCCGCCGTGACGATGCCGATACTGCACGACGAAAATACGACGTGTTCCTCGATGTGAAACGGCAAATCGAATGCAGCGAGAATACGCTTGGCGATGCCTACAGCGTCCTGCACCGGCGCGTTTGCAGATAGCACGGCGAACTCGTCGCCGCCGAGACGCGCAAGCAGGTCCGTCGAGCGCACGCAATCGCGCAAGCGCGCGGCGGCCTGCACGAGCAGCATGTCGCCAAAGTGATGCCCGAGGCTGTCGTTCACGACCTTGAAGCGGTCCAGGTCGATGAACATCACCGAGAGTTCCTGGCCGCGCGTCCGATAGTCGTTCCATGCGCCGCAAAGCCGCTGCATGAGATGACTGCGGTTAGGCAGGCCGGTCAGCGAGTCATGAGCGTTTTCGTGGAGAAGACGCGCGTTGGCTTCGTCGAGTTCGTGCGTGCGGGCCTGCACGCGGGCCTCGAGTTCGAGATTGGCCGCGTGCAAGGCTTCTGCATCGCGGCGGCGCGAAAGGGCCGTGTCGATATGGCGCGATACAAACGTAAGCAATTCCTGGTCGCGCAACGAATAACGCACGAGCGGCGAGTAACTTTGCACGGCAAGCACGCCGCGCACGACATCGCCATCGAAAAGCGGAATGCCGAGCCATGAACGCAGCCGCACGCTGCCCGTTTCCGTTTCGAACGCGCCTTCATCTATGAGGCGCATCGCTTCAGGATGATCGATCAGCCGCGCGCGCCGTTCGCTGATGACATATTCCGTGAGTCCGCGCTGGCCGCGTCGCGGATCAGGGCGTTCCTGCACGATTTCATCGACGTAATAAGGGAACGAAACCTCGCCCGTTTCGGTTTCGAACAAGGCGATGTAGAAATTGCGCGCATAGAGCAATTCGCCGACGATGCCGTGCAAGCTGCGAAAAAACTCCATCATGTCGCCGGGACGGCTCGACAATTCCGCGATCTGGTAAAGCGCTGCCTGCAAGTGTTCGGAACGCTCCCGCTCCGCAATGCCATGACGCAAGGCCGCGTTGAGTTGCGAGAGTTCGGACGTGCGCCGCGCGACCTGCTCTTCGAGATCCGCACGGTGCAAGATGCGGTCGAGCGCCATCGCCACGTGCCGCGCGACGACGAGAAATAGCGCGCGATCTTCGGCGGTATAAATGCGCGACACCTCGTAGACCTGCATGGCCAGCATGCCGAACACTTCGTCGGATGCGTTCTTGAGCGGCGCGCCCATCCAGAACTCGGGGCGGTCGCCAAAGCAAAAGAAGCGCCCCTCGCGTTCGGCGGCGTTGATGTCGGCGCGCGTGACGAAAAGCGGTTGACCGCTCGTCAGCACGCGGCCGGTCATCGAAAGATGCGAAGGATCGAGAATGTCGTAATTGTCGGCTTCGAGTACATCGGTATCAATGACGTCGACGTAATACGGGTAAGTAATTTTGCCGGTCTTGCGGTCATAGAGCGCGAGATAAAAATTTTCCGCATCGATGAGCGTGCCAAGCCGTTCATGCACGCAACGCAAGAATTCGGCGCGGTCGCGCACTGAGCTGGCCAGATAGGCGATTTCATACAGCACGCGCTGTGTCAGTTGCGCGCGCGCCAATGCCTCGGCTTGTACGCGTTCGCCAAGACGCCGCGCGAGGCTGGCTAGCTCTCTGTTGTGTTTATGCACGGCCGGCGCGAGCAGCCAGCCGAGCACGCCTTCACTGCGCCCGGTCGGCCAGCGATGCCAGCCATGCGCGGCGCACTGCGCTTCGAACCCTTCTTCCGGGATACTGCGCGGCCAATGCAACGGCGCGTCGCCACGATGTGCAAGATGCAACTGCTCGCCCGCGCGATACCACGCCCATTCGCGGCAGCAGTTGATCGACGCGGCATCGCGCAGCAGCGCTTCGACAGGCTGCGCATCGGTCACTTCCGTCACATCCGTCAAAGCCGTATCGGCCGCGGCGGAAGCCGAACCCGGCGTCGCGTTATATGCGGAAAACACACTCATCGGCGCTCCAGGCCATTCTTTCCAAGGGCGTTGCGGCCGCCTTGCCGGCGGTCCGGGTCGTTGTTCAAGCAATCGTTCCTACCGGGCTAACGGCAGCGAGGATACAGGCTTGAGCATCGCCGACAAAAAAATGTAAGACGCTTGGAGAAAATGCGTTAATTCGCGACGGTATTTCCTTCGTCAGAAGCGCTTTTGCATGAAATAGCGGGACCGGCCGCTATGGAAATCCTCGAGTTCACCAAACGCCTCATAGCCGCAGCGCGCGTAAAGATTACGCGCTTGCGCGTTGAGCGTGTCGAGCCAGGCGGCGCGGCAGCCGCGTTGTTTCGCTTCCAGTTCCGCAGCTTCCAGTGCGCGTGCCGCAAGCCCGCGGCCGCGCATATCTTCGCGAATCCATAGCCATTTGACGAAAAGCCAGTCCCACGCGGTGAATCCGGCAAGGCCGCCGACGAAATCGTCGCCGACATAGAGCGATACGGCCAAGTCCCGATGCCCGCTCGGTCCGAGTTGCGACGCGTTGAACGCGGCGAGCCCGCCCGCGACATCCGCCTCGAACGATTCGTCGATCCAGTCAGTGACGGATAACGTAACGTCGGACATGTCACGCCTGCGAAGGCGGCGCAACCGACGCGCCCTTGATGCCGTGGCGCGACAGCGCGCTTGCGACGAAGCCCGAGCGCTTCACGTCCTCGACAAATTCCCTGAGAAAGTGCGCGGCCTCATCGCCACGGCTCTTGGGAAGGCCCATCGCCTGTTGAATAACCATGAAGCGTTGGTCGAGAAGGCGCAGGCCCGGTGTGCGCGCGGCATCGGCTTCCAATTGCTGTTTGACGCCTGCCGCGACTTCGAGGCCATCGCGCAGGAACGCTTCGACGACCGCTTGCGACGACTCCGTCCGCACGATCTGCGCGCGCTTTGTTTCGCGCGTGAGAAACAGGTCATACGCGCTGCCCTTGCCGACCATGATGCGGTTGCCTTCGCGGTCCACTTCGTCGTTACGCGTCAGGGGCGAGTCATCGCGCACGAGATAGTAGCCCTCGATCAGCACGTACGGAGCCGTGAAGGCGATACCCGCGCCACGCAGCGGATCGATGGCGAAGAAGCCGATATCGGCCGCTTCGTTCGTGACCGTTTCGACGGATTTCGCGGCGGTATCGAAGGCGCTGAACGTGATGCCGACGCCTAGCCGCGACGCCAGCTCGCGCGCGATATCCACCGATACGCCGCCGGGTTCACCGTCTGACGCATTGCGATGAGCGAGAATCGGATTGCCGAGATTGATCGATGCGCGCAGCACGCCAGTCGGCGCAAAGGCTTTCTGCAAGGTTGAAGAAAGAGTCATGTTTGCGCGATTCCGGTGGTTGCATGAAGATCTGTCTGCAGCATGAGCATGCAGAATACGCGAATCGCAAAGGCTCTTGCAAACAAGGAGTGAGAATGCCTGACACCATCGACAGTCACGCGCTGATCGCGCGCCTGCAATTGCAACCGCATCCGGAAGGCGGCTATTTCCGCGAGACGTATCGTGCGGATCAACGCGTGATGCGCGATGGATCGAATGAAACGCGCGCCGCTTCCACCGCCATTTATTTTCTTCTTTGCGATGGCGCGCATTCGGCGTGGCATCGTATTCGCTCCGATGAAGTCTGGCATTTCTATGCCGGCGATCCTGTCGACGTGCATGTGCTCGATGCAAGCGGTACGCTGCATACGCATCGGTTAGGGAACGCGCTCGTGCGTGCGGGCACCGCATTCCAGGCCGTCGTGAAAGCCGGCGACTGGTTCGCCGCCGAATGCCGCGATGCATCGGGCGCGGCGCTGGTCGGCTGCACCGTTGCGCCAGGCTTCGAATTCAGTGAGTTCGCATTGGCCGCGCCGGGGGAATTGCAAGCGCGGTATCCGCAGCATCAAGAACTGCTTGCGCGGCTCGCTTAACCATTCAATGCAATGCCGAGCGTTTCGCAGATGAATGCGCCAATGCGCGGGATGTCGTTCAGTGGCAAGACGGGAAGCGTCGTATCGAGCGCGGTCGCGTTGTCGGTCGCGACTGCAAGAATTTCCAGATCGGTCTTGTAGAGCGGCTCTCTGGAAACCGAAGGCCGCACCACTTCGAGCCGTGGCATGGCTTCGCGCGCGAAACCTTCGACGATCACGAAGTCGGCATGCGAAAGACGCGCGGCGAGCGTGGCGAGCGGCGGCTCGGCTTCATCGTTCAATTCATGGACGATTGCGTAGCGATATGGCGAAGCGATCAACACTTCACCCGCCCCCGCGCGGCGAAAGCGCGCACTGTCCTTTCCAGGCGGCTCGAGTTCGATGGAATGATGACTATGCTTGATCACGTTGACCGTGAGGCCGTGCGCGCGAAACCAGGGTAACAACGCTTCGATCAACGTGGTCTTCCCCTGACCGGAGCGGCCCGAAATGCCGAAGAACGGCGGATGCGGCGAATTCATGCGATGGTTATAGAGTCATGTGAGTCGGAGCAGGTCAAGCGAGTTTAGCCGTTCCGTAGCGAGCGCAGTGAAATCGCGCTATCGTCGGGCATCGTGTTTGCGAACGA
The DNA here is from genome assembly GCF_001544615.1 of Caballeronia concitans. Taxonomy (GTDB): domain Bacteria; phylum Pseudomonadota; class Gammaproteobacteria; order Burkholderiales; family Burkholderiaceae; genus Caballeronia; species Caballeronia concitans. Next base: position 167,170 of record NZ_FCNV02000003.1, read on the forward strand.
CGGCAAGCCCGCGACATTCCAGAGGAATAGACATGGCCGAAGACAATCCGAGCACCGCGCTCGCTCCGCAGCAATTTTCCATCGACGTGATGCTCGAAAAATATGCCAAGGGCGACGAGACGCGCGTGGAAGACATTCATCGACGCGTCGCGCGTGGCGTGGCCCTTGCTGAGCCCGCCGAATTGCGTGCGAAGGTCGAAGCGGAGTTCGTCGACAACTTCAAACGCGGCGCGCTGGGCGCCGGACGCATCATGAGCGCGGCGGGCGCGGGCATCGACGCCACGCTCATCAACTGCTTCGTGCAGCCCGTGGGCGATGCGATCCAGGGCGTCGACGACAACGGCCTGCCGGGCATCTACGTGGCGCTTCTGCAAGCAGCCGAAACAATGCGACGCGGCGGCGGCGTGGGATATAACTTCTCGGCAATCCGTCCGCGTGGCGCGCGCGTGCATTCGACGGGCTCGGCCGCGTCGGGACCGTGCAGCTACATGGATGTCTTCGATGCATCGTGCCGCACGGTCGAAAGCGCGGGCGCACGTCGCGGCGCGCAGATGGGCATTCTCGATTGCACGCATCCGGACCTGCTCGAATTCATCGCGGCGAAGCATACGAAGGGGCGCTGGAACAACTTCAACGTGTCGGTCGCGGTCAGCGACGAATTCATGCAGGCCGTCGCCGACGGTGCAACGTGGCAACTCGTGCACAAGGCCGAGCCGTCGCCGGCGCAGCGGACATCGGCGGATATTCGGCAACGCGAAGACGGCCTATGGGTGTATCGCGAGGTCGAGGCGCGCGAAGTGTGGAACACGATCATGCGTTCTACTTACGATGTCGCGGAGCCGGGCGTCGTGTTCATTTCGCGCATGAACGGGGACAACAATCTGCGCGCGGTCGAATCCATTCGCGCGACGAATCCATGCGGCGAGCAGCCGTTGCCCGCATACGGCTGCTGCAATCTCGGTCCGATCAATCTCACGCGACTGGTGCTCGATCCATTCGCGCAGATGCGCGGCGGCGTGCCCAGCTTCGACTGGGACGGACTCGCCCGCGCAACTAGAACGCAAGTGCGTTTCCTCGATGACGTGCTCGACGTCACGCTCTGGCCGCTTCCGGAACAGGCGCGCGAGGCGCAGGCGAAGCGTCGCATCGGCGTGGGCTTCACGGGCCTCGGCGACACCCTCGTGATGCTCGGGCTTCGTTACGACACGCAAGAAGGCCGCGATTTCGCGGCGCGCGTGGGCCGCACGATGCGCGATGAAGCGTATCGCGCATCGGTCGAACTGGCGCGCGAGCGCGGCTCGTTTCCGCTCTTCGATGCGAAGCGTTATCTCGAGGAAGGGACGTTCGCTTCGCGCCTTCCCGACGATATCAAGAGTGCCATTCGTCTTCATGGCATCCGCAACAGTCACCTGCTTTCCATTGCGCCGACAGGCACCGTGAGTCTTGCGTTCGCGGACAATGCTTCGAACGGTATCGAGCCCGCGTTTTCATGGACGTATCAGCGCACGAAGCGCATGGCGGACGGCTCGCGTCAGACCTTTGCCGTCGAGGATCACGCATACCGTTTGTATCGCGAGATGGGCGGCGATGTGAACGCATTGCCGGACTACTTCGTGAACGCGCTGCAAATGTCCGCGCACGATCACCTCGAAATGATGGCGGCCGTGCAGCCTTTCGTCGATACGTCGATCTCGAAGACGGTGAACGTGCCGGCGGATTATCCGTTCGACAAGTTTCAGGACCTTTACTTCGAAGCATGGCGACGCGGCCTCAAGGGTCTCGCGACGTATCGCCCGAACGAAACGCTCGGCGCGGTGCTGTCCGTGACGCCGCAAGAGACGCCGAGCGATTCGCCTGATCCCGAGCTGGACCTCGATCCGTTGCGCATCGCAATCGATCATCGGCCGCGCGGCGAGTTGCCCGCGATCATCGAGAAGGTCGAATATCTGACGCAGGCGGGAAAGAAGTCGCTTTATCTGGCGGTGTCGTTCATCGAAGTGACGGGGCGCATTGCAGGCGAGGACGTGACGATCGAGCGTCCCATCGAGTTCTTCATTCCAACAGGACAGCGCGACGAATCGCAGCAATGGATCACCGCGACGATGCGTTCGCTTTCGCTCGCCGCGCGCGGCGGATTTGCGGCGCGCACGCTGCAGGATATGCGCAAGGTATCGTGGGATCGCGGGCAAGTGCGTCTTGGCGATGTCGAGCGGATCGACGGTCATCGCAGTCCGCGTTGGCATGACTCGGAAGTCGCGGCGCTTGCCTACGCGATTCAGCAGATTCTTCATCGCCGTGGATTTCTCGACGCAGAAGGCAATCAGGTGCCTTCGCGCGTGCTGGCTAAAAGGCGCACCGAGAGCGCGCAGCCGGTGCGCGCGTTGACGGTGGATGACGAAGTCGCAGCCGATGACTCCGATCCACCCGATGCATCCGCCAGCGATGCGAACGACGCGAGCGGCCTCGCGCTGATGCACGGGCGCAAATGCGCGACTTGCGGCGCGAACGCCGTCATTCGCAAGGACGGTTGCGATTTCTGCACCGCATGCGGGGAAATCGGCGCGTGCGGCTAGCGTTCTCAGCGAAATTCAGCGTACTCGGGCGTATTGCGCACTGGCCCGACGCACTTTTCATAGCGCGATCCACTCTCCTCTCACCGCCAGCGATGACCTTTCCCGGGTCACGCTGGCCGGCATCGATCTGCACCTCGGCACGCCCTTAATTTTGCCGTCAGGCAGGCATTCTTCTAGTATCGATACTCCGAATCAATTATTAAAGAGGCCTTACGAAAATAAGAATAATCGGGTTTAGTTTGTTACAGGTTCCATTCAGAATCGTGGAAGTTCAACTGGCTGGGACAAAGCTAAACCGAGGGCCGTGCCCCAGGCTGTCTTCGCGACAGCGTCCGGGTGGACGAGATGCGTGATCGGGCGTCAAGGGTGGTCGAAGCGGCAACTGCATGCGGCGCCACACTCCAAATGAAACCGATTTTTTAAAACTAACTGGAGTCCTAAAAATGAAGAAATCCCTTGTCTCGGCACTGATGGCCGCCGTTATGGGTCTCGCCGCTGGCGGTGCGTTCGCATCCGACGGCACCATCAACTTCAATGGCGCGCTCACTGCCACCACCTGCACGATCAACGGCAACGGCACGTCGTCGAAGAACTTTACGGTCACGCTTCCGACGGTCTCGACGTCGAACCTCAAAGCTTTGGGCGACACCGCGGGCTCCACGTCCTACAACATCGCGCTGACGAACTGTGCACCGGTGACGAGCACCAGCAAGGCGTCGGTGTTCTATGAAGCGGGTACCACCGTCGATCCGGCGGATGGCCGTCTGATGGTTGCGACCGGCGGCGCGCAGAACGTCAAGCTCGAACTGCTGAACCAGGATGCATCGCAGATCAAGGCGGGTTACTCGCGTGATCTTCAGAACTCGAAGCCGGCTGACATCTCGTCCGGCGCTGCCACGCTGAACTACATGGTCCGCTACTATGCGACCGGCGCAACGAGCGCAGGCGCGGCGAACTCGTCCGTCGTATACAGCATCGACTACCAGTAAGCGGTGTCGCGAAAGCGGAACTTCCGGTTGTGAAGTTCCGGTGCAAGAGGCGGGCGAAAGTCCGCCTCACTTTGAATCCGTGCTTCGTTGTGCAATTCGTCGTCAACATGAAAATCTTCCACCGACTCGTCTCCGCCGCCGTGCTGCTTGTCGCCATCCAGAGCGTTGGACAGCAGGCCCACGCGTCAGTTGTCATCGCCGGCACACGTGTCGTGTACAACCAAGGCGATTCCGAAGTCACTGTCAAGCTGACGAACAACGGCAAGCTGCCGGGGCTCACGAAGGTATGGATCGACAAGGGCGATGCCGACGCGAAGCCCGACACCATCGACGTGCCGTTCACGATCAATCCGCCGATGATGCGTATCGATCCGGGCAAGTCGCAGACGTTGCGCATCATGTCCACCGGCGAGCCGATGCCGGGAGACAAGGAGACGGTGCTCTACCTGAACGTGCTGGAAGTGCCGCCGAAGCCTACGGGCGACGAAGCCAGCGCCAATCAGCTGCAGTTGGCGTTTCGGACGCGTATCAAGTTCTTTTATCGCCCGACGGGGCTCAAAGGGCAGGCTACCGACGCGCCGGATGGCATCGTCTGGCATTTGAAACACGAGGGCGGGAAAAATCTGATCGTGGCGGATAACCCCACTCAGTATCACGTATCGTTCGACCGTATCGAAGTCACCGACGGCGCGCACATCGCAGCGTTCACCGACGGCGGGATGGTCGGACCGGGCGAAAGCAAAGCTTTCCCCGTGAAGGGCGAGTTGCCCGCAGCCGGCGCGAAAGTTCACTACACGGCAATCAACGACTACGGCGGACCTCAAGCCGGCGACGCGAAGCTCGCGCCCTGAGACGCGAAATCCCGTCGCCGCGTCGTTCCATCATGGGCGGATGCGCATTCTGCGCGCCGCAATGATCCGGTAAAGATGTACTAGCTCGCATACCACGCAGCATGCCGGGGCATGCTGTCTTCGAATAGTTGGTATAACTAAATGAAAACGCACTCCTACAGCGCGCATATGTCCGGCATGCGATTGAAGCCGGTCACGTTGCTCGCCATCCAGGCCTTCGCCGTCATGGGCGTTAGCGGGCACGCATGGGCAGACGCTTCTCAGCAGCCGGGGCCCGTGCAGTTCAACGAGCAATTCCTGGAGTCGGGTGGCGGCGAGAAGCTGGACATCTCGCGGTTCAACAACGGACAACCTGTGTTGCCGGGGACGTATCGCGCGGATACCTACGTCAATAACGTATGGCGTGGAAAATTCGACGTCGACATTCGCGATTCCGCGCAGCATCCGGGCTCGGTGCAGGCGTGCGTCACTACCGACCTGCTCGAGCGGTTCGGCGTGGATCTGCGCAAGCTGTCGCCGGAATCCGCCGCCAAGCTGGAATCGGCTGGCAATGCGTGCCTGACGGTGGAAGATCTGATTCCGAACGCGACAGCGGTGTTCGACGGCGGCGAGCAACGTCTCGATGTCAGCATTCCGCAGATCGCCATGAGCACACGGGCGCGCGGCTATGTTGATCCTAAATACTGGGACGACGGCATCAACGCCGCCACGTTGCAATACAACGCGAACGTCTATCACAGCTCGGCCGGCGGGTACGCGAACGATTCCCAGTATCTCGGGCTGATCGGTGGTGTCAACGTGGGTGCCTGGCGGTTCCGGTACCAGGGCAACCTGACGCACAACAACATCACGGGGCAGCACTATCAGAACGTGCAGACGTACGCGCAGCGTGCGTTCAAGGACATCAAGAGCCAGTTCACGGTCGGCGACACCTTTACCGATGGCGCGTTGTTCGACAGCTTCGGTGTGCGCGGCGTGACGCTTGCCACCGACGATCGTATGTACCCGGAGTCGCAGCGTGGCTATGCGCCGGTGGTGCGCGGCATCGCGAACAGCAATGCGCGGGTGCAGGTCCGGCAGAACGGCAACATCATCTACGAAACGACGGTCGCGCCCGGCGCATTCGAGATCGACGATCTGTACCCGACGGGTTACGGCGGCAACCTCGATATCATCGTGACCGAAGCCGACGGCTCGCAGCATATCTCGACCGTGCCGTACGCGGCGGCGGTGAATGCGCTGCGTCCGGGAGTGCTGCGTTACAGCGCGATGGTCGGCCAGTATCGCGATCCGACCATCGATATTCATCCGTTCGTGTCGCAGTTCACCGTGCAGCGCGGCATCAACAATCTGTTGACGCTCTACGGCGGCGTGACCGGCGCCGACATGTACTTCTCGTCGATGATCGGTGCGGCGCTGAATACGAGCGTCGGCGCGTTCGGCCTCGATGTGACAGATGCGATCGCCAGTTTCAAGGGCTACGGCACGCGTAACGGCGCCAGCGTTCGGCTCAGCTATTCACGCCTCTTCGAACCGACGAACACGAACATTGCGATCGCGGCGTACCGCTATTCGACGAACGGCTTCTTCACGCTGCCCGACGCGATGATGATGCGGCAACTCAACGAGGATCATCAGCCGGGTTTGATGACTTCGCTTCAGAAGTCGCGCTTGCAGTTCGTGCTGAATCAGAGCCTCGGCGAGGGCGGACGATACGGCGCTATCTACGCGATGGGCTCGTTGCAGACTTACTGGAATCGCTCCGACCACGATACGCAGTTCCAGATCGGCTACAACAACAGCTGGAAACGCATGACGTATGGCGCGTCACTGGTGCGGCAGTATCAGGTGAACACGAACCGGTGGGACAACCGGATCATGCTGAACATGTCGATCCCGCTCGGCTTCGGCGCGCATGCACCGTTGTCGTCGACCAACTTCCAGCACGACACGAGCGACGGCCGCTCAACGATTCAGCAGTCCGTCACCGGGACGCTGGGCGTGGACAATGCATTCAGCTATGGCGTCAATGCGACCCTCACCGACGGCGGCCACGACGAAAGCGGCTCGGTCGGCGCAGGCGGCAACATCGGCTATGTGTCGCCGTTTGCGTTGCTCACGGCGAACGCGAGCGTCGGGCGGAATTATTCGCAGGTCGGCGCAGGCGTGTCGGGCGGTGTGGTGGCGTGGCGCAACGGCGTCGCATTCACGCCGAACATGGGCGACACCGTGGCCGTCATCGAGGCCAAGGACGCGGCGGGCGCCAGACTGGCGAGCGGCGCGGGCTTGCGTGTCGATCGCTGGGGACATGCGGTCGTATCCGGCATCCAGCCGTATTCGAACAATGACATCGAACTCGATCCGAAGGGCCTGCCGATCAACGTTTCGCTGAAGTCCACTGTGCAGCGCACCGCGCCTACGGCTGGAGCAGTCGTGCGCGTGCAGTTCGAAACGGAGAACCTCGGTAAGCCGGCCGTTATGCGGGTCATGCAAGCCGATGGCAAGCCCTTGCCGTTCGGTGCCGAAGTGTTCGATGGCGAAAGCCACACGGTGGGCACGGTGGCGCAAGGCAGCCGCATCATCGCGACAGGCCTCAAGGCCGATGCCGGCACGTTGAACGTGAAATGGGGCGATGCACCCGAGCAGCGGTGCGCGGTGCGGTATCAACTACCGCCGAGTGTGGACGCCTCGAAGCCGAATTCGATCAGCGTTTCGGACGCGGTCTGTCAGTGAACGGCCATCAAAGCTAATTCATCGGGAAAGAAACAAATGAATAACATGAACCGGCTTGCACTTGCGCTCTTGCGGCGCGTGATGTGCTGGCTTGCGATGCTGATCTTCGTGCCTTCTTCCGCATGGGCGACCGCGAGCTGCACGGCGAATTACACATCCTTCACACTAACGCTGCCCCCCACCGTGGCGGTGGCGCGGGACTTGCCTAATGGCTCGGTTCTGACGACATGGTCGTTGTCGCCGTCGAAGAACGATTACTGGACCTGCATCGTTTCGGGAAGCGTCTATAACGGAACCGACTTCGAAACGGCGGGCATCACCACAGCGGGGCCAACGACCTATAACGCGACGTACCAGGGCGTTGCGTTTCAAGTCTATCCGACGAACGTTCCCGGCGTAGGCATTGCGATGGGCGGCTATACCATCCCGGACAGTACGCCCTATGGTCCTCAGACATTTCGCACCATGGGCCGTCAATGGAATAGGAATGGCACCATCCAGAATGGGGGCCAGTTGATCGTTGCATTGGTCAAGACCGGTGACATCACGCCGGGCACAGCGACAGGCATGATCGCACAGGCGTTCTCGTGGCAAACGCTGACGCCGCCGCCTGCGGGGAATGTGCCATCAGCGGGCATCATCAATTTCTATATCACGCCGGTTGTAATCACCGTGCTCACCTGCCAGACGCCTGACGTCAACGTTCCAATGGGCATCCAGGGACCAGCGGATCTGCCGAACGTGGGGCCCGCTCCGAGCAAAGTCGCATCGTTCAACCTGAGTCTGAACAACTGTCCAGGCGGCTTGCCGGTAGCAGGGACATCCGCAGGCCAGATTCACAACATTCAGTATCAGATCGATCCATCGAACGGTCAGGTGCCCGGCTTCAGCAACGTTGCGGCGTTAAGCGGTAGCCCGAGTGCGGGCGGCGTGGGCGTCCAACTTTATGACAACACTGGGGCCGTGTTTCCGTTCGGTACCCTTCGGACGCTGAGCGGCTTCGATAGTGCAAACGGCGGCAGCTATGCCATACCAATGACGGCGCGATATTACCGCACCGGCACGCTGACCGCCGGACCCGCAAACTCAACCATGACGATGACCGTCTCATACCAGTGATTGCTGCGGTGGCAGTCTGCGCGAGGGGCGGACTGCTATCAAATTGGGACCACCACGAAACAAAGGAGCAGAAACATGAAAAGGCTAATAAGCGGGCTGGCGGTGCTTGGGCTCATGAGCGCGGGCCCGGCATTCGCCGTCGATGCCACGCTGAATTTCACCGGCACGATCATATTGCCTACGTGCACCGTCGATTCGGGTTCCGTCTCGCAGACGATTGATCTAAAGACGGCCAAGACAACGGACTTCCTTTCAGTGAATTCGACGAACAATGCAACGCCGTTCAGTCTGTTGTTGAAGAGCTGCGCGGTCAACACGAACGTTTCGATGACCATTTACGGAACCGTCGACACCGTGCAGAGCGTGCTCAAGAACACGGGGACAGCGAGTCAGGTTGGCGTGCAATTGTTGAAAGCGGTCAATGTCGGCGACACGACGGGAACGCCGTTCCCGCTCAACACGCAGACGACTATCGGTGCCGTGGATGCCACCAATACCATGACCATTCCGATGGTCGCTCAGTTCTACCGGCTCGGAACCATGACTGGCGGCACGGTTACCGCAACGGCGACGGTGAACTTCGGATACAACTGAGTCCCGGCAATACATCCGAGAATTCCGATTGAATTCGGCTCGGGCTATTGGATAGGATGACGAAGCGAACAAACAAAACCGTTCGTATTTGTTTGATTTATCTCAAGGATTTGGCAGAGCAGAAGATGAAAAAGATCGACCGTAATGCATTGAAATATTCCCAACTGGCGGGCGGAGCTGCGAAGGCTTCATCGAGCAGTTCGACGTCAACGACTGTGAAGATCTCCGGGTCTTTCGTCCAGGTCAACAACAACCAGAAACAATAATACTTCGCCGCTGTTGGTTTGACCTGACTCGTCAATCAGGGCCGCCTCAGTCCAAGGCGGCCTTTCCGTTTTGATCGATAAGATCGTCGGCAAAGGCCCGTTTCATCGGGAACGGTGACTGAGTAGGGTGCAGGCGCATAAGCTTGTCAAGCGACAGATGAGGCAGGTGCATGCTTGTTTACTTGCCGATGTTTTTCCGGTTCTCGCGCGAGCCTTTCGCTGCCAGTTTGATTTGAATGACCAAGCGCTACTGCCAACCGTCTCTAATTTAGGAGTTTTCGCGGTTTACCGGCACCGGGAAAGAACCTAACATCCTTCCCGTCTTGAGGTATTCAACTTAAGACGGACTCCTGAGTTAATCAGGAAAGTGACCGCGTCGGCTCATGACGAGCTGCGCAGTTTTTATTGAAAGAAACATCGGGAAAATCAAAATGCAAAAGATCGAACGCACTGCTTTGGCTCAGGCATCGCTGGCTGGTGGTTGCCACAAGGCTAGCAGCCAGTCTTCGTCGACCACGACCGTCATCATTAACCTGAAGCAAGGTTAAGGCGTTTTGTCATTAGCCGGATTCAGCGCTGGGTCCGGTCAATGAAACTGCCAAGGAGGATCGCGTAGCGGCATAAGCGTTGATTGTTAAGGCGATTTTGTCGGTTACGCGGTCCTCTCAGTTCAGGGCAGCTTCCCACGTGAATCCACCTTGAACTGAATGATGAAGATGATCGAGTCTCGATGCCGAGCGGCTCAGGCGCCCCAATGCTCACGCATCGATCGATTGCTCTAAGAAGTCGGTGAGTAAGTGCCGGATCCACCGTAGTCCGGAAGACTCATCGATGTCCTGCCATTTCCACGAGAATCAATGCCCGCTCTGCGTTCCGCGCTAAAAAAGTGGCTCGCGCTGCGAAAGCATCGCGTGCGGCGTAGCTTCTACGGTCGAATTCCAATGAGTTCGGTGGAAACACTCGCTCGTTGTGCTTGGCGCACGCGCAGCATATATGACGCAACATGTAGAGCAAGCGGTCGAGTGCGATCGGAAATTGGCCGCGACGTCCTGAACCTGCCTCAAGCGAGAGCGCGTCGTGCGTGCGTGGGCGCGTATATCGAGAAGCTGATCGATCAGCGCATCTACTTCGGCCGCGACATTCGAAAGCATGAAGCGTGGCCTGACCTCGAACAAATCGCGCGAACGCTTACAGCCGAAGTCGAAAAGCTGAGAAGGGAAGCGCCCGGACGGCCGGTGTTCATTTCCCCGTTCCACTTCGTATCGCAGTACGCGAACATTTATATCGTCGAGCGCGTGGCCGCGTTGCTCGGCTTGCAGTCCATGTCGGTGGTGTCCGGCGTGCCGAGGAATCAATATGGCGACGACCACGCGCTCATTCCCGGCATCAAGGTGCTCTACACCTATGGCGACACGAATCGCAATGGGCTCGGCGTGCGCGTCGCGCGCTCGCTGAAACGCGATGGCGTCGCCGTGCTCTTCTCCGATGTCCCGCCTTTCACCATGCATCGCTATCCGATGGAAACGGTCGAGGTATCGATGTTCGGCAAGAGCGCGCGCATCCATAACGGCGTGTTTCGCGTGGGCGAGACCTTCGGCGCCGTCCTCCTGCCGTTTTACCTGCGCTTCTCGCGCGGACACTTCGAGGCGCGGCTCTTCGATGCTCTCCCGCTCGACGCGGCCGAGTCGCCGCAGCGGCTCGCCGGTTATATCGAGACGGCGCTTCTCGACAATTATGAACAGTGGCTTCCGGCCGGGCATCCCGCAATGTACGCATTCGCCCCGTCGAAATAGCCGAATGCAACAGCCGACCACGTAAGACTTCATGCAACCGACCGATCTTCCCCAATTCAGGGACGTGCCATGGCGCTGGATCGCCTATGCCACGTCCGTGTTCACCATCGCGGCGCTGGCCTTCGGCTTCGTCCACCAGATCGAGCTCAAGCAGGACGTCTCGGGCGAGATCGTGTCGCCGTCGGAGGTGAAGATTCAGGGCTTGAACGGGATGGTGTCCGCGATCTATGCGCGGCCGTCGGAACATGTCGAACCGGGAACGCCGTTGTTTCGCTTGCAGCGCGATTTTTCGCTCACGACAGACGGCCTGCGCCGGCAAGTGTTCGACGAGAAGGTGCGCGACGATCAGATCCATGCCATCGACGAGCAATACAACGAGCGTCGCGCGCAATTGAACGCGCAGCGCGAGACCGCGCGTGTCACCGAAGCCAGCCGTCGCGCGGAACTTGGGTCGCTCGATGCGCAGATCGCGCAAAACGGTCAGTTGGTGGGGGAGTTCGAACAACGGCTCGCGCGGCTCAACGCGGTGTCGGAGTATGTGACTGCGGACAAGGTGGAGCAGGCGCGCGCGGATATCCACCAAGGCAAGGTGACGGTCGCGCAGGGCGTGGCGCGGCGACAGCAATTGGCCGGCGAGATCGGCGCATCCAATGGCACGCAAGCCGATCTGGAAGCACAACTGCGCGAACTCGATGCCCGTCGCGCACGCGACATTCAGGACGTCCGCGCGCGCTTCGAACGCGAACGCCAGGACGCGACCGTCTCCGCGCCGAAGGGCGGCGTGGTCACGTTTTCGGGGCTGGTCGCAGGCCGCATGCTCGCAGCGGGCGATGTCGCCATGGTCATTTCCACGAAAGACAGCGTCCCATTGCGCGCGGCGTTGAGTATCCCGTCGCGGCGACGCGGCTTCGTCAGAGAAGGCCAGATCGTGCGGCTCAAATTCGACGCCTTCCCCTACGCCAAGTTTGGCACCTACGAGGCGCGCATCGATTCGATATCCGGCACCACCGTGCTGCCCGCGAGCCCGCTCGGCTTGCCCGGCACGCCCGGTGCGCCCGATCCGTCCGAGCAGACAGAAAGCGCCAAGGAATCCGAGGGCGATTACCTGGCGTGGGCCACGCTGCGCGGCAACACGTTCGAATTCGAGGGCCAGCATTTCAAGATCCTGCCCGGAATGCGGGCGACGGCGAGCATCGTCGTCGAACGAAGGACGCTCGCCGAATGGGTGCTGGCGCCGTTGTATCGAATGCTAAGAGGTTGATGTGCGGATCATCTATCAGAACGAAGTCGCCGAATGCGGCTATGCATGTTTGGCGATGGTGCTCTCGCATCTCGGGCGGGCCACGGAAGTGCGGGAACTGTCGTCGTATAAGCCGATCTCGGCGAATGGCCTCTCGCTGATGGACTTGTACGATGTCGCCGTCGATTTCGGTCTGGAAGTGCAGGCGTATCGTTTCGACGCGTCCGATCTGTCGGCGGTCAAGAAGGGCTCCATTCTCCATTTCGGCGGCGCGCACTTCGTCGTGTTCGAGAAGGCGGGGCATGGTTACGTGCGCGTGATCGATCCCGCGACCGGCCGTCGTCGCGTCTCGATGGACACGTTCCGCTCAGCCGTGTCCGGCTTTCTGCTCGAATTCGCGCCGACGCCGCAGATGCCGCGCATTCGCGCCAAATCGCGCGTGCCGGCTGCGCTCAAGCGCGTACGCGCGTTGAGTCCGCAGTTGAAGGCGCACATCGGCAAGATATTGTTCGTCGCGCTCGGCAGTCAGTTCGCTATTCTCGCGATGCCGTATTTCGGCAATCTCGTGCTGGATTACGTGGTCGCGGCCGACAACCGCAATCTGCTGAACGTGCTCGTGGTCACGTTCGCGAGCATCTTCATCCTCGGCGCGTTGAGCGAGTTCGTGCAGAAGTACCTCACGGAATTGCTCTACAACCTCACGCAGATCAATTCCACCGAAGGCTTGTTGCGTCACTTGTTGCGCAATCCGATGTCGTGGTTCGAGAAGCGTCACGTCGGCGACGTGTTCGCCCGCGTGAAAGCGCAGGACGAAATCAGCGTGTTCGCCACGCGCACCAGCGTGTCGCTGTTCGTCGATCTGACGGTAGGCATCATCGCGCTCATTCTGATGCTGATTCAAAGCCGCCAGCTCGCGGGCGTCGCGTTGCTCGTTTTTCTCGTGTATATCGGGCTCGCCATCAGCATGTTCGCCGCCATGCGCGACAACCATGCGCTCGTGCTCGAAACGTCCGCACGCTGCGACGACTCGCTGATCGAAACCATACGCGCCGCATCGCTCTTGAAGCTCGCGCAAGGCGAGACGCGGCGCACGGCCATCTACATGACCATCTACAAGGCGTACGCGGCGGCGCTGCTGAAGAGCAGCCGCCTCACGTGTACGCGCGACGGGCTGCTCAAGCTCGTCACTTACGCCGATACCATCATCATCACGTGGCTTGCGGCGCGTCTGATGCTCGGCGGCAGGGTGTCGGTGGGCGTGTTCTATTCGTTTCTCATCTATAAGTCGCTGATGTCCGAGAGGCTCGCGAGTGCCATCAACGCCACGTTCCAGTACTTCATGCTGAGCGTGCCGACCGCACGCGTGGACGATATCGTCGAAAGCGAGAACGAACGCTATACGCCGCTCGCCGATACGCAGCGCGCGACGGAAGTGCGCGTGTTCGATCACATCGACGTGCGCGACGTGACGTTCAGCTACGGCATTTCGGATCAACCCGTGCTGAAGAATGCGAGCTTCCAGATTCGCAAGGGCGACAAGTTCGCGATCACCGGTCCTTCGGGCAGCGGCAAATCCACGCTGTTCAAGCTGCTGTCGGCGGCGGAACCGCTGCAGGAAGGGCATATCGCGCTGAACGGCATCGCATGGCCCAATCTGGCTGTCGATGAAATCCGCCGGCATCAGGCGCACATGCGGCAAGGCGACATCATCCTGCACGGATCGATTGCGGATAACGTCACGTTGTTCGCCGCGCAGACCGACGAGGACCGCATCCACAAGCTGCTCGATCAGGTCGGCTTGCTCGACGACATCATGCGCTTGCCGATGCGCACGCGCACCGTCATCAGCGACACCATCGCGAACATCTCGGCGGGGCAGCGTCAGCGGCTTCTGCTTGCGCGCGCGCTGTATCAGCAACGTGAATTGCTGCTGCTCGACGAGCCGACCTCCAATCTCGATCCCGCTTCCGTGCGGAACATCGCAGGGTTGCTGCAAAGCCTGGATCGTACGGTCGTGGTGATCACGCACGACATGTCGCTGGCTTCGTCGTTCGACGTGCGTTACCGATTCGAAGGCGGCGGACTCGTGCGCGACCGCATCGGGCAGACCGACACCACGCCGGACGAAGCGCTCCATGCTTAAGCGAAGCCTCTCGATATGCGCGCTGGCGAGTGCGCTCGTGTTCGTGGATGCAGCCCGCGCCGACGATCTCATCGCCATCGTTCAGCAGGCGCTCGATCACGACGCCGAACTCGGTCAGGCACGCGCCGGCTACGAGGCCGCGAAGCAGGCGGTGCCCATCGCGCGCGCGGCGCTGTTGCCGCAGATCGTCGGTGGCTGGGGCGCGCATACAACCGTATCGACATGGACGGCTTTCCGCGTCAGAAGTATTGGCAGAACGGCTGGATGGTGACCGTATCGCAGCCGCTTTTCGACTGGAGCAAGTGGACTGCTTACAGGCAGGCGGATTTCGTCGTGGCGCAGGGCGCGGTGGATTTCGCAGGCGCGCAACAGGCGTCGATTCTGCGAGCGGTGCGGGCGTATTTCGACGAACTCGCCGCCGAGGATGAAGTCAAGCGTGCCGCCGACTATCTCGCCGCGATACAGGCGCAGGTCGATCAGGTCCGCCGCAAGCGCGCGGCGGGCGAGGCGACGGTCATCGACCAATACGAAGCCGATACCGCGCTCGAACAGGCGCAGCTTCAGCAAGTGGACGCGGCGCAGGAATTGGCCGTGAAGCGTCGCGCCGTCGAGCAAGTCACCGGGCGGCCGTTCGCGGCGCTGGCGCAGTTGCCGCCTGAGATGGCGTTGCCGAAGCTCGCCGAGGGCGAGGAGAGCTGGATAGAGCAGGCGAAGACGCGCGGTTATGAAGTGCAGTCGAAGCAGCTCGGCCTGGAAATCGCCAGGTTCGATACGTCGAAGGCGCGCGCGGCGAATTATCCGGTCGTCAGCGTCACCGGCAGCTACACACCCGCGGGCGCGGCCTCGGGCTACGCGCGCCCGACGACGACCACGACCGGCATGTTGCAGATCCAGATTCCGCTCTTTTCCGGTGGCGAAATTCAGGCGCGCGTCGGGCAGTCGCTTGCGCTGGAGGACAAGGCGAAGCAGGGCTATCTGCTGGCATCGACACAGGCCGAGGCGTCCGCTCGCGACAACTACGCGAAGTACATCCGCGAGCAGCAGAAGACCGGTTCGCTGAGGCATCTCGTCGAAAGCGCACGCGAAACCTTGCAAGCCACGCAAGTCGGATTCAAAGTGGGCAGCCGCGCGAGCAGCGACGTGCTGCGCGCGCTCGATACCTTGTACACCGCGCGCCGCGATCTGTTGCGTTCGCGCTATGCGGCGCTCGTCGCCTTCCTGCAACTCAAAGCCGATGTCGCCACGTTGAGCGAGGAGGACATCGCCGAGATGAGCGCGAAGCTGTGTTGCAAATTGCAGATGGCCAAGGCGGACGCGCGCTGAAGCGCATTACTCCGTACTCGCGCCGCGCCGATGTGTGGAAAGCGCACGCACCAGGCGGGCGAGCGCTTTCAGCGCATCGGCGGGGGCATCGGCGAATTGCGCGGCGACGATCGCGCCATCGACGGCAAGCGCGAGCGCCTGCGCGTCGGCCTTCGCGGTGCGCGACGCCGGCATCAGCGCACGAATGGCGGCGGTCATGTCGCGCTTGTGCCGCCGCGCGATATCCACCGCTTGCGGCAGCGTGCCGCCGACTTCCACCACCGAATTAATGAACGCGCAACCGCGATAAGTCTCGCCGCCGAACCACTCGGCAAGCGCCGGCACCAGCGCGGAAAGCGTGCCGCCGTGACGCGAGAGCGCGTCGCGGAACCATGCCATCCAGTTCTCGTGCCGAAACTCTAGGAACGCGACGATCAAATCATCCTTGCTCGGAAAATAGCGATAGAACGTCTTCTTCGCGACACCCGATTCCGCAATCACGCGGTCGATGCCGGTCGCGCGAATGCCGTCGCGATAAAACAGGTCGTGCGCCGTGCGCAGAATGCGGGCATCGGGGGAAAGCTCCGCCGCATTCGCCGCATCCGCCGAATAGTCGATGATATTCATGCCGCCGATTGTAGACAGGTTCGTCTACCTGC
This sequence comes from Caballeronia concitans, assembly GCF_001544615.1. Classification (GTDB taxonomy): domain Bacteria; phylum Pseudomonadota; class Gammaproteobacteria; order Burkholderiales; family Burkholderiaceae; genus Caballeronia; species Caballeronia concitans. Next base: position 183,432 of record NZ_FCNV02000003.1, read on the forward strand.
GCTAGAGTGCGTGCAGGTAGACAGACCTGTCTACATCAACCAGGAGCCGACATGGAAAGCAGACCGCCTCTTCCGCCGTTCGATGCAGACACCGCCGCACAGAAGGTTCGCCTGGCCGAAGACGGCTGGAACACGCGCGATCCGAAGCGCGTCGCACTGGCTTATAGCGAGGACACGCGCTGGCGCAATCGCGCGGAGTTCGTCACGGGCCGCGCGCAAGTCGAAGCGTTCTTGCAGCGCAAGTGGGTGCGCGAGCTGGACTATCGGCTCATCAAGGAGCTGTGGGGTTTTACCGGCAATCGCATCGCGGTGCGATTCGCGTATGAATGGCACGACGATTCGGGCAACTGGTATCGCAGCTATGGCAACGAGAACTGGCAGTTCAACGAAGCGGGGCTGATGACGCATCGTCACGCGTCCATCAACGATCTGCCGATCAAGGAGTCCGACCGCAAGTATCATTGGCCGCTCGGCCGCCGGCCCGACGATCATCCCGGCCTGAGCGACCTCGGGCTGTAGGCAAAAAGCGCATCACACCATCACATATCGCGCCGCCGCCGGAAGGCCCACCATCCGGCGAGCACGGTGAAGCTCGCGACAATCAGCACGAGCAACCAGAAGCCGTGATGATTTTCCGCGAGCGGTATGCCGCCCACGTTCATGCCGAAGAAGCCGGCCACGATGTTGATCGGAAGCGCGAGCACCGTGACGAGCGTCAGCGTGAAAAGCGTGCGGTTGCTTTGCTCGTCCATCCGCGTCGCGATTTCTTCCTGCAACAGCTTGATGCGTTCTACGAGGCCTGCCAGATCGTTCAACACAAGGGAGAACTCTTCGGTCGCGTCGCGCAAATCCTGAATGTCCTGCGCATGAAGCCAGCGCGGCGGCCGCGCGAGCAGGCGGAATACGGAGCCGGGCTCGGGCGCGAGCAGACGCTGAAGCCGCACGAGCACGCGCCGCAGCGCGCCGAGATCGGAGCGCGTTCGCGATGAATGCGTCGACAGAAAGCGATCCTCGATGCCGTCCACTTCCACGCTGGTTCGCCGCACGATCTCTACGAGGAGATCGGCCTGATCGCGCAGCAGATGCGCGAGCAATTCCGCAGGCGATCGAAACAGCTCGCCGCGCCGCACCGATTCACGCAGCGAATCCACCGAACGCAGCGGCTTCATGCGCGCCGTGATGAGCAGCTTCTGACGCGTGTACACCCAGAGCGTCGCGATTTCCGAGGGCGTCAGTTCGAAGTTGAACATCACGTCGTTGATGACGGCGAAGAGCGCGCCTTCCTGATGCTCGATGCGCGTCGAGTGCGAGCCTTCATGCAGCGTGTCGAAGAATTCGTCGGGCACGCCGAGGCGCGTGCGCATCCAGCGCTCGCATGCGCTGTTGGCAAGATCGAAGTGCAGCCAGATGAACTCCTTCACGGTATCGTCGCGAGCGAGCCAGGCGCTGGCCGCTTCGGCATCGATTGGCTCGCCCGGCTGGTCGACGCGGAAGCGAAAGCCGCAGACGAGGCCGGTGAAGTCGGAACCATAGGGCGGTCGTTGCAGGGTAGCGGGATTCATGCGCGCTTCGTGCGGGAGTCGGATGCAATGGCGCTAGTGTGCCATCGGTCGAAGGCGAAACGAACGGCGGGTCCGGCGCTCATCGCGCAAAAAATGATTGTCATATTGGCGGCGTATGATGGCGCGATGCAAGGTGGCCCGGACGAAGACGCCGGCTTCGCGTCAACTAGGGGAGAAAGGCAGTGGACGACCAAGACGATCTGGATGGCGTGACGCAAACGACGGCAACGGGCCTGATACGCCTTGCATCGGTGATTGCTGCGCTCGCGCGCGACGGCGCGGTCGACACGCGCTTCGGCGGAAAGCTGTGCAAGCGGCTCGACAAGGAAGCGCGCCGCGTGGCCGAGCGCGACGGCGGAACGTCCGACGAATCGTCCCGCGATGCGCTTTTCGCGGCGATCGGCGAACTCGATCTGGCGCTGCGTCAGCGCGACGCGGCCTCGCTCGTCGAAGCCAACGCGCGGCTGCGCGAAAGCGAAGAAGCGCCCGCGAAACGGCGCAAAGGCAAGAAGGAAGACAACGCCTGAAAGGAAATCGAAGTCAGGCGCGAAACGTGCTGATAGGCGGGCGATCTATTCATCGAACCGCCATGTCCGTGAACTTGCATTCCCCTCATTGCGCCGTCTGGACCAACCGTAGTGTCGATGTGGAAGTCCAAAGCTGGCGCATTCTGGTCGTCGATGACAACGCATCCAGCGCCGAAGCGCTCGCCGCCGCCCTGAACGCGGACGGATTCGAAACGCGCGTCGCGCTTTCCGGCGTCGATGCGCTCCACGCGGTCGACGGCTGGGCGCCTCACATCGTCATTCTCGATATCAGCATGCCGGAGCACGACGGCTTCGCGACCGCGCGGGTCTTGCGGCGCATCGCCCGGACGCGCGATGCGGGAATCATCGCGTTTACGGCGCTCGGCGAGGAACTGGTGCGCACGAAGGGCCTGCACGCGGGCTTTGATGCGTACTGCCAGAAGGGCAATTCGCCGGCCACGCTGGTCACTCTGATGCAGCGGCTCGCTCACTGATCCCGCCGATCCGCACAGTCGTGCGCAAAACTATTGTTCTGTCCCCGCGAATCGACACTGCTCGATGCGGCGTCGGTCACTCCCTTGAACGCCTTACACGGCATGCGTGCGCGCGATCCAGGCACGATCGTGCGGCCAATGATTGTTGGCGCACAGCGAAAAGTGAATTGAAATATATTGAGATAAAAAAACGATAGTAGGGGTATACACTGCTTTCCATCGACGTAGCAGACAGTTTCTCGCAATCAAGCGGCGCTTCTGATACGAACGTCAACCGTCCTTGGAGCACACCATGAAACGCAATCTCATCGCTACCCTTCTTATCGCTGCTTCCGCCTCGATCGCCGCACCCGCTTTCGCAAGCGGCTACGGTCCGGCTCCGTCGTACCGTCCGGCCGTCGGCGCACCGGCATCGCAACAAGGCCCGAGCGCGCAAACCATCGCCGCTGAAGAAAGCGCGCATGGCACCGACGCCCGCGCTTTCGGCGGTTCGCGTGACTCGCTGGCCCAATCGGGCGGCCGTGCGCAAGCTGCAAACAACACGAACTCGATCTACTTCGGTCACTGATCGAACCAGTTTGGCCGGGCATCTCTCCGGCCTTCAAGACTGAGCGACCTTTCGGCGCCCGCTGCAGCAGACTCACGAGGTCTGCCCGCACCGGGCGCCGATGCGTTTACTCCGCGCTGACGAGCGCGCCGCGCATCACGCTGGCAAGCTCGGACGCCACGAACTTCGAAACATACGCGTTCGCGCCGACCTTGCGCACGTGCTGCTCGTTCGCCGATCCCGACAGCGACGAGTGGATCACGACCGGAATATGCTGCAAGCCGGTATCGGACTTGATGCGCCGCGTGAGCGTGAAGCCGTCCATCTCAGGCATTTCCAGGTCGGTGAGCACGAGCGCGATTTCATCGGCGACTTCGGTGCCGTCTTCCTTCGCTTTCTTGAGCGCCGCTTCCAGCACGTCCCACGCTTCCTGACCGGTCTTGGTCATCACGAAGGGCACGCCCATCGCGGTCAGACTTTGCTCGATGAGCGCCCGCGCGACGCCCGAATCGTCCGCCGCCAGCACGCGCGCGCCGGGCTTCAGCTGCAGCCGGCCGGTGCTCGCCTCGCTGATATTCGCGTCCTGCCCCGGCAGCACGTCACGGACGATGCGCTCGACATCCAGCACTTGCGCGAGCCGCGTCCCGTCGACGTTGCCGTCGAGCCGCGCGAAGCTCGTCACCGTGCGCCCGCCCGAATGCGATTCCGCCGAGAGCACCTGATTCCACTCGAGCCGCACGATATCGTCGACTTCCTCGACCGCGAAGCCTTGCGTCGTGCGCGCGAATTCGGTGACGAGCAGAATCTTCGGCCCGTTCTTCGGACGGCAACCGGTGATGCGCGCAAGGTCGATCACCGGAATGATCTGGCCGCGAATATCCGCGACGCCGAGAATCTCTTCGCTCGATCCCGCGACGGCGGTAATCGCGGGCATCGCCAAAATCTCGCGCACCTTGAACACGTTGATGCCGTAAAGCTCGCGCTGCTCCGACCCCGGCGCCTCGCCGAGCCTGAACAGGAGCAACTCGAACATGTTGTTGCCCGCGAGCCGTACGCGCTGCTCGATATCCTGCTGTGAACTGCTCATTTTTGTCCTCTATTCGGTGCGCCTCTGGCGCTGCGTGCTTTCGCGGATCGCCACGTTGTTTCCACGCGATGCCTGAATAGCGGCAACAATCCGCGAAACTGAAGTCGGGGAAAGCGCATATCCCGCCGCCGGGCGTGTCCTATACTTTTTGCGAATGGTCGGGTTAATGCCGATGAAGGCATCGCGCGCGAAGCCTTACGCTCGATAGCAGCGCAGCAACGTTTTCCGGATACAACGAAGCGCGCGCTCATCGGCATAGACGCCCGGCGAGCACGCGAAGCCCACGGAGGCGCTTGATGGCAACAGTCGCAGAAGTCCTGAATTCGAAGCCCGACCAGACGGTCTATACGGTCGCGGAAACCTCGCCGGTGTACGACGCGATCAAGCTCATGGCCGACAAGCACATCGGCGCGGTGCTCGTGACGAAGGGCGACGAGATCGTCGGCATCATGACCGAGCGCGACTACGCGCGCAAAGTCGTGCTGATGGACCGGTCGTCGAAGGAGACGCCGGTGCGCGACATCATGACCTCGCACGTGCGCTACGTGCGCCTCGACCAGACCACGGACGACTGCATGGCGCTCATGACCGACAAGCGCATGCGCCATCTGCCGGTCATCGACAACGGCAAGCTCGTCGGCATGATTTCCATCGGCGATCTGGTGAAGAACATCATTTCCGAACAGCAGTTCACCATCAAGCAGCTCGAGTACTACATCCGGGGCGAGCACACCTGAGCGGCATCGGATATTCGGCGACCATCGGAGTTGTAAGCTAATCGTTATAATCGGCAGGTCTCGCCGGCCTGTTGCGCCGGCGCGCGCAATCATGCGACGAACCGTGAGGAGCGCTGCCGATGACCACCGACGCCGTCAACGCCGAATTCACCGAGGCCGCCCATACCGCAAGCACGATCGCGCCGACAGCGCCGTTTTTCGTCGTGATGAACGCGGGCTCGGGCCGCAAGCAGGCCGATGAAACACGCGCCGTGCTCGAAGACGAACTCGGCGCGGCGAGGCGTCGCTTCGAAATGTGCGTGGTCGACGATCCGCGCGAACTCGACGCCGCCGCGCGCGAGGCCGCAGAAAAAGCGCGCGCGGACCGCGGCGTGCTCGTCGGCGCGGGCGGCGACGGCACGCTCTGCACGGTCGCGCAGGCGGCGCTCGCGGCCGATGTGCCGTTCGCCGTGCTGCCGCGCGGGACATTCAACTATTTCAGCCGCGATCACGGCATTCCAGCCGATCTCCACGCGTCCACGAAACTCTTGCTCGACGCGCGCGCGTATCCGGTGCAGGTCGGTTTCGTGAACGACCGGATGTTCATCGTCAACGCGAGCCTCGGTCTCTATCCGAAGCTGCTCGAAGACCGCGAGACGTACAAGCAGCAATTCGGACGCAGCCGGCTCGTCGCGTTGTGGTCGGCGGTGTACACGCTGTTGCGGCGGCATCGGCATCTGCACTTTCATATAGAGCATGAAGGACGCACGCGCGAAGTGCGCTCGTCGACGCTCTTCGTCGGCAACAACCGGCTGCAACTGGAGCAGATCGGCATGCCGGAAGCGCGGGCGGTGGAACATGGCTTGCTCGTCGCGATAGCGCCGCGGCCCGTCGGGCGGCTCGCGCACCTGATTCTTTCGCTGCACGGCGCGGCGGGGCGGCTGAGCGATTCCGATCACGTGATGAGCTTCACGTTCGACCGCATCACGGTGACGCGCCCTCATGCGTCGAAGGCGAAACGCCGCCGCGTGAAGATCGCGACCGATGGCGAAATCGCGTGGCTCGACATGGCGCTCGAATTTCGCGTGTCCGAGCGGCCGCTTTTGTTGCTCAAGCCCGAGCCCGCCGTGGCCGAAGCCAATCGCTCATGACCTTGCTGCTGCAGATTTCCGATCCGCATTTCGGCACCGAGCGGCCTCAGGTCGCGGCGGCGCTCTTGCGGCTCATCGATGCCATGCCGCCCGATCTCGTCATCGTTTCGGGCGATATCACGCAGCGCGCGCGCAGGCGGCAGTTCGCGGCGGCGCGCGCGTTCTTCGACACGCTCGGCGCGACGCCCACGCTCGTCGTGCCCGGCAATCACGATATCCCGCTCTTCAACGTCTTCGCGCGGCTCTTCGCGCCGTACGCGAATCATCAGCGCGCGTTCGGCGCGGAGCTTGCGCCGTCGTTCGAATCGCGCGATGTGCTCGTGCTCGGCGTCAACACGACGCGGCCGTATCGGCACAAGGACGGCGAAGTGTCGATGCAGCAGGTCAGGCGCGTCGCGTCGCGGCTGGAGGCGGCGTGCGCGCGCCAATTGCGCATTGTCGTGACGCATCAGCCGGTGGCCGTCACGCGCGCGCACGACGAACGCAATCTGCTGCATGGACGCGAGCGCGCGGTGCCGCGTTGGGCGCGGGCGGGCGCGGATTTGATCGTCGGCGGGCACATTCATCTGCCTTACGTGCTGCCGCTGCACGATACGTTCGCCAATCTTCCGCGACGCGTGTGGGCGGTGCAGGCGGGCACGGCGCTGTCGTCGCGCGTGCGGGGAAGCATCGGCAATTCGGTGAATCTGATCCGTTATTCCTGCGATGCGAGCGATGCCGGCGCGCGGCGCGTCGTGGTCGAGCGATGGGATTACGCGGACGCCGACGATCGTTTCGAACAGCGCGCGCGGCATGAACTGGCGCTGGACGGCGCGGCGCAATCGGCGGCGGTGGCGCCGGCCGGATGAGGCGGTCGCGAACGCCGACCGCAACGCCTGACAATGCGCGATCCAACGTGACAGAATAATCGTCGCCCGACCCGGCGAAATCCGACGCCAACCCGCCCCGGAGCCACGATGACCTTCGAACTGACGATGCTCGCCTGGACGCTCGTCCTGGCCCTCGTGCAGGTGTTCCTGCCCGCGCTCGTGCGCAACCGCGAGACGGGCATCCAGTACAACGCCGGCCCGCGCGACGGTCCCGCGCCGCCGCCCGGCAAGCTCGCGGGCCGCCTGATGCGCGCGCAGGCCAATCTCTTCGAAACGCTGCCCGTGTTCGCGATCGCCGTGCTGATCGTTCACGTGACCGGGCGTGAAAACGCGCTCACGCATTACGGCGCGCTGACGTACTTCGTCGCGCGCCTGATTTACGTGCCGCTATACGCGGCGGGCGTGCCGTTCGTGCGGTCGCTGGTGTGGCTGATCTCGATCGTGGGCATCGTTCAGATGCTCGTTCCCATCATCTGAGGCATACGGAGTCCGCATGACCGATTCACCCTCGACCATCGAAGTAGAAACCGCGCCGAATCCCGAATTCGCCGTGATCCTCATGCACGGCCTCGGCGCGGACGCCAACGACTTCGTCCCGCTCGTGCCCGAGCTGCGCTTGGCCGATGCGCCCGCCGTGCGTTTCGTGTTCCCCAGCGCGTCGGAGATGGCGGTGACGGCGAACAACGGCTACGTGATGCGCGCGTGGTACGACATCCTCTCGTTCGAAGGCATCGTCCGGCGCGTGGACGAAGCGGGCATCGAGGCGTCGGTGAAACGCGTGCGCGCGCTGATCGCCGAGCAGAATGCGCGCGGCATCGCCACCGAGCGCATCTTTCTCGCGGGCTTTTCCCAGGGCGGCGCGATGACGTATCAGGCCGGGCTGACGCATCCCGAGCGGCTCGCCGGGCTGATCGTGCTGTCGGGCTACATTCCGTCGAAAGGATTGATCGATGCATCGCTCAGCGAGGCGAACCGCCACGCGCCCGTCTTCGCCGCGCACGGCGCGTTCGACGACGTGCTCGACGTCCAGCTCGGCGAAGACGCGTGCGAGTTCGCGCGGGAGCAGGGCTGCGACGTGGAATGGCACGCGTACCCGATGGCGCACACGGTCTGCATGGAAGAGGTCGAAGCGCTGCGAGCGTGGTTCGGCGCGCGGCTGAACGCGAGCTGAACGCGACCGAACGCTAAGCGCCAGCAATCAGCGACGCCATCTCGCGCCGCAAAGCGGCCGGACTCACGGGCTTCGAGAGGACATCGTGTTCGCACGCGAGCGGCACGATGGTCGCCGACGGTTCGCCGGTCACGACGAGGCAAGGGCACGCGCGCCCGAGCCTGACCGCCGCGAGCATCGCGACTTCGCGCGCGGTCTTGAAATCGCGCAGCCGGTAATCGGTGATGATGAGATCGGGAAAGCGCTCGATCGTCGCGAGAATGTCCTCGAATTCCTCGAACGTCGCGGCGGAGTCGTAGAGCACGCCCCATTGCGCGAGCAGCGCTTCGGTGGATGCGCGCACGAGGCCGTCGTCCTCCACGAGCAGCACGTAGCGCCCGTTCAGCTGCGCCGCTTCGGCCGCCTCGGAACGCGCGGGCGCGCGCGCGGCGGGCTTTTCCGGCGACGGCCCGCATTGCGGCATCTCCAGCGAAAAACGCGAGCCGCGCCCCTCGGCGGATTTCAGTTCGATGCGGTGCTCGTCCAGCATCGACACTACCGCGTTGACGATCGAAAGGCCAAGCCCCAGCCCTTTGTCGCGATCCAGTTCCGGGTTATCGACCTGAAAGAACGGCTGAAAAATGGCGTCGAAATAATCGGCGGGAATGCCGATGCCGTTGTCCAGCACGTCGATGCGCGCGCGCGTCGGCGACCGCACCACGCCGACGATCACCGTCGGCTTCGCCTTGTTGCCCGTGTCCGCGTACTTGATGCCGTTCGACACCAGATTCGCGATCGCGCGGCACAGCCAGTGCGAGTCGCTGCGCACACAGACGACATCGTTTTTCGGCAGCCGCAGACGCAGATCGACGCCGCGGCTCGCCGCGAACGGGCGCATCTGTTCCGCAGCCTCCTCGACGATCTGCCGCACGTCGAACACGTGATAGCGCGGCACGACGCGCCCCGATTCCAGCCGCGACAGATCGAGCACCGCGTTCAGAAGGCGCGCGAGAATCACCGACGAGCGCCCGCATTCGTCGATCAGCTTCTCCGCCTGAGCGAACTCCCCGTTGCGGATGGCTTCGGCGGCGGCCTGCAGGAAAAGGTTGAGCGCGTGCATCGGCTGGCGAAGGTCGTGCGTGGCGGCGGCGAGAAAGTTGGACTTCTCGCGGCTCGCGGTCTGCGCGGCGAGCATCTGCTGTTCGCGCAGGGCGAGCAGCGCGTGCGTCTTCGTTTCCTGATCCTTCTTCGACACTTCCAGTTCGTGGTTCTTGCGTTCGAGCGAGACGTTGGCGGAACGCAGTTCGTCGTTGAGCGACGCCAGCGCGCGTTCGGCGGAATAGCGCTCGCGCGAGACGCGCTCGGCGTGCGCACACACGCCGTGCCCGACGACGACCACGTTGAACATATAGAAGAGGCCCGCGAAGAAATCTTCCGGGTTGAGCAGACGCACGGTGATTTGCAGGAAGACGACGGACGCCATCGTGATCGCACCGACCATCAGCGCGAGGCGCGAGCGCAGGTAAAAGAAGCTGAACTGGAAGAACAGCGCGAGATACAGGCCGATGAAGTACTGCGTGTAGTTGTACGGCGCGGGCGTGATGGCGACCATCGTCAGGATGAGGCACAACAGGCCGTAGATGCCGGTGAGGATGACGCGATGCGCCGTCGCGTGCGACCGGAACGACGGCCGCAGCACCAGAAAGCCGACGCAGATCAGGAGCGCCACGCCCGCGAAACGCAGCGCGAGGATATCGGCGAGGCGCACGTTGAGCGCCTTGTTGCCGCGCACGAAGCTGAAATCCCACCAGAGGAAGCACGTCCAAATGACGAGCGCGAGCAGCGCCGATGCGCGCCGGAACGCGCAGAAACGCTGGCTGTGGTCTTCGAGAAATTGCGCTTCGAGCGCGCGATCGGCGAAAGGCGCGGGAATCGACAGATTGCGCACGAGGCTCGCGCCGGCTTCACGCGCGGCGGCGGCGAGCATGCCTCGGGTGCGCACGGTGGCGGCGCGTTGCGGGACGGCCATCGTCGGATCTCGGTCGGGCGGCGAGAGCGGAAGAATTAACTACTTTAGGCTACGTCGGTCGGATCGGAATGTCTTTTTTACGGCGACCTTGCTCGCAGCCGAAAGAGCGCGTAAATGAGTGCGTTTCTGCGCTTTCCGCGAAGGAACGCGCGACGAGCGAAGGACAAGAATGCCGAACGGCGAGCGCATGACATCTGCTCGCCGTTTCGAAGGACAGCCACGATCGATGCCCCACACTCCAGGAAGGGCAGCGTGCTGCTCAGCGCCTGCTCACGATTTCGGTTTGGCCTTGGTCGTGCGCTTGCTGACGCTGGTTTCCTTGGCGCCGGTGCTTTTGGTGGTGGACGCTTTGCTGCCGGCCGTTTTCTTGCGGCTCGACATTTCGGTTTCCGCGGGATGGCTCGCCTGAGCCTTGCGTGACGACGGCATGATGGACCTCCTTCAGTGAGTGTCGAAGCGACACACTGATAACCATAGGATGCGGGTAGCCGCTATTCAAGCGATCGCTTTCGCGCGCGCCAAAAAGCTTGTGAGAGCGAAGCATTTCGATTCGCGCGCGTCGGACGTTGCGATTCGCCGGATCAGCCGATCAGCTTCAATCCTGCCGGAAGCGTCTCGCCGAACACGCGGCCTTCGTCGGCGCGATCGAGCGCGACTGTTTCGCGGACCATCGCGATCCATGACTGCGCGGCGCCCATCGTCTCCAGCCGTTCGATGACGGCGGCGCGCACGTCATCGGGCACGTCGCGCGAGCGGTCGCCCGTCATGCGCGCGATCTGCACGGCTGCGAACGCCGCCGGTTCGACCTTCTTCCAGTCGAGCGCGAGGATCGTCCTGAGCCAGTCGCTCGCGATGTCCGGCGGCACGACGCCGTGCGCGCTGCCATAAAACGGCTGCCGCGCGCCGATGCGTCCGACCGCCCACCAGCTTTGCAGATTCTCCGACGGCTTCCTGAGCCGCGTGAGCAGCCATTCGCCGGCCTCGACCTTGCGCTCCACCGGCACGCGTTCGAGCGATGCCGCGAGCCGCACCATGTCCTCGTAGCCCGCGCGCGCGGCGCCGGCGGCGCGGCGGTATCGGCTGGTGCCAGGCGGCTGAAGCACGAAGGCCATGTCGTCGAGCAGACGCAGTTGCGCCGCTTCGTCGAGACCGCCCGCCGCGCGACGCCACAGCGTCCACCACTCCGACCAGATCTGGCTTTCGTTGACATACTGGATGCCCTGATCGAACAGCGTCCACAACTGCTCGACGCGCCATTCGTCGAGCGGATGCCCGAAGCCCGGCCGCATGCAGTAGCCCGCGAGATTGAGCCACAGCCTTTCGTGATCGGCGGTGCGGCGGCGTTTCTTCGCGCGATCCCACAGCGCGCCGAAAAGCTCGCGCAGAAGCGCAATGTCCCAGGTGTCGCGCGGGCCGAGCGCCTGTTCGAGCTGCGCGCGCAGCCGTTTGACATCCTTCGGGCCGACGTCCTGCGAGCGCGTGCCGAAGACGCGGTCGATCAGTTCGATGGCCTTCGGCAGCGCCGGATGCGTTTGCCCGACGCCGACATCGGCCTTCGGTTCTTCGCGGCGCAACTGAAATTCGAGGAGCCAGCGTTTCGCGGGATCGTCGATGGCGATGCAGTGCATTTCCAGCGTGCCGACTTCCGTGAGCGAAGTCGTCAGTTGCACGGCGATTTCGCTGGGTCTCGCCGCGTTGCCGTGGATGTTGCCGCGCGGATCGACGACGGTGGCGATAGGCGGCAGCCGCACGAAGTCGCCCGCCGATGCGCTCACGTCCGCGATCTCGCCGGCCCGGTACGCCGTGTCCGCAACCGACGACACGAGGTGGAAGCGCACCGGCGAGCCGAGCCGCAGCGCGAAGGTGCGATCCGCGAGGTGGATGGCGTGGCCTTCCTCGGTCCCGCGCGGCAGCACGCAGACGCCGCGCGTGGCGTCGCCGTCTTCGTCGAGCAGCAGAAAATAGCTGCGCGCCGATCCGCCGCCGATCTTCGGCGCATGACCCGCGCGCGCCAGCGCATACGCAACCGCGCCGCGCGCGACGGCCACGTCGGGGGCGTCGTTGGCGAGCACGTGGACCGGCTGGCCGCGCCAGTGGCCGAGTGTCTCGGCGATGCGGCGCGCGAGCGGGGCGGCGCGAAAGACACCGCCGTTCAGCAGCAGGGTGTCGGGCAGCGCGGGTGACGCCGCGACGTTCGAATCGGCAGCGGCTTCCGCATCCGCTGCGCGCCCGGCATGCCGCCCGAGGAACGCCGCGACATGCCGCGTGATGGCCGGATCGCTCGCATACGGCAGCCCGAATTCGACGATGCCGCCACGCGTGCGCGCCGGCCGCTCGCCACCCGACACGAGCGGGAAAAAGCCCTCGACGATGATCCGCTCGAGTTCGTCGCGCGTCAGCTCCGTCGAGCGCGCCCCGCCGATCAGCTTCGATCCCGCGCCGAGCAGCGTGATGGACGTCGATGCGGGCGCGTTCGCGTCGAGCAACTGTTCCTTGGCCGCGCGGCAGCGCTCGACCAGTTGCGACAGACGCGCGGCGGACAGCCGTTCGCCCTCGGGCGCGAGACGCCGCTCAACCAGATGCGCCAGCGCGAGGTCCATGTTGTCGCCGCCCAGCATCAGATGGTTGCCCACGCCGATGCGCGTCAGCTTCGGCTCGCCGTCGCCGTTATCCGCGTCTTCGACCTGAATCAGCGTGAGGTCGGTCGTGCCGCCGCCGACATCGACGATCAGAACGAGACGCGTGTCCTTCAACTCCGCTGCAAGCGTCGCGCGATGATGAAACAGCCAGTCATAGAACGCGGCCTGCGGCTCTTCGAGCAAGCGCAGCGTTTCCAGACCCGCCATGCGCGCGGCTTCGAGCGTGAGCGCGCGCGCGCCTTCGTCGAACGAAGCGGGAACGGTCAGCACGACGTCCTGCGCGTCGAGCGGCGCATCCGGAAAGCGCTCGTTCCACGCGGCGTGTACGTGCGCCAGATAGCTCGCACTCGCGATGACCGGCGAGATCTTCTCGACGTCGTCGGTCGCGCCCCACGGCAGAATAGGCGCGAGGCGATCGACCGTTGCGTGCGACAGCCAGCTCTTCGCGCTCGACACCAGACGGCCGGGCACCTGCGCGCCGAGCTTGCGCGCGAAGCTGCCGAGCACGGCGGGCGCTTCCATTTCGCCCCACGGCAGTTGCAGGTCCGCGCTCTTGAGTTCGCCGGGCGCGAAGTGATAGCGCAGCGAAGGCAGAAGCGGCAGCGCGGCGACTTCGCCCGCACCGACGAGTTGATCGATCTCGAAGACGCGAATCTCGTCGGAACCGGATGGCGCGTAGGCGACGACGGTATTGCTCGTCCCCAGATCGATGCCGACGCGGTACTTCGCGCCGGCCACCGGCTTTTTCTTGCGGGTGGACACTTAGCCGCCCATGCCCTGATCCGCGCTCACGCCGCCGCGCACGTCGAACTCGACTTTCCACCGCTCGGGCGAATTGCGCGGCAGCGCTTCGAGTTCGAGCGTGCCGGCTTCCGTCACGCGCGCGTGCAGCTTGACCGGCACGACTTCGCCGGGCGTGCGGCCTTCGGTGGGCAGCGACGCTTGGATTTCCTCGAGTTCCTGCAATTCGTCGGGCTGCCAGTATTCGAGCAGCGTGCCGACCTGATCCAGCCGGCGCACCGACGACCCGAAGAAGCGGAAGCGCACCGGCTCGCCGACGACGAGGCCGAATTCCTGCGCGGGCAACGCGGCCTCGGTGCCTTCCTCCATGCCGAACGGCGCGACGCACAGCGCCTGCACGGGCGGTTCGAGGCCGGGAACGGCCGGCATCGCCGATTCGACCGCCACGTAATACGCCCGGGCCGTGCCGCCGCGAATGCGCACGCCCTTGCCGCGACGCACGTAGCCGTAATAAGCGGCCCCGCGCGCGACCGCGAGATCGAGGTCCGCGCCTTCGAGCAGGCGCGCGGCGGGCGCGTTCTCGGCGGAGAGCCACGCGTTGAGCGTCGTCATCACGCGGTCGACGAGCAATGGCGACTTGAACACGCCGCCGTTGAACAGCACGGCGGTCGGATGCAGGAGCGTCGCGCCGGGCGGCGTCTCGTGCTGCAAGCCTTCCACTTCGGCGAGCGCGTTGACCTGACGGCCGAGGAACGCAGCCAGATGACGCGTGACGGCGGCGTCCTGCGCGTAGGGCAGGCCGAGTTGCGTCAGGCCGACGCGTGCGCGGCTGACGGGACGCGCGGAGGCATCGACCTGAGGGAAGAAGCCTTCGAGCAGAATCTGCGTGAGTTCGGCGCGCGTGAGTTCGGTGCGCAGCGATCCGCCGATCAGCTTCGAGCCGCGGCTCGGCACGACGAGCGGCACGGCGTCGGCGTTCGGGTCGGACAGCAGCGTTTCCTTGGCCGAGCGGCACGCGTAGGTGAGCGCGCGCAGTTGCCACGGATCGGGCTGCGTGCCTTGCGCCGCGAGCTTGCGGGCGACGACATGCGCGAGCGCGAGGTCCATGTTGTCGCCGCCGAGCAGGATGTGCTCGCCGACCGCCACGCGATGCAGTTCCAGATTGCCTTCGCGCTCCACGACGGCGATCAGCGACAGGTCGGTGGTGCCGCCGCCGACATCGACGACGAGGATCACATCGCCCACCTTGACCTGCTTGCGCCAGCCGCCCGTGGACTTCTGGATCCAGCTATACAGCGCGGCCTGCGGCTCTTCGAGCAGCGTCATGCGCGTGTAGCCCGCGGCAGCGGCGGCTTCGGCGGTCAGTTCGCGGGCGGCGGGATCGAACGACGCGGGAATGGTCACCGTGACGTCCTGCTGATCGAACGGCGCATCCGGATGCGCGTGGTTCCACGCCTCGCGCAGATGCGTCAGATAACGCACGGAGCTTTCCAGCGGCGATACGCGCTCGACTTCCTCCGGCGCATCGGCGGGAAGAATGGCCGCGCGCCGATCCACGCCCGGGTGACACAGCCAGCTTTTGGCACTGGATACGAGGCGGATGGGCGTGCCCGCGCCCCGGCTGCGCGCCAGTTCGCCGACGATGAACGGCCGTTCCTGCGTCCACGGCAGTGTGAGATCGCCGGGCGCGAGTTCGTTCGGATGCGGCAAATACAGAAACGAGGGCAGCAATTCGCGCTCTTCGGCCGCGCCGGGCGCGGTCAGTTGGGCGATGGACAGCACGCCCTGCGCGGTCTTTTCGCCGTCGCTCGCGGACATGTCGACGTACGACAGCGCGCAATGCGTCGTGCCGAGATCGACGCCGATCGAATAGCGCGCCTGATGTTGTTCGTTGAAATCGCTCATAGCTCCACCTCGGCGGGCGCGACGATGCTCGCGTCGTGCGTCTTCGCGAGCTTCGGCAGGCGCGTTTCCTCGACCTTCCATCCGCGATGACTGATGCTGCCGTTGAACGGCGGCTTGCCGACGACATTGCCCGTGAGACGCACGGCGCTCGCGTCGAAGCCGTCGGGCAGGGTGATGCGGCTGCCTTCGGCTTCGCTGCGCACCGGCTTGATGGTGAAGTGTTCGCGCAGCACGGCGCGGCAGCCGTCGTGGACGAGACGCGCAGCCGCGCCGATGTCGGCGTCGCTGTAATTGGCGATGTCCTCTTCGACGAAATCGATGAAGCGCGCATCGCGTTGCAGAAGACCCAGCAACTGGAGCGCCGCGACGGGGCTTGCTTCCTTAAGCGGGGACGGCGCGGGCGTGGCGGGTGTCGCAACGGGGGCCGCTGCCGGCACGGGCGCTTCCGGCGCTTCGGGCGCATGGGGCGCTTCGCGCAGGCGCTGGACGCGGCCCGCGAAGGCGCTATTGCCCAAGATGCCGAAGAAGGCGCCGAAGGCGATGGACAGCCGGCCAAAGAAGGACGGATTCATGTCGGTCATGTGTGATGCTCCTGGTGTTCTTGTGAACCGCGCCAAAGGACGACCCTATCCGTGGCGGCGCGGGCGGCCGTGTTCGGTGGCGCATCGGCTGCGGATACCGCCGATCGCCGTAAATGCTGCTGCTGGTGCGCTCCAGCTCGCCGGCGCTGCGTCGCCCGCAGGCGGAAAAAGCGCCGGCGCCGTGGCGCCGCATCCCGATATTGTCCCTGATGTCGCGCATCGCGAGGGAAAACCCGGGCGCGGCCCGCCGTTACGGGCGCTCCACGCGCGCGCGGGTTCCCGGCTGCCCGGTTGCCCGGTTCCGGGCGGGCCTCATTCTCGCGATTTGCGCGGTCAAGTCAAGGCGCGCGCGGCGGATTCAGGCGCACGGCTTCGGCGTGAAACCGCGCTGGTAAGCGGCAGGTGCGGCAAACGTCGGGCCCGAGCCTGCTTTGCACGCGCCGAACAAGACTCCGCGAGCCGAAAAATCGCCTCAAGCCTTATACCCGATCTGCCGCAGCAAGTCCTTGCGCCACTGCACGTCCTCGCGGCTCTCGACGCCGAGCGGCGGCAATCCATCCACCACGCCGATGATTCCCCGCCCCTGGTCCGTCTCCGCGACGAGCACCTGCGTCGGATTCGCCGTCGCGCAGAAGACGCGGCAGACTTCCGGCACGGCCTTGACCGCATTGAGCACGTTGACCGGAAAAAAGCCGTCCCCGAGCACGACAATGAAGCTGTGCCCCGCGCCGATGTTCTGCGCATTGCGCGTAGCCAGATCGACGAGACCGTCGTCCGTTCCCGATGCGCGCACGAGCCGCTTGCCCGACGCCTCGCAGAACGCGAGCCCGAAGCGGATGCCCGGCACCGCGCCGACGAGCGTCTCGTGCAGGTCCTCGACCGTCTTGATGAAATGCGACTGGCCGAGAATGAAGTTCGTGTTTTCCGGCTTCTCGATGCCGATGGCGAGCAGTTGCATGGCGCACCTCCGTTGCAAGAGCGTTGGGTTGCAACGGTAATGGTAGGCGGTCCGGCGCGGTATCGACGCGCCACACACGCGCTATGCATGCATGGCGAACCCCGCGAGATAAGCCTTCGCATCGCGTCCGTCCCACACGCGGCCGTCGCAGAGCGTCGCGGTTTGCGTTTCGTCGGGAATCGCGATTCCCGCCGCCCGTGCTGCTTGCGCGTACAGCGCCGTCTGATTCACCGCCTGCGCGATGGCTGCGTCGTCGAGCGCGGCATCGAGCATCCCCCAGCGCCGGTACTGCGTGATGAACCACAATCCGTCCGATGCGCGCGGATAGTTCACCGCGCCACCCTCGAAAAATCGCAGCGGTGCGACGCCGGTCACGGACCCGAGCCGTGCTTCGATCAGCTGCCGCCGCACGCCGAGCAGATCGGGCGAAGCGAGCGCGCCGGCAATCTCCACGCGATGCTCTCGCGAATCGAGCCATTCGCACGCTTCGAGCATCGTGCGAATGAGCGCGCGCGCCGTGTTCGGATAAAGCGCGACGAAGTCCCGCCGGCACGCAAGCACCTTCTCCGGGTGATCCGGCCAGATTTCGCTCGTATAAACGACCGTGCGGCCCGCGCCGCACGCCTCGGCGACCGCGTGCCACGGCTCGCCGGCGCAGAAGCCGTCGAGCGTGCCTTCGACGAGCGCATCGGCCATGCGCGGCGGCGGAATCACGAGGCTGCGCACATCGGACAACGGATGCACGCCTTGCGCCGCGAGCCAGTAGTAAAGCCACATCGCATGCGTGCCGGTGGGAAACGTCTGCGCGATGACCGGCGTGCGCCCGAGCGATGCCAGCGCGTCCTTCACGCTCGCGCCTCGCCCGATGGCATCCGCGAGCGGATTCGACAGCGTGATGGCCTGGCCGTTGCGATTGAGCACCATCAGCACGGCCATGTCCGCCTGCGGTCCGCCGATGCCGAGTTGCACGCCATATACGAGCCCGTACAGCGCGTGCGCGGCGTCGAGCTCGCCGGAAAGCAGCTTGTCGCGCACCGCGGCCCACGAAGGCTGCCTGCACAGTTCGATGCTGATGCCATGACGCCGTCCCATGTCGCGCAGTGCGGCGGCGGCGAGCGGCGCGGCGTCGCTCAGGGCGACGAAGCCCAGCCGCACATGCGGCCGCTCGGGCGTGAGCGTCGCGGAAGAAGGGATATCGGGCGAATTCATGGCTGGATCTTGGTGATTCGGTGATTAACGCAGCAGGTCTGCAAGCGAAAGAAGCTGGCGCGCGATTTCGGCGACCTTCACGCCCTGATCCATCGCCCGCTTGCGCAGCGTGGCGTACGCATCGTTCTCGGACATGCCGCGCCGGTCCATCAAGAGGCGCTTGGCACGGTCGATGACCTTGCGTTCCGCGAGTTCGTTCTCCACTTGCTCGAGCCGCTGACGCAACTGCGCCTCATGCGCGAAACGCGCGAGCGCGACCTCGATGATCGGCGCGAGCCGCTCGGGCGCGAGTCCTTCGACGGAATACGCGGTCACGCCCGCGCCGACCGCCGCGCGGATGAACTGCTGGTCCGCGTCATTGCTGAACATGAGCACCGGACGCGGCGCGGCCTTGTTCATGACCGCGAGCTGTTCGAGCGTGTCCCGCGAAGGCGATTCCGTGTCGATGATGACGACGTCCGGCTTCTGGCTTTCGATGGCCGCATGCAATTGCGCGGGCGCGGCGACTTCCGCGAGCATCTCGTAGCCGAGCGGCGCGAGTTTGTCGCGCAGATCGCCGATAGGCTTGTCGGTGTCGGTGACGAGAAGAACGCGAAGCATGGTCGGGCAGGTAGCGGTGTATCGTTCGTTGGACTTTAGCGCGACGCACCGGGCTTGGAAACCTGGCCGAATGGCATAGGACGAATCACATGACTCATGCGGCGTGCGCGAAACTTCGGCCGCCGTGCGCCGCAAACGCGGCCGCTTCGCCGATCGCCGCGCCCACGAGAATCACGGCGGGACTGCCGAGACCGGCGGCGGCTGCATCGTCGGCGAGACGGGCGAGCGTCGTCACGAGCCGCTTCTCTTCATGCGATCCCGCGTGCTGCACGACGGCGGCCGGCGTCGTGGCCGGCAGCACGTCGAGCAGCGACTGCGCGATGCCCCCGATGCGGCTCATGCCCATGTAGATGGCAAGCGTCATGCCGGTGGCCGCGAGCGCGCGCCAGTCCGGCTCGCTGTGGTCGCGCATGTGCGCGGTGACGAAGGTCACGCCCTGGCAATGATCGCGATGCGTGAGCGAGATCCCGAGCCCCGCCGCCGCCGCGAATCCCGACGACACGCCGTTCACGATATCCACTTCGATGCCCGCGCCGCGCAACGCCGCGATCTCTTCGCCCGCGCGGCCGAAGAGCAGCGCATCGCCGCCCTTGACGCGCACGACGTGCAGGCCCTTTCGCGCGTAACGCTGCATGAGGCGCTCGATGAACGCTTGCGGCGTCGACTTGCAGCCGCCTCGCTTGCCGACGCGAATCACGCGCGCTTTCGGGGCGAGCGTCACGATGTCCGCGTTGGCGAGATCGTCGACGAGCAGGATGTCGGCGGCGGCGAGTGTCTTCGCGGCGCGAATCGTGAGCAGGTCGAGATCGCCGGGGCCTGCGCTGAGAAGGGTGACTTTTCCGGAGGTCATCGTCGTGTCCTTTGATGCTGTATCAGGGCTATTTGCGGGCCGACGCGGCAAACGCAAAAAGCGTCCGCTCGTGTCGGGCACGAGGGACGCCATTGTCCGTGTTTCGATGTGAGCGCGCGCGATGCACGCCTGATCCATTGCCGCCGACGCCGTTGCCGGTGACGTGTTGTTCGATGCAATAAGCGGGCCATTTCAACGCGATAAGGCTTCGCCATACGTTGCTCGCTTAACGAAGCACTAGCGAAGTGCGCGGCGGCACTTGCACGGCCCGTGCGTGCCTTCATCGAGTGAATGATGGGGCGGGCTAACCAGATCGTACATTTCGGCACGATGAAAGACGCCCGCACGTGATCAGTGCTGCGTCGCACCATGCTTGTGCCGGCCCGCATCACGACGCAGCGTTCACGCGATGCCCGCAAGCAGTGCACGCATCTCGCAAAGCCTTGCTCCACAAGGCTTAACGGCCGATGACATTCGCATGGCATAGCCCTTGCCTTTAGTCGTGCCATCGGATCAACGGCGATCCGTCCTGAACACAGCGCCCCGGCTCGAACGAGTCAGACGGGCATCGGACAACGGCGTCCCCCGCATCTGGCTTAATCGGCTGGATGCGTGGGACGCCTTTCTTTTTGCGGAAAGAGAATGGACAAAGCCACCCGGATCGATCTCTTCAGCATGCGCAGTGCGCCGATGCGCGCCTTCCATCTCACATGGATGGCGTTTTTCGTGTGCTTCTTCGCGTGGTTCGCGTGCGCGCCGCTGATGCCGCTCATCAAGCGCGAATACGGCCTCAACGCGGATCAGATCGCCAACATCAACATCGCGGCTGTGGCCGTGACTATTCTCGTGCGACTCGTCATCGGTCCGATGTGCGACCGCTTCGGTCCGCGCAAGGTCTATAGCGCGCTCCTCCTCGCGGGCGCGGTGCCGGTGATCGGCGCGGCGCTTTCCACCGGCTACGAGAGCTTCCTGTGGTGCCGTCTCGCGATCGGCGCGATCGGCGCGAGCTTCGTCATCACGCAGTACCACACCTCGGTGATGTTCGCGCCGAACGTCGTCGGCACCGCGAATGCGACGACCGCCGGATGGGGCAACGCAGGCGCGGGCGCGGCGCAAGCCATCGTGCCCTTGCTCGTTGCGGCAGCGATCGCATTGGGCGCGGGCGAAGCATCGGCATGGCGTATCGCGCTGATCGTGCCGGGCATCGTCATGCCGGTCATGGCCTTCTTCTACTGGCGTTATACGCAGGACTGCCCGCAAGGCGACTTCTCGCAGTTGCGGCGCGCGGGCATTGCCATCGACGGCGGCAAGAAAGGCGGCTGGGACAGCTTCGTGACCGCGTGCGCGAACTATCGCGTGTGGATGCTCTTCGTGACCTATGGCGCGTGCTTCGGCGTCGAAGTGTTCATTCATAACATCGCGGCCGTGTACTACGTCGATCACTTCAAGCTCACGCTCGGCGAAGCTGGCATGGCAGCGGGCAGCTTCGGCCTCCTCGCACTGTTCGCCCGTGCGCTCGGCGGCTGGCTCTCCGATAAAGCCGCTGCCAAACGCGGTCTCGACATTCGCGCGACGTTGCTCTTCGCGTTGATCGCGGGCGAAGGCATCGGGCTCTATGCATTCGCGCATGCGGGCAGCGCGGCGCTTGCCGTCATCGCGATGCTCGCCTTCGGTCTCTTCACGCACATGGCATGCGGCGCGACGTATGCGCTCGTGCCGTTCATCGATCGCAAGGCGCTCGGTGGCGTGGCGGGCGTGATCGGCGCGGGCGGCAACGTGGGCGCGGTCGCCGCGGGCTTCCTGATGAAAGGCGTCGGCGACGTGCAGCAGACGCTCTCGCTGCTCGGCGTGATGGTCGCCGGTTCCGCGCTTTGCGCGCTCGCCGTGCGCTTCTCGCCGGAACACAAGGCGCGCGAAGCCGCGCTGCGCGAAAGCGCGCTTGCAGTCAACAACGGCGTCGCCAACTGAGGAAAGGTCCAGTCATGAAAATCGTCGTCATCGGCCACGGCATGGTCGGCCACAAGTTCCTCGAATGTCTCGCCGAAAGCGGCAACGATGCGCTGCAAGTCACGGTCGTTTGCGAAGAACCGCGCGCCGCGTACGATCGCGTGCATCTGTCGGAGTTCTTTGCGGGCAAGTCCGCGGACGATCTTTCGCTCGTCGAAGAAGGCTTCTTCGAGCGTTCGGGTTATGCGTTGAAGCTCAACGCGAAGGCCACGTCGATCGATCGCGTGGCGCGCACGGTCACGGTATCGACGGGCGAAACGCTCGCCTATGACAAGCTCGTGATCGCAACGGGTTCGTATCCGTTCGTGCCGCCCGTCGAAGGACGGGACCGCGAAGGCTGCTTCGTGTATCGCACGATAGAAGATCTCGAAGCGATGCAAGCCTTCGGCGCACGCGCGAAGACGGGCACGGTGGTCGGCGGCGGATTGCTCGGCCTCGAAGCCGCGAAGGCGCTGCGCGACATGGGCCTTGTCACGCATGTCGTCGAATTCGCGCCGCGTCTCATGGCCGTGCAAGTCGATGAAGGTGGCGGGCGCGTATTGCGCAGCAAGATCGAAGAACTCGGCGTGACGGTGCATGTGAATCGCAATACGCTCGCTATCGTCGATGGCGAGGGCGCGGTGAATCGCATGAATTTCGCGGACGGCGCGCATCTCGACACAGACATGATCGTGTTCTCGGCGGGCATTCGTCCGCGCGACGATATCGCGCGTGAAGCGGGTATCGAGATCGGTCCGCGCGGCGGTATCGTCATCGACGATGCCTGCCGCACCAGCGATGCCGACATCTATGCCATCGGCGAATGCGCGTTGTGGAAAGGGCAATTGTTCGGCCTCGTTGCGCCGGGCTACGACATGGCGCGTATCGTCGCGAAGCAGTTGACAGGCGAGCAGGCCGCGTTCGCGGGCGCCGACATGAGCACGAAACTCAAGCTGATGGGCGTGGACGTGGCGAGTATCGGCGATGCGCACGGCAAGACGCCGGGCAGCCGTTCGTATCAGTTCAGCGACGAGCGCAAGCAGGTCTACAAGAAGCTCGTCGTATCCGATTGCGGCAAGTATCTGCTGGGCGCCGTGATGGTCGGCGATGCAGCCGAATACGGCACGCTATTGCAGATGATGCTGAACAGGATCGAGCTGCCCGAAGCGCCCGAATTCCTGATTCTTCCGCAAAGCGATGGCAAGGCGAAGCCCGCGCTCGGCGTCGAAGCATTGCCCGATGCCGCGCAAATCTGCTCTTGCAACAACGTCAGCAAGGCCGAAATCTGCGCAGCGGTATGCGCGGGCGCGACGAGCATCGGTGCGTTGAAGAGCGCATGCAAGGCGGGCGCAACGTGCGGCGGCTGCGTGCCGCTCGTCACGCAAGTGATGAAGTCGGAGATGCAGCGTCAGGGCATGGCCGTGAACAATCATCTCTGCGAGCACTTCCCGTATTCGCGTCAGGAGCTGTATCACATCGCGCGCGTGGAAGGGCATCGCACGTTCGGATCGTTGCTCGCGAAGCACGGCAAGGGACTGGGCTGCGATATCTGCAAGCCGGCCGTCGCGAACATTCTCGCTTCATGCTGGAACGAATTCGTGTTGAAGAAGGAACACGCGAGCCTTCAGGATTCGAACGACTACTACCTCGCCAACATTCAGCGCGACGGCACGTACTCGGTCGTGCCGCGCATGCCCGGCGGCGAAGTGACGCCCGATGGTCTTATCGCGGTCGGACAGATCGCGAAGAAATACGGCCTTTATACGAAGATCACCGGCGGTCAGCGTGTCGACATGTTCGGCGCGCGCGTCGAGCAATTGCCGCTCATCTGGGAAGAGCTGATTGCAGCGGGTTTCGAATCGGGGCATGCATATGGCAAGGCGCTGCGCACGGTGAAGTCGTGTGTGGGTTCCACGTGGTGCCGCTATGGTGTCGGCGATTCTGTCGGGCTCGCGGTGGAACTGGAGAACCGCTACAAAGGCCTGCGCACGCCGCACAAGATCAAGTTCGGCGTATCGGGCTGCACGCGCGAATGCGCCGAAGCGCAAGGCAAGGACATCGGCATCATCGCGACGGAAAAGGGCTGGAATCTCTATGTCTGCGGCAACGGCGGCATGAAGCCGCGTCATGCGGAACTGCTCGCATCCGATCTCGATCAGGCCACGCTCGTGCGCTTCATCGACCGCTTTCTGATGTTCTATGTGCGCACGGCGGATCGTCTTCAGCGCACGAGCGTATGGCGCGACAACCTCGAAGGCGGCCTCGATTATCTGATCGATGTCGTCGTGAACGACAAGCTCGATATCGCCGCCGAGCTCGAAGCCGAGATGCAGCATGTGGTCGACAGCTACGAGGACGAGTGGAAGAAGGCCGTCACCGACCCCGACACGCGCAAGCGCTTCCGTCACTTCGTGAACAGCGAACGGAGCGATGAAAACGTGCGCTTCGTCGAAGAGCGCGGCCAGATTCGTCCCGCGACGCTCGAAGAACGCACGATGAAACGCATCGATATTCCCGTTACCGTTGAAACCGTCTGAACGAGAGGAACACGCCATGAACGACCGCATCGAAAAGGACTGGACGCCCATTTGCGCACTCGACGAAATCGTGCCCGACACGGGCGTCTGCGCGCTCGTCAACGGCGCGCAAGTGGCCGTGTTTCACGTCGCGGGCGAATCGTCGTCCGTGTATGCCATCGACAACTTCGATCCGCACTCGCAAGCGGCGGTGCTCTCGCGCGGCATCGTCGGCAGTCTGGGCGAGCGCATCGTCGTGGCGTCGCCCATCTACAAGCAGCACTTCGATCTGCGCACGGGCGAATGCCTCGAAGCGCCCGAGCGTTCGGTGAACGCGTATCGCACGCGCGTCGCGGGCGGCAAGGTTTGGATCGCGGCATGAAGACCGAATACGCGGTTGCGGCTGCGGCGGGCGTGGTGGCGCGTCAGCGGCTCGTGGTCATCGGCAACGGCATGGCGGGCATGCGCACCGTCGAAGAGTTGCTGAAGATCGCGCCCGAGCTGTACGAGATCACCGTGTTCGGCGCGGAGCCGCATGGCAACTACAACCGCATCCTGCTCTCGCCGGTGCTCGCAGGCGAGAAGAGCATGGACGACATCATCATCAATACGCGCGAATGGTATGCCGCGAACGGCATCACGCTGCATGCGGGCGATGCGGTCGTCGAGATCGATCGCGCGCGGCGTATCGTGCGATCGGAGAAGGGCGTCGAGGCGCGTTATGACCGGCTGCTGATTGCGACCGGCTCGAATCCGTTCGTCATTCCGGTGCCTGGATCGAATCTGCCCGGTGTGATCGCCTTCAGGGATATTCAGGATGTCGAATCGATGCTGAATGCCGCGCGAGATCATCGTCATGCGGTGATCATCGGCGGCGGATTGCTCGGCCTCGAAGCGGCGAACGGCCTGCAACGGCAGGGCATGTCGGTGACGGTGGTGCACGCGAGCGACAGCCTGATGGATCGCCAGCTCGATGCGAGCGCATCGGCGTTGCTCAAGCGGTCGCTCGAAGCAAAGGGCCTGCGTTTCGCGATGGCCGCGCAGACCACGGAGATCGTCGGCGACGATCGCGTTCGCGCGGTGCGCTTCGCCGATGGCACGCAGATCGACGCGGACCTCGTCGTGATGACGGCGGGCGTGCGCCCGAACATCGCGCTTGCGAAGGCGGCGGGGCTTTATTGCGAGCGCGCGATCGTCGTCGACGACACGCTCCAGACTTTCGATCCGCGCGTGTATGCAGTGGGCGAATGCGTGCAGCATCGTTCGGCCACGTTCGGTCTCGTTGCGCCGATCTGGGATCAGGCGCGCGTGGCGGGCGCGCATCTCGCGGGCGCTGGGCATCGGCGTTATGTGCAGCGCGCGACGGCAACGAAGCTCAAGGTCACCGGCGTGGACCTCTATTCCGCGGGCGATTTCGTCGGCGGCGACGATAGCGAAGACCTCGTGCTGCGCGATCCGCGTCGCGGCGTTTATAAGCGTGTCGTGCTGCAAGCGGGACGCGTGATCGGCGCGGTGCTTTATGGCGACGTCAAAGACGGCGCGTGGTACTTCGATCTCATTCAGAGCCGCACGGATGTATCGCATCTGCGCGGGCGTTTGTTGTTCGGCAAGACGCTTTGCGAAGCGGGCGCATAGACGGCATGGATATGAAAGCGAGCATCCCTATTATCCGGAGCGAGCCGGCCACGGTCCGCACGACGTGCCCTTATTGCGGCGTGGGCTGCGGCGTGAAGGCGACGCCTCGCAGCGCCATCGATGTCGCCATCGCGGGTGACGAACGGCATCCGTCGAACTTCGGGCGGCTCTGCGTGAAGGGCTCGGCGCTTGGCGAAACCGTCGGGCTGGAAGGGCGCCTGCTCAGTCCGAAGATACGCGACAAGACCACGGGCGCACTCACCGATGTCTCTTGGAACGACGCGATCGGCAGCGTCGCGAGCGGCTTTGCGCGCATCATCGACGAACATGGTCCGGATGCGGTCGCGCTGTATGTGTCGGGGCAATTGCTCACCGAAGACTACTACGTCGCGAACAAGCTGATGAAGGGTTATATCGGCAGCGCGAACATCGATACGAACTCGCGGCTGTGCATGTCGTCGTCGGTGGCGGGGCACAAGCGCGCGTTCGGCGAAGACCTTGTGCCGATGAACTATGAAGACCTCGAACTCGCGGATCTGATCGTGCTCGTCGGGTCGAACACGGCGTGGTGTCATCCGATCCTGTTTCAACGCATCGTGAAGATGAAGGAGACGCGGCCCGAGGTGAAGATCGTCGTGATCGATCCGCGCTATACCGCCACATGCGAAATGGCCGATCTGCATTTGCCGCTGAAGCCCGGCAGCGACGTGCGGCTCTTCAACGGACTGCTCGCGTTCCTCGCCGAGCATGGCGCAACGGATGCCGCTTTCATCGATGCCCACACGAACGGTTACGATGCCGCGCTTGCATCGGCCACGCCTGCCGATATCGCGCAGATCGCGAAGGACTGCAAGCTCGATGCGCATGACCTGACGACGTTCTATCGGCTATTCGCGCGCACCGAGCGCGTGGTGACGGTGTATTCGCAGGGCGTCAATCAGTCGAGCGCGGGCACGGACAAGGTGAACAGCATCATCAACTGTCATCTTGCGACGGGACGTATCGGCAAGCCGGGCATGGGGCCGTTCTCGTTCACCGGCCAGCCGAATGCAATGGGCGGGCGTGAAGTCGGCGGCCTCGCGAACACGCTCGCCGCGCATCTGGAACTGGAGAGCGAAGCGCATCGCGCGATGGTGCAGACGTTCTGGGACTCGCCGCGCATTGCGCAGCGCGCCGGGTTGAAGGCCGTCGACCTCTTCGATGCAATCGAGGCGGGCCGCGTGAAAGCTGTATGGATCATGGGCACGAATCCGGTCGTGAGCCTGCCCGATGGAGATCGCGTGAAGCGTGCGCTCGATCAGTGCGAACTCGTGGTGAGTTCGGACATCATCGAGAAGACGGATACGAATGCATGTGTGCATGTGCTTTTGCCCGCGCTCGGCTGGGGCGAAAAGGACGGCACGGTGACGAACTCGGAGCGACGCATATCGCGGCAGCGCGCGTTTCTGCATGCGCCGGGACATGCGCGCGCAGACTGGCGAATCATCTGCGATGTGGCGCGTCGCATGGGCTTCGATGGCTTCGATTTCGAAGGCCCGCATCAGATCCTCGACGAACACGCGCGGCTCTCTGCGTATCGCAACGATGCAGCCGATGGCGTGCATCGCACGTTTGATATCGGCGGTTTGAGCGGACTGAGTCGCGAGCAATACGATGCGCTGGAGCCGGTGCAATGGCCGGTGCGTTCGAAGGGCGAATCAGGCGACGCTCGCCTTTTCGAAACGCGCCGCTTCAGCCATGCCGATGGCCGCGCGCGCTTCGTCGCGACTCTGCCGCGCGCGCCGGTCAACGCACCCGATGCCGACTATCCGCTCGTGCTCAACACGGGCCGTGTGCGCGATCAATGGCACACCATGACACGCACGGGCCGTTCAGAGAAGCTTGCGGGACATATCAGCGAATCGTTCATCGACATGCATCCGCAAGACGCGCTTGCATGCGGCGTTCGCGAGGGCGAGCTTGCGCGCATCACGAGCCGATGGGGTTCGATGATCGCGCGCGTGCAGCATGGCGGCGGCATGCCGCGCGGCAGTGTCTTCGTGCCGATCCACTGGAACGATCAAGTGGCGTCGGATGCGCGCGTGGGTGCCGTGGTGAATCCCGTTGTCGATCCAATATCCGGCGAGCCGGAGTTCAAGCACACGCCCGTCGCTATCGAGAAGTTTCATGTGACATGGCACGGCTTTTCGCTTTCGCGCGACGTTCCCGCGCTCGATGCCGTCACGCACTGGACCCGCGTGCATGGTGCGCGTTTCGTGCGCTATGAACTCGCGGGGCGCAATCGATTCGATGCGTCGCATGGCGATCATCGTGAATGGGCGCGCGCGCTCTTCAAGATCGACGATCCGCACGCGGACTGGATCGAATACGAGGACAAGAGCGCGGGTGTGTATCGCGCGGCGCATGTGGTGAACGATCGCATCGAGCATTGCGTGTTCATCTCCGAGCGCCCGGACTTGCCGGCGCGTGCGTGGCTTGCAAGTTTGTTCTCGAAGGATCGGCTCGATGAAGAAGACCGCGTGAGCCTGTTGCTCGGTCAACCCGTCGGCAAGAGCGAGGACACCGGGCCGACCGTGTGTTCGTGCTTCGGCGTGGGCCGCACTACGATCTGCAACGCGATTCGCGAAAAGAGCCTGAAAACAGCGGCTGAAGTCACCGCGTGCGTGAAGGCGGGCGGCAACTGCGGTTCGTGCGTGCCGGAGCTGAAGAAGCTGATCGTCGAAACGGAGATGGCGCGGTTGAGCACCGTATGACGTTGCGTTGAATCATGCGCTTGCTTCGCGCTTGTGCGGCACGCTCGCAACAGGCACGGCATCGACCGGTCGATGTTCGTTGCCGAAGCGTGCAATGGAAAACGAGAACGTGTTGATGCCGTTCGCGCTCGTCGCGGCTACCGTGCCGCGATGCATCTCCGCCACCGCCTTCACGATGGCGAGCCCCAGCCCATGATTCTCGCGGCTATTCGTGCGCGAGCTTTCCGCGCGATAGAAGCGATCGAACAGATGCTCCATGATGTGCGGCGCAATCGGCTCGCCCGGATTGGCGACGGCAACGCGAACGCGTCCGTGTTCACGCGTGATCGACACATGTATCGTCGCGCCCGGCGTGCAATGCTGGATCGCGTTCATCACGAGATTCGACAGCGCGCGGCCGAATAGCGACGTGTTGACGAACGCGCGTGCATCGCCATTCGATACGGCGCGCACCTGCGCATCTTCCAGCGGAATTTCCAGGAACTCCAGCGTGCGATGCACTTCCGCCGCCAACGACACTTCGACGAGCCCCGTCGCGCGTTCGCCCTGATCGGCGCGCGCGAGGAACAGCATGTCGTTGATGATCGCGCGCACGCGCTCGAATTCTTCGAGATTGGACTGCAACGTATGACGCAATTCGTCGATGGAACGGTCGCGCGTCAACGCCACTTCGGTTTGACCGATGAGAATGGTGACCGGCGTGCGCAGTTCATGCGCGACATCGGCGTTGAACGATTCGAGGCGGCCATAGGCATGATCGAGCCGCTCCAGCGCGCCGTTGAATGACTTCGCGAGGTCTTCGAGTTCGAAGGGCAGCGAGCGGGTATCGAGCCGTTGCGATCGATTGTTGGGCCGCACGTTCTGCGCATCGCGCGTGAGCCGTGTGAGCGGCGCAAGCCCGAGGCGCGCCACCGAATAACTCAGCAGCAGCACCGTCACCGTGGCAAGCGCAAGCAACGCCGCGAGCGCCACGCCGAACACGCGCATCGTGCGGACGTTCGGCGAGCAATCGACCGCGACGAACAACTGCAACGGCGGGCGGTCCGCGTAAGGCGGAATGGTGAGCGTGGTCATCAGCATGTCATAGGCGCGGCCTTCGGGCCTGAAGCGCACATAGCCGCCGAGCACCTTCTTCACGACGTGGCCGGCGGGCGGCAATCCATAGCTGAAGCGGCCATCGTTGCTCGTGACCGCGAAGAGTGTGGAGCCGTCGCGCGGCGTGATGTCCGCGAGCTTCTCCTTCGCCATCTTCCACTTGTCCGGATTGGACGCATGCGAAACGATGAGCCGCGCAATCTCCGCACGGTTATCGAGCGAATCGCGCAAGTGCTGTTCGAGCTGCACGCGCAGCACGAGAAAAAGCCCCGAGCCGACGAGCGAAAACACGAACAACGCGACGAGCGCGAACATGACCGCGAGCCGTCGCGCGATGGATCGCTGCGAACGTTGCGAGCCTTGCGATGATTGCGAGCGCGGACCTTCGCGCAATGCCGCCCACGGCACGTTCATGATGGCCTCGCGTCTTCTCTCGTTTCGCGCATGTCACGCGGCTCGCGCACTTCGAGCACATAGCCCATGCCGCGCACGGTGTGCAGCAGCTTCGTGCGGAACGGGCCGTCGAGCTTCGCGCGAAGGCGTTTGATCGCGGTTTCGACCACGTTCGTATGGCTTTCGAAATCGACTTCCCAGACGAGCTCGGTAATTGCCGTCTTCGAGAGAATGTCGCCATGACGGCGCGCGAGCACGCTCAATAGCTGAAACTCTTTCGCGGTGAGATCGAGTCTCACGCCATCGCGCGTGGCGCGTCGCCCGATCAGATCCACGTATAAATCGCCGACGGAAATGAGCGTCGATTCCTGCGCGCGCGTTCTGCGCGCAAGAGCGTGCAATCGTTCGACGAGTTCGAGGAAAGAGAAGGGCTTCGTGAGATAGTCGTCCGCGCCTTCGCGCAGTCCGCGCACGCGGTCGTTGATGTGATCGCGCGCCGTGAGCATGATGACCGGCGTCGATTTTTGCAGACGCAGCGCCTTGAGCACCGCGAAGCCGTCGCGGCGCGGCAGCATCACGTCGAGCACGATCACGTCGTAGTCGTATTCGATCGCGAGATGCGTGCCTTCTTCGCCGTCCATCGCGATATCGACGACCCAGCCTTGCTCGGTCAGCCCCGAGCGCAGATAGTCCACCACCTTGTGTTCGTCTTCCACTATCAGGACTTTCATGCCTGCACCTGTGCGTGTTTAATTTGTGCTTTCAACATTGCTTCCGACACTATACGAGCCTGCCGTGCTCGCCGCATCATCGGCGTTCCATCCTCCGCCGAGCGCCTTCACGAGCGCAACCGACACCGTATGCTGCTGCCCGCGTATCTGCACGTCCTGCCGCTCGCTCGTGAGCAGTTGTTGCTGCGCGGTGATGACATCCAGATACGCGACGAGACCGCCCGAATAACGGTCGTTCGCAAGCGAGAGAAGACGCTGCGCATCGACGACAGCGGCATGCGACTGCTTCGCTGCGCCATCGAGCACCGACAATCCGACGATACCGTCCTGCACTTGCTCGAATGCGTTGAGCACGGTCTGACGATAGTTCGCTTCCGTCGCGCGGTAGCCCTCGCTTGCGAACGCGACCGCTGCAGAACGCCGGCCGCCATCGAAGACGACCTGGCTTGCCATCGTGCCGATCGTCCATAAGAGACTCGGCGCGGAGACGAGGCTCGCCAGGGCCGTGCTCTCCCAGCCGATCGTGCCGTTGAGCGTGAGGCTCGGAAAGAACGCGGCCTTCGCGACGCCGATCTGTGCGTTCGCCGCGGCCATCGCGCGCTCGGCGGATGCGACATCGGGTCTGCGTTGCAGTACATCGCTTGGCAAGCCCAGCGGGATCGAAGGGATAGGGTGGTCGTCGGGCACGGGCGCAAGCGAGAACTGCGGCGCGGGCGTGCCGACGAGCGCCGCGATTGCATGCTCGAATTGCGCGCGCTGATTGGCGAGCAATTGCGCCTGCACGCGCGTGGAATCGAGTTGGGATTGCTGTTGCAGCACGTCGAGGCCCGATACCGCGCCGAGATCATGCTGCGTCGTCACATAGTCGAGCGCTTTCTTTTGAAGGTCCACCGAGCGATTCAATACGTCGATCTCCGCATCGAGTTCGCGCATCGAGAAGTAATCGCTTGCAAGATCCGTGGTCAGCACGAGGCGCGCGTTGGCGAGATCGTCGCGCGACTGATCGGCCGATGCCTGCGCGCTTTCCACTTCGCGACGTATGCGCCCGAAGAGATCGATGTCGTAATCGATGGTCGGCGCGAGCTTCAAGTCGTTCTGCACGGTGGACATGTTCGGCGTCGTATAGCTATTCGCCGGCCGATTCTTCGATATGCGCGAGCGCGATGCCTGCGCGCCGAGATCGACTTCAGGCACCGCGAGCGATGAAGTCTGCGCGAGCGTCGCGCGTGCCTGTTCGTAATGCGCGCTCGCGGCCGCAAGCGTCTGGTTCTGCGCGAGCGCTTGCGTTTCGAGCGCATCGAGCGTGTCGTCATTGAAGCTGCGCCACCAGTCGAGTGCAAGCGGCGCATGCGAAGGCTCGCCCACGCGCCAGTACGAATCCGTCTTCCATGTGGGCGGCGTGTCGGCAATGGGCCGCTTGTAATCGGGACCGACGGTGCAGGCCGCGAGCATCGACGACAAGACGATCAAGGCAGCCGCTTTCATGACGCCGCCTTCTTTTCCGGTGCGATCACGACGTGATCGCCGTCCGCGATGGAATCGCTCGGGTTGATGATGATCTTGTCGCTTTGCTCGATGCCGCTTTCGATTTCGAGCGATTGCCCGAGGTCTTGGGCAATCACGATCTTGCGCAGATGCACGTGCCCGTTTGCATCGACGACGGCAAGACGCGGCCCTTCGGAACGGAACAGCAACGCGTTGCCCGGCACGAGCAAACGCGCATGCGCCGTGGACGGCACCGCGACCTGCACATACGCGCCGGGCCGCAGGCGTCCGTCGGGATTGGGCAGCGTGACTTCGATCTGCAACGAGCGCGTGGGAACATCGATCGCGCCGGAGATATGCGTGATCTTGCCGTGGAATTGCTGGCCCGAAAGCTCGGCTTGCGTGACGACGACCTGCTGTCCGACCGATACGTTCTGCGCATACGCCTGCGGCAGTTGCACATAGACGCGCAACGGGTCCGACTGCGCAAGCGCGAAGAGCGCGCGGCTTGCACCGCTGCCCGCATCGATCAGATCGCCGACATCGACATTGCGTTGCGTGACCACGCCCGCGAAAGGCGCAACGATGCGCTTGAACGATTCGAGCTGACGCAGACGCTTCACGTTGGCATCGGCGGCGGCGAGATTCGCCACGTCCTGGTTGTACGTGCTTTGCCGTTCATCGAGTTCCTGCTGCGAGACGGCATCGCGCTGACGCAACTGCTGCCAGCGTTGCAGCGAACTCTTTGCAAGCACGAGACTCGATGCGGTCTGATCGCGTTGCGCGACGGCTTGCGCGAGTTCCTGATCGATCTCGGGCGTATCGAGATCGGCGAGCAACTGGCCTTGCTTCACGCGTGCGCCGATATCGACATACCAGTGCAGCAGATAGCCCGTGGCGCGTGCATAAATCGGCGATTCGACGAAGCCGCGCAACGTGCCGGGCAGCGTGGTTTCACCGGCGCCGTCGGTCTGCGATGGCACGACCACGTTCACGTACTGTTGCGCGTTCTGCTGCGTGCGCGTCGCGACGGAGCGGCCATGCACGATATCGGTCACGACCGTGCGCGCCGCGCCGATGGCGAGCAGCGCGAGCACGATGACGATCGCGATCTTCGCGCGTTTCCATTCGACGTTGCGCGGCGGAAGCGCGTGACCTTCGTTGGGATCGCGCGCGGGAATGGCCAGCGAGGCGTGATTCTTTTCTGTCATGTTCGGCTTCGGACGTGAGACGGTTTAGCTTGGATCGTTGTGCTGCGCATCTTCGTTGCGCCGCGCCTTGCGTGCGAGGCGCGAATGAATGCCCGCGAACACGAGCGGCACGAAGAAGAGCGTCGATACGGTTGCGAACAACAGTCCGCCGATGACCGCGCGTCCGAGCGGCGCGTTCTGCTCCGCGCCTTCGCCGAGGCCGAGCGCCATCGGGATCATGCCGATGATCATCGCGAACGCGGTCATCAACACGGGACGAATACGGCTCGCGCCTGCTTCGAGCGCGGCGGTGAGCGGCGGCGCGCCGGCCGTGAGACGCTGGCGCGCGAACGAGACCATCAGAATGCTGTTCGCCGTGGCGACGCCCATCGTCATGATCGCGCCGGTTAGCGCGGGCACGGAGAGATGCGTGCCCGTCAGGAACAGCATCCATACGATGCCCGCGAGCGCGGCAGGCAGCGCGCTCACGATGATGAGCGGATCGATCCACGACTGGAAGTTCACGACGATCAGCAGGTACACGAGCACGATCGCCATCGCGACACCCACGCCCAAGCCGAAGAACGACGTGCGCATGGTTTCCACTTGTCCGCGCACGGCGATCTGGCTTCCACGCGGCAACGTGCGGCGCGCTTCATCGACGAGATGATTCACCTGCCGCGCGACGCTGCCGAGATCCCGGCCTTCGACGCTCACGAAGAGATCGATGACCGGGCGGATGTTGTAGTGCGTGACCACGGCGAATTCGCTCTGCGGCGCAAGGCGCACGAGATTGCCGAGCAGTTGCGTGGGCCCGCTCGTCGACGCGGATACGGGCGTGCGCATCAGTTCATCGATCGACGAAACCTGATACTGCGGCGTCTGCACGGCGAGGTTGTATTCGACGCCATTGCGCGGATTGAACCAGAAGCCCGGCGATGTCTGCGAGCTGCCGGACAATGAAATCAGCACGTTCTGCGCGACATTGCTCGCGGACAAATTGAGTTGCTGAAGCCGCGTGCGGTCCATTTGCAGGTTCAGCGTCGGCTCGTCTAGCTTCTGCTGGATGTGCGTATCCACGTTGCCGGGAATCATGCGTATCTGCTTCATCAGCTTGCTCGCGACCTGAAAGTTCGCTTGCTGGTTTTGCCCTTGTATCTGCACGTCGATGGCCGCGGGCAGCCCGAAGTTCAAAATCTGCGTGACGATATCGGCGGGCTGAAAGAAGAATTCGACGCCGGGAAAGCGGCGCGGCAGCAGGTTGCGCA
The DNA here is from genome assembly GCF_001544615.1 of Caballeronia concitans. Classification (GTDB taxonomy): domain Bacteria; phylum Pseudomonadota; class Gammaproteobacteria; order Burkholderiales; family Burkholderiaceae; genus Caballeronia; species Caballeronia concitans. Next base: position 218,099 of record NZ_FCNV02000003.1, read on the forward strand.
ACGTATCGATGTAGTTTTGCGTCGGCGCATGATCGGGCTTGAGCGCGACCTGTATCTCGCCATCGAGGGTGCCGATGGTGCCCGCATTGCTATACGAAAGATTGATGCCGCTATAAGGCAGACCGAGGTTGTCGAGGATGGTCGCGAGTTCGTCTTGGGGCACGACCTGACGCACGACCTTCTCGACTTCATCCGCGAGACGCGCCGTTTCCTCGATGCGCGTACCCGTTGGCGCACGCATGTGCATGCGGATATCGCCCGCATCGACAGTCGGAAAGAAGTCCTCGCCGAGCAGGAAGACGAGTCCCGCCGACATCACGCAGAAGCCCAGAAACAGCGTGGCGAAGAGCCGCCGCCGCACGAGCAGGCTGCTCAGAATCACGATATACGCGCCACGCATGCGCTCGAAGCCGTGATCGAAACGCCGGTACAGCCGCGCGAAGAGATTGGGCTTTTTGTTCGCATCGGGTGCGTGCGCGTGGCCCATCAGAAGCATGGCGAGCGTCGGCACGAGCGTGCGCGACAGGATGTACGACGCGATCATCGCGAAGACGACGGCCTCCGCGAGCGGCACGAACAGATAGCGCGCGACGCCGGTGAGAAAGAACATCGGCACGAACACGATGCAAATGCACAGCGTCGAAACGAGCGCCGGCACCGCGATTTCGCCTGCGCCTTCGAGAATGGCGTCGTGAAGATCGGTGCCCAAATGAAGATGACGTTCGATGTTCTCGATGGTCACGGTCGCATCGTCCACCAGAATGCCGACCGCGAGCGCGAGACCGCCGAGCGTCATGATGTTGATGGTCTGTCCGAGCGCATGCAGCGCGAGCAGCGAGGAGAGAATCGAAAGCGGTATCGAGATCGCGATGATGCACGTGCTGCGCCAGTTGCCGAGAAAGAGCAGGATCATCGCAGCGGTGAGGGCCGCTGCAATCAGCGCTTCGCGAACCACGCCCTGGACGGCGGCCTTGACGAACACGGATTGATCGAAGAGCGCCGTGATCTTCAGGTCTTGTGGCAACGAAGCGCGTGCTTGCGGCAAGAGGTCCTGCAACGTATTGACGATGGAGAGCGTCGACGCATTGCCGTTCTTCAACACGGAGATGAGCACGCCGCGCCTTCCGTCCTGCCGCACGATGTTCGTCTGCGGCGAGAAGCCGTCGCGTACGTGCGCCACTTCGCGTAGATACGTGGTCGCGCCGTTCACCGTGCGCACCGGAATGTCGTTGAGGCCCGCGACGGTCGTCGGCGACCCGTTCATGTTGATCGTGTATTCCTTCGGGCCGATCTTTGCGGTCCCGGTCGGAAGAATGAGGTTCTGCGCATTCACCGCGCTGACGACATCGGTAGGCGTGAGACCCTTGGCGAGCAGCGCGCGCGTGTCGAGATCGACGGAAATGAGCCGCGTCTTGCCGCCGTACGGATAAGGCACCGCTGCGCCCGGAATGGTCACGAGCTGCGGGCGCAGGAAGTTGAGCGCCGTATCGTTCAGGTCCTGCTCCGACTGCTTCGGACTCGAAAGCCCGAGCTGAATCACCGGAATGCTGGAGGCCGAATAACTGATGACGAGCGGCGGCGTCGCGCCCGGCGGCATCTGGCGCAACTGCGCCTGTTCGACGGCTACCGTCTGCGCAATCGCCGTCTGTATGTTCGCGGTGGGTTGCAGAAACAGCTTGATGATCGCGATGCCGGGCAGCGACTGTGACTCGATATGCTCGATGTTATTGACCGTCGTCGTGAGACTGCGCTCGTTGACGGACGTGATGCGATTGGCGATGTCCTCGGCCGACAGGCCCGTGTAATTCCAGATGATGCTGACGACGGGAATATCGATTTCGGGCAGGACGTCCACTGGCGTCGTCAACAGGACGAAGGGCGTGGCGAGCAGGATCATGATGGCCATCACGATGAACGTGTAGGGCCGCTTGAGCGCAACGTTGACGATCCACATTGAGTCGTTCGGAAAATGCGAGGGAAGGGCGCGGCGATGTGTAAGCGGCGCGCGATGATCGATGAACGCGATGCGGCAATCGTGTTCGGTGACGCTATGGTAGTGGCCGGGCCCCAACGACAATATGACGTGAAAATGGCGCTTTCGTCATCTAAGGGCGTTTGAAAGAAAAAAGAGACATGAGCGGTCGCATCGACGCGATCGCCCGATGCGACGGCGGTTCAGTTCGCGGATGAATCGTCCGTATTGGCGGGGACGTTGAGAGGCCGGGCCGGACGATAGACGCTCGCGCCGGTATAGATGCCGTCCTTGATATCGAGGAAACTGCCGGGATAGCGCTGGTCGTCCACGCCGGGATAGTAGCCGGCGCGTTCGGCGCGAACGAGATCATCGACGACTTGCTGACGCGTGAGACCGCTGGTTTGCGCTGCCGCGACGATGGGCGACAGCGCAAGAATGGCGGTGGCAATGCGTATGACTGGCTTCATGGCGGACTCCTCATACCAGGTGATGAAGGAACGCGACTGCGGTGCGCGGCCACGGCATCCGCGCGCGGCCTTCTTCATTCTAGGCACGCGCCATGAGGTTCGCATGCAAAGCTGCGTCTACGTTATTGCGGCGTCTGTCCCGGAGGCGTGGTGGACATCGTGCGGCCGGACGCCGACGTGCCATCCGGCGATGCGCCATACGCGCTTCCAGACTGGATCTTTTCTTCCGCGGCCTGGATGTTGTTGGGATAGAACGCGTCGCGCTCGGACGGGTTGTAGCCGGCCTGTTCGACTTGTTTCAACTCTTCCTTGACCTGCGCGCGCGTGAGTCCTTCCTGAGCGACGGCGGCGAGGGGCGAAGCGATGAATGCGGCGATGGCAATGCGTGTGACTAGCTTCATGGCGGACTCCTCATTGCAAGTGATGGGCGATCGCGGCATGCGCGCCAGGATCACGTGCAAATTCTATTTGTCGGACGGTGACGAGATGCTGGCATCCAGATGGCGCGTCGGTCAGATGAATCGCCGGGCACGTGTCTGAAAGACCGCGCAGCCGGTGATAGACTCGCCTGCTCATCGGGCCTTGCGCCGCGCTTATATCGACACCGGAATTCATCAATTGCCGTTCAAATTGCCGACCACGGCGACCGCGCCGTTCTGCCCGTCCGAAGTCAAAGGCTCCGTCATCGTCGCGCCGGGCGCGCCGCTCTGGAAGAAGCTGCTGCAATTCGCGGGGCCGGGCCTGCTCATCTCCATCGGCTACATGGACCCCGGCAACTGGGCGACGGATATCGAAGCCGGCTCGCGATACGGCTATGGCTTGCTGTTCGTCGTTCTTTTGTCGAGTCTCGCGGCAATGGTGCTGCAATGCCTGTCGATGCGCTTGGGCATCGTCACGGGCCGCGATCTCGCGCAGCTTTCGCGCGAACGTTATTCGAAGCCCGTCGCGCATGCGCAATGGATGCTCGCGGAGCTTTCGATCATCGCGTGCGATCTCGCCGAAGTGCTCGGCGGCGCGCTCGCGTTTCACTTGCTGTTCGGTTGTTCGCTCATGTGGGGCGTGGTCTTCACCGCGTTCGACACGCTTATCGTGCTCGGGCTGAAGGGCAAGAATTTCCGCGATCTCGAAGCGATCATGCTCGGGCTCATCGCGACCATCGGCGTGGGATATGTCGTGGAACTGGCGCTGGTGAAGCCGCATTGGCCCGCGGTGGCGGCGGGGCTCGTGCCGTCCATCGACATGCTGTCGAATCGCGAGCCGCTCTATCTCGCCATCGGCATTCTCGGCGCCACCGTCATGCCGCATAACCTGTATCTGCATTCGTCGATCGTGCAGACGCGCGTCGTCAATCGCGATGAAAAAAGCCTTGCGTCCGCGATCAAGCTGTCGCGGCTCGATACCATCGTGTCGCTTCTGCTCGCGCTTTTGATCAACGCGGCCATCCTCATTCTCGCGGCCTCCGCGTTTCATGCGACGGGGCATACGCAAGTCACCGAAATCGAGGATGCGTACAAGCTGCTCGCGCCGATCGTCGGCACCGGACTCGCCGCGATTCTCTTCGCGGTGACGCTCTTCGCTTCGGGGCAAAGCTCGACCTTCACCGGCACCATTGCGGGGCAGGTCATCATGGAAGGCTTCTTGCGCCTGAAAATTCCGTGCTATCAGCGCCGACTGATCACGCGCGCGCTCGCGCTCGTGCCGGCTGTGATCGGCGTGTATCTGATGGGGAACGGCGCGGTGGGGAAGCTGCTGGTCGCGAGTCAGGTCGTGCTGAGTTTGCAGCTGCCGCTCGCGCTTTATCCGCTGATTCGCATGACGAGCGATCGCGATTTGATGGGCAGGTTCGCGAACGCCTCGCATACGAAGGCGCTCGCGTGGCTGCTGTTCATCGTGATCAGCGCGGCGAACGTGTGGCTCGTCGTGCAGACCGCGATGGAGTGGTTCGCTTAAGCGCTGCTTACTTGACCACGCCTACCGCAAGGTTCGATTTCGCCGCGACGGCAGCGGGAATCGCGGTATCGGCGGGCAAGGCCTGATCCGCCGTGGTGCGTCCGCCATCGCGGAAGAACGCGAGTTCGGCGGCCTTGTTCAGCACGAGAATGCTGATGCGGCGATTCGTCGGCTCGTCGATGACGTTCTTGTTCAGCGGCAGCACGTCGGCGAGACCGCGCACCTGCAGCACCTTGCTTTCCTTCATGCCGCCCGTGACCAGCGCGCGGCGCGCCGCGTTCGCGCGCTCACTCGACAGTTCCCAGTTCGAATAACCGGCCTGACTGCCCGAGTAGGGCACGGCGTCCGTATGGCCCGCAATCGACACGCGATTGTCCACGTCGTTGAGCGATGCGCCGATGTTCGCGAGGATCGTCGTCACATAGCTTTCGAGCTTCGAGCTGCCCGATGCGAACATCGGCCGCTTCAGCGAATCGACGATCTCGATGCGCAAGCCTTCGCTCGTGATCGCGATGCGGATCTGGTCCTTGAACGCACGCAACGCAGGCGTGTTTTCGATGAGCGCGGTCAGCTTCTGCTTCAGTTGTTGCAAGCGCTGCAGGTCTTCGGCCGCGACGGACGCGCGCGCCACCGAAGGCGGAATGGGCTGCGGCTGGCTCTTGTTGGCTTCGCCCGGACGCGAGCTCGACAAGTCCTTGCCGCCGCCGTCGACGATGCTCGTATGCGCCGACGCGCCGCCTTCGTTGCCGAAGAGCGCGGAGAGCGGCGTGTTGAAGTACTGTTCGATGCCTTCCTTGTCGTACTTCGACGTGGAGCCGAGCAGCCACATCAGAAGGAAGAACGCCATCATCGCGGTGACGAAGTCGGCGTAGGCGATCTTCCATGCACCGCCATGATGCCCGCCGTGGCTGCCGCCTTTCTTCTTGCGGCGCACGACGACGGTGGGCGCGAGCACCGATTGCAACGGGTCGCGTGAAGGTCTTTCAGCCATGAGCGCTATTCCTTTCGATCAACGCGTTCGTCAGGCCGACTTCGGCATCTTGGTGGCGCGCACGGCGTCGTCGAGTTCCTGGAAGCTCGGACGATCGGCGGTGAACAGCACCTTGCGGCCGAACTCGACGGCGATGGTCGGCGCATAGCCGTTCATCGACGCGAGCAGCACCGACTTCACGCACTGGAACGGCTTGGCTTCGGCCGCGCCCTTCGCGTTGAGCAGGTCCGCAAGCGGGCCGATGAAGCCATACGCGAGCAGAATGCCGAGGAACGTGCCGACGAGCGCGCCCGCGATCATCTCGCCGAGCACGGCGGGCGCGGCGCCCACGGAACCCATCGTATGCACGACGCCCATCACCGCCGCGACGATGCCGAACGCGGGCAGGCCATCGGCCATCTTCTGAATCGCGTTGGCGGCAACGGAGCTTTCCGCGTGATGCGTTTCGAGTTCTTCGTCCATCAGGTCCTGCAATTCCAGCGCATTCACGTTGCCTGCGGACATCATGCGCAGATAATCGACGATGAAGTCGAGCAGGTGATGATCGGCCATCACGTGTTCGTACTTCTGGAAGAGCGGGCTGGCTTCGGGCGCATCGACATCGGCTTCGAGCGCCATCATTCCTTCCTTGCGCGCCTTTTGCAGCAGCTCATAAAGCAGCGCGATCAGCGAGAGATATTTCTCTTTGGTATAGCCGCCGCCCTTGAACACTTTGGGCAGCGCCTGAAGCGTCTTCTTGAGCGTGGCAGTGGGATTCGATACGACGAATGCGCCGATCGCTGCGCCGAAAATACACAGCAATTCAAACGGCTGAACGAGTGCGGCAAGGTGGCCCCCGACGCCGATGAAACTCCCGATCACCGAGCCGATGACCAGAACCCATCCAATAACGACAAACATGATTTCTCCGCAAATGTCTGGGCTCTGCGAGCCGTGCGCGCTCGATCGACGAAACACGCACGGCTCGCAAAGCATTGTCTGCAATGATGCTGGGCTTTTTAACGGCGCGGTACACGTGAAGATTTAGGGGCGCTTGCGCAAACATTTCGAACGGCCGTATGACACGGTAAATGTTACGTGGCGAATTACCTTCGAGGTAATGGATGACACGCGCGCGCTTCATCTAATATCGGCGCATGGACACACTCTTTAAGCCCACGACGCGGCCCGCGCCCGCCACCGTCGGCACGCTGCTGCGCGAATGGCGTCAGCGCAGGCGCATGAGCCAGCTCGATCTCGCGGGCATCGCGGACGTATCGACGCGGCACTTGAGCTTCGTCGAATCGGGACGGTCGATGCCGAGCCGCGACATGCTCATCCGCCTCGCCGAACAACTCGATGTCCCGCTGCGCGAGCGCAACACGCTCTTCGTGGCCGCGGGTTATGCGCCGCTGTATCGCGAACGCGCTCTCGCCGATCCGCAACTCGATGCAGCGCGCCGCGCCGTCGATCTCGTGCTGAAGGGGCATGAGCCGTATCCCGCGCTGGCCGTCGACCGGCATTGGACGATGATCGCCGCGAACGCCGCGCTCGGGCCGCTGGTCGCGTCGGCGGATGCGTCGCTGCTCGCGCCGCCGGTGAACGTGCTGCGGCTGTCGATGCATCCGCTGGGACTCGCGAGCGTCATCGACAACTGGCACGAATGGCGCGCGCATTTGCTCGCGCGCGTGCGGCGTCAGGTCGAAGTATCGGGCGATGCGACGCTCGCCGCGCTGATGAAGGAACTCGAGGCGTATCCCGCGCCGCCGCATGCCGGGAACGCGCTGCACGGCGAACCCGATGCGGTCATCGTGCCGCTGCGTTTGCGCACGGCACATGGCGTGCTTTCGTTCTTCAGCACGACGACCGTGTTCGGCACGCCCGTGGATATCACGTTGTCGGAACTGGCGATCGAAGCCTTCTTTCCGGCCGACGATGCCACCGCTGCCACGCTACGCGAACTCGCCGCCGCGCGCCGTTGAGGTCAGGCTTACAAAAAGGAACCTGCGGACGCCGCGCGGATCAATAATGGAAACGTTGCGCGCTCGCGCGCTGACGATATCTTGTCCAACCAACGCGGAAGAGCAGCCATGATTCAAACATTCGAACAGGTGATCGGCGGTGAACGCATGCAGTTCTGCGCCAGCATCGCGGAAGGCGGCGGGCCGCAACGCGTCATCATCAGCCGCGCGGATTCGGCGGAATCGCTCGTGATCGTCGAGGCCGACGGCATCATCGGCGCGATCAAGGCGGAAGTGGAAGCGCCCGACACGTTCGTCGCGGACGCGGTGCGCAAGGCGCAGCAGGAAGCGCTGATCGAACGCGCGCTGGAAACAGGCACGGTGCAGACGACGAGCCTGTAACACACGTCATGGTTTGAATAATGCCCGCGCGGTTTCGCACCGCGCGGGCATTGCTTTTTGCGCGTGCCGCGTGACTTACATGCGCGGTTCGCCGTTGTGCGGATCGGCGGGGACCATCGGCGTGGCCGAATCGGGGCCGTCGGGCATATCGGGATCTTCGGTATTCGGCGGGGCGTCGGGATCGAGCAGCTTGTCCGGGTCCGGCTCGATGTTTTCTTCCGGTGAGCGAGGCATGGTCGACATGATGGCGTGATCTCCGGGAAAGTGACGAAGGCGCGCGTTCACGCGCTTGGCCTTGGCGCGTGCAACGGGCGTTCCCGGTGCCTGCATGGCAGACAAAAATGGCGCGCTCCGAACCGCGAGCGCGCCATCGATCGTCGAGCCGCGACGCTTATCGCGCAGCCGGCGCTTCCTTGATGAAGAGCGTCGTCAGCGCGCCCACGACACACAACGCGCCGACGTACAGCGCGGGCGCCATCGGGCTCGACTTCATCATCAGCGAAACGACGATCGGCGTGAGTCCGCCGAACACCGCATACGCGACGTTGTACGAGAACGAGATGCCCGAGAAGCGCACGGCGGGCGGGAAGGACTTGACCATCACGAACGGAATCGCGCCGATCACGCCGACCGTGAAGCCCGTGAACGCATACCACGGCAGCAGCACGGAGGCGTCGACCGCGACCTGCCTGAAGAGCGCGTAATACGACACGGCCAGCATGATGCCGCCGATGAAAATGGTCTTGCCCGCGCCGATGCGCCCCGCAATCGCGCCCGCCAGCACGCAGCCGACGGTCAGGCAAAGCGTCGCCGCGCAGTTCGCGACGAGCACGGTCGCCGGTGCGATACCGAACTGCTTTTGCAGGAGCGTCGGCGTCATCAGGATCACGACGACGATCGCAGCGGACAGCATCCACGTCAGCAGCATCGACACGATCACGGCGCGGCCATGATCGCGCAGCACGGCCTTCAGCGGAATCTCCGCCGCGAGCGACTTGCGCTTTTGCAGTTCCGCGAACACCGGCGTTTCATGCAGCCAGCGGCGCAGATAGACGGAGCACAGCCCGAACACGCCGCCGAGCAGGAACGGCAGACGCCACGCGAAAGCGGCGACATCGGCGGGGACGAAGCTCTTGTTGATGGCCGTCGCGATCAGCGAGCCGAGCAGGATGCCCGCCGTGAGGCCGGCCGTCAGCGTGCCGCACGCATAGCCGATATGACGGCTCGGCACGTGCTCCGACACGAACACCCACGCGCCCGGCACTTCGCCGCCGACCGCCGCGCCCTGCATCACGCGGAACAGCAGCAACAGCACCGGCGCCATCATGCCGATGGACGCATACGTGGGCAGCACGCCCATGAGAAGCGTCGGCACCGACATCAGCAGCACGGACAGCGTGAACATGCGCTTGCGTCCGAGCAGGTCGCCGAAGTGCGCCATGATGATGCCGCCCAGCGGCCGCGCAAGATAACCGGCGGCGAAGATGCCGAAGGTCTGCAATTGCCGCAGCCAGTCGGGAATCGAAGGCGGGAAAAACAGCTGGCCGATGACCGGCGCGAAGAACACGAAAATGATGAAGTCGTAGAACTCGAGCGCGCCGCCGAGCGCGGCGAGCGTGAGCGTCTTGTAATCGCCGCGCGTGAGCGAGCGGCCGGCGGCGTGCGACGCGCCGTCGAAAGGTGTTGCCTGCATCGAATGAGAACCCGTAATGAGAAAAGCCACGCGTGCCGTCAGCGACGCATGGAACGAGGCGATGCCCTGCGGGATGTCAGACGCGCCGGGTGAGCGCGAAACGGGAACGACTCGGGCGCGGATTCGAAGCCGGCGCCCGTCAACCGCACTGCGCGTGACGACGGGCAGCCGCGGCGCATGCTCTCGCGGCGTCCCGGTAAAGACGGCGAAAGCGGGGTTTGGGCCATTGTGAGCCAAAGGCGGCATGTTACAGGATGTAAGTCTCCACTACACGAATTTTCGCAGTCGGACGATTGCGCGGTGGCGCCCGCGAGACGCACGCCGTGACAAGTGATGACATGCGTTGACAATTTCGGATCAATCCGATGGGAAAGGGATGCCCGGCTGACCAGAATGCGTGCCTGTATTCGGCGTCTCTTTTTGTAACGAGACGCCCGGGGAATGCCGCGGGATCAGTGCGGCGTTCGGCCCATGTCCCTTAGACTCATCAGGCTTGACACTATGCGCGTCGCCGTTTTGCAAACCGACACAAGTTATCGAAACCTCATCAGCGACGTCGTGAAACGGCTCGGCCACACGGTCGTGACCTTTGGCGACGGTCTCATGCTCTCCAAGGCGCTTTCGCGCTCGACGGTCGATCTGCTGATTCTCGACTGGAATTCATCCGGTCTCTGCGGTCTCGATCTTCTCAAATCTGTGCGTTCGAGCTTCGGCGAACGCGTGCCCGTCATGTTCGCCACGCCCGACGGCGCGGAGCACAACGTCGTGTGCGCGCTGACGGCGGGCGCGGACGACTACGTGGTCTATCCCATCCGTCCAGGCGAATTCGGCGCGCGCATCGAAGCGTTGCTGCGCCGCGCGTTCCCGGCCACGTCGAGCGCGTGCCTCGAAATCGGGCCGTATCGTTTCGATTCGCGCCAGCAGACGGTCACGGTGCGCGGCCGTCCCGTGCAGCTGAGCGGCACGCAGTTCCGCCTCGCGCAGCTTTTCTTTTCGAACATCGGTCGTGTGCTGTCCCGCGATCACATCTTCGCGATGGTCTGGGGCCGCGAGTTCCGCGAAACCACGCGCACCATCGACAGTCATGTGTCGCGTCTGCGCCTCGCGCTGGAAATCGAGCCGGTGAACCATTTCCGCCTGCAGCCGGTGTACAAGAGCGGCTACCGCCTCCTGCATCTCTACGATGACAACGAGGATTCCGGCGACGACCACGCGGAACCGGAGCGTGCGCGTATCGCCGCGTGAAGCGTCGAGGCCGAGCAGCACCATGAAAAATGCCGTCGCAAGACGGCATTTTCGTTTTCAGCTCAGCTTTCGCGTGAAAGATCCGGCAGCGCGGGCTGCGTTTCAGCATCGAAGGCCAAAGAATAGTGGGGACAGCGCCAATATTGACTCGATTTCAGCGCCCCTATAATCGTCGCAAAAATCACGCATACGACCAACCGCGAAACGCACGATGAGCACGCAGGGCCTTACTGCCGGACACGTTTCGCGCGATGCGGTGCACGTCGATGCGCCGCCGCCTTCGTCGCTGAGCGACATGCTCTCGCACTTCGCTCTGCTCGCGCCGGTCTTCGATGCGATGCCGGACATCGTCTTCTTCGTGAAGGACCGCGACGCGCGCTACGCGATGGTCAACCGCACGCTCGCGCGCCGTTGCGGCCACAAGGACGACAAGACCGCGCTCATCGGCAAGACCGCCGAGGACGTGTTTCCGCGCCGCTTCGGGCGCATCTACACGGCGCAGGATCAGGCGATCATCGCGCAGGGCGTGCAACTCATCGATCAGCTGGAACTGCATCTGTATCCCGGACGCGAGCCCGGCTGGTGCATGACCTGCAAGCAGCCGCTTCACGGTGCGCAAGGGAATATCGTCGGGCTCGCGGGCATTTCGCGCGACCTGCAGGCGGCCGAAGGAACGCATCCGGCATATAGCCGGCTCGCGGCGGTCGTGCAGCATATTCAGGAAAATTACGTGCAGCCGCTCAACATGCGCGATCTCGCCAAGATGGCCAACATGTCGATCGCGCAGCTCGAACGCTATTTTCACAAGGTCTTTCATTTGACGCCGCGACAGGTGCTGCTGAAGACGCGCCTCGATGCGGCAACGGCGCTGCTCGTCACGCACGACAAGGTGACGGACGTCGCGGCGCTGTGCGGCTACACCGATCACAGCGCGTTCACGCGTCAGTTCAAGGCGACAGTCGGCATCACGCCGACGGAATATCGGGCGCTGTTGCAATCGCCCGCCGCGCGTTCGGACGTGCCGAGCCTTGCAAACGTCTGACGTGCAAGAAGGGATGGACCATGCCGGAATTACACGGTCGTGCGCATTGGTGGTGCAGCTGGGAAGAAATGGCCGGAATCGCCCGCCCCGTACGGCGGGGCATTCCGGCGAAAGGACCGCTCGCCGGTCCGGAATTTGCTGTTGGGGAAATTGCTGGGATTACGGCGACCGGCCAGTCGAGCTGGCGCCGCCCGGACACCGCGAGACGTTCCGCACCGGCGCACGCGCGGCAAAAAGATACGGTGCGTTCGGAATTCCCGCTGCGTTTTTCTGTCAACCGAAGCGCACCTGCGCGACGCGAAGACAAGGACGAAGCGGCGAGCCGTGGAGACCGCGCGCACGAGAATTCCGTTTTTGGCAGTTGAAAACAAAATCATGAACGAAGTAGCAAGACTGGGGCATACGCGGATCGTACTCATCGAAGACGATCCCGAGAGCAGGGCGTCACTGCAGATGTTGCTGGAAGATGAAGGAGCCGAGGTCATCGCCGTGGCCGACGCCGAAGACGGCGTGGAAACCGCGATCCGCGTGCTTCCCGATGCAGTGATCTGCGATCTCGACCTTCCTGGAATGGACGGTTTCTATCTCATCCAACGTTTGCGCGACCACGAAATACGCGGAAATCTGCCGCCTTCCGTCGCCATTGCGCTGACGGGGCACGACGGCGACGCATATCGATTACGAAGTATCGGCGAAGGATTCCAGCATTTCATGACGAAGCCCGCGCATCCCGACGCGCTCGTCACGCTGATTCAGGACGCGCTCAACGCACGCGTCGTCGCCTGACGCCGAGCTTCAAGGCGCGCGCCGCGATGCACGCGGCGCGCCGCACGCTATGAACGGTCGCGATTGCGCGCCCGCGTGGCGCCCGTGATCACCGCGATACCGAGCAAAATGACCGCGACGATCGCGACCGTATGTTGCGCGACGTGCATGGCGACGAGCGCCCACGACACGCCGCCGATGAAAATAAGCCATCCCACGAGATAAATGATGAGCGTCATCGGGTTCTCCTTTTCCTTGTCTTAATGGCAATGTCCTTGAAGCAGGACATAGCCTGCAAGATGCGTACCGAATGCGACCGCACGCCATGCTCATCGTCCATCACCTCAACAATTCACGGTCGCAGCGCGTGCTGTGGATGCTCGAAGAACTCGGCGTCGAATACGAACTGAAGCGTTATCAGCGCGATCCGCGCACGATGCTCGCGCCGCGCGAACTGCGCGCCGTGCATCCGCTCGGCAAGTCGCCGGTCATAACGGATGGCGCGCTGACCGTCGCGGAGTCGGGTGCGATCATCGAATATCTCGTGGATCGTTATGGCGAAGGACGCTTCTCGCCGCCGCATGGCGCGTCGCCGGAACGCGTGCGCTACAACTACTGGATGCACTACGCCGAAGGCTCCGCGATGCCGCCGCTCCTGATCAAGCTCGTCGCATCGCGGATTGCGGGCGCGAAGATGCCGTTCTTCGCGAAGCCGATTGCCAAGCGCATCGCGGGAACGCTGCAGTCGAGTTTCATCGATCCGCAACTGAAGCTGCATTTCGGCTATATCGACGGCGAGCTTGCGAAGTCGCCGTGGTTCGCGGGCGATTCATTCAGCGCCGCCGACGTGCAGATGAGCTTCCCGCTCGAAGCCGCGAGCCAGCGCGCGGGCGCGAACGACCTGCCGCATATCCGCGCTTTTCTGGAGCGCATTCACGCGCGGCCCGCGTATCAGCGCGCGCTCGAACGTGGCGGCCGATACGACTATGCCGATTGACCCTTGCGTACAATGAGCGCACGCGCATTGACCAACACAAGGTAACGCATGGCTCGAATCGTTCCCGACGACTGGAAGAATCTCGAAGCGACCGGCGCCGCCGCGCGCGAACTGGAGACGCTCGCGCAACTCGAAAAGCTGCCCGAGGATTACACGGTCTATCACGGCGTTCACTGGACGCGCATCAACGAAGGCTTTTCCGTCTTCGGCGAGGCGGATTTCGTCGTGGTCGCGCCGTCCGGCCGCGTGCTGATGATCGAGATGAAGGCGGGTTTCCTGCGCGAAACCGGCGCGGGGCTCGTCAAGGTCTATTTGCAGAAGGAACGCAACGTCGCCATTCAGCTTGCGCGCACGCTCGAAAACCTGCACCGGCGGTTCACGGCGGCGTTCGGCGCGGGGACGTACCGGATCGAGGAACTGCTCTATTGCCCCGACTACACGGTGAAGGACGCGGCGATTGCGGGCGTGCCGCCGGGGCGCATCGTGGATGCGAGCCGCAAGGCGCAACTCGCGCGCGTCGTGCTGGAGATTCTTCCGCCCGACGAGCCGCGTTTCGAAGCCGCCGCGCGCATCCATCACTTCCTCGCTGACGAACTCTCGCTCACGCCCGATACCAACGCGCTCGTCGGCGCGGCGAACACGCTCGTCACGCGGCTGTCGGGCGGTCTCGCGACATGGGCGCGGCGGCTGGAATTCGAGCCGTTCCGCCTGCGCGTGATCGCGACGGCCGGCGCGGGCAAGACGCAGCTCGCCGTGCGCGTGATGCGCGATGCGCTCGCCGCCGGCAAGAGCGTGCTCTACGTGTGCTTCAACCGGCCGCTCGCGGACCATATCCGCGCCATCGCGCCGAAAGAGGCGAAGATCGCGAACTATCATCAACTGAGCGCGGCCGTCGCGCGCGATGCCGGCAGTCCGCCCGACTTCAGCCAGCCCAACGTCTTCACGACGCTCGAAGAGCGCTTCGCCGCCGTGCCGGTGCCGGAGCAGTGGAAGACGGACGTGCTGATCGTCGACGAGGGACAGGATTTTCATGCGGCGTGGGTCGAATCGCTCGAACGGCTGCTCAATCCGGACGGCGCGTGGTGGTGGCTCGAAGACCCGATGCAGAACCTGTATCTGCGCGAGCCGGTGCCGCTGCCCGGCTGGACCATCCTGCGCGAAACCACGAACTATCGCAGCCCGCGCGACTTGCTCGGTTTCATCCGCAAGATCGTCGGGCCGGAAGTGCGGCTCGATGCGGGCAGTCCGTTCGACGGCTCCGACGTCACCATTTCGACCTACGAGGACGGCCATCCCGAGGAAGTGATCGAAGCGACCAAGCGTGCCATCACGCACGCGCTCTCGCTCGGCTTTCGCAAGCAGGATATCGCGGTGCTGTCGTTCCGCGGGCGCGAAGGCTCGGCGCTGACGGCCGTGGATCATCTCGGGCCGCATCGGCTGCGCGCGTTCACCGGCACTTATGATCTCTTTGGCAACCCGGAGTATCGCGAGGGTGACGTGCTGCTCGAATCGATATATCGCTTCAAGGGGCAATCCGCGCCGTGCGTGGTGCTCACCGAAGTCGATTTCGACGCGCTCGACGACCAGGCCGCGCGCAAAATCTTCGTAGGCGCGACACGCGCGACGATGAAGCTCATCGTGGTCGCGTCGGAGCGTGCAGCGCGCGAAATCGACGCGCTCAGGTAGCGCGCGCATCGCGCGTCGGGTATCGAACGAACATGGCCATTACGCGCAACGACTCTCTGTTTCGCGCGCCCAGTGCGCGCCCGCTGCTTCGCCGCCTGTGGTACGCGGTGATGTTCGTGCTCGCGGTTGCGCCGCCGTTCGGCGTGGTCGGCTACATGCTGTACTCG
Source organism: Caballeronia concitans (assembly GCF_001544615.1). Lineage (GTDB taxonomy): Bacteria > Pseudomonadota > Gammaproteobacteria > Burkholderiales > Burkholderiaceae > Caballeronia > Caballeronia concitans. The sequence continues at coordinate 233,419 of NZ_FCNV02000003.1, forward strand.
GGGCTGGTCGCGCGCGAGACGCATCGCGCGGTCGCGCCCTACCAAGGGCAGTACTGGAACGCCGCGCAGTTCCAGATCGCGTACGAGCGTTTCGAGACGCAGGTGCTGCTCTTGCGCAATGGCATCGACGAAGACGCCGAAGCCGTGCGCTCCAGCTACGCGCGGCTGCGCGCGCGGCTAGACGACGCATCGAATTCGGCGCGCATGCCCGAAGAACACGAAGCGCTGAGCAATCGTCAGGCGGAGATCGTGCGGCAACTGCGCACGGCGCTCGGTTCCATCCAGCTCGATGTGGAAAGGCTGAGAGGCGACCGGCAGCGCACGTTGCGCATCATCGGCGTTCTGCGGCAGAACGCGCCCGCCGTCGCGGAACTGGCGAGCGGCCGCCGGCTCATGGATGCCGCCGAGCACGAGGCGATCGTCGGCGATTTCGAGGCGAAGCGCCGCTATCTGATCTATAGCGGCGTGCTGCTCGGCATGCTTTCGGCGGCGGCGACCTCGCTGCTTTTGCTCAACGGCTATCGCCGCGCGCGGCTCATCGAGCAGCAACGCGCCGCGCTCGCCGCCGAGCATCAGGCGACGCGGGCGGCGCGCGAAGCGGGTGTCGCGAAAGACACGTTTCTCGGCATGATCAGCCACGAGTTGCGCACGCCGCTGCACGCCATCGTTTCGTCCATCGAACTGCTCGGGCTGAATCTGCGCGGCGAGGCGGACCGCAAGATCATTCAGCGGCTCGAAACCGGCGCGCGGCATCTCGAAGCGCAAATGCGCGATCTGACCGATTACGCGCGGCTCGGCGCGGGCAAGCTCGAACTGCGCGTGACGGTGTTCGATCCGGTGGAGCTGCTCGATTCGATCGTCGATGCCAACGCGCCCGCCGCGACCGCGAAGGGGCTGCATCTGCGCGGCGGGTATGACGGCAAGCGCGGGCCGTTGGAGTCGGACCCGCATCGCGTGCGGCAGATCGTGACGAACCTCGTCACCAACGCCATCAAGTACACGGACGCCGGCTCCATCGAAGTGCATTTCGCGCGCTCGGACAAGCGCCTCGACATCACGGTGACGGACACGGGGCCGGGCATCGCGCGCGAAAAGCTGCCGCTGATTTTCCAGGAGTTCACGCAGCTCGATTCGTCCAGCACGCGTCGTTTCGACGGCGCCGGGATGGGCCTCGCGGTCGTGCGCGGGCTTGTCGATCTGCTCGGCGGGAACATCGAAGTGGCGAGCGAAGTGGGCGAAGGCGCGGCGTTTCGCGTGAGCCTGCCGGTGACATCGGTGGAGCGCATTCCCGAGGCCGGCCCCGACGACGCCGATGCGCCCGGCGCGGGCAAGTCCCGCGTGCTCGTGATCGACGATCACGAAGCGATCCGCGAGTCGCTGACGGAAATGCTGACGCATCTCGGCTACTGGGCGATCGCGGTGCCGGACGTGGACAGCGCGCTCGCGTGGCTGCGCGCCTACGACGCCGACGTGATCCTCGCCGATCTCCACATGCCGGGCAAGGACGGCTATTCGTTCGCGAGCGAATATCGCGCGCGCACCGCGCCGGGCGCGAGCGTGCCGATCATCGCGGTGAGCGCGTATGTGCCGGAACTGGTGGACCCGAGCGCATCGGTGTTTTTCTTCGACTACCTGCTGAAGCCGGTGCGCTACGAAGTGCTGAAAGCCGCCGTGCATCGCGCGGCCACGGCGCGGCGGCGGGCGGCTTGAGCGCTCGCGCCAAGGTGATCAGGCGCGCAACAGCCGTTTCGACAGATCCGCGACCAGAATGCCGAGCCGCGCGGGCTTTTCGAAACAGGTGACGTTGTAGTCGCGAATAATCTGGCTGATCTCGGACTCGCTCGCCTTGCCCGTGGTCAGTTCGCCCGTGAGCACGAAGACCGGCGCATCCGGATTGTCCGATTCGCGCACGGCCTGAATCGCGCCCGCGGACGTGTGGGTGCCGAACAGCCAGTCGATGACCACGGCATCGAACACTTGCGACTGCAGCGCGTCGAGGAACGCGTCGAGGCCGTAGAACGCCATCGCCGTGAAGCCGGTCATTTCCAGATAATCGTGCAGATTGTCGGCGGAAGCGTGATCGTCGTCGACGACCGCGATGATCGGCTTTTCGGTATCCGTGCGGCGCGGCAGGATCTCGATCTTGTGGACATCGCAGCCTTCCTGCAACAGCACGCCTTCGTGTCGCGTGACGACCCAGCGGGCGTTCAGTTTCTGCGCGATGAAATCCGGCCGCGTGCCGGCGTCGAGCGAATTGCCGATCCACGCGGTGCACGGAATCTCGACCGATCCGAGTTTCAGCACCGCGTCGTGCGGTATGCCTTCGGTGTCGTCGGGGCGCGTGTCGATGGCGTCGAAGAGCTTGAGCGCGGGCTCGTCGAAAGCATCGGCGACGCGGCGAATCTGCGCGATCGTCCACGGACTGTTGCCGCGCAGCTTGCGATGCCCCTGCGAAAAGCTGAGATCGAGAATGCGGCACAGTTCGGCGGTTTGCTGCCGCTTGCCGATGCCGTGACGGCTCATGAGCTCGCGCACGCGTTCGGCGACGGCGAGCGATTCCGAGGAAGACGTTTCAGTGACCATACTGCCAGGCGGGTGCTGTAAGTGGCGGCGCGGCATGGCGCCGGGGCGCATCGCGCGCACGCGGCCGATACGCAGTAAACGCTGATTGTAAACGTCTGCGCGAACTGCTCGAAAAAACGAAACGGTCGTTGCACCGATATTACGCGCCGATGACCGGGAATGGCGTTCGCTGTCGCGCACTATCGCGGTTCAGAAACCGTCGATCACGGCATCGACGAGTTCGCGCGGCGTCGCGAAAGCGCCTGCCGCAGCCGCGAGGCCGTTCAGCCGTTGATCGACCAGCAGCGACGCCAGTCCGTGCACGTGTCCCCACGCGGACGCCATCTTCACCGCTCGCGCGGCGTCCATCTTGCCGAACGCGCTGGTGCCCTCGGCGGGTCGTTCGGACGACGCATCATCGAAGACGCCCGCCAGTCCGCCCGCCGACATCCGCCGCGCTTCGACGAGCGACGGCCGGTTCGTATCGAGCAATTCGTTGCGCGACATGAGCCGAAAGAGATCGGGATTCTCGACAGCGAAATCGATATAGCCATGCGCGATCGCGCGTTGACGCTCCGCGCCACTGCCGGCTGCCGCCGCGCGCTTCGCCATCGCGTGCGCGAGCCGGCGATGTCCGCTTGCGGCGAGTTCGCTGAGCACGCCGGCCGTATCGCCGAAATGATGCTGAGGCGCCGTGTGCGAGACGCCCGCTTCCCGCGCGATCGCGCGCAGCGTGAGACCGCGAAGGCCATCGCGCCGGAGGACGGCTTCTGCGGCGGCGAGGAGCGCATCGGGTAAAGAACCGTGATGGTAAGCGTGCGGCGCGGTCGTCTTCGTCGATGGACGGCCGCGCTTGCGGGCAACGGTGGTGTTCTGCATAGGAATGGGAATGCGCCGGTCGATCAATCTTTACAATGTAAATTTATGTTGACGCAGCCGCGCGAGAAAGTCAAAATCTTTCCAACGTAAAGATTGATCGGCGGGACGAAGTCAGAAGCCGGTGAACCTTATTCAACGCATCATCTCTGGAGAACGAACATGTCTTTCGCAGCGATTTTGTCGGGCACGCCGGTATACGTGTGGGTGCTGTTGGCCGTCCTCGTTTCGCGCGGCCTGAAGGCGATGAAAGGCGGCACCGCGCCGCTTTCGACACTGGCCATCGTGCCGGCGGTATTCGCCGGCTGGGGCTTGCTGCATATCGTCACGGGACCGGCTGCCGGCGTGGAAAGCGCGCTGATGTGGTTCGTGGGCGGGCTGCTCGGGATCGGCGTCGGCGTGGTGCAGGCGAAGACGAGCGGGCTGAGCGTGGATCGCGCGGCGCGCACGGTCACGCTGCCGGGCTCGATCGTGCCGCTCGCGCTGATTCTGGTGACGTTCGCGTCGAAGTTCTGGATCGGCTTCGAGCTTGCGACGAGCGGACCGGTCGGCATCGATTCGACTTTCGTCGTGCTCAACGCGCTGGTGTCGGGTGTGGTCGCGGGGATTTTCGCGGGTCGCTTCCTGATCTACTGGATGGCGCTGCGCCCCGCCGATGCACCGGCGCTCGAACGCGTGTGACCGGCCATCAGCGACAAAAAAGCCGTGAAACCGTTGCCGGCCTCACGGCTTCGTCGTTGGCTTTATCGTTTATTGCGGCTGGATGTTCGCGGCTTGCAGACCCTTCGGGCCCTGACGCACTTCGAACAACACCTTTTGATTTTCCTGCAGCGACTTGTAGCCGTCCGCACGAATCTCCGAGAAATGCGCGAACACGTCGGGCGTGCCGTCATCCGGCTTGATGAAGCCGAAACCCTTGGTGTCGTTGAACCATTTCACAGTGCCAGTTGCCATTGTTTCCTCTTCTTCTACAGCGTTGAGCGAGGTTCGTCCTCGCGTGGTGGATCGATTTCGTCGTGCGCCGGCAGGTCAGGCCAGCGCGGCTTCTTCGGGCATTTCGTCGAGCAGCGTCGCAAGCTGGCTTTCTGTATCGCGTCCGCTGAATTCGCGCAAGGTCGCGAGCAGCGTGCGCCACGGCGCGGGCCAGCGGGTCTCGCGCACGCATCGGCCGGTGGCGGCGTTGGTGATGCGGAGCAAGGTGGTGTCGGGATAGTAGGTCAGGGTGACGGGCATTCCGTCGAGAACACAGGTAGCGGTGCAGGCTTTCGGTTTGAACATGCTTTTTTAGTTGGTCAATGTTGATCGCTGTCACTCAGCGGTGCGTCGTCTTGAGCAACGCGCGTGCCTGACCGCCCGTGGGCCGTGTTCCAATCGAACAAGCTCGAAAAATTGATCCGCACGTTTGAATACGATATTGCCAACTTAGGCATTAATTGACCGAAGTTATCGTCTTATACTGCGACGATCACATCCGGGAGTTTTTTCGATGTTCGTCGCATTTCTTCTTCTCTTGCCCATCGGCGTCGCTGCGATTTTTGCCCTTGCCATGTTCGCCGATAAGGTTCTGCACGCCACCCGCGAGCCCAAACCGGCCACGGAAGCCGCGCCGGAATCGCCGCGCCGGCCCAAGCTTCGCCGCCGCTGAAACTCGCGCGATCCGCTTTCGCTATCGAACGATTGCCCTTTCGAATTGTTACGCTATTGCCGCCGGTCTATAGTGCCTGTCACGGCACAAGCCGATGCAAAACAACGATCAGGAGACAAGGCATGAACCGTATCGATCTGGCAGGGCGCAGCGTCGTCATCACCGGCGGCGCGCGGGGCATCGGGCTCGCGGTGGCGGAGCGTGCGTTGGCATCCGGCGCGAACGTCGCGCTCTGGGACGTCGATGCGGAACGCCTGCAGCGCACGAGCGATGAACTCGCGTCGAAGCACCGGGAGCGCATCGTCAGCGACGCGGTCGTCGAACTCACCGACGAAGCGTCCGTCGAAGCCGCCGTGCAGAAGACGCTCGCCGCGCACGGCAAGATCGACGTGCTCGTGAACAACGCGGGCATCACCGGCGGCAACGGCACGACATGGGAGCTTGCGCCCGACGTGTGGCGGCGCGTGATCGATGTCAATCTCATCGGCCCGTATCTGACGTGCCGCGCGGTCGTGCCGCACATGCTGAAGTCGGGGTACGGGCGCATCGTGAATATCGCGTCGATCGCGGGCAAGGAGGGCAATCCGAACGCCTCGCATTACAGCGCGTCGAAAGCGGGGCTGATCGGGCTCACCAAGTCGCTCGGCAAGGAACTCGCGGGCAAGAACATTCTCGTCAACGCGGTCACGCCGGCCGCCGCCAAAACCGAAATCTTTGATTCGATGTCGCAGCAGCACATCGACTACATGCTCTCCAAGATTCCGATGAACCGTTTCCTCATGCCCGAGGAAGCGGCGTCGCTCATTCTGTGGCTCTCGTCCGAGGACTGCGCGTTCAGCACGGGCGCGGTGTTCGACTTGTCGGGCGGACGCGCGACCTACTGATCCGCACGTCTCACCGGAGAGAGACATGGAAAATTCCGCACACGCGGAAGGCGCCGTCACGTCGCGCGTGATGCGCCGTCTGCTGCCGTTCCTCCTGCTGATGTACGTGCTCGCATTTCTGGACCGCGCGAACATCGGCTTTGCGCAGAAGGCGCTGCAACAGGACACCGGGCTCACGAACGCTGCGTTCGCGTTCGGCGCGGGCGTGTTCTTCGTCGGCTACGCGATCTTCGAAGTGCCGAGCAACCTGCTGCTGCATCGCGTGGGCGCGAAGCTGTGGATGTGCCGCATCATGGTCACGTGGGGCATCGTGTCGGCGGCGATGGCCTTTGCTCATTCCGCGACCACGTTCTATCTGCTGCGCTTTCTGCTGGGCGTGGCGGAGGCGGGCTTCTTTCCCGGCATCGTCTATTACCTGACGCGCTGGTTTCCGCAGGCATCGCGCGCACGGGCGCTCGGCGTCTTCTACTTCGGCGCGCCGCTCGCGTTCATTTTCGGCGCGCCGCTGTCCGGGTTGCTGCTCGATCTGCACGGCATGCTCGGTCTCAAAGGCTGGCAGTGGCTGTTTCTCGTGGAAGGCCTGCTGGCGTCGATCGTCGGTGTGTGGGCGTTCTGGTATCTCGACGACGATCCCGCCCGCGCCCGCTGGCTCACGCCCGACCAGCGCGCGTGGCTCGCCGCGCGCCTGCATGACGATGCGCGCGCCGCGTCGTCGCACGGACCGCGCAGCGTGCTCGCCGCGCTCGTCGATCCGCGCGTGCTCGTGCTCTGCTGCGTGTACTTCCTGATCCAGGCCGCCGTGTATGGCGTCGTGTTTTATCTGCCGCAGCAGGTGTCGGCGCTGCTCGGCACCAAAGTCGGCTTTCGCGTCGGGCTCGTGACCGCGCTGCCGTGGATCGCGGCGGTCGTCGTCACGTGGATCGTGCCGCGTTATGCGGATCGCACGTCGAAGCATCGCGGGTGCGCCGTCGCGCTGCTCGCGATGTCGGGCGTGGCGATCGCCGTATCGGGCATCGCGGGCGCGCCGATCGTTTCGCTGATCGCGCTGTGTTGCGCCGCCAGCGGATTCATCGCCGCACAGCCGCTTTTCTGGACCTTCCCGACGCGCTATCTCACGGGCGCCGCTGCCGCCGCCGGCATCGCGCTCATTAATTCGCTCGGCGGACTCGGCGGATTCTTCGCGCCGATGGCCCGCACCGCCGCCGAAGCCGCGTTCCATTCGACGAGCGCCGGTCTCGCCGTGCTCGGCGCGGCGAGCGTGCTGGCCGCGCTCGTCATCGTCGCGTTCGTGCGCGTGCCCGGGCGTCATCCGGTTCCGGGCGGCGAGGCCGCCAACGCATCCTGATTCCAAGGTACAAGGAGACACAGCATGTCCATGCCGACCATCAAGTACGTGCGCGCCTTCACCGTTCGCGGCGGCGGCGCCGACTATCATGACCAGGGCGCCGACCACTGGATCGACGATCACGTCGCCACGCCGATGGCGCGTTATCCCGAGTATCGGAAGAGCCGGCAGTCGTTCGGGCTGAACGTGCTCGGTTCGCTCGTCGTCGAGATTGAAGCGAGCGATGGCACCGTCGGCTTCGCGGTGACGACGGGCGGCGAGATCGGCGCGTTCATCGTCGAAAAGCATCTCGCGCGATTCCTCGAAGGCCAGCGCGTGACGGACATCGAAAAGATGTGGGACCAGATGTTCAACGCGACGCTCTATTACGGGCGCAAGGGCATCGTGCTGAATGCGATCTCGGGTGTCGATCTCGCGTTGTGGGATTTGCTCGCAAAGGTGCGTAAGGAGCCGGTGTTCCAGCTACTCGGCGGCCCGGTGCGCGACGAGCTTCAGTTCTACGCGACCGGCGCGCGTCCGGACCTCGCGAAGGAAATGGGCTTCATCGGCGGAAAAATGCCGCTGCAGCACGGTCCCGCCGAGGGCGAGGAAGGACTCGCGAAGAACATCGCGAAGCTGGCTGACATGCGCGCGAAAGTCGGCGACGATTTCTGGCTGATGTTCGATTGCTGGATGTCGCTCGATCTCAATTACGCGAAGCGGCTGGCGACGGCCGCGCACGAATACGGCCTCAAGTGGCTCGAAGAAACGCTTCCGCCCGACGACTATTGGGGCTACGCCGAACTGCGCCGCTCGGTGCCGCGCGGCATGATGGTGACGACGGGCGAACACGAAGCGACGCGCTGGGGTTTTCGCATGCTCTTCGAAATGGGCTGCGCGGATCTCGTGCAGCCGGACGTGGGCTGGTGCGGCGGCATCACGGAACTGATCAAGATTTCCGCGCTCGCGGACGCGCATAACGTGCTCGTCGTGCCGCACGGGTCGTCGGTGTACAGCTATCACTTCGTCGTGACGCGCCACAACTCGCCGTTCGCCGAATTCCTGATGATGGCCCCGAAAGCCGATCAGGTCGTGCCGATGTTCACGCCCTTGCTGCTCGACGAACCCGTGCCGGTGAACGGCCGCATGAAGGTGCCGGAGACGCCGGGCTTCGGGGTGCGGCTCAATCCCGAATGCGCATTGACGCGGCCGTACACTCATTGACGAGGCTCACATGCTGCTCGAAAACAAGGTGGTGATCGTGACGGGCGGCTCGCGCGGCATCGGCCGGGCGATTGCGCTTGCCAGCGCGCGCGAAGGCGCGGACGTCGCGATCAACTACTGGCGCGACAACGACCAGTCGTACGGCAAGGCATCGGCGGTGGAATCGATCGTCGGCGAAATCGAGGCGCTGGGGCGGCGCGCGATCGCGGTCGAAGGCAACGTGGCCGAGCGCGAGACGGGCATCGAGCTCGTGCGGCGCACAGTGGAGGCGTTCGGGCGCGTGGACGTGCTGTCGAGCAATGCGGGCATCTGTCCGTTCCACGCGTTTCTCGACATGCCGCTTTCGGTCTATGAAACGACGGTCGCCGTGAATCTGAACGGCGCGTTCTATGTGACGCAGGCCGCCGCGAACCAGATGAAGACGCAGGGCACGGGCGGCGCGATTGTCGCGACGAGTTCGATCAGCGCGCTCGTCGGCGGCGGCATGCAGACGCATTACACGCCGACGAAGGCGGGCGTGCATTCGCTGATGCAGTCGTGCGCCATCGCGCTCGGAGCGTATGGCATCCGCTGCAATTCGGTGATGCCCGGCACCATCGCAACGGACTTGAACGCCGACGATCTGTCCGACGCCGGCAAGCGCGCCTACATGGAAAAGCGCATTCCGCTCGGACGACTCGGCGCGCCGGACGATGTCGCGCAATGCGTCGTGTTTCTCGCGTCGGATCGCGCGCGCTATGTGACGGGCGCGTCGTTGCTTGTCGATGGCGGGCTGTTCGTCAACCTGCAGTGAGCGCGAGCGACGCCGCCGAATATTTGCGCAAGAGCGCGATGAAGTACTCGGCCGGCTCGCTCAGCGTTTCGGATTTGCGTCGCAAGAGGCCGAAGCCCGACAGGCTCTTGCCGATCTCGATGGGCAATTCGGCGAGCAAGCCCGCGCGCAGGTAATCGCGCACGACGGACTCCGGCAGCATGGCGACGGCGTCGGCGTTCTGCAGCAGTTGCAAGGTCGCGAAAATCGACGCGCATTCCACGATATCGGCGGGCGTCGTGAGTCCCGCGCGCGCAAGCTCTTCTTCGAAGAGACCGCGCGCCGGACTCGTGATCGGCTGAAGAATCCACGGCCAGCCGACGAGCATGTCGAGCGCGAGCGATGTTTTCGCGGCCAGCGGATGCTTCGCGCGCACGACGAGGCGCATCGCTTCGCGCGCGAGCGGTTCGAAGTCGAAGTCGTTGTGTTGCAGGGGCGTGGTCAGGCGGCCGAGCGCGAGATCCACTTCGCGCCGATGCAGCAGTTGCACGACCTGATCGCTCGTTTCACCGAGAATGCGCACGTTCAGCAGCGGCCGCTCGGACTTGAGTTCGGTGACGGCCATCGCAAGCACATCGGGCGCGGCGCCCATGATCGCGCCGACGGTCAACTGGCCGTGGCCGCCGCGCCGCTTGTTGTCGAGATCGTCGGCAAAGCGCGTGAGGTCCGCGAGCGAGCGTCGCGCATAAGCGAGCGCGGCGGTGCCGAGCGGCGTCGGATGCATGCCGCGCGCGTTGCGTTCGAAGAGCAGAAAGCCGAACGCTTCTTCGATATCCGCGAGCATGCGGCTCGCGCTCGGCTGCGCGACGTTGACGGTATCGGCGGCCTGATGAAGATTGCGCGTGTCGTCGAGCGCGACGAGCAGCGCCAGATGCTTGAATTTCAGGCGGTTGACGAGCGCCACCTGCGAGACGTTCTGATTCATTTGGCTGTCCGGATGATGCAACGCAACGCGAGGGCCAGGATCGCGCGCGATGTAATTTTGCGATCGGTCGATCCTGCTTTCGGATTGTCGTGTTATCGGTCGGCGAATTATAGTCGCAGCACAACGCGCCTTCACGCACAGTAGGGCGCACAAACATAAGAAGGCGGGCCGCCATGGAGACAGTGGCATATCGCATGACCCTCAAGCCGGGCATGCGCGAGGAATACGAACGGCGCCATCGCGAGATATGGCCCGAACTGGCCGATGCCTTGCGCGCCGCGGGCATCCGCGATTACTGGATATTTCTCGACGAGGCGAGCGGGCATCTGTTCGCGACCTACCGGCGCACGGACGCGCACACCACGGATGCGTTGCCGCAACTGCCCATCATGCGCAAATGGTGGGACTACATGGCCGAATTGATGGAGACGCACGCGGATCACGCGCCTGTCGCGGCGCCGCTCCTGCCGGTGTTTCATCTTCCCTGAACGCGCATCGATCGCGAGGAAACCATCATGCAGGTCGTCGATCCGCATATTCATCTGTGGGATCTCTCCACGCATCACTATCCGTGGCTGGCGAATCCGCAGACATCGTTCGTGGGCGATGCGCGCGACTTGCGTCACGACTATCTGATCAGCGATTTCTTGCGCGATACCGGCAGCGTCGCGGTGCTGAAGGTCGTGCATGTCGATGCGAATCACGATCCCGCCGATCCCGTCGAAGAAACGCGCTGGCTGCAAAGCATCGCCGATGGCGAAGGGCGCGGCATGCCGGAAGGCATCGTGGCGGGCGCGGATTTGTCGGCGGACAACGCGCCGCAAGTGCTCGAAGCGCATGCGGCGTTCGCGAACACGCGCGGCATCCGCCAGATACTCAACGTGCATGACGATCCCCTGTACGACTATGTGGGACGGCACTACATGCACGAGCCGCAGTGGCGCAAGCATTTCGGATTGCTCGAACGCTTCGGCTTGTCGTTCGATCTTCAGTTGTATCCCTCGCAGATGCAGGATGCGGCGGCGCTTGCGCGCGAGCATGCGAACACGCAGTTCATCGTGAATCACGCGGGCATGTTCGTGGATCGCGCATCGCCCGCGGGGTATCGCGCGTGGCGTGACGGCATGCGTGCGCTCGCTGCTTGCCCGAACGTCGCGGTGAAGATCAGTGGCCTCGCGATGTTCGATCACGACTGGACCATCGAGAGCTTTCGGCCCTACGTGCTCGAAACCATCGACACGTTCGGCTGCGATCGCGCGATGTTTGCATCGAACTTTCCGGTGGATCGCCTGTTCGGTTCTTACACGGCGATATGGAATGCGTATGCGCGCATCGTCGCCGATGCAAGCGACGCCGAAAAGGACGCGCTCTTCGTGCGCAACGCCGAGCGCATCTACCGCATCTAGGAGAACGCGATGACGACGCCACGACTCGAACTGAGACACGCGAGCAAGGCATTCGGACGCGTGCGCGCGCTCGGCGACGGCAGCCTTCAACTCTTTCCTGGCGAAGTGCACGCGCTGCTCGGCGAGAACGGCGCGGGCAAGTCCACGCTCGTGAAGCTGCTCGCGGGCGTGTATCAGCCCGATGCCGGCGAACTGCTCGTCGATGGCGTCGCGCGGCGCTTCGCGAATCCCGCCGAAGCGCGCGATGCGGGCATCGCCGTGATCTATCAGGAGCCGACGCTGTTCGCGGACCTGTCGATTGCGGAGAACATCTACATGGGCCGGCAGCCGCGCGACCGCCTGGGCCGCATTCGCTACGACGAGATGCATCGCGAAGTCGATGCGCTGCTCGCGTCGCTCGGCGTGAGTCTGCGCGCGCAGCGGCTCGTGCGCGGGCTGTCGATCGCGGATCAGCAAGTGGTCGAGATCGCCAAGGCGCTGTCGCTCGATGCGAACGTGCTCATTATGGACGAGCCGACCGCCGCGCTTTCGCTGCCCGAAGTCGAGCGGCTCTTTGCCATCGTGCGCGCGTTGCGTGAGCGCGATGTCGCGATTCTGTTCATCACGCATCGGCTCGATGAAGTCTTCGCGCTCACGCAACGCATGACGATCATGCGCGACGGCATGAAGGTGCATGACGCGCTGACCGCCGACATGAGCATCGATGCGATCGTGAGCAAAATGGTCGGCCGCGATCTCGACACGTTCTATCCGAAAGCCGATGTCGTGCCCGGCGACGTGCGGCTCGCAGTGCGCAATCTTACGCGCGAAGGCGTGTTCAAAAACGTTTCGTTCGATGTCCGCGCGGGCGAGATCGTCGCGCTCGCGGGACTCGTCGGCGCGGGGCGCAGCGAAGTGGCGCGTGCGATCTTCGGCATCGATCCGGTCGATGGCGGCGACGTGAGCATCGCGGGGAAGAAGCTGGATTTGGGCAAGCCGGCGGCGGCGGTGCGCGCGGGTCTCGCGCTCGTGCCCGAAGACCGCCGCGCGCAAGGACTTGCGATGGAGCTTTCGATTGCGCGCAATGCATCGCTGACCGTGCTCGGCCGGTTGATGCGGCACGGCCTTATCTCGTCGCGCAGCGAATCCGCGCTTGCCGCCGACTGGGGCCAGCGCCTTCGTCTCAAGGCCAGCGATCTCGATGCGCCCGTCGGCACGCTATCGGGCGGCAATCAGCAGAAGGTGGTGCTCGGCAAATGGCTCGCGACGAATCCGAAGGTGCTCATCATCGACGAACCGACGCGCGGCATCGACGTGGGCGCGAAAGCGGAGGTGTATCGCACGCTGGCCGAACTCGTGAAGGAGGGCATGGCCGTGTTGATGATATCGAGCGAACTGCCTGAAGTGCTCGGCATGGCGGATCGCGTGCTCGTGATGCATGAAGGCCGCATCAGCGCGGATATTCCCCGCGCCGAAGCGAACGAGGAACGGGTGATGAGCGCGGCGTTGGGCGCGTCGCCTCAAGCGTTGGGACGTGCAGCATGATGACCCGACATTCCCCGACCTTGCCCGCGATGCAGACCGCGCATCCCAAACGCGACAGCCTCGCCGTCACCATTGCGAAGAGCCGCGAGCTGACGTTGTTCATCGTGCTGCTCGTGCTCGTCGGCGCGACGGCAGCCGTGAAGCCCGACTTCCTCAACTTGCAGAATCTGCGCGACGTGTTGCTCAACGTCTCGATCATCGGCTTGCTGACCGCAGGCATGACGATCGTGATGCTGATGCGGCATATCGATCTCTCGGTGGCGTCGATCGTCGGCGTGAGCGCGTATGCGGTCGGCAGCCTCTTCGTCATGTTTCCGCACATGCCCGTGATCGTCGCGATGTTCGCGGGCATCGGCATGGGCTTGATCGTCGGCGCGGTGAACGGCGCGCTCGTCACGTTCGGGCGCGTGCCTTCGCTCGTCGCCACGCTATCGACGCTCTATATCGTGCGCGGCGCGGATTACGCGTGGGTCCACGGCGGCCAGATCAACGCGACGAGCCTGCCCGATGCCTTCGCCGCCATCGCCACCGGTTCGGTGCTCGGCGTGCCGAATCTCGTGTTGATCGCGCTTGTCGTGCTGATCGCGTTGTCGGTGTATTTGAAGCAGTATCGCGGCGGGCGCGAGCATTATGCGATCGGCTCGAATCCCGAAGCCGCGCGGCTCGCGGGCATTCGCGTGGATCGTCGCGTGATGATCGGCTTCCTGTTGTCCGGCGCAATCGCGGGACTCGCGGGCGTGCTGTGGCTCGCGCGCTTCGGCACCGTCGATGCCAGCACGGCCAAAGGCATCGAGCTGCAAGTGGTCGCGGCGGCGGTGGTGGGCAGCGTCGCGATCACGGGCGGCGTCGGCACCATCGCGGGCGCGACGCTCGGTGCGCTCGTGCTCGGCGTCATCAATATCGCGCTGGTGGTGCTGCGCGTGTCGCCGTTCTGGCAGCAGGCCATTCAAGGCGCGCTGATCGTCGCGGCGATCACGCTCGATACCTTGCTCGCGCGTTCCGTCGCGCGCCGCATGATGAGGAAACGCGATCATGGCTAAGCCCGATTCCGCTTTGTCCACGGCGAGGCGTCGTCATTTGCAATGGGAAGCGATGCTCGTCATCGTGCTCGTCGTCTCGCTCGTGGCGGGCCGCGCGCTGTCGCCGATGTTCCTCTCGTCCGCGAATCTCTCGAACATGCTCGCCGATTTCACGGAGATCGCGCTGATCGCGTTGCCGATGACGCTCGTGATCGTCGCGGCGGAGATCGATTTGTCGGTGGCGTCGGTGCTTGGCGCGTCGAGCGCATTGATGGGCGTGCTGTGGCACATGCACTTGCCGATGCCGTTCGTCATCCTAAGTGTTTTGGCGTTCGGCACGCTCGCGGGACTGCTCAACGGACTCGTGATCGTGCGCTTCGGCTTGCCGTCGCTGGCCGTCACCATCGGCACGCTCGCGTTGTTTCGCGGGCTGGCGTACGTGCTGCTCGGCGATCAGGCCATCGCGGATTTTCCCGCGTCGTACACGGCGTTCGGCATCGATACCGTCGTCAACACGTTCCTGCCGATGCCGTTCGTGCTCGTCATCGCGGGCGCGGTCATCTTCACCGTGCTGCTGCAAGCGACGCCCTTCGGCCGCAGCCTCTATGCGATCGGCGCGAACCCGACCGCCGCGCAGTTCTCGGGCATCGACGTGGCGAAGACGAAGCTCAAGCTCTTCATGATGTCCGGCGCGATGGCCGCGCTCGCGGGCATCGTCTATACGCTGCGCTTCACGAGCGCGCGCGGCGACAACGGCGAAGGCTTCGAGCTGTCCGTGATCGCGGCGGTGCTGTTCGGCGGCGTGAGCATCTTCGGCGGACGCGGCTCGATGATCGGCGTGCTGCTGTCGCTCGTCATCATCGGCGTGCTGCGCAATGCGCTGACGCTCGCGGATGTATCGAGCGAAACGCTCACCATCGTGACCGGCGCGCTCCTGCTGTCTTCCGTGCTGATTCCGAATCTCGTCGCGCGCTGGCGGGCGGCGCGCGAGAAGCGCCTGATGGCGCAAGCCCGTTGATAACCAGCGCAGCTTTGCGCATAGACAGGAGACTTGACGACAATGAAGACACCGTATCGACTCATGCGCGCGCCGATCCTCGCGGCGGCGCTGCTCGCGGCCAGCGTCGCGTTCACGTCGAGCGCCGCCGAAGTGAAGAGCGGCCTCAAGATCGCGTTCCTGCCGAAGCAGATCAACAATCCGTACGAAGTCATCGCCGACGATGGCGGCATGGCCGCGATCAAGGAGTTCAAGGGCGAGGGCAAGGTCGTGGGGCCGTCGGATGCGGGAGCGTCGTCGCAAGTGAGTTATATCAACACGCTCATCACGCAGCGCCAGAACGCGATCGTGATCGCGGCCAACGACGCGAACGCCGTCGTGCCGTATCTCAAGAAAGCGATGTCGCAAGGCATCAAGGTCGTCACGTTCGATTCCGATACCGCGCCCGACGGACGCCAGATCTTCGTCAATCAGGCCGATTCGGAAGCGATCGGACGCGGCCAGATTCAACTGCTGTCGAAGCTCGTCGGCGGCGAGGGCGAGTTCGCGATTCTCTCCGCCACGCCCAACGCGACGAACCAGAACACCTGGATCAAATGGATGCAGGAGGAATTGAAGAAGCCGGAATATTCGAAGCTCAAGCTCGTGAAGATCGCCTACGGCAACGACGACGATCAGAAATCGTTCGTCGAAACGCAGGGCTTGCTGCAGGCGTATCCGAACCTGAAGGGCATCGTCGCGCCGACATCGGTGGGCATCGCGGCGGCGGCGCGCTATATCTCGACATCGCCCGCGAAGGGCAAGGTCGTCGTCACCGGTCTCGGCACGCCTAACCAGATGCGCGCGTTCGTGAAGAACGGCACCGTCACCGCGTTCCAGTTGTGGGACCCGGGCCAGTTGGGTTATCTGGCCGCGTTCGCGGCGGCGAATCTCGCGTCGGGGACGATCACGGGCAAGGAAGGCGATTCCTTCGATGCGGGCAAGCTCGGCAAGCGCACCGTCGGCAAGAGCGGCGAAGTGATTCTCGGCCCGCCGACGACGTTCGATGCGAGCAACATCGACCAGTTCAACTTCTGATGCGCCGGACGCGGGGCGCTGCGCGGCGCTCCGCGTTTCATCGGCGCGATTTGGACAGCAAATGCCCGAGGCCGAGATTCGTCGCGATCTGCCAGACATAGACGCGCGAGTAGCGCACGCCGTAGCGCCGTTCGATCAACTCGCGCAGCCGCGCATTGGTCCACGCGTCGCTTTCGAAGCCGTGTTCGCGCGCCGAGCCCTGCAATGCCGTCGCGATCCAGCCGAGCGCTTCCTGATCCAGCACCGATGCCCGCCCGCCGACGCCCATTTTCGCGAGCGCGTCGAGGCCGCCTTCGGACACGATCGCCTTGTAGCGGCGCACCGTCTGCACCGACAGATGCAAGTCGTCCGCGACCCGCTCCACCGACGCCCCTTCGAGCAGCATGCGGCCCGCCGTCATGCGCCGCACGACGCTCGGAAGGGAGGCGGAGCGGGAATGCATGGCGCTCGTCCCTCGATGGGTCAAAGGCCGCGCACGGCGGCTCAGGCGCGATGCCTCGCAGCGCAGTCATCGGCCGGCAGACGCGCCGGCGCAATCGCAATGGCGATTGCAATGGGGTACATGTCGGCGTCGGGCTCGCGGCGTCCGTGTGCGTTCATGGGTGCTCCTCACGACCGGGATGGGCGTTTTGTCGCTCTAAGTCGGCGACTCAACGAGGTCGATACGCGGCGAGCGAAAGCCAGCCGGCTACAGGAACGACCAATAAACCGTTTCCGGCACGATGGCGATGCATCGCTGAAAATTTTTGAGCTTGATAATTAGCAGCGAATTGACTATGACACGACGCACCCGCGCTACGCGATGCGTAACGCCGGGCGAATTGATTTCGCCGGTTTCACGAATGGCGTTGCGCGCACGCGGGCGCGCGCCCGGGCGTTGCCGTCCACGCGCGCACGCAGCCTTGAAGCCGGGGCTTCAGACGCGATAGAACTCGATGTCCTGTCCCGCATGCACCGCGCGTTTGAGCCATTCCGGCATGTCGCCGACGCCGTCCCACGTATCGCCGCTGGCATTGCGAAAAACCGGCTGGTCGCCATTGGCTTGCGGCAGGGACGGGAGTTGCGGCATCGCCCGTTTCGGCTTTATCGCGCCATTTGCTCCGTTGGTCTTCGTGAGCATGGGCGGCGGGGGAGCCTCCGACGCTTCGGCTAATGCTTCGGCCAATGCGCTTTCGGTGATGCCGAATTCGGCCATGCGGCTGCGCAAATACGCAATGATGCTATCTCGCTTTCTTTCGTCCACGGCTTTCCTGATTCAGCTTTTTGATTTACAGATGACGAACCGATGCCCCGCGCGGACCGGGGCGGTTCGAAGACTTGAGTTTGTGTTTATACAAGCGTGGCGCAGTGCCTGCCGCGCGTCAATTAGTGTATTTACCGCAGGTCGGGTTTAATCCGCTAGTCTCGTTGCTCATATAGCCGGCATCGAGCGGATTGCGGATAAACGCCAGTTCAGGGATCGCATGACGGACGCGCGACAAGGGTGCGCGCGGGAAGTCACGCCGGAAAGCCGAATTCGGCCACGATCCGCGGAACACGAGGCTCGCGCCGCCGCCACTGCCGGACGGCTGAAACCCCGCTTTGAACTCTATTGTATGCTGCGCGCGGCAACTATTAAAAAAGTTTTAACGCGTATGCTGCTCTCCCGGTAATTCCGCACCGTGCGCGCGAATGGCGGCAATCAGTTCGGCGGGGGTAATCTCATAACGCACTTCACGATGAATACCGGGTTTGCGCTCGTCGATTTCGATCAGCAGGACGGCCTTGCCGTCGGCGGCGGGTTCGAGCCGCAGCGAGCGCACTTCCTGGCCGCTCGCTTCATCGTGTTCCGTCAGGAGCGTCATGGCCCCGGTGGCAGCGCTTCTCGGCATCGACATTCTTCCTCTCCCTCTTGCAACGTCGTTGTTGTTGTCCGCCGCGTCGCCGGCCGCGCGCACCAAAAAAGCGTACGCGTTCGAATGAGCGATGCGTGGCGGTAGAGCAGACGCGAAGCGCCGCGCGCGATGCTTCCCGCGCTGGCGCTCCGGTATCTCATTATTGCCTGTCAAAAGCGCGCGCGTCCAGCACGGGCGGCTTGCGCGCGTGCCGGGCGTGGCGTGGACGTGCGGCTAGGCGTTTGTGCCGATGGCGTCGCGCGCTTCTGCCGTGATCTCGAAGGAGCGCAGGCGCGCCCGGTGATCGAAAATCTGCGCGGTCACGATGAGTTCGTCGGCCCGCGTCTGGTCGATGACCGAGCGCAGCCCCGCCTCGACGTCCGCGCGATCGCCGACGACCGAGCACGCGAGCGAATGCTCGACGCCCGCGCGCTCGGCCGGCGTCCACGCGATGGACTCGACGGGCGGCGGCAGTTGACCCGGCGTGCCGCGCCGCAGATTGACGAACTGCTGCTCGAGCGACGTGAACAGGAAGCGCGCCTCCTCGGTGGTATCGGCGGCGAAGACGTTGACGCCGACCATCGCGTAGGGCTTTTTCAGCGTCGGCGACGGACGGAACTGCGAGCGATAAACGTCCAGCGCGGTCAGCAGATAATCCGGCGCGAAATGCGATGCGAACGCGAACGGCAGCCCGAGCGCGGCCGCGAGCTGCGCGGAGAACAGCGACGAGCCGAGCAGCCAGATCGGCACGTTCAGGCCCGCGCCGGGTACCGCGCGCACGCGCTGGCCTTCGACGGGATCGGCGAAAAAGCGTTGCAGTTCGACGACATCGTCCGGGAACGAGTCCGCGCTGCCTTGCAGATCGCGGCGCAGCGCGCGGGCGGTGGTCTGGTCGGTGCCGGGCGCGCGGCCCAGGCCGAGATCGATACGGCCCGGAAACAGCGACGCGAGCGTGCCGAACTGCTCGGCGATCACGAGCGGCGCGTGATTCGGCAGCATGATGCCGCCGGAGCCGACGCGGATCGTTTTGGTGCCCGCCGCGATATGGCCGATCACGACCGACGTCGCCGCGCTGGCGATGCCCGTCATGTTGTGGTGTTCCGCGAGCCAGTAGCGCTGATAGCCCCAGCGTTCGGCGTGCTGGGCGAGGTCGAGCGAATGAGCGAAGGCGTCGGCGGCGGTCGAGCCGAGCGGGATGGGCGAAAGGTCCAGCAGCGAGAAGGGGATCATTGCGGATTCTTGGCTTTCGGTGAGGCGGCGCTCCGCGCGTGAATGCTTGCGGAGCGGGCCTCGACGCGGCCACGTATGGGAAAACCCGATTGTGCCGAAAGTCTGGAAAGTCTGCCGGGACGGGAGGATTCGGGGGGGCGCGAAGCCCGGCAAAGATGCAGCGCGGGCCGTGACTCTATGCACGCGTCATGGCAACCGGGGACGCATCAGTAAGCATTCCAGATGAGAAGCGCTCAATCACGCCAGCCGCGGATACCCCGACTCCATCGCCTCGCGCTCATAGCGGTCGATCACCGCGTAATCCGCCTGTGTGAAGCGCAGCAGTCCTTTAAGCCGCAGCCGGCGCGCGAGCGGCGCGTCATGCGCGATTGCCTCGGAGAGCGCGGCGGCGAGGGCATCGACGATATCTGGCGGCACGCGCCGCGACGCGATGAACGGCAGCGCGGGCGCGCTCGCCGTCACGCCGATCTCGCGGATGCCCGTCGCCAGCTCCGGCCGATGTGTCCGCACGAACGCGAGCGTGACGCAGTCGATGGCGGCGACATCCGCGGTGCGATCGACTGCAATCGCCCGCAACGACGCCAGATGCGAGCCGCTTTTCGCGACCGACGCGAAGAATCGCCCGTTCGCTGCAAACGGCGTGACCGCGTGCCGGAAAAGATTCATGCCGCTGTTGGAATCGTCGTCGTTATAGACCGCGCGCAGGCCGCGGCACGCTTCGAGCGACGCCGCCTCCACGTGCGCGCCCGTCACCAGCACGCTGCGATAGCCGCCGTGCTCGCAACCGGACGCATCGAAGTCGGGCGTGGCGACGACTCGCACGCGCCCGTTCAGCGCATGCAGCAGCGGATAGCCGCAGGTTTGCGAGAGCAGCACGTCGTCGCGAAGCCAGAACGCGGTGAGATCCGCGTCCGGATCGACGATCCGCACGGTATCGCCGCGCGCAATCAGCCGGCCGGATACACGCGCGAGGGCGGCATCGAGCCATGCGCGCCAGTCGTCGGCGAGCGCGGGCGCGACGTTGTACATCGGCAAGGCGGCAATCCATTGCATCGGGGGGCGGTCAGGCGGAAGGAGATTGCATCGTACCGATATCGCGGCGAACCGGCCGAATCCGTGCCGATGCCTGCACGTCCGCGTCGCCCGCGAACGGATGCACGGGCGACACGGCCTGCGCGAACGCATGCCGCGTCAGCCACTCGCCATAGCCGCGCACGACGAAGCCGCCGTTGCCCGCGCGATAGGCGTCGCGCCGTTCTTCGTAGACATCGCCGAGCGCGTACCACGGCACGCCGGGCAAGTCGTGATGCACCGCGTGATAGTTGTTGTTCAGGAAAAGCAGCCGCCACGGCCACGCGGCTTCGTTGATGACCGTGCGTTCGCGTTCGTCGTGAGCCGCGCGATGCTCGTGGAACGATCGCACCGAAGCCAGCGCGAGCGACGCATAGCCGACGCCGAAAATCAGCGCGCGCCACGGGATGCCGCATCGCGCATCGAGCCACCACGCGAGCGCGGCCAGCATCGTCACATGCGCGGCCCAGCTCGCGACGATCCGCCACTGACGCGTCGCGAGCGCCTGCGCGGCTTCGCGCCATGACGCGGCGATCGAAAACCACGGCCCGATGAGCATGCGCCCCGCGAACGTATTGCGCGCGGCGATGGCGCCCCGCAGCAGCGCGCCCGCGTTCGCCCACTGTTCGGGCGTCACGTAATAGCTCTCGGGATCGCGGCCGGGCACGGTGAGGTGAGCTTCGTCGTGATGACGAAGATGCGAATCGCGATAGACCGCATACGGAAACCACACGGCCAGCGGCGCGATGCCGAACAGCATGTTGATGAACGGCCAGCGCGTCGGATGGCCGTGCAGCAGTTCGTGCTGCAGCGACATGTACCAGCACGAGAGCACCGTCAGCAGGACGAGCGCGACCGGCAATCCGAGCGTGCGCGCGTTGACCGCGACGGCGAACCATCCGCCATGCACGGCGACGATCACGAGCCACGTCGGCCATTCGCTGCGCCAGCGCCACGACGCGCGCCGATCCTGGATTGCATCGCGTTGGGCGTCGTCGATATAGCGTGGCATGGCGGACTCTGTAAAGCGGAAGCGCCATGGTAGCCGCGCAGCCTGGCGCGCCCAACCAACGAATCCGGCAATGTTTTTCGCGATGCCGGGAAAGCGCCGCTCGCCCGTCTCTCGCGCTTTGCAAATGTTGACAAGTGCGCCGCACGACCGTGCTATACCTTTCGCGCTTTTGCTAAGCGCATCCGGAAACGTGCCGGCATCGGTCGATCGTTAGACCTGCCAACGGGATGCAGTCGAGGCGCACGGCAATGTCGCCGCGACGCCGAATTCATGAGCTGCAAGGAGAAAGAGTTGAAGAAGCTGATGGCTGTGGGCGCCTTAGTGGCTGCCGTTTCCGTGCTGACGGGCTGTTCCAGTCTGGACCGCACGAAGGAAGAGTCGTTGAACCGGGCGGCGGGTATCGAAGTGACGGAGACGCCGCAGGGCGTGGGTGTGCGCCTGCCGGAGAAGGTGCTGTTCGACTTCGACAAGGCCACGCTGCGCGCGGATTCCGGTCCCGCAATCGCGCGGTCGGCCGTGCTGATCATGCGCAGCAAGAAGCCCGTGCTGGTGGAAGGCCATACCGACAACATCGGCGAACGCGACTACAACATGAAGCTCTCGCAGGCGCGCGCGGAAGTCGTCGCGCGTGCGCTCGCCGACAAGGGCGTGCCGGCGTCGCGCGTCAACTACAAGGGCTTCGCGTTCGACCGTCCCGTCGCGAGCAACGACAGCGATGAAGGCCGCGCGCGCAATCGTCGCACGGAGATCGTGATCATCGGCGAATCGGTGGATACGGTCATGGGCAAGTAAGTCCGTCCCCGTCGCTCGTCCGGGCAATCGCCCGGCCGTCGCATTCAACGCGGCGGCCGGGCGATGTCGCTTCAGGCCGCGGAATATTGGCTCAGAGTCGAAGCACGGTATCCTTTGACGCTTTGTGACCCTTTGTTCCTCCGTCACGTCTGCGCATCCATGGCCCGACCTTTCGACCCCGGCACCGCGTCCCCTCCGGCGTTCACGCTCCCGCGCCGGTCCACGCGCCTTTTAGCCGGGCTCGTCGCGTTCAATATCGTCGCCTGGGTCTGGGCGCTGATCGCATTTCGTCACTATCCCTTGATTCTCGGCACGTCGCTGCTCGCGTATTCGCTCGGGCTTCGCCATGCGGTCGATGCCGACCACATCGCCGCCATCGATAACGTCACGCGCAAGCTGATGCAGCAGGGCAAGCGGCCGATCGCCGTGGGCATCTTCTTTTCGCTCGGGCATTCGACGGTCGTCGTGCTCGCCACCGCCGTCATCGCCGCGACAGCCGCCGCCGTGCAGGGACGCTTTCTCGCGTTCCGCGAGATCGGCGGGCTGATCGGCACGTCGGTGTCGGCGCTCTTTCTGTTCGCCATCGCGGCGATGAATCTCTTCGTGTTGCGCGGCGTATGGCGCGCATTCCGGCGCGTGCGGCGCGGCGACGCCATCCGCGATGAAGACGCGGACATGCTGATCGTCGGCGGCGGGCTGCTCGCGCGCATCGCGCGGCCGCTTTTCGGGTTCATCGGCAAAAGCTGGCACATGTATCCGCTCGGCTTTCTGTTCGGCCTCGGCTTCGATACGGCCACCGAAATCGGCCTGATGGGCATTGCGGCGTCGGAAGCGGCGCGCGGCATGCCGGTCTGGTCGATCCTCGTGTTTCCGGTGCTCTTCACGGCGGGCATGTCGCTCATCGATACCGCCGACAGCATGCTGATGCTCGGCGCATACGGCTGGGCCTTCATGAAGCCGGTGCGCAAGCTCTACTACAACCTGACGGTCACGCTGATCTCGGTGGTGATCGCGGTGTTCGTGGGCGGCGTCGAGGCGCTCGGGCTGATCGCGGACCGGCTGCAACTGAAGGGCGGGCTGTGGGACGTCGCGTCGGTGCTCTCCGAGCACTTCGGCGCGCTCGGCTATGCGATCGTCGGTCTCTTCGCCGCGTGCTGGCTCGCGTCGGCGCTCATCTACAAGTGGCGCGGCTACGATACGCGCGATACCGTCAACGCGCGCTAGTCCGCCGTGTCCTGATTCGCGGGCATCGTTCCTGCTCTGCTCCTGCGCCCGCCGCTCATCGATCCCCATCGAGCGGCCTTCACGGAGAACGATCATGTCAGAGCAGGACAAGGGGCCATCCGCCGGCTCCGAATCACCCAACCTCGACGAAGCCGAGCGCGAGCAGGCCGCCGAGCATTCGACGCCTCATGCGCTCGTCATTCACGAAATCGTGCGGGAAGAGGGCGAGGCCGCGATGGAGCGGACTTTCGCCGCGCTCATGTGGTCCGCGCTCGCCGCGGGACTCTCGATGGGCTTCTCGTTTCTCGTTCAATCCATACTCGAAAGCGAGTTGCCGGACACGAGCTGGCGCAGCCTCATCACGAGCTTCGGCTATACGATCGGCTTCGTCTTCGTCATTCTCGGGCGCCAGCAGCTCTTCACCGAAAGCACGCTGACGGCGGTGCTGCCCGTGCTCACGCGGCGCGACCTGACGACGCTCGCCAAGACCTTTCGGCTATGGGCGATAGTGCTGTTCTTCAATCTGATCGGAACGGTGATCTTCGCGGGTCTCTTGCAGATTCCCGGCGTGTTCTCGCCCGGTGTCACGGAGGCGCTCGCGAAGGTCGCCAAGGCGCCGCTTTCGGCGGATTTCGGCGTGACGCTCGTGCGCGCGATGTTTGCCGGCTGGCTCATCGCGCTGATGGTCTGGCTGCTGCCGAGCGCCCGGTCCGCGCGCCTGCTCACCGTGCTGCTCGTGACCTATACCGTCGCCGTGAGCAAGCTGTCGCATGTGATCGCGGGATCGGTGGAATCGGCGTATGCGGTGATGACGGGCGCCGCCAGCGTCTCCGATTACTTCCTCGTGTTCCTCGTGCCGACGTTCATCGGCAACGTGATCGGCGGGGTGTCGCTGGTGGCGATCGTCAATCACGCGGCCATCGCGCCCGAGATCAACGGATCGGCGCAGCGCGCGGACTGAACGCAGCCCGAGCCCGCGCGCTGTCGTGCGGGCTACTTGTTGTTGCCCGCGCCCGTGCCGTAAAGGCCGTTGTTGAAGCCGCCCGCGCCTTCGGTCTTGTGGTCCTTGCCGACGGTCGGGCCGCGCGCGGCGCCGGCGGCGTCCTTCGATTGCGGCTTCTGGGATTCATGCACCATCGTGCCCGACGGATTCGCGCGGCCGGTCGAATCCGACGTGCGGTTTTCCTGCTGATCCGAGCCCGCGGGCTGCGTGATCTGCGCGTGGCCGGCCGTGCTGAACACGGCTGCGGCGGACGCGACGAGCGTGGCGGCGATTCGATGAAACGATGCAGACATGGCGCCTCCAGGCGTTGCTAATGGAAGCTCCATGCCGAGCACGAACGATGCCTGAGACCGCCTGTGAAACCGGTTCGACAAACAAAAGCGATAGTGCAAGCCTGTGCAAGCGCGCGCGACCGGGCCGGACGCGCGACGATCGGGATCGCGCCGTTTGCGCGAGTGGCGAAAGCGGCTATTCAGGCCGCTTTCGCCCAAAGCCTGTTGGTCGACCTTTTGCGGCTGCCGCCGTCGCGTGGAGTGGTGCGGACCGCATCGAGCGCGAGGCGCAGCGCCTCGATGCGCTGCTTCTGCGCCGGCACGAGCGCATAGCCGCTCACGACCGCCGCGAGCCGCTCACGCCAGTACTCGACGTTGAGCGTTCCCGGAGACTGGTTGTGCATCGTGCGAAGCTGCGCGACCGCGCGTTCGATATGTTGAAGTTCGACATCTGCCAAAGCCGAAGGCAGCAAGCTGCCCTTGGCCTCGCTCTTTTTCTTCTTCATCGCTGGTCTTCCTCTCAGCCGCGCGACGCGACGCACGCTCTTTCGTCGTTACGCCGGCGGGCACCCCGTTTCACCCGCGCGATTTCTGATGAATCGTCGCGGGCGGCCCTTGCTCGTTATCTGACTTGTACGATCGTGACCCGTGATGCTGTCTTCGAATCCTTGATGACCAAAGGTACGACCGTTAACAAAAATGTACGCAACGGGCGCCATGTGGCTCCGTCTGTCAACGCACATTTATTGCTGAGAGCGTGGTGCTTTCGATGCTGCGATGCGCCAGACGCAAGCGCGTTTTCAGTCGCGTTCGTCAGGCGTCGGCTTGTCCGCGCGCTTGCCGCTGCGGCCTATTTGCGCTTCCATCGCCTGATCGAGCTTGCTGACCTTGCGCGGTTTGGCGGGCTCACGCGCATTGACGAACGCGATGAAGTCGTCCATCGGCAAAGGATCGCAGAGCTTGCTCGATCCTTCCGCCGAGCGTTCGATGAGATAGAAATAGCCGCCCGGCATGCTGACCGCCGCGTAGTGCGGATTGCCGCTGCGGGTCTTGAGCCGTTCGACGGCGTTGATGGCTTTGGTCGAGCGCATGCCGTTCTATGCTCCGTGCGTCACGGCGCGCATTTCTTGCCCGCGCCTTCGATCCACAGGTTCGACGCGTGGCGTTCGCCCGGATAGAAGCGATACACGGTCTCGCCGTTGTCGTAGCGAACCTTGATGACGTTGGAGTCGCCGAATTCGAGCATCGTGCCTTGCGGAATCGCGGTCTGCTTGAACGTGGCGTTGTGCTTCTTCGCTTCGTCGGCAATGCATTGAACGATGCTGCCGACGCGGTTTTCCGTCGATGCGGTATCCACTTCGGGCTGGCCTGCATCGGCGTTATGGAAGCGCCCGCAAGCGGACATGAGCAAGGGCAGCGCGAGGGCCGCGGCGAGTTTTTTCATGGTCTTCCCGGTTGTCGTGATTTCAGGCCGAACGCGTCATTAGATCACAGCGCCTTTACGGTTCGGTCAGCTTCGGCGCCTGATCGGGGCAGCAACGTCCGCGCCCGCTGGCGCTTCTGCGCGTGGCGTCGCGCATCACGCGTCGGGCGGAATGCCGAGCAGCGGCAGCGTCGCGCCGACGATGCCCGAGAACACCGGTCCCGCCACAGTGCCGCCGTAGTACGTGCCGCCGGTCGGCTCGTCGATCATGACGGCGACGATCACGCGCGGATCGCTCATCGGCGCAATGCCGACGAACGACGCGCGATACTTGTTCGCCGCATACGATCGCCCGACCTGCTTGCGCGCCGTGCCCGTCTTGCCGCCGACGCGATAGCCTTCGACCGCGGCGGCGCGTCCGGTGCCGTTCGGTCCCATCGCCATTTCGAGCATGTCGCGCACGGCGGCGGCCGTCGCGGGCTTGACCACCGGCACGCTTTCGCGGCGCTTCTCGCCGTGGATCAGCGTGGCCGCGTGAAAGCGCCCGTCGCCGGCATAAGCGGTGTACATCTGCGCGATCTGCAACAGCGAGAGCGACAACCCGTAGCCGTACGCCATCGTCGCCTGTTCGATGGGTTTCCAGCGTTCCGGCGCACGCAGCCGCCCGGTGGCCGCGCCCGGAAACGTGAGTTCCGGCGCGCGCCCGATGCCGTATTCGCGATACTTGTCCCAGATGGTCTGCGCGGGCAGTTGCAGCGCGAGCTTCGTGAGCGCGACATTGCTCGACATCTGCACGGCTTCCGACACGGTGATGACGCCGTGATTGGACGTGTCGTGAATCACGTTCGGACCGATTTTCATGGTGCCGGGCGTCGTATCGATACGCGTATCCGGCCGCACCTTGCCGAGATCGATGGCGAGCGCCGCCACGAGCGGCTTGATGGTCGAGCCGGGCTCGAACGTGTCGGTGAGCGCGCGGTTGCGCAACTGCTCGCCGGTGAGACGGCTGCGGTCGTTCGGATCGAAGCTCGGATAGTTCGCGAGCGCAAGCACTTCGCCGTTCTTCGCATCGAGCACGACGACGCTGCCCGCGCGCGCCCGATGCTTCGCGATGGCGGCTTTCAGTTGCGAATGCGCGAGCTGCTGAATACGCCGGTCGATGGTCAGTTGAATGGTCTCGCCGTTCTGCGGCATCTCCGTCTCGCCGATCTGCGATACCACGCGCCCGAGCCGGTCGCGAATGACTTCGCGCTGGCCGGCTTCGCCCGCGAGACGCGCATCGGCGGCAAGCTCGACGCCTTCCTGACCTTGGTCCTCGTTATCCGTGAAGCCGACGACATGCGCCGCCGATTCGCCCTCGGGATAGAAACGCTTCGTGTCCGGCACGAGCGTGACGCCCGCGCGCCCGAGTTCGGCGATGCGCTCGGCGGCTTCGGAATCGACCTGGCGCTTGAGCAGCACGAAGCTGCGATCGGTGTCGAGCCGCCGCGCCAGATCGCGCGCGGGCATGCCGAGCAGCTTCGCGATGTCGTCGTTGCGCGCGCCGTCGAGTCGCTTCGGACTCGCCCACACCTCGTAGGTCGCGAGGCTCACGGCGAGCATCGCGCCATGCCGGTCGACGATGCGCCCGCGCGTCGCCGCAAGCGCCAGCGTGCGCTGATAGCGCTTCTGTCCTTCGCCGATGTAGAACTCGTGATCGACGACCTGCACCCACATCGCGCGCCCGGCCAGCGCGAGAAACGCCGCCGTCACGCCCGCGAAGACGAGCCGCGAGCGCCACGCGGGCAGGCGGCTTCCGAGCATGGTGCTGCGGTGATGTGTATGAAAGTCGCGGCCTGCAGGCGTTTTTCTTCTGAACATCGGTGTCGTGCGCTCAGGCCGGATGGGACGCGGAAAGACGCGCGAGCGCGGCGTCCAGATCGGCAGTGGTGACGGGATTCGCGCAATCGGGCGCATCGGGCAGATGAATGCCGATCTCCTCGCTCAGTGCGCGGCGCAAGTCGGCCACGCTCGCCAGGTCGCGATGCGTGGTGCCGTCGTGATCGTCATGCGTGGAGAGGCGCCGGTTGAGCAGCCCGTAGCGCCGGCCCGGCGCGAGGCGCGCGGCCATGAGGTTGTGCAGGAAGATGGACTGCGGATACGTGGAGACGAAATGGTTCGACATCTCATAGTCGATGCCGTATTGCGGATCGAAGTCGAAGCGGTAGACAGGCGCCCATTTCCCGTCGATGAGCGCATCGAGCCGGAAATGCGGCAGCCGCGCGTCGGGATCGATTTTCTCCAGACGAAACGCGCCGTGCGGCGTGATCTGCTCGAGTCCGCTTTCGAGCGCGAGCGGCGCGGAAAGCGTCATGCCGCCGAAGCCGACATCCGCGACGAACGCGCCTTCGTCCAGTTCGACGACGAGCAGCATGTGCGAGCGCGGCGGCATGGCGGCGTCGGCGCGGCCCCACAGCACGCGGGCCGCGTAGCTTTGCACGCGAAAACCGAGCGCTTCGAGTACGCTGCGGAAAAGCAGATTGTGTTCGTAGCAGTAGCCGCCGCGCCGGCCGGCGACGAGCTTGCGCTGGATCGACGCCAGATCGAGCCGCACCGGACGGCCGAGCAGGACGTCGAGATTCTCGAAGGGTATCGCCTGAGGATGCAGCAGATGCAGCGCGCGCAGCGTGTCGAGCGTCGGCGCGGGACGGCGTGCATCGTCATAGCCGATACGCGCGAAGTAAGCGGACAGGTCGATGGAAGTGTCGTTTGGATTCATGTGGGTGATCTGCGAAGTCGCGACGCGTCGCCGGTGACCGGGACATTTTACGACACGAAAGGCGCAAAATTACAAAATGCATACATTGCGCCGCGCGTGCCGTAAGACGGGGCGTTCGATTGAACTGTGCCGCATCGCCAAGGGTCTTTCCAGCTTCAGCTCAACGGACAAGGATGAGGAACCTCACGTCATGCCGAATGAAGCCACGCAGTCAAGCGATTCGAGCAAAACGAAGCGGCGCGCGCCGCCGTGCACGCTGGTGATCTTCGGCGCGGGCGGCGATCTCACGAAGCGGCTCCTGATGCCCGCGCTCTACAACCTGTCCGCCGATGGCCTGCTCGACGACGACATGCAGGTCATCGGCGTCAATCATGGCGCGCGCGAAACAGACGAATGGCGCGATGATCTGACGCAGTCGCTGCGCAAGTTCGCCGCCGACAAGGCGAGCACGTTCCATACGTCGAAACTGAACGACGACGCATGGAATCGCGTGGCGCGAAGCCTCGAATACTTCGCGGGCGAATTCGACGACGACGCGACCTACACGCGCCTGAAGGAACGACTCGAAAAGGCGAAGAGCGGCAACGTCGTGTTCTATCTCGCGGTGGGCGCGCGGTTCTTCGCGCCGATCGCGGAGCATCTCGGCCGCGCCGGCCTGCTCGAACAGAAGGACGGCGCGTTCAGGCGGCTCGTCGTCGAGAAGCCGTTCGGAACGGACCTCGCATCGGCGAAAGAACTGAACCGCTGCATCCTCGCGCACGCGGACGAGTCGCAGGTGTATCGCATCGATCATTTTCTCGGCAAGGACACGGTGCAGAGCATTCTCGCCGTGCGCTTCGCCAACGCGATGTTCGAGCCTGTCTGGCGGCGCGAGTACATCGATCACGTGCAGATCACGGCGGCGGAAACCATCGGCGTGGAAGGGCGCGGCAGCTTCTACGAGCACACGGGCGCATTCCGCGACATGGTGCCGAATCATCTGTTCCAGTTGCTCGGCATGGTCGCGATGGAGCCGCCGAATTCGTTCGATGCCGAAAGCGTGCGCGACAAGAAAGCCGAAGTCTTCGACGCGATGAAGCCGCTTTCCCCCGACGATGTCGTGCTCGGCCAGTACGATGCCGGTCCGGCGGGGCCCGCGTATCGGGAAGAACCGGGCGTCGCGAAGGACAGCCGTGTCGAGACGTATGCGGCGGCGCGCGTGTATGTCGACAATTGGCGATGGGCCGGCGTGCCGTTCTATCTGCGCACCGGCAAGCGGCTCGCCGAGCGGTGCACGGAGATATCGGTGCAACTGAAAGCGGTGCCGTTCCGCCTTTTCCGCGACACGCCCAACGACGCGCTCACGCCCAACGTCTACACGCTGCGCATCGATCCGGCGCACGGCACCACGTTCGACTTCAACGTGAAAAAGCCCGGCCCGCTGGTGGAGATCGGCGCGGTGCGTTCGTCGTTCGATTACGGCGATTTCTTCGCGGCGAGCGCGAACGTCGGCTACGAAACGCTGCTCTACGATTGCATGCTCGGCGACGCGACGCTCTTCCAGCGCGCGGACAGCATCGAGACGGCGTGGGCGGTGGTGGATCGCGTGCTGCATCCGGATGGCGATCTGCCCGTGCACGGCTATGCGGCCGGCAGCGCGGGTCCGGAAGCGGCGGATGCCCTGCTCGCTGCGGATGGCCGCGCGTGGCGGGCGTTGAATTCGCCGACCGACGATGCGGATCAACACAACGAAGAAGGACAAAAAACGTGAGCACGGAAACCAGAACGAAGCACAGGACGCGCGTGTCCACCGCCAAGGGCGCGCCGAAGGCCGACCGCATTTTGGCCATCGATATCGGCGGGACGGGGTTGAAGGCCGCCGTTCTTTCCGAAGACGGCGAAATGAAAAGCGAGCGCGTGCGCGTGCCGACGCCCAAGCCCGCGACGCCCGATGTCGTCGTCGATACGCTGATGACGCTGGTCGCGCCGATCGTCGAGGAACCGCCGACGCATATCTCGATCGGCTTTCCCGGCGTCGTGCGCGAGAACGTCGTGTTGACCGCGCCGAATCTCGGCAACGAATACTGGTATCGCGTGCCGCTCGCGGACATGATCGCGCAGCGTCTGGGCGGCGTGCCCGTGCGCATGATCAACGACGCGGAAATGCAGGGGCTCGCGGCCATCGAAGGAAGCGGCATCGAGATGGTGCTGACGCTCGGCACGGGCGCAGGAACCGCGCTTTTCCGCGACGGCGAACTGATGCCGCATCTGGAACTCGCGCATCATCCGGTCTCGAAGGGCCGGACTTACGACGAATACATCGGCAACGCGGCGCGCGAAAAGGCCGGCAGCAAGCGCTGGAACCGGCGCGTGGAGAAAATCGTCGGCATTCTGGCGTCGCTCGTGAACTACGACAAACTGTGGATCGGCGGCGGCAACGCGGCGCATCTGAAATTCAAGTTGCCGGCGCACGTGGCGGTCGTGTCGAACGCGGCGGGCATCGAGGGCGGCGCGAAGCTGTGGCATCCGCGTTCCGTGCGCGAGACCCGTCAATTGCCTCATTTCAATCAGCGCGAAGGAGCGCTTTCATGAACGCGAATGGCCAATACGGTTTGCATAGCGTGACGGGCGACGGCGCCGCCGCTTTCGAGGCGCTCGCGCAGGTCCAGCTCGTCGTATCGGATTGCGACGGCACGCTGCTTCACACCGACAAGTCGATCAGCGAGGCCGCGAAAGACGCGGTGCGCCGTCTGCACGAGGCGGGCGTCGAATTCACGGTGGCGAGCAGCCGGCCGGGCGCGGGCATGCGCCATATCGTCGAGACGCTCGCCGTCGACATGCCGTACGCGTCGTATAACGGCGGCAATCTCGTCGCGCCGCGCACGTGGGAAGTGCTCGCCGCGCACAAGCTGCCGCGCGACGCGGTGCAGACATCGCTGGAAGCGCTGGCGTCGGCGGGTGTGGATGCGTGGGTGTTCGTCGGCGACGTGTGGTATCTGACGAATCCGGACGGCGCGTACGTGCCGCGCGAGCGTCGCACGGTCGGTTACGACGGCGTGCTCGTGCAGCGTTTCGACGACGTGGATCTGGATGCGGTCGACAAGATCGTCGGCTCGACGGCCGATGCGCCGTTGCTTGAGCGCGTCGAACAGCAACTGCAGGGGCGGCTGGAGGGGCGCGCGAACGCGGCGCGCTCGCAGAGCTATTACCTCGACATCACGCATCTGCTCGCGAACAAGGGCGAAGCGGTGCGCGAGCTCGGGCGGCGCAGGAACGTGCCGCTCGAGCGCGTGGCCGTGCTCGGCGACATGACCAACGATATCGCGATGTTCGATATTGCAGGGGTGTCGATTGCGATGGGGCAGGCGTCGGAAGGCGTGCAGAGCCGCGCGAGCCTGGTGTCGGCGACGAACGACGCCGATGGATTTGCGGTGGGGATCAACGCGCTCTTGTCGGCGCGCGGATGAGACTTCGGGGGGTCGCCCGCCGCGGATCGGGGCTTCGAAACAGCCTTCGGATCAGCGGTGGACGCTAACTGCAGATGCTTGAGGATTAACGCCGGCGCATCGGTGCGCGTGCCCCGCCGCCGCCGCTTGCGCGTTCGTCCTTGTGACGGAAATTGATGCGGCCTTTCGTAAGGTCGTACACGGACAGCTCCAGCGTGACGCGGTCGCCGGCCAGAATGCGGATATGGTTCTTGCGCATGCGGCCCGAAGCGTACGCGCCCACGACGACGCCATTGTCCAGCGTCACGCGGTAGCGGCTGTCGGGAAGCACTTCGTCAACGATGCCATCGAGTTCGATGAGTTCTTCTTTCGCCATTTGAGCTCCTGTTGAAGGTGGTGTAGGGTGCTGCGCCTGCCTCATTCATCCATCCATTGCCCGCCTTGACGCGATACGCGCGCGGGCACACGAGCAGGCACACAACGCCGGTTTCGCGGATGGATGCACGAGCGGCTGCGCCAGAAGGCATCGTCGCTGCAATGCGTCAGAAGCGATGTAAAGCGTGTCCGGCACGCTCGAATGAGCGCGCCGCGTCTCGTTTCAGGCTCGTGCTGAGCTTGACGGCATAGGCCGGAACTGCGGAGTTCACCGTGAGGCGGCGAACCCTGGCCGGCATGACCGGGACGGCGACATTGGCGCATGAACCGCTCCGAAGTGATGTCCGGCGCGATGCCACGGCTGCCAACGTGCGATGTGATGCATGACTGCAGGATTGAACGTGTCTGCTGCTGCTTTTAGCTGCGGCCACCGAGTCAGATTGCAAGACTGCGGCTTTGGTAAATCACAGCAAACATGTCCGATTAGACAGACAACATCGCGCAAAAGTTCCCGCGCGATGCCCTATGAATGTTCGACTACCGATGCAAACTTCGCATCGAAGTCGCCATTATAACCAACCTGCCTTCTTAAAGCGCAGGAACAACAGCACATCGACGACCAGCATCACGCCGATGCACGCCGGATAGCCGTACGCCCAGTCCAGTTCCGGAATGCGATGAAAGTTCATGCCGTAGATGCCGGCGATCATCGTCGGCACGGCGAAGAGCGCCGCGAACGAGCCTAAGCGCTTGGTCACTTCGCTTTCCGCGAGCGCGATGAGACCGAGATTGACCTGAATCGCCGTGACGATCATTTCGCGTCGGCCCTCGATGGTCTTCACGATGCGCAGCAAGTGGTCGTACACGTCGCGGAAATATTCCTGCATGCCCGCGCAGACGCCGGGCGGCCGTCCGCCGTAGAGCTTGCTGACGGCTTCGAGCAAGGGCGCGGTGTGATGCTGCAAAAGCGTCATGCGGCGCTTGAGCGAGTACAAATCCTCGATGATCTCCCGCGACGCCGCCGATCCGTTGTGCTCGAAGATGCGCTCTTCGACTTCGTCGAGGTCCGCGCCGAGCGTTTCGAGAATGGGGAAATAGCGATCGACGACGGCATCGAGCAGCGCGTACATGACGAACGCCGGACCGTGCTTGAGCAGATGCGGCTCGCGCTCGCAGCGCTTGCGCACTTCCTGGAAGCCTTGCGTCGTCCGATTACGCACCGAGATGACGTAATTCCTGCCGACGAATACGTTCATCTCGCCGACGAGCAATTCGCCTTCTTCGTCGAACTCGACCGTATGAAACACGGCGAAGAGCGAATCGCCGTATTCCTCGATCTTCGGCCGCTGATGCCCGTGCTGTGCATCTTCGACGGCCAGTTCGTGCAGGCCGAACTGCTGCGCCATGTGCGCGAGTTCGCCGGGTCCCGGCTCTTTGAGCGCAACCCAAATGAAAGAGTCGGGCAGATCGCGATATGCGTTGATATCATCGATATGTACGTCCGCGAGCTTCCGGCCGTTCTGATAGGCCGCGCAATTGACGAGCATGGGGGCGCCCTTGTTATGTCGATGTAATGGGCCGCGCGCTCGTGCCTGGCGGCTACGAGCGCGTGGCTTCGTCATCGGGGAAATCTTAGCGGATTGCCTCGTGAAACGGGCTTCGTGCAACCCCGCGCGACGTTCAGCTTGCGGAGTAATCGAGCGCCGGCACGACTTCGGCGGCGGGCAGCGCGGCGGGGGCCGTCTGCATCGAATCGAGCTTGGTCAGCTTGCCTTCGACCGTCGCGCCGACGTCCATGCGCAGCTTCTGATAGAAGATGTTGCCGTGCACGTGCGCGTTCGATTGCAGTTCGACGAAATGCGCGACCGTGACGTCGCCGACCACGCGGCCGTTGATGATGACGTCGTATGCGCTGACGTTGCCGTGAATCGCGCCCTGATCGCTCACGACGAGCAGCGATTCGTCGCCCGGACGGCCCGTGACGTTGCCGGTCACCTGGCCGTCCATGCGCAGGCCCTCGCTGAATTCGATATCGCCCGAAACGTGCACGTTCTGTGCGACGAGCGTGGAGAGCTTCGCGGACTTGACGCTCTTTGGGTCTTTCTTCGATGAAAACATGGCGAATCCTTGTGATGCGATCAAAGGGGTTTCAAACGGCCACGCCGCGCGGCATGGCCACGATGGCCGGATGAATCAGCGTTGCTTCCTGAGGAAAGCGAGATCGGTCTGCAATCGTTCGATCTGCGCGGTGCCTTGCGCGACGCGTTGTTCCAGCGCGGTGCGCGTCGCGGCTTCCTGTTCCAGTGCGAATTGCGCGTGAACCAGTTGCTCGCGCAGCGTCTGTTCGGACGCGGGCGGCGCGCACAGCGTGTCGAGCCTGCGCGACTGGTCCTGCGAGCTTTTCAGCGCGATGCTCGCCGCGACGAGTGCGCCGACCGCGCAGAGGGCCGCGATCGCGCCCGGCAGCCAGGCGGCGTTGCGCTTCGGTGTGAGCGAGTAACGATGCTGGGTGAGCTTCAGCGACACCCGTTTTGAATCAGCCTTTCGCATTGGGCTTGTGCGTGAAGAGCGAGAGATAGGGCTTCGGATCGATCTGCGCGCCGCCGACGATCACTTCGAAGTGCAGATGCGGCCCGGTCGAACGGCCCGTCGATCCGACTTCGGCGATTTCATCGCCCGGCATCACGAACTGGCCTTCCTTCACGAGCACGCGCGATGCATGTCCGTAGCGCGTGACGATGCCGTTCGCATGGCGGATATCGACGGCGTTGCCGTAGCCGTTGCGTTCGCCTGCCTGCACGACGCGTCCGCCCGCGCTCGCGAGAATCGCCGTGCCGGTGGGCGCGACGAGATCGAGTCCCGGATGAAAACTGGCGTGCCCCGTGAACGGATCGATGCGATTGCCGTACGGCGAGCCGAAGCGCGCGCCCGGCGCGGGGTCGCGGCCGGGAAACGCCATGTACGCGACGTAGTGCGCGACCGTCTGGCTCTGGAGTTGCGAGAGCGTGTCGTCGAGGCAATCGACCGCTTTCGCCGCGCGCTTGAGCCGTTGCGACGGCGTGCCCTCGCTCGCGTGATCCGTTTCGCACAAGCGCGGCGGCAGTTCCGGGCCGCCCGCGCCGTCGAGCGATGTCGCGGGCTCCTGGCTGTCCGGCAGCGGCGGCACATCATGAACGCCCTGCGCGTTGCCGCCGCCCGACGAGCCTTTCAGCCGGATGTCGAAGTCGCGCAGTTCGCTCAACTGGGCGGCGAGCGCGGCGACGCGCGGCCCGAGCGCACTGAGATTTGCGTCGATACGGCCGAGCTGCTCGATTTCATAGGAACGCCGCGCCGCGAGCGCCTGCTTCTCGCCGAGATGCGTGCGCGCGAACATCGTGCCGATGACGATGCCGATCGCGAGTGCCGCGATCAGAAGCGCCACCAATGCGACGACGGCGATGGTGCGCGCCGTGCGCGCTTCGACGAAGCGGATGCGCTGGCTGGACATCGACCGCCTGGACCAGATGACGAACGGCATCAGCGGACGGCGAAAAGGTGGCGGGGTTGAACGAAGCGGGACGCACGGCGCGAGCAGCGCGATTCGAGGCGACCCGCGCGGTGCGCCGATAATCGATTGGGATAGCGAATCAATGTAATACGGGGTAGTGGTGAGACGGGCTGACAGCGTTTATCGCCGAAAAGCGGCATTAAAACACTTGATCGCGATAACAAAGTCAAAAAGCGTTACGCGCGACGCCGCCGCCGCTCACTCACGCGGGCTTGATGTCCACCCAGGCCATGCCGGGCGCATCGCCCATGAGGAACGCGCGGTTCGCTTCGGCCGCCGCGCGCAGATAGTCCCAGACGGCGGTGATGCGCCGCAGCCGGCGCAAGTCCTCGCGGCACGAGAGAAAGAACGCGCGCGTCACGACGATCTGATCGGCCAGCACCGGCACGAGCCGCGCATCGGGCGACGCCATGAAGCACGGCAGGATCGCGAGCGAACGGCCCTGCAGCGCCGCGTGATATTGCGCAATCGCGCTCGTGCTGCGCCAGCGCGACACTGCGCCGGGCACCGCGCGTTCGAGATACAGCAGTTCGTGGCTGAACGCGAGATCGTCGATATAGCTCGCGAAGCGATGGCTGCGCAGATCGTCGGGTGTGCGGATCGGCTCGTGTGCGGCGAGGTAATCGGGCGTTGCATACAGCTTGAGCCGATAGTCGCAGAGCTTCGTGTAGACGTACTGGCCTTGCTCGGGCCGCTCGAGCGTCACCGCGATATCCGCCTCGCGCTTCGACAGGCTCACGAAATGCGGCACCGGTAGCAGATCGATGGATATGTTCGGATGCGCGTCCTGAAAGCGCGCGAGCTGCGGCGCGAGAAAGAAGCAGCCGAAGCCTTCCGTCGAACCGACGCGCACGTGCCCCGAGAGCGCGTGTCCCGTATTGGCGATCTGCTCGGTGGCGGATTGCACCGTCGTTTCCATCGCGTCGACGAAACCGAGCAGGCGCTGGCCTTCCGCCGTCAGCACGAAACCGCCGCTGCGCGATTTATCGAAGAGCAGCGTGCCGAGCGCATCTTCCAGCGCGCGCACGCGCCGCGCGACCGTCGTGTAATCGACGCCCAGGCGCTTCGCCGCACCGCTCGCGCGCTGCGTGCGGGCGACTTCGAGGAAATAGCGCAGATCGTCCCAGTTGAGTTTGGCGGGATCGAGCGTCGGGCGTTTTTGCATATCGATCGGGTATTTTTCTCGTGCCTTGACAGACTTTTGCATAACTATACTCAAAGTCACGAGCCTGCCAAATAGCGGGCCGAATACTCATAACGGAGACGACATGCCTCATCAAACCGCGCTTTCCCGCGCGCGTCTTCGCTCCCTCCTTTTTCGCATTGATCCCCCAAGGAGTCATCCGTGAATATCGCTGCTGAACAACCGGCGCAGCGCGCGCGCGTGCGCACCGCGAAGCTGCTCATCGACGGCGAGTTCGTCGATTCGAAGACGAGCGATTGGCGCGACATCGTCAATCCGGCGACGCAGGAAGTCGTGGGCCGCGTGCCGTTCGCGACGCCGGACGAAGTGAACGCCGCCGTCGCCTCCGCGCAAGCGGCCTTCGCGACGTGGCGCACGACGCCGCTCGGCGTGCGCATGCGGCTCATGCTCCGCTTTCAGGACCTGGTCCGGCAGAACATGAAGCGCATTGCCGAGACGCTGACCGCCGAGCAGGGCAAGACGCTCGCGGATGCCGAAGGCGACATCTTCCGCGGCCTCGAAGTGGTCGAGCACGCCTGTTCCATCGGCACGCTGCAGCAGGGCGAATTCGCGGAGAACGTCGCGGGCGGCGTCGATACGTACACGCTGCGTCAGCCGATCGGCGTCTGCGCCGGCATCACGCCGTTCAATTTCCCCGCGATGATCCCGCTCTGGATGTTCCCGATGGCGATCGTCTGCGGCAACACCTTCGTGCTGAAGCCGTCCGAGCAGGACCCGCTGTCGACGATGGAACTCGTCGAACTGGCGATGCAGGCGGGCATGCCGCCGGGCGTGCTGAACGTCGTGCACGGCGGCAAGGATGTCGTCGATGCGCTCTGCACGCATCCGGATATCAAGGCGATTTCGTTCGTCGGCTCGACAACTGTCGGCACGCACGTCTACAACCTTGCGAGCCAGCACGGCAAGCGCGTGCAGTCGATGATGGGCGCGAAGAATCACGCCGTCGTGCTTCCGGACGCCAACAAGGAGCAGACGCTCAACGCGCTGGCCGGCGCGGGCTTCGGCGCGGCGGGGCAGCGCTGCATGGCGACGTCGGTGGTGGTGCTCGTGGGCGCGTCGAAAGAATGGCTGCCGGACCTGGTCGAGCGCGCGCGGTCGCTTAAGGTCAACGCGGGCGTGGAGGCGGGCGCGGACCTCGGGCCGGTCGTGTCGCGGACGGCGAAGGAGCGCATTCTCGGGCTGATCGAGAAGGGCGTGGAAGAGGGCGCGACGCTCGCGCTCGACGGGCGCGGCATCGCGGTGTCGGGTTACGAGAACGGCAACTTCATCGGGCCGACGATTTTTTCCGATGTCACCACCGACATGACCATCTACAGGACGGAGATTTTCGGGCCGGTGCTATGCATCGTCGAAGCGCCGACGCTCGACGACGCCATCGCGCTCGTCAACCGCAATCCGATGGGCAACGGCGTAGGGCTTTTCACGCAGAGCGGGGCGGCGGCGCGCAAGTTCCAGAGCGAGATCGACATCGGCCAGGTGGGCATCAACATTCCGATTCCGGTGCCGGTGCCGACCTTCAGCTTCACGGGTTCGCGCGGCTCGAAACTCGGCGATCTGGGGCCGTACGGCAAGCAGGTCGTGCAGTTCTACACGCAGACGAAGACCGTGACGGCGCGCTGGTTCGACGACGCGACCGTGAACGACGGCGTGAACACGACGATTTCGCTGCGATAACGACGGAGAAACGACGATGCAAATCGGTTTTATCGGCTTAGGCCACATGGGCGGCCCGATGGCGGCGAATCTCCTGAAAGCGGGGCACGCCGTGACTGCCTTCGACTTGTCCGCGCCCGCACTCGATGCCGCGAAAAATGCCGGCGCGACGCTCGCCGCATCGCCGCGCGAAGCGGTGGAAAGCGCGGAAGCCGTCATCACGATGCTGCCCGCCGCGCAGCACGTGAAAGCGGTCTACCTGAACGACGACGGCGTGCTCGCGGGCGTGCGGGCAGGCGTGCCGCTCGTGGACAGCAGCACGATCGATCCCGCGACGGCGAAGCTCATCGGCGAGGCGGCCACCGCGCACGGCAATCCGTTCGCGGATGCGCCGGTGTCTGGCGGCGTCGTCGGCGCGCAGGCGGGCACGCTGACCTTCATGGTCGGCGCGGACGAGGCGCTCTTCGAAACGCTGCGCCCGGTGCTCGCCGGCATGGGCAAGAACATGGTGCGCTGCGGCGAAACCGGCACCGGGCAGATCGCGAAGATATGCAACAACCTGCTGCTCGCCGTCTCGATGATCGGCGTCGCGGAAGCGATGAAACTGGGGGAAACGCTCGGTATCGATCCGGCGAAGCTGGCGAGCATCATCAACACGTCGACCGGGCGATGCTGGAGCGCGGACACGTGCAATCCGTATCCGGGCATCGTGGAAACGGCGCCCGCGTCGCGCGGATATAGCGGCGGCTTCGGCGCGGATCTGATGCTCAAGGATCTCGGCCTCGCCGTCGATGCCGCGCGCGGCGCGAAGCAGCCTGTTTTCATGGGCGCGCTGGCGCAGCAGTTGTACCAGTCGATGAGTCAGCAGGGCCTCGGCGGACTCGATTTTTCAGGCATTATCAAGTTATACGGAAAAGAATAAGTGCGTGATACGGCACGCACGTGCGTGCCGATTCGATATGAGTATTTAGCCCTTTTATTAAGCTGCACTGCACAACGCATCGCGGACTCGCTTATCGGGCGGAATGATCGGGAATACGATGATTCGCTTTCCAAAAAAATGTCCTATTCTGAAAGCACGACGCGCGTGTGTCGTTGATTTAAGCGCCTTGATAATCGACGCGACGCGCGCCTCCGACGCAGGCGAAAAGCCCGGCCTTTCGGGCGACCAAACGAGGAGTACGCGATGCAAGTCACACGTCATTTGAACATGGAATTGCGGCACGCCACCGTGCCGACTTATGTCGCCAGCTATTTCTTTCCGTTGCTGCTATTGGCATACGAAGCGTGGCGAGTGGGGTCGTGGGTCGCGGTGAATGGCTTCAACTTCACCAACTTCAACGCGATGGGTTATGAGTTCGCGTTGATGATCGCCGTATTCGCCATGCAGGTGATCGTGGAAATCGCGTTCCTCGCGGGGGCCGTGCTGACGCGGCATAAGGACGTCGGCCATCGGCTGGCGAATCTGCTGGCGGGCCTTTTCTGCTCGATGGTCGTGCTCGGCTTCGATCTCGCACTGCAATATGGCTTGGGCGGAAGCTGATTAATTCAGGCGGTATTGCAACGACGAAGGCCGGCGTGCAGCCGGCCTTAATGAGATGGTCAGCCTGACCGAAATGGCCCGATCGGCTTACGCTGATCGGGCCATTTCCTTTTTCCGGAGGCCATCATGACGGACGCGACGCTCATCGGTATTGATCTGGGCAAGCATTGTTTCTTCGTGCACGCGCAGGACGCACGCGGTACGCAGATTTGGCGCAAGAAGATGACGCGCAAGCAGCTCTACACATGCCTGGCCACTTGTCCGGTCGCCGTGCTAGCGATGGAAGCTTGCGCTGGCGCGCATTGGCTGGCGCGCAAGGCTCAGTCGTATGGACATCAGGTTCGCTTGATTGCGCCGCAGTTCGTCAGGCCGTTCGTCAAGGGCAATAAGACTGACTTCGCCGACGCCGAAGCCATTTGCGAAGCCGCCTCGCGCCCCTCTATGCGCTTTGTCGCAGTCAAGACAGCCGAGCAGCAGACGCTGCTCGCGCTGCATCGGGTGCGCGAATCGCTTGTCGGCGAGCGCACTGCAACCAGCAATCAGATTCACGCTTTCCTGCTCGAATTCGGTATCGACTT
The DNA here is from genome assembly GCF_001544615.1 of Caballeronia concitans. GTDB lineage: Bacteria > Pseudomonadota > Gammaproteobacteria > Burkholderiales > Burkholderiaceae > Caballeronia > Caballeronia concitans. The sequence goes on from NZ_FCNV02000003.1 coordinate 274,677, forward strand.
GCCAATCGGTGCGCTGGCCATCACGCGCCTGCCGGTGCTCCTTGATGATCTCAGACACGCACTGCCACCCACGATGGTGGCCTTGTTGCTGCGTTTGCATCAGCGCTACGCGCAGTTGAGTCAGGAAATCCTCGAGCTTGAGACGCAAATCAAGCAACAGACGCTCGAAGATGAAGCGGGCCAGCGCCTGCTCACGATTCCGGGCATCGGCCCGATTACCGCCAGCAGCTTGCTGGCCATGGCCGGCGACGCGCGTGCGTTCAAGTGTGGTCGTGACTTCGCCGCATCCCTCGGTCTGGTGCCGCGCCAGCATTCGACCGGCGGTCGAGCGACTCTCCTCGGAATCTCCAAGCGTGGCAACAAGCACTGCGCAGTCTGCTCGTGCAAGGTGCGCGTGCGGTGATGCGTTACGCCGAGCGCAGAACGGATGCGCTCGGGCGCTGGCTACAAGCCCTGCTGCGTCGCCGTCACAGCAATGTCGTCGCCTGCGCACTTGCCAACAAAATGGCCAGAATCGTCTGGGCGATTCTGGCCAAGGGGGGCGAGTACCGGGCGCAACCGGCCATCGCCTGAACAGCTTTCCCGCCTGCTTTTGCGACCACTGACCTGTGATGAAGATAAACGGCTCACGGCCCAACTGAAACCCTGACAAAAAATCCAGTCCTGCAGACTGAGGCCTTTTTGAGGACAGTTGGGTGCGGCTTCTCATCGAGGGCCGGGCGCTTTGATCCGCGCCCATTTCGAGCCCGGATACATTTGCGCAAGCCCTTCTATCTTAGATCACCGATCGAGGTTGCAGAAATCAGGCTGACCAGACAGTTTTCTTTCGGCGCGCGGATTCAGTAACCCGCTGCGCTCGGCATCGCGGGCGGCTTCGCGGATCGCTCTGCGTAGCACTTCCTGTCGGCATCTTCCAGCGCCGTGCGCAAGCCTTCCTCCACGACCGGGTGATAGAACGGCAGCTTCAGCATGTCGTCGAGCGTCAGTTCCAGTTGAACGGCCCACGCGAGCAGATGCCCGAGATGTTCCATTGCCGGACCGCAGCCTTGCGCGCCGCGCAGCGTGCCGGTCTTCGCGTCGGCATAGACGTGAAGCAGGCCCCGATTTTGGCGCATCACGCGGCTTCTGCCCTGTGTCTCGAACGACGCCTCGCCGGTCACGGTCATCTGCTTTTCGAGTTCGTCATACGAAGCGCCGACGATCGCCACCTGCGGCTCGCAGAACACGATCGAGAAGGGCACCTTGCGCTCGACCGCCTGCACGTCCGGGAAGCGCGCGGCGTTGTCGCCGGCGAGCTTGCCTTCGTCGGCGGCGTCGTGGAGCCACGGGCGCGTGCCGTCGCAATCGCCCGCGATGAAAATCGAACTTTTGCCGCACTGCATCGTGGTTTCGTCGAAAAGCGGCACGCCCTTGTCGTTCAGTTCGATGCCCGCGCGATCCAGCGCCAGCGGCTTCAAATCCGGCGCGCGGCCGGTCGCGGCAAGCACGAGGTCGAAACGCTCGATGCGCTTCTCGCCGTCGCGCGAGGTAAAGCGCAGCGTCGGCTGGCCGTTTTCGAGCGACATGCCGTCGATATGCGCGTCGGGATCGAAATAGAACTCGCTGGCGAGCGCGGCGGCGAGCGCATCGCGCACGGGTGTATCGGACAACGCGGCGACGCTGCCGCCCTTGCCGAACATGAACACATCGACCGACAGCCGCGAGAGCGCCTGTCCCAATTCGAGCGCGAGCGGTCCCGCGCCGAACACGGCAATGCGCTTCGGCAGCGCACGCAATTCGAAGAGATCGTCGCTCGTGATCAGCTTGTCGCCGAACACTTTCAGCTCGTCGGGCACCACGGACGATGCGCCCGTCGCAATGACCACGCTTTTCGCTTCCACGCGCGTGTCGTGGCCGATCATCAAACGCTGCGGCGATTCGAAGCGCGCCTCGCCGCGAAGGATCGCGCCTTCGGGAAACGCCTCCGTTTCCTCGATGACGCCGGCCACGAAGTGATCGCGCTCGCGCCGCACGTAGTCCATCACGCGGGCGGAGTCGGCCGCTAGCGCCTCGCCGCCTTCGATGCCGCGCGGCCCGAGCGCGCGTGCATCATGTAGCCCGTTGGCGGCGGCGATCAGCAGCTTCGACGGCATGCAGCCGACGCGCGCGCACGTCGTTCCGAGTTCGCCGCCTTCGATGAGCACGGCGTTCGCGCCCGCATCGCGCGCCGCCCGGAACGCGGCCATGCCGGCGGTGCCCGCGCCGATCACGGCGACATCGACTTCCATTGTTTTCAAATTCGCCCCCGTTATCGTTGTGCTGCTGTTCAGCCGTTGCCGGCGAACGCGGGATAAAGCGTCATGCCGCCATCGACGAAAAGCGTGGTGCCGACCACGTAATCGCTATCATCCGACGCGAGCCACACGGCCGCCCGCCCGATGTCGTCCACTTCGCCGATGCGTCCGTACGGCACGAGCGTCAGCAGGCGGTCCATCGCTTCTTTCGACGCCCACGCGGCTTCATTGATCGGCGTGCGGATCGCGCCGGGCGCGATCGAGTTGACGCGGATGCGCTGCGGCGCGACTTCCTGCGCGAGCGATTTCATCATCATCTGAATGCCGCCCTTCGACGCCGCGTAGTTCACGTGTCCCGCCCACGGAATGACTTCGTGCACGGAACTCATGCAGATGATCTTGCCCAGCGCCTTCGAGACCGGACTCGGCCCGCGCCGCTGGAACTCGCGCACCGCGCGCTGCGCCGTGAGAAATTGGCCCGTGAGATTCGTTTCGATCACCTTCCGCCAGTCGGCGAGCGACATCTCGGCGAACGCCGCGTCCTGCTGCAACCCCGAATTGGCGACGACGATATCGACCGTGCCGAAGCGCTTGACGACGGCATCGAACATGGCGTCCACGTCGTTTTCGTCGGAGACGTCCGCGCCGACCGGAAGAGCTTCGCCGCCGAGCGACGCGATTTCATCGGCGAGCTTTTCAGCCGGCTCCGCGTGCGAGTGATAGTTGATGGCGACGTGCGCGCCCGCCTCGGCGAGCGCCTTCGCGACACCCGCGCCGATTCCCGAACTCGCGCCCGTCACGAGCGCGATCTGGCCTGCGAGAGCTTTTTGCATGACTGTTCCCGGGGTCGTGTGAATCTCCCCGGGCGAGCAAGTGACGCGCCCGGCTCAGGGTGCGAGCAGCCCCTGATACACCTCCGCGTACCGCAGCGCCGCCGTTTCCCAGCCGAAGCTCTGACACATCGCGCGCTTGACGACGGCCTTCCATTCGGTGCGGCGTCCCTTGAGCGCGAACGCCCGGCGGATGGCCGCGACGATGCTCGCGCGGTCGAAGTTCTCGAACACGAAGCCGGTCGCGAGTCCTTCCGCGAGATTTTCGAGCGAGCAATCGACGACGGTATCGGCCAGTCCGCCCACGCAATGCACCAGCGGCAACGCGCCATAGGCGAGCGCGTACAGCTGCGTGAGTCCGCACGGCTCGAAGCGCGACGGCACCATGACCACGTCGCTGCCCGCGATGATCGAGTGCGACAGCGTTTCGTCGAAACCGAGCACCACCGCGACCGCGCCCGGATGCGCCGCCGCCGCGTTCTTCATGCCGGTTTCGAGCGCCGGGTCGCCGGTGCCGAGCACGACGAGCTGTCCGCCGCGCTGCACGATATCCGGCACTGCCGAAAGCAGCAGGTCGAGCCCTTTCTGCTCAGTCAGACGGCTGACGACGCCGAAGAGCAGGGCGTCGTCGTCGCGCGCGAGGCCCACGCGTTCTTGCAGCGCGGTCTTGCACTTGCTCTTGCCGGACGGCTTCGCGGCCGTGTAGCGCGACGCGATGGCGTCGTCGATCGTCGGGCTCCAGATCGTATAGTCGACGCCGTTCAGAATGCCGCTGATGTCGTGCGTGCGCGTCTGCAAGAGGCCGTGCAGTCCCGCGCCGTGCGCCTGCGTCTGAATCTCGCGGGCGTAGGTCGGGCTGACCGTGGTGATGCGGTCCGCGTAGAAGAGGCCCGCCTTCAGGAAGGAAACGTGGCCGTAGAACTCGAGGCCATCGACGGCGTAGAAGTCGCCGGGCAACTGCAGCACGCCGAATTCGGACGCCGGGAACACGCCCTGATACGCGAGGTTGTGCACGGTCATCACGCTCGCCACGCGAGCCGCGCCGCCGCGTTCGAACGCGCGCAAATAGGCGGGCGCGAGGCCCGCGTGCCAGTCGTGCGCGTGGACGATGTGCGGCTTCCACGCGGGATCGGCGCCGGTTGCGATGCGCGCCGCGCTCCAGCCGAGCAGCGCGAAGCGGCGATCGTTATCCGCATACGGGCGATGCGCGGCATCGAGATAAGGATTGCCGGGGCGGTCGTAAAACGCATCCGCGCGCACGACGTACACCACGACGCCATGCGGCTTCAGCACGCCGCGTTCGAGCCGCACTTGCCCCGCGCCGAAGGCCGCGCCCAGATCGGCGACCGGCTCCAGATCGGACAGGCCCGCGAGCACGGCCGGAAAGCCCGGCAGCACCACGCGCACATCCATGCCCAATTGCGATTGCGCGGGCGGCAACGCGCCGGCGACATCGGCGAGGCCGCCGGTTTTCAACAGCGGAAACATTTCTGCTGCGACGTGCAGCACGCAAAGGGTCATCGGCGCTCCAGGGACACATTGAGGATCAGCCGGAACCGACGATCGAGCGTCGTGCTCCGGCCATGTACGACGTTGCGGCCACGCAGCTTGCGATGGCTAACGCTGCGCGAGCCTCGCGAGCGCCTCGCGCGTGACCAGCGTGACGCCCGATTCGGTGCGGAAGAAGCGCGCGGCGTCGTCGTCCGGATCCTCGCCGATCACGAGCCCTTCCGGTATCGTGCACCCGCGATCGACCACGACGCGCTGCAATCGGCAACTCGGCCCGACCGTCACCTGCGGCAACAGGACCGCCTCGTTGAGGTTGCAGAACGAATGCACGCGCACCGCCGACGAAAACACCGACTTCGATACCTGCGATCCCGATATCACGCAGCCGCCGCACACGAGCAGATTCGTGATCGCGCCTTGCTGGCCGTTCAGGTCGCGCACGAACTTGCCCGGCGGCAACTGTTCCTGGTTGGTCCAGATCGGCCAGTTGCGGTCATACAAATCGAGTTGCGGGATGGTCGAGGCGAGATCGAGATTTGCCGCCCAGTAGGCGTCGACGGTGCCGACATCGCGCCAATACGCGGGTGCGTTTGGATCGGCGTCGGACGTCACGCAAGACATGCTGAACGGATGCGCGATCGCGCGGCCGCTCGTCACCACGCGCGGAATGATGTCCTTGCCGAAATCGTGATCCGTGCTCGACGCCGCGATGTTTTCCTCGAGCAGGTGATACAGATACTTCGCGCTGAACACGTAGATGCCCATGCTCGCCAGCGCGATATCGGGCTTGCCGGGCATCGCGGGCGGATCGGCGGGCTTTTCGAGGAAGTCGGTGACGCGGCGGTTTTCGTCGACGTGCATCACGCCGAATGCGGTCGCTTCCATGCGCGGCACTTCGATGCAGCCGACCGTGCAGTCCGCGCCGCTTTCGACGTGATCCAGCACCATGCGCGTGTAGTCCATCTTGTAGACGTGATCGCCCGCCAGCACGATGATGAACTGCGGCGCGATCGACCGGATGATGTCGAGATTCTGGAACACGGCGTCGGCGGTGCCGCGATACCAGCTCGAATCGACGCGCTGCTGCGCCGGCCAGATATCGATGAACTCGTTGAACTCGCCGCGCAGGAAACCCCAGCCGCGCTGCAGATGGCGCAACAGCGAATGCGCCTTGTACTGCGTGACGACCGCGATACGGCGGATGCCTGAATTGAGGCAATTGGACAGCGCGAAATCGACGATGCGGTACTTGCCGCCAAAATGGACGGCGGGTTTCACGCGCTTGTCCGTGAGCGGCCCGAGACGCGTGCCGCGCCCGCCGGCAAGGACGATTGCGAGGGTCGACTTTTGCAAATCGGTGCGATTCTTAGACGGCGTCTCCATGTCAGCTCCTGATTTGACTTGCGTCTGTTGATGTCGTGTGAGTGGTGCGGGAGTCCTCGTGTGATGGCTGTGCGCGGGCGCCGGAAGCGAGCGCTTGCAGTCGTTGCCAGTCGTTGCATTATCCGGCGCGCATTCGGATTCGTGTACTGAAGTCGTTCGAATATTTATCGATGGCGCGCGCGACGGTTTCTCCGAAAGCGGCCGAGTGCATCGCATCCGCGACGCATGGAGCAAGCACCGTGCCCTCGCGCGTCGCGGCGTTGTTGCAGCCGCGCGACTGGCTGATTGCGTTGGCGCAATTTATAACGAGCGGGCCGTGCCGCATTACGTCGCGGCACGGCACAATACGAAGCACGTCCGCGGAGCAATTCCGCGGAGCACGTCTCGCTGTCGAGCCCGACAGTCATCCATCACCGCCCATGCCTCGCCCTGGAATCGCAATATGAATAACGTCCTGAGTATCCAGTCGCACGTCGTCTTCGGGCATGCGGGCAATAGCGCGGCGGTGTTTCCCATGCGGCGGCTCGGCGTCAACGTGTGGCCGCTCAACACGGTGCAGTTTTCCAATCACACGCAATACGGCCGCTGGACCGGCAGCGTGTTCGATGCCGACGAGCTGCAAAGCGTGATCGACGGCATCGGCGCGATCGGCGTGCTGGGCCGCTGCAACGCGGTGCTGTCGGGCTATCTCGGCGCGACGGAGCAAGGGCGCGCGGTCGTCGAAATCGTGAAGATGGTGAAGGCGGTGAATCCGCGTGCGCTGTATTTCTGCGATCCGGTCATGGGCATGACGGGCGGCTGCACGGTGGCGCCGGGCATCGAAGACTTCCTCGTCACGACCATGCCCGAAGTCGCCGACGCGATGATGCCCAACCACACCGAACTCGAAAAACTCGTCGGGCGCACTATCGAAACGGTGGAAGAAGCCGTCGATGCCTGCCGCGAAGTGATCGCGCGCGGGCCGCGCATCGTGCTCGTCAAGCATCTGCTGGATCGCAACAGTCGCGCCGATACGTTCAACATGCTCGCCGTCAGCCCGAGCGAAGCGTGGTTCGTGCAGCGTCCGTTGTATCCGTTCGCGCGCCAGCCGGTCGGCGTCGGCGACCTGACGAGCGCGGTGTTCGTCGCGCGCACGCTGCTCGGCGATTCGCTGCGCAACGCGCTCGAACATACGCTCGCGGCAGTCAACGCGGTCGTGAAGGCGACGTACGACGCGGGCCGCTACGAACTGGAGATCGTGGCTTCGCAGGACGAAATAGCGAAGCCGACGGACCGTTTCCCCGCCATCCGCGTGACGGGCGGCGAGATCGTGCGGCGTGGCTAGAACGTGCGCCAAACTCAGGCGACCGCCGCGGCCGCCATCGCCTTGAAGTTCTCCGGCGTGGCGAAGGCAAGGTACTGAGCCTGCATCTCGGGCGTGAGGAATTCGAGCATCGTCGAATTCTCGACCCAGAACTCGATCACATCGAAGAAATCGTTGCCGCGCGTGCATTGCACCGCGCGCCATCCTTCGCGCTCGCCGATTGCCAGCACTTGCGCCGCGCTCAGCTTCGTCGCGATCGCCATATGGAACGCGCTGTATTGCGGGCGCTCGATCGACCCCGCGCCATAACTCACGCTCGTCTCGTGACCGCCGCCCGGCGTGATCACGCGATCGCCCGGATAGACCTCGATGATGGTGCCGCGATCGTCGCCCGCGACGGCCATCCATGCATCGGGGAAAGGCGAGAAGGGCGCGGCGAAGCCGTCCCACAGTTCGGCGAGCACGTGCGCGACGTGCTTCGGATCGCGGGCAGGGATGGACGCGTGGAAGATCATGACGAGCGCTCCGGTCGGGAATGTGGAGACTGCGCCGGGCATGCTTTCATGTTGCTGTCGGCGCTGTCAATTAGCACTTGCCGAAGAATTGCGGATTAATACTTTGTTTTGTCTTCCGGTGAGTTTTAATCTGAACATATGAACGATTAATACGCGATTAATCGGATTCTCGTTGAAATACCGCGACAGTTCCACTTGCGATGACGAAGCTGTAACGTTACGCTTCGCTCACCGGCGATTTACCCGCCGTAACGCGTATCACGTTAATTATCGTTTAGTCGAGATTAACCGCGCCCCGCGAGGGCGTTGTCCCGTGGCCTTCGGCGTGTATCGGATAAATCGACCGCATGCCAACGCCATACACGGCAAAACTTGCGTGCATTAGACCCGCGCCCGGAGCGAAACGAATCGTTTCGTCTGTCTTATGTCGTTTCTCGGGTTTTGCCAGTGTGCTCGATTCACGCAGACAAGGCATGCATGCGCATGCCGTCTAATGCGTCGTGCGTTTAAAAAGCGCGCTTCGCGAGAAGAGTTTCATTAACGAAAAAGCGGAGTTGAGACATGAAAGAAGGAAAGTATGCCTATTGGATGAGCGCAATCGCTTCGGCGGCTGCGCTCGCCGTGCTCGCCGGTTGCGGCGGCGGCGGAAGCGGTTCGAATAGCGGCACGACCTCGTCGAGCGCGCCGGCAACGGGCGCAAGCTCGCCGACCACTGCCGGTTCGCCTACCGGCGCCAGCACGCCCGCGGCGAACACCACGCCGACGCTCGCCGCCGCGACGCCCGTCATCGACGGCACCACGCTCGGCGCCGCGCAATGGCCCGCCGGCTCGCCCTCGGGCGGCACGGGCCAGGCCGTGGGCGCGCTCACTTGCGCACCGGCAGGCGCTTCGTACACGTACTCGCATCTTTCCATCTACCAGAACGGCAAGCTGCTCGCGCTGCCGGCAAACATCGGCACGGTGGATTCGAGCCTCGCCGTGCAGAAGGGATGCGTCTATCCCGTCCATACCGACGATTCCAGCGGCAAGATCCGCATCGACGCGAGCACGAACACGCAGTACACGCTCGGCCAGTTCTTCTCCGTGTGGGGGCAGCCGCTCTCGTCGACGAACGTCGCGGGCATCACGGGACCGGTCACGGCATGGGTGAACACGGGCGGCACGCTCACGCAATACACCGGCGATCTGTCGAGCCTCGTGCTGCCGCGCAACGGTGAAGTGACGCTGGAAGTCGGCACGCCGCTCGCGCAGATTCCGACGTACACGTGGACCGATCCGCCTCCGTTCAACACCACGCCCACCGTACTGACGTACGGCGGCGTCGTCGGCGCCTCGGCCTGGCCGGACGGCGCGACCGCGACGGGCGGCAGCGGGGCGCCGGTCGATGGCGTGGTCTGCGCGGCAGGCATGACGGAGACGTTCCACGTGCACTCGCATCTGGCGATCTTCAACAACGGGCAACAGCTCGCGCTGCCGAAGAGCATCGGCCTGCCGGGGTCGTGCAACTATGAGCTGCACACGCACGACAACACCGGCATCATCCACATCGAAACGCCGAACGACAAGCGCTTCACGCTCGGTCAGTTCTTCGATATCTGGGGTGAGACGCTGACCACCACGAATGTCGCGGGCTTCCAGGGCAATGTGGTCGTCTACATCAACGACAACGGCGATGTGCGCCGCTACATGGGCGATCCGCGCGATATCACGCTGAATTCGCTGCGCGATATCACCTTGCAGATCGGCACGCCGGTGACGTCGCTGCCGACGTACTCGTGGTACGAGCCGCAATAAGCCACGCGTCGTAGTCGATGCCGCAACGAAGCCGCCGTTTCCGAACGGCGGCTTTTTCTTTGCGCAAAAAAAAAGCCGCCCGGGAAGGCGGCGAGAGCGCGTCTGTTGCGAGACTGTCCCGGTCGGGGAACGGACGCGTGAGGAGACAACCGGATGCGAGTCAGTATGGCAAACGCGTTGATCCGGCTCAATCGTCTGTTTGAAGCAGTGCGTTTCGTTTCGGCCCGATTATGCCGATGGCTGGATACGTCGCCGCATAGGCGCGTGACGCATGAGATGCATCCACAAAACGCCGGTCCTGACCGTTGCGCTTTCGTCGGCAAGACTCAGCATTCGTTCGATGCCACGAGCCGCGGATAACCCGGCTGCGTCGAATCGATCGTCGTCACGCACGCGCCGTCCGGCAGATCCAGCGTGCTGTCGATGTCGCGCCTGGCGCCGTCGCGCATCTGAACGCTGTAGCGATAGACCCGTGCCGTCTGTTCCGGGCTCTTTTCGAAGAGGCTCGTGAGATCGAAGCTCAGCCCCGCGCCGGCCCCGACGCCGCTCCATCCGCCACCGCCGCCGCCGATACCGCCCGCACCCACGCCGACTGTCGGCCCGGACGAGGCAGGCGCGCCGGCCACGACCGTCGTCAGATATTGCTTGCCGACGACGCGCCCGTTGGCAAACGCGGCATCGGACGGTATAGCGGCCGATGCGCCCGGCCCGCTCGCGCACGCCGCGAGCAACGTGAGCGCGGCAGCCGCGACGCCCGCCCGCGCCGCGCGTTTGAAGATGCGTTGGTTGGAATTCATGAGAGCTTCGTTGACCCGTGATTGACCCTCGTTTCTTCTCGCGCCGGCGTGGGCGTCATGGCGTCGGACAAAAAAATGCCGCCCGTGAAAGGGCGGCTTCCAATGCATGCCGAGGCCGGCGTGCGCTCCCGAGGGGACGATTGCGCCGCGCTATGGTGCAGCATCGCGCGGCGCGTTTGAACCAGATTGCTCCGATTCCCGGCGCGGCTTTGCGCGGGCTCAGTCCTTCAGCAGATAGTCGACGATCGCATCGCACACGCGGCCAAACATCTGCGTGCCGGTGACGGTCGGACAGCCGCGCGCGCGAGCGGCCTCGATGAAAGGCGTAAGCGGCGGCTTGGTCACGACATCGCCGACGAAGGTCGTGCGAGCGAGGCGCGACACGTCGATCGGCAGCGGATCGCCGGGACGCATGCCCGCCGGCGACGCGTTCACGACGATGTCGTAGGTCTCAGCACCCGCGTCATCGGCGACGCTGACCGCGCCGCGTCCCAACGACGCCAGCCGCGAGGCGAGGGCATCGGTGCGCGCGGCGTCGAAATCGCGGATGGCGAGCGACGCCACGCCTGCCTCGACGAGCGCATGACCGATGGCCGAACCCGCGCCGCCCGCGCCGATCAGAAGCGCGCGCTTTCCCGCAGGCTCGCAGCCCGCATCCCGGAGCGCGGCGACCATCGCGACGCCGTCGGACATGCCGCCGTGCCACGTGCCGTCCGCGTTGCGCCTGAGCATGTTCGTCGCGCCGAGGAACGCGGATTCGCCGCTGAGCGTGCGGCAATAGCGCGTTGCGTCGAACTTGTGCGGCACCGTGATGATGAGGCCGTCGACGTTCTGCATCCGCGTGACGCCCGCGAAGAACGCGTCGAGATCGGCGGGGGCGACGTGCGCCGGAATCACGATCGCGTCGCGTCCGGCCGCGCGCAACGCCGCGGTGACGCCGGACGGCGAGCGCACCTGCGCGATCGGATCGCCGACGATGAAGTACACGCGGGTCGCGCCGCTCAAGCCCGCATCCAGCGATGCGGAAAAAGTTGTGTCCTGCGCCATGCTCCGACTGTCTCCCGTGAGGCGCTCGCGGATCGCTCCGGCGAACGCACGTTGCCGATGAAAAAATTTGTGGCCTGCGTCGGTGAAACTGTAGTTGAAAATGGAATAGGATTCAACAAATGCAGTTCCAAGGACAAAGCAACTAACCGTCTTTTTCGTCCACATCCACGAATCGAGGAGAGCATACGCATGAGCAAGAAACGGCTGGCAGTAGCAGGAGCGGGCGCGATCGGACGCATGCACATGGAGCGCGCGCGTCTGCATCCGGATTGCGAAGTCATCGCGGTGGCGGATCCATCGGCGACGGCGCAATCGGTCGCGCAAGAGCACGGCGCGCGCTGGTTTTCGACGATCGACGCGATGCTCGACGCCGAAAAGCCCGATGGCGTGATCGTCGCGACGCCGAACGCCACGCACGTCGAAGCGGGCCTCGCGTGCATCGAGCGCGGCATGGCGGTGCTCATCGAAAAGCCAATCGCGGATACCGTCGAACAGGCGCGCATTCTCGTCGATGCCGCCGCGCAGGCGCGCGTCCCGCTTCTTGTCGGGCATCACCGCCGGCATAGCCCGATTCTCCGGCGCGCGCGGGAAATCGTGGCGAGCGGGCGCATCGGGCGGGCGGTGTCGGCGAACGCGCTCGCGACGTTCTACAAGCCCGATCCGTATTTCGACATCGACTGGCGCAGGAAAGCGGGCGGCGGCCCGGTGCTGATCAACCTGATTCATGACATCGACATGATGCGGTTTCTGCTCGGCGAGATCGTCGAAGTACAGGCGCTGACGTCGAACGCGGTGCGCGGCTTCGAAGTCGAGGATACGGCCGCCGTGCTGCTGCGTTTCGAGAACGGCGCGCTCGGCACGCTGACGGTGTCGGACTGCGCGGTGTCGCCATGGAACTGGGACCTCGCGGCGGGCGAGGCGGCGCATTATCCGCGGCAAAGCGTGAATACGCATTTCATTTCCGGCACCGATGCGTCGCTCGCGTTGCCCCAGCTCGACGTCTGGGAGTATCGCGCGGCAAAGGGCTGGCACGATCCGCTGACCGCCGAGCGCACCGCGCCTCACGCAGGCGATCCGTACCACGAACAATTGCGCCATTTCGCGGCGGTGATCGACGGCAAGGAGACGCCGCTTTGTTCCGGCGATGACGGCGCGCGCACGCTCGCCGCGACGCTCGCGGTACATCGGTCGGCGCGCGAGCGTGCGCCTGTTGCGCCGTCGTGTTGACGAGGCATCTCCAAAAAATCGCTTGGCAAGCGCTCATAAAGTGGAATAGCATTCCAACATCAAATAAAGTTCCGGACGAGGAGCGAGAGATGGTGGAGACGCTGGCAGGTCTGAGCGGTACGGAGTTCGATGTCGTGGTGGTGGGCGCGGGCGGCGCGGGCATGTCGGCGGCGCTGTTCGCGGCGATCGACGGCGCGCGCGTGCTGCTCGTCGAGAGCACGGAGTTCGTCGGCGGGACGACGGCGTATTCGGCCGGTACGACGTGGATTCCCGAGTCGATGCACATGGCGAGCGTCAATCCCGCCGATTCGCGGTCGGTCGCGGAGCGCTTTCTTGACCGTGCCGTCGGCGAACGCAGCAGCGCCGCGATGCGTCGCGCGTTTCTCGAGGCCGGTCCGAAGGCGGTCGCGCATATCGAAGCGAATTCGGACGTGAAATACCGCGCGCGCCCGTTTCATCCCGACTATCTCTCCGAACTCGAAGGCTCGACGCTCTGCGGCCGCGCGCTGGAACCGCTGCCGTTCGATGGCCGCAAGCTCGGCGGCGCATTCGCGCTCATCCGTCCGCCGATTCCGGAATTCACCGTGCTCGGCGGCATGATGGTCGATCGCGACGATGTCGCCCATCTGCTCGGGATGACGAAGTCATTTGCATCGCTGAAACATGCGGTGAAACTGCTGGCGCGTCACGCACGCGACCGCATGAGCGCGCCACGCGGCATGCGGCTCGTGATGGGCAACGCGCTGATCGGCCGCCTTTTGTATTCGTTGCAACGGCGCGGCGTTCCGGTGCTGACGCGCGCGACCGTCGAGACGCTGCATGTGAGCGCGGGCCGCATCGAAGGCGTGACGCTCGTTCAGGGCGACGAACGTCGGCGCGTAGCCGTCACGGGCGGTGTGATTCTCGCGAGCGGCGGCTTCAACCGGCACGCCGCGCGCCGCGCCGACATGTTGCCGGGCGCCGATCCCGCGTGGTGCCCGGGCGCGCCGGGGCATGAGGGCGGCGCGCAGGATCTTGCGCTGGCGGTGGGCGCGCGTTTCGGCGAAGGCGCGTTGTCAAATGCATTCTGGGCGCCGGTTTCCGTGCGCAAGCGCGCCGACGGCACGACCGCCGTGTTCCCGCACTTTCTGATGGATCGCGGCAAGCCGGGGATGATCGTCGTCGATAGAAGCGGCAAGCGCTTTCTCAACGAGAACACGTCGTATCACCTGTTCGGCATCGCGATGCAGGAGGCGCATCGGACAAACCCTTCCGTGCCTGCGTATCTTGTTACGGATGCCGAAGGATTGCGCAAGTACGGTCTTGGCATGGTGCGGCCGGGCGGCAAGGGGCTGAAGCCGTTCATCGACGACGGCTATCTCACCGAGGCCGCCACGCTCGCTATGCTCGCGTCGAAGCTCGGCATCGACCAGACGGGACTCGCGGATAGCGTCGCGCGCATCAATCGATATGCTCAAACGGGCGTCGATCCGGATTTTCAGCGCGGCACGACCGACTATCAGCGCGCGAACGGCGATGCAAACCGGACCGGCCCCAATCCGTGTCTCGGCCCGATCACGCGTGCGCCGTTCTATGCGGTGCGGCTTTACCCCGGCGACATCGGCGCGGCGACGGGGCTCGTCACCGATACCGACGCACGCGTGCTCGATCGCGACGACGAGCCGATTGCCGGCCTCTACGCCTGCGGCAACGACATGCAGTCGGTGATGGGCGGCGTCTATCCGGGGCCGGGCATCACGCTCGGGCCGGGGCTCGCGTTCGCGTATCTGGCCGCGCGGCATGCGGCGGCGCGAGCGCGGGCGCAGTCGCCGGAGCGGGAGTCGAGTGAAAAGACGCAGCAAGAAGCGCACGAGCAAACGCCATGAACACATTGCACTGCGACGTCCTCGTGCTCGGCTCCGGCGCGGGCGGCTTGTCCACGGCCGTCACGGCCGCGGCGCTCGGCCTCTCCGTGATCGTCTGCGAGAAAGAAGACGTGTTCGGCGGCACGACCGCGTGGTCCGGCGGATGGATGTGGATCCCGCGCAATCCGCTCGCGATGCGCGCGGGCATCGTCGAGACGGCCGATGCTCCGCGCACCTATCTGCGCAACGAACTCGGCGCGCGCTACGACGCCGCGAAAGCCGACGCGCTGATCGAGCACGGTCCGCGCATGATCGACTTCTTCGAACGCAATACGTCGATGCGTTTCATCGACGGCAACCGCATTCCCGATTTCCACACGACGCAAGGCGCGGGCAGCGGCGGGCGTTCCGTCTGCGCGATGCCGTTCGATGGGCGCGCGCTCGGTCCGCTCATCGACAAGCTGCGGCCGCCGCTCACGGAGATGACCGTCGGCGGCATGGCGATCGCATCGGGGCAAGACCTCGCGCATTTCTTCAACGCGACGCGCTCGCCGCGCTCCGCCTGGCACGTGACGAAGCGCCTTGCCGCCTTCGCGATGCACAAGCTGCGTCATGGCCGTTCGATGCATCTCGTGAACGGCAATGCGCTGGTCGCGCGTCTGCTCAAGTCGGCGGCGGATCGCGGCGTGCAGCTCATGACGCGCGCGAAGGCGGTCGAATTGATACGCGATGGCGCACGCGTGACGGGCGCGCGCGTCGAGATCGAAGGCGTGCCGCATGAAGTGATCGCGCGGCGGGGCGTCGTGCTCGCGTGCGGCGGCTATCCGCACGACCGGGCGCGGCGCGCGCAGACCTTCGCCTACACGCCGTCGGGCGACGAACACTGGTCCGCCGCGCCGCGCAGCAATACCGGCGATGGCGTGCGAATCGGCGAAGCGGCCGGCGCGCACTTCGATGCATCGCTGAAAGCCCCGGCGGCGTGGGCGCCCGTATCGCTTGCGCCGAAACGTGATGGCGATGCCGTCGCGTTCGCGCATCTCATCGAGCGCGCGAAGCCGGGCGTGATCGCGGTGACGCGCGCGGGCAAGCGCTTCGTGAACGAGGCGTCGTCGTATCACGACTTCGTCGCCGCCATGATCGATGCCACGCCGTCCGGCGACGAAGTGTGCGCGTGGCTCGTCTGCGATCATCGTTTTCAGCGGCGCTACGGTCTGGGCGCGGCGAAGCCGTTTCCGTTTCCGCTGCATCCTTACGAACGCTCCGGCTATCTGAAATCCGCGCCGACGCTCGACGCGCTCGCCCGCCAATGCGGCATCGATGCGCACGCGTTCAGCGAAACCATCGCGGCCTATAACGCGCACGCGCAAGACGGCCGCGATCCGCAGTTCCACAAAGGCTCGACGCCCTACAACCGCATACAGGGCGATGCATCGCAGAAGCCGAATCCGTGCGTCGCGCCGATCGTCGATGGTCCGTTTCACGCGGTGAAGCTGCTGCCCGGCAGCCTCGGCACCTTCGCGGGCCTCGCCACCGACGCGAACGCGCGCGTGCTCGACGCGACGCGCACGCCGATTCGCGGCCTCTACGCCGTCGGCAACGACGCCGCCAGCATGATGGGCGGCCACTATCCGGCGGGCGGCATCACGCTCGGCCCGGCGATGACCTTCGGCTATCTCGCGGGACACGATCTCGCGCGGCCCGTCGAACCGGAAGCCGAGGCAGACGCGGAACATTCATCACTCAATCACGCAAGGACGCTCCCATGAATCTGTACGACACGGTCACGCTCACCGTCAAAATCGGCACGAACGCGCAAGTCTTCGAAAACATTCAGGCGAGCGCCGCGCAACCGGGCACGACGCTGCTCGGCTGCTGGTATTCGGACATCGGCGCGCTCGGCAAGGTGATGGTGCTGCGCGGCTTCGAATCGGAGGCGGCGCTGATCGGCGAACGCAAGCGGCTTTTGCTCGAAGGCAATCCGTTCGGCTGCGGCGAATTCATCACCGATGTCGAAGTGAACAGCTACGCGCTCTTTCCGTTCCTGCCGCCGATCCAGCCCGCCGAGCACGGCGGCATCTACGAGATGCGCGTCTACGGCACGAAGCTCGGCAGTCTTCAGCACACCATTGACGCGTGGCGCAACGCCGTGCCCGAGCGCACGCGGCGTTCGCCACTGATCGGCGCGATGTTCGCGCTCGACGGCACCGTGCCGCGCTTTCTCAACATCTGGCCGTACAAGAGCGTGGACGAGCGCTCGCGCGTTCGCGCCGAGGCGGTGAAGGACGGCATCTGGCCGCCGAAGGGCGGGCCGGCGCATCTCAGGACAATGGAATCGACCATCTACGTGCCCGCGCCGTTCTCGCCGCTGCGTTGAGGTCCGACATGACGATGCCACCACGCAAGCTGTCCCTTTCCGCGCTGACGGTGCTCGAACTGACGCCGCCGCAGATGGTCGAGTGCGCGGCGCTTGCCGGCTACGATTTCGTCGGCCTGCGGCTTCTGCCGGCGACGGAAACGGAAGTGCGGCACGAGATCATCGGCGCGACGCCACTGAAGCGCGAAACGCTCGCGGCGCTGCGCGACACGGGAATCGGCGTGCTCGATACCGAAATCCTGCGGCTCAAGCCGGACACGGACGTCGCCGGCTACGCGCCGATGCTCGACACCGCCGCCGAGCTGGGCGCGCGCTTCGTGCTCGTCGCGGGCAACGATCCGGACGAAGCGCGCACCGCCGACCGGCTCGCGCAACTGTGCGATCTCGCGAAGCCGCTGGGACTCGCGCCGTCCCTGGAACCGATGCCGTGGACCGATGTGAAGGACATCGCGCAGGGCGCGCGCATCGTGAAGGCGGCGGGGCGCGCGAACACCGGGCTGATCGTCGATCCGATTCATTTCGATCGCGCGGGATCGTCCGTGGAGACGCTGCGTGCGCTGCCGCGCGAGTACTTCGGCTACCTGCAATTCTGCGACGCGCCCGCCGAGCGCCCGGCCGATCTCGCGACCTTGCTGCATCAGGCGCGTTGCGCGCGGATGATGCCGGGCGAAGGCGGCATCGATCTCGCGAGCATTCTGCGAGCGCTGCCGGACGATTTGCCGCTTTCCATCGAAGCGCCGATGGACGAATGGGCGAAGACCGCGACCGCGTACGAACGCGCGAAGCGTCTGCGCGAAGCGACGCTGGCGGTGCTCGGCGAAGTCTACGGTTGAATTCCGTGGTGGAATCGTGTTCTCATTCGAATCGGTAATTCAAACGAGAACGAAACATGGCAGGAAACCTCGAGCGCGCGTTGTCGATCATCGAACTGCTGGCGAAAAACGGCGGGCGCATGCCGCTTGCGACCATCGCGGACACGCTCAACATTCCGCGCAGCGGCACGCATCGGCTGCTCGCCATGCTGATCGACGAAGGCTATGTGCGTCAGGACGAAGATCACGGCGAGTACATGCTTGCGCTCAAGCTCGTGTCGCTCGCGCTGATCTACCTGTCGACGGGCGGCGTGCTGGACGTGTCGCAGCCGGTGCTCGACCGGCTCGCGGCGGCGTCGGGGGAACTGGCGCGGCTGGGTGTCGTCGAGGACGATCACATCACGTTCGTCGGCAAGGCGCAGGGCGCGAAGTCCGGCCTGCGCTACGACCCCGACATGGGCAGCCAGCCGCCGCTGCATTGCACGGCGAGCGGGCAGGCGTGGCTGTCGTCGCTGTCGGATGAGGAAGCGCTCGCGCTGGTGTCGAAGCAGGGCGGCCTCGGCAAGCCGGGGCAAGGCGGCCCCAAGGCGCCGAAGACGATCCAGCAGTTCCTCGCGGATCTTCAGGCGGCGAGAAAGCGCGGCTACGGCATTGCCAGCGAGACTTACGAGGCCGGCATGACTTCGATGGCCGCGCCGATCCATCATCCGGTGACGGGCGCGGTGGTGGGCGTGGTGAGCCTCGCCGGACCGACGAGCCGCCTGCCCGATGCGCGTTTGAAGGAGCTTGCGCCCGCGTTGCTGGAGGCGGCGTCGGATATGGGAGCCGCGACGTTGAGCTCGCCGTACTTCAAGCGGCCCGCGGCGAAGGATGTGGCGACGGAGCCGGCGCAGGCGGCGGGGAAGAAGCGGAAGGCGGCGGTTTGAGGCGGACGAGTTGGCCGAATGGCAGAGGCGACGTGCCTGTCAACCGTGCAGTATCATGGGTTTGATGAGCAGCCGAGATAATCAAATGACCAATCCACTCGATCCCGTCGTGTCTGATTTCGCATCTGTCGAAGAAGCCGAGACTTACGACAAGTGGTATCGCGCAAAAGTACAGCGGTCGATGGCGGATACGCGTCCGCGCGTCGGGCATGACGATGTCATGAACGAACTCGATGAAATTATCGATGCCGCCGAGAAACGCCGTCGTGAGAGGGCCGCTTGACGCTGCAGGTTTTGTGGACCCACGAAGCACGTTCAGATATCCGCGAAATCATTCGATACATTGCAGAACACAGTCCCGAGGCGGCGCGGTCGTTGAAGGAGAGAATCGAAGCCGCGCCCAGCGCCGCCGCGCTCAACCCGGAGCTTTTCAGACCGGGTCGAATTGCCGGTACGCGGGAGATCGTCGTTCACCCTAACTACATCGTTGTTTATCGCGTGACCGATGCTGTGCTCGAAATCATCAACGTCGTGCACGCGCGCCAGCGTTACCCGTTCGACTGAAGCACGCTCAAGCGTTTACACATTGAAGACGTCCTCTCACATGCGCAGCCAAGGAGACAGCCGTGCAACGAGTCGATCCCGCGTCCTTCACTCCCGAACTCACCGTCGATGCGCTCCTGAACGGTCCCGGCGCCCTCTGCGTGCGCGGCCTTTTCAGCGCGGCGCAAATCGACGAAGCGCGACGTATCGTCATGGCGCATTCGGACGATCGCGCGCAGACGGTCACGCATTTTCAGGGGCAGGCGGCGCATGACGAAAGGCTGCACTTGCAGCGCCGCGTGTGGAATCTGCTCGCGAAGGGCGACGTGTTTTCGCAGATGGCCGAAGAGGAACGGATCGTCGCGGCGATGCGCGCGTTTCTCGGCGACGACTTCATCATGGGATCGATCGCCGCGAACCGCATTCTGCCGGGCGGGCCGGGGCAGGAGCCGCACATCGACTATCCGTACTGGGACTATCACATGCCCGGCACGTTTCCGGCCGGCATCAACACGAGCTTTCCGCTCAATGCGCAAGTGACCATTCCGCTCGATCCGTTCACCGCCGAGACCGGCGCAACGGCGTTCGTGCCACATACCCAGAATATGCTTCGGTATCCGAATGAAAATGACCGCTTCTACGAACGTGCCGTGCGCATGGAAGCGGAACCGGGCGATGCGATTGTCTTCTTCGGCGCCACATGGCATTGCGCGATGCCGAACCACAGCACGCGCGACCGCAGCGCCGTGCTTATCCAGTATCTGCCGAAATTCGTGAAGCCGATGGAAGACCTGCGCGCGATGGTCGGCGAAGCGTTCGTGAAGCGCGCAAGCGGAACGATGCGGCAGTTGCTCGGACTGAACTATCCGTATCCGCAGAACCTCGAAGCGATCGACAAGGCCACGAACGCCGAAGGGCGCACGAACGCGAAGCGTTACTGAGCAGCGTGTGGCGCGCCGCCACCCGTGGCCATCCACAGCACTTCGGCATCTTCTTCGCTGGTCGAAATCGCTGCGTGCCCGGTGCGGCTGTCGAAGTAGAGGCTGTCGCCCGCGTTCAGATGCGTCGGCGCATAGAGTTCGGAATACAGGCACACGCTGCCACTGATCACGTACAGGAATTCTTCGCCTTCGTGACGGCCCCAGTCATCGAATGCGTCGAGCGTATGCGCCGAAATGCGGATGCGAAACGGCAGCATCGCCTTGTGCGCGAGGTCGGTGGCGAGCAGTTCCATCTGATAGCCGCGATACGCGTGACGCTGTCCTTCGTTGCGACGCGTGAGCGCGCGACGGCCGTTCGCGCTCGGTGCGCCCGCGGTGCCGCTGCCGAACAGTTCGCCGAGATCGATCCGCAAGCCGCGCACGATTTTCTGCAGCACGTCGAAGGTCGGCGACATCAGCCCGTTCTCGATCTTCGATAACGCCGAGCGCGACACGCCGCACAAGCGGCTGGCGCTTTCGAGCGTGAGATCGTGCGCGACGCGCGCCTGTTTCACCCGGCGTCCGAGATCGGCGAGAGAAGGTTCGGTCGGGTTGTTCATGCGATGGTGTTCATTAGAGGCGGAGCGCTTTGTTTCCGATAATAACATCGGCGAAGCGCGCCTTACGGCCCGGGCTTGCATGCGTTTTCATCCGAGAAAACCCGAATATTGGCCGCATTGTGAGCGGCGAAAACGACGCGTATAGTCTCTCGGACCAGCGAAAAGTTTCTCATCAGAAACACGCGAAACCGCTTCAGCTTTTGGAGAATCTCATCGTGGACGTTCAATCGATTCTTTCCGACCTCGGCATTGCCGACCTCGTCGCGGACGGCGACATCGCGGCGACGTCGCCGATTACTGGCGATGTCATCGGACGCGTGAAGCGTCACACGTCCGCGCAAGTCGATGCAACGCTCACGCAAGCGCGCACCGCGTTCACCGCCTGGCGCAACGTGCCCGCGCCGCGTCGCGGTGAACTCGTGCGGCTGCTCGGCAATCGCCTGCGCGAAAAGAAGGCGGCGCTGGGTCGGCTCGTGTCGCTCGAGGCGGGCAAGATTCTTCAGGAAGGCCTCGGCGAAGTGCAGGAAATGATCGATATCTGCGATTTCGCCGTGGGCCTGTCGCGGCAGCTATACGGGCTCACGATCGCGTCCGAGCGCCCCGGGCATCGCATGGCGGAGACGTGGCATCCGTTCGGCGTCTGCACCATCATTTCGGCGTTCAACTTCCCGGTCGCGGTGTGGTCGTGGAACGCGGCACTCGCGCTCGTCTGCGGCAACGCGGTCATCTGGAAGCCTTCGGAGAAAACGCCGCTCACGGCGCTCGCCGTCGATCGCATTTTGAGCGATGCCATCGACGAATTCGGCGACGCGCCCGAAGGACTCGCGTCGGTCATCATCGGCGACCGGGACGTCGGCGCGCAGCTCGTCGCGGACAAGCGCTCGGACATCGTCAGCGCGACGGGCAGCACGGAGATGGGCCGCGCGGTGGGCGTGGAAGTGGCGCGGCGCTTCGGGCGCTCGATCCTCGAACTCGGCGGCAACAACGCGGGCATCGTCTCTCAGTCGGCCAATCGCGATCTCGCGCTGCGCGGCATTCTGTTCTCGGCGGTCGGCACGGCGGGGCAGCGCTGCACGTCGCTCAGGCGCCTGTTTGTCCATGACAGCATTTACGATGATACCGTCGCGCGCCTCAAGGACCTTTACGCGAAGGTGCCGGTCGGCAATCCGCTGAAAGACGGCGTGCTGATGGGGCCGCTCATCGACGTGCAGGCGTTCGCTCGCATGCAAGATGCAATCGAGCAGGCGAAGGGCGAGGGCGGCAAGGTATTCGGCGGAGAGCGCGTGCCGGTCGAAGGCTGCGAAGGCGGCTATTACGTGCGGCCCGCGCTTGTCGAAATGCCGGCGCAAAGCGATGTCGTGCTGAAGGAAACCTTCGCGCCGATTCTCTACGTGATGCGCTACACCGATTTCGACGACGCCATCGCCGCGAACAATGCCGCCGTGCATGGCCTGTCGTCGTGCGCGTTCACCACCGACTTGCGCGAGGCCGAACGCTTCCTGTCCGCATCGGGCAGCGATTGCGGCATCGCGAACGTGAACATCGGGCCGAGCGGCGCGGAAATCGGCGGCGCATTCGGCGGCGAGAAAGAAACGGGCGGCGGGCGCGAGTCCGGCTCCGATGCGTGGAAGGCCTACATGCGGCGCGCGACGAACACCATCAACTACTCGTCGGCATTGCCGCTGGCGCAGGGCATCGACTTCAATCTCGGCTAAGGCTTCGAATCTATTTCGCGACGGGGGCGGCGTGGCTTCTCAAGTGGTGATCGTCGGTGGCGGGGTGATCGGCAGTGCGGTCGCGTATTTTCTGCGGGCATCGGACCCGAACGTGCAGGTGACGGTGATCGAGCGCGATCCGACTTACGCGCGTTCGTCGTCGGCGTTGTCGGCGGCGTCGATTCGCCAGCAGTTCTCCACGCCGCTTTCGGTGCGCATGTCGCTGTACGGCATCGACTTCCTGCGCACCATCGGCGAGCGGCTGGAAGTGAACGGAGAGCGGCCTTCCATCGATCTCCACGAGGGCGGCTATCTCTTTCTCGCAACGTCTCGCGGCGAAGCCACGCTGCGCGAGAATCATTCGATGCAACGCGATCTCGGCGCCGATATCACGCTGCTCGATGCCGCCGGTCTGCGCACGCGCTTCCCGTGGCTGAACACGGACGATCTCGCGGCGGGCGCGTTCGGCGAAAGCGGCGAGGGCTGGTTCGACGGCTACGGTCTCGTGCAGGCGCTGCGGCGCAAGGCTGCATCGCTCGGCGCGCGATACGTGGCGGCGGAAGTCGTCGGCATGGAGCACGAGGGACGGCGCGTGACGCGTGTGCGCGCATCGAATGGCGAAGCGTATGCATGCGATGTCGTGGTGAGCGCGGCGGGCGCATGGTCGCGTTCGATCGCGTCGATGCTCGGCATCGACATTCCCGTGCATGCGCGGCGGCGCAGCATCTTCAATGTGTCGTCGCCAGCGAAGCTCGACGGCTGCCCGTTGTTGATCGATCCCACCGGCGTGTACTTTCGTCCCGAAGGGCGCACGTATATCTGCGGGACATCGCCCGCCGCGGACAACGATCCCGACGACTTACCGCTCGACGAAGTGGATCACGCGCTCTTCGACGATGTCATTTGGCCCACGCTTGCGCATCGCGTGCCGCAATTCGAAGCGTTGCGCGTGGAGCACGCGTGGTCCGGCTATTACGAATACAACGTGCTCGATCAGAACGCGATCATCGGCGCGCATCCGGACATCGACAATTGTATTTTCGGAAGCGGTTTCAGCGGGCACGGGCTTCAACACGGACCCGCAACCGGGCGCGGCATCGGCGAACTCGTTCTGCATGGCCGATATACGACCCTCGATCTCTCGCCGCTCGGCTGGGCGCGCGTAATC
This sequence comes from Caballeronia concitans, assembly GCF_001544615.1. Classification (GTDB taxonomy): domain Bacteria; phylum Pseudomonadota; class Gammaproteobacteria; order Burkholderiales; family Burkholderiaceae; genus Caballeronia; species Caballeronia concitans. The sequence continues at coordinate 298,277 of NZ_FCNV02000003.1, forward strand.
GAAGAAAGGCCGATCGTCGAAAAGAATGTCGTGTAAAAGCGATGGCTTAAGTTTGCACGTGCAGTGCATACCGGGCATCGTTTTGGCTAGCTTAAAGACAGGCGGATTTTTTCGAAGTCGGTTCTTTGGGATGCGCCCGCCAGACACGCATTCTTTTTATCATCCGCACGGTTGCAGGCTGCGTCCATCAATGAAATCCACTAGGGCCACTTGGCCCGGAAAAGCGCATTCTGAAACCGTCGAGGAAAACAGGAGGCGAAAGATGGATGCTCGATCCAACACGCATGGCACGGGTTTAGCGCAATGGATGGAAGACTCGGAAGCACACGCTGATACGACGGCTCCCGCGTCGCACCGTTCCAGTCAGGTCAGTGCCGAACCGGAATATGTTGCCGAAATATGCGGCCGCTTTGCGGGAGAAAAAGCGGAAGAGGAACAAAAGTCCTGCGTAGTCCGTGGATATAACTAATCGTTTTAGGATGTGATTCCTTGCGCGCAGACGCGTTATAGCGGGCGCGCAAGCGATAAACCGATTGGCAGCGCGTTTCACGCTTCATTGCGGGCAGTAAATTAGCGCCCTTCTCGGTTCTTCACTCAAGCATTTATTCCTTCCCTACAAATTCCTTTAGCCGACGCCTTAAAACAACACTGCGTCGCGCGGCGCGATTTTTTTTGATCGCCTACGCTGTCGTTGCAGATGGAAATAACCAGACGGGAAACGCTTAACCGCGCTTTTTGGCGTGGCTGCGCGAGCACGAATCGTCTTTCAGGCGGCACATGATGCATATCGACGAAAACGCGGCGCTGCCCACGCGCCTGATCGAAAACGAAGACGCGCGCATCGCAACGCCTGTGCGCAAGCGCAATTTCGGCGACGTCCGCGCCGATGCGAACCGCCTTCGCCGCGCGCTCGCGGCATCGACGTGCATGATGGTCGCGTGGTCGCTGTTCGAAGTCCCGTGGGAAGTCGACACCGACAGCAGTCTCGAGCAATGGGCCGCGGTCATCACCGCCAAGGCGCTGTTGATGGCCGTCGCGTGGCTGTCGCTGCAAGGACGGCGCATCGCGCGTTATGTCCTGCTCTTCGTGTGCCTGACGAGCGTGCTCGCCATCGCGCCCGAGTTGCCCGGCGAATTCGTCAATGCGCCGTGGCTCGCGGTGCTGTCGAGCGTCGAATGCCTGGCGAAGTTCGCCACGCTCGCGCTGATCGCGCTGCACATGAAGCCTCGCATGCGCTGATATCGAACGAAGCGGCGCGCGGCAGGCCGGGCGTCGCGGTGGCACAATCCCTTGCATCGCACAAACCACGACGCAGGGAGAATGCAGCTTGGCGAATTCGGATCTCGACAATCCTTTCCTCGAAGCACTCGGCGCGACGCTGACGGAATGGCGCGCAGGTTACGCGGAATTCACGATGCCGATTCACGCGGGTCATCTGAACCGCCAGCGCGTGCTGCAGGGCGGCGCCATTGCGACGCTGCTCGATGTGGCTTGCGGCTACACCGGCCTCTTCACCACCGGGCCGACGCCGATTCACGGCTTCACGCTTTCGCTGACGGTGAATTATCTGGATCGCGGTATCGGCGACAAGGTGGTTGCCAAAGGCTTCCTCGAAAGGCAAGGGCGCTCGGTGTACTTCGCACGCGGCGAAGCGTGGGTCGATGACCGCGTGATGATCGCGAGCGCGCAAGGCACGTTCAAGTACACGCGCTAAGCGTTGGCATTTTGCATGCGGCATGCCGCATGCATCGCGCCGCATGCAAAATGCAAAGTCACTCGCTGAGCATCCGCCGGCAATGCCGCGCGATCTGCCTTTCCTCATCCGTCGCCACGACGCGATGTTCTGCATGCAAAAAACCAAGCCCATCGAGGGCTTGTTCGCGGATGGCTTCCGCATGCTCGCCGATGCCGCCGCTGAACACGATCAGATCGACGCCGCCCAAGAGCGCCGCATAAGCGCCGATCGTCTTGCGGATTGCGGTGCAGAACACGTCGATGGCAAGCGCCGCATTGGCATCGCGCTGATCGCGGCGGGTCAATAGCGCTTCCATGTCGTCATCGGAGTCGGATAGCGCCTTCAGGCCGCTTGCGCGATTCACGAGCGTCTCCAGCGCGTTCGCATTGAGGGATTCGTTGCGCAGCAAGTGAATCAGCACACCGGGATCGATATCGCCGCTGCGGGTGGCCATCGGGATGCCGCCTGCCGGCGTCATGCCCATCGACGTATCGACGGAACGGCCGTCCTTCAGCGCGCACAGACTCGACCCGGAGCCGAGATGCGCGATCACCATGCGCGAAGGCACGCCCGCGCCGAGCGTGTTCACGATGGACTCATACGACAGCCCATGAAAGCCGTAACGCAGGATGCCGTGTTCCGCATAGTCGCGCGGCAACGCGAAGCGCGTCGCACGCTCGGGCATCGTGCGATGAAACACCGTGTCGAAGCACGCGAAATGCGGCACGCCGGAGAAGATGCGCTGCGCGTCGTCGATCAGCGCCAAAGACTGCGGCAGATGCAGCGGCGCAAAAGGAACCGCTTCGCGCAACGCGTCCTTCACATGGACATCGATCTTGCAATGCGAGCGCACGTGCGGACCGCCATGCACCACGCGATGCCCCACGCCCGCAAGCGGCTCGCGCAAGTGCTTCGCGAGCGCATCGGCGACGCGCTGCAACGCATCGTGCTGCGACTCCATCAGATGGTCCTGCGTAATGTTTATCGCGCCATCCGACGAGCGCATCGACAGCGATCCATTTGCGCGGCCAATGCCTTTCGCGCTGCCGGAAAGCCACGCGGCTTCGTCGCCATCGCGCGCGACGAACACGCCGAACTTCAGCGACGAAGACCCGCTGTTCAACACCAGAATGCCTTGCGTCATGGCTTCAGCCCTTCCAGGTCCATTCGCGGATTTCGTCGCGATCGATGCCTTCTTCATGCGCGTATCGCACGCTCTCGATGATGCGGTTCTTGAGCGTTTCCTTCGTATGCGCGGCGGTGCTGGCGAGACCGGGCACGCGATCGATCACGTCGATGGCGAGCGTATAGCGGTCCACGCCGTTGATGATGGCAAGCTCGAACGGCGTGTTGATGTTGCCGCGTTCGCGATACCCGTGCACGTGAATGTTGTCGTGATTCGTGCGGTTATACGTGAACTTGTGCACGAGCGACGCATAGGAGTGAAAGTTGAAAATCACCGGCTTGTCGCGCGTGAAGATGGAATCGAAATCGCGGTCGGAGAGGCCGTGCGGATGATCGGTTTCGGGCATCAGCCTGAAGAGATCGACTACGTTGACGAAGCGGATCTTCAGATCGCGGCATTGCGTCTTGAGAATTTCGACGGCGGCGAGCGCTTCCATCGTCGCGATATCGCCGGCACAGGCGATCACCACGTCCGGCTCGCAACCCTGATCCGTCGATGCCCAATCCCATATGCCGATGCCCTTCGCGCAATGCACGATCGCATCGTCCATGCCGAGGTATTGCAGATGCGGCTGCTTGTCCGCGACGATCACGTTCACGTAGTCGTGCGAACGCAGGCAATGGTCCGCGACGCTCAACAGGCAGTTCGCATCCGGCGGCAGATAAATACGCACGACGCCGGGACTTTTGTTCGTGACGACATCGAGAAAGCCCGGGTCCTGATGCGTGAAGCCGTTGTGATCCTGCCGCCATACGAGCGATGTAATGAGCAGATTGATGGATGGCACCGGCGCGCGCCACGCGAGTTCGTTCTTCGCTTTTTCGAGCCACTTCGCGTGCTGGTTGAACATCGAATCGATCACGTGCACGAAGGCTTCATACGTGGCGAAGAGACCGTGGCGTCCTGTCAGCACATAGCCTTCGAACCAGCCTTCGAGCGTGTGTTCCGAGAGCATTTCCATCACGCGGCCGGTGGGCGAGAGCGCACCGCCGTCGGCGTCTTCGGGCTTCGTTTCCGCGAGCCAGCGCTTGCCCGATGCTTCATAGACGCCGTCGAGCTTGTTGCTTGCGGTTTCATCGGGACCGAAGAGACGGAACGTCTGCATGTTGCGGCGAATCACATCGCGCAGGAACGCGGCGAGCACGGCTGTCGGCGATTGATAAATCGCGGCTGCTGCTTCGAATTCGCACGCATAGGCGCGAATGTCCGGCAGATCGAGCGCTTGCCGCAACACGCCGCCGTTCGCATGCGGATTCGCGCTGATTCGGCGCGTGCCTTCGGGCGCGAGCGCGCGCAGACTTTCGATGAGCCGGCCTTCGTCATCGAAGAGTTCTTCGGGCTTGTAGCTGCGCATCCATTCTTCCAGCACGACGAGGCTCTTCGGATTGGTCGCCGGATCGGGCACGGGCACCTGATGCGAACGCCAGAAGTTCTCGACCTTATGACCCGCGACTTCCTTCGGGCCGGTCCAGCCCTTCGGCGTGCGCAACACGATCATCGGCCAGCGCGGACGCGTCATCTCATCAGGGTTCGCGCGTGCGCGCGTTTGAATGGCGCGAATATCGCCGATGCAGCGTTCGAGCGCCGCCGCCATCAATTGATGCATGACATCCGGCTCGTCGCCTTCGACGAAATGCGGCTCGTAACCGTAGCCTTTGAAGAGCGCTTCGAGTTCGTCGTGCGGAATGCGCGCGAGGATCGTTGGATTCGCGATCTTGTAGCCGTTGAGATGAAGGATCGGCAGCACCGCGCCATCGGTCGCGGGATTGAGGAACTTGTTGGAGTGCCACGATGTGGCGAGCGGGCCTGTTTCGGCTTCACCGTCGCCCACTATCGTCGCGACGATCAAATCGGGATTGTCGAACGCCGCGCCGAACGCATGCGAGAGGCTATAGCCGAGTTCGCCGCCTTCGTGGATGGAGCCCGGCGTTTCCGGCGTGCAATGCGAACCGATGCCGCCCGGCGACGAGAACGCGCGAAACAGCCTGAGCATGCCGCGTTCGTCATAACTGCGATCCGGATAGATCTCGGAGTAGAAGCCTTCGAGATACGAATTCGCGAGCGTCGCGGGCGCGCCGTGGCCGGGGCCGGAGACGAACATCACGTCGAGATGGTCACGCTTGATGAGACGGTTGAGATGCACCCACACGAACGACTGGCCGGGGTCCGAACCCCAGTGACCGAGCAGGCGCCGCTTGATGTGCTCGGGCTTCAACGGTTCGCGCAGCAGCGGATTCGCGCGCAGGTAGATCATGCCGACCGAGAGGTAATTGCACGCGCGCCAGTACGCGTCGATGCTGCGCAGAAGGTCGGGGGAGAGAGGCGTCTGCGTCGCGGTCTTGCCCTGGACGTCGTCGTTCACTTGCTTCTCCTCGTGGTGAGAGTTGGGTGGAGCGTCGGTCTTGCGGCTTCGATGCTGATGCTGATTGATGCGGTGTCTTGCTTCGCGCTCCTTGCGAGCGTCGCGAAACATCATACTTGCGTTCGCGCGACGCGTTTTTGACAGAACGTCATTCCATCGCCGATTGCGCGATGTCGTAGTCCATCAGCAAGGCTTTATGGTCGTTCCACATGCCGATGTAATGAACCATGAAGCTGTCGGCGCGCCGGTAGAACCACGCCGTATTCCACTCGATGAACGATGCGACGTGCGCGGCATCGAAGTCCGCATGCTGCTCGTACTCGCGAATGAAATAGAACTGATCGCCCAGATTGGCGTAGACATGGGATTTGTCGTCGAGTTGCGCGCAGGCTTCGAGAATGCGCTGGAACGCGTCGTAGTTGGGCTGCGTGCGCCTGAAGCCCATGATGCCGGAGTTGAACGTCCACGTGCCGACATCGCGCGCGAGCACGGCATCGTGTCCATGCATGATCGAATCGAGCGTGCGGTTCATGTCGTTGAAGAGCACGTCGGCATCGACCCAGAACACCCATTCGTGATGCGGCAGATATTCGCGCAGCAGCGCGGGCTTGAGCCAGTTGCCCGACGTCTTGCCGTCGTTCAGATGCGACGGAATCTCCCGATGAACGTAAAGCGTATAGCCGTGACGCTCGCAATAACGCCTGAAATTGTGCTCCGCGATGCGTCCGTATCGTGCAACGTTCGGCGTGTAAAGCGTGACGACGGCGATCGGCTGGCCCGGTTGATAGACGCTGGTGGCGGCATTGTCGGCGGCGTCGTGAGTGTGGGGAAACGAAAGCATCGGCTGGCCGCGCGTCATGCGTTCGTTGACGTGCGCGAAGAACGCCGCGCGAAACCGCCGATGCTGCCCGCCTTCGCGGATGCTCAGGGAAAACGCGGGCCACGTCGCCCAGACGCTTTCGAGATTCGTGGCGGCGGGCAGGACCACGAAGACATCGCCGATCATGTGCCGCGACGGCATCGCGTCGAACTCGCAAAGCAGTTCGCCTTCATCGCCGGGCAATTCGACACCGACCCGGCAATGCGAAACGACCTTGTGGAGTTTGCGCCGAACCGTTTCCGTGTTGCGCCAGATCTGCACGTCCGTTTGCGGCAACGCGGATTCCGCGCACGTGAGCAACCAGTCGCGGCTATCCAGCAGCGCGGGCAGCGGCGTCGAACCGAGAATTGCGGCGTTCTCGTTCAGCAGCAGCACGATCTCGCCGGCCTCCGCGCGCTGAAGCCAGAGCAGCAGCGTTTCGTACTTGTACATCCAGAGCACTTCGGGCTTGCTTCCGGACAGTTCCGACATATCGATCTCGACGTGCCGATACCCGTGCGTGCGCGCATAGCGGCGATGGTTGGCGAGCGCGCCCGGCGCGTGGTCGAAGAGAAGGCTGATGACGATCATGAGGCGAGAAGCGATAGGCGCTGACGATTGAAAACCGACTAGCATCGCCGCAAATAGGACAAGTTCGCATGGGATGTGTCCTAAAACCGTGGCGCGCGTCTCGTCGCTCGCGCCCCTAGAATGTTCCGATGACCTCAGATTCCGCTTCGCCCGACACCGCGCTCGACGGCTTCCATCCAGCTGTCGCCGACTGGTTTCGCGCGCATTTCGCCGCGCCGACCGCCGCGCAGGCGCGCGCCTGGCCGCTGATCCACGCGCGACGCTCCACGCTCGTCGCCGCGCCGACAGGCTCGGGCAAGACGCTGACCGCGTTCCTGGCCGCGCTCGACGAGCTCGTGCGCGACGGCATCGCGGGCGGCGGCGTCCTGCCGGACGAAACGCGCGTCGTGTATGTGTCGCCGCTGAAGGCGCTGTCGAACGATATCCGCGTGAATCTCGAAGAACCGCTTGCGGGCATCGCGCGTCAGTTGAGCGGCATGGGCGCGGCCGCGCCCGAGATTCGCGCGGCCGTGCGCACCGGCGACACCACGCAGCAAGAGCGCAACGCCGTGCGCAAGCGTCCGCCGCACATCCTCGTGACGACGCCGGAATCGCTCTACGTGCTGCTTTCGTCGGATTCCGGCCGCGCGATGCTGTCCACGACACGCACGGTCATCGTCGATGAAATTCACGCCGTGGCCGGCAGCAAGCGCGGCTCGCACCTGAGCCTGAGCCTCGAGCGGCTCGACGCGCTGTGCGAGGCGCGCGGCGCGGCGCGTCCGGTGCGCGTCGGGTTGTCGGCGACGCAAAAGCCGATCGAACTCGTCGCGCGCTTTCTGGCGGGCGAGGGCGAGCCGTGCGAGATCGTCGATGTCGGGCACTCGCGCGCGCGCGACCTTGCGCTGGAGCTTCCGCCGATGCCGCTCGAAGCCATCATGTCGAACGACATGTGGGAGCGCGTCTACGACAGGCTCGCGGAACTTTCGGCACAGCATCGGACGACGCTCGTCTTCGTCAACACCCGCCGCATGGCCGAGCGCGCGGCGCGGCATCTGACCGACCGGCTCGGAAAGGAAGCGGTCGCGGCGCATCACGGCAGTCTCGCGCGGGAGCATCGGCTGGACGCCGAGCAGCGGCTCAAGCGCGGCGAGCTGCGCGTGCTGATCGCGACCGCGTCGCTGGAACTGGGAATCGATATCGGCGATGTGGATCTCGTCTGCCAGCTCGGCTCGCCCGGTTCGATCGGCGCGTTCCTGCAGCGCGTGGGGCGCTCGGGGCATCACGTGGGCGGCGTGCCGAAAGGGCGGCTTTTTCCGACTTCGCGCGACGATCTGATCGAATGCGCGGCGCTGCTCGATTGCGTGCGGCGCGGCGAACTCGATGCGCTGACCGTTCCCCGCGCGCCGCTCGACGTGCTCGCGCAGCAGATCACCGCCGAAGTGGCGTGCCGCGAGTGGGGCGAGGACGCGCTGTTCGAGCGCATCCGCCGCGCGCATCCGTACGCGACGCTCGAACGCGCGCGTTACGACGCCGTCGTGAAGACGCTCGCGGAGGGCTATACGGGGCGACAGGGCGTGCGCGGCGCGTATGTGCATCGCGATGCGGTCAGCCGCACGCTGCGGGGCCGTCGCGGCGGCAAGCTGACGGCGGTGACGTCCGGCGGCGCCATTCCCGACAACGCGGATTTCGCGGTGCTGCTGGAACCGCAGGGCTTGCAGATCGGCACGGTGAACGAGGACTTCGCTGTCGAAAGTCTGGCGGGCGATATTTTTCAGCTCGGGAACACGTCGTACCGGATCGTGCGGGTGGAAGGCGGGCGCGTGCGCGTCGAGAATGCGAACGGGCAGCCGCCAAACATCCCGTTCTGGCTCGGCGAAGCGCCGGGACGCAGCGATGAACTCTCCTTCGCGATCGCACGCTTGCGGGCGGACGTCGACGTGCGCCTCGGCGACTCCGCTGACGCCGCGACCGAATGGCTCGCGGAAGAAACCGGCATCGGCATGGAAGCCGCGCGCCAGATCGTCGACTATCTCGCCCGCGCGCGCGCCGCGCTTTCCGTGTTGCCGACGCAGGACACGCTCGTCATGGAGCGCTTCTTCGACGAATCCGGCGGCACGCAGCTCGTCATTCACGCGCCGTTCGGCAGCCGCGTGAACCGCGCGTGGGGCTTGGCACTCCGCAAGCGCTTTTGCCGCACCTTCAACTTCGAATTGCAGGCGGCGGCGACCGAGGATGCCATCGTGCTGTCGCTGACGGCGGGCCACAGCTTCGCGCTCGATGAAGTCTGGCGCTATCTGAAATCCGCCACGGCCGAGCATCTGCTGATTCAGGCGCTGCTCGACGCGCCGCTCTTCGGCGTGCGCTGGCGCTGGAACGCGACGAACGCGCTCGCGCTGCCGCGCTACACGGGCGGGCGCAAGGTCGCGCCGCAGTTGCAGCGGATGAAGAGCGAGGACCTGCTCGCCGCCGTGTTTCCGGACCAGGTGGCGTGCGCGGAAAACGTCGTCGGGGAGCGCGAGGTGCCGGCGCATCCGCTCGTCGAGCAGACGATCGACGATTGCCTGCACGACGCGATGGACAGCGACGCGTGGCTCGCGCTCCTGCGGCGCATCGAGGCGGGCGCGGTGCGGCTCGTGACGCGCGAGCTGCCCGCGCCGTCGCCGCTGGCCGCCGAGATTCTGTCGGCGCGGCCCTACGCTTTTCTCGACGACGCCCCGCTCGAAGAGCGTCGCACGCAGGCCGTGCTCGCGCGCCGCTGGACCGATCCGCAATCGACGGACGACTTAGGCGCGCTCGACGCCGACGCCATCGCGAGCGTGCGGGAGGAAGCGTGGCCGTCGGTCACGAGCGCGGACGAGATGCACGAAGCGCTGACGACGCTGTCCTGCATCGCCGATACGGAAGCCGCCGCAACCGATGGCTGGCCCGTATGGCTCGACGCGCTCGCCCGCGCGGGCCGCGCGACGCGCCTGCAGATCGCGGATCACGATGCGTTGTGGACGCCCGTCGAGCGCCTCGCGAGCGTGCGCGCCGTCTATCCGCATGCGCCGATGCACCCGCGCCTCACGCCGCCGCCCGGTTTCGACGATGCCTGGACGGAGGACGACGCGCTCGTGGAAATCGTGCGCGCGCGGCTGTCGGCATTCGGGCCGCTGACGGTGGCGGAAATTGCGCGGCCGCTGGCGTTGCCCGCGTCGGCGATTGCGATTGCCTTGACGCGGCTCGAAAGCGAAGGCTACGTGATGCGCGGCCGCTTCACGCCAGGCTCGATCAGCGCGGAAGAGCAATGGTGCGAGCGGCATCTGCTCGCGCGCATACATCGATACACCGTGCGGCGGCTGCGGCGCGAAATCGAGCCGGTCGAGCGGCAGGACTTCATGCGTTTTCTGTTCGAATGGCAGCGCGTCGCGCCCGATGCGCACGGCGAGGGTCGCGATGCGTTGCTTGCCGTGATCGAGCAACTCGAGGGATTCGAAGCGCCCGCCGTCGCGTGGGAAGACGAGATTCTGCCCGCGCGCATCGCCGATTATTCGGGCATGTGGCTCGACGAAATCTGCCGCGCGGGGAAGATCGTGTGGTCGCGGCCCGCGGGCCGTACGCGCGCGACGGGCGGACCGGTGCGCGGCACGCCGATCGTGTTGTTGCCGCGTCGAAGGCTCGCGGCGTGGAACGCGCTGATGGCCGCCGACGAAGCGCCCGCGTTGTCATCGCGCGCGCAACGCGTGTTCGACGCGCTGACGGCGCACGGCGCGATGTTCTTCGACGAACTGCTCGCCGACACGCGGCTTCTGCGCACGGAACTCGAAGACGCGCTCGGCGAACTCGTCGCGCTCGGGCTCGTCAACGCCGATAGCTTCGCCGGCCTGCGCGCGCTGCTCACGCCGGCGGCGAAACGCAATGCGTGGTCGCGCCGGTCGCGCCGAGGCTCGGGCGGCCTGTTCATCGGCGGAATGGACGATGCGGGCCGCTGGGCGCTGCTGCGTCGCGCGGGCAATGGAAGCGACGACAGCGGCGATATCGAGCATGTGGCGCTGACGCTCTTGCGGCGCTACGGCGTCGTGTTCTGGCGGCTCCTGGAGCGCGAGGCGCAGTGGCTGCCGCCGTGGCGCGATCTGCTGCGCGTCTATCATCGGCTGGAGGCGCGCGGCGAGATTCGCGGCGGGCGCTTCGTCGCCGGGCTGGCGGGCGAGCAGTTCGCGCTGCCCGAGGCGGTGCCGCTTCTGCGCGACATGCGCAAGCGGCCGAAGGAGGGCGCGTTCGTCGCGCTGAGCGCGGTCGATCCGCTCAATCTCGTCGGCACGCTCTTGCCCGGTGAAAAGGTACCCGCGCTGGCGGGCAATCGCGTGCTGTATCTGGATGGCGTGCCCGTGGGCGCGGTGATCGCGGGCAAGACGCGTTATTTCGGCGATATCGACGGCGACGCGCGCGAACGCATGCGGCTCGCGCTCGTCAAGCGCAGCGGCCGAGCGTCGAGCGTGCCGATGAGCGGCGGCATCGCGGGATTCTCATCGCGATAAACACGCGCACCGCACGGCACGCAATGATTCATCGCGAAACGATCTTGTTCCGGAACGGCCCCGGCTGCTGCACCGGCACGTCCTTCACCGGCACGCCGGGATAATCGACGACGCGGTTCGGATTCGACGCCCTGACGCGAAACCACGGATGCGCCGCATCGCGCGCGCCGCCCGCGATCGCCGTCATGGCTTGCCGGTCGAGTTCGACGCTGTCCGCGAGATCCCTGATCTTGATGACGCTCATGACTGTTGCTCCTTCGTGATCGGAGTCGTGCTGTGGGGCATCGGATCGAGCTTATCGGATCGAGCTTATCGGATCGAGCTTATCGGATCGAGCTTATCGGATCGAGTATAGGCAATCCCGGCCGACTCCTCACCGGGACCGCATCGCGGCGACGCGCTGAAGCCAAAGGCGGCGAAAGGCCGAAGCCTTTCGCCGCAAACGCCGCGTTCGATCTTCGATGCATCTACTACGGCGCGCGCATCAGAGAAACGCCGATGCGTTCAGCTTGCCGATCTGCACCGGACTGATGTCGAAGTGCGGCGAGACGCCCGCGCCGACATAGCCGATGTTGCTGAGCGCGGTGACATCGACCTTCTGAACCTGCGTGAGGTTCTGAAGGATGCCGACGTTGACTTCCACGTTGGCATACGGTCCGTAGCCTTGCCCGCCGGAGACGGCGGACATCGCGCGACGGTCGAGGTCCTTGCTGTGGGACAGGTCCCGGACGATGATGGACGACATGGTGGTGCTCCTCGCGTAGCGAATCGTTTTTGCGGTTCAGGCCCAGGCCAGCCCGCCGCCGATGTTGATGTTGCTCGTGTTGCGCGCCGTCTGAACCGGCTTGACCTTCGAGTCGATGTCGTCCGCGAACGCGACATTCGCGCCGTTCTCGTTGAACGTCTTCTGATCCTGCTGGATCATCTGTTGCGTGTTGAACGAGAGCGAGACCTTCGACATATCGAAGCCCGGCACGAAATAGCTCGAGCCGCCACGCACGGCCGACATCGCGCGGCGATCGAGTTCTTCGGTGACGGGCAGGTCCTTGATGGTCAGCGTCTTCATTGCGGTTCTCCTTGAGTGCGCATCGCGCGTTCGGTGGTGGTGTCGAGCAACTTGTCTGCTCGGGCCAGTTAAACGCATGAGGTATGCCAAGCGCGCGTCTGAACAAACGAAACCGCTTCCGAGCCTTGTTTCATGGGCTTTTCTGATCGGGAGCGCGTTCAGTTTCATCATCTCGAGTCGATCGGGATGATGCCGCCGGACCAACAGCCCACGCGATCTGTCGGTATCCGAACGACATGTGCGCGATGCCGCTCATCATCGAAAACGCCATTTGCCTAAGCCGCACGCGAAGGCTAGTATCGAACGAGCACCGGTTGTTTGGTACGACAAGTGAATTGTCGGTCGATTGGAGCCGCATCGAGTCGCACAGATGACTAGCTTCCGAGAAGCGCTTCGTCAATATCGGGGCGATGTCGGGTCGCGCGACGCGTTCTTTGCAGGGGTCGATGGCGCACTGGCCGCCGATCGCACGCCGGGCGCGCGGCTCCTCGACATCCTCGACGAGGAAAACGCGGCAAGGCCCTTGCCGCCCGATATCTATTCCGCCATTCGCCGGCGCATCGAGCATACGGCGCGCATGCGCTCGGAAACGAACCCCGGCACCACGTTTCATCCGGACCGCGATGAAACGCGTCTGCACATGACGCCCGCCGCACCGCCGCCTTTGCCGCCGCGCGCCTTGAGCAGCGCGAGCGTTGGCCCGGACTCAACGGGCGCGACCGGCGCGACCGGCGCTACCTCGGGCCAGGCGACGCAAGTGCTTCCCGAAGTGGACCAGATCAAGGGCGTGGGCGATACGCTGAACAATCGCTTCGTGCTCGAAGAATGTCTCGGCATCGGCGGGATGGGGACCGTCTACAAGGCGCTCGATCTGCGCAAGCTGGAGGCGTCGGACCGGCGCCCGTATGTGGCGATCAAGGTGCTGAACCTGCAGTTTCGCGGCAATCCGAAGTCGCTGATCGCGCTGCAACGCGAGGCGCGCAAGGCGCAGCAGCTCGCGCATCGCAATATCGTCACGGTGTACGACTTCGATCGCGACGGGGCCATTGTCTATCTGACGATGGAGTATCTGTCCGGTCAGCCATTGTCCCGGATACTTCGGACACCGAACTTCAAGGGAATGGCGTTTCCCGAAGTGTTTCGCATCTTCAAGGGCATGGCGACGGCGCTCGCGTATGCGCACGAGCGCGGCTTCGTGCATTGCGACTTCAAGCCTGCCAACGTGTTCGTCACGGATGCATCGGAAGTGAAGGTCATCGACTTCGGCATCGCGCGCGTGATTCAGCGTCCCGAAGAGGAAACCGAAGCCACCGTGTTCGATCCGGGCAGCCTGGGCGCGCTGACGCCCGCTTATGCCAGCCCGGAGATGCTCGAACATCGCGAGCCCGATCCGCGCGACGATATCTACGCGCTTGGCTGCATCACGTACGAGCTTCTGACCGGCAAGCATCCGTTCGATCGCGTGCCCGCGTTGCAGGCGAAGAGCGCGGGCATGAAGCCGCTGCGTCCGGAGAATCTCGGCAACAAGCAATGGAAGGCGCTGAAAGCGGCGCTTGCATTCGAACGCGAAGACAGGACGCCGACCGTCGCGCAGTTTCTCGATGAGATCAGCGAGGAGCGGCCGGCTGCATCGGCGCAAGCGAGGGCGAAGCGCACGGGCGTGCCGAAGCTCGCTATCGGCGCGCTGGTGCTCGCGGTGATCGCGGGCGCGGGCTATGTGTTCGTCGCGCATCAGAAGAGCCGGGCGCCGACGTCCACCGCGACTTCGACCGCTACCGCAACGACTCCGGCACCCACAGCGCCCATCGCGATGCCCACGCCCGCCGCGCCCGCGCCGACGCTCACGATGGCCGCCGTCACGCCCGTGCTCGCGAGCGTGCCGTGCTCGGCGCTGGTCGCGTCGGTGCACGATCAGACCGTGGATGTGCAAGGCTTCGTATCCGAGAAATACGGCCTCGCGCGACTGAAGGAAACGCTCGGGCGCGTGCCCGGCGTGCGCACGACGAACTTCGGCGTGCAGCCCGTCAGCGACGACAAATGCGACGTGCTCAAGGTGCTCGGTCCGTACTGGACGGCGAACCGGCAGGCGGGGCATCCTGCGTCGGTGCATACGCGATCGAACCAGACGCGTCTCACGGAAGGCGATCCGCTGATCGTCGAACTGATGACGCCCGCGTTCGATTCGTACGTCAACGTCGATTACTTCATGCTCGACGGCAGCGCCGTGCATCTGCTGCCGAACGAACGTTCGCGCGACAACCAGGCGCCGCCGAGCTACACGGCGACCATCGGCACCATGGGCGACTGGGTCGTCGGCAAGCCGTTCGGCGCGGAGATGATCGTGCTGATGGTGACGCCCGCGCCGCTCTTCGACGCGCTGCGCCCGGACAGCGAAGCGAAGGCCGACTATCTACGCGCGGTGGACAAACGCCTCGCCGCGCTCGCGGCCCGATATGGACGTGAGCGCGTGCTCGTCGACATCTTTCAGATCACGACGCAGGCGAAGAAATAGGCGCTAGCTTTGCGGCCTTTCGACGGCGGCTTTCAGTTCCTGCAGCGCTTCTTCGACACGTTGCGTCACGAGCGCATACGCCTCGGCCTGCGTCTGCTGCGTGGTCCGCGCGATGTCCTGCATGTCGGCGAGCGCGTTATGCAGCGTGCGCTGAACGACTTCGTTCGCATTGAACGGCGGCTTGGCCGACGACGACGCGAACTGCTTCGCGATGCCTTCGAGTTCGCCGAGCGTGCGGCGCAGGATTTCGAGCTGCTTGTCGCGCAGCGCTTCCATTCCGCCGAATGCCACGCGATTCGTCGCGGCCAGCGCTTCGACATCCTTGCGCCGCGATTCCATGATCGCGGCAACGTCGAATCCCGGCAGCTGATATTGCTGGAACATGGCGGCAAACTGGCTGAACGGATCGCTGAACTTTGACTGATTCATCTTGCCTCCCAGGTTCTTTTCGTATGCGCGCGAGCGGATCAGGAAGACCGGCGTCATCGCGCGGTAATGGGCGGTTGCAGCGTCGCGACGCTGGCAGCCCGAACCCGATACTACCAATATCGGCGGCGAAAATGGGGCAAGGGAAAACACCAGAGCGCGCCGCGATCAGTTTGACGCAGGTCAAGACGCACGCCACGGCAGCGACGACGATGAAGATAAAGGAACGAAGGCGGCGGGCCGCGCCGAGAGGAGAACATCATGGTCAGCAGCGAAGCGCGAATCGTGGCGGCGGCGATCGCGGTCTTCACGACGCTGGCGGGCATCTTCGTTGCGCTGCACGGCCTCGTCTTCGACAAGGTGGCCGTGCTCAACTATGGCGTGCTCACCATTCTCGTCGGGGTCGCGTCGTTCGCCGTCATGCTGATGCCGATGCCGGAAGACGGACCCTGACTTTCCACGAGTCTTTGTTTACATCAGGCTAGACGCGCCAGGCGTCTTCTTCGCCCGCGAACACACTGTGCTCGGCCTTGATTTGCGCGCGGTCGATGCATTGCACATGCCACCGGCCCGCGCTTTCCTTGCGCGACGCATCCACATACCACACGACACGTCCCGCGAGCCCTTCATCCGGTCCGCCGGGCGCGTCGACGTCGAGTTGTTCCAGCACGCAGATGGGTTGTTCCGTGTGCTGATCGCAGATCATCGTGCCATTCGAGCCCGAGCGCAGCCCGCCCCAGTCCGGCACTTCGAGCGCCTGATGCCCTTCGCGCGACCAGCGGCGGGATTCCTTGTCGAGCCACAGAATGGCATACGCGGCGTTTTGACTGCCTTCGAAGCCATCCAGCTTGACGGTGATACGCATGACATCCTCCATGAACATCGATTAGACGAAGGAGACGCTCAGCGCGATTGCGCCGGCCATGAGCGTCATCGAGTTGAGTGGCGGCATTCCACGCGGGCTTCATGCTGTCCCGCACCGCCTGATGCATTGGTTGAGTCGCGTGCATGCTGCGGGCATCGCCCGGTGGCACGAATTCACGCGCAATCGTTTCGATTGACTGTGCGGCGTTCGGTTCGATATTCGTGCTGCGAAACATCTTGTGCGATGCATCAGCGCGCCACGATGTTCAAAGCAAGTCCGATGCCGACGAACTCTTCGAGGCGTGTCTCTGTAGATTAGCCTCGCAATGAGGCGACATGACGACAACCGTCATGGAGACGTGGGATTGTTTCTTCAGACAACGCGCGTTCTCCGTGCATGCGTGCACCGCGTCGATTGCGCGCGCCCCAGCATGTCGCCTCATCGATGAGACATGCGTTGCATCGCAACATACATGGCGATCAGATACGCGCGAGACGTGCGCGGTCCACGATGCGAACCTGCCTTCCACTGAGCGCGATGGCGCCTTCGCGTTGCAGCTTCGACAGCATGCGGCTCACGGTTTCGAGCTCCAGCCCGAGATAGCTGCCGATATCGGCGCGGGTCATCGGCAGGAGCACGTCGTCGGGTTGCTGCGGTCGCGTCGCGTCCATATCGAGCCGGTTCGACAAGTCCAGCAAGAAGGCCGAGACGCGAATGAGCGCCGGCATCGTGCCGAGCATCAGCGCGAGCCGCGCCGCGCGCACGATCTCAGCGCTCATGATCGCGAGCAGCGCGTGCTGCATCGGCGCATATTCGCGGCACAGCGGCTCCAGTATGCCGACCGGCATGATGCGCACGACGCTGTCTTCTAGCGCGATGGCGTCGCTTTCATGCTGGCCCGTGCAGATGCCATCGAGCGCGAGGGTTTCATCGATCAGATGGAACGCGGTGACTTGCGTATGCGGCGGAACGTCGTCGTTCGTGCTCGGGTACGCGGCCACGCTCTTGAAGCAGCCGGACTGCACCGTGTACAGGCTGCGCAGCGGCTCGCCCGCGCAATACAGCGCGTCGCCGCGAGCGACATTGCGCGTGGGGAAGGGAATCGCATCAGCGTTCGCGAAGTGAACGTGCAGAGCCGGGACATGACGCCGAGCGCCGGGGCTCGCGGGTGTGTCCATGGCCATTTCTCCTACGGGTTCCTACGCATTCAGTATGGTGCATGGCGGCAAAATATCCATGACGCTGTTTTCATCCCTGCGTTTCGCCCGTCGATGCGCGGATCGGCAAGACGATCGTCGCCTCGACACCGCCGCCTTCGCGCGCGCGCAAATCGAATGTGCCGCCGTGCAGCCGCGCAATGCGCTCGACGATGGCGAGCCCGAGGCCGGTGCCCTTCGGCTGGCCTTCGCCGCCGCCGCGCTTGAACGGCTGCTTGAGCGATTCCGGATCGTGCGTGCCGAGTCCCTTGCCGCGATCCGCAATCACGATGCACGCCGCGTTCGCGCTCGCATCCGTCCATGTGCGGACTTCGAGACCCTGCACGCCGTAGAGCACCGCGTTCTGCATCAGGTTCATGAGCATGCGCATCATGCTGATCGGGCGAAACGCGAACGTTCGGATGTCGCCGAGCGACAGCGCGAACTCATGCCCGAGGCCCGCGAAATCCGCGGCGAGATTTGCGATGAGCGCGTTGAGGTCGCCGACGATGGGCGTTTCCTTCGCGCCGCTGCCCGCGTAGTCCATGAACTGCTGGAGAATGCCGTCGATCTGCTCGAGATAGCCTTCCGCCGATGCCGCGAACGCCGCGTCCTTCGACGGCACCGCGGACATCGTCATCGCGAGGCGCAGCTTGGTCATCGGCGTGCGGATGTCGTGCGAGATGCCCGCGAGCATCAGCGCGCGCGTGGCTTCCGCTTCGGCGAGCGCGGATGTCATGCGATTGAACGCGTCGCTGACTTGCGCGATTTCGGTCGGGCCGTTTGTCGGCAGCGTGCCGGGATCGTCGCCAGCGGATACGCGGCGCGCGGCATCGGCAAGATGTTCGAGCGGGCGATTCAGATGCCGCTGAATGAGATACGCCGTCGCGACCGCCAGCGCGCCCAGCGCGAGCGACAGCAGCAGCGCGGTGGCGAGGCCGTCGTCGTGCGCGGCTTCGGGCACCGGCAGCGCCATCCAGCGCGGCTCGCCGGAAACGTGAATGCGAATCCAGAGGCGCTGCTGTCCATCGTCGGATGTATCGGCGCTTTGCCAGCGCACCGGCATGTCGGCGGGCAAGTGATGACGAAGGCTTTCGATGAACGTCTCGCGCTGATACGTCTGATAAAACCGCAAGCGCGATGCATCGGGACGCACACTTGCGGCGGCGGGCAACTCGCGGCGCACGTCGAGTTGCATGGCGCCGGGCGGTGCGGAACGCAGGACGCCATCGAGCGTTTCGATATAGCTCGCGAACGTCGCGGCGGCCCGTTCGATGCGCGGCGTCTGAATGAAATGCAGCAGTACGGCAAGCGCGCAGACCTGGCTCACCGCGACCAGCGCGACGAGCAGCAGCACATTGCGCGCGAAGAGCGAGCGCGGCACGACGCTCACGATTCGACTTCCGCGAGGAGCATGTAGCCGACACCCCACACGGTCTTGATGAAGCGCGGCTTGGCCGGATCGTCCTCGATCAGCTGACGCAGCCGCAACACCTGCACGTCGATGCTGCGGTCGAGCGCGTCGTGATCGCGGCCGCGCGTGCGAGCGATGAGGTTATCTCGGCTCACTGCGCGATTCGGCGACGAGCCGAGCGCGTTCAGCAATTGCATCTGCGCCGAATGAATCTCGAACGGCTCGTCGCCGCGAAAGAGCCGCTGCTTGCCGAGATCGAGCCGGAAAGGGCCGAAGCGGATGACTTGCGACGTGAGCGTCGGGTCGCCGGCTGCGATCTTCTGGCGGCGCAGCAGCGCGCGCACGCGAGCGACGAGCTCCTGCGGCAAGAAGGGTTTCGCGAGGTAATCGTCCGCGCCGGTTTCGAGACCGACGACTTTATCGACGGGATCGCCTTTCGCCGTGAGCATGAGGATAGGCAGCGTGTGACCTTCGGTGCGCAACCGTCGGCAGACCGAGAGGCCGTCTTCCGGCTCCATCATCCAGTCGAGCACGAGCAGGTCGTACGGCTCGCGCTGAAGATACCGGTCGAGCCGCTTGCCGTTTTCGACGACGCGCACGTCGAAGCCCTGCGAGGTAAGGAAACGCTGAAGCATGTTGCGCAGCTCGGCTTCGTCGTCGAGCACGATGATCTTCGGCAAGGCTTCCATGAAGCGTGCTCCGTTGACTTCAGCGTTGCGCGGCGTGCTCCCGCAGGAAGGCTTCGATCTGCGGCAGCGTGACGTAGCCGTTCTTCTGCGCGTCGATCTCGTCGAAATGCTTCGCGACCATCGGCATGCCGGTCGCGGCTTGGTCGCGCGTGAGCTTGCCGTCGTGCGTGGTGTTCGCGTTGGCGAAGCGCGTCTGCAACTTCGGCATCATCTGTCCGATGTGTTCGACATGCGGGCTCGCGCCCATCGGCTGCGTGGCCGTTTGCGCATGCGCCGCGCCCGATGCAAGGGCGGCGCACACGACAAGCGCGGCGGCGATCTTTTGCATGATGCTCTCCTCGATTCGTGTTCAGCTTGACGTGATTCTATTGAGCCGCGTGTCGATGGCAATGTCGGCGATGTGACGAAGCATGTCGGCATGTTTCATCGCGCACGAGACGGACTCGATCCGACATCCGGCGACACATCTTTGCGCTCACGGTTTGCGCGGTCCTTCGCTATCGTTCCGCTGGCCGGCCTGGCGTGACCCGTTCCGCCTGGAGCCGGCATCCACTCAGTCGAACATCGAGGACTTCACATGAACATCCGTCTCTTCAGTGCAACCGCCGTCGCCGCCATTGGTCTGACTTGCGCGCAAGGCGCATCGGCGGGAACGACCGTCAGCGTCTCTTATGCCGCGCCCGCCGTGGTCTATGCGCCGCGTCCGGTCTATTACTACGCGCGGCCTTACTATGCGCCGCCGCGTCCTGTCGCCATCGTGCCGGTGACGCCCGTGGTTCCGGTCGCGGTCATTCCGCCGCCTCCGCCGCGTCCCGTGATCGTGACCGCGCCCGTGCCGGTGCCTGTGCCTGTGCCTGTGCCGATGTACGCGCCGCCCGTGCGCGTGACCTACGCGCAGCCGGTGCTCGCCGCGCCGGTCGTCGTCATGCACTGAGGATAGACGATAGCGTCCGCTCTGCGCGTTTCGAATGCTCACGCGGGTCCGCTCCTTGCGCACGCCTTGCCATGACGGCATGGCCGGCTCCTATACTGGATGAACCACATCGGGCAAGCGCGCCCGATCGTGGTATCGCCGGAAGGAGGGCCGAGCCATGTTATTCATCGTCAATTGGACCGCGCTGCCCGAGGTTCGGGAAACGGCAGCCGAGCGCTTCTTGCAGAACGGCGGTGCGCCGCCCGATGGCGTCCGCTTGCTGGGACGCTGGCACGGTATCGGTTCGATACGCGGCTTCGCCGTGTGCGAGTGCAGCGAGATAGGACCGATCGCGCGATGGGCGCACGAATGGGCCGATCTTTTCACGCTCGACGTCGTGCCCGCGATGACAGACGAGCAGCTCGGCAAGGTGCTTGCCGAAGCGGCCGGACGGTAGCGGTTTTCTTGCAGGGCATCGGTCATTCAAGGAGACAAGCGTGACGCAAGCCACTACAAACGATCCGTGCATCATATCCGTCGCCATCACCGGTTCGGTGCCGCGCAAGAAGGACAACCCCGCGGTGCCGATCACGATACCCGAGCAGATCGAAAGCACGCACGAAGCCTACGAGGCCGGCGCGACGCTCGTCCATCTGCACGTGCGCGACGAAGACGAGAAGTCGAGTTCGGACCGGCATCGCTTTGAAGAGCTGCAAGAGGGCATTCGCAAGCACTGTCCCGACATCATCATCCAGTTCTCGACGGGCGGGCGCGGACGATCGTTCGAACAGCGCGGCGCGATGCTCGATCTGAAGCCGGACATGGCGTCGCTGGCGACGGGATCGGTGAACTTTCCGACGATCGTCTATGAGAACCCGCCCGACTTCGTGCGCTCGCTCGCGCAACTCATGCTCGACCACGACGTGAAGCCCGAGATCGAAATCTTCGACCTCGCGATGCTTTACAGCACGGTCGATCTCGTCGATCAGGGCTTGTTGAAACCGCCCGTGCACGTGCAGTTCGTGCTCGGCGTGAAGAACGCGTTGCCGGCGCGTCGCGAGATTCTCGAGTTCGAAGTCGAGCAGTTGAGGAAACTGCTGCCCGACGCGACGTGGACGGCGGCGGGCATCGGTCGGCATCAGCTCGAAGTGAATCACTGGACGCTTCAGATGGGCGGACATTGCCGCACCGGGCTCGAAGACAACGTGCGCTGGGACAAGGACACGCTCGCGAAAAGCAACGCGCAACTGGTGGAGCGCGTGGCGTCGTTGTGCGCGGAATATGGACGCGCCGTGGCGACCGCGAAGGAGGCGCGCGCGTTGTTGGCGCTGTGAAGGTTCGTTCGTGGGCGCTGCGTGGAATCTGTCTTACAATCGGTCTCCACCCTGACAAGCACGCCCACGCGCGAACATGAACGAGCGTAAGTCGCACGGTCTCGCCGACCGCATTTACGGCGATATTCTCAACAGCATCGTCGAAGGCGAGTTCAAGGAAGGCGACCGGCTGATGACCGAGCACGCGCTCGCCGAACGCTTCGCGACTTCGCGGCCCACCGTGCGCGAGGCGCTCGCGCGCTTGCGTGCCGACGGCATCATCGTGACGAGGCGCGGCTCGGGCACCACCGTGGGCCGTCGTCCGGATCCGGACGTGCGCCGCTTCGCGCCGCTCGAAACGCTGTCCGACATCCGGCGCTGCTATGAATTCCGCATCGTGACCGAGGCGGGCGCCGCCGAACTGGCCGCGCTCAAAGCCACTGACGACGACATCCGCGCGATTCAGGACGCGTGGGATCAGTTGCAGCGCGTGGTCGAGGCACAGCAGGGCATCGGCGCGAAGGACGATTTCGCGTTTCATCTGGCGATCGCGCGGGCTTCGCGGAATCAGTTCTTCATCGCGGCGTTGGCAGGCATCGAAGAGCAGGTGGCGTTCAGCATGAACCTGTCGCGCAATCTGTCGCTCGTGAAGATGCTGGAACGGCAACGGCTCGTGCAACGCGAGCATCTCGAGATCCTCGACGCCATCCGCGCCAAAGACGCGCCGCGCGCCGGGCAAGCCATGAAAACTCACCTCGAAAGTGCCCTCGACCGCATGTTCGGCAGCTAGTTGTCATACGACCTGACGCTCATCGAGATGGCGATGTCGTTGTAGTCGATGAGTTGTTTGACAACTTGCGGCGTCCTCACTTTCGGAGCTACATCCGTGAACGAGGCGAGGCGACTACGCGCTCGATCTCGCGCGGGGCGCGGCGGTCGCACGCAGCCGTGCGACAGCAACGCGAATCTCCATCAACTCGCGCTCTGCAAGTAGCGAAAGAGTTGCTTGACATGCCGGCGCAAATCGCCGAAGCGCGGACGCGCGGTATTCCGATTACCAGCCCGAACTATGCGAGCATCCTCAACCGCTCCTTCGCGTGGCGCCTCACGTCATCGCTTGGGAAAACGCCGGTTAAAAGAAGTTAAACAAGCCGGGTAACAAGCGCTCCGGGTATATCCCGAGCATCGCACGCAACGCCAGTCGGAAAGCCGAAGAGAAGCCGTTTCACGCATCTTGGAAACACGCGAAGCCGCTTCCGATTTGCTTGACATACGATGATTCAGTTGGCTATTTTTCAGCTTCGTGAGCTAATACGGACCGCGAGGACGCAAAGCGAAGATCACAGAACACCACGAAAGCGCGCGCGGGCCGAGCACAACACACCAGAACGAAGTCCCAACAGTGGTTGCGAGAGAAGTGAGGAGACAAAATGGCTTTCAAGGCAGGACTGTCAGTGAAACTGGCGGCGCTGTGCGTCGCCGTGGGCGCGGCGTTCGCGTCGAGCGCGGCTAATGCGGCCGATCCCGTCGCGATCAACATCGTCGATGTCGCGGGCAATCTTCAACTGACGCAGAAGGGTTTCGAGGCGTTCAAGGCCAAGTACCCGAATCTGGTTTCCAGCATCACGTTCACCAACGCGCCCGCGCCGCAACTGCCGGGCAAGATCAAGGCGATGCAGGCCGCGGGCCGCTCGGATATCGATCTCGTCGTGACCGGCACCGATGCGCTCGCCGCCGGCATCCAGCAAGGCCTGTGGGAGAAGCTGCTGCCCGAGCAGTCGGCCGCGTTCCCCGGCGTGCTCGACAAGTACGCGCCCGGTCCGCGCAAGATGCAGGACATCGCGCAGGGCTACGGTCTGGAAGTGACGTACATGCCCGCCGGCCCGCTGCTCGAATACAACCCGGCCAAGGTCAGCGATGTCCCGAAGACGCCCGATCAACTGCTCGCGTGGTGCAAGGCGCATCCGAACAAGCTGATCTACGCGCGCCCGGCGAACTCGGGTCCGGGCCGCACGTTCCTGATGGGTCTGCCGTACGTGCTCGGCGACAAGAATCCGATGGATCCGGTCAACGGCTGGGACAAGACCTGGGCGTTTCTCAAGCAACTGAACGACTGCATTCCTTACTATCCGGGCGGCACGTCCGCGGTAATGAAGGAACTCGGCGAAGGCACGCGCGACATGACCGTGACCGTCACCGGATGGGACATCAATCCGCGCGCGCTCGGCATCGTCCCGGCGGAGTTCAAGGTGCAGGCGTTCGACAACATGACCTGGGTGAACGACGCGCATTACATGGTGATCCCGAAGGGCGTGCCGAAAGAAAAGCTCGACGTGCTCTACAAGCTGATGAACTTCATGCTCGAGCCCGCGCAGCAGGCGATGACCTATGACGACGGCTACTTCTATCCCGGCCCCGCCGTGAAGGACGTGCCGCTCTCCGCCGCGCCCGCGAAGAGCCAGGAAGTGATTCAGAAGTTCGGCCGCCCCGAGTACGCGAAGCTGCTGGCGGATCGTCCGCATGTTGTGCCGCTGAATGCGCAGGCGATGGTCGCGGCATTCCAGAAATGGGACCGTGAAATCGGCGCGCAGAAGACCAAGTAATTCGGCGGATCATTGCCTTGAGACGGCGGCGTTCCTCGTGGGGAGCGTCGCCGCTTGTACAAAGAGCGCACATAAGCGCGCACGAACGCGCGCAGGAAATCGTCATGAAGCACACATTTGAGCAGTTGCGCCTCGACTCGGTCTCGCGCAGCTTCACGAGCGCGGAAGGGCATCAGCTCGCCGCGCTGAAGGGACTCGATCTGAACATTCAGCGCGGCGAGTTCATCGCGCTGCTGGGGCCGTCGGGTTGCGGCAAGTCGACCGCGCTGAACTGCATCGCCGGATTGCAGCCGTTGACGGGCGGCGGCATCTGGCTCGACGACAAGCGCATCGACGTGTTGCCGCCCGAGAAGCGCGGCTTCGGCATGGTGTTCCAGAACTACGCGCTGTTTCCGCATATGTCCGTGCTCGATAACGTCGGCTTCGGGCTGAAGATGCGCGGCGTGTCGAAGGCCGAAGCAATGAAGCGCGCGAAGGCCGCGCTGCAACTCGTGCAACTGATCGGCCACGACGCCAAGCTGCCCGGCCAGTTGTCGGGCGGCCAGCAGCAGCGCGTGGCGATCGCACGCGCGATCGTCATCGAACCGCCGCTCGTGTTGATGGACGAGCCGCTTTCCAACCTCGACACCAAGCTGCGCATCGAAATGCGCGCCGAGATTCGACGCATCCACGGCAAGCTCGAACGCGCCACCATCTACGTGACGCACGATCAGGACGAAGCGCTTTCAATGGCCGATCGCATCGTCGTGATGAAAGAGGGCGTGGTGCAGCAAGTGGCGTCGCCGAAGGAAGTCTATTCGCGGCCGAAGAACCTTCACGTCGCGCGTTTCATGGGCTTTCGCAATGTCGTGCCGTTCACGCTCGAAGGCACGCAGGGCGAGATGGTCGCGGTGAACGCGAACGGCGTGCGCCTCTTCGGCACGCCGATGGAAGGCTTCGACAGCAAGAACGTCAGCGTCGCGCTGCGTCCGGAAGACATGGAACGCTGCGCACCGGGCGAGCAGAACGCGTTCGACGCGCTCGTCGAAACGGTCGAATACGGCGGGCGCGATTCGCTCATCATCGTGAACACGGCGTTCGGCAAGCTGTGGGCGCGCATCGCGGGCGAATGCAGCGAAGGGGAGCGCATTGCGCTGCGCGTCGCGCCTTCCAAGGCGCTCGTGTACGGACAAGAACGCGGAGAACAAGCATGATCGCGCTTCCCGCGCAGCGTGATCCGAAGGGCTGGCTCGTCGCGCCGGCGCTGATCTTCATCGTCGCGCTGTTCATCTATCCGTTCGCGTACGGCCTCGTGCTGTCTTTCAATCCGATGAACGGCGGCGGCGTTTGGGCCAACTACATCACGTTCTTCACCGATACGTCGATGTGGCCGACCATCATCGTCACGCTCAAGCTCGCCGTGCCCGCGACGGTCATCAACGTGGGCGTGTCGGTGCCTGTCGCGTTCGCGCTGCGGCGTTCGTCGCCGTATCAGAAGTTCGCGACCACGTTGCTCGTGATTCCGGTCACGCTCGGCACGGTGCTGATCGCGGACGGCATGCTCACGTACTTCAGTCCGAACGGCTGGTTTCCGCAGGCCATCCAGGCGCTGCATCTCTATGGCGACGAAGTGCGGCTCACGCATAACTACTGGGGCGTGCTCATCTCGCTGATCGTGTCGGGCTTTCCGTTCGCGTTCCTGCTGACGCTTTCGTATGTGACGGGCATCGATCCGACGCTCGCGCGCGCGGCCGCCACGCTCGGCGCGAGTCCGTGGCAGCAGTTTCGCCAGATCTATCTGCCGTTGCTGCTTCCGGGCCTCACGATGACCGCGTGTCTTTCGTTCGTGCAGGCGTTCTCGGTGTTTCCGTCGGCGGTGCTGCTCGGCGCGCCGGCTGGCCCCACGCGCGTCATTTCGATCGCCGCATCCGAAGCCGCGTTCGAGAACTACGATTACTCGCTGGCATCGACGATTGCGATCGTCATGGGCTTCGTGCAATTGCTCGTGGTGGGCGGCATGCTCGGCGCGCGCCGCTTCTTCTACACGGGCCCGGTGACGGGAGGGAAGGGATAATGACGACCGACAATCGCGCCGCATCCACGTGGCAAGCCCCGGCTCCGACTCAACGTTCCGGCAAGAACATGAAACAGCATGCGAGCCTGCGCGACAGGCTGTGGAAGTTCTTCGTCTGGACGACGATGGGCTTCTTTCTCGTCAACGTGCTGCTGCTGATCGCGACCGTCGCGGTCAATTCGGTGGCGACGCGCTGGTTCGGCACGCTGCTGCCGCAAGGCTTCACGCTGCACTGGTATGCGCAGGCGTGGAGCGACTTTCAATTGTCGAGCGTGCTGCTCGTTACGCTCGAAGTGGTGGGCGCGGTGGTGCTGCTGTCCATCGTGCTAGGCGTCCCCGCCGCGTATGCGCTCGCCCGCGTGCAGTTTCCGGGCAAGCGTTTCGCGATGCTCGTCTTTCTGCTGCCGTTGATGGTGCCGCCCGTGACCTACGGCATCCCGATGGCGACGGTCATGTACAAGTTCCATCTGGCCGGCACGCTGACCGGCGTGATCCTCGCGAATCTTGTGCCGGCGCTGCCGTTCGTGATTCTCGTGATGACGCCGTTCATCGAGCAGATCGATCCGAATCTGGAATCCGCCGCGCGCATTTTCGGGGCGAACACCGCGCGCTATTTCCGCTACGTGCTGTTGCCGCTGCTCGTGCCCGGCATGCTGGCGGCGGGGCTGCTCGTGCTGGTGCGGACCATCGGCATGTTCGAGCTGACGTTCTTCACCGCTGGGCCGACAACGCAAACGCTCGTCGTCGCGCTGTACTACGCGGTGTTTTCGACGGGCGTGCGCGCGCCGCAATCCATCGACGCGATGGCGATGATCTACATGGCGATCACGCTGATCTGGGTGCTGATCGCGCTGCAGTTCGTGAGCCCGACGCAGCTCGTCTCGCGCGTGAAGGAGCAGCGGCAGTGACGCGCGAAGTCGTCGAGCTGAAGGTGGAGCCGCTTCTGCGGATCGCGCACGGTGCGCATAGCGTGGAGGTGGCGCCATCGGCGGGCGGGCGCATCGTGCGCTTCACGACCGACGACGCGCGCGGCGCGCACGAGTGGCTCGTGCCCATCACCGCGCAAAGCTGGCCGTGCGATGCGTGGCCGAAAGGCGGCTGCTATCCGCTCGTGCCGTTCTCGAATCGCGTGCGGGACGCGCATTTTCCCGCGCCCGATGGCGCGCGCATCGAACTGACGACGTTTCCCGGCATGACGCACGCGCTACATGGCTTCGGCCAGTACGCGGCGTGGAGCGTCGAGCGTCACGATGCAGATTGCATCGAGATGCGCCATGTTCATCGCGAGGGCGAGCACGGCTGGCCGTGGGCCTACGAAGCCATCCAGACGATACAAGTCACCGCCGATGGCGCGCGGCTCTCCATGCGCGTGATCAACCGTTCGTCGCAGCCGATGCCCGCGGGCTTCGGCTTTCATCCGTACTTCGCGGCGCAGGAAGCGGACCTCGATGCGACGACGCTCTGGCGTCATGAAGCGGAAATCGCGGTAGGCCAGTCGGACGAGAAACCGCCGCGCCATCACGCGAAAGAGGACGAAGGCTACACGCGATACATGAGCGGCTGGAACCGCCGCGCCACGCTGCGTTATGTCGACGACGAGGGCGACGACGACGGCGACGGCCGCACGCTCACGCTGATCGCTGACGGGCCGCTCGATCATGTCGTCGTGCATTGTCCGGCGGGCGCGGCGTACTTGTGCGTCGAGCCGGTCTCGCACGTGAGCGACGGCTTCAATCTGCACGCGCAAGGCGTGCCGGGAACGAGTGTCGCCGTGATTGCGCCAGGTAGTGAAATAGCGGCGTCGCTCGCGATGGCAACTGACGCGCGCCCGCACCCGACCCGCGCCGCCGACGCCGCCTGACACGGGCGCTCACGCCACGCGGTGCTTTGCACGCATTCGTCGCATTCGTCGCGTTCATTATCGCGTCACCGGGGCGGAGAAAAACGCATCGACCATATCGACGATGCGCCACGTCGAACACGGCCGGCGGCAGTGCGCGTCGAAGCCCGCGTCTTTCAGCACCTCGACGGGATCGGCGGGCCACACATTGCTCATCGCGACGAGCAGCCGCCCGGTCACATCGGCGTCCATGCGCAGCGTGCGAATGAAGACATAGCCCGATTCGCTGTCGAGACTCGTATCGAGCGCAAGTGCGTGCGGACGCCAGCTATGCACGAGCGCGCGGACGGACCCGAGATCCTGCGAATGGATCACCTGCAAGCCTTTGCCGCGCAATTGCAGCGCGAGGGAATCGCCGATCGACTTATCCCTGTGCGCAATCAGCACTCGTCGCGCGAAATTGCCCGCGGGCGCGCGCTTGATGCGCCACAACGCGAATTCGCTTTCGTGGTCGGCTGGACGGGGCGCCATGACATCCTCCCTCTTCGCAAAGATCGTGATTGTCGTGATGCGCCCAGTGTCGGCGGTTCGCGCCATCGCCCCAACCCGGCACGGGCGGGGAAGCGCAGGCATTTTGGGAGACCTCCTTTCGTATCCCCGCGAAAGGAGGGTTGGGCACGCGTGCGCGCCGCGCGTAGTATCGAAAGCGTTCTCGGGGACTCGCAATGGAAAACGGTTATTTCAAAACAGTATTGCTGGTAGAGGACGAAGGGCTCACCAGGAGCGCGATGAAAAGCCTGATCCTGGCGAACGAGCCTTTGCTCGAAATCGACGAAGCCGACGGCTTCGACCAGGCGAAAGCGAGGCTCGGCGCCCGCTCGTACGACCTGATGTTCCTCGACTACAATCTGCGCGGCCAGGCGACGGGCATCGATCTGCTCAACTGGATACGCGAGGAAGAGCGCGAGGTCCAGACAATCATGCTGTCCGCGCAGGACGACCGCGACACGGTGCTCGAATGTATCCGCAGCGGCGCGTGCGGCTTTATCTCGAAGGGCAGCGAGCAGGGCGCGAGCGTGTTCCGCGAGGCGCTCAAGACCATTCTCAACGGACGCGTCTATCTGCCGAACACCGTGCTCGGCAAGGGCGGCCACAGTCCGAAGCCCGTTTCCACGCACTCGGGCGTAACCATCGAATCGCTCGATCTGCCGCCGCGTCTCACCGAAACGCTGCGCTACCTGCTGCAAGGGCTGTCGAACAAGGCGATCGCGCGCAAGATGAACATCAGCGAAAACACCGCCAAGGAATATTCAAGCGATCTGCTCGCGCGCTTTCACGTGACGCGGCGAACGTTCCTCATCGTCGAAATGGCGCGGCGCGGAATCGAAATGCCGATGGGCAACACGTCGTCGGCTTCGTGACGATTCGCGCGGCGGCTTCCGTCTCTCAAAATTCCGAGCATCGCCCGCTGGGATGTTAAGGTAACGCTGAGATTATTCTTAAGACGGGATGAGTGCAGGTGGATAGCAGGTCGATGTTCAACAAGTTGAAAGGCGCCGGCAAGGCGTTCGCGTGTGTGGCGGCATTGTCGGGGGCGTTCGCGCTCGGCGCATGCGCGCCGCTTCCCGAGCAGCAAGCCAACGCCGATGCAGCCGCCGCTGCTTCCGCCGCCTCTGCGGCACGGGCCGCGAGCGCTGCGGCGGCAGCAAAAGCCGCCGCGCCCGCGACGGGACCGACCGAGCAACGGATCGTGGTCGGCGGGGCGAGCGGGTATCGTCTGACGGTCAAAACGACGCCGCCCGCGCAAGTCTGCGACAACGACGCCTTCGCCGACGGCGTCCGCTACGGCTATGCGCTGACCTGGAACCGGCTCGTCGGCGAGGAATTGCGCAGCGGCGGCGGCAAGCCGACCAAGCGCAAGCTCGGCAAGTTCGACGCCGCCGCCGTCCATTCGCTCGACGACGAGTACAAGATCCAGTGGAACGGCAAGGAACGCACGAACGCCTGCGCGTCGGACGGTTACCTGATCGGGCGCATCGTCGGCACGCATCTGGCCGGCGAAGACATGCGCAACGGCAAGCCGTCGTAGGCGCGGCGGATCAGTCGCACGCGTGCGTGGCCGTCACGTAGCGGCTCGCCGCGATATCGCCGTAAAGCGTGTAGCCGGTGCCTCGCGCGGCCGGTTGCGCGACGACGAGCACCGTGGATGCGCCGCCTTTCCCCTTCACCGATACCGCCAAGCTGTCCGCGCCGAGTCCGTACTCGCGCACGGGCGCGCCGAGCGGTGTCCATTGTTGCTTCACGCAGCGCACGAAATCGAGCGTCGCCAGGGTCGATGTGCCGGAGCCGATCGGCACGGTCTTGAGCAGGGCGTCGTCCGTGGTCACGCACGACGCGAGTCCGAGCGTGAAACAGGCTGCCAAGCAATTCGCGACAATTTTTCTCATATTTCCGATGCCCCTGTGAGCGGTATCCACTTAGTCTTGGCGCCGATGGTGCATGACGCGCCTCTGTAGGAGCAGCCATCGCTCCCGGCATCCGGCACGAAACGCATCGCCGATAGCGTCAAGTCGGGTCAACCGTAGCCGTTATACAGACGTTTCTTGTTCTGCAACGTTTTGTAGGGCGCGAATGTCACAGCTGTAAGCCGGCGCCGCGTCCCCACTGTGCATCACGCGCGGCCCCCATAACAACGATTAGCGCAGCAGCCGGCAGTTTCATCGTCAGGCCGCGGCGCGAGCAAGTTCCAAACAATCGCATGTCTCGCAGAAAGTTGTTCGCCCGGCTTCGCGCCCATTCGAAGCCCGGAGATTCGCCCGGCGCCTCTCCCGACCTTCAGCGCTTCGTCACGCCCGTGCTCGCGGTCGTCGTGTGCGCGCTGTTGCTCGTCGTATTCCAGCATTTGTCCCATTCGGTCGACTACAAGTCCGTGGTCCGCTCGCTGCGCCTGCTTTCGTTCGAGGCGTGGGGCGGGGCGCTC
Source organism: Caballeronia concitans (assembly GCF_001544615.1). Classification (GTDB taxonomy): domain Bacteria; phylum Pseudomonadota; class Gammaproteobacteria; order Burkholderiales; family Burkholderiaceae; genus Caballeronia; species Caballeronia concitans. The sequence continues at coordinate 329,376 of NZ_FCNV02000003.1, forward strand.
TTCGCGACCGTGCTCAGCTTCGCCGCGCTCGTCGGGCGCGACGCCATCGGCTTGCGTCACATCGGCGCGACGGTGCCGCGCTCGCTGCTGTGGGTCGGCGCGACGGTCGGTTCCGCGCTCGGCAACGTGACGGGCTTCGGCGCGCTGACGGGCGGCGCCGTGCGCTGCCGCGTGTACGGCGCGGCGGACGTCACGCCGGCGCAGGTCGGCCGGCTGTCGGTTTTCACGGGCGTGACGCTTGCGTTGTCGCTGGCGTTCATGACGGCGGTCGGCATGGTCGCGTCGGCGGGCACGCTCGCGGGCATGATGCATCTCTCCCCGGCGATGCTTCGCGTGATCGGCGCAGCGGTTCTCGCCGTGTTCGCCGCGATGCTCGCCTTCTGCGGACGCGAACAGCGCACGCTGCGTTCGCGCTGGAAATGGCTCGCGTTCAACGTGCCGACGCGCCGCGATTTCGTCGCGCAAACGGCGCTCGCCGTCGTCGATGTCTTCGGCGCGGGCCTCGCGCTCTGGGCGCTGCTGCCGGGCGCGCACGTCGGTCTCGGCGAGTTCATGACGGTCTTCTCGGCGGCGATGCTGCTCGGCATGATCGGCCACACGCCGGGCGGCGTCGGCGTGTTCGAGGCCGCGATGGTGTTCGCGCTCGGCCGCGATGTCGCGACGCCCGACGTGCTCGCCGCGCTGCTCGCGTATCGCGCGATCTACTTCGGCTTGCCGCTGATCCTGTCGGCCGCCGTCATGGCCGCGTTCGAAGGCCGCGCGCTGAAGGGCCGCTTCGCGTTCCTGAGCCCGCATCGCGTGTCGCAACTGGCGCCGCTCTTTCTCGCGATCGTCACGTTCGCCGCCGGTTCGATGCTCGTCATCTCGGGCGCCACGCCCGCGTTCAAGATGCGGATCGCGCTGTTGCAGACCATCGTGCCGCTGTGGGTGCTGGAAAGCTCGCAGTTGCTCGGCAGCGTGCTCGGCGTGCTGCTGCTCTTCGTCGCGCGCGGGCTGATGCGCCGCCTCGACGCCGCGTGGTGGCTCGCGCTGATCATCGCGGTGGCGAACTTCGCGCTGTCGCTCGCGAAAGGCCTCGCGTTCGTCGAAGCGGGCGTGCTCGCGTTCCTCATCGTGCTGCTCGTCGTGACGCGCGAGCGGTTCAATCGGCGGGCATCGCTCTTTGCGGAGCGCTTCACGCTGACGTGGCTCTTTTCCGCCGGCATGGTGATGGCCGTCGCCGTGTGGATCATGTTCTTCGCTTTCCGCGACGTGCCGTACAACACCGACCTCTGGTGGCAATTCGCGTTCGACGAGCGCGCCCCGCGTGCGCTGCGCGCGACGCTCGCGGCGGGCGTTTTCGCGGCGGCGTTCGCGGTGTGGCAACTGCTGCGTCCGGCAGCGGGCCGCTTCGTGAAGCCCGCGCCGCAGGATCTCGCCGATGCCGCGCGCATTTTCCGCGCGCAGGAGCGCAGCGACGCCGGCCTCGCGATGATGGGCGACAAGAGCTTCCTCTTTTCCGAATCGCGCGAAGCCTTCCTGATGTACGCGAAGCATGGCCGCACGTGGGCCGCGCTGCACGATCCGGTCGGCCCGCGCAGCGAATGGGCTGGCTTGATCCGCGAGTTCGTCGCCCTTGCGCACCGGCACAACGGCCGCGCGGCGTTTTATCAGGTCCGCGCCGACGCGCTTCCGCTCTATCTCGACGCCGGTCTCACGCTCATGAAGCTCGGCGAAGAAGCGCACGTCGCGCTGTCCGACTTCGATCTGAAGGGCGCGCACCGCGCGAATCTGCGTTATGCGCTGAAGCGCGGCGAACGCGACGGCTTCGACACGGAGCTGATCGGTCCGGAGCGCATCGCCGAATGCATGCCGATGCTGCGCGAAATTTCCGACGACTGGCTCGACAGCCGCTCGGCACGCGAGAAGAGCTTCTCGGTCGCGGCCTTCAACGAGGACTATCTGGCGGCGCAGTCGGTGCTGCTCGTACGTCAGGCGGGCGCGCCCGTCGCGTTCGTCACCTTCATGACGACGGACCTCAACACCGAAGCGACCGTCGGCGTGATGCGCCATGTCGCGCAGGCGTCCCCGTATGCGATGGAATATCTCTTCACGAAGCTCGCACTGCATCTGAAGGAAGCGGGGTTCAAGTCGCTGTCGCTCGGCATCGCGCCGCTTTCGGGCATGGAGCCGACGCCGCTTGCATCGCACTGGCATCGGCTGGCAGGGCTCGTGTGGCGCTTCGGCGGGCGTTTCTACAACTTCCGCGGGCTGCGCGGATTCAAGAGCAAGTTCCAGCCGCACTGGGAGCCGCGCTATCTGGCGGCGTCCGGTTCGGTTGGCGTGTTTTTCACTTTGGCGGACCTTTCGCTGCTGGCGGGAGGCTGGCGTTCATGAATTACTTTGGCAAGAAACTGGCGGCGCTCGCGACGGCCGCGGTGTGTGGCGTTTCCATGTTCGGCGCGGCGCATGCATCCACCGGTAGCAGCGTCATTTCCGGCGGCCGCTATGGGCAGGTGACGTTGACGAAGCCCACGGGCGAGATGACCGGTTTCGTCGTGCTGTTCTCGGAGAAGACCGGCTGGAGTCCCGCCGATACCGAAGCCGCCAACGCCCTCGCCGCGAAGGGCGCAATGGTCGTAGGTGTCGATACGCCGCACTACGCCGCGCATCTCGCCACCGAGAAGAAGGAAACGTGCCACAACCTCGTCGGCGATGCGGAAGACATGAGCCATCAGCTCGAACGCACGGTGCAGACGAGCCACTATTTCTCGCCGATCTTCGCGGGCACCGGTCAAGGCGCAATCTTGAGCGAACACGCGCTCAGCCAGGCGCCCGACAACACGGTGGCGGGCGCGGTGTCGCTCGCGCCGGACACGCAGCTCGACGCGCGCTTCAACCCGTGTCCGCCCGATCCGACCATCATCCATATGAAAGGCTTGCCGGGCTTCATGGAGCGCGCTGCGCTGCAGCCGGGCCATTCCCGCGCCGATGCCCTCGTCGCGATGGCCGGGCCGCATCTGAAAAAGCCCGAAGCGCCCGTCGATAGCGACGTGTCCGACCTGCCGCTCATCGAACTGCGCGCGGCGCAGCCGACCGATCTGCTCGCAATCGTCATTTCCGGCGACGGCGGCTGGCGCGATCTCGACAAGACGATGGCGCTCGCGCTGCAACACGACGGCGTATCGGTGATCGGCATCGATTCGCTGCGCTATTTCTGGAGCGAGAAGTCGCCGGAGAAGACGGCATCGGACATCGCGCGCGTGATCCGCACGTACAACGCGCGCTGGCATACGAGCCACGTGGCGCTCGTCGGCTATTCGTTCGGCGCTGACGTGATGCCGTTCGCGTACAACCGCCTGCCGGACGCGGTGCGCGCGCAGGTGTCCTATATCTCGCTGATGGGCTTCGCGCCCGAAGCGGACTTCCAGATTCGCGTGACGGGCTGGCTCGGCATGAAGGCGAGCGAAAAGGCGCTGAAGGTCAAGCCGGAACTGGCGAAGCTGCCGCCCGCGATGGTTCAGTGCATCTACGGCGAGAAGGAAGACGACACGCTGTGCCCGACGCTCACGAAGACGGGCATCGAAGTGGTGAAGCTGCCGGGCGATCACCACTTCGGCGGCGATTACGATGCGCTCGCGCGCCGCATTCTTGCGGGATGGCACAGGCAAATCGCGGCGCGGGCGGGGGCCTGAGCCGCGTCCGCCGTCACTGGAGCGCGCCGAGAAAGTCGCGCTTGCCGATGGGCGCGCCGAGATGGCGCAGGATGTCGTGTGTGGTCACGACGTGGAAATAGAAGTTCGGCAGCCCGAAGCCGAGCAGATAATCGACGCCCGAAAACGACGGCGAAAAGTCGGGGAACTTGAGCGTGACCGTGCGGGTTTCGCTGTCGGCGAGCGCGGCCTTGTCGATGCTCTTCAGATACGCAATCGTCTTCGCGATGCGCTCCTGCAATGCCGCGAAGCTGTCCTCGTTGTCGTCGAAACGCGGCGCTTCGACGCCCGAGAGACGCTGCGCGGAGAGCTTCGCGGTATCGCTTGCGCGCTGGATTTGCGCGGCGAGCGGCAGCATGTCGGGCGCGAGGCGCGCAGCGATGACATCGGCGTGGGCGAGGCCTTTTTCATCGGCGAAGGCGGCGCCTTTTTCCAGCAGGGACGAGCACACTTCCAACCCGCGAATGAACACGGGAATCGACGCGCGATACATCGAAAGGGACATGGTCTGGCGCTCCTTGGCGTGGTGCGGACCGTGGCGGTCCGTCTAGGGGAAGGACGTCAAGCATAGCGCCCGGCGCTTTTCGCTGCTCGGATGAGCGGGCGCTATTTCTCGTCGCGCGGGGCGTGCCGCGCTTCCCACGCACGGAGCTGCTGCTCGTAGCGCTCGAGCGCTTCTTCATAGAGATCGAAAACGCACGGATGGCAGCCGCTGTTGCAGCAGTCGTCGGGCGAAGGGCGCTCGGGCTGCGTTGGGCGCGGGTCGTTGGCGGTGGAATCGGATGAAGTCATGACGGCGAAATTGCGTGAGGCATGGCCATATTGTGCGACGCGCGCGTGCTGAACGCCGTCGCTCGACCTAGCTTTTGGCGGAGCCTCGCCGCGCGACGGTGCGATACTTGCCGCGAACCGCCGTGCTTCCAACAAGCGAGGACTGTGATCGATGAACCAGACCGTCAGGCGTGCGATCCTCGGGGCGCTTGCCAGCGCGATGCTCGCGGGCTGCGCTGCATCGCAGGATGCGTCCGAGTCCGCCGAAACCGCGCGCGGCGACCAGACGCCGTACAGCGCGGAAATCCGCCGCACGCAGTCGGGCATTCCGCACATCCGCGCCGCCGACTGGGGCAGCCTGGGGTACGGTTACGGCTACGCGCAGGCGCAAGACAATCTGTGTTCGCTCGCCGACGGCTTCGTCACCTGGCGCGGCCAGCGCTCGGAATACTTCGGCGGCGAGGCGCGTCCGCCCGCCGCATCGATTTTCGGCCAGCCGCGCAATCTCGATTCCGATTTCTTCTTCCGCTTCGTCGACGATCAAGCCGCCGTCGACCGTTACCGCGCCGCGCAACCGGCCGATTTGCGCGGTCTGATCGACGGCTTCGTCGCCGGCTACAACCGCTATCTCGCCGACCTGAACGCCGGGCAATTCCCGGGCGCGCATGCGGCGTGCCGCAGCCAGCCGTGGGCCGGGAACATCGCCGCCGACGACATTTATCGACGGCTGATCGCGGCGAATCTCGCGGGCGGATCGGCGCGCTTCGTGCAATCGATCGCGGCGGCGCATCCTCCGAAGGCGGGGGCGCAGCCGCCGGCCGCATCGCTTGATACGAACGACTTGCGTTATTCAGTCGGCGACGTGCCCGGCATCGGCAGCAACGCGCTCGCGTTCGGCGCGCCGATCACGCGCGACCGGCGCAGCATCCTGTTCGGCAATCCGCACTGGTACTGGCGCGGCCCGGACCGTTTCTATCAGGCACAACTCACCATTCCCGGCCGGCTCGACGTGGCGGGCGTGTCGTTTCTCGGCGTGCCGCTCATCGTGATCGGCTTCAACGAGAACATCGCGTGGACGCATACAGTTTCGACCGCGCGCCGCTTCGGCATCTACGAACTGACGCTCGATCCCGCCGATCCCACGCGCTACCGGTACGACGGCGCAAGCGAGCCGATGACGCCCGTGCCGCTCACCGTGCGCTCGCGCCGCGCCGACGGCTCGCTCGCATCGGTGACGCGCACGCTGTACCGGACGCGCTTCGGCCCGGTCGTCGATCTGTCGCCGCTCAACGCGGCGCTCGGCTGGAACGCGCAGCACGCCTACGCGCTCGCCGACATCAACGCGGACAACGTGCGCAGCTTCGAGAACTTCTTCGCGTGGAACCAGGCGCGCTCGCTCGACGATTTCATCGCGGTCCAGAAGCGCTACGCGGCGATTCCGTGGGCCAACACGTTCGCGATCGGCCGTGGCGACGCGCGTGCGTGGTTCGCGGACATCGGCGCGGTGCCCGGCGTCCCGGACGCGCTCGCCGATGCCTGCACGCCGCCCACCGGCCGCGCGGTCGCGGCGCGCATGCCGGGCGTGCCGTTCCTCGATGGATCGAAGAGCGCGTGCGCGTGGCGCACCTCGGCGGGGAGCGTCCGGCCCGGCGCGCTGCCGGTCGATCAGATGCCCTTCACCGCGCGCGGCGATTACGTCGGCAATTTCAACGACAGCTACTGGCTCACGAACGCGAACGCGCCGCTTAACGGCTATCCGCGCGTCATGGGCGCGACGCGTGAACCGCAGTCCTTGCGCACGCGCTACGGCCATCTGCTCGCCGCGCGGCTGCAGCGCGAAAGCGGCGGGGTGACGCGCGAGGCGGTCGAATCGGCGGTGCTGGAGGCGAAGTCGATGTCGGAGACGCTGTATCGGCAGCCGCTGCTCGATGCCGTCTGCACGCCGGGCGATGCGGCGAGCGCGCTCAACGACGCCTGCGAGGTGCTGCGTAACTGGAACGGCACGGCAGACATCGACGCACGCGGCGCGAATCTCTGGGACGAGCTCTGGGAGCGGCTCGCGCGCATTCCGCCGGGGCGTCTTTTCACGACGCGCTTCGATCCGTCGCGCCCGCTCGCGACGCCCGGCGACCTGAACACGCGCGATCCGGCCGTCGTGCAGCAGATTCGGCAGGCGCTCGGCGGGGCGGCGTTGTCGTTGCGGCTGAACGGTTTCGCGCTCGATTCGCGCCGAGGCGATCTGCTCTACACGACGCGCAACGGCGAGCGCGTGCCGCTCTTCGGCGGCTGCGACGAGGAGGGCTACTTCACGGTCGTGTGCGCGGGACGTCCGCTCGACGCGAAGGGCTATCCGATGGACGTCAGCGGCGAGGGCGACAGCTATCTGCAAGTGGTGACGTTCACGGAGAACGGGCCTGGCGGCGTCGAAGCCGACACGCTGCTCGCGCCCGCCGAATCGGACGATCCGGCGTCGCCGCATTCCGGCGACGCGACGCGTCTCTTCGCAGCGAAGCGCTGGCAGCGCTTCCCGTTCACCGAGCAAGCGATCGAGGCGGATTCGGCCGGATCGCGCGTGGTGATATCGGGCGCGCGATGACGCCAATCTTCAGACGACACGCGTCACCGAATCAAGAGGAATCCCGTCTATGATGGAGGTTTGCCCGCACGGAAACCCGTCATGACTAATGGCGACAGCACCCAACACGAAGAAGCGGTACGGCTCGACGCGTCCGCGTTGCAGGAATTCGTCAATCGCAAATGGAACGACGAGATCGTTCCCGCGCTGACCGACTACATCGCGGTGCCCGCGAAAAGCCCCATGTTCGACGTGGACTGGGCGCGGCACGGATTCATCGAACGCGTGGTCACGGACGCCGTCGACTGGGTCAAGACCCAGCCCGTCAAGGGCCTGAAAGTCGAGATCGTGCGCCTTGCCGGACGCACGCCGGTGATCTTCTTCGAAGCACCCGCCACGCGCTCGGGCAGCACCGAAACGGTCGTCCTCTACGGTCACCTCGACAAGCAGCCGGAATTCGAGGGCTGGCGCAGCGACCTCGGCCCGTGGACGCCCAAGCTCGAAGACGACAAGCTCTACGGCCGCGGCGGCGCCGACGACGGCTACGCCACCTACGCCAGCATCACCGCGATCGCGGCGCTGGATGCGCAGGGCGTCGAACGGCCGCGCTGCGTCGGCATTATCGAGACGTGCGAGGAATCGGGCAGCTACGACCTGCTGCCGTACATCGATGCATTGCGCGACCGGCTCGGCGACGTCGGCCTCGTGATCTGCCTCGATTCGGGCGCGGGCAATTACGATCAACTGTGGCTCACCACGTCGCTGCGCGGCCTCGTCGCCGGCGATCTGGAAGTGCAGGTGCTCGAAGAGGGCCTGCATTCGGGCGGTTACGGCGGCATCGCGCCGTCGACGTTCCGCATCATGCGGCAACTCTTCGAGCGGCTCGAAGACGCGGCCACCGGCAATCTGCTGCCGAAGGATTTTCATTGCCCGATTCCGTTGCAACGGCTGCGCGAAGCCGAAGCGACAGCGCACATTCTCGGTGACGACGTCTGGAAGAAGCTGCCGTGGAGCTGCGGCCAGGACGGCGGCAGCGTGCTGCCGACCACGACCGATCCGAAGGAAGCGCTCCTCAATTCGACATGGCGTCCGTCGCTGACGGTGACGGGCGCGGCCGGCCTCCCTGCGCTCGCTGACGCAGGCAATGTCCTCGCGCCGCGCACGGCGTTCAAGCTGTCGCTGCGGCTGCCGCCGCTCGTCGAGGCGACGGAAGCGGTCGCGCAACTCAAGTCGCTGCTCGAATTCGATCCCCCGTACAACGCGAAAGTCACGTTCAAGCCCGAGGCCGGCGCGGCGACGGGCTGGAGCGCGCCGGAGCTTGCGCCGTGGCTGGCGTCGTCACTGAACGATGCGTCGCGTCATCACTTTGGCGCGGATGTCGCGTATATCGGGCAGGGCGGCACGATCCCGCTGATGAACACGCTGAAGGAAGGCTTCCCGCGCTCGCAGTTCATGGTGTGCGGCGTGCTCGGGCCGAAGTCCAACGCGCACGGGCCGAACGAATTTCTGCACGTACCGTACGCCAGGAAGCTGACGGCGGCGGTGGCCGAAGTGATCGCCGCCGCGCCCTGAGCGGTATCGACTTCTTTCTGCTTACAAGCGCCCGCTCCTCGCGGGCGTTTTTTTCGCCTGTTCCTAGCGAATTCTTAAAATGGAACTGGTAAGGCCAGTTGATCGTCTGTAAAGTGGGAGGCCGCGCGCTTCCAGAGAAAGCGCCGCCCCAGCCATCGATCAAGGAGACGAGAGTCGCAATGAACGAAACCAGCAAATCCGAACAACGCATTGCCGCCGACACCCTGCACGCCTACGTCCGCGCCATCTGGGAAAGCGCGGGCAGCGCGCCGCGCGAAGCGGAACTGGTCGCGGATCACCTCGTGATGTCCAACCTGTCGGGCCACGATTCGCACGGCGTCGGGATGATCCCGCGCTATGTGTCGTCGCTCGGGGACGGCGAGTTGCAACTGAACACCCACGCGGAAATCGTCCGCGACGCCGGCGCGGTGCTGACCGTCGACGGCCGCAAGGGCTTCGGGCAAGTGGTGGCCTACGAGGCAATGGAGCACGGCATCGAGCGCGCGAAGAAGTTCGGCGTGTGCGCGGTCGGCCTGCGCAACGCGCATCACATCGGGCGCATCGGCCATTGGGCGGAGCAGTGCGCGAAGGCGGGACTCGTGTCGTTCCACTTCGTCAACGTGGCGGGCGACCCGCTCGTGGCGCCGTTCGGCGGCATCGACCGGCGCTTCGGCACGAATCCGTTCTGCGCCGCGTACCCGCGCGAGGGCAAGAACCCGTTGGTGCTCGACTTTGCGACGGCGGGCATCGCTTACGGCAAGACGCGCGTGGCCTACAACAAGGGCGTCACGGTTGCGCCGGGCATGCTGCTCGATCACGAAGGCCGCCCGACCGTCGAGCCGAAAGTCATGCACGAGGAGCCGTTCGGCACGCTGACGGCGTTCGGCCTGCACAAGGGCTCGGGGCTTGCCGCGCTGTGCGAGATCTTCGGCGGAGCGCTGTCTGGCGGCTATACGACGCATGAGGACACGCTTCAGAAGACGAGCGCGATCATGAACTGCATGACCTCCGTGATTCTCGATCCCAACGCCTTCGACGCGCCCGCCGCTCAAGCCGAAGCCGAAGCCTTCCTGGAATGGATGAAGGCATCGCCGCGCGGCGAAGGCGTCGACGCGATCTACGCGCCGGGCGAGCCGGAAGACGCGCGTCGTGCGGAACGCGGCGCGAACGGCGTGCCGATCGATCCGACCACGTGGAAGCAGATCCGTGAATCGGCGCAGAAATCGGGCATGGCGGAAGCGGAAATCGAGAAGTTTGCCAGTGCGCTAAGTTAAGCAACGCGCGTCTGTCAGCACGATGCGCGCGCGGCGAATTGGTCAAGCCAATTTTGCCGCGCGTCGCGTGACGGTCAGCGCACCATCAGCGCACCATGTCTCGCTCGATCCATTCGATCACCGACGTTCGCTTCGGCTGCCAGCCGAGCAATGTGCGGGCGCGTTCGCCGCGCACGCGGCTATTCGACCCGAGCCCGTACGACGCCATCTCGTAACCCCATTCCTCGATCGCCTGTTCGAGCGGCCAGTCTTCCGGTCCGCGCAGCCCAAGCGCCTTCGCCATCGCGGCGGTCATGTCGTGGAACTGCGCTTCGCCGCTTTCGATGAAATAGAACGTGCCCGCCGGCGTCTTTTCGAGCGCGCGGCGGTAGGCATCGACGACGTCGTCGATATGCACGTTCGACCAGATATTCAGCCCGCGTCCCACGTGACGCACGACGCCGCTCTTTTTCGCCTGCCGCTCGAGACGCGGCAACTGCACGCTGGCGGTGTCGGGAATCGCGCCGTGACCGTAAATCAGCGTATTGCAGAGGACGGCCGAGCGTACGCCGCGCTTTGCGGCATCCAGCACGAGATTGTCGATGGCGACGCGCGGCGCCTTGTCGGCGGTCGGTTCGGGCAGCGTGTCTTCCGTATAGATGGAATCCGATGCCTCGCCGCCCGACGCGTCCCCGACGATGCTCGATCCGCTCGTATGCAGGAACGGCTTGTTCGAGCCTTCGAGCGCACCCGTCAACGCTTCGACCGCGCCGCGATGATCGCTGCTGGCGGCGTTGATGACGGCGTCGGCTGCGCGCGCTTCGGCGGCGAGCAGGGCGGCGTCATCCAGGCTGCCGACGACTGGCTCGATGCCCGCGCGCTTCAGCGCGTCGCTTTGTCCCGCCCGGCGAATCAGCCCGCGCACCCGGTGGCCGTCCCGCGCAAGTCCCGCTGCAATCGATCCGCCGATGAAACCGCCCGCGCCCGTAACGAAAATGTTCATGAAGTTGCTCCGGTAAATGAATCAGTGGGCACAGTATGGTTCGCTTCGACTTTCGCAAAAAGAGTGGTAGTCTCAAAAGAAACTTGACTGCGGATCAATAATCTCGCGCGCCTGAACGATACTTCAATGAAGACCAACACCGACGAACTGCTGGTTTTCGTCACCGTTATCGACAGCGGTTCGATGACCGCCGCCGCCGAAGCCTTGCAGCAAACAGTCTCCGGCGTGAGCCGCACGCTTACGCGCCTCGAAAAGAAGCTCGACGCGACGCTCGTGCGCCGCACCACCCGTCGCCTGCAACTCACCGACGAGGGCGAACTATTCCTAACCCGCGCCCGCGCGATCCTCGCCGCGATGGACGACGCCGAAGAAGCCATCTCTCGACGGCGCGAGCGTCCCGCCGGGCGGCTGCGCGTGGACGCGGCGTCGCCTTTCATGCTTCATTGCGTCGTGCCGCACGTGAAGGCGTTCGCCACGCTCTACCCGGAGATATCGCTCGAACTGACGAGCAACGAACGCATCGTCGACTTGCTGGAACAACGCGTGGATATCGCGATTCGGATCGGCGCGCTGCGGGATTCCACGCTGCATGCGCGCACGCTCGGCAGCAGCCGGCTGCGCGTGCTCGCGAGTCCCGCTTATCTCGCGGAACATGGCGAGCCGCGCGACGTCGACGAACTCGCGCGTGCGCGGCTCATCGGCTTCACCGCGCCGGAAAGCCTCAACGACTGGCCGCTGCGTGATGGCCGCGGCGCCGCTTTCGCGACGATCAGACCGGCGGTTTCAGCCTCCAGCGGCGAAACCATCCGTCAACTCGTAATCGACGGCGGCGGCATTGCGTGTCTCGCCGACTTCATGACCGCCGCCGATGTCGCAGCCGGCCGCCTCCGCACGATTCTCGACGACGCGCTCGAGGACGTTCGGCAGCCGATCAGCGCGGTGTACTACCAGAGCGAATCGCTCGCGGCGCGCACCCGCGCGTTCCTGGATTTTCTTTCCAGCAAACTGACGCTCTGATCCATCGACCTTCAACTCATCAATCCGACCATGCCACCGATAGAAGCCATCAACGCTCCCGGCCTGCCGATTCCGGCCGGTCACTACAGTCACGCGACGCGCGCCGGAAATCTCGTCTGCGTGTCGGGTCAGTTGCCGATGCGCCCCGACGGCACGCACACCGGCGACCGGCCGTTCGAAGAGCAGGCCGAGCAGACCTTGCTCAACCTGCGGACCGTGCTGGAAGCGGCGGGCGCGAGTTTCAAGGACTGCATCGAAGTGACGGTCTATCTCGTCGGCGTCGAGCACTGGAAGGTGTTCAACGAGATCTACGCGCGGCACTTCGGCGACTGGAAGCCCGCGCGCGCCGTCGTCCCGGTCGGCGCGCTGCACTACGGCTATCTGCTTGAAATTTCGGCGCGTGCGTGGGTCGAGCCCGCCTAGGCCAGATCGAGCGCTTGCGTGAGGTCGCCGAGCGGCGCTTCGCCATTCGCCACGAAGGCACGATCGCGCGCGGCGACGCCGTCCAGCGGCGCCAGACCATGCACGCGCGAAATGAAGCGCAGGATCGAGTTCGTATCGTAGACGGTGTGATCCACATACGCCTTCTTCGCCAGCGGCGACACGACGAGCGCCGGAATGCGCGAACCCGGTCCCCAGCGATCGCCCTTCGGCGGCGCAACGTGGTCCCACCAGCCGCCGTTTTCGTCGACGGTCACGATCACGACCGTGTTCTCCCACTGCGGCCCGCGCCGGATGTGCTCGATAACGTTCGTGATATGTCGGTCGCCCGATGCGACGTCCGCGTACCCCGCGTGCATGTTGAGATTGCCCTGCGGCTTGTAGAACGTGACGGGCGGCAGGCGGCCCGCGTCGATGTCGGCAAGCAGCTTGTTGGTGGAGGGATCGTCGCCGAGACCGGCGTCGCGCAGATGCCGCTCGCGCGCAGCCGTACCCGGCGCGAAGTTGCGGAAGTAGTTGAACGGCTGGTGATGGTACTGAAAGTCCGGCACTGCGCCGGTATCCCGATGATCGAGCGCGTATTGCCACGCGCCGCTGTACCACGCCCAGTCAATGCCTTTCTCCGACAGGCGATCGCCGATGGTGGCGTATGTTTGCGGCGGCAATACGAGCGCGTTCGATGTGTCCGCGAAACGGGGATCGCCGCCGGGCGCGGGCTTGACATTGCTCGGCTGATACGGCGCGAACATGGTGTTGACGGCGTAGCCGTCGGCGGTGAGCGAGCCGTCGCGCACGAACTTGGGCGGTCCTTCCAGCGCCGACTTCGGCGAATCGGGCGCGAGCTTCAAAAGCGAGCCGGTCGGGTCGTCGCCTTCCACGACGGCCAGGAGCTTCGCGGCCGGGCCGTTGCGCGCATCGGAATAAAACGGAGCTTGCGCCGAAATCAGGAAGATGTGATTCAGCCAGGAACCGCCGAAGGCAGACATGAAGAAGTTGTCGCACAGCGTGTATTGCTGCGCGAGTCCCCAAAGTTTCAGCGTATCCGGCGAATTCCGGTAATGGCCCATGACGAGGCCGCCCGAGTCGCCCCACGCCGCGAACTGATTGTTGCGCCCGGCGTTGATCTGCATCTGATTCTGATAGAAGCGATGCACGAGATCGCGCGTGATGACGCTATTCGGCAGCGGCTCGCCCTCAGCGTCCGCGAGCCGGAACGGGCCGTTACGCAGACCGTTGATCTGATTTTCAGCGATTGCATACCGCTTGCCGTCGACTTCCTGCGCCTGTGGGACGAGGCCGCCCCAGATCGTCGGCAGCGTGGGCAGCGGCGTGACGCCGTCGCGGTCGAGCTGCGTGTATTGCGACGCCGCGACGGCCGAAAGCGGATACTGGACGCCCGGAAAGTCGCCGTAAAGATTGGTGAAGCTGCGATTCTCGGCGTAGATCACGACGATCTGCCGGACCTTTGCGGCGAGCGTGCGGTCCAGCGAAACGTCCGCCGCCGTCTTGGGTGTGGCCGGCCTGTGATCGAACAGGTTGCATCCGCCGAGCGACAGCCCGGCAAGACCGACGCCGGCTGCAATGAGCCGCCGCCGCGCGGGATCGGCGGGCGCGTCGTTTTCCGTGGGAAGGTCTTGATGCGGATGCTCGTGCTCTTTCATTGCCTGACTCCTCGCGTCAGCCGATTGACAGCGCATGATGCCGCATCGTCCCGGCGCGTGATAGTCGGTCAAACGGCATAGGCAAAGCCAGGAAAAGCTTGCGAATGTGCTTATGCCATCCGGCCGACTGGAAACTCCCGAGCCGCGTGACTAACATCCTCAACTGAACACGAGCTTTGCTCCGACGAGAACCAGCGTCGCGGCGAGCACGTGGCGCAGCAGCGCTTCGGGCGCCTTCGAAGAGAGCGCGCTGCCAATGGCAATGCCCGGGATCGAGCCCACGAGGAGCGAAAGGAGCAGCGCCCAGTCGACGGAGCCGACCATCCAGTGCCCGGCGCCGGCAATGAGCGTCAGCGGCACGGCGTGCGCCACGTCCGAACCGACAATGCGCGCCGTCGCAAGGCGCGGATAGATGAGCAGCAGGACCGTGACGCCGATCGCGCCGGCCCCCACGGAGGTCATCGAAACGAGCGCGCCGAGGATCGCGCCGGTCAGCACGGTCCAGGCAGTCATGCGCGCCGGATTGTCCGGGCGGTCATGGCCCTTTTTGTAAGCGAAGCGCGCGAGTTGCGGCCGGAAGATCAGCGAAACGGCCGTGATGAGCAGGGCGGTGCCGAGGATCGACTGGATGAGCCGCGCCGTGTCGGGCGAGGTCATGCCGTGCCGGTGCAGGAAATACAGCGTGAGCGCCGCGGCCGGCACGCTGCCTGCGGCGAGCCGCCCGGTAATGCGCCAGTCGACCGACCCTTTCAGGCCGTGAACGAGCGTGCCAGCGGTCTTGGTGGCGGCAGCGTAGAGCAGGTCAGTGCCGACCGCCGTCGCCGGATGGATGCCGAACAGCAGCACGAGCAACGGCGTCATCAGGGAGCCGCCGCCCACGCCCGTCAGGCCGACGAGGAATCCGACCGCGAGCCCGGAGACGGAATAGAGTAAGTCGATATGCGGAAATGACATCGATCGGAGAGAACCCGTCAGGCGAGAGGGAGTCGAAAAACCGTCGATGATAGCCGGTAAGCCGTCCAATTGCTGCATGAAGGCCGCGTCTGGCCCACGAACTGCGGGCTGTGCGAGCCCGGCGGCGGAACATCGCTGCCTGCCCCGATTGCCGCCGGATGTCTTTCAAGTCACTTTCAGGATGGTGCAATGGATACAAAGCAACAGACGCAGGAACCGACGCAACAGCAACAACAACAGCAGCAACAGCAGCAGTTGGCGACGACGGACGAGGCGTTCATTCCCACCGAACACGCGAACATGCCGAACGAGCGGCAGTTCGTCCTGAAATCCGGCAACACCTTCGCCGTCTACGATGCTAACGGCGACATTCGCGGTGGCGACGACGGCTTGTTCGTCAACGATACGCGCGTGCTGTCGGAACTCGTGCTGAGCTTCGGCGGGCGCGCGCCTTCGCTGCTGTCGGGCAGCGTATCGAGCGACAACGCCGTGTTCACGGCGCATCTGACGAACCGTCCGCTGCCGCCCATCGGCGGGGCGCGCACGCCGGAGGGCGTGATCCACGTCGAGCGCAAGCGGGTGCTGTCGGGGCACGTGCTGCACGAGAGCATCGTGTTGACGAATTACGGCACGGAGCCGTCGACGGTGCCTATTTCGATTTCCTACGCGGCTGATTTCCTCGACATGTTCGAAGTGCGCGGCACGAAGCGGCCCAAGCGCGGCAAGCTATCGCCGCCCTCCGTCGAGAATGGCGAAGTCGTCCTGCGTTACGTGGGACTCGATGAAGTCGAGCGCGTCGCGCGCATTCAGTTCACGCCCGCGCCGGATGCGCTCTCGCCGACGCGCGCCGACTACGCGCTGCACATTCAGTCGGAGACGGCGATCTCGGTGTATCTGTCGGTCACGGCCGTCACGCGCGCCCTGAGCGACGCCAGCGACGAAAGCAAGCGCAACGCCGCCGAAGCCGCGGAGTGCGTGCCGGAGTCGGGTCGGCCGGCCATCCGCGAGGCGCTCGTCGATGCGCACCGCCGCATGCGCGACAAGCGCCGCGCCAGCGCCCGCGTGCGTTCGAGCAATCCGCTCTTCAGCGAGTGGATCGACCGCTCCCTCGCGGATCTCGGGTTGCTGACCACCGACCTCGATACCGGCCCGTATCCCTACGCGGGCATTCCGTGGTTCTCGACCCCATTCGGCCGCGACGCGATCATCACTTCGCTGCAGATGCTGTGGCTTCATCCGGCGCTCGCGCGAGGCGTGCTGCGCTTTCTGGCGGCGCATCAGGCGCGTGAAGATTCCGCGTTTCGCGACGCCGAAATCGGCAAGATCATGCACGAGACGCGCAAGAGCGAGATGGCCGCCACGGGCGAAGTGCCCTTCGCGCTGTATTACGGCGGTGTCGACAGCACGCCGCTTTTCATCGTGCTCGCGGGCGCGTACGCGCAGCGCACCGGCGACCGCGCGCTGATCGACGAACTGTGGCCGGCCTTGCAACTGGCGGCGGATTGGGTCGCGCGTCATTGCGACAAGAATCCGCACGGCCTGCTCGACTATCAGCGGGCGACGGAATACGGGCTCGCGAATCAGGGCTGGAAGGACAGTCACGACTCGGTGTTTCATGCCGACGGGAAGTTTCCCATTGGCCCGATTGCGCTGGTCGAGGTGCAGGCTTACGCATCGACGGCATTCTCGACGATGGCGCGCCTCGCTCGCGAACGCGGCGATGAGGCACGCGGGGCGGATTCCGAGCGGCGCGCGGCTCACATTCGCGAGCGCGTCGAGGCGTTGTTCTGGATGCCCGAGATGGACTTCTACGGCATCGCGCTCGATGGACGCAGCGAGTTGTGCCGGGTGCTGTCGTCGAATGCGGGACATCTGCTCGCGTTCGATCTCGTCGAGCGCAAACGCGGCGAGGCTGTCGCGCGGCAACTCGAATCGGCGCTTTTCCATACCGGCTGGGGCGTGCGGACGCTCGCGGCGGGTCAGCCGCGCTTCAATCCGATGTCCTACCACAACGGTTCCGTCTGGCCGCACGACACGGCGCTCTGCGCGCGTGGTCTCGCGCGGTACGGGGATCGCCGCGCGGCAGTGGGCTTGCTTCAGGCCTTGTTCGAAGCCGCCGTCACGTTCGATATGCGTTTGCCCGAGCTTTTCTGCGGCTTCACGCGGCAGCGCGGCGAGAGGCCGATAGCGTATCCGGTCGCGTGCCTGCCGCAGGCCTGGGCGGCCGGCGCGCCGTTCATGATTCTCGAAGCGTGTCTCGGCGTGACGGTCGATGCCGTCAACGAAGAAATACGGATCGATCGGCCGCAGTTGCCGGACGGCATCGACTGGCTGGAGATCGCGGACCTGCGGCTGGGCGATCGCGACGTTGCCATCACGTTCAGGCGGGTTGGCGGTCAGGTGGTGCCGTCGGTGGAAGGGGATGCGAGGGTGGTCGCGGTGCTTTGAGCGTTGGCAACAAACGAACTGAGGACGCCAAGGTGCGGTTCCGAGTGAGCGGCAGGTCGGAAGAAGCGCTGAAGAATCAAGTGCTTCTTCCGCCTCGATTACCGCATCAAACCGCCACACTCCCCACATAGTTCTCCGCGAGCGCGGTCGCGGCAGCCCGCGACGTCGTCACATGCTCCAGTTCCGCCACCTGCAAGCGCTGTTCGAACGGCGACGTGTCATCGAGCTTATGCAGCATGCGCGTCATCCACCACGAGAAATGCTCCGCGCGCCAGACGCGCTTGAGCGCCGTTTCCGTGTAATGCGCGAGCTTGTCGGCACTGCCTTCCTTGTAAAAGCCGATGAGCGCGGCCGTCAGCACGCGCACGTCCGAGACGGCCAGATTCAGCCCTTTCGCGCCCGTCGGCGGCACGATGTGCGCGGCATCGCCGGCGAGGAAGAGCTTGCCGGACTGCATCGGCGTCGAAACGAAGCTGCGCATGCCGACAATGTTCTTCTGAAAAATCCGGCCCTCGGTGATCTGCCAGCCGTCCTCCGTATCGACACGTGCGTGCAGTTCGGCCCAGATGCGGTCGTCGGACCAGGCATCGACGGAATCTTTCGGATCGCACTGGAAGTACATGCGCTGCACGCCCGGCGAGCGCGTGCTGATGAGTGCAAAGCCTCGATCGTGCCGCGCGTAGATCAGTTCGTCCGACGAAGGCGGCGCTTCGACCAGAATGCCGAACCAGCCGAACGGATACACGCGCTGATAATCCTGGCGCACCGCTTCGGGAATGGACTGCCGCGATACGCCCTGCGAGCCGTCGCATCCGATGATGAAGTCGCACTCCAGCTCTTCGTCGCGTCCTTCGTGGCGATACTTGATGCGCGGCTTGCGGTCGCTGTTCTCCGCGAAGTCGTGCAGCGACACATTCGAGACGTTGAACTTCAGCGCACCGTTTGCAGCCGTGCGCGCGGCGACCAGGTCCTTGATGACTTCGTGCTGCGCATAGACCGTGATCGAATGGCCGGTCAGCTCGGTCAGCGCAATGCGCCGGCGCTGTCCTTCGAATGCCAGCTCGAAGCCGTGATGCAGCGCGCCTTCCGCCTGCATGCGCGCGCCGAGGCCCGCTTCGTTCAGCAGGTCCATCGTGCCTTGTTCGAGCACGCCCGCGCGAATGGTGGACTCGATGTCCTGCTGGCTGCGCGCTTCGAGCACGACAGATTCGATGCCGCGCAGATGAAGCAGATGGGAGAGCAGAAGCCCGGCCGGGCCCGCGCCGACGATGCCGACTTGAGTACGCATGAATGTCTCCGTTGCGTCGTGATGTTGTGCGTACAGTGTCGGCATCGCGGCCATATGCCGCAACGCGATACGGCGGATAGCGTCTATCGCCTATCTCGATAAAGGGCCGAAAAGCGGCCAAAATCGGGTCCGGTGCTTGCTGAATGAGGGTAAATCCCGACTCATCATCAGCGAGGACACGACATGAACACCAATGCCTATCCGAAGCCGCCGCTGCCCGAGCAGCAACAGGACCGCACGCCTGGCCTGACGGAGCCGATGAATCCGAAGCCCGATCATGGCGAAAAGAGTTACAAGGGCAGCGGCAGGCTGGTGGGAAAAGCGGCGCTCATCACGGGCGCGGACAGCGGCATCGGGCGCGCGGTCGCGATTGCGTATGCGCGTGAAGGCGCGGACGTCGCCATTTCGTATTTGAACGAACACGACGACGCGAAAGAAACCGCGCGCTGGGTCGAGGAAGCCGGTCGCAAGGCGCTGCTCCTGCCGGGCGACATCACCGATCGCCAGCATTGCAAGGATCTCGTCGCCAAGACGGCGGAAGCGTTCGGGCGCATCGACGTGCTCGTGAACAACGCGGCGTATCAGATGACCTACGACAGCCTCGAGGAAATCAGCGACGACGAATGGGACAAGACCTATTCGACGAATATCGGCGCGATGTTCCGCATCACGAAGGCCGCGCTCGCGCACATGAAAGAGGGCGGGGCGATCGTCAATACGACGTCGGTGAACGCGGACAATCCGAACCCCGGCCTAATCGCCTACGCGAGCACGAAGGGCGCAATTCAGAACTTCACCGGCGGCCTCGCGCAACTGCTGGCCGAGCGCGGCATCCGCGTGAACTGCGTCGCGCCGGGGCCGATCTGGACGCCGCTGATTCCGTCGACCATGCCCCCGGAAAAGGTCAAGAACTTCGGCTCGCAAGTGCCGATGAAGCGCGCCGGCCAGCCCGCCGAACTCGCCGCGGCCTACGTGATGCTCGCCTCCGACGAAGCCAGCTACATTTCCGGCGCGACGGTCGCGGTGACGGGCGGCAAGCCGATCATCTGACCGGCCCGCCGCGAACTGCGCCTGCGCGACGCCTTACTCGCCCGCCGCATCCTTCAGCTGATTGCGGCGGTATTCGCCTTGCCGCGTGAGCATCCAGCCGGGATATTCGGACGGCAACTGGCTCACTTCGTCGAGCGCGGCGAGTTCGTCGCCATTCAGCTTCACGTTCGTCGCCGCGATGTTGTCGTCGAGTTGCTCGATCCGCTTCGCGCCGACGATCACGCTCGTCACCACCTTCTGATGTAGCAGCCACGCGAGCGCGACTTGCGCGACGGACACGCCCTTCGTTTCCCCGATGCGTCGCATCACGTCGATGCAGTCGTACGCGCGATCGACGTTCACCGGCGGGAAATCGAACTTCGACCGGCGGCTGCCTTCTTCGTTGGCGCCATCGCGCGTGTATTTGCCCGACAGCAAGCCGCCCGCGAGCGGACTCCACACCATCAAACCGACGTTTTCGCTCTGCAGCAGCGGCACCAGTTCGCGTTCGAGATCGCGCCCGGCGACGGTGTAATACGCCTGCAGCGATTCGAATCGCGCGAGCCCGAGCCGCTCCGAAATGCCGAGCGCCTTCATGATCTGCCACGCCGCCCAGTTCGACACGCCGATGTAGCGCACGTGGCCGTGCTGCACGAGCGTATCGAGTGCGCGCAGCGTCTCCTCGATCGGCGTGGCCGGATCGAAGCCGTGAATCTGGTAAAGATCGACGTGATCGAGTTGCAGACGCTTCAGGCTTTCCTTCACGCCGTCGATGATGTGGAAGCGCGACGCGCCGCGCGAATTCACGCTTTTGGTGCCCGCTTCGCCGAGAATCTTCGTCGCCACGACGACGTTTTCGCGCGGCACCTTGAGGTTCTTCAGCGCCTGTCCGGTGATGATTTCGGAGCGGCCGTCGGCGTAGACATCGGCGGTATCGATGAAATTGATGCCCGCGTCCAGCGACCGGCCGACGAGCTTGTCGGCATCCGCCTGCTGAAGCTGGCCGATGTTGTCCCAGATGCCGCCCGTGCCGCCGCCGAAGGTCATCGTGCCGAGGCACAGCTCAGAAACGAAAAGACCCGTGTTGCCGAATTTCCTGTAGCGCATGGTTGCTCCCGTGTGAATGATCGGCGTGAAGCGCCCGTCGAAGTTGACGGGCGTTCGCCAGCCAATGCAGTATCGTCCGGCAACGCGGACCGTTCATAGCCTGATCCTGTCGGATCCTTGCCTTTTCCTGCAAACGCGGGGGCGTTGCGCGCGCACGAACGTGTTCGCGCGAGTAAGCTATCGACACTCTCCCACGCTCCTCTTCCCGCGGACACCATGGCGCTGAACGACACGCCCGGCCTCGCCGGCAAAGATGCTCACGATCAACCCCGCGACAGCCGCGATATGCACGATGCCCGCCGTCGCGCCGGCGCGCCCGACGCGACGCTCGATCAGGCGCGCGTCGATCTCGTGTCGCTGCTCGACCGCCTCACGGCCGGCTGCGAAGGCTCGCTCGAAACGCCGGTGCCGGGCGTCTATCTGCACCGCATCACGAATCCGGGCGGGCCGAAGCCCGGCATGCAGACGCCCGCGCTCGCGCTGATTGCGCAGGGCAGCAAGCGCGTGATGGTCGGCGACGACGTCTACGTCTACGACCCGATGCACTATCTCGTCTCGTCCGTCGATCTGCCGGTGATCGGACAGGTGACCGCCGCGAGCGAAACGGAGCCGTATCTCGGCATGCGGCTGGACCTCGATGTCGAAGAAATCACGTCGCTGATTCAGGACCAAAACCTGCCGCCCGCGACGCAGGCGGACGCCTCGCGCGGTCTCTACGTGAACCGCCTCGGCAGTTCCATGCTCGACGCCGTGCTGCGCCTGCTGCGACTCATCGATACCCCCGAGGACGTGCCGATCGTCGCGCCGCTCGTGAAGCGCGAGATTCTGTATCGGCTGCTGATGAACGGCTCCGGCGCGCGGCTGCGCCAGATCGCGCTGCAGGACAGCCAGACGCAGCGCATCGCGAAGGCCATCAAGCTGCTGCGCCAGCACTTCGACCAGCCGCTGCGCGTGGAGGACATCGCGAAAGACGTGCACATGAGCGTGTCTTCGCTGCATCATCACTTCAAGGCCGTCACCGCGATGAGCCCGCTGCAGTATCAGAAGCAGTTGCGCCTGCAGGAAGCGCGCCGGCTGATGCTGCTCGATATCGCCGATGCCGCGACGGCGGCGCATCGCGTCGGCTATGAAAGCGCGTCGCAGTTCAGCCGCGAGTACAGCCGGCTGTTCGGCGCGCCGCCGCTGCGCGACACGCGGCGCTGGCGCGATGCGGCGGCGGCCGGTGCGTAAGGATCGATTTATTTCATCGTTTGTGGAATAGGGCGACCGTGCCGAACGTTCCACGGATACTTCACCGCAGCCACGAAAAGGAAGATGAAATGAACAGGCAAACCAGGTTGGCTCTCTCGGCTCTGACGGCATTCGCGTGCGTCGCATCGACCGCGTATGCTGCAGCGCCGAAGGAATCGAACGGCATGTTCGTCGACGAAAACGGCATGACGCTCTACACGTTCGACAAGGACAAGGCAGGCAGCCCGAGCGCGTGCACGGGCGGTTGCGCGACGGCCTGGCCCGCCGCGATGGCGAGCGGCTCGGACCAGCCGAGCGGCAAATGGACGATGGAATCGGCCGATGGCGGCAAACAGTGGGCTTACGACGGCAAGCGCGTCTACCGCTTCGGGAAGGACACGAAGCCCGGCGACAAGAACGGCGACAACTTCCGCGACGTCTGGCACGTGGTCAAGCCCTGAGCCTCGCGTGCTCGCGCGAGCCGGTTCGGGATCAAGGCGATGACCTTCGAAAGCGACCTGCTCGCGCATCTTCCGCAGTTGCGGCGCTATGCGCGCGCGCTGACGGGCGATCGCGCCTGGGCCGACGATCTCGTTCAGGACGCGACCGAACGCGCCTTGAATCGCGCGAGTGCGTTTCGCGCGGGCACGAACCTGCGCGCGTGGCTGTTCACGATCATGCGCAATCTTTATATCGATCAATTGCGCGGACGCCGCGACATTGCCGTCGACGATGAAACCGCGCCCTGGCGACAGATGGCCGCGCCGCGTGGCGAAGTCGACGGACTCGTGCTGCGCGACGTCCAGCGCGCGCTGTATTGTTTGCCCGTCGAGCAACGCGAAGTGATGCTGCTCGTGTGTGTCGAGGAAATGAGCTATCAGGAGGCATCGCAAGTGCTGAACGTGCCCGCAGGCACCGTGATGTCGCGTCTTTCGCGGGCGCGCGAGCACATGCGGGTTTTGCTCGGCGAGGAAGCGGGACGCAAGGCGTCGTCGCTGAAAGTGGTGAGGCGGTCATGACGAATCCCGAGCGCCCTTCGGACAGCAACGAGCGCGACTTGCAGGCGCTGTCATCCTATATCGACGACGAACTCAGCGCCGACGAACGCGACGCCGTCGCGCATCGCATTGCGAATGATCCCGCAGCCGAAGCGACGGTGGCCGCGTATCGCGCGCAGGACAACGCATTGCGCGCACTCTTCACGGGCGATCATGCCGAGCCGCAAGTCATCGTGATGCGGCCGCGTGCGCGCGAGCGTTATCTGCTGGCGGCGTGCTTCCTGGTCGTGGGCATTGCGTGCGGCATGCTGATACACATGTTGTTGCCGAATATCGATGACGATGCGCGTTCACGCTTCGCCGAACGCGCCGATATCGCGTATGCGGTGTATGCGCCCGAACAGCGTCATGCGGTGGAAGTGGCGGCGTCGCAGCAGGATCATCTCGTCACGTGGCTGTCGAAGCGTTTGAACCGCACGCTCACGATTCCGTCGCTGACCGAATACGGCTTCCAGCTCGTCGGCGGACGATTGCTGCCGGGCGACGAAGGCCCCGCCGCGCAGATCATGTACCAGAATGCGGCGGGCGAGCGTCTCACGCTCTATATGACGACGGTCGCGCGCAACCAAGCCAAGATAAGAATGCTGCGCGACGGCCCGCGAAGAACGTACTACTGGGCGTCGGATAGCGTGGGCTATGCGCTGTCCGGCCAGATTGGCGAAGCGAAGCTGCAGGCTATCGCTTATGACACATGCAAGGAACTCGGCGGCGATCCCGCGAAGTGGTAGCGCATGCATCGATTAAAAAAGCCGCAGCGGAGAGTACACGCTGCGGCTTCGTTATCAACGATGCGCGGGTTCGAAATGATGCGGATGATGACGTTCCCACTCCGTACGCGCCCAATAGCGGTGGCCGTCCCAGTAACGATCGCCGTGCCAGCCAACCGTGACCGCGTGGTGATGATCGTGATACACCTCGGCCGATGCGACGTTCACGAGGCCGAGTCCCAGCGATGCAGCAAGCGATGCGATCAGCAGGCTTTTCTTTGTCTTGTCGAACATGGTTTTGCTCCTTCGAGTCATCGAGTTCGCTTGATCAGCGGTAGTAGTCGTGATGATGGTGATAACCGCCGCCATCACCCGGCAGAATGATGCAGCCCGACAACGTGCTTCCTAGCAAGACGCTCAGGGCTGCAAGAATCGCCAACTTCTTCATGGGTTTCTCCGTGTGAATCCATGAAGAGGAATGTAGCCGTTGGCAAAATGACAAGCCGTGATCGTTTGTAAGCAAACGTGTTGCGTGAAATATTCACGAAGGCTGCGTGTGAACTCGCTTTGAACTTCGATATGAGCGGGAAGGCGCAAATGTGGACGCCGCCCACATTCGAGCGGGCGGTGATGATGTGTTTCTTTGAACGATGAAGCGCTGGATTAGCGAACGATCTTCGGCTTGAGATTCGGCGTCAGCGATACGCCGACGACATGACCATCGCGCACGCCGCATCGGCTATCGACGCGCGTCCATTGCGGCTTGCCGCGCGCCTTCGCGAACGCACGCATCACAATGACCTGATCGACGGGAATGGGATTGCCCGCGTCGAAGATGGGCGTCTGGCTGTCGATCTTCGCGGACAGCACGCGCCGGTCGGGGACGATCAACGCGTCGTAGCGCGGTGCGTCTTCGACCCAGCGATCGAACGCCGCGACGCATTGCACGACGCTGTCGGGAACATGCAGACGGGTGAGGTACGAATAGTCTTCCGATGCGTCGGGCGTCTCTTGCGCCTGGGCCAACTGGAACACGGAAGCTGAAAAGAGAAGCGCGGCGAGCGCCGGAGCGATAGAGATTTTCATGCGATGACGGTGAGGATGGCGGCAGACAGCACGAAAAAACGCGAGGCGCGCATCGCATTGAACCGCGACGATCATGGCGGCTTCACGGAGCCACGCGCCTTTTTGAGATGGCGCGAAGTATACCGTGCGATGTTTTTATTCGTCGAGCGAATCGTGCATTTTGAATGCAAACCGAAAGGCTCGTGGCGCTGTATTCTTTATGCCGATGACACGAGCCAGGGTACGCGATGAAAACGGTGCGATGGGCGCAACTGGATGGGACCGGCCTCGAACATCTGACGCTCGACACGCAAGCCGATGGCATCGTGATCGAGAGCGCGATCGTCGGCGAGAACGATGGCGAAGCCTTCGGGCTGATGTATCGCATTGAATGCAATATGCAATGGCAGGTCACGCGTCTCGCGGTGCGGCTGGCGGGCGGCATCGCGTTCGATCTGCGGCGCGGCGACGATATCGATGGCGCGCCCGACGTCTGGACCGATGCCGAAGGTACGCCGCAAGAGATGCTCAACGGCTGCATCGACGTGGACATCATGGCGACGCCTTTCACCAACACCTTGCCGATCCGCCGCCTGCACTTGCAGCCCGGCGAGCGTCGTGTGATTCGCGTGGTGTATGCGAGCGTGCCGTCGATGACCGTGAGCGCCGTCGATCAGGCTTATACGCGTCTGGGACCGGACCGGCGCTATCGCTTCGAAGGACTCGACACGGGCTTCGAAGCGGAGATCACGACGGATGACGACGGCTTCGTCATCGACTATCCCGGCCTTTTCAGGCGCATCGTGTAAAAGGCGCCTTCTGGCGTGACCGGCGATAATGTGGGTCATCGAACGAACTTTTTGCACGGTACACACGATGACCACGACTCACGACACCCCGAATTCCCCGCGCCTCACGAGCCTTTCGCACGGCGGCGGCTGCGGCTGCAAGATCGCGCCGGGCCTGCTGGCCGAGTTGCTCAAGCGGAGCACGCCGATGGCCGCGTTCCCTGATCTTCTCGTCGGCAACGACACCGCGGACGACGCTGCCGTCTACAAGCTCAACGACGAGCAGGCCATTGTGGCGACGACGGACTTCTTCATGCCGATCGTCGACGATCCCTTCGACTTCGGGCGCATCGCCGCGACCAATGCGCTGTCCGATGTCTACGCGATGGGCGGCAAGCCGATTCTTGCGCTCGCGCTCGTCGGCATGCCGATCAACGTGCTGCCGCACGAGGTGATCGCGCAAGTGCTGAAGGGCGGCGAGGCGGTCTGCGCGGAGGCGGGCATTCCGGTGGCGGGCGGTCATTCGATCGATTCCGTCGAGCCTATCTATGGACTCGCGGCGCTCGGCATCGTGCATCCGTCGCGCGTGAAGCGCAATGCCGCGGCGCGTGCTGGCGATGTGCTCGTGCTCGGCAAGCCGCTGGGCGTCGGCGTGCTGTCGGCGGCGTTGAAGAAGGACAAGCTCGACGCCGCCGGCTATGCCGCGATGATCGCCGCGACGACGAAGCTGAATCGCCCGGGCGCGGACCTCGCGCAACTCGACGGCGTCCATGCGCTGACCGATGTGACGGGCTTCGGCCTGCTCGGTCATACGCTGGAACTGGCGCGCGGCGCGCGGCTGACGGCGCGCATCCGCTATGCGGACTTGCCGTGGCTGCCGGGCGTGCGCGAGTTCGTGGGCGAGGGCATATTCACGGGCGCGTCGGGGCGCAACTGGGCGGCGTATGGCGCGGATGTGGTACTCAGCGAGTCGATCGATGGATCGATGGAAGCGGCCCGCGCCTTGCTTACAGATCCGCAAACATCCGGCGGACTGCTGGTTTCGTGCGCGCCCGAAGCCGTCGACGACGTGCTCGCGATTTTCCGTGCCGACGGCTTCGGCCATGCGGCGGTGATTGGCGAGATGACGGACGGAGCGGGCCGCGTGGAAGTGAGATAAGCCGTCATCAAGACGACCAAGGTGGACATGAACGAAGAATCGCCGAAAGCCATTTTCTACGCGCTCGCCGCGAACCTGGGCATTGCCGTGTTCAAGTACGGCGCGGCCGCGTTCACGGGATCGGGTTCGATGTTCGCCGAAGCCATCCACTCGACAGCCGATTGCGGCAATCAGTTGCTGTTGCTTCTGGGCCTGAAGCGATCGCGGGCGCCAGCGAATGCGCTGCATCCGTTGGGCTCGGGGCGAGAGGTCTACTTTTATGCGCTGGTGGTGGCGCTCTTGCTGTTCTTCGTGGGCGGGGCGTTCTCGGTGTATGAGGGGACGCATCGGCTGCTGCATCACGAACCGTTATCGAACCCGATCGTGGCGCTGGTGATACTGGGTGTATCGGTGGTGCTGGAGGCATTTTCGCTTGCGGGCGCGCTGCGTGAGATTCGCAAGGGCGCGCCGAACAAGACCTTATGGCGATGGTTCCGCGAGACGCGTGAGTCGGAATTATTGGTGGTGGCGGGCGAAGATATAGCGGCGCTGGCGGGCCTTGCGATAGCGTTCGCGGCGGTGTTGCTGACGATGATCACGGGCAATGCGGCGTATGACGCGGCGGGATCGATTGGCGTGGGTGTGTTGCTGATGGTGATTGCGTTTCTGGTGGCACGCGAGGTGAAGTCGATGATCGTGGGTGAATCGGCGAGTCCGGAGGTGCGTCGCGCGATCGATGCGCGGTTGCGCGCGAGACCGGAGATCACGCGAATAATTAGCCTTATTACGTTGCAGTGGGGCAAGCACATTGTGGTGGCGGTGCAGGCGGAGATGATTGAGTATGCGAGCGGCCGCGCAATGATCGATGCGATCAACGTAATAGAGGAGGACTTGCAGAATGCGTTTCCGGAAATCCGCTGGGTCTTCTTCGAACCGGACGTGCAAAAAGAAGCGAATGAGCGCGCAGCAGCATAAACAACTCAACCCGCATTGCGACGAGCGTCCCGAAGGTGTTAACGAGCCGAGGGGCTCGGAGGACGTGGCGCACAGTGGGCGCGGAGGGTGATTCAGGGCTGTGTCAAGCTGAGTGCCAACGCGGCTCTACGGAGTGCACCGTCAACAAGGAAACAGCGGGCGAAAAAGCTGCTTTCTTTGGTTACTTTCTTTGCAGCAGCAAAGAAAGTGACCCCCGCCCCGGGTAGGGACGCGCCAATAGACCGACACGAAAAAAAGAAAATCAAGGCAGGCAGAGGCGCAGAACTAGAAGCCTCACCGGAAGCGAAAGCAGAAGAAGCCACCGGCGCATCGTGCGCCAGATCCCGCGAAGCACCCGCACGAGCAGGAGCACTTAGTGCTATAGAAACCAGACAGCCGAAACCCGCGAAGACCTTACGAAATTGCAAAGCCATAACCATTGCGTTCGAATATCGAGTCATCAATAAACCCGGGCGCGGAGAGCGCTTCAGGGGCATGAAGTAGCAGCCTCCGTACCGCCGGCGACACGCCGGCAACCTCGCATCGAGTCCCCGAAATTACGTAATCTTCATCCGACCCATGCGCAAATTCATTCTTGCTTTCTATCTGATCGCCATCGCGATTCTTTCCCAGAATGCCGATGCAGCCGCGCCGCAATCCGCGTCTCAGCCCGCTGTCGCGCTGACGCCGCAGCAGGCCCGCGATGCGCTCTCGGTCCTGAACGATCCGCAGCGCCGCGCGCAAGTCGCCGATACGTTGCGCGCCGTCGCGGCAGCAGGCGCACTGGCCGCGCCCGCCAGCGCCACACAGCCGGCGTCGTCGGCGGCACCTGCGTCGGGTGCCTCGGGCGTGCTCGCCAATTCGTTGACCGCAAACGGCCTCGCGTCGCAACTGTCGCGTCAGGCGGGCCACTGGCTCGTGCACTTCGGCACCGGCCTGCGGCACTCGGCTGCCGCGCTGCTGAACGTGCGCTCGGTGGCGTACTGGTGGCGTGACCGCATCGATTCCCCGCAGGAGCGCGCACTGCTCGTGCATGTCGTGCTGATGGTGCTGGCGTCGCTCGTGCCCGCGTTGCTGATCGAATATTTCGCGTCGCGGCTCTTGCGCCGACCGCGCGAGAAGATCGCGGCGCGCGGCATTAGCGATGCCGAAGCGCGCGAACCCGAACTCGTGCACGAACAACGCGCCGCCGAGCGCGCCGAAGACACGGCGCAGCGCACCGGCGACGAAGTCGCGATGCACGTCGCCGAGCGCAAGGCCGACACCGCTCGCGGAAAGCGGCACGCGGCGCACCACTGGACCTTGCTGCAACGTCTGCCGAGCGCGTTGTTGTATCTCGTGTACAACCTGATCCCGCTCGGCGTGTTCATGGGCGCGGTGACGATCCTGATGTCTATTTTCGTCGATGACAACACGACCGAAGCGCATGTCGCCGGCGCGCTCATCGACGTGTATCTCGTCTGCCGCGCGGTGATGATTCTCTGTGCGTTCTTCATCGCGCCGCGTGCCCGCGGGCTGCGCCTCCTTCAGATGCGCGATCAGTACGCGGCTTACACGTATCGCTGGCTGCGGCGCATCGTGATCGTCGCGGGGGCGGGCATCGCGCTCGCGAACGGCTGCGAGCCGCTCGGCTTGTCCAATGCTGCGCATATCGCGATCCTCAAGATCGTCACGCTCGTGGTCCATCTGATGATCGCGTGGGTGATCTTCGAATCGCGCAGGATCGTCGGCGAGAGCATTCGACAGCGCATGTCGGCGCATCGCTCGGTGGCGCTCGTCGGCAGCTGGGTGGCGGACGTCTGGGCCGGCGTCGCGATCTTCTTCGTGATGGCGATGTGGTTCGTCTGGGCGCTCGGCGTGCAGAACGGCTACGCGACGCTCTTCCATCTGGGCGGCGTATCGCTGCTGGTGCTGGTCGGCTCGCGCGTGGCGGCGATCGTCGCGTTCGGCGCACTCGGGCGACTCTTTCGCGACAACGACGAGGAAGTCGATTTCGCCAGCCAGTCGATCGTGCATCGGCACGCTTACCGCTATTACCCGGTTCTGCGACGCATCGTGCAGACGGTGATCGGCGTGGCGACCGTCATCGCGCTGCTCGAAGTGTGGGGCGTGCATGTCCTGCGCTTCTTCACGTCGGGCGGCGTCGGCAACCGGCTCGCATCGGCGCTGCTGACGATCGCGGTGGCTGCGGTGTTCGCGGTCCTCGTCTGGGAGACGGCGAACGTGTTCGTCGAACGACGCCTCGATCAGTGGAACAACACGGGCGATCGCGTGCGCGCCGCACGCCTGCGCACGCTCTTGCCGATGATGCGCAGCGCGTTGTTCATCGTCATCGCGATGGTGGTGGTGCTGACGGGACTCTCGGAGATCGGCGTGAACACCGCGCCGCTGCTGGCGAGCGCGAGCATCTTCGGTGTGGCGCTCGGCTTCGGCTCGCAAAAGCTCGTGCAGGATTTCATTACGGGCATTTTCCTGCTGATGGAAAACGCGATGCAGGTCGGCGACTGGGTGACGGTGTCGGGCGTATCGGGAACGGTGGAGTATTTGTCGATTCGCACGGTGCGTCTGCGCGGCGGCGACGGATCGCTCTACACCGTTCCGTTCAGCTCCGTGACGACGGTGAACAACACGAACCGGGGCATCGGCAATGCGGCGGTGCGCGTGTCGATTGCGCTGGGTCAGGACGTCGATCTCGCCATCTCCACGCTCAAGGAGATCGGCTCGGCGTTGCGCGAGGACGAAGCCTTCCGCGACGGCATCCTGTCCGATTTCAGCTTCTGGGGCGTCGATGCCGTCGACGGGTCGACTGTCACGCTCGCCGGCCAGATCCAGTGCCGCGACAGCGCGCGCTGGCCGGTGCAGCGCGAATTCAATCGCCGCATCCTGAACGAGTTCACGGCGCGGGGTATCGAGATCGCGAATCCGCAGCGTAACTTCGTCATTGTCAACGGCAACGGCCAGGACACGACGCAAGACATGCAGGACGAAAGCGACAAGGCCGGCGCGGACCAGCGCGCGGAGCCGTCGAAGGCGGCGCAGCATCCGACGAACGAAGCCGCGTCCGGCAACGATGCCGCCTCCAGCGTGCCGCCGCCGCGCGGTGCGCAGAGCGGGACGTGACGCGTAACCGCGCCGTTCAACCGTAACGGCGCGGCGACTGTCGATGAGGCGCCCTCCGCCCGGACGACGCGGCCTCCGCCAAGCCGTGCGATCCTACGTTTGTACCTGGCAAGGTATCCGTTCGCTCGGGAAATCGGCATGTTTTGGACCGCGTGGCGAAACGGTGCATACCACCGTTGTCCGGACAGAAACAAGACCGCCCGTACGATGTTACAGACGCTGTAACAACCGCTTTGCAAAAACTACCTTATTAAGCGTGAATCGGTAAAACATGGAATTACGCCTTTTTTACCGGTTTTCCCGCATATTCCCGCGTCTCAAAAATACCTTCGATAACTGTCAACCGAATCCCGCAACGCCCCGTTGTTGCGGGCGTCAGGCAATTATTCTTATCAAAAACTAGCCTGCGTAGATCGGTCCGAAGCGACGGCACATCCTACGAAATGACGCGGTCATTTTTTCTGATCCAAAAGTTACCGATTCAAAGTGTTGTTTGCAACGAAATATTATTGAGATGATCTTGCTTTCGTTTCAGCCGGTACTTAGAATCCGTTTCACAGTAGCTGTTACAAGATGTAACGCGCTGTATCAAAGTACGTAGCCGGTCTAAACCGGCACGGCGAGGGAATAAAAAAGATAGCGGCAACAAGCCTGCGGGAAATTCGGGGATTTACTGGAAGCAGCAACCATGAACGGTCGCGAAACGCTGGAATCGATCCGGGAAATCAACTTGTCGTACATCATGCTCGCTCAGCGTCTGCTGCGCGAGGATCGGGCAATCGGAATGTTCCGACTCGGTCTTTCGAAGGAACTGGCTGATTTGCTGTCCGGGCTGACGCTCGCGCAGGTCGTCAAGCTTGCTCAGTCGGACAACTTGCTTTGCGCGTTCCGCTTCAACGATCACACGATGTTGTCGGCGCTGACGCAACCCGCGAAGAACGCGGACATTGCGCCGACGCACGCCGCAATCCTGCTGGCTGGCCAGCCGGCCGAACAGTTCGCTTAAGAGCCCGGAGCGAGCCATGCTGAAGAAGAGCCTCACTGAAGACGCCCAGGAAGTGTTCCGCGCAATCGCGCTGATCGAGCTCGGCGCGCGCATGCAAGTGCTGGAGAGCGAACTGACGCTCTCGCGGGACCGCATGATTCGTCTCTATCGCGAAGTGAAGGGCGTATCGCCGCCCAAGGGCATGCTGCCGTTCTCGGCGGACTGGTACATGACGTGGCTCGCGAACATCCACGCATCGCTTTTCTACAACACCTATACGTTCCTCAAGAACGAAGCCGGTTGCTCGCATCTCGATGCGTTGACCAAGGGGTATCGGCTGTATCTCGAGCACTGCAACCATAGCGGCGCCGAGGCGGTACTCGATCTCACGCGGGCCTGGACTCTTGTGCGCTTCTTCGACGCGGGCATGCTGCAGATGACACCCTGCTGCCGATGCACCGGGAAGTTTGTCGCACACAAACATGATTTGCAGAACAACGTGGTGTGCGGGGCCTGCCAGCCGCCGTCACGCGCGGGGAAGACCAAGAAAGCGGCGGCCGCGAAACAGGCCGTTCAAGAAGCCGCTCTGGAGGTGGTATCGAGCAAGAACGAAGTGCCGCAAGCACCGGTTCATCCGGAGCGGATCGCACTCGATCACGTTGTGGCGTCGCAGCCGCAACGCGCAAGCCTGGTCGCACAGGCTGCTTAGGCGGTAGCGGCGCCGGTTCGTCCCTCGGGAGCCATCTTCTGGATGGCGGACGACCGGCACCGCTGCCGTGTTTTACTTCTTTTCTCATTGCGCCGTTCGCGCGCATCGCAGGCTTTCTTCCATCGCCCAAGTAAAATGCTTCGATAGCACGCGCTCTCGAAGGATTCGCCTTGATTCAGGCACCACGCACAACGAAGCAGGGCTTCTTGCTGACGCGTCATTGGCGCGACACGGCAACCGGCACGGAGGTCGAGTTCTGGCTCGCCACCGATGACGGCCCGCGCAAGATTCGCATCGCTTCGCAAACACCCGTTGCATTCATTCGCGCCGAAGACGGCGACAAAGCCGCACCGTTCGTTCGCACCGTGCGCGATGCGCAGCTTCGTGAATTGCCGCTCAAGGACTTTCGACAGAAGCCGGTGCTCGGCTTGTATTGCACGCAGTATCGCCAGTTGCTCGCGCTCGAAAAGACGCTGAAAAATGCGGGCGTCAATGTGTTCGAAGCGGATATTCGTCCCACTGAACGCTATCTGATGGAGCGCTTCATCACGGCGCCCGTTTGCTTTGAAGACGACGGAACGAGCGGCGTCGTGCATAGTGAACTGACGCCATCGGCGGATTATCGGCCGGCGCTCAGGCTCGTATCGCTCGATATAGAAACGAGCGTGAAGGGCGAGTTGTATTCCATCGCGCTCGAAGGATGCGGCGCGCGCCAGGTCTACATGCTCGGGCCGCCGAATGGCGATGCGAATGCCGCGCTCGACTTCGATCTCGACTATTGCACGAGCCGCGCCGAGATGTTGCAGCGCTTCAACGCGTGGATCGCGGAGCATGATCCGGACGCGATCATCGGCTGGAACGTGGTGCAGTTCGATCTGCGCGTGCTGCAAAAGCATGCCGACGATTACGGCGTGCCGCTTGCGCTGGGCCGCGATGGCGGCGTCGTCGAGTGGCGCGAGCACGGCATGAAGCGCAATCACTACTTTGTGTCGATTGCGGGACGGCTCGTGATCGACGGCATCGAAGCGTTGCGGTCGGCCACGTGGAACTTTCCGTCGTTCAGTCTCGAATACGTCGCGCAGTCTTTGCTGGGCGAAGGCAAGGCGATCGACAGTCCGTATGCGCGCATGGACGAAATCGAGCGGCGCTTTCAGGAAGACAAGCCTGCACTTGCACGCTATAACCTGACCGACTGCGAGCTCGTCACGAAGGTCTTCGAGAAAACGGAGTTACTGCCGTTCCTGCTCGAACGCGCGACCGTCACGGGTCTGGCCGCCGATCGCAGCGGCGGGTCCGTGGCGGCGTTCACGCATCTGTATATGCCGCGCATGCATCGGCTGGGCTATGTGGCGCCGAATCTCGGCGACGTGCCCGAGGAAGCCAGTCCCGGCGGCTTCGTCATGGACTCGCGGCCCGGCCTCTATGACTCCGTGCTCGTGCTCGACTACAAGAGCCTTTATCCGTCGATTATCCGCACGTTCCTGATCGATCCCGTGGGCCTCGCGCAAGGCATGAGCGAGACCGATGCAACGCGCACCGTGCCCGGCTTTCGCGGCGCGCTGTTTTCACGCGACACACATTGCCTGCCCTCGATCGTCGCGCAAGTCTGGCAAGGGCGCGAAGCCGCGAAGCGTCAGCGCAACAAGCCGCTTTCCCAAGCGCTCAAGATCATCATGAATTCGTTCTACGGCGTGCTGGGATCGAGCGGATGCCGCTTCTTCGATCCGCGGCTTGCATCGTCCATCACCATGCGCGGGCACGAAATCATGCATCGCACGCGCGAGCTGATCGAAGCGCGCGGCTATAGCGTCATCTACGGCGATACCGATTCGACCTTCGTATGGCTACGTCGCGCACGCGATGAAGACGACGCCGCGCGCATAGGCCGTGCGCTCGTCGAATACGTGAACGATCACTGGCGCAAGCATCTTCATGAAACGTTCGGACTGGACAGCGCGCTCGAACTGCAATTCGAAACGCATTTCAAGCGCTTTCTGATGCCCACGATACGCGGCACTGAAGAGGGCAGCAAGAAGCGCTACGCCGGACTCACGCGCCGCGCCGACGGCAGCGAGGAAATCATCTATAAAGGGCTTGAGACGGTACGCACGGACTGGACGCCGCTCGCGCAACGTTTTCAGCAAGAGCTTTATATGCGCATCTTCAAAGGCGAGCCTTATGAGGACTTCGTGCGCGATTACGTCGACCGCACGCGGCGCGGCGAGATGGATGCGCTGCTGGTTTATCGCAAGCGTCTGCGACGAAGCCTCGACGAATACCAGCGAAACGTGCCGCCTCATGTGCGTGCTGCGCGCATCGCCGATGAATTCAACGCGCGGCAAGGACGTCCGCTGCAATATCAAAGCGGCGGCTGGATCAGTTATGTGATGACGCAGGGCGGGCCCGAGCCGGTCGAAGCGCGTTCGGCGCCCATCGACTACGAGCATTACGTGAGCAAGCAGCTGGAGCCCGTGGCGGACGGCATTCTGCCTTTCATGCGCGACGATTTCACGGCGCTGATGTCGGGGCAGCAAGAGTTGTTTTGACCGTTTCGCGACACGCGCCTTGAAGCGGGCGCGGCATTTGCTGCCGCATTTCACGATGCTTGCAACGGGAAAACGACATATGGAAGCATGCACATGATGACTGCGTCCACGGAAATCAGCCGCTCGCAACTGCGCAACCGCATTGTGAGCGATCTCGCGCAGGCGATATGGAAGTTCCGCCTGCAGACGCTCGCGGCTGTCACGCTGATGATCGCATCGCGGCTCGCGGTGGTCGCCGTGCCGCTCATGCTAAAGCACGTCATCGACGAATTCAGCCGGCCGACGGCGAACGCCGTGTTTCCGGTGTTCGTGATTCTCACGTACGTGTTGATGCGTTATCTCGGCGACGTGCTCAACGAAGCGCGCGATGTCATATTCAGCATCGTCACGCAGCACACCGTTGCATCATTCACCGAACGCACGTTCTCGCATCTGCACGGAATGGGTGCGCGCTTTCATGCACAGCGCGAAACGGGTGCCGTGGTGCGCGACGTGCAAAAGGGCGCGGATGGCATCGGCTTTCTGCTGGGCGTGGCCATCTTCACCATCGTGCCGACGTTGATCGAAATAGGCACGGTCGTCGCGATCATGGTGAGTCAGTATGCGCGGACTTTCACGATTGCCATCGGCTTGACGTTCGTCGGCTATGCGGTCTACACGCTTATTTTCACGCGCTATCGCATGCGCTTTCAGCGCGCGGTGAACCGGCTCGAAGCGCAATCGGACAGCCGGCTCGTGGACAGCCTGCTCAACTATGAAACGGTGAAGCTCTTCGCGAGCGAAGACGTCGAGCGCAAGCGCCTTTCGACCGTGCTCGAAAAATGGGTCACGGCGCGCACCGCGAATCAGCGGGCGTTGACCATTCTGCATGTCGGGCAAAGCACGGTCATCACCATCGGCATTGGCGCAGTGATGCTGCTCGCCGCGCAGCACGTGGTGGCGGGCACGATGAGCGTCGGCGATCTCGTGCTGGTGAACGCGTATATCGTGCAGGTGTGCGCGCCGCTCAACACGCTCGGCTTCGTGTTTCGCGAGACGAACGACGCGATCGTGAACGTCGAACGCATGTTCGAAATTCTGCTTGCGCGTGGACGTCGCGGTGAAGATGTCGATGAAGTCGAAGCGAAGCCGCTTCAAGTTACTGTAGGGGAGATCGAGTTCGAGCATGTGAATTTCGGCTACGATCCCGCGCGCCAGATTCTGCGCGATATCGATTTCCGCGCCCATCCCGGCAAGAAGCTCGCGGTGGTGGGCGGCAGCGGCTCGGGCAAGTCGACGCTGATGAAGCTGCTCTTCAGGCTCTACCAGCCGACGGCGGGCGTCATCACCATCGACGGTCAGGACCTGCGGCACGTCACGCAAAAGAGCCTGCGCGAAGCCATCGGCATCGTGCCGCAAGACACCGTGCTCTTTAACGATACGATCGCCTACAACATCGCCTATGGGCGTCCGAGTGCCACGCGTGCGGATGTCGTGCGCGCAGCGCGTGCGGCGCAACTCGACAGCTTCATCGAACGCCTGCCCGATCATTACGACACGCGCGTCGGCGAACGCGGCGTGCGGCTCTCGGGTGGCGAGCGGCAACGCATCGCCATCGCGCGCGCCATTCTGAAAGATCCGCGCATCATCGTCTTCGATGAAGCGACGTCCGCGCTCGACACGCGTTCCGAACGCGCGATTCAAAGCGAGCTGGACAGACTCGCGCAAGGACGCACGTCGATCGTGATCGCGCATCGGTTGTCCACGGTGGTCAATGCGGACTGGATTCTCGTGATGGAGCACGGGCGCATCGTCGAGCAGGGACAGCATGCGGAATTGATCGAGCGCGAGGGCGTCTATGCGCGCATGTGGTCGCTGCAATCCCAACAGGGCGAGCTTGCGCAAGTGCAGCGCAAGGTATCCGCGCAACCGGTCGGTCTCAACGCGTTGATTGCAGGCGTGGTCGATGGCTTGCATGAAGAGATCGTCGAACACGGTGTGCAGCTTTACACCATGATGCCCGACGACGATCTGCGCGTGACCGGCGATC
This sequence comes from Caballeronia concitans, assembly GCF_001544615.1. GTDB lineage: Bacteria > Pseudomonadota > Gammaproteobacteria > Burkholderiales > Burkholderiaceae > Caballeronia > Caballeronia concitans. Next base: position 366,537 of record NZ_FCNV02000003.1, read on the forward strand.
CCGGCGTGCTGCAACTCGTGATAGCCGACTTGTGCCGCACGGAAATTCGCGCGGCGGATCGCGGCGAGCGTGTCGAACTTCGCGTGGAACGCGAAGCGAATCAGGTGCGCGTATGCGTGCTCGGCCGCCGTGCGCAGCCCGCGCCGCTTTCGCAGAAACAGGCACGCAGGCTGGAAGAAGCGTTGAGTGAAACGGGCGGCACGTTCACGGTCGGTTATGTCGATGGCCACCTCGCGTACGTCGCGATGATGCCCTTGCGGCCCGTCGTCGATACGGACGAACATGAGCCTGTTGAAACCGACGCGACCGGCAATCTCGACGGCCTGTGCGTGATGGTCCTCGACGATCAGGAAGCCGCACGCGAAGCACTCGGCGCGGTGCTGGAGACGACCGGCGCCGGCGTGCGCCTCGCGGCGTCGGGCAAGGAAGCGCTCGAATGGCTCGCGCAAACCCCGACTGAACAATGGCCCGATGCGTTGCTATGCGACATCGTGCTCGGCGAAGAAGACGGTTATAAGGTGCTGCGCCGCGTGCGCGAACTAGAGGCGAGCCGTCGTGTATCGCTCGATCAGCGCATGCCGGCCATTGCATTGACCGGCCATACGCAAACCGAAGATCGGCTTCGCGCGCAAATGGCGGGCTTTCAAATGCACATGACGAAGCCGGTTCCCACGGAGCGGCTCATTGCAGCCATCCGTCAGGTCGCCGTTCCCACGGAAGCATGAGGAGCGCATGACATGGACACGAAAGCAACCGCGCGCATCGACGAATTGAAGCCGACGCAAGGCGCATTGGGCATGGAGCATGTGCGCGAGAAAATGCGTTTGACGCAAGAACAGCCCGAGCAGAACCGCGCGGCCTTCATGGACGAACATGCGCTGCGTGTCGTGCGCGGTCCGGGCGGCACGCTGCACGTGATCGATCATCATCACTGGGCGCGCGCGTGGGATGAACTCGGCATGGACATCGTACCCGTATCCATCGCATGCGACTTCAGCGACCGCGATCACGATGCATTCGTCGCGGCCATGCGCGAAGAAGGCTGGATTCATCCATTCGATGCACAAGGCCGCGAAACATCGGTCGATGCATTGCCGCCTTCCATTGCCGCGATGCCCGATGATCCTTATCTCAGCCTGGCCGCGTTCGTGCGCATGGCGGGCATGTTCGAAGACTCGCCGGAATTCAACGCCAAGTTCGCATGGGCAGACTATTTTCGCGAGCGCATCGAAGGCGATTTCGCATCGATCGCGGGCTTCGCCAAGGCGCTCGCGCAGGCAGTCGCGGCTTCGCGCGAAGACGAAGCGCGCGAACTGCCGGGCTTCAAAGCGTAGCCATTGCCGAGCGCGTTTCCTGGGCTTCGATGATCTGCCGGAAGTAGGCCGCGGTGCGCCGCAGTCCTTCATCGAGCACGGTGACGGGCTGCCAGTCGAGCAGCTTGCGCGCTTGCGTGATATCCGGCTGACGATGCCACGGATCGTCCATCGGCAGCGGCCGGAAGACGATCTCCGATTTCGATCCCGTCAACGCGACGATCCGCTGCGCGATCTCGAGCATCGATATCTCATGCGGATTGCCGAGATTCACGGGGCCGGTGACTTCATCGGGCGTGTTCATCAGGCGGATGAACGCATCGACCATGTCGTCGACATAGCAGAACGAGCGCGTTTGCGTGCCTTCGCCATACACGGTGATCGCCTCTCCGGCGAGCGCCTGCATCATGAAGTTGGACACCACGCGGCCATCGCTCGGATGCATGCGCGGACCATACGTGTTGAAGATTCGCGCGATCTTGATGTTGAGCCCATGCTGCCGCCGATAATCCATGAAGAGCGTTTCGGCGCAGCGCTTGCCTTCGTCGTAGCACGAACGTGGACCGATGGGATTCACGTTGCCCCAATACGCCTCCTGCTGCGGATGCACGCGCGCATCGCCATAGACTTCGCTCGTCGATGCCTGAAAGATCTTGGCCTTCACGCGCTTGGCGAGGCCCAGCATGTTGATTGCGCCATGCACGCTCGTCTTCGTCGTTTGCACCGGATCATGCTGATAATGAACCGGCGATGCAGGACACGCGAGGTTATAGATTTCATCGACTTCCACATACAGCGGGAAGGTCACGTCGTGACGCATCAGTTCGAAGTTGGGGCTATCCAGCAGATGCGCGATGTTGTCCTTCGTGCCGGTGTAGAAGTTATCGACGCACAGCACGTCATGGCCTTGCGCGAGCAGCCGTTCGCACAGATGCGAGCCGAGAAAGCCCGCGCCGCCGGTCACCAGAATGCGCTTGCGAAATGCTTCTTTCATGACGATTCCCTTTAATGGTGATGCATCCCGATTCGTTCAACGCATGCGCTCAACTGCACACGTGCCGCAACGTCGCGTCCCATTCGGCGGCGAAGCGGTCGATATGAAAGCGTTCCAGCGCAAGCCGTCGCGCGCCTTCGCCCAGACGCCGCGCTTCGGCGGGGTCGCGTATCAGGCGCTGCATGGCATCGACGAGCGCGCTCGTATCGGTATGCACGAAGCCGCTTTCGCCGTTGCGTATGACGGTCGCCAGTTCCGTCGTGGCAAGGCCGATGATCGGCATGCCGATGGTCATTGCTTCGACGATTGCGAGGCCCAGGCTCGTCCAGCGAATCGGATTGAAGAAGAAACGGTATTGCGCGGTGAATGCGGCCAGATCCAGATTGCCGACTTCGCCGATTCCGCCCGCCGATTCCGCGTCCATGCCGACGAGATCGAGCGGCACGAGTTGCTTCGCCTCCGCGAATACGTCGTTGCCGAGCCTGCGCCCGCGCTGCCGCAAATGATTGATGACGACGATGCCGCGTTCCTTCTCGCCGCTATAACGCACGCCTTCCGGCACGACCACGCCGTGCTCGATCACGCGCGTGGGCGTCTCGCCGCTGTCCCACATCAGGCGATTGAAGTGCGTCACGTGTACGAGCAACGTGCTGCGATCGTTTACCCAATGGCGCTGCTCGAAGGGATTCTCTTGCGGCGGATCATGTTCGATATAGACGCGCGGCAAGCGCCGTTGCGCATCGGACAGCAAGTTGATGCGATAGTCGTCCCAATGCGTGCGATGCTGAAAGAGCACGACATCGAATTCTTGCGAAGCCACCCGATCCGCAGGGACTTCATGCACGTTGTCGCCCCACGGCAGCACGCCGACCTTGCCCGCATAGCCCGGCGGATGACCGGGCTTGGTCACGAGATAAAAGTCGTGCTTCGCCTGGCTCAGGTAATACATGTAGTTGCCGTGGACATGCCACGTGAGCACGCGCAGACGTCGTTGATTAGCAGTGGGCATCGGTTTCCAGTTTTTCTGCAGGCAATTGAAGTCGCGCAACGTCGAGCACCTGCGCGACGCTGATATTCAGTGCGCACGGATGCCCATACGGGCATTCGCGAAACGCACAAGGGCGGCACGGCGGATAGTCCGCGAGCACGCGGTGACGTTCATGATCGAGCGGCGCCCAGCGTCGCGTGTCGCTGCCCGATGCGATGACCACGCTCTTCGTGCGCATCGCCGCCGCGACGTGAGAAAGGCCCGTGTCGTTGCATACGATGAGCCGCGCACGCGCGACGAGCGCCGCGAGTCCGCCCAGCGATGTCTTGCCCGTGAGATCGATCGCATCGAGGCCAGGCGTGCCGGCAATACTCGCCGTGATGGACGCTTCGCTCGCGCTGCCTGTCAACGCGACTTGCCAGCCGTCGCGTGTCAGTGCAGCTGCCACTTGTGCAAAGCGTTCGGCGGGCCAGCGTCGCGAGGGCAATTGCGATCCCGCGTGAACGAGCACGAGGCGCGATGTATCGAGGCCATAGCGCTCGATCAAGGCATCGCATTCGCGCGTGTCTTGCGGCGTCAGCGGAATCTCGAGTTGCGTATCGCGTGCATCGATGCCGAGCGCATCCATCAATGCGTTATAGCGTGCGACTTCCTGAAGCTCATCGGGCCACGGAATGAACACGCCTTCGCGCAGCGCTTCGTCAGGCTTGAGAAAGCCCGCGTTGATACGTGCATGCATCTGCTCCACGATATCGTTCGCCAAGCCGCCGCTGCCGTGCAATTGAATCGCGAGATCGAAGCGGCGCGCGCGCATCGCATCGTGGAAAGCGGGCAGATGTGCGTCGGTTTCCTCTTGCTCCGGAAAGCCGATGGCGCCCGGAAACACGATGAGTTCATCGATGAGATGCGCATAGCGTTCGACGAAACTCTGCGCCCACGGCAAGCCGATCAGCGCGATATGCGCCTTCGGATACGTGCGACGCAATGCGCGCAACGCGGGCACGGCGCACAGCATGTCGCCGAGCTGAAGCGCGCGGAAGATCGCGATGCGCTCGACTTTCGCGGCTTTCATATGAACAGCACGCGGAATTTGACCGCGCCGTAGAGCCGCCAATAGATCGAGAGGAATGGAATCCACAGGGACGTCCATGCCATTTCGAGTATGTGCGAGCGCGTGAGCGCCGTGGACCTGAGCCGCTTGAAGCAGAACCATGCGGAAAGGCATAGCCATATCTCGATTCCCAGCAGCCCGAGTGTTGCATTGCCATTCGCAAAGGCGAGCAGGGCGATCACGACTACGGCGAGTATCGCGTAGTAAAGGAGCGGCGGCGTGCTCCTGATGCGCGTCTTGAAGAGTTCGCGATGCTTCTTGTAGAGCAGCGCATCGAATTGACTCTTCTTCTGCTGCGAAAGACTCACGCCCCAGCGCGCGGGACGCACGGGATGCAGCACGATCGCATCGTCCGAGCGAACGATGTGCGCGCCCGATCGCATCAGCTTGAATTGAAGGTCCGAGTCTTCGCGCCATGCCGATGTGAACCGCGCATCGAAGCCGCCGACACGCTTGAGCGCCGAACGCGTGACGAACGTATTGGCCGTCGCGAACTCGGTATGCGAAAGACCCGCGGCATCCTGCTCATAATCGGTCGGACGCGGGCCGAGCGGCACGACAATGCGGCCCGATACTGCATCCGCGCCCGTGCCTGCATGCAGCGCTGCGACGCCTGCCGCGAGCCAATGCGGATCGGGGATCGTGTCGTCGTCGGTGAAGGCGATCGACGCAGCGTTCGATGCCCGCCATCCCGCGTTGCGCGCGCCCGCCGGTCCTTGCGTCGCGGTCACGGGCACATAGCGAATGCGCGGGCCTTGCTCGAACTCGCGTGCAAGCGAGGCCACGCGCGAACGCGTCGCTTCATCGGGACCGTCGTCGCATACGATGATCTCGTAACGCGCCTTGTCATAGTCCTGCGCGATGATCGCGCGCAGACAGCGTTCGAGCATGTCGGGGCGGCGATACGTCGGCACGACGACGGACACATCGAAGGCCATGTCCGACGCATTGCTCATGGTGGCTTCATACGCCGCCGCGTCTCTTGCGTTATCGAACGGGATCGAGCCCGCAATCGTGCTCATGCATGCCCTCCCGGTTTCTCGATAAGGAACGGGCCGATCACGAGCGCATCGAGCGGCGACGTCCAGAACGATTCGACTGCATCGCGTGGCGAGTTGACCATCGGTTCGCCGCGCGTATTGAACGACGTGTTCACGAGCACCGGCACACCCGTACGCGCCTTGAAAGCAGCAAGCAAGTCATAGTAGAGCGGATGCTGCGAGCGATTGACGGTCTGCACGCGCGCGGTGCCGTCGATATGCGTGACGGCCGGGATGCGCGCCTTCATGTCCTCGCGCACATCGAACACGAAGAGCATGAACGGCGCGACGCGTGCATCGACGAACCAGTCGGCCGCGTGCTCTTCCATCACGACGGGCGCGACGGGACGAAAGTCCTCGCGGTCCTTGATCTCGTTCAGGCGCGCCTGCATCGACGGATCGATCGGCGAAGCGAGAATCGAGCGTGCGCCCAATGCGCGCGGACCGAATTCCGTGCGTCCCTGATACCAGCCGATCACGCGGTTCGACGCAAGAATGTCGGCTGTTTCAGCGGCGATATCGTTGAGCCGGCGATACGGCGTCTTCGACCACTTGAGGAAGTCCTCGATATCCTTCTCCCCATAGCACGGCCCGAGATACGCATGATTCATGTGCCAGCGACGGCTCTTGTCGCCTTCCTTCACGCGTTGCTGATAGTCGGTCCAGAGCGCCGCGCCGAGCGCGGTGCCTGCATCGCCCGCTGCGGGCTGAACCCAGATGTCCTCGAAAGGACCGCGATCGCGAAGACGCGCATTCATCACGCAGTTGAGCGCGACGCCGCCCGCCATCGCAAGATGCTTGAGGCCCGTGCGCTCATGGAGCCAGCGCGCGAGTTCCAGCGCAGTCTCTTCGAGAACGACTTGCAGCGAATGCGCGATGTCGTAGTGATGCTGCGTGAGCGGACCGCCGCGTTCGCGACGCGGACCGAAGCGTTCGACGAGACGCGGGGCATCGACGGTATAGCTGCCGTCATTGCGATACTTCACGATCTCGCGGAACTGATCGACATAAGCGGGCTTGCCGAACGATGCAAGGGCCATGACCTTGTACTCGTCCGACGAATGCAGGAAGCCGAGATAGTCCGTTACGGCTTCATAAAGCAAGCCGAGCGAATGAGGCAACTCCACTTGCTTCACGCGCTGATATTCGCCATCGACAAATTGACCGAGACTCGTGGTCACGCCTTCGCCGCGTCCATCCATCGTCAGCACGGCGGTGTTTTCATACGGCGCCGCGAGAAACGCGCTTGCTTCATGCGACAGATGATGATCGACGTTATGCCATTCGAAGCGCGGCGCGCGACCGCCGCTCACGAAACGCTTCTTCAGATGATGCGGCGCGCCGTCGATCAACTGGCCGCGCGCATTGGCGATATAGCTCAGAAAGAGCGGATCCCACGGCGATTCCGAAGGGTTGCTGCTCACATGCTCCGACGGCATGAACGGCAGCGTGATGGTCGCCTTCGCCTGCTTCGGCATGCCGGAGAAGAGATGCGGATCGTACGAGTAGGCAATGTGATCGACGTCCGCGAGTTCGATGCCCGCTTCTTTCAGGCAATAGTCGATGGCATCGAACGGAAGTTGCCACGTCGAGAAAGGCACGGGACGCTTTGCGTGCTTCACATGCGTGAAGCGCTCGTCTTCGGCCGCCGCGATCACGACGCCGTCGTGAACCAGCGCCGCGGCGCTGTCGTGATAGACCGCATTGATTCCGAGTGTGTACATAAGGCGCGTCTCTCAGGGTAATGTCAGATGAGCGGGATGATGTTCCGTGCGGGCATCGATGAGGGACAAGGCAGCGTCGACGACTTCATCGACACTTACACCGAGCAGGCACGTGTGATGTCCTTCGGGACACACGCTGCGATAGCACCAGCGGCATGGCACATCGTGATAAAGCACGCGATGCGGCGTTTGCCACGGCATGTGCTGCGGATTCGTGAGCGCATACAAGTCGACGACGGGCGTGCCCACCGCCGACGCGATATGCACCGGGCCGCTATTGTTCGACACGAGCACGCGCGCTTCGTTGATGAGCGCCGCGAGTTCGCCGAGCTGCAGCGCGCCCGCAAGATTGACGATGCGCGCATCGCCCGCGCTGACCGCATCGCACAGCCCGGCTTCGCTTGCCGAGCCGGTGACGAGCACGGGCCATCCGGTGCGCGCGGCAAGCACGCGAGCGGCTTCTGAAAAGCGCGCCGGCGGATAGCGGCGCGATGCGGCGGTCGCGCCGGGATGCATGACGAAGTAGGGCGCGTGAAGGTCGATGCCGCGTTCATCGAGCTTGTGTTCGAGGGATGCTTCATCGGCTGCGCGCAACGAAAAGCGCATGCGTGTATCGTTCGCAACGGCGCCCACGTTTGCAACGAGCGCAAGCTGCCGTTCCACTTCATGCCGCGTTCCATGCTGCGGCTCGCGCTCCGCAACCCAGTCGGTCAACAGGCCATACGGGTTTTCGCGGCAATGCGCGAGCCTTCGCGGAATGTTCGCGAGATGGCAAAGCATCGCGGCAGGCAACGGATTCTGGCTATACACGCTGAAGATGACGGCGGCATCGAAACCGAGCGATGCAAGACGGTCGCGCATGGCGAGATCGGCGGCGGCGTCGATCGGTTTCTCGTGCTTCACCCAAGGCGCGTGATACTCGATCACGTCATCGATATCGTCGATGAAACGCGCCGCCTGTGCGCCCGATCCCGATGCAAGCAAAGTCAGGTGCCGGCCCGGATACGCATGCTTGAGCGCATGCATCGCGGGCGTGGTCATCAACACGTCGCCAAGGTTATCGGGGCGAATGCACAATATGCGGCGCACGTCCTCGCCCCATACGCGTTGTGCAGCGGTAGCAGGCGCGCGTGCGTGCGCATCCGCGGGCTGGATCGTGACCGGAATTTCGCGCTTCATGTCGCGAGCTCCGTTGCCTGCCACGATCGTTCGATGATGCGCGCGGCGTCGAACATGTCCTTCGCGATGGCATCGGGTTCACGCAGCGGACCGCGCTGCCACACCGTCTCATTGCCGTTATCGATGAGCACGGCACGGCAGCCCGCGCGATGTCCCGCTTCGATGTCGTCGAGAATATCGCCGACGAACCAGCTTCGTTCGAGATCCAGACCGTGCTCACGCGCCGCGCGCTGGATCATGCCGGGTGCAGGCTTGCGGCAATCGCAAGTGAGCGCAAAGCGCCGCACCGTTCCTTGCGGATGATGCGGGCACCAGTACACGGCCGCGATCTTCGCACCCGCTTCGGCCGCGAGTTCATGCAGCTTGCGTTCGACATCTGCAAGCGCGGATTCATCGAACTTGCCGAGCGCGACACCGCTTTGATTGCTGATCACGATAATCGGCACGTTCATGCGCGCGAATGCAACCAGTGCATCGAATGCGCCGGGCGCGAGGCGCATCTTGTGCGGATCGACGTTATAAGGCACGTCGTCGAGCAGCGTGCCGTCCTTGTCGAGAAAAACAGCAGGCTTCATGCGCTCGCGCCGCCATATGCCGCGCGGCCGCTGCGGACTGCCGCTGCGGTATCCACGCCGGCCACGCGTGCATAGACCTGTTCGAGCGACTGCGCGACGCTCGCCCACGTGAACATGGCGCGTGCGCGTTCGAGTCCCGCCACGCCCATGCGTTCGGCGAGCGCCGGATCGCGTTTGATGATCGCGAGTGCATCGGCGAGCGCAGCGGGGTCTTTCGGCGGCACGAGCAGGCCGGTTTCGCGGTGCGCCACCGAATAGCGAATGCCGCCTACGTCCGCACCGATCACGGGCCGGCCGCACGCCATCGCTTCGAGCGGCGTGATGCCGAACGGCTCGTACCACGGCGTCGTGACGAACACGTCGGCGGCGTTATAGAAGATCTTGAGGCGCTGGCGTCCATGACGGCCGAGGAAGTTGACCTTGTCGCTTACTTGGGACTCCGTAGCAATTCCGCGCAGTCGTCCGATTTCCGGCGTCGCGATTTCATTTGCTTCGTCGGAGTTGCCGCCGATCACATAGAGATGCGCATCTTCGTTCAGTTCGCGATTGCAGATGCCGATGCCCCGCACCACGTTATCGATGCCTTTGCGCGGCACCATGCGCCCGAGCTGGAGCACGATGAAGCGGTCTTGCGGCCAGCCGAGACGCTCGCGCGCATCTGCCTTCTTCATCGGATGAAATTCGGTGCTGTCGAAACCGCACGGCACGAGATCGATGCGCGCAGGGTCCGCATGATAGAGCGAGAGAAGATCGGCTTCGTCTTGCGGGCATTCCGCGATCACCGAGTCCGATTCGCGCACGAGCGCGTCTTCGATATCGAAGCGTTCATCGGGAAAGCCGTCGCCCGCGCCCTGATGAATGCGGCGCACGCGGCCGAGCGCATGAAACGTCGTGACGAGCGGCGTGCCGAGCGCTTCCTTGATGCGCATGCCCACGAGTCCCGACATGAAGAAGTTCGCATGCACGACGTGATAAGGCGTCGCCTGCTTCCTGAAGTAGCCGATCATGAAGCGCGCGAACTCGTCCATGTGCGGCAGAAGCTGCTCTTTGGGCAACTGCACCGGCGGACCAGCAGGAACGTTGATCACACGGATGTTCTGAATGCCTTCGAAGCGCGACACGAGCGGCAACAGGGAACGGTCGCGGCGCGTGAAGACATCCACTTCGTGGCCGTTGCGCGCGAGGTGCCGCGCCACATGCGCGACATAGATGTTCTGGCCGCCGCTATCGACGCCGCCTGCCACCGCAAGAGGCGACGCATGCTCACTAATAAGTGCGATCTTCACGTGATGGCCCCTTGATACGCGTTGTTCGAGGTGTGCTCCGAAGCGTTCGCGGCCCACGGGTTGCGCGCAGGCTTCGAGCATCTTGCTGGGTGAGCATTCGTTGTGCCACGCTCGCGAAAATGCGCAGGATCGTTTGTTCGTTGGTAGACGAAAGCAATTTCGTTAAAACGCTTCGCACTCGACGAGGCGCTTTTACATGGTGCTTGTAGTTGTGTGGAATTAAGCGTGACCGTGCTTAACGGCTTTCGCGACGGCGGTCGTCATCGCGAACGATCGCACGCATCATCTGGACATGACGGCCTACCACGCGACGTCGCGTGAGCGCCCACGGCAGGCCGCGCAGCAGTTGCGCGGCGTCGTTCAGCAGCGTGCGTTCGCGATGCATCACGCCGAGCGCACGCACCGTCGAGCCGATGGCTTCGCGCAAGGGCAAACGCAGCCATGCAACCCATGCGGCGTTACGCGCGAGCAGACGCCGGCGCAGCGCGCTGTCGCGTATGGGTGAGGGATGGTGATGAAGCACGAGTTCATCGGCATAGACAAGTGCGTGGCCATGATCGAGCATGTCGAGCGCGAGCAACGACTCCTCACCGCCGATGAACAGCCGTGGCTCATAGCCGCCCATCGCTTTGAAAACGGTCGTGCGAAACACGCTTGCGCCCGCCATGTATCCGACGAGCGACGGCCCCGGCAAGCCGCGCGCGCCAAGCGGACTCGCGCGCATGCGTTCGCAGGTTTCGTCGGCATCGCCATCTTCGCCGACGACCACGCGCGCGCTCAGCACCGCGACGCGTGGAGACGCATCGAGAATCTCGGCTGCGCGCGTGAGCGAGCCCGCGCCCCACCAAGTATCGTCATCGCAGAAGGCGACGTACTCGGTCCGCACTTTGTCCACGCCAAGATTGCGGCCCGCCGCGCCCATGTTCGACGGCGCGACGACCAGTTCCACGAACGGAAACGCTTGCGTGATACGTTCCGCCGTATCGTCGGTCGATGCATTGTCGACCACGATGATCTCGACGCGGTCCGGCAATGCCGTGAGGCGCGCGAGCGTGTCGAGCACTTGTTCGGCGCGGTTATAGGTGAGCACGACCACGCTCACGCGCGCGTCGCATTGCGCCGCGTGAGATGTCGATGCTTTCGGCAACGCGCTCATCGCCGATCCTCTGCGGGCGCAAGCGTCCAGAAGCGCTCGGGCAGGAAGACGTCCGCATAGCCGTTATCGCCGAAGGCCTTCAGTTGGCTCGAATACGCAGCGACGGCTTCGCGCTTCTTCGCATCGCGGCGTTGCTGTTCGGCGGGCGCGGGAAGCGGCGGATTGAACGGCGTCGCCTCGATGCCGCGTTGGAGCAGATCGGCGAGACGCTGTTGCACGACGCCCGGTATCGCGCGATATAACCCTTCCTCGTACCCGAAGCATGTCAGCGTGGGATGCGCGAGCCACGCATCGCACGCGCCTTCATGCACGAGTATGTGGTCCGAATGAAAGAGACCGAGGGGCATCAACAACGCATCCGGGCGATGCTCGTCGATGGCGTCGATCAATGCACGCGCGATCGTTTCGCGAGTCGGTTTCGCGGACGCGGGCGAGTAAGGGATGTACTGCGAGTCCAGCAGGCCGAGATGAAACGGCTTGGCGCCCAGCACGCCGAGCGCGCGCTTGTCTTCTTCGATGCGCGCGTTCATCGCGTCGAATGCGCTCGAGAAGCCGCATCGGCCGTCCCACTCGGTCGCCGCGTCTTCAGCGGGGCGCGCCGTGAACACGGTGCAAACGCGCGCATCCGATGCGCTGACGATAGCCGCGCCGCAGCCGAACACGGCGTCGTCGAGATGAGGGGAAATCACCAGAAGTCTGGACGTGGCGTCGAACATGAGCGAGCGTCGAGTGGAGAACGGCTCGTCGACGCGCAAATAACGGGCCACGTCCGCGTGGCGCAAGAGCGAGCCGCGCTAGAAGCGCATGCCGACGCCCGCCGCGATGATGTCCGCGTCACGGTCGTAACGCGTCACCATGCGATTCCACGTGAGGCGCGCAAGCCAGCGGTTCGTGAAGCGATAGCTCGCCGATAACGATACGAGCCCTGAGAAGCGTCCGTCGCCGGTGCGGTTTTGCGGCAGGTCGTCGTTCTGTGTGATGGACAAATATGGGCCCGCGCCGACGCCTAGCGTGAGACGGTCATCGAAGAACGCGCGCGTGGCCCAGAGTTGCGCGGCGACGCCATCGCGGCGCGACTGCACGTGTCCGCCTTCATGCAGATATGACGCGGTGAAATCCACATAGCGCCACAGGCCGCGCCGATACTCCACGCCCGTCGCCAGATTCGTTTCCGAGTCGAGGCTATTGAGCACGGTGGTGCCGAGCATCACCGTGACTTCGTTGCCGGTGACGTTGGCGGTGCGGGACGGCGCGCTATTCCGCGGGCCGTGTCCATTCGGCGCATCGAGCTGATAGCCGATGCCGAAGAGCAGCGCCGTGGTGTCCGGACCGCCGAACGCCTGTACGCGATTGAGCCGCATCTGTGCGATCCAGCGGTTATCGAAGTAATACGCGGCGCGCAGTGTGAACATCGCGCCCCAGCCGTGCGTGTTCGAATAATTACCGCCGGCTTCCGCCTGGCTCGTATCGAAGTAACGATACGGCCCCGCGCCCGCCGACAGTTCCAGCCGGTCGTCCATGAGCGGCATGCGGCCCCACAACTGCGCGGATTGTCCATCGCGATGATGGTTCGGATATGGCCTTCGTTGACCCACGAGAAGCTCCACGCGGCGTAAGGACCGAGCCCTTCGCGATAATCCGCTTCCCATGAGTATGTGTTCTGGCTGCCGGTCTTGAGCGGGCCGGCGAGTATCGAGAATTCCTGCGCCTGCGCACTTCTTGCCATGACGGCCAGCGAGATGCAGGCAATTGCGAGCGCGGCGGCTTTACGTTGTCGTTGTTTCGGAATGTGAGTCATCGCGCATGAATTTGAGGCGGGCGTTCTGCGTTTCGTCCTGGACGGCCCGCCGAGAATATCGTCTAAATGCGAATCATGCACTATCGGTCGCGCCGAATGTTCGTCGACGCACGGGCGAATTCCGCGAACCGCGCTACAAATGAGGCACGGGATTCTGCTTGTTTCAACCACGCACACGCCGGTCTTCCGACGCGCTGCCTGCGTGAATGACTGCATGGTCCGGCCATTTAACGTAGCGAGGTCAGCAATGGACTGCATTCCAGTCGATTACCAGGGCGCTGAATTGTCGGCGGTCGTCGTGCATGCGGCGGGCGAGTTCGTATCGACCGTGCTGATCGAGCGGCCCGGAGGCGTGCGTCGCGCGGTCGGGCCATTTCGTCCCTTCGCGACGGCGCGTGCAGCGGAGCAGTTCGCCATCCAGTATGCAAAGGATGTGCTGGACGGCCGTCATGTGGCGACGGAACCGCGGACGGTGGCGGGGTAAGTGCAGCCGGTCGGGCGTCAGCCGTGCGCGCGGCATAGGGACGTATCGAGCCGTGCGATCAGCACCGCAGTCGAGCACGCGCCGCTTCGCGCACCGAACGGCGCGGCGAATTCGCCAGCTGAATCGATCAGCGTGCGGTAGTGCTCGCTCGCATCGGCCGCCGTTCCCGGTGCGACGATCCGCAGTGGGTGCGGGTCGTCAAAACGCGTTGACGGACGCTCCTCCTTCGCCTGACGCAATAATTTGCAAGTCGACTGACGGTCACGGATAAGCTAGGCGCCCTTGCACGTTCGCTTGCTGATCCGACATGGTCACACTCATTAGCTGTTTTTCCGACCGCCACGCGACGTATTCGCGCGACAACCACGCCGCATTCTGCCGCCATACGCGGGCGGTTCACCGTGGCGAGCCGATATCGAGCAGCGCCGATTCGCTCGAACTCGGCGTGCTCTTCAAGTATCAGATGATCAGCGATCGCCTGGCGCAAGCTGCCGAGGGCGAGCTTCTGATATTCGCGACCGAGAACGCGCTCTTCGTGCGCTTCGCGGATTTCGAGCAAATCATGGCTGGACGCGACAGCCTCGTGACGAACGGTTTTTTTGGCATCAACACGGATATGTTCGTTATCCGAAATAACGATGCGAACCGTCGCATAGTGCGAGGCATGGCTGCGCGATGCCGCGAGTTCTATCGATACGGCGAGTTCGTGACCGAGGAAGCGTTGCTCGAAGCGTTTCCGTTGGTATCGGATGTGGAGTTGGTCAACGGCGTGATTCCGATTGCATCGATGTGGTCGGGGCAGCATCCTGATCTTCGCGGGACGCCGATCATTGCGGTATCGCTGGTTTTCACGCCACGCCTGTATAGCAAGTACGGTCCGCGCTGGCGAGCTGTCTTCGCGCGCCATCTGAATGAGTGCCACGCGTTGGACCGGACTGTCTTCGATGTTGCGCCGCCCGAGCCTGCCTACACGGAGCCGCTGACGGTGTATCAACCGGGCAGGCCGATTGCGTTGGTCATGCTGTACACGCCGAACATCGCGGGCTATGCGCGCTTTGGAGAGGCGAACTTGCGCGCCTATTGCGAACGTAATGGCTACACGTTGTATCAGTATCGCGATGTGCCTGCTGATTTCCCGCGAGAGGCGTGCGGCAACTGGTCGAAGCCGTTTCTGTTGGACAAGCATTTGCCGAACCACGAGTGGGTGTTCTGGGTGGATGCCGATATTCTCGTGATGCATCCCGAGGTGAAGCTGGAACAGTTCATGGAAGGTCGCGAACGCGTGCTGACGGCGGACATTTGCGGCTGGCGCTTCAACTCTGGCGTAATGGGTTACGCCAACACGGAGGCAAATAGGAATGTGATTCGAAGCGTGCTAGCGCGCGTGCTGGAAATGGAGGATGTGAGGTACACGTTCTCGAGCCAGGGCGACCAGTTTTATTTTATGGAGCAGATGATTTCACACGGCTTGTGCCCCGACCCAGACTCACCCTCACTCATCAGCTTCAACGCGTTGAATACGCCGTGGTACTTCGCGACCCCGGAAACGTTCATGTGCCACTTCCACGGCTTGAGTACGGAGTTGCGGATGTTGTTCATGTCGATGCACGCAGTACCCGAAGGCGGATTCGAGTGGATAGAACACCAACAACGCTAGCGACGCGCGCTGCGCGCTCAGCGAGCGCTGGTGTTGTCGAGCCCGGGGGCTCGCATGGGGTGAGTGCTCAGTGGGCGTGGAAGGTGATTCAAGGCTGATTCAAGCTGAGTGCCAACGTGGCTCTGCGAAGTGGCCATGCTTCCGATGCGTTGGCCCGAAAAGCTGCTTTCTTTGGTTACTTTCTTTGCAGCAGCAAAGAAAGTGACCCCCGCCCCGGGGAGGGGCACGCCAATAGACCGACGCGATAAAACCAGCACAGGACCGCCGCTTGCTGGACACCGAAAGCGAATAAACGGCGACAAGGAAGGAGGTCACCATGACGCAGGAACCGCGTACAACATCCGACGATATGGATGAACCGCTGAGCGGTGCGACCCCATCCAGCGACACGCGCCAGCAAAACCTTGACGCAAAAGAAAAGCAAACCCACGAAGCGAGCGAAAACGCGCTGCCTTCGTCGCAGGACAAGAACCCGATCCCGCCCGACTCGACCCGCCGCTAATGCACGGAGCCATTCCGATGAGTGATTACATCGATTGCATCGCCGCCTTGGATCGTTGCGCCGCCGCGTGCAACAACTGCGCGTCCGCGTGCATAGCGGAGGGCCATCTTCCGGAGATGGAGAAGTGCATCCGTCTGGACCTCGACTGCGCGGCGCTCTGCCGCTTCACGTCCGAGTCGCTTGCGCGCGACACGCAATTCATGCGCGACTTCTGCGACCTGTGCGCGCGAATCTGCGATGCATGCGCCGATGAATGCAGCCGTCATCCCGCGGATCACTGTCAGGCGTGCAGCGACGCGTGCCGCCGCTGCGCCGAACTGTGCCGCGCGATGTAGCACTCATGCCGCATCGGGCGATCTTTTCCACGCGAGACTGCGAGCGCGCACGCGCCTGACTGGTCTCGCGTTCTGACGTTTGCGCACGAGTGTGCGGACCGCGCGAGCGAGGGCTAAATCGATCGCGCCTCGCCAGTCGCGTGCAATCGATGTCGCGACGACCTTTTGCTCGCGAGTTACTTGCAATTCCACCTGGCATCGTTTGTCGACGCCGCCGCGCGGGCCGTTGATGTCCGACAGACTAACGGTCGCCTTCGAAATGAGCCACGCGAGCCGGCGAAACGCGAATTCGGTGCGTGCCCTTGCAAGTTCGTGCATGGAAATGCCTTCGGGATCGCGCGACTTGAACAAGAGTTTCATGGATGCCTCCGTGTTGAAGATGAGTCCAGCGTACGGACAGGACGGCATCGTAAAAAGCAGCATCATTCGAAGCAGCACTTCGTAAAAACCGAACTCAAACACCTGCACTCGCGAGCACGCGTTGCGTCAGCGGATGATGCCGCCCGCGCCGCGACACGATGGCATGTACTTCCTCCTTCACTTCGGGCGAACGTCCGAGCCAGCGAAGCCCGCGCAGCAGCGGCACATCGCCCGCGCCGAATTCCGCGAGCGGAAACACGCCGAGGCCGCGCGCACCGAACACCGCCATGAGCGCACTGTCCTCGAATTCGCCGACGACACGCGGCGTAATGCGCTGCGATTCGAGCCAACGATCGAGCCGCGCGCGCAACGATGAATGACCGGTTGGAAGAAGGATAGGCAGCGAAGCAAGGCTGTCGGGGAAGTGATCGATGGCGCTCTTGCGCACGATCGACGCCGGACCGTACCAGTCCACCGGCGATGCAATCAGCCGTTCGCTCGTGAGCCGCATGTTCTGGTTATGCGGTGCGGGCTGGCTTGCGAGCACGAGATCGAGGCGATGCAGCGCGAGTTCGCCGAGGAGTTCGTCGGTTTCGCCTTCGTGACAAAGGAGACGCAGCGAGGGATCGCCGAGCACGGGCGATAGCAGCGCCTGGGCGGCGAGCTTCGAAATGCCATCGGAGAGGCCGACCGCAAAGCGCGCAATCGTGCCGCTCGCGGCTTCGCGCACTTCGTCGTGAATCACTTGGCCGATCTGAAAGATCTCTTCGGCGCGCGCGAATGCCGCCTGGCCGGCCTCGGTCATCGTCACGCCGCGACCGGCGGGCTTGAGCAATTGATGGCCGAGCGATTTTTCCAGTTCCCGCACTTGTGCGCTGATGGTCTGCACGGCCATGTCGAGCCGCTCTGCGGCGCGAGCGAAGCCGCCTTCTTTCACGACGACCCAGAAATAATGCAAGTGCCGGTAGTTGAGCATCGATAATCTCCATCGAATGGCAATTCTTGTGCGGTTCGTAAAAACCGAACTTTCCGTTCGATTATCGCTGATTTTTTCGGCGTCTCGGCTTGACGATGATGACGATTCATCGCACATCGTCGAACTGCTCATGGACTATCTTCTTTCCCTCGCCGCCGATCCTGCTGTCTGGGCCGCACTCGTCACGCTCATCGCGATGGAAGTGGTGCTGGGCATCGACAATCTCGTGTTCATTTCCATTCTCACCAACAAGTTGCCGGAGCACCGGCGCGCGCGTGTTCAGCGCCTTGGCATCATGCTCGCGCTCGTCATGCGGCTTGCGTTGCTGGGCACCGTTGCGTGGATCGCACGTTTGACGCAACCCGTGTTTTCTGTGTTCGATCACGCGTTCTCTTGGCGCGATCTCATCCTGCTGGCGGGCGGGCTGTTCCTCGTGTGGAAGGCAACGATAGAAATGCATCATCACGTGCGAAAAGATTCGCAAGGTGAGGGCGTCCTGTCGAAAGTGGGGACGATTACAGCGGGGGCGGCCATAGGACAGATTCTGCTGCTGGATCTCGTGTTCTCGGTCGACAGCATCATCACCGCAGTCGGCATGACCGAGCATTTGCCGATCATGTTCATCGCGGTGATCTTCGCGGTGGCTACGATGCTGTTCGCTGCGCAACCGCTGTCGCGATTCATCGAACGTAATCCAACCGTTGTCACGCTTGCGCTCAGCTTCCTGCTTGTAATCGCGATGACGTTGATCGCCGAAGGCTTCGGCACGCACGTGCCCAAGGGCTATATCTATGCCGCGATGGGATTTGCAGGTTTTGTCGAGGCATTGAATCTGCTGTCGCGCAGCGGGCGAAGGAAGCGGGAAGGGCTCATGGCCAAGGGCGAGATATCCACAGTTTCAGTGAACAAGGCTGTGGACAAGCCTGGGACCGGGACATTATCCGCTTGAACCAGCAGAGAATTATTCAGCCCACGTTCGAATGCGCACCCGCCCACTGAAGATGGAGTGAATTGCTGTTAGATTCCCACGCTTGTGCCACCGATTCGCAAGAAAGGAGCAAGCATGAGACGCAAATCGTCAGGGGCGGCAGTGGTAGCGGTGCTGGTCGGTGTCGCGGTTGCTGTGACGCTCTATATCGCGAGCTTCGGCAAGTCATCGCACCATGCGCAAGATTCGTCAGCGGCCGGCCATGCGATTGCCACGCAAGATCTCTCTGCAAGCGATGCCGCATTCAGCGCTGCAACGACTGACTCGGCATCCGGCCCACGCGCACAGACCGCAGCGCGCTAACTTACAAGAGACACGCGAAAAAACAGGAATATGACTTGCTTGAACGCTTGCCAAAGCCAAGCCGGAGCACGTCACGATGGGCCACCCGTCCCAGCACATTGCACACGCCGAGTTGCCCGTCGATGCGCGCGGCGTGATCGGCAACATGAAGACGTCCGCCCTCGTATCCATACGCGGCGCGATCGACTTCATGTGCTATCCGCGCATCGATTCCCCCACGCTTTTTGCTTCGCTGCTCGATAAGGAGCACGGCGGTGCATTTTCCATCGCGCCACGCGAAAGCGATGCGAACGTCAAGCAAATGTATCTGCCGGAGACGAACGTCCTGCTCACGCGCTTCATGACGGGCGAGGGCGTGTGCGAACTGCTCGACCTGATGCCGGTGCCGTCGTCCGAGGCGCGCGTCGACGACGTGCCGAACTGCGTGATGCGTATCGTGCGGCTGGTGTATGGACGCATGACGCTCGACGTGAAATGCGATCCGCGCTTCAACTACGCACGCGCGAAACATACGGCGCATGCCGTGGAGAAGGGCGTCGAATTCAAGCCCGCCGATGATTTCCCGCCGATGCAATTGCGTGCGAGCGTGCCGCTTTCTATCGAAGACGATGGCGCACGCGCGGTGCTCGAGATGAACGAAGGCGATTCGGCGTGCTTCGCGCTGGGCGCCGTCGATGAAATGCCGAAGCTCGATTCCAAAGAGAAATTCGACGGCATGCTGAGCGAGACCATCGGCTTCTGGAAAGAGTGGTCGTCGCGTTCGACCTATCGCGGGCGGTATCGTGAAGTCGTATTGCGATCGGCGCTGACATTGAAACTACTCAGCTCCGATGAGTACGGTGCAATTGTCGCCGCGCCGACGTTCGGCTTGCCCGAAGCGCAAGACGGTTCGCGCCGCTGGGATTATCGCTTTACATGGATACGTGACGCCGCATTTTCCGTCTATGCGTTGTTGCGGCTCGGTTATACCGGCGAAGCGGAGCGCTTCATGCGATGGATCGCCGAGCGCAATCGCGATTGCAGTTCGGATGGGTCGCTTAGCGTGATGTATGCGGTGGACGGCGAACAGGCAATGGAAGAAGCGGAGCTATCGAGTCTTGCGACATCGGTGCCGGGGCAAGTGTTTATCGGCAATGGCGCGCGTGACCAGACGCAACTCGATGTCTACGGCGCGCTGCTCGATTCGGTTTATCTCTACAACAAATACGGTGCGGCCATTTCTTATCAGGGCTGGCGGCATGTGACGCGCACTGTCGACTATGTCGTCGAGCATTGGCATGAAGCCGATCACGGCATCTGGGAATTTCGCAACGGTACACGGCCATTGCTGCATTCGCGGCTGATGTGCTGGGTCACGGTTGATCGCGCATTGCGGCTTGCGCAGAAGCGTTCGTTGCCCGCGCCGCTGGCGACATGGTTCGAGACGCGGGACGATATTCATCGCGACATTCACGAGCAATTCTGGAGCGAGGACTTGCAGGCGTTCGTGCAGACGCCGGGATCATCGACTCTGGATGCATCGGCCTTGATGATGCCGCTCGTTCGCTTCATCGGTCCGAAAGATCCGCGCTGGACCGGCACGCTCGACGCGATCGGCCGCGAATTACGCGTGGATCCGCTGATTTTTCGCTATACGCGCGGCGATACGCTTGACGGCTTGCCGGGCATGGAAGGCGGCTTTAGCGCGTGTTCGTTCTGGTATGCGGAAGCGCTTGCGCGCGCGGGTCGCGTCGATGAAGGGCGGCTCGTCTTCGAGAAGATGCTGGCCTATGCGAACCACGTCGGGCTGTTCTCCGAAGAGGTTTCGACCAGTGGCGAGGCTATGGGCAACTTTCCTCAGGCGCTCACGCATCTGGCGCTCATCAGCGCGGCGTATCAACTGGATCGGGACTTGGATCGGACGCATG
Source organism: Caballeronia concitans (assembly GCF_001544615.1). Classification (GTDB taxonomy): domain Bacteria; phylum Pseudomonadota; class Gammaproteobacteria; order Burkholderiales; family Burkholderiaceae; genus Caballeronia; species Caballeronia concitans. The sequence continues at coordinate 387,213 of NZ_FCNV02000003.1, forward strand.
TGGCTTGGACTTGATCGAGTGAGACTTTCTCATTGTCTCGGCGACATTGCTTGACAGCACCAAGTGCGCCGCGCGCGCGGGCGTTTTCCATGGTGATGTCGAAGGTATCCGTAAGCATCGCCTGCGCGATCTTTTTCGCATGCTCCGGCATCGAACGTAGTGCTCAAAGGTGTGCCGGCTGCTGCGAAACGCGCGCGCGACGGCTTCGACCGATCGCAGGGACTTGCCCGAATAGATCAACCGACAATGCATCAATACGGCGCGGCATGTTCCTGTGCGAACGCATAGCCCGCGCGCCATGCGCTGTGCAGATCGGTGCCGGGCGCATAGGAATTCACCGCGCGCGCCGGTGCTTTGTCGGCTAGCGACGGCTCGATGCGCGACTGGTAAGCAAGCTCGCCAAGGCGAAAGGCTTGCGTGAGAGCGATGGTGTCGGCGGTCTTGTTCATAGTGGCGGGCGAGAAAGGCTCCGGTTGTAAGTGGTCGAATTGGAGCATTCCGTGCCTTATTCGAAGCTTAAGCGGTGGCGGGCGCGAGGCCGAAGTTGTACTTCAGACGATCCAGTTCATTATTTGACATAACATAAATTAGCAACATTTCGTTAGCCGCTTCAAACACCGGTTGGATGAAACTCGCCACCAAATGCGCCTGAGCGCAAAAGATGACGAGCCCCAACCGACGTTGTTCAAGCCTTGCTCAAAGGCACGCCCGGCGCATGCACGGCGATCGTCGGCTGCTGTACCGGCGTGATGCCTTCTTTAGTCACGCTCTCGCACAACGCAATAACGTGCGCTGAACTCACTGGATTGAAAAGCGAATGATCGACATCGGGAAACGTCATCACGCGCACGCTCTTGTAACGCGCGAGGCGCGCACCGAGCTTGCCGCAATGCGCAGCGAGCACATCGAGACCCGCGTCATAGCTGCCATACACCAGCACGGCTTTGACGCCCTTTGCATCCAGCGCGCGAGAAACGGCCTGAGGCGTCGTGGCCTGCTCCGGCGACATATGACTCAACCCGTCCAGTCGCAACGCATCGGCGATGCGTGATCGCGCGCGCGTCGTCACATAGCTGCCGATGAAGCCGAGCACCCGCAGCAGGTTCTTGTCGCCGCGAAAAATGGCTTTCCATTTGTCGAGCTCGAACATCGATGCTGCATAGCCGGCCATTGAATTGCGCGTCGATTCGCGCATTGCTTGGGCCGTCTTGTCTTCCGGCTGCTTGAACGTGGGGATATTCACCGCAATCACACCGGTGATGGCTGTCTCCATGACCGCGGCCTTTAAAGCGTGATATGCGCCTGAACAAATGCCGAACGAGAAGATCGACTTATAGCCCTGACGCGACAGCCATCGCGCAGCGGCGGCCGTGTCCTGTGTGGCGATCGGGTTATAGATGCGGCTATATGGCGTGTCCGATTGCGTCGCGCCCGGCATGGCGGGACTATCGCCACGGCCGCGTGCATCGAAGCGCAACGAAGCGATGCCGCGCCGCGCCAGGTCTCTTGCAATGCGCACTGAAAGTCTGCTGTCGCCCACTCGCGAACTGGACGCCGTATTCGCCAGAAGAAACACCGGCCCACGCGACGCTGCGAAACGCGGCTCACACATGATGCCGAAAAGGCTTTCTTCGCCGATGCAAACGGGACGCTCGATAGCTTCCGGCGTCTCGATGCGCAGATCTTCTTCAGGCCACGGGGAGAATGCCTTGACGGCTTGTCGAGGTTGATCGCCTGCAACCCAGTCGACGACCTTGGCGAATGCCGCATCCGGCATGACCGTGAAAGCGGTTTCCTGAATGAAACCGGTAATGTCCTCGAAGGGCTGCGACTGCGCATCCACGCCCACTTCAACGAGCGCATCACGCAACGGATCTTTCGAACCGACGCGTGCGTGCATGAGCAACGCACGGCGCGCGGGTGCAATGCCCGCGCTCTTGACGCTTGCCGCGAGATCGATCGATTCGAGATCGCGCTTCATATCCTCGCCGTACACCTGCCCAAGGATGTTGAACGGGCCGTCTTGCGGCTGAATTTCGCGCAACGGTGCGGCAAGCTGATCGAGCCACGTCTTGCGTGTCACGCTCAGTTCGCGCATATAGGTGCGTCCGCTGACGACAGGTGCAAGCAGCACGAGATCATCGACGGGACGACGCAGCGCCGCTTGCAACGCGAACGCCGTGCCGACGCGAAAGCCGCACAGCGTCACATGTTCAACGCCCGTTTGAACTTTGAGAAAGTCGACAGCCGCTCCGACATCTTCGATCGAGCACTCGTATTGACCGGGCGTGGCGTCTTCGCCGTAAGAGTCCCCCGTCCCGCGATAGTCGAAACGCAGTACCCAGATACCGCGTGCAGCGAGCGCTTCCGAGAGGACGCGCATGCCGCTATAGGTCCAAACATATTCGTGACCGTACGTGTTGCAGAGCACGACGCCTCGGTTGCTCGCGCCTGCATGAAGCCATCCGAAGCGGCTTCCGAATACCACCGGTTTCATTTTTTATGTCCTCTGTCTGGCGGCGCACAAAGTAAGGGAGTTCCCCGCTCCCGTCTGCCTGACTTCTCGTGCGATCGCGAATGGGCGGATACCATTCGCCATGCCGAATCCGCAATGAAATGAAAGCGGCGAGCAGGCTAGTCCCTGCAATTATAGGAATCGGAGGCGCTCCGCAAAGTCGTATTCCCACACTTCCGCTCAGTTGGACTATTAATTGGCGGTCCAGGCGGCACCTTTATTTACTATGCGGTTTGGCGAATATTCAGAGCGCGCACGCTTCTATGCGCGTATGTGCGGTGACGAACGTGGAGAGAAGCGAAACCGAAGTGATAGAGAAAACAACTGAAGAAACAGCCTCGACGATTAGGCCGAGGCGTTAAGCAAACTTACTACGCGGCCATGACCGTCTTTGCCCGCCTCTCTTCCGTGCCGCGTGCGTGCGCGTAAACGCGCGCGCGTTCGCGCGCCACGAGCGCTTTCTTGCGGGCGAGCGTCTGTCGCTGATATTTGGGGTCTCCCATCGACATGACATACTCGTTATGGCGATAGCGCAGATAACGCTGAAAGAATTCCGTGCCGGGCAAGCCGCTATCGAGTGCGAGAAGTACGCCGTAATCGATATCGTGCAGATCGCCTAATGTCTGCACGGCAGACTCGAGCGCGGCATATCGCTGAACCAGTGGCACACCCTTGTCACATAGTGAATGAAAACGCTGATACGTCAGCAATTGCCGATGAGATGCGCAGCGTCGCAATGCCTTTGCAAGCCGTTGGCTCAATTCGGTTTCCACGTTTCCTCCCGCAAGATTTCCGGGTTACACGCGCAAAGCTCCCTTGACGTCATTCGACGCGCGAACGACGGCCCGTGCTCAAAGACTTTCACCTTCCGAAATCAAAGTGATATACCGGTACCCACCGTGCGCTGTGCGGGCGAGAAGCCTCGACGAAGAAAGCGGCGGACGCGCAGTATCGCCGCGCGCTCTTCTCGTCACGCTTCCAAAGACTCACAATGAAAGATAAGAATTCCGCGCGAGTTGCGCGTGCAAGTACGTCGCGACTGTTCGGGTGGTCTTAAGCTCGGAATCGTTTGCGCGGCGTCCTTACGAATACATGCTAGCAAACGTGCAGCGTCAAACCAAGAAAAGTTTGCTATCCCGTGACGGGGTCTCTCCGCTGCCATCCAGATTCGGCAATTATTTCTTAAGCACTCGATTCGTCTCGATTGCGCCGCGTTGCCGAACTGCGCGTGGACCCAGAGCCGCACGCTTTAAGGATGGTTTAAGCATCGAAGACTAAAAAGGACCATGCGGTTGCGGCAAGCATGATGGGGCCGTGACGCGTCCACGCGGATGGTTGTACCGGGCAACGCTTTCGGCGCACGCAACGGCGCATGAAGCGCAGGCGATGACCATCCCATTTGAGCCCGGCTCTCAGCCGGGCTCTTTTTTTGGTTGAGCGTGACGCCATTCAAGGACATCACGCTGCATGCACTAACGACTCAGCGACGTTCAATGACCGAAATAGACGGGCTTGCTGCCGTCGTTCATGGGACGCATCGCCCGCATGCCTGCCGCCGACGTCCCGCTATTCACGCCACCGTACTCACTGTTCTGATTCTGCATCACGCCGTTCTGCCGCGATGCACGGCTTTCGGCAGCCTGGATGTCGTTGGGGTAAGTCGTGCGGTCCGACTGGCCCGGGTTATAGCCCGCAGCTTCCACCTGCCGCAAGTCCTGCTGAACTTGCGAGCGGGTCATGGACGAATCGGCTTGAGCGAATGAAAGTATCGGCGCTGCCAGGACGGCAGCGGCGGCCACAGCTTTGACGAACGATTTCATGGCGAACCTCCGGTTTGTAGAGCAGCGCGATGTATTTATGCGCTTGCCACGGAATTTCAGCATCGTCCGTGCCCGGCATTTAGCGCTTCTCTTCGCCCTTCCCGGCCTGGTTCTCCAAAAGTTTGACGAGGACATGAAGCATGCGATTAGCAGGCGTCGGGATGCCGGACGCCTCCCCGCGCCGCACGATCAGGCCGTTCAAATGATCGATCTCGCTGCGCTTGCCGCGCGCCATGTCCTGAGCCGTCGATGAATATTGATTGGGCATCGTCTCGGCGATACCGCGCACTGCCGCATCGACGTCGCCGGGAATGGTCACGCCATCTGCTTTCGCAACGGCCAGGCATTCGTCGACTACATCGCGCATTGCACGCGTCACGCCCTCGCCTTGAACCAGACGTCCGTAGGGTGTCTGTGTGATCGCCGATAGCGCGTTGTAGGCGCAATTGAGCACGAGCTTGGCCCATAGCGCGCCGCGCACGTTATCGGATATCTCGGTCGGCACCGACGCAGCCGCCAGCGTGCGAGCAACCTCTTCACTCATGCTCGAAGGTTCGATCACCAGTTCGCCTCTGCCGTGATGCCTGATGTGCCCCGGCCCTGCCATTTCAGCCGCGACATAGACCACGGCGGCCGCCACTTCCTGCGGCAGCAGTTCGCGCAAGCGCTCCGCATTCTCGACGCCGTTTTGCAACGACAAGACAAGCGTGCGTTCATGCAGATACGGTTTGAGCGCGAGAGCGGCGCTATCCGTGTCCGTCGACTTCACGCAAAACAGCACGACGTCCGCGTTTTTTGCCGCGCCGGCTTCGCTGCTTGCGTCGAGGCGCAAGTACTCGTCGAAGCTCTTTGTATCGAGCCTTAGACCATCGCGTTGAATGGCTTCGACATGCCGTGGCCGCGCGATGAGCACGACATCATGACCCGCGCGTGCAAGCATGCCGCCGTAATAGCAGCCTACTGCACCCGCACCCATTACGGCGATCTTCATATCGGTTTCCTCGTTGAATTCACGGACGAGAAAATAACATAACGCCGCCATGCACTGCCTGCCATGCGACACCAACGGCAAACGCTTGCGCGCGGCGACGCGCCCCTTGCTTTGTGTGCCGACGCACGATAGTCAGTCGAATTCGTTATGAACCATATTGTTAAACGGTGGCGTGGGACGCTACGCTTTGCTGCAGCGGATCGACGGGTATGTGCCCAACAACGGCCGACCGCTATGGGGATTGTGCTGCGTGCTCGTTCCGGTATCGGCAATGAGTATTGGAATAACGATCGCGGCACAGGGAGACCAACTCACGGCGCACCGAGGCGTCAACATCAGGAAGAACAAAAAAGCGGCAGCGGCCCACCAACGGGCACCGCATGGCCGAAGCGTGGGCGTTTTCACGAGAACAAAAAATGAACCATGGATATGAAGCATCGCTCGTCAAGCGAGTCGTCAATCAGCTTGTCGCGAGCATCGTCAACGGAGAATACAAAGACAATGTCCTGCCGCCACAAGTGATCCTTTCAAAGAAGCATGGTGTTTCCCGGACCATCATGCGCGAAGCGTTAAGCGTTCTTATCTCACGGCGCATGCTCGATGTCCGGCCCAAGACGGGCACGCGCATCCGGCCTGCAGGCGAATGGCTCATCATCGATTCTGAAGTCGCGGAGTGGCGGTTGCGCGCCCTGCCCGATACCGACTGCATGCGCCGGCTGGTTCATTTCCGCTCGCTCGTCGATCCACCCGCCGCCGCGCTTGCCGCGACGCGCGCCAACCGGCATCAGCGTATCGCCATCAATGCAGCTTTTCAGCGGCTCGTGCATGCATCGCCTTCAGAGGACTTGCAGTCGTCGACGGAGGAAGCGTTGCTTACCGCTATTGTCGATGCCAGCGGCGATGAAGTCTTGCGCCAGATGGGAAGCGTCGTTCGCGTCGGCATAAGGGCGTTGAAAGCGTCACTGCGCATGCAACCGAATGCGCTCGCGCGCGTGACCGAATCGCAGCTGAGCGATTATGGCCGCGTCGTGCGTGCGATCGATACGGCCGACGGCAACGGCGCTCGCCTCGCGATGTCGCAAGTGCTTGGCCGCACCGCTTCGATGTGGGTGGAAGAACCGGTCTGATATGCCCGCGTACGCCGATTGCAATCCGTGACTACAATGGTCGAGTGCCTTGAGTGGCCGTGAAGCGCTTCGCAACGCAATGACCGGAGGCAACGATGGCAGAGCTCGACAAGGAGGAAGTCGTCGGCGTACTGAACCGGATTCTCGAATCGGAACTCGCCGGCGTCGTGCGCTATACGCATTATTCGTTTCTGGTGTTCGGCTTCGGCCGCATTCCGATCGTGTCGTGGCTACGCGCGCAGGCCGACGAATCGTTGATGCATGCGCATCAGGCGGGCGAATGGATCACGACGCTCGGCGCCTATCCGTCGCTCGCAATCGGTCCGCTGCTCGACAATCACACGTTCGATATCGCGACGATTCTGCGTGAATCATTGCAAGCGGAAAATGTTGCGCTCGACTTGTATCGTCAATTGCTCCATCTTGTCGAGGACCGGTCGGTCGCGCTGGAGGAATACGCGCGGCAGATGATTCAAACCGAAGAACTGCATGCGGGCGAGGTGGACAAGATGCTGCGCCGCCCCGGAGAAGTCGATACTTCGCCGGAAAGACGAACCGGGCATAGCTAAAGAAAAACGCGCTGGCCCGTACGAAACGGCCAGCGCGTTTTCACAGATACAAAGAACTTACTTCGGCTGCGCCACGGTGCGCAAATAAGGCTTGAGCGTCTTGAAGCCTTCCGGATATTTCTTCTTGGCGTCCTCGTCGGAGACGGACGTCGGAATGATCACGTCCTCGCCCGGCTTCCAGTTCACGGGCGTCGCAACCGTATGCTTCGCGTTCAGTTGCAGCGCATCCAGCAAGCGCAGCACTTCGTCGAAGTTGCGGCCCGCACTCATCGGATAAGTGAACGTGGCCTTGATCTTCTTGTCCGGGCCAATGATGAACACTGCGCGAATGGTTGCGTTGTCCACCGCCGTACGCGGGCCACCGCCGCTCGCGTTGGGATGGATCATGTCATAGAGCTTCGCCACGTTCAGGTCCGCGTCGCCGATCATCGGGTAGTTCACGGCCGCGCCCTGAGTTTCCTCGATGTCCTTCGCCCATTTCGAATGGTTATCGACAGGGTCGATGGACAGCCCGATGATCTTCGTATTGCGCTTGTCGAACTCGGGCTTGAGCTTCGCCATATAGCCGAGTTCCGTGGTGCAGACGGGCGTGAAGTCCTTGGGATGCGAGAACAGAATGGCCCACTGGTCGCCAATCCACTCATGAAAACGGATCTGGCCTTGGGTGGTTTCTGCGGTGAAATCGGGGGCTTCATCACCAATACGGATGGACATATTTGATCTCCACGTTAGAAATTGGTCGGTGAGCGTTTCGTATACCGATGCGAAACGGCTTTCCGGGTATGAGCGCAACTGACAAACCGATTATAGTGCGCCCCACATCCGGGCGGACTGGCCTGGCCTTTTCCCCGCGTCGCGAGTATGGTTTAAGGCATGGAAAGTGCTAAATCGAGCGCACGTTCCAGGCAGACGATCCTTCGCCACTCGTAATCCCCGGGAAAATCTGCTATCACGGATGAGCGATAATCTGGGACGGCCCAAGTGCCGTCGCAAAGGAGGCGATCGTGACCGTCATGCGAAAGAAGACCGTGGCCGCGTTGCAAACCGAGGCCGGAGAAACGGAGGAGATGCTTCAGGAAACGCACGGCGGCCATGCATTGAAGCGAACCTTGTCTGCGTTGGATGTCGTGTTGCTCGGCATCGGCTGCATCATCGGCGCGGGGATTTTCGTGCTGACGGGCCACGCGGCCGCTGCGAACGCGGGCCCTGCCATCGTCATTTCGTTCGTGCTCGGTGCAATCGTTTGCGCACTGGCCGGACTGTGTTACGCGGAAATGGCATCGACGGTGCCGGTGTCCGGCAGCGCCTATACCTATGCGTACGCCACCATGGGCGAACTCATCGCGTGGCTCATCGGCTGGGATCTGATACTCGAATATGCGGTCGGTGCGACGACGGTCGCCATCGGCTGGTCGGGCTACGTCGTGAGCTTTCTGCATTCGCTGCATATCGATATACCCGCGCAACTCTCTCAAGCGCCCTTCGCTTACGAGCCAGGCAAAGGCTGGAGTCACGCCGGCGCGATCCTCAACGTACCGGCGATGGTGATCGTCGGGCTTATCACTATTCTGCTTGTCGTCGGCATTCGCGAATCGGCGCGCGTCAATAGCTTCATCGTCGTGATCAAGGTGCTGATCGTGCTCGCGTTCATCGCGGCAGGCATCACTTACGTCGATACGAGCCATTGGGTCACCCCGACGAATCCGACAGGCGCATTCCTGCCGCCCAATACAGGCGAGGCAGGCGTCTATGGGATGAGCGGCGTCTTGCGTGGTGCGGCCGTCGTGTTCTTCGCGTATATCGGTTTCGATTCGGTGTCGTGCGTCGCGCAGGAAACGCGCAACCCGAGGCGCGACATGCCGATCGGCCTGCTCGGCTCACTCACCATTTGCACGATTCTCTATGTGCTGGTCTCGTATGTACTCACCGGTATCGTTTCGTACGACAAGCTCAATGTGGCCGATCCTATCGCCGTGGGTGTCGATGCAATCGGCATGCGCTGGCTCTCGCCTATCGTGAAGCTGGGTGCGATCTTCGGTTTGACCTCGGTCATTCTCGTGCTGCTGCTGAGTCAGCCGCGCATTTTCTATTCGATGGCAAAAGACGGCCTGCTTCCGCCTTTTGCTTCGAAGATTCACCCACGCTTTCATACGCCCTATATCACCACGATCGTGACCGGACTCATCGTGATGGTTCTTGCCGGCTTGCTGCCGATCGGTCTGGTCGGCGAACTGGTGAGCATCGGCACGCTATTCGCGTTCGCTGTCGTGTGCATCGGCGTGCTCGTGCTGCGCATCACTCAGCCCGATTTGAAGCGCGCGTTCAAGACGCCCGCGGTATTCATCGTGGCCCCGCTCGGTGCGCTTTCATCCGTATTCCTGATGACGGGACTGCCCGCCGATACATGGATACGCCTCGTCATCTGGATGGCAATTGGCATCGTCATTTACTTCGGCTATGGCATACGCAATAGCAGATTGCGTAACGCACGCGAGACGCCGCCCGCGCACACGGCGAGAAACTGATAGCTAGCCCGCGCGTCGCGTGCCATGTTCGCGCGCTTCCTGCGCGCTTTCATAGATATAAGGCGCGACGCCGCGCTGTTTGAGCGCGTCGCCCAATTTCATACGCAGGAAGCTGCTCGTCGTGTAGCGCGTTACGCCATCATAGAAGTCGTCGACGAGCTTCGTGACCATCTCCGAGTACGCGTCGAGCATCTCGGGGCGGATCGAGAAATTGTCGTAATTCACAATGGCATGCGGCTTGACTTCCACATTCGCTAGCTGATTTTCGACTTCGCGACGAATGGCTTCCACGTCGTGCAACGTGGCAACTTCGTGCCCCTCGAAATTGATAAAGAAAAGATGCTTCTCTGCGTCGTAGCTGAAGCGTTCGGACAAGTCGAGCCCGAGTAGTGCGTTGCGCAGGCCCATCGGCGTGTCGCGGAAAATGCGCTCATCCATCAGTCGCGGCGGCGACTTGATCACGGGCCGAAAACCCATCTGCGCAACGATATCCCGCTCGACATCGATGCCCGGCGCGACCTCCGTCAACACCAGCCCCTCATTGGTCAGTTCGAACACACAGCGCTCCGTGACATAGAGCACGGTTTGCCCGCGCTCGACGGCATAGCGGCCGCTGAATGTGCGGTGTTCCACCGCATCGACGAACTTGCGGCAATCGCCATCGCGGCGAATGTCGAGCTTGCCGTCGTCGATGGCAATGTCCAGCTTGCCCGCGTTGAAGGTGCCGACGAACACGACCTTCTTCGCCGCCTGACTGATGTTGATGAAGCCACCCGCGCCTGCGAGTTTCGGACCGAACTTGCTCACATTCAGATTGCCTTCGCGATCCGCTTGCGCAAGCCCCAGAAACGCGATGTCCAGACCGCCGCCATCGTAGAAGTCGAATTGATACGGCTGATCGATGATGGCCTGCGTATTCGTGGCCGCGCCGAAATTGAGGCCGCCAGCGGGAATGCCGCCGATCACGCCGGGCTCTGTCGTCATGGTGAACAGATCGATGACCTGCTCTTCATTCGCGACACTGGCTATGCCTTCCGGCATGCCGATGCCGAGATTCACGACGCTATTGGCCATCAACTCGAATGCGGCGCGGCGCGCGATGATCTTGCGTTCGTTGAGCGGCATGGGCGGCACGGAACTCGCAGCCACGCGCAATTCGCTGGAAAAGGCGGCACTGTATTGCTCGCCGAAGGTCTGCCAATGATTCTCAGGCCGCGCGACGACGACGCAATCCACCATCACACCGGGGATCTTCACTTGCCGCGAATGGAGCGTGTTGGATTCCGCCAGCCGCTCCACTTGCGCGATGACGATGCCGCCTGAATTGCGGGCGGCCATCGCAATAGAGAGCGCTTCAAGGGTGAGCGCTTCCTTTTCCATCGTGACATTGCCGTTGAGATCCGCAGTCGTGCCTCTCACGATAGCGACATCGATTGGAAACGCCTTGTAGTACAGAAAGTCCGTGCCGTCTATTTGCATGAGCCGCACGATGTCTTCGGTCGTGCGTGCATTGAGTTTGCCGCCGCCGTTGCGTGGATCGACGAACGTGCCTAAACCCACGCTGGAGAGTTGCCCGGGCCGATGCGCGGCGATATCGCGAAAGAGTTGCGAGATAACGCCTTGCGGCAGGTTATATGCCTCGATGCGGTTCTCGATTGCCATTCTTTGCAATCCCGGCACGAGGCCCCAATGTCCGCCAATCACTCGCTTGATCAGACCTTCATGCGCGAAATGGTTGAGGCCTTTCGTGCGGCCGTCGCCCTGGCCCGCCGCATAAACGATCGTGAGATTCGCAATCGGCTCCTGACCTTCGGCGGCGCCTTGCTCTTTCTCTTCGAGATACCGCGCTTCGAGCGCGATCGCGACTTCTTCCGCGAAGCCGACGCCTACAAAGCCGCTCGTCGCAATGGTGTCGCCTGGGCGAATCAATCTCACTGCCTCGCGTGCGGACACGATCTTGCCGCGCTCCACGAGGCGCGCTGACGATGGAAACGGATGGCGAGGCGTGGCGGTCATGGCGTCTCCCTTTATTCGATGCCCGTGCTAACGATCATCACGATGTTTCGCATCACGGTATCACCAAATCGCCCTCAATGACTCGCGCCGAGGTAGGCCGCCTTGACGGAAGGATCGTTGCGCAGTTGTTCCGCTGGGCCGTGCGTTGCGACTCGGCCATTCTCCAGCACATATCCGTAATCCGCGACATTCAACGCGGCAGCGGCGAATTGTTCGACGAGCAGCATCGTCACGCCGTCCTGCTTGAGACGCTCGATGATGCGAAATACTTCTTCGACGAGAATGGGTGCGAGACCCATCGAGGGTTCATCGAGCAGCACGAGGTCCGGATTCAGCATGATTGCGCGTGCCATCGCAAGCATTTGCTGTTCGCCGCCCGAAAGCGTGCCGGCAAGCTGATGCCGGCGTTCCTTCAGACGCGGAAAAATTTCGATCGCGCGTTCGAGATCGGCCGCGACGTCGCCCTTCGGACGCGCCCACGTCAGGCGTGGAAACGCCCCGAGCAGCAGGTTGTCCGTGACCGACATCGTCGCGAAGACGCGTCTTCCTTCCGGCGAATGCGCGAGGCCCAGGCGTGCGATCTTGTGCGAGTCCATCGCGTCGATGCGCTTCGCCGCATTGCCGACGCCCATCGTTATTTCGCCGTCGGTCGGCTTGATCATGCCGGATATGGCGCGCATGGTGGTCGTCTTGCCCGCGCCGTTCGAGCCGATCAGCGTGACCACTTTTGCCTTGGGCACATTGAGCGATATGCCGTGCAGCACTTTGACCTTGCCGTAGCCCGCGTGGAGGTTTTTTATCGTCAGCATCGATGGTCCTTCGTTTGCATAGCCCCGCGATATCACTCAAAGGAATGTCTTCAGGCCGTTTGCGCAGCTTGTCCGCCGAGATAGGCTTCGATGACTTTGTCATTAGCCTGAATTTCCGCAGGCTTGCCTTCGGCGATCTTCTGCCCGAAGTCCAGCACGGACACGGTATCGCACACGCTCATGACTACGTCCATGTGATGCTCGATCAGCACCACGGTGATGCCGTGATGGCGCACCTTGCGAATGATGGCGACGAGTTCGCGAATATCGGGCGCAGTGAGTCCGGCAGCGGGTTCATCGAGCAAAAGCAATTGCGGATCGAGCGCAAGCGCGCGCGCGATTTCCAGCAGACGCTGCTTGCCGTAAGGAAGATTGCGCGCCTCCTCGCCCGCAACGTGCTCGAGTCCCACGAAGCGCAGCATATTGAACGCACGCTCGCGCGCTGCACGTTCTTCGCGCCGATAACGCCCGGTCATGACGCCGACATCCGCGAAATTCGAGCGAAACGTATGGTGCAAGCCGACGAGGACGTTTTCCAGTGCGGTCATTTCACCGAAGAGCTGCACGTTCTGAAAAGTGCGCGCAATGCCCGACAACGCAATCCTCGACGACGTGCGCCCCGCAATCGCCTGCCCCTGATATTCGATCACGCCCGCGGTCGGCACATAGATGCCCGTCAGTACATTCATCATCGTGCTCTTGCCCGATCCGTTCGGACCGATCAGGCCATGAATCGTGCCGCGCTTGACCGTCAGGCTGACATCGTTGAGCGCCTTGAGGCCGCTGAATTGCATCAGCACGCCTCGCACATCGAGAATGGCGTCGGCGCCTTCGGTCGCCACGGCAGCGACGGCATCGCCTTCACGCGTATCGCTTGCAAGGGCTTCGGTGTCGACCTTGGTCACACGCACGCGGCCCATATGCAACGTCTTGCGCACGAAACCGACTATGCCGTCCTGCAGGTAATACACGACGAGCAGAATCATCAAGCCGAAAATGGTCAGGCGCCAGTCGGTGAGCGCGTCGATCCAGAACGAGAAAGCAGCGAGACCCGCAGTGCCGATGACCGGTATGGCGACGCGTTGCGGTGTCGTCGTCTTGCGCGCCAGCGCGAGTGCAGCCCCCGCAACGACGAGCACCGCAAGCGCCGTCGCGACGACTCTGAAGTTGGCGATATCGTCGAGCAGCTTGGGCAACATCACGATCACCGTCGAACCGATGATCGCGCCCGTGCGCGTCTTGCGACCGCCCATGATGATCGCAAGCAAGAAGAGAATAGTGAGTTCGAAGTTATACGTGTTGGGCGAAATGTATTGCTCGGAGTATGAATAGAGACACCCCGCCAGTCCGGCAAAGCCCGCGCTGATGACGAACGCATAAACCTTATAGCGATAAACCGACACGCCCATGCAGTCCGACGCAATGGGACTATCGCGCAAGGCTTCGAATGCGCGCCCGAGATGCGACTTCAACACGCGATGCACGACAATGAGCGACGCAACCAGCAGCGCCGCCACGAGCCAGTAGTACTGCACTTCGTCGAGTCTGTGACCGGCGAACATCGGCTTGGAAATCTTGAGTCCCATTGGGCCGTTCGTCAGAAAATCCATCTCATTGATCAGGATCTGGATGATGGTGCCGAACGCGAGCGTGACCATCGCGAGATAAGGGCCGGACACGCGCAGCGCAGGCAACGCGAGTATCGCGCCGAATGCGGCCGTTACCGCGATGGCGAGCGGCGCAGTCACATAGAAAGGCATGCCGAGCTTGGCGAACAGCACGCCCGCTGTATATGCGCCGACGCCGAACAAGCCCGCGTGTCCGAGCGACACCTGTCCCGTGTAACCCACCACGATATCGAGCCCGAACAACAGGATCGCGTAAATCATGATGGTTTCGACGAGATGGATGTAATACGGATTACCCGACAGGACCGGGAAAATCGCGAGCGCCGCAAGGCCGACGAAGGCCGCAATCCAGTTCTTTGCTTTCATCATGGCTGCCTCAGACCTTCTTGATCGCCGTCTTGCCGAAGAGACCCGCAGGCTTCACGGCCAGCACGATCAATAGCAATACGAGCCCTGGCACGTCCTTGTAGCCGGTGGAAATATAGAAGCCGGTCGTGGTTTCGGCGATGCCCAGAATCATGCCGCCGACGATAATGCCCATGCCGCTCGACAAGCCGCCGATGATCGCCACGGCAAAAGCCTTGAGCCCGAGCACCGCGCCCATCGTCGCGCCCGTGAGCGTAAGCGGTGCAATGAGAACGCCCGCGAACGCCGCTGTCAGCGACGAAAGCGCATAAGAGAACGTGATGACGAGCCCCGTGTTGATGCCCATGAGCGCGGCCGCATCGCGATCGTTGGCCGTCGCGACGACTGCCTTGCCGAAGATCGTCTTGCGATTGAAGAACTCAACCGCGAGCATCATGACGAGTGCGCCGCCCACGACGAGCAATTCCATCGGCAATACATTCGCGCCGAAGACCTTCAACGGCGCTTCGGGCAACGGCGACGGAAAGCGCAGATCGTCACGGCCCCACACGTTTTCCGCGACATTCTTGAAGATGATGCCGAGCGCGATCGTCGACATGATCCAGCCGAATTCCGACTTGATCTTGATGGCCGGCCGCACGCCGATTCGCTCGACGAACGAGCCTTGCACGAGCCCGAAGAGACACACGAGCGGAATCATCAGCCAGTAATTGACGCCTGCCGACACGAGCGTCAGGCCCACGAGTGCGCCGAGCATGAGCGCATCGCCCTGGCCGAAGTTCAGCGTGCCCGACGTCGCGAATGTGAGCTGGTAGCCGAATGCGATCACCGCGTAGATCATGCCGAGCGCGATGCCGCTATAAATGAGCTGGAGGAGAATCATCGTATGGACGCCTTAGAATCGGTACACGAAGCGCATACAGCAAGCCGCGCCCGCCTTGCATGGCGGGCGCGGCTTTTACCCTCGGAATGAAACTCGTGCGTCAGTTCGAAGCGGTCGTCGTCTGCTTGGCGCGCAGGGTGCTACCGCCTTTCTTGTCCGCGTCGTAGGCGTAAATCACTCGGCCGCCCTTCACTTCGCCGATGACCGGCACGTTCGGGCTGATCGCTTCATGATCTTGCTTCGTGAACGGCTTGTCGTAGGACATCACCACGCCATCGACTTTCGTGTTCAGATTCTCAAGCGCTTGCTTGACCTTCGGACCGTCCGTCGAGCCGGCCTGCTTGATCGCCGCTGCAAGCAGATAAACCGAGTCATAGCCTTGCGCCGCCGACACCGGTGAATCGATGCGGTCGTTCTTCGGCTTGAATTCCTTGAGATACGCTTCGATGAACGCCTTGCGCTTGGGCGTATTCGCGTCCTGAATGAAGGTCTGCGGCATGCGGGCGCCTTCGCCGTTCGCGCCCGCGTTGTCGATATAGTTCGCCATCGAGAGCGTCCAGCTGCCGATCAGCGGCACTTTCCAGCCCAGCTTGGCCATGCCGTTGGCAATTTGCGCAAGCTCCGGCCCAATGCCATACGTCAGGACGGCTTCGGCGCCCGCCTCTTTTGCCTTGAGCAATTGAGCGGTCATGTCGACGTCCTTGATATTGAATTTCTCGACCGCTACGGGCTTGACGCCTTTCGCCGCCAAAGCCTTTTCGAGGTCTTCACGGCCAAGCTGACCGTAGTTAGTGGAGTCGGCGAGAATGGCGACCTTCTTGAAGCCACGCTTGGTCACGGCTTCTTCGACGATCATCGGCGCCTGAATGCGGTCTGCCGCGGCATTGCGGAAAACGTAGTTGTCGGGCTGATCGTCGAATTGCTTCGTCACGACCGAACCCGTCGCCACATTGTTGAAGACGGGAATCTTCGCTTCCTGAAAGAAGCGCTGCGACGCGAGCGCCACACCGGTATTGATATAACCCACTACCGCGACCACTTTTTCCTTGTTGATGAGTTCTTGAGCGATCTGCACGCCGCGCTCGTTCTTCGCTTCGTCGTCGCGTTCGACGAGTACGATCTGCCGGCCAAGCACGCCGCCCGACTTGTTGATCTCCGCCGTGGCGAGCCGCACGCCGTCGCGCATGCTGACGCCCATCGACGACGAGCCGCCCGTGAACGGGCCGTCGACGCCGATCTTGATCGGATCAGCCGCGTAGGCTGACGAAAAAACGCCGAACGCGAGCATGCCCGCGATGAGCTTCATCTGCATTCCCATGTGTGTCTCCGTCGCATGAACCGTTTTTTAAAGGCCTGCCCCGCCCGATTTCTTCTACCTTTCGTTTAATTAGGCGCTTGGTGATCGAGTTTAGAAAAATGTAAGGATCAGACCATATTCGGACATACCCGAACGGCACGAGCGTTAGCGCACATCGGATGAAATCGACAGCGTCCCACGCGGCAAGGGCTATGGGACGCGAAAGAGTGAGTTCTGGCGATGCACCAAGTTAGCGCGGCGTTCCGGCGTCGAGCGCTTGAGTGAATTGGCGCAACACCGAACTGGATGCATCGGTCACGGCCCAGAACGTCATGCCGTCGCGATTCCAGCGCGCAAGCGCATAGCCGTCGTCGGACTGCGTGACGATGGCTTTACCGTCTTCGCGCGACGGCTTTTCCGGAAACACATAGACATCGATGGGATGCTTAAGATACCGATAAACGACCACCGCCACCGGACGATGCCCGACGTAGTCGAGTCTTCCACCCACTAGCGCGAAGCCCGGTCCCGCCGGGTCGATCACCGGCGGCGCGTAATCGATGCGGCCATTGAACCACGGCTTGACAGTGTGTTTATCGCTGGACAGTACGTCGATCGGACGGTCCGACATCAACGCACGCACGTGGCTGGACACGATCTCCTGCGCGATGGGCGCATCGTTATTCAAGCGCGGCGCGGACTGAAACCACAGCATTGCGCCAAGCACGACAGCTGAAAGCGTCGCGCCAGTGAATGCGCCACCGAAGAAAGGCCAAGGCGTGCTGAAGGCAAGCCGCCATGAGCGAGGTTGCTGGCTCTTTTGCGGCTGATGACGCTCTTCACGCGCTGCCTCCTCTCGCACGCGCGACAGCACTTGCGCGCGTAAATGAACCGGCGCGTGCTGATAAAGCGAGCCATCGGTCAGCCTCGTATCGAGCGAGGCGGTTTCATTTTTGTCCATTGCCCGACTCCTCGGAATGACCCGGCCCCAATCTGCGCACGAGCCGCACGCTCGGCCTGTCGCTTTGCGCGGCGCGCACGGCAGTCGCCAACATCTTGCGGCCGCGTGCGAGCCTCGACATGACCGTTCCAATCGGCACGCCCGTGATGGCGGCCACTTCCTTGTAACTCATATCCTCGATTTCACGTAACACCAGCACTTCGCGAAAGACGAGCGGCAAAGCTTCCAATGCGCGATGCACGAGATGCACTTCGTCTTTGCGCACTGCGAGCGTCTCGGGATTCACGCCCGCTTCATCGGACCAGCCGGGCAATGCTTCGTCCCCGGCGATTTCTTCATCGTAAGGCGTCGCATCCGCCAGTTGCACGCGTCGACGCCATTCGGTGAACCACGTGTTCCGCACGATGGCCAGCAGCCACGCACGTGCGTTCGCTTCTTCTTCACCTTCGAAGCCGTCGAAGAAACGGAATGCACGCAAATACGCTTCCTGCACGACATCGTCGGCATCGCTCGCGCTACCCGAGAGCCAGCGCGCGAGGTTGTACGCGGCGTCGATATGCGGCATCACCGTCGCCTCGAAGCGCGCATGCGGGGACTTGCCTTGTTTCGACCTGCTCGGCCACATCGCGCGGGTCTCCTGGTGACGGTTGAACGCACGCTCGAATCACGCGTGCACATCCTCCATTACTGCCGTCGCGGGCGATTTATTCCTATGCTCCCAGAAAATTTTCCGGGAATAACGCGCTGCGCGAGCCGGTTCGATGAACGGATACCGCTAAGGCATTCACTTCACCTAACCCACTCTTAAGGGAATTGCCATGAATATCAAGTTAAACGACCCGCCCGTTATAGAGCCGCTCGACGATCACGGCAAGCGCCGGCGCACCGCGCTGTCCTGCATGGCGTGGGCGGGCGCGGGCGTGCTATGGACACTAAGCGGCGGCGTGCCGCGTTCGCGCCTGATTTCTTCAGCTTATGCCGAAGAAGCGACTCATTCATTCAGCTTCGTGCAAATCAGCGATAGCCATATCGGCTTCAATAAAGACCCGAACACCGAGCCGACGAGCACGCTTCAGGAAGCCATCGGCCAGGTTCGCAAGATGCCTCAGCAGCCTGCGTTCATGATCCATACCGGCGACATCACGCATCTGTCCAAACCCGCCCAATTCGATACGGCCACGCAGATCATCGGCGACGCGGGCATGCCGGTGCATTACGTGCCGGGCGAGCATGATGTGCTCGTCGACAATGGCGATCCATTCTTCTCGCGCTTTTCCAATCAATACGGACGCGGCAGCACGCGCCATTGGTATAGCTTCGACGAAGGCGGCGTGCATTTCATCGGCCTGACCAATGTGATTGACCTCAAGGGCGGCGGACTCGGCTTTCTCGGCGATGAACAGCTCGCGTGGCTCAAGCAGGACCTGCAGGCCAGGAGCAATAGCACGCCGATTGTCGTATTCGCGCATATACCGTTGTGGGCACTTTATCCCGCATGGGGATGGGGCACCGACGACAGCGAGCAGGCGCTCGCCTTACTCAAGCGCTTCGGCTCGGTAACGGTTTTGAATGGCCACGTGCATCAAGTCGCACAGAAAGTCGAAGGCGACATGCGCTTCTACTCCGCCATGTCCACTGCGTTTCCGCAGCCCGCGCCCGGCGCTGCATCTGGACCCGGGCCGATGAAAGTCGGCGCCGACCGTTTGCGTTCGATGCTCGGCTTGCGCGCCGTCACCCATGTTGCGGGACGCGAGCAGTTGGCCATTGTGGATACATCGCTTGCGGAGGCACACGCATGAACGCGAACTTTATCGGCCAGTGCGCGCGCCAGCTTGCCATCGCACTCGTTGTCAGGGGACTCGTGAGCGGAATACCTTCCGCATGCGCCGAAGAACCTGCGCAGCAAATGGCGGCAGTGAGTGTGCCTACCATATCCATCGACAATTTCTCGTTCAGCAAGGCGGCGCTAACGGTTCCGGTCGGTACGAAGGTGACGTGGATCAATCATGACGACATGCTGCATACCGTCGTCGACGGGGGCAAGTCGTTCAAATCCGATCCGCTGGATAGTGGCGACAGCTTCTCGCACGTATTTGATAAGCCGGGCACGTACACGTATTTTTGTTCGCTGCATCCGCACATGACAGGAACGATCATTGTGAAATGAGCGAGCGATGCCAGGGCGTGCCTGTTCAGCTTCGCGCCTTGGCGATCGCGGCCAGGTTGCCTTCGCCGAAGCCATGATGTCCGCGCCGTTCGACGATTTCGAAGAACATGTCGCCCGGCTCGCGCTCGATGAACGTTTGCAGGAAGAGTTGAGGCGTGCCGTCCGGCAATATCTCGCCATCGACGAGAATGCCGCGTGTGCGCAGCTTGTCGATGTCGAGACCGTGACCGGGCAAACGCGCATCGATCTCGTCGTAATAGCGCTGCGGCGGCATGAGGAAACGCACGCCGCGCGCGCTTAGCGCATCGACCGATGCGAAGATATCGGCAGATGCCAAAGCAATGTGCTGCACGCCCTCGCCTTCGTGCCCCGGCAGATATTGCTGCATGAGGTCCGTGCGATAAGTACCTTCCTCATAGACCGTGATTCGAATGGAACCGCAAGGCGAGACCGTCACAGCCGAATCCTGCGAGACATGCCAGTCCGGATGCACTTGATGAATCTCGCGGAAATGCAGTACGTCGTCGTAGAAGTCGAGCCACTCCTGAATCCGGCCCGCGCCGACCGTTTGCGTGAAGTGATCGACTTCGAGCAGACCCGCGCCTTTCAAATCCGCGTTTGCATCGGGAATGGCGCGGAAATCGATGTCATAGATCGATGCTTCGCCGCTATTCTTGCCGGGCCAGTGATCGACGAAATACATATGCGAATCGCCGATGCCCTGAATGGCCGGTATCGCCAGTTCATTAGGGCCGATCTTCTCGCCTTCGAAGTCCCACGCGCCGTAGTCGACCGCGCGCTCATGCGCCGTTTGCGCATCCATCACGCGAATGCCGATAGCCGCAATGCCGACGCCATGCGTTTCTGCAAACCGTGTCGCAAACGAATCCGGCTCGGCGTTGAGCAGAAAATTCATGCTGCCTTGACGATAAAGCGTGACCGCCTTGCTCACGTGCTCGGCCACCGGCGTAAAGCCCAGCCGCTCGAACAGCACGGCGAGCGCTTCCGGATCGGGACTCGAAAACTCCACGAACTCCAGACCGGCAATGCCAAGCGGATTGTCGCTAGCCTGCGTCTCGGAGACCGGGCTGGCGGACGCAGTAAAGTCGGCGGAGTCGGGCTGAGTCATCGGGGCAATACCTCTAATTGTACGAATTGGTTCACTGTCGCGAAAACTACCATGACTTGTGCATCTTGCGCCACGGCATCGTAAACTAGAGTAGCGGCAGCGTGTCGTTCGTGTCAAAGCCCGTCCGACCGGCGCCTCACGCGGCAAGCCGCGATGCACTCATTGAAGGACGCCTCACCTCCGGCGGAAACACGTTCCAGGTACCGTCGTCGTGGCGGAAGAAAATAATCGCGATGAACCCGCCCGCGTGCCATGCCTCGATGCGAACAAAGCGCATGCCCGTGGAATGCGAGCGGCAGAGTTGCACGATGCGTGCCGGATGCGCCGGCGTTGGCGCAAGCCATTTATCGACGGCCCAGTGCAGCGAATTTTCGGCGTTTTGCATGATGGTCTCCTCAAAAGGCCAAAGCCGTGCCCGATCCGTTATTGGCGAGCGCGCTTGCACGGCGGCGGCGCTCGGCGGCGACATAGGCTTGAACGAGCCCCTTGACCGCCTGAATGGCAACCCGTGGATGAACGAAGCACGCGCGCACCTGGTGGCTGCGTGCTTCACCGAACAGGCACCACGAAACGAAGTGCTCGCAGTTATTGGTCAACAGGCGATACCGGTCTTCGCCGAGCCTGCTGCGTGCGCGGCGCACCGCTTCCGGGCCGGAGAAGCGGGCGGCCGGACTCTGACGCACGGTGACGTCATGACCGCCCGCGAATTGAGCGAGACTGACCTCCTCGACCGGACCGCGATGCAGTGACTTCGCGAAGCCGGCATAGTGAATCACCATGCCGTTGCCCGAATAAATGCCGTGATGCGCATAGCCGGAGCGGCACGTGACCAGTTCGGCGCCGAGAGAAAAGCCGGTTGCGGCGGCTTGTTCATCGATCGATCCGGACGTTTGGCTGCTGGACATGGCTGGCTCCGATTTAGCCTCTTCGGGATGGCGCCAGGTGTTTGTGCGGCGCCCTCGTTGCGATGTCATTTGCAGCTTTCTTGCCAGTTTATTAACTCATTGATTTTCATGTATTTAAACGAGCTGGGCCGAATCGGCTAAAGACTTTCTGTCTCAATCAAACCAACTGAAATCGATGCATTCTGTTGGGCCTCTAGCGTCTCCTTGAGCGGGAAGAAAGTGTCGCCTGAGAACCGGCGTCTTGGGCAACGATGTCGGCAAGCCACCAACTCTTTGACTTGGCGCGATTCTGCGGACCCGCGCCGCACGGAGTCTTGACGTCGAAGCGTGCGTCGGCATGGCACTTGCATTGGCTTCGGGCATCGCAAAGAGCCAAGCGGAGATTAGAGATGAGCGCCCTTACCGTGACCGATCTCGACTACGACCGAGAACTGGATCGAGCGGCCATGTCCGCCATCAGCGGTGGAGGCGGCGCGCCGTGGGTTTACGGCTGGATCACGCCGTACATGCCCGATCGTCAACAGGGCTTTGGCGGCGTCGTGAATATCTACGACATCACGAACAATTTCACTGCGGACCAGATGATCAATCAGTTCCAGTCCGTGGATGTTCACAACACCGGCAATGGCGCGAATCTCACCGTCAATCCGAATGCCATGTCGTCGAATACCGCGAGTTGACGCGGCTGATGTTCGATCGCGCCCGTTGGCGCACAATCGGCGGAATGCGCGCTCGCTACCCGATCAAGGGAGGTTGTCGTGACCTTCACCGCTGAGTTTCGATGGACGTCCGCTGCTCGTTCCGATGTCGGCTGCGTACGGCAAGTGAATGAGGATGCCCTGCTCGATTCGCCCGAACGCGGAATATGGGCCGTCGCCGATGGCATGGGCGGACACGCGGTAGGCGATCTGGCGAGCCGCATGGTCATCGAGAGCCTTTCGTATATGTCCGCAGACAACGGACTCGCCGGTGTGATTGCGGATGCGCGGGAACGCCTCATCGACGTGAACGCACAATTGCGTACCGAAGCGGCAAGGCGGCTCGTGTCGCGCATCGGCAGTACGGTCGTGTTGCTCGCAGCGCGCAACGGCGCATGCGCTTATCTATGGGCCGGCGATAGCCGCATTTATCTCTATAGAAACGGACGGCTCGTGCAACTGACACGCGATCACAGTCAGGTGGAAGAACTCAAGGCGCGCGGCCAATTGACGGCTGAAGAAGCGCTGCATCATCCTGCGCAGCATTTGATTACTCGCGCAGTGGGCGCGCTCGACACACTCGAACTGGACGAGAGCACGGTCGCCCTAAAGGACGGCGATACGTTCCTTCTTTGCAGCGATGGCTTGTCTAACGAGGTCAGCGAAGTTGAAATGGCAAGCGAACTTGCGCCGGGCAATTGCGAATGGGCGGCGCAACGGCTGCTGGAAATAGCGCTCGAGCGTGGAGGTCGGGACAATATCTCCCTTGTCGTCGCACATGCAGAAGATGTGCAGGCGATGGACAGGACGCAGATCAATCCATCGCTCTAGCGTTGTTATTCGTGCGCGTCCCTGGCCTTTTGTGCGGCAAGCCGAAAGTCCTTGGAATGCAGTCCGTGTTTTTTCAAGAGCATTTGCAAGTGCGAGCGGTTCATTTCATAGCGTCGGGCAAGCTCGGCGACCGTGCCGCCCACTTCCTGCAAACCGCGTTCGAGGAATGCGCGCTCGGCTTCGTCGCTTGCCACGCGTTTCGCTTCGCTCAGCGAGACCGCCGTGGCAATGCCATTACCGCTCGACGGAGCCCCGCTCATCGCCACCGACAGCGACGACTTCGGCCGAATATCCAGCGGCAGATGATCGATATCGGCCATCTCGCCCGCAAGACAGGCGAGCCGGTACACGATGTTGCGCAGCTCCCGGATATTGCCGGGAAAGTCGTAATTGCGAAGAAAGTCGCGCAGCCGAGGCGACATCTTCACGGGCCGTCGCTTGAGCGTGGCTGCGGCTTCATCGCCGAAATATGCAAGCAACAGCGGTATCTCGTCACGACGTTCGCGCAACGCCGGCAAAGTCACATGAATGACGCTAAGACGATAAAACAGGTCTTCGCGAAAACGCCCTTCATCGCAGAATCGCCTGAGATTACGATTCGTCGCAGCGACGATGCGCGTGTCCACCGCAATCGGCTCGTCGGAACCTACTCGTTGTATTTCATGCGCTTCGAGCACGCGCAGCAATTTCACCTGGCCCGAAAGTGGAAGCTCACCGATTTCATCGAGGAAGATGGTTCCCGTATGCGCGCTTTCGAATTTTCCCTTGCGGTCGTTCGTTGCGCCCGTAAAAGCCCCCTTGCGATGCCCAAACAATTCCGACTCGAGCAGGTTGTCCGGGATCGCGCCGCAATTCACTGAGATATAGGGTTTATCCGCACGCGATCCATTGGCGTGAATGACTTTCGCCATCAGTTCCTTGCCGGTTCCACTCTCGCCGTCGATCAGCACGGGAAGATCGGTTGGCGCGGCTTTCTCCGCTATTTCCAGCGCTTCCAGCAGCTTCGGGTTGTCACCGAATGTGCCTTCGAATACGAAGCTGCGTTCGATCAACGCCTGCCGCCGCGCGCCCGCCGATAGTTCTCGCTTCGGTTCGGAGGCAGCGGCCTGCACGAAGCGCTCCTTGTGCGAAAGCTGCATCACTTCGTCGCGCAAGGCACTTGCCTGGCGCAGCAGCTTCTCGATTTCCGGACGTTCGAGGCGAGAAGTCCATCGCAAGGTCGAGCGCAATATCTCGATCTTTTCGATGAGTCCCGCATACGAAATCGCCGATACAGGGACGCTGCTATCGCTTTCCGGTTGGTCGAGTATCTTCATGCTGCGCTCAATTGCTTCTGCACGAGTTGGTAATACATGCCCTTTCTCGCGACGAGTTCGTCATGCTTGCCCTGTTCGACGATTCCGCCTTCATACAGGACGAGTATTTTGTCGGCCCGCATGATCGTCGAAAGCCGGTGCGCGATGATGACCGCCGTGCGTCCCTTCAAGATCTCCTGCATGTTCCCCAGAATATTGCTTTCCGACTGCGTGTCGAGCGCGGACGTCGCCTCGTCGAACACGAGCAGGCGCGGATCGTGATAAAGCGCACGGGCAATGCATAGCCGCTGAATCTGGCCGCCAGAGAGTCCCACGCCTCGCTCGCCCACCACTTGCTCGTAACCGAGCGGCATGCGCGTGATGAACGCGTGCGCGTCGGCCATTTTGGCGACTTCCTCGATCCGCCGGCGGTCCGGCGCCTCGTCGCCGCTTGCGATGTTGTCCGCAATCGTTCCCGAGAACAGTAGATTGCTTTGCATGACATAGCCGATCTGCGCGCGATAGAAGCCTTTGTCGATCACGTTGATGTCATAGCCATCGACCGTCATCTTTCCCTCGCTTGCCGCATAGAAACCAACGAGTAATTTTGCCAGTGTCGTTTTTCCCGAACCGCTGCGCCCCACCACCGCAATCAGTTCTCCGGGCTTGATATCGAAGCTGATGTTTTCGAGCACGTAAGGCGTATCGCCATCGCCATAACGGAAATACACGCCATTGAAGCTGATGTTCCCTTGAAGGTCCGGCAGCATGACGCGCTGCTGCATCTCTGAAGGCTTTTGCTCGGGCTCGATGTCGAGTACGTCGCCCAGACGCTCCATCGCGACGCCTGCATCGTTGAGCAGGCTCCACAATCCGATCAGCCCCATGAGCGGAGACAGCACGCTTCCCATGAATGCGTTGAATGCAATCAACTGTCCGATGGTCAGCTCGCGCGCAAGCACGAGATTCGCGCCGACCCATAGCACCGCGATGGTCGTCGCCGCGTTCAATAGCTGGCCGCACAAGCCTACGGCGATATTGAACCGCTGGGACTTGTACTGCACTTCGAGCGACTTCGCGTACTTCTTCTCCCACTTGAGCCGCACCGCGCGTTCGATGCCCATGCCTTTGACCGTCTCGACGCCGCCGAGGGCTTCCATCAGGTACGAACGTGCATCCGTGCTCGAACTGAACGTTTCGCGCGCGTTATGCTTCACGCGCGGTGTCGCGAGTACGGTCAGTGCCATCAATGGAATCACGAACGCGATCAGCAGCAGCGTGAGCTTCACGTTGTAGAGAAACATGATCGTGAAGTAGATGAAGATCATCAGAAGGTTCAAGACGGTCGTGACTGTCGACTCCGTGAGAAACGCGCGGATCGTATGATTTTCCTGAAAGCGCGCGAATATGTCGCCCGTCTTGCGCTTTGCGAAGAAACTGAACGGAAGTGAGAACGTGTGCTTGAAGAACTGCGACATCATAGAGAAGTCCATATTGCGCACCATGAAATTGGCGAGGTAGGCGCGTATGGTGGACATCAATTGCGAGAACACGTTGGAGACAATCAGCCCTGCAATCAGCACATGCAACAGTCCGACGTTCTGATGCACGATCACGCCATCCAGTATGTTCTGGATGATCAGCGGCGGCACTACGCCCAGGACCTGAATGACGAACGTAGCCAGAAAGAGGTGCAGCAATATCGTGCGATAGGGCTTCAGATAGCCCACGAAACGTATCCACGGCGAATTCGACACGGCCTTCTGCACGAGGTCCTGTGCCGGCGTGAAAAGCAGACACGTGCCGCTCCATCCGCGTTCGAACTCCCCCGTTGTCATCTTTCTAAAGCCGATGGCCGGGTCCGCTACCCAAACGTTCTCTTTGGAGATTCCATAGACGATGATGTAGTGGTAGCCCTCCCAATGTGCGATAAAAGGCAACTCGAAGCCGCGTAACGATTCATACGTGCATTGCACGCCACGCGTCGTGAAGCCGAGCGCTTCGCCGGCGCGCGCAAGGCTGTCGAGCGTGGCGCCTTGCGTCGTCACATTCGCAAGTTCTCGCAGCTTCCCTAGCGTCATGCTGATGCCGTAATGCCGGCATATCATCGCGAGGCATGCAGCGCCGCAATCCATCTCTTCGGCCTGCTCCACGCACGCAAATCGCTTGATGACGCGCTCGCCAAGTTCGGGCTTCGACTGAAGATCGAGCATCGTGGGCAGCTTGCGGCGCTCGGCCAATTTCCTTTGCCGCTGCAGTTCACGTTCGATGAAGCGGATGCGTTCCTCGAGCACTTCACGCAGCTTGACGTTGCGCTCGATGATGAAATGCACCGTTTTCTCAGGGATGACGAGCAAGCGCGTATCGACACTCGCAATAGCCGACGCCATCTGCTCCTGACGCATCACGCAAGCCTTTTCGCCGAATATTTCCCCGGGACCGAGCGTCGCGAGTAAGTGCTGTTGACCGCCCTCTTCACGCACGATACGCACTTCGCCCTGACGGACGACATAGAGGCGTCTGTCGTCGCGCGAATCCTGCTTCAATATTTCCTTGCCCTCTCCAATGCGCTTGACGCCGACACTGCGCACGCATTCTTCGAGTTCCGCTTTATTCAGCTTGCCCCGTAGATCGAACAGCTTCGCGACGAAGCCGCCCGCCGAATTGATCGCCACATAGCTCGTGACGAATGCGAGCGCCGCAGGATTGCGCGATATGACAGGCTCCACCGCCTTGCGCGGAATGAACAGCAATTCAGTCTTGCCCGAAGAGCGCACAGACGATTCGTGCCGATACTCGCGCAGCATCGCGATATCGGCGAAGGTCTCGTGCTCTTTCTTCACCCCCATGCTGATTTCCTTGCCGTGCTCTTCCGTAAAGATGCGCACGGAGCCGGCTCTCACGACAAACAGCCCATCGGCCGGATCGCCTGCATTGCACACCGTTTCGCCGAAACCATAGCGGCGCGATTCGACGTGCGCAGCCAATTGCTCGATTTCCTCGCGGGAAAACGATGCAAGTATTTCTACACCCGCGAGGAACTCGGCGGTCGAATCGAAGTTGGCAGGTGCGTCCATTTTCGTCAAAAGGCTTTGCGTTGCACTGCGCTTTAGCGCGCTTCGATCACATGCTCTTGCGCGCGCGCAAGGAGCCATTGTTCGCGCAGCAACCGGCGAATTTCACCGGTCACGTCTTCATCGAGCGTCGCGGGATACTTGGCGGTGACCGCGAAAATCTCATAGCCGCCATCCGCTGAAATGAATGGTCCAAGCAGATCGCCGGGCTCGGCATTGAAGACCTTGGCCTCGATGTCGGGCTTGAGTTGCCCACGCATCACGCGTCCAATCACGCCACCGTTGTCGCGCGTATCGGCCAAGGAATGCTCGCGCGCCATGTCGGCGAAGCTGTCGGGATCGTCGTGCAGATACGAAATCATTTCCTTGGCGCTGCCTTCCGTGTCGAGCACGATATGACTGATTTCCATGCTGTCGAACCGTGGCGAATTGAGCTGGAAATACTCTTCAATCTCGGGCTGCGTGCCGACTCGCTCAAGCATTTTTTCCTGATAGAGCGTGTCGGTGATAAAGACTTCGAATTCGTCGAGGCTCACGTGCAGTGCATCGAGATAGTTGTTCATATCGGCCGCCCGATGCAGTCCGCGAATGCGCCGGAATTGATCGGCGCGCGTCTGGATCTCGTCGGCCGACAATTCGACACCCGCTTTTCTGGCGGCGCGCACGGTGAGCTTGTCGCGCACCAGTTGCTCGATGAGACCGTCGAACTGGCCATTGAGCTTGAGCAGCCGGATGAATTCGCTCACGTCGATCACTTCGTCATCGATACGCACAATTGCCGTCATATCGTTCTCCGTTCGGTTTATCCGGCCACGTTGCGGAATGGATCAAGGCCCAGATCGATCAGCCGCCGCTCGCGCACGACGACTTCCGCAGCCGCGGTCATGCCGTAGCGCAGCGGATAGCGCGTGCCGCCGATCTGGTAATAGTCGCGATCGAGCGTGACGCGTCCTTCGTACACCGGCTGCTTCGTTGCTGCACTCGGCTTGGTTGCGGGCGAAATGAAAGCGAGCGTGCCGTCGATCACGCCATAGCGTTGATAAGGGAATGCGTTGAACTTGAGCTTCACGCGTTGGCCCTCGCGCAAGAAAGCACGATCGTGCTCGGCAATCTCTATCTTCAGCACGGGACGTGCATTCGTGGGAGCGATACCGCCAAGCGGCGTATTCGCCTGAATCTTGTCGCCGGGCTGCGTCGAAGTCACATCCGTGACCACGCCCGAGACCGGCGCAAGAATCAGCAGAAAGTTATCCTTGTCGATATTCTCGAAGCGAATGCGCGCGGCCGCGTCCGCAACGAGGCGCGCAGTCTGCAATTGCAGGCGGAGCTTGTCTTCCGTGCTCGCCACTTCGCGCATGGCGGCTTCGTATTGCAGCCTGAGATTCGTGGATTCCTGACCGCTTGTTTCGAGTTGCGCTTTAGCCTGAGTGAATTCGTGGCTCAGACGAAAATCCAGTTCGGAGAGTTTCGCCTGCTCCACGCGATAGGCACCATCCGCTTCGAGATAAACATTGCGCTTGGCATCCACCTGCGATTCCGACACGCCACCGCCGCCGGGCAACGCGAACAATCGCGTGAATCGATCCAGTTCATTCTTGGCGGCATCACGCGCGCGGCGGGCGTTTTCGAGCGTGCTGCGTTGTTCCTGCAATTGCGCCTTCTGGCCTTCTGCGAGCTTGCTGGTGCCTTCGGTCACGCGTTGCTGATGCTGATGCTCTTCCACTTCCATTTGATTCTTGAGCGCCACGATTCTGCGCTCCATGAGCAACTTCTTCTCTGGAAACTGCTTCCATTCGCGCTCCGCGTCATCGAGTTTGAGTTGGGCTTCGAGCGCATTCGTCGCAGCTTCTATTGCGCCGCGGGCATTGAGTCGTGCCACGACATCGTCCTTGCGTACCGGCTGCCCTTCCGCGATATAAAGATCCGCAAGTTCGCCATCGATCGGCGTATAGAAACGCCTCACTTCCGATTCCGGCGCGAGCGTGCCTTGCGCCGTCACCATGACATCCGCATGACCGACGAACGACCACACGAGTGCAGCCACCACGAGCGACACCATCACGTACACGAGCGCGCGCGTCAGTTTGAGCGGCTCGGCCGTGAGAATGGCGATGCCTTCCGCACCGTGGTCGCCCAGCGCTTCGGCGAAAGATTTAAGGGGCGCGTCGCGCTTCACCGCCTGCTCCTTTGATTAACGCCAGCTTGCTTTGAAGCAACGCCGGTTCGAGCACCATGCGAAGGTCTTGCAACGAACGTCTTTGCAGGTCCACTTCGTTATCGATCTCGCTTACCAACGCGGTCCATTTGCCTGCGTCAGCGTTCACTTGCCTTGAGATACGCATGCCGCGCGCGGCCGCTTCCTGCGCATCCGACAACAGCCGCGCCTGCGTGCGGAACGTATCGGATATGCCGGATTCGAGGCGCTGCGATCCGCCAATTCCGCCGTTGGTCCGATACTGCGTCCAAAGCGCCTGGGCCTGATTCATCAATGCCTGGACGCGCGCTGCCGCTTTAGTCTTTAACGCAGACATTTCAGGCGCAACGGCTTTAGCGAAATACCCATCGGCTTGAAGATCGAGCGTTTCGTAAAAGGAGAGAAGCGCATCCTCATACTGCTTCGACCCGCGCGCCCTTTGAAGGTCCGCGAACTGGGCGGCAACAGACTGCTTGTGCGCGATCTCCTTTTGTACGGTCGGTGACCACGTTCCTTGCGGAAACTTATGCAACCCATCGATGGCGCGCGCGCTATCCCCATTGCCCCATGCATTGGACACTGCGGCGTATTGCGCGAGCACGTCCGGTGGCGGCAACTGACTCGCGCTCATCTGCGTAAATCGTTGTTGAAATGGCGGCGTCGAGAAACTGGTTTTCTTCAACGCTAAAGCCAGCGGCGCAAGGCTCGGTTCGTTCATCGCATGCTTGACGTTCGCATAAGCGTCCGCATCCGCGCGAATGCGATCGAGTCCTCCCAGCCGCGGATATTTCTCGGCGTACTCCTTGAGCGTCGAATCGACGCTATCGAGGTCATCCGAGGCAAGGCTGTTGACGATGCTCGCATTCAGCCGGTCGATAGCCGCGAGATAAACGGAGTCGTCGCTTTGCAGCTTGCGCAGATGGCTTAGCGCGAGCGCGTAAGGTTCGCGGAATTCAGGCACATAACCCGCGATACGGTCGAGATCGCGTTGATGACCCGATGCATCCGCATCCCAATGCTTCAGGATTTCGTCGATGCGTGCTTCGTCCGCATACATGCGAATGGGCGCATCGGGACCGCCGCGTCCCATCACGAAGCGCTCGAGCTTGCCGATCCAGCGCAGTTCATCGAGCAACGAACGCACGTCCGTGTTGTGTTCGCTCAATGAATCCATTTGTGCGAGGATGGTCTCCGCGTTTCTATAGTCGCCATTGCGCAAGGCGCCTAACCAGCGCGGCACATTCGACTTGAGTACCGCTTCGGTGTTCATCGAGACGAAGCGCGCGTCGTCCGGGTGCGTCTTCAAATAGCCGTCCGTGAATGTCGCGGCGCGCGTGTAATCGCCGCTTGCCATGAGCGACTTTGCATGACGTTCGGGCGCACCGCCATAGAAGAGCGCAACGCCAACTGCGACCAACGCAGCAAGCACGCAAGCGGCAATGACGCGCGTTCGCCGTGCGCCACGCCGGTCATCGGCCGCGAATGCCTTGCCTAACTCAGCGATGAAAAGCGTCAGCTTGCCGCGCTTTTTGCCATCGCCCGCATGAGGCGCATGTTCGGCCGCGTGGGCGTCCTCGTTGACTTCATCGGCCGGCGCGGTTTGATCGATGCAAAAGATATCGAGGAACGAATGCGCGGAGCCGACGAACGTCGTCTTGTCGCTGTCGTGCTCGTCGTGAATCTGATCTTTGGCGCTCGATGCAGCGGCCATTTGGGTGAGCGTGGATTCGCTCTCGTCGCCATGCACTTGAACGCGATAGGCAAAGTGCGTGCCGCCGAACGCAAGCGTGTCGCCATTCTTTAACTCGACAGCATGCTCCGTGATTCGATGCCCGTTCACGAACGTGCCATTCGTGCTGCCGAGATCTTCGACGAATGGCGCACCGCCCTTGACGAACACATGCGCGTGACGTCGCGATACGTAATTCACCTGATGCGGATATTCGGCGCGATAACGCGCGAATGTCTCGTCGGTCTTGCTGACGAGAAATGGAAATTGCACGACGTCGATGGGCAACAGCCCACGATCCTCGTGTTGCGGCACGAGCGTCACCGTAACCGGCTTTGGCGGAATCGTACGGCGCTTGCGCGGCGCGAACTGCACGCGATACGCGAGCCGGTTGCCGAACGAGATTTCGTCGCCGTCGCGCACGCGTGCGGGAACATCGCGCACGGGCGTGCCATTTACCGCAGTGCCGTTCTTGCTGCCGAGATCCGCGATATAAACGTGGCCGTGTTCAATGAAAATTCGCGCGTGCCGCCGCGAAAGCTGCGCGACCGCGTCGGGCGGGCTTTCGTCGAACGGGGGTTCGGCCCGGCCTATCGCAAAGAGGTTTTCGTCGATGCGGATATCGCTGAGCGGATCATCCAGATCGCCGCGCGATACGGGCTTGAGGACGACGTCGAACGCTTCGCCCACGCTCGGCTGCTGTTCCGCTATCGGATCGCCTGGGGCCATGTCCACGTCACTGGGTTGGTCGAGCCGCCATTGAAATGAAACGCATGCAGCGGCTGTTCTGAGTTTAAGTCACGCATCGTCGTAGTCAATTAGCGGCGCTTCGCACGTCGATTGCCGGCCATCCGCCGCCGAGCGCTTTATATAGGGTTACCGTATCGGAAAGCATTTGCTGATGGTTCGCGAGCAATGCAAGTTGCGCCGCCAGAAGCGTACGTTCGGTCTCAAATACTTCCAGTTGAGAAATCACGCCTTCCTTGAGTTGCGCGTCGATTTGCGCCGCCACGATAGTCAGGTGCGCCACTTCCTGCTGCAGCTCGTCGCGCTGCTTAGTGTGCGAATCCAGATTGACGAGTGCGTTTTCCACTTCTTCGAACGCGCCCATCACCGTGCTGCGGTATTGCTGTTCGGCCACGGTGCTTTGCGCTTGCGTCGTCTTCACGTGAGCGCGCACGCCCGGATCGAGAATCGGGATATTGATGCTCGGCATGAAGCTGAACGTGAAGGACTTCAATAAATCCGTCAGCGCGAAGCTCGCTGTGCCACCGCGTCCGGTCAGACTGATCGTGGGCAATTGCGCGAGCTTCGCCTGGCCGACAAGGTCGTAGGATTCGAGCACACGATATTCGGCGGCGATGAGATCCGGCCGACGTGAAAGCAATTGCGAGGGCAAGCCTGATGGTACGGGCGGAATGTGCACGCGCTTTTCCAGTTGACCATCCGGCACCTCGAATTCGCCTGCGGGCACGCCGATGAGCGTGGCAAGCGCATTGTCCGCAAGATCGCGCGAGCGACGCAATTCGAGTAAGTCACGCGTCAGACGATTCAATTCCGCACGCTGCGTGAGCACTTGCGTGTGCGGCACGAGTCCGTTTTTCTCCATGCCCTGGAAGATGGTCAGGATCTGTTGATTCGTCTTGATGGTCTGCTGTTGCTGCCCGATCTGGTCATCGAACTGAAGAATCTGAAAATACGTCGTGGACACGCTCGCCACGAGTTGAAGATAACCCGCGCGCCAATCGGCTTCGGTCGCGCGATATTCGGCCTTCTGCGCCTGCACGCCCTTTTCCACCGCGCCCCATATGTCGATATCCCAATTGACCTGAGTAGCAAGGTTGTATTGTTTGGAGAACGGCTGTCCTGTCGTCTTTTCAAAGCTCGCGCCCGCACCGAGATCCATCGACGGCAACGCGCCCGCGCGTGCTTCGCCAATTTGCGCGCCTGCCACTTGAATGCGCGCGGCCAGCACCTTGATATCGAAGTTGCCTTGAATTGCCGTGTCCACCAGTGCGTCGAGATGGGGATCGCGGAATTGCTTCCACCAGTCGGGCTGAATGGTGTCGGCGGCGGCGACTCTGGATGCGTCGAACGTGGTGAAGGCCGTTTTCTCAGGCGTATCGGGACGCTTATAGACGGGCACCTTCACGTCGATACATCCCGCGAGCAGCACAGCGGTGCATGCACTCGCGCATACGACTGTCCGGCGCAACGATGACAACAGGGCTCGCACGATTCACTCCAGCGCTCACTGATGCGGGGAAACGCGCCGCCTGTCACGCAGCGCGCTGCTCGAAAAAGCGGAGCTCCCCGTGCTCCGCCTGTACCGCTTAACTACCTGAATGCCTTACCGCGTCGCCGCGCGGCTTGTATCGGGCATCGTTACAACGCATACGGCCCGTACACGTTAATGCTGCTGTCGTTATTCGCCTTCTGTTTCGGGCCGACCTTCGACGTGATGTCCTGCGCGAACGCGTCGTTCACGCCATTGGCGTTGAACGTCTTCTGCGCCTGATTGGCGAGTTGTTGCGTCGTGGCGTCGAGGCTGTACGAAGCGTTGTAGCTCGGGAAATACAGGCCCATGCCGCCGCGCACGGCGGACATTTCGTTGCGGCCCATTTCGGCGTGGTGGACGAGATCGCGGATGACGAGTGTGGACAT
This sequence comes from Caballeronia concitans, assembly GCF_001544615.1. Taxonomy (GTDB): domain Bacteria; phylum Pseudomonadota; class Gammaproteobacteria; order Burkholderiales; family Burkholderiaceae; genus Caballeronia; species Caballeronia concitans. Next base: position 421,406 of record NZ_FCNV02000003.1, read on the forward strand.
GATTCAGGCTCCTGGCGAGGCGTAGGCTGGTTTGAGAACGTCTGTCGATCAGCGGACCATGAAGCCCGAGCCGATGTTGATGGTGCTGGTGTTGTGCGCTTCCTGTTTCGGCTTCACGTTCGACGTAATGTCGTTGGCGAACGCCACGTTCACGCCGTTATGGTTTTCCGTGCTTTGCGACTGATCGATGAGTTGCTGCGTGTTGAACGTCAGGTCGTACTTCGAGACGTCGTAGCCGGGGAAATAGAACGAACTGCCGCCGCGCACGGCCGACATCGCACGGCGATCGAGTTCTTCGGTAACGGGAAGGTCCTGGATGGTCAGCGTCTTCATGGTGGTTCTCCTTGGGTGCGCATCGCGCGTTTGGTGAGTTCGAGCAATCTGTTTGCTCGGGCCAGTTAAACGCATGAGGTGTGCCACTTTGAGCGCATTTCGCCGACATCCTTGCTGCACATGCCCTGTAGCCAATTTTTAAACGCACTGCATCGACTGACTCCGCAACTCACTGACGTTCCATCACCGACACTTCGCAATCCAACCGTTTGATTCAAACAGACACCGCTCATTTCACGTAAATGGTGATGACCTTCGAATAGACCGGCGGGTTATGCGGGATATGCCGGTCATCGCCCATCAGAAGTTGAAGCGTGTGCTTACCCGGTGCCAGTTCGAGCATTGCTTCGGTTTCGCCCGCACCGAAATGCAGGTGATTGCGGTCCGAAGGAATTTCCTGATCGAGCGGCGGCAGAGGCGTATCGATCAGCAAATGATGATGACCCGTGTTAGGGAATTTCACCCCGCGCGGCGCAACGCCCATGAAGCGCAGGCCGAACCACACGCGAAACGGCTTTCCTGCGGGCAACGTCTGCCCGTTGTTCGGATAGCCGATATACGCATACGCGTTCGCAGGCGCGGGCGTTGGTCCGCCTTCCGCGAAACCCGCATGAAACGGGAGCGCCAGCATGGCGGCGAGCAGGATCGATCGTGAGCGCGAGAACGCGCCAGCGAGTTGTGGATTCATGTCGTTTGCCCTCGGCGAGTGCGCGCGTGATGAGACCCGATCGAGACGCGGATCAGGTCACCGTGATCGTGATCTTCTTCGAATAGACGGGCGGGTCGTGCGGTACGTGGTTGTAATCGCCCATCAGCAATTGCAGCGTATGTTTTCCGGGCGGCAATTCGAGGCGCGCATCGGTTTCGCCCGCGCCGTAATGCAGATGATTTCGATCCGATGGAATCTCCTGATCGAGCGGCGGCAAGTCCGTATCGACCAGCAAATGGTGATGACCGACATTCGGCATGTCGATTCCCTTCGGACATACGCCCATGTTGCGCAAGCCCATGCGCACCCATAGCTTGCCGCCGCTGATCACCGCGCCGTCGGACGGCCAGATGATGTACGCCTCTGCATTCGCCGGCGCAGGCGTGCGGGTACGCCCGGCAGAGAACGACGAATCGGCGGCCAGTGCAGCGAGGGAAGCCAATGCGCCCAGCACGGTTCTTCTCAGCATTTTATGGATGCCTCTTCAAGGAGCTCGGAGGAAGAGTCCGGCATTCGATCGCGTCGGTATGACGACGCGCACGTCCGTGCTCGATATGCCGCCTGTCGTTCGCTTTTAGATTAGGACGTAACGTTTTGAAAAGATACGCGCGTCGAGAGAGATGCGCATTGCCTCGTTCGCATACCTTCTTTTTAGGGGATTAATCGGCAATGACAGCGTGCTATCGTTGTGAGGTGTTATCGAAAGCCGCGCAAGCAGCGCTTGCCGCTTAATCGAAGCCGAACGGACAGGATATGAATATGTGGCGAATTCTCTTGATCGCGGGCATGTTCGTTACGATCGGCGCGACGCTCGCGCAGTCTGCGCGCCCTCCTTCACCGCCCGCCGTGGTCGCGGCTAAAGAGGCGGATCATCGCGTGGCGCTGGTCATCGGCAATGCGGAATATGAGGAGCGTCCTTTAGCAAGCGCGCAACGCGATGCGAACGACATCGGCGACACGCTTGCATCGCTCGGCTTTACCGTCACGCGGCAAACCGACCTGAACGCCGACGCAATGCAGCATGCGCTCGATGCGTTCATCGATCGTCTCGGCGCACGCGATACCGCGCTCATCTATTTCGCGGGCCACGGCATTCAGGCCGGAGGCGACGCGCTGCTCCTTCCGCTCGACGCTCACGAGAATGCACCGCTCGGCTTGCTGAAGAAAGGCGTCGCGGTGAAGGATATCGTCACTCGATTGGCGCATCACAGACCGCGTGCAACGAACATCGTCGTGCTCGATATGTGTCTGAACGATCCCTTCGGCCACACGCCTGCACGCGCGTTGAATTTGCCGCCGCGCACGTTGGTGGCGTATGCAGCGTCGCCGGATTCACTCGCAATCGAAAGCACACGCAATGGGTTCTTTACCGCAGCGATCTTGCGGGCGTTGAACGCGCATTCGAACGTAACGGCCGCTTCATTCGATATCGCTGCGTCCGATGTGCAACGAAGAACGCATGGCGCACAACGACCGTGGATCGCATCGACGCTCGCAGGAGACTTCGCGCTTGGACGTCATGCAGTGAATCTTCAAACGACCGATCGATTGGCGAGCATCGCGGAAACGCCACTCAGCACACGCGGCATTCTCCCTAAAGATAGCAATGAGCAATATGAGTTGACCTTCTGGGATTCGATCAAGGACAGTACCTTTCCGAGCGATTACGAAGCGTATTTGAAGGCTTATCCCAACGGACGCTTTGCGGCGCTTGCCAAGGCGCGCATCGAGCGATTGCGTGCATCGGCAAACGCGAAGCCCGCCGCTTCCGCGCCTGCGCCTGTCAAGCCTGCATCGCCCGTAAATACGACGGAAAAGCCACGGCAGGAGACCGCCGCGCCCGCAGCCGTTGCAACCAAACCCGCCACCAACGCGAACACCACGACCAAAGCCACGGCGAGTGAGATCAAGGATTGCCCGGCGTGTCCGCTGCTGATACCGATCTCGCCCGGCAGCTTCACGATGGGCAGCAACAACGACGATCCCGCCGAAAAGCCGCCGCATCGCGTGAACATTGCACGGCCATTCGCCATCGGCAAATACGAAGTGACCGTCGAGCAATGGAACGCATGCGCGGATGCAGGCGCGTGCACGCGCATCGCGCCGGACAGCAGCGCCGCCGCTCCGGTCGCCAACTCACCGATGCGCAATGTGAGCTGGGACGACGCGCAAGTCTATGTGAAATGGCTAAGCAAAGTAGGCGGCAAGCCTTATCGTCTGCCGACAGAAGCCGAGTGGGAATATGCAGCGCGCGGCGGGACGCAAAGCACTTACTGGTGGGGCGAGCAAATGAAGAAAGGCACGGCCGATTGCAAGGACTGCGGCGAGCCGTATCGTGCGGATAGTCCCACGCCCGCAGGCTCGTTCGCAGCGAATCCTTTCGGCCTCTACGACGTCAACGGCAGCGTATGGGAATGGGTCGCCGATTGCTGGCATAGCTCATACAAGAACGCCCCCGCCGATGGCCGCGCGTGGGACGATCCAAGTTGCTCCGTGCGCGTGATTCGCGGCGGATCGTGGCGCGAAGGCGCGACGTACATGCAATCGGCGACGCGCTTCAAATACAGCGCGAGCGTGCGTCAATCGCAAAACGGCTTTCGCGTGGCGCGCGATGTCCAATGAATCCACTCAGTGCCCGGACGCCTTGACGATGATCTGCGCTTGCGTATCGCGCTCGATTTTCTTGAGCGACGGAAGCGCCATTTTGAAATCATCGGGTGAACACATCTGCTTGCCGAAGCGCGCATTCAGCGTGCGCGATACCTGAATCACGTTGCTCGACGGATCGAACACATAGCGCGCGCGATAGCTGAAAAACTCACTCGTCACAGTGAGATCGTCGGGGACTTCGACCACTTGCATCGCTTTGGGAAGCGCAATCTGCGAGACCTCGTCGTAAGCGCCGCCGACGCACAAGTAAGGCTGCGTGCGCGTGCGTTCGGCAAGCCAGTTGCGCGTCTGCGTCGCGATGCCGCCCGAAAGACTCGTCAACGCGGGCAACGCGGTCGTGCCGGTCGGCCACACGATTTCATCGAGCGTGCCGCGCAAGGTGGTTTCGAACGGGCCGCTGGTGGCGTCGATATCGCTCGTGGTCAACGCGGCCGCGCCGCGCAGATTCGTATAACGCAAGCGATCCGCCGCGATCTGATCCCGCCTTTGCGCACTCGCGAGCCGAAGATTCATCCGCTCGATTTCGGCGCTCCATCCCGCGTCCTCGACCCAGTACGCGAAGCGCGCGACGCCCTCCGGCGCGACGTCGATCTGCAAGCGCGCCGTGCGCGACAAGGCCTGCGTCGGAGGCGTGCGCGCCAGCACGGCGGATTCCACGAGCACCGTCGGCCGGTCCATGTCGGCGAGCGGCAAGAAGCCGAATTCGACGCTCGACGCCGTGCTGTCCGCGTACATCTCCAGTTCCGGCAGATACGTGATGACGTGATTGATCGCGCCCGATCCATAGCCCGGCACCGAGGGCAGCGCGTACACCGAGCCGAGCCCGATCAGCGCAGGCTCGTTGCGCACACCGACGGCATCGAGCAATGCGCCGTACAGCGCCACGTGGTCCTTGCAATCGCCGTAACGGTTCGCGAGCACGTCCGTCACGCGATGCGGCGTCGCCGGGCTTTGTCCAATGAACATCGCGACGTAGCGGATATTGCGGCGCACCCAGTCGTAGAGCGTTTTCGCCTTCGCGCGGGTATCGGCGTCATTGCGCGTGAGCGATTGCGCGAGCGCGCGTATCGCTGGATCGTTCGCGGTGGGGTCGACGGCGGGCGCGCGATAGCTCGCCGCGAAACTCGCGTAATCGGGAAACGTGGAGACCATCAGCCGATCGCCGTACTGCGCATAGCCGACCGACCCGCTTTCGATGCGCGCGATCTTCTCGCGGCGATAGTCGAACGCATAACGCGTGCGTCCGTCCGCGGTGACGGGCGGTTCGGCGACGAAGCCGCGCGCATCGGCGTAAAGCGGCTTGGCGGCGGGGAGATCGAACACGAGGCGCTGTTCCAGCACCGGCCGCTGCCCCGGCTCGACGTAGTAATCGAACTGCCCCGGGATGATCGGGCTCGCCTGGCTCTTCCTGAAATGCAGATGCACCGTCGAGCCGACGCCCACCGCCGGAAAGATCACCGCACGCAGTTTCGCGTCCTGAAACGTCGGCGCGCCGGCTGAACGCGGCTCCTGAATGTCGCGGATCTGATCGGGCGAAACATCGTGACGCGCGCCGCTCGCATCGACCGAATAAGCCTCGACGATCTCCACCTTCGACACGCTGCGGTCGTACCACACGTAACGCTGCGCGATCTCGTCGATGCCCGCCGCCGTGTTCGCGCGCAGCACGGTCGCGTCGTCCTCGGTCACGGAGCCGTCGTCCGATACGACGAACTCGTGCACGTCGCTCACGATGCTCGAAGGATCGTCGCCCTCCTGCGAGGCCGCCCGCGCGCCGAGCGCCGGAAGCGCGATCAGCAGCAACGCCAGGGCATGCGGGAATCGCTTCATGGTCGGCGGACGATGGAAACGGAGCGAACGTCCATCGTACAGGAGCCGACGGCCCCGCGACAATTTGTATCACGTTGCGATATAATTTAACGCTTTCGGCGCGCGCCCACCGGTCGGCCGTCTCCCTTTCCACTCATCGGCTTCATCGACCTCACGGCTTAAAGAAACGTGTCGCGCTCCGTCCTGCTTCGCTGGTTACATGGCTTTCTTCCCGCTCCGGTCACGCTCAAGTGGACCGAACGCCTGCGCGCGGGCGTGGGCGCGCTCATCGGCATTGCGCTGACGGGCGGCATTGCGCATCTGGTCGTCGGCGACGCTTCGGCCATTCCGTTCCTGATCGCGCCGATGGGCGCCTCCGCCGTGCTGCTGTTCGCCGTGCCCGCGAGCCCGCTCGCGCAGCCGTGGTCGATCATCGGCGGCAATCTCGTGTCCGCGATCGTCGGCGTGACGTGCGCCGCGCTGATCCACGATCCCGTCGATGCGGCCGCACTCGCCGTCGCGCTCGCCATCTGCGCGATGTTCGCGCTGCGCTGCGTGCACCCGCCGTCGGGCGCGGTCGCGCTGACGGCGGTGCTCGGCGGCCCGTCGATCCACGCGCTCGGCTACGGCTTCGTGCTCGCGCCAGTCGCAATCCAGTCGTTCGCGCTTCTGTGCTCGGCCATCGTGTTCCACGCGCTGACGGGGCACCGGTATCCGCACGTCGCGCAGGCCGCGCCGAAAGTGCCGAATGCCGCGCCCGACGCCGCGTCGTTCCTGCGCGCCGATCTCGAAGCCGTGCTCGCGCATCGCAGCGAAATGCTCGACATCGACCCGGACGATCTCGAAGCGCTGCTGCGCGAAACGCAATTGCGGGCTTACGCGCGCCGTTTCACCGAGTTCACGTGCGCGGACATCATGTCGCGCACGGTCGTCGCGGTATCGGCGGAAACGAGCGCGGAAGAGGCGCTCGCGCTGCTGGAGAAGCATCGCGTGAAGGCGCTGCCCGTGACCGATGCCGCGCGGCGCGTGACCGGCATCGTCACGCGCGCGGACATTGCGCCGGCGCATGTCGCCGGTCCGCGCGATGCATTCGCGCGCGCGGTCGAACGGATCATGCGCGGGCCGCTCGCCACGCCGCCGCGCGTCGCCTCGCTGATGACGACGGACGTGTGCACGATCGACGCCCGCACCGCCATCGCCGATCTCGTGCCGATGTTCGCCGACTTCGGCCACCATCACATTCCGGTCGTCGATTCGGAAAAGCGGCTGGTCGGCATGATCACGGAAACCGACCTCATTTCGGGACTGTATCGCCAGAGCTTTGCCGGCGAACGCCAGACTGCCTGATCGCCTGATCGCCTGACCATCCGATGAAAACCTCGCGCACCTTAGCCAAACCCGACTTCGAGCAGCTTTCCGAATTCCGCTATCAAATGCGGCGCTTCGAGCGATTCTCCGAGCGCGCCGCGCAGGAAGAAGGCATCACGCCGTTGCAATATCTGCTGCTGCTTCATATCAAGGGCTATCCCGGCCGCGCATGGGCGACGGTCGGCGAGCTGGCCGAACGGCTGCAGTCGCAGCATCACGGCGTCGTGGCGCTCGTCACGCGCTGCGAAGCGCTCGGGCTGGTGCGGCGCGAACCGAGCGCGGAGGACCGGCGGCAGGTGCAGGTGCATCTCGAACCGCGCGGCGAGCAAGTGCTGGCGCGGCTCGCGGCGCTGCATCGCGCGGAACTGAAATCGCTGGAAGGCGCGTTCCGCGTGCCGCAGATCGACCTCTGAGCATTCCTGGAGCATTCGCATGAACCATCACAAACGCGACTTCGCCGTCAACGACCGGCTTCTGCGCATCTGCGGACTGGCGGCGGTCATCGGCGGCATCAGCACGCTTGCGGCGGTCGTGCTGCTCGCGCTCATTCACCTCTTCACGAACCTGTTTTTCTTCCGAACGTTTTCGATCGAGGACCGCTCGCCCGCGCTGAACACGCTCGGCGCGTGGGTCATCGTCATTCCGGTGATCGGCGGGCTGATCGTCGGGTTGATGGCACGCTTCGGCTCCGAGAAAATCCGCGGCCACGGCATTCCCGAAGCGATCGAAGCGATTCTCTTCGGCAAGAGCCGCATGTCGCCGAAAGTGGCGGTGTTGAAGCCGCTGTCGTCGGGCATCGTGATCGGCAGCGGCGGGCCGTTCGGCGCGGAAGGCCCGATCATCATGACGGGCGGCGCGCTCGGCTCGCTGATCGCGCAGTGCATCGACGTAACCGCCGCCGAGCGCAAGACGCTGCTCGTCGCGGGCGCGGCGGCCGGCATGACGGCGGTGTTCGGCACGCCGGTCGCGGCGGTGCTGCTCGCGGTCGAACTGCTGCTCTTCGAATGGCGTCCGCGCAGCTTCCTGCCGGTCGCGCTGGCGTGCGCGGTGGCGGGCTTCGCGCGGGCGCTGGTGTTCGGCACCGGCGCGCTTTTTCCGATGCAGACCCAGCCGCCCGAGATGATCTCGCTGCTGTCTTGCCTCGTCGCGGGACTGCTGTCGGGCGCGCTCGCGTCGGGGCTGTCGGCGGCGCTCTACAAGCTCGAGGATGCCTTCGGCAAGCTGCCGCTGCACTGGATGTGGTGGCCGGCCATCGGCGGTTTGGTTGTCGGCATCGGCGGATTCATCGAGCCGCGCGCGCTCGGCGTCGGTTACGACGTGATCGGCGACCTGCTGCATCAGCACATCGCCATTAAGATCGCGCTCGCGATACTCGCGGTGAAGGCGGTGATCTGGGTCGTCGCGCTCGCGTCGGGCACGTCGGGCGGCGTGCTCGCGCCGCTGCTCATGCTCGGCGCGGGACTCGGCACGGCGCTCGGCGCGGTGCTGCCCGGCCACGACGCCGCGCTGTGGCCGCTCGTCTGCATGGCCGCGACGCTCGGCGCCACGCTGGGCGCGCCGCTGACGGCCATCGTGTTCGCGTTCGGCCTCACGCACGACAGCAACGCGCTCCTGCCGCTGCTCGCGGCGACGCTCGTCGCGCACGGCTTTTCGGCGGTCGTGATGCGGCGCTCGATCATGACGGAGAAGATCGCGCGGCGCGGGTATCACATTTATCGGGAATATGGCGTCGATCCGCTCGAACGTCATCATGTCGATGAAGTGATGACGCGCGATGTCCGCACCATCGACGCCGCCACGCCGCTCTCCGACGTGCTCGCGCAGCATTTCGGGCCGCAGCAGGCGCATCGGGCGTATCCGGTCGTGCGCGATGGCGCGCTCGTCGGCATGCTGGATCGCGCGGCGCTGGTCGCCGCATCGGGTGCCGCGACCGCCGGCGACGCGTTCGCGCGCCAGACGGATGCGCCGCCCGTCGTCGCGCTGCCGGGCGAACCGTGCCGCCTCGCCGCGACGCGCCTCGCCGTGCACGAACTGGAGCGCTTGCCGGTGGTGTCGGACATGGCGTCGATGAAGCTCGTGGGCATCGTGTCGCGCAGCGATCTGGTGAAGCCGGCGCGCGCGCACTTCGACGACGAGCATCAGCGCGAGCGGTTCAGGACGTTTCGGCGCGCGCAAGTGCTGAAAAAGCCTTGAGCGCGCGTCAAGCCGGGCGACGGATGCCGCGCCGCGCAAAAAACTAAAAGCGCCGCCTCGCATGATGCGAGCGGCGCCGGTCCCACCCTTCCTATCTTCTCTCAGGTCCTCGCGTAGTCGATGATGGTCATCATCGCCAACCCGATTGCTGCATAATAGCAGTTGTTTATCAGTTTGATAAGTTACTTTGTGTTCGGGCGCGAAGGCGGGAACAAGTATGATGACCCGCACATCGAAGCAATGACACGCAGCGTCCAAGGAAGCGCACGACCATGGCGAACAAACATCTCGTCGACGCCTATTTCCGCTTTCTGAACCTCGCTCAGGCGGTTCAGGCCTTGCCCTCGGTACCCAAACTCGATGCCGCCGAAGAACGGCTGCTCGAAGCGCTCACGGCCGCCTGGCACGCGGGCCGCACGCTGACGGTCACGGAAACCATGGCGCTCTCCACGGCGGGCGCGCCGGCCACGGTGCATCGCAAGCTCACGCGCCTCAAGGCGCAAGGGCTCGTCACGCTCGACGAAACCGGCGCGGACCAGCGCACCAAATCCGTCGTGCCGACGAAGAAGGCGCTCGCGTATTTCGAGCAGCTCGCCGCGTGCCTGGAAGAAGCGAAGAAGAAGAAGTAGCGGTGGCGCCCGCAGCCGTCGCGTTGGCGCGCTATTCTGTGGCTCCAGGCCGAAGGAGCCCGACGCCATGAGCCGTGTCTCGAAGGCAAATACCGCCATGACGCGCGGCCCTTTCCACCGGCGCGATTTCCTGCGCGCCGCAGCCGGCGCGGCGCTTGGCGCGCATCTCGGAAGCGCATCGCCGGTTGAAGACGCTTTTGCGCCGATGCACACACGCCCGATTCCATCGACGGGCGAGGCGTTGCCCATCGTCGGATGCGGCACCTGGCGCACCTTCGATGTCGGCGACGACGCCGCGCGCCGCCGGGAACTCGCCGCCGTGTTGCGCGTGCTTTTCGCGGCGGGCGGCTCGGTCATCGATTCCTCGCCGATGTACGGCACCTCCGAAGCGGTCGCCGGAGCGCTTCTCACGGAAATGAACGCGCGCGGGAAAGCCTTCATCGCGACGAAAGTCTGGACCGAAGGCCGCGACGAAGGCATCGCGCAGATGCGTCAATCGATGCAGCGCCTCGCCGCTGAGCGCATCGACCTGATGCAGATTCACAATCTTCTCGACTGGCGCACGCAGCTCGCCACGCTGCGCGACTGGAAAGCCGCGGGGCGCGTGCGGTATATCGGCGTGACGCATTACACGTCGAGCGCGTTTCCCCAGGTCGAAGCGGTGCTGCGCACGGAACGCGTCGACTTCGTGCAGATCAATTACGCCGCCAACGACCGCGATGCCGAAGCGCGCCTCCTGCCGCTCGCGGCGGAACGCGGTGTAGCAGTCATCGTGAATCAGCCGTTCGGCGGCGGATCGCTGCTCGCGAGTCTGCGCGGACGTCCCCTGCCGCCCTTCGCGGCCGATCTCGGCTGCACGAGCTGGGCACAGCTTCTGCTCAAGTTCGTGCTGGGCCATCCGGCCGTCACGTGCGTGATTCCCGGCACGGGACGGCGCGAATACATGATCGACAACGTGCACGCGGGCATCGGCGTCTATCCGGATGCGAAGCTGCGGGAGCGCATCGCGCAAGCCGTGGCCTGAGCGCTCGGCCGCGCGTGCCAGGAGATGAACGATGAGCGATCCATTCAACCTTCAGCGCTTCGTCGCGGCGCAAGACAGCGTCATCGACGACGTGCGCGCTGAACTGCTCGCCGGGCGCAAACGCACGCACTGGATGTGGTTCGTGTTTCCGCAGATCGCGGGGCTCGGGCACAGCCAGATGGCGCAGCATTACGCGATACAGTCGCGCGCCGAAGCCGAGGCTTATCTTGCGCATCCGGTGCTGGGCGCACGGCTCGTCGAGCTGACGGGCATGGTCAATGGCGTGCGCGAGCGCAGCGTCGAGGAAATCTTCGGCTATCCGGACGACATGAAATTTCATTCGTCGATGACGCTCTTCGCGCGCACCGCATCCGATCCCGCCATCTTCGACGAAGCGCTGCGCCGGTATTTCGGCGGCCGCCCCGACGACGCGACGCTCTCTCGGCTGCGCTGACCGCCGCGCATGGGCATGGCCGTTGCGCGGGCTTTGCGCGTTACTTCATCGGAGGAAAACGCCATGAGCCACAGCTACAAGCTGCACGACCACGTGAGCTGGAACACGCCGCAGGGCGAAACGACCGGGCGCATCGTGCGCGTGATATCGGCGCGAACGAAGGTCGATGGCCACACGGTCAACGCATCGCACGACGATCCGCATTACGAAGTGGAAAGCGACAAGAGCGGCAAGCGCGCCGTGCACAAGGGCGACGCGCTCAAGCGCATTTCGCACTGAGCTTTCCCGTCACGCATGGTGCGATGCGGCACCGTTGCTGCAAAAGCGTCGATAACCGGTCAAACAGCTATCGCGCTGCGGGTTCTGTCGAACGGGCTTGGGCGCATGCATCAAGAATCGTCTGCCAAATCTTTTGAGGAATCGACATGAACTTGAAACTCGTGGCATCGCTTCTCGCATCGTCGGCTATCGGCCTGGCTTCCACTCACGCGTTCGCGCAGGTCGCGGGTGCGCAGCCGCTCGGCGTGTCCGTCCAGGTATCGACCGCGATCATCGACGGATGGAGCGTCAGGAAGTCCATCCTCAACAAGCCCGTCGTGAACGACCAGGGCGCGCGCGTCGGCGTGATTCACGACATCATCGTCGCGCCCGACCGTTCGGTCTCTTTCGCGATCATCTCGGCCAATCAGTTCCTCGGCGTGTCGCATCACGATGTCGCGATTCCCGTCGAGCAACTCGATTTCAAGAACGGCAAGCTCGTGCTGGCCGGCGCGACGAAGGACGCCATCAAGGCGCTGCCGGAATTCCAGTACACGAAGATGAAGGCGACGCCCGCCCCGCGCGCGGACTTCCAACATCATTGACGCGATACGCGCATAACGCGTGAATGCCGGCGCGGCGGCGCGCGTGCCGCTGCGGCCCTTCAACCGTCAACGGAACAGCTCATGTTCAACGCACTTCTGCTCGACAAACAGGACGATCGCACGGTCGCGTCCATTCAGGCGATCGACGAATCGCGTCTCGTGGATGGCGACGTGCTCGTGCGCATCGACTATTCGACGCTCAACTACAAGGATGCGCTCGCGATCACGGGCAAGGCGCCGGTCGTCCGCTCGTTTCCGATGGTGCCGGGCATCGACTTCGCGGGCATCGTCGAGGAAAGCACGCATGCGGGGTATCGGCCGGGCGACGCCGTGGTGCTCAACGGCTGGGGCGCGGGCGAAACGCATTGGGGCGGGCTCGCGCAGAAGGCGCGCGTGGCGGGCGATCATCTGATTCCGCTGCCCACCGGCATCACGACGCGGCAGGCGATGGCCGTCGGCACCGCAGGCTACACCGCGATGCTCTGCGTGCAGGCGCTCGAGCGGCACGGCGTCGCGGCATCGGACGGCGATGTGCTCGTGACCGGCGCGAACGGCGGCGTCGGCAGTTTCGCTGTCGCGATTCTCGCAAAGCGCGGGTATCGCGTGGTGGCATCCACCGGACGGCCGGAGGAAGCCGCGCGGCTGCGCGAGTTGGGGGCTGCGGAAGTGATCGATCGGGCGGCGCTGTCCGCGCCCGGGAAGCCGTTGCAAAAGGAACGGTTTGCTGCGGCTGTCGACTGTGTCGGAAGTCATACGCTCGCCAACGTCTGCGCAAGTCTGCGATACGGCGGCGCCGTGGCCGCTTGTGGACTCGCACAGGGGATGGATCTGCCGGCTACCGTCGCACCTTTTATTCTTCGCGGGGTCGCGTTGCTTGGGGTCGATAGCGTTTATGTGCCGCGTGCGCGACGCGTTGCTGCTTGGGCTTCCATCGCCGAGGATGTGTCTGTCGATACTATCGAAAGCGTTGCTTCTGTCGTTTCGCTTTCAGACGCGGTCGAAGCTGCTGCTGCGTTGCTTCGTGGGGAAGTCGCCGGGCGGGTCATCGTCGATGTCAATCGCTGAACCGTTCGTGCTTTTCTTTTCGTGTCGGTCTATTAGCTCGCCCCTCCCCGGGGCGGGGGTCACTTTCTTTGCTGCTGCAAAGAAAGTAACCAAAGAAAGCAGCTTTTTCGCCCGCTGTTTTTTTACGTTGCACTCCGTAGAACCACGTTGGCACTCAGCTTGACACAACCCTGAATCACCTTCCGCGCCCACTGAGCGCCACGTCCTCCGAGCCCCTCGGCTCGTTAACACCCTTGGGTTGCCCACCCACTCAACGCTTCAACTCTCATCGCGAATTCACTGCCGATCTTCCACCGCGAAGACCGCCACCGCATCATTCAGTCTGCGCCCCTGTTCCTCCAGCGCCTGCGATGCCGCCGCCGCCTCCTCCACCAACGCCGCGTTCTGCTGCGTCACCTCGTCCATCTGCGTGATCGCCTGGTTGATCTGCTCGATGCCGCGTCCCTGCTCCTCCGACGCCGCCGCAATCTCCTCCATGATGTCCGTCACGCGCGCAATCGCCCGCGTCACCTCGACCATCGTCGTGCCCGCCTCGCCAGCCAGCGCCGATCCGCCTCGCACCTTGTCCACCGACTCCGCAATCAGCTCGCGTATCTCCTTCGCCGCCGTCGATGAACGCTGCGCCAAGCCGCGCACCTCACTCGCCACCACCGCAAAGCCACGTCCATGTTCGCCCGCGCGCGCTGCCTCCACCGCCGCGTTCAGCGCAAGAATGTTCGTCTGGAACGCAATGCCCTCGATCATCCCCGTGATCTCGGCAATCTTCGTCGAACTGTCACTGATGCCCTGCATCGTCGATACCACCCGCTCCACCACATCGCTGCCCTTTCTCGCCACATCCGACGCATTCGACGCCAGCGCACTCGCCTGCTGCGCATTATCGGCATTCTGGCGCACCGTCGATGTCAGCTGCTCCATGCTCGCCGCCGTCTCTTCCAGCGACGCCGCCTGCTCCTCCGTGCGCTGGCTCAGGTTCGTGTTGCCGCTCGCCAGTTCCTTTGCCGCGCCGCCCACCGCGCCGCTGCTCTCGCGCACACGGCCAACGGTCTCGGTCAGGCGCGCATTCATCTGCGCAAGCGCACGCAACAGGTCACCGGTCTCGTCCTTTCTCTCCGCGACGATGCGGCTGCGCAAGTCGCCCCGCGCCACCGTCTGCGCGATGCCCACCGCCACGCCGATCGGCGCGGTGATCGAACGCGTGATCGCGATGCCCGCGAACACCGCGAAGAGCGCGCCGATCGTGCATAGCGCGATCAGCAGGTTGCGCTGCTGCACGTAGCTCGCCTCGTACTCGCGCACGATCTCATCGCGGCGGGCGTTGGTGTAGGCCGCATAATCAACCGTCGCCTTCACCAGTTGCGCGAGCAGCGGCCGGCAATCTTCGTCCAGCTTCACGACCGCCTCGTCGTGACGGCCCGCGAGCGTTAGATTCAGGATGTTCGTCGCCACCGGCCCATATAGCGCCTCGACGCGCATCATGTCGGCCACGAGGCCGCGCGCCTTCTCGCTCGTGTCGGTCGCGGCGGCGATCATGTCGTTCAACTGCTTCAGACGCGCCGATACATCGGCGTGCGCACGCAAGGCTTCGTTCTTCTCCAGTTCGATGTCGGCGGGTTTCGTGACCAGCACGAGATTGCGCGCGGCAATCGCACGCCGGTCGACGGCGGCGCGAATCTCGGCGGCCACGTCGGCGCGCGCGTTGATGCCGTGGACATAATGCGCGAAGCCATCGGTGGCGGCGGACAGCGCGCGCAGCGACATACCCGCGACCAGCACCACCAGCACGGCGAGCACGCCGAAGCCGGCAATCAGCTTGTTCTTGATTGTGACGTTTTGCAGATTCACTTAGGGCCCTCTCTCGGATACGGTCGAACAGTCGGCGCCGTCATCCCTCCCGCAAGTCACGCATAAGCTGCACGCGCGAACGTTTGGCTGCGCGGGAACGCGGCACTCTTGCTGTTTTATTACGGCGCGCTTTTGCGACTCTTAAGGTCTGGTTCGCGTATGTCCGACATTCGTCCAATAGAGTCCGGCCCGATGATCGGCGATACTGAGCAGCTTCCGCTCACCATCGACGTTCGCCCATGACCGATCTGCTCGACATCCGCACGCCCGAATTCGAAACCGCGCTCGCCGCGCTTCCGCCGACGCCCGAATCGGCGCCGGCCATCGCCACGGACGAACCTTACTGGGACGCCGTGCGCGGGCTGTATCGGCAGTCGGATGCGCTGATCAATCTCGAAAACGGCTTCTGGGGCGCGATGGCCGAGCCGGTCAAGGCCATGTTCCACTACTGGACCGACCGCGTGAACTTCGAGACGACGACGCTCGTGCGCCCGCACTGGTCCGCGCTTCACGATGGCCTGCGCGAACGCGCCGCCGCCGCGATGGGCTGCGCCGTCGAGGAAATCGAGTTCACGCGCAACGCCACGGAAGCGCTGCTCGCGCTGATCAGCGGCTACAACCGCCTCTCGCCCGGCGATACGGTGCTCTACAGCGATCTCGATTACCCGTGCTGCAAGGACGCGATGGAATGGCTGCGCGAGCGGCGCGGCGTGACGCCCGTTCGCATCACGATGCCCGAGCCGGGCGCGTCGCAGGACGAGTTTCATCGCACCGTGCTCGAGACCTACGCGGCCGCATTGAGCGCGCATCCGCGCACGCGCCTCGTGCTGCTGTCGCACGTGTGCTTCGCGACCGGACTCGTGATGCCCGTCGCCGAGCTTTCCGCGATGGCCGAGGATGCAGGCGCGGACGTCATCGTCGATGCCGCGCATTCCTGGGGCATGCTGGAGTTCGACGTGCCGGCGCTGAACGCGCCGTTCGCCGCGCTCAATCTGCACAAGTGGATCGGCGCGCCGCTCGGCTGCGGGGCGATCTACATTCGCAAGGGACACCTTGGCAAGATCGATCCGTATCTCGGCGATCGCACCTGGCCCGCCGACGACATCCGCGCGCGCGTGCACACCGGATCGCCGAGTTTCGCGGCGTGGCTGACGCTGCCGGCCGCGCTGGAACTGCATCGGCGGATCGGCGCGCATGCGAAGGAAGCGCGTCTGCGCGCGCTGCGCGATGCCTGGGTGACGCCCGCGCGTGCGTTGCCCGGCGTGCGGATCATGACGCCCGACGGTCCGTCGATGACGGCGGGCATCACCGCGTTCCGGCTGAAAGGCCGATCGTCGAAAGCCACGTGCGATGCGCTGCGCGAGCGCTTCGGCGTGTTCACGGTGACGCGGCCCGGCCCCGATGCGGGCGATGTCGTGCGCGTGACGCCCGCGCTGTTCTCGCGCATCTCGGACGCGCAACGGCTCGTCGAGGCGCTTACGGTGCTGGCGCGGGAAGCGGGCTAGCAGCGGTGCGCTGAGCGGCGTCGAGCCGGTCGATCAGCGCGTTGAGCGCTTCCGAGCACGGCGCTTCGACTTTCAGCGCGAGCAGCGAATCGGCGCGCGTCTTGCCGATGTTGATCGCCGCGATCGGCTTGCCGCTCTTCGCCGCCCACTCGCAGAAGCGAAAGCCCGAATACACCATCAACGACGAACCGACCACGAGCATCGCGTCCGCGCCTTCCAGCGCGCTCGCGGCGTCGTGCACGAGTTCGCGCGGCACGCTCTCGCCGAAGAACACCACGTCCGGTTTCAGCATGCCGCCGCAATGCGCGCAGCCGGGAACATCGAAGGCGGCGAAATCGAGGTGCTCGATCAGCGCGTCGCCGTCCGGAACCGCGGGCGCGGTGTGGCCCACGAAATCAGGATTCGCCGCTTCGAGCAGCCGCTGCACATCCGCACGATGATGCCGCGCGCCGCACGACATGCACCGCACCCGGCCGATGTTCCCGTGCAACTCGATCACGTCGGGGTTGCCGGCGCGCGTATGCAGGCCATCCACGTTCTGCGTCACCAGCCGATGCACCCGCGAACGCGCCGCGAGCGCCCGCACCGCGTGATGCGCGGCGTTCGGCACGGCATGCGCGACCACCGGCCAGCCGATCATGCTGCGCGCCCAGTAACGCCGGCGCGCATAGTCGGATTCGAGAAAGTCCTTGAGCAGAATCGGCGCGCGGCCGGTGCGCTGGCCTTCCCGGTCGCGATAACACGGAATGCCGGACTCGGTGCTGATGCCCGCGCCCGACAGCACGAAGAGCCGTGGATGCCGCTCGACGAATTCATGAAGTGAAAGCACTTACCGTCCTTGGGGCAGAAGTATCGTGAAAATATACGGGTAAACCGGCGGGCGCGCTCGGCGGCCATCTGCGCCGGAATGTGGCCTTACCAGTTTCCGTAGGTGTATAACTGGCTTGACCAAACCGCGCGGCGCCGATAGATTGATACGCTTCCCCGCCCTCAATCAGAACGAGACTCACGATGCTGACCGTCATCTGCGAAACCCCCGGAACCCTGAAGGCCGAACAGCGCGAAAAACCGCAGCGCGGCGCCGATGAAGTGCTGCTGCGCGTGAAGCGCGTCGGCGTGTGCGGCACCGATCTGCACATTTTCACGGGCAATCAGCCGTATCTGTCGTATCCGCGCGTGATGGGCCACGAGTTGTCGGGCGTGATCGAGGAAGCGGACGAATCGAGCGGTCTCAAGGCGGGCGACACCGTCTACGTGATGCCGTATCTGTCGTGCGGGAAGTGCATCGCGTGCCGTCAGGGCAAGACCAACTGCTGCGTGAATATCCAGGTGCTCGGCGTGCATCGCGACGGCGCGTTCACCGAGTATCTGAACCTCCCCGCGCAGTTCGTGCACAAGGCGGAAGGCGTCACGCTCGACCAGGCCGCGATGATCGAATTCCTCGCGATCGGCGCGCACGCCGTGCGCCGCGCGGACGTGCAGCCGGGCCAGCGCGTGCTGGTGGTCGGCACGGGACCGATCGGCATGGCGGCGATCACGTTCTCGCGGCTGCGCGGCGCGAACGTCACGGCGCTCGATACGCGTGAAGACCGTCTGGCGTTTTGCCGTCGCGAATTGAGCGTGGATGCGACCGTGCAGATCGGCGAGCGCGACAAGGAAGAGCTGTCGCAGCTCACGAACGGCGAATTCTTCGATGTCGTCTTCGATGCGACCGGCAACCCGCGCGCGATGGAACGCGGCTTCGAATTCATCGCGCATGGCGGGAAGTACGTGCTGGTGTCGATCGTGCCGGATCGCCTGTCGTTCGCCGATCCCGAGTTCCACAAGCGCGAAGCGACGCTGCTCGCGAGCCGCAACGCCACGCCCGAGGACTTCGAAACCGTGCTCGCCGCGATGCGCGCGGGCAAGGTGCCGACCGATGCGCTCAACACGCACCGCCTCGCACTCAACGACGTGCCGCAGCAGTTTTCCACGCTGCTCGACCCGAAGGCCGGCGTCGTGAAGGCGATCGTCGAATGCTGAGGATGGCCGCCTGACGCGGCGTCAGTCAGGGCGGCTACGCGGATAGCGCGGCCGGCCCTGCGCGTCGTGCCACGGCTCGGCGGTGCCGCACCAGATTTCGTAGGCGGGCGGATAGAGGCCGGTTTCATCGAAGATGCCGGTCGGCACTTCGATTTCCGGCACGTCGTCGAAGGCCAGATAGACCGGCGATCCGCATGTCGGACAATGATGGCGGCGGCCCGTCGCGGAGCTTGCCCACGCGATGGTGTCGCCGGAAACCTCGACGGCATCGCGCTCGAAGATCGCATAGACGCCGAACGGCGCACCGTGAATGCGCCGGCACGTCATGCAGTGACACAGGTTGACGTCCTTCGGCTCGGCGAACACGCTCACGCAAACCGCGCCGCATGCGCAATGTCCCTGGTGGACGGGAATCCGGTTCATGCGACGCTCCGAAGTTGCCTTCCGCGCAGCATAACCCGGCTCGTCCACCTGTCAGGCGATGCGCGCTCAGCGCACGAAATACCCCTTGTTCTGCATGCACTCGCTGTAGGCGCGCCAGTAGCGGGCCATCGGCGGTTCGGGCGGCGGCAGCGGCGGCATTTTCATGTCGCCGCCGAGAATGGCATCCGATGCACCCGACGCCGGCATTGCCGCCAGGTCCGATGCCGGCATCGCCGCTGACGCGCCACGCGGCGCCGATGCACCCGCGGCCACCGTCGCCGATGCGCCGGACGCCGCCACCGCAGCCGATGCGCCCTGTGCGCCCGGCGGCAGCGGCGGCTCGACCGGACGCGGCGAAATCAGCGTGCGCGTCTCGCCCGCGCCTTGCTTCGGCGGCGTCTGCGATTCGCGCGCCATGTTGACCTTCGTCGTCTGATTGGCGTAGCCATAACAGGCGGCGGTATCGATGGCCTGCTGCCCCGTGCTTTGGCTGCGTCCGGGCAGCGTCATCGGCTGCTGGGCGAGTGCGGCGCAGGATGCCGCGAGCAGCGCGAATCCCGCGTAAGTGGAAGGTTTCATTGGCGAGCGTTTCCCCGATGCGGTGTTTTTAGTCGTTGCAGTCCGCCTGTCAATCGCCGATGGGCGAATGCGCGCGGGCCTGCGCCGGGCCTGCTGTCAAGGATACCGCGCTGTCCGATCGTGCCACGCCAGAAGCACCGGCTTCTTCCGCCAAATTCGGCTGATCGGAGATAACGCAACGCGCGTCAGGACCGGTGTTTGCTGCGAATCCAATAAACGCAGAACATTGGGAGGACGAGATGAGACCCGCTACAGGAACGCTTGGCCGCCTCGCGGCGATGCTGGTCGGCGCGACGATCGCGGTGGCCGTGAGCGCGCAGCAGCCGACGGCCACGCCGAACAAGAAGCCGTCCGGGCAAACGGAAGTGCAGCCGAATTCACCGAAGCCGAGCCGGCTCGATAACGACAGCACGCCCGCTTATCAGGAGCGCAACGTCACGCCGCCGGCACAAGCCGCGACCGCCGCGAGCGGCGCGTTGAACAAGGAGCCGGGCAAGACATCGGCGGGAAAGGCGCCTGCGCCGAAACGACCGAATGGCATCGGCTTCGACAGCGACTCGGGAAGCATGGGAAAGAAGCCTTGAAAGTTCGATGCTTGGGATGAGCAAGCGGCTGACTGCCGCTTGCTTCCCGGCGGCAGATCAGATCAACTCGATTTGTTGGGCCAGGGCCACGTCGCGTATCGCGATGGTTCGCCTTCTAATTCCTTACCGGCATCGGCTTCGGCCTTCGCGCTGCCCTTCCCCTTGCGCGCCACGCTTTCGCGCTTCGTTTCCGATGCGGACGCGCGCTCCGACGAGTCCTTGCCCTCGCCCGCCGCATGCGCCGGCGCCGCGCTCGCGGCGACCTCGGGCACGTCATCGCCGAACCACGACACTTCCGCGCGCCGCTCATCGACATACGCGCGCCAGCCGGACGCGTTGTCGTCGAAGAGATCGGACTTGACGGTGCTCGCGAGCATCGGACGATTGAGCGTCTCATCGAGCAGCGCCTTCGGCCAGATGAAGAACGCACCCGATGCGCGCCGGATGAAATCGCGCGGCGTCATCGTCTGATCGACGAAGCCGAGCAGCGTGAAGTTCGCGAGCGCGTCGTTGCCGCGCACCGCATCGCCGATGCTCGCGTATTCATCGGCGCATTGACTCAGGCAAAACACCGTCTCCAGCACATCGCCGAGATGCAGCAGCAATGCGCGCCGTTCGTATGGGTCTTGCGTGGCGGCCTCTTTCGACATTCGCTCTTCCGTTCGGTAAGGGTTGAATAAAGGGCGAGCGCCGGTCTTGCCCCGCGCCGCGTTCATGACGATTCTAGCGAACCTGACGCCATGCACCATCCTGCATGCGCGATGACGAATCATCGGCAGATTCGATACGCGCCCATGTCGACATGAAAGTGCGTCTTGTGAAGCGCGTTGTAGTCGGGTCCGAGCGTCGTATCGAAGGAATGGCACGCGCCTTCGTGCACGCGGCGCAGAAAGTCCGCGCCGGGCGTGCCCGCATCGTCCCATTGCGCGAGCGTGATGCGCCGGCCATCGGCGAGAACGAAACCCGTCAGGTCGATAGCGTTCGCGCTCGCGTGCTGACTGAGCGCCGCGTCTTTCTGATGATTCACGTTGCGGCATGCATAACTGCCGACATGCTCGATGCGCGTCACGCGCTCGCCGAACACGTCCATGGCCGCGGGCTGAAGATACTGCTGCTCGAAGAACGCCATGCCGACGGCGAGCGGACACGTCGCGAGAAACGACGCGCTGAAGCGCACGTCGTCCGCTTGGCTCACGCGCACCACGTCTTTCAGTTCGCAGCCGACCGGTGCGGATGTATCAGCCATCGGTCGATAGACGATGCCGGACTGTGCGAGCGCCGCATCACAGAGCTTCGCATCATGCGTCGTGCGCCAGAGCTTGTACGCGGTGAGCGGGCCGCGCGGCGCGCGCACGTCGAGCGGCGCGAAGGGATCGTATTGTTCGGGTACGGCAATGCGGCGCGACCACACGCCATACGCGAAGATCAGCGCCGCGACGAACGCAAGCAGCATCAGCCAGCCGATGATTCGCCCGATCATCACGCGGCCCGCGTCTCATTCGGCGGCACTGGCCTGCACGCGTTCGGCGAGTTTCGCGTCGTAGCTCGAATGCACATGCACGCGCTTTTTGTCGGGATACGCATACGCATACGCCTTGCGCAGCGCGAGCGACGCCTCGTGAAAGCCCGACAAAATGAGCTTCTGCTTGTTCGGATACTGCGCGATATCGCCGACCGCGAAGATGCCGGGCCGCGACGATTCGTAATTCGACGTATCGACTTCGATGCGCCCGCCGCGCACATCGAGATTCCAGTCTGCGATCGGCCCGAGATCCGCGACGAGTCCGTACAGCACGAGCAGCTTGTCGGCGGGAATGTCGGTCGTGCCGTCGATATGCTTGATGCGCACGGCGCGCAGCGCGTCGTCGGGGGCATCGAGCGAATCGATCATGCCGACGACGAAGTCCATCGCGCCCGCTTCCACCTTGCTTTTCATCGCGGCAACGGAAGCCGCCGCCGCCGAAAAGCCGTTGCGCCGATGCACGAGCGTCAGCTTGCGCGCGACGCCGCACAGCGCGAGCGCCCAGTCGAGCGCAGAATCGCCGCCACCGGCGATCACGACATCGCGATCGCGGAAATCGTCGATACGCGGCACGCTGTAGAACACGTGGCGTTCTTCGAGCGCATCGGCGTGCGGCAACTGCAAACGCTGCGGCACGAACGCGCCGTTGCCCGCCGCGATCAGGATGGCGGCGACATCGAACGTGAGGCCTTGTTCGGTATGCACTGTCCAGCGATGATCCTCACGCTGCGTGACCGTCTGCACGCGCTGCGAAAGATGGATCGGCACATCGAAGGGGCGAATCTGCGTCATGAGACGATCGACGAGTTCGCGCGCCGTGCATGACGGAATCGCGGGAATGTCGTAGATGGGCTTCTCGGGATAAAGCTCGATGCATTGCCCGCCGATACGGCCGAGCGCATCGACGATATGACACGAAAGCCCGATGACGCCGGCCTCGAACGCGGCAAAGAGGCCGACAGGCCCGGCGCCGATGATCAATACGTCGGTGCGGATGGTGCTGCTGTGTGCGTCCATGTGATCGTTTCCGTTGGTGCGGGCAGCCGCATGTTTTCATACGACGCCAGCATTCATCGGTCCACGATACAGAAAGCGCACGGCCAGGGCAACGAAGCCCCTGTCCGCCAAGCGGCGATTCGCGCGTCGCCGCTCACCCGCGCATTAGCGGTTCAGCTCGCGCGCGTAGTAGTTCGCGGCGGCATCGATCTCCTCGGGCGTCATGTTGCGCGCGACATTGCGCATGACTTCGTTGATGTCGTTCGTGCGCGTGCCGTTGGCGAACGCGATCAGTTGCGCCTTCGTATAAGCGGCCGGAAGGCCATCGATCCAAGGACTGCCCGCCTTGTTGTCGATGCCGCCGTGACACGCCGCGCACGGCGCGATATTGCGCATCGGCGCACCGTGGGACACGATCGTCGGCGCGAGCGCATCGCTCACCTTGCGCTGCGCGGGCGGACGCGGCAGGTTCGCATAGTAGGCGGCGAGATCGCGCATGTCCTGATCGCTCAGATTGACGGACATCGGCGACATCACCGCGTTATTGCGCGCGCCCGTCTGAAAGTCGATGAGTTGCTTGTAGATCACCGACGCATACTGCCCCGCGAGATTCGGCGAATTCGCTTCGCTCATGCCGCGTTCGCCGTGGCACATCGTGCATCGCAAGGCGAGCGTCGCGCCGCGTCCGATGGAGTTCGATGTCGCATTGACGAGCAGTTGCGGCGTGACTTCCACGGCCGTGAGCTTCTTCTTCGGCTCGACGGTCGACTCGCCCGCGAACCAGTTGCGCGGCGCGCCCGCCGCGCTGCAGATGGCGTTCCAGATGCCGGTGAACGAGGCATCGCGCTGAACGGACGGCAGCCACACGAAGCCGATCACCGCCGATATAGCCGCGATGCCGATGGTCCCCAGCACGCTGGTCGCGAACCAGCGATTGCGGAAGGTGAAGAGGCGTTCTTCGCTCATCGCTGCGCTCCGATGGGAACGGCGGGCACCGATGTATCGGACCGCGCGAGCAGTTGCGCGATCGGATAGCCGTAGTTGACGAGCGTGAGACCGATCATCAGCGCGAGCCACAGCGCGAAGCTGTTGAGCGCGATGGGCATCGAACGCGGCTCGTGTATCGCGCGGCTGAACGTGAATTGCTCGACGCTCACGCGCGGCGCGCGATGCCCGCGTATCAGCACGACGAAGAACAGCACCGCCGACACGACCAGAATGAAGCCGCCGATCACCGACATGATGACCGACGCCGCCTGATGCGCGATCTGCGGATCGCCATAGTCGTAAAAGGCCATGCGACGCGGCATGCCGAGAATGCCGGTGTAATGCCACGGAAACGTCAGCACGATCATGCCGATGAACCACAGCCACAGTTGCCAGCGCATGAGCCTCACGCTTTGCAGCGCGCGCCCCGTGAGATGTGGCCACAAGTCATACGCAATCGCGAAGTACATGATGACGATCGCGCCCGCGAAGATCAGATGGAAATGGCCCGTCACCCACTGCGTGTTGTGCACGGTGGAATCGAGCTGATAGCTCATGTTGATGATGCCGCCCGCGCCGCCGAAGCCCAGCATGACGAACGAAAACGCGAGGGCCAGCATCATCGGATTGCTCCACGGCAGCGCCTTGATCCAGCCGAACGCGCCCTTGCCGCCGCGCAGCCGCGCCGCGATTTCCACCGATGCGCAGATCGTGAACACGGTCAGAAGCGTCGGCACGGCGACGAGCGCGGTGAACACCGAGTGCATGAACTTGAAGCCCGAGCCCACTTGCGGATCGGCGAACAAGTGGTGAATGCCGATGGGCATCGAGACCACGAGGAACAGGATGAACGAGATGCGCGCCATTGCATCGCTATAGAGGCGTCCGCCGATGGCGCGCGGGATGATCGTGTAATACGCGATATACGCGGGCATCAGCCAGAAATAGACGATGGCGTGCAGCGTCCACGAGAAGAACACGCGCGCAAGACCGGCATCGATGGTGGACTTCCAGCCGAGCGCCACCGGCAGGATCATGAAGAGCACTTCGATGGCCGCGCCCACTGCCGTCCAGCCCCACAGATATGCGCCCGCGACCGTGGCGAACATCGGTAGCGGCACGACCTTGCCGGGGTTGTCGCGCTTCCATGCGTGCAGATTCACCGACATTAGCGCGACCCAAATCCACGAGCCGACCACCACCAGCACCACGCCGAGGTAATAGAACGCGTTGCCGATCATCGGCGGATAGAACGTGTAGAGCACCGAGGCGAGGCCCAGGGCGACGGGGATCATCGCCATGACGGAGCCGACCGCGACGAGCCAGAAGCCGATCCACGCCCAGCGCAAGCCCACGAGTGCGCGCTTCAGCGCAAGCTCCGTGACCGCGTAGCCGAAGCCCATCGCGATGAGCGTCGGGAACACGTAGCCCATCGCGGAACCGTGAGCCGTCACCGATCGATAGTAGATCTCGGGATTCTGCAGCCCGGCAAAGAGCGGACTGCGCGCGAACATCTGCCACGCGCCGAG
Organism: Caballeronia concitans; assembly: GCF_001544615.1. Lineage (GTDB taxonomy): Bacteria > Pseudomonadota > Gammaproteobacteria > Burkholderiales > Burkholderiaceae > Caballeronia > Caballeronia concitans. The sequence goes on from NZ_FCNV02000003.1 coordinate 446,515, forward strand.
CAGGAGCGCGACGCCGAACGCAATGAACGCGAGCCAGAAGTGCGCGAGGATGAGGCGCTTGCTATTTAACACAGGACAGTCTCCGCGAATCGGCCGGCAGCTTCTCGGCCATCTGCATGAACTCCGCTCGGTCAATCACCTTCACATGCGCCCACATGCCGTGATGCCCCACGCCGCAGAACTCGTGGCACGGCATCAGATGATCGCCGGGTTCGTCGAACGTAGTCTTGAACGTCGAGACATAACCCGGCTCCAGCATCGAGTTGATATTGGTCTTCGTGATGAGAAAGCCGTGCACCACGTCCGAGCTCGTCGCGCGGAACGTGATGGGCACGCCGGCCGGCACGAGCAGGCATTGCGGCGTGAACGAGTACTGCTGCGCGACCACGCGCACGGTCACCGAGCCGTCGCTTTCGGGCGCGCTGCCCAGATTGCTTTCGATGAATTCGCCCGACACGTGCAGCGTTTCGGGCCGCACGGTTTCGACGCGCGAGGGCGGCATCATCGCCCAGTGCAGGCCGGTGTAGACGACCATCGCGACGAGCACGACGACGATCGCGAGGACGAGCATCGCCCAGCGTTTCTCGACGCGTTCGGCGACTTCGTGTGAATCGGGATGGATGGCCATAAGTTCTGCGCTAATGAATCGATGCGTGAATCACTGGATGACGCCGCGAGGCAGAAACACGGCGAAGTAAAAGGCGAACCAGATGCCGATGACGATGGCCGTCGCCACGCCCGCGACCGCGAGCGCGCCGCCGGGACCGCTTCGGACGATTTCGTCGAGCTTCGCGTCTTCGTTGGGATCTTCGTTCATGGTGTCGTCAAGGTTCAGTAAAGCGGTGCGGAGCGCAGCTCGTTCACTTCCTTCACCGATACCGGCGCGCCGCGATTGCCCCACGCCGTGCGGATATAGGTGACCACCGCCGCGACCTCCACGTCCGACAGCGATTGCGCGAACGGCGGCATCCCGTAAGGCTTCGGATTTTTGAACGTGCCGGGCGGATAGCCGCCGTTCAGCACCATGCGGATCGGGTTGACCGCCGAGCTCATCACGATCGACTGATTGCTCGCGAGCGGCGGGAAGTCGGGCGGCTTGCCCTGGCCTTGCGTGGCGTGGCATTCGGCGCATTGCGCGTCGTAGATCTTCTTGCCGAGCGGCGAAAGGCTCGTGCGCTGTTCGGTGACGGCCTGGCTCGGCGGCTCGGACTTGTCGCCGGCGCGCGCGGGCAGCGCCTTCAGATACACGGCCATCGCGCGCACGTCTTCTTCGTTCAGATGTTGCAGGCTGTCGTAGACGACCTCGGCCATCGGCCCGTACACCGCGCCCTTGTTCGACACGCCCGCGTGCAGCAGCCCCACGATCTCGTCGATGCTCCACTCGCCCAGGCCCGCTTCCTTGTTCGACGTCAGCGACGGCGCATACCAGTTCTGAATCGGAATCAGCCCGCCTTCGAACGCCTTCGACGACACGTTGCCGCCGAGCGCGTTGATCGCGGTGTGGCACATCGAGCAATGTCCGAGTCCTTCGACGAGATACGCGCCACGATTCCATTCGACGGACTGTTTCGGGTCCGGCTCGTACTCGCCCTGCCTGAAGAAGAGCGAGCGCCAGCCGATCAGCAATTCGCGACGATTGAACGGAAAGCGCAATTCATGCTGGCGGTTCGGCTGATGCACGGGCGGCGTGGACATCAGGAACGCGTAGATGGCGTCGGAGTCGGCGCGCGTGACCTTCGTATAGGACGTGAACGGCATCGCCGGATAAAGCAGCGAGCCGTCGCGCGAGCGGCCCGTGTGCATCATGTTGTAGAAGTCGTCGGCGGTCCATTGACCGAGGCCCGTCTCCTTGTCCGACGAGATGTTCGGCGTGTAGAGCGTGCCGAAGGGCGTTTCCATCGGGCGGCCGCCGCCGAACGTCTTGCCCGCGGGCAGCGTATGGCACGCGATGCAGTCGCCCGCGCGCGCGAGGTACTCGCCGCGCTTCACGGTGGCGGCATCGAAAGTCTTCGCTTGCGCCGCCGCGTCGTGGACCGGCCCGGCCAACGCCGCGAGAAAGACCGTCACGGCAAGCGCCCCAAGTTGTCGGAAACGAAGCACGTCGGGTCCTCTCTAGTGTTGAACGCTGCCGCACGCGAGCGGCATCTTCAATGAGCCGGCCGCGACCGGCGACGGATTGGCCGGCGCGGGCAGCGAAGCGAGATAGGCCGCGATCGCGGTGATGTCGCGCTCGCTCAAGAGCTGCGAGATCTGGCGCATGCAGTCGGGCGCGAACGTCGTGCGCGTGCCGTATCGCCATGCGCCCAGTTGCGCGCTGAGGTAGTCCGCGTGCAGCCCGAGCAAGCCGGGAATGGCCGGCTCCATGCCGGTCATCGACGCGCCGTGACAAGTCACGCACGCCGGTATCTTGCGCGATGCGTCGCCCTTGGTGACGAGCGTCTTGCCGAGATCGAGCGTCTTCGCGTCGGCGGTGACGGGCGCGGGCGGCGGGAACGGCGGACGCTCGGCGGCGAAGTAATCGGCGATCTGCTTGAGATAGGCGTCGGGCAGATACGCGAGCAGGTAATTCATCGGCGGGTACTTGCGGCGCCCGTCGCGGAATGCGAGCAACTGGTTGTAGAGATAGCCCGCGGGCTTGCCGGACAGACGCGGGAAGTAGTCGTTGTCGGTGCCCTCGCCGTGCGCGCCGTGACACGCGGCGCATCCCATGACGCGCGCCTGCATCGTGTCCGGTGCGCGTTCAAGTGGCGCGCCCGCAGCGGATTGCGGCGCGTCCGCGGCGAACGCCGCCATGCTGAAAAACGCGACGAGCGCGGAGAGTGCGGAAAGCGCGATCCTGGCGCTACGCTGAGCCGCGTATCCGACGTATCCCACGTTATGCACGTATCCCCCGTGTCGAGTTGCCGTTTTTCGTTCGCCGCGTGCGAATCGACAGTATTCAATCGATGCGCGCCCGACGCGGTTGTTCAAGGCACTGCACTGTCTTTCGCCGATGACGGGTTCAGCCTGACTTTTCAGATGTTAGGAGGTGATCCCCGTTTTCTCCAGCCCTGAGATTGTCTCAATACCTTCAATCGATACGCATGACAAGACGCCACACTTTTTTGCGTTTAGACAAGGAAACGCATTATTTTGAGATGGGCAACTGAACGATCGATTGCGTCACAAGCGCGTCGCTATTGGCGTGTCTTGGTATGACGCATGTTTTCGGGATAAGCATCATTTCAGGCCGAGACGCCGCGCAAGCCGATTCAGATTCGCCCGGTCGATGCCCAGCTCCCGCGCCGTCGATGCCCAGTTCTGGCCGTTGCGCGCGAGCGCATCGAGAATGAGCGTGCGCTCGTAGGCGGTCACGGCTTCGCGGAAATCCGCGGCCGGCGCGCTCGTCGCGGGCGCGCTCGGGGACGCGGGCGTCGCGTTGTCGGCGATACCGAAATCGGCGGCGGTGAGCGTGAGGATGCGCGGCCGTTCGCGATTCGCCGCCAGTGCCTTCAGCGCGCTTCGCCCGATCAGATGCTCGAGTTCGCGCACGTTGCCGGGCCAGCGATACGCGAGCAGCGCGGCCTGCGCATCCGCCGACAGCCGCAAGCTCAACAGCCCGAGCCGCGAGCGGTTCTCTTCGAGGAAATAGCCCGCGAGCAGCAGCACGTCGCGGCCCCGCTCGCGCAGCGGCGGCACGACGAGCGGGTACACCGACAGCCGGTGATACAAATCCGCGCGAAAGCGACCGGCGCGCACTTCGTCGGCGAGATCGCGATTGGTGGCGGCAATCAGCCGCACATCGACACGATGCTCGCTATCCGACCCGATGCGCTGCAACTGGCCGTTCTGCAGCACGCGCAGCAACTTGGCCTGCACGGCGAGCGGCAGTTCGCCGACTTCATCGAGAAAGAGCGTGCCGCCATCCGCGAGTTCGAACTTCCCGCGCCGGTCCGACGACGCGCCCGAGAACGCCCCGCGCACATGCCCGAACAACTCGCTTTCGACGAGCGTATCGGGCAGCGCCGCGCAATTGAGGCTCACGAGCGGCTTGTCGGCGCGCGGCGAAAGCGCGTGAATCTGGCACGCGACGAGTTCCTTGCCGACGCCGGTCTCGCCGGTGACGAGCACGGTCAGATCGCTCGACGCGACGATCGCGATTTCGTCCATCAGATGCTTGTGCGACGCGCTGCTGCCGATCATCTCCCGTCGACGCGGCCCGCTCGCCTGCCGATACACTTCGGCGCGCTGCCGTTCGGTTTCGCTCGTTTGCGCGAGCCTGTCGATGCGCTCCGCGACGCTCACGGTCGCCGCCGCGAGACTGAGAAACGCCTGCAGCGACGCCATGTCGATGCCGTCGAAACGCGCGGGATCGAGCGCATCGAGCGTGAGCAGGCCCCACGGCCGGCCGTCGATGAAAAGCGGGCTGCCGAGGCAATCGTGCACTTCGAGATCCGCGCCGGCGTGCTTGACGAGGCCGTCGTAGGGATCGGGCAGCTTGGAATTGGCGGGAAAACGCGTCGGTTCTGGTTGAGCCAGAATGCGCGCGAAACGCGGATGTTCGCTCAAGCGAAAGCGCCGGCCGAGCGTGTCGCTCGACAGCCCGTCGATGGCGAGCGGCACGAGCGTGTCGCCGTCGAGACGCAGGAGCGCGGCGGCATCGCCGGGAAAAAGCGCGCGCAGCGTGCTCAGCAAACGCCGGTAGCGCTCGGCTTCCGGCATGTCGCGCGACAGGTCTTCGATGAGCGGCACGAGCGCATCGAGCAAAACGCGCGAAGTCATTGCGACTACGTCAGCAGTCCGTTTGACCAGGGTTGAATCGACCATGACGTTTCCCAAGCAATTGATTCCTTTGGAATTCTACACTGGCACGGAATCTGTATAAGGAACGGCCGATTGCGAAGCACGCGCTTCGCCTTGTCACGAGGACTACACCATGCTGTCAGCCGAACACCGCGCCATCGTCAAAGCCACCGTTCCCCTGCTCGAAAGCGGCGGCGAGGCGCTCACCCGCCACTTCTACGCGATGATGCTCAACGAGTATCCGGAAGTGCGCCCGATGTTCAACCAGGCGCATCAGGCCAGCGGCGCGCAGCAGCGCGCGCTCGCCAACGGCGTGCTGATGTACGCGCGTCATATCGACGAACTCGAAAAGCTCGGCGGCCTCGTCGGGCAAATCATCAACAAGCACGTCGCGCTGAACATTCAGGCCGAGCACTATCCGATCGTCGGCGCGTGCCTGCTGCGCGCGATCCGCGAAGTGCTCGGCGAAGAGATCGCCACCGATGCCGTGATCGAGGCATGGGCCGCCGCGTATCAACAACTCGCCGATCTGCTGATCGGGCTGGAAGAAGGCATCTACAGCGAGCGCGAGAAAGCGCCCGGCGGATGGCGCGGCACGCGGCGCTTCGTCGTCGCGCGCAAGGTGGCCGAGAGCGACGAGATCACGTCGTTCTATCTCGTGCCCGAAGACGGGGGCGCGCTGCTCGACTTCCATCCGGGGCAATACATCGGCTTGCGCATGATGATCGGCGGCGAAGAACTGCGCCGCAACTACTCGCTTTCGGCGGCGCCGAACGGACGCGAATATCGCATCAGCGTGAAGCGGGAGCCGGAAGGCAAGGTCTCGAATTTCCTGCACGATCAGGTGCGCGAACAGGACGTGCTCGAGCTGTATCCGCCTGCCGGAGACTTCAAGCTGGACCACAGCGAAAAGCCGCTCGTGCTGATCAGCGGCGGCGTGGGCATCACCCCGACGCTCGCGATGCTGCACGCCGCGCTCGCCGCGACCACGCGTCCGATCCACTTCATCCACGCCGCGCGGCATGGCGGCGTGCATGCGTTCCGCACGGTCATCGAGGATCTCGCGGCGAAGCATCCGCAATTGAAGCACTTCTATTGCTACGAACAGCGGCGCGACGGCGATCGCGAAGCGCACGGCTTCGGCTTCGTGACCGAGGCGCTGCTCGATAAGTGGCTCCCGAAGAATCGCGATGTCGATGCGTATTTCCTCGGGCCGAAGTCGTTCATGCAGGCGGTCAAGAAGCATCTGAAGGCGCTCGGCGTGCCGGAATCGCAGAGCCGCTATGAGTTCTTCGGGCCGGCCGCGGCGCTTGAGTGAGCAAACGAGAACCCGCGTTTCATGCGCGGGTTTTTTTGGTCCGATGCAGCTTTACTGGTACGACATGGTGAACGTGGCGCGGGCCGCGACGCTGCCGGGCACGAGTGTCGCCGACGTGCGCACGTACCGCGCCGTGATCGGAATCTGCATCACGCCGCCGGATGCCGTGCCCGCCGACCACTGATTCGTGTTCCCCGCCACGGCCGAATCCGGTCCGAACGCGACGGGCGTGCTGCCGTTCAATATCTGGATGCCGACGCCCGAAGCCGATGATCCCTGCGCCAGCGACAACGTCGTAGTCCGGTTCGAAGGTGTCGTGGCGTCGGTGATCGTCACGGCGACCTTCACGCCGGCGGCACAGTTCAGGCCGATCGGCAGCGTCGTGTCGCCCGTGGTCGCGCCGACTGTCGGCAAGTTCTTCGACAGCCCCTTGGGGAGATTGAAGACGATCGCAGGCGTCGTGACGCTGCATGTGTTGCTCGTGACCGCCGAGCCGGTCGTGAGGGACTGCGTGGTGGTCACCGTCGTGATGCAGCTTCCGGTGAACGTGACGGTCATGCTCGGAAGTGTCGTCAGGGAACCCGCGCCGACGGGTCCGGTGACGACGAGATCCGCTCTCGTATAGTGAGCCGTCGATCCCGTGGGCGATACCAGGGTCTGCGAGATGGGAACCTGAACGAACCCGCCGTTCCAGCCATCGGTGATGTAAAAGCGCACGCCTATGCCCGGCACGTTGGTCTGGAACGTTTGGGCATCGCCGGGAATGGACGTGCCATTGACCGTCACAGTTTTCTGCACGTTGCACGTCACCCCTGACGCGGACAACCCAACGTTTGCAGCCTCCGTATTCAAAACCGTGCCGATTGCCGCATCGCGTGAAATGGTCATCGAGGCGGGAAACGCCAGATTCGCGAGACTGCCGGTGCCGCTGGACGGAAACAGGATCGTGGCGGCCAGGGCGGGCAGCGTCTGCGTCATTAGGGCGACGAGTATCGCCTGGAATGCTATTGATCGGCGGCCAGCGGGTTCGTTGGAATAATCACTTTCGATTGCTGTCAATGAGGCGTCACTGGTACGACATCGTGAACGTCGCGAGCGCCCTGACCGTCCCGGCATTGACCGCGCCCGTGCGCACGTAGCGGGCCGTCAGCGGCACTTGAAGCGTCCCGTTCGGCGAACTGCCGACCGTCCATTGATTCGTGTTGCCCGGCAAGGCGGAGTCGGGCCCGAACGCCACCGGCGTGCCCGCGCTGTTCAGAATCTGAACGCCGATGCCCTGCGCGGTGGAATCGGCCGTCGTCTTGAGCGTCGTCGTTCGATTGCTCGCATCGACAGCGTCTGTCAGGGTGATGAGCACCGTTGCGCCCGTCGAGCATGAAAGCGATAGCGAAAACGGCTGCGGGGCCGCGACCGCGCCGATGCCGGCGGCGAACGCGCGCGTATCGGCGGTCGGCATCAGGACGGCGACGCTCGACTGATTGACGGAGCACGTCGCGTGCGTCACGACGCCCGACGCCGCGCCGGTGAAGAGCGGCGTCTGCCCCCAGGAACCGGACTGGTCCGACTGCGAGAACGTGATCGTCACCGCAGGCGCCGACGTCAGCGAGGACGCGCCGGACGCAAGTGGCCCCGTCATGAGCAATGTTGCGGTGACCGTGACGTTCGCCGCCATGTACGGGCCGTCCAAGGGTCCGCTGAACGGACAGGACAGCCGAACGGCGCCATTGGCCAGCACGACACCGCTTGCACTGCACTGCGATGAATCGAAGGTGAATCGAACGCCGAGGCCCGCGACGCTGGTCTGGTACACATCGTTATAACCCGACACCAACGGCGCGTTCGTTTTGAAATCCGCATATAGCACAGCCGACGTGACGGTCGTCGGGTTGAGGGTGCTGATGAAATGGCAGTTCAGTTGGAAGGCAGCGGGCGGAACGGTCGCCACGGTCATGCCCGGCACGGCGCTGACCGATACGGGAATGGCCCCGGTCGCAAGCGACTTGTTCACGTTGCCCGTGCCGCACGTCATACCCGCGTAGGCGTTGCCCGGCAACGCGCACGCCCATGCAATCGCGAACATGAGCAAAAGAAACAATCCGGGGAGCCTGCGCCCGGTCCGGCAGGATGAAGCGATCGTGCTTGCGTGCGTCAAGGAAGCCTCCTTCGATTATCAGTGTAGGTCGCCCGCCGTCGTGATAGCCACCCGGCAATGCGATTCGACCGATGCGTAAATCGGACTTGCATCGCCGCTCGCGTCTTTCTTCGGCAGCGTGTAGGCGATCGCGCATTGCTGGCTTCGCTCATCGCCCCACTTCGCGACGAGCGTTCCGCTATCTTCGATACCGCGCGCAAACACGCGGCTGTCCTGCGCGACGACGCCGACGTTGCGTCCGTTCGCATCGACCACTTCCGCGCCGAACGGCAACGGCTCGCCGCCGTCGAGCGGCGCGCGGATGAGCGCGGCGCGGCCCGTCGTGGTCTTGTACTTGAGCATCACGATGGAGCCGAGATGCGGCGCGGTATGCTCCGACGTCGATTCGAGCTCGACATCGGCGGACGTGCCCTTCGGATCGAGATCGACCGTATTCATGCCGTACGGCGTCAGATACGGCACGACCGCATAGCCGCGCTTGTCCACCTCGACGCCCTGCGCGCCGGACACGCTCGCGCCTTCCGCGCCCTTCGCCTCGACGATGCCGAACGTATCGCCGACCGTCTGCGCCAGCGTGATGCCGCCCGGATGCGCGACGATCGATCCGCTCACGCCCGCCGACATCTGCGACGAATGCGCCCCGCCGCTCGCCGACGCGCTCACCTGCGCGTGCGCGCCGCGATAGATGCCGCTCGCGCCGCCGTTGAGGTTCGCATCGGCGTGGTCGTTCTTCGCGGCCGTGCCGTACACGTTGTAGCTGTACTGGTCGCGATCGCCCGCCGTCCCGCCGATGCTCGTCTGCAAGCTCGCCGCGCCATCGTTCGAATTGAAGTTCGCGGACAGCATCGGCGCGTGCTGCGAATGGCCGAGCGGAATCGTCGTGCTGACCATGAACTGATCGGAAAACTTGCCGTCGCCGTTGCGCGTGCGGCCCGCCGAGACGCTATAGGTGCCGTATTTGAAACTGTTCGAATAGCCAGCCTGATAGAACGTGTCGTGTCCCGGACGATTCCAGTAACTCTGCGACGACACCGTTGCAAAGAACGATCCGTGCGTGCCGAGCGACTGATTCACCGTAAGCTGGAAGCGTCCGCGCTGGCGGTCGGGCTGCGCGAGGATGCCGCCGTGCATTGCGTCGTCGCGAAGGCGCGCGGCATCGGCGAGACCGAGGTAATTCGCATCCGAAAAGCGATACGCGCCCAGCGAGATATTCGTGTCCGTCGGCGAAAACACCTTGCTGTAGCCGATATGCAGGCTGTGGCCGCTCAGCGTCTGCCCGTCGGGAACGTCGGTGCGGGCGGTCGTGATGTCGGCGGCGAGCGCGCCCAGCTTCGTGTTCAGCGCCGCGCCAAGGTTGGCGGCCACATAGCCCGTCGATGCCACCGCGCCGCCGTACAGCGTGACGAGATTGGTCAGCCCGCGCTGGATCGTGAGTTGCACGAAGCCGGGTTGCGTGTCGAGCGCCTCGTCGCGCAACTGCCCCGCCGTGACCGCGAAACGCGTGGTGCCCGGACGCAGCAACTGCGCAATCGATGCGTACGGAACGGAAAATTGCCGCATGCGGCCATCGGCTTCCGTGACGGTCACGTCTAGATTGCCGCCGTAGCCCGTCGCGTAGAGATCGCGAAGCTCGAACGGCCCGGGCGGCACGCTCGTTTCGTAGATCACCTGACCGTTCTGCCGCACCGTCACGCGCGCATTCGATTCCGCCGTGCCGCGCACGACTGGCGCATAACCGCGCAGCGATTCGGGCAGCATGCGATCGTCGGTTGCGACTTGCGCGCCGCGAAACTGGACGCTATCGAAGACGTCGCCGGTCGTGCGCGCATCGCCGAGCGTGACTTGCGCGCGCAGCTTCGGCAGATCGTGCTGGACGTAGGTGGCGATGTCGTCGAATTGCGTGGCCTGGCGCGTCGCCGCCGTCACCGACGATTGATGCCGAAAGTGCCATCCGCCGATATTGACGCCCGCGCTGATGCCGAGATATTCCTGCGTCGAACTCACGCCGCCGTTATTCGAGCGGTACGCGTTCGCGTTGTAGCTCAGAAAGCCCGCGTTGACGCCCTCGTCCCATTGCTCCGGCGGGACGTAGCCGCGCGCGGTGTTGCGAACGTAGATCTGCGGAATCGACAGCGACAGTTTCTGCTCGCCGAAGTCGAAATCGGCGCTCGCGCCCGGAATGGCGGCGCTGACGTCGAGGCACGCGTCGCCTTCGTCATGAGGATCCGCCGCGACTTTCGCGAAATCGACGTAGCCCTGCAGCGCCGCGCGCGTGAGGCACGCGCGCGCGTTGCCGCCTTCGGGCGGCGTGACGAAGCGCACCGGCTCGCGGGCCACCCGGCCGTCGTTGATCCAGATGTCGACGTCGTACGTGCCCGGCTTGATCGTGTTGCCGCGCGAGAAACGCGAAACGTCCTGGCGTTCCTTCGCGTCGAGGCGCAGGAAGGTCGTGTCGAACTCGACGTTCGCGCTGCCGCTCGCCACGTCCGCCGCCCGAACCGCGCCCACGTGCATGCCGCCGAGCGTCGCGAATGCGAACATCGCGAGCGAGGCGGCGGGATTCATCGAGAACGCCTTGAACGGCAGTTCGTTGCTGATTCCGCTTTGCAGTGAACGTTGACGAGACGGGTTCATTCAGGGCGATGCAACAGGCGCAGGAAGATCGGCGCGACCGCATCCGATGCGTGTGGCGAGAAGAAAAAACGGGGTGTGGCGCGTGACCGGCGCGCCGTCGGATGTCGGGACTACGGAGCGAGCGACGCGTCGCCTTCCATGCCGCCGCCGAAGTCGTTGATCGCGGTGAAGTGGACCTTGCCGGCATGCACGCCGGCCATCTTCGGAATGTCGATCACGCCTTGCCCTTTCGGCGGAACCATGCCGCCCTGATCGTTGACGTAACGACGTCCGTCCGCCGATACGCTGATTTCGCTGAACGACACGTAGTACGGCGTCGGATTGGATACGGCAAGCGCCTGACCTTCGCCATGAGCCGCGGGCACGACCTTCCAGACGAGCTGACCCGGCGCGTCGTCGGGGGAACCGGGGAGTTTGGTCGGCCGCGCGAACAGCTTGATGCGCGTGCGATACGCAAACTGCAACGTATTCGCGCCCGGTTGCGCATCCGCTTTCGGCGGCACGTCGAGCACGTTGAGCCAGAACACCGATTCGCGGTCCTGCGGCAGCGCACCGCCGCCGAACATCACGCGCAGCGTCTGCGACTTGCCCGCGTCCATGCGGAAGATCGGCGGCGTGATGACGAACGGCGCCTTGCTGTCGGCGGGCGTGGCGTCGGCGTTGCCGTCGTCCATCCAGACTTGGACGAGCGACGGGTTCGCGCTGTCGTTGGTCAGCTTGACGGTGACTTCGCGCTGATCCATCGGATAGACGACCCGCGTGGCGCCGATCACGACGCTTGCATCCGCGCCCGTCGTCGAGAACATCGCGGCCATTCCGAGCGCCGTGAGCCATGTGCTGATCGTCTTCATTTCACTACTCCGATTGATTGACCTAAAAACCGCGAAGTCACCCCGCGACAGTGACTTACTGATACTGCATCGTGTACTGCACTGTCGTGTTCACCGCGCCGGACTGCGCCTTGCCGGTTGCGTAGTACTGCGCGAAATAGTTCAGCGTGCCCGCGCCGCCGCTGATCGTTGCGCCGTTCGTGCCGATGGCGTTGTTGGCGTTCGTCAGCACGCTGATCGGCTGCATGGCCGAGTTGAGCAGGCGCACTTCGACGTTCGTCGCCGGCGACGCCGATGCCTGATTCAGCAGATAGCCGGTCGCCTGATCGACGGTCGGGCCGTTTTCGAAATGCGCGATGGCCTTCGTGGCCGCGCCGGAACAGCCGCTCAACGCGAGCGTGATGTCGCCGAGATTCGACGTGCCCGCGATCGCGCCTGCGGAGGCGAGCGAACCTGCCGGGACCGTCGGCAGCGTGACGGTGACGTTGGCCGGCGAGCCGCTTGCCACGCCGTTGATCGAGCACGTCGTATCCGACACCGCGCCGTTGATGGTGATGGTGCCGTCGGCGGCGTGCGCCGACATGCAGAACAGACCAGCGAGACCCGTGACGGCGACAGCGGCGGAAATGATGCGTTTCTTCATTGCTACTCCAGAAAAAATGAATGTTTAGGAAAACGGAAAAATGTTTCTACGTTGCACTTCCCGATGAAAAGATGCCTTCATTCGCTCGCTCGGGCCAACCTCAACGTACGAACGAATGCTACGCAGTTGCCCTCCGGTGGTATCTAGGAATTCTCTCAATGCGATGAGAACAATTCCGAAACGCTGTGATGCAACTACGTGCACAAAACCCAGCGCGTCCGTGCCCCATTTGCCGGTGGTCACCTCGAATTCGGCGAAAGCGGTCATTTCATCGCGCCAGCCGCGCGCCTATCCTGTCGATGTCGCGTCACTTCGCGCACCCCGACCATCCCGCCAAGGAGCCACTCATGAAATCCCGTCTCGACTTCTATAAAGCCAGTCCCGCCGCGATCAAAGCACTTTTGGGCGTGGAGGAGCGAATCGGCAAGTCGTCGATTGAAAAGTCGCTTGCCGAACTGGTGCGGCTGCGCGCGTCGCAGATCAACGGCTGTGCGTTTTGCGTCGACATGCACACGACCGACGCGCGCAAGGGCGGCGAAACGGACCGGCGTCTCGCGACGGTCGTTGCATGGCGCGAAACGCCGTTCTTCACCGACCGCGAACGCGCCGCGCTCGAATGGACCGAAGCGCTGACGCTCATCGCGCACGATCACGTGCCGGACGCCGTCTGGGAATCCGTCAAGCCGCATTTCAGCGACGAGGAAATCGCCGATCTGACCTTGCTCGTCTCGACGATCAATAGCTGGAACCGTTTCGCGATTGCGTTTCGCAAGATGCCGGAGTGAGGAGATGCACATGAGCATCCGTCGAATTCTTCTTCTGACGGCGATGATGGCGGTCGCGATGGCAGAAACGTCCGGCACGTGGGCGCAAGGTGCCGATTCGGAAACGGTCACGCCCGTGATGAAACAATCCGTGCCCGAAGCGCCCGGCAAGAACGTGCTGATGGCGACCGTCGCGTTCAAGCCGGGACAGGCATCGGAAGCGCATATGCATCCGGGATCGATCTTCGCGTATGTGCTCAAGGGGCACGTCGTCTCGCAGCTCGAAGGATCGGCGGCGAGGACGTACGGGCCGGGCGAATCGTGGTACGAACCGCCGGGCGCGCATCACATCGTGGCGAAAAATGCGAGCGCCACGGAGCCGGCAAAGCTGCTCGTGTTCGCGATCGCCGGAGAGCGCGATCCGATCAAGTTGCCGATTCCGCATTGACGATGCCTTCGCGCTCCGCGCTCCGGCGATGGCGATGGCGATGGCGACGGCGACGCATTTTCACAGCGACGCGAGAAGCGTCGGCGACAATGCGCGCCATCCGGTCAACGCTCGCATCGCCATGAACATCGTTCGCACTGCTGCCGTGCTCGTCGTCGCAACGCTTCTGCTCGGCGGATGCGGTCTCTTCGGATGCGCCGGCTGGGCCACCAACGGCGCCGGCTTCGGCGGATGCAGCGTCGGCACGCGCTTCTGACTGTCGTCGCAGCGTGTCAGCCGTGCGTCGCCAAAACGACGCCCGCCTCGCGCCGGAGCTGTTCGACATCCACGCGCTCCAGATAGCGCACGATGTTTCCCCACACCGGATGAAAGCCGTAGCCGCCATGCAGCAGTTCGTCTTCCGCCTGCTGCTTCGTCCATCCCTGATAGACCACGCGATACAGCGCGGACACCAGCCCCGTCCGGTCCGCGCCGTGCTGGCAATGAATGAGGATCGGGCCATCGCGGTCCGCGTTGCGTAGCGCCTTGAGCGCGGCGATCATGTCTTCGTCGCGAATGTCCCACGTATTCATGGGAATGCGTTCCAGCGCGATGCCGCTGCCCGCCAGCAGCGCTTCATCCGAATGAAACGAGCGAAAGCTGATGATCTTGCGGATGCCGAGCGCGCGCAAATGCGGGAGATCGTCGGCGGTAATCTGCGCGCTCCGGTAAAGCGACGGCGAGATGCGATGCAGATTGTCGACGTGCGTGAAGACCATCGGCTCGGCCCAGTTCAGCGGCCGCGCGGCGACGGTCACGGCACGCGGCGCATCGCTCGGATGCGGGACGACCGGCGCGGCCTTCAGCATCGACACAAGCGCGAACGCCGCCGCAGCCGCGCCATAAAACGCAACCATCACGACTCTACGCACGGCGCGATCCTTCCCGCATCGACAGGGAAAACAGCACGCACGCGGCGGCGCTCATCGTCCAGTAGTCGGTGGGCGCGAACGCGATCCAGTGCTTGTGCCACGCCACGTGCTGCGGGTCGAAACGCGCAACGCCGTACGCCGGATTGAGGACGAACCACAGAAAGTCTTCGACGAGCCAGAACGTCATGATGCACGCGACGATGCGCGCTTCCATGCGCCACGACCATCGCGCGAAGAAGACGGCCGGAAGATGAAAGAAGAGCGCGACGAACGGAAACACCCACGCGTGATAGCCGGTCATGGGCCGGCCGCCCCAGAAGATGTCGAGCAGCCAGTGATGTTCGATGCGCCACGTCGGCAGATTCGCGGCCCAGCCCGCGCTGCCTTCAATCTGAATCTCGACGTTGGCGAAAAAGAAGCCGAGGAGCACGACCCACGCGATCAGCGCGATCAAGCGGCCCGCTTTACATGCGCATTGCCTCATGCCGCGCTCCCGAGCACCGTGTCCAGCACGACGCGCGCGGCATCGGGACGCGCAATCGGCGCGATACGTCGGCGCATCGCGTCCAGTTGCGCGGGTTCGTCTAGCAGCATGCGGATGCGATATTCGAGCGCGGCGGCATCGATGGCCTTCAGCGCGACGCCGCGTTCCAGCAGGAAATCGGCGTTGCGCTCTTCCTGACCGGGAATCGGCGAATTGACGATCATCGGCACGCCCATCGCGAGGCATTCGGATGTCGTGAGGCCGCCCGGCTTCGTGATGACGAGATCGGCGCAAGCCATCAGGCGTTCGACCTGCGATGTGAAACCCATCGGCAACAGTCGTCCCGGATGACGCCGCGCGACTTCGCGCAGCGCATGCAGCAGCGCTTCGTTGCGGCCCGCGAGCGCGATGAGCTGAAAATCCGCGTCCATCGACAATAAACGCGCGGCGAGCGCGTCCAGCCCGCCGAGTCCGGCGCCGCCCGACATCATCAGAAACGTGCGGCGCGTCGGATCGATGCCGAACTCCGCCGCGCACGACGCGCGGTCGTAGCGCTCGCCGAACGCGGGCATCACGGGAATGCCGCTTACGTGAATCGAATCGTGCGGCAGGCCGCGTTCGCGCATGCGCCAGGCGATTTCATCGTTCGCGGCGAAATAGCCCTGCATATGCGGGACGACCCACAGCCGATGCAGATCGAAGTCCGTCACCTGCACCCATACCGGCGTCTGCAGATTGCCCTTTCGACGCTCGCGCGACAGCAATTCGGCCGGCAGAAAATGCGTGCAGACGATGGCGTCGGCCTTGTGGCGCGCGATCTCCGCTTTCAGCGCGCGGCAGTTGAGCCGCTCGACGGCGCGTCGCACGCGCTCGCCGAGGGATCGCGGCGATGCGTTGTCGGTCTTCTGATAGAGATAGCTCCACAGCGCCGGCTGATGCGTGACGAGCTTGATGTAGAAGTCCGCGTAGAGCGCCCTGAAGCTCGCCGGGACGAAGTCCATGACGTCCAGATGCACGGCTTCCACGCCTGCGGGATGAAGCGCGGCGCAGGCGCGGAGCGCTTCGGCGGCGCGCGCGTGGCCCGCGCCCGCGCTGACGCTGAGAAGGAGAAGTTTTGACATGCGAAGCAACTCGATGCAGGAAGCTTTCGCGCGACGTGCGTCACGCGAAAGGTCTGGATCATAGCTGCCAACGCATCGCGGAAAGCGCGAGTGGATCGATTTTCACAGTCGTCCCCGCTCGCGCCGAACTCACACGTCTTGTCGCGCTACTCCTTGACGGCCGGCGAATACGCCATGTCCAGGCTCGCATCGCGTGCATGCCGTTGCGAGTGCGCGCTGCGCATCGGCTTCAAAACGAAGAGCGCGAGCAGCGCCGCGACCGCGGCCATTCCCGCGGCCAGCATGAAGACCGCGTGCCAGCTTCCCGTCGATTTCGTGATCACGCTCGAAAACGGCACGAGCAGCGCCGCCGTGCCCTTCGCCGTGTAGAGCAGACCGGCGTTCGTGGCCGCGAACTTCGGGCCGAACGTGTCGCCGCATGTCGCCGGGAAGAGGCTGTAGATCTCGCCCCAGGCGAAGAACACGATGCCCGTCAGCACGACGAACGCCACCGGATTGTGCCCGAACTTCGACAGCGCGACGATGCCGACCGCTTCGATCGCGAACGCGACGAACATCGTGTTCTCGCGACCGATCCTGTCCGACACCCAGCCGAAGAACGGCCGCGTCAGCCCGTTCAGCACGCGGTCGATGGTCAGCGCGAACGTCAGCGCGGGCAGCGTGAGGCCGAGAATCGACACGGGCGAATCCTGTAAGCCGAAGTCCTTCGCGATGGGACCGAGCTGCGCCGTCGCCATCAGGCCGCCGGCGGCCATCATCACGAACATCAGGTACATCACCCAGAAGATCGGCGATGCGAGCACCTGCTTCGGACTCGCGTTATACACCGCGCGCTTCACGGTGCTCTTGACCGCCGCGAGCACGTGCGCGGGCGGCGCGAAAAGCGCCATGCCGAGCAGGAACACGACGAGACCCTGCCCGAGCCCGAACCACAGGAAGGTCGCTTCATAGCCGCTCGATTTGATCATGTGGGCGATGGGAACCACCGTCGCCGCCGATCCCATGCCGAAGCCCGCCGCCGTGATGCCCGCCGCGAGGCCGCGTCGCGTGGGGAACCACTTCAGCGCGTTGCCGACGCACGTGCCGTACACCGCGCCCGCACCGACGCCGCCGATCGCTGCCGCGAGATACAGGAGCGGCAGCGACGACGCCACCGAATTCATCGCCCACGCGATCGCACACAAAAGCCCGCCGCCGACGACCACCGGACGCGGCCCGTACTTGTCGACGAGATAGCCTTCCACCGGCACCAGCCACGTTTCCGTGACGACGAAGATCGTGAACGCCACTTGAATCGCGGCGCGGCCCCAGTGATATTTCTCGTCGATCGGATTGACGAAGAGCGTCCACCCGTACTGCATGTTGGCGATCATCGCCATGCAGATCACGCCGAACACCAACTGCACCCACGGCGACGCTAGGCGCGACGCCCCGTCCTGGCGGTTCATCCGGTCAGTTCCCATGCCTGTCTCCTTGGCACTGCTGCCTTTGTGTCATTGGACGTCGAGCGACGCCTCTTACGATGCCGCCCACGCGTCATCGCATATACACAGTATGTGATATATCAAGTAAGTCAAGCGAAAGAAACGGCGGGGTTTTCACTAAGCGCCGTGCTTTTCGTAAGGCGTTGAAAGGCGTGCTGCGGCGCGGCGAAAGACGAAAAAAAACCCGGCAGGAACAAAGCCTGCCGGGCGATGAGCGTGGGCGAGACATGGCAATCCGCAGCACGCCCTCTCTTTATAGATGAAAGTTAAACGTAATGTAAAGAGGATGTTTTGTAGGGTTTACGCCGCCGTCTGACTTCGCGTTTTAGAACACGTTGAACGGCATGTTCACCATCAGGCGATACACGTTGCTCGTGCCGTCCGGATAAAACTCGCTGCCGTGATGATGCATGTAGTAGAACTTGATCGACGTGTTCTTGAACTTGCCGTCCGGCACCGTATAGCCAGGGATGATGCCGAACTCGTAATGCGAGCCGTGCAAAGGCTGTCCGTTGACCATGTAGCTGCCCGCGTTCGCGGTGCCGCTGTTGGCCATCGCGCTGCCGTCCGCGCCCCAGCCGTAGGCCGTCCACATCGTGATCTTCAGACCCGGCACGCCGTAGTCCTTCATGTTCAGCGAGTACGACAGGCTCACGGATTTTTCGCGCGGCTGGTTGTAGTCCACGTCGAGCGAGTTCGACAGATAATCGCCGCCCGTCTCGTGCACGTAATCGAACATCTGGTCGCCGAGAATCTGCTGGAACGCGAACTGGAGCGTGTGCGCGCCATGCGTGCCGGCAAACGCCAGGCTATACGCGTTGTTGTTGATCGGCCCCTGCCGTTTGTCGCCGATCGCGCCCGTGTAGTAGTAGTTCAGCGAGCCGGTCCAGCGCACGGCCTTCGCATCGCCGATGCTTTGCGTCGCGCTCAGGTAGTACTGCTGCCACACATTGTTCGCCACGCTGCCGTACAGCGTGACAGCCGTGTCGTCGCCGCGCGTCCAGTCCCCGCCGAAGTACGTGAACTGCGAGATGGGCTTGCCGCCATATTCCGTCTTCAGGCCGCTCACGGTCGTCATGCCGCGAGCGAGCACGCCATCCACTGTCCCTGCCTTGAGCGTCAAGTTTTTGACTTCGTCGCTCACGAGCGAGAAGCCGCGGAACGTCGGCGGCAGCGCGCGGTTGTCGTGCGGCACGAGGAACGGGTTGTCGAAGAGTTGCTGGCCATACTTGAGCACGGTGTTCGACGCGCGCGCCTTCACGTCCCACACGCCCGGATACGCCCACGCAAGCTGATTCGATCCGCCGCCGTCGGTGCCGACGTGGACGCGATTGGTCGCGCCTTCGCCGCCATTCAGCTTGAACGCGCCGAACAGCGATACATCCGCCCCCAGCCCGATCAGCCCGCGCGTATAGCCCGACTCGAACACGGCCTGCGCGCCGAGCACCCAGGCATCCTTTTTCCCGGCGCCCTTGAATTCATCGTGCTCGGTGAAAGACCGCGCCAACACATTCAAATGCGAATCCTCGATAAAACCCTTCGCTTTCGCCTGATTGCTGACCGGCGCATCGGCTTCGGTATTGGGCGGCGAACTCGGCACGGCTTCGGTGTGACGCGAAGGCGGATCGGTATCGGCTTCCTGACCATATGCGGCCACGGTCGAGGCCATGGCACCGCTGAACAACAAAATCGAAAGCGCGACCGAAAGTTTTTGTTTTTTCATTGAATGGATCTCCTGCTGCTGACTCAACCTGCTAACGACAAAAAAACGACAACTCAAAACTGAACGGCTGCAACGAGCCGCGCCTCGCGACGAAAAGTCGAGGCGGCGCGTGGCGTCACGGGCGTTGATGGGGACGGGCGATGCGTGCGTCTAGCGTTCTTTCAGGGCTGCTTCACTTCCTCTTTTGGGGTGGATAGAAACGCGCGCATCAGGCGAAGAAACACGCGGCGGACGAACCTTGATCCAGCGCGCGCAGTTCGGGCACTTCCTGCGAACACCGCGCCTCTGCCATTGGGCAACGCGTATGAAACACGCATCCGGCGGGCGGATTCATGGGACTCGGGATATCGCCGGAAAGAATCTGCACGACCTTGCCGCGCTCGATCGACGGAGCGGGCACCGGCACCGCCGACAGCAACGCGCGCGTGTACGGATGACGCGGCGTGTCGTAGAGCGCGTGCTTGTCCGCCAGCTCCATCACGCGGCCGAGATACATGACCATCACGCGATCCGAGATGTGCCGCACCACGGCCAGATCGTGCGCGATGAAGATCAGCGACAGCTTCATCTCCGCCTGCAACGCCTTCAGCAAGTTGACGATCTGCGCCTGAATGGACACGTCGAGCGCGGAAACCGGCTCGTCGCAGATGACGAGTTTCGGCTCCACGATCAGCGCCCGCGCAATGCCGATGCGCTGGCACTGTCCGCCCGAGAACTCGTGCGGATAGCGGTTGATCATCTGCTCGCGCAGGCCGACTTTCGCCATCATCGCGCGCACGCGGGCGTCGATGTCCTTGCGGCTCATGCCCGGCCGATGCTCCATCAACGGCTCCGCGATGATCTGCCCGATCGTCATGCGCGGATCGAGCGATGCAAGCGGGTCCTGGAAGATCATCTGCACGTCGGCGCGCACCGCGTGCCACTCGCGCGCCGATGCCTGCGTGAGCGTCGCGCCCATCCACACAATCTCGCCGTGCGTCGCGGGAATGAGATTGAGGATCGCGCGCGACAGCGTGGACTTGCCGCAGCCCGATTCGCCGACGACGCCGAGCGTCTCGCCCGCGCGCAAGTCGAAGCTCACGCCATCGACCGCCTTGAGCGTGCGCGACGGCGCCCACGGCAGGCGGCTCTTCGCCTTCACCTGAAAATGCACGCGCATGTCGCGCACGGAAAGAATCGTCGCGTCAGACATGGCTTTGTTCCTGATAGCGGGTGATCAGTGCATCGGCGGGACGATGGCACGCGCGCAGCCCATGCGTGCCGACGGCTTCGAGCGCAGGCGCTCGCTCGCCGCACTCGGCGGTGGCGTCGGCGCAACGCTCGTGAAACGGACACCCCGCCGGCGGATGCGCCATGTTCGGCGGATTGCCCGGAATGCCCGCAAGCTCGCCGCCCTCTTGGTCGAGGCGCGGCAACGCGCGCAGCAAGCCGATGGTGTACGGATGCGACGGCTTCGCGAACAACGTGGACGCATCGCACTGTTCCATCACGCGGCCGCCGTACATCACCATGACCTTCTCGCACAGCCCGGCGACGACGCCCAGATCGTGCGTGATCAACACGATGGACGTGCCGAAGTCGCGTTGCAAATCGCGCAGCAGTTGCAGCACTTGCGCCTGCACGGTGACGTCGAGCGCGGTGGTCGGCTCGTCGGCGAAGAGGATGTCGGGTTCGCAGAGCAGCGCCATCGCGATCATCACGCGCTGGCGCATGCCGCCCGACAGCTCGTGCGGATACTGCCCGATCCGATGCGCCGCTTCAGGGATGCGCACGGCTTCGAGCATCGAAATGGCGCGCTTCTTGGCTTCGCGCCGCGTGAGGTTCTTGTGCAGCTCGAGCACTTCCGTCATCTGCCGTTCGATGGTCAGGTACGGATTGAGCGAGCTCATCGGGTCCTGAAAGATGATCGAGAGACGATTGCCGCGAATGCGGTTCAGCGCCTTCGCCGGCATGCCGAGCAGGTTCTCGCCGCGATACAGCGCCTGTCCGCTCGCGCGTCCGTTCGATGCGAGCAGCCCGAGCATCGCGAGCACGGTCTGGCTCTTGCCCGATCCCGACTCGCCGACGATGCCGAGCGTCTCGCCCTCTTCCAGCGCGAAGCTCACCCCGTTGACGGCGCGCACGGCGGCGTCGTGCGTCTTGAATTCGACTTGAAGGCCGTTGACTTCGAGTAGCGGCATGGCTCACCTGTCCTTCGGATCGAGCGCGTCGCGCAGCCCGTCGCCGACAAAGTTGATGCAATAGAGCGTGATCGAGAGCAGCGCCGCCGGGAACAGCAGAATCCACGGCGACGATTCCATCACGCCGACGCCGTCCTGAATCAGCACGCCCCAGCTCGTCATCGGTTCCTGCACGCCGAGACCGAGAAACGACAGCACCGATTCCGTGAGAATCACGCCGGGCACGGTGACGGTCGTATAGATCGCGACGATGCCGAGCAGATTCGGCACCACATGCCGCACGATGATGCGCCGCGTCGGCACGCCAATGGCCCGCGCCGCCTCCACGTATTCCTTCGAGCGGATGGCGAGCGTCTGGCCGCGCACGACGCGCGCCATGTCCATCCACGAGAACACGGTGATGGTCAGCACGACCAGATAGAACTCGCGGCCGAGCAGCGTCACCATGAGGATGGCGATGAGCAGGTACGGAATGGCGTACATCATGTCGACGAAGCGCATCATCGCGTTATCGACGCGCCCGCCGATGAACCCCGCCACCGCGCCCCACACGATGCCGAGCGTGACCGACGTGAACGTGGCGAGCGCACCGATCATCAGCGACACGCGGCCGCCTATCAGACAGCGCACGAGCAGGTCGCGGCCGGTTTCGTCGGTGCCGAAGAGATGCCAGTTGACGAACGTGGGCGGCACGCTCATCGCGTTCCAGTCGGCGGAATCGAACTGATTCGGCGACAGCCACGGTCCGATGACGCACGCCAGCGTGATGACCGCGAGCAGCGCGAGGCTGACCACCGCCGCCTTGTTGCGCAGAAAGCGCGCGCGGGCGTCCTGCCACGGACTGCGGCCGGCGACCGCTTTTTCCAGCGTGGCGCTCAAAGAAGCTGATTTCATCGCGCGCCTTTTCAGTAACGGATTTTCGGGTCGAGCCACGCGTACGCGAGATCGACCAGCAAGTTGAGCAGCACGGCCACGACTGTGACGAGCACGACGAGACCGAGCACCAGCGTGTAATCGCGATTGGCCGCGCCGTTCACGATCAGCTTGCCGATGCCCGGCAGCGAGAACACGGATTCGGTGACGACCGCCGCCGTGATCGACGAAATCGCGAGCGGCCCGATGACCGACACGACGGGAATGAGCGTCGGCTTCATCGCGTGGCGCAGCACGATGGTGCGCATCGGCAGGCCCTTCGCGCGCGCGGTGCGGATATACGGCGTGTTCATCACTTCGATGAGACTCGCGCGCGTCACGCGTCCCACCGTCGCGACGTTGATCATCACGAGAAGCGCGACGGGCAGCACCATGTAACGCGTTTCGAACGCGTTCCAGCCGCCCGCCGGCAGCCACTTGAACCAGATGGCGAACACGAGGATCAGCACCGGCCCGATCACGAACGACGGAAACGCGTTGCCCGCGTTGCTCACGAGCATGAGTGCGTAATCTGCGATGCTGTTACGCCGCAGCGCCGCCGCCACGCCGAGCAGCACGCCGATGACGATCGCCAGCGCCATCGAAACGCCGCCGATCGCGAGCGACACCGGCAGCGCGCGCAGCACGAGTTCGTTCACGCTCCAATCGGCGTAACGGAACGACGCGCCGAGATCGCCGTGCACGAGGCCGTCGAGATAGAGCAGATACTGCTTCCACAACGGCTCGCCGAGGTGATACTTGGCTTGCAGGTTCGCGAGCACTTCGGCGGACACTTTGCGCTCGCCGTCGAACGGGCCGCCCGGCGTTGCGTGCAGAAGCAGATAGCAGACCGTGACGACGATCAGCAGTGTCGGCAGCGTGAGCAACACGCGCCGCAGCGTATAGGACCACATGCGAAAAGGCTCCTGTGCGTCAGTGCTTGACGATATAGAGATCCTTGCTGCCGTAATGATCCATCGGATTCTTCAGCGAATACCCGCCCACATAGCTCTTGACGAGACGCGGCAGGCCGTATTGCAGGAGCGGCAGCATCGGATAGTCTTCCATCACGAGTTTCGCCGCTTCGGTCAGCAATTGCTTGCGCTTCGCCTGATCGACCGTTTCGCTGGCCTGCTGGATCAGCGCGTCGGCCTTCGGACTGCAGTTGAAGTTGTCATTCTGCGTCGATTTGCATTGCACGAGTTGAAGGAACGTCGTGGCGTCGTTGTAGTCGGCCACCCAGCCGTTGCGCGCAATCTGATAGTCGCTGTCATGACGCTTCTTGAGCAGCACCTTGAATTCCATCGATTCGATGTCGGTGGCAAGGCCGAGCTTCGTCTTCCATTCGGACGCCGCGAAGATCGCCATCTTCTTGTTGTAGTCGCTCGTGTTCATCGCGAAACGCAGCTTCGTGCCCGGCTTCACGCCCGCCTGCTCCAGCAGCTTCTTCGCTTCCGCGACGCGCTTTTCCATGGGCCACGACGCCCATTCGTAATTCGACACATCCGCGCCGCTCACGCCCTTCGGCATGAGGCCGTACATCGGCACCTGGCCGTCGGCGGTGACGCGCTGCGCGAGCAGATCACGGTCGATGACCATCGAGAGCGCCTTGCGCACGCGCACGTCCTTCAAGAGCGGATCGCGATTATTGAAGCTGTAGTAGCGCGTGCCGAGCACGAGCGAATTGCGCGTGTCGTTCGGGAATTGCTGGCGATACTTCGCGTAACTGCCCGTGGGGAGTTGATACGTCATGTCGTTGTCGCCGGACTGGAACAGCTTGACGTCGGTGTTTTCGTCCTCGACCGGCAAATACGTCACCTGCGTCAACTGGACGTGATCCTTGTCCCAGTAGTTCGGGTTCTTCGTCAGCACGAGCTTGCTGTTGACCTGCCAGTCCTTCAACTGGAACGGCCCGTTGGTCACAATATTGCCGGGCTTCGTCCAGTCCTTGCCGAACTTCTCGACGGTCGCGCGATGCACCGGCCCGAGGTTCGGATTCGACATCAGTTCCGGAAGGAACGGCACGGGGCCGGACGTGCGGACTTCGAGCGTGTAAGCGTCGATAGCGCGCACGCCGAGCGCGCTCGCGGGCTTCTTGCCCGCGACGATATCCGCGCCGTTCAGCAAGAACGGGCCGTACACGTTTCCGTATGACGACGCCGTTTTCGGATCGATGAAACGCTGGCAGCCGTAGACGATGTCGTTCGCCGTCACGTTCTGCCCGTTCGACCAGCGCGCGTTCTTGCGCAGATGGAAGATCCACGTGGTCGAGTCTTTCTGCTCCCATTTTTCCGCGACGCCCGGCACTACCACGCCGTCGCCGTTCGTGACGGTAAGGCCCTCGAACAAGTCGCGCCCGAGATTGGCCGCGCCGACGGATTCGACGAGCGCCGGATCGAGCGTCTCGACTTCCGAGCCGTTATTGCGCACGAGTTCCTGCTTCGCGGCGAGCGTGACGCCCGGCGGCACGACAGCGGCCGATGCCGCGGCCGGCAGCGTCAGCGCGGCGAGCGCGAGCGCCGATCCGGCAGCGGCCAGTGTCGTGCGATTGAAGAGCGTGAGTGCTGCGAATGACTTCATCGAATTTCTCCTTCTTTGTCTCGTTCTAATGCTTGTTTTCTAGCTTGTGGTGCGCCGTCGCGTTCATCGAAAAGAAACGCGCAGGCAGGCGAAACCCGCGTCGCAACACGATTAGCGTGCCTAACGACGCGCCGTTCCCGAACGCCTTTTGGAAGTTTCCTTACGGCTCTGAAACGCCTCGCGGCTGGGCGCGAGTATTTCTTATCAATAAGACAGATGCCACCCGCCCGGGCCCAACATGACCAAATGTTTCGAATTTTCGTCCGGTCGGGCGAGAAGGTCAGCGCAGGGTATTCGCGCTGGCCTCGATCGTCACGACGCGGTTCTTCAGGCGCCGCCGCCGAACAGCCGCTCGGCGCGTGCGCGCAATTCGTCGGGCGCAACGTCCTCCTTGTGCGTCGCGATCCACCACACATGGCCGAACGGATCGCGCAGCTTGCCGCCGCGGTCGCCATAGAACTGATCTTCGACCGCCCGAAGAATCACCGCGCCCTCGTCGACCGCGCGTTGCACGACAGCATCGACGTCCTCGACGTACAGATGCAGCATCACCGGCGTTCCGCCGACCGCGAGCGGCCCCTTCACGTCCATCTCGGGAAACTCGTCGCTGAGATAAAACGGATGGCCGCCGATCAGCAGTTCCGCATGCCCGATGCGCCCGCCCGGCTCCTGCATGCTGAACACTTCCGTGGCGCCGAAAGCCTTCTTGTAAAAGTCGATGGCCGCGACGCCGCCCGCCACCGCGATGTAAGGAATCACGCCCTGACGGCCTTCGGGGATGGGATCGACCTGAGCATTCATGAGTGCCTCCTGGTTCGGCTAGGTTGAGCGCGCGCCGGCGATGCCCCGCGACGCAATCGTCATGGTGCCGTTTTCGCCGCGAGGTGGCAAAGCGGCAATTTGGCTTCATACTGCCGAATGCAGCATCCGTTTACATCCCTTCATCGAGCGTACACATCGGAGCAGACATGCATGATTTGAAAGGAAAGTCGGTTCTCATCACAGGCGCAAGCACGGGCATCGGCGCAGCGGCGGCCCGCGCGTTCGGGCGCTACGGCGCGAATGTCGCGGTTCACTACAACAGCTCGAAGGACAAGGCCGAAGAAGTCGCGAAGGACGTGCGCGCGCTCGGCATATCGGCGATCACGGTCGGCGCGGACGTGCGCAATTCGAAAGCGATCGATGCCGCCGTCGCGCAGACCATCGAAGCGTTCGGCAAGATCGACGTGCTCATCAACAATGCGGGCGCCCTCGTGAAGCGCGAGCCGATCGCGTCCGTCACCGACGAGCTCTTCGACGAGATCATGCACATCAACGCGCGCTCGGTCGTCGCGTTCACGCGTGCGGCGCTGCCGTCGCTGCGCGAAGGCGGCGGCGGCTCGATCATCAATGTGACATCGGTCGCGGCGCGCAACGGCGGCGGCCCGGGCGCGCTCTTGTACGCGGCGTCGAAGGGCTTTGTCAGCACGATCACGAAGGGCATGGCGAAGGAACTGGTGGCCGACCGCATCCGCGTGAACGCCGTCGCGCCGGGCGTGATCGAAACGCCGTTCCACGAACGCTTCACGACGCCCGAGCAACTCGACGCGTTTCGCAAGGCCATTCCGATGGGCTTCGTCGGCGAGCCGGACGATTGCAGCGGCGCGTTCCTGTATCTCGCGTCGGAGGCGATGTCGCGCTACGTGACGGGGCAGATCATCGACGTCAACGGCGGCCAACTGATGCCGTGATCGTGGTATAAGCCGTAACTTCATGTCGAGGAAGGAGAACGCAGGAGATGCCGTTGAAACAGGAACATCGCTTTCGATCCCTCGCGCTGACGGCCGTTGCCGCCGCCGCGTTCAGCGTGGTTGGCTTCGTCGAAAGCACGCCCGCCTATGCGAAGACGTCGGACACGCAGCCGCAAGCGCTGACCGCCTCGGCGGTCGCCGTCGCCGACAAATACGCCGCTGACACCGCCGAGCAGATCTTCAGGCAAGGCGGCAATGCCGTCGATGCCGCCGTCGCCATTGCATTCACGCTGGCGGTCACGTACCCGGAAGCGGGCAACATCGGCGGCGGCGGGTTCATGACGCTTTACGTGGACCATCGGCCGTACTTCCTCGACTATCGCGAACGCGCGCCGATGTCCGCCACGCGCAACATGTATCTCGATGACAAAGGCGAAGTCATCAAGGGCATGAGCCTGTACGGGCATCGCGCGGTGGGCGTGCCGGGCACTGTCGACGGCATGTGGGAGGCGCAGAAGCGCTTCGGCAAGCTGAAGTGGAAACAGGTGCTCGCGCCCGCCATCAAATATGCGGAGAACGGCTTCGTCGTCGACGATCAGCTGATCGAGCGGCGTGACCGCGCCGCGAAAGACTTCGCCGGCAAGACGAATTTCGATCTGTACTTCGGCAGCATGAAAGCCGGCCAGACGTTCAAGCAGCCGGATCTCGCCGATACGCTCCAGCGCATCTCCGACAAGGGCGCGAAGGGCTTCTATCAGGGCAAGACAGCCGATCTGATCGCCACGTCGATGACGGGCCACGGCCTCATCACCGCGCGCGATCTGAAGGAGTACAAGGCCGTGTGGCGGCAGCCGGTGGTGGCGAGCTGGAACGGCTATCGAGTGATTACCGCGCCGCCGCCGAGCTCGGGCGGCATCGGCCTCGTGCAGTTGCTCAAGATGAAGGCCGACCTGAAGGACAAGTTCGACGGCGTGCCGCTCGATTCGGCGCAATACATCCATCTCGTCGCGGAAATCGAGAAGCGCGTGTTCGCCGATCGCGCGCAATATCTCGGCGATCCGGACTTCTACAAGGTGCCGGTCGCGCAACTGATCGACGATGACTACATCCTGAAGCGCGCGCAGGAGGTCAATCCGGAAACGCCTTCGGACACGAAGAGCGTGCAGCCGGGCCTCGGCACGTCGATGCCCGAGAAGGCCGAGACGACGCACTTCTCGGTTGTCGACAAGTGGGGCAACGCGGTGTCGAACACGTACACGATCAACGGCTACTTCGGCTCGGGCGTGATCGCGGAAGGCACGGGCGTCGTGCTGAACGACGAGATGGACGATTTCTCCGCGAAGCCGGGCGTCGCGAACATGTTCGGCGTGGTCGGCAGCGATGCCAACGCCATCGCGCCGCGCAAGCGTCCGCTTTCGTCGATGACGCCGACCATCCTCACGAAGGACGACAAGGTCGCGATGGTCATCGGCACGCCGGGCGGATCGCGCATCTTCACGTCGATCTTCCAGGTGCTGTCGAACGTGTACGACTTCCAGATGCCGCTGGCGGAAGCGGTGGGCGCCACGCGCTTCCATCATCAGTTGCTGCCGCCGAACACGATCTTCCAGGAGCCGTTCCATCAGCTCGACCCGGATGTCGTGAAGCAGCTCGAAGACAAGGGCTACAAGTTCTCGATGCAAGGCTTCAATGGCGATATCCAGGCCATCCGCATCGACGACACCACGCCCCAGCCGATGTCCGACCCGCGCGGACGCGGCGTATCGCGCGTGATTCAATAAACGCTTCGAACCGGACTAGGCGTTTGCCCTAGTCCGGTCTTCTCTCCCCTCGCTGCAACGCCCTTCCCGCTTGACCGCTCAGAAATATAAGAATGTTCGCATGAGCGGAATGTTTTTCACGGGATTGGACCTCGTATCCCATTGACCTAGTCTTTGCGTGACCGAGTGCAGCCTGCTATGCGATGCACGCGGCGACATCGACAAAATCATACGAGACGACCCTGACGACGGAGCCGCCGTGCGCGCGCGGGCATCCGTTTCAGCGTGCTGATAAAGGAGCAGCTCATCATGTTGGAATCTCCCGCCCAGCAGCTTGGCGACATCCCTTCCGCTGACGTCGCCGACGACGTGCAGTCGGCGCGCGGCGGCTTCATCGACCGCTATTTCGGCATTTCCAAAGCCGGCAGCACGCAGAAACGCGAAGTGATCGCGGGCGTGACGACGTTCCTCGCGATGGTCTATTCCGTGTTCGTCGTGCCGGGCATGCTCGGCAAGGCGGGCTTCGACACGAGCGCGGTGTTCGTCGCCGTGTGCCTGACGACCGCGTTCGGCTCGCTCCTGATGGGCGTGTGGGCGCGGCTGCCCATCGCGATCGGCTGCGCGATCTCGCTGACCGCGTTCACCGCGTTCGGCCTCGTGCTCGGCAAGGGGCTGTCGCCCGCGGTCGCGCTGGGCGCGGTGTTCCTGATGGGCATCGTGTTCACGGCGATCTCCGTGACCGGCGTGCGCTCGTGGATCCTGCGCAATCTGCCGACGGGCGTTGCGCACGGAACGGGCATCGGCATCGGCTTGTTCCTGCTCTTGATCGCATCGAACGATGTCGGGCTGATCGTGAAAAATCCCGCGCCCGGCATGCCCGTTTCGCTCGGGCACATCACGGCATTTCCGGTGCTGATGTCCGTGCTCGGGCTTGCCGCGATCTTCGGCCTGGAGCGCCGGCGCGTGCCGGGGGGCATTTTGCTTGTGGTGGTCGGCTTGTCGGCAATCGGGCTGATCTTCGATCCCTCGGTGCGCTTTCACGGCATCTTCGCGTTGCCGTCGCTGTCCGCGCCGGGCCATGCTTCGCTGATCGGCGCGATGGACATCAAGGGCGCGCTCTCGATGGCCGTGCTGCCGAGCGTGCTCGCGCTGGTCATGACCGCCGTGTTCGACGCCACCGGCACCATTCGGGCAGTCGCGGGCCAGGCGGGGCAAATCGACGCGAACGGGCGCATCGTGAACGGCGGCCGCGCGCTGACCGCGGATTCGCTCAGCTCGATTTTCTCGGCGTGCTTCGGCGGTGCGCCGGCGGCGGCGTATATCGAATCGTCGGTGGGCGTGGCGGCGGGCGCGAAGACGGGGCTGGCTGCGAGCGTCGTCGGCGCGCTCTTTCTCGCGGTGATGTTCCTCTCGCCGCTGGCGGGCCTCGTGCCCTCTTACGCGACGGCGCCCGCGCTGATGTACGTCGGCCTGCTGATGCTCGGCAACGTCTCGAAGCTGCATATGGACGATACCGTCGATACGATGTCCGGCCTCGTGTGCGCGGTGTTCATCGTGCTGACGGCGAATATCGTGACGGGGATCATGCTGGGATTCTGCACGCTCGTGATCGGGCGCGTGGTCGCGGGCGAGTTTCGCAAGCTGAATGTGGGGACGGTGGCGATCGCGGTGGTGCTGGCGGTGTTCTATTTGGGCGGATGGGCGATTTGACGACGAGTCGTACCTACCGGCCCGAAAACGACAAAGCCCCCGAAAGCATGTGCTTCCGGGGGCTTTGTCCAATACTGCTTTCGATACTGCCTGCTGCTTTTGACCGGGCGCGAGGCGACTTACTTGCGGCGATACGATTCGACGAGGATTTCGCAATTCTGCAGATGCAACTGCAGCGCGCGATTCCATTCGCGACGCACCGCAGCCTTCGCTGCGCGTGCCCAGGAACCAAACGAAACGAGCACTGATTGTTGAGCATTGGTCTTCATGAGCGTCTCTCAGGGTAACTAGCTAGGGGATAACCCTAACTATACGCCGATCATGCTGCATTGCAACCTAATTTCACAAAAGATTGCAGCGTTTGCTGAAAAGCGACGGTCAGTTTTGCCGCTTCATCGCTCCGGGAACGCGCTCACGGCACCAGCAAGTCGCCGTGACGCGCCGCGCCCTCGCCCGCGATCCGCGCGACGAGCATTCCCGCCGTCGCGAAGCGCGTCCAGTGCCGCGCGTACAGCACGCCGTCCGTCTGCGCAATGAGCGGCACGAGCCGGTCGTCGAGCGGATCGAGGATTTCGGCGACCGTATCGCCCGCGCGGACGTGATCGCCTAAATCGCGCGAATGCAGGATCACGCCGGATACGGGTGAATGCACGTAATCGCAACCGGCGAGCGGCGTCGCGGGATGACGCAGCGCGGGCGGCTCGGGCGCGTCGCCCGCGATCAGGCCTGCGTGCGTCAGGTAATCGACGATCGCCTGGGCATCGCGCGCGGCCATCTGCTGCGACACGTCGCGCACGCCGCGCAGTTCCAGCGTGACCGGCGCGACGCCCATCGGGATCGGGAAGCGCGCGCCGCACGCGCCGCGCAGATAACGCCACGCCGAGCCGCATGTTTCGTCGAACGGCTCGCCGCCCGACACATCCGCGACCAACTGCGCCTCGCTGCCGAGAAACCGCGCGAGCGGCTCGATGCCCGGCCACGCGTCGGGCGTCGTGTAGAGATGCGGGACGGCTTCCCAGTCGCAATGCAGGTCGATCACGAGGTCCGCGTCGCACGCAAGGCGCGTCAGCGCGATCCGCTGCGAATCCAGTTCCGTCGCGCCCGTTTGCGCCGCGAAATGCTCGCGCAGCGCCGCGCGGATCAGACGCGCGTTGTGCGCGGCGTCGTCGGTCAAATGGCCGTCGAGTTGCGTCGCCAGCGCGGGGCCGGGATCGGAAAAGCGCCGGTTGTAGTCGTGCCCTGATCGCATGTCGAAGCGGCCCATGTGCGCGCCGAACCAGTGCTGGTTGAGCCCCGCCGGATTCGCGAGCGGCACGAGCACGATGCGCGCGCGAAGCCGGCCCGCCGCCTCCAGTTCCGCGAACCGCCGCTTGAGCATCCACGCGACGACGGCGCCCGGCAATTCGTCCGCGTGCAGCGATGCCTGGATATACAGCTTCGGCGCCGCGTCATCGTCGGGGCCGAAGCGATAGCTCGTGATCGTCCGCTGCGTACCGAGCGACGCGCCGGCGAGCGGATGGCTGCAAACCTGCATCGGCGGAAGTCCTTTTAAAAATCACGCGAAAAAAAGAAAGGCACCGCAAGCGATGCCTTTCCATGACTGCGCTCATAAGCGCCGATTGGCGATTACTGAATCGAGACGTCGGTCTCGAAGTACTTCGCCATGATGCGCTTGAACGTGCCGTTCTTTTTCAGTTCGGCGAACGCGTCGTTCAGGCCTTTCTGCAGATCGGCGTCGCCCTTGCGCAAGCCGATGGCCGTGCCCGGACCGATGATCGCCTTGTCTTCGACGATCGGCCCCACGAGCGCGAACGGCTTGCCCTGCGGCTTCTTCAGAAAGCCGATGGCGGCTTGCGCGGCGTCGGTGAACATCGCGTCGATACGGCCCGCGACAAGATCCGACTCGACCTGCTCTTCATCGCCATAAGCCACGATCTGCACGCCTTGCGGCTCCCACTTCGCCTTCGCATACCGTTCCTGCACGGTGCCCTGCTCCACGCCCACGCGCTTGCCCTTCAGCGCCTGCGCCGTCGGCAGAATGCCCGATCCCGCGCGCGCGACGAGTTGCGCGTGCGTGTCGTAAAGCGGGTTCGTGAAGTCGATCTGCTTCAGACGCTCTTCGGTGATGCCCATGTCGGACAGCACGGCGTCGAACTTGCGGGCCTTGAGGCCGGGAATCATGCCGTCGAAATTGTTTTCGACCCACACGCATTTGACCTTCATCTGCGCGCAAAGCGCATTGCCCAAGTCGATATCGAAACCGACGAGCTTGCCGTCGGCCTGTTTCGATTCGAACGGCGGATACGACGGATCCACGGCGAAGCGGATCTGCGTGATTTCCTTCGCGTGCGCGGCGAACGACGTGGCCGCGAGTGCGGCGAGCATCGCGCGCAGGGCGAACGATGCGGTCTTGCTGGCGAACTTCTTGTGCGACATTCCAATCCTTCGAGACTTGCGATAAATGCTGGCGCGCGATGCCGTCATGGAGCCCGAGCACGGCGCGCGATGAATCCCTTGCGGGAAAACCCTGAATGGTAACAAAACGGCACAGCGGTCACGGCACGACCGAGAGAAACAGGAACGCCGCGAAGATGACGAGATGCACGACGCCCTGCAGCACCGTCGAGCGTCCCGTGCCGAGCGTGATGACGGACACGAGCAGCGTGAGCGCGAGCATCGTGATTTCCTTGGGCGCGAGGCCGAGCGAGATCGGCTGACCCATCGCGATCGACACGACGGCGACCGTCGGTATCGTCAGGCCGATGCTCGCGAGCGCCGAGCCGAGCGCGAGATTGAGGCTCGTCTGGAGGCGGTCGAGCCGCGCCGCCCGCAGCGCCGCGAGTCCTTCGGGCAGCAGCACGAGCGCGGCGATCACCACGCCGACCACCGCCTCGGGCGCGCCCGCCGCCGCGACGCCCGCCTCGACCGCCGGCGAAAGCAGCTTCGCGAGCCCGACCACCGCCACGAGCGAAACCATCAGCAGCGCGAGTGCGAACCATGCCTCGCCGTTGGTCGGCGGCGGCGCGTGCGGCGCGTCGGCTTCGGCGGCGGTCTGCTTCGCGGCAGTCGGCAGGAAATAATCGCGATGACGTATCGTCTGCACGAACACGAACGTCACATACAGCACGAGCGAGATGATGCCGACGAAAACCAGCTGCGACGTGGACAATGCCGGCCCCTCGACCGTGCTCGTGAAGTTCGGCAGCACGAGCGTCATGACGGCCAGCGCGCAGAGAATGGCGAGCGCCGCGCTCGCGCCTTGCAACTGAAAGTCCTGCACGTGATGCCGCAAACCGCCGACGAGCAGGCACAAGCCCACGATCCCGCTGCTGCAAATCATGATCGCGGCGAACACGGTGTCGCGCGGCAGGCCGGCTTTTTCCGGGCCGCCGGACAGCATCACGGAGACGATCAGCGCGACTTCGATCACCGTAACTGCGACGGCCAGCACCAGCGTGCCGAACGGCTCCCCGACGCGATGCGCAACCACTTCCGCGTGATGCACCGCCGCGAACACCGCGAGCGCCAGCGCGACCGCCGAAAGGCCGGTCAGCCATGCGCCGTGGATGAACGCGGCGGCGGCGAGCACGACGATCGCGGCAATCGGGCTAAGGACGGTCCAGTCGAGCTTTGATTTCATCGGCGTTCCGGGTGGGTCGGTGGATAGGCGCCGGCTCGTGGCGAGGCGGCGAAGTGGTCCGACCGCCCCGCGCAGCAAGCGTGCGATGAAAGCGCCGCGGCAAAGGGCCACATGCCATCGGCATGATAGCCCCGTGGCAAGGCGGCGGACGCACGCACGGCTTACGTCTTGACGGTGCAATCCGGACGATTGGTACAGATGTGAAAAGCGGAAACGGCCCGCGCACTCGATCGCCTGCGGCCAAGCGACAGCAATACCTAGACGCACGAGATTGCGCAAGAAAAAAAGGCCTGCGGCATGGATGCGCGCAGGCCGGCGTTGCGAACGCTACGAATGTCAGGATTCGAGTTGCGCGTTCAGCGTGATCTTCGCGTTGCCGGCGAACAGCTTCGAAACCGGGCAGCCTTCCTTGGCGGCCTGCGCGGCCTTGTCGAATGCGGCCTTGTCGGCGCCCGGAATCTTAGCCTTCAGGTCGAGCTGGCACGAGGTAATCGAGAAGCCTTCGCCGTCCTTTTCGAGCGTGACCGTCGATTTCGTTTCGAGGCTTTCGGCCTTCATGCCGGCCTGTTCGAGTTGCAGCGAGAGCGCCATCGTGAAGCAGCCCGCGTGCGCCGCGCCGATCAGTTCTTCGGGATTGGTGCCCGGGCCATCCTCGAAACGCGACTTGAATCCGTACGGCGCTTCGTTGAGCACGCCGGTTTGCGTCGAAATGAACCCCTTGCCATCCTTGATGCCGCCGCTCCATTTTGCCGATGCAGTCTTTTGCACGAGAGTTCTCCAAAAAATGGGATTGCGATGACCGGCAGAACCGGCCTGACTACTGCCTTTCGCAGCGCCGACCAAGCGCACGCACCGTGCCCGGTGCCGCTGACGTGACGACGTGACGACGTCATCGCGTTCATCGTAGCGGAACGGGATTCGTGGCGCACCCGCCGTGCGCCGATGGTTAGAGTCGAGTCGACAGGGGTTTCCAACGGCGGCGCGGCGGACGCCATCGCTCAGGAGAAAGTGTCGGCTCTTTGCGTACCTCAGGTTCCTCGGCATTTCGGAGAATTCGCCTTTCGCTCGTGATGCCGTGGTACGCATCATGATGCGTTCACGCCGCGCTACCTGCATCGCTGGCTCATCGCGCAGGCGTGGGCTCGCCTCTCACCTGGGCTCCTTCGACAGTACTGCCAGAGGCGAACTTGCAAAACTCGATACGGATCGGAAGTCGCTCGCTCGCGCTTTATCGGCGACGTGATGCAGTGTTCGCGCGCCCGAAGGACCGAGAAAGGGCATCGCAAGCGGCACGCGCTTTCCTGGCCGACTCGTTCAGATGGGAACACGATCACGCATTCATTTCTCGCGTGTGCGCGCTACTCGAACTCGACGAGGACGACGCACAGAACGCTCGATGGAGGGTGCGGCGCGCAATCGAATCGGGCGAGTTGGTGACGGTCCCGGATCGGCCGAGCAGTGGCCTGCGCTGCAGTCGCGGCGACGATGTGCCGAGGCCGCGCTCGTTCACGTTCACGTTCACGTTCACGTTCACGCCGTCACAATTGTTCGCTCGCGGGGCGAGTGTCGCGGCGGCCGTTCGTGCGTTCACGCCTCCGACGCTGCCGAGACTGCCCGCCAATGATTTCTTCGCAATCGTGGCGGCAGAACCGGGCGACGTGCTGCCGGATGGAAGGATCGCCACAGCGTTGAGCGATGCAGCGCCGTTCGATTATGTGCCGGACGAGCTGAGCGACGGTGCCATTGACGTTGCCGCCAGCACGAACAACCCACGCTACGCGGCCAAGATGCTTGGCTACGACGACACCACTTTCAGCGACATGATCCATGCAATCAAGCCACAGAATGGCCTGAGACCATCCGACAATCTGACGTTCTACGACGACGGAAGTGTGGCTTTCAAAGGTCGTATGCTGGACGACAACATCCATAACTATGCGCCCTGAGATCATGACGACAAACAACGTCCGGGCTATCGCTCACGCAACCTTTATCATCTCCGGAACCGATGTCATTCCCGATGTGTGGACGGCCTATTTCGGCGTGCGCCCGAGCCGGGAAAGCATCAAGGGGCAGCGCTTCGTCTTGCCTTCGGGAAAGCTGAGCCAGCGGCCGGCAACGCTTGGTCTGTGGGGTATCGGAAGCAAATCGATCATTCATAGCGACCAACTCGCTCCCCATCTTCGTTACCTTAAGAGCTACCTGGCGTTACCGCGCGGCGATCTGCGCGACCTCGCGGCGGCGCAGGGCGCGACAGTGGCTTTGTGGTGCTACTGGTTCAACGAGCCAGGACACGGCGCTCCAGACGTGCCGGACGACATCCGGGCGATGATGGGAGCGCTCGGCGGCACGATCGAGCTAGACGAGTACCAGTAGCAAGCGCTGCCGGAATCGCAATGGCGCACGCCGGCCGACATGGCTGCGCGGGGTCGTGAGTGGACTGAGGTCAAGACGAAAGTCGGCTAAAATTTCGGACGATGTTTTGAACGAATTTTGAACGGCATCCGCCGAAGCCTTATATGACAAGCCCTCTTCTGTACGTCGACGTCTGGTCGGATTTCGTCTGTCCCTTCTGCTACCTGGAAACGCCGGTGCTCGATCAGTTGCGCAACGCGTACGGGGACGCCGTCGAAATTCGCTGGCACGCGTTCGAACTGCGCCCCGAACCGGCGCCGCTGCTCGATCCGAACAGCGAGCGCATCGTCGATGCGTGGGAAAAATCGGTGCGTCCGCTCGCCGACGAGCGCGGTCTGCTCATGCGTATGCCGCCGGTCGCGCCGCGCAGCCGCAAGGCATTCGAAACGGCGCTGTTCGCGCGCGAGTCGGGCCGCTACGACGTCGTGCATCGCGCCATCTTCAAGGCGTATTTCGAGGAAGGCATCGACATCGGCGATACGGATGCCCTCCTCGACATTGCCGCGACCTGCGGCATCGATCCCGAACTGCTGGAAGAATCGCTCGACGACGGCACGTACACCGACCTCGTCATCGAGGACGAAGAGTTCGCGAAGAAGCTCGGCGTGAGCGGCGTGCCGTTCGCCGTGCTCTCGCGCGAACCCGCGCCGGGCCAGGAACCGCCGCCGCCCATCGCGCTGCGCGGCGCCGCGCCAATTCAACACTACGAAGCCGCCATTGAACGGCTCTTTCCGGACGGCTTTCCCGGTAGCTGACCTCGACGAGCGCAGCGCCTGCTAGCTGTGCTCCGCCATGAACGACTTCAGCGCGATACGCTGCGACGGCTCGAGCGCCTCGAATTCGAGCCCGTACGCCGCGCCCGGCGCACCCGATTCGGCCGGCCCCACGTGCCGCACGATCGCAATGGTATCGATCTGCACATCGACGCCATCCGTGCTGAAGCGAAACGACAGATTCAGCCGATCGCCGGCGGCCGCCGTCGCGGCGGGCACCGACAACGACATGCCGTACGGGCTGATGTCCGCCACGCGGCCGAGTTGCGGCACGGCGCTCGTCGCGGTTTCCATCGTGAATCGCGCGCCGAGCCGGGTCGGCATGCGCGCGAACTTGCGGGCGCGCAGACGGCGAATCAGGCCCGGCGCCGATAACACCACGTAGTTGAACGGCTCGCGACTCGTCGCATCGACGGTGCATGCAAAGCGGAACACGCCACGCCCGGTCAGCGCGATCAGATCGACCTGCTCGCCGCGCGTCAGTTCGAGCGGCGCAAAGCCGCTCATGACCGGCTGCGTGATGAAAAGCGAGCGCTCGCCATTGCGCCGCGGATTCGAGAAGCCGATGACCCGGCTTGCGTACATCAGGGAGCCGGATACGCCGCTTCCCCTCAATCCGACGCGCCCGCCAATGGCAAGGTTCATGTCTTCGAGCGTCGGCGGGCCATCGCCTGGGGAATCAGTAGAGATGGTACGCCGCGCCGCCTCTTGCGAAGAACGATGCGGCTGAAGCTGAACGCAGAGGAACGCGCGCGCGGTTTCGTCGGGGACGATGGTGCCGCTTTCGAACAGGACCGCGCCTTCGGGCGACAGGATCGGCCATTCGAGCGGCGCGTTCAGGGGAATATCGGCTGGGTTGAGGCGAACGAGAGCCGGTCGTTTCTCAAGGACGGGTTCTGCGAGCATTGGTTCGGAATAGTAAGAAGATTCTTAGGTTTTTTCAGAATCGTCCCGATTGACGGCGTTTTCGTCAAGCGTTTTTCGGTAACCGTTACGTCGCAGAGCCAACATCGCTCAACATCGGTTATTCATACCGTTTTTATGCGCATAAACATCGGCGTCTAACAATAAAAATTAAAGACTTTGCGCTGAATAGGTGTCGCATTGGCGTATGTCGCCGCTGGTCAATCCACGTCGCAACCACCGCTGGCGCTGCGCGCTCGTCCCGTGCGTGAACGCCTCCGGCACGACGCGCCCTTGCGTCTGCTGCTGCAGCCGGTCATCGCCGATGGCGCCCGCCGCGTTCAGCCCCTGCTCGAAGTCGCCCGGCTCGATCAGCTTCGCGTTCTGCTGCTGTGCCACCGCCGCCCAGACGCCCGCGAAGCAGTCCGCCTGCAACTCGACCCGCACCGACAACGCGTTCGCCTGCTCGCGCGACATCCGCGCGCGCGCCCGATCCACCTTGTCCGAGATGCCGAGCACGTTCTGCACGTGATGCCCGACTTCGTGCGCGATCACGTACGCCTGCGCGAAGTCGCCGCTCGCGCCGAATCGATCGCGCAGCTCGCGATAAAAGGACAGGTCGATATAAACGTTGCGGTCCGCCGGGCAATAGAACGGTCCCATCGCGGACTGGCCCATGCCGCAACCGGTCTGCGTGCCGCCCGTGAACATCACGAGCTTCGGCGCCGGATAGTCCTGGTTGAACTCCGTGCGAAAGATGTGCTGCCATGTGCGCTCGGTGTTGCCGAGCACGCGGCGCACGAACACCGCGCCGGCATCGTGCGCGGGTTCGGCGTTGCGTGGGGCGGCCTGCTGCTGCGGCGCGTTACCGTGTAAAACCTGCGCGCCGTTGATGATCGTCATCGGATTGATGCCGAAAAAGTACGACGCAGCCAGCGCCACGATGATCGTGCCGATGCCTATCGTTCCCCCGCCGATGCCGATGCCGCCCGAGCCGCGCCGGTCTTCGACGTTCTGACTTTCCGCTTCATCATCGAGGCGCATGTTGATTCTCCGTTGTGTTCGCGCGTCGCGCGCTTCTTAAAAGCCAATATCGTACCTGCGCGCCGTGGGCTTTCCTTGCGGTCCGCAAGTCAAACTTCGTTGGCCGATTTCGTCCGCAACGCATTGCCGAATGCCGATGAAAACGCGTGATGCAGTGCGGTCGATTGTCGCGAAGAGCACGCGCCGCGCCTGACACCGCATCACATGCGGTCATCTTGAAAAACGATAAATATCAAGCCGCTAGCGACGATAAGCCCTTGAAACTGCGGCATTTCCGCGCAATCGACATAACTGACGCAGCGCAACACTCGGCGAAATTCGGCGCTAAGCTCCGGCCCGTCAACTGACGCATTTGTCGAAGCACAGGACCGGCCCGGCCTTCCAACACGGGCGCGTGAATTTCAAAGCACACGTCATCATGCACTCGACTCCCGAAGCAATCGATCTGGCGCGGATCCAGTTCGCGTTCACCGTATCGTTCCACATCATCTTCCCTGCCCTGAGCATCGGGCTCGCGAGCTTCATCGCCGTGCTCGAAGGCGCGTGGCTCAAAACCGGCAAGCCCGTCTACAAGGAGCTGTGCCTTTTCTGGTCGAAAATATTCGCCGTGGCGTTCGGCATGGGCGTAGTCTCGGGCGTCGTCATGGCATACGAGTTCGGCACCAACTGGGGCGGCTTCTCCAGCTTCGCCGGCCCCGTCACCGGCCCGCTGCTGACCTACGAAGTGATGACCGCGTTCTTCCTCGAAGCGGGCTTCCTCGGCATCATGCTGTTCGGCTGGAACAAGGTCGGCCCGAAGGCGCACTTCGGCGCGACGCTGATGGTCGCCATCGGCACGCTCATCTCGACCTTCTGGATTCTCGCGTCGAATAGCTGGATGCAGACGCCGCAAGGATTCCGCATCGAAGGCGATCACGTCGTGCCTGTCGACTGGTTCGCGATCATCTTCAATCCGTCGTTTCCCTACCGGCTCGCGCACATGGCGATCGCGGCGTTCATCGTGGCCGCGCTGGTCGTGGCCGCGACGGGCGCGTGGCATCTGCTGAAAGGACGGCGCGACCCCGCGATCAAGAAGACCTTCTCTATGGCGCTCTGGCTGCTGCTCGCACTGACGCCGATTCAGGCGATCGTCGGCGATGCGCACGGCATCAACACGCGCGAGCATCAGCCGGCGAAGATCGCGGCGATCGAAGGCTTGTGGGACACGGAGAAAGGCGGCACGGCGCTGAACGTGTTCGGCATCCCCGACATGGAGGCGGAAACGACCAAGTACGCGGTGAAGATTCCGCATCTCGGCAGCCTGATCCTCACGCATAGCTGGGACGGCGAAATCCGCGGCCTGAAATCCTTTCCGAAGGACGAGCGTCCCAATTCTACGATCGTCTTCTGGAGCTTCCGTGTGATGGCGGGTCTCGGCGTGCTGATGATCGCGATGTCGGTGGCGTCGTGGCTGCTGCATCGCAAGCGCAAGCTGTTCGAAGCGCGCTGGTTTCATCGCTTCGTGTTGCTGATGGGCCCGAGCGGTTTCGTCACGCTGCTCGCGGGCTGGGTCACGACGGAAGCGGGCCGTCAGCCGTGGGTCGTCTATGGCGTGATGCGCACCGCCGATGCCGTCTCGCCCGTCACCGCGCAGCAGGTCGGCGTGTCGCTCATGGCGTTCGTGATCGTCTACACGATCGTGTTCGGCACCGGCATCTACTACCTGCTCAAGCTGCTGCGTCAGGGCCCCGCGCTGCCGGGACAGACGCCGCACGAACCGTCACCCGAAGGCACCGCGCGCCGGCCGCTTTCCTTGCCCAACCAGTCCATCGAAGGAGCATGAGAACATGGACCTGACACTCGCGTGGGCCGCAATCATCGCGCTCGGCCTCTTGATGTACGTGGTGCTCGACGGCTTCGACCTCGGCATCGGCATTCTCTTTCCGTTCTTCCCTGAGCAGCACGACCGCGACGTGATGATGAACACCGTCGCGCCCGTCTGGGACGGCAATGAAACGTGGCTCGTGCTCGGCGGCGCGGGCCTCTTCGCCGCGTTCCCGATGGTTTATTCCACCGTGCTTTCGGCGCTTTATCTGCCGCTCGTGCTGATGCTCGTGTGCCTGATTTTTCGCGGCGTGTCGTTCGAGATTCGCGCGAAGGCCACGCGCACGAAGCATATGTGGGATCTCGCGTTCATCGGCGGATCGGCGGGTGCGACGTTCTTTCAGGGCGTGGCGCTAGGCGCGTTTCTCGAAGGCATTCCCGTCGCGGACGGGCGCTTTTCCGGCGATGCCTTCGGCTGGTTCACGCCGTTTGCGATCTTCACGGGCGGCGCGCTCGTCGTCACTTATGCGCTGCTGGGCGCATGCTGGCTGATCGCGAAGACGGAAGGCGATCTGCAGCGGCGGATGTATCGCGTCGTGTGGCCGCTGACGCTTCTGCAACTCGCGACGATCGCCGTCGTCAGCGTATGGACGCCGTTGCTCGATGCGGGCATCGCGTCCCGCTGGTTCGATTCGCCGCTGTTCTATCGGATGCTGCCCGCGCCGGTGCTCGTCGCGGCGTGCGCGTGGGCGATGCGCCGGTCGATCGAATCGCGGCATGAGAAGCGGCCGTTCGCCGTGGCGCTGGGCTTCGTGCTGCTCGGCTATGCGGGGCTCGTGGCGAGCATCTCGCCGCACGATATTTTTCCTGGCGTATCGATCTGGGATGCGGCGTCGCCGCGGTCCAGCCAGCTATTTACCATCGTCGGCGCGGCGGTCATTCTGCCGGTTATCGTCGCTTATACGACTTTGGGTTATTGGGTATTCAGAGGGAAGGTGCGTCATGGCGAACATCACTATCACTGAGCGGTCCCGTTCTTTCTGGACGATGCGGTTTCGCAAAGTATTTTGGTTCGTCGCGTTGTGGGTCGCCGGGGTCGGCGGAGCCATGCTGCTCGCACTGCCGTTCAAGTTGTTGATCAGGTGGGGCACTTCGGCGGGGTTTTGAGGCTGCGTTCCTTTTTGCGGCAACGGGCGGCTCTTTCAGTAGCCGCCTCCCCGGCGGAGGGGTCACTTTCTTTGCTGCTGCAAAGAAAGTAACCAAAGAAAGCAGCTTTTTTTCGAACCGCCCTAAGCATCAATCCGCTGGTCACTTCGCAGACAATCGGTGGCACTCAGCTTGACACAGCCCTGAATCACCTTCCACGCCCACTGAGCGCAACGTCAGCCGAGCCCCCTGGCTCGGCTAAAACCGATCTTGCGTTTTTCCAAGCGCTTTTTTCGCACTCAGAACCACCACGCCGCAATCGCGCCGCCGACGATTCCGAATATCACCACCGCCGCCGCAACAAACGCCAGCACCTTCCTCGGGAACGATCGCCCCAGCATCGCCAGCGACGGCACGCTCACCGGCGGCAACGTCATCAACAACGCGCCCGCCGGACCGGCCGCCATGCCAAGCGACAGCATCGCCTGGATAATCGGCACCTCGCCCGCCGTCGGAATCACGAACAGCATCCCCGCGACCGCGAACGCCACGATCCACAACGCGCCATTGCCGATAT
Source organism: Caballeronia concitans (assembly GCF_001544615.1). Classification (GTDB taxonomy): domain Bacteria; phylum Pseudomonadota; class Gammaproteobacteria; order Burkholderiales; family Burkholderiaceae; genus Caballeronia; species Caballeronia concitans. The sequence continues at coordinate 488,982 of NZ_FCNV02000003.1, forward strand.
CCGGCCCAATGTGCGGGAACAGCCACGCGCGCGCCGCGCCCAGCAGCAAAACCAGCACGATGTACTCCGGCACCAGCCGCAACGTCATCCGGCCAAGAATCTTCAGCCAGCGCGTGAATGCCGTGCCGGGATCGTCCTCGTCGATCAACTTCGACAACGCCTCGCGGGATGCCGCCGCCTGCGCCGGCGTCACCATGCGATTCACCGCATAGCCAAGGCCGAACACCATCAGCACGCCAAGCACTAGGCGCAAGCCCGTCCATTGCCAGCCCAGCACGAAGCCCATGAACACCAGCGCCGCCGGATTCAGCACCGTGTTGCCCAGCCAGAACGCGATGGCCGCGCCCGGCGCCGCCTGCCGCGCCCGCAAGCCCGCGACGACCGGCGCCGCGCAGCACGTGCACATCATCCCCGGCAAGGACATCAGGCCGCCGTTCACCACGCTCCCGAAGTCATGCTCGCCGAGCGCGCGCGCCACCCAGCGCGGCGGAATCAACGCCTGCACCGCCGATCCGAGCAAAAGGCCAAGCACCATCGCCTGCCAAATGGCCTTGCCGTACGCCATCGCGTAATCGAGTGCAGCCTGCCACGACGGCTCGGGCGCGCTCGCGGCCGTGCCCATCAGGATCGACTTGCCGATCGAATGCTGGCTCGCCGCGACGAACGCGCGGTTGTAGTACGGAAACCATTTGACATGGAAAAGGCCTACGACCGCGATCAGCAGGAACACCATCCAGCCGAGCGCGACGCGAGGTTGTCGGAACGTGGTCATCATCTTTATTTCGTCGAGTGGAACAAGAAACTTAGCCGAGCGCGGGAGCCGTCTCGGACAATTGTGCAAGCAGCGCCTTCGCCTGATCGAGGCTGTCCGCGTCGTTCGGACGGAACAGCATGTGCGCCGCCTGAGGCAACTGCGTGTAAAGCGCGCGGCTGCTGCGGCCGTAGGCCGGATCATAGTGCCGGTCGATCAGCTCCGCGAAAAGCTCGGCGCGCGCGCCTTCATCGATCAGGCGATGCCAGTGCGCCACGCGCTCGCGGCTATGCAGCGCGACGAGCTTCGCCAATTGCGTCTTGAAATGCGCGGGATCGTCGAAGAGATGCGCGTAGTCCTGCAAAAGAAACGCGATGCGGTCCTCGCGGCGCGCTTCGACTTCGACGCACGCAGCGGCGTGCAGGCTGTCGAGCAGGGAATCGGGCATCGTGATCGCGCCGATGCGCCGCCCTTCCGCCTCGATGAAAACGGGCCGCGCCGGATCGAAGCCGCGCAGCGTCGCGACGAGCGCCGAATCGAACGCTTTCTGCGACGGCTGATCGCGCCCCGGCAGCGCGCCGAGCAGCGAACCGCGATGCGACGCCATCCCTTCCAGGTCCAGCACCTGCGCGCCCGCCTGCCCGAGCGCCTGCAGCAGCCGCGTCTTGCCACTGCCCGTGTGGCCGATCAGCGCGACATAGCGATATTGGCCGGGCAGCGTCGTCAGCCGGTCGAGCACGTCGCGCCGGTAACTCTTGTAGCCGCCGTCGAGCTGACGCGCCTGCCAGCCGATCATGTTGAGCCACGTCGTCATGGCGCCGGAGCGCTTGCCGCCGCGCCAGCAATAGACGAGCGGCCGCCAGTTGCGCGGCCGGTCGGCGAAAAGCGTGTCCAGATGACGCGCGATATTGCGCGCGACCATCGCCGCGCCCACGCGCGTCGCCTCGAACGGCGAGACCTGCTTGTACATCGTGCCGACGATCACGCGCTCCTCATTGTCCAGCACCGGCGCGTTGATGGCGCCCGGAATGTGGTCCTCGGCGAATTCGAGCGGCGTGCGGACATCGACGATATCTTCGAAATCGCCGAGGCGATCGATAGGAACGAGCAGGTTTTTCACTTGAAAATCAACGGGAACGAGGCGGCGGCGAAGCCTGAAATTATCGCACGGCTCGGCTTTTCGCTTCAGCGCCCGATTTTTGCGACGGAACGCGTTACGGTTAAAGTGACAGGAACACCGGTCCGGGAAAAAGCGATGAGCTACCACGAGACGATCGGCGCGCGCCGCTACCGCTTCGACGACCTGAAGACGCTGCTCGCCCGCGCGAGTCCGCAGCGCTCCGGCGACGAACTCGCGGGCGTCGCGGCGGCGTCGGAGGAAGAGCGCGTCGCCGCGAAAATGGCGCTCGCGCAGGTGCCGCTGCGCGCGTTCCTCGACGAGCCGCTCATCCCCTATGAAGACGACGAAGTCACGCGCCTGATCGTCGATACCCACGACGCCGACGCTTTCGCGCCGATCGCGCATCTGACCGTCGGCGAGTTCCGCGAGTGGCTGCTGTCGGACGCCGCCGATACCGTCGCGCTCGAGCGCATCAAGATGGGCGTGACGCCGGAAATGGCCGCGGCCGTGTCGAAACTGATGCGCAATCAGGATCTGATCGTCGCCGCGAAAAAGCGCCCCGTCGTCACGCGCTTTCGCACGACCATCGGCCTGCCGGGCCGGCTCTCGGTGCGTATTCAGCCGAATCATCCGACCGACGATCCGAAGGGCATCGCCGCGTCCATGCTCGACGGCCTCTTTTACGGCTGCGGCGATGCCGTCATCGGCATCAATCCGGCATCGGACTCGCCCGCCGCCATCGCCGCGCTGCTCACGATGATGGACGACTTCCGCCAGCGCTACGACGTGCCGATGCAATCGTGCGTCCTCACGCACGTCACCAACACGATCGCCGCCATCGAGCGCGGCGCGCCCGTCGATCTCGTGTTCCAGTCGGTCGCCGGGACGGAGCGCGCGAACGCGGGCTTCGGCGTATCGCTCGCGCTGTTGCAGGAGGCGCGCGACGCGGCGCAATCGCTGGCGCGCGGGACCGTCGGCGATAACGTGATGTACTTCGAAACGGGCCAGGGCAGCGCGTTGTCGGCGAACGCGCATCACAACGTCGATCAGCAGACGTGCGAGGCACGCGCCTACGCGGTCGCACGCCGGTTCGATCCGCTTTTGACGAACACAGTGGTCGGCTTCATTGGTCCGGAATATCTCTACGATGGACGCCAGATCATCCGCGCGGGGCTGGAGGATCACTTCTGCGGCAAGCTGCTCGGCGTGCCGATGGGCTGCGACATCTGCTACACGAATCACGCGCAGGCGGACCAGGACGACATGGACACGCTTCTGACGCTGCTCGGCGTCGCGGGCGTGAACTTCATCATGGGCGTGCCCGGCGCCGACGACGTCATGCTGAACTACCAAAGCACCTCGTTCCACGACGCGCTGTACATCCGCCGTGTGCTGGACCTGAAACGCGCGCCGGAATTCGAGGCGTGGCTCGCGAAAATGCGCGTCACGGATACGCACGGCGCGCTGCTTTCCGCGCACACGCAAGCGCAAACTCAACCGCTGCTCGACTGGATCGACGAATGACGATCGAACCGAATCCGTGGGAGGCGCTGCGGCGCTTCACGAACGCGCGTATCGCGCTCGGGCGCGCGGGCAGCAGCCTGCCGACCGCGCCGTTGCTCGCGTTCCAGCTCGCGCACGCGCAGGCGCGCGATGCGGTACATCATCCTTTGGATACGGCCGCGCTCGCCGATGCCATCCGCGCCGCCGGTTTCGACACGCTCGAAGCCGCGAGCGCCGCGCCGGATCGCGACTGTTATCTGCGTCGCCCGGACCTGGGCCGCACGCTCGACGATGCCAGCGCCGCGCGCCTCGCCGCGCACGCATCGGAGAACGATATCGTGTTCGTCGCCGCCGATGGCCTCTCGGCCGTAGCGACGCAGCGCCACGCCGCGCCGCTGCTCGCGAAGCTGCGTCCGATGCTCGACGGCTGGGCGACCGGTCCCGTCGTGATCGCGACGCAGGCGCGCGTTGCGTTGGGCGACGGTATCGGTGAGCTTTTACGGGCGCGGATCGTCGTGATGATGATCGGCGAGCGGCCGGGCCTGAGTTCGCCCGACAGCCTCGGCCTCTACGTGACGTACGCGCCGTGCGCGGGGCGCAGCGATGCGGAGCGCAACTGCATATCGAACGTGCGGCCCGAGGGACTCGGCTACGACGCCGCCGCGTTCAAGCTGCACTGGCTGCTGAACGAAGCGCGGCGGCTGAAGCTCACCGGCGTGGCGCTGAAGGATCACAGCGGCGCGCTGGCCTCGCCATCGAACGTGGGGAAAATCGAAGGAAGCGCCTAACTCCGCAACTTGCGATACACCGTCGTGCGCGATACGCCGAGCGCCCGCGCCGTCGCCGATACGTTGCCGCCATGTTTTTCGAGCGCCGCCGCCACCGCGCTGACGGCGATATCGGCGAGGCGCGCATCGCTCGCGGACGGCGACGGCGCTTGCTCCGGCGGCGCATCGTCGAATTCTTCGAGAAAGTCGCGCGGAAGATGCTCCATGCGAATGCATGTGTCGTGATCGTCGAGCATGGCCGAAGCCGTGCGCAGCACGTTGCTCAACTGCCGCAAGTTGCCCGGCCAGCGATGCCGCTCGAACAGCGCGAGCACGCTTTCGTCGATGCCGATTGCACGCCCCGCGCAGCCATCGACGGCGAGCAGCCGATGCACGACCGCGCGCAGATCGCTGCGCGCGCGAAGCGGCGGCAGCGTCACGGACAGCCCGTTGACGCGGTAATACAGGTCTTCGCGGAACGTGCCCGCCGCGACCTGTTCGCGGAGCTTGCGATTGCTCGCGCAGATCAGCATGAAATCGACCGGCGTTGCGCGCGCCGCGCCGAGCGGCTCGACCACGCGTTCCTGAAGCACGCGCAACAGGCGGCTTTGCAGCGCGAGCGGCATGTCGCCGATTTCATCGAGAAAGAGCGTGCCGCCGTTCGCCTGCACGATCTTGCCGGTGGCGCCGCGCTTCGCCGCGCCGGTGAACGCGCCTTGCGCGTAGCCGAAGAGTTCCGACTCGATCAGCGTTTCCGGCAGCGACGCGCAATTGACCGCGACGAACGGTCCCGCGCGACGCGGCGAATCGGCATGAATCGCGCGTGCGAGCATTTCCTTGCCCGCGCCGGTTTCCCCGCCGATGAGAATCGGGATCGGCTTGCCGATGACCTTGCGCACGCGTTCGACGATATCGCGCATGTGCGGATCGCCGGTGCAGAGTTCGAGCAGCTTCGATGGCGACGACGCGGGCTGCGCATTCCGGCTGGGCGTCGTGAAGGCGCGGCGCGCATCGAATCGCACGCTCGCGAACACGCCGACGCCGTTGTGCAATTCGAGCCGGCACGTCTCGCCCGCGCGCGCGATCAAAACGTCTGCGCTCGCGCCGAACAGCGACGCAAGCGTCTGCGCCCGCAGCCGCCCGAGTTCGATGCCGAGCTGAAACTGCGCGCTCCGGTTCGCGCTGAGCAGGCGGCCGTCGAGATCGAATACGGCGATGCCTTCCATCAACGTGCCGATGAACTCCGGGCGGCTATGAAAATGGATGCGCAAGCCTTCGCGGAACGCGCTCGCGATCAGCCGGTTCTCGATCATCTGCCCGGACATCTTGACGAGCGCCATCGTGTGCTGATGGTAGCCGCGCCGGTCGCCGGTCACGTCGAGCACACCGCTCAGGTTGCCGAGCGGATCGAGGATCGGCACGCTCGAACAGGTGAGGAAATGATTCGCGCGCAGATAGTGCTGATCGCCGTGAACGGTGACGGCATCGCGCTCCGCGATGGTCGTGCCGATCGCGTTCGTGCCCTGCTGCGCCTCGCTCCAGACCGCGCCCGCCCGCAGCGCGACTTTCTGCGCGCGGGCGAGGAAATCGTCGTCGCCGAGCGAATGGAGGATGAGACCGCTCGCATCCGTCAGCGCGATCATGCTGTGCGTGTTCGCGATCTGCGCGTAGAGCGTCTCCATGACCGGCAGCGCGTGAGCGCACAGCGTGCGGCTCTCCTCGAGGCTCGCGGCCAGTTGAGACGCACTCAGCACGGCATACTCGGGACGCATCGTGGCGATCAGGCCGAACGTGGCCGAGCGCTCGTGAGCGTGGCGGATGACGTCCTGCTGCACGACGTCGCGATGCGCCGGCCGCAAAGCCGCGCCGATGGCATGCATGGGCTCCTCCTCGTCGATCCATCGCGCGCGTGGCCAATGGGCCCGCGCCGCCGGTCGAATGTCTCCTTCACGGAATTTAACATTGTCCCGGCGCGTGGGTCGATGCGAGGAAGCGCCTATGACTGCCCGCTTCAGCCGCCCTTGACGGGCGCCGTCAGAGCACGAGCGATCCCGCCGAAATCGCGACGATTAGGAAGATCACGAACAGCACGAGGAAGATGAAGAAGCAGATTTTCGCGATGCCCGCCGCCCCGGACGACACGCGCCCGAAGCCGAAGAAGCCGGCGATAACGGAGATGACCGCGAAGAGAATGGCGAGTTTGAGCATGACAGCGTCCTTTGTTGTTATCGGATGCCGTGCTCCTTGCAAGCGATGTGCCACTTTATTCTGTGGACGTGGATTGGATGGACAGTTAGTTGCCTCTTCCAGTTTAAAAGAGCAGCGCCACAAGCCGCTGCTCTTCTCGAAATCAACGCACGCCGCCCGCGCGATTGTCCGTGGTGGCCGCAACCGTCGCCGGAGCGGGCGCGCCTTGCCGCGTGCGCAGCCAGTTCGCAATCGGCTGATGCACTTGCGGCACCGAAAGCAGCGCGGAAATCGCAATGGCATCGGCGGCTAGACCGGCGGGCACGTTGATGAGGCCGTCGGTCAGCGTGAAAAGAATCGAATCGACGACGAGCGAAATCACCGTTCCCGCGACGAAGCACACCATGCCGTCACGCCCCACCGCGCCGATCCACGGCAAGCGCCGCGCGACTTCCTTCACCACGCCATAGCGGGCGAGATTCGTCGCGATCCACGCGATCGCCAGGAAATTGACGACGCGCGCGCCCGCGAGATCGCGCTTGAACGCGCTGTCGAGCACGGGCGGCAGCACGAGCAGCTTGTAATACGCCATGCCGATGATGAGCGCGAGCGCCGCCGCGCTGATCGTCCAGCCCGAGCGGTGCGACGTGATCCGCTGATACACCGGCTGGCAGCGCGCGAGCACGCCGAGCATGAACATCAGTTGCCAGGCGGCGGGGTTGAAGTCCCAGAGCGTGTCGTCGGCGGACGGCATGTATTCGCCGATCTGCGGCGCGCACGCCCACAGCGCGAGGCTTAAGCCCAGCAGCAGCCACGGCTTGCTGCGCGCGAGCGGCAGCGCGAGCGGCACCGACAGCGCGAAGAGCGCGTACATCGGCAGGACGGCTGCGAGATACGGCTGGCGCTCGAACGTCAGGATTTGCGCGAGCGAAGCCAGCGGCGCCGAGGTCACGCTGTCCAGATCGTGCAGCACGAGATTCGGCGCGTGACCGTAGAACGGGCGCAGCAGGAAGGTCGCGACCAGCATCAGCACGGCCGTGACCAGAAACGCGCGATAGATTTCGAACGCGCGCTTGACGAAGCGCATGCGCGCGGCGCTTTCCGAGCGGCGTTCGGCGAGCGACGCGTACGCGGTCGCGGTTGCGAAGCCGCCGAGAAACACGAAGACTTCGGCGGCGTCGTTGAGCGCGAACGCGTGCAGCGTGAAGCGCGACAACATGCTCCCGCCGATATGATCGACGACGATGATCAGCAGGACGAGTCCCCGGAAGAAGTCCAGCTCGACGAGGCGTTGCGATTTTCCGGACATGCGGCGTATGGTGGTTTTCTGCGGCGCGCAGGAGGTTTAGGCGGCGACCGCGCGGACGCGGCATCGAAGCGTAGGAGTTTACCCTTAAATGCGGCGGTGCATCATCGGAACAGACGCAGTTTTCCGTTTCAAATCCGTTATTTGTGGCTTTCCGGACTTCCCGAAGCAGTTCTGACCGCCCGATATCCCGAAAAGTTTTCACTTTGCTTTCATTTTCGGGATCGATCAGGCTAAGATCACGCCCTCTCCCCAAACGACTGGCACGCTCGCATGGACTATTTTGCCGCCCTCGTCACCGATCCCGCCGCCTGGGCCGCCCTGGCGACCCTCGTCGTGATGGAAGTCGTGCTCGGCATCGACAACCTGATCTTCATCTCGATTCTCACGAACAAGCTGCCCGCCGCGCACCGGACGCGCACGCAACGCATCGGAATCGGGCTCGCGCTCGTGATGCGGCTCGGCCTGCTCGGCACCGTCGCGCTCATCGTGCGGCTCACCACGCCGATCTTCGAGGCGTTCGGCCACGGCTTTTCGTGGCGCGACCTGATTCTGATCGCGGGCGGCGCGTTTCTCGTCTGGAAGGCGACGACCGAAATCCACCATCACGTTTCGCACGACGACGACCACGCCGGCCCCGCGACGAGCGGCGGCCTCACGCCGTTGTCGGCCATCGGCCAGATTCTGGTGCTCGATCTCGTGTTTTCCATCGACAGCATCGTGACGGCGGTCGGCATGACCGAACACATTCCGATCATGTTCGTCGCGGTGATCGCGGCGGTCACGGTGATGCTGTTCGCGGCCGGGCCGCTGTCGCGCTTCATCGAGCGCAATCCGACCATCGTGATGCTCGCGCTCGGCTTCCTGCTGGTCATTGGGATGACGCTGATCGCCGAAGGCTTCGGATCGCACGTGCCGAAGGGCTACATCTACGCGGCGATGGCGTTCTCCGCGCTGGTCGAGGGCCTCAACATGCTGGCGCGCAGGGCGAACAACAAGCGCCGTGAGAAAAGCAGCATCGAACGCGGATGACGTGACCTAGAACGGCAATTCGCGCTGCGGGTTATCGTTCGCGGCCGGTTCCGACGATGACGGCAACGGCTGCGCGCGCAGCCATCGCGCGATGGCATCGACAACGTGCTGGCGCTCCGCTTCGTCGAGCGCCTTGCCTGCCGCGATGCCATGCCACTTCGCAAGACACGTCCTGCAGCACGTCGCGGTCGCGTGTTGAGCGATGAAAACAGGATGACCGCGAAACGGCGTCTGCTTGCCGTCGTTCAGCGGGGCTTGCGGCGCAAGACGCTTCGCGATCAAGTCATGCGCCTGCAACAGCACCGTTTCGATTCCACGTTCCCGCAGATAGCGCCCTTCTCGCACGTCCAACGCAAATCGCCGGCGAAACGCCGATTTCACGAGAGCTTCGAACACGGCATCGAGGTCGCGCATGCGGATCAGTCCTTCGCGTAGAGCGTGGAATCGGCGAAACCGTGGGCGTCCAGCACGCGTCCGACGATGATCATCGCCGTGCGCTCCACGCCCGCCGCGCGCACTTTCTGCGCGATATCCGCGAGCGTGCCTTCCACGCGCGCTTCGTCCGGCCAGCTCGCGCGGAACACGACCGCGACCGGGCAATCCTCGCCGTAATGCGGCACGAGATCGGCGACGATACGCTCGATATGACGCACGCCGAGATGAATGGCGAGCGTCGCGCGATGGCGTGCCAGATCGGCAAGCGATTCGCCCGGCGGCATCGACGTCTTCGCGGCATAGCGCGTGAGAATGACCGTCTGCGAAATGCCGGGCAAGGTCAGCTCGCATTTGAGCGCCGCCGCCGATGCCGCCGCCGCCGTCACGCCCGGCACGATTTCATAAGGAATCCATATCTTTTCGATACGGCGAATCTGCTCGCCGATCGCGCCGTAAAGCGATGGATCGCCCGAATGCACGCGCGCGACATCCTCGCCGTTCGCATGCGCCTGCTGCAGCAGTGCGACGATGGCATCGAGATCGAGCTCGGCCGTGTTGATCACACGCGTCGCGCGATGGCCCGCCAGCACGCCTTCGGGCACGAGCGAACCTGCATAGAGAATCACCGGACACGAACGAATGAGCCTTTGCCCTTTGACGGTGATGAGTTCGGGATCGCCGGGTCCGGCGCCGATGAAATAGACGGTCATTGCAGGTTGAAGTCGTAGGCGAGCAACGCATCGCGCGCGCTCGCAGGGTCGTCGAATTCGCGATCGGCTGGGGGCAGCGCGGGCCGCGCGAGCATTACAACAGGCAGGCCGCGTTCCCGCGCAACAGTCAGTTTGGCTTCCGTCGCCTTGCCGCCGCTGTTCTTGCTGACGACCACATCGATACGCGCGGAATCGAAAAGCGCGCGTTCGCCGGCGATATCGAAAGGTCCGCGTGCATCGACGATATCGGCGCGCGCATTGCCTTCATGCGGATCGAGACAGCGAACGGTCCAGCGCTGCGACGCGGGGATCTCGCTGAGATGCGCAAGCGGCTCGCGTCCGAGCGTGAAGAGCGGCCGATGAAACCGCGCGATGCGTTCCACGATACCGTTCCAGTCCGCCGCCTCGCGCCAGTCGTCGCCGGGCTGCGGCTGCCATGCGGGACGCCTCACCGCCCACAGCGGAACGTCCGCGCGCGTGCATGCTTCGCGCGCGTGCCGGCTCATTTGCGCGGCATACGGATGCGTCGCATCGACGACGAGCGCGATCTCATTCGCGCTCATATAGTCGATAAGCCCCGGCACGCCGCCGAATCCGCCGACGCGCACGTCGCACGCGAGATCGGTCGGCACGCGCGCGAGGCCCGCAATGCTGTAGATATGCGGCTTCGTCATGCCGCGCGCGATGATCAGCGCATCGCCGGTGCCGCCGAGTAACAACGCGCGCTTCATGTTGCCCTTCCCACGATCACCCCTTGCCTGTCGATGGCGAATGTCTCCACGACGACGCCGTGCGGCACGACATCGCGCGCGACATCACGCGCCCGCGCGCACACGACATCGCCTAGTTGAATGCCCTCGCCGCGCGCCAGCTTCAACGCTTCCTGGCTCGTGTTGGCCGCGCGAATGGCTGATTGAAGGGCATTGCTCGCGCCGGCATCCGCGGCCCACACGGCAAGCAGCGGAAGGTCGATGCTCGAATTGCGGCTATGCAGATCCATGTGCCCCGCCGCGAGCTTGCTCAGCTTGCCGAAGCCGCCGCACAAACTCAGCTTGTCGACGGGCGCGCGCCGCAAGTGCTTGAGCACCGCGCCCGCGAAATCGCCCATTTCGATCAGCGCGATATCCGGCATGCCGTAAAGCGCGCGCATCGCGTCTTCGCTCTGATTGCCCGTGCACGCCGCGATATGCCGCACGCCGTTGGCCCGCGCGACATCGATGCCCTGATGAATCGACGCGATATACGCCGAACAGGAGAACGGCCTGACGATGCCCGTCGTTCCCAATATCGACAGCCCGCCGACGATGCCGAGCCGTGGGTTCATCGTTTTGAGCGCGAGCGCTTCGCCGTCCTCGACGCCGATCGTCACATCGAAACCGCCTGCATAGTTCGAGAGCGCCGCGAGCCGTTCGAGGTGCTCGGTCATCATCTTGCGCGGCACGGGATTGATGGCCGGTTCGCCGATCGCGAGCGCAAGTCCCGCACGCGTCACGGTGCCGACGCCCGGTCCCGCGTGAAAGCGCACGCCCGCATCCGCCGACAACTGCACGCGCGCGAAGACCAGCGCGCCATGCGTGACATCGGGATCGTCGCCCGCGTCCTTGATGACGCCCGCTTCGGCTGCATTACGCGTGTCGCTTATCACGCGGCAGAACTCGAGTTTCATCGTGACGTGCTGGCCCTTCGGCAACACGATCTCGGCGCGCTCGCTTGCATCGCCCGTCAACAGAAGGCGCGCGGCCGCGAGACTCGTCACGGTCGCGCAGCTTCCGGTGGTATAGCCGCTTCTGAGCGGCGCGGGGGTTTCGGGCGTTTCGTCGCGCATGCGGCTCGTTCGATCCATTAATTAGGATCGCTCACGACTTTTTAACGTGCAGCACGGTGATCGGCAATGCTTGCCGCCACGTATCGAAACTGCCGAGCGGTTCCGACTGCGCGATGCCGATGCGCGTCAGTTCGCCGCCATATCGCGCACGCCAGTCGATGAGCGCCGCTTCGCTCTGCAACGTCACCGCGTTGACAATGAGCCGCCCGCCCTGACGCAGCTTCGCCCAGCACGTATCGAGCACGCCCGGCACGGTGGCGCCTCCGCCGACGAACACCGCATCCGGCGCGGCGAGGCCCGCGAGCGCGGCGGGCGCTTCGCCTTTCACGAGCTCGAGCGCGGGCACGCCGAGCGCATCGCGGTTATGTTCGATGAGACGCTGCCGGCCTTCATTCGCTTCGATTGCAATCGCGCGGCAAGCGGGATGCGCACGCATCCATTCGATGCCGATGGAACCGCAGCCCGCGCCCACGTCCCATAGCAGCTCGCCCGGCTGCGGCGCGAGATGCGCGAGCGTGATCGCGCGCACGTCGCGCTTGGTGAGCTGGCCATCGTGACGGTAAGCGTCATCGGGCAAACCGGGTGTCAGCGGCGGTCCCGCGTGCCCCGCGTGCGTCCTGCATTCGATAGCCACGAGATTGAGCGCGGCCACTTCGGGCTCGCGCCAGTCGTCTGCACGTTCGTCGATGCGTCGCTCGTTCATGCCGCCCAGATGCTCGAACACCGTCATGCGGCTTGCGCCGAAACCGTGCGCGGTCAGCATCGATGCGATCGCAGCGGGCGTCGCGCCATCGGCGCTCAATACGAGGAGGCGCGCGCCGCGAAACGTATGCGCGAGCAGCTCGGCGACAGGCCGCCCGACGAGCGATACGCACTGCGCATCCTGCAGCGCCCAATGCAGCCGCGACGCCGCGAGCGACAGCGACGAAGGCGCGGGAATCACGCGCATTTCGTCGTGAGAAAGCTCGCGTGCGAGCGTCGCGCCGACACCATAGTGCATCGGATCGCCGCTCGCGAGCACGCATACACGCGCGCCGCTCTTGCGTTCGGCGAGGACGGCATCGATGGAAAAGGGCTTGGGCCACGGCACGCGCCGCGCCGCGATGCGTGCGGGCAAGAGCGCGAGATGACGCTCGCCGCCATGGATCGAACCGGCTTCGACGAGCGCGCAACGCGCCTCGCGGCTCAAGCCATGCCAGCCGTCCTCGCCGATGCCTACCACGGTCAGCCAGGTCGACATGCGCCGTCTCCTCGTTGCGGTTCGCCGCGCGCAATGCGAGAAAACAGCATGCGCGAAGCGGTCTGATGGTCGATAAAAGCGGGCATAATAACGTCCGTCGGTGCCTGATGGGGTGAAACCCTGAAGGCCTAACAGGGAACACAGAGAAACTGTGGCTGCCCCCGCAATTGTACGCAGCGAGTCCGCGCTCCACTGCCACTGGTTTATACCGGGAAGGCCGGCGCGGATGGCGACCTGCCAGCCAAGAGACCTGCCGACGCAATCATCAACGCTTATTTCGCGCGACGCCGACCGGGCGGGGTGTACCGGTCTCTTCATACGCGATACCGCACCGGCCACGCTTTTGAACGCATTCTTGTCCACACCGCGGCCCTCGGCCTGTCCGGGCCTCATGCGCATCGTGCAGGCACGCGATGGCGGTCTGGCGCGTCTGCGTCTCGCGGGCGGCGAACTGAACGCGCATGCGGCGCACGCCGTCGCGCGCGCTGCGATTCGCTGCGGCTCGGGCGTCATCGACATCACGAACCGCGCGAACCTGCAACTGCGGGGCATTCGCGACGATGCACACGCGGAACTCATCGGCATCGCGCTTGAAGCCGGCCTCGGTCCGCAAGCCGAAGGCGGCGACGATATCCGCAACGTCATGCTAAGCCCGCTCTCGAACGACGGCACGCGCACGCTCGCCGCTGACATCATCGCCGCGATGCAACGCGATGCCGCGCTGCATGCGTTATCGCCGAAGTTCGCGTTGCAGCTCGATGGCGGGGAACCGCTTGCCATGCTCGATCATCCGCATGACGTGTGGCTGTCCGCGCTCGAAGACGGCGCGCGTTTCGCGTTCGGTCTCGCAGGCTCGATGCCGCATCGCGCAAACGACATGCCCGCGCTCGGCAGCATTGCACGCGATGGTGTCGTGGCGTTCGTCATCGCGGTGCTGCATGCGTTTCTTGCGCATGCATCGCCTGAAGAGCATCGCATGCGTGATGTGCTCAAGCGCATCGGCATCGCGCGCTTTCTCGATTCGCTGACATTCGACGCCGCATGCGATGCATGGCGCCGCGTGCCGTCCGATGCATCGCTGCGTCTCGGCGCACATGCGAACCCACAGGGCGACGCGTGGTACGTCGGCGCGCAACCGCCGCTCGGCCGTCTCGATGCATCGACGCTCGATGCGCTTGCTGATCTTGCGACATCGCACGCGCAAGGCCGGATCATCATGACGCCGTGGCAAAGCGTGTTGCTGCCGGGCGTTGCGTTGCAGTCGACGCAATACGTGATCGATCGATTGCAGGCGCTCGGCCTCGTCACGGACCCGCGTGATCCGCTTGCGCGCGTGATCGCGTGCACGGGATCAACGGGTTGCGCGAAGAGTCACGCCGACACCAAAGCCGACGCATACCGCATCGCGCCGTTGCTGCCCGCGCATATCGAAGCGCATTTGAGCGGCTGCGATCGTTCGTGCGCGGCGGCGCATCCCGTCGCCGTGACGCTGTTCGCCGTCGAACCCGGACACTATGACCTGCACCTGCATGCGCGCCGCGTCGCACAGAACCTTTCCATCGAAGAGGCGGCCGCGTGGCTCGCCCGGAGCCATGCCGATGCTTGATTACATCCGCGACGGCGCGGAGATCTATCGTCAGTCGTTTGCGACGATCCGCGCCGAAGCCGACCTGAGCGCCCTTCCCTGCGACATCGAAAAGCTCGCCGTGCGTCTGATTCATGCATGCGGCATGGTCGATATCGTCGACGATCTGCGGTTTTCTAAAGGCGCGGGCGATGCGGGGCGCGCCGCGCTCGCCGCCGGCGCACCGATTCTCTGCGATGCGCGCATGGTCGCCGAAGGCATCACGCGCGCGCGCCTTCCCGCCGATAACCGCGTGATCTGCACGCTGGGCGACCCGTCCGTGCCCGAGCGCGCCCGCGCGATGAACAACACGCGCTCGGCCGCCGCGCTCGAATTGTGGCGGCCGGAACTCGAAGGCGCGATCGTCGCTATCGGCAATGCGCCGACTGCGCTCTTTCATCTGCTCGACATGATCGATGCCGGCGCACCCAAGCCCGCGCTCATTCTCGGCTTTCCCGTCGGCTTCATCGGCGCGGCGGAATCGAAAGCGCTGCTTGCCGCCGATAGTCGCGGCGTGCCGTTCGTCGCGCTGCTCGGACGGCGCGGCGGCAGCGCGATGGCTGCCGCGGCCGTGAACGCACTTGCTTCGGAGAACGAATGATGAGCGGAAGGCTCTACGGCCTGGGCGTCGGCCCGGGAGACCCCGAACTCATCACCGTGAAAGCGCTGCGGCTATTGAAGTCCGCGCCGGTGGTGGCGTATTTCGTCGCGAAGGGAAAGAAAGGCAATGCGTTCGGCATTATCGAAGCGCATCTCGACGATGCGCAAACGCGCCTGCCGCTTGTGTATCCGGTCACGACCGAAGCGCTCGAACCGCCGCTGTGCTACGAGACGATCATCAGCGCGTTCTACGATGAAGCCGCGCTCGCCATTGCAGATCATCTCGAAGCCGGGCGCGATGTCGCCGTGATCTGCGAAGGCGACCCCTTCTTTTACGGCTCATACATGTATCTCCACGATCGTCTCGCCGGACGGTTCGATGCGCATGTCGTGCCCGGCGTGTGCTCGATGCTGGGCGGTGTGTCGGTGCTGGGCGCGCCGCTCGTGTATCGCAATCAGAGCCTTAGCGTGCTGTCGGGCGTGCTGTCCGAGGATGAACTCAAACACAAGCTCGAATCTTCGGATGCCGCCGTCGTGATGAAGCTCGGCCGCAACTTCGAGAAAGTGCGCCGCGTGCTGCGCGAACTCGGCCTCGACAAGCGCGCGCTTTACGTCGAGCGCGCGACAATGGCGAATCAACGCATCGTGCCGCTGGATGAAGTCGATCCGATGGCATCGCCCTATTTCTCGCTGCTCGTCGTGCCGGGTGAAAAATGGCAGGCATGAAGACGTTTTCGACGCTTGCAATCGTCGTGCTCGGCGGCAGCGCGATGCAGACCGCGCGGCGCATACAAGCGCGTTTCGCCGAATCGCGCGTGCATGGTCTTGCAAGCCGCGTTAACGCCGACATCGCTTATGACGATTTCGGTGCGCACGTGCGCGCGCTGTATGCGGCTGGCACGCCGATCGTCGCGTTGTGTTCGGCGGGCATCGTGATACGCGCGCTTGCGCCGTGTCTTGCCGATAAACAAGCCGAACCGCCCGTGCTAGCCGTCGCGCAAGATGGAAGCGCGGTGGTGCCGCTCGTCGGCGGCATGAGCGGCGTCAACGTGCTGGCGCGTGAGATTGCCGCGACGCTAGGCGTTGCGCCCGCGATCACCACGAGCGGGGAATTGCGCTTCGGCACGTGTCTGCTTGCGCCGCCTGAAGGTTATGCGCTCGCGGATATCGAACGCGGAAAGCGCTTCGTGTCCGATCTGCTCGCGGGCGAAGCGACGCGCATCGAAGGCCATGCGCCCTGGCTCGATCACGCCGACCTTCCTCGTGACGATGACGCGCGTCTCGCGGTGCGCGTCACACCGCATATCGATGACGACAACGACAGTCTCGTCATTCATCCGCGTTGCGCGGTTGCGTGGGTTCGCAAAGTAAACGAGTCCGTCACGGAACGCGTGCGCGATGCGTTGCGTGAGCATCGACTATCTCCGCTTGCGCTCGCCGCACTCGTCGCGCCGATGCACGCCATGACTTGCGACGCCCTCGCCGATGCCGCGCGAGCGCTGCACGTACCGCTGCGTTTCAGCGACGACGTGCCTTCGCACGACATTGTCATCACCGTCGCGAACGAACCCGTCGATGCGCAAACCATCGGCCGCGCGCGCGGGACGTTGACGGTCATCGGCCTCGGTCCCGGCAACGTCGACTTCATGACGCCCGCATCGAAAGCCGCGCTCGTCGCTGCACAGGACGTGCTCGGCTACGAAACGTATTTGCGCATGGCGGGGCCGTATCGCGCGGACCAGCGTGTGCACATGACGGACAACCGCGAGGAATTGCAGCGCGCGCGCCACGCATTCGAACTCGCGAGCGAAGGACGCAACGTCGTGGTGGTCTCATCGGGCGATCCCGGCGTCTTCGCGATGGCCGCTGCCGTGCTCGAAGCATTGGACGAAGGCCACGCGATGCATCCCGAATGGCACGCGGTCAAGCTCTCGATCTTGCCGGGCGTGTCCGCATCGCTCGCAACGGCTGCACGCGCGGGCGCACCGTTGGGCCATGACTTTTGCGTGCTATCGCTATCGGATAACTTGAAGCCGTGGGACGTGATCGAGAAACGCATCCGTCACGCTTGCGAAGCGGATCTCGTGATGGCGTTCTATAACCCGCTGTCGAAAGCGCGGCCGTGGCAGTTCGATCGCGCGATGGACATCGTGCGGGAACATCGCGATGCAGCAACGCCCGTGGTGCTCGGCCGGGACGTGGGACGTCGCGCGGAAACCATGCGCACGGTCACGCTCGGCGAACTGCATGGCGGACTCGTCGATATGCGGACGATGGTGATCGTCGGTTCATCGCGAACGCGCACGATCGGCGAATGGGTCTATACGCCGCGCTGGTATTGAAGCAGCGCATCCGCCGGCACATAGTGCGCTTGCCACGACGCGGCCAATACTTCGGCACCACCCACACGCAAGGGCCCATCCTCGAAGTCCACCACGATAATGCGATCCGCACCCGCAGGCGCGACCGGGCGATCGTTCACGCGGCCATCGGTCAGTACCCATAGCCAGCGGCGTTGATGAGGCCGGCGACGTGACACGCGCACGAGCACCGTCGCCGCGCTCGATATGCCGAGCGTGAGCGGCGTGCCGCCTCCGCCACCGATCGGCGCGATCCATCGTTCATTGAACCAGTGCGCCGCGCCCGGTTGCCGACGCACTTCGGCATGTCCGCCGCCGAAGCATACGAGCGCCACTTCAGCACGCTCGCGATAAGCGCGGTCGAATAGCGCGATGAGCATGCCCTTGGCGCGTGCAAGGCGCGCGCCGCCGAGCATCGAGCCGGAGCAATCGAGCAGGAAACAATGCAGCGCGCTCGCATCGGCATCGGTACGGCGAAAGCGCACGTGCTGCGCATTGAACGGCGCGGCGCGCTTGGCTCGCAATGTCGCCATCCAGTCGATGCGAGCGCTCTTCACGCCCTCGCGTGCAGCGAAGCGGCCTTGTGAACGCGCGTTCTGCCATCGAAGACGATGCGCTTGCGCATCGGCGTCGAGCCTTCGATGGCTCAGGCTTTTTTTGCGGCGAGCGGCCTGACTTGCTTGACCTTGGCCGTGCCTGCCGGCTCGGGCGGCACATAGCCCCACTCGCCGTCCTGCTCGCTTGCACCGTTTGCCTGACGAGGCGGCGTCTCGCGCGGCGGCGCTTCAGTCTCGCGACGCCGGTGACGCAAGACAGCTTCGGCCACGCATTCGACGTGCTTGGTTTCCACGTAATCCGCGCCTTCGAGCGCCGCGAGCGCACGCGCCGCGCGCAACATCACGAGGTCCGCGCGCAGACCATCCACTTGTGCGGCGATGCAAAGCTCGCTGACGCGCGCATGAACGGCATCGTCGAAATCGAAGTCGTTCAGCGCGGCGCGGGCCGCATCGATGCGTTCGCCGAGCGCCGCCTGATTCTCTTCATGAAGCGCACGAAATGCTTCGGGGTCCGTATCGAATGCAAGACGCGACTTCACGATCCGCTGCCGCACGCTCGCATCGAAGCAGTTATTCAGTTCCACCGCGAGCCCAAAGCGATCCAGCAGTTGCGGACGCAACTCGCCTTCCTCCGGATTCATCGTGCCGATCAACACGAAGCGCGCATCATGCCGATGCGAAATGCCGTCACGCTCGATGATATTCACGCCGCTTGCCGCAACGTCGAGCAATTGATCGACGAGCGGATTCGGCAGCAGATTCACTTCGTCGACATACAGCACGCCGCGATGCGCCTTTGCCAGCAAACCCGGCGAGAACTTCACGCCGCCGTCGCGTAGCGCGCTTTGAATGTCGAGCGTGCCGATCAATTGCTCCTCGCTTGCGCCGAGCGGCAACGTCACGAGCCGTCCTTCCGGAAGAAGCTCGGCAAGCGCGCGCGCCGCCGTCGATTTGGCCGTGCCGCGCGGTCCGCTGACGAGCACACCGCCAAGCGACGGATCCACAGCCGCGAGCAGCAACGCCTGCTGCAACGGCGCCTGTCCGACGAGCGCGGTGAAAGGAAACACTGGAAATAAAGAGGTTTCGTTCAAATCTGTCGGCCTTCGAGTTGCTGCTCGACATCGAGCAGATGCCGCGTCACCGCATCGCGATACGCGCCCGGCTCTTGCCACAAGCCGCGCTCCATCGCTTCGAGCAAACGCTCGCAGATAGCGTGCAGCGCATGCGGATTGTGCTGCGCGATGAAGTCGCGCGTGCCGGCATCGTTCACATAAGCATCGGTGACGAGCGCATATTGATGATCCGACACGACGCGCGCAGTGGCGTCGTAGCCGAAGAGATAGTCGACCGTCGCGGCCAGTTCCGATGCGCCCTTATAGCCGTGGCGCTTCACACCATCGATCCATTTCGGATTCACGACGCGCGCACGCACCACGCGCGCGATTTCTTCGTCGAGCGTGCGCACGCGGGGCGCGGCGGGATTGCTGTGGTCCGCGTTATACGCTTGCGGCTGCAGGCCGGACAAGTAACGCGCCGCTGCAATCATGCCGCCCTGAAACTGGTGATAGTCGTTCGAATCGAGTATGTCGTGTTCGCGGTTGTCCTGGTTTTGCAGGACCACATCGAGCGACGAAAGCCGCGTGCCGAAGCTCGCGCGTGCTTCGACACCATCGCCGCCCTGCGAGTAAGCGTAACCGCCCGTGCTTTGATACGCAGCGGCGAGGTCCGCATCCGTTTCCCATTGACGCGCGTCGATCAGTTCCTGCAAGCCCGCGCCATATGCGCCGGGTTTCGTGCTGAACACGCGCCATCCCGCGCGCCGTCGCGCTTCTTTCGCATCGACGCCACGGCCGATGAGTTCATCGCGCTCACGAAGAATCCGCGCGCGGATAGGGTTCACGTCCTCGGGTTCGTCATCGAGTTCGGCAACGGCTTGCACTGCTGCATCGAACAAATGCATGAGGTTCGCGAATGCATCGCGAAAGAAGCCCGATACGCGCAAGGTCACGTCGATGCGCGGACGATTGAAGATGGAGATCGGCAGAATCTCGAAGTCCGTCACGCGATGACTGCCCGCCGCCCACTTGGGCCGCACGCCGATGAGCGCGAACGCCTGCGCGATATCGTCGCCGCCGGTTCGCATCGTCGCCGTGCCCCACACTGAAAGACCGATTGCGCGCGGATAATCGCCGTGATCCTGCACATGCCGTTCGACGAGCATGTTCGCGGACTTGAGCCCGAGCGACCAAGCCACTTGCGTCGGCAAGGCGCGCGTATCGACCGAATAGAAGTTGCGGCCCGTGGGCAAGACATCGGGCCTGCCGCGCGATGGCGATCCACTCGGTCCCGGCGGCACGAAGCGTCCTTCCAGACCGCGCTTGAGCTGCATGAGTTCTTGCGGCCCGCATGCATCGAGACGCGCGAGCACATCGCATTTCAAGCGTTGCAGCACGAGCGCGGTGTGCGGCCCCGGTGCGGGTGTGAGTGCGTGTGCATCGTCCTGCAACAGCTGCATGGCAAGACATTCGAGCCGCTCGCGCGTGTCGCCATGATGACGCCACGGCGCATCGCTTACGGCTTGCAATGCTTCGGGGCGCGGGCCGGTCCATGACGCGGACCAGTCGGCATCGAGCGGATTGAACGCATCGCCCAATTGCAGGTCGCGTGCGAGCGCGGTGATGAGGCTCGCGTTCGCGCCTTGACCGTCACCAATCGGAAAGCGCCCGAGCGCGAGCAGCGTATCGCGGCGTTGCGTGCCTTGCGGCGATACGCCGAACACATGCAAGCCGTCACGTATCTGCGCTTCCTTCAGTTCGCAGAGATAGGCATCGGCGCGCGTGAGCAACGCATCTTCGCCCGCAATGTCACGCGGCGCATCGAGCCCGAGTTCTTCATGCAACCTATGCTCGACGATGTTCTCGAGTATCGACTTGCGCAAGAGCTTTGCGCGGCGAGTATCGACCATCAATGCTTCGTAGTATTCGTCGACCTGCCGCTCGAGATCCTGCAACGGTCCGTAGTTTTCAGCGCGCGTGAGCGGCGGCATCAGATGATCGATGATGACCGCCTGCGCACGACGCTTCGCCTGACTGCCCTCGCCCGGATCGTTGACGATGAACGGATAAAGATGCGGCATCGGCCCGAGAATCAGATCGGGCCAGCATGATGCCGATAATGCCACGCTCTTGCCGGGAAGCCATTCGAGATTGCCGTGCTTGCCGACATGCACGAGCGCATCGGCATCGAAACGCATGCGCAGCCAGAAATAAAACGCGAGATAAGAATGCGGCGGCACGAGTTCGGCATCGTGATAGCTCGCATAATCATTGCGCTCGCGCGAACGCGACGGCTGAATGCCGACGAAGATTTCACCGCAGCGAAAGCCCGCGATCATGAAGCGGCCGCGCCTGATCGTCGGATCATGCTCGGGCGCGCCCCACGTTTTCTCGAGCGCGGCGCGTGCATCGGCGGGCAGCGCATTGTAGGCATCGAGATACTCTTCGAGCGAAAGACTTTGCAGCGCGGGACGCAGATCACGCACGACGGGATCGTTCGTCACGCCTTGCGTCAGAGCAGCGATGAGCGCATCGCCATGTTCGGGGATATCGCCCACGCGATAGCCCTCACGCGCAAGCATCGACAGAATGCCGACCGCCGATGCCGGCGTATCCAGACCCACGCCATTGCCGATTCGCCCCTCGCTTGCCGGATAGTTCGCGAGCACGAGCGCAATGCGTTTCTTCGCATTCGGCGTATGCCGCAGCGCGCACCAGCGTCGGCTCAGTTCCGCGACGAAGCGAACGCGTTCGGCATCGGCCTGATAACGCACGACATCCACTTGCGTATGCGGACAGTGATAAGCAAGTCCTTTGAAACTCACTGCACGCGTGATGATGCGGCCATCGACTTCGGGCAATGCAATATGCATCGCGACATCGCGCGAATTCAGGCCGTGATTGTCCTTCTCCCAATCCTCGCGATTGCCGCCGCTCAGAATGACTTGCAGCACGGGCGCATCGCCTGCGACTTCGAATGCTTCGCTTTCGCCGATAACGCCCGCTGCAAATGCCGTCGTATTCAATACGAGCGAGGCGCGATGCTCCGCGCACAAGCGTTCCACGACTTCGCGGCTGACGCTTTCCTTGAGCGACGCAATGGCAATGGGCAGTGGATTGAGGCCTTCTTTCTCGAGCGCTTCGATGAGTGAATCGAATACCGCCGTGTTTCCCGACTGCAAATGCGCGCGATAAAAAAGAATCGCGACGACAGGCGCGCCTTCGGTCCATCGCGCGCGCCAGTCGTCGATCAGGGCGACATCGCGCTCGGGGTGATAAATGGCAACGGCGGGCAACGTACTCGGCGGCTGCGGCTCGCGACCGAAACCGAACGAGCGATGAGCGATTGCGCGCAAGAATTCCTCGGCATTGCGCGCGCCGCCTTCGCGCAGATAGCGCGATAACTCGCGGCAAAACGCGGCATCGGCGGTGCTCTTCGCAATCAGGTTCGGGTCTTCAGTGAGATCGCCGGAGAACATCGCAAGCACTTGCCTCTCGCTCTTCGCAAGCGACACGAGCCGCTCGATGCCATAAGGCCAATACGATTCACCGCCGAGATGATCGACGACGACGACCTTCGCATGACGCAATACGTCATCGACATAAAAGTCCACTGACGCCGGCTGGCGCAAGAACGATTGATTCGCCAGCCGCACTTCGGGAAACCCGGCTTCGAGGCGCGGAAAGACGCTTGCAAGCAACGCAAGCGTGGTGTCGGCGGAACTGAGCACGACAATGGGCGCGCGCGTCTGCTCGATACGCATGACGCCTGCGGCATCATCGACGAATCCTCCCGGGGTCGTGCGTAGCAAATGCATCGTGCTAGGCCTGCACGAGCGCGTTGGCGAGCGCGGCGTCGAATGCCCGCTGAAGCGCCGGCTGATCGAGGTCTTCACCAATCAGCACGAAGCGGCTCGCGGCTTCGCCTTCGGACCAGCGACGGTCGAAATAGCTGTCGAAACGGCGTCCCACGCCTTGCACGACGAGACGCATCGCAGCGCCGGGCAGCGCGGCGAAGCCCTTCACGCGATAGATCGTGTGTTGCTCAACGAGGGTCTGCAAGGCCGCGATGGCCTGATCGCGCGATTCGATATGCGCGTTGACGACGACCGAATCGAAG
The DNA here is from genome assembly GCF_001544615.1 of Caballeronia concitans. Taxonomy (GTDB): domain Bacteria; phylum Pseudomonadota; class Gammaproteobacteria; order Burkholderiales; family Burkholderiaceae; genus Caballeronia; species Caballeronia concitans. The sequence goes on from NZ_FCNV02000003.1 coordinate 512,174, forward strand.
TCGTCGTGATGATGATCCGCGTGGCCTTCATCGTCCACGGAACCATGATGATCGTGCCGCAAGTGAATCGTCTCTTCGGATGCCGCCTGCAAGCCGAGCAACGCATGCAGATCGAGCTTGCCCATCTGCGCGGGCACGATCTTTACTTCGGGCGGAATCTCCGGCCGCACGAGTGCTTCGACTTTTGCAAGCGCATCGGCGTCCATGAGGTCGGTCTTGTTGACGATCACGAGATCGGCAGACGACAACTGATCCTCGAACAATTCATGCAGCGGCGATTCATGATCCAGATTCGGGTCGGCCTTGCGTTGCGCATCGACTGCATCGGGATTGGCCGCGAACTGTCCGCTTGCGGCAGCAGGACCATCGACGACGGTAATGACCGCATCGACCGTAAAGGCATTCTTGATCGACGGCCAGTTGAACGCTTGCACGAGCGGCTTGGGCAATGCGAGGCCCGACGTTTCGATCAGCACGTGATCGATGCGCTCTCGCCGCTCGAGCAATTGCTCCATCACCGGATAAAACTCTTCCTGCACGGTGCAGCACAAGCAGCCGTTCGCAAGCTCATAGAGATTGCGGTCTGCTGAAGCCGCCTCGTCATCGCAGCCGATACCGCAGCCCTTTAGAATTTCCCCGTCGATGCCCAACTCGCCGAACTCATTGACGATCACGGCCAGGCGCAAGCCCTGCGCATGGGACATGATGTGGCGCATCAAAGTGGTCTTGCCGCTGCCGAGAAAGCCGGTCACGACGGTGACGGGAATCTTGCGGGTTTGCATCGTTGCTCCGTGGCTCGTGTGTGCGTGCGCCGCGCATCGTGCCGATGGCGGCGTCGAATGCGGTGTCAAACGGGAAAGCGCACGGCTTCGTGGATCATGGGTCGAGCCGCATCCCCGCGGCGTCGGTCCTCGCGAAAGTCTGGCCGGTATCCGGGCTTGCGGCTTCATTGCGCGGCCTTCCTGCCATGCTTATGACAGTGGCCTTTAGCGCAATGCGCGGAATCGATATTGCCGATGCCGCCAGTCGCTTACCGTTGCGGGGGCAGCGCAGGTTGGCGCGTGCTTTCCTTAGAAAAAAGCCGGGCGCTTCCTGCTTCCCGTTTAACTGTGCGCGAAAGAAGCTCGCGCACGAGCACCAAAACTGCGTGAAAGTCTAGGCTGAGCGCGAGAGAGCGTCAAGGAAACACGCGCTATTAACAGGCGCATATGGTATCTTTGGCCCGCGACTGGTGCTCGCGCGTTCGAACGCAACGCGCAGTTAAACGGGAAACAGGAAGCCGTGAGTTCTATGATCGAACGAAGCGTGCCAGCCTGTGCTGTCCCCGCAACGGTACGCGACCGGCGGCATTGCATGCGTGCAATGCCGCACATCGTGCGAACACGCCACTGCCGCTCGCGGCGGGAAGGCCGCGCGATGAGGTCGCAAGCCCGGATACCGGCCAGCGCAGGGGACGAAGCGCATCGCTTATGCATGGCGATGCGCTTTGCCAAACGCCGCGCATCCGCGAGGGACGCATGCGCCGCTCGCACCGCCCATTCTTTTCGATGAAGTCTACTTGCGCCAATGAGCGCGGTCTTGCAGTCGGCATCGGTTGCAGGCGAGGCGCAAGCGCCGACGCTATTGAAACCGCCGTGCGTGCCGCGCTGAACGAATCGAGCCTTCTTTTTGAGGACATTTCTTTGGTGGCCAGCATCGACGCTAAAGAAAACGAAGCCGGTTTGCTGGCGTTTTGCGCGCGCCATGAATTGCCCTTGCGCTTTTTCACAGCGGAAGACATTGCTCGCGTGCCCAGCAGTTATTCGCGTCACGCCGACGAGCACATGAATGTGGATGGCGTGTGCGAGCCTTGCGCGCTGCTTGCGAGCGGCGGCGGGCGTCTTCTGGTGGGCAAGACTATCGTGGGCGGCGTGACCGTCGCCATTGCAAGGAATCAGACTCTGTCGAGCACGAAAACCTCATGAAAACCGATACCGAATCGCATCTGCGCATGACGCAGCGTCGCAAGGAAGGGCACGAAAAGAAGCAGGCCGCCGCCGATCATGAGAAAGGTTTATTGATCGTCAACACGGGCAACGGCAAGGGCAAGACAACGGCCGCATTCGGCATGGCAGTGCGTGTACTCGGCCACGGCATGAAGCTCGGTGTCGTGCAGTTCATCAAGGGCGCTTTGCATACATCGGAGCGTGACTTCCTGAGCGCAGTGGCGAACTGCGATTTCGTCACGATGGGCGACGGCTACACATGGAACACGCAGAACCGCGAAGCCGACATGGCGACCGCGCGCAAGGGGTGGAATGAGGCGCGGCGCATGATCGAAAGCGGCGATTATCAAATGGTCGTGCTCGACGAACTCAACACCGTGCTCAAGTACGAGTATCTGCCGCTGGATGAAGTGCTGGATGTACTCAAGGCGCGGCCCGCGATGCTGCATGTGGTCGTGACAGGCCGTCATGCGCCCGATGCGCTCGTCGATATTGCGGATCTCGTCACCGAAATGCGGCTCGTGAAGCATCCGTATCGCGAGCAAGGCGTGAAAGCACAACGCGGCGTCGAATTCTGATGCTGCGCTGCCCTGCACTCTTTGTCGGCGCGAGCGCATCGCATCAAGGCAAGACCACGGTGACCGCCGCGATTGCGCGCCATCATGCGCGGCTCGGCCGGCGCGTGCGCGTCTTCAAGACGGGGCCGGATTTCCTCGATCCGATGATTCTCGAACGCGCGTGCGGATCGCCCGTCTATTCGCTGCATTTATCGATGGTCGGACTCGATGCATGCCGCGCCTTGCTCGCACAAGCGGCGCGCGAAGCGGATCTCATTCTGATCGAAGGCGTAATGGGTTTATTCGATGGCACGCCGAGCAGCGCCGATCTCGCCGCCGCCTTCAACGTGCCCGTGCTCGCGGTGATCGGCGCGCATGGCATGGCGCAGACCTTCGGTGCGGTCGCGTTCGGGCTTGCGCGCTATCGGCCGGATGTGCCGTTCTACGGCGTGCTCGCGAACCGCGTTGCATCGGCGCGTCATGCGCAAATGCTGTCCGAAGCCATCCCCGAAGGGCTGCGCTATTGCGGGCATGTGTCGAATACGGACAATATCGCATTGTCCGAGCGTCACCTCGGCCTCACGCAAGCGCAGGAAATCGCGAGCCTCGATGCACGCCTCGACCGTGCCGCCGATGCCATCGCAGCAACCGCGCTTGCTGAATTGCCGCCGCATGTGGACTTCGAAGACGCGATGCCTGAAGCGCCGCCGCGTCTGCTCGCTGGTCTGCGGATCGCCATAGCGCGCGATGCAGCGTTCTCTTTCATCTATCCGGCGAATATCGACTTGCTGAAAGCGATGGGCGCAACCATCGCCCCGTTCTCTCCGCTCGCCGACGAACCCGTGCCTGCCGATGCCGATGCGCTCTATCTTCCCGGCGGCTATCCCGAGCTGCATGCGGCGACGCTTGCATCGAATGCGCGCACGCGGGCATCCATTCGCGAACATGTTGCGCGTGATCGCGCGGTTCTGGCGGAGTGTGGCGGCATGCTCTATTTGCTCGACACGCTGACCGACCTCGAAGGCACAAGACACGCCATGCTCGGCGTGCTGCCCGGCAATGCATTCATGCAGCGGCGTCTTGCCCGCCTCGCGATGCAGCGCATCGACACCGCACATGGCGCGCTTACCGGCCACACGTTTCATTACTCCACGCTCGACACGCCGATGCAGCCGCATCTCAACGCGACACATGCAACGACGGGCGCTGCGGGCGAAGCCCTTTATCGACACGGCCGCGTGACGGCCACTTATATGCACGCGTACTGGCCGTCGAATCCCGCCGCAGCCGCTGCGCTTTTTCGCGGCACCACACTATGACGACGACAGACCTGGCTTTCACCATCGAACGCGCAAAGAATCAAGAGCCAATCGGTTCGCCGTGTACGGGCGTATGCAAGCTCGATCCCGCGCACGGACTGTGCGCGGGATGCTTTAGAAGCCGCGAGGAGATAAAGGGCTTTAGATCAATGGACGATATCGCAAAGCTGACGCTGCTCGATCAACTACTCGCGAGACGATCGACCATTGCGCCATCACCCGCGCCATCACCCGCGCCATAACTCGCGCTCAAATCGCCGCCATCGTCCGTAATGCTGGACGCTCCAGTTCCCGCGCGGCAAGCGCGCCGAACAAGAGACCAAGCGTGGTCCAGATGATCGCTTGTATGCCGATAGCGGCCACGCGGAAATTCCAGAGAAGCGATGCGGAGAAATCCGCGGGCACTTCATCGACGCGCGGCAACACGAACTGCGCAAGCAGCATCAGCGCGATATAAGCTATGCCCGCGATGACCGTCGCGCGCCAGTTGCCTTGACGCGCATGCATGCGCCTTTGCAGCCATACGGCGAAGACGGCCGCCGCAATCGACGTCGCCATCATGCCGAAGAACAATGCGGTGCGCGGTCCAATGGTTTCGGGATTGCCGACAGCGGGCGGATTCGGCGGGTACTTGAGAAACGGCACGATCGCCACGCTCACGAATCCCAACATGGCAAGCAATGCCGATGCACCCCGCGCGCGCAATGCGCCGAGCCGTCCATAAGCAAACGCGAAGACAAGCGAGAAAATGCCGCCCAGCGCAGTGCCGAATACCGCGACGCCCGTGAGCAGACCCAGGCCCGCTTGAGTATCGCGGCTAACGATTTCCTCGTCGCCTTCATGTTCATGTGACTGCGCAGCGCCTTCGTGATGCATATGCGTATGCGCATGCTCGTGCCGTTCTTCGAATGCAATGGCGCGCTCGACCGACGACTCACCGACGATCTTTGCAAACGCGAAGCCGAGCAGGCCCGCGACAAGTCCCGCGATCATGCCGCGTATCAACAAACTGCGAATCATGGCGCGTCCTCAGTGGCACGGAAAGCCGAGCAGATGCCGGCCATCGTGAACAAATTCGTGGACGTACGTGCCCGAAATAACGGAAGTCGCGCCTTGCTCCGCGCCGACGAAGTAAATGGCGATTAGCAGAATGAGGCCGATAAACACGGCCCAAGGCAGCACTTCGCGCACCGGAATGGGGACAGGCGCATCGATTGCAGGCAAAGAGGAAGCGGCGGAATAGGCCGGCGCGTTGGAAGCGTTCATTGAAAGTTCTCCAAGGGAAAAGCGCGTCCCGATAGACGAAGAGCATGCAGCGGGGTCTGACTCGCGAGTGGCTTTAACAACGAACTCGCATACAGTGGCGCGACCGTGCCGGGTTTTCACCGGCTTCCTCGCATTGCAAGCTTGCCATTCTATGACGATTGCCGGCAAAGTAAAGCAACGATATTCATAGCCGCCGATTCAATTGAACGTCATTCTGCTCTGCCACGCCGCCACGCATGCAATGAAAGCCGCGCGCTTTCCGAACGGCACCGAACCCGCCGCGCACGATGAACGCGCCGCACTTGCTGATCGTTTCGCTGCGCAAAACTATGCCGTCATTTCAAGCGCTGCCGCAGCGGCGCGCGAGACGGCTGGCTGGCTGACGAGTGAGTTCGACATCGATCCCGCGTTCGACGACATCGACTATGGCCGTTGGCGCGGCCATGAGATTCGCACGATCGCACAACAGGACCCCGAAGGCGTTGCCGCATGGCTCGCGGATATGCATGCGCGTCCGCATGGCGGCGAAAGCATCGCGATGCTGGCCGAACGCGTCGGCGAAGCGCTTCAGCGCATGGCGGCCGATGCATCGCATGAACGCTGCCTCGTGGTCACGCATGCCATCGTCGTGAAAGCGGCGCTCGCGCATGTACGCGCGGAACCGCTCGCATCGCTCGCTAAGATCGATCTCGCTCCTTTGTCCGCGATATGGCTCGAGTACGATGCATCGCGCGGCGCATGGTCGGAACGAAACTTCGATTCACGCGACAGGCTCAAACGCATCGACAGCACCTGATGCTGCCGCATCCCTCAAGGAGACTCTCATGGCGCATTACGTTGACGGTTTCGTCGTACCCGTGCCGATCGAAAAGATCGACGCCTACCGGATCATGGCCGAGGAAGCCGGCAAAATCTGGCTGGAACATGGCGCGCTGCAATTCGTCGAGTGCATCGCCGATGACGTCAAACCAGGCGAACTCACTTCGTTTCCGCAGAGCGTGCAAATGAAGGAAGGCGAGACCGTTGCGTTCTCGTGGATACTTTACGATTCGCGCGAGCAACGCGACGCGGTGAACGAGAAAGTCATGAATGACCCCCGTCTGAAGGCCATGATGGAAAAAGGGGAGCCGCCGTTCGACGCGAAGCGCATGTTCTTCGGCGGATTCAGGACGCTGGTCGAACTCGGACGCGCCTGAGCGAATCTCTTTATAAAAGGAACGACATCGACATGTTTATCGCCATGAATCGCTTCAAGATCGTACCAGGCGCCGAGGCTGACTTCGAACGTCTATGGACGAGCCGCGACACTTATCTGAAGGGCGTCCCCGGCTTCGTCGAATTTCATCTGCTCAAAGGCCCGGCGAAAGACGACCACGTGCTCTATTCGAGCCATACGATCTGGGCGAATCGGGCGGCTTTCGATGACTGGACGCGTTCGGACGCGTTTCGAAACGCTCATCGCAGTGCGGGCGGCGAAACGCGCCAGCTTTATCTGGGACATCCGGAATTCGAAGGCTTCGAAGTCATTCAGACGGTCAAGTAACACGCGCGTTTTACACACCTATGAAAAAAGCGCGCTAATCGACTGTTTGAGAAGCTAGGCCTTCGCGCCGCGTGCCATGCGTTGCAGCGTCGAGGAATCGATCGCGGCGGCGCAAATGCGCACGGCTTCGTTCAGCGTGCGCGGCCGCCCCTCGCCGAACTGCGACTCGAGCATGGCGACCGCGCGCACACGCTCCTCATTGCCGAGCTTCTCACCCGTTGCAAGCTCGAGCACCGAGATAAAGTAGGCGGCAGGAGGCGTAGCCCGCCCTGCCGGACTACAATGTCCACCGTCGGCGGTGTTCGTTTCGCCGTCGCGGTGGCCATCGAACGCCATGCGGCGCGCAGGACGCGTCGTCCATTCTGTGTCGTTTCGACTGGTCATTGGTCTGATCATCGCTGAAGTGCTCTGCGCTCTCGCGCGCATCGTCATCTGATTGAAACTTCAGCAAGGACCGTTCCAACTCATGTCAGACGCTTGCGCTTTCATCTGACAAAACAGCCTTGGCGACGCGGCATGCAGCCAGATCCCAGGCTGCACAGCCAACCGATTTGAAGACCATTGGGCGTCCCGACGGCTCTTTGGACACAAGCGCCGTCGCAAGCGGAATCACGTTGGCCCACTCGACGCCCGCGAGAATGAAATCTCCCGCCTCGTGCCGCGCGCCTGCGGGATCGTCCACATACAGCTCGCTTGCATGAACGGTCGATGGTGCGATCTCAGCGGCATCCGCCGTGAATGCGCCCACGCCGATCACAAGCCGATCCGCCTGCGCGGGCATCGTATAGACCGGCGACTTGCTCGTGGTGGCGGCGATCACTACGTCGATCGAATCCGGAATAGCCGCATTGTCCAGCGGTTCGATGTTGGGCGATAAGCCCGCGTTTTCCTCGAAGAACACACCTGCACGGCCGGCACGCGAGCCGAGCACATGGATGCGGGCATCGGGATACAGCGCCGCGAGTGCTTCGACGTGATGCGCGGCCTGCTTGCCCGTGCCGATGACGAGCACTGCGCGCGGCGGCTTCGCAGCGAGCGTGCGGATGGCGAGCATCGATACCGCTGCGGTTCGCCTGCCCGTTACCGTGGGACCATCGAGCATGAATTGCAGCGCGCCCGTCGATGCATCGAACGCACTCACTTGACCGTGTATCGTCGGCAAGCCGAGTGCGCCGTTGCCGGGGCAAACGTTCACGAGCTTATGGATTGCGATATCGGCGGCGGTCGCGGGCATCGACAACATCACGCCGCCGTGCGGAAGCGGCACGACCAGGCGCTCGGGACTGGCAATGCGGCCCGCTGCGTAATCGAGCATGGTCGCGGCGAGCGTATCGACGAGACGGTCATACGGAAGAAGGCGCGCGGTTTGCGCCGCATCGAATGTGTCGGTCATCGCGGATCGGCTCCCTTATTGAATGTATGCGCGGGACTATTCTAACGGCGGCGAAACGCGTGTCATAAAGCGCGAGCCTTTCTACAATGGACGCTTGAACGCGGCGTCATGCGGCTGCCATGCGAAACCGTCATAATCGGCCATTCGCGCCGCTCAAACGAACGCCAATAAACGCTCAACCAAAATCGCGCGATTTCAACTGCATTCCGGAGCCGGACATGAACATGACGGACAAGCAGCGCCGCTTTCACGCCGACGTGATCGACAGCTACGACGAAGAGTTCGAGATGGAGATCGACGACCGTCTGCTGGACGGCGAAGCGGCGTTTTCCGACGAAGAGCGCGAGCTTCGCAAGACCTATTTTCGCGAGTTGTTTCGTCTGCAAGGCGAGCTCGTCAAATTGCAGGACTGGGTCGTGCATACGGGGCACAGGCTCGTCGTGATATTCGAAGGACGGGATGCTGCCGGCAAAGGCGGCGCGATCAAGCGCATCACGCAGCGGCTCAATCCGCGTGTGTGTCGCGTGGCTGCCCTGCCCGCGCCGAACAATCGCGAACGCACGCAATGGTATTTCCAGCGCTATGTATCGCATTTGCCGGCGGGCGGTGAAATCGTACTGTTCGATCGAAGCTGGTATAACCGCGCGGGCGTCGAGCGCGTCATGCATTTCTGCACTGACGATGAATACGAAGAGTTCTTTCGCTCAGTGCCCGAGTTCGAAAAGATGCTCGTGCGCAGCGGCATTCAGATCATCAAGTACTGGTTTTCGATTACCGACGACGAACAGGAAGTGCGCTTTCAGGCGCGCATCGAAGATCCGCTCAAACAGTGGAAGCTGAGTCCGATGGATCTAGAGAGCCGTCGCAGATGGGAAGCCTATACGGCGGCGAAGGAAGTCATGCTGCAACGCTCGCATATTCCCGAAGCGCCGTGGTGGGTGGTGCAGGCCGTCGACAAGAAGCGCGCTCGTCTTAACTGTATTCATCACCTGTTGAGTCAGGTGCCTTATCACGAGATCGAGCATTCCTCCATCGAACTGCCTGAGCGCGTGTTCAATCCCGACTATTTGCGCCAGCCGGTGCCGCAGGAAATGTACGTGCCGGAGATTTATTAACCGCCCTGGCAGCAGTGATGGCAGGCGATACGTTCGATGGCCTGCTCGCGCTGACGTGACACCGCCTGGCGTGCGACGAATTGATAAGCGTGCTGCGACCCTTTGAACAGCATCACGAACATGACTTGCGCGAGATTGAAGTCCAGGGTGACCATCAGGCGCATCAACAACAGCAGCGGCAAGACCACGGCTGGTTGATAGAACTGTCTAGCGATCAAGGCTTTCATTGGCGGCTCCCGTTCCCATGATTGAAATTCTATGGATTCAAGGGATCGGGATAAATGGCCCGCACATGAAGACATATGTTCCTTGACGCGAACAATCGGTAGTGAAAGAAAAAAGCCCCGCATCGAGCGGGGCCATGAAGTGCATCAGTTCTTCGCGAGGCTCGGTTCGGGCACGGGGGCCGGCATGGCATCGCCCCATCCGCCGCCGAGCGCGCGTATCAGATTCACCGTCGATACCGCCTGCGTCCCCGCAAGCTGAACCGCCGCGCGCTGCGATTGCAGCACCGTACGTTCCGCGTCGATGACATCGAGATAATTCACTGCGCCTTCCGTGTATTGCGTGCGTGAAAGCTGCGCGGCGCGCACCGATGCATTCACCGCATCCGCTTGCGTTAATGTTTGCGTTTCGAGAATACGCAAGTCCGACAGATTGTCTTCCACTTCTCGGAACGCAACGAGCACTTGCTGACGATAATTCGCCACGTCCTCTTCATACACCGCCCGCGCATTCGCGAGGTTGCCCTTGCGACGCCCACCATCGAAGATCGGCAGATTGAGCATGGTGCCCGCGAACGGACCGAGCAGGAACGTACGGCTCGACCAGTTGAAGAGATCGCCGAGCGTCGCCGATTCGAAGCCGCCCGAGCCGGTCAACGTCAACGAAGGAAAGAACGCCGCCTTGGCCACGCCGATTCGCGCATTGGCCGCCGCCATCGATCGCTCCGCTGCCGCGATATCCGGGCGACGCTCCAGCAACGAAGAAGGCAAGCCCGGCGGCACGCGCACCGTCACCGGCTTCAGCGGGTTCGAAGCCATGTTGAATTGTGCGGGCGTCTTGCCGAGCAGCACCGCGAGACTATGCTCGGATGCGGCGCGCAGGCGTTGAACCGTCATCGCGTCCGACCGTGCCGTCGCGAGTTCGGACTTCGCGCGCGCCACGTCGAGCTCGCTGATGTCGCCTTCTGCAAAGCGACGCTGCACGAGCTTGAGTGCTTCCTCGCGCAACGACACGGTGCGCGTGAACACATCGGCTTCTGCATCGAGCTCGCGCAAGTTGAAGTAGTTTTGCGCGACGTCCGCCTGCAATGCGAGCTGCACCGATCGGAACAGCGCCTCGCTTTGCTGCGTGTCCGCGTTGGCGGCTTGCACGCTATTCGACACGCGCCCGAACAAATCCACTTCATACGACACGCTCGCCTGCGCACGCCACAACGTCTGCGCGGGAATGTTCGCGTCGGGCGGCTGGAATTGCGAGGCCGGCGACAACTTCTCGCGCGTCGGACCGAAGCCCGCATCGAGTGTCGGGAAGAGACCCGCGCGCGCCGTCTGGTTGATCGCACGCGCTTCCTTCACGCGCGCCGCCGCAGCCTTCAGGTTCTGATTGGCTTCTTGCGCCTGGCGTTCGAGATCGTTGAGCGCGGCGTCATCGAAGATCGTCCACCATTCGCCGCGCAGCATCTCTTCCGAAGGCTGCGCGGTCTTCCACGTGCCCGCTTCCGATTGAGACAGCGAAGGCGTTTCCTTATAGGCAGCCGGTGCATTTACATCGGGCTTTTCATATGTCGGCGCAAGCGAGCAACCCGCGATCACCAGCAGCGACGCCATCAAGGCGGGCAAGCCCAACCATCGTTTCATTAGCAGCTTCTTCATCATCGACCTCATTGCGCTTCGTATGAAGCACCGATACCGCGCATCTGCGGATGCGTGCCGTGCTTGTCCGTCACATGCTCCGCGCGGCTCAGCTTGCGCAGGATCACGTAGAAGACCGGCGTCAGCATCAAACCGAACAGCGTCACGCCCAACATGCCGAAGAACACCGCGACGCCCATCGCATGACGCATTTCCGAGCCCGCACCCGACGACAACACGAGCGGCACCACGCCCATGATGAATGCGATGGACGTCATCAGAATCGGACGCAGACGCAGACGGCTTGCTTCGATCGCAGCCTGCACGATGGACCGGCCCTGCATTTCCAGCTCGCGTGCGAACTCCACGATCAGAATGGCGTTCTTCGCGGACAAGCCCACCAGCACCATCAAGCCGATCTGCGTGAAGATGTTGTTGTCGCCATCCGTGAGCCATACGCCGAGCAGCGCCGACAAAATACTCATCGGCACGATGAGGATCACCGCGAGCGGCAACGTCAGGCTTTCATACAACGCAGCGAGCACGAGGAACACGAGCAGCACGCTGATCGGGAACACCCACAGCGCAGCGTTGCCCGCGAGAATCTGCTGATACGTGAGGTCGGTCCATTCGAACTTGATCCCGCGCGGCAGCACTTCAGCCGCGATGCGTTCCGCCGCCGCCTGGGCCTGACCCGACGAATAACCGGGCGCAGGACCGCCGTTGATATCGGCTGCCGTATAGCCGTTGTAGCGCACGACCATTTCCGGGCCATATGTCGGCGTCACCTTCACGAGCGAGGAAAGCGGCACCATGTCGCCGTTCGCGTTGCGCGTCTTCAACAGGCCAATGTCCTCGGGATTCGCGCGGAACGGCGCATCCGCCTGCACGCGCACCTGATACACGCGTCCGAAGCGGTTGAAGTCGTTCACATAGAGCGAGCCGAGATAGACCTGCATCGTGTCGAACACGTCGGTCACGGAGACGCCCAGTTGCTTCGCCTTCACGCGATCCAGATCCACATTCAACTGCGGCACGTTGATCTGATAGCTCGAAAACGTCGGTCCCAGTTCAGGCGTTTGCGATGCGCGCTTGATGAAGGCTTGCGTTGCATCGGCGAGTGCGGCGTAGCCTAGCGCACCGCGATCTTCGAGCTGCATCTTGAAGCCGCCAAGCGTCCCGAGGCCAAGCACCGGCGGCGGCGGGAACACCGCGATGAACGAGCCCTTGATGCCCGCGTACTTCTGGTTCAACGCGCCTGCGATGGCATTGGCCGAAAGCGCCTTGTCCTTCACGCGATCCTTGAAAGGCTTGAGCGTGACGAACACAATGCCCGCGCTCGATGAATTCGTGAAGCCGTTCACCGACAAGCCCGGAAACTCCACCGCGCTTTCCACGCCCGGTTGCTTCAGCGCGATATCGCTCATCTGGCGAATCACGCCTTCCGTGCGATCGAGCGATGCGCCATTCGGCAATTGCGCGAAACTGATCAGATACTCCTTGTCCTGCGCGGGCACGAAGCCACCCGGCACGATCTTGCCCATCAACACCGCACCGCCGAGCAACACCGCATAGATGACCATCATGATCGCCTTGCGGTTGATGACGCTCGTCACGCCCTTGCCGTATGCATCCGATCCGCGATGAAAGACCTTGTTGAAGCCGCGGAAGAAACCCCCGAACACGCGGTCCATGCCACGCGTGAGCCAGTCCTTCGGTTCGTCGTGGCCCTTGAGAAGCAGCGCCGCGAGCGCAGGCGAAAGCGTGAGTGAGTTGAACGCGGAGATCACCGTCGAGATGGCGATGGTCATCGCGAACTGCTTGTAGAACTGACCCGTCAGACCGGACATGAACGCGAGCGGCACGAACACGGCAACGAGCGTGAGCGCAATCGCGATAATAGGTCCGCTCACTTCGCGCATGGCCTGATACGTGGCATCTCTCGCCGATAAGCCCGCCTCGATGTTGCGCTCCACGTTCTCGACGACGACGATCGCATCGTCGACCACGATACCGATGGCGAGCACCATGCCGAATAGCGAGAGCGCGTTGATCGAGAAGCCGAATGCCAGCAAGAGCGAGAACGTCCCGACAATCGACACCGGCACTGCAAGCAGCGGAATGATCGAGGCGCGCCACGTCTGCAGGAACACGATCACCACGAGCACGACGAGCGCAATCGCTTCAGCGAGCGTATGAATCACTGCCTCGATACTCGAACGCACGAATTGCGTCGGGTCATAGACGATCTGATATTCGAGGCCCGCGGGCATGTCGGCCTGCAATTCCTTCATCGTCTTGCGCACTTCATCGGAAATCTGCAGTGAGTTCGCGCCCGGCTGCTGATTGATCGCGATCGCGACAGCCGACTTGTTGTCGAGCAACGAACGCAGGCCGTATTCGGATGCCGCGAGTTCGACACGCGCGACATCGCTGAGATGCGTGACGGCGCCATCGGGCGAAGTCTTCAGCACGATATCGCGGAACTCCGACTCGTTCTGCAAGCGGCCGCGCGCATTCACGTTCAATTGCAGCGGCACGTTGGGCAGCGTGGGCGATCCGCCGATCACACCCGCCGCGACCTGCACGTTCTGCTCGCGAATGGCGTTGACCACATCGGTCGCCGTCATGCCGCGCTGCGCGACCTTCTGCGGGTCGAGCCATACGCGCATCGAATAGTCGCCCGATCCCCACAACTGCACTTCACCCACGCCCGCAATACGTTCCAGCCGATCCTTGACGTTGATGAGCGCGTAGTTGCGCAGATACGTCATGTCATAGCGGCCGTTGGGCGAGTTCAAGTGCACGACCATGGTGAGCGTCGGCGATGACTTGATCGTCGTCACACCGAGACGCTGCACGTCCTGCGGCAAGCGCGGCAATGCCTGATTCACGCGGTTCTGCACGAGCTGCGTGTTCTTGTCCGGGTCCGTGCCGAGCTTGAACGTGACCGTCGTGGTGAGGTTGCCGTCGCTATTCGCCTGCGACTGCATGTACAGCATGTCCTCCACGCCGTTGATCTGCTCTTCGAGCGGCGAAGCCACGGTCTCTGCAATCACCTTCGGGTTCGCGCCGGGATATTGCGCATGCACGACGACCGATGGCGGCACCACTTCCGGATACTCGGAAATAGGCAGCTTGAACATCGCGATGATGCCCGCCAGCAGCACGACCACCGATAGCACGCCCGCGAAGATCGGGCGGTCGATGAAGAATTTGGATATGTTCATGACGAGTTCTTTCCGTTGCGGATCACGCGCGTTACTGCGCCGACGCCGTCTTCACGACAGGCGCGTCACCGCTGTTGTTCATCGCGACGCCATTGACCTTCACGACATCGTTCGGGCGCACGCGCTGCAGGCCGTTCACGACGATGCGCTCGCCCGAGGCAAGTCCCTTCGCAATCACACGCAGGCCGTCATGCGTTTGCCCGAGCGTGACTTCGCGGTACTGCACGCGGTTGTCTTTATCGACGACCATCACGTACTTCTTGTCCTGATCGGTGCCGATAGCGGCATCGTCGATGAGCACCGCCGGATGCGGCGTGCCGCCGCCGACCTTGATGCGCGCATAGAGACCCGGCACGAGCGAGCCATCGGGATTGTTGAAGCGTGCCCGCACGCGAATGGTGCCGGACGTCGTATCGAGGCGGTTATCGACGGAATCGACGACGCCATCGCGCGAATAACCGTCTTCGTTCGCAAGCCCGAGCGACACCGGCACCGTGTTGCCCGCATCGCGGCCGAGATAGCGCAAGTAAGTTTGTTCGTCGACATCGAACGATGCATAGATCGGCGATACCGAAACGAGCGTGGTCAGCAAAGGCGCGTTCGCACCCGTCGACACGATGTTGCCGACGGTGAGTTCCGCACGCGACACGCGCCCCGACACGGGCGCCGTGATATGCGTGTAGGCGAGATTGATCTTCGCGGCTTCGAGCGCGGCCTGCGCGGCCTTCAGGTTGGCGACGGCCTCGCGCGCGGCGTTCTGCTTCTCGTCGTAATCGCGCTTGGCGATGGCGTTATCCGCAAGCAGACGTTCGGCGCGCGCGGCATCCGTCGATGTGTAACCGTTGCGCGCCTGCGCCGCCGCGAGTTGAGCCTGTGCGCGATCGACTTCGGCTTCGTACGGACGCGGATCGATGGTGAAGAGCGCATCGCCCTTCTTCACGAGCGCGCCATCCTTGAAATGCACCGCGACGATGGTGCCCGGCACGAGCGGGCGAATGTCCACGTGATCGACCGCTTCGAGCCTGCCGGAGTAGCTTTGCCAGTCGGTGATGGTCTTCGAAATGACGGTCGCGACATCCACTTCGGTGGCGGTCGGGCTGTGCGCGGCGGCCTTGGCCTCGTTGATCGCCGCGTCGCCGTGGCCGCGCCAGGCGGTATAGCCGCCCGCGCCGGCGATGACCAGCGCAGCGCCTAGCGCGGCGTAGATGCGTTTGCGAGTGAAGAACATGATGGAAGCTCCGGTTGCGTTGAGATTGTTTTTTTATGGTGCGTGGCCTTGGCGCTTATTTGGTGCGCGCCAGCCGCTTTCTGAAAAAGGCGACGACATCGGCGAGGGCATCGGGATGCGCGGCGAGCGCGTGATGCGATGCCTTGCAATGCCGAGTGACTTCGGTCGGCACGCCCGCCGAAATGAGTTCGGCTGCGTATTTCTCGGCTTCGATATGCAGCAGGTCATGCTCCGCGCTGGCAATCAATGCAGGAGGCAGGCCATGCAGACGACGCGATTCCAGCGGCGCCGCATACGGATGCAGACGTTGCGAAGGATTCGGCAAATAAGCCCGATAGCAGCGCGCGCATTCGCTTAGTTCCAGATCGGGACACAACACCTTGCGTTCATCGGCGACGCGCGTCATGCTCGGATCGAGCAGCGGCGCGAGCAGCACTTGCGCGGACATGCGAATATCGCCGCGATCTCGTGCGATGGCCGCGACGCACGTCGCAAGATTGCCGCCCGCGTCATGGCCGGCAACGCCTATGCGCTGCGGGTCGGCGCGTTGTCCGCGTGCATGCGCCACGGCCCATTGCGCCGCGCGATAACCGTCTTCGGGCGCGGCGGGAAACGGAAAGTGCGGTGCGAGCGAATAGCCGACGGACACGACCCACGCAGGCGTATCGCGTGCGATAGTGGCGGCGGCGATGTCGGCGTCGTCGAGCGTGCCGTGCGTGAAGCCGCCGCCGTGAAAATAGAGGACGATGGGCAAGACGGTGCCGTCCGACGCGGGGCGATAGCTGCGCAGCACGATAGGCTGCACATGCCCCGCAATGCGCACCTCTTCGATGCACAGTCTCGGGCCTTGCTCCAAATCCAGCAGTGATGCCATGGTTATTTCCGTGCACGGCCTTGAATGTCGGGCCGTGACGCGTAAGTTGCGATGGTGCGAATTCTGGAGTCCACGCCTTTTTTAATAAATGCCTATAATCCGGCAACACAATTCGGTGACCCCGAACAATCAATCGCTTAAGCCATGCGGCGAGTTTCTTAGCCACCCGCTTAAAACTCTCTGCCTCACTTCAATACCGAAGGGACGAACATGGATCGGCTCCAAGCAATGCAGGTCTTTACCCGCGTCGTCGACACCAACAGCTTCTCGCGCGCAGCGGATACGCTGAACCTGCCGCGTGCATCGGTGACGACGATCATTCAAAACCTCGAAGCCTTTCTCAACGTGCGGCTGCTTCAGCGCACCACGCGCAGGCTCAATCTCACACCCGACGGCGCCGCGTATTACGAGCGCTGCGTGCGCATCCTCGCGGACATCGAGGAAGCCGAGAGTACGTTCTCGAACAACGGCAAAGGGCCGCATGGCAAGTTGCGCGTGGATATGCCGGGCGCGATCGGGCGGCTCATCGTGATGCCGCAGCTATGCGATTTCCACACGCGCTACCCGGATATCGAACTGATGATGGGCTTCGGCGACAAGCCGGTGGATCTCATTCAGGAAGGCGTCGATTGCGTGATTCGCGTGGGCACGCTGCAGGATTCGAGTCTCGTCGCGCGGCGCATCGGCGTATTTCAGGGCGTGACGGTGGCGAGCCCGCAATATCTCGAACGCAACGGTACGCCCGACACACTCGACGATTTGCAGAACCATACGGCTGTGAATTATTTTTCGAGCCGCACGGGACGCATCATGGACATGGATTTTGTCGTGGACGGCGAGACCATCGAAGTGAAGATGCGCGGCATGATCGCGGTGAACGATGCCGAAGCGTATTTGAGCTGCGGGCTCAAGGGCGTGGGCATCGTGCAGGTGCCGCGCTTCATGGCGCTGCCCTATCTGCGTTCGGGCGAACTCGTCGAATTGCTGCCGCAATGGAGTCCGCTGCCGATGCCTATTTCCGCGGTGTATCCGCACAATCGCCATTTGTCGCCGAAAGTGCGCGTGTTCGTCGACTGGGTGGCGGAGCTGTTCGAGCGCTGCCCGCTCCTGCAAGGCCAGAAGGAAGCGGAAGAGCGCTGCCTGCCGACGAGCACCGCATCGCCGATGGTCGTACGTCACGGCACACCTGAAGTCGCGGGCACGGCGGACGTAGTGGTTTGACGATTATTCGTCGATATCGATAAATCTATTCGCGGATCGGACATTTATCCAACGCGACGACGCGACTACATTTCGTCCTGCCACGGCGCATCGCGATCAACACCGGATGCGCCGTATCCCAGGATCGAAAGGAGTCGCACATGAAACGCTATCTGGTTACGAGCCTCTCGCTCGCCGCAGTGTCCGCCGTGATTTCAAGCACCGCTTTCGCGGAAGGCGGTCAGGGAATCGGCCGAGCGGGGACGTACCTCACGCCCACGCAAACGACTGCGAGCACAAACGAAGCGCCCAAGACCCGCGCGCAAGTACGCGCCGAACTCGCAGCGGCTTATTCGGATGGCTCTTTGCCGGCGCTCAACCGCAACACGTATCCCGCGCGCAGCATGTGGGGAGACGCCGTCGCCGCGCAATCCGAAGCACGCAATCGCGCGATCGTCGATTATGCGAACGGCTCGGCGGTGCAAACGAATCTGACATCGCGCTGATTCGTTCGGCGTTCTAATCAATCAAACCGAGCCAAAAGCATGTTCGATATCGACACCGCACTCGAGCAATTCTCTCTGCTCGATGACTTCTCTTCCTTTACGCCCGTGTGGCGACCGTTCGTGGAGCATGCGCAAACCGATGCCCACGAAGACGTCGGCAACGAGCATCGCGAAAGCCTTTAAGAAGTCACTTCCACGGCCGTCAAAGCGCGTTCTATCACGCCCGCGAGTTTTCCGAAGGCGGGCGCGATTTCATGATTCGGCACGCATGCATAGCCGAGCATCAAGCCTCTGAGCGCGGCGTCGCGATTCACGTAGTAATTCACGAGCGGCCGCGTGACGACGCCATTCGCGAGCGCATCGTCGGCGATGGCGACATCGTTCGCGCCACGCGGCAATTCCAGTACGAAATGCAGCCCCGCTTCGTCGCCGCGCACGGCAAGCGTATCGCCGAAACGCGCGTTGATCGCATTGATGAGCAATTCGCGCCGTTCGCCATACAGCCCGCGCATGCGCCTCACATGCGAAGTGAGATGGCCATCGAGAATGAACTCCGTCAGCACCGCTTGCTGCATGAGTTGCCCTTCGCGATAAAGCTCGGCAATGCCGGTGCGGAATGTATCGACGAGATTGTCCGGCACGACCATATAACCCATGCGCAAGCCGGGAAAAAGCATCTTGCCGAGACTGCCGACATAGATGGTCTGTCCCGAGTCGTCGAGTCCCTGCAGCGATGACAGCGGCCGGCTGCCGTAGCGAAACTCACTGTCATAATCGTCCTCGATGATCCACACGCCATGCTGCCGCGCGAATTCGAGCAGCGCACGACGCCTCGCGAGACTCATCACCATGCCAAGCGGATATTGATGCGACGGCGTGACGAGCGCGATGCGCGGCGGCGCGGTCATGTCGCGCGCGGTGGGATTGAGGCCCTCGTCATCGACGGGCACCGGCACGAGCGTGAGCCCCGACGATTGCAGCACGCTGCGCACGCCCCAGTAGCACGGCTCTTCGACCCACGCGCGGTCGCCGGTATCGGTCAGTAGACGCACGGAGAGATCGATCGACTGATGAATGCCCGTCGTGATGATGATCTGATCCGGCGTGCATTTCACCGAGCGCGCGACACGTAAATAGTCCGACAGCGCACGCCGCAGCGGCCGATAACCGCCGCCCGGCGCATACGTCAGCAGTTCGGGACTCGCGCGCTTCCAGAGCCGCGACTGCAGGCGGCTCCATGTGCGCGACGGAAACTCGGCGACATCCGGCACGCCCGGCATGAACGCGCCCCACTGTTTCGGCGAGACGCCCGCCTGCGCAATCAGCCGTTCGCCGCGCTTCGAGATAATGCACGGCTTACGCGGCGGTTCGTCGACTGGCTCCTGCTTCTTGCGCGACGCGGCGCCGTCGCTCGGGGCGGTATCGGCGACGTAGGTGCCGCTGCCGGTCGTCGATGTCACGTAACCCTCGGCCGTCAGCTGGTCGTAAACGTGGAGCACCGTGTTGCGCGCGATGCCGAGATCCCCGGCAAGCGTGCGCGAACTCGGCAGCTTGGTGCCGGAGGCGAGTTGGCCGGTCAAAATGGCCTGCTGCATCAAATCGAGCAATTGCCGGTAGACCGGCTCGGCGAGCGTCCGGTCGAGCCGCGTGCTCAACCAGTCCGCAAGGATGATGGTGTCCAAGGCCTTTCCCCCGAAGCCGGAGCCGCGCGCGCAATGGCCGGAAGTGGCTCCCAGATGAATATTGAAATGGCTCCCCATTGTAGAACCGTCGCGAGCTATAGTTAGCAGAGGCAGTGGAAAAAATTTCCGGGGCCGCGCACCGTTTCAAAGGTTCCCTGCGGCCGCCGCGCACCCGGGCACACGCATTCGGCTTTCCGAAGGAGACACGGAAGATGAAATCCGATCAGGTGATCGTCAGCTTTCGCGGCGTCCGCAAGACCTATGACGGCGAAACGCTCGTCGTTAAGTCTCTGGACCTCGACATCTATCAGGGCGAGTTCCTCACGCTGCTCGGCCCGTCGGGGTCGGGCAAGACCACCTGCCTGATGATGCTCGCGGGCTTCGAATTCCCGACCGGCGGCGAGATCTGGCTCGACGGCAAGCTGCTCAACAAGGTGCCGCCGCATAAGCGCGACATCGGCATGGTGTTCCAGAACTACGCGCTCTTTCCGCATCTGTCCGTGCAGCAGAACGTGGAATATCCGCTCACGGTGCGCAAGATGTCCGCCGAGGAGCGCGCGCATCGCGTGAACAATGCATTGAAGATGGTGCGCATGGAGAGTTTCGCGAAGCGTTATCCGGCGCAGCTGTCGGGCGGGCAACAGCAGCGCATCGCGCTGGCTCGCGCGCTCGTGTTCGAACCCAAACTCGTGCTGATGGACGAACCGCTCGGCGCGCTCGACAAGCAACTGCGCGAGCACATGCAATACGAACTGAAGTCGCTGCACGAGAAGCTCGGCGTCACGTTCGTCTACGTCACGCACGATCAGGGCGAGGCGCTCACCATGAGCGATCGCGTCGCTGTCTTCGACAAAGGCATCGTGCAGCAGCTCGATACCGTCGATCACCTCTACGAAGCGCCCTGCAACGAGTTCGTCGCGAACTTCATCGGCGATAGCAACCGGCTGCGCGGCACCATCGAGCATGCACACGGCGACTACTGCGAAATCCGCCTCGCGGACGGCACGCGGCTCTCCGGCCTGAACGTCGCGCGGGCGAACGCGGGCGCGTCCGCCGTGGCGTGCATCCGTCCGGAGCGCATGAAGCTCGCGGCCCGCGCCGATGGCCTGAACGGCATCAGCGGCGCCAACGGCCACACCAACGCGCTCGCGGGCGAAGCGAAGAGCCTCATCTATTTCGGCGATCACGTTCGCATGCGCTGTGGCGTGCGCGAACAGGACGAATGTTTCGTCAAGGTGCCGCTCGGCACGCAGGCGCTCGAAGGCTTCACGCCCGGCGCGCCCATCGCCCTCGAATTCGCGCCCGAGCATTTGCGCGTGTTCGCGTAACGCGTTACCGGCATGTGCGCGAGCAGGCCGTTCATCCCGCAGTCCATCGATAAAACCAAGCAGACAGAGGAAACCATCATGAGGAAGTTCGCACTGTGTTCCATGGCGGCGGCGGCCGCACTCGTGTGCGCGTCGGGCGCATCGGTCGCGTTTGCGGCGGAAATCACGGTCGTCAATTTCGGCGGGGCGAATGGCGACGCGCAGAAGGTCGCGTTCAATCAGCC
This sequence comes from Caballeronia concitans, assembly GCF_001544615.1. Classification (GTDB taxonomy): domain Bacteria; phylum Pseudomonadota; class Gammaproteobacteria; order Burkholderiales; family Burkholderiaceae; genus Caballeronia; species Caballeronia concitans. The sequence goes on from NZ_FCNV02000003.1 coordinate 533,480, forward strand.
GTTCGAGAAGTCGACGAACAACAAGGTCACGGCCGTGGAATACAACGGCGAGCAGGCCAAGGTCAAGGCGATGGTCGAAGCGAAGCACGTCAACTGGGACGTGGTGGAAGTCGAATCGGGCGATCTCGGCCGCGGCTGCGACGAAGGTCTCTACGAGAAGCTCGACTGGTCCAAGATCGCGAAGAAATCGGAACTCGTGCCCGAGTCGCCGCAAACGTGCGGCGCCGGCTTCTTCGTCTGGTCGACGGCGCTCGCCTACAACGCCGACAAGCTCAAGAGCGCGCCGGCCAGCTGGGCGGACTTCTGGGACACGAAGAAATTCCCCGGCAAGCGCGGCATGCGCAAGGGCGCGCGCTACAACCTCGAATTCGCGCTGATGGCCGACGGCGTCGCGCCCAAGGACGTCTACAAGGTGCTCGGCACGAAGGCGGGCGCGGATCGCGCGTTCAAGAAGCTGGACGAGCTGAAGCCGAATATCCAGTGGTGGGAAGCGGGCGCGCAGCCGCCGCAGTTTCTCGTCGCGGGCGATGTCGTGATGTCCACGGCGTATAACGGCCGTATCGACGCGGCGCGCAAGGAAGGCAAGAACCTGAAGGTCGTGTGGAACGGCAGCATCTACGACCTGGATTACTGGGCGATTCCGAAGGGCTCGCCGAACAAGGACGTGGCGACGCAGTACATCGCGTATTCGGTGTCGCAGAAGCCGCAGCAGGTGTATGCGCAGAACATCGCGTATGGTCCGGTGAACAAGGCCGCGATCTCCGCGCTCGACGCGAAGACCCAGGCCGACATGCCGAATTCGCCGGCGAACGCGAAGAACGCGGTGTTGCAGGACATGGCGTTCTGGACCGATCACGGCGACGAACTGGAGCAGCGCTTCACGGCGTGGGCAACCAAGTAAGCGATTGACGGCGGTTCGAAGGCCGCGCTTTTCACGAAGCGCGGCCTCGCTACCGACAAGCATGGAGACACCAGCGTGAACACCATCACGATCGCCGCAGACGATTCACGCGAATCCACCGCGCGCCTGAAGCACGAGCTGAAAATCGCCGACGCGAAGAAGCGCGCGATGGCGCTCGCGCTCATCGCGCCGCTCGCCATCTTTCTGTTCCTGATTTTTGTCGTGCCGATCGGTGCGCTGCTCACGCGCGCCATACAGAATCCAGAAGTCGCCAACGCGCTGCCGCATACCGGCGCGGCGCTTTCCGGCTGGGATCGCAAGGCCGCGCCGCCGGACGCCGCGTATGCCGCGCTCGCGCAAGACCTGACCGCCATCCAGGACGGCGATTCGATGGGCGCCCTCGCCCGTCGCCTCAACACCGAGATTCCCGGCTATCGCTCGCTCGTGGCGAAAACCGCCCGCGCGATGCCGCTCACCGGGGACGACGGCCAGCCGCTCCCGCCGCCGCAGGTGCGCGCGAAGATCATCGAAATCGACGAACGATGGAACGATCCGGCCTACTGGCAAGCCATCGCGAAGAATGCGGGGCGGCTTTCGCCGTTCTATCTGCTGGCGTCGCTCGATCACAAGCAGGACGGCTTCGGCAGCATCGTGCATGCGGACCCGGACCAGTCCATTTACCTCAACGTCTTCGGGCGCACGTTCGTCATCGGCTTCGCGGTGACGTTCTTCGCGCTGCTGCTCGGCTATCCGCTCGCGTACTGGATTTCGACGCTGCCCGCGCGCCGCGCGAATCTCGTCATGGTGCTGGTGCTGATTCCGTTCTGGACGTCGGTGCTCGTGCGCGTCGCCGCGTGGATCGTGCTGCTGCAAAGCGAAGGGCTCGTGAACAAGGCGCTGTTGGCCAGCGGGCTGATCGGCTCGCCGCTCGCGCTGCTTTTCAACCGCGTGGGCGTCTACATTTCGATGACTCACATCCTGCTGCCCTTCATGATCCTGCCGCTGTACAGCGTGATGAAATCCGTGCCGCCGACGTATCAGCGCGCGGCGGTCTCGCTCGGCAGCCATCCGTTCGCCGCGTTCTGGCGCGTGTATGTGCCGCAGACGTATCCGGGCATCGGCGCGGGCGTGCTGCTCGTCTTCATTCTGGCAATCGGTTACTACATCACACCCGCGCTGCTCGGCGGACCGAACGATCAGATGGTGAGCTATTACATCGCCTATTTCACGAACGTGACGATCAACTGGGGCATGGCGTGCGCGCTCGGCGCGCTGCTGCTCGCCGCGACACTGCTGCTCTACGTGGTCTACGGACGCTTCACGCGCTCCAACGTGAGTCTGGGGTAACGAAAGATGAAACTCGCCAAACCGATGTTCGCGCCGCATACGTCCGTCGTCGAGCGCATCTGGTACTTCGCGTTGCGCATCATTTGCGTGCTGACGCTGCTCTATCTGATCCTTCCGGTGCTGGCTATCGTGCCGCTGTCGTTTTCGTCGAGCACGTTCCTCGTCTATCCGATTCCGGGCTGGTCGATGCGCTGGTATCACAACCTCGTCATGTCCGACGAGTGGCGCATGGCGGCGAAGAACAGTTTCATCGTGGCGCCCTCGGCCACGATCGTCGCGACGATCCTCGGCACGCTCGCGGCGGTCGGCCTGACAAAAGCGAACTTCGCGGGCAAGAGCCTGCTGATGGCCGTGCTGATCTCGCCGATGATCGTGCCGGTGATCGTCGTCGGCGTCGGCATGTATCTGTTTTTCGCGCCGCTCGGCATGGCGAACACGTATTTCGGGCTGATTCTCGCGCACGCGGCGCTCGGCGTGCCGTTCGTGGTGACGACCGTCGGCGCGACGCTGCAGAACTTCAACACGAACCTCGTGCGCGCGAGCCAGTCACTCGGCGCGAATCCGCTGACCACGTTCTTCCGCGTGACGCTTCCGGTGATCGCGCCGGGCGTCATTTCGGGCGCGCTGTTCGCGTTCGCGACATCGTTCGACGAAGTGGTCGTCACGCTGTTTCTTGCCGGCGCGGACCAGACGACGCTGCCGCGGCAGATGTTCACCGGCATCCGCGAGAACATCAGTCCGACGATCGCCGCGCTGGCGACCATCCTGATCGTGTTCTCGACGAGCCTGCTGCTGGCGCTGGAGTGGTTGCGCGGGCGCGCGGCGGCGCGGGCGGTGGCGTAAGCGGGCCCTGCAGACGGCCTAAGCGCATTGCTAAAAGCCTTCTTCTGCTTTTCGAATTACTTACTCGAACAAAAAAACGTCCCGGCGCGGCTTGATCGACATCACACGCAGCAAGCCGCAAACCCTTGCCAGCAAAGGCTCAGCGTGAATCGCTGCCCGCTCGCCGCGATTATTCGTGCCAACGGGACAGTGTTTTCACCGATGTCGTATTTATCGGAATATGCTTAATGGCGTACGGTCTAGGTCGAGTCAAAGCCTGGAACCATGCCATGACAGCACTTTCGAAACGAGCCGACCCGTGGTCACAAACGGTTCACCAGCTCGAAACGATTCCCGCCGACACCGGCCGCATCGCCCCATCGCAGAAAACCGCACGCGCCGAAAGCGCATTCGTCGAACGCCTGACGCGCGACTGGCATCGCGCGCACCCGCAGCCGTCCAACGACCGGCTGCCGTTTCCACAAGCCATCGTACGCGTGATCGAGCGGCCGAGCAGCGCCACCGCGCTCGTCTACTGGTCCGATCCCGGTAACTGCCATTACGGCTATCAGGGCTGGCGCGCGACCACGGCGAACGCCGAGGGCGTCTGTTCGTTGTCGGGGATGCCGATCCATCGCGGCGATCAGGTTTATCGCCCGTCGCAGCGCGATCCGAAGCCGCAGAACGCAGCAGCGATGATTCTCGCCGCCGCCATGCCGAAGAACGAGGAAGTCGAAGCCGACGTCCACGGCTAACTGCCGCCTTCGCTTCGCGCTCAGTAGCCGACCGTGAAGCGCTGGCGGACCGGCTCGCCGCGCTCGAACGCGTCGAGAAAGGCGATGGCGAAGTCGTCGAAGGAAATCCAGCTTCGGCCGCTGGCGTCGACGAGCAGTTCGTCCACGCCCAGCCGGAATCGGCGCGTGCGCGGACCGCTCACGAATTCCGCCGACGGCGACACGTAGGTCCAGTTCACGTCCCGTTCGCGCCGCAGCGCATCGAGAAAAGCCGCGCCCGCCGTCGCTTCCGCGCGATAGGCCTCCGGGAAGTCGGGCGAATCGAGCACGCGCTGCCCTGGCGCGACATACAAACTCCCGGCGCCACCGACGACCATGAGGCGCGGCACGCCCGCCCGCTTGACCGCACCGACGATCGCGCCGGCCGGCACCGATTGAAAGCGCGTCGCGCTGAACACGGCGTCGTGGCCGGCGATCGCGTCGGCGAGCGCGGCGGTGTCGAGCGCATCGACGTTGCGCGCGGTCACGCCGTCGCGCGGGGCGAGCGCGGACGTGTCGCGGGCGAGCGCCGTCACGGTGTGTCGACGGCGCAACGCTTCTTCCGCCAATCGGCTGCCGACATTGCCGGTCGCGCCGACAATCGCGATCTTGCTCATGCTCGTTCTCCTTTCGTTCGCAGCGTGAAGCGCGGCGCTCGTCGCGTCGGTCATTCATACGCGATCGAAGAAAAAATGCAGCCGTGCCGCGTCGATTAAACCGTTTCCATTTTCATCTGGCGCCAGCGATGAGAAACATTGCGGCGTCGCCTCCATAGTCGAATTTCGACCGCCGATTCGCATTGCCGCAATTTCCGAGCCGGTTTTAAGCGCGTCCGCCAATAACGGGTGCGCCCGGCCATAATCCAAACCACACCATGATGCGAGTCCGCCGACATTAAACTAGAGGCCCCGCACTCTTTCGAAACGCGTCATAACGGCGATTCCCGGCGCGCCGGACGCAGCCCGTTTCGCAAAGGGTTCCAATGGAAGTCGTCAATTTGTCATGACACTGGTTTATCTTGCAGGTCCTCGCCGCTCCATTACCGGAAGGAGTTAATCGTGAAGAATCCGCAATTGCAGGGTGCCATCGAAGGACGCGACAATCCGGCAGGCGAAACCGCCTTCGAGCCGATTCCGGTCGGCGCCGCGCCGGCTGAATCGGCCGATGAAGCCGACCATGTCGATTCGCTGGACATCCCGCTCAATTACGGCATCGTCATGGACGCCGTCAGAGACGCGGTACGCGCGAATCCCTGAGCGTTCGAATCCCCTACACGTGCAGCGCCCCACTCGGGGCGCTTTTTTTTCGCGCTTCAAACGCCGCGATATAACGCCGCACGTAATTCTGCCCATGCTTAATTCAGCGTCCGATCGGCAATTCATACCGCCTTCATGATGGCCGGCGGCAGCGAAATATCATATGAATAAGGATAAATAATTGACTGATGAATAATCGCCCTTACTCGCTGTGGAGCGTGAAAGTCAAGCGGTATAAAACCCGCAATATTGCTCGCCGCACCGAATTAACGCGATGGTACACTTCGCCGTCCGTGAGCGCGGACCCGCGCCACATATGGCGTCCACGTTGTCTACCGTTCGTCCAGCATCACGACGTCCAATAGTTAGAACGACCGCCGCCAGGCAATTAATTTCCCAGTATTTGCGATCGATTCTCCTTTAGATGGTTTCTTCTGGCGAAATAAACTGGCCTGAACTAACTTGGAACGAATCGCGGCATGGTGATGGATGTGAATCGAGCGCTCGAATTCGCGTCATGCGTTAGCGAAAGAAGGTAAAAATAACCGATTAACTCGCGCGCCGCGGCGCGTGCTTCCGAAACAACAATAATGGCTGCACCTTTCGATTACCTGCTCGACCGGCACACTTCCAGGCAATGGCGTGGCCTGCTGTCCGCGCTCGCGGATGAGTTCGAGGCGCAGATCGGCGGCGCGGAACTGCGGCAGTTGATGCACCGCGTCGGCAGCCGTTTCGCCGATGCATCGCCGTTGCCGCCGTGCGCATCGACGGCCGAACTCGCCGATGCGCTCAACGCGCGCTGGCAGGAAGCCGACTGGGGCTTCGTCGAACTGTCCGACGAGCGCGACCATCTGAGCATCGTCCACTATTGCGCGCCGCTTCGGGCGTTCGGCCAAAGCGCGCTCGCGTGGACGCCCGCGTTTCTCGAAGGCGCCTATCAGCACTGGCTCGCCGCGCTGGGCGCGAACGGGCTTGCCGTGCGGCAACACGGCCAAGCGAACGCGTCCGGCGAATTCGACGATGGCGCCGCCATCGAATTCCGGCTCGCGCGCGGCGCGGCCTAGCGCATCGTTTCAGGGTATGGGCCGCATCGGAAGAAGCGGCATCGACCGTTCAGGATCGGACGGCGAAAAAAGCACGCAGCACCGGCCACGGTTCAAGCAGGGCATCACGAGGATGCGGCATTCATGAATACTTCGCGCGACATCGAAAAGCTGTTCGATCATTTCGGCGGCAATGCAGGGGAATATCAGGAAATCGGGCGTGAGAACGAGGCCAGGAGCGCCCGCACGCGCTGGCCGCTGCTCGCGACGCTCGACTTCGCGCAACCGGCCATTCCGGAGATCGCGAAGCGCCACGATGCGCGCGCCGATGCGCCCGCGCCCGCGCCGCACGTCACGCAGCAGGCGACGCCCACGCCGATTCATCGCGGCAAGCCGCCGCTCTTTGCGCGCTCGCATCGCCGGACCGTTCCGCCCGTCAATGCGCCCGTGAATGCGCTTGCCGCGCTCGATTCGCTGAGCGCCGCGCGATTCTCGTCGCAGGCGGATGCCGCGCCGCGCGCGCCCGCGCCCGCGCCGCAGTCGCAGCAAACGAAGCCCGAAGCGCCTCGCGTCGATCCCGCGCCGTCGATCCTCGGCAAGCTCTTCCAGCCGGCGCCCGCCGCACCGCGCGCATCGGACGATTCCCTTCCCGCGCTATTCCACCGCTTGCGCAACGGCGGCCCACGCTCATGAAAGTCATCACGGTCGTTTCCGCGAAAGGCGGCGTCGGGAAGACGACGCTTGCCGCCAATCTCGCCTCGGTGCTCGCCGCGCGCAATCGTCGCGTGATCGTGCTCGATCTCGATCCGCAGAACGCGCTGCGCCTGCACTTCGGCATTCCGCTCGACAGCATCGACGGCATCTCGCGCGCCACGTTGAGCCACGATCCGTGGCAAACCGTGATGTTCGACGGTGTCGATGGCGTCACCGTGCTGCCCTACGGCGCGCTCGTCGAGGACGACCGGCGGCGCTTCGAAACGCTCGTGGATCGCGATCCCGCGTGGCTCGCGCAATCGCTGCATTCGCTCGCGCTCGACGCGAACGACATCGTCATCGTCGATACGCCGCCCGGCTCCTCCGTCTACACGCGCACCGCGCTGTCGGCGGCGAACTTCGCGCTCAACGTCGTGCTCGCGGACGCCGCGTCCTACGCCGCGATTCCCGGCATGGAGCGCATGGTCGATGCCTACGCCGCGCCGCGCAAGGACTTCGCCGGTCAGGGCTATGTCGTGAATCAGGTCGATCAGTCGCGCCAGTTGAGCAAGGACGTGCTGAAAGTGCTGCGCGACATGCTCGGCGCGAAGCTCTTTCCGGGCGTGATCCATCAGGACGAAGGCATCGCGGAAGCGCTCGCGTGCGACACGACGCTCATCCACTACGATCCGCTCTCGCAAGCCACCGCCGATTTGCGCGCGTGCGGCGACTGGCTGCTCGCCGCCATCGATTCGATCGCCGCTTCGAGGAACGTCGCATGAGTTCGGCGAAGATTCCATCGCAGGAAACGGAGGTGAGCGTCGCGACGTCGCGGCTGGAACGCATCGTCGATGCGCGTATTTGGAGCAGCCGGATCGTCGTGGCGCTCATGACGCTGTTCGCCGCGTTCGCGCTGTACTTCGTCGTCACGGTGCCGCTCGCGTTCGGTCAGCAGCTCGCGTTCGCGACCCTCTGCTTCGTCTGCGCGCTCGGCTTTCGTCGCCTGCAAGGCCAGTACGTGACGCTCGTGATGATCATGCTTTCGGTGACGGCCTCGGGCCGCTACATGTTCTGGCGGCTCACGGAAACGACGTACTGGGAGCGTCCGCTCGACGCCGCGTGGGGCCTGCTGCTCGTCGCCGCCGAAGTCTATGCGACGCTCGTGCTGATGCTCGGCTACTTCCAGACCGCGTGGCCGCTCAAGCGCAAGCCGCTGCCCTTGCCTGCCGACCGCAACGCGTGGCCGACCGTCGACGTCTTCATTCCGACGTACAACGAGCCGCTCTCCGTCGTGAAGCCGACGATCTACGCGGCGCTCGCGCTCGATTATCCGAAGGACAAGCTCGCCATCCACGTCCTCGACGACGGCCGCCGTCCCGACTTCAAGACGTTTTGCGAGGAAGTCGGCGTCAACTGGACGATCCGCACGCACAATCGCCACGCGAAGGCGGGCAACATCAACGAGGCGCTGAAGATCACGAAAGGCGAATACCTCGCCATTTTCGATTGCGATCACATCCCGACGCGCTCCTTCCTGCAAATCTGCCTCGGCTGGTTTCTGCGCGACAAGCTGCTTTCGATGCTGCAAACGCCGCATCATTTCTTCTCGCCCGATCCGTTCGAACGCAATCTCGGCACGTTCCGCAAGGTGCCGAACGAAGGCGAGCTGTTCTACGGACTCGTGCAGGACGGCAACGATCTCTGGAACGCGACGTTCTTCTGCGGCTCGTGCGCGGTGCTGCGGCGTTCGATGGTCGAGGAGATCGGCGGAATCGCGGTGGAAACGGTCACGGAGGACGCGCATACGGCGCTCAAGCTGCATCGGCTCGGCTATACGACCGCGTATCTCGCGATACCGCAAGCCGCCGGACTCGCGACGGAAAGCCTCTCCGGTCACATCGGACAGCGCATTCGATGGGCGCGCGGCATGACGCAGATCTTTCGCATCGACAATCCGCTCACGGCAAGGGCCTGAAGCTCGGGCAAAGGCTGTGTTACCTGAACGGCATGCTGCACTTCTTCTATGGCGTGCCGCGTCTCGTGTTTCTCACCGCGCCGCTCTCTTATCTGTTCTTCGGCGCGCACGTGATCGAAGCGGCGGCGAGCACCATCGCCATTTTCGCGCTGCCGCACATGATGCACGCGAGCATCACCAATTCGCGAATGCAGCGCAGCTTCCGCCACTCGTTCTGGGCCGAAGTGTATGAGTCGGTGCTGGCGTCGTACATCACCGCGCCGACGCTGCTCGCCGTCATCAACCCGAAGCTCGGCAAGTTCAACGTGACGGCCAAGGGCGGACAGATTGCGAAGGACTACTTCGACTGGTCCATCTCGCGGCCGTATCTCTTCCTGCTGTTGCTGAATCTGCTCGGGTTCATCGCGGGCGTGGTGCATATCGGCATGAACTGGCACGTGCGCAGCGAAGTGCAGACGACCGCGCTCAACCTGTGCTGGACCGTCTACAACATGCTGATCCTGGGCGCGTCGGTGGCGGCGGCGAGCGAGCGCCGGCAGGTCCGCACGACGCATCGCGTGAGCATGACGATGCCCGTCATGCTCAAGTTTCCGACGGGGCGCACGCTCGCGTGCGAGACCATCGACTATTCGGAAGGCGGCGTCGGCGTGAAGCTGCCGAACGGCATTCAGGTGCCGATGCACGAGCGCGTCACCGTGTCGCTGTTTCGCGGCGACGAGGAATACGCGTTTCCCGCGACCGTCGGTTTCAGCGAGCCGGGGCGCGTCGGCTTGCGCTTTCTGCAACTCACGCGCGAGCAGGAATACGACTTTGTCAAGACGACGTTCGCGCGCGCGGATGCCTGGACAGGCTGGTCCGAGGGCCGTCTCGCGGATACGCCGCTGCGCGGCCTGTCGCATGTGCTGCTGGTCGGCACGCGCGGCATCGCCGGGCTTTTCGAGCATCTGTACAGCGACCTTCGGAGCGGGATGAGCAAAAGCCCCGTCGATGCAAACAAGCTGACAACCAAAGATCAATGATGGGCAAAGGATCATCGAGGCCGCGCTCTCGCGGCGAGGGAAAGCGCGCGCGGCGTTTCGGCGCGTTGATGTTATCGATCGCGCTGGCCGCGCCGCTCGCGTCGATGGCAACGGCGAAGGCCGATACGCCAGTGAGTCCCGCCGTCGTCTATAACCCGGGCACGATTGCGCAGCCCGCGCTCGCCGTGCCGGTTCCCGCGTTCTCCGGCAAGCCTGCGACGCCGCTCACCTCGCGCATGCCGACCACCGCCGATCCCGGCACGCTCGTGCCCGGCGGACGGCGGCAGACGCTGACGTTCGCCGACTACGGCGCGCTCGATCCGCTGCAACTGCGCGGCACGGACGGCCAGAACGGCATCGCGTTTTCGGTGCGCGGCGACGAAGTCGTGACCGGCGCGGTGCTGCATCTGATCTACAGCTATTCACCGTCGCTCTTGCCGTCCATCTCGCAACTGAAGGTGCTCGTCAACGGCGAAGTGGCCGCGACGCTGCCGGTGCCGCGCGAGCAGGCGGGCACGCTCGTGGCGCGCGACGTGGCCATCGATCCGCGCTTCATCACCGAGTTCAATCACCTGAACGTGCAGTTGATCGGCCATTACACGCAGCAGTGCGAAGACCCGTCGAATTCGACGCTCTGGGCGACCGTCAGCAACGCGAGTTCGCTCGATCTCACGTATGCGTCGATTGCGAGCAAGCCCGATCTCGCCGCGCTGCCGCAGCCGTTTTTCGATCGCCGCGACGTGCGCCGTCTCGAACTGCCGTTCGTGTTCGCGGGCAAGCCGAGCCCGGGCGAACTGGAGGCGGCGGGCATGGTGGCGTCGTATTTCGGCTCGCTCGCGGGTTATCGCGGCGCGCTCTTTCCGGCGCAGACGGACGCCGTGCCGCTCGCGGGCAACGCGGTCGTGTTCGCGCTCTCCGATGCGAAGCTCGCGGGCGTCGAGATTCCGCCCGTGTCCGGTCCGACGATCGCGGTCGTCGAACGCGGCGCCGCCGCGCGCGGCCGCCTGCTCCTCGTGCTGGGACGCGACGACAACGAGCTGAAGATCGCTGCGAAGGCGCTCGGCATCGGGCAGAACACGCTGTCGGGCGCGAGCGCGACCATCACGCAGTTCAGCGAACTTCAGCCGCGCCGCCCGTACGACGCGCCGAACTGGCTGCGCACCGACCGCCCCGTGCGCTTCGGCGAGCTGGCCGAAGCGCGCGATTTGACCGCGAACGGCTACGACGCCGACGCCGTGCGCGTGAACCTGCGCGTGCCGCCCGATCTCTTCATGTGGCAGACGATGGGCGTGCCGATCGATCTCGCGTATCGCTACACGGTGCGGCCCGCGCCGGATCGCTCGTCGCTCAACATCAGCGTGAACAACGGCTTCGTGCAATCGCTGCGCATTCCGGCGGCATCCGCGTCCACGTTCGATCTCGCGCATTACTTCAGCCGCGTGCTGCCGGACGGAACCGCCGCCGCGCGCCACGATATCTATCTGCCGCCGCTTCTGATCACGCCGCGCGCGCAATTGCGCCTGCACTTTTATTACGACATCCCGAAGACCGGCGAATGTCAGGGCCGTGTGCTCGATAACGTCGTCGGCGCGATCGATCCGAATTCGACCATCGACCTCTCCGGTTTCCCGCATTACATGGCGCTGCCCGATCTGGCCGCGTTCGCCAACGGCGGCTTTCCGTTCACGCGCATGGCGGACCTGTCGCAGACGGCGGTCGTGCTGCCGAACGATCCGAATTCCGCCGACTACAGCCTGTATTTGCTGGAGATGGGCCGCATGGGCGCATCGACGGGTTATCCGGTGATGGGCGTGACCGTGACGAGCGCAAACGATGTCGACCGCTTCGCCGACAAGGATCTCTTGATTCTCGGCGCGCCGGGCCGTCAGCCGCTTTTGCAGCGCTTCGCCAAGCACATGCCGTTTTCCGGCGACGGCGACGCGCGTACCTTCCAGCTAAGCGACGTGGCGTTCAGGGTCGTCGACTGGTGGCACGGCGAGCAAGGGCCGGAGCGCTCGCCCGCGCGCGCGGATTTGTCGCTCGTGAGCGCGAACGGCGATGCGCTCCTGACCGGCTTCGAATCGCCGCTCAAGAGCGGGCGCAGCGCGGTGGCGCTCATCAGCGCGGCGGGGCAATCGGACGCGGACTTGTCCGCCGCGCTGCTCGACAACGACCTGTTGCCGTCCATCCAGGGCGCAATGGCCGTGATCCACGGCCGCACGGTCACGGTGACATCGAACGGCGAGGCGTACTACGTCGGCCATCTTTCGCCGATGCATTACATGCGCTGGGCGCTGTCGGCGCATCCGCTGTTGCTCGTGTTTTCCGCGGTGATCGCCGCGCTGATCATCGCCGCCCTGTTCTACCGTGCGCTGCGCTCGCTCGCGGCGCGGCGTCTGAAGGATTGACATGCGTGAGCTTATCGACAAACTCGTGGCCGTCGCGGTCCTCGGGCTTCCCGCGCTCGCCGCACAGGCCGCGCCGTCCTGCGACTGGCCGGCGTATCGCCAGTTCATCGAGCGCGCGGTTCAGGCCGATGGCCGCGTGATCGACCGTTCCACCGACGCGCAGCAGACCACATCGGAAGGCCAGTCCTACGGCATGTTCTTCGCGCTCGTCGCGAACGACCGCGCGAGTTTCGATCGCATGCTCGGCTGGACGCGCGCGAATCTCGCCGCCAATCAGTTCGATGCCAACGACGCGCGGCTGCCCGCCTGGCAATGGGGCCGCAAGCCGGACGGCTCGTTCGGCGTGATGGACGCGAACCCGGCATCCGACGCCGATTTGTGGTTCGCCTACGACCTGCTGCAAGCCGGGCGGCTATGGAACGATCCCGCCTACACGCGGCTCGGGCGCGCGCTGGCGGCGCAGATCGCGAAGCAGGAGATCGTCGATCTGCCGGGCTCGGGGCCGATGCTGCTGCCCGGTCCGCAAGGATTTCGCGCGAACGGCGTGACGCGGCTGAATCCGAGCTATCTGCCGTTGCCGGTGCTGCGCGCGCTTGCGCACGAGATGCCCGATGGCCCGTGGACGAAGCTCGCGCAGAACGCCGCGCGGCTCGTCAAGGTCACGTCACCGCGCGGCTATGCGCCCGACTGGGCCGCTTACCGCGACGGCCAGTTCGTCGTCGATCCGAAATCCGGCGACACCGGCAGCTACGACGCGATCCGCGTCTATCTGTGGGCCGGCGTGGCATCGAGCGCCGATCCGCTCGCGCGGCCGTGGATCGACGCGCTCTCCGGCATGCAGAAGAGCGTCGCGCAAACGGGTTTCGCGCCGGAGAAAGTCGCCGCGACGACCGGCGCGGCAAGCGGCGAAGGCCCGCTGTCGTACTGGGGCGCGCTCGCGCCGTACTTCAAGGCGCTGAACGACGAGCGCGCGCTCGGCCTCGCACGCGCGCATCTCGACGCGCTCGGCGCGCCGCCCGGCGCGCGCCGCGAGCCGGTCTACTACGACCGCGTGCTCGGACTTTTCGGCGGCGGCTTCATCGACGGGCGATACCGCTTCGACGAATCCGGCCGCCTCGTGCCGAACTGGAGAAGCGCATGCTGATGCGCACGCGACAACGCATCATCGCGACGATGCTCTGTGCCGCGCCCGCGATCGTTCTCGCGCAGGCGAGCGCTGATCCGCTCAACGTGCTCATCGACCAGGGCAAGTACTGGCAGGCGCACAAGCGCGGCGACCTCGCGGAGCAGGCGTGGCAGAAAGTGCTGCGCATCGACCCGAAGCAGCCCGATGCGCTCTTCGGCATGGGCATGGTGCTCGCGGATCGCAAGGACGGCAGCGGCGCGCAGCAATACCTCGCGCAATTGCGGCAGGTCGCGCCGAACTATCCGGGCATCGACGAACTCGGGCGGCGGCTCGGCGAAGCGAGTCCGCGCGATCAGACCGTCAACGACGCGCGCCGTCTCGCGCAAAGCGGACAGAGCGCGTCGGCGGTGCAGGAATACCGGCGCGCGATCGACGGCAAGCCCGCGACACCAGAACTCCAGCTCGAGTATTACCAGGCGCTCGCCGCGACGCCGCAGGGCTGGGACGAAGCGCGCCGCGGCCCGACCAGCTCGCGCGCCAGAACGCCGACGATCCGCGCTACGCGCTCGCCTACGCGCAGCATTTAACGTATCGCGATACGACGCGGCGCGACGGCATCACGCGTCTCGCGAAGCTCGCGGGCGACGGCAGCGTCGGCGCGCAGGCGAAGAAAAGCTGGCGGCAGGCGCTGTTGTGGCTGGGCGCGCGGGCATCGGATGCGCCGCTGTTTCAGGCGTACTTGCAGACCGCGCCCGACGACGCCGCCGTCAAGGCCCGCTTCGACGCGATGGTCCAGCAGGACAAGACCGCCCGCGAGCGCGCGCAGGCGGACGCAGCCGTCGATGCGCGCGGCCGCGCCGTCGCCGATGGCTTCGCGGCGCTGGATCGCGGCGATCTCGTCGCGGCGCAGGCGCGCTTTTCGGCGGTGCTCGCGGCGAATCCGAACGACGCGGACGCGCTCGGCGGCCTGGGCGTCGTCGCGCTGAAGCAGGAGCGGTTTGCGGAGGCGCGCACGTATCTGGAACGCGCATCGCGTGCGGGCAACGCCGCGCGCTGGAAGGACGCGCTCACGAGCGCAACGTACTGGACCTATACGAGCGATGCCATCGGCGCGCGCAGCAACGGCGAAATCGCGAAGGCGAAGGCGCTGTTCGAACGCGCGATCGCCGTGAATCCGGCCGATGTCACCGCGCAGACGCAGCTCGGCGACATGCTGCTCGGCAATGGCGATGCGCGCGGCGCGGAAGCGGCGTTTCGCATGGCGCTGCGCCGTCAGGCCGACAATCCCGATGCGATTCGCGGGCTCGTCGGCGCGCTGGCCGCGCAAGGACGCGGCGACGAGGCGCTCGCGTTCGCGAACCGACTGAACGCGGAGCAGCAGGCGAAAGCGGGCGGCATCGACAAGTTGCGCGGCGAGGCGCAGGCCGCGCAGGCGCGCGCGGCCGAAGCGCGCGGCGATCTCGGCGCGGCGCGCAGTCTTTTCGAGGACGCGCTGCTCAACATCCCCGACGATCCGTGGCTGCGTCTCGATCTCGCGCGCATCTACGTGCGGCAAGGCGCGGTCGGCAACGCGCGCAGCATGATGGACGGCCTCGTCGCGACGCATCCCGACATGACCGATGCGCTCTACGCGAGCGCGCTGCTCGCCGCCGAAACGCAGGACTGGTCGGCGGGGCTCGCGCAACTGGAACGCGTGGCGGCGGCGCAGCGCACGGCCGCGATGACGGCGTTGCAGCATCGCCTGTGGGTGCAGCAGCAGGCCGAACTCGCGACCCGTGCGGCGAGCGCGGGCCAGCGCGCGCAAGCAATAGCAATTCTGCAGCGCGCCGAGCCGGTCGCGGCGGGCAACGCGGAACTGATGGGCGCGGTGGCGTCGGCGTATGTGAAGGCGGGGGATGCGTCGCGCGGACTCGCGCTGGTGCGCGGCGCGATCGCCCGTGCGCCGAACGACACGGGCCTGCTGCTGCAATACGCCGGCATTCTCTCGTCGACGCAGCAAACCGCCGAACTCGGCGCGGTCATGCGCCGCCTTCAGTCGATGCCGCTCACCACGCAGCAGCGCGCCGACTTCAACGATCTGAACGTGGGCATCGTGATCGCGCAGGCGGATGCGGTGCGCACGCGCGGCGATCTCGCGGGCGCTTACGACGTGATCGCGCCGTGGCTCGCCGCGATGCCCGACAGCGCGGACCTTCAAGCGGCGCTGGGGCGCATGTACGCATCGGCGGGCGATGACCGCAACGCGCTCGCGTGCTATCGCGCGGCGCTTGCGCGTCGTCCGGACGATGCCGCGTTGCAAAGCGCGGTGATATCGGCGGCGACGGGCGTGCGCGACTTCCGGCTCGCGGAATCGCTCGCGCAGCAGGCGATGGCCGCATCGCCGAACGATCCCGGACTGCTCGCCGCAATCGGACGGATGTATCGCGCACAAGGCAAGCTCGATCTCGCCGCGCAGTTCCTTCAGCGGTCGCTCGTCGCGGCGAATTCGCCTGTGGTCGCCGGAGCGGGACGCAACGGCAACGTGCCGCGCGACTGGCAGGCCGCGATGAATCGTATCGGCTCGACGCCGCTTCCCGGGACCAATCCGTTCGAAGGCAAGACGGCGGTCGGGGCGGCGGCGTCGGGGAATTCGCAGGTCAATTTCAATTCGTCTTATTCGACTCCCGTGCCGACTTATCTGCCGCCTCCACAGCCTGCGCCTTCCGCGCCCTATTCCGCGCCTTATTCCGCGCCTGCCGTTTCGCCTCGTGCTGGCGGCAGTGGAGGGTACGGGCCGGATTCGTATGGGTCCGCGCAATCGGGCGGGCCGCGTGCGGTGGCGATGCGCGGCGGTGCTACTGGACCGGATGCTTATCGCTCCGCGCAATCGGGTGCGATGCCGACAGCAGCAAGCGGCGGTTATGAATCCGACATCTACGGCTCCGCGCAATCCGGTGCGGCGCTACAGCCGTATCCAGGGCAGGAAGCGGACGCTTATCCGGCAAACGGCAATCAGCCGTATGCGCAGCCGGACCCCTACGCCACTTCGCCCTGGCCGATGTCCCCCGCCGCGCGCGATGCGCAATCGGGAAGCAATGCAACGCCTTCGACGGGCAAGCGAGCGGCATCGCGCAAGGCGGCAGCAGCGCCGGCATACGGCGGCCAGCAGCCGGCGTATCAACAACCGTATCAGCCCTATCAACCGTATCCGCAACAGTACGCCCAGCGACCTTACGCCCAGCAGCCCTACATCCCGCAGCCGCCCGCCGGATACGCGCAGCCGTACTACCCCGCGCAAGCCCAACGCGCCGCGTCCGCCGCCACGATGACCGCCGGCGGCATGCCCGCGCCCGCCGCGCCCGCCAGCGGCATCGCGAACTCGCAGACTGCGGGCGTCGCCGAAGAACTCGCGGCGATCAACCGCGAGCAGGCCAGCACGATCTCGGGCGGCGTCACGTTCCGCAGTCGCGATGGCGAAGACGGCCTGTCGAACCTGACCGATATCGAAGCGCCCATCGAAGGCCGCATCAAGGCGGGCAACGGACACGTGATCGTGCGCGCGACGCCCGTCACGCTCGACGCCGGCACCGCGAGCAGCACGCCGCAAACTTTGTTGCGCTTCGGATCGGGCAACGGCGCGCTCTCGACGCCGCCCGTCAACAATTACGGGTCGCAGACCGCGACGGGCGTCGGTCTCTCGGTCGGCTATGAGAATCGCCACTTCAAGGGCGATATCGGCACGACGCCGCTCGGCTTTCGCGAGACGAACGTCGTCGGCGGCGTGCAATATCAGAACGCGATCAGCGACAAGGTGTCGTATTCGATCGCCGTCGCGCGCCGCGCCGTCACCGACAGCCTGCTCTCCTACGCCGGCGCACGCGATGCCGGCGCGGGCCTCGAATGGGGCGGCGTGACATCGAGCGGCGGCCGCGCGGACCTCGGCTGGGACGACGGCACGAGCGGCGTCTACGTCAACGCGGCGTTCCAGTATCTCGACGGCCGGCATGTCGCGTCGAACACCGCCGAGAAAGGCGGCGGCGGCGTCTACACGCGCATCCTCAAGGACGCGGACCAGACGCTGACGGTCGGCGCGAACACGACGCTCATGCACTACAGCAAGAACCTGTCGTACTTCACGTACGGGCAAGGCGGCTACTTCAGCCCGCAGCAGTACGTGATCCTCAATTTCCCGGTCGAATACATGGGACGCGCCGGGCTTTTCACCTACGATGTAAAGGGATCGGTGGGCGTGCAGCATTATCGCGAGGACGCGTCGGCGATGTTCCCGGCCGGCGTGCCCGACTCCGTCGCCGTGCCGGACGCGAGCGCGCTGGCTTATCCGGGCCAGAGCAAGACCGGCGTGTCGTATTCGCTCAGCGCGACCGGCGAATATCAGCTCGCGCCGCAGTTGACGTTCGGCGCGACGGCGTCGTTCGGAAACGCGTATCAGTATCGCGATTGGCTGGCGGCGGTGTACGTGCGATACAGCTTCAACCGGCAGGGCAACGTGCAGCCGCTGTTCCCGCCGCAAGCGTTCAGCTCGCCGTATCTTTCGTTGTCGAATTAATGGACGAAGTGATCGGCGAGGATTGCGCGATGCCCGCGCGGGCATCGCTCATACCGAGGACAACCCATGACCTCGACCTTCATCGACCGGCGCGACGCGGGCCGCGAACTCGCCGCGCTGCTTTCGGCTTACGCCGAGCGTGACGACGTCATCGTGCTCGGCCTGCCGCGCGGCGGCGTGCCGGTCGCGTTCGAAGTCGCGAGCGCGCTCGATGCCGCGCTCGACGTCCTCGTGGTCCGCAAGCTCGGCGTTCCGTGGCAGCCGGAACTGGCGATGGGCGCCATCGCGTCCGGCAACGCGTTCTATCTCGACGAGCGCATCGTCGACTATGCGGGCGTGTCGAAGACCGCGCTCGATGAAGTCATCGCGAACGAGCGCGCCGAGCTGCAACGGCGCGAGACGCTGTATCGCGGATCACGTCCGCCGCTCGACGTTGCACGCAAAGTGGCGATCATCGTCGATGACGGCATGGCGACCGGCGCCACGATGAAAGCGGCCGCCATCTCGCTGCGCAGAGCCCACGCGCCGCCCGCGTCGATCGTCGCGGCCGTGCCGGTTGCGCCGCTGGATTCGGAAGCGCGCGTGGCGGGCGTCGTCGACGAATTCGTGTGCGTGCTGCGGCCGTATCAGTACCTGGGCGTCGGCCAGTTCTATCTCGACTTCGACCAGACGAGCGACGACGAAGTGCGCGCCCTGCTGAGCCAGCGGCATTAACGCGTCCAGGGCGCGTCGCGTTCCGCGTGATCGCGAGCGTACTTGGCGCGCGCATCGGCGAGCAACGCGCGCGGGATCGCGCCGTCGTCCGCGAGCGCCTTCAGCGCCGCCAGCACGATCGCCACGCGATCCACTTCGAAGAACGCGCGCAACGACTGCCGCGTGTCGCTGCGGCCGAAGCCATCGGTGCCGAGCGTCACGTAACGGCGCGGCACGTACGCGCGAATCAGCTCGGGCACGGCGCGCACATAGTCGGTCGCGGCGATCACCGGTCCGCGCGATCCTTCCAGGGCCTGCGTCACGTACGGCGTGCCGGAATCGTCGGCTAAGCGCGAGAGCCGCTCGCACGCCGCGCCATCGCGATGCAGCTCCGTGTAGCTCGTCACGCTCCACACGGCGGCGTCGATGTTCCAGTCGGCTTTCAGCATCGCGCGCGCGGCGATCGCTTCGTTCATGATCGCGCCGGAGCCGAGCAATTGCACTTGCGCGGCGGGCGCGGCGGCATCGTCCTGAATGCGATAGATGCCGCGCAGAATGCCTTCGCGCGTGGACGCGTCGAGCGTCTTGCCGGGCGCGGACGGCTGCGCGTAATTCTCGTTGCCGACGGTGATGTAGTAGAAGACGTCTTCCTGCCGCTGCATCATCGCCTGCATGCCTTCATCGACGATAGCCGCCACTTCGTACGCGAACGCGGGGTCATACGCGCGGCAGTTCGGAATGGTCGATGCCGTCAGGTGGCTCGTGCCGTCCTGATGCTGCAAACCTTCGCCGCCGAGCGTCGTGCGCCCCGCCGTCGCGCCGATCAGAAAGCCGCGCGAACGCTGGTCCGCCGCCGCGAAAATCAAATCGCCGATGCGCTGGAAGCCGAACATCGAGTAATAGATGTAGAAGGGCAGCATCGGCAGGTCGTGGACGCTGTACGACGTCGCCGCCGCGATCCACGATGAAATCGCGCCCGCCTCCGAAATGCCCTCCTCCAGAATCTGCCCGCGCGTGTCCTCGCGGTAGTAGAGCATCGAACCCATGTCCTCCGGCTCGTACAGCTGGCCGAGCGGCGAATAGATGCCGACCTGCCGGAAGAGATTCGCCATGCCGAACGTGCGCGCCTCGTCCGCGACCACGGGCACGATGCGCTGCCCGAGCGTCGCGTCCTTCATGAGGCTGCCGAGCATGCGCACGAACGCCATCGTCGTGGACATTTCCTTGCCGGCCGTGTCGATGGCGAACTGCGCCCACGTTTCGAGCGCAGGCGGCACGAGCGATTGCGACGCACGCGCCCGCCGCCGCGGCAGATAACCGCCCAGCGCCGCGCGCCGTTCGCGCAGATAGCGCATTTCGGGGGCGTCGTCGGCGGGCTTGTAGAACTTCAGTTGCTCGACGTCGGCGTCCGAAAGCGGCAAACGGAAGCGGTCGCGGAAGGCTTTCAGGTCGTCGAGATCGAGCTTCTTTTGCTGATGCGTCGTCATGCGGCCCTGGCCCACGGTGCCCATGCCGAAGCCCTTCATCGTCTTGGCGAGGATCACGGTCGGATGGCCCTTGTGCGCCAGCGCCTTCGCGTAGGCCGCGTGCAGCTTGCGCACGTCGTGGCCACCGCGCCGCAAGCGGTCGATGTCTTCGTCCGACATATGCGCGACGAGCGCCGCCAGTTCGGGATTCTGGCCGAAGAAGCGCTCGCGGTTGTAGCGGCCGTCGTTGGCGGAAAAGGTCTGGAACTGGCCGTCGACGGTATGGGCGAACGCGCGCAGGAGCGCGCCCGTGCGATCGCGGGCGAAAAGCGCATCCCAGTCCGATCCCCACAGCACCTTGATGACGTTCCATCCCGCGCCGGTGAACTGCGCTTCGAGTTCATCGACGATGCGGCCGTTGCTGCGCACCGGGCCGTCCAGCCGCTGCAGGTTGCAGTTGATGACGAACACGAGATTGTCGAGCCGCTCCCGCGACGCCAGCGAGAGCGCGCCGATCGATTCCGGCTCGTCCATTTCGCCATCGCCGAAGAAGCCCCAGACCTTGCGCCCTTCGGTCTGCTTCAGCCCGCGATTCTGCAAATAGCGCATGAAGCGCGCTTGATAGATCGAATTGATCGGACCGATGCCCATCGATCCGGTCGGAAACTGCCAGAAGTCCGGCATCAGCCACGGATGCGGATAGGAGCACAGCCCCGGCCCCGCGATTTCGCGCCGATAGTGGCGCAAGTGGTCTTCGTCGAGAAAGCTTTCGAGAAACGCGCGCGCATACACGCCCGGCGACGAGTGCGGCTGGAAGTAGACGAGATCGCCGCCGTGGTCGTCGCCGGCGGCGCGAAAGAAGTGATTGAAGCCGACTTCGAACAGGTCCGCCGCCGACGCGTAACTCGCGATATGGCCGCCCAGCTCGCCATAGGCGCGGTTGGCGCGCACGACCATCGCGAGCGCGTTCCAGCGCAGGACGGCCGCGAGTTTCTCTTCGATATCGAGGTTGCCGGGATACGGCGGCTGATTCCCGACGGCGATGGTGTTCGCGTAAGGCGTCGCCCGCGCCCGCGCCGATTCGACGCCCACCGACAGCGCATGCTCCGCGAGCCGGTCGAACAGATACTGCGCGCGCTCCTTGCCCACGTGCGCGACGACCGCGTCGAGCGCCTCCAGCCATTCGGCGGTTTCGCCGGGGTCCGTGTCCTCACGGCCTCGCGCGAGAGAAAGAAGCTGGCTGGTCCCGCTCGACAAATCCGTCATGGCACGACTCCGCATATGGGCTGAAATGCTTTCAAGCATATCCAGTTCTCGACAAAATATGCGTCTGATTTGTCGGCCGCCGCACTTTGCGATAGTGTGTTTATTCTGCGAAAACGTCCAAAACCGGAATCTTTACACTATGAGCTCGCAAGCCAGGCAGCGCCTTGATCGCATCGATATCGGCATCCTCAACCAGTTGCAGCAGAACGCGCGCATCACGAATGCGGAGCTGGCGCGCGCCGTGAATCTGTCGCCGACGCCGTGTTTCAATCGCGTGCGCGCGCTGGAAAAAGCTGGGCTTTTCCGGCAGCACGTGACGCTGCTGAGCCCGGAAGCGCTGGGCTTGAGCATCAACGTGTTCATTCAGGTGAGTCTGGAAAAGCAGATCGAGGACGCGCTGGCCCGCTTCGAGCAGGCAATCAGCGAGCGTCCGGAGGTCATGGAGTGCTATCTGATGACGGGCGATGCCGACTATCTGTTGCGCGTCGTGCTGCCCGACGTGGCCGCGCTGGAGCGTTTCATTCTGGAACGGCTCACGAAGATGCCGGGGGTATCGAATATCCGTTCGAGCTTTGCGCTCAAGCAGGTGCGATATAAGACCGCGTTGCCGCTGCCGGCTTCGGGATTGACGCTGCCCAATCTGAAGGACGATGAAACGGACTGGACGTGAGGCTTTCGGAAAGCCAAAGGCCTCCGAAAACCGGAGGCCTTTGACTGGTCAGTCGCGCTCTCAATTCAGAGAGCGGCGGTCTTAACCGCCGGCGGAAATGTTGATTTCCACCGTAGTGTTCGACGAAGACGTACTCGACGCCTTGGCGGTGCCACCAGCGATGTTTGCCTGCACGAGAGCGGCGCGATCGATCTTTTGCATTTGAAAACCTCTTGGTTGAAGTAACGAACGGGAATGCGAACGCTCGAAGCGAGCGTCTGCGTGGCTTAAGCCGTGATGGTGACGCTCACGTTGGTGGTCGACGTGGACGTGCTCGACGCCTTGGCGGTGCCACCAGCGATGTTTGCCTGAACGAGTGCGGCGCGATCGATTTTTTGCATTTCAGTGCCTCCAAAGGAAAGGATCAAGAACGATGTACTGCCAGCCCGAATCTCAGGACGGGGGAGGAACGGCACCGCCACCGCCACCACTAGACGTGATCGAGATGCTGACATTCGTGGTCGACGACGAGGAACTCGACGCCTTTGCCGAACCGCCCGCGACGTTCGAAAGAGCCAGAGCGGCGCGATCGATCTTTTGCATGTGAAACCTCTTCATTGAACAAAGTAGCAATGGCGCGAATATGCCATCGACACGTTCAGCCGATTCAACGTTACATAGCCATCCTAATCGATGACACTTGGCCGAATGACGGAACGGAAAGAAGTCTATCGAAGGGCAACTGGAAAGCACATGCCGAAAAATCTGAACTATTAGTGACGAAACGCAACTATAGGCGGCGCGCTCCAATGTGCGCTTTCAACGCAAAGCCCGGCGCTGCGTCGTCCGCGTTTAGATAGCAAAATGAGGCCTCTCGGCAACTTTCGCTCACCGCCCATGACCTCTCCTTCGCACCCGCGCGCTCCTTCGTGGCAGCGCATCGTCGAGCAGACGGAACACGCCCTCGCGTGCGGCGCGCTGCGCTCGTTCGATACCGTGCCGCATTTCATCGACGATCACGGCGTGCGTTTTCTCGTGCGCCAGGCGGCGAATCTCGCGCGCAAGGAAGAAGCCGCGAAGCTCGCGGCCAAATCCGCCGCCGATGCCGCCAGCGAATGGCGCGATCCGTTTTCGCCGTGCGAGGAAGCGCTGCGCGTCGGCGATATCGGCGAGCGGCACTTTCTGCTGCTCAACAAGTTCAACGTGCTCGCGCATCACCTGCTCATCGTGACGACGGACTTCGAGCCGCAAGCCGCCCTGCTCGATGCCGGCGATTTCGCCGCGCTCCTCGCCTGCCTGCGCGAGATCGACGGCCTCGGCTTCTACAACGGCGGAAGCGTCGCGGGATCGAGCCAGCCGCATAAACATCTGCAGATGGTGCCGCTGCCGCTCGACGGCCATCCGTTGCCGATCGAGCCGCTCATCGAAGCCGCCCGCGACGCCGCGCCTTTCCGCGTGCCGCAGTTCACGTTCGCGCACGCGGCGGCGTGGCTCGGCGATACATCGTCGATCGGCGCGGCCGATGCGCTCGGCACGTATCGCCGGCTGCTGGACGCAATCGGTATCGAACCGTTCGATGTCGCCGGGGCCGCGCATCAGTCCGCGCCGTACAACCTGCTCGTCACCCGCCGGTGGATGCTCGCCGTGCCGCGCACCGCGTCCGACGTGGAAGGCGTCGCGATCAATGCGCTCGGTTTCGCGGGATCGCTCTTCGTGCGCGACGACGCGCAGCGCCGCATCGCCGAAACGCTCGGGCCGATGACGCTGCTCGCACGCGCATCGCGCCCGGCCTGAGACGTCGTGCGGGCGGGCCGGCGGCCATCTTGAAAAGCCCTGCGGCGGCCCGCATGTCGGCTCTCACACATTCGGAGTCCGACATGGGAAGCCGTCCTCGATTCATCGACGATCTTGCGCGCGGCTCGCAAGACGCCGCGTCATCCGAGCCGCAGCCGCAGCCGCTCGATGACACCGCCCTGCTCGATGCCTATTCGCGCACCGTGATCGGCGCGCTGGAACGCGTGCAGCAAGCGGTCGTGTTCATCTCGGTGGAACGCGAACTCGCCGATGCGCGCGGTGCGCGGTGCCCGTCCGGCGGCACCGGCTCGGGCTTCATCTTCACGCCCGACGGCTATCTGCTGACCAATAGCCACGTGGTTCACGGCGCGACGCGCATCACCGTGACGCTCGCGGATGGCGCGCGCTTTCACGCCGATCTCGTCGGCGACGATCCCGGCAGCGATCTCGCGGTGCTGCGCATCGGATCGCCGGAGCCGCTGCCGCACGTCGAACTGGGCGATTCGGGCAGCCTGCGCGTCGGCCAGATCGCGATCGCGGTCGGCAATCCGCTCGGGCTCGCGCAGACGGTCACGACGGGCGTCGTGTCGGCGCTCGGCCGCTCGCTGCGATCCAACTCGGGCCGCATGATCTACGACGTCATTCAGACCGATGCCGCGCTCAATCCCGGCAACTCGGGCGGCCCGCTCATCAATTCGGCGGGACAGGTGATCGGCGTCAACACGGCGATCATCTCGGGCGCGCAGGCCATTTCCTTCGCCACCGCGATCGATACGGCGAAGTGGGTCATCATGCAGATCTTCGCTTACGGCCGCGTGCGGCGCGCGTATATCGGCGTGGCGGGCACGACCGCGCCGGTCTCGCGGCGCGTGCAGCGTTTCTTCGGACTCGCGGTATCGAGCGCGGTGCACGTGATGGAAGTCGTCAAGGGAAGTCCCGCTGCGGCAGGTGGACTGCG
This sequence comes from Caballeronia concitans, assembly GCF_001544615.1. GTDB lineage: Bacteria > Pseudomonadota > Gammaproteobacteria > Burkholderiales > Burkholderiaceae > Caballeronia > Caballeronia concitans. The sequence goes on from NZ_FCNV02000003.1 coordinate 558,215, forward strand.
CGCGGGCGACCGGATCGTGGCGGTGGACGGCGTCGATGTCGATACCGTCGATGGCCTGCAGCGCGCGCTCGATGCGTCGCGGATCGATCGCGCGGTGAAGGTCGCGGTGCTGCGCGGATCGCAGATGCTGGATATTGAAGTGACGCCGGTCGAACAGACGGGATAACGGTCGCCCTGCTAGCGCCCCGCGCCTTTCATCGCAACTATAAAACGGGCGCGCGGGCATCAGGCCCACGCTTTGCGCTGTGATCGATGTTCTGGTGACTATGTGCGCTAGCAGCCGGTCCAGATTTCACCGATCCGGCTTAATGGCAGGAGCAGCAGGCGCACGAGCGGGTCACCGTTCGGCCGTCCTGCCCTACGGGGAAGGTCCCACGGTCCATTGAGAACCAAGCACAAGGGATTGCCATGACCAAGCACAAGACCACTCTTTCGATGCCGCGCCGCCAGGGGTTCCGCTGCAGCGGCCAACAACTCGACGCCATCATGCGATTCGCCGAAGAGCGCAAGCTCGACGAACAGCCGCTGCAATGGGTCGTCGCTCAGTACTGCCGTGCACGCGCCAAAGCCGCCTGATTCGCGGCCCCGCGTTTCGTGTCAGCGACCTGACAGCACGCGCTGTTTCAGTACCCAGATGGCCGTCGGCACGGCGTAATAAGCGCTCACGTTGCCGGTGACGAGTTTGCCGGTGAGCTGGACGCGCGCGTCGTCCGGAGGTTCGGCATCGACGATCTGCACCGCCGATACGTTCGACTGCGTTCCCGCCGTCGCCCCCGCGATGCAGATGGGACTCGACAGCGACAGCACCCAGGCAGGCTTCGCAGCCGCGTCGGCCTGGCGCGCAGCCTGACGCACGACCTTGCCTTCGAGCATGACGATATCGCCGTCGCTGTAGCACGGCGCAGCCCGTGCCGCATTCGCGCCTGCCAGTCCGAGCAGCAACATCCACGCGTACGCTTTCGCCGTCATTCGAGCCTCGCGAAGCGCGCGCCGGAGCGGAACGCGCCGTAGTCTGAAAATAGCCCACCCACTTTAGGCGATTGCTCCTAGGGTCGCAACCCGGACAAATTCCCGCGTTTCCTTTCAAACCGCGCGTGCGGGAATGGCCGTTGCTTTCTCTTCTTACTAATCCCACACCGCGCACGTGCTGCGAGTGCCGCGCCGTTCGATCTCAACGCGACGCGATGCCCGCATGCGACGATAGCGCATGAAACGCGGATCGGAGGCGACCATGAATCAGGCGACCAATCAGGTGATAGTGGGCGTATTCGCGTCCTATCGAGATGGACACGAAGCGTTGCGCGCATTGCAACTCGCGGGACTTTCCCGCGACGATGCACACCTTTACCGGACCGCGCCCGGCAATATCGACTTCGACGCTTTCCCGCTGCCTTCGCACGAAGAAGACGAAGCCGAGTATGTGGCGCATGGCGAACATCAGGGCGTGATCGGCGCGCATAACCGTTTCGTCGCGCGCGATCCGCAGCCGCAGCGCCCGGTTACGCCGGTCCAACACGACGACGCCGTCAGACAGCGGACGCTGCTCGTCATCAGGATCACCGACGATATCAAGCCCGGCGCGATCGGCGACATGCTGCACGAACACGGCGCGATAGCCGTGAAAGATCCGGCGGGCCATTGGCGCTTCTCGCCGTTCAGGAACACCGCGCGAATATAGATGGCGGTCGACGCATCGCCGCCTTCAATGCATCCGCCGATGCGCACGCTCGACGCACGAAGCATCGTTCGCGGCGGATTCGTCCGTATCGGCTTGTTCGCATTCCGGCGCTTCGTCGGCTTCTTCTTTCGCGCGCTGCATTGCTTCCTGCGTCGACGCCGCGCGCAAGGCACGGCATTGCGCGGCGTGCCGCCACGCCGCCAGTAGCCGAACGACTTCACGTGGTCTCGTTCGCATCATCGCCTCCCGGCGGTAGCGGTTGAGAAACTACTTTAAGTCTAGGCGGCAAATGGCCGTTGGCAAAGCACGACATGCGCATAATCGACTCGCACGTTCACCTTATCACCAGCGCTTCACGATCGTTCGTCTTCACGCGTGCGAGCGGTTTTGAACGAACCGTCTAGTACATTTTCTGCATCGTGACCCACGCGCAACAGCGTTGAAAAGAACTTACTGCCGCCTTGCCAGTCGCCGCCGATGTCCGCAGAATGCAAGCAACGGCTTAAAACAGCCGTTAATTCATTCATGGAAGCGAACGGGCGGGCACTCGATGGCAACCTTAGACGGCAAGGCGCGATTTCACGTTGGTACCGATAACACCGGCGCCGGAATCGCGATCATGATTGTGACCACCGCCGCCTTCGCCGCCAGCGATTCCACCGTGAAGCTCATCGGCGCGGCGGTGCCGATCGTCGCGTTGCTGTGGGTGCGCTACCTCTTCCAGATGATCGTGCTCGGCGTCTGGCAGGCACGGCGCGGCGCGCTCGGGCTCTTCAAGACCGGCAGCGTAAAGCTGCAAATCGTCCGCGCGCTGCTCCTGCTGACGAATTCCGCCTGCACGTTCGCCGCACTGCGCTATCTGCCGCTACCCGTCACCACATCGCTTGCCATGCTCGCGCCGCTCATTTCGACGCTGCTCGCCGCGCTCGTGCTCAAGGATCACGTGCCACGCAGTAAATGGGCGATGGTCGTGCTGGGTTTCATCGGCATGATTCTGGTGGTGCGGCCCGGCGGCAGCGGCTTCACATGGACCGTGATCTTTCCGATTGCCTCCGCGACCACGTTCGCGTGCTTTCAGGTGGTGTCGAGTCACCTGTCGCGCGTCGACGATGCGATCACGACGAACTTCCTCACCGCGCTCGTCGCGACGGCCGTGCTGTGCGTGCTCGTGTGGGCGGACCAGGCGCAACTGTTGCCCGAGCTTGCGCGCGTGAGCGCCGGAAGCTGGATGCTCGTCGCGTTCATGGCGACGATGGCCACAGGCGGCCAGTTGATGATGCTTCAGGCATTACGGCGCGCGCCGCTGTCCGTGCTGACGCCCTTCTCTTACGCGCAGCTCGCGTTCGCGTCGTGCTTCAGCTGGCTGCTGTTCGGACAGGCGCCGGACCAGTGGATGACCATCGGCATGTGCGTGATCGCGGCAAGCGGCATCGGCACCGTGTTGATGCACGGCCGCAAGCCGGTCGGGGCGTGATCCTGCCGAGAAAGGTTTTAGCGCGATGCCTGCGCCGCCTGAGCTTGCGCCTGACCCGTGCAGAGCCAGTGCACATCGACGTCGAGCGCCTTCGCGATACGGTTGAACGCATGAAGCGGCGGCACCGTGATGCCGCGCCGCCAGAACTGCACATCGTGCTCGCTGACGTCGACCCACTTGGCCGCTTTGGCGGAACTGACGTTCGCGCGCTGCATCGCCCGGTCTAGCCGTGCGGCCATGGCGCGCCGCAGGGAGTTGTCATCGTGACTACGTTCAAGGTGTCCAATGGTTTGTGTATATCGGCCCATCTGCTTCAACTCTCTCGATTTGTATATTTGCCGTTCAACGCCGGCTTGAATTGGCGCGATGGAATCGTACGGGTCGGTAATGACGAGGCAGTGACAACCTTCCGGCCCAGTCGATTCTCTTTCGCTTGTTGCAGTGCGAGATTTTTTCAAGATACGTGCCTGAGCGCAACTGGGGAAAGGCCGTATGGGACCCTATCCGGCCTAAGCGTTTACCCGCTGCAAACGTAAAATCCTTCTGCGACAACCACTTAAGCGAACGTTCGTTTGAGGCACGTGAGTTGTTGTATCGGCAAAATGAATGATCGTTCAGTTTGTTTCATTCGTCTTCAAGCTTCGACTTCCGGTTTTCCGTAAAGCCGCGTGATTCATCGCGGATTAACTTCGGAACAAAAGCAGCGACAAGAAAACGCGGATTGACACACGCCCGACTTTCTCTAAGAATCAATTCCTCGCTGCGCTGCAAAAATCCACCGCTTGTTAATTGAGAGGCACTACAAATGGAATCGATCACGAGCAGTCTTGCGCCGGAAAATCTACTTGCATCGCAAAAGGCGGGGCTGGATGTCACCTTTGGTCTTGCGTCGCGCGTGGTCGAGGGCTTCGAAAAATTAGTCGATTTGAACGTGCGCACCGTCCGGACAGCGCTCGCCGAGCATCAGGATTACGTGACCAAGAGTTTCTCCGTGCGCGATCCGCAGCAATTCTTCGCGCTCCAGAACGCCCAGCTTCAGGCGAGCGCGCAGCGCACGCAGGCCTACTGGCAGCAAGTCATCGAATTGGCGACGGGCGTGCGCGGCGTGTACCTGGAGGCGGCGCAGGATCAGATCGAGAAGTCGCAACGCAACGTTCAGGCGTTCGTCGATAGCATCGCGAGCGGTGCGCCGGGCAGCGACGCGGTCGTATCGGCGTGGAAATCCGCCATCGATGCAGCCACGCAATCCGCGAACTCCGCGTATGAAGCCGCGCGCACGGCGGCGCGTCAGGTGGTCGAAGCCGCGCAGGGCGACGCCGCCAGCGCCGCGAGCGCGGCCACGCCGCCTGCGGTGCGCGTCGTATCGACGAAGGCTGCGGGCGCCAAGAAGTAAATCGCCGGGCGGACGGCGGTCCGCCCTACTTTTGAAAAACCGTCAGCACGAGCTCATGCGAACGGCCGATCCACACGGCCGAATCGCGATGATCGCGCAAGTCGTCGCCCGTGTTGGGATGCATGAAAACGTCCAGCGCGCGGTGATGGACGGCCAGCCATTCGAGCATCGGCGTGAGACGCTCGCTTTCGAACGCCAACTGAAACGACCACTGCGGATGCGGCCCGACCGGCCGCTCATGAAAACGCCCGAGCCGCAGCGCGCCGCTCTGGATGTCGCTCGCGAAGCGTTCCTCGATGACCTGCCTGAACTGCCAAGCCGCGTCGCGGCTCGCGGCGTCGAAATAAACATGCGCGTGCCAGCTCGAGATCGGGGGCGTGTGGGACGTTTGCATCGTTCCATCCATGAGCGGCGTTGAGACACCGCCCATTCTAGCGAAACGCGCCTAATACGACCCGCCGCCGCTTCCACTTCCACTCGACGACCGGCTCGACGACGCCCCGCCGCCATCGGTCTGACACCCGGCGAGCGACACAGTGGATAGTCCCGCGAGCAACGCGACCATCACCGCGACGAATCTTGCGAGCTTCATGGCATTTCTCCGGTTGATGACGACGGCCAAGCGCGGCGCCGTACTCACTAAACGCGCCGCCGGGCCGCGATATTCCGCATGCTAGACTACTGTACATGCGTACAGTCCCCGAGCCCGCCTACACTGTCGCCGTGCGCGCGCTGTGCGAGTTCACCGCGAAGCAAGGCGATCTCGACCTCCGCTTCACCCCCACGCCGACCGCGCAGGAAGGCATGGCCGGCCACGTCACGGTGACCGGCCGGCGTCCTGCCGGGTATCTGAAGGAAATCGCGCTGTCGGAAGACTACGGTCCCTTGCGCGTGCGCGGACGCGCCGACGGCTACGATCCGGCATCGAACCGGCTCGAGGAAATCAAGACGCATCGGGGGAAGCTGGAATCGATGCCGCAGAATCATCGGCATCTGCATTGGGCGCAGGCGCGCGTCTACGGTCATCTGATGTGCCGCAAGCTAGGGCTCGCGCAAATCGAGATCGCGCTCGTTTATTTCGATATCGCCGAGCAAACGGAAAGCGTGCTTGTCGAAACGCAGTCGGCCGAAGCGCTGAAAGAACATTTCGATGCGCAATGCCAGCGGTTCATCGCGTGGGCCGAGCAGGAGCTGCAGCACCGCGCGGCCCGCGATGCGTCCCTCACCGCGCTCGCCTTCCCGCACGCGACATTCCGCCCCGGCCAGCGCGCGCTCGCGGAGGGCGTGTACCGCGCGGCCATGTCCGGGCGATGCCTCGTCGCCGAAGCGCCCACGGGCATCGGCAAGACGGTCGGCACGCTCTTTCCGCTGCTGAAGGCGTGGCCCGCGCAGCAGCTCGACAAGATCTTCTTTCTGACCGCGAAAAGCGCGGGCCGGCAACTCGCGCTCGATGCGCTGACGACGCTCGGCGCGTCCGCGCAACGGCCGCTGCGCGTCGTCGAACTGGTGGCGCGCGACAAGGCGTGCGAATACCCGGACCGCTCGTGTCATGGCGACTCCTGCCCGCTCGCACGCGGCTTCTACGACCGCCTGCCCGCCGCGCGCGCCGCCGCGCTGGAACGGGCGCAGTTGCATCGGGCGTCGATCGCGGAGGTCGCGCGCGAGCACGCCGTCTGTCCGTACTATCTGAGCCAGGAGCTTTCGCGCTGGGGCGACGTGATCGTCGGCGACTACAACTACTACTTCGATACGAGCGCCATGCTGTTCGCGCTCGCGGAGGCGAATCGCTGGCGCGTGGCCGTGCTCGTCGACGAGGCGCACAACCTCGTCGAACGCGCGCGCGGCATGTACTCCGCGACGCTCGATCAAACCGCGTTCAACATCATGCGCCGCAGCGCGCCCGCGGCGTTCAAGCGCACGCTCGCGCGCCTCGCGCGTGCGTTCGGCGAAACGAGCCGCGATCAGAAGGCGGCGGGCATCGAGTACGCCGCGCACGAAGAACTGCCCGCGAAACTGCTGAGCGCGCTGGGCCAGGCGGTGTCGGAGATGACGGAAACGCTCGCGGAACAGCCGGATGTCTTCACGCCCGACGTCCTGCGCTTCTATTTCGATGCCGTGCATTTCACGCGCATCGCGGAGCGCTTCGGCCCGCACTCCATTTTCGACATCACGCTCTCCGCGAAGGGCAACGCCGCGTTCTGCCTGCGCAACGTGATTCCCGCGCCGCATCTCGCGCCGCGCCTCGCCCGCGCGCATAGCGTCGCGCTCTTCTCCGCGACGCTCACGCCCGCGCACTTCTACGCCGACACGCTCGGCCTTCCGGCGACGACCGTGCGCATCGACGTCGAATCGCCGTTCAGCGCGGATCAGCTCGACGTGCGCGCCATCGCCGATGTATCGACGCGCTTTCGCGATCGCGAGCGTTCGGTGGATCGCATCGCCGACATGATCGCGGCGCAATATCGGCGCTCGGAGGGCAACTATCTGAGCTTCTTCAGCAGCTTCGACTATCTCGCGCAAGTGGCGCAGGCGCTGGCCGAACGGCATCCGTCGATTCCATGCTGGCAGCAATCCCGCGCGATGAGCGAGTCCGCGCAGCAGGCGTTCCTCGCGCGCTTCGAGCCGGACGGACGCGGCATCGGCTTCGCGGTGCTGGGCGGCGCGTTCGGCGAGGCAATCGACTTGCCGGGCACGCGGCTCATCGGCGCGTTCGTCGCCACGCTCGGGCTGCCGCAACTGAACCCCGTCAACGAGCAGATGAAAACGCGCATGCACGACGCGTTCGGCGAAGGCTATGCGTACACGTATCTGTTTCCCGGCTTGCAGAAGGTCGTGCAGGCGGCCGGGCGCGTGATTCGCGGGCCGCAAGATCGCGGCGTGCTGTATCTGATCGACGACCGCTTCGCACGCGGCGAAGTGCGGCGGCTATTGCCGGCGTGGTGGCAAGTCAAGGTCGTGCGCGAGAAGGAAGCGGCGGGCACTGTGCTTGCTCAGTGAGGGCACCCCCAAAAAGCTGCGGCGACTGAAGCCCGGCCACACATAAGGAGAAGCCACATGTCCACCACCGCGCAAGCTTCGCAACAGCCGCAAACCGGCGACGCGCTCGAAATCCTCATGGCCGATCATCGCGCGGTCGAGCAGCTTTTCGACGCCTTCGATCGCGCGCCGAAAGACGATCTCGAACGCAAGTCCACGCTCGTGCAACGTGCATGCGAACTGCTGACGATCCACGCGATCATCGAGGAAGAGCTGCTTTATCCGGCCGCGCGCGAGGCGTTCGGCAAGGACGACGAGAAAATCGATGTAGAAGAAGCCTATGTCGAACACTTTCTCGTGAAGACGCTGATCGAGAAATTCACGCAATTGCGCGCGGGCGACGAAGGCTTCGATGCGACCTTCCGCGTGCTGAAGGAAAACGTCACGCATCACGTCGAAGAAGAAGAATCGGAGCTGTTCAAGGAAATCCGCAAGACGGGCATCGATCTCGCCAAGCTCGGCGAAAAGATCGAAGCGCGCAAGACGGAACTCCAGAACCGCATCACCCAGACCGCGACCGGGCAGAAGTCGACGACGAACAAGGCGGCGGTGCACTGAATTGCAACGCAAGACCCGGAGTGCGTGAGCCGCGCTTCCCGCGCACAGTGAGGGCAAGGCTCACGCTCATCCGGAGAATTCATGAAAGCGATTGAACACGCGCTCGCTCACGATGCGGGCGCGGATATCGTCGAACGCATCGACGCGCTCGACTGGGCGGATATCGAAACGCAACTGGGCGCGCAGGGATCGGCGACGGCGCCGGGCCTGCTGTCGCGCGACGAATGCGCGGCGCTCGCCGCTTCGTACGACGACGACGCGCTGTTTCGCAGCCGCGTGGTGATGGAGCGGTATAGCTTCGGCCGCGGCGAGTACAAGTATTTCGCGTATCCGCTGCCCGCGCTGCTCGACGGCGTGCGCGGCGCGGCTTATCCGCATCTCGCGCCGATCGCCAATCGATGGAACGAGGCGATGGGCATCGACACGCGCTTTCCGCGCGATCACGCGGCGTTCATCGAGCGATGCCATCGCGCGGGGCAGACGCGCCCGACACCCTTGCTTCTGCGCTACGTCCCCGGCGATTTCAACTGCCTGCATCAGGATTTATACGGCGAACACGTCTTTCCCATCCAGATGGCGATTCTGCTTTCCGCGCCGGGCCGCGACTTCACGGGCGGCGAATTCGCGATGACGGAACAGCGGCCGCGCATGCAGTCGCGCGTGGAAGTGGTGCCGCTTTCCCAGGGCGATGCGGTGTTTTTCGCCGTGCATCAGCGGCCGGTGAACGGCACGCGCGGGGTGTATCGGGTGAACATGCGGCATGGCGTGAGCCGGCTGCGTTCCGGAAAACGCCATATGCTCGGCGTGATCTTTCACGATGCACGCTGAGCGCCGCTCGTTCGCTCGTTCGCTTACTCGTTCTCTTCGAAGTAATGTCCGAACCGCGCCTGCTTCGTCTTGATGTAACGCTCGTTCTCCTCGCGCATCGGAATGGCAAGCGCCACGCGCTCGCTCACCGGAATGTCGTGACGAAGCAGCGTGTCGAACTTCGACGGGTTATTGCTCATCAGCCGCACCGATTTCACGTTCATCGCACGCAGGATGGCGGCGGCTGAATCGTATTCGCGGGCGTCGTCGGGGAGGCCGAGGTGCAGGTTCGCATCGACAGTATCGAGTCCCTGCTCCTGCAGCGCGTAAGCGCGGATCTTGTTCGCGAGTCCGATGCCGCGCCCCTCGTGCCCGCGCAAATACAGCAGAATTCCGCGATTTTCAGCCGCGATATAGCGCAGCGCCAGGTCGAGCTGTTCGCCGCAATCGCAGCGATACGAGCCGAATACGTCGCCGGTCACGCATTCGGAATGCAGACGCGTGAGCACGGATTCGCCGTTGCTCACGTCGCCCATCACGAACGCGATGTGCTCCACATCCGTTTCCTTCACGCGATACACATACGAGCCGAAGGTGCCGTAGCGCGTCGGAATGGTGGCGGTCGCGACCAGTTCGACATCCGCGAGTGCGGCGCATTCGCCGAAGCGGTGATCAGTGTGCTGCTCGTCAAGCGTGGGAGAAACGGTTTTCATAGATCAATCAGCGAGTCCATTGCGCCGGGTTAGGCCTGGCACTTCATGGTAAAGCCCATCGGGAAAGTTTGCAGATTGTCGCACGGCACGCGTCTGCTTTACCCGTTGACTCGCTGATGCTCGGCTAATACTCCGGATCACGCCGGATTCTCGAACGTGCCGGGGCTGCTGTCGGTTGCGCGCCATGCAGGCTTGCGCACCGGATCGGCCTTCTGGAGCGCCGCGCGCAGTCCGTCGGCGTCCAGATCGGCGGTATAGACCGGCGTGGCCGGCTGCTGACGCCAGGAATCGTCGATCTCGCCGGCATCGACCGCATCGAAGCCGATTTCATCGATCAGCTTCATCACCACGCTCTTCGCGCGATGATCGTCGCCCGCGACCGGCAGCGCGATGCGCCCCGCCGTGCCCTTGGGCTTGCCGTTCTTGCGCAGATGCGCCGCGTAGATATTGTTGAACGCCTTGACCACCGGACGGCCGATCTGCTGCTCCACCCAGCGGCTCTCCGGCATGCCCTTCTCGATTGCCTCGATGCGCCCGTCGCGCTGCTGCGGATAGTAGTTGCCGGTATCGACGACAACGACATTCGCCGGCACGCCCGCGAACAGATCCTTCGGCAAGCCGGGAACCTTGGCCTCGGGAATCGTCACGACGACGACTTCCGCGCCCTTGACCGCCTCGCGCGCCTCGACCGCTTTCGCGCCCGTCGTGCGCTCGATGTCGCGCAGCGAATCAGGTCCGCGCGAGTTCGCGATGCTGACGTCGTGCCCGCACTGCGTGAAGCGTTCCGCGAGAACCTGTCCGATGTTGCCCGCTCCAACGATGCCGATCTTCATGAAAGCCTCCAGGAAATGTGCTTCCGCGTGACGTCGCAAGGCGGGTGCCTCGTCGAAGGAATGCGAGGGACAACCCGACGAAATCGACGTCATAGTCCAGATCAATTACAATGATAAAATCAATCCATTTTGATGGTTTGATAGTTTTAGTTCATACTTCATTCACTTCTTCAACACCACTCCAAGAGGAATCTGGTAATGCCGATCATCAACAGCCAAGTCAAGCCGTTCAAAGCAACCGCCTATCACAACGGCGACTTCGTGACCGTCACCGACGAAACCCTGAAGGGCAAGTGGTCCGTGTTCGTGTTCTACCCGGCCGACTTCACGTTCGTTTGCCCGACCGAACTGGGCGATCTGGCTGACCGTTACGACGAATTCAAGAAGCTTGGCGTCGAGATCTACGGCGTGTCGACCGATACGCACTTCACGCACAAGGCATGGCACGACACGTCGGACACCATCAGCAAGATCAAGTATCCGATGATCGGCGATCCGACGCTCGCGATCTCGCGCAACTTCGACGTGCTGATCGAGGAAGAAGGTCTGGCCCTGCGCGGCACGTTCGTGATCAACCCGGAAGGCGAGATCAAGCTGTGCGAAATCCACGACAACGGCATCGGCCGTGACGCGGGCGAACTTCTGCGCAAGGTGCAGGCTGCGCAATACGTCGCGTCGCACCCGGGCGAAGTCTGCCCCGCCAAGTGGACGCCGGGCGCTGAAACGCTGACCCCGTCGCTCGACCTCATCGGCAAGATCTAAGCCTCGGTTTTCACAACGAGCGCATCAAACTCGCCGCAACTCTCGCGGCGGGTTCACTCCCTACGGCTTCGGTCCGGCGCTTTTTGCGCCGCGCCGGAGCACGTCGGGACACACGCAAAGAACAACGTCACGGAACGGACAACGCCATGCTGGACGCCAACCTCAAGAATCAGTTGAAAGCCTATCTGGAAAAGGTCACCCGGCCGATCGAGCTCGTCGCCTTCCTCGACGACAGCGACAAGTCGCGTGAGCTCAAGAGCCTGCTCGACGAAATCGCTTCGCTGTCCCCGCGGATCAGCGTCGTCGAGAAAGGAGATGCCGGCGCGCGCCGTCCGTCGTTCACCATCGGCGAGCCGGGCAAGGCGGCGAACATCCAGTTCGCGGGCATCCCGATGGGCCACGAATTCACGTCGCTCGTGCTGGCGCTGCTGCAAACCGGCGGTCATCCGATCAAGCTCGACGACGCGACCATCGAGCAGATTCGCAATCTCGACGGCGACTATCAGTTCGAAACCTATTTCTCGCTCTCGTGCCAGAACTGCCCGGAAGTCGTGCAGGCGCTGAACGTGATGGCGATCATCAATCCGCGCATCAAGCACGTCGCGATCGACGGCGCGCTGTTCCAGGGCGAAGTCGAAGAACGCCAGGTCATGGCCGTGCCGACGATGTTCCTGAACGGTGAAAGCTTCGGCCAGGGCCGCAGCGGCGTGAAGGAAATTCTCGCGAAGCTGGACACCGGTTCGGCCGCTCGCGCCGCCAAGGAACTGGAGAAGAAGCCGGTGTTCGACGTGCTGATCGTCGGCGGCGGGCCTGCCGGCGCGGCGGCGGCGATCTACTCGGCGCGCAAGGGCATTGCCACGGGCGTCGTCGCGGAACGCTTCGGCGGCCAGGTGCTCGACACGATGGCGATCGAAAACTTCATCTCCGTGCAGGAAACCGAAGGACCGAAGTTCGCGACCGCGCTCGAACAGCACGTGAAGAGCTACGAAGTCGACGTGATGGACGTGCAGCGCGCCGACAAGCTGATCCCGGGCCGCGTGAACGAAGTGCATCTGGCGAGCGGCGCGGTGCTGAAGGCGAAGACCATCATTCTCGCGACCGGCGCGCGCTGGCGTGAAATCAACGTGCCGGGCGAGCGCGAATATCGCGGGCGCGGCGTGGCGTATTGCCCGCACTGCGACGGCCCGCTCTTCAAGGGCAAGCGCGTCGCGGTCATCGGCGGCGGCAATTCGGGCGTCGAAGCGGCGATCGATCTCGCGGGCGTCGTTGCGGCGGTGACGCTGATCGAATTCGGCGCGGAACTGCGTGCCGATGCCGTCCTGCAGAAGAAGTTGCGCAGCCTGCCGAACGTGACCATCGTGACGAGCGCGCAGACGACGGAAATCACCGGCGACGGCAAGAAGGTCGACGGCCTGAGCTACACCGACCGCGTGAACGGTGAAAGCCATCGCGTGGAACTGGAAGGCGTGTTCGTGCAGATCGGCCTCGTGCCGAACACCGAATGGCTGAAGGGCACGGTGGAGTTGTCGAAGCACGGCGAGATCGTCGTCGATGCGAAGGGCGCGACGTCGGTGCCGGGCGTGTTCGCGGCCGGCGACGTGACCACCGTGCCGTTCAAGCAGATCGTGATCGCGGTGGGCGAAGGCGCGAAGGCATCGCTCGGTGCGTTCGATCACCTGATCCGCGCGTCGGTGGAAGAGGAAGAAGCCGTGGCCGCGTAAGCGTGGTCGTAGAGCGTCAAAAGGAAGGCGAACGGAGCGATCCGTTCGCCTTTTTCCATTTCCGATGCTGAATCAGGCCGCGTTCGGCGCCTTCGGCTCCAGCACGAGCGGAAACGTGACTTCGAACACGCTGCCGTGCCCTTTCGTCGATTCGAAGCGCAATTCGCCGTCTAGCGTGCGCGTGAGTTCCTTGACGATCGCGAGGCCCAGGCCCGCGCCGGGGATGTCGTCGGCGGCGGCGCGCTCGAATTCCTCGAACACGCGCTCCTGATCCGCCTCGCCGATGCCCATGCCCGTATCCGCGACGCGCAGACGCCAGCGGTCATCCGGCGCGGCGGCGATGGCGAGCACGATCTCGCCCGACGCCGTGTACTTGATCGCGTTCGACAGCAGATTCAGCGCGACCTGCTTCACCTTCAGCCGGTTCGACACCACCGCGCCGAGGTCCGCGTCCAGATGCCCGACGAGCTTGAGGCCCTTCGCTTCCGCCGCGATGCGCGACGACTGCATCAGCTCGTCGAAGAGACCGACGAGATCGAAGGATTCGACGGTCAGAATCGAATCGTCACCGAGAATCTTCGAGTATTCGACCATTTCATCGACGAGCGTCGCCATGTCGCTGATCTGACGGTTCGCGAGCGCGAGCGCCGTGTCGCGCTTGGCGGGCGAACGCGTCGCGAGTTGCAGCGCCGTCGAGAAGACGTTCAGGAAGTTGCGCAGGTCGTGCGCCACGCGGCGCGTGATCTGCATGCGTGTTTCGTAAAGCTCGCTGATGAGCTTCTGACGCAGCGTCAGTTCGTAATTCGCGTGCTCCAGCATGCCGGTGTAGTCGTCGATCTTGCGATCGCGCTCTGTCACGGCTTCGCGGATGGACGTCAGCGTGACGAAGCTCACCACTTCGTCGATCGTGAGCCGCGCGTAGTCCTCGTCGGCGCGCGAGAGGTCCCCGTGCGTCGCGGCATAGTCGCTGATGGCCGAGGTCAGCACTTGCCGGAACACGTCCAGCTCGCGCACCAGTTCGTCGATGCGATAACCCTGCTGCCAGCGCCATTGTCCGTGGCGCCGCGCGTCGGATTCGAGCGCGCGTTCGCTTTCGCCCGGATTGCGCGTTTCCAGCACGGCGCAGATTTCCTCCAGGACATTCGGCAGATGATCCGCAAGCTGCCGGTACGTGAGCTGGTCGGAATGCTGAACTTCGGCATCGCCGAACACGAGGTTCATCCATCGTTCGGTCAGTTCTGTCTGCTGGGCGCGCAGCGTGGCCACGAGACCGTACAGGCCGCCTGCAGGGGTGTCGCTCATGTGCGATTTTCCGATTGCTGCGCGCTCTCGAAAGCACGCAAGAAGCTGTTGGACGTGCGGCCTGTGTCGAGCATTGCCGGTCGATTCGACCGCTCGCCGCTCCGGACACCACGGCAGTATAGGCCGATGCGTTGTCACAAAGCGCTAATCCGACCATCCCTTTCGGACATTGTTTTGCATTCCCGGCGATTCCGGTAAGTTTTGCTATCGCGCGTCTCGAGCGAAGTGCGTCGCGACTCGCGCGTGCGGCACAATCATGCTTCTTTACGGCAATCGTCGGAGCAAGAGCAAACATGACCACATCTGCCAGCTGGAACGCGAAGCAATACAGTCTCTTCGAAGCGGAACGCACGCGCCCCGTGCGCGATCTGCTCAACGGCGCGCAAGGCGGCGAGATCCGCGCGGCGGTCGATCTCGGCTGCGGTCCCGGCAATTCCACCGAGTTGCTCGCGGCGTGTGCGCCGAGTGCGCGCATCGTGGGTATCGACAATTCGCAGGACATGATCGATGCCGCGCGAAGGCGGCTGCCGCAGGTCGATTTCGAACTCGCGGATATCGCCGCGTGGGACGCAGCCGGTCCTTACGATCTGATTCTCGCCAACGCGTCGCTGCAATGGGTGACGGGTCACGACACGCTGCTGCCGCGCCTCGCCGGCAAACTCGCGCCCGGCGGACGGCTCGCCATCCAGATGCCCGACAACCTGGACGAACCCGCCCACACGTTGCTGCGCGAAGTCGCGGCGCAGGACCCGTGGCGCGACCGGCTCGCAGGCACGGAACGCACGGGGCGGCATCCGGCCGCGTGGTACTACGCGCTGCTGAAGCCGCATTGCGCGCGCGTCGATGTGTGGCGGACCACGTATCACCATGCGCTCGAAGGCGGCATCGATGCCGTCGTCGAATGGTTCAAGGGCAGCGCGCTGCGGCCGTTCCTCGCGAAGCTCGACGATTCCGAACAGCGCGCGTTTCTCGACCGCTACCGTTCCGCGCTGGCCTCCGCATACACCGTTCTCGACGACGGCTCCGTGCTGCTGCCGTTCCCGCGCCTGTTCATCGTCGCGACGCGCTGACGTCCGTTCACTGCGGCCGGCCGGTTTCGCGCAGCATCTGCACGAACTGCCGCGCCGCCGGCGAGAGTGCGCCGCCCTTTCGCGTGACGATGCCGTACGTCTGCGATTTCGAGTTCATCCGCACCGGCAGCACGCGCAACATGCCGTGCCGCTCGAACACGCGCGCGACGCTCGCGGGAAGGATCGAGACCAGCTCGGGGCTTTCCTGCAGCAGCGTCACGGTGACGAACGGCGACGCCGTCGAAATGGGATTCGCGGGCATCGGCAGGCCGGCGAGATCGAGTTCGCGTTCGAGCAGCGCGCTCATCGGCAGATAGCTCGGATACGTCACCCAGCGATGATTCGCCAGTTCCGCGAAGCCGATCTCGCCCGCAGCCGGTTCCGCATGCCCTTGCCCGACCACGATGCACAACGGCTCGTCCGTCAGCGGCTGATACTGATATTTCGACGGCTGATCCGACACGCTCGCGCGCCCGATCACCAGATCGACGCGGCCGTCGTCCAGCATGCCGAGCATGTTGGCGCTCGTGTCCTCGATGATCTCGATGGCAAGGTCCGGATGCCGCGCGTGCATCTCGTTGACGATCGGCGCGACGACGCCCGGCACCGCGCCCATGATCGTGCCGACCGAGAGCCGCCCGCCCGTGCCCGCGCGAATCTGCGCGAATTCCTGGCACAACGCGTTGAGATCGGCGGCGAGCACGCGCGCGTAGCGAATCACGCAGCGTCCGAACGGATTCGGAATCAGCCCGCTTTTCGCGCGCTCGAAAAGCGGCGCTTCCAGCATCGATTCAAGTTCGGCGAGCGCCTTGCTCGCGGCGGATTGCGTCATGGCCATCGCGCTCGACGCCTTGTGCAGCGACTTGTGCTCATCGAGCGCGATCAACAATTGAAGCTGCTTCATGCGCAGCCGCGACATCAGGACATCGAGTGAATTCTTGATCATGCGAAGCCGCCAGGTGATTCCAAAAAGCGATCATGCGATGGAAACCTTTCACTATACAGCGGCGCGCGGCGAGCCGTATAGTCGGCGCAGCGCCACGCTCGTCACCCGGGCGTCGCGATCCATTTCACAAGAAGGACGAGACACCATGCAACTCACAGGCAATCTGCTCATCGGCCAGCAATCCGTGCACGGCTCGAACGGCTCCATCAAGGCAGTCAACGCCTCGACGGGCGCGGCCATCGAACCGGCTTTCGGCGGCGCGACGCTCGCCGACCTCGACCGCGCGTGCGCGCTCGCCTGGTCCGCATTCGACGTGTACCGCGAAACCGCGCCGGAAGCGCGCGCGAAGTTCCTGGAGGCGATCGCGCAGAACATTCTCGATATCGGCGACGACCTGATCGAGCGCTGCATGCAGGAAAGCGGTTTGCCGCGTCCGCGTCTCGAAGGCGAGCGCGGCCGCACGGTCGGCCAGCTTCGCATGTTCGCCGATGTGGTGCGCAACGGCGATTACCTCGGCGTGCGCATCGACCCGGCGCAGCCCGAGCGCAAGCCGATGCCGCGCGTGGATCTGCGTCTGCGTTATATCGGCCTCGGTCCGGTCGCGGTGTTCGGCGCGAGCAATTTCCCGCTGGCGTTCTCCGTCGCGGGCGGCGATACGGCGTCGGCGCTGGCGGCGGGCTGCCCGGTCATCGTGAAAGCGCACTCGGCGCATCCCGGCACGGCGGAACTCGTCGGCCGCGCGGTGCAGAAGGCCGTGAAGGATTGCGGCATGCCCGAAGGCACGTTCTCGCTGCTGTTCGATAGCGGCCGCGATATCGGCCAGGGTCTCGTCAAGGACAACCGCATCAAGGCGGCTGGTTTCACGGGTTCGCGCGGCGGCGGCACGGCGCTGATGAAGCTCGCGGCGGCGCGCACCGAACCGATTCCGGTCTATGCGGAAATGAGCAGCATCAACCCGGTCCTGCTGTTCCCGAATGCGCTGAAGAATCGTGGCGAGGCCATCGGCAAGGCATTCGTGCAATCGCTCGTGCTCGGCGCGGGCCAGTTCTGCACGAACCCCGGCCTCGTGCTGGCCGTCGACGGTCCCGATCTCGATGCGTTCATCGCGGCGGCATCGGCGGCGCTGAAGGAAACCGGCGCGCAGACCATGCTCACGCCGGGCATCCACAAGACGTACGAAGGCGCGGTCGAAAAAGCCGCTTCGCACGCCGACGTGACGACCGCCGCGCGCGGCCTCGAAGCGAAGAGCGGCCATCAGGGCCAGTCTGCGCTCTTCGTGACGACCGCCGATGCGTTCCGCAAGAATCACGAGCTGCAAGAGGAGATTTTCGGCGCGTCGTCGCTGATCGTGCGCTGCCCGGATCTCGCGTCGATGCGTGAGCTGATCGAATCGCTCGAAGGCCAGTTGACGGCGGCGCTGCATATCGACGAAGCCGATTACGCCGAAGCGCGCAGCTTCCTGCCCGCGCTCGAGCGCCGCACCGGCCGCATTCTGGTGAACGGCTTCGGCACCGGCGTGGAAGTGGGTCATGCGATGGTTCACGGCGGCCCGTATCCGTCGACGGCGGATGGCCGTTCGACGTCCGTCGGCAGCCTCGCGATCGACCGCTTCCTGCGTCCGGTGAGCTATCAGGATCTGCCGGAAGCGCTGCTGCCCGACGCGATCAAGAACGACAATCCGCTTTCGCTGAACCGCCGTATCGACGGCAAGCTGCAACTGGCGAGCTGATCGCGTTATTGTCTCGTTGCACGAGGACGCCCCTTCGCGGGGCGTCTTTTTTTGCCGCTCGCCCGCCGATATTTGTTTCGGCACCCTAACTATCTGCCATCAAGCGCACCGCGCCGCCGGACGGAAAAACCACACTCGTTTCGCGCCGTAAGCGCTTTTGCATCAGTGGGTTATCGAGCGGCCATCCGGCCTTGTCGTTTATCGGCTAAAGAATGGCGTCTCAAAACCGCCGCCCCGCGCAAAATGTCGCAAACAGTGAGAGTGAGGCTGGTGGCATGCGCATTGCCCGAAATGGGCTGCGACCGCAATCATCCGGCGCTTTCGCACCATTTTGGCCGCTTGCCGCGCGCTTCCACGGCGCGATGCGAGCACCGCACAAAACGCGCCATCGTTAGCATCCAGGCGCCGGGCACTAGGTGCGAAACGCAATTGACGTCCGGAAATGGTTGAACCATATTCGGATTTCGCTTCCCGCGAGCGAGCTTTCGCGCGGGAAAACAATACGAAGGATTGCTGCCGCGGCCCGTCCTGCGTCCGACACGTTCGACGCGCGAGGCCCGCCGCCACGTTATCGCCTACGTCCTTCGAGGGCTTTTAGCATGACCACGCGTTTGACGTTTCCCGCTTCCATGTTTTCCGTCGTCTGCCAGCGGTGCGGCAGCACGATGCGCAAGAGCGCCGACAGTTGCCCCAACTGCGGCGCCGACCGCAGCGCGGCTTTCGGCCATCGACGCGGCGCGGTGGAACCCCGGCTGCGCGGGAGCATGTTCGAGCAACAGTCGTCGACGCCGCTCGCCTCGGCATCCGCGGCGGCTTCCGGTCCGATCGAAACCGGCGACGACGAAGACACCGGCGCGGCCTGGGCCGGACGCTGGGACCCGAAACGCGCGAGCGAGCGCATTGCGCAGCGGGCGGCCGAGCATCGCGCGAAACGGGTCGAGGAATCCGCGCGCAACGCCTACGCCGATCCGAGCAACGATTCCGACGCCCTGCCCGGTTCCGCCAATTGGGACCGTAAGAAGACGATCGCCGCAGGCGCATGCGCGGTGGCGATCGTGGCGGGCGCGGCCATCTATCTGCATCGCGGCTCGGACGACCAACCCACGCCTGCCGCCGATATCAGCGCGTCCGGCGCGATCGATCCGAAACTCGGCGCGATCGGCCGCGGCGCAACCGATGCGCCCGCCGAGTCCGTCGTGCTTTCACCTTCCATCACGCCCGCCGCGCCCAGCGCGCAAACCCAGAACGCGCAGCAGGACAGCACCCGTTCGCTTGCGCCCGGCGATCCGCTGCAAGACATCCGGGCGGCGCTGGATCGGCGCGATCTGACAACAGCGCGAGCGCGCATGAAGGCGCTGCCCGCGCAGCAGCAGACGCGCCCCGAATTCGATGCGCTGAAGGACGAACTCTCCAACCGCGAGCTTCAACGCGACGCCGCGCTCCAGCTCGCGCGCGCGTGCGAACGGACGTCCGCCTGGGCGTGCGTGCAGCAAAACGCGGCCGAAGCGCTCGCGCTCGACGGCAGCAACGGCGAATCGCAGGCAATGCTCGAACGCGTCATCACGCACGCCGGCTGGCTCGCCGCGAATGCGCAAGGCGCGAAGAAGGGCGCGGCGCCCGCGGACAACTCGGCGAATCCGGCTGCCGCGACGGGCGCTGTCGCGGTAGCGCCGGCTCCGGTTCCCGTACCGTCCCCGGCTCCCGCGCAGGCAAACGTTGCATCGACGGCGCCTGCTGCTCCGGTGGCACAGGCTCAGGCGCAGGCAGCTCAAGCGGCCGCCGCCGCAGCGAAGCCCACTTTGGACAAGCACGCGACGCAACGCGCCCAGAACGCCACCGCCGCCGCAGCGGCCGCGCGCCAGGCCGCGCTCGACGACGCGCGTGCGGAAACCGGCTATCTGTCGCGCGCGGAGAAGATCGCGCGTGCTCAGGCCGCGACGAACGCCGTCGTGGCCGCGACGATCCTCCAGCCGACGCCCTCGTTCGCTTCGATGCCCGCCGTGACATCGAGCGTGCCGGCGAAGCCCGCAACGGCCGTCGAATCGCCCGCGCCTGCGCCCGCACCCGCACCCGCACCCGCACCGAAGCCCGCGCCCGCCGCCACCGCTGCAGCGCCGAGCAACGGCATGTACGTCGCGCCGAGCGCGCAAAGCGGTCAGAGCGACATGTACGTTGCGCCGAGCGCCCCGACCGACATGTACGTCGCGCCCGCCGCGCCGACGAGCAACGGCATGTACGTCGCGCCGACGCCGCGCGCAGCGCCCGCGCCGTCGCCGGCCCCGGCGCCCGCTCAGCGCGCGGCGCCCGCCGGCGCACAATCGTCCGCGCCGCCCGTCGCCATGCAAACGGCGCAGCCCGCCGTCGTGCAACCGGTGGTCTCGCATGCGCCGGCGGTCCGCCCCGTGACCGCCGCGCCGTCCAGCGCCGTCGCCGCCACGCTCGCGCCGACCACGCCCGTCGCTGCCGCCGCCAGTCCGGCGACACGACCGGCGACACGTCCGGCGAGCGTGGGTGGATCGAACATGACGGCGCGCTTCGACGCGGACAAGTCCGACGACGTCGAACGCGCGATCAAGCAATACGGCTGGAGCAGTGGAGACACGACGCCAAAGCCATCGCGCTGACCGCCCCGCCCGATTCCCACGCATCACGCATGTCGCATTACGCGCGGTGCAGCCGCATCGCGCGCGTTTCGAAGAACCCGCCCAAACTCGACTAAAGGGTCAATCATGGTCTCGACCAGTTTCATGCGCAATGCCGCGCGGGGCGCGCTCGCCCTGTGCGCCGTCATCGGGCTCGCCGGCGCGGCGACTTCCAGTTATGCCGATCCCGTGCCGTACAAGATCACCACGGGCCAGGAACGCGGCACGTATATCCAGATCGGCCAGGACTTGTCGAAGTACGTCGCGGAGCCGGCCGGGATCGATCTTGAAGTGCTGCCCTCGAAGGGATCGGCGGAAAACGTGCAGCGCATGCGCTACGAACCCGGCGTGAAGTTCGCGCTGGTGCAGTCGGACGTGTATCAGGCATATCTCGACATGGCGAGCTCCGGCAACGCCGAAGCGGGCCGGATCATCCAGCCGCTGCGCCTCATCATGCCGCTCTATGACGAGGAGATTTACTTCGTCGTGCGCTCGGATTCGCCGCTCAAGACCATCAACGAGATCAAGGGCAAGAACATCAGCGTCGGACCGATTGGCAGCGGCACGGCGCAATCGGCTGAGACGCTGTATCGGCTGATGTTCGGCGAGCCGATTGCCGATGCCAACGAGCAGCACCTGAGCAACGAAGACGCGCTCGCCAAGCTGATCGTGCGCAAGATCGATGTCGCGGTGATCGTCGCGGGCCAGCCGGCCAAGCTCTTTCAGGACATGAATCCGGAACTGCTGCAGCAGATCAAGCTGCTGCGCCTCGATCCGTCCGCGCCCGAAACCGCCAAGGCGAAGCAGACGTACTTCCCGGCGACCATCCGCACGACGAGCTATCCGAACTGGATTCAGGAAGACACGCCGACGCTCACGGTGAAGGCGTTCCTCGTCACGTACGACTACGGCTTGCGCGGCACGGTCGGCGCGCTGTCGAAATTCGCGGATTCGCTCTGCGCGAACTTCGACACGCTGCAGGCGAGCGGGCATCCGAAGTGGAAGCAGGTGCGTCTCGACCTGCCGCCGCTCACGCGCGGCTGGAAATACTATCCGCCGATGGAAAAGCGCTTGCGCCAGTGCATCGCGCGGCGCACGGCGGAAGCGAAATCGCAAGGCTCGGCGCAGACCGTTTCCGCGCATGGCACGGACGCTGCCGCGCCGAAGAAGAAATCGACGTGCACGAGCCAGGAAAAGCTGCTGCTCCTGTGCGGCGACCAGTAACGCGCATCGTCACCGCGATAGCTGCGGCATGAGCGCAGCGAGGCGCGTCATGCCGCGCTCGATCGTCTGCGCGCTCGTGCCGCCGTATCCGAACAGCATGCCTTGCTCGACGGCATCGCCCGCATAAAAGGGGCGGATGCCGTACAGCCCGACCGACGCCTCGCGCGCCGCCGCCACGACGCGCTCCTCGCGCCATCTTTTGCGCAGCCGCGCGACCAGATGGATGCCGGCCATCGCGGGAAGCGGCTCGAACCAGGGCGCGAGATCGCCCGTCAGCCGGTCGAGCAAGGTCGCGCGCCGCTCGGCATACGTCTTGTGCATGCGGCGCAGATGCTTCGCGTATTCGCCGTCGAGCATGAACGCGCCGAGCGCGGTCTGCGTCAGCATGCAGCTATGGCAATCCGCGATGCGCTTCGCGTTCCAGAGCGGCTCGCGAAGCGTCGCGGGCGGCACGACATAGCCTATGCGCAGATCGGGAAACAGCGTCTTCGAGAACGTGCCGACATACGCGACCAGCCCCGCGCGATCCAGACTTTTCAGCGATTCGACCGGCCGCCCTTCGAAGCGGAATTCGCCGTCGTAATCGTCCTCGACGATCACCGCGCCGCGCTTGCCCGCCCATTCGAGCAATTCGACGCGCCGGTCGAGACTCATCGGCATGCCGAGCGGAAACTGATGCGACGGCGTCACGTAGACGAGCCGCGCATTGCGCGGCAGCTTGCCGACCACCATGCCCTCGCCATCCACCGGCACATGCGCGATGCGCGCGCCCAGTGCCGAGAACAGCGCCCGCGCGGGCGGATAACCCGGCTCTTCGACCGCGACGATATCGCCCGGCTGGATGACCACGCGCGCGAGCAGATCGAGCGCCTGCTGCGCGCCTTGCGTCACGACGACGTCCTGCCAGTTGCACGCCACCGCGCGGCTGAAGCCGAGATAACGCGCGATGCCGAGCCGCAGTTCCTGCTCGCCCGCCGGATCGCGATACGACGCCACGCCGCCGCCCGCGCGCGCCTGCGTGCGCAGCGCCTGATTGACGCATCGGCGCCAGGCGTCGAAGGGAAAGAGCGTTTTATCGGTGACGCCGCCCTTGAAATCGCAGTCGAGCGTGATGCCCGCGGGCGGCATCGGCATGACCATGCGCTCGGGCATCTTGCGCCAGATGCCGGCGGCCCGTGCGCGCGCCGACGCCGGCTCGGGCCGCGCGCCGGGCAGCCGCGCGAGGCCATCGGCGACGAAGGTGCCGTCGCCCGCGCGCGTGCGCAGAAAGCCTTCCGCAATGAGACGGTCGAATACTTCGAGCGTCGTTTTGCGGGAGACGCCGAGCTGCGCGGCGAGTTCGCGCGTGGACGGCAGGCGCAGGTTCGCGGCGAGCCGTCCTTCGATGATGCCGGCGCGAAGCTGGCCGTAGATCTGGCCGGTCAGGTCGCGTCGGCCGTGCAGGGTGATGTGGATGTCCAACGTGGTGGCGATGTGGTTAGGAAAACGGTGGCCATTCCTCGCGCAGCGTTTCGCGCCAGGGACCGAAGACGTCGCGCGGTTCATCGGGCTGTGCGTCGGGGGCGTTAGGTGAAGGCGACGTCATTGTTCCCCTCCAAACACCGCCTCGCACAGCGTCACCCCGCCGGCCGTCAGCGCAGCCGATCCGGCGCCCTCTTCGCTCAATTGCACGTCCACGAGCCCCGCGTCCGCCAGCGCGGTCAGGTGCCGGCGCAGCCCGCTCATCGGCAAACCGGACTGCTTCGCCAGCTTCGCAAGCGACCACGCGCGCCCCGGCGTCTCCTGCTTCGCGCGCCAAAGCTGCTCGAGAATGGCGACGAGCGCCGGATCGATGTCATCGTTCATATTCAAGTCTCCCTTGCGCGGGCGTCGAGTTCGCCGACGAGCTGCCCGAGCCGTTGCAGCGCCGCCTCGCTCTGCGGCGTCCACGGATAGCTGTAATTGAGGCGGATGAAA
Organism: Caballeronia concitans; assembly: GCF_001544615.1. Taxonomy (GTDB): domain Bacteria; phylum Pseudomonadota; class Gammaproteobacteria; order Burkholderiales; family Burkholderiaceae; genus Caballeronia; species Caballeronia concitans. The sequence goes on from NZ_FCNV02000003.1 coordinate 582,059, forward strand.
TGGCTGAATGCATTGCGCGTCGAGAACATATAGCCCGGCCCGACCGTGATGCCTTCCGCCAGCGCCGCACGATACAGCAGCATGGAATCCACACGCTCCGGCAGTTCCACCCACAGCACATAGCCGCCCTGCGGCGCGGACGTGCGCGTGCCGGCGGGAAAGAACCGTTCGACCATCGCCATCATGATGCGCGACTGCTGCTTATACAGCTTGCGCACGCGCCGCAGATGCCGGTCGTAGCCGTCCTGACGCAGATAATCGGCGACGGCGACTTGCGGCACCGATGGCGTCGTCAGCGTGTTGAGGAACTTCAGCTTTTCGACTTGCGCGCGATAACGCCCCGGCATCGCCCAGCCGATGCGATACGACGCCGTCAGGCTCTTCGAAAACGACGCGCAATGCAGCACGAGGCCTTTCGTATCGAAGTTCTTGAGCGTCGAGGGCCGCGCGTCGCCGAAATGAAGCTCGTGATAGACATCGTTTTCGATGACGGGAATGTCGTGCATCGAAAGCAGGTCCACGAGCCGGCGCTTGCGCTCATCCGGCATCTGAAAGCCGAGCGGGTTCTGAAAATTCGGCATCACCATGCACGCCGCAATCTTTCCCTCGCCGATGATCTGCGCGAGCGCGTCGATGTCGATGCCATCGGCGGGATGCGTCGGCACTTCGATCGCGCGCATGCCGAGACGCTCGATGGCGTGAAGCATCGCGTAGAACGTCGGCGATTCGACGGCGACCGTATCGCCCGGCTTCGCGACGGCTTGCAGGCTCAGGTTGATCGCCTCCGTCGCGCCGACCGTGATGACGATCTCGCCGGGATCGACCGGCACGCCGTTTTCCGCATATCGCCGCGCGATCTGGCGAATGAGTTCGGGATTGCCGGGCGGCAGGTCGTCGATCAGATTCCAGCTCGCATGCCGCCGCGCGATGGCGTTCGCGTACTGGTTGATGCGCCGCCACGGGAACGGCTCGGTATCCGGATACGGCGATCCGAACGGCACGGCGCCGTGCGCGCGAATGCTGCGCAACGTGGAAAGCACGAGGCGGCTCACGTCCACTTCCGACGCCACCGCCATCGCGCCCGCCACGCCGCCCCGCTCGCCGCGCGCCTCGCCGGAACGTGGTTTCGCGCGCACGAAATAGCCGGATTGCGGACGCGTCTCCAGAATGCCGCGGCTCTCCAGCAGCGCGTACGCATGCAGCACCGTCTTGATGCTCACGCCGTGCTGCTGGCTCGCCTGCCGCACCGACGCGATCCGCTCGCCCGCCGTGAACACGCCGCGTCGCACGGCGGCTTCGATTTCATCGGCAAGTTGTTCGTAGAGCTTCACGGGCTTTGACGTTTGACGTTCGACAAACCGCAGTCTAGGGCAAATCGACGCAACTGTATCCCTCGCATTTCGCGTTTTCTGTGCGCCGCGCGCGATTCGGGACACAGTACGCTGTGAGCCATCGAATGACCACGCTGGCCGCATCCATCATGAAGAAGCCCGAACCGCGCATCGAACCGTACCATCACCCCGCCGCCGGATGGGGGGCGCTGAAACAGGTCGCCATCAACCTCGTGAAGGAAAAGGTGTCGGGCGGTAACTACCGCACGCTTTTCAAGCAGAATCAGCCGGACGGCTTCGATTGCCCCGGCTGCGCGTGGCCGGACCGGCAACATGCGTCGACGTTCGAATTCTGCGAAAACGGCGTGAAAGCGGTCGCCGCCGAAGCCACGGCCAAGCGCGTGACGCCTGCGTTTTTCGAGAAGCACACGGTGTCGGCGCTGATGGCGCAGTCGGATTACGAACTGGAGCAGCACGGCCGTCTCACCGATCCGCTCGTCTACGACGCGAAGCGCGACCGCTACGTGCCGATCGAATGGGATGCCGCGTTCGAGCTGATCGCGTCGCATCTCAAGAAGCTCGACGATCCGGATCGCGCCGCGTTCTATACGTCGGGCCGCGCGAGCAACGAAGCCGCGTTTCTCTACCAGTTGTTCGTGCGCATGTACGGCACGAACAACTTCCCCGATTGCTCGAACATGTGCCATGAAGCGACGAGCCGCGGCTTGCCGCATACGGTCGGCATCGGCAAGGGCACGGTCACGCTCGACGACTTCGAGCATGCCGACACGCTTCTGCTCTTCGGCCAGAATCCGGCGACGAACCATCCTCGCATGCTCGGCGAATTGCGCGATTGCGCGAAGCGCGGCGCGACGATCGTCTCGATCAATCCGCTCAAGGAACGCGGTCTGGAGCGCTTCGCCAGCCCGCAGCACACGCTCGACATGTTGTCGCCGAAGGGCGTGAAGATCAGCTCCGTGTTCATCCGGCCGAAAGTCGGCGGCGACTTCGCGCTCATCAAGGGCGTCGCGAAGCGCGTGATCGAACTCGACGACGCCGCGCTTATCGCGGGCGGCGAGCGCGTGATCGATGTCGATTTCATCGCGCAACATACGGTCGGCTTCGACGCGTTCGCCGCCGATCTGCGCGCGGAAAGCTGGGACGCGATCGTCGCGGAATCAGGCTCGCCGATGGACGACATCCTCCAGCTCGCCGACATCTACGCGAAGGGCCGCGCCGTCATCGCGACGTGGGGCATGGGCCTCACGCAGCACAAGAACTCCGTGCCGACGGTGCAGCTGCTCTCCAACCTGATGATGATGCGCGGGAACATCGGGCGGCGCGGCGCGGGCCTCTGCCCGGTGCGCGGACATTCGAACGTGCAGGGCGACCGCACGGTCGGCATCGAAGAGAAGCCGACGCAGGCGTTTCTCGACCGCCTCGCCGCAGCCTACGACTTCGAGCCGCCGCGCGAGCACGGCTACGACGTCGTCGAGACCATTCACGCGATGCTCGAAGGCCGCGTGAAGGTGTTCATCGGCCTGGGGGGAAATTTCTCGATCGCCACGCCCGACACCCCACGCACCTGGGAAGCGATGCGTTCATGCGATCTCACGGTCCACATCACGACGAAGCTGAACCGCAGCCACCTCGTGCATGGCCGCGACGCGCTGATCCTCCCGACGCTCGGCCGCACCGAAATCGACATGCAGAACGGCGTGGCGCAAGGCGTGAGCGTTGAAGATTCGATGAGCATGGTGCACATCTCGTACGGCATGAACAAGCCGGCGTCGCCGAATCTGCTGAGCGAAGTGGCGATCGTCGCGCGCATGGCGCACGCGACGCTCGGCAGCGCGAAGGTCGACTGGCTCGCGCATGCGAACGACTACGCGCTGATCCGCGACGGCATCGAGAAAGTCATCGACGGCTTCGAGAACTACAACGAGCGCCTGAAGACGCCGGGCGGCTTTCATCTCGGCGTGGCGTCGCGGGATCGCGTGTGGATGACGCCGAGCGGCAAGGCGCAGTTCATCGTGCACGCCATCGCCGTGGACACGCCGATTCATCGCGCCCGCGCGCTGCACGGCGAGCGCCTGCTGACGCTGATGACCACGCGCTCGCACGATCAGTACAACACGACGATCTACGGTCTCGACGACCGCTATCGCGGCGTGTATGGCCAGCGCCACGTGCTGTTCGCGAATGCCGAGGACATCGACATGCTCGGTTTCGAGCCGGGCGAACGCGTCGATATCACGAGCGTATGGGATGACGGCGTGGAGCGCCGCGTGGAAGGGTTCACGCTGGTGGAGTACGACATTCCGCGCGGTTGTCTCGGCGCGTACTATCCGGAGACGAATCCGCTCGTGCCGCTTTCGTCTATCGCGGATGGCGCCGGTACGCCGACATCGAAGTCCATTCCCGTGTTGTTGCGTTCTGCCAGCCGAGCCATTGCGGCCTGAGGCCGTGCTTCAGCGCGGATTTGTGAAGCGCCTGATGACGCGCCCGTGAGCGCGCATTCAGGCGGCGTTCGAGCGCGGCGGCGCCGCAGAAGAAACGATCGATGGCCGCGCCGAGCGCCGCAAGAATGCCGACGCACGCCATCCATCCGAACGCCATGTTGTCGAAAGTGGAAGATACCCACACGCCGCCCGCCGTTGCCGCGAGAAACACCAGCATGACGAGCCCGAACGGCGGCGTGTCTTCGTGCTCCGTGCGGCGACCGGCGCGGCGCGCGCCCGCTGCGTTGCATCGTTCCGACCCGTAGATTCCTGCCATTGCGTCCACTTTGTTCTCTCCAAGCCGCTAAAAGTGCGTGGTTCGCAAAGTTACGAAGATGAAGAGCACAGTGGTATCAGATCTGTCCGAACGTTTCGTTCGACGCTTACTTCACGCCGGCGAACTCCTGAATCTCGGCATCGGCTTCCCCCGCGAGCGGCACGACGCCCGAGGGCCCCATCGCGCGGGGCTGCAACAACAGCGCGACCAGCCCGCTCCATCCGGTCTGATGCGACGCCCCCACGCCGCGTCCGTTGTCGCCGTGAAAATATTCGTGGAAGAGCACGAGATCGCGCGAACGCGGATCGGCCTGTAACAGCGGATACGCCGCCATCACAGGCCGCTCGCCGTTCTTGTCGAGCAAAAAAAGCGTGGTCACGCGGCGCGTGAGTTCATCGGCGATCTGCGCAAGCGAAAACTTCTGCCCCGATCCGGTCGGATACTCGACGCGAAACTCGTCGCCGTAATAGCGGTGGAATTCGAGGATCGATTCGATCAGCAGATAGTTCACCGGCATCCACACCGGCCCGCGCCAGTTGGAGTTGCCGCCGAACACGCGCGACGTGGATTCGCCCGGCTGATACCGCACGCAAAAGCTCTCGCTGTTGTGATAGAAGACGAACGGCTGGTCGAGATGAACGCGCGAGAGCGCACGCACGCCGTGGTCGGAGAGAAACTCGGTCTCGTCGAGCATGCGCTTGAGCAGCGCTTTCATGCGATGCCCGCGCAACAGCGAGAGCAGCACGCTATTGCCCTTCCCCGCGACGTTCCATCGCGACACGAGCCGCGACAAATCCGGCCGATGATCGAGAAACCAGTGCAGCCGGTCGCGCAGGCCGGGCAGCGAGCCATGCACGCCCGGCTCCAGCACGTGAACGGCGAAGAACGGAATGAGGCCGACGATGGAGCGTACGCGCATGGGCACGCTGGAGCCGTCGGGCAGGCGCAGCTTGTCGTAGAAGAACTCGTCCTCGCTGTCCCAGAGGCCCGTGTCGCAGCCGTCCTCGCAACTCACGGCTTCCGCGATATACAGGAAGTGCTCGAAGAACTTCACCGCGATATCGATGAACACCTTGTTCGCATACGCCAGTTCGAGCGCGATGCGCATGAGGTCGAGCGCATACGCGGCCATCCACGCGGTGCCGTCGGCCTGATCGATGTGACCGCCCGTCGGCAACGGCGACGAGCGATCGAAGATGCCGACGTTATCGAGCCCGAGAAAACCGCCCTGAAAGATGTTGCGCCCATCGGCGTCCTTGCGGTTGACCCACCACGAAAAGTTGAGCAGCAGCTTGTGGAACACGAGCTCCAGAAAGTCGCGGTCGCCGACGCCCGTGATCGCGCGATCAATCTCGTACACGCGCCACGTCGCCCATGCATGAACGGGCGGGTTCGCATCGCCGAAAGCCCATTCGTACGCGGGCAACTGGCCGTTCGGATGCTGATAGCGGTCCTTCACGAGCAACAACAACTGGCGCTTGGCGAACTCGGGATCGATCAGCGCGAACGCCGCCGCATGGAACGCGAGATCCCACGACGCGTACCACGGATACTCCCACTTGTCCGGCATCGATACGATGTCCGCGTTGCACAGATGCCGCCAGTCGTAGTTGCGTCCGAAGCGGCGCTGTTTCGGCGGCTTGGGCTGGAGCGGATCGCCGTCGAGCCAGCGCGTCACGTCGAACTGGTAGTACTGCTTCGACCACAGCATGCCCGCGAGCGCCTGCCGCTGCACGAGCCGCTGATCCGCATCGGCGATGTCGTGCTGAAGCGCGCCGTAGAACTCGTCCGCTTCCGCGATGCGCCGCGCGAACAAGGCGTCGGCGTCTAACGGAGCAGCGTCGGGCTCGGATTCGGGACGCCAGCGCAGATAGACCGTCGCCTTCGCATGCGCCGCGAGTTCGAGATGAAAGCGAGCTGCCGCGCGCGTGCCGGCATCGCGGCGAATCGCGCTTTCATCGCCGTGAACGATGTAGTCGTTGAAGCCGTCCTTGAACGTGCCCGCGCCTTCCATGTGGTAAAGGCGCTTCACGTTGGTCTCGTTCTCGCAGAATATCCATTCGGCATCCTGAAGATTCGGCGACCATGCGGTGACGACCATCGGCTCGTGGCCCATGTGTTCGGCGGCGACATACGTCGCGCCCTGCACCGTTTCGCGCCTGAGCGACGGCTTGATCGGCGTCGGCTTCCACGACCACGTGTTGCGCGCCCAGATCTGCGGCAGCGCGTCGATGGCGGCGGCGCGGTCCGAACGATTCTCGATCGTCGCGCGCATCACGATATCGTCCTGCGTGTGCTTCGCGTATTCCACCTGCACGTCGAAGTAGCGCTCGTCGTCGAAAGCGCCGGTGTCGAGCACTTCGTACTCGGGCATGTCCGCGCCGCGCCGCGCGTTTTCATCGACGAGATCGGCGTAAGGAAACGCCACATGCGGGTACTTGTACAGCATGCGCATATAGGAATGCGTGGGCGTGCCGTCGACGTAAAAGTACAGCTCCTTCACGTCCTCGCCGTGATTGCCTTCCTGATTCGTGAGGCCGAAGAGCCGTTCCTTCAGGATCGGATCGCGCCCGTTCCACAGCGCAAGCGAGATGCACCAGTTGAGCTTGTCGTCGCCGAAGCCGGCGATGCCGTCCTCGCCCCAGCGATACGCCCTGCTGCGCGCATGATCGTGCGGAAAGTACTCCCACGCGGTGCCGAACTCGCTGTAATCTTCGCGCACGGTGCCCCACTGGCGCTCGCTGAGATATGGCCCCCAGCGCTGCCAGCGCGGGCATTCGCCGGAATGCAGCCGCGAGCCTTCAACGGTATCGATCTGATTGACGGTGCGCGTCCTGTTCATGGGCGTCTCCTCGTCGCGACTTTCGAAAATGCCCAATTTACCGCGATTCCGCCGCTATTTGCCCAAACGACGCTCATGTTTCGCCGATCAACTTCTCGACGCGCATCAGCTCCGCGAGCGACCACGCCTGAAACGGCGCGCCGCCGGGCGTATACGGCGCGTCGCCGTCCGCGACTTCGCTGATATGGCCGATGCCGTATCGGTTCAGATGCGCATGCAGCGGCGCGAGAAAGCGTTCACGCACGCCCGCCGCGCCATGCACGCGCAGCCACGCCTCGACGAAGGGACCCATGAGCCACGGCCACACCGTGCCCTGGTGATAGGCGCCATCGCGATCCAGCAAGCCGCCCGAATAACGGGAGCGATACGCCGGGTCCGAAGGCGCGAGCGTGCGCAGGCCGAGCGGCGTCAGCAAGTGCGCCTCGACCTGCGCGACGATCGCGCGCGCAGTCTCGTCATCGACGATCACATGCGGCAGCCCGCCGACCGCGAAGATCTGATTCGGGCGGATCGCGCGGTCGAGCTTGCCCGGCTCGTGATCGGCATCGACGACATCCACGAGCGCGTGCGTGTACGGATCGACGAAGCGCGCCTGGAATGCCTGCCGCGCGCGATCGTGCATCGGCTGCCAGCGCGCGTTCCACGCCGATGCGATCGCGAGCGCGTTGATCCACAACGCCTCGACTTCGACCGGCTTGCCGATGCGCGGCGTCACGACCCAGTCGCCCGCCTTCGCGTCCATCCACGTGAGCTGCACGCCGGGCACGCCTGCGCGCAGAAGGCCGTCGCCGTCGGCCGCGATGCCGAAGCGCGTGCCGTGCGCATAGCCTTCGAGGATCGCATCGACGGCGCGTTGCAGGCGGGTCGTCGTCGCGGCGAGCGCGTGACCGGTCGCGAGATAGTCGTGCACGGCGATCACGAACCACAGCGACGCATCGACGGAGTTGTACTCGGGCAAGCCGCCGCTGTCGGGAAAGCGGTTCGGCAGCATGCCTTCCGAGAGCACATCGGTCCATTCGAGCAGAATTGATTCGGCGTCCTGATGACGTCCCGGCGCGAGCAAGAGGCCGCGCATCGAGATGAACGTATCGCGGCCCCAGTCGGTGAACCACGGAAAGCCCGCGATGATCGTCAGCCCGTGCTTGCGCTTCACGACATACGCATCGGCCGATCGCGCGAGCCGCGAGCCGAATGCGGCGCGGCGTTCACGTTCCCGCGCGTCGAGTTCCGTTGCGAGCGCGGGGGCATCGCCATGAAGCGGCGGCCCGTCGCCTGTGTCGGCGTGCAGGATCAGCAGCGCTTCGCCGCGCGCGAGATCGAAGTGAAAGACGCCCGGCGTCGCGAGGTCTTCGATGTAATCCAGCCCGCGCTCACGTTCGCGCGCATAGCTGAAGTTGCGATACCAGTCGGGCGCGTGTTCGTATGCGCCGTTCGACATCGCGTTGATGACCGGCAAGCCGCCGTAAGGCTGCCAGTACACGCGCTCGCCATCGACGCTCGCATCGAAGCGGAAGTCCGCGTTCTCGCGATGCAGCGCGTGATAGTCGCGCCCCGACAAGAGCGGGCGCACGTGCAGCGTCGCTTGCGTGGCCGCGCCTTCGATACGCCAGCGCAGCACCGTCTGCCCGCTCTCCTTCGCGACGAACACTTCCGCGACGACCGCCGCGTTTTCGCCGATTCGATAACGCCACGTCGGCCACGGCGACAAGTCGAACGCAACCAGATGCGCCGATGCATCCGGATAGAGCACGTCGGGCGCATAGCGTTGCATCGTGAGAGGAACGCGCGTGCCGTCGATCTCGAGCCACGCCTCCACGCCGTTCACCAGCACGACGCGGCCCGCGGGCGGCTGCGTCGCCGCGAGCACGAGCGCGTGATAGCGGCGCGTGCGCATCGTGCCCACGGTGCCCGACGCGAAGCCGCCATGCGCATCGGCTTCGAGCCATTCGTCGTCGAAGCGCGCGGGATCGATCGTCATGCCGCCGCCTGCTTGCGGAAATCGGCGAGCGCGCGGCGCGCCTTCTTGCGGATGGCCTGCTGCATCCGGGGCGTCCAGCCGAAGCACCATCCGGCCGGCCCGAGCGCCTGGCGGCTCCAGCGCCAGAGATCGAAGGTATCGGTCTGTTCGAAGATGAGGCCGTCGCGGATAGCGAAGCGCGTGCGTATTTCGTTGACGACCGGCCGGCCCGTCGCCGAATACGTATAACGCGCGACGGCGTTCGCGCTCGCGGTCTGTCCGAGCGATTCGATGCCGTCGAAAGTCAGCGCGAAGTCGCTCGCGCGATGCAGCAGCATCCGCCACATGTCGCCCGCCTCGCGCCCGAACAGCACGCCGAACGCGGGGTCCTCGAAGCGGACGTCGGGCGCGTAGCACGCGGCCATCGCGTCCGCGTCGAGACTTTGAAAAGCGCGGTAGAAGCGCTCGATCAATGCGATGTTCGGATTCGAATCTGGCATGGCGGGTCGCGCTGCCGCGTCGGATGAGGAAGTTCGCATTCTCGCGCGGGTGCGCACTCTCTGCATGCCCGCCGCGCACACGACCGCCGCCCGCGTTGTTTCAACCGTTCCGAATGAAAAACATTAATGCGATTAAATCTGAAACGCGCGCACTCAACAATATTCGCGTTTATCGCAGCGAATAAGAAATATCCTAATTAACTAAGATTGATCTTAATCATAAAAAAAGCGGCCGGCGTCCTTGATTTATTTTTGGTGAAATATACTAAACCATATCCGGTTAAATATAATCGGGTGGCCGCGCCTGGCGAGTGGGTATCGAATTAGCCGGGAGCGGCATCACTCCCACACGGACTCGCAGCACAACCCGCTCAGGCAAGAAACACAGAGCATGACCAGAATCAAGCCCAGACTCAGCACGCCGTCAATGGCGTCCGCGGATTATTTTCTCACGGATGTCCGCACCGGGAACCTTATTCGCGCGATCCAGTCCGTATCGCCGGATAACGTTATTTATGTACTTAGAACGAAAGGTGGTTCACTCTATTGCGCGCAACTCGATTATCGACAACACCCGGATCGCAATTCGATTTTGCTGATGGCGTTCGAATTGGGTCTCTCCGTGACGATGACGGGGAACGAAAGCCACAATATCACCGATATTTCCGTGGCATTGCCCGGCACGCCGCCGCTTCCGTCGCTCGGTGAAACCTGGCGTTTGCTGGAAGACGTCAGAACGGGCGCCATTGTTCAGATCGAAGATGCGGATACGCTTGCGAGTATCGCGTATATCGTCCGCAGCCCGGATGGCTCGCATCACTGCGCGCAAATCCGCCCGCACGAGCACCGGTTGCGCAACGCCTTGCTGATGGCCGCTTTCCGAGGGAAGCTGCCGGCCACCGTCGCGGGCGACGCGGATTATTACCTCTCGGCGCTATCGGTGGGATCGCGGGCGTTCGGTCCGCATCTGAACGCCGCGCCGGCTTATATTTCGAGCACGCCGCGCTCCGGCGTCATCGAGGAAATCGTCGACAAGGAAGTCTCCGATACGCTCATCGTGATCGTCCGGTCGCCCGACGGCACGCGCTATCACGCGCAAGTCGACCGGCAGGAGCAGGCCAACCGCAATCATCTCCTGATGATCGCGCTCAGAGCGGGGCTGCCGGTCACGCTCGGCGGCAACGAGGATCACTACGTCACCGCGATATCGGTGGGTGCGTTGTCCGCGCCGGCCCCGCCGTCGCTCGTGCTCTTCGGACTCAGGCTGACGGAGACGCGCAGCGGGATTCTCGTGCGCATCATCGACTCCGACCGGCTCGACACCATCTGCTACGTGCTGCGCACAGCCGACGGAACGCTCTACTGCGCGCAGATGAACACGGCGCATCACATTGCCCGGCATCGCATACTGATGTCGGCGCTGGCGCGAAGCCTTCTCGTCACGCTTTCCGCGGACGGTAATTCGGTCGTCACGGGCGTCGCGGTCGGCCTGCCGCACGCGGGGAGTCCGACCTTCCATTGCGGCACGACGCGCTTCGCGAGCACCGAGACCGGCCGCATCGTCAGGATGATCGACTCGGATCTGCTGGGCACGGGCATCGTCTATGTGCTTCAGACGGCCGACGGCAGCGAATGGTGCGTGCCGCCGCTCACGTATGCGGAACCGGCGCGCAGCGAGCTGCTCAACACCGCGCTGATTGCCGGACTCACTGTGACGGTGAACGGCAGCAGCGCGGAAGACAAGCCGCACGGCCCCGGCAGCGTGATGGCCGAGCGCAAATGATCACGCCGTGAACAGCGTCACCGCGTGAATGAGCAGGCCGACCGCGCCGCCCACTAGCGTGCCGTTCACGCGGATGAATTGCAGATCGCGTCCGATGTTCAACTCGACATCGCGCACGAGCGTCGCGTCGTCCCATTGCTTGACGGTCGCGGCAATGTGCTTCGCGATGCCTTCGCGCAGTTCGGGCGCGAGCGCCTTCAACGCGTCGCGCATGTGCTCGTTGATGGACTCGCGCAACGCCGGATCGCTGCCGAGCGATTGCGCGAAGCCCGACGCGACCTGCACCACCTTCGCATGCAGCGCGGAATCCGGGCGCTGCAGGTCCGCGCCGAGCCACGTCGTGAATTCGTCCCATAGACCGTCGACATACCCGCGCAACTCCGGGCGCTCGAGCCATTCGCGCTTGTGCAGATCGATGCGCGCCTTGAACGCCGGGTCCGACTTCAGGCGTTCGACGAAGCGCTCCACGGCGGCATCGAAGGCCTGGCGGCGTTCGTGTTCCGGGTTGCTCGTCACGTCGTGCAGCCATTGATTCGCGCCGCGCACGAGGCCCGCCGCGAACTTGTTGCCGAGGTCGGCGGCATCGAGCCCGACGAAGCCGAGCATGCCGACGAGCTTCGGATATTCTTCGCCCGCCACCGCGACGATGCGCGCCGCCAGCATGTCCTGCACTTCGGGCTTGTCGAGCCACGCGGCCATCTGCTTCAGGCCTTCATCGAGCAGCAATTGATGACGCCGGTCAGCGGTCAGTGTGGACAGCAGATTGCCGGCAGCGGCCGACAGATCGAAGGCATCGGCGCGACGGCGGATGGCTTCGTACAGCGTCGTTTTGACGCGGTCGTCGTCGACGAAAGAAAGCAGCTGGCCGACCGCCGTCACCGCCTTCTTGCCGAGCAGTTCGGCGTTCTTCGGCTCCGCGAGCCACACGGAAAGGCGGCTGGCCGGATCGAACGCGTTCACGCGTGCGACGAGCGCATCCGTGCCGAGAAAGCGGTCGCGCACGAACACGGCGAGGTTGTCGGCGACGCGCGCCTTGTTCGCGGGCAGGATGGCCGTGTGGGGAATCGGCACGCCGAGCGGATGGCGAAACAGCGCGACGACGGCGAACCAGTCCGCGAGCGCGCCGACCATCGCCGCTTCCGCGAACGCCGATACCCACGCCCACAGGCCCACGTCGTGCTGACTTCTGGCGAGCGCGAACAGCGCGCCCGCCGCGACCAGCAAGCCGGCGGCGAACCACTTCATTCTCTTGAGGGCTAGGGCTTTATCCTGCGTGTCCATCGAGTCGTCATCGGGGTGGTGGAAAGTGCGCCAGCATATCAATGCCGGTGTTGCAACGCCAAGAGCGCGTTCATTGCGCGAGTGGCGTCATCGGCGGGAACGAAGATGTGATCGTGATACGCCGCCGCCATCACGTTGCAACTGATGCCCGCTTCGCCCAGCGCGCGGGCGAACGCGGCGGTCAGCCCGACCGCGTCCAGGTCCGATTGCACCGTCAGCGTGATCCACGCCGCACGAAACAGCGGCGCGATGCCCGCCGCCTTCGCCGCTTCCTCTTCCATCACGACGGTCAAGCCCTCGCGCTCCCGGAACGTCGCGACGATGCCCGCGCCGGTCAGCGGCGCATCGTGCGGCAGCGACGCGAACACGTAGACGCCCGGCTGCAGTTCGGGCCGCATCGACGCGATGAGCGCATCGAGATCTTTCATGCCGCGTCTTCCGCGCGCTGCGTGCGGCCGAGCACCGGCCGCAGCGCCGTTCCCGTGTGGCTGCGCGGATGGCTCGCGAGCGTTTCAGGGTCCGCCGCCGCCACGATCGTCCCGCCGTTCACGCCGCCTTCCGGCCCGAGGTCGAGCACCCAGTCCGCTTCAGCGATCACGTCCAGATCGTGCTCGATGACGATCACGCTATGCCCACCATCCACCAGCCGATGCAGCACGCGAATCAGCTTCGCCACGTCCGCCATGTGCAGGCCGACCGTCGGCTCGTCGAGCACATACAGCGTATGCGGCGGCTTCTGGCCGCGCCGCGTGATGTCGTCGCGCACTTTCGACAGCTCCGTCACCAGCTTGATGCGCTGCGCCTCGCCGCCCGAGAGCGTCGGCGACGGCTGGCCGAGCGTCAGATAACCGAGCCCCACGTCCTTCATCAACTGCAACGGATGCGCGATGCTTGGCATCGACGAGAAGAACTCGACGGCTTCGTCGATCTCCATCGTCAGCACTTCGCCGATGTTCTTGCCGCGCCACGTCACCGCGAGCGTTTCGGGATTGAAGCGCTGGCCGTGGCACACGTCGCACGGCACCTTCACGTCCGGCAGGAAGTTCATCGCGATGGTGCGCACGCCCTGGCCTTCGCACGCGGGACAGCGGCCATCGCCCGTATTGAACGAGAAACGCGACGGCGTGTAGCCGCGCGCGCGGGCTTCGAGCGTGTCCGCGAACAGCTTGCGGATGGTGTCCCACATGCCGATGTACGTCGCCGGGCACGAACGCGGCGTCTTGCCGATCGGCGTCTGATCGACTTCCAGCACGCGGTCGATGGCCTCGAAGCCGGTGACGCCCGAACAGCCTTGCCACGCGTGGACGACATCGAACTTCGGGCGCGGCGCTTCGCGCGCGAGCACGCTCGCACGCGACTTCGCCGCGGGCTTGCCTTCCGCCGCCTGCGCCGTCTTGCGCGCGCGTCGGACCGCCGGCGACGAGAGCACCGAGCGGCCGACGGCATCGAGCAGATTCGTCATGAGCACGTCGCGGGCGAGCGTCGATTTGCCCGAGCCCGACACGCCCGTGATCGCGACGAGCCGGTTGAGCGGCATGCTCGCCGTCACGTTGCGCAGGTTGTGCAGCGTCGCGTTTTCGACCGTGAGCCATTGCTCGGGCACGGCGGGGCGCTTGCCCGTCGCGGCGCGCACTTCGCGGCGCGGTTGCAGCGGATGCACGATCGGATTCGCGAGCATCCGCCCAGTCAGCGACGCCTTGTGCGCCGCGAGATCCGTCACGCTGCCCTGCGCGACCACCGTGCCGCCGCGCTTGCCCGCGCCCGGCCCGATATCGATGATGTGATCCGCGCGGCGAATCGTGTCCTCGTCATGCTCGACGACGACGAGCGTATTGCCCTTGTCGTTGAGCTTCTTGAGCGCGGACAGCAGGATCAGGTTGTCGCGCGGATGCAGGCCGATGGTCGGTTCATCGAGCACATAGCACACGCCTTGCAGGTTGCTGCCGAGTTGCGCCGCGAGACGAATGCGCTGCGCTTCGCCGCCCGAGAGCGTCGGCGCGGCGCGATCCAGGCTCAGATAACCGAGCCCGACTTCTTCGAGGAACTGCAAGCGCCCTTCGATTTCGCTGATGACGTCGCGCGCAATGTCCGCGTCGCGTCCCGTGAGTTTCAGCGACGCGATCCACTCGCGCGTATCGGTCACGGTCCAGCGGCCGACTTCGGTGATCGGATAGTTGCCGAACGTGACGGCGCGCGCGACATCGTTGAGACGCGTGCCTTCGCATTCGGGACACGGCTGATCGACGATATCGTCCGGTTCCTGATCCACCGAACCGATGCTCTGCTCGCGGCCGCGATCGTCCTGCGCGAAGACGGTATCGTCGAAAGCGGCGCGCTGCTCGCGCGTGAGCTTCACGCCGGTGCCGACGCACGTGTTGCACCAGCCATGCTTGCTGTTGTACGAGAACATGCGCGGATCGAGTTCCGGATAGCTCGTGCCGCATGTCGGACACGCGCGCTTCGTCGAGAACACGATGGTCTCTTCGCGGCCGCGCCGCTTGCCGTTCGACAGCGCGCCGTGCAGTTCATCGAGCGGCGCGCACAGATGCATCACGCCTTTGCCGATTTCGAGCGTGTCGTCGAGCACGCGGCGCAGTTCCGCTTCGTTATCCGCCGATACGACGAGGTCCGCCACCGGCAGTTCGATCGTATGTTCGCGGAAGCGGTCGAGCTTCGGCCACGGATCGACGGAATGAAACTCGCCGTCCACGCGCAGATGCGTGTTGCCGCGCGCCTTCGCCCACTTCGCGAGATCCGTATAAACGCCCTTGCGATTCACGACGAGCGGCGCCAGCAAGCCGACATGCTGCCCCTTGAAATCGCGCAGTATTTGCGCGGCGATGGACTCGGAGCTTTGCGCCTGCACCGGCGTGCCGTCGTGGATGCAATGCTGAATGCCGAGCTTCACGTAAAGCAGGCGCAGGAAGTGCCAGACTTCCGATGTCGTCGCGACCGTGCTCTTGCGTCCGCCGCGCGAAAGACGCTGCTCGATCGCGACGGTCGGCGGAATGCCGTAGACGGCATCGACTTCGGGCCGGCCCGCCGGCTGCACGATGGATCGCGCATACGCGTTCAGCGATTCCAGATAGCGGCGCTGGCCTTCGTGGAAGAGGATATCGAACGCGAGCGTGGACTTGCCCGAGCCCGAGACGCCCGTCACGACGTTGAACTTGTTGTGCGGAATATCGACGTCGAGCGACTTCAGGTTGTGCTCCCGCGCATTCACGATCCGCACGACGTCCTCGCCCTGCAGCGCGCGCCGTGCGCTCGCCACTTCCGCCGCAAGCTGCAACGGCACGCCCGCGCGCTTTTCCGCCGCGCCGGGCTGCATGGCTTCTTCGTAATCGACGAGCGCGCGGCCCGTATGCGAGTGATCGCACGCGGCCACATCGTCGGGCGTGCCGACGCACACCACTTGCCCGCCGCCATCGCCGCCTTCGGGACCGAGATCGATGATCCAGTCCGCCGCGCGAATCACATCGAGATTGTGCTCGATCACGATCAGCGAATGGCCGCGCTCCAGCAGACGGCGCAACGCCTGCATCAACTTGGCGATGTCGTCGAAATGCAGACCCGTGGTCGGCTCGTCGAACATGAAAAGCCGGTCCTTCTGATTCGGCGATGCCGTCTCCGCCAGGAAGCCCGCGAGCTTCAAACGCTGCGCTTCGCCGCCCGAAAGCGTCGGCACGGGCTGGCCGAGCTTCACATATTCGAGGCCCACATCGACGATAGGCTGCAGCACGCGCAATACTTCGGCATCCGAATCAAATAGCGACACCGCTTCGCTGACCGTCAGTTCGAGCACGTCCGCGATGCTCAGTTCGCGGCCATCGCGCTCGATCTTCACTTCGAGAATTTCCGCGCGATAACGCCGTCCGTCGCAATCGGGACAGCGCAAGTACACGTCGCTCAGGAACTGCATTTCGACGTGCTCGAAGCCCGAGCCGCCGCATGTCGGGCACCGTCCGTCGCCCGAATTGAAGCTGAACATGCTCGCGCCATAACCGCGTTGCGCGGCGAGCGGCGCCTTCGCGAAGAGCTTGCGGATTTCATCGAACGCGCCGACATAGCTCGCCGGATTCGAGCGTGCCGTGCGGCCGATCGGCGATTGATCGACGAACACCACGTCGCCGAGTTGCTCCGCGCCCTTCAACGCACGAAACGCGCCGGGCGCTTCGGTCGCCTTGCCGAAGTGACGCATCAGCGCGGGCGCGAGCACATCCTGAATGAGCGTCGATTTGCCTGAACCTGAAACGCCCGTCACGCAGACGAGACGCTGCAACGGAATATCGACCGTCACGTCCTGCAGGTTGTGATCGCTTGCGCCTTCGAGCACGAGACGCGGCGTGTTCGCATCGACGACGCGGCGCGTCCAGTTCGCCGAATGCGCGACGTGCCGCCTGCCGCCGAGGTACGCGCCGGTGAGCGTGTCGCTCGATTGGATGTCGCCAGGCGTGCCGTCATAGACGATCTGCCCGCCGCGTTCGCCCGGCCCCGGTCCCATGTCGATGAGACGATCCGCCGCCAGCATCACCGATGGATCGTGCTCCACGACGACGAGCGTATTGCCCGCATCGCGCAGACGATGCATCGCTTCGACAATGCGGTTCAGGTCGCGCGGATGCAGCCCGATGCTCGGTTCGTCGAGCACGAACAGCGTGTTCACGAGCGACGTGCCGAGCGCCGTCGTCAGGTTGATGCGCTGCACTTCGCCGCCCGAGAGCGTGCGGCTCTGGCGATCGAGCGTCAGATAACCGAGGCCCACGTCGCAGAGATACTTGAGGCGCGTGCGCACTTCGGCGTGCAGCAGCTTGAGCGCTTCGTCGAGCAAGGTGGAAGGCAGCGTCAGCGAATCGAAGAAGCGGCGGATGCGGTCGATCGGCATCAGCATCAGATCGTGCACGGTCAGGCCCGGCAGCGCTTCGAGCTGATCGCGCGTCCAGTCGACGCCGTTCGGCATGAAGCGGTCGGCGGGCGCGAGCACGGCATCGGCCTGTTCCTTCGTGCCGAGACGCCACAGCAGCGATTCGGTCTTGAGGCGCGCGCCCGCGCACGCGGGACACGTCGTATAGCTGCGGTATTTCGAAAGCAGCACGCGGATATGCATCTTGTACGCCTTCGACTCGAGATAGTCGAAGAAGCGCTGCACGCCGTACCACTGGCTATTCCACTTGCCGCTCCAGTCGGGCGATCCCTTGATGACCCAGTCGCGTTCTTTCTGCGTGAGTTCGTTCCAGGGCACGCCGAGCCGGATGCCCGCCTTCGCGCCGTATCGCACGAGGTCGTCCTGATTCTCTTTCCACGCGGGCGTTTGCAGCGTCTTGACCGCGCCTTCGCGCAGCGTTTTCTTTTCGTCCGGAATGACGAGACCGTAGTCCACGCCGATCACGCGACCGAAGCCGCGGCACGTTTCGCACGCGCCATACGCCGAGTTGAACGAGAACAGCGCGGGTTGCGGATCGGCGTAGCGCAGGTCGCTTTCGGGGCTGTGCAGGCCGGTCGAGAAGCGCCAGATGTCCGGCTCGCCGTCTTCCTTCAGCACGTAGACGTTCACGCGCCCGGTGCCGCGCAGTAATGCGCCTTCGATGGCTTCCAGCGCACGCGACCGCTCCGTGTTCTGCAAGCGGAAACGGTCCGCGACGACATCGAGCACTTGCCGCGCGCCCGCATCCGTCTGAACGTGGCGCTTCGCCTGCACGCGCGTGTAGCCGCTCGCGGACAGCCATTGCGCGACTTCGTCGTCGCTGGTGGCGTCGGGCAATTCGACGGGAAACGTGATCGCGAGACGCGGATCGTCGGCGCGCGTGCGTTCGAGCAGCTCGGCGTAAATGGTTTCGGGCGTGTCGTGCCGTACGCGATGCGCGGTCTTCCTGTCGAACAGTTCGGCAGCGCGCGCGTAGAACAGCTTCAGGTGATCGTTGAGTTCGGTCATCGTGCCGACGGTCGAGCGCGAGCTGCGCACCGGGTTCGTCTGGTCGATGGCGATGGCGGGCGGCACGCCGTCCACGCGATCCACCTGCGGGCGGTCCATGCGGTCGAGAAACTGGCGCGCGTAGGCGCTGAACGTTTCGACGTAGCGGCGCTGGCCTTCGGCGTAGAGCGTATCGAAGACGAGGCTCGACTTGCCGGAGCCGGACGGGCCGGTCACGACCGTCATCTGGCCGGTGTGCAGGTCGAGATCGAGATTCTTGAGGTTATGTTGCCGAGCGCCGCGAATGCGGATTGCGTTGTTCGATGCCAATTTTTCAACCGGTTCAATGTGATGGACGGCTCTCGCGCGTCTGTCGACAGCCGTGGGCGGCACGCACGAGTGTTCGGTGGCGCGCGCCTGCCGCAGCGAACAGTACTGTACACCTATACAGTATGTGTCGCCAAACGCGCGGGAAGTGTGCGGCAGTGTCCTTGCAAGTAGCTCGCCCGGTCGTGCTTTCGCGGCCTTCAGCGCAGATGGGCGATGAGCGCCTCCGCGACCGCATCGGGCGCCTCGCGCGGCGGAAAATGCCCCGCGCCGTCGATCACCACGCGCCGGTAGCCCGCCGTGAAGCACGCGTCCTGTCCTTCGGACATCGCGGGGTCGTCGCAGCTATCCGCGCCGCCCTGGATCATCAGCGCGGGAACGCCGATTCGCTCGATGCCGCGAAGACGTTCGTGAAGCGGCGAAAGCGCCGGATCGGACGGTTGATCGCTGCGCCAGCGGCGCCGATACGCGTTCAGCGTGACCGGCACCCAGTCGGGGTTCTCGAAGGCGCGCGCGGTGGCGTCGAACTCGGCCTCGTCGAACCAGCCCGGCGGCGACCACGTGTCCCACTGGATGCGCGCGAAGCCTTTAGGGTCGGCGGCGACGGCGGCCGGGCCGGCATCGAGCGACATGAACCACTGGTACCAGAAGCGCCGCGCCTGCGCGAAATCCGGCGGCAGCGCGAACTCGCCGCGCGGCTGGAACGCCAGCGCGATCGCGGCCATGCGGCGCACGCGCTCCGGGAACAGCGCGGCGATGGTGTATGCGGCGCGCGCGCCCCAGTCGTGGCCGACCACGTCGAATTGCGCGATCCCCAGCGCATCGGCGAGATCGACGGCATCGCGCGCGAGCGCCACGCCCGAACCGTCTCGCACGGTGTCATCGCGCAGAAAACGCGTGCCGCCTGCGCCGCGCAGCTCCGGCACGACGGTGCGAAAGCCGGCGTCGTTCAGCCGCGCCGCGACTGCCGTCCACGCGCGGGCGGCGTCGGGCCAGCCGTGCAGGAGAAGGACGGCGGGGCCATCGGCGGGACCGGTGTCGGCGTAAGCGATGTTCAGCGTCGGCGTTTCGGCGTGGCGATCGAAATCCAGCATGACGGCTCCTTCCTGAGGGCACGGAAGCTTCATTCTAGGGCGGCGGTGCGTTACACGTTTTCCTTCGCGAATGAGTAAAGACGGCTGACGTCGTACCAGAAAGCCTACGGGAAAGTACCGACCATTCGCCGACAAGCCAAGCCTTGACGCTTGATCTAGAGGCCCGGTATCGTTCATCGAGGTAAACGGTTTCCCGTTTCGTCGCCTAAACAAGGCGACCGACGCGAAAACAGTCGTACGACGTCGCTCAAGATTCCCACAACATATCCGGCCAGACCGGAATGGAGACACGCATGAAGGATCGCAGTCAGACCGTCACCTCGCCGCGACGCCGCAGCATCCTCAAGTTCGCCGGCGTTTCCGCGGGCGCACCGCTCATCGGCGGGCTCGGCAGCCTCGGCATGCTCGCCGGTTGCGGCGGCCACGACGATTCGAACCCCGCGACACCGACCGCCGCCACCGATCCCATCTGGGGACCGACCGGCTCGGCGACGCAGATCGTCAATGCATTGCAGAGCGTTTCGTCCTCGATGGTGCCGAGCCGCCAGTTCCTTGTCACCGACTACGGCGCGCAGCCCTGCGCGGTGGTCGCCGCGACGAATCCGTACACCGATCCGGCCAAGTCGCCGCTCAGCACCGGCGCGGACAAGACGCACGCGCCCGGCTCCTTCGATTCGCGCCCCGCGTTCCTCGCGGCCATCGCGGCGTGCAGCGCGGCGGGCGGCGGACGCGTCGTCGTGCCGACGGGCAACTGGTATTGCGCGGGACCGATCGTCCTACAGTCGAACGTCGACTTTCACCTGAGCGCGAACTGCGAGATCTTCTTCAGCCAAAACCCGGCCGACTTCGCGAAGGACGGTCCGGTGGATTGCGGCGCGAACGGCAAGCTCTATTACAGCCGCTGGCAGGCAAACGATTGTCTGAACTATGGCCCGCCGGTCTACGCGCGCAACCAGACGAACATCGCGATCACCGGCGAAGGCGATACTTCCGTGCTCAACGGCCAGGCGATGACGCCGTTCGCCGGCAGCGGCAACACCGCGACGTGCTGGTGGACGTACAAAGGCACGAGCGGCGCGTACGGATACGCGGGGTCGTCGACGCCGTCGCAGGCGTACGCGAATCCGAAGAATGTCGATCTGAAATCGGCCGCGCCCGGCATATCGGACGCGCTCTACGCGAAGCTCACCGACCCCGCGACGCCGTGGCAGCAGGACCAGAACTACCTTCCGGCGCTCTCGGAAGCGGGCGTGGCCATCGAGAAGCGCATCTTCGGCCTCGGCCATTATCTGCGGCCCTGCATGGTGGAATTCATCGGGTGTACTAATGTTCTGATGCAGGGGTATCGCACGATCAACACGCCGTTCTGGCAGCATCATCCGACGGATTGCAGGAACGTCGTGATCCGCAACGTGACGGTGGACAGCATCGGTCCAAACAACGACGGCTTCGATCCCGATGCCTGCGACATGGTCCTCTGCGAGAACGTGACGTTCAACACGGGCGACGATTGCATCGCGATCAAATCGGGCAAGGATCTCGATACGCAATACGGTCCCGCGCAGAACCACGTCATCCAGAATTGCACCATGAACAGCGGTCACGGCGGCATCACGCTCGGCAGCGAAATGGGCGGCGGCGTGCAGAAGATCTACGCGCGCAACCTTCAGATGCTGAATCAGTTCTGGGCGACGAACTCGCTGAATATCGCCATTCGCGTGAAGACCAACATGAATCGCGGCGGCTTCGTGAAGGACTTTTATGTCGATAACGTGACGCTGCCGAACGGTGTGAGCCTCACGCCTTCCGGCTATGGCAGCAGCCTGCTCGCGGGCAGTCCGATCAACGCGACGGTGCCGCTCGGCGTCGTCACGGCGGCGGCGGCGAATCCGTCGGCGGCGCAGGGCGGCATCATCACGTTCGACTGCGACTATCAGCCTTCGAAGGACGCCATCCGCACGCGGCCCGCGCTCGTGCAGAACGTGAACATATCGAACGTGAAGGCGAGCAACGTGAGCCTGAACGGCGCGACGGGATCGTGCTTTCAGGCGATCGTCGCGCAAGGTCCGGTCGCGTTCGACTACAACGGCCCCGCGCCGACGCCCGCGATTCCGGCGATCAGCGGCGTCACGATCACCAATTGCGACTTCGGCACGCCCGTTGCGGCGGGACCGGCGACGGCGACATCGCCGGGACCGATCTACGCGTACAACGTGCATGACATCAAGCTCGTCAATACGTTGGTCGCCGGGCAGACGATGAATCAGACGGTCACCGACGCGCGGTAAGTCAATGGCGGGGCTCGCTCTTCACGGTGCAGACGAGCCCCGCTTTCTCATGCTCCGATCAGCACGCCGGTCCTGAACGCCTTCGCGCCGGTCACGCGCCCCATCGGTGCGCCCGCATAAACGAAGCGCGTCGCGCGTCGCATGTAGAACACGCCGTCGTTCTTCGTGGCGATGGTCGTGACCGCGTCCGTCAGCGGATCGACGATATCGAACACGGCATCGCCCGCCTTCAGCACAGCGCCCACCTCCGCGCGATAAATCACGATACCGCTCACCGGCGCGATCAGCTGCTCGCTGCCCGCAAGCGGCGTCGCGGATCGATCGAGCGCCGGCATCTCGGGCGCCTCGCCTTCTATCACGCCACGTGCGATGAGAAACGACACGATCGCCTCCGCGTCGCCATCGGCGTGTTCGTAATCCACATCTCGCTGCCCGCGATGCTCCAGCGTCGCCGCGATATTCGGCGCACCGAGCGGCACGTCGTCGGGAAGCAGCGCGCGGACCTCGTTCCAGAGCAGCGCGTGAATTTCATCGAACGACTGACCGCCCGAATCGGTCGCGAGCAGCACGCCGTTCGCGCCGAGATAGCGCGCGAGCGGCTCGATGGCCGGCCAGCTCGCCGGGCTCGTGTAGAGATGCATCGTCGCTTCGAGCGAGCAGTGCAGATCGAGCACGACATCGGCATCGGATGCATGTTTCAGCAACGCGAGCCGCAGCGATTCGAACTCGTTGCGCGGCGTCGTTTCGCCGAGCATCTCGCACACCGCGGCGCGCAAAAGGCGCGTGTTATACGCGGCGTCATCGCGACACCAGCGCGAGCCCACGCGCTCCACGAGCGCCTTCGCCGCCGGCATCGGAAACTGACGGTTGAAGTTCTGGCCGCTGTTCGCCTCGAACCGGCCGATGAACTGCCCCAGTACATGCTGCGACAAGCCGATCGGATTCGCGACCGGCACCAGCACCACTTCGCCGCGCATACGCCCGGCTGCATCGAGTTCGATCAGGCGTTGTTTCAGGCGCCACGCGGTGAGCATCGCGGGCGTTTCGTCGGCATGTAAGGATGCCTGAATATATATTTTTTGCCCGGCACGTCCCGCGCCGAAATGAAAGCTGACGAGATCGCGCGTGGTGCCGAGCGTCGTGGATACGAGCGGCGTGCGTTGAACGTGCATGTCAGTCCCCGTAGACGTCGAAATCGAAATACTTGCGCGCGATCTTTTGATACGTGCCATCGGCGCGCATGTCGGCGACGGCTTTATCGACCTTCGCTTTCAGCGCCGTATCGTCGAGCCGCATGCCCATGCCGACGCCGTGATCGCCCATCGAAAGCGGCGCGCCGACGAACGCGAAGCCCGCGCCGCGCGGCGTCTTCAGAAAGCCGTGTTCCGCTTCGACGGAGCCGAGCAGCGCGGCGTCGATGCGTCCCGCGATCAGATCGTTGAACACGCCCTCCTGGCTTTGATACGCGACGACTTCCACGCCGCCAGGCTGCCAGTTCTTGAGCGCGTAGGTTTCGAACTGACTGCCGCTTTGCACGCCGACGCGCTTGCCGCGCAAGCCGTCCGCGCTCGCGGTCAGCGGCGCGCCGCTCTTCGCGATCAGGCGCGAGCGGAACTGGAAGAGCTTCGTCGAGAACGCGATCTGCTTCATGCGCTTGTCGGTGATCGCCATCGACGACATGATCCCGTCGATCTTGCGCGCCTGCAGCGCGGGGATCATTCCGGAGAATTCGAGTTCGACCCATTCGCAATGCATCGCGATGCGGCGGCAGATTTCATCGCCGAGATCGACGTCGAAGCCCGCGACGTGACCGTCCGGCGTCTTGACGTCCATCGGCGGATAACCGGGATCGATGCCGAGCCGCAACGCGTTCGCTTCCTTCGCGATGACGGTGGTGGACGCGAGCAGGCCGGCAAGCACGCAGGCGATGAGAGACGAGGTAGATGGGCGCATGACGGTATCGAGAGAATGTCGGCACGCCGATACTAAAGCCTCGAAATGCGCCTAAAAAGTGCCGGTTTGCTTATCATGATCAGCTTTTGCGATCACTCGGAAGGCATCGTGGAACTGACTCTCACGCAGCTACGCATGTTCATCGCGGTCGCAGAGGCGGGCAGTCTGCGCGCGGCGGCGCGGCGGCTTTCCATCGCGCAGAGCGGCGTGACGCAGCAGTTGCGCAAGCTGGAGACCAACGTCGGCGGGCCGCTTTTCGAACGCGATGTGCGCGGCGTGCGGCTCACGCCGATCGGCGAAAGGCTGCGCGTGCGGGCCGATCTGATCATCGGCGAATGCGAGAAGACGGAAGCGGAAATGCGGCAATTGCGCGGC
Source organism: Caballeronia concitans (assembly GCF_001544615.1). Classification (GTDB taxonomy): domain Bacteria; phylum Pseudomonadota; class Gammaproteobacteria; order Burkholderiales; family Burkholderiaceae; genus Caballeronia; species Caballeronia concitans. The sequence goes on from NZ_FCNV02000003.1 coordinate 606,479, forward strand.
GAACTGGTCGGGAGCGTATCGCTTGGACTCGCCGCCGAAGCCACGATGCGCCTCTTTCCCGCGCTGCTCGCGAGCTTTCGGGAGCGCTGTCCGCGCATCGACGTGCATCTGACGAGCGCCACGTCGCGCGTGCTGACGTCGTGGGTGCGGGAAGGCAGTCTCGATTTCGCGCTTGCGAGCATCGCCACGGACGCGGACTTGCACGACATGGAGACCACGCGTCTTTTCGATGCCGACGTCGCCGTGATGGCGCGGCGCGGTCATCCGCTCGCCGGCGCGCGCACGCTCGCCGAGCTGCGTGACGCCGAATGGGTGAGCACGCGGCATAAAACTCAGCGAAGCAACCGGCTGGCCGCGATGTTCGAGCAGGCGGGCTTGCCGCCGCCGCGCATCGCCGCGACGACTGAAGCCGTCTTCGATACGCTGCATTGCATCGCCGCGAGCGACTATCTCGCACTGGAACCGGCGAGCCTCGCGGATCACGCGTTCTTTCGCGATCACATCGTCGTGGCGCCCGTCGCCGAGCGCGCGGCGGGCGCGCCCGTGTGCCTGCTGCGGCGCGCGGGCGTGCCGCTCACGCCCGCAGCGCAGGAACTCGCGACGATGGCCGTATCGTTCGCGCGGATGCTGCCGGCAGCAAAACATGCGACACCGAGAACGGTATAACTCCCGCCATATTCGACGGATCGGCCGGCACGCACAGGCGAAGTTAACCTTCGGCGAAAGCGTAGTCAGTGGCAGCCACATGGGCAGGTGGGCGAAGCATCGCTAGGCGCTGACCGTTTTCGGTAGTAAGGCCCGCATTGCATGAAGTTGCCACCCAAGCAGGCGAGTCTTCGGCTCATATCATCGAAACGGCAGGCCGCTCGCGGCTGCGCCGCCATGTTTCGGTTAGCGGACCACAAACGAAGAGCGCATTGATCGTTGCGTTCCTCACCGCTATATGAAACTTTCGCAGGCATTTATGCCGAGAGCGTTACTTAGCATCCTCTTTGATTTCTTTAAGCTTGGAAGATGTTCTTCTACCTTTTCTGCAGCGGTCGACGTATTCGTACGACTCGCCTGTCGGGCTGCAATAGGTCCGTGCTCTTTCAACAAGATGAATTTTGTTTTTGGCGTCTACTGAGTAATGCTCCTCCCAATTTCCACATGCGCTTTGATGAAAACATGCGCCGATTACTTCTTTTGTTCGCCCGTCAGCCTCAACACAGGGAAGGTCGCTCATCTCCTTGTTGAATTCATAGTAATCACCGCTTTTGGAATAAAGATATATGCTATAGAACTCCTGATTGGCGCCTCGCTCCCTGAGTATCTTTATATCAGTTCTCCCGTCGAAATTCATATCCTCAAACTTAATATCGCCCTGCTGGGCATCATTACTGAGCTTGATGGTTTGCAAACGCCCCGTCGGGGTAGTTATCTTAACTGCATCACGGACGATGGCTATCTTCGGCATCCGTGTTCTCGCCCAAACAGGCTCATAGAGCAAGCGCGCAACAATTAAAAAGATGACGAGTAGCACTAGCCTCCCCATAAATCGTTCACTGCGCAGGCTCTTTCTGTTCGCGTGCATCACGCGTAGCGTCACCAACAGACCCACGGAGCTCGAGTTCAAATTGTTGTGTTTCAAATGGAATAACATATGCCGCATCACATGATCGAAGACTCTTTCCCCTAGGCCGTCATAAATCAAAACTCGCACCGCAATTAGGTCGCGAGATAACGTCGTCTTTTCGGGTATGCGCCTAAACGCCGCCCGAGCAAAACCATAGCAAAAGAATGATACAAGAACTACGCGCTGCTATGAATAGAAACCAAATGACGAGAATAGCCTCTTCAGAACGTCAAACCTTTTCTCGTGCCTTATATTCTGGTAATGTACCGAGAAGTGTGCAAAAAGCTGCTGGCGGGAAAATGCTTAGGAGGGGTGGCCGTGGTGTAAGTTGATG
>NZ_FCNV02000007.1 GCF_001544615.1 Caballeronia concitans
GGCCTGGCGTCGCTGTGCATCGGCGGCGGCATGGGCGTCGCGCTGGCGCTCGAGCGTCCGTAAGGCGCGGCGAGCGTGCATCGAGCAAGGGCAGCATGAAGTAAGCATCTCCCGGCGTCGCACAATAAAAAACAGTCGATGCGCCGCCGGGATTGAAACGAGTGGCAAGAACCTGAGAGAGGACTATTAGCATGACTAAGCGAATTGCAGTTGTAACCGGTGGCATGGGCGGTCTGGGCGAAGCAATCAGCATCAAGCTGAACGACGCGGGTTTCGCCGTCGTCGTGACGCATTCGCCGGGCAACACGATCGTGTCGGAGTGGCTCGCGCAGATGGATCGCGAGGGGCGCAACTTCCGTGCTTATCCGGTCGATGTCGCCGACTACGACGCCAGCCAGCACTGCATCGCGAAGATTCAACGCGAAGTCGGACCGATCGATATTCTCGTCAACAACGCGGGCATCACGCAGGACACGACGTTCAAGAAGATGACGAAGGTGAACTGGGACGCCGTGTTGCGCACGAATCTCGATTCCGTGTTCAACATGACGAAGCCGGTCTGCGAAGAGATGGTCGCGCGCGGATGGGGCCGCATCATCAATATCTCGTCTGTGAACGGATCGAAAGGACAGATCGGCCAGACGAACTACTCGGCGGCCAAAGCGGGCATGCACGGCTTCACGAAGTCGCTCGCGCTCGAAGTGGCGCGAAAGGGCGTGACGGTCAACACCATTTCGCCGGGCTATCTCGCGACCAAGATGGTGACTGCGATTCCGCAAGAGATCCTCGATTCGAAGATCCTGCCGCAGATTCCCGCGGGTCGCCTGGGCAAGCCGGAAGAAGTGGCGGCGCTCGTCGCGTTCCTGTGCTCGGACGATGCGGGCTTCGTGACCGGCTCGAACATCGCGATCAACGGCGGTCAGCACATGCACTGATGCACATGCGGCATTGAAGCCGCATCGCCGTATTCTCTTGGCAGCGCGGAGCGTTGGCTTCGCGCTGCGTCGTCAATTCACGAACGAACATCGCCGGCTGCGCGCGCAACGGCGCGTGCCGGCATCACTTCCAAATGGACGATTCCTGCACGGGCGCACGCCCTTATACCGTGAACCAACTCGACTCGGCCATCGCGCACCTCGAACAGGTGCTGAACCTCGATGGCGCGAACTCACTCTTTTCAAAAACCTACTGGCGCGCTCGCGTCGAACAGGCGATGTCGACGCCGGGAGTCATGCCGTCCCAGCATGCGCGGCTTCAACGGCTGATCGACCGGATCGAAACATCGTGAAGCGTCATGACAGCGGCCGGCGCGCATCACGTGCGCCGATCGCTTTCGTATGATCCGTGAAGGAATTCGAGGACGGTTGTACCATGCGTCCCTTTCGAATTTCAGTTTCACGAACGCATGATCGATCTCTTTACAAGCCGCACGATGAGTGCGTCGCTGCTGCTTTGCGCGCTCGCGGCGTGCAGCACCGCGAGCGAAATCACCGCTGGTCCGCAATCCGGCGTCTACAGCGTGACCGGCAAGGCGACCGGCACGCGCATGTCGTGGGTGACCGCGCGAAGCCGGGCGATGGACGCCGCCAACGATTACTGCAAGGAGCGCCAGCAACACGTTCTCGTGCGCTCGGAAAGCACGAGCGGCGTGCGATCGCTCGAAGAACAGACGTCCACCGTCAACTTCATTTGCGTGCCTGAATCGACGAGCGCGGCGAACGCAACCAGCGGCTGATCCGCGCGTTACTGACTCGCTCCTTGTCCGATGCCGGCCTTCTTCTGCGCGTTCTGTAAGTCCTGCGGATACGATGCATCGTCGCGACGCGCCGGGTTATAGCCTGCCGCTTCGAGCTTCTTCAGTTCGGCATTCTTCTTCGCGCGCGCCTCCTTGCGCGCGGCCTTCTTCTGCGCCTTCGTCTGTGGCGCCGCCTGCGTGGTGTCGCTCGCGTCCTGCGCATGCGATACCGGCGCGGCGGCGAGCGCGAACGCGGCCACGATCATCGACACAGTGAGTTTCTTGCCAGTCAGTGCGTTCATATCCTCTCCACGAATTGGTTGATACGTCGCTGCGGGGCTGAACGATCATCAGGCGAAGCCGATCGCCATCGACCGGCTGCATTCGCTGTTGCCCGTGCAAGCGCGGCGGCGAGTCTGACAAAAACGGCGCGCGTCAGATATTCAAGGCGCGCTTGTTCACCGCAAGCGCCGCTTCGCGCATCACTTCCGAGAGCGACGGATGCGGATGCGAAATGATGCCGATATCTTCCGACGCCGCCTTGAACTCCATCGCGACGACCGCCTCGGCGATCAGATCCGACGCGTTCGCCGAGATGATGTGAACGCCGAGAATCTCGTCGGTTTTCGCATCGGCGATGACCTTGATGAAGCCGTCCGTTTCGCCGATGCCGAGCGCGCGGCCGTTGGCCATCATCGGGAATTGGCCGCTCTTGAAATCGCGGCCTTCGGCCTTCAGCGCCTGCTCCGTCTGCCCGACCCACGCAATTTCCGGATGCGTGTAGATCACCCACGGAATGCAGTTGTAGTCGATATGCGGCTTCTGCCCGTCGATGATCTCCGCCACCAGCACGCCTTCGTCCTCGGCCTTGTGCGCGAGCATCGGGCCGCGCACGACATCGCCGATCGCGTAGACGTTCGGGACTTTCGTCGCGCAATGGCCATCGACGGGAATGAAGCCGCGCGCATCCACAGCCAGGCCGATCGAATCCAGCCCGAGATTGTCCGTGTTCGGCACGCGCCCGATGGAGACGATCAGCCGGTCCGATTCGAGCGTCTGCGCGCCGCCGTCCTTGTCGGTATAGGAAACGGACACGCCTTTATCCGACGACTCGACCTTCTCGATCTTCACGCCCAGATGAATGTTCAGCCCTTGCTTCTTGAAGAGCTTGGCGGCTTCTTTTTGCAGCGCCGCGTCCGTGGTGCCGAGGAAGTCGGGCAGCGCTTCGAGAATCGTCACGTCCGCGCCGAGCCTGCGCCACACCGACCCGAGTTCCAGCCCGATCACGCCCGCGCCGATCACCGTCAGCTTCTTCGGCACGGAATCGAATGCGAGCGCGCCTTCGTTATCGGACACGATGCGGTTGTCAACAGGCACGTTCGGCAGATGCCGCGCCTTCGACCCCGTCGCGATGATCACATGCTTCGCGGTGTGGCTGCCGCTCGTGTCGCCGCCGCTCACGTCGATGCGAAAATTGCCGCCGTCCTTGCCCGCGAGCTTGCCGTGGCCCTTGAGCCACGTAATCTTGTTTTTGCGAAAAAGAAACTCGACGCCGCCCGTGATCTTCTCGACGATCGCTTCCTTGCGGCCGATGAGTTTGCCGAGATCGAGACTCACCTTCTCAACGTTGACGCCGTGATCGCTTAAGTGCAGGCGCGCGTTCTCGAATTGCTCGGACGATGCGAGCAGCGCTTTCGACGGAATGCAGCCGACATTGAGACACGTGCCGCCGAGCTTCGGCTTGCCGGCCGGATTGATCCACTCTTCGACGCACGCCACCGACATGCCGAGTTGCGCGGCGCGAATCGCGGCGATGTATCCGCCGGGGCCGGCGCCGATCACGATGACATCGAAGTCGGCTTTTTCGGTGGAAGAGGAGGGCGCGGGCGAAGTCTGCGCGGCGGGTCTTTCAGGCGCGGCGGGCTTCGCTGCGGCAGGAGCAGGCGCGGAAGGAGTGGAAGGTGCAGCGGCTTTGGCGTCGGTGTCGATAGCGGCGAGCAGTTCATCGGCGTGAACGATATCGCCTTCCTGCTTCAGCACTTCCGCGAGCACGCCCGACGATGGCGCGGGCACTTCGAGCACGACCTTGTCGGTTTCGAGCTCGACGAGAATTTCGTCTTGCGTCACGGGGTCGCCCGCTTTCTTTTTCCACGGCAGCATGGTTGCTTCCGTGACGGACTCGGAAAGCTGCGGAACCTTGACTTCGACCCTGGCCATTCAGTTTCTCCTGTGAGCGCTGCTTGCGATGGGACCGCGAGAAGCCACAGGATACGCCGTGTGCCCGGCGGGCGTACGAAACGCCGCGCCCGCCGCGCATGCACGGCAAGACCGCTTAGTGCGGCGACGACCAGCCCTTGTAGCTGCCGACGTTTTCGCGCGTGACGAGCGTCGACGGCATCAGGATCATCGTGCTGCTCGGCTTCTGGCCGTTCATCAGGCCATAGCCGACGCTCACCGCCTGCTGCGCCATCGACCACGGGTCCTGGCTCGCGGACGCCTGGACGAGCGTGTCGCTCTTCAGGGCGGTTTCGATATCCGGCGCGCCGTCCACCGACGTGATCACGATGTTCTTGCGCTGCAACTGCTTTGCTGCGAGATCGGTGCCGATGGCTTGCGGATCGTTGATCGCGAAGACGCCGTCGAGCTTGGGAAAGCGCGTGAGATAGCCCTGCATCGCGTTCATGCCGCCTTCGCGCGAGCCTTTCGCGTCCTGATCGTCGGACAGCACCTTGATGCCGGGATTCTTCGCGAGCACCGTCTTGCAGCCGTTCACGCGGTCGATCACCGCCGACACCTGCGGCCCGTTCTCGATCACCACGTTGCCCTTGCCGTTCAACTTCTTCGCGAGATAGTCGCACGCGAGTTCGCCCGCCTGCACGTTGTTCGTCTGCACGGTGGCGTCCGCGCCCGCCGCCGCGACATCGACCGCGACCACGACGATGCCCGCCGCCTTCGCCTTCTTGATCGCCGGTTCGATGGCCTTCGGATCGACGGCGTTGATGAGGATCATGTCCACGTGCGCCGAGATGAAGTTGTCGATCTGCGTGAACTGCTTGTTCATGTCGTAATCGGACGATACCGACGTGACCTTCACGTTCGGATTGATCGTCTTGGCTTTCGCTTCCGCGCCCTTCGCAATGGTCACGAAGTACGGATTGCCGAGCGAGCCGACCGTGATGCCGATGGCCTTCAGCGGCTTGTCGGCGGCGTGGGCTGAAAGCGACATCGTGAATCCGAGCGCGAGTGCGACGCTCGCGAGTAGTTTCTTCTTGCGCATGTTTGTTGTCTCCGGATGGGTCCGTTCGTGTTGGCCGGACGCGCGCGGACCTGCGCGCGCCCGGATGATGCAGATTCGGATTACGTGCGCGCCGATCCGCGCTGGCGGTAACGATCGAGCGCCACCGCGCCGATGATCACGAGCCCCTTGATGATGTACTGCCAGATGTCCGACACGCCGAGCAGCACAAGACCGTTCGAGAGCACCGCGATGATGAGCGCGCCCACCAGCGTGCCGACGATCGACCCGACGCCGCCGACGAAGCTCGTGCCGCCGAGAATGACCGCGGCGATGGCATCGAGTTCATAAGACTGGCCGAGTTGCAAACCGTTCGCCGCGTAGAGCCGCGCCGCCGACATCACCGCGCCGAGACCCGCGAGCAGGCCGGACATCGCGTAGACGAACATCTGGATGCCCCACACCTTGATGCCCGAGAGACGGGCCGCTTCCGGATTGCCGCCGACCGAATAGATGCGCAGGCCGAGCACCGTTCGCCGCAGGATGAACCACGAAATGATGACGACCGCGAGCGCGATGATGACGAGCCACGGCACACCGAGCACCGTTTCGTTGCCGATGAACGCGAACGGCAGTTGCGGGTTGAAGATGGTCGTGTCGTGACCGATGAGCCGCGCAATGCCGCGCACGGCGGTGAGCGAGCCTAAGGTCACGATGAACGGCGGCAATTTCAGGAGCGCGATGAGCGCGCCGTTGATGACGCCGAATCCCAAACCGACCGCGAGCGCCGCCGGTACGCCGAGCCATCCCATGCCCGGCAGGTTCGATGCGAGCAGCGCCGTCACCGCCGCCGCCGACAGCACCGATCCCACCGACAGATCGATACCGCCCGTCAGAATCACGAAGGTCATGCCCGCCGCGAGCACGATGTTGATCGACGCCTGCTGCGTGACGATCGACATGTTCTGCAGGCTGAAGAAGCCGTCCGTGACGATGCCGAATCCGATGCACAGCAGAATCAGCACCGGCAGCATGCCGGCGGTGCGCATCAGCACCTGCATGCGTTCGCGATGTTCGATGCGCGTCTGGCGTTCGGCCACGCTCGGTGCGCCGACCTTGTCGTGCTGCTTGGTCAAGTTGCTCATGTCTCTCTCCGATATGTGCTATGCCGCCTGATCGAGCGCGGCCCGCGAGCCGGTCGCCAGTTCGATGATGCCTTCCTGCGAGATCGGCTTGCCCGAATGCCCGCCCAGCTCGCCCGCGATTTCGCCTTCGCGCATCACGAGCACGCGATCCGCCACGCCGATCACTTCAGGCAGTTCGCTCGATATCACGATCACGCCGACGCCCGAGCGCGCGAGATCGTTGATGATTCGATAAATCTCCGACTTCGCGCCGATATCGACGCCGCGCGTGGGTTCGTCGAGGATCAGCACGTGCGGGCGCGTTTCCAGCAGACGCGAAAGCAGCACCTTCTGCTGATTCCCGCCCGACAGCGCGCCCGCGTTCACGCGCGCGTTCGGCACGCGAATCGACAGCGCGGCGATCGCGTCGCGCGCACGCGCATTGCCGCGCGCGATGTCCATCACGCCGGCTTTCGCATCGCGCCCGGCAACCGCGACGTTGATGTTGTCGCGCACGCTCATGTCGAGAAAAAGCCCCTGGCCCTTGCGGTCTTCGGTGAGATAGACGAGGCCCGCGTCGATGGCGTCGCGCGGCGTGCGCAGCTTGAGCGGCTTGCCGTGCATCGACACTTCGCCGCGCTTGCGTTCCTCCGCGCCGAAGATGAGGCGCGCGAGTTCCGTGCGTCCCGCGCCGACCAGTCCCGCGATGCCGAGCACTTCGCCCGCGTGCAGATCGAGACTGCAGCCGCGCACGCGGTTGTCGTCGGCGATATCGCGCACGGACAGCACGACGTGGCCCGGATCGTAGGGCGCATGCTCCTTCTTGTAGAAGCCGGAGATGTCGCGGCCGACCATCATGCGCACGAGACTTTCGGCGGACAGTTCGTCACGCATCAACGTGCCGACATACGCGCCGTCGCGCAGCACGGAAACGCGGTCGCTCAACTCGTAGATTTCGGCCATCCGGTGGCTGATATAGATGATCGCGATGCCTTCCGCGCGCAGTTGCCGCACGAGTTCGAACAGGCGATCGGTTTCGCGCGAGGAGAGCGGCGTGGTCGGTTCGTCCATCACGAGGATGCGCGCCTTCGCATGCACCGCCCGCGCGATTTCGACGAGTTGCCGCTCCGCAATCGACAGATCGCCGACGAGCGTATGCGGCTTGAACGCCGCGCCCAGGCGCGTGAGCACGTCCAGACAGCCGCGCTCCATGCCCGCGCGATCCACCAATCGGCCGCGCCGCAGTTCGCGTCCGGCGTAGATGTTTTCCGCCACCGAGAGATTCGGCGCGAGGCTCAACTCCTGATAGATCACGGCGACGCCGAGGGAACGTGCGGCGAGCGGTCCGTCGATGGTGACGGGCTGGCCGTCGATCAGAATCTGCCCGCCGGCGTCGGCCTGATACGCGCCGGACAGGATCTTCATGAGCGTGGACTTGCCCGCGCCGTTTTCGCCCATCAGCGAATGCACTTCGCCGGGATAGACGGACAGGCGCACGTCATTGAGCGCGCGCACGCCTGGAAACGTTTTGCTGATGCCGCGCATTTCGAGCAGCGGCGTGCCGGTGTGCGGCGATCCGGGGGATTCATGCGGCATGGTCGACCTCCTGCGATTTGACTGCCGCAGCGCGATGCAGCCCGACGCGCGGCGAGAAGTTGAAGAACATCGGCAGCGTGGCTGCGCCGATCGCGCCCGCGTCCGGGCCGAAACTGCCGCGCACGATGGCCGGCGTGCCGCGCGCTTCCGGCGCGTTGGCGGTCATCGTCGCGAAAAGACGTTGGATGATGCGGTCGAGCAGGCCGCCGTCGATATCGGCGTCGAGCACGACCATCGGCACGTCGAGCACGCAGAGCGCCGTGCGCAAGGCGGGCGCGAGCGCTTCGATGCAGTCGTCGATCCATTCGTCGACGGCGGGAAGACGCTGCTCGATGCACGCCTGCAAGTCGATGCGGTTGTCCGCCGGCGCGCCGCAATGGCGCAGATGCCGCGCGAGCGCATTGAGCGAGGCCCGCGCGAGCAGAATGTCCCACGCGCCCGGCGGCTGCGGCGCGGAGGGCAGGCGGCTCGGCGGCACGGGAATCACGCCGATGTCGCCCGCGTTGCCGGTCGCGCCGCGCAGACAGTCGCCGTCGATCGCGATGCCGCCGCCGATCGCCGAGCCGAGGAAAAGGTAGACGAAGTCGTCGCAGCGGCGTCCGTGGCCGTAGAACAGTTCGGCGGTCGCGGCGGCGTTGCCGTCGTTTTCGCCGAAGACGGGCAGGCCGATCGCGCGCGACAGCGCGGCGGGAAAGTCGGTTTCGTCCCAGGCGCGGAAGGTGTCGGCGCTGACGGTATCGGCGCTCACGCCCAGTTCGCGCAGCCAGCTGCCGAGGTTGTACGGCTGCGCGACGCCCACGCCCGTCAGCCGATCGCGCTCGGCGACGCTCAAGAGCCCGAGCATGCCGTCGATGTCGCGCTGAACGATTTCGAGCACGTCGGACGGATGCGGCAGCACGGTATCGATTGCGCTGCGGGCGAGCACTTCGCCTGCGAAATTGACGAGCACCGTCTCGATGCTCGTGCGATCCAGCCGCACGCCGATGCCGAACGCGCCGCGCGGGTCCAGCCGCAACATCGACGCGGGCTGGCCGCGCTGGCCGTCGAGCCGCCGTCCGGTGTATTCGATTAGACCCGCTTTCGCCAGCGAATCGACGATGCCGCCGACCGCCGTGCTCGTCAAATTGGCATGACGCGCCAGTTCGGCCTTGGATGCCGGTTCGGTGCGCCGCAGCGTCTGCAGAAGCAGACGCTCGTTGTAACGGCGCACGGTTGCTGAATTGCTGCCTCTGCCGCTCGGGGATTTCACGCGGTGTCTCCGGTGAGTGACCGTCGTCTGCGGCCATTAATTAAATCAAGTTGATTTATTTAAAGACGACGGCGCCTCGATGTAAACGAGGGAAATCCCGAAGAGCGTTGCCGGACGCGGCGTACCGCGTTCTTGCAAACAGTACGCGACCCGGCTTGCAGACGCCTTTCTGCCGCGCGAAACGCCGGAATCCGCGCTGTGCTATCGTCGATGAGACATTTTGAGACGCCGCCATGTATACGATTTCAAACGCCGCGCATGCCACCAAGGCCGCGCAATACGACGACCTCTTGCAGCAGGCTCGCTCGCTGATTGGCGACGAAACCGATTTCATCGCGAACGCGGCGAATTTCGCGTCGCTCGTCTATCACACGCTGCCGGAGCTGAACTGGGCCGGCTTCTATCTCTTCGACGGCGACGAACTCGTCGTCGGCCCGTTCCAGGGCAAGCCCGCGTGCGTGCGGATCGCGCTCGGACGCGGCGTGTGCGGAACGGCGGCGCGCGATCGGAAAACGCAGGTCGTCCCGGATGTCGATGCGTTCCCCGGCCACATCGCGTGCGATTCGACGTCGCGCTCGGAGATCGTCGTGCCGCTCGTGGCAAGCGATGGCACGCTCGTCGGCGTGTGGGACGTGGACAGCCCGCAGCCCGGCCGTTTCGACGAAGAAGACGCGGCGGGGATGGAAGCGCTCTGTGCGGCGTTCATCGCACTGGCGTGGGAAGAACGTCACTAAGCTTGAAGCCGCGCGCGTCTACGCGTCTACAATGGGCCGACCGCCAGTTCCCCGTCCGTCTCCATGAGAAGTCCCGCCCGCCGTCGTCTGCTCGCCGCCTGCGCCCTGAGCGCGTGCGGACTCGCGGCCAGCCGATTCGCCGCCGCGCTGTCCGATGGCAAGGCGAGCGTCGCGCTCGTGATGAAGTCGCTCGGCGATCCGTTCGTCACCTCGATGATCGACGGCGCGAAGAATTACCAGCGGCATTACGCATCGCAACTCGATCTGACGACGCACGGCACGCTCACGGACAACGACGTCGCGGGGCAGGCGCGCATCATCGAATCGCTCATCGACGCGAAGACCAGCGCCATCGTCATCGCGCCGACGGATTCGAAGGCGCTCGTGCCGGTGGCCGCGAAGGCGATCGCGGCGGGCGTCATCGTGATCGCCATCGACAATCCATTCGACGACGCCGCGCAGGAAGCCGCGCACGTGACGATTCCGTTCGTCGGCCCGGACAGCCGGCGCGGCGCGCGGCTCGTCGGCGCATATCTCGGCTCGAAGCTGAAACCGGGCGATGAAGTCGCGATCATCGAAGGACCGCCGAACGACCGCAACGCGCAGGAGCGCACCGTCGGCTTTCGCGAGGCGATGACCGCCGCACAGGCGCGCGTCACCGCGACCGATACCGGCGACTGGACCTTCGAGAGCGGCAAGTCGATCGCGCTGCAAATGCTCTACGCGCGCCCCGGCTTGCGCGGCATGCTGTGCGCGAACGACAACATCGCGATGGGCGCGATCGAAGCCATCCGCATCGCCGGCAAGAAAGGGCAGGTGCTCGTGACGGGCTACAACAATATCGACGCCGTCCGGCCGATGCTCGACGACGGCCGCATGCTCGCGACCGTCGAGCAGTTCGGCGCGCGGCAGGCGGTGTTCGGGCTGGATGTCGCGGTGAAGGCGCTGGTCGAACGGCGGCGTCAGCGGGATTTGTCGCCGTTCATGGAAACGCCGGTGCAAGTGGTGACGAAAGCGGCGCCGACGCGCAATTTCGGGCTGGGCAAAGGCTGAATAGCGGCTTTGCCCAGCGGCGTTCACTCGGCCGCGAGCAGACCGCGCGCCGCCAGATTCCGGTACAACGCGCGCACGCCGAAGGTCCACGGTTCGATTTCGGTCGACAGTTGCACCGTGTTGACGAGCGCGCCGAGCGTCGGCGTGGAGATCGTCACGACATCGCCGAGATGATGCGTGAAGCCGCCGCCTTCGGTATCGCGATCCTTGATCGGCGAGAACATCGTGCCGAGGAAGAGCACGAAGCCGTCCGGATATTGATGATGCGCGCCGTGCGTCTGCGCGACGAGATCGGCCGGGTCGCGGCTGATTTCGCTCATGTGGCTCACGCCTTCGAGCACGAAGTTATCGTCCGCGCCTTCGATGCGCAGCGACAGGCTCGTGCCGCGCACCGTGTCGAGCGTGAAGGTGCTGTCGAAGAGACGCACGAACGGGCCGATGGAACACGACGCGTTGTTGTCCTTCGCCTTGCCGAGCAGAAGCGCGCTGCGGCCTTCGATATCGCGCAGGTTCACGTCGTTGCCGAGCGTTGCGCCGACGATCTCGCCGCGCGCGTTCACCGCCAGCACGATCTCCGGCTCCGGATTGTTCCATTGCGACGTCGGATACAGACCGACCGCCGCGCCGAAACCCACCGACGACATCGGCTGCGACTTCGAGAACACTTCCGCGTCCGGCCCGATGCCCACTTCCATGTATTGCGACCACGCGCCGCGACGTTCCAGCTCGGCCTTCAGCTTCATCGCCGCTTCCGAGCCGGGCTTGATCTTCGAGAGATCCGCGCCGATCAGCTTGTTGATGGTGTCGCGCACTTCCTGGGCTTTGCTCGCGTCGCCGCCCGCCTGCTCTTCGATCACGCGTTCCAGCAGGCTCACCGCGAACGTGACGCCGCACGCCTTGACCGCCTGCACGTCGCACGGAGCGAGCAGGCGCGGGCTGCCGGCGGTCGAATCGAGCGTCGCCTGCAGCAGGTCCTGGACGGAACCGAGCGATTCGCCCGGCGCGTTGCGTGCGATATCGAGCGCGTCCGGACGATCGAAGAGATCGGCGGTCATCGGGGCGGCGCGCGTGATGTCGAACACTTCGCCATTGCGCACCGCGACGACGGCGGGACCATCGACGGGCGCGGGACGCCATACGCGGCCGATCAGCACGGCGTCGGCGAGGTCTTCGGGCAGGCAGGAGGCGATGGAGACGGGCTGCATGAGTGATTTACCGTGCGTCGGAAAAGGGAAATCGATCGTAGCTTGGGGCTGCGTGACTGTCCATCGGGTTGCATGTTTGTCCAATATGCTGGAGCATCGTGCTTCTTTCAGATGACCGGCTCTCATGGAAAAAGCCTACGACGTCCCCGCGCTGCGCCGCGCGAACGACATTCTCGAAGCGCTCGCCGCCGCCGCGAAACCGGTGCGCGCCGCGACGCTCGCGGAGCACACTGGTCTCTCGCGCAGCACGCTTTACCTGATGCTCGACACGCTCGCGCGCATGCAGTGGATCGAGAAGCGCGACGACGGCTACGTGATCGGCGTCGGCCTCTTCGAACTCGGCAACGCCTACGTGCGGCACGACAAGCTGCAGGCGGCGTTTCGCGAGGGCGCGGGCGCGTTCATCAACCAGCACAACGAGGTCGTGCAGCTGGCGGTGCTCGACGGCGTGCAGGTGGTGTATGTCGCGCGCGAGGACGCGCATCGGCCGGTGCGGCTCGTATCGGATCTCGGCTCGCGGCTGCCCGCGCATTGCTGCGCGCTCGGCAAGGCGCTGCTCGCGGGATTGCCGGACGACGCGGTCATCGAGCGATTGCCCGAGCGCCTCGAAGCGGTGACGCCGCGAACCATCACGCGCCGCGCCGCGTTGCTGCGCGAACTGGCGTCGATACGCGTGAGCGGCCTTGCGGTCGAACGCGAGGAAGTCGCCGAAGGGCTCGCGTGCTTCGCGGCCTATGTCGGCACGACGCCGGCGGGCAAGCGCGTCGCGGTATCGACGAGCGTGCCCATCGGCCGGCTCGATGCCAGGCGCGAGAAGCAGATTTGCATCGGCATCGTGCAGCTCGCGGAGCAGTTGCAGCGGGCGTTGTGAACCCCGCGTTGCAGGCCCATCACGCCAACGCATGCGCTTCGGCTTCCTCATGGACTTCCCGCGCGCGATGTGCCGCGATCAGCACGTCGCAGCGCGCTTTTGCGCACACCACGTCGCGCAGGCGCTCGCGGCCGTGCGCCCAGCCGGAATCCGTCTCGCCGCCGAGCACGATGAGGTCCGCGCCCGTTTCGACTGCCGCCTTCGCGATGGCTTCGCCGACCGTCGCGCCCGGCGGCAGCGTCATGCTGATGCCGGTTCCGTCGATGCCCGCGCTCTCGATCTGCCGCACGCTATAGCGCGTGAGCGCGCGGGCGTGGTCGTCAATGAGCGCGGCCGTATCGCGCGTGTTGCAGTCGCCGGTGACGACCGCCCACCACGGCGTTTTATCGACGACATGCAGCGCGGTCAGCCGCGCGTTGCACTCGCGCGCGCGAGCGATGGCGGCGCAAAGGGCGCTCTGGCTGAGGCTCGTGCCTACCGCGACGAGAATGTGCTTATACATGATGGCCTCCGGTTCGGATTGCCGCATCGGGATGAAAGCGGCATGGAGGCATGATCGGCGCGCAGAGTTAGCAGCAAATGAGGGTTCGGCGCGCAGTCATCGCCGCCGCTTCTTCCAGTCGTAACCGGCGGGCGGATCGGCCACGCCCGGCTTGCCGACCGACTGCGGATTCTCGCTGCACAGCGTGACGAAGCCGATCGCATCGCCTTCGGCTTGCCGCTTTCGTAATTCTTCGGCGAAGCGCAAGGCGTCGCCGAGCGCGGTCGGATCGAATTTTCGGTGGCGCGCCTGGCTTTGCGCGCCGGGATCGCCATCGAGCCAGTAGACGACGAACATCGTGTTGCCTCGCTATGTGGGAAGAACCGGCGACGCGCGCGGTCGTGCCCCGTCATGATCCGTTCCATTCGTGGTGCAAAAGCTTCGCAAAGTGTTCCTGCGATGCTCGCGTTCGGGCACCGGGTATTCCCGAAGTGCAAAGCGTGCGCCCCGCTTGCCGCCTGAGAATGCGCCGGGTGCTGCGGCGCGGTACACGGGTTGCTCGATACCACGGTCACTTCGAGGCCCACGACATGCAAACGATGCAACGACAGGCACACATCCCGGAAGAAGCCGTGTGGCAGATTCCCGTGCGCGCCGCCCACCACGATGAGCCGCGCGTACTCGTCGCCGACGACGATCTCGACGCCACCCGCGCGCTTTGTCTTGCGCTCGAAGACGCCGATTTCAGCGTGCGCGCCGTGCACACCGGCCTCGATGCGGTCACGCTCGCGCGCAAGTGGCGCCCCGGCGTGGTGCTGCTCGATCTGATGATGCCGCTCGGCGACGGTTGGGAAGCAGCGGAAGCAATCCGCGCGCTCGATCTTTCGATGATGCTCATCGCCCACACGGGCCGCACGTGCCCCGACGACCGGGCGCGCGCGCAGCGCACGGGCTTTAACGGCTATTTCATCAAACCGACGGAGCCGGAGCGCATGATCCACGTGATGCGCACGTATTTCGCGACGTACGAGCCGCATCGCGCGCGAGAATGTTGATCGTAGGGCGGCGGGAAATTGCGCGCGTTCAGGCGTTGACGCGTCGCGCGGGAATATCGTCGATGGCGACGGCAGTCTGTTCGGTCTCGCACTCGACGTGCTGTTTCAACACGTCATCCCAGTACTGGCAGTAGCCGGCCCAGAACGGCATCTGCGTCCGCGAGCAGGCATCGCTCGGCAGCGGATGCGGCAGCATGCGGCTCAGGCGGCCGACTTCCTTGCGCTTCCATTGCAGCAGCGCGCGCCGCGGGCCGCGGATTGCCGGACACAATTCGTTCATATGCGACACGGCGTGCCAAAAACCTTCGGCGGGGCGCGAGGCCATCGCCGTCAGAATGGCCGTGTTCGGGCGCGGTCCGCGTTCGTGACAAATGATCGCGCCGATTTGCCCGAGGATGAACATCGCTTTTTCGATAGATTGGTCGGCCGGCTGCTGCATGGCGTCCTTCATTTTTGATGATCGTGTTTGGCGCGGGAGGGTGCTGCTTAAGCATCAACGAGAGCCGATGGAAGTCTCGCTTCCGTCGTTCTCGATATTGATACGTTGTTGCGCGACGCCATAAAGATACAGTATCGAAAATGCTTCGCACCGCCGATCGACAAAAATATACGTTTTTGAGATAGCGTGTCTGACGATGAGCCGGGAGAGCGCATCAATCGCTGTCGATGCGCAGCACGTGCCGCTCGAACAACGCGCGGACGCCCTTGTGCACGACGTCGTCATCGCACGTCACGGCTGCGACGATGCGCTCTTCCGGCGCCACGAAGATGAACTGCTCGCCGAATCCCGCCGCGAAGAAGTAGCGCGGCGCGATCCACCAGAGATAGCCATAGCGCGCGTCATGCATCGGCGGGCCGCCTTCGCTGTGAACGGACACGGCGTCGTCTATGAACGATGCATCGATGATCTGCCCGCCACGGTCGAGCATCAGCGTGGCGAGCTTCGCCATGTCGCGTGCGCGCAGCAGGAGGCCGCGTCCGGCGAAGGTGTGGCCGGCTTCATCGGCGATCCATTCGTAGCTGTCGATGCCGAGCGGCGCGAACAGCTTCTCGCGCACGTACTGTTCGAGCGTCCGGCCGGCCACCGTTTCCACCGCGATGGAAAGCAGCTGCACCGCGTGCGTGTCGTAGACGAACTGCGTGCCGGGTGCATGCACGATGGGCCGCGACAGCACGAACGTCAGCCGGTCCTCGCCGCCCGCGAAGCGCTCGCACGGGCCGAGCACGCAATCGTCGATGGCGCCCTGATCCCACTCGAAGCCCGCCGTCATGTTCAGCAGATGCCGCAACGTGATGCTTCGCACGCGGTCGTCCAGCGCGGGGTTGCGCGCGGCGTCGATGAAGTCGCAGATGGGCGCATCGAGGCTCGGCAGCAATCCTTCGCCGAGCGCGATGCCGACCGCGAGTCCCACGACGCTCTTTGTCGCCGAGTTGATGTTTTCGAGCGTCTCGGGCGATGAATCGTGCCGATAGTGTTCGAAAGCTAGCTGACCATCGCGTAAGACAACGAAAGTGCGTACCGCGCTGCCTTCGGCTTCGAGTGCGTGACGCAAGGCAGTGAACGCATTATCCTGATGCCTGGCGCTTGATTCGTTTCTGGATTCTTTTTGCATGAGCGTGAAGGAACGGAATAAGCAGGGAATCGAATAAGCAGGAAACCGAAGCAGTGGCCGCGGCGGGACCGGATCGTGCTTGATGCGCAAGCAAGCCGGATGCCGCAGCCATCGATCGAAATCTATCAGGAACCCAACCGTGCCCGTTCGGCGACTCGCGACGCTGTGGCGTCTTGGCAGGGCATTCGTGCGTGAAAGCCGTTCGACGCAGGACGGCGCGTCGATGCAGCACGTCGCGCGTTTCTTCGCGCAGCACGGCGCGCGCGCCGCGCCGCTCAGCGCGGGCGTGCCGGCGCTCACGCAGTTGCCGCGCGTGCTGACGACGGTGTCGGGCGTGCTCACGCGTCATCCGGCGCTGGCGGAAACGGCGGTGCGCGTGGCGTTGACCGAGATGGACGGCCTCTTCGCGTCCTATGATGCCGAGCAGTTCCGCGTGGCGTGCACGCTCGCGCTGGCCGCCGCGCCGCGCGCCGATATCGACGGCGTGAGCCTTGCGCCACTGCGCTCGGGTATCGCGGAGCAGACGCACGCGGCGCGCATCGCTGGCGTTCCGGTGCGCATCACGCTGCTGCGCGCCGATGCGCGCGAGGAATTGATCGACGATCTCGATCTCGCGCTCGCCGCCGCGCGCTTCGCGGAGCGGCGTTCGACCACGGCGCGCGAACTGCATGCGGCCGAATGCGTGCGCCTTGCACGCGAGAACGTCGATTCGATGATCGACCTCCGCCAGCGCGCCGCTGATCAAAGCTATCTGCGTTACCGTCTGCGCGACGACGACCGCATCGCCGTGCCCGAAGTGCTCTGGGATTTCTGCAGCGACGCGATCTTGACGACGCGCGCGATCGATACCGTGCCGCTCGCCGACGCGCACGCGCTCGCATCGCACGGTTTGCAACAGGCGGATCTCGTCGCGACGCTCATCGAAGCGTTCTTCGAAATGGCGCTCGGCCAGGGTTTCTATCACGCGGGACTGGACGCGGCGGGCGCGCGCGTGAGCATCGAGCCGGGGACGTTCGGGCAGATCGTGCTCGAAGCCGATAACCCGATGACCTTCTTCGCCGCGCACGAGCGCGAGTTCATGGTGGGCGTGTCGAATGCTTTGCTCGACGGCGATCACAAGGCGGCGGCGCGCACGCATCTCGAGCACGGGCGGCCGGACGCGCACGCGGCGCATCACGAGGTGCGCGTGGAAGCGACGTATCGGCGGGAGGCGGAGCGGTTCTCGTCGCCGCAAGCGTGCCGGGCGACGAACGTGTCGCATCTCTTCGGCGCGATCGGCGCGGCGCCCGCCGAGCATAAGTTCAGCGCGGCGCACGGGCGGATTGCGTCGCGAGCCGTGATGCTCTCGCGTTCGATGGAAACGATCGAGCGCATGGCGCACGCCGTCGCGCCGGATGTCGATGTGTGGGTGATCGCGCGTCGCGTGATTGCGCGGCTCGCGGCGGACCAGTTCGGCTTGCACGGCCTCGTCGCGCATCTCGCGCGTGAAGCGACGCACTGGCCGCACATGCTGCCGCGCTTGCCGACGCTCATCGCCAAGCGCGCGGGCGCCGCGCAAAGCGGGTAGGTATCGTCACGCGCTTTAAGCGCGCGTGCCCGGACTCATGCGCTCCGCGATCGCGCGGCACGCTTCGCAGAGCGGTGCGACGTAGGTTTCCATCGGCGTTTCGCTCTTGCGGAACAACGGAATGCTGACGCTCACGCAGCCGAGCGTCGCGCCGTTCGCTCCCACGATCGCGCTGCCGTAGCAGAAAATCTGCGCTTCGTTTTCTTCGCGATCTTCCGCATAACCGCGCGCCTGGCAGGCATCGAGTTCGGCGTCGAGCGCGCTTCGCTCGATGATCGTATTCGGCGTGAAGCGCTCGAACGCGATGCCGTGCAGCAGCGCATCGCGCTCGGCGCGTGGCCGCGTCGACAGATACGCCTTGCCGACGGAACTCGAATACAGCGTGACGCGCGTGCCGATGCGCGAGGCCATCCGCACGGCATGCGGGCTTTCGAGCTTTTCGACGTACACCATTTCCGCGCCGCTGCGCACGGCGAGGTGCACCGTTTCCTGCGTGACGTCGCGCAAGGTTTGCAACGCGTCGGCGGCGGCGATGCGCAAGTCCGACCGCTCCCAGCTCCGGCTCGCGAGCGACATCAGGCGCGGACCGAGCGCGTAGCAGCCGCCGCGCGCGCTTTCCGTGACGAGGCCTTCCGCCATGAGCGCGCCGACGATGCGGTACACCGTCGGGCGCGGATAGCAGCTCGCCGTGACGAGACGCGCGATGCTCGGCGGTTCGGCGGCATCGGCGATCAACTGAAGCACCGCCATGAACTTCGAGAAGGCTGCGGTGCCGGTGGCCTTGGCGGCGTCGAGAGAAGCGGGATCGATGGACATGGCTTGCGAGGTGAGGTCGACGCCCGAATTTACGCGACCAGATAGCCGCCGTCGACCGGCACGATCGCGCCCGTCATGAACGACGCCGCCGGCGACGCCAGAAACGCGACCACGCGCGCGACGTCTTCTGGCAAGCCCCAGCGCTTCATCGGCGTGCGATCGAGAATGGCCTGCGAGCGGCCGCCGTCGTCCTGAAGCGCCTGCGTGAGCGGCGTCGCGATCCAGCCGGGCGCGACCGCGTTCACGCGAATGCCGTCCGCCGCATACGCGATGGCGAGCGACTTCGTCAGTTGCGCGACCCCGCCCTTGCTCGCGCTGTACGCGGGCACGAGGCCGCCGCCGAAGAACGTCAGCATCGACGCGGTGTTCACGATCGTGCCGCCCGTTTTCGCGAGCAACGGACGCGCGGCGGCGCACATGCGCATCGTGCCGTTCAGATTGACGGCGATCACGCGCTCGAACGTCTCGATGTCGTGCTCGTCGCCGCGCTTGATCATGCCCGCGCAGTTGACGAGCACGTCGAGCGTCTCGAGGCGCGCGAAGAGATCGGCGGTGCTCGCGGCATCGGCGACATCGAGCGCGGCCACTTCGATGCCACGGAGCGCGTCGCGTTGCGCATCGGTCGGCGCGATGCCGGCGGCGATCACGCGCGCGCCGAGCGCCGCGAACTGCTGCGCGATGCCCGCGCCGATGCCTTGTGTGCCGCCGGTCACGACGACGGTCTTGCCCTTGAAGAGATCAGCTTGAAAAGTCATGTCTGCGAGCCTCAAACGACGGGAACGGGCGACGCGTTTTGCTCGGTATCCTGAATCGGCGTGCGGACGACGAACATATAGACGAGCGCAGCCGCGAACGCGACGGCGGCGGAGATCAGGAACGCGTTCACGAACGAGTGTGTCTTGTCGACGACGAGCCCGGTGATGAACGGCGCGAACGAGCCGCCGAAGTAACCGCCGAAGTTCTGAATGCTGCCGAGCGACGCGACCATGTGGCGCGGAGCCGCCACCGACACGAGCGCCCATGCCGCGCCGCTCGCCATGTTGACGAAAAACATCGCGGCGGAAAGATAGACGATCGCGAGCGTCAGGTTCGGCGTGAACGCGGCCGGCACGGTGAAGAGCGCCGCGCCGATGAGACCGGAGCAGATCGGCCACTTGCGGCTGCGGATCGGGGCGACGCCGCGCGCCATCAGGCCATCGGCGATGAAGCCCGACGACAGCATGCCGAGCGTGCCCGCGAGATAGGGAATCGATACGATCCAGCCCGTCTTCGCGATGGTCAGATGCCGCTCATGTTCCAGATACGCGGGCAGCCACGTCAGATACAGCCACACCATGTAGATGACGCCCATGAAGCCGAAGATCATGCCCCAGGTCGTCGCCTTGCCGAACAGACCGCGCCACTCCGCGAAGCTCATGTTGCGTTCCGCGCGCTGTGCCGGTTCGCCTTCGGTCAGGTGCGCGAGTTCCTGCGGTTCGAGCGCGACATCCTTGCGATTGCGATAAACGATATACCAGCCGATCGCCACCGCGATACCGAGCACGCCCATGATGACGAACATGTTGCGCCAGCCGAACGAGAGCAGCAGCACGGTGAGGATCGGCGGCGCGAGCGCGGGTCCGATCGTCGATGACGTGACGAAGATGCCCGTCGGCTTGCCGCGTTCGCGCTGCGCGAACCATTCCGAGACCACTTTCGCGCCGGCCGGAAACTGCGGCGCCTCGCCGATGCCGAGCGCGACGCGGGCGAACAGGAACTGCTGCAGGTTCGTCACGAGGCCGCCGAACAACTGCGCGACGGACCACACGAACATGCCGAGGCCGAGCATGATGCGCGCGCCGAATCGATCGAGCATCACGCCGATGGGCAACTGCGAGAACGCATACGCGAACGAGAACGCGGAGAGCAGCAAGCCCATCTGCGAAGCGGACAAGCCGAGTTCCTGCGTGACCGAATGATTGGCGATGGACAGCGTGCTGCGGTCCAGATAATTCACGATCCCGGCGAGCGTCAGGAACGTGAGCGCGACCCATTGAATGCGCTTGAGGCGCGGCGATTTGCTCTGCATGTTGTCTCCTCCGAAGTCGCTTCGATGAGGCTTCGGTGTGGTTTATCGAATGCTTTGTTCGAGCCGGGCGGCGATTAACGGATGAACTGATCGACGAAATCCGCGCCCAGGCCGACCGCCTCGTAATGCTTGCGGCACATGTCCACCTTGGTGAACACGTCTTCGTAGCCGGTGTAGTTGCCGTAGGGATCGCAATAGAACATCACGCCGTTCACCTGGAAGTACGTGATCATCTCTTCGACGTCTTCCGGCACGTAGAGCGTGTGCGTTTCGCCGGGCGGCTCGAAGACATAGCTGCCTTCGGTCGCGACCCAGTCGTGTTCGAGATAACGCCAGCGGCCCTTCAGCACCATGCCGTGCACCGCTTGCGGATGACGATGCCGCGACAGCACGCCGGACTTGCGCACGCGCAGCAGGTTCATCCAGTAGCCGGTGGAGACGTTCAGGCAGAGCGGGCGAAACCACACGTTTTCGGCTTGCGGCACCCACTCGCGCTCGTCCGTGGGAATGGCGTTCCCGATGACGATTTCCTTCTGCGCTTCCTTGGGATTGGGATACTGATACGGCGTCATGGCGTCCGCCGTGGGTTTGGGCGCGGGCATCGCGTCTCCTTTGTCCATATTGTGGATTAATGAATCAAATTATGGACAGATGTTCGCGCCAGCTTTCGTGATTGTCAAGATTTGCAACAGTCAGGGAAAACGCGAACAAAAAAAGGCGGGTCCGAATCCGGACCCGCCTTTTCGTGCCGATGAATCGGCTAAAGCGACTTGCTTAACGACTTGCTGCTTAACGCGCCATCATGAGCATGTGGACGTTATGCATGACCCACACCGTGCCGACGATGATCACGAGCGACATGATGATCGTGTAGGCAAAGGACATGGCGTTCCAGCGTTGTTCCTTCGACGAGTTCACGTGCAGGAAGAACACCACGTGCACGACGACCTGAACCGCCGCCAGCACCGCTAGCCACACGAGCCCTTGCTCGCCCGACAGCTTGCCGGCGGTCACGAGCCAGAACGATGCCACCGTGAGAACGACAGCCAGCACGAAGCCGATCAGATATCCGCCCACGGTGACGTGCGGAATATCGCTATGCGTTGTATGCGTATGTGCCATTAGACGACGCTCGCAAGGTAGACGAAGGAGAACACGCAGATCCAGACGATGTCGAGGAAGTGCCAGAAGAGGCTGAGGCAGGCGAGCCGGCGCAGTTCGCGTTCGCCCAGAGCCGGCTTCTTCATCATCTGCACGGCGAGCACGACGAGCCACACCATGCCGAGCGTGACGTGCAGGCCGTGCGTGCCGACCAGCGTGAAGAACGCCGACCAGAACGCGCTGCGCTGCGGACCCGCGCCTTCAGCCACGAGATGCGCGAATTCCTGCAGTTCGAAGCACAGGAAGCCCGCGCCCAGCAGAAACGTGACGGCCAGCCACAGCAGCACGTCGCCCTTCTTCTGGCGATGCGCGGAGATCATCGCGAAGCCGAACGTCAAGCTGCTCGTGAGCAGCAGGCCGGTTTCGATCCCGACATCGCTCAGCTTGAACAGGTCTTTCGCCGTGGGACCGCCCGCGAACTGACTCGCAAACATCGCGAACGTCGCGAAGAGGGAAGCGAACAGCAGGCAGTCGGTCATCAGGTAGGACCAGAAGCCGAATACCGAATGCGACGGCTGGTGCTCGTGCTCGTGCGCGTGTTGCGCGGAAAGTGTCGATTGCGACATTTACAGAACCTCCAGTTCCATTTCGCGGCCCGCGCCTGCCTTGGCCGGGGCCTTCGGCGGACGGTTGCGCTCTTCGGTCGCCTTCACGGTGGCGGCGGGGATGATGTAGCCAGCGTTTTCCGCGAAGCTGTAGCCGATGACGACCGCCGCCGCGCCGATCAGACCGGCGATAGCCAGCCACCAGATGTGCCAGATCGCCGCGAAACCGAGAGCCAGCGCGAACACGCCGACCAGGAAGCCCGCGCTCGTGTTCGACGGCATATGAATGTCGCGCAGCGGACGCGTCTCTACGCGGCCCGTTTCTTTCGCGTTCGCGAAGTCGTCGAGCTCACGAACGGCCGGGACGTGCGCGAAGTTGTAGACCGGCGGCGGCGAGCTGATCGACCATTCGAGCGTGCGGCCATCCCACGGGTCGCCCGTGACGTCGCGATAAGCCGGCTGGTTGCGGCGAATCACGCTCACCACGATCTGCGCGACCTGGAACACCACGCCCAGCGCGATGATGCCCACGCCGCATGCAGCGACGACCAGGTACGGCTGCCATGCGGGGTTGTCGTAGTGCTGCAGACGGCGCGTCATGCCCATGAAACCGAGGATGTAGATCGGCACGAACGCAACGAAGAAGCCCACGAACCAGCAGATGAACGCGTTGCGGCCGAGCTTTTCGTCGAGCTTGAAGCCGAACACCTTCGGCCACCAGTACTGCACGCCCGCGAAGTAGCCGAACACCACGCCGCCGATGATCGCGTTATGGAAGTGAGCGATCAGGAACAGCGAGTTGTGCAGCACGAAGTCCGCGCCCGGAATGGCGAGCATCACGCCCGTCATGCCGCCGAGCGTAAAGGTGATGATGAAGCCGACGGTCCAGAGAACCGGCGTGGTGAACTGCACGCGGCCGCGGTACATCGTGAACAGCCAGTTGAAGATCTTCACGCCCGTGGGAATGGAGATGATCATGGTCATGATGCCGAAGAAGGCATTGACGTTCGCGCCCGAGCCCATCGTGAAGAAGTGGTGCGCCCACACGAGGAACGACAGAACCATGATGCAGCACGTTGCCCACACCATCGTCTTGTAGCCGAAGAGCGGCTTCTTCGAGAACGTCGACACGACTTCCGAGTAGATGCCGAACGCCGGAAGAACCAGGATGTAGACCTCGGGGTGACCCCAGGCCCAGATCAGGTTCAGGTAGACCATCGGGTTGCCGCCGCCGTCATTCGTGAAGAAGTGCATGCCGAGGTAACGGTCCAGGCCGAGCAGCGCGAGCGCGACGGTCAGGATCGGGAACGTCGCCATGATCAGCACGTTCGAGCAGAACGCCGTCCACGTGAACACGGGCAGCTTCATCCACGTCATGCCGGGTGCGCGCATCTTCACGATGGTCACGAAGAAGTTCACGCCGGTCAGAAGCGTGCCGACACCGGACAACTGCAGCGCCCAGATGTAGTAATCCACGCCGACGCCCGGGCTGAACTGCGTCTCGGAGAGCGGCGGATACGCGAGCCAGCCGGTCGTCGAGAACTCGCCGATGAACAGCGACAGGTTGATCAGGATAGCGGCCATGGCCGTCATCCAGAACGAGAGCGAGTTGATGAACGGGAACGCAACGTCGCGCGCGCCGATTTGCAGCGGCACCACGAGGTTGAAGAACGCCACGAGCAGGGCCATCGCCATGAAGAAGATCATGATGGTGCCGTGCGCCGTGAAGATCTGGTCGAAGTGATGCGGCGGCAGATAGCCGGGCGCGTCCATCGCGAGCGCCTGCTGCGCGCGCATCATGACGGCGTCGGCGAAACCCCGCACGAGCATCAGCCCGGCGACGACCAGATACATGATGCCGATGCGCTTGTGGTCGGTCGACGTCAGGTACTCGCGCCAGAGCCAGCCCCATTTTCCGAACTTCGTGAGAGCGGCGACCGTACCGAGCGCGAGGATCGCCATGAGGACGGTCGCCCCCATGATGATCGGCTCGTGATACGGGATCGCCTCAAGCGTTAATTTGCCGAACATGGCTTACCCCTTGGTTACACAATTCGCACCAACGGCAACATTCCCGTTGTTGTACTTGCCGACGATGTTGTTGAAGAGCTTCGGATCGACGGTGGAGAAGTAGCGCACCGCCACCTTCTGGCTCGGACGCGCGACGCCTGCGTAGACGTTCATGTCGAGGCCTTCCGGCGCGGTCTTGACCTTCTGGACCCACGAATCGAAGTCAGCCTGCGACATGGCGAGCGCGCGGAACTTCATGTCGGAGAAGCCTGCGCCGCTGTAGTTGGCCGAGATGCCCGCGTAGTCGCCCGCGTGATCGGCGAGCAGATGCAGTTGCGTCTGCATGCCGGCCATCGCGTAGATCTGGCCGCCGAGTTGCGGGATGAAGAACGAGTTCATCACCGAGTCCGAGGTGATGCGGAAGTTGACCGGCGTGCCGACCGGGAACGCGAGCTGGTTGACCGAAGCGACGCCCAGATCCGGATAGATGAAGAGCCACTTCCAGTCGAGCGCCACGACTTCGACGTTGATGGGCTTCACGTTCTCGACGTTGATGGGCTTGTACGGGTCGAGTTCGTGCGAGGTCCGCCACGTCAGCATGCCGAGATACAGGATGATGGCCGCCGGAATGGCCCACACCACGACCTCGATGGCCGTCGAGTGCGCCCATTTCGGCGCGTAGGTCGCGTTCTTGTTGGATGCGCGATAGCGCCAGGCGAAGATCAGGGTGAGCAGGATCACCGGAACGACGACGAGGAGCATCGTGTAAGTCGCGGTGGCGATGAGCGAGCTTTCCGCTACGCCGATCACGCCTTTCGAATCGAGCACCTCGAGTTTGCATCCCGAGAGACAGACACTGGCCAACAAACCCGATAACAATGGCGCTGCTAAACGGTGAGTATTTTCATTCATTGCATTCGCTGGTTTTTTGGATCGAAGCGTCCTGGGAAGAACGCCGTTTCACGGCGTTGCGCCGCGACGCGATGATGCCACGCGAGATTTATCGCGATATTGCGAAAGTATGGAATTTGGTCTCAAAAGACGCGATTGCGACGCTGTGTCGCGCACGTTCAATCGTCTCGAGAAGTCGTATGGAAAACAGTGACTTTTGTGAACTCATTATTTTGACGGGGCCGCGCGCAGTTGGGGAGTGCGTATGAAACACACTCTTTGCGATGTATCAATTTTTTGCATCGGTGCAGACTTCTATTACGTGTTTCGTCAAATCATGTGGCGACGCCTTTTCGAATGAGTCTGAGCCGTCAAAATGTGAAAGCCGGTGTGGCTCATTCTGGCGAGTTATCCGGTTTTTAATGACCAATATCAAAGAAATGAAAAAGAAGCTATTCATTGCGGCTGCCATTCTGGTAATGCCGATGCTCGCTCGCGCCGCTTGCGAGGACATGATGACGGGGTGGATGACCAAGCTGCATCCGGAGCGCTCCGTCGATACCGAACGCAGCGCGTGCAAGGCGTGGCCCGCGAATCCGCAACTGACGCTCGCGGCGATCACGCTGCCCCACGACGATCAATCCGCCGCGGTGGATCTCGAAGTGCTCGTCGCGGATAGCGCGTCGGGGGCGATCGTCGCGCATCTGTATCGTCCGAACGCGATCACGGACGATGCAATCCGCTTCTCGGACATCGCGATCGATACGGCGCGCTATCAGCTCACGCCGGCGATCCGCGCGTTCGGCGTGCGCGTGAGTCATGAGGGGGCGTCGCGTGCGAATCCGTATGGCGAGACGTCGCTGAGCCTTTACGTGCTCGAAGGCGACACGTTGCGGCCGGTGCTCGACTCGATCGCGGTCGATCACGCGACTGGCGAATGGAACACGCAATGCGAAGGCTCCTACGACTCGACCACCCGAACCATCGCGATGGGCCCCGCCGGCCGCGATGGCTACGCATCGCTGAAGATCGCGGAAAAGACCGTGCGCAGCGACACGCGCATGGTGAAAGACGAATGCGTCAGCAAGAGCGCCGCGCCGAAGCAGTCGAATGTCACGCTCGAATACCGCAATGGGCGATACAGCGTGCCGAAGAGCATGCAGGCCGGCAGCTAACCGCTAACCACGAGCGCGCCGACTACTCCTTTCTGACTAGCGGCTAACCGTCGCGCTCCTCCGCCCGGCGGATAGTCGCCCAACCTCGCGCTCCCTATCCTCGCGATGAAACCTTTCATCACGAGGACAGGACGATGAGCGTCGTCAACTCACCCGCGGCATCGTCGGTCACGGCCGACACCACTGCCTGGCGCGTGCTCTCCGCGAGCACGTTCGCGTTCAACATCTGCTTCGCGGTCTGGATGATGTTCGCGATTCTCGGCATTCCACTGAAGCAGCAGCTTCATCTCACCGACACCGAATTCGGCCTCATCGCCGCCACGCCCGTGCTGACGGGATCGCTTGCGCGCGTGCCGCTCGGCATCTGGACCGATCGCCACGGCGGACGCATCGTTTTCTTCTGCACGATGGCGGTCACCATCGTGCCGATATGGCTCATCGCGTATGCCACCGCGTTCTGGCAATTCCTCGTGCTCGGGCTATTCGTCGGCATTGCGGGCGGATCGTTCTCGGTCGGAACGCCCTGTGTCGCGCGATGGTTTCCGAAGGCGCGACAGGGCCTCGCGATGGGTGTCTTCGGCGCGGGCAACTCGGGCGCCGCGTTGAACAAGTTCGTCGCGCCGGTGTTGATGCTCGCGGCCGGCACGTGGGCCATCGTGCCGAGGGTCTATTCCATTCTTCAGGAAGCGCTCTCGAACGTGCGCAAGCATGCAGAGGCGCGTCACGTGAATGTGACGATCGTCAACGATAGTGGATTCAGTCTCTTGGTCGAGGACGACGGCCTGGGCTACGATCCCGGCGATATGGGCTTCCTCGACGAAAGGCACGTCGGTTTTCACATCATGCGCGAGCGAGCGGAGCGGCTCTCGGCCAGGCTTCAACTGACCGGGTCGCCCAGGCGCGGTGCGCGCGTCGAACTCATTCTGCCAACTCATGCGCGTCAGGCGGTCTGACGCGCGCACGGCATTCGCCGTCCGGGGATCTTCATCATGACCATCCGCATTCTGCTCATCGACGACCACACGCTGTTCCGGTCGGGCGTGCACGCGCTGTTGCAACGCACGCCGGATTTCGAGGTCGTCGGCGAAGCAGCGGATGGACACGAAGGCATCAAACGGGCGAAGCAGTTCTGCCCGGACGTCATCCTGCTCGACATCAACATGCCGGGGCTTTCCGGCCTGGAAACGCTGCGGCTGCTCGTGCAGGACGTGCCTCGGGCGGCCGTGGTCATGCTGACGGTGTCCGAGGACGTGGAGGAATTGTCGGTCGCGCTGCGTGACGGCGCGTGCGGCTTTCTGCTGAAGAACATCGAGGCGGACACGCTCGCCGCGGCCATCCGTAAGGCGGCGGCGGGTCGGCCCGTGATTGCCGACGACATGACCGCGAAGCTCGTCGCGAGCATGCGCCGCCCGGCCGCGCAGACGGATGTTGCGCCGGCCGCGAATGCGTCGGTGGCGGCGTCCAATCCGCTCACCTCGCGCGAACGCGACATCATCCGCGAACTGTCTCGCGGCGCGAGCAACAAGGAAATCGCGCGCACGCTGTCGCTCGCGGAAAGCACCGTCAAGATCCACGTGCGCAACATCCTGCGCAAGCTGAATTTCACGAGCCGCGTCCAGGTCGCGCTCTATGCAGCCGGGCGCGATGCTGCGTCCGTTCTCACCGAATCCATTTGAACGCCGCCGATGCCCCGAACGGGCCACGCGCGCGTCATTCGCCAGTCAGATCATGAATCGAAACCACGCTGAAACCTCAATCTCTTCGACGTCCGCACTTCATGGCTTCGCGCCGCTGACGATTCGCGGGCGCAGCCTGCTGCCCATCGTGCAGGGCGGCATGGGAGTCGGCATCTCCGCGCATCGGCTGGCGGGAAGCGTCGCGCGCGAAGGCGCCGTCGGAACGATCGCGAGCATCGACTTGCGTCATCATCACGCGGACCTGACCGCCGCGTGCAAGGCCGATCCGTCGCGCGAAACGCTCGAGCAGGCGAATCTCACGGCGCTCGCGCGCGAGATCCGCAGCGCGAAGGCGTTGTCGGAAGGGCGCGGCATGATCGCCGTCAACGTGATGAAAGCGGTCAGCGCGCACGCCGACTACGTGCGCGTGGCCTGCGACGAAGGCGCGGACGCCATCGTGATGGGCGCGGGCCTGCCGCTCGACCTGCCCGATCTGACCGAAGGCCGCGACATCGCGCTGATCCCGATTCTCTCCGACAGCCGCGGCGTCAATCTCGTCCTCAAGAAGTGGATGAAGAAGGGGCGCTTGCCGGACGCCATCGTGATCGAGCATCCTGCGCACGCGGGCGGACATCTCGGCGTGACGGACGTATCGGACATGAACAACGAGCGCTTCGGATTCGCGCGCGTGCTCGAAGAACTGGAGACGGTGTTCAAGACGCTCGGCATCACGAGAGCGGACGTGCCGGTGATCGTCGCGGGCGGCATCAACAGTCACGAAGCGGTGCGCACGTGGCTCGCGGCGGGCGCGAACGGCGTGCAGATCGGCACGCCATTTGCCGTCACCGAGGAAGGCGACGCGCATCCGGAGTTCAAGCGCGTGCTCGTGGAAGCCACGCCGGACGATATCGTCGAGTTCATCAGCGTGACCGGGCTGCCCGCGCGCGCGGTCAAGACGCCGTGGCTCACGCGTTATCTGCGCAACGAAGAACGCATTCGCACCAAGATCGGCGCGCGCAAGCAGACGTGCCCGACCGCACTCGAATGCCTGAGCGTGTGCGGTTTGCGCGATGGCATCGAGAAGTTCGGCCACTTCTGCATCGATACGCGGCTCGCGGCGGCGCTGCGCGGCGATGTCGGCAACGGACTCTTTTTCCGTGGCCGCGAGAAACTGCCGTTCGGCGCGGCGATTCGCAGCGTGCGCGAGTTGATCGAACTGCTGCTGACCGGTACGACGAAAGCGGCCGCCGCCGGCTGCTGAATCGAATTCGGTGGATCGTTGGTTGCCCGCCAGCCTCCTACGCTAAGGGCGATCAACAAAGAACCACGACGTCATGGCCAAACGATTCCCTCTGCATCCGAAGCATCCGGAACGCAATTGCTGGGGCTGCGACCACCATTGCGCGGCGAACGCCATGCGCTGCGGCAACGGATCGAACCGCACGCAACATCCGGCCGAATTGATGGGCGACGACTGGTACACGTTCGGCGATTGGGGCTTCGAAGTCGCCGACGACGCAACGTCGATCGAGACGTCAGCCACCAAGTCGTAACGCGTTTCGAAACAGACTGAACGCAAAAGCGTACTGCGTATTCGGTCTACTCCTACGCGGCCGCCCGAACGCGCTGCCTAGAATGGGACAACTCAAATCACCGCGTTGTCACCATGCCCATGAAGCTCGAATTCGAAACACCGGAAGGCCGTCTTTCGCTGCGCGTCGACGATGTCCAGTTCGTGGCCTACGACGCCGCCGAAACCTCGATGCGATCCATGTACACGTTCGTCGAGCGCATGCGTGACATGGGCCTCGGCGGTCTCGCCGAGACGCATGCGCGGCTGCTTGCACAGAACCGCGTCAACGTGATGGAACTGCGCGAAGCACACGACGACGCGCAAACGCTGCTCGCGTGCGGCGCGGTCGGCGACGCGATGGACGACACGATCTTGCCAAGGCTCGCGATATTGCGGGAGAACATCGGAGAGACGCATCGGCAGATGCGCGCGAGCGTCGACCGGCTGGCCGCATTGTCGGCGGCGTGCCATCGCGCATTGAGCCAGATTCCCGGTTACAGGCCGCCGAAGTCCGCGCGCGGTTGAAGAAGCCGAACCGTCAGCCGCCGGAGTACTTTCGCAACAGCGCGTTGACATCGATGCGCTGTCCTTGCAGCAAGAGCAGCCGCGCATGCAACACGAGATTCTCAATCAGAAGCAGCGCGGTCGTGAGCATGTAAGTGAGATTGACATCGCCGGCGTTCAGGCCGCTCGCCTGCAGATTACGATGTTTCTCCAGTAACGAAGTCAACACCAGACTGCGCAGTTCCGGTTCGCCGAACGGCAAATCGCCGTAATCGACGGGATCTTCACGTTCGAGTTCCGCGAGCAGGCCCGTCAATTCGCTGATGGTCACTTCCATGACGTCTCCGGCGTGAGGTTGCGTGGACGGTGAACAGCGCCTTCATGATGCCACGGGAACGCCCGCGGCAGCGTCGCGAGACGCGGCGTACACTGAATCGTCGACAATTTCCGCAGACGATCCGCACGATGGCCAGGCGCGCGACCGAACCGTGGTATCACCCGCCGCAGGAAGAAGTCTGCGCGCTATGCGGCCGTCCGGTGCCGCCGTCCGAACGCGACTTGCATCACCTCGTGCCGAAGTCGCAGGGCGGACGCGAGACGGCGGTGTTTCATCGTATCTGTCATCGGCAATTGCATGCGTTGTTCAGCGAAAAGCAACTCGCGCAGCAGTTTTCGACCGTCGAAGCGCTGCTCGCGGACGATCAGGTGCGCGGCTTCGTCGAATGGGTAAAGACGAAGCCGAACGGGTCCTATCAGCGCACGCGGCGTTCCTCGCGCAAGCCGTAGCCGCGCGGTTCCGGTGCGCTCCATCGCGCGCGCGGAACGTCTTTCTTCAGCGCCGACATGCCGAAGCGCTGCATGACGTAGCTCTCCAGCACGAGATACAGATCCGCTTCGCGCGCGCGGGTGCCCCATCGGCTATTGCCCGCGACGGACGCCACCGTGAACCACGAGTGCGGCGGAAAAAGCTCGACGCGCAGCACGTCGCGTTCCAGAATCCTGAGCCGCCCGGTATCGGGATGAAATTCCGCCGTGACGGTGCCTTCCGGTAAATCGATGCTCACCCTCGTTGCATTCGCCTGCATGATCTCGCCCTCTCTTTGGTTCCGATACGCTAGTCGCGCGTCTGTGACGACGTTATGACCGACGTTCGCTCTCGAATAGTCCTGCTCATGGAGGGCTCCAGAAAGAGGCCGCCCGCGGTTCAAGCAGAGATATTCTGATAGGCATACAGTAACGAGAGTCCGCGCCGACGCCGAAGTATCGGCAGCATCGGCTATCAAGCCCAAACGGACGCAAAGCGTGCTGGCGAACGTTGGCCTTCGCACATAAAATGCCGCGCCTCAGGCAGCCACGCACCTGATTCAGCCGCGCTTTCCTCTCGCGTTTTCCAACGCGTGAAGGCGCGGTTGCATGTCCTTACATCAAAATCAAAGAGGGAAATCGTTCATGTTGAAAGCGTATTCGTATGCAGCGTCCGCAGCCGACAAGCCGCTCGGTCCGCTCGAAATTCAGCGCCGCGATGTCGGCCCGAACGACGTGCGCATCGACATTCTGTTTTGCGGCGTCTGCCATTCCGATCTGCACATGGCGCGCAACGAATGGGGCGGCACGAACTATCCGATCGTGCCGGGCCATGAGATCGTCGGTCGCGTGTCCGAAGTCGGATCGGACGTAACGAAGTTCAAGGCGGGCGACCTCGCGGGCGTCGGCTGCATGGTGGATTCGTGTCGCGTTTGCGATGCCTGCAAGGAAGGTCTCGAACAGTATTGCGAAAGTCCCGAGAGCTTCACGCAAACCTACAACTCGCCGGACAAGAAGACGGGCGGCGTGACCTATGGCGGCTATTCGACGTCGGTCGTCGTCGATGAAGCGTTCACGCTGCGCATTCCCGAGAATCTCGAACTGGCCGCGGTCGCGCCGCTGCTGTGCGCGGGCATCACGACGTATTCGCCGCTGCGCCACTGGAACGTGAAGCCGGGCGACAAGGTCGGCATCGTGGGCCTGGGCGGACTCGGGCATATGGGCGTGAAGATCGCGGCGGCGATGGGCGCGCATGTCGTGCTCTTCACCACGTCGCCGAACAAGATCGACGATGCGAAGCGTCTGGGCGCGAGCGAAGTAGTCGTGTCGAAGGATCCGGACCAGATGGCCGCGCACGCGAACAGCTTCGATTTCATCCTGAACACGGTGGCGGCGTCGCATAACCTCGATCAGTTCATTGCGCTGCTCAAGCGCGATGCCACGATGACGCTGGTGGGCGCGCCGGAGCATCCGCATCCGTCGCCTTCGGTGATGAACATGATCTTCAAGCGCCGCTCGCTGGCCGGTTCGCTGATCGGCGGCATTGCGGAGACGCAGGAAATGCTCGACTTCTGCGGCAAGCACGGCATCACGTCCGACATCGAAATGATCCGCATGGACGAGGTCAACACGGCGTACGAGCGCATGCTGAAGAGCGACGTGAAGTATCGCTTCGTGATCGATATGGCGACGATGGAGCGGTAAGCGCTTTTGTTCGGCGGCGCGCGGCGGGCCGGCTGAAGCCGAGGCGGCCCGCCCGCCGCCGCTTGCAACAAACTGTCCTTCGGCTTGCTGACGAATGGGAAGGCGACGCAGAATCGAAAACTGCCTCGCCAATTTTCCATCGAGCATGCCATGACGACGAAGCTCATCAGTTTCTTCGCAGTCCGTGACGCGCACGCGTCTTTCGAGAATCATCGGCGCTATTGCGCGAGGCGCGGCTACGCGCACGAATATGTCGATGCGAGCGGTATCGGCTGGACGCATCTGCGCACGGTGCTGAAGTATCAGACGCTGCTGCGCAGGCTGCGCGCATCGGCTGAAGGCGATCTCGTGCTGCTGCTCACGCAGGACTGTCTGATCGTGCGCGACATCGCGTGCGAAGCGTTGCTCGGTGCGGGCCGCGACCATATCACCGTGTCGATGGGCGATGCAGAGACCGACACCGTCATCGGCGCATTCCAGTTGTGGCGCAACACGGCGGCATCGCGAGAAGCGGTGGAGCGCCTGTGCGCGCGTGCGAAATTCGGTGCGTCGGCCGCGAGCGAATCGGAACTGCTGCGCGCGACGTCGCCGTTCGGATACATGGCGTGCTTCGACGGCGTGCATCCGGTGACGCCCGCCGCGTGGCATATCGATCCGACGTGGACGCAATGGCGCGCGTTCACCATCGCGCTCGCCGATATTCCCGATGCGCCGCCCAATCAGCCCGTCCACGCCGATCTGCGCGATCTCTTCGCAGAGCACATCAACGATTGCCAGTCTAGAGCGCGGCCTTATCTGAGTCTGCCGCCGCCGTCCGCGCCGAATTCCGCCGAATCTGCCTACGAGGCGCTGAACCCCGACGCGCCTGTCGCGCTCGTCATGCTCTATACGCCGAACATCCGCGCGTACGGCGAGATCGCGGAGCGCAACCTGCGCCGATATTGCGCGCGACACGGCTACGCGCTGCATTTATATCGCGACGTGCCATCCGATGCCGGTCACGGCGCGAGCGGCAACTGGCTGAAGCCGTGGGTGCTGCGACGTCATTTGCCGTCGCATGAGTGGGTCTTCTGGATCGATGCCGACGTGCTCGTGATCGACCAATCGATGCCGCTCGACACATTGCTCGCGAATCGCGATCGCGTGATCGCAATGGACATGAGCTGGCAGTTCAACTCGGGCATCATGGGCTTTCGACGCACGCAAGCCAATCTCGACGTGCTCGCGGAAGTGGAAGAGGCGATCGGCGGCGTGGCGGATAAGTCATCGACTTACGCGAGCGGCGGCGATCAGGAAGCGTTCATCAAGGTGCTGACGCGGCACGGCATGGCAAGCGACGCGGACCTTATCGACTGCATCACGCTGAACACGCCATATCAGCTTCAGCGACCCGACAGCTTCATGGTTCACTACATGCACATGTGGCCGTCGCTGCGCGCGCTGGCGATGCATTGCGGCGATCTCGCGAGCCAGATAAACGAAAGGTAAATGTAATGCGTCCGCGTTTGCTGCGACGCAAAAGGCTGAAAAGCCTAGAGAACCTAGTCGTAACTGCGGCTTTCGGTCAACTGTCGGGGACCGCGCGTGAAGTAAAATGCGAACCTCATTCCACGATAAAACGGACGCATGTTGCGTAAGGCCTGGCGCGGGGAAGAACGGTTCTGGAAAGTCTGGTGGCTGCTGGGCCTGCCGCTGCACCTCGCATGGTGGGCGGTGTATCTGTACCTCTGGGGCACCGGCGTCTCGCCCGAATCGTTCCTCTTGATCACCATCTGGTTCTGGCCCGGCATGCTGGGCCTGTTCGCGGCCTGCGCGGCGCTGTACCTCGCGTGGTGCACGGCGGCGTGGCGATGCTCCGGCAATGTCGATCGCCGCATGTGGACCTATGTCGCGCGCGTGCTGATCGGCGTCGGCCTTGGGTCGTTTCTCACCGAATGCGTGCTGATTCTCGCCGCGCCGTTCGTTTCGGGTTGACGCGCCGATCGCCTTCATCTGTCTCACCCCAAGTAAGCGTTCTCGTAAAAGCCCCAAGCGACGGTGCGCGATGACATCGCTACCATCACGCACATCCAGACGGTAACGTGAAGGGAGACGTCGCTTGGCCTACGATCCGACCATCCGCAAGACGCCGGAAGAATTGCGCAGCCATCGCTGGTACGGCGTGAACGATCTGCGTTCGTTCGGCCATCGCTCGCGCACGGCGCAGATGGGCTATCACCCGTCCGATTACATGGGCAAGCCGGTGATCGCTGTCATCAATACGTGGAGCGAAATCAATCCGTGCCACACGCATTTCAGGCAGCGCGTCGAGGAAGTAAAGCGCGGCGTGTGGCAGGCGGGCGGCTTTCCGGTCGAAATGCCGGTGATGACGCTCGCCGAGCCGTTTCAGAAGCCGACGACCATGCTCTATCGCAATTTCCTCGCGATGGAAGTCGAAGAACTGCTGCGCTCCTATCCGTTCGACGGCTGCGTGCTGATGGGCGGCTGCGACAAGACCACGCCCGGCTTGCTGATGGGCGCGATCAGCATGGACCTGCCCGCGATCTATCTGCCCGCCGGCCCGATGCTGCGCGGCAACTGGAACGGCCGCACGCTCGGCAGCGGCTCCGACACATGGAAGTATTGGGCCGAGCTGCGCGCGGGCCGGATCACGGAGGAGGAGTGGAAGGGCGTGGAGAGCGGCATCGCGCGATCGCCGGGCCATTGCATGACGATGGGCACCGCTTCCACCATGACGAGCGCCGCCGAAGCGCTCGGCCTCACGCTGCCGGGCTTCGCGTCGATTCCGGCGGTCGATTCGCGGCATGCGCAGTACGCGTCGCTGACCGGACAGCGCATCGTCGAGATGGTGTGGACGGATCTGAAGCCGTCCGACATTCTCACCGCGAAGTCCTTCGATAACGCCGTCACCACCGTGCTCGCGATGTCCGGATCGACGAACGCGATCGTGCATCTCGTCGCCGTCGCGCGGCGCGCGGGCGTGCCGCTCACGACCGCGCGCTTCGACGAGCTATCGCGCGTGACGCCGGTCATCGCCAATGTGCGTCCGGCGGGCAGCTATCTCATGGAGGACTTCTTCTACGCGGGCGGACTGCGCGCGCTGCTCGCCGAACTCGGCGATTTGATCGATGGAAGGCAACTAACGGTCAATGGCGCGACCCTCGGCGAGAACATCGCGGGCGCCGAAATTTTCGACGACGACGTCATTCGACGGCGCAGCAATCCGCTCGTGCCGAACGATGGCCTCGCAGTCCTCACCGGCAACCTCGCGCCGGACGGCGCCGTCATCAAGCCGGCGGCGATGGAAGCGCGTCTGCTCAGGCATCGCGGGCCGGCGGTCGTGTTCAGGGACTACGCGGACATGGCGGCGCGCATCGACGACGAAGCGCTCGACATCACCGCCGATTCGGTCATCGTGCTTCAACATGCGGGGCCGGTGGGGGCGCCCGGCATGCCGGAGTGGGGCCAGTTGCCGATCCCGCAAAAGCTGCTGAAAGAGGGCGTGCGCGACATGGTCCGCATCTCCGACGCGCGCATGAGCGGCACGAGCTACGGCGCATGCGTGCTGCACGTCGCGCCGGAATCGTTCGTCGGCGGGCCGCTTGCCTTCGTGAAAGACGGCGATATCGTCGAACTGGACGTGCCCGCGCGCCGCCTGCATCTCGATATCAACGACGATGAACTCGCCGCGCGCCGCGCCGTCTGGACGCCGCCGAAGCGTCCGTTCGAGCGGGGCTTCGGCGTGATGCATCAACTGCATGTGACGCAGGCGGACAAGGGCTGCGACTTCGATTTTCTCGAAGAAAAGTCCGAAGCCGACGGCGGCGAACCGGAAATCCACTGAACGAATATCGACCATGACGACTCAAGACATCGCCGTTTCGGATGAAACGCTCGACCTGCTGCGCGGCGTCAGCACGGCAACCCTCACCACGCAGCTTTTCAAGCGCGGTCTGCGCAACGTGTTCCTGCAAGGCGTCGCGCCGCTCGTGAAGCCCGCGAAAGGCGCGCCGAATCTCGTCGGGCCGGCGTTCACGCTGCGCAACATTCCGGCGCGCGAGGACATCGATCAATTGAGCGTGTTTCAGAATCCCGATCACCCGCAGCGCAAGGCCGTCGAAAGCGCGCCGCCGGGCAGCGTGCTCGTGCAGGATTGCCGAGGCGATCGCACGGTGGCGTCGACCGGTTCGATTCTCACGACGCGCCTCAAGGTGCGCGGCGTCGCGGGCATGGTGTCGGACGGCTGCGTGCGCGATAGCGGCACCATCGGCGATATCGGCCTGCCGCTCTTCTGCGCGGGCGCGAGCGCGCCGCTGAACCTCGCGAAGCATCACGCGGTGGATATGAACGTGCCGATCGCGTGCGGCGGCGTGGCGGTGTATCCGGGCGATATCGTCGTCGGCGACGTGGACGGCGTCGTGATCGTGCCGCGTCACATGGCCGAGCAGGTCGCGAAGGACGCCGCCGAGCAGGAACGGCTGGAAGCGTTCATCGCCGAGCGCGTGGAAGCGGGCGCGGTGCTGCGCGGCACGTATCCGCCGAACGACGAAACACTCGCGGCCTACGCGAAGTGGCGCGAACAGAATTGATCATTCGCCCTGCACGAACGCCTTCAACAAGTGATGCGCGATGGCGAACGGCTTCGGCGCTGAAAGCCCGTCGGCGTGCGTGCCGTCGAGCATCGCGGCGGCTTCGGCGCGCGTGAACCAGCGTGCGTCTTCTAGCTCGTTTTGATCGATGGCGATCTCCGTCCCGCCCGCGCGCGCGAAGCAGCCGATCATCAGCGACGACGGAAACGGCCACGGCTGCGACGCGAAATAGCGCACGTCCGCGCAGCGGATGCCCGCCTCCTCCAGCACCTCGCGATACACCGCGTGCTCGATCGTCTCGCCCGGCTCGATGAAGCCCGCGAGCGCCGAGTACATGCCCGGCGCGAATTGCGGCTGCCGGCCCAGCAGGCAGCGGTCGCCATCGGTGACGAGCATGATGACGACCGGATCGACGCGCGGAAAATGCTGCGCGCGGCAGTTGCCGCAGATGCGCCGCCAGCCCGCGCCTGCGTCGTCGGTCGGATGGCCGCAGTTCGCGCAGAAGCGATGCCGCGTGTGCCAGTCGAGCATCGAACGCGCTTCGCCGAGCGCGCTGACGATCGGCGCCGCGACGAGACCCTGCATCGCGATGGGCCGCAGTTCGACCGCTTCCACCGGCACGCCGTCGAGCGCGCTGGCGGCGGCTTCGGCGGTGGCGTCGAACGTGGAGGCGAAGAGCGCGCGTTCATCGGCATCGCGGCCGAGCAGCACCGTTTGGCGCGGCACGCCGAGCTTCGCGGCTTCGTCGGCATCGAAAAGTGCATCGAAACTCGCCTCGCCGCCCGCCGTGCGCTTCACCAGCGGCACGTTGCCGACAAAGAGAAGGAAGCGCGTGGCGGCATCGTCGCGCAGACGGGCGACGAACGCGGCGTCATCGCGTTTCTCGGACATGCGGTCGAGCGGGTCGAATGTGAAACCGATGGTTTGGGGCAACGTGGGCATGATGGCTGGAAAGTGGCGTCGGCGCGGGAAAGGCCAGCGAGCATCCTAGCGAAGTTGGCGCATCCTTGCTGACGGAGCCGAGACAACCGATGCCTTTCGGATTTTTCCAGTGGCGGCGGCCTTAGGACGACTTCTAAAGTTTCATTCCTGCCATTCGAACAAGGAGAGACTCATGGGGCCGAATGTGACGGTATCGGTGAACGAAAAAGGCCACGCGGTGGTGACGCACGCGATGCCGCTCGTCGATTACTGCGTGCATCGTGCGCAAACGCTGCGTGCGATGGTCGAGGCGCTGAGCGCCGCGAAATTTGCCGGCGACGGCGGGTGCGCCGCGTCGTCGGCGCTGGCGAAACCGTTGATGGAACTGATCCGCACGCAGGTCAGTGAACTCGAGCCGCTTTTCAAGACGCTCGATCAGCGCGCGTACGAGAAAGGTTTCGAGGACGCGAGGATCGTGGGCGGCACGAAGCGTGGCCAGCTCGAATCCGTGAAGGATCCGGTCGTCGCCGCCTGAGGGCGCGGACCATTTCACCGCGATGCGCCGGAGAGCGCATCGCGGTGGAACGTCAGCTTTTCGCGCTGAACGGCTTTACGCTCACGCGCACATCGCCGTATGTCGCGGTCGCGCTGAACGCCTGGCGGACGGGCGGATCATCGCTCGATTCGAGGCAAGCCGCGATGCGGCGCGAAACCAGCCCCGTCACCCCCGACAGCACGCGATCGCAAATGCGCCCGAACTCGCGCAACTCGTCCCGCGTACTCGCGATGCCCGCCGCGCCCGCGCGCTGCATCGCCCGCAACGTGCGCGCGCCGGTGTCCGCCGTGAGGACGACGACCGGCGTCTCCGGATGGCGCTGACGCAGCAGGCACAGCAGCTCGACACTGTCGTCGCTGGCGGGCGCGTTTGCATCGAGCGCGCCGCCGATCACGATGATGTCGCCCGTCGTGTCCTGAAGCTTCGCGAGCAATTCCTCCGTGCTCGAAGCGCTCGCCGCGATGCTGTAGCGCCCACGCGCGCCGAACCAGTTTTGCAGTCCCGCGACGATCACGGGTTGCCCGTCTGCAACGACGAGTCTTATCTTTTCTGTACGCACCAATTTTTCCCTCGACCGTAGGAAGGTTGGAATTCCGGCCGCGCGAT
Source organism: Caballeronia concitans (assembly GCF_001544615.1). GTDB lineage: Bacteria > Pseudomonadota > Gammaproteobacteria > Burkholderiales > Burkholderiaceae > Caballeronia > Caballeronia concitans. Next base: position 39,118 of record NZ_FCNV02000007.1, read on the forward strand.
TCTTCGACCGCCTCGTGCCGGAACTCGTCACGGTAGCAAACGCGCGCGCCGCCGACAATCGAATGAAGAATGCATCCGGTTTCATCCTTTAACCGTTGCCTTGCATGACGAAATGTTGCCGGTCGGCTTCACGACTTGTCGATTCACCGTGACGCCGATCGTCGTCAATAGCCGATACAACTGATATCAGTAAAACAACCCGTCCGGAGGCCGAAACGATGAGTCTCATGCTCTACGCCCACCCGTTTTCGTCGTACTGTCAGAAGGTGCTGGTCGCGTTGTACGAGAACGGCACGCCGTTCGAATGGCGGCCGCTCACGCCGGAAACGCCGCAATCCATGCGCGAACTCGCCGAATTCTGGCCGATGAAGCGCTTTCCCGTGCTCGTCGACGACGGCAGGCCGGTGATGGAAGCGACGGTCATCATCGAATATCTCGGGCTATTTCATCCCGGCCCGGTGCGGCTGATTCCCGACGATCCGCGCTCCGCGCTCGACGTGCGCTGGATGGATCGGTTCTTTGACAACTACATCTCGACGCCGCAGCAGAAAATCGTCGCCGATTCGATGCGGCCCGCCGATGAACGCGATGCGCGCGGCGTCGCCGATGCCCGCGCGATGCTCGACACGGCGTACGCGTACCTCGACCGCCTGATGGCCGCGCGCGAATGGGCGGCGGGCGACACGTTCAGCCTCGCCGACTGCGCCGCCGCGCCGTTCCTGTTCTACGCGGACTGGTCGCATCGCATCGGGGAGGCGCATGCCAACGTGATCGCCTACCGCAAGCGGCTGCTGGCGCGGCCGTCGTTCGCGCGCGCGGTGGACGAGGCGCGGCCGTATCGGCGATTGTTTCCGCTCGGCGCGCCCGATCGCGACTGACGTTTCTCAAAGGAGCACACGCATGGCATCGACACCTTCACTGATTCCCGCCGCCGAACTCGCGACGCGGGCCACGATGACCTTCCCGAACGAGAGCGCGGAGTATCGCCGCGCGCGCATCGCGCTGCTGGCCGAGGAGATCGAGTTGCGGCGGCATATCGAGCGCGTCGCGCGGATGCGGCGCGCGCTGCCGCCCGGCGGCGAAGTCACGGGCGATTATCTGTTCGAGAGCGAGAGCGGTCCCGTCGATTTCGCCGGTCTCTTCGGCGACCGGCAAACGCTCGTCACGTATAGCTACATGTTCGGGCCGCAACGCGAGCGGCCGTGTCCGATGTGCACGTCGCTTTTGTCGGCCTGGGAAGGCGAGGCGCGCGACATCGAACAGCGCGTGGCGCTCGCGGTGATCGCGCGCTCGCCGATCGAAAAACTCGTCGCGTTCAAGAAAGAGCGCGGCTGGCGCGATCTCAAGCTGTACAGCGACACGAACGGGCACTTCAGCCGCGACTATCACGCGATTTCGAAAGAAGGCGGCGACGAACCCGCGCTCAACGTGTTCACGCGGCGCGACGGCGTGATCCGTCATTTCTGGAGCGGCGAGATGGATTTCGCGACCGCCGATCCGGGCGAAGATCCGCGCGGCGCGCCCGACCCGATGCCGCTCTGGACCGTGCTCGACATGACGCCGGAAGGTCGCGGTTCGAACTGGTATCCGAAGCTGGATTATTCCTAAAAGCGCGTTACTTCTGTCAACTTGAGTCATATCTCCGCCCGGGTGGTCAACTTCTGCCCGGGAGCAGCGTTATGGGCGAGCCGTTTCGCGGTGAATCGGTATTTCGTGGAGAAGTTCGCTCATGGTTGCAAACGCATTCATCCGACGCGCGCGGGTCGCGGGACTCGCCTCCGTCGGCGCGGTGGTCGTGCTCAATGGATGCGCGGCGCAGCGGCTCGTCACGCCGACCGCGCCCATGAAGCCGCAGGAAGCGCCTCGCGACGAGCCGCCGCAAGCGGAGGCGGCAACGGCTTCTCCGGCCGATGCTTCGGCTCCGGTGGCTCCGGAGGCATTGGAAAGCGCCGGGTCGCCGATTGAAGCCGAAGCGGCGTCGAAGCCGTCGCAGGTCGGCGAGGCGTCGTACTACAGCAGCAAGTTTCAGGGACGCCGCACGGCGAGCGGCGAGCGATACGACATGCACGCGCTGACCGCGGCGCATCGCACGTTGCCGCTCGGATCGTATGTGCGCGTGAGCAATCTCTCGAAGACGCGCTCGGTGGTCGTGCGCATCAACGATCGCGGGCCGTTCGTGAAGGGACGCATGATCGATCTGTCGTTCGCCGCCGCGAGCGTGCTCGGCCTGCAGCATGCGGGGCGCGCGCGCGTGGTGCTCGAACCGGTCGAGCGCATATCGCTGACACTCGCGCAACCGGGCGCCGCGCCCGCCCGGCCGCACGTTCATCGCGTGAAAACGAAAGCCAGGCCCATGAAACTGCATCTCGCGCATTCCCGGCATCACGCGGCGCGGCTGCACGCGTAAGCGGAAGCGAAGCAATTTCACCGGACGGATACAATGCGGCGACGCGCATCACGGCGCGCCTTCGCCGAGTCATCCGATCCGACACATGAATTCATCGCCCCGGGCCTTTCTTCTCGGCCCGCTCCTGAAAAGCGTTTCGCGGTCTTTCTATCTGACGCTGCGCATCCTGCCGCCCGCGATGCGCGATCCCATCGGCCTCGCCTATCTGCTCGCGCGCGCGGCGGACACCATCGCCGATACATCGCTCATTCCGCCCGGACGCCGCCTGAATCTGCTGCTTGCGCTGCGCGCGCAAGTGAACGGCGAGCCGGACGACGGCGCGCTCGGGCGTATCGCGGGCGAAGTGGCGGGGCAGCAGGCGCAGCCGGACGAGCGCGTGCTGCTCGAATCGCTCGGTCCGGCGCTTTCCATTCTCTCCGAGCTTTCCGCCGCCGACCGCGCCGCCGTGCGCGAGATCGTGACCACGCTCAGCACCGGCATGGAGTTCGATCTCCGCACGTTCCCCGACGAAACCTCCGGCGATATCGCCGCGCTCGCCAGATTCGACGAACTCGACCGCTACACGTATCTCGTCGCGGGATGCGTCGGCGAGTTCTGGACGAAGATGACCTACGCGCACATGCCCGGCACGCTCGCGGCCGCGCCCGACGCGATGCTCGCGCTCGGCGTGCGCTTCGGCCAGGCGCTGCAGATGACCAACGTGCTGCGCGATTGCGCACGCGATCTGCGCATCGGCCGATGCTATTTGCCCGCCGACATGCTCGCGCGTCATGGGCTCGCGCCGCGCGATCTGCTCGCGGCGGATGCGTCGTCGCGTGCGCGGCCCGTGCTCGCCGAACTGCTGCGCGCGACGCTCCCGCTATTCCAGGACGCGCTCGATTACACGCTCGCGATTCCGTCGGGCGCGGTGCGTCTGCGGCTCGCGTGCCTGTGGCCGATCATGATCGGACTCGACACGCTCGTGCTGCTCGCGCGCAACGACGCGTGGCTCGACCCGGCGCGCATCTCCAAGATCCGCCGCAACGACGTGTACCGCATCATGGCCGTGTCGATGCCGCTCGTCGCGTCGAACGGCATGGTGCGCGCGTGGGCGTCGCGCCGGATGAAGGCGATCGAATCCGCCTTCAGCGACGTAATTCCGCGATAATCCGCTCGGCCAGAAAATCGCAAGGCGGCCGTTGCGACGCGGCGCTGCGCGCGAGCACGACTTCGAGCGCGGCGATTTCCGGCAGCCCTTGCGCCTGCCCGAGCAGCGTGAAGTGCGAAGGCACCGCGCATTTCGCGAGCGGCGTGACGGCGAGTCCGGCTTCGGCCATCGTCAAGAGACCGAGCAGGCTCGGACTCTCGTACGACGTGCGATAGCCGATGCGCGCGCGCTCCAGGCTCCGAATGGCGTTCTCGCGCGCGACGCTGCCCGGCAGGAACACCGCGATCGGCAGCGGCCGCTCGCGCCAGATATCCGTTGCGCCGGGCGCGGCGGCCCAGACCATCGGTTCGTGGCGCAGGAATTCGCCGGAAATGCCTTTGACGCGCGTCGCGCAGACGAGATCGACGTCGCCGTCTTTCAGCATCGGCGCGAGCGCGGCGCTCGGCAATCCGACGACCTGAATCTCCACCTTCGGATACGTCGCCGAGAACTTCTTGAGAATGGGCGGAAAGAGCGACGACGCGTAGTCGTCCGGCACGCCGATCACCACGCGCCCGGTCACGTCAGGCCGCACGACGGCAGCCCACGCTTCGTCGCGCAGCGCGATCATGCGGCGCGCGTAGGCGAGCAGCACTTCGCCGTCCTGCGTCGGCACCACGCTGCGCGGCTTGCGCACGAAAAGCGCCTTGCCGAGCGCGGTTTCCAGCGTCTTGATCTGCATGCTCACCGCCGATTGCGAGCGATGCACCAGCCCCGCCGCGCGGCTGATGCTGCCGGTATCGGCGACGGCGATGATCATCGAGAGAACGTCGAGGTCGAGGGCTTTCATGGTTCGGCGAATGCTGGTATCAGAAAATCTGAACGATCCTATCAATATTATGCGATTTTCTTTTGGATTCGCGCGCGGCATAGTGCCGGAAAAGGAGTTCACCGATGAACGCGCGTACCGATCCCGCTGTCCTCGCCGCCGTGCAAGCCATGCCTGAGCCGTCGTTTGCGACGACCGCATCGGGCATTTCCGTCCCTTACGTCGAGTGCGGCGATGGCGAGCCGCTCGTGTTCGTGCACGGGTCGCTTTGCGACTACCGCTACTGGGACGCGCAACTCGCGCCGCTCGGCAAGCACTTCCGCGCGATCGCGCCGAGCCTGAGCCACTACTGGCCCGCCGTCGATGCGTTCGTGCAGGGCGAGTTCAGCGTGCAGGCGCACGTCGCCGAGATGGCCGAGTTCATCGTCGCGATGGACCTCGCGCCGGTTCATCTCGTCGGGCATTCGCGCGGCGGCTGCATCGCGTTTCATCTGGCGCGCGAGTATCCGCGCCTCGTCAAGACGCTGACGCTCGCGGACCCCGGCGGTCCGCTGCAGACATCGCCACAGGCAACGCCGGCCGCGCTGCCGCCCGCGACGAACGCGCTGCGTGCGCGCGTCGCGGAACTCATCGAACAGGGCGATCTGGACGCGGGCCTCGAAATGTTCGTCGATTCGGTCAGCATGCCGGGGTTCTGGCGCAAGAGCACCGAGAGTTTTCGCCGGATGGCGCTCGACAACGCGCTCACGCTGCCGAAGCAATTCCGCGATCCGTTGCCCGCGTACACCCGCGAGGCCGCGCGCGACATCAAGTGCCGCACGCTGCTCATCGACGGCCAGAAAAGTCCGCGCATGTTCCGCAACAACGTCGAAAAGCTCGTGGAGTGGATCGAGTTCGCCGAGCGGCAGACCATCGCGGGGGCATCGCACGGAATGAATGCGGCGAGTCCCGGCGCCTTCAATCGCGCAGTGCTGAGCTTCGCGGGCGCGTGGTGATCATCGCGAAACGAACGGTCATGCTTTAGGCGCGTCGTGCGCATCTTTTCGTCCGACTTTTTCGAGACGTGTTGTGACCGCACAACCGAAAGCATGCGGCGCGCGGGCTAACATCGTTGCCAACTCATTGCCTGCGAGAGGCACTTGTGAGCACCGGCCACGACGATCTCGACGCATGGAAGCGCCAGCGCACGGTCACGCTGGCGTTAGAACTGGCCGATAGCGGCCGCTGCGAGAACTTCGGCGACATCGCCTACGCGCTGCAATTCGAGCGCGGCCTCGCGACCACCCTCATCGACGATCCCGACATGCGCCGCCAGCTCAACGAGCGATGCGCCAACGCCCGCGAGAGCGCATCCGCCGAAACGCCGCCAGGCGCCGTCATTCCAGATAATGCGCCTTCGTTCTTTCGCCGCGCCGCATCCGCGCTGTGGCGATCCGGCTCGCCCGTCGCCGAACTCGATTCCGCCGCATCCTGATCGTATTTACGTCGTTCAAAGACAAATCGCCGGGCAAATGGCGGATTTGCACGAGAGTCGCGCGCGTCAAAACCATTAAACTTGAGAAAGTTGAACCAGAAGCCCGGATCGTGCCAAGCGCGCGTTCCGGCGTTTGAACTTTGAGGAGGAATTGCTCGTGGCTAACGAAAAAATGCTGGCGCAGATGGCGGAGAAGCAGGGTTTCATCGCCGCTCTGGATCAAAGCGGCGGTTCGACACCCGGCGCGCTGCGCCAATATGGCATTGCCGACGACGCCTATAACGGCGAAGCCGAAATGTTCGCGTTGATGCATGAAATGCGCGTTCGCATCATGACCGCGCCGGCCTTCACGGGCGAAAAGGTCATCGGCGCGATTCTGTTCGAACGCACGATGGACGGCGAAGCCGAAGGCAAGCCGGTGCCGACGTTCCTGTGGGAAGACCGCGGCGTCGTGCCGTTCCTGAAGGTCGATAAAGGTCTCGAAGCCGAAGCCGACGGCGTGCAGATGATGAAGCCGATTCCCGGCCTCGACGCGCTCCTGCAACGCGCGGCGAAGCTCGGCGTGTTCGGCACGAAGATGCGCTCGGTGATTCATCAGGCGTCGGAGAAGGGCATCGCGGCGGTGGTGAAGCAGCAGATCGAAGTGGGCGAGCAGATCATCGCGCAAGGCCTCGTGCCGATTCTCGAACCGGAAGTCTCGATCAAGAGCCCGGACAAGAAGGGCGCGGAAAAGATTCTGCGCGACGAGCTGCTGAAGGGCCTCGACGCGCTGCCCGAATCGAGCCGCGTGATGATCAAGCTGACCATTCCGGACGAAGCGGATTTCTATCGCCCGCTGATCGAGCATCCGCGCGTCGTGCGCGTGGTGGCGCTGTCGGGCGGGTACACGCGTACCGACGCGTGCAAGCGCCTCGCCGAAAACCACGGCATGATCGCGAGCTTTTCGCGTGCGCTCATCAACGAGCTGAAAAAGTCGATGAGCGATAGCGAATTCAATTCCACGCTCGCGAAATCGATCGACGAGATTTACGAGGCATCGGTCGAGAAGGTTTAAGCGTTAATCGCGTGCGCCGGATAATTTCGGGCGCACGCGTATCGGCGTGTAAAGCGCTCAAAACGGCGCTTCAGAGATTCAACCTCTTATCCGCGTCGCCAATCCATCGGATTATTGATTGGGGTTTGTCTGCTTCAATCGCGCGCTGCCCGCTTTCTATACTGATGCCACTGACATCCGAACGGCGAGCAAGCCGTATCAATAGCGGCACCCATCATGCGCGAACTGGCCTGGCAGATATGTATTTCGGTATCCTTTTTATCTGCGATAGTCATGCTCGCATGCACGATCACCACTTACCTCGATCTCTGGCAATTTCACGGCGATGCCGCGCGCCATGACGAACCCATGCGCTTTCGTATTCTGCGCTCCACCTGGTTCTTTTATTTCAGCGCCGGCACTTGCCTGACAGCCGTGCTGGGCCTGCTTTGCGTCACATAGAAATTACAGCGGAAATCCGCCCGCGAACGCCTCGCGCAAATATCCGATGAAGAGCGCGACCGCGCGCGGCACATGCGGCGCATACGGCCGCACGACATAGAGCTGATCCGCGAACGCGCCCACCGGACGCCAGTCCGGCAGCAACACCACGAGCTTGCCCGCCTGCACGGCCGCCTGCGCGCTGAAGTCGGGCAAGAGTGCGATGCCGAGATCGTCGAGCGCCGCATCGCGAAGCAACTCGCTGTTGTTCGCGGAAAACGCGCCGTTGACCGCGAGCGTGTACGGCCCCGATGCCGTCTTGCGCGCGCCCTTGCGCACGAACGACCAGATGCTCGCCGCCTGCGTGCGCGGATAGAACAGGCAATCGTGGACGGCGAGGTCCGCGGGCGTCATGGGCGTGCCGCGCCGCTTCAGGTAAGCGCGCGTCGCGACGATGACCGAGTACGTATCGCACAGCTTCCATGCGACGTGCGTCTCCGGCGCCTGCGCGCTGTGGCGGATGGCGAGATCGAAGCCTTCGGTGGCAATCGACGTGAGCCGGTCCGATGCCTCCAGTTGCACCCGCACTTCGGGATGCGCATGCAGAAAACCCGCGAGCTTCGGCGTCAATTGCTGGCGCGCGAACGCCACCGGCGCGGTCACGCGAATCATTCCGCGCGCGACGCCCGCCATCTCCCGCACGCCGGAAAAGCTCGCGGCGATATGCTCGTACTGCTCGCGCGTTTCATCGACGAGACGCCGGCCCGCCTCCGTGAAGCGCACGCTGCGCGTCGTGCGCGTGACGAGCGGAACGCCCGCCGCGCGCTCCAGTTCGGCGATGCGCTGGCTCATCGCCGCCTTGCTGACCCCCAGCCGCGCCGCCGCCGCCGTGTAGCTGCCCTGCTCGGCGAGCACGGTCAGCCAGTGCAGATGCGTCCACAGCGCTTCGATCTTTTGCTCGTCCATGTACAGATTGTTTGCCGATATGAACAATGAGTTCAATCATAGCGTCTTTGCGCTGCCCGAAACGCTTCCTAAACTGACGACATTACCAGTTCGATAGCCCAACATTCCGCAGACGGGAGACATGATGCAAGCATTCAGCGATACGGCCGACGTCGTCCACTACATTCACGGCAAGCGCGTGAACGGTTCGGGCACGCGCTCGCAGCCGATTTTCAACCCCGCGACGGGCGAGCGTCCGCGCAAGCTCGTGCTCGGCGAAGCCGCTGATGTCGAAGCCGCCGTCGCGAGCGCGAAGGCCGCGTTTCCCGCCTGGCGCGACCTGCCGCCGCTGCGCCGCGCGCGCGTCATGCAACGCTTCCTCGAACTGATCAATCAGCATCGCGACGAACTCGCCGCGATCATCACCGCCGAGCACGGCAAGGTGTTCACGGACGCGCAAGGCGAAGTGTCGCGCGGCATCGACGTGATCGAGTTCGCCTGCGGCATTCCGCAACTGCTCAAGGGCGATTACACCGAGCAGGTTTCCACGGGCATCGACAACTGGACGACGCGTCAGCCGCTCGGCATCGTCGCGGGCATCACGCCGTTCAACTTCCCGTGCATGGTGCCGTGCTGGATGTTCCCCGTCGCGATTGCCGCGGGCAACGCGTTCATCCTGAAGCCGAGCGAGCGCGATCCGTCGGCGTCGCTCTTCATGGCGGATCTGCTCAAGAAAGCGGGCCTGCCCGATGGCATTTTCAACGTCGTGCAGGGCGACAAGGTCGTCGTCGATGCGCTGCTCGAACATCCGGAAGTGCGCGCGATCAGCTTTGTCGGCTCGACGCCGATCGCCAACTACATCTACGAAACCGGCGCGAAGCACGGCAAGCGCGTGCAGGCGCTCGGCGGCGCGAAGAACCATATGGTCGTGATGCCGGACGCCGACATCGACCAGACCATCGACGCGCTGATCGGCGCGGGCTACGGTTCGGCCGGCGAGCGCTGCATGGCGATCTCGGTCGCGGTGCTCGTGGGCGATGTCGCCGACAAGATCGTGCCGCGTCTCGCGGAGCGCGCGCGTCAGCTCGTCGTGAAGAACGGCATGGAGCTGGACGCGGAAATGGGCCCGATCGTCACGCGCGCCGCGCTGGAGCGCATCGAAGGCTATATCGCGATGGGTGTCGATGAAGGCGCGCAACTCGTCGTCGATGGACGCGGCCTGAAGGTCCCGGGACACGAAGACGGCTTTTTCACCGGCGGCACGCTGTTCGACCGCGTGACCCCGAACATGCGCATCTACAAGGAAGAGATTTTCGGACCGGTGCTCGCGTGCGTGCGCGTGAAGGACTTCGCGGAAGCCGTCGATCTCGTCAACGCGCACGAGTTCGGCAACGGCGTGGCATGCTATACGCGCGACGGTCATATCGCGCGTGAATTCGGCCGACGCATCGAAGTGGGCATGGTCGGCATCAACGTGCCGATTCCGGTGCCGATGGCATGGCACGGCTTCGGCGGCTGGAAGCGCTCGCTCTTCGGCGACATGCACGCTTACGGCGAAGAAGGCGTGCGCTTCTACACGAAGCAGAAGTCCATCATGCAGCGTTGGCCCGAGAGCACGGAGAAGGGCGCGGAGTTCGTGATGCCGACGTCGAAGTAAGCGCGCCGCGTAGAAAGGTGACGCCCGCTTCTCCGCGATGGAGAAGCGGGCGTCGTGCGTTGAGCCCTTGAAACAGGACACTTTCATGATCAACAGCTTGATGAAATCGCTCGGCATCGCGAAGCCGATCATTCAGGCGCCGATGGCAGGCGTCAGCACGCCCGCGCTCGCGGCGGCGGTATCGAACGCGGGCGGGCTCGGCTCGCTCGGCGTCGGCGCGATGAACGCCGAAGCCGCGCGCAAGACGATCCGCGAGACGCGCGCGCTCACCGACAAGCCGTTCAACATCAACGTGTTCTGCCATCGGCCGGCACAGGCGAACGCGGCAATCGAAAAAGCGTGGACGGACTGGCTCGCGCCGCTCTTCGCGCAATACGACGCGAAGCCGCCGCAAACGCTCGGCGAAATCTATACGAGCTTCGTCGTGGACAAGGACATGCTCGACGTCTTTCTCGAAGAGAAGCCGGCGATCGTGAGCTTTCACTTCGGCTTGCCGTCGAACGAGACGATCGATGCGTTGCGGCGCGCGGGCATCACGCTGATCGCATCGGCGACGAACGTGCGCGAAGCCGAAACGCTCGCGTCGGCGGGCATGGATGCGATCGTCGCGCAGGGCATCGAGGCGGGCGGTCATCGCGGCGTCTTCGATCCCGATGCCGACGACGATCATCTCGGCGTGTTCGCGCTCACGCGCCTCTTTGCGCGCAAGTTCGACATTCCGGTGATCGCGGCGGGCGGCATCATGGACGGCGCGGGCATCGCGGCGGCGCTCGCGTTGGGCGCGCAGGCGGCGCAACTGGGCACGGCGTTCGTGCCGTGCGCGGAGACATCGATCGATGCGGGCTATCGTCGCGCGATTCTGAGCGATGCCGCGAACCATACGACGTTCACATCGGCGATCTCAGGGCGCATGGCGCGCGGGCTCGTCAACAAGTTCACGGACCTCGGCCGCCGCGTCGATGCGCCGCGGAATCCCGACTACCCCATCACCTACGACGCGGGCAAGGCGCTGCACGCGGCGGCCAAGGCGAAGGGCGACTTCGGCTACGGCGCGCAATGGGCGGGGCAGGCGGCGGCGCTCGCCCGCGAAATGCCCGCAGCCGAACTGATGGCGCGGCTCGTCGCGGAGCTGGACGAAAGCATCGCCGCGCTCGCGCGCTATTCGAGCGCGGGCTAGCGAATCACGGCGCCGATGCAGGCGCCTCGCTCGCCGCATCGGAAGCCGTGGGCAAGAGCGGCGGCATTGTCTGGAACACCGGCGGCTGCTGCGGCGCTTCTTCCGTCACCTGCGCTTCCGGCTCGGCGGGCGCACGCTTCACGCGCACCGGCTTTTGCGTGGCCGTTTGGCCCGGCTTCGGCGCAGTCGGCTTCGATGACTTACCGAACGTCTGGTCGATCCAGTCGCGCAAGCGCGTGACCGCCGTTTGCCATGCGCCCGGCGGCGCTTGCAGGTCGAAGCGCGCGCGTGCATCGATCAGATGCGAACGCAACGCGCGTTGCGTGAAGTCGCCGACCATCGGCAACGCGCTATGCGCGCCTTGTCCCCAGTAATCGCTGCGCAAGGTGACGCGGCTATCGTTGAAGCCGACCCACGCGCCCGCCACCAGTTGCGGATGCATCAGGATGAACCAGCCGTCCGCGTTGTCCTGCGTCGTGCCGGTCTTGCCCGCGACATCGGCGCGAATGCCGAAGCGCGTGCGAATGGTCGAGCCGGTGCCGCGATTCACCACGTCGCGCATCACGTCGATGAGCTTGTGCGCCGCATCGACGGATAACGCGCGTTCGGGCGTGCTGTCGAACTGCGCGAGCACGTCGCCCTGCCGGTTCTCGATGCGCGTGACGAGCAGCGGTTCCATGTAGTTGCCGTCGTTCGCGATGCTCCCGTACGCCGACACCATCTCCTTCAGCGTGACCGGGCTGGTGCCGAGCGCAAGCGACGGCACTTCGTCGAGCGGACTTTCGCGCACGCCCATGTTGCGTGCGAGCCGGGCGACGCGCGCCGGGCCCACGGTCTGCATCAATTGCGCGGTGATGCGGTTCTTCGAATACGCGATGCCGTCGCGCAAGCTGACCGGGCGGCCGCTCGGCGGCGCTTCGTCGGTCGGATGCCAGGTTTCGTTGCCGGCCACGGGAATGGTGACGTCCTGATCGATGAACGTGTCGGTCGGCATCGCGCCGCGCTCGAAGGCCGCGCCGTACACGAAGGGCTTGAACGTCGAGCCGGGCTGACGGCGCGCCTGCTGAACGTGATCGAACGGGTCCTGCGTGAAGTCGCGGCTGCCGACCCACGCCTTGATCTGACCGTTGCGCGGATCGAGCGCGAGAAACGCGGCCTGCACGCGCGTCTTGTTTTCGCAGACCGTCCGCATGAAACTGCGATCCGCGACGAGATGCTTCAGGGCATCCGCATCGTTCGCGCCGGCATCGCGGGCCGCGCGATACTCGCCCGTCTCGCGGACGAACGCACGCGCGAGATCCCCGTTCGCATTCGCGCAGCCGCCGCGCCCGCCCCACGCGGCATTCGCGATCGACTGCAACTGATTGCCCTGCCACATCAGCGATTGCATCGCCATCGACTGAAGGCGCGAATCGATCGTCGTGCGCACGAGGAGGCCATCGGAATAGATATTGAAGTCGTGGTCGTCGGCCCATGCAATCAGCCATTTGCGCAACTGCTGCGCGAAATGCGGCGCGCGTCCCGGCTCTTCCGTCTGCCGCTCGAAGTCGATGCGCAGCGGACGCTTCTTCAGCGCGTCGAGCGTCGCGGGCGCGAGATGACCGAAGCGCACCATCTGCCCGAGCACGATGTTGCGCCTGTCCAGCGCGCGCTCGGGATTGATGACCGGGTTGTAATAGCTATTGCCCTTCAACATGCCGATGAGCGTCGCGCTTTCGAGCACGTCGAGCTGACCGGCGGATCTGCCGAAGTACGTGCGCGCGGCCATTTCGATGCCATACGCGTTGTAGAGAAACGGCACCGTGTTCAAGTACGTTTCGAGAATCTCGTCCTTCGAATAGACGGCTTCGATCTTGAACGCGGTGATCGCTTCCTTCAGCTTGCGCGTGAGCGTTTGCGAGCGGCCGACTTCATCGGGATAAAGATTGCGTGCGAGCTGCTGCGTGAGCGTGGAACCGCCCTGACGATTGCCCGAGAACGTATGCAGCGCCGCCGATGCCGTGCGCCGCCAGTCGATGCCGTGATGCTCGTGGAAGCGCCGGTCTTCGGTGGCGATGAGCGCATCGACCACGTTCGGCGAAATCTGCTTCAGGCTCACCCATTCGCGATGCGTCGGCTTGAACTCGGCGAGCAGCTTGCCATCGGCGGAATAGATCTGCGCGGGTTGATCGACCTTGGCTTTGCGGATATCGCGGATGCCCGGCGTGAACGGAATCAGCACGATCACGTAAAGCAGGCACAACGCGGGCAGCAAGAGCAGTGTGCGGGGCCGCAGATGCGGACGCAGCCGGACCGCCAGTAGGGAGAGCATCGCTCGCGCGATGGCTTTGAATTCGGACGCGGTCAAAACGAAACGGCGGGGCCGGGCAGGGAAAAGACTGCATCGTAACGCATCTTTACGAATTCCCTGCCGATACCGCCCCGCGCGTTTATCGCGACGTCATGCCTTGCGGACGAACTCGGATTTCAGGCTCATCGCGCCGAAACCGTCGATCTTGCAGTCGATGTCGTGGTCGCTATCGACGAGCCGGATGTTCTTTACCTTCGTGCCCATCTTGACGACGCCGCCCGAGCCTTTCAGCTTCAGGTCCTTGATGACGGTGACCGTATCGCCGTCCTGAAGCATGTTGCCGGCCGAATCGCGATACACCTTCGCGGCGGTGTCGACGGCGGCGTCCGCTTGCGCGGTCCATTCATGCGCGCATTCGGGGCAGACGTACGCGCCGCCGTCCTCGTAGGTGAATTCGGAATGGCATTGCGGGCAGGGAGGCAGGGCGCTCATCGGTAATCCTGTGTTGCTGGGTGAAAGCGCGAGAGTATAGCGCCGCGCGCCTGCGCCTTTTTTGTTGCGCTTACTTGCGCTCATTTGCGCTTACGTGCCGGCGCTATCGCCTGATTGCCAGCCGAGCCCGAGGCTCTTCTGCAAGGAGACGAAGTCCTTCAGCAATTCCGCCTGCGCCGCGACCACGTCCTCTTGCGCGGCGAATTGCGTGCGCTGCGCATCTAGCAGGTCGATCAACGTCGATACCCCCGCCGTGTAGCGCTGACGCACGAGCGTCGCCGAGCGCTCCGACGACGCCTGCACCAACTGCAGCCGCACGACATGCTCGCGCTGGTTGCCGTATCGCGAGAGCGACGAATTCGCGTCTTTCAGCGCGGCGAGCACGGACTTTTCATAGCGCGCTTCGGCTTCGTCGCGCGATGCCTTCGCGGCATCGACACTGGCCGCTGTGCGCCCGAAATCGAACACGTTCCATTGCAGATACGGCACGCCCACCCACGAGAAGTTCTGCTTGCGCAAAAGATGGCCGGGGTCCGATGCGGAGAAACCGATATCGCCGAGCAGCGACACCTTCGGGAAATAATCCGCGATGTGCTCGCCGATCTGCGCATTGCTCGATGCGAGCCTGCGTTCAGCCGCGCGAATGTCGGGGCGTTGCTGGAGCATCGTCGCGGGATCGGTGATGGATACCGAAGCGGGCAGCGCCGGCAGCGGCGCTGACGGCGCGAGTTCGGCATCGAGTGCGCCGGGCGCGCGGCCCGTCAGCACGGCGAGTTGATCGAGCGAATCGGTGATCTGCACCTGCAACGGCACGAGCGTCGCGCGCGTGCTGTTGACCTGCGTGCTGAGACGTTCGACATCGACTTCCGCCGCCGTGCCGCGCGCGCGCCGCTGCTCGGTGAGCGTGAGCATCTGTTGCTGATAATCGGCGGTGCGTTGCGCGAGCGCGAGACGCGCCTGCTGATCGCGCAGATCGATATATGCCGAAGCCACTTCCGCCGCGAGCGACACTTGCGTGTCCGAAAGATCGGCTTGCACGGCATCCGCTTCGCCCGATGCCGCTTCGATCGCGCGCCGCGTGCCGCCGAAAAGATCGATTTCCCACGAGGCATCGAAGCCCACGGTGTAGAAATCGACGGGGCCGCGACCGCCGGAACCATCCGATTGCCCGAAGATCGCCGTATCGGGCGAGCGCATGCGCAACGCAGCCGCGGACGCCGACACCTTCGGCAACGCATTGGCCCGCTCGCCGCGCAATTGCGAACGCGCCTGACGCAAGCGCGCCTGCGCCATCTTGAGGTCGGGATTGTGCGCCAGGGCCGCTTCGATCAGCGCGTTCAGTTGCGGATCGCCGAGCGCGGTCCACCATGCAGCGGGCGCGTGCGTGGCCACGACACCCTGAATCGGCGCGCGCACGAACGCGCCGCTTTTCACGGAGTCGGCGGCGACAGCCGGCGCGCCGCGATAGTCGGGGCCGACGGTGCATGCAGCGAGCGCCAATGCCGCGAGCGGCAACAGGCGAGTGAAGCGAAAGTAGCGTGATGACATCTTCGAATGATTCATGGCGTCAGTGTCCGGCGGACGGCATTTCGCCGGGCTGGGGCGCGGGCGTCTTCAGAAGCAGCGCGAGCGGCAGGCACGCGAGAAGCGCGATAGCGAGTACATAAAACGTCTCCGAGTAAGTCATGACGATGGCTTGCTGGCCGATCTGCATCGACAACTGGCCGAGCGCCTGGAGCTTCGCGTGCGCCATGTCGCCGGTCTGCGCGAAGAAGCTGGCGGCGCTGCCGGCAATGCGTTCCTGACCGATGATCGAATTCGCTGTCACCGATTCACGGATGGCCGCCGCGTGAAAGTCGTTGCGCCGGTCGATGACCGTGCCGAGAATCGCGAGCCCCACGGAGCCGCCGAGATTGCGCGCCATGTTGTAGAGACCGGCGGCATCGCCCGATTCTTCGCGCGAAACCGCCGCCATCGACGCCTGATTGAGCGGCATCATCGCGAGCATCTGGCCGAAGCCGCGCAGGATTTGCGACCAGAAGAAGTCGTGTCCGACGCTTTGCGCGGTCAGCGAGATGTCGAGCAGACAGCTCGCCGCGAAGCAGAGCAGCCCGGAGATGACGAGGAAACGCGAATCGACCTTGCCGAGCAGACGCGGCAGCACAGGCATGATGAGAAACGCGGGCACGCCGGAAATCAGCATGATCGAGCCGGATTGAAACGCGTTATAGCCCGCGACGATGGAGAGGAATTGCGGCAACAGGAACGACACGCAATAGAGCCCCGCGCCGACCGCGAACACGATGAGAATGACGCTCGCATAACGCAGATTGCGCAAGAGCGAGAGCCGCACGATAGGCTGCTTCGCGACGAACTGCGACACCGCGATCAGGATGAAGCCGAACACGGTCACGCATGTGAGCGTCACGATTTCATGCGATTCGAACCACTGATTGCGCTGGCCTTCTTCGAGCACGACCGTGAGCGAACTCAGGCCGATGGCCAGTCCCGCAATGCCGATCCAGTCCGCCTTGAAGAACGCTTCCCAATGCGGCTTGTCGGCGGGCAGGCCGCTCAAGAGCAGCGCGGCGAGCGCAATGCCCACGGGCAAGTTGATGAAGAAGCACCACGACCACGAGATGTTCTCCGCGAGCCAGCCGCCGAGCACGGGACCGAGCAGCGGCCCGAGCAGCACGATCAGCCCGAAGATGGTCATGCCGACCGGCATCTGCTGGCGCGGCAGCCGCGTGCGGAT
The DNA here is from genome assembly GCF_001544615.1 of Caballeronia concitans. Lineage (GTDB taxonomy): Bacteria > Pseudomonadota > Gammaproteobacteria > Burkholderiales > Burkholderiaceae > Caballeronia > Caballeronia concitans. Next base: position 55,744 of record NZ_FCNV02000007.1, read on the forward strand.
GATGGTCTGCGCGGTCGGGATCATCGCGCCGCCGGTGAAGCCCTGGCCGATGCGGCCCGCGACCATCATCGGCAGCGAATGGGAGAGGCCGCACATCACCGAGAAGAGCGTGAAGAGCACCGCGTTGCCGAGCAGGAAATTGCGCAGCCCGAACACGCGCGTGAGCCACGCGGCGAGCGGAATCATCACGATTTCCGACATCAGATAGCCCGTTGAAATCCACGTGCCTTCGGTGCCGGTCGCGCCGATTTCGCCCTGAATCTGCGGCAGCGCCGAGTTGGTGATGGAGATGTCGAGGGTGGCCATCAACGCGCCGAGCGCGCCCGCCGTGACGGCGATCCAGTCGGTGGCGCTCGCGCGGGCTTGCGCGTTCGCGTCAGTCATGGCGGTTTTCAGCGGCGATGCGCTTGCTTTGATCGGTGGCGGATTTCGTATCGACATCGACGGTCACGGACAGCCCCGGCAACAGCACCTTGCGCGTTTCCGGCCCCGTGTCGACGCGAATGCGCACCGGCACGCGCTGCACGATCTTCGTGAAGTTGCCGGTGGCGTTCTCGGGCGGCAGAAGCGCGAACTCCGCGCCCGTGCCCGGCGAAAAGCTCTCGACGACGCCATGCAGGTCCGTGCCCTTGAGCGCATCCACATGCAGCGTCGCCGGCTGGCCGACACGCATGCGGCCCACCTGCGTTTCCTTGAAGTTAGCTTCGAGATACACGGTCTGCACGGGCACGACCGTCATCAGCCGCGTGCCGGGCTGCACGAACTGGCCGACGCGCACCGAGCGGTCGCCCACGCGACCCGCGAGCGGGCTGTAGAGCGTGGTGTCGCTGAAATCGAGTTTCGACTGGTTCAACTGCGCCTGCGCCGCTTCCAGTTGCGCGCGCGCCTGCGCGATCTGCGCTTCGGTCGCGCCGATCTGCGTCGCGGCGGAGCGGGCCGCGGCCTGATTCGCGGCGAGCGTGGCGCGGGCCTGATCGCGCGTGCTCACGAGGCTCGCGAGACGCTCCGCGCTTTCCGCGCCGGTCGCGACGAGCGGACGATAGCGGGTCACGTCGTCCTCCGCGTGCTGCAGGCTCACGCGCGAGACTTCGGCTTGCGCCTTCGCCTGATCCGCGTTGGCCTGCTGCTGCCTGACTTCGGCTTCGGCGCGCTGGATGTCGGCGGCGCGGGCATCGAGCGTGGCCTTGGCCTGATCGAGCGATGCCTGATACTGCCGCGTGTCGAGCCGCGCGAGCGGGGCGCCGGCGGCGACGGCCTGATTGTCCTCGACGAGCACCTCGGTCACGTAGCCGCTCACTTTCGGCGCGATGGTCACGCTGTCGGCCTTGAGATACGCGTCGTCCGTGCTTTCGATGAATCGTCCGACGGTCCACCACCGGACGCCCCACGCCACCGCGACCACGGCCGCGACGAGGCCCACGATAATGAGCAAGCGCCGCCGCGACGGTTTGCGTTGGGTGGTGACAGTGGAATTGCCGCCTTCTGCGGGCGCTGCAACGGACATGTTTTCTCCGAGGAATGGGGCGAGCCGCGCGCGCGGCGGCTCGATGAATGCGTGCGGGGAGCGTTGCAAGCGCGTGTTTTCAAGCACGATGCGACGCTCGCCAAACTAGACGATGTCGTCTAGTATGCACGAGTCTAGACGGGAGCGTCTAGTTTGATCAGACAATGGACACGAGATGACGAAGCACCGCGACGACGACACCTCTCAACACGACTCGGAGCGCACCACCGCCGCGCGATCCCCGTTGCAGGCGCGCGGCCGTGCGCGCATCGAGGCGGTGCTCGACGCGACGGCTGAACTGATCGTGGAAAAGGGCCTCGCGGGCGTGACGATGCATGGCGTCGCGCGGCGCGCCGAGACGCCCATCGGTTCGATGTATCACTTCTTTCCGGACCGCGAGAGCCTGCTTTCCGCGTTGTGGGATCGCCACATGGCGGCGACCGGCGAGATCGACGACGAACTCGGCCAGATCGATATCGAAACGTGGCGCGCGTTGTCGTCCGAGGCGGTGATCGATCGCTTGATGACGCCCTACATCACGTATCTGGAGCAGAATCCCGACTGCCTGATCCTGATGACCGTGATGCCCCATGACGACAACAAGAAGCGCGAGCCCGGCACGCTGCGAAAAGTCGTGGATGCGCGCATGCCCAACGTGAAGGCTGCGGAGCGCGCGCTCTATGTGGAGATTTTGAGGGCGCTCGCGAGCGGATCGCTTGCCATCAAGCTGCGTCCCGCAATGGGCGATGTTCAACTCGCCAGACGTTACCTGCGCGAGGTGAAGCGCGCGCTGGCCGCGTATCTCGCGGCGGTGGAGGCGTCGGTGCTCGGCTGACGTCGTCCGCGCACGGCGAGTGTGCGCCCCGTTTCGGACCGAATAAAGATCAATACAAAATGCTTTCTATTTCGGGCGGCGCAGCTATCGATTAGGCGTGCGAGGGTTTACACGAAACAGACAACGCTCGTGCTATCAACTAAGGCATCCTATCTTGTTAGGCAGCGATCGATTTTCGTGCGTCACTCGTGTAGTCAAATCGTATTTACATCGGGAGAATCGCCATGCGTATGATCGCTTGTCACACGCTCTTTGCCGGACTCTGTATCGCGCTTGCTTCGCCGCTGACTCACGCCCATTCATACGATAACGACGACAATTCCTCTGGCCGATGCACGCTGCCGCAAGGCACGGTGTCGCTCGTCGAGAAACAACTCTACACGGTGGTCAATCTCGGCGACGGCAACGGCGGCATCTTCAAGCCGAATCGGATGTGGGCGGCCATCGTGGATCGGCAAGGTCATCTCTGCTCCGTCATCAAGACCGGCGATGCATGGCCCGGCAGCCGCGCCATCGCCATCGCGAAGGCCTACACCGCGAACGGCTTCAGCAACGACGCGCTCGCGCTTTCCACGGCGAATCTTTATGCAGCCACGCAGCCGGGCGGATCCTTGTATGGGCTGAACAATTCGAATCCCTTCGATGCCCGCTTCCTCGAACAGGGCACCGGCATCGGGCGCACGCTGGGCGGCGTCATCACGTTCGGCGGCGGCGTCGCGCTCTATGCGGGCGGCAAGGTGATCGGCGGGCTGGGCGTCAGCGGCGACAGCGCATGCGCCGATCACGCCATCGCGTACCGCATGCGCAAGCTCGCGGGTCTCGGCGGCGTGCCGGCCGGTCAGGGTCCGGGCAATACCGACAACATCATCTATTCGACGGGCGCATCGCCGATGGGATTCGAGCACCCGCACTGCTTCCCGACCGATCTCTCCGCGAGCAAGATCGAGTCGGTGCGATAAAGCGGTTCACTCCATCGAGGGCCGCTGAGCCCTCGATGTCCAGCAGCCGGTAAAATGCTGCGCCCGCCGTCATTCAGGCCCGCGCCGCGCGACACCCGCGCGCGCCGGCGTCACGGACGGGCATGCGCCCCACGAAGGCAAGCCTGCGTCATTCTCTTCGACCACGAGCCGCATCATCGACGGCTGACGGGTCGTGAAGCCGTTCGCCACGCGCCACGGTTTCGACCATCACACGACACGACATACGAGGAACGCTTCACATGCTTGCCCGCATCACCCGTCTTTTTCCGCTTTGGGCCGTTATCGTTTCGATCGCCGCTTATTTGTCGCCTGCATCAGTCACCGGCATTGCCCCGCACGTCACGACGTTGCTCACCATCATCATGCTGTCGATGGGCGTCACGCTTTCCATCGACGATTTCCGCCGCGTCTTCACGCGCCCCGCGCCCGTCATCGCGGGCATCGTGCTGCATTACCTCGTGATGCCGCTCGCGGCCTGGGTCATCGCGAAGGCGTTGCGCATGCCGCCCGATCTGACGGCGGGCATGGTGCTGGTCGGCAGCGTCGCGAGCGGGACCGCGTCGAACGTGATGATCTATCTCGCGCGCGGCGACGTGGCGTTGTCCGTCACCATCAGCGCGCTGTCCACGCTCGTCGGCGTGTTCGCGACGCCGCTGCTCACGCGCCTTTATGTCGATGCGTCCATCGTCGTCGATGTCCACGGCATGCTGATGAGCATTCTGCAGATCGTCGCGCTGCCGATCGTCGTCGGGCTGATCGTGAATCACTTCTTCGGCAAGTTCGTGCGCAGGATCGAATGGCTGCTGCCGCTAATCTCGATGGTGTCGATTCTCCTGATCATCGCGGCGGTGGTCGGCGGCACGCAGAAGAGCATCGCGTCGGTGGGCATGGTGGTCGCGCTGGGCGTGGTGCTGCATAACGGCATCGGCTTGCTCGGCGGCTACTGGGGCGGCCGTCTGCTCGGCTTCGATGAAGCCGTTTGCCGCACGCTCGCGATCGAAGTCGGCATGCAGAACTCGGGTCTCGCCGCGACGCTCGGCAAGCTGTATTTCACGCCGATCGCCGCGCTGCCCGGTGCGCTGTTCTCCGTCTGGCACAACCTGTCGGGTTCGGTGCTCGCGGGTTACTGGGCGGGACGTCCGGCGAAAGGCGCGACGCGCGACGCCGATGCTTCGGGCGTCGCCGCGCGGCAAGGCTGAACGCGGATCGAGCAGCGGGGCGCTCAGTGGCCGAGCGCCCCGCGAATGCGTTCCGCCTGCGCTTCGAGCGTCGCATCGTCGGCGCGCACGCGGGCATGTTGCTTCAGCGGCGCGTCGTGCCAGCGCGGGATGATATGAAAATGGATGTGCGGCACGGTCTGGCCCGCCGCCTCGCCGTTGAACTGCGCGATCAGCATGCCGTCGGGCTGCAGGGCATCGCGCACCGCCGCCGCCACGCGCTTCACCTCGCGCATGCATTCGGCGAGCGCGGCATCGGAGACATCGTGAATCGTCGATGCTGCTTCTCTCGGAATGACGAGCACGTGTCCGTCCGATTGCGGCATCACATCCATGAAGGCGAGCGTGTGCGCCGTTTCGCTCACCTTGATGCACGGCAGTTCGCTGCGAAGAATGCGGGCGAAGATATTGTTCGGGTCATAGTTCATGGGCGGCTCCGTTGCCAAGAATTCGACGATGCCAAGTGTAGGGTCTTCCATGCACGGCCACGCGTTTTTCGCTTAGAATGCGCCCTTCTGGAGATGGCATTCCTCCAAACAACCGCCGGCTGTCCTGCCGGCTGATGATGCCTACGAGTTCCTGAGCGCAGGAGGTCGTGGGCCGTCCAAAGCGGCGTCCTGCCGCTCAGGTTTGATGTTCAGTCAAATCTGCCAATCATGAAGCGTCTTCTTTCCATCGGGCATGTCGAGCAATTCGCCATGGCGCCGCATTTCGTGCGCTGGCTCGCGCTGTCTTCCGTGCTGGGCGTGCTCGCGGGGTCCGCGTCGGCATTCTTTCTCTATTCGCTCGATGCCGCCACGAACACGCGCATCGCGCATCCGTGGCTTCTGTGGCTGCTGCCCGTCGCGGGGCTCGTCACGGGCTGGGTGTATCAGCGCATCGGCAAGCCGGTGGAGGGCGGCAACAATCTGCTGATCGACGAAATCCACGATCCACGCAAGATCGTGCCCGCGCGCATGGGGCCGCTCGTGCTCGCGGCGACCGTCGTGACGCATCTGTTCGGCGGATCGGCGGGCCGCGAAGGGACGGCCGTGCAGATGGGCGGCGCGCTCGCCGATCGCGTCACGCAATTCTTCCGGCTCGGCAGCGACGACCGCCGCATCCTGCTGATGGGCGGCATCGCGGCGGGCTTTTCGTCGGTGTTCGGCACGCCGCTCGCCGGCGCGATCTTCGGTCTCGAAGTGCTCGCAATAGGCCGCCTGCGCTACGACGCGCTGCTGGCTTGCGTCGCGTCGTCCATCGTCGCCGATGAAACGTGCAGGCTCTGGGCCGTCCATCACACGGCGTATGCGGTGCCCTTCGTTCCGCCGGTGAGCGCGATGGGCTTAGGCTCGGCGGTGCTGGCGGGCGTGGCGTTCGGCGTGGTCGGCATGCTGTTCGCCGATACGACGCACGCGCTGTCCGCGTTCATCAAGCGCCGCATCGCGTGGGCGCCGATGCGGCCGTTCGCGGGCGGCGTGGTCGTCGCCGTGTGCGCGACGCTCCTGAACACGCCGCAGTTTCTCGGCCTCGGCATTCCGACCATCGAAGCGGCGTTTCGCGGCGATCTGCCGGTCTACGATTTCGCCGGCAAGTTCGCGTTCACCGTGGTCACGCTGGCATCGGGCTTCAAGGGCGGCGAAGTCACGCCGCTGTTCTATATCGGCGCGACGCTCGGCAACGCGCTCGGTCAGGTGCTCGCGCTGCCGGTTCCGGTGCTGGCCGCGCTCGGGTTCGTGGCGGTGTTCGCGGGCGCGGCCAATACGCCGATCGCATCCACGGTCATGGCGATGGAGCTTTTCGGCACGCATATCGGCGTCTATGCCGCCGTGGCGTGCGTCGTCAGTTATCTGTTTTCGGGCCACACGGGCATTTATCGGGCGCAGCGCGTGGGGCAGGCGAAACATCGGCGGTTGCCGGAAGACATTCGCCTTGCCGATGTCGCCGCGTTTCGCAAGCGCGGGCAGGCAGACGAGCGTTCGTGAGCGCGACCGCACGCCTTTGCCCGATGACAGGCAAAATACGCGGTTCAATCCCTGAACGCTGCCTTCGATCTTCGGACCGGCCGATGCTCATTGAGCGCATCGGCGCTCTCGCCCTTTATGAACCCTGCCAACCCCGACCGCTCTTTTGCCGCCGTGCGCGAATCGAATTCGCCGCGCTTTCTGCTGTTCCTCGTCTGCTTCTTCGCGTCCGCCGGGCAACTCGCGATCGACATCTATGTGCCCGCGCTGCCCGCGATGGCGCGTTACTTCGCGACATCGCCGCAGGCCATTCAGTCGAGCGTGTCGGGTTACATGGCCGCGTATGCGCTCGGCCAGCTCATCTTCGGCCCGGTCGCCGATGCGTATGGCCGCAAGCGCGTGCTCGCGTTCGGGCTCGTGATCTTCACGCTCGGCTGCCTGCTTTCGCTCGCCGCGACGAACCTCGAAACGTTCCTGCTCGCGCGATGCATGCAGGGCTTCGGCATCGCGACGACCAATCTGCTCGCGAAAACCATCATCACCGATTCGTTCGCCGGACAAGCGCTGATGCACGCGTTCACGTACATGTCGATTGCGTGGGGTCTCGCGCCGATCATCGCGCCCGTGATCGGCGCGCACTTGCAGGAGTGGCTCGGCTGGAAGTCGTGCCTCGTGTTCCTGCTGCTGTATTCGATCGTGATGTGGTTCCTCGTCTGGCGATACCGCGAGACCTTGCCGCGGCCCGTTCATCTCGCGCCGCGCACGCTCGTCACGAATGCGGGCAAGGTGCTGTCGAGTCCGGTGTTTCAGAGCTGCTTCCTGGCGCAAGGGCTGTGCTACAGCATCCTGCTCGTGTTCAATGTCGTCGGCCCGTTCATGGTGCAGAACACGCTGCACAAGCCGCCGACTTACTTCGGCTATCTCGCGCTCGGCATCGGGCTCGCATACTTTCTCGGCGGCCTCTCGAACCGCGTGCATGGTCCGCGTCTGCCGAGCGCGGAGCGGCGGCTCCGCATCGGGGCGTGCACGATGGCGGTCACGTCCGTCGTGATGCTGCTGCTTGCGCTGACGGTGGGCTTGCGCGTGTGGACGCTCGCGACGCCGGTGCTCGTGATGGGCTTCTGCGCCGGCGCGATGTATCCGACGCTGATGGCGAAGGGCAATTCGCTGTTCCCGCACATCGCCGGGCTGACGAGCGCGATTCTCGGCTGCGCGTTGCTGCTGGTGTCGTCGTTGATGATGGGCCTCGCGGGCTTCGTGTCGGTGCAGGTGCTGACGCCGCTGGCGGTGTTCTTCGTGCTGCTGGCGTTCACCGTCGTCGGCATGGTGACGAAGCTGTTGCGGCATCTGGAGCAGGCTGCGCCCGATGCCGTCGCGCGGCGAGCGGGCTGAACGCCACGATCACTCCGCCGCGAGCGCGTATCGCCGGCAATGCTCCAGATAACCGACCTCGTGACTGCCCACCAGCTCGACGATGCTGCTCCACAGCCATAACGGCGCATCGATCGATTTGGGCTTCGTGCGCTTGAGTTCGGCGAGCCAGCTTCGACGCGTCGCCTTGTCCATCTGGCGCGCGTGCGCCTGGCCGACGACGAACGCCAGATAGCGCGCCACTTCCATCGCTTCCGCTTCGCCAATCTGCTCGATCTCGAGCTTGAGGTCTTGCGGCAAGAGTTCGCGCAAGACCACGGGCTTGCCCTGCATGGTGGCGGCCAGCATGCGCTCGCCCAGATGCGGCGACAACGCGCGCGCGCCCGCGACGACGCGCTCGGCATTGTCGCGCGGCATCGCGGCGCCCGGATAACGCGGCGCGGCGGCCTTCACGCCTTCCTTGATGTCGATGAGACACAGATCGTCGCCCTCGACGACGCCGCCGTCGACATCGAGCAGCACCGCGTAGCGCAGGCGTCCGAGCGAGCTGCATCCCTTCACCCAGTACGCCGCGTCCAGCACCGTGACGTGCCCGGTGTTCGCGCGGTCGCGCAGGCTCGTGGCGAGATTGGCGACCGTCGCCTTTTCGAAGAGCGCATCGATCTCGGCGCGCTCGTCCTTGCTGACGGGCCAGAAGCGGCTGCCGAACGGAATCGTCGGACGCGTGTCTTCGAGGCGCTCGCGCGCCAGATGCTTCCATGACCGTCGCACGGCCTCGCGCATCACGACCCGCACGACTTCGGGCTTGCGGCAGACGTCGTCGGAGGCACGATCGTTGTCGAACGCGAGCGCGTAGCCTTCGAACAGCGCTTCGATCATGTTGATGGTGGTGACGCCGGGCAGCGCCGAGCCGCGCGCCGCCGTGGCGAGCGAAAGCCCGAGCCGGATCAGGTCGTGCACCGGATTGCCGATCACGGTTTGATCGAGATCGCGGATCTGCACGTCGATGCGGCCCTGCACGTTGCCGACAGGACCGAGATTGCCGGTGTGGCAATCGCCGCAGATCCAGATCGCCGGTCCTTCGGGGAGGCTGCGAATGTCCGCCTGTTCCAGCCAGTCGTAAAACTTGGCGGTGTTGCCGCGCACGTAGGCGTGCGTCGAACGGGCCATCTTGGCGTTGCGCCGGGCGGTCAGCAGTTCCTGCCGCTTGTCGAAACTGGTGAGCTTGGGCTGCGGGGGATTACGCATGGAGTCGTGTTCGGAAGTGAATCGATGGGGCGCGTCGTATGACCTGAAGTCACCGTCCGCTAGACAACGCACGGCGTGTGCCTGATGCGGGAGGTCGCGCAGTTGGACGATGCAGCCGGACGCGGAGCAATCGCTGCTGGAAGCGATTGGCGTGGGAGAGTGGTCGACGAGGCGGGCGCGGACGCGATGTCCGGCCCGCGCGAACCGCCGCTTACTTGAAGAGCTTCACCGCCTGCGTGAGCGTGTTCGTGATGCCCCACGCGAGCGGAATCAGCACGTACAGCCAGAACACCACCAGCAGCGCCTTGTTCGACGCGCCGCGTTCGGAAGAAGTAGCCATCGTAGAGTCCCCTGAATTCAGCCGGCGGTCTGCGCCGCCGTGTCCATGTGATGTCTGTCGTTCACGCGCGTGACCAACAGGTTGCAGAAGAAGCCGATGACGAGCAGCACGGCCATGATGTGCAGCGTCATCGTGTAGGCGTCCGCCTTGGCGACGCCGTGCGCCACTTCATACGCGCGAATGTAGTTCACGAGCACCGGACCCGCGATGCCCGCCGCCGCCCACGCGGTCAGCAGCCGCCCATGTATGCCGCCGACGAACGCCGTGCCGAACATGTCCGCGAGGTACGCGGGAATGGTGGCGAAACCGCCGCCGTACATCGAGAGAATGACGCCATACGCGGCCACGAAGAGCGCGATGTTGCCCGCCTGCGCGAACTGCGGCACGAGGAAGTACAGCACCGCGCCGAGCGCAAAGAATACGAAGTACGTGTTCTTGCGGCCGATCCAGTCCGACGCGGAAGCCCACACGAATCGTCCGCCCATGTTGAAGAGCGACAGAAGCCCGACGAAGCCCGCCGCCGCGCCCGCCGTGATCGACGACTTGAAGCTCTCCTGGATCATCACCGATGCCTGGCCGAGCACGCCGATGCCCGCCGTCACGTTCAGGAACAGCACGAGCCACAGCAGATAGAACTGCGGCGTCTTGAGCGCCTGATCGATGTGCACGTGGTTCTTCGTGATCATCTTGTTCGCGGTCGTGGGCGGCGTCCAGCCGGCGGGCTTCCAGTCGGCCGGGGGAATGCGGATGGCGAGCGCGCCGATCGTCATGGAGATGAAGTAGACGATGCCGAGCACCACGAAGGTCTCCGCCACGCCCACGCTCGTCGCGCTCTTGAAGTAGTTCATCAGCGCGACGGAGCCGGGCGCCGCGATCATCGCGCCGCCGCCGAAGCCCATGATGGCCATTCCCGTCGCCATGCCGCGACGGTCCGGGAACCAGCGAATGAGCGTCGATACCGGCGATACATAACCGAGCCCGAGCCCGATGCCGCCGATCACGCCATAGCCGAGATAGAGCAGCGCGATCTGATGCAGATAGACGCCGAGCGCGGACACGAGAAAGCCGCCGCCGAAGCAGCATGCGGCGGTGAACATGGTGCGGCGCGGGCCGACCTTTTCGAGCCACTTGCCCGCGAACGCCGCCGATAGCCCCAGGAACACGATGGCAAGCGAGAAGATCCAGCCGAGCGTGGTGAGCGACCAGTCATCGGGCGCGGACTGCGTGATGCCGATGATCTTGGTGAGCGGCGCATTGAACACGGAGAACGCATACGCCTGCCCGATGCACAGATGAACGGCGAGCGCGGCGGGCGGCACCATCCAGCGTGAGAAGCCGGGGCGCGCGACCGTCGCCTCCTTCGAGAAAAAGCCCTGCGGGCCGTGCGCGGCCCCCTGCTTGATGGTGCTCATCGTGGTCTCCGTGGCGCGTCAATGGCGCACTTGTCCTTGTCGTACACCGCCGCGCGATATCGCGTCAGACATGTGATGAAGCGACATATGACGACGGTTGCGCATGACCTTAGACAAGAGCGATGCGCTTGGCAATATGAACCGTGCTGCCATAAGCGTTTGCCCCAAGCAGTTGTCCTGCATCGCTACAGCGCGCATTGCACCTGTAGCGAAAGTGGACAGCGAGCGTGCAGCGCGTATGAGCGATTGCACCCGTGCATGCGTGCTGCGCGGGCTTGTCGCGCGATGGCATGGAACTCGCAGAGCGGATCGTGCGGCGGCGAGCATCGCAGCATCGCCGGCCGTTCATATCGACATGCGAGGAGCACATAGATGAATCATGCAGAGATGCAGTTCCTGAGCACGGACTATCCGTACAAGAAGCAGTACGGCAACTTCATCGGCGGAAAGTGGGTGCCGCCCGCGGGCGGCGAGTACTTCGACAACATTTCGCCCATTACCGGTGAGCCGTTCACGTCGATACCCCGCTCGCGCGAAGCCGATATCGAAGCCGCGCTCGATGCCGCGCATGCCGCGAAGGCATCGTGGGCGAGGACGTCGGCGGCGGATCGCGCGAACGTGCTGATGAAGATCGCGGACCGCATGGAAGCGAACCTCGCGCGGCTCGCGGTCGCGGAATCCATCGACAACGGCAAGCCCTTGCGCGAGACGATGGCGGCGGACATTCCGCTCGCCATCGATCATTTCCGCTACTTCGCGAGCGCGGCGCGCGCGCAGGAAGGCTCGATCTCGCAGATCGACGACGATACCGTCGCCTATCACTTCCACGAACCGCTCGGCGTGGTCGGGCAGATCATCCCGTGGAATTTCCCGATTCTGATGGCCGTATGGAAGCTCGCGCCCGCGCTCGCAGCGGGCAATTGCGTCGTGCTGAAGCCGGCCGAGCAGACGCCCGCGTCGCTGCTCGTGCTGCTGGAAATCGTCGAGGACTTGCTGCCGCCGGGCGTCGTGAACGTGGTGAACGGCTTCGGGCTGGAAGCGGGCAAGCCGCTCGCATCGAGCAAGCGCATTGCGAAGATCGCGTTCACGGGCGAGACCACGACGGGCCGGCTCATCATGCAGTACGCGAGCCAGAACCTCATTCCGGTGACGCTCGAACTGGGCGGCAAGAGCCCGAACATCTTCTTCGCGGATGTCATGAACGCCGACGACAGCTACTTCGACAAGGCGCTCGAAGGCTTCACGATGTTCGCGCTGAATCAGGGCGAAGTGTGCACGTGTCCATCGCGTGCGCTGATCGAGGAATCCATCTACGAGCGATTCATGGAGCGCGCGTTGAAGCGCGTCGCGGCCATTGCGCAAGGGCATCCGCTCGATACGAAAACGATGATCGGCGCGCAGGCATCGCAGGAACAGTTGGAAAAGATCCTGTCGTATATCGATCTCGGCAAGCAGGAGGGCGCGCAATGCCTGAGCGGCGGCGCCCGCAATGCACTCGACGGCGAACTTGCCAACGGCTACTACGTGCAGCCGACGGTGTTCCGCGGCCACAACAAGATGCGTATTTTTCAGGAGGAAATCTTCGGTCCGGTCGTCTCAGTGACGACGTTCAAGAACGAAGAAGAAGCGCTGGAAATTGCCAACGACACGCTCTATGGACTGGGCGCAGGCGTATGGACGCGCGACGGTACGCGGGCGTATCGCTTTGGCCGCGCGATTCAGGCGGGCCGCGTGTGGACCAACTGCTATCACGCGTATCCGGCGCACGCGGCGTTCGGCGGCTACAAGCAATCGGGCATCGGCCGCGAGAATCACAAGATGATGCTCGATCACTATCAGCAGACGAAGAACCTGCTTGTCAGCTATAGCGACAAGCCGCTCGGCTTCTTCTAAACCTTGCGCGAAGAGAGCCGCTGCATCGAAGGGCGGCTCGGGGAATGTCATGAGCGAACAGGAAGTCTTGCGCGTCGTCGCGACGGATGCGGCCATCGCGTTGATCGAAAAGCTCGTCGGGGAGCATGGCGCGGTGCTGTTTCATCAATCCGGCGGATGCTGCGACGGCAGCGCGCCGATGTGCTTTCCCGCGAACGAGTTCATCGTCGGCGGCTCGGACGTGAAGCTCGGCGACATCGCGGGCGTGCCGTTCTACATGAGCGAATCGCAATTCGAATACTGGCAGCATACGCAGCTCGTCATCGATTGCGTGCCGGGCAACGGCGGCATGTTCTCGCTCGAACGTCCTACGGGACTGCGCTTTCTGACGCGTTCCCGCCTCTTCACCGATGAAGAGAACGCGTGGCTCGACAAGCATCCCGTCGAGCACGCGCAATGAGCGCGATACTCACCAGCGCGGCGCGCGTTTCTCGATGAACGCCTGCGTGCCTTCTAGCGTGGCCTCGTCCATCATGTTGCAGGCCATCGTCTCCGACGCGAGCGCATACGCCCCTTCGATGCCCGTTTCGAGTTGCCGATAGAAAAGCCGCTTGCCCGCCGCGACCGCTTCACGCGGCTTGCTTGCGATGCTTGCCGCGAGCGCGCTGACTGCATCGTCGAGTTCGGCGAGCGGCGCAACGCGATTTACTAGGCCGCGTTCGCGCGCCGTATGGGCATCGATGAAGTCGCCCGTCACGAGCATCTCGAACGCGGCCTTGCGCGATACGTTGCGCGAGAGCGGGACGCTCGGCGTGGCGCAAAAAAGCCCGAGATTGACGCCCGATACCGCGAAGCGCGCGTCGTCCGATGCCACCGCGAGATCGCACATCGCGACGAGCTGACAGCCCGCCGCCGTCGCGATGCCATGCACGCGCGCGATCACCGGCTGCGGTATGCGTTGAACGGTCAGCATCATGCGCGAGCAGCGCGCGAAGAGATCGCGATAGTAGTCGAGCGCGGGCTGCGCGCGCATCTCCTTGAGATCGTGGCCCGCACAGAACGCACGCCCCGCGCCGGCAATGACCACGACCCGCGCATCCGATTCGCCGATGTCCTGCAACGCATGTTCCATTGCATCGAGCATGGACTCGGACAGCGCGTTGAACGCTTGCGGCCGGTTCAACGTGAGTTTCACCGCGCCTTTTATGCCGTATGCATCGTGTTCCAGCAGGACGAGTGCTTCGTTATCGCTCATCGATGCTTCCTTTAAACGTCGATTGCCGCAACCGAGCCCGCGCGCTTGCGCAACTCGTACTTCTGAATCTTGCCGGTCGATGTCTTCGGCAACTCGCAGAATTCGATTGCACGCGGCACCTTGAAGCCCGCGAGATGCGCCTTGCAATGCGCGATGAGATCCGCCGCGCTCACTTCTGCGCCAGCCTTGATTTCGACGAACGCGCAAGGCGTCTCGCCCCAACGCGCATCCGGCTTCGCGACAACAGCGGCCGCGAGCACCGCCGGATGCCGATACAGCACGTCTTCCACCTCGGTGCTCGATATGTTTTCGCCGCCCGAGATGATGATGTCCTTGCTGCGATCCTTGATACGCACATAACCATCCGGATAGCAGACGGCGAGATCGCCGGTATGGAACCAGCCGCCGCGGAACGCTTCCTCGGTGGCCTTCGCGTTCTTCAGATAACCCTTCATCGCGATGTTCCCGCGAAACATGATCTCGCCGATGGTTTCGCCGTCGTTGGGCACGGGCTGCATCGTGAGCGGATCGCACACGCCGACCGCATCCTGCAAGTGATAGCGCACGCCTTGCCGCGCATTGAGCCGTGCGCGGTCGCTGATGTCGAGCGCGCTCCATTCGGCCTGCTGCGCACAGACGGTCGCGGGTCCATAGACTTCGGTGAGCCCATACACGTGCGTCAGTTCGAAGCCGAGCCGCTCCATGCCTTCGATCATCGCGGCAGGCGGCGCGGCGCCCGCGACCATCGCGTGTACCTTGTGCGCGATGCCTTGCTTCATCTCGTCCGGCGCATTGACGAGCAGGTTCTGCACGATCGGCGCGCCGCAATAATGCGTGACGCCTTCGCTGCGGATCAGATCGAAGATGGCCTTGGCATCGACCTTGCGCAAACAGACGTTCACGCCCGCACGCGCCGCCACGGTCCACGGGAAGCACCAGCCGTTGCAATGAAACATCGGCAAGGTCCACAGATACACCGCGTGCTTCGGCATGTCCCATTCGAGGATGTTGCTCACCGCATTCGTATAAGCGCCGCGATGATGGTACACAACGCCCTTCGGATTGCCCGTCGTGCCGGACGTGTAATTCAGGCAGATGGCGTTCCACTCGTCCGATGGCGGCGACCACGCATAGTCGGGATCGCCGCTCGCGAGCAGCGCTTCATAGCCGATCTCGCCGATAAGATCGCCTTCGCCCGTGTATTGCGGATCGTCCACATCGATCACGATGAGCGACTGCGGCACGTCCGCAAGCGCCTTCTTCACCACTCCGGCGAACTCGCGATCGACGAGCACCGCCTTGGCCTCGCCATGCGTGAGCATGAACGCGAGCGTCGCGGCATCGAGCCGCGTGTTGAGCGTGTTGAGCACGGCGCCCGTCATCGGCACGCCAAAGTGCGCTTCCACCATTTCCGGCGTGTTCGGCAGCATGGCCGCGACCGTATCGCCCACGCCGATGCCGCGCGCCGCGAGCGCCGATGCGAGGCGTCGCGTTCGCGCATACGTTTCGGCCCACGTGCGCCGCACATCGCCATGCACGACGGCAAGCCGCTTTGGATACACGGACGCCGCGCGCTCGATGAAAGTCAGCGGCGTCAGCGCCGCGAAGTTGGCCGCTGTCTTGGGAAGGCCTTCGTCATACATATGGGCGGTCATGGTTGTCTCCTCACCGTGTCTTTCGCGGATGCCGCTCATATTACGCGCGCCTGACAGCGCCGCGCATCAGGCCTGATCGTCCAGTTTCACTTCGAAGCCGCGCTGCACGCCGGGTCGCGCAAACAATGCTTCATACCAGCGTTTGACGTTGGGAAAATCGTCCAGCGATACTTGATGCCGCTCGTGCCGCCACGCCCAGCCGAGAATCGCGAAGTCGGCGACGGACAACGCGCCCGCGACGAATTCCACTTCGGCGAGACGCCGGTCGAGCACGCCGTAGAGGCGTCGTGTTTCATCGGAATAGCGCTTGAGGCCATAACGGCGATCGCTCTCCGCTTCGACCATGCGGAAGTGATGCACTTGACCGGGCATCGGGCCGAAGCCGCCCATTTGCCACATCAGCCATTCGAGCACCGGTACGCGCTCGCGCAGGCTCGCGGGAAGAAACTGCCCGGTCTTTTCGCCGAGATATAGCAGGATCGCGCCGGACTCGAACACGCTGATCGGCTGGCCGTCGGGACCATCGGGATCGACGATAGCCGGAATGCGGTTGTTCGGGCTGATGCGCAGAAACTCGGGCGCATGCTGCGCGCCCTTCGTGATGTCGATGGTCCTGACCGTGTAGGGCAGTTGCATCTCTTCCAGCGCGACGCTGATCTTGCGTCCGTTGGGCGTGTTCCATGTATGCAGTTCGATGGTCATGTCGGTATCTTTTCGATGGATGCGTTCAGGTCAGTTCGGGCGCGATGTAGCGCTGGAATCCCGCGCGTTGCGACTGTTGCGCGTACCAGCGTTCGAGGTCCGGCAGCGCGGGGCGCTCCAGCTCCGCGATGCCATACCACCGGCGCGCATAAGCGGCCACGACGAGATCCGCGAGCGTGAACGCGTTGCCTTCGAGAAAGTCGCGGTCTTTCAGATGAGCGTCGATCACGCGCCACAGCGTTTCGACTTCGCGGGCGTCGGCTTCGAGCTGCTTCAAATGGCGCTTGGCCGCAGGCGTGCGGATGTAGCCCCAGAACACCGGGCGCTCCGCCGGTTGCAGCGTGGACAGCGTCCAGTCGAGCCAGCGGTCGACGCTTGCGCGCAGCTTCGGGTCGGCGGGATAGATGGCGTTGTCCGCGCCGTATTGCATCGCGAGATAGCGGATGATCGCGTTGGATTCCCACAGCACGAAGTCGCCATCCACCAGCGTCGGCACGCGGCCCATTGGATTCATCGCAAGGTATTCGGGTTCGTGATTGCGCCCGAACTGCATGCCCGCGTCGATGCGGTCGTACGCCAAGCCCAGTTCGTCACAGCACCACAGCACTTTCTGCACGTTGACGGAGTTGGCTCTGCCCCAGATGGTCAGCATCGGATGTCTCCCTCTTCAATAGTCTGTCGTTTTCTTCAAGCATAACGGCTATTAAGCGCGGGCTGCAATCGGGCTTTGCATGAACGCTTGAGCGGATAAGGCGTCGCCAAGCGTTCGTGGTCTGTGGGCTTGCCCACGTTCGGTCGTCGACTTGCATCGCAATGATGGACGGACACGAACGCTGGCGAGCGGCGTCAAGCAAAACAATATGCTAAGGATGACGAATAAACGTGCGGCCGCCTTCAGACGTTCATGGCGATGGCTACGCCCGTCCCGATCACTTGCCGCCTGTTGCGTAAACCACCACAGTTTGCGCGCCCGCGTGCCCGCGCCGATGCGTTGCGATATTTGATGTGATAAAAGTCCGCGTGCTCATCGCGTTTCCATTGCAGACGCGCGCAACGGGCGCATCACATTGAACAGAAATAAACGCATAGACACTATGAAGACGATCACCTCGCGCGCGGCCACCGCGTTTGCCGCATCCGCCATTGCATTCGCCTGCCAATCCGCGTTCGCGCAAAGCTCAGTGACGCTGTACGGCGTCGCCGACGTGAGCGTGCGCTATCTGACCAACGCGAACGCCAGTAACGACGGCAAGCTGTTCATGACGAACGGCGCAATCACCAACAGCCGTATCGGGCTGAAAGGAACGGAAGATCTCGGCGGCGGCCTGAAGGCGATTTTCCGCCTGGAAAGCGGCGTGGAACTGAACAGCGGCCAGTATTCGGACAGCCAGCGCGCGTTCAATCGCGCGGCCTATGTCGGGCTCGCGAACCAGTATGGCGCGCTGACGCTCGGCCGCCAGAAGACGCCGCTCTTCGACATGCTCGGCGACACCTACGATCCGCTTACCGTCGGCAATTACTTCGAGAACGCGTGGCTGCCGGTGGCGCTCGGCGCCGGCTTGTATGCGGATAACGCGGTGAAGTACGAGGGCACGTTCGCGGGCCTGTCCATCGGCGCGATGTACTCGTTCGGCACGAACTCCACGTCGACCGGCGCAGGCGGCTTCTCGGGCCAGGTGCCGGGACATCTCGGCGCGGGCAACATGTACGGCTTCACGGCGTCGTATGCAGTGGGGCCGTTGTCGATCGGCGGCGGCTATCAGCAGAACAGCGACAACGCCAGCAACAAGCAGAAGATCTGGAACGCGAACATCGTCTATACGGTCGGGCCCGCGAAGCTCTATGCCGGCTATCTGCATTCGACGGACGACACCGGCTTCGTCGACAGCCTGCTCGCGCAACGCAACCTCGTGTCCGGCGTGGACATTCTCAAGGGCTCGGGCCGCCGCGACGATGGCCCGTTCGCCGGCGTGACGTGGCAAGTGACGCCCGCGCTGCTGCTCACGGGCGCGTTCTACTACGACCACATGAAGAACGCCGCCATCGGCGGTGGCGAGACGGGCAGCGGCAATCGCTACACGGGCGTCGCGGTCGCGGAATATGCGCTGTCCAAGCGCACCGAAGTCTACGGCACCGTCGACTTCAACAAGGTGACGGGCGCGGGCGTCGTGGAATTGCCGGGCCGCTCGAATCAGACGGGCGTGTCCCTGGGACTGCGCAACCTGTTCTGATCGATGCCGGTGGTGTCGGCATGTCTTGCGGGCGCGAAACTTGCGGCGTAGCGCCCGGAGCCAAAAATCAAAGGAGACAAGGATGCCCGACACCACTCATCCGGACCCGTGCAGGCTGGGCGTCGCGTTCATCGACGCTCAGTTGCTCTCGCTTTGCACGCATGCCGGCTTGCTCGCCGACTGGATCGAAAATGGCGAGCGCGCGCCGGACTTCAGCGCGCTCGCGCGATTGATCGAGCATCGGCATGCGAAGCCCGAAGCGCACACGCATAGCGAAGACGGCATGCCGATGAAGAACGATCCGTCCGACGCCTTGCAGCCGTGGCCTTCGCTGCCCGATGCCTCGCAGCGCATGTCCTTCGCGCTGCGCGTGCCGTGTACGAATGCGATTCTCGCGGTGGCGGATTTCTTCGACGTGCATCGGCTGTCGAGTTCGCGCACGCCCGAAGTGCAGTTCCTCATGCGCCTGCGCGATGCGGCCGTGAACGGCGGGCGCTTTCGCATCGGCGTCGATGAGTATGTGCCGCACGCGGCGTATGGCGGTCTCATCGTCGACAAGACGATCGACGGCAAAGCCTTGTTCAGCGATGGCGGGGAAACGGGCTTCATCGCGTTCGGCGATGTGGTGGGTTTGCTCGCGTACTTGCGCAAGCTCCTGAAGAGCATGCAGGCAGTGATCAGTGCGGGCGATGCCGGATAACGCTTGACAGAAGCGGCCGCATGCAACGTACCGCACGCGGCCGCGATGCTTATTGCGCCGGCGCGGTCTTGTGATGCTTGTGGTGCTTGTGCGTCTTGCTATACGCCGGGCGCTTCTGGCTGGACGGATAAGCGGCCGTTGCGAACGAGAGGCTCGGTGCGGCGAAAGCCGCGAGCACGAACAGCACGAGAGTCTTTTTGATGGCAGTTTTCATCGGATGCTCGGTAGTGATTCGTGAATGACGCGATGGCGAACGATCATTCGTGCGCGTCGCGGGCAATGTCGGCACTGCGCTGATCAGTTTAACCGCGTAAAGCGTTGCCGCGTCATGCCGCATCGACGGTGTTGCGGATTCACCGCGCCCGACGCTTCACGCTCACGCATTCGGTCCTTCGGGCAGCTTGCGCTGCCACGCGACTGCAATCGCGCTGCCGACGATCAACGCAATGCCCGCAAGCGAGAGCGGCTGAATGATCTCGCCCCACGCGACGTACGCGAAGAGCGCGGCCCACGCGATGCTCGTGTAGTTGAACGGCGCGAGCGCCCCGGCGTCCGCGCGCCGATACGCGACCGTCATCAGCAATTGTCCTGCCGTCGCGAATGCGCCGAGCAGCGCCATGACGACGAGCGCCTGAAGGGTCGGCGTCTTCCAGCTGAACGCGAGCGTGCACGCGCTCACCGCGGTGCCGACCGCGCTGAAAAAGAGCACTGTCGTGCGCGAATCGTCGGTGGCGCGAATGCGCTTGATCTGCATGATCGAAAGCGCGCCGAACATGGCGCTCGCCAGCAGCAGCAAAGGTCCGAACCACGTCGATTCGCCGCCGCCCGGCCGCACGACCAGCAGCACGCCCGCGAAGCCGATGCACGCGGACCATGCGCCGCGCGTCGTGAGCTTTTCCTTGAGGACGAACGGCGCGAGCACGACAACGATCAACGTCTCCGAATACGCGATGGCGACGGCCTCGCCGAGCGGCATGAACGGAAGCCCCGCGAAAAAGAAGCCGGACGCGCCGAGCAGCGTGAGCGCGCGCCACGTTTGCCCTTTGATGTCGAGCGATCTCATGCGATCGGCGAACGACCGCTTGCCGACGCAGCACATGACGAACGCCGGAATAAGCCCGAACAGCATGCGAAAGAAAGTCACTTCGTTCGCCGGATACTGAAGCGCGACGACCTTCGCGAGCGCATCGACGATAGCGAAGCACAGCATCGACGTGAGAATGTAGCCGATGCTCGCAAGCGAAAGATGGCCGTTACGTGTGGCGGTTATCGACGGCATGTCGTGTTCAATGTTTCGATGAGCGTGGCGCACGCATCGCGCGTTTGGCGGCCGGCTTGCGCGGCTTCGGCTCGACGCCCACGCGCGGATCGCGTGCGAGCACGAGCGCGGTCAACTGTTCGGCGACGGCCTCGAAGTCCGGGCTTTCCTGCGCCACGTAAAGCCACTTGCCGAGCACGGGATGCGGTTGCAGCGCGGGTATCTCGTCGATGAGCGCGGCATGCCGCTCCCGCGACGTGCACACGAGCAGGCCATTCCACGGCTTCTCGCGATCGGCGGCGACGAGGCACAGCAAGCCGTCGATATACGCGGCATCGCAACCGAACATGCGTCTGCGGATGTAGGTCGCATCGCGCTCGAAGGCATCGAAGATCCAGAGCAGGGAATTGCGAATGGTGGCGGGCATCGTCGTTCAGTGTGTCTGCGCCGGCTGGCAATCCGTTTGGAACCAGCCATCGATTCGACGCTGCGCCACTTGAAGATCCTCGGGATAGTACGGGTCGTACCACTTCGACGGATCGTAACCGGCTTGCCTCAGCGCGGTCAGTTCGCTCGCGTTGCGTTCGCGCGAAGGCGGCGCGTGGTTGCGCAGCGCGGCGAGATCGCGGCATTGCGTTTCTGAGAGATGCCGCGCATTGTCGGGCGTGGCGCTCGCGGCGCAACCCGCCAGCACGAGCGCCGACGCGAAGATCATCGGGAAGAGTTTGATGAAGTCGTTCATCCCGCGTTTTCCTTCAGGGCGATGTCGATTTTGCGTGCGATGCATCGTCGTAGACTGTGTCGAATTTTTCAAGCGAGGAGTGGATATCATGACTACCGGCACCGTCCATCTGCACCGCGTCCTGCGCGCGACGCCCGAGCGCGTCTATCGCGCGTTCCTCGAACCCGAAGCCATCGCGAAGTGGCTGCCGCCCTACGGCTTCACGTGTCAGGTGCATCACATGGATGCGCGCGAGGGCGGAACGCACAAGATGTCCTTCCGCAATTTCAGCACCGGACATGGCCACTCGTTCGGCGGCGAGTATGTCGAACTCGTGCCGTTCGAGAAGCTGCGCTACACGGACCGTTTCGACGATCCGAACCTGCCCGGCGAGATGCACGTCACCGTTTCGCTGCGGCAGGTATCGTGCGGAACGGACCTGACCATCGTGCAGGAAGGCGTGCCCGAGGTCATCCCTCTTGAGATGTGCTATCTCGGCTGGCAGGAGTCGCTGCTTCAGCTCGCAAGACTCGTCGAGCCGGATATCGCCGAATGATGCGCAATACGCGGCCCGCGCTCACGTGTGTCATGCGTGTCACGCGTGCTCAGGGCCGCGCCGCGACTTCGTCCAGATGGGCGAGCAGGTCGGCGGGATCTTCGTACACGCGCAGCGCGCCGGATCGCTCGAGTTCGTCGCTGCCGTAGCCGCCCGATAACAGGCCGACGCCAAGCGACCGGCAGCGCCGCGCCGCGAGCATGTCCCAAATGCTGTCGCCGACGACGACCGTATGCTCGATCGGCACGTTCAGACGTTCGGCGGCGGCGAGGAACAAGTCGGGGTCGGGCTTCGCGTACTTCACGTCGTCGCGCGTGATGACGACCTGCTTCGACGCATCGACGCCCAGCGCTTCCAGATTGACCGCCGCGGTTTCCATGCGTCCGCTCGTCGCAATGGCCCAGCGCGTGCCCGCGTCCGTCAGCGCGGCGAGCAGCTCGCGCGCGCCCGGCAGCGGGCACACCTGCGCGCGCAGCCGCTTGTACGCTTCGGCATGCAACTGGCGCAGCCGCTCGACGCGATCCGCGCTGATCTCGCCATGCGTCTCGCGAAGCAACTGATTGGTGAAGAGCCCGCCGCTCATCCCGATCTTGCGATGAATGCGCCACACCGACAGTTCGATGCCCTCCGCATCCAGCGCTTCCTTCCAGGCCAGCACGTGTTGATAGACGCTGTCGACGAGCGTGCCGTCGAGGTCGAAAAGAAACGATGTTTCGATCCGCATGTTCTTGCTCCGATGATGAAGTCTCATGATACGCACGATCCTCAGCCCAAGGGGCCGCCGCACCGCAACGATGCGATAATCGATGTTCGCGCCGCTCGTCGGCAATGAAGCGGAAAAACCGCATCGAACCTGCATTTCAAGCATTTATACCGCATGACGGAGCCCATTTTGAGCCGCATCGACAATCCCGCTCGCGACCAGGAGGCCGGCGTCGCCGACTCCACGCAAGATACGACCCGCATCGACGACACGCGCATCGGCGCGGTGCGTCCGCTGATTTCGCCGGCGCTGCTCATCGACGAACTGCCGGTCACGCCCGGCGTGCAGACGCTCGTGGAAGAGAGCCGCGCGTCGATTGCGAACATCCTGCACGGCCGCGATGACCGGCTCGTGGTCGTCGTCGGACCGTGTTCCATTCACGACCACGATCAGGCGATGCAATACGCCGAGCGCCTGAAAAGCGTCGCCGAGCGCCTGCGTGACGATCTTTTCATCGTGATGCGCGTGTACTTCGAAAAGCCGCGCACGACGGTCGGCTGGAAGGGCTATATCAACGATCCGCGTCTCGACGGCAGTTTCCGCATCAACGAAGGCCTGCGCCGCGCGCGCGAACTTCTGCTCGATATCAGCGGCCTCGGGCTGCCGACCGCCACCGAATTCCTCGACCTGCTGAGCCCGCAGTACATCGCCGATTTGATCGCGTGGGGCGCGATCGGCGCGCGCACGACGGAGAGCCAGAGTCATCGGCAGCTTGCTTCGGGGCTTTCGTGTCCGATCGGCTTCAAGAACGGCACCGATGGCGGCGTGCAGGTCGCCGCCGATGCGATCGTCGCGGCGAGCGCGAGCCACGCGTTCATGGGCATGACGAAGATGGGCATGGCCGCGATCTTCGAAACGCGCGGCAATGCCGACTGCCACGTGATTCTGCGCGGCGGCAAGAAGGGCCCCAACTACGACGCCGACAGCGTGAACGCAAGCTGTGCAGCGCTCGCGACGCTCGGCCAGCGCGAACAGGTGATGATCGATTTCTCGCACGCGAACTCGAACAAGTCGCATCAGCGTCAGGTCGATGTCGCCGAGGACGTCGCGCGGCAACTGTCGGCGGGCGAGAAGCGCATCACGGGCGTCATGATCGAAAGCCATCTCGAAGAAGGCCGGCAGGACCTGAAACCGGGCGTGCCGCTGAAGCACGGCGTATCGATCACCGATGCGTGCCTCGGCTGGACGCAGACCGAGCCGGTGCTGGAACTGCTCGCGGAAGCGGTGAGAAAGCGCCGGGCGCGATGAACGTTGGATGAACGCCGTCGCGCTCAGGCCGCGGCGGCGGCATTCAACGCATCGACGAGCGCGAACGGATCGTACGGCTTGCGCACTTGAATGGCGCGCGGCAACGCCTTGCGTTCGTCATCGCTCAGTGCAAGTTCGTAGCCCGTCACGAACACGACGCCCAGCGCGGGCTGGTCGCGACGCGCGGCCATCGCCAGTTCAACGCCCGATTTCCCCGCCAGATCCACGTCCGTCAGCAAGACGTCGAAGCGATGCTCGCGTAGCAGCGTCATCGCTTCATCCACGCTTGCCGCTTCCATCAGATCGAGCCCCATCGTGCGCAGCAGTTCGGCGCTGCTCGTGCGAACGAGTTCGTTGTCTTCGACGAACAGCACGCGCCGGGCGGCAAGCGCGTCTTGCTGCGCCGTCTCCGGCTCTTTAGCGGGCGCATCGCCGGATTCGGTATCGTGCACGTTTCGTCCGAGCACGAGCCGGACCTTGCGTGCAAGCGCCTCGTGCGTATAAGGCTTGCTCAACAGGTCGATGCCTTCGTCGAGCCGCCCCGCATGCACGATCGCGTTGTCCGTATAGCCCGACGTGAACAGCACGCCGATGCCCGGCACGCGCTCACGCGCCTTGCGCGCGAGTTCGGTGCTGCGCAGCGGCCCGGGCATCACGACATCGGTGAAGATCAGGTCGATGGGCACGCCGCTTTCGACGATCGCGAGCGCGCTCATCGCGTCCTTCGCGCGCAGCACGCGATAGCCGAGATCGGCCAGCAGCTCGACCACGGTGGCGCGCACTTCCTCGTCGTCCTCGACCACGAGGATCGTTTCGGTGCCGCCCTTGGCCGGCCCGGCTTCGACGTTCGTTTCGAGGTCTTCTTCCTCCCGCGCGCGCGGCAGGTAAATGCGCACCGTGGTGCCGTGCCCTTCCTCGCTGTACACCTTCACGTGCCCGCCCGACTGCTTGACGAAGCCGTACACCATCGAAAGTCCGAGGCCCGTGCCCTGGCCTTCGCGCTTCGTCGTGAAGAACGGCTCGAACGCGCGTTCCTGCACTTCGGGCGACATGCCCGCTCCCGTGTCCGTGACCGCGACCATCACGTACTGGCCGGGCAATACATCGACGTTGCGCAAGGCGTAGGTTTCATCGAGCGATGCATTGCCCGCCTCGATGGTCAGCTTGCCGTGGCCGTTCATCGCGTCGCGGGCGTTGATCGCGAGATTGAGCAGCGCGTTCTCGACCTGGAACGGATCGACGAGCGTATTCCACAGGCCGCCCGTGATGACCGTTTCGATCTCGATGCCGTCGCCGAGCGCGCGGCGGAACATGTCGTCGAGACCGCGCACGAAGCGGCCCAGATTGACGACCTTCGGCGCGAGCGGCTGGCGTCGCCCGAATGCGAGCAGTTGCGAGGCGAGATTCGCGCCGCGCACCACGCCAGCGAGCGCGCTGCGCACGCGCTGCTCGGCTTTCTCGTGGCCCGCGACATCTTTCACGAGCAGTTGCAGGTTGCCGCCGATCACTTGCAGCAGGTTGTTGAAGTCGTGCGCGACGCCGCCCGTCAGCTTGCCGATGGCCTCCATCTTCTGCGCCATGCGCAGCGCTTCTTCGGCGTGACGCAGCGCATCGGCGGTTTCGCGGTCGGCGGTGACGTCGCGGCCCACGCCGTGAATGCGCCGCGTGCGCGGATCGAGCGACAGCGTCCACGCGATCCAGCGCCATCCGCCATCCATGCGCGCAAGGCGGCATTCATAACGCACCGGCGTGCCGCTCGCCCGCAGGCGGTCGATCTCGAATTCGGCGGCGGCCGCGTCGTCGGGATGCACGAGTTCCAGCATCGTGCGTGCATGCAGACGCTGCTCATCCATGCCGAGCACCGACGCCCACGACGGACTCACGCGCAAGAGCGCGCCGTCGAAGCTCGCGATGACGAACAGGTCTTCGCTCAGTTCCCAGAGCCGGTCGCGGTCCGCGACGACTTCCGTCACGCGGCGCTCCAGCGTTTCGTTGAGATCGCGCAGCGCGGTCTGCGCCTTGGTGCGCTCGGCGATTTCGTCCTGCGCCGCCTGAAAGAGCCGCGCATTGTCGATGGCGATGGCCGCCTGTGCCGCGATGCCTTCGATGATCTGCTCGGCGCGTTCATGGAAAATATCCGGCTCCGGATGCCCGAAGAACAGGCCGCCGAGCACTTCGCCCGTGCGCGACACGACCGGCGCGGCGAGATAGCTGCGCACCGCGAGATGGCCCTTCGGCATGCCGTGATGCGGCGCGTTGTGGCCGTATCGCGGGTCCTTCGTGATATCCGCCGAACGGACGATGCCTTCGCCGCGGAACGTCGGCCCGAACACGGATGTGTTGCGCGGCATCGGGAACTTGGAGAAGCTGTCCTTCGGCACGCCTGAGAGCGCGTACAGCGTGTAGCTGCCGCCTTCGTTGTCGAGCACGTTGTAGAAGAACGAGCCGAACGCCGCGCCGGTCAGTTCCGTGGCGGCGTCCGTCACCACCTGCACCGCGCGCGACAGATCGAGTTCCGCCGCGATCGTCGTGCCCACGCGGTTCAGCACTTCCAGCACGCGCGAATCTTCGCGAAGTTTGCGCTCCGTTTCCTGCCGAAGCCGCGCGAGCCGCAGATTGCTCGATACGCGCGCGAGCAGTTCGCGCGCGGAGAAGGGCTTGGTCAGATAATCGTCGGCGCCGGCATCGAGGCCGCCCACGCGCGCTTCTTCGCCCGCGCGCGCGGACAGCAGCACGACCGGCGTCTCGCGCAGCGTCTCGTCCTCGCGCACCGCGCGCAGCAGGCCGAAGCCGTCGAGACGCGGCATCATCACGTCCGACACGATCACTTCCGGGCGCAACGCGCGGGCGGCTTCGAGCGCGGCGGCGCCATCGGCGGCGACGATCACGTCGTGGCCCGCCGACGCCAGCATGCGGCGCATGTAGTCGCGCAGGTCGGTGTTGTCGTCGACCACGAGCACGCGGCCTGTCAACGCCGCATCGCCTTCGGCATGCGCGAGCGGCGCGTTGATGTCGCTGATCGCGTCGATGGCTTCGTTCGCCGCATCGGACGTCCAGCGCAATGCGGCGTCGACGTAGCTGCGCGCGCCGCTGCTCGCTTCGGCGCGCGAGGCGTCGTCGCGCACGACGGCCGTCGGCTGCGCGGCGGGCAGCGTGACCCTGAAGCACGCGCCTTTGCCCGGCCGGCTCTCCACGCCGATACGCCCGCCATGCAGCTTCACCAGCTCGTGCACCATCGCGAGTCCGATGCCGCTGCCTTCCACCGAACGCCCCGTCGCGCCCGCCACGCGATGAAAGCGCTCGAACACGCGCTCGAGTTCGTCGGCGGGAATGCCGATGCCCGTATCGCGCACGCACATCTCGATCTCGCTGTCACCGCGCGCGTGCAGGGACACGATAATCGCGCCGTCGAACGTGAACTTGAACGCGTTCGACAGCAGGTTCATCACGACCTTCTCCCACATGTCGCGGTCGATGTCCGCGAGAAGCGGCGTGTCGGGAATATCGGTGCGAAGCTCGAGCCCGGCGGTTTCGATCGCCGAGCGAAACAGCGACGCAAGCTCCGCGGTGAACGCGGCAATGTCCGTCGTCTGGCGATGAATCTCGATGCGCCCCGCCTCGATGCGCGAAAAGTCGAGCAGCGCGTTGACGAGCTTCAGGAGCCGCAAGCCGTTGCGATGAACCATCTCGACGAGCCGCACGTCGCCGGGCGCGACGCGCTCGTGATTGGCGAGCATCTCTTCGAGCGGGCCGAGCATCAGCGTGAGCGGCGTCCTGAACTCGTGGCTGATGTTCGAGAAGAACGTGGTCTTCGCGCGGTCGATTTCCGCGAGCGCTTCGGCGCGGCGGCGTTCTTCGTCGTAAGCGTGCGCGTAGCCGATCGCCGCGCCGATCTGCCCGGCGACGAGATTCATGAACGCGCGATAGCCGTCGTCGAACAGGCGATACGGATTCAGCGCGACGACGAGCACGCCCGCGTGGCCGGTCTCGCCGGTCGGCGCGATCGGCATGAGGACCGCGCGCGTGGGCGCGGCGTTCCATGCGCCGCTCGGCAACGGCGCATCGATATGTTCGTGCAGATTCGTCACGAGCCGCGACTGGTTATCGCGCAGGACTTCGTGGATCGGCCACGGTTCGCGTTGTCCGGCGTGGACGGTCTCGGGCGCGGCGGGATGCCCCGGCGCGATGCCGCATGCGCCGACGAGCGTCGCCGTCTGATTGCCCGGCTCGGCGGCGTAGAGCAGCGCGAACGGCATGTCGCGCGGCGCGTTGCGCAGCGCCTTCATCGAGCGTTCGCAGGCTTCCCGCCAGGTGCGCGCATCGGCGGCGTAGGTCGCGAGTTCGCGCAGCACGAGAAGCTGGCGCTCGCCGAGCACGCGTTGCGTGTCGTCGCTGTTCGCGCAGATGATGCCGCCCGCGCCGCCCCGGTCGTCGGGAATCGGGCTGTAGGAGAACGTGTAGTACGTTTCCTCCGGGAAGCCGTTGCGCTCCATGATGAGCAGCTTCTGTTCGACGAACGTGCCTTCGACGCCCGCGAGCGCGGTATCGAGCAGCGGCCCGATGTCGTTCCAGATCTCGCGCCATACGGCCGAAGTCGGCTGGCCGAGCGCATGCGGATGCTTGCCGCCGATGATCGACTTGTACGCGTCGTTATAGAAGAACAGCAGGTCGCGGCCCCAGCCGATCCAGATGGGCTGGCGCGACGTCAGCATGATGCGGATGGCGGTCTTGAGACTTTGTGGCCAATGGACCGGCTCGCCGAGCGTGGTTTGTGTCCAGTCGAAGCCACGGATGAGCACGCCCATCTCGCCGCCGCCGAGGAGAAAGCTCGGGTCGCCGGGGCGCGATGTCATATCCGGGATCAGATTGCTGGAATCCATTGACGCTGTAGCTCCTCACTGTCTATCGATGCGGCCATTCAACGCCGCAGGGTGACGTTTCTTTTGGGATAAAGCTTCGGAATTTTCGCATGGAATATGCGGAAAGCCGGGCCGTCGTGCTTGTTCCGGATCGCGCGCAAGTGCGTAGCAAGCATCGTGACCGGGCGGCTGACATGCTTTTGTCGAAGGCACTGAAGGCGAATAACGCCAACGCCGATAATCGGCGTTTCACGCAATCGCACCCCGATCGTTGGCAATAATTTTTGGACTATACGCGAATGCATCCGTTAATGTTCGCCCTTTGAAATAGCAATAATGCGAAGCCGGATTTAGCGGCATCGACTAGATCACGCTGAAAATCGGCGCCCGGGCGATGCGTTCGCGTGCCGCGCGTCGTGGCGCTTTCCTCATTTCCGTTAGCGGCCATTCGAATAACGTTTTATCCCCGGCACGAGAATCAACTCATGAATGAAGAGACGAGCCTTAATCGCGAGCGCCTCGCTGAAGCGGAAACCATGCTTCGCGGCGAATTGGCCGATAACCCGAATTCCGTCGCGACGTATAACAATCTGGCGCTCGTCCTTCGTCAACTCGGCCGTCCCTCCGAGGCCGAGCGGCTGCTTCGGCATGCACTGACGTTGCAGCCCGATTCGGCTGACATTCATCTGAATCTCTCACTGCTTCTTTTCGATCAGCGGCTTTACGGCGGATGCGAAACCATGCTGAACGCGGCGCTGGCGCTGCGTCCGGATTTCGCGCTGGCCAAACACCTGCTCGGCCTGGCGCTTCAGGCGCAGGGCCGCATGGATGAAGCCGGCAACGCATTCACCGGGGCGATTGCCGACGATCGCGGCTTCGCACTGGCGCATCTCGCGCTCGGTCGCTGGCTGCGCATTGACGTGCGCTGGGGGCAAGCGGAAGCTGCATGCCGCCGGGCGATCGACCTGGGACGAAGTGATCGGCCGTGTCGTGATGAGCCTGGCGGAGTTCAGGCAAAACGCGTGACGAAGCGATTCTCAGTCAGCCGCATGGACAAAAGCTATATGTAAGGCTTGCTTCTTGCTCGTGCATGAATATGTAATCGCAGGGAGAAAATTCATGCAGAAGCCGAAGCCCACATCGACCGATCAGCTCGACACCATCCCAGACACGAGCAGCCCCGCCTACGCGAAGGCGAATCCCGTGATGCGCGCGTTCGACAGCTTCGCGAGCCTCGTCACGCGCTGGGCCGGCTCGCCGTTTGCATTCGGCTTCGCGGTCACGAGCATCGTGGTATGGGTCGCCACTGGCCCCATCTTTCATTATTCCGATGGCTGGCAACTCGTCATCAACACGGGCACGACGATCATCACCTTCCTGATGGTGTTCCTGATCCAGCAGAGCCAGAACAAGGACAGCGTCGCGCTGCATCTGAAGCTGAACGAGTTGCTCGCGACGCACCGCACGGCGAGCAATCAACTCATCGGCATCGAGGATGCGAGCGAGGAAGAACTGCGCAGGCTCGCCGCCGCGTATTTGCGTCTCGCCTCGGAAGGCAGCACGCGCGGGGGCGCGGCGCGGTCGCCTGCATGCGAAGTGGAAGTCGAAGGCGCAAGCGACAAGGACGCGCGTTGAGCGCATCGATGCCGCCTCGAAGCAGCATCGCGCGGCCTCGTGCGCGCATCAGTCCTTGTGGCCCGGCAGCACCGCGCCGATGACCTGCTTCGCCGTGTCGATGATCACGTTGCGCTGATTCGGATCGCCCTCGAAGAGCGTCGTCGCGAACGCCTTCGCCTGCTGCAGCGTGATATGCGGCGGCAGCGGCGGCACGTTCGGATCGGCTTTCACTTCGATCACCACGGGGCGATCCGACGCCAGCGCTTCGTCCCAGACGGCGGCCATGCGTTCGGCATCGTCGACATAGAAGCCGCGCAGTCCGATCATTTCCGCGAACCGGTGATACGGCACCGACGGAATGTCCTGCGACGCTTCGAACTTGGGATCGCCGTTCATCACGCGCTGCTCCCACGTGACCTGATTCAGGTCTTCGTTATTGAGCACCATGCAGATCCATCGCGGATCGGACCATTGTTTCCAGTACTTCGATACGGTGATGAGTTCGGCCATGTTGTTCATCTGCATGGCGCCATCGCCGACGAGCGCGATCACGGGCCGCTCGGGATGTGCGAACTTGGCCGCGATGGCGTACGGCACCGCTGCGCCCATCGACGCAAGGCCGCCCGATAAAGAGCACATCATGCCGCGTTTCACTTTGAGATCGCGCGCGTACCAGTTGGCGCATGATCCCGAATCACTGGTGACGATCGCGTTCGACGGAACACGCGGCGACAGTTCCCATACCGTGCGTTGCGGATTCACGCCGGTCGTTCCCGCTTCCAGCGCGCGCTTTTCGAGCTTCTTCCACCAGTCGCCCATCCAGCCTTCGATGTCCTTGCGCCATGCGTGATCGGTCTTTTCCTCAAGCAGCGGAAGAAGCGCACGCAAGGTCTCGGCGCTATCGCCGACGAGGTTCACTTCCATCGGATAACGGATGGACAACATGTCCGGCTTGATATCGATCTGCACGCCGCGCGCTTGTCCTTCCTTCGGCAGAAACTCGGAGTACGGAAAGCCCGAGCCGATCATCAATAGCGTGTCGCATTCGGTCATCAGCTTGTAGCTCGGCTCGGTGCCGAGCAGGCCGATCGATCCCGTCACGTATGGAAGATCGTCGGGCAACGCGGCCTTGCCGAGCAGCGCCTTCGCGACGCCCGCGCCCAACTTTTCCGCGATGGCGATGACTTCATCGGTAGCCTGAAGCGCGCCCGCGCCGACGAGAATCGCGACCTTCTTGCCTGCGTTGAGCACATCGGCGGCGCGTTGCAAATCATTTGCATAAGGCACGACTTTCGGCGCGCTGAAACCCACGCCCGAGTGCAGCGTGCCGTGCTTGCGCGCGGGCGCTTCGTATTCGAGGTCCTGCAGATCGTTCGGCAGAATCAGTGCCGTGACCTTGCGTTCGCCGATCGCCGTGCGCACCGCCCGATCGACGAGATGCCTGATTTGCGACGGCACGCTCGCCTGCTGCGCGAATGCACCGGCGACGTCCTTGAACATCGCTTGCAGATCGACTTCCTGCTGATAATGCCCGCCGAGCGCCGCACGCGCCTGTTGGCCCACGATGGCGAGCACGGGCATGTGGTCGAGCCGTGCATCGTAGAGACCGGTGATGAGATGCGCGGCGCCCGGTCCGGAAGTGGCGATGCACACGCCGAGTTCGCCGGTGAACTTTGCATGCGCGGACGCCATGAACGCGGCCATTTCCTCGTGCCGCGCCTGAATGAATTCGATCTTGCCCTTCGCGCGATTGAGCGCGCCGAACACGCCGTTGATGCCATCGCCGGGATAGCCATAGATGCGGCGCACGCCCCAGGCGTGCAGACGGTCGATCAGAAAATCGCCGACGGTGATGCTCATGATGAGGCCTCCGTGATGCGGTCGGAAAGGGATGCGGGAACCAGAGCGAGTGAGCAATGCACATGCCGTATCCATTCAATCGCGGCGATGTAACGGTCGCGTAAGAACAGTGAAAACATGGGGCAATCCCGGATGATTCGATCGTCCTAGGACATGCGTGCGGACAATTGGCTTCTGTATGGTGGACTCAAGACGGCGCGACATGCACGCACGAAGCAACACGCTTCGCTTCGACGCCGATTCACTGACGCATCCGGACCACGAACATGAGTTATGTGCAGGCATCCATGAAGCAGGACACGACGCACGACACGACACGAACGGAACGCGGCCCGCTTCGCCGTGCGATGGCGGCATCGGCGATAGGCAACGCGACCGAATGGTTCGACTACGGCATCTACAGCTACGGCCTGACGTATATCTCCGCCGCGCTCTTTCCCGGCAGCACCGCGCAAGCGACGCTCTTCGCGCTCGCCACCTTCGCGATCTCGTTTCTCGTGCGTCCGTTGGGCGGCCTCTTCTGGGGACCGCTCGGCGACCGTCTCGGCCGCAAGCATGTGCTCGCACTGACGATCATCATCATGTCGGTGGCGACGCTGCTCGTCGGCGTGTTGCCGTCGTATGCGAGCATCGGCATGTGGGCGCCGGTATCGCTCATTGCGTTGCGCATGATTCAGGGCTTCTCGACGGGCGGCGAATACGGTGGCGCGGCGACCTTCATGGCCGAATATGCGCCCGACCATCGGCGCGGCTTCTGCGGCAGCTTCCTCGAATTCGGCACGCTCGCGGGCTTTTCACTCGGCGCGTTCCTGATGCTCGGCTGTTCGGTCCTGCTCGGCAACGACGCGATGCACGCATGGGGCTGGCGTCTGCCGTTTCTCGTGGCCGCGCCGCTCGGTCTGATCGGCCTCTATCTGCGCTCGAAGATGGAAGACACGCCCGTGTTCCGCGAAGCCGCCGCCGCAGCGCAACGCGAAGAGCCGGCGGGCGTGCCGCTGCGCGAACTGTTCACGCGCTTCTGGAAGCCGCTCGTTCTGCTGGGCGGACTCGTGGTGGCGCTCAATGTCGTGAATTACGTGCTGCTCGCCTACATGCCGACCTTCATGAAGAAGGAACTCGGCATGAGCGACAACCTCTCGCTTCTGCTGCCGCTCATCGGCATGTTGTCGATGATGGTGCTGCTGCCGTTCGCTGGCGCGCTGTCCGATCGCATCGGCCGCAAGAAGGTGTGGTGGCTGTCGCTCGCGGGCATCTTCGTGGCCGCCGTGCCGATGTTCTCGCTGATGTCGCATGGCATTGCGGGCGCGCTCATCGGCCTCGCAGTGCTGGGCGTGCTCTACGTGCCGCAACTCGCGAGCATCTCCGCGATGTTCCCCGCCATGTTCCCGACGCAGGCGCGCTATGCGGGCATGGCGATCGCGTACAACGTATCGACGTCGATCTTCGGCGGCACCGCGCCGATGGTCACGGACTGGCTGATCGGCCGCACGGGCAGCACGCTCGTCCCGGCGTATTACATGATGGCGGCGTGCGCGGTCGGCGCCTTCGCGCTGTTGTTCGTCACCGAGACGGCGGGATGTTCGCTGCGCGGCCGCGAGATTCCGGGCGAAGCGGAGAAGGCGAAGCGCGTGGATTCGACAGTCGATGCCGGCGATGCGTGGGTCGATGCCGATCGCTACCACGCCTGAACGCAATCACGCCTCGAACAGCGAATGGCCCGGCAGAACGCCGGGCCATTTTCGTTTTCATTGAAGCATGGTCAATGCGCGACCTTCGCGGGCGCCGCGCTTCGCTTCAGCACGCGCGCCTGCAACACGATCACGAGCAGCAGGAACAAGCCGCGAGTCACCGACTGCCAATACGCCGACAGGCTGATATACCCGAGCCCGTTCTCGAAGTTCAGCAGGTTGAACACGAGGCCGAGCAGCGCGACGCCCGCGATGGTCATCGCGATGGAACCTTCGCCGCCCGTCAGACGCGTGCCGCCGAGCACGACTGCCGAGATCGCGAACAGCTCCCAGCCGACGCCTTCGTTCGGCTGTCCCGCGCCGAATTGCGCCGCGAGGATCGCGCCGGCGATGCCCGCCAGCAGTCCGCTCACCGCATACACCGCGACGAGCGTGCGGTCCACGTTCAGCCCCATCAGCCGCGATGCTTCCTCGCTGCCGCCGATGGCGAGCGCATGCCGCCCGAAGCGCGAGCTGCGCAACGCGATCCACCCCGCGACCGCCGCCACGAGCGACACGATGCCCGGTATCGGCAAGCCGAGGAAATCGCCCTGGCCGAACGCGGCGAAGTTCGTGTCGTAGGAAATCGCGACGGCATCGTTATGGCCGAGCAGGAGCGCGAGACCATGCGCGCCGAGACTCGTCGCGAGCGTGACGATGAACGGAAGAATGCGCATGTGCGTGATGACCATGCCGTTCAGCACGCCGACAGCCAGCCCCGCGCACGATCCCGCGAGCACGCCCGCCACCGCGCCGTGCGAACTCGCCAGCGCCGATACGACGCTCGCCAGCGCCGCCACCGCGCCCACCGACAGATCGATGCCGCCCGTGATGATGACGAACGCCATGCCGATGGAGATCAGTGCGAACATCGAGTTGTATCGCCAGAAGGAGGTGACGTTGTATGCCGACGCGAAGTGCTCGTAGCGCACCACGCCCAGCACGAGCAACGCCGCGAGCGCGATCAGAATGGGAAGGTTCTTCTTCATGTCATGAGCCCCGGCGACGTTGCACGTACACGGCAGCGATGATGATCGCGGCCTTGAGCACGAGCGCGGCGGCATCCGGAATGCCGTGCGCGAGCAGCGTGTAGCGCAATAGCTGGATGATGAGCGCGCCGATCAGCGTGCCCGTGATATACGCCTTGCCGCCCGTCAACGCGGTGCCGCCGACGGCGACCGCCGCGATCGCATCGAGTTCGACGCCGAGGCCGACCACGTTCGCATCCGACGACGAATTCACCGATATCGATATCAAACCCGCAAGACCCGCGAGCGCCGCGCACAGCGTGTACGCGATCATCTTCACGCGCGCGGTCGGAATGCCGCACAGATACGCGGCGTCCTCGTTGCCGCCGGTGACGAGCAGGTACTTGCCGAAGAGCGTCTTGCGCACGATCCACGTGAAGATCGCGACGAGCGCGAGCATCAGCAGGATTTGAAACGGCACGCCCGCGACCTTGCCGAGCGCGATCCACTGGAACGCGGGATTGTTGAACGCCTGCAGGCTGCCGTCGGTGACGACCTGCGCGATGCCGCGTCCCGCGATGAACAGCACGAGCGTCGCGACGATAGGCTGCACATGAAGCCTCGTCACCAGCAGCCCGTTGAACACGCCGCACGCCGCTGCGGCGAGCACGGGCAGCGTGAACGCGAGCAGCAAGCCCAACGGGCCGTCGATGTTCATGAAGAGCATCGGCGCGAGCGCGCCTGCAATCGCCATCGATGCGCCCACGGACAAGTCGATGCCACCCGTCGCCACGACGAGCGTCATGCCGATGCCGACGATCACGATCGTCACCACTTGCGTGAGATTCACGTTGAACGTCTGCAGCGACAGAAAGTGGTCCGTGAAGATGAGATTGAAGACGATCATCGCGACGAGCACGGCGATCTCGCGCTGTATCGCGATGCCGCGCTTCTTCTTCGCGGGCGCGGCCTGTGCATCGGCGGCGAGCGGCGCGGCGGGTTGCGTCTTGTCGATCATGTTTCGTTTCCTTGCGCGGCGCTTGCTTGCGCCAGCGTCGATTCCTCGCCCGAGCCATACGCGATGGCATCCATGATCGACGCTTCGTTCATCTGCGCGCCGTCCAGTTGCGCGACCGTTTCGCCGTCGCGGATGACGACCGCGCGATCGGCGACGGCGGTCAGTTCCTCGAGTTCGGATGCCGATAACAACACGGCCATGCCCGCATCGCGCAACTCGCGCACGATGTTCGCGACATCGGCTTTCGCGCCGACATCGATGCCGCGCGTGGGTTCATCGAGCAAGAGAAGCCGCGGATTCGTCGCGAGCCAGCGCGCGAGCAGCACCTTCTGCTGATTGCCGCCCGACAGCTCGCGCACCGGCTGATCCGGCGAACGCAGCTTGATGCCGAGCGACGCGATGAAGCGATCGACGATCTCGCGCTGCTTCGCCACATCGACGATGCCGCGTTTCGTCAACGCAGGCAGGCACACGAGCGTGAGGTTGTCGCGCACGGAAAGCTCCGGCACGATGCCTTCCGCCTTGCGGTCTTCCGTGAGATACGCGATGCCGCGCGCGATCGCATCTTTCGGCGACTTGAACGCGACGCTATCGCCGCCGACGGCGAGCGTTCCGTGCGACGGACGGTCCGCGCCGAACAGAAGACGCATGGTCTCCGTGCGGCCCGAGCCGAGCAAACCCGCGAGGCCGACGGCTTCGCCCGCGTGGACATCGAGCGAGACGTTCGCCACCTTCGCGCCCGCCGCGAGCGATTGCGCGCTCAGCGCCACCGCGCCGCGCTTCGCGAGATTCGCTTCCTTGACCGCGCTGTCTTCGTGAACGACGGCGGCGAGCGTGCGGCCGAGCATCGTCGTGACGAGCTTGAGCTTGTCCATCTCCTGCATCGTGCTTTCCGCGACGGTCTGTCCGTCGCGCATCACGGTCACGCGGTCGCATAGCGCATAGAGTTCGTCGAGCCGATGCGACACGAAGATGACCGCGCGGCCATCGTCACGCAAGCGGCGCACGACGGTGAAGAGCAGCTCCACTTCGCGTTCGTCGAGCGAGGACGTCGATTCGTCCATGATGACCATCTTCGCCTCCGACGATACGGCGCGCGCGAGCGCCACCATCTGCTGAATCGCGGTGGAATAATCGCGCACGGGCTTCTTCACATCGATTCGTAATCCGAACGATTCGAGCAGTTCGCTCGCGCGACGCTGCACTGTCTTCCAGTCGATGAGGCCGAACCGGCGAGGCTCGCGCCCGAGGAAGATGTTCTCCGCGACCGAGCGGAACGGCACGAGATTGATCTCCTGATAGATCGTGCTGATGCCGGCCTCGCGCGCTTCCTTCGGCGTGCGGAAATCGACTTCGCGTCCGTCGAAGCGAATCGTGCCGCCGCTCTTGCGATACGCGCCCGTGAGAATCTTGATGAGTGTCGACTTGCCCGCGCCGTTCTGGCCGATGAGCGCATGCACTTCGCCCGCCGCCACGGTCAGACGCGCGCGCTTCAACGCCGCGACGCCGCCGAACGCGATGTCGATGTCCTGCATGTCGAGTAGGGGAGTCTGGGCCATGCGGCTTGTCCATCGGAATGAAAAAGCGAGCGCCGGCGAACGGCGCCCGCAAGACACACACCTTCGCTTCTGGCGATTCAATACCCGTACTGCATGCTCTGATCGACGTTGCTCTTGTCGTAGAAGCGGTCGGAGACTTTCACCCACGGCGGGATGGTCTCGCCCTTCGCGTACTTCTGCGCGACATCGCACGCGAGCGGTCCGAAGAACGGACTCGACTGCACGCTCGCGCCGAGTTCGCCCGCCTTGATCGCTTCGAGGCCGCCCTTCGTGCCGTCGATGGTGACGATCTGGATGTCCTTGCCCGGCTGCTTGCCCGCCGCCTTGATCGCGGCGATCGCGCCGAGCGCCATTTCGTCGTTGTGCGCGTAGACGGCGGTCACGTCCGGATGCGCCTGCAACAGCGTTTCCATGACCTGACGGCCCTTGTCGCGCGCGAAGTCGCCGCTTTGCGACGCGACGATCTTCATGCCGGGATTCTTCGCGATGACTTCATCGAAGCCCTTCTTGCGATCGTTCGCAGCGGACGCGCCCGTCGAGCCTTCGAGTTCGATGATCGTCGCCTTGCCGTTGGTCGCCTTCACGAGCCAGTCGGCGGCGCGGTGTCCCTGGTCGATGAAGTCGGAGCCGATGAACGTGATGTAGTCGCGGCCCGCCTTCGCCATCGACTGATCGATGTTGCGGTCGACGAGAATCACCGGAATGCCCGCCTTCTTTGCCTGCATGACGACCGGCGCGAGCGGCTTCTCTTCGCGCGGCGGGAACACGAGCAAGTCCACGCGCTGCGCGATCATGCTCTGGATGTCGGACACCTGTTTCGCGGCGGAACTGTTGGCGTCGGTCATGACCATCTGCCAGCCGCACTTCGCGGCGATGTCCTTGAAGCTCTTGGTCTCCGCGAGCCGCCACGGGTTGTTGCTCTCGGTCTGCGCGAAGCCGACCTTGAGCGGCTTCTTGTTGGGGATCTTGGGCAGCGCGTCGTCGGCGGCGTGCGCGGCGGAGAAGCCTGCGGAAAGCGTCAGCGTGGCGACCGCCGCGAGCGCGGCGGAAAGCGGGCGCAGGCCCGAGCGCGAATGGTTCTTGAGCGACAGCATGTCTTCCTCCGATAAGGATGATTCTCTTGTGGTGATGCCGATGCTTGTTGTTGCCCGGTCGATCTGCTGCGAGAGTGGCTGCTGTTGCTGCGTTTTATCGATGGACGGCACTTTCTATCGACCGTCAATCGCTAATATTATTAATGGCGAGTTGCCTGACTTCATTGACGACTCTGACCGATCCGCGTTCGATCAGCGGACCGTCGAGCTTCACCGTGCGATGCCGCACCGGCGCGCCGGCCGCGCGATTGTGTTCCTCCTGCAAGAGCGTTTCGACCGCCCAGCGGCCCAGGTCGTAGTTAGGAAGCACGACGGTGGACAGCGGCGGATGCGTGTGCCGCGCGATTTCCTGATCGTCATAGCCGACGACGGATACATCGTCGGGAACGCGCAGGCCGAGTTGCTTCAGCGCTTCGATTGCGCCGAGCGCCATCAGGTCGTTCGCGCAGAAAATCGCGGTCGGCGGATTCGCTTCACGCATCAGCGAAAGCGTTTGCTCGAAGCCCGTGCCCGAACTCCAGTCGCCTTCGCGCACCAGTTCCGGCGCGAACGGCAAGTCGGCCGTGGCGAGCGCGGTGCGATATCCCTTCAGGCGCTCGCGCGCCGCGTCCTGCCACGGTTCGCCGTTGATATAACCGATCCGCCGATGCCCCGCCGCCAGCAGATAGTCGGTTGCCGTGTGGCCGCCCGCGACTTCCGCCGGCACCACCGACGACACGTTCGCCTCGCCCGAATAGCAATTGAGCAGCACGGTCGGCACCTTCGCGAGCGCGGCGGGCAGCGTGACGCGGCGCGTGTAGACCGTCGCGTAGATCACGCCGCAGACGTCGCGATTGCGAAGCGTCGCATCCAGCACGCGCGCTTCGATCTTCGCGTTGCCGTGCGTCGAATACACGGCGAGCATGCGTCCGTGCGCGAACGCGGTTTCGCGCGCGCCGTCGATGCTGACCACCGGATGCGGGCTCGTCGAGATTTCGTCGGCGAGATAGACGATGAGATTGCGCTCGTTTTGCGTATGGAGCGCATCGAGCGGATCGAGACTCGCGGACTCGCGCGGCGTCATGCGATAGCCGAGTTCCTGCGCGGCCTTGAGCACCTTGTCGCGTGTGGCGTCCGAGAACTTCGCGCCGCTGGCGTTGTTCAGCACGAGCGATACCGTCGATTGCGAGACTCCGGTGAGCTTCGCGATGTCGGTCATCGTCGGGCGGCGTGGCGTGGATTTCTTCATTGCGCGAAGGCAGGGTCATGAGCGAATGAAACTTACCACTAATATTAGCGATGAACAACGCGGGCGAGCACTAGCCAAATGGTGAATCTGCATCGGGTTTTCCCGTGTTATTACTAATAATATTGACGGCCTGCTGACGGCCATGCGATTCTGCTTTCGATCCAGTGACGACCGAAGAACACGGAGGAGACGATGGGCCGCTACGACGAAAGCACGAGAGACGCGCTCGCTCGAGCGTTCGAGAAGGATGGGTTCGTGTTGCTGCGCGATCACTTCGACCGCGCGAAGCTCGAAGCCTGGCGCGATGCATTCGCGCCGCTGTTCAAGCCGCATGTCGATGCGGCGCGCGAGGCATCGGCGAACGGCAATCGCGGACCGGGCCGCTATTACGTGACCTTGCCGTTCGAAGGCGAGTTCGCGGACCCGGCAATCATTTGCGACGAAGACATCGTCGGCATTGTCGAGCGCGTGGCCGGACCCGATCCGGTGATGTGCCAACTCGCCACCGACACCCCCGTGCGCGGCTCGGACTTCCAGGACTGGCATCGCGATACGCCGCCGCTCTTCGACGACGCGCCCGAAACGCCGTCGTTCCAGCTTGCGGTGAACTTTCCGCTCGTCGATGTGAACGACAGCAACGGCCCGCTCGAAACCACGCGCGGCACGCATCGCATGTCGCGCGAAGAAGCGCTCGCCGGTCTCGCCGATGGCCGCTTTCCGCCGGAGCGCGTGCCGATGCGCGTCGGCGACGTGATGATCCGCGACGTGCGCGGGCTGCATCGCGGCACGCCGAATCTCACCGACGAACCGCGTCCGATGGTCGTGATCGGCTATAGCCGCGCGTGGTATTTCCGGCCCGAAGTGCATATCGACGTGCCGCGCGCCGTGCTCGCCGACCTGCCGCCGCACGCGCGACGTCTCCTGCGCTACAGCCCGGTGGTCGAGCGCACCGCGCGGACCTTCGACGAAAGCTACCGGCAGTTCGCATATTGAGCGCCGATCCGAACACGCGCGCGCCCGACGCGCTCCTCGAATTGCGTCACGGTGCGCGGCGCGTGCTGCTCGCTCCGCATATCGGCGGGGCGATCGCGGCCTTCTTCGACGCGCACGAAAGCGGCGAGCGCCACTGGTTGCGTCCCGCGACGCCCGAGACGCTCGCCGCGCGCAATCCGCTCGGCATGGCGAGCTTTCCGCTCGTGCCGTATTGCAACCGCATCCGCGATGCGCGCTTCACGTTCGATGGCGCGCTTATCGATCTGTCCGGCGATGGCAATACTTTCCCGCACGCGCTGCACGGCAACGCGTGGCGGCTGCCGTGGCGCGTCGATTCGCTCACCGAAGCGCATGCGCGCCTGACGCTGCATCACGAGCCGTCGCGGGAAGCGGCGCATCACTGGCCGTTCGCGCATGAGGCGGCGCAGGACATCGCGCTCGATGCGCAATCATTGACCGTCACGATGTCGCTGCGCAATCTGTCCGATCGGCCTATGCCGTTCGGCATAGGACATCATCCGTACTTTCCGCGCACGGCGGGCACGCGTGTGCATGCGCGCGTGGCGTCGATGTGGCACACGACGCCCGATCCGCTGCCGACGCACGCCGGGCCGCATCCGAGCATCG
Organism: Caballeronia concitans; assembly: GCF_001544615.1. Lineage (GTDB taxonomy): Bacteria > Pseudomonadota > Gammaproteobacteria > Burkholderiales > Burkholderiaceae > Caballeronia > Caballeronia concitans. Next base: position 97,105 of record NZ_FCNV02000007.1, read on the forward strand.
ATGCGCTGGCATCGCCCGAAGGCATGTCCCCCGATGCGTACGATCTCGACAATAACTTCACGGGCTGGGCGCGCACGGCGTCTATTGTGTGGCCGGACGAGCATCGCTCGATCACGCTGCAGGCGGGCGCGCCGTTCGACTTCATGGTGATCTACGCGCCGTCGGCGTTCCCGTCGCTCTTGTGCGTGGAGCCGGTGAGCAACGTGGCGGACTGGATCAATCTCGATCTCGATCCCGCGTCGAAGGGCGGCGGGGTGCTCGCGCCGGGCGAGTCGATGAGCGCGAGTTTCACCCTGACGCCGCAAACGGCGTAGCGTTGCGGCTTTGAACGACTCGCGCGCTGTTCGGGTAAGACGCCGACGCCTCCCGAAGGAAGCGTCGCCGTGCATCGCTCAATGCCCGAAGAACACGCTGCAGGCGGGCGTCCATGCGCAGGTCTCGGCGTCGCGGCGGCTCGCCGATGCGCTCGCGCCGGCAGTCGAACCGCCATACGCGCTGTCGTCGGTCGTCTGTGCGCGGGCGTTGGCGTCGTGCTCCGGCGCGCCGTTATGCGGCTGCATGGGGCGCATCGTCTGGACGAGTTGTTGCGCGGGCTCCGGCATGCCTTGCGCGTGCGCAGCGCCAATGCCCGCGGCCATCGCGCAGGCGGCCATCATCGCGACGACTTTCAGGTTGACTCTCGGCTTCATGTTCCAGCTCCTCATAACGAATGCCCAAGCAGCCGGAAACGTATTTCTCGGACTCCTTGCAGCGTCTTAGGACGAAGTCGCGCGATGAGTGGATTCGAACGCGTCGCGCGAACGATACCGGCGCGCAGCGGATTCGCCGCATGCCATTTTTCAAAGACGGATGACGAAACGCGCGACATGCAGACGTGGCGAAACCACGTAAGCAGTGCAGGCGAACGGTTCATTACGCCTTGGCGCGACAGGGATCGCGCAGGCATACGTTACGGATTCATGAGAGGACGCGAAATCCCTATGTGGAAGGGATGCGTTAGGAGGGATCGGCTGGAACAAAGCCGGCAACGAGGGAACGACGCGACGCTGAGAAGCGTCGATCAGGCCGCGCATCGAACGCGGCCTGAAAATACGACGAGTCACGACGACTTACGACGAATTACGACGAATTACGGCGAGACGCTGTTAGTCCGCCTTCGATCCGCTGGTCGAGCTGCCCTTCTTCATTGAATGGCCACTCTTGCCGGTCGATCCGCTCTTGCCGCCCGACGAGTCCATCGTGCTTGCGCCCGACGCGCCCGACGTTGCGCCGGTCGTGCCGTGTGCATTCGGCGTGCTCATGCCGGTGCCGCCCTGGCCCGCGCCGTTGCCGCCAGCCGTGCCGCCGCCTGCACCGCCTCCGCCGCCCGCACCGCCGCCGGCGCCCTGCGCAAAGGCAGCGCCCGACATACTCAGAACCAACGCGGATACGAGCAAGCTCTTCTTGGCGATCTTCATGGTGCCTCCCTTGAGTGGTGGATATCGCGCGCCGCTTCGCGTGTCCGGCGCGGCGTCGCGGCTTACATACCGCAATCCCCGTGCCGCGCGATGTAAGCGCGCATGAAGCCAGCCACGACGATCAGCAAGCGCCACTCAGGCGAGCGCCTCATCACACCATTCGATGGCCCATGAACGCGCGCAATTCAAGGCGTCCCATTCATTGGCGAACGAGTCGAGATCGCCGGAATCGTGGACCTCCACGTGCGGTGTGTATTCGTTCGGCGCGCTCGTGATGCGGGCGTGCGCGTAGAAGCGCCCGTCCTCGTCGTGGCGAGCCGTGCAGTCGATATGAAAATGCTTGTAGTCGAAACGCATTGAGAGGTCTCCGGAATTGAAGTGGTCGGCTTCGACCGAGCAAGCCGATGTCACAGGAGCGATGCTTGCTCGATCGACGTATGGCGACTCAAGGAGCAAACTCGTGACCACCCATCACACGCATGGACAATCGACGGACGAAGACGACAAGGCCGCGTTCGAAGAATTCAAGTCGCTCGTGAACATGACGGCGCATCAACTGGAAAAGTGGCTTGCCACGGAAGCATCCCGCGCAGTTGGCCAAAAGGACGGCGATGCGGAGTCTGTCGGACACAAGTCGGGACGACGGATTATCGAACTGCTGGGCGCGAAGAAAAGCGACTTGCAATCCGATGACTACGCCCACATGCGCAAGGTAACCGGCTATGTGAAGCGCCATCTCGCGCAGCGCCCGCACGGCGATATCGAACATACGAAGTGGCGGTATTCGCTGATGAACTGGGGACATGATCCGTTGAAATGAAGCCCGACCGCGCAGAAGCGCAAAACACGAATACCATACTGTATAAACATACAGTATCATAGGCAAGATGGAACTGTCCGAAAAGCTCGAAATTCTTGCGGATGCCGCGAAGTACGACGCCTCGTGCGCCAGCGGCGGCGCGTCAAAACGCGAGTCGCGCGGCGTGGAAGGCCTCGGCGCGAGCACGGGCTCGGGCATCTGTCACAGCTTCACGCCGGACGGCCGCTGCGTGTCGCTGCTGAAGATTCTGCTGACCAACTTTTGCCTGTACGACTGCCGCTATTGCATCAATCGCCGGTCGAGCAACGTGCCTCGCGCGCGGTTCACGCCGGAGGAAGTCGTCACGTTGACGGTGGACTTTTATCGCCGCAACTACATCGACGGCCTGTTTCTCAGTTCGGGCGTCATCCGCTCGTCGAATTACACGATGGAGCAACTCGTGCTCGTCGCGAAGACGCTGCGCGAAAAGCATCAGTTTCGCGGCTATATCCATCTGAAGACCATTCCCGACGCCGATTCCGAACTCATCGCGCAGGCCGGGCGGTATGCGGACCGGCTGAGCGTGAACATCGAGTTGCCGACCGAAATCAGCCTCGAACGGCTCGCGCCCGAAAAGAGCGGGCGCACGATCAAGCTCGCGATGGGCAACATTCGCGTCGCGCGCGAAGAGTCCGAAGCCGAGCCGCGCGCGCCGCGTTTCGCGCCGGCCGGGCAGAGCACGCAGATGATCGTCGGCGCGGACGAAACGGACGACCGCACCATCCTCGGCACCGCCGAAACGCTGTACGGCTCGTATCAACTAAAGCGCGTGTATTACTCCGCGTTCAGCCCGATTCCCGATAGCCCGAGCGGCGTGCCGTCGAAAGCGCCGCCGCTGTTGCGGGAGCATCGGCTGTATCAGGCTGATTTCTTGATGCGCGGGTACGGTTTCAATGCCGCCGAATTGCTCGGCGATGCCGGCAATCTGCCGCTCGATGTCGATCCGAAACTCGCATGGGCGCTCGCGCATCGCGAGCGCTTTCCCGTCGATCTGAACGCTGCACCCGCGCGCATGATCGCGCGCGTGCCGGGCATCGGCATGCGCAACGCGAAGCGCATCGTGGAATTGCGGCGCACGCGTCGCGTGCGTTATGCCGATCTCGCGCGGCTGCGTTGCGGCATGGAAAAGGTGAAGCCGTTCGTCGTGACGGAAGATTATCGGCCGCCGCTTTCGGAGGCGTCGTCGGAGAACTTGCGACGGGCGCTGGCCACGCAGCCCGTGCAGCTTTCGCTGCTTTAGCTTCGCCATGCGCGCGATCATCATCGACGACGATTTCGATGCCTGGCGCAGCGCCGCGCTCGATGCGTTGTCGCAAGGGCTCGCGCCCGAATCCATCGACTGGCGCACGCGGCAAAGCGAGGCCCCGGCGCTTTTCGAAGCCAGCGCTGATGTCGCCACGCCGCGCACCGATGCGCCACAAGTCCGCGTTTCCCGCGACCTCGCCGCGTTGCTGAAAGACGCCGCGCATTTTCGCGACGTGCACCGCTGGGGCTTTCTCTATCGCGTGTTGTGGCGATGGACGCATGGCGACCGCTCCGTCGCGTCTCCCGCCGATGAGGACGGCGCGCGTCTCTACAAGATGGCGAAGGCGGTGCGGCGCGCGCAGCACGACATGATCGCCTACGTGCGCTTCCGTCAGCGCGATGCATCGCTCGGGCCGCCCGAATATGTCGCGTGGTACGAGCCGGATCACGACGTGCTCGCGTGGGGCGCGGAGCATTTCGCGGCGCGCATGGGCCGCTCGACGTGGCTCATCACCACGCCCGACGGCGCGGCCATGTGGAACGGCGAGCGTCTGGAGATCGAGCGGCGGCGCGCTCATGCATCGGACCATGGATCCGATACGCCCGACGCCGCCGAAGACCTCTGGATGACGTACTACCGCAGCATCTTCAATCCGGCACGTCTGAACGAATCCGCGCTCGAACAGCACATGCCGGTGCGTTTCTGGAAGGGCCTGCCCGAAGGCGCTTTGATCCCGCAAATGCTGAGCGATGCCCGCGGCGGCGCGCGGCGGGTCGCGCAGGCGAGAACGGTCGGCGCGCTCGGCGGCAAGACGGTGCAGGTCGACGCGGAAGACGCACAGCCGGAACGCGACGCGCCCACATCGCTCGATACATGCCGCCGCTGCGATCTATGGCGCAACGCGACGCAAGCGGTCCACGGCGCGGGGCCGTCGGATGCGCGCATCATGCTGCTCGGCGAGCAGCCCGGCGATCAGGAAGACCTGAAGGGCGAGCCGTTCGTCGGCCCGGCCGGACAGTTACTCGACGACGCCATGCGGCGCGCGGGCGTGCCGCGCGAACAGGTCTATCTGACCAACGCGGTGAAGCATTTCAAATGGGAGCCGCGCGGCAAGCGGCGTCTGCACAAGACGCCCGCGCAGCAGGAAGTCGAAGCGTGCTCGTACTGGCTCGAACGCGAACTCGACGATACCGCCGCGCGCGTCATCGTCACGCTCGGCGCGACGGCGCTCACCGCGCTGCTCGGCAAGCGCGCGACCTTGCGCGAGCACGTCGGGCGCGTGGTGCCGTTCGGCGACAAGCTGATCGTCGCGACGTATCACCCGTCGTATGCGCTGAGGCAAATGGACGAGACCGCGCGCGCAAAGACCGTCGCCGATATCACCGATGCGCTCGCGAAGGCGCATCGGCTGAGCGCGACTTAAAACGCCGCGCGCACCACGCCGCCATCCGCGCGCAACGCCGCGCCGTTCGTCGCCGACGACAACTCCGAGCACACATACACGACCATGTTCGCGATCTCCTCGGGCAGGATGAAGCGCTTGAGCAGCGAACTTGGCCGCGCCTCGGCGAAGAACGACTTCTCCGCTTCCTCGAAACTCTTGCCGCCCGAGAGCTTGTCGACGAACTCGGTGACGCCTTCCGAGCGCGTCGGCCCCGGCAGCACCGCGTTGACCGTCACGCCGGTGCCGGCGCACGTTTCCGCGAGACCGCGCGAGAGCGACAGTTGCGCGGTTTTCGTGAGGCCGTAGTGAATCATCTCGACCGGAATCTGGATGCCGCTCTCGCTGCTGATGAACACCACGCGGCCCCAGTTCTTCGCCTTCATTTTCGGCAGATACGCGCGCGACAGCCGCACGCCCGACATCACGTTGGCATTGAAAAAACGCAGCCAGTCGTCGTCGGAAATCTCTTCGAAGGGCTTCGGCTCGAAGATGCCCATGTTGTTCACGAGAATATCGACGTCCGGAAAGCGCTGCACGAGCGCGTCGACTTGCGCGGCGTCGGAGACATCGCCCGCGAAGCCTTCGGCCTGCGCGTTCGGCACGAGCTGGCGCAGCTTGTCGAGGGCGGCATCGACGGACGATTGCGAACGACCGTTGACGATCACGCGCGCGCCTTCACGCGCGAGCGCCACCGCGATGGCGTGACCGATTCCCTTCGTCGATCCGGAAACGAACGCGAGCTTGTTGGCGATTTTCAGGTCCATGTCGGGTTCCTTTTGAGTGGCGGTTGGGCAACCGGTGAATGGTAGCCACGCTCGCGCAATCGTGCTTGAACGCGGGCTTTCTTCCGCGCGTAACTTCGCGACATAAATGTTCGATGGCGTCGTCGGAAGGCATCGTCCATAGTTGGGCCTGCGTGATCGAGCACAACGAAAGAAAGCATCGCGCGCCGACCCACTTTCGAGCCGCCATCATGTCCATCCAGATCTGCTTTCCTTCGTTCGATTCCATCCTCAAGCACGCGCGCCATGCCGTCATTGCCGGCGTGATGACGAGCAGCGCATTGTTCGCGGGCTGCGCGCAAGCGGGCCAATATCAACATGCGCCGACCGTCGCGGCCGCCACCGCCGCGCGGCCCGACGTCATCTACGTGTATGCGTTTCAAAGCAGCGCAAGCGATGTGAAGCTCGACGAACACGGCATCGCTTCGAGGCTGAAGGCGTCGATGTCCGGCGAATCGCAAGCGCAGCAGCAGTCGATGGAAGCGGTCGAAGCGCGCGAGGAGGTGGCGAACGAAATCGTCGCGAAGCTGCAGTCGATGGGCCTGCGCGCGGTCCGCGCCGATGTCGCGCCGCCCGACAACCAGAACGTGCTCGTCGTCGAAGGCAGCATCAACACGATCGACGCGGGCAATCGCCGCCGCCGCGTGCTGATCGGTCTCGGCGCGGGCGAAAGCAAGGTCGGCGCGACGGTCCAGCTCGTCTACAAGCCGGCGCACGGCGTGCCGCAGCTTATCGAACAGTTCGACGCCACCGGCGACAGCGGCCACGCGCCGGGCGTCGCGGAGACGGCGGGCGTCGGCGCGGTGGTGGGCCATGCGGCGAGTTCGCTTGTCGTTTCGGGCGGACTGCACGCGGTATCGGAGACGAAGCGCGCGGGGGTATCGTCGGATGAAAAGCGTCTGGGCGAGGCGATCGCGACGCAAATCCGCAAGACGGGCGAGGCGCAAGGCTGGATGCCCGCGAAGGGCTGAATCACGCACGAATCGACCGATCGTCCTAAAGAATGCCGGGTGCGCGCCGATAAGACGCAAACGCAAACAAGCATCTTCGCAACCCGGCACTCATGCACGGCATCTATAACTTCTGGCTCGTCGCGGCGTCGCTCGTCGTGGCAACGCTCGCCTCATACACCGCGCTCGACATCTCGGGCCGCCTCGCGGCGCTCTCCGCATCGCGCATGCGCCATGTCTGGCTCGCGGGCGGCGCGGCTTCGATGGGCACCGGCATCTGGTCGATGCACTTCATCGGGGTGCTCGCCTTCTCGCTGCCCATTCCGCTCGGCTACGACCTGCGCATCACGGCGGCGTCGCTCGCGGTCGCGATATTCGTGTCGTTCTTCGCGCTCTCGGTCATCAATCGCGCGCAACTGACGTTCGCGCGGCTGGCGGCGAGCAGCGTGCTGATGGGCGCGGGCATCGCGACCATGCACTACATGGGCGACGCCGCCATGCGCATGCAGCCGGCCATCGTCTACGACCCGCTGCTGTTCGTCGCGTCCGTGGCGATCGCGGTGGTGGCGTCGGGCGCGGCAATGTGGATCGCACGCGCGCTGTCCGATGCGAGCCAGTCGAACCTGACGACGAAGCGCATTGCATCGGCGTTCGTGATGGGCATCGCGATCACCGGCATGCATTACACGGGCAATGCAGCCGCGAACTTTCCGCTCGGCGCGGTATGCGGCGCGGCCAACGATGTCGACGTGCACTGGCTCGCCACGACTGTCACGCTATTTACATTCGGAATCCTGATTATCACGCTCGTGCTGTCGCGTCTCGACACGCACAACGCGATGCTCGCGGGATCGGTCACGCGCCTGCATGGACAGATCGTCCACATGGCGACCTTCGACACGCTCACGGAATTGCCGAACCGCAGCACGATGACGGACCGCATCGAGCGTGCGGTGCGGCACGCGACGCAGAGCGGCACGCGCTTCGCGATTCTGTTCATGGACCTGGACGGCTTCAAGACCATCAACGATTCGCTCGGCCACTCGACCGGCGACGAAGTGCTGAAAGCGTTCGCGCGACGCCTGCTGCAATGCGTGCGCGGCGGCGATACCGTCGCGCGGCTCGGCGGCGACGAGTTCGTCGTGATGCTCGAAAACATGAACGCGCATTCCGATGCCGAGCGCCTCGCCGAACGCATTCTCGATGCGACGAAGAAAGGACTCGTCGTGGGCGCGCATCCGTTGCAGGTGACACCGAGTATCGGCATTGCGCTTTTCCCCGACGATGGCGAGAGCGTCGAGGCGTTGCTCAAGCACGCGGATGTCGCGATGTATGAAGCGAAGCGCGGCGGGCGCAGCACGTATCGCTTTTTCGAAGCGAGCATGAACGAGGCGGCGGTGCGCACGCTGCAGATTCAGCAGGCCTTGCATGAAGCATTGAGCGGGGGCTATTTCTTCCTGTTGTTCCAGCCCAAGTTTCGCGGCGATGGCGAGCTTGCCGGCGCGGAGGCGCTGATCCGGCTCGATCATCCGCAGATCGGCTTGTTGACGCCGCTCGAATTCATCCCGATTGCGGAGCGCTCGGGACAGATCGTCGAGATCGGCTATTGGGTCGTGCGCGAGACGTGCCGGCAGATTACGCGATGGCGCGAAGCGGGACGTCCGCCGGTGAAAGTGGCGATCAATCTATCGCCCAGGCAGATGAACGAGACCGATCTTGTCGCGCGCGTGATGGACATTCTGCGCGAGGAGCATGTCGCGAGCGAGCATCTGATGTTCGAGATCACCGAGACGGTGGCGATGCAGGACGCGCCGCGCACCATCGAAATGATTCGCGCGTTTCAGGACAATGGCTTTGAGATTGCCATCGACGATTTCGGCACGGGTTATTCGAGTCTCGCTTATTTGCAGCGCTTTCGGGCGAAGCAGTTGAAGATCGACCGCTTCTTCACGAACGGACTCGATGAGAACGGGCAGGAAGGGCGCGCGATCGTATCGGCGATCATTGCGCTTGCTCACTCGCTTGATATGGACGTGGTCGCGGAAGGCGTCGAAACGAAAACGCAACAAGACAGGCTGCGCGATCTCATGTGCGATGAGATGCAGGGGTTCTTGCTGGCTAAGCCGCTTTCGGCTCAGGCGTTCGAGGCGTTGCTGGAGACGGGGGTGGTGGTTTGAGGGGAGGTGAAGCGCGTTCGGGACCGCTTGTTGCTGTTTCGATCCGCAAACAACCCACAACCGGAGCCCGTTCATGCCGATTCATCGCAAAGCACCGCTGGCCGCCATCGCCTTGTCCGTTGCAGCGCTCGTCACCTTGCCTGCCGTGCCCGCGCAGGCGCAGGACACCGCCGCTTCCACGCCCAAGCAAGTGAGAAAAGCCGAGCGCAAGGCCGCGCGCGCGAAGAAGAATGCGGAACTGAAAGAGCTCGAAAAGAACGGCTACAGCCCCTCCGGCGAACAGACTGATTATCCGAGCAACCTGCAGAACGCGCAGAAGCGCATCAACGCGGAAAAGGCCGGCCAACCCGCGCCCGCATCGGCGCCTTGATACGCATATCGGCGGCGTTCACGCCGCCATTGACTCACGTTCAAGCGGCATCGGCTAGCCGCACGCCGGCACTGTGCGGCTTGACGTTGCGCAGCATCGGCGAACGCACGCCCGGCACGTTCTCCATGCCGAACACAGGGCGCGCCAGATAGAAGCCTTGCGCGAACACATGCGGCCATTGCGCGAGCCACTGCGCCTGCGCCGGCGTCTCGACGCCTTCGACCACGATCTTCACCTTGAGACGCGCCAGCAACGCGAGCACGGACGAAAACACGGTGCTCGCGTTGGGGCAACGCGGCGCTTCAGCGAGCAGTTCCTTTGCGATCTTCACCGTCCCGAAGTTGATCGGCCCCAACGCGGCGAGACAGGCGAAGCCGGTGCCGAAGTCGTCCATCGCTACATTGACGCCGCGGCTGCGCAAACGTTGCACGACCTTCGGGATGCAAGGGAAACGAGCGAGATCCTGATTCTCGGAGAGTTCGATCTCGATGAGTTCGGGCGCGACGCCATGTGCATCGCACACGGACTGAAGACGTTCGCTGAACCCTTCCGACGATGCGAACGAAGGCGGCACGTTGATCGCGACCGGATAGCATGCGCCGCTGGCCTGCAACGTGGCGATATCGTGCGATACCGCGTTCATCACGAAGTCCGTCAATTCGGCGATGACCTCGTCGTCTTCGAGCGCTTCGTGGAAGCTGCCCGGCAATAGCACTCCAAACTCCGGATGACGCCAGCGAATAAGCGCTTCCATCTGCGCAAGCTCGCTGGTATCGACACGGTAGATACCCTGATACGCGACGCGGAACTCATCGGTTCTCAAGCCCTGAAGCACGCGACGCTTCAGCGTGTGACCGGCTTTCGGCGCGGCGTTCATCACGCGCGAACGGAGTGTTGTTGCATTCATGCTGTGCCGCCCTCAAACGATGGACCATCCGATTAATTGCATGAGCCATGCCCGAATGAGACGTTTGGTAGAGCGATACAGCGAAGCGCCGGGAAAACCCTGAGCCATGCATCGTTGCAGTGCAGGATGCTTGGCTAACGACTGTTTCCAACTCCGAAAATCAGTAATCGACAGCGGTAAAGGCAGGCGTTTTGTCCGATGCGTCCGGTGATGGACGCAGCGGGTGTGAACGATCGTACAAAACCACTTTGAAGTTTCTGCTGATCTTTTCTGGAACTTTTGTAATACGGACTATTGAAAGAGCACCCGCGTTCTATCAGACGATAGCCGCTTCTGCCACTGGACGCATGCGTTCGAGCGCGCTGCCATCTTCGCGAAAGAGATGCACGTGACGAATGCTGAAGCCTACGTTGAGCCGTTGCCCATCCACGGCGGGCGACTCACCGGAACCCTTCACGTTAATGACGAGATCGTCCGGCAACCGAATATGCAGAAGCGTCTCGCCGCCGAGATGTTCGATGACCATGACTTCGCCGGTGAGTCCGCTGTCGATATCGCCGCCGCCCGACTCGATGAAATGCTCGGGGCGTATGCCGAGCGTGAGGGTTTCCCCAGCCTTCACCGATGCGCCCGCAAAGGGCAGCGTCAACGGTTCTCCACCCGGCAGTTCGATGGTCACGCCCGCGCCATCGACACGCAGCACACGCACATCCATGAAGTTCATCTTCGGCGAGCCGATGAATCCCGCGACGAAGCGATTGTGCGGTGTGCGATACAACTCGAGCGGCGATCCGATCTGTTCGACGCGCCCATGATTCATCACCACGATGCGATCGGCCATGGTCATGGCTTCGGTCTGATCGTGCGTGACGTAGATCATCGTTGCGTTGAGCTGCTTGTGGAGCTTGATGAGTTCGAGGCGCATCTGCACGCGCAATGCCGCGTCGAGATTGGATAACGGTTCGTCGAACAGAAAGACCTTCGGTTCGCGCACGATCGATCGCCCGATAGCCACACGCTGCCGCTGGCCGCCCGACAACGCGCGCGGACGCCGCTCCAGCAATTGCCCGATCTGGAGGATTTCCGCCGCACGCTTCACGCGTTCCTTGATCTGCGCTTCGGGCAGCTTCAGCATGCGCAAGCCGAACGCGATGTTTTCGTACACCGACATGTGCGGATAGAGCGCATACGACTGAAACACCATTGCGACGCCGCGTTGCGATGGCTCGAGGTCCGTGACGTCCTCACCGCCTATCAGCACTTGTCCGGAGTCGCATTGCTCGAGGCCCGCAATGCTGCGGAGCAAGGTGGACTTGCCGCATCCCGACGGACCGACGAAGACCATGAACTCACGGTCGGTCACTTCGATATCCACGCCCTTCAGCACATCGACGCCACCGAAGGACTTGCGAATCTGCTGCAAATGGACTGCGCTCATGCGTGTCTCCGTCCAGAGCTGCGTGTCATGGCTGCATTGCAAAGAGCATCGCAGTGCAACATGGATTGCCTCGTCGATATTGTTCTTGACAACCCGTTCGGGGCCAAATATACAATTGTAAAACCGAAATTACAAGTGAAACGCAGCAGGTCAGGGCGCTGCATTCACGCTGCTGCGCAAGAAGGGACGCACGACACGAACGTATCCGCTCAAGAAGATAGAAAGGAGACAAGGCATGAAAAAGCGCATCACGCAGGGCAGACATTCTGGTCCGATGAAGCACATTGCGGCCATCACGCTATGGGCGGCAAGCGCGGCGTTCGCTGCATCGAATGCGCAGGCCTGGACTCTCAAGGAAGCGGCGCAACCGTATTCGGGCACCACCATCAAGGCTATATTTCTGGACCGTCCGGGATACAAGGCAGCACAAACCCTGATTCCTCAGTTCGAGAAGGAAACCGGCATCAAGGTGCGCTGGGAAGTGATTCCCTACGAGAACACGCGCGAGAAGGAAGTGCTGAACTTCGTCGGCGGCGGAGATCAGGACGTGGTGCTGGTGGATGTCGTGTGGATCGGCGAATTCGCGAGCAACAAGTGGCTCGTGCCTATCAAGAAGTTCACGGACGACCCGAAGCTCGCGGACCCGAATCTTAATCTCAAGGGCTTCTTCCCGATCCTGCTCGATTCCTTCGGCACATGGGACAAGGTCACGTATGGCCTGCCGTTCGATAACTACTCGGGCCTCATGTTCTACAACAAGTGCATGTTGAAGGACGCGGGTTTCGACGAGCCGCCGAAGACCTGGGACGAACTGCTCAACACGTATGCGCCGAAGCTCACCAAGGGGGACAAGTTCGCGTTCGCGCTGCAGTCGCGGCGCGGCGAAACGCAATCGGCGGACAGCTTCATGCGCGTGTTGTGGCCCAACGGCGGTTCGCTGCTCGACGCGAAGTTCAAATCGAATCTGATGTCCGCGCAATCGCAGGCGGGCCTCGAATATCGGCAGAAGCTGATGAAGTACATGCCGCCCGGCATCGTCGATTTCGACCATGCCGAAGCGGTCAATGCGCTGGCGCAAGGGCAGGTCGCGATGATCACCGAGTGGTCCGCGTTCTATCCGACGCTTACTGACCCGAGCAAATCGAAGATCGGCAACTGTCTTGCCATCACCACCGAGCCGAAGGGTCCGGCGGGCCTCAAGCCTGCGCTCGGCGGCTTCTCGCTCGCGGTCAATGCGAAGTCGAATGCGAAGAAGCAGGCGGCGTCGTGGCTCTTCATTCAGTGGATCACGTCCGAAGCCATGGCGAAGCCTTATCTCGAAGCGGGCGGCGTGCCGGCGCGCACGGCGGTGTATCAGGACAAGGCTGTGCAGGACAAGTATCCGTTCGTGAAGCCGATGGTCGAGTCGTGGCAAGGCGGCGTGCCGGATTATCGTCCGCGTTTCCCCGAATGGCCGGCGGTGTCCGAAGTCATCGGCGAATGGGGCAGCAAGATGATGCTCGGGCAGGTCACGGTGAAGGAAGGTGCGGAGACTATCGGCCAGAAGACCGAGGACATCCTGAAGAAAGCGGGCTACTACGACGGCAAGAAGCCCTTGCTGAAGTAAGCGCGCATTGGCAGCACACTACACGGAACCGGAGGCGATTCAATGGCGAACGGCACTGTATCCGCGACACAGTCGCGGGGGCCGCGCAAACATGCGCGTCGCTTCGGCATATGGCCGCGCTCGCCCGCCTTCTGGTTCCTGTTTCCCGCGATCTTCGCGCTCGCGGTCATCGGCATCTATCCGCTGCTGCTCGCGCTCTATAACTCGTTCCATCAATACAAGCTGGCGGACCTGGCGTCGGGCACGCCGTTCGTCGGCTTCGACAATTACATGGCGACGCTCTCGGACCCTTCGTTCTGGGGCGCGCTCGGCCGCACTGCATTGTTTCTTTGCCTTACGCTGCCTATCGAAGTCGCGCTCGGCCTGTTCGCTGCGCTGATGCTGCATCGCACGGACCTGCGCATCATGCGTGCGGCCGCGCGCGTGAGTCTCGTGATTCCAATGGCGACGACCTACGCGGTCGTCGGCCTGATCGGACGGCTCATCTTCAACCGGCAGTTCGGCGTGGCGAATTACTTGACGGGCCTCTTCGGCATACCGCCGCAAGACTGGCTTGCCGATCCCACGCTCGCGTTCGTCTCCGTGATGATCATGGATATCTGGCAATGGACGCCGTTCTGCGCGCTCATCATGCTGGCGGGTCTTTCGATGGTGCCGAAGGAAGCGGAAGAGGCCGCGCGCCTCGAAACGCCGAAGTGGACGATGATCCTGTGGCACTTGCAGCGGCCCTATCTTTTGCCCGGCCTGACCGCGATTCTCATTCTCCGTTCCGCCGACATGCTCAAGATGTTCGACGCCGTCTTCACGATGACGCGCGGCGGCCCCGGCGCCGCCACCGAGTTCATCAGCGTCTATATCCAGCGCGTGGGCTTCAGGCTCTTCGATCAGGGCATGGCGTCCGCGCAAGCCATCATCCTGCTGATCCTCACCATCGTGTTGTCGCGTCTTTATATTCGCTTTGTTTATCGGGAGGCCGCGTGAGCACATCCGTATCGCCCGTCGCGAACGGCGGCGTTGCAGAGCGCGGCAAGCGTGCGCGCGCGGCACGCCGGCGCGCGACCGTATGGCATTTTCTCGGACTGGTCGTCGTGTTCCTGTCCTCCGTGTTTCCGTTCTACTGGATGGTCACGACGAGCCTCAAGAGCCAAGCTGATGCGCTGGCGTATCCGCCGAAGTGGATCTTCAGCCCGACGTTCCATCACTATTCCGCCGCGCTTTTCGAGCACGATGTGGCGGGCAGTCTGATCAATTCGCTCATCATCGCAAGTTCGACAACCGTGCTGGCCATTCTGCTCGGCACGCCCGCAGCGTATGCGCTTGCGCGCTATGAATTTCGCGGCAAGGAAGACCTGTGGTTCTGGTTCATCTCGAACCGCATGGTGAGTCCTGTGGTGCTTGCCGTGCCGTTCTTTCTGATTGCGACGAAGCTCGATCTCGTCGATACGCATATCGTCCTCATTCTGCTTTACCTCACGTTCTCGCTGCCGATCGTCGTATGGATCTGCACGGACCAGTTCCGCAATATCCCGGTCGAACTGGATGAAGCCGCGCGTCTCGATGGCGCATCGCCGTGGCGCGTGTTCTGGCGCATCAATCTGCCGCTCGCAATGCCGGGCATCGTCGTATCCGCGATCTTCGCGTTCATCTTCTCGTGGAACGATCTGCTCTATGCGCTCGTGCTCACGCGCACCGAAGCCATTACGTCGCCGGTTGCAGCGACGAGTTACATGAGCGGCTATGAGTTGCCGTGGGGCGAGATCATGGCGACGGGCACGCTGATCGTCCTGCCGATGGTGGTGTTCGCGCTGCTCGTATCGGGGCGGCTCGTGCAAGGGCTCACGATGGGCGCGGTGAAGTAAGATCGCGCGGCCCTTCATTGCGACGACATAGAGAACATGAGCAAGACAGCACCACCCATCGCCATCGCCGTAACGGACGATTCGATCGACTCGGAAGAGGAATTGCAGGCCCGCGTCGCGTGGCATTACTACGTCGGCAATCTGACGCAACAGGAGATCGCGCAACGCATCGGGAGCAATCGCGTGCGCGTGAACCGGCTGCTCGCCGCGAGCCGCGAATCGGGCCTCGTGCAGATCACCATCAACAGCAAGATCGCGCCGTGCGTGGCGCTGGAAGAAGCGCTCGTAAAGCGCTTCGGCCTGGAAAGCGCCGTGGTCGTGCCAAGCGGCGCGAACACGGAGGCGAACAACGCGGCGCTCGGCATCGGCGCGGCGTCGTACTTCTCGAAGCAGATCGTTGCGGGGCAGACCATTGGGCTCGGCTGGGGCCGCACGATACGCGCGGTGCTGCGCGCGATGCCGCAGCGTTCGTATGGCGCGGTGTCGGCGGTATCGCTGCAAGGCGGGTTGTCGCATTGCCCGAGCATCAATACGTTCGATCTCGTGTCGGACTTCGCGGACATCTGCCGCGCCGATGGCTATATTTTCGCCGCGCCGATCTACGTGAGCAGTCAGAAGGCGCGCGATGTGATCCTTCAGGAAGGCACCGTGCGCGAAACATACGATCTCGCGAGAAACGCGGACCTTGCGTTGCTGACGTGCGGTGATCTGACGGAATCGCTCGTGGTGACGTATGGCATCGACAATCCCGAGCAGTTGCGCACGCTGCAGAAAGCGGGCGCGGTCGGCGACATGCTCGGGCATTTCATGGATGAAGACGGCGAGCTGATCGACCATCCGCTGAATCGCCGCACGGTGGCGATCACGCTCGAAGACTTGCGCAAGATTCGCCGCGTGATCCTGGTGAGCGGCGGCCCCAAGAAGTTTCATGTGACGCGTGCCGCGTTGCGTGGACGTTATCCGTCGGTGCTCGTGACCGATGAAGACACCGCGCGACGCCTATGCGAAGAGCGCTGACGAAGCCATGACGACCATCGACAGGAACCGAGAATTCGAAGGCAAGGCCGTGCTCGTGACGGGCGCGGGCAAGGGCATCGGTCATGCGACGGTGCATCTCTTGGCGAGTCGCGGCGCGCGCGTGATTGCATTGAGCCGCAGCGCCGACGACCTCGCTATGCTTGCAAAAGAAACGGGCTGCGAGACCATCGCCGTCGATCTGGCGGATGCCGACGCCGCACGTGAAGCGGCGCGTTCGGCGCAACCGGTCGATCTGCTCGTCAATTGCGCGGGGCTCGTCGTATTGCAGCCCTTTCTCGATACCACGGTCGAAGCATTCGATCTCACGATGAACGTGAATGTGCGCGCCGCGATGATCGTCGCTCAGGCGTGCGCGAAGAGCATGATCGAGCGCGGCAAGGGCGGCGCGATCGTCAACGTGTCGAGCTTGTCGGCGACGGTCGGCTTGCCGCTGCATGCGTCGTATTGCGCATCGAAAGGCGCGCTCGATGCGATGACGCGCGTGATGGCCGTCGAGCTCGGTCCGCACGGCATCCGAGTGAACGCGATCAATCCCGTGGTCACGATGACGCCGATGGCCGAGAAAGCCTGGAGCGATCCCGCGAAGTCGGGGCCGATGCTCGCGCGTATTCCGCTGAACCGCTTCGTGCAGCCGGTGGAAGTGGCGCGCACCATCGCTTATTTGTTGAGCGACGATTCGAGCATGGTGAGCGGCGTGAGCCTTGCCGTCGACGGCGGCTTTCAGGCAGGATGATTCGGATACCGTATTTAAACCGAAGGAACGACGATGGAAGCACTGGTTCTCGAAGAGGCGCGGCGCATCAGCCTGCGTCCGTTCAGCTTGCCGCAGGTCGTGGGTCCGCGCGATGTTCGCATCCGCATCCATACGGTCGGCATTTGCGGCAGCGACGTTCATTACTATCAGCACGGACGCATCGGCCCGTTCGTCGTGAACGAGCCGATGGTGCTCGGACATGAAGCGTCGGGCACGGTCGTCGAAGTGGGCGAGGAGGTCACGCATCTGAAGGCGGGCGATCGCGTGTGCATGGAACCGGGCGTGCCGGACATGGAATCGCGTGCGTCGCGCGAAGGCATGTACAACCTCGACCCCAAAGTGCGCTTCTGGGCGACGCCGCCGGTGCATGGCTGCCTCGCGCCGTACGTCGTGCATCCGGCCGCGTTCACGTACAAGCTGCCCGATAACGTGAGCTTCGCGGAGGGCGCCATTGTCGAGCCGCTGTCCATCGGCTTGCAGGCCGCGAAGAAGGCCGCGATCCAGCCGGGCGATGTGGCCGTCGTGCTCGGTGCGGGCACCATCGGCATGATGTGCGCGCTTGCGGCGCTCGCGGGCGGATGCAGCCGCGCGATCGTCTGCGATCTCGTGCAGGAGAAGCTCGATCTGATCGGCAGCGTGCAGGGCGTGACGGCAGTGAACATTCGCGAGCAGCGCGTGCAGGACGTCATCGCCGAACTGACGGACGGCTGGGGCGCGAACATCGTGTTCGAAGCGAGCGGCAACGAGAAGGCGTTCGAAGGCATCGTCGATCTGTTGTGTCCGGGCGGATGCATCGTGCTCGTCGGCATGCCGCAACGCGCGATTCCGCTCGATGTCGTCGCGGTTCAGATCAAGGAAGCGCGCATCGAATCCGTGTTCCGTTACGCGAACATCTTTCCGCGCGCGATCCAGTTGATCGCATCGGGCAGGCTCGATGTGAAACCCTTCATTTCGCGCACGTTCCCGTTCGCGGAAGGCATCAAGGCGTTCGAGGAAGCGGCGAGCGGCGTGCCGACGGATGTGAAAGTGCAGATCGTGATGGAATGAGACGATAACGACCGGGAGACGCGATCATGGAAAACACTGCGGAAATGACGGCCATTGTCTGCCGCGCACCGAAGGACTATCGCGTCGAGCGCGTGGAGCGTCCGCGCGCAGGCCCGAACGAGTTGGTCATTCGCATTGCCGCATGCGGCATCTGCGCGAGCGACTGCAAATGCTGGTCGGGGGCGAAGATGTTCTGGGGCGGCCCGAATCCGTGGGTCAAGGCGCCGGTCATCCCCGGGCATGAGTTCTTCGGCTATGTCGAAGAACTCGGCGAGGGTGCGGCGGAACACTTCGGAGTGCAGAATGGAGATCGCGTGATCGCGGAGCAGATCGTGCCCTGTGCGAAGTGCCGCTATTGCAAGTCGGGCCAGTACTGGATGTGCGAAGTGCATAACATCTTCGGCTTTCAACGCGAGGTCGCGGACGGCGGCATGGCCGAATACATGCGCTTTCCGCCGACGGCCATCGTCCACAAGATTCCGGATGGCATTTCGCTCGAAGATGCGGCGATCATCGAGCCGCTCGCATGCGCGATTCATACGGTGAATCGAGGCGATATTCAATTGAGCGATGTCGTCGTGATCGCGGGCGCGGGTCCGCTCGGATTGATGATGGTGCAGGTCGCGCATCTGAAGACGCCGAAGAAGCTGGTTGTCATCGATCTCGTCGATGAGCGGCTCGAGCTTGCACGCGAATACGGCGCGGATATCACGATCAACCCGAAGACCGACAACGCGCTCGAGATGATTCGCGGCATCACGGATCAATACGGCTGCGACGTGTATATCGAAACGACGGGTTCGCCCGTGGGCGTGACGCAAGGGCTGGAGTTGATTCGCAAGCTCGGGCGCTTCGTGGAGTTTTCCGTGTTCGGCAGCGATACGACGGTGGACTGGTCGATCATCGGCGACCGCAAGGAACTGGACGTGCGCGGCGCGCATCTGGGACCGTATTGCTATCCCATCGCCATCGATCTGCTCGCGCGTGGGCTCGTGACGTCGAAGGGCATCGTCACGCACGGCTTCACGCTGGAAGAGTGGGACGATGCCATTGAAGTCGCGAATTCGCTCGATTCGATCAAGGTGCTGCTGCGGCCGAAGTGATCAGTGGTTCATCCATGTGCGGCCGATGACGCTTTGGGGTAGGCGTCTATGCTGTACAGCGATGTCGTAGCCATGAGGTCGGCGCGATGCGAAGGTCAACGCTTTTGCGTGGACGTCCGTCGACATAATTGCCGCACGTTCGAGCGTTTCCCGAATCGCCAGGTTAGACGCGCTGAGCAACGGCGCTCCCATCGTTCGAAACAAGACGCGAAAAATGGGCAGCTAGCGCGGCGAATAACGCATTCACCCCAAAACCTCACACCCGTTCGCAAACCCGGGGTTTATCAAATCGAAAGGAGGCGCCTAGAATCAATCCACCGCCCCGGTCTTCGTCGCCTTGCAACAGGACATCTCATGCTGCAGCCATTCGCGTCGTCGGAATCGTTCACGATTGGAGTCGAACTCGAGGTTCAGCTCGTCAACACGCACGACTACAACCTCACGAAGGCCACGACCGAGCTGTTGAACCGCGTGCGCGCCGAGAGCTTCGCGGGCGCGATCAATCCCGAGACCACGGAAGGCATGATCGAGCTGTCGACCGGCATATGCAAGCACTTCGACCAGGCCCGCAGCGAACTGCAAGGCCTTCGCGATACGCTCGTGCGCGCAGCCGACTTTCTCAACGTCGGCGTGTGCGGCGGCGGAACGAATTTCTTCCAGAACTGGTACGACCAGAGATCCGATGGACGCGAACGCTCCGAATATTTGATGGGACTGTATGGCGCGTTGTATCAGCAGTTCACCATCTTCGGTCAGCATGTGCATGTCGGCTGCCCCGATCCGGACTCGGCGCTCGTGCTGTTGCATTCGCTTTCGCGCTACGTGCCGCACTTCGTCGCGCTGGCCGCGTGTTCACCGTTCGTCCAGGGCAGCGACACGCAATTCCAATGCGCCCGCTTGAATTCCGTCGCGCCGTTTCCGTTGTCGGGACATTCGCCGTTCGTGACTACATGGGCCGAGTTCGAACAATACTTCGATCGAATGACGTGCACGGGTCTGGTCAAGAGCCTCAAGGACTTCTACTGGGACATTCGCCCGAGCCCCGGTTATGGAACGATCGAAATACGCGTGATGGACACGCCGCTTCGCGTCGAATGGGCCGCTGCGATTGCCGCCTATATTCAGGCGCTTTCGCGCTATCTGCTGATCGACAGGCCCTTGCGGCTCAGTGATCGCGACTACGAGGTGTATCGAACGAACCGGTTCAATGCGTGCCGATTCGGCCTCGATGGCGCATGCGTGAACCCCGAGACCGGACAGCGCGGCCCGATAAGAAACGACATTCTCGCGACGCTCGCAGCCATCGCGCCCCACGCGCAAGCGCTCGGCGCGGAGGAAGGCATTGATCAGATCAGGCGCACGGTCACCGACGGCGTCAGCGATGCTACGTGGCAACGCCGCGTCTATGGCGCGCATCGTTCGTTGCATGAGTTGGTACGTCAGCAATGCCAGATATGGCGCGGCGCGGAGATCGCGTGAAGTGGCGTGAAGGAGTGTGATGCGATGCCGACACGAACCACGAATCCTGGACGGCGCGACTTTCTGCGCAGGTCGAGTGTCGTGCCGTCCGCGTGCTTGCTGCTCGCGCTGGGTCGCGCAGGCCATGCACGAGCCGATGAACTCACTGCGACCCCCGCCTGCACCGACGAACACGAACCGACCCGCCCACAGACCGCCGGACCGTTCTTTCTTCCGCATTCTCCGCAACGGGCATCGCTGCTGGAGCCGGGCATGCGAGGCACGAAGATCGTTCTGAGCGGACGCGTATGGTCATCGCGATGCGCACCCGTGTCCGGCGCGCTGCTCGATTTCTGGCATGCCGATGACGCCGGTGAATACGACACCGATGGCTTCCGTTTGCGCGGGCATCAGTTTGCCGATAGCGAGGGGCGGTATCGGCTGGAGACCATCGTGCCGGGGCTGTATCCGGGCCGCACGCGGCACTTTCACGTGAACGTGCAGCCGCCCAACGGGCGCGTGCTCACCACGCAACTGTATTTTCCCGACGAGCCGCGCAATGCGCGCGATTCGCTGTTCGATCGACGGCTCCTGATGACGATTAACGGCGATGGCGCCGGCAAGATCGCGCGATTCGATTTCGTGCTCGCGCTTGCATAGCGTCATGCATGCAGTCCGCTTGTTGTCACGTGCTGTCCGCCGCCACCGGTAATTCCTCGGCCTTCCACCGCAGCATGCCGCCTGCAAGGTTCGCCACCTTGCCGAAGCCCGCCTTGGCGAGCAACACGCTGGCCTGAGCGGAACGCGCCCCGGAGCGGCACACCGCCACCACCGGCCGATCGCGGTCCAGTTCGTCGAGCCGGTTCATCAACTGCGAGAGCGGCACGAGCTTCGCGTGCGGCAAACGCCCGAGCGGATCGATGAATTCCGCGGCCTCGCGAACATCGACGATTTGCACGGCGCCTTCACGCTCGAGCAGCGCCATCGGTTCGATCTCCCACACGCCGCTGAAACGCAAGGTCAGCGGGGCCCAGGCGGGCATGTCGTCCGCGGGGGCGTCGCCTTCGGGCTGTCCGCAGCGCAGGTTCGCGGGCACCGCCACGGCCATATGCTTCGGATGCGGCAGATGGAGGTGGCTCATGTGCCCGACGAAATCGTCGATGTTCACATCGCCGCCCAGGCGCGGGTTGAAACGCCGCTCTTCCGTGACGCTCGTCACCGTGATCCCGCGATAGTCGTGCGCCGGATACAGCAGGCAGTCGCCGGGCAGCGTCAGAATCTGCTCGCGCACGGAGGCGAACAACTGGCGGGCGCTGCCCTGCTGAAAATCGGTGCGGCCGCATCCGCGAATCAGGAGACTGTCGCCGGTGAAGGCCATGCGCCGGTCGTCGAGCACGTAGGTCAGGCAGCCGTTCGTGTGGCCGGGCGTGGCGCGCACCGTCAGATGGCGGCTTCCGAAGTCGATGCGGTCGCCGTGCGCAAGCGGCCGGTCCACGCCCTCGGCGCCCGCGGCGGCGGCGAGCGCGATCGAACTGCCGCTGCGCCTCTGCAAGCGCCACGCGCCTGTGACGTGATCGGCGTGGACATGCGTATCGAGCGTCGCCTGAAGGTGCAGACCGAGTTCTTCCAGAAGCGCGAGATCGCGCGGCGCCTGTTCGTAGACGGGATCGATCAGCAGCGCCGCGCCGCTATCGCCGAGTAAGTAGGTGTAGGTCGATGACGCGGCATCGAAAAGCTGGCGAAAGATCATGGCGGAAGCTCAAACAAGGAAAGACACACTACGACACGGACGGTCTTACCTCCATTCAAGCCGTTTGCGGGCCAATGCTCAAGTAGATGAACCGCACCGCGCCACTGCGGATTCGAGCGTGCGCTCGAAAAGCCTTCGCCGCGTAGGTTTTCAATTGCGCCTTCCGATTCTTCGCAACATACTTGGTTCCACCTTACTTGCCAGCAAAGCGCGCGTCGGTGAATCGGTGCCGGAACGCGCGCCCCAAGTTTCAATAAGAGCGATGACAACAATAACGGCCGATGCTCGCGAATACCTATAACCCGCTGTTGGTCGTTTGCTCGCTTCTCGTCGCGATCCTGGCCGCCTACACCGCGCTCGACATGGCCGGGCGCATTGCACTCGCCGAAGGACGCACCGCGCGCTGGTGGATGATCGGCGGCGGATGCGCGATGGGCCTCGGCATCTGGTCGATGCACTTCGTCGGCATGCTTGCGTTCAATCTGCCGATCGCGCTCGGTTATGACCCGGCCATCACGTCGCTGTCGCTGCTCATCGCGGTGGCGGCGTCCATGTTCGCGCTGTGGCTCGTCTGCCAGAACACGCTGCCCATGCCGCGCCTCGTCGTCGGCGCATTGCTGATGGGACCGGCCATCGCGGGCATGCACTACACCGGCATGGCGGCCATGCGCATGCGGCCGGGCATCGACTATGACGCGACGCTCGTCGCGCTGTCCGTGAGCATTGCCATCGTGGCGTCGGGCGCGGCGCTGTGGATCGCGTTCCGCTTGCGGCAGCGCTCGGCGGGACGCTTCCTGTTGCGGGCAGTCGCGTCGCTGGTGATGGGCGTCGCTATCGTCGGCATGCATTACACGGGCATGGCCGCCGCGCATTTTCCGGCAGGCAGCATCTGCGATGCCGCCCGCGACGGCGCGAATCCCGCGTGGCTCGCGCTGGTGGTGATCGTCGTGACGCTCGCGGTCATCGCCATCGCGCTCATTATTTCCGTGCTCGATCTGCGGATGGAAGCGCGCACGGCGGTGCTCGCCGCGTCGCTCGCGGAGGCGAACAAGGAACTCGCGTATCTCGCGCTTCACGACAGTCTGACCGGCTTGCCGAACCGCGTGCTGCTCGAAGACCGGCTCGCGCAGCTGGTTCGGGGCGCCCGTCATTCGAAGCGGCGTTTCACGCTGATGTTCATGGACCTCGACAGTTTCAAGGCCGTCAACGACGCGCTCGGGCACCATGTCGGGGACAAGCTGCTCGTCGAAGTGTCGCGACGCCTTCGCGCCGCGCTGCCATCGCACGACACGATCGCCCGCGTGGGCGGCGACGAGTTCGTGCTGCTGTCCAACGTCGAAGACGCGACGGCCGCCGCCGACGTCGCGCAGGCGCTGACGCGGGCGATCGAAGCGCCGTTCGAAGTCGAAACGCACGCTGTCCACATTTCGTTGAGCGTCGGCATCGCCATTTATCCGGACAACGGCGCGGATCAACAGGAGTTGCTGAGCAACGCGGATGCGGCCATGTATCACGCGAAGGCGCTCGGCAGTGGAAGCTGCTGCTTCTTCGAGCCGTCGATGCAGGCGGACGTGTACGAGCAGATGCAGCTCGCGCATGAATTGCGTTCCGCGGTCGCGGCGGGCGAAATGGTCCTGCATTACCAGCCGAAGTTCGGCGCGGCGAGCGGCGAGGCCGTCGGGGCCGAAGCGCTGCTGCGCTGGAATCATCCGGTGCGCGGACTGTTGTCGCCCGATCACTTCATTCCGCTTGCGGAAAAGACCGGGCTCATCGTGTCGATCGGCATGTGGGTGCTCGACGAAAGTTGCCGGCAACTGAAGCTCTGGCATTGCATGGGGCGCACCGGCTGGAGCATCGCGGTGAACCTGTCGCCGCTGCAGTTCGTCGACGATGGTCTCGTGAAAGCCGTGCAGGACGTGCTGCGCCGGCACGACTTGCCCGCGCATTGCCTGATCCTCGAAGTGACGGAAACCACCGCGATGCGCGATGTCGACGTCAGCCTGACGGTGCTGCGGCAACTCCGGCATACCGGCGTGCAGATTGCCATCGACGATTTCGGCACGGGCTATTCGAGCTTGGTCTATCTGAAGCGCCTGCCCGCGACGGAGCTGAAAATCGATCGCGCTTTCGTGCGGCAACTGTCGCACGGCACCGAGGACGCCGCGATCGTGTCGGCGGTCATCGCGCTCGGCAGGACGCTCAACCTCCGCATCGTCGCGGAAGGTGTGGAGACGCACCAGCAACGCACGTATCTGACCGATGTCGGCTGCGACATGTTGCAGGGCTTCCTGCTGGGCCGGCCCATGTCCGCCGATGCGTTCGTCGAAGCGCTGATGCCTTGCGACGCAGCGCTCGCCGCGACGCACGCGCGGTGACGAAGCTGTCGCGTTTTTGTACAAGACGGTGAAAAAGCGCCGGCTGAAATCGTGATGTAACGGAACGTGCCTTGCTCGAAACGCGTGTTCGAGCGAAGCACTCATCCACCATCACCGGTCTCTTCCCATGCCGACGAATTCCCCTCACGACGACGACAGCGACGACGCTGCACTTCACACTGAAACGCCGCGCCGCCGCTTCCTTCAGCGCACCGGAACCGGCGTCGCGGCCGCGCTGATCGCGGGCGGCGTGGGCACGGCGCGCGTGGCGCATGCCGCGCAAGCCACGCCCGGCGATGCCGATGCCGTCAAGCTTCCACCCATCGCCGATACCGAGACCGAACAGCAGGAAGAGACGCCCGATCCGCGCGCCCGCACCGACGAGCGCGTGGGCTTCGCGGTCGTCGGCATCGGACGGCTCACGATGAATCAGATCTTGCCGGCGCTGGCATCGTCGAAATATGCGAAGCTCGCCGCGCTCGTGAGCGGTGACGCCGACAAGGCGCACAAGGTCGCGCGCCAATACGGTCTTTCAGAGGACGCGGTCTACGGCTACGACAGCTTCGAGCGTCTCGCCGGCAATCGCGACGTGCAGGTCGTATACATCGTGCTGCCGAACAGCATGCACCGCGAATACACGGAGCGCGCCGCGAAGATCGGCAAGCACGTGCTCTGCGAGAAGCCGATGGCGACGAGCGTCGCCGACTGCCAGCGCATGATCGACGCGTGCCGCAACGCGAACCGCCTGCTGATGATCGCGTACCGCAGCCAGTACGAGCCGATGGACCGTCTCGTCGCGAAGTGGATCAAGGAGAAGCAGCTCGGGCCGGTGACGGAGTTCATCGCGGGAAACTCGCAGAATACGGGCGATCCCGGCCAGTGGCGTCTCAAGCGCGCGCTCGCGGGCGGCGGGCCGCTGCCGGACGTGGGCATCTATTGCATCAACGCCGCGCGTTTTCTGTTCGACGAGGAACCGACGGAAATCATCGGCACCGTCACGCAGCCCGCCGCCGATCCGCGCTTTCGCGAAGTGGAGCAGAGCGTGCATTTCATCCTGCGCTTTCCGAGCGGCGCGACGGCCACGTGCGCGTCGAGCTACGGGAATCACGAATCGCGCTTTTTCCGCGTGCAGGGCGCGAAGGCGTGGGCGGAGATGAATCCCGCGTTCGCGTACAACGGGCTGCGGCTGCGCAAGGGCATGCTCGTGGAGGAGAAGAACGCCGCGACGGAGATCACCGTCGATCCGGTCGATCAGTTCGCGCGCGAGATCGATCACATGGCGCTGTGCGTAGTGCGTAACCGGACGCCGCATACGCCCGGCGAGGAGGGCTTGCAGGATCAGCGGATCATCGAGGCGATCTACGAATCCGCGCGCACGGGGCGCGTCGTGAAGCTCTCGCCGCCGCCCGGACCGACGCGCGGCCCGATGCCGGACGAAGAGAAATTCTAGAACCGCAGGAAGGTCAGCGCATCGCCTGCCATTCGGCGGCGCGGTGGCCGCCCATCACGAGACATTGCGATCTGAACGCGTCGCCCTGACTGCCTGCGGCGGCCTCGCTGAAGCCTTTGCCGAGCGCGTCCAGCCGGACATGCTCGGCGCCGCGCACGCACGACGGAGCATCGACATCGCGCGCCTGCGCATGGAGCATGGCGCGATCGGCCACGAGATAAGCGACGACCGCGAAGACGGCGGCGTTGAACAGCTTTTTCATTCTTGTCTCCCTGCTTGTCTCTTTCCACTAGGCTAAGTGGCGGGGCGCTCCGGGCAAATCAGGGCAAGCACGGAGAAAGCGAACGATCGGTGACCTGTCGATGACACGGGAACCGGTCGATTCGAATTTGTCAATAGCACCACACGCAATGAACTTGATCGTCGGCAATTCCCCGAAAAGTTTTTCTTTGAGTTATTCTCGTTAACCCTAGAAGTACGCGCCTTTCATTTTGGTTGCGTTCCGGGTTTCGGAACACTCGCGCAACCGTTCCGCTCGTTACCTCATCGTCAACCTCGCGGTTTCAGCACGTCAGCCGGCGTCCCGGCGACGTGCGAACGCGTTTTGCGCTTCAAAAATCGTCAAGCCATGCACCTGCCGTCAGTACTCAGCTTTCTCATCTGGATGCCAGTGGTGTCGGGCATCTTCGTCTTCACGTTCAGCGTGTCGGCGATGCTCGCGCGCGCAGCCGCGCTCTTCGGCGCGGTGCTCGGGCTGCTGCCGGTCGTGCCGCTGCTCGCGCGCTTCGATGCGTCGTCGAATGCCGTTCAGCTCGCCGAGCGCATCGACTGGCTGCCGCAATTCGGCATTTCTTACCACCTGGGCGTCGACGGCATCTCGCTGTGGTTCTCCGTGCTGACCGCGGTGACGACGCTGATCGTGTTCATGGCGTCGTGGCGCAGCGTGACGAAACAGGTCGCGCAGTATTACGGCGCGTTCCTCGTGCTGTCGGGCTGCATGCAGGGCGTGTTTCTCGCGCTCGACGGCATGCTGTTCTTCGTCTTCTTCGAGGCGACGCTGATTCCGCTGTATCTGCTGATCGGCACGTGGGGTTCCGAGCGCCGTGTCTACGCGGCAATGCGCTTCTTCTTCATCTCGCTCTTCGGCTCGCTGGCGATGCTCGCCGCGCTGATCTATCTGTGGAGCCAGTCGCATACGTTCGACATCGACGCATGGCGCAACATGAAGATCGGCTTCGCGCCGCAACTCGTGGTGTTCGTGTGTCTCGTGGCGGCTTTCTCGGTGAAGGTGCCGATGTGGCCGCTGCATACGTGGCTGCCCGATGTCAACGCGGAAGGTCCGACCGGCGCGGCCGTGCTGCTCGGCATGTTGAAGATCGGCGGATACGGCATGCTGCGCTACGTGCTGCCGATCGTGCCCGATGCATCGCACTTCTTCGCCCCGGCGATGATCGCGCTGGCCCTCGTCGCCGTCATCTACGGGAGCCTCGTCGCGCTCGCACAGACCGACATGCGCAAGCTGCTCGCGTACTCGGCGGTCGCGCACATGGGTCTCGTGACGCTCGGCCTCTTCACGTTCGACCGCATGGGCACCGAAGGCGCGGTCGTGCAGATGCTGTCGTACGGCGTGGTATCGGGCGCGATGCTGCTGTGTACCGGCGTGCTCGTCGACCGCACGCAGAGCGGTTCCATCGATGCCTATGGCGGCGTGGTCAACACCATGCCGAAGTTCGCCACCTACGCCATGCTCTTCTCGATGGCGAACGTCGGCT
This sequence comes from Caballeronia concitans, assembly GCF_001544615.1. GTDB lineage: Bacteria > Pseudomonadota > Gammaproteobacteria > Burkholderiales > Burkholderiaceae > Caballeronia > Caballeronia concitans. Next base: position 124,947 of record NZ_FCNV02000007.1, read on the forward strand.
TGCCGGGCACGTCCGGCTTCGTCGGCGAATTTCTGGTGCTGATGGGCGCGATCCGCTTCAACTTCTGGATCGGCGCGATCGCGGCGCTGTCGCTCATCTTGAGCGCGGCTTATACGCTGTGGATGTACAAGCGCGTGATCTTCGGCGCGGTTGCCAACGAGCGCGTCGCGAAGCTCAAGGACATCGGCAAGCGCGAGTTCGTCGTGCTGGGCGCGATGGCCGTGCTCGTGCTCGCCATCGGTGTGCATCCGAAGACCTTCACGGACGCCATCGGGCCGTCGGTGGAGGCCGTGCTGTCGGCGGCGCAATCGTCGTCGCTGCCCTCGGACGACAACGCGCCTTCATACGACGCGCATCGCGTCGACGCAACGAAGCGTTTGCCGGGGTAAGTTTCGCTTGCGAATGACAAAGCCTCGCGGCGCGCTCATGCACTCGCGAGGCTTTTTTTTGCCTCTCGCAAGCGCGTGAATGCCGGGTCGTTGATCGGTTATCTCTTATCGCGATTTCGCAGGATCGAAGGCCGGCATTCACTCCGCGCGCGCCCGGCTCGTCAGATGCTCGACCATGCGCTGCGCAGCCGGCTGCAGCAGATCGAAGCCCTTGAAGCACACGACGAAGCGTCGCTCGGCCCATGCATCGACGAGTGGAATGACCTTGACACCGAACACCGCCTGATAGGTCGCGGCCACTTCCACCGGCACCACGCTGATACCGAGTCCCGCCGCGACGACGCGAAACGCGGCATCGAAACTGGACACGATCACGCGATACGACAGCGTCTTGCCCGCGCTCGCCGCCGCGCGCTGAAGCATGATGTGCACGGCCGTGGACGGCAACAGTCCCACGTGTTCATACGCAAGCGTCGCTTCGAAGTTCAGATGCGGCTCCGTTGCGAGCGGATGATCGGGATGCACGGCAAGCGCCAGCCTGTCACGCCGATACGGCCTGTGCTGCAAGCCCTGCAGATCGACGTTGTCCCAGCACACGCCCACGCTCGCCGCGCCTTCGCGCAGCTGCCGCACGAGGTCCGACGAAAGCCGCTCTTCCACATCCACGCGAATATTCGCATTGCCCGGCTCGCGCATGAACGCGGCGATATCGTCGAGCAAGGCTTCCGCAATCGCCGATGCCGACGCGCACACGCTCACCCGTCCGCGAAGGCCGCCGCCGAACGCGGCCACGTCATTGCCGATGCGCTCCAGCGTGAACAACACGTTGCGCGCGTGTTCGAGCATCGCGATGCCCGCGCCCGTGGGCTCGACGCCGCGCCGCGATCGCGATAGCAGCGGCACGCCGAGATCCGCTTCGAGCTGCGCAATGCGCTTGCTGATGGCGGACGGCTCGATGTGCGCTTCATCGGCGGCGCGCGCGATGTTGCGGTGATCGCATACGGCAACGAAGAGGCGCAGCGTCTTCAGATCGATGTCACGCACGGGCGTTTCCCTTTAGACATTCCATATCGGAACGATGACGCTTCCAAGATACCGCTACACAGTTGGCGTGGAATGTCTAAAGTTAGCACAACGCCGGCGATACGATGACCGGCGATAACACGGAGACGGCTCATGCCCCTGTTCCCCGCGGACGTCGCGATACGCGAAGTCGGCTTGCGCGACGGCCTGCAAAGCATCCAGCAGATCCTGCCGACGGAACGCAAGCTCGAATGGATTCGCGACGCCTATGAAGCCGGCCAGCGCGAGATCGAAGTCGGCTCGTTCGTGCCCGCGCGCCTCTTGCCCCAACTCGCCGATACCGCGGACCTCGTGGCTTACGCGAAGACACTGCCCGGCCTCTTCGTATCCGTGCTCGTGCCCAATCTGAAGGGCGCCGAGCGCGCGTTCGAAACCGAAGCCGATCTCCTGCTCGTGCCGCTTTCCGCGAGCCGCGAACATAGCCTCGCCAATCTGCGCAAGACGCCCGATGAAGTCGTCGCGGAAGTGGCGCGCATTCGCGCTGCCCGCGATGCATCGGGCGCGAAGACGCTGATCGAAGGCGGCATCGGCACGTCGTTCGGCTGCACGATTCAGGGCCGCGTCGAAACCAGCGAAGTGCTGCGCTGCATGCAGGCGCTGCTCGATGCAGGCGCGGATCGCGTGAGCATCGCCGATACGGTCGGCTATGCGGGTCCGCGCGCCGTGCGTGAATTGTTCGAGAAGGCGCGGCATATCGCGGGCGAGCGCTTCTGGTGCGGCCACTTTCACGACACGCGCGGCCTTGCGCTCGCCAACGTTTATGCGGCGCTCGAAACCGGCGTGGCGCGCTTCGATGCGACGCTCGCCGGCATCGGCGGATGTCCGCACGCGCCGGGCGCGAGCGGCAATGCATCGAGCGAGGACCTGGCGTTCATGCTCGCCGGCATGGGTATCGAAACGGGCATCGACATTCGGGCGTTGCTCGCGCTGCGCGGCAAGGTCGCGCAATGGCTCGAACACGAAACGCTGCACGGCGCGCTATGGCGTGCGGGCTTGCCCAAGACGTTCACGCCCACATTCGCGACGACGTTCACAAATGATGCGGCGAGCGCCGCGCTCACCGCCTGAGGCTTTCCACATGAGTTCGACTGCAAGACTTCCGCTCGACGGCGTGCGCGTCATCGAATTCACGCACATGGTCATGGGGCCGACGTGCGGCATGATCCTCGCCGATCTCGGCGCCGAAGTCATCAAGATAGAACCGCCCGGCGGCGACAAGACGCGCACGCTGCCGGGACTCGGCATCGGCTTCTTTCGCTCGTTCAATCGCAACAAGAAGAGCGTCGTCATCGACATCACCACGCCGGAGGGCCGCGAAACCGCGACCGAACTGATCGGCACCTGCGACGTGATGCTGGAAAACTTCCGCCCCGGTCTCATGCAGAAGCTCGGCCTCGATTACGACACGCTGAAGCAACGCTATCCCGCGCTCGTGTATGTATCGCACAAGGGCTTCCTGCCCGGTCCCTATGAAAAGCGCCTCGCGCTCGACGAAGTCGTGCAGATGATGGGCGGTCTCTCGTACATGACCGGGCCCGTCGGACGGCCGCTGCGGGCGGGGACATCCGTGAACGACATCATGGGCGGCATGTTCGGTGCGATCGGCGTGCTGGCCGCGTTGCGCGAACGCGATATCACCGGACGCGGACAGGAAGTGCAAAGCGCGCTCTTCGAGAACTGCGTGTTCCTGTCGGCGCAGCACATGCAGCAATATGCGATGACACGCGAAGCGCCGCCGCCGATGCCCGCGCGCGTATCGGCATGGAGCGTCTATGACGTGTTCACGCTGGCCGAGGGCGAGCAGCTTTTCATCGGCGCGGTGAGCGACAAGCAGTTCATCACGCTCTGCGATGTGCTCGAACGGCCCGATATTGCCGCCGAGCCGCGCTTCGCGAACAACGCGATGCGCGTCGCGGTGCGCCCCGAATTGCTCGCATGCCTCGGCGCGATTCTCAAGGATCATCGCGTGGACGAACTCGCGCCGAAGCTCGAAGCGGCCGGCATTCCGTATGCGCCCATCGTGCGGCCCGATCAGCTTCTCGACGATCCGCATCTGAAGGCAAGCGGCGGTCTCGTCCCGATGCGAACCGATGACGGCGATACCACCGATGTCGTGCTGTTGCCGATCACGATGGGCGGCCGGCGGCCCGGCGTGCGTCATGCGCTGGCGCGCGTCGGCGAGCATACGCAGGAAGTGCTTGCGCGCATCAAGAGCCGCGTCACCGCATAACGTTCGAAAGACAGCGAAGTCCATATCCGGCAGGGCTGCATGAAGACAGCCCGCCGGAACAACGAAGATCAGGAGACAGACATGCAGCAGAGCGTCACCGCGGGCAGTCCCCCGCTCGTCACACCGAACGTGCGCGTCGGCATTCAGCCCGGCGCGGAGATATCCGCGCGCATGGATCGCCTGCCGATCACGCGGCATCTGTGGATGCTCGTGCTGCTGATCTCGCTCGGCGGCTTCTTCGAAATCTACGATCTGATCTTCACGGGCTATATCGCGCCGGGCATGGCGAAGAGCGGCCTGCTCGCGACCACCACGCATGCGTTCTTCGGCTTCACCGGCATTGCGGGCTTTATCGCGGCGACGTTCGCGGGGCTGTTCGTCGGCACGTTCTGTTTCGGTTGGTTGCCGGACCGATACGGCCGCCGCGCCGTCTTCACCGTGTCCTTGCTGTGGTACTCGGCCGGCTCCGCGATCATGGCCTTTCAAACGACGCCCGAGGCGGTCATTCTGTGGCGCTTCATCACGGGCATTGGCGTGGGCGTGGAGATCATCACCATCGACAGCTACGTGACCGAACTCGTGCCGCAGCACATGCGCGGCCGCGCGATGGCGTTCAATCAGATGGTCATGTTCGCCGCCGCGCCCGTGGCCGCGATCCTCTCTTACTGGCTCGTGCCGACGACCGTGTTCGGCATCGACGGATGGCGTGTCGTCGTGCTGGCCGGATCGGTGGGCGCGGTGCTCGTGTGGTTCATCCGCCGCTCGGTGCCGGAAAGCCCGCGCTGGCTCGCATCGCATGGACAGCCCGAAAAAGCGGATGCGATCGTGCGCGATATCGAATCGATCGTCGCTCAGCAGGCGAAGGCGCCGTTGCCGCCGCCGCTGCCCTTGGTCGAGCAGCCGATGCATCGCCGTGCCTCGTTCGCCGAGTTGCTGCAGCCGCCGTATCGGTCGCGCTTTCTGATGCTCGTGGTCTTCAATCTCTGTCAGGCGATCGGCTACTACGGCTTCGCGAACTGGGTGCCGACGCTGTTGATCGGGCAGGGCATCACCGTGACGAAGAGCTTGCTGTATTCGTTCATCATCGCGTTCGCATTGCCCGTCGGTCCCATGCTCGCGATGCTTTACGCCGACCGCATTCAGCGCAAATGGCTGATCGTCGGCGGCGCGCTGATGGTGATCGTGTGCGGCATCGCGTTCGCTCAGGCGAGGTCGGTTCCCATGCTGATCGTGCTCGGCGTGCTCATCAGTCTCGCGGGACAAACCATCTCGGTCTGCTATCACACGTATCAGGCCGAACTCTTTCCAACCGCCATACGTTGCCGCGCGAATGGTCTCGTGTATTCGGCGAGCCGTGTCGGCGCCATGATGTCGGGCTTCATCATCGCGGCGCTGCTGCGTGACTTCGGCGTGGTTGGCGTATTCGCAGGAATTACCGCTTGCATGCTCGTCGTCGTGCTGTCGATCGGTATTTTTGGGCCGCGCACGAATGGCAAGCGCCTCGAAGAGTTGTGTCATTGACGGCGCTTCGATGCTTCAAGGAGCGGCAGCGGTCTTTCGTCCGATGAATGCGTGCTCACGCACTTAGCGGTCGCGAGCGGTAGGGTACGGTAGCGCGATTAGAAACGACTGTTCGGTTGCGCCATGAGCCTCGTCAAAGTCACCGCACAAGAATTGAAGATCGGCACGCCGCTGCCTTTCGCTGTCTATTCGGCCAACGGCAAATTGCTTCTTACACAAGGCTATTGCGTTCGTTCGGAGAGCCAGCGCGACAAGATACTGGCGGCTGGCGGTTTCCGCGACGAAGCCCCGCCCGCGACTCGGCCTCATGCGGATGCCCCCGCACCCGGCGAAGTGCTTATCTCGACCGCGAAGCACGACGCGCCGCCAAGCGAAAACGTCATGCCGGCGAGCATGGGCGTGTTGCCGAAGTTCATCGACGCAATGCAACTCTCTCTTGTCGGCCGCCAGCACGGTCCCTTGCAAACCGATTACGTCGGCTCGATTGCGGGTCAGGCGCTGCTTCTCACTGCATCGCACGGACACGAGTTGCTTGAGCCGGGCGTGGAAGTCGATTGCAAGGCGCTGCGCGGACGCAAGGTCCATATGTTTCGCAGCAAAGTCATCGGGCGAAGCGAGACGCCGGTGCAGCTCGTCTATATCGCGCAGCCGGAAATCGTGCAGACGCATATGGTGCGCAAGCATGTACGCGTTTCGACGGAACTCGCAGGCCGGCTCATTCGCAACGACTGCATTGCCGCGGGCTTCGATGTGACTGTCGTGAACGTGAGTCTCGGCGGCGTTGCATTGAGCACGCCGGACTCGATCGTCAATGTCGGCGAGCACTTCAAGCTCGCGCTACGGCTGCGCGCCGACGGCAAGATGCATGCGGTCGTGATGAACTGCATTGCGCGCAGTCTCAGGCATGTCGATGGCGCGGTGCAGGTGGGTGTCGAATTCAGCAACCGAAGCGCCGATGTGACCGCGTTGTTGCGGGCGCATCTGTTTGAAATGGCGACGGGCAGTGCGGGGGATTGAGCGGAGTAGCGCGCTGTTATTTCGTTCCATCAAGTGTCACCTAAGCGCTTGAGCTTTAGTACTTCATCCCATTCTGTCAGCCCTTCCATTCAATTCTTGCAAAACATTGGGCATGGGGTGCAACTAACTGTCCATTCTGTATCTTCCCTTAGACCCGGCAGATTCACTGCCAATTAAATCGCGCTTGGCAGAATCCCTCTCCTCCGCCTCAGGCAAGAGCCGTCGAATCAGCCAGATTTTTTAGTCGGCGCTACAATCCCGCTGCCCTGCAATGCACAGCCGCCGGTGCGTGGCGACAAGCGGCCGTTCGATAAACGCTGCTACGCATGTCACCGCGAGGCCGCTGGCTGCCGCCTCACACAGCCAGCCATTTGCGCTACCGCTGAATTCAACGCACAAGCCGGAGCTGCTCATGACCACGCTTTCCATCAATGGCCAGTCGCATAACGTCGATGCCCCGCCCGATATGCCGCTGCTCTGGGTGCTGCGCGATATCGTCGGGCTGACCGGCACCAAGTTTGGCTGCGGCATCGCGCAATGCGGCGCATGCACCGTGCATCTCGATGGCGTCGCGGTGCGATCGTGCGTGCTGCCTGTCGCGGCCATCGGCGATAAAAAGATCACGACCATCGAAGCCGTCGGCGCCACGCCCGCAGGCAAGAAAGTGCAGGACGCTTGGAATCAGCTCGATGTCGTGCAATGCGGCTATTGCCAATCGGGCCAAGTCATGTCGGCGGCCGCGTTGATCGCGACCGTCCCCCATCCGAGCGATGCGGACATCGACGCCGCCATGGCCGGCAACATCTGCCGCTGCGGCACGTATAACCGCATTCGCGCGGCTATCAAGCACGCGGCGAAGGAGGCTTGAGATGTCGCGAGGACTACTCGAAGCGGGACGTCATGCGGCGAGCGCCGGCTTCTCGCGCCGCTCGTTCCTCAAGCTCGGTCTGACGGCGGGCGTCACGGCAAGCGGCGGCTTTCTGCTTGGCTTCAGCATGCCGGTCGCGAGCCAGGATCAGGCCAAAGGCAAGTCGATCATTGGCGGCGATGGGATCGAGTCGCCGCAAGACGGCGTCTTTGCACCGAATGCATTCGTGCAGATCGATACGAGCGGCAAGGTCGTGCTCATCATGCCCAAGGTGGAGATGGGCCAGGGCGTCTATACGGCCTTGCCGATGCTGATCGCCGAAGAACTCGAAGTGCCGCTCGACAGCGTGACGATCGATCACGCGCCGCCCAACGAAAAGCTCTTCATGGACCCGCTGCTTGGCGGTCAGCTGACCGGCGGCTCCACGTCCATTCGCTATGCATGGGAGCCGATGCGCAAGGCGGGCGCCGCCGCGCGCATGATGCTCGTCGCGGCAGCCGCGCAGCAATGGCAATGCGATGCGTCGTCTTGTCGTGCGGAGAACGGCAAGGTGTTGCACGCAGCGGGCGATCGCACCGCGAGTTACGGCGAGCTTGCGCGAGCCGCCGCGAAAATGCCGGTGCCGCAAGACATCAAGCTCAAGGAAACGAAGGACTTTCGCATCGTCGGGAAACCTGTCAGGCGTCTGGACTCGCCTGAAAAAGTGGATGGCACGGCGGTCTTCGGCCTCGATGTGCGCTTGCCCGGCATGGTCTATGCGGCCATCGTGAATTGCCCCGTGTTCGGCGGCACGCTCGCATCCGTCGATGATACGCACACCAAAACAATTCCGGGCGTGCGTCAGGTCATCAAGTTCGATAACGGCGTGGCGGTCATCGGCGATCACACATGGGCTGCGAAGCGTGGCGCGGCGGCACTTGCCATTCAGTGGAATGAAGGCGCGGGCGCGAACGTATCGACCCGGCTGATCGTCGATGAAATGGCGAAGGCGTCGGAGAAGCAAGGCGCGGTGGCACGCAATGACGGCGATGTCGGCAAGGGCTTCGCCAATGGGAAGACGCGCGTCGATGCGGTGTATCAGCAGCCTTTCCTTGCGCACGCGACGATGGAGCCGATCAATTGCACGGTACATGTGCGCCCGGATGGTTGCGACATATGGCTGGGCACGCAAGTGCCGACGCGCATTCAGGGCGCAGGCGTGCAGGCAACGGGGCTGCCGCCGGAGAAGGTCGTCGTGCATAACCACCTGTTGGGCGGCGGCTTCGGCAGACGGCTCGAATTCGACATGGCGACGCAAGCGATCAAGATCGGCAAGCAGCTCGGCGTGCCGGTGAAAGTAACGTGGTCGCGCGAAGAAGACATTCAGCACGACATGTATCGCCCGTATTACTACGACAAGCTGTCCGCTGCGCTCGATGCGAACGGCAAGCCGATTGCGTGGACGCATCGCATCGTGGGGTCGTCCATTCTCTCGCGATTCGCGCCGCCTGCCGTGAAGAACGGCATCGATCCGGACGCGGTCGAAGTCGCGTCCGACTTGCCTTATGACTTGCCCAATCAGGTTGTCGATTACGTGCGCCATGAACCGCGCAACGTTCCGACTGCATTCTGGCGCGGCGTGGGCCCGACGCGCGGTACGTTCGTCGTCGAAAGTTTCATGGATGAACTCGCCGTGCAAGCCAAGATCGATCCGGTTCAGTACCGGCGCGATCTCTTAGGAAAGACGCCGCGTGCGCGCAACGTACTCGATGTCGCGACGCAAGCGGCCGCCTGGGGCAAGCAGTCCGTGCCCCAAGGGCAGGGACGCGGCGTGTCGGTCATGCACGCATTCGGCAGTTACTTTTCGATGGTCGCGGATGTCACGGTCGACAAGGAAGGCGGCGTCAGAGTGAATAAAGTGGTGTGCGCGGTGGATTGCGGCATGGTGGTGAATCCCAGCACCGTCGAAGCGCAAGTGCAGGGCGGAATCATCTTCGGCATCACGGCGGCGCTTTACGGCGAGATCACGATCAAGAACGGCCGTGTCGAGCAGAGTAACTTCACCGATTACCGCATGCTGCGTATCGATGAAACGCCGCCTATCGAAGTGCATATCGTGAAGAGCACGGAAGCGCCGGGCGGCATCGGCGAGCCGGGTACTGCCGCGCTCGCGCCTGCGATCACCAATGCGATCTATGCGGCAACGGGCAAGCGGCTAAGGCAATTACCCGTCGGCAATCAATTGCGCAGCGCCTGAGGAGCCTACTCATGAAAAGCATGTTCAAGCCTCTAGGCGCAGCGGCTTTTGCGGCCAGCATCGCGCTCGCGACATTTCCATTGGCGGCGCGCGCGGATGCCGCCAGCGATGCACTCGTCTCGCGCGGCGCTTACCTCGCCAAAGCGGGCGATTGCATTGCTTGCCACACTGCGCCGCGCGGCAAGCCGATGGCCGGCGGTTTGCCGATGACGACTCCGCTCGGCGCGATCTATACGACGAACATCACGCCGGACCCGGATACGGGCATCGGCCGCTATACCGAAGAAGATTTCGCGCGCGCGTTGCGTGAAGGCGTGGCAAAGGACGGCCACAATCTTTATCCGGCGATGCCTTATCCGTCGTATGCAAAGATCAACGACGACGACATGCACGCGCTTTACGCTTACTTCATGCATGGCGTCACGCCTGTGAAGCAAGCGAATCGCGAACCGGGCATGAAATGGCCGCTCAATATGCGCTGGCCGCTCAAGATATGGAACGCGGTGTTCCTCGATAAAGGCGTCTATAAGGAAAAGACGGGCAAGGATGTTGCCTGGAATCGTGGCGCTTATCTCACGCAAGGGCTCGGACATTGCGGAGCATGTCATACGCCGCGCGGCATCGCATTCCAGGAGAAAGCGCTCGACGAAAGCGGCAGTGCGTTCCTGACCGGGGGCGTGCTGGACAACTGGTTCGGTTCGAATCTGACGGGCGATCACAACACCGGACTCGGCCGCTGGTCCGAACAGGAAGTCGCCACCTTTCTGAAGACCGGGGCGAATGCTCACGCGACGGCCTTCGGTTCGATGACGAGCGTTATCAACAACAGCACGCAGGCGCTCAACGACACGGATATCGCAGCGATGGCGCGTTATCTGAAGTCACTGCCGGCGGCGGGCGGCAATGGCAATCCGCCTTATTCGTATGATCCGAAGGCGACCAAAGTGACTTTGACGCGACCCGCCGCGACGGATTCGGGCGCACGCGTCTATGCGGCTTTCTGCATGCACTGTCACGGAATCGATGGCCGCGGCTTCGCGCCGATGCTCGCGCCGCTCGCAGGCAATCCGAATGTGCTGGAGAAAGATGCGTCGTCGCTCATCAACGTGACGCTGAACGGCACCGAGGACCTCGTGATTCAGGGCGTGCCCGCGCCTTATCCGATGCCGCGTTATGCGCCCGTGCTGAATGATCAGCAGATAGCCGATGTGGTGACGTTCATTCGCGGCTCATGGAACAACGGCATGCCCGCAGTGAAGGTCGAGGACGTGGCGAAGATGCGCAAGTCCACCGAAGCGGCGCGCTAGGCGCGCCGTTTTTGAAAGCAATGGTTCAGGAAGAAAAGTCGATGACGTCCAGATGGATTGAATTCGACGGATGCGCCAGAAACTTCCGGTGGACGCGGGCGCTGATGCGCTCGTATCCGTCGCTTAGCGCCTTGAGGAGGCGCTCGTCGCTTGCGCCGACGGGCGCCCAGAAGCATTGCTCCAGTGCTTTGCGCGTGATGTTGCATTGAATTTCCCTTTCGCGGGAAAAAGCGACGAAGCTGACCGAAGCGCGGTCCGCCGATATGGTCGCATTGATGGAGAGCTTGCTTGTCATGATTCGACAGAGGGTTTTCCGGTTTGCCGGTTTTATTTTGTCAGAAATCGGCTACTGTGCGCACTAGACTTGCAGTCTCCAACGTGTGCAAGCGGGCACTTGTTTAGCGATAAATCTTTCCTTTTTTATCGAACGATCGTTCTTCTGTCCGATCGCGTCGGCTTTTTGCAAAGCACTGACGACTTAACCTGAACAAAACCCGGTCAAAGAAAAACGAAACGAGACTTTCTCAGGTGTACTACTCTAAGAACGGTCAATTGAAAAAGCGGGGCGCATAGGTCGGCTCATTTCCGCTCCGCGAATTCCTAACAATTACGCAATGTGGAAGCGGCGCGCATTGTGATCGGCAGGAGGGAGCATGAAGCATCCATCGCTGATGGACCCCTGGAGCCGTACCCTCGCCATGCTCGACGACCGTCCGAGCCGCGGCTCACATTCCAGCGACAAGCGCGTGCCGTTCACGCGAACATTCGACGGCGGCGTGCACGGCAGCGCGGACGATCACGCACGCTGCGTCAACATCCGGCTCCTGGAGCGCTTGAGCGAATCGACGCTCGCCTTGTCGTGGCACGATCCGACATCGTTCAATTATTCGGAGCAGGTCTGGGCGCTATGCACCGCACGCAAGCGCGGCGTATGCGTGCTCAGCGGGCAGACTATCCGGCGCGGGCAACCGGTCTATCGCCCAAGACGCGTAGGCAGTTCGGTGCCGCTCAATAGCGGCGCGATGATTCTCGCACTCGCGCTTGCGCCCGGCGAGCAGGACGCCGACGAGCGTATAGAGTGAGTTGCGCTCGGCAATGTCTCCAACACAGCGCGCATATTAATCGCGCGCAAATTGAAAGCGCCTAGAGCAAAGGACTGTGTGTGCGTGAATAACCACTGGCGCGATCATAGGCCAGCCCCATCTGCAAGACTGCCAGATCCATTTGCGCGGGACCGATGATCTGCACACCGGCCGGTAAGCCATTCGCACCGAAGCCGGCCGGGGCGCACAGCGCGGGCAATGAAGCCATCGTCGCTGCAATGACGACTTCCATCCAGCGATGGTACGTATCCATTTCACGATCGCCGATTGCGTGCGGCCAATCGAGCGTTGCGTCGAATGGAAAGACTTGCGTCGCGGGCATCACGAGAAAGTCGAAGCGCGTGAAGAGCGCGTTCAATGTTTGATACCACGACGAGCGGTCTCGTGCCGCGCGCGACACGTCCTCACCCGACAACCGCAAGCCGCGCTCTATTTCCCAAACTGCCTCGGGCTTGAGCTTCGCGCGTTTCGCGTCATCGCGATAGAGCGGCGCGTTATTTCCCGCGAACGAAAAACTGCGCAAATTGAGCCACGCTTGCCACAAGCGGTCGAAATCGAAATTCACTTCGGCCGGTTCTACCACACAGTCTGCCGCTTCGAAGTGTCTCAACGCGGACGCGCAAGTTTCGAGCAGCCCGGCTTCCATCGCCAAATGCCCGCCCAAGTCGCCGAGCCATCCGATTCTCGTCCCGCGCATATCATGGTCGAACGCGTGGGCGAAGTCGGCGGGCCTGTCGCTTCGGCGTGAAAGCGGCGCGCGTGCATCGAAGCCTGCTTGTGTGGAAAGCAGCAGACCGAGATCTTCAACGGTGCGCGCAATCGGACCGACGACGCTGAACTGCTGAAAGAACACATCGTCGCTCGGCGCATACGGGACGCATCCCGGCGACGTACGAAAGCCGAAGACGTTGTTGAATGCAGCGGGCGTGCGCAGCGAACCCATCATGTCCGATCCATCCGCGAAGGGCAACATGCGCAGCGCGACGGCCACCGCCGCGCCTCCGCTGCTTCCGCCCGCGGAGCGCGACGGGTCGAACGCATTGCGCGTCGTGCCATAGACCGGGTTATACGTATGGCCGCCCAGGCCGAATTCCGGCGAGTTGGTGCGTCCGATGAAAACCGCTCCTGCGCGACGCATCCGCTCGAAGACAATGGCGTCCGTCTGCGTGATATCGCCTGCAAAGATGGGTGATCCTTTGGTGGTCACCATGCCTGCAACGGGCAAGATATCTTTAGGCGCTTGCGGAAATCCATGCAGAGGTCCACAACTCTCTCCCCGCGCGAGCTGCTCGTCGCGCTGACGCGCTTCTGCGATAAGCGCATCGCGATCCTGCATGGCGACGATCGCATTAACCTGCGGATTGAAGCGATCCACTTGTGCAAGATACGCGTGCATCACTTCCACGCACGATACGTCGCGTGCCTGAATGGCTTCGGACAGTGCGACCGCGTTCAGCGAAACGATATCGTTCATCGGTAAAGGAGAGAGTTTGGGCGTACGTTCATGTTAGCGCGTCGCAAAGGCTTTCTTCTCTTATCGACGCACGCTTGCCGACAAGCATTGCGCGCTTGCCGCCGAAGCCGCGCACCTTGCGATATTCAAAGCCGTTTTGAACGAGCGCGCGCTTGACATCGCCCGAGCTGGTGTAAGTTGCGAAGGTCGCATCCGGTGCGCTGAGGCGAGTAAGCAGCGCGAAGTTAGCCGACGCCCACATTTCAGGATTCTTCGCGGGAGCGAATCCGTCCAGATAGATTGCATCCGCGTCGACGTTCAAAGCCAAGGCTTGGCGCAACGCATCGGCGATATCGGCGAAAACGAGCGTCAATGCGACAGCGCCCGAATCGAACATGAGACGATACACACCCGGCGCGAGCGCGGGCCACGCGGCAACGAGTTCGTCGGCGAGCGGCATGATCGAGGCGTCGCCAATGATGGCTTCGTGCGCACGCTGTAAATCGTCTGCGCTAAACGGATATTTTTCGACCGACAGAAATTCGAGCGTGTCGCTTCGACTCGTGTCGTCGCGCCATGCAAACCATGTCGCCAGAAAATTGATGCCCAGGCCAAAGCCGGTCTCGATGATCGAGAAACGCGCCTTGCTGCGCCATCGTTCAGGCAGGCCATTGCTTCGCAGGAACACATGGCGCGCCTGGGCAAGCGCGCCCGCCGCGCTGTGATAGATGTCGTCATGACGCGGCGAATACAGCGTTCCGTCATCACGAAACGCAAGCGCGGCAGGGCTGAATGGCTCGTTCACATTTCCGATGATTGCGACAACGGTTGGTCGAGCGTGATACCCAATTCACTCGCCATGCGTTCCACCATGACGCGCAATTGAGCGACTTCATGCACGAGGCGCTTTTGCTCGGCCTTCAATGCCTCGAATTCGGAAGGCGCAAACGTTTCGCTGGGTGCGGCTTCGCGAACGGGCGCGTCGGTCAAACTCACTGCGCCGCACAACAGATGCATCCAGCGGCTCTCGCGTTCGCCCGGCGTGCGCGGCAGCTTGACGACGCGCGGCGGATCGTTGGCGGCCAATTCATCGAGAAAGCTCTCCACCGACGATATATCCGCGAAGCCATGCAGGCGCGCGCTGTTGGCGCGCAACTCCGCGGCGGTTTGCGGGCCACGCAGGAAGAGCGTTGCGAGCAGCGCCACCGATTGACTCGGCACGCCGAGCACGCGATTGATGTTGTGCTCGAAACGCGGCACCCGGCTGCTGCTTCCTTCCAGTACGAGCGAAAGGCGCTTGAGGCTGTCGATGGTCGTCAGCACTTCGTCTTCGCTGACATTCATGACCGGCGAGCGCGCGGTTTTCTGATTGCAGCCCGCGATAAGCGAATTCAGCGATAGCGGATACGTATCCGGGACGGTCTGCTGCTTCTCGACGAGCACGCCCAGCACGCGCGCTTCGAGTGCATTGAGTTCGCGCAAGGCGGGACGGGGTGCGGCTTCGGTAGGTGTATTCATCGACGTTCGAAGTAATGCGGTCAGACGCCTATCATACCGGCGCGCCGGCGCTTACTATCAAATGACGCACCGTCGTGCGGCATGTTGCCGTGCAGCCATCGGAAATGCCGCGCGTTTTTGGTGCAGAAAGACTTTTACTCAAGCAGTTTCAGTTCGAATTCGCCGGAATAAAGACGTTGTTCGCTTGGCATTGATGTTGCTGTGATTGGATCGGCACTGGGCTGCCCACGCAAGCGATGCACGCCGAGAGAAGGCATTGCGCTTAGAGGTCGCCTAAAGAACCAGGCAACGCCGGCTGGCTTGGAACCGAGTCGGGCATGCCGCGTCGCTAGGCGCTTCGAATCATTGCGAGTGCAACCAGAATGATTAAACGATAGGGGATCGCGGTCCCGGCCCGCACTTGATATGGAAGTCTCTCCATGACGCAAGCATTCTTCAACGAGATGTTCGAGCGCAATGACCTGGAAGCGCGTGGAGTGCCAGCGTCGGCGTTTCGGGGCGTGGGCGATCCACGCTCGCATTACCGCGAATTCATGGAATGGCTCAGCGCGCAGAGCGAGCAGCAGATCGACTTGAAGCGCGCGGAGGCGGATCTCAACTTCCGGCGCGTCGGCATTACCTTCGCCGTCTATGGAACGAGCGATGTCCCCGGCATCATTCCCGAACGCACGATTCCGTTCGATGTCATTCCGCGCATCTTTCCCGCAGACGAATGGCGCGCGCTGGAGCGCGGTCTCAGGCAACGCGTGAACGCGCTCAACCGCTTCATCCACGACATCTATCACGATCAGGACATCATCCGCGCGGGCATCATTCCTGAAGCGCAGATCGTCGGCAACGCGCAGTATCGGCCGCAAATGCGCGGTGTCGATGTGACGCGGAATATCTATGCGCATATCGCGGGCATCGATATCGTGCGTGCGGGGCAGGGTGAGTTTTATGTGCTCGAAGACAATCTGCGCGTGCCGTCGGGCGTGTCGTACATGCTGGAAAACCGCAAGATGATGATGCGGCTCTTCCCCGATCTCTTCGCGCGCAATCGTGTGGCGCCCGTCGCGCATTACCCGGATCTGTTGCTCGATACCTTGCGTGCAGCGGCGCCAGTGAGCGCGGTGAACCCGAACGTCGTCGTGATGACGCCGGGCATGTACAACTCCGCATACTTCGAGCACGCGTTCCTTGCGCAGCAAATGGGCGTGGAGTTAGTGGAAGGGCAAGACTTGTTCGTCGACGACGATCATGTCTATATGCGCACCACGCAAGGGCCCCAGCGCGTGGACGTGATTTACCGCCGCGTCGACGATGACTTCCTGGACCCGCTTGTTTTCCGCGCGGATTCCGCGTTGGGCGTCGCGGGGCTGATTTCGGCGTATCGCGCGGGCAATGTCTCGCTATGCAATGCAGTGGGGACGGGTATCGCGGATGACAAGTCCATTTATCCGTATGTGCCGGACATGGTTCGCTTCTATCTGGGAGAAGAACCCATTCTGAACAACGTGCCCACGTGGATGTGCCGCAAGCCTGACGATCTCAAGTATGTGCTCGCGCATTTGCCGGAACTCGTCGTCAAGGAAACGCATGGCGCGGGCGGATATGGGATGCTGGTCGGGCCTTCGTCGACAGCCGCGCAAATCGCGGAGTTTCGCGCGGTGCTCGAAGCAAACCCCGAGAAATACATCGCACAGCCGACGCTCGCGCTCTCGACTTGTCCGACCTATGTGGAAGCGGGCATCGCGCCCCGGCATATCGATCTACGACCGTTCGTGCTCTCCGGCACGGAAGTGCGCATGGTGCCCGGCGGCCTGACGCGCGTTGCCTTGCGCGAAGGCTCGCTCGTCGTCAATTCGTCGCAAGGAGGCGGCACGAAAGATACCTGGGTGCTGGAACGCTAAGAGACACCAAGACGCTGACGACTAAAACATCAAGACGCGCATAGACCATCAAGACTTAAAGCGAGAACAGCCATGCTTAGCCGCACCGCGGATCATCTCTTCTGGATGGCGCGTTATACCGAGCGCGCTGAAAACACCGCGCGCATGCTCGACGCAAACTATCAGCTCTCGCTCCTGCCGCAATCGGACGAATATGCGGAGCTTGGATGGCGCGCGATGCTGTCGATTTCCGAACTGAGCGGAACTTACTCGGCGGCGCATCACGGCATGAAGAGCCGCGAGGTCATCGACTTCATGTCGCGCGACATGACCAATCCCTCTTCGATTCTCAGTTGTCTGCGCGCCGCACGTGAGAACGCGCGTGCGGTTCGCAGTTCGACCAATAGCGAGCTTTGGGAAACGCTCAATACGACGTGGCTCGATGGCCAGCGCCTGCTGGCGGACGGCATTCTCGATCGCGAGCCGTACACGTTCTTCGAATGGGTGAAGTTCCGTTCGCATTTGTCGCGCGGCGTGCAGCTCGGCACGCTCGTCAAGGACGATGCGTTCTATTTCATGCGACTCGGCACCTTCATCGAACGCGCGGACAACACAGCACGCATTCTCGACGTCAAGTTCGAAATGATGGAGCAGCGTGCCGATACGTCGGCGCAGCCCTTCGATTACCACCACTGGACGGCGGTGCTCGGTTCGGTTTCAGGCTTCGAGGTGTATCGCAGGGTGTATCGCGATGTCATCACGCCCGAGCGCGTGGCAGGGCTGCTCATTCTTTATCGCGACTGGCCGCGCTCCCTGGCGGCGGCCATTGCGGAAGCGGAACAACTCATTGGTCAAGTGACCAACGGACGTCATTCCGAAGCGGCACGCCTCGCCGCGCAATTGAGCGCCGAGCTTAAGAACGGTGATATCGGCGCAATTCTGCAAGGCGGTCTGCACGCGTATCTCGTGAATTTTCTTGCGCGCGTGAACGAACTCGCAAGCCAGATCAGCCGCGAGTTTCTGTTGCCGATCGCACCGGAGGAGCCTGAGATCACGCAAGCTCCTTCTCAAACGCAGTCGCAAACGCAAAGCTCGTCGAGTTGAACGTGCGCCTAGCGCCTGGCCGCCGCCGCCACGACACGATGCACGAAACGCAGCTTGTCGATGACCGGCGGCGCGAGCGCGAACGGATAACCGTCCGGCATGCCGAGGCTGCGGTTCAGGCTGTTCAGCACATAAGTGAGGGGAAACCAGCGATTCATGAGGTTATCGAACGTGGTTTCCTCGATAGGCGTCTGGTCGGTGAGCGTGGGTTCGTTCGGCGTATCCGGCACGAGCACGAGGCCGCAGGACACGGCGGTATCGAGCGTATCCACGATATGCAGGTAATGCGCCCATGTTTCCGCCCAGTCTTCCCACGGATGCATGGTCGCGTATGCGCTGATGTAATTGTCGGCCCAGTTCGGCGGCGGGCCTTGCTTGTAATGGCGATCGAGCGCGGCGGCATAGTCTTGCTGCTCGTCGCCGAAAGCCGTGCGAAATGCCTTGATGCGCGGTGTATCCGCAATCAGGCGATCGAAGAAATAGTGCCCTGTTTCATGACGAAAATGACCGAGCAGCGTCCGATACGGCTCGTGCAGCGAAGAACGGAGTTTCTCGCGATGCGCGTCGTCAGCTTCGGCAACGTTCAGCGTGATGAGGCCGTTGTTATGACCGGTCATCACGCCCTTGCCTTCGGCGTCGGCTTCGAGGAACTGGAATTCGAGTCCGTGTTCCGGGTCTTGCTGACGCGACGTGACATCGAGACCCAGTTCGCCGAGCGTGTAGAGCAGGCGGCGCTTCGCGTTCTCTATGCGATACCAGTAAAGACGATTCTCCGGCTGCGCAAGATTGGGAATGGTGCTCGTGAGTTGGCAAGAGCAGCAGAGCGTGTCCTCGGAGTCGGCGGGAATGACCCAATTGCAGACGTTCTCGACTGCATAGTTATGGCAAGGACGATAGAACAAATCCTTTGCAAGCGGATGCAGGCTTTTCCAGCGGCCATCGTCGGTTTCTTCAAAGGCACTGATCTGACTCAGCTCGGGCACGTAGCCAAGCCGCGCGCCGCATTTTTCGCAATGCGTGTTTTCGAAAAACACGAGTTGATTGCAACGATTGCAATGAAAGGTCTTCATGGTGTGGACCGGAAGGAGGAACGGACCGAGCGTTGGCGGGGTGGGTCAGCGCGACGGTTGCAAGGAGCGTGCCCCGCCTGACAGCCAAGCCTCTTTCCAGAGAAAAACCGATCAAGGAGTTGCGTGTGTCCATTCGTGTCGCGTTGAACCATGTCACGCATTACCGCTATGACCGCCTCGTCGGCTTGTCGCCGCAAGTGGTGCGCTTGCGGCCCGCACCGCATTGCCGCACGCCCATTCTTTCTTACTCGATACGCGTCGAACCCGAGGAACACTTCATCAACTGGCAACAGGACGCATTCGCGAACTATCAGGCGCGGCTCGTTTTTCCCGAGAAAACACGCGAATTCAAGGTGACGGTCGATCTCGTCGCGGAGATGGCCGTCTACAACCCATTCGATTTCTTTCTCGAACCGTCTGCGGAAACGTTTCCCTTCAGTTATGCGCCGGATCTGCTGCACGACCTTGCGCCGTATATGGTGAAGCGCGAATTGACCCCGCGCTTTGCGGCGTTCGTCGAAAGCATCGACCGTTCAACGGCGCACCCGACAGTGAATTTCCTCGTCGATTTGAATCAGCGCCTGGCGAATGAAATTCGCTATCTCATTCGCATGGAGCCGGGCGTGCAGACGCCGGAAGAAACGCTTGCGCGTGCGGCGGGGTCGTGTCGCGATTCCGGCTGGCTGCTTGTCGAAACACTGCGGCATCTGGGACTCGCCGCGCGCTTCGTGTCCGGCTATCTGCTGCAACTCGCGCCCGACGTGAAATCGCTCGATGGCCCGAGCGGCACCGAAGTCGACTTCACCGACCTGCATGCGTGGTGCGAAGTCTTTCTGCCGGGCGCGGGGTGGATCGGCTTCGATCCGACTTCGGGCCTGCTCGCGGGCGAAGGACACATTCCCGTCGCGTGCACGCCGGAGCCGGATAGCGCAGCGCCCGTTTCCGGTGCGGTCGAGAAATGCGAAGTCGAATTCACTCATGCGATGTCCATCGAACGTGTGCTCGAGACGCCGCGTGTGACGAAGCCTTATAGCGATGATGACTGGGACGCGGTCCTGCGCATGGGCGCACAAGTGGATGCGCAACTGGAGGCATCCGATGTGCGCCTGACGATGGGCGGCGAGCCGACCTACGTTTCGGTGCGCGACCGCGATGCACCGGAATGGAACACCGACGCGCTCGGGCCGACCAAGCGCGCGTATGCGGTCTCGCTGATGAACAAGCTGCGCGCGCAATACGGCGGGGGCGGCTTTCTCCATATTGGTCAGGGCAAGTGGTATCCGGGCGAGCAATTGCCGCGCTGGGCCTTGTCGCTTTACTGGCGCGCGGACGGCGAACCTTGCTGGACCGACCCATCGCTTCTCGCCGACGAACGGCAGCCCGCGAACTACACATCCGACGACGCCGCGCGCTTCATTCAACATCTCGCGGGCAAGCTGTCTTTGGATACAAAATACATTCAGCCCGGCTACGAAGACACCTGGTATTACCTTTGGCGCGAACGCCGGTTGCCGGTGAATGTCGATCCTTTCGACTCGCGCCTCGGCGACGAACTCGAACGCGTCCGTCTTCGCCGCGTCTTCGATGCAGGCCTGTCATCGGTCATCGGCTATGCGCTGCCCGTCGCCCGAGAGGAAGCGGACGCCTCCGGCGCGGCGCGCTGGCGGACGGGCCCGTGGTTCCTGCGCGACGAGCGCATGTACCTCGTTCCCGGCGATTCGCCGATGGGCTACCGCTTGCCGCTCGACTCGCTGCCGTGGGTATCGGAAGGCGACTACCCGTGGCAACACGAGCACGATCCGTTCGCGCCGTCCGCGCCGCTTCGTCGTGCGGCCGAACTCCGCATGCAATACATGCAAGACGCCGATTTGCATGCTGCATCCGGCATGCCGCATGCAAAACGCCAAATCGAGCCCGATGCGACCGCCACGAGCACCGACCGCGTCCCCGCGCGGGGCGAGTCGGCGGCGTGGATCGCGCGTACCGCGATCTGCGTGGAAGCGCGCGACCCGGCGCGTGCCGCCGGCCCGAAGGCGGAAGCCGAGGCGCTGAAGACGTCGGAGCAGGGCAGTCAAGGCAACAAGCTGATGCACGTTTTCATGCCCCCGCTTTCGGGCATCGACGAGTATCTCGATCTGCTCGCCGCCGTCGAAGCGACCGCTGCGGATTTGCGGATGCCCGTCATTATCGAAGGCTATCCGCCGCCGCGCGATGCGCGTCTGAAGCTGCTTCAGGTCACGCCCGACCCCGGCGTGGTGGAGGTGAACATTCATCCGGCGTCGAACTGGAACGAGCTCGTCGATCACACCGAATTCCTCTACAACGCCGCGCACGAGTCGTATCTGAGCCCGGAGAAATTCATGCTGGACGGCCGCCACACCGGCACCGGCGGCGGCAATCACTTCGTGCTCGGCGGCGCGACCCCGCCCGACAGCCCGTTCCTGCGACGCCCCGATCTGCTCGCGAGCCTGATCGCGTACTGGCACAACCATCCGTCGCTCTCGATGCTGTTTTCCGGCCTCTTCATCGGCCCTACAAGCCAGGCGCCGCGCGTCGACGAGGCGCGCAACGATCAGGTCTATGAACTCGAGATCGCATTCGCCGAACTTCAGCGGCAAGTGGACCTACTCGGCGGACGCGGCAGCGCGGCGGTGCCGCCGTGGCTCATCGACCGCATTCTGCGCAACATCCTGATCGATGTGACGGGCAACACGCACCGCGCGGAATTCTGCATCGACAAACTGTATTCGCCGGATGGACCAACCGGCCGCCTCGGCCTGCTCGAACTGCGCGGATTCGAAATGCCGCCTCACGCGCGTATGAGTCTCGTGCAGCAACTGCTCTTGCGTGCGCTCGTCGCGCGCTTTTGGCAGACGCCGTACACGGCGCGCCTCACGCGCTGGGGCACCGAGCTGCATGATCGCTTCATGCTGAGCACGTTCGTGCAGATGGACTTCGACGACGTGCTCGCCGAACTGCGCGACGCCGGTTTCGCATTCGAACGCAAATGGTTCGATCCGCATTTTGAATTCCGTTTTCCGCTCGTCGGTGAATACGATACCAACGGCATTTCGCTCACCATCCGCAACGCGCTGGAGCCGTGGCACGTGCTGGGCGAGACGGGCGCGATCGGCGGCACCGTGCGTTATGTCGATTCATCCGTCGAGCGGCTCGAAGTGCTTGCAATCGGCTTGAACGACAACCGTCATGTGGTGACCGTGAATGGCGAACGCTTGCCGCTGCAATCGACCGGACGCGTGAGCGAATATGTCGCGGGCGTGCGCTTTCGGGCATGGCGGCAGGCACAGGCGCTGCATCCGACGATCGATGCGCATGCGCCGCTCACGTTCGATATCGTCGATACATGGACGGGCCGCTCGATCGGCGGATGTCAGTATCATGTTGCGCATCCGGGCGGACGCAACTACGAGACGTTCCCGGTCAATGCATACGAAGCGGAAAGCCGCCGCCGCGCGCGCTTCTTTGCAAGCGGCCATACGCCGGGACGGTTGAGTATCGAGCCGCGCGAACGCAGCCTCGAATTTCCGTTCACGCTCGACATGCGTCGCCGCTGAGCGCATCGGTCACGCGCGAACATCATCGACTAAGAGACGACATTGGCGTTCCAATCCACCTTGCCCTTCGATGCAACGGCCGCGCAACTCGATGCGCTCACGCTTCTGCGCGTGCTGCCCGCACGCGAAGGACGCTGGGACGAGTTGCGCGATGCGTCCGGCCAGTTGCGCGAACCGTGGCGCCAGTTCTTCGAACTGCTCGGCGAACAGGGCATTGCGCGCCTCGATGACGGCGTCGCGGCAGTCGCGCAACAGATTCGCGATAACGACATCACGTACAACGTCTATGCCGACAATGGCGAGCCGCGTGCATGGTCGCTCGACTTGCTGCCGCTCGTGATTGACGAGGACGAGTGGGCCGCGATCGAACGTGGCGTCGCGCAGCGGGCGCGTTTGATGGAAGCGATCATCGCCGATACATACGGTCCGCAAACGCTCCTGCAACGCGGCTTGTTGCCGGGTGCGCTCGTGTTCGGGCATCCCGGTTATCTGCGTTCGGTGAAGGGCTTCATGCCGCCGGACGGGCGCTTTCTGCGGATCGTGGCGGTCGATCTCGCGCGTTCGCCATCGGGTGCGTGGACGGTCATCGCGCATCGCACGGAAGCGCCTTCGGGACTGGGTTATGCATTGGAGAACCGGCTGATCGTCGGGAGTCTCTTCACCGATCCTTTTCGTGCAATGCGCGTGAGCCGCCTCGCATCGACCTACTCACAACTCGTGGCCACGCTCGCGCAGGCGGCGCGCGCGACGATGCGCGATGACGAAGCGGATCGCAATGACGCGCCGCATATCGCGCTATTGACGCCGGGACCATTCAGCGAAACTTACTTCGAACATGTGTTTCTCGCGCGTTATCTGGGCGTCACGCTCGTGGAAGGCAAGGACCTCACCGTGCGTCAGGACAAGCTGTATCTGAAGACGCTTGCGGGCCTCTCGCGCGTGCATGCCGTGCTGCGCCGCTTGGACGATGCGTTCTGCGATCCCGTCGAATTGCGAGCGGATTCGAGCATCGGCGTGCCCGGTCTCTTGCAGGTCATGCGCGCGGGCAACGTGGCGATATCCAACGTGCCCGGCGCAGGTTTCACCGAATCGCCGGCACTCAATGCTTTCTTGCCGGGCATTGCCGATGCGTTGCTCGGTGAATCGCTCGAACTGCCCACGGTGCCGACATGGTGGTGCGGCGAAGAAGCCGCGCGCAGCGAAGCATTCGAGCAACTCGATGACGCATTGCTCGTGCCGACGTGGCCGGGCGCGCAAGCCGATCGTGCGCCCGGCATCGAGGCGGGCGTGCAGAAACTCGCGGACTGGCGCGAACGCATCGAACGTACGCCTGACGTCTTCACGTTGCAGCAGAGCTTGCCGTTCTCAAGCGCGCCGCGCTTTCATGATGGCGCGCTCGGCGCTCGCCCATGTGTGTTGCGTGCTTATGCGATCGCCGATGTCGATGGCACATGGCGCGTGATGCCCGGCGGCTTCACGCGCCTCGCGGCCGACAGGCGCGCGACCGTCTCGATGCAATTCGGAGGCAGCAGCGTCGATACGTGGGTGCTGTCGAGCGAACCGGGACCGGCCACATCGTTGCGCCCTTCGATGAAGCCCGGCGATTTGCGCAAGCATCGCATCGTGTCGAGCCGCGCTGCGGAAAACCTCTTTTGGGCGGGACGTTATGGCGAACGCGTGGAGAACAACGTGCGTCTATGTCGCCTGTTGCTGGGTTCACTCGATACGAGCGATGCAGACGCGATGTTCAGCACGCTCGTCGAACTCGCGCAGCAGTGCGGCCTCATTCCATCCATCGATACGCTTGCACGCAGCTCGCGACATGCGTTCGAACGCGTGCTCGTTGCGGGACTCGCGGAAAGCGCCACGCAGACGAGCATCGGCGGCAATCTCACGGAACAGGCGCGCGCATGCGGCGAGATACGCGACAGGCTTTCGACCGATCACTGGCGCACGATCCTCGCATCGCGCAATGACTTTCGCGATGCGTTGGCACGTCTCAAACTCGCATCGCCTGAAGCGGGCTTCGACTATGACCGCGTGATGCTTTCGGGCGCACTGGAACATCTCGCCACGCAGCTTCTTGCGATCAGCGGCGCGCAAGGCGATCGCATGACACGCGATGAAGCATGGCGGCTCATCTTTATCGGCAGAATGATCGAGCGCGTTTCGACGATGTCGACCTTTCTGCGCGCCGCCGCCGAACACGACACACTCGGCGTGCCGGCGGGCTTCGACTTGCTGCTGCAACTTTTCGACAGCACGCTGACGTATCGCTCGCTCTATCCGGGGCGCCTCGAAGTGCCTGCGCTCATCGATCTGATCGTCGTGGACAGGACCAATCCGCGCGGGCTTTATGGCGTCTATGCGCGCTTGTGCGTGAAGCTCGATGAGATCGCCGCTGCGGCGGGTGGCGCACGGCGCGCGAATTTCTCGGGCATCGTTCCCCACGTGGATGCGTTGCCTCAACTCGAAACGCTCTGCGAAACGAGCGAGGACGGCCGCTATGCCAAGCTCATTGCCTTATGCGACTCGATGATTGCATCGGTGAGCGCGGCATCGACTGAAGTCAGCGCGCGCTATTTCAGCCACGCGAATACGCTTTCCGCGCAGGTGTCGTCATGAACGTGACGCTCGGCTCAACCGATAAATCCACGACGCTCGCGGTCACGCATCGCACGACGTACCGCTATTCCACGCCTGTCGAAATCGCGCAGCATCTCGCGACCATTCGTCCGTTGCATTGCCCGTGGCAGCAGGTGATCGCGCATACGGAGCGCATCGAGCCGCCGCCTTCGTATGTGCATAGCCGCGTCGATACATTCGGCAATGACGTGCTGTACTTTTCACTCGATGCCCCGCACGAGCGTCTTTCGATGACGAGTGAAACCACCGTGCGCTTGAGTCCGCGCTGGGACCGTCTCGATCCGCACGCAACGCCGCCGTGGGAAGCGGTCGCGCAAAGGCTGCGTTATTGCGCGGGCGCTGCGTTCGTGCCGGAGAGCGAGTATTGCTACGCGTCGCCCAACATCGTGATGAACGAAGCATTGCGCGAGTATGCGCGCACGAGCTTCACGAAGGGCACGCCGCTGATCGCAGGCGCGATCGATCTCATGCATAGAATTCATTCGGACTTCGAATATAAACCGTCATCCACTGCATTCGATACCCCCGCCATGCGCGCATTCGAATTGAGGCGCGGCGTATGTCAGGACTTCGCGCAAGTGATGATTGGATGCCTGCGCGCGCTCGGCTTGCCCGCGCGTTACGTGAGCGGCTATTTGCGCAACGATCCGCCGCCGGGACATCCACGGCTCATTGGCGCGGATGCATCGCATGCGTGGGTGTCGCTGCATTGCCCGCAAAACGGATGGATTGATCTCGATCCGACCAACGACGTACTCGCCGATCTCGATCACGTGACGCTGGCGACGGGCCGCGATTACAGCGACGTGTCGCTATTGCGCGGCATGATACTGGGCGGCGGCACGCATCATGTCGATGTCGCGGTGAACGTGCTCGCGCTCTGAGCGTGTATGTACGCCTAGCTCTGTGCGCGCCGCAAACGCTCTCTGCTGTTGATGAGATGCAGACGCATCGCGGTGCGCGCCGAATCGGCATCGCCACGTTCGATGGCATCCGCTATCTGTTCATGCTCGCGATTCACGCGCAGCAGATAGTCCGCGTATTCATCGCGCGGAATGGACGTGGCCGTCAGACGCGTGCGCGGAAACATGCGCAAGCCGAGATGCTCCATGATCTCCACGAAGTAGCGGTTGCCCGTTGCATGCGCGATCTCCAGATGAAAGCGAAAGTCGGGCGACACGGTGCCGCTCGCCGTGTCCACGCTGCGCGTGAAATCGTCGAGTGCGGAACGCATCGTGGCGAGCCTCGCGGAATCGCGGCGCATGGCCGCCAGCCCTGCACATTCGGTCTCCAGGCTGATGCGCAATTCGAGGATCGCGAGCGCGTCCAGGGAGCCGGCGACATCGGCGGGATCGAGTTGCAATAACGGCGATGCCGCTGCTTCGCATACGAACGTGCCGATGCCATGCCGCGTCTCGACGAGGCCGGCCGCCTGTAGCCGCGATAGCGCCTCACGCACGACGGTCCGGCTCACGCCGAAGCGCTGCACCATCTCCGCTTCGGTCGCGATCCTGCTGCCGGCCGCAAGCTCGCGCGATTCGATCTGCGCGCGCAGCGCATCGACGAGCTGCGTCGTGAGGCTGCGTCGAATACCCGGCGCGAGCGTGGGCGAGGCGTTGGAAGCGGCAAGCGAATCTGGCGGTGGCGTCACGGCGCTCCTGGCGTGGTTTTGACAAACGTTGACAAAACATTCGGTAAGTGATGATATGCGCCATGTTGTGATATGACAACGTACAAGAACAGTCGCGCAGGGAAATCCCTAGTCGTGAACGCAGGAGACAAAATTCGCATGGCACATCAACTGGACGCGCCCGCAACGGGCGGCGGCTTCACACGCTTGCTGCTGACGGGTGCGGCGGGCGGCATCGGGCGGGCGATCCGGCATCGCGTCGCCGAATTTGCATCTTGTATTCGAATTTCGGATTTGCCCGGCGCGCTGTCGAGCGATGCGTCGGCCAGCGAGGAAGTCGTGCCGTGCGATCTCGCCGACCGTCAGGCGGTGGATGCGCTCGTCGCCGGTTGCGATGCGATCGTCCATCTCGGCGGCGTCTCGGTGGAGCGGCCCTTCGAGGAGATTCTCGAAGCGAACATCAAGGGCGTGTTCAACCTTTACGAAGCGGCGCGGCGTCATGGCGTGAAGCGCATCGTGTTTGCAAGCTCGAACCACGTGACCGGCTTTTATCGGCAAGACGAACGGATCGACGCCACGGCACGCAAGCGCCCCGATGGTTATTACGGCGTGTCGAAGTCCTTCGGCGAAGACATGGCGCAGCTGTACTTCGACCGTTATGGCGTGGAGACCGTGAGCATTCGCATCGGCTCGGTATTTTCCGAGCCGAAGGACCGCCGGATGATGGCGACGTGGATGAGCTACGACGACTTCCACAAGCTCTTGCAATGCGCGCTGTTTACGCCGCAAGTCGGGCACACGATCGTATTCGGCATGTCGGCGAATGCGTACACGTGGTGGGACAACCGCGAGGCCGCGCATCTCGGCTTCGAGCCGCGCGACTCGTCCGAGCAGTTCCGCGCCAAAGTGGAAGCGACACCGCCGCCCGCCGCCGATGATCCCGTCTCCGTCCTGCAGGGCGGTGCGTTCACGGTCACCGGCCCGTTCGATCCCGTCGCGCCGGTTTAATGCATGCAGCACGCAACATGATGAATGCCATCGCGCGTAGTCAGTCGTCATACGTCGATTACGCGTGAAGCAAAGGACATCGCCGCCATGTTTTCTCTCGACTTCTCCCCGCTGCTGCCTTACTGGCCGACGTTCCTGCAGGGCGCATGGCTCACGCTCAAGATGACGTGCGTGGCTGTGTTCTTCGGCCTGATACTCGGCATGCTGGTCGCGTTCGCGAAGCGCGCCAAGCTGCCGGTATTGACGCGCCTGTGCATCGTCTATGTCGAGGCCGTGCGCAACACGCCGTTCCTCGTGCAGATCTTTCTGCTGTACTTCGGACTGGCGAGCATCGGTTTGCGGATGCCGACCTTCGCTGCCGCCGCGCTCGCCATGACGATCAACATCGGTGCCTATGCAGCGGAGATCATTCGCGCGGGCCTCGAATCCGTGCCGCGCGGACAGATCGAAGCAGCCGAATGCCTCGGCTTGCCGAAATGGCGCATCGGCTGGCATGTGATGCTGCAGCCTTCCATCGAGAAGGTTTATCCGGCGCTGACCAGTCAGTTTCTCTTGATGATGCAGGCTTCCGCGATCGCATCGCAGATTTCCGCTGAAGAACTCACTGCCGTCGCGAATACGGTCCAATCGGACACGTTTCGTTCGCTCGAAACTTACATCGTGGTGGCGGCCTTGTATCTCGCGTTGTCCCTGCTCATTAAGTTGATTGCGTGGGCCATCGGCGAACATGTGTTCAAGCGCCGCCGCGCCATTCGACTGGCGGCCAAGCGCGCGGGCAAGGCGCCGGCCGATCAGCAACGCATCGATACGGTCATTCCCGGAGGCGCGGCATGAGCGGCGGATTCACTTACGCGCACCTCGTCTATCTGGTGCAATCCATCGGCTGGACGCTCGTGCTGTCCGTGCTCGCTTTCTTGCTTGGCGGAATAGGCGGCTTCGTCGTGATGCTTGCGCGCATCTCGCCGCGTGCGTGGCTTTCGCGCACGGCGCTCGTCTACATCGAAGCCATTCAGGGCATCCCGTTGCTCATTCTGCTATTCATCGTGTATTTCGGGTTGTCCGTCTATGGCTATCAGGTGCCTGCGCTCGTTGCGGCAGGCATTGCATTGATGGTTTATTCGAGCGCTTATCTCGGCGATATCTGGCGCGGGTGTATCGAAGCCATGCCCAAGCCGCAGTGGGAAGCCGCCGAGTGTCTTTCGCTTTCGCGCTGGCAGAGCTTGCGGCTCGTGATCATTCCGCAAGCCATGCGTCTCGCATTGCCGCCCACGGTCGGTTTTCTCGTGCAACTCATCAAGATGACGTCGCTTGCTTCGGTGATCGGCTTCATTGAATTGACGCGCGCGGGGCAGATCATCAACAACTCGATCTTCCAGCCATTCCTCATCTTCGGTTTGGTCGGCGTGTTTTATTTCCTGCTGTGCTATCCGCTTTCGCGCTGGAGCCAATCGATGGAGAACAAGCTCAATGTCAGCAATCGTTAAGGTCGATGAGATTCACAAGAGCTTCGGCGCCAATCATGTGCTGAAGGGCGTGTCCTTCGAGGTCAACAAGGGCGAAATGATCGCCGTGATCGGCGCAAGCGGCTCGGGCAAAAGCACGGCGTTGCGTTGCATCGACCGGCTCGAAACCGTCGATCAGGGGCAGATCGAGGTATGCGGCATTCGCGTGGACGATCCGAAGGTCGACTTGCATCTGCTGAGGCGCGAAGTCGGCATCGTGTTCCAGAGCTATAACCTCTTTCCGCACTTGACGGTCGAAGAGAACATCATGCTTGCGCTGCGGCACGTGAAGAAGCTCCCACGCGATGAAGCGCGGCGCATCGCAACGAACGTGCTCGAACAAGTGGGACTCGGGCAGAAGGCCGAGTCGTATCCCGAGCAATTGTCGGGTGGACAGCAGCAGCGCGTTGCGATTGCGCGTTCGCTTGCCATGTCGCCGAAGGTCATGCTGTTCGATGAAGTGACATCGGCGCTGGACCCGCAACTCACGGGCGAAGTGCTGCGCGTGATGGAAGACCTCGCCGCCGACGGCATGACGATGCTGCTCGTCACGCATGAAATGGCGTTCGCCAAGCGCGTGGCGGATCGCATCATCTATATGCATCACGGCAAGGTGTGGGAAGTCGGCGACGGCGGCATGCTGGACGCGCCACGCACGCCTGAATTGCGCGCCTTCCTGGACAACGGGCTTTAATAGGTTGAAGGCTTTAATGCGTTTTACTCTTTGAATATCAATAACGACGGAGACATCACTTGAAAGCCAGCCAATTCATTGCACGCGCTTCCCTTGCAGCGTTCATGTTCGCAGGCGCCATGCACAGTGCGATGGCCGATCAACTCGACGACATCAAAAAGGCAGGCGTGGTTCGCGTCGCCATTGCAATGGGCACGCCGCTTTTCAGCTATGCGGATGAAAATCTCAAGCCCGCAGGCTCGGATGTGGATACCGCCGCGGCGCTTGCGAAAGATCTTGGTGTCAAGCTTGAGCTGGTGCAGATCACCAACGCGGCGCGTGTGCCGACCTTGCAGGCGAAACGCGCCGATCTCGTGATCGCGGACCTTTCGATCACGCCGGAGCGTGCGAAGGTCGTCGATTTCTCGACGCCGTATGCGGTCATCACGATCATCGTGGGCGGCATCAATAGCGCGAAGGTCAAGGACTATGCGGACCTGGACGGCAAGACCGTCGGCCTGACGCGCGCCACCGTCAACGACACGCTAACCACGCAACTCGCCAAGGGCGCGCAAATCCAGCGTTACGAAGACGATGCGACGCTCATCACATCGATGGTCACGGGCCAGATCGATATCTTCTCCAGCACGCCGTCGAATCTGCAGGAAATGCAGCATCGCGCGCCGCAACGTCACATCGAAATGAAATTCGAGCAAAAGAATTTCGATCTCGGCATTGCAATGAACAAGGATCAGCCGCGCCTGAAGGAGTGGGTCAACAACTGGGTCCACACGAACATGCAGAACGGCAATCTCAATACGATCTACAAGAAGTATCACGGACGTGACTTGCCGGACGCCGTGCGCAAGAGCTGACAGGTTAGGCTCGGCGGCGGGTCATCCGCCGCCAGGCAACTCAGGACTTGCGCGTATAGCGAACCCACACGACGTCATTCTCGAGTTTCTCCACCGAGTCGAGCTTCAGGTACGTCGGCTTTTGCCACTTGTCCATAGCGATTTCGAACGATGAAGGATGCGCCTCGCGTCCATCGACGAGCGGAATCAGCAGCACACTGACTTCGTCGGCCAATTGCGCATTGACGAAAGCGCCCGACACGTGGCTGCCGCCCTCGACGATCAACTTCTTGATCTTCAACTCGCGCTCGAGCGTATCGACCACACGCTTCAGATCGATGTCTTCCTTGCCGCCGAATAGATACGAAGCGCCGATGGATTGCAGGTAGGCGAGATAATCGTCCTCGACTGTTTCGGCCAGCACTTCGACGATATGCGAATCGAGCGCGGTGCTGCTTTTCCATGCAACGCGGCCTTTAGGGTCGATGGAAATGGCATATTGACTCGCATCGCGCGTGGCAAAGTAATCGGTGCGGGCAACGGGATTCTTTGCAAGCCCACGCGGATAGTCGCGGTCCTTGCCGTGTGATATCTCCTGCATCGTCACGCGGCCGCAGACCCACGCATCGGCCTTGAAACGCGCTGCCGTTTCTTCGTAGCAAGGGGAGGCGAAGTCGAGATGCCAGCCGTCGGTGAGGCTGCGGCCATCGACCGACGACATCATGTGGCAAATAATATGCATGAGTGCTCCAGCGTGAGTAAGTGCAACGCTGGTGCAAGGCACATGCCTATTTCCGTCTCACACCCGAGTGCGTTCCCGGCTTTTCGTCGGGCGGCAGCGGACCTTCCTCGTCGATCGTGCTGCCTTGACGCCAGACATCCTTGCCGGCCTCGGACAACTCTCCGCTGCTCGCGTCCTTGCCCGACTCCGAGCCTTCGATCGCCATGTTGCCGCCTGCCTGTTCCTGTGACGGCAGCTTCTTGCCTTCTTCAGCGGCAATGCGATCCTCTTGCGATCTGCCTGCATACGTGGCCATAGATCCTCCATGAGAGTGCGGTATCAGGCGTTGAGCAGCAAGCAATAAGCCACGGCCGCGCCATGTAGGTTCTTGCAAACTCACTCGGACAGAGAATGTCCTTCAAGGCGCCTATGCTTTACTGTAAATAAATACAGTGCTTCAACCATGACTAATCTTCTTTCACGAGACTCAGCAGACGGCAAAAATTGCCATGCCTATCACCCACCGGAGAATGCGCAGGCCTTATTGTCTGGATGGATGAGACGCGCCCGCGATGCGCAAGTGCGCCACTATGCAATGGCTGATCGGCTATCCGCGTATGGCCGGCGCCTCGGCCTCGCCGTGATCGGCATTACCGCGCTGACGGGAACATCGTCGTTTTTATCGCTAGCCACGAGCGCGGTTGCACCGGAGTTGCGCGTCGTCGTCGGGCTGACGAGCATGGGCGCAGCCGTGCTGGCTTCGTTGCAGACGTTTCTTCGCTACACCGAGCGAGCCGATCTGCATCGAAGAGCAGGGGCGCGATATGGCGCGGTCCGGCGACGGCTCGAAGCCATGCATGTCCGCGATGTCAGCGGCCCGGAGACAGCGGAAATGACCGCCGTGCGCGCCGAACTCGACGGCATCGCTCAGGACGCACCGCCCGTTCCGCGTCGGGCGATGCGATGCCCCGAGCCGCCTACGAACTCATCAACCGTCCCCATTCGTAGTCGACAGCATCGGGACGCATCGGAAATACACCCGCCCCCGGCGTGAACGTCAATTCGCCGAAGTAGATCTTGTCGCCCGGCGCGTAAAGATCCACGCGCACATATTCGAAGCCTTCGGCGAGCGCGGTTGCAATGGCAAGCAGCTTGTCGAAGTTCTCCGGACGCGGCAGCGGCACTTCGCTGCGCGCGTAATGGCCAATTGCAATGTCGAGCCGATTCCAGTCGCCGTCGTACATATCGCCGCGCGGATGATCGCCGAAGCGATCCGAAATGAGTGCGGTGAAGACGGTCGGTTTGCGTTCGCCCGGGCGGAAGAAGCAGTGCATCTTGATGTCCGCGGGCACGATGCCGGTTTGTTCGAGCAACAGCTCTTCGAAGAAAATGCGCGGGCTGATGGTGCGGTAATGACGTTCGCGCGCAACACGATAAAAGTCGGTCGCGAGCCACTGCTGCGCAAGCGCGTGCAGTTCTTCGAACGTGGTTTCCGACTTGTCGTGGACGAGCTTGACGAACCCGCTCCCGTGATTCGCCTTCATCACGAAACGCTGGGGCAGGGCGTCGAACACTTCGCGCGTAAATTTGTCCGGGGCGGCAAAGAGTTCGGGCAGATGTTCGTCGCCAATCCGGTCCCGCACGTAATCGCGCACGGTCAATTTGTCCGTCAGATCGACAAATCTCGGGTCCGGATGAAGGCAGCGGTAGAGGATTTTCTCATTGAACGTCCTCGGCGCCTTGATGTTCGGGAAACGTCCGACTTTATGCAGATGCGCGATACGCAAGAAAATGCTGTCGGGAAGCCAACCTTTGGCGTTGTCGACCAGCCTTTTGGAAAGCGACATTCTTTCTCCTGGATAAAACGCAGTGTGTCGTTGTGTCGGTTAGCGAACGAATGATACTTACGTTTGTAAAATAGGCAACGACCAAGTTCCCTAAAAACGCTGTCGATAACGTCATGCGGGGTATCGCACAGACGCGCAGTACTTTTGTCGTTCGTTAAAAGCAGAGGTGCGTCCGCTACGAATGAGGCCATCAGATAAGATAAACACAGAAATATATAGACTGCCCTAGATCAATATGTAAATCACGTCTTTTCGCGCATGCCGAAAATCCGTGACATACAGAAATGCGATCGATTACCGCTTTCGATGTTCAAATTGACCGGTTCAACGAGTGGAACCAGTAAAAGCGTCGTAGCCAGGCGATCGCACTTTGCGACTCACTGAGCTTCGCCGGTCAGTCGATTCGGTTCTCGTAACGTTCACCTATGAATGGAGGGAAAATAAAAACGTTAGGACCGCCACGCAATGGAGCGATTGGCCGGAAGAGCCGTAAAGGGCTCATTCTTGTTGACACGCCTGTGAAACAAATGAGAGGTTACGATCCCGTGTGCGGAGGCGCAAACACATTGGGCCTGCGCTCGCCGGGCGCGACGACGTGAACCGCGACCTATTCCTCGACGTGTGACGGCGCGTTTGGTCGATTCAGCGGGCCTTGCGCGCCGCTATGCGGGGCATCTGGAGACGGACGGGCGCACCGTCGATGGGCGATCCGGGACCGGTTTGAACGGCGGTTTCCCGCAGGCGGATACGCCGCCGATCGACTTCGACGACGTATCCGCGTGCCATACTCGACGGCAATTATTTCTGCGTGATCACGCCCTTGACGAACCAGTCCATCTTCCAGAGGTCCTTGTCCGAAAGCACCTGGCCGCCGGCCACACGCTGTTGGCCATCGCCGGAGCCGAGCGGACCCGCGTAGATCTGTTTGCCCTTGATGATGGCGTCGCGCTCGGCACGAATCAGCGCCTGCTTGTCCGCGGGAACGGCGTCGCTGAAGCCGGCGATATCGGTTCCCCCGTCCTTCATTTCGATCAGGGCGCCGTTCGGTACCGGCTGCCAGTTGCCCGCCTTGATCTTGCGCACTTCGGGGATCAGGAATTTGTCCCACACCCACACGGAGGAGCAAAGCGTCGACTTGGGCGCGTACTGTCTCATGTCCCTGTGATGCCCCGTCGCGTACACGCCGCGCTCCTGTGCGACGAGTTGAACGGTCGGCGTATCGGTGTGCGCGCCCACCACGTCGTCGCCGTGGTCGATGAGGGCAGTTGCCGCCGCGCGTTCCTTCACGGGATCGTCCCACGCGCCGGTGTACACGACCGTGACGACCGCATTCGGATTGATCTTCCGCGCACCGAGCGCATAAGCGTTGATGGTCCAGTTCACCACGCCGAACGGGTGAGCAGCGACGAAGCCCAGCTTCCCGGTCTTCGACACCGCTGCTGCCGCCATGCCGCAGAGATACTGACTTTCGTAGGTGCGGCCGTAGAAGGATTCGAGATTCGGGCCATTGGTCGTGCCTGCCGCGTTCAGGAACGCGACATCGGGATGACGGCTTGCGAGCTCCTTGAACGCATCCGAATAGCCGAACGCGGTGCCGATGATGATGTTGTTTCCACGCTTGATGAGTTGCTCGACAGCGGGCACGACTACCGCAGGATCTTCGCGAATACTCTCGACGTAGCCAATCTTCTCGCCGAGCGCGGCCTCCATCTTGACTCTCGCTTCATCGAAGGATTGAGTCCATCCGGCGTCGTTCTTCGAGCTGAAGTACACCATGACGATCTTGGGCTTGGCCTTCAACGTGAAACCGTCCGCATACGCGGTGGTGGCAGCGCCACAGCAAGCAATCGACATCGCAAGCAGGAGACAGCGA
This sequence comes from Caballeronia concitans, assembly GCF_001544615.1. Classification (GTDB taxonomy): domain Bacteria; phylum Pseudomonadota; class Gammaproteobacteria; order Burkholderiales; family Burkholderiaceae; genus Caballeronia; species Caballeronia concitans. The sequence continues at coordinate 160,046 of NZ_FCNV02000007.1, forward strand.
GTGTTCATGGATCACCTTTTCGATAACGTTAGGATAACGACACAATGCTCATGGATGAATCGGATACTGTTGGTCCGTCATCCGCCGCTACGAGCGCCGGATGACGAAATCCGCAGGCTCAGCGCCGCTCTTCGCGAACGTAGGGTTCCCCGAGCGCGCATGGCGTTTCATCGTTGCCACGCTGCACGATAGCGACCTGAATCATCACGGCAAGCGTGATCAGGTAGGGCGCGCAGAGCACGTAGTACTGAGGCAGGCTGATGCCCGCGGCGGCCATCTGCGGGATGAGCGCCTCGATACCGCCGAAGAGCAGTGCGCCGATCAGCGCGCGGCCCGGCGACCAGCGCGCGAAAATCACCAGCGCCACCGCAATCCATCCGCGCCCGCCCGTCATATCGGCGATCCACATATGCGTGCTCGCCACGGACAGGTATCCGCCCGCGAGTCCGAGCAACGTAGCGCCTGCCATGACGGCCAAAAACCGGATGCGCAGCACCGCGATGCCGGCGGCGTCCGCCGCCTGCGGGTTCTCGCCGACCGAGCGAAGGCGCAATCCCCACACCGTGCGATTCAGATACCAGGCCGCCGCCACGAAGATCAGCGGCGTCAGATAGACGATCACGTTCTGATTGAAGAGCGAACCGACGAGCGGAAGCTGGGCCAGCGGTCCGAGCGCGATCGATTGCAGACCCGTGACCGGACGGTTGATCCACCCGGTCACGGTACCGAGCAGCCCTGTCAGCCCCTGACAGAAGAACACGAGCGCGAGGCCCGAGATCACCTGATTGACACGCAACCAGACGACCATCACGGCGAACAGTATCGAGACGGCTCCGCCTGCGATCATCGACACGAAGAGTGCAAGGCCGGCATTGTGGAAAGTGAGTTGAGTGCCGATGCCGGCGAGCGCACCGACGAGCATGATGCCTTCGGCGCCCAGCGAAAGCACGCCGGCACGTTCACTCACGATGAGGCCGAGCGCAGCGAGCGCGAGCGGCACGGCAACGTCCGGTATATTTCCGATCCAGCTAAAGAGCAGACTCATTCGGTGGTCCCCACGGGCGACAGGCGGTAGCGAGTAAAGAAGTCGGATGCCGCGACGACGATCACGAGAATCGCCTGAATGAGCTGCACCATCGAAAACGGTATCTGGTAGAGCACCTGCAGGCTGCGGCCGGTGACGAACAGCACGGCTATCAGCAACGCGACCACGCTGGCGGCGATCGGGTTGTTGCGAGCGAGGAATGCGATCAGGATTCCTGAAAATCCATAGCCGCTGTAGAAATCCTGCGTGAGCCGTCCCGCCTGACCCGCGGTCACCGTGAATCCCGCGAAACCCGCCAGCGCTCCCGAGAGCAGCACGACGCCGGCCACGACGTTGCGCACGGGTATGCCCATTGCCTGCGCCGCGCGTGCGTTGACATTCACGAACCGCACGTAAATGCCGGCCCGGCTGCGATGAAGAAACCACCATGCAGCGACCGATAGCAACACGGCCAGCAGGATCGCACAGCTATATCCGTTCACGATGTCGGGAAGCCGCTCTTCTGCCAGAAAGTTGCGTGAATGAGGGAACGAATCTCTCGGGTCCTTCCATTGGCCGTAGACCAGATTCAACAGAAGGTTGGCCGCCACATAGTTCAGCATGAGCGTCGAGATGATTTCGCTGATGCCGAAGCGCAATCTGAGCACGAGCGGCAACACGGTCCATAGCGCACCGCAGGACAGCGCGGCGGCGCCCATCAGCCACAGTCGCGTTCCGGGCGTGCCGGCACCCGCGAGCGCAATCGCAGTCGCACCGATGGCGCCCCACACCATCTGGCCTTCCAGCCCGAGATTCCAGAACCTGGCGCGAAAGGACAGCGCGGCTGCGAGGCCGACCATCACCGTCGGCGCGGCCTGAAAGAGGACAGCCCGGAAGTTGTCGGCATCGCCCAGGGTCGCCACGACGAATTCATCGAAGAGATCGCCGGCCGGGACCCCGGCGGCCATCAGGATCGCGACGCAGACGGCAAGGCCTATCGCAACTGACACCGCCAGCACGACGGCCTGCTTGTGCCATGCAACGTCCTGGCGCAACTCGACCGCATAACGCCGCGCCAACAGCGATGGCCGGCGCGTGCGCCGATGATTGAAGCCGGCGTCGCCGTCGAGCGCGGGGTCGGCCACGCACAGCTCGGTCTGGTTGGGCGGTACGGTATTTGTCATAGATGCTCCACGGTTGCAGGACTCCTTATGAATGAGCGACCATCGCTTGACCGATAGCCTGTCTGTCCACGGGCGCGCTGAAGTTGCCGACGATGCGCCCGCGCACCATCACACCGGCCCGGTCGGCGAGCGCCAGCACTTCGTCGAGGTCTTCGCTGATGACGAGCACGGCGGCGCCTTCATCGCGTGCCGCGCGAAGCCGCGCGTGGACCTGGGCGCTCGCACGCGCATCGAGTCCGCGGCTGGGGCTGTGCGCGAGGACAACGCCGGGCCGTCGGGCGAACTCGCGCGCGATCACGAGCTTCTGCGCATTGCCGCCTGACAGTAGCGAGACGCGCTGGCGAAGCGAACGCACGCCAAGCACGTCGAAGTGCTTGACGGCTTCGGCAGCGTCTTCTTCCATGCGCCGATAGTCGAGCCACAAGGGATTGCCGTAGCGGCCCGCATGCACCTGACCGATGGCGAAGTTCTCGACCACCGAAAGCAGCGGGGCCAACGCGAACGTCTGCCGGTCAGCGGGGATGCACGCGATACCCATCTCGCGACGATCAACGGCGCTCGCGCGACGCAGGTCTCCCGCGCCTTCGATCAGCATGGAGCCGTCGTCGAGCGGCAGCAGGCCCATGATCGCCTGCATCAGTTCGCTCTGGCCGTTGCCGCCCACGCCGGCGAGCCCGTAGATCTCGCCCGCGTGGACGGTCAGGTCGACACCATCGAGCGCAGGCAAGCCCTGCCGCGTGCCCGATTGCGAAGCCGCGCTGCGCACGCCGCGCAGACGAAGGCGCGGCGCTGCACGGTCACCCATCACAGCGGTATTCGAAGGCTTCTCCGCTGCGACGGTCTCGCCCACCGCGAGCCGCACCATCTCCGCCTCGGACATGTCGGACGGCTTGAACGTGTCGACGGTGCGACCGGCGCGCATCACGGTGACGCGGTCGGCGTAGCGACGGACATCGGCCATCTTGTGCGTGACGAGTACGACGGCCGATCCCTTCGACGCCAGAAGGCGCATGGTTTCGAGCAGTCTCGCGGCTTCCTGGTCGGTGAGCACGGCAGTCGGCTCGTCGAGCACGAGAATGCGCGCGCCGGCCAGCAGCACTTTCAGTATCTCGACGCGCTGCTGTTCCGCCACCGACAATTGCGAAACGCGCCGGTCCGGATCGATTTCGAATCCGAGCGCTGCGCACTGCGAGCGAACGGCCTCGCGTACCTTGGCGAGGCGCTTGCGATAAGCGAGCCGTGCACCGTTCATCGGCATGCCGAGCAGGATGTTCTCGGCAACGGTAAAGCGGGACACCAGCTTGAAATGCTGATGAACCATGCCGATACCGCTACGCGCCGCGTCGCGCGGTCCGCTCAGCCGCACGGGGTGACCGTCGATTGAGATGGTGCCCGCCTCGGGCGCATAAAGACCCACGGCAACATTCATGAGCGTGGATTTACCCGCGCCGTTTTCTCCGAGCAACGCGTGTACTTCGCCCCAGTTCACATCAAACTGCGCATCGTTCAACGCGATGAAGCCATCGAAAGACTTATGGATTCCAACAAGATCGAGTGCCGCCGACATGCGAGTCCCTCGCTAGTATCGTTCGTGGTTTTCGCCAGGTAATCAGGCTGTTGCCTGCGTTTTTAGTTGTTATGCATCTCAGTCTGCTGCACGGCCCGACGAGCGGTTGCTTCGTTCGAAGTCTCGACAGTCAAAATAGCGTCGAACATGTGCAGTCGAGGTCGCATCCGATCGGCCGTGAGGGATGTGAAGAGCGGCCGTTAGCTCGTGTTACCTGTACAGATGCGTCGATGCCGCGCGTTAGCGGCAGGCTGCGGTCCTCGTTCATCACCCATCACCACAACAAAGAGGCCGGCTTCTTTCATCCGATGGAACGCGACGCATTGGCGTTAGGTGCTTAGCCTTTCTTCGCGGCAACGTAAAGCCGCCACGATTCGGTCGGGCCCGCATGCGGCTGTGCCGCGTTGAAGCGCCATCCGTCGATCGCGGAACGCTTTATGCGGGCACTCGCGTGTTCTCCACGCGCCATGCCGCTATCGCCACATGCCTTCCGACGTCGAATACACATCCTCCCGTCCTTCCGCAAGTGTCCTTCTCGCCCGCGACTGGGCCGATACGCCGCTCGGCACGCCCGACCGATGGCCGGTCGCGCTGCGCACCTTATGCGATGTCATCGACGGCTCCGCGCAGCCGATGTTCATCGTCTGGGGCCCGGAGCGCGTGCTCATCCATAACGGCGCGTACGCGTCGATTCTCGCGGACAAGCAGCACCACGCGCTCGGACGGCCGTTCCTCGATGTCTGGTCCGAGATCGCCCGCGATCTGGCGCCGCTCGTCGATCAGGCTTATGCGGGCGTCCCCGTGCACATGGACGACATCACGCTGAAGATGCTCCGTCATGGACGCGCCGAAGAAGCGCACTTCGCGTTTTCGTACACGCCGGTGCGCGTGGAGAGCGGCGGCGTGGGCGGCTTTCTGTGCGCGTGCGTGGAGACGACCGAACGCGTGCTCGCGGACCGGCAGCGGCGCGCGGTCGAAGAGCGGCTGCGTGCGACGCTCGCCATCAAGACCGTCGGCGTCATTCGCTGGGACGGCCAGTATCGCTTGGCCGATGTCAACGAAGGCTTCCTGCGCATGACCGGCTTTACGCAGCAGGAAGCGCTCGGCCGGACGTGGCGCGAACTGACGCCGCCGGAGTTCTGGCCCGCGTCCGAACGCGCGGTATCGCAAGTGATGACGCTCGGCGAGGCGGTGCCTTACGAGAAGCAATATTTTCGCAAGGACGGCTCGCGCTGGTGGGGACTCTTCGCGCCGCGGGCGTTCGCCGATGGTGCGATCGAGATCGTCCTCGACATCACCGAGCGCAAGGAAGCCGAGAAGCGCTTGCGCGAACGCGAGCAGCGGCTGCGGCTCATCGTCGAATCGGCGACGGAGTATGCGATCGTCACCGCCGGTTCCGATGGCCGCGTGACGACCTGGTCGCCGGGCGCCGCGCGCACTTTCGGGTATCGCGCGGACGAGATCGTCGGGCGATCATGCGACATCCTTTACGTGCCCGAAGACGCCGAGGCCGGCGTTCCGGCGCAGGAACTGGAGAAGGCACGCCGCGATGGGCAGGCCACCAATACGCGGTGGCATCAGCGTCAGGATGGGAGCCGTGTCTTCGTGAGCGGATCGACGAATCTGCTGCGCGATCCCGCCGGCGCGGAGATCGGCTTCCTTTTCGTCATGCACGATGAAACCGAGCGCCGCCGCGCCGAAGAAGAGCTTCGCGAGGCGGAAGAGCGGTATCGCTTTGCCGCGCGCGCGACCAGTGACGCGATATGGGACTGGGATCTGATCACGGACACGATTCACTGGAACGAAGCCGTCGAAGTGCATTTCGGCTTCGCGCCGGCCGACATTCCCGAATCGAGCGCGTGGTGGAAGGAGCACATTCATGCGCAGGACCGCGAAAGCGTGGTGGCGTCGGTCCAGGCGGTGATCGCGAGCGACAACGATAGCTGGCTGGCCGAGTATCGGTTCGAACGCAGCGACGGCACGTACGCCGATGTCCTCGACCGTGGCACCGTGCTGCGCGACGGCGAAGGCCGCGCCGTGCGAATGGTCGGCGCCATGCACGATCTGACGCGCCGCAAGCAGGCAGAAGCGACGCTGCGTCATCTCAACGAGACGCTTGAAGAGCGCGTCGTTCAGGAAGTGAGCGCGCGGCTCAAGACCGAAGAAGCGCTGCGTCAGAGCCAGAAGCTCGAAGCGATCGGGCAGCTCACGGGCGGCGTGGCGCACGACTTCAATAACCTGCTGACCGTCATTCGCGGCGCGGCGCAAATGCTCGCGCTGCCGAGCCTGCGCGAAGAAAAACGCGCGCGTTATGTCAGCGCCATCGCGGAGACGGCGGACCGCGCCGCCAAACTGACGAGCCAGTTGCTGACCTTCGCTCGCCGGCAGGCGCTGAAGCCGGAAGTGTTCAATGTGGGCGAACGCATCGATTCGATTGGCGAGATGTTGCGCACCGTGGTCGGATCGCGTGTGAAACTGACAATCGATTCGAAGTGCGAAATATGTTACGCCGATGCGGATATCAGCCAGTTCGAAACCGCGCTCGTGAATATGGCCGTCAATGCGCGTGACGCGATGGAGGGTGACGGCGAACTGCTCATTGCGGTGAGAGCGGCGCACGCGGTGCCGAGAGTGAGAGGGCATGGCAAGGCGGACGGCGAATATGTGGCCGTGAGCATCACCGATACCGGCTCGGGCATTGCACCGGAAAATCTTGCGCAGATTTTCGAGCCGTTCTTCACGACGAAGGCCATCGGCAAGGGAACGGGCCTCGGCTTGAGCCAGGCGTACGGCTTCGCGAAGCAATCGGGCGGCGAAGTCGATGTCAAGAGCGTGCTCGGGCAAGGCACTACGTTCACCATTTATCTGCCGCGCGTGCCCGCCGCGGTCGCGAGTGCGGCGCTCTCCAAGGCCGCGACGGAAGACACGCGCGGTCATGGTCGCGTGCTGCTCGTCGAAGACAACGAGCAGGTCGGGCAGTTCTCCAGCGATCTTCTCTCGGAACTCGGCTTCGAAACATCGTGGGCGGCGAACGCCGAGGCGGCGCTGAGATTGCTCGAGGAACATCCGGACGAGTACGCCGTCGTCTTCTCCGATGTCGTGATGCCAGGGATGAACGGCGTCGAACTGGGATCGGAAGTGCGCAAGCGGTGTCCGGACTTGCCCGTGATTCTGGCGAGCGGCTATAGCCACGTCGTGTCGCAAGGCCTGAATCACGACTTCCAGCTACTGCAGAAGCCTTATTCCATCGACGAACTCGCGCGGGCGCTGCGCAATGCGATAACAAGCCGTGTGAAATGATTCGGCAAGACCTGGAGAACCCTTAATGCACGATCTTCACGGTGTCAGCGTGCTGCTGGTCGAGGACGAAAGCAGCATCGCCATGCTCATGGAAGACATGCTCGAACTGCTTGGCTGCAACGTGGCGGACTGCGCGTCGACCTTGGAGGACGCCTGCGCGCGCGCCCAAAGCGGCTCATTCGACGTCGCCATTCTCGACGTGAATCTCGGCGGTCATCCCGTGTACCCGGCGGCGGCGATTCTCCGCGAGCGCGAAATCCCGTTCGTGTTCAGCACCGGATACGGTCACGGCGGCGTGAGCAACGAATATCAGGGCGTGACGATTCTCGCCAAACCATTCGCAATGGTGGATCTCGAACGGGCCGTGATCAGTGCTTTGGCTTCGCGCCGGTAGTGAGTTCATCGCGCGCATCGCGCCTCAAACGAGCGGAAGTGAATTCTTTCGCGTACACGCGCGCTCGCGCGTGATTCTCTCTTGGCAATTCCAGGTCTCTCTTACCGGTTTCGGGCCTTTCTGCGTCCAAACGTACTCCGGTAGCGAGGGAAAACCCGCTGTCAATAGTTCTCTCTCTGTTTTCTCGACCGGAAAAAACGCCACTTAAGGACATTCGCCTGACATAAAGGGAATGCTTCCATTCGCCGTGTCAAATCTGCCGATCCCTCTGCCAGTAAGCCTCCAGGCGCCGATTTAATCGGTAATTCCCGTTGTGAGCCTCACGATCGATCGCGCGTTTCGGAAAGCTAAACGATCGAAATCGGCAAATATAACTCAGATATTAAATCTGATCAAAGAAAGAAAGGCCAACAATGACCGATCAGGCGGTATTCATCTTAAATAATGCGAACGTTTGTTCCGCGTGAGCAAACGATTGCAGGAGTATTTCCCACCTACGATATGAATAAAGCAAGCGTTTACCTTTTTCCAAATCTGTTACATTCAGAAACGTTTAAGGCAGTTTTAGGACCCTATACTGCGGTCTCCTTAACGCCAATACGAATAAATTCCCGTGCCGTCCAACCACACCATCAGATCGCAGGACGAAACTTCCTTGTTGAACATCGCCCAGCAAAGCAAGTCGCCCCTTTCGCGTAGAAGCTTCCTGTCGTTCATGATGGCAGGTGCCGGCAGTGCCGCTCTGGCCGCTTGCGGCGGCGGCGGGGAAGGAACCGGCGCCGACAGCGTCGTCAACGCACAAGCCGTTTCCAAGGCCGCCTCGGCAAGCGGCACGGTCATTCCGCCCGCGGCATCCATTACCGACGGCTCGGGCGCCGTCTGGACGCTCGTCGGTGGCCGCGTGACCCGCAATGGCAGCGGCGTCTCGACCGGCTCGTCCGTCGCGCTCACGACCATCCTGTATTACAACGGCACGATCTACGCGAAGAACTCGTCCGGCACGTGGTACAAGAACGGCAGCCCGTGGCAGAACATCGGCACGACGGACCCGCGCGGCATCGCTTCGACGGTGGCGGCGGCGACCAGCAGCAAGCCGCTCTTCTACGGCATCAACGGTCACCTCGCGTACGGCTCGGGCATCTACAAGACGATGTCGGCAGCAGCGCAGCTCGCGATCCTCAAGGATCTCGGCGTGACCAACTACCGCTGCGACGTCGCCGATTCCGGCATGGCGAAGACCCTCGCGGCAGCACTTACGGGCGCGTTCAAGGGCAGCGGCGTGTCGATCCTGCCGGTGCTCAACCCGCTGTCGAGCGGCTGGAACACGTCGCTCAGCGAATCGTCGGCGTACACGCTGGGTTACAACCTCGCAACGGGCGCCACGACGCAGCTCAAGGGTCTCGTGACGCACATCGAATGCGGCAACGAACTCGACGTGCCGCTGAAGGTCAGCGGCGACGGCAGCAGCGCGACGAACTGGAGCCCCTCGATGTGGCCTTCGCTGCGTGGCGTGATCCGCGGCATGATCGACGGCGTGCGTGCAATCGACCCGACGATCAAGGTCGGCGTGGGCACCGGCATTCCGCTGTCCTACCGCGCATTGCAGATGCTGTGGAACGGCGTATCGCCGAACGGCACGACGAACGGTGTGGGCGGCGCAGCCTCGATTCGCTGGGACTTCACCTGCTACCACTGGTACGAAAGCTCGGGCGACATGCTGTGCGGCTGGCAGAACAGCCAGTGCTACGACGTGCTGCAAGCGCTGAAGGATTCGTTCGGGGTGCCGATCTGGTTGACCGAGTGGGGCTGGAACGCTCAGAAGGACACGTCGGACCAGCAAGCCGCGTACATTCCGAAGGCGCTGGCCGAGTACTACTCGCTGAAGGACAAGTACAACATCGAGTCGATCCTGATGTACGCGGTCATCGACGACAACTACGGTCTCGTCGCGGGCGATGGCGTCACGAAGCGCGCGTCGTACAACAACTTCAAGAACTTCGTGAAGGCGAACCCGGTTTAAGCGGGTCGCGCAACAGGGCAGTCTCGAACGCTCTGGCTCCTTGCGGGCCAGAGCGTTTTTTCATGCGCGCGCGCTCGGGCGTGACTTCATCACTTCGCCGGGATCAGGTACTTCGGCAGCGCGCCGAGCTTCCACTGAAAGCCTTCATTGACCGTGACCGTCGACTTCGCGCCCTGCCAGTCGATCTGCGTGTACGTGCCCGGCGGAACGGGAACGGATGTCGGCACGGGGTCGGCATCGACATCGCTGCGCCAGCCGACGATCACGCGGTCGCCCTCGCCATACTGATAGACCTTCGTGTCCTTGTCGTCGACGAGCGCGTGGTCCCACTTGCGCGAGCCGATGTTGCGCATCAGCGTGGCGACGGCCACGTACGAAGGCTTCGGCGTGAGATCGAGCCGCACGAGGCCGAAGTTCGCTTCCTTGTCGGCGGGCTTCACGCCGTCGTCGATGAAGTCGTACCACATCACCGCTTCCACTGCGTTGAAGCGCCGCGAAAGCAGGAACGTGCGCGCCGCGTAAGCCGCCTGCTTCTGTTCGGAGAGACCCGCCGCCTGCGGACTCGACGGCCAGCCGATCTCCGTGATGTACAGCTTGAGCCGTCCGATGTCCGGCCGCGGATGAGACTGCGCCATGTTCCGCAGATGCGGCCATACGCTCGGCACGTTCACGCGCGGCAACGGCGAGCCGGTCGCGGTATAACCGTGATCCGGATCGTATGGCGACATGTACGGATGAATGCTGAAGGCGTCCTGATACTGCAGCGCGTTGGCCTTCGCGATCTCCACGATGCAATCGCCACCGGGACCGCCGCCCGCGCCGCCGCCGCCACAAGACACGACGGTCGCACCGGGACTCACTTTCTTGATCGCGGTATAGACGGGCTTGAGCAGCGCAATGTAGTTGTCGTAGCCGATCTTCGGGAACGCGGGCTCGTTCCAGACCTCCCACGTCTTCACATCGCTGCCGAAGAAGCCGACCACCTTTTGCGCGTATCGCACGAACAGATCGCGCTCCTCATCCGTTCTCGGGAAGGCTTGCGGTCCCTTGAAGAGGGAAGGGTAGGCGCGTCCGTTTCCATAGTCGAGCACGATCAGCGGCTTGATGTTCATCTTCGCCGCCTGGCGCACGTAGCCGCCATAGTCGCTGACGCCGCGTCCGAGCTGGAACTTGCCGGGCGTCTTCTCGACTTCGCTCCAGTAGATTTCGTCGCGTATCCACGTGAAGCCCGCGCGCTTGATGAGCGGAAGCACTGTCGCCGGATTGCCCTTGCGCTGACCGAAGTGCGTGGCGACCCCCGCATCCGCGAAGCTGCCGTTGCCCGGCGCGAGCGCGGCGAGGCTGACTTTCACGGAATCGCTTTCCGCGCCGCCGGGGGAAACGACTTTCGCATCGAGCACATACAAGCCCGGACCGGGCAACGAAATCGATACGGACACCTGACTACCGCTCTTGCTGCCCGAAACCGGCGCACGATAGGTATCGATCGGCGTTTGCGCGAGTTCGGCATTGTCGTCATAGCGATACAGCGTGGCGACGACCTGCGCGCCTTCCGACACGCTGCCCGGCGACAGCCTGAACGTGATGCGCTTGCTGCCGGCATCGTCGCTGATGAGCGAGCCCGGCGCATTCGATACGGTGAGGCCGCTGTCGGCGAAGGCATCGTTCGCGAGAGCGAGGCCCGCGCACTGCGCCGCCAGCATGAGCGTGGCGTGTGCGATCAATCGGGCGTGACGCGGGTAGCGCGGCACGCCCTGCTTCATGCGAAGCACTGGCATTGAAACTCCTGTGGGCTGCGTACCTGTGGATGAATCGGCGCTCATTCGCCTTCGATGAGATGCGCGGCATGCGGCCGTGGCGGACGTACCGGACGTGGCGCGCGCGACGGCGTGAAGCGCCGCACGAGCGCGCGTCGTGGTCCCTGGTGCCATGCGGCGAGACGCTGTTCCGCGATATACGTCTGGAAACGCGGCCAGTACAGCAGCAGGTAGCCGAGCGGCACGAACGACGTGACCGTGGTGATACTCACCGTCGACGAGATCAGCAGGAAGAGCAGAAGCACGAAGCCATCCGACGCGGTGAAGGCCACGACGCCGAACAACATCAGCGCGCTGAAGAGGCCCATGTCCGCGATGGATGCGGGCAGTCCCGCGAACGGCACGCCGGCCACCATCATGTCGCCTTCGATGAGGCGTATGTAAGGCAGATAGCGATAGTGCTTGAGAATGTCAGGCGCGGTGATGCCGGAAATGAGGTCTTCGAGCCGTGCTTCGACCATGAACGGATAACCGCCGAAGCGATGCCCGAACGTCTCTGAGCCAAAGAACACGTGGTTCCCCATGTACACCCCGAGCAGAATCATCGCCACTGCAAAACAGCAAAACACGATGAGCGGATGCGTGGCGCGCAACGGCCTGCGGAAAGGGTAGAGCGCGGCGAACAGGAACAGCAGCATCGACGACTTCGAGAAGCTGATGACGAGGCCGAAGAAATACAGCGCGACGACCCGCTTGTCGATGCGCTCACTGGTCACGAGATACACGACGAGCGATGCCACCAGCAGCGACGAAAAGAAGCCCGCTTCACGCGACAAGCCCGACACGCGCGCGAAGTAGAACACTTCGAAGAAGTTGGTGTAGGCCGCGGTCGCATACGAGCCCCAGATCATCTGCCCGAGCTGGCGCGGACCGAGCGCCATCGCGAGATCGCGGTTCACGTAGTACAGCACGAACTGCAGCGCGGCGAATCCGATGTTGATGATCATCCACGTGTGCAGATAGAAGATGCGCCGCTGCTTCGTGTACATGAGATAGCCGATGCAGATTGCAATCGACAACACGCGCACCGCTACCGTCGGCGATCCGATCAAACTCACTGCGACCGCGACCGCGAGCGGTCCGCTCCAGCGGCGCGCGGTGGCGCCGAGAAAGCGCATGAAACCGGGATCGAAGAACGGAATGAAGAGGTAGAAGTAAATCGTGAAGCCCGACACTTGCGGATTCAAAATCACGCAAGTGAAGAACATGAAGAACAACATCGAGATGGTACGTGCGTACATGGGTCTCTCCGGACGCTAGCGTCCATCGACTCGAATTGTTATGACGTGCTCAGCAAGACAACGCGCCAATGCCGGGGCGGCATTGGCGGCGGTCCGACTTACTGATCGGAAGGGGACGATGCGCTTATTCCTCTTCCGTCGCCACATTGGACATATAGGCGCTTGCGTACGCATACGTGCGCTTCTCGCTGCGGCGCTTGGGCACCGCATTGAAGATCACGCCCGCGATACGCGCGCCCGTCAGGTCGAGCCGCTTGATGGCTTCCTGCAGTTCGCCTTCGCTCTGCGCGCTCGGGCGGACCACGACCACCGACGATCCCGCGTTCGCGGCGATCAGGTTCGCATCGCTGACCGCAAGCACGGCCGGCGTATCGATGATGACGAGGTCGTAACGCTGTTGCAGAAGATCGAGGATCAGCGGCAGACGCGGCGTCGACAGCATCTTCGACGGATTGGCCGGGAAGCGGCCCGAGGTCATCAGCGAGAGACCCGGCACGTCCGTTTGGCGGACGGCCTGATCGATCTGGATCTTGCTTGCGAGCACTTCAGCGAAGCCGTTGCCGCCGTGCTGACCGAAGATGGAGGCAATGCGGCCGCGTCGCATGTCGCCGTCGATCAGCAACACGCTCTTGCCGGTTTGCGCGTGCAGCACGGCCAGGTTCGATGCAACGAAGGTCTTGCCGGTCCCGGGCGTGGCGCCCACGACTGCCAGGACGTTGTTCGGTGCCGGGCCGATGTCGAGCATCAACGATGCATGCACCGCGCGCAACGCTTCGACGGCCATGTCGCGATCGCCGAGGGCGGAGAGCAGGTGATGGTTCGCGTCGTCGGGCAAGACCGTATCGGCATCGCGCTCGTCGCTCAGCACGCGGCGGGACGGGTCGCCGGCAAGCGCACCGGGACGGGTCTTGCCAGGCAGAAGCGATGCCTTCGACGGACGATCGAGACGCGCCTGCATCGGGCTGAAGCTGACCGCGCCGAACACCGGCAGGCTCAGACGGCTTTCCACCGAATGCGGGCTCTTCACGCTGCGCGAAAGCTGGTCGCGGAAGAACACGAACAGAACGCTCAGGACGAGGCCGGCAGCCGCGCCGCCACCGATCACGAGCGGGCGCTTCGGCTTCGACGGATCGGTCGGATAGATGGCCGAGTCGATCAGATGCACGTTGCCGATGGTGCCAGCACGCGTGACGGCAAGTTCGCTCGCCTTCTGGCGCATTGCCACATAGATGTCTTCGGCGACCTTCGAATCACGCGTCAAATCCATCAGCTTGCGTTCCGACACGGGCAGGCGGCCGAAGCGCTGATCGAACGCCTGCTTCTGGGCCTTGAGCGTCGCGAGCTGTTCGTCGATGGTGCGCACTTCGCGCGTCGTCGGTGCAAAGCGGGCAGCGGTCTGCGTGCGCTGCATCTCGAGCGTCGCGATCTGACGTTCGATGTCGATGCTTCCCTGCAGATACGAATTCGCTTCCGTACCCGGCTGCATCGAATTCGACGACATGCGGTAGTTGCTCAACTCGGTCTCGGTGCGCTTCAGTTCGCTCTCGAGTCGCGGCAGTTCGCCGAGAATGAAGTTGCGCGTGACGCTCGCTTCCTCGCGGTGCTGATCGACATGCGCCGCGATGTAGGTCTGCGCGATCGAGGTCGTGATGTCCTGCGCGAGCTTCGGGTCCTCGTTTTCATAGAGAATCTGCACGACGCCGGAATCCTTCATCGATTCCATGACCTTCAGGTTCTTCGCGAAACGTGCGACCGCCTGATACTCGCTGAAGCGAATGACGTTGAATTCCGTGCCCGGACGAGCGACGAGCTTGTCGATCATGATCGACGTGCCGTCCGAAGTCGCGACGCGGCCGACGGTGCCATGAAGGATCGAGTTGCCGTCGTTGTCGACCAACTCATACGCGCCTTGCGGCAGCACGCGCAGCATGAGCTTCTTGTTTTCCAGGCGCGCCGGCACTTCGAGCTGGCTCACGTTCACGTCTTCACCGCCCCATGCGAACGAGCTGAAGCCGAGAAGCGGCGCAGTGGGCTGGCCCGGCGTGGCCAGCATGCTCGAAATGCGGCCGAGCAGCGGCATCTCGTGCGGCGTGATCGAGATGTCCTGATGAAACTTCTTGATGACCGGCAGAAGCACCGCGCGGCTTTGGATGATCTGAATCTCAGCGTCCGTCGGCAATTGCGAAGGGACGGCCTGCTGCTGCACTTGCCCGCTGTTCACGCCGAGCGCATTGGGATTTGGAAAGTCAACCTTGACCAGCGCATCCGACGAATAGACGGGCGTGGCAAGGAATGCGTAAGCCGTTGCCAGGGCCGTCACGCCGATGATGATCGACACGACGAGCCATACGTTATCGACGATGAGTTTCCAAAAATCACTTGCAGAGAATCTATCGTCTCGGCTGCGCATCGGGACTGGATCGATCCCAAGAACTGGTGTGTTCATTAGAGGGTTTCCTTATGGATTCGAATGTCGGTCCAAAGATTTACGGCGCGCGGCGCAAGGAATACCGCTCCCGCGACCGCACGACCAGTAAAAAATTCCAACGTTTTCTAAAGAAGGAGAATGTTTGGGACGGCCAAACATCAGACGGTAGCGCCCCGCGGCGAAAAACTCGGGAAAACGCGTAGCCGTCGCAATACGGTTACCTTCCAGCCTAGTCAATTTACGGTACGTGCGCTAACGCACATAACGAAAAAAGGGACGTAGCAGGCGTGAAAGTTTTCGCCGATCGCATAGTTAGGCTTGACTCACGTCTGCTTTTGCTTCTAGCCACTAAATTCAATGGCTTACAGAAGCGAACGTGTAATCTCAACCTGCTGTTTGTAGAATCTGCATGAGTTTCTTTGCAGCGCCTTCCCATCTGAATTGCGATGCATGCGCCAACCCCGCGCGACGATGTCTCTCGCGCAGTTCGTCGTTGGTCGCCATCGATTCGATCTTGGCCGCAATGTCCTCGACCGACGTGGCGTCGCAATACATTGCCGCCTCGCCGCATACTTCCGGAAGCGACGCTTCAGCCGAAACGATCACCGGGCATCCGCAATACATCGCTTCCAGCGGCGGCAAGCCGTATCCCTCATAGAGTGAAGCAAAAACGAGGCACGCTGCACTGCTGTAGAGCGCCTTGAGTTCGCCATCGGTGACGAAGCCCGCCCATATCACGCGATCCGACTCCGGCTGTTGCGTGGAATCATGATTGGCGAAAACGCGCGGATTCGCACCGCCCGCGATGACGAACTTGAAGTCGTCGTCGAGGTGATTGAGCCGCCTGGTCGCGGCGAGCACGCGCTGAAGGTTCTTGCGCGGGTCCAGGCTGCCGACGAGGATGCAGTACTTGTCTCTCTTCAGCGCGAGCTTCTGAAGAATGCCGGGTTCGGCCGTGACGCGATCCATGTGATCGGCGCCGGGCCGGATGACTTCGACGCGCGATTCGTCGAGGCCGAGATGATGGCAAATGCGGTCGCGTGAGAAGCGCGATACGGTCAGGATCAGGTTCGCTTGCCTGCGCAGCACCGAGAATCTCAGGCGGTACCACATGACGAATTTCTTCGAGAAGCCATGCGGGACGTCGTAGACGGCCATGTCATGGATCATCAGTAGATGATGACGCTTGAAAAGCGGCCCGGTATTGCAGAGACTAATGAGCGTATCGCGCCGCGATTCCAGCGGCAGTGCGATCTGCTCCCAGAGATTGCCCTTCAGATTACGAGCGATGTGCGTACGGCGCGCGGCCAGTCCCAGGTCGTTCGCATCGGGAGGCACGAGAACGGGAAGCTCGGTTGGCGACGATGCTCGCGACTGCATCGCGCGCGTGAGTTCATACGCAACGCGTTGCACGCCAGTGATGCGCTGTGATGCGAACTTACCGTTTATTGCAAAGCCCATCGAGTGTCCTTGTTTATTGCAAATGCTCATGCTGCATACGACGCGGACGCCGGCCCTCGCATCGAAAGACGTGCGCCAACACGCAGACGAACGGAGCAGCCTTTCTATCAGAGAGTAAGTCGCTTGTCATGAGTGTTCGTTATTTATATGTGCGGTAACCGACGCAATTAATCGCGCTTAACAGGGAATTGCTAAAGAAATGCTTTCGTTATGACGATCGGACGTTTTTATTCGTTACTGAGTATTTCGTTCATTGCCGAAGCAGGATGCATCGCTTAGAGTGTCGACTTCGCAGGAAGGTTGCTCCGCCGAGACCAGCGCCTTTGAGCTGACCAACGAAGTCACACAGGCTCGCATTCCATTTGCGCCTGCCTTGCGCGGTCCTGGCATCAACCATGCTAATAGTCGGTGCCTCGAGTCGTTACCATCGAATCAGCATGCGAACCATTACGTCGTACCGGGGAAGTGCGGCTGCTCGCGCCGTGTTGGCGCGACATACAGGAACGTATGGGACAAGCAATGTCATTCGCTTCGCGCGTGCACTCGATCATCGGGCTCATCGCACGCGCACTCGATATCGTCCGGGTTTTAGGCTTGTTTCTCGTGGCGACAGTCTCGATGTGGTTGTTCGAGACGGCCGAGAGACTCTTGAGCCGCATGAAGAAAAGCCGTCAATAAATCAGGCCGAGCCGCTTTTCGTCTGCTGTCTTTCAGTGAGCGGCGCGGTCGTTAGCACATTCAAATCGTCATTGGCAGTCTGCCAAGCCCCGGGAGCGCCCATGTATCAGGAGATACTGTGAAAGTTGCCATTGTCCACGATTGGCTCGTGGTGTCGGGCGGAGCCGAGAAAGTATTGCAGCAGATCATCGACTGCTATCCGAATGCCGACATCTTTACGCTCGTCGACTTTCTGGAAGATCGCACCTGCCTCAGAAATCGTCCGGTTCATACTTCCTTCATTCAGAAGCTGCCCTCCGCGAAGAAGCGCTACAGGAGCTACTTGCCCCTCATGCCGCTCGCGATCGAGCAGTTCGATCTCTCCGGCTACGACCTCGTGATTTCGAGTTCGTACGCGGTCGCCAAAGGCGTGATCACCGGCCCGGATCAACTGCATATCAGCTACATGCATTCGCCGATCCGCTATGCGTGGGACCTGCAACATCAGTATCTGAATGAGGCGGGTCTTTCGAAGGGCATCAAGTCCCTTCTTGCGCGCGGGTTGCTGCACTACATTCGCGGCTGGGACGCCCGTTCGACGAACGGCGTGGACCATATCATCGCCAATTCGCATTTCATCAGCCGGCGCGTCAAAAAGGCGTACCGCCGCGATGCGACCGTGATCTACCCGCCGGTCGATGTCAGCGCGTTCGGCATGCGCACGCAGAAAGAAGATTTCTATGTGACCGCGTCGCGCATGGTTCCGTACAAGCGCATCGACATGATCGTGAAGGCGTTCTCGATGACGCCGGAGCGGCGTCTCGTCGTCATCGGCGACGGGCCGGACATGCACAAGGTCCGCGCGGCCGCAGGTCCGAACATCACGATCATGGGCTATCAGTCGTTCGAAGTCCTGCGCGATCATCTTCAGCGCGCGCGCGCTTTCGTCTATGCGGCGGAAGAAGATTTCGGAATCTCGATCATCGAAGCGCAGGCATGCGGCACGCCCGTCATCACGTTTGGCAGAGGCGGTGCGCTGGAAACGGTCATCGGCATTCCGCGCGAGCGGCCGACCGGTGTGTTCTTCAAGGACCAGACGCCTGCATCGCTCAATGAAGCCGTGTCGCGTTTCGAGCGCAATAGACATGCATTCGACCCGCGCGTCTGCCGCGAAAACGCGGAGCGCTTCTCCAGCGAAATCTTCAAGGCCTCGCTCAGCTCGTTCATCGACATGCGGCTGGCGCGCTTTCAATCGGATGCAGCGGCCGATCGGCGTCCCGTGCACGGCGACGTTGCGGTGCCGAAGGGTGCGGTCGAATCGGTCGAGCCTCTCGAGTGATCGAGAGTCGATGATTAGTTGACCGTATCGAATCGCTTGGCTTGCGCATGCGCCGCGTTCTTCTCGGTGTCGATGAGGGACGTGGCGGCAATCGTCCTGAAGCCTGACGCGATAGCCGCAAGCGCTCGTCCGATGGTGCGTGCAGCCATCGGCACATGAACCTTGGATGGCGCGTGCGCATTCTCATGGCGCTCCAGTTCACTGGCAATATACGGCGCCTTTC
Source organism: Caballeronia concitans (assembly GCF_001544615.1). Classification (GTDB taxonomy): domain Bacteria; phylum Pseudomonadota; class Gammaproteobacteria; order Burkholderiales; family Burkholderiaceae; genus Caballeronia; species Caballeronia concitans. Next base: position 178,701 of record NZ_FCNV02000007.1, read on the forward strand.
CGTAGAAGCTGAGAAACGGACCCGCGTTCGCCCTGGCGCGGGTATACATGCGCGACTTCTCCAACAACGTCGCCAGCAATTTCTGATCGATCTGGTCCGCATGCCTTCGTAGCGTCTCGAGCGCGGCCGCGGCTGCGGTCAGCGATTGCGCGAGCACCGGCAGCGTGCGTCCGATGCCGACATCGAGCAGGCGAAGAACACGCGGCAGATCGGCCGGCGTATCGGCAAGCTCACGATTGGCGAGCAGGATGGCCGCATCAGGCGATCCGCGCGCGGTCTGAAACAGATTCACGGCATCGGCAAGCGTGAACCTGTCTCGCGCTCGAAGCCGGATGGCGACATGAGCGAGCGCACATGCGATGAGCGGATCGTCACGCACGCTATTCCAGTCGAAGCCGTTAGTGAGTTCTTCGGCGAGGCGCGGCGCCTGCACCATTTCATTCATCGCGAGAAGCGAGAGCAATGCACTGCGCGGACCTTCCGATGCGCGGGAAACAACGACGCTCAATGGATACTCTTGTCCTTCGGCATGCATGTTCGGCGTAAGAAGAACCTTCACGTGACCCGCCGGAAGCGATACGAAGCACGGCGGAAGCTCGGGTCCGCCAATCTGAAAGAGACACGGCTCGCGCGTGTCCACTTCGAATTGTTCGGCATAAGCGCACGATCGGTGCTGATGGATAACGAGCTCGACGGGGCGCCACGTTCCGAATCGCGGCGCCCATAGTTGTCCCCATACCTGATAAGCAGGCGTCTCATCGAACGACACGCGTGATGCTTCCGCGAGATCCACATGCGCGGCGGCCCACGTGAGCCATTCGGGAATGTCGTCGGGAACGAGGTCGATGGTATGTTGAGCGAAGCGTCCCACGAACGGAATGCGGCGCGTGATGTTCGGACCGTTCATCGTCGACACCTTGACGACCACCGCCGATAAGCCGCTCGAACCTGGCCGGCCCATGCTTTCCGATGCTCTCCCGCCACCGTTCGCGTCGTCCGGCAATTCGACCGTGGTTGCGTGCTTCGTGGATATGATGACGCGCTCGACTACCGATCCCCGTTCGCTCTTGACTTCCGCAGGCAATGCGACGTCTTCTTTGTCGTCATCGCTCAACGACGCGAGACTGAGGATAACGACTCGGCTCATGAGATGGGGCTCTTGGATTTAAGAGGGTACATAGTAGGTCAAATCAATGGGTTTGACTACGATCGACGTTCGCACCGAAAGCTCTTGCAAGGCGGCACTTGAATGCCGGCGTCACTTCTTCAGCACATCGGGACTGGGCGCTGACGCGGAATCGAATGCGTCAGCGTAAGGAGCAGGACGCGTGATGACGCGCTGCGCCTGCGCATCGAATACTTCTCGCGAGAAGCGGCGGCGGAATTCCTGCGCGAGCAAGGCAACCGGCACATCGCGAGCGGCAAAGATGCGTTCCACGAATGCGTCGTGATCGCCCGAGGGAAAGAGCAGTGCTTGCGGCAAATAAGCATCGAGTCCTGAAACGCGCGCGACGACAATCGGACGCTCGGCGAGTATCGATTCGATCATCACGAGCGGCACACCTTCGAATGCGGAGGGAAGCACGAGCGTATCGCTTGCTGCGATATACGGAAGCACATCGTTCTTCTTGCCCAGTATGCGAACGCACTCCGACAGCACCGGGCTTGCTTCGACCATCGCGGCGAGGCGCGCCGCGTCCGGCCCTTCGCCGATAATCAACACGATGCTGCGCCTGAACGCACCTGGGTGACGTTCGATCGATTCCAGCAGGAAGTCGTGGCGCTTCTGTTCGAAATCGATCCGCCCTATGTGCGTGATGATCGTCGTGCCGTCATCGGGCAAGCCGAGCGACGCGCGCGCTTCGGCTCGCGTGAGCATCGTGCGCCCGAAGCGGTGATCGACGCAATTCTCGAGGATCATCGTGCGCGCATGTGGTGCGAACATGCGCAACTTGGCGCGCAAATGCTCGTTGAGCGTGATGAACTCATTCGGCATGCGATACACGCCACGCTTGGCAAGCCACTTTGCTTTGTCGCTCAGACGAGCGCTCTTGGGGCGGTCGTCAACGAGCGGCAGATAGCTGATGCTTCGCGTGCCGGACAAGCGCGCGGCAAACAGGCCCGCGAGCCCCGAGACGATGGTGCCTTGCGCGATCAACAGCCTATGCAGCTGCAGCTTGCGAAGAATGGACGCAGTGAATCGGGCCATGCGCAACAATGCAAAGAGATTTCCGCGTATGGACTCGGCGGTAAAGGGAAGGGCAATCGTCTGTACTTTGCGATGTTCGCTCGCAAGCTCGGCTACAAATCGAAAGAGCGCCGCGTTGTCTCGGGGGACGAAGACATGCAGCGCCTCGATGTCCGCACTCTGAACGAGTGCGAGCAAGAAGCGCTTGAGCATTTCTTCGTGGCCGCCGTTGATGCCGGAGTCGCAATAGATTCCCACCTTCACGACGTCCTCCCTTGTTGCGCGCGTTGGAGCGCGTCTTTACGGCCTTCGTGTCGACATAAACGAACTCGTTCCAGCATCAAAAGTTTAGTGACGGCTTGCCGCCGATGTCCAGGAAACATCGTCGAAGGGCGCTTTACCAAGGGCTTGCCCGCAAGCGGCTTAATATCATAAGTAAAGGATTTCAAGGAAGTCTCACGTGAGCCGCCATCGCCTCGGAGCGGGGCAGAAAGCGCTAAACGCGGTGCCGGTTCGTTAATGGGGCCATCTAGATGCGCAGCCCTTCGTGTCTGGCGGACCGGCGCGTCGCTTACAGGCGACGCACTTGTGTTCAGCTTACATTCTTCCTGCGTAAAACGCTTGAACGATCGTTCGCAGGGCTATCGATATTGTTGTTCGAAAGCGTTTTTTCGGGTACATAACGGTGCATCGGTATGCTAACGTCGGTTGTAATCATCGTTTGAACCGTTGACATCAGGCCAGGCTTTCGCGTCGACATTGTTACTAGACTCTCTGAAGCATTCGTGCCGGAGGGTCGACTCTTTGTCGAGGCGACGCTGCCTCTAGCGGCAAACTGCCCGCCGAACGTGTATCAAGCGCCACATCGGTGCACTGCGCGTTGCGGACGGCACTCATTCGATCGGGTATGACCATGGACCAGCACGATGAGTTGCGGTCGCTTTACTCAGTCATCTGCCCTCGCTGTCAAAGCATCTCTCCGGCGGATGACATCGCATGCCCATACTGCGGCGCGGATCGCCACGGTGCAACGCTAACGAGGGCCGACGAATCGGCAGCCGTGTTGCGCGAGTCGTCCAGCAGCGGACACGGCGCACAAATGGAAGGCTACGAACCGGATCGTCGCGCTCCGACGATGGAGGCGAGCAGCCCTTCATTCCTTGCACTGGCTCGCGTGCTGTCGCCCAGGCCAAACCGCGCGATCTTACTCGCGGTGAGCGTTTGTTTCGTTGCTGGTGCTTACGCGTTGATGCACGCCACATTGAACAACGGCGCCCGATCGCAGCACACTGGAGTGAGTGCCGTAGGCACCGTGGGACTCGCTGCACCGATCTCGCCGGCAGATCGAACAAACGAACGGCCAGCGACGAAGACGAAAGAAGGTAGCGAATCCAGTCGATTTGCGCCGAACCGCTTGCTCGCCTTCGAGACATCGCTACAACGGGTAGCTTTTATCGTGCCAGGGTCCGCGCAAATGACCCCTTGCAGTGTAACGCCTGCCGCGGCGCTCGGTCTCGACATGCTTTGGTGCGATCCGCGCGCAAATAAGGGCGTGGGGAAGGCTATCGATTCGCGTGAAGAGCGACCAATGAAGGCGGACGAGGCTAAACGAGATCGTCTGATGAATGCGCGACCATCGACGAATGCCCAACGCACCGTGCGCGTTGAAGAGAAGCAACGGGTAACACCGTCAGTAGGCAAGAGCAAACCGACCGTCGCCTCCAAGTCGAACGCGTGCTCAGGAAAAGGGGACGCATGTAAAAAGAAAGCGGCGAGCCGGGGATCGCTAATGGACAAGAAGCCGCAGCGCACGGCTTCGCGGGAGAAAAAGCTGGAAGCCAGTTATACGCAAAGTCCGACTGTCCTGCCGCCTGTAGTCAATCCCGCGATGACATCGGCGGGCAGCTGGACGCCCAGTACCAGCCCGGAACCATATGCCGCCGCCTTACACGAAGACACCAGTCGCACCGTTCCGCACCCTCGTGCAACAACTTCAAACAAGGGGCGCGGTGAAGCGCATTAATAGTTAGCATAACGGAATAAACGAGTGGGAATCGTCGGATCATCGGCGTCATCTCCGATTCCACGCATGCGGTTATCGCCGGCGGCAGCGCGGTGCAGCACGCGCATTGCCTTTATAGTGCTTCTATCTGAAACGCCAAAAGAGAAGAAGCATGAGTATCCCGACCCTCAACACGCCGGCTGCACTTATTGACGTGCGCCGGATGCGCCATAACATCGAGCGCATGCAGTCGAAACTCAACGGGCTAGGCGTGACATTCCGCCCTCATGTGAAGACGACGAAATGCAGCAAGGTGGTCGCCGCGCAAATTGAAGCCGGCGCGCGGGGCATTACTGTCTCGACGCTCAAGGAAGCGGAGCAGTTCTTCGATGCAGGCATTCGCGACATTCTCTATGCGGTCGGCATGGTTCCCACCAAGCTGCCGCAAGCACTGGCCTTGCGACGCAAGGGTTGCGACCTGAAGATCATCGTCGACAGCCTGCAAGCGGCGCTTGCAATTTCGAGCTACGGTCAGATGCACGGCGAGCGCTTCGAAGTGTGGATCGAGGTCGATGTGGATGGCCACCGGTCCGGCGTTCAGGTCGAAGATGACTTGCTTGTTGAAATCGGCCGCGCGCTTGTGGACGGTGACATGACCTTGGGTGGTGTCCTCGCGCACGCAGGCTCCAGCTATGAATACGACACGAAGGAAGCGCTAGAACAGATCGCGGAACAGGAGCGCGCTCTGACGGTTCGTGCGGCAGAGCGGCTTAGAGAGGCAGGGCTTCCGTGTCCGGTCGTGAGCATTGGTTCGACGCCCACCGCGCTTTCCGCGCAGCATCTCGAAGGCGTGACCGAAGTCAGGGCCGGAGTGTATGTCCTCTTCGATCTCGTCATGCACAACGTGGGCGTGTGCGGGATCGAAGACATCGCGCTTTCGGTGCTGACGACGGTCATCGGTCATCAAGAGGAGAAAGGCTGGGCTATCGTCGATGCGGGCTGGATGGCAATGAGCCGTGATCGCGGCACACAGCGCCAGTCACGCGATTTCGGTTATGGCCTCGTATGCAGCGAAGAGGGAGAGGTGCTCGGCGACTACGTGATGAGCGGCGCGAATCAGGAGCACGGCATCGTGTCGCGAGCCGGCTCGATAGATACGGAGATCGCGGCGAAGTTTCCCATCGGCGCGCGTCTTCGCATCGTGCCGAATCACGCTTGCGCCACGGGGGCGCAGCATCCCGAATATCACGCCATAGCAGAGGATGATTCGGTCGAGACGTGGCCGCGATTCTATGGCTGGTAAGCGAAACTTACTGAAATGAATTTGCCGCCGGATGCCTGTTTCAAGGCTTCCGGCGGCCTCGTCGAATGCGTTTCAGGCTGCGAGCGCTTCATCGATCTTGTCGATGTCCACGATGGCTTTCACGGCCGCCGCATGCTCGCGAATCAGGCGATAGACGGTTTCGCCCGGCACCGTTTCGGATTCCAGCAATTGATCGGCAATGGCGCGCAACACCGGTTCGTTCGCCTTGAGCAACGAGAAACAGGCGTCGTTGAGATCGTGCAGAAGCTCGTTCGCATGCGCGATCGCCGTCTTCAATTGCAGACCTGCGACCTGTTGCGGCAACGCGGCAAGACTGAAGAGATTGCCCTCGGTATTGAAGCCGAACTTCGACACCATATCCAGCCCGATACGCGACGCTTCCTGCAAGTCTTGAGCAGCACCGCTCGATGCTTCGTTGAACATCAGCAATTCCGCATTGCGCCCGCCGAGCAGCACTTGAATCTCATTGCGCATCTCCGTCTCGCGATAAAGATGCTTGTCCTGCGTCTTCGTGATGAGCGCGACACCCAATGCACCGCCGCGCGGCAGGATCGTGACTTCTTCGAGCACGCCCGTATTGAGCAATGCCGCCACGAGCCCGTGGCCGGCTTCGTGAATGGCAATGCGTGTGCGTTCGTCGTCGGACAAGGCGCGCTCTGCACCGTTGATATCGCCGATGCGCGCAATCTTGATCGCCTCGACGAAATGCCCGGCCGCGACTTCCTTCTCGCCTGCCTTGCGCGCAACGAGTCCCGCCTGATTGGCGATCATCGCAAGCGTGGCCGGCGAAAGACCGGTGGTGAGGCGCGCGAGTTGCGTGAAGTCGATGTCGCCGCTCTTCGTCTTCAGGCTCGCCGCATAGAAGCGCAGGATCTTTTCGCGGTCTTCGATATCCGGCAGACGCACCTGAATGGTTCGATCGAAGCGGCCCGGACGACGCAGCGCTTCGTCGAGATTGTCCGGATGATTCGTCGCCGCCACGATGATCACGCCTTCGTTCGACGCGAAGCCATCCATCTCGGCAAGCAGCTGATTGATGATGCGGTTGCTCTCGGCCTCAACGGGACCGCCGCCGCTATCCGTGCGCTTGCCGAGGCCATCGGCTTCGTCGATGAATATCACCGTCGGCGCATTCTTGCGCGCCAGTTCGAACAGATGCTTTACTTTTTGAATGCCGACACCGTAATACTTCGCGCTGAAATAACTACCCGTGATCGCGATGAAGTTCGCGCCGCACTCGCCGGCGAGCGCCTGAGCAAGACGCGTCTTGCCGACGCCGGGACCGCCCGTCATCAGAATGCCGCACGGCGCGCGCACGCCCATGCCGGTGAATTGCGCGGGTTCGGTGAGCCATGCACGCACATCCGTGAGAGCGGCCTTTGCCTCGCCCGCGCCGATCACATCGTCGAAGCGCATCGTCGGAGACTTGGTGAGCAGCTGCGCGCCGCCGCGCATCTCGCGTCGCATGAACCACAAGAGACCGCCGACCATCAGCACCGGCAGCAATATGCTCAGGACGTCGCGCAGGCGATCGAAGTTGTCGGCCCAGCGCGCCATGCCGGTCTGCACGTTCGCGTCCGGCAGCCAGACCAATTGATACGGAGCGTTCGCACCCGACTTCAAATCACCGATCAAGAGCGCATTGGAAAAGGAGCCGTTATGGTCGGCGACGTAGTATTTCTCACCGTGTTGCGTGGACACGAGAATCGCATCACGGCTCACGCCGATTGCGCTGACGTCGTGAGCGCGAATATCGGTCATCAACTCGGAGACGTCTTTCTCGCGATGCGTCCACGGCGCGGCATCCGCACGCATTTCTTTCGCGACGCCCGGCAAAGCCTGCGCCTCGTGCTGTGAGAGCGTTGCGTTGTGACGCCAGATAAACGCGCCAGCCGCAGCGGCAAGCGCGACAGTGGTCACGCCATATGCAATGAAGCGGCCAACGCGTGACCGCAAAAAATTCCTTACCGGTTTCATCAGGCAAATCCTGAACGGTTCCGCCAGGCGCGGCCGTTAATGTATGGTCGGAGCGTGAGGTCCGAAGTGTGTCGGGGGTATTGCTTCGGTGGTGGGATGCCCGCCGCGCGCGGCTTGACGATTGACCTTGAACCGCTAAAGAGCAGTCAGTGTTGCTTGCCATTCTCTTAACGGCAAGCGGCGCACCTTCTTGATCTTGAACGAAAGCGGTAATTCCTACTCGCGTCTCGTCTATTCAAGCGTTTTCTTTAAAGCGTTTCCGAGGATATCACAGCATTAATTTATGCTCCACGCGGTAAAGAATGCCGCCTCTATGAAGAGTAGTACTCTCGGCACATATCGATGGCGTCTCCGCATTTTCCCTATGTTACGATCGTAACAACACTGCTATAAACTGAGATCAATCTATCAAAACCTGTTGTGCATCGCGCAAGCGCACAACTCACTCGATCTCATGGTGGAAACCGTCTCGAAGTCCGTCGTCGCGTGGCCCGGCAAGGCGCAGGCTCACACAAGCGCGCGCAATCCCGGCGTGCCGTTCGATCTCGCATGGCTCGAAGGCCTGCGGGTGAATCAATCGGCTGTATCGCGAAGGACGTCCACGCTCGGCACGCGGCGCGCCGTCAAGAAAGACGCGCAAGCAGCGTGGCTGCTCAAAGCCATTACCTGTATCGATCTCACTACGCTTAGTGGCGATGACACCGCCGCGCGCGTCGAACGGCTCTGCGCTAAAGCACGCCGTCCTTTGCGCGACGATCTGCTGGACGCACTCGGCATGTCGGGTCAACCCATTACGACAGGCGCGGTCTGTGTGTATCACCGCTTCGTCAAGACCGCAGTCGATGCGCTGGAAGGCAGCGGCATTCCGGTCGCGGCCGTCTCTACTGGTTTTCCCGCCGGCCTCAATCCGCATTCGCTCAAGCTCAAGGAAATCGAGGCTTCGGTGGCGGACGGCGCAAAGGAAATCGATATCGTCGTCACGCGCGAGCATGTGCTGACGGGAAACTGGCAAGCGCTGTATAGCGAAATGCGCGACTTTCGCGCGGCTTGCGGCGATGCGCACGTCAAGGCAATTCTCGGCACCGGCGACATTCGCACGTTATCCAATATCGCCAAGGCGTCGATGATTTGCATGATGGCCGGCGCGGATTTCATCAAGACATCGACGGGGAAGGAAAGCGTCAACGCAACGCTCGACGTGTCGCTCGTGATGTTGCGCATGATTCGCGAATATCTCGCGCGCACGGGCGTCGCAGTCGGTTTCAAACCGGCGGGCGGTGTGTCCAGCGCCAAGTCAGTGCTTCAGTACCAGATCCTCATGAAGGAAGAACTGGGGCGCGCGTGGCTCGAAGCCGATCTCTTTCGCATCGGCGCTTCCAGTCTTCTTGCCGATATCGAGCGGCAACTCGAGCATCACGTAAGCGGGCGCTATTCGGCGTTCAATCGTCATCCGGTTGCTTGACCAAGCACTTACACATAAAGCCTCATGAGCGTAGCCGAATATTTTTCTTCGATGGAATACGGACCCGCACCGGAAGACGATAGCGCCGTGCACGCATGGCTCGACGAACACGCCGGCCGCTTCGGTCACTTCATCAATGGCGCGTGGCGAGCGGGCGTCGATGATGAGCGATTCGATTCGCGCGAACCGGCGACAGGCCGCGTGCTTGCATCGATTGCTCAGGGCGCGGGCGCGGATGTCGACGCAGCCGTGCAGGCCGCTCACGATGCGCTCGAATCCTGGCAAGGCTTGGGCGGCGCAGGCCGAGCACGGCATCTTTATGCTTTGTCGCGGATGGTGCAAAGGCATAGCCGTCTCTTTGCCGTGCTCGAATCGCTCGACAACGGCAAGCCGATCCGCGAGTCGCGCGATATCGATATACCCCTTGTTTCAAGGCACTTTCTGCATCACGCGGGATGGGCGCAGTTGCAGGACCGCGAGTTCGCGGACTGGGCGCCGCTCGGTGTGATCGGGCAGATCGTGCCCTGGAATTTCCCGCTATTGATGCTCGCGTGGAAGATTGCGCCCGCGCTCGCGCTCGGCAATTGCGTCGTGCTTAAGCCCGCGGAGTATACGTCGCTGACGGCACTGCTTTTTGCGGAGCTTGCGCATCGCGCGGGCTTGCCGAAGGGCGTGCTCAACGTCGTGACCGGCGATGGCCGCACGGGCGCTGCGTTGGTCGAGCATCCACGCGTCGCGAAGATCGCGTTCACGGGATCGACGGAAGTCGGCCGCCATATTCGCGCGACGACGGCCGGATCGGGCAAGTCACTCACGCTGGAACTCGGCGGCAAGTCGCCGTTCATCGTATTCGACGATGCCGATATCGATTCCGCTGTCGAAGGCGTGGTCGATGCAATCTGGTTCAATCAAGGCCAGGTATGTTGCGCGGGTTCGCGCCTGCTCGTGCAGGAAGGCATCGAAACGCAGTTCGTCGACAAGCTCAAGCGCCGCATGGAAACGCTGCGTGTGGGGCATTCGCTCGACAAGAGCATCGACATGAGCGCGATTGTCGATGACGTGCAGCTCGAACGCATTCGCGCACTCGTCGAAAGAGGACGAAGCGAAGGCTGTGCGATTCATCAGCCGTCGCGTCTCACACTGCCCGAAGGCGGCGCTTTCTTCCCTCCGACGCTCGTGACCAACGTTGCGCCCGCTTCCACGCTCGCGCAAGAAGAAATCTTCGGGCCCGTTCTGGTGACGATGAGTTTCCGCACGCCGGAAGAAGCCGTCGCCCTCGCGAACAATACGCGCTATGGGCTTGCGGCGAGCGTATGGAGCGAGAACATCAGCCGGGCGCTGGATGTCGCGCCGCGCCTGCAATGCGGTGTCGTATGGATCAATGCGACGAATCTCTTCGACGCAGCCGTGGGTTTCGGCGGTTATCGCGAGTCCGGGTTCGGCCGGGAAGGCGGACGCGAGGGCATTTACGAATATCTCAAGCCGCGCGCCTGGTCCAAGCTGCCGGTACGCGATGAATCGAAAACGCTTTCCCCGCAGTTGGACTCACTCACGGATGGCGGCAATGTCAGTGCGATCGACCGCACCGCGAAGCTTTATATCGGCGGCAAGCAGACGCGTCCCGATAGCGGCTATTCGCGGATCGTGCGCGCGCCGTCGGGCGTGATCGTCGGAGAAGTAGGCGATGGCAGTCGCAAGGACATTCGCGATGCGGTGACCGCGGCGCGCGGCATGACGAAATGGTCGGCCGCGACTGCGCATAATCGCGCGCAAGTGCTGTATTACCTGGCGGAAAATCTGAGTGCGCGTGCCGATGAATTCACTCGACAACTCACTCTGCGCGCCGGCTGTAACGAGCGCGATGCGAAGCGGGAAGTGGACGCATCGATCGCGCGTTTCTTCACGTATGCGGCATGGGCCGACAAGTTCGACGGCGCGGTGCATGCACCGCCTCTGCATGGCGTGGCGCTTGCAATGCATGAACCGCTTGGCGTGGTGGGTATCGTATGTCCCGATGAAGCGCCGCTGCTTGGATTCGTCTCGTTGGTCGCGCCCGCGCTTGCGCTGGGAAATCGCGTGGTCGTCGTGCCAAGCGAGACGTGTCCGCTGATGGCGACCGACTTCTATCAGGTGGCGGAAACGTCGGACGTGCCGGGCGGAGCGCTCAACATCGTCACTGGCGACGCGCGTACGCTGGCGCATACGCTTGCGAGACACGACGACGTCGATGCGCTATGGTGCTTCCACGGTCTCGCGCTCTCGGCTATGGTCGAGCGCGAGTCGGTCGGCAACCTCAAGCGCACGTTCGTCGATCAGGGCCGCGTGTACGACTGGCACGATGCATCGAGTGAAGGCTTGCCGTTCTTGCGTCAGGCAGTGCAGGTGAAGAATATCTGGGTGCCTTACGGAGATTGATCGAGGCATTGAATCAGAGAGTTTAATGGGCGTAGATTTCGAATGGGACACGCCCTTCGCATGGAGGAGACGCTGTGCTGAAGAACATCGATCCGCTGTTGAACGCCGATATCCTTTACGCGCTTGCCGCGATGGGTCATGGCGATGAAGTGGTGATTTGCGACGCGAATTTCCCCGCCGATTCCGTCGCGCGCCAAACGCCGCTGGGCAAGCTCTTGCGCGTGGATGGTGCGAATGCGCCGCGTGTCGTGCGTGCGGTGTTGTCGGTATTGCCGCTGGATACGTTCGTCGATGATCCCGCAGGCCGCATGGAAGTCGTCGGCGATTCTTCCTCGCTACCCGCCGTGCAGCGCGAAGCGCAACGCGAAGTGGATGCAGCGGAAGGACGTGCAATGCCGTTTGCACCTATCGAACGATTTGCTTTCTACGAGCGCGCAAAGAAAGCCTATTGCGTGATTGCCACAGGCGAAGCACGCGGTTACGGCTGCTTCATCTTCAAGAAGGGCGTCGAGCTTGCGCCCGATGCACCGCAAGGGGACGCACAATGAGCGGTAGCGTCGTCATCCTCGGCATCTACGTGACCGACCTTGCGTTTCGCGCGCAACGCATGCCCTTGCTCGGCGAGACCGTGGCGGGGTCCGCTTTTGCAATGGGGCCGGGCGGTAAAGGCTCGAACCAGGCCGTCGCGGCCGCGCGTGCAGGTGCGGACGTGATCTTCTGCACGCGCATCGGCAACGATGCGTTCGGCAACATCGCGCAAGCCACATGGGCCGCTGAAGGCATCACCTCGCGCGCCACTGTCATGGACGAAGTGGCCACAGGCGCCGCGCATATCTACGTCGACGAGAATACGGGCGGCAATGCGATCATCGTCGCGGCGGGCGCGGCAGGCACGCTCGGCCCGGAAGATGTCGATGCAATCGAAGACGATATTTCCCGTGCGGCGGTTTTCGTCACGCAACTGGAACAACCGATTCCTGCCGCGCGGCGCGGCCTCGAACTGGCACGAAAGCATGGCGTGATCACCGTGTTCAATCCCGCACCGGCCTTGCCGCTTACCGACGACATTTATCCGCTTTGCGACTACATCACGCCCAACGAAACGGAAGCGGCGGCATTGACGGGCATGACAGTAAGTTCCGTCGACGATGCACGCCGCGCCGCGAATATTCTCTTGGCCAAGGGCGCTCGCGCCGCGATCATCACGCTCGGCGAAGCGGGTGCGTTGCTGCATACCGCGAATGAATCAGTGCTCGTGCCGGCGTTCGATTGCGGGCGCGTGGTGGAGACGGCCGGTGCAGGCGATGGCTTTACCGGTGGCTTCGCTGCCGCGCTTGCGCGTGGCGAAAGTCCCCTGGATGCGGTGCGTTTCGGCTGCGCGCTCGCGAGCATTTCGGTGACGCGCGCGGGCACCGCACCATCCATGCCGCGCCTCGATGAGATCAACGCGCTGCTCGCGGAAAGGAGCGTCACGCAATGAAAGCGTCGAAGTGGCTCGCCGACCGTCAGTTCAATTTTCTTGTCGGCGTGAACTTACTGGTAATTGTGGTTGCGACGTGGCTTTCGCACGGCCAGTTTCTCGACATCGACAATCTGCAGTCGATGGGCGGACAGTTGCCCGAACTCGGCCTGCTTGCGCTTGGAATCATGCTTTCGATGGTATCGGGCAATGGCGGCATCGACTTGTCGGGTGTGGGGCTTGCGAATCTCTCGGGCATGGTCGCGGCAATGCTGTTGCCGCAGCTCCTTTCCGCTGACGATTCGCCCGCGCTGTACACGGCGGCGTTCGTCTGCATCGTCGTGGCAATGGGTCTGATCGGCGGCTTGCTCAACGGCGTTGTCATTGCCAAGCTCAGACTCACTCCCATTCTTTGCACGCTCGGCACGCAATTGCTGTTCACCGGTATCGCAGTGGTGTTGAGCAATGGCGCTTCGGTACGCGTCGAGTATGTCGATCCCTTATCGAATATCGGCAACGGGACGTTCCTGCAAGTGCCGATCGCATTCTGGATTTTCATCGCAGCCGTGTTGCTGCTCGGGTGGATACTCAAGCGCACGCCGTTCGGCTTGCGGCTCTATTTGATGGGCACCAATCCGAAAGCCGCGTTTTATGCGGGTATTCCACGCGCGCGCATGCTGATTCTCACCTATGGCATGTGCGGCGTGCTGGCATCGCTTGCCGGTCTCATCAGTGCAACGCATACGTCCAGCGCAAAATGGGACTACGGCAATTCATACCTGCTGATCGCCATTCTCATCGCGGTGATGGGAGGCGTGAATCCGGCAGGCGGCTATGGCCGCATTGTCTGTGTGTTTCTCGCCGCGACGGTGCTGCAGTTTCTGTCGAGCCTCTTCAACTTGCTTGGCGTGTCGCAATTTTTCGGCGATTGCGCGTGGGGCTTCCTGCTGCTTGCTTCGCTCGCTTTCGCGGGCGGCGAACGCGTCCGTGCGATCTTCGGCATCGGCGGCGCCGCGCCTACGACTAAAGTTCCACCGCCGCCTGCATCGACCGGACGTTGATATCTGCCATGTGATTTCTTTAAAAGACCAATCGAGAGCCATTCGAAACATAAAGGAGACAGCGCAATGAAGCTCAAGAAATTCGGCACCGCTCTTACGGCGATCGCGCTTGCTGCAGGCGCGATTGCAGCCGCGCAAGCCGCGACCAACGAGACGATCGTGACCGTGGTGAAAGTGACCGGCATCAACTGGTTCAATCGCATGGACGATGGCGTGAAGGAATTCGGCAAAGAGAATCCGAATATCAACGTCTATCAGACCGGCCCGGGCCGCGCCGATGCCGCGCAGCAGCTCAAGATCATCGAAGACCTGATTGCCAAGAAAGTCACTGCGATCGCAGTCGTTCCCTACGATCCGCCGACGCTCGAACCCGCGCTCAAGAAAGCGATGGATCGCGGCATCAAGGTCGTCACGCATGAGGCCGACAATGCCAAGAACACGATGGTCGATATCGAAGCGTTCGACAATACCGCCTATGGCGCAGGTCTGAACGAGCGGCTCGCTAAGTGCATGGGACAGCAGGGCAAGTGGGCAGTGCTGGTCGGCTCGCTCGGCAGCCGCTCGCAAGTGCAATGGGCCGATGGCGGCATCGGCAATGCCAAGGCTAAATATCCGAAGATGGATCTCGTCGAGCCGAAGCTCGAAACGAACAACGACGGCGAGCGCGCTTATCAGGTCGCCAAGGAAGTCTTGCGCAAGCATCCGGACCTGACAGGCTTCCAGGGTTCATCGTCGCTGGATGTGATCGGCATTGGCCGGGCGGTTGAAGAAGCCGGCAAGGTCGGCAAGATCTGCGTCTATGGCACGGGCTTGCCGACGGAAGCGGGCAAGTTCCTCGAAAGCGGCGCGATCAACGGCATTGCCTTTTGGGATCCGAAGCTCGCGGGCATCGCAATGAACAAGGTCGCGCAAATGCTCGTCGACGGCAAGACGGTTCAGAACGGCGCCGATCTCGGCATTCCCGGCTATAACAAAGTCACTGTGAGCAAGGGCCCGGGCAAAGGCGTGATCGTGCGCGGCACTGGCTGGGTGGATGTCGACAAGACGAATTACAAGCAATACCCGTTCTGATGTAATGCTTGCGGCGCGTGAGTTCAAGGCACGCGCCGCGCGAAACCATACGCCATGACCACAGAGACACCGCTCCTCGAAGTCGTCGATATTCATAAGCGCTTTACCGGCGTGTATGCGCTGCGCGGCGTGAGCCTTGCGTTCGAGCGTGGGCAGATTTATCACTTGCTTGGTGAGAATGGCTGCGGCAAGAGCACGCTCATCAAGATCATTTCGGGCGCGCAGCCGCCGGACGAAGGCGAGCTCGTAATAGAAGGCGCGCGTCATGCACGACTTTCGCCGCTGGATGCGCTTTCGGCAGGCATCGAGACGGTCTATCAGGACTTGTCGTTGCTGCCGAACATGAGCGTGGCAGAGAATGTCGCGCTCACATCCGAGCTTGCCGAACACGCAGGAAAGCTCGCGCGCACGTTCGATCGTCGTGCGCTTGCCGCCACCGCCGCGCGTGCGCTCGAAGCCGTTGGCTTGCCAGGCGACCTCACTTTTCAAAAGACTCTGATCGAGCAATTGCCGCTCGCCACGCGTCAGCTCGTGGCGATTGCGCGCGCCATTGCCAGTGAAGCGAAATTCGTCATCATGGATGAACCGACGACCTCGCTGACTCAAAAGGAAGTGGACAACCTGATCGCGGTGCTGGGCAAGCTGCGCGCTCAAGGCGTTGCAGTGCTCTTCGTCAGTCACAAGCTGGATGAGTGTTATGCGATTGGCGGCGAAGTCATCGTGCTGCGCGACGGCCAGAAAATGGCGCAAGGGCCGATTGAAAACTATTCGAAGGCACAGATCAGCGAGCTCATGACGGGCAAGCATCTTTCGACGGAGCGCTATCGCGATGAGGGCGATGTCCATGCGTCGCAAGTGGTGCTCGATGTGAAGGACCTGGGGCGTAAGGGCCAGTTCGCGGATGTGTCGTTTGCCTTGCACAAGGGTGAGATTCTCGGCGTGACCGGATTGCTCGACTCCGGGCGTAACGAGCTTGCGCGCGCGCTGGCCGGCGTCGCGCCGGCGGATACCGGCGCGGTGACGCTCGACGGCATGCGCGTGCGCCTGCATTCGCCAGCCGACGCCAAGGCGCAGCGCATTGGCTATGTGCCCGAAGACCGCCTGAACGAAGGCTTGTTTCTCGACAAGCCGATACGCGACAACGTCGTGACCGCGATGATCGCGAGCTTGCGCGACCGCTTCGGCCAGATCGATCGCAAACGGGCGCAAGCGCTTGCCGAGCGCACCGTGAAAGACTTGCAGATCGCGACGCCCGATGTCGACAAGCCGGTGCAATCGCTCTCGGGCGGCAATCAGCAGCGCGTGCTGATCGGCCGCTGGCTTGCAATCGATCCGCGCGTGCTCATCTTGCACGGACCGACGGTGGGCGTGGACGTGGGATCGAAGGACATCATTTACCGCATCATGCAGCGGCTGTCCAAAGAGGGCATCGGCATTATCCTGATCAGTGACGACTTGCCCGAGCTGCTGCAGAACTGCGACCGCATACTGATGATGAAGAAAGGCCGCATTGCGAGTGAGTATCGTGCGGACCGCCTGAACGAGGCCGATCTTTATCACGCGCTACTTTCAGAGGCAGCATGAGCATGAGTGAATCCGTCCGCCGCACAGGAAACGAGACGATGACGCCAGCAGTGAGCGATGTCTCTCCGCGTGTGCGCAAGGGCAATCTGTATGCGCAACTGATGCGCAATCCGGAGTGGTTTACGGTCGGACTCATTGTGGTCACGTGTCTGATCGTGGGCAGCCTCAACCCGCGCTTCTTTCAGTTCGCCACGTTGTTCGACATGCTGCATTCGGCGACGACCGTATCGCTGTTTGCAATGGGCACGCTCGTGGTGCTGGCATCGGGCGGCATCGACGTGTCGTTCACCGCCATCGCCGCCTTGACGATGTATTCCATCACCAAGGCCGTATTCGCATGGTGGCCCGAGTGTCCGTTCGTCTTCATTCTGCTTGCGGGCGCGGTGGGCGGCGTGCTGCTCGGCATCGTCAATGGGACGCTGGTGCATCGGCTAAAGGCACCTTCGCTGATCGTCACGATCGGCACGCAGTATCTGTTTCGCGGTTTGCTGCTGACGTTCGTCGGCACGCAGTTCTTCATGAATATTCCGCACAGCATGGATACGTTCGGCCGCTTGCCACTCTTCTTCTATCACACGGCCGATGGGTTGCGCGCGGTGTTGCCGGTGTCGGTGCTGGCGCTCGTGATTGCAGCCGTCGTTACGTGGTGGCTGCTCAATCGAACGATGATGGGCCGCGGCGTGTATGCAATGGGCGGCAGTCTGGCCATTGCCGAGCGCCTGGGCTATAACCTGCGCGCCATTCATCTCTTCGTATTCGGTTATACCGGTTTGCTGGCGGGCGTCGCGGGCATTCTGCACGTATCGACTAATCGGCTGGCGAATCCGTTCGATCTCGTCGGCACCGAGCTCGATGTGATCGCTGCGGTCATTCTCGGCGGAGCGCGCATCACGGGCGGCACGGGTACGGTCATCGGCACGCTGCTTGGTGTCGTGCTCGTGACGCTCATCAATAGCGTGCTGATTCTGGTGGGCGTGCCTAGCACCTGGCAGAAGGTGATTATCGGCGCGTTTATTCTCGTCGCGGGGACGCTGTTCGCTCTGGGACGCAGGCAGTAGGTTCGGTCAGGCGCGCTTCTGCTGCGCCTGTCCCTTTTCCGTGATGATCGAATCGAACTCGGCAAGTTCAGCGAAGCGCACGGCCTTCACCTTGCCAAATTTACTCGAATCGACGACGAGATGCCGCTCCACGGCGCTCGCCATGGCGGCCTGCTTGATTGCCACTTCATGGAAATTCCAGCACGTGACGCCGCGCGCTTCGTCGGCGCCGCCCGCCGACACGAACGCCTTGTTGATGCCCATGCGTCTCAACGTCTCGACACTTTCATCGCTTGCAAACGATTCGGACGAAGGCACGTACACGCCTCCAAGCAGAATCATGCGCACATTGGGCTTGCGCCGCAAAATTTCCGCGACGTTGAGTGAGTAACACACCACCGTCAAATGCATCTCGGCGGGAATGTGACGGGCGAGCGTGGTCAGCGTCGTGCCGCAGTCGATGAAAATGGTTTCGCTGTCCGTCAGGAGATGCGCCGCATGGCCCGATGCAATGGCCTTCGCCTGCGCGAAGTGATCCTTCTCTTCGTCGATGGTGTAGCCCGCCGCGTTCGGTAAATCCGCTGCGCTGACGATATAACCGCCAAGGTAAGTGAATTGGCCGGGATGCGCCGCGATATCCCGGCGAACGGTCATTTCGGATACGCCTAGAAGTGTCGCCGCATCGCGCAGACGCATGACGTTTTGTTTCTCTAGCGCGCTGGAAAGCGTGCGTAGGCGGTCGCTCTTGGCCATTGAATTCGCAGTCTCGCAACGCGTCGCCGCGGTGTTAGATTTTAGTCGTGAGTTGAAAGAATTATAACAATGCAAGGCGCATCGGCGTGCGCCTTGACTGTGCGTAGCGGGTAAATACGGAGTGGGAAGCTAGTTCGCTTCGACTTCGTCCAGCATGACGGAAAGCGTGCCGGCTTCGCTTTGCAC
Organism: Caballeronia concitans; assembly: GCF_001544615.1. Taxonomy (GTDB): domain Bacteria; phylum Pseudomonadota; class Gammaproteobacteria; order Burkholderiales; family Burkholderiaceae; genus Caballeronia; species Caballeronia concitans. Next base: position 197,220 of record NZ_FCNV02000007.1, read on the forward strand.
GCCCGCATCGAGATCGATCTCGTGAGGCGTCATCTTTGCGATGGCTTTCAAAAGACGCGGCGAAAACGTCGCGCCAAACAAGGCAATCGCATCGTTGCGTTCGCGTTCGTTTGCATTCGCCAAGGTCCGCAACTCTGCAAGCGGCAGGCCGACGAACAGGTCCAAGGGATAAGGCGGAGCGTTGAGTTCTAGCGTCGTGGCCGGTGACTCCGGAGCGCGAATACGCAGACCGGGCTGAAGATGGTTCTCCAATTCCATCGTCACTTCATAATCTGCCTCCGCTTCGAGTGATGTGCGCGCTTCGCTTTGCAAAAACGGCGCGACGGGCTGAAGGCGGGCGAGTTCTTCATCGGTCAGTAGCATGGCGGTTCTCCTTGATCGGCGATCGATGGATCGCCTGATCCTAGCCCTTAAGCTAAATGCTTGCCCGGTACGCGATAGCTTCGAATTCGATGGAGAGGAAGAAAGATTTCTCAGTGCCGATGCGCTTCGACGAAGTGCGCGATTGCATCGTTTACCGCACTTGCAGCGTCGCGATGAGGCGAGTGACCGCAATGCGGCAGCTTGGCCAGTTGCGCGTGCGGAACGTATGCCTTGATTCTGTCGATCTGTTCCATTGATGCATATTCGTCGTCGCAACCCTGAATGGCAAGAAGCGGCCGCTTGATCGATACAAGCGTTGCTGCAATATCCCAGTGGCGAAACGCGGGGGCGAGCCAGGCATCGTTCCATCCATAGAAAGCCGAGTCCACGTCTTCGTGATAGGGCGCGAGCCTTGCCCGAAAGCCGCCCGTTTCATAGGCGATTCTTGCCTTGCCGATTGCATCCACGGTCATTGCTTCGACGAACGTATGCGGCGCAAGCACGACCGCGCCCGCGAGCGCTTCGGGAAACGCGCTTGCATAGAGCAGCGCGATGGAGCCGCCGTCACTATGACCGACCACCCACATGCGCGCCCGCTCGGCATGATCGATGGCGAGTGCATCGAGGAATGCAGGCAGCACGACTTGCGCTTGACGATGCAGGAAGTCGACCGGCCATTTTTCTTGTCGAGGTCGCGGCGTGGAGCGTCCATAACCGGGACGTGAATAAACGAGGCCACGGCAATTCAGGCGATCGCACAAGGCCTTGGGCCAGTCCTTCCATAAGGCAATGGAGCCCAGGCCCTCATGTAGAAAGAGCGCAATCGGCGCATCCGTGCGTTCAGCGTTGATCCATCGATACTCGATGTCGAGCGGATAAGGGCCGCAGTCCAGTCGAGTGAATTTCACGTGGTCGTTCATGGCGTTCCAAGGTCTTTGGATGCGCCCAAGATTAACAGAGACCGCTTAGCCTGGCGCCGCTGTCAATTGCGAATGGACGTCCTGTGCGAGTTCCAGCATCACTTGGCGGTCGATGCCACCGGAAACCGCATAGCCGAAATCGCCGTCGACCCAGTAGAAAACACTTACCGGGCCATCCTGATACAGCTTGAATGCAGTCGTATTCGCGCTCGTCTTGCGGCGGGAAATGCAAAGCGTCACACGTTCGCCTCTTGCGTCGCGATACATGAATTGAGCCATCGGACCGTCTTCGCCGGGAATGAGCCGGCCGCCCATCAATTGAAAGCCGCTCTTGGTGAGCATGGGCGGATGCACGTCCGTTCCCAGCTTGTTCGACAGGTACTGCACGAATTCTTCTTCGCGATCTTGGCTCATGTCCGCAGGACGATCGACTGTCGGCATATACACCACATGCGCAAGCGCGGCCTCGCGCGCCATCGTTTCGTTGTTGTCCGCGCCGAGCGCAACGGTCTGCGATGCATTCGACCACGGTCCATATGCGCGCATGCCGAATCCGAAGCCGGCACCGATGCCGATGCCAAGCACGAGCGTCGCAGCAAGGCCCGCGAATTGCGGCCAACTGGCGATGCTCCATGTGCGCCGCTTGCGTTCGAGCGCACGCAAACGAGACGGCACGGGCTCGTTCAGAACGCGGTCGTAACGCTCATGAAACATGTTATTCAGCGAGAAATAATCGCTTACGCGCGCAGCCAGCGCGGGATTCGATTCGATTGCACGTTGAACCTGCTCGCGACGTTCCGAGGACAGTGCGCCATCGACATAAGCATGGATTTCTTCTTCGCTGATCGCAGTCGGTTGCTCGCTCATCGCACCACCTTCAGTTTTGCACCGGGCTGCGCGCCCGCCATGAATGCTCTTAGTCGTTCGCGGCCACGCGACAGCCGGGACATGACCGTGCCGACGGGCACGTCCAGCGCAATCGCGACTTCCGCATAGCTCATCTCTTCCAGGCCCACGAGCAAGACGACTTCACGCTGCTCGGCGGGCAGGCGCTGCAATGCATAGTCGAGGTCGCGCACTTCGAGGGAACGCAATTGGTCGCCGGGTGCGGCAAAATCGCTTTCGCGGTACGCGTCGTCGTCGACCGAAACGTGAACTGCGCGCGCCGACGCTTTGCTGAGTTGATTGACGAACACGTTATGCATGATCGTAAAAAGCCACGCGCGCAGATCGGTGCCGGCTTCGAACATTTTGCTTCGCGAGAGGGCGCGTTCGAGCGTGTCCTGCACGAGATCGTCCGCGAGTTCGCGGTTGGTCAGAAGCGCGCGCGCGTATCGGCGCAATCGCGGCACGTGCTCCATCAAGTCATTGCGGATGTCCATGTTCGATCCGTCGCTCATTGCCCGTCGCAGCCGGTATCAGCTGCGGTCATTCAAAAAGAAGAACAGGCGCGCCGGCGTTTTATTCCCGTTTTTAGTGAATTCTTTTTCCCGCAGACCGACGCTCGCTGAATGGAGCATGCGGGGGTTACGCAATGTGCGTCGCTTCCTTGGCGATACCCGACGTGTGCCGCAACTGATCGACGGTCAGCCGGATTGCATCGATCAAGGCGCGCGCGGCCGGTGAAGGCGTGCTGCCCGCGCGCATCGTGAGGCCGATATCGCGCCGCGTGTTTTGCATCGCAATGTCGAGCACGACGAGTTGTCCCGCCTCGCATTCGTAGTGCAATTGCTGTGCGGAAACCGCGGCAAGCATGTCCGTATGAGCCAGCAAGCCGCGAATGATGGCAAGGTCCGCCGTCTCGACGGTCGGCATCGGCGGTTTGAGCTTGAGGCGCCTGAATTGCGCTTCGAATATGCCCCGTGCGGGTGCATGGCTGCGTGGCAAAACCCACTGGGCTGCGATCAATTCGTTGAGTGTCAAGTCGCGCTTGCTCGCTAACGGATGATCGCGCCGCGCAAGGACCACCATGTCTTCCGACATGAGACGTTCATTCGCCAGGCCGCTCGATGCATCGTTCGCTCTCAGCGCGCCGAGTACGAAATCGATATCGCCCGCCCGCAGTCCGGCGACGAGCGGTTCATACGCGCTTTCATCGGTTGCAATTCGCACGCCGGGATATTGAGCGGCGACGCGTGCAATCGCGCGAGGAAGAATCAAGGTTCTGCCAAGCGGCAGCGCGCCGACGGTGACATAACCCTGAATGGTGCCGCGCAAGGCGGCAAGATCATCGGGAATATGCCGCAACTCATTGAGCGCGCGACGCACGTGAAGCACGAAAGTCTCGCCTTCGCTCGTGAGCAACAGGCCGCGCGGGCTGCGATGAAACAATTGCATGCCCGCGCCGGTTTCCATGATGCGTATGGCGCTACTGACGGCGGGCTGACTGAGGCCGAGTGTCTGAGCGGCGCTGGGCATATGACGATGACGCGCCAGTGCGGAAAACAATTGCAGCCGCCGCGTGTTCAGGAGAAAAGCCGGCAATGCATTCCCCGATGCCGAGCGTCGACGCGACTGCCGCGCGGCGCACCATTGCGCGAGCGTTTCGAGTTCGAAGAATATGCGCTCGCAACGCAATAAAACAGCGCGTCCGGCGGGCGTAGGCAACATGCCCGATGGACGGCGTTCGAGCAGGGTTTCGCCTACCGCCGCTTCGAGTTCCTGCAGCGACCGTGTAACGGCGGATTGCGCGCGAAAGAGCGCAGATGCAGCGCGCGTGGCGCTGCCGGTTTGCACCACGAGTCTGAATGCGCGCAAGTACGCGAGATTGAGCAGTTCGCGGGTGTCCATGGGACTTGCTGAAGGAAAGGTTCGGGCATCAGTTTAATTTATCGCTTGCCGCTCTTAGCAATTCCCCGCCGTCAATCGTCGATCGTTCCATGCACGCCAAGCTCGCCGCGCTTCCAATAAGCGGAGGCACGGATGCGCCGCTTGTCGATACCGCGTTCGTCGCAAAGCAACTGACGCACCGAACGCATCAGCGTCGCTTCACCGGCGGCCCACACATAGCCTTCGCCATCGGGCAAATACAACTCGCGCAGCGCGGACAACACATCGCCTGATTGCGCGGTCTCGTCGCGGTAACACCATTGCGCGTAGAGATCGGCGCGCGAATTGAGTTCGAAGCACGCGGAAGGATCGGCGACTTCGATCAACGTGGCCGCGCGGGTGCCTTCGGGCAGTTCTTCGAGACGACGCGCGATGGCGGGCAGGGCGGTTTCATCGCCGATCAGAAGATGCCAGTCGAAATGCGACGGCACGACGAACGAGCCGCGCGGCCCGCCGATGCCGAGAGTGTGACCCGGCGCGGCCTGCGACGCCCACGCCGTCGCCGGACCGGCTTGGTGCAAAGCGAATTCAATATCCAATTCCAGCGCCTCGCGGTCGAAGCGCCGCGGCGTGAAATCGCGCGCGATGGGTTTGGGCTTCGCCGGATCGAAAACGGGACCGTCGGGGCCCGCTTCGGGAATGACGGGCATCGTCTCGCCGGGCTGCGGGAAAAAGACCTTTACGTGATCGTCGAAAGATGCGGTTTCGAAATCGGCGAGCGCTTCGCCCGTCAATGTCACGCGGATCAAACGCGGGTTCATTGCATGCACGCGCTTCACTTGAAGCAGGCGGAACTTGAGTGCATGGCGCACGCGCGTGACTTCGAGATTGGGGCGGTCCTGCCGTTCGTTCGTCGCGGAATGGATCATCGGATGTTCTTCAATCGTTGGCCTGCGTTTTTGATTGCGGGCTGGCGTCGCCCTGTTCGATCTCCGCCGTTGCACGCGCGAGAATGGCCGCGATACGGCGCTGCTCTCCCTGCGATGCATCGGTGCGCAGCAGCAGAGCGCGTTTCAACGCGTGTCGCGCGGCGATCAGTTCGGGCGCCCATCCGTTGTCGGCTGCCGCGTCGTCCGGATCCTCGCCCGCATAGGCGCGGCGCACGAGGTCCATCTTGCGTGCAAAATGCAAAAGCCTTGCAAGCATCAGATCGACGCGCTCGCGGTTCGCAGCGAGATACGCGCGGCCCGACTCCGATAGCGCGTAGCGCTTGCGGTTGCCTTCCAGTTCGACGGTTGCATGGCCGAGTTCTTCGAGATACGTGAGCGCGGGATAGACCATGCCGGGACTCGGCGCATAGAAGCCGTTGGAGCGGTCCGCCAACGCCTTGATCAGCTCGTATCCGTGGCGCGGGGCCTCTTCGAGCATCGCGAGAAGCAGCAGTTGCAGGTCCTCCGACGAAAACTTGCGGCCACGCGGCATGCCGCCCATGTCGTCGGGACCGCCGCCGAATCCGCCCATCCCCCCGAAGCCACCGCCCCTGCCGAACCGCCCGCCGCCGTGCCGATGCCGGCCGACCATGCCCCAGCGCTCGAACATGAACCACGCGGCTCGGAAGGGCGAATCGAATTCAAAATGCCGTTCGGGGCCGGGGGCGACAGCGTGGCTGCATCGGTGAAAACCTCGAGATCTCATGGTCGCACTCCTTGATATATCGTAAAACATATCTAAAGATATATATCGTAAGAGTGTCTGTCAAGGGTGTCTCAAGGGTTTTATGGTGCACAACATAGTCTGCGGGAACCAAAAAGACCGGTTTCGAAGACAACCGAGTCTGCAGGATCGCGGAAACCTCAGCGGCTTGTACGCGCAGGTCATTCCGCCGATCGCAGGCGATGCGCGCTGCTTCGCCGAATCGATGTCTCCTTGGGAATCTCAGGCAAGCGTCGAGAAGTATTTCTCGTCAGGCACGACGCCCGTTGCGATAAAAATGCGATTGGTATGGTTGAACCACGATGCGATCTCGATGGCTTCGAGTATGTCGGCATCGTCGAGACCGAGCCGCCGCAAGCGTTCGAAGTCATGCGGCGTGATGGCGCGCGGCGACGTGGTGATGGTCTCGGCGATCTCTGCGAGCGCGCGTTGACGCGGCGATAGATCGGCGAGGTGATAGTCGAGTGCGATGCGCCTTGCGCGCACGCGATCGCGCGAAGCGGCAGCAAGCGAGCGCGCATGATGAATCGTGCAGCGTGCGCAGCCGTTCGTGCGCGAAACGATGACCGCGATGAGTTCGCGCTCGTCGATCGGTAAGCGGCCTGCCGTCGCGCTGAAGAGCTTCTCGAAATACTGCGTGAAGCGGCGTGCCGTATCAGGATTGATGGACAGCGCGCGAATCCAGTTGTCGCCATCGTGGTGCGCGACGAGTTCGCGGATATCGTCGCTCAAGGCATTCTGGTCGGGCACTTCGAGCCGGCCGATGACGGATGCATCGGCGCTGGGAATGTTTGCCATGTCGCATTCCTCGTCCGGATAGATTCGAACATGCAGCGGACCATTATGCGCAGTGTGTTCCGGCTCGTTCCAATATCGATTTGCGATTAGCAATTCAGCCGGGCGCGATGCGCGCGGATCGCTTAGCTTATGAAAAATGAGTCGTACCGATGATCGTGCGCGTGAGCTAACGTTGAGCTCTTCATCCACACCGGGAGAAACCGACGATGTCCACACTTGCGCCCGATCCGGCGACGCTTGCCGATGCCAACGTCAATCGCGAGCCGATATCACGCTTCGTCGTGCCGGATGAAGCGCGCTTGCCGCCGCACGTCGCATCGATTCATGCGCAGTTTCGCCGGCAGTACGGCTTCGTGCCGAACTGGCTCGCGGCGTTTTCGGTGAATCCGGATACCGCTTACCGGCTCTTCACGTTCTACGAGCATCTCGTCGATCCGCACCGGAGCAACCTGACGGCGGCCGAGCGCGAATTGATTGCGGTCGTGACATCGGCGGCGAACGAGTGCAGCTATTGCGTGTTCAATCACACGCAGGCGCTCGCGCATGTGCTCGGTGATACGGTCCGTGCGCAGCGCATCGCGCAGGGGTTTCATCATGTGCGGCTGACGCCGAAGGAAGCCGCGCTCGCCGAGATTTCGGTGCGTCTGACGCGCGATCCATCCAGCATCCGCGACGACGACTTGCAGCAGTTGCGCGAGATCGGCTTCACGCAGCAAGCCGTGACGGAAGTGCTGGAGATCGCCGCTTTCTTCAATTACGCGAACCGGCTGACGATCGCCCTCAATGTCGTGCCGGATGATGAGTTCTTCGCGGGGCGTGATCTGAAGACCGCAGTCGCAGCGGCATAGATTGGCGCTCGATTGATAAAGACTCGGCTTGATCACATAGGCAGAGACATCAACGATGATCGAACGTAATGCGTTGCACCGCGTCGTGCCAGATAGAAAAGAATCGCACCCCGTCACGCTCGTGACGGTTCCCGGGCTGCATGGCAGCGAAGGCGCGCACTGGCAGAGCTGGCTGGAACGCCAGATGCCCGGCGCGCGGCGTGTCCAACAACGCGACTGGAATGCGCCGCATCTGGAAACATGGAGCGACGCCGTGCACGACGCACTCCTGCATGCGCCGAATCCGACCGTTTTGGCGGCGCACAGTTTCGGTTGCCTGGCCGTCGCGCAGGCGCTTGCGCAGCGTGCGCGCGGCGCGTTCCATGGGTTGGGCGCGACGGTGCTCGGCGTGCTGTTCGTCGCGCCGGCGAGTCCGTCGAAGTTTCGTTCTGCGGGCGCGTTCGACGCGCGCCGCCTCGATGTGCCCTCGCTCGTCGTCGGCAGCACGAACGACCCGTGGATTCCCATCGACGAAGCGCGCGCGCTCGCGCAGCACTGGAACAGCGCTTTCGTGAATCTGGGCGACGCCGGTCATATCAACACGGCAGCGGGGTACGGGCCGTGGCCGCTCGCGCGACATATCGTCGAGACGCTCGCGCGCCGCATCGACACGGTGACGGACGATGCGCTTACGCGGCGGCGTCATCGCGCGCACTCGTGAACAGGCCGTCCAGAGAGCCTGGCCGAGCCTGATTTCACCGTTCAGCGTCCCTTCCACGGCACGAGCCGCCGCTCCAGCGCGCGCATGCCGAAATCGAAAATCCACGCGATCGCGCCGATCAACACGATCCCCATCACGACGACATCCGTGCGCAGGAAGCTCGATGCGTTGAGCACCATCTGCCCGAGCCCGGCGGTGGCGGCGACCATTTCGGCGGCGACGAGCGTGGTCCAGCCGAAGCCGACCGCGATGCGCAAGCCCGTCAGTATTTCCGGCAGCGCGGCGGGCAGCACGACATGCCACACCACCTGGCGGAAGTTCGCGCCGAGCGACCACGCGGCGTTCACCTGCTCGGCGGTCGCGCTTCTCGCACCGGCACGGGCGGCCATCGCGATGGGCGCGAAGCACGCGAGCCAGATCACGACGATTTTCGCGGTCTCGTCGATGCCGAAGTAGATGACGACGAGCGGCAGATAAGCGAGCGGCGGCAGCGGCCGATAAAACTCCAGCGGCGGGTCCAGCACACCGCGCGCGATGCGGCTCACGCCCATCAGAATGCCGACGGGCACCGCCGTGACGACCGCCAGCGCGAACGCGCCGAACACGCGAATCGCGCTCCACAGCAGATGTTCCGAGAGCGGCAGGCCGCCTTGCAGACGCCCATGCCACGCATCGACGAATGCGTGCCATACCGCCTCGGGCGAAGGCAGGAAGAGCGGCGGCAACCAGCCGAAATGCGTGGCGGACCACCACAACGCCGCGAGCACGACAACGCATAGCGCACTCGGCAGCGCGGTCGGCCCCGCGCCGGGCATACCGCGATTGCGGGCGCGATGCTTCGCGCGAGCGGTGCGTCGAGTGAGCCGCGACCCCGCCGTTGCACCGGACAACGATGCATCCGAAGCCTGCCGGTTCACGCGGCCTCCTTTTCCGTGCGATGCAAACGGCGCGTCAGCCGCTCGCGCCATTCGATGAACGCGGGCGACGACTTCACGGCGCGCGCATCGCGGCCACGCACGTATTCGCGCGAGAAAGGCAGTTCGTGCACTTCCTCGATTCGTCCGGGACCGGGCGTCATCAGCACGAGCCGCGTCGCCAGAAAGAGCGCTTCTTCCACGCTGTGCGTGATGAAGAACACCGTCTTGCGAGTGCGCGCCCACACATCCAGCACCAGCTCCTGCACGCTTTCGCGCGTGAGGGCGTCGAGCGCGCCCATCGGTTCGTCCATCAAGAGGACTTCGGGATCGCTCGCGAGCGCACGCGCAATGCCGACGCGTTGCTGCATGCCGCCCGAAAGCGCGTGGACCTTCGCATGCTCGTGCTGCGCCAGGCCGACGAGGGCAAGCGTGCGCCGCGCGATAACGTGACGTTCGGCGCGCTTCACGCCGCGAAAGCGCAAGCCGAGCGCGACGTTGTCGAGCACGTCGAGCCACGGCATCAACGCATGCTTCTGAAACACCACGCCGCGCTCCGCGCCCGGTCCGGCGATCGGTTCGCCGTTGAGCGATGCCTCGCCCTCGGTCGGATCGATGAAACCGGCGAGGCAGTTGAGCAGCGTGGTCTTGCCGCAGCCCGATGCGCCGAGCGCCACGACGAACTCGCCGCTGCCGATGTGCAGATCGACGCCTTCCAACGCAGGCGCGCTCGCGCCGTCATAAGTGACGCCGAGATTGCGGATGGAAAGCGATGTCATTTCGCGGCCTGCTGCGCGTAGCGCGGATCGACGCCCGTGGAGTAATCCGCGAGCACGTTCTGGATCGTGCCCTGCTGCTTGAGGAACTGCGCAGTCGCGGCAAGCGATTTCGCCGCGCCGGACTGTTGCCCGCCGCCGAGCCACGTCTGAGATGCCTGTTCGCCCGCCGTCGGGAACGCGTAGAGCGCGAGACTCGCGGGCACGTCGGCGGCGTTCGCGCCGGATTCCCGTGCCACGGCCTTCACCTGCGCGGAGCCGGCGCTCCAGTCGGCTTTGTGATCGCGATATTGCGCGTCGGTGTCGGCGAGCACTTTGACGAGACCGGCCATGAACGCGGCGTTGTCCTGCGCGAACTTGCGCGACGCGACGAAGCCGTCGAAGGTCGCCTTGCCAGTTTCCTTCGCCACCTCGCCCGACGTGACGAGCACCTTGCCGTTCTGCTTGACCTTCGCGAGCACCGGGTCCCAGATATAGGTCGCGTCGATGTTGCCGCGCTCCCACGCTGCGGCCACTTCGGGCGGACGCAGATTGACGATCCTGACCGCGGAAGGATCGACGCCCGCCTGCTGCAACGCGACGAGCGCATGGAAATGCGAGGTCGACACATACGGCACGCCGAGCGTCTTGCCCTTGAGATCGGCGAGCTTGGTCACGCCCGAGCCGTTGCGGGCGACGAGCGCTTCGGCGTCGTTGATGTTGTCGAGAATCCAGAACAGCGAGAGATCGACGCCTTGCGACAAGCCCGCCGCGATTGGACTCGAACCCGCTTCGCCGACTTGTATCGAACCCGACGCGAGCGCGCGAATGACGTCCGCGCCGCTGCCGAGCTTGCGATAGGTGACCTTGTAGCCCGTCGCCTTCTCGACAGCGCCGCTCGCCTGCGCATAACGCCAGGGCACCACCATATCCTGATAGCCGATGACGACCTCGCGTGTCTCGGCGCGCGTGGAAAGGGGCGCGAATGCGATGGCGGCGAACAGGAAGGACGCAGCGCCGGCGATCAGCCTGCGACGATGGAACGTGTGTTTCATGGAGCGGACGAAAGTGGTGGGATGGAGCATTCGACTATAGGCACTTCGCGTACCGCGGCTACGAATCTTTCATGCTTTGCAAGTGAAGCAGGAAGGCATGATCGCCGTTCATGTCCGATGCTATGCATATTCCGCGTCGCGCGAAAAGCAAAGTGCCGAAGCATTCGAGCGCGTTTTCGCCAGTTGCAGTACCTTGGCGCGAATCACACTACGCATTCAATCGACGCGATGCCACACTCACGACAGCTTCATCTCGGCGCGTTCATGCGTCCGGTCAGCCTGCACACCGGCGCGTGGCGCTACCCTGGCGCATACCCCGACGCCAACTTCAACTTCAAGCACCTGAAACGCTTCGTGCAGACGCTGGAGAAAGCGTGCTTCGATGCCTTCTTCATGGCCGATCATCTCGCCGTGCTCAACATGCCGGTGAATGCGTTGAAGCGCAGCCACACCGCCACTTCGTTCGAACCGTTCACGCTGCTTTCCGCGCTCGCCTCGGTGACGGAGCGCATCGGGCTGGTGGCGACGGCATCGACCACGTTCGACGAGCCGTATCACATCGCACGGCGCTTTGCGTCGCTCGATCATCTGAGCGACGGGCGCGCGGGCTGGAATCTCGTCACCACGTCCAATCCCGATGCCGCACGCAACTTCGGCCGCGAAGAGCACATGGAGCACGACGAGCGCTATCGGCGAGCGCGCGAGTTCCACGATGTCGTCACGGGCCTCTGGGATAGCTGGTCCGACGACGCCTTCGTGCGCGACACCGAAAGCGGCCTCTTCTTCGATCCGGCGAAGCTGCACGTGCTCGATCACAAGGGGCCGTATCTGTCGGTGCGCGGGCCGTTGAACATCGCGCGGCCGTTGCAGGGCTGGCCCGTGGTGGTGCAGGCGGGATCGTCGGAGGCGGGCAAGCAGCTCGCCGCCGAAACCGCCGATGCGGTCTTCACCGCGCAGCCGAATCTCGCCGCGGGCAAGCGTTTCTATGCCGACGTGAAAGGCCGCATGGAACGCATCGGCCGCGCGCGGGATCATCTGAAGATCCTGCCCGGCGCGTTCGTCGTGGTGGGCGATTCGCGCGACGAAGCGCAGGAAAAGCGCGCGCTGCTCGATACCTTCGTGCACGACGATAGCGGCTTCGCCTCGCTGTCGATCGCGCTCGGGCACGATGTATCGTCGTTCGATCCGGACGGCCCTCTGCCCGAGATTCCCGAAACGAATGCGAGCCGGAGCGCGCGCGAACGCGTCATCGACATGGCGCGCAGGGAAGGGCTGAGCGTGCGCGAGCTTGCGCGCCGTGTCGGCGGCTATTCGGGCTTGCAGATGGTCGGAACCGCGACGGACATCGCCGACGAGATGGAGCAATGGCTCGTCGAGGAAGGCAGCGACGGCTTCAACGTGATGTTTCCGTTCTTGCCGGCGGGCCTTGATGATTTCGTCGCGAAGGTCGTGCCGGAACTGCAGCGGCGCGGCATCTTCAGGCGCGCATACGAAGGCGCGACACTGCGCGAGCATCTGGGTCTGCCGAGACCGCGCAACCGTTTCTTCGATGAAGGGTGATGTGTCGCGTTGCATGGAGCGCGAAGCGATGCGCGAGCGGCCCACGCTTATGACCTCAAGGAACGATTGGTTATCTTTATAAATTGGATAGCCGGACGCGCGAGCGGCATTAGCATGATGTGCTTCGCCACTTCTCTAGAGGCTCATTCAAACGATGTCCAACTCTCCCCGCTTCGGCGTTTGGGCGCTGGTGCATGGCAGCCGCGCGGCGCTGCAGGATCCCGACGAGCCTTACGATGCATCGTGGGCGCGCAACAAGGCGCTCGTGCTCGAAGCCGAACGCCTCGGCTACGACTCCGTGCTCGTCGCGCAACATACGATCAATCCGCATGATCCTTCGCTCGATCAGCTCGAGGCATGGACGGCATCGGCGGCGCTGGCGGCGCTCACGTCGCGCATCGAGATCATCACGGCGATCAAGCCTTATCTCTATCATCCGGTGGTGCTCGCGAAAATGGCGCAGCAGATCGAGCATATCAGCGGCGGGCGCTTCGCGATCAATCTCGTGAATGCGTGGAATCGTCCCGAGCTTGAGCGCGCCGGCATCGGTTTCGCCGAGCACGATGAGCGTTACGCGTATGGCCGCGAGTGGATCGGCGTCGTCGATGCGTTGCTGCGCGGCGAAGCGCTGACGCATCGCGGCGATCACTTTCGTATCGACGATTACCAGTTGCGTCCCGGCGATCCGTTTCGCGCGCGTCCGCGTATTTATGTGGGCGGCGAATCGGAGCCGGCGCGTTCGCTCGTGGCGGCGCATGGCGACGTGTGGTTCATCAACGGTCAGCCGCACGACGACGTTGCGAAGCTCATCGCCGATGTCTCCGCGCGTGCGCGTCCGGCTGGGCGGGAGCCGTTGCGCTTCGGCTTATCGGCGTTCGTGATCGCGCGCGAGACGCACGATGAAGCGCTCGCGCATTTGCAGCATCTCTTCGCGCTGGCGGAACTCGACAAGCCGCTGCGCGAGCAGCAGAAGGCGAATACCGATCCGAACGCCGTCATGCATCAGACCTTCGCGCGCTCGGCGCGGGTTGGGTCGAACGGCGGAACGGCGGCCGATCTCGTCGGCGATTACGATACCGTTGCGCGGCGCATTGCGGATTTCCATCGCGCGGGCATCGAACTGTTCATGCTGCAGTTTCAGCCGTTCGAAGCGGACATGGCCCGCTTCGCCCACGAAGTGATGCCGCGCGTGCGCCGGCTGTTGAACGCGTGAGCGCGTGAGCGCATGCGTGTCCGCAAGCGAGCGGACACGCTTCACTGCATCATCAAAAGAACGCGCCCGTGGGCGGCAGTTGTCCGCTCAACAGGTTTTGCCCGAGCAGGCGTTCCTTATAGAGCCGCGGATTGTGCGACGCGATGACCTTGATGTTGCGCCAGTGCCGGTCCAGCGCGCCGATGCGTGAGACGACCGATCCCGAGCCGAGATCGATCAGCCAGCTTGCGATCTGCGGCGCGAGATCGTCGATGACCACCTTCGCCTCCGATGCCGCGAGCGTGGCGGCAAGCGTCGCCTCGTATTCATCGCGCGTGCCGTAAGCGTCCCACGCGCGCTGCAACGCATCGGCTGCGCGGTCGGCGATTGCTTCGACGCTTGCCGCATAGGCGCGAATGCGGCCGAGCAGGGCGTGCAGCACGGGTTCGTCCGTGGGATGCGCGGCTTCGCCATGATAGAAGTTGCGTCCTCGCGCACGCAGCACGCCGGCGCCGTCCAGCGCGACGCGCCGCGCAATCCCGGCGATGCAGTTGGTCAGATAGACCTGATGGAACGTGAAGCCCCACGGCGCGGCTTCGTCGGACTTCGGCGGATCGGCGGGATAAACGTGCGCGGGCGGCACCGTCACGTCGTGAAAGCGCGCCGTCCCCGAGCCTGTCAGACGCTGGCCGAAACCCTGCCAGTCATCGTCGTTGCTGACGCCTGCGCCGCGTTCCAGCACGTACTGCACCGTGCGCCCCGCGCGGCTTTCCACCGCCACGCCGGTGAATGCATCGTTATAAAGATTGCCCGTTGCGTAGGGCTTCTCGCCGGAGCCGACATAGACATCGCGCGACGCGTCCCATTCCAGCCGCGTCAGCACTTTCGTGGGCCGCGCGCCCGCCGCTCTCACATCGCTTTCGACGAAACCCAGGCCGATGGTCTTTTTCTGCGCGGTGAGTTCGAGCACGCGCGCATGAAACGGATGCTCGCGTCTTTTGAGCGCGGCCTCGACTTGCCACAGATGATTGCGAAACGCGTGCGCGATGTTCGAATCCGCTGCGGCGATGTCGCGTGCGACGACGAACAGTTCGCGCAGCGACACGCCATGGCCGCCGGCATCGGAAGGAAGACGCAGCGCGCCGAAGCCGAGCGCCTTGAGCTTCGCGATTTCCTCGTGTGGCAGCCGATGATCGCGTTCGCGTTCGGCGGCCGTCGCGGCGATATCGTCGATGACTTGCGAGAAGCCGAGCGTCGCGGAAAGGGGCGACACGAGGCGCGGATTCGAGCTTGTGTGTTGAGTGCGTTCAGTCATGATCGTGCGTGTCCTCGCGTCACACTTTGACGCTGTAATCCGCGACCTTGATGCGCGAATTGATGATTTTGCGTTCCGCGAGCCAGTCGGCCGCGCGCTGGAATTGCGCAATGAACGCGGCGTCGTCGGGCTCGTGAAACTGATTGACGCGCTTGAGGCTCGTCAAGTACTCGCGCACCTGATCCGGATACTTGCCCTCGCGTTGAACGAGCAGTTCGGCATCGGCGGAATGCGCGGACTGCCATGCGCCTTCGACGTAGTACGCATCGATCACGGCGCGGATCAGTTCCGAGTTCTCCTCGGTGAATTGGCGGCGCGTCACGAGCGAACTGTAGTCGATCAGGAAATCCAGATCGCGGCCTTCGTTGAAGATGTCGTGCGCATCGTTGGCGAAACGCGAAATGTCGACGCCCGGCGACCACATGGACCACGCATCGACCTTGCCTTGCGCGAAGGCCGGCGCCGCGTCGGGCGGATTCAGATAGACGAACTGCACCTTGTCCCGATCGACGCGATGCTTTTCCAGCGCCGCGATGAGCAGGAATTCGCCGAGTCCCGAGCGGTTGACGGCGACCTTGCGGCCCGCCAGATCGCTCACCGAACGAATGCCGCTCGACTTCTTCGCGATGATCGCAGTGGAGCGCGGCGAATAGATATCGAATGCGTTGAAGACGATGGGCGAGCCGGCGAGCATGGCGGCGAGCGCGGGTGTCGTCGATCCCCAGAAGCCGAAGTCCGCGCTGCCGCCGACGACCGCCTGAATCGAGGGCGCGTGGTTCGGAAACGGTCCGACCCATTCGACCTTGATGCCTTTGGCAGCGAGCGTCTTCTCGAACACGCCGCGCTGTTTCGCGATGTCCGGCAGGCTGCCGTAGCCCCAGCCGATGCGGACCGTATCGGTATTGCGCGTGAGCTTGCGCGGCTCGGCCGCCTGCGCCGGGAACAGGCCGCCGACGGCTGCGCCGGCAAACAAGCCACCCGCCGCGCGCAACAACTGGCGGCGGGTCAGCGATGAATCGTTCATTCTCTCGGGTCCTTCTTGTCGTGGAAAAGGCGGTCAATGCGAACGGACACCCAGCTCGTCGAGCAGGATGGGCCGCAGCGTTTGCGGCGTGTGCGCCTTCGGCTCGAACGAAGCCGCGATGCGTCCCGCGCGCATGACGAGGATTCTGTCGGCGAGCGCGAGGGCTTCGTCGACGTCATGCGTGACGATCAGCACGCCGGGGTGATGAAGCGCGACGAGCTCCTTCACGAGCCCGTGCATCTTGATGCGCGTGAGGGCATCGAGCGCCGCGAATGGCTCGTCGAGCAGCAGCAGCGCGGGATCGTGGATGAGCGCGCGCGCCAGCGCCACACGCTGAGCCTGCCCGCCCGATAGATTGCGCGGCCAGTCGTCCTCGCGGCCTGCGAGTCCGACTTCGGCCAGCGCACGCGCCGCGCCATTGCGGCCGATAGTGTTCTCATGACCGAGCGACACGTTCTGCCACAGCGTCGCCCACGGAAGAAGCCGATGCTCCTGGAACACGACGGAAGGCCTGGCCGGCGCGCGGATGCTTCCCGCATCGGGCCGATCGAGTCCTGCGAGCGCGCGCAGCAGCGTGGTCTTGCCGCATCCGCTTTCGCCCAGCAGCGCGACGAATTCGCCTTTGCGGATGTCGAGATCGAGGGCATCGATGACGACGCGGCTGCCGTAGCGCCGCTGAAGACCGCGAACCGATACGGCCAGCGTCGATGCGGCGCTTGGCTCGCGAGTGGCCGACGCGCTTGGCGAGGAATCGCGCGAAAGAGCGATGCTTCCAGTCACTTGTGCGCTCCCTTGTTGCTGTTCGCGTAGTTCGCATGCCAGGAGAGGAAATGGCCTTCGAGCAAGCGCACGAGTGTGTCCGCGACGACGCCGATGATCGCGTAGATGATCACGGTCAGCACGATGACATTGGTGTTCAGGAACTCGCGCGCGTCCATCGCGAGAAAGCCGATGCCTTTGGTCGTCGCAAGCGTTTCGGCGATGACGAGGGCAAGCCACGCATGAGCGAGCGCATAGCGCACGCCAGTGAGGATCGAGGGCATTGCGCCGGGAAGAATGATTCGCCGCACGGTCGCGCTTCGGCTCATGCCGACGACCTTGGCAAGCTCCATCAGCTTCGGATCGATCTGGCGGATGCCGAGCATCGTGTTGATATAGATCGGGAAGAGGACCGCGAGCGCGACCAGAAAGATCTTTGCGGTTTCGCCGACGCCGAACCACACGATGACGAGCGGGAGCATCGCCAGAAAAGGAATGGCGCGCACCATCTGCACGGAGCGATCGATAATCGCCTGCGCAAGGGGCGAGAAGCCGACCACGACACCCAGCGCCAGCCCGATGATCCCGCCAATGGCGAAGCCCGCCGCCGCGCGCAACAGCGAAACGCCAAGGTGAACGAAGAGTTCGCCG
The DNA here is from genome assembly GCF_001544615.1 of Caballeronia concitans. Taxonomy (GTDB): domain Bacteria; phylum Pseudomonadota; class Gammaproteobacteria; order Burkholderiales; family Burkholderiaceae; genus Caballeronia; species Caballeronia concitans. Next base: position 214,556 of record NZ_FCNV02000007.1, read on the forward strand.
TTCTGCGCCATATTCGCGGCGGTTGCGAGGACGCGGCTCGGTGCGGGAAGCACTTGCGGTGCAATGAGTCCGGCGCGTGCGGCGGCTTCCCATAGCAGCACGACCATCGCCGGTACGAGCCAGGATAGCCACCGGTAAAGGACGGTCGTGGTTAAGCCCGCGCGAGCGGGTCGCGTGGACAGATAGCGTTCATGCGTCGAAGTCAGGTCGGCCATTTCATTCCCGTGTCAGTCCATGAAGGATGGAACGCTCCGGCAGGAAGCAGAAGCGCGGCGGTGCGCCGAGTGCCGTGGTCATCGAATACTGAATGGTGTAAAGCAGCCAGTCATTAGAAGACAGCGCGATCAGCAACGACAAACGATTTATTGTCGTTTGCTTTTCAGCTCCGGCGCGATGAGTAATTCACGACAAATGATGTCGGCCCCGGCAATTCGTCGCGCGTGAACTGCATCTATGAATCGAAGAATTGCTTGTTTTCGGCGGCGGCTGAGTTGCCGTATCGTCGGCGAGGAAGATCACTCGGGCAAGGAGGAAGTCGATGACCATTCCCGCGGAAACGAGAAGCTCGGTCCACGGAGTCCATGAGGCGCGTGCTCGCACGCTGGCAAGCAGCTTGGCCGTGGTTGCCGGCAAGACGCGGGCAGCGGCGGCATCGACATTATTCAGGGCTGCGAGAAGCGCGCTTCCGGATGCGTTGCTGCTGCGTCTCCTGCATCGCCGAAAAGTAGGGCGATTCCCGAACCTCGCCAATCCCTCGACCTTCAACGAACTGATTCTCGACCGCTGCCTGAATCCGCAGCCGCAATGGACTGCGCTCACCGACAAGCTGCTCGTCAGAGACCACGTTAAACGCACCATCGGCGAGCGGCATCTGATTCCGTTGATCGCTGCGCCCGACGTTTTCACGCGCGATGTCTTCGACTCGCTTCCCGATGCCTTCGTGATGAAAGCCAATCACGGTTGCGGTTTTGTGAAAGTGGTCTGGAGAAAGGCGGATACGTCGTTCGAAGAACTGAGCCGGATCGCGAGCAGGTGGCTCGATACGAACTTCTATCGCCACACACGCGAACGGCACTATGAGCCGATCGAGCGTCGCGTGTTCTTCGAGAAACTGCTGCTGGATAAAGACGGCAAGATTCCGCCTGACATCAAGCTCAATATCTTCGGGAACGGACCGGACGGACGGATCATCTATACCGGCGTCATTACCGACCGGTTCGGCCAGCCGCGCCACGATTTCTACGATCCGCAGTGGAATCGCATGGACATCGTTCTTGGCGATTATCCGTGCAGCGACGTGGCTGCTCCGCCGCTCAGGAACTGGAAAGAGATTGTCGAGATCGCGACGCGCCTGGCGGACGGTCTCGGCTATGTGCGCGTCGATCTCTACGCACCCGACGATCATATCTATTTCGGGGAGCTAACGTTCACGCCGGGCGGCGGACTCATGCGGATCGCGCCGGACCATTACGACCATGAATGGGGACGACTGATTCGCCAGATGGGCTAACGGACGAAGCGCGTCGGTTGACGAGGGTCACTATGTCAATAAGGCTATCGGAATCGGAGCAGATTCCTTTCGACGAGGCATCGTCCGATCCAGCGTTCGCCGATGTCGTCGACTGGATCGTACAATTTCTGTGCGCGCCGCATGCGGATGTCGGCCGGCTGGGGGACGTATGCCCGTTCGCGAGATCGGCGGTGCTGAGGAAGAGCATAGCGTTCTTCAGCAACTGGTCTGCGGACGCGGACGCGTTCGAGCAGGAAGTCGCGGCGCATCGCGAAGACTTCGGGCAAAGCGGCGGAATGCTGGACACATATCGTTGCCGTATCATCGTTCCGATGCGAATCGCCAATGCGGCGCACGCGGTCGAGCGCGTTCAGCAAAGGCTCAAGCCGAGCTTCGTCGAACGCCATCTGATGATCGGCCAATTCTTTCCGGGCTGCGAGGAGCCGGGCCTCTGGAACCGGTCGTTTCGGCCGCTGCAAGCACCCGTTCCCTTGCTTGCGATTCGAAACATGGTCCCGACCGACATCGCGTTCCTATACGATAACGCGCACTATGTCCGCCTGTATCTGGAGAAGTTCGGCGGGCGCGGCAGGATCGCCCTTCGGCAACTGGAAACCGCAAGAGAGGCCAAGGCATGAACGCATCGTCAATCGAACGATTCGGCAGCGACGTGTACCGCAACACGCTATACATCGAGAAGCTGGACCTCGCGTTCTCGCAGTTTTTCATTCGCTCGCCTTCGGGCGGATACGTGGGCGTCTCCACCGGCATGCGGGCCGACTTTGCGCAACTCGAGGCGAATCTGCGGAGCGTGGGCATCGAAGTGGGCGAGGTCGGAAGCATCGTGGCGCCGCATTTCGAAGCCGATGAAATTGCCGCGCTGCCCGAGTTCTCATCGCGTCATGCGGGCGTCGTTGCATACGCGCATCCCATTTGCGCGCACGCGCTCGCCGATATTTTTTCCGTCAAGACGAAGCCGCTCAAGGATGAAGTGCCGATCACGATATCGGGCGAGCGCATCGTGCCGATCTTCACGACGCACGTGCATCAATGGGACGCGCTCGTGCTCTATGTGCCGCGGCTGAAGGCGCTGTTTTCGTCGGATATCTTCATGAGCTACGGACCGGTCGATGCGTCGGGCGATGCGTTGCGCGACATCATCGGCTCTATCGAGAAGTCGGGATATCTGCCTTCGCTCGCGCATCTGCATGCCGCACTCATGAAGATACGCAAGTACGACATAGACTGGATATTCCCGATGCATGGCCCCGCGATCGACTCGGGAATTCCGCAGATCATCGATGGACTCATCCAGTACTGCACGGCGGCAAGTGCGAGGGAAGTTGCCGAGTGATGCGCTGCACGAGCAGCCTGGCCCGTGACGCGCACGCTGCGGCTTTTATTCATGCATACCCGTTGCGCAGTCCGCAGAAAGGGAACCGTTCAGCCATTAAAAAATGAAGAAAAATTGGTTATCGCCTGCGCGGGGTGTGCTCAGAATCAAAGCCTCGGCTTGATCGGATAGGCAGAGGCATCACCGATGATCGAACGTAATGCGTTGCACCGCGACGTGCCAGATAGACAAGAATCGCACCCTTTCACGCTTGTGACGGTTCCCTTTCCTCAAACCCCAAGCCAAATCTTCCCGCCTGATTTCGACGTGAGAAAAACTTCGTTCCCTTGTGCCCCTTACGCCGATACAGTGCGTGCCTCGCCACCGCCGATGCACGACGACGGCGCAGGCGGCACAACGAACGAGGAATCCATCCAATGAAAATCAAGACCTGGGGCGCGGTGCTGGCGGCACTGCTGGTAACTGCATCGAACGGCGCGCATGCGGACCGTCTGGACGACATCAGGAAGGCAGGCGTGCTGCGCGTGGCGGCATTCGACAGCAACCCGCCATTCGGCTTCGTCGATCCGAAGGACAACCAGATCGTCGGCCTCGATGTCGACTATGCGCGCGCCGTCGCGAGCAGTCTCGGCGTCAAGCTGGAAGTGCAGCCGACGAATCCTGCCAATCGCATTGCTTTCCTCAAGTCGGGCAAGGTGGACCTCGTGTTCGCCAACTTCACGATCACCGACGAGCGCAAGAAGGAAGTGGATTTCAGCACGCCGTACTTCGCATCGGGCACGCAGTTCATCGCGAAGAAGGGCGTGCTGAAGACGCCCGATCAGATCAACAGCCTGCGCATCGGCGCGGACAAGGGTACGACCAACGAGCAGCAGGTGCGCGCGAAATTCCCGAACGCGACCATCGTCGCCTATGACGATACGCCTTTCGCCTTTGCCGCATTGCGCACGGGCAACGTGCAGGCAATCACGCAGGACGGCCCGAAGCTCGTCGCGCTGCTCGCGCGCGTGCCTGACAAGTCCGGCTATGAAATCTCGCCTTTCACGATTTCCAACGACTACGAAGGCGTGGGCGTGCCGAAGGGTGAAACGCGCTTGCTCGACGCCGTGAACAGCACGCTCACGAAACTCGAAGCGGACGGCGAGGCGAACCGAATCTACGACAAGTGGTTCGGGCCTCGAAGCGCCGCACCGCTGCCGCGCCTCTTCAAGATCGGCGATCCGCAGAAGAACAGCTGAGTCTCGTCGACGACATCAATGGGCCGGCGCGCGAACTTCGGGCGCCGGCTTTCGCTGCTTATGTTTCTCGCTGTCGATCATGCACACCTGGCTTGAACCGAAGTATCTCGCGTGGCTCGTGCACGGCTTCGCCGTCACGCTCGGGCTCTCCGCATGTGCGGGCATCGGCGCAACGCTGCTCGGCTTCCTATTGGCGGTCGCGCGCACGTCGCGAAGCGCGGTCTTCGCGCAAGCCGCCGCGCTTTATGTCTTCGTTTTCCGGAATTCGCCGTTGCTCGTTCAATTGCTCTTTTGGTACTTCGGCGCGGCCGCGTTGCTGCCGTCCGACTGGATGACGTGGCTCAACACACCGCATGCAGTGACGTTCGGCCCGGTTTCAATACCTTGGCCTAGCTTCGAACTGTTTGCTGGATGGACAGGCCTCACTTGCTACACAACGGCCTTCATCGGCGAAGAGTTTCGCGCCGGCATGCGCGGCGTCAGCCATGCGCAGGAACAGGCCGCCGCCGCGCTAGGCATGGGCCGCTTCGCGACCCTGCGATACGTGATCCTGCCGCAGGCGCTGCGCATCGCGACGCCGCCGCTCGCGGGGCAATACATGAACGTGGTGAAGAACTCGTCGCTGACAATGGCCATCGGCGTCGCGGAACTGTCGTACATGTCGCGTCAGGTCGATACGGAAACGTTCAAGACCTTCCAGGCATTCGGCACGGCGACCGTGTTCTATGTGCTGACCATCGCCGTCATCGAGGTCGCGCTGGTGCTTTGGCAGCGCAGTCGCGCGCGCGCCTTTCAGCGAGGCCATGCATGAGCGGTTTAGACTGGCTGCTCTCGCTGCGCTATCTCGCTTTCGGCGCGTTTCCTTCAGGGCCGTTGGGCGGCATCGCGCTGACGGTCGCGCTCTCGGTCACTTCAGCGTCGCTCGCCGCGATGATCGGCCTCGCGGGCGGCATCGCGCTCGCCATGACACGCGGCATCGTGCATCTTCTGCTGACTTCGGTGGTGGCGTTCTTTCGCGCGATTCCCGTGCTGATGCTGATCTTCTGGACGTTCTTCCTCATGCCGATCCTGCTGCATGTGAACGTGCCGGGGCTCGCGACGGTCGTGTGCGCGCTCGCGCTCATCGGCGGCGCGTATCTGTCGCATTCGGTGCATGCGGGCATCGCGTCGATCGGCGATGGCCAGCGGCAGGCGGCGTTGTCGCTCGGCCTCACGCGCTGGCAGGCGTTGCGCGAAGTGATCCTGCCGCAAGCCGTGCGCGTGATGATGCCGTCCTTCGTCAATCAGTGCGTCTCGCTCGTCAAGGACACGTCGCTGGCCTATATCGTCGGCGTGCCGGAATTCACGTTCCTCGCGAATCAGCTCAACAATCGCCTGATGATTTATCCGGCGCAAATCTTTTTGTTCGTTGGCTTCGTCTATCTGATGCTGTGCGGCGCGCTGCAAGGGCTTGCGCGCCTGCTGCTCGGACATCGCGAGAAGATGCAGCCGCGCGAGCGGCGCGCGCGCAAGCCGGGTCTCGGCGAGCGGCTTCCGGAGTGATGGCGCCGTCGGCGTGGCCGGCACGATGCGACCGAACTGGCCGCCGACGGCGTCGTTCTCGACCACGAGGCGCGCTACGAGTACGCCGACGAATTTCTTTACGTGTGGCGCAGGCTCTCCGCGGGCGAGTCGATCGATTTCGACGGCAAGCATGTGCGCGTCAAGGGCGCGAAGAATTTCCACGAGCCAGTGCAGAAGCCGTATCCGCCGCTATATTTCGGCGGTTCATCTGATGCGGCGCACGAGATCGCGGCGGAGCACGTCGATACATACCTGACGTGGGGCGAGCCGCCCGAGGCCGTCGCGAAGAAATTCGCGGACGTGCGCGAGCGCGCCACGCGCCGTGGCCGCACGCTGCGCTTCGGGGTGCGCCTGCATGTGATCGTGCGCGAGACCAATGAGGAAGCATGGGCCGCAGCCGATTCGTTGATCAGCCGCCTGACCGACGAGGACATCGCGCAATCGCAGCAGAACTTCGCGAAGATGGATTCGGTAGGGCAGCGCCGCATGGCTGAACTGCACGGTGGACGACGCGACAAGCTGGAGACGAGCCCGAACCTGTGGGCCGGCGTTGGACTGACGGTGACGGTTCGCCGATTTGCTAGAACCAAATACCGCGCACGGCGGCTCGTCGCCGTGCTTGCTCGCCGGATACGGGGACGAGTCGAACCTGCGGCAGAAGATGCCTGCCGATGTTGCGCAAAATGCTAAAGACACGAGACATCGCACACCTCCAAGGTTCGTTTCGGCTCGCAATAGCAACAGGCGGCTCTGCCCACCCGTGTTTGCGATGTCGGCAGCGCGCGATATTTCTTTAGAACCGCAGAAGGTCACATCCGCACTTGCTGATCAACGACATTGGGTATTCAGGCCGCTCGTGTATGGATCGTCGAACCATCACTTGTGAGCGGGCGGCGCTCCAGGGACCGCGTTGACGCGCGCGGCATTCGCGGCATTCGCTGCATTCGCCGCGTTTATAGCCCTCCAGTTGTAGGTCGGGGCGGCGTTAGGAGTCGGGCTGACGTTGGCGTTCGGCGCAGTCTGGTTCGGTGTAGTGCCGTTCGACGTATTCGAGTTGTTATTAGCGGGGGGCGCGGGGTTTGAATTAAGGGGTTTGGGTTGAAGCGTTTGATTGATGACAGTTATCTGGCCGAGCTTCTTCACCGCCTGACTTTCTGCGGTAGCTATCGCGGTGAAGCACAGCGCAGCAGCACCGATTAGCGTAATGAGCGTGGCGCGAAGTTGCGCGCGATCGCAATTCCTCTTCATGATGGGCTCCTTGTGCAGGTTCCGGCGCCGCTGACAAGTCGACGCCAGCGGAAGCGGCATGGCCACAGTTACATTGCACCGCTTCTACGTTTCTGTAGCTCTTCAACGGCCTACGAAAAACAGCAGTGCCCAGCACACGAAACAATGATACTTCCGATCGTGAAAAGGATGAGCGGTCCCTATCTTCGACCGCTGCGGCCCCACACAAATCGAATCCACCGTTGCCATCGGTTCCCTGGTGCAGGCGCGTTGTGCGCGGCCTGCGTATCGCGGTCCCGCTGAACGGACTTCTGCACCTGCTCGTGGATCTGGCGGAATGTCATGCCACCCGGGCCTTTCAGCTTGTCGGGATCAGAAGGGGAATCGTCTGTCATCACGTTGCCTCGTGAAGGTTGCGCGCATCGCGGCATCAATTACCGGAGATCGTTGGCGAAGACCGGTACCGCAGCAAGTGATCCGTGCCGGATTCGGATAACCACACTTCACCGGGGCGCCCCATCATCTGACGCACATTCGCGTGCGGCCGCGGCAGCGCAAACGTCTCGAACCGTTCAGTTCGCGGGTCAAACCGGACCAGCGCGTTCGCGCTCCATTCGCTGAGCCATACGATATCTTTCTCGTCGACGAATACCGCGTACGCGTGTGGATCCGAACCGGGCAATTTCCACTCGCGCCATCGATGCGTCGCGGGATCGAACATGCCGAGCTTTCCTGCGTTCCACTCGCTGATCCAGACGCGTCCCATCGAGTCGGACCATACGCGGCGCGCGCCCTGCCGCGGTGTCGGCGGTTCGATGACCTGCGCCGCGCCGCTCGTCGGATCAATCCGGCCGAGATAACTTCCCGCAAGCGAAGCGAAGTACACGCTGGCGTCGGGCGTCACGCAGATTCCATATGCGCCTGGTCCTCGCGGCGCGTCGAACACGCGCATCTGACCGCTTTTCGGGTCGAGTTCGCCGTAGATTCCACTTTGCCCGGTAAACCAGAGATGCCCTCGTTTGTCGAAGACCGCCGTGTTTAGGTTGGCATTTCGCCGTTCCTTCGGTAACGGGAATCGTGTGACCGCGAGCGTCACAGGATCGACGCGCACAATTGCGTCGCGCCCGCCGTCTGTGATCCATGCCGCCTGATCCGGACCGACGATGACGCCGTGCGGCGCAGAGCCATCGCCCAGCGGGATTCGATCGATCTTGCCGCTGCGCGGGTCGAGTCGTCCTGCGGCGCCTTGCGCCTGAGCCGTGTACCAGACGAGGCCGTTTGACGCCGGCGCAACATCGTGCGGCGCGCTGCCGGCGGGCACGGGGAAGGAGTCGAACGGTGATGACTGGGCCTGCACCGGCCCCGCCGCAACCATTGCGCCGACAACCAGCAAGGCGAGACAGCGAACAAACCGTGATGCAGACATGCCGTTCCCCTTCGCCAGTATTACCGCGCTTCCGTCGGGCATAGCGTCCACCTCCGTGATCGCATCCGCTCATACCGCAGCCACCGGTTCATTGTGGCACCTCTCGGCCGATGCGGCCTCCGGCGTGACAAGCGGATGTTGCAGGTGGGTGAATGCCGGGCGTCGGCCGTTTCCAATGGACATGCTCAAGCGGCGGTGCTACGACAGGGTCGGCCAGAGCACGCCGAACTCCGTAACGATCAACGATACGCCTCGAAGAAAAGACGTATGGCGTAGTGCGGGACCTCAGACCACTCAGGGGAGAAAACGACGGCCCTCTCAAACATCGAAGGATTAAAAATTGCAGGCCCGAGCAGACGCGCTTCAAAAAAGCAGGCCATTGCCGCCGTCGCAAAAATTCATTCGCTCATGAAAGCGCATGGCCTGACGATTACGACCTGACTAATCGATGTAGAGCTGGCGCAGCAAAGGACCCGGCCAACGCTGCGCTAGCTGCGACCCGCAAATATCGTGATCCGGATCGTGATCCGGGCGCGACGTGGAGCGGTCGAGGCAGAGCGCCCGCGTGGAGAGCGAACGTTAAGAATCGTGCGAGGTTCCTGGTCTTTGCAGCAGCCAGTCTAACGATACCCACTCGGGAAAGCGCATCGGAAACTACCCTCGCGGTCCCCAACCGGCGAAGTACCGAGATCCTGAATCCGGAGCCGAGTGGAGCGGCCGGGGCAGGCGCCAGAATGGTTGGCATCGTTGAAGGACGGGAGCAAGTTTGTGATCTCCATCGCTGATACCAAAGCGGCTGGCACTAAGAAGCCGAAGTCCGAAACGAACGCAACGCCGGCGCGCTCGACTAAGGCCGGAAAGACGTCCAGCGCGGCAAAGGCGCCCCGCGCGAAGCGGACATAGCGGCGCAGGGTGGCGTGCCCTCTTGCTCTGGAAATTAAGGAGTCAGCCGACCGTTCGCCAGCGCCTTCTCACGCTTCTGTCCTAGACATGGCCATCGTCGCACGCAGCGTTTCCGCCTGATCTTGCAGCGAACCGGCGGCTGCCGCCGCTTGCTCGACGAGCGCTGCGTTCTGCTGTGTGACCTCGTCCATCTGGCCATCGACCGACTTGTCAAAGCCAGATTCTAAAACCCAGATCCACTCCGGGCGGGAGAGGCGTTCGTCCGGTGCACCTGTAAAACTGACGTCAGCGACGATCTTTCAGCTACGTCGTGGATCTCGCCGACGCGCTCGCCGTCGCTGGAAATGATGACCGCAACTGCGTTAATGCCGCGGCGGGTTTCTTTGAAAGCGATGCTCGAAGCGTCGATGTTGAATGCCATCCCGTTGACTCCTGAGGTGTAGGCCAAGCAAAAATGCTTGGCCAATTCCCTCAGACTACTGTCGGCCGGCGAAAGTCAAGGCGCGGGAGACTTGTGTAGTTCGCGACCGGGCAAGTTCGAGGTCGTCGCTTTCATGCCCGGTCGCTATGCTCTCGTGACAGGAGCGTCGACGACCGACCTTACGCTACGCGGAACTGACCAACGGCGCTTGCCAGTTCGTTGGCCTGCGTCTGAAGCGCGGAAGCTGCGGCCGCCGACTGTTCGACCAACGCCGCGTTTTGCTGCACCATCTCGTCGAGCTGCGCCACCGCACGATTGATTTCCTGGATGCCGCGCGTCTGTTCATCCGCCGCGTTCGTTATCTCGCCGATGATCGTGGTTACGCTGGAAACCCGCCCTACGATATCCGTCATCGTCTCGCCTGCCTGCTGAACCAGCGACGCGCCGGTAGACACGCTCGTCACGCTGGAATCGATCAGTTCCTTGATCTCCTTCGCGGCCTGCGCACTGCGCTGAGCAAGCGTTCGCACCTCGCCCGCGACAACAGCGAATCCACGACCATCCTCGCCTGCACGTGCGGCCTCGACGGCAGCGTTAAGCGCGAGAATATTGGTCTGGAAGGCGATCCCCTCAATCACGCCAATGATGTCGGCGATCTTGCCAGATGCTCCTTCGATTTCATGCATCGTCGAAACAACGTCGGAGACAACGGAGCCACCACGGGATGCAGCGCTCGCTGCGGTCGTCGCGGTTTGGTCCGCCTGCCGAGCTGCGCTGGCGGACTGCGTCACTGTGGACGTGATCTCTTCCATAGACGCAGCAGTCTCCTCGAGGCTTGCCGCAGCCGCTTCCGTCCGACGCGACAAATCGTGATTCCCTGAGGCGATCTCGTTGGCGGCATGGCGCACCGCTTCACTCGTGTCGCGGATCTGAACCATCACGCTATTGATCTTGCCGACGAATGCGTTGAAAGAGCGGGCGATCTGCGCCACTTCGTCGTTGCCGGTCGCGGGCAGGCGCTGGGTAAGGTCTCCGCTGCCCGAGCCGATGCCTTCCATGGCGTCGCGCACCTTGGCAAGCCCTCTGAAGGCCACGCCGGTGACCGTGCCGATGATGGCGGCGGCGATTGCGGCGAGCACGGCGAGCGAGATGATCGATCCAGTCAGCAGCGAACGCATTCCGGCGGTCGCTTCCGACTTGTCGAGCGCGACAAGTGTCAGCCAATTCGTTCCCGGCACTGCGCGAGCCCTTACCAGCTTGGTCGCACCACCGACCGTGGCCTCGATGGCAGGCGATTGCTCCTGCGAGGCAGCGGTGATGGCGCCCGTGGTCAGTTCGCTGGAGACGTCGGTCAACGGCTTCAGTGTCAGCTTCGCATCAGCGGCGGCAACAATATTGCCGCTCCGATCCACCAACATGCCGAAGCTTGCGGGCGTCGGATGAATCGACTTGACGTTCGCAACGACGCTGTCCATCGCCACGTCACCCGATACGACGCCTTTTACCGCGCCGTCTCTTACGATCGGCGCGGCAAACGCGACCACGAGCTTGCCGGTGCCCACATCGACGTAGGGTGGCGTCACTACCGGCTTTCCGGCCTCAACCGCCTGCTTGTACCACGGCCGTCCGGTAGGGTCGTAATCCGATGGAATACCGGTCGGGTCGGAGAACTTCGCCGTTTTGTCCGCATAGCCGACATAAACGTTCGTGAAACCGCCAGCGGATGCAATCTGTTTCAGGAACGGCACCGGATCGGTACTTAGCGCAGCGTCTTCGACCGAAACGATCATCTGCGTTTTCGACGTGACCCAGTCCTCGATACCGGCTTCGTGACCGGTTAGTACCGCACTGAGGCTGTTGTCGATGGATTCGCTGTTATAGCGATGAGCGACGACGTAATTTACGCCCGTATTGACGGCGAGTCCGCCAACGACGATGGCGACAGAAGCGGCGAGGACGCGACCGCGAATAGAAGAGAACATGTGAGCCGTGTGAGCCGTGGAAAAAATTAGCACTGGCTCAGTTAACGGCACGGTGTGCACGCTCTTGATCGTTGGCTGGATCTAGGCCAGATCCAAATTTTGGGGCACGAGCCACGCGTCACGTCGGTCGCGGCAGCGGATACTGCGGCGAGAAAGCGCTCGCGGCCAGTCCCTCGTGATTCTTGCCGTGACACCGGGCGCAATCGGCGATGCGCACCGCGATTGATGCCGTAGCCCGCGGGGCGGGGTAGGCGCTGAATCACAGCGTCACCAACCGGCTCGTGCCGGAACTGCCGACAGCGCCGTCATCGTATCAATGCATTAGGGGGCGGTCCAAAGGTCATCGACGGCGCGGATCGCGAGCAAGTAGCCGTTCGCACCAGCCCCGCAGATCACGGCGGTTGCCGCCACTGATATCGTCGAATGACGGTATTCCTCCGAGCGTCGATGAATGTTCGTGATGTGTACTTCCACGACCGGGTGGCGAATCAGCTTGACCGCGTCGAGCACCGGAATCCGCCCGAACGAGAAGCCGGCCGGGTTGATGATGAGCGCCGCGTCCTGCAGGAAGGCTTCCTGAATCCAGTCGATCAACTGGCTCTCGCTGTTGGTCTGACGGAATACGCAATCGAATTTAAGCTCTTCAGCGAGCGCAAGACAGTTCTTCTCGATGTCCTTCAGCGTCGCATGTCCGTAAAGGTGCGGCTCGCGTGCGCCCAGCATGTTCAGGTTCGAGCCATTGAGAATGTAGAGTTTGCGAGTCATGGTTTCAGTGGGTAGCGCTACGTTCGAGGGCGGTGTCTTTGGTTTCCCGCGACGTCGCGATCATGAGAAATGAGAGCAGGTTCAATGAGCCACAGACCACAACGATGGCCCACGGTGAACCATGGAAGGCATTGAGCAGGGCGACGGCGACGATCGGCATCGGTCCGCCGGTGAGAAGGTTCGCCCCCGAGTAAGACAGTGCGGAGCCCGTGTAGCGCGCTTCGGTCGGGAAGGATTCGGCGAACCACACCGGCTGGATGCCGCTTTGAAACTGCGTGAAGCCGAGGAAGGCGCCCATCACGGCCATCGTCATCGCGATGGAGTGCTGATTGAGGATCGGAAAGTAGATCAGGCAGCAGACCAGCGTGCAGAACGAGCCGATCATCAGCGCGCGCTTGCGTCCGATCCGGTCGCTCAGATAGCCACCCGCGAGCGCACCCACGATGGCGCAGACGTTGGCCACCATCAGCAGCATGAACCCGGTCTGCTTGGGCACGCCGAGGTTCTTCGTCAGATAGCTCAGCGAGAAGACCACGATCAGGTAGAAGAGCGCAGCCGGGCCGCAGAAGAACAGCGTGAGACGCAGCGCGGTCCGCCAGTGAAACCTGAAGACAATGCCGAGCGGATTGGCGGCGGGCGCGGCTTTGCCATTCCCTTTCAGCGCCTCGAAGGCCGGCGTCTCGCTGACCTTCATGCGGATATAAATGCCCAACAGCACGAGCACGAAACTGGCGACGAACGGGATTCTCCAACCGAACGATTCGAAGTCGTCGGTCGAAAGCAGGGCAGACAGCGCAAATAGGGCGAAATTGGCGAGGATCTGGCTGAGCGGTGAGCAGATGCCGAGCAGGCCCGAGTACAGCCCGCGCTTGTTCGCGGACGCGTGTTCGACCGCCATCAGTTGCGCGCCGGTCGATTCGCCGCCGAGCGCGAAACCCTGAATGATGCGCAGCGAGACCAGCAAGGTTGGCGCAAGAATGCCGACTTGCCGATACGTGGGCAGCAGGCCCATCAGGAACGACGACGCGCCCATCACCGAAACCGTGACGAGCATCAGCTTGCGCCGTCCCCAGCGGTCGCCGAGCATGCCGCAGATCACCGCGCCGAGCGGACGTGCGGCGAGTCCCGCCCAGAAGCTCGCCAAAGACGCGAGCAGCGAGGCTGTGGGGTCGAGCGAGGGGAAGAACAGCTTCGGGAAGATCGTGGCCGCGACGACGCCGTACAACGCGAAGTCGAACCATTCGAGTGCCGTGCCGACGGTTGCGCCCGCCACCGCGCGACGCGCCATCAGGTGAGACTCAGCGGATCGTTCGCCCGCGGCAAGGTTGGGGTCGGCAGTGAGTGACATGGCTGTCTCCTGGATTCTCGTTATCTCGTGATGTTCGCTTTATGCGGCGAACAGGTGCTATTGTTTTCGCTGCGAAAGCGAGCCGTTCCATACCGGAACTGCATTTCGTAACATGAAATCCGACCAACGATGTCGCTCAAAAACGGCCTAAGAATGCTGGACTTCCTCGCCTCGCAGGGCGAGGGGGCAGGGCTGGTCGAGATCGCGGATGCGCTCGCAATGCCACGCAGTTCGTGTCATCGCGTCCTCGCAGAACTCGTCGAAAGCGGATATGTGCGGCAATTGACGGAGCACAGCCGCTACATTCTGACCATGCGCATGACGTCGAACGGGCTCGAGTTTCTGAGCTTGACCGGCATCGCAGATATTGCCCAGCCGATCATTGAACGCATCGCGGCGCGCACGGGCGAACTGGCGCGGCTGTCGCTGGTGGACGGCGATGCGATCATCTGGGTGGGAAAGGCCGACGGTCAGCGGTCGGGCTTTCGTTACGATCCCGACATGGGGCACGCAGCACGGCTTTCCTGCACATCGACCGGACACGCATGGCTCATGACGATGTCCGATGAAAGAGCGGCTGCGCTCGTGCTGAAGCAGGGCTTCGGTCAGCCGAATGAATTCGGCCCGAATGCGCCGACCACGCTGAAGTCGCTTTTTGGTTTCTTGCACGCTGCGCGGGTACGCGGCTACGCGATGATCGATGAAGTTTTTGCGCCGAAAATGTCGGCCGTCGCGGCGCCCGTGATCAGCGGCTCGCGTTGCGTCGGCGTCATCAGCTTGGCCGGTCCGCGCAAGCGGCTGACGGCAGAGAAGATCCACGAGTATTCGGAACTGCTGCGCGAGGCCGCCAATGAACTAGCCCAGTTGAGCAACATGGCGGGATTTCCAAGCCGGCCACCGCTGGGTAAGGGATGAGCTGGAGCGGGACAAGCCCTCCGCCGACCGACACCATGCGCTTCGAGTAGCTTCTCTGATACATCGGCGTGGATGACCGGAGCCCTCTGTCAGCGGCCGCTGATTGCCCGACTCCGTGGCCGGCTGAAGTGCGTCGAAGAACGACCAGTTCGCAAGCGCACAATCGATCTCGCTTCATTGAAGAGGAGACTGTCATGGAAACGCTTGAATCTTCCAGCGGTCGTTGAGTTCGAAGGGATCGATCGGGTAAGTGGGCTGAAGACAGCGCGAGTGCATCGCTGCCTTCACTCGATGTTCTCGCTCAGACTTGCGCCTGACCGCCATCGACGAACAATTCCGCACCATTGACGAAGCTCGCGTCATCCGAAGCCAGGAACAGCGCGGCCGCTGCGATCTCGCTGGGCTGGCCAACGCGCCCCATCGGGATGCGCGAGGCGAGATAGTCGAGCAAGCCCTGCTGCTGAGTGGCGTCAGGCCCTGCGAGTTCGACCAGGCCGGGCGTCTTCGTCGCACCCGGGCTGATGGTATTGACGCGGATGCCACGGTCCTTCAGGTCGAGAATCCAGCTGCGCGCAAAGTTGCGGATGGCAGCCTTCGAGGCGGAATACACGCTGAAGGCGGCGGTCCCTTCGATGGTCACTGTCGAGCCGGCGAGGATCACCGATGCGCCTCGCGACAGCAGCGGCAATGCCTTCTGAACGGTGAACAGCGTGCCCTTCACATTGCGATCGAAGGTGTCGTGGTAGTGCTCTTCGGTGATCTCGCCGAGCGGCACCATCGAGCCGCCACCTGCGTTGGCGAACAGCACATCGAGCCGGCCCTTCTCGCCGCGAATCTGTTCATACAGTGCGCTCAGTTGATCGAGCCTGGAAGAGTCGACGCGAACACCCGTCACGTTGCCGATTTCGCGAATCGCGGCGACTGCTGCGTCGAGTTCAGGTTGACGACGTCCCGTGATATAGACATGCGCCCCTTCTGCTGCAAAGCGCTTCGCGGTGGCGAGGCCGATGCCACTGGTTGCGCCGGTGACGAGTGCGATCTTGCCTTCGAGCTTGCGTGCCATGATGTTTCTCCTTGAGTTTCGTTAAGTGGTGAAGCGATGTGAGGAGAATATCGACGCGGGCATCTTTTCGAAATAGAATCGCCTGCAAACTATCATTGCAAAATTGAAATGAACACGCTTCCGGATTTTGAAGGATTGGCGATGTTCGCCAAGGTGGCGGAGGAGGGGTCGTTCGCCGCAGCGGCAAGGGCGATGGGCGTCTCGGTGGCGACCGTCTCGCGGGGCGTCGCGCGCCTGGAAGAACGCTTGGGGGCGCGCCTTTTCAACCGGACGTCACGCCAACTGGCGCTGACCGAGTTCGGCGGAACGATCGCCGAGAAAGCAGGCGACATCTATCGGCAGGCAGAAGAGGCGGAGAGTGCCGCCCGCGAAATGTCCGTGCAGCCGCGCGGTCTCGTGCGGCTGGCGGTTCCGATGTCTTTCGGCTTGCGCTGGGTCGCGCCGCTGATGCCGGGCTTTTTCAAGGCCTACCCGCAAATATCGATTGACCTGCATCTGTCGGATGCAACGGTGGACATCGTCGCGCAAGGATTCGATGCGGCGTTGAGAATCGCGGCGTTGCCCGATTCTTCGCTCGTCGCGAAGCGTCTCTGTCCGGTCTCTCAGCTCGTCGTTGCGTCGCCGGCCTATCTCGAGCGGCATGGCCGGCCAACGCATCCGCGTGAGCTGGTGGGTCGGCCATGTCTGTCCTATGCCTATCGCGCTCGAAACGAGGTCTGGCATTTCGTCAACAACGCCGGGGAGGAGGAGGCTGTCACCCCGGTGGGTCCGCTGCGCGTGACGAACGCGGACGCGTTGCTGCCGACGTTGCTCGAGGGATTGGCGATTGCGGAACTGCCCGAGTTCATCGCAGGCGAGTACCTCGCGGACGGCCGCCTGGAGACTATCCTGACGGACTGGCATCTGACACGAGGCGGTGTGTATTTCGTGACGCCATCGGCCAGGGCTCGACCGGCCAAGGTCACGGCGCTAGCCGATTACCTGGCCGGCCATCTTTCGACGCCTGCATGGTTCAAGCGCGCGTAACGGTGCTTTGCAGATAGTCGAGACGTTGCCGGCATCGTTGCGAGACTTCGACGATGCTTTGCGTGTGAAGTTATTCGCGATGGTCGCGTGCCACCGAAGGATGAGCGAGCAGACACGCGCGCGACCGTGCGGCAGCTTTATTGCTATACGCAATGTCGCTATTGCGGACATTGCATTGCCAGCATGAGCGCGTGGCCGTATCTTCGTCTCCATGTCAAGGAGACGTCAATGAAGATCGCTTTTCTCGGGGCTGGTGCGCTCGGTTGTGCCATCGGCTCCGCGCTCACGGAAGGGGGCCACGAGACGTGGCTAGTCGATCGCTTCGCGGAGCACGTCGAAGCCATGTCGCGCAATGGCCTGAAAGTCGACGACGAGCGCGGCACCCGCCGCGTCAAGGTCCGCTCGACGATGGATTCGGCTGAAGTAGGTCCGGTCGACCTGGTGATCGTGCTCGTCAAGTCGTTCCACACCGATACGGCGATGCGCGGCGCGCTCGATCTCGTCGGACCTGAAACGGTCGTGCTTTCGCTGCAAAACGGCCTCGGTCACGAAGACGTGCTGAGCGAAATCGTCGGACGCGAGCGCGTGATCGCCGGCAAGACGTACGTTGGCGGCGTGCTGCGCGCGCCCGGCCATATTCAGTCCGGCGTCACCGGAAAGCTGACGATCATCGGAGAGCTCGACGGTCAGATCACGAGCCGCGCGAGGGCGATCGCTGAGGCGTTCAATCGCGCCGGCCTGACGACCACGGTCAGCGACAACATACTCGGCACGATGTGGGACAAGCTGCTGATCAACGTCGCGACCGGCGCGATTACCGGCATCACGGGACTCACCTACGGACAACTCTACGACGAGCCCGTTCTGAAGGCGACATCGCTTGCAGCCATCGAAGAAGCGATGGCTACCGCGAAGGCCGCGGGCGTCGCGCTTTCCATTGCGACTGCAGAGGACGCCTGGAAAATGGCAGCGGAAGGATTGTCGCCCGCGTTCAAGACCTCGATGCTGCAAAGCATCGAGAAGTCATCGGTCACGGAAATCGACTTCATCAACGGAGCAGTGGTGCGTTGGGGTGAACGCCTGGGCGTGCCGACGCCCGTCAACTCGACGCTTGTGGCCTGCATCAAAGGCATCGAGCGCGCGATGACCGATCGCCAAAAGGAAGGAGCCGCGGCATGAGCGCGCCGAAAGCCTATCTGGAGCATGTCGCGATCTGGGTGAAGGACATCCACTGGCATATCCGATTCTTCGAGCAAGTGCTCGGCATGACGATGCGCGAAGTGGACGGCACTTTGGATGAGCCGCGTCAATACTGGACGCTCGGCGGACTGCAATTCATCAGCGAGCCTCGCCATGAAGGTCCGGAAGGCCGGCTCGCGCATCTCGGCGTCATGTGCGAGGACCTCGACGCCGCACTGAAGGCGGCGCAAGCGTTCGGTGTCAGTGAAATGCCGCAGGGACGCAACTGGCTCCGTCTTCCGGACGGACTCGCCGTCGAACTTATTCAGGCCAAACCTGCAGTGTGCGTCGCGCAGGCGCTGTCGATCAATCCACGCGCGGAGGCGTGAGCATGAGCACCATCACCGAAAAGTACTGGGATGACGCGCGCGAAGGCGACGAATGCGTGAGCCCGACGTACACCGTCACGAAAGAACGCATTCTGGCTTACGCCGATCTCACGGGCGATCACACGCCGGTACATGTCGATGAGGAATACGCCAACGCGAGCCACTTCGGTTCGATCGTGGCGCACGGGCTCTTCGGCTTGTCGATAGCCGACGGCCTGAAGACGCAGAGCGACTACCGTTTTCTGCCGGGTATGTCGCTCGGCTGGACGTGGGACTTCCTGCTGCCTATCAAGGTCGACGACGTCCTGCATGTGAAGTTCCGGGTCGGCTCGATGCGTGCGAGCAAGAGCAAGCCGGAATGGGGCATCGTCGTCTTGCCTTCGGAACTGATCAACCAGGACGGCCAGGTCGTCCAGCGCGGGGAACATCGCCTGATGATCCCGCGCCGTCCGGGAGCGAACTGATGCAAGCCCGTCCTTTAGAAGGTATCCGCGTCGTCGATTACAGTCACTTTCTCGCTGGTCCGTATGTTGGCCGATGTCTTGCCGCGCTCGGCGCGGAAGTCATCAAGGTCGAGCGTCCCGGTAGCGGCGACGCAGGACGCCAGCACGCCACGATTCTCGACGATCAGCAAAGCGCTTATTTTCTGCAACTCAACATGGGTAAGCGCGGCGTGAGCGTCAACATGAAGGATTCACGCGGCAAGGCGCTCATGGAGCGTCTTTGCGATTCCGCAGACGTGTTCATCGAGAACTATCGGCCGGGCGCGCTCGACAAGCTCGGGCTCGGGTATGCGGCGTTGTCGGCGCGTAATCCCGGCCTCGTCTATTGCTCGATCTCGGCGTACGGACACACGGGGCCTGACGCGCATCGTGCGGGCTTCGGTCTCATCGCGGAAGCCAAGAGCGGCATCATGCAGATGATCGGCAACCCGGGCGAGCCGCCGCCGCTCATGCGCATCTCGCTCGGCGACATGTACACGGGCATCCACGCGGTTGCCGCGATCAACGCGGCGTTGCTTGGTCGCGTCAAAAGCGGTCGCGGTCAGCACATCGATATGGCGCTGTACGACACGCTGTTTTCGATGCACGAGTACGCAGTCCAGTGTTACACCATGCAGGGCGTTCTTCCCGAGCAGACGGGGCACGACATGCCAACTTCGACGTTGTACGGTGTATTCCGTGCGGCCGATGGCGACCTCGTGATTGCTGCACAAGTCGATGATTCGTGGAAGCGCTTTGCCACGCTGGTCGAACGTAATGGCGGGCCGGAGCGATTCGGCGCGGATACGCGCTTTCACAGCTTGAATGGACGCAACGCAAATCGCGAAGCGATCCTTGCAGTCGTAAAACCCTGGGTCGCATCTCGACCCGTTGCAGAAGTGCTGACCTTGCTCGACAGCGTCGATGTTCCGAGCGCGAAGGTTCAGCGCATCGATGAAGTCGTGGCCGATCCACAAATCGTGGCGCGCGGCATGGTGGTGGAACAGGAGCATCCGCGTTTTGGCACGCTGCGTCTGCCGAACTTGCCGTTTCGTTTCTCCGACTGCGACACGTCGATTCGCGAAGTCGGACCCGACCTCGGGCAACACAACGAAGAAGTCGCGCAATCTCTGGGTTTCAGCGCGGCCGAGATCGACGCCATGCAAACTGACGGCGTCTTGTTCTCGAGACGGAGCGAACAATGAGCGACCAGTACGCGGTAATCGGTAACCCGATCGGGCACACCAAGTCCCCACTTATCCACGTTCTGTTCGCACAAGAGACCGGGCAGGACCTGACGTATGTCCCTATTGAAGGTCCCGTTGAGCCCGAGCACGCCTTTGCCGAGACCGTAAGGCAGTTCATCGCAGCCGGTGGCAAGGGCATGAACGTGACCGCACCCTTCAAGCTCCAAGCGTTCGCCATGTCAGACGAACGAAGCGAACGGGCCACGCTTGCGGGCGCAGTCAACGCGATGAAGTTCGAGGACGGGCGCATCATCGCCGAAAACTTCGATGGCGTTGGGCTGGTGAGAGATATCGAAGAGAATCTGCATCAGCCGATGGCAGATAAGCGTGTCTTGATTCTCGGGGCCGGCGGAGCCGTGCGCGGCGCGTTACTGCCGTTCATCGCCGCGCGGCCGGGGGAACTCGTCGTTGCGAACAGGGATGTGGAAAAAGCGAAGGCGCTCGTTAATCAAGTCATGGCGGGCGACTTCCTGCGCGCGTGCGAATATCCCGAGCTTGAGTCGATGGGTCAGTTCGATCTCGTCGTCAATGCCACATCGGCGAGCCTCACCGGCCAACTGCCACCTGTTCCGTCCAGTGTCTTCAGTCCGACCGGGAGCGCCTATGAACTGGCCTACGGAAAGGGACTGACGCCCTTTCTGCGCCTCGCGCGCAATGCCGGCGTGCAAGGCGTCGCTGATGGCGTCGGCATGCTGGTCGAGCAAGCGGCCGAGGCGTTCGCGTGGTGGCGCCGCATCCGCCCTCAGACGCGCGCTGTCATCGATCGTTTGACTGTCCCGCTGGCTTGAGGTCGGAGAAACTTTCGTGCATCCGGAAGACTATCGCTATTGCCGGTATGAGGTGCAAGGGCCGCTGCTTACGCTGACGATCGACCGGCGCGAAGTCCTCAACGCGTTGCATTCCGACGCCTATCGTGAACTGGCCGATGTCTTCGACCGTTATGCCGCCGATGCCGCACTGCGCGTTGCGATCGCGTGGCTCATATCTGCTCGATGTTCGCAATGGGATTCGGCGGCGCACTGTGCGACCGCATTGGACGCCGTCGCGCGATGCGGGTCGGGTCGCGCTCGATACTGGTGGCGTTCATCGCGTTCTTCCCGCTGATCCTGAGCGGACATGTCGTTCTGATTTCGATGTGGGCGATTCACGCCGGTCCTGAAACCTATGGAGAGTGACATGGAGAAGACACGTATCGCTGTGGCCGGTGCCGGGTACATCGGTCTCGAACATATTCGCGTCATTCGGGAAAGCACGAGCTGCGTGCTGTCGGCGGTCGTCGATCCCTCGGATGCTGCGGGCGATGTCGCCGCGACGGCCGGCGTTCCGCATTACCGCTCGCTCGACGAACTCATTGAGCACGACCGCCCCGATGGCGTCGTGCTTGCCACGCCGAATCAGCTCCATGTCCAGCACGCGCTGTCGTGCATGCGAGCCGGCTTGCCGATGCTGTTGGAAAAGCCCATTGCGCCCACCGTGGAAGAGGCCGAGGCACTCGTTGCCGCCGCCGACCGATACAACGCGTCTATGCTGATCGGGCATCATCGGGCGCATAGCCCGATCATGGCGCGAGCAAAGGAAATCATCGAAGAGGGAACCCTCGGTCCGCTCGTTGCCGTGATGGGCAGCGCGCTATTCTTCAAGCCCGATCACTATTTCACGGCGGCGCCTTGGCGCAAGGAGCCGGGGGCCGGCCCGATACTGCTCAATCTGATTCACGAGATACACAATCTCCGCATGCTCTGCGGTGACATCGTTGCCGTGCAGGCTTTCTCGTCCAACGCGACGCGCGGATTCCAGATAGAAGATACGGCCGCCATCATTCTGCGTTTCGCGACCGGCGCGCTGGGCACATTCCTGCTTTCCGACACAGCAGCGAGCGCACGAAGCTGGGAGCAGACCTCGCAGGAGAACAAGGCGTATCCGTCGTATGCCGACGAAGACTGCTATGCGATCGCGGGCACTTTCGGGTCGCTGTCGATTCCCACCATGCGCGTGAAAACCTACGGCAAGGCAGAGGACCGGTCGTGGTGGAAGCCGTTCGATGTAAGTGTCGCGGAATTGACGCGCGACGATCCGCTCAAGCATCAGATGGAGCACTTCAGGCGAGTGATACGAGGCGAAGCGACTCCTCTCGTCACCGCACGCGACGGTTTGCAGACCCTTCGTATCACCGACGCAATCGTGAAGGCCGCTAAAACGGGAGCCGTTGTCGAGACGACCGCCGCGGCTGCACGCAGCGCCGACTCAAACACTGGGACGAGATGATGAAAACGTTTCTCATGCTTCACGGCATCAATCACAACATGTTCGGCAAGCGCGATCCCGTTCAATACGGAACGGCCACGCTGGCTGACATCGACGCGCAGCTTCACGCGCTGGCCAAAGAGCTGGGTGTCGAGGTCGAGAGTTATCAGACCAATAGCGAAGGCGACATGTGCGAGCGAATCCACAAGGCGTTCGCCGATAACGTCGACGGCGTGCTGATCAATGCGGGTGCTTGGACGCATTACAGCTACGGCATACGAGACGCACTCGCGATATTGACTGTGCCTGTCGTCGAGATTCACATGTCGAATATTCACGCGCGGGAAGCGTTCCGCCATCACTCGGTGTTCGCAGAGATCGTGAAAGGTCAGATTTGCGGCTTCGGCGTCGATAGTTATTCGCTCGGGCTACGAGCGGTGGTGTCGGCGGCAGGGTGATCGTCGCGGGACGGGAAGACTTGCATTCCGCCCCGCACTCGCTTCTCAGCATGCCACCGTAGCCGGCGATCCCTGTGGTAGAAGTCGGCGATCGCGCGAACTTCCGGTCGGTTGAGCCTCGCCGCGAGACGCGTCGCATCGGCGACGCTGTTGACGAGCGCCGACTCTTTGCGCTTAAGCGGTTCGATCACGAGCGTCGTGCCGCAACCACTCAACGAATCGGCGCATCAGTCGAGCGCCTTCGAGAATTCGTTTTCGGTTTCGCTCTTCGTCCAGCCATTCGGGATGTTTCGCGCGCTAGCCAAGCAACTGCACGGCGCGATCGAAATACGCGTGATTGCGTGCGTCGTGTTTATCCGGACCGACGCGACGAACGTCGTGCGGCAACAAATAGCCGAACGCCAGTGCAGGCAAGGGAAGGTCCCCAGCCGAGGTGCGGAATCGTCATTGCCGACTCCATGAAAGTCAGTACTTCAGTTTGGCAAGCGAACGCAGCACGTCTGGCGTCGTGGTTGGAAAGCCACCGAACATGTCTCCGACGAGACGCCCATCTGCATCGCGGCGCACTGCGTTACATGAACCGGCGATATTGTTTTCTAGCGTGAAGACGGATTCGAGGAATGCGGGAAAGGGTTCAGGTTTGCATCCCGTCGGACAACGACTGCATCGACACCTGCATGCTCGAAGTACGGGTTATCGATCATCGGCGATTTGAAGGTGTGCGTTGGAAAACCGATGTGCGCGATGATGGCGGTGTTGCCGGCGATCATGCTTTGTCCTGGAAAGTCTTAGATGAAACTTAGGTCGAGCACTTGAAGTAAGTGCCCGACCGCAGCAGTCGTTATCGGGCCTGCATGGAAGCCGCCGCGAGTCTCGCTTCGCCTAACGATTCCTCCCGGAGTTGCTCGTACTGTTGCTTTGGAATCGGCACAGCGTTTTTCTTGCCGAGATCGTCGAGGCGCAGGCGGTACGTTTCTCTCGCGCTCCATGCAGCCAAAGCCGACACGATGGTGACACCGAGCGTGAGTGAGCCGATCATCATAGGCACGTTGTGCGACCCCGGAGGCGCGACCGCTGCGAAGAGCGCCGGCAGCAGTGCAGTGATGGTCGTCCCGATGTTCTGTGCGATCGCCATCGCCGAGACGCGGAAGCGCGTCGGAAAGAGTTCGGGATAGTAGCCCGGAAAGACAGCGTTATAGCCTTGATAGACAACGCCCCACATGAGTATCGACATCACAAAAGCGATCGGCAGATTGTGAATGCTGATGGCATATAAGTATGCAAATGACAAGAGCCCGGATGAGAGTGCGCCGAAGATCATCGGGATTCTCCGTCCAATGCGGTCCGACAAATTTCCGACGTACGGGATGACAAGCACCGCCACGATGTTTCCGACCACTGGAATCCACAGATACACACTCGCGTGGAAGTTGATGCCGTAAGAAGGCTGCACCGCGTAAGCCGCGCCGAACACTGTGGCGACTACCGGAATGACGTTCATGAACGCCATGCAGACGACGCGAAGCATGTCGGGCCAGCTGAACCTGAACGCTTCGAGAATCGGCGCGCGGGCGACCTGACCGCTCGCGTCTTCCTTGGCGAACGCAGCCGTCTCGTCCACCTCACGACGGATGATGAAGCCTGCCACGAGAACGAGCGCGCTAAGCAGGAAGGGGATGCGCCATCCCCACGCGACGAACGCGTCTTGGGACATGTAGTACGAAAGGGGCAAGAAGACGGCAGCAGCGAGAATCTGGCCCGCTTGCACGCCTTGCAGCGTGAAGCTCGCGAAGTATCCGCGTCTGCCGAACGGTGCCTGCTCCATGATCATCGAACTGGCGCCTGATATCTCGCCTGCGACTGCAAAACCTTGAATCAGACGCAGAATCACGAGTAATGCCGGCGCCAGCATTCCCACTGATTGATACGTGGGCAGCAGACCGACGGCCATCGTCGAGACGCCCATCAGGAACATGCAGATCAGCAGCACGGTCTTTCGGCCGTGCGTGTCGCCCCAATGCCCGAGCACGAACGCGCCGATCGGACGCGCGACATAGCCGACGCCGTAGGTCGCCAGCGACGCCACAATTGCAATCTTCGGATCGCCTTTAGGGAAGAAAATCTGAGGGAAGATCAGTGCCGCTGCCTGCGCGTAGATGAAGAAGTCGTAATACTCGAGCGCGGAACCAATCCAGCCGCTCGCTCTGGCCTTTCTTGCCTGTTTTCGGGCTCTCTCATCCATGAGCCCGTCGCTCGGGCCGCCTTGCGACGGCAATCTGTTTTCCATGAACGTCTCCTGAATCAAACGGTTCGGAGCAGCGTCGACGGCTGCATCTCTCGTGAGGCATCCTGATACGGACTCCCAGATCCAAGATACGGGGATGCATCAGCGGACGCAATGCAATGGATACAATGGCGTCATTGCGATGGACAATATGCCGTGAGCACATCCGAACTTCCTGATCTCAAACTCCTTCAGCTTTTCGACTTGCTATATGACGTTCGCAGCGTCACGCGGGCAGCCGAGCAGCTCGGGCAAAGCCAACCGACCATCAGCATCTGGCTGGGGCGTCTGCGTGAACATCTGCAGGACCCGCTATTTGTACGCACGCCGGGCGGCATGACGCCGACACCGCAGGCGGACGCGCTAATAGGTCCGTGCCGACAAATTCTCGAATCGCTTCGGCGGTTTGCTGCATGGGAGATTTCGTTTGATCCGAGTACGGCCAAGCGCCGCTTTCGCATCTGCATGACAGACGCCAGCCACATCACGCTCTTGCCGAGAATGCTGGCTCACGTCCGCGCCGAAGCACCCGGTATTCGGCTGGAAGCCGCGCGGATCGACGGGAACACGGAGAGGGCGCTGGAGTCGGGTGAAGCCGATCTTGCGATCGGACACGTTCCTTGGCTCGGCGGCGGGATGTATCAGCAACAGCTATACATGCAGGATTGGGTGTGCCTGGCCAATCGAAATCACCCGCGCGTGCGCAGCAGGCTGAGCGTGAAACAGTACTGTAACGAGGGGCACGTGATTGTCGCTGCCGGCACGGGAGCGCAGTTGCTTGAACAAGCCTTGCTACGCGAAAACATTGAACGTGACGTTGTGCTTGAGCTTCCGGGCATGCTTGGGCTGGGATCGATCATCGCATCGACCGACCTGATCTCCACGTTGCCGCGAAACATTGGCGAGACGTTGGCTCGAGTAAATGATATCGCGGTACATTCGTGCCCTTTCTCGGTCGACAAATTCGCTGTGCGGCAGCACTGGCACGCGAAGTACCACCACGAGGCAGGCAATCGGTGGCTTCGCTCCGTTGTGGCAGACCTCTTCCTGGAGAGGAACTAGGCGCCCGGCGGCGGCATGAGCATTAACGAATAAGTTTTAACGCAGGCGGATTTCGTGATTTCAGCTATTGATTCACGGTAAGCCGTCGGAAACGTATGTTCAACTGGTGCCAGGATCGGCGGGCGGCAACGTGTCCATCGAGGCTCAGTCGTCGGTCGGGAAGGACGGCGTTCGACTGCGCCGAGTCGCGACTACAATCAAGCGGCCCGCTCTAGCCGCATCGGCTTCGGATGGCGAATGTTGGCAAGCGGCGAGAACGGCCCGTAGCTGAAGCCTCGGTATGTGGAATAACGACGGTCCGACCGTCAGCAACAGGTCGCAACGACGCATCGCTCCCGCGCCGACGTTCTATGTCAAGTTGCGGGCACTCGTCCTGAAAAGCGACGTCACGAAGATTAATGCCGCACGCTTTCGCTTCCGGAATTCAAGACAGAGCGTTCTTTCCACGCGCCATTATGTCGAAAGAAACCTGAAGAGTACGAAATACGCAGTGATGCCGCCCGCATGCGAAGCGTTAGCGACCGACTCGTCGTAAAGTCGGGGAACCTTTTTCGGCATTGATAACGTTTGAACATCAATGCTTCGGAAAATTGCACTTCTTGTTTGGACTTTCTTGCGCAAATATCTGGTCTCAAGACGTTCATAAAAGAGAACGCGTCGGAGACAGGCACGAAGCGCAGAACAGCGTTTCGCTGCATCCCAGTGCACGCCCGTTCGCGGCTGCCGCCAAGAGTCATCGACGCATATCTCGCGTAACCCACCTCGCTAGTTGAATCCTGCCGCCGCTTTCGAGCGCGTCCACGGCAGCGGTGCATCTCACGCCTGCCGCAGCGAGTCGATGGACCCTCAGTATCCGCTTCAGTCGTCATTGCTCAAATCCAGGAGACACGTCACATGCAGATCACCGGAATGTTGCACGGCACGCGCCTGTTGCAATTCGTCGGCTTTCCGTCCAGCGAAGTTCTAGGGCCGGGCGCCAGCGAAGAAGAGATCAAGTCGCTGATCGACAGACATGGTCAGATATTCATCAAGCCGGTGTTCAAGGGCGGTGTGGGCAAGAAAGGCAAAGCCGGCCTGCTCGGCCGCGCGACTGATCTCAAGACGGCACTGGCGGAGAAGGAACGGCTGTATTTCGCCGAGCACGCAGTGGGACACGTGAAAGCGAAAGCAAACGGCGTGACCTTCGAAGCCGGCGTGCCCGCCAAGCACGAAGTCTATTTTTCGATCACCGATTCCACGCGTTTCCGCGCGCCGACGATGACGCTCTCGCATATGGGCGGCATGGATATCGAGGAAGTCGATCCTAAGCACGTCGCGATGGTGCCGTTCGATGCGCTCACCGGATTGAAGGCCTTCGTTGTCGCGAATGCGCTCAGCGAAATCGGCGCGCCGCGTGAAATCATCTCGCCGCTCGTGCAGCAGTTGCCGAAGCTCTGGGAGCTCTTCCACGACTTCGGCATGACGACGCTCGAGCTCAACCCGATCCGCATGCGCGAGGACAAGAAGGGACGCCTCACGCCCGTGGCATGCGACTTCAAGTGCGGCTTCGATCGCGACGATCCACGCTTCTCGCGGCTCGGTTTGCCTGCGCATCTGTTCGCCGCCGATTACTCGGATTTCGAGCAGGAGATCAATCAGCTTCGCACCCACCAGGGGCAAAGCGATGTCTACGTGATCAACGACAAGGGAACGATCCTCGCGCCCACCTTCGGCGGCGGCGCGAACTCGCTCGTCACGGAAATGCTCGGCGACGCGGCGATCATCTCGTCGGACTTCGGCGGCAATCCTCCGTATGAAAAGATGAAGGAAGTGGCGCGCATCTGCTTCCGGCACTGGCTGAAGCAGTCGAACGTGCTCTTCATCATCGGCGGCAAGTCGAACAATACCGACATCTACGAAACGCTGCGCGCCATGGCCGATGCGCTGCGCGAGCACTTCAGCGAGCACGGTCCGACGCCGCTCTATGTCGTCCTCGGACGCGGCGGCCCGAACCTCGTGCGCGGCATGTCCGCACTGCGCGACACCTGCGATTCGCTCGGCCTGCCTTATCGCCTCTTCGGTTTCGACTCCGACATCAGCGAAGTCATTCAGTACGCGCGCCATGCCGATGTGTGGATGCAATCGGGTGGACGCGCACAGATCGCGGCGCGCATCGGCGCGCGCGACGCGCAATCGCAAACGACATCGGCTTGAGGAGATCGAACATGCACAAGCAAGGCAACAGTCACTTCAAATACTTCGTCGGAATCCAGTCGCTGGCGGACATCGCCACGCGCGAAGATCGCGTCTGCGTGCTCAACATCCTTGGCGGCGAATCATCGGACGTGACGCCCGTGAGTCACGCCTTCTCGGGCGCGAATGTCGTCTTCGGCACCGCGCCCGGCAAAGGCGGACAGGTGCTCGCGACGTCCGCGGGCGACATTCCCGTCTTCAACAACGTGCGAGAGGGTCTGGAAGCCGGGCATCGATTCAACTGCGGCGTCGTCTACCTGCCGCCTTCGGCCGCGCGCGACGGCGTGGCTGAGCTGATCCGCGTGAACCCGGATTTGCGTAAGATCTTCATCATCACGGAAAAGATCGCCGTGCACGACGCCCGTGAGATCCGCGCGATGGGTCAGCAGGCGGGCATCGACATCTTCGGCGCGAACGGGCTGGGCGTCGCGGACTCGTGGCAACGCGTGCGCATCGGCGGCGCGCTCGGCGGCGACGATCCGGGCGCGACCTTGCGCCAAGGATCGATCGCTATCTTCTCGAACTCCGGCGGCTTCAGCACCACGATTGCGCAATACCTGCGCATGAGCGGCTGGGGGACTTCGACGGTCATTTCCAGCGGGAAGGACGTCTACATCCACTATGCCGCGCCGGAATTCGCCTTCGCGCTTGCAAACGATGCGCGCAGCAAGGCGGCCGTGCTGTACTGCGAGCCCGGCGGCTATTACGAGGCCGATGCGGACTTCACGAAGCCCGTGGTGGCGTGCGTGGTGGGCCGCTGGAAAAGCCGTCTGACGCGCGCGGTGGGACATGCCGGCGCGATGGCGGGCGGTGCCGACGATGCGCTCGCGAAGGAGCGCTGGTTCATGGAGAAATTCGGCGTCGAACGGCTCTTCACGCCCGGCGATCCATGCTGCTCGGCGAAGGGTGCGGTGGTGACGAACATCGCGCATATTCCCGCCGCGCTCACGGCGGTGATGCGGGCGAACGCCACGATGCCCGACTTCGAGCCCGAAGGCAGCCTTGCCCTCAAGCCCTGGTTCGGCTCCGATCAGGGGCTCGAATTGCCCGACGATCTCGCGCTTGCAGTCGTGAAAGCTGTCGCGCCCTATGACGAACAAGTCGCGCGGGTGAACGACCAGATCGGCGCAATCCCGCCGCGGCAGGCGTTGAAGGATGCATCGGGCGCCTCGCAGATGGATGCGAAGACCCAGGTGAGCAGCCTGCACGGCGTATCGATGCTCGACGCGGCGACGCATTCCTTCGAAGCGAACGTATGCCTCGCGCTGTTGCGCGAGTTCGGCGGCGCGAACGACGAGAAACTGATCGACGTCGCGGTCGGCGCGGCGGTGAACCTGTACGGGACGCCCGAACTGGCGGCGGCGCAGGCAGCGCGCGAGGCGGGCAATGCCCCCAATGCCGTGCTCGCCGCTGCTGCTGCCATCGTCGGGCCGAATCGCCAGCGCGCGGCGAGGGAGGCGGCGAAGCTGATGATCGACCGGTTCGCCGCAGCTAAACTCGTCGACGCATTCGATCGCGATTTCGACATCGACGCCATCCACACCGAAGGTAGCGCGGCACTGTTCTCCGAGGAACCGGATCAGAAGGCCGAAGCCATGCTCGCCGGCCTCGCCGCCCGTGGCGTGAGTTCCGTCTTTGTACGATGGATTGCCGGCGGCCCGGGCCATCCGCGTGCGGACGCCGTGCTCGCGGCGATCACGACGACACTCGCCTGGGGCCCGCTCATGCGCAAGCGCATCTCGCGTCTGACGGCGGAGAGCCTGCCGTGGTGGACGACGCTGTTCGGCACGTTGATCGGCGCTTCGGCGGACGCATCGCGCCATCGTCCCGACAGCTTCTGCGACATTTCCACCTCCGCGTTGCTCGGCGAGCGCTCGCTGACGGAGATTGCGTTCGCGGCGCTGCTCGGCCTCGAACCGTCCGCCGACGACCTGTTCGCTTTCAGGACGCTGACCGGATTGCTGCTCACGAACGGACCGGGTGCGATCTCGGCGCAAGGCGCGAAGGGTGCCGTATCCGCCGATGGCCCCGAGTCACCCGAACGCGTGCAACTGAACAAGGCGTTGACGGGCTTTCTGACGCACACCGGCTATACGCACGGCGGCAACGGCTACGAAGGCATCGCGTTTCTCAACGATGCGTTTCGCGACAGCGCCCTCGACGATCCCGCCGACCCGCATCACGGCGTCGATCTCGAAGCGCTCGCGCGCCGTTCCGTCGAGCATTACGCGCGATACAAGGCGAGCCAGAAGCAGGCCGGCAGCCTCGACATCGCCAAGCTGCCGGGCGTCAATCACCCGGTTTTCAAGGACAAGCCGGTGAATCACGATCCGCGCGAGGTGTTCATCGCCGAGCTGTACGAGGCGCGAGGCGAGTACAACGCGTTTCATGCGTACTACCGCGCGCTGGTGCAGGCCTTGTTCGACGCGGGCGTCTCGCGCAGCGTCTACTGCGTCAATGTCGATGCCGTGATCGCCGCGCTGCTGCTGAAAATGCTGTGGCAGCCGCTCAAACGCGGCGCATTCAGCGAGGCCGATCTCGAAACCGCTGCGTTCACGATCTTTCTGTATCCGCGCATGCTCGGTTGCGCCGCGGAAATCGACGATCACCTGAACCGCGGTCGAAACATGGACACGCGCACGCCCGCGACACAGTGCCGTTTCGTGGCCTGAATGCCTGGATCCGCGAGCCCGGCCGGGCGCTGATTCACCGTAGCGCCCGGCCTTTGCCGACGGTATCGAACGATTGATAACGAGCGAACATCAATCGTTGAGAACATTGCACTTATCTTTTTGATGGCGACAAGCCATCATTCCCGAAAGACAAGAGCGGACAGACCGCAAATTCGGGACTTCAGGAGACACATCGATGCATCCCTCACCTTCCACCCTTTCGCCGGGACATTCAAAGGCCGCGGCGGTTTTCCGCGTAACGGCCGGCAACTTCCTGGAGCAGTTCGACTTCTTTCTGTTCGGTTTCTACGCGACGCAAATCGCCGGCGTGTTCTTTCCGGCATCGAGTGAATTCGCTTCGCTGATGATGACGTTCGCGGTCTTCGGCGCCGGATTCCTGATGCGTCCGCTGGGCGCGATCGTGCTCGGCGCCTACATCGACGATGTCGGCCGCCGCAAGGGCCTGATCGTCACGCTTTCCATCATGGCGAGCGGCACCATCCTGATCGCATTCGTGCCGGGCTATGCGGCGATCGGTCTTCTGGCACCCGCGCTCGTGCTCGTCGGACGTCTGTTGCAGGGATTCTCCGCAGGCGCCGAACTGGGTGGCGTGTCGGTCTATCTCGCCGAGATGGCCACGCCCGGCCGCAAGGGCTTCTTCACGAGCTGGCAGTCCGCGAGCCAGCAGGTCGCGATCGTCGTGGCCGCCGCGCTTGGCTTCGCGCTCAATCAATCCCTCGACGCCACGGCCATCGCGAGCTGGGGCTGGCGCGTGCCGTTCTTCGTCGGCTGCATGATCGTGCCGTTCATCTTCATGCTGCGTCGCAATCTGGAAGAAACGCAGGAATTCAAGGCACGCCAGCATCGCCCGAGCATGAAGGAAGTGTTCCGCACGCTGGTCGAGAACTGGACCGTCGTGATCGCCGGCATGATGCTGGTGGCGATGACTACCGCGAGCTTCTATCTCATCACGGTCTACGCGCCGACTTTCGGAAAGACGGTCCTGCATCTGAGCACGGCGGACAGTCTGCTCGTGACCTTGTGTGTAGCCGTGTCGAACTTCGTGTGGTTGCCGGTCGGCGGGGCGCTCTCGGACAAGATCGGCCGCAGGCCGCTGCTCGTCGGCATGACGCTGCTCGCTATCGCAACCGCATACCCCGCGCTGTCGATACTCGCCCACGCGCCGAGCTTCATCAACATGCTGCTCGTGCTGCTTTGGCTCTCGTTCATGTACGGCATGTATAACGGCGCGATGGTCGTCGCGCTGACCGAGGTCATGCCGGTTCAGGTGCGCGTGGCGGGTTTTTCGCTTGCTTACAGCCTTGCGACGGCGGTGTTCGGCGGCTTCACGCCGGCAATCTCGACGGCGCTCATTCACATGACCGGCGACAAGGCCGCGCCCGGATACTGGATGAGCTTCGCCGCTGGCTGCGCGCTTCTGGCGACGTTCGCGCTCTATCGCCGGCGCGCAGGAACGCTGACTCCGGCGCACTGACGCGTCGCTCGTTGCGCCAAGCGTCTATTGAATCCCACCCAACTCCGATCATGAAAAATCTGTTTCCGAAACTATGCGCGGCGGCGCTCATCGCAACTTCGGCCGCTGCGTCCAGCGTGCAGGCCGCCGACCTGCACGTCATGAGCTCGGGCGGCTTTACCGCGGCGTACAAGGTGCTGGGTCCGAGATTCGCGTCCGAGACGGGCAACACGCTCGACACCGCGCTCGGTCCGTCGATGGGCAAATCGCCCGAAGCCATTCCCAACCGCCTCGAACGGGGCGAGCCGGCCGACGCCGTCATCATGGTCGGTTATGCGCTAGACGAGCTGATCAAGCAAGGCAAGGTCGTGCCCGGATCGCGCGTGGAACTGGCGGATTCGCGCATCGGCATGGTCGTGCGCGACGGTGCGGCGAAGCCCGACATCAGCTCGGAGGAAGGCCTCCGGCAGACTCTGCTGCATGCGAAGTCGATCGCCTACTCGGACAGCGCGAGCGGTGTCTATATCGAGCGGGAACTGTTCACGAAGCTCGGCATAGAGAATCAGGTGAAGCCCAAGGCGAAGATGATCCCGCGCATACCGGTGGCCTCGGTCGTCGCGAACGGCGATTACGAGATCGGCTTTCAGCAGGTGAGCGAGTTGCTGCCGGTCAAGGGCGCGACCTTCGTCGGAAAGATTCCGGAATCCCTGCAGTCCGTCACGCGTTTTGCCGCCGGCATTCCCGTGAGCGCACAGCATCCGAAGGAAGCGAAGGCGCTCCTCGACTATCTGGCATCGCCCGGCGTTCAGGCAGATGTGAAATCGACGGGGCTCGATAGCGTCGCCGCGCATTGATGCA
Organism: Caballeronia concitans; assembly: GCF_001544615.1. Lineage (GTDB taxonomy): Bacteria > Pseudomonadota > Gammaproteobacteria > Burkholderiales > Burkholderiaceae > Caballeronia > Caballeronia concitans. The sequence goes on from NZ_FCNV02000007.1 coordinate 247,878, forward strand.
GCCTTCTCCGTCAACTTCTCGAGGTACTGCTCGCATGGTCCTCTGCGCCGTCGGCGTCGCCCGGCGTCGGCGCGCGCAGCATCCGGACGAGACGCGCGCGATCGCAGGCGCCTTCCCACATCGAAACGAAGATCACCGCGCACGCGTTGCTGATCACGCTCGTGAGGGCGCGTGCTTCGGACATGAAGCGGTCGATGCCCACCAGTAGCGCCACGCCCGCGACGGGGAGATCGGGAATCACCGTCAGCGTCGCGACGAGCGCCACGAGGCCGCTCCCGGACACGCCGGCCGCTCCTTTGGACGTAAGCAGCATGACCGCGAGCATCATCGCGATCTGCGACGCGGAGAGCGAGACGTCGCAGGCCTGCGCGATGAACATCGAAGCAAGCGTCAGGTAGATCGCGGTGCCGTCGAGATTGAACGAATAGCCTGCGGGCAACACGAGTCCCACGACACCCTTGTCGCAGCCGAGCATTTCCAGCTTCGTGATCAGGCGCGGCAACACCGGTTCCGTCGACGAAGTCGCCAGGACGATCAGCAATTCCTCGCGCAGATAACGCAAGAGCCGCCAAAGGGCGAAGCCGTGCAAGCGCGCGAGCGGAGCAAGGACGAGTGCCACGAACAGCACGCATGCCACATAGAACGACACCATCAACATGCCGAGTGAGCCGACCGAGCGAATCCCGAAGCGGCCCACCGTGAAAGCCATCGCGCCGAATGCGCCGAGCGGCGCGAGCCGCATGATCATCGCGAGAATGCGAAACAGCGCCTGGGCGATGCCATCGATGAGCGCGAGTACAGGCCGGCCTGCACCCGGATGCAGATTCAGTGCGAAGCCGAATAGCAGCGAGAGCAGCAGCACCGGCAGCACCTCGCCCTTCTCGAAGGCGCCAAGCATCGTTTCGGGGATGACGTTCAGTGCGAAGGCGACGAAGCCATCCGGATGCGCCTGCTTCACATACTGCGCGAAGATCGTCGTATCGAGACTTCGGGCGTCGATATGCATGCCCGCGCCGGGCCGCATTGTAAATGCCGTGACGAGTCCCAGCGCGAGCGCCACGGCAGTCAGAAAATAAAAGAGTCCCAACGCCCGGAAGATTACGCGACCGATGGCCTTTCCGCTCGCGACAGACGTGACCCCGGAGACGATCGTGCAGAAGACGATCGGCGTAATCATCATCCTTACGAGGCCGACAAAGCCGTCGCTGACAGGCTTGAGAAGCGAGCCGGCTTGCGGCCAGAAGTGCCCGAGTGCCATGCCGAGCAACATGCCCAGCACGACCTGCACATAGAGCAGACGAAGCGTTCTCGCCACCCTCACGATGCGGGCTTCCTGCTCGGGCGCGCTTTCCGAGCTACGTCGTCGGTTGATGTGCCGCTGCTCCTGACATCGCCTCTCATATCGAGAATCGTTTGATGAAACTCCTGCGCGGTCGGCGTCAGCGTGCGTCCGCGGCGCCTCACGATCCCCACCCGTCGCTTCACGACGGGGTCGACCAGCGGCACACTCGTGAGGATGTGGTGATTGCGTCCGGGCATGGCCATCGACGGTACGGCGGCGACGCCAAGGCCCGCTTCCACCAGGCCAAGCATGGTCGTGACGTGACGTGTTTCGCACACGCTCGGTGCGCGCGGCGACACAGCCGAAAGAGCCTGATCGAGCAACAGACGATTGCCTGACGTCTTGTCCACGGAAACGTATTCGTGCTCGTAGAGCTCGTTCCAGGTCACGCGTTTCTTGCGCGCGAGCGGGTGGTCACGACGGCAAGCCGCAACGAACTGCTCCTGCAGCAGCACTTTGAAGTCGACCTCGGACTCCTGGCTTCCCATGAAGCTGACACCGAAATCGGCCTCGCCGCTGATGACGGCGGAGAGCACCTCGTTCGCGCTCGCATCGAGCAATTTCACCCTGATGCGCGGAAAACGGCGATGGAAGCTCGCAACCGCGCTTGGCAGAAAGTAGTAGGCCACGGATGGCACACAGGCAATGGTTACATGACCCAATCGGCTCGATGAGACATCGCGGATGCCGAGCAGGGCGACATCGAGATCGTCCAGCAACTGCTCCGCGCTCGGCGCGAATGCCCGGCCGACAGTCGTGAGCGTCACGCTGCGCGTGGTGCGTTCGAAGAGACGTACGCCGAGCGCTTCCTCCAGCTTTTCGATCCGGCGGCTCAAGGCTGGCTGGGATATGTTCACCGCCTCGGCTGCCTTTCGAAAGCTGCCCAGTTCCACCACGGCTCTGAATGCCTGCAAGTCGTTGAGGTCGAAGTTGACGCCCACGGGCCATTCTCCGCGTTCTTAGATGCCGATATTGTGCATGACGCACAGAGGCGCGCCTATTTCTGTGGATGGGGTCGCGATCCTGATCGGAAGAGGGCGACGGTGGGGGTGACCTTCCTGACGATTCTCGGACCAGAAGAACTTGAGAGAATGGCTTCAAACGGAGAGATGGAAGGTAAGCGCGCATTAGACGGCGTCCCTTGCGCACTGCCATGCGACATACGTCAGGCTATGGTTGGATTCAGTCGCCAGGGCAGCAAAGCCTCGTAGTCGTCGGCGGTGTGCGCGTGCGGCAGACCTTTGAACAACGCGATGAGGTATTGGTACGGCTCAATGCTGTTGGCTTTGCAGGTTTGCACGAGCGAATACAGGTTGGCGGCGGCGTTTGCGCCGGCGACGCTGTCACTAAAGAGCCAGTTCCGGCGTCCGACCGTAAACGGTCTGATCGCGTTCTCACACGGGTTGTTCGAGATGGGCCACGCTCCGTTGCCGACGTAGCGAACCAGCTTGGGCCATTGGCCTCGCAGATATTGAAGCGCTTTGCCGAACCCGCTTTGCGGCAACACCGTGTTCAGATGACGCGATAGCAGCGCCTCGATCTGATCAAGAACTGGCTGACTTCTGGCCTGTCTGAGTTGCTGGCGCTGCTCCGGCGTCATGTGTTCGGATCGTGCCTCAACGGCAAACAGCTGGCCGATCAGGCGAATGAATTCGCTCACCGGATGATTGCCGCCGCGCTGTACCTTTGGGAGGTCCTCTTCGGCCTCAATCAGGTAACGTCGCGCGTGCGCCCAACATCCGAGGTGCACTAGCTGGTTTGTTCGGGCGATTTCGTTGTACGGCTCGTAGCCGTCGCTCATCAATACCGCTCCGGGTTTGATGCCTGCATAGAGCACGGCGGCCTGCGCCGCGCTGCGCGTGGGACTGTAGCTGAACATTCGCACTGGTGGTCCGGTACCGTTCATCTGCGCCCACATGTAGCTCTTGCGTTGTGCAGCACGGCCCGGCTCTTTTAGTACCTGAACCGTCGTTTCATCGCCGTAGACGATGTCGGCCTCGAGCAGGTGGTCGCGCATCAGGTTAATCAGCGGCTGCACTGCCATGCCGACGCGCACTACGCTTGCTGCCAGCGTGCCGCGTGAGAGATCGCCACCGAAACGGTGCAGCAACGCGGCGATCCGGTACAGCGGCAGCGCGTCAGCAAACTTACTCACAACCACCCATGCAAGCGCTGATTCAGTGAGTAAGCCCTTCGGGATGATGCGCGAAGGTGCCGGCGTCACCTTGATGCTAAGGTCGCAGCAAGGGCATGCGTATTTGATTCGCTGGTGCTGAATGACGCGAACCTGCTGCGGCACGATATCGAGTTGCTCGCTGATCTCGGCGCCGATCTCGACCAGTGCGTGGCCATCGTGTGCGCAGACGCGTTCTGATTCGGGCAACTCATGGCGCACGACCTCGCGAGGCAGCATCGGGTCTAACGGTTTGCGCCCACGCTTCCTGCGTTCATGCGCGCCGACTTCGACGCTCTGTTCAGTTTCGGCCTGTTGCGCCGGCTCGCATCCCGTTGCGAGCGCTTCTGCTTCGTTCAGGAAGAGGTCGCGTTGCTCAGCACCGCGCACTTCGCTCCTGGAAGCAAACAACTGCCGCTGATAGGCCTTAAGTCTCTCGCGCAACAAATCGCGTTCGACTGTCACCACACGCAACTCGCCCTTCATGGCAGCGAGTTCTGCGCGCAGCGCCTGCAGTTCGTCGGTAGAAGAAGAGGATGATGGCGGCATCGCTGAATTAGACCAGCGATGCCGGTTCTCGTTTCAGGTCACGCGCTGATAATAACGCCTCGGATGCGCGCGCATCGCTTCGATGTCGATGCCGTCCAGTAGCCAGTGAAGTTGCTCTGTTCGCAGCATGAGCACCGCTTCCTTGCGCGGCCATACGAAGCGGTCCTGCTCGAGGCGTTTCATGAGAAGCCAGAAGCCGTTACGGTCCCACAGCAGCATCTTGATGCGGTCGCGCCGCTGATTGCTGAACACATAAACCGCACGCGCGAATGGATCGAGCTTCATTGACTGCTCGACGATGGCTGCGAGACCGTTGATGCTCTTGCGGAAGTCAACGGCGTCACGATGCACATAGACTTTCAGTTCATCGTCCAGGCGGAACATCGCACCGTCCAAGCGTCTCGATCATGGCCGATAGCAACGGCGCGTCATTGTCGGTGCATTCAAACCGGAGTGTGACGCCGTTGGGCATCTGCACCATCAACCGCGCCGAAGTGGGCGATGACGTCCTTGCTGCGGGGGTGTGGCGGTGTGCCTTCGTGGATGCGGGCGCAACCACCGCTTCGTGACTATCGACTTCGACTACCGGAACGAAAGCGGTGCCAGTCGGCGCCGGCTTTAGGGACGTGCCAGCCAGTCGCTGCTGATGCAGCTTGATCCACTTGCGTAGCAAGTTGGCGTTGACTCCATGCTTGAGTGCGAGTCCGGCGACCGAAGCGCCCGGCTCAAGACACGCTTCCACCAACTTCTGTTTGGTTTGCCGATCATATCTGCGCTTGCCGTCCCGACCAACGTTGACGACCTTCAACCCGGTCGTTTCTGAGTGCTCTTCTGTCATGAAAGGTGTCCACTGATTCGATGAACTGCACCCCAAAAGTTGGACATCATTTTGAGGTGCTTTCATGCGATACAGCGAGAAGAAGAAGTTAGCTGCAACGGAAGATTATTGCTCCGGTCACGACGGTCTTATACGGGTAGCCGCAAGGCATGGCGTAGAGGTGTCGTCGCTACGTAGGTGGGCGGCGATCTACCGATCACATGGCGCATCCGGGCTCGCACGCAAAAGATCAGGGACGCGCTACAGCCCTGAATTTAAGCTGAAGGTAGTTCTAAGAATGCAAAAGGAAGGCCTGTCCGACCGTCAGGCCGCAGCATTGTTCAACGTTCGGAACTTCAATGCCGTGAGGGATTGGAAGCTCCAGTATGATGGCGTCAGTGTCAACTCTTCGTCTCCCAGAACTGTGCGAAAGAAACCAGTTGTAAAGGTCAGCCCGTCGTCCAGCGAGCATTGCAGCCGCGAGGAGTTGCTTGCAGAGGTGCACCAACTTCGCACGGAGAATGCCTACCTAAAAAAGCTAGGCGCCTTGGTTCAAGCGCATGCGAAAACGGCGCGGCAGAAAAAGCGCAAATCGTGCTTGAACTAAGGCAGCGTTACCCGCTCGCGGACCTCCTCAAGGTGGCAGGTTTGGCGCGTAGCACGTTTTATTACCAGCAGAAGGTTCTGCAGGCGAGGGACAAATACGCGAGCTTGAAAGACCGCATCCGTACGCTCTTTGAGCAGCACAAGGGTCGCTACGGGTACCGTCGGATCACGGCAGCTGTTCGGCGTCAGGGCGACAGAATCAACCACAAAACGATACAGCGTCTTATGGGCGAGCTGTCCCTCAAGTCGTGCATTCGACCGAAGAAGTACAAGTCGTTCAAAGGGAATGTCGGCAAGATAGCTCCCAACGTGCTGAAGCGAAAATTTGATGCGACACGTCCTAACAGGAAGTGGGTGACGGACGTGACCGAGTTCAACGTCGGCGGCGAGAAACTCTATCTTTCTCCGGTCCTTGACCTTTACAACGGCGAGATCATTGCCTACGAAATGGCACGACGCCCGCTATTCGACATGGTCAACACGATGCTGAACAAGGCCTTCGCGAAACTGGGACCCCGCGACAAGCCGATCCTGCATTCGGATCAAGGCTGGCAAGGCGGATTCAA
>NZ_FCNV02000012.1 GCF_001544615.1 Caballeronia concitans
TTCCACGCCCCCAATACATACGACATGCCGAAGCTATACGCGCGATTGTTCGCGAATCCGCCCGCCTGATTGGAGAAACCGTACAGCCCGCCGACCCTGAAACCCGCAATGTTCGGACTCAGATATTCGCGCGCTCAATTCGAGTAGGTGATGAACCAGACGGGGCTTTTGTGTCGAAGCCCAGCTTGCGTTGTAGTAGCGCGGCACCCCTGCGGCAGACGGAATCAGGCCGCACGATCTCCGTAAAGCGGTTGTGGCGGCATTTGCGTCACGTGGGCTTCGGGCGCCGCTCGCCGCACGACGGGCGTTTCCGGCGTCGGATATCCCGCTTCCTTGAACGTTTCGATGATGATGCGATTCGTGTCGAAGTAGACCTGCCAGTAGTTAGCCGTATTTGTGTACGGCCGTACGCATAGGAGCGGTCCTTCCGGAGTAAAGGACAGCACTTCGACGTCCGGCGCGGGCGTCTCCGCCACGTTTGGGATTCTGGGGACCGCGGCCTTCAACCGCGCGATGGCATCGAGCACATCGACGCCATTCGCGACTTTCGCAGTAAGTTCCACGCGCCGATGCGGCAACATGCTGAAGTTCCAGATCGTGTCGGAAAAGATCTTGTTGTTCCCGACGATTGCCGCAACGTTGTCGGGCGTCGTAATTGTCGTGCCGAAGAGACCCGTTTCCGTGACCGTACCGGTCACGCCGCCTGCGGTCACGAAGTCGCCCACTTTGAACGGCCGCAGCACTTGCATGAATACGCCCGCGGCGAAGTGTGCGAGCAGCCCGCCCCATGCCGTGCCGATGGCCAAACCTAAGCCCGCAAGCAACGCGGCAAACGACGTCGTCTGAACACCGAAGATCTGCAAAATCGCGAGAACCAGCAGCAGATTAAGAATGACGCCGAGGATCGATCCGAGGTAATGCGCGAGCGTCGGATCGACGCGGCCATTGCGCGCAAGGAGCTTGCGCATCGTGCTGGTGACGAGGTTGATGAGCCAGCGCCCCACGATCCACACTGCGATCGCGCCGAGAACCATAATCGCGAAGTCGACGCCCCGCGTCATGATGAAAACTCGTACGGTTTCGAGGTTCATGATCTTCTCGCTCCCGCTCAGATTCATTCAGCGAAATGGGTCCTTTGGAGTTATAGGCGTCACCCGGCAGACCCGCAAGCGTCTCATAGTCGAACGTCCGCAATCGCCACCGCTCCATTCCGCTTCCTGCCCATCCGCCATCGCCATCTACCCAAGAACCCCCGCCACCGGAACAACAAGAAGCTTTGATTCGCCAAACGACACACACCGCCGACGCTCCCGCAACCAGCACGCGAAATCGCGCGGCGCGAGCGGCCGCGAGAACAAAAACCCCTGATACAAATGACAGCCGTGCGTGTCCAGAAAGTCGCGCTGCGCACGCGTCTCCACGCCTTCTGCAGTCACGGTCAGTTTCAAAATCTTGCCGATGTGAATCAGCGATTGCGCCAGCGATTCCGCCTTCTCGTCGCTGCCGATGCTTTGCACGAAGCTCTTGTCGATTTTCAGTTCCTTCACCGCGAACCGGTGCAGATAACTCAGCGACGAGTAGCCCGTGCCGAAATCGTCGATAGACAGTGCGATGCCGAGCGCATGGATCGCATCGAGCGACTTGCGGATGTCGTCAGCCGATTCGTCGAACAGAACACGCTCGGTCAATTCGAGCGTGAGGTCGGCCGCGACCAGGCCGTGAGACTGAAGCACATCGGTGAGAAAGCCCGGGTAATCCGGACGCTTGAAATCAGCGGCGCAGACATTCACCGAGATGTTGGGAACATCGAGGCCGTCGGCTCGCCACTCGGCCAGCTGCCTGCACGCCTCGACCATCACCCACGCATCCATCTCCGAGATCAGGCCGCTTTCCTCCGCGATCGCGATGAACCGGTCCGGCGCAACGCTGTTCTCTCCCTCCTTGTTCCACCGCACGAGCGCTTCGACGCCACACAGCGCACCTTCGGCATCGACCTTGGGCTGGTAAGCCACGCTCAGCGCGTTCCCTCGCAATGCCCGCTGCAGCGCTATCTCCAGCTCGAGTTGCTCCCTCGCCTCGCGCTCGTACTCCGGAGCATAGAAGCGCACCTGGTTGCGTCCCGCGCTCTTCGCCTGATACATCGCCAGATCCGCGTTGCGAAGCAGGATGTCGGTCTCTTCGCCGTCGTGCGGAGAGAGCGCAATGCCTATGCTCGCGCTGATCGTGATGCGGGTGTCCTGCTGCGAATCAATGACGATGGGTTGATACACGGCGTGCAGAATGCGGCCCGCGACCTGTTTGGCTTTCAGCACGTCGCAATCGTCGAGGATAACGAGGAACTCATCTCCGCCAAGGCGACCGATCACATCGCCAATCTGAAGCAGGCGCTGCAGGCGCCGTGCGATTTCGGTCAGGACTTCGTCGCCGGCGGCGTGCCCCTGCGTGTCGTTCACACGCTTGAAACGGTCCAGATCGATGAACAGCACCGCGAGCGTCGAGCCGTGCCGGTTAGCGCCGGTGAGAATTCGCAGCGCTTCCTTGTGAAGCTTCGCGCGGTTGGGCACACCCGTGAGCGAATCGAACCACGCGAGTCGCTGCAAGCGGCGCTCCATCGAAAGTCTCTTGCTCAGTTGCTTGCTGAACATGAGTGACAACAGGATGAAGAGCGCATTGAGAATGGCGCTGACGACGCCAATGGCAATGGCCCGCTTGTGCCATCCCGCATAGATATCGTCTGTTGAAAAACCCACGACGACGATGATCGGATAGCCGCCGATACGCCGGAAGGCATAGAGCCGCTCGATGTGATCGAGCACGGCCATGCCGATATAGATGCCGTTGTCGGCTTGCACGAGAGGCGGGAACGCGCGGCCGCCCGCGAGCGACTGACCGATGTCCGCCTCATGAAACGGTTGCCGCATGAGCACGGTTCCGTCAGTTCGGAGCAGGGTGATCGTGTCGTGCCTACCGAGTATCGAGTCCTCGAAAAGCTGCCGGAAGTAGCTGAGCTTTACCGTCCCGGCGACGATGCCCGCGAAATCGCCGTTCTTGTCCTCGAGCCGCCGGCTCAGTGCGATCCGCGGCGTTGTGTGGTCGGAAACGTATGGCAGGAAAGGGGCGCTGATATAGAGATCGGCATCCTTCTGCCGCTGATGGACCTGGAAGTAATCGCGGTCTTTTACACTGACCTTGCGCGGATCGAGCGAACGTGAGTCGAGCACGAGGTTGCCTTCGGCATCCGTCGCGAACAGGACCCCGAGTTCCTTTGCATCGCGCAGCGAACCGAACGCGACGCGCTGCCGGACTTTCGGAGGAAGCTGCGCGATGTTGGCGGTCTGGACGCTCGCCGCGACGTCGCGCATGGCGAGCTGGTAGACGTCGAGGTTGTGCTCGATTTCCTTCTGCAACGAAATGACCAGGTTCTGCGCGGCATCGCGCGCCTGCGCCATTGCATCGAGCCTCATTTCGTAGAGCGAGAAGACCGTGACGCCCGTGGTCGCGAGCGTGATTCCGATGCCGGCGTAAATGAACAGCGCCGGCTTGGCAAGAAGCGAACTGACGATTCGAAACATGGTTTTTCGGAATGCACGCGAATGCCGCGTGTACGGTTCACAGGTGGTTGAGCGCCCCGGCACACTCAACCGACATCGACGTCAAGCTGATTCGCCGGCCGCGCTCCTTCGCGTCGTACATCGCCCGGTCCGCCGTATTCACCAGATCGAACGCGCGGTCGCCGGGCTGAAGCACCGCCACGCCGAGACTTGCGCTCACGCTGTAGTCGGCGCCCTGCACGTCGAAGGGTGCTTTCAGCGCGGACGTGATGCCGGCACCAATCCGCGATGCGGCTTCGCGCGCAGAATCGTCTTCGACGATGACGAGAAACTCGTCGCCGCCCAGCCGTCCGATTCGCGCGACGCCGCGCGTCGCATCGGTCAGACGCCGCGCGATCTCGCCAAGGATGACATCGCCGAGCTGATGCCCGAAGGTATCGTTCAGTTCCTTGAAGCGGTCGAGATCCACGAAGATAACGGCAACGCGCCCGGCGGCATGGGGCTTCGCAATGGCCGCTTCGAGCCGGTCCATGATGTGGCCGCGGTTCGGCAGGCCCGTGAGCCGGTCGGTGTGCGCGAGCCGCCGCAACGCTTCTTTTCCCTTGACCAGCTTGACGATGAGTGCGGTGATCCACGTCGACAACCCGACGAGAATCAGGGAGATGACGGCCGCCATCGTCACGTAGACGTTGCGCATCCGGATGTAGTCGTCGAGCGCTTCCGACACTGACAGGCCGGCTACCACCGTCAATCCGTACTGTCCGACCACGCGCGTCGCGACGATGCGCTCGACGTGGTCGATCGGATCGATGGATTCTTCGCTGTCAGTTCGGGCACCGATGTAGGCGTTCGGCAATGTATCGCCGGTGCGGCTGGGCGCATCGCCCGCGCGGCGCGACAGCATGAAGCCACGGTTCGACAGCACCGCGATCATGCCGCGCTGCCCGAGCGCAGTGCGCGTATAGAAGCCGTCGGTGAGCCACGCCGGGTCCTCCGACACGACCACGACGCCGCCGAAGCTGCCGTCCGGGCGGGTGATGCGCCGTGTCGCCTGTATCGACACCTGACGCGAGATCCGGCCGAGGACCGGTGGACTCAGATAAAGCCCGACATCCGCGCGCTCGCGATGCACGCGGAAGTGGCCGCGGTCGCTCAAGTCGACGTCACCGGAAAACGGCAGGGTCGATACGATCACGCGTCCGTCCGCGCCCGCGATCGTCACCTGCAACGCGGTGTCGGCCGTGACGAGTCCGTAGGCCTGATACTTTTTAAGGTCGAACGTGGCGGGCGATGTCTCGTACCCGTACTTCACGAACAAGGCGATTTCGTCGACGTCGTGGATCGTCTTCAGCGTATGCGTTTCCAGCGCCCTTGCTTCTATTCGCGCGGCGACGTGCGCATCGTGGATCGCGGCGGCTTTTTCTGCACGCAGTCTGTCCAGGATCGTCACCCACAGCATGGCAAGGATCAGCACGGTCAGCATGGGCAGCAGGATGAGCGCGCGATACGGCGCGCCGCTTCGGGCGGAGACGAATCGCCCGAGGCACCTTGAAATAGTCTGCAATCTACTCACGTCCGTTCCAATTCCTGTGCAAGCCTCATCAACTGCTGGCTGACGCTTGTAGCACCTCAATACGTCCTTGATGTGAAACAGGGTCGTCCCACGCTTTACTGCTCCGTTATAACGGCAGCCGCGTGTCAAAGTTGATGGTCTTCTGCTGGACAGCAGTGCCGCGCCGGGCGCAGGGCTGTAAGGAATTCTGATGTCTTGTTTCTGCGTGTGCGGACTACACGAGGCAACACAAGACGGACGGGCGCGATTGATTGTCGTTTAGACAAATCGCATCGAGCGATCAACAGTCGTTACGTCGTGGGGTCGGCACGCATCGATGACGACGCGTGCCTCAGACGTTTGAATCGCGGGATCGTGGCCGCGTCGGCTGGGGACGGTAGCCGAGCGGCGAGTGAAATACAACGGGCCAAGTGTCAGCCAAAAGACATGCGGGCAGTCGCCGCGTTGTCGCCGGAGGCGCTAATCGGCGTGCCCAATGCGGGCGTTCGTCGAAATAAACCGCTGCTCAACCAGTCACCGGACGCGAAGCATTGAGCGCCTGCCGCTTGCCCAGCAGCGCAAGCACGGCGCCGAAAATCAGCGCACCGGAGACGCAGTAGATGCCGGCGTTCGTGCTGTGCGTGACGTCCTTCAGCCAGCCGATGATCGATGCGCTCGCGAATCCCGCAAGATTGCCGATCGAGTTGATCATGCCGATCGCGGCGGCAGCGGAGCCTCCGGCGAGGATCGAGCTGGGATAAGTCCAGAAGACCGGCATGGTGGCAAGCATGCCGGCGGTGCCGACGGTGAGCGCGAGCATCGCAACGGCAACGTTGGTGTTCGCCTGCGTGCTGACGAAGAGCCCGATGCCCGCAAGCGCGGCAGGAATGGCGAAGTGCCAACGGCGCTCGCCTGTGCGGTCCGAACTGCGCGCAACGAACAACATGCTGGCGACAGCGCATGCGTAGGGAATAGCCGTGAGCAGGCCGACTTCGAGCGCACTCTGCACACCGGTCGCCTTGACGAGCGTCGGCAGATAGAAGCTGATGCCATAGAGGCCCATCATGCAGCAGAAGTAAATAACCGCCATCTTCCAGATGCGCAGATCCGAAAACACGGTGCTCACGGAATGTTGGTTCTTCCCTGCATCGTCGCGCTGGATGTTCGCTTCCAGCAAGCGCTTCTCTTCTTCACTGAGCCATTTGGCCGCCCCGATGCTGTCCGGCAGACAGATCAGCGTGACGACGCCGAGCAGAGCCGACGGAATCGCTTCGAGCACGAACAGCCATTGCCAGTTCGACCAGCCGCCCACGCCCTGAAACGCGGACATGATCCAGCCCGACAGCGGCCCGCCGACAACGCCGGCCACCGGAATGCCGATCATGAAAAGCGCGTTCATGCGCGAGCGCCGCACGGCGGGGAACCAGTAGGTCAGATACAGCACGATGCCCGGAAAGAAGCCGGCCTCGGCCACGCCCAGCAGAAAACGCATGATGTAGAACATCGTGGGCGTCTTCACGAAAAGCGACGCCGCCGAAATGACGGCCCACGTGATCATGATTCGCGCGATCCACAACCGTGCGCCGACGCGATGCATGATGATATTGCTCGGCACTTCGAACAAAAAATAGCCGATGAAAAAGATGCCCGCACCGAGTCCGTATACGGTGTCGCTGAATCCGAGGTCGCTGAGCATTTGCAGCTTCGCGAAGCCGACGTTCACGCGGTCGAGATACGCCGCGACGTAGCACAGGAACAGGAAGGGCAGAAGCCGCCAGGCGGCTTTCGAGTAAGCGCGGTCTTCGAGCGCCGCCCGGTCGCTCGCGGTTTTCTCAGGACGTCCGGTGTTTGTCATTGTCTCCAGTCTCTCGCTATGGTGGTCAATAAGGTGATTCGGCGTTCACGCGATGGCCTCGTCGACGATCTCGATCCAGTGACGTACCGCCGTGCGGCCCGCGCCGCCGAGATGCGTTTGACATCCGATGTTCGCGGTCGCGATGACATCGGGCTTGCCGCTTTCGAGCGCATCGAGCTTGTTGTCGCGAAGCTTGCGGGAAAGCTCGGGCTGCGTGAATGCATACGTCCCCGCCGATCCGCAGCACAAATGCGCGTCGGGCACGCCCGTGAGCGTGAATCCGAGCCGGGTGAGCAAGCCTTCGATGGAGCCGCCGAGTTTCTGAGCATGCTGCAGCGTGCATGGGCAGTGGAACGCGACGCGCTTGTCCGGTTTGACCGACAGACTTTCGATAGGCAAGCGCGCGAGTGCTTCGCCGATGTCGCACGCCAGCTCGCTCACGCGACGCGCCTTCTCCGCATAGGCAGGATCGTCGCGCAGCAAATGGCCATACTCCTTGACGAACGCGCCACAGCCGCTCGCGGTTTGAATGATGCCTTCCGCGCCGGCCGCGATCTTCGGCCACCACGCGTCGATGTTGCGCCGCGCGCGATCGAGGCCCGCGTTTTGCGCATCGAGGTGATAGTCGACGGCCCCGCAGCAACCCGCCTCCGACACGGCCTCGATGCTGACGCCCAGACGATCGAGCACGCGCGCGGTCGCCGCATTGGTGTTCGGCGAAAGCGAGCGCTGTGCGCAGCCTTCGAGTATCAGCATGCGGCGCTCGTGCCGCACGGGCGGGCGCGTCCCCGCGCTGATCACGTTATGCGGAATCTTGTCGGCGATGGTCGACGGCAATGCGCCGCGCAGAAGCTGACCCGCCTTGAGCATGGCGCCGAACGCGCGCGGGCGCGGAATGACCTTGCGCAGCCCGCTACGCATCACGCGTTGCGCCAGCGGCCGCTCGACGCTTCGGTCCAGCATGTCGCGGCCGATATCGAGCAGCGAGTGATACTTCACCCCGGACGGACACGTCGTTTCGCAGTTGCGGCACGTGAGGCAGCGATCGAGGTGCAGTTGCGTCTTGTCGCTGACGGGCTCGCCTTCGAGCATCTGCTTGATGAGATAGATGCGTCCGCGCGGACCATCCAGTTCGTTGCCGAGCAGTTGATACGTCGGACACGTCGCGTTGCAGAAGCCGCAATGCACACACGTGCGAAGAATGTCCTCCGCTTCTTTCGCGCGCGGGAGTGAGAGAGCCTGATTGCTGAGATTCGTTTGCATGGTGTGAAAGTCTCCGGCGCTCGATGTTCAATAGTCTGCGTACATCCGGCCCGGATTGAAGATGCCGTGCGGATCGAGGCGCGCTTTCAGTTGTCGATGCAGTTGCATCAATGGCGAAGGAATCGGATGGAACGGCTCGACGCCGCCATGCGGAGTGAAGCAGGTGGCATGACCGCCGGCCGCGCTTGCGATCGCGCGAATGTCGGCTGCGCTCGCATCGCTCTTGAGCCAGCGTTGCGCGCCGGCCCAGTCGAGCAGCACGGCGCCCGGCAGTTCCACGAGCGGCGTCGCGTTAGGCAGCGACACACGCCAAAGCGGACGGCGATCATCGAAGAACGCAAGCCGCTGATCGCGCAGGTCGTCCCAGAAGCGTGCATCGAGTTTCTTTCCGCCAATGCGATCGACGGCGGATCGAACCAGTCCCGTGCCGCCTTCGAGACGCACGTGCAGCGCATCGTCGATGAAGCACGCGCCGCTCAACGGCAACGCGGCGCGACGCCACGCCGACAGTTCGCGCATCGCATCGCTCGCTTCCATCGCAATGACGAGACTCGCGGATGCACGCGGCTTCGGCAGCACCTTCAACGAGACTTCAGTGAGGAGTCCGAGGCAACCGAAGCTGCCGCTGATGAGCCGCGAAACATCGAAGCCCGCGACGTTCTTCATGACCTGACCGCCGAAACGCAGATGCTTGCCTTCGCCTGTCACGACCCGGCATCCCAGCACGAAGTCGCGCACGGAGCCGGACCACGGGCGGCGCGGCCCGGAGAGACCTGCGGCGACCGCGCCGCCTACCGTCGCCTGGCCGCCATAGGTCGGCGGCTCGCAGGGCAGCATTTGATTGGCGTCGTCCAGTGCGGCGTTGAGTTCGGCGAGCGGCGTTCCCGCGCGCGCGGTAATCACCAGCTCGCTCGGGTCATAGCTGACGATGCCGCGATGCGAACGCGTGTCGATCTCTCGCGAGCGCGGCGCGGCCGGACGGCCGAGGAACGCCTTGCTCGATGCGCCGCGAATGAAGAGCGGCTCTTTCGAATCAATCGCGGCCTGCACTTCTTCGACGAGACGCGCGCTATCGTCGTGGGTGATGGAATCGCGCCGCATCAGAAACGCTCCAGTTCGGGAAAGGGCAGTGCGCCGTGATGGACATGCATCGAGCCGAATTCGGCGCAGCGATGCAGCGTCGGCACGTTCTTGCCGGGATTGAGCAGGCCGGCGGGATCGAACGCCGCCTTGACCGCGTGGAAGAAGGTCAGTTCGTCGGCGTTGAACTGCGCGCACATTTGATTGATCTTCTCGCGTCCGACGCCATGCTCGCCGGTGATGCTGCCGCCCACTTCGACGCAAAGTTCCAGGATGCGTGCGCCGATGGCTTCGGCGCGCTCGGTTTCGCCGGGCGCGTTGGCATCGAACAGAATCAGCGGATGCATGTTGCCGTCGCCCGCATGGAAGACGTTCGCCACGCGCAGACCGTGCTCTTGCGATAGCGCCGCGATGCCGCGCAACACGCGCGACAATTCGCGGCGCGGAATCGTGCCGTCCATGCAGTAGTAGTCCGGCGAAATGCGGCCCACGGCCGGGAACGCGTTCTTGCGGCCCGCCCAGAATCGCTGGCGTTCTGCTTCGTTCGCGGCGAGGCGGATATCGGTCGCGCCCGCGGCCCGCAGAAGCGCTTCGACGCGCTCGCAGTCTTCCTGCACGTCCGACTCCGCGCCGTCTACTTCGCACAGCAGGAGCGCTTCGGCATCGACCGGATAGCCTGCGTGAATGAAGTCCTCGGCCGCGCGGATGGCGAGGTTGTCCATCATTTCGAGGCCGCCCGGAATCACGCCCGCGCCGATGATCTGCGCCACGGCATCGCCGGCGCGCTCGACGTCGTCGAAACTCGCGAGCAGCACCTTGGCGCTCTGCGGCTTCGCGAGCAGCTTGACCGTGACCTCGACGACCACGCCGAGCATGCCTTCCGATCCGGTGATGAGCGCCAGCAGGTCGAATCCCGGTGAATCGAGCGCTTCGGAGCCGAGCGTCACGCGTTCACCGTCGATCGTCACGATGTCCACTTTCAGGATGTTGTGGACCGTGAGCCCGTATTTGAGGCAGTGGACGCCGCCCGCGTTCTCCGCGACATTGCCGCCGATCGAGCAGGCGATTTGCGACGACGGATCGGGCGCGTAATAAAGACCGTGCGGCGCCGCTGCCTGCGAGATCGCGAGATTGCGCACGCCGGGCTGTACCCGCGCGACGGACGCTTCGGGGTCGAGTTCGAGAATGCGGTTGAAGCGCGCCATCACGAGCAGAATGCCTTTTTCGAGCGGCAGCGCGCCGCCCGAAAGCCCGGTGCCCGCGCCGCGCGCCACGACCGGAATGCGATTCGCCGACGCATAGGCAAGCAGCGTCTGCACTTCATCGACCGTGCCGGGCAAGGCAACGAGCATCGGCGTGATGCGGTACGCGGACAGTCCGTCGCATTCGAACGGACGGAGGTCTTCTTTTTCGTGCAAGAGCTGAAGACCGGGCGCCAGCGATTGCAGCTCGCGGACGATCTTGGCTTTATCCTGATCGACGAGCGGGCCGTCGATACGTTCATCGTAAGCGTAGGTCATGCGGTGTCTCCTTGCGGACAGCGTAGCGATCCCTGTCCAAGCGCATATTGGCGAAGATTCTTACGGGTCCGTGACGGTTTGTCGACGCTTTTCCAGCTGGTAATACCAGTTTATCGGCGGTTCGCCCGAGGCAGATTCCTCGTCCGCGCGCTCTTTTGCGGTTCGGATGGCCGTTTCCGGCCGCGAGGCGTGATACGATCATGGCTGGTAATACCAGTCATGGAGCCAAGGCGATATGGAAGAGACGAAGCGGAATCTTGCCGATGTCGTGGTCGAACGCATCGAGCGATTGATTGTCGACGGCGTGCTGAAAGAGGGCCAGGCGCTTCCCTCCGAACGTCGCCTCACGGAAAAGCTCGGTGTCTCGCGCACGGCATTGCGCGAAGGCCTGAAGGTCCTGCGTGCGCGCGGACTGATCGAAACATCGCAGGGAAAGGGATCGATCGTGGCGAATCTGACCGTCGAGCCGGCCCAGACACCGATGATGCATCTGCTGAGTTCGCAGCCGCGCACGCTGTATGACCTGCTGGAGGTGCGCGAGATGATCGAAGCCGAGTCGGCCCGGCTGGCCGCATTGCGCGGCACGGCAGCCGATCACCTTCTGATCAAGCGCCGCTACGAAGCCATGCTCGCAGCGGATTCCGAAGACACCGACGCCTCAACCCATGCGCGGCTCGATCACGCCTTTCATCTGGCGATTTGCGAGGCATCGCATAATCCGGTGCTCGTTCATACGCTGTCCTTTCTCAACGACCTGATGTTGAGTTCCGTTTTCGCGTCCGTGAACAATCTCTATCACCGCGAGCCGCATAAACGGGTGATCGACAGGCAACACGCGCGGCTCTACAACGCGGTCACGGGTCAGTTGCCGGAGCAGGCGCGGCGCGCAGCCAGCCAGCATATTCGCAGCGTGCGCGACGGCTTTTCGGAGATCGAGCAGGAAGAGCAGCGGCTGGTGCGTTCGACACTGCGGCTCGAAGGATGGTCCTGATCGAAGGCTGGTTCACCCAGCCTTCGAGGTCAGACTTGCCCCGAAGGGCTTCGCTTCAGTGCTTTTGCTGCGTTCTGAACGCGTGCAGCAGAGGCTCGGTATAGCCGCTCGGCTGAGCGCGCCCGTCAACCACGAGGGCCCATGCAGCCTTGAACGCCAGTGACTTGTCGTAAGCGGGCGCCATCGGCTGATAGTGGGGGTCGCCTGCGTTCTGCTTGTCCACGACCTCGGCCATGCGCTCGAAGGTTTCGCGCACGAATTCCGGCGTCACGACTCCATGATGCAGCCAGTTCGCAATGTGCTGGCTGGAAATGCGCAGCGTGGCGCGGTCTTCCATGAGGCCGACGTTGTGGATATCGGGCACCTTCGAGCAGCCCACGCCCTGGTCGATCCAGCGCACCACGTAGCCGAGAATGCCCTGAGCGTTGTTCTCGACTTCGCTGCGAATCTCGTCTTGCGTCCACTCCGCACGCTCGACGACGGGAATCGTCAGCAGACCATCGAGCAGTTCGTCGCGCACGCCGGCGAGATCGGTGCTCTCCAGCGCCTTCTGCACGTCCTGCACGTCGACCTGATGATAGTGAAGCGCATGCAGCGTCGCAGCGGTCGGCGACGGAACCCACGCGGTATTCGCGCCCGCCTTCGGGTGAGCAATCTTCTGTTCGAGCATCGCGTGCATGAGGTCGGGCATGGCCCACATACCCTTGCCGATCTGCGCGCGACCGCGCAGGCCGGCGGCAAGACCGGTCAGCACATTGCTGCGCTCGTAGGCGGCGATCCACTTGCTCGACTTCATGTCGCCCTTGCGCATCATCGGGCCTGCTTCCATCGACGTATGCATCTCGTCGCCGGTCCGGTCGAGGAAACCCGTGTTGATGAACGCGACGCGCGCAGCGGCTGCGTCGATGCAAGCGGCGAGGTTCACGCTCGTGCGGCGCTCCTCATCCATGATGCCCATCTTGATGGTATTGCGCGGAAGGCCGAGCAAGTCCTCGATCCGCCCGAACAGCTCGCTCGCGAACGCCACTTCCGCGGGGCCGTGCATCTTCGGCTTCACGATATAGATGGAGCCGGTGCGCGAGTTCAGCTTGTGCGTGCGGTCGTGCAGGGCGCACAGCGTGGTGACGACGCCATCAAGCATGCCTTCGGGGATCTCGCGGCCTTCGGCGTCGAGCACCGATGGGTTTGTCATCAAGTGGCCGACGTTACGGATGAACAGCAGCGAGCGGCCATGCAACGTGACGGGCTTGCCGTCGGCGCCGGTATATTCGCGGTCGGCGTTCAGGCGGCGCGTGAACGTCTTGCCGCCCTTCGTCACTTCTTCGGTGAGCTTGCCGGTCATCAGGCCGAGCCAGTTGCGATACAACTGCACCTTGTCGTCGGCATCGACGGCGGCAACCGAATCTTCGCAGTCGATGATCGTGCTCACGGCGGCTTCCATGAGCACATCCTTCACATGCGCGGCGTCCGTTTTACCGATGACATCGTTCGCGTCGAACTGAATCTCGAAGTGCAGGCCGTTGTGTTTGAGCAGCACGGCGGACGGCGCGTTCGCTTCGCCCACGAAGCCGATGAACGCAGCCGGGTCCTTCAGGCCCGTAGTCCGCCCATTGACCGAGACGACCAGCTTACCGTTCTCGACCGTGTAGCTCGTCGCTTCTGCATGCGAGCCGTCAGCGAGCGGTGCCGCCTGATCCAGAAAGCGGCGCGCGAACGCAATGACGCGTGCGCCGCGCTTCGGGTTGTACTCGGCCGAGCGGGCGGCGCCGTCGGCGTCATCGATCGCGTCGGTGCCATACAGCGCGTCGTAGAGGCTGCCCCAGCGTGCGTTCGCGGCGTTGAGCGCATAGCGCTGGTTGGACAGCGGCACGACCAGTTGCGGGCCGGCTTGTTCGGCGATTTCCCGATCCACACCGGTCGTCGTTGCCTGCGACTTCGCCGGTGCCGGCACGATATAGCCGATGCTCTCCAGGAAGCTGCGATACGCGTTCAGATCGCGCACAGGGCCCGGATGCTCGCGGTGCCATGTGTCGAGTTCGGCCTGCAGCCGGTCGCGTTCGACGAGCAGCGCGCGATTCTTCGGTGCGAGGTCGTGAACGATGGCGGCGAATCCGCGCCAGAACTGCTCCACGTCGACACCGGTGCCGGGCAGCGCCTCGGTCTCGATGAAATGGGCGAGCTTCTCAGCGACGCGGAGACGGTCGCGCTGAGTCATTTCCGTCATGTACTGCTCCAAGGTGACTTGCAATTCGAGGCTGGTCGCTGCGAGCGCGCACGCTCGGCAGGACTCGATGCTCGGGGAGAAGGGATGCGCGTTAGGCGAGTGCTGCCGCGCCGGCCTTTGCGATCTGCGAATCTTCAGCGGGCTTCATTCCGGAGACGCCGATAGCGCCGACCACGTGACCGTCCGCAATGAGGGGCACGCCGCCTTCGAGCGCGGTGACGATCGGCGCGGTGGTGAAGGCAGTGCGTCCGCCGTTGACCATGTCTTCGTAAGCCT
Source organism: Caballeronia concitans (assembly GCF_001544615.1). GTDB lineage: Bacteria > Pseudomonadota > Gammaproteobacteria > Burkholderiales > Burkholderiaceae > Caballeronia > Caballeronia concitans. The sequence goes on from NZ_FCNV02000012.1 coordinate 14,313, forward strand.
TCGATTCACGGCGTCCCACGGCTGCCGTGCGGGCCTTGCCGATCGAGATTTCGGCGCCGATCGGTGCGCATCCATCCAGACGCAACATGCCGAGCAAATGGCCTCCGTCGTCGACCACGGCGATCGCGACAGGCCAGTTCTGCTTGTTGGCCTCGGCCTGTGCAGCGGAAAGCACGCGGGTCACGTCGTCGATGGAAATCACAGGTTTCGTTTGCATAAGGAATCTCTCTTTCGATAACTAAAACAGCCGCGCGTCGAAAGCGCTCCGTGTATGAAGCGCCCTCGACGCGCGAAGAACAACCGGACCATGCAACGAAAGGCTTACCTCTCGATGGTCAATGCGGCAGCGCGGGAATCATCCAGCTCAGCACGTGCTGCTGCAGGAAGACCAGCACGCCGAGCAGGAGCGTGAGGAACACGCTATGCCAGAACGTGCGGGCGAATACGAGGCCTTCCTTGCCCTTCAGTTCGGTCGTCGATACACCGGTCGCGATGTTCTGCGGCGAAATCATCTTGCCCATCACGCCGCCCGACGAATTGGTGGCTGCCATCAGCACCGGATCGAGACCGACCTGGCGCGCCGCCACGACCTGCAGATTGCCGAAGAGCGCATTGCCCGATGTATCGCTGCCCGACAGAAACACCGCGATCCATCCGAGCGATGCCGAGACGAGCGGGAACAGTGCCCCCGTCGACGCGACGCCCATGCCGAGCGTGTAGCTCATGCCCGAGTAGTTCAGCAGGTAGGCGAGGCCCACGATCATCATGACCGTGAGAATGGCGATGCGCGTCTGACGCCACGTCTTCACGACGCACTCGAAGAAGGCGCCGACACCGGTACGCGTCCACACGGCCGTGATCAGCGCGGCAACCAGAATGGCCGTGCCCGTTCCCAGCGGCTGGAAGTCCCACACTGCGGCGTAAGGCTTGTTGTACAGCGTCACGAAAACAACGTTATGCAAGCCGGGCCACTGCACCTTGACGTCGCCAATGGACGCAACGTCGGCATGGACCCAGAAGATCACGACGACCGACACCACGATCCACGGTAGCCAGCCGCCAAAACCGACGGGCTTGCCCGGCTTTTCGGCGCTCGCGCTGCGCACGACTGCGAACTCGGGGTCCGGCTCGGGCCGCCACACTTTCAGGAAGCCGATGGTGACCACGAGCGACGTAAGGGACGAAAGCACGTCCGTCAACTGGTAACCAAGGAAGTTCGACGTGACGAACTGAGCGGCCGCGAAGCTCCCGCCCGACGCAAGAAGAGCCGGCCAGAGTTTGCGAATGGAGCGAAAGCCGCCGTAGACACCGACGACATAGAACGGCAGCAGCAACGCGAAGAAGGGGAGTTGTCGGCCGACCATCGCGGCGAGCGTCGGCGCCGGAAGCGACGAGACAGCGCCCAGCACGGTAATCGGCACACCGAGCGCGCCGAACGCGACAGGAGCGGTGTTGAAGATCAGCGTGTAGGTGAGGGCTTCCAGCGCCGGAAAGCCCAGCCCGACGAGCAGCGCGCTCGTGATCGCGATAGGCGTGCCGAAGCCCGAGATCCCTTCCAGCAGGCAGCCGAACGAAAAGGCGACGACGAGCAGCACGAGGCGTCGGTCATTGGGCAAATGATCGAGCATCCACTGTCGAAACTGATCGAAGCGCCCCGATTTCACCGCGATGTTATAGAGCAGAAGCGCGTTCACCACGATCCACATCACGGGAACAAGCGCGAGCGCCATGCCCGCGGCGACCGAATCGACCGCAATGCCGACGGGCATCTTCCAGACGCCTACCGCAATGGCGAGCCCGGCGATCAAGCCGGCCAACGAAGCCTGCCATGCAGGACGGCGCAGCAGGCCGAGCATGATCAGCGCCACCGCGATCGGCACGGCCGCGACGAGAAATGAAAGCAACAGGGAGTGCCCAACTGGCGTGAGCGGCTGCGAAAAAGCCGGAGCTGGAATTGCGGGTACCGCGGGTGTCATTGTGTCTCCTTGTGCGGACCCTGATTTCGCGAACCGGGTCTCGATTTATGTTCGTTAGGGCGGTCGCCGTTTCCAACGCTCGCCATTGAGCGGATGCAAAGCGCGCATCCAACGCCTGAACGCCGCGAATTCTTGCAGCAACCCGCTGCCACTGTCCATCTCACATCAGCTGGTCATACCAGTTTTTTTGGTACGCGAAGACACGCTCGAGGAGAAGAGACCGGGTAGCACGACTCGAAGCGCCATGCCGCGCGATGAAGCACGCGCGCCACGACGTGGTCATACCAGCGGCGCTTATGCGACGCGCGTACCGATCTTGATAGCTGTTTGTCAGAAAAGGGCGGCGTGCGCGACGGTACGCGCCGTTGCCATCGGCGACTGGCATTAAAATGAAATGCTCATACATGTGCCGCCCTACACGAAATCCATGCAAGTCGCTCCGTTGCCGCCGAACGAGACCGAACGTCTGCGCGTATTACACAGGCTCGCCATTCTCGATACTGCTCCAGAAGAAGCATTCGACCGCATCACGCGCGTGCTGGCGCATATGCTCGGTGTGCCGATCGCGCTCGTCTCGCTGATCGATGAACATCGGCAGTGGTTCAAGTCACGCGTGGGGCTGGAGGCCTGCCAGACGCCGCGCGGAATCGCTTTCTGCTCGCACGCGCTGCTTGAAAGCGACATGCTCGTCGTCGAAGACGCTCGCAACGATCCGCGGTTTTGCGATAACCCGCTCGTCACCGGACCGCTGTCGATCGTCTTTTATGCGGGCGTGCCGCTGCGTTCCGCCGAAGGCCACGCAATCGGTACGCTTTGCGCGATCGACACCGTGCCGCGCGTACTATCGACCGACGCCCGCGCCGCCATGCGCGATCTTGCGCGCACGGTCGAGCGCGAACTGGCAACACGCGAAACGGCTCACTCGGCGCGAGCGCTGCATCAAGCGGATGCGAACGCCATCCGTCTTTCTGAAGCGCGCTTTCGCACTATCTTCGAGCAGACGCCGACCGGCACCGCAGTCGTCGGGCTGGACGGGCGCTTTATCGAAGTGAACTCCCACCTGTGTCAGATGCTCGGCTACACCGCCGACGAGCTGTTATCGCTTACGTTCCAGCAGATCACCTTCGTGGAGGATCTGGAGCAGGACCTGCAGCATCTCCGTCAGTTGGTGGCGGGCGTTATCGCTACTTATACGATCGAGAAGCGTTATGTGCGCAGGGACGGTACTCACTTGTGGGTGCAGTTGCACGTCGCGCTCGTGCGAACGCATGACGGTGATCCTCTGCATGTCATCGCGGTGATCGAGGACATCGAGGCGCGCAAGGAGAACGAGCGGTTCCAGCGCGAGTATCGCGCCGCGCTCGAAGATCAAGTGGCGAGGCGCACCGCCGAGCTGCGCACGACGAACGTGCAACTGCGCGGCGAAGTCGCGCGCCGCGAGACATCCGAGGCGATGCTGCGTGCGCAGAACCATCACCTTCAGGCCGTGATCGACAATGCGCAAGATGCGTATGTCGCAATCGACGGCGACGGTTACATCACCGAATGGAACGACGCGGCAGAACACATGTTCGGCTGGGCGCGGCACGAGGCATTGGGCCGGCTCATGGCCGGGACGATCATTCCGCCAATGTGGCGCGACGCGCACGAAGCAGGCATGCGGCGCTTCCTGCACACGGGCGTCGCTGTCATTCTGTCCAAGGCTATCGAAGTCCTGGCGCTGCGCCGTTCAGGCGATACGTTCCCGGCGGAATTGCGTATTTCGACGGCGGCCACGCCGAGTGGCAAGACGCTCTTCGCGTTCATCACGGATGTGAGCGAGCGCAAGCGTGTCGAGGCCGAAATCATCGAGAGCCGCGAAGCGATTCAAAAGGTCACTGACAGCTTGCCGGTTCTGATCGCCTACGTCGATCGCGAACTGCGCTATCAATTCAACAACGAGGGCTACCGGCGGCTGCTGAACCGCGACATCGCCTCGATGCGCGGACAGGCAGTGGGCACGGTCATGCCGCGTGCGGTGTATCGGACGCTCCTGCCTTCGTTTCGCCGCGCGCTCGCGGGAGAGCGCGTTCAACACGACGATGTCGAGGACCGCGAAGTCGAAGGTCGCACGTGGAGCGTTTCGCTCGTGCCGGATACGCGTGGCCGCGAAGTGATCGGGTTCTACATGCTGGCGCAGGACGTCACCGCCCGTCGGCTCGCCGAACGCGAACTCAGGGTGCAAGCATTGCGCGATCCGCTCACTGGACTGCCGAACCGTCGTGCGTTGTTGGCGCATCTCGCGCAGCACATCGGGCTCGACGCGGCGAAACGACAAGCGCTTGCCGTGTTCTTCCTGGACCTCGACGGCTTCAAGCCGGTCAACGATGCATATGGTCACGAAACGGGCGACGAGCTGTTGCGCCTAGTCGGCCATCGCCTCAAGGAAACGGTGCGAAGTAGCGATTTCACGAGCCGCCTCGCGGGCGACGAATTCGTTATCGTCTGCCACGATGTCGCCGATCAGGCCACTGCGAGAAGCATCGCCGAATCGATCTGCATTGCGCTGAACAGCCCGTTCGAACTGTCCGAGCACGACGTCACGATAGCCACGAGCGTAGGCGTCGTACTGTGCGATGCAACGGTGCAAGCGACGCCGGCCGCGTTGTTGGCCGCCGCCGATATGGCCATGTACGAAGCCAAACGAAAGGGCAGAAACAACTATCACTTTGCGCCGCATCCAGCCGAGACACTTCCGGGCTGATGTTCAGCGCGCGTCGGCACGCACAACGCGATATAGTTCGGTGTCCGGATGAATAACTCACGCTCCGCGCGCGTTAGCGATATCGAAGAATGACACCGCCTGGCTCAATTGCCGTCCTTGTTCTTCGAGCGACGTGGCTGCTGCCGCCGCCTCTTCCACAAGTGCGGCGTTCTGCTGCGTGACTTCGTCCATTTGCGTGATCGCCTGATTGACCTGCTCGATGCCCCGGCTTTGTTCGGTCGATGCGGCGGCGATCTCGCCCATGATTTCCGTCACGCGCGCCACGGCCCGGGTGATATCGGTCATCGTTTCACCGGCTTCGCTCGCGAGCCTCGAGCCGTTGTGAATCTTGTCTACCGACGCATTGATCAGTTCCTTGATTTCCTTTGCCGCGCTCGACGAGCGTTGCGCGAGACTTCTCACTTCGCTCGCGACGACAGCGAATCCACGACCCTGTTCACCCGCGCGCGCGGCCTCCACCGCCGCGTTCAAAGCGAGGATGTTGGTCTGGAATGCAATGCCCTCGATGATGGCGGTGATCTCCGCGATCTTCGTCGAGCTTGCGCTGATGTCCGTCATTGTTTCGACCACTTGCCCGACGACAGCGCTGCCTTTTCGTGCAACGTCCGAAGCGTTGCCGGCCAGTACGTTGGCCTGCTGCGCGCTCTCCGCGTTCAGTCTTACGGCTGCGGTCAATTGCTCGATGCTCGACGCGGTCTCTTCCAGCGACGCAGCCTGCTCCTCCGTACGGGAGGACAAGTCCTGATTGCCCGCGGCGATCTGCGTCGTTGCGGTGCCGATGGTGTCCGCGCCGGTGCGCACCTGACCGACAACGGAGACGAGGCTATGGTTCATGTCGTGCAACGCTTGCAGCAGTTGACCGGTCTCGTCAGTCGACGTGACATGGATGCGGCGAGTGAGGTCGCCCCGAGCCACCGCTTGAGCCGCCATCACGGCGTCGCCGATCGGGCGTGTGATCGAGCGCGTCAACCAGAATGCGAAGCCGATTCCCGCGAGCATCGCGGCGAGTGCCGAGGCAATCGTCACGATTCGCGCGGAGTCGATTTCTTTCATGACTTTCGCGGCGCTCTCATCGGCGCGCTTTTGCTGCAACGCGGCGATCTGGCCTACGACCTGCTCGGTGTCCGCCGCGGCAGGCAGCGTTTGCGTGAGCATGAGTCTTATCGCATCGTCCTTGCTGTCTTGATCCAGCAGTTGCAGGACCTTGTTGCGTGATTCGATGTAGGCCGCATGCCGCTGCTTGTAGCTTGCAAGAAGAGTTTTTCCGTCCGGCGATTCGACGAGACCTTCGAGCGTCGCCTCGGCGGCAGCTATCTCTTCGTGATTACGCTTGAGGCGGTCGCGGATGCGCTGTACTGAGGTCGCATCGGTGTCTACGAGCAATTGTAAGGTGTCCTTTGCGTTGGACCGCGTCGCGGTATCGATCTTATGCGCGGCTTCCGCCTTGGTCCAGTCGAGTTCGATCACCTGCCTGGTGTCGTTGCCGATGCTGTTCAGGCGAATGAGTTCGGATCCGGCGACCAGGGCCAGTAGTACCAATACGAAGCCAAAGCCGGCTCCGATGCGAGCGCCGACTTTCATGTTTGCAAACTTCACTTACTTTCCTCTTCTCTTGGCTGGTGAGCCTACGCCCGCGCGCAACGCATTCGGATCGCTCATAGGCGTTAGTGCTAATTGTTCAATAGCTGGCCGCAGTGGTATCGGCGCGCGCAATACAGGCCATTAACGGTCCGCAAGACAATTTATTTACCCTGATCGACGATGAAATTCTCGAATCGGCCGCAGTCGATCAGTAAGAATGACTCTTCTTGAGAGACCTGTACGGAAATACTGTGCGCCCTCGCAATTTTTATAAGCTTCTCTTAAGGCTGGGTATGGCTGCGTTGGCGAACCGAAGCAAGTAGCAAGATCGTCGCGACGCAAAACCCTGCACCGACATAGAACGTCGCTGCGGGATTGACGCGATCCCAGATCGCTCCAGCGAGAATGCTGGACAACAACGTAACGCCCCCGCTGAACAGGTTGAAGAAACCGAACGCCGTTCCGCGGGCATCAGCCGGCGCAGCCTGCGCGACCATGGTTGCGAGCAGGCCTTGCGTCATGCCCATGTGCATGCCCCAAAGCGCGACGCCCACGACGACCAGGCCCCAATGCGTCCCGTGCGCGAGCGCCAAATCGGCGGCGATGAGAACGGCAAGGCCGCCGATTAGCAGCCGCGTATGGCTGACTCTGTCCGCGAGCTTACCGAACGGGTAAGCGCAGAGCGCGTACACGACATTCATCGCGACCATGACGAGTGGAACGAGCGCCGTGGGCACGCCGCTTTGCATCGCGCGGAGAACGAGAAACGCCTCGCTGAAGCGCGCAAGCGAGAACACCGCACCGATGGCGACAATCCACCAGTAGCCGCTGCCGAGTTCGATGAGCCCGCGCCAGCGAATCGGATTCGCGCGCTTCGTGCCTTCGGTATCGTGCGCGTGATTGGGCTCCTCGATGCCGATAGCGAGCAGCGCGACCGCGAGCAAGCCCGGTAACACAGCGATCCAGAATGCGAGGCGATAGTTGTCGGACCCGGCGAGCATGATGCCGACGGCGAGCAGCGGCCCGAGGAATGCGCCGACGGTGTCGAGAGACTGGCGCAATCCGTATGCGGCGCCGCGCAGGTGAGGCGGCGTGACGTCGGCCACGAGCGCATCGCGTGGCGCGCCCCGGATGCCTTTCCCGATGCGATCGATGACGCGCGCGGTCACGACGACGCCGATCGTCGGCGCCATTGCGAACAGCGGCTTGCTCAATGCCCCGAGCGCGTAGCCGGCGACGGCGAGCCATTTGCGATTGCGAAGGTAATCGCTCAGCGCGCCGGAAAACACCTTGACGACGGGCGCGGTGGCCTCCGCGATGCCTTCGATGAAGCCGATTGTCGTGGCGCTTGCGCCGAGGCTCGCGAACATGAACATCGGAAGAAGGCTATGGATGATCTCCGACGATACGTCCATGAGCAGGCTCACGCATCCGAGCACCCAGACGCTTCTTGGTATCTGACGAAGAACGCTTGTTCGCTGTTCGCTTTGCATCGTTGTCATGCGGTTGAGTTCGGCATGTTAGTATACCCCCCTACCTTATATGTCACCTCGTCATGCACACAGCAAAGGACAAAGCGCGTCTCATGGCGCGCATCCGCCGCATCAAAGGACAAGCCGAAGCATTGGAGCGCGCGCTCGAAAACGAAGTCGGTTGCGCGGAAGTGCTCATGCTCGTCGCATCGATGCGCGGGGCGGTGAACGGCCTGACCGCGGAAGTGATGGAAGACCATATTCGCCATCACATCGTCGATCCCGCCAATGACAACTCGAGTCAGGCACGCGGCGCGGCCGAGCTCATCGACGTCTTGCGCACCTACATCAAGTAACAGGCGATTCACCGTGATTTCGATTACCGATATGTTGCAGCAGGGTGCAACGCACTTCTGGCTGTTTATTCCGAGCGCCATCATGCTGGGCGCGCTGCATGGCCTTGAACCGGGTCATTCGAAGACGATGATGGCCGCGTTCATCATCGCCATTCGCGGAACGGTTCTGCAAGCGGTTCTTCTCGGATTGTGCGCAACGGTCTCGCATACGGCCGTCGTGTGGATCATCGCGTTAGGCGGGCAATATTTCGGCCGCAACTGGAGCAGCGAGGCGACGGAGCCGTATCTTCAACTGGCATCGGCTGCGCTGATTCTTGTCATCGCGCTATGGATGCTGTGGCGGACTTGGCGCGAGCGAAGGGCCGAGCATACGCATCATCATCATGATCATGACGATGAAGTGCGCCGGATAAATACGGGACATGGCGTGATCGCGCTGGAAGTTTTCGAAGACAACGTGCCGCCGCGCTTCCGTGTCCGCTTCGAGCATGCGGCGCGTGCGCCTCAAGATCAGTCGATCAGCATTCGCACGATTCGCCCGGACGGCACGCAGCAGCATTTCCTTTTGGCACACAAAGGCGACTATCTGGAGTCGGTCGAAGAGATTCCTGAGCCGCATGAATTCACGGCGCGCGTTTCGATTCGGCATCGAGATCACTCGCACGACTATGACGTCGCATTCAGCGAGCATCATCACGATCACAGCCACATGAATCTTGGCGACGAAGACGACGCGCACGCGCGCGCGCATGCCGACGATATCCGCCGACGCTTTCAAGGCCGGACCGTGACGACCGCGCAAATCATGTTGTTTGGTTTGACGGGCGGCCTCATTCCTTGTCCGGCTGCGATCACGGTTCTGCTTCTGTGCATTCAACTCAAGCAACTCTCGCTCGGCTTCCTGCTTGTGATGTGCTTCAGCATCGGACTTGCCGTGACGATGGTATCGGCGGGCGTGCTCGCGGCGCTCAGCTTGCGGCATGTCGAAAAGCGCTGGTCGGGATTCTCCGATCTGGCTCGTCGCGCGCCCTATGTCTCATCTGCGCTCATTCTTTGCGTCGGGTTTTATATGGCGTGGTCGGGCTGGCACGCGCTGCCGGTTCACGCTTAATTATCGATCGATGCGCCGGGCTGCTTGCCGACGGCGTGTGGATCGCAGATGACCGGTTCTACCGACCTATCGACGCGCATGTTCGCGAAAGAATCGCACCATCTCGGCACTGGCATCGGGGCCGGAAGGATCGGTATAGCTTCCGCTCGATGAGCCTCCTGCCCACGCATGAGGCGCGCCGTGGATGATCCATAGTTCGGCATCGACACCGGCCTGCGACCTCATGTGCCGGACCGTATGTTTTCTCGCGCGGCCATCACTGCTCGACGCGCGAACGGGTGTCGCTTCACTCGCGGAAAACTCGCGCAACAGTTCGTCGGCATTGGCGGGGTGCACGGTCGCATCGGCATCGCCGTGAAAAACGATGAGCGGGCATTGCGACGCCCGCGCGTTGTGCGTGTCCGCTCGGCCAGCCTTCTGCCCTCTGGATTTCACCTTGCCGCCGCGCATGGCCGCCAGCGCGGACGGCAGGTCGTGCGCGCAGCCGACGGGCAGGCCCGAATGAATCCCCGCTGCCGCGTAGAGATCGGGGTAACTCTGGGCCACGATCGCCGCCATCGCACCGCCGGCCGAAAGACCCGCCACGAAGACGCGTTTCGGATCGACGTTGTGATTCGCCATGACCTCCCGCGTGATGCCCGCGATCAACGACGGCTCGCCCTGATCGCGCCGCTGATCGGCGGGTTTGAACCAGTTCCAGCACTTCGATGTGTTCGCGCCTTGCGGCTGGATCGGATAAACGACGATGAAGCCGTGCGTCTCGGCGAGCGCGTTCATTCGCGTGCCGGCTGCGAAATCGTCGGCGTCTTGCGTGCAGCCGTGCAGCATGACGATCAGAGGCAGCGGTTCACTGCGGTATTGAGCGGGAACGTAGACCTTGTAATCGCGCTGACCAGCGGCGTTCGCGTAGCGTCGCGTGCTGAAGTGTCCGCGATCCTGCACGTCCGCTTCCGTTTGCGTCGTATGAACGGGACGCCGGGGTTGCAAGAGATCGGCGAAGCGCGTGGTGGTCGTGTCGTCATGCGGAGTTGCATGCGCTGTGCTCACGTCATTCGGTTCGCCACGCATGGCGCGCTTGACGATTTCCGCGGCCGCAGCGGGATCGTTGTTGCGAAAGAGGGCGAATGCCTCTTTCATCGAGTCGAGAAATCCTTCGTTGAGTTTCATGTGTCTTCCGGTAGCGGGAAAGGAGTCAGGCGCGTTAGCGGATTCGATCCGCCAACGCGGCCTTGACCGCCGGTGATGCATGGAGCGCGCCTCGAACGAGAATCGAGTCGATCGCTGCCAGCGCGAGTTCGGGTGAGACGTCCGTGGCAATGCTCGCCAATCCCAGCACCTGAATCTTCAGGCGCTGATTGGCCGCGCACGCCGCCTCGAGGTCTTGCTTCGAAAAATGCTGAAGGCCCAGGACGAATTCACGCCGCGTCACGGTGTCCTTGACGGCCGGAGCATGAATCGACAACTGATTGCGAATCGCCGTCCGGATCAAATCCGTGCGGTTCGAATAAAAGCCCTCTTCGACGAGCAGGTCGATCTGGCCCAGGTCGATTGGACCGAGATTGATCGTGATTTTCTCGGTTTCGCTGCCTCGTGAGCGATCCGCCACTTCTTTTGCCATCTGTCGATATCCTCCTCGTACCATCCATGTGGATGGTTATAGGATGATTTCAAGAGGGCGTCAACGCGGTTTTTTCAGAAACGGCCGTCGACTGATGCCGATCGCTAGTCAACGCGAAGCCAGCGACCCGATTCCGGGCACACCGATGCTCGTGAGCCGTTCAAACAGACCTGTTCGTCATCGATTTGCAGCGACGTCGACCGGTCGATATCGAAAACGATCTTCAGCGCGTTCGAGATGCCCGTGTCTTCGATGGGCAATTCCCACGTCAGGAAGATTTGAGTGAAGTCCTGGTCCGGGGCGAAGTCGGCCGCAGAAAAATTGTCCCTGCCGCGAAGAACGACTCCGTGGGGCTGAACGGGATCGAAGACCAGGGCTGTTCCCCGCTTGAGAGCAATGCGTTGACCCGTTGAGGGAAAGAGCAAGTCGAGACCCTTGTCTTCGCTGAGGAAGAGATTGCAAAAGGCCGCGCCGCCGTATTGCTCGCCGTCATGGTGATATCTCGCGCCACGACAGGCCATCAGCGCCATGTGGCTATCTTCGAGCGCCGCGGACAGTCCCAAGGCGCGTAGCCAGTCGGACACAGCCTGCATGCAGCGCTTGTAGTCCGGCCAGCGCACTTGCGTGCGCGGCAGGTGCATGGCCTCGACGTCCCCGGGTTCGAGGGCGAGCCGCGTCGCCGTTTCTGTTTGCCAGTCCGCAAGCACGGCCGCAGAAGGCGCGGGCACGTCGAGCGTGCCGGATAGAACGATGTCGCTGATGCGTCGGCTGCGGATGGCGTCGCCGCTTCGGAAGAAGGAAGTCAGCATGTCTCGCATTCGATGCTGTTGATGGGAACTCGTCGAGAGATTGTAGCGGCCACCTTCGGCCATTCGTCACGGCGATCAAACCGCCGCCCAGTCCATTCAACCGGTGCGCATCACGTCGAGAGCGCGTGCTTATTCACGCCGGTCTTCAGCCAGCCGACTTCCGCAAAGATCGAGCCCCGCTCGTGGATGCTCTGGCGCGGCGTTGTGCAACGGCAACCCGCGCAGTCATCGCGATGAATTAATCGCGCAACTCGTTCGCTGATTTCTAGCTGTTTCATCTGCACCGCCGGGTAAACGCGCAGAGAAACTATTGCTCCGAGCATGCCGTGAGGCGGTAGACATGTCTGCTGGCGAATGTTGTCTGAAGAAACGGAGGCGCCTATCCGGTTTGATCGAGTCGTTTGGCATTCCATAGAAATTGCTACGACCGTTCGAGTTTAATCCGGCAATATGTACGGCGTCGGAACCCGATATCCATTAAAACTGATAAAACAGTTACCGACATAGGGTTATATCTCAAAATAATAAGTTCAATCTTTGCGAAAAAGCAAACGATTGCGGGCGCTTTTTCTACTTACGGTATGAGAAAAAGGCCGCCTCTTCTATTTTCATTGTGTTACATCCAGAAACGTTTGCGGTCGTTTTAGGACCCTATACTTCGGCCTCCTTCAGCAAACGTGAATAATTTTCTGTGTCTTCGAATCCTCTTACCAAAACGCAGGACAAAAATTCCCTGTTTAGCGTCACTAACAAAATCAACGCACCTCTGACGCGTAGAAACTTCTTGTCATACATGATGGCTGGCGCGGGAAGCGCCGCCTTGGCCGCCTGCGGCGGCGGCAGCGAAGTGGGCAGCGACGCGGCCAGCACGGCTGCCGTGGCAAAAGCCGCCTCATCGAGCGGAACGGTTATTCCGCCGGCGGCGTCGATCACGGATAGCTCGGGCGCCATCTGGACGCTCGTCGGCGGCCACGCGACGCGCAACGGCTCGGCGGTGGGAACGGGTTCCCCCCTCGCGTACACGACGCTCCTGTATTTCAACGGCGCGGTCTATGGCAAGAACTCGGCCGGCAACTGGTTCAAGAGCGGCACCTCGCCGTGGCAGAGTCTCGGCACTGCGGACCCGCGCGGCACTGCGGCAAGCGGCTCGCAAGGCACCAGCAACACCAGCACGAGCGGCGTGCTGCAAGACAAGTCGTTCGGCGTGAAGGGCGATGGCACGACCAACGATCGCGCGGCGCTTCAGGCTGCCATCGACGGCTCGGTCGGCCAGATTCTTCTCATCACGGGCAAGAGCCGCATCGACGCGACCGGGCTCACGCTGCGCTCGAACACGCATATCCGCTTCGCGCCGGGCGCGTCGATCAAGCTGTTGCCGCACAACACCGGCTCGTATCAGATGCTGCGCGTGTGGGACGTGAGCAACGTGAACATCGAAGCACCGTACCTCGACGGCAGCAAGGAACTGAACTCCGCCGGCTCGGGCGAGTGGGGCATGGGCATCTCGATCAACGGCGCCACCGGCGTCACGATCTCGAACCCGACGACGATCAACTGCTGGGGCGACGGCGTCTACATCGGCAATAGCCAGAGCGGCTCGAACAAGCCGAGCTCGAACGTGTCGATCAGCGGCCACCACGCGAACGGCTGCCGTCGTCAAGGCGCGACGATCACGTCCGGCAGCGGGATCACGTTCACGAATCCGCTCTGGGAAAACATTGCGGGCACTGCGCCGGCGTGCGGTCTCGACATCGAGCCGAACGACAACAACGCCGTGCTCCAGGCCATCAAGATCGTCAGCCCGACGACTCAGGGTTGCGCCGGCGGCGGCATCCTGGTCTACCTCGGCGCGTTCCCCGGACCGGTCCCGAAGAACGTCGACATCCAGATCACGAACCATACCGACAACTGCACCACCGATTCATTCGACGTCCAGGGTCTTCAGCTGAATGGCTGCGTCGTGACGGGCGCGATCACCAGCACGAACCCGGTGTGGAAGAAGAACTGGTATTTCGCTCAGTGGGACAGCAATGGCCCGAAGGTGTCGGTCGTGAATCCGAAGGTGGGCTAAGCTCGCAGATGTGGCGCTCGCGTTCGCCGACCAGCCAGGTAGCGGACCGCTCTGGGAATCAGACGGTTCGTCACCGTTCGTGAAGGCGGGTCGGCGGGTGCGCCGAGATGACACATCGCATCGATTTTCTTTTGCGACCGCGACGGTCGACAAGCTGCTCCGCTCCTGACGCTGAACGCAACCGGCCTCGATGTCCGCCCAGGCCGATCCTTCCTTTCCATCGCACGCCGATACCCGTCCCTGCCAACCCCAAATGCAACGTGATACGCTGCGATGTCCTCGCGGCGTAGGCGCAAGTGCTTTTTCGTGCGTCTTGCGAGGGCCTTCACGCACGCGCGCAGCAGTTCTACGACGCGCTCCACGCCCACGCGTACCGAGCGCACGCACGACAAGGACAATCACGCTTTGATCAAGGCAATTCTGTGGGACATGGACGGCACGCTCATCGAGAGCGAGTCGCTGCATCTGGCCACGCTCGTCGAGGCGCTCGCGCATCACGGCGTGCAAGCCGGCGATGAAATGCATCCGCTCGTCTTCGGCAAGACCGGGCGCGAAGTGCATGCGCTCGTGCGCGATCGATTCGGGCTGGCCGTCGATTTCAGCGAATGGTCGGCGTTTCGTGCGCGCGCGTATCTGAACGGCGCGCCCAGGCTCGTGCCGCGTCCCGGCGCGCTCGAGGTGTATCGCGCGGCGAAGGCGGCGGGCATCACGCAGGCGATCGTATCCAACGCGTCGCGCATGTTGCTCGAAGCGAATCTGCGCGCGCTGGGCATCGAAGAGCCTTCACTCATCTCGGTCAGCGTCAACGACGTGCGTCACGGCAAGCCGAGTCCGGAGCCGTACGAGCGCGCAGCGTGGCTCCTGCGTCTCGCGCCGGACGAGGTCGTTGCGGTCGAAGACAGTCCGACCGGCGCGGGCGGTGCCATCGCCGCGAACATGGGGGTGATCGGCTGGCCCGTCGATGATGAAGCCGCCGCGCTTTTTCCTTCCGAAGCGCAGATCGTGCGGTCGCCCGATGAACTGGCTGCGAAGCTCGGGCTGGAGACTTTCTCGCTGTCCAAGCTAGGCTGACGCGTTCGCCGGTCCGCGCTTCAGTGCGCGTGCCCTTGGCAAAGGTTTTGCATCAGAGGCTGACACCTCCGTTCGCTCATGATCCTCTCAGCGTCTTCCGAACCGAAACTCCTCGCGGGAGCGAGGCCATGCGCGAGGTGCAGAAGCGTATCGGGCGCGACAATATCGGCGCAGGGCTATGGCACGCGCAATCGATACGGCACCGCGCTTCAGGCGACTACATTCTGCTCGCCGGGCAACGTGATGACGCTCTACGAGCGCAACGCGTCGATGCCCTGAACGAGCACCATCGGACAGCCATGAACCCCCGCTACGCACTGGAAGGACTGAACTTCTTCATGGCCGATGTGCAGGCGGGCATCGGGCCGTTCCTCGGCGTCTTCCTTCAGGCGCACGGCTGGCATCCCGACGCGATCGGCACGGTCATGACGCTCGGCGGAATCGCGGGCATGCTCGCGACTTCTCCGGCGGGCGCGCTAGTCGATGCCACGCATCACAAGCGCGGCATCATCGTGATCGCGGGAATCATGACGACGCTCGCGTCGCTCGTGCTATGGGTGTCGCACAGTTACTGGATGGTGGCGGCGTCGCAGATCTTCACTGGCGTGACGGGGGCCGCGCTCGGTCCGGCCGTGGCCGGCGTGACGCTGGGTATCGTGCGTGAAAAGGGCTTCGACCGGCAATTCGGCCGCAATCAGGTGGCGAATCACGCGGGCAACGTGGTGGCCGCGGCGCTCTCGGGCTGGCTCGGATGGCGATACGGTTTCGGCGCGGTGTTCGTGCTGGCCGGACTATTCGGCATCCTGACGGTAATTTCGACGCTGCTCATCCGGCGCGACGCCATCGATCACGACAGCGCGCGCGGTATCGCGACTTCGACATCGGGCGAGCCGGACGCCGGGCATGAGCATGCGAGCGGCTTTCGCGTCTTGTTGACGTGCCGGCCATTGCTGCTGCTGGCCGCGTCGCTCGCAATGTTCCATCTCGGCAATGCGGCGATGCTGCCGCTCTATGGCCTCGCGGTCGTCGCCGCGCATCAGGGCGATCCGAATGCCTTCACCGCGCAGACCATCGTGGTCGCGCAGCTCGTGATGGTCGTCGCGGCATGCTTTGCGAACCGCCTGATTCAGCGAATCGGCTACTGGGGCGTGATCCTGATCACGTTCCTCGCGCTGCCGGTTCGTGGACTGGTTGCCGCGATGTTCATCACCGCGTGGGGCGTGTGGCCGGTTCAGGCGCTCGACGGCATCGGCGCGGGGTTGCAGAGCGTCGCGGTGCCCGCGCTGGTGGTGCGGCTGCTCCAGGGCACGGGACGGGTGAATGTCGGGCAGGGCGTCGTGATGACCGTGCAAGGAATCGGCGCGGCGCTGAGTCCTGCGCTGGGCGGCGTGCTCGCTCAGCATTTCGGTTACGCGAGCGCGTTTCTCGTGCTGGGCGCCGTATCGACGGGATCGCTTGCGCTCTGGCTCTTCTTCGGCACGGCGCTCAAGAAAGCGTGCGGCCTTCATCGCGACGTCACTCGCGACGCCCCGCTCTCAACATGAATCCGCGCGAGGCCTTTCGATAACCCGAAGCGGTCTCAGACTCGCGTCATTCGATACAGCGCGAAGGTCCGCCGCTCTTCGAAGCCGAGCCGGCGATAAAGCCCGATGGCCGTCGCGTTATCGGCGCGAACGTGGAGGAACGGCACATCTCCGCGCTCGCGGATGTCGGCGCGCAGGATGTTCATCAGACGGGCCGCGATGCCCTTGCCGCGAAAGTCATCGTCCACACAGACCGCGCTGATTTCGACGAAGCCTTCCGGCCGCATGCGTTCTCCGGCCATCGCGATGAGCCGTCCTTTGTCGCGTACGCCGATGTACTGGCCCGTCTCGATCGTGCGTCGCGCGAAGGGCCCCGGATTGGTCCTGACGGCCAGCGCGACCATATCTTCCGCGTCCGCCGCGCTCAGACGATGTACATCGCTCGTGTCGCCGGGTTCGATGGCGCGCTCGTCGGTCATCTGCAGAACATCGAAGATTTTTTCCGCGCGCAGTCCCGCCGCAGTTGCCGTGGAAGGCACGTCGGTCAGCGTCTGAAGCAGTACGGATTCGCCCGGCGCGAGCAGCTTGGCGAGCCGTTCCAGCGCCTCTTCAGTCAGGCGTTCCACTCCGGCGAAAGGCGCTATCGACGGATGGAAACGGCGCGCAAGGCCGTCGCCCTCGGCGATGCGCGCTTGCTTCGTGGTGAGTGCTTCCCACGCGGGATTGTCGAGTCTGTCTGCATCGATTCTCTTCATGGCTCTTCTCTCGTGAGGACGCCGTCAGGCGACTGCGCGGGCTCCCCGTGAGTCCGGCGCGATGAAGCGATTCTAGGCATCGCGCGGCATCGGAGCTATAGTCACAAATGACAATATTCGGTTCATTTGTGACATGAAGATCGGCATACTTGTGCTGGATGGCGTGTTCGACACCGGCCTCACGACGCTGCTCGACACCTTTTCGACCGCCAACGAACTCGCGCTGGCGGGCGGCGCGGCTCGCGCGCCGTTCGATGTCGAAGTCGTGGGCTTCACGCGGCAGATTCGCACGGCCATGAGTTTGCGGATCGCGGCTGCGCCCGCGCGCGGCGTCGGCAAGCCGGACTGGATCGTGGTGCCGGCGCTCAATGCGAAGACACGCGACGCGCTGCTCGCCGCGCTCGGGCGGCGCGATGTCGGCGAGGCGAAGAAGCGGCTACGCGCGTGGCGGGAAGAAGGGATCGGTATCGCGGCGGCGTGCATCGGCACGTTCCTGCTCGCCGACAGCGGACTGCTGGACGGCGAAGACGCGACGACCACGTGGTCACTCGCACCGCTGTTTCGCGAGCGTTATCCGACGGTCCGGCTGGACGATTCACGCATGGTCGTGAGTTCGAACGGCATCGTCACGGCGGGCGCGGCGATGGGGCATCTCGATCTCGCGCTCTGGTTCGTGCGGCAGGTGAGCCCGGAGCTGGCCACGCTGGTCGCGCGTTTTCTGCTGATCGACAACCGCACGTCGCAGGCGCAATACATTATTCCGGACTATCTGGCGCATGCCGATCCGCTGGTCGAACGTTTCGAACGATGGGCACGCGACAATCTCTCGAACGGTTTCTCGCTACAGGATGCGGCGAATGCGCTCCACGTTCACACGCGCACGTTGCAGCGCCGGACGGAATTCGTGCTGGGCAAGTCGCCGCTGGCGTTCTTCCAGGACCTGCGCGTTCAGCGTGCGTGCCAGCTCGTTCAGGATGGATGCGATCTCGACACCGTGGCCGAGCGCGTCGGCTATGCCGATGCCTCGACATTGAGGAATCTGCTTCGCCGAAAACTCGGTCGCGGCGTGCGTGAATTGCGAGCGAACGGCTGATGGCAAGCGGGCCGTCAAGCGCCTGCCGGACGCGAACCGCTTCCAGTTAAGCCGCTTGCATCGAGCGCGCCAGATCCGGCGCTTCGAGTCCCACGAGCAGATCGACTTCACCGCTGGAAAGCGCCTGCGTCGCCGGCACGCCCGCTGCCTTGAGCGCGTTGTCATCGAGCCGCGACGCATCGCCGAGTGCGACGCGCAAGCGCGTGGTCGCCAGCGGTTCGAGCTTCACGATGTTGCTCGCGCCGCCCAGCGCCGCGCGAATCTTCTCGGCGCGCGCCTTGTATTGCGCCGTGTCCTGCGCGGTCGCCACGACAGCCGCGGACGCCGCGTCAGGCGCTGCAGCGGCGGTCACGCCCGCCGCCGGCAGGTCCGCGTCGCTGCCCGCGGTCTTCAGATACTCCTGCATGTCGGTCTTCATGTTCTCCGAAAGCGGCCCGAATATCGCCTGCACGCCGTTGCCCACGCGCACGACGCCCGCCGCGCCGAGCGCTTTCAGCCGCGCATCGTTGACGAGCGCCGGATCGTTCACCGTGATGCGCAATCGCGTGATGCACGCATCGAGACTCTTGATGTTCGACCGTCCGCCGAAGGCCAGCACGAGATCGCGCGACCTTCCGCCTTCAGCGCTGGTGCTGACCGGAGCGGTGTCCACGGTATCGTCTTCGCGGCCCGGCGTCTTGAGATTGAAGCGCGTAATGACGAAGCGGAACACGCAGTAGTAGATCGCCGCATAGATCGGCCCGAGGATGAACACGTACCACGCGTGCGTCGCCTTGTTGCCGATCAGGTTGAACATCAGAAAGTCGATCCCGCCCTGCGAGAACGTGAAGCCCATGTGCATGTTCAGCGTATTGGCGACGAATTGCGCCGATGCCGCGAGACACGCATGAATGAAATACAGCACCGGCGCGACGAACAGGAACGCGAACTCGATCGGCTCGGTGATGCCGGTGAGGAAGGAAGTCAGTGCCGCCGACACCATCATGCCGCCGACCGCGTTCTTCTTTTCGGGCTTCGCGCAATGCCAGATCGCGATCGCGGCGGCGGGCAGGCCGAACATCTTGAACATGAACGCGCCCGCGAGAATGCCGGCGGTGGGATCGCCCGCGAAGAATCGGTTGATGTCGCCGTGCACGACCTTGCCGGTCGTCGGATCGAGGAAGCTGCCCGCCTCGAAGAAGAACGGCACGTTCCAGATGTGATGGAGGCCGAACGGAATCAGAAGACGTTCGACGAAGCCGTACACGGTCGCCGCCGTGCGCGGATCGGATACGGCGGCCCATTGCGAAAACGCCTTGATCGCACTTCCGATAGGCGGCCACACGACGGAAAGGATCGCGCCGAGCACGATGGATCCGATGGCCGTCACGATCGGCACGAAGCGCTTGCCCGCGAAAAAGCCGAGATAGGGCGGCAGCGTGATCTTGTAATAGCGGTTGAACATCCACGCCGCGAGGCCGCCCGCGAGGATGCCGCCGAACACGCCGGTCTGAATCGACGGAATGCCCATGATCATGTCCGGCTCGACGCCTTCCACCTTCGCGATCACGCCGAGCGTCGCCGTCATCACGAGATAGCCGATGGTCGCGGCAATGCCCGATACGCCATCGTTTTCGGTGAAGCCGAGCGCAACGCCGATCGCGAAGATGAGCGGCAGGTTGCCGAAGATCACGTCGCCCGCGTTCTTCATCAGCGCGAGCACGATAGCGGGCACGTAGCCATGGAAATCGGTCGCGCCGAGGCCGAGCAGCAGGCCCGCGACGGGCAGCACCGCGACCGGCAGCATCAGCGATTTGCCGACCTTCTGTACCACGCCGAATGCGTTCTTGAACATGTCGTTCTCCGATCACTCCGCGTACGGCGCGAGCAGCGCGCGCACTTCGGCGGCCGTGCCGAGCGCGATGACTTTCGACGCGAGCGCGCGGGCTTCGTCCATCGTGAAACGCGCGAGCTGCGCCTTGATCGAACCGACGGCAGGGACGCTGACCGACAGTTCATCGACGCCTAAGCCCACGAGCACCGGCACCGCCATCGCATCCGATGCAATGCCGCCGCACACGCCTACCCACTTGCCGTGCCGGTGCGCGCCATCGACCGTCATGCCGATGAGCCGAAGGACCGCCGGATGAAGCGCATCGGCCTGCTTGGCGAGCTTCGGATGCCCGCGATCCATCGCGAGCGCGTACTGCGTCAGATCGTTGGTGCCGATCGAGAAGAAATCGACTTCGCGCGCGAGCGGTTCGGCGATGAGCGCGGCGGACGGCACCTCGATCATCACGCCAATCTTCACGCTGCCGATTCGATCGCCCGCTTCTTCCTGAAGCATCCGTCTTGCCGCGCGCACTTCCTCGATGGACGCGACCATCGGGAACATGACGTGCAGATTGCCGATGGGCGCCGCCCGCAGAATCGCGCGCAACTGCACGCGGAAGAAGTCGGGACGATCGAGGCTCACGCGCACGCCGCGCAGTCCGAGGAACGGGTTATCTTCTTTCGGCAGCGGCAGGTAGGACAGCGGCTTGTCGCCGCCGACATCGAGCGTGCGCACGACGAGCGGCCTTTCGCGGCCGAGCGCTTCGGCGACCGCGCAATATTCGGCGGCCTGTTCGTCTTCGGATGGCGCGGTGTCGCGGTTATCGAAGAGAAACTCCGAGCGCAAGAGGCCGACGCCTTCGGCGCCCGCCGCGACCGCATCGCGCGCTTCCTTTGCATTGCGGATGTTCGCCACCACTTCGACGCGATGTCCGTCGGCGGTGAGCGCCTGTTTGCTCGCGGCGATCTTTTCTTCCTCGCGCTTTTTCGTCTGCCGAGCGATGCGCTCGCGTGCCTTCGCGAGATCGTCCGCGCCGGGGTTGCGCCGCAGCGTGCCGTTCGAGCCGTCGAGCACGACGAGCGCGCCATCGGGCAATTGCAGCGCGGCTTCGTCGATGCCGCAAATCGCCGGAATGCCGAGCGAGCGCGCGAGAATCGCGACGTGACTCGTCGCGCCGCCCGTCGTCGTGCAGAAGCCGAGCACCTTGGCGCGATCCAGCGAGGCGGTATCGGAAGGCGACAGTTCTTCGGCAATCAGAATGGATTCCTCGGGCACGTCGATATGCGCCTCTTTCACGCCCACGAGCAACGCGAGCACGCGCCGGCCGACATCGCGGATATCGCTCGCGCGTTCGCGCAGGAGTGCGTTGTCGAGACGCTCCAGATTGCTCGCGTGCGTTTCGAAGGCGGCGCGCCACGCGAAGCCCGCGCTCTTGCCCTCGCTGATGCCGGCAATGGATGCGTCGTTGAGATCGGGGTCGTCGAGCAGTTCGAGATGCGCGTCGAGAATCTGCGCTTTCGACGGATCGGTCAGTTTCGCCTTCAACGCCTCGATTTGCTGACGCGCTTCGTGATGCGCGGCGTCGAGCCGGGCGCGCTCGCGTTGTGGCGATTCCCCGGCCTCGGCCACGTCGATGACCTCGCGGCGAAACTGCAGGATCTTGCCGACCGCGAGCCCCGGCGACGCCGAGACGCCGATGAATTCGTTCGCATCCGCGGGCGCGGCGCGCTTCGGGGCGATTGCGTCCGCTGCGGAAGCGACGGAAGCGGCGGGCGCAGGCGCATCGCCCGGCTTCTCGCCCGAACCCGATGCGAGCAGTCGTGCGAGCGCGGCGGCCGCTTCGCCGGCATCGGGACCGGCCGCCTCGATGCGCAGCTTGTCGCCGAACGTCGTCGCCAGCGCCATCAGCGCAACGAGGGATTTCGCGTTGGCGCTATCGTCGCCGCGCAAGACGCGGATATCGGATTTGTACTTCTTGGCTTCGGCGGCGAACACGGCGGCGGGGCGCGCGTGCAGCCCTTGCGGATTCGGCAGCGTGACTTCGTCGGACACGGTTACATCGGCCGCGCTGCCGTTGGCATCGGCACTTTTGCCGCCGACGAATTCGACCGACAGTGCGACGTCCTTGCCCGCCGTGACGAGGCCGGTCGCGGGCATGTAGCGCGTGACGAGTTCGCCATTGGCGATGACCATCTCGGTGAGCAGGCTGACGGCCCTTGCACCGACGATGACCGGATCGAAGCGGATCAGCGGCTGGCCTGTCGTGACGGTATCGCCTTCCTTGACGAGCGGCGTGAAGCCTTCGCCGCGCAGCATGACCGTATCGAGACCGATGTGGATCAGCACCTGCAGGCCGCTTGCGCCGGTGATCGTCGCTGCATGCGTTGCGCGATGCAACTGCGTGACCGTGCCGGAAAGCGGCGCGAGCAGTTCGTCGGAAGTGGGATCGATGGAGACGCCGTCGCCGGCCATCTTCTGCGCAAAGACCGGATCGGGCACGGATTCGAGTTGCACCATCACGCCCGATACCGGCGCCATCAACTCGATCCGCTCCAAACGTCGCGGAGCTTTCATGTGAACGACTCCTTGTCCCTTGACGGTTCGAGGCCGATATCCAGGACGTTCGACCACGCGTTGCACGGACGCGAATGACCTAACGTAGATCATAGGCAAAGCAACGCCGATTCGCCGATGTATGTTTCCACTTCCAGTTCGTTTTCGATCGTTTGATTTCGCTAAAGAGCCAGATCAGTGAGTCTGTATGGTTCTCTCATTTAAAACGTGCTCGGCCTCTTCATCGCATCCTTTTTATTGCAATAAGGAATGTCTACACTCCTATGCATCTATTGCAGCGAAGACGCATGCCTTCCCTGCGCTGGCGAATCGCGTTCAAGGTGACCGCTATGGAATTCGTCCTGTTGCTCGCGATCTTTCTGACTTCGAGTGGCTACCTCATCAAAGGATCGGTGTCGCAAGCTCCTCCAGCGGCGACTGCGCCGACATCACCCACCGAGAATGGACCGGCGGCTGATTCCGTCCGCGAGAAACAAATAGCGGTATTGTGAACACGCGTGTATATCGACGTAACGCGCGATCAGCCCCCCAGCGCGATGATGACGGAAAGCAGGGCGACGCCTATCGCCGACAACGCGAGACCGTACACCCAGGGTCTGCCGCCGGCGTAGCGCCCGAGCATCGCGCCGCCTATATATAACGTCGCGATCGCCAGCAAGTTCGAGACACGCAGCGCCAAGGCGATCTTCGGTATGAAGATGAACGGCACGACGACCGGGAAGGTTGCGAGAACCACGAGAAGAAAGATTCCAACTGCAGCCGAGTAATCCCTGAATACGAGTCGATGAGGCGGCTCGTGCACCGCTAGCAGGGATTGATGAAGCGCCTGTAACGCTGGAGGGCGAATGACATCGGCAATGAGTTGCGGCAGCGCATCCTGTATCAGGCGGTGTGCTTCGGGCTCAGTCTCGGTATTCCTGAGTCGTACGAGAAGCGCTTTCTTCCTGCGCCGGTCGGTGGCCGTGCGAAGAAGGTACATCACGGCATCCACGAGTCCCCACGCAAGGTTGCAACCGAGCGCAGTGAACAGCAAGGTGCGGATTTCCTGTCGCCCGGCGGTTGAAACGCTGAGTGCGCCCGTGAACGAAAGCGCCATGAGGACACCGAAGACGATCTCGGACACTCTGTCGATTGGATCGAGAACCGGACCCGGCTCGCTTTGCGACATGGTGTGCTCCCGCTCGCGTCTGACTGGTTTTAACGCGCTCGCCGTTTCTGCAAATCGAGCCACGCGGCAACGGCCTGTTCGAGATTGAGAAACATGCGCTCGCGCCCCAAGGTTTTCCCGAGTGGCGACTTCTGTACCACGCCATAAACCGCCGGGCTGAGTCCGACCAGCCATAAACTGACTCCGCTCTCGCGATACTTCTTCTCGCCTTCGGTCAGCATCTTCAAGGCCGAATATTCCAGGTCGAAAACCGACCGCATATCCAGCACGACCACTTCGGGACGCGTTTGCTCGATGAGCGGAGTGATCTTCTGCCCGACGTTGGACGCATTCACGAA
Source organism: Caballeronia concitans (assembly GCF_001544615.1). Classification (GTDB taxonomy): domain Bacteria; phylum Pseudomonadota; class Gammaproteobacteria; order Burkholderiales; family Burkholderiaceae; genus Caballeronia; species Caballeronia concitans. Next base: position 38,406 of record NZ_FCNV02000012.1, read on the forward strand.
GAAGATCCTTCCCTCGGGCCGCAAAAGCAGCAGGCCGGGATACTGTTCGTCGTCGGGATGCTCATCCGAGACAGGGCGAAACACGTTGGTTCCACGTTTGCGCCGCAGAACGTGAACGGGCGGGTCGGAGACCTGATGCGCAAGTGCGACGAGCGAAACGACAATTGCAATGAGAATGCCTTTCAGCGTGCCGAGCAATACCACGCCCACGAGCGCCACGATCGCCCAGACGAACTCGGTGCGTCTGACGGCGAGAATCGCGCGAAAATCCGCCGGCTTGAAAAGCCCGATCGAATAGACGATGACCACCGCAGCGAGCGTCGCATGCGGCATGAGACCGATCAGCGGTGCGAGCAGAATCATGGTGCCGAGCGTGACGCAGGCGGTCACCAGTTCCGCGAGTTGCGAATGCGCGCCCACCTGCCGGTTGACTGCCGTCTGACTCGTCCCGCCGCCCGCCGGCATGGAGCCGAACAGGGCGCCGGCCATGTTGCTCAAGCCCGTCGCCAGCAACTCACGGTTGGGCGACGGCAACGGCTCGCCGCTTTGCACGAACGCGCGTCCGCATGCGATGGTTTCGGTAAAGCTCATGAGCGCGATGCCCGCTGCCGCAGGCCATAGCGCTTCGATCAGCGAGAGGTCCGGCTTCACGAGCGGCGGCAGCCCGGTCGGAATATGCCCCACGATTTCGACGCCGTGCGCCTGCAAGCCGAGCGCGGCGACTGCACCGATGCCGCATCCGACCGCGATCAGCGGCGCCGGCGACTTCGGATAGAAATGTTCGAGCGCAATCAAAATCGCGATCGTCGCGAAGCCCACGGCGACCGTGTTGATCGACGCATGCGGAAGGGCCGCGACGAGCGCCCAGACGTTGTGAAAGAAGCTGCCTTTCGCGAAGTGGACGCCGAACAGCTTGGGCAACTGGTCGAGCACGATGACCACGGCGATGCCGCCTTTGAAGCCCGTCAGTACGGGGTCCGATATGAAGTTGGCGACGAACCCGAGTCGCAAGAGCGACGCAAGCGCGAGAATAATGCCGACCAGAAGCGTGAGCGTCGCGGTCGCGGTCAGCAGCGCCGTGGTCCCGCCGCCAGGCGACACCTCGCCGATCGCAGCGGCAGTCAGGATTGCGAGCGTCGCGCTCGTACTGACGCTCAGCGGCCGTGACGATCCGAACAGCGCGTAGATCACCATCGGAACGAAGGCCGTGTAAAGCCCGACCTCGACGGGAAGGCCGGCCACCGTGGCGTAGGCCATCGCTTTGGGAAGGACGACCGCCGCGGCGGTGATGCCCGCGACGATGTCCGGCTTGAGCCACGCGCTCCGGTAGTCGCGAACCCATTCGAGCACTGGAATGTGGAAGCGGGCGCGCGCGTGTACGGGTGAATCGGTCGACATGATCGCACGCCCTCCGCAAGACGGATCAGTGGGCGACAGGCCGTTTATCGTCGATCGGCGGGTCCGCTTCTGGCTGGTCTCTCACCCAGCGCCAGAACAGCTTGTAGGCCACGGCGAGCATGACAGGACCGATGAACAGCCCGATGACGCCGCCCGTCACCATGCCGCCGAGCGCGCCGATCAGCACGACCGGCATCGGGACCGCGACGCCGCGCCCGAGCAACAGCGGCTTGAGCACGTTATCGGCGAGACCCGCGACGAAGACATAGATCGCGAAGAGGATCGCCGCCGTGCTGACGCCTCGCGTGAGGAACACGAAGGCGATGACGGGCAAGGTAATCAACGTCGCCGGCAGTTGCATGATTCCGATGAGCAATATCGCGAGTGCGAGCAGGCCCGCGCCGGGAATTCCCATGACGATGAATGCGACGCCGATCAATAGCATCTGGATGAATGCAATGCCGACCACGCCCTGCGCGACGGCGCGAATGGTGGCCGTGCACAGGTCGGCGATCTGCTGGCCGTTTCCCGGTCCGGAGATTCGCGAGGCAATCTGCACGGCGCTCTGATAGCCCTTCTCTCCGTGCGCCATGAACACGCCCGCGACGACGAGCGCGACGAAGAACACGAGCAGGCCCGCGCCGAGACCGGTGACCGTGCCGAGCACCGCGAGACCGGCTTCCTTCAGTTGCGGGGCGAACTTCTGCGCGAGTCCCGTCATGTCGGTGGATGCCTGCGTCCAGAAGTCGTACACCCGTTGTCCGACGAGCGGCCACGCGGCCACCGAATCGGCTGGCGGAGGAATGCGGAAACTGCCGCTCCTGAAGACGGCCATTGCACGTTCGATCGAGTTGGCCACCGCGACGCCGAGCAGATAAGTCGGCGCGAGGATGATGACGAACGCAGCGACGACGATCAGCGTGGCGATCAATCCTTCCCGGCCCGCGAACGGACCGCGCAGCCGCGCCTGCAGCGGATAGAGCGTGACCGCGAGAATCAACGCCCACACCATCAGATTGAGAAACGGGACGAACACGCGAAAGCAGAAAACGGCGAGCACGGCAACGAGTCCCGCGCGGATCAGCACGTCGAGCAGTTCTCTCGATGCGGTGCGTTCAGTGATCGGCGACAGCATTTCGTCCCTCCGTCGATTCACTGGAGCGCGCGGTCGGGGCCGCCGATGCATTGCATCGAATGGTGGAGCCGCTTACACCATCGACGTTCTTGAGCGTCACGATCAGCCGGCTGCCGGTGGTCGCCGTGATGATGTGCCCGTAACTGACCGTCGGTATGAATTTGATATCGGGCGCCACCGACACGGGCGGCGTCTGTCCACCGTCGACAGTGAGATCGAGCTGCACGGTCACTGAATCGACGGCAACGCCGTAGTTCTGCTGGCCGTCCGCCTGCGCTTTCTTGAAACGACACAGCCCATCGAGTACGTTTTCGAGTGCGGTCGGTATATCGACTGACTTGCCGGGCGGAATCGGCGGCGTGTTGCAGCCCGCCATGAGAACAGCAAGCATCAGCACGGACAGCGGGACGTGAGCATTCATTGAGTCCTCCGGTCCTTCACTAAACAACCGCTTACCGCCTGTGTGGCCGAACCTTTATAGCGTAGTACATCATCGACGGACGTTGACCGTCATCGCATCGATCGCGGAACTCACTCCGTCACGACTGCTTGGCGTCCGACCATCGGTGCGCTACATTTTTGCCATGCAATGGCCGTTCAATATCGAACCGGGCTCCGTGCGTGCGAAATCCGACCTTCTCATCGTGGCGGCTGCGTATCGTCAGATTGCTCGTGCTGCTCGCCGCCGTCGCGTGGGACACCGCGATGGCGCAAGGCGCGCCCGAGCGGACCGTCGTCGGCACCAACGTCAAGCGCTATGCGGACGCCGTGCTCGCGGTCATGTCCTACACCGCGGTGCCGGATGTCACCACGAGCTCGCTCTCGATCAACAGCGGCACGACCGGCAATCCGGGCTTCGGCCAGACGCAACTGGGCGGCGGCTTCACGCTCAGCCGGTCCTTTCCGCTCTATCTGGAAGGCACTGTTGCATATAGCCGCTACGATCCGACCTTCGTTGCAAGTGACGGCGGACAGGCACGCCCCGTACCGGCCAAATGGAACACGGCAAGCACCACTGTCGGCATAGGCTGGGACTTTCCGATCACGAGCGAACTGCGCTTCAGGCCGATCATCAATGGCATGCTGGGCCGCGTCGCGAGCGATCTGCGCATTGCGCAGACGGTCTTCAATCACGTCGCCGACGCGAACCTCCAGTTTCTCGAGGATGGTGCGCTCAACGCGTACGGCGTCGGCGGCTCGCTCATGCTCGATCTCGAGCATTATCGCGAGCACTATGAGATCGACCTCGAACTTCGCGCGACTGATATCTATTTACGCAGTTTCGGTGGATCGTCTTCGGCGGTCGAAGGCTCGGCGACCGCGCAGCAGTTCAGCCTGTGGGCGCGGTGGCGCGCGCCGACGGGCCTCTCCGCACTGGACCGTCCTGTGCGCTATGTCCTCGAAACCGCGTACTCGCATTACTTCGGCGACAGCGCGGGCGTGTTGGGCTTCAATGATCTGACATCGCTCGGCGTGGGTCTCGAACTCGACAGCAGCCGGTATCCGGTCGTCATCACGCGCACGCGGGCGATGGTGCGCTATGTGTTCGGCCACAACGTGCATGGCGTGTCGTTCGGTTTCGCCGTCAGCTTCTGACTCGCGACGTTGCGCCTCTCTCTAAAGTCGGCTTGAACTGACGGGTGTTTCATCTACAACTCAAATAATGCATGAGTGCTGTCGAAGCGGCCCGAACCACTCGACACTGACAGACAATGAAACGACCAACGCGTTGCATCGCGGCGATTGCCGGTGCATTGTTGCTCGCGCTGTCGAGTTCGCACGCGAGCGGCCGTGCAACGGGATCGGAAACGCTCGCGCAGGTCAAGGGCCGAGGCGTCTTGCGATGCGGCGTCAGTGAAGGCATCGCCGGTTTCTCCGAGCTCGATGCATCCGGGCATTGGTCCGGCATCGATGCCGATTTCTGCCGCGCGGTCGCGGCCGCGACGCTCGGCGACGGCAACAAGGTCGCCTTCGTTCCGCTCAGGACGTCCGCGCGTTTTCCTGCGCTGAGAACGGGCCGCATCGATCTGCTCGCGCGCAATACCACGTGGACGCTGCTGCGCGAAGCCACGGTCGGCGTGCAGTTCGCGGGCGTGCTCTTTTACGACGCACAGGCTTTCATGGTGTCGACGAAAAGCGGCGTTCGCACGCTCTCGTCGCTCAAGGGAGCAGCGGTCTGCGTGCAGCGCGATACATCGAGCGAAACGAATCTCGTCAGTTATTCGAATGCGAGGGGACTCGATCTGAAGCCTTTGCGCGTCGCCTCCGTCAACGAACTCACTCAGCGTTTCAACACTGGCCGATGCAGCGCCATGACGGCCGATGCGTCTCTCCTGGCGACGCTCAAGAGTCGCGCACCCGATGGTCCCGCGTCGATGACGATTCTCTCTGAGCGCATCTCCAGGCAGCCTCATGCGCCGGCCGTGCGCAACGACGATATCGCGTGGCTCGTCATCGTGCGTTGGGTGCTCTATACGCTGATCGGCGCCGAGGAACTGGCCGTGACGCGCCAGAACGTATCGGAGCGGATACGCGATCCCAACGTCGCGCGTGCGCTCGTTCCGGACGAGACGGTCACGGCGTCGCTTGGCATCGATGCCGGATGGACGCTTCGTGCGCTGAAAAGCGCGGGCAATTACGGAGAAATGTACGACAGGAATCTGGGCGCGGGCAGTGCGCTGAAGATCGAGCGCGGATTCAACGACCTCTACACGCGCGGCGGCCTGATGTACGCACCGCCGATGCAATAGCGACGGCGCTTGGGCCATGAGCGACTGGCAGATCTATCTCGTCATCGGCGTGTTCTCGGCGGTCATCATCGTGATCGCGCTGGATCTGATCGACATGGCCGTCGCGGCGCTCGTGGGCGCGAGCTTGCTGATCGCGCTCGGCATCATCGACGACACGGACCTGATCGCCACCGCGCGCACCGCGGCGGGTCCCATCAGCCTGCTGTTCGGCGGCATGGTCGTCGCGAGAATCCTCGCGACCACAGGATTGTTCGATCTCGTCGGCGACCTCTTTCTGCGAGCGACGGCGGGAAGCGGGAAACGCTTTCTGCTTCTGTTGATCGTGATCGTCGCGCCGCTGTGCGCATTGCTGCCCAACGCAACGACGGTGATCCTGCTCGCGCCCATCATCATTCGCGTTGCCCGTGCGCTTCGAATCGATATCGTCCCGCCGATGATTCTGACCGCCGTGGTCAGCAATGCGGCCGGCCTGTTGACGCTCGTCGGCGATCCGGCGACGTTTCTCGTCGGCAGTTCCATCGGCATGACGTTCGGGGAGTACTTGCGGCGCGCCAGTCTCGGCGGCGTGCTTGCCATCGCGGTCGTGATTCCGCTTTTGCCGCTGCTGATGCGGAACATATGGCGAAGCGCCACGCCGCTCGCGCCACGCAGCGCGCATGCGAAGCTCAAGCGTCCGATCTATGCCGCGCTGGCTTTGGCCGTGCTCGTGCTGATGATGATGCTCTTCGTCTTCGGCGAGGAGCTTCCCACGCGAATCGTGCCGCCGGTCGTCGCGGTCATTGCGAGCGCGCTTGCGCTGCTTGTCGCGTATGCGTTCAGGGTCGAGCCGACCGAACGTGTGCTGCGCGACATCGACTGGAAGACGCTGCTGTTCCTGAGCTGCATCTTCTGTCTCGTGCAGGGCATGACGAAGACGGGCCTGCTGCAGCTCATGTCGCTCAGGCTTTATGAACTGTTCGGCACGCACGTCACGCTGATCTCACTCGCGATGATCTGCGGAATCGGTCTTCTGTCTTCATTGCTGGCCAACGTGCCCGTCGCCGCCGCGTCCATCGTGATGGTGAAGGGTTATCTCGTCATGGCCGAGTTCGTCCCCGAGTCCGCGTTGTCCGAGCAGTTCACGCAATGGCCGGAGCACGTCATCCCCGTCTTCATCGCGATGATGTACGGCGCGACGCTCGGCGGCAACGCCACGCTCGTCGGCTCGGCAGCCAATATCGTCGCGGCGGGCATCTGCGCGCAGGAAGGCGTGCCCGTCAGTTTCGGCCGCTTCTTTCGATACGGGCTGCCATTCACGGCCTGCCAATTGACGGTCACGGCGATCTACGTGCTCGCGCTCGCGCACTTTCTCCGTTGACCGCCACGGGACAGTCGAATGGACTGTCCCGTGGCGACGATACCGCATGGCCCCGCAAACTCACTCGCTCAGTTTCGATACCTTCGTGCCTTGTAGCGAGGCATCGGCCATCAGCCCCGCATTCGTCAGCACGATCGCCGTGACGGGCTTCGTCGCGGTGGTCGTGTCGATCTTGCCGTTCGCGCCCATCTTGAGCAGCGCGACGGAAGCGTCCGCACCGGCCGACCACCCGCTGGACTGGCGGAATTTCTCGAGCGCGTCCTGCGTCATGAACAGGAAGATCAGCGCCTTCGATTGCGCGCCCGCCTGCAGTCCGAACGATCCCGAGGTCGTGCTGTAGTAGCCGACGGTGCTGCCGCCAACGCGCAGCGAACCCTTGCCATACTCGGCGCCTACGACGAAGCCTGCCTGAAGCACCGACGGGAAGACGAGAACACCGCGCGACTTGGCGACCAGTTCGCGGGAACCGGGAACCGTCGAATAGAGGCGCTGGATCGTGCTGTCGACGTCCGCGTCTATGGAACGCCGCTGGTCGGCGGAGCCTGCGGCTTGCTCGGCGCCTGCGTTCCTGTTGGTGGTGCAACCGGCGAGCACGAGGCAGCCGAATGCGAGAGCGGCGGTTGACTTCATGATGAAGTTTCGTCTTTGCATCATTCTTCTCCACTGTTACGCTTAAGTCACCAACCCGGTTTTAGCGAGCGGCGCTCTGATAGTTACTGGGACAGCAACGTCTTCTTCCAACTCACAGTCGATATCACGCACTGACGCCTAATTCAAGAGCAAGACGCGCATTACAACGTTCGGGCGCCCTACACTTTCTACATCAAGATAGGCGCTAGACCGGCTGTTGTGAACGTCCCATTTCGCTGACGTTTGCTCATCGAGCGTCTGCTGCTTAACCTAGAATCAAATCAATCGCGAATCACATTCCAATTGGAACGGGCGTGCAACCAGTCGCTGTTTGCGTCCTGAATCGACAGTCATCAAATCGAAACAATCGGCCGGATCATGCCGGCCTTTCGAAGGAGACGAACGTGAGAGCGTCCGACATCATGACCACCAAGATCATTACCGCAGAACCGGATATGTCGATACAGCACGCGGCGGGCATGATGGTGTTCGCGGGTATCAGCGGCATGCCCGTGGTGGACGAGTCCGGCAAGCTGCTCGGCATGATCACGGAAGGCGATCTCATGCATCGCGCCGAGATCGGGACCGGCGTCAGGCAACGGGCGTGGTGGCTCGAAATGGTGGCATCGACGGCGGAACTGGCCAGCCAGTACGTGAGGGAGCATGCGAGGAAGGTCAAGGACGTGATGAGCACGAACGTGACCACGGTGACGGAATCGTGTCCGGTCGGCGACATCGCGGAGATTCTCGAACGTCGGAAGATCAAGCGCGTTCCGGTGATGCGCGACGGCAAGATCGTCGGTGTCGTCAGCCGCTCGAACCTGATTCGCGCGCTCGTGACGATGGCGCCGGAGGTGCCTTCGTCGGCTGAGAACGGCGATCACGCGATTCGCGAAGACGTGCTCGCAAGCATGAAAGGCCAGCCTTGGGCAATGGCGCGCGAGAACGTCATTGTCGAGAACGGCGTGGTCCATCTTTGGGGACCGGTCGTCGGAGCGGAAGAAGGTCACGCCATTCGCGTCGCAGCGGAGAATACGCCGGGCGTGAAGGACGTCATCGTGCACTTCGGGCAAGCGCCGACCGAATGAGACGATTGCATGCATCCGCTAAGCGACATGCATGCCTTGAAATCGCGATGGCGTTTGCATATCTTCGAAGTGCATTGCGCCGCCCGACATAAAAAAGCCACACGCCTCATACGAGAGAGAATTCGACGAAGCGAATACATAACGCGCCGCGACGCCGCGATGCATGCAGACGCAGCATTGCGGCACGGCGCAATCGACGCGGGCCCGCCAGGGCGACGTTCGCGAGTTGAGAACAATGCGTGACATCATCAGCGTGTTCATCGTCGTATGTGCGCTCGTCGGCAATGCGGGCGCGTACGCTCAGGCTCCGGCCGCGAGCGGCGCGTCGCCGGCCGCATTGACTTCCGCGCAAGTGGACAAGCTCGTCGGCCCCATCGCGCTGTATCCCGACGACCTCATCGCGATCATTCTTCCTGCGTCCACGTATCCGATCGAAGTCGTGCAGGCGGACCGCTTCATCGACCGCAGAAAGACGGACACGAGCCTGCCCGTCAACGAAGCGTGGCATGACTCCGTGAAGGCGCTCGTCAATTATCCCGAAGTGGTGAAGAAGATGAGCGGCGATCTGGACTGGACCGTCGCGCTCGGCGAAGCGGTGGTCGCCGATCAAAGCGCCGTGCTCGAAGGCGTGCAGCGCTTCAGGCGGCAGACGCAATCGGTCGGCAATCTCAAGACCGACGACAAGCAGACGGTCGTGGTCGAGAAAGAAGTGATCAAGATCGTGCCGTCGAATCCCGAAGTGATCTACGTGCCGCAGTACAACCCGTCGACGGTCGTGGTCAGCAGCCCGACACCGGTCTATTCATATGCGCCCGCGCCCTATCCGGTGTACTACTACCCGTATGCGCCCGGCGCCGCGTTCGCAACGGGCCTCGTCTGGGGCGCCGCGATCACCGCCGCCTGGCATGGCGGCCACTACGAAACCAACTACAGCGGCGGCAACAACACGATCAACATCAATCGCGAGCAGAACATCAATCGCAGCGAAGTGCAGAACAACATCAACAATCGCCAAACCGAGCGGCAGGCGAATCGCGGAACGAACACAGCGCAGTCGAGCGCGTGGCGTTCGGAGAAGAAGCCGGGGCAGGTATCGGGCGGGACGACGCGGGCATCGACGCAACGCGTGGGCGATGCGCCGTCGCGCACGGCGGGCGGCAACGCAGCCGGGGCAGGCGGCGCGCAGCGTGTCGGCGCGCGCACGCCGTCGAACACATCGGGCACGCCGCGCGCGGCGAACACCGGCAATGTGCAGAGCCGCGGCGGCGATGCGTTCAGCGGCTACGGCTCGGCACAAACGGCGCGCGCGGACAGTGCGCGCGGCGCGGCAAGCCGGCAGTCCATGTCGAGCGCGGGGCAAGGCGGCCGCGACTTCTCGGGCGGTCAACGCAATTTCTCGGGTGGCGGCAACTTCTCGGGTGGCGGCGGCGGGCGCAGCTTCGGCGGCGGGCGCGGCGGCGGCGGACGACGCTAGGAGACGCGCGATGCACGGTCACATCATCGTCGGCGCTTTACGCGAATCGCAGCGCGTCTTCGCGGCCATCGCGCTCTGTCTTGCGACGCTGGTCCCGCTGCACGCCGTCGCGGCAGCCGCGCAAAGAACGTTCGCGACGCCCGACGACGCCGTGAGCGCGCTCGAACAGGCGCTCGAGTCGAACGATGACGACGCGCTCATCGCCATCTTCGGCGAAGCGCACAAGCAGCTCGTCGTGACGCCGGACGAAGCGGAGAACCGCGAGCTGCGCGAGAACGCGCTGAAGGAAATGAGGACGTTCCATACGCTCGTGGAGACGGCGCCGGACCGGCGCAACTTGCGTATCGGCGACGAAGCGTGGCCCATGCCGATCCCGCTCGTTCGCGAGCACGGCGCATGGCGTTTCGCGACAGAAGAGGGCGTGCAAGAGGTGCTCGACCGGCGTATCGGCGCGAACGAACGCGAGGCCATCAAGGTGCTGCACGCTTATCTCGATGCGCAGCGCGAATACGCGACGCGCGACCGCATGGGCGACGGCGTGCTGCAATACGCGCGCAAGCTCGGCAGTTCGCCCGGCAAGCAGGACGGTCTCTATTGGCCCGCCGATACCGCCAATGGCGAAGAGCCAAGCCCGTTCGGGCCGCTGATCGCCGCGAGTTCGCGTCACTTCGAAAGCCACAAGCCGGGCGATGCCTATCACGGCTACTACTTCCGCATTCTCACGAAGCAGGGCAAGCACGCACCGGGCGGCGCGTTCAGCTATCTCATCAACGGGCGCATGCTGGCGGGCTTCGCGATGGCCGCTTATCCCGCGCAATACGGCAAAAGCGGCGTCATGACGTTCATCGTCAATAACAACGGCGTGGTGTATCAGAAGAACCGGGGCGCATCCGCGCCGCCCTTGACGGAGTTCGACCCGGATTCATCGTGGACGCGCGTTTCGGGGCCATGATTCGCGATGTCCACGTGAACGGACGTGTGATGAAAGGACAGACAATGAAAGCACGCCTTGTCTTGCGATGCATCGTGGCCGGCGCGAGCGCGCTGTCGTGCGCGGGCGCGTTCGCGAACAACCTGAACTTCCTGAAGGACACGCCGATCGCCTACATGAAGCCGGCCGATCGCCAGGCGTTGAATCGGGCGGCGCAGAAGGCGCTCGAAACGAAGAAGGACGGCGAGACGATGCGCTGGAGCAACGAAGGCACGGGCAATCCTGTGCATATCGAAGGCACCGTGACGCCGCGCGATACGACATCGAGCGGCGGCGACAAGTGCCGTCGCGTGACGCTCGTCGCCGTGGCGAAGGGACAGACGCAGACCTGGACGCCGATCGCGTGCAAGACGGCCAGCGGTGAGTGGCGCATCAAGAAGCAGTGAGTTTTGAAGAGGTTCGGTGAGACGATTCAAGCCCTCGACGCGCATTCACACGCGCGATACCAACAACCGGATGCCCGCGGCGCCGAACACGATGGCGAGACATGCATCGAAATAACGCTGGACGCGCGCATAGATGCGCCGTGCCGATGCCATCGAGAACAGCACCGCGTAGCCGCCGAACACGCTCAGGCCAATGCAAAGACAGCCCGCGACGACGGTCAGCATGTGCATCGGTCCCTGACTTGCCGATGAGCCGAGCGCGGCCACGGACATCCACACGAGAATGGCTTTCGGATTGGTCAGATGCAGCAGCGCGCCGCGTGCATAGAGCCGCCGCACCCCGTGCTCAGCCGCATTTGCCGACGATGCGCGCGCTCGCGGACGCCATGCCGAGCGCCCCGATTTGAACGCGAGCCACAAGAGATAGACGCCGCCGCAGATCTTCACCGCGACGAGAAAGCCCGAATACGCGGTGAGTGCGGCGGAAAGGCCGAGCGCGGCGAGCATCGCCCAGAAGAAGGAGCCGGACATCACGCCCGCCGCGAACGATAACGCCGCGCGCCGTCCCGATGTGCTCGCGATAGCCATGATCGCCAGATTGCTCGGGCCGGGGCTCGCCGTGCCGACGAAGTAGGCCGACCAGGCGAGCAGAAGGTTGGCGTTGGTGAAGGCGTGTGCGGTCATGGTGTTTTTCTTCGATCTCGATAACGCATTCGAGTATCGGGCAGCAACGACGCTCGCGAACAGGGACGATTCTTCATCGCGCGTGCAGGCCAGTTCGGTTCGGATCGGCCTCGCAAGTCGTTGCGCCGTTTTCATAACGACGTTATGATTTCCGAAAGCACGGCGCGATCATGCAGACTAGCAGCGCGGACCACGAATGCATATCGATGTCCTGCCTCTGACGGCATGCGTGCATCGGAGAGGCAGGCAATGAAAGCGGAACAGATAAAGCATCCGCCGGCGCAGCCGGTTCCCAAAACGTTGCGGCGATACTTGTCGCTCGATGACTTCGAGATCGCCGCGCGGCGGCATCTTCCGCGTCCCATCTTCGGGTACATCTCAGGCGCGGCCGAGCGCAACGCATCGCTGGACGACAACGAGCGGGCGTATTCGGAGTATCGCTTCGTGACGCGTGTGCTTCGCGACGTCTCCCGGCGCACGCAAGCGACGACACTGCTCGGCAAGACCTATCGCGCGCCGTTCGGTATCGCGCCGATGGGCATTTCCGCGTTGTCCGCTTATCGCGGCGACCTCGTGCAGGCACAAGCCGCTCGCGAAGCCGGAATCCCGATGATCATGAGCGGCTCGTCGCTCATTCCCCTCGAGACAGTGGCGAAAGAAGCTTCAGGCACGTGGTTTCAGGCCTATCTTCCCGGTGAACCGGAGAAGATTCGTGCGCTGATCGAGCGCGTCGAGCGGGCGGGCTACGACACGCTCGTCCTCACCGTGGACACGGCCGTGCTGGCCAATCGCGAGAACAATATCCGCACGGGTTTTTCGACGCCGCTAAAGCCGGGCATGCGGCTCGCGTGGGATGGCGTCACGCGGCCTCGATGGCTCTTCGGCACCGCGCTCAGAACGCTGGTCAAGCACGGCATGCCGCATTTCGAGAACTCGTATGCGACGAGAGGCGCGCCCATCTTCTCGGGCCGCGTGGTGCGGGATTTCGGCGCGAAGGATCATCTGAACTGGAGTCATGTGCTTCAGATTCGGGAGCAATGGAAGGGAAAGCTCGTGATCAAGGGCATCATGGCCGCAGAAGATGCAGTCGCCGCGCGAGATCATGGCGCGGACGGAATCATCATCTCGAATCATGGCGGACGTCAGCTGGACGGCACCGCCGCGCCGCTTCGCGTGCTGCCTCGAATCGCGGAGGCAGTCGGTCACGACATCGCCGTGATGATCGACGGAGGCATCCGCCGGGGCACCGATGTATTGAAGGCGCTCGCGCTCGGCGCGGATTTCGTCTTCGTCGGCCGGCCGTTCAACTATGCCGCGTCGGTGGCCGGCAAGGCGGGCGTCGCGCACGCGATCGGCATTCTGTACGCGGAAGTGCAGCGCAACCTCGGCTTGCTGGGCGTCAACGGCATCGACGAATTGACTCCGCATGTGCTCATCAAGTTGCCGGAAGACTCGGCTGCAAATAAAAGGCACGGGCGATGAAATCTAGCAATAAGGATGACGAACTAATCGACCGGTCCGTCGCCGCCGTCGACAGGACGCTCTCGTTGCTCGAAGCGTTTCTGGGCGAGCCGGGCGGGCGGTCGCTGTCGGACCTGGAGGAGCAAACCGGTCTCTTCAAAAGCGTGATCCTGCGATACATGCTTTCGCTCGAAGCGCGCGGCTTCGTGCATAAGGAACCGAGCGGCGCGTACCGGCTGGGCGTCAAGGCCGCGCAACTTGGCCGCGCATTCGAAAGCGGCGTGGATCTGGTGTCGACATTGCGGCCGGTCGTCGATCGGCTCAGCGAGCAAACCGGCAGCAGCGCGTCCGTCTACGTGCGCGACGGCGAGTGGCGCGTCTGTCTGCTGCGCGCGGAGCCGGAGCGTGATGTGCGCGTCGCGATTCGTGCCGGCACACGCCGTCCGATGGACAAGTCGGCATCAAGCCTCGCTTTCAAGCGCTTCGAGCGCAAGACCGTGCAGGCGTTCGAGGCGGCGGGCGTGGCGGGCATCGCTTCATCGGCGGGCGTCGGCGACCCGCTGCTCGCGTCGATGGCCGCGCCGCTCTTCGGCATGGGCGATGCGTTCGTCGGCGTGTTGACGCTGTCCGGCGTGATCGGCCATTTTCATATCGACGATGAAAACGTGCGCTCGCTCCTGTTCGATGAAGCACTCTCCGCGAGCGCATTGCTCGGCGCCGCGTCATAAAACGCCTAGCGTCGCTCGCCCGGACCGTACATGCGCTCGCAGAAGGCCACGCTCGCACCGAGCCGCCGAGAGAGGTCGGACGCGGCCTGCAGTTGCGGGGCAATGAGTTCGCCCGTTTCGCGCGCCACGCTCAGGCGCGAGGCCGGACCGGACAGCGTCAGCGCGGCTTTGAATTCCTCGTCAGGGCCGAACACGGGCGTGGCGAATGCCGCCGTGTGCACATCGCGCGCGCCCGAGGTAAAAAGCGGAATCTGCGGCGGCTCGGAGAAGATCGGCTCGCGAAGTGCCCAATAGCGGATGACTTGCCCGATGGCGGTGTCGTCGAGCGGAAGCGATGTTCCCGCGAGCCGCGTTTCGCGCAGCCCTTCGGACGGTTCCGCGCGGAACAGGCATAGGCGCTTGCCGCTGTCGAGCACGTAGTACGAGGCGCTTTCCTTCGTCGCGGCGGCGAGCGAGAACAGCACCGGCTCCACGACAGACGACAGATGGAACGACTGCTCGTAGAGCTTGCCGAGATAGAGCACGCGAGCGCCGAGCCCGTACATGCCGTCGTCGGACCGCACGACATAGCCCATGCGCTCGAGCGAGTTCATGAGCCGGTACACGGTCGTCTTGTGCATGCCCGAAGCGGTTGCGAGCGCCGCAAGCGAGAGTTTCTCCTTGCCGAGCCTGAAGCAGTCGAGCAGGCCGAGCGCCCGTTCAACCGCGACCACACCGTCGTTTCCCATCTCGTCTCCTCGTCCACGTTCTTTCGATGATTGTACACAGTAAAACACCGATGCACACAGTAAAAGGGTTAACGCTAGTGGCATCGTTCAGGCTCGTCGCGATAAAGTGATTTCACTTCGTACACCACCGTTGTACACAATACAACTTTGTCCAGAGGGTTAGTCCATGAGCACCGACACGAATCAACCGATCATCCGAGACATCGAGCGCGTATCGCCGCAACTCGTCGACGCCGCAGCGAAGTTCCAGGCCGCCATCCTCGCCGATGTCGCCGGACGGCGCGGCACGCTGCATGGCCGCGTGAAGCCGCTGTCGCCGAAGATGAAGGTCGCGGGGCCGGCCATCACGGTCGAAGTGCGTCAGGGCGACAACCTCGCGATCCATGCGGCGCTGGCCGTGGCCAAGCCGGGCGATGTGATCGTCGTGGACGGCAAGGGCGACGTGAGCTGCGCGTTGCTCGGCGAGATCATGGCGACGCAGGCGAAGGTGAGCGGCATCGCGGGCATCATCATCGACGCGGCGGTGCGCGACGCGCACGAGCTCGCGAACGGCGACTATCCGATCTTCTCCGCCGGCCTGAATCCGTGCGGCCCGACGAAGAGCGTGGCCGGTCTTGTCAACCACCCGATCTCCGCCGGCGGCACGGCGGTCAAGCCCGGCGATCTCGTCGTGGGCGATGCCGATGGCGTCGTCGTGATTCCGCGTGCGGATGTCGCGCGCATCGTCGAACTCGCGCAGAAGAAGCTCGATACCGAAACGGCGCGCATCGCCGGGATCCACAAGGGCGACGTGCGCCCGGGCTGGCTCGACAAGGAACTGCGCGCGGCCGGCATGCTGGCCGAAGGCGAGGCGCTGTAATGGACACGAACGCCCGAAAGCCCGTCGTGCTGGTGACGGCAGCCGATCTCGCGCCGCAAGCGCTCGACATGCTCGAGGCGTTCGAAGTCGTGTTCGCCGGCAAGCAGCCGAGCGAAGACGACATCGTCGCCCTGTGCGAGAAGACGAAGCCGGTCGCGATCATCGTTCGTTACGGCAGGATCAACGCCCGCATCATGGATGCAGCGGAAAACCTGCAGGTCATTTCGAAGCACGGCAGCGGCATCGACGTGATCGATCAGGAAGCCGCCGCTGCGCGCGGCATCGCGGTGCGCGCGGCAGTCGGCGCGAACGCCGCGGCGGTCGCCGAGCACGCGTGGGCGCTCATTCTCGCGTGCGCGAAGTCGGTGCCGCAGCTCGACGTCCGCATGCGCGCCGGCCACTGGGACAAGTCGACGCACAAGTCCTTCGAACTCGACGGCCGCACGCTCGGCGTCGTGGGTCTCGGTTCGATCGGGCGGCGTGTTGCGGCCATCGGCGTCGCGTTCGGCATGAACGTGCTCGCCTTCGATCCGTTCGCGAAGGAAGCGCCGCAGGGCGTGACGCTCGCGTCGATGGACGAGATCTACGCCGGGTCCGACGTGCTCTCGCTCAACTGTCCGCTGACGGACGAGAACCGCAACATGATTGATCGCGACGCGCTGAGCCGCATGAAGCAGGGCGCGATTGTCGTCAACACGGCGCGCGGCGGGCTGATCGATGAACCCGCGCTCGTCGAGGCGCTCGCGAGCGGTCAGTTGCGCTCGGCCGGCGTCGATAGCTTCGCGGTCGAACCGATGGTGCATCCGCATCCGTTCCAGTCCGTGCCGAACCTGATTCTGTCGCCGCACGTCGGCGGCGTCAGCGAAGCGGCCTACGTGAACATGGGCAAGGGTGCGGTGGCCAACGTGCTCGCGGTCATCGAGGAAAACGCCCGAAAGGTGGCGTGACGTTCGCAGGATTACTCAGCATGTTCTATCTCACATCGCCCGAAGTGCGCGAAGCGCAGGTGTTCACGCGCATGCCGGAGAAATACCGGAAGCCGGATGCACGGACCGATTGGGCACGCGCCAATCGCGGCGGCATGACCACCGATTCGTTTCTCGAAGGTCCTGTCTGGGATCCGCGCGGCCATCTGTACGTGACCGACATTCCCTATGGCCGCATCTTTCGCATTTCGCCTTCGGGCGAGTGGGATCTCGTCGCGCAGTACGACGGCGAGCCCAACGGGATGAAGCTGTTCGACGACGCGCACTTGCTCATCACCGACTATCGCAACGGCCTGATGCTGCTCGACATCGAGCGCGGGGAAGTGAAGCCCTATCTGGAGCGCCGCAACTCGGAGCGCTTCAAGGGCGTGAACGACCTGACCTTCGATTCGCACGGGAACCTGTATTTCACGGATCAGGGTCAGTCGGGCCTGCACGATCCGACCGGCCGTGTGTATCGGCTGTCGCCCGACGGCAAGCTCGACATGCTGCTCGGCAATTGCCCGAGCCCGAACGGACTCGTGCTGTCGCCGGACGAAAAAGTGCTCTACGTCGGCATGACGCGCGGCAACTGCGTGTGGCGCGTGCCGCTGCAGGCGGACGGTTCGGTGAGCAAGGTCGGCCAGTTCTTCACGTCCTACGGCCCGAGCGGTCCGGACGGTCTCACGATCGATTCCGAAGGCCGGCTGTTCATCGCGAATCCGGGGCTTGGCCGCGTGTGGGTGCTCAATCGCCGCGCCGAGCCGGTCGAGATTCTGACCGCGCAGGAAGGCGTGTCGCTCACCAATCTCTGTTTCGGCGGCGCGGACATGAAGACGCTCTTCATGACTGAATCGACGAACGGCCTGGTGTTGAAGGCCGACATGACCGTTCCCGGACCGCTTCCCAAGCAAGCGAAGAAAAACTAAGGCTTTCCCGTCGATGGGCCATGCAGGCCCGCACGACGAGAAGTCGAGACATTGCGCCCAAGCAGCGCGATGGAGGAGCCAGGCATGCAACTCTCGCAAACCATCGATGAAACCCGCGTCGCGCGCTCGAACAACGCGACGAGCGGCACACTGCTCGCCAGCGAAGACTTCGCCGCCAGCGAACGCACGCTCGCGAAGGCGTTCCGGCGCATTCTTCCGTTCATCTTCCTCTGCTACGTCGTCAGCTATCTCGACAGAACGAATGTCGGCTTCGCGGCGCTGACGATGAACAAGGACCTCGGTCTCACAGGCGAACAATTCGGCCTCGCTGCCGGACTGTTTTCGATCGGCTACTTCCTGTTCGAGATTCCGAGCAACCTCATCATGCAGAAGGTCGGTGCTCGGGTGTGGATCGCGCGCATCATGATCACGTGGGGCGTGTGCTCGATGCTGACGGCGTTCGTCGTCGGGCCGAAGAGCTTCGCCGGCGCGCGGTTTCTGCTCGGCATCGCTGAAGCCGGATTCACGCCCGGCATTTATCTGTATTTCACGCACTGGTTTCCCGGCAAATGGCGCGCCAAGGTGACGGCCGCGTTCCTCGTCGGCATTCCCGTCGCGAACATGATCGGCTCGCCGATCTCCGGCGCGCTGCTTCAACTGGGCGGCTTGCACGGCCTGAAAAGCTGGCAATGGCTGCTGCTGATCGAAGGCCTGCCCGCCGTGCTGCTCGGCGTGGCGTGCCTGTTCATCCTCGCCGATCGTCCCGAGAAGGCCACGTGGCTGAGCGATGACGAGAAGGCCACGCTCGCGCGACGCCTCGTCGCCGAGCAAAGCGACATCGGCAGCAAGCACGGCAGCACATTGCGCGACGCCATGACCAACTGGCGCGTGTTCGTGCTCGCGTTCATCAACTTCTGCGGGATCGTCGGCTCGGTCGGCGTCGGCTTGTGGATGCCGCAGATCATCAAGCAATTCGGCGTCACGCACTCGGTCGTCGGCTGGCTGACGGCCATTCCCTACCTGATCGGCGCGTTCGTCATGCTGTGGTGGGCGCGCGTGGCGAACAAGGCGCACAAGCGCGTTCCGTACGTTGCCGGCGCTTTGCTGGTCGCCGCCGCCGCGCTCGCGTGCAGCGCGCTGACCGACGTGCCGCTCCTGAAGCTCATCGCCCTGTGTTTCACCGTCAGCGGAATTCTCGCGTTCCAGGCGACGTACTGGGCGATTCCCTCTAGCTTTCTCACCGGCCGCGCCGCCGCTGGCGGACTCGCGCTCATCGTGTCCGTCGGCAATCTCGGCGGCTTCGCGGGACCGTCGATGATCGGCGCGCTCAAGCAGATGTCCGGCGGCTTCACGCTGCCGCTGCTGGCCGTGTCGGCCGTGCTGCTGATCGGCGCGCTGACCATCGCATGGCTCGGCGACCCCGGTGCAAATGCCGGCGAAGCGAGCGCCGCGCGCAAGTCCTGAAACCCTGCATCAACCCAATCTATCACTCTGTTTGGAGACGAAATGTCCGTGAAGAAGGCTCACAAGAAAGCCAACCTTAAAACCAGTCTGGCGCTTGGGACGGTCGCAGTCGCAAGCATCACGTTCGCGTCCGGTGCGGCGCGGGCGCAAAGCAGCGTGACGCTGTACGGCATCGCCGATGTCGGCGTCGAGTACCTCAACAACACCAGCGCCGGCGGTTCCCAGGTGCGCGAGGTGTCCGGCAATCTGTCCGGCTCGCGCTGGGGCCTGAAGGGCGTCGAGGACCTGGGCGGCGGAATGAAGGCGATCTTCGACGTGGAGAACGGCTTCAACATCAACGACGGCACGACGGCCCAATCGACGCGCGGCCTCGGCGCCAACGCGACGACGACCACGCGTCTCTTCGGCCGTCAGGCATGGGTCGGCCTCTTGTACAAGGGTCAACAGCTCACGCTCGGCCGCCAGAATGCGCTGATCTACGAACAGTCGGTGACGTTCGACCCGATGGGCGTGTCGTCCCGCTACTCGGCGCTGTCGCTCGACTATGCGCTGGCTGCGCGCATCGACAATTCGGCGAAGTACACCGGCAAGTTCGGCCCGGTGACGGCTCAGGCGATGTACAGCACGCGCTACGACACCGGCTACGGTTCCGAAGTGCCGGGCGCGCTCATCACCGGCCGGTTCTTCAGCGGCGCGCTCACGTATGCCAGCGGCCCGATTGCGGCAACCGCCGTCTACGAACAGCGCAACAGCAACACGCTGACCACGAACACGAGCACCGAACGCCGCGCGCTCGCCGCCGCGACGTACAACTTCGGTCCGGTGACGGCTTATGCGGGCTACCGCTATCTGCGCGCATCGAATGCATTCTTGCCGACGAATCCCATCGCCGTGGCGAACGGGTCCGAAGCGAATGCAGCGAACCTGTACTGGCTCGGCGCGCAGTATCTGATCGCGCCGTCGCTCCAGCTGACTGCCGTCGGCTATTACCACGACGTTCATTCGACCGGTGCGGACCCGTGGCTTGCCGTCGTCAGCGCGGACTACTTCCTGTCGAAGCGGACCGACCTGTACGCGACCGTCGGTTACGCGCACAACAAGGACAACTCGGCGCTCGGCGTGAACGGCTACGGCACGGTGGCGGCCGGCCATAACCAGACGGGCGTGAACATCGGCTTGCGCCAGAAGTTCTGACGAGGAAACCGCCGTGCAGATCGTCCATGCGCCTCATTTGCCCGTCCGCGAAGAATGGCTCGCGCTGCGTCAGGAGCCGATTCTTGCGCCTGATCTGCCTATCGTCGATGCGCATCATCATCTGTGGGATCGGCAAAGCGGGCGCTATCTGACGGACGAGTTCGCGAAGGACGTCGGCAGCGGGCATCGCATCGTATCGAGCGTGTATGTGCAATGCCGCTCGATGCTGCGTCAGCACGGTCCGGCCGCGATGAAGCCGGTCGGCGAAGCGGAGTTCGCCAACGGCATCGCCGCGATGTTCGCAAGCGGGGCGTATGGGCCGACGAAAGCCTGCGATGCGATCGTCGGCGGCGCGGATCTCGCGCTGGGCGATTCGGTTGCGCCCGTGCTCGAAGCGATGCTTCAGGTCACGGGCGGGCGCTTGCGCGGCATCCGCAATCCGCTCGCGTGGCATTCGAGCGCGGACGTGAGTTCGAGCCCGGTGACGCCGCCGCGCGATCTCATGCCGAACGCGGGCTTCCGGCAAGGCGTGAAGACGCTGGCGCGCTACGGGCTGTCGCTGGACGCGTGGGTCTATCACACGCAACTGGCGGAGCTTTACGAACTGGCGAGCGCCGCGCCGGATGTCACCGTGGTCATCGATCACTTCGGCGGTCCGCTCGGCGTCGGACCGCACGCGAACAGCCGCGAGCAGGTCGCGGCCGAATGGCGGCGCGGTCTCGCGCGCCTGGCGAGCCTGCCCAACACGCGCATGAAGCTCGGCGGCGCGGGTTTGACCGTGTTCGGCTTCGGCTTCGCATCGCGCGAAACGCCGCCTTCCTCGGAGGAACTCGCCGCTGCATGGCGTCCTTACTTCGAGACGTGCATCGAACTTTTCGGCGTGAAGCGCTGCATGTTCGAGAGCAACTTCCCCGTGGACAAGGGGATGTTCAGCTACGGCGTCCTGTGGAACGCCTTCAAACGGCTGGCGCATTCACTGTCCTCGGATGAAAAAGCCGCGTTGTTCAGCAGCACCGCTGCGGCGACATATCGCTTGCGGCTACCAGGAGACGAGTCATGAAAACGAGCGCGAGCCTTGCATCGGGCGCAATCGAGAGAGAAGCCGAAGGGAAGCGTTACAAGGACATCACGCGTGCCGAGTGGCGCTCGCTGTCGCTGGCGGGACTGGGCTGGACTTTCGAAAGCTATGACTCGTTCCTGCTGTCCCTTCTGTTGCCGACGCTCGCGCTGCAATTCGGCTTGACGAAAGCGCAGCTCGGGCTTTTCACGAGCATCACGGCGGCAGGGCAGATTCTGGGCGGCATCGTGTTCGGCTACGTGTCGGACCGGCTGGGCCGCGTTCGCACCGCGATGCTCTGCATCGGCATCTATTCGCTGTTCTCGGGGCTGCTCGCGTTCGCGCCGAACGAGCACTGGTTCGCGACGATCCGCTTCTTCGGCGCGCTCGGCATGGGCGGCACGTGGACGGCGGGCGCGGCGCTCATCGCTGAAACGTGGCACGCGAGCCGCCGAGGGAAGGGCGGCGCGCTGATGCAGATGGGACTGCCTATCGGCGCGATCCTCGCCATCACGATCTCGGGCATCGTCAGCGGCGTCAACGACGGTCTCGCGGGTCACGGATGGCGCGTCCTCTTTCTGATCGGCGCGCTGCCGTTCTTCATTCTGTTCTTCGTCGCGCGCAAGACGCCGGAATCGCCCATCTGGCTCGAACGCAAGCAGGCAAAAGCGCAAGCAAGGACGGTTTCCGCCGATGCCAAGCTCAACGTTCGCGGTCTCCTCACCGCGTTCACGTTCATCTTCTTTCTGCAATACCTCTATTGGGGCGTGTTCACGTGGACGCCGACGTTCCTCGTCACGGTGAAGCACCTCGATTTCGTGCATAGCCTCAAGTTCGTGCTCGCATTGCAGTTCGGCGCCATCTCGGGCTTCCTGCTGTTCTCGGCGTTCGTCGATCGCCTCGGACGCCGGCCGATGTTCATGGCGTATCTGCTCGTGGGCGCGGCGGCGGTGTTCGGCTACATCCTCTCGTCGAATGCGTTCGTGCTGATGGTCGCCATCTTCTTCACGGGCTTCAGCGTGAACGGCATCTTCGCGGGCGCGGGACCGTTCCTCGCCGAAATCATCGGCAATACGGCGTCGCGCGGCTTTCTCATGGGCCTCGCCTACAACGGCGGACGGCTCGGCGGATTCATCGCGCCGCTCGTCATCGGGACACTGGCCTCGACGGCGGGCGGATTCGTGCTCGGCTTGTCGACCACCATCGTCGCGTTCATCGCCGCTGCGATTGTCGTGTTCTTCGCGCCCGAAACGCGCGGCAAGACGCTCGCATGACGACGGCCCCCAATCAGCCGGGATGGATCGGCAGGCTCTTTCCCGCCCTCAACGAAGCGTCGCTGCGGCGCTATCTGAGCGGACAGGTGGCGTCGGTGCTGGGAAGCTGGACGCAGAACGTGACGCTGAATCTGCTCGTGTATCACCTGTCGGGTTCAGCGGCAATACTCGCGCTGCTCAACTTTTTGTTGTACGGGCCGCAACTGGTCGTCGCGCCCGTCGCCGGATCGCGCATACGCGCCGAAAATGCTCGCCGCGTGACGCTCTGCGTGCTCACGGCGTCGCTCGTATTGACGGGCAGTCTCATCACGCTGTCCGCATTGAACCTGCTGAACGTGCCGCTGATTCTCGCGCACGCGCTGGCCATCGGCATTTCGAGCGCGATCGAAGTGCCCGCGCGTCAGGTGTTGCTGCTGACGAGCCTGCGCGATACGAGCCTGACATCGAACGCGGTCGCGATGAACACGATGGTCTATAACGTCGGCCGCATGGTCGGCCCGACGATTGCGGGATTCGTTTATCCGACGCTCGGTCCGCGCGCATCGTTCGCGATCTACGCGCTCGCGCTCTGCTTCATGGCGACATGCGTGCGTTCGATTCGACTGTCCGCGGACGCACGCGCCTCGCGCACGGAAAGCAGCTTGCGCGACGCCGTCGGCTACGTGATGTCGGACGCTTTTTCCGCGCGCTATCTGCCGATTCTCGCGTGCATCGGCCTGTTCGCGGCGAGCTACCAGACGCTCGTGCCGCTTCTCGCGGACCGCGCGTTCCACGACGCCGCGCGTTTCACCGGCGTGTTCTTCGCCTGCGCGGGCGCGGGTTCGCTGAGTTCGGCCGTGCTGCTGTCGTCGGCGCTCGGTCCGCGCGCGTCGGCGCGATTCATCGCGTGGGCGCCGTGGACCGCTATCGTCGCGCTCCTGGTGCTCGCCACGACGAGCGCGGTGGGCGCATCGATGCCCGCGTTCTACGTGCTCGGCTTCAGCCTCACGTTCGCGGCGACATCGACGAACGCAACCATCCAGCGCCGATGCCCGGAGCACGTTCGCGGCGGACTCGTCGGCATGTACGGCATGGCCTACAACGGGACGATGCCGTTCGGCTATCTGCTCGTCGGCACGATATCCGAGGCGCTCGGCGTGCGTCACACATTCGCGGCGATGGCGGCGGTGCTCGCAGTGGGCATCCTGTCCATCGTCGCGTGGCAAAGGTTCAAACTACA
The DNA here is from genome assembly GCF_001544615.1 of Caballeronia concitans. Taxonomy (GTDB): domain Bacteria; phylum Pseudomonadota; class Gammaproteobacteria; order Burkholderiales; family Burkholderiaceae; genus Caballeronia; species Caballeronia concitans. The sequence continues at coordinate 62,177 of NZ_FCNV02000012.1, forward strand.
GCGCGAAGGCGCATAAAGTCGGAGACGAACATGTCAATTGGAAGCACCACCACGCTCGAGCGACAGACGATGCGAAAGGTCATCTGGCGGCTGCTGCCGTTCCTGATGATCTGCTATCTGATGGCGTTCATCGATCGGGGCAACGTCGGCATGGCGTCGCTCCAGATGAATCACGACATCGGCATGTCCGCGAAAGTGTTCGGGCTGGGCGCGAGTCTCTTTTTTGTGTCGTACTTCATCTGCGAAGTGCCGAGCAACATCGCGCTCGAAAAGTACGGCGCGCGCGTGTGGATCGCGCGGATCATGATCACGTGGGGCATCGTCTCGGCAGCGACCGCGCTCGTGCATAACGCCACGACGTTCTACATCCTGCGATTCCTGCTCGGCGCGGCCGAAGCCGGTTTCGCACCGGGCGTGCTGCTCTATCTGTCGTACTGGGTGCCGAAGGCGTATCGCGCACGCGTGGTCGCCACGTTCATGGTGTCGATTCCGGCGGCGAGCTTCATCGGGTCGCCCATTTCCGCGCTGCTGCTGCAGATGGACGGCCTCGCGGGCCTGCGCGGCTGGCACTGGCTCTTCATCCTCGAAGGCGTGCCGACGGTGCTGCTCGGCATCGCGTGTCTCTTCATGCTGACCGACACGCCTGCCAAGGCAACATGGCTGAATGAAGACGAGCGCACGTGGCTGCTCGGCGCGCTCGCCGCGGAAAGCGCTCAGCCGAAGAAGGTCGCCGCGATGCCGCTGACCAAGCTCTTTCGCAATCGCTACGTGCTGTGCCTCGCGCTCGTCGATACGTGTGCGTCCGCTGCGGGCAGCACGCTGTCGGTGTGGCAGCCGCAATTGTTGAAGTCGTATGGATTGACCGTGCTTCAGACGGGCATGCTGAACGCCGTGCCGTACGCGCTGGCGTCGGTCCTGATGATCTTCTGGGGCCGTCATTCGGACCGCACGAAGGAGCATCGCTGGCATACCGTGGTGCCGATGCTGCTGATCGGCGGCGGTCTCTTCGCCACGTCGCTCAGCGGTTCGCTGCTGCCCACGGTGTGCATGCTGTGCTGCGTGCTCGTCGGCGCCTACGCGTTCAAGGGACCGTTCTGGGCGCTGGCGTCCGACATGCTCTCGAACAGCACGATCGCGGCCGGGTTGGCCACCGTTAATGCCATTGCGAATCTGCTGGGCGGCGGCCTCATGGTGAACGTCTACGGCTGGGTCAAGGCGGCGACGGGCAGCTACTCGCTCGCGCTCATGCCGCTCGGCATCCTGACGCTGGTCAGCGTCGCGACGCTGCTGCTCCTGACGCGCAAGGGTCAGCCCGGGCACATGGTCGGCAAGACGGAGGCGGCGTGAGCATGAAGGGTCTCTCGCGACGCGGATTTCTCGAACTGGCTTGCGCTTCGGTGGCGACGGCCGCGCTGCCCAGAGCGGCGGCGGCCAGCGAAACATGGTCGAGCGGCTCGGAGCGGCCGTCGTTCGCGTTGCCGGAGCATGCCGTCGATTGCCACATGCATATCTATGACGATCGTTTTCCGGTGGCGCCCGGCACGAAGCTGCGGCCGCCCAATGCGACGGTCGAGCAGTATCGGCAATTGCAGACGCGGCTCGGGATACGGCGCAATGTCGTCGTGACGCCGTCGACATACGGCACCGACAACCGATGCACCGTGGAAGCGTTGAAGCGCTTCGGCAACGACGCCCGCGGCATTGCGGTCGTCGATACATCGGTGACGGATGAGGCGCTTCACGCGTTGAACGCCGCCGGCGTGCGCGGCATTCGATTCAACCTGAGCTATCCCGGCGCGACGACGCTCGAGATGCTCGCGCCGCTGGCGAAGCGCATCGCTCCTTTGGGATGGCACATCGAACTGGTCGTGCAGGGCGAGCGGCTTCCGCAACTGGAGCGGCACCTCGCGGCGCTGCCTTGCCCGCTCGTCATCGACCATATCGCGCATGTGCCGCAGCCCGGCGGGGCGGCGAGCGATGCGTTGCGCACGGCACGGCGTCTTGTCGAAAAGGGCAACACGTGGATCACGTTGTCGGGGCCGTACGTGGACAGCAAGACGGGCGCGCCGGGTTATGAGGACGTGGCGCCGGTCGCCAGGGCATTCATCGCCCTGGCGCCCGAGCGCATGCTGTGGGGCACGGACTGGCCGCATCCGACGCAGACGTCGGGCAAGCCGGACGACGCCAGCCTTGTCGATGCCGTCGCGAACTGGATCGGGAAGCCGGAGTGGCAGCAGATGATCTTCGTCACCAACCCCACGAAGCTCTATGGGTTCGAGGCTGCGTAGAACATCGCCAAACCCCGCCTTTCAAGCGATCCACGAAACAATTACACGCGCCTGTCAAACGCATTTCACATTCATTTCCTAGAGTAGCGCGTCAACCGGCACGTTCAGATTGCAACGGTCTGAAGAAAGACTCGCACAGCCGGTACATAACCCGCAATCAAGGACTTGAAACCACATGGCGCTGCCCCTCGACCTTTCCCGCCGCAAGGCCCTCAAGCTTCTTGCCGGCGCGCCGATGCTGCCGCTCGGCGGATCGGCCGCCGCTTCGCTGCTCGCCACCGCATGCGGCGGCAGCGACAGCAACGCGGCCCCCGCCGTATCCGCGCCTGCGTCGACGGCGGCCTTCACCACGGCCACGTTCAGCAGCATGGCCGCGCCCACGCTCGCCGAACCCGCCGCGATGGCCACGACCTCCGTCGCCTCGACGATGACGGTCAACTTCAGCGACGGCAGCAACCGCGCCTACAAGCTCGCGTATCAGCCGTTCTTCGTGACGGGCGATGTCGTGCCGAACACGGCTGGCGGCACCATCGTCGCGGGCGGGTATTTCGATATCGACAATCAGCCGATCATCGACCGCTCGGTGGCGGGCAAGGAGCGCCAGTTCTTCTCGGACTGCCCGGACGGCACCTCGCTCATCAAGCTCGACAAGCCGGCCGTCAAGGGCGTGAAGGGCAACGCCGTGTTCGCGGTCGTGCAGTTCGAATACACCACGCGCGATCAGAACGCCGCCAGCATGTATGGTCGCCTGCCATCGCCGATCGCCGTGCTGACGCTCGATCAGGACCCCGCCACCGGCAAGCTCTCGCTCGTGAGCTACGCGAACGTCGATACGTCGAAGGCAAACGGCCTGTGGATCACCTGCGGCGCGAGCCTTTCGCCGTGGAACACGCATCTGTCGAGCGAAGAGTACGAGCCGGATGCGGCGCTCGGCGCGAAGGACGCGCAGTTCCTCGCATACAGCAAGAACCTCTATGGCGACGAAACGAAGGCGCGTCCCTATCACTACGGCCACGTGCCCGAAGTCACCGTGAATCCGGACGGCACCGGCAGCATCAGGAAACATTACTGCCTCGGCCGCATCTCGCACGAACTCATTCAGGTCATGCCCGACAAGCGCACCGTGATGATGGGCGACGACGCCACGAACGGCGGCGTCTTCATGTTCGTCGCGGACAAGGAAGCGGATCTTTCGGCGGGCACGCTGTACGTCGCGAAGTGCGCGATGACATCATCGGCGGGCGCGGGCGCGGCCAACCTCACGTGGATGAACCTGGGCCACGCAACGAGCGATGAGATCGAGAGCCTCGCCAACACGCTGACGATTGCCGACATCATGGACGTCGTCAGCGATGCGACGGTCGGTGCCACGCTCGATGCCAGCTACACGCGCATCAACTACAACGGCGCGTTCAACTGGATTCGCATCAAGCCGGGCATGGAGAAAGCGGCGGCGTTCCTGGAGACGCATCGCTACGCGGCATTGCGCGGCGCGAGCATGTGCTTCACGAAGCTCGAAGGCACGACGGTCAACGCGAAGGACAAGATCGTGTATTCGGCGATGTCGCAGATCGTCAAGTCGATGGTCAAGGGCGACGCGCACACCGCCGAATTCGCGGTCGACAAGACTATCAATTCAGGCGCGGTGTACGCGTTCAATCTGAAGGGCGGTCAGCGCGATCTGACCGGCGCGGCGATCGACAGCGAATGGGTGCCGGTCGACATGGCCGCGCCCGCCGCGCTCGTGGGGGAGGACATTTCGGCGGACGCGCTCGGCAACATCGGCAATCCGGATCGCGTCGCGAATCCCGATAACCTCAAGTTCTCCGAGAAGCTGCGCACGCTGTTCATCGGCGAGGACAGCGGCCGGCACGTCAACAACTTCCTGTGGGCGTACAACGTCGATACGAAGACACTGTCACGCATTCTGTCGGCGCCGTCGGGCGCGGAATCGACGGGCCTGCACGCGGTCGACGAGATCAACGGCTGGACTTACATCATGAGCAATTTCCAGCACGCGGGCGACTGGGAAGCGCCGCTGCATGCGAAGGTTCAGGCGACGCTCGATCCGCTCATCCGCGCGAACTATAAGGATCGCTACGGTGCAGCGGTGGGTTATCTCACCGCCGATCCGGCTTCGATCAAACTGAGCTGACGATGTGATGCGACGAGAGCGAAGCATCGCGCTTCGCTTTCGTTAATGAGCTTTAAAGAGAGGCTGCGCGTCGAGTGCTTTGTTGGAAATGACCGAACTACATCGGTTCGGTTAAGTGATTTCCCGTCTTAGGCGTTCGCCAAAAACAGTAAGAAATAAACGAAGCGTTAAGTCTGCGCTCAAGCGTTTTAATGAAGCTTTATTCGTTCGTTTAAAAGGCGAGAAGCTTTCATCCGAAATGCGAGGCGTTTCGGTTCTTGCGCAAACTCTACGAGCGCGGCGCAGTTAGACAGCGCGTACAAAAGGCAATTGGCGTCAGTTGTCAGATACAGCTTGACTTAAGTATTCCTTATTGTAAGTTTACTTTGAAAGCCAACCGTCGATCCTCGCTCCGTCTTCATGGCGGAGCGAGTTCACTTCTACTTCTGAAATAGAAGAATACTTGCGATTCCGAACGGCTTCTTTTTCAAGCAAAAGCCGTCGTTTCCCCGTTGGGGATCTTGTTCGCCGGATTTCCTTTTCCCGGCGGCGGATTGATATCGCCCGCCCCGTGCCATATGCGGGGTCCTCAATCGTATATGTGCGTGCGAAACGCTGGCCATTCAGCGAGGCTTCCTGCACGCAAATCAGATCGGATTAAAGACAAGGCGTCGGCGCGCGAATCGATCGTTTCATCGTGTCCAAGGCAAAGCGGATTACCCAGGCGAGAGCCTAATGGTTTCAGGAAGCGTTGTCTTCCAGTCATTTCTCGTTAGACCTTATTCCGGAGGCAAACATGAAGAATCTAGCCTTAGCGACATTGCTTGCTGCGTTAGCTGCGTCCCCGGCTTTGGCCGAGACCACTGCGTCCAATGGGCCGAGCGGAGCGCATTACGCGAACGGCTCCGCAGAACCGGTATGCACCGTCGACCCAGCCACTCGGGACGTATCCTGTACCGGGACCACGATAGGCGGAGTCGGCCATACGAATGCGGTGGCGACGCTGTCAGCGACTTACTCGGCCACTGTCCAGTGCCGCAATCATGGCGGCCAGATCGTGAACGTGAAGACGCAGACCGTGGCATCTTCGTCATCGGGCCAGCTAACACCTTCCAGGAACGGGCAACTGATTGTGCCGTCGCTCAGTACGACTGCGCCAACCACGCAGGAATTAGTCGCTATGGCCACCTGCCCGAACGGCAATTGGACCAAGGAGTTGCTCGGTGGGGCGACACTGACGAGCTTTACCTACACGCTCGTCTTCAAGGGCTTTAGTCAGCCGTATATCAGTATCGTGGGCGCTTGATCGACCAGTGCATTCTTCCGAGGGAGGAACGTGCCAGCACGCGCTGGCACGTCTGCGCTGCGGCTGATGAGGTCATTCCGTGTATGCCAGATTGAATGATCGGATGCTTGATCGTGAAATCGAACGTTGATGTCAATTACCGCCGCTTTCTCGCGGTCGGTTATATCCTCTTCTCGGGCGTGCTGGTCTATGGATGCGGCGGCGGACAGTCCGCGCCTGCATCGGTGTCCGCATCGCAGCAGGATGCGTCCGAACAGGGCCGATCGAACTCGGAAGTTGCGTCGCAAGGATGGAAGCAATCCGCGCCGTCGATGGCGGCGGATGAGAACGTGCCGTCGGCGGCATCGCCCGGAATGAAGCAACTGAGCGCGTTACCGCAAATGTCATCGCTTTCCGAGCCTGAAAAAGCGGGGTTGCTGATGCTGCTTCCGTCCAAGTCGCCGTCGCAACGAATGGAATTGATCAACATGTATCCGGAACTGGCCAGATTGACCGAGCAGCAGAAAGAGATTCTGCTCGACAAGTTGGACAAGATCGTTCCGGTCGCGGTCACTCAGCGATAACGACGCAGACGGCACGCGCCGCCGCGCTGAAACAGGCGCAGCGGGCGGCCGATTCGCTTCACATCAAAGCGGCGTCTTCTTTCCCGGCGTCACAGTGCCGAGGTCGTCGGCGTCCGCCACGCCGCGCGTCCCCGCGACGCCGCCCACGCCTTCCGTGCCGGCGGTTCTCTCGATCTCTACTTCAGTGCCGCGCACGGTGTCATGGACGGTTTCCGTGCGGTTCGATGCTTCCTTGCCGACCACGACTTCCTCGACGACACGCGCCGTCTTCGCCACTACAGGCTGCTCGGCGGTCTCTCTGATTTCGACGAAGCCTTCCTTTAGATCTGCCGCCGTCGCGGGACGGTCCACCGGCCTGCGCTCGATGCTCGCATGCTCTTCACGCAGATTCACCGATTCGCTCACCGGCGTTTCCGTCACGCGCGAATAGACGCGCACGCCGCCCGTCTGCACTTCGCGCTTGCCGACATCGAGCGATTCCTGCACCACCGGGAACGCCTGCCGTTCAGCGGCGATTTCATCTGCCGTATAAGCGGGCGCGTTGCTGTCATAGCCGGTATAGCCGCTGTTGCGCCATTGCGCGACACGCGTATCGATGTCGATGGCGCCGGCCGCATAGAGCGCATCGCGGACGCGTTCGACCGACACGTCATCGGTCACATCCACCGACAGCAGCGCGCCGCCGCGACGTACCGCTTCCTGATAATGGCCGATTTCCTCAGGGCGATCGTGGTCGCCGAACAGGTTCTTGAAGAAATGCTCGATGCGCCCCATCGCGCCTTCATGCGGTTCGCCAACGGGGCGGTCCGCGACGGCGTCACGGGTGGTGAGATCGTCGGTCATCGACGTCGTTCCTGCATCGTTGGCGTGCACGTTCATGTCTGTGCGGGCGATGCCTTCTGCTTCCAGGCGAGTCCGGGCGACTTCTGCATCCTGAAGGGTATTGAATACACCGATGATGGTCTGAGTCATTGCAGCATCTCCGTAAGAAATTAGGCATACGCAAGCCGGGATTGAAACGCGTGCGGTCATAGTCGCAACGGTCGTTCCCGCGCTGCGCGCTTGAATGAATTCAACCGGCGTCAGCGTCCGGTTTCCACTCGCCGCTCGTGCCGTCGCGGCGCTCGACCACCAATTCTTCGGAGTTCAAAAGAACATGGTGGACGACGTCCTGCTGCTGCTCGCGCGTCGTCACATACACCTCTTCCTTCAACGTGAGCTGCATGCGAACGACAGGCACGTATTCGTACACAGGAATGACGAGCGTGTCGCCTTCGCGCCGCGGTTCGGCGCGCTCTTCCACTGGACGATTCACCGCCACGCGCCTGACGTCGACTTCCTGGCTGCGCAGTCGCATGGAAACGGGATGCATCTCTTCATGCACCACCTTGCGAACGCGCACGGCGCCTGTCTCGGTCGTCGTCACGCCGACGGACAGTTCTTCCTGCACGGCGGAAAGACGTACCTCGTCAGGCGTGCGCGGCGGGGTTGCGGGCTTGTCATCGGTGCTCATCGGTTTCTCCGTTGGTACAGACGATCATCGAAAGACGCCTCTAAAGTCGATTGCGGCGTTGATGCCCGCGCGATGAATGCGCAAACGCCGTGCCGAAGACGCGACGCGGCATGGATGTCCAAATGAGAATCAGTTTGAAACAGCGATGACAGCAGAGGGAGTCGCTGTCAGCCGCGACGCGTCAATATGCGAGACGCGGTGGAATGTATGCGCCGTAATAGGGGCCCACGCCGCCGCCTACCGATGCGACCTTATAGCCGGCGATGAAGTGCCCAACGATGTACTTGTCGCTGGCGCCGTTCGCGCTGTCGATATGAAAAGCTGCAAAGGCGACGATCGGATGCGCGTCACTGGTCGCTGCATCCACAACGGGCACGAGCACATCGACGTTCCACGGGACGGATGAATAGATCGTGTTCTTGATGCCGGATTGAATCCAGATCGAGTCGCCTATCCGCAAGCTCGTGTCGTTGCCGTTCGCAATCAGCCCGCGGACCGTGGGAACGTCGTTGTTATTGGTCTGAAAAGACGTCCACTGACCGGCTTCGCAACCGCCGTAGGTCAGGCTGTTGCCGATCTCGACCTGCGGAGGCTTTCCGGTTGAATCGACCACCGGCGTACCGGTTTGCGCGTTCCAGTACTGGTTGTAAATGCACCGTCCGATGGCCACCGGAAACAGGGCGCCCGGTGCGACGTATCCCGGCGCTGCCACGATCGCGACGGCGCTCGCGCTGGCCGCGCCGCTGTTGATGCCAAGAACGCGAGCGAGAAAGAAGTTGATGGGACCACCGTTGCTGCCCTTTGCGCGTGCGACGGTGCTCTGGACGGCGGGCGCGTCATTGATGCCGGGCGTGATGCTTTGACTCTGCAAGCCCAAGAGGGTACGCGCGAGATTCCAATAGCCTGTCGCGATGGCCGCGTCTTTCAGCCGGATGCCATCGGATGAATTCAGCGTGACGGCCTGCGCGGCTGCATCATGCGCGCCGCTCCAGTTCGGGCCGCTTCCGAGTGTCAGAAGATACGCGGCGCCCGAGAGCGCAGAAGCGTCGGCGTCTGTTTGCAGTTCGGTCCTGGCGAGAATCAGATGGCCGATATCGACGGCAAGCGCGCCGACCGCAAGCGTCATGCATAGCGCGAACAGCATGGCAACCGCCATCGAACCGCGCTGCCGGCGAACAGAGGGTGCGCGGCGGCCGCGACGGAATGACCTGGACGATGAAGTTTCCCGTCTCGGCGGGAGTGGCCGGTTCTTCATTACGACGTTATTCACTCGTAGTTCATCACGGCGGTCGCGGAAAGCGATATCGGACCGGTGAGCGTAGTGAACGCGGAACCTACGAATAGTCCCTGATAAGGGTACGAGACGGTAACTGAGAGCGGGCTGCCCGTCGCCGTGCCGTTCGGCTGATTCACGGTTACCGTGGGAACGTTGCTCGATCTGCCACTGAGAAGAACGCCGCTCAGTGCGGCCGTTGCCGTTGCCGAAATCTGGCTTTTCGTCAGCGGCGGAACGCTCACGCAGGTTCCCGCGCGCGCCGCGACGCGCGCAGCGTTCGTAATCGCGGCCTTGTCGTAAAGCATGAGCGTGACGTCGATAATTCCGACAAGAACGAGCAACAGAAAGGGCAGAACGATGACGAACTCGATTGCCACGCTGCCGTTTTCCTTGACGCTGGCGCGTCTTCCCCGCGACTTGCCAGCGTTGCTTCGATGGAGCAGCGAGGGATGGCGTGCATCCGGCTTCATGCGATTCCTTCGAAAGACTTTGCTTATGCGTGTAGTGGACGAGAGGTCGAGTTTTGCGGGCTTCCGTGAGGCGGGAATGGTCTATGGTGCCTGCTCTTCGTGCGCCGCCAGGGCATTGCTCTAGCGACGCCGGGCAGACTCGATTCTTCTGAAGAAGCCGACGGCGTGTGATCGTAGATGGGCTTTGCTTAAGGTTTGCTTAAGGGAATTGGCGATCCCACCGTTTTAAGGCGCGAGCCACCCTCGACGGATCGGCCACGAGAAAGTTTTTCTGTAAAGCGCGACGAGCAAGCGCACGAATGAATCGCCTGCGCGCGCCCACAATGGTGCAAGGAGCGCATACGCCACGCACGAGACGCCGACCGCGCCCACCATATCGAGCGGAAAATGCACGCCGATGCACACGCGCGCCCAGGCGACCGCCGCGCCCGCGAGCGTTAGAAGCAGTCCGGTGCGGACGAGTCCGGCGAGAAGCAAGGTCAGCGCGATGCTCGCGAAAGCAGTGACGTGATCGCTAGGGAACGAGGAATCCGGCGCGTGTTCGATAAACGTATGGCCGAGGCCGATCATGAACGGCCGTGGATGCATCCACACCAGACCGATCAGCTGATTGAAACCGAGCGCGAGAAAGCTGACGCAAAAGCCGCGCACGGCGGCATCGCGTTGACGGAGATCGCCGAACAGCCACATGAAAGCCAGCACGGCGGGAATCAGATAAACGAGGTCGTTCGCGATGGTGAGCGCAATGTCGATCTGCCATTGCGGTGAATCGGCGCGTGCGTTGATCAGAAGGAACAACGCGCGGTTGAGCGCTTCAAGTCGGGTCATGCGGCGGTCCTCGAACTGGAGTAACGCGACATGCTAGTTCGCGGACGCTTATGGAAGGCTTAGCGAGCCTCAACCCGCGATTGCTCATGTTCACGCTGAAGGTGAATTCACTCGTGTTACTCTCTCGGTTCTTCGCTGGGGAGTAGCCGGCTTTCCGTCTCGCGGAAAGCGCTCACGTCAACACACTCGGTCCATCAGGCCGTGGCGTGAGCAGCCATAACGGGTTGGCAAGACCATCGATGGAACGCGCCTGAAGGTCGGGAGGCGCCTTCCGTCGCATCTTCTTGCCCGACCAGAGCGCTACTCAATGAATCTCGCATCGACCATTTTTCTCGCCTTCGCCATGTCGACGGACGCTTTCGCGGCAGCCGTCGGAAAGGGCGCGAGCCTGCACAAGTCCCGCATCGCCGAAGCGCTCAGGACCGGCGTCATCTTCGGCATCATCGAGGCCATTACGCCGCTCGTCGGCTGGGCAGTCGGACGGTCGGCGGCGCAGTATGTCACCGCGTGGGATCACTGGATCGCGTTCGGCCTGCTCTTTTTGCTGGGCGCGCGCATGATACGAGAAGGCTTCGGCCAGCCCGAGCACGGCCACGAGAAGCCCGACTCGCATTCGTTCTGGGTGCTCGCGGCCACCGGCTTCGCCACCAGCATCGACGCGATGGCGGTCGGCGCGGGCCTTGCGTTCATCGATGTCGATATCTTTTCGACCGCGGCCACCATCGGCATTGCGACCATGCTCATGGTGACCATCGGCGTGATGGTCGGGCGGCTTGTCGGAGCGACTATCGGCAAGCGCGCGGAGATTATCGGCGGAGTCGTTCTGATCGGCGTCGGCAGCGCCATTCTCGTGGAGCATCTCGGCTTCATGCGCTGAATCGGGCACGCAGAACACGGCTCATCGCGTTTCGGCAGGTCCGTCTGATGGAGACCGATCATGACAGCGTTGCGACCGATGAGCCGTCTTGCCTGTGTCATTGCAGCAGCGTTGCTCGCGTTGCCTCACGACGTATCCGCAACGGAGCAGAGCGATGCGAAGCCTCTTGCGCTACAGCACATCGCGGACATTCCCATGCCGGGACGCACGTCTCGTTTCGACTACGAGAGCGGCGATCCCGCGCGTCATCTTCTGATGATCGCGCATCTGGGCGATAGCGAAATCGTCGCGTTCGATACGCGCGATGAACGGGTTATCGGCACGATAAAGAACGTCTCGTCCGTACACGGCGTGCTCGTGATTCCGGAGTTGTCGCGTGTGTTTGCGTCGGCGACGGGAACGAACGAAGTCGTCGCTATCGACGAGAACACGTTGAAGGTCATCGCCCGCATGCCGGGAGGCGTGTATCCAGACGGCATGGCCTACGCGCCCGGCGAACACAAGCTCTACGTTTCCGATGAAACAGGCAAGACCGAGACCGTCATCGACGTGGCAACGAACCGCCGCCTGAAAACCATCGCGCTGGACGGTGAAGCCGGCAACACGCAATACGATCCCGTCTCGCGGCATATCTTCGTCAACGTTCAGACGCGTCGCCAGTTGATTGAGATCGATCCGTCCACGGATGCGATCGTCGCGCGCATCGACGTGGCCGGCGCGAACGGAAATCACGGCTTGCTCATCGTGCCGCAATGGAGGCTCGCGTTCATCGCGTGCGAAGGGAACAACAAACTGCTCGTCCTCGACATGCGCACGATGCGCGTGACGCAATCGTTCGACGTGGGACGCGGCCCGGACGTGCTGGCGTTCGACCCTTCCGCGAACACGCTGTATGTGGCGGGCGAGGCGGGCGTCGTCTCGATGTTCCGCCACGACGGGACGCGCCTGACAAAAGTGGGCGAAGGTTTTTTGGGGACGAACGCCCACGTCGTCTATGTGGATGACGCGACGCATCGCTCGTATTTTCCCCTCAAGAATGTCGATGGACACCCGGTCCTGTGCATCATGGCGCCGCTGCGGTTGCCCTAGGGTTTACACAGATTTTCAATTTTCCCGCTCTTCCTACAATGACAATCAATTCACGTATAGCAAGCGAAGTTGCTATAAATAAATTGAAGCTGTCAGGAGACGCGGCATGCAGACCGACTATCAGAAGTTGCGGTTCGATTACTCGCGCGCGCCCGAGCACGATGCGCCGTCAGGCACGGTGCATCCGGTAGTCGTCGTCGGAGCCGGGCCGGTCGGCCTTGCCACCGCCGTCGATCTGGCGCAGCAGGGCGTGAAAGTCGTGCTCGTCGATAACGACGACACGCTTTCCTCCGGCTCGCGCGCCATCTGCTTCGCCAAGCGCACGCTGGAGATTTTCGATCGCCTCGGCTGCGGCGATCGCATGGTCGAGAAGGGCGTGAGCTGGAACGTCGGCAAGGTCTTTCTTCAGGACGAACTCATCTATACGTTCAACCTGCTGCCGGAAACGGGCCATGCGCGGCCTGCGTTCATCAACCTTCAGCAGTACTACGTGGAAGGCTATCTGGCCGACCGCGCGATGCAGCTCGACAACCTCCAGATGCGCTGGAAAAGCAGCGTCGCCGGCCTGACGCAGCACGACGATCACGTCGAATTGCAGATCGAAACGCCCGACGGCGCGTATCCGCTGCGCGCGCGATACGTCGTCGCCGCCGATGGCGCACGCAGCGCCATGCGCGGCCTGCTCGGTCTCGATAGCCGGGGCCGCACGTTCAAGGACCGCTTTCTGATCGCGGACGTGAAGATGAAGGCGTCGTTTCCGACCGAGCGCTGGTTCTGGTTCGATCCGCCGTTTCACCGCAATCAGTCCGTGCTGCTGCATCGCCAGCCGGACAACGTATGGCGTATCGACTTCCAGCTCGGCTGGGACGCCGATCCCGTCGCGGAGAAAGCGCCCGAGCGCGTCATTCCGCGCGTGAAGGCGCTGCTCGGCGAGGACGTCGAATTCGAACTGGAATGGGTCAGCGTCTATACGTTCTCGTGCCTGCGGATGGATTCGTTCCGTCACGGCCGCGTGCTCTTCGCGGGCGATTCGGCGCACGGCGTGTCGCCGTTCGGGGCGCGCGGTGCGAACAGCGGCGTGCAGGATGCCGACAACCTCGCGTGGAAGCTGCGGCTCGTCGTGAATGGCGACGCACCGTCCGCGCTGCTCGACACCTACGCGTCCGAGCGCGAGTTCGCGGCGGACGAAAACATTCTCAACTCAACGCGCGCGACGGATTTCATCACGCCGAAGAGCGCGGTGTCGCGCCTGTTTCGCGACGCGACGCTCAAGCTGGCGAAGGACTGCGCGTTCGCGCGGCGCATCGTCAATAGCGGGCGATTGTCGGTGCCGGCGGTGCTGCGCGATTCGCCGCTGAATACGCCCGACGATCCCGCCGATTCATTCTCCTGCGCGATGGTGCCCGGCTCCGTCTGCACCGATGCGCCCGTCGTCGCCGATGGCAAGGACGCGTGGTTCCTGCATCAGGTTTCCGGCAGCGCGTTCACGGGCGTCTACTTTTGCGGCCTTCACGACGACATCGGCGAGACGGCTGCGCAACTCGCGGCGCTCGCGCGTCTGCCGGTGGCGGTACGTCCGCTGATCGTCGCGCCGCGCGGCGTGAAGGTGCCGCCGATGGCCGGCGTGAACGTGGTGGAAGACGGCGAGGGCATCGTCACGCATCGCTTCGACGCGCGCCCCGGCACGTTCTATCTCGTGCGCCCGGATCAGCACGTGTGCGCACGCTGGCGCGCGCTCGACGCCGCCGCGATTTCCGCCGCCGTGGACCGCGCCACGTGCAACGCCAACCCGAACGGATGAACGGATCATGAGCCACCTGAATCTAGAACCCAACATCGCGGACATGGACGCTTTCTACGAGCGTCTGATCGACACCCACAACGGCCTTTCCGATGCCGACAGCCAGATGGTCAACGCGAAGCTCGTGCTGCTGCTGGCGAACCATATCGGCGATATGGACGTGCTCGCGGAGGCGTTCGCGAAGGCGCGCTCGGGTGTGATCGCCGCCGCGCCGGATTGCACGGGCGCCTGAGCGTTCAGACGCCGATCGCGCCGAATCGCCAGGACAAGCGCTGCGCCGCCGCGAGCAGCGCACGCGCGACGGGGCCGTCGTCATCGCGCTCAATGTCGCGCGACGAGCCGATCACCGCGATCACCAGCCGGATGCTGCCCGTATGATCGAAGATCGGCGCGGCGAACGTGCCGATGCCGGGAACCGGCGCATCGAATGCATCGTCGATGCCGCGCTCGCGAATGCCGCTCAGACGCTCGCGATACGCGCGGTCGAGCGGCGGCTTTTCCGCGACGCCAGCGAGCCGTATCGGCTCCTGCGCGAGCAATCCTTCCAGCACGTCCTCCGACATATGCGCGGCGAACACGCGCCCGATCGCCGTATTCACGAACGACATCACCGTGCCGACGCGCAAGCTGATGTGCTGCGGCCGCCCGGATTCCTCCAGCCGGATGATGGTCGGACCGAGCGGGCCGAGCGTGGCGGCGGCGACGCTCAATTGCGTCTTCGCGGCCAGCGCGACGATTTCGGGTTCGGCATCGCGCGTGGGCGAAAGGCGTTGCAGCGCGATCAGGCCCAGCTCGAAGCCGAGCGGTCCGGCGGAAAAGCAGCCGTCGTCGTCGCGCGAAATGAGGCCGATCTTTTGCAAGCTGACGAGATGCGGGAACGCCTTGGCGGCGGGCATGCCCGCGGCGGCGGCGAGATCGCGCAGGTTCATCGGCTGACTGGCGGATGCGAGTGCGTTCAGCAGGTCGCCCGTGCTCTCGAGCGCGTTGATGCCGCGCTGCGCCTTCGCTTCGGAAGCGGCGGCGTCGTTCGGGTTCGGGGAAAAATCAGAGGGCATGAATGGATGACGGTTGAGTCAGCGCTTCCGTGATGCGCCGCGCGACGTCGCGCAGTTCGCGTGCAATGTCGCCTGTCCAGGCGACGTCCATCGCGCCCGATGGCCCGATGACCGTCAGCGCGAGCTGCAAACGGCCGTCGGCGTCGAGCACGGGCACGCTCAGGCTGCTGATGCCGGGACTCGGCATATCGACGCTGCGCGCCATGCCGCGCTCTCGCGTGTCTTCTATATTCGCCTGCCAGACGGCGTGATCGGGCGCGTCGGATTCGTCCGTGCCGATGCGCGGCCGGTCGATGCCCTGGCCTTGCATCATCGCAGAGAGTTGTGCGGGATCGAGGAACGCGCTGAACACGCGACCGGTGGACGTGGTTTGCAGCGACATCACCGTGCCGACGCGCAGGTTCACGTGCAGCGGATAGCCGCCGCGTTCGTATCGCACGATAGTCGGCCCCTGCGCGCCCGCCACGCACACCGCCACGCTGTACCCGACGCGCTCGGCCAGCCCCGCCGCATGCGACGCGGCCACGCGATACGCCTCCTGCTGCTCGACGAACATCAGCCCGAGACGCAGCGAGAGCGGGCCGGGCTCGTAGTAGCCGGTGAGCGCATCGCGCTTGACGAGGCCGAGCCGCGTCAGGCTGACGAGATACGTGTGCGCCTGCGCCGTCGAAAGCGCGGCGGCGCTGGCCAGTTCGCTCAACGCCACCGGCTCGCGGCGGCTGGCGAGCGCTTCGAGAATGCGCCCGGCCACTTCCACGCTCTGAATGCCGCGTTGCGGCTTGTCTGTCACTTCTTTCAAGGGTGCTTCGCTCCTGCGCGCAATCCGATCGGTCGATGCTAGCGCATCCGGCCGCCCCGTCCTAGAACCGGGGTTTTCCCGAAGTTCAACTATAGCAAGGCGCTTTGCTATTGACAAATATTGACCGTGACGCGACCATGCATCATCCACTGCCGACCGAACGGAGACAGACATGGCAAAGGCATTCGCATCCCAGGCCGATCTCGAAGAGAAGAAGGTCACCTTCACGCAGCTTTCCGAGAACGCCTGGGCTTACACGGCCGAGGGCGATCCGAACTCGGGCGTGATCATCGGCGACGACGGCGTGCTGATCGTCGATACCACCGCGACGCCCGCGATGGCGCAGGACCTCATCGCGAAGATTCGCAGCGTGACGGACAAGCCCATCAAGTACGTCGTGCTGTCGCACTATCACGCGGTGCGCGTGCTGGGTGCATCGGCGTATTTCGAGGAAGGCGCGCAGCAGGTGATCGCGAGCCGCGGCACCTATGAAATGATCGTCGAGCGCGGCGAGCAGGACATGAAGTCGGAGATCGAGCGCTTTCCGCGTCTGTTCGCGGGCGTGGAAACCGTGCCGGGCCTCACGTGGCCGACGCTCGTGTTCGAGAAGGAAATCACGCTGTGGCTCGGCAAGCTGGAAGTGAAGATCGCGCACCTCGGCGCGGGTCACACCAAGGGCGATACCGTCGTGTGGCTGCCTTCGCAGAAGGTGCTGTTCTCGGGCGATCTCGTGGAATACGACGCGGCCTGCTATTGCGGCGATGCGCAACTCGAAGAATGGCCCGCGACGCTCGAAGCACTGCGCAAGCTGGAGCCGCACAAGCTCGTGCCGGGACGTGGCCCCGCGCTGCTGACTCCGGCGGACGTGGACAAGGGTATCGACTATACGAAGGACTTCGTGACGACGCTTCTCCAAGCGGGCCGCGAAGCCGTCGCACAGAAGCTGGACCTCAAGGGCGCGATGGCGCTCACCCGCAAGTCGATGGACCCGAAGTTCGCTCAGGTGTTCATCTACGAACACTGCCTGCCGTTCGATGTCTCGCGCGCATACGACGAAGCGAGCGGCATCAGGCATCCGCGCATCTGGACGGCCGAGCGCGACAAGGAAATGTGGACCGCGCTGCAGGACTGAGCGAATACGCGGGGGCCCTGTCGGGGCCCTTTTCCCGAATCGCTTCAAGAACCGGGCACGCGTTCATAGAAGGCGCGGCCGCCGTGGAGAGAGACAATGCACAATTCCGTCGATATGAAATCGTCAGGACTCACGAATAATATTGCCGACGATGACCGCATCGTGGCGAAAGTCGCATGGCGCATCATTCCGTTTCTGTTTCTTTGTTATGTCGTGTCGTTTCTGGACCGCATCAACATCGGATTCGCGCAGTTGCAGATGAAGCACGACCTCGGTTTCTCCGACGCCATGTACGGACTCGGCGCGGCTGTGTTCTATATCGGCTACGTGCTGTGCGAAGTGCCCAGCAACATGCTGCTCGCGAAGTACGGCGCGCGGCGTACTTTCACGCGCATCATGCTGCTGTGGGGCATTGCATCGGTGGGCATGATGTTTGTGAGCAAGCCGTCGCATTTCTACGTGCTTCGCTTCATGCTCGGCGTGTTCGAAGCGGGCTTCTTTCCCGGCATCGTGCTGTATCTGACGTACTGGTTTCCGGCGAATCGCCGCGCGGCGGTAATGTCGGTGTTCTTCGCGGGCGTGGCCATTGCAGGCGTGCTCGGCGGACTCATCTCCGGCTGGATCATGCGCGACATGAGCGGCGTGCTCGGCCTTTACGGCTGGCAATGGATGTTCGCCATCGAAGGCGCGCCCGCCGTGCTGCTCGCGTTCGTCGCGCTGTTTTATCTGGTCGACAAGCCCGAGCACGCGCACTGGCTTTCCGATGCGGACAAGTCGCGCTTGATCGCACTCTGCGCGCAGGATCGCAACGAGAAGAAGGGTCACGATGCCCGCAGCTTCGCAGCCGCGCTTCTCAATCCGCGCGTGTATCTCTTTGCGTTCATCTATTTTTCACTGACGTGCGCGTCGCTCACGCTGAACTTCTGGATGCCGCTGATGATCCGCGACTTCGGCATCAAGGACGTCGTGCAAGTGAGTCTCTATACCGTGATACCGAATGCGATCGGCGCGGTCGGACTCATCCTCATTGCACGCCGGTCGGACCGCATGGGCGAGCGGCGCAGGCACTTCGCGTTTTGCACTATCGGCGGCGGCCTTGCGCTCGCGGCGCTGACGCTGCATCTCGATAGCTTCCCCGCCATGCTCGCCATTCTTTCGGCCGCTGCGGTGCTCATCTTCGCGGCGCTGCCGATCTTCTGGGCCGTGCCGCCGAGCTATCTGTCGGGCAATGCGGCGGCGGGAGGCATCGCGTTGATCAGCAGTATCGGCATCACGAGCGGGATCGTGAGTCCGTGGGTCATCGGCATGATTCGCACGAGTACGGGGAGCATGGATCTCGCGGTGTATCTGCTGGCGGCATTGCTCATGATGAGCGGCATCGCGCTAATGGCGGGCGTGCGCGCGAATCACGAATAGAACGATGGCTTCGGCACGCGTCCATTCAGCGCCCAGTCGCCGAGTTCGCGCACTTTATAGTCGATGGGATCGTGCAGCGTATGCACGCGCACATTGCGCCAGAAGCGATCCAGGCGCAGCGCGGCTGTGGTCGAACGCGCGCCGGTCACGTCGAACATGCGGTTCGCGACTTCCAGCCCGGCGCGCGCCGCAGCGACCTTCGACGTGGCGACCGCGACCGCCACTTCGCCACGTTCGCTTTCGGTCAGCGCGAGGCCGCGTCGCCATGCGGCATCGAATAATTGCATCGCGCGTTCGCAGAGCAGACGCGCGCCTTCGAGCGCGACATAAAAATCGCCGTAATGCGCGATCACATACGGATCTTCCGATGGCCGCTCCGCCTGCGATGCAATCCACGGACGCGTCTGCGCAAGCGTCGCATCGCGCGCGGCCTGTAACGCACCTTCGCCGATGCCGATATATATGTGGCTCAGAATCACTTGCGCGAGTAGCGGCCTCAGGCACGCGAACGGGCTGGATAGCGGGCCGGGATCATTCAGCAATTCATCCGGCGCAATGCGGACGCGCTCGAAGATGACCGTGCCGCTATCCGTCTGACGCTGACCCATGTTGTCCCAGTCGTCGAGCACGGTGATGCCTTCGCGGTTCGTCGGCGTGATGGCGATGAGCAGCTTGCCCTCGCTATCGAAAGCGGAGGCGAGCAATTGATCGGAATCGCGCGCGCCGGAACAGAAGCTCTTGCGGCCATCGAAGAGATAGCCGTTGTTGGCATCATCGGGAAGCACGCGCGTGCTCTTGTCGAGCGGATTCAGCGCGTTGCCCCAGAACCAGCCTTGCTTGACCGTCTCGCTTAGGCAATGCCGAATCTGCGTGTCGCGGCCGAAGAGGCGGATGGTCGCGAGTTGCAGATGATGGAACGCGAAGAGATGCGCAAGCGAGCTGTCGACCTGCGCCATGCGTCGAACGATATCGAGCGTGGTTGACCACGGAGCGCCATCGCCGCCGTATTCCGTGGGTATCGACAGACGGAGCAGGCCGCTTCTGCGCAGCAAAGCGCGCTCGTGAAAGGCGGTCCCGCCGGCTTTGTCGCGTGCGGCGGCGGTTTGGGCCCATTCGCGCAGGACCGCATCGAGTGGCTCGGTCCACGGGGCATTACTCATTTGACTCATTGCAGTGCCTCCTGACGTTGATCGTTTCGCTTTTCTGTCACCCGTTGGACACGCGGCGTGACTGCAAGCGTACAACGACTATTTTTTCAGCGGAAGGAGGAGCAACTCGCGACCGGAGACTGGACGCGCGATCAAGCGTATGAGAGCGCGACTCCGGCCCGTTCCAGCAAATGCAGATTCCGCGCCGACAGATTCGCGAATTTCAGATGCTTGCCCGCTTTTTGATAGCGCTCCTTGAGCGTCTCGAACGCAGCGATCGCCGAATGGTCTGCAACATGCAGATGCCGGCAATCCACGGTGACATATTGCGGGTCGCTTAGCGGCTTGAAAAGGTCCTGAAAATTAGCGGTCGATGCAAAAAACAGCGTGCCATGCAGCGTATAAGTCGACGAGCCGTCAGTGCCGCTTTCGACGTCAGCGCGAATTTCGCGCGCATGCTGCCACGCGAAGTTCAACGCCGCAATCACGATGCCGCACAGCACCGCAATGGCCAGATCGGTGAAGACCGTGATGACCGTCACGAGCACGATGACCAGCGCGTCGTGACGCGGCACTTTCCCGAGCACACGAAGCGATCCCCAGGCAAACGTCTGTTGCGCAACGACGAACATCACGCCGACAAGCGCCGCGAGCGGAATACGCTCGATGAGCGGCGAAAGAAAGAGAATGAACAGCAGGATCATGATTCCACTGGTCGCGCCGGAAACGCGACTGCGCCCGCCCGAACTCAGGTTGATCATGGTTTGACCGATCATCGCGCAACCGCCCATTCCGCCGAACAAACCGGACACGACATTCGCGAGTCCGAGTGCAAGGCATTCCCGATTGGGCTGACCGAGCGTTTCAGTGATTTCGTCAGTGAGATTGAAGGTCAAGAGTGTTTCCAGCAAGCCGACGATTGCCATCAGCAAAGCATAGGGAAACACGATCTTGAATGTCGCGATATCGAAGGGAATAGCCGGGATATGAAACGCTGGCAATGCCCCTGCTATATGCGCCATGTCGCCCAGCGTGCGCGTAGGCAAGTGAAAGAACTGACCGATCAGCCCGACGCCCACGATTGCAACGAGCGCCGGCGGCACGGCCTTGGTGATGCGCGGAAGCACATAGACGATAAGCATCGTCACGCCGACCAAGCCGCACATGATGAGTAGCGGCGTGCCATGAAGCCAGGCTTCGCCGTGCGGTGTTGCTTCCTTGAAGTGGCTCAGTTGCGCCATTGCAATGACGATAGCGAGACCGTTCACGAAGCCGATCATCACCGGATGCGGCACCATCCGAATGAGCTTGCCGAGCCGCATGAGACCGAAAAGCATCATGAGTATGCCGCTCAGAACGACGGTTGCCAGGAGGTATTGCGCGCCGTGTTGCACGACCAGCGCGACGATGACCACGGCCATCGAGCCTGCCGCACCCGAAATCATGCCGGGCCTTCCACCAAGAATCGCGGCCAGTGCACAGATGATGAAGGCGCCGTATAGGCCCATCAATGGGTTGAGGTGTGCAACGAGCGCAAAGGCAATGCACTCGGGAACGAGCGCAAAAGACGATGTGAGGCCAGCAAGGAAATTGCCGGGCATGTTCGAGAGCCACTGCTCTCGAGTCGTCGGAATCTTCATTGAAGTCGGTTTCGCGGTGGAAGATACAGGTCACGCCGTTTCAAGTAACGGTCAGTTGCGTGACGTCGCGGCAGGCAGTTCGGATAGCCGGTGACAGGAGGCGTGTCGGCGCAAGCGGCCGAGCGTGCTCGAGAAGCTACATCGGCAAGCGGCGGGGCAACCTGCCGACGAAAGAGGGTCGTAGTTTACCCTAAGGCACACCATCGCGTTTGCGAGTCGAAGCTAGACACAAAGCCGCTCGATTCGGGCGCAGCGATTGCTCGTCACGAGCGCATTCGGGAAAGACATCACTCGCATGAACGCCGTGAACCGATACGCACGATTCGCGGTTCCTATCGCAGGCGCCGCTGCATGCGCGCTCGCAGGCTGGACCGCCTACAAATGGATGCGCCTCAAGCGTACCCCCGCATTGAGCGATGAAAGCGCACGCGCGGGCATCACGGTTCGCTATACGCAGGCCGGGCCGTATCGCATGTTCTCGCGTCATGCCTCGCGCGCGAGCGCCAATACCAAGCGATTGCCCGTCGTGCTCGTGCATGGCCTCGTGATATCGAGCCGTTACATGGAGCCGCTCGCGCTTGCGTTGCGAGACGACTTCGACGTTCACGCGCCCGATCTTCCGGGCTTCGGCGAAAGCACGATGCGAAGCGGCACGCTTTCCTTGCGCGAACTCGCCGATGCATTGGCCCTGTGGCTCGCCGCGCGCGGCATCCGCAAGGCAATGTTCATCGGCAATTCGTTCGGCTGTCAGATACTCGCGGAGTTTGCCTTGCGTTATCCGGATAGCGTCGATCGGCTTGTGCTGCAAGGACCGACCGTCGATCGTCACGCGCGTCATCTGCCCGTTCAGGCATGGCGCGACCGGCAGAACGGCAAGCTCGAAAGGGCGCGTTCTCCGGCTGGCATCGGACGCATCGATTATGCGAAGGCGGGCATCATCCGCGCATGGGCGACGATGCGTGTGCTCATACGCGACCGCATCGAAAGAAAGCTCTCGCGCATTGTCGCGCCGACCCTCGTCGTGAGCGGCACGCGCGATCCGGTTGCGCCGCTCGCGTGGGCGAGAGAAGTCGCGGCGCTGATTCCCAACGGCAGGTTCATGGCGATCGATGGCGGCACGCATACGCTCAACTACGTGCACCCGCATAGCCTTGCGCTCGCCATTCGTCCGTTCCTGCTGCAAGGCGATGAGGCGCGAAGCGTATGAGCATTCCACCACGCGGCATCGCGCGTTTCGATTCGGCCGCGGGCATGGCGCAGGCGCTGGCAGCGTGCCTGCACGGCGAGCGCTTCAGCAGCCCGAGTCAGTCACCGTTGCTGGATAGCCTGATGCCGCCCATCAATCTGCTTCCGAAGCGTCAGCGCGAGTGGGTCTATACGGTCGGCGGCATGTCCGAAGGCATCCGCGAACGCGATGCGCAAGCGCTCGATGTGGAGGGCATCAGCGAATGGATTGCGGGGCTTTATCCGCAGCGCCGTTATGAAGCCGCGTTCATCGGATCGTCGAATGGCGCGTTGATGCACATGGCGGCGGCGCTTCGTCTGCCGTGGCTGCCGCAGACCTTTTTGACGCCCGTGCGCGCGCCCTTCAGCGATCCCGACGATGCGCAACGCGGCTTTCACGATGGCCTTCGCATCACCGATGCCATGCTGCGCGCCGATCCGCGCATTGCCGTGCATCACATGCAGGACCCGAATCAGGATCGGCTGATGTTGTCGGCGATGAGTTACTTCCGGCTGAAGCATCGGGCGTTGCCGCTTGCGTATCGCGAGTTTCTGCTGCGCAGTCTCGCGCCGAACGCAACGATCTATATCAACGCATGCATGCGCGACTGGCCGGTCACGCGTACCGGCGATCGTTCGTTCTATCAGTTCGGCGCAGTGGGCGGCGCGACGGAAGACGAATACTTTAGCGGCAGCCCGCGCGTGGCCGAGTACTTGCGGCGCTATGGATCGAAACGTTCGCACTGGTCCCCGCCCGCGCCCACGCAACGCGCTCCCGAAGCCGAATGGGGCTATGACGAAGCGCTCACCGCTTCCATTCTCGATCTCGCGAGAGAGAAAAACTGGCGCGTGGTGGAGATGCGCTTCGAAGATCCCGAGTCGTTCAGCTTCGTGACAGCGGCCATCTATCGCGACTGGTATCGAAGCATGGGAATGGAATCGTCGGCGCGACTCGTCGTCGATTCATTCATTCTGATGGACCCGTACATGACGATGCGCTTGCGCGCCGTTCCGTTCTGGCTCGTCTTCTGCACGGAGCCATCGGCGGAAACGTTTCGCCGCTTTCTCGATGATGAAGCGTCCTTCGATGAAATCGACATGATGCTGTTCTCGCACGGCACCGAAGGCGTCGGTGTGACGAGCATCGCGCAATGGCAGGCGTTGCTCGATAAGGCGCACAAGAACTGCCGTTTTCTTGGCGTCGATAAGCGGCGTTATCCACGCGATTTCGCGACCTTCGTGCGCTTCGACCGCGCGCTTTCACGACTTCGGCCCCAATACGAATTGCCGCCGCCGATGCCGCTCGCGCAGTTCGAAGCCGGACTGCTAACGCATGGTCCGAAGCATGGCGTGAACGTGAGAGCGCTTTGATCGTGAGCCGTGCGCGACTGTCGATCGATGAAGGTCAGGGCGCAACCACTGCGCCCTGACATCGTCGATTACGCCGGCACCGCCTCTGCCTTCTGCGCACGCGACCAGACGCGATGCTTGCTCATCGCTTCGACGAAGCTCGTCATCACGGCTGCGGCGTCGCTTCCCACTGCGATGCCTTCTTCGCCCGCCGTCAGTTGCACTGCATCGAGCAAGGTCTTGCCGTCGCCGATCGCAGCGATCGCCTTCAGATGCTTGTACGCTTCGAGCACGAAATGACGCGCGTCGCCCGAATCGGCGAGCATCTTCGCACTGGCCGCGCCGCCCGCGACGATCACGCCGTCGAACATGATGGACGGCATGCCGAGCAGCGTGGCATCGGCCTCGACGCCTGCTGCGGGCGAGCCGAGTGTCGGCGAGATGACCTTGGCGTGCGCGCCTTCTTTCGCGAGCGCGTCCTTCACTGCCTGAATGCTCGCGGCGTCCGCGCCCTTCGCAGCGAGAATGGCCACCTTGCGCGTCTTGACCGAAGGCACGGCCTTCGCGACGATGGACAGCGCGGGAGAGTCCTGCACCGACGACTTGCCGAGTTCTTCCGAGCTCGCGTTCTTTTTCGGCGCCGGAAGGCCGAGATTTTCCGCCACGCGCGCAGCCAATGTTTCATCGATGTTGGCGAGAATGCCCAACTGACGTTCGCGGATATGCTTGCGTTCGACCTTCGACAGCTCGAACGAATAAGCGCCGACGATGTGATCTTTCTCGGGCTCCGTCATGCTGTTCCAGAAGAGCGTCGCTTGCGAATAGTGGTCGGCGAAAGACGGACTGCGCTTGCGAATCTTCGAGCCTTCCACACGCTCCGTGTAGCTTTCGAATCCGCCACCCGCTGCGGCAGGCGCGGTTTCCTTGGGCCATCCGTTGTCGATCGAATTGGGTTCGTAAGATGCCTGGCCCTTATCGATCGTCTGCCGATGCATCGCATCGCGCTGGCCGTTATGCAGCGGTGCGAGCGGTCGATTGATCGGAATCTCGTGGAAGTTCGGGCCGCCGAGACGGCTGATCTGCGTGTCCGTGTACGAGAACAAACGGCCTTGCAGAAGCGGATCGTTCGTGAAGTCGATGCCCGGCACGATATGCCCCGGACAAAACGCGACCTGCTCGGTCTCCGCAAAGAAATTGTCCGGATTGCGGTTGAGCGTGAGCTTGCCGATCATCTTGAGCGGCACCAGCTCTTCGGGAACGATCTTGGTCGGATCGAGCAGGTCGAAGTCGAACTTGTGTTCATCCTCTTCCTCGATGATCTGCACGCCCAGTTCCCACTCGGGATAGTCGCCCATATCGATCGCGTCCCACAGGTCCCGCCGATGAAAGTCCGAGTCCTTTCCGGCGAGCTTCTGCGCTTCGTCCCACAGGAGCGACGCCGAGCCGATGGTCGGACGCCAGTGGAACTTCACGAAGCGCGCCTTGCCCTGTGCATTGATGAAGCGGAACGTGTGAATGCCGAAGCCTTCCATCGTGCGCAGACTCCTGGGAATCGCGCGATCGGACATGGTCCACAACACCATATGCGCCGACTCGGGCACGAGGGAAACGAAGTCCCAGAACGTGTCGTGCGCCGATGCGCCTTGCGGCATTTCGTTGTGCGGCTCGGGCTTGACCGCGTGAACGAAGTCCGGAAACTTGATTGCGTCCTGTATGAAGAACACCGGCATGTTGTTGCCGACGAGATCGAAATTACCTTCGTCCGTGTAGAACTTGACCGCGAAGCCGCGCACGTCGCGCACGGTGTCAGCCGAACCGCGCGAGCCTTGCACGGTCGAGAAGCGCACATAGACGGGCGTTTCCTTCGACGGATCCTGCAAGAACGACGCCTTCGTCAGATCGGCTTGCGACTCATAGACCTTGAACACGCCGTGAGCCGCCGAGCCGCGCGCATGGACAATGCGTTCGGGAATGCGCTCGTGATCGAAGTGCGTGATCTTCTCGCGCATGATGAAGTCTTCGAGCAGCGACGGCCCGCGCTCGCCGGCGCTCAGGGTGTTCTGGTTGTCGGCGATCTTCACGCCCTGGTTGGTCGTGAGCGCCTGACCGGTTGCATCGCTTTTCGACGCTTCGAGTGCGTCGACTTTTGCGTTGGTGTTGCTTTGCGAAGGCGTGCGAGCGACTTCGCTCGACGAAGAATCGGTGGGCATGGAAGCTCCTCCTGTGAGCGGTGTAATCTGCTGCGCAGTTGCAAAGTCCGTACCCGCAGGCGCTTCGCGTCGCGAATTCACGAATTCGAATTTCACGAATGCGCTTCGGCGGCCGAGCGTTCGCACGATTTTTTCGGAACGCCTATCGTGGCAGTCACCGGCTCGCACCGGGCCTTCATCTTCCAGGAGTCGACATGAGCATTCTCGTTACGGGCAGCACGGGCATCATCGGCACGCAGGTTCTTGACCATCTCAAGGACAGCGGTGCGGGGTTGCGTGCGCTGACGCGTTCGCCCGCGCGCGCGCATTTTCCGGCAGGCGTGACGCCGGTGCAGGGCGAACTTGCAGATGTCGATGGACTGCGCCGCGCGATGCAAGGCGTGAGCACGCTGTTCCTGCTTGCGCCCGTCGCCGCCGATGAGTTCACGCAATCGCTGCAGGCGTTGAGCATCGCGCGCGAGGCAGGCGTGCGCGGCATCGTTTATTTGTCGGTGTTCAAGGGCGACGAATACGTCGACGTTCCGCACTTCAGTTGCAAGCGCACTGCTGAACGCATGATCGAGGCGTTCGACATGCCCGCGACGATTCTCCGTCCCGCGTACTTCATGCAGAACGACGTGCGCCAGAAGGAGCCGATGCAGCAGCAGGGCATCTTCGGCATGCCCATTGGAAGCAAGGGCATCTCGATGGTCGATGTGCGTGATATCGGCGACGCGGCCGCGCGCGAGCTTCTGCGCCGCGAGCGATCGGACGTGCCGCTGCCATCGGAGACTTACGCGCTCGTCGGGCCGGACGCGATCACGTCGGCAAGCGTCGCGGCGATCTGGTCGGAAGCGCTGGGCCGCGAAGTGCAATACGGCGGCGATGATCTGGACCGGTTCGAATCGTATATGAAGACGATGACGACGCCGTGGCTCGCGTATGACATGCGGCTGATGCTGCAGCGTTATCAGCAGGATGGGGCGGTGGCATCCGCTGCCGAGATCGAAAGGTTTAGTCAATTGCTCGGGCGTGCGCCGCGCAATTACCGCGAGTTCGCGCGCGCCACGGCAAGCGAGTGGCGCGGCAAATAAAACTCCGAACGCTGCCGCTTCAGTGACCTTTCCTCACGCGGCGATGCAGGTCGACGTGACAGGCACGCTTGGAATACTCACGCGCCCGACGGCGTTGCTGGCGTCGCCCGAAACGACATCGCAGAACGACAGCCGCTCGCGCTTGTTCTGAACGCCGAAGAAGAGGCTGCGGCCATCGCCCGTGCAGAAAGGTGCTGCGGCAACGAGGCGAGGCCAAGTAACGAAGCGCTTGCTGCTGATGGCGGGCGAACGCGCTTGCCTTCGCCGCTTTGCCCGTTGCATCGCCGAGCTGGCCGGGACGGCCTCCTTGATGCCTGCGCGCAGTTTGCCTATAACCGGCTTGAAGGGACCTTGCCGGCACATTACGTCTTGCGCCACATCGCTGTCCGTTTTTCACCCTGTCATGAACGCATCGAGGACCGAGTCAGCCGGCTTTTTCGTCGGCCGCGACGACGAGATGCGGCTGGCCGAAGCGTCGCTCGCCAAGGCCGCCGCCGGGCGCGGTCATGTCGTGCTGATCGCGGGTTCCGCCGGCATCGGCAAGACGAGGCTCGCGCAGCGACTCGCGGAAAAGGCTATCGCGGGCGGGTTCGCCGCGCACTGGGCGCGATGCCCCGAGGAACCGGGCGCGCCCGCCTACTGGCCGTGGCGGCAGCTCTTCCGCTCGCATCTCGACAGCACCGGCGCAGACCTTCTCGATGCGATCGGCGAAGCGGACCGCTCCGTCATCGGCGCGGCCATACCGGAAGTGCTCGCGCATCGGACAGCGACCGGGCGATCGCCCGCGTTGCTGGATACGGCCCAGGCGCGCTTCGAATTGTTCGATGCGATCACGCGATTCTGGCAACACGCCGCGCGGCGACAGCCCGTCTTCCTGATCTTCGACGACCTCCATTGCGCCGATCCGACGTCGGTGCGGCTGCTCGCGTTCTTCGCGGGGCAACTGGCGGACGCGCCGCTGATGCTCGTCGCCACGTATCGCGACACCGATGTCTTCGCCGATCATCCGCTCAACGACGCGTTCGCGGACCTCGTGCGCACGCCCGGCTTTCGCCGTCTTACTCTGCGGGGGCTGGATCGCCAGGAATCCGGACAGTTCTTCTGCGCGGCAAGCGGCGCTGTCGCCGATGCATCGCTCGTGGAGGCGCTGCACGATCGTACGGAAGGCAATCCGCTGTTTCTGCAGGAGACCGTGCGGCTCTTGATCGAGCACCGGGACCGTACGGGGTCGCGGGCGCACGAGCAGCAGGTGCTCACGACGATTCCCGAAGGCGTGCGCAACGTGATCGCCAAGCGTGTGCGGCATCTCGAGGAAGGCGCGAGGCGCGTTCTCGCGACCGCTGCGTGCATCGGCCGAACGTTCGACACCGAATTGCTGATCTGGCTCGTCGCCGACGAGGAACTGGTGCTCACGAGTCTCGAAGCGGCGCTGCGTGCGCGCCTGATCGAACCGACGAAGCAGGAAGGCGAACTTACGTTCAGCCATGTGCTGATTCGCGACATGCTTTACGACGACCTGCTCGCCGCGCGGCGTCAACGGCTGCACGGCGCGATCGGCGAATGGCTGGAGGCGCCGGAACGCGGCAATCGCGCGTCGCGTCTCGCGCAGCTCGCGCATCATTTCGCGCAGGCCGGCTCTCATGGCGACGCGGCCAAGGCGCTCGCCTACGCGCGCGACGCCGCCGCCGAAGCCGCGCGCTCGTTCGCTTACGAGGAGGCGTCGCGGCTGTATCGTCTGGCGCTTTCGCTGCAACGCGAGCACGCCGCCGACGATGTCGCGCTGCGCTGCGATCTGCTTCTGACGCTCGGACGCGCGGAGGCCGACGTCGGCGCGGTGGAGCCGAGCCGCACCGCGTTTCTCGAAGCGGCGGAACTGGCGCGGAGGCACGGCCTCGGCGACAAGTTCGAACGCGCGTCGATCGGATTCGAGCAAGCGAACTTTCGTAGCGCACGCTCGGGCGAGGCGTCCGTTTCGCTGCTCGTCGATGCGATCAAGGCTCACGAGCGCAAGGACGCCGCGCGCGCCGAACTGCTCGCGTGCCTGTGCCGCGCGTATGTGTACTGCAATCTGCCCGACGAGGCGCAGCGCACGTGGCGTGCGTGCGTCACACTGGCGCGCGAGCTTGGCGACCCGCGCAGCCTGTATCTCGCGCTGACCGCGATTACCTCCGCCGGTTACTGGCCGTGGCTGCTGCACGAGCGCCTCGCTGCGGGGAACGAAGCGTGGTCGATCGCGCAGGCGTCGAGCGAACTTGAATGGACGCTTGCCGATCTGATGGCGTACCGGCTGTGCGATCTTTTACGCATCGGCGACATCGCCGCGCTGCGTGCCGCGCTGAATGCCGATCGCCGCGTCTCGATCGATCTCAACTCGCTCTACCATCAGGCGGTCGTGCTTTGCTTCGAGACGCTTCTTTCGATCAACGAAGGCGCGTTCGACCGCGCCGAGCAGCAGGCGGAAGGCGCGCTCGCCATCGGGCAACGCGTCGCGCGCGACGTGGCATCGACGGCATACGGCATGCAGATGTTCTGCATCCGGCGGGAGCAAGGGCGCCTGGGCGAAGTGCTGCCCGCCATGCAACTGATGGTGCGCAACAGTCCGACGGCATCGCTGTGGCGGCCGGGCATCGCGCTGATTTATGCGGAACTCGATATGCGCGATGCGGCGCGCAAGGAGTTCGACGCGCTGCGCATAGCGCAGGCGCAAGCCGTACCTGAGAACGCCGATGCGCTCACGCGTGCGTGCTTCGCGGCGGAAGTGTGCGCGTATCTGGACGATGCGGCCAGCGCGGCGACGCTGTATTGCATGCTGCATCCGTACGCGGGCGCGACGTTGCTGCTGGATATCGGCGGGCCTTGCCTCGGGGCGGCGGATCGCCTGCTCGGCATGTTGTCGGCGGTCCAGAAGCATTGGGACGCGGCGCAGAAGCATTTCATCGCCGCGATGGATATCGACGCATGCACGGGCGCGCGCGTTTGGCTCGCGCATGATCGTCACGAATACGCGGCCATGCTGCACGCGCGCGGCCTTGGCGATGACCGGCCGCTCGCGCGTTCACTGCTCGATGCCGCGCTCGCCGATGCGAAATCCTTCGGCATGGCGACGCTCGTCGCGCGCATCGAGACGCTCGCTGCACGCATCGAGGCGTGCTCCGCGGAACTCGCGTATCCATGCGGCTTGACGCGGCGAGAGGTCGAAGTACTGCGTCTTCTTGCAATCGGGCGCAACAATCGCGAGATCGGGCGCGTGCTCGAAATCAGTCCGAATACGGTCGCCAATCATATACGAAGCATTCTCGAGAAGACTTACACGGCGAATCGCACGGAAGCGGCCGCGTTCGCGAACCACGCGGGGCTGCTCGACGCATGACGCGCGATCAGTGCTGCGCGGAAAGAAAGGCGAGCAAGGCGGTATCGAAGGCCTTCGGCATTTCGACGGGCGCGAGATGCCGCCCATCCTGAATGAGTACGAGACGCGATCCGCCGATGCAACGATTCGCGGTATCGGCGGCAATGCGGAAAAACGGGCGCGTCGCGGTGCCGCGAACAATGGCGACGGGCACGGCTATCTTGCCCAGCTCCGCGCACGTGATGGCGGGCGGCGGGGGCGCGTTCAGCTGCAGCGGAATCGTCCGTGCGTTCTCCGACAACACCGCGCGCACGCGCTCGGGCAACAGGTCGTAAGTGCCCGGTGCGCCGTTGACGCCATCGACGAACGGACGCAGCGCCGCCTGCTGGTCGCCGCGCTTCGAGACCATGACGGCGGGGCCGAAAGCCTGTTGCTGATCGCTCGAAATGGCCTGGCGATCAGCGGCATTCGTGACGAAGGTCGTGAGCGATGGCTCGAACGCGAAGACGCTTTTCACGAGGTCCGGATGCTGCACGGCCACGACGAGCGCGATATCCGAGCCGTAGGACCAGCCGACGAGATGCACGCGTCCCGCATCGAGCGTGCGAATGAACGCAGCGAGGTCGTCGGCGTGCGTCTGCATCGAGAATTTCGCGCCGTCGTCGGGCCACGGGGCGTCGCCGAAGTATCGGTTCGATGGCGCGATCAGCCGATACTGCTGCGCGATCGCATCGCGCGTCAGATCCCATGCCCGGTAGTCCGCGATCGCGCCGTGAACGAGTACGACCGTTTCACCGTCGCCTTCCTGCTCATAGCTCAACGCAACGCCGTTCACGCTCGTCTGATGGATTTGCGGCTGACCTGCATCGAGCTTCGACGTTTCGCATGAGAGGAGCATCGGCAAGCTGAGCGACAGGCAAAGAAGCGCGCGCCAGATCATGTCGGTCTCCGAATGAGCGTTCGATGTGATGTTTATAAGCGACGGGCGCGGGCTGCGGAATAGTTAATACTGATCATGCCGTCAGGTCGCGGCGAGCAGCCATTCCGGCCTGTGCTCCGTGACTTCGATGATTTCGTCCGCAGGAATGCTCGCGCGTCGCGCCGCTTCGCGAATCGCCTCCATGTTGTTGGCCTCGTAAAGGCAGTAAGTTTTGCGCTTGTCGGCGGTGAGGAATGAGACGAGCCATTTGACGCCGACTTCATTGTTTATTTCAGTCACTTCGGTCGCGCCCTCGACGGTGAAGTCGAGTTGCTCCGCGAAATTACGCTCGATCATGAAGAGAGTCATAAGGGCCTCCGTTTTCGTGAAACTGCAAACCTTCAGAAAGTCTAGTCACGATGGTCAATCCTTGCCATATACGAATCGCTTCGCACGACCTACAAATGAGTCGACGGCAGCCGATGCATGCGTCGGGTTGTCGAATCGCTCGGAGACACGGTCATGAAGCCAGGCCTCATTCCCGGAATCATCGTTGCAGTCGCGCTGCGTGCGCCGGTCTCGCCGCTGTCGGATGGACGGCTGCCCGTCGACGCGGCAAAGCCGCGCGAAGCATGGCCGGCGCTCGAGCAGGTGCATTTTCCCGGCGTCCCGCTGGGCGGTTACATCACGCTGAAGTCGATTCGTCTTTACGACGACAGCTTGGCTTTTCGCGCAACGGCGCGCGATAGCTTTAACGATTCGGGAGGTGAATGATGAGAAACAAAGCTATGCTAACCACGTTCGTCGTCGTATCGGCGGCATTTCTTAACGATGCGCACGCTTATTCGCAAGAGGAAGTGAATGCGTTCGATGGTGTCGAGCGCACGAGCGTTTCGTCGGACGCTGGACGTGCGAAGTCCGATGCCGTCGCTGATACGCAAGCGAAAACGAGTCGCGCAACGTCGGCTTCGTCGGACGAATGGCGCGCTTCCATCCAG
Organism: Caballeronia concitans; assembly: GCF_001544615.1. Taxonomy (GTDB): domain Bacteria; phylum Pseudomonadota; class Gammaproteobacteria; order Burkholderiales; family Burkholderiaceae; genus Caballeronia; species Caballeronia concitans. The sequence goes on from NZ_FCNV02000012.1 coordinate 94,635, forward strand.
ACGTTCAAGCATCATTGAACGGAGTGATACGAACGTTCGGCGCAAGCATGACACCGGTTGCCCGGGAGATATGCTCTATCCTCTGCTATAGGGCTTGCCGCGCGCGAATCCGATCGCGTCTGAAAAACGGAGGTGAGTATGGCCTACCTTCAGCATGGCGCGAACGGAACGCTGCGCACTGTGAGGGATCTTCCATGCCCGCCCGGTCTGCCTCTCCTTGGCAATCTATTCCAGTTGACACCGGCAAAGCTGCATCTGACGCTGGAGCATTGGGCCGAGCGTCTGGGATCGCCTTATCGGGTGCAATTGGGGACCATTCCAATTACCGTGTGGACGCAAGCCGATCTCTTTCAGACCGTGATGCGCGAGCGTCCGCATATCTACAGACGCATCGAGCCGATGGAATCCGTGATGTCGGAACTCGGCGGAAACGGCTTGTTTTCGGCGGAAGGCGAGGCATGGGCGCCGCAGCGCCGGTTGGTGATGCATGCGTTGTCTCCATCCAACATCAAGTCGTTCTTTCCGACGCTCGCGGCTATCACCGAACGCTTTCGCGTCCGTTTGCAGGACGCTGCGGCCGCTCACAGAACGCTCGAAATGACTGACGAGCTCAAGCGCTTCACAGTGGATGTAACGAGCACGCTCGCGTTCGGCGAAGATCCGCACACGCTGGAACAGGAGCGGGGCGTCATACAGGAACAACTCGCGCTCATTCCGCCCGCGCTGATGCGGCGCGTCTCGGCGCTCTTTCCGTACTGGCGTTATGTCAGGCTTCCGCAGGACAGGCGGTTCGAACGCGCGATGGTGCGAATCCATGAGTACATCGAACGAATGATAATGCGCGCACGAACACGCCTGTCCGATTCTCCGGATGCGCCTCCCGGCAACTTACTCGAAGCGATGCTATTGGCGCATGACGAGTACGCATCGAAAGTCACTGACGAGCTCATCGCGGCGAACGTGCTGACGTTGCTTGTGGCGGGCGAAGATACGACAGCGAACGCCATCGCGTGGGCGCTCATGTACATCGCAACGGATGCGTCCCTGCAAAAGCGCTTGTTCGACGAATCGCTTACGACGATGGGGCATCGAAACGTATGTCCCGACTTCGAAGCGCTGAAGGGCCTCGATCTTTGCGAAGCGGTGTGCAGCGAGGCTCTGCGCCTGCGCCCGGTCGCCGCGATCCAGACGTTCGAGCCGCTAACCGAAGTGAACGTCGGCGGAGTGCTGATACCGGCCGGCACACGCATGTTCTACCTCACGCGTCCCGCCATGCTCGACCCGACGCACTTCAGTCAGCCGCAAGCGTTCTTGCCCGAGCGCTGGCTGCAGCCGCGAACCGCGGGTAACGGACCGCATGAACAGAAGGCTTATCTGGCGTTCGGCGCGGGGCCGCGCGTGTGTCCGGGACGCTATCTGGCGGCGGTGGAAATGCGGCTCGTCATATCGATGATGGTCAGGCGATTCGAGATCGAGCTGGATGCCGATCCGCAAAGCATCGAAGAAGTATCGGCGTTCACCATGGTGCCGAACCGCATGCCCATCACGCTCACCATGCGAAGCTGATCCCGTTCGACGCGAAGCACCGCGATCATGTACAGTGGCCGTCACATTGGAAACGCGGCCTGGCTCATGCCGATGGTCGCAGCAACGGATCGGGCTCATGCGGGACGAAAGACTTCTGGAGATGCGCGTATTCAAGACCGTGGTGGAAGCCGGCGGCTTTACCGCTGCCGCGAATCTCCTCAACGTGAGCCAGCCGTTCGTCAGCCAGAGCGTCAATAGCCTCGAGCGGCGGCTGGGCGTGAAGTTGCTGCATCGCTCCACGCGCACGCAGCGGCTTACCAGCGAGGGCGAACGCTTTCTTCAGTCCTGCAACGATATTCTCGATAGTCTCGAAGAAGCCGAAGCACAAGTCCGTTCAAGTGAGCCGACCGGCAATCTGCGTATCAGCGCGCCTCACGCATTCGGCATGGATCAGCTCGTGCCGGCAATACCTCGCTTTCTCGCCGCTTACCCCCAGCTATGCGTGCATTTTTCGTTGTCGGATTCGAATGTGAATCTCATCGAAGATAACTTCGATATTGCCGTGCGCATGGGCCGTCTGCAGGATTCCTCGCTGCGCAGCCGAAAGCTATGTGATTTGCAGCGCATCGTCGTGGCATCGCCCGCTTATCTTGAGGCGCACGGACAGCCCGTGACGCCGCACGGCCTCGTCAAGCATGCGTGCCTGACCTGGGAATCGCCGCGCGAGCATCTGAATCAATGGCCGTTCATGATCAACGGCCGACTCGAACGCGTGGCGGTTCGCGGCAGCTTTCGCAGCACCGACGGCACCACGCTGTTCCAGTTGTGCGTGGCGGGCGTGGGCATCATGCGGCTGGCCGAACACCTGGCTTTGCCCGCCATCCGTAGAGGCGATCTGGTGCGGATCTTGTCCGACTATGAAGCAAAGGACGATACCGCGATCCACGTCGTCTATCTTCCCGAGCGGCAACTGGTGCCGCGCATCCGCGCGTTCATCGATTATTTCGTCGACGCTTTTCGCCAGCCGCCCTGGCATCAGGGCTGACCGGCCGATTCATCACCCGGCGTAATAAGTGCTATTGTCCGGCGCCCGTAGATCGGCCATGCCTGTTTCCTTATCTTAGCGGCAGTAACCCACTGCCCAGAAGGAAGACATCATGAGCACAGGCGCCGAAGATCTCCGCAGCTCCGCTTCGCAAAACGAACTGCGTCGCACCATTTCGCATCCATCGAACAATTCCATTTATCGGCCGAAGCAGACGGGGCTCAAATTTCCCGATCTGCCCGATTTCAAGTCTTTCGCGGAAGAGCGGCAGCATCGCAAGGAACGGCTCGTGGCCGCGTGCCGCGCGTTCGCCCTGCATAACCTCGATTATGGTTTCGCGGGCCATTTGACCGTGCGCGATCCCGAGTTTCCGGAGCTGTACTGGACCAACCCGATGGCCGTGCATTTCTCGCAAGTGAAGCTCTCGAACCTCATTCTTGCGAACCATGTCGGCAAGGTCGTGGAGGGCGAATATGCGGTGAATCGCGCGGGTTTCGTGTTGCACGCTGCCGTTCATGAAGCCAATCCGGACATCGTTGCAATGTGCCATGCGCACACGGTCTATGGCACGGCGTTCGCGGCGCTCGGTCGTCCGCTCGATCCGATCACGCAAGACGCCGCTGCGTTTTTCGAAGACCATGTCGTGATCAAGGACGAGGCCGGTGCGGTCGCCGTGGAAGAGAAAGCAGGTTTGTCGGTCGCGGACTACTTCAAGAACGTCAAGGCAGCCATTCACCAGAATCACGGCCTGCTGACCGTGAGCCGTCATAGCATCGAAGCTGCCGCGTTCTGGTTCATCGCGCTCGAGCGATGCTGCCAGCAGCAATTGCTCGTGGAAGCCACCGGCATCAAGCCGATCATGGTGCCGGAGCATAGCTCGCGTTATAGCCGCGACAATGTCGGCAGCGAATACATCGGCTGGCTGCATTTTCAGCCCATCTATGAGCAGCTCGTGCAAACGAGCCCGGACATGTTCGACTAAGCGCCGAAAGACGGCGTCGCATATAAAGCCAGGCTGGCGCGACAACGAGCGCGCCACCGATGATTGCAGGAGACAAGCATGTCCAAAACCGCTTACGGCGATGTCGTCGCGCAAACCAGCGCCGAAGACGCCACTTATGCCAAAGTGACCTGGCGACTCATTCCCTTTCTATTTCTTTGCTACGTCTTTGCGTATCTGGATCGCGTGAACGTCGGGTTCGCCAAGCTGCAGATGCTGGCCGACCTCAAGTTCAGCGAAACCATTTATGGGCTCGGTGCGGGCATATTCTTTATCGGATACTTCATCTTCGAAGTGCCGAGTAATATCGCGTTGCATCGCTTCGGCGCGCGCAAATGGATTGCTCGCATCATGCTGAGCTGGGGCGTGCTGTCCGGCATGATGATCTTCGTGAAGACGCCCACTGCGTTCTACGTGCTGCGCTTTCTGCTCGGCGTGGCCGAGGCGGGTTTCTTCCCGGGCATCATTCTCTATCTGACCTATTGGTATCCGTCTTCGCGGCGCGCCAAGATCACGGCGATGTTCATGACCGGCATTCCCATTGCCGGCGTCATCGGCGGTCCGCTGTCGGGCTGGATATTGAACAGCTTCACCGGTGTCGGCGGCATGGCGGGATGGCGCTGGCTGTTTCTGCTGGAGGCGCTGCCTTCGATCATCGGCGGCATCGTGGTTCTGATGTATCTCGACGACAACATCCGTGGGGCGAAATGGCTGAGCGCGGACGAGAAAGACCTGCTGCACAAAGGGCTTGCGAACGAGTCCGAGCATATCGAGGTGCATAGCGCGAAGGGCGCATTCAGCAATCGTCGAGTATGGGTGCTGTGTCTTTGCTACTTTGGCATCATCATGGGCCTCTACGGGATCGGCTTCTGGCTGCCGACGCTCATCAAGGCAACGGGCGTAGCCGATGCATTCAACGTCGGTCTCTTGACGACGATTCCGTATGGCGCCGCAGCGGTCGCGATGGTGCTGCTGGGACGCAGCTCGGACCGCAGCAAGGAACGGCGCTGGCATGTGGCGTTGCCGGCCATCGTCGGCGCAGCGGGTCTCGTGGCGAGCACGCTCGTGCCGCATAACGTCGCGCTGGCAGTGGGTTCGCTCACGTTCGCCACCATCGGCATACTCGGCGCACTGTGTCAGTTCTGGGCGATTCCGCCCGCGTTTCTCGGCGGCGTCGCGGCGGCGGCGGGCATCGCGCTGATTAACTCGGTCGGCAATCTGGCGGGTTTCGTGAGTCCGTATCTCGTCGGATGGATCAAGGATGTGACGCATAGCACCGACATGGGACTGTATTGCGTCGCGATCTCTTTGGTCGTGGCGGCGGGCGTTGTCTTGACGATGCCGAAAAAGGTAGTGAATCGATAGAGCGCGCACCAGACGTCGCTCGCAAAAGAGGAACGCATGACATGCATGCGTTCCTCTTTGTCATTTAGCGCATGGAGAGACGCGGCGCCGACAGCGGCCGCAACTTGCCCGGATGCACGGCCCGGCACAACGCTTCGACGAAAAAGAAATCGCCGAACATCGTCGCACCGTCCACGCCAATGTTATGCGGCTTCGAATAGCATGAGTTATGCAGCAACCCGTGCTGCCCCTCCTTCGTGAACTCGTCGCGGCACAGCGCTTCGAGCATCGCGAGACCGTGACGTCCCCACTTCTGCGCGGCTTGCGCATCCGGATGCACGCGCGCCATCTCGATCAATGCCGACGCCACCACCGCCGCCGCAGCCGTGTCCTTGATCTCCGCGTCGCGCCCCGTTGCATCGAAATCCCATGGTGGGATCTGACGCCCATCAAGGCGATGCAGATAGTATTCGGCGAGCCGCTCCGCGAGATCCAGATACGAACGCTTGCCCGTCTCGCGCGCGGAATTCACGTAGCCGTAGATGGCCCATGCCTGCCCCCGGCTCCACGCGGATTCGTCGAATGCGCCCTGAAACGTGTAACCGCGTTTCCGCTCGCCGCTTTCGAGGTCGTATTCGACGGCGTGATACGTCGATTCATCGGCGCGCACGAAGGCCCGCGCGGTCATCTCGGCATGCGCGTCGGCTGCATGACGATAACTGCCATCGTCGGCATAATCGGCGGCCCAGTAAAGCAGCGAGAGATTCGCCATGGTATCGATTGCGGATGCGCTGCGGCCGCGCGGGTCCGACAGCGGTCCCCATGACGCGATATACGCGCCGCCACGCGTCGTCACGAGTCGCGCGCGCAGCTTGTCGGCTGCCTCAAGCGCGATCTTCGCGAACCATTCGTCGCCGGTGATGTGATAGCCCGGCACCGCGCTGCTGTCGAAAATGAAGCCGATATCGTGCGTATTCGGATCGTGCGCGCGCTGCTCGACGAGACGCATGCGCGCGCGTGCCCATTCGAGAAAGCGCGCGTCGCCGGTATGCAGATGCGATGTCAGCAACAGGCCGACCCAGAAGCCGCAGAACCAGTTGCCGTGACTCCATGCATCGCCGTCATAGCCCGCCGAAAGCGATGCAGGCAGACGCACCCATTGACCATCCGGACCGGTGACTTGCGGAAACTCCACGCCAAATGTGAATTCGTCCGCCGCGACTTTTTGGGCAGTGCGATCGAGAATGCGATTGAAAAGCTGCTTCTGTTCATCGGTGATCAACAACGATTCGGACACGATGTCTCCTTGATAGGTCGTCGGATGCGTGAGCATGCATGGCGGCGGCGTCGAAACGAATCGCCGTCAGATATGCAGTTTTTCGAGGCTGCGCCGGTAATCGATCGGCGAGCGCCCCGTATGTTTGCGAAAACAGCGGCTGAAATAAGCGGGATCGTCGAATGACAGCATCGCGGCTATCTCGGCGATGTTCACCTCCGAATGCAGAAGCAGGCGCTTCGCTTCCAGCATCACGCGCTCGCGGATGAGCTTCGCCGCCGTACTGCCGAGCGCCTGGCGAGTGGCTTCGTTGAGCGCGCGTTCGGTCACGTTGAGCAGGCGCGCGTAATCGGCTGCTTCGTTTACCGAACGAAAGTGCTTTTCCAGAAGACTTCTGAAACGGCGCGACAGCAGCACGCTGCGCGACGCGCCCGCGTCGCGCATGGCGGCTGCATCGCACATGCGTGCGACCTTGATCAGAAAGACGTGCAGATACGCCCAGATGGCATCGGTGTAGCCGACTGCTTCTTCCTGATACTCCTGGCGAATGCCGTCCATCACGCGCGTGAGCTCGCGCACTTGCGCATCGCTCAAATGAAGGCACGCATTGAGCTTCTCGAAGTCGTACACGGGCACGTCCGTCTCCGAGTGCCGGTTCTGCACGCGAAACGCAAAGAACTCGGACGAGAAGCTGAGCGAATAGCCGAGCGTGTCCGCTGAAAGATCGAGATCGTGAATCGATCCCGGCGACATGAAATACAGCGTATGCGGCCGCACGTCGTAACGCACCGAATCGATCACGTGCGAGCCAGTGCCCGCGATGACCCACATCATGTGATAGAAGTCATGCCGATGCGGATAAGGCAGCGTCGACTTCAATGCTTCGATTGGCGCAAGATGAAAGTCGGGCGATTTGACGTGCGCCCCATATTCGTAATCCTCGATCCTGATGACAGGAACGTGGCAGCAACATGCGGTATCCACCTGTCTCCTCCGGTCCAGCGGCGCCGCGTTTTCGTCGTAGTGTGCGCGCCCCGGCACCATAGGCATCCGCACGAGTGTATCGGTGCGTGCGCCCATGACGTAAGTGGCGATAACACTATGCATCGCGTTGTGCGCGGGTTCATGCGACGGCGGTACGCGCCACGTTCGCATCGACGAATCTCAGCTCCTTCAGCGCGGAAAGGCCGCTCAGCACGACATGTCCATGCTGATTCCGCACCGTGGTGTCCATGACGAGCACGCGTTTGGCGGGCTTCTTCTCGACGACGCAAACGTTGATCGTCACCGTGTCGCCGATATACACCGGCCCCGTGAAGCGCAACTCCTGACCGACATAAGCGAAGCCCGGCCCCGTCAGCTCCGTGTGAGCCGCTGAGACAAGAGCTGCCGTGAGCAGCCCATGCACGACGCGCCGGCCGAATGGCGAGCGGCTCGCGAATGCATCGTCCATGTGCAGCGGATTCAAGTCGCCCGAAAGCTTTCCAAAGGCCTCGACTTCGGCCTCCGTCACGGTGTGATCGATCACCTGCGCGCGGCCGATTTCCACATCGTCGAAACGAAGCAATGCCGGCAGGTTAGGTGTGTTTGCGTTCATGCGGTTCTCCTCGAAGTCAATGCGATGCCGCGCTCGACATAGTCGTCGATCTCGTTCGGCGTATATCCCAGTTCCGCGAGCACCTCGCGGGTATGTTGTCCGTGACGCGGCGGATGCCGGCGCAACGGCGGCGCGGCCCCGTCATAGCGCACCGGATGCGCGAGCAGGCGCACCGGTCCCGCCTCTTCGTGTTCGAAACTCATGATCATCTGGTTGTGCTCGACTTGCGGATCGCGTTCGACCTGCTCGTAGTCGTTCACCGGCGCGAACCAGATGTCGTGTTCCTCGAAGACGCGCATCCATTCTTCGGTGGTGCGCGTCCTGAGCGTGTCATAGACGAGGCGGTTGATCTCGTCGCGGCGCCGCACGTTGTCCTTCGGATGCGTGAAGTCGGCAAGCGCGGGACATGACAGCGCGCCCGCGAGCTTTTGCGTCGGCGTGAGCGACATCGCGATATAGCCGTCTTTCGTGCGATATACGCCATAGGGCGCGGGATGAAAGCGGCTTCCCGTCGGCGGTTGCGTGCGCTTCCACAGCGGCCCCTTGTTCATGTAGTACGTGAACGGTTCGATCTGCAAATCCAGTGCGGCGTTGAGCAGATTGCTCTCGACACGCGTGCCGACGCCCGTGCGCTCGCGCGCCTGCAACGCGGCGACCACGCCGAACGCAGCGAGCACGGCCGCATGCTGATCGACGATCGCGGAACCGACGGGCGTGGGCGGCGAGTCGGCTTCGCCGGAGAGCATCGTCATGCCGCTCATCGCCTGCAGCAAGAGGTCCTGACCGGGACGCTTCAAATAGGGCCCCGATGATCCATATCCGGTGCACGAGCAATAGACGAGACGCGGATTGACCTCGTGAACCTGCGCGTAGCCGAATCCCATCTTGTCGAGCACGCCGGGGCGATAGTTTTCGATCAGCACGTCGGCTTCCTTGATCAGACGCCAGACGATCTCGCGCGCCGCTTCATCGCGCAAATCGAGCGATATGCTGCGCTGGTTGCGGTTGCCCAGCAGAAAGAACACGCTCACGCCTTCGACGAACGCATCGGCGCCTGTCCAACCGCGCTCGAATGCGCCGCCCGGCGGCTCGATCTTGATGACATCGGCGCCGACATCGGCAAGCATCTGCACGGCCGCCGGGCCTTGCAGGAAATGCGTGAAACTCAGGACCTTGATTCCTTCCAGCATGAAACCCCCTTTGTGTCAGCGCGCGTTCATGCCAGCAGCGAACGCGCGATGATCATGCGCTGTATCTCGGATGTGCCTTCGACGATCTCGAGCACCTTCGCATCGCCGAACGCGCGTGCGACCGGGAACTCTGCCATCACGCCGTATCCGCCGTGAATCTGCAGTGCCTGATGCGCAGCCTGCATCGCCATCTCGGAAGCAAAGAGCTTGGCTTGCGAGGCTTGCGTATCGAAGGGCGCGCCGGCGTCTTTGCAGGCGGCTGCGTCGTAGAGCATCAGACGCGCGGCGTGCGCATGCGTGGCCATGTCGGCGATCTTGAACTGCAGCCCCTGAAACTCTGCGATCGCGCGGCCAAATGCACGGCGTGCCTTCATGTATTCGATCGAGCGATCCAGCGAGCCCTGCAGAATGCCCAGCGCAAGCGCGCCGATCAGAATGCGGCCCGTGTTGATTTGCGCGAGCGTCTGGCGCAGGCCCGCGCCGCGTTCGCCGAGCAGATGATCGGCGGGAATCGCGCAATGCTCGAAGAACAACTCATGCGTGATGGACGCGCGCCAGCCGATCTTGCGCAGCTTGCGGCCCGTCTGAAAGCCGGGCGTGCCCGAAGGGACGATGAAGTTGGATATCTCCTTGCGGCCATCCGCGCGCGTGCCCGTCACCGCGGCGATCACCACAGGGCCGCCTATCTCCGTGCCCGAATTGCTGATGAAGGTTTTGGCTCCGTCGATGATCCATCGCTCTCCATCGAATACCGCACGTGTGCCGATGTTCGCCGCATCGGACCCGGCATCCGGTTCTGAAAGTCCGATCGAGCCGATTTGCGTGCCGTTCATGATCGGCCGCAAGAAGCGGTCTTTTTGCTCGGGCGTGCCATAGTTCGAGAGCAGGCTCGCAACCGTGGAGTTCGCCATCAATGCGTTGGCCACTGCGCAGTCCACGCGCGCAAGTTCCTCCAGCACGATGACGAACGAAAGCCAGTCGCCGCCTCCGCCGCCCCATTGCTCGGGATAGGGCAGGCCGGTGAAGCCGAGCTTGCCGGCTTGCGCCCAGATGTCGTAGGGAAAGGCCTCGTGCTCCCAGAGCCGCTCGGAAATGGGCGCGATTTCCTTTTCCGCGAAGCGTCGCACGGCATCGCGAATCATCGCGTGTTGCTCGCCTAGCCAGTGAGGCAACGTCGAAAGAGTCGTCATGACGAAACCTGTTCAGTGCGTTGGTCGGATGCGTCTTCGCTCGCGCGCTTCGCGGGCCGACGCGCCATGAATTGCCGCAAGCCGGCGCGCGCGCCCTCGCTCGAGAAATTCACCGCGTATTGCGCGGCTTCGAAGTCGAGCCCTGCGGACAAGGGCAATTCGCTTGCGCGATTCAGCGCGCGCTTGCTCATCTCGGCTGCAAAGGGATCGAATGCCGCGAGCGTCGTCGCAAGGGAACGGACTGCGTCGAACAGGTCCTCGTGCGCGACGATGTCATGAATGAAGCCGAACGTCTCGCACTCGCTCGCCGAGAATCGACGGCCTGTCATGACGAAACGCTTCGCGCACGCAAGACCGAGCTTCGCGACGGCCAGTTGCGTGCCGCCCCAGCCAGGCATCGTGTTGAGCGTGATTTCGGGGAACGCGAAACTGGCGTTCCCGGACGCAACGATGAAGTCGCACGCGAGCGCGAGTTCGAAGCCTCCGCCGAGCGCGTAGCCATTGACCATGGCGATGGTCGGCTTCGCACATTCGTGCAGGCGCAGCATCGTGCGCTGGCCGGCCAGCATGTCGCGATACGCGGCCACGCCGTCGAGCGATGAAAGCCGCTCGATGTCGTTGCCCGCGGCAAACGCCTTCGGCCCGCTGCCGGTAATGGCGATGACGCGCGTGGCTTCGTCGGCGAGTGCATCATCGAGTTCCGCTTCGAGCATGGCGAGCATCTCGGGCGTGAACGCATTGAGCTTGTCCGCGCGATTCAGCGTCAGCAGGCGCAGCGGTCCGTGTTGCGCGGAGAGTACGGGAGTCGTGTCCGTCAGCATGGCATCACAGCACTTTGAGGTACGTCTTGCCCGACGCGACGACGACACCGTCCTGACGCGTCACATCGGCGGCGAACACGCACACGTTGCGTTCCTCGTCCTTTTCCTCGAGCGTGAGGCGCGCAGTGACGGTATCGCCGATGAAGACGGGTGCATTGAACGTGATGTCATAGCGATACGACACCGCGCCCGGACTCGGCGCTTTCGCAGCCATGTAACCCATGACCGTGGAGAGAAAGCCCACCGACAGACACCCTTGCGCAATGCGCTTTTCGAAGCGTGTCTGCTTCGCATACTCCTCGTTCAGATGCACCGCATAGAAATCGCCGACGATGCCGGCAAAACCATAGATGTCGTATTCGGAAACGGTCTTGGCGAAGTCGGCGGTGTCGCCGACTGCATAGCAATCCATATGGGGACGTTTGGCCATGTCGAATAGAGGTGAATGGTTGGGTCAAAGCGCTGCGCGGTCAGCGTGCGCTGCTGTGTCAGTGTGGAAGCCACTTTAAAGAGCGGCCTCATTGAACCGGTAGGACGGTTCCAGCGATCTCTTGGACTTTCTTGCAGGAATGTCGTGGCTGCGTTTGCCGGGCGTTAAAAAGTCCAAGAATTTCGAAGCGTGGTCCTAACGCACCATCGCGCCGATCACAAATACTTGCGTCAACCCGCCGGACCTCGCACGACTCGATTCGCGAGGCATACGAGAGGCGGTTTCCCTGTCGCAAAGGAGACAAAATGAATTCGCTCTTCAAGGCGCAACACATGCTGCGCGTCGCAATGGGCGCGGCCGTGACCGCGATGTGCGTGGCTGCATCCACGAGTGCGTTCGCGGACGAGATCGTCATGAAGCTCGGCCACACGCTCGCACCGGACAATCACTACCAGCTCACCGCGCAAGTGTTCGCGAAGGAAGTGGCGCAGCGCACGCATGGTCACGTGAAGATCGAGTTGTTCCCGCAGTCCCAGTTGGGCGGCGAAGTGCAGATGACGCAGGCGTTGCGCACCGGCACGCAAGACCTCATGATTTCCGCGCAGGCGCCGATCGACAACACGATCAAGCAGTGGCAGATCTTCGACATGCCGTATCTGTTTTCGAGCATGGACGAAGCGAACGGCGTGCTGCAAGGTCCCGTCGGCCGCAAGTATCTCGACATGATGCAGCCCGTGAACATGATCGGTCTCACGTGGCTCGCGGTGGGCGAGCGCAATCTCTTCACGAGCAAGCGGCCGGTAACTTCGCTCGCGGACATGAAGGATCTGAAAGTGCGCGTGATGCAGAGCCCCGGTTATATCGCCGGTTATAAGGCGCTCGGTGCGAATCCCACGCCGCTCGCTTATAACCAGTTGTTTCTCGCGCTTTCGCAAGGTCTCGTCGACGGCGCGGATACATCGCCCGAGCAGTTCGTGCAGGACAAGTTCTCCGACGTCGCCAAGCATTTCTATGTGACGCACGTGAACTATCTGCCGGTCGTGCTCGCGATGAGCAAGGCATCGTGGAGCAAGCTCTCGCCCGCCGATCAGAAGGCATTCCAGGAATCCGCCGCGATCGCCGCGCAATTCGATCTCAAGGAATACAAGCGCGAATACGATGCAGCCATCGCGACCATGAAGCAAAAGGGCATTCAGGTCACCGTCGTCGATACGACGTCGTGGGCGCAGGCGACGAAGGCAGCACGCGATGAACTCGTCGCGAAGATCCCCGATGGCGCGGCGCTGTATCAGGAGATCAACGCGGCGAAGCAGTCGTCGGCGGTTGCATCGAAATGATGGAAGGGGCAGACGGACAGGGCATAACGCAGGGGACGGAGGTGACCCGTATGGAAAAGATCGCGCGCGGCTTGATGTTCGCCGACGATATCGTGCTCAAGATCAATCTCTTCGTGTGCAGCTGTCTGCTGCTCGCGGCGGTGATGGTGGCGGGGCTCGGTGTCGTCTATCGCTTCGTGCTGCACGATTCGCTTTCATGGTCCGACGAGGTCGCGGCTTATCTCTTCGTCTGGCTCACGTGTCTGGGCGCGGCGGCCGGCGTGAAGCTGCGCGCGCATCCCGAAGTGCGCGTGCTGGCGGACCGCGTGCCGGCCGCAATCGCGCCCTTGCTCAAGGACTTCTCGGATTGCGCGATCCTCGCGCTAGGCGCGGTGTTCCTGATGTGGGGCTCGGACATGCTGGCGCTGATGGGTACCGAGACGGCCGCGTCGGTTCCGATCTCGATGGTCTACCCGTATCTTTCCATTCCCGTGTGCGGTGGACTGCTCGTGTTTCATTCGCTCGTGCGTATCGTGGTTTCGCATCTCGCACCGCAGGCGCAGGCGAATGCCGCGATGGTCGAAGGCGTCTCCGAACACCTCTAGGATAAACATCATGTGGGCAATCGCTTTGGGAGCAGGGCTGCTCGGCCTGGGCGTGCCGGTGGCCATTTGCATCGGCATCGCGGCGACGATCGCGCTGTCGGTCAACGGCACGCCGCTGCTCGTCATTCCGCAGCAACTCTTCTCCAACCTCAATAACGTGGGACTGCTCGCCATTCCGTTTTTCATGCTGACGGGCGCGATCATGGATTCGGGCGGCGTGTCGAAGCGCATCATCGAGTTCTCGCAGGCGCTGGTGGGCTTCATGCGCGGCGGCATCGGGCAGGTCACGATCGTCGCGAGCATGTTCTTCGCGGATCTCTCCGGCTCCGCTACCGCCGATACCGCCGCAATCGGCTCCGTGATGATTCCCGGCATGGTCAAGAAGGGCTATAACCGGGCGTTCGCAGTGGCCTTGCAATCGGCGGCGGGTTCGCTCGGCCTGTTGTCACCGGTGTCGATGAGCATGCTGGTCTATGCGTACACAGCGAACGTTTCGGTGGGCACAATGTTCATTGCGGGCATCATTCCCATGCTGCTCGTCGTTGCGTCGTTCATGATCGTCAACTACGTGACTGCCGTGCGTCATGACTACAGCGCGGTCGAACCGTTCGATGCACGCAAGCTGTGGAAGACCTTCCGCGAAGCGTTCTGGGCGCTGCTCACGCCGGTGATCATCCTGGGCGGCATTCTCGGCGGCATCTTCACGCCGGTCGAAGCAGGCGTGGTCGCGGCCGTGTACGTGACGCTCGTCAGCGCGTTCATCTTCCGCACGCTCAAGCTTTCGCACTTCAAGGACATTCTCGTGCGCACGTCGGTGAACACGACGCGCGTGTCGTGCCTGTTGGGCCTCGCTTTCGTGCTGGGACGCTATCTGATCGAAGCGCAGATTCCGCTGCATGTCGCGAACAGCTTTCTTGCGATCACGACGAGCGCCATCGTGCTGCTCATCCTGATCAATCTGTTCCTGATCGCAGCGCATACCGTGCTCGAAACCATCTCGAGCATCGCGGTGGTGATTCCCGTGTTCCTGCCGCTCATCGTGCAGATGCACATCGATCCGATCGTGTTCGGCGTGATCGTGCTGATCAACTCGGCCATCGGCATCAATCTGCCGCCGATCGGTTTCTGTCTGTTCACGGCGGCGTCCATTGGCGGTGTGTCGGTGGAGAAAGCGACGCGTGCGATTCTTCCGTTCATCCTCGCGCTCGTGATCGACCTCATGCTGATCATTTTCTTTCCGCACATTCCTCAATTCCTGCCGCATCTTCTGGCCGGCCGGTGAACGCTCACCGAGGTATCGCCGCGAGTGCCCTATTCGCGGCGATACTTACGACTGTCAGACCGCCCCGCATTCATGACATTTCGGCATGACCGTCTTTTATCGTAACTACTGATTTAGCGCGCGACACGCGAGTGTTACTGTTTGTCGGCAGATCCTTAATTGCTGAACGTGATGTGTCTGGCTGGCGTCGCTCCACGATGGACTACAAAGAGGAGACGGATGATGTCAAAGGGCAGGACGTGGCGGGGGATGAGTACGGTTATCGCAACCGGTACGGCAATGGCTGGGCTGAGTCTATCGGGCACGGCGCACGCGGCAGGAGAGCCGATCAAGATCGGCGTCATCAGCGAGGAGTCCGCGGTTGCGGGCGCTTCCATCAGCAAGGCCGCGCAGCT
This sequence comes from Caballeronia concitans, assembly GCF_001544615.1. Classification (GTDB taxonomy): domain Bacteria; phylum Pseudomonadota; class Gammaproteobacteria; order Burkholderiales; family Burkholderiaceae; genus Caballeronia; species Caballeronia concitans. The sequence goes on from NZ_FCNV02000012.1 coordinate 109,653, forward strand.
CGCGGCGGAAGAGATCAACGCGAAGGGCGGCGTCGACGGCCGGCAAATACAAATCATCGCGTATGACGATCATTCATCGGCGTCCGACGGCGTGCGCGCGTTCCAGCGCGCGGCGAGCCAGGACAAGGTGGTCGCCATCATCGGCAGCTATATCAGCGAAGTCGCGCTTGCGATGGAGCCGTGGTCCGCGCGACTGAAAATGCCGTTCATCACGCCGGGCGCGGCGAGCAACGAAATCTCCAAGCGCGTTCACGACGACTACAACAACTACAAATACACGTTCCACGGCTGGATGACATCGGCATTCATCGCGCAGTCCATCTGCGATTTCTCGCATGACGTGCTCGTCGGCGAGTTCAAGATGAAGACGACCGTCGTGATGAGCGAGGACGCCGCGTGGACCAAGCCGCTCGACGAACGCTACCTCGAATGCCTGCCGAAAGCCGGCCTCAAGGTGCTGGACCATATCCGCTTCAATCCGGATACGTCGGACTTCACGCCGATCTTCAACCAGATCGAAGCGAAGCATCCGGACACGATCACCACGGGTATCAGTCACGTGGGCGTGCAGCCGACCGTGCAATGGCACGATCAGCAAGTGCCTATTCCGATGACCGGGCAAAGCTCGCAAGCCACGACGACGAGCTTCTGGAAAGACACCAACGGCGCGACCGAGGGCGTCATCACCGCATCGGCGGCGGCGCCGGGCGTCGCGGTGACGCCGAAGACCGTGCCTTTCATCGATTCGTATCAGAAGCACTTCGCCGGGGTATCGCCCGCCTATGACGGCTTCACGAGCTATGACCTCGTGTACATCATCGCGGATGCGATTCATCGCAACCAGGGCTCGACCGATCCCGACAAGATGGTCGATGCACTGGAGAAGAGCGACTATGTCGGCACGATAGGGCGCTGGCAGTTCTATGGCAAGAACGATCAGTTCACGCATGCGCTGAAGTACGGTGAAGGCTATATCACCGGCATCAACCTGCAATGGCAGAACGGCAAGCAAGTGGCGATCTGGCCCAAGTCGGTGGCGAATGCGAAGGTGAAGTTTCCGGCCTTCGTGAAGGTGCAGTCCGCCGCGAACTGAGCGCATCGAAGCGGCGAGCGCATGCGTCCCGCTGCGCTCGCTCCTTCGCGCGAGCGGCGGGGATCGTTTCCCTTTGCATCGTCATCGACACATGAAGGGCCGTTATGTTGCCACTGCAAATACTGATCGACGGCTTCGCGATCAGCTCGCTCTATGCGCTCGGCGCGATCGGTTTCACGCTGATCTTCGGCGTGTCCGGCGTGCTCAATCTCGCGCACGGGGGCGTCATGCTGGTTGCGGCGCTGCTTGGCTGGGCGCTCGCGGGCGAAGCGGGACTGGGTACGTATCTGGGCACGCTGCTCGGCATCATCTGCGGAATGATCGCCGCGTTCATCACCTATTTCATGGTGGTGCGGCCCATTCAGCGTTCGGCTGCCATCCCGCGTGAAGAGAAAGAGATCTTCGTGCTGACGGGCACGCTGCTGTGGGGCATCATGATCCAGCAGGGCATGGCCTACCTTTTCTCCGACAACCCGATCACGATGCGCCCGCTCATTCCCGGCGTGTTGAGCATCGCGGGCGTGCGCGTGCCTTACAACGAGATCATGATCGCGCTCGTATGCTGGGTGGTGATCGGCTTGTTGTGGCTCTTCGTGAACCGCACGAAAGCGGGCAAGGCGCTGCTCGCGGCGTCGATGAATCCGCGCGGTCTCACGCTGCTCGGCTTCGAGCTTTCGCGCATCTATCTGCTTGCGTGGACGCTTTATGGCGTGCTGGCCGGCGTCGCGGGCGTGCTGCTCGCGTCCTTCCTCGGCGTGAGCACGAACAACACCGGGCAACTCACGGCGAGCGCATTTTCCATCGTCGTGCTGGGCGGATTGGGAAGCGTATCCGGCTCGTTGATGGCCGCTTACGTCGTCGGCTATCTCGAGACCGTTACCGCGTATCTCATCGCGCCGACGCTGCGGCCGCTGCCCGCGCTGCTGCTGCTCGTGCTCGTCGTGTATGTGCGGCCGCAAGGCTTTCTCGGACGGCGCTAATCATGAAAGACATCGTTCGTTCGCGTCTGACATGGGCAGCCGTGCTGCTCGCGATCGTCGCCATGACGTTGCCGTGGTGGCTCACCGGATACATCCTCGGTGTGCTCACCGTGGCGTATTACTTCGGCGTCTTCGCGATGTCCTGGGACTTGCTCTTCGGCTTCGCGGGTGAAGTCAATTTCGGGCCGACGTTTCTGATCGGCTTAGGCGCTTACTCCGCGGCGATACTCAACGCGCACGCCGCCGCGCCGATACCCGTGTGCGTGATCGCGGGCGGACTCGTGGCGCTCGTCGGCGGCCTGCTGCTCGCGGTGCCAGCGTTGCGATTACGCGGACCGTACTTCGGTCTCGTCACGCTCGTCGCGGTCCTGTTGTTGCAGAACGCGATCGTGATCTTCGCGGGCATCACGGGCGGCGAGATCGGCATGATGGTGCCCGATGTCATGTCCGTCGATGCAAGCGTCAACTACTGGATCGCGCTCGTGTTCCTGATTGTCTGCGCGATCCTTCTGTTCGGCCTGTCGCGCTCGGCGATCGGTCTCATCTTGCAGGCGAGCGGTCAGGATACGGTCGGCGCGCAGGCGCTCGGCTTCAACATCGTGAAGCACAAGCTCGCGGCGTTCTGCATCAGCGCATTGTTCTCGGGCGTCGCCGGCGCGATGCTCGTGTTCTATCAGGGCACGGCGTCGGTGAGCACGGTGGTCGATATCGGCATCGGCGTGCAGATCATCATCGCGGCGGTGCTCGGCGGAAGACGCACGATACTCGGCGCGGTGCTCGGCTCGATCTTCCTGATCGTCGCGGGCGAGTTCCTGCGGCCGCTCGGACAGATCAACACCTTCGTGGTCGCGGCCGTCGCGCTCGCGGTCATCCTGTTCTTTCCGGATGGATTGCTCGGCAACCTTCTGCGCGTGAGGGAGCGTGAATGAACGATAGGGCTCTGCTCTCGGTGCGTGGCCTCACGAAGCGTTTCGGCGGCCTCGTCGCGGTGAAGGACATCGGCTTCGATATACGGGCCGGCGAGATACTCGGTCTCATCGGTCCGAACGGTTCGGGCAAATCCACGGTGATGAAGCTCATCATGGGTATCGAGCGGCCCAACGCGGGATCGGTCAAGGTCGATGGCGTCGAGATGGCCGGCTGGCTGCCGCATCGCATCGCGCGTGCGGGCGTGGGCATCGTGTTTCAGCATTCGCGGCCGCTGCATCGGCAAACGGTGCTCGAGCATATCAAGCTCGCGTTGCTGCCCGATTCGCTCATCAAGCTCGCCGCCGATCCTCACGTGAATCGACGCGCGCGGGAGATCGCGGAGCGCGTGGGCCTTGCCCGCGTGATGCATCGTCATCCCGCGACGCTGCCCTTCGCCGATCTGCGCCGCATGGAGATGGCCAAGGCCATTGCACGCGATCCGCGCGTCGTGCTCGTCGATGAACCGTTCGCGGGCTTGACCGCTGCGGAGTCCGAAGTATTTGCCGACCTCATTCGCGGCTTTCGCGCGGAAGGCCGTGCGGTGCTGCTCGTCGATCACAATGTGAAGAGCCTGGCGGCGCTCGCGGATCGCGTGCTCGCGATGTATCTCGGCGAGCATGTCGCCGAAGGCACGGCGGAAGAGGTGATGCGCAACGAGACCGTGCGGCGCGTGTATCTCGGCGGCAAGATCGAGGCGCGAGAGCGTGGCGCGGAGATTGCGAGCAACAGGCCGCCTATTCTGCAGGTCGATAACGTCGGCGTGCTCTACGGCAAGGCGCGCGCGCTCGATAACGTCAGCATGCATGTGCGCGAAGGCGAGTTCGTGTCGGTCGTCGGCCTGAACGGCGCAGGCAAGACGACGCTCTTCAACGCCATCTCCGGGCTCGTGCCGTATGAAGGCACCATTCGCTATGGATCGCAGGAACTGAAGGGCATGAGCGGCGCGGCGATCGCGCGCGCGGGAATCGTGCAATGCCCGGAAACACGCGAGCTTTTCGGCGACATGACCGTGCGCGAGAACCTCGATCTCGGCGGCTATCATCTCGCCGACAAGGTCCGCGCCGATCAGCTCAAGTGGCTCTTCGAACTCTTTCCGATACTCCAATCGCGTGAGAAACAGACCGCGCGCACCTTATCGGGCGGCGAACAGCAGATGCTCGCCATCGCGCGTGCGCTGATGATGCAGCCGAAGCTGCTGATTCTCGACGAACCCACGCTCGGCCTTGCGCCGGTGATTCTCGAGCAATTGTCGAAGGCGATGGAACTCATGCAGAAGACCACGCCGATCACCGTGCTGCTCGGCGAGCAGAACGTGACCTTCGCGCTTCCCCATGCGGATCGCGTGTATGTGCTGGAGCATGCGCGCATCGTGTGGGAAGGAAGCCCTTCGCGCTTCGAGAAGGAGATGGGGCGCGGCTTTCTCGAAGCGGCGCCGACGGAGTCCGCGCTGGCGTCACGCGCGAAGGCGTAGCGCCGCTCGCATCATCGAAATCCTTGGCGTGATACGCTGGCCTCTGGAATTCACGAGGCTGAGGCATGAAGGTCGCATCGCAATTCGTCGCGTTGCTGCTGCTTATCGCGTGCAGCATGCGCGCGCACGGCCAGGACACGCGTCTCACGGATGCGCAAATGGTCGGCGTCGTCATCGTCGCGAATCAGGCCGACATGGCAGCGGGCGAACTTGCCTTGCGCCGATCGCAATCGCGCAGCGTTCAGAGCTACGCGCGCAGGCTCATTGCCGAGCATGACGACGTGAATCGTCAGGTGGCCGCCATGCTCGATCGGCTCGATGAGCAGGCGCGTCCCAGCGCCATGAGTGAAGCGCTCACGAAACAGACACGCGATGACCTGTCCGCGCTCGACGACGTGCAGAGCCGCGATTTCGACCTCGCGTATCTGCAGCATGAGATCGCGTGGCATCAGCAATGGATCGCGACGATCGAGCGTTTCATCCGCACGACGACGAGCGCCGACGTCAAGGCGCTGCTGGCTGCGTCGCGGCCCGCTTGCATATTGCATCTCGATCAGGCGCAAAGGCTCGAATGGGCGTTGCGCCGATAAGAAGCGGCACGCCGTTACGCCGCGCGCTGTTCGGCAAGGCGTGCGAGGCGAATGACCACGCGCGCATGCGTGGCGTCGAAGTATCCGTCGAGTTGCGCGTCGTGTCCCTTGATGATGGCATTGGCAATATAAAGCCCCAGTCCCAGTCCGCCGCGATTGTTCGTGTTGTCGAGCGAGCCGCTCTTGAACGGATCGAGCAGCCGCTGAAAGCTCGTGCCGGGACGCTCGCGTAGCCGGTTGCTGATTTCGACGACTTGTATCGAACCTTCGGCGCGCGCCTTCAACTCGATGGGATGCGAAATGTCGCCATGCTGGCGCGCATTGCTGATGAGGTTTGTGAGCGCCTGACCGAAGCGGTCTTCATCGATATACGCGTCGCCGATGTCATCCGTCACATGCGCGCGGATGGTCACGCCCGGATGCGCGAGCCGATTCTGTTCGACCGTGCTCTCGATCACATCCTTCAAGCCGACGACTTGCCGGCTCAGACCCAGGCCCAGACCCGAACGAATGCGGCTCACATCGAGTATGTAGTTGATGAGCGACTGCATACGCCGCGTCGAACCCTCCACGCGCTTCGCGGTGTCCGTCGACGTGGCGAGGCCGCGCCCCATCAGCAGCATCGCCATGTTGATGGCCTGCAGCGGATTGCGCAGGTCGTGGCCGAGCGTGGCGAGCAGCGTGGTGCGGGCGCGTTCGGCTTCACGCATCCGTTGAAGCGCGACGTCCTGCAGGACCGCCTTCAGTTCTCGCGCGGCGCGCTGGTCGGCATCGCTCCATTCGCGGCTGGAACCCGTCACAGTCTGCTTCCACACTTCGAACGATCCGCGCGGCGTGAGCCGTGGACCGTTCGGCCCCTGAGCGATGATCTTCTCGGGTGGCCCGGCCCAATTGATGGTTTCGACGAGTTCATCACGCAGCCACACGATCGTGACCGGCGCTTCGCCGCCGACATGAACCGCCATGCATCCGGCCGCCGTGCCGCTCGTGGAGGGAATCGGCGCGAGAGCGGGAATGTCGCGTTGCCATGAGTCGGTCACGAGCGTATCAGTGCGCGTGTCGATCATGTGCGTGGCGAGCGCGCAAAGCTCCGTGCGGTGCACGAGCCGCGAGCCGCCGAGCGGTAGCACTTCGTGATCGACGACGGCGAACGCCGCGTCGCAATCGACGAGACCGACGATCGCCGGCCCCGCGCGCACGAGTCCCGATCCGAAATCGTCGGCGTGCGCAAGCTCCGACATGATGCGTTGCGCGGATTCATGCGTGCGATGGTCATGCGACAGACTCAGCCGCGCCTCGGTCTGCGATACGAGAATCGACACCACCTGTGTCAGCACGGTGCACGAAAGCCGCACCGCATGCGATGCGCGATACGGGCTCATGTGGTGACACGCGAACAGGCCCCACAACTTGCCTTCGACGATGATCGACACGCTCATCGACGCGCACACGCCCATGTTCTTCAGATATTCGATGTGTACCGGGGAAACGCTTCGTAGTACGGAATGACTCAAATCGAACGGGGCTTGCGTTTCAGGATTCAGGCTCGGCACGATCGCCACCGGCTTGCACGCCACCGAGGCGATCTGCCGAATGGGATTGAGCAGATAGAGACGCCGCGCCTGCGCGGGAATATCGCTGGCGGGATAGCGCTGATGCAGATACGGCGGAAGATCGTCGCGATGCGCTTCCGCGATGACTTCACCGCTTCCGTCGCCGAGAAAACGATAGCCCATCACGCGGTCGAAGCCGGTCATCGTGCGGATGGCCTCGGCGGTCTCCTGCAGCAAGTCGGCCACGTTCGCATATTGCCGCGCTTGCAAGCGCTGAATGGCGCGTTGGGAATACATCGCGAATTGCGATGCGCCCGGCGTATCCGGCGGCACCTGTTCGAACTCGACGACGAGCGTATCGCCGGACCAGTGCATGACGAGATCGAAACGTTCGCCGGATTGCGTCATGCATTCGACGCTCTCGAGGCTCTCGTTGCGCGCAAGCATCGCCTTGCCGATCGCAAGACGCGCGCAGCGGTCGAGATGGTCTTCCGACAGCGCATCTCGTAGCGCGGGCAGCGGCCCGAGCAAGGTCGCGGCGTTCTCGCTTCGCGCGATCAGGGCGCCGTTGCGGTCGAAGCAAAGCAACGCGCCGTGCGGCTGCACGAGACCGAGTGCATGGATGGGTTCCTGATCGCAGTTCGCTACGTTTTCTGGGAGCGTGGGATTCTTCATTGGATGGCGATGCGGGTTCACGGGCTCCTTCGCTGAAAGAGGCGGTGACCGCGGGCTCGTTGATGATCGGGCAGTGCGACCGTCGATGTTCTTGACGACGTAAGCAGGCCGCTGCGCAAGCTGCGTGCCCGCGTGGGCATCATGGTCGGTGACATGACGCGGAGACAAGCAATGCATGGTACGCAAGCGAAGGCCATTCGTCAGGCACGTGCCATGCACTTCCACATGGCCGTTCTCTTTCACCCAGAAGGGTTCAACCCAAAGGGGATTCGCCTATGACTCCGCTTCGCCCGCGATACCGTTCGCGACTGGCCACGGCGCTCTTCGACTGGCTCAATCCGGTCCCGTATGGCCTCTTCGTCGGCACGCTGATCTTCGACATCATCTATGCGAACACTGCCGTGGTCCTATGGGCCAAGGCGGCGTCATGGCTCGTGACTGTCGGACTTCTGTTCGCCATCGTTCCGCGTTTCATCAACCTCGGTCATGTATGGTTCGGTCCTCGCGGCACGGTCACGGGCCTGGAACGTACGGACTTCTGGCTGAATCTCCTCGGCATCGTCGCGGCGATCGTCAATGCTTTCGTGCATTCGCGCGATGGCTACGCGATCATCCCGCTCGCCGTCATTCTCTCGGTCGTCACCGTTGCGCTGCTGAGCATCGCGCAGGTCGCGCTGGCGCTCGACAAGTACAACCGCTTCAGCCTGCCGGAGGCCGCCCGTGAATAAAGCCATGTTGATCGGCGTCCTTTCGATGGCCATCGCCGCGTGCCTCGCCGGATGCGACGAACGCGCCTCGTACGATTCCGCGCATCAGGCAGGCGGCAATCCGCCGTTGCCGAGTCCGCACAACTTCTTGAAGCCGCCGATGCAGGTGCCGAAGCACGTCGGCTGGAAGAGCGGCGAAGCGCCCAGGGTCGCCGACGGCCTGAAGATCGAGAACATCGCGTCGGGGCTGGAGCATCCGCGTCAGGTGCTTGCGCTGCCGAATGGCGACATACTCGTTGCCGAATCGAGCAGCCCGCAGGAGGAGCCCGTCACCACGCCGAAGCAGCTGATCGCGGGCATGGTCCAGAGCCGCTCGGGCAAGGAAGCGAAGGGCGGCAATCGCATCACGCTGCTGCGCCGGGGCAGCGGCGGCGCGTGGGAGAAGCATGTGTTCATCGATCATCTGCATTCGCCGTTCGGCATGCAGTTGATCGGCAATACGCTCTATGTCGCCGATACCGATGCGATCCTCTCCTTCCCGTATCAGACCGGCGCCACGAGCATTGCGCAGCCGGGCGTCGAGCTGACCGATCTGCCGAGCACGGTCAATCATCACTGGACGAAGGCGCTGCTCGCGAGTCCCGACGGCAAGAAGCTGTATGTGGGCGTCGGATCGAACAGCAATGTCGGCGAGAACGGCCTCGAAGTGGAATATCGGCGCGCGGTCGTGCTCGAAGTCGATATCGCGACGGGCGGCAGCCGCGTGTTCGCGGCGGGCATTCGCAATCCGACCGGCCTGCAATGGGAGCCGAAGACCGGCAAGCTGTGGACGGTCGCCAACGAGCGCGACGAGATCGGCGCCGATCTCGTCCCCGACTATCTGACGTCGGTTCAGGAGCACGGCTTCTATGGCTGGCCTTACAGCTATTACGGGCAACATCTCGATGAGCGCGTGCATCAGCAGCGGCCGGATCTGGTCTCGAAGGCGCTGAAGCCGGATTACGCGATCGGCTCGCACGTCGCGCCGCTCGGCCTCCTGTTCTATACCGGCGACAACCTGCCGGCGCAGTATCGCGGTGGCGCGTTCATCGGCGAGCACGGAAGTTGGGATCGCTCGCCGCTGTCGGGCTATGCGGTCGCGTACGTGGCGTTCGAGAACGGCAAGCCGGTCGGTGCGCCGAAGCCGGTCGTCACAGGGTTTGTTTCCGACGACGAAAAGGAATTGCGCGGCGCGCCCGTCGGACTGGCGCAGGACAAGGACGGCGCGCTCATCATCGCGGACGACGCGGGCAACGCCGTTTGGCGGGTAACGAAAGCAGGAGGGTGACGCCTCGATGAAAAATGATAGAAATGGAAGTTGGTTCAGATGTCCGCCGCCTTCTTGACCCTAAAAAGTCGTAAAAATGGAGGTCAACAGAGCGAAGACGGTCACATTCCGCTATACTTCAGTTCATTGCCGCGCGTCAAATCGCGCGGCAAACCTTTCTCTCAGGTTCTGGCACGGCCCCTCGGATTGGCCAGAACTTTCAAGCCGGCTCTCGAAGCCGGCTTTTTTTCGCCCTAAATCATCGGCGGTAATAAGGTTATTGCGAAAAACGATGCGACTTTGGAACCGGTTCCAAGGTATTCTGCGCTCGCAGCGTTGGAAACCGTTTTCGGCCAGCTAGAACCTGAGAGAGCGCCGAGGATCACGAGCAACGGCCGGCGCTGCACCTTCTTCAAGTGTGAACCGCGCCGTATGCCGTTCGGCGAAAGCGGCGCCGCACGAATCAACCCGCGCCGCCTTCCCGAACCGCGTTCGCATTTTGCGACGCCCCCGCGCACGCCGGCCTCGCGGCGCCTAACATCGTCTTCCATTCACGATCCGAACCAAGACTCAAGCAATGGAATTCGAAACCAAGGTATCCATCGTCGTGCTGGACGAACTCGCGATCTGGCAGAAGCTCAACGTCACCGCGTTCCTCGCGACGCGCATCGCGGGTGCAGCGCCCGAAGCGATGGGCGAGCCGTACGAGGACGCCGTGGGCCGCAGCCATGCGCGTCTGCTCGGCCAGCCGATGATGATCTACAAGGCCGATCCCGCTGGCTTGTTGCGCGCATGGCGGCAAAGCATCGAACGGGAATTGACGCGTGCCGTGTACGTGCGCGCGATGTTCGCGACCGGCCACGATCAGGCGAACCGCGACGCCTTTCGCCAGGAACCGGCTGACGAGCCGGACCTCGTGGGTATCGCGATGCGCGGGCCGAAGAAGAGCGTCGACAAGGCCGTGAAAGGACTGGCCCTGCACGACTAGGACGATCGCCTATTCGGCGGGACTCGGCCCGCGCTCCAGATACGTCGAGAGCGCGATATAGCTGCGCGTGCCCGTGAAGCCTTCGATGGAGTGGATGCGTTCGAGCAGATCTTCGAGCGTTTGCGTATCGCGGGTGCGCACTTTGAGCAGCATGGCGCTCTCGCCCGTCACGGTGTGAATCTCTTCGACATCCGGCAGCTCCTTGAGCGCGAGCAACTGGCGCGTGACGTTCCAGCTCGTCGTATCGACGTGTACGAACGCGAGCAGCGGACGCCCGAGCTTCGCGCCATCCAGCGACGCGACCGTGGCCGTGATCACGCGTTCGCGCTTGAGCCGCTTCACGCGCTCATGAACGGCCGGCGGCGACAAATGCAGCGCTTCGCCGAGTTCCGCGTAGCTGCGCGTGGCGTCCTCGGCGAGGAGGGCGAGCAGCTTGCGGTCGGTGTCGTCGAGACGCGCGGGCGGCGAGTAGGCCTTGCGCATGCTCTGCGCCTTCGGAGTCGTGGCATCAGGCATTGTTTTGTTGAATGTCACGTTGTGTCGTAGGAACATCGACTCTAGCAAAGATGCCGGCGTTCCCAATCGGCCTGACGAAGGAAGCGCGTCATGACCACTCCGTCAAGCGAGCCGTTCCACGATGACCGTATCGAACCTGGACATTGAACGTTGCTTGATCGACTTGCTGAGCCGGCGTGCGGCAACGGCGTCGATCTGTCCGTCGGATGTGGCGCGCGCGCTCGTGTCCGATGAAGACGGATGGCGCGCACTGATGCCGTCCGTGCGGCAAACGGCCGCGAAACTGGCGCGCGAGGAAAGGATCTCGATCACGCAAGGCAGCGAGACGTTGACGCCGGATCGAATCGATCATGGCCCGATCCGCTTGCGACGTGGCCCCAAGTTCTAGCCATGTTCAATGCCGCACGGCACGACCACGCCGCTTGATCGTGCCTGGCAGCAGCGTTCACGCCGAATCCGCAGCCGACCGTAGGCAGATCAATGCCTTCCATGAAACATATTTAGGACATTTGATGGTTCAAATGCGATCGACTCAAACCTATCATCGATGCTTGCGGTCACACGGTATCGACGTGGAACGATGCCGGCCAAGGCCGGAGAGTTGTCGGAACGCGGTGGATCGGCCGCATCACATCATGAAGAGGACTTTGACAATGCAAAAGATCGAGCGCAACGCACTGGCTCACGCGAACATCGCTGGCGGCGCCGCGAAGAGCGGTACCTTCACCCTTCCGGCTGGCGGCGCGAGCGTGCCGGCTGCCGGCACCACCACGCAAAGCGGCTCGGCCAGTTCGACCATCACCGTCAACGGTCAGACGGTCATCAGCCAGACGGTCACGTTCTGACCGCTCTCAGCCGATAGCCGAAGAAGCAAAAGGCGGATCATGCGATCCGCCTTTCTTCATTCCGGCGTTCCGGGCTCAGGAAGCCTCGATCGCCTTGTCACCGCGCTTCGCGCGCTTTTGCAGTTCCTCCGTCGTTTCGCCTTCGCCGTTCGGCAGCCAGCCCGGCGGACGGAACACGAAACCCACCGCATCCGACACGCTCTTCGCGTTCACCACGTCCTTCGCGAGGCTCTTCCAGTGCTCCGTTTCCACGACGATCGGATTGCGCGAGGTCGTCGGCGTCGTGAGTCCGTAGCGGCAGGGTTCATCCGCGCGCTCCTCGACATACGTGCCGAACAGGCGATCGAAAATAATCAGCACGCCGCCGAAGTTCGCATCGAGATAGGCCGCGTTCGACGCATGATGCACGCGGTGCGACGAAGGCGTGTTGAGCACGTATTCGAGCCAGCCGAGCTTCGGAATCCACGTGGCGTGCAGCCAGAACTGATAGAGCAGGTTGATCGACAGCGCCGCCAGCACCACTTCCGGCCGCACTCCGAACCAGACGAGCGGCGTGAAGAACATCGCAGCGCCGGTGATCTTGCTCGTCCAGCCGAGCCGGTACGCGGAAGAAAGCGTCAGCTGGTTGGGCGAATGATGCACGGCATGCGTCGCCCAGAAGAATCGCACCGTGTGCGATACACGGTGATACCAGTAGTAGCAGAACTCCATGCCGATGAAGAGCAGGATCACGGTCAGCGCCGAATTGGTCGTGACCGTGTGGATGCGATGCTCCCACGCGAAAGCGAACACCGGCGTCGCGAGCGAAAGCGGGAGGAACGCGAGCAGCTTGCGGCCGACGAGATCGGCGAGAGAAATCCAGACTTCGTGCCAGTCGAATGCCTTGTCGGTGCCTTTGTGCATGCGGCTCAAGACGAACGCTTCGAGCATTGACGCGGCCAGCACGATGACCAGCACGTATATCGATAATTTTCCGATCAGTTCCATGATGTCGCTCTCGGTGAGTTGCGGATGCACGCACTGTAGTGATCGGGCGGATTAAAAACCACGCAGGATTTATGTCGCGCGATGTCGCGACGTCGGCACGCGCGGCGCGCCCAGCAGCCAGGCGGCTCCGGCGCGCTTTACGAAACGCTTGTCGGTATCGCGCGAGGTCTATAATATTGCGAATAATTCCCATTTACGCAATAGAAGGTCGAATGAGCGCAGCCGCCCCGCATCTCCCGTCGAAGGCATTCCAGGCATGAGGCCGGTTCTCGTTCGACTGCATCGCTGGTTCGGCGTCGCCTCCGCGCTGTTTCTGTTCGTCTCGGGGCTCACGGGCGCGATCATCGCGTGGGAGCACGAAATCGACGCGGTGCTCAATCCGTCGTTCTTCCTTGCGCGCACGGACGGCGCGCCGCTGCCGCCGCTCGAACTCGCTCGCCGCGTGGAAGCCGCCGATCCGCGCGTCGAAGTGACGTATCTGCCGCTCGGCGTCGAGCCGGGGCACACCGCGCAGATGATGGTCTGGCCGCGCACGAATCCGTCGACGGGCGCGCCGTATGCCGTCGATTACAACCAGATCGCCGTCGATCCGGCCACCGGCGACGTGCAGGCGCGCCGCATGTGGGGCGCGGTATCGCTCGCGCGCATCGATCTGATGCCGTTTCTCTACAAGCTCCACTACACGCTGCATCTGCCCGTGCTCGGCGGCGTCGATGTCGGCACATGGCTGCTGGGCATCGTCGGGATCGTCTGGTTCCTCGATAGCGGCATCGCGCTCGTGCTGTCGTTCCCGAGCGTGAAGGCGTGGCGCAAGTCGCTCGCGTTCCGCTTCCGGCGCGGCGGGTATGCGCTGACGTTCGATCTGCACCGCTCCGGCGGCGTCTGGATTTGGGGCCTGCTGCTGGTGATGGCGCTCACGTCCGTCTCGATGAACCTGAGCGATCCGGTCGTGCGGCCGATCGTTTCCGCGTTCTCGAAGCTGTCGCCATCGTTCTTCGAAAACGCCGATCTCGTTCGCGCCGGTCCGACGGGCCACGCAACCGTGACGCGCGCGCAGATTCTAGACACCGCCGCGCGCGATGCGAAGCGCGAAAACATCGCGGAGCCGATGGGCGCGCTGTACTACGTTCCCGCCATGCAGGCGTACGGCGTCGGCTTTTTCGCGCCGGGGCGCGATCACGGCGACGGCGGCCTCGGCAACGCGTGGCTGTACTACAACGGGCACACGGGCGCGCTCGCGGGATCGTCGATTCCGGGGCGCGGCTCGGCCGGCGACATCTTCATGCAGGCGCAGTTTCCGCTGCATTCGGGGCGCATCGTCGGGATCGCGGGGCGGATTCTCGTCAGCGCGGTGGGCGTCGCCGTGGCCGTTCTGAGCGCGACCGGACTCCTCATCTGGATGCGAAAACGCGCGGCGCGGCGGCATTCGGCGGCGGCAGCGGACGCGCGGGCGCCGCGGGGGCGGTCGTTGTCGTCGTGAGCGCGGACTGCCGCGGGGTTGCGCGACCGCAAATTTCGCGCATTTTGAAATGATAACAAGTATCATTTACGTTAAAATTCCGCGCACAGTCGAGCCGCCGTCCGCACAGGATGGACGAACGACATAGAAAAATGCCGCCCGGATTCCAACAATGCCCGGGACGGAACCGACCACCACCGACGCTTCTCCGATTCATGCCCGTTCTCCGTTCGCAAACCCTGCAGGCCGCGCCTGCACAGGCGCTGGCGCATCGCGCCGTCATCGTCGCGGCGATTGCCGTCGCTTTCTCCGCTCCCGCTTATGCGCAGGACGCCTCTCCATCGGCTGACAACACGCTGGCGGCGGTCAAGGTTCAAGCGAGCAAAGAGCAGCTTCCCGGCGACCTCGCGCCGACATTCGCGGGCGGCCAGGTCGCGCGCGGCGCGGACTTCGGCGTGCTCGGCCAGCAACGCACGCTCGACGTGCCGTTCAGCATGACGACGTACACCTCGAAGCTGATCGAAGACCAGCAGGCGCGCACCATCGGCGACGTGCTCGCGAACGATCCGGCCGTGCGCACCGCGTACGGCTTCGGCAATTTCGCGGAGACGTACATCATTCGCGGCTTCCAGCTCGACGGCGACGATGTCTCGCTCAACGGCCTCTACGGCATCACGCCGCGCCAGCTCGTCGCCACCGATGCGCTCGAGCGCGTCGACGTGTTCAAGGGCGCGAACACGTTTCTGAACGGGGCGTCGCCGAACGGATCGGCGGTGGGCGGCGGGTTGAACCTGCAATTGAAGCGCGCCGACGACAAGCCGCTCACGCGCGTCACGCTCGACGGCACGGCGTCGGGGGAAATCGGCGCGCATGTCGATGTGGGCCGGCGTTTCGGCAGCGAAGGGCAGTTCGGCATCCGCGTGAATCAGGCGAATCACGACGGCGAAACGAGCATCGACGGCGAACATCGGCGGGACAACACGACGGCCGTTTCGCTCGACTGGCGCGGCGACAAGCTGCGTCTGTACGGCGATTTCCTGTATCAGCGCCAGCGCGTGAACGACGGCCGGCCGACCGTGAACGTGAGCGGCGGCTTCATTCCCGAGACGCCCTCGGCCACCTACAACTATGCGCAGACCTGGAGCTACAGTTCGATCGAGGATACGGTCGGCATCCTGCGCGCCGAATACGACTTCCTGCCGGGCTGGACCGCCTATATCGCGGGCGGCATGCGCCACACGGACGAGCACGGCGAATACTCGTCGCCGACGGTTTCCGCCACGGGCACGACCGCGTCGCGGCTCGGCGTGCCGCACAAGGAAGACGGCAGTTCCGCCGAAGCCGGCGTGCGCGGCCACTTCAATACCGGACCGGTCTCGCATTTCGTGACGGCGGGCGCGTCGATCGTACGCGTCGATTCGATGTCGGCGTACACGTTCGCCGGCGCGTTTCCGACGAGCCTCTACGACACGCCGCAGGTGCCGTATCCGGCGAGCACGCTGTCGGCCGGCAATCTCGCGAATCCGGGCACGGTCGGTCTGAACCTGATGCGCAGCGCATCGGTGTCGGACACGCTCGGCTTCCTGAACGACCGCGTGCTGTTCACGGTCGGCGCGCGCTATCAGGAACTGCACACCGACACGTTCGATTACACCGGCAAGCCGACGCGCGCCTACGACGATTCGATCACGACGCCGCTCTTCGGCCTCGTCGTCAAGCCGTGGCAGAACGTGGCGTTCTTCGCGAATCGCAGCGAGGCGCTGGCTATCGGCGATTCCGCGCCGAACACGGCGGTGAACTTCGGCGAGCAGTTGCCGCCCGAGAAGTCGAAGCAATACGAAGTCGGCGCGAAGTACGACAACGGCAAGTACGGCGCATCGCTTGCGCTGTTCCAGATCGAAAAGCCGCTGACGTACACGAACAGCGCGGGCTTCTTCGTCGATAACGGACGCGAGCGGCATCGCGGCGTGGAGGCGTCGGTCTATGGCGAGCCGTTGCGCGGCGTGCGCCTGATCGCGGGCGCGACGTATATTCATGGCACGCAGCTCGACACCGGCAGCGCGACGACGGACGGCAACATGCCCATCGGCGTGCCGACCTTCATGTTCAACGTCAACGCGGAATACGACGTGCCGGTGCTGAACGGCCTCACGCTGACGGCGCGCTGGATCCACACCGGATCGCAATATCTGAACGTGACGAACACGCTGTCGATTCCCGCGTGGGACCGGTTCGATCTCGGCGCGCGCTATGCGACCGTGCTGTTCGGCAAGCCGACGACGTTCCGCGCGAGCGTGCTCAACGTGGCGAACAAGTCGTACTGGTCGTCGACGATCGGCGGTTATCTGACGCAAGGCGCGCCGCGCACGGTGCTCCTTTCGATGACGACGGACTTCTGATTACCGTCGCCTGACATCTTCTGTACGAACGCAGCAAGGACAAACGCCGCCGGTTCATGTCGCGAACCGGCGGCGCTGTTTTTGCCTGAAATGGATGCATATCGGGCCGACGCGGCATCGGGCGCGGTATAAAATTTATCGTATCTGCCTTGCGCGTCAGGCGCACATCATCATGGAACCGACCTCGAGTAAAGAACCGTCTCGCCGGCGCTTGTCGAAGCGCTCGCTCAATGTCCTCTCGGCGCTGGTCGGCATCGGCACGCTGGCGCTCGGAGTCGGCTGGCTGATCTATAGCTGGATCGTCGATCTGGAGGTGCCGTACTTCGCCATTCCGCTCGTGCTGACGGTGCCCGTGATCGCGGCCGTGGCGTTCAGGAACATGTGGGACTAGCGATCGTTCGATCGACATTGAAAATGAGCCGCACAAAAACAAATCGCCGCGATATACGCGGCGATTTGTTTTGATGCGATTTGCTTCTGATGCATATGCGTTGGTAGGCTCGATTGGACTCGAACCAACGACCCCCACCATGTCAAGGTGGTGCTCTAACCAGCTGAGCTACGAGCCTGTTGAGCCGCGCATTATAGAGAGCCCCAACGCGATATACAAGCCCGGCCGCGAAAATTCTTTCCAGGGGCAATGAGACGCGCCTTAGATCGCGTTTTCCTGCTGCACGCGTGCGTTCTTGCCGTTGGTCCGGGCGTCTCCGTCCAACGCGTCTTCGGCATCGAGATAACGCTTGACCTCGGCGTTCGTCACGAAGCTCGCAGCGGATGACGCCGTGAGAATGTCGCGAGCTTCCTGCGGTCTTGCGATCGCAAAGCCCTGCACGTAATCGACGCCCAGTTCCTTCAACGCATCCAGCGTCTGCAGGTCTTCGACCCATTCGGCGATGCTGCGCATGCCGAGATTGCGCGCGAGATTGATGATCGCCTCGACGATCGCGATGTCGGCCGGATGATTGCACATCGTGCGGACGAACTCGCCGTCGATCTTGAGCGCATCCGCCGACAGCTTCTTCAGGTAGCGCAGCGACGTCTGGCCCGCGCCGAAATCGTCGATGGCGATCTTCGCGCCCATGTCGTGCACGCGCGCGATGAATCGCTCCGTATGTTCGAGATCATGCAGCGCGACGCTCTCCGTGATCTCGATGCACAGGTAATGCACGACATCCGCGTAACGCGAGAAGAGCGCGAAGAGTTCGTCGAGGAAATGCTCGTCGTTGAGCGAGCCGCCGCTCAGGTTCACGCACACGAAGCGCGTCTTGGTGAGCGACGCGCGGTTCTCCGCGAGCCACGCGAGTGTCGTGGACAGCACCCAGCGGTCGATCTGCACGATGGTGCCCGAATCCTCCGCGGCGGCGATCAGCTTGCCGGCGGTCGCGACCGCTCCGTCCTGAGTGCGCAGGCGCAGCAGCACTTCGAAGTCGAGCGCCTCGTTGGGAGCGTGCATCGACATGATCGGCTGCATCACGAGGAAGAGGCCGTCGGGCAGGCGGCTTTCGCCCAGCGCCTCGATGAGGCTGATTTCGGCGGCGCGCTCTTCGAACGCTGGCGCGCCCCGGCGCAGCGCGACGAGCCGCGCATTGCCGCCGCGTTTGGCGGCGCGGCACGCGCGGTCCGCATAGGCGAGGGCGTCCTGTCCGCGCTCGTCCTGCGAGCATTCCACGACGCCGATCGATCCCCTGACCTGGAACGCACGCGTATCCACGACGAACGGCGCCGCGTTCAGCGCGGTGACGAGTTCGCGGCAGCGCGCGATGGCCTCGTCGATGGTCATGCCCGCGAGCACGCACACGAACTCGTCGCCGCCGATGCGCCCGATCGGCACATGCGAGCCGAGCCGTTCCACGAGCCGCGTCGTGACATGCCGAAGTATTTCGTCGCCCGTGCTGTGGCCGAACAGGTCGTTGAACACCTTGAAGCGGTCGAGATCGAGATACGCGAGCGCCCACGTGCCGCCTTCGCCGCATTGGCGCGCGATGGCGTGCTCGATGCCGCGCCGGTTCAAGAGGCCCGTGAGCGAGTCGTGCTCGGCAAGGAAATGGAGCCGCTCGACCGCCTTCGAGCGGTCCGTGACGTCTTCCAGCGAGCCTTCGATGAAACCGTTCGCGCGAATGGCCCGAAGCGAATAGCGGCGCACGTCGGCGCTCGCGCCCGACGCGCCAGACGCACCCGATGCCCCCGGCGTGCCTTCGATTTCGATCGACGCCGAATCGTCGCCCTCGAGCAGTTCGTTGAGCGCACGTTCGGCGCCCGGCGCGAAGTAATCGGCCCAGCGATGCGTGCCGTATCGCCCTTGCGGGAGGCCCAGCATTGAATGCAGCGCCGGATTTGCGCGAACGAAGCAGTTGTCGCCGTTCAGCGTGAAGAGGCCGATCGGCGTGACGTCATAGGTGTTGCGCAGTTCGATCTGCATCTGGCGACGGCGCTCGCGTTCGTCGCGCATGCGTTCGGCGATGGCGAACGCGCACAGCATGCTCGAGGACAGCGCCGTCACGACCGGGCTATGCGTGCCCGCGAGTCCCTTGAGCCCGAACGCGGCGGCGAGCACTTCCGAGAGCGTCGCGAAGAGCACGATGCCCATCGACGCGACATACCAGAGCACCGTGCGCGACCGCGCCTTGACGACGAGTTGCGCCAGAAAGTACGTCAGCACCAGAATGCAAAAGCTCGCGCTCGCCCACAGCACGGGAATGAAATGCGCGTAGCTCAGCGTGAATGCAGCGGCCATCAGCAGGCATCCGCCATAGCGCACGGCGTGCAGCGTCCAGCGCAGGCCGATGGCTTTCAGCTCGCGCCGGAACAGTTCGACGAAGAGCGTCGTGGTCAGCACGTAATACGACGCGAATGTGAATTCCCGCAGAAACTCGATATGGCCGGGCGGAATGAGCCGGCCCATCCATTCGGTATCGAAACCCATTGCGTTGGCCGTCAGGCGCAGATTGCCGACGAGCCACGCGGCAAAAATGACGTACGTCCATTCGTGGTTGATGATGGCCGTCACGAACACGAAGATGGCAAGTGTCAGCAGGCCGCCCGTGATCAGCGACGCGCCCTGGTGAAAATCGAGAGTGCTTTCTTCGAGCTTGTCGCGGCTGAGTGCGGTCGCGGTGATGTATGCGGGGCCGGAGAAGGTGCCGCGGCAAAGCACTTGCGTTTGCCGCGTATCGCCGTCGAGCCTGAGCGCGAAACCGGCCTTGTTGAAGCGGATGTCGCCGCTCGTGCCGTAGCGGTTGCCGGCGCCGAGAAGCGTCGGGGCGGGATTCGTTTTCCAGCAGGATATCGTTTGCGCGTGCCGCGACGGAAGATCGATGAAGGTGCTTGCCTCAGGGCCGAGCGAAGGCGCATCGAGCAGGAACCAGAAGGGCGTTTCCGCGAGATGCGTGCTGAAACGCGCGGTGCGCGGCGTATCGCGCAGCCGGGCGATGGCATCGGCGGGTTGAAGTTTCGCGGATGGATCGGCGATCACGTGAAAGCCGAGCGGGACCGTGCCCGTCGTATCGAACTGACGCGGCGCCCAGAAAATGACCGCAAGCGTGCCGAGCGCGATCACGCACGGCGCCACGTACACCGAGAAACGCAGGAACGCCCAACTGGTCAGCCGGTCCCGAAACGCCCGCTTGTCGCTTGTCATTTGCCGCCCTTTCCCATTAACTCCGACTTCCGTCCCTTTCATTGTTGCGGCAGCCCGCAGCGACGGCACGAACGCGCCGACGCTGGGGAACCGCGAGTCCGCCCGGATCGCTCCGGGCAGAAGTGTGCCACCTTACACGTCGCTCAACGATTTCAGGCCATTACACCCGGCGCGGTTGCGGTTGTAACCGCTACAGCAACCGGATTCGAGGCGACGCTGACATCGATGTCGACGTGATCCGTTTCGAAAAAGAAGCCATAGAACGAGTGATTAACCGCCGCCCAGCGCTGGCGCACGAGCGCCACCGGCTTCGCCATCACGCGATGAGGCATGCCGCCGACGTGCGTCATCGGCAGAAATTCGTTCTGGCCGTACACATCGCCGAAAAGCATCGCTTCATATTCCCGATCGAGCGGCGAACGCGCCGTAATCAACATCCAGTCGATACCGTTCTGCACGCAATACTGGTAATACGCCTTGCATAGCGCCACCTTGACCATTCGGCCGATCGCGCCGCGCGCGACGCCGAGCCGCGTCGCCTCGGCGAGGTTTGCATCGGCGAGCCACTCCGGCAAGCGGACCGACTGCTCGACCGCAAGCGGTCCGAACGTGTTCGTCTGAATCCGCATGGTGCCGAGCGGACCGCCATCCAGCCGCGATTGCGCGAGCAGCACGACGGTGCCAGGCGCGGCGTCCAGCGCTTCCACGCCCATTGTTTCTGCGAACTCCGGCAAGTGTCGCCCATAGGCGGCGCGGCGCATTTCGACGGCTTTGCCGAGTTCAGTCGGATCACTCACCACCTTAATCGTAAACGGCAATCTTTCCGTTTTCTTGACCGTGTCCGCAGGCCAGTCTGCTTGGAGTGACGTTAATCCCATATGTTGCGTCAAAAGCGCTGAATCGATGCGATCCATTTTTTTTATCCCGTTGTTAGAGGAGGAAAAAAGTACATCGCGCCAAGGGCATAGGGGCTCTGAGCGCGACGAACTAGATTCTCACGAACGTTAAGGACGTGATGTGTCTCGCCGTTCGAGCGAAAGCAGCGTTTCAAAAAGACGCGAGTAGGTTTTACATGCGGGATGGCGCATCGGCTTTTTTGACGCGCGGGCTTAGTCGGGAAAAGTCAAGTCGTTTTCGACTCACTCGGCAGAGAGTTACGCGCGCTCGTGCGTTGCTGGTAGTCTGCGGCCTTCGCAACGCATTCGGACAGACGATGAACCTGGAGATGACGCGCGGACCGCGACCGCTGAGTGTGTTTTTGACGGGCCTCGCGCTATATGGCGCAACGGAGGCGGCGCGCGCGCAGTCTTCGGTGACACTGTACGGACTCGTCGACACGGCCGTGCGCTACACGACTCATGCGGACACCGCGGGCAACGACCGGCTGCAACTCGCTAACGGCGGTCTTGGCGAAAGTCACTGGGGGCTGCTCGGATCGGAAGACATCGGCGGGGGAAACAGCGTCGTGTTTCAACTCGAGAACCGCTTCTTTCCGAACGGCGGCACGAGCGATCCCTCTTATCCGTTCTTCAATACGGCGTTTGTCGGCGTCCGCTCGTCGACGTTAGGGCGGCTGACTTTGGGACGGCAAGTCAATCCGTTTGCGTCGGCCGTGCTGAGAAGCTACGTCACCAATGCGTGGCTGCCGACGGTTTATCTGTTCAGGCCCGAAGTCGGCATGGCACAGGGCGTGTGGGCCAGCAACATGGCGAAGTACACGGTGCGCTGGCAGGACCTGACGATGGAACTCTCGTATGCGTTCGGCGGCGCGGCTGGGGCATTCGGCGCGGGCAGCCAGATTGGTGCATCGGTGTCGTATGCGCCGGCCTGGCCGTTGCGGCTCGGGGCCGGATATCTCGATACGCGCGATGCAGTGAATTCTTCCGCGCACTTTAAATCTTGGACCGCGGGCGGCGCTTATACCTTCGGCAACACGACGGTGAGCGCCGGTTGGGCCATGAATCGCGAAGACCGTGCATATCTCGGCAATGCGCCGAACGGACCGTACACGCCCGCGCAACTCACGGCGCTGGGATTCACGCAATTGTCATCGCGCGAGATGTTCTTTGGCGGCGTGACGCAGTTGGTCGGAACGCGAACGCATGTGTCCGCCAATGTGTGGCGCACGCTTCAGGTCGGCAAGACCGCGAGCGGGAACGGCAACGCGACGCAGTTTCAGGTGGTCGCGGATCATGGCGTGTCGCGTCGCACGAGTCTTTATATCGAAGCCGATTATTCGCTGTATCGCGGCGGATTGGTTGGCGCGCAATTGCAGGGAGTGAGTGGCGTTAGCGCAGCGAGTGGGTCGACTCAGCTCGGCGTCATGGGCGGGCTGCGGCATGCTTTTTGATGACGAGTTGGTTCGACTGCATGGTTTCAGATGATACGGACGACGAAATAATCGAAACGCGCCTGCGATGGGGGGTGAGTTTTCTATTCCTTCATGGTCCGGTAAAAGTCGGACGAGGCACCAACACCGATCAAGGAAATAAGGATTCCTTTTCAAGAAGCGGAGGGACGATGGCTTCTTGCGCGCATCCATCGCAGGCGTTGCGGCGTTCAAGAGAATATGCGGTTTCGGCATCGTGAGGCGAACGGGCCATTCGTAGGCTCCAAGCGATAGGAACCGCCGCGCGTCGAAGATGACGCAGGCCCATGTCACGCAGCCGATTCGTCTTCGTCTTGCGCTGCCTGAGCATGCGGTTTGACGGCAGCGAGATGCGGAATGTCTTTGCTCGGAGCGTGAAAGAACACGCGTTCCTCGAGCGATGTGACGGTGTGAAACGCGTGAGGATTTTCGTGGCGCAACCGTGCGATGAAGGCATCGATTTCAGCCATTCGCCGACGCGCATCACGCAGAACGGCAATTTGCATCAGGGATTTACGTTGGTCGGATGTCAGATACACGTTACTTCCTTTCCATCGTGGGACGCGGGCTCAAAAGGCGGCGGGGCGACGTTTGATGCTATCGCCGCCGCGATACGCAGCGCGGATTCGAGCTAAAAATTCTGATCAACCCGGCATCTGCGTCCCATCAGAAAAACCTTAAACTTCAGCAACGTTGCATTACGCGATGAGATGCCCGATGCGCATATCGATTAATGAAACAGCGCTATTGGACGTATCTCACTCATCTCAATCCAGCGACTTGAGCCAGCGCCGCGTTACTCCGGGCGCCGATCCCGCTCCGGCGCACATTCGCCACGAAGCAGTGCCCACTCCTCGCACGACTGGCCGCTCGGAAATATGCACACGCCGATCTGTCCGTCGCCGGTATCGACGATTTGCAGCGTGCCGCCTTGCCGGACGCAATTGACGGAGGCCGGATTGGCTCGTCCTGTTTGCGAAGTCGGCTGCTCCGTGCGAAACGGTGAAGGCTGCGTGCAGGCCGTCAACAAGGAAATTGCGGCAAACAGGGCAGTGAAAAGCTTATGCATGGGCGGGCTTATCCGACTAAAAGTCCAGAATTTCGACTATACCAACCGTCATTAGTGATATTAAGGTTTGGTGAGGATGTTCGATCCGCCAACTGGCGCAGCGCTTTTCATATCGGAAATCGCGATTAATCGAGCGATCGTTACACGCGCGAACTGGAAGAATTTCGAGGCAAAATCAGCAACAAAAATTTACATGATCAGAAAGTTCTGTATGCGGTCGTATGCCGTATTCTTTGAATCCCCGCGCGTGGTTGCGCAGGAGCAGGTTTAGCAGCCTGCAACCGTTCGAACCCGCGACGCCCGAGGAATGGGGGCGAAGCGCTGACCCCGTGTGCCTACGGCTGACTATCATTTCGCAGTCAGAACAGGCTTTCACTCACATCAGCACTAACGGAAAAGAAATGGGGAAAAGCAAATTCATTTCGTCGCTTGCGACACTGTCGTTCCTGGCAGCGATCCACGCAGTCCACGCGCAGCCGAATCCCGTTCCGGTCACCGCCGACAACTTCGTTCGCGCGGAATCGGACGAGGAACTCAACAAAGTGGTCAAGTCCGATGGATTCGGGAAGTTCTTCCACAACCGGGAACTTGCGCCTGTCGACCAGCAGATCGTGGTGCGCGTGAACCGGGACACGCTGTACTCGTCGGCGGTGTTCGACCTCGACGCCGGCCCGGTGACGATCACTTTGCCTGACGCCGGGAAGCGCTTCCGTTCGATGATCGTCATCAACGAAGATCACTACGCGCAGGAAGTCGTCTACAACGCCGGCAAGTACACGCTGGACAAGCAGAAGATCGGCACGCGCTATGTGCTCGCCACGGTTCGCACGCTCGTGAATTCTGCCGACCCGAGCGACGTCGCCAAGGCTCACGCCTTGCAGGACGCCATCAAGATCGACCAGAAGCACCTCGGTACTTTCGAAGTGCCGAACTGGGACCCGGTCAGTCAGAAGAAGGTCCGCGACGCGTTGCTGGTCCTCGGTTCCACCATTCCCGACACGCGCAAGTCGTTCGGCACGAAGAACGAAGTGGATCCCGTCCGTCATCTGATCGGTGCTGCAACGTTGTGGGGCGGCAATCCGGAAAAGGATGCGCTCTATCTGACCCGGGTTCCCCAGAAAAACGACGGCTCGACGGTCTACAAGATTCACGTCAATCCTGACGTGCCCGTCGATGGTTTCTGGTCGATCACCGTGTATAACGCGGCAGGTTTGATTGACCCGAATCCGCTCAACGCCTATTCCCTGAACAACACGACCGCACACAAGAATAGCGACGGGTCCGTCGACATTCAGTTCGGCGCGTGCGATGGGAAAGTGCCTAACTGCCTGCCCATCGCATCGGGATGGAACTACACGGTTCGCTTGTATCGTCCGCGCGCGCAGATCGTGAGCGGGCAGTGGACGTTTCCCGAAGCACAGCCTAAGTAAGCCGCGTATCGCTCGCCTCGTTTGATCGGGCGGCTGCTGGTCAGCGCGAAGTAAATCTTCGCGCTGACTCGTTCGGTTCGCCGCCGCTGGGTGATCGCAACCGGACGGTAACGCTAGTCATCGAGAACGGTTGGAACTCCGTCGGTGGAAAGCTCGTGCAAAACAAAACGTTACACGTTCGAAAGCTTTTGCCACGACGAGATATCGTAAGCTTTGATGCCTTCTGCGTAATGCGCTGAAACAGGTTAGTAGGGCGAACGAGTTCGATACTTCGATGCCCGAGCCGTTTTCGAAAATGCACTGACCTCGTGCGCCTACGCCTGACTGGAGATGCTGCCGCTTGTCAATGGGCGGGAAGTGACAGGGGAGCCGCAAGGCTCGCCGGTGATGGTTCAACGGTCCGGTCTGCTAACCCTGCTATTGTTCCCGCCCGCCCCTTTTCTCCGAGCAGATGGGCGCGCTGTCTGATAGTGAGAAGGCCGTTCCTTCGGGCGAAGAGCTGCCATGCCGCCGCCTACGTCAGAACCCGCCCGCCGCGACGCCCCGTCGCAGTTCATGTTAGCCTCTCGTTTCCGCGCGGACGGCAACGCCGCGGCCGACGGTGCAACCCCCGCGCCGCCTGCATCGACATTTCTCGCCCCGCCAGATGCGGGCGCCGACATCGAACACCCGACGCACATCACGAACATGACGTACAGAAGTCCGCAAGTCGCCGAGTTGATGGCGCAAAGAGAATCGCTGGAAAAGGAACTCGCCGAAGCACGGCGCAAAGAAGAGCGGCTCGCGCTAATAGAAATCGTGCAAAAGATGCGCGAATACGGCATCACACTGAATGAGTTGCTGGGCCGCAAGCCCGAGGCGCCGCACGCTGCGCCGGACGTCGCGATCAAGTACCGCGATCCGGCGAGCGGCGCGACGTGGAGCGGACGCGGTCGCGCGCCGCACTGGATTGCCGGAAAAGACCGGGACGCGTTTCTCGCCAGCCGGCCTGCTGCCGGTTCGTCGCGATGGGCCGCACAGGCCTCCTTGTTCGCGGACGAAGAGTAAATCGGCGCGGGCGAGCGGGGCGCTCCCGCTACGCCGCCTACGAAGCCGACCGCGCCCGATACCGCTTACTGCGACAGCACCACCTGCGCGATCAGCCCCGTGCCGACGGCCACGAGCAGATAATCCGCGCCCACGCCGACCCACTGATAACCGCGCGGCGGCTGACGCAGGCCGTGGCCGTGCCAGTCGTCGACGACATATTGACGGTTCCGGTAATCGCCCGACAGGCGATCGCCCCTGTGCCAGTCCGGATGCCCGCGGTCGTGTTCCGCGTGTTGTTCGGGACGTGGCGCGTCGTGGCCGTTCATCGCCGGTCCGTGGCCGGGGCCGTGATCCGGTCCATGATCGTTCCCGTGTTCGTGATTCCAGTCCGGGCCGTTATGCGACGGCTGCGCGAAGCTCGCGCCCGCTGTGAGCCCCAGGCTTGCGCACAGAAGCGCCGCGACGATTCGATTCTTCTTCATCAAACACTTCTCCTCTATAGCTGAATTGCCGACCGCGTCTTCGGCATGCGATGCCTTCCCACGCGGCCTGCCGCCACTCTACGTGCTGCCAACGCGCGCTGCCGTGAGATTGTGTAAGTAACGCTTACTTCGTATTACTCGCCTCGCGTCGCAGGCAGCCTGAAGCGGTCCATACATTCAGCTGAATGCGAACAATAAAAATGTTTTGCTATCGTGAATGGTCTTTCTGGCCCACCATGAGGCGATTCGATAAAGGCTGGAGGAAGACATGGAAAGCACTGCGGATCTCAAGCGTTATGAGCTGTTGATCGGAGGCGAATTCGTCGCGCCGAGCGGCGGCGAGTATTCGACGAATCTCGATCCCGCGACCGAAAACGCGATCGCGTACGTGGCGCAGGGCACATCGGCGGATGTCGATCGCGCGGTTCAGGCGGCCCGGGCGGCGCTCAAGCCGTGGAACGCAATCCGCGCCGCCGAACGCGGCCGCATCCTGATGCGGCTCGCCGAACTGCTGCGCGAGAATCAGGAAGAGCTTGCCGCGCTCGAAAGCCTCGACGCGGGCAAGCCGATCGCGGGCGTGCAGCGCCAGGACGTGCCCGCGGCCATCGATACGCTCGCCTATTACGCCGGCTGGTGCGACAAGATCAACGGCCAGGTCGTGCCGGCGCGCCCCGATGCGCTGACTTACACGGTGCGCGAGCCGGTCGGCGTCGTGGGGGCGATCGTGCCCTGGAATTTCCCGCTGATGATCGGCATGTGGAAGATCGCACCCGCGCTCGCGTGCGGCTGCACGCTCATCGTCAAGCCCGCCGAAATCACGCCGCTTTCCGCGCTCATGGTCGGACGGCTCGCGCTCGAAGCGGGCGTGCCGCCGGGCGTGCTCAATATCGTGACGGGAAAGGGTTCCGTCGTCGGCGATGCCCTTGTCGCGCATCCGGGCGTCGACAAGGTGACGTTCACCGGCTCGCCGTCGGTCGGGCGCGGGATTCTGCAGGGCGCGGCGGGCAACTTCAAACGCGTGACGCTCGAACTCGGCGGTAAATCGGCGAACGTGATTTTCGCGGATGCGAACATCGACAGCGCCGTGCGCGCCGCGGCCTCCGGCATCTTCTTCAACGCGGGACAGGTGTGTTCCGCCGGATCGCGCGTGCTGGTGCAGCGCGCGGTATATGACGATGTCGTCGAACGCCTCGGGCAGCGTGCGCAAAGCATCAAGCTCGGCGACCCCTCGAAACGCGAGACCAACATGGGGCCGCTCATTTCCGCGAAGCAGATGAAAAGCGTGCTGGATTACGTGGACATCGGCAAGGGCGAGGGCGCGTCGCTCGTGACGGGCGGACGGCGGTCGGGCGAGCGCGGCTATTTCGTCGAGCCGACCGTGTTCGCGAACGTCGAGCACGAGATGCGAATATCGCAGGAAGAGATTTTCGGTCCGGTCGCGAGCGTCATTCCGTTCGACGACGAAGCCGACGCGCTGCGCATCGCCAACGGAACGGCGTACAGCCTCGCGGCGGGCGTGTGGAGCGCGGACATCGGCCGGGTGCATCGTATGGCGGCGGAACTGAAGGCCGGCACGGTCTGGGTCAACACGTACGGCTACACGGATGTGCGGCTGCCGTGGGGCGGCTCGGGCGATTCGGGCTTCGGCCGCGAACACGGCGATGTCGCGATCGAGAACTTCACCGAGCCGAAAGCGGTGTGGGTGTCGTTGGCGCCTTAAGGAATCGAAGACCGGTGTCCCTTCGCGGCAAGCGTCGCGAAGGGCAAAAGGCGTTCGAACGCATCATGCGGATCAAACGAACAAAGGGCGGCCGAAGCCGCCCGTCCTCCCGCCCGCGAGCCTGATTGCAGGCTCAGACCTGCACGCGCTGTCCGTCTTCGTGGCGCGAACGCCAGAGCCGCGCGCGTTGCGTGCTGTCCTCGTACTGGACCGTGTTCTGGCGGCAAGCCTCGATCGTCGAGTTCTTCCGCTCGATGATCGCCTGACACAGAAACTCCGCGCTATAAGCGGTCAGCAGATGCGGGCAGTGCGTGCCGATGTACTGCGCGAGCTTGCCGTAATCGCTATCCGCCGATGCCAGCGAGCGGTACGTTTGTGCGTCCCAGCGGAACATCAGGTCGAGTTCTTCGAAAGCGGTATTGAACGCGCACACTTGCGCCTGAATTTCGCGGTCGTCGCTATGAGAGTGGATCATGTTCGTCTCCTGAATGGCCGGGGGGCTTCATTGCAGGATAGGGAACATCATCCATACAGGACAGTTAAACTTTCTTCTGCTAGCTATACGGCTTTGTTTATAAGTCCGGCTTTCCTGTCTTCGCGACGATATGCGTGATCGCCTCGATCTGCGCCGCGCCTTCCTCGATGAGGAATTCCTTGAACGCGAGCGCCACGGGCGGAAGCCGCTTGTTATTCCGATGCACGACGAACCAGTTGAGCATCACGGGAAAACCCTCGATATCCAGCACGGCCAGCTTGCCGACCTGCAATTCCATGCTAATGGTATGCGCAGACAAGAAGCTCACGCCCATCCCGGCGATGACCGCCTGCTTGATCGTCTCCGTGCTCGTGATTTCCATCGCGACATTGAGATTGGCGAGCCGTCCCGCGAAGCCTTCTTCCATCGAGTTCCACGTGTCCGAGCCGCGTTCGCGAACGATGAACGGCTCATCGGCGAGCGCTTCCAGCGGAAGGTTCTTTCGTCCGACGAGCGGATGATCCGGCGGCGCCACGATCACATAAGGATGCGGCGCGAAGGAAACGTTGACGGTATCCATGTCGCGCGGCGGACGGACCATCACGGCGAGATCGGTGAGATTGTCGGTGAGCTGGTGCAGCAATTCCTCGCGGTTGTGCACCGCGAGGTTCAGTCGGACATCGGTATTGCGCTTGGTGAAGGCCGCCAGCAGGCGAGGAAAGAAATAGTCGCCCGCGCTGATCACCGCCACGTTGAGCGTGCCGCCGGAAATGCCCTTGAGGCGCGCCATGGCGTCGTCGGCTTCGCGGAACTGTTCGAGGATCGCCCTGCTGTAATGGAGCATTTCATTGCCGGCAGGAGTGAGGTAGATTCTTTTACCAAGTTGCTCGAAAAGCGGTAAGCCTGCATGTTCCTCGAGCTGCTTGACCTGCGTCGAAACCGCAGGCTGTGTGAGATAGAGCTCTTCCGCGGCCCGTGAAAAGCTGAGCCGGCGCGCGACCGTTTCGAAGATCTTCAGTTGACGCAGGGTGGCGTTACGCAGCACGGCAGGCCCTCATCCATTCACGATAGCTAACTTATACAATAAATTTTTTTAACTTTCCCTAATCGTTTTTC
Source organism: Caballeronia concitans (assembly GCF_001544615.1). GTDB lineage: Bacteria > Pseudomonadota > Gammaproteobacteria > Burkholderiales > Burkholderiaceae > Caballeronia > Caballeronia concitans. The sequence goes on from NZ_FCNV02000012.1 coordinate 139,517, forward strand.
TCCCCCACGATGCTTTCACGCCCCTCGCAGTTGTAAGCCAGCGGCAACTCCGGCAGCACACGAGAGCCTGTAGAGGCTCATCGACCATCCGGACTCTATTGGGAATCGCTTGAAATGATTCTTCGATCGCCTGACGCGGATGTTGGCCAGATGTGCACCCGCATCGCCCTCTTCGACACGCGCCGGCTCGCCCGTGCCGCGTGGCCCGAGCATCTTCCCTGACCGACCGCTCGCCCGCAGGCGCAAAGCGCCCGCGTTTCCCGCAGTGCATCAGGCGCCGCACGAGCGCCGAAAACAGATAATGGAGACAGACATGGCAAGCGCAGACACGGTTGTGTCCGGGCAGTCGCACGGGCGTCATCACAACAGGTGGATTCAGCTAGCGATCGGCATTGCATGCATGGGCCTCGTCGCGAACCTGCAGTACGCCTGGACCCTTTTCGTCGTTCCAATGGATGCCAAGCATCATTGGGGACAAGCGGCGATCCAGACGGCCTTCACCATTTTCATCGTCACCGAAACGTGGCTCGTGCCCGTCGAAGGCTGGCTCGTCGACAAGTTCGGTCCGCGGCCGGTCGTCATCGGCGGATCGGTGTGCGCGGCGCTCGGCTGGGTCATCGACGCCCACGCCACGAGCCTCATGCATCTCTACATCGCGGCGGTGATCGCGGGCATCGGCGCGGGCTGCGTGTACGGCACGTGCGTCGGCACCGCGCTCAAGTGGTTCCCGGATAAGCGCGGTCTCGCGGCGGGCCTGACGGCAGCCGGCTTCGGCGCGGGCGCGGCGGTCACGGTCATTCCCATCTCGAACATGATCCAAAGCTCCGGCTACGAGCACGCGTTCATGTTCTTCGGCATCTTCCAGGGCGTGTGCATCTTCATTCTCGCGATGGCGCTCGTGCGTCCGAAGCCGCCGGTGAACGTGGTGCCGGCCAAGCGCATCGTGTCGACGAAGATCGATTACACGACCGGGCAGATGGTGCGCTCGCCGCTTTTCTGGGTCCTGTATCTGATGTTCGTGTTCGTTGCGGCGGGCGGCGTGATCGCCACGGCGCAGTTCGGGCCGATCGCGAAGGAATACGGCTTCGCGAAGATGCCGGTGAACCTGCTCGGCGTGACGCTGCCGCTGCTCGCGATGACGCTTTCCATCGACAACCTCTGCAACGGCTTCACGCGTCCGCTGTGCGGCTTCATCTCCGACAAGATCGGCCGCGAGAACACGATGTTCATCATCTTCCTGGGCGAAGGCATCGCGCTGCTCGGGCTGATGGAATTCGGACATCACCCGTATCTCTTCATGCTGTTCGCCGCGCTGACCTTCCTGTGCTGGGGCGAGATCTTCTCGATCTTCCCCGCGACCTGCGCCGATACCTTCGGCAGCAAGTACGCAGCGGCCAACGCCGGTACGCTCTACACGGCGAAGGGCACGGCCTCGATGCTCGTGCCGCTGGCCTCCGTGCTGGCGTCGGTCGGATCGTGGAACGCGGTGTTCATCGCGGCGGCGGTGACGTCGATTGCGGCGGGCCTGTGCGCGAAGTTCGTGCTCGCGCCGATGCGCAAGCGCTGGATCGAGAACACGGTCGCCGCGACGTCGGACGATTCGCCGATGAACGCGTCGTTTCAGGCCGGATGGTCGGAAACGCCGCGCAACCCGTCGGTGCAATAAGGAAGCCGGGCATGCGCGATCGAACGCTCGACCTCGCGCATGCGCCTTCCGTTTCACTGCATCAATTGCGTCTGTTCATCACGCTCGCGCGCTACCGCAGTTTCACGCGCGTGGGCGATGAATTCGGCATCACGCAGTCGGCAGTCAGCCGCGGCATTCGAGAACTCGAAGACGAAATCGCGCTGCGGCTTTTCGATCGCACCACGCGCCAGGTAACGCTCACCGACACCGGACGCAGGCTGCTCTCGCGCGTCGCGCCGCTCGTCGAGGAACTGGAAGCGACGCTGCGGCCCCGCGCGCACGAATCGGGCGAGCCGGGCGTTGTGAACCTCGCGTGCAGTTGCGGGCTGACCGCGAGCGTGTTGCCGCCGCTCCTGGCATCGTGCGGCGAGCGGCTTCCGGAAACGACCATCGTGCTGATGGACCGGCCGCAGAACGCCGTGCTCCAGCTCGTGCGATCCGGCGAGGCGGAACTGGGCGTCGTCATCGCTCCCGACAATCTGGATGGTCTCGCCACCGAGCCGCTTTTCGCAGACGGGCTCGCCGCCGTGGTCGGCGCGTCGCACAGGCTGTCCGGGGCAGGGCGCATCGACTGGCAGCAGTTGCGCGGCATGCCGCTGCTTCTTCTCGACGACGACACCGGCAGCCTCGCCGCCATCGAAGCCGCGCTCACGCGCCACGCGGTGACGGGCGCGGTGCGGCAACGGCTCACGCAGCCGGCGGCGGTCGCGCGAATGGCGGAAGCGGGCCTCGGGATCGGTATTCTGCCGATGCACGCGCGCAGTGCTTCCGACAGCGATCGCGTGCGCTTCATCCCGCTCGAACCCGACGAGTCGCGCACGATCATGCTCGTGCGCCGGCGCGGCCGCGCGCTGCGTGCAAGCGCGGCGGGCGTCTGGTCGCACTTCATCGCGTCGTCGACGCATACTCTTATTGCAGCTCAGGCCATCGAGGCCTGATCGCGCGCTTTTTCTTTTTCTCGATTGTGGATTCGCGTACCGCGAGACGTCGCGTGCGGGTTTCCGCTCGTGCGAATCGCCTTGTTTGGTCTGCATCTGGAATGTAGTATCTGGTATATCAGAAGGCTATCAGGCTACTTACTCAGGAGACGAACCATGAAAATCTGCGTATACGGCGCCGGCGCCATCGGCGGTTACATGGGGGCGCAACTCGCGCGCGCCGGAGCCGATGTCAGCTTCGTGGCGCGCGGGCCGCATCTGGCGGCGATGCAGGCAAACGGCGTGCGCCTGAGGATCGATGGGGAAGAGCACACGGTCAAGGTCCGCTGCACGAATAATCCCGCCGAGCTTGGGCCGCAGGATTACGTGATCATCGCGCTGAAGGCGCACTCGGTGCCCGGTGTGGTCGATCTGATTCCGCCGCTCCTCGGCCCCGATACGGCCATCGTCACCGCGGTCAACGGCCTGCCTTACTGGTACTTCTACGAGCACGGCGGCGAGTTTGCCGGGACGAAGCTGCAAAGCATCGATCCGGGCGGCCGGCAGTGGGACGTGTTCGGCCCGGAACGCGCGATCGGCTGCGTGCTGCTGCCGGCGGCGGAAATCGCGGAGCCGGGTGTGATCGAGCATCACTACGGCAAGAAGTTTCCGATCGGCGAGCCGAGCGGCCAGATCACGCCGCGCTTGCAGGCGCTGCACGACATCATGGTCGCCGCCGACATGGAAGCGCCGATGCGCGACAACATCCGCGACGAAATCTGGCTCAAGCTGTGGGGCAATCTCTGCTTCAACCCCATCAGCGCGCTCACGCACGCGACGCTCGACGTCCTCACGAGCGATCCCGGCACGCGCGCGCTCTCCAAGGCGATGATGCTGGAGGCGAAGGCCATCGGCGACAGGATCGGCGTGAATTTCCGCGTGGACGTGGAGCGGCGGATCAACGGCGCGGGCGCGGTGGGTGCGCACAAGACATCGATGCTGATGGATTGCGAAGCGGGCCGTCCGATGGAAATCGACCCGCTCATCACGGTCGTGCAGGAGATCGGCCGTCTGGTGAAGATCGACACGCCGATGATCGATGCCGTCCTTGCATTGATCAAATTGCGAGAGGCGGTGAACCAAGGCACGGCGCGTGCGCTACCACTCCCGCAAGCGCAGAAAGCGGCATAAACTGCACTCGACGGCCCACGCGTTGTTTCTGATATACAAGATGCAAAATATGTTGCGTCCTGCTGCGACGCAACATATACTAGGGGCTCTTGAGTGATTTAACCGGAGCCTGAGATGAGCATCGCCTTGTTGGTAGTTGTCGGATTCGCGTTGGTGGCCGTTGGTGTGGGCGTTACCTTTATGATTGCGTCCGCGGTGCCGCAGGACATGCTGCAGCGCGCACAGGAACACGGTCGTTTCGCCGGTCTCGCGGCGGACGAGCGGAACGGCGGTTCGGGCAAGCGCGTCACTGCAGACCGGCCGCAAATGGGAAATCAAGTCATCAATGCCATCTGATACTCAATCCGTAGAACGGCCGGAAGTTCGAGGGCTCACGCTCTCGCTGGAGCCGATCAATGCCACGGTTTCGCTGCGCGACCAGGCGTACGCGAAACTGCGGCAGGCAATCGCGGAGGCGGATATCTACCGCTCGCGCGAGGAAATCCGTCTGGACGAAAAAGAGCTGACGGAGGCGCTCGGGGTGAGCCGCACGCCCATTCGCGAGGCCATGACGTTGCTGGAGCAGGAAGGCTTTCTGCGCACGGTGCCGCGCCGGGGCGTGTATATCTTGCGCAAGACCAAGCGCGAGATCGTCGAGATGATTCACATGTGGGCGGCGCTCGAAAGCATGGCGGCGCGCCTTGCCACGCAGCGCGCGACGGACGAGGAAATCGCCCATCTGCGCCACATGTTCGACAATTTCCGCGATTCCACGCCCGCCGAGCATATCGACGAGTATTCGGAAGCGAACATCGCGTTCCATCAGGCGATCGTGCGGCTTTCGAAGTCGCAGATCATCTTCGATACGATCAAGAACATCTTCGTGCACGTGCGCGCCATCCGAAAGATGACGATCTCGCAGAGCGACCGCGCGTCGCGCTCGATCGTCGATCACATGCGGATCATCGAGGCGCTGGAGAAGCGCGATACGGAACTGGTCGAACGGCTCGTGAAGCAGCATTCGCTCGATCTGGCGGCGTTCGTCGAGGCGAATTGCGATTTTCTGGATTGAGGCGGGTTCAGCTAGTTAGTAAGAGAAAAGGCCGCGCGGTGTTTGCCGCGCGGCCTTTTGCTTTCGTGCCTCAGAACGTTACCGCAGCGCCCGCACCATCGTTTCCCCCAGCGTCGCGGGCGAATCCGCGACATGAATCCCCGCCGACCTCATCGCGTCGATCTTCGCGCTCGCCGTCCCTGAGCCGCCGGAAATGATCGCGCCCGCGTGGCCCATGCGCCGTCCGGGCGGCGCGCTCGTTCCCGCGATGAATCCGACCACCGGCTTCCTCGATTTCGCGTCCTTCAGGAACTGCGCGGCTTCCTCTTCCGCCGATCCGCCGATCTCGCCGATCATGATGATGCCTTCGGTGGCGTCATCGGCGAGAAAGAGCGCGAGGCAGTCGATGAAATTCGTCCCGTTCACCGGATCGCCGCCAATGCCGATGCACGTGGTCTGCCCGAGCCCCGCGGCGGTCGTCTGCGCGACGGCCTCGTACGTCAGCGTGCCCGACCGCGACACGACGCCGATCTTCCCCGGCCGATGAATATGCCCCGGCATGATGCCGATCTTGCATTCGCCAGGCGTGATGACGCCCGGACAGTTCGGCCCGACGAGACGGCTCTTCGACCCCGCGAGCGCGCGCTTCACGCGCAGCATGTCGAGCACCGGAATGCCTTCGGTGATGCAGACGATGAACGGCACTTCCGCATCGATGGCTTCGAGGATCGCATCGGCGGCGAAGGGCGGCGGCACGTAAATCACGGACGCCTCCGCGCCCGTTCGGGCGACCGCGTCGGCCACCGTGTCGAACACCGGCAGCTCCAGATGCGTCGTGCCGCCCTTGCCGGGCGTGACGCCGCCGACCATGCGCGTGCCGTACGCGATCGCCTGCTCGGAATGAAATGTGCCCTGCGCGCCGGTGAAGCCCTGGCAAATGACCTTCGTATCTTTATTGATGAGAACGCTCATTTCGACTCTCCCACGGCAACGGCGGAAACGATCTTGTCGGCGGCATCGGCGAGATTTTCTGCCGGGATGATGGCGAGGCCCGAGCTGCGGAGAATTTCGCGTCCGGCGTCGACGTTGGTGCCCGCGAGACGCACGACGAGCGGCACGTGCAGGTCGATCTCGCGCGCCGCCGCGACCACGCCTTGCGCGATCACGTCGCACCGCATGATGCCGCCGAAGATGTTGACGAGGATGCCGCGCACTTTCGGGTCGCGCAGGATCAGCTTGAACGCGGTCGCGACGCGTTCTTGCGTCGCGCCGCCGCCCACGTCGAGAAAGTTCGCGGGTTCGCCGCCGTACAGCTTGATGATGTCCATCGTCGCCATCGCGAGGCCCGCGCCGTTCACCATGCAGCCGATGTTGCCGTCGAGCTTCACGTAGTTCAGGCCGTGCTTCGCCGCTTCGATTTCGGCGGGATCTTCCTCGTCCTCGTCGCGCAACGCTTCGATGTCCGGATGCCGGTAGAGCGCGTTGTCGTCGAAATTGAGCTTGGCGTCGAGCGCCATCACGTCGCCGGAACCGGTCACGACGAGCGGATTCACTTCGACGACGGACGCGTCCAGATCGACGAACGCCTGATACAGCGCCGCGATGAACTTCGACGCCGCCGCGACCTGCTTGCCGCTGAGCCCGAGCCCGAACGCCACTTGCCGCGCATGATACGGCTGGAGGCCGGTCGCCGGATCGATCGCTACTTTCAGGATTTTCTCCGGCGTGCGGTGCGCGACTTCCTCGATCTCCATCCCGCCTTCGGTCGACGCCATGATCGTGATGCGCGACGTGGCGCGATCGACGAGCATCCCGAGATACAGCTCGCGCGCGATGTCGCAGCCTTCCTCGATATAGAGCCGCTTCACTTCCTTGCCTGCCGCGCCGGTCTGCTTGGTCACGAGCACGGAGGACAGCATCTTCTGCGCGTTCGCGCGCACGTCATCGACCGATTTGACGACGCGCACCCCGCCCTTGCCGTCGGGGTCGTTTGAAAAGCGTCCGGCGCCCCGGCCGCCCGCGTGAATCTGTGATTTCACGACCCATACCGGACCGCCGAGCGCGGTCGCGGCGTCCGCGGCTTCCTGCGCATTGAAGGCGACGCGGCCTTGCGGGACCGCGACGCCGTACTTTCGCAGCAGCGCCTTCGCCTGGTACTCATGGATGTTCATTGCGTCTCCTGTTTTGATGGCTGTGGCGCGAGAAGGATGAGCGGGGCGTTCGCGCTGGTATGTGATATATCACATTTCACGACGATCAAAAAAGATCGGCAAGGCGGGGATTTTTGCTGCGCTGCGACCAAAACGAAAGCGAAAGTCAAGCGGGAAAAGCCACGCAGCCCATGACGCACTGCATCACAGGGTTTTCGCCCTCGCCGAACGCTTGACTAATACTGTGTGTGGAATATTGTATATCACAGAAACCGGGCGGCAGCGCGACGCCCGGGATCGCACACAACCCCCATCGAGGAGGAGACAACAATGTCCGAAGTCGTCAGCAGCCGTCCGGAAACCGCTCCCGCCAGCACCACCGCCGAAGACACGCTCAAACAGAAAACACGCGGCGCGGGCGTCGTTTCGGGCGGCCACCTGGTCGCGCGAGCACTCAAGAACGAAGGCGTCGACACCATTTTCACCCTGTGCGGCGGCCACATCATCGACATCTATGACGGTTGCGTCGATGAAGGCATCCGCATCATCGACGTTCGCCACGAGCAGGTCGCCGCCCATGCCGCCGACGGCTACGCGCGTCAGACCGGCAAGCTCGGCTGCGTCGTCACGACGGCCGGCCCCGGCTGCACCAACGCCGTGACGGGCGTCGCCACGGCATTCCGCTCGGAAAGCCCGATCATCCACATCGGCGGTCAGGGCGCGCTCACGCAGCACAAGATGGGTTCGCTGCAAGACCTGCCGCACGTCGACATGATGGCGCCGATCACCAAGTTCGCCGCCACCGTGCCGAGCACCGAGCGCGTCGCCGACATGGTGTCGATGGCCGCGCGCGAAGCGTTCAACGGCGCGCCCGGCCCGGCGTATCTGGAAATTCCGCGCGACGTGCTCGACCGTGAAATCGACATCAGCAAGGCCGTGATTCCGCAGCCGGGGCGCTATCGCGCATCGACGAAATCGGTCGGCGATCCGAAGGACATCGAAAAGCTCGCCGATCTGCTCGTCAACTCCGAGCGTCCGGCGATTCTCTACGGCCAGCAAGTCTGGACGGCGCGCGGTCACGAAGAAGCCGTCGCGCTGCTGCGCGGTCTCGATATTCCCGGCTACTTCAACGGCGCGAGCCGCGGCCTGCTGCCGCCGGGCGATCCGCATCACTTCGACCGCACGCGCTCGCAGGCTTTCGCGAAGGCGGATCTGATCGTGATCGTCGGCACGCCGTTCGATTTCCGCATGGGTTACGGCAAGCGCATCAGCAAGGATCTGAAGCTCGTTCAGATCGACATGGATTACCGCACGGTCGGCAAGAACCGCGAGATCGACCTGGGCCTCGTCGGCGATCCGGGCGCGATTCTCGGCGCGGTGCTGCAGGCCGCGAGCGGGCGTCTCAAGAACGACAAGCGCCAGTCGCGCCAGGCTTGGATGCGCGAACTCGCGGCAGCCGAGGAAACCGCGACCGCCAAGCTCATGCCGCTTTTCACGTCGAACGCGAGCCCGATCCATCCGTATCGCGTCGCGCATGAAATCAATCAGTTCCTGTCCGACGACACCATCTACATCGGCGATGGCGGCGACGTCGTCACCATCTCCGCGCAAGCGGTGCGTCCGCGCCGCCCCGGCCAGTGGATGGACCCGGGCGCGCTCGGATCGCTCGGCGTCGGCACCGGCTTCGCGATCGCGGCGGGCCTGGCGAATCCCGAGAAGGAAGTGCTCTGCTACTACGGCGACGGCGCGTTCTCAATGACCTCGTTCGACATGGAAACGGCGAATCGCTTCGGCGTGCCGTATATCGCGGTCGTCGGCAACAACTCGGCGATGAACCAGATCCGCTACGGCCAGCTCGCCAAGTACGGGGAAGAGCGCGGCAACGTCGGCAATCTGCTCTCGGACGTGCCGTACGGACGCTTCGCGGAAATGCTCGGCGGCTACGGCGAAGAGGTGTACGAAGCGTCGAAGATCGCGGGTGCGTTGCAGCGGGCGCGCGAGTCGATCGCGAAGACAGGCAAGAGCGCGGTCATCAACATCTGGGTCGATCCTACGGTTTATGCCCCTGGCACGATGGCGCAAACCATGTACAAATAAAGAGCGATCAAGACGCGAACGGACAGACTTAGGGAGACAGCCATGAGCAACACCTCGGGCAAGGCACTCGACGGAGTGCGCATTCTCGACTTCACGCACGTTCAATCGGGCCCGACCTGCACGCAACTGCTGGCGTGGTTCGGCGCGGACGTCATCAAGGTGGAGCGCGCCGGCGCGGGCGACATCACGCGGGAGCAACTGCGCGATATTCCCGACGCCGACAGCCTCTACTTCACGATGCTGAACCACAACAAGCGGTCGATCACCATCGACACGAAGAATCCCGAGGGCAAGAAAGTGCTCGAGACGCTCGTCAAGAAGTGCGACGTGCTCGTCGAGAACTTCGCGCCGGGCGCGCTGGATCGCATGGGCTTCACGTGGGAGCGCATCCAGGAGCTGAATCCGGCGATGATCGTCGCGTCCGTGAAGGGCTTCGGCCCGGGGCCGTACGAAGACTGCAAGGTCTACGAGAACGTCGCGCAGTGCGCGGGCGGCGCGGCATCGACCACCGGTTTCGACGACGGCCCGCCCGTCGTCACCGGCGCGCAGATCGGCGATTCGGGCACGGGGCTGCATCTCGCGCTCGGCATCGTGACGGCGCTTTATCAGCGCAATCGCACGGGACGCGGACAGAAAGTGCTCGCGGCGATGCAGGACGGCGTGCTCAACCTCTGCCGCGTGAAGCTGCGCGACCAGCAGCGGCTCGAACGCACCGGCGTGATGAAGGAGTATCCGCAGTATCCGAACGGCACGTTCGGCGAGGCGGTGCCGCGCGCGGGCAACGCATCGGGCGGCGGCCAGCCGGGCTGGATCCTGAAGTGCAAGGGCTGGGAAACCGATCCGAACGCGTACATCTACTTCATCACGCAGGCGCCGGTGTGGGGCGAAATCTGCAAGGTGATCGGCAAGGAGGAGTGGATCGATCATCCGGACTTCAAGACGCCCAACGCGCGGCTGCCGCATCTGAAGGACATCTTCGCCGAGATCGAACGCTGGACCATGACGAAGACCAAGTTCCAGGCAATGGAAATCCTCAACAAGCACGACATTCCGTGCGGTCCGATCCTGTCGATGAAGGAGATCGCGGAAGAGCCGTCGCTCAGAAAGACGGGCACGGTCGTGGAAGTCGATCATCCGGTGCGCGGCAAGTACCTGACGGTCGGCAATCCGATCAAGCTGTCCGATAGCCCGACCGACGTGGTGCGCTCGCCGCTGCTTGGCGAGCACACCGAAGAAGTCATGGCCGAGCTCGGCTACTCGCCCGACCAGATCGCGACGCTGAGAAGCCTCGGCGCGATCTGACCCGCCTCACTCGATGTTGACGCCGCCGCCCCCGCAAGAGGGGCGGCGCGGACCGGCACGCCCCTACACACGGAGACATACCAAATGAACAGCACCGTCGTCCAGGAACGCAGTGAAGCCCGCAACGAATCCACGCAGACCGCCAACGTCGTGCCGCTGCATGCCGCCGATGCAAAACGCCGCGTTTCCGAGATTTTCGATCGCGTGAAGGCCGAGGGCCGCACGTCGCTGACCGCGCCGGAAGGCAAGCTCGTCTGCGATGCATACGGCATTTCCGTGCCGCAGGAAGGCGTGGCGACGAGCGCGGACGATGCAGCCAAGCTCGCGTCGTTCATCGGCTATCCGGTGGTGCTGAAGATCGTCTCGCCGGAAATCCTGCACAAGACGGAGGCGGGCGGCGTGCTCGTCGGCGTGAAGAACGAGGCCGACGTGCGGGCCGGCTACGCGACGATCATCGAGAACGCGAAGAAGTACGATCCGAACGCGACGATCGTCGGCGTGCAGGTGCAGCAGATGGTCGGCGCGGGGCAGGAAGTGATCATCGGCGCGGTGACGGACCCGTCGTTCGGCAAGCTGATCGCGTTCGGTCTCGGCGGCGTGCTGGTCGAAGTGCTGAAGGACGTGACGTTCCGCCTGGCGCCCGTCACGCGCGAAGAAGCCGCGTCGATGCTCGACGGCATTCAGGCCGCCGAGGTGCTGCGCGGCGTGCGCGGCGCGGAACCCGTGAATCGCGAGGCGCTCATCACGCTGGTCGAGCGCGTGTCGCGTCTCGTCGACGATTTCCCGCAAATCTCCGAGATGGACCTGAATCCGGTCTTCGCGAGCCCGAGCGGCGCGGTCGCGGCGGACGTGCGCATCGTGATGGACTTCGAGCCGGCCGCGCCGCGCTATCGTCCGACGCAGGAGCAGATCGTCACGCAGATGAACCGCATCATGAAGCCGGATGCGGTCGCGGTGATCGGCGCGTCAAACGAGGACGGCAAGATCGGCAATTCGGTGATGAAGAACCTGATCAACGGCGGCTATCAGGGCACGATCTATCCGATCCACCCGAAAGCCGACGAGATCATGGGCCGCAAGGCGTACAAGAGCGTGAAGGACGTGCCGGGCGTCATCGACGTGGCCGTGTTCGCGATTCCCGCGAAGTTCGTCGCGCAGGCGCTCGTCGAAGTGGGCGAGAAGAAGATTCCGGGCGCGGTGCTGATTCCGTCGGGTTTCGCGGAGACGGGCAATCACGAAGGCCAGGAGGAGATCGTCAAGATCGCGCGTCAGTACGACATTCGCATGATGGGCCCGAACATCTACGGCTTCTACTACACGCCGAAGAATCTCTGCGCGACGTTCTGCACGCCGTACGACGTGAAGGGCAAGGCGGCACTGTCGTCGCAGTCGGGCGGGATCGGCATGGCGATTATCGGCTTCTCGCGTTCGGCGAAAATGGGCGTGTCCGCGATCGTCGGCCTCGGCAACAAGAGCGATATCGACGAAGACGATCTGCTCACGTTCTTCGAGCAGGACGACAACACCGAGATCATCGCGCAGCATTGCGAAGATCTGAAGGATGGCCGCTCGTTCGCGGAAGCGGCGAAGCGCGTATCGAAGAAGAAGCCGGTCGTCGTGCTGAAGGCGGGCCGCACGAGCCTCGGGGCGCGCGCGGCGAGTTCGCACACCGGCGCGCTCGCGGGCAACGACAAGATCTACGAGGACGTGTTCCAGCAATGCGGCGTGATCCGCGCGCGGTCGCTGCGCGATCTGCTCGAATTCGCGCGCGGCATTCCGAAGCTGCCGACGCCGAAGGGCGAGAACGTCGTCATCATCACGGGCGCGGGCGGATCGGGCGTGCTGCTTTCGGATGCGTGCGTGGACAACAATCTGTCCTTGATGACGATGCCCGACGACCTCGACGCCGCGTTCCGCAAGTTCATTCCGCCGTTCGGCGCGGCGGGCAATCCGGTCGATATCACGGGCGGCGAGCCGCCGAGCACGTACAAGAACACGATCAAGCTCGGGCTGGAAGACGACCGCATTCATTCGATCATTCTCGGCTACTGGCACACGATCATCACGCCGCCGATGGTCTTTGCGAAGCTGGTTATCGAAGTGAAGGAGGAAATGAAGGCGCGCGGCATCGAGAAGCCGATCGTGGCGTCGCTCGCGGGCGACGTGCAGGTGGAGGAGGCCGCCGAGTATCTGTATGAACACGGCGTGCCGGCCTATGCGTATTCGACCGAATTGCCGGTTGCCGTGCTCGGTGCGAAATATAAGTGGGCGCGTGGCGCGGGTTTGATCTGACGTGAAACGAGGGAGCGCGGCCCGCGCTCCCTCATCCAACGAGGACCGCATAAGTGACCACCTGGATACGCTTTCGCGATGGCGACGGCCGCATCGGCTTCGGCACGCTCGATTCGCACTCGGGGCGCGTCGTGCAGCACGACGGCGCGCTTTTCGATCGTCCGCGCCCGACCGACATCTCCTTCGCCGCCGACGACCTCACGCTGCTCGCGCCGTGCGAGCCGAGCAAGATCGTCGCGTTGTGGAACAACTATTACGCGCTGTCGCAGAAGCTCGACAAGGCGCCGCCGCAGCATCCGCTCTTTCTCATCAAGCCGCCGATGTCGGTCATCGGACCGAACGAGTCGATCAGGCGACCGCGCAGCTATCACGGCAAGATCGCGTATGAAGGCGAACTGGGGATCGTGATCGGCAAGACGGTGTCGGCGGCGTCGGTGGAAGAGGCCGAGGACGCGATCTTCGGCTACACATGCGTGAACGACGTCACCGCGATCGAACTGCTGCAGGAGGATCCCAACTTCGCGCAGTGGTGCCGCTCGAAGGGCTTCGACACATTCACGTGCCTGGGGCCGGCTATCGTGAGCGGCTTCGACTGGCGCAGCGCGACGCTCACGACGACGGTGGATGGCGTCGAACGGCAGAACTATCCGCTCGACGACATGATCTTCTCGCCCGCCGAGCAGGTGAGCCTGATCTCGCACGACATGACGCTCGTTCCCGGCGATGTGATCGCGTGCGGCACGTCGGTCGGCGTCGGGTCGATCAAGGACGGGGCGCGCGTGGATGTATCGATTGCGGGAATCGGCATGCTCTCCAACGTGCTTGCCGTCTAGCGCGACCGCAGCAACGACAAAGCCGACGCGCGATGCGTCGGCTTTGTTTTTTTCAGGCCGATGCGCCGGCTAAGCAGCGCACGTCATGCTCAACGATCGCGATTCCACAACGCGCCGAGCACGAAGCCGACAGCCGCCGCGATCAACACGCCGTTGATCGGCTGATTCGACACAGCGGAGCGCACGTTGTCGAGCGTCTGCCCGTAGCTCTCCTGAAGCGAGCCGAACGCCTGCCGGGCCTTGCCTTCGACCTGCGCGCCCGCGTCGCCCGTCAGCGCGCCGACCGCATCCTGCACCTTGCCGACCACGTTCTGCGCCGTGCCTTCCACTTGATCTTGCACCATGGTGCCTCCCATTCTGGTTGAAGCGGTTTGCGTTGGAATTGCCTCGAAACTGCGTCGATGCTGCTTCGATACAACCGGCAGTGCCGGAGCGGACGATAGAGCACGCTTCGTGCCCGGCGCTTCATCGCACGTGTTTCGCGATTCAGGCCGGACCGATCAAATGGTTCACGAGTGCGATCAGATCGTCAATGGAAAACGGCTTGCGGCGAAACCGCGCGGACGGATGCTCTAACTCCGGCGCATTCGCCGCCGCGCTCATCAGGATCACCGGCACCTTGCGCAGCGACTCGCTTGCCGCCAGGTCGCGGATCAGCTCGACGCCGTCCTTGTGCGGCATCATCCAGTCGGTGATGACGAGATCCGGCGCGTTCATGTTCGCGGCTTCGAGCGCGACGCGTCCGTTGGACGCGGTCGTCACCTCGTAGCCCTCCATTTCGAGCACGAGCCGCCAGGTGGTCAGGATGTCGAATTCGTCGTCGACGACGAGGATCTTTTTCATGCGCGCGCGCCGGGATCCGACACGGAAAGCGCGGGCGAGAGCGACGGATGCCCGGACAGGATGCCCGTCGGTCCGATGAATCCCTCGCTCAAGTGCAGCCCGCGCGAATCGATCGTCAGCCGGCGGATCGCCGAATCGTGCGCGCCTTCGCGCTGCTTGACGACCGCCACCATGCGATGAAGCGCCGAATTCAGTTCGACGTAACGCATCAGCACGATGTTCTCGGTCATCGCGGAGGCGCGCAGCGTCGCGGGCGCGGCGAATTCGTTGTAGAGCGGCAGTTCCTCGGTCAGCAAGGCGGTCACGCCGGCGCTGCGCAGCCGCTGCGTGAGCGCGTTGATGAACAGGCCGAAGCGCTCGATGCGGTTTGCCGACTGCAGAAAGCCGTCGATGCCGTCCACCACGAGCCGCGTCGCGTTCGTGCGCGCGACGACGGCCATCAGTTCGGAGGCGAGTTCGTCGATGGCGAGTTCGACTGCCGAATGCCACTGGATCGCGAGGCGTCCGTCGTTCACGGCCGCGGTCAGGTCGATGCCCACCGACTGCGCCTTGGCGACCAGCCGATCGGGCGATTCGTAAAGGCCGAAGTACACGCAGCGCTCGCCGCGATCGACGCCCGCCTGCAGGAACTTCAACGCCAGCAGCGTCTTGCCGACGCCCGACGGCCCGATGATCGTCGTGGTCGAGCCGCGCATCACGCCGCCGCCGAGCATGCGGTCGAAGCTCGGGAAGCCGAAGTCGAGCCTGCCTTCGAAATGGGACGGGTTGGCCGTGTGCCCGCGCGATGCTTCGAGGCGCGGGAACGTGACGAGCCCGTTTTCGGTGATATTGAAGAAATGCTTGCCGAGCAGATGATCGCGGGCGCGCAGCTTGTGGACTTCGATTTCGCGCGCGCGGCGCATGCCGGTGTTGAACCGGTTCAGCTCGATGAGCCCGTCCACCAGCGTGTGCTCCGGATGCGGCTCGTTGCCCGACAGCGGCGCGAGGATCAGCGTCGTGCAGCGCGCGGCGGACACGAACGCGGACAACTCGTGGATGAACTGCGAGAGTTCGAGTTCGGTCGAGCTGAACTCGCGGGCGCTGCGAAAACCGTCGATGACCATGAAGCGCGGGCGGCTCGTCTTGATCGTCGAGGCGATGAGCGCGAGAAAACCCGAGAGGCCGTCGCGCATCAGCTCGTGGTAGCCGCTCACGAACAGCATGCGGTCCGAGATGGCGTCGGCGTTGTAGAACGACAGCGCGCGCAGATGCGACAGCAGCTTCGTATGCGATTCCGCGATCAGCGTGACGTACAGCACCTTGTCGCCCTTCGCGACGCGGTGAAAGCCGACTTGCGAAGAGAGAATCGTCTTGCCGGCGCCCGCCATGCCTTCGATCAGATACAGACCGCCTTCGACCAGACCGCCGCCGAGGATATCGTCGAGGCCCGGCACGCCCGTCGTGACGTTGCCGTCGCTGGCGACCGGTTGCGGCGATGGATCGGGCGGGAGATTGTCGTCTTGGCTCATGAAATTTTCGTTTTTACCCGGCGGACCGCTTTTTTCGAGATGGCGAATTATGGCTGACGAAAGGCAGACTGTCGCCGTTCGATGCATAAATTCGCTCACCGCGATGCCGTGCTGCATGGGTTCGGCGTCGGTCACGCACGAACCGGACGCGTCGTGGCGCTGCGAAGCTCGGAATCGCAGGCGCAATCTAGCGGACTGTCGCTGCATTATTCGCGCCCGCTCGGGCCCCATGCGGCGTTTCGTCGTGGACAGACCGATTTGAGACGCTTCTCATGGTTCGCGAGCGTGCGGGCTGGTGAAATGGCGGCCATTCGTTTTCGTGGACGCCGTGAACTTCCGGCCGTCCTTCCGGCGCGCGCCGCGCCAGTCACTGCCTTTCACGCCATGCACCATCCGCATTCAGTTTCGGCCGCCGTCGCGCGCGCCGCTTTTTTCGTTTCCCTGTTGTCGTCGCCTGTTCTGGCGCGGACCGCCGAACCTTTGATCGATCCGCATATTCTTTCCAGCGCGCCGTTCAGGTTTCAGGCGGACAGGGGAATCTTCTCGCGCTTGTCCGAACCGCCATCGGATTCGCGCATCATGGCGCCGCGTGAATCGCTCGATGCGAAGCCGTCGTCGCAATCTTCTCAAACCGATTCGAAGCGCCAAAAACTGCGCTAGCTAATCTCATTAATCGAGCGTCGGATTAGTTCGATAAATTGGGATTTATCTTCTGCGACGAGCGCGATCGCGCTTGTAGAATCGCCCCGCTTATGAACGCCCGCGTTGCCGTACGAGGCGGGCAAGGCAAGCACCGCTCTCAATAACGACGTGTCGTCGCAGACGCGTTGCGCTTCCCTGATAAAAATCGAGATGTTCAAGAAAACCGTCGCCGCTGTCTTTGCTATTTCTGCCGTGCTTTCCGGCTGTGCGTCCAATTCCGGGGCTACGTTCAATATTCAGCCGATCACAACGTCGAGCGGGCAGCAGGCGTTTCGCGCCGAATGCTACGGCCTTTTCGAAAGCGGCAGCGCCTGCATGAAGGCCGTGCAAAGCGCCTGCGGCAATCAGCCATACACCGTGCTGCAGAACGTCACGGGCACGCGCGCACCGGGCGATGCGCGCGAAGTCGTCTTCATGTGCGGCGCGCCCGCTCAACCCGCGCCCGCGCCTGCACCGGCCGCTCAGCCGGCGCCGCCGCCTGCCGCCGCGCCCGTCGCGCCGGCTCCGGCGTCCACACGCAAGGTCACGCTCGATGAAAAGACCAACTTCGCCTTCGATAGCGCTCAATTGACGCCGAATGCCCGGACCATTCTCGACAGGCTCATCGCCGAAGTCCGCGACGTGACCTTCGCTTCGGTCACGGTCGAAGGCTTCACCGACGCCGTCGGTCCCGCGCAATACAACGTCGCGCTGTCGGAGCGCCGCGCGCAAGCCGTGCTCGGGTATCCGAAGAGCCACGGCCTTCAGGCGCAGGCGTTCGCGATGAAGGGTTACGGCAAGGCACGCCCGGTTGCATCGAATGCGACGAGCGATGGCCGCGCCGAGAATCGCCGCGTGGAAATTCTGCTGAAGCAGTAAGCCGCATCGCAAGGCGCCCGGAAAAAAGCTCGCGCACCGCATGGCCGCGAGCTTTTTTGTGCAGTTGAAATAGTCAGAACAGCTGCAACTGCTCGCGGCCCGGTCCGCCTTCGAGCGTGAGCAGCCAGCGCTTGCGATCGACGCCGCCCGCGTAGCCCGTCAACTCGCCGTCGCCGCCGATCACGCGATGACACGGCACGATGATCGCCACCGGATTGCGCCCGTTCGCGCCGCCGACGGCCCGCGATGCGCCCGGCGGCAAACCCAGCCGGCGCGCGAGATCGCCGTAGGTCCAGGCATCGCCGAAAGGAATCTGGCGCAACAACTCCCAGACCTGCTGCTGGAACGCCGTGCCGTGCAGTCGCGTGGGCACTGAGAATGCCCGGCGCCCGCCCGCGAGGTATTCGCCAATCTCTTCCCGCGCCTGATCGATCACGCGCGGCGCGGGGCGATCTTCAGCGGGCATCGTCACGCCCGGCGGAAAATGCTTCTGCCCGACGAAGAAAAGCCCGGTCAGGCAGTCGCCTTCCGCGCGATAAAGAATCGGCCCGAGCGGACTCGGGCTCACGTGGCATTCGATCACGTCAGATGAACGGATTGTCGGCGGTGCCGGTGGGCGCGGGCGGTTCGTCCGGCAGCTTCGCGGGAAGGTTCGATTCCTTCTTCAGCGCCTCGACGATCGCGCCCAGCGCATCGTGGAGCGCCTGCGCGGCGGCCAGTCCCGCCTGGTCCCGCGCGATGGTCAGGTCGCCGCTGACCGTCACGCGCGTCTTGCCGTTGACGATGTTGATGGCGTCGCCCGCGATGTTCATCGCGTCGGTATCGTTGGCAAATGGCTTAAACACCTCTCAATCCTCCAATTCGTTTGTCTTTCAGTGCGTCGGGAATGCCGGGAAACGCGAGGCCGCTCATTGCTTCGAGTTCGCGCACGGTCTTCATCGTATAGGTTTTGGTCGGCATGTTCTCGACGACCACCGCGAAAGCAATCTGCCGCTGCGGCAGATACACGACCTTGTACAGTTGCGTCGGCACGAGCACGCGCGATTCGCCGATGGTCTGCAATTGCCGGCCCGAGAACAGCGGCCCGGTGACGACGTACGCTTCGCCCGATTCCTCGGTGAGCCGGCGCACCGCTTCTTCGATGCGCGACCAGATGCTCCGGTTGTTCGACGGATCCTGCGGCACGATGTTTTATGCAGACCCAAGGTGTTCACTTTACTTCGCGAACACCCTTAGTTCGCGAGGGTTGAAGGTTTTGCTTTTGTGTTTTCGGTCCTCTATCTCTTTCCTCCTACAGGGGGTGCAGGGGGGGGCGGGCCGAAAGTTATCCACACAAAACGGTGCTGGCGGACACGTGCGGTCGCGAACAGTGCGGACCAGTAACGGAAAACGCCAAGCCTAAAGCAGCGCTCAAGAAGGAGTTTGTTTGGTAACGTAACGCGTGCGACAACCACTACTTCCGCAAGCGCTAATGAAACTGAAGTTTGCAGTTCTCGCATCGATCGTCGTTGCGGCCATTTGCAGCACGTTCGCTCCGTCCGCCGGCGCGCTTGACCTTTTGCATTGGGGCCCCGCCGCCGGCACTAAGCCCGCCGATTTCGAGGATGGCGCTTCGTACCAACTGTGCTTCGTGCCCGACGGTGCAAGCTGCCAGGACCTCCTCGTTTCAGCAATCGACCAGACGCGTTCGCAGCTCCGCGTGCAGGCCTACTCGTTCACGAGCGCTCCGATCGCGGCTGCAATCAAGCGTGCGAAGGACCGCGGTGTCGACGTGAGGGTCATCCTCGATAAGAGCCAGGTTTCGCAGAAGTATTCTGGAGCGACCTATCTGCGCAATGCTGGCATCGATGTCGCCATCGACATCAAGCCGGCTATCGCGCACAACAAGGTCATGATTTTCGACGGCAAGGCGGTGTTCACTGGCTCTTTCAACTTCACAAAGGCAGCGCAGCAGCGGAACGCGGAGAATGGCATGCTTGTTCGTGGTGACCATGCGCTGACGAAGGCATATCTTTCGAACTGGGACAAGCGCTACAGCGTTTCGAGCCGCTTCTAATCAAAGGCAAACGGAAGCCCGTAGGCTACTGCCTCATACTGCGGCGCGGGACGCCCGCGTCGACGTGATCATTCCACCTGCAGCAAGTTGCGGCGTTACTAAAGTGAGCGCGGCCTCCTGGAGCCGTTATGTTCGACGAGGGCCTTGTCTACAGGACGGCACCGGATGCCGCGCGGATCCACTTCCTAAACTGAGTCGAAGCACCCTTGGAAGTATCCGCCTTGCCGACGCCGCAATCTAGCGCTTGGAGAAGACCGCCGCTGGACCGGTCGATCGCATCGCCCGTCAGCCAAGAGACGCCCTCAAAGTCGATCGTCGTTGGCGAAGGCGAGCAAAGTTGATAGACATTGCATCGTCGGAGACGTCTGCGGCCAAGGCAATCCTGCGTACAGGTCGTTATTGCTGAGCCTTCCTTGTACGCTTCTTGGCTGGCTTCCTTAGGCTTGCCTTCATCGCTTCAAGTCTGGAAATGCCGACTTCGATCTCATCCAACAACGTAGTCAGGGGAAGACCTATTGCCCGGCACCACTCCCGGACCTCGATAAAGTCCAGACGGCGCTCCCCGACCTCGCACTTGCTGACTTTTGACTGAGTGAGATCCAATCGCAAAGCCAGTTCCGCCTGTGAAATCCCAGCGGTTTTCCTGGCGTTGCGGAGGATTTCTAGCATGAGCTCGTATTGTTGGGTGTAAATCGACTTTTCCACTTTTCGACCAAGCTGGCAGAGGCGGAAAAGCTTGCCGACAAACTTCGAATAGTCCAAAATCGAATAGTCGAAAATCGACTATTCACTGTGCGAGGGGCGCACGAGTGTGCCAGCTTTCTGAGAATGCAGGGTGAGTCCACCGCGTAGGTAGTGGGGACGCGTTGGAAGTGCACTGCGAGGGCCTTCCGGCTAATGACCAGGGCGGGCCCGGCGAATTGGGCCGCCGGCTGCCCAAACCCAACTGTGGCAGTTCGCTGACTCGAGGTAGTTCCCTGTCCGAATCGGCGTCCTGCCACGCGGACGGCGTTACTCGAGGTCGACCAGAGGAACTGATGATGGATGTTCTAGTGTTGAGCACTATAACGGAGCAGGCGATCAGCGTGCTCGGGTCCGTACAAGCAGCGCAAGACTGGCTCGCTGCGCCAGCTATCGCCTTGGACGGCCGCCGACCGCTCGACATGCTGTACGACCCGAGCGGAATGCGCGCGGTCATGACTCTGCTCTTACGCATGGACTTTTGCGTCTACGCCTAAAGACGAAAACACGGCGGCGAGGAGTTGCCTTATGGCCATCAGGGAGTTGCAGGTGCGCAGCGATGGTTGGGGTTGCGAGGAGTCAGCCGCATTGTTGCGCCTCGCACGTGTCCTGGCTCGCGCTGCCGAGACCTTTGAAGA
The DNA here is from genome assembly GCF_001544615.1 of Caballeronia concitans. Lineage (GTDB taxonomy): Bacteria > Pseudomonadota > Gammaproteobacteria > Burkholderiales > Burkholderiaceae > Caballeronia > Caballeronia concitans. The sequence goes on from NZ_FCNV02000012.1 coordinate 160,362, forward strand.
TTTCGATCTTGGATTTGCGTGGCTTAACTCGCCGGTCGCTGCATTTAAAGGCGCCACGTCGATGAGTTCGCGCGATAAGGAGTTTGGCGTCGAGTTCGTAATGGATGTGCTCGGACCGGTTGAGCACGGTGTGTTTCCCTTATGCATTTGACGCGAGCGCAGAGAATCTCATGAGCACAAAAGCAACCCTTGCCTACCACTCAGCCGAAGGCGACGAACCGACTTGGCACCTTTACGAGGAACTCTTTGAGTCAGGCGTGGTGTACCTTGAGATTCGTGGCGTCGACGTTGAGTCGGTGACCGGCGAGAATCGTTCGGGTGCATGTGGCGGTGTGAACCTCGTGTTGCGCTTGCCCATCAAGACAGCAAGTCAACTCGGATTGCATTCTATCGCAGAGCCCGACCGGTGGCAGCGTGCCTCCGACCCGGACAAAGATGAGAGCCTTCGGAGGGGCCTCGAGCGATTCAGTCGGTTGCGCGGGTCCATTGCGCGCGGTGATTCTACCAAGAAGCCGGAGACGGATGAGTCATGACATCGCGCACCACAGTCCTCCTCGCTATCGCCTCTACCGCGGCCCTTTGGCTTACACGAATCACTGGCGTGGCGACTGCACGTCGGACGGCGGATGTTGCGAAACGTGGGGCCGGTGCAGCGCTGGTCGCGGAAGGGAGTTTGCCGCTGGCGTCTCCGTCGAAATGTATATGCTTCGATGCCCATCGTCTGCGCGTCACGTCCGGCAACGGGGCGTATGGAAAGCAGGGACTCACCGCTTCACCAGAGCGCCCCAAGGAAGGAGAAAGGCGGTCAATTCTCAAGCTGGCTGGCTCGGTTAAGTCGGCGATCTCCGGTGTGTCCATCGAAGACATGAAGTCCTGGCGCCAAGGTCCGTCCTTGGCACGGCTGCTCCGCCTCGCACAGCATGTGTGGAGCGATTCGAGAGACGCCGCGGCGTGGATGTCGAATGCGCAGATTGCACTCGGCGGGAAAACGCCCATTCAGGCTGTCATGACCGACTCTGGCGCGGAAAGGGTGGAAGCTATCCTGTGGCGTCGTATTCATGGAGCTACAACATGAGGGAAGCGGACCACGTGCAACGACGAGCGGTGTTGGAGCTGATCGCGCAAGTGCAGACCATGGTCGACGAGTCGGGCGACCCCGAAGGTTTCGACGCTGCAAAGTGAGTGCACCGGTGGCTGCACACGCCGCTGCCCGCATTAGGCGGCAAACGACCAGCCGAATACATGAGCACGTGCGAGGGTCGTCAACTTTTTTCGAGATTGCTAGCTATGGCCCAAAGTGGGGCTTACGCTTAAAGGCTCGCTTGCAAACGGCGTCCAATACTGTCGTACATATGTGTGTCGCACTATTAAGGGAGACAACAGAATGAGCCCGGGACTAGATGCCATGTTGCGCGCCAATTACCCGCTCATCTTCACAGTCAAGCGCGCTGCTCCTCGCGACGACTTCTGCATCCCTGATTCGCAGAGGCCAATTCACGCACGAGGTTTCGAATGCGGTGACGGATGGTTTGACCTCATCGACGCGCTTTGTGTGCAGTTGCAAGCCGCGACGAAGAACGGCGCGCCGCAAGTAGTTGCTACTCAGGTGAAGGAGAAGTTCGGCAGGCTTCGCTTCTATTCGTGCGGCCAAAATGACGAGCAAGAAGGCATGATCGAACTAGCCGAAGCGATAAGTGCTCGCCTTTGTGAAGTGTGCGGGAACCGAGGTCGTATCGTTGAAGACCGGTGGCTCCGGACGCGTTGTCCCGAGCACGCACAAAGCTTGTTTCGATCGTAACCCAACAGCGCAGAAGAACATGACCTCAAGTGACGTCAATCCGCTCGACACGCTGGCTAGCGACGCTTGCGATTTGTACACGGCCCTCCAAGACACTGGCCATCGGGCAATGGATGCTTTGCGCGCGATGGACCCGGAAGTAGTCGAGGAACTGCTTGCGACGTTCGAGTCGGAAGACCGAGCGGCAGGCTGGCTCATCAGCCGGACCATTGGTTTCGGAGGTCACAGCGCATTGGACTTGCTCGCACAGCGAAAGCGAGAACAGGTGATGGACGTCATTCATCACCTTCGCTATGGGTTTTGTGCGTGAGACCGGTGAGAGTAAAAGCTCTGTCGGCTCCTCTACCGGAACGAGGAGTAACGCCATGGTGGACACAAGTCTGCGGCTTTGCCGAGTCAGACAAAGGGCCCACCGTTTGTGTCGTCGGCCGGTCGGAGCGCTCCTGGCGCCGCCGCCGTCGCGGTGCTCCGCTAGTGCAGTGCGTCATTGAATTAGCACCCCTATCTATGCTTAGATATGGGTCATGGGCAAAATGAATTTAACCGAG
>NZ_FCNV02000042.1 GCF_001544615.1 Caballeronia concitans
TGGACTTGCCCCCGCATAACCGGACACCCGGTCACGCTTAGGTTGGAGAAACTGCTTGCCGACGAAACTCACGAGGCGAGCGGTATTTCAGGGCGCTGTGCGGGTGTGACTCGTTATAGTGGTCGAACGCGATGGCCAGGTTTTGCAACGCCGTCCTGGCGTCGGGTTTCGGCATCCACGAAACGTAATCACGCTTCATCGTTTTAACGAAGCTCTCGGCCATCCCGTTGCTTTGCGGGCTTCTGACGGGTGTCGTGACCGGCTTCAGTCCGATTTTCCGAGAGAACTTTAATGTGTCGTCGGCAATGTAGCAGGAACCATTGTCGCTTAACCACTCGACTTCGGTTTCGGTCTTCAACGCGCCGGCGAAGCGGTTCTCGACGGCTTGAAGCATGACGTCACGCACCATGTCGCCAGTGTAACCGCCTGTGCTTGCGGCCCAACTCATGGCTTCGCGGTCGCAACAGTCGAGTGCGAAGACGACACGCAATGGAGCACCGTCATCGCAGCGGAACTCGAAGCCATCCGAGCACCAGCGCACGTTGCTTCTGTCCACCGCGACCTTGCCATCATGCCGACGCGTAGACGAGACTTGACGAGGGCGACGTTCAAGCAGCAGGCCGTGGCGACGCATCACGCGATACACCCGCTTTGCATTGACGCGCGGTTGAGCCTGCGCATCCCGGCTTCGCCTCAGCAGCGCCCAAGCACGTCGGTATCCATATGTCGGCACGTCGCCTAACAGTTCGTGAAGTTCGGCGACAAGCGCCATGTCGTCGACGACGGGCATCTTGCGGCGGTCGACCCAATCAGCCGACCGCTTCGATTTGACTGCGAGATTCGAGCGCGACACACCCAGGATTTCACAGACCGTTTTCAACGGTCGTCCCCCGGCAGCAATGGTGAGCGCGCAGTCAATTTTTTTGCTCGACCATACTCCACTGCTTCACGGAGGATTTCCACCTCCATCGTCTTCTTTCCCAGCAATCGCTGCAACTCACGAATCTGCTTCATCGCTTCGGCTAGGTCCGATGCCGGCACAACCTGCTCACCGGCAGTGACCGCCGATAGGCTCCCGTCTTGATAGAGCTTGCGCCAGCCAAAGACCTGGTTGGCATTTACTTGATGCCGGCGAGCGACGCCCGAAACCGTTGCACCGGGCTCGAAGGTCTCGCGAACTATCGCCAGTTTCTCTTCAACAGAACGCCGGCGGCGCTGCTCCGGCTGGGTCAGAACTTCTAGTGGTTCCACGTTGTGACTAGGCTTAAACATAGGCAGAAGACTACCTCAAAATTTAAGCGTTGCCGCATGTCCGGTGTTTGCGGGGGCCGGCCCA
>NZ_FCNV02000001.1 GCF_001544615.1 Caballeronia concitans
TAAACCTTCCTCTTAATACTTCGTGTGAGACTCTTGATTACTTTTGCTATTGCCGATTCCGAAGAACCGGCCGCACTTGCCATCAAGCGCCCACACTTATCGGCTGTTAGTTTTTAAAGAGCACATCGCCTGACTTATCCACCTCACCGCACCAAGCGTCTTGCTCAGCGCCGCTTCCGTCCGGCGTTTGCTGCATCAGCAGCAGAGAAACGAGATTATGAAGAATCTTTTTCTCTCTGTCAACAGCTTTTTTTGCTTTCGCTTCTAAAAACTGTCGACTTCGAGGCCGCTTGTTTCGTTTAGCGGCTCCCCGTCTTGCGACGAGGAGCGGAATATTAGGCCAACCAGATGCCAATTACAAGGTCATGACGAAGATTTTTTTCAGGCCCCGTCGCGACGCCTACTTCGCCGCCCCCACGACGGACTCAACCGGCACCGCTGCCGCCATCGCGGCATAGCCAGTGTCGCTCGGATGAATGTGGTCGCCGCTGTCGTACCGACGCTGCAGCGCGCTCGGACGCGCCGGATCCCGCAGCGCCTCGTCGAAGTCGATCACGCCGTCGAACGAACGGCTCGCGCGCAGCGACGCGTTCACCGCCGTGCGGATCGCCTCGCGCTCGGGCGGCAGCGACGCCGGCGTCAGCGTCGCGCCGTAGATCTTGATGCCCCGCTGGTGTGCCTGCGCGATCAGCCGTTGATAGCCGCGCAAGAGCGCGTCCGCGTTCACTTGCGTATGCGGCGCGTCGCAGTCGAGACCTTGGCGGGCGGGCATCGCGGCGAAGTTGATGTCGTTGATGCCGATCAACACGATGATCGCGCGCACGCCCGGCTGGCGCAGCGCGTCGCGATCGAAACGGCTGACCAGCGCCTCGCCGTAGCACGGTGAATTGCTCAGGAGCCGATTTCCGCTAATACCCGCGTTGACCACCGCCGCCTGCCCGCCGCTCTTCTGCGCGATCTGGCGCGCGAGCGCGTCGGGCCACCGGCGATTCGCATTGAGCGTCGAGCGCATCCCGTCGGTAATGGAATCTCCGATCGCGACCACCGTGCGCGCCGACGGATTCTGCACCGACACGTTCGTGAGCCACGCGTATTGCGTGAATCGCGTGCGGAAGGACGCGGCGGACGCTTCCTCGGTCCGGTCGCCGGGCGTCGATACATAGTTAACCTGGCTCGCGATCCGATGCCACGCCACGAGCTTCTGCTCCTTCCCCATGAACATGCTGACCGCGATCGGCTGATCTCGGGCGACATCGAAAGCCACGGGATCGCTCGTCATCTGTCCGCCGGGCGCCACCGTCACGCTCTTGCGTCCGCCGAACAGCACCGGCCGGCCGGTCCCCGCCTGAATTGCCGCGCTGCTGCCGCTCACGGCACGCGCGACGCTCATCGAATCGACGACGAGCGGCTCGGTCCCATACACATTACTGATATGCAGCCGCATTTCCTTGCCGGCGATCAGCGGATAGATCAACTGTCGAACGGTGCGCCCGCCGACGTCCGGCGCGCGATAAAGCGGCGGCGCCTTGTCCAGTTGCGGAATTGCTTGCAACGCCGTCGCCCAGGCGCTGACCCAGTGATCGTTGACGGGCGCGTTCGTCGAAGCGGACGCAGCGGGCGCGCCAGGCGCATCGGCGGCGAAAACGGGCGATACGAAAGCGAGCGGAACAGCAAGCGCGGCCGCGCGAATCGCGGCGAAAGCACGGAGTTTCATTCGGCGATGGCGTTCGGAGAAAGGCAGAATTGTGCCTGATCGTCACACGGATCGGTCTATCGACGCGGTCCGTCCGCCCGCGCATACGAAATGGCCTCACAATGCAGCCAAATCCATTCGCGCGATAAACGAACCATGCAATCCAGAAGCAGCACCTCAGACGTTCCGGCACAACTTCATTGGGAAGAAGACGGCGAAAGCCGCTCGGCCCGCTGGCGATCCGAAAGCGGCAATCAGCCGCCGAAGCGCCTCGTGATCGGTCACGATCAGATGACAGCAGATCACGCCTACCGGCTCGCCTGCGAAGGCACCGCGATTCTTTGGCGCGGCGACTTCCAGAACGCGCGCCAGTTGCTTCAGGCGATGGCCCGCCGCATTGACAACAAGCCGCGCAAGTCCAAAAAGGCGCCGGCCGAAAAGCCCGCCGCACCCGTCGATGCCTTTAATCTGCACCGTCTCGCGCAATCGCAACGCGCGCGCACGCTCGCGATGCTGATCCTCCCGCTCGATGAGCAGTACGCCATTCCGCTGCGCCGCGCGCCGGACGTGCGCCAGGCGTGCGAAGAGGCGTATGGGCCGGCGAAGGAAGCGTCGGTGGTATCGATGCGCGAAGTGCTCGGCCTGATCGGCGCGCATGAATGGCGCAAGAAAGGCGTCGAAATCAAGGCGACGGGCGGCCGGATTCATCCGTATTACGGCGTTTTTTCGCCCGTGCGCGGCGAATATGTCGATCTGGTCGCGAACCAGCCGCTGCCGTCGACGTCGCTTGCTTTCGATATCGGCACCGGCACCGGCGTGCTCGCCGCGGTGCTCGCGCGTCGCGGTGTCGAGCGCGTCGTGGCGACGGACCTCGATCCGCGCGCGCTCGCCTGTGCGCGCGAAAACATCGGCCAGTTGGGCCTCGGCAAGCAGGTCGATGTCGTCGAGGCGAATCTTTTCCCGGAAGGACGCGCGCCGCTGATCGTGTGCAATCCGCCGTGGCTGCCGGCGCGACCGAGCGCGGCGATCGAGCACGCGATCTACGATCCCGAGAGCCGCATGCTGCGCGGCTTCCTCGATGGTCTCGCCGCGCATTTGACGCCCGGCGGCGAAGGCTGGCTGATCCTGTCGGACTTCGCCGAGCATCTCGGATTGCGCACGCGCGCGCAGTTGCAGGAATGGATCGATGAGGCGGGATTGAAGGTGGACGGGCGCATCGACGTCAAGCCGAATCATCCGCGCGCGATGGACAAGACCGATCCGCTGTTCGCGGCGCGGTCGGCTGAAGTGACGTCGCTTTGGCGGCTCGTGGCTCGGTGAAGCAACCTACGATTTCCGATTCCCAAGCCACGCGAGCGCCCCTTCGCCCGCCACCAGCCCGCTCGCGAAACACGCCGTGAGCAAATATCCGCCTGTCGGCGCTTCCCAGTCGAGCATTTCGCCGCAGCAGAAGACGCCGGGGAGCGCGGCGATCATCGACCGCTGATCGAGCGATTCGAACGCCACGCCGCCCGCGCTGCTGATCACTTCCGCGATCGGCCGCGGGCGCAGCACGCGCAACGGCAGCGCCTTGATGCGCGCGGCGAGCGTATCCGGATCGGCGAATTCTTCCTTGCCGACGCATTCGCGCAGCAGACCCGCCTTCAGGCCCGCGATGTGCAGCCGGCTCTGCAGATGGCTCGACATCGAGCGCGCCCCGCGCGGATGGCGCACATCCTCACGGACGCGTTCGGCGGAAAGCTGCGGCCCGAGGTCGAGCAGGATGTTCGTGCCGGCGTCGCCGCTCGCTGTCAGTTGGTCGCGGATCGGCGCGGACAGCGCGTAGATCAGACTTCCTTCGATCCCGTGCTCCGTGATCAGGCACTCGCCGACGCGCCAATCCACCGCGCCGTCCGCGCGCGCCACGCCGATTGCCACCGACTTGAGCGGCTCGCCCGCGAATCGGCTGCGGAAATGCGGCGTCCATTCGACGTCGAAACCGCAATTCGACGGCAGGAACGGCCGCACATCCACGCCACGCGCCGCCAGATGCGCGACCGCGCTTCCGTCCGAGCCGAGTTGCGGCCAACTCGCGCCGCCGAGTGCGAGCACGAGCGCGTCGTGACGGACGCGCTTTTCGCCTTCCGGCGTGGCGAAGCGCGAAACCGACACGCCGTCGTCCGCCCAGCCGAGCCATCGATGCCGCATATGCAGCCGCACGCCCGACGCGCGCAGCCGATGCAGCCACGCGCGCAGCATTGGCGCGGCTTTCATGTCGGTCGGAAAGACGCGGCCCGAGCTGCCGACGAACGTCTCCACGCCGAGCCCGTGCACCCATTCGCGCAGCGCGGCGGCATCGAAACGATCGAGCAGCGGCGCGATATTCGGGCGACGCGCGCCGTATCGGGCGAGAAAGGCGTCGGCGGGTTCGGAGTGCGTGAGATTCATCCCGCCTTTGCCCGCCATCAGGAATTTTCGGCCGACGGACGGCATCGCGTCGAACACATCGACGCGCGCGCCGCCCGCCGCGAGCGCTTCTGCGGCCATGAGTCCCGCCGGGCCGCCGCCGACGACCGCGACTTCGACCGATTCAGTGTTATCAACAGACTCCATGCCCGGGAACCGTGAGAAAAACGAGAGCGACATTGTCGCATCGCGGCATTCACTGGGCGCGCACGAAAAGCCCGCCGCTTCTCGTAAGTCATTAAATAACAAAAAAGAATTTGGTCGCGCGACACCGCGCCAGTACGATCGCGCGATTCTCCGCATCTACAATTTTTCACCTTTCCGATTCCGCCATGTCCGTTTCCATCGCGCCCGATCGCGCTTCCACCCGGGCCGCCGCCGATGCGCGCCCCGTCATCCGCAGCGCCGCGGATGTCTCCAGTCTCGTCAATCGCGGCGCGGCCGTCGGTAGCGATGCGCGCATCGTCGTCGCCATCGCGCTAGGCGGGATTTTTCTCGATGCCTACGACCTCGGCGCCCTCGCGTTCGGCGTCAAGGACATCGCCCGCGAGTTTTCGCTGACGCCGACTGGAACCGGTTTCGTCGCCTCCGCGATCACGTTCGGCGCGATCATCGGCGCATTCTTCGGCGGCTATCTGACCGACAAGGTCGGCCGTTATCGCGTGTTCATGGCCGACATGTTCTTCTTCGTCGTCGCGGCGATTGCCTGCGCGCTCGCGCCGAACGCGTGGGTGCTCGGCGGGGCGCGATTCGTGATGGGTCTGGGCGTCGGCATCGATCTGCCGGTCGCGATGGCGTTTCTCGCGGAGTTCTCGCGTTTGCAGGGACGCGGCAACAAGGCCGCGCGCGTCGCGATGTGGTGTCCGACGTGGTACGCCGCGATCAGCATTTCGTATTTGCTCGTGCTCAGCCTTTACTCGGTGCTGCCCGCGCACAACGCGGGCTGGCTGTGGCGGCTGATTCTGGGTTTCGGCGCGGTGCCGGCGATCGCGATCATCGCGATTCGCAGCCGCTACATGAGCGAATCGCCGGTGTGGGCGGCGAATCAGGGCGATCTGGCGAACGCCGCCGCGATCCTCAAGCGCTCGTATGGCATCGATGCGCGCGTCGAGCCGGACGCGCTCGCCGCATCGAACGCGCCGAAAGCGCGCCGCGCCACGTTCGCCAACTACGGCGCGCTGTTGCGCGGCGTCTACCTGCGCCGCACGGTGCTGGCGACGGTGATCGCGATCGCTTCGTCGTTCGCGTATAACGCCGTCGCGTTCGGGCTGCCGGTCATCATTTCGAGCTTCCTCGCGCAGTCCATGCTCACCACGATTCTCGCGTCGCTCGCGCTGAATCTCTGCTTCGCGTTCGCGGGCGGCCTGTTCGCGGTCCGCACGGTGCCGAAGTTCGGCGCGTGGAACCTGACGGTCGTCGGCTACGCGTTTCAACTCGTGGCGCTCGTCGGGCTCGCGGTTGTCGGCAAGCCGGCGACGGGCGCGCAGGTCGTCATCGCGATCGCGTTGCTCGCCGCGTTCCTGCTCGGGCAAGGCATCGGGCCGGGGTCGCACAGCATGACGTTCGCATCGCTGAGCTATCCGACGTCGCTGCGCGGCGTGGGCGTCGGCTTCAATCAGACGCTGATGCGCGCAAGCTCGACCGTTTCGCTGTTCCTGTTCCCGGTGCTGTCGGCGGCGCTCGGCACGAAAGTGTTCTGGATCATCGCGGTCGCGCCGCTCGCGGGACTCATCGCGCTTTTCGCGGTGCGCTGGGAGCCGTCGGGTTATGACGTCGATGCCGAGGACTTCGCCGGACAGAATGCGAAGTAAAAGTCGAAGGCAAAAGAAAGCGGTGCAGGCTCGAAAGCAGCCGCACCGCTTTTTTTATGCCGATGTGCCGCGCCTAGGTGAATTCCCGGCAATCTCAAAAAAAGCAATTCCCCGACCGTCCGGTCGGTTTATAATCGGCCGACAGCGACTTCCCATGAGCGAGTGTCCGCCATGTACACCCAATCTCTCGATCTTCCCGGCCAGCCCGTCGCCTCCGACGCGCCCGCCGACGCTTCCTCGGACCAGCAACGTTTCGACGCCGTGATGAAAGCCGACGGCAAGATCGAGCCGCAGGACTGGATGCCTGAGGCGTATCGCAAGACGCTGGTCCGGCAGATTTCGCAGCACGCGCATTCGGAGATCATCGGGATGCAGCCGGAAGGCAACTGGATCAGCCGCGCGCCGAGCCTGAAGCGCAAGGCGATCCTGCTCGCCAAGGTTCAGGACGAAGGCGGCCACGGCCTCTATCTATATAGCGCGGCGGAAACGCTCGGCGTGTCGCGCGATCAGCTCGTCGACGCGCTGCACGCGGGCAAGGCGAAATATTCGAGCATCTTCAACTATCCGACGCCCACGTGGGCCGATGTCGGCGTGATCGGCTGGCTGGTCGACGGCGCCGCGATCATGAATCAGATTCCGCTCTGCCGCTGCACATACGGCCCGTACGCGCGCGCGATGATCCGCATCTGCAAGGAAGAGTCGTTCCATCAGCGCCAGGGTTTCGACGCCCTTCTCGCGATGATGAAAGGCACAGAGGCGCAGAAGGATCTCGTGCAGCAGGCGGTGAACCGCTGGTGGTGGCCGGTGCTGATGATGTTCGGCCCGAGCGACAAGGATTCGATTCACAGCGGCCAGTCGTTCGCGTGGGGCATCAAGCGCATCTCGAACGACGATCTGCGCCAGAAGTTCGTCGATGCCACCGTCGAGCAGGCGAAGATTCTCGGCGTGACGCTGCCCGATCCCGATTTGAAGTGGAACGCGGTGCGCGGCGCGCACGATTACGGCGAGATCGACTGGGAAGAATTCTGGCGCGTCGTGAACGGCGACGGCCCGTGCAACAAGGAGCGCCTCGCCACGCGCGTGAAGGCGCACGACGACGGCGCGTGGGTGCGCGAAGCGGCGCTCGCCTACGCGGAGAAGCAGAAAGCCCGCGCCCAAAAACAAGCGGCATGAGCATGGAGACGATGAAGATGAACAAGGAATGGCCGATCTGGGAAGTCTTCGTGCGCAGCAAGCAGGGACTCGATCACAAACATTGCGGCAGCCTCCACGCGCCGGACGCGAGCGCCGCGCTGCGCATGGCGCGCGACGTCTACACGCGGCGTCAGGAAGGCGTGAGCATCTGGGTGGTGCCGTCGTCGGCGATCACGGCTTCGGACCCCGCCGACAAGGGCGAACTGTTCGAGCCCGCCGGCGACAAGATTTATCGGCATCCGACGTTCTTCGTGCTGCCCGACGAAATCAACCACATGTAAGGGCGCGACATGAGCATCGAACATCTCGCCTATGTGCTGCGTCTCGCCGATAACGCGCTGATCCTCGGCCAGCGCAACGCCGAATGGTGCAGCCACGGCCCGGCGCTGGAAGAAGACATCGCGCTCGCGAACATGAGCCTCGATCTGATCGGTCAGGCGCGGCTGCTTTATTCGCACGCGGCCACGCTCGAAGCCGCGCTCACCGGCCAGCAGAAAACGGAAGACGACTACGCCTATTTCCGCACCGAGCGCGAGTTCGCGAATTACACGCTCGTCGAGTTGCCGCACTTCGGGCCGCTCGCCGGCACGGCGCGCACCGAGCGCGACTACGCGGTGACCATCGTGCGCAACTTCCTGTATTCGGCGCTGATGGCCGAACTGTGGACGGCATTGCAGGCATCGTCGGATGCGCAGCTCGCGGCGATCGCGGCGAAATCGATCAAGGAAACGCGATACCACTTGCACCACGCGCGCGACTGGTTCGTGCGTTTCGGCGACGGCACCGATGAATCGCATCGTCGGGCGCAGGCGGCGCTCGATTACCTGATGCCCTACACGCGCGAGTTCTTTCATCCCGATGCAATCGAGCGCGCGGTCGCCGAAGCGGGCATTGCGCCGCTCGCGAGCGATTTCGAATCCGCGTGGCGCGAAACGGTGTCGTCGGCGATCGATGAAGCCACGCTGCGCGCGCCCGCCGACGTGAAGCACGTCAGCACCGGCAAGCTCGGCGAGCATTCGGAGCACATGGGTTATCTGCTCGCGGAAATGCAGAGCCTCGCGCGCCAACATCCGGGCGCGATCTGGTGATGACGACCGCCCTCGCCCGCATCGACGACGCCGCGCTGCAACGCGCGTGGTCCGTCCTCGAAACTGTGCCCGATCCGGAAATCCCGGTCGTGTCGATCCGCGAGCTCGGCATTCTGCGCGACGTGCGTCACGGCGACGACGGCGTGCTCGAAGTCGTCATCACGCCGACGTACTCGGGTTGCCCGGCGATGTCGCAGATCGCGGAAGACATCGCGCATGCGATCGACGGCGCGAATCTCGGCGCGCATCGCGTGCAAACGGTGCTCGCGCCCGCGTGGACGACCGACTGGATCACCGAGGAAGCACGCGAAAAGCTGCGTCGATATGGCATCGCGCCGCCGACGGGCGCGTGCAGCAGCGCGGAAAAGCCGCTGCGCTTCGTGCCGTACAAGAAGGACGTCGTCGCCTGCCCGCGCTGCGGCTCCGCGCATACGGAAACGCTCGCGCAGTTCGGATCGACGGCGTGCAAGGCGCTGTATCGCTGCATCGACTGCCGCGAGCCGTTCGATTACTTCAAGCCGTATTGATTTCCCAAAGACCCGATCATCATGGCGACTCCGCAATTTCATCCGCTGCGCATCCGCGACGTTCGTCCCGAAACCGCCGACGCGGTCACCGTCTCGTTCGACGTGCCGCCCGAACTGCGCGACGCCTTCCGCTTCACGCAAGGCCAGTTCGTGACGCTGAAGACGCATATCGACGGGGAAGAAACGCGCCGCTCGTATTCCATCTGCGTCGGCGTGACCGACTATGACCGCGACGGCGAATTGCGCATCGGCATCAAGCGCGTGCGCGGCGGGCGCTTCTCGAACTTCGCGTTCGATACGCTGAAGCCCGGCCACGAAATCGACGTGATGACGCCCGACGGACGCTTCTTCACGCACCTCAACGCCGATCACGCGAAGCATTACGTCGCGTTCTCGGGCGGCTCGGGCATCACGCCGGTGCTGGCGATCATCAAGACGACGCTCGATATCGAACCCACGAGCCGCTTCACGCTCGTGTATGGCAACCGCAGCGTCGACGCGATCATGTTCGCCGAGGAACTCGAAGACCTGAAGAACCGCTACATGAGCCGGCTCGCGCTGTATCACGTGCTCTCGGACGATCTTCAGGACGTCGAGCTCTTCAACGGCGTGCTGGACAAGGACAAGTGCAAGGCGTTCCTTGCGACGCTCCTGCCGCCGGATGAAATCGACGAAGCGTTCATCTGCGGCCCCGGCCCGATGATGGACGCCGCCGAATCCGCGCTGAAGGAATCGGGCGTGGCGCCGGAGCGCATTCATGTCGAGCGCTTCGGCACGCCGCTGCCGCAGGCAGGCGTTCCGCAGATCGAGATTACGGAAAGCACGCCGGCGGCGGATCTGGAACTGATCATCGACGGGAAAAAGCGCAAGCTGCGCCTGCCGTACGAAGGCGTGAGCGTGCTGGACGTCGGCCTGAAAGCGGGGCTCGCGCTGCCGTATGCGTGCAAGGGCGGCGTCTGCTGCACGTGCCGCGCGAAGGTCGTCGAAGGCGAAGTGAAGATGGACAAGAACTACACGCTCGAGCAGCACGAAATCGACGACGGATTCGTGCTCACGTGCCAGTGTCATCCGGTGAGCGAGCGCGTCGTGGTGAGCTTCGACGAGCGCTGAAAGCGCGGCGCAGCCCACACCGTCGCGCACGACGATTGGCTTAAACTCAAGGATCGCGCCTGAGCGCGTGGAGCGGTCCTTTCGTCTTCTGCATGCCGACACCATGAACATGATTCACGTCACGAACGGCGACAGCGCGGCCCAATCGCTCACCGCGGCGCTTCGGCTCGCGGAGCGCGACGAGCAGGTGATCGCCCTGCGCGACGATCTCGCCGTCGGTCCCATCCGCGACATCGACGAATCGCCGGCCGCGCGCGCGGCGTTCTGGCGTCAGGTGTCGTACAGCACTATCGATTTCGAGGCCGAACTGAAGGCGCAGCAAGCGCTCTTCGGGCGTCTCGCGCGCGGCGACGCGCAGGTCGTCGTGTGGCACGGACAAAGCGCGGCGGATCAGCTCACGCTGCGCCGCGTCGCTTATCACTTGCGCAACGCGCCGCAGCGCCTGAACGAAGCAAAGCTCACGTTCGACGATCTCGCCATCGCCGCCGCCGACGCGCAACCGGAACGCGTCGGCCGGACCGATCGCGCGACCGCCGTCGGCATGTTTTCGCCGAAACAACTGCTCGCGAAACTGCCGAGCGCCGCGCCCATTTCGGTGCTGCGCATCAGCCGGCTCGCGCTCGAATGGCAGGAAGCGAAGCACTCCAACGCGGAAACGCGCCGCCTGCGCGACAACATGCTGGTGTCCGGCACGTGGATCGATGTCGATGAAGCGCTGCTCGAACTCGCGACTGCGGAATGGCGGCCGGCGCGGCGCATCGCGGGCGAGGCGATGGGCCAATCCTTCGATTTCCTGCTGAGCGACTCGATCGCCTTCTGGCGATGCCGCGAACTCGTCGCGGCGGGGCGGCTTAAAATACGCGGCACGCCGTCGGAGATCGTCGACGCCGAATTGCGACGCTCATCCCACACCTGACAAGCCGAAAAGAACGTCCGATAAATGGCCCGTACGAAAGCGCCCGACCACGAAACACAACGCGAACAGATTCTCGAACTCGCCGCCGCCAAATTCGCCCAGACGAGCTACCCGAGCACGTCGATGGCGGATCTCGCCGCCGCGAGCGGCACGTCGAAGGCGCGGCTCTATCACTATTACGAGAGCAAGGAAGCGATTCTCTTCGACCTGCTCGACCGCTACACGAAGCGGCTGATGCTGATCATCGCGCAAGTGGAAGGCGCGAGCGCGCGGCGCGGCTTGAGCGAGCGCGAAGCCTTCGCGGACCTGGTGCGCGCGTTTCTCGCGGAATACGAGACGTCGCACAGCCGGCACGTCGCGCTTCTGAACGACGTCAAATATCTCGAAGACGCGCAGCGCGAGATCGTGCTCGATCGTCAGCGCGATATCGTCGCGGCCTTCGCGCGCCAACTCGCTCGCGCTTATCCGCAGCGCGTGACAAAGGAAAACCAGACCGCGTTCACGATGATGGTCTTCGGCATGATCAACTGGACGTTCACGTGGCTGAAGCCGGGCGGCAAGCTCGGTTACGGCGAGTTCGCCGAGCAGGTCGTCACGATGATCGAGCATGGGCTTGCCGAAAAGGCGTAAGTCATGTTGCATTGCGGCGAATCGCCACCATTGATCTGACTTTTTCATTAAACCATTGAAAACGCGTATCTTTATCGCGATTCAATAGACGTTTAGAACACACCCTCCACGATTTTTAAGGGTTTTCCCGTATGCGTTTCCGCTGAAGCGGATAGAATGCGTTTTGCTTTGCAGCATCCGCATCAAACGACAGGAGAACACCGTGGAACTGACCTTCAACCGCAATGCCGAGCAGATCGTCGCGAGCGACCGTCCGCTGCCCGACGCCGCGCGTTTGCCAGTTCTCGTTCGCGAGCTGTCGTCGGCGGACCGCGAGCGTCTGCTCACGCACTTCCTCGCGCTCGACGAAGACGACCGCCTTCTGCGCTTCGGGCAGATCGTGCCGGATCACGTCATCGAGCATTACGTCCGCAATCTCAACTTCACCAACGACACCGTCTTCGGCGTGTTCGACACCTCGCTGCAACTGGTCGGCGTTGGCCATCTGGCCTACTTGCCCGCTGACGGCGACAAGCGCACGGCGGAATTCGGCGTGTCCGTGCTGGAAAGCGCGCGCGGTCGCGGCATCGGCACGAAGCTGTTCGAACGCGCCGCCATTCGCAGCCGCAACACGCACGTGTCGGTGCTGTACATCCACTGCCTGTCGCGCAATTCGACGATGATGCACATCGCGCGCAAATCGGGCATGAAGATCGAGTACGCGTACGGCGAAGCGGACGCGTATCTGTCGCTCACGCCTGCCGATCAGGCCAGCATCATGGCCGAACTGCTTCAGGAGCAGGCCGCCGTCTTCGACTACGCGATCAAGCGCCAGGCGCATCGCGCAACGCAAATGTTCCAGGCGTTCATGCCGACCGCCGACGCATTCTGATTTCATCGAACAGCGCGGGTGCGCTGCGAGCGGGACCACAAAGGGCGGCCGAGACCGCCCTTTTGCTTTGTGCGTCGACCGCGTCTAGCGCAGCGGCAACACCGTCGTTTCCTTGATGCGTTCCAGCGAAAAGCTCGAGCGGACATCGATCACCGAAGGGTGATGCAGCAGCTGGTCCTCCACGAAGCGCGAGAAATGCTCCATGTCGCGCACCTGAACGCGCAGCAGAAAGTCCATTTCGCCGGTCATTGCGTCGCAAGCGACGACTTCCGGCCATGACCGCACCGCCTCGCGGAACAGATCGCCGTGCGTCGGCGGTTTCGGCGTGCCGGCGGCAACCGGCATGCCGCCGCGCTTTTCCAGCCGCACGTTGACATAGGCAAGCAGCCCGAGGCCCAGCTTTTTCGCGTCGAGCAGCGCGACGTAGCCGCGAATCACGCCCGTCTCCTCCAGCCGCCGGATGCGCCGCAGGCACGGACTCGGCGACAAACTCACGCGATCCGCGATCTCCTGATTCGACAGCCGCCCGTTCTCCTGAAGAATCGCGAGGATTTTGCGGTCTATCGTGTCCAGCTCCGGTTCGGCCATCTTCTATCTCCTCGTCGCGATTACGTGGCAGCTTCGTGCGCAATAGTAGGAAGCGACAAATTGTTTCGCAAGTTTTTGGCGCGATGCGATCGCTAAACTTGTCTTCACGTCGCGTCAGGCGCGCACAGACTAGGAGACAGGCAATGACCGCATCGAACTGGGAGAACCCCGTCGGCACCGACGGCTTCGAATTCATCGAATACACCGCGCCGGACCCGGTCGCGCTCGGGCGGCTGTTCGAGCAAATGGGCTTCACCGCCATCGCGAAGCATCGGCACAAGAACGTGACGCTGTATCGGCAAGGCGGGATCAACTTCATCATCAACGC
Organism: Caballeronia concitans; assembly: GCF_001544615.1. Lineage (GTDB taxonomy): Bacteria > Pseudomonadota > Gammaproteobacteria > Burkholderiales > Burkholderiaceae > Caballeronia > Caballeronia concitans. The sequence continues at coordinate 13,202 of NZ_FCNV02000001.1, forward strand.
CGAAAGCGATTCCTTCGCGCAACGGTTCGCGCGCCTCCACGGACCGTCGATTTGCGCGATCGCGTTTCGCGTCGCGGATGCGGGCAAGGCCTACCAGCGCGCGCTCGAACTCGGCGCGTGGGGCTTCGACAACAAGACCGGCCCGATGGAACTGAACATTCCGGCGATCAAGGGCATCGGCGATTCGCTGATCTATTTCGTCGATCGCTGGCGCGGCAAGAACGGCGCGCAGCCGGGCAGCATCGGCGATATCAGCATTTACGACGTGGACTTCGAGCCGATTCCCGGTGCGGACCAGAACCCGGTCGGCCACGGGCTGACCTATATCGATCACCTGACGCATAACGTGCATCGCGGCCGGATGATCGAATGGGCCGAGTTCTACGAGCGCCTTTTCAATTTCCGCGAAGCGCGTTACTTCGATATCGAAGGCAAGGTGACGGCGGTCAAGTCGAAGGCGATGAGTTCACCGTGCGGCAAGATCCGCATTCCGATCAACGAGGAAGGTTCGGAGAACGCCGGCCAGATTCAGGAATATCTCGACGCGTATCACGGCGAAGGCATTCAGCACATCGCGCTCGGCACGGACAATATTTACGCGACCGTCGATGGCCTGCGCACGTCGAAGATTTCGCTGCTCGATACCATCGACACGTATTACGAGCTCGTCGACCGGCGCGTGCCGAATCACGGCGAGAATGTCGCGGAATTGAGAAAGCGCAAGATTCTGATCGACGGCGTGCGCGACGAAATCCTGCTGCAGATTTTCACGGAGAACCAGATCGGCCCGATCTTCTTCGAGATCATCCAGCGCAAGGGCAATCAGGGCTTCGGCGAGGGCAACTTCAAGGCGCTGTTCGAATCGATCGAACTGGACCAGATGCGGCGCGGCGTGCTGAAGGACACGAGCGCGACCTGATCCGTCGAGCGGGCGCAAAAAAAGGGACATGATGCATTCACGTCCCTTTTGTTTTTTTGGCGGCCGATCCTGTTGGTTACTCAGCCGCGAGCGGTCGGGTCAGTTGACCGTATCGTCGCTGCTGCGCTCGGCGTCGCGGCGCTCTCCCGTGCGCGTCTGCGATGCCTGGACGCGAGCCTGCACCACTTGCGGAACGGACGTCGCCCCGAACGGCGAATTTGCGCGCGCGCCGCCCATCGGCGCGCTGATCGCAAAGAAGGCCGCCGAGACCATCAAGAAATTCTGGATATGGCGTTGCTTCATCTAGTTTCTCCTTATAACTGCGTTACGACTCCTGGCAATTCCAGCGCGCACCGAAGCGCCCGTGGAACTGCGCAAGCGCCCGTTTAGACAGAGTTCTAAGCGAGGGTTCCGTGTGTCGGTCGCTTTTACATCTGTAACAAAACGCGTCGGAGCGACGGTGTCGATCGGAAGAATCTGAAGCGGAAACGGGTTTGTCCCACTGTCTGCGCGACGCAGGCATCGGCACACTTGAAGTCCCGGCCAACGCATCCACAAGGTGCGACGGCCCGAAACATGCTTTGGTGATCCCAAACTCGGGTGGAGGAAGACACATAATGAACGCCCCGTTAGACGCAGAACAAAGAGCTTCGCTAGAGGCCGCGCTGAAATCCGTCACACTCGACGACAAATACACGCTCGAACGCGGCCGCGCCTATATGAGCGGCATCCAGGCTCTGGTGCGCCTGCCGATGCTCCAGCAAGAGCGCGACAAAGCCGCCGGGCTCAACACCGCCGGATTCATCTCCGGCTATCGCGGTTCTCCCCTCGGTGTTCTCGACCAGTCGCTCTGGAAGGCGAAGAAGCATCTCGCCGGGCATCAGGTCGTGTTTCAGCCGGGCGTGAACGAGGATCTCGCGGCCACCGCGGTCTGGGGCTCGCAGCAAGTCAATCTCTACCCGAGCGCGAAGTACGACGGCGTCTTTTCGATGTGGTACGGCAAAGGCCCCGGCGTCGATCGTTCCGGCGATGTCTTCAAGCACGGCAATTCGGCGGGATCGTCGCAGCACGGCGGCGTGCTCGTGCTCGCGGGCGACGACCACGCGGCGAAGTCATCGACGCTTGCGCATCAGTCCGAGCACATCTTCAAGGCGTGCGGGCTGCCGGTGCTGTTTCCGTCGAACGTGCAGGAATATCTCGATTTCGGCCTGCACGGCTGGGCGATGTCGCGCTACTCCGGCCTCTGGGTCGCGATGAAATGCGTGACGGACGTGGTGGAGTCGTCGGCGTCGGTGGATATCGATCCGCATCGCACGCAAATCGTGATTCCGACCGATTTCGCGATGCCCGAAGGCGGCCTCAACATCCGCTGGCCCGATCCGCCGCTCGTGCAGGAAGCGCGTCTGCTCGATTACAAGTGGTACGCCGCGCTCGCCTACGTGCGCGCGAACAAGCTGGACCGCATCGAGATCGATTCGCCGCATGCGCGCTTCGGCATCATGACGGGCGGCAAGGCGTATCTCGACGTGCGCCAGGCGCTCACTGACCTCGGCCTCGACGATCAAACCTGCGCGCAGATCGGCATTCGTCTCTATAAGGTCGGCTGCGTGTGGCCGCTCGAAGCGCAAGGCGCGCATGAATTCGCGCGCGGCCTCGACGAGATTCTGGTCGTCGAAGAAAAGCGCCAGATTCTCGAATACGCGATCAAGGAAGAGCTGTACAACTGGCCCGATGCGCAGCGTCCGCGCGTCTTCGGCAAATTCGACGAGAAAGACGGCGCGGGCGGCGAATGGTCGGTGCCGATGGGCAACTGGCTCTTGCCCGCGCATTACGAGCTGTCGCCGGCGATCATCGCGAAGGCGATCGCCACGCGGCTCGACAAGTTCGATCTTCCCGCCGATGTGCGCGCTCGTATCGCTGCGCGCATCGCGGTGATCGAGGCGAAGGAGAAGGCGCTCGCGCGGCCGCGCGTCGAAGCGGAGCGCAAGCCGTGGTTCTGCTCGGGCTGTCCGCACAATACGTCGACGAACGTGCCGGAAGGATCGCGCGCGATGGCGGGCATCGGCTGTCACTACATGACGGTCTGGATGGACCGCAACACGAGCACGTTCAGCCAGATGGGCGGCGAAGGCGTCGCGTGGGTCGGCCAGGCGCCGTTTTCCGGCGACAAGCACGTGTTCGCGAATCTCGGCGACGGCACGTACTTTCACTCCGGCCTGCTCGCGATTCGCGCGGCGATCGCGGCGAAGGTGAACATCACCTACAAGATTCTTTATAACGATGCCGTCGCGATGACCGGCGGCCAACCCGTCGACGGCGTGCTGACCGTGCCGCAGATCACGCATCAGCTCGCGGCGGAAGGCGCGGCGAAGATCGTCATCGTGACGGATCAGCCGGAGAAGTACACGCCGGATGTCGGCATTGCACCGGGTATCGAAGTGCATCATCGCGACGAACTCGACGACATTCAGCGCCAGTTGCGCGAAGTTGCGGGCACGTCCATTCTCATTTACGACCAGACGTGCGCCACCGAAAAGCGCCGCCGCCGCAAGCGCGGCGCGTTTCCCGATCCGGCGAAGCGCGTCGTCATCAACGAAGCGGTGTGCGAAGGCTGCGGCGATTGCTCGGTGAAGTCGAATTGCCTGTCGGTGGAACCGCTCGATACCGAGTACGGCACGAAGCGGCAGATCAACCAATCGACGTGCAACAAGGATTACTCGTGCCTCAACGGCTTTTGCCCGAGCTTCGTGACGGTCGAAGGCGGCCAGTTGAAGAAGCCGAAGGCGACGAGCGTTGCCGGCGATGCGATGCCGCCCGTTCCGACGCCGGACCTGCCTGAAATCGCGCGGCCGTATGGCGTGCTGGTGACGGGCGTGGGCGGCACGGGCGTCGTGACGATCGGCGCGCTGCTCGGCATGGCGGCGCATCTGGAGCAGAAAGGCGTAACCGTGCTCGATGTCACCGGACTCGCGCAGAAGGGCGGCGCCGTGATGAGTCACGTGCAGATTGCGAACCGTCCGGCCGATATCCACGCGACGCGCATCGCGATGGGCGAGGCGGATCTCGTCATCGGCTGCGATGCGATCGTGACCGCGAGCGATGAGTGCGGCTCGCGGATGCAGCCGGGGCATACGCGCGTCGTCGTGAACAGCGCGCAGACGCCGACCGCCGCGTTCATCAAGGACCCGAACTGGCGCTTTCCGGGCGCGAGCGCGGAAGCCGATATTCGCGCGGCGGCGGGCGAGCATGTTGCGCTCGTCGATGCGAACCGCTTCGCCGTTGCCTTGATGGGCGATGCTATCTACACGAATCCGTTCGTGCTTGGCTATGCGTGGCAGAAGGGCTGGCTGCCGCTGCTGCATGAATCGCTCGTGCGCGCGATTGAGTTGAATGCGGTGCAAGTCGAGAAGAATCTAGCGGCGTTCGAATGGGGACGGCGCGCTGCGCACGATCTTGCCGCGGTGATGCGGCTGGCTGGCGGCAAGCAGTCTTCGTCGGATGCGCCGGGCAAGATCATCGCGCTGCATACGCCGAAGGCGCTCGATACGCTCATCGACAAGCGGCTCGATTATCTGGCGAAGTATCAGAACGCGGCTTACGCGGCGCGGTATGGGCGCCTCGTCGCGGATGTGCGCGCGGCGGAGGCGGAACTTGGCGTCGGCGATTATTTGCTGACGGAAGCCGTCGCGCGGAATCTGCACAAGCTGATGGCGTACAAGGACGAGTACGAAGTCGCGCGGCTTTACGCGGACCCGGCGTTCATCGAAAAGGTGAAGAGCAGTTTCGAAGGCGACTGGAAGATCAAGTTCCATCTTGCGCCGCCGTCGCTTTCGAAGAAGGATGCGCACGGACGGCTGATGAAGAAGCAATACGGCCCGTGGATGATGTCCGCGATGCGGGTTCTCGCACGGCTCAAGTTCCTGCGCGGGACGGCTTTGGATGTTTTCGGGCGCACCGAAGAACGGAAGATGGAGCGGGCGTTGATTGTGGAATATGAAGTGCTCGTGCGCGAGTTGATCGCCGGATTGACGATGCAGAAGCTGCCTCTTGCGATTGAACTCGCGAATCTGCCGGATTCGATGCGCGGGTACGGGCATATCAAGGAAAACAATGTCAAGGCGGCGAAGGTGAAGTGGGAGAAGCTGCTGGCGCAGTGGCGTTCAAATGAAGGTGGGGAGAAGCGGCAGGTGGCGTAGCTCGATTGCCCCGCTGGTTGACGGCGATTCGCGAAAAGCGAATCGCTTTTACCCTTTCCGGCCTAGCCTAGCGAAGCGTTCCTTATTTGGTCGTGGTTTACCCACGTAAGTCGACAGTCGGTGAAATTACTCACACGAGTAGTAGGAAGGCCGCACCTCAGTCCCGATCCTAGCGCTCTCGCTCGTGTTTACTACATCGCGCTCCCAGGCCGAACGGTCACGCCACCAAGATTGCCGGCGTAGCGCGATTACAGCTATGATTGACAATCAGGTGCCTTCGGCAAGTTCTTGTCAACAAAGCTTAGAAAAATGACCAAGCATCACGACATCGATGAGAATTCTGAAGTTTTTGATTTTTCTCGTCATAAGCAAATCGCCATTGCCAAATATTTACCTTCCGTTGGCTTCCATGCTGATCTCGCTGCGACTGTTAAATTGATTACCCAAGAAGCATTGAAGCGGAGACAGATTCGCCCCCATTCTATCGAGGCACGTGCCAAGGATCCGGAAAGTTTTGGCCGCAAAGCGGCGAAGCCATCAAAGATAGATCCGAGACGTCCAATGTATACCGATCCAGTCACTGATATCACGGATAAAGCGGCGATACGCATCATCACCTTTTTTCCGCGGACGGTCCAACAGATCGATAAGATGCTCTTGGAAGAGTTTTTCGTTATTGAACATGCGGTTAAGGGAGAGAGCCTTCTCGAAGAAGAGCGATTTGGCTATCAGAGCGTCCATTATTTGCTGAAGCTGAATGCTTCTCGGACTGCTCTACCTGAATATCAACGGTTCAGCGAGGCTGTTATCGAAGTTCAAGTTCGAACGATTCTCCAGCATACTTGGGCGGAGATCGAGCATGACATTCAATATAAGTCGTCATCGACGATTCCGCGCGATATTAAGCGTCGTTTCATGTCGCTTGCTGGACTGCTCGAGATAGCAGACCGAGAATTTCAAGCTATCCAAGATGCCGATCGCGACCTAACGGAAAAAGCACAAACATTAATTTCGGCCGATGACGATCTCTCTACGGTTGAGATCACACCAAATTCACTCAGAACGTTCCTCGATAAGACGTTAGGGCCCGATGGGCGTATGTCGGATTTTTCATACGATTGGGAAACCCGAGTTTTGATGCGGTTGGGCTTTACCTCGCTAAACCAAGTAAAAGAGGTGCTTTCGAAGTATGACGATAATCAATTGTCCAGAATTGCTGAGGGAGGACGGCAAGGGCAATTAACGCGTTTGCAGCACGTGCTTCTTGCTGCTTTGGGTGAGAAGTTTATTGAACGCCATCCGTGGGCTCACGAGGATTGGTTTCAATCCAGACGGCGAAACATTTTAGAACGGTTCAGGGGGAGTAACATCCCAATCGGCGGTTATGACCCGCAAGCCCACGAATCAATAGTCCAAAATATAGCGTCCACCGAAGAGTTAAATGGCGGTGCTAACGAGCCGGCGGACTAAGCTGCGATTGCAGGGGGCGCCTTATCGCGCTAACTGGGTGGATCATTTAGCGGACCTCGAGCCGCTCCCGTTGATATAAGGCAGCAGACTGCCGACGGTCGTCAGCCGAAAAAAACGGCGACCCATTCCCCGGATCGCCGTCCCTGATTCACCAACCTACCGCTTACTTCCCGTGAGCCAACCCAGCATTGGCACTCGCCACCGCCGTCATATTGATGATTCGCCGCACGGTAGCCGCCGGCGTCAGAATATGCACCGGTTTCGCAGCACCCAGCAGGAACGGCCCGACCGTCACGCCCTCGCCGCTCACCATCTTGAGCAGGTTGTACGTGATATTCGCCGCTTCCACGTTCGGCATGATCAGCAGATTGGCCTCGCCATGCAGCGTCGTTCCCGGGAAGGCCGCCTTGCGCACGGCCTCCGACAAAGCCGCATCGCCGTGCATTTCACCGTCCACTTCCAGATTCGGCGCGCGTTCCGCCAGCAGCTTGCGCGCTTCCGCCATGCGCTTGCTCGATGCGCTCGGCACGCTGCCGAAGTTCGAGTTCGACACCAGCGCCACCTTCGGCTGAATGCCGAATCGCTCGATTTCGCGCGCCGCGAGAATCGTCATGTCGGCGAGTTGCTCGGGCGTCGGCGTTTCGTTGACGTACGTATCGCTGATGAACAGATTGCGCCCTTGCAGCATCAGCAGATTCATCGCCGCGAAGTTGTTCGCGCCTTCCGCCTTGCCCAGCACCTGCTCGACGAACTTCAGATGATCCTGATACGTGTCGATGAGACCGCAAATCATGCCGTCCGCATCGCCCGTATGGATCAGGATCGCGCCGATCAGCGTGTTGAACTTGCGCAGCGCGGCCTTCGCGCTCTCCGGCGTCACGCCCTCGCGCGCCGCGATCTCGTGATACGCCTGCCAGCTCTTCTGATAACGCGGATCGTCTTCCGGATTCACGATCTCGAAATCGACGCCCGGCTTCAGCTTCGAGCCCATCTTCTGCAAACGCATTTCGACAACAGCCGGGCGGCCGATGATGATCGGCTTCGCAATCTTCTCCAGCAGCACGAACTGCGCGGCGCGCAGCACGCGCTCGTCCTCGCCTTCCGCGAACGCGATGCGCGCCGGAGCCGCCTTCGCCGCCGCGAACACCGGACGCATCACCATGCCCGTGCGATACACCGTCGCGCCGAGCGTCTCGCGATACGCGTCCATGTCCTGAATCGGACGCGTCGCGACGCCAGAATCCATCGCGGCTTGCGCCACGGCCGGCGCGATCTTGATGATGAGGCGCGGATCGAACGGCTTCGGAATCAGATACTCCGGACCGAATTCCAGCGAATGACCTTCGTAGGCCTTCGCGACTTCATCGCCCTGATCGGTCTCTTCCGCGAGTTCCGCGATCGCGCGCACGCACGCGAGCTTCATTTCCTCGGTGATGGTCGTCGCGCCGACATCCAGCGCGCCGCGGAAGATGAACGGGAAGCACAGCACGTTGTTGACCTGGTTCGGATAGTCCGAACGGCCCGTCGCGATGATGCAGTCCGGCCGCACCTTCTTCGCTTCTTCCGGGCGGATTTCCGGCTCCGGATTCGCCAGCGCGAGAATCAGCGGCTTGTCGGCCATGGTCGCGACCATCTCCGGCTTCAGCACGCCCGCGCTCGAACAGCCGAGGAACACGTCGCAGCCGTGCATCGCGTCGCCGAGCGTGCGCGCGTCGGTGCTCGCCTGATAGCGCTCCTTCGACGCGTCCAGGTTGCCGCGTCCTTCGTAGATCACGCCCTTCGAATCGGTCACGAGCGTGTTCGACTTCTTGAGGCCCAGATGCACGAGCAGGTCCAGACACGCAATCGCCGCCGCGCCCGCGCCGGAGCAGACGAGCTTCACTTCATCGAGCTTCTTGCCGACCACTTTCAGGCCGTTGAGAATCGCCGCCGACGCGATGATCGCCGTGCCGTGCTGGTCGTCGTGGAAGACGGGAATCTTCATGCGCTCGCGCAGCTTCTTTTCGATATAGAAGCATTCCGGCGCCTTGATGTCTTCGAGGTTGATGCCGCCGAGCGTCGGCTCGAGCATCGCGATGGCGTCGACGAGCTTGTCGGGATCGGTTTCATCGAGTTCGATATCGAACACGTCGATGCCCGCGAACTTCTTGAAGAGACAGCCCTTGCCTTCCATCACCGGCTTGGCCGCGAGCGGACCGATGTTGCCGAGACCCAGCACGGCCGTGCCGTTCGTCACGACGCCGACGAGATTCGCCCGCGACGTGTACTTCTGCGCGTCGAGCGGTTCGTCGAAGATCGCCATGCACGCGGCGGCGACGCCCGGCGAATACGCGAGCGAGAGATCGAGCTGATTCGACAGCGGCTTGGTCGGCGTGACCGAGATCTTGCCGGGACGCGGATTCTGGTGATACGCGAGAGCGCTTTGCTTCAGTTGTTCGTCCATGATTGACCTGATTATCCAGAGACGTTTGGGAATTTATTGGACAGGGTTCACAGCCTGCGACCGCTCTAACGATGAGTGGACGGTGTGAATCGATGGACCCATGTTGTCAGTCGCCCGGTGCGTCGGATAGACACGGCGTCGCGCCCGGCTGAGGTTATAGCGGGCGGACGGAGGCTTGTTATTTTTTAGGACGTTCAGTGTACACCGCGCCCCTGAAATGACGCGCAGCAGCATTGCATTCCGCGAAAGCTGCCGCGCGCCGGAACGCCGCGTGTCAGGGCGTCGCGCGGGCTACCACGCGTAGCGCGCGCCGAGCCGCACGCCATATTGCGAATAGTCGTGTGCGCCCCACTGCCCCGAGAGATCGCTCCATGCGGACCAGCCTTTCGCGAACGTGGCGTTCAGGCCGAGCCGCAGTTCGTAGCGATCGGTCGGATACATCTGCGGCAACGAGACATCGTTGAACGCGATCGCGAGATTCGACTTGTCGTGCCACCAGTTGAACGCGACATGCGGCATGAAGCGCTTGCCGCTGCCGGCATCGATTTCACGCGACACGCGCACGCCCACGCGCGTAATGACATTGCTCGACGCGCCGTTCGTGATCGCCGTGCCATTCGGCTCCGTCAGGTCGATGCCGAGCTGACGCAGCCAGACCGCCTGCACTTGCGGCTCGAATCGCCACGACGCGCCGAGCGGTAACGCCCAGCCGCCTTCGATCGACGCCGCCCACGCTTTCGTGTGATACGCGACGTCGGGAAGGTCGTCGCCGCGCACGCCCTTGTCCATCCATCCGAACTGCAGCCACGAATCGACGTACGGGCCCAAGCGCGACCGCGCGTTCGCGAACCACGTCGCGTACATGCCGACGCTGTAGCCGTTCACCGTGCCCGTCGCGTGCGCGGTGTTGTCGGCGGCGGAGGCGTCGGTGTGGAAATAGCCGTAGCCGGCCATCGCGCCGATCTGGAAACGATCGTCGTCGGTGAAGAGCCGGCCGCGCGCGAGATCGCCGCCGCCCTGCAGCAGCACGCTGTTCGTTCGCGCGCTGTATTCGTTCTCCGATGCGGCGCTTGCGGTCGTGCGGCCGACGAGACGCAGCCATGCGCCGTTGTCGCGTTCCTGCGAGCCGGACGCGGCATCGGCGGAAAGCGAGTTCATGCGATCGTCGAGGCTGTGCAGGAACAGCAATCGCGGCGCAGCCGCGTTGGCCAGATACGCGGGCACTTCCGGACGGTATTCCGGCGTGGGCGTGGGAGTGGGCGCGGGCGGTGTCGGCGTCGGCGGACTCGGCGGTGTCGGTGTCGGCGGACTCGGCGGCGTTGGCGGCGTTGGATCCGGCGGCGTCGGTGTCGGCGGTTCTGGAGGCGTCGGCGGTTCTGGAGGCGTAGGTGGAGAAGGCGGCGTCGGCGGCAGCGGCGGCTTCGGCGGTCGTTGCGAGCGCAAGTACCAGTTGCCGTCGTCAGGATCAGTCACGCTTCCCCGATACAGACGATATTCATAAGGCCCCGCCACCGCCCGCCCGGTCAGCGTGAACGCCGTCGCGGGCGCGATGCCGCCGTCGATCGCCTCGATCACGCGAATACCGTTGAACGTCAGCGCGCCTCGCCCGCCTGCATTCGCGATGCGCACGCTGGTCACGCCCGTCGCCGCGCCGCCATCGATCACGAGCCGGTCCGACGCCGACCGATCCCCGCCGAGCGCCGTGTTGAGCACGAGCGTCGCCGCGTCGCCGTGATACTGCCGCACCGTCAGCGTGTGGAACGCGCCATCGGGCGAGCGCGCAAAACCAACGACGCTGCCCGCGCTGATGAGGCTCGTCAGCGTCGAATCGCCGTTGATCCACCACGCCGAGCCGTTCACGAGCGCCGCGCGAAGAATCGCATCCGCCGACGCCGGCCCGCGCATCAACGACGCGCCGTAGAGTGTCGCGCCGTTCGCGGTGAGATCCAGTTCGCTCGCCCGCGCGACGCTGTCCACGGCGAGCAACGCCGGCCCCGCCGCGCCGCCGCCGGTGAGCGACACGCGCGCCGATCCGTCGATGACTCCGATCGCCGCGCCCTGACTGCTCGCGAGCGTCGTTGCGTCGAACACCGCCGACATCGGCGCGGACGATACCCCGCCGTTCACGCTCAACGCGTTCGCCCCGGCGCCCGACGCGCTCACCGCGCCGTTGCGCATCGCGATGGCGCCGCCGTCCAGCAACACGATGCCGTTCGCCAGCGCGCCGCTGGTCGCAACCTGCACGCCGTCGGCGTCGATCTGCGTGCCCGCGCCGCTCGCGACCAGTCCATGCGACGCCACGCCCGATGTCGTCACCGCGCCGCCGTTCATCGTGAGACTGCCCGAACCGGCGGCCAGCGCGCCGATCGCGTTGTCGCCGAGCGTCGTCACCGTCGTGCGGGTGGTGTCGATGTTCGCGTCCGCGACCGCCGCGTACAGCCCCGGCGAACCCGTGCCCTCGGTCCGGACATCGACGCCGCGCAGCACCATCGAGCCGGGCGACGCGACGAATGCGCCCGGCGAGCCCGATCCCGTCGTGAGCACCGACGTGCGCCCGCCCAAAGCATCGACAAGAATGCTCGATCCGCCCGACGTCTGCCCGAGCGCGCCCGCGTTGTCGCCGGCCGTCATCACCGAACTCGGGCCGAACAGTTCGAACGAGCCGGTCGCGACGGTCACGCCGCCCGCCTGCAGCCCGTACGCGACGATGGTCGAATCGTGGAGCTGCATCGCCCCGCCATAGTCGATGAACACGGCATGCGACCGCTCGCCGTAGGTCGTCAGGCTGACGCGCCCGGTGATGATCTGCCCGTGGAACACGTGGACGCCGTTCGAATGCACGCCTTCTGTCGTGATGCTGGAGTTCGTGTCGCCGAAGTCGATGCGGCCGCCGCCGTCGACGTAGGCGCCCGTCGATTCGTCGCCGCTCGACAACAGCACGACGGGCGCGGTGACCGTGATCGATCCGCCGTTGGTGGCGTGGAAGACGGCGGCATAACTGGCGGCGCCGGTATTGAACGCGCCGCCGGCGACGGTTCCGTCGCAGCCGTCGGCGAGATAGGAAGTCGCGGACGATGATGGCGGCGCACACGTCGCGGCTTGCGCGGCCGGTACGTGCATTGCCATCGAGAGCAGGAGCAAGAACAACCTGACGATCCGCGCGCCGGCGTTGTCCGCCTTGTCACGCAACATGCAATTTTCCTTGTAATACGATGATCGTGCCGACCGGCTCGCGCGTTTGCGCGCCCTCGTTGGTGTCCGGTCAGTCTATGAGCCGGCGCGCCCCGCCGCCGCTACGTATCCTTCAATAACCGGGTAACGGATACGAAACAACGGATGCGAAACAACGGCGCGCGCTCGCCCCGGCGCGCGGGCTCGGGTAAAATCGCCGGTTAGCCGTGCAGGGGATGAAGGGCGCGTTCCGCGTCGAAAGCCCCGTCGACACGCGCGCCGGAAAACGCGAGACAGTCCATCGGAAGACGGCTCGTTTCGCGTCCAGCCCGTGCGCCAAGGGCCTCGCGCCGCCTCCTCGCTTCTCGAAGCGCCACACCAGTCCAAGGATTCGCCCATGACAGGCTTCGATCGCCAGACGATCTCCGACACCACCGCCAAGATGCTGCTCGAAGTTCAGGCGGTGCATTTCAACGCGGAAAAACCGTTCATCTTCACGTCCGGCTGGGCGAGCCCGGTTTATATCGACTGCCGCAAGCTGATCTCGTATCCGCGCGTGCGCCGCGGCCTGATGGAAATGGCGGAAGCCACCATCCTGCGCGATGTCGGCTACGAACAGATCGATGCCGTCGCCGGCGGCGAGACCGCGGGCATCCCGTTCGCCGCTTGGATCGCCGATCGCCTGATGGTGCCGATGCAATACGTGCGCAAAAAGCCGAAGGGATTCGGCCGCAATGCACAGATCGAAGGTTTGCTGACCGAAGGCCAGCGCGTGCTGCTGGTCGAAGACCTGACCACCGACAGCCGCAGCAAGATCAACTTCATCAACGCGCTGCGCACCGCCGGCGCGAGCGTGAACCACTGCTTCGTACTCTTCCACTACAACATCTTCAAGGAGAGCGTGTCGGTGCTGAAGGACATCGATGTCGAACTGCACGCGCTCGCTACGTGGTGGGACGTGTTGCGCGTCGCGAAGCAACAAGGCTACTTCGAGACGAAGACGCTCGATGAAGTCGAGAAATTCCTGCACGCGCCCGCCGAATGGTCGGCTGCGCATGGCGGCGCGACCGCAGCACCGCAATAAAGCGTTTGCTGTTTAAAGGGTAAAAGAAAAAGCTGCTGATTCACATCAGCGGCTTTTTTCATTTATGCGCCGATTAAACGTTAATGCGCCTTATAGCGAGTTCGGATTGGACGCGGGAGAATCTTCAAGCGAACCGTCGCCCGAATACGCGGACAGGTTCATTAACCCGTTACTCTGCGCATACTGAAAAAGCTCGGAATCGCGTTCGATGCCGAGTTTGCGCATCGCCGTGTTTTTCTGCGTGCTGATGGTCTTGATACTGCGACGCAACTGGCCCGCGATTTCCGTGATCGTCATGCCCGACACGAAGAGGCGCACGACTTCCAGTTCGCGCTTCGACAGGATGACGCCGCGCTGCTGCCCGCCCGCGCCGATTCCCATGCTGTCGAGCGCCGCCTTCACCGACGGCCCGAGATATTCCTGCCCGCGCATCACGTGCTGGATGGCCCAGCCGATGTGATTCATGTCGTCCGCCTTGTTGATGATCGACATGACGCCGACTTCGCGCAAACGTTTGAGCAAGGCCGGATTTTCGAGCATCGTCAATACGACAAGGCGCACCTTCGGGAACTGGCGGCCGATATAGCCGAGCAGCGGCATGCCGTCGCCATAGGAACCGCCGGGCATGGCGAGGTCCGTGACGAGCACGTCGCACGATGTCTTTTGAAGAAGCTGGACGAGTTCGGTCGATTGCCGCGCCTGTCCGACTACATCGACTTCGGGAAACTTGCTCAGCGCCTGAGTGGCGCCGAACAGGATCACCGGATGGTCGTCTGCAATGATGACTTGTATTCGCTGGCTCATTTATTCTTCCCCGCATCCGGTTGATTCATTGCCACGCGAATCAATGCCAAATAGCTCATATTTTGCTCAACAGAGTCTGGAATCGTGACCGCCGTAAGAAGCGCCATACAGAACGCCACTGAATTTGCGCTATAGGTTGAGTCCCAAGGATCAAGCTTTTAATGCTTTGTTGCAATGTTAAACTGCATCTTCGTATGAAGCGCATCACTGAGACAAAAAACATCGTTGCAGTCGGTGAAACGCTGCTATATGCACGTTAGCTACTGCCAGGAGTCAGCTATGCGCGTCGCATGCCGGATCATGCGCTCGAGAAATGCTGCGGTCGTTGCCTTTGGTGCAGTCAGTGCAATGACGCTGCTGTGTCATACACACGTGGTGGCGGCGCAGTCCGCGTTCAGCGTGTCGAGTCCGGATCTCGCGCCCGGCAAGCCCGTGAGCCGCGAACTACTTTTCAACGAATCGGAGTGCAAGGGCGGCAACCGCTCGCCGCAGATCGCCTGGCGCGGCGCGCCCGCGCAGACGCGCAGCTTCGCGGTGACCATTTTCGATCCCGATGCGCCCGGACGCGGCTGGTGGCACTGGGCCGTCGCCGGCATTCCGGCGAGCGTCACGCATCTGTCGGCCAACGCGAGCGCGTCGGGCGCGCTGCACAAGCTCGGCGCGGTCGAAGCGCGCAACGATTGGGGCACCGACGGCTACGGCGGCCCGTGCCCGCCGCCGGGCAAGGCGCATCGTTATGTGGTCACCGTATATGCGCTCAACGACGAGGACCTGCGGCTGCGCCAGGGCACGCCCGCGCTCATGTTCGAGCACGAAATCCGCACAATGGCCATCGCCAGCGCGCAACTCACCTTCACTGTCGGGCGATAGACGATCGATCGCGCCGGGCGACCGTTGCGCTTTTTGCGTGCGCTCGCGCCGGTAAGCCCGAATTTGTTCTTGCTAGACTGGCCGCATCCGTCCGCCGGTCCTGTCCCCGCATTCGATCGCGTCGGCCGAGCTCCGGCGGCTATCGTGCCATTCAGGTGCCATTTACGTGTCGATGCGCGCCGTCGGCGGCCAAGAGGGAATCATGTCGAACATCATCATCGTTTATCACAGCGGATACGGTCATACGAAGAAGGTCGCCGAAGCCGTGCTCGCGGGCGCAACCTACGCCGGCGCGAACGCCAGGCTGCTGCCGGTCAGCGAGATCGACGACGCCGCCTGGGCCGACCTCGACGCCGCCGACGCCATCGTCTTCGGCGCGCCGACGTACATGGGCGGCCCGTCCGCCGACTTCAAGAAGTTCGCCGACGCCAGTTCGAAACCGTGGTTCGCACAGAAATGGAAAGACAAGATCGCTGCGGGCTTCACAAATTCCGCGACGATGAACGGCGACAAGTTTTCGACGATTTCCTACTTCGTCACGCTCGCGATGCAGCACGGCATGATCTGGGCGGGCACCGGCATGATGCCGTCGAACACGAAGGCCGCGACGCGCAACGACCTGAACTTCGTCGGCGGTTTCACGGGACTGCTCGCGCAATCGCCCGCGGATGCATCGCCTGACGAAGCGCCGCCTGTGGGCGATATCGAAACGGCGAAGGCGTTCGGCGCGCGCATCGCTGCGGTCACGGCGCGCTGGACCGGCCGGTAAGGCTTGCGCCATTGCGCGCGCCGCGTTCAGTCTGCTGCGCGGCGCGACATCAACGGGTCCTCGGAAACGCCTTAGAATGACGTTTTTTGCGGCAGGCGCGCGCGTCGTCGCCCGAACCAGTGAGAGCGAGATGACCACGAAAGTATTTGTCGACGGACAGGAAGGCACCACCGGCCTGAAAATCTTTGAATATCTGTCGCAGCGGCGTGACATCGAAGTGTTGCGTATCGACGAAGCGAAGCGGAAGGACGTCGAAGAGCGCCGCCGGCTCATCAATGCGTCGGACGTGACGTTCCTGTGCCTGCCGGATGTGGCGTCGCGCGAATCGGTTTCGCTCGTCGATCCCGCCAACGCGAAGACCTGCGTGATCGACGCGAGCACCGCCTTCCGCACGCACGACGACTGGGCGTACGGCCTGCCCGAACTGTCGCGCGCCCAGCGCGAGCGCCTGCGCACGGCAAAGCGCATCGCGGTGCCGGGCTGTCATGCGTCGGCGTTCGTGTTGTCGGTGCAGCCGCTCGTCGCGGGCGGTCTCATTCCGGCCGACTTCGCCGCACACGCCTATTCGATCACCGGCTACAGCGGCGGCGGCAAGAAGATGATCGCCGAGTACGAAGCCGGCGGCGATGCGCGCCTCATGAGCCCGCGCGCCTACGCGCTCGGCCTGACGCACAAGCATCTGCCGGAAATGTCAGTGCGCACCGGTTTGTCGCGCGCGCCGATTTTCACGCCGATCGTCGGACCGTTCCTGAAGGGTCTCGCGGTCACGACGTATTTTTCGCCCGACCAGCTCGCGCGCACGGCCAGGCCGCAAGACGTGCGCGAGATGCTCGCCGAGTACTACGCGAACGAGCCGTTCATGCGCGTGATGCCGTTCGACGCCGAAAGCAATCTGGATAACGGTTTCTTCGACGTTCAGGCCTGCAACGACACGAATCGCGTCGATCTCTTCGTGTTCGGCAACGACGAGCGTTTCGTCACGGTCGCGCGTCTCGATAATCTTGGCAAGGGCGCATCGGGCGCGGCGATCCAGTGCATGAATCTGGCGATCGGCGCCGACGAGGGCACGGGACTCGCACGCTGAAATCGAATCGCATGGAACGCAAAAAGCCGACCTTCGGGTCGGCTTTTTTCTTGCGGCGCAGCATCGGCTGCGAACAAAATCTATGGGCGAAAAAAAGCCCGCCTAGGTTGGCGGGCTGAATCCATATCAGTGGAGACATGGAGGAGACAGGACCACTATACCAAGGAATTTGGTGCGACGCAACATCCGGTCTCACGGCTGCGTCATCGACAAGATGAATTGCAGCTGATCCGCGGAAATCGGCTTGACGAGATGGATGTCGAAGCCCGCTTCCTGCGTCATTTCGCGATGCTGCGGCTGCCCCCAGCCCGTCAGCGCGACGAGCAGCAGCGCTGCGCCGTTCGGCGTCTCGCGCAAGGCACGCGCGGCGGCGAGACCATCGACGATCGGCATGCCGAGATCGAGGATCACCACTTCGGGCGCGAACTGCGCCGCCACTTCCACCGCCTGCGCGCCGTTCGCCGCAAGCGCCACTTCGTGTCCCATGCCGTTGAGCAGATGCGCGAGACCGGCCAGGGCGTCGTCGTCGTCATCGGCTATCAGGATGCGCTTGGTCATGACTGCCTCACCGGGTTGCGTAGATTTCGAGTTTCAGCTTGTTCGCGCCCGCCTGCGCCGCCGCGACTTCGGTGCGCGATCCGCGCGGTCCGATGCTGAAGTGCTGCCGCGCGGGCGAATTCTCATCGTGGACGGCGTCGGGCAGGCAGGCGGCGATGTCCGCGGCCACGCCTTGCAGCGCGTCGGCGCTGGAGCCACCGTGCGGCGTCCACGTGCATCGGTAATTCGTCTGCGATGCCGCGCATTGCGCGTCGTCGCCATAGGAAAGCGCGATCGGGCGGCCATCCATCGCGGTCAGCGACGAAAATTTCGGCGATGCCGCCACGATGCGCTTCAGGGCATCGCAAGGGCTCGGGGTATCGTCGGCGCGGGCGGCTGTCGCGGCGAGAACGCCGCAACACAGCGCGGCAAGCACGACGCTTCGGCTCTTCGGATGCATGGGCGTCTCCTTTCGTTCAAAGCCGGGATTCGCCCGCGCTCCGTCCCATGCAACGTGTCGCGGCGGCTCGGACGCCGCGCAACAGTTGCGTTCTGGCTGCTCTTGTCGTCGCCGCGAGTCGCGGGCTTTTGTCGACCGCTACTATCCGCCCGCTCGATCGCGCCTGTATGTTCGAAAGCGAATGAAGCGTCGCAACCGCAGCAAGGTGCGCACCAGTTTTTGCAGACGTTAGCGATCCCGAACGATCAATGCCGCAAGAGCGCCATCATCGCGCCGAAGCCGATGAACACGCCGCCCGTCAGCCGGTTGAACGCCTGCGCGACGGCCGCGCTTCTTAGCGTGCCGCCGATGCGCGCGCCGACGCCCGCATAGGCCGCGTAGCAGCCGAGTTCGACGACGACGAACGTCGCCACGAGCACGATGAATTGAGGGAACACGGGTCGCGCGGCATCGATGGATTGCGGCAGCAGCGCGGCGGCAAAGAAGATCGACTTGGGATTGCTGCTCGCGACGATGAAGCCATTTCGGAAGAGCGTCGGTGCATTGGCCTGCGCGTTGCCAGTCGCATCGCGCGCTTCGACCGCACTCGGCTTCGCGCGCCAGCTCTTCACGCCGAGCCACACGAGATACGCCGCCCCGGCGATGCGCAGCGCATCGAAAAGACGCGGCCACGCTTCGAGAAACACGCCGAGTCCCGCCGCCGAGACGGAGAGCATCAGCACGAGCGCGCAAAGGCTGCCGGCCATCGTCGCGGATGCGCGGCGCATGCCGTGGCGCGCGCCGTGCGTCATGACGAGCAACATGCTGGGACCGGGAATCGCGGATACGACGAAGACAGTGGCGACGAACAGCCACCAGACATGCAGGCTCATTGCGGCATCGAAAGGAGAAAGGGAGAGGATTATGCCGCGCGCCTCTCCCGGCGATGCCGCGTTGTCTCGTTATCTCGCTATCCTGCTATCGGCCCGCGCGACGCGCCGCCACCTGGCCGAGCACCGCGAAGTCCTTCTCGCCGTCGCCGTGAGCGAGCGCATCGACGAGGTTGTCGCGCACCACGCTCGCGACCGGCAGCGGCACGTTCACCGCATCGCCGGCGGCGATGGCGAGCCGCACATCCTTCAGTCCGAGCCGCGCCTTGAAGAGCGCGGGCTCGTAGCGGCGCTCGGCGATCATCTTCCCGTAGCCCGCGTAGACCGGCCCCGGAAACAGCGAATTCGTGATGACGTCGAGGAACGCCTGCGCCTCGATGCCGTGTCCGGTCACGAGCGCCGCCGCTTCGCCGACGGTTTCGATCGCCGAGGCCAGCATGAAATTCGCGGCGAGCTTCAGCACGTTCGCATGCTGCGGCTCTCGCCCGACGCGCCACGTCTTTTGCCCGAGCGCATCGAGCACGGGCTGCACGCGGTCGATGTCCGCGTCCGCGCCCGCCGCGAGAATGTTGAGCTTGCCCGCCGCCGCGACATCCGGCCGCCCGAGCACCGGCGCCGCGACGTAAGCCACGCCGTGCTGCGCGTGCAGCTCCGCGAGTTCGACGGCGAGCGCCGCAGAGATCGTCGCCATGTTGACGTGCACGAGGCCCTTCGGCGCGTGCTTGAGCAAGCCGCCGTCGATGAGCACCGAACGCAGCGCGTGATCGTCGGCGAGCATGGAGAACGCGGCGTCGCCGGCGAACGCCTGCTCGGGCGTATCGACCACGGAGGCGCCCTGATCCGCGAGCGCACGCGTCTTGTCGCGCGAGCGGTTCCACACGCGCACCGAATGTCCCGCCTTCAGCGCGTTGACCGCCATCGCGCCGCCCATTTCACCCAGTCCGATGAATCCGATATCCATGCCGTGCTCCACGAAGTGTTCGATGATCCGTATGCGTTCGCCCGCCAGTAAAGCACATCGTCCGGAAGCACGCAGCGGCGGCCAATGCCATACTGCTGCATGGTCACGGCGCGCTTTCATTTCCATCACGAACTGAACGATTTCCTCGCCCGGTCGCAGCGGGGATGCACGTTCGAATGCGCGTGCCCGAAGGCGTCGTCGACCAAGCACATGATCGAGGCCCTCGGCGTGCCGCATACGGAAGTCGATCTTGTCGTGCGCAACGGCCGTCCCGCCGGCTTCGACGTGCAAATCGAAGAAGACGACCTGATCGAGGCTTATCCGCCGCATCGCGCGCCGCCCGACATGGCCGATGGCGCGCTGCTGCTGCGTCCGCCGATGAAGGCATCGGACCTTCACTTCATCGCCGATGCGCATCTCGGCGGTCTCGCGCAAGTGCTGCGGCTCGGCGGCTTCGACACGCATTACGACAACAACTTCGCCGACGATGAAATCGAGCGCCTCGCGCTGGAGGAATCGCGCATCGTGCTGACGCGCGACCGCGAACTGCTCAAGCGCCGCACCGTGCTGCGCGGCTGCTATGTGCGCGCGCTGCAGCCGGACGAGCAATGGCGCGAAATTGCCGAGCGGCTCGATCTTGCGCCGCACGTGCGCGCGTTCCGCCTGTGCCTGATGTGCAATGCGCCGCTGCGCCGCGCGATGCCCGACGAAATCGACGATCGCGTACCGGACGGCGTGCGTCAGCGTCATACGCGCTTCGTCACATGCGATGTGTGCCGTCGCGTGTTCTGGGAAGGCTCGCACTGGAAGCGGATGCGCGCGCGCATCGACGCGCTGGCCGAAGCGAGCCAGGCGTGAGCGCGCGGCCACGTACAATACGGCACACTCAAAAACCGCCGCACTGGAGCATCGCGTGAACAAATTTCAACTGGAACAAAACAAGGCATTCAAGCTCGCCAACGACCTGAAGCAAGGCGGCCGGGCGAACATCGGCGGCACGGCTGCGCCGAAGACGGATCGGCGCGAGCAGCGCAAGCTCGATCAGGCGAAGGGACTCGTGCCGTTCGCGTGCAAGCTCGACGAAAAGCTCGTCAGCCAACTGAAGGAACGCGCCGAATCGCACGAAGGCGGCATGACGGAAGTGCTGGCCGAACTGCTCGTCGCAGCAGGTCTGCAACGCTGATCGTCGAACGCCTCTACACGCTGCCTGCTTTTTCGATCACCAGGATGCGCGCCGCGCCCACCGGCTCGGCGTAATGCTCGTCGCCGGCCTGGGCGTGGAAGATGTCGCCAGCATTCAGCGTGACGGTGCGCTCGCCGTCGGCGTCACGCACATGCATGCGGACCACGCCGTCCATCACGGCGAAGACTTCCTCACCGTCGTTCACGTGCCATTTGTAGGGCGTGTCCGTCCAGTGCAGCCGGCACGACGTGCCGTTCATCACGCAGATATCGAGCGCGCCCCACGCGCGCTCGGCCGTGAACTTGCTGCTTTCGATCACTTTCATGCGATGCCGCCTATCGAACGAGGTTGCGCGCTTCGTCGACGTCGGCGTGGCGCGCGGCCGGAATGCACGCGACCGCGACCAGCGAAATCACGAGACCGGCCATCACATAGAAGGTCGGCGCGAGCTGCGAACCGGTGATACGGATGAGCCACGTCACGATGAACTGCCCAAAGCCGCCGAAGATCATCACCGCGATGTTATACGCGAGCGACAAGCCGGTGGATCGCACGTTCGCGGGGAACAGCTCCGCGAGCAGCGCGCCGAACGGGCCGTAGTAGCCGGCGAGCGTGATCGACAACACGCTCTGCACGATGACGAGCCGCATCACGCTCGGCTCCGCCGCGAGCCACGCGAACAGCGGATAGATCACGACGAGCGTGATGCCGAGCGACCACAGCGTGAGCCCCTTGCGCCCGATGCGATCCGACCATGCGCCCGCCACCGGGCACAGCACCGTCAGCAGCAGATTGCCGACGATCAGCGCGGTGAACGACTGCCCGAACGGCAGTTTCAATTGCTTGACGGCGAACGTCGGCAGATAGGCGATCAGCACGTACACGGTGACCGTCAGCGCGACGACCGATCCGAGCCCGCACAGGATCTCGCGGCTATGCGCGCGGAACACTTCGCCGAGCGTCGCCCGGCGCGCGGTCTTTTGCGCGTGCAGAAACGCTTCCGTGTCCGCCATGTTGCGCCGGATGTACAGGCCGACCGGCCCGATCACGAGCCCGAGAATGAACGGCACGCGCCAGCCCCACGATTCGAGCGCCTCGGGCGACAGGCCGCGCGAAATCGCCGCGCCGACGACCGCGCCCAGCAGCAGCGCCGCCGCCTGGCTCGCCATCTGGAAGCTGCCGTAGAAGCCGCGCTTCGAGAACGGCGCGGCTTCGATCAGAAGCGCGGTCGAACTGCCGAACTCGCCGCCCGCCGAGAAGCCCTGCAACAGGCGCGCCGCCACGATCAGAAGCGGCCCGCCGATGCCGATCGCCGAATATGGCGGCGCAATCGCGAGCAGCAGAATGCCGAGCGTCATCAATCCGATGACGAGCATGAGCGCCGCCTTGCGCCCCGCGCGATCCGCATACAGCCCGAGCACGATGCCGCCGACCGGCCGCATCACGAAGGCGACGCCGAAGGTCGCGGTGGTCAGGAGAATCGACGAGTAATCGCTTTCGCTCGGGAAGAACAGCCGCGCGATCACCACGGTCATGAAGCCGAACACGGTGAAGTCGTACCACTCCAGCGCGTTGCCGATCACGGCGGCCGCTATGGCGCGCGCGTTCAATGGTCTGCCTGCCATGCGAATCCCTCAGTGGTGGATGTGC
Organism: Caballeronia concitans; assembly: GCF_001544615.1. GTDB lineage: Bacteria > Pseudomonadota > Gammaproteobacteria > Burkholderiales > Burkholderiaceae > Caballeronia > Caballeronia concitans. The sequence continues at coordinate 35,672 of NZ_FCNV02000001.1, forward strand.
CTCGGACTCATGCCCGATGATGTCACGCGCCGCGCCGCCCTGCCTTTTTCGTCATGGCTCATGCCTCTCGCGCGCTATTTTTAGTCCTGGCGAGTGTAAAGACCGCACGTTGGGTTATCAAGCGATGAGGAAAAGCGATAAGCGACAGGCAAGAAAAAGCGCGCCGGGCTTCGCAGCCGGGCGCGCTTTTCACCGATACATTCGCTTCGCGTTACGCCTTCTTCGCGTAGGCGCTGCACCAGCCCTTCGAGGCGACGAGCTTGTTCGCGAACATCGGGCACGGCGCGAACGCATCGGCGGCTTTGCCCTGATAGAACTGACAGTTGCCGCAATCCTGGCCGGCCGCGTATTTCGGGAACTTGGCCTTGTCGACCTTGCTCGCGTCGAGCTTGTAGCCGAGCGCCTGCGCGGTCGGATCGCTTTCCTCGACTTTCGGCGCGTCGGCGAAAGCGGCGCGCGAACCGAGCGCGAACGTCGATGCAACGCCCACGCTGGTGATCAGAAACGTGCGACGGGAAGTCTTCATGGTGACTCGCTCCATGTTGTATTGGGGGATTTCGCCGTTCTGACGACGGCGATGCCCGAGCATAACAACACCGAGGCGAATGGATGACGACGAATGCCGAAAATAAGCGCTTCAGCGCGCCATGTCCGCCACGCGTTCGCCGATGGCGAGCGACGCCGTCAGCCCCGGCGATTCCATGCCGAACAGGTTCACGAGTCCCGGCACGCCGTGCGCGGATTTGCCCTGGATCATGAAATCGGCGGCGGCCTGACCGGGGCCAGAGAGCTTAGGCCGGATGCCCGCGTAGGCCGGCTGCAACGCGTCGTCGGGGAGGCCGGGCCAGTACGCGCGGATCGCGGCGTAGAAGGAATCGGCGCGGCGCGGATCGACGTCGTAGTTCAGCGACGTCACCCATTCCACGTCGGGGCCGAATTTCGCCTGACCGCCCATGTCGATCGTCAGATGCACGCCGAGGCCGGCTTCGTTCGGCATCGGATAGATGAGACGCTCGAACGGCGCGCGCCCGCTCACGCTGAAGTAATTGCCCTTCGCGAAATAAAGCGGCGGCACGTGGCGGTCGTCGAGGCCGCGAATGCGCCGCGCGATGTCGTTCGCGTGCAGCCCCGCGCTGTTGATCAGATACGACGCCCTGAAGCGCGCGGGCGCGTCGCCGCCGGTTTCGACGATAAAGCAGCCTTCGCGCGCATCGATGTCGACGACCGGCGTATGGAACACGACGCCGGCGCCGTGATTTTCCGCATCGCCCTGGTACGCGAGCATGAGCTGATGGCTATCCACGATGCCCGTGCGCGGCGAATACACCGCTTCGACGCATTGCAGTTGCGGCTCCATTGCCAGCGCCTCTGCGCCGCTGACGCGAACGAGTCCTTCGACGCGATTCTCGATGCCCTTCTGCTCGAGCGCCGCGAGCTGCGGAATCTGGTTGCGCGCCGTCGCGACGAGCAGCTTCCCGCATTGCCGATGCGGCACGCCGTGCGCCGCGCAGTACTCGTAGAGCATTTCGCGTCCGCGCACGCAGAGTTCGGCCTTGAGCGAGCCGCGCGGATAGTAGATGCCGGCGTGAATCACTTCGCTGTTGCGCGAACTCGTGCCGACGCCGATGGCTTCGCCCGCTTCCAGCACGACGACTTCGCGCCCGCGCATCGCCAAAGCCCGCGCGATGGCGAGCCCGACGACGCCCGCCCCGATGACCACGCATTCGATCCGATCCATGTCCCTTTCCGCGCCAACCCGATGCTAACTATTCTACGTGGGCAACTATTGCGCGTTGCACAACAAACGCACAGGGAAGGCGTCGTTTTCCGGTGCAATTCGGATAAAGCCAAGAATCCGGCCGCCAGAATACGAAAAAGACCGGTTTTCAGGCCGTTTCTGGCCGTTTTGCCATTTTCGGGGCGTCAGAATCCCATCGATTTCCGGCGCGACTGGCGATCGAGCTGGATATCGCGCGCCTCGACGTGATGCCTTCCGTCGATGCGCGCGTTGCCGAACGCGTTGAGCATCGCGCGCCGCATGCCGCGCGGCGACGCTTGCGTGAGCGCATCGAGCGGCGCATCGCCGAGCGTTTCGGGAAAGCGCCCGCCCCACGCGTGCGCTTCGCGGATCTCGGCGTAGATCGCCTGCCCGATGCGCCGCGCGCCGTCGCGGTCCGGCGCGGGAATCTCGTACACGTTCATGCGGTTCAGAAGCGGCTCGGGGATCGCGCGCGCGTCGTTGGCCGTCGCAATCCACACGATGTTGCCCGCGTTGATCGGCACCTCGGCGAATTCGTCGATGAACGCCTTCGCCGTGTCGTGCTCGAGCAGCGCGTAGAGCGCGCCCAGCGGATCGTATTGCGCGTCGCCGGTGGCCTTGTCGATTTCATCGACGGTGATGACGGGGTTCGCGTAGCTGCCGTTCACGAGCGCGTCGAACACCTTGCCGGGCTTCGCGTTGCGCCATTGCGACGACGCGCCCGACAGAATCCAGCCCGCCGTGAGCGAGCTCATCGCGACGTAATGCGATGACGTGCCGAGCAGCCGCGCAAGCTGCTTCGCGAAATGCGTCTTGCCGATGCCCGGCTCGCCGAGCAGCAGCATCGGCATGAGTTCGAGGCGGTCGTCGGTTTCGAGGCACAGCGCGATCTGCTTGCGAATGTCGTCGAGCGGTTCGTCGAAATTCGGCAGCGAAGCCACGAGATCGTCGATGGAAGGCATGCGGTTGGGCTTCACGCAGAAGCGCAGATTGCCCACCTTCAGCATCTTTTCGTAGGTGGCGCGCAGCGCGTCGCTTGCGCCATCGGAGAGTTCGTTGAGCGCGGTTTCCACGTCGTCGAGACTGTAGACCTTACTGAACGATGCCACCGCCAGTTCCTGTTTCACCACGGCCGTCGTCATGTCGCACCCCGTCTTTTGATTGATCGACGATTCAGTGTATCGATGACAAAACCGCACGCAAGCGAGCAGTCCCGCGCGTCTGCTGCCAATCGAATGTTGTTGCTCGAAGCTGCAAGCCTAAGACGCCGGGCGCTAGTATCATCGTCGGGATCGATGCGCCGGGCGGGTTCGGAACGTGCTCCCGGACATGACTGACCCGCGCGCCGGAGAAGCTTTCAATGACGAAAACAAACCGCACCGCATTTCTGTATCCGATCCGATCCGCGCTTCTGTTGAGCGCCTGCCTCGCCGCGAGTCACGGCGTCCTCGCGCAAAGCGCGCCGCAGCCGGTCGACTGGGAGCTGCAGGTCGTGCGCGACGGCCAGCAGATCGACTCGTTTTCGGCGACGACGAACGTCGGCCAGGCGCGCACGGATACGCATCACGATGTCGTGCAGAACCGCGTCGGCTGCGCCGACAAACCCGCGGGCGACATCGACCTGCAACGCACCGTCACCGTGTCGCCGACGCACGCGAGCGCCGACGACATCACGCTCGCCATCGATGCGCAAGAGACGATCGAAGACGATGCGTCGCGTACTTCGACGTCCGGCTGCAAGGTGCCGCCGACGCCGCGTCAGGTGAGCGGCTCGCATCCCGGTCTCGTGGTGAAGCCGGGTGAATGGGCGCAGTGGCAGATCATCGACAGCAATCCGTCGCTGGCGTACCGGGTGCGCGCCAGCCTCGCTCCATCCGCGCCGGCCGAGTGACCGGGCGTCGGCGCGTACAACACAACGAACGCATGCGAAACCCAGAACATCTTCCGCCAGCACCGTCCGCGAAAGCGGTCACGCCGGATTTCACGGCGGTGAGCTGGAATCTGCACAAGGGCCGCTCGCCGCTCGGCCTGCGCGCGTGGAGCGCGATGCAGCGGTGGGTTCAGACCACCAACGCGGACGTCTACTTTCTTCAGGAAGCGATGGCGCGGCGGCTGCCGCAGCCGGTGCTCGCAAGCGGTTTCGGCAAGCCGCTTGCCGGTCCGCTCGACGATGTCTGGCATTGCCAGGCCACCGAAATCGCCACCGCGCTCGAGTTGCAGATCGCGCTCGGGCCGAACGTGTTCAAGCCGTCGTGGCGGCACGGCAACGCGATTCTCTCGCCGCATCCGCTGGATCTTTCCGGGCGATGGGACATTTCCGCGCATCGCTTCGAAAAGCGCGGGTTGCTCGTCGCGCGTGCGACGTTCGCGGGCCGGGCGGTCACGCTGCTATGCGCGCATCTTGCGCTGACGCGTCAGGCGCGGCTGCGTCAGATGAACTGGATCGCGCACTGGATCGCGAAGGAAGCGCCGGACGGCCCGCTCGTGCTCGCCGGCGACTTCAACGACTGGCGCAACGACTCGGTGCCGCTCTTCGGCGAACTCGGCATGAACGAAGTGGCGACGATGCTCGGCGAATCCGGCCGCACGTTCCCCGCGTTTTCGCCGGCGCTCGCGCTCGACAAGATGTTCGTGCGCGGTCTCAGACCCGTCGAATGGCTCGTGCCGACGCAGGACACCGCGTGGCTCTCCGATCACCTGCCGTACATGGCGCGGCTGCGGGTCGAGTGAGGGAAAGTCAGGCGCGCGCGAGCAGCGCCTCGATCTCGTCGATGGAAACGGGCTTCGTGAGGTGATGATCGAAGCCCGCATCGAGCGCGGTCTGACGGTCGGCGGCGCTGCCGTAGCCGGTGAGCGCGAGCAGCAACGCGTGGCGGGTCGCGTCGCGCTTGCGCATCTCGCGCGCCACGTCGAAGCCGCTCATTCCCGGCAAGCCGATATCCAGCACCACCACGTCGGGCCGGAATTCGTCGATGGAGGCGAGCGCGCGTGCGCCGTCGTGCTCGGTGCGCACTTCGTGGCCGAGCGCTTCGAGCAGCATCGACATGGCGAGCGCCGCGTCGGCGCTATCGTCGACGAGCAGAATGCGGCGGCTCTCCGTGCCGCCGTGCGCTCCGGCGCTGGTGGTCATGCGTCCCCGCGATTTTGAGATGGCCCGGCCGACTGTAGCATACGCTGCATAGAAACGATGAGACCGCAACGCCGTGACGCGACGGCTCTGCTATCGTGAATGTTTCGGCCGCATCGACGCGCTTTGCCATGTTCGATCTATTCGACGACATCCCCAAGCCCGACATCGCGTGGCACCCGGACTGGATCGCCGCGGACGCCGGTTCCGACCTGATGGGCGCGCTGATCGAGGAGGTGCGCTGGCAGCAGGACTTCATGAACACGCCGGGCGGACGCGTGCCGCTGCCGCGCCTGACCGCGTGGCAGGGCGAGCCCGACGCCGTCTATGTCTACTCGGGCATCCGCAACGTGCCGCAGCCGTGGACGCCCGCCGTCGCGCAACTTCGCGATGCCGCGCAGGAAGCGGCCGGCGCGCGCTTCAACAGCGTGCTGCTCAACCGCTATCGCGGCGGGCTCGACAGCATGGGCTGGCACGCGGACAAGGAACGCGAGCTCGGGCCGGAGCCGGTGATCGCATCGGTGAGTCTGGGCGCGGCGCGCAGCTTCGAATTCCGCCACGTCCGCACGCACGCGACGCACACGCTGTCGCTCACGCACGGCAGCTTGCTCGTGATGCGCGGACGCACGCAGCTCGAATGGGTGCATCGCGTGCCGAAAGAGCCGGGCGCGCGCGGCGAGCGCATCAATCTCACGTTTCGCTGGGTGGATGCGTCGAAGGCGCGCCGCTGAATCAGGGCCGTTTCGCGACGAAATCGATCTCCACGAGCGCATCGCGCGCAAGCCCCGTCACGCCGATGCACGTACGCGCCGGCAGCGGCTTCGGCGCGAAATACGAGCGGTAGACGGCGTTCATCGCGTCGTAATCGCGCTTGAATTCGGTCAGGTAGATGCGCACGGACACGACGTTGTCGAGCGTGAGGCGAAGTCCCGTCAGCACGAGAATCAGGTTGTCCATCACGCGCCGCGTTTGGGCCGCGATGCCTTCGGGCAGCGGCGCGCTGTCGTCGTCGGGATGCGTCGGCATCTGGCCGGTCAGAAAGACCCAGCCGTCGGCTTCCGCCGCGTGCGAGAACGGGCCGACGGGCGTCGGCGCGGCGTCGATCATCGAGAATTTGGGCTGCGTGGTCACGTTATGTCCTTGGGGCTCGCGCTGATGACGTCGATCAGGCGCCCTGCACGTTAGCGCGACAAAATTCGCGCCGTGCGCAGAACTGTCGTTTGCACCGCTTCGATGCGAAGATGACAGCCTTACAGTCGTACGACGCACACCGACAAGAACCCCGACCACGGAGCCACTCGATGCTGCCCTACCCCGTCTTCACCGATGCCGTCCTGCGCATGCTGTGCGCGGTGCTGGTGGGCTGCATCATCGGCATCGACCGCGATCTGCACGGCAAACCGACCGGCATGAAAACGCTCGGGCTGGTGTCGCTCGGCGCGTGCATCGCCACGATGTGCGCAATGGGCTTCTCCACGCGCACGCTGTCCGACGACGCCGACGTGTCGCGCGTGGTGCAGGGCATCGTGACGGGCATCGGCTTTCTGGGCGCGGGCGTGATCATCCAGAATCAGGCGGAAAACCGGATTCGCGGCCTCACGACGGCGGCCTCGATCTGGGTCACGGCGGCGGTCGGCATTCTGTGCGGGCTCGGCGTGTGGAGTCTCGCGCTCGTTGCGACCGTCTTGCTGATCGCGCTCTTGATCGTGGGGCGCATCATCGAGAAAAGCCTGCATCGGCGATGGATGCGCAAGCCGCCCGACGAACGCGCCGCGCACGGTCCGGTAGAAGAGGACTGAGCGGCGCGCGGCTCATGCAATCGAGTCCCGCGAGCTTGGCCGCGTAGAGCAGCGCATCGGCGCGCGCCATCAGCGCACCTTGAGCCGATGCGCCGCGACGCGCCAACTGACGTTCAGACGCCGCGCCATGAAAAAACGCGGCGGACCATGAGGCCCGCCGCGCCTTTCGAAACCGGATTCGTTACCGCTTACCAACCGTGGCGATCGTGCCAGCGCTCTTCGCGGCGCATCTCGTGCCGCCAGTGACGTTCGCGCCGCTCGCGCCATTCGTGCTCGCGCCAGCCTTCGTCGCGATAGCCGTAGCCATAGCCATACGCGACCGGAGCCGGCTGCACGTACACCGGTTGCGCCGCGTAGTAGGCCGGCACGCCCACGCCTACCGCCACATCGACATGCGCAGAAGCCGATGCCGATATCGCAAGCGCCGCCATCCCCGCCAGCCCGACCACCGTACCAAGCAGTTTCTTCTTCATTTTGCTGTCCCCCTGCACCGAGTGCCGTGTGAGTGAGTGTAGTCTAGAAGGCGCGGCCGGACACAGGTGCAACAGCGCTGCGAGAAAAGTAACGTGGCGTAACGGCCGCGTCGCGTTCAACGCACGCGCTTGCCGCTTTCGTCGATGACCACTTCGCCGTCTTCCTTCGTGAACGGTCCTTGTTGCGGCGAAGGCAGGATATCGATCACCAGTTCCGATGGCCGGCACAGCCGCGCGCCGATCGGCGTATCGACGAACGGGCGGTTGATGAGAATCGGATGCGCGAGCATGGCGTCGATGAGCTGATCGTCGGTGAGCGCGGGATCGCCCAGGCCGAGTTCCGCATACGGCGTGCCTTTCTCGCGCAGCGCGTCGCGCACGGAAAGACCGGCGCGCGCGATGAGCGCGGTGAGCGTCTCGCGGCTCGGCGGATGCGTCAGATACTCGACGACATTCGGCTCGATGCCCGCGTTGCGGATCAGCGCGAGCGTGTTGCGCGAGGTGCCGCATTTCGGGTTGTGATAGATGGTGACGGTCATCGCGTTCTCCTTCGGTTCTCAATCTTCGTAAACGAATTGCATTCTATTGCCGACGCACGGCCAACACACGTCCAACACACGCCGTCGATGTCGCCCGCGCCCGCATCGCGTCATGTGCACGACTAAATCTCCGGCGTATAAGCGTATTTGCTGTTCATTGCGAAACGCGCCGCCTATAACGGAAATGCCGCAAGCGCGCGTCACGCGAAGCGGCGTGATGCACGAACGTCCGCACTGCGCGCTTTCGACGGCTGATGAGCAGCATATCGAATAGCGAACGGATGCGCGGCACTCGCGCGGCGCATCAATCAAGGAGTCGACGACATGAAATCCAGTCTGGCCATGACGGCGCTTGCCGTCTCGTTACTCGCTGCTGCGGGCGTCGCATCCGCGCAGCAAACCTACTATCGGACCGCGCAAGTGCCAGGGCAAGCCACGCCGGATACGTGGACGCAGCCCGGCACGATGCAGCAAGGCGCAAACATGCAAACGGGCGATGCATCGTATGGCGGCGTGCCGTCGACACGAGGCGGCGCCGGATCGATGAGCATGGGCGGCAGCCCCATCTCCAAGCCGTGCGTGCGCGGCCCTCAGTGCGATATCTTCTTCGGGAACTGATGCGTTGGCATCGGTGCATCGGGACGCGTCTCCCGCAATGGCGGACGCGCCCTTTTCCCTCTCCTCCGGATTCCCCATGCACCGCGACGCGTTCCTCGCCCTTCTTCCCGCCGAAGGCTTTCACGAAGTCGTCACCGTCACGCGCGAGCCGAACGGTTCGCTCGATGCGCACACGCATCCGTTCGAAGCGAAAGCGCTGATCGTCGAAGGCGAATTGACCATCCGCATCGGCGATGACGCGCGGCTGTATCGCGTGGGCGACATCTTTCATCTGCCCGCGAATGTCGAACATACGGAGCAGTATGGGCCGCACGGCGTGAGCTATCTCGTCGGGCGAAAGTAGCGCGGCGCACGCGCGGACTTCCTGTTCGCTACACTCTTCACGGGTCCGGACAGGAGACGCCTCATGGCAACGAAGAAGAAAAGCGAGAGGAGCGAGAAGAGCGGGAGCGCGGGACGCATTCTCATCGGTGTCGGCGGATGGAACTTCGAGCCGTGGCGCGGCACGTTCTATCCGGACGATCTTGCGCAAAAGCGGGAACTGGAATACGCGAGCCGCGCGCTCACGAGCATCGAAGTGAACGGCACGTTCTACGGTTCGCAAAAGCCCGCGACGTTCGCCAAATGGCACGACGAAACGCCCGACGACTTCGTGTTCTCGCTGAAGGCCTCGCGCTATTCGACGCATCGCCGGGTGCTCGCCGAAGCGGGCGAATCCATCGAGCGTTTCTTCGCGAGCGGCGTGCTCGAACTCAAGGACAAGCTCGGTCCGATCAACTGGCAATTCGCGCCGACCAAGCAGTTCGATCCCGAAGACTTCGAAAACTTTCTCAAGCTCCTGCCGCAGGAAGTGCAGGGACGCGCCATTCGCCATGCCGTCGAAGTGCGGCACGAAAGTTTCGCCGATCCGGCGTTCGTCGCGCTATTGCGCAAATACGGCGTGGCCGTCGTCGCGGCGGGCGATTCGAAGTATCCGCAAATCGCGGATGTGACCGCGCCGTTCGTCTATGCCCGCATCATGGGCACGACCGAAAAGCCCGCGAAAGGCTACCCGAAGGCCGCGCTCGACCGCTGGGTCGCGCGCGCGAAGGAATGGGCGGCGGGCGGCGCACCCGACGACTTGCAGACGGTCGGCGAACCGCCCGCGAAGGCATCGGCGCGTGACGTGTATCTGTACGTCATCAGCGGCCACAAGGCCGTCAACCCGCTCGCCGCGATGGCGCTCATCGAACGGCTGAAGCGCGAGTCGTAGATTCGCCTCAACGCACGAGGCACGGCCGCTTGTTGTCGAACTTCCAGTTCGGAATGAGAAATTGCATGGCGATGCCGTCGTCGCGCGCGCCGAGACCGTGCTCCAGATAGAGCGCGTGCGCCTTTTCGATTTCGTCCATGTCGAGTTCGACGCCCAGGCCCGGCGTCTCCGGCACCTTCACCTTGCCGCCGACGATCCGCAGCGGATCGCGCGTCAGGCGCTGGCCGTCCTGCCAGATCCAGTGCGTGTCGATCGCGGTGATCTTGCCGGGCGCGGCGGCGGCGACGTGCGTGAACATCGCGAGCGATACATCGAAGTGATTGTTCGAATGCGATCCCCACGTGAGGCCCCAGTCGTTGCACATCTGCGCGACGCGCACGGAGCCTTGCATCGTCCAGAAATGGGGATCGGCGAGCGGGATATCGACCGATTGCAGCTGGATGGCGTGGCCCATCTGACGCCAGTCCGTCGCGATCATGTTCGTCGCGGTCGGCAAGCCCGTCGCGCGGCGGAATTCGGCCATCACTTCGCGGCCCGAATAGCCGTTCTCCGCGCCGCACGGATCTTCCGCGTAGGCGAGCACGTCGTGCTTGTCGCGGCACAGGCGAATGGCTTCCGCGAGCGACCACGCGCCGTTCGGATCGAGCGTCACGCGCGCCTCGGGGAAACGCTCCGCGAGCGCGGTCGCCGCTTCCATTTCGGCATCGCCCGACAGCACGCCGCCTTTCAGCTTGAAGTCGTTGAAGCCGTAGCGCGCCTTCGCCGCCTCCGCCAGGCGCACGACGGCTTCGGGCGTCAGCGCTTCTTCGGTGCGCAGGCGTTCCCAGTCGTCGCGGCCATCGGCGCCGCTCGCGTACGGCAGGTCGGTCTTGTTGCGATCGCCGATGTAGAACAGATAGCCGAGCATCTCCACTTCGTCGCGCTGCTGCCCTTCGCCGAGCAGCGCCGCGACCGGCACGCCGAGATGCTGCCCGAGCAGATCGAGCAGCGCGGCTTCGAGCGCGGTGACGGCGTGGATGGTCGTGCGCAGATCGAAGGTCTGGAGGCCGCGCCCGCCGGCATCGCGATCCGCGAACTGCGTGCGCACACGGTTCAGCACCGCCTGCATGTTGCCGATGGATTGCCCGACGACGAACGCGCGGGCATCGTCGATAGTCTTGCGGATGTTCTCGCCGCCCGGCACTTCGCCGATGCCGGTGTTGCCCGCGCTGTCTTTCAGAATCACGATGTTGCGCGTGAAGAACGGGGTGTGCGCACCGGAGAGGTTCATCAGCATGCTGTCGCGGCCCGCGACGGGCACGACGCGCAGTTCGGTGACTTTCGGAGTGGCGTTGGGTTGCATTGCGTTGGTCGACATGTGAGTGATCCCGAAGTTGAGTGTCTGGCCGCGTTCAGTGCGCGTTGCGATGCGCCGCGTGTCCGACGGGCGTCCCGTCCGATCGGCGACGATTGCGCGTGAGGAAAGCCGCCGCCGCCGCGATCAGCGACGCGACGCCGAGCCCGTACAGCCCGCCCGACACCGAGCCCGTGTGTTGTTGAAGATAGCCGAAGGTCGCGGGCGCGAAGAAGCCGCCCAGATTGCCGACCGAGTTGATGAGCGCGATCACGCCGGCCGCGACGCGGGCATCGAGATAGCCTTGCGGAATCGGCCAGAACAGCGACGCCGCCGCCTTGAAGCCGATCGCCGAGAAGCAGATCGCCACGAACGACAGCACCGCGTTGCCCGTCGTCGATGCGAACAGCCCGCACGCCGCGATCACGAGCGCCGCCGCGAGCCACGCCTGCTGGAAGCGCCAGCGCGCGGAGAGCAGCGCGAAGCAGTACATCGCGACCATCGCGATCAGCCATGGAATCGCGTTGAAAAGGCCGACCTGGAAATCGGTGAGGCCGCCCATCTTGCGGATGATCGTCGGCAGCCAGAACGTCGCGGCGTAGATGGTGAGCTGGATCGCGAAATACAGCAGGCAGAACAGCGCGATCTGCGGGTCTTTCAGAAGCTGGATCGCGGGAACGTGACGGCCGCCCGCGGCTTCGCGCTCGGCCTGCTCGCCCGCGATCGTCTTTTCGAGCACGGTGCGCTCGTCGGCGGTGAGCCAGTGTGCATCCGCGATGCGCGACTTCAGCAGCATCCAGCTCACGCCGCACAGCAGCACGGAGAAACCGCCTTCGATGAGGAACATCCACTGCCAGCCGTGCAGCCCGAGGCCGCGAATGGACAGCAGACTGCCGGTGATCGGACCCGACAGCACGGACGCGAACGCGGAGCCGCCGAGGAAGATCGCGATTGCCTTGCCGCGCTCCTTCTGCGGCAGCCATTGCGTGAAATAGAACACGACGCCCGGGAAGAAGCCCGCTTCCGCCACGCCGAGCAGAAAGCGCAGCACGTAGAACGACGTGTCGTTCCAGACGAAAGCCATCGCCGCCGCGACGATGCCCCACGTCCCCATGATCCGCGTGAGCCACGCGCGCGCGCCGTACTTCTGCATCAGCACGTTGGACGGCACTTCGAACAGCGCATAGCCGATGAAAAACAGCCCGCTGCCGAGCCCGTACGCCGCCGCGCCGATGCCGAGATCGGTCTGCATGTGCGAATTGACGAAGCCGACGTTCACGCGGTCGATGTAATTCGCGATGAACATGATCAGGAACAGCGGCAGGACGTGACGCTTGACCTTGGAACTGGCCGACTCGAGCAAATCGTCGGCGCGCGGGGCGGGGGCGGATCGCAAGGCTGTCTCCTGATGGTGTAGGTTGTCTGACGACATCTTAGGGTCATCGGACGACTCGCGCATCGCGTGTTTACCCTCTACGACTCTGGCTTCGAGGGTCCGTCATAGGCCTACGATGACGCAGAGAGTAGACGTCTGACGACTGCTGAAATGAAGAAGCCGGCTTGCGCCGGCTCGATCCTCGCGACTGCGCGAAACTTACTTCGCGTCCTGCCCGATCTCGTGGTTCGCCAGGAACTCCAGCGCGCGAACCATGCCCGAGTGATCCCACGCCTTGCCGCCGTGCGCGGTGCACGCGTTGAAGAGCGCCTGACACGTCGCCGTGTTCGGCAGCGAGACGCCGAGCGATTGCGCCGTCGAGAGCGCCAGATTCAAGTCCTTCTGATGCAGTTCGATCCGGAAGCCGGGATTGAACGTGCGCTTGGTCATCCGTTCGCCGTGGACTTCGAGAATACGCGACGAAGCGAAGCCGCCCATCAGCGCGGTGCGGACCTTCTCGGCATCGACGCCCGCCTTCGACGCGAGCAGCAGCGCCTCGCCGACCGCCTCGATCGTCGCCGCGACGATCACCTGATTCGCGACCTTGCAGACCTGGCCCGCGCCGACTTCGCCGATCAGCGAGATGTTCTTGCCCATCATCTCGAAGAGCGGCTTGACCTTGTCGAAGGTCGCCTGCGCGCCGCCGACCATGATCGTGAGCGATGCCGCCTTCGCGCCGACTTCGCCGCCGGAGACGGGCGCATCGAGGTAATCGGCGCCGCGCTCGCGGACTTTCGCGGCGAACTCGCGCGTCGCAATGGGCGAAATCGAACTCATGTCGACGACGATCTGCCCCGCGCGCAGCGAATTCGCGACGCCGTTCTCGCCGAACAGCACGCGCTCGACGTCAGGCGTATCCGGCACCATCAGGAAGATGATGTCCGCTTTCCCCGCGACGGCCGCAGGGCTGTCGCATGCCGTGGCGCCCGCCTTCGTCAGTTCGTCGGGCACGCCGCTGCGCGTGAACGCCGCCAGTTCCACGCCGTTCTTGACCAGGTTCGCGGCCATGGGAAGCCCCATGATGCCGAGTCCGATGAAGCCTGCTTTTGTCGTCATGTATCGCTCCTTGTGTGCTGTGTGTGCCTTGTTCATGTGTCGATGCGCGGTCTTCGCAGCTTACTCTTCGATGAAGTGTTTCTTCACGGCTTGCGCCGCGTTGCGCAGCAACCCGAGATCGGCACAGACGGCGACGAGCGTGCAGCCCATCGACAGATAGCGGTCCGCGTCCTGCTGCACCGGCGCGAGGATGCCGCTCGGCTTGCCCGCGGCGTGCGCGCGCTCGAACACGTGCGCGATGGCCGCCTGCACGTCCGGATGATTCGGGTTGCCGAGATGGCCGTAAGCGGCGGCGAGATCGGACGGGCCGACGAACAGCGCATCGACGCCGTCGACGGCGGCGATTTCGTCGATGGCATCCACGGCTGCCCGACTTTCGATCTGCACCGCGACGCTGATATTGTCGTTCGCGATATTGAAGTAGTCCGCGATGGTCCCGTACCGGTTCCCGCGATGCCCCACCGACACGCCCCGGATGCCGTGCGGCGGATAACGCGTCGCGGCGACGGCGCGGTGCGCGTCGGCGGCGCTATCGACGAACGGAATCAGGAAGTTCACGAATCCGCCGTCGAGCAGCCGCTTGATCGCGACGGGCTCGTTCGCCGGCGGCCGCACGACGGGCGCGCTCACGCTGTCCTTGAGAGCCATCAGTTGCGGAATGAGCGTGAGCGCATCGTTGGGCGCGTGCTCGGCGTCGAGCAATATCCAGTCGAAGCCGACGACGCCCAGCAACTCGGTGACGATCGGACTGGCCAGCGACGACCAGCAGCCAATCAGCTTCTTTCTCTCGCGCAGCGACGCCCGGAACGCGTTGGGCAACGGTTGATACGGTGTCGAAGACGGCATGGTGCCTCCCCGTGGCGGCTGGATCGGTGGATTTTGGCTTGCGACTAAGTCGTAGGATGTCTTAACAGAAGGTATCGCGATTCCGGCCATCCGGAACAGGAGCGTTAACCCTTAAAGTGCCTCTGTGTGCCGCGCTCGCGCGATCATCTGTCGCTTCTCTTGTCATACGATGTCTTATATATCGCGTTGTCGCCGAATTGACGATCCGCCTGCCGAACTTCATGATGGTTCATCAGACCTCGTTGTCAAAGCATGTATGCGTGGGCATCGAGGTCGTCCGACCTCAACTTTTCCCGAATTGCAGAACGAAAATGGCCAGCCTCACCGATAAAGTCGTCGCCGCCCTCATCGAAGAGATCGAGCGCGGCGTGCTCCGCCCCGGCGACAAGATTCCGACCGAAGTCGCGTTGATGAAGCAGATGTCGGTGAGCCGGTCGGTGGTGCGCGAGGCGGTGTCGCGGCTTCAGGCGGCGAATGTCGTCGAGACGCGGCATGGCATCGGCACGTTCATCCGCGCGATGGCGGATCGCGAATCGGTGCGGCTCAAGGACGCCGATCTGTCGAACTTGCTCGATGTGATGGCGATCATCGAATTCCGGATCGATTTGGAAGGCGCGGCGGCCGCGCTCGCGGCGGGGCGCCGGACCGAGCAGCATCTGAAGCAGATTGCCGGGGCGCTCGATCGTTACGAAGAGCAGGTCGCCAATGGCAGCACCGATGTGCTCGAGCATGACGTCGAGTTTCACTTGCAGATCGCGCGGGCGAGCGGCAACCGGTATTTCTACGACGTGCTCAGCCAGATGGGACGCGCCGTGAGTCCGCGCACGCGGCTCGGCAAGGCGGAGATTGCGGAGCTGGATCAGATCGAACGGTTACGCAACGTGCTCAACGAACACAAGGCGATCTATCAGGCGATCGTTCGCCAGGATGCCGACGATGCCCGCGCCGCGATGCGCATGCATTTGAGCAACAGCCGTGAAAGGCTGCGTCAGGCGCATGAGACTGCGGTGAACTGAACTGCTCCGGTTTTGAGCGACGCTGCATGCGTCTCTAAGTAAACAAAAGGATTCGTATGTATACGTGGTAGTAGTTAACAAGCCTGCCACTTTTCAGTGGATAACCCGATTCGCGCGTTTCGCGTCAATGACTTGCGAAGTAAACAACTTCGGTATGAATCGGCGGATTGCGGATGGAAGCGAGGACAACTTTCGGGACTTTTTCGGAATCGCCGAGTTATGCAGAAAGCGCGAACAGTTTACGCGGCGGGGTTTGTACAGGGTTGTCCACAGGTAAACGCGGGGACGTGGCGGGAAAAGACTGTCCATCGCGCGTACCGAATAATTTCATTCACGCAAGTCGCGGCAGCGCGGCGCTTCTGCTAGTCCATCTTTCCCAACCCGACGTTACACAGCTAGGTGTCTGCCAGGACAGTGCCGAACTGAAGCCAACGAACGGCTTTCTTCGCCAAGCTGCGCTACCGGGACAAGGCCTTACACAACGTGCCGCCACGCACGTAAGAAGCGCTCTGTCTCGCGTAGAACTTAAGAACGGTCAACGCTACATGCCCTGCATTCGTTGAGCGTGGGATATGATCTCAGCACTATGTGAGGGCCAGGGAGCAACAGTGGGCCACCGCCGTCTGCACATATCTGTTGCTTCCTAGCGCAACTACGTGCAGACCGATCGCAGGCGATCGTGAAGTAGTGAGCCATTTTTGGTTAGATAACCTAAATAATTTAAGCAGAAGAGTCGCAATATGGCGGGGCCCTTTTTCAAAATCGTGGTCAATGATCTTGCGAGGACGCCAAGGCTTACGGGCATCTGTGCCGGTTATGAGCTGGGCGCATGGCGTGCCGACCAGCTCTCAAAACTCCTCTTTCAATCCCTACCAGACTTCTGTCTCCGTTACTCAGAGTACCACAGCATCGACGCAGGAAACGCCGCTGAGCGACTAGGCGAGGCGGCGAGGAAGATCTATCAGACTGACGCGTATCGAAATCGTGGTGAATTCGGCGAGTTAATATTGCACGTTGCGCTCAAGAAGGTGTTCGCAACCCTTCCGGCGATATCGAAGATCTACTTCAAAGACTCGAGTAATCATGCGGTCAAGGGCTTCGACGCCGTTCATGTCGTTCCTACTCAGGCCGGTCTCGAGCTGTGGCTCGGCGAGGTTAAGTTTTACCAGAACATTGGGAAAGCGATTACCGACGTTTGTCTCGAGCTTGATGCGCACTTCGAGCGTGAGTATTTGCGAGATGAGTTCTTGCTCATCAAAGGCAAGATTGACGAGACGTGGCCTCATGCACAGAGATTGCAACAACTTCTTGACGAGACCGTTTCATTAGATGCTGTTTTTGATGTCGTGGTTGTACCTGTGTTGCTGACGTATAACAGTCCAACGACAGCGCTTCACAACCAAAGTACTGACGAGTATCTACGTTTGCTAACGGCCGAACTTGAGAAACACTATCAAACATTCATCTCGAAGAACAACCTGACACACATTGAAGTACGCCTCATTCTCTTCCCACTGAGCGAAAAAAAGCTCCTTGTCGATGCGCTCCATAAGCGGCTGGAGATTTACCAATGCCTTTAAGTTTCACCGAGATCCGCGCGAAAATAGCGACCGCCGCGCTAGCAGGAATATCAGACCCTTTCTCACTCTTGCAAGATGTCTCCAGTTTCCTTAACGTCTCGCGGGGCACGAGCGAGGAACATTTTGGACAGGAACTGGTTATTCGCTTACTCGACATCCGGCATATGTTCGAAGCGCATGCTGTCATCATAGACGCGCTCGTCCGTGAATCGGGTCTTTTTCCCTATCTTAATCCTGACCGACTTGGTATCGCCGATGCCCTTGCATACGAAATGCACCGTCCGGCTGCTAATTCAGACACAGTTTTTCACCGGGCACAGGCGCAAGTATTTGATCACATCATGTCCGGCAGGAGCGTAGTATTGAGCGCGCCGACGAGTTTCGGGAAAAGCCTAATCATCGACGCAATCGTGCATTTGGGCCGTTTTCGCAACATCGTAATCGTGGTCCCGACGCTAGCACTGCTTGACGAAACGCGACGCCGCCTTGCAGCGCACAGCACGAGATACAAAATCATTACCCACTCGTCACAAACTCCCGCTGATCGCAATATCTTCGTGCACACGCAGGAGCGAGTCATACAGAACGAGCACATACAGAAAACCGATTTCTTCGTTATAGATGAGTTCTACAAGCTAAACCCGGGAGAAGATGACGGCCGCGCGCAAATGCTGAACTTAGCTTTCCATAAGCTTTCAAAACAGGCAAGTCAATTTTATATGCTCGGCCCCAACATTCAGAACATCCCGGACGGTTTCATCGAGAAGTTTCAATGCCGATTCATTCGCACCGACTTCAACACTGTCGCCTCCGAAATTCATCGCTTTGACGTGCAGGACGACACGACTCACGCTGTTGATCTGTGTACACGGCTGAAAGAACCCACGCTGATTTACGTTCGATCGCCAGCACGAGCTCACGCGCTGGCTACTAAGTTGGCGAACGCGTTGGGCGACGTCGGAGCTGCCTCGGCAAAGGAAACCTCGCAGTGGGTCAAGGAGCGTTACCACTCCGACTGGTCGTTTGCCAAGGCACTCAGCGCTGGCATTGGGATACATCATGGCAAATTGCCGCGCTCGCTTACTCAGCTCATGGTGCGTCGCTTCAACGAAGGCGCAATACGCTTTTTGGTATGCACGTCAACTTTAATTGAAGGAGTCAACACGCGTGCTAAACATGTGATTGTCCTCGATAACAAAATCAACAATAGAAAGTTCGACTACTTCACGTTTTCGAATATCAAGGGTCGCTCGGGTCGAATGCTGAAGCATTTTATTGGGCACGTCTATCTCTACCATGAGCCTCCGCAGGCAGAATTGCCGTTGGTCGACATACCCGTGGTGACGCAATCAGACGACGCTAGCGACGCGTTGCTGATTCAGTTAGAACCGACCGAACTCACCGCGTCATCATCGGGGCGGGTAAGACAGTACTATGAGGACCCCCTCCTGAGCCTTGAGGTCCTACGAGAGAATGCAGGAATCGACCCAGCGGCGCAACTCGCCGTAGCTCAAGCAATCGTCAGAGACCTTCGCCGGGCTCACACTATGCTTTCGTGGCGGGGCTTTCCATCGTTTGAGGAGTTGGCCTACCCGTGTGACTTGCTTTGGAAGCATTTCACCGAAGGTCGACCGCGGTCCGGCGCAACGACTGCTAGACACCTCGCCTTTCTGCTGCGGCGCCTATTGCGAGCCCGCAGGTTCAGCGATGCACTCGCGCTTTTCCACCGCGATGGAAGGCATGTCGACGACGCCATCGAAACGCTGCTCGACTTTCAGCGTCAATGGGCCGAGTTTCGAGCACCGAACCTTCTCTCTGCTGTCGACCGAATTCAACGCCACGTCTTCGAGAAATATGGACTGGCGGCTGGTAACTACGAAGCGTTCATCGGCAGAGTTGAGAACGTAGGCCGTCCTCCTGTAGTAAATGCGCTGGACGAGTACGGGCTTCCGACGCAAATAGGACAAGTGGTCTGGAAGGAACTTGGCCGGCCTGACACGCTTGACGAGATGCTTGAGGCGCTGCGCTCGCGAGACCTCTATTACCTTGAACTTACCGGATTTGAGAACCGCTTCGTACAGGATGTCCGAAATAGCCTAATGCCTACCCGAGTCGCATAGGCGGAAAGGCTTGCCGGACAGCGTGCCGCTATACGATGCTTTCTAGACTTGATCGCGACTCTGATCGCTGATGCTATCGCAGACTCTGTCGGGACTTTCTTTCCTAAGCGTTGGTTCAATGAAGCGTGCAGCTTGCGGCCGCTCATATAGCCGACCGCAAATTGCTGCAGTTTGGACAGTTGCTTAAGACATGCTCCGTCCGCTTCAGGTAAAACTCCCGAAAACGATAAGTGATGGTATGAGGCGGTCACAAACAACAACAAAAACGGCAGTCCCTCCTCCTCCTCACTCCACCGTCACCGACTTAGCCAGATTCCGCGGCTTATCGACATCCGTCCCGCGCGCGCACGCCGTGTGATACGCGAGCAACTGCAGCGGCACCACGTGCAGAATCGGCGACAACGCCCCGTAGTGCTCCGGCATCCGGATCACATGAATGCCGTCTTCGCTGACGATGCGGGTATCCGCATCCGCGAACACATACAGTTCGCCGCCGCGCGCCCGCACTTCCTGCATGTTCGACTTCAGCTTCTCCAGCAGCGTATCGTTCGGCGCGACGGTGACGACCGGCATCGCCTCCGTCACAAGGGCAAGCGGCCCATGCTTTAGTTCGCCCGCCGGATACGCCTCCGCGTGGATATACGAAATCTCCTTGAGCTTCAGCGCGCCTTCGAGCGCGATCGGATAATGCAGCCCGCGCCCGAGGAACAGCGCATTCTCCTTGCGCGCGAACTCTTCGGACCACGCGATGATCTGCGGCTCCAGCGCCAGCACGCTATTCAACGCCGCCGGCAAGTGACGCAACTGACCGAGATACGCCGCTTCCTGCTTCGCATCGACGCGGCCGCGCAATTTCGCCAGCGTCACCGCCAGCACGAACAGGCCGACGAGCTGCGTCGTGAACGCCTTCGTCGATGCCACGCCGATCTCCGTTCCCGCATGCGTCAGGAACGCGAGTTCCGTCTGACGCACCATCGCGCTCGTCGCGACGTTGCACACGGCGAGCGTGTGCGCGTGACCGAGCGATTGCGCGTGCTTCAGCGCGGCGAGCGTATCGGCGGTTTCGCCCGACTGCGAAATGACGACGACCAGCGCCTTCGGATTCGGCACCGACTCGCGATACCGATACTCGCTCGCAATTTCCACCTGCGTCGGAATCTTCGCGATGGATTCGAGCCAATACTTCGCCGTCAGCCCCGAGTAATAGCTCGTGCCGCACGCGAGAATCAGCAGGCTGTCGATGTCCGCGAACACGTCCTTCGCGTTCTCGCCGAAGAGGTTGGCGGTGAATTCATCGCCTTGCGGAATCGTGTCGGTGATC
Source organism: Caballeronia concitans (assembly GCF_001544615.1). Lineage (GTDB taxonomy): Bacteria > Pseudomonadota > Gammaproteobacteria > Burkholderiales > Burkholderiaceae > Caballeronia > Caballeronia concitans. Next base: position 55,946 of record NZ_FCNV02000001.1, read on the forward strand.
GCGCGCGGCTGCTCGAAGATTTCCTTCTGCATGAAATGACGATACGGCCCGAGTTCCACCGCGCCGCCGTACGCCGCCACCACGCGCACTTCGCGCTCGGCGGGCAAGCCCTGACGATCCACGATCTTCACGCCGTCCAGCGCGATTTCGACGACATCGCCCTCTTCGAGGAACGCGAAGCGATCGGTGCTGCCGGCGAGCGCGAGGGCATCGGATGCGAGGAAGTTTTCGCCCTCGCCCACGCCCACGACGAGCGGCGAACCCTGGCGCGCGCCCACCACCGTATGCGGCTGATCCTTATGAATGACCGCGATCGCATATGCGCCGTGCAGCAGCTTGACGGCTTCGCGCACGGTCTGGAACAGATCGCCGCGATACATGCTGTGAATCAGATGCGCGATGACCTCGGTGTCCGTCTGCGACACGAACTCGTAGCCCTTGTCGCGCAGCATCGTGCGCAGCGACTCGTAGTTCTCGATGATGCCGTTGTGCACGAGCGCGACCGTATCGCGCGAAAAGATGGGATGCGCGTTGTCGGTGACGGGCGCGCCGTGCGTGGCCCATCGCGTGTGCGCGATGCCCGTCATGCCGGCAAGGCTCGATTCCTTCACTTGCGCGTCGAGATCCGACACCCGCGCGACGCTGCGCGCGCGGCGCGGCTCGCCATGACTCAGCACGGCGACGCCGCACGAGTCGTAGCCGCGATATTCCAGCCGCCGCAAACCTTCGACGAGCACCGGGACGATGTTACGTTGCGCTACCGCGCCGACAATTCCGCACATGGCGTTATCCTTTGATATCCGAATCAGACGCACCTATCGAAAGGCCGCGCGTTCAGCACGGCCCAGCGCGCTTCAAACCTTCTTCTTGGTCGGGCGAACGTAGCCCGTCTTGCTGACCTGGCGCTTCTCGTTCAGCACCAGCTCGCCCTCACCGACGTCCTTCCACACCGTCGTGCCCGCCGCAATCGTCACGCCGCGCGCCACGCGCACCGGCGCGACGAGTTGCGTATCGGAGCCGATGAACACGTCGTCCTCGATCACCGTGCGATGCTTGTTCGCGCCATCGTAATTACAGGTGATGGTGCCCGCGCCCACGTTCACGCGCGCGCCGATATCGGAATCGCCGATATAGCTCAGGTGGTTCGCCTTCGCGCCGTGGCCCATGACCGCGTTCTTCACTTCGACGAAATTGCCGACGTGCGCTTCGTCGCCGAGCACCGCGCCCGGACGTAGCCGCGCGTACGGGCCGAGCACGACCTTCGCGCCCGTCGTGCCGCCTTCGATATGCGTGTACGCATCGACGCGCGTGCCCGCGCCGATCGACGCATCGCGGATCACGCAGTTCGGCCCGATGCTCACGTTGTCCGCGAGCGTCACGCGGCCTTCGAACACGCAGTTCACGTCGATCGACACGTCCGCGCCGCATTCCAGCGTGCCGCGCACGTCGATGCGCGCGGGATCGGCGAGCGTGACGCCCGCATCGAGCAGCGCGTACGCCACATTGCGCTGATGCACGCGCTCCAGTTCCGCGAGCTGCACCTTGCTGTTCACGCCGAGCGTTTCCCATTCGGCGTCGGGCTGCGCGGTCACGACCTCGACGCCCGCTTCGATCGCGCGTTCGACGACATCGGTCAGATAGAACTCGCCTTGCGCGTTGTCGTTCTTGAGCGACGCGAGCCACGCTTCGAGCGTGCGCGTCGGCGATACGACGATGCCCGTGTTGATTTCCGCGATGCGCCGTTCTTCGTCGCTCGCATCCTTCTGCTCGACGATCTTCCGCACCGCGCCGTTCGCGTCGCGCACGATGCGGCCGTAGCCGGTCGGATCGTCCACGGTCACCGTGAGCACGCCGTAGCGTTCGGTGCCCGCCGCGTCGAGCAGACGCTTCAATGTGCTCGCGCGCGTGAGCGGCACGTCGCCGTACAGCACGAGCGTGGGCACGGACGGATCGAGCAGCGGCAGCGCCTGCTGCACGGCGTGTCCGGTGCCGAGTTGTTTGTCCTGCACGGCGAACTGCACGTCGGGCGCGCCGACGGCATCGCGCACTTTTTCCGCGCCGTGTCCGACGACGACGACGAGGCGCGTGGGCGACAGCGTGCGCGCCGTGTCGATGACATGCGCGAGGAGCGGCCGGCCCGCCAGGGGATGGAGCACTTTCGGCAGGGCGGAGCGCATGCGCTTGCCCATGCCGGCAGCCAGAATGACGATATTCATCGCGGGTTCTTGCAGATGGAAGCCAGGTTTAAGGTCGGGCCAATATAGCACGCGAACATGGCCGAAACGGCGTGCGAAAAAGCGCGCCGGGGCCTGCTGGAGAAGGTCTTACAGGTCGTCGAACTGGACAATTGAAATAGCGTTCGGCGTGCCTGACGGTTCGCTCGCGCACGGTTCTTCGTCGAACGCGATATCGCCCTGCGGGTCGGCCTCGCCGGTCGCGCGCAGGCCGGCGAACGGGAAAAGCGCGGTATCCATCAGATGCGACGGCACCACGTTCGACAGCGCGTTGAACATGTTTTCCACGCGCCCCGGGAAACGCTTGTCCCATTCGCGGATCAGCGCCTTCATTTCCGCGCGCTTCAGGTTCGGCTGGCTGCCGCACAGATTGCACGGAATGATCGGGAATTCGCGCAGTTCGGCGTACTTTTCCAGATCCGTTTCCTTCACGTACGCGAGCGGACGGATCACGACGTTCTTGCCGTCGTCGGATTGCAGCTTGGGCGGCATGCCCTTCAGCTTGCCGCCGTAGAACATGTTGAGCAGCAGCGTCTGAAGGATGTCGTCGCGATGATGCCCGAGCGCGATCTTCGTCGCGCCCAGCTCGCCCGCCACGCGATACAGAATGCCGCGACGCAGGCGCGAGCACAGCGAGCACGTGGTCTTGCCTTCCGGCACCAGCCGCTTGACGATGCTGTACGTGTCCTGATTTTCGATGTGGAACGGAATATCGAGCTTCGACAGATATTCCGGCAGCACGTGTTCCGGAAAGCCGGGCTGTTTCTGATCGAGATTGACGGCGACGATCTCGAAGTCGATCGGCGCGCGTTCGCGCAGGCGCATGAGAATCTCGAGCATCGCGTAGCTGTCCTTGCCGCCGGACAGGCACACCATGACCTTGTCGCCCTCTTCGATCATGTTGAAGTCGCCGACCGCCTGGCCGACCTGGCGCGCGAGCCGCTTGAACAGCTTGTTGTTCTCGTACGCTTCCTTCTGCTGGCGCCGGGTCAGCGCCTCGCGCGCGGGCTTTTCTTCTTCGACGTTTTGAATGGCTTCACGCGCGTTCATGCTCGTTCCTCTTTGATGCGGAAGACTTCGACGCCCACCGCGTCGCAGTCCGGATAGACGTCGGGCTTTTCCGTCGATACGGCGACCGCCCGCACGTTCGGATGCGCGAGCAGCGCGGCGGCGACATCGTCGCAAAGCGTTTCCTGCAAATGGATGTGGCCGCGCTTCACGCGTTCGGCGATGGTCGAGCGCATGAAGTCGTAATCGACGACTTCGGCGAGCTTGTCCGCGACGGGCGTGGACAGCGCGAGCGGCACGAACAGTTCGACGTTGATCACGACGCGCTGCTCGCCGCGCTTTTCGAAGTCGTGCACGCCGATGTTGATGCGCACTTCGTAGTTGCGCAGAAAAAGCCGCCGGCAATCGGTGAGCCGGGGATGCGAAAGAGCGGCAAGCATGGGTGTGTTTCCAAGGTTAAGGCTTTCGCGCGCCGATCAGGTACATCACGTCGCGCGTGCTCGGCACGAGATGCTGGCCGCCATCGACGACGAGCGTCGTGCCCGTCACGCCGTGCGCGTTCGCCAGATAGCACGCGGCCTGCGCGAGATCGTCCACGGTCGATGCGCGCCCGAGCGGCGTCACGCGATGCGCCTCTTCGAACGACGCGGGCGTCTGCCACGCCGACACCAGCGTCAATCCCGGCGCCAGCCCGACCACACGCAGCTTCGGCGCGAGCGCCTGCGCGAGCGCGACGGTGGCGTTGTCGAGCGCGGCTTTGGTCAGCGTGTAGGACAGGTAGTCCGGGTTCATGTTGTACAGCTTCTGGTCGAGCACGTTGATGACGACGCCGCGCCGGGCGTCGTCGGTCGCGGCGGCTTCCGGCGTCGCTTCGTGCAGCTTGCGCGCGAGCGTGAGCGGCGCGGCGACGTTCACCGCGGCCATCTGCATGAGCTTTGCGTAGGTGAAATTCGTGGCGGTGTCTTCGTCGAAACGCGAGGCGCAGTTCACCACGCATTGAAGCGCGCCGAATGCTTCGACGCACGCGGGCACGAGCCGCGCGGTTTCGGTTTCATCGGCGAGATCGGCTTTGAGCGCGACCGCGCGGCGGCCGAGCGCTTCGATCTGCGCGACGGTTTCGTGCGCCTCGCGCTCCGAGTGGCCGTAGTGCACGGCGACGTTCCATCCCTGGCGCGCGAATTCCAGCGCGATGCCTCGCCCGATGCGCTTTCCGGCGCCGGTCACGAGAACGGCGCGCGCGCGCGTCTCCGCGGACGCGGATTCAGACGATTTTGCGGGAGAGAACGGCGAGGAAGCGCTCATTTACAATACTGGGATGAATCCGAAAGCTCGACAATCCGATAGTTTACCTGCTCCGGGCGCCGACGCGCTCGCGCAGTCCGAGGCGCTGACGCAGTTGATCCGCGAGCGCATCGCGGCGGCGGGCGGCTGGTTGCCGTTCGACCGATACATGGACCTTGCACTGTACGCGCCCGGCCTCGGCTACTACAGCGGCGGGGCGATGAAATTCGGCCGTCGCGCGGAAGACGGCAGCGACTTCGTGACCGCGCCGGAATTGTCGCCGTTGTTCGCGAAGACGCTGGCGCGGCCGGTGGAGCAGGCGTTGCGCGAGAGCGGCACGCGCCGCGTGATGGAGTTCGGCGCGGGCACGGGCAAGCTCGCGGCGGGGCTTTTGACGGCGCTTGCCGAGCTGGACGTGGAGATCGAAAGTTACGAGATCGTCGATCTGTCGGGCGAATTGCGCGATCGTCAGCGCGCGACGCTGATGGCGCAGGCGCCGACGCTCGCCGCGAAGGTGGAATGGATCGATGCGTTGCCGGACGCGTTCGAAGGCGTGGTGATCGGCAACGAGGTGCTGGACGCGATGCCGGTGCGGCTCGTGGTGCGCAAGCTGGGCGCGTGGCATGAGCGTGGCGTGGTGGCTGAAGGCGAGGGTTTCGCGTTCGCGGACCGGCCGGTCGCGGTAGATGCGCAGATCGAACAGATCGATGCCGCCATCGACGAAACCAACGACGAGCCGTTTGCCGAATATGTCACCGAGACGCACGAAGCGGCGCTGGCGTTCACCAAGACGGTTTGCACGATGCTCGTGCGGGGCGCGGCGTTCTTTATCGATTATGGATTTCCGCGCCGCGAGTTTTATCATGCGCAGCGCGCGGGCGGGACGTTGATGTGTCATTACCGGCATCGGGCGCATGCGGATCCGTTTTTGTATCCTGGGTTGCAGGACATTACGGCGCACGTGGAATTTACGGGCATCGCCGAGGCGGGGGTGGAAACGGGCGCGGATTTGCTCGGTTTTACATCGCAGGCGCGGTTTCTGATGAATGCCGGCGTCACTGATGTTTTGAGCGATATCGATCCGAGCGATGTGAAGCGATTTTTGCCTGCGGCGAATGCGGTGCAGAAGCTTTTATCCGAAGCGGAGATGGGCGAGCTGTTCAAGGTGATCGCGTTTTCGCGCGGTATTTCCGGTACGGTCGATGCGTTCATGTCGGGCGACCGTTCTCATACGCTTTGAGTTTGCGATCATGATCCGCTGGCTGCTCACTACGTTTGTTGCACTCATGGTGCTTTCGGCCTGCTGGCCGTGGCTTAGGAAGATCGGCATCGGACGGTTACCCGGGGATTTCACTGTCCGCATATTCGGACGGGAATATTCTTTTCCTTTTATGTCGACGGTTTTGCTCTCGCTTTTGCTTTCGTTTATTGCGCGGGCGCTTTGAGTTTTTTCTTTTTCTTCGTTTTTCTTCGTTTGTTCGCGTCGGTCTATTAGCACGCCCCTCCCCGGGGCAGGGGTCACTTTCTTTGCTGCTGCAAAGAAAGTAACCAAAGAAAGCAGCTTTTCGGGCCCGAAGCACTGACTGCGTGATCACTCCGTAGAACCAGATTGGCACTCAGCTTGACACAGCCCTGAATCACCTTCCGCGCCCGCTGAGCGCCACCCCATGCGAGCCCCCGGGCTCGACAACACCGTCGGTACGTGACGCGCCGCGCGACAGCGCAAACTTCAAAGACAGTCACTCGCCACCGCTAAACCCTACTCGTGGGTGATCTGCGCGTGGCTTGTAGTTGTAGTTTGCAGTTCGTGGTTTGCGTTTGTGCTTGTGGCTATCGTGTGCGGTTTTTATTTCTACGTGTGCGGCAGTGCCCGATGGTGTTGACGAGCCCGGGGGCTCGCATGGGGTGGCGCTCAGCGGGCGTGGAAGGTAATTCAAGGTTGATTCAAGCTGAGTGCCAACGTCGTTCTACGGAGTGCTCCGTCAAAACTGACTGCGGGCGAAAAAGCTGCTTTCTTTGGTTACTTTCTTTGCAGCAGCAAAGAAAGTGACCCCCGCCCCGGGGAGGGGCGAGCTAATAGACCGACGCGAATAAACGAAGAAACGAAGAAACAGAAAGATTAAGAAGCACCAAAAACAGCGTCGTGCACGGCCGCAACCCGTGCCTCATGTACAGCATCCTTGATGCGAGAAGGCTGAGAAGCAAACCGCTGTGCAACAGCCCCCGCATCGACTGAACGTGCAGCAACGAGTGCAACCCGTAACCGCTCAGCCTGCGGATAAGGCTGCTCCTCGAGCCCGAGCCGCCCGCGTATATCCGCCAGACAGGCCTGCAACGCCTCCGCAAACCGCGCCGGCTTACGCAACGCATCGGATCGTTCGAACAAGCGCACGAGCGCCGCCGCGCTCATATCCATCACGCGATGAATATTCCCATGCTCACGCGCGACGAGCATCGCCAGATCGCGACACTCGTTCGGCACGCGCAACCGCTCAGACAAAGGCTTGAGCAAATCCAGACTTCGCCCCTCATGCCCGATATGCCGCGGCAAAACATCGTCCGGCGTCGTCGCCTTGCCGAGATCGTGCGTCAGCGCCGCGAACCGCACCGGCAACGCGAAACCCTGCGACGCCGCATAGTCGAGCACCATCATCACGTGCACGCCCGTATCCACTTCCGGATGGTAATCGGCACGCTGCGGCACGCCCCACAACGCATCCACCTCGGGAAGAATCCGCGCCAGCGCGCCGCAGCCACGCAACACCTCGAACATGCGCGACGGCTTCTTCTCCATCAGCCCGCGCGATACTTCCTGCCACACACGCTCGGGCACGAGCGCATCGACCTCGCCCGCTTCGACCATCTTCTTCATCAACGCCTCGGTCTCCGACGCGACGCGAAAATCCGCAAAACGCGCCGCGAATCGCGCCAGCCGAAGAATGCGCACCGGATCCTCGATGAACGCATCGCCCACATGCCGGAACAACCTGTTCGCGAGATCGGACTGGCCGTCGTACGGATCGATCACCGGACCCGTCAGCTCGCCCGCCGGATTCACCTCGCGCGCCATCGCGTTGATCGTGAGATCGCGCCGCGCCAGATCCTCTTCGAGCGTCACGTCCGGCGAATAATAGAACTGGAAGCCGTGATAGCCCGCCGCCGTCTTGCGCTCCGTGCGCGCGAGCGCGTATTCCTCGTGCGTCTGCGGATGCAGGAACACCGGAAAATCCTTTCCCACCGGCCGATACCCCTGCGCCACCATCTGCTCGGGCGTCGCGCCCACGACCACGTAATCGCGGTCCACCACCGGCATGCCGAGCAACTCGTCGCGGATCGCGCCGCCTACCGCGTAGATATTCATCGCGCGCTTTCCTTGCGGGCATCGTCGATCCACGCAGTCACCGCCGGCAGTTGCGTCATCCGGTTCGCATACGCGCGCGATGTCTCGCTCAACGCCGGCTCATACGAGTTGAAGCGCATGACGACAGGCGCATACATCGCGTCCGCGATGCAGAAATCGCCGAACAGAAACGGCCCGTCCGATTGCGCGAGACAGTCGGTCCATATCGCGTCGATGCGCGCAATGTCGAACAGCGCCGCCGGCGTCGCGCCGATGCCCGGCGCATGCGTCGCAATCTGCATCGGCATGTTCTGGCGCAGGTCCGCGAAGCCCGCGTGCATCTCCGCGCTGATGCTCCGTGCGCGCGCGCGGGCGGCGGCGTCGCGCGGCCACATCGCGTGTTGCGGATGAAGTTCCGCGAGCGTCTCCATGATCGCGAGCGATTCCCACACGGCGTCGCCCGCATCGGTGACGAGGCACGGCACCTTGCCGGACGGCGTCACGTCGAGAATCTTCGCTTTCGTGTCGGGCTGGCCGAGGCGGATCAGCGTCTCGTCGAACGCAATGCCGAAGTGCCTGAGCAGCACCCACGGACGCATCGACCAGGAGGAAGAATTCTTGTCACCGATAACGAGTTTCATGCGATAGAGGATCAACGGTGCGCCGTGGCGCGGAAGGTATTGAAGCGCGAGCGTGGCGTATTGCCGGTGAGATACAGCGGTGCGATGGCCTCGATGCTCGCCGGCTCGCCGATATCCAGTTCCGGCGCAAGCGGGCCGCTCGCGATGCTCGGCGTCTTCATCGAATCGAGATTGTCGCGCGACATCATCGGTTCGCCCGGCGCCATTTCAAGCGTCATCGCCTGAAGGCGGCCGAGGCTCTCCGGCAGCTTGACGATGCGCGCCCGCCGCCCGATCGTCGCGCCCGCGAAGCGCACGAGTTCCGCGAGCGTATAGACGCCCGGTCCCGCGAGTTCGTAGGTCATGCCGTTGGCGGCATCGAGATCCAGCACGTTGACGATGGCCTTCGCGACATCGCCGACGAAAACGGGCTGGAACTGCGCATCCGCGCAGGCGAGCGGGATCACCGGGAAAATGCGTTGAAGGAACGCGAACTGGTTGAGCAGGTTGTCCTCGGGGCCGAACACGACGGAGCTGCGGAAAATCGTCCAGTCGAGACCCGACTCGCGGATGTGCTTCTCGCCATCGCCCTTCGAGCGCAGATACATGCTCGGGCCGTCGGGATCGGCGCCGATCGCGCTCATGTGGATCAGCCGCCGCACGCCCTTCGCCTCGCACGCAGCCGCGATCTTGCGCGGCAACTCGACGTGCGCCCGCGCGAACTCCGGGCCGTACGGGTCGCCGCGGCTTCCCTGCAGCACGCCTACGAGGTTGATCACCGCATCCGCTTCCGCGATGAACGCGGCGAGCTTGATGGGATCGTGCACATCGGTTTCGATGACATCGACGGGAAGCAGCGTCAGATGCGCCGCGTTCACGCGCCGCCGCGTCGCGATCCGAACGTTCTTGCCGAGATCGACGAGCGCGTTGACGAGATGGCTGCCGATGAAGCCGGAGCCGCCGATGAGCGCTACGTTTTGATGTCGCATGTTCGCCTCTTGGATGTGGCGGCTTGCCGGTTGCGGCTGACGAATGCGGGGCTTGAAAGCAGATGCGAAGACGAGCCGCCGCGCGTGTCCGAAATCATGGAAACGCGCGGCGTCGTGTGTATGCGCTTACGGCGCGATATAACCCAGCCGCGCCTTCAGCGATTGCGGACGTCCTTCGAACAGCGCTGCGTAATACACGGTGTTCGACAGCACGTTCTTCACGTAATCGCGCGTCTCGGAAAACGGAATGGTTTCAGCAAAAACCGCGCCCTCGACCGGCGCGCGCAAATCCTGCCGCCATTGTTTCGGCCGGCCGGGACCGGCGTTGTAGCCAGCGGTGGCGAGCACGGGCGAGTTGTCGAATTGATTGTAGATCATCGACAGGTAATTCGTGCCGAGCAGGATGTTCGTGTTGATGTCGTTCATCTGCGCGCGCGACACCGTCCCGAGACCGATCTTTTTCGCCACGAGTTGCGCCGTGCCGGGCATCAGTTGCATGAGGCCGCCCGCGCCGACTTCCGAACGCGCATTGATGATGAAGCGCGATTCCTGGCGGATCAGCCCGTACGCCCATTCGATATCGAGCCCGGTGGTCTGCGCATCGCGCTCGACGATATCGCGGAACGGCGAGAGATAGCGCAGCGAAAAGTCGTGCTCGCTCTTGGTCTTGTCGGCGGTATTGACGGTGCGGTCGAACAGTTCGATGCGCTTTGCATACTGCGCGGCGGCGAGCAGTTGACGGTCCGTCATCGTACGAAGCGGCCAGTTCCATTCGCGATTGCCTTCCAGCCGCATGTTGAGCGCATAGAAACGCTGCGACAGCGAGAAGCCCGGCACCGACTGCATCTGCGCGATCTCGGCGTCGGACACGGTCGTGCGCGGCGGCACCGTGATCTTCTGCCCGAGTTCTTCCAGCGCGAGCTGGCCGTAGAAGTTGTATTGATCCGCGATGCTCTGGAATTCCTGATTCGCCGTGGCCGTGTCGCCGGCCTGCTTCACGGCGCGCGCGTGCCAGTATGTCCACGAAGGCTGGCTGCGCAGCGTCGGCGGCATCTGTTCGATGGACCAGCGCACCATGTTCCAGTCGCCCGCGAGCAGCGCGCTGCGCGTGCGCCATTCGTACGCGGGGTTCGACAACTGCGCATTCGCCGACAGCCGATACCAGTCCGCCGCCGCCGGCATGCGCTTCAACGCCGCCTGATAGCCGATGGTCCCCCAGCCGATCGCGCGTTCGGCGGGCGTCAGGCCCGGCGCGACGGAACTGAACGTGGCCGCGGCCATCGCCGGATCGTTGCGCGCGAGGCGCGTGACGGCGAGCAGCGTCAGCTGATGCGCCGGCGTGTTCGGCATGACGCCGCGCGCGAGATAAAGCGGCGGCTTGTTGACGGCGTTATCGAGCAGCTCGGGCTTCGGCTGTTCCTGGCCGAGCGCTTCGACGATATTCGCGCCGGTCGTCGTGTAGTTCTGTTCGTAGGCGAGGCGGATCTGCTGCCAAATGTCGTCGCTCGTGAACTGGGCGGACTCCGCCAGCGCGCCGATCAGATCGACGCAGCCGTCGCCGTACCATTTCGGATCGACGAGCAGCGCGCGCGATGCCTCCGCCACATTCTCGCCGCGCGACATGCGTGCTTCGAGCGCATAGCACTTGACCTGCGTGTCGTCGTTCAGCACGAAACGGGCATATTGCTGCTCGAAGTTCTTCCAGTCGTGACGGCCGCCGAGCACCACGAGATAGTCGTTGCGCATGCGATCCGCGATGGCCTGGCCGTCGTAGCGCTGCAGGAACGAGAGCACGGGCGCATCGGGCGCGTCGGGGCGTGCGTGGCCTTGCGCATCGAAGAGTTGCGGCTTGATCGTGAAATATTCGATATAGCCCGGCGCCGGATAATTCGGAATCTGCGAGGCGAGTTGCGCGGCGCGGCCCGCGTCGTTCGCACGCGATGCCTCGCGCAGTTGCATGAAAATGCGGTCGTCGGAGGACGGGGAAAAGTCGGCGTCGGGAGGCACGGCCGTCGCGGTTCCGCATGCGACGAGCGTCGCGGCTGCAAGGGCGTAACCGGCCGCGAGATATACTCGGTTGAGGCGTTTTGACATCGTTATTACTGGAGCGCGAGGTGGTCCAAAGATCGGTCCAAAGCATAGCACGCAACGTTTGCGCAGAACCCAAAAGCGCCCTTCGCGCAACGCTGCTCGCCGAGCGCGAAGCGCAGAGCGAACACGCGTCGCGCGCGCGCACGGACGCGGCGCTCGCCGAACGGCTTCGCGCGGTGCTGGAAGAACGCGCGGTCAGATGCATCGGCTTCTATTGGCCGGTGGCGGGCGAATTCGACGCGCGCGCCGTTTTGACCGAATGGCTCGCATCGAAAGATGCAACCGATGCACGCGAAGCCGCGCTGCCGGTCGTCGTGCAGCCCCACGCGCCGATGGTCTTCCACGCCTGGCGCGCCGACTCGCCGATGAAATCCGGCCGCTATCGCATTCCCGTGCCGGAGGAAGAACGCGTCGTGGTGCCGGATCTGCTGCTGGTGCCGTGCGTCGGTTTCGATGCGGACCGCTTCCGGCTGGGCTACGGCGGCGGCTATTTCGACCGCACGCTCGCCGCGTGGCCCGCTGCGCGCAAGCCTGTGACCATCGGCATTGCGTATGAAGCGGGCCGGCTCGACGCGTTGCCGCGCGAATCGCACGATATGCCGCTCGATGCGATCGTCACCGAAGCCGCGCTTTACTGAGAACGCGCGCTCAAAGCGATGCCGCCGCGCGCGCGGCGGTGTCGTAGAGGCCGGATGCGTTGCGCATCAATTGCGCGGCCTCGCCGATCTGCTCGTTGGTGAGTCCGCTTTCCCGCAGCGCCGAAATCAGGCAGCTCTCGCGCACTTCGCGATACTTGCCGCACAGCTCGCGTCCCGCCGGCGTCGCCGAGAAGAACACTTCCTTGCCGGTCTTTTCGCTCGTCACATAGCCGCGCGCGACGAGTTTCTTGAGCGCATATGTGGCAACGTGGGTGTCCTCGATATTGAGCACGAAGCAGATGTCCGCGAGCTTCTTCTTGCGGTCGCGGTGATTCACGTGATGCAGCAGCGACACTTCCACCGCCGTCATGTCCTTCGCGCCGGCGGCGGACATGCAGCGCACCATCCATCGATTAAACGCGTTGCTCGCCATGATGAGCGCGTACTCGAATTCGGACAGTTCCGCGCTGGTTTCGGAGACGAGATGTTCGGACGACACGATCTTGGTAGGGTGACGCGACATGGCGATGACCGTAGGAAAGTGCGCCGGAGTGTAGCGCAGCGCCCTTTCCGCCCGCCACGCACGCGTTTTTACGACACTCCAGACAAACGCGAATAGATAATTTCTTGATAATTTATTGACAATGTACCATCGTTGACACGACGCAGCGAACCGCATTTTGCGCGCGCCGTGAAGAGGCAAGACCTGGAACCATGACCACACCCCGTATCCATCCGCTCGGCGATTGCGCGCTCGTTTGCGACGTCGCGCCGCCCGCCACCATCGAATGTCAGCGCCGCATCTGGGCGCTGGCCGAACACGCGCGCCTGATGCCGCAGGTCGTCGAAGTGGTGCCCGGCATGAACAATCTCACGATCGTCTTCGACCCGCTCGAAGCCGATTACGAAGCCCTCGCCGCGCAGCTCGAAGCGGCCTGGAACGCCGTCGCCGGCGCCGATGAGCCCGGCGCGGAAATCGAAATTCCCGTGCGCTACGGCGGCGAGGACGGCCCCGATCTCGCGGAACTGGCGAAGCACGCGGGCCTTTCCGTCGACGAAGTGGTGAAGCGTCACACCGCAGCCGAATACATCGTGTTCTTTCTCGGCTTCCAGCCGGGCTTCGCGTACTTGGGCGGCCTCGATCCCGCGCTGCACATGCCGCGCCGCCGCGAACCGCGCCTCGAAGTGCCGGCGGGATCGGTGGGAATCGGCGGGGCGCAGACGGGCATTTATCCGGCTGCATCGCCCGGAGGATGGCAACTGCTCGGCCGCACCGAACTCAAGCTCTTCGATCCGTCGCGCAATCCGCCGACGCTGATGCAGCCCGGCGACCGCGTGCGCTTCACGGCGCTGGAGGTGCGCGCATGATCGACGTGATTCGCGCGGGCGTGCTATCCACGGTGCAGGATCTGGGCCGCCACGGGTATCGGCATCTCGGTGTCAGCTCGGGCGGTGCGCTCGATGCGCTGTCGCTCGAAATCGGCAATCGCATCGTCGGCAACAGGCCGGATGCGGCGGGCATCGAAGTGACGTTCGGGCCGACCGTGCTGCGCTTCAAGCGCGCGACGCGCATCGCCATCACGGGCACCGACTTCGGCGCGACGCTCGACGACGAGGCGATCTATTCGTGGTGGAGCGTGCCGGTGCGCGCCGGCCAGGAACTGACGTTGCGCGCGGCCAAGCGCGGCATGCGCTGCTATGTGTGCATCGCGGGCGGCATCGACGTCCTGCCGATGCTCGGCTCGCGCAGCACCGACCTCGGTGCGTGCTTCGGCGGCCTGGGCGGGCGCGCGCTGCGCGACGGCGACCGCTTGCCGGTGGGCGTGCCGCAGCCGCACAAGGGCATTGCGTTTTCGCCGGAAGAACCGGCGTTCGGCGTGAAGGCGCCTGCGTGGTGCAAGTTCGTGCTCGTCGACGAACCCGTGCGCCGCGGACGCCACGCGCCCGGTCTCGCGTGGGCGGTGCCGATCCGCGTGCTGCGCGGCCCGGAGTATGCGAGCTTCAGCGACAAGGCGCATCAGGACTTCTGGAACGAAGAATGGACGATCACGCCGAACAGCAACCGCATGGGCTTCAGGCTCGCGGGCACGGCGCTCGAGCGCACCGACCGGACCGAACTGCTGTCGCACGCGGTGCTGCCGGGGACCATTCAGGTTCCGCCGAACGGCCAGCCGATCATCCTGATGGGCGACGCCCAGACCACGGGCGGCTATCCGAAGATCGGCGCGGTGATTCGCGCGGACCTGTGGAAGCTCGCGCAGGTGCGATTGAACGGCGGTGTGCGCTTCATCGAGACATCGGTGGAGGAAGCGCGCCGGGCGCTCGCGGAAGAACGCCAGTACGTGAGCCAGGTGGAAACGGCCATCGCGATGCACGAGGAACGCATCGCGCGATAAAGCGATAACAACACACGCTTCAGCTTCAAACCCAACGACTATTACGACGACATCATGGAAATCGATCTCAACGCCGATCTCGGCGAAGGCTGCGGCTCAGACGAGGCGCTGCTCGATCTCGTCAGCTCCGCCAACATCGCGTGCGGCTGGCACGCGGGCGGCGCCACCGCGATGCGCGACTGCGTGCGCTGGGCGGTCCAAAAAGGCGTCGCCATCGGCGCGCATCCGAGCTTTCACGATCCCGAGAACTTCGGCCGCAAGGAAATGGACCTGCCGCCCGAGGAAATCTACGCGGGCGTGCTGTATCAGCTGGGCGCGCTCGCGGCGATCGCGAAGGCGGAAGGCGGGCGCATCGCGCACGTGAAGCCGCACGGCGCGCTGTACAACCAGGCGGCGAGAACGCCGCACATCGCCGATGCGATCGTCGCCGCCGTGCGCGACTTCGATTCTTCGCTGCTCGTGTTCGGTCTCGCGAACAGCGGTCTCGTCGATGCCGCGAAGCGCGCGGGCCTCGGCGCCATCGAGGAAGTATTCGCGGATCGCGGCTATCGCGCCGATGGTTCGCTCGTGCCGCGCAAGGAACCGGGCGCGCTGCTCGACGACGAAGACGCCGTGCTCGACCGCACGCTTTCGATGGTGCGCGAGCAGCGCGTGCAGGCCGTGTCGGGCGAATGGGTGCCGCTCAACGCGCAGACCATCTGCCTGCACGGCGACGGCGAGCATGCGCTGGCGTTCGCGCGGCGCATTCGTGGCGCACTGGCCGATGCGGGCATCGGCGTGCGCGCCGCCCGCGCTGCCTGAACGCTGCAACGAAGCATTGAACGCCCCGCGAAGCCGGGGCGTTTTAGCAAGCGGCCACGAGAGCCGCAATTCGGCACACGCGCCCGGCTCGAGGCGCGGTGTTTTCATCGATATTCGTTTGGAGATCTCATGGCAACCCCAGTCAGTCTATGGCCGCTCATCGGCGTGGCCGTCATCATCGTGGGCTTCGTGCTGCGCTTCAATCCGATGCTGATCGTCGCCGCCGCCGCGATCATCACCGGTTTCGCGGCGCATTTTCCGCCGGAGCGCATTCTGAGCGCCATCGGCAGCGGCTTTCTCAAGACGCGCAACATTCCGCTCATCATCCTGTTGCCGCTCGCGGTGATCGGCTTGCTGGAGCGCCACGGGCTGCGCGAGCGCGCGCAGATCTGGATTTCGGGCATTCGCGCGGCGACGGCCGGGCGGCTTCTGATCGTCTATCTGCTCGTGCGTGAATTGACGGCGGCGGTCGGCCTGACGGGTCTCGGCGGTCATCCGCAGATGGTGCGCCCGCTGCTCGCGCCGATGGCCGAAGGCGCCACGGAAGCGCGCTACGGCAAGCTTTCCGATGCGGTGCGCTTCAAGCTGCGCGCGTATTCGGCGGCGACCGACAACGTCGGCCTCTTCTTCGGCGAGGACATTTTCGTGGCGTTCGGCGCGATCGTGCTGATGGTCACGTTCCTGAAGGAAGCGGGGATCGTCGTCGAACCGATGCACGTGGCCGTCTGGGGCATCCCGACCGCGATCTGCGCGTTCCTGATCCACGGCTTTCGCCTCTGGCTGCTCGACCGTCAACTGACGCGCGAACTCGATGCGCTCACGCGCAATGTCGCGGGAGAAAAAGCATGACGCTCACGATCAACTATCTCTTTTATCTCGTCGGCATCGTGCTCGTGGTCGTCGCGGGCATGATCCTGACCGACAAGTCGCATCCGCGCCGGCTGACGGCGGGCGTGTTCTGGCTCGTCTACGCGCTGATCTTCCTGATCGGCGACTGGCTGCCGGTGCCGGTCGTCGGCGTGCTCGTCGTGGCGATGGCGGTGATCGCGGGACTGGGCGGCGTCACCGGCGCGAAGCCGAAGATGCTCTCCGAGGAAACGCGCCGCCAGAGCGCCGTGCGGCTCGGCAACAAGCTCTTCGTGCCCGCGCTGACGATTCCCGTCGTGACCGTCATTCTCACGCTCGGCGCGAGTCATCTCGTGTTCGGCGGCAAGCCGCTGATCGAACTGAAGAACGTGACGCTGATCGGCTTCGGCATTGGCTGCGTGATCGCGCTGGCGGTGGCCTGCGTGATGACGCGCGATACCGTCGGCCAGTCGATGCGCGAAGCGCGCCGCCTGATCGATGCGCTTTCGTGGGCCGCCGTGCTGCCGCAGATGCTCGGCATGCTCGGGCTCGTGTTCTCGGACGCGGGCGTGGGCAAGGCGGTCGCGCACGTGACGACGGCATACGTCAATCTGGACTACCGGCTCGTCGCGGTGGCGGTGTATTGCATCGGCATGGCGCTTTTCACAATGGTGATGGGCAACGGTTTCGCCGCCTTCCCGGTCATGACGGGCGGCGTCGGCGTGCCGATTCTCGTCGGCGTGTTCCACGGCAATCCCGCGACGATGGTCGCCATCGGTATGTTCTCGGGCTACTGCGGCACGCTCATGACGCCGATGGCCGCGAACTTCAACATCGTGCCGGCGGCGCTGCTGGAGTTGCCCGACAAGAACGCGGTGATCAAGGTGCAGGTGCCGACCGCGCTGACGTTGCTCGTCGTGAATATTTTCTTGCTGAACTGGTTGATGTTTATCTGAAGCAAGCCGTAACGAACGGCGCATGATGATCGTGCTTCATGCGTCGTTGCATCGCACCCTCCTTCCGCACACCGCTCCGCCAGCCATTTGGCGCAATATCCCTGCCGTATTTTTCCTTCGCATAACGAAGCGCATCTTTTATGCGTTTTCTTAAATTCGGACCGATCCTATTCCGGCTTGCGGGTGCATAACGGAGACTTTTGCCCCGTAAAGGGCCGCAACGCGCATGAGGTGCGGCCTTCGAAGATGAGTCGCTAACCGGCATGTGAAAGCAAGGCTAGTCCTGCATGACGCGTATGGCGGCCGTTTATGTCAGTCCAAATTTGCCGATGGTCCGGTAAGCCGCCGCAAGGAGTATGCGGGGGCGTGGTGCGCCGGGTATGGCCATCGGTCCCGTCATGCGATTGCCACGATACTCCTTATTGACAGAGCGGCCTTGTGGCTGCGACGTTGTACTGCGTCTTTGCGAAGCGCTCGTCGCCGCGGGAAGCGCGCTCATGGCGTACCGCCTGTTCGGCGAGTCCGCCGAGGCGGCCCACGACAGCGCGGCCGCGGCGTTCGCCGTGTTGTTCGCATGGGCCGCGCAGTCCGTTTGCGCGCAGCGGCGCGGTGCGCCGGTCGGCGGCATCGTTGCGCCTGCGTTGGCGTGGATGCTCTGCGACGCGCTCGCGACGTGCGCCGTCATGTGGATGCATCGCGAATATCATCCGTCGCGCGCGTGGTTTGCCTGCTGGGCGGCGTCGACGCTGGCGGGCGTCATCCTCTGCGGCCTCGTAGTCCGCATGGACCGTGTGCGGCGCGCGCGCACGCGCTCCGTTGCAGTCGTCGGTCGCGGCGATCATTACGAGACGTTCCTGCAGCGCTTTCTCGACAAGCGCGATTCCGTCTATCGCATCGACGCACGGTTCGATATGGACACCGCCGCCGCCGCGCCCGCCGACGGCATCCGCCGGTTCCAGTGCATCGAACAGTTCGCGGCTTACGTGCGTGAGCAGCGCATCCACGAACTGTGGCTTGCACTTCCGCTGACCGATGAAGCCACGCTGCTGCGCTTCCTCGAACTCTTCCGCAACGACCTGCTCAACATCCGCTTCCTTCCCGATCTCGGCAAGCACGCGCGCTTTTGCAGCGACGCCGCCGATCCCGACGCGGCCTTCGCCATCAATCTAGTCGCCGCGCCGCTGACGGACCGCGCGCAGGCCGCCAAGGACGCGTTCGACCGCGCTTTCGCGGCATGCGCGCTCCTCGCGGTGTCGCCGCTTTTCCTGCTCATTGCGATTGCCGTGAAGCTCTCGTCGCCGGGGCCGGTGCTGTTCCGGCAATGGCGCCACGGCGCGAAGGGCGAGCCGTTCCAGATCTACAAGTTCCGCACGATGCACGCGCACGCGTCGGACGACGGCGTGGTCGCGCAAGCCACGCGCGGCGACGTCCGCATCACGCGCATTGGCGCGCTGCTGCGCCGCACGAGCCTCGACGAGCTGCCGCAGTTTCTCAACGTGCTGCGCGGCGAGATGTCGGTGGTGGGGCCGCGTCCTCATGCCATCGAGCATGACGCGCTTTATCAGGACGTCGTCGACGGCTACATCCACCGGTATCGCATCAAACCCGGCATCACGGGCTGGGCGCAGGTGAACGGGCTGCGCGGCGAAACGGATTCCATCGACAAGATGCAACAGCGCGTCGAACACGATTTGTTCTATCTCAGCAACTGGTCGCTGGCGTTCGATGTGCGCATCGTCATGGCGACGGTCGTGCGGGGCTTCGTTCATCACAACGCTTATTGAAGCGCAGGATCATCCATGAAGTATTCGATTGAGCGCGCCTGCGACGCAATGCGGCGCGCTTCCTTGCCCAAACGCGGCGCGGCCATCGCTCTCGTAGGACTGCTGAGCGCATGCGCGGCCGCGCCGGGCTTCCGGATGCAGGTAACGCCGGGCGCGGGCGACGGCGCGCAGACCGGCGCTTCGCATGTCGATGCGACGGCCACGACGCCCGAAATCGCCATCACCGAGCTGGACCTCGGCACCGTGAAGCGGCTCGTCACCGAGCGCCACACTCGGCAGGACGAGCAGACGCAGCAATTATTCGCCGCGCCGCAAGCCTATACGGTCGGACCGGGCGATGTATTGCAGATCGTCGTCTGGGATCACCCGGAATTCGCGGAAGCCGTCGGTTCGACGCAGACGCAAGGGCCGTCGAAGCCGGGCGATCCGGCGGCGGGCTTCGTCGTCGATCAGGGCGGGAAGGTGACGTTTCCGTACGCGGGCTCGCTGGCCGTGGCGGGTTTGCGCACCGAGCAGATCGGCGAGCGGCTGACGTCCGCGCTCTCGCGATTTTTCGTGAAGCCGCAGGTGACGGTGCGCATGGCGTCGTATCGATCGCGTCAGGTGTATGTGGATGGCGAAGTGCGCTCGCCCGGCGCGTTTTCCGTGACGGACGTGCCGCTCAGTTTCTATGACGCGATTTCGCGCGCCGGCGGGTTTTCCGATTCCGCCGATCAGAGCGATGTGGTGCTCGTGCGCAATGGCGTATCGCATCGGGTGGATGTGGCGCACATGCTCGCGCAGGGCATGAATCCGTCGCAGCTTTATCTGAAAGCGGGCGACCTGCTGCGCGTGGCATCGCGCGAGGACAACAACGTCTACGTGATGGGCGAAGTCACCAAGCCTGGCTCCGCCGTGCCGCGCCGCGACGGCAAGCTCTCGCTCGCGGATGCGCTGTCGCAGGTGGGCAGCGTCAACGCGAGCACGGCGGATACGGCGCAGATGTTCGTCATCCGCTCGCGGGACAACACGCCCGAAGTGTTCCATCTCGACAGCCGGTCGCCAGTGGCGATGCTCGTGGCGAAGGAGTTCGAGTTGCAGCCGAAGGACATCGTGTATGTGGACGGCAACGGGCTCGTCCGCTTCAACCGCGTGCTGAGCTTGCTGATGCCGCTGATCAATACCGGCCTCACGGCGGGAGTGATCGCGAAATGATCCGCTCCGTGTTGATGGTGTGCGAAGGGAACGTGTGTCGCAGTCCGCTGGCGGCGGCGTTGCTCGCCGAACGATCGCCGCATTTGGAGGTGATGTCGGCGGGAACGGCGGCGCTCGATGGACATTCGGCAGATCCGATCGCAATCGACCTTATGCGGGAACGCGACATCGATGTCACCGGACACATCGCGCGCACGGCCAACCTTCAACTGATGCGCGGAAGCGACCTCGTGCTCGCGATGACGCGTGCGCAACTCGACTGGCTGCTGTCGCGCTATCCGTTCGCGCGAGGTCGCGTGTACCTGCTCCTGCACGAAGGCGCAGGCGATGTCGTCGATCCCTTCAGGAAAAGCCGGGCGTGCTTCGAAGCGTGCCTCAAGCAGATCGAGACAGGCGTCGCCGAGTGGTCAGAAAGGCTTCGCGCCGACTGCTGACGTTCCCGCCGTGGCACTCGCCACCTGACTCCAACGATTGCAACGCCCGGCGTCCAAACCTTTCGACCGAGTGTCGCAGTCCGCCACGTTTTGCCTCACCTGAAGAACCCAGTCATGTCACACCTTGATAGACACAACCCTTCCGAGGCCTTCGAGATCGATGTCATCGCCGTCCTCTCCACGCTTCGCACGCATGTGTGGCGCATCGTCCTGATCGCTGCTGTCGTCACAGCGCTCGGAACCGCATGGGCGTTTTTGTGGCCGCCGAAGTATCAGGCGGACATCCTCGTCCAGATCGAGGATGTGTCGGACGGCGCGGCCGCCGGCACGCTCCTTGGCGATGTGTCGTCGTTGTTCGACGTGAAGTCGTCGGCAGCAGCGGAAGCACAGATTCTTGCGTCCCGGCTCGTGCTTTCGCGCACCGTCGAGAAACAACGGCTTTTCATCGACGTCACCCCAGCGCGCTTTCCGCTCATCGGCGACTTCGTATCGCGGGTGACAGAGACGCCGCATACGCCGGGTGTATTCGGCTTCGGCGGGTTCGCATGGGGGCAAGAAAGCGCGGAACTGACGCGCCTGGATGTCCCGAAGCAACTTCAGGAGGAGCCTTTTTCGCTGATCGTCGAACCTGGTGGCCGCTACGAACTGCGCGGTGACGACCTGAGTGCGCCCGTGCACGGAAAGATTGGCGCCGAACGCACGGTGAGCACGCAATATGGACCGGTCGTCATCAACGTGGCTCGCATGAATGCATCGCCGGGCACG
The DNA here is from genome assembly GCF_001544615.1 of Caballeronia concitans. GTDB lineage: Bacteria > Pseudomonadota > Gammaproteobacteria > Burkholderiales > Burkholderiaceae > Caballeronia > Caballeronia concitans. Next base: position 77,323 of record NZ_FCNV02000001.1, read on the forward strand.
CGGTTCACGGTCGTGCGGCATGGGTTCGACGAGACCGTCGATCTACTGCAGAAGCGGCTCGAAGTACACGAAAAGGTGAAGCAGTCGGGCGTGCTCGTCGCGACCTTGCTGGGGCGAGACCCGGAACGCACCGGCCGCACGTTACGAGATATCGGCGACCAGTACCTGAAGCAGAACGTAGAACGTAAATACGCCGATGCCGCGCAGTCTCTCGCCTTCCTCGATGTTCAATTGCCTGTACTGCGCCGCAAGCTCGAGGATGCGCAAGACCGTTTGACCGCGCTGCGTATCAAGCGCGGTGTGGTTGACCTGCCGGTACAGACGACGACCGGACTGCAGCGGCAAGTCGAAGTAAAAGCGCAACTCGTGCAGCTTCAGCAAAGGCGCGCAGAACTGATGACTCGCTATACGGCCATGCATCCCGAAGTCATGGCTACGGACAAGCAGATGTCGGTGCTGCAGGCCGAGATGGAGCAGTTCGACGTCGCGTTGCGTCGCCTGCCGGACCTGGAACAGGAAACCGCCCGGCTGATGCTCGATGTGAAGGTCAATACCGATCTCTACACCGCCACGCTGAATAACGTACAGCAGTTGCAATTGGTGAAAGCGGGCAAAGTCGGCAGCGTGCGCGTCGTCGATACGCCAGCCGTGCTCGATGTACCGACCTGGCCGAATCGCTGCATCGTCATCATCGCTGCGGCTTTGGGAGGCCTGCTCCTCGGGATTGCCTATGCCTTCGCGCGCGAGTTCCTGCGTGGCGGCGTCAATTCCGCCGAAGAGATCGAACGACGCGTCGGGATGCCGGTCCTGACTGCAGTGCCGTTTTCTGCGAAACAGAAGTTGGTGCAGAAGCAAGCGATGCGCAGTGAAGCGCGGCAAGTTAGCCTTCTCGCCAGCGAAGCGCCGGACGACCCTGCGATAGAGGCGCTGCGCAGTCTGCGGACCGCGTTGCGAATGCGGCTGGCCGGAACGCCGAGCAAAGTCATCATCGTCAGCGGCGCCGCGCCGGGAGCGGGCAAATCTTTCGTGACCGCGAATCTGGCGCTCGTGCTCGCGTCGATGGGCCAGCGCGTTTTGTTGATCGACAGCGACTTGCGCCGCAGTTCGCTTCGTCCTTATTTTGGCATCGGGCAAGGCACGGGATGGGCCGACGCCATCGCGGGCAGAGCGGACTTCGCATCCACGGTGCACCGCGCCGAGTCGACGGGCCTTGATTTCGTCGCGGCAGGCTCGCTTGTTTCGAACCCTGCTGAGTTGCTGGCGTCGTCAGCCGTCGGCGCGCTCATCGATGCTGCCCGGAACAAGTACGACTACGTGCTGATCGACACCCCGCCGATACTCGCAGTCGACGATGCAGCCGCAGTCGCCTCGCATGCCGACTCGGTGCTGCTCGTCGCCCAGGCCGGCGTCACGCGCATCGGCGAAGTAAGGGAATCCGCCAAGCGGCTCAATCACGCTGCGCTGAAACAGATCAGCGTCGTGCTCAACGGTGTGCCGGCCCGATCGATCCGTTCGACCTACGGCAGCCACGGCTACAGCACATACAACTACGCAACACCTGCCGATGCCAATGCATCAAGACTTGGTTCGTGGCTTCGCTCGTGGCTGGGACGGCGATGAATATGCGCGCAGCTCTCAAGGACGCCCACCGCGAGCGGCGTTCGCGCAGCCGCGCTGGTAATGCGGCCGCGTCCCGTTCGCTGACCGTGGCGATGGTGGTCGAGGCTGCCGGTGGCGGCGTCGCCGTGCATCTCGCGGACCTGATTCCCGGCCTCGCGGCGCGCGGCGTGGACGTTCATCTCATCGCCACGCAAGACACCGACCGTTTCGATGCGCAATGCATCAAGCCGGAGCACCTGTCGTTATGCCGGTCGGTCACGCGCGTGCCGATGCGCCGCAATGTCGGCCTGCACGATCTCGCGTCGTTCATGCATGTTGCGCGGGCGCTCGCGCGCATTCGTCCGGACATCGTGCACGCACATAGTTCCAAAGCCGGCGTGCTTGCACGCGCGTGCCCCGGACCTTGGTCGAAGGTCTACACGCCGCACGCCGTTTATACGCTCAATCCTACGCTCAAGCCTTCGGCGCGTTGCGTGTACGGCGCGATCGAGAAATTATTCGGGCGCTGGCTCACTCATCGCCTCATCGCGGTCTCGGACGATGAAGCCCGGCATCTTCGCGATGTACTCAAAATTCCAGGCGAACGAATCGCGACCGTCTGGAATGGCGTGCCGGAGTTTGAAACCCTCGACCGCAAGGAAGCGCGCCGCCGGCTCGGTCTGGCCGATGACGCATTCGTCGTCGGTCTGGTGGGACGCTTCGCGTTCCAGAAGGGCGTCGACCGGCTGGTCGCCATTGCACGCGAAGTGGGTCAGCATCTGAAAGAAGAGGTGCAGTTCGTCTGCATCGGCAGCGGTGACTTCGCTGCGACAGCAGGCGCGCACGCACATTCGTTGCCGGAAAACATTCGCGTGATCGGAGCGGTGCCGCAAGCGCGGCGCTTATTCGAGGCGTTCGATGCGTTGGCATTGCCTAGTCGCTATGAAGGCTTTCCCTACGTGTATCTGGAAGCAGTCGCGGCTGGTGTGCCGATCGTTTCCACCCGCGTCGCAGGCGCCGACGCGCTCGTGACAGCGCACGAAACCGGCGTCGTTGTACCCAATGGCGACGACCCCGGTCCATTCGCCGACGCGCTGATCGATCTGGCGACCGACACGCCGCGTCTCGCGCGCCTGAGAGCCAATTGCCTGAGCGCCGCGGCGCACTTCACCGCCGATCGCATGGTCGACGAAACGCTTGCCGTCTACCGGCAATGCATCAACCGAAAAACTGTATGAGTTCCATCCGACTGATCGTGCTGTTGCACGCCTATAGCCGCCGCAATTCTGGCGACGGCTTGCTCGTCGACTTGTCCGCTGCGCTTCTGCGCGAGGCGTTCGGTCCACGCGTTCGCATCGCTGTCGTCGCGGCTGATCCTTCGTCCTTTCCGGAGTACGACGATGTGCTGCATGCGCCCGTCATTGCGGATGCCGGTGCCCGGCGCGTTGAGGCGGCCTTGCGCACGGCATGTCGGCTGCCGACTCCGGCCTCGGAGATTCTGCACAATCGACTCGCGAGCGCGGACATGATCGTCGGTGTGGGCGGCGGGTATCTGCGTGCGCGCAATGGCGTTGAAGCGTTGAAGCTCGAACTCGGCCATCTCGTGCAGGCAAGGGCAGCGCGCGACGCGGGGAAGCCAGCGGTCTATCTGCCCCAGAGCATCGGGCCGGCGACGGCTTGCACGCCCGCGCTGACCGCACGCGTCGCGGCCCGATTGCGCCACGCGCTTTCCAGCTTCGATGCCGTATGCGTGCGCGACGATCGCTCGCAACGCTTTCTTCAGGGACATGCGACGTCGGTTCGGATGCCGGATCTGGCCGTTCTCGAATTCGGCCGCGCACGGGAAGCTGTCCTTGCTCGCGCCGCATCACGGGAAGGACGCGTCAGGCATCTCGCGCTGGTGTTACGTGAGGCGCCGAGCTGGAGCCGCGCCCAACGCGAACGCTACGCGGCGTCGGTGCGTGAGCTCATCCGACTTGCACAGGGAGAGTGCCGCGTCAGTTTCGCGGTGCAGAGCACCGGGCGAGGCAACGACGATGCGGCTTATTACCGTCGAATGGGTATCACCGAGGACCTCCCGAGTCTGCGCCATCTGCTTGAATCCGACACGCCTGACGCAGTCGTCTCCGTACGCCTTCATGGCGCGCTCGAGACGCTGCTGCATGGCGTTCCCGCGTATCACCTCAGCTACGAGCGCAAGGGATTCGGCGCGTATGACGACCTGGGCATACCGGGCTGGGTAGCGAACGCGGCGGACTTCGACGCGGCCGCCGTGATGAGTCACGTATTCGCGTCGCAAGCACTGCCTTCGTTGTGGGGCGCAACCGAAGGCGCGCTCGGACGCATCGATACGCAGCGTGCGTCACTCGTCGAATTGCTGCGGCGTACGGCTGGTATCGAATCCGTTAGCGATCGGTCGGGCAGCCACGCGCAGCCGTTCACGGAAACGCACTGATAAGCCGCGATGCTGTTGCGCCTCTTCTTGCGTGTGCTCTCCCTGTCGGCCAAATTCGGCTTGACCATTGTGATCGCGCGCACGGTCGGATTCTCGGCCGTCGCCGAATACGGGATCGCCGTAGCCGTTTCCGTCGTCGCGTCGAAGGTGTTGGGCTTGGGCTTCAGTGCTGAACTGAACCGGCGCATGAGCAGGCCGCAGCCTGAAGCTGCCATTGCGACGGCTCGCGTATTGCGCAGTATCTATGCAAGCTCCTACGTCATTGCCGCAATTCCTTGCCTTGCGGCAGTTTGGGCAGGCAACGAGTGGGCAGGCCAGTCGTTCGGGCTTTGGTCGTGGGCCATGATCCTGCTGGTAGCGGCAAGCGAACATCACGGTTTCGAAGTCAACACCTACATCTTCTCGCTTCATCGCGCACGGGCCGGTTCGGTCATGCTCTTCTTGCGAACGGGCGGTTGCGCGGCGGTCGCGATCGTCGGCCTCGTATGCGGCATGCCGGGAGGGATCAGCAGTGTCTTCATGCTGTGGACACTGACGAACGTCTTCGTGATTTTTTGGGCTTGGTCGTTGATCGAGCGCACAGCGACCGTACGCCCGAGCGAGACCGATCAGGCGACCCCTGCCGCATCTTCCCTGCGCGAGACGTGGATTGCGGGTGCGCCTTATTACATCGGAGGCATCGTGCTGGCCGGACTGCAATACGTCGAGCGTTTCGTCGCGTCGGCGTTTCTGCCGGCAAACGATGTCGGCCGTTACGTCTTCGCATGGTCAATAGCCAATGCGGTGCAGACGATTTGCTACGCGACGGTCGGCGTCGTTGCAGCGCCGCGACTGGCGCGCGTGGTCGAAGCCGCGACTGCGGACTGGCATACGAGCTTCCGTATCCTGCTCGCTCGTACGATCGCGATAAGCATGGCCGTGGCGCTCGCCATCATGCTCGCGTCGCCGATCATTTTTCGAATGGCGAAGGAAGCCGTGACAACAACGGGCTTCGTCACGCTCGCCGTTCTCGTTGTTTCATTCGTGCTGCGGTCGCTCGGTGATTTGCTCTGGGCCGCAGCCGTGGCCCGCAAAGCGCGCGGAAGGATCGTGATTGGAATGCTCGCTGCAGTGGCTTGGGCTTGCCCCGCTTCGCTATGGCTGATACCCGGTCACGGCACGGTTTCGATTGCGCTCACCCATCTACTCGCCAGCGTTCTTGTGCTCATCGCCCTCGCGTGGGCGCAAAGCCGCGAGCCGGCACAGGCTTCCTAATCATGTTTGACACCTTGATGCGCTCCGGCCCGCCGCTTAGCCGTGGTCTGATTGCGTGGCTCGCCGGACTGTCCACCCTTTGTTACTCCGGCTTGTTCATGGCCGGGAAGTCGTTTCTGCCCGAGTTCCTGTTCCGTGACTCGGACAAGATCCAGGCGCAGATGAACGGCTCGAGCGCTTACGACGGTTCATCATTCGATGCAGTGGGCAAGTTCTATGCGATGTTCGGGCCGACGCTGCTCAATGTCGTTGTGCTCGCTCTTGGCGTCGGTTTCATTCTTGCCATCTTCAAGCGAGTGAGACATGTGGGGTCGCTCGGCGTCGCACTTGTCTTTGGCTCGCCGTGCGTGTTCTTCAATCTCTTCGTTGCGTCGAAGGACACGCTCGTCGTCGCGCTATCGCTCTTGATCGTGTGGACGCTGCGGCGCGGTGGCGCAAAGCTCACGATGGCGGCTGTCTTGTTCGGCTACGCGTCCTATGCGGTATCCGTGCGCACCTATTACCTGCTGATCGTGGCGCTGGCTGGCTGTTTGTGGATTTATCGGCGAGCAGGACGCCGGACGCGCCTCGTGATGATCGGAGCCGGCCTGCTCGGCCTCTATGCGTTGCCTACGATCGGCTATTACGCGTTACTGCATCCACGCGATATGGCGGTCGATTACCTCGTCTACCAATCGCCTTTCGGCGCACGCACGAGTTTTTATAACCTGCGTCCGCCCGACGGTTTTTCTTCGTTTTGCATCGATTACGCCTACGCGGCGCTGAGGCTGCACCTTCCGATGTTGTTTTCGCCGGACCCTCGTGGCCTTGTCATGCAAATGTTCGTCCTCGCAGCGTGGTTTTCCACCCGTCCGATGCGCGCCAACAGGGAGACGTGGCCGGGCGTCAGCGTGCTTGCGTGCCTGGTCATGGCGCACATGATGGTCTCCACGCTATTCGAACCGGATCTCGGAAGTTATGTTCGCCATCTGTCGAGCGTCTCCCTGTTTTGCATGGTCCTGTTCAGTCTTCGGAACAACGCGTCACTCGAAGCCGGCGCCACCGTTCAGGGTGTGCCCGAGGCCGCGGCGCCGAAGTAATCGCGTACCGTATGCAGAGCCGGTTTCTCGGCGCCGGTTGCATCGACGAGACCGAAACTCCGCTCCCTCGCCGTGCGGCCGCTGGCCGTGTCCTTCCATTCATAGACGGAGATGAGCGACGCATCGAGGCTTCGGATCGAAGCAAGAAAGCTACGGATACGGCTTGCCTGTAATGTCGCATTGCTGGTGGCTGAGCCGTCCGAGGGTACTCCCCACTCGGTGATGACGGCCGGCATCGCATACTTCGAGCCAATGTCATCAGCGGCATTTCTAATCTCCGGGGGCGTCATACCGTATGCGTGGTAAGAAATCGCATCGATGCAATGCGGTGACGTTGTCAGCACTGACTGGGTGAGTCGGCTTGGCAAATTATTGCCGACCGGCGCGCGAGAGAATCCGAAGCCATAGATTGGAACGGTGCGCGATGCTGCCTTCAAACCGCTGCATACTCCCTGCATGAACGCGGGAAACGTTCTCGCGATATCGCCAGTCGGCCAATAGCGACTCAAGTCCGGCTCGTTCCACAACTCGATGCCGACGAGTTGCGACGCGTACTGCCTCGCAATCTGCGTCACTTGTGCACCAAACCGCTTGCCTGCGGAGATCATTGGCGCGGTATCGCGAGTTGCCTCATCGACGAGAGGAGCGGTCGAACGCATGGTCAGCAGCACGGGCACCTTCGCACGTGCGGCGACGTCGAACGCGGAGGCTACGCGGCGCCTGTAGGCCGCATCGTCGAGCTGGTTGGTCCAGATGCCGAAACGCACGAAGCTAAAGCCTGAGCGCGCGATTGCGTCGGCGTCCTGCGGCGTGAGCGTCTCGATCTTGACTTGCACGCCGACACGCTGTGTCTGCGGCGTGGTGTCTGCTACAGCGGCGAACGGCATCGGTGATGCAAGCGCAGCGAGTATCAACGCGAGCGTGCGAATTGGTAAGGAATGCATGGAACAGTGTCGTTGGCGTCTGATGCGATTCGAAAGCATACGCCGATGATCGAATTTCCAGAACCTACCCCCCCACCACCACAAACCCCCTCCTCCTCAACAACTCCAACACCCCCCTCTCTCCCCCGAGATGCAGCGCCCCGATAGCCACGAAAATCGGCTTATCGGGCGCGCTCAACGCCACCATCCTCTGCACGAACCGTCGATTCCGCTCATACACCACGCGGTTATCCACCTGGGCCGCCAGCACCTTCGACCTCGCCAGCTTGCTGCTCTTCGCATCGTCCCAGGCCTTCAGCGCGTCCGCATCGCCGATACGCCACAGCCGATGCAGCTCCTTCACATCCGCCACATTCTCCGCCGACGTCTGCGCGAGATCCTCCGCGAGCATCTCCCGCTGCTGCGCGGACGTGAGATGCGTGAACGTCGATATCTGCTCGTTCAGCGTCTCCAGTCCCACAATCTTCCCGCGCACGCGCAAATACACGTTCTGCAATTGCGCCTCCGTGCCGTATTCGCTCTGAAACCCCGCCTTTAGCGTGTCATAAGTCTGAATCAGCATCGACGCAAGCCACGGCCGCGTATGCCGCAGGTTCTTCAACGCCGCAGGATTGCCCCGCATGCGCGCCTCGACCTTCTTCCACATCGATTCCGGCAGATAGTCGATCAGACATTCGCTGCGGCACATTCCATAGCGGTTCACGTCGTCTTGCGACAGCAGCAGTTCATCGGGGGAAATTTCGAGCGCCAGTATGGGCGATGCATCGAGCGCCGCGAGAATCGGCTTGCGGAAAGGCTGCTCGGGCGGATAGTCGCTGGCATAGCCCACATGCAGCGTGCCGAGCAGATAGATCGTCGTCGCGCCGCGCGTGGCGACATAAAACGGCATGCGCGCCGGCTGCACGCGCACCGGGCCCGTTGCCGTCGTGCCGGTGGAACGGTCGGTGCGCGAAGGCGATGCCGGCGGCGCAGGAACATCGGTCGCGCTGGCATCGCCCGCGGGCTGCGGTGTGCCGCCCGGCGCGCTGCGCGATCCGGTGACGGCGAAGGCTGCCGTCGATAGCGCGATCACCAGCGTGATCGCGCAGCTCGCGACAAGGGCGCGCCGCGCGAGCAGCGCCATGCCGCGAGACGCAAAGCGGCGCGTCCGGTCGATCACCCGACGCGCCGCCCGCGATTCAGGCATCGCCTTCACCGACCTCCTCGGCGCGATGACACGACACCTGCCGGCCATCGACGACACGCAGCGCCGGCTCTTCCACGCGGCATCGCTCGATCGCATACGGGCAGCGCTGATGGAACGTGCAGCCCGACGGCGGATTCAGCGGCGACGGCATCTCGCCCTGCAGCTTGATCTTGATGCGCCGGTCTTCCTCGAAGAGCGCGGGCGTCGCGGACATCAGCGATCGCGTGTACGGATGCCGCGGATTCGCGAAGATCGTCTTCTTGTCGCCAAGCTCGGCAATGCCGCCGAAGTACATCACCATCACGTCGTCGGCAATGTGCTCCACCACCGACAAGTTGTGCGAGATGAACACGTAGCTCGTGCCGAATTCCTGCTGCAGATCCATGAAGAGATTCAGAATCTGCGCCTGAATCGATACATCGAGCGCCGACACCGGCTCGTCCGCCACGACGATCTGCGGATCCAGAATCATCGCGCGCGCAATCGCCACGCGCTGACGCTGCCCGCCCGAGAACATGTGCGGATAACGCGACGCATGCTCGGGCCGCAAGCCGACCGTGCGCATCATCTTCGCGATGCGTTCCGCGCGTTCCGTCGACGAGAGTTTCGTGTTGATCGCGAGCGGCTCGCCGAGCGTCTGCTCAACCGTCTTGCGCGGATTCAGCGATGCGAACGGGTTCTGAAACACCATCTGCACGCGCTGTCGCAACTCGGCGATCTTCGCCTTGCTCGCGCCCGCCACGTCCTCGCCTTCAATCAACAAGCGGCCCGACGTGGGCGCCTCGATCATCGTCAACTGACGCGCGAGCGTGGACTTGCCGCATCCCGATTCGCCGACGACCGCGAGCGTGCGTCCGCGCTTGAGCTCGAACGACACGCCGTTCAGCGCCTTCACCGTGCCGTGCTTGAATGCGCTGCGCTTCACGTCGTAATGCTTCGTGAGCTTGTCGGCGGCGAGCACGATGTCCTGCTTCATTTCCTTCGGTATCGCGTTCATCGCGCGCCCTCCCCGACGATCTGCGCCTCACGCTCCACGCGCACCGCCTGCTTCACGTCGTCTGCGACGTTGAGCGGCTTGATGCAACGCGCGCGCACGGCCGGATCGTTCCAGTCGAGTTGATACAAATGCGGCCGGCCCTTCCAGCAGTCATCGACGACATACTTGCAGCGCGGCGCGAAGAGACAGCCGCTCGGCCTGTCGTCGCGGCCCGGCACCATGCCCGGCAGCGCGGCGAGACGCGCCGCGCCACGGCTATGCTCGGGAATCGCGGCCAGCAGCGCTTCCGTGTACGGATGATGCGGCTCGCTGAAAATGGCCGGCACGTGATTCGTTTCGATGATCTCGCCCGCGTACATCACCGCGACACGCTGCGCCACTTCCGAAACCACCGCGAGATCGTGCGAGATCAGCACGAGCGCCATGCCGCGTTCCTTCTGCAGCTTCACGAGCAGTTCCATGATCTGCGCCTGGATCGTGACGTCGAGCGCCGTGGTCGGCTCGTCGGCGATCAGAAGCTTCGGATTGCACGCCACCGCCATCGCGATCATCACGCGCTGGTTCATGCCGCCCGACATCTGATGCGGAAACGCATCGATGCGGCTTTTCGCATCCGGAATGCCGACCTGATCGAGCAGCTCCAGCGCGCGCTTGTGCAATGCATCGCCGCGCAATCCTTCGTGCAGCTTCAGCACTTCCTTGATCTGATAGCCGACGGTATAGCTCGGGTTCAGGCTCGTCAGCGCGTCCTGAAACACCATCGCGATATCTTTGCCGATGATCCTGCGACGCTCGCGCGCCGATGCCTTCAGCAAATCGCGTCCGTCGAACGTGACCTGATCGGCGGTGACTTTGCCGGGATGATCGATGAGGCCCATTAGCGCCATCATCGTGACGCTCTTGCCCGAGCCGGATTCGCCGACGACGCCGACCACTTCGCCCGGCGCCACCGACAGGCTGATGCGATCGACCGCTTGCGTGCCGCCGAACGTCACCTGCAGGTTACGGATAGTCAATAAATCGTTCATGTCATCCCATCCGTTTCAGTTTCGGATCGAGCGCGTCGCGCAGACCGTCGCCGAGCAGGTTGATCACGAGCACCGAGACGAGGATCGACAGACCCGGCATCGTCACGATCCACCATGCGCTTTCGATGTAATCGCGCGCCGATGCGAGCATCGCGCCCCACTCCGCCGCCGGCGGCTGCACGCCTAAGCCGAGGAAGCCGAGCGCGGCGGCATCGAGAATCGCGGATGAAAAGCCGAGCGTCGCCTGCACGATGAGCGGCGCGGCGCAGTTCGGCAGCACTTGCGAGAACATGAGCCGCACGGTGCCCGCGCCCGCCACGCGCGATGCCGTCACGTATTCCTTCTGCAATTCGCCGAGCGCCGATGCGCGCGTGAGGCGCACATAGCCCGGCAGCGCGACGATGGCGATGGCGAGCATCGTGTTGACGAGTCCCGGCCCGATGATCGCGACGACGGCGACCGCGAGCAGCAGCGAAGGCAGCGCGAGCAGCACGTCCATCACGCGCATGATCGGCGTGTCGAGCCAGTTGAAGAACGCGGCCATGAGACCGAGCACGACGCCCGGGATCAGCGCCAGCACCACCGAAACGAAGCCGATCCAGAACGACAGCCGTGCGCCGTACATCAGGCGCGAGAGGATGTCGCGGCCGGCTTCGTCGGTGCCGAGCAGGAACATGCGATTGCCGCCTTCGAGCCACGCGGGCGGAATCTTCACGTAGTCGCGGTATTGCTCGATCGGGCTATGCGGCGCGATCAGCGGCGCGAAGATCGCGACGAAAATGAGCACCAGGACGATCGCGCCTGCCGCGACGGCGCCGCGATTGCGCGAGAAGTTCGCCCAGAACTCGCGCGCCGCGACCATGCGGCCGGACGGGGGCGTGAGCGCGCCGGGCGGGAGATTGTTTTGGATATCAGCCATAACTATGCCTCGCGCCGAGCCGCCTCAAGCGAGGCATGCGCCCCCTCGGAGGGCAGCGAACGAAAGTGAGTGTGGGGGTAGTCCATCTGTTTCCTCAGCGAGTATGGCGAATGCGCGGATTCAACACGCCGTACAACAGATCGACGACCAGATTCACGATGATCACGAGCGACGCGATCATCAGAATGCCGCCTTGCACGACCGGATAGTCGCGGCGCGAAATGGCGTCGATGAGCCACTTGCCGACGCCCGGCCACGAGAACAGCGTCTCGGTCAGCACCGCGCCCGCGAGCAGCGTGCCGACTTGCAGACCGATCACGGTGACGACCGGAATCAGCGCATTGCGCAGCGCATGCACGACGACCACGCGCAACGGCGACAAGCCCTTCGCGCGCGCCGTGCGGATGTAGTCCTCGCGCAGTACTTCGAGCATCGACGATCGCGTCATGCGCGCGACGACGGCCAGCGGAATGGTGCCGAGCACGATGGTCGGCAGAATCAGATGGCTCAACGCGGACGTGAACGCGCCTTCGTCGGTGGAGAAGAGCGAGTCGATCAGCATGAAGCCGGTGACGTGCGGAATGTCGTATTCCACCGCGATGCGGCCCGACACCGGCGTCCACCCGAGCTTCGCCGAGAAGAACATGATGAGGATCAAGCCCCACCAGAAGATCGGCATGGAATAGCCGGTGAGCGCGGTGCCCATCACGCCGTGATCGACGACCGTGCCGCGCCTGAGCGCCGCCGCGACGCCAGCCGGCAGGCCGACGACGAGCGCGAAGATCATCGCGCAGATGGACAGTTCGACGGTCGCCGGGAAGCGCGCGAGGAACTCGCCCATCACGCTCGTGTTCGTGATGATCGACGTGCCGAGATCGCCTTTCAGCGCGTGCCCGACGTACGTCAAGTATTGGAGCGGAAGCGGCTGGTCCAGACCCAGGCGCTTCATGGCTTCGGCGTGCATGGCCGGGTCCACGCCCCGCTCGCCCATCATCACTTCGATGGGGTCGCCGGGAATCAGGTGGATGAGCGCGAACGCGAGAATCGTAATGCCGATGAACGTCGGTATCACCATTCCTATGCGTCGCAAAACGAATCGGAACATGATCGCCCTTAGATATCGTTCGTGGGGTAAAGACGTGACCGGCGGCCGGATCGTTGCGATCCGCGCCGCCGGCCCTGTTTCGACTGATGCTTTTCTAGCGCAAAAAGCGTTCCGTCAGCTGATTACTGCATGCCGACGCCATCGAAGCGCACGTAGCCGAGCGGCTCGATCTTCATGTTCGTCACCTTCTTGCTGACCGGCTGATAGACGGTCGAATGCGCGATCGGCGAGAACGGCAGTTGTTGCGCGAAGATCTGCTGCGCGTCGGTGTACGCCTTCGTGCGCGCGGCGACATCGGTGGTCGAACGGCCCTTCACGACGAGATCGTCGAACGGCTTGTAGCACCACTTCGAGAAGTTGCTGCCCTTCACCGCGTCGCAGCCGAGCAGCGTGCCGAGCCAGTTGTCGGGATCGCCGTTGTCGCCGGTCCAGCCGATCAGCATTGCATCATGCTCGCCCGCGTGCGCGCGCTTCAGATACTCGCCCCACTCGTACGACACGATATTCGCCTTCACGCCGATCTTCGCCCAGTCGGCCTGGATCATCTCGGCCATCAGACGCGCGTTCGGGTTGTAGGCGCGCTGCACGGGCATGGCCCACAGCGTGATCTCGAAGCCGTTCGGGAAGCCTGCCTTCGAGAGCAGTTCCTTGGCCTTCGCGGTGTCGTACGGATTCGCTTTCAGGTTCTTGTCGTAGGACCACTGCGTCGGCGGCATCGGTGCGGTGGCTGCCTGACCCGCGCCCTGATACACGGAATCGATGATCGCCTTCTTGTTGATCGCCATGTCGAGCGCGCGGCGAACGTCGGCATTGCCGAGGTCCTTCTTCGTCACGTTATACGCAACGTAGCCTTCGTTGAAACCGGCCTGCGACGGCGTATCCACATTCGATGCCGACTTCAGCGCCGAAATGTCGCCCGGGCGCGGATAGCTCATGACCTGGCATTCGTTGCTCTTCAGCTTCTGCACGCGCACGGCGGCATCCGGCGTGATCGAGAAAATCAGCTTGGAAATCTGCACCGCGTTCGGCTTCCAGTAGTCCGGATTGCCGTCGAAGCGGATGGTCGCGTCCTTCGTGTAGCTGCGGAAAATAAACGGGCCCGTGCCGAGCGGATACTGATTGATGTCGGCGGCCTTGCCGTCCTTCAGCAACTTGTCCGCGTATTCGGCGGACAGGATCGACGCGTATTCCATCGCCATGTTCTGAATGAAGGGTGCGCTCACTTCCTTCAGCGTGAACTTCACGGTGTACGGATCGACCTTGTCGATCTTCGCGATCAGCTTGTCGAGGCCCAGGTCCGTGAAGTACGGGAACTGCACGTTGTACGCCTTGCGGAACGGATGGTTCGCATCCAGCATGCGGTTGAACGTGAAGAGCACGTCGTCGGCGTTGAATTCGCGCGTCGGCTTGAAGTACGACGTCGTCTGGAACTTCACGCCATGACGCAGATGGAACGTGTACGTCAGGCCGTCCGGCGAGACGTCCCACTTTTCCGCGAGACCGGGTTCGACTTTCGTGCCGCCGCGTTTGAATTCGACGAGGCGGTTATAGACGGTGAAGGTGTTCGCGGTGAAATCGGTGCCCGTGGTGTACTGCGCGGGATCGAAACCGGCGGGGCTGCCTTCGGAGCAGTAAATCAGCGTTTTGTTCGGGATTGCCGCGTTCGCAGCGCTCGCCGCGAACAACGTTGCCGTAGCGACAGCGCCCATGAGCGCCGACAAGCGGGCGGCTCGCAACAGGCCATTCTTCTTCATGTTTCCTCCAGGTCAGTGCCGGCTTCTGGCCGGCGTAGCGCGATATTACTTGATCGCGTCCTCCGCCTTGTTAGCGGACGAAAAAACCGGGCGCAACACTAGCATGAACAAATGTCACGCGGGCTGTTGGTTTTCCCCACTTTCGCCGCGCGAAAAAGCTCGGACCGCGAAACGTCGTCGCGCAACCGAAAGTCTTCTGAAAAGGAAGGAGAAAGAAGAACCGCGCGGCGAGCGCCGCGCGGGTGATGCCAGGTGATGCTAGTTGACGCTTTTTATGCGCTCTTGAAGCCGAGCCGTTCGCAGATGGTCTTCGTCGCGGCCGCGCCGTTCAGCGTGTAGAAGTGCAGACCGGGCGCGCCGTCGTCGACGAGACGGCGGCACAAGCCCGTCACCACGTCGAGGCCGAACGCGCGGATCGACTCGCGATCGTCGCCGAAGCTTTCGAGCCTGCGCGCGATCCACTTTGGCACTTCCGCGCCGCACATGTCGGAGAAGCGCATCAGTTGCGAGAAGTTGGTGATCGGCATGATGCCCGGCGTGATCGGCACATCGACGCCGAGCTTCCTCGCTTCGTCGACGAACTCGAAGTACGCGTCCGCATTGAAGAAGTACTGCGTGATCGCGGCGTTCGCGCCCGCCTTCACCTTGCGCGCGAAGTTCTCCATATCGACGCGCGGCGAACGCGCTTGCGGATGAAACTCCGGATACGCGGCCACTTCGATGTGGAACCAGTCGCCGTGCTCCTGGCGGATGAACGCGACGAGCTCCGACGCATAACGCAACTCGCCGACTTCGCCCATGCCCGAAGGCAGGTCGCCGCGCAACGCGACGATATGGCGAATGCCGTGCTCGCGATACGCGCCGAGAATCGACCGCAGGCTTTCCTTCGACGAACCGATGCACGACAGATGCGGCGCCGCCTCGAAGCCTTCCGCCGCCATTTCGAGGACGGTATCGAGCGTGCCCTGCTGCGTGGAACCGCCCGCGCCGAAAGTCACGGAGACGAACTTCGGCGAGAGCTTCGCCAGTTGCGCGCGCGAGGCCCGCAACTTGTCCACGCCTTCCTGCGTTTTCGGCGGGAAAAACTCGAATGAGAGTTCGATGGGTTTCATGATGATGTGTGCGCGTGAAGCGCGGCGGCTAGCCGAAGTTGCGCTGCCCGAAAATGAGCGCCGACAGGAGCCACGACACGATGCTGTAGAGAATCGAGCCGAAGAACGCGGACCAGAAACCCGACACTTCGAAACCTTTCAGCAGCGACGAGCACAGCCAGAAGCACAGCGCATTCACCACGAGGATGAAGAGGCCGAGCGTGAGGATGGTCACCGGCAGCGTGAGGACGATGAGCACGGGCCGGATGATCGCGTTGATCAGGCCGAGCACGATCGCGATGATGAGCGCCGTGCCGAAGCTGCGTATGTGAATGGACGGCACCAGATACGTGATGATCAGAAGCGCGAGCGCGTTGATCAGCCATGTCAGCAGCACGGTCATCGAGGTTTCTCCGGTTGGTCGTCGTTCGGGCAACGCGCCGCACGGATGCGCGTGCATCCGTGCCGGCATTGCCGCCGCTTGCTCGCGTGCGTCGCGGGCAATTAATAGCGGTAGTGGTTCGGCTTGAACGGGCCGTTTTTATCGACGCCGATATAGCCGGCCTGCTCGTTCGACAACACGGTCAGCTCCGCACCGATGCGGCCGAGGTGCAGGCGCGCGACCTTCTCGTCGAGATGCTTCGGCAGCACGTACACCTTGTTCTCGTACTGGTCGCCGCGCGTGAACAGTTCGATCTGAGCGAGCGTCTGGTTCGTGAACGAGTTCGACATCACGAACGACGGATGGCCGGTCGCGCAGCCGAGGTTCACGAGACGCCCTTCAGCCAGCAGAATGATGCGCTTGCCGTCCGGGAAGATGATGTGATCGACTTGCGGCTTGATGTTGTCCCACGTGTACTGGCGCGTGGACGCAACGTCGATTTCCGAATCGAAGTGACCGATGTTGCAGACGATCGCGTTGTTGCGCATCGCCTTCATGTGGTCGTGGTTGATCACGTGGTAGTTGCCCGTCGCCGTCACGAAGATGTCGGCCTTGTCGGCGGCGTATTCCATCGTCACGACGCGATAGCCTTCCATCGCGGCTTGCAGCGCGCAGATCGGATCGATTTCCGTGACCCACACCGTCGCGCCGAGCCCGCGCAGCGATTGCGCGCAGCCCTTGCCCACGTCGCCGTAACCGGCCACGACCGCGATCTTGCCCGCGATCATCACGTCGGTCGCGCGCTTGATGCCGTCCACGAGCGATTCGCGGCAGCCATAGAGATTGTCGAACTTCGACTTCGTGACCGAATCGTTCACGTTGATGGCCGGGAACGGCAGGCGGCCTTCCTTTTCCATCTGATACAGGCGATGCACGCCCGTCGTCGTTTCTTCCGTCACGCCCTGGATGTGCGCGAGGCGCGTGGAGTACCACGTCGGATCGGCGTCGAGGTGGCGCGCGATCGATGCATACAGCGCGACTTCTTCCTCGTTCGTCGGCTTGGCGATGACCGAGCGATCCTTCTCCGCCTTCGAGCCGAGAATGAGCAGCAGCGTGGCGTCGCCGCCGTCATCGAGAATCATGTTGGCGAATTCGCCGTTCGGCCATTCGAAAATGCGATGCGAGAATTCCCAGTACTCGTCGAGCGATTCGCCCTTGAACGCGAACACGGGCGTGCCGCCATCGGCGATCGCGGCGGCTGCGTGATCCTGCGTGGAGAAGATGTTGCACGACGCCCAGCGCACGTCCGCGCCCAGCGCCGTCAGCGTTTCGATCAGCACGCCGGTCTGAATGGTCATGTGCAGCGAGCCGGCAATGCGCGCGCCCTTCAGCGGCTGCTGCGCCTTGTACTCTTCGCGCGTCTGGATGAGACCCGGCATTTCCGTCTCGGCGATATCGAGCTCTTTGCGGCCCCATGCGGCGAGCGACATGTCGGCGACGACGTAATCCTTGGAGTTTTGGGAATCGAGAACTGCGGCGTTCATCACGCCCTCCTTTTCTAAAAAGACTAGAAATGTTGACGTGAGCGCCGTTCGAATGCGGTGGCTTGACGGGCGTTTTCACCTTGAAGGTAAAGCGCCTTCGAACCGTCCGGATTGAATGCCTCCGAGCCTGGCGGATGCTGCTTTTCAGCGGATCATCCGTCGCAACGCTCCTCGGGGGCGAGCGTCGATTGTAGCAAAGTCTTATGGAATGGTTTGGCTTTCAGCGTGCGCCGATTCCATCTTTCGGCGACGTGCGAATCAGAACGGCAACGCCGAAAGCAGCGGCGCGAGCAGCACCATCACGACGCCCGCGATCATCATCGTGAGGCTGGAAACCACGCCTTCTTCGCTCCCCAATTCGCGCGCTTTCGCCGTGCCGACGCCATGCGCCGCCGCGCCGAACAGCGCGCCGCGCGCGAGCCGCGTGCGCAGCGGCACGAGCGCGAGCACGAGTTCGCCGAAGAGCATGCCGCAGACGCCCGTCGCGATCACGAAGAGCGCGGTGAGGTCTTTCGGCGCGTGAATCTTGTCGGAGACGGCGAGCGCGAACGGCGTGGAAACGGAGCGCGTCGCGAGACTGCGCTGCAGTTCGGGCGACAAATGCAGCAGCTTCGCGAGCGCCAGCGATCCGCCGACGCCCACGAGAATGCCGACCGTCACGCCGACCGCCAGCGAAATCCAGTGACGCTTCAAGAGCGCGCGATATTCGTAGATCGGCACCGCGAACGCGACGGTCGCGGGTCCGAGCAGCCACATGAGCCAGCGCGTATCGGCGAAATAGACCGAATACGGGATGCGCGCGGTTACGACGACGAGCGCCAGCACCGCCGGAACCGCGACGAGCGGCGTGAGCCACGCGCTCTTGAAGCGCGCGTAAAGCCGCTTCGACGCGAAATACAGCGCGACGGTCAGCACGAAGCATCCAGCCGCGATCAGGCGGCCGGCGTCGTCATCGAAAAGGGATGCGTAAAGGTGGCTCATGGTCGTGCGCTCAGGGCGTATTCAGGCGCGGGCCGCGTGACGGGCGACGAGCGCGCGGCGCAGCGCGAGACGGCGTTCGAGGCGCGCGGCGCGATCGACGGCGAACGCCACCGCGATCATCACCATCAGCGTGCCGCCGACGACCACCAGCGCGAGCCGCCAGCCGTCTTCCATGAACAGCCCGCCGTACTGCACCACCGCGACCGCTGCGGGAATGAAAAACAGCAGCATGTCGGCGAGCAGCCAGTCCGCGCCGGCCTTGACCCAGCGCGGCGCGATGCCGCCGCACATCAGCAGCAGAAGCAGCGCGATCAACCCGACGACGCCGCCCGGCACCGGCAGCGCCAGCTTGCGCGCAACGAAATCCGCTGCGAACCAGATGCCGGCGATGCCCGCCGACTGCACCGCGACGCGTACGAAACGCGCCGCCGTCGCGCGGGCGTCGGTGGAAGGCGTGGGATTGGGGAGAACGGCGGCCATGGCGGATTCCGGTTATTGTTTCGACTAGGGGTTAACCTGTATGTCGAGTATATGGGCGGTGCTCTCATAAAAAAAATGACTTAAGCTCATCCATATCATTCCGATCTGGAATCCGGAGCCCGACATGGAACTGCGCGCGTTGCGATATTTCGTCGAAGTGGTGAAGCAGAAGAGTTTCACCACGGCGGCCGAGCACATGTTCGTCACCCAGCCGACGATCAGCAAAATGGTGAAAGCGCTGGAAGACGAAGTCGGCTCGCCGCTGTTGCTGCGCGAGGGCCGCCAGATGGTGCTGACGGATGCCGGGCAGATCGTGTATCAGCGCGGCATCGACGTGCTCGCGGCGCACGCGCGGCTCGAAACCGAACTGAACGATCTCGGCACGTTCGGGCGCGGGACGCTCACCATCGGCATTCCGCCGATGGGCGGCTCGCTTTTCACGCCCGCCATCGCGGCGTTCCGGCGGCGGTATCCGAAGGTCGAGCTGAAGCTGTTCGAGCGCGGATCGAAGGCGATCGAAGCGGCGCTCGTCGATGGCGAACTGGAACTCGGCGGCGTCCTGCAGCCCGTCGATACCGACATGTTCGACGTGCTGCCCGTCAGCCGCCAGCTTCTATGGCTCGTCGCGGCGAAGGGATCGCGCTGGGAGGACATTCGCGAAGTGCCGCTCGCCGATCTCGCGGCCGAGCCGTTCGTGTTCTACGGCGAAAGTCTCGCGCTCAACGACATCGTGCTTCAGGCATGCCGCGAGGCGGGCTTTTCGCCGACGATCGTCGGGCGCAGCGGGCATTGGGATTTCATGGCGGCACTGGTGCAGGCGGGCATCGGCATCGCGCTGTTGCCCGCGCCGTATTGCCGGCGCCTCGACGCCGACGCGTTCACGTGCCGCCCGGTCGTCGCGCCGGAAATTCACTGGGACATGGCGCTCGGCTGGCGGCGCAACGGTTATCTGTCGCATGCGGCGCGCGCGTGGATCGAGGTCGCGCGCGAAACGCTGCCCGCGAATCTGGATCAGGATTTCATGGCCGACGGCTTCGCCCGCGCGCGACGCTAAAAACGCGTTCCGCCAATGAAAACGCGCCGGAGCCGCAGATCGCGGTCCGGCGCGTGATTCATTGAGAGAGCGAATTAGCTCGCTTCCCTGAACTCGATGCGGCGATTCGCCAGGCGTCCGGCCGCCGTCGAGTTGTCCGCGATGGGATTCGCCGAGCCGAAGCCTTCCACCGTGAGCGAGTCCGCCGGGATGCCGTGCTTGACGAGATACGCGCGCACGGCTTCCGCCCGCTTCTTCGACAGTTCCTTGTTCAGCGCCGCGCTGCCGGTGTTGTCCGAGTAGCCGGCGATGTGCAGCTTGATCGGCGTGGCGTGCCCGTTGCACGCCTTCAGCGCCTTGACCGATTTGGCGAGCGACGCCATGGCGGCAGCGGGCGGCGTGTTCGAGCCGATGCGGAAATTGACCGGCTTCAGGTTCAACATTCGCGCGACGACCAACGCGGAGCACGCGTCGCCCGTTGCTGGAGCCGAAGCGGAGGAAGCAGACGATGCAGCGGAAGCAGCCGAAGCCGCGCCGATATTCCAGCCCGCGCCGAGCAACGGCTTCAGCTTGTCCAGCCAGCCGAGCTTCGCGTCGGCGGCCTTGCCGTCCAGTTCGATCTTGTCGCCCGTAATCTGCACGCGTGCGCCCGGCAGCGTCACGACAGGCAGCAGCTTGTCGATCTTGCCGATCCATGCCGACGGCTTCACGTCAGGATCGACCGTCACGTTCGCGTGAAATTTGCCCGCGCCGCCGAGCTTGGCGGACAACGCGTCGATCAGGCGCTGCCGCTCTTCTTCGCTGCCGACCGTCGCGTTGAGCGTCGGCACGCCGGAAGCGTCGACGGCGAACGATGCGCTTGCGTCCTTCGTCGGCTGAATCGCCGGGGCCGATGCCTGATCCGGCGCGGATGCCGACTTGTCGGCGGTCACGGCGCCAGCGGAAGCCGCCGAAGAATCAGAAGCCGCCGAAGAATCCGAAGCCGTCGCAGCCGCCGATGCCGAAGCACCAGCGTCCGCTTGCGCATCCGATGCGTGCTCTTTCGGCTTCTCTTCGGTCGAGCAGCCGCGCGCGACCAGCGCGGCGAACAGCGCGAGCGCCGCAGCGTTGGCGACCCACAGCCACTTGCGCTTGCCCGACTTGTCCTTCTCTTCGCCGTCCGGTTCGGGTGCGGCGGGATCGCTATGAATGGGGAACGCCGCCGCTTCCTGCGTGGCCGGATGCTCCAGATGCGACGACACCGCCTTCAGCCGCGTCGCGACGCCCGCGAGGAACGCGCCGACCGAGCCGAGCCCGAGCGCCTGCGCGAACGCGTCCGTCATGTTGGCGCGCACGACAGGCAGTTGATGGCCGAGCAGCGTCGGCAACTGGCCGACCTGCGCATTGTGCTGCGTGAAGTAGCGCTTCAGCAGCCCGAGGATGGTCGCGCCGACCACGCCCGTCAGCGTGCGCGTGGCGCTCGCCGCCACGCCCGTGTATTCGGCGATGCGTTCGCTCAGCAGGTTGAGGCTGTCGTGCGACGCGACCGCGCCGTCCACCGATGCGCCCGTGGCCAGCAACGTCTGCATGCCTTCGTCGCGGACGACGAAATGCGGCAGTTCGTCGGCGATATGCGTGTTCACGGTTGGCGCCATGATCGACGCAAAAAGACTGCGCGCGCCGTCGAGCGACGACGCCTTGTTCATCATCGAGCCGATGAGCGCCGGGCCGCACAACGAAACGACGCGCTTCGCGGATTCCGGCGTGCAGCCGATGCGCGTGGCGAGATGCTGCAGCACGCTTTCGTTCAAGGCGCCCTGCACCAACTGGTTGAGGTTCATGCTCATTGCGAATGCTTCCTGAAAAGCCGTAGTGGCACGGGCTGTCGGCCCAATAAAGTCGAGCCGATTATAGGTTCGGGTTCCTGCACATCAGCGCGGCCGACTAAACAATCGGATTTCTCTCAGCGATCGGCGCTTTCAGACTGCGCCTCAGAAAAGTTGGCAGCTTTGTGACAACCGCGCCGCGACGCCCGGCCGGACTGAAGAGAGCAATGCCTCTACACCTCAGCCGAAAGCGCGGCCTATCATGGTTTCATCCGGGATAGCGGCCGCGTGGCCGGTGTCACGCGTGACTGACAACGGCGGCTCACCGCGCCGAACGCTTTCAGGGAGACCGACGCATGAACTCGCCTTCGGCCGATGCACACGATCATCCTTTCGGCGTGACACACGAAGTCACGAATCAGCCGCCGCCGCTGTGCGATTACGACGCCTTCGCCGCCGATCGCGCGCTCGCTGCCGCCGTCGATCGCGAAGGCGCGAGCTGGCACGCGAATGCGCTGACCCGCGACGCCCGCGCGCTCACGCAGCCCGACGTCCTCGCGCTCGCGGAGCTCGCCAATCGCCACACGCCGGAACTGGCGACGCACGATGCGCGCGGCGAGCGCATCGACGCAATCGAGTTTCATCCGGCGTGGCACGAACTGCTGCGGCGGCTGCGTCACGAAGGATTGCAGGCGCTTCCGTTCGAACCCGGCGCGCGCGCAGGTTCCATGGCCGCGCGCTGCGCGAGCTACTTCCTGCACGGCCAGCTCGAATCCGGTTCGCTGTGTCCGATCACGATGACCTTCGCGAGCATTCCCGTCTTGCGCAACGAACCGGCGCTGTATGCGCGGCTCGCCGGGCCGCTGCTTTCGCGCGAGCACGATCCGCGCGACATTCCGCTCGAAGCCGGCAAGCGCTCGATGATGATCGGCATGGGCATGACCGAAAAGCAGGGCGGCTCCGATGTGCGCAGCAATCGCACGCGGGCGTATGCGGCCGGTGCCAGCGGAACGGGCGGGCGCGGAGGCGAATACCGGCTCGTCGGCCACAAGTGGTTCTTTTCGGCGCCGCAATGCGACGCGCATTTCGTGCTCGCGCGCACCGCCGACGATGGCGGCCTGTCGTGCTTCTACGTGCCGCGTTTCGCGCCGGACGGCCGCAAGAACGCGGTGCGCGTGCAGCGGCTGAAGGACAAGGTCGGCAATCGTTCGAACGCGAGCAGCGAAGTCGAATTTTTCGATGCCTACGGCGTAATGATCGGCGATGAAGGACGCGGCGTGCCGACGATCATCGAAATGGCGAACTTCACGCGGCTCGATTGCGTCATCGGCAGCGCGGCGCTGATGCGCGCGGCGCTCGTGCAGGCGATTCACCACGCGCGGCATCGGAGCGCGTTCGGCGCGCGGCTCGCCGATCAGCCGTTGATGCGCAACGTGCTCGCGGACCTCGCGCTGGAATCGGAGGCGGCGACGCTGCTGTTCATGCGGCTCGCGGGCGCGTTCGAGCAGAGCGCGGCAACCGGCAGCGCGCCGCTGATGCGCGCGTGGCGGCGCATCGTGACGCCGGCCGCGAAGTTCTGGGTGTGCAAGCGCGCGGTCGAGTTCACCGGCGAGGCGATGGAAGTCTGGGGCGGCAACGGCTATGTCGAAACGGGGCCGATGGCGCGTTTTTATCGCGAAGCGCCGGTCAATTCGATCTGGGAAGGCTCGGGCAACGTGATGTGCCTCGACGTGCTGCGCGCGTTCGAGCGCGAGCAGGACGCGGCGCACGCGCTGTTCGACGACTGGCGGAATGCGGCGGCGCAATATCCGGCGCTTTCGGCGGCATTGCAAGGGCTCGTCGCGATGCTGACGGGCGATGCCGCGTCGCGCGAGGCGTCGGCGCGGGGCATTGCTCAGCGGCTGGCGTTATGCGCGCAAGGCGTGTTGATGGCGCGGCATGCTCCGGCGGACGTGGCGCAGGCGTTCATCGAAACGCGGTTGGGCGACGCGCGCGGCGAAACGGGGCGCGTGTTTGGGACGCTGCCGGCGCGGTTCGATCATCGGGCGATCGTGGAGCGGGCGTTCGGGGTGTAGAAGCGGCGCGCGAGCCTGCGCGCCTTACCGCCCCGCCCTTCCCGCCTCGCGGATCGGCTCTTCGTTCTCCAGCCGATAAACCCACGACAGCAATTCCGCCACCGCGTGATAAAGCGCCGGCGGGATATGCGAATCGAGATCCACCTGCATCAGCAGCGACACCATGTCGGGCGAGTCGTGGACGTACACGCCCGCTTCCTTCGCGCGCTGCACGATCATTTCCGCGATCAGCCCGTAACCCTTCGCGACGACGCGCGGCGTCGCCTCGCGGTTGCCCGCGTCGTAGGTGAGTGCCGTCGCCTGCTTGCGGCCGTAGGGCGTGCTCATGCCGAGCCTCCGTCGCCAGCCGGCGATGCGCGGAACAAATGCGCGAGCGGCGAGCGCACCGGCTTCGCGCCCGCGTCGCTCGCGTTGCCGCCGCCGTTGAGTTCGATATCCGCGCCGTCGATCGAACGCACCGACATCGACGCGAGCGCAATGCCCGCCGCATCCAGTTGACGCGCGAACGCCGCGCCTTCCGACGCGAGACGGCCCGCGCCCTTGTCGCTCGCCTTGATGCGCACCGCGAGCTTTTCGCCCGTCAGCACGAGTTCCGCGTCCACGGTGCCGAGCGCCGGCAGCGAAAGCGTCACGCGCGTGCGCCAGGCGCGGTCGTCGGCGGGAGCCTCGGACGGGCGGGCATCGCGCGGCTCGCGGGCGATTTCCCATTCGAAGCGCGTGCCCGGCCACGCCTCGCCTTGCCAGCGGAACTGGCCGTTGGCGAGCACGTCGAGTTGCTGACGGACGACATCGAGCGTCGCCGGATGAATGCCCGCCGCAACGGACGCCTGCACCGCCGATTCATGCGTTCCCGGCTG
Source organism: Caballeronia concitans (assembly GCF_001544615.1). Classification (GTDB taxonomy): domain Bacteria; phylum Pseudomonadota; class Gammaproteobacteria; order Burkholderiales; family Burkholderiaceae; genus Caballeronia; species Caballeronia concitans. The sequence continues at coordinate 101,891 of NZ_FCNV02000001.1, forward strand.
CGCGGCCGCCGTGGGCGCGGCGCTCGCCGTCTGGGAATTGGACAGCACCGAAGCCGGCGCATCGCGCACCGAAGCGGCGAGCGCGGCCGCCTGCTGCGGCGTCTGCGGCATCGCGACGGGGCGCGCGGGCAGCGGGGCATCGGTGAAGTCGGGGGTCGTAGCGGGATGCGCGGACCACGCATCGCCGGCGAAATCGAGCGGCATCGCGCGGGGATCGACGCGCGCCTGCGGCTCGTTCGAGAGCGACGCCGCGCTGCGCTGCCCCGCGAGCCATTGCGCGAGATGCGATTCGTAGAACAGCCCGCTTTCGCCGACGGTCTTCGCCAGCCCTTCGGCCAGCGCGCTCGCCGGCAGCGGCGGCAGGTTCAGGCTCGCGGCGCGCGCAGCCGCGACGGCGGCGGCGTTGGAGGAGAAAGCGGTATCGAAGAGACCGGTGGTGAGCGCGGCGAAGGCGCTCGCGGGACGCGGCGGCGTGGGCCATAAAGGCGTGTCGCCGATGACGGCGGGCGCCGCGCCGCCCAAGCGGGAGATCACGTCGAGCGTGCGCGCGACGCTGGAAAGCTCGGTTTGCGCCGATGCCGCCGACGCACCCGGCGCCGCCGTGACGGGCGTATCGACGGAATGGAACGCGCCCGCTTGCGTCGTCGTCCGGCTGGCGGCGGCGCCGGTCGCGCCGTTGACGCCATCGGCTGCGCGGATCGCGGACAGAACGAGGTCGGTGCGGCTCGCGAGCAAGGCCGCGAGCGTGGAATCGAGTCCTGTCATGCCGAAATCCTCATGGGCGTCCGCCGTGCGAAGCGGCGGGCGCAAGGCGGCTGCTAACGCAGTCCGACCATCTTTTTCAGAACACGCGCCGTGCTGTTGACGGTGAAGAGCGCCGACAGGCGCGCGAGACTCGGCGAGCTCAGATCGCGAATGGCGGCGTCGTCGGCGAGAATCTTCTTCACCAGGTCCAGCTTGCGCGCCCGGGCGCTTTCGTCGAGGTCCGATCCGGCGTTCGTTTCCTTCAACTGATCGACCAACTCGCGATACGCGCTCTGCATCGCCTTCAGTTCGCTCCATTCGCCCTCGCGCGCCGCGACCAGCATCTGGGCGGAAAGTGCGGCGATGGCTTCGTAGTGAGCGAAGTATTCTTGTGTGGTTTTCATTCTTCTCCGGCAGTCGCCCGCCGCTTTCCGTTCAGACGGCGGCCGCGGTCATCTTCGCCACTTCCGGTCCGATTCCAACCCACGCTTCCTCGAGCGTCGCCAGCAAGTCGTCCACTTCCACGAGCATCGTCTCGTCCTGCTTCAGGTTCGCTTCCAGAAGCCGGCGCGTCATGTACTCGTACAGCGCGTCCAGCCGCTGCGCGATTTCGCCGCCCGCTTCCTTGTTCAGCGCCTGTTGCAGACCGCTCTCGACGATGCTGATCGCCTTGCTGATCGCCGCTCCGCGTGCGCCGACGTTGTTCTGCTGCTGATGCATCCGCGCCTGCGCGATGGCCTGCCGCGCGCCCTGATAGAGCATCACGATGAGCCGGTGCGGGCTGGCTCCCATCACGCCCGTCTGAACGCCGACGCGCGCATATGCGTTGGCTCCCGCCTGTCCCTGCGAATACATCGATGGCTCTCCCAAATTGCGATGCCGGCGCGGCGCTTCGGGCCGCCCGTCCGGACGCCTGCGGCGTCTGCCCGGTAAAAGTCGGTGCTGGCGAAAACACGCTGGCGCCGCCCGCTGTCGCGAGCGAACCATCGTTCGCCGTGCTGTTATCGGGGTTATCGGAGAAACGCGGCAAAGCTTTAGGGCGCAAGGCTCGGGGCCATACCGGCTGGACGCGCGGGACGGCGTTTCAGCGCGTCAGACCGAGATCTGCATGATGTCGTTGTAGGCCGAGACCAGCTTGTTGCGCACCTGCAGGCCGAATTGCAGCCCGACGTTCGCCTTCTGCATGTCCACCATCACGTCGTTGAGCGAGACGTTCGGCGCGCCGATCTCGAATGCGTGCGCTTCCTTGAGCGCGCTCGTCTGGTTGTCGCTGATCTTGTCGATCGACGATTTCAGCGCGTCCGCGAAACTGCCCGCGCTCACCGCGCCCGAGCCGCCGCTTTGTCCGGTGACCGCGCCGGACGCCGTCGCGCCGCCGGCCGCCTGCGCGGACATCGACTGGATCGCGCTCAGTGCGGCGGAAAGCGGATTGATCGGAAAGTTCATGTTGACTCCGTGTGACTGAAACGCTGTTGCAAAGGCCGGAAAAGGGTCCGGACGGCGCTCGAAAGCCTCGTCGGGACATGAAAAAGATTAGCAGCGGGTGCGTTTCCAAACCGCCCGAAGAACGGGGGAAACCCGGCTCTATTCGTCGAATCGACTTGCAATGTTGTGCGGATAATCCCCATCGTGAAAAGACTTCCTCAACCGCTGACGCACAGTCGCGGCAGGAAGACGCAACAGATTCGGAGTATCGACGCCAAATGGAAACGCCCAACAATTCTTTGATCACGCCCGACGCCAGAATGGGTCTGGCGGGCGCGCAGCCAGGCGCGGCCGGCAGCCCCGCCGCGGGCGCGGGCCTTTCCGGCGCGGATTTCGGCGGCTTTGCGCAGCGCGTGCCGATGCTGTCGCAGTTCCGCTCGAACCCGCGCGTGCCGCTGATCATCGCGGTCGCCGTCCTCGCGATGGTCGTCGCGGGCCTCTTGCTGTGGTCGCGCCAGCCGGACTATCGCGTGCTGTTCAGCAATCTGTCGGATCGCGACGGCGGCGCAATCGTTGCCGCGCTCCAGCAGGGCAATATTCCGTACAAGCTCTCGGACGGCGGCGGCGCCATTCTCGTGCCGGCCGAACAGGTTCACGAAACGCGCCTGCGTCTCGCGAGCCAGGGTTTGCCGAAGAACGGCTCGGTCGGCTTCGAACTGATGGACAACCAGAAGTTCGGCATCAGCCAGTTCGCGGAACAGATCAACTATCAGCGCGCGCTCGAAGGCGAGCTGGAACGCACCATCGGCTCGATTTCGTCGATGAAGTCGGCGCGCGTGCATCTCGCCATTCCGAAGCCGAGCGTCTTCGTGCGCGACAAGGAACTGCCGACCGCTTCCGTGATGATCAACCTCTACCCCGGCCGCGTGCTCGACGAAGGCCAGGTGCTCGCGATCGCGCACATGGTCGCGTCGGGCGTGGCGGACATGCCGGTGAAGAACGTGAACATCGTCGATCAGGACGGCAACCTGCTCACGAGCCAGAGCGCGGCGAGCGGTCTCGACGCATCGCAACTGAAATATGTGCAGCAGATCGAGCACAACACGCAAAAGCGCATCGACGCGATCCTCGCGCCGCTCTTCGGCGCCGGCAATGCGCGCTCGCAGGTCAGCGCGGACATCGACTTCTCGAAGCTCGAGCAGACCGCCGAAAGCTACGGCCCGAACGCGAATCCGCAGAGCACGGCGATCCGCAGCCAGCAATCGAGCGAATCGAGCGAAACGTCGGGCAGCGGCGCGACGGGCGTGCCGGGCGCGCTCTCGAACCAGCCGCCGCAGCCGGCATCCGCGCCGGTCGACGCCGCCGCATCGGGCTCGGCCGCTGCGAAGTCCACGCCGCAAAACCTGCGCAAGGACACGACGACGAACTACGAAGTGGATCGCACCGTGCGCCACTTCGAGCAGGCGACGGGCGGCATCAAGCGTCTTTCCGTGGCGGTGGTCGTCAATTACGAAAAGCAGGTCGATGCGAAGGGCAAGGTCACGATGACGCCGCTCGCCGCCGACAAGCTCGCGCAAGTCCAGCAGCTCGTGAAGGACGCGATGGGCTACGACGAGAAGCGCGGCGATTCGGTGAACGTGGTGAACAGCTCGTTCTCGTCGAACCTGGACATGACGCCCGACGTGCCGTGGTGGCGCACGCCCGACATGATCGCGCGGGGCATCGCGCTGGCGAAGTACGTGGGCATCGGCATCGTCGCGCTGTTCCTGTACTTCAGCATGGTGAAGCCGGCAATGCGCCGCGCCTTCCCGCCGCCGCCGGAACTCGCGCCTACGCTGGCGGGCGGCCCGGACGATCTCTCGCTGCTCGACGGCCCGACCTTGGACGGCGAGAAGAAGGAAGACGAAGAAAAGGATGCCGAGGTGAGTCTCCTCGGTCATGAAAGCAACAAGGCGAAATTCGATCGCAATCTCGAGTACGCGCGCATGGTCGCGCGTCAGGACCCGAGAATCGTTGCGACGGTCGTAAAGAACTGGGTGTCCGATGAACGCTGAAGGCCTGAATAAAGCCGCGCTCCTCCTGATGTCGATCGGTGAGGAAGAAGCCGCCGACGTTTTCAAGTATCTCGCGCCGCGCGAGGTGCAGAAGATCGGCGCGACGATGGCGGCGCTGAAGAACGTGACGCGCGAGCAGCTCGACAACGTGCTGACCGAGTTCGTCTCGGAAGCGGAAAAGCACACGGCGCTGTCGCTCGATTCGAGCGAGTACATCCGCTCGGTGCTGACGAAGGCGCTCGGCGAAAACAAGGCCGGCGCGCTGATCGACCGCATTCTGCAAGGCAGCGACACGAGCGGCATCGAAGGCCTGAAGTGGATGGACTCGGGCGCGGTCGCGGAACTCATCAAGAACGAGCATCCGCAGATCATCGCGACGATTCTCGTGCACCTGGACCGCGATCAGGCGTCGGAAATCGTGTCGCTGCTGAACGACCGCCTGCGCAACGACGTGCTCCTGCGCATTGCGACGCTCGACGGCATTCAGCCCGCCGCGCTGCGCGAACTCGACGACGTGCTGACCACGCTCCTCTCCGGCAGCGACAACCTGAAGCGCGCGCCGATGGGCGGCATCCGCACGGCAGCCGAGATTCTCAACTTCATGTCGAGCAATCACGAGGAAGGCGTGCTGTCGAACGTGCGCGAATACGACGCCGAACTGGCGCAGAAGATCATCGACCAGATGTTCGTGTTCGAGAACCTGATGGACCTCGAAGACCGCGCGATCCAGTTGCTCTTGAAGGAAGTGGAATCCGAAACGCTGATCGTGTCGCTCAAGGGCGCGCAGCCGGGATTGCGCCAGAAGTTCCTGTCGAACATGTCGCAGCGCGCGGCCGAACTGCTCGCCGAAGACCTCGATTCGCGCGGTCCGGTGCGCGTGTCGGAAGTGGAACAGCAGCAGCGCAAGATCCTGCAGATCGTGCGCAATCTCGCCGAAAACGGCCAGATCCAGCTAGGCGGCAAGGCGGAGGACGCATATGTCTAACGCCGCGGCCGCGAAGGCGAACATGTCCGCGTATCAACGCTGGGAGATGGCGTCGTTCGATCCCGTCACCGTCGACAACAGTGCGGCGGATCAGGCCGCGCTCGAAGCGCATCTGCGCCGCGTCGAGGAAGACGCGCACGCCCAGGGGCTTGCGAAGGGACACGTCGCCGGTCAGGCGCTCGGCTTCAAGACGGGCTTCGAGCAGGGTCAGGCGAAGGGTTTCGAGGAAGGCCGCAAGGAAGCGCTCGCGCAAGCCGAGCAACTCGCGCAGATCGCCGATACGTTCAGGACCGCGCTGCAAGCCGCCGATGCGGCCATCGCGGAGACGCTCGCCGCGCTCGCCATCGACATTGCGCAGCAGGTCGTGCGTCAGCATTTGACGCTCGATCCGACCGCGCTCGTCGCCGTGGCGCGGGAAGTGATCGCCGCCGAGCCGGAGCTTTCGGGCACGCCGACGTTGATCGTCAGCCCGACGGATCTGCCGGTCGTCGATTCGTATCTGAAGGAAGAACTGGAAGCCGCCGGCTGGACCGTGCGGCCCGATCCGACCATCGAACGCGGCGGCTGCAAGGCGCACGCCGCGACCGGCGAAATCGACGCGACCAACGCGTCGCGCTGGGAACGCGTGGCCGCCGCGCTCGGGAGCAACAAGCCGTGGTGAACAACCGCATCACACAGGACGGACTGAGCGCGCTGGAACAGGAAATCGCGCGCGCGTCGTTCGGGCCGCTCGCGGGCGATGAAAGCCTCGGCGCCCTCGACGACGCCGACGCGGACACGATCGCCGCGCGCACGATCGCCGAACTGGCGACGCTCGCGGGCAATCCGCACATCGACACGTGGCGCGAGAAGCTCGACGCGCTGAAGTCGCGCAACGCCATCGCGAAGCCGCTGCGTCCGTGCGGGCGTCTGACGCGCGCGGCCGGTCTCGTGCTGGAAGCGGTCGGCCTGAAGATGGGCGTCGGCTCCGAATGCATGATCGAGTTGCCGCCCGGCAGCGCGATTCCGACCGCCGAAGCCGAAGTCGTCGGCTTCGCGGGCGACAAGCTCTTTCTGATGCCGACGACGGAAGTCGCGGGTCTCTTGCCCGGCGCGCGCGTGTATCCGCTCGAAAGCGCGCCGATCAACGATCCGATGGCGGGCGCGAAGCGCTTGCCCGTCGGCTGGGAAATGCTCGGCCGCGTGGTCGATGCGTCCGGCCGTCCGCTCGACGGGCTCGGCCCGCTCGGCGCGAAAGTCGATGCGCCGCTGTCCGCGCCGGTCATCAATCCGCTGAACCGCGAGCCGATTCACAAGGTGCTTGACGTCGGCGTGCGCGCGATCAACTCGCTGCTCACGGTCGGGCGCGGCCAGCGCATGGGCCTGTTCGCGGGCTCGGGCGTCGGTAAATCGGTGCTGCTCGGCACGATGGCGCGCTACACGAGCGCGGAAGTGATCGTGATCGGGCTGATCGGCGAACGCGGCCGCGAAGTGAAGGAATTCATCGAGCAGATTCTGGGCGAAGACGGTCTCGCGCGCTCGGTCGTGGTGGCCGCGCCGGCGGATGTGTCGCCCGTGCTGCGGATGCAGGCCGCCGCGTACACGACCTCGCTCGCCGAATATTTCCGCGATCAGGGCAAGCACGTGCTGATGCTGATGGATTCGCTCACCCGCTACGCGATGGCGCAGCGCGAGATTGCGCTCGCGATCGGCGAGCCGCCGGCGACGAAGGGCTATCCGCCTTCGGTGTTCGCGAAGCTGCCGGCGCTCGTCGAACGGACGGGGAACGGGCCGGAAGGCGGCGGTTCGATCACCGCGTTCTATACGGTGCTGACCGAAGGCGACGATCAGCAGGACCCGATCGCCGATTCCGCGCGCGCGATTCTGGACGGCCACATCGTGCTGAACCGGTCGCTGGCGGAGGCGGGGCACTATCCGGCGATCGATATCGAGCAGTCGATCAGCCGCGTGATGACGTCGATCATCGACGACAAGCATCTGGAGCGCGTGCGTCTGTTCAAACAGATGTTGTCGCGCTATCAGCGGAACAAGGATTTGATCAACGTGGGCGCGTATTCGAGCGGCCGCGACCAGTTGCTGGACCGGGCGATCGCGCTGTATCCGCGCATGGAGCAGTTTTTACAGCAAGGCTTTCGCGAGCAGGCAAATTTTGAACCGAGCCTTGATTTGTTGCACCAGCTTTTCGACTAGTATTCGAGCCATTCATCAGAAGAACGCGTAGTTCCACGACCACAGAGACCGCACGTCCATGTCCAAGAATCTGCCGATCAACACGCTCATCGAGCTGGCGCAGGAAGAGCTCGAATCCGTCACCAAGAAGCTGGGGAAGCTGCAGCAGGAAAAGACCGAGATCGAGGCGCAACTCGCTTCGCTCGTGACTTACCGCGACGAGTATCACGCGAAGTTCACGGCGTCGGCGCAGGTCGGCACGACAGCGCAGACCCTGCGCAATTTCCAGGCGTTCGTCGATACGCTCGATGCCGCGATCGCGCAGCAGCGCGCGGCGCTCGTGATGGCGGATCACCGCATCGAGGCGATGAAGCCCGAATGGCGCCTGAAGAAACAGAAGGTCGGCAGTTACGAAGTGCTCGCAGCGCGCGGCGAAGCGGTGCTCGCGAAGCAGGCGGCGCGTGTGGAGCAGCGCGAAGCGGATGAGCATGCGGCGAAGATTCTGCGCATGCGGTCCGCGAGAGCATGAGATTTTTAGCGGCGTTGGTCCGCGTGTAATTCATTTATCGGATTTCAGAGGCTGAATATGTCCTCCGTTTCATTCACGGGCGCGCTTTCGGGTGCGTCGTCTTCTCAGGCTTCGGGCGCATCGGCGGCCAAGCGCGCGGCGAGCGCGGGCGTGTCGTTCGGGCAGACGCTGCAGGGCATCACCGATCGCGCGCATGCCGAGGCTCAAGCGGCGCAGGCGCTCGCTTCCGGCGATACGTCGAGCGTGCATGACGCGCCGAAGCCCGACGACAGCGCATCGGGCAAGGACGACGACGCGCACGCCAAGTCGTCATCGGCCGATGCGAGCACGAAGGCGGACGCATCGGCGCGTGCGGACAAGAGCGCGGGCGCGGATGAATCGAAGGCGTCCGACGCTGCGAAGCCGTCCACGTCCGCCGATGCCGCCGCGAAAGCCGCAGCCGACGCGAAGGCACGCGCGGATGCCGCGAACGCGGCGAACGCCAACCATGCCGACGCCGCTTCCGACGACGCGACGCTTGCCGATCTCGCCGATGCGGCGACGGCGAGCGGCGTGACGACGGCATCGACGGATGGCGAGACGTCCGCGACCGGCGACACGAAGAAAACCGACGACGCGAAATCCGCGCAGGACGCGCTGCAAGCCGCGCTCGCGGCGATGAACAACGCGCCGGCGGCGGCTGCACCGGTGGTTCATTCGAACGCCAGTACGGGCGAAGCGGGTAACGCGAATAATGCGGGCGATGCGCAGACGCGGGGCGCCAAGGGCGCGCGCGCGGGCGTGGTGCTGGCGAACGTATCGGCGGGCGATGCGAAGGGCGCTGCGACGACGGCGCAGGCGGAAGCGACCGCGATGACGAACGCGCAGGCCGCGTTGACGCCGGTGGCGGCGGACGGCGCGAGCGCCGCGTACGAGCAGGCTGCGGATGCGGCGGCGCACGCGGTGGCGTTGCAGGCGGCATCGGCGAATTCGGGCGTATCGAGTCCGCAGGGCGCGATGACAGCGGCGACGAGCGCGGCGATTGCGCCGCACGTGGGCGCATCGGGCTGGGACGATGCGTTCAGCCAGAAAGTCGTTTTCTTGTCGAATGCGAATCAGCAGAGTGCGGAGCTGACGCTCAATCCGAAGGATCTTGGGCCGTTGCAGGTGACGTTGCAGGTGGCGGACAACCATGCGCATGCGCTGTTCGTGTCGCAGCATGTGCAGGTGCGCGAGGCTGTTGAGGCGGCGATGCCCAGGCTGCGTGAGGCGATGGAGGCGAATGGCATCAGCCTCGGGAGTGCTTCTGTTTCCGATGGATCGGCGTTTGGCCGGCAGTCGCACGAGGAGCGGAATGGCGACGGGCATTCCTCGAGGGGCGGTTTTGCTGGCGCTTCAGTTGGGCGTGTTGCTGGTGGCGGTTCTTCTTTGCCGACGCGGCGCACGGTCGGGCTTGTCGATACTTTTGCCTAAGGCAGTTTTCTTCGTTTCTTTTTTTTCTTCGTTTTTTCGTGTCGGTCTATTAGCACGCCCCTCCCCGGGGCGGGGGTCACTTTCTTTGCTGCTGCAAAGAAAGTAACCAAAGAAAGCAGCTTTTCTGGCCCGAAGCACTATATCTCTGGTCACTCCGTAGAACGAGATTGGCACTCAGCTTGACACAGCCTTGAATCACCCTCCGCGCCCGCTGAGCGCCACCCCATGCGAGCCCCCTGGCTCGACAAAACCATCGGTGCGCAACGCATCATGCAATGCCACGAGTCTCGAGATTTATTCTTCGGGTGACTATGGTTGGTGACTTTCGGTTGCGGCGCGGGTTTTTTGTTAGTGCGTGGGCGGTGGTGCGCGATGGTGTTGTCGAGCCCGGGGGCTCGCATGGGGTGGCGCCCAGCGGGCGTGGAAGGTGATTCAAGGTTGATTCAAGCTGAGTGCCAATCTTGTTCTACGGAGTGGTCACCCCTTCGATGCATCGGGCCAAGAAAGCTGCTTTCTTTGGTTACTTTCTTTGCAGCAGCAAAGAAAGTGACCCCCGCCCCGGGGAGGGGCGAGCCAATAGACCGACGCGAAAAAACGAAGAAACGAAGAAACAAAGAAAGAACCAAAACGAAGAACAGAAAAGAACACTAAAGCCCGAGTCCGCTCCGGCCGATATCAAGTTCAACCTCAACCGCGAGCGGAAAAAACCCGCCCGGCGGTAGCCGGAAAGAAAAAGGAACCCCGTCCAAATGTCCAACAACATTTTCAACATCGGCCTGTCGGGCTTGAACGCAGCCCAATGGGGCCTGACGACGACCGGCCAGAACATCAGCAACGCCGCCACGCCGGGCTATACGCTCGAAAAGGTCGCGTATCAGGAATCGTCGGGGCAATTCACCGGCTCGGGCTACCTCGGCACCGGCGTGCAAACCACCACCGTCTCGCGCCAGTACAGCCAGTACCTCACGACACAAGTCAACAACACGCAATCGTCCAGCAGCGCAGCCAACACGTATTACACGATGGTCTCGCAACTGAACAACCTCGTCGGCGATCCGACCCAGGGCATCGCCGCTGGCATCACCAGCTATTTCTCTGGCCTGCAATCGGTGGCGAACTCGGCCAACACGTCGGCGTCGCGCCAGTCGCTCGTCAGCAGCGCGCAGACGCTTGCCAATCAACTGACGTCGGCCGGCGAGACGTACGATCAACTGCGCCAAAGCGTCAACACGCAACTGACCAGCGCCGTATCGTCGATCAACAGCTACGCGCAGCAGATTTCCGATCTCAACAAGCAGATCAGCATCGCGAGCGCGTCCGGACAGCAGCCCAACCAGCTGCTCGATCAGCGCGATCAGGCCGTCACCAGCCTCAGTTCGATGATCGGCGTGCAAGTCGTCCAGCAGGACGGCAACTACAACGTGTTCATCGGCAACGGGCAGCCGCTCGTCGTCGGCAATACGCAATATGGGCTGCAAACGGTCGCGTCGCCGACGGACCCGAGCGAGCTGACCATCGCGTTCAAGAGCCGCGACGGCTCCGCGACCACCCCCGCGCAAACGCAATACATCGATAACTCCGCGCTCACCGGCGGCGTCGTCGGCGGATTGGTCTCCTTCCGCAGCCAGACGCTCGATCCCGCGCAGGCCCAGCTCGGCGCGATCGCGACCAGCTTCGCCGCGCAGCTGAACGGCCAGAACGCGCTCGGCCTCGATCTCAACGGCAACGCGGGCGGCGCACTCTTCTCGACGGGCGAGCCCATCGTCTACGCCGACGCGCGCAACAAGGGCGGCGGCAGCCTGTCCGTCTCGTTCGCCGATCCGACGCAGCCGAGCACGGGCGACTACACCGTCACCTACGACGGCACCGACTATCAGGTGACGGACCGCGCATCGGGCAAATCGGTCGGCAGCTTTTCGGCGGCCGCCGGCAACGGCACGGTCGCGGGCCTGAACATCACCCCGTCGGGCGCGATGCAACCGGGCGATTCGTTCACCATCCAGCCGACGCGCGGCGCGCTCGACAACTTCGCGCTCACGACGACGAGCGCCAGCGCGATCGCGGCGGCGTCGCCGGCGGTGTCGTCGGCATCGACGGCCAATACCGGCACGGCGTCGATCTCGTCGGCGACGGTCACGGCGGGCTACACCATGCCGTCGGGATCGGGCATCACGCTCGCGTACAACAAGGCGGCGTCCGGCTTCACGTCGAATGTCGATGTCACCGTGGGCGGCACCACGTATCCCGCGAACTCGACGATTCCCTACGATGCATCTAAGGGCATGACGGTCACGTCGAACGGCGTGAGCGCGACGATCAGCGGCACGCCCGCCGATACCGACACGTTCAACATCGCGCCGAACAAGGGCGGCACGAGCGACGGCAGCAACGCGCTCAAGATGGCGAATCTCGTCTCGACGAAGTCGCTCGACGGCGGCAGCGAGACGCTCACGAGCTCGTATGCGGCTTACGTGAACACCATCGGCAATCAGACGAACCAGCTCAAGGCGACGAGTTCGTCGCAGACCGCGCTGCTCAATCAGGCGACGACGGCGCAGCAATCCGTGCAGGGCGTGAACCTGAACGAGGAAGCGGCGAATCTCATCCAGTATCAGCAGCTTTATCAGGCGAACAGCAAGGTCATCCAGACGGCGTCGACCCTGTTCCAGACGCTGCTTGGCATCTTCAATTAAGGCGAACCGCGATGCGTATTTCCAGTTCCCAGTACTTCAACCTGAACGTCGCTTCGATGAGCGACCAGCAGAGCACGCTCGCGTCGATGTATCAGCAGATCTCGTCGGGCAAGCGGATTCTCACCGCATCCGACGATCCGCTCGGCGCCGCGCAGGCCGTGCAGCTCACCTTGAAGAGCGGCGCGCTTTCGCAATACGGCACGAACCAGACGACGGCGCTTTCGTCGCTGCAGCAGGAAGACTCGACGCTCAGCGACGTGAGCAACGTGATGCAGAGCATTCAGTCGAAGCTCGTGCAGGCGGGCGACGGATCGCTCACGGATGCGGACCGTTCCTCGGTGGCCGATGCCATCAAGGGTTATCGCGATCAGCTGATGGGCCTGGCCAATACCACCGACAGCAACGGCAACTACATCTTCTCGGGACTGAAGGGCGGCACGCAGCCGTTCGCCGATGATCCGTCGGGCGTGGGCACGACGTATTCGGGCGATTTCGGTCAGCGCACGGTGCAGATCAGCGAAGGGCGATCGATTGCCGTGGGCGACTCGGGCGCATCGATCTTCAGGAGCGTATCGCCGACGGAGAGCGATCCGGTATCGAGCGCGGACAAGAACAACACGGGCTCGGGGACGATCAGCGCCGTGAGCATGCAGGACACGAGCAATCCGAACAACGCGAGCACCTACTCGATCAAGTTCGCCGTCGATGCCACTTCCGGCGCGACGACTTACACGGTGACGGCGACGCCAGCGGATTCATCGTTGCCGACGACGCCGACCGCGTACACGGGCAAGACGGACATCACGCTGGGCGGCCAGAAGGTGACGATCGACGGCGCGCCCGCGAACAACGACACGTTCACGGTGCAGCCGGCGACGAAGGACGACAACGACATTTTCGCGACGCTGGACAATCTCGTGAATGCGCTGAAGCAGCCGACGACTACGCCGGGCGCGCAGGCGGCGTTGCAGAATGCGCTGACGACGGCGGGTACGAAGATCGGCAATACGTTCAACAACGTGTTGTCGGCGCAGACGGTGGTGGGCGGACGCGAGCAGGAAGTGCAGGCGACGCAGACTGCGATGCAGACGACGCAGACGCAGACGGCTTCTGATCTTGCCAATTTGACGAGTATCGATCTCGTTTCGTCCATTAGCTCTTATGAGTTGACGCAGTCTTCGCTGCAGGCCGCACAGATGGCTTTTTCTCAGATTCAGAAAATGTCGTTGTTTCAATACTTGGGCAACTGATTTTTGATTTTTGCGTGCGCTTTGTTGGTCGTTGAACTTGTTTTCGCGTCGGTCTATTGGCTCGCCCCTCCCCGGGGCGGGGGTCACTTTCTTTGCTGCTGCAAAGAAAGTAACCAAAGAAAGCAGCTTTTCGCCCGCACTTCGTTTCTTGATGGTGCACTTCGTAGCGCCACGTTGGCACTCAGCTTGACCCAACCCTGAATCACCCTCCGCGCCCGCTGTGCGCCACCCCACGCGAGCCCCCGGGCTCGACAAAACCATCGCGCACCACCGCCCATGCAATAACGAAAGACTCCAACCAGCAACCGAAAGCCATAAACCATAGCCACGCGACGACTAGATTTCATCGGGACTCGTGGCATTGCGTGATGCGTTGCGTACCGATGGTTTTGTCGAGCCCGGGGGCTCGCATGGGGTAGCGCTCAGCGGGCGCGGAAGGTGATTCAAGGCTGTTTCAAGCTGAGTGCCAACCTGGTTCTACGGAGTGCTCCGTCAAACCGAACCACGGGCGAGAAAGCTGCTTTCTTTGGTTACTTTCTTTGCAGCAGCAAAGAAAGTGACCCCCGCCCCGGGGAGGGGCGTGCTAATAGACCGACGCGTATAAACGAAGAAAACGAAGAAGAAACGCAGTTAGAAAAACCCCTGCGCCACACGCCCCACCTGTTCAATCCCCGAATCGAAGATTCGAAGAAAGAACGGCAAGAGATTCGGCACCATGAGCTGAAGCAACAAAAGCCCGATGAGCATCGTCACGGGAAACCCGACCTGAAAGATCCCGATCTGCGGCGCAGCGCGATTAAGAATCCCCAAAGCGAGGTTGGCGATCAAGAGCGCCGCGACCACCGGCAGTGCGAGCAACAAGCCCGTTGCAAAGATACTGGCGCCGTAGCCAACCAGCACCCGCCAGCCTTGTGCATGAGCCGCAGACGCCACGACATTCGCCCCGACGGGCACGTTCTGAAACGTGGTGATGAGCGCGCCGATCAACTGCAGATGCCCGTCGAATACGAGAAAGGCGAGCATCGCCAACGTATTGAGGTATCGCGATACCACCACCGCATTGCCGCCCGCGCGCGGATCGTAAAGCATCGCGAATCCCAGGCCCATCTGCTGCCCGATGAACTCGCCCGCCGCATCGACGGCCGCGAACGCAATCTGCATCGTCATGCCGATGGCCGCGCCAATCAAAAACTGATTGACGATGATCCACACGCCCGCCGCCGAAAACACCGTCGCCTGCGGCATCGCGGGCAACGTCGGCGCGACAATCAGCGTGACGAACGCAGCAAGCGCGATCTTCACGCGCATCGGAATGGCCATGTGGCTCAGCACCGGCGCGGTGGCCACGAGCGCGAGAATTCGCACGAACGGCCACAGGAACGCGGTCAGCCAGCCATTGAGCTGCGCATAAGTGACGGAAAACATCGCGGCGATCTCAGCCCGTGATCGCGGGCGTGATGGTGAACACGTGACGCATGTAATCGAGCAGCGTCGAAAGCATCCACGGACCGGCAATCACCAGCGTCACCGCGACGGCAATCAGCTTCGGAATGAACGACAGCGTCGATTCGTTGATCTGCGTAGCCGCCTGGAACAGGCTCACCACCAGACCGACGACGAGCGCCACCAGCAGCAACGGCGCAGCCAGCAACAAGGCGACATACATCGCCTGATGCGCCATCGTCATGACGGATTCGGGTGTCATCTGCGTGTCCTCACGAAACGAAGCTCTGCGCGAGCGAGCCGATCAGCAACTGCCAGCCATCGACGAGCACGAACAGCATCAGCTTGAACGGCAGCGCGATCGTCGATGGCGAAACCATCATCATGCCCATCGACATGAGCACGCTCGCCACCACCATGTCGATGATGAGAAACGGAATGAAAATCGTGAAGCCGATCTGAAAGCCCGTCTTCAGCTCGCTCGTCACGAACGACGGCACCAGCAGCGAAAGCGGGACGTCCTCGGGGCCGTTCATCGGCGGAGCCTTGGAAATGCGGGCGAAAAGCGCGAGGTCAGACTCGCGCGTCTGCTTCAGCATGAACTGCTTGAAGGGCGCGACGCCGCGCGTCATCGCCTGATCCATCGCAATGGTGCCTTCGGAAAAGGGCTTGTATGCGTCGTTGTATGCGCGGTCGAGCACCGGCGACATCACGAAGAACGAGAGAAAGAGCGCGAGGCCGACGAGCACCTGATTCGGCGGCGTGCTCGACGTGCCGAGCGCCTGACGCAACAGCGACAGCACGATGATGATGCGCGTGAAGCTCGTCATCATCAGGACCATCGCGGGGAGGAACGAGAGCATCGTCAGCAGCAGCATCGTCTGCACGCTGAGCGAGTACGTCGTGCCGCCGTTGGGGCCGGGACTCGTGTTGAAGGCGGGCAGACCCGCCGTGCTTTGCGCGAACGCCGCGTACGGCATCAACGCGATGACAACGGGCAGCGCGACCTTCGCTCCAACCTTCACTGCGCGCACGATGTTACGACTGACCTGCATGACTTGCTCCTGCCTACGAACCGTAGTCTTGATCGACAGGCTGCATTGTTGACCACCCGACCCGCAAACGATGGCGCGAAAAGAAGGGCAATTCGGGGCTAACTCGTTCTATTGCCGCATGCGTTCGAGTCCCTTTTTCAGGGCATGAAAGCAAAAGCGCGCGATCCTCGCGGACCGCGCGCCTTGTCGCCGCTGCGCTGCGTCGAACTACTTCGCGCCGCCGACGAACTTCTGCATGCGCTTGTTCGCTTCGCCTGCAAGTGCATCGCGAAAGCGCTGACCGAATGAGCCCGGCAACGTTTGCGCGGGTGTCGGCGTCTGATTGCCGATACCATCGGCTTCGGCGGATCCGGCGGGCATCGTATGCAGAAGCCGCACGTTGCCGGGCCCCGCACCGAGCACGAGCCACGTATCGCCGATCTCGACGACCGCCACGCGTTCCTTGTTGCCGAGCGATGCGCCGCCCACCACCTTCACGAGACCGCTTCGCTTGCCGCCCTGAAAGCCGAACTTGCGGGCGAGCCATGCGCAGCCGAACACGAAGCCGATCACGATGACGAGCCCGAAGAGCGTCTGCAGCACCGCGCCGAAGCCGAGCGACGGCACCGCGCTTCCCGCGCCCACGCCCGACGCGATCTGCGCCGCGTGATTCACCGCGTTCATGTCGGCGGCACGGGCGAAAAGCGGTACGGCCATAAGCGGTACGGCGGACAACGAACCAGCGGCGAAGCGTTTCATCGATTCAGCTTCCGGATACGTTCGGACGGCGTGATGATGTCCGTCAGGCGAATGCCGAACTTGTCGTTCACGACGACCACTTCGCCCTGCGCGATGAGACAGCCGTTCACGAGCACGTCCATCGGTTCGCCGGCGAGACCGTCGAGTTCCACGACCGAGCCTTGCGCAAGCTGCAGCAGGTTGCGGATCGCGATCTTCGTGCGGCCGAGTTCCACCGTCATCTGCACGGGGATGTCGAGAATCATCTCGATGTCGTTGCGCGTCGACGGCGGCGTGGCCTTCGACAGCGGCTGGAACACGCCGGCGGATGTGGCCGGTGCTTCGTTGCCGTTTTGTTCGGCGAGCGCGGCCGCCCAGTCGTCCATGGCCATCTCGTCGTCGGTCGAAACGGTCGCGCCAGGCTGCGTGCCTTCCTGCATCAAATCACTCATAACTACCTTCCTTCGGGGAATCGCTTGCGCTGATCATCTTCTGGACGCGCAGCGCGTATTGACCATTGAAAATTCCGTAGCCGCATTCCATCACGGGCACGCCGTCCACCTTGGCGACGACCTGCTCGGGGATATCGATCGGCAAGACATCGCCCACGCGCATGTTGAGCAGCTTTTCGAACGACGATCGAACCTCCGCGAGATCCACCGTCAACTCCACTTCCGCCGATTGCACCTGCTGCGACAGCACGCGGACCCAGCGGCGGTCCACTTCGAGCGCTTCGCCCTGAATGGGCGAGGAGAGCACGTCGCGGATCGGCTCGATCATCGAGTATGGAAAGCAGATGTGCAGCGTGCCGCCCGTCGAGCCGAATTCGATCGTGAACTGCGTGACGATGACGATCTCGTTGGGCGTCGCGACGTTCGCGAACTGCGTGTGCATCTCGGAGCGCATGTATTCGAACTGCAGCGGGCGCACGCTGCGCCACGAGGCCGCGTAGTGCTCGAACACGAGGTTGAGCAGCTTGTGGATGATGCGCTGCTCGGTCTGCGTGAACTCGCGGCCTTCGACGCGCGTATGAAACCGCCCGTCGCCGCCGAAGAGGTTATCGACGACGAAGAACACGAGGTTCGGATCGAACACGAAGAGCGACGTGCCGCGTAACGGCTTCACGTGGACGAGGTTCAGGTTCGTCGGGATGGGCAGATTGCGCGTGAATTCGCTGTATTTCTGCACTTTCACGGGGCCGACGGAGATTTCCGCCGATCGCCGCATGAAGTTGAAGATGCCGACGCGCATGAGTCGCGCGAAGCGGTCGTTGATGATTTCGAGGCCGGGCATCCGGCCGCGGACGATGCGTTCCTGCGTCGCGATGTTGTAGGGACGCACACCGACGGGTTTGTTCTCGTCGGAGACCTGGTCGATTTCGCCGGTGACGCCCTTGAGGAGGGCATCGACCTCCTCTTGCGACATGAACTCTTCGTGGCCCATGACTCTGTTCGTTCCTTAAAGATTGGATGTCGTGGGCTTACTGGACGACGAATTCGGTGAACAGCACATCATCGACATGCACCGGATGATCGGGCGTGCTGGCGATGCTTTCGACGGCGCTGCGCAGTTCGGCGGCGAGCTTGCGTTTGCCGTCGATGGTCGCGAGGTCTTCCGGGTGCTTGGCCGAGAGGATGAGCAGCACGCGGCTGCGGATTTCGGGCATGCGTTCGGTCAGCGCGGCCTGGGCTTTCTCTTCCTTGAGCTTGAGCGTGAGACCGACGCGCAGGTAATGCATGATGCCGTCGTCGGCTTGCAGGTTGACGGTGAGCGAATCGAGCGGGAAGAACACGGGCGGCGGCGGTGCGGGCTTGCTGGCGTGGCCGGATTTTCCGAGCAGGAAGTAGGCGCCGCCGGCACCCGCGCCGAGCAGGACGATTGCGCCGATCGCGATGATCAGGATGCGCTTGAGTTTGCCGCTTTTAGCGGGAACGATGGGTTGCTGGTTTGCGGTCGTGGTAGCCATGAATGCGTGCCTCTTTCGATAGGATGCATTGTTCGCTATCGCGTAAGGTTGTGATGGGGGGAATAGAGGGGGGATTTGGGGCTATCTTTGGGTTTTGCACTGGAGTGCGGACGTTGGGGTTTTTCGTCCGGGGAGCTTGTTTTCGCGTCGGTCTATTTGCGTTGCCCCTTCCCCGGGGCGGGGGAGAGCAGCTTTCTTTGCCCAAAGCACGAAATCTCTGGCCACTCCGTAGAGGCAGATTGGCACTCAGCTTCACGCAAACTTGAATCACCTTCCGCGCCCACTGAGCGCCACGTCCCTTCGGCGCGCGCGGCGGGTTTTCAATGCTTATTATTCGCGTCGGTCTATTAGCACGCCCCTCCCCGGGGCGGGGGTTACTTTCTTTGCTGCTGCAAAGAAAGTAACCAAAGAAAGCAGCTTTGTTGGCCCGAAGCATCGAAGGCGTGCCCACTCCGTAGACCCACGTTGGCACTCAGTTTGAAACAGCCTTGAATCACCTTCCGCGCCCACTGAGCGCCACCCCATGCGAGCCCCCGGGCCCGACAACACCATCGCGTACGACGTCTCACGCGAGAGAAAAGACTTCACGCAGCACCAGACACGCGCGTAAGCCCAATCCGCATGACTTACCGGCGCTGGATGGCAGATTCAGTGGTGAGAGATGCAGCAACGCGGTCCGCTGCACGCCGATGGTGTTAACGAGCCAGGGGGCTCGCATGGGGTGGCGCTCGGCGGGCGCGGAAGGTGATTCAGGGCTGTGTCAAGCTGAGTGCCAACGTGGTTCTACGGAGTGCACCATCAAAACGGACTGCGGGCGAAAAAGCTGCTTTCTTTGGTTACTTTCTTTGCAGCAGCAAAGAAAGTGACCCCCGCCCCGGGGAGGGGCGAGCTAATAGACCGACACGAAAAAACGAAGAAAAGCCCGCCCCTGCAAGAAAGGGGCAAAAACCCTCACCTGACCAATGAACGCCGCTTCATTTCCAACTGAGTAATGAGCCGCTGGAGAGTATTCTCCGCCGACCCCGGCATTGAAACGAACTTGAACCCGAGCGTGAACCGCCGATCGCCCTTCGGCGTAAGCGTCTCCCGGTGCGAGACCAACTTGAGATCAAGCGTCACCTTACCCGTAGCGGTGAAGTGCAATTCAGCATCCTGAATCACGACGCCCATTTCCATATCCGCGACGCGCTCGTCCATCGTGCGCAACGCCACGCCGCCCAGCGACAGATCGTGCACCTCGAAGCGGAACCGGTCGCCATCCGCCAGCGAACCGCTGCAAATATAAGGATCCAGCACCGGCGCCTCGACGCGGAAATACTCGCGACGCTGCATGTAATACAACACCGGCGGAAAGTCCGCCTCGAACGCCGGCCGGCCATCGAACAGGGTCTCGCGCGCCATGCCCGTCGTGAACTCCACGCGAACCCCCTCCGGCGCCGCATGAAAAACGAGCTTCTGCGCACGCAGCACATCGCGATTCTGCTCCGCCACGCCGCCCCAGTCGAACGTGAATCGATGCGACGTCACATCGACATCCAGCAGCCGCGTCACGATCTGCCCGTCGCCATATTGCGCCGTCAGAAAATCCCCGCGATTCGCCAGATTGCGCAGCGATACGCCGATCTCCAGCGGATTCCGACGCCCGAAATCCACTTCGTGGTCGATCTCGTCATCGGCAAAGTCATGCTTGTGATTGGTATTCATGGTGCTGGCCGTGTTCAATTTGCCCTCGCATCGCCGGTCTTTTTTACGCCGCTCAGCGAACCGGACCCCGTCGATCCGGTACTGTCGTCCACGAGTTAGCGGCATGCCTCATGAAAAGTTTAGGGGCCGTCGCGAAATTTCTGTGTGGCGCGCCGTCCCCATCGACGTAAAACGTTTGCACCCTCCGGACGCCCCGCAAGTGCCTCGCGAGTGGCCGCCGCGCTGCGTCAAACGATCTGCTTCATGATCGAGATGAGCTTCTTCGCGTACTGCGGATCCGTCGCGTAGCCCGCCTTCTGCATGCCGTGCGCGAAGCCCGCGACGTCGCGCGACGCTTCCACCACCGGCGCATAGCGCGGATTGCTCTTGATGAAGCTCGCGTAATCGGTCAGCGCATCTTCGTATGAATCGTAGGCGCGGAAGCGCTCCACCACCTTCTTCGGCTGGCCGTTCACGTATTCCGTCGTCACCGCGTTGACCGTCTTGCCGGTCCAGCTGCTCGTCGCCTTGATGCCGAAAATGTTGTGGCTCGTCTGGCCGTTCGCCTGCTTGATCTCGCGTTTGCCCCAGCCCGATTCCAGCGCCGCCTGACCGATGATGAAGCGCGCCGGAATGCCCGTCGCCGCGCTCGCCGCCTGCGCGGGCGCCGCGAGCCGCTCGACGAACGCATTCACCTTGTCCGAACCGTTGCCGTGCGCGGGCGGCTCCAGCGAGCTGGCCGCCGAATAACCGCGGCCATCGCCGAGCGAAGCGCCGTTCTTGTTCGCCTGCGCCGCCGCATAGGCTTTCGCCATCGCGTTCATCGCGGCGATGTTGCCCGCGTTCGATTCGATATCGCCGCCGCCGCCCGACATGCCGCCGAGCGCCTGCATCGCGTTCATCGACTTTTCGCCGCCCGCGCCACCCATGATGTTCGCGTCGGCCTTGCCGCCGGCGTTGCGCATCAGTTGCTTCAACATCATGTCCGCCACGCCGATGCCCTTCGACGACATCTGCTGCGACAACTGCTGGTCGAGCATCGCCGTGAACGACTTCGAATCGTTCGATTCGAACGGACTGTCGGACGGCGTCGCGTCGCGCATGCTCTTCAGCATCATCTGCGTGAAGACGGCGTCGAACTGCTGCGCGGCGGCCTTGAGACCTTGCTGCGGATTCGCGCCGGCCTGCGCACGCAGCGCATCAAAGCCCTGCGTGTCGAGCGCGAACCGGTTCGAGAGATTCGACAGTCCGCTCGTATCGGTCGATGCCAGCGGCGTGCTGGCGATACCGTTCGTATTCGAGTTCATGTGCCGCCCCCGTTAGATGATTTCGAGGTCGGCGCGCAGCGCGCCAGCCGCCTTCATCGATTGAAGGATCGAAATCAGGTCCGCGGGCGTCGCGCCGAGCGCGTTCAGCCCCTTCACGACATCCGCGAGATTCGCGCCCGCCGACAGCATCTTGAGCGCGCCGCTATCCTGCTTGAGCTGAATCTGCGACTGCTTCGCCGCGACCGTCTGCCCGTTGGAAAGCGCGTTCGGCTGGCTCACCGCCGTCTGCGTGTTGATGACCACCGACAGGTTGCCGTGCGCCACCGCGCAGTTCTGCAGCGTGACCATCTGATTCATCACGATGGACCCGGTGCGCGCGTTGAGAATCACCTTCGCGGCGGCCTGCGCCGGACGCACATCGATGTTCTGCAACTGCGCCATGAACGACACCTGCTCGGCGGCGTCCGTCGGCGCGCGAAGCTGGATCGTGCGGCCATCGAGCGCGAGCGCCGTGCCCATGCCGAACTGGTTGTTCACCGCCGCGACCACGCGCTGCGTCGTGTCGAAGTCCATCTCGCGCATTTCCATCTGCATGACGCCGCCTTGCTGCTGGAGCGCCGTCGGGACCGCGCGCTCGACGATCGCGCCGCCGGAAATGCGGCCCACCGCGAGCTGGTTGACCTGCACCTTGCTGCCGTTCGCGCTCGCGCCCGCGCCGCCGACGACGAGGTTGCCCTGCGCCATCGCGTAGACCTGGCCGTCCGCGCCCTTCAGCGGCGACATGAGCAGCGTGCCGCCGCGCAGACTCTTCGCGTTACCGAGCGACGAAACAGTCACGTCGATCGCTTCGCCGGGACGCGAGAACGGCGGCAGCGTCGCCGTCACCATCACGGCGGCGACGTTCTTCAACTGCATGTTTTGCGTCGTCGCCGGATTCACGGTGATGCCCAGGTTGCCGAGCATGTTCGTGAGCGACTGCGTGGTGAACGGCGTCTGCATGGTCTGGTCGCCGGTGCCGTCGAGACCCACGACGAGGCCGTAGCCGATCAGCGGGTTGTCGCGCACGCCCTGGAACGAGACGAGATCCTTGAGACGTTCGGCGTGCGCATGCTGCGCGGCGCCGATGGCGACCAGCGCGGCCGCGAGCGAGAACGAAACGAAACGTTGGAGCGGAGTCATGATCAGAACGGCGCGACGTTGAGGAAGAAGCGTTGGAGCCAGCCCATGTTCTCCGCTTCGTCGATATAGCCCTTCGCCGAATATTCGATCTTCGCGTCGGCGATTTGCGTGGAGTACACGGTGTTGCTGCCCGAGATGGTCGTCGGATTGACGACGCCCGAGAAGCGCACGAATTCGTTGCCCTGGTTGATGAGCATCTGCTTCTCGCCGCTCACCATCAGGTTCCCGTTCGGCAGCACTTCGGTGACGGTCACGGTCAGCGTGCCGCTGAACGTGTTGGCCGCGCTCGCGCCGCCCGCCGCCGTGAACTTGTTCGCGCCGGTCGCCGAGAGATTCGTGTTGTTGAAGAGACCGCCGAAGATGCCGGGCGTCGTCGGCACCGCGAACGAGCCGGAGCCGCCGCGGTTGGTGTTCGCCGCCGACGACTTCGTCGCGTTGACGTTTTCGGAAATCACGATCGTCAGGATGTCGCCGACATTGCGCGGCCGCTGGTCTTCGAAAAGCGGCCGGCCCGCGTAGCCCGCGTTGTAGATCGCGCCGGGCGAGCGCGTGCCGGAAGGCGGCTGC
This sequence comes from Caballeronia concitans, assembly GCF_001544615.1. Taxonomy (GTDB): domain Bacteria; phylum Pseudomonadota; class Gammaproteobacteria; order Burkholderiales; family Burkholderiaceae; genus Caballeronia; species Caballeronia concitans. The sequence goes on from NZ_FCNV02000001.1 coordinate 125,070, forward strand.
GGCGGACGCGCGGTCATCGGCTGCTGGATGATCGGCTCTTTCGGCACGAGGCCGCATGCGGCCAGCGCGGAAAACAGCGCCGCCGTCGAGGCACGCGCGAGGAGGTGTTTAAGCGACATCTTGATAACTCGTTTGATGCGAAATGTAGCGCTAGTGTGACGCCATCCTCGCGAATTCCATCCGTCGAATAGAGGGTTAAACCTGCATTTGCGAGAGCGTCTGCAGCATCTGGTCGGACGTCGTCACGGCCTTGCTGTTGATTTCGTACGCGCGCTGCGTCTGGATCATGTTGACGAGTTCCTGCACCACGTTCACGTTCGACGCTTCCACGTAGCCTTGCTGTAGCGAGCCCGCGCCGTTCAGTCCCGGCTGCGACACGTTCGGCGCGCCCGAGCTGCCCGTCTCGGAGAACAGGTTTTCGCCGCGCGCTTCGAGACCGGCCGGGTTGATGAACGTCGCGAGCTGAATGGCGCCGACGTTCGTGGCGGCCGTCGTGCCCGGCTGCGTGATCGATACCGTGCCGTCCGAGCCGATGGTGATCGACGTCGCGTTCTGCGGAATGGTGATCGCCGGATTCAGCTGGTAGCCGCTCGACGTCACGAGCTGGCCTTGCGCGTTGGTCTGGAAGGAGCCGTCGCGCGTGTAGGCGGTGGTGCCGTCGGGCATCGTCACCTGAAAGAAGCCTTGACCGTTGATGGCGACGTCCTTCGAATTGCCCGTCTGCTGCAGATTGCCCTGCGTGTAGAGGCGCTCGGTCGCGACTTGCTGCACGCCGGTGCCGAGCTGAATGCCCGAGGCGAGTTCGGTTTGCTGCGTCGAGTTCGCGCCCGGCTGGCGGGTCGTCTGATACAGCAGGTCCTCGAACACCGCGCGCGAACCCTTGAAGCCGTTGGTGGCCACGTTCGCGAGGTTGTTCGAGATCACGTCCATCTGCGCTTGCTGCGCGTTCATGCCGGTCGCGGCGATGTAAAGAGAGCGATTCATGTTCGTTTCCTGGTGTGCTTCGCCGCTTAGGAGAAGTTAAGCAGCTTGTTGGCCGATTGTTCGTTCTGGTCCGCCGATTCCATCAGCTTCGTCTGCATCTGGAACTGGCGCGCGTTGGTGATCATCGAGACCATCGCGGAGACCGGATTCACGTTGCTGCCTTCGAGCGCGCCGCCGGCCACGACCACGCTCGGGTCCGCATCGGCGGGGTCGCCGGATGCAGTGCGATACAGGCCGTCGTCGCCGCGCGTGAGCGTCGCCGGATCGGGATTCACGAGCTTCAGCTGATCGACGGTGGCGATCGCGGTGGGCGGATCGCCCGGAATCAGCGCGGAGATCGTCCCGTCTTTGCCGATGGTCACTTCGGCGCCCGGCGGCACCGACAGCGGGCCGCCGTTGCCGAGCACCGGCAGGTTGTTCGCCGTGACGAGCTGGCCGTTCTGATCGACGTGCAGATTTCCTGCGCGCGTGTACGCCTCGCCGCCGTCCGCCGTTTGCACGGACAGCCAGCCCGGTCCCTGAACGGCCACGTCGAGCGGATTGCCGGTCTGCTGGATCGGGCCGGCGGAGTAATCGGCGGTCGGCGTCGACGAGAGCACGAAGGTGCGCGTCGAGCCGTCGGCGGACTGGTTCTCGAACGACATCGGCACCTGACGGAACGCCGCGAGCTGCGCCTTGAAACCCGTGGTCGATGCGTTCGCGAGGTTGTTCGCGACGACGGCTTGCTGCTCGAGCGACTGGCTTGCGCCGGTCATCGCGGTGTAGATCAGACGGTCCATGAATCGCTTTCCTGTTTCCTATGCGTGCGGACGCCGCTTACAGATTGATCAGCGTCTGGTCGACGGTCTGCTGCGTCTTGATCGTTTGCGCGTTCGCCTGATAGTTGCGCTGCGCGGTGATCAGGTCCACGAGCTCGTGCGTCAGGTCCACGTTCGAGTCTTCCACCGCGCCGCCTTGCAGCGTGCCGTGGTTCGTCGAGCCGGGCACGCCCACTTGCGCCGCGCCCGAAGCCGCCGTCTGCGCGTACACGTTGCCGCCGAGGTTCTGCAGGCCGTTCTGGTTGTTGAAGTTGGCGATGGCGACCTGGCCGAGCGCTTTCGTTTCGCCGTTCGAGTAGTTGCCGGTCAGCATGCCGTCCGTGCCGACGCTGAAGCCCGTCAGTTCGCCCGTGCTGTTGCCGTCCTGATGCAGGTTCGACAGGCCGCTCGTCGCGCCGTACTGGGTCGTGCCGGACAGATCGAGCGTGATCGTTTGCGTCGCGCCCGTCGTTTTGTCGGCGCCGTTGGGAATCGTGAACGTGAACTTGGTGCCGCCGCTCGTCGGCACGCTGACGCCCGGCTTTGACGTGGACGACAACGCCGTGCCCGTCAGCGCGCCCGACGAATTGAAGCTCACCGAGCCGAGGTCGGTCTGCTGCGAGACGGGGTCGCCGTAGCCGGCATACGCTTCCCACGTACCGGTGTCGGTCTTGGTGAAGTAGACGGACACTTTCTGCGTGCCGCCGAGCGAGTCGTACACATCCACCGAAGTCGATGCGTTGTACGTGTTGCCGTTGGTCGGATCGAAGCCGGAAACGGGCTTGTCCGGGTCCTGCGAGTTCAGGTTGAACGCCGCGGTGATGGTTTTCGTCGCGCTCGGCGCGATGTTCGCGGTCGGAACGGTCAGCGGCACCGTGCTCGCGCTGTTGACGACGCCGCCCGAATCGGCTGCGTAGCCCATCAGTTGCAGGCCGGCCGAGTTGACGATCTTGCCGCTGTCGTCCAGATGGAACACGCCGTTGCGCGAATACACGATCGAGCCGTTGTTCGACAGCTGATAGAAGCCGTTGCCGTTGATGGCGACGTCGAGCGCCTGGTTGGTCGTCGTGATCGTGCCTTGCGAGAACTGCTGCTGCACTTCCGCGAGGCGCGTGCCGATGCCGATCTGGTTCGACACGGCCGTGGCCATGGAACTCGCGTACATGTCGGCGAACTGCGCGGCGCCCTGCTTGAAGCCGACGGTATTCGAGTTCGCGATGTTGTTGCCGATCACATCGAGGTCGCTCGACGCGGCGCCCAGACCGCTCAATGCTTGTTGGTAGCTCATGTTTGTCTCTTGGCCGGACGTGTCCCGGCATCAAAGGAATGGGGAATCAAAGAATCGAGGCGACGCTGGACAGCGCGACCGTCGAACCGTTCGCGAGCTTGAGGCCCGGCGCGCCGCCCGACATCTGCACGACGCTCTGCACCTGCGAAGCCGCGAGCGTCGTCGCGGTCGCCTGCTGGCCGTTGATCGTGCCTTGCGCGGTGATCGTGTAGCTGCCGTCCGCGAGCGTGGCGCCCTTCGAATCGACCGGCTTCCAGCCCGATACCGGCACGACGCCCGCGCCTTGCGCGCCGAGATCGAGCGTGTTGACGATGTTCCCCGACTTGTCCTTCACGACGATCTGCAGGTCGCTGACATCGTTGGCGAGCTGCACGCCGAAGTTCGACGACGCGCCGCTCGACACGCTCACCGTGTTGCCCGGCGCGAGCACGTTCGAGCCGATGAGCATCGCGGCTTGCGTCGACTGGCCGGCGGAGAGTTGCGTCGCGAGCGAGCTGAGCGACGTGTTCAACTGGCCGATGCCCGACACGGTGTTGATCTGCGCGAGCTGCGAAGTCATCTGCGAGCTGTCGGCGGGATTGGTCGGGTCCTGGTTCTTGAGCTGCGTCACGAGCAGCGTCAGGAACGTGTTCTGCAGATCCGAGGCGGACGTGCCGCTCGTGCCGCTGCTGCTGGATGCCGACGACGCGCTCGACGCGCCGTTCATGGTGTCGAGCAGCGTCTGCGACACGGTGGTGCCGTTGCTGCCGATCGAGGTGTTGGTGGTCACGGGTTAATCCTCAGAGTCCGGTTCAGGTTCCGATGGTCAAAGTCTTGAGCATCAATTGCTTGGCGGTATTGAGCGTCTCGACGTTCGCCTGGTAGGAACGCGACGCGGAAATCATGTTGACCATCTCCTGCACGGGATCGACGTTCGGCAGCGTCACGTAGCCGTCCGCGTTCGCCGCCGGGTTGCTCGGGTCGTAGCTGGTTTTCATGGGACTCGGATCGTCGATGACGCCCGTGACCTGCACGCCGCCGACCTGCTGGCCGGAGCCGCTTTTCGCGCCGCCGAGCGGATCGACGGCGAACACGACCTGCTTCGCCTTGTACGGCTGGCCGTCCGGGCCGGTCGTGCTGTCCGCGTTCGCGAGATTCGACGCGGTCACGTTCAGGCGCTGCGCCTGAGCCGACATCGCCGAACCGGCGACGCTGAATATGTTCATCAATGAAGGCATGGCTTCCCTTAACCTTTCTTAATTGCGCTTAGCTGTTGGACGTGATGGCGGACAGCATCGACTTGATCTGCGAGCTGAGCACCGTCATGCCGGCTTCGAAGTGCAGCGCGTTGTCCGCGAACTGCACGCGCTCGGCGTCGAGATCGACGGTGTTGCCGTCGAGCGATGGCTGGCTCGGCACGCGATACGCGAGCCGGCCGTAGTCGTCGCTCGGACCGCCGGATGCGGCGAGCGTCGACGTGCCGGACATGTGACCCTTCGCGGTCACGGCCATCGACGCGCCGCTGCTGATCGAGACCGGCTGCGCCATCTTGAGCGTCGCTGCATTCGATGCCGATGCGCCGCCGCCCTGCTTCAGCGCGCCGGCGAGCGCGGTCGAGAAATCGACGTCGCGCGCCTTGTAGCCGGGCGTGTCGGCGTTGGCGATATTCGACGACAGCAGTTCCTGCCGGTAAGCGCGTACGTCGAGCGCCTCGCGGCCGAACGCGAATTCCTTGTCGAGCTTGTCTAGCATTCCCGGGGTTCCCCAAGTTCGTTGTGTCGCATACGCCCAGCGCACCGCGCGGGCCTTTTTGCATGACACGCATCTTAGGAGCGGCGCGCAATTACTAATCCGATGAATAACCGGGAAACGCGGCCTCTATTCGAGGCTTGGACGCGGCGCGGCGTATCTAGAATCTGGGTCGTGGTGAGAAGCCGGCGTTTTTCCGGCGCTCGGCCGGTGGCCGCCGTGGGCGGATCGAATGAATCGATGAATCGAATAACGCGTGTGCGCCTTGGCGCGGCGAGCGAGGAGTGAAGTGATGAGCAGGTCCGCCAGGCATCCGTCGAACGCAGCGGCGCGTCGTGCAGCGTCGTTTGCACGCAGCGCGTCGCGGTGCGTGGCGGGCGTGTCGCTCTTCGTCGGCGTGGCCGCGGGCGCGTTCGCGCAGCAAAGCGACGGCTTCATCGCGATTCCCGGCAACGCGGAGACGAATCCGTCGGCGGTGGCGGATATGGCGAAGGGGCTGGGTGCGAAGCCTGCCGCTGCGCCCGTGGCCGTCGCTGCGCCGGCGCCCGCGCCGTATCTTGCGCCTGCGCCCGGCTATCGCGCCGCGACGAAAGCCGCCGATGCCGCCATGCGCCACGCCGCGCTCGCGCTCGATGCCCGCGCCGAAGCCGCCGACGACGCAATGGACGACGCCAGCGGGATGATCGTCATTCCCGGAACCGGCGAGGCGAAGCCCGCTGCTGCTGCGGTTGCTGCGGTTGCCGCGGTTGCTGCCGTTGCGCCTGCAAAGCCGGTGTCGCCCGTCAAGCCGGCCGCATCGCGCGATGTGATTCCGGTCCTCGTCACGCGCGACGACACAGCCGTGTCCCGCAACGCCGGCGCGCGTCCGATCGCGGCACGCGAGGCATCGCCGGTCAAGCGCGCGAATTACGCGCCCGCGAGCGCGGACGCCGCTTCTCCGATTAAGCGCGTGAGCTTTTCGCCTTCGTCGGCAGCGACGCAAGCGCCGGCAGCCGCCGCCACGATGCAGGACGGCGAAGCCATCCGCGCCGCTGCGCTCTCATTCTTGCAGCAACAGACCGCGGGCCTGCCCGGCAAGGTCGAGATCACCGTCACGCCCGTTTTCCCGCGCGGCCTCGCCGCCTGCTCGGCGCTCGATCCGTTCATGCCCACGGGCGCGCGTCTCTGGGGCCGCGTGACGGTCGGCGTGCGCTGCGTCGGCGAGCGCCCGTGGACGCTGTATGTCCAGGCGCGCATCTCGATCAACGCGACGTACTACACCGCCGCGCGCGCCATTTCGCCGGGCGAAGTGCTCGCCAGCGCCGACCTCGTCGCCCGCGACGGCGATCTCACCGCGATGCCGCAAGCCGTCGTCACCGATCCGTCGCAGGCGGTCGGCGCGGTCGCGTTGTCGCGCGTGCCGGCGGGCCTGCCGCTGCGCACCGACATGCTGCGCGCGGCCAGTTCCGTGGCGATCGGCCAGACGGTTCATGTGGTCGCGGACGGCTCCGGCTTCTCCATTTCCGCCGAAGGCAGCGCGATGAACAACGCCGCGCCCGGCCAGCAAATCCGCGTGAAAACGGCGGGGGGCCAGATCATCACGGGCGTCGTGAAGGACAGTCAAACGGTGGAGATCCGGATGTAAAGACGCGCTGGCCGTCCATTCCCGACCGGGCCAGCGCAGTCCAGACCGCACCGAAAAGCGTCACCGACCCGATGTTTCATTTTGTTGCAATTCCAGCGAATCCCCGTCCGGCAAGGCTTTCCGGGCGATGATCGCGCCGAACGTGTGCTGCGCCACAGAGGCCAGGGTAAAGTTTTCCAAACCCACCGCCGATAAAGGACTCAACACGTTCGGGAATGGACATCGTGAAAATCGAATCGAAAAGCAACACCACTCTGGCGAGCCTGCAAGACGGCGCGCAACGTGCATCGCAAGGCGATGCGAAAACTGCCGCAACCACCGCGCCGGCCAATGACGTGAAAGCGGGCGGGACATCGACGGTCAGCCTGTCGACGTTGTCGTCCGACCTGCGCGCATCGAACGGTTCGGACATCGATACGGCGAAAGTCGAATCGATCAAGGCCGCGATCCGCGACGGCAGCCTGAAGATGGACACCAGCAAGATCGCCGACGGCATTTTGAGCACCGCGCGCGACCTGCTGCAAACGAGAACCCCGCCGACCGGCGGCTGAAACGCAACGACCCGGGCTCGCCCGGAACACGACGTGGACAGCGCCGGGCGGCTTCGACCCAACCCGCGTTTTAGCGAGCTGCAATGAGAGACGCCCTGCTTGCCACTGTCATCGAAGAAGTCGCCGCCGTTCAGGCGTTCGAATCCCTCCTCGCCCACGAGGAAAAAGCGCTGATCGCCGCGCAGCCGCTCGCCGAGCTGCCGGGGATCATCGAGGAAAAGACGGCGCTGACCGAGCGCATCGGCACACTCGAGAAGCAGCGCGACGCGCAACTTGGCGCGCTCGGGCTGCCGGGCGGATTCATCGGCATGGAAGCCGCCGCCGAAACCGATGCGCAGATCGCCGAGCAATGGGCGCTGCTGTGCGCCGCCGCCCGCCGCGCGAAACAGGGCAACAACAACAACGGCGTGCTGATCCGCACGCGCATGGAATACAACCGCAAGGCGCTCGCGGCGTTGCAGGTCGCGCCGTCGAAAGCCGGTTTCTACGGCCCGGACGGGCGCGTGCCCGGCGCCTGACGCGCGTTTCTCCTCTATTCTCGCGGCGCATGACTTCACCGGTCATGCGCCGTTTCCATTGCGCTTCCGCTATCCGTCGATTAACCCGGTTTTTGCGAGCCTAATCCGCCGATGGCTGCTCGACGCCTTCCGCAATAATCGCCTCCATCAGAAAACGGCTCGATGCCGTTTGCAACCTGCTGGACAGCGAAGTACGGAGCGGAGCACGCGGTGTCGGAAGAAAGCGATCTCGAAAAGACCGAATCAGCCACTCCCAAGCGCCTGGAAAAGGCGCGGGAGGAAGGCCAGGTTGCGCGCTCGCGGGAACTCGCGTCGTTTGCACTGCTGGCGGCGGGATTTTTCGGCGTGTGGGGTTTGTCGGGGCCGATCAGCGGTCATTTGCAGTCCATTCTGCGCGGCGCGTTCACGTTCAATCACGAGACCGTTCTCGACACGCGCCAGATGATGATCGGCGCGGCCAACGCCGGCAAGGAAGGCATGCTTGCCGTGCTGCCGGTGCTCGCGCTGACGGCCGTCGCCGCGCTCGCCGCGCCGATGGCGCTCGGCGGCTGGCTCCTCACCACGAAGCCGCTCGCGCCGAACTTCGGGCGGCTCAATCCGGTCAGCGGCCTCGGCAAGATGTTCTCGTCGCAGGGACCGATTCAGCTCGGCATGTCGATTCTGAAGACGATCGTCGTCGGCGGCATGGCGGGATCGGCAATGTGGAGCCGCAAGGCCGAAGTGCTCGGCCTCCTGACCAAGCCGCTCGGCCTCGCGCTCGCGGATGTCATGCATCTCATCGTCGTGTGCTGCGGCATGGCGATCGGCGGGCTGTTTCTCGTCGCCGCCGTCGACGTGCCGTATCAGATGTGGTCGCACGCGAAGAAGCTGCGCATGAGCAAGGAAGAAGTGAAGCGCGAGCACAAGGAAAGCGAAGGCGATCCGCACATCAAGGGCAAGATCCGCCAGCAGCAGCGCGCGGCCGCGCGTCGCCGGATGATGCAGGCGATTCCGACCGCCGATGTCATCGTCACGAACCCGACGCACTTCGCGGTCGCGCTGAAGTATGCCGACGGCGAGATGCGCGCGCCGAAGGTCGTCGCGAAGGGCGTGAATCTGGTCGCGGCGCGCATCCGCGAACTGGGCCGCGAAAACAACGTGCCGCTGCTCGAAGCGCCGCCGCTTGCTCGCGCGCTGTATCACAACGTCGAGATCAACCGCGAGATTCCGGGCGCGCTGTACGGCGCGGTCGCGCAAGTGCTCGCGTGGGTCTATCAGCTCAAGCGTTATCGCGACGAGGGCGGCATCCGTCCCGACGATCCCACGGATCTCGACGTGCCGAAGGAACTGGACAAAGGCGGCGTATCCGACGCCGACGCCGATGAGGAAGCCGCTGAAGCGCTTTCCGGCGACAACCCATCACAAGGAGCCGCAGCATGAACGCGCGCGCTGGATTTTTCGCCAAACGGCCGGACGCGCTCGGCACGCAGAACCTGCGGGCGCTCGCCGGCCCGATCCTGATCTGCATGATCCTCGGCATGATGATTCTGCCGTTGCCTGCGTTCCTGCTCGATCTGCTGTTCACGTTCAACATCGCGCTGGCGGTGATGGTGCTGCTCGTCAGCATGTACACGCAAAAGCCGCTCGATTTCGCGGCGTTCCCGAGCGTGCTGCTGTTCTCGACGCTGCTGCGGCTTTCGCTGAACGTGGCATCGACGCGTATCGTGCTGCTGCAAGGCCACACGGGTCCGGACGCGGCGGGCCAGGTGATCGAATCGTTCGGGCACTTTCTCGTCGGCGGGAATTTCGCCGTGGGTATCGTCGTGTTCGTGATCCTGATGATCATCAACTTCATGGTGATCACGAAGGGCGCGGGACGTATCGCGGAAGTCGGCGCGCGCTTCACGCTCGACGCGATGCCCGGCAAGCAGATGGCCATCGACGCCGACCTGAACGCCGGCCTCATCAACGAGGAAACCGCGAAGAAACGCCGTACGGCGGTGGCGCAGGAAGCGGAGTTCTACGGTTCGATGGATGGTGCATCGAAGTTCGTGCGCGGCGACGCGATCGCGGGCCTGCTGATCATGGTGATCAACATCGTGGGCGGGCTGATCGTCGGCATGCTCCAGCACGACATGGACTTCGCGCACGCGGCGACCAACTACACGCTGCTGACCATCGGCGATGGCCTCGTCGCGCAGATTCCGTCGCTCATCATTTCGACGGCGGCGGGCGTGATCGTCTCGCGCGTCGCGACCGACGAGGACATCGGCACGCAGTTGACCGGCCAGTTGTTCCAGAACCCGCGCGTGCTGATGATCACCGGCGTGATCATCGGCGTGATGGGGCTGATTCCCGGCATGCCGCACTTCGCGTTCTTGCTGCTGGGCGGCGGTCTCGTCTACGCGGCCCGTTCGATGAACAAGCGCGCCGAAGCGAAGAAGAAAGCGGGCGCCGTCACCGATGTCACGCCGATCGCCGCCGCCGCTGCCGCGTCCGCCGAGAACGCGGAGGCGAGCTGGGAGGACGTCGCGCTCATCGATCCGCTCGGGCTGGAAGTGGGCTATCGGCTGATTCCGCTCGTCGATCGCAATGCGGACGGCGAACTGCTCAAGCGCATCAAGGGCATTCGCAAGAAGTTCGCGCAGGAAATCGGCTTTCTGCCGCCGGTCATTCATATTCGCGACAACCTCGAATTGCGGCCGAACGGGTATCGCATTGCGCTGAAGGGCGTGGAAGTCGGCATCGGCGAGGCGTTCCCGGGTCAATGGCTCGCGATCAATCCGGGCCAGGTTTCGGCGACGCTGCCGGGCGCGCAGACCACCGATCCGGCGTTCGGCCTGCCGGCGGTGTGGATCGACACGAACATGCGCGAACAGGCGCAGGTGTATGGCTACACGGTCGTCGATGCGAGCACGGTGGTCGCGACGCATTTGAATCATCTCGTCGTGACGCACGCGGCGGAACTGCTCGGGCGACAGGAAGTGCAGGCGTTGCTGGAGCGTATCGGCAAGGACACGCCGTCGCTCACCGACGATCTCGTGCCGAAGGTGCTGTCGCTCACGACCTTGCAGAAGGTGTTGCAGAACCTGCTCGACGAGAGCGTGCCGATCCGCGACATGCGCACGATTCTCGACGCGCTGCAGGAACACGCGCCGCGCATTTCGGATGCGTACGAGTTGACGGCGGCGGTGCGTCTGTCGCTCGGGCGCGCGATCACGCAGCAGTGGTATCCGGGCAGCAACGACTTGCAGGTGATGGGCCTCGATCCGACGCTGGAGCGGGTGTTGTCGCAGGCGCTATCGACGGGGCCGAATCCGGGACTGGAGCCGGGGCTGGCGCAAACGCTGATGACATCGACGCAGAACGCGATGATGCGGCAGCAGAATCTGGGGTTGCCCCCGGTGTTGCTGGTTCAGCATTCGCTGCGCGCGATGCTCGCCCGGTTCCTGCGACGGAGCCTGCCGCAGTTGAAGGTGATCTCGTATGCCGAAGTGCCGGATACGCGGAATGTGAAGGTGGTTAATCTGATTGGGGGGTGAGCGGCGGGTTAGTGCTGCTCCGAGAGTTTTCCGCGGTATCGGAAATGTACAACTTCAGTGGCTCGCCGTCCGAGTTGAGTTCTGCCTTTGCAACAAAGCGGAGCATGCGCATTGCAGCCATCGCCTCCACATACGGATTGTTGGGCCGATTGAAGATTGGATCGGTGACTTGCGCGGGAATACGTGCAACGTCGCCGTCCAGCGTTACTTTGCATGATCCGGTCGTCATGTCGAATTCGGATATCAAACCGGCGTAAACGGCCGTGTGGTCCGAAATCGCCAGATCGGCGTCAGCGAAAGCTCGCTTGTGGTCGCCGCTCAACTCCGCAAACTTTTCTCCGCTTGCGTAGAGGTCGATGTTTTTGCACGAGCGATCGATGGGCGTCAATGCCTGTCGTGCCGCTGGGCGGAGCGCATCCGCCATCTTGTTGATGGTATCCGTCAGCTTATCGACAGTGCCCTGATTGTTGCGAAGGGCCTGTTGAAGGGCTTCGCTTAAATACTTCATTTCGTCTTTGTCTCGTCGGGACAGCACATACTGGACAAGGGTAGTAAGCAGAGCCCCAAATACGCAGGACCACAGTTCCCGGCTACCGACGATGCTCTTTACTACCGCCAACACTTCATAGCAATGATGCTCTGCGACGGGAACCGCAACAACCTGTACGTCCAGTGCGTCAAGATGCTTCGAGAGTTTACTCGTTTTCAGAAAGTGCGCGCTGACGGCGAGAATCCGCGCAAACCCCTGAATTGATTGGCCGAGTTGATTGAGATCCAATTCTCGTTGCTCTGCGTTGTTCCCTTCGAAGCGGATACCTATGACCGGAAACTCGTGTGTCTGTACAGAGGTTAGACCGTTGTTGACTGTGTCTTTCGGCGGCATGATCAATATGGATATCTAACTAAATGGCAAACTCCGATATTAGTGTTGCCCGGTATGCGGCAGCTTGGTCGTAACGCTTTATTCCAATCGCCAAGTGCGGGAATCGCGTACGGCTGAGGGCAGGCCGCACGCGCTCATTGCCCCCGCCTCAACACTCCACGATATTCACCGCCAACCCGCCGCGCGAAGTCTCCTTGTACTTCGTCTTCATATCCGCGCCGGTCTCGCGCATCGTCTTGATGACCGAATCGAGCGACACATAGTGCGACCCATCCCCGCGCATCGCCATGCGCGCGGCGTTCACGGCCTTCACCGATCCCATCGCGTTTCGCTCGATGCACGGAATCTGCACCATCCCGCCGACCGGATCGCACGTCAGTCCCAGGTTGTGCTCCATGCCGATTTCCGCCGCGTTCTCCACTTGAGCCGGCGTGCCGCCGAGCACCGCCGCGAGCGCGCCCGCCGCCATCGAGCACGCGACGCCCACTTCGCCCTGACACCCGACTTCCGCGCCCGAAATCGATGCGTTCATCTTGTATAGAATGCCGATGGCCGCCGCCGTCAGCAGAAAGTCGATCACGCCCTGCGCATTCGATCCCGGCACGAAGCGGTCGTAGTAATGCAGCACGGCCGGGATGATGCCCGCCGCGCCGTTCGTCGGCGCCGTCACGACGCGTCCGCCGACCGCGTTCTCTTCGTTCACGGCGATCGCGTACAGATTGATCCAGTCGATCATCGATAACGGATCGCGCAGCGCCTGCTCAGGCTTCCCCGCCAGCGCGCGATAAAGCTGCGGCGCACGGCGCTTTACCTGGAACGGACCGGGCAAGTTGCCGTCCGCTTCCGGATTGCCGATTCCGCACCCGCGCGCGACGCAATCCTGCATCACATCCCAGATGCGCATGAGGCCCGCGCGAATCTCGTCTTCGCTGCGCCAGATGCGCTCGTTTTCCCACATCAGTTGCGCAATCGACTTGCCGGATTCGGCGCACATCTTCATCAGCTCGTCGCCGGTGTGGAACGGATACGGCAACTGCTCGTGCGCCGTCAGCACCGCCGTGTTCGCCGCGCCCGCCGTCACCACGAAGCCGCCGCCCACCGACAGATACGTCGCTTCGCGCAAGAGCTGACCGTTCGCATCGAATGCATGCAGCTTCATGCCGTTCGGATGCTCCGGCAGCGCCTGCCGATAAAACGCGATGTTCTCCTTCAGCGCGAACGGAATGTCGTGCGTGCCGAGCAGCGCAAGCGTCTTCGACGTGCGCACGGCCTCGAGTCTCGGAACGATGCTCGAAGCATCGACGGTATCGGGGGCATCGCCCATCAGGCCGAGCATCACGCCGCGATCCGTGCCGTGGCCCTTTCCGGTCGCACCGAGCGATCCGTACAGCTCGCATTTCACCGATGCCACCGCGCCCAGCAGCCCGTCGCGCTCGAGCCCTTGCGCGAACATCAACGCGGCGCGCATGGGTCCGACGGTGTGTGAACTCGAAGGTCCAATGCCGATTTTGAAGAGATCGAAAACGCTGACTGCCATGACTGTTCCTGCTGAATGATTAACGCGCCGGCAGCGGCAAACACACCGCGAGCCACGCGGGCGGCGTCGGCGCGAGCCGCAATGCCACCGGCGCATAGCGGCCGTCCAGACGCGCCGCCAGATGAAAGAGTTCCGCCGCGTTCTTCGGGTCCCATTGGCCCGAAAAACCCGGCAGGCCGGCCTCGCGACGCTTTGCATCGAAAGGTACGGTCGAATGCACGAACTCGTCGTGCGTTCGGGTGCCGAGCGCATATGGCGTGAGCCAGTTGAGCGCATCGGCCAAGGTCGCGCCGGTCGTCGCGCGCTCCGGCAGCCAGTTGCGATTGTGGCGACGCGCGGCGAGCGCCGCCGTCACGAGCGGCTGCAGGTCATACGTGACGTAGTGCAGCGCATCGCGTTCGGAGAAATCGACCGTCGATCCATCCGGCGCGATGTTGTCGCCGATATGCTCCACGAAGAGCCGCTGCGCCGCGTTGATCAGCTTGCGATCGTCGATGGTGAACGCGCCCATCGCCACCAGCTTCACGCGATGACTCTGCCAGTTGTTCCGGTACGTGCCCTTGAGCGGGCGCGCCTGTTTGTCGATGTCGGCGATATAGCCCGTCACCATCTTCGCGATGAACGCGTTCGCCGCGTTGCGCGTCTTCACGGGCAGCGCGCTCGCCGTCAGGTCGTAGGCGAGGATCAGCGATTCGAAGTTCGTCTCGTCGATCGGATTGAAGCTCGACCGGTACGTCGTCGTCCACGCCAGCAGAAAGCGGTCGACGAGGCGCAGATAGCGTTCGTTGCCCGTCGCGCGCCACGCGAGCGCGGCGTCGCGCATGAGGTCGAGATCGCGCTCCGCTTCGACGCTTTGATCGTAAATGCCTTCGTGCGGCAGCGTGCCTTCCGTGTGCAGCGTGGCGCGCGGCTTCGGCTGATCGTCCACATGCGATTGCACCGACTGCACCAGCGCCTTCACGCCCGGATCGGCCTGAATGCGTTCGCTCGCCTGCATGGCGGGCGCGGCGCAGAAGTTCATCGCCGCGTGCGCGGCAGGCGCTGCCAGCAGCGTGCAAAGCGCGGCCAGCGTGGCGGGCTTCATCGAAAAACGGCTCGCCTCGTTCACCTTTCGCACCTTCCGCGTCATATGAACTCCCTGATTGCTTTGGTCAGGGGTGAGATGTTAGCCGTTCCCGAACGCGCCGCAAGCTCGCCGACAATGCGTGACGCTTGCCGGCGACTCGCGGCGCGCCGCAGCGTCACGCGTCCGCGTACTCCGAAACCGGCACGCACGAGCACATGAGGTTGCGGTCTCCATACGCGTTGTCCGCGCGGCCTACCGGCGACCAGTACTTGCGCGCCACCAGCGACTTCACCGGATACGCCGCCGCCTCGCGCGTGTACGCGTGATTCCACTCATCCGCGGTGACGACCGCCGCCGTGTGCGGCGCGTTCTTCAGCACGTTGTCCTCGCGATCGGCGCGGCCTTCTTCCACCGCGCGAATTTCTTCGCGAATGGCGATCATCGCGTCGATGAAGCGGTCCAGCTCTTCCTTCGATTCCGATTCCGTCGGCTCGACCATCAGCGTGCCGGGGACGGGGAAGCTCATGGTCGGCGCGTGGAAGCCATAGTCGATCAGACGCTTGGCCACGTCTTCCACCGAAATGCCGCTCGCTTCCTTGATCGGCCGCACGTCGAGAATGCACTCGTGCGCGACGAGTCCGCCCGCGCCGCTGTACAGCACCGGAAAATGCGGCGCGAGGCGCTTCGCCACATAGTTCGCCGCGAGGATCGCGCTTTCGGTGGCAGCGGTGAGCCCCTGCGCGCCCATCATCGCAATGTACATCCACGAGATCGGCAGGATCGCGGCCGATCCGTAAGGCGCCGACGACACCGCGCCAATGCCCGCTTCGTCGCGCTTGTAACCGGTGGACGTCTGGTTCGGCAGGAACTTCGCGAGATGCGCGCCGACCGCGACCGGACCGACGCCCGGCCCGCCGCCGCCGTGTGGAATGCAGAACGTCTTGTGCAGGTTCAGGTGCGAGACGTCGCCGCCGAACTGGCCGGGGGCGCAGAGGCCGACCATCGCGTTCATGTTCGCGCCATCGACATAAACTTGCCCGCCGTGCTGATGCACGATGTCGCAAATCTCGCGGACATTGCGCTCGAAGACGCCGTGCGTCGACGGATAGGTGATCATGATCGCCGCGAGATTCGCCGAATGCTTTTCGGCCTTCGCCTTCAGGTCGTCGATATCGACATTGCCGTTCGAATCGCACGCGACGACGACCACCTGCATGCCCGCCATTTGCGCCGATGCCGGATTCGTGCCGTGCGCGGACGCCGGAATCAGACACACATTGCGATGCCCTTCCCCGCGCGACTCGTGATACGCGTGAATGATCAGCAAGCCCGCGTATTCGCCCTGCGATCCCGCGTTCGGCTGCAGCGAAACAGCCGCGTAACCCGTGCACGCGACGAGCATCTGTTCGAGCTGATCGATCATCGTGCGATAGCCGACCGTCTGCTCGGCGGGCGCGAAAGGGTGAATCTGCGCGAACTCGGGCCACGTGACCGGCAGCATTTCCGACGTGGCGTTGAGCTTCATCGTGCAGGAACCGAGCGGGATCATCGTGCGGTCGAGCGCCAGGTCCTTGTCGGCGAGGCTGCGCAGATAGCGCAGCATTTCGTGTTCGGAGTGATGGCGGTTGAAGACCGGATGCGTGAGGTAATCGCTCGTGCGCTTGAGGTCGGCCGGAAGCGAGTCTTTCAGCGCGGCGTCGAGCGCGTCGATATCGAACGTTTCGGTCTTGCCCGCGACATCCGCGAAGAGCGCGAAGAGCTTCTGCAAGTCGTCGCGCGTGGTGGTTTCATCGAGCGATACGCCGACCTGACTCGCGCTCACGCGGCGCAGGTTGATATGCGCGGCATACGCGGCCTGATGCAGCGCGTTGGTGTTCGCGCCGCTGTCGATGGTGACGGTATCGAAGAACGTTTCGTTGGCGATGCTGTAGCCGAGCTTCGCGACGCCCGCCGCGAAAATCGACGCGACGCGGTTCACGCGCAGCGCGATCGTCTTCAGACCTTGCGGGCCGTGATACACCGCGTACATGCTCGCCATGATCGCGAGCAGCGCCTGCGCCGTGCAGACATTCGACGTCGCCTTCTCGCGGCGGATGTGCTGTTCGCGCGTCTGCAGCGCGAGACGCAGCGCGGAATTGCCTTGCGCGTCGACGGTCACGCCGACGAGACGCCCCGGCATCTGGCGCTTGAATTCGTCGCGCACGGCCATGTACGCCGCGTGCGGACCGCCGAAGCCGACCGGCACGCCGAAACGCTGCGTATTGCCGATGGCGACGTCCGCGCCCCATTCGCCCGGCGGCGTGATGAGCGTGAGCGCCAGCAGGTCCGCCGCCGCGACCACATGGCCGCCCGCCGCGTGAATGGCTTCAGCGAGCGCGCGGTAGTCGCGGACATCGCCGTTTGCGCCGGGATATTGCAGCAGCACGCCGAACGCGTTCGCGCTCGCGGCGTCCGCAGCCGGCCCGACCTTGACTTCGATACCCGCCGGTTTCGCGCGCGTCTTCACCACTTCGATGGTCTGCGGCAGCACGTCGTCCGCGACGTAGAACACGTTCGATTTCGGCTTGCCGACGCGTTGCAGGAGCGTCATGGCTTCGGCTGCGGCGGTGGCTTCGTCGAGCAGCGATGCATTCGCCATCGCGAGGCCCGTCAGGTCCATCACCATCTGCTGGAAATTGAGCAGCGCTTCGAGCCGCCCTTGCGAGATTTCCGGCTGATACGGCGTGTACGCCGTGTACCACGCCGGATTTTCGAGCACGTTGCGCAGGATCACGGTCGGCGTGTGCGTGCCGTAGTAACCCTGGCCGATGAAGGTTCGAAACACCAGATTCTCGTCCGCGAGCTTGCGCAGCGACGCGAGCGCTTCCGCCTCGCTCTTCGGCTGCGTGAACGCGGCGAGCGGCAGCGTCTCCTTGCGGCGGATCGTTTCGGGAATCACCGCGTCGATGAAAGCCGCGCGCGATGCGAAACCGAGCGCGTCGAGCATGGCGCGCTGATCGGCGTCGTCGGGACCGATGTGCCGGCCGGCGAACGCATCGTGGCATTCGAGCGCGGCGAGTGACAGGGAGGTGCGGTTCATCAGGCGATCCGGGTGTTCGAGCTTCATGTGAATTCCGACTGACGACGAAGGCGCGGCGGCCTTCGTCCATGAGATAAGTTATTCGCCGATCGACTTGCCGTAGCCTTCGGCGTCGAGCAGCTTCTCGAGGCCCGCGTCGCTTGCGGGCTTGATCTTGAAGAGCCAGCTTTCGTACGGCGCGCCGTTCACCTGATCCGGCGACGAAGTCAGCGCGTCATTCGCGGCGACCACTTCGCCCGAGACCGGCGCGTAGATGTCGGATGCCGCTTTCACCGATTCGATGACGGCGATCGCGTCGCCCGCCGCAACGGACTTGCCCGCCGCCGGCAGTTCGACGAACACGATGTCGCCGAGCGCTTCCTGCGCGTGATCGGTAATGCCGACGGTCAGCGTGCCGTCGGATTCCGTGCGGACCCATTCGTGCGATTCGGTGTATTTCAGATCGGCCGGGATGCTCATTGGATGCTCCTTGCGTGGTTCGTTCGTGAGTTTCTTGATCGGTGGGACGCGCGCATCCGGCTTATTGAAGGTCCACGAGAACCTTGCCGTTGCGCACGAACGGAAGTTTTACCACGCGCGCGGGGACTTGCTTGTCGCGGATGACGACCTGCACCGTATCGCCCGGTGCGACCGCCGTCGGGACGCGGGCGAACGCAATGGATTCCTGCATCGACGGGGAAAACGTGCCGCTCGTGATTTCGCCGTCGCCGTGCGGCGTGACGACTTTCTGATGCGCGCGCAGCACGCCGCCCGCACGACCGTTTTCCTTGATGAGCACCAATCCGACGAAGCTCGCCTTCGAGCCGTTCGCTTCCAGCGCCGCGCGGCCGACGAAATCGCGCGGCGTCTTGAGATCGACCGTCCAGGCGAGGCCCGCGTCGAGCGGCGACACGTTTTCGTCCATGTCCTGGCCGTAGAGATTCATGCCGGCTTCCAGACGCAGCGTGTCGCGCGCGCCGAGGCCGGCGGGCGTCACGCCGGCTGCGTGCAGCGCGTTCCAGAGCGCTTCGACGTGCGTCGCCGAAACGACGATTTCGAAGCCGTCCTCGCCGGTATAGCCGGTGCGCGCGAGCATCAGCTCGCCGAATGCGGTGGACGGAAAATTGACTGCGTTGAACGGCTTGATGTCCTGCGTCTGCCCGCGCGTGTCGGGCAGCACTTGCCAGACTTTTTCGCGCGCGTTGGGCCCCTGCACCGCGATGATGCCGAGATCGCCGCGCGGCGTGATCGACAGATTGAATTCGCCTTCCGCGTTCAACTGCCCGAACCACGCGATGTCCTTGTCCGCCGTGCTCGCATTCACGACCACGCGGAAATACGTCTCGGAAAAGTAATAGACGATGAGGTCGTCGATCACGCCGCCGTCGCTCTTGAGCAGGCACGAATAGAGCGCTTTGCCGGGCGTCGTGAGTTTGTCGACGTTGTTGGCGATCGCGTAGCGGAAGAAGTCGCGGACGGCCTCGCCGTGGAAATCGACGACGCGCATGTGGGAGACGTCGAACATGCCGGCGTCGGTGCGCACGGCGCGGTGTTCGTCGATTTGCGAACCGTAGTTGACGGGCATGTCCCAGCCGCCGAAATCGACCATGCGCGCGTTGAGCGCGAGGTGTGCGGCATGCAAGGGTGTGTGTTGAAGAGAAGTCATCGGGGCCTCGGTTCGCCAGACAAAAAAGGCCACGCAGCGAACGTCCGTCAGCGGAAATGCGCCTTCGCGCCGCTCGATGCGGCAAGGAGGCGCGACCGCGATGCGGTTGCGATGCGTGACCCCTCTGTCCTCGGTACCTGAGAGATTGCGCGGACACCGGCGTGTGCCGATGGTCCATCGCGCGCCCCTTCGGTGGGCAACTGGCCTCGTTCGACGAAGCCGCTGCCGCTCTCCAGAGTGCGAGGAAATGCTTCCTCGACGCGGCCGGTCCTTTTGCCTGAGAGTTTGCGGGTGTGCCCCTTCGGCGGCGCGGCGTCCGCTGATTTTTCGCACAGCGGCGGCCACGCGCTCTCCCGACGCGTGCGGCAGAATTTACGCGACGCAAATGGCCTTGTCAAACGGATTCGGACCGCTGCGATTGCCTGAATCGGCCGGGTGTGATGGGCACGAATCGTTACTTTTGCGGCGCGGCGCGCGCCTACACTCGGGGTTTGCAACTTACTCTGGAATGGTCATGGCATCCGTCACCATCAACGGCCGGACGGTCACCGGCAAGAACATTTCCATTCGCGGCAAGCAAGTGACCGTCGACGGCGAAGTCGTCAGCGGCGATAGCTCGCCGAGCGTGACCATCGAGATTTATGGCGACGTCGAAAAGATCGACGTCGACGCTTGTGGCAAGCTCACCGTGCATGGGCAGGCGGGGGTCGTGTCGACCGTGTCGGGAAACGTGTATTGCGGCGATGTCGGCGGGTCGGTGCACACGGTTTCGGGAAACGTCGCTTGCCGCGATGTCGGCGGGAATGTCAGCACGACATCGGGAAGCATCAGGCGGGGGTGAGAGTCACCCCCTCACAAACTCCATCCGCCGCCCTTCCCGCTCGCTCTGCGTCGCCAGTTCGATGATCGTCATCGTATCCACCGCATCCTGCGGCGTCACGGGGAACGCCTTGCCATCCAGCACCGACGCCGCCAGCGCACGATAAAACTCCACGTAAGCGCCATCGCGCGTGGCGAATTCGTGGCGCAGATCGTGATCGCCATCCACTTCGCGCAGCAGTCCCGGCGGATTCTTGCCGAAGCCCGCATCGCCCGGACGCATGCCCGAGCGCAACTGATCTTCCTGCACATCGAGGCCCGTCTTCACGTAACTGCCGCGCGTGCCGTGGATCGCGAAACGCGGCGGCTCAAGCGCGGCCAGCGCGCTTGCGTGCAAGACGACCTCCTTGTCCGCATAACCGAGCACGAGATGCACGTAATCCGGCGCGTGCGCGTGATCACGATGCGCCTTCACGAACGCCGTCACCGTCTGCGGCGCGCCGAAAAGCGCCAGCGCCTGATCGATCAGATGCGGCCCGAGATCGAACAACAAGCCGCCGCCGCGCGCCGCTTCCTCGCGCCACCGCTGCGGCACTTTCGGGCGAAAACGGTCGAAATGCGATTCGTAATGCGTGATGCGCCCGAGCCGCCCGCTCTCGATCAGCGCGCGCGCCGTCATGAAATCGCCATCCCAGCGGCGATTGTGGAACGGCGCGAACAGCAAACCGCGCTCGGCGGCGAGATCGGCGAGCGCGCGGGCATCGCGTGCGGAAAGCGTCACCGGCTTGTCGACGACCACGTGCCTGCCCGCCGACAACGCGCGCCGCGCGAGATCGAAGTGCGTGTCGTTCGGCGTGGCGATGACGATGCACGCGATGTCGTCGATGGCGAGCAGCGCATCGAAGTCGGCGACGATTCGTGCGTCCGGATAGTCGGCCTGCGCGCGCTCGGCCTGGCTCGTCGCGATGGCTGCCACGCTCGCGCGTCCGCAATGCTCGATGACGGGCGCGTGAAACGTCGCGCCGGCAAGTCCATAGCCCATCAGGCCGACTTTCAGTGCTGAACTCATGTGGGCATCATCCTGTGGTGAATCGTGGATCGTGAATCGACTCGATATTGTGGCACGCGCCCGAAACGCCGCCACCATGAAACGAACGAGGGCCAAAACCCGCCGCGTTCTATCGTGTTAACATCGCGCTCTCGAATTCGCCGCGCGCGTGCATCGTCTCGTGCGCGGTCTCGCAGTCCATCAGCGGCGGTGTTTTTTTACTGCTCGCCGCTCGCCTCACTCTCCAAAGTCCAGAACGATGTCCGCAGGTCTCAACGCCGCGCAAAGCGAAGCGGTGCGCTATCTCGATGGTCCCTGTCTCGTGCTCGCCGGCGCGGGCAGCGGCAAGACGCGCGTCATCACGCAGAAGATCGCGCATCTGATCGAAGGACGCGGCTTCGAGCCGAAGCACATCGCCGCGCTTACCTTCACGAACAAGGCCGCGCTCGAAATGCGCGAGCGCACCGCGAAGCTGCTCGAAGGCAAGACGCTCACCACGCCCGGCAAGGAAGGCCGTAGGGTGCCGGTCAATCAGCTGACCATCTGCACGTTCCACTCGCTCGGCGTGCAGATCATGCGGCAGGAGGCGGAGCACGTCGGCTTGAAACCGCAGTTCTCGATCATGGATTCCGACGACTGCTTCGGCATGGTCCAGGAACAGCTCGGCACCACGGACAAGGGCCTGATCCGCAAGATCCAGTCGATCATCTCGCTGTGGAAGAACGCGATGGTCTCGCCCGATCAGGCGTCCGTGCTCGCGAGCAACGAGGACGAGCACCAGGCGGCGATCGTCTATCGCAGCTATGCCGCGACGCTGCACGCGTATCAGGCGCTCGATTTCGACGATCTCATTCTGCGCCCCGCGCAACTTTTCGCCGAGAACGAGCAGGTGCGCGAGAAGTGGCAGAACCGCCTGCGCTATCTGCTGATCGACGAATATCAGGACACCAACGCCTGTCAGTACGAATTGCTGAAGCTGCTGGCCGGCCCGCGCGCCGCGTTCACCGCCGTGGGCGACGACGATCAGGCCATCTACGGCTGGCGCGGCGCGACGCTCGAGAATCTCGCGCAGTTGAGCAAGGACTTTCCGAAGCTGCACGTCATCAAGCTGGAGCAGAACTATCGCTCGACGGTGCGCATTCTGACGGCGGCGAACAACGTCATCGCGAACAATCCGAAGCTCTTCGAGAAGAAGCTGTGGTCCGAGCACGGCATGGGCGACACGATCACCGTCACCGGCTGCAACGACGAAGAGCACGAAGCCGAATCCGTCGTGTTCCGGCTCTCGGCGCACAAGTTCGAGCGGCGCGCGGCGTTTCGCGATTACGCCATCCTGTATCGCGGGAATTTTCAGGCGCGCATTTTCGAGCAGGTGCTGCGGCGCGAGCGCATTCCGTACGTGCTGTCGGGCGGGCAGTCGTTTTTCGATCGCGCGGAGATCAAGGACATCATTTCGTATTTGCGGCTGATCGCGAATCCCGACGACGATCCCGCGTTCATCCGCGCGATCACGACGCCCCGGCGCGGCGTCGGCAACACGACGCTCGAAGCGCTCGGCGCGTTCGCGGGCGCGGCGAAGGTGTCGCTGTTCGAGGCGGTGTTCATGGGCGGCATCGAGGCGCGGCTGTCGGCGCGTCAGGTCGAACCGCTGCGCACGTTCTGCGAGTGGATTCGCCGCCTGTCCGACCGCGCCGCGCGCGATCCGGCGACCACCGTGCTCGACGACATGATGGAAGCCATCCACTACGAAGCGTATCTCTACGATGCCTTCGACGAGCGGCAGGCTCAATCGAAATGGCAGAACGTGCTGGAATTCTGCGAATGGCTGAAGCGCAAGGGCACGAAGCCGGATGCATCGCCCGAGACGGAACAGACCGGCTACGACACCGCCGACGGTCTCTCCGACGACGGCAAGAACCTGCTCGGCCTGATCCAGACCGTCGCGCTGATGTCGATGCTCGAAGGCAAGGACGAAGATCCCGACGCGGTGCGGCTTTCAACGGTGCATGCGTCGAAGGGGCTGGAGTATCCGCACGTGTTTCTGGTGGGCGTGGAGGAAGGCATCATGCCGCATCGGGGGAATTCGGACGATGACAGCCCCGTCGACGATGCGCGCATCGAGGAAGAGCGCCGGCTGATGTACGTGGCGATCACGCGGGCGCAGCGCAGTTTGCATCTGAACTGGTGCAAGAAGAGAAAGCGCGCGCGGGAGACGGTGGTGTGCGAGCCGTCGCGCTTCATCCCCGAGATGCTGCTCGACGATGCGCCGCCGCCGACTGCGGAAGAAGCGCCGCTATCGCCGAAAGACCGGATGGCGATGCTGAAGGCGATGCTGCAAAAGGGCTGATCGACGCCCGAAAAAAACCCTGCGACGCGTGATGCGTGCGCAGGGTTTTCTATCACCGCGACGTTACTTCGACGCGTTCACCATGTAATCCACGGCGGCTTTCACGTCAGCATCCGGCGCGTTCGACCCGCCTTTCGGCGGCATCGCGCCCTTGCCGTGGAGCGCGTAGTTGTAGACGGTGTCCATCGGCTCCTTGAGGCGCGGCGCCCAGGCGGCTTTATCGCCGAACTTGGGCGCATTCAGCACGCCCGCCGCGTGACACGCCTGGCAGACCTGTTCGTAGAGCGCCTTGCCCGCTTGCGATGCATCCGCGCTTTGCGCGCCCGCAGCCGGAGCCGATGCCGTCTGCGGCACGGACGCCAGCGCGGCGACGGCGGCTGCGGCCTGCGCGTTCTCGGTGGCGCCCGAAGCGGCCGTCGGAGCCGATGCCGATGCCGGCGCCGACGCTCCCGCCGATGCCGCCCCGCCCGATGCCGGTTGCGCCGGTTCCGCGAACTTGCCGCCGCCGTTGTTCGCCATATAGACGACGGCGCGCGCGATTTCGAAGTCGCTGTAATCGTCGGGGCTGGTGCCGCCGCGCGGGGGCATCGCGCCCTTGCCGTTGAGCGCGTTGTGCAGCAGCGTGTCGTAGCCTTCGCCGATGCGCGGTGCCCATGCGCCGGCATCGCCGAATTTGGGTGCGCCGGCTGTGCCCGCCGCGTGGCAGGTGGAGCAGACGGCCTTGAACACTTCCTCGCCGGTTTTGTAGACGCGGGGCGCGTTGGCGTCGCGGATATCGACCTTCGCGGCGGGCGCGATGCGCTCGACGACGGAAGCGTCGATGTTGGTGCCGGCGCCGGTGCGCGTCGAGGTATCGACGTAGACGGCCAGCAGAATGATGATGGCGACCGGGATGCCGAACCCCGCGATCACCGCCGCGATGAGTTGGGCGGGCGTTCTGATCGGGGCTCCGTGGGGTGCTTCGCTCATGCTTGTCTCGTCTCCCGTTTTTTGATTGAGTCGGTTCAGACAGCGTGACGGCTACGGCTTTGCCCTTTGCGTCGCCAAGGGCACGGTCGATTATAGACGGAACGTTTAACGGAAGGCGTAGGGGCGGCGAGGCGTGTAGCGGGCGTTTACCCGCATTTTCGCCGATGCCGCGCGGCCCGTCGAACCCCGCGCGATGGACGGATCTGCCGAAAACAGGTATTCTCTCGGATTCGCATGGGTCTTGCTGTCGCCTTTCGGCACCCGCAAGCAAGGCCTTCCGCCGATGCGCCCGTAGCTCAATGGATAGAGTACTGCCCTCCGAAGGCAGGGGTTGCTGGTTCGATCCCAGCCGGGCGCGCCATCTTTGTTATGCAACAGCCGACGCGCTGACCAGTTGCTAGCAACCCGAGCGCAAATCTGCATCGCTCGAAAAAATCAAGCCCCAATAAACCAACGGCGGCCGAGTCACCCAAGACCCCAGCCGCCGCGCCAAGCCACGGAAACACGAGCTAAAGCCTCAAGCCTCCACGCCCGTCCACTCCTGCTCCCGCAACTTCGCCCGCAGCCGCGCCACCGCCTGACTATGCAGTTGGCAAACGCGCGACTCGCTCACTTCCATCACCGCGCCGATCTCCCGCAGATTCAACCCGCGCTCGTAATAGAGGCTCATCAGCAGCTTCTCCCGCTCCGGCAAGCGATCGATCGCCTCGATCAGCGCGCCGCGCAAGCTATCGTCGAGCAACGCCGACAACGGGTCCGACCGATCCACGCAATATCGATCCAGAAACGGCTCGTCATCCGCCGAACGATCGAAGTCTTCGTAATAGATCAACTGGCTGCCGTGCAGGTCCTGCAGCATCGACTGATACTCGTCGAGCGGCAGTTGCATGTGCTCGGCGATCTCCATCTCGCTCGCCGACCGGCCGAGGCTCTGCTCGACCTTGTGCACCGCCGATTCCACTTCGCGCGACGTCTTGCGCATGCTGCGCGGCAACCAGTCGTTCGCACGCAGTTCGTCGAGCATCGCGCCGCGAATCCGCTGGCTCGCGTATGTTTCGAACTGCGCGCCCTGATCTTCCTTGTAACGGCTCGCCGCATCCATCAGGCCGATCATGCCGGCCTGAATCAGATCGTCGAGATCCACACTCGCCGGCATCTTGGCGACGAGTTGCAACCCCAGTCGACGCACGAGCGGCGCATAGCGCGTCAGCACGTCGGATTGCGAGAGTTTGCCTTGGGCGTTGTACATCTGGGTCACCTTTGTCTTGATCACATCGACGCCGTGCTGCTCAATGCATGACCGGAAAACGCCGGCGCTCTGCGCACCGTTTCCCGCCCGCCCTTGTCAGACCCGTCAACCAAAAACCGCGCTTCGTCCCCGGCTTCCGCGTCGCGCGCACCAGGCGCGGCACGCATCGGCCAGTGCAGAAGCTCCGCCGCGATCTGGCGGTAATCGCGCGCCGCGGCCGTAGCCGGAAACGCTTCCACCGCCGAGCGCGAGAGCTCCCTCGCCCGAGCGACGCGCGCATCCTCGGACACATATCCCGCCTGCACGAGCGACACAGCCAGATACCGGCTCGCCACACCCGACAGGTTCTCGAACGCGACCGCCGCATCGGCCGGGTTCTGCACGTGGTTCATCAGCACGCGGAACTGGCCGATCGCATGCGCGTAATGCAGACGCTTCATGCACGCGTACGCCTCGGTGATCGCCGCCGCGGCCACGCGCGTCACAATCAGAAAGTCATGCGCCTGCGCCGCGAGCGACGACAACGCGCCATGCCGATCCAGCTGCGCGTCGATCAACACGATGTCCGCCGGGCCGTCGAGCAGCGCGCGACACTGCGCGGCATCGTGGCTCACGCGTTCGTCGCGGGGCGCTGCGATCAGCGAAAAGCCGAACGGCGTCCGCGTCACCACGTCCTGCAGCGCTTGCCGTCCGGACATCACCGCGCTGAGCGCCTGCGAATCCGAAAGCCCCGCCATGCGCGTCACCGATGCGCTGTTCTGCCGCTCGTCGATGACGAGCACATCCTTGCCATGCACGGCGAGCGCCGCGCCGAGATTCACCACCGCCGACGTGCAACCGATGCCCGCCGGTCCGCCCGTGACCGCCACCACGCGCGAACCTGCACGCGTGAGAAGCCGTCTCAGACCTTCAGCCTGGTCGAGCACGAGCTTATCCAAAGCGAACCTCATGAAGTTCGGCCGTCGCGCGCGCGGACAATGCGGAGAGCAGTGCCGGCACTTCCTCGTCCTGCGGCACGAACGGCGAGCCGTCGCGCGGAATGCAGAACGCACTCTTGATCAGAAAACGCTTGGTCGCGACGTACAGGTTCTCCGGCACCTTCTGCCCGGTCGATACGTAATGCACCGGCAGCTTGTAGCGGATGACCGTGTCGAGCACGCCGCCGAGATTCGTCGCTTCGTCGAGCTTGGTCAGAATGCAGCCCGCGAGCGGCGGCTGATCCACCGCGCTCTTGTACGCCTGCACGACTTCGTTCAGCGTGTCGCCGTGGCTCGTCGCGTTGAGCAGCAGAATGCGCTGCACCGGATGACCCGCGCCGCACAGCATCGAAATCTGGTCGGAGACCATGCGATCGCGCTGGCTCATGCCGATCGTGTCGATCAGCACGATGTGTTTGTTGCGCAACTCGGACAGCGCGAGTTGCAGGTCCGCCGCGTCCTTCACCGCATGCACCGAGACGCCGAGAATCTTGCCGAAGATGCGCAGTTGCTCGTGCGCGCCGATCCGGTAGCTGTCCGTCGTCAGAAGCGCGACCTTGCTCGCGCCGAAGCGCATCACGCAGCGCGCGGCGAGCTTCGCGGTGGTCGTCGTCTTGCCGACGCCCGTCGGGCCCATCAGCGCGAACACGCCGCCGCGTTCCATCAGCGCGTCTTCGCTCGCCATCACCGGCAAATTCGATTCGAGCACCTGCTGCACCCATTCCATCGCGTGCTCGGCGCTTTCCATCTCCGGCATGTTGTCGATGACCATGCGCACGAGCTGCGCCGAAAAGCCGGCGGCGAAGAGGCGCTTGGTCAGCACGGCGTCGCTCGGCGTGCGGCGCTGGCGGTCGCTCCAGAGCAGACCCGAGAAGTGTTCTTCCATCATGGCGCGCATCGACGAAAGCTCGTTCATCACGGTTTCGTTGACGACCTCCTCCATGCGCGAACGGATCGCTTCCGTGACGACAGCCGCCGCGTTCGCGGGCAAGCCTTCGAATGCACCTTCAGCCGATGCAGCCGATGCGTTCACCACCGGCGATGCGTCCACTTGCGGCGCGCTCGCGTTGATCTTCTGCGCGGCGCGGCGGGCGGCGACTTGCGCGGCTTCGCGCGCCCACTCGGGCGTGTCGATCTTCGCCGGCGCGGGCTGGCGCTGTGCGTGGATCGCGTGCTCGGTCTTGTCGACGGCCGGTGCTTTCGGCGCGACGGGCACGCCGAGACCGCGCGCAATCGCCGACGATGCCGACAGCGGCCGGTTCGACGGCGTCGCGGCCTGCTCGGCGATGCGTCGCGCATGCTCGATCAGCCACGGATTCGAATCGGCCATCGTGCGCGATGCGTCATCGGCGGGCGCTTCGTCGTCGGCGTCGGTATTCGCGCCGAACACGGAGGAGAACACGTCGCCGCTTGCATACGGATTCGACGCGGCCGGCCTGGCCGCAGCGGCCGCTGCCTGGGCGAGCGCGGCGCGCGGCGTGGCGCTCGCGAAAGGCGCGGGCGCGGCCTGCTCCGCTGCGGGCGAAATGGACGCGATATCGCTGTCCGCGACGCTCATGATTTCAACGGAACCGTCGTCGAGCGTACGGTTCGACAATACGATTGCATCGGGGCCGAGCGCTTCTCGAACCTGTCGCAGTGCGTCGCGGCTGTTCGCGCCAATGAATTTACGGATGTTCAAACTTGCCCCCGATGAGGAATAACTGCGATCTTTGCGAGGCGGACGCCGCCGGATGTTTCGTCGTGTCCGCTTTTCAGTGAAGCCATTATTGCGAACTTGAGGCCTCGCCTATCGCTGGATAAAGGGTGTGAAAAAGGGGTATTTCGGCTGATGGACGGCAGCGACGCGTCCGGCGAGCGCGTCGCGGAAAAAGATTCCGCTTCCTGCGTCATCCACGGCGGCGCGTCGCGGCGTAAGCTGTAGGGCGCTCGCGCGGCACGCAGCCGCGCCGGAAGAACCGACAACCCGCTTTCACGCGACCCAGGTCAGCGACGTCGAGCGCTGGCCGGCACCGACAGGAGACTTTTACGCATGGCGTCCGATGTTTCCCCCGCTTCGACCGCTTCCTCTCAAACCACCGGCGCGCGTCTCGTCGTCGATGCGCTCGTGCATCACGGCGTCGAGCGCGTGTTCTGCGTGCCCGGCGAGAGCTTTCTCGCCGTGCTCGATTCGCTGCACGACGAGATCGGGCAGATAGAGACCATCGTGTGCCGCCACGAGGCGGGCGCGGCGAACATGGCCGAAGCGGTCGGCAAGCTGACCGGCCGTCCCGGCGTCGCCATCGTGACGCGCGGCCCGGGCGCCACGCACGCGTCCATCGGCGTGCACACGGCGTATCAGGATTCGACGCCGATGATCCTGCTGATCGGCCAATGCGCGCGCGACCACATGGATCGCGAGGCATTTCAGGAGATCGACTATCGGCGCATGTTCGGGCAGATGGCGAAGTGGGTCGCGCAGATCGACGATCCGCGACGCGTGCCCGAATACATGAGTCACGCGTTTCATGTCGCGACGGCGGGGCGTCCGGGGCCGGTCGTGCTCGCGCTGCCCGAGGACATGCTGACCGAAGCGTGCGACGCCGTGCCGGCCGCGCCGCGTTATCAGCGCGTGGCGGCATCGCCCTCGGCGGCGCAGGTCGAACGCCTGCGCGATACGCTCGCGAACGCGAAGCAGCCGTTCGTGATCGCGGGCGGCAGCGGCTGGACGCAGGACGCCACGCACGACTTCGCGCGCTTCGTCGAGCGCTGGCAGTTGCCAGCCGGCTGCGCGTTCCGCTTTCAGGACACGCTGAACAACGAGCATCCGAACTATGCGGGCGATGTCGGCCTCGGCATCAATCCGGCGCTCGCCGCGCGCGTGCGCGATGCCGACGTGCTCTTCGTGCTCGGCCCGCGCATGGGCGAATCGACGACGGGCGGCTACACGCTGCTCGACATCCCGAAGACGAAGCAGACGCTCATCCACGTCCATCAGGGCGCGGAGGAACTCGGGCGCGTGTATAGCGCGGATTTGCCGATCGTGTCGGGCATGCCGGAGATCGCATCGATGCTCGCCGCGCTCGATCCGCCTTCGGACATCGCGTGGGCGGGATCGGCCGAGGCGGCGCACGCGTCGTACCTCGACTGGCGCAAGCCGAAGCCGATGATCGGCGACGTGCAGCTCGGCGAAATCATGCGCGCCCTCGCGGATCGTCTGCCCGCCGACGCGATTCTCACCAACGGCGCGGGCAATTACGCGACGTGGCTGCATCGGCATTATTCGTATCGGCATTTCCGCTCGCAGGTGGCGCCGACGAGCGGCGCGATGGGCTACGGCGTGCCCGCAGCCATCGCCGCGAAGTCGCTGTATCCGGAGCGCACGGTGATCGCCTTTGCCGGCGACGGCTGCTTCATGATGTCGAGCCACGAAATCGCGACGGCGATGCAGTACGGGCTGGCGGTGATCTTCGTCGTGGTGAACAACGCACAGTACGGCACGATCCGCATGCATCAGGAGCGGCATTATCCGCATCGCGTGCACGGAACGGGACTCACGAATCCGGATTTCGCCGCCTATGCGCGCGCGTTCGGGGCGCACGGCGAGCTCGTCGAGACGACGGATCAGTTCATGCCCGCTTTCGATCGCGCGGTGAGTTCGGGGCTGCCCGCCGTCATCGAGATTCGCATTCCGCAGGATCAGAGCACGCCCGGCGCGACGCTCGAACAAATTCGGCAACAGGGCAAGCGATAGTTCAAGCTTTCGATTCGCTTGCAGTTAACTTCCGGTGGCAGTAGAGTGATCCGCTCGAAAACACCGGGAGTTAGCGATGCTTAAGATTCTTGCGGTTGCATTGGCGTTGAGCTTGTCGGGCGCGGCGTTCGCGAAGGCCGATTGCGCGGCGCATCCGAAAAGCGAGTGGATGAAGGAATCGGACGCGAAGGCGAAGATCGAGTCGCAGGGCTACAAGATCCGCAAGTTCAAGGTCGACGGCAACTGCTACGAAATCTACGGTCACGACAAGGACGGCAAGAAAGTCGAGATTTACTACGACACGAAAACGCTCGATGTCGTGAAGTCCGAAGTCGACTGAGCGCGCCGTCTCTCATGCCGATGCGCGTAAAAACGTGGGACATCTGGGTCCGGCTCACGCACTGGACGGTGGCGGGCATCGTTGTGTGGAACCTGTTCGGACCGACCGATGCCACGCATCGGCTGCTCGGTTATGTCGCGGCGGGACTCGTGATTGCGCGCATCGTGTGGGGCTTCGTCGGCTCGGCGAATGCGCGCTTCTCCGCCTGGTGGCCGACGCCCGCGCGGCTGCGGACTTATGTGCGCTCGCTCGCGGCTGGCAGGCCGGAGCATCATCGGTCGCACAATCCGCTTGGCGGCCTGATGGCGCTCTTTCTGTGGTTTCTCATTCTCGCGCTCGGCGTGTCGGGATGGCTCATGCGGCTCGACGCCTTCTGGGGCGAAGACTGGCCGCAGGAGATTCATACGTGGCTTTCGCTGATCATCGAAGTCTGCGTGTGCGTGCACGTCGCGGCGGCGGTGCTCATGACGCTGTGGACGCGCGAGGGCCTCATTCGCGCGATGGTCACCGGGTATAAGCGCGGCGAGAAGGCGTCGGATTGAATTGCGCTTCTTCGGAAAGGCAAAACGGCCCGGCCGCTTGCGCGAACCGGGCCGTTCCGATCAAGCCCTGAAGCCTGAAGCGTGGCGCTTACTTGCCGCCCACGCTTTGCAGCGTCGTCCACTTGCCGCCGACGACCTTGTACAGCGTGATGCCGCCGTTCTTCAGGTCGCCCTTCGCGTCGTACGACAGATGCTTCGCCGTCACGCCCTGCATGTCGGTCTTCGCGAGCACCGGCAGATACTTCGCCGGGTCCGTCGAGTTCGCGGCCTTCATCGCGTCGAACATGGCCATTGCGCCGTCGTAGGCGTACGGCGAGTACGTCTGCACGTCTTCGTTGAAGCGCTTCTTGTACTTCGCTTCGTATGCCGCGCCGCCCGGCATTTCGTTCATCGGCAGGCCAGCCAGCGATGCCACCGTGCCGTCAGCCGCGTCGCCCGCGATCTTGAGGAACGTGTCGGTCTTCACCATTTCGCCCGCCATCAGCGGTGCGCGGAAGCCGAGCGTCTTCATCTGCTTGACCATCGGGCCGGCTTGCGAATCGGCGCCGCCGTAGTACACGAGGTCCGGATTCGTCGACTTGATCTTGGTCAGAATCGCCTTGAAGTCGACAGCCTTGTCGTTCGTGAATTCGCGAACGACGATAGTGCCGCCCGCCGCCTTCGCCGCCTTCTCGAACTGGTCGGCGAGACCCTGGCCGTATGCCGTGCGGTCATCGACGATAGCGATCTTCTTGACCTTCAGCGTCTTCACCGCGAACTCGCCCGCGACCGAACCCTGCTGCGTGTCCGAGGTCATCATGCGGAACGTGGTCTTGAAACCTTGCGTGGTGTATTCCGGCGCGGTCGCCATCGCGATCTGCGGAATGCCCGCGTTCGCGTAGATGCGCGATGCCGGAATGGTCGTGCCCGAGTTGAAGTGGCCGAGCATGCCCTTGATGCCGTCGTCCACCAGCTTCTGCGCGACGGTCGTGCCCGTGCGCGGGTCGGCCTGGTCGTCCGCCGAATCCAGCACGATACGAACCGGCTTGCCGCCGATCACCGGCTTCGTCGCGTTGAACTCTTCGACCGCGAGCGTGATGCCGTTCTGGAAGTCCTTGCCGTAGTGCGCTTGCGCGCCGGTCATCGGGCCGGCGAAACCGACCTTCACGTCCTCGGCTTGCTGAGCAAACGCGGTCCCCGCCAGCGACAGGCCGGCGAGCGTCAGGGCTGCCGCCAGCTTGTTCATCGTGTACTTCATAGCTTCTCCTAGTACCAGTGTGGATGGCAGCTTCTGCCGGGATCGCCGTGCCGGCTGCCGTTTGTTTGAATTTGTTGAACCGAGCGCCGCGAACGTCTCAACCGATCGTCATCAAATTCGCATTGCCGCCCGCCGCCGCCGTGTTCACGCTCACCGAGCGTTCCGTCAGCAGACGTTCGAGCGCGTAGTCTTCGCCGTCGTGGCCAGCGTCGGCGAAGGCCCCCGCCGCGACGCCCTGCACCGATACGATCGGCCCGGGGCGCTTGGCGATTTCCTTCACGAGCGACAGCAGTTCGTCGCTGTCGCCTTCGAACAGCACGGCATCGAAGCCGGCTGCGGGATCCTTCTTCACCGCTGCATGCGCCTTCAGCGACGCCGGCAGCGACGCGACCAGCTGCTCGCCCGCCGATCCCGCGAAGAGCGCCTTGTTGCCCGTCGCCAGCACGGCGGCGAACTGCGCGCGCGCCCCGCTTTCCGTCGACGCCACGCACAGCACCGTGCCGCGCGCGCTCAGCGTGTACGTGTTGCGCTCGCCGGTCGGCCCGGCCAGCACGGCGGTCGCGCCCGCCAGCACGTGCTGCAGATAGCCGTCGCAACGCGCGGCGGTCTGCGGATCGCGCTCGCCGATGGCCCAGTCGCGCAATGCGGTGAGGGCGGCGGCGGGCGTATCGGCGGATGCGGTTTCATCGACGACGAGCGTGCTCGCGAGCGACTTCGGCAAGCCGGTCGGGCGCTTGGCGAGGAGACGCTGCAGGTACAGCGCGCCGCCCGCTTTCGGACCCGTGCCCGACAAACCTTCGCCGCCGAACGGCTGCACGCCGACCACCGCGCCGATCACATTGCGGTTCACGTAGATGTTGCCCACGTGCGCCCGCGAGATCACATGCGCGATGGTTTCGTCGATTCGCGTATGGATGCCGAGCGTCAGTCCGTAACCCGTCGTGCGAATTTGGTCGAGGAGTTTATCAAGAGACGCGCGGCGATAACGCACCACGTGCAGCACCGGCCCGAAGACTTCACGCTTCAACTCGTCGATGCTGTCCAGTTCGATGAGCGTCGGCGGCACGAACGTGCCTTGCGCGCAGCCTTCCGGCAGCGGCAGTTGCACGACCTTGCGGCCCTTCTCGCGCATCGATGCGATGTGCGCGTCGATGCTGCGCTTCGCGTCGATATCGATGACCGGGCCGACATCCGCCGACAGCCGGTCCGGATTGCCCACGGCGAGCTGCTTCATCGCGCCGGTCAGCATTTCGAGCGTGCGGTCCGCGACGTCGTCCTGCAGGCAAAGAACGCGCAGCGCCGAGCAGCGTTGACCGGCGGAATCGAACGACGACTGCATCACGTCCGCGACGACCTGCTCCGCGAGCGCCGACGAATCGACGATCATCGCGTTCTGGCCGCCGGTTTCGGCGATCAGCGGAATCGGACGGCCTTCGGGATCGAGTCTTTCCGACAGCGTCTTGTTGATGAGCCGCGCGACTTCCGTCGAGCCGGTGAACATGACGGCACGCGTGCGCGCATCGGCGACGAGCGCCGCGCCGACGGTTTCGCCATCGCCCGGCAGCAGTTGGACCGCGCCCGCCGGCACGCCGGCCTCGCGCAGAATCCGCACGGCTTGCGCGGCGATCAGCGGCGTCTGTTCCGCGGGCTTCGCGAGCACTGGATTACCGGCCGCGAGCGCTGCCGCGACCTGGCCCATGAAGATCGCGAGCGGGAAATTCCACGGGCTGATGCAGACCACCGGCCCGAGCGGACGATGCGTGTCGTTCGAAAACTCCGCGCGAATCTGCGACGCGTAGTAGCGCAGGAAATCGACGGCTTCGCGAATCTCCGCGATCGCGTTCGGCAGCGACTTGCCCGCCTCGCGAATGATGAGGCCCATCAGCGTGTGCATTTGCGCTTCGAGCAGATCGGCGGCGCGCGAGAGGCAGTCGGCGCGGTCTTCGACGGGCGTCGCTTGCCAGATCGGCGCGGCAGCCACCGCGTTCGCAAGCGCGGCGCTCACCTGTTCCGACGATGCTTCGATCACCGCGCCGACCACATCGCGATGATCCGCCGGATTGCGGATGTCGCGCGCGACGCCGTGGACGGCCGTGCCGCCTTCGAGCATCGGCGCGGCTTGCCACGGATGATTGCCGCTCGCCAAGAGCGCCGATGACAGCGACGCCAGCCGATGCTCATTCGACAGATCGAGGCCCATCGAATTGAGGCGCTCGTTGCCGTAGAGCTGGCGCGGCAGCGGAATTTTCGCGTGCGGCGCGCCGAGCGGAACGATCTTCATCGCTTCGTCGATCGGATCCTGCACGAGATCCTTGACCGGAATCGATTCATCCGCGATGCGGTTCACGAACGACGTATTCGCGCCGTTCTCCAGCAGACGCCGCACGAGATATGCGAGCAGCGTTTCGTGCGTGCCGACCGGCGCGTACACGCGGCACGGGCGGTTCAGCTTGTCGCGGCCGGTGACTTCTTCGTAAAGCGGCTCGCCCATGCCGTGCAGGCACTGGAACTCGTACTGGCCGGGATAGTAGTTCTGCCCCGCGAGGTGATAGATGGCGGACAGCGTGAACGCGTTGTGCGTCGCGAATTGCGGATACACCGCG
The DNA here is from genome assembly GCF_001544615.1 of Caballeronia concitans. Taxonomy (GTDB): domain Bacteria; phylum Pseudomonadota; class Gammaproteobacteria; order Burkholderiales; family Burkholderiaceae; genus Caballeronia; species Caballeronia concitans. The sequence goes on from NZ_FCNV02000001.1 coordinate 160,155, forward strand.
TCAGGAGCTGCGAGCAGCTTCTTCGCGCACGCGAGATACGAGATGTCCGTGTAGATCTTGCGCGTGTAGACCGGATAGCCTTCGAGACCGTCGACTTGCGCGCGCTTGATTTCGGTGTCCCAGTACGCGCCCTTCACGAGACGGATCATCAGGCGATGACGGCTGCGGCGCGCCAGATCGATCAGATAGTCGATCACGAACGGGCAGCGCTTCTGGTATCCCTGCACCACGAAACCGATTCCGTTCCAGCCCGCGAGTTCGGGATCGAAGCACAGCGCTTCGAGCAGATCGAGCGACAATTCGAGACGATCGGCCTCTTCAGCATCGATGTTCAGGCCGATGTCATAGCGGCGCGCCAGTTGCGCGAGCGCGCGCACGCGCGGCAGCAGTTCGGTCATCGTGCGCTCCTGCTGCGAGCGCGAATAACGCGGATGCAGCGCCGAGAGCTTGATCGAAATGCCCGGGCCTTCGTAGATGCCGCGCCCGCCCGCCGCCTTGCCGATCGCGTGAATCGCCTGCTCGTAGGACGCGTAGTAGCGCTGCGCGTCTTCTTCCGTCGTCGCGGCCTCGCCGAGCATGTCGTAGGAGTAGCGGAAACCGCGCGCTTCGAACTTGCGGCTGTTCGCGAGCGCTTCGGAAATCGTCTCGCCGGTGACGAACTGCTCGCCCATCAGACGCATCGCCATGTCGACGCCCTTGCGGATCAGCGGTTCGCCGCCCTTGCCGATCATGCGCGTCAGCGCCGACGACAAGCCCGCTTCACTGTTCGTCGTCACGAGCTTGCCAGTGATCATCAGGCCCCACGTCGCCGCGTTCACGAAGAGCGACGGCGCCTGGCCCATGTGCGAGCGCCAGTCGCCCTTGCTGATCTTGTCGCGGATGAGCGCGTCGCGGGTCGCGCGGTCGGGAATGCGCAGAAGCGCTTCGGCGAGGCACATCAGCGCGACGCCTTCCTGGCTCGACAGCGAGAACTCGTGGATCAGCCCTTCGACGCCGCCGCCCGTGCTCTTCGCGCGCAACGCTTCGACGAGCTTCGTCGCGAGCTTTTCGGTGTCGGCGGCGACGGTGGTGGGCAGACGCGCCTGGCCGATCAGGAACGGCACGCACTCCGGCTCCGGCCGGCGATACGCCGCCGTGATCGCCGCGCGCAGCACCGATTGCGGCTGCACATTCTGCGCGAAATCCAGAAAGGGGTGCGGTGCGCCGTCTTCGTCGGTGTCGACGGAAGCGGCGTCGTTCAGATCCGATGCGCCGTTCACGCCCGACAGTTCCGGCGGAAGCTGGCCATGCTCGATGCGTTCGAGATAGGCGAAGATCGCCTGCTTGATGAGCCAGTGCGGGGTGCGTTCCAGTCGCGTGGCGGCGTCTTTCAGCCGGGACCGCAGCAAATCGTCGACTTTCACGCCAAGGGTTGTGCTCGCCATATTTCCTTCGTTTGCCGGTCGTGCCCACCCGGCCAGAGACCAAAAAGTTGGCGAATCGTACCCCGCTGATTTAAAAGGTGCAACCGATGTTTCCGAGATGGTTGCACCCCGTTCAGAGCGTTATCCCACAAGGCTTTGCGCCATTCGCCCGCCGGCTGGCGGATGGCGGAAATTGCCTAGTAGTTTCCCTAACTCAAGTTTTTTGGGACAAAGCCCTAAGTAAATGCGACTCCGGAGCCGATATAAAGGCGACGCCCGCCAACGACGCGGCTTGGGGCTTACGGGGAGAAGAGGAGCATGAGTACTTGGATGTGGGTTGTCGGCGCCTGGATCATTTTCGCGATCTGCGTCGTGCTGTTCGTGCGCGGGGCGTCGGCGCGCACGGATGCGGTCGATGAATCGCGCCCGGAAACGGCGCCCGCGCAAGGCGAGCGGTCGGGCGCGAAGGTCTGAGCGAGCTCAGACGTCGAGCGGATCGACTTCCACGTTCCAGCGCAACACGCCCTTGAGCGAGCGCAGGACCGGTTGCCACGCGCGCAACGCGGACTGCAGCGCGGCCCGCGATCCGCTTTCCAGCAACAATTGCGCGCGATGCACGTTGAATACTTTCACGATGGTGAGCGGCACCGGATCGTAGACCGTCACGCGGTCCGCGCCCGGCAAGGGCGCAAACGCCGCCGCCGCTTCTTCGAGAAACGCGATGGCCGCCTCGAGCGTGCGGCCTTCGGCGCGCAGCATCGCCTGATAGACGAACGGCGGCAGGCGCGCGTCGCGGCGCTCGGCGAGCGTCGCGTTGGCGAATCCGACGTAGTCCTGCCGCGATAACGCGAGATACAGCGCGTGACGCGGATAGCGCGTCTGGATCAGCACTTCCCCCGGCAGACCGGCGCGGCCCGCGCGGCCGCTGACCTGCGTGAGCTGCGCGAAAAGCCGCTCGCTCGCGCGGAAGTCGTGCGAAAACAGCGCGGTGTCGGCGTTCAGCACGCCGACCAGCGTCACGCGGCGAAAGTCGTGTCCCTTCGCGATCATCTGCGTGCCGACGAGGATATCGACTTCGCCGGCGTGGACATCGGAGAAAAGCGCCTCGGCGCTGCCCTTGCGGCGCGTGCTGTCGGCGTCGATGCGCAACACGCGCGCGCCCGGCACCACGCTCGCGAGCGTCTCTTCGACGCGCTGCGTGCCGCGTCCCATCGGCGCGATATCGATGTTGCCGCACTCCGGGCACGACTTCGGAATACGCGATTCCCAGCCGCAATGGTGGCAGCGCAACGCGCGCTCGGGCTTGTGCAGCACGGCGTAGGCGCTGCAGCGCGGGCAGCCCGCGACCCAGCCGCACGCTTCGCAGGAAAGGATCGGCGCGTAGCCGCGGCGATTCAGGAACACGAGGCTTTGCTCGCCGCGCTCGAGCCGCGACTTCAGCGCGGCGATCAGCGGCCCCGACAGTCCTTCCACCGATGCGCGGCCACGCTGCCGCTCTTCTTCCAGATCGACGAGGCGCACCACCGGCAGCGCCGCGTCGGCAACGGCGCGTCGCGTGAGCGTGAGACGCGTGTAGCGGCCCTGCTCGGCCTGCCACCAGGTTTCGAGCGATGGCGTCGCGGACCCGAGCACCACCGGAATATCCAGTTGCTTCGCGCGATACACGGCCAGATCGCGCGCGGAATAGCGCAAGCCTTCCTGCTGCTTGTACGCGGGATCGTGTTCCTCATCGACGACGATCATTTCGAGCTTCGGCAGCGACGCGAGAATCGCGAGCCGCGTTCCCAGGACGATCCGCGCGCTCCCGGTATGCGCCGCGAGCCAGTTCCGCGCGCGTTCGCCTTCCGCGAGGCCGCTGTGCATCGTGACGATGGAACCCGCCGCGAGCGCCGCGAATCGCGCGCGAAACGCCGCTTCGAACTGCGGCGTCAGGTTGATTTCCGGCACGAGCACGAGCGCCTGCGCATCCGGCTGCGCGGACAGCATTTCGGCAAGCGCGTGAAGATAAACCTCGGTCTTGCCGCTGCCCGTCACGCCATGCAGCAGGAACGGCGCGAAACCTTGCGCGCCGGCAATGGCCGTCACGGCGTCGCGTTGTTCGTCGGTCAGATGGGGAAGCTGCGCTGCGCCGGTCGGCGATTCATGCGGCGGCGGCGTTTCAGCCGCAGCCCGCTCGATCCAGCCGCGCGCGAGCCACTCGTCGAAGATCGCGGCGGCTTTCGGATGCAGCGCGCGGGCATCGGACAGGCCGAGCGACTTTTCCGCCGCGAGCGCATCCGCCAGCCGACGCAAGGCGGTCGCGCGCGCGGGCAAGACATCGTGGATTTCGGCGCGTCCGGCCGGCAGCAGGCTGAAGCGCTCCTCCACCGCGAGCAGCCGTTCCCAGCGCGATGCATCGCGCAACGCCTGCGGCAGCGCCGGCAACGCGACCTCGCCGAGTCCGCGCTGATAGTAGTCCGCCGCGAAACTCGCCAGCGCGATCCATTGCGCGGAAAGCGGTGGGCAGTCGACGCAGATGTTGCTGACGTCGCGCAGCTTGTTCGCGGGAACGTCCGTCGTCGATAGAACTTCGCAGATCAGCCCGACGACCTCGCGCCGTCCGAACGGCACGAGCACGAGCTTTCCGGCGATCGGATCGGCGGGCAGCGAATAGCGGTAGTCGAACAGCACGGGCATCGGCTGATCGATGGCAACGCGCACGAAAACGTCGGTCATCGTGCGGCGTTGGCGAGAAAGCTCGCCGTGAAACTTGCACACGGTGCGACAGGCCGTCGCGAAACGAAGTTAAAGTGAAACATCACAATCGGCCGTAAGTAGCCGATTATTTTTGGATTTCCCGCGCTTTCCACAGGCCTGTGGATAACTTTGTTGAGAAGTCCGCGCGGCGCGGCCGAAAGGAATGTCACGAATCGCTTATGTGCGTTTGCCCACATTCCGGACAAGGCTCGTTAAAGTTGTTAGAAATCAGATACTTGAAGCGCGAATAGAGGCGCTTTATTGGCCACGTGCGTCCATATGTCTGATGGCGCGACGCAACGAACAAAATGTGCATAAGTCGATCTTGACATCCCGGTGCGCCGCGAACCACGGGCGATGCGGCCGACGCTGCACCGCAGCATCATTTCAGCTTCATTGCGCCGCGCGCATTTTACGGCTGTGCTGGTGAACTTCGTCGACCAGTTCGGCGACGTGATCGGGCGGCGTGAATTGCGAAATGCCGTGGCCGAGGTTGAAGACGTGGCCCGGAAAATTCCCGAAGCTTTCGAGAACGCCGCGCGCCTCGGCACGAATGGTCTCGGGCGGCGCGAACAGCACCGAGGGATCGATGTTGCCCTGAAGCGCCACGCGGTCGCCTACACGCTCGCGCGCGACGCCGAGGTTCATCGTCCAGTCGAGGCCGACCGCATCCACGCCGGTCGCGGCGATCTCGTCGAGCCACAGCCCGCCGCCCTTCGTGAACGTGATGACCGGCACGCGTGCGCCGTCGTGCTCGCGCTTCAGGCCGGCGACCACCTTCGCGATGTAGTCGAGCGAAAAGCGCTGATACGCGCCATCCGCGAGCGCTCCGCCCCATGTGTCGAAGATCATCACGGCTTGCGCGCCCGCTTCGATCTGCGCATTCAAATACGCGGTCACGGCTTGGGCGTTCACATCCAGAATGCGGTGCATCAGGTCCGGCCGGGCGTAAGCCATCGACTTCACCGTGCGATGGTCGTCCGAACCGCCGCCTTCCACCATGTAGCAGGCGAGCGTCCACGGGCTGCCGGAGAAGCCGATCAGCGGCACTTTCTGGCGGCCCTGCGCGTCGGTGAGCGCACGGCGGATCTGGCGCACGGCGTCGGTGACGTAGCGCAGCGTCGCGTCGATGTCCGGCACGGCCAGGCGCTTCACGTCGTCTTCGGTGCGCACGGTGCGCTCGAAGCGCGGACCTTCGCCCTGCACGAAGTTCAGACCGAGACCCATCGCGTCGGGGACGGTCAGAATGTCGGAGAAGAGAATGGCGGCGTCGAGCGGAAAGCGTTCGAGCGGCTGCAGCGTCACTTCCGTCGCGAAATCCGGATTCTTCGCCAGCCCGAGAAAGCTGCCGGCGCGCGCGCGCGTGGCGTTGTATTCGGGCAGATAGCGGCCCGCCTGGCGCATGAGCCAGATCGGCGTGTAGTCGGTCGGCTGGCGCAGCAGCGCACGCAGGAAAGTGTCGTTGAGAAGAGTCTGTGCCACGTCGCTCGGTGCTGAAGCCAGAAGAGAATCGTCCATTCTACCGGACCGGCTGCCCGTTTTCGCGGCAGCGCGGCGGCAAATCCGCACGGCGCGCCTATTTTCGAGACGATGTTCAGACGCCCGCGTGCTCGCTATCATCGATGGCCGCCTCATCGCCATTACAACAACTCAGGAGCATCGATGAAACGCACGTCCTTCTGTCTCGCCGCGTGTGCCTTTGCGTGGTCGCTTTCCACATCGGGCGTCGCGCACGCCCAGACGGTTCAGGCCGGCAGCGTCGCGCAGGCCGCGTCCGCGCCGTCTGCGCCAACGGCATCCCGGCTCGACGACATCATCGCGCGTCACACGCTGCGCGTCTGCACCACCGGCGACTACAAGCCGTACACGTTCCTGCGGCCGGACGGGCAGTTCGAAGGCATCGATATCGATCTCGCGGACAACCTCGCGAAGTCGCTCGGAGCGAAGGCCGAGTACGTGAAAACGTCGTGGTCGAACCTGATGAACGACTTCGTCGCGAAATGCGATATCGCGGTGGGCGGCGTCTCGACGACGCTCGATCGCCAAAAACGCGCGTTCTTCACGGCGCCTTACATGGAAGACGGCAAGACGCCGATCGTGCGTTGCGCCGATGTCGACAAGTACCAGACCGTCGCGGCGATCGATCAGCCGGGCGTGCGGACGATCGTCAATCCCGGCGGCACCAACGAGCGCTTCGCGAAGCAGTTCTTCCCGCACTCGCAGTTGATCGAGTACCCCGACAACGTGACGATCTTCAAGCAGATCCTCGACGGCCACGCCGATGTCATGGTCACCGATGCGTCCGAAACGCTGCTCCAGCAGAAGCTAAATCCCGGCCTGTGCTCGGTGCATCCCGATAAGCCGTTCCAGTTCGGCGAGAAGGCTTATCTGCTGCCACGCGGGGATATCGCGTGGCAGCAGTATGTCGATCAATGGCTGCACCTCGCGCGATCGACCGGCGAGTTTCAGGCGGTCGTCGACAAGTGGCTGAAGTAATCGCCTATCGCTCGGCGCGCAGCAGTTCGCCTGCGCGTTCACCAGCCTTGCGGAACCAGCCGAGCGCCGCTTCCGATTGCGTGTGCAGCCGCGCGAAGCCATGCGTCATGTCTGTGGCATCGATCATTTCGACGCGGCCGCCGTTCGTTTCGAGGAAGCGCTGAAGCTCGAAGGCGTCGTCGTACAGCGGATCGTGGGCGGCCGCGACGATCAGCGCCCGTGCCGGCGTGCGCTCGAACGGCTCGGCGAGCGGGAAGGCGCGCACGTCGTGATCGCCGGGCGCGACGCCGGACAGCAATTGCGTCCAGTACCACTTCATCTCGTCGTTGGTGAGACCCGGCCCGTTCGCGTTGGCGATGCAGCTTGCGCTCTCGAATTGCCGACGCATCACCGGGTAAAGCAGCAGTTGCAAGCCGATGAGTCCCGCCACGCGCTCGTTCGCACCGCGCGCCGCGACGACGGCCAGATGCGCGCCCGCACTGTCGCCGCCGACGCCCAGACGGTCGGTTGCGAACCCCATCCGCGAGCGATGCTCCGCGAACCAGATCAGCGCGTCGAGGGCGTCATCGCAGGGCGCGGGAAACGGATGCTCGGGCGCGAGGCGATAATCGACGCTCGCCACGGCACACTGCGCGTCGCGCGCGAGACGGGCTACGAGCGCGTCGTGGGTATCGAGGTCGCCGACCACCCAGCCGCCGCCGTGGAAATACACAAGTAACGGTAGCGGGCCGGAGGTCGCCTTCGGCTTGTAAATACGCGCGGCAAGCGTCCGTCTTTGTAAAACAATGTCAATGTCCTCGACGGTCACCGCGTCGTCACGCTCGCGCGCGTAGGCTTGCGCTACGTCCCTGAACCGCTGGCGTATGGTGGGCGCGCTGGCGTCCGGTCCGAGCGGCGGGAACGCTTCTGCGACTCCCCGGTAATAGCGGAGCAAGGCTGCGTCGATGGTCATGCAAGTCTCCAGGATTGGTTTTTGATGAAAGAAACGAGCGTAATCCGAGCGTGAAATCGATTTTCATCCGTCCGCACGTGCTATTTCTCGTACGAATCGGTTAAAGGCCGCTGACCCAAAAAATCGCATTTTGCCGATAATCGCAGGCAACAGAATAATTGCCCTGAATAAAAGACAACATTTGAACGACGAATGCAGATTTGGCGCGAGAATGTTTAATCACAATTCCCTATGGGTGAGTTACAACCTGAAACACTTTGTTACGGCGATCCGGATTCAATTCGCCCACAATCTGTTGAAACGGTTTCAACACGGATGGGATCGGGCGCGCAGTGCAAATATCGCGTGTCTCGATGGTCGGCAAGGTTCGAAGCTCTTTTCAGGGGCATCCGTGTTGGGATCGTTCTTCGATTTGGTATCGAAGTCTCCCACAGTTGGTCTCCTCGCGCTAACCCCGTAGCGTGTGGTTTTTAGCGGGCTCCAGGCCCGCTTTTTTTTCGCTTGAACAAACGTTTGCGCCTCGCGCGCCCGACGTTCGTTCCATGACAGAAGGGAGCGCAACGCGCTCCCTTTGTCTTTTCCGCCGCGCGACATCGCCGCTTTCACGCGGTTTTGGCTTCGGCAAGTTTCAGTTCATCGATCATGCGCGCCCGCATCACGAACTTCTGCGCCTTGCCGGTCACGGTCATCGGCAGCTCGTCGACAAAGCGGATATAGCGCGGAATCTTGTAATGCGCGATCTGTCCTTGGCAAAACGCGCGGATATCGTCCTCGCTTGCCTGTTCGCCGGGCCGCACCACGATCCACGCGCAGACTTCCTCGCCGTACTTTTCGTCGGGCACGCCGAACACTTGCACCGATTGGATCTTCGGATGCCGAAACAGGAATTCTTCAATTTCACGCGGATAAACATTCTCCCCGCCGCGAATGACCATGTCCTTTAGCCGGCCGACGATATTGCAGTAGCCATCCGCGTCGAGTGTCGCGAGGTCGCCGGTGTGCATCCATCCGTCGATAATCACTTCGCGCGTCCTAGCGTCGTCGCCCCAGTAGCCCTTCATCACCGAATAGCCGCGCGTGCAGAGTTCGCCCGTCTCGCCGACCGGCACGATCTCGCCGAGCGGATCGACGATCTTCACTTCGAGATGCGGCTGAATGCGGCCGACGGTCGTCGTGCGCTTGTCGAGCGGGTCCGTCGTCGAACTCTGGAACGACACGGGACTCGTCTCCGTCATGCCGTACGCGATCGTGATTTCCGCCAGATGCATCGTGGAAACGACGCGTTTCATCGTTTCGATCGGACACGGCGAGCCCGCCATGATGCCGGTGCGCAATCGGCTGAGATCGTATTTCGCGAAGTCGGGGTGATCGAGTTCGGCGATGAACATCGTCGGCACGCCGTGCAGCGCGGTGCATTTTTCCTCGTGGACGGCGGCGAGCGTCGCGACGGGATCGAACGCTTCGCCGGGGAAGATCATCGCGGCGCCGGTCGAGACGCACGCGAGCACCGCCAGCACCATGCCGAAGCAGTGATACAGCGGCACCGGGATGCACAGCGAGTCTTGTTCGGTGAGGCGCATCGCCATCGCGATGTATCGCGCGTTGTTGACGATATTGCGATGCGTGAGCGTCGCGCCCTTCGGATTGCCCGTCGTGCCACTCGTGAACTGGATGTTGATCGCGTCGTCGGGGGACAGCTTCGCTTCCAGCGCGTCGAGCCGGGCTGTGTCGAGGGCAGCGCGGCCCTGGCGCATCACGTCATCGAAATTCAGCATGCCGGGCGTGGCGGTGTCGCCCATGCGGATCACCGTGCGAAGTTCGGGCAGCCGCGCTGCGTGCAGCGCGTTCGGCTCGGCATCGGCGAGTTCGGGCGCGAGCGTCTGAAGCATCTCCAGATACTTCGACGTCTTGAACTGTTCCGCCGCGACGATCGCCTTGCAACCGACCTTGTTCAGCGCGTACTCGAGTTCCGCCAGCCGATACGCCGGATTGATGTTGACGAGGATCGCGCCCATGCGCGCGGTCGCGAACTGCGTCAGCAGCCATTCCACGCGATTCGGCGACCAGATGCCGACGCGATCACCCGCTTCGATTCCGAGTTCCAGCAGGCCGCTCGCGAGCACATCGACTTGATCGGCGAACTCGCGCCACGTCCAGCGGATGCCCTGCTCGCGGAACACGACTGCCGGCCGGTCCGAAAATCGGCCGACGGTGTCGAGCAGGAAGCGCGACACGGTTGCGTCACTCAAGGGAATATCGGTCGCGCCGCGGACATAGGAAAGCCCGTCGCGTGGTTCGATCTGCGCGCCGGCCTGCGTCGGTTCAGTTGCCATCGATGGTCTCCGCCGAATGTAGGCTCATTGGAAGGCCATTGTGCACGCCGGTCGAACGTGCGGGCATTGAGTGTTACCCGCAGCGGATTTCGGAAACCGCTTTGAATCAAGCGCTTGAGCGATCAGCGGCGCTTCGCATGTTCGATATGCAGTTTTGCAGGCAAAGCCGCGCGCATAAAAAAAGCAGCCCGAAGGCTGCTTTCTTCAACTGCTTACGAAGCGTGTTGCTAGCGCTGCTTAATGCTTCGCGTGCGCCTTGCGCAGACGCTGGATTGCCGCGAGCTGAGCGGTCGCATACGCGAGTTCGGCTTGCGCCGTGGCGTATTCGAGCTCCGAGGTGTTGTTTTGAATCGCTTCCTCGGCGCGCTTCTTCGCCTGCTCGGCCTTCGCTTCGTCGAGATCGGCGCCGCGGATGGCGGTATCGGCGAGAACGGTCACGATGCCCGGCTGGATTTCGAGAATTCCGCCAGCCACGAACACGAACTCTTCCGTGCCGTCTTCCGCCTCGATGCGCACCGCGCCCGGACGAATACGCGTGATGAGCGGCGTGTGGCCCGGCAAAATGCCCAGCTCACCCGCTTCGCCCGGCAGCGCGACGAACTTCGCCTGGCCCGAGAAGATTTGCTCTTCCGCGCTGACGACGTCTACCTTGATGGTTGCCATATGTGTCGACTCCTGGGGTCTATCTCCCCTGCGCGGGGAGGACGCAAGGTATCGCTAAACACCACTCTAAAGCACGGTGCGCCAACGTCTGTCAGCTGCCTACGCGGCAGCGAACGTCCGCAGTAGCGATACCCCCAATCCTTACTGGATCTTCTTGGCCTTTTCGAAGGCTTCGTCGATCGTGCCGACCATGTAGAACGCCTGCTCCGGCAGATGATCGCATTCACCTTCGACGATCATCTTGAAACCGCGAATGGTTTCCTTCAGCGGCACGTACTTGCCCGGCGAACCCGTGAACACTTCAGCAACGTGGAACGGCTGCGACAGGAAACGCTGGATCTTACGAGCGCGCGCGACCGACAGCTTGTCTTCCGGCGACAGTTCGTCCATGCCCAGAATCGCGATGATGTCGCGCAGTTCCTTGTAGCGCTGCAGCGTCTGCTGAACGCCGCGCGTGATCGAGTAGTGCTCTTCGCCGATCACGTTCGGGTCGATCTGACGCGAGGTCGAATCGAGCGGGTCCACTGCCGGATAAATACCGAGCGAGGCGATGTCACGCGACAACACGACGGTTGCGTCCAGGTGGCCGAAGGTCGTAGCCGGCGACGGGTCGGTCAAGTCGTCCGCAGGGACGTACACGGCCTGAACCGACGTGATCGAGCCGGTCTTCGTCGACGTGATGCGCTCTTGCAGCTTGCCCATTTCTTCAGCCAGCGTCGGCTGATAGCCCACTGCCGAAGGCATACGGCCGAGCAGAGCGGACACTTCCGTACCCGCCAGCGTGAAACGGTAGATGTTGTCGACGAAGAACAGCACGTCGAGGCCTTCGTCACGGAAGTGCTCAGCCATCGTCAGACCGGTCAGCGCGACGCGCAGACGGTTGCCCGGCGGCTCGTTCATCTGGCCGTACACCAGCGCGACCTTGTCCAGAACGTTCGAGTCCTTCATTTCGTGATAGAAGTCGTTCCCTTCACGGGTACGCTCACCCACGCCCGCGAACACGGAGTAACCGCCGTGTTCCTTCGCGATGTTGTTGATGAGTTCCATCATGTTCACGGTCTTGCCCACGCCTGCACCGCCGAACAGACCGACCTTGCCGCCCTTCGCGAACGGGCAGATCAGGTCGATAACCTTGATGCCGGTTTCGAGCAGTTCGGTCGACGGCGACAGCTCGTCGAACGAAGGCGCGTGCTGGTGGATCGAGCGCGTGGTTTCCGACGTGATCGGACCGGCTTCGTCGATCGGACGGCCGAGCACGTCCATGATGCGGCCGAGCGTCGGCTTGCCGACCGGCACGCTGATGGGCTTGCCCGTGTTCTTGACCATCGTGCCGCGGCGCAGGCCGTCGGATGCACCCAGACAGATGGTGCGCACCACGCCGTCGCCCAGCTGCTGCTGGACTTCGAGCGTCAGTTCGGTGCCTTCCAGAATGAGCGCGTCGTAAATCTTCGGCATTTGCGCACGCGGAAATTCCACGTCGATAACGGCGCCGATGCACTGTACGATCTTGCCTTCTACCAAAGCAGTAGTACTCATCGCATTTCCTTTAGATACTGTGTTCTTTCAAGCGGCCGTCAGACCGCTGCGGCGCCGCCGACGATTTCCGACAATTCTTTCGTAATCGCGGCCTGGCGGCTCTTGTTGTAGACGAGCTGCAGTTCGTTGATCACGCTCTTCGCGTTGTCGGACGCGGCCTTCATCGCGACCATGCGCGCCGATTGCTCCGACGCCATGTTTTCCGCGACCGCCTGATACACGAGCGCTTCCACGTAGCGCACGAGCAAATCGTCCACCACCGTCTGAGCGTCCGGCTCGTAGATGTAGTCCCACGACGTCTTCGGCGTCTCGCCGTCCGCACCCTTCTGATGAAGGTCATCGACCGACAGCGGCAGCAACTGCTCGATCACCGCTTCCTGCTTCATCGTGTTGACGAAGCGCGTGTACGCCAGGTACACCGCGTTGATCTTGCCTTCCGAATACAGGTCGAGCTGCACCTTGATCGCGCCGATCAGCTTTTCCAGATGCGGCGTGTCGCCCAGTTGCGTGACTTGCGACACGACCTTGGCGCGCAACCGGTTCAGGAAGCCGAGCCCCTTGCCGCCGATTGCCGACGCTTCAACGGACACGCCCGACTGGTCGAGTTCCTTGATCTTGGTCAGCGACGCACGCAGGATGTTCGTGTTCATGCCGCCGCACAGACCCTTGTCAGTCGTGACGAGGATCAGGCCGGCCGTCTTCGCGCCTTCGTTCTTCACCATGAACGGGTGACGATACTCGGGGTTCGCTGCGCTCATGTGCGCGGCGATTGCGCGGACCTTGTCGGCATACGGACGGGCGGAACGCATGCGCTCCTGGGCGCGGCGCATCTTCGATGCGGCGACCATTTCCATCGCTTTCGTGATCTTTCGCGTGTTTTGCACGCTCTTGATCTTGCCGCGAATTTCCTTCATTCCAGCCATTGCTTACTCCTTGATCGAAGCCGCGCGACGTTCATTCAGTGATGCGCCGCGCGTTGCTCCTCTGTCCCGATCAATAAGCGCCCGACTTCTTGAAGTCCTTCAGCGCGGCATGCAGTGCGCCTTCGTCGTCCTTCGACAAGTCTTTGTTGTCTTCGATGCGCTTGATCAAATCGGCATGGCTCGTCTTGAGGTATTCGCGCATGCCCTTTTCGAACGGCAGCACCTGCGCAACTTCCAGATCGTCGAGATAGCCGTTGTTGGCCGCGAACAACGCCACCGACAGCTCCCACACCTGCAGCGGCTGGTACTGCGGCTGCTTCAGCAGTTCCGTCACGCGGCGGCCGCGCTCGAGCTGCTTGCGGGTGGCTTCGTCGAGGTCCGACGCGAACTGCGCGAACGCTGCCAGTTCACGATACTGTGCGAGGTCGGTACGGATACCGCCCGACAGCTTCTTCACGACCTTGGTCTGAGCCGCACCACCGACGCGCGACACGGACACGCCCGCGTTGATCGCAGGGCGGATACCGGCGTTGAACAGGTCGGTTTCGAGGAAGATCTGGCCGTCGGTAATCGAGATCACATTCGTCGGAACGAACGCGGTCACGTCGCCGGCTTGCGTTTCGATGACGGGCAGTGCCGTCAGCGAGCCGCTCTTGCCCTTCACTTCGCCGTTAGTGAACTTCTCGACGTACTCTTCCGAGACGCGAGCAGCACGTTCCAGCAGACGCGAGTGCAGATAGAACACGTCGCCCGGATATGCTTCGCGGCCCGGCGGACGGCGCAGCAGCAGCGAAATCTGACGATATGCCCACGCTTGCTTGGTCAAGTCGTCATAGACGATCAGCGCGTCCTGGCCGCGATCGCGGAAGTATTCGCCCATCGTGCAGCCGGCGTACGGCGCGAGGTATTGCATCGCGGCCGATTCCGAAGCCGAAGCCGCCACGACGATGGTGTAAGCCATCGCGCCGGTTTCTTCGAGCTTGCGCACCACGTTCATGATCGACGAAGCCTTCTGGCCGATCGCGACGTAGATACAGATGAGGTCCTTGCCCTTCTGGTTGATGATCGCGTCGACAGCCACGGCGCTCTTGCCGCACTGACGGTCGCCGATGATCAGCTCGCGCTGGCCGCGGCCGATCGGCACCATGGCGTCGATCGACTTGAGACCCGTCTGCACCGGCTGGGACACCGACTTACGCCAGATCACGCCCGGGGCGATCTTTTCGATCGCGTCGGTCATCTTCGCGTTGACCGGACCCTTGCCGTCGATCGGGTTGCCGAGTGCATCGACCACGCGGCCGATCAGTTCCGGGCCGACCGGCACTTCGAGAATGCGGCCCGTCGTCTTGACGATGTCGCCTTCCGTGATGTGCTCGTACTCACCGAGAATAACGGCGCCGACCGAGTCGCGCTCGAGGTTCAGCGCGAGGCCGAACGTGTTGCCCGGGAATTCGAGCATTTCGCCCTGCATCACGTCCGACAGGCCGTGGATACGCACGATACCGTCGGTCACGGAGATCACGGTGCCCTGGTTGCGAACGTCCGCGCTCGCTTCAAGGCCCTGGATCCGGCTCTTGATCAGCTCGCTGATCTCAGAGGGATTGAGTTGCATTATTCGCTCCTGATAGTCAATTCTGTTGCGTGCCAGCTGAGGCGCTTCCTGGAAGCGTCAGGCGGTCAGAGCCGTCTGCATGCTGGCAAGGCGCGCGCGGACCGAGGTATCGAGCACTTCGTCGCCAACCGTCACGCGAACGCCGCCGATCAGCGACTGATCGATTTCGACGATCGGCTTCAGCTTGCGCTCGAACTTGCGTTCGAGGCTTGCGACCAAGTCGTTCAACTGTGCGCCTTCGAGGGGGAACGCGCTGACGATATGCGCGTCGGCCGCACCTTCACGGGCGTTCTTCAGCTCGTCGAACTGGACGGCGATTTCCGGCAGCAGCGGCAGACGATGATTCTCCACCAGCATGCGCACGAAGTTCTTAGCCTGAGCATTGCCTTGGGCGAGCGGCGACTTCACCGCGGCGAGCAGCAAATCGGCGATCTGCTCGCGGCTCACCTTCGGGTTCGAGGCGACCGATTCCACTTCGGGCAGACGCGCAACCTCTGCCAGCTCCTCGACGAAGGTGGACCAGCCCGCGAGATCGCCGGTTTCGGCCACGCGGAACAGCGCTTCTGCGTAAGGACGAGCGATGGTTGCAAGTTCGGCCATGATCAGAGCTCGGTTTTGAGTTGATTCAGCAGATCGGCGTGAGCCTTCTGATCGACTTCGCGCTTCAGAATTTGCTCGGCGCCCTTCACGGCCAGCGCGGCGACTTCGGCGCGCAGTGCTTCGCGTGCCTTGACGACCTGCTGGTCGGCGTCCGCCTTGGCTTGCGCCACGATACGCGCGGCTTCTGCCTGAGCGTTGGCCTTGATTTCTTCGGCGACGGCGGCAGCGCGCTTTTCGGCGTCAGCGATACGCTGCTGGCCGTCGTTGCGTGCCTGGGCGAGTTCCTGGTCGACGCGCTTGTGCGCAGCTTCGAGTTCCGCCTTGCCCTTGTCGGCGGCGGCGAGGCCGTCGGCAATCTTCTTCGAGCGCTCGTCGAGGGCGTTGATCAACGGCGGCCACACGAACTTCATCGTGAACCACGCGAGGATCAGAAACACGACCATTTGCGCAAACAGGGTTGCGTTGAGATTCACGGTGTTTCCTTAAACGTTGCTTGATCGGAGGTGAAACGGTTAAAAGGCGCTCATCGGCTTGTTGAGCTCGATCAGCGCCTCACCCGTTCCGTTCAGGCGTCTTTAAAAGTCAGACGCACAGTTCCGAGGAACCTCAGCCTGCGAGCTTCGAAAGCAGCGGGTTCGCAAACGCAAACAGCATTGCCACACCGACGCCGATCAGGAACGCCGCGTCGATCAGACCAGCCAGCAGGAACATCTTGGTCTGCAGCGGGTTCATCAGTTCCGGCTGGCGGGCGCACGCTTCAATGTACTTGCCGCCCATCAGACCGATACCGATACAGGCGCCGATTGCACCCAGGCCGATGATGATGCCGATACCGATGGCGGTCAGACCCTGGATGTTGGCGATGAAAGCTTGCATGATCACTCCTTTGATTAAAGACTTTGGAACTGGATTTATAGAAAACGAAAACCTAAAACCTGAACGATTCCGGAACGTGCCGCAACGCGTCAGTGTGAGTCATGCGCCTGGCCGATATAAACCAGCGTCAGCATCATGAAAATGAACGCCTGCAACAGCACGATCAGAATGTGGAAGATCGCCCAAACCGTGCCCGCGACCACATGGCCGATAAAGCCGAGCAACGAAGCGTCCGCACCGAACGTCCACATGCTGCCCAGAAGGGCGATCAGGAGGAACAGCAGTTCGCCGGCGTACATGTTGCCGAAAAGCCGCATGCCGAGCGAAACCGTCTTGGCGACGAACTCGATGATGTTCAGCGCGAGATTCGGAATCCACAAGAGCGGATGCGCGCCGAACGGAGCGGACAGCAGTTCATGCACGAAGCCGCCGGCGCCCTTGATTTTGAAGTTGTAGTAGATCATCAGCACGAACACGCCGAGCGCGATGCCGATGGTGCCGTTCAGGTCGGCCGTCGGCACGATGCGATGATGCGGCAGCGCTTCCGAAAGACCCAGCCAGCCGATAACGCGGCCCGGCAGATCAACGGGGATGAAGTCGAGCGAGTTCATCAGGGCGACCCAGACGAACACGGTCAGTGCGAGCGGAGCGATGAAGCGGCGGCTGCCGTGAATCATCGACTTCGACTGGTCCTCGACCATTTCGACCAGCATCTCGATGGCGCACTGGAACCGCCCGGGAACACCGGAGGTCGCCTTGCGTGCGGCAAGACCGAGAATGATGATGGTCAAGAGACCGCACACGATCGACCAGAACAGCGTGTCGAGATTCCAGACGTGGATGTCGAAGATCGACGTCTGTGTGTGCGTGGAAAGATTCTGCAAGTGGTGCGCAATGTACTCGGACGGGTCCAGAGCGTGCGTTCCTTCGCTAGCTGCCATATCGTTAAAGCCACCCAAATTGTCAAAAATCTTTCGACGCCTGCCGCTTCCGAGCCGCCGCTTCGCGTCGCGGCTCCGGGGCGGGAGGCCCGTGTGCGGAACGTGTTCCACACATCTTCAATCTAGTTGCCGCGCAGCCGTCCCGCACTTACCTGGGAGGTCATCGCGGCAAATCACGCCGGGTTACCGCAGGGCCATTGCAATCCAGTACGTCTTCAGAGCCACGATGTACGTGACGAGCAGCGGCAACCACAACGCGCTCTTGTACCAGAATGCGACCGCGACGAACATAGCAATCGTCGCTCCCATCTTGATCGCTTCGCCGATCATCCAGCTCATGATCGTCTCCGCGCCGGTCTTTGCTCGCAGACGCGCCGCGAACAGCGCGGCAGGCAGCCAGCAGATCGCTCCTCCCAGGAACGCGGACAGCGCAGCATCGCCCGGCGGCTTATAGAACAGCCACCACAGGAGCGTCGCACCCAGGGACAAAACCATTTGCGCAGCCACGACCTTCAAAGGCGTGACACGCGATGGACGACTCACTTCGGGGCCGAACAGCTTCTCTGCCTGATCCCGTGTGAGCGGAACGATATTGTTATCTTGCGCTTCGGCATCCCACGAGTCGTCAGAGGGGCGCGGCTGATTTCCGGAGGTGTTCGTATCGCCGGTTGAGCGAGCGCTGACTTGCATGTTTCGTTCGCGCATTTCCGTCGCATTTGCTGAAGACTCGCGCGCCTGTTTCGCTCTCGCGCCGTCTTCCAGCCCTCAACCGAGAGTCCGGGGAATCACCCTGCGCTTTCGTCGCGCTTTCGAGGTGGCCTAGCTGATAAATCCGGGCGATTGTAAGCGATTGTTGTCACGGATTCAATAGTTTAGGTGTGTCAAAAGCCAAGCGGATAGCACTTGAAAATCGGTCTCAAAACCGAGATTTTTCTTGTGACTGCAAGCAGAAGTTCAGATTCCTTTGCCGGCTGTTCGAGTCTTCAAACGAGCGCCCATCCGATCAGCGCTGCGGCGATCCAGAACGGGATCGACATCGCGTGGAAGCGCATCCAGATATTCTTTTCGCCTGACAAACGCACCGCGATGAGATTCGCGAGCGAGCCGATCGCCACACCGAAACCGCCGACGCTCACGCCGAACGCGAGCGCGCGCCAGTCTTTCGAGAACTCGGCAAGCACGATGGCGGCGGGCACGTTGCTGATGCCTTGCGACAATACCGCGCCAGCGGCAAACGCACGCACCGGCGAGCCGACGCCGATATGTGCGATCGCGTCATGAACCGACGGCAACGCGGCCGCGCTGCGCAGCACGATGAACATCAGCACGAAGATCAGCAGCAAAAGCCAGTCGATGCTGAATACGATCTTGCGCCGCCATAACAGAAAGCCGATCGCGACGGCGGCCAGTCCCGGCCCGGCATGATGCGCGTCCGCGAGCGCCACGAAGACGGCGAACGCGACCGCACTGACGGCGCACAGGACGCGGTCCACGGGATGCGCTTCGACATCGCCCGAAAGGTCGAGCGGCGCGTTGCGAAACATCGCGAAGGTGACGACGGCGAGCAACGCCATCAACGCGGCACAGAGCGGCAAAAGCGCCCACACGAACGCGCCGAACGACACGCCGCTCGTCTGCCATAGGAAAAGATTCTGAGGATTCCCGAGCGGTGTGAGAATCGATCCCGCGTTGACGGCCAGCGCGATCACGATCACGAGGCGCTTCATCGGCAACGGCGCGAGCTTGTGCAACGACAACGTGAGCGGCACGACGGCGAAAAGCGCGACATCGTTCGTCAACACCGTCGAAAGCGCCGCCGCCAGCGCGACGAGAAAGAGCGCGAGACCGCGCACGCCGTGAATGTGATGGACGAGCCGATGCGCCGACCACATCAGGAATCCTGAATATTCAATGGCTTTCGTCAGGATCAGCAAGCCCGCGAGCGTCAGTACCGTTTGCCAGTCGACGAGACCCGGCAGCGACATCCACGGGCGCGGATGCCCGATCTGCAAGAGCACCAGCGCCGCAACGAGGATGGCGAGGACCGGTTCCTTACAGACGATTCTCCAGACGCGCGTCAGCCAATCGGGCCGTACGCCCTTCGCGTTGAATTCGGACAAAATCGGGCCTGGTTCAGGCTGCGGTCGTCGGCGCTTCGACGTTGCTGCCGCGCAGCTTCGTCAGAATGCCTTCGAGCGCGTCGAGGTTGCCGAAGTCGATCGTCACTTTCCCGCGCCCTCTTCCGCCGAGCTTGATCTTGACGCTGGCCGCGAGCAGGTCCGACAGCTCTTCTTCGAGGCGTCGCGTGTCGCGGCCGCCGTCGTTGGCCGGACGCGCCTTCGTCGCGGGCGTTTGCTTGAGCGTCGCGGCGACGAGGCGTTCCGTTTCACGCACCGACAAACGCCGATTCACGACGTGGTTGGCAAGCTGGATCTGCGTGGCGGCGTCGACGGCGAGCAGCGCGCGCGCGTGGCCCATGTCGAGGTCGCCGGCGAGCAACATCGTCTGAACGGGCGATGCGAGGTTCAGCAAGCGCAGCAGGTTCGACACCGCGCTGCGCGAGCGGCCGACCGCTTCGGCGGCCTGCTCGTGCGTGAACGTGAATTCGTCGAGCAGACGCTGGATGCCCTGCGCCTCTTCCAGCGGATTCAGATCTTCGCGCTGAATGTTCTCGATGAGCGCCATCGCGGCGGCGGCCTGATCGGGCACGTTCTTCACGAGCACCGGCACTTCGTCCAGGCCGGCGAGACGCGCGGCGCGGAAACGCCGCTCGCCCGCGATGATTTCGTACTGCTGGTCGCCGATCGAGCGCACGAGAATCGGCTGCATCAGACCCTGCGCGCGGATGCTCGCCGCAAGCTCCTGCAGCGCGCCTTCGTCCATGCGCGTGCGGGGCTGATACTTGCCGGCTTGCAGCTTGTCGAGCGGCAAGACATTCGGCGTTCCCTCGCCGCGCACGGCTTCGGTGATATCCACGCTGCCGCCGAGCAATGCGTCCAGACCGCGGCCAAGCCCCTTCTTCTTCATCACAGCGCTCATTTCGATTCCTCCGTCGGCGATTCCTGCCGCATCGAATGGGGTTGCAGCGCGCGCACGCGCTCGATCATTTCCGTGCCGAACTGGATGTACGCCTGCGCGCCGCGCGACGACTTGTCGAACACAACGCCCGGCAGCCCGTAGCTCGGCGCCTCGGCGAGACGCACATTGCGCGGGATCACGACATCGAAAACCTTGTCGCCGAAATGCGCTTTCAGTTGGTCGGACACTTGCTGCTGCAGCGTGATCCGCGGATCGAACATCACCCGCAACAAGCCGATGACTTTCAGATCACGGTTGAGATTCGCGTGGATTTGTTTGATTGTGTTGACGAGGTCCGACAACCCTTCCAGCGCGAAGTATTCGCACTGCATCGGAATGACGACGCCGTGCGCCGCGCACAACGCATTGAGGGTGAGCAATGAAAGCGCGGGAGGGCAATCGATCAGCACGAAATCATAGTCATCCGCTATATCGGCGATGGCCTTGCGAAGAATCCCCTCACGGTTTTCCATGCCGACGAGTTCGACTTCGGCACCCGCCAGTTCGCGGTTCGCCGGCAGTACGTCGTATGCGACCGCTTCTGGACGCACGCGCGCCTCGCGCAAGGTCACGCCATCCACGAGCACTTCGTACACCGTGTTCTCGCACGCGGCCTTGTCGACGCCGCTGCCCATCGTCGCGTTGCCCTGCGGATCGAGGTCGATCAACAGCACGCGCTGCCCGAGCCCCGTGAGACTCGCCGCGAGATTGACCGCGGTCGTCGTCTTTCCAACGCCGCCCTTCTGATTTGCGACGCAGAAGATTTTTGCCATCGTTTAGTGTCCTCGTTTCTTCGCTGTCAGAAGATCAGCATGGCTGGGTCGGTGCGGGCACTCAGACATCGAACGCGACTTCAATTAGGTGCCGCTCGGCATCTAGCATCGGCACGGTCAAGCGGTCGATGCGCGTTGCCGTCGCGCCAGCCGGCAGACGGGCGATTTCGGCATCCGGTTTGACGCCCTTCATCGCCAAGATCCGGCCGCCGTCCGCAACCAGATGACGCGAAAGTGTAACGAAATCCGAGAGCTCTGCGAATGCGCGCGACACGATTACGGCGAATTTTTCCGGCACTTCGACGCCCGGCGTCAGACTTTCGACGCGCCCGGTCACGACCGACAGGTTCGGCAAGTCCAAATGCGCCTTCGCCTGTGACTGAAACGCGGTTTTCTTATGCACGATATCGTTCAGCGTGACGTGCACGTTCGGCAACGCAATCGCGATCACGATACCGGGCAGTCCGCCGCCCGAGCCGACGTCGAGCACATTGGCTGCGGCGCGCTCGCTGATTGCAGGAACGACCGCGAGCGAATCCAGAATGTGCTGAATCATCATCTGCTTCGGATCGCGGATGGCCGTCAGGTTGTAGACGGCATTCCACTTTCCGAGGAGCGCCACATAATCGAGCAGTTGTTGCTTCTGACCTGCGGACAGCGCCACGCCGAGTTGCGCGGCGCCATCGTCGAGCATTGTCGCGAGATCCGTCATTGAGCCGCCGTCGTGCTGGATGCCGCTTCGCCACCGGCGCTCTTGCCGCGACGTCCAAGCCCGCGCTTGAGGTGCACCATGAGCAACGAAATCGCGGCCGGCGTGATACCCGAAATGCGCGACGCCTGCCCTATCGTTTCCGGTCGATGCTGCGACAGCTTTTGACGCGCCTCAAAGGAGAGCCCGCGCACTTCGCTGTAGTCGATTCCCTCGGGCAAGCGCGTGTTTTCTTGCGCTCCGTTGCGGACGATCTCATCGGCTTGTCGATCGATATAGCCTTGGTACTTCACGCCGATCTCGATTTGCTCTTTGATCTGCGCGAGCAACACCGGATCGTCGGCGAGCTGCGCTTCCGGAGCGCACTCGCCACCGCGCAGCGCGCAGATTCCATCGTACGAAACCCCGGGACGTCGAAGCAGATCGGCCAAGCTGTATTCGTGATCGATCGGCTTTCCGAGAAGCACTGTCGCCTCTTCTGCCGAGAGCGTTTTCGGATTCACCCAAGTCGAGCGCAAACGCTCTGTTTCACGTGAAACAGCGTCGCGCTTTCGGCTGAAGGCGTCCCAGCGCACATCGTCGATGACGCCGAGCTCGCGGCCGATTTCCGTCAAGCGCATGTCAGCGTTGTCTTCGCGCAGAGAAAGGCGGTATTCCGCTCGGCTCGTGAACATGCGGTATGGCTCGGAGACGCCGCGCGTCACGAGGTCATCGACCAGCACGCCGAGATACGCCTGATCGCGACGTGGTGACCACGCGTCCTTGCCTCGCACCTGCAATCCTGCATTAATCCCGGCCACCAGCCCTTGCGCCGCCGCCTCTTCATAGCCGGTCGTGCCGTTGATCTGCCCGGCGAAGAACAGCCCGCCAATCGCCTTCGTTTCTAGCGACGCCTTGAGCGCGCGCGGATCGAAGTAATCGTATTCGATCGCGTAGCCAGGCCGCAGGATGTGCGCGTGCTCGAGCCCACGCATCGAACGCACGAGTTCCAACTGAACGTCGAAGGGCAGGCTCGTGGAGATGCCATTGGGATAAAACTCGTTCGTAGTCAGCCCTTCTGGCTCAAGAAAGATCTGATGTGCGTCCTTCGAGGCGAATCGATGAATCTTGTCCTCGATGGACGGGCAATACCGCGGCCCGACGCCTTCGATCACGCCGGTATACATCGGCGACCGATCCAACCCTGAGCGAATGATGTCGTGCGTCTGCGTATTCGTATGCGTGACCCAGCACGGCATCTGATGCGGATGCTGCTCGACGCGACCCAGGAACGAGAAAACGGGAATAGGATCGAGGTCGCCCGGCTGCTCCTCCAGCTTGGAGAAATCGATGGTGCGGCCGTCGATTCGCGGCGGCGTGCCCGTTTTGAGCCGGCCTTGCGGCAGCTTCAACTCTTTGAGTCGAGCCGAGAGCGATACAGCGGCAGGATCGCCCGCACGGCCACCAACGTAGTTGTTCAGGCCCACGTGAATCTTGCCGTCGAGGAATGTGCCGGCGGTCAGCACGACGGCGCGGGCGCGGAAGCGCAGCCCGACCTGTGTCACAGCGCCGACGACGCGATCGCCTTCGACGATCAGATCATCGACTGCTTGCTGGAAGAGCCACAGATTCGGCTGATTTTCGAGCCGATGCCGAATCGCCTGCTTATAGAGCAGCCGGTCAGCCTGCGCGCGCGTGGCCCGCACTGCCGGCCCCTTCGACGAATTCAGGATTCGGAACTGGATGCCCGACTCGTCCGTCGCGGCTGCCATGGCGCCGCCGAGCGCATCGACTTCCTTGACCAAATGGCCCTTGCCGATGCCGCCAATCGACGGATTGCAGCTCATCTGGCCCAGCGTCTCGATATTGTGGGTCAAAAGGAGGGTTGTACAGCCCATTCGAGCGGACGCGAGGGCCGCCTCTGTGCCTGCGTGACCGCCGCCAACGACGATTACATCGAATTCTGTGGGATAAAGCATTGGGATTTCGTGTGCGAACGACACGAACCTGAAGATGGAATATCGCAGGATTATATAGGCTTCCGCTACGCTCGATTCGTCTCGCCTCGCGCGGACGAAAAAAATGGCGTGTTTCACGTGAAACACGCCATCCAAAAACGACGGGCCGGGCTCGATTAAGCGGCTTTCTTTGCCAAGCCGAGATAGGTCTCGATGACCTTGGGGTTGTGCTGCAGGTCGTCCGCCTTGCCCTCGAGCGCAAATTCGCCCGTCTCGAGCACGTAACCGTAGTCGGAAATTTGCAACGCGGCCCGGGCGTTTTGCTCGATGAGCAGCGTCGCCACACCCGTCTGCCTGAGCGCGCTGATAATGTGGAATATCTCCTTCACGATCAGCGGCGCGAGTCCAAGACTCGGCTCATCCAGCATCAGCAACTGCGGCTTGCCCATCAGCGCGCGCCCTACTGCCAGCATTTGCCGTTCACCGCCCGACAGCGTGCCCGCCGCCTGCTCCCGACGCTCCTTCAGTCGTGGAAAGAGTTCGAAGACGTGATCGAGCTGGTCGAGGAAATTGCGCTCACCGGCGCGCTTCCGTCGATACGCGCCCAGCACGAGATTATCCTCAACGGTCATTGAAGCAAAAAGCTCTCGCTTTTCCGGGACCAGACACATTCCACGTGCGACACGGCGTTCGATGGCAACCGCCGATACGTCATCGCCCAAGTACCGAACGCTGCCCTTCGCATGCCCCGTATGCGGCAACGCGCCCATGATCGCGTTCAGCAGGGTCGATTTGCCCGCGCCGTTCGGCCCGATAACCGACACGATTTGCCCTGCGCCGACCTCCAGCTTCGCGTCGTGCAATGCCTCGACCTTGCCGTATCGCACGGACAAGCCGGTTACTTCCAGAATCGATCCGCTCATCATTCCACCCCGCCCAAGTACGCTTCGAGAACCGCCGGATCTTTTTGGACTTCCTCCGGCAAGCCTTCCGCGATCTTCGTTCCGAACTCCATCACGACGAGCCGATCCGTCAGATTCATCACGAAGTCCATGTCGTGCTCGACGAGCAAAATGCTCATGCCTTCCGCGCGCAGTTTGCGCAGCAAGTCGGCGAGCTGCTGCTTCTCTTGATATCGAAGACCCGCAGCCGGTTCGTCGAGCAGCAACAGCGTCGGGTCACAGCAAAGCGCACGCGCAATCTCAAGAATGCGCTGCTGGCCGAGCGCGAGACTGCCCGCCTCGCTGTACATATGTTTTTCCAAGCCGACGCGTGTGATCTGCTTCGCCGCTTCCGACATCAGCCGCGCTTCTTCCGCCGCGTTCAGCCGCGCGATGCTGCGCCACACGCCCGTGTTCCCCCGCAAATGCGCGCCGATGGCCACGTTCTCCAGCACGCTCATCCCCGGCAGCATTTTGACGTGCTGGAACGTCCGCCCGATGCCGCGCTTCACGATCATCCGCGATGTCAGCTTTTCGATGCGTTCGCCGTGAAAAGTGATCGCGCCGCTCGTCGCCTGCAGGACGCCGGTGACAAGATTGAACGTGGTCGACTTGCCCGCACCGTTCGGACCGATCAGGCCGATGATCTCCCCTGCTTTGACATCGAAGCTCACGTCGTTGACCGCGACGAGGCCGCCGAACTGCTTGCGCGCCTTGTCGACGATCAGCAGCGGCTCGCCCGCCGACGGTTTGCTGCGCTGCGGCAACGGTTCTCCGTGATCCGGCACATGCGCGCGCGTCCCACGCGGGAACAGTCGCGCGACGAACGGCCATACGCCCTGTCGCGCGTACTGCAGAAGCAGCACCATGACGACGCCGAACACGATGATCTCGAAATTGCCGTTCGCGCCGATCAGCTTGGGAAGCAGCGTCTGCAGGTAGTCCTGCAGCACGGTGAGGATCGTCGCGCCCAGAATCGCACCCCAAACATGCGATACACCGCCGACCACCGCCATGAACAGGAACTCGATGCCGTGGTTCAGCCCGAATGGCGTCGGATTCACCGCGCGCTGCAAATGCGCGTAGAGGAAGCCGGAGATGGCCGCGAGAACCGCCGCGTAGATGAAGATCACGACGCGCATCCACGCCGTGTTGACGCCCATCGCTTCCGCCATGACGCCGCCGCCGCGAAGCGCGCGGATTGCGCGGCCCGGTCGACTATTAAGCAGATTCTGAACAGAGACCACCGCCAGCAGCACGACGACCCAGATCAGGTAGTAGATGCTGCGGCCCGATTCGAGCTGCCAGCCGAACAGGTTCAGCACGGGAATGCCGTTGATGCCGTCGTACTTGCCGAGCAGTTCCATATTCCCGAACAGATAGAACAGCGACAGCCCCCACGCAATGGTGCCGAGCGGTAGAAAGTGGCCTGAAAGCCGCATCGTGATAAGACCGAGCAGCAGCGCGATGAAGGCCGTTAGCACGACGCCCGCTATCAGCGCGAGCCAGGGCGAGATGCCGAAGCTCGTCGTCAGGAACGCGGTCGCATACGCGCCGACGCCGACGAACGCCGCCTGCCCGAAGCTCGTCATGCCGCCGATGCCCGTCAGCAGCACGAGGCCGATCGCGACGATCGAATAGAGGCCGATGTAGTTCAGCAGCGTGATCCAGTACTCCGGCACCGAAACCGGCCCCGGCAACACGGGCAACGCGAATACGACCAGCAAGAAGACCCAGAAAAGTCGGAATTTCATCGGATTACTCCTCGTCTTCATCCGAATGCGGGCTCGCCAGGCTTCGCCACAGCAGCACCGGAATGATCAACGTGAAGACGATGACCTCCTTGTAAGCACTCGCCCAGAACGACGAGTACGACTCCAGCAGCCCGACCAGCAGCGATCCCGCCGCCGCGAGCGGATAACTCACCAGCCCGCCGACGATCGCCCCGACGAAGCCCTTCAGGCCGATCAGGAAGCCCGAGTCGTAGTAGATGGTCGTGATCGGCGCGACGAGCACGCCGCACAGCGCGCCGAGGCCGGCCGCGAGCGTGAACGCGAGGCGTCCCGCTTGCGTCGTTCCGATGCCGACGAGCCGCGCGCCCAGCCGATTCACCGACGTCGCGCGCAGCGCCTTGCCCGAAATCGAACGATCGAAGTAGAAGTACAGCGCCGCGATGAGAACCACGGCCGTGCCGACGACCCACAGGCTTTGCCCGGAAATCGAGACGCCGCCGATATCGAAGTTGGCGTCCGAGAACGCGGTCGTGCGCGAACCTTCCGCGCCGAACATCACGAGCCCGAGGCCGACCATCGCGAAATGCACGGCCACCGCGACGATCAAAAGCAGCAGCGTGCTCGCCTCTGCGATCGGCTCGTACGCGAGCCGATACACGAACGGTCCCATCGGCACGACGATGAGCAGCGTCAGCGCGATCTGCGCCATCATCGGCAACGGCTGCGCGAAGACGGATTGGGTGAGCCCCCACACGGCCACGGGAAACAGCAGGTACTTGCCCGCCAGCACCGCGAGCAGGCGACCGATCTGGTGATAGCGCGCAGGATGCCGCACGATCGATGCGACTTCCGCGATGAAGCAGCCCACGCCCATCGCGATGAGCAGGAAGCACGTCGCCGGCAGCTTCTGCGTTTGCAGCGCGGCCAGCGTCAGCGCGCCATACGCGACGAACTCGCCCTGCGGAATGAAAATGACGCGTGTCACGGAAAACACGAGCACCAAGGCGAGCGCGAGCAAGGCGTAGATCGCTCCCGTCGTGATCCCGTCTTGCGCGAGAATCGCCGCAATCGATAAGTCCATACTTCCTCTTTGAGCTTCCTGAAAAACCTGGAGGGCCGCGAGAGCCCGTGGAACATGGGAAAAGCGGCGCACCATCGGCGCGCCGCTTCCCTATCTTGAAAATGGGAGGCGAGGACGCTCACGCACGACCACGCCTCGCACGGCTTAGTCGTTCAGCAGCTTCCACTTGCCGTCGACGATCTGCACCATCACGCGTGCGCGATTGTCGAAGCCGTTGTGATCGTTCGTCGTGGTGTTCATGATGCCGTGCGCGACCGGCAGGTCCTTCAGGTTCTCGAGCGCGGCGCGCAGCGCCTCGCGGAACTCGGGCGTGCCCGGCTGCGCTTTCTTCAGCGCCTCGGGGATGGCGCGCGCGAGCATCTGACCGGCATCCCACGCGTGACCGCCGAACGTCGACAGTGATCCCGCGCCGTTGGCCTTCTCGTACGCGTCCTTGTATGCCGCCGACGACTTTTTCACCGGATTGCTGTCCGGCAGTTGCTCGGTGACAAGCACGGGACCCGCCGGCAGGATTTCGCCTTCGCAGTCCTTGCCGCAGACGCGCAGGAAGTCGTTGTTCGCGACGCCGTGCGTCTGATAGACCTTGCCCTTGTAGCCGCGCTCCTTCAGCGCCTTCGCCGGCAGCGCGGACGGCGTGCCCGCGCCCGCGATCAACACCGCGTCGGGGTTCGCGCCCATCGTCTTCAGCACCTGGCCCGTGACGGACGTGTCCGTGCGGTTATAGCGTTCGTTCGTGACGATCTTCAGCTTGTGCGCCGCGGCCGCCGTGTTGAACACGTTGTACCAGCCGTCGCCGTAGGCATCCGCGAAGCCGATGAAACCCACCGTCTTCACGCCGTGCTTCTCCATGTAACCGGCGATGGCGTCGGCCATGAGCGCGTCGTTCTGCGGCGTCTTGAAGACCCAAGCCTTCTTCGCATCCATCGGCGCGATGATCGCGGCGGATGCGGCCATCGAGATCATCGGCGTCTTCGCGCTCGATGCCGGATCGATCATCGCGAGCGAGTTCGGCGTGACCGTCGAGCCGATGATCGCGTCGACATGATCCTCGTCGATCAGCTTGCGCGTGTTCTGCACGGCGCGGCTCGTGTCGGAACCGTCATCGAGCACGATGTATTGCACCGACTTGCCGCCGATCTCCTTCGGCAGCAGCGCGACGGTATTTTTCTCGGGAATCCCGAGCGATGCCGCCGGTCCCGTCGCCGACAACGTCACGCCGATCTTCACCTGCGCGAATGCGGCGCCCGTGCCGAAAATCGCGCTGCCCGCGAGTGCGAGCGCGATGCTCCTGCCAACCCATGCTTTCTTCGTTTTCATTGCTCGTCTCCAAACGCGACTGTGCTCGTTTTGCTATCAGGCACCCCTGCGGTGCGCTGCTGCGAGTTTTTATCGATGCGCCCGACTCAAAAAAGGCGCACCCAATCTATTTACCGCGTTACACCATGCCAAGGCTCGTTTTCCCTGACCAATACAGAGCGATGCCCAGGCCAATGCGCGGGGCTTTGCGCCCTCTTCTTTCCACTCCTGCACAACAAAAAAGGCGCGTTCGTTGCAACGCGCCTTTGATGTCCGGATCGATTCACATATCGACGTTCAGTTAGCCGACAACTTCCACTTGCCGCCGACGATCTCCACCATCACGCGCGCTCGCTGATCGAGTCCGGAGTGATCGTTCGCGCTCATGTTGAAGATGCCGTGCGACGCGGGCAGGTTCTTCGTCTCTTCGATGGCCGCGCGCAACGCCTCGCGGAACGCCGGCGTGCCGGGCTGGCCCTTCTTCAATGCGATGGGAATCGCGCGTTGAAGAATGAGGCCCGCGTCCCACGCGTGACCGCCGAACGTCGAGACCGATCCCGCGCCGTTCGCGCCTTCGTACGCCTTCTTGTAGGCGAGCGCGGCCGGCTTCACGGGATTGCTGTCGGGCAGCTGCTCGGCGACCAGGAGCGGTCCCGCCGGCAGGAACGTGCCTTCGCAATCCTTGCCGCACACGCGCAGGAAGTCGTTATTGGCGACGCCGTGCGTCTGATAGATCTTGCCCTTGTAGCCGCGCTCCTTGAGCGTCTTCTGCGGCAGCGCGGCCGGCGTGCCCGCGCCCGCGATCAGCACCGCGTCCGCGTTCTGCGACACCATCTTCAGCACTTGCCCGGTGACCGACGCGTCGTTGCGCGCAAAGCGCTCGTTCGCGACGACCTTCAGCTTCGCCAGATCTGCCGCCTTCGAGAACTCCTTGAACCAGCTCTCGCCGTACGCATCCGCGAAGCCGATGAACGCGACTGTCTTCACGCCGTGATTCGCCATATGCTGCGCGATGGCCGTCGCCATGAGGATGTCGTTCTGCGGCGTCTTGAAGACCCACGCGCGCTTGCTGTCCATCGGTTCGACGATGCTGGCGGCCGCGGCCATCGAGATCATCGGCGTGGTGGTTTCGGCGGCGATATCGATCATCGCGAGGGAATTCGGAACAACGGTCGAACCGATGAGCGCATCGACGTGATCTTCGCTCGTGAGCTTGCGCGCATTCTTGACGGCTTGCGTGGAATCGGTGGCGTCGTCGAGCACGATGTATTGCACCTTCTGCCCCGCCACTTCCTTCGGCAATAACGCGATGGTGTTCTTCTCCGGAATACCGAGCGATGCGGCCGGCCCTGTCGCCGAAACCGTCACGCCTATTTTCACGTCCGCCCGAACCTGCGTGCTCATAACCGCCGTTAATCCCGCAACGGCCATCGCGACCGCCTTACCGCGTAACGCCCACTTCATTGATTTGCACCCCGTAAATCGTCAGTTCGAATTGAAGTAATGCCAGGAAGAAGTCATGCTTGAACGCCCGCGGATTTTATGTCGCGAATCGCCGACCAGCGGGTCGGGAAATGCAGTTTAGCGGACGCAAGCGCCGCGCAGCAAGCGTTTTGAAGGGCTTGCGCCCCGCCGCGTGAGGCTTGGCGCACGTGACGCGATGGCTTGAAAAGCTCGCCCGCATTATCTGTCTGTTAAATCGCTTGAGCGGCGACCGTATTATCGGCGGGCAAATAAAAAAGCGCTGTTGGAGTCATCCAACAGCGCTTTCGATTTGGGCACTTTGTGCCTCATGTCTCCTCGTTCTCCACCTCAAAATTCGGGTGCAACAGAACTAGGAAGGATATTAATGTCGTGACCATTACACGACAACCTAGCATTTACCCTAGTGGTGCATGCAAGCACCTTAAATGGGCGCATTTTGTGCCGTCAACCACGGGTTTTGCACTGCACGCGATTCGTTCGGAATTCAAACTAAATCGCGCTATCCCTGCAACGGCCTCACGCGCGCCACGATTTCCCCGACGATCCCGCGCCGGAAAGCCAGCACGCACGCGATGAAAATCACGCCGGTCACAATCGTCACCGATTCGCCGAGCGACTGGAACCACTCGACGCCCGTGAGATTCGCGATGCCCGTGCCGATATCGCCGAGCCGGTCTTCGAGCGCGACGATGATCGCCGCGCCGAGCAGCGGCCCGAACATCGTGCTCATGCCGCCGACGAGCGTCATGAGCACGACGAGGCCGGACATTGTCCAGTAGGCATCGCCGAGCGTTTCGAAGCCGAGCACGAGCGTCTTCGTCGCGCCCGCCAGACCCGCGAGCCCCGCCGACAGCACGAACGCGAGCAGCTTGTAGCGCGCGGTGTCATAGCCGAGCGATACCGCGCGCGGCTCGTTCTCCTTGATCGCGATCAGCACCTGTCCGAACGGCGAATGCACGATGCGCACGATCAGCGCGAACGCGAGCAGCATCACCACGAGCACGATGTAGTACAGCGTGATGTCGTTGCCGAGGTTCACGATGCCGAACAGCTTGCCGCGCGGCACGCCCTGCAGGCCGTCTTCGCCGTGCGTGAACGGCGCCTGCAGGAACACGAAGTAGACCATCTGCGCGAGCGCGAGCGTGACCATCGCGAAGTAGATGCCTTGTCGGCGGATCGCGAGCAGCCCGACGACCACGCCGAGCAGCGTCGCTACCGCCGTGCCGGCGATCACGCCGAGTTCGGGCGTGAAGCCGAGCGTCTGGATCGCATGGCCGGTGGTGTAGCCGGCGCTCGCAAGGAACATCGCGTGCCCGAAGGACAGCAGCCCCGTATAGCCGATCAGCAGGTTGAACGCCGCCGCGAACAACGCGAAGCACAGCACCTTCATCATGAAGACCGGGTACACGCCCGCGAACGGCGCGATCAGGAGACCGATCAGCAACAGGCCGTAAAGCGCTTTTCTCTGCATCATTTTTCCTTGCCGAAGAGCCCTGCCGGACGCACGAGCAGCACGAGCGCCATGATGACGAAGACGACCGTCGCGGACGCTTCCGGATAGAACACGCGCGTGAAGCCTTCGATCACGCCGAGCAGCAGGCCCGTGAGGATCGAGCCCATGATCGATCCCATCCCGCCGATCACCACGACGGCGAACACGGTGATGATCATCGACTGCCCCATCAGCGGCGACACCTGGATGACCGGCGCGGCCAGCACGCCCGCGAACGCCGCGAGCGCCACGCCGAAGCCGTAGGTCAGCGTGATCATCAGCGGCACGTTGACGCCGAATGCCTCGACGAGCTTCGGGTTCTCCGTGCCCGCGCGCAGATAGGCGCCGATGCGCGTCTTTTCGATGACGAACCACGTCGCGAAGCAGACGATGAGCGACGCCACGACCACCCACGCGCGATAGTTCGGCAGGAACATGAAGCCGAGATTCGTCGCGCCGGACAAAAGCGACGGCACGTCGTACGGTTGCCCCGACGAGCCGTAGATGGAACGGAACACGCCTTCGATCACGAGCGTGAGGCCGAACGTGAGCAGCAAGCCGTAGAGATGGTCGAGCTTGTAGAGCCAGCGCAGCATCGACCGTTCGATGACCACGCCCAGCAAGCCCACGATGACGGGCGCGAGCAGCAGCATCGCCCAGTACGGGACGTTGAAGTACGAATAGCCCATCCACGCGAGCATCGCGCCCAGCATGAAGAGCGCGCCGTGCGCGAAGTTGATGACGTTGAGCAAGCCGAAGATCACCGCGAGCCCGAGACTCAGGATCGCGTAGAACGAACCGTTCACCAGTCCGAGCAGCAACTGGCTCATCATCGCGGCGAGCGGGATGCCGAATATTTCCATTGAACCGCCGTCAGAAACGTTGTGGCGACGGGCGGCCCGCGAGCCGCCCGCCACGTCTGCTCACCGAAAACTTACTTCCAGGCCGCGCAGCGCGATTCCGCCTTCGTGCCGAACGCCTGATCGCCCGGAATCGTCGCCGTGATCTTGTAGTAGTCCCACGGTTCTTTGGATTCCGAAGGTTTCTTCACTTCCATCAGGTACATGTCGTGGATCATCGCGCCGTCCTGGCGGATGTAGCCCTTCGCGTAGAAGTCGTCGATCTTCGTCTTCTTCATCTCGGCCATGACCTTGTCGTTGTCCGTGCTGCCCACCGCTTTCACGGCCTTCAGATACGTCGTGACGGCGGAGTAGTCGGCGGCCTGAAGACTCGTCGGCATCTTCTTCATCTTCGCGAAGTAGCGCTTCGCCCATTCGCGCGTCTTGTCGTCCTTGTTCCAGTACCAGCTATCCGTCGCGACGAGACCTTGCGTCGTTTCGAGGCCCAGGCTGTGGATGTCCGACAGGAAGATGAGCAGCGCAGCGATCTTCATCGACTTGTTGATGCCGAATTCCTTCGCGGCCTTGATCGAGTTGATCGTGTCGCCGCCCGCGTTCGCCAAGCCGAGCACTTGCGCCTTCGATCCTTGCGCCTGCAACAGGAACGACGAGAAGTCCGACGCCGACAGCGGATGACGCACCGCGCCCAGCACCTGGCCGCCGTTGGCCTTCACGACATCCGACGTGTTCTTTTCCAGCGCCTTGCCGAACGCGTAGTCGGCGGTGAGGAAGTACCACGTCTTGCCGCCCTGCTTCGTCACCGCAGAACCGGTGCCCTTGGCGAGCGCCATCGTGTCGTAGGCGTAGTGGACGGTGTACGGCGAGCACTGCTCGTTCGTGAGGTTGTCCGCGCCCGCGCCGATGTTGATGTACGGCACCTTCTTTTCCGCCGACACTTGCGCGGTGGAGAGCGCGGTGGCCGAGTTGGTGCCGCCGATGATCACGTTCACGCCGTCACGGTCGATCCACTCGCGCGCGCGCGATGCCGCGATGTCCGCCTTGTTCTGGTGATCCGCGTACACGAGTTCGATCGGCTTGCCGTTCACCTTGCCGCCGAAATCGGCGATCGCCATGCGGATGGCTTCGAGGCCGCCTTGTCCGTCGATGTCGGCGTAGAGGCCCGACAAGTCGGTGACGAAGCCGATCTTGACGCTGTTGGCATCGGCCGCCTGCGCGCCGCTGCTCATCAGCGTCACACTCGCCGCCGCAGCCGCAAAACAAAGAGTAGAGAGGCGCGCGAGGGTCTTCTTTTTCATTCCAGTCTCCGTGAGTTTTGGTTCTTGCCGTGTTACTGGTCGTGCCTGTTGCCCTACTGCGATGCAGTCTTTGCCGCGTTGCCGGCGATCACACGCCGAGCAGTTCGTGCAGCACCGGCATCTTCGCTTCGAGTTCCCCCGCACCGAAATGCTCGACGATGTTCCCGTGCTCCATCACATAGAAGCGGTCCGCGAGCGGCGCCGCGAAACGAAAATTCTGTTCGACCATCACGATGGTGTAGCCGCGCGCCTTGAGCATGAGGATCATCCGCGCGAGTGTCTGCACGATGACGGGCGCGAGGCCCTCCGAGATTTCATCGAGCAGGAGAAGATTGGCGCCCGTTCGCAGAATGCGCGCGACGGCGAGCATTTGCTGTTCGCCGCCTGACAGACGCGTGCCCTGGCTCGCGCGCCGTTCCTGCAGGTTCGGAAACATGGCATAGAGCTCGTCGAGCGGCATCGCTTCCTTCGGATTGCCGACGAGCGGCGGCAGCAGCAGATTCTCTTCGCACGACAGGCTCGAAAAGATGCCGCGCTCTTCCGGGCAATAGCCGACGCCGAAGTGCGCGATCTTGTGCGTCGGCAGCCCGATGGTCTCGCGTCCGCCGACGCGAATGGAGCCCGTGCGCCGGCCGGTGAGGCCCATGATGGCGCGCAGCGTGGTCGTGCGTCCGGCGCCGTTGCGGCCGAGCAGCGTGACCACTTCGCCGCGATTCACCTTCAGATCGACGCCATGCAGGATGTGCGATTCCCCGTACCACGCCTGCAATCCCGCGATTTCCAGCGCAGGCGCATTGCCCGCCGCGCCGTTCGCCTCGCGCGAGCGGCGCTCTTCCACGATCGTACTCATGCGTGCGCTCCGGTGAGCGCCGCATCGGCGCTGCCCATGTAGGCTTCCATCACCAGCGGATTCTTCGACACTTCCGCGTAGTTGCCTTCCGCGAGCACTTCGCCGCGCTGAAGCACGGTGATGGTGTCGGAGATGCCGGCGATCACGTTCATGTTGTGTTCGACCATCAGGATCGTGCGCCCCGCCGATACTTTCTTGATGAGCGCCGTCACGCGATCGACATCTTCGTGGCCCATGCCTTGCGTCGGTTCGTCGAGCAGCATGAGTTCGGGCTCCATCGAAAGCGTCGTCGCGATTTCGAGCGCGCGCTTGCGTCCGTACGAAAGCTCGACGGTTTTCGTATCGGCGAAATCGGTGAGGCCGACTTGTGTGAGCAGGTCCATCGCGCGATCGTTCAGGGCATCGAGCGAACGTTCGCTGCGCCAGAACTGAAACGACGTGCCGAGCTGACGCTGCAAGCCGATACGCACGTTCTGCAGCACGCTCAAATGCGGGAACACGGCGGAAATCTGGAACGAACGGATGATGCCGCGTCGCGCGATATGGGCGGGACGTTCGCGCGTGATATCGGTACCGTTGAAGACGATCTGCCCCGCCGAGGGTTCGAGAAACTTGGTGAGCAGATTGAAGCAAGTGGTCTTGCCCGCGCCGTTCGGGCCGATCAGCGCATGGATCGAGCCACGGCGCACGCGCAGGTTCACGCCATTCACGGCCGTGAAGCCTTTGAATTCTTTCGTGAGCCCTCGCGTTTCCAGAATGGTATCGCCGAGAATCATGTCCCCTTCCATGCGAAGTGAGGCGCTAGACGATGAATTCGCCTGCGCCTTATTGTTCTTTCCGCACGCGCCCGAACGTTGTCTCCATTCCGGCGCGGCGTCGCTTCGTGCTGCGACTCTATGTGCATTGCGTGCTGCACAAAGCGGACACGAGGTAAGCCGAGCATCACTTTGATCCGGAGCCATTGTCGCGCCAATGATGCAGCGCAATCATTGGGATTTGCACTAACTCACGCGGCACGCAAAATACCCGTCGATGCACGCGATCGGGGCACGCCGCGTGCTCATGGTCATCGCGCTCGTCACATTCACGCAAGCGCTGATGCGATCACTTCCTGTGTGTGCAGCGTATCGCGGTCTTCGCGGATCATCTGGCTTGCGCGCTCGGCGATCATCAGCGTCGGCGAATTCGTGTTGCCCGATGTGATGACCGGCATCACCGATGCATCCACCACGCGCAGTCCGCGCACGCCGATCACGCGCAAGCGGCTATCGACGACGGCGGCCGGGTCGTTGTCCGTGCCCATGCGGCACGTGCCGACCGGATGAAAGATCGTCGTGCCGATATTGCCCGCTGCTTCGACGAGTTCTTCCTGCGTCTGGAACTGAATGCCCGGCAGAATCTCTTCGGGCGCATGACGCGCAAGCGCCGGCGCGCTCACGATGCGTCGCGTGAGACGCAGCGAGTTCACGGCGATTTCACGGTCACGGTCCGTCGAAAGATAATTCGGCGCGATCAACGGCGCGGCATGCGCATCCGGCGATTCGATATGCACGCTGCCGCGCGATGTCGGGCGCAAATTGCACACGGAAGCCGTGAACGCATTGAACGGATGCAGCGGTTCGCCGAAACGTTCGAGCGACAAAGGCTGCACGTGGTATTCGACATCGGCGCGCTTGATGGATGCATCGTCGGGATTCGACTTGGCGAACACGCCGAGCTGCGATGGCGCCATCGACATCGGGCCGCTTCGCATGAGCGCGTATTGCATGCCGATGAAGAGCTTGCCCCACCAGCGCGCGGACAGCGTGTTCAGCGTGCGCGCGCCGTTCACCTTGTAGGCCATGCGCAGTTGCAAGTGGTCCTGCAGATTTTCGCCGACGCCGCGC
Source organism: Caballeronia concitans (assembly GCF_001544615.1). Lineage (GTDB taxonomy): Bacteria > Pseudomonadota > Gammaproteobacteria > Burkholderiales > Burkholderiaceae > Caballeronia > Caballeronia concitans. The sequence goes on from NZ_FCNV02000001.1 coordinate 196,642, forward strand.
AAATGCTGCACGACATCGATGCCGAGCCGCTGCAGCCGCGCGCCATTGCCGATGCCCGATAGTTCGAGGATCTGCGGTGAATTCACCGCGCCCGCGCTCAGCACGACTTCGCATCGCGCCCTTGCGATGAAGTCGGTATCGCCGCCGCGATATTCCACGCCCACGCAACGTGCGCCTTCGAACACAAGCCTTTGCGTATGCGCGCCGGTGATCGTCGTGAGATTCGGGCGCTTCATCGCTTCGCGCAGGAACGCTTTCGCCGCGTTCCATCGGATGCCGCCGCGCTGGTTCACATCGAAATAGCCGACGCCCGTGTTGTCGCCGCGATTGAAGTCATCGGTCGCGGGGATGCCGGTTTGTTGCGCGGCCTGCGCGAAGGTTTCCAGGATCTTCCACTTCAGGCGCTGCTTTTCCACGCGCCATTCGCCGCCCGCGCCGTGCCATTGGTTCTCACCGCCGTGGTGGTCTTCGCTGCGCTTGAAGATCGGCAGGACCGAGTCCCACGACCAGTTCGAATCGCCCGTGATGTGCGCCCAATCGTCGTAGTCTTCGCGCTGGCCGCGCATGTAGATCATGCCGTTGATCGACGAGCATCCTCCCAGGACTTTTCCTCTCGGGTAGGAGAGCGATCGGTTGTTCAGGCCCGGCTCTTTCTGCGTCTTGTACAGCCAGTCGGTGCGCGGGTTGCCTATGCAGTACAAATATCCCACCGGGATGTGGATCCAGTGGTAATCGTCCTTGCCGCCGGCTTCTAGCAGCAGCACGCGCGTGTTCGGGTCCTCCGTCAGGCGGTTCGCCAGCACGCAACCTGCGGTGCCCGCGCCTATCACTATGTAATCGTAGGTGCCCTCTTCTTTTCTTGCTGTCTGTTTCATCTCAATGTCTCCAGTCTCTTTTTTGCCGTCTTTTTTTCTTGCGGCCTTTCGTGTCGGTCTATTAGGTCGCCCCTCCCCGGGGCGGGGGTCACTTTCTTTGCTGCTGCAAAGAAAGTAACCAAAGAAAGCAGCTTTTCTACCGCCCGCTGCACGCCCTGCTCGCTCATTCTTGACGCCTGCCGTGGCACTCGCCTAAGTGTCGCCCTCACAAGCCCCACCCGGCTTGGTGCGAATAGCCACTGGCACATCGCACCTTTCCACTCGCTGGCACAGCACCAAATAGCTCCGCCCCCGCTGCGCGGGCGTTGGGTCGTTCGTCGGCGGTTCTTTTCTTGCTGTCTCTTAGACTAGTGCGAAATTCGCTTTTTAATCCAATCAGATTCGTTCGATCGCGTTATAAGTCGCGCTAATATCACGCATGGACTACACCCTCCTGCGCGCCTTTCTCACCGTCGCCCGCGAAGGCAATCTCACGCGCGCCGCTGCCCAACTCCATCTCACGCAGCCCGCCGTCAGTCTCCAAATCAAAAACCTTCAGGAAATGCTCGGGGTCGTCCTCTTCACCCGAACCTCGCACGGGCTGCTCCTCACCCGCGACGGCGAAGCCCTCCTCCCCCACGCCGAACGTGCTCTCGCCACCGCCGCCGAAGTCCGGCGCGCCGCTGCCGCGCTGCGGCATGAACTCTCCGGGACGCTGCGGATCGGCACTATTCTCGATCCGGAATTTTTGCGGCTCGGCGGATTTCTCCGGCAGTTCGTCGAACGGTATCCGCGCATCGAAACCGCGCTGCGGCACGGCATGTCCGGATGGGTGCTCGAACGCGTCCGCGCACGCGATCTCGACGTCGGCTACTACATCGGCGATCCCGCCATCGACGGCTCACGCGACGGCGACCGCTTTCACGTCGTCCGGCTCACGCCATTCCTGTATCGCGTGCTCGCGCCCGCCGGATGGCACAACCGCGTCAACAAAGGCAAACGCAATTGGGCCACGCTCGCCAAGCTGCCCTGGATCTGGACGCCGCCCGAATCCGCTCACAACCGGCTGCTCTCGCGCGTGTTCCGCGAAGCCGGCGCCACGCCCGTCATCGTCGCCGAAGTCGATCAGGAACCGTCCATGCTCGATCTCGTGAAATCCGGCGTCGGGCTCTCGCTCGCGCGCGATTCCATCGCGCTCGCCCAGGCGCACGCCCATGCGCTCACCATCGTCGATGGCGTCATCGTGCCGACACAACTCTCGTTCGTCGCGCTCGCCGAACGTCGCGACGAACCCGCCATCGCCGCCGCGCTCAAACTCATCGACGCCCAATGGTCCGTGTAACGCACGGGTCACGGTATGCTTGGTACGCTCGGCTTAAGCCCACCAACGGAGACCTTTTCATGGCACGCAACATCGAAATCAAGGCGCGCACGCATCAGTTCGACCAGTTGCGCGAGCGCGCAGCCGCCCTCGCCACCGATGCGCCCCTCGTCTTTCGCCAACAGGATTTCTTCTACGACGTGCCCACCGGCCGCCTCAAGCTGCGCCAGTTCGACGACGGCACGCCGCCCGAACTCATCTTCTACCAACGCGACGATCGCGACGGCCCGAAAGTCTCGTACTACTCGCGCAGCCCCGTGACGAACGCCGAAGCCATGCATACGCTGCTCGCGCAGGCGTTGACGACGCGCGGCATCGTTTCAAAGGAGCGGCATGTTTATCTGGTCGGGCGCACGCGCATTCATCTGGATCGCGTGGACGGACTAGGCGATTTCGTCGAGCTGGAAGTGCTGCTCGGCCAGGACGACGACGAAGCCGGCGGCGAACAGGAAGCGCACGACATGTTCGCGCGGCTGGGCGTCGCGCAAGCGGACCTCGTGCCGGTCGCGTACGTCGATTTGCTGAATCCCGCGCCTCAGGCGGCGTCGCCGGAAAGGTGAGCGAGCGGCAGCGGACCGTTGCGCTTGAACGTCGTCAGCACGATGTTCGAGCGCACGCTATCCACGCCCGGCACGCGCATCAGCTTCTTCATCACGAAGCCGGACAGCGCGTTCAAATCCGGCGCCACGATGCGCAGCAGATAATCCGCGTCGCCGACGGTCGCGTGACATTCGAGCACTTCCGGCAGCGCGTCGATTTCCTGCTGGAACTGCTCGATGACCGAATCGCCATGATGCTTGAGCTTCAGGCTCGTGAACGCCGTCACGCCCAGGCCGAGCTTCTCCGGCCGCAACACCACGCGATAGCCTTCGATCACGCCCGTCGCTTCGAGGCGCTGCAGGCGTCGCCCGATTTGCGACGGCGATAGCGGCACCTGCTCCCCAAGCTGCTGATGCGTGGCGCGCCCGAAACGCTGCAGGACGTCGAGCAGGGCAAGGTCGAAATGATCGAGTTCCAACATGAGGCGGATTCGCGCGAAGGCCCAAGGAAATGCGACTTTAGCGCATCGCCGGGGCACGGATCATCATGACGACGCACTTATACGCATTGGCGCGCGCATATTAATACTTGCTTACATCGCCCAACAAGGTAACGGACGTATTACGAACCGTGACACCCGCGAAAGCCGATCACCCGCGAAAATGTGCCTGTAACCCACCTTTGGAAGGCGATCAAAATCCGCACGTAAGCCGATTCACGGCGTATCTTTCAGTGATGAAGGCGGATTTTTAACCGCTCGTAAACTCCGCGAACGGTGCAAGATACCGCCTGCTGGCGCGCTGGTCGGCGTGCGCGCCCGAAGCGGTACAATCGGCAGCGAATTATTTCGATGTCACCCGCGCGGCGCCGCATGAGAAGTAACGGTTTTGGTCCGGCCGACCCCGCGCTGCCGCCGCCGCCTTGCGCGGCCTGCGCGCCGGATCGCATTCAACCCATTGTACTGAGCGACTTCATGCGAATCCTCCTGATCGAAGACGACCGCCCCATCGCGCGCGGCATTCAAAGCAGCCTCGAGCAATCGGGCTTCACCGTCGACATGGTTCACGACGGCATCTTCGCCGAGCAGGCGCTCGCGCAGAACCGCCACGAACTCGTCATCCTGGATCTGGGCCTGCCCGGCATCGACGGCATGACGCTGCTTTCGCGCTTCCGGCAAGGCAATCGCCACACGCCGGTCATCATCCTCACCGCGCGCGACGAACTGCACGACCGCGTGCAAGGGCTCAACAGCGGCGCCGACGACTACATGCTCAAGCCGTTCGAGCCGCAGGAACTCGAAGCGCGTATCCGCGCGGTGATGCGCCGCAGCGGTCCGCACGGCGACGTGCCGCGCCCCGAAGTCACGCTGGGCGGCTTGCGCCTGTCGGGCGTCGATCGCCGCATCTTCAACGACGAACGCCCGCTCGAACTGTCGCCGCGCGAATTCGCGGTGCTGGAAATGCTGCTGCTGCGTCACGGCCGCGTGGTGAGCAAGGCGCAGTTGCAGGATCACCTGACACACTTCGGTGGCGATCTCGGCGATACGGCGATCGAAGTGTATGTGCATCGCGTGCGCAAGAAGCTCGAAAACACGCGTGTGGAAATCGTGACGGTGCGCGGCTTCGGTTATCTGCTTCAGGAGATCCGGCAGGCGGCGTGATGCATCGCGCGTCGTTGCCGTAAAACGCTTTGCGACTTCCCACCCGGCGCGCGGGCGATCAGCGTTTCGCCCGCGAAGACTGGCTCGATCTGGCGCGATCGACGCCCACCCAACCTCCTGCGCCGCCGAGCCTGCGGCGCACGTTGTTGCGCCGTCTTGCCGCGCCGCTCTCGCTGCTTGCGCTGATGAGCGGCCTCATGGCGTACTGGCTCGCGTGGCAGTACACGCAGCACGTAGTCGACCGCTCGCTCGCCGATCTCGCCACCGCCATCTCGAAGCAAATCCAGCTCGCGGGCGTCGATGCCCCCGTCACCGTTCCGCCGCTCGCCCAGGCGATGTTCTCCGATCCCGTCGAGCAGCTCGTCTACCGCATCAGCACCGGCGACGAGGAAATCGCTGGCGACCCCGAATTGCCGCTCACGGGCACGGCCGTGCGGCGCATTCATTACGCGTACGTCTTCGAGACCCACTACCAGGGCACGAGCGTGCGCGCGGCGCAAGTGCGCGTGCCGCAGCAGACCGGCAATCCGATCGTCGTCGAGGTGGCGCAGCGCGTGGGATCGCGGTATCGCATCGCGGTGGAATTTCTGTTCGCGATCATGATGCCGCTGCTGCTCCTGCTGCTGGCCGGCTGGGTGATCGTGTGGCGCGTCGTGAATCAGCAGTTGAACCCGCTCACCGATCTCGCCGACGCGCTGAATCGCCAGACGCATAGCTCGCTGGAGCCGGTCGACGAATCGCACGTGCCGAGCGAAATCCGCCCGCTCACGAGCGCGATGAACGGCCTGCTCGTGCGTCTGCAAACGGCGCTGGATGCGCAGCGCAAGTTCATCGCCGATGCCGCGCATCAGTTGCGCACGCCGCTCACCGCCGTGAAGCTGCACGCGGAGCAGGCGCTCAGTTCACGCGATCCCGCGAAGGCCGTGGAAGCGGTGAAGGAGTTGCGCGCATCGGCGGACCGCGCGGTGCGGCTGTCGAATCAGTTGTTGTCGCTCGCGCGCGCCGAGCCGGGCGAACAGGCCGCGCGCTTCACGGACTTCGATTTCGCCGCGCTCGCGTTCGAAACCGGCGCCGAATGGGTGCCGCGCGCGCTGGCGGCGCGGGTCGACCTGGGCTTTCAGCGTACCGACGATCCGGAAAACGAGCACCCGATGATCGTGCGCGGCAATATCGTGCTCGTGCGCGAAGTGCTGGCGAATCTCATCGATAACGCGCTCAAGTACGTGCCGCCCGCGCGCTACGAAGGCGCGCGCATCACGCTGACGGTCGGCGACTGGCGCGATCCGCAAGATGCGCGTTTCGGCGAAGTAGTGATCGAGGACAACGGTCCCGGCGTGCCGCCCGATCAGCAACCCGATCTCTTCAAGCGCTTCTTCCGTGGCGACGGCCAGAGCGTGGAAGGCGGCGCGGGACTGGGACTCGCGATCGTGCATGACATCGTGGTGCTGCACGGTGGCAGCGTGCATTACGAAGACGCGCCGGAAGGCGGCGCGCGCTTCATCGTGCGGATACCGCTGAAGGCGCCAGCCGACGCCCGCCCCACGCCTTCCGAGAAGTAAGCGGAGCGCTTATTTCTTTTTGAGCGCGAGCATCGTGCCGCGGCACTTCTTCGCGCCGCAGCGGCACTCGTATTCCTTCTTGAGCTTCTTGGTGATCCGCCCTTCGATCACGAGGCCGTAGTCGTAATTCAGCTCTTCATCCGGATCGATGTCGCGCAGCGCGTGAATGAACACGCGCCCTTCCACTTCCTCGGCTTCGCAGTTCGGCGCGCACGAATGATTGATGTACTTCGCGCTGTTGCCGTCGATCTTGCCGTCGATCACGCGGCCGTCGTCGAGCGCGAAGTAGAAAGTGTGATTCGGTTCGTCCGGATTGTGCGGATGACGGCGCAGCGCTTCCTTCCACGAAATGCGCTCGCCCTTGTATTCCATCACCTTGTCGCCCGCGGCAATCGGCTTCACGGCAAACACGCCCTTGCCATGCACGCCCGAGCGGCGAACGGTGACCTTGCGTGAACTCATCGAACGAATCCTTAATAACGAATCGGTGGGGACGTCATGCGCGCGCGGACGCGGGCATAAAAAAACGCGGTGGCCATGAAGGCACCGCGTTCAACGGTATCGACGGTATCGTACACTCCCGCCCGCTCGCTGCTCAACTGTGTCGAATCAACGCTGCCCGAACGAGATGTCGCCGAACAGATGCTTCTGCTCGCGCGGCTGCGAGCGCCAGTACTGCGGCGGCGCGCTGACGGTCGCGCCAAGCTCGGCGGCCGCGTGCCACGGCCAGCGCGGATCGTAGAGCATGGCACGCGCCATCGCCACGAAGTCGGCCTGCCCGCTCGCGACGATCTCTTCCGCGTGCTTCGCGTCCGTGATCAAGCCGACGGCGATGGTCGTCACGCCCGTCGCTTCCTTGACGGCCTTCGCGAACGGCACCTGATAGCCGGGTTCGAGCGGAATCTTTTGTTGTGGCGATACCCCGCCCGACGACACGTCGATCCAGTCGACGCCCCGCTTCTTCAACTCCGACGCGAACGCGATCGTGTCTTCGATGCCCCATCCGCCTTCGACCCAATCCGTTGCCGAGACACGCACGCCGACGGGCTTGTCGCCGGGAAACGCGGCGCGCACGGCATCGAAGATTTCGAGTGGATAGCGCATGCGGTTCTCGCGCGAGCCGCCGTATTCGTCGGTGCGCTGATTCGCGATCGGCGAGAGAAATTGATGCAGCAAGTAACCGTGCGCCGCGTGAATTTCGAGCGCGTCGATACCGAGGCGTGCCGCGCGCCTCGCCGACGCAACGAACGCTTCCTTCACGCGCAAGAGGCCTGCGGTATCGAGCGCGAGCGGCGGCGTTTCATCGGGCTTGTGCGAAATCGCCGATGGCGCGTGCGTCATCCAGCCGCCATCCGCGACGGAAATGAGCTGGCCGCCTTCCCACGGCGTGTGGCTCGATGCCTTGCGGCCCGCATGCGCGAGCTGCATCGTCACCGCGATGTTGGAGTGCTGGCGGATCGCGGCGAGCACCGGACGCAGCGCCGCTTCGGTCGCGTCGTCCCACAGGCCGAGATCGCCGGGCGTGATGCGTCCGTCAGGCTCGACCGCCGTCGCCTCGATGCACAGCATGCCCGCGCCGGACAGCGCCAGATGGCCGAGATGGATCATGTGCCACGCCTGGGCTTCGCCGCGTTCGGCGGAGTACTGGCACATCGGCGAAACGACAATGCGATTGGGAACCTGCAAACCGCGAAGGGTCGCGGCAGTGAAGAGCGCGCTCATGTCTTAAGCTCATCGCGAAGAAGGAAGCGGTCGAGAATAGCACCGCACTTTTCTTCGTGCAGCGTCGACGGCTCAGGCCGAACGCGGCGCGCCCGGAAACCGGTCGAGCCATTCGCCGAACATCGCACGGGCGGCGGTTTCGAGCGCGGCGCCGTGCCGCGCGGTGGCCTCGCGCAAACCGGCGACCGTTGCGCCGCTCTGCGCGATATCGCCGGGATACGTGATCAGCCAGTTCTCGAAGCGATCCGTCAGCACTTCGGCATGGCATTGCAGCGCGAGCACGTGCTCACCCCACGAGAACGCCTGATGCGCGCACGTTTCGGTCGATGCGAGCAGCGTCGCGCCTTCGGGCAGATCGAACGTGTCGCCGTGCCAGTGGAAGACGGGCACCGAATCGAGATGATTGAGCGGCGATGCCCGGCCCGCTTCGGTCAGCGCAAGCGGCGACCAGCCGAGTTCGAGCGCGCCCGACGAATACACGCGCGCGCCGAGCGCCCGCGCGATCAGTTGCGAGCCGAGACAGATGCCGAGCGTGGGAAGTCCCGCCGCGATGCGTTTTTTGAGCATCGACAGCAGCGGAGCGAGATGGGGATACTGCGCGTCTTCATACGCGCCGATCGGCCCGCCGAGCACGACGAGCAACGACGGATCGAGCGGATTGGGCGCCGCGATGCGCCCGCGCCCGACATCGAGATAACGCACGAGGTGGCCGCGGTCGCCGAGGACCAGTTCCAGACTGCCGAGATCTTCGAAATGGACGTGGCGAATCGCCAGGACTTCATGTTTCATCGGCGCTTCCAGAAATCGACGCGTGGCTCGGAACACAAACGAGGGACGAGCCGCGCCTCGCTGCGAGGCGCGACGGCACAGTCTAACCGACTCGCCGACGCCCCACAGCGCGGAATGCCACCGATGCCGCCGAAGCCGGCGGCCTCATCGAACTCAGGCGATCTGCGCGAAGATCTTCCAGACCTTCTTTTGCTGAGTGAGATCGCCTTCTTCGTATACCGAACAGTCGAGACGGAGATCCGTATCGGCCATGTCGATCTGAAGAAGCGCGCAATGGTGCGGGACCTTCTTCGGATTCTTGCTGACTTCGAGATGCGAGCACGAAAGGCACATGCGGTGCGCCGGAATCTGTTGCTGCGTCTCGAGCTGGCGGATGGTCTTGAGCAGCGAGCGATACAACGACGCCTGCTCCTCTTCGCGCAGCGTGCCGACCGCCTTCGAAAGGAAGTCCGGCCATTGCAGCGCCTTTTTCGCGGCGGTGCGGCCGCGTGCGGTCAGACGGACCGCCAGGGCGCGGCCATCGTCCAGCGCGCGGCGCTTTTCGACGAGCCCCTTGCCTTCGAGCGTGCTCACGGCATCGCTCGTCGTCGCGGCGGTCAGCGCGGTTTCGCGCGCGATCTCGCCCAATCGCATCGGCCCCTTACGCTGCATCAGCAGCACCAGGATTTCACCTTGAGTCGGCGTGAGCCCCGCTCCTTCCGCCCACTCCCATGCCTGGCTGCGCATCGCGGTGCTCAGCCTCAGCAGGCCGTGGGTCACCCGCCCCGTCGCCTGCTCTCCGTAAACGCCTTCACTCATAATATTTCGCTTGTTTTCCGCTTTATAGGTTTCGACGGCATGTTCGCATGAAACCGCGAACCCCTCGTCCCGAAAGCCCGCCCCGATTCACGTTTCCCGTTCGTCGGGATGCCTCCCGGTTCGTGGTCCCCGCCGTCTCAAAATTCAGGCGTACAAAGCCAATTCGCTGTGCCTGAATGGGGACATTGCAACCCTCTTCGTTTTGCGCCTTCTTGTGTGCAGCCGTGGCGCTCATTCGCCGACTATAACCCGCCGTCGCGAAAGTCGCCATTCTAAGCGACTGAGACCAAACGTACACCTTAATTATCCACGCAAAACTGTGGATAACCCGTGGAAAACCGCCTTATTTCGTTGTGAGTGAGGTTTCCATAACGGCCACATCGTGCGCAAGCCCACCTTCCCGGTCACGACGCTTTGCACGAAGGCGGATATCGAGCGCCAAAGGTTGATCGGCGCGTGTCGTGACTCAACTGCGGACTCACCTGCGGCACCGGTCTTTTTCGTTACCGAGTATTACTCAGGTATACGGACGCTGAATGGAAACCTTAAGGACGCCGTTCCGCTTTCCCTCAAAACGATGACGGCGCCAAGTTATTCCATCGACCGACATGCACGCGTTTCATACAGACACGATGCGCGGCCCGAAAAACAAAAAGACCGCTTCGATGCTCCGAAGCGGTCTTTCGACTTCTCATGCTTTCAGCGCGTTAAACGCCTCACGCGCGCCACTGCAGACATTGCTGCCGAACGGCTTCATGCAGCGACTTTTCCTTGTCGAACACGCCGCGCAACCAGGTTGCATCGTTGATGCCGCCGCGTGCAATGTCGGCCACCTGTGCGAGCGCGGCCTGCGAGCCGAGCGCTTCGGCGTGCGGCGCGAGCACGTCGAGCGTCGCGAGAATGTCTTCGGCGATGGTATGCCGCTCGCCCGTCTGCGGATGGACGCACGTGCCCTCCAGCCCGAAGCGGCACGCTTCGAAGCGGTTGAACGTATAGACGAGGTAGTCGTCTTCCTGCGGCATGAGCGGCTTGTCGATCAGCAGATAGCGCGACAGCGTCTGGATGTAGCACGCGATGGCCGCGGCGCGATCGACCGAAAGCGGCGTGTCCATCACGCGGACTTCGATCGTGCCGAAACCCGGCTTCGGCCGAATGTCCCAGTAGAAGTCCTTCATGCTGTTGACGACGCCCGTGTGGACCATCTTCGAGAAATACTCTTCGAAGCTGTCCCACGTCAGCACGAAAGGCGCGCGCCCCGACAGCGGAAACGCGAACACCGAATTGAGCCGCGCCGAGTGAAAGCCCGTATCGACGCCCTGAATGTAAGGCGACGAAGCCGACAGGGCGATGAAATGCGGGATGTAGCGCGACATGGCATGCAGCAGGAACAGCGCGCTATTCGGATTCGGACAGCCGATATGCACGTGCTGCCCGAACACCGTGAATTGCTTGGCCAGATAGCCGTACAGCTCGGAGATGTACTGAAAGCGCGGCGCATCGTAGATCTGCCGGTCGCTCCATTGCTGGAACGCGTGCGTGCCGCCGCCCGCGAGTCCCACGTTCAGCTGATCCGCCGCGGCGACGAGCGTATCGCGGATCTTGCGCAGATCGGTGACGGCCTGCTCGTGCGTCGTGCAGATGCCGGTCGAAAGCTCGATCATGCTTTCGGTGATTTCCGGCGTGATGTTGCCCGGAATCTTTTCGTCCTTGATGAGCCGCATCAGGTCCGATGCGGCGCGTGTCAGATCGTAGTCGTGCGTATTGACGACCTGGATCTCCAGCTCCACGCCGAACGTGAACGGCTCGGAGTCGATGAATGGTTCTAGTGCCATGACGCCTCTTGTTGATCAATGCATGAGCGCCGGCGCGCGCCTATTCGCGGCGCTCGCCGACCGCCGACAAACTACGGTAGACCACGAACGGCGTCGCGATCTGAAGCACGACGATCGAACACATGACGATCGCGCGCAAGGTCGGGTCGTAGTCGGGATAAAGCACGTACATATCGTCGACGAGCAGATACGCAAGCGCCGACATCGGCGTGAGCGCGACGCCCAGCGCCGCGCCCTGCTTCCAGTTGAGTCCGCTCGGCTTGGCGAACATCAGCACGCCGACGAGTTTGCCGATGACGCGCGCGACGATCAGCCCGAGCGCCGCGACGCCGCCGAGCGCGATATCGCGCCAATGGAACGACGTAAGCGTGAGCGCAAACAGGATGACGGTCAGCAGCCATCCCGCCGATCCGAAATGCGCGGGCCACAATTGCGGCCGTTCGTCCGCGTTCTTCACGATGATGCCCGCCGCGAGCAGCGCGAGAATCGTCGAGAGTTTGAAGATGTGCGCCACCGCGATCGCCAGCAGCACGAGGCCGAACAAGGCAACGAAGGAATGCTCATCGTTCGCATTCAGACGCCGATAAAGCATATTGCATGCGCGTGCCAGCAGGAACGCGAGCACGAGCGATCCGATCAGCAAATAGAGCGGCTGAAGAATCGTCGCGAACGTGTTGCCGTAGATTTCCTGATGCAGCACGCCCGCCGCGAGCTTTTCGACGATGACCGCGTACATGCTGTTTAGCGCGGTCAGCGTCATCAGGCGTTGCGTGACCTGGCCTTCCGCGCGCAGTTCGGTCTTGAGCTGGATGACCATCGCGGGCGACGTCGCCATTGCGATCGCGGCGATGACGACGGACGGCATCGTCGGCACTTTCACGAGCATCAGCGCGATGAGCACGAGGCCGAACGTCAGCGTCGATTCCGCGATGCTCGACAAGATCAGATACGGATTGCGGCGAATCCAGCGCAGATCCAGCCGTCCGCCGAGTTCGAAGAGCAAAAGTCCGAGCGCGACATCGAGCAGCGGACGCGACAGCCCGCCCGCGCTGGCGTCGATCACGCCGAGGCCGGCGTTGCCCGCGATCAGCCCGATCACCGCATAGCCCGTGATGCGCGGCAGCCGCCACGCGCGCCACAGCAGTTCTCCGGCGAGACCCGCCGTGACGAGCGCGAGACCGGCCCAGAGAATGGCGTCGGGTTCGAGCGGCCACGCGGGCAGAAATGAAAATGCCGAATTCATCTTGGGGGCTTCTCCTTCGTTGCTGCAGCAGAGGACACGCTCGATCGCATGAGTTCGCTCGTCACAGCGAGACTCGCGGGCGGCGTCGATGCGCGACCCGTCGATTGAGCGTTGCTTCAGTTATTCATTCAGGCGAAACGAAATCGACCGAACACGGCGTCACGGACGAGCCGTGCGAGCCATTCGACGCGTCCGGCTCCAGATACGGCCTTGCTCGCATCTCTACTCTTGGAAAAGCATCTGCGATGCTTCGGCGCAAACGCTGGCCGGACTCAGTAAACGACGTTGCGGCTTGATGATCGGATTGTCGATTCGCAAGCATCGTTCCATTGAAGCGCCCGCCGGTGACCGGCGCGACGCAGGAAGAAGCGCGATTGTGCCACACCACGCTCCTGGCGACAGAACTGCAACCTCATGATTCTTATGAAGTAAAAGCGACTGCCAAGTTCCATCGAGACGGAAAGGCTGACCGGATTCGACTTCGATGTTGCGCTTCCGGTGGCTTCGCCTTCAGGTGTTTACAGGTTTACCGTATATATACGTAGTCGTAGTTAACAAGGCGCGGCCGCGCCTGTGGACAACCTGCGTTTACCGCAACGAATCAACGATCTGCACCCGGAAGAACCGCGCGGTAAACATGTTCGCGCCGCGCCGTTAACCCGGAACAACTTTTGGCCGCCGAAACGGCGTCACCGGTTTGTCCCGTTTACGTGCACAACGCGTGCACAGCTCTTTCTGACGCAATCCGCCGGGTTATCCACAGCGTTTCGAGGATAACTACGCCGCGCCGATCGCTCCGTGACGTAACGCTCGCAAAAAGAAACGCGCCGGATCGACGGCTTCGGCGAGTTCGCGTTCGATCGGCCACGGCTCGCCTTCCATCTGCGAGGCGATGAGCTCCGCCGCGAGCGTCGCCCAGATGAGGCCGCGCGAGCCGAACGCGAACGCGCCGTAAAGACCGTCGCTGCGCGGCAGATCCAGCGGCCACGCGCCCGATAGGCGATGCGCGTCGCGGCGGGCGGCGGTTTCGTCGGCGAGCTGGCCGATCATCGGCATGCGGTCGCTCGTCACGCAGCGAAACGCCACGCGCCCGTGCGACACCGATGCGCTTTGCAGCGCCGGCAACATGCGTCCGACGCGCTCAATGTTTTCCAGATGCCCCGCTTCGCGCAGGTGCGGATCGGTGTCGTCGATGTCGTAGGTCGCGCCGATCAACGTGCGCCGTTCGCCGAGCGGCACCGCGTATCCGTCGCCGATGACGGGCACGCGCAGCGCATCGAGTGCACTGGCGTCGAGCATCGAAAGCTGGCCGCGCACGCCGCGCGTCGGATCGCCGAAAAGATGGCCGAGCCGCGCGGCGTCGTGCGCGTTCGCCAGCACGACGACCGGCGCCTGCGCGATCACCGCGCCGCTCGCATCGAACGCGCGCCAATCGCGGCCGTCGCGTTCGATGCGCGCCACTTCCGTGTTCCAGCGCGCGGCGAGCGCATCGCCGGCGGCGGCGAGTTGCGCCGCGCAGACGGCGGCCGGCGAAATGGCGCCGCCGTGCGGGAAGAACCATCCGCCGCGCGCGACGTCGACGCCCGCCACGCGCGAGGCTTCGTCACGCGACATTGCGGCGACGTACTCGCGCGGGTAGCCGAATCGCTCGATGGCGGCGGCGAGGGCTTGCGCGTCTTCGTGCGTATCGGCGATTTGCAGCAGGCCCGCGCGGCTGCGGCGCAGGTCGTGGCCGGCGGCTTCGAGCGCGTGCCATTTGCCGAGCGTGTGGAGAAAGGCGGCGCGCGTCAGCCGTGCGGCGATGCTGTCGTCGCGCCAGACGATCGGGTGAAAGACGCCCGCCGGATTTCCCGATGCATCGCGCGCGGGCGACGCATGACGGTCGATGAGCGTGACGCGCCATCCACGCGACGCGAGCGCCGATGTCGCGGCGCAGCCCGCGAGTCCCGCGCCGATCACAATGGCTTCGCGTGTCGGCGCATCGCAGGCGGTCGGCGGTTCGTGACGGCGGACTCGCCAGCGCGGCGCGAAGCGGCCCGTGATGCCATCGGGCGTGGCGGCGGTGTCGAAGCCGGAACCGGTGAGCAATTTCAGCAGCGCGGCTTGCGCGGGCTCGGGTGCTGAAGCGGTGACCGTCGCGCCGTCGGCGGCGAAGCGCGCGAGCGTCTTGCAGAGCTTGCGCGGATCGTCGTGTTGCGATGCGTCGAAGTGGAAGGCATCCGCGCGCAGCCACAGTCTCGACAGCATGTCGTCTTCATCGCCGATAGCGAGCGTCAGCACGACGCGACCCGCATCGAATTCCACGCGATGCACGCCCGGAACCCGCAAGGGCAGCGCTCGCGCGAGTTCGATCGCGAGCGGGTCGTTACCGTGCGGCGCATCAGGCGGCGCGGTCGCCACGAGATGAAGGCGCTCGCTGCGCTCATCGCACGCGCGCCATCGACGCCATACCGCGAACAAAGCGCTTGGGCTGCCGAAACGCGCATCGGCATCGACGAACGTGAAGCTGCGCTTGCCTCTCCAGCGCGCGGAAAGAGTGTGGAATGCGAGCAGCGGTTCGCAGGGCGGCGATGTTTCGGTCATGCGTCGGGCATCGGTGATGAGATCAACTCGACACTGTATCGCCCGCGCCTCGCGAAGACCGAAAGACGATCCTTGGCCCACGCGTCAGCACGCATCGAAGCCAGTCGCGACAAGGCATCCGGCGCTCCCGGGCAAGGCTTTTTCCGCCTGAACGTTGGCAAAAACCAACGCGCGGCGGCGAATCGAGCATCCGCTCGGAAAGGACTCGCCGGCTCGCGAAGATCGCGCGTCAAAAAGCCGTCCGCAACCCCTCGTTACATAAGGGTAAATCTTTGAAACCCTTGTCCTGATTGGATTTGCGCTGCGCTATCATACGAAGCGCCGCGTTCGAAGGCGGCGCGAGGGCTTTGATGTGAGGCAATGCCAGTGAAGTGGCGCGAAACCGCGCCATTCGTCCGGCGGGCACGCCAGAAGGCCGCCCCTACTCGACTGCACGGCTTGCGCACGTATAATCGGCGCGTTCGCGCTGTTCGTGTCAACCTAAACTGATAAAGGAACCTTAATGAACAAACAGGAATTGATCGACGCCGTAGCCGCTCAGACCGGCGCCAGCAAAGCTCAAACGGGCGAAACGCTCGACACGTTGCTCGAAGTGATCAAGAAGGCTGTCTCGAAAGGTGACGCGGTGCAGTTGATCGGTTTCGGCAGCTTCGGTTCGGGAAAGCGCGCAGCGCGCACCGGCCGTAACCCGAAGACCGGCGAATCCATCAAGATTCCGGCGGCAAAGACGGTCAAGTTCACGGCCGGCAAGGCATTCAAGGACGCAGTGAACAAGAAGTAAGCTTCTTGCCGTGTGGCGCTTCCCGCAACGTTGCGCAGCGCCTCCCAGCACTTCAAGCACTTCCAGTAGTACCGCCTTGCAGCGCCTCTAGCAGCACCTGTTAGTCAGGTTCTTCCGCATGTGCGGAGATAAGCCGGAGACCACGAAGTTCGTAAACCCGCCATCGGCGGGTTTTTTTTCGTCCTTAGTGCCCGCGATCGTCGCAGCGGCAGTCGGGGCCGTGATCGTGGTCATGTTCGTGCGCATGATCGTGATCGCCGTGTTCGTGGTCGTGCTCTTCCACGTCCCACGCGGGAAACGGATCGCTCAAGCGCTGCCAGCTTTGCGCGCCTGCCGCCCATTCGTCGTCGGTGAGCAGGCATGCGTCGAACTTGCGACGCCAAGCGTCGGCATCGAGATCCAGTCCGATCAGCACCAGCTCCTGCCGCCGGTCGCCGATGCTGTTGTCATCCGGATCGCCGAACCATTCCGCGACGATCTCCGCTTCGAGTTCGGGATCGTCCGTCGGCCATTCGCTGCGGTCTTGCGCCGCCCACCACACGCCCGCCGGGCCATGACGCAGCGTGCCGCCCGCCTGCGACAGCGATCCGCCCACGACACTGCGCGTCGCGAGCCAGAAGAAGCCCTTCGCGCGCAGCACGTCCGGCCATTCCTGATGCAGCAGATTCCAGAGCCGCTCCGGATGAAACGGCCTGCGCGCGCGATACACGAAATGCCCGACGCCCGCGGCATCGGAAGTCTCGGACGCATCGGATTCGTGTTCGCCGTTCAGAATCGCGAGCCAGCCGGGGGCGCTCGCCGTCGTATCGAGGTCGAAGCGGCCGGTATCGATCACTTCGTCGAAAGGCGCTCGGCCGTACTGCGCGCGGATCTGCACGGCGCGCGGATTCAGCCCGCGCAGCACGCGCGAAAGCTTTTCGACTTCCTCTTCGCCGACGAGATCCGTCTTGTTCAGCACGATCACATCGCAGAATTCGATCTGCTCGACGAGCGTTTCGACGACCGTCTTGCCTTCTTCGCCGTCATCGTCGCCGCTAGCAATGCCGCGCTCCGCCAGCGAATCCGCCGATGCGTAATCGCGCATGAAGCTCGTCGCATCGACGACGGTCACGAACGTATCGAGATGCGCGCGGCCGGCGAGCGCGGCCTGATCGTCGTCGCCGAAAGCGAGGTGCTCGGCGATGTCCATCGGATTGGCGATGCCCGTCGATTCGATCACGATCGCATCGAAACGCTGCTGTTCCGCGAGTTCGATGATCGCCTGTTCCATGTCGTGCAGCGAACGGCCCGCGATCGCCCCGACGCGCACGTTCTGGCCGTTGGCGAGGAGCGCATCGAGCAGCGTGGTCTTGCCCGCGCCGACGAAGCCCGAAAGCACGGTGACTGGCAGTGGTGTCTGGTTCATTGCGAGGGATCAGTGGAAGTGCGGCAGGAAATGCTCGCGGATCGAGCGGCGGCATGCGGCGAGCGCGTCGCGGCGTGGTGCGACGCGCTTCGGTCGAAGCAACGATTTTGCATCAAATGTGACGAAAGCGGCGCGCGCCGTCCGTCCGATGGCGGGATTTACTTCGAGGCCTGCAGCAGCTTCCAGCGCCGCAGAATTTCGATGATCTGCGCCGAGTATTTGTCGCGCAGCGCAGGCGTTTCGGAATGGTAAGCACCGACCGCCTGCCAGGAATTGCCGTACTTGTTCATTTTCTGGCGCAGATGCCAGGCCGCGACGTAGACGCTTTTGCACGGCTCCATGAGCGTGCCGCTGGAAATGCCGTATTGCGACAGCGTGTTCAGGTGGATGGAGTTGATCTGCATCAGCCCGTAGTCCGTCGAGCCGTTGGCGTTCTTGTTGATGGCGTCGGGCCGGTTGTGCGATTCCTGCCAGGCGATGGCGCGCAGTATGAGCGGATTTACCTTCTGATACTTCGCCGCTTCGTCGAAACAGTCGGCGTGAGCGGACGCGGCCGCGCACATCGCGCCGCACGCTATCACAGGTAATCGCAGGAATCTCTTCATCGTGTTTCTACTCCATCCGCCCGGTGCGGAACGTCATGCCGCCGACGCGGCGCGCCAAGCGCCCACGTCAGAAAATTCAATGTCCGAGCCGGAGCGTCATCGGGAAAACCCACCCGTTACGCACGCGCCGGTCAAGCGGAACCGCCCGTATCATACCGGCTGACGTTTCAGGCCATAAGTTGGCTAGCCGACATAGGTCCGAGGGAACGCGGGAAGTGAAACAATCGCGGCCCCGGAGCGCGACAATGCGCTGCTAAACGTATGAATAATAAAGTAATGTGTTCGGGTTACAATCCGGCACCTGCGCGGATCCCGTGCGGAACCCATACGGTTTTCAGCCGTCCGATGGAAACCCGCCATACGGTGTATCGGCGGGCTTTCGGAAGGCTTGATACTCGCCGGGAATCATTCGGCAGACGGCCAGAATCTTGGCGACTGCGAGCAACTGCGTCGGCGATTTGAACAAATTCGTTACACAAAGCTGCTATCGTCACATTTTTATAAATAATCGTGGTGGGGCGAATACGCTCGCACCTCGGTCGGCAGCGCCTTCGGATTGGCGAACGGTGCTGCCTTAGCCGGTTAAATTTTTTGAGATCCGGCTCAGACATCACATCCATGAGAAGACAACCTATGGCACTGCGTCGCATGGCGACGGCACTGCTGGCGGCGGGACTTATCGTCGCGCAAGCCGCGCACGCGCAAGTGACGTTGAATTTCGTCAACGCCGATATCGACCAGGTCGCGAAAGCGATCGGTGCGGCCACCGGCAAAACCATCATCGTCGATCCCCGCGTCAAGGGGCAGCTCAACCTCGTCTCCGAAAATCCGGTGCCCGAGGAACAGGCGCTGAAGACGCTTCAGTCGTCGCTGCGCATGCAGGGCTTCGCGCTCGTGCAGGATCACGGCGTTCTGAAAGTCGTGCCCGAAGCCGACGCCAAGCTGCAAGGCGTGCCGACGTATGTGGGCAACGCGCCCGGCGCGCGCGGCGATCAGGTGATCACGCAGGTCTTCACGCTGCGCAACGAATCGGCGAACAACCTGCTGCCGGTGCTGCGCCCGCTGATCTCGCCGAACAACACGATCGCCGCCTATCCGGCGAACAACACGCTCGTGGTTACGGATTACGCCGACAACGTGCGGCGCATCGCGGGCATCATCGCGGGCATCGATACGGCGGCGGGCCGCGAAGTCGATGTCGTCACGCTGAAGAACGCGAACGCCATCGACGTCGCCGAGCAGATGAACAAGCTGCTCGATCCCGGCACCATCGGCAGCACCGACGCGACGCTCAAAGTGACCGTCACGCCGGACGCGCGCACGAATTCGCTGATGTTCCGCGCATCGAGCAGCGCGCGCCTCGCGGCTGCGAAGGCGCTGGCGAAGAAGCTCGACGCGCCCACGTCCGAACCCGGCAACATGCATGTCGTGGCGCTGCGCAACGCCGACGCCACGCGCCTTGCGAAAACGCTGCGCGCCATGATGGGCAAGGGCGGCGGCGGTTCGGACAACACCTCGACCTCGGGCTCGAACACATCGAGCTCGTTCGGACAGAGCGGCCTCGGCAACTCGTCGACATCGACGGGAACCGCCGGCACGCCGCCGCTGCCGGGCGGCTTCGGCGGCGGCAGCAGCTCGGGCACCGGCAACAATCCGATGTCCGGCTCGGGCACCAATCGCGACACCGGCTTCTCGTCCAACAAGGAGAGCGACACCGGCAACGACACGAGCGGCGGCGGCATGATCCAGGCGGATTCGGCGACGAATTCGCTCATCATCACCGCGGCCGATCCCGTCTACCGCAACCTGCGCACCGTGATCGACCAGCTCGACGCGCGCCGCGCGCAGGTTTATATCGAAGCATTGATCGTCGAGCTTTCCGCGACGACGGGCGCGAACCTCGGCATTCAGTGGCAAGGCCTTCTGCTGTCGAACGGCGGCAACAACGCGCTGTACGGCAGCACGAGCTTCGGCTCCGGCAACACGAACATCTTCGATTTGACCGTGCAGGGCAATGCGATCGCGCAGAATCCGTCGTCGATCACGTCGACGACCGGGCTGCTCGCGAACGGCCTGAACATCGGCTTGCTGCACCGCTTCGGCAATCTGTTCGGTCTGGGCGGCCTGCTGCAGGCGCTGTCCACGTCGGCGGACGCCAACATTCTCTCCACGCCGAATCTGATCACGCTCGACAACGAGGAAGCGAAGATCGTCGTCGGTCAGAACGTGCCGGTCGTGACGGGTTCGTACGCGACGCCGACGGCGAACGCGGCGACCTCGGTGACGGCGTTCAACACGTTCGACCGCCGCGACGTCGGCGTGACGCTGCACGTGAAGCCGCAGATCACCGAAGGCGGCGTGCTGAAGATGCAGATCTATCAGGAAGATTCGAGCGTTGATGCCACGACCAAGGCCGATCCGGGCGGCGTGACCATCAACACGCGCTCGGTGCAATCGACCATTCTGGCCGACGACGGCGAGATCGTCGTGCTCGGCGGCTTGATGCAGGATCAGTACAACAACAACAACAGCAAGATTCCGCTGCTCGGCGACATTCCGTTCATCGGCAGCCTGTTCCGCAGCGAAAGCAAGACGCGCACGAAAACGAACCTGATGGTGTTCCTGCGCCCGGTCATCGTGCGCGATCAGGCGACGGCCACGCAGATCGCGAATACGCGCTACGACTATCTGCGTCAGCAACAATACGGATCGACGACGGATAACCGCATCATCAAGGATCAGAACGTTCCGGTGATGCCGCCGAAGCCGCTCGGCCCGAGCGAAGGCGGTGGCGCGCCGGCCCAGAATCTGCTGGACTGGAACAATCTGACGCGCGGCGTGCCGAGTACGACGCTGCCTCAGGATCCGAACGCCGGTCCCGCGCCGCAGCCGTATCAGCAGGCGCCGCAGAGCACGAATCCGCCGCCCGCGAACGGTGCGACGAACGCCGTGCCCGGTAACGCCGCGACCAACGCGATGCCCGGCAACGCCGCGACGAACGCGCTGCCGGGCAACGCCGCGACGAGCAACTACGCGGTGCCTAACAACACGCCGAGCGCGCGGCCGCTCGAAAGCAGTCCGACAGGAGCCCGACCGTGAGCACGGTGAACGCGGTAGCCGAAAGCACGAACCTCAGCGCCGATGCGGCCGAGCACGGGCCCGCGACGGCCGCGTCGCCGCTCGCCGCGCGGCTCGTGCCTTACGGCTTCGCGCGGACCGGGCAGATTCTGCTCGCGCATCAGCATGCGGACAGCATCGAAGTGTGGATCAGCGAGCGCACGAGCGATGCCGCGCTCGCCGAAGTCGCACGCAATTTCGGCGCGCTGTCGATTCAGCGCAAACCCGCCGACGAGCTCGCCGCCGCGATCAACTCCGCGTACGCCCGCAACGACGGCAGCGCGGCGCAGGTGGTCGGCGAAGTGGAAGGCGAAGTCGATCTGTCGCGTCTGATGCAGGACATTCCGGAAGTCGAAGACCTGCTGGAATCCGAAGACGACGCGCCGATCATCCGCATGATCAACGCGCTGCTGACGCAGGCGGCGCGCGAACAGGCGTCGGATATTCACATCGAGCCGTTCGAGAACGCGTCGGTGGTGCGGTTTCGCGTCGACGGCACGCTGCGCGACGTCGTCCGCCCGAAGAAGGCGCTGCACGGCGCGCTGATCTCGCGGATCAAGATCATGGCGCAGCTGGATATCGCCGAGAAACGTTTGCCGCAGGACGGCCGCATCACGCTGCGCGTCGGCGGCCGTCCGGTCGATGTCCGGGTGTCCACGCTGCCGACCGGCCACGGCGAACGTGCGGTGCTGCGTCTGCTGGAAAAGGACGCGCAGCGCCTGAATCTCGAAACGCTCGGCATGGCGCGCGACACGCTCGTCCACTTCGACAAGCTGATCGGCAAGCCGCACGGCATCGTGCTCGTGACCGGGCCGACGGGTTCCGGCAAGACGACCACGCTTTATGCGTCGATGTCGCGGCTGGAAACCACGACCACCAACATCATGACGGTGGAAGACCCGATCGAATACGACCTGTCTGGCATCGGGCAGACGCAGGTGAACGAGCGCATCGGCATGACGTTCGCGCGGGCGCTGCGCTCGATTCTTCGTCAGGATCCGGACATCATCATGATCGGTGAAATTCGCGACCTGGAAACCGCGCAGATCGCGGTGCAGGCTTCGCTGACCGGTCACCTCGTGCTCGCGACGCTGCACACGAACGACGCCGCGTCCGCCGTCACGCGTCTCACCGACATGGGCGTCGAGCCGTATCTGCTGGCGTCGTCGCTGCTGGGCGTGCTCGCGCAGCGGCTCGTGCGGCAGCTGTGTCCGGTGTGCAAGGAAGCGCGCGAGGAAGAAGACGGCGTGAAGCACTGGCATCCTGTCGGTTGCGACCGATGCGGCCAGTCCGGCTACGTGGGCCGTCGCGGTGTGTACGAACTTCTGCTGATCGACGACGCCATTCGTCCGCTGATCCATCGCAACGCCGCCGACGCCGAGATTCTCGCGGCGGGCCGCGCGAACGGCATGCGCACGCTGCGCGAGGACGGCGACCGCTGGCTGGCGGCGGGCGTGACGTCGCTCGAAGAAGTGCTGCGCGTGACCGGTGGCGATTAAGGGCGGAGCGTAACGTATGCCAGCTTTCCGTTTCGAAGCGATCGACCACGCGGGCAAGACGCAGACCGGCGTGCTCGATGCCGACAGTGCCCGCGCCGCGCGCAGCCAGTTGCGCACGCAAGGGCTGACGCCGCTCGTCGTCGAGGCCGCGGGCACGCGCACGCGCGGGGAACGGCAGCAGCGGCTCTCGCTGGGACGCCGTCTGTCGCAGCGCGAGCAGGCCATCCTGACGCGCCAGCTCGCGAGTCTCCTGATCGCGGGCTTGCCGCTCGGCGAAACGCTTCAGGTGCTGACCGAGCAATCCGAGCGCGATTACATCCGCGAACTGATGGCCGCGATCCGCGCCGAAGTGCTCGGCGGGCATTCGTTCGCCAATGCGCTCGCGCAGCATCCGAAAGACTTTCCCGAGATTTATCGCGCGCTCGTCGCGGCGGGCGAGCACACCGGCAAGCTCGGGCTCGTGCTGTCGCGTCTCGCCGATTACATCGAGCAGCGCAACGCGCTCAAGCAGAAGATCATTCTCGCGTTCACGTATCCGGGCATCGTGACGATCATCGCGTTCGGCATCGTCACGTTTCTGCTGAGCTATGTCGTGCCGCAAGTGGTGAACGTGTTCGCCAGCACGAAGCAGGCGCTTCCGTTCCTCACCGTGATGATGATGGCGCTCTCCGCCTTCGTTCGAAGTTACTGGTGGGCGGTGCTGATCGGCGTCGCGGTGATCGCGTGGCTCGTGCGGCGTATTCTGTCGCGGCCCGGACCGCGCCTGGCGTTCGACCGCTGGCTCCTGACCGCGCCGCTCGTCGGCAAGCTGGTGCGCGGCTATAACACCGTGCGCTTCGCCAGCACGCTCGCCATTCTGACCGCCGCCGGCGTGCCGATCCTGCGCGCGCTGCAAGCCGCCGGCGAAACGCTCAGCAATACCGCGATGCGCAATAACGTCGACGACGCCATCGTGCGGGTGCGCGAAGGCTCGTCGCTGTCGCGCGCGCTCGGCAACACGAGGACGTTTCCGCCCGTGCTCGTGCATTTGATCCGCTCCGGCGAAGCCACCGGCGACGTCACCACGATGCTCGACCGCGCCTCCGAAGGCGAGGCGCGCGAGCTCGAACGCCGCACGATGTTCCTGACGAGCCTGCTCGAACCGTTGCTGATTCTGGCGATGGGCGGCGTGGTGCTGGTCATCGTGCTCGCGGTGATGCTGCCGATCATCGAACTGAATAATCTGGTGCAGTAATGAACGCCCTTCAAACTCGGTTACTGACGCTTGCCGCCCTCGCGCTCTTTTGCGTGACGGTGACGTACTGGGTCGTCACGCTGACCTCGCGCCAGACCGCGCCGCTGCCCGCCGCCGCCGCGACGCGCACGCCGTCGGTGGAACAGGCCGCGACCATTTTCGGCGGACAGCTCGACCGGCAAGCGAACTCGGACGTGCATCTGTTCGGCATTCTCGCGCTGCAAGGCGGCGCGGCGGCCATCGTCAGCTACGGCGGCGAACCGGCGCGCGCGGTGTCGCTCGGCAGCGCGCTCACGCAGGGAGTGAAGCTCTCGGAAGTGCGGCCGCGTTCGATCATCATCGAACGTAACGGTGCGAAGTCGGAAATTTTCCTGCCGGCGATGCCGCCCGGACCGACGATCTACGTGCGCTGACCGCGCGGCGATCGCTGCGTCGCGCGTTGACTGCTGTCACGGCGCGGTGTTCAGGGATGGATAGAATCCCCGGCGGCTCCGGTCATCCGTCAAGCCGCTTATTCTTTAATCAAAAGCGGGCGCAAGCCCAGAATCAACAACGAGGTAGCAGTCATGCAAATGTGGACGCAACGCCGCATGGAAATCACCCAGGCCAAGGCGCGCCGTCAACGGGGCTTCACGCTTATCGAAATCATGGTCGTGATCGCGATTCTCGGCATTCTCGCCGCGCTGATCGTGCCGAAGATCATGAGCCGTCCGGACGAAGCGCGCCGCGTGGCCGCGAAGCAGGACATCGGCACCATCATGCAGGCGATGAAGCTGTATCGCCTCGACAACGGCCGCTATCCGACGCAAGAGCAAGGCTTGCGCGCGCTGATCGAGAAGCCGTCGACGGAACCGGTGCCGAACAACTGGAAGGACGGCGGCTATCTGGAACGCCTGCCGGCCGATCCGTGGGGCGGCCAGTATCAATATCTGAATCCGGGCGTGCACGGCGAAATCGACGTGTTCAGCTACGGCGCAGACCAGAAAGCGGGCGGCGAAGGCAACGATGCCGACGTCGGCTCGTGGCAATAGCCATCGCGTAGTTGAGGATCAGCGTGAACGGGCATCGAAAAGCGCGTCGTCAGGCAGGTTTCACGCTGCTGGAAATGCTCGTCGTGCTGGTGATCGCCGGCTTGCTCGTGTCGCTCGCGTCGCTGCAGCTCACGCGCAATCCGCGCACCGACCTGAACGAGGAAGCGCAGCGGCTTGCGCTGTTGTTCGAATCCGCGGGCGACGAAGCCCAGGTGCGCGCGCGGCCGATCGCCTGGCAGCCCACCGACGGCGGCTTTCGCTTCGATATCCGCACCGACGACGGCTGGCGTCCGCTGCGCGACGACCTGCTTCGCGCGCGGCGCTGGGAAGGCGGCGTGACCGGCGTGACGATTCAATTTCTCGATTCGGACAAGTCGGTGAGCCGGCTCGTTTTCGGCACGGAAGCCATCGATACGCCGATGGAAATCACGCTCGTGTCGGCGGCGGGCCGCGCGACGATCATCGGCAGCGGCAACGGCCGCTTTCAGGTGCGGTGATGCGCGCGCGATCCAGAACCGCCGGCTTCACGATGATCGAAGTGCTCGTCGCGCTCGCGATCATCGCGGTGGCGCTCGCGGCGTCGCTGCGCGCGGTCGGCTCGCTCGCGACGGGCGAAGCGGACTTGCATCGGCGGCTGCTCGCGGGCTGGAGCGCGGACAACGAACTCGCGCAGCTTCGTCTCGCGCGCGCGTTTCCGGACATCGGCTCGCGCACGTTCGACTGCTCGCAAGGCAATCTGAAGCTCGTCTGCACGCAGCGCGTCACCGCGACGCCGAATCCGATTTTCCGGCGCGTGGAAATGCTCGTGTCGACGCCCGGCCGTTCCGGCTATCTCGCGCAAATGGTCACGGTGGTGGCGAATGAAACGAACCGCTCGCTCTGAGGCCCGGCGCACGGGTCGGCGGCAGCGCGGTTTCACGCTGCTGGAAATGCTCATCGCCATCGCGATTCTCGCGGTGATCGCGGTGCTGTCGTGGCGCGGCCTCGATTCGATCATCCGTTCGCGGGCGACCATCACGAATTCGATGGAAGACGAGCGCGTGGTCGCGCAGTTGTTCGACCAGATGCGCATCGACGCGCGCCAGGCCGCAACCGACGACGAAGCCGGCCAGCCCGCCGTGTCGCTCGGCAACGGGTCGCTGCAAATCGTGCGCGGCGTGTTCGCGCCGAACACCGCGCCGCGCCTTCAGGTGGTGCGGTATCGGCTGACGAACGGGCGCATCGTGCGGTACGCGTCGCCGCCGCTCGAAAACGTGGGTGAAGTGCGGCGCGCGCTGTCATCGGGCGGTACCACCGATGGCTGGAGCGCCGTGCCGCTGATGGGCGGCGTGGGTTCGCTGGCCGCGCGCGTCTATATTCCGGCGAAAGGCTGGACGACGCGCATGGCCGACGTGCTCTCGCAGATCAACGACAACGACAACAACCTGAAGGTGCCGCAACTCGGCAACGCGCCGCTCGCGCGCGCGGTGTCGGGCATTCAGGTGGCGGTCGGCGCGCCGAATCTGCGCGTGCCGATCACGCGCGTGTTCCTGGTCGGAGAATGACGATGCGCGCATCGGGCCGAAGCGGAAAACAACGCGGCGTCGCGATCATCAGCGCGCTGCTGGTCGTCGCGCTGTCCGCCATTCTCGTGTCGGGCATGTTGTGGCGGCAGCAAGTGCAGGTGAGGCGCATCGAGAATCAGCGGCTGCTTGCGCAGGCGCAGTGGATTTCGCGCAGCGCGCTGGACTGGACGCGGCTGATTCTGCGTTCCGAAGCGGATACGTCGCCGACCGTCACGTATCTCGGCGGCGTGTGGGGCGTGCCGATCGCGAAGACGAAGCTCTCCGATTTCCTCGGGCAGATCGGCGAAGTGCGCGCGCAGGAAGGCGCGCAGACGTATCTGTCCGGCTCGATCGAGGACGCGCAGGCGAAGTTCAACCTGCGCAATCTGGTCGCCACGCCGACGCCCGGCGTGCTGACCATCAACGTGCAGCAGATTCAGTCGTTTCAGCGGCTGTTGACGCTGCTCGGCATCAACGGATCGCTCGCGAAGACGGTGGCGTTGCAGATGCGCGCGGGACTCGCGCGTTCCGCGACGCGCTTTCAGACGCAGACCGGCAACGGCACGAGCCTCGCGACGACGAATCCGGAAGAGACGATGGCCGCGATCGCGCAAGGCGGCGGCACGGGCGGCGGCAATTTCACCGACGATCCCGGCATGAAGGACGCCGACAGCAACGCGCCCGTCGCCCCGCTGCAAATGATCAGCGTGGACTCGCTGCTCGACGTGCCGGGTTTTTCGGCGGAAGCGGTCGCGAAGCTCCGCAAGTTCGTGACCGTGCTGCCGACGACGACGCCCGTCAACATGAACACCGCGCCCGCCGAAGTGATCGCGGCGGTGGTGGAAGGCATGAGTCTGTCGCAGGCGCAGGCGTTCGTCGCGCGACGCGAGACGGTGTTCTTCCACGACGCCGGCAACGTGCAGCTCGCGCTGACCGGCGCGGGCGTGAAATCGACGTCGATCGATCCGAGCGAGTTCGACGTCACCACGCGCTATTTCGTGATTCACGGGCGCGTCGACCACGAGCGCGCGCAGCTCGAGCGCACGACGCTCGTGTACCGCGACCCGACGACGCACACCACGCGCATCGTCTACACGCGCGACGCGCTCTGATGACGATGTTTCTGACAAGAGGAAGTGGCCTTTGAGCACACTGATCGTTCTATTGCCGCCGCGCGATCCCGCGGTGCGCTCGCAGGAATGGCATCTGCCGGACCTGCCGTTCTTGCTGCTGGACAAGCGCGGCCAGACCCAGCGCGCCGGCCGCGCGGCGGTCGGCCTTCTGCCGCACGCCAGCGCGACGGTGCTGATCGTCGCCGCGCGCGACACCCTGCTGCTCGCCGCCGCCGTGCCGCCGCTCAAAGGGCCGCGGCTGCGCCAGGCGCTGCCGAACGTCGTCGAGGATCAACTGATTCAGGACCCGCAGACGTGTCACATCGCAGTCGATCCCGCCGCGCTCGCGGATGGGCGTCGCGTGGTCGCGGTCATCGATCGCGGGTGGTTCCGCTTCGTGTGCGACGCATTCATGTCGGCGGGGCATCGGAATTTGAAAGCGGTGCCGGCCATGCGCTGCCTGCCGGTGCCGGCCGCGCAAGCTGTCGAACCCGTTGAAGGTGCCGAAGCCGTCGAAGGCGAAGCCGTCGTGCAAACGCCGTTCATCGCGGGATTGCTCGGCAACGTGGTATCGACCGCGCCCGCGCTGATCGGCGAACTGGCGGCGACCGCGCCCGCCGCGACCGCACCGCGCGTGGAAATCGCGATTGCGCGCGGCGAAGGCGCGGCGCTCGGCGAAGGGCTCGCGCTGCCGGCGGATTCCATCGCGTCGACGCTCGCCGCGCTCGCGGGCGATCACGCGCTCACGCTGTATTCGCTCGTCGATCTTCCGGGCGACGAGCCGCGTCTCGCGTCCTCGCGCACGAGCGCGGTCATGATGGACGCGCATCCGCTCGCGTTCGAAGCGTTCGCGCGGCAGGCGCTCGCGAGCCGCTTCGACCTGTGCCAGTTCGAATTCGCCGCGCAGCCGTGGCGCCTCGATCGCGCGACGATGCGTCGCCTGCGCGTGCCGATCGCGCTCGTGGCGGCGTCGGTCATCGTGTCGATCATCGGTATCAACGTGCAATGGCTGCAGCTTGCGCGTCAGCGCGACGCCATCGCCGCGCAGATGACCGAACTGCTGCTCAACGCGTTCCCGAAAACGACCGTCGTGCTCGACGCGCCCGATCAGATGTCGCGCAACCTCGACCGGCTGCGCGTGGCGTCGGGCGAGCTGTCGCCGTCGGATTTCCTTTCCCTCGCCGACGGCCTCGCGCGTTCGCTCGGTCCGGTGCCGGTGAACGGCATCGCCGGGCTGGACTATCGCGAGCGGCATCTGGAAGTCACCTTCAAGCCGACCACCAAGGTCGATCCCGACCTGTCGAAGCGCCTCGCCGCGAACGGCCTGAACGGCGCAATCGACACCAACACCGGCAAATGGATGATCAGGAGCGGCCAATGAAAGCGGAAATCGGACAGACGCTTTCCGAGTTCTGGGAAGCGCGCACGCCGCGCGAAAAGACGCTGCTGCTGTGGGGCGGCGTGGCGCTCGGCATCGTGCTGATTTATCTCGTGCTGTGGGCGCCGGCTTACGAAGGCCGCGAGCGCCTGCGTCAAACATTGCCGACGATGCAGCGCCAGCTCGCGACGATGACCGCGCAAGCCAACGAAGCGCGTTCGCTCGCGGGCAGCGCGGAAGGCGTGACGCCGACCGGCGGCGCACTGCGTGATGCGCTCGCGAAGTCGCTCGCCGACAGCGGCATGCAGCCGACGCAGGTTCAGGTGATCGGCGCGGCGGTGCAGATCCAGTTGAAGAACGCGTCGTTTCCGAACTGGACGATGTGGCTCGACGACGCGCGCAAGCAGTTCAAGGTGCAGGTCTCGGAGGCGCACGTGACCGCGCTTCAGCCGGACGGTCAGGTGGATCTGACGGCATCGCTGCAACCGGCCACGGTCAAATGAGCTACTGGACGCGCAGAATCCGGCTCGCCCTGCCCGGACTTTTCGTGATGGTGATTTCGATTGCGGGCACGCTGCTCGCGATGATGCCCGCCGCGTGGATCACGCCGCAGTTCGCGCGCGCGACGGGCGGCCACGTGAATCTCGTCGATCCGGCAGGTTCGCTTTGGCACGGCTCCGCGACGCTGATGCTCGCGGCGGGCGGCGACGGCGGCGGCGCGACGCTGCTGCCGGGGCGCATCGAATGGACGACGGCGTTCTGGCCGCTCTTCACGGGCCGCGTCCACATGACGATGCGCCAGACCGAAGCGATGCCCGACGCGGTGATCGTGGACGCCACGCTGCGTGGCGCGTCGCTTTCGCCCGGCGCGATGGCCGTGCCCGCGACGCTGCTCGCCGGGCTCGGCGCGCCGTTCAATACGCTGAACTTCGATGGAACCGTGCGGCTTTCGTGGACCGAATTCCGCGTGCTGGGGCGCAACGCCTACGGGCAATTCGTCGTGACGCTCGACGACATGGCTTCGCGCGTATCGCGGGTGAAGCCGCTCGGGTCGTATCGCGTGGCGTTGCAGGCGCAGGGCGCATCGGCGGCGATCGATCTTTCGACGACCAAAGGGCCGCTATTGCTGACCGGCAACGGGACGGTGGCGCAGGGACAGACGTCGTTCGAAGGCGTCGCGAAGGCCGAGCCGCAGCAGCGCGAGAATCTCGCCGGCTTGCTTAATCTGCTCGGACGGCATACCGATCCGGATACCGTCGCCCTGACGTTCGCGCGGTATTAGACGGCCGGCTTCTGCGCTACCGACGTTGCCGCGGCGGAAGGCGCGGACGCAGCGGAAGGCGCTTCGACGCCGCCCGTTTCGCGATCCATCTGCCCGGCGTCCCACCCGCCGCCCAGCGCCTTCACCAGCCCGACCGACGACACCATCCGCTGCCCCGCGATGTTCGCGAGCTTCTGCTGCGCGGTGAACGCGGTCGTCTGCGCGGTCAGCACGCTGATGAACGCGACGGTCCCCGCCTTGTACTGATTGTTGATGATCGCCAGCGCCTGCTGCGCCGATTCGACCGCCTGCTGCTGCACGACGATTTCCCGCTCGAGAATACGCAGCGACGCGAGATTGTCTTCGACATTCTGGAACGCGCTCAGCACGGTCTGCCGATACGTCGCGACGTTCTGATCGTAGGCGGCGCGGGCCGCGTCGGTGCGGGCGGCGCGCAGACCGCCGTCGAAAATGGTCGCGGCGATATCCGGCCCGAGCGTCCAGAAGCGCGACGGCGCGCGCAGCAATTGCGACAGCACCGAACTCTCGAAGCCGCCCTGCGCCGACAGCGTCAGCGACGGAAAGTAAGCCGCGATTTCGATGCCGATCTGTTCGTTCGCCGCCGCCGCCTTCCGCTCGGCGGACGCGATGTCCGGACGCCGTTCGAGAATCGCCGACGGCATTTCGGCGGGCACGGTCGGCGGCGTGGCGTCGAGCGGAATCGGCGGAATGGAGAATGTGGACGCCGGTTCGCCGACGAGCGCCGCAATCGCGTGCTCGTACTGCGCGCGCGCGATGCCGTTATCGATCGCGGATGCCTGCGCCGACTGCAACTGCGTCTGCGCCTGAATCACGTCCGAGCGTGCGACGATGCCCTGTGCATACTGATTCTGCGTGAGCTTGAGCGATTGCTGGTAAGCCGCGACGGTATCGTCGAGCAGCCTTTGCTGGGCGTCGAGCGAGCGCAATTGAAAGTACGTCTGCGCGAGCGTGGCCTGCGCGGAGAGGCGCGCGTTCGCGAGATCGGCGGCGGCGCCCTGCTGCCCGGCCTTCTGCGCATTCACGGTTCGCCCGATGCTGCCCCACAGGTCCGGCTCCCACGTCGCATCGAGCGAGAGGCTGAACTGGTTGTTGATCGACCCCTGCTGGCCGAAGCTCGAACTGGCCGTCGACCGGTTGCCGGCGCCGGTTCCGGAACGCGAAGCCGAAGCAGACGCGCCGATCGTCGGGAAATACGCCGCCCTTGCCTCGCCGACGAGCGCCCGCGCCTGCCGATACGCCGCCGCGTATTGCGCGATGCTCTGGTTCGACTGATTCAGCCGCGTTTCGAGATCGTCGAGGCGTGTGTCGTTGTAGATGGTCCACCACGCGCCGCGATCGAACTGATCGGACGGCTGCGCGACTTTCCAGCCTTGCGGCGCTTCCTTGTAGCTGGCCGGCATCGGCGTGGAAGGACGCTGATAATTCGGGCCGACCGCGCAGCCTGCAAGCGACACGGCGAGCGCGGCTGCAATGGCGATGGCGCTGAACTGCCGCACGGAGCGGTGAGCGGCGCGAGCGGAGGACGAGACGGAAGCGGCGGAGCGAGACGGCATCTGCTTGTGGAAATCCTGTCGGCGGCGGTTCGTCCAGTGCGACGAACGCGGTCAGCCGAAATAGTAACGGAACGCCCGCGAGGCAGCGGGAGGCGGGCGTCGGGCAGACGTTAGCGTAACGGCTTCGCCGTAAGCCTGGTGTTACGCGGATGGAGGATTGAGTTACGGCGCGTTACTGCGGCGCGCGCGGGAGCCGGTCAGCGGCCCGTCGCGCCGCAGCTTCCGGTGCAGGGCGGCGTCGGTGCGGCGAGCATGCGGCGCTCGGCGGCGGCTTTGGCAGGCTTGGCGGGCTTTGCGGAAGCCTGCTTTCTGCGATTGCGGTTTTCGAACCATCCCATTGCGAGCACCGCGAACGATCCGCCCGGCAGCAGGAACACGATCAGATAAAGCGCAAGCTTCCACGCGTTCAGCTTCGACGGAACGAACTGACGGGAAGCACGGGCGATCGTGCTGCTGACATCGCCGAAGCGTCGGCGGGCGGTGCGGGCGAGGCGGGTCATCGGATGGTCCTGGGGGCGTCGGAAATCGACGCGGCTGGCGTCAAAACATGGTCTCGGGTGGCGCATGGAGCGCTTAACTCGTTGGTTTAAATAATATTGACTGAGCAAGTATTTTTCAAGATACTACCGCCAGCTTTTTCGAACCTGTTGTTTCGCGGCACGCCGCACCGACGTCATATCTGCATGGACAGCGAACCGCTCTACGATCCCGCCACGATTCAGCTCGAAACCAGCCTCGGCTATCACTTGGCGAAGGCGCGCAACGTGTTGATCGCGCGGACCGATCAGGCGCTGAAGCCGCTCGATCTGACGTCGCAGCAGATCGGCGTCATTCTTTGTCTGTCGTCCGGGCGGGCGCGCACGCCGCTGGAACTGTCGAGGGAAATGTCGTACGACAGCGGCTCCATGACGCGCATGCTCGACAGGCTCGAAAAGAAAGGCTTCGTGCGCCGCACGCGTAGCGACGCGGACCGGCGCATCGTCGAACTGAGGCTCACCGAGCGCGGACAGGAAGCGGCGGCGCGCCTGCCGGCCATCGGCGCGACGGTGCTCAACGAGCAGTTGCGCGGGTTCAGCCGCGCTGAGCTGGATTCGCTCATCGGCATGCTGGCGCGCATCATCGGCAATTCGCCGGGCGACGATTGTGCCGGCTGCGCGCTCGACGACGAAGCCGACTAAAAACCTTCGCTGCATCGGCGTCATTTGCCCATTTCACTGTCTGGGCAGAGAATGTCGCGACACTCAATTACGAACGGCTGGAGCACAAGAAAAATGTCAACGACCGCAACCACGACACCGCCCGATCCCGCCGCCCCGCCCGCCCCGACGCCGCTCGCGGGAGGCGTGCTCGCGCTGCTGACGATGGGCCTCGCGCTCGGCACGTTCATGGAAGTGCTCGATACGTCCATCGCGAACGTCGCCGTGCCGACGATTTCCGGCAGCCTCGGCGTCGCGACGAGCGAAGGCACGTGGGTCATTTCCTCGTATTCGGTGGCGTCGGCGATCGCGGTGCCGCTGACCGGCTGGCTCGCGCGGCGCGTCGGCGAGGTCAAGCTCTTCACGATTTCCGTGCTGCTGTTCTCGGTCGCCTCGGCGCTTTGCGGCTTCGCGCACAACTTCGAGTCGCTGATCGCGTTCCGGCTGCTGCAAGGGCTCGTGTCCGGCCCGATGGTCCCGCTTTCGCAAACCATCCTCATGCGCAGCTATCCGCCGGAGAAGCGCGGCCTCGCGCTCGGTCTCTGGGCGATGACCGTCATCGTCGCGCCGATCTTCGGCCCCGTGATGGGCGGCTACATCACCGATAACTACACGTGGCCGTGGATCTTCTATATCAACGTGCCGATCGGTATATTCTCGGCGGCTATCGCGTACTTCCTGCTGCGCGGCCATGAAACGAAAACGACGAAGCAGCGCATCGACGGCGTGGGGCTGACGCTGCTCGTGGTCGGCGTCGCGAGCCTGCAGATGATGCTCGACCTCGGCAAGGACCGCGACTGGTTCAACTCGACGTTCATCGTCGCGCTGGCAATCGTCGCGGCGGTGTCGCTCGCGTTCATGTTCGTGTGGGAGATCACGGAAAAGGAGCCGGTCATCGACCTTTCGCTGTTCCGTGACCGCAATTTCGCGATGGGCGTGCTCATCACGTCGCTCGGCTTTCTCGCGTTTTTCGGCTCGGTGGTCGTGCTGCCGCTCTGGCTGCAAACCGTGCTCGGCTATACGCCGTGGCTCGCGGGCCTGGCGACGGCGCCCGTCGGCATTCTCGCGCTCGTGCTTTCGCCGATGATCGGCCAGAACATGCATCGCATGAATCTGCGCGTGGTGGCGAGCTTCGCGTTCGTCGTGTTCGCGCTCGTGTCGTACTGGAACTCGACGTTCACGCTCGATACCCCGTTCCACGACATCGTTTATCCGCGTCTCGTGCAGGGCATCGGCGTGGCGTGCTTCTTCGTGCCGATGACGACGATCACGCTCTCCAGCGTCAGCGACGACCGGCTCGCGGGCGCGGCGGGGCTCTCGAATTTTCTGCGGACGCTTTCGGGCGCAATCGGCACGGCCGTCAGCACGACGTTCTGGGAAAACGACATGATCCGCCATCACGCGGTACTGACCGAATCGGTCACGGCGTACTCGCCGGCGACGACGGATTATTCGAGCACGCTGTCCGGCATCGGCCTGTCGGGGCAGGCGCTCACGGCGCAACTGGAACGCGTGGTGACGGCGCAGGCGTACATGATGTCGACGAACGACTTCTTCCGCATTTCCTTCTATGCGTTCCTGGTGCTCGCCGCGATGGTCTGGCTGACGCGTCCGAAAAAAGGCGCGTCAGCGTCGATGGGACACTGAGACGAATCGCCGATCCGCCCGCGTCACTGCGGCGCGAGCGGCGTGACCGACTGCGCGGGCTGGCTCTCGAGATTGAGCGGCACCGGCTGCGGCGGCGGCGGAGCCTGCACCGCTTGCGGCGTCGCATTGGCGGGCCGCGGTGCGCCGTTGCGCACGAACTGCTTGAAGTCCGCGCCGGCCGCCCACGGATTCGGCTCGCAGCCGAGCGGGTTCTCGCAGTGCGCGGCGAATCCGATCGTCGCCGTGCCTTCGTTGCTCGGCGTCTTGGTGATCTGATACGCGAGCGCGCGCTTGCCGCTCGATGGTCCGGCGGTCTGGATGATCGAATCCGTGATGGCCTGCAGCTTGTACTCGGAGTGATTCGTGACCCAGACTTGCGCGCGCGCCCACCACGCGTCGCATTCGAGCTTGCTCATGCACGTGAGCGGCGCGGTGGCCTGTTCCATCGTCTGGCTGCTCACCTGTGTTTCCGCTGCGCAGCCGGCGAGCAAGGCGAGCGACGCAGCCGCGCTTATCACGCTTGTTAGTTTGTGGTTCATCGCATCCCTCATTGCTTCATCGTTGGCGTCGCCGGTTGATCAAGAGCCAATTTTCGACCCTCCATCGACGATGATGTTCGGTGCGTTTCCCTCTGTTGCAAAACGAGTAATTCTTTCCTCAGACGCAACGGGCGCGGCAAGAAAAACCTGCAGCGTTCACGCGCCGACGCGATCGAGCTTGTAGTCGCGATAAGCCATCACGAACGAATCGAACGATTCGGTTTCGCTGCGCTCGATGGCGGCCTGCTCTTCCAGCGACTTCGCCGCGAGCGCTTCCATGTCACGTTCCTCGCCGGCCGGCAGCGGATTAGCGCGATAGTGCTGCGCGTGCCGAAGGCTCAGATCGAGCGCGAACGCGGCGAAAGATTGCTGCTTGTCGCGCATGGTCTCGAGCACCCGCGCGGAGGGCGTGAGCGACGCATCCGCGATGCGCGGGCGAAGCGCGTTCAGCGCGCGCACGTGATCGTCGGTGCCGATGAGCGCATCCAGCGTGCGCGCGACCGGCTCGATGGCATCGAACAGTTCGTTCGCCCATTGCTGCATGGGTACCGGCGCGCCGTCGCGATGAAGCATGAGCCCCGGCTTGCGCCCTTGCTTGGCGATTGCGCTGAAGTTGTCGTTCGCTTCCACGCTCGCTTCGCGCGGCAAAAGCGGACTGTCTTCGAGCGCGCAATAGAGCAGATAGGCATCGAGAAAGCGCGCGGTTTCCAGCGAAATGCCGGCCGGCGCGAACGGGTCGATGTCCAGACAGCGGACTTCGATGTACTGCACGCCGCGCTCGGACAGCGCATGCAACGGCCGCTCGCCGGATCGCGCGATGCGCTTCGGACGGATCGTCGAGTAGAACTCGTTTTCAATCTGCAGCACGTTGGTGTTGATCTGCACCCACTCGCCGTCGCGCTGCGTGCCGATGGCCTCATAAGGCGCGTACGGCTGGCTCACGGCTTTGGCGAGCACGCCGAGATACGCGTCGAGGTCGTCGTAGCTCGGCAAAAGGTCCGCCTGCGCGGGGTTGTTCGTGTAGCCGAGATCGCTCATGCGCAGGCTGGTCGCGTGCGGGAGATAGAACGTGTCGGCATCGAAGGTTTCGAGCGAATGCGTCTTGCCTTCGACAAAACGCTTGTCCAGCGCCGGCGACGCGCCGAATAGATACATCAGCAGCCAGCTCGTGCGCCGGAAGTTGCGGATCAGCGCGAAATAGCGCT
Source organism: Caballeronia concitans (assembly GCF_001544615.1). Lineage (GTDB taxonomy): Bacteria > Pseudomonadota > Gammaproteobacteria > Burkholderiales > Burkholderiaceae > Caballeronia > Caballeronia concitans. Next base: position 232,752 of record NZ_FCNV02000001.1, read on the forward strand.
CGGAGCGGAAATCCTGCTCGGACAGCGTGTTCGCCGGATCGAGCGCCTGCCATGCGCGCCAGACTTGATCGTCGAGCGAATAGTTATAGTGAATGCCCGCGATGCATTGCATCGTGCGGCCATAGCGCAGCGAAAGTCCTTGCCGATACACATGCTTCAGCTTGCCGATGTTCGACGTGCCGTAACGGCCGATCGGAATCTGATCGTCGGGCGGCAGCGCGTTGGGCATGGAGTTGTTCCACAACAGCTCGTCGCCGAGATGCGCGTACGTGAAGCGATGAATCGCGTCGAGACGGTCGATGGCATGCGCCGCATCGGACTCGGCGGGCGTGATGAGTTCGACGAGCGCTTCGGAATAATCGGTCGTGATGAGCGGATGCGTCAGCGCCGAGCCGAGCGCGCGCGGATGCGGCGTCATGGCGAGCTTGCCGTCGGGCGTCACGCGCAGGCTTTCTTTTTCGATGCCGCGCAAGCCTTGGCGCAGGGCATCGGCATTCGGACCGGATGCGAGCGCGGCAAGCCTGCGCTGATAGGCGCCGGCTGCGGGGTGAGCGGGATTCTTGTTTGCCATTGAAGCGGTCTGCGAAGAGCGCGAGCGGCTCGCGCCCGGTCATATTTTCGGGTAGCGGGCACTTTAACATCTCGATGTTTCGCGTGCTTGAGGCGACGTCAGGCAAGGATTTGCGCGATTTGGCGGCCATCGCGCAGGCAAGATGACGGAGACAAAAACGCCCGCGCGTCTTTCGACGGCGGGCGCTTCCTTGCTTCGATTTCCCTTCGTTCAGGCGACCTTGCCGGCTTCGTCGTGCGCGCGCTCGGTGTCGAGCAGCTTCTCCTTGCGCGCCATTCCCCAGCGATACCCCGCGATCGCGCCGTCCTTGCCGATCACGCGATGACACGGAATGGCGAGCGCCACCGGATTCGACGCGCACGCGTTCGCCACCGCCCGCACCGCGCCCGGCGATCCGACCGACGCGGCGATCTCCGTGTAGCTGCGCGTCTGTCCGTACGGGATTTGCCGCAGCGCGTCCCACACGCGACGCTGAAACGCGGTCGCGCCGATGTCGAGCGGCAGGTCGAATCGCTCGCGCGTGCCTTGCAGATACGCGCGAACCTGTTCGACGAACGGCGCGAGATGCGCGGCATCCTCGATGCGCTCGGCCAGTGCGAAATCCGCCGCGAGCTGGTTCGCGAGCGCGTCGCGGTCGTCGCCGAAAGCGATCTTGCAGACGCCCTTTTCCGTCGCGGCGATCAGCACGATGCCGAGCGGCGTGTCCGCGATGGAATAGCGCACCGTCAGCCCCGCGCCCTTGCGCCGATACGCCGATGGCGTCATGCCCAACTCCGCCGCCGCCGATTCGTACATGCGCGACGGCGAACCGAAACCGGCGTCGTGCGTGGCGCGGGTCACGTCGCGGCCGCGCTGCAACGCGTCGCGCAGGACGTCCGCGCGTTGCGCGGCCTGATACTGCCGCGGCGAAATGCCGACGATCCGCGAAAACAGCCGCTGCAAATGGAACGGGCTGACGTGGACGGCATCGCTCAGTTGCGCGAGCGTGATGCGCTGCTGCGGATCGGCGTCGAGCACCTTGCACGCGCGCTCGACGATCGCGAGTTCGCGCGGCAGGCTCGTCGGCCGGCAGCGCTTGCACGGGCGATATCCAGCGGCGGCGGCTTCGTCCGTCGTCGCGAAGAAAGACACGTTCTCGCGACGTGGCGCCCGCGACGCGCACGATGGCCGGCAGAAGACGCCGGTCGTGCGGACGGCGAAGAAGAACGCGCCGTCGGCGCGGGCGTCGCGCTCGGCGACGGCTTGCCAGCGGCTTTCGTCGGACTGATATTGGGGATCGATGCGAACGGTATTCATGATGACCTCGCGGGCTTCAGGGTACGCGTCCACTGTAGAGCCGCGCCGACGAGGTTACGCGCCGTTTCTTGCGCTGTCATTGGCCGGTTCGTCCAGCGCTGACACAAAAAGTGACGCACAGATACCACACATCGACGCCATAGGGGTTTTTACTAAAAAAACTATTGCGTCGCATCAACCCGCTGTGTATGATTGGAACTGTCTCCTCCATGTCTCCTCCTGATATGGATTCAGCCCGCCAACTAGGCGGGCTTTTTTTCGTCCGTACGTTCCGTGCGTATTTCGTGCGATGGACGAAAAAAACCGGGCGCGCGGCCCGGTTTTTCGCTGACGACGCTGCCGCTTACAGCACGTAGCGCGACAGATCCTCGTCCTGCGCCACGTCGCCGAGCGCGCGATCCACATACGCCGCGTCGATCTTCACCGGCTGGCCGGCGTGATTCCCCGCCGCGAACGACACCTCTTCCAGCAGCTTCTCGATGACCGTATAAAGCCGCCGCGCGCCGATGTTCTCCGTTTTCTCGTTGACCGAATATGCGATCTCGGCGAGCCGGCGGATGCCGTCGTCGGCGAAATCGAGTTCGACGCCTTCGGTGGCGAGCAGCGCCTTGTATTGCTTGACGAGGCTCGCGTCGGTCGAATTCAGGATGGATTCGAAGTCTTGCACCGAGAGCGAATCCAGTTCGACGCGAATCGGAAAGCGGCCCTGCAGTTCGGGAATCAGATCGCTCGGCTTCGCGAGATGAAACGCGCCGCTCGCGATGAACAGAATGTGATCCGTCTTGATCATCCCGTACTTCGTGTTGATCGTCGTCCCTTCGACGAGCGGCAGCAGATCGCGCTGCACGCCCGCGCGCGACACTTCGGCCCCGCCGACTTCACTGCGCGACGCGATCTTGTCGATTTCGTCCAGAAACACGATGCCGTTCTGCTCGACGTTCTGCACCGCGCGGCTCTTGACCTCTTCGTCGTTGAGCATCTTGCCGGCTTCTTCGTCGGTCAGAAGCTTGAGCGCTTCCTTGACCTTCACCTTGCGGCGCGTTTTCTTGCCGCCGCCGATGTTCGCGAACATCGAACGAATCTGCTCGGTCATGTCTTCCATGCCCGGCGGCCCCATGATGTCCATGCCGACCTGCGGCATTTCGACATCCAGCTCGATTTCCTTGTCGTCGAGCGAGCCTTCGCGCAGACGCTTGCGGAAGGTCTGGCGCGTGGCGTTGTCGCCTTCGCCGCTGGTTTCGGCCGCGCCGAAACCGACCGGGCGCGCGCTCGGCAGCAGAATATCGAGGATGCGGTCTTCGGCGCGATCCTCGGCCTTCGTGCGCACCTTCTTCATCTCGGATTCGCGCGTCTGCTTGACCGAAATCTCGATCAGATCGCGCACGATGCTGTCCACATCGCGGCCCACGTAGCCGACTTCGGTGAACTTCGTCGCTTCGATCTTGATGAACGGCGCATCCGCGAGTTTGGCGAGACGCCGCGCGATTTCCGTCTTGCCGACGCCCGTCGGCCCGATCATCAGAATGTTCTTCGGCGTGATTTCCTGGCGCAGCGGCTCGGCGACCTGCTGACGACGCCAGCGGTTGCGCAGCGCGACGGCGACGGCTTTCTTCGCGCGTCCCTGACCGATGATGTGCTTATCGAGTTCGGAGACGATTTCGGAGGGAGTCATGGTGGTCATCGCTTGGGTCCTTTATTCGATCGTCTCGATGACGCGATTGTGATTGGTGTAGATGCACATGTCGCCGGCGATGGTCAGCGCCTTTTCGACGATATCGCGCGGCGAAAGCTCGGTGTTCTCCGCGAGCGCCTGCGCGGCGGCTTGCGCGTACGCGCCACCGGAGCCGATCGCGCAGATGCCGTTTTCGGGATCGAGCACGTCGCCGTTGCCGGTGATGACGAGCGTCGCGTCCTTGTCGGCGGTGATCAGCATGGCTTCGAGCCGGCGCAGCATGCGGTCGGTGCGCCAGTCCTTCGCCAGTTCGACGGCGGCGCGCGTCAGATTGCCCTGATGCTTTTCGAGCTTGGCTTCGAAACGGTCGAGGAGCGAGAACGCGTCGGCGGTGCCGCCGGCGAATCCGACCAGCACCTTGCCGCCATAAATGCGCCGCACCTTCTTGGCGCCGCCTTTCATGACGATGTTGCCGAGCGTCACCTGACCATCGCCGCCCAGTGCGACCTTGCCGCCGCGTCGCACGGAGACGATGGTCGTGCCGTGAAATTGTTCCATGTGCGTTCCTTAAGAAAACGGAAGAACGCGGGCGGCTGAGCGTTGAGTGACGAGCCGCCACGCAGTCGAGAATTCGATGGAGAGCACGGCGCGGGGTTCCGCCGGCCGGATGAGGCCCGAGGCGAACGGCGCCGCGCGCGCGCCTTCGTGTGAGCGGGCGCGTTCTGCTTATCTTAGGGCGCGGCGGGAGATATCAAGTGCGCGGTTGCAGCTCGGTCCCGGCGCGTTTTGGCGATGGAAAAAACAAAAAGGCACACGTCGAATCGTGTGCCTTTTTCATTGCGCCGCGGACGGCGAAGCCATTTCTCGCGGCGGCGTGTTCCCCGTTGCGGGCGGTCCCGCGACGTCGCCTCGCGGCTGGCGCTTCAGTCGCCGAAGAGCTTCTGACGCAGCTCGCGGCGTTCCTGCGCTTCGAGCGAGAGCGTGGCGGTCGGACGCGCGATCAGACGCGGAATGCCGATCGGCTCGCCCGTTTCTTCGCACCAGCCGTAATCGCCGGACTCGATGCGCGCGAGCGATTGCTGCACCTTCTTCAGGAGCTTGCGTTCGCGATCACGCGTGCGCAGTTCCAGTGCGTGCTCTTCCTCGATGGTCGCGCGATCCGCCGGGTCCGGCACGATCACCGTTTCCCGCAGATTTTCGGTCGTCTGCCCGGCATTCTTGAGAATGTCCGCTTGCAACTGCTCGAGCCGGTTCTTGAAGAAGGCGAGTTGTTCCTCGTTCATGTAGTCCTTCTCGCTCATCTTCAGGATTTCGGCTTCGGTCAAGAGTTTCGTTGTCATCTGCTTGCTTCTTCAATGTAGGGCGATGTCTTCGCAACGCCCGCACTTGCGTTACCCGCATGCCTGCAGCGTTTTGGCATCACGCGACACTCGATGCGGGGCCGAACTCCTCTGGAACCGATACTGGATGCTGCTCCGAAACGGCCACGCGGCTTCCGTTCCGGCCCGGGCGCGCTGCTCTGACCGTCTCTCCCCGGCCAGCCGAGACATCGTCCCGTGAGGCATCCTTTCTAGTGACATCCGCCGGGAAACGTCGATCGACGCGCGCCGTACGGGTCTGCCCTTCTCCAGTGGGGCTGTATTGTAACTGAACCGCAATTTCCGACGATAACGAGGAAAACCCTGTCAAAAACTGTCGGAATTTCAAAAATATAACGCGTGAACGTACAAAAAGCGATGTCGCTTCGTGGGCGCGATTACACATATCGAGCGAAATGCTCCACGAAAAACGCCGCACGCGAAAATCGCGGCGGCGTGGGTCGGCATCGCCCGAAGCGCCATGCAGCGCAACGGCATGCGCAAGCGAGATGCGTGCCGGATGCGCGTGGCGCGGCGTCTTACTTCACGAGACAGGCGTCGAGGCCGTCGATGATCAGATCCTTCGGCAGCTCGATCCCGATGAACACCATCTTGCTGTTCTTCTTTTCGATCGGCAGCCACTTGCCCGCGAGGTCGCTGCCCATCATCTGATGCACGCCCTGGAACACGACCTTGCGGTCCACGCCCTTCATATAGAGCACGCCCTTGTAGCGCAGCAGCCGCTCGCCGTAGATCTGCAGGATGCCGCCGAGGAAGTCTTCGAGGCGGTTCGGATCGAACGGCTTGTCGCTGCGATACACGAACGACTTGATCTTGTCGTCGTGATGCGCGTGATGATGGTGGTGGTGATGCTCGTGATCGTGGCTGTGGTCGTGACCGCACGTCGAGTGGTCATGATCGTCATCATGAGCGTGGTCGTGCGCGTGATCGTCTTCCGCGAGGAAGTCCGGATCGATCTCCAGCTTCGAATTCAGATTGAAGCCGCGCAGGTCGAAGATTTCCTTGATGTCCGCTTCGCCGAAATTGACGACCTTGATCGCCGCGCGCGGATTCATGTGCAGCAGGCGATGCTTCAGCGCTTCGAGTTCGTCGGCGGAAACGAGATCGGACTTCGTGACGAACAGGCGATCCGCGAAACCGACCTGGCGCTGCACCACTTCCTGCTGATCGAGCTGCGTGTTCGCGTGCTTCGCGTCGACGAGCGTGATGATCGCGTCGAGCAGGAATTCGTCGGCGACGGTGTTATCCATGAAGAACGTCTGCGCGACCGGACCCGGATTCGCGAGACCGGTCGTTTCGATCACCACGCGGTCGAAATCGAGCGTGCCGGCTTTCTTGCGGTTCGCCAGATCTTCGAGCGCGCGCGCCAGATCGCCGCGAATCGTGCAGCAGATGCAGCCGTTGCTCATCTGAATGATCTGCTCGTTCGTGTCCTGCACGAGAATTTCGTTGTCGATGTTCTCTTCGCCGAACTCGTTCTCGATCACGGCGATCTTCATGCCGTGCTTCTCGTTCAGGATGCGCTTGAGCAGCGTGGTTTTGCCGCTGCCCAGAAAGCCGGTCAGGATGGTTACGGGAATCATGGTGTCGCCTGTTTCCTTGTCAGTGTTCGGGGATCGCGTCGAATCGCTTATTGGAACATATTCGACAAGCCGACGCTTCGCCGGCCATCGCGCGTAAGTGAGGCCGCTCAGGCGATTTGCAACAGCAGCCCTTTCAGGTACTCGCCCTCGGGAAACGCGGTCAGAAGCGGATGATCGACGCCCGCGCCGAGCCGCTTGAGAATGCGCGCATCGACGCGCGCATCGGCGGCCGCGCCCGCGACGATCTTCTGGAACAGGTCCGAATCGATCGCGCCGGAGCACGAATACGTGAAGAGCAGCCCGCCCGGACGCAGCAGTTTGAAGCCGCTCAGGTTGATGTCCTTGTACGCGCGCGCGGCGCGATCGACGGTTTCGCGCGACGGCGCGAACTTCGGCGGATCGAGCACGATCAGGTCGAAGCGCCGGCCTTCGTCGTGGAGACGGCGCAGCGTCTTGAACGCGTCGGCGTCGAGCCATTCGGCTTTTTCCGCGTCGAAGCCGTTCGCCTTCACGTTTTCGCGCGCGAGCGCGAGCGCTTCGCCGGACGAATCGACCGACACCACGCGCGTCGCTCCGCCCTTCAGCGCCGCGAGCGAAAAGCCGCCCGTGTAGCAGAAGCAGTTCAGCACTTCGCGGCCCTGCGCGTTCTGCTGCACGAGCACGCGGTTGTCGCGCTGATCGACATAGAAGCCCGTCTTGTGACCGTTGCGCACGTCGACGTGGTACCGCACGCCGCATTCGTTCGTGATGAGCGTCTCGGGCGGCGCGTCGCCGGCCAGCACGCCGGTGATCTGTTCGAGGCCTTCCTTCTGCCGGATCGACACGTCCGAGCGTTCGTAGACGTTCGGGCAGCTGGTCGCGGCGACGAGCGCCTGCACGATCGGCTCCTTCCACGCTTCGACGCCGGTCGCCATGAACTGGCAGACGAGCTGCGAATGCGCTTCGCGGTCCGCGACGTAGTAATCGACGATCAGCCCCGGCAAGCCGTCCGCTTCGCCGAAGACGAGGCGCGTCGCGCCGGTATCGCGAACCATCGCCTGCCGATGCGCGACCGCGCGCTGCACGCGTCGTTTGAAGAAAGCGTGATCGACGGGCTCGGCTTCGTCGAACGTCCAGACGCGCGCGCGAATCTGCGAATGCGGGCTATACGATGCCCGCGCAAGGAAGCGGCCGTCGGCGGCGCGCACGGTGACGGTCGCGCCGGGCGCGGGATTGCCGTCGATGCGCGCGATGGCGTTCGCGTAAATCCACGGGTGGCGGCGGACGAGCGACTTGTCCTTCGCCGGTTTGAGCGTGATGGTGTTCATTGCGTAGATCGAGGCGCGCAAGCCGCGCGCCGGGTTAGTCGCGCTTTTTCGCGCGCGGATGCGCCGAGTCGTAGACGCGGGCCAGATGTTGAAAGTCGAGCGACGTATAAACCTGGGTCGCGGTGATGCTCGCATGGCCGAGCAGTTCCTGTACCGCGCGCAGGTCGCCGCTCGATTGCAGAACGTGCGTGGCGAAGGAATGGCGCAGCACGTGCGGATGAACGTTCGTCGGAATGCCGGCCAAAAGCGCCATGCGCTTGACGCGCTCGCGCACCACGCCCGGCGACATGCGATTGCCGCGCACCGAAAGAAAAAGCGCGTGCGGATCGAGCTTGACGAACTGATCGCGGACGTCGATCCACGCGCGCAATGCGTCGATCGCCTTGCGGCCGACCGGCACCGAGCGTCGCCGGCCGCCTTTGCCGAGCACGGTCACTTCTTCCTGCGCGAGATCGAGCCAGCTGACGGACGTTTCGACGTAGCGAACGTCGAGGCTCACTAATTCCGCGAGCCGCAGCCCCGACGAGTAGAAGAGTTCGAGCATCGCGTGATCGCGCAGCGCTTCGGGCGTGCCGGACTGCGGCGCGTCCATCAGCGTCATGGCGTCGTCGACGGAAAGCGCCTTCGGCAGCGTCTTCTCGCGCTTCGGCGCACGCACGGTCGCGACGGGATTCGCGGGCATCGGGACGCGTTCGGCGAGCCATCGATAGAACGCGCGCCACGCCGACAACCGATGCGCAATCGATCGCGCCGACAGCCCAGCCGAGTGCGCGCGCACGACCGCGCCGCGCATGTCCGCTGCCGTCAGCGTTTCGAGCGCGCGGCCCTTGGCGAGCGCGCGCAGTTCGCTCAGTTCGTGCGTATAGCCGCGCAGCGTATGTTCCGAGAGACGCCGCTCGTGTTCGAGCATCGCCAGATAAGCGGCGATGGGGTCCTTCAACGTGTCGCTGGCGGCGCTCATGCGTGATCGGCTCAGTTGGGCAGCAGACGGCTCAGCGCCGCGCTCGCCAGCACGCCGATCTGCCTGAGGAAATCGGTGGCCATGCCTTCGTGGAAGCGGCGCGGATCGGGCGATCCCATCACGAGCAGGCCGAACGCGGGCGCATCGGGACCGCCTTGCGGATCGCGCAATGCGAGCAGCGCCACCGACTCGATGCCGCGCTCAGCCGATGCGCCGGCATCGCTCGTCGCGGATGCCGAATTCGCCGCGCCCAGCCATTGCGCCGCCGCGAAGCCGCTATTTGCGCCGCAGTACGGCGCGTCGAGACTATGCGCGAAGATGCGCACTTCTTCGCCGACATGACGCGCGAAATCCGCCTGGCGATACGCTTCGTCGACATCCCACACGCGCAGCGCGGCGTGCGGCACGTCGAACACGTCGCACAGGCCGCGGCTGATGGTGGCGGGCAGCGCGTACGGATCGCGCTGGCCGGTCACGCGCACGGTCCAGCGGTTGAATTTCGTGGAGATGCTGTCGTTTTCGTGGCCGTATCGCAGCAGTTCGGCCAAGCGCCGTTCGAGCTGCTTGTTCTTGTCGCGCAGCATTTCCATCTGGCGTTCCTGCAGCGACACGGCGGCCTTGCCGTGCGGATTCGATAGCCGGATGGTGCCGAGCAGTTCGGCGTGCTCGACGAAGAAATCGGGGTTGTCGAGCAGATAGTCGGCGACTTCGCGTGGATTCATGTTTGCCTGATACATAGGAATGCGTGGTCCGGCTCAGCCGATGCCGGGAAACTCGATCTCACCTTCGAAGACCGTCGTGGCGGGGCCGGCCATGAATAGCGCGGCGGATTCGTCGCGCGCGCCGTCCCAGCGGATGGTCAGCGTGCCGCCGTGCGTTTGCACGCGGACCGGCGAATCGAGCAGGCCGCGCCGGATGCCCGCCGCCACCGCCGCGCACGCGCCCGTGCCGCACGCGAGCGTTTCGCCCGCGCCGCGCTCGTAGACGCGCAACTTAACCGAATGACGATCGACGATCTGCATGAAGCCCGCGTTCACGCGCTTCGGAAAGCGTGCGTGGCGCTCGATCAGCGGGCCTTCGGTCAGCACGGGATACGCTTCGGCGTCGTCCACGATCTGCACCGCATGCGGATTGCCCATCGACACGACGGAAATCCAGCGCGTGTGCCCATCCACGTCGAGCGGCCAGAGCGTGTCGTTGCCTTCGCGGCGGCCTTCCAGACCGTTGGCGTCGAACGGCACCTGAGGCGGATCGAAGACCGGCGTGCTCATATCGACGACGACTTCGCCGTTCTCCTGCATCGTCAGCGTGATGACGCCTTTTTGCACCTGCACGCGGATGGTCGCAGCGTCCGTCAGCCCGCGGTGGCGCACGAACTTCACGAAGCACCGCGCGCCGTTGCCGCAATGTTCGACTTCGCCGCCATCGCAATTGAAGATGCGGTATTTGAAATCGACGCCGTCGATCGTCGGCTTTTCGACGAGCAGCAACTGATCAGCGCCCACGCCGAAATGTCGATCCGCGAGCGCGCGCACTTGCGCCGGACTCGGATCGAGCGCCTGCGAGTAGCCGTCGAGCACGACGAAGTCGTTGCCCGCGCCCTGCATTTTGGTGAACTTGAGTTTCATGGCCGCTATTGTATGTGAGCGGTGCGGCGGCGTTTCGCGCCGCTTTCGGCTGACGTTTCGCTTAATAAAAACCGGGCTCGCCGGGCGGCCGCGTCTTGAAGCGCTTGTGGACCCAGTAATACTGCTCCGGAATGCGCGGAATCTGCTCTTCGAGGAACTCGTTCATGCGGCGGGCGTCGGCTTCGTCGTCGCCGGTCGGGTAGTTCTGCCACGGCTCGAAAACCTTCAGCCGATAACCTTTGTAATTCGGCAGCACTTCGCCGATGAACGGCACCACTTGCGCCTTGCCCGTCTTCGCGAGCCGGCCGACCGCCGTCAGCGTGCACGTCGGAATGCCGAAGAATGGCACGAACGTCGAATTGCGCATGCCGTAATCCATGTCCGCGCCGAGCATCACGGGCTTGCGGTCGCGCAGCCAGCGCAGCACGATGCGCGCGCTGTCCGCGCGGCTCGCCATGTCCGCGCCGAAACGGGCGCGCTGTCTTTTCGCGACTTCTTCGATCTGCGGATTCGAAAACGGCTGATAAAGCGATCCGCATTGCCGATGCAGCGAGTAATTGAGAAAGATAGATCCCGCTTCGATGCCGACGAAATGCAGCCCGAGAAACAGCGTGGGCGGCAGGTCGGGATCGGTGAGATCGACCGCGCTGTCGACTTCGATCAGCTTTTCGAGCTTCTTCGCCGAGCCGAACCATTGCACGCTGCGCTCCACGTAGCTGCGGATTGCGTGGCGAAAATGCATCTGCGCGACTTCCTCGCGGCGCTCGGGCGTCCACTCGGGAAAGCAGAGTTTCAGATTCGTATGCACGATGCGCTTGCGCCGGCTCGGAATCTGATAAAGCAGCCAGCCTAAGCCGTCGCCGAAACGGGCCGTGACGCCATAAGGGATGACAGCCAGAAACTTGAGAAAGCCAATGGCGAGCGAGACTCCGAGGCGCCCTAGCATGACGTGCCCCAGCGAACAGACGGGCCGCTGCGACGGGCGAAATATTGACGCGGGACGAATGACAACAAGCGTTCGGCTCTGTAAAAAAACGGGAAACCGGTATAATAAGACCTTCGCCGAGTTAATGGACAACTTGCGGGGCGAAGCCGGCTGAAGCCTGATGAATATCGGGTGGAGGCCGGAGAAAGGACATCCGCTAAAGCGTCGCCGCTTCAGACTCCAAACGAAGCCGGCTACGTGAATCTCAACCGTACTCAATTGGAGTCTGAAGCGTGTCACACGACTATCTCTTTACTTCCGAATCCGTTTCCGAAGGCCACCCGGACAAGGTCGCCGACCAAATCTCCGACGCCATCCTCGACGCCATCCTGTCGCAGGACAAATACTCGCGCGTCGCAGCGGAAACGCTCTGTAATACCGGTCTCGTCGTGCTCGCGGGCGAAATCACCACCACCGCGAACGTCGATTACATCCAGATCGCGCGCGACACCATCAAGCGCATCGGTTACGACAACACCGATTACGGCATCGACTATCGCGGCTGCGCGGTGCTCGTCGCGTACGACAAGCAATCGCCGGACATCGCGCAAGGCGTGAACAAGGCGCACGACGACAACCTCGATCAAGGCGCCGGCGACCAGGGCCTCATGTTCGGCTACGCGTGCGACGAAACGCCCGAACTCATGCCGCTGCCCATCCACTTGTCGCACCGTCTGGTCGAGCGTCAGGCGAACCTGCGTCGCGACGGCCGTCTGCCGTGGCTGCGTCCGGACGCGAAGTCGCAAGTCACCGTGCGCTATGTCGACGGCAAGCCGCACTCCATCGATACCGTCGTGCTGTCCACGCAGCATTCGCCGGACATCGACCTGCCGCAACTGCGCGAAGCGGTCATCGAAGAAGTCATCAAGCCGACGCTGCCGAAGGAACTCATCAAGGGCGACATCAAGTTCCTGGTGAACCCGACCGGCCGGTTCGTGATCGGCGGTCCGCAAGGCGATTGCGGTCTGACGGGCCGCAAGATCATCGTCGATACGTACGGCGGCGCGGCTCCGCACGGCGGCGGCGCGTTCTCGGGCAAGGACCCGTCGAAGGTCGACCGCTCGGCCGCTTACGCGGGCCGTTATGTCGCGAAGAACATCGTCGCGGCGGGCCTGGCATCGCGCGCGCTGATCCAGGTTTCGTATGCAATCGGCGTCGCGCGTCCGACTTCGGTGATGGTCAACACGTTCGGCACGGGCCGCGTGTCGGATGCGGAAATCACGAAGCTCGTGCTCGAGCACTTCGACCTGCGTCCGAAGGGCATCATCCAGATGCTCGACCTGCTGCGCCCGATCTACGAAAAGACGGCGGCATACGGCCACTTTGGCCGCGAAGAGCCTGAATTCTCGTGGGAATCGGCGGACAAGGCGCTCGTGCTCGCCGAAGCAGCCGGCACGGAACCGGTCGCTCGCGTGGCGTAAGCCGGCGCGGCTCGCAAAAGAAAAAACCGGCAGGCTTCACGCCTGCCGGTTTTTTTATGGCCGTTCGTTTAAGCGATTCCGGTAGTCAGCGCACCGCGAAGTCGTACCAGCCCGCGCTGCTCGCCGATACGCGACGCGGCCGGCGGCTCGTCAGCTTCGCGCTCTTCGGCTTGGATGCCGGCGCGCGCAGTTGCATCGGACGGCGCAGCAGCGTTCTCAACGACACGCTGCGCGAAGCCGCGCGCACGCGGATGTTGAAGAAGAATCCGCGAAACCAGGAGCGGATGCCGTCGACCGGATGCACGTTCCTGATTTGCTCGGCGAGCGCCTGCGTGCGTGCCGAATGATGACGCAGCGCGCGGATCACGCCGCGCCGGGCGGGCCGCGCCGCGCTCGATGCCGCGCGTCGAAGGCCTGTGGCGATTCTTTGGGTCATGTCGGCAAAAGGTCCGTTTGCGTGAAGGCAAACCTGACGATAGTCCTCTCAAAATTAGCGTTCAACGCTTCGATTCAACCTCGTGTTCGAAAGTTGCACCGAAACGATGCAGTCAATGTACAAGAGCTTTATTACTGCGTTAAGTCCGCGTTTTCCCTGCCGATCGTTGAAGCAAACGCTTCATGCAATCGCCGGAACGTCAGGCTGCACGGCCTCTCGCGGCACGTCCGACTTACAATGAACGTATTCGCCCCAATTTCGGGTATTGCGCTGGCTGCATGAGGCGATATGAACGCCGCGCCGAGGCTGAACGAACATGTCTGATCACACGTTGCTTAAATCGAAGAAAGAGCAAGTGCAGGAGTTGCGCGAGACGGGCTTCGTCATCGTAAGCGGGCTGGTGCCCGAAGTGCGATGCGACGCCATGCGCGAAATTGCGCAGCTGCAACTGGCCGAAGCCGCCGCGCCGGTGGAATACGAAGCCGATCTGCAATATCCCGGCGCGCCGCAATCGAGGCACGCGCCTGGCGGACAAACCGTGCGGCGCCTGCTCGACGCCTACGCGCGCCATCCGCTGTTCGCGGAATTCGCGACATCGCCGGAAGTGCGCGGCTGGATGGAACTGTACTTCGGCGAAACGCCGTATCTCTCGCGCGCGCATCACAACTGCGTGATGACGAAGCATCCGGCGTACGGCAGTTTGACCGGCTGGCATCGCGATGTGCGCTACTGGGCGTTCGAGCGCGACGATCTCGTGTCCGCGTGGGTCGCGCTCGGCGACGAAACCGTCGATAACGGCGCGCTGTGGTTCGTGCCGCGTTCGCATCGGCTGGCGTTCACGTCGGATCGTTTCGACGAAGCGAAGTTTTTCCGCTCGGACCTGCCGGAAAACACCGCGCTCATCCGCACGGCATTTTCACCGGCGCTCAAGAAGGGCGATGTCGTGTTCTTCCACTGCAACACGCTGCATTCCGCCGGCAAGAATCTGACCGATCACGTGAAGTTCTCGCTCGTCTACACGTATCGCGGCGCGAGCAACGCGGCGCTGCCGGGCACGCGGTCGGCGTCGAAGCCGGAAGTGGCACTAGTCTGAAGCTGCGGCCTTAGCGCTTGGAAGGCAGCGCGAGGCCGATCAACCCGGCAAGACTCGCGACGATGCCGCCCGCGATCAGCCAGATCGTCTTGTTTGTCGGCGACCCCGTGAAGAATCGCGATACGTCGTTGCTGAGCGAGTGAAACGACTGGCCGCCGAAATAAAGCAGCACGACGCCGCCGACTAGCAACGCAACAGAAATCGCCCGGGTCATGGGTGTCCTCGTTCATTTCAAGATAGGGCGCGCCAGCTTACAAGGCGCACGAATGCGCGTCCAGCGCGCCCGGTCAGGCGACGACGGGCACGCGCGTGAGCGGCTGAATCTGGCGCAGCAGATCGGCTTGCACGTCGGCGTGATCGCTCGCGCGCGTCCACACGCCGACGTTGAACTTGACGCCGGTATCGGTGTAATCGGTGACGGCGATCCACGGCGCCGACGCCCCGTCCTGAACGATCCGCGCATCCTGCGCAACCATGCGCCGCAGTTCGGCCAGCACGCGCTCGACGTCCTGTCCGTGCTGAGCGAGAAAATTGAGCACCACGCGCCGGCGCTCGTTCGCGCTGTAGTTCGTCACCGGATTCGCCCAGATGATGCTGTTCGGCACGTACATGACGATGCCATCGGCTTTCGTGAGGCGCGTCGTGAAAAGGCCGATCTCGTTGACGGTGCCCGCCGTCACGCCGATACCCTCGATGTAATCGCCGACGCGAAACGGCCGCAGCAGCAAGAGCATCAGTCCCGCCGCGATATTCTGCAGCGTGCCCTGCAGCGCCAGCCCGATGGCGAGTCCCGCCGCGCCGAGCACGGTGAGAATGCTGGCCGCCGCGATGCCGAATTTGCCGAGCGCGGCGACAATGGCAACCACGCGGATCGCCCACATCGCGACGCTGGCGAGCACGGGCGTGAGCGTCGCATCGACATTGGTGCGCGCGAGCGTGCGCCGCAGCGCGTTCGACACGAGATTCGAAATCCACCAGCCGACGGCGACGATCAGTATCGCCATCAGGATGTTGACGCCGTAGGTCAGCCCGAGCGTGAGCATGAAATCGTAGGCGGGGCGCAGTCTGTCGATTGAATCCATGTGTTTACTCCTTTGTTCGGATGGATGTTCGGCAAGGCGGCGAGGCTCCTGCATAGCGGCACGGCCCGTGCGCAACGCTCGCGCTGACGCCGATTGCCTTACCATTAACGGTTTTCGACCGGAGGCGCGAGCGTATCGCAGCTATCCGGATGATCGACCGGTCACGCTTGTCAAAGTTAGTCCAATTCCGCAACCCGCAAAGGAAATCCGTCATGGCTTACGAAGCAGCTTCCGAGCGCTACACGCAGATGCAATACCGCACGTGCGGCAAGAGCGGGCTGAAACTGCCGGCGCTGTCGCTGGGCCTGTGGCACAACTTCGGCGATACCACGCCGCTCTCCACGCAGCGCGAGATTCTGCGCACCGCATTCGATCTGGGCATCACGCATTTCGATCTGGCGAACAACTACGGCCCGCCGTACGGCAGCGCGGAAAGCAACTTCGGGCGTCTTTTCAAGGACGATTTCCGGCCGTATCGCGATGAGTTGCTCATTTCGTCGAAGGCCGGCTGGGACATGTGGCCCGGCCCGTACGGCCAGGGCGGCGGATCGCGCAAGTACGTGCTCGCGAGCCTCGATCAGAGCCTGAAGCGCATGGGCCTCGATTACGTCGATATCTTCTACTCGCATCGTTTCGACGCCGACACGCCGCTCGAAGAAACCGCGGGCGCGCTCGCCACCGCCGTGCATTCGGGCAAGGCGCTGTATGTCGGCATTTCGTCGTATTCGGCGGCCAAGACGCGCGAAATGGCGAAGCTGCTGGCCGAGCACAAGGTGCCGCTCCTGATCCATCAGCCTTCGTACAACATGCTGAACCGCTGGATCGAACACGAACTGCTCGACACGCTCGACGATATCGGCGCGGGCAGCATCGCGTTCACGCCGCTCGCGCAGGGCCTGTTGACGAGCAAGTACCTGAACGGCGTGCCGCAGGACGCGCGCGTCAACAAGCCGGGCGGCGGGTCGCTGAAGCAGGAGCATTTGAGCGATGCCAACCTCGCGCACGTGCGCAAGCTGAACGAACTGGCCGAGCGGCGCGGCCAGAGCCTCGCGCAGATGGCGCTCGCGTGGGCGCTGCGCGGCGGGCGCGTGACCTCGGTGCTGATCGGCGCGAGCCGCGCGGAGCAGGTGGCGGAGAACGTCGGCGCGTTGAAGAACCTCGAGTTCAGCCCGGAAGAACTCGCGGAAATCGACCAGCACGCGCAGGAAGGCGGCATCAATCTGTGGGAGAAGCCGTCGACGGATCAGCGCATCTAAACGACGCGCTGCGGCCTTTCGCCAGCAGGGTATTTCTGAATAGGCACGGCGGCGGTTGTTATCATGCGGGTCGCAGGCTACTCATTGCTTTTCGGCAATATATAGCCCTGCGGCCCGGCCGCCAGCGGTCCATGAGCCGAAGGAGCCACTGGCGCCGCCTCGGGACGCTTCGGTACGCCAAACGGCTATCGGGTAAAATATCCGATTGCGCTGCGGCACAGGCGCGGCCATCGAATGAAAAACGCGCGGGATACGTGGACATCGAGCTCATCGAATCGTCCTTTCGCGCAGCGTCGAGCGTAGCGCCCTTCTGACGTCCAGCCCGTGAGCGTCACCGTTTTCGCCTAGTCCAAGAAGCCATGAGCAACCTTAACTCTCAAACCGTTCTGAGCGTCCATCACTGGACCGACACGCTTTTCAGTTTCACCTGCACCCGCGACAGCTCGTTCCGCTTTGAGAACGGCCAGTTCACGATGGTGGGCCTCGAAGTCGACGGCAAGCCGCTCCTGCGCGCCTACAGCCTCGCGAGCGCGAACTATGAAGAGCATCTCGAATTCCTGAGCATCAAGGTGCCGGACGGCCCGCTGACGTCGCGTCTGCAGCATCTGAAGGTGGGCGATTCCGTGCTGATCGGCAAGAAGCCGACGGGCACGCTCGTCGCGGACAACCTGCTGCCCGGCAAGACGCTGTGGCTGCTCTCGACGGGTACGGGCCTCGCGCCGTTCATGTCGATCATCAAGGACCCGGACGTCTACGACCGCTTCGACAAGATCGTGCTGACGCATACGTGCCGCTTTGTCGACGAGCTCGCGTACAAGGATTTCATCACCGAGCACTTGCCGGCGCACGAGCATATCGGCGAAATCGTGTCGGAAAAGCTCGTGTATTACCCGACGGTGACGCGCGAAGAATTCGCGAACCGCGGCCGCATCACGGATCTGATCGAGACGAAGAAGCTGTTCGCCGATATCGGCGTGGAGCCGTTCTCGATCGAAAACGACCGCGTGATGCTCTGCGGCAGCCCGCACATGCTGCGCGACACGCGTCAATTGCTCGACTCGATGGGCTTCCAGGAAGGCAGCAACAACCATCCGGGGCATTATGTCGTGGAGAAGGCGTTCGTCGGCTGATCGGCGGGACGTCTGAACACCAGAAATCGGAGCTTCGTGCTCCGGTTTTTTTTCGCCCGCACGCGGCGTTCTGTTACAGATCACGTAGGCGTTCTTCCTACGCATTCGTCGCGCCGATGTTGCTAACCAACTTGAACTTCGTGCGCGAAACCGTTGTCGTCCAATCGATTCGTCATAATTTTGAGATATGATGCCAACGGTTGGATTGAGCGCCGAAAGCGCTTCGTCCGTCTGCGATGTTACAGAGTGTAAATTTAGTTACGCCCGCTCGTGAGTTCGCCGAGGACGTAACTCCCGTTGCGCTCAAAGCGAGGAAACAATGAACACGTCGGCTCTGGCCGCGCTCGACGAGCGCACCACGCTCCGCGCGAACCTGCGCGGCGTCTCGTCATCGACGATGGAGGCGCCGGGTTCGCCTCTTTCCGCGCTCATCGACGCCAAGCTGCGCGGCGATCGCGAGCTTCAGCGCCTGAATGCGCGCGTGCGCGAGTTGACCGCTCAACTCGCCGCCGCCGATGAGCGGGCCCGCCGCAGCATCGCCGGCGATCTGCACGACGAAACCGGCGCCCTCTTCACCGCCGCGAATCTCGCGATCGGCCGCGCGGCGTTTTTCCTTCCGCCCGATGCACCCGCCGCTTGCGTCGAAGCGCTGCGTCAGGCGCGCGAATGTCTCGTCGAAGCCGCCGACGCGAGCCATCGAATTGTCGAAGGCTTGCATGCGCCTGCTTTCAACTCCGCATTCGCCGATGTGCTCGCGGACTGGATCGACAGATTCGGCGCGCGTTCGGCCCTTCGCATAAATTTATCTTGTTCAGTTGAAATTCACGTGCCGGACGACGTGGCGCTCGCGCTCTTTCGCGTCGCACAGGAAGCGCTCGGCAACGTCGCGCGACACGCGGGCGCGGAGCACGCGACCGTCACCGTTACCGCCGATGCGCACGGCGTGTCGCTCGTCGTCGAGGACGATGGCGTCGGCATCACGCCGGCCGCGCGCCGCAAAACCGGGCGATTCGGACTCGCGGGCATGCGGGCGCGCTGCGAGGCGTTCGGCGGCAGCTTGCGCGTGGCGGCATCGAAAGCGGGCGGCACATTGGTGCGTGCGCGCCTGCCCTGGACTGCCGCGCCGCGCACGATGCTGCGTGCCGTCAACGCCTGAGGCGTGCCGATGACGCTCAAAGTCCTGCTCGCCGACGATCACGCCATCGTGCGCCGGGGCGTCGCGCAATTGCTGATGGAGCGCGGCGTTGCATCGGACGTGGAAGAAGCGGAAACCGGCGCAGATGCGCTCGCGCTGGCGGCGCGCGGCGCATACGACATCGTGCTGCTCGACATCTCGCTGCCGGACATCAACGGTCTCGACGTGCTCAAGCGTTTGAAGCGCGACACGCCTAACGTGCCAGTGCTGATGTTCTCGATGTATCGCGAAGACCAGTACGCGGTTCGCGCGCTGAAGGCCGGCGCGTCGGGCTATCTGTCCAAAACCGCCGATCCCGCGCTCATGATTCGCGCGGTCCAGCAAGTTGCCGCCGGCCGCAAATATGTGAGCCCCGAAATGGCCGAGGCGCTCGCCAACTACGTCTCGCTCGACGCCGAGCGGATGCCGCACGAAAAGCTCTCGGACCGCGAATTCCAGACGCTGTGCATGCTCGCGTCGGGCAAGCGGCTGACGGACATCGCGCATGCGCTGTCGCTGTCGGTGAAGACGGTGAGCGTCTATCGCACGCGCCTGCTCGAGAAAATGAAGCTCGCGAACAACGCCGAACTCACGTTTTATGTGATGAGCAACCGTCTCGTCGATATGAATCCGGCTATCGCGGGATAACGACGATTTATCCTGTTCAGGATAAAATGTAAAACGTCGTACCTAAAACACGCATGTTGCCCCATTCGTGGGCATTCTCCTTTACTCCGCTAAAATGTCGGGTTTTCCCGAGGGAAGGCGCACCGCGCGCTGAAAGGAGACTTACCGTAATGTCGTTGTTCCGCAAGAAAAACATCGAGCACATGCTTGCCGGCGCGCAAAGCACGTCTCTCAAGAAAACGCTTGGCGCGCTGGATCTGACTTTTCTGGGCATCGGGGCGATCATCGGCACCGGCATCTTCGTGCTGACCGGCACGGGCGCCGTGCAGGCCGGCCCGGCGCTCATGGTGTCGTTTCTCGTCGCGGCAATCGCGTGCTGCTTCGCCGCCCTTGCCTACGCCGAATTCTCATCGACGATTCCCGTCGCCGGCTCCATCTACACCTATTCCTACGCGACGCTCGGCGAACTGGCCGCGTGGATCATCGGCTGGGACTTGATGCTCGAATACGGGCTCGCGACGTCGGCCGTGTCGGTCGGATGGTCGGGCTATCTGCAATCGCTGCTTTCGGGCTTCGGCATCAGCCTGCCGACCGCGTTGTCGGCCGCGCCGGGCGCACTGCCCGGCCACGTCACCTACTTCAACCTGCCCGCCTTCCTCGTGATGATGGTCATCACGTGGCTGCTGTCGATCGGCGTGAAGGAATCGACGCGCATCAACAACATCATGGTCGCGATCAAGGTCACGGTCGTGCTGATGGTGATCGCGGTCGGCGTGTTCCATGTGACGCCCGCGAACTGGCATCCGTTCATGCCGCACGGCTGGTCCGGCGTGTTCGGCGCGGCGGCGGTGATGTTCTTCGCGTTCATCGGCTTCGATTCGGTGTCGTCGGCGGCGGAAGAAGTGAAGAATCCGAAGCGCGATCTGCCCATCGGCATCATCTCGTCGCTCGCCGTGTGCGCGGTGCTGTACGTGGCGGTCGCGGCGGTCGTGACCGGCATCGTGCCGGCGGCGCAATTCGCGAACATCTCGCATCCGGTGTCGTACGCGCTGCAAGTGGCCGGACAAAACTGGGTCGCGGGCTTCATCGATCTCGGCGCGGTGCTCGGCATGCTCACCGTGATTCTCGTGATGAGCTACGGCCAGACGCGCATCATCTACGCGATGTCGCGTGACGGCCTCTTGCCCGCGAAGCTCTCGAGCGTGCATCCGCGCTACGCGACGCCGTTCTTCACGACGTGGCTCGTCGGCATTTTCTTCGGGCTGATCGGCGCGCTCGTGCCGCTCAACGTGCTGGCCGAACTCATCAACATCGGCACGCTCGCTGCGTTCTCGATGGTCTCCATCGCCGTGCTGATCCTGCGCCGCACGCATCCGGAACTGCCGCGCGCGTTCCGTTGCCCGGGCGTGCCGGTGGTGCCGATTCTCGCGGTGGCGTCGTGCCTGTTCCTCATGGTGAACCTGGCGAAGACGACGTGGATCGCGTTCGTCGTGTGGCTCGTGATCGGCCTCGCGATTTACTTCGTGTACTCGCGTCATCACTCGAAACTCGGCCGCACGGTCAGCCGCGCGGCGAGCCCGGAGCGCGAAGCCGTGACGCGCTGAACGGCCACGCATCCAGCGAAAACGACGCCGCCCCTCGGGGCGGCGTTTTGCATTTCGGGCCATCGGCGCGCGTCGAATTCGACGACGGCACGGGCGTGCGCCTAATAGCGACGCCCGTCGATTTGTGTTTTACTCGCCGTGACACACGACACGAATTCCCCAGCCGGACGCTTAGCCCAAGCCAGGTTCAGGACGTGATGTAGTGCAGGCGCGAGCGGCGTGAGGCGGGTCCATCCCGGCAATATCGTGCAAGGACCGGAAAGGCGCATGAAAGCGCCGCTCCGGCCTCAAGGAGACAGTAATGCCGCTCAGCATCAGCCTGACGGTCAACGGGAAACCGGTGACCGCGAACGTCGAACCGCATCTTCTGCTTGTCCAGTTTCTCCGCGAACAACTCAGACTCACCGGCACGCATATCGGCTGCGACACCGCGCAGTGCGGCGCGTGCACCGTTCATCTCGATGGCCGCGCGATCAAGTCGTGCAACATCCTC
Organism: Caballeronia concitans; assembly: GCF_001544615.1. Classification (GTDB taxonomy): domain Bacteria; phylum Pseudomonadota; class Gammaproteobacteria; order Burkholderiales; family Burkholderiaceae; genus Caballeronia; species Caballeronia concitans. The sequence goes on from NZ_FCNV02000001.1 coordinate 254,450, forward strand.
GCGGCGCAAGCCGATGGCATGGAAGTGACGACCATCGAAGGCATGAGCCGCGACGGCGAGCTTCATCCGATGCAGGCGGCGTTCAGGGAATGCCACGGCCTGCAATGCGGCTTCTGCACGCCGGGCATGGTGATGGCCGCGTCCGCGCTCGCCGCCGAATCGCCCGATCTCTCCGAAGAAGAAGTGCGCGAGCAGCTCGACGGCAATCTGTGCCGCTGCACCGGCTATCACAACATCGTGAAAGCGGTTCTCCAGGGCGCCGAAAACATGAAGGCGCGCGCCTGACGCGAAGCCATCTCTGACAGATGTAATCGCGCCTAATGTCGACAGGAGAACCGCGATGAACGCACCTGAACAACAGAAACTGGTCGGCGCCGGCGTCAAGCGCAAGGAAGACTATCGCTTCCTGACGGGCGCGGGCCAATACACCGACGACGTCGTCATGCCGCAGCAAAGCTACGGCGTCTTCCTTCGATCGCCGCACGCGCACGCGCGCATCCGCTCGATCGATATCGAAGCCGCGATGGCGTCGCCGGGCGTGATCGCCATTTTCACGGGCAAGGATCTCGCGGGCGAGAACGTCGGCGGATTGCCGTGCGGATGGCTCATCCACAGCACCGATGGCTCGCCGATGCACGAGCCGCCGCATCCCGTCATCGCGCACGAGAAGGTGCTGCACGTGGGCGATCAGGTCGCGCTCGTCGTGGCCGAATCGCTGAAGGAAGCGAAGGACGCGGCCGAGCTGATCGCCGTGGACTACGAAGAACTGCCTGCGGTCGTCGATACGGCGAGCGCGTCGGATGCCGGCAAGCCGCTCGTTCACGACAGCGTGCCGAACAACGTCTGCTACAACTGGGGCCACGGCGACAAGGCGCGCACCGACGCCGCCTTCGCGCAGGCCGCGCACGTGACGACGCTCGATATCGTCAACCAGCGCCTCGTGCCGAACGCGATCGAGCCGCGCGCCGTCAACGCGAGCTACTCGAAGCACGACGACAGCTACACCGTCTACGTCTCGAACCAGAATCCGCACGTCGAGCGCTTGTTGATGGCGGCGTTCGTGCTGTCGCTGCCGGAATCGAAGCTGCGCGTGATCGCGCCGGATGTCGGCGGCGGCTTCGGCTCGAAGATCTTTCTGTATCCCGAGGATGTCGCGCTGACGTGGGCATCGAAGAAAGTGGGGCGTCCCATCAAGTGGGCCGCCGAGCGCTCCGAAGCCTTTCTGTCCGACGCCCACGGCCGCGATCACGTCACGAAAGCCGAACTCGCGCTCGACAACGACGGCAAGTTCCTCGCCATGCGCGTGCACACGACCGCGAACATGGGCGCGTACCTGTCGACGTTCGCATCGTCCATTCCGACGATTCTCTACGCGACGCTGCTCGCCGGCCAGTACGCGACGCCCGCGATCTACGCCGAAGTGAAGGCGGTCTTCACGAACACCGTTCCCGTCGATGCCTACCGTGGCGCGGGCCGCCCCGAAGCGACGTACGTGGTCGAGCGGCTCGTGGAAACGGCGGCGCGCGAGTTGAACATCGATCCGGTGGAACTGCGCCGCCGCAACTTCATCCGCGAGTTTCCATACGCGACGCCCGTCGGCCTCACGTACGACACCGGCGATTACGACGCCATTCTCGACCGCGCGATCGAACTCGCGGATGTCGCGGGTTTCGAAAGGCGCCGCGAGGAATCGAAGCAGAAGGGCAAGCTGCGCGGCATCGGTTACTCGTGCTACATCGAGGCGTGCGGGCTCGCGCCGTCGAACGTGGCGGGCGCGTTGGGCGCGCGCGCGGGTCTCTTCGAAGCGGGCGAAGTGCGCGTGCATCCGACCGGCTCCGTCACCGTGTTCACCGGCTCGCACAGCCACGGACAAGGGCACGAAACGACCTTCGCGCAAGTGGTCGCGGACCGGCTCGGCGTGGCGATCGAAAACGTCGAAATCATTCATGGCGATACGGGCCGCATTCCGTTCGGCATGGGCACGTATGGATCGCGGTCGATTTCGGTCGGCGGATCGGCCATCGTGAAGGCGCTCGACAAGATCGAAACCAAGGCGAAGAAGATCGCCGCGCATCTGCTCGAAGCATCGCCGCAGGACATCGAGTTCAGCAACGGCGTGTTCCGCGTCGCGGGCACGGACCGGACCAAGACGTTCGCGGACGTATCGCTCGCGGCGTACGTGCCGCACAACTTCCCGCTGGAGACGCTGGAGCCGGGTCTCAACGAAAACGCGTTCTACGACCCGACCAACTTCACGTATCCGTCCGGCGCGTATGTGTGCGAAGTCGAAGTGGATCGCGATACCGGCGAGACGCGCGTCGAGAAATTCACCGCCGTCGACGACTTCGGCAACGTGATCAATCCGATGATCGTCGAAGGGCAAGTGCATGGCGGGCTGGGGCAGGGCATCGGCCAGGCGATGCTCGAACGCTGCGTGTATGACAAGGACAGCGGCCAGTTGCTGTCCGGCTCGTTCATGGATTACGCGATGCCGCACGCGAGCGACCTGCCGAGCTTCAACGTGGAGACCGCGAAGGGCACGCCGTGCACGCACAATCCGCTCGGCGTGAAGGGCTGCGGCGAAGCGGGCGCGATCGGCTCGCCGCCCGCCGTCATCAACGCGATCATCGATGCGCTCAGCCCGCTCGGCGTGAAGGACCTGCAGATGCCGGCGACGCCGCATCGTGTATGGACCGCGATGCACGCCGCTCAACACGCCTGACGGAGACCGCCATGTACACATTCGACTATCAACGCCCGGACGAGGCGCAAGCGGCGGTGGCCGCGCTCTCCGCCAACGGCGACGCCAAATTTCTCGCAGGCGGACAAAGCCTGCTGCCGACCATGCGCCTGCGGCTCGCGCAGCCTTCGGCGCTCGTCGACGTGACGCGCATCGCGTCGATGAAAACGATCACGCTCGATGGCGGCAAGCTGACCATCGGCGGGGCGATGTGCCACGCGCAGGTCGCATCGAACGCGGATGTGAAGCGCGCGCTGCCCGGACTCGCGGATTTGGCGAGCCGCATCGGCGACAGACAGGTGCGCGAGCGCGGGACCATCGGCGGTTCGCTCGCCAACGACGATCCCGCCGCGTGTTATCCCGCTGCCGTGCTCGCGCTGAACGCGACCATCGTGACGGACCGGCGGCGTATCGCGGCCGATGACTTTTTCATCGGCATGTACGAGACCGCGCTCGAACCCGACGAGCTGATCACCGCCGTCGAGTTTCCGCTGACCGAGCGCGCGGGCTACGAGAAGTTTCGCAATCCCGCGTCGCACTTCGCGCTCGTCGGCGTGTTCGTCGCGAAGCTCGCGGATGGCGTGCGCGTCGGCGTGACGGGCGCGGCGCCTTCCGTTTTCCGTCCGAAGGAGCTGGAGGCGGCGTTGTCGAAGGACTTTTCGGTGGCGTCGGCGCGCAGCGTGACGATTTCCGCCGACGACCTCAACGACGACATGCACGCGAGCGCCGAATATCGCGCGCATCTGATCCCGGTGCTCGCGGGCCGCGCGATCGAGCGCGCGATGTCGTTTTCGGCGTGATGCAGAGCGAGCCCGATTCGATCGACGACACGCTCGCCCGCCTGCGCGAGCATCAGTACTTCGCGAGCCGCGAGCTGGCGACGGCGCTCTTTCTCGCGCTGAAAATGCAGCGGCCGCTTTTTCTCGAAGGCGAGCCGGGCGTCGGCAAGACGGAACTCGCGAAGGCGGCGGCGGGGCTGTGCGGCACGACGCTGCTTAGGCTGCAGTGCTACGAGGGCCTCGATACCGCGAGCGCGCTGTACGAATGGGACTATCCGCGCCAGATCATGGCGCTGCGGCTCGCGGAGGCATCGGGCGAAACGCCGTCGAACGATTCGCTGTATCGCGGGGAGTTTTTGTTGAAGCGTCCGCTGCTTCAGGCGCTCTTGCCCGATCCCGACAACGCCGCCGCGCGCCGCGTATTGCTGATCGATGAAATCGATCGCGCCGACGAGCCGTTCGAAGCGTTCCTGCTCGAACTGCTGTCGGACTTTCAGGTGTCGATTCCCGAGTACGGCACGGTGCGCGCGGCGCGGCCGCCGCTCGTCGTGATGACGTCGAACCGCACGCGCGAAGTCCACGACGCGCTCAAGCGCCGCTGTCTGTATCAGTGGATCGGGTATCCGGAACGCGATGTCGAACTCGCGATCGTCGCGGCGCGCGCGCCCGAAGCGAGTCGCGCGTTGCAGGCGCGGGCGGTCGCGTTCGTCCACGAATTGCGCACGATGGAGCTGTTCAAGGCGCCGGGCGTGGCTGAAACCATCGACTGGTGCCGGGCGCTGGCGGCGCTGTCGGTGTCGGAACTGGATCCGCAATCGGTGCAGAACACGCTAGGCGTGCTGCTCAAGTATCAGGACGATCTCGCGCGCATGGATGCCTCGACGCTCGCGCAATGTTTGTCGAAGGCGGCCAAGGCGTGACGATGGAACCGTTCGCGCGCAACGTCGTTCATTTCGTGCGCCTGTTGCGGGGTGCGGGGCTTGGCATGTCGCCGGCGCACGCGGTCGATGCGCTCGACGCGCTGCGTTTCATCGACCTTCGCCGCCGCGACGATGTCCGCGCGACGCTCGCGTGTCTGCTCGTTCACGCCGCCGACGAGCGCGATATCTTCGATTCCGCGTTCGATCTCTTCTGGCGCGATCCCGACTGGGAAGGCAAGCTGCGCGCGCTCTTGCTGCCGAAAGTCGAAAGCGGTGCGCCGCCGCCTAAGCGCAACAACCGTCTCGCCGATGCCTTGGCCTCGCGCTCCGGCCAGAAGACGGCGCCCGCGCCCGAATCGAAGCCCGAACAGACTTACGCGCGCATGAGCTTCAGCGCGCAAGAGCGCCTGAGTCATCGCGATTTCGACACGCTCACCGCCGACGAATGGCGCGCGCTGCGGCATCAGATTCGCGCGCATCGCCTGCCGCTCGCCACGGAGCCGACGCGCAGGCTCAAGGCGGCATCGCACGGCACGCACGCCGATCTGCGCGCGAGCGCGCGTCAGGCCGTGCGCGCGGGCGGCGACTGGACCGTGTGGAAGTATCGCGCGGTGGTGGAGCGCCGGCCGCCGCTCGTCTTGCTGCTCGACATTTCCGGTTCGATGAGCGCGTATTCGCGCGCCGTGCTGTACTTCTGCCATGCGCTGCTGCAATCGCGCGAGCGCCTGCAAGTGTTCCTTTTCGGTACGCGTCTGACGAACGCGACGCGGACGCTGCGCGAGCGCGATCCCGATGTCGCGATCACCGCGCTCGGCGAACAGGTGGCGGACTGGTCGGGCGGCACGCGCATCGGGGCGGCGCTCGCGGAATTCAATCGACGATGGGCGCGCCGCGTGCTTGCCGGCCGGGCGACGGTGCTGCTCGTCACCGATGGACTGGATCACGAAGCCATCGACGTGCTCGATGCCGAAATGGCGCGGCTCAAGCGCTTTGCGCATCGGCTCGTCTGGCTGAACCCGCTTTTGCGATACCCCGGCTTCACGCCCCGCGCGCGCGGCGTGCGCGCGATCCTGCCGCACGTCGATGCGATGCTCGCGGCTCACAACCTCGACAGCCTGGCCGCTGTCGGGCGGGAACTCGCGGCGCTCCCGGCGCGCGGTGCCCGCACGCATGGAGGAGATACGCGATGGAACTGACCGAAACGCATACGCTGCCCGTCCCGCAGGCGCGCGCATGGGAAGCACTCAACGACACAGCGATCCTGAAGGCGTGCATTCCCGGCTGCGACAGCATCGAGGCGGACGGTGAAAATGCCTATGCCATCGGGATGACTGCCGCCGTCGGCCCGGTCAAGGCACGCTTCAAGGGAAGGATGGAACTGACGGACATCGACGCGCCGCACACGTACACGATCGTCTTCGAAGGTCAGGGCGGCGCGGCCGGTTTCAGCAAGGGCAGCGCGAAGGTGAACCTGGAGCCGGGCGACGACGCCGACACCACGAAGCTCAGCTACAGCGCGAATGCGCAGGTGGGCGGCAAGCTCGCGCAAATCGGCTCGCGCCTCGTGGATGGCGCAGCGCGTAAGATTGCAGCTGAGTTCTTCAAGCGATTCGGCGCGCAGTTGCAGGGCGGGCAAGAGCCGAACGAAGCGCAGGAGTCGCAGGACATTCCCGCCGACGATCAATCCGGGGGCGAAAAGGAAGAGAAAGGAAAGAAATCATGGACAGCGTGGATCTCGAAGTCCTGAAACACAGCGCGCAATGGCTCGAAGAGGGCAAGCGCGTGTTGCTGGTCACGGTGGTGAAGACGTGGGGATCGTCGCCGCGGCCCGAGGGCGCGATGCTCGCGGTGCGCGGCGATGGACACGTGGTCGGTTCCGTGTCGGGCGGCTGCATCGAGGACGATCTGATCGATCGCGTGCGGCAGCGGGGCATCGAGCAGACGAAGCCCGAAGCGGTGAAGTACGGCATCAGCGCGGAAGAGGCGCACCGGTTCGGCTTGCCGTGCGGCGGCACCATCCAGCTCGTGCTGGAGCCGCTCACGCGCGAGAGCGGCATCGCTGAACTGTGCGCGGCGGTGGAAAGCGGGCGGCTCGTCGCGCGCACGCTCGACATGGCGACGGGCGCGGCGCATCTCGGACCCGCGCAAGCGACGGATGGCGTCGTCTTCGACGGCGCGACGCTGCTCACCATCCACGGTCCGCGTTATCGCATGCTCGTGATCGGCGCGGGTCAGTTGTCGCGATATCTGTGCAGCATCGCGGTGGGGCTGGATTATCACGTCACGGTTTGCGACCCGCGTGTCGAATACACGGACGAATGGAACGTGCCGGGAACGACGATCGTGCGCACCATGCCCGACGACACCGTAATGGACATGAAACTCGACGAGCGCTGCGCCGTCATCGCGCTGACGCACGATCCCAAACTCGACGATCTCGCGCTGATGGAAGCGTTGAAGACGCCCGCGTTCTATGTCGGCGCGCTGGGTTCGCGTCGAAATAATGCGGCGCGGCGGGAGCGCCTGAAGGAATTCGATTTGAGCGATGCCGAACTCGCGCGGCTGCACGGGCCGGTGGGAATTTTCATCGGCAGCAGAACGCCGCCGGAAATCGCCGTGTCGATTCTCGCGGAAGTCACCGCCGCGAAGAACGGCGTTTCGCTGCCCGAACTGTTGCGCGTGGAAGGCGCGAAGGCGGCGCGCGAAGTGGCGGGCAGCAGCGAAGCGTGCGGCGTTTGATTACACGGCATCACCCGCGCGAGGGAAAGCGGACCGCTTGAGGAAGCAGCCCGCGCGCATCACATCAGGCCGCAGACGATCATCGCGACGAGCGACACCGTCACGATGGCCGCGCCCACCGTCTTGCGCTTGTTCAGCTCGGTCCACAGCAAGACGCCCGTCAGCGAAAGCAGAATCAGGCTGCCCGCGAGCGTGTCGATGAGAAGCACCCAGCCGACGCCCAATCCGACGCCCTTGTGCAGATTCGTCATCATCGCGAGGAAGGTGTTCTCGGTGCGCTTCACCGAGACGAAGTTGTTGCCCACCCAGTATTCCGCCATCACGCTGCTGCCGGGCGTCGAGATCATCGTGGACCATTGCTCGGGCTGCATCGTGCTCTTGTCGCCCCAGCCGACGGGATGCGCCGGCTCGCGACGCGTGCGGCCCAGATTGCCGTCGATCTTCAGTTCGCGTTTGAGCCACGCGCCCATGTCGCGCGGCGACTCGAAGCCGCCCGCGGGCAGCGCAAGCTGCATCTGCGAAACCTGCGGCTCGCCGGTGGAAATGCGCATCGGCGGCGCGCGATGGTTGAGGAGAAAGCCCGTCATGCCGAACAGCAGGCCGAGAATCGCGCCCCACAGTCCGACCCAGCCGTGCACCTTGCGCAGCCACTTGAGGAACGTGGAACGACGCGAGCGGTTCTTGCGGACGATCTGCTCGGCGTCGTCGATCAGGCGTCCATGCGGGCGATATTGAGCGGAGCCGCTCGTCGGCTGAGGCTTGAAGGTGTCAGGCGCGTTCACGCGTCTCTCCGGAGTCGGGGCGTTCTTGGACAAAGCCGCGCCCCGATCGCATCAGACGTGGCAATCGAAGAGCGGCAAAATGAGAATTGTTATCATTACATGCGCGATTGCGGAATACAATCCATTGCGATTGCCTGACAGTCCGCGTGTGTGACGAAAAATTTCAGACGGGCCAGAGCGGGCCTTCCTGCATGGCCCCGACCTGCTCGCGCAACTCGAGAATGCGGTCTTCCCAGTAACGCTGCGTGTTGAACCACGGGAACGCGACGGGGAAAGCCGGATCGTTCCAGCGGCGCGCGAGCCACGCGGCGTAGTGAATGAGGCGCAGCGTCCGAAGCGCCTCGACGAGATGCAGCTCGCGTTGATCGAACTCGCGGAAGTCTTCGTAGCCGGCGAGCAGGTCGGCAAGCGCCCGCGATGCTTCCGCGCGACCGGCGGGAAGCAGCAGCCATAAATCCTGAATCGCGGGACCCATGCGGCTGTCGTCGAAATCGACGAAATGCGGGCCTGCGTCGGTCCAGAGCACGTTGCTCGGATGGCAATCGCCGTGCAGCCGAAGCCGGGCGACATCGCCCGCGCGCTCGAAACATTGCGCGACGCCTTCGAGCGCCATCTCCACGACGCGCTCGTATGCCTCGCGAACGTCGTCCGGCACGAAGCGATGCGTCAGCAGGAATTCGCGCGGCTCATAGCCGAACGTCTGGATATCGAGCGTCGGCCGCTCGCGATACGGCTCGATCGCGCCGACCGCGTGAATGCGCCCGATGAATCGCCCGAGCCATTCGAGCGTGTCGCGGCGATCGAGGTCCGGGGCGCGCCCGCCGCGCCGTTCGAAGACGGAGAAGCGAAAGCCGTCGAATTCGTGGAGCGTCGTGCCTTCGAACGCGCGCGCCGGCACGGCCGGAATCTCACGCGCGACGAGGCTCGCGACGAACGCGTGCTCTTCGAGAATCGCTTCGTTCGACCACCGTTTCGGTCGATAAAACTTCGCGATCACCGGCGGGCCGTCTTCCACGCCGACCTGATACACGCGGTTCTCGTAGCTGTTGAGCGGCAGCAGGCGACCGTCGGTGCGCGCGCCTGCTGGCATCAGGAGACCGTCGACGGCATCGAGCACGCGCTCGGGCGTGAGGCCGGCGAAGGGCGGGGCGTCGTCGTCGGACGCGCCGGTGGAATCGGGATGATGTGCGTTCATCCCGACATTGTGCCCCGCCTTCAGGCGGCCGGCACGACGGCGAAATCGCCGCTCAATGGACGACCGTGTTCGACGGACGCACGACGTCGCCCGTATCGATCAGGTCTTCGAGAAAGAACGGCTCGGTATTGAGCAGCTTGGTCACGCCGGGCTCGCCCGCGTACCAGGCGACCATGGCCATGTCGCCGAGAATGCGCATGACGATGCCGCGTGCGCCCTGAGGCACGGCAATATGCACGGAGCGGACAATCGAACCGATTTGCATGATGAATCCCCGTTTGCATGCCGGCGATCAACTGAATGATACGCCGGGCAAGTGTTGCACCCCGCACAGGCTTTTTCACGGCTCGTGCACCGACAATCGCCGCGTCTTTGTTACGCAAAGCGCGACACGCGCGGCTTTCATGAACGATTGTGCGCTTACTTTAGCGCACGGCGGCGCGCGAACGCGATGCCGAAAGCCGTGAATTGTTGCCTAGCGCAGACATCGCAAGCGCCAGACCTGTGTTGCGGCATGCAGAATGCGCGCTGCATCAGGCAAAACCCTTAGGAACGGCGTATCGTTACGGGTTTCCCGTTTTAAGCGGAGACTTCATTCGTGAACGCTTCACCGGCGCCGCAGCGTCCCTCAACCGACGATTCCACCGTCTATCTCGAACGCGGCTCGCGCGCGTACTGGCGCGCGTCGCTCGCGCTGCTGTTCGCCGGATACGCCACGTTCTCGCTGCTCTACTGCGTGCAGCCGCTGCTTCCCGAGTTCACGCGATCCTTCGGCGTGAGTCCCGCGGTGAGCGCGCTTGCGGTCTCGGTGAGCACGGCGGCGCTGGCTATCGCGATCTTCATCGCGGGATTCGTCTCGGAAAGCTGGAGCCGGCATCGGCTGATGACGCTGTCGCTGCTCGCGTCGTCCGTGCTGACGGTGATCGTGGCGCTGTTGCCGGACTGGCACGCGCTGCTCGTCGTGCGCGCGCTCGAAGGCTTCGCGCTCGGCGGCGTGCCCGCCGTCGCGATGGCGTATCTCGCGGAAGAAGTGCATCCCGAAGGGCTCGGTCTCGCGATGGGGCTTTACGTCGGCGGAACCGCGATCGGCGGCATGGCGGGGCGCGTGATCAGCGGCGTGCTCGCGGATTTTTTCGGCTGGCGCGTGGCGATCGGCGGAATCGGTCTGCTCGGTCTGCTCGCGACGTTCGCGTTCCGCTCGCTCCTGCCGCCTTCGCGACGCTTCAAGCCGCGGCGCGGCGTCGGCTTCGCGCATCATCGGAACTCGCTCGCGGGGCATCTGCGGCATCGCGGATTGCCGTTTCTGTTCCTTATCGGCTTCGTGCTGATGGGCGGCTTCGTCACGCTCTACAACTATGCGGGCTATCGGCTGCTCGGCGCGCCGTTCAGCCTGAATCAGACGGAGATCGGCGCGATTTTCACCGTCTATCTGACGGGCGTGGTCGCGTCTCCGTGGTCCGGCAAGATGGCCGATGTCTTCGGACGCGGACGCGTGCTCATGGCGAGCGTGCTGCTGATGATGATCGGCGTGGCGCTGACGCTGTCGATGTCGCTGCCGGTGATCATCGGCGGGATCGCGTGCGTGACGTTCGGCTTTTTCGCCGGGCATTCGGTGGCGAGCGGCTGGGTCGGACGGCTCGCCGCGCAAGCGAAGGGACAGGCCGCCGCGCTCTACCTGCTCGCGTATTACCTCGGGTCGAGCCTGATCGGATCGTACGGCGGGCATTTCTGGACCGCGTTCGGATGGCCGGGCGTTGCGGGGCTGATCGCGGCGTTGCTGGTGGTCGGCTTCGCGTCGGCGGCTTATCTGAACGTGCGTGAACGCGCGGCGGCACATCAGACGAAAGCCGAATGAAATACGACGAAACCTAGGGTTTACCGCGTCCGCTTAAAAAAACTCCCGCGCGCGCCTTATGCCACAAGGGCGTTCGCGGCGAGGTCGCTTTTCGGCCGTCCATTGTCCGGCAACACGCGTTTGCATGGGGCCTATACTCGAATCGTCGATGCGGCGCGTTTAATGCGTGTGCATCGAGAACGAAAAGCAGGACGATGGGAGACGCACCATGACGTATTTCACGATCGGCGACTTCATTCTTGTCATCCCGATGGCGCTCGCTGGCGCGCTGTTTCTCGGCGCCATTCCATGCGCGTCGCACTTCAAGAACAACGTACTCAGGGCATTCGGCGCGCTCGTCGGCGTGCTCGTCGCGTTTCTGCTCGTGGAAGGATTGCCTGCGCTGATATGACGCCGCCACAGCGACGTCATGAAAAGGCGCGCGACATCCACCGCGCGCCTCCTGCTTCTTACAGATGTTCGCCGAGGAACGCCAGCGTGCGTCCGTGCGCGAACGCGGATGCCTTCGCGTTGTACGACGCGCGCTCGCCGCAGTTGAAGCCGTGATCGGCGCCGGGATACACATATAGCTCGGCGTTTGCGCGGCCCGCGAAGCGCTGACGAACGGCGTCGACGGCATCGGCGGGAATGTGGGCGTCGAGTTCGCCGTAGTGGAATTGAATCGGCGCTTTCACTTGATCGGCCTTGTCGAGCTGATTCTGGATGCCGCCGCCGTAGTACGCGACGGCCACGTCCACCGTGCCTTGCGCCGCCGCCAGATACGCGAGCCGGCCGCCGAAGCAATAGCCGATCGCGGCGACCTTTCCGTTCACTTCGGGCAACGCGCGCAGCGCCTTCGCTGCCGCGCCGACATCGGCGACGGCCGTATCCAGGTCAGTTTTTTGCAGCAGTTCCATCGCCTTTTCACGATCCGCGCCTTCGTAGCTCAGTTCGACGCGCGGCTGCGTGCGCCAGAAAACGTCGGGCGCAAGCGCGATATAGCCATCGGCGGCATATTGATCCGCGACGCTGCGGATATGCGAATTCACGCCGAAGATTTCCTGCAGGATGATGACCGCAGGCCCGGTCCCCGACTTGGGCAGCGCGAGATAACCCTGGAAGCTGCCGCCGTCGGCGGGGATGTCGATCCATCGGGAAGTCACGGAAACGGTCACGTCGATACTCCTTGCTTGTTGAATATGAGATGCAGGCGAGTGAGTGTGCCAGCTTTCCCTTTCAGTCGCCTGAGCGCGGACGCGTCGTCCGCGCGGCGCGCTGGCACGCCGTTTGACGAAGCAGGCGATTTTTAGAGGTCCATGTCTAAACGCAGCGTAAAAGCGGGCTTATAAAACAGGCTAATGAAGATAGGACGGCGGATTATCGGCAGCGTCGCGAGGAAGTTGAAGAACGCGCGAAGCAGGTACCCGCCGATGCCCTCGAAACCCGCATGGGCAGTGCGTTCGCGTCGAATCGCCACCACAAAGTCGCGGGCTTCTCAACTGGCCGTTAATCGGTAGTCGCACCAGTATCTTAAAAAACTTCCCTAAATTAATTTGACAACCCTACACTTGCGCGCAGTGCGGATGGCGGCCGCCACGAACGGCCGCCGGAAGGACTTCCCAAGTGCATGACGATGCATCCGGCGTGGTCGTCCACGGGACTGAGCGATCGTGATGAAAGACGGGGCACAGGGCGATTACGTTGTCGTTGTTTTGGACCGAAACTGGAGACTTACATGAACACCAAGCTTCACAAAGTGTTGCCGATCAGCGCTGCAGCCGTGCTGTTCGCTACGTTGGCAACGTCCGCAGCAGCCGACCAGGTCGTCAAGATCGGTCACGTCGCACCGCTGACCGGCGGTATCGCTCACCTGGGCAAGGACAACGAAAACGGCGCGCGGCTCGCAGTCGAAGAGATCAACGCGAAGGGTCTCACCATCGGCGGCGAGAAGATCACCCTTCAACTGGACCCGCAAGACGATGCAGCCGACCCGCGTACCGCTACGCAAGTCGCGCAGAAGCTCGTCGATGACAAGGTCGTCGCGGTCGTCGGTCACCTGAACTCCGGCACGTCCATTCCGGCATCGAAGATTTATAGCGACGCGGGCATCGTTCAGATCTCGCCGTCGGCAACGAACCCGGCCTACACGCAGCAAGGCTTCAAGACGACGTACCGCGTCGTCGCGACCGATGCGCAGCAAGGCCCGGCGCTCGCCAACTACGCGGCGAAGAGCCTGAAGGTGAAGACCGTCGCGGTCGTCGACGACTCCACCGCTTACGGCCAGGGTCTCGCGAACGAGTTCGAGAAGACCGCCAAGTCGCTCGGCCTGAAGGTCGTTTCGCATGACGCGACCAACGACAAGGCCGTGGACTTCCGCGCGATTCTGACGAAGATCAAGGGCGAAAACCCCGACGCCGTGATGTACGGCGGCATGGACGCGACCGGCGGCCCGTTCGCGAAGCAGGCGAAGCAGCTCGGCCTGCGCGCGAAGGTGCTGGCAGGCGACGGCGTCTGCACGGAAAAGCTGGCTGACTTGGCCGGCGACGCGACCGACAACGTCGTGTGCTCGGAAGCGGGCATGGCGCTCGAGAAGATGGAAGGCGGCGCGGCGTTCGGCGCGAAGTTCCAGAAGCGCTTCGGTCAGCCGATCCAGATCTACGCACCGTTCACGTATGACGCGGTGTACATCATCGTCGACGCGATGAAGCGTGCGAACTCGGTCGATCCGGCCAAGATCCTCGCCGCGATGCCGAATACGGACTACAAGGGCGTGATCGGCCAGACGAGCTTCGACTCGAAGGGCGACCTGAAGCACGGCGTGATCTCGCTGTACGACTACAAGAAGGGCAAGAAGACGCTGCTCGACGTCGTGAAGATGTAACGTCGTCGGACATTCGTCCTGAAAGACGCGCGGACCGCGAAGGTCCGCGCGTTTTTTTATATCTTCAGCCGCTTGAGGATGCGTGGACCGATCAGCGTGATCGCCGCGCAGCATGCCGCGACGACGCATAGTCCGACCGGCAGCGAACTCACCTGCGCCACGCCGCCGATCAGCACCGGCCCGAGCAGCAAGCCGAAATACGCGAGGCCCGCGACCTGCGCGAGACCTTCGGCCGCCGTCACGCCTTCGACGCGCGCAGCCGCCGCGAAGAGCACCGGCATCATGTTCGCGAGACCGAGGCCCATCAGCGTGAAGCCGGTCATCGTGACGAGCGCGTTCGGGAAGACGAGCGCCATCAACATGCCGATGAACGCGAGCCCCGCGCTGCCGAACACGAGCTGAGGCGCGCCGAACCGCGCGCGCACCGCATCGCCGCCGAAGCGTCCAGCCGCCATGCCGCCCGAGAAGGCGGCGTACGCGGCGCTGGAGAGCGAGTGCGAGGCGAGCACGACGTCGCGCATATAGACGGTGGCCCAGTCGTACATCGCGCCTTCCGCGATCAACGCGACGAGCGCGAGGCCGCCGAGCGCCCACAGCGCGCCCGAGCGCCAGCGGTTCGACGACGACGCCTTCGCGTGCGCTTCGTGATGCGGCACGTGAGGCAGCACCGAGGGCATCGACGCGAGCAGCACGACGACGCTCGCCCCCGACGCCAGCGCCAGATGCAATGCCGGCGCGAGTCCGTGCGCGATGAGCGCCCCGCCGATCGCGGCGCCCGCCATCCCGCCGATGCTGAACATGCCGTGCAGCGACGACATGATCGGCCGCCCGAGCGCTTCTTCGACGGCGCTGGCTTCGGCGTTCATCGCGACATCGAGCGTCGCCATGCCGCAGCCGAACACCGCGAGCACGATCAGGAGCAGCCAGAAGCTCGGCACGACGAGGATCAGCGCGCCGCAGACGGTCATCGTGATGCCGCCCGCAATGCATGCGGTGCGCGTCCCGGCGCGCGCGATCCACGACGCGGTGGTGAGCATCGCGAAGATGGAGCCGCCCGCGACGGCGAAGAGCGCGAGCGACAGCATGCCGGGGCTGAGCGCGAATTTGTCGCGCACGGTCGGCACGTGCACGCCCCACGAGGCGTACATCATGCCGGCGATGAAGAAGACGGCCATCGTCGCGTAGCGGGCGCGCTGGCGGGTCGCGTGAGGGAGGCTGCGATGCAGTGCGAGCGTCGGATTGGACTCGCAGGCGGAGGAGGCGGTAGTCGAGTCGGACACGGAGAAACCGTCGAAAAGAGTGGCGCGATGCGGGCGGTGCGCCTGAGAGACGCAGGACAACCGGACAGCATGCCATCCGGCGCTTTCGATTCTATCGAACGGCCAGGAGACACGCTCGCAGGCGGTGCATTACCATTTTCAGAACACATTCTGGACTAACGGCATGAACATTCCGCCGCAGGCGCCGCTGCATCTCATTCATCGCATGTCCGTCGGCACGCTCGCCACGCATTCGCGCGAGCCCGCCGGCTTTCCTTATCCGACCGCGCTGCCTTTCGCGCCGACCGCCCGCCATGCGCCGATGCTGCTCATCAGCCGCTTGGCCGAGCACACACGCAATCTCGAGTCCGATGCGCGCGCCGGCTTTCTTGTCGCGCACGCGGCGGGCGGCCAGGTGCTCGAAGGCCAGCGGCTCACGCTGCTCGGAAGCTTCGCGCCGGCGGCGGAAAACGAGCTCGCTGAACTGGCGCGGCGCTATTTGCGGTATCACCCCGACGCGGAGCGTTATCTGCAATTAGGAGATTTCGCATTCTGGGTAATGAAGCCGGAACGGATGCGGTTTATCGGCGGATTCGGCGCGATGGGCTGGCTCGGCGGCGAAGACATCGATTCGTTGGAACCGCTCGCCGCCACGGACGAATCGTCGCTATGCGAATTCTTCGATGCTTATGCGGGCCGTCCCACAAATGTGGAGTTATTGGGGATTGATCGCTATGGCTGCGATTTGATCACTGACGGAACTCGCAATCGTTTTACATTCGATAACCCCAAGCTCACAAGGGACGCTTTGAAAGCGGCGGTTATCGACTGTTTAGAGCGGCAAGCATGAGCACGAGGCCGCGATAAGTGGATCGATTCCTAAAATTGCCCTTCGCGAATGAGCCTTGGCTAAGAAGTTCCCATCGCATGGAAGTTTTCGTAGGACTGCGCGCAGTGCTTTCATTTCATGCTATCGCAACGTGCACGACGTTTTCGCTTAATTTCGACGAACAGCGACAACTTTGAAAAGTGCCGCATTGTCGGCAAATGTTACGAGCCAATAGCGTTATTCAGTTAATGACAACGGAGCATGCCGCCATAATCGGTTTTGTGTTAATCTGCGGTCCAGTCCGAGGCTATACTCATAACCGATAGAGCGGGCATCGACTCGCAGAACAGCACACTACCAAGGAATTGCCATGCCTTCATACAAGGAACTGCTCGCGCAGCGCGAGTCTCTCGAACGTCAGATCGAAGAAGCGAAGTCGCGCGAATACGCCGAAGTGCTTAATGAGATCAAGCAGAAGATGGCCGATTATGGCATCACGCTTCAGGAATTGGCCGGTGGCCGTGGCGGCAAATCCGCGAAGGCATCGTCGCGTGGCCGTTCTGGCGTTGCGCCGAAATATCGCGACCCGGAAAGCGGCAGCACTTGGTCGGGTCGCGGCAAGCCGCCGAAGTGGATTGCGGGCCAGGACCGTGACAGCTTCCTGATCGGCAAATAAGCAGCGCCGAATCAGCAGCAAGCAGCACCGAATTAGAAGAAGCACGAAAGCCGCGCCTTTTGCGCGGCTTTTTCTTTGCCGATGCGAATCTCCTGGCGGGCCGACTGAAGCTTCATAGGCCATTGATTCATAAGCGCTTCGTCGATGACGGCGGTGCGCCGGCATTACGCCGCGCTGTTAAAATAAGTCGTTGAGAACACGAGATAAATTACATGTCACTTTCAGGGACGGACGCAGCGGAGAAACAGGCGGTCGCCGTCCGCACGACGTGGACGAGTATTGCGCTAAATAGTGGGCTGACGGTTGCGCAACTGGTCGTCGGAATAATCGCGCACTCCCAGGCTTTGATTGCGGACGGCGTTCACTCGCTGGCGGACCTCGTGTCGGATTTTGTCGTATTGATCGCGAACAAAAAGGCCGCTGCCGTTCCGGATATCGATCACAACTACGGTCACAGCCGGTATGAGACCGTCGCGTCCTTATTCCTCGGCGGATTGTTGATCGCCGTGGGCGCGGGAATGTTATGGCGCGCGGGAACGCGCATCATGCATCTTCAGGATATTCCCGCCGTGCACGCGAGCGCGCTGGCTGTCGCGATAATCGTCCTGGTTTCGAAGGAAGCGCTTTTTCGATATATGCTGCGGGCCGCCGAACGCGTGCGCTCCGCAATGCTCGTCGCGAATGCGTGGCATGCGCGGTCGGATGCGGCTTCTTCGCTCGTCGTCGCGCTCGGTATCGTGGGAAGTCTCGCGGGTTTTCGCATTCTCGATCCGATTGCCGCCGCGCTCGTCGGTTTCATGATCGGAAAAATGGGATGGAGCTTCGCGTGGGATGCGCTTCAAGATCTTTCTGATCGCGCACTGGACGAAGCGACCACCGCCGATTTACGCGACATTTTGCTGCGCACGCCGGGCGTGCGGGATGTCGATGAACTGCGCACGCGCAAAATGGGCGACCTCGCGATTGTCGACGCCCATATCCTCGTCGATCCGCTGATTACCGTTTCCGAAGGCCATTTCATTGCGGAATCCGCGCGGGCGCATATGCTCGCGGATTCGCGCGTGATCGACGCGCTTATTCATGTCGATCCGGAAAGCGATTCCGCCAATCCGCTGCCGGGCAATTACCCGCTGCGCTCGACGGTCACGGAAGCCGTGCGCCGCGCGCTCGCGGAGCAGGGCTTAGCCGCCGATGCGCTCAATCTGCATTATCTGAAGCGCGGTTTCGACGTGGAGATCGTCCTGCCGCACGTCGCCGAAGGCGAGACCGCGTCGCGGCTCGCGAGCATCGACCTGGACGCGCTCAGGCGCATGCTCGGCGCGCGCGAGATTCGCGTGTCGCAGAAGATGAAACACGCCGCGCTCGAACCGGCGAAGCACGCGGCACGCTAGCGCAGCGAATGCAGCGCGCGCCGTTTCACAGCGGCAATTGCGTATCGAACTTGATTTCCCGAAGCACGACGCTCGTGCGAACCTGCGCGACCGCCGGAATCTTGAAGATGCGGTCATGCAGGAAGGCGTCGTACGCCTTGATGTCGGGCGCGACGATCTTGAGAATGTAATCGGATTCGCCCGTGGTGCTGTAGCACTCGGTGACTTCCGCGCACGTGGCGATCTCGCGTTCGAACTGCTCGACGCCGCCTTCGGTGTGCCGCGTCAGGTGAATATGCGCGAGCGCGCAAACATGCAGGCCGAGCTTTTCGCGGTCCAGCAGCGCGGTGTAGCGCTGGATGACGCCGGACTGCTCCATGTCCTTGATGCGCCGCCAGCACGGCGTGCTGGAAAGCCCGACCTGATCGGAGATTTCCTGAACGGAACGGCGGGCGTCCAGTTGCAGAAGACGCAGGATTTTTTGTGAGAACGTATCGAGAGTCAACTGCGCCTCCGTTCGGTCGCGATTTGACTCTCATAGTAGAGGCGCCAGAAAAGAAAGGCAATGCAACGGCGGCGCGATGAGGTAGTTTCCCTAACTCCCCGGCTCGACGGCGCGTTTTTACCTTTCGGATGCGTCGCCGGCCAATGGCGTCGGATTTTCGACCGCTTTTGCCGCCGCTTCGTGCGTCGCCCGCAGTTCCGCGAGCATGTTGCAGAACAGCGCGCCTTGCTCGATGGCATCGTCCAGCGCGACGTGCGTATGCGGCAGTTCATCGAACCAGTGCTTCGGCAGACGCGGCTTGATGGCCTTGCGATACGGCAGGCCGGTCATCGCGAAGGCGAGCGTCTTGATGTCGAGCGCGGACCACGAGAACGGGCAGCGCCCCGCGAAGCGCATCATGTACCAGAACATGTGCGTGAAGTCGAAGCCCGCCGGATAGGCGACGAACACCGGCTTGCCCGGCAGCGCCTCGACCCACTCCACATACTGCACGAGCGCGATTTCCGGCTTCTGCAGATCCGTACGGCACGCGGCCCACGCTTCGGGCTGCGTCTTCCACCATGCGGCCTGCACCGGGTGCGGCGCGGCGCCTTCGAGCGTTTCGAGATTCGCGGAGAACGTGCTGATGAGCTGCTTGTCCGCCGTGTACGCCGCCGACGCGAAGCTCAGCATCGAATGCGGACCGGGAATCGGGCCGTCGGCTTCGACATCGGTGCTGACGTAGATTTCGGGGATCGCGTTCATGCTGCAACTCCATCGCGCACGAACGGATTGGTGCGTCGCTCTTCGCCGAATGTCGATGCGGGACCGTGGCCGGGAACGAACGTGACGTCGTCGCCGAGCGGCCAGAGCTTCTCGCGGATCGACTGGATGAGCTGCGCGTGATTGCCGCGCGGGAAGTCGGTGCGTCCGATGGAGCCTGCGAACAGCACGTCGCCCACAAAAGCCAGCCGATGCGCGCGGCTGAAGAACACCACATGCCCCGGCGTGTGGCCGGGACAGAAATAGACTTCCATGCTTTCGTCGCCGAAGCGGACCGTGTCGCCGTCTTCCAGCCAGCGCTCGGGCGTGAACGCCTCGGCGTTCGAGAAGCCGAAGCGCTGAGTCTGCGCGGGCAACTGGTCGATCCAGAACGCGTCTTCCTTGTGCGGACCTTCAATGGGCACGGCGTAATGGTCCGCCAGCGCCTTTGCGCCGCCGCAGTGATCGAGATGGCCATGCGTCAGCAGGATCTTCTCGACGGTCGCGCCGTTTCGCTCGACTTCCGCGATGATCCGTTCGATGTCGCCGCCCGGATCGACGACAGCCGCGCGCTGCGTCGCCTCGCAAATGACGATGGAGCAGTTTTGCTGGAAGGGCGTCACGGGAACAAGGATGACTTTCATGGGTCTGTCTAAAGTGCCGACGCGCGTGTAAAAACGTTCATTGTACCGGGGGCTGCCGGCGACGATGGAGCGCGCGGCGACGCGCCAGATCGCTCAAAAAAGCGGCAATTCTTACGGTCATAGCGAGAATCAATGACGATTCTCGCAGTCCGCGCAGCCGGACCCCGATTTTTTTGTATAATGCCTTCACTTGTGCATTGGTTTCACCATGCCGTCAACGGGTGATCGTTGAACGCCAGAGCGTTTTTTACAATCACCATCAGTACGCTGTTAGGGGCCAAAAGCCTCGCAACTGCAACTCAAAGCACCTTCTCGTAGGTGCACACGTCTTGTCCAGCCGGGCGCCGCGCGTCCGTTCGATGGCCTTAGCCGCCGTCACGCTGGATGGGGCCTACGCCGCCGTTCCTGCGTCGTCTCGTGGTCGAGGCGAGCACGAGCGTGATGCCACGTTCGATGGCGGCATGTGGGGTCTGGTCAGGCTGCCGGGGACAGGTTGCGCCAGACGTGAACGATAACCGGGCGTTTGCGGCACACGTACGCCGCATCCGGGCATCAGTCCGCCGTTCGCACGATCGAACGGCGCGCTGCTTTGCGCGGAAAAGCCTATGGCTGCCTTCGCGCGCTTAACGGCGCGGCGCGGCGGCCCTTTTACCGTTGGTACACGTCTATGGATGTTCGATTCATTCGACATATCGCAAGCTTGCTAGCCGTTGGGGTGCTGGCCGGTTGCGCGGCGCCGGGTTCGGGCGACGTTGCTTCCGTACCGCCTGCATCGTCTTATCATCAGACGGCAAATACTGTCAGCACGCCGAGTGCCCGCTCCGATGCGCCGCTCGCTTTTGACTCGAAGCTGAATTCGCTGCCGTCGCAGGACGCGGACAAAGGCCAGTCGCTCGCGAACGCCGAACCGATCACGTCCGGTCCGGATATCGGCAACTTCGAGCAGAAGGGCAAGGCATCGTGGTACGGCCGCCTGTTCCACGGGCGCAAGACCGCGAGCGGCGAGAAGTTCAACATGAACGCGATGACCGCCGCGCACCGTACGCTGCCGCTGGCTTCGTGGGTGCGCGTGACGAACGAGTCGAATCACAAGACCGTCGTCGTGAAGATCAACGATCGCGGTCCTTACGTGGGCAATCGCGTGATCGATCTGTCGTACGCGGCTGCGTCGGCGCTCGGCATGCGCGGCGTGGGCACGCAGAAGGTGAAGATCGAAGGTCTCACGCAGCAGGAAGCGCGTGCGGCTCGCGAACAGTCGCAATCGCTCGCCGACGACAACGTGAACTGAACGTTCATCGCGCGTTCGATATACGAAGGGCCGTCGATCGACGGCCCTTTGCTTTTCTACTCTTCTTCCTGCCGCTTGCCGAGCCGCAGCGCGCGCTCGTAAAGCGTATTGCGCGACGCGCCTGTCAACGTCGCAGCGATGCGCGCGGCGCTCTTCACCGACAACTCTTCCAGCAGCGTGGAAAGCAGCGCGTCGTGCGCGTCTTCCGCTTCCTCCGCCTCCGGCGCGCCTTGAACCACCAGCACGAATTCGCCGCGCTGACGGTTGGCATCGCCTTCGAGCCACGTTGGCCCTTCGGCCAGGGTGCAGCGATGCAGGCTCTCGTGTAACTTCGTCAACTCGCGTGCAATGAGCAGTTGCCGGTCGCCGCCGAACGCATCGAGGAGCGCGCGCGTGGTCTCGACAATGCGATGCGGCGCTTCGTAGAACACGAGCGCCATCGGATGCTTGGCCAGCGTGCGAAGCTGCGACGCGCGCTGCTTCGCTTTGGCCGGCAGAAAGCCGACGAACGTGAAGCCGTTCACCCACGCGCCCGCCGCGCTCAGCGCGGTGATGACGGCGCTCGCGCCCGGCAGCGGAACGACCGGCAGGCCGGCTTCGCGCACGGCATCGACGAGACGCGCGCCCGGGTCCGAAATGCCGGGCGTGCCGGCATCCGACACGCACGCGATGCGCTCGCCATTGCGCAGATGCTCGATCACGCGTTCGGCGGCGCTGCGCTCGTTGTGTTCGTGAACGGGGATCGAGGGCTTCGAGATGCCGTAGCGCGCGAGCAGTTGCGCGGTGTTGCGCGTGTCTTCGGCGGCGATGCGATCCGCGAGCGCGAGCACATGCAGCGCGCGCACGGTGATGTCGGCGGCATTGCCGATGGGCGTCGCGACCACATAGAGCGCGCCTGTCGGATAGTGCTGCCCGTCGGCCAATTCGGAGATTTGAAGCATGTGCGCGGGCGTGCAGGGAAAGGACGATATTTTGCCACGCGCACGGTCGACAACTTTAGCGAGACGCTCATGTCCAAAACGCTCGGCGATGCCTTCGAAGCGCGCGCGCTCGATTATCTGCAGCGGCAGCGCATGCGCCTCGTCGCGCGCAACGTGCGGTGCCGGGGCGGCGAGATCGATCTCGTGATGACCGACGAACGCGGCGCGCTCGTGTTCGTCGAAGTACGTGCGCGCAGCAGCCGGCGTTTCGCGGATGCGGCGGCTAGCGTCGGCGCGGCGAAGCGCGGGCGGATCGTGCGCGCGGCGCAGCACTATCTGACGACGTGGCGCGGCGCGTTGCCGGCGTGCCGTTTCGATGTGATCGCTTTCGATGCGGGCCGCATCCGCTGGATTCCGGATGCGTTTCGCGCCGACGAGTCCTGAGCGCACGGTTAAGCGCATGACGCATGCGGTAAACTGCGCAGACTCAACACGGGACGCGCGCCTCGCGCTGCCATCACATGCAACGAACGCCGCATCGTCGCGGCCGATAACCGAGAGTCGATGTCAGTCGAACGCATTCAACAGCAATTCCGCGACAGCGCCGCGCTCCAACTCGAAGCACTCGATTCGCTCGCGGTCCCGATCGCGGCCGCCGTCGACACGCTCTTCAGCGCGCTCGCCAACGGCTCGAAGATTCTCGTATGCGGCAACGGTGGATCGGCCGCTGAAGCGCAACGCTTCGCCGCGCTCTTGATCGGCCGCTTCGAGCGCGAGCGTCCGGGCTTGCCGGCCGTGGCGCTGACCACGGATTCATCGATACTGACCGCCATCGGCAACGACTATGCGTTCGAGCAGATCTTCTCGAACCAGGTGCGCGCGCTCGGCCAGGCGGGCGACGTGTTGCTCGCCATCAGCACATCGGGCAATTCGGTCAACGTGCTCGCGGCGGTTCAGGAGGCGCACGAGCGCGAGATGATCGTGATTGCGCTGACCGGCAACGGCGGCGGCGTGATGTCCGAAGTGCTCGTCGATACCGACATCCATATCTGCGTGCCGTCCGAGCGGACCGCGCGCATCCAGGAAATCCATCTGCTGACCATCCATTGCCTGTGCGACGGCATCGACGCGATGCTGCTGGGCGAAGACTGAACTTCAATAAGGGGAACGGATTTGATGAAGAAGACACGCGTCAAGGCGGCGCTGGCGAACGCCACGCTGATGGTGAGCCTGTTGTCCGGCGTCGCGCTGACATTGCAGGGATGCGCGCTCGCCGTGGTCGGCGCGGCTGCGGGCGGCACGCTGATCGCCACGGATCGCCGCACGCTCGGCGCGCAGACCGAAGACCGCGAGATTCAGGTGAAGGCGCTCTCGCGCATCAAGGACAA
Source organism: Caballeronia concitans (assembly GCF_001544615.1). Taxonomy (GTDB): domain Bacteria; phylum Pseudomonadota; class Gammaproteobacteria; order Burkholderiales; family Burkholderiaceae; genus Caballeronia; species Caballeronia concitans. The sequence goes on from NZ_FCNV02000001.1 coordinate 277,940, forward strand.
CGTGTCCGATCAGGCGCATGTCAACGTGACCGTGTTCAACCGGCGCGTGCTGCTGACGGGCGAAGTGCCCGACGATGCGTCGAAGCAGCGCGCCGAAGCCGTCGTCCGCGAGATCAACAACGTGGGGAGCATCGTCAACGAACTGGCGGTGCAGCCGGCGAGCTCGTATTCGTCGCGCGCCAACGATTCGTATCTCGAAGGCCGCGTGAAGACCGCGATGGTCGGCGAGAAGGATCTGTCCGCGAATTACTACAAGGTGGTTTGCGAGCGGAGCATCGTTTATTTGATGGGCCTCGTCACGCAGGATGAGGGCGCGCATGGCGCGGACGTCACGGCGCGCGTGCCGGGCGTGGAGCAGGTCGTGAAGGTCTTCCAGTACATCAAGCCGGACGAGGCGAAGGCGCTGGAAGCGGCGGCGGCATCGGGCGCGAGCGCGCCGGCAGCGAGTGCGCCCGCAACGGATGCGACGGTCGGCGCGGTGCCGGATTCATCGGTGACGTCGCGGCCGCTGGATCAGCAGTCGCCCGCGCCGGTCAAGAACTCGGACGTGCATCCGGGCGGTTCCACTTCGGGTAAGTGACAGGTGTCGATGATGTTCGAAGCAAGGGTGGTTGCCGCGTTGGTTGCGGTGGTGTCGTGCGCGTTCGTGTCGATGTCGGCGGTCGCGGCGGATCAGCCGGTATCGACGGCAAATGCAATCGCCATCGCGCGCAGCAATGCGTGCATGGGCTGTCATGCGGTGGATCGCAAGCTGGTCGGGCCTTCTTTCCAGCAGGTCGCCGCGAAGTACAAGGGCGATGCGCAGGCGCCCGCGAAGCTCGCGAAGAAGGTGAAGGATGGCGGCGCGGGCGTGTGGGGATCGATCCCGATGCCCTCGCACCCGGCGATGAACGATGGCGATATCAAGACCGTCGTCGCATGGGTGCTGGCCGGCGCGCCGCAGAAATAGCGCGACGGTTCGACGATCCTTCGGCTTGCTTTTCGCCTTAGGTGCTGTGGTAGAATCTTCATTCGTTGGGGGGGTAGCTCAGCTGGGAGAGCGTCGCGTTCGCAATGCGAAGGTCGGGAGTTCGATCCTCCTCCTCTCCACCACGATTTCAAAAGGGCTTGGCATTACGCCAAGCCCTTTTCCTTTTCTGCGCTTCAAATCGCCGATCGCAACGAGGCGGGACGCAAATGCAAACTCACTCCACCGCCCCCTTCAGCACATTCCACCGAATGGCAACCGGATCGACCGTCGCGCTCCCCAGCGATGCCTCGCCGTCCTGCACCATCAATTGAAGCCGCATGGTCCGTTCGGCCAGCTTGCCGAGCGCCTCCGCGACGCCATCCGCGAGCGACCACACCGTCACGTTACGCAGGCGTTCGACCTTGCCCTTCACGCCATGCCACCAGATATCCGCCGTCTTGCCCGCATACGCGATGATCACCACGCGATCCGAGCGCCCGCTCGCCTTCGCGATGCGTCGTTCATCCGGCTGACCCGCTTCGATCCACAGTTCGATCTGACCAGTGAGATCCTTCTGCCAAAGGTCGGGCTCGTCCGTATCGGATAGTCCTTTGCAGAACTCGAGCCGCTCGCTCGCGAACAGGCCGAACGCCGCAACGCGCACCATCATGCGTTCATCAGTCTCGGACGGATGCCGCGCGATGGTCAGGGAATGATCGCCGTAGTAGTGGCGATCCATGTCGGCGATCTGGAGATCGGCCTTGTAGATGGTGGATTTGAGAGCCATGCAGCAATGAGCGCCGGCGCGGTCGCCTGGCGAATGAGTTGGAGGGGAGCGGCATGGCGGGACTGAGCACCGCACATCGGACGCAAACGAGTCCGATATTGTGCGGCGAATTGATGCAGAAATGGAAGCCCGGATGCGCGCGCATCGGGCGCGGTGAAACTCGGCGGCGAAGTCTCAAACCGCGCCGGCAAGCCGGAGTTTCGAATAATCGGAGCGCTTATTGATCGATGAATCGATCCGCGGTCCACATGCCTTGCGTGTCGTTATTCGCGGCGTTCACGAATTCGACGTCATGACCGACGACGCGCAATACCCGAAAATGCGATTCGACCGGTGTCGATATGCATTCGTAGCCTTCGAAAAACTGCTGCATTTGCTGCTGCTCGCCGGCTTTCGCGTGTTTATCGGCGGAATCGAATTTATCTTTCGACAAACAGCCGTATGAATTGGGCCGGAATTTGAATGTCTGCTGAGGCTGGACGGCGTTGTCCTGGGCCTGCGCGGCCGATACGACGGCAAACAAACCCATCGCGACGAAGAGAGCACTGGCGCGTTTCTTCATGTACTAGGCCTCCAAACGATACGTTTCGGCATTAGCTACATATTTAAAAACTAGGCACTGCAAGACTGATGCTAGATGAGTGCCCGAAAGTTGCAAGCATATGTTGTGTGCGATCGCAACAAGACAGAATGTCGCAGGTCTGCATCGACTATTAACGTCTGTGCTATTTCATCTTGCAAGGCCGAAAACTGGTCGAAAGGCGAAAAATAATCGGCGCGCAATGTCGTTTCTCGCGACGATTTATCTCGGATGCCGATTTGTGCGGCGCATGAACGCCCGGTGAGCGGCATCCGACGATGCGGCCGGTGCGGCCAGCACAAGCGGTACAGCACAAAAAGCTGGCCGCACGGACTATTGCCATGCGCCGCCGTTCGTGGATTAATCGACTCTTCCCACAGGAGACCTTCAGGAGAAAGAAGAATGACTCTCGCACAATGGCTGCCGTTCGCCATCGCATCGGCAATTCTGGTCGCGATTCCCGGGCCGACCGTGCTGCTCGTGGTGTCGTACGCGCTCGGCCACGGTCGCAAGTACGCGCTCGCGACCACACTTGGCGTCGCGCTCGGCGATTTCACCGCGATGACCGCTTCGATGCTCGGCCTCGGCGTGCTGCTCGCGGCATCGGCCGAGCTGTTCATGGTGGTGAAATGGATCGGCGCGGCGTACTTGTTCTATCTGGGCGTGAAGCTGTGGCGCGCGCCCGTCGTCGATACGGATGCCGTCGTGCCCAGCAACGACTTGCGCACGGGTCGCATCATGGCGCATGCGTACGCCGTCACCACGCTCAATCCGAAGAGCATCATTTTCTTCGTCGCGTTCGTGCCGCAATTCGTCGATCCGCACGCGGCCAGCGTCTCCCAGATCGCCATTCTCGAAGCGACGTTCATCGGTCTCGCGGCCGCCAACGCGTTCGCTTACGCGCTGCTCGCATCGGGCGCGCGGCGGGCCATCCGCAAGCCAAGCGTCCAGCGCGCGGTGAACCGCACCGGCGGCGCGCTGCTAATGGGCGCGGGCGTGTTCGCGGCGGCGTGGAAGAAGGCAGCATGAGCCAGCCCGACGATTGGGCCTCGAGCGCGCGGCACGTCTATGACGCGTTGCTCGGCGACTGGAACCGCCAGGACGCCGCCGCCATGGCCGCGCGCTTCACCGAGCGCGGCAGCCTCGTCGGCTTCGACGGCAGCACAATCGATGGGCGCGCCCGCATAGAGGCGCATCTGGAGCCGATCTTCGCGCATCATCCGACGCCGCTCTTCGTCGCGAAGGTGCGCGAGGTAAGGCGTCTTGCTGGTGAGCAGACGCTGTTGCTGCGCGCCGTCGCGGGAATGTGGCCGCGTGGGGCTACCGCGCTCGACGAGCGGCTCAACGCCATTCAGACGCTCGTGCTGTCGCTGTGCGATGGCGTGTATCGAATCGAGATGTTCCAGAACACGCCGGCCGCATTTCATGGGCGGCCCGACGAGGTCGAGCGGCTTAGCGCGGAATTGCGCGAGCTCGGGCGGCCGGAAGGCGCGTAATCACTTCCCGATGCAGAACCGGCTGAAAATCACGCCCAGCAGATCATCCGACGTGAATTCGCCGGTAATCGCGTTGAGGCTGTCCTGCGCGAGCCGCAGTTCTTCGGCGAACAAATCCAATACCTGCGACTGCTGATTCGCGTGATCGGCGGCGAACGCGAGATGATCGCGCGCCTCGCGCAGCGCGATCAAATGCCGCTCGCGCGCGAGATACACGCTTTCTGCGCCCGCCTGCCATCCGGCGATTTTGAGCAGTTCGCCGCGTAGTAACTCGATGCCATCGCCCGTTTTCGCGGAAAGATTCACTTCGCGCGCATGGTCGTCGCCCTCGTGCACGGCCGCGGGCGTCCCTGCGAGGTCCGTTTTGTTCAACACCCGCACGACCGGCACGCCCTGTGGAAACCGCGCGGCGATCGCTGCGTCTTCGGACGTCGTCGCGGCGCGCGCATCGAGCAGATGGAGCACGACGTCGGCGCGTTCGATTTCGCCCCACGTCCGCTCGATGCCGATGCGCTCCACTTCATCCTCGGTCTCGCGCAAGCCTGCGGTATCGATGATATGCAGCGGAATGCCTTCCACCTGAATCGTCTGCGCGACCTTGTCGCGCGTGGTGCCGGCAATCGGCGTGACGATCGCCAGTTCGGCGCCCGCGAGCGCGTTCAACAGCGACGACTTGCCGACATTCGGCTGCCCCGCCAGCACCACCGACATCCCTTCGCGCAGCAACGCGCCCTGACGCGCGTCGGCGAGCACCGTGTCCAGGCGCTGGCGAATGCGCGCGAGCTTGCCGCGTGCGTCGGCGGCTTCGAGGAAGTCGACTTCTTCCTCGGGGAAATCGAGCGTCGCCTCGACCAGCATCCGCAGCGTGATGACGTCTTCCACGAGCGCGTGAATTTCGCGCGAGAACGCGCCTTCGAGCGAACGGCCGGCCGATCGCGCGGCGGCTTCCGTGCTCGCTTCGATCAAATCGGCGACGGCTTCGGCTTGTGCGAGATCCAGCTTGTCGTTGAGAAAGGCGCGGCGCGTGAACTCGCCAGGTTCCGCGAGGCGAATCCCGAAGCCTCGGCCCGCTTCGATCGCCCGTTGCAGTACGAGCTGCAGCACGATCGGGCCTCCGTGGCCCTGCAATTCCAGCACGTGTTCGCCGGTGTACGAATGCGGCGCGGGAAAGTACAGCGCGATGCCGCGGTCGAGCGCTTCCCCGTTACCGTCGATGAACGGCACGTAGCTCGCGTGGCGCGGCGCGAGCGGCTGGCCGCATAGCGCGCGCATCGCTTCTAGGGCAGCAGCTTCGCCCGCGCGCCCGAACGACAGCCGCACGACGCCGATCCCGCCACGCCCAGGCGCGGTGGCAATGGCGACGATCGGATCGGTGTCGTTAGTCAACATGATGATGGCGTGTCAGTGTGAAAGCAGATGTGCCGGCATTGTATCGCGCGGGTCCTACCGCCCAGCGTTAGGATGATTCTTGCATTATCTTAAATAAGATAGGGCTTTGATTCGAAGGGTCGCGGCTTTCGTACCGAAAAACCGCGCTAAGTGCCCGTCAGAGCTGGATCAGCGCGGCCGATTGGTTGCCTCAAAGCAGCAATAGATTAAGCCTGGGAAAGATAAAAGCGCTCCGAATTCAGTCAGATATCGCCCGGCTGGTTGACTACTAGGCAATGATTGCCTTGCACAATCGAAAGCATGCCGACACCCCAAGAAAAAGCCGATTTCTCGGAACGCCTCAAATTTTCGATGACCCGCTCGCCCGAGAGGATGCGCGGCGCCACCGACCTCGCGAATAAATTCAACCTGCGCTTTCAGGGCGAACCGGTGTCCGCTCAAACGGCGCACAAATGGCTCACGGGACGCTCGATTCCAACCGTCGATAAACTGGAATTGCTCGCCGAGTGGCTGAAGGTGGATTTGCACTGGCTGCACTACGGTCCGCCGCCGAGCGGCAGTTCGCAGACCACGCCGAAGCCGCTCGCGCGCGACGAAAAGTACCCGGCATCGGAGGAGACGCTGGAACTGGCGTCGAAGATCGAGGCGTTGTCGCCGCATCATCGCTATCTGCTCGAAGAACTCATCGATCAGTTTTATGGGGCGATGAAGCGCTGATTCCCAAAATCCGCAGGCACCAATAAAAAACGCCCGGCCAAAGCCGGGCGTTTCCACTTCAAACCAACCTAGAAGCGAGCCTCAAGCCGCTTTCTTCCGGCCCTTGCCCATCATCCGCGTGATGTAGTACTGCTGCGCGATCGACAGCACGTTGTTCACCACGTAGTACAGCACGAGACCCGCCGGGAAGAAGAAGAACATGACCGAGAACGCGATCGGCATGAACATCATCATCTTGGCTTGCACCGGGTCCGGCGGCGTCGGGTTCAGCTTCGTCTGCAGGAACATCGAGACGGCCATCAGCACCGGCAGGATGAAGTACGGGTCCTGCTGCGACAGATCGTGAATCCAGCCGATCCACGGCGCGCCGCGCATTTCCACCGACGACAGCAGCACCCAGTACAGCGAGATGAACACCGGAATCTGCACGACCACCGGCAGACAGCCGCCGAACGGATTCACTTTCTCGGTCTTGTACAGCTCCATCAGCTGCGCGTTCATCTTCTGCGGATCGCTCTTGAAGCGCTCGCGAATCTGCTGCATGCGCGGCGTGATTTCCTTCATGCGCGCCATCGACTTGTAGCTCGCCGCCGACAGCGGGAAGAACACCGCCTTGATCAGCAGCGTGAGCAGCACGATCGCCCAGCCCCAGTTGCCGACGAAGCCATGAATCTTCTCGAGCAGCCAGAAAAGCGGCTTGGCGATGATCGTCACCATGCCGTAGTCCTTCACCAGCTCCAGTCCCGGCGCGATGCCTTCCAGCATGCGCTCTTCTTCCGGACCGGCGAAGAGGCGCGCATCGACATTCACGCTTTGTCCCGGCGCGATCGTCGGCACCGCCTGCTGCACGCCGACGCGATACAGCACCGGATCGATCTTCTGCACGTAGATGTCGCGCGGCGTGCCTTCTTTCGGAATCCAGGCGGACGCGAAGTAATGCTGCACCATCGCGATCCAGCCGTTGTTCGCGGACGGCACGAACGTGGCCTTGTTCTTGTCGATGTCGGAGAAATCGATCTTCTGGAAGTGCTTCGCTTCGGTATAGACAGCCGGCCCGATGAACGTGTGAGAGAAGCGCGGCGTTTCCACCGGCGTGTTGTCGCGCACGAGTTCCATGTAGAGCTTCGGCGTGACCGGCGCGGTGCCGACGTTCTCGATCTTCGTATCGACGTTGATCACGTAGCTGCCGCGCGTGAACGTGTACGTCTTCACGACCTTCACGCCACCCTTCACCGGCGATTCGAACGCGAGCGTCAGCGTCTTCGCATCGCCCGACAGCGAAGTCTGGCCGGGCACCGGCGTGAAGACATCGTTGTGATTCGGAAAGTCGCCGCCGAGCAGGCCCGTGCGCGCGAGGTACGTATGGTTCGCGGTGTGATCGAACAGCGTGATGTAGAGGTCGGGCTGCTTGCCGTCGCCTTCTTTCAGGAGCGACAGCTTCGAGAGCGTGCCGCCGCGCGTGTCGATCTCACCGGAATACACATCCGTCGTGAACTTGACCAGTTGCGATGCCGCCGTGGCGGGTGGCGTCGCGGTGCCGGGCGCCGTGCCGGCCGGCGCGTTGGGCAGTTCGGACGGCTGCGTACCCGGCGTCGCCGAGCCAGGTGCCGGATTGCTGGCGGTCTTGGCCGGCTGCGTCGCGCTCGGGAAGAACATCGACGGGCGCCCGTGGTCGCGCTGCCAGTTGTCGAACAGCATGACAACTGACACGAAGAAGATGACCCATAGGACGGTGCGTTTGATATCCATGCGTTGTCTCAGTGTCGATCGATAAGCGCCTTAGGCGCCGTTTAGTGGTGAATGCTTTTTTTGAGCGGCTTGCGCTGCCGGTTCTTCTTCGAGAAGGCCGGCAACTCGCGGATCGAGCGTGTCGGGAACATCAGCGCGCCCGGCGGGCGGCGGCACGAGATCGATCCCGCCCGCCGAAAAAGGATGGCAGCGGCAAAGCCTTCTCGCGGCCAGATACGTGCCACGCGCGGCGCCATGATACTGGATTGCCTCGCGCGCGTAGTCGGAACAGGAAGGGTAAAAGCGGCACCGGTTGCCGAGCAGCGGGCTCACGGCAACCTTGTAGAAGCGCAACAACGCGATGAGTGCCGTTTGCATAAGCTTCGCGCCGCGCGTCACGTCCGCCGCGAGGGCCGGACCTGACGAAGCCTGCGCTTCATGACCCCGAAGGGCCGGATGAATCGTCGACGGCGGGCGCGCTCGGCGGCGCCGTCACGGGTTCGGCCGCGCGGCGCGCAACTTCGCGCACGGCACGATCGAGCAATGTTTCCAGTTCGTCCCGGCACAACGCAAGGAGCGGCGGCGAACTGGCACTCGGCATGGCTTTGCGGTCGATCTTCGCGTGCAATCGCACGAGAATGTCGAATCCGCGCAGCTTGTCGCGCCGCAGACGAAACGCCTCGCGCGCGAGCCGCTTGATCAGATTGCGTGTGACCGCGCGCGGCGCCTGCTTCTTGCCGATGACGAGACCCAGCCGCGCCCCGCCGCCCGTGGGCTTGCCGTACAGAACGAAGTGCGGCGAGCGTCGCCAGGGGCGCAAACGAAAAACGGATGAGAACTCATCCGTTTTCAGCAGCCTTGCGGCCTTGGGGAACGCGGCGTGCGCCGGCAACTGAACGATGTCCTGTTTCAAGACTTCTGTGCGGTGCAGAGCACGCGCCCGTTACCGCCGTTACCGAGCAGCAACCGGGCGGTCTTTAGACTGCCAGGCGCTTGCGGCCCTTCGCGCGGCGAGCGTTGATGACCTTGCGGCCGCCAGCGGTCTTCATGCGAACGCGAAAGCCGTGGGTGCGCTTGCGACGGGTAACGGAAGGTTGGTAAGTACGTTTCATGGTGCTCTCACTTGAGTTGATTGACCGCGCGGGCTAAGGCTCCAGTGTGGTCACTGCAAGCGCGATGGCCGGAGGTTCAGGAATTCTGTTTTCGCGGAACCCGCTATTTAAACCGTTTTCCTATTGACCGTCAATAGTTTAGCGCTTACGGGCGATACATCGGCTGTTTCGCGGCACCGATCCTCGCGCTGATTTGACCCTGTGGATAACTCGCGCGTCCTGCTGGTTTGGCGTTAGAATCTCGCCTTACTCCCAAATATCCGCCCGCTGCTTCGGCCCGCCGTTCGCCCGCAAACCCTTGCGGCGTAAGCCTCCGGAGCATACCTGCATGGCCGTGCCGGGACTTGCCCGTCATTCTGGCAAGCATGGCCGCAGGTGCGCGCAGCAACCATAACGACCGCATTCGATGAACGATTTCTGGGAACACTGTTCCGCATTGCTGGAGCGCGAGCTCACGCCCCAGCAGTACGTCACGTGGATCAAGCCGCTGACCCCGGTCGACTTCGATGCCGACGCAAGCACCTTGCGCATCGCCGCCCCGAATCGCTTCAAGCTCGACTGGGTGAAGAGCCAGTTCTCCGGACGCATCGCCGACGTGGCGCGGGAGTTCTTCAGCGCGCCGATCGACGTGCAATTCGTTCTCGATCCGAAAGCCACCGCGCGCAACGCGATCGGCGGCGGGCCGAATGCGGCGCCGCGCCCGAGCGTGACCGCGCCGCGTCCGCCGGCGCCGTCGGCGCCATCGCCCGCGCAACAGGCGCCGACCGTCGTCGCGCACGCGAACGCCGCCGCGCACATCAACGCGCTCGCGGCCGAAGCCGCCCAGCAGGCGCAGGCGATGCAGGAAGACCAGGCCGATCTCGATCTCCCGAGCCTCGACGCCAATGAAGCCGCCGCAGGCCGGCGCACGTGGCGTCCGGGCGGCGCGCCTTCGGCCGGCGGTGAAAACGATTCCGCGTTCGAACGTTCGAAGCTCAATCCGGTGCTCACGTTCGACAACTTCGTGACCGGTAAGGCGAACCAGCTCGCGCGCGCGGCGGCCATTCAGGTCGCCGACAATCCGGGCATCTCGTACAACCCGCTCTTTCTGTACGGCGGCGTGGGCCTCGGCAAGACGCACCTGATTCACGCCATCGGCAATCAATTGTTGATGGACAAGGCCGGCGCGCGCATCCGCTACATCCACGCGGAGCAGTACGTGTCCGACGTGGTGAAGGCGTACCAGCGCAAGGCGTTCGACGACTTCAAGCGCTACTATCACTCGCTCGACCTGCTGCTCATCGACGATATTCAGTTCTTCTCCGGCAAGTCGCGCACGCAGGAAGAGTTCTTCTACGCGTTCGAGGCGCTCGTCGCGAACAAGGCGCAGGTCATCATCACGAGCGACACGTATCCGAAGGAAATCTCGGGCATCGACGATCGCCTGATCTCGCGATTCGACTCGGGGCTGACGGTCGCCATCGAGCCGCCCGAGCTGGAAATGCGCGTCGCCATTCTGATGCGCAAGGCGTTCTCCGAAGGCGTGAGCCTGTCGGAAGACGTCGCGTTCTTCGTCGCGAAGCATCTGCGCTCGAACGTGCGCGAACTCGAAGGCGCGCTGCGCAAGATCCTCGCGTATTCGAAGTTCCACGGGCGCGAGATCACCATCGAACTGACGCGCGAAGCGCTGAAAGACCTGCTGACGGTGCAGAACCGGCAGATTTCGGTCGAGAACATTCAGAAGACCGTCGCCGATTTTTACAACATCAAGGTCGCCGACATGTATTCGAAGAAGCGGCCGGCCAATATCGCGCGCCCGCGCCAGATCGCGATGTATCTGGCGAAGGAACTGACGCAGAAGAGCCTGCCGGAGATCGGGGAATTGTTCGGCGGACGCGACCACACGACCGTGCTGCACGCGGTGCGCAAAATCGCCGCGGAGCGCGGCAACGACGCGCAACTGAACCACGAACTGCACGTGCTCGAGCAGACGCTCAAGGGCTGAGCCCGCGCGATGCGTGACTGAAGAACGCACGCCTCGAAAAGCGCATGCCGCAGGCCTGTTTATTGGCGAAAACGCCCCTATTTTTAGGGAGTGGTTCCGTTTTGAGGCACAATACAGGTTTGCCGTCCGTTGGCCTGGGCGGTTCTTAGCGCAAGCATTCGCGAGTGACCGGCGGGGGGCCGGCAACGCGTGTTACGAGGTTGTCCGGCGGGGTAGCGCAAAGCAGCGGTGGAGAACCGGTTCGCGAGCCTCTGGACAGGCCGTCACATCAATGAAGGAACTCTATGCAACTGGTCAAGACCGAACGAGATAATCTTCTAAGGCCGCTGCAAACCGTGAGCGGTATCGTAGAACGCCGCCATACGTTGCCTATCCTCGCGAATCTGCTCATCACCAAGAACGGCGCGGACGTGTCGTTCCTTTCGACGGACCTCGAACTGCAGATCACCACCCGCGCGGATTTCGGCGTCGGCGGCGATCAGGTCGCGACCACCGTCGCCGCGCGCAAGCTGCTCGACATCCTGCGCGCCATGCCCTCCGGCGAAGTCGCGCTCGACCTGTCCGACAAGCGCCTCACCGTGCGTTCGGGCAAGAGCCGCTTCGCGCTCCAGACGCTCGCCGCAGACGAATTTCCCACGGTCAACCAGGCTACTGACTTCGGCGCGAGCCTGTCGGTTCCGCAAAAGACGTTCCGCCAACTGCTCGGCATGGTGTATTTCGCGATGGCGCAGCAGGACATCCGTTACTACCTGAACGGCATGCTGCTCGTGGTGGACGGCGACCAGTTGATGGCCGTCGCAACGGATGGCCACCGTCTCGCGTTTTCGTCGATGAAAATCGACGGCGGCGCGTTCCCGCGTCAGGAAGTCATCATTCCGCGCAAGACCATTCTGGAACTTCAGCGCTTGCTGGAAGACATCGACGACACGCTGAAGATCGACATCGCCGCCACGCAGGTGAAGTTCACGTTCGGTCAGGTGGAATTGGTGTCGAAGCTCGTGGAAGGCAAGTTCCCCGACTTCCAGCGCGTGATTCCGAAGTCGCACAAGAACACGTTCGAAATCGGCCGCGAGGAATTGCAGCGCTCGCTGCAGCGCGCGGCCATTCTGACTTCCGACAAGTTCAAGGGCGTGCGCTGCCTGATTGAGCCGGGCCAGTTGAAGATCATGTCGACCAACGCGGATCAGGAAGAGGCGCAGGAAGAACTCGAGATCGCGTATCAGGGCGATACCGTCGATATCGGATTCAACGTCACGTATCTGCTCGACGTGCTCGCGAATCTGAAGGTCGACACGCTGCAAGTCGCGCTGGGCGACGCCAATTCGAGCGCGCTCATTACAATTCCCGAGAACGAGGAATTCAAATACGTGGTGATGCCGATGCGCATCTGATGCGCGCGATACCGATGACACTCCAAGGGGCGGCGCGCCCCTTTGGCGTTTTTAAGGTGTTTTGAAAAGTTCGAGCAGTAACCGAAGCAGTGACGCAGAACCGGAAGAAATCCATGACTGAAAACACAAATTCGCAACCCGACAACAGCTACGGCGCATCGTCCATTCAGATCCTCGAAGGTCTGGAGGCGGTGCGCAAGCGCCCGGGCATGTATATCGGCGATACGTCGGATGGCACCGGTCTGCATCACCTCGTATTCGAAGTGCTGGACAACTCCATCGACGAAGCGCTCGCGGGCTATTGCGACGACATCCACGTGACCATTCACGCGGACAACTCCATCTCCGTGACCGACAACGGCCGCGGCGTGCCCACGGGCCTGAAGCGCGACGACAAGCACGACCCGAAGCGCAGCGCCGCCGAAATCGTGATGACCGAGCTGCACGCGGGCGGCAAGTTCGACCAGAACAGCTACAAGGTGTCGGGCGGGCTGCACGGCGTGGGCGTCTCGTGCGTGAACGCGCTGTCCGAATGGCTGCGCCTCACCGTGCGCCGCGACGGCAAGAAGCACTTCATGGAATTCGCGCGCGGCGTGGTGCAGAACCGCGAGATCGTCGAGGAAGACGGCGTGCAGTATTCGCCGATGCCCGTCGTCGGTGACACGGAAAATCGCGGCACCGAAGTGCACTTCCTGGCGGACGCGACCATCTTCGGCAATGTCGAATTTCACTACGACATTCTCGCCAAGCGCATGCGCGAGCTTTCGTTCCTGAACAACGGCGTGCGTATCCGGCTGACGGATCTGCGTACCGGCAAGGAAGACGATTTCGCGTTCGCGGGCGGCGTGAAGGGCTTCGTCGAATACATCAACAAGCAGAAGCAGGTGCTGCATCCGACCGTGTTCCACGCGATCGGCGAGCGCGAGAACGTGACCGTCGAAGTGGCGATGCAGTGGAACGACAGCTTCAACGAAAGCGTGCTCTGCTTCACGAACAACATCCCGCAGCGCGACGGCGGCACGCACTTGACCGGCCTGCGCGCCGCGATGACGCGCGTCATCAACAAGTACATCGTCGATAACGAGATCGCGAAGAAGGCGAAGGTCGAGACGACCGGCGACGATATGCGCGAAGGTCTTTCGTGCGTGCTCTCGGTGAAGGTGCCGGAGCCGAAGTTCAGCTCGCAGACGAAGGACAAGCTGGTGTCGTCGGAAGTGCGCGCGCCGGTCGAGGAAATCGTCGCGAAGGCGCTGGAAGATTATCTGCAGGAAACGCCGAACGACGCGAAGATCATCACGAGCAAGATCGTCGATGCCGCGCGTGCGCGTGACGCCGCGCGCAAGGCGCGTGAGATGACGCGTCGCAAGGGCGTGCTCGATGGCATCGGCTTGCCGGGCAAGCTCGCGGATTGCCAGGAGAAGGACCCGGCGAAGTCGGAGATTTATATCGTCGAGGGCGACTCGGCGGGTGGATCGGCGAAGCAGGGGCGCGACCGCAAGTTCCAGGCTATCTTGCCGCTGCGCGGCAAGGTGCTGAACGTGGAGAAGGCGCGCTTCGACAAGCTGATTTCGTCCGAGCAGATCGTGACGCTCGTGACGGCGCTGGGCTGCGGTATCGGCAAGGACGACTACAACCTCGACAAGCTGCGCTATCACCGCATCATCATCATGACCGATGCGGACGTGGACGGCGCGCACATCCGTACGCTCCTGCTGACGTTCTTCTACCGGCAGATGCCGGAGATCGTGGAGCGCGGGTATATCTACATCGCGCAGCCGCCGCTGTACAAGATCAAGGCGGGCAAGGACGAGCGGTACATGAAGGACGCGCACGAGCTGAACCAGCACATGCTGAAGCTCGCGCTGCACGGCTCCGAGTTGATTCCGAGCGAAGGCGCGGAAGCCATTTCCGGCGATGCGCTCGGCGAACTCGCGCGTGCGTATCTGCTGGCGCAGGCGGTGGTGGATCGTATCAGCCGTATTTACGATGCCGCCGCGCTCGAAGCGGTGATGGACGGCGTGGTGATCGATCTGTCGTCGCAGGAACAGGCGGAGGCATCGGCGAAGCGGCTGGAAGAGCGTTTGCGCGCCGATCCGCTGAAGCCGGAAGTGTCGGTCGAAGCGGCTTACGATCAGGTGCGCGAGGTAAGGTCGCTGCATATCAAGCGGCGTCATCATGGCAACGTCAAGGTTTCCGTGTTCGACGAAGACCTGCAATTGACCGCTGACTACAAGCAGCTCGTGTCGACGGCGGATACGTTCAAGGGCCTGATCGGCGAAGGCGCGCTGATCAAGCGCGGCGAGCGGTCGATGGCCGTGTCGGACTTCAAGAACGCGATGAAGTGGCTGATCGCGGATGCGGAGCGCAACGTTTCGAAGCAGCGGTACAAGGGCTTGGGCGAAATGAATCCCGAGCAGCTTTGGGAAACGACGATGGATCCGAACGTGCGGCGTCTGCTGCGCGTGCAGATCGAGGACGCGATTGCTGCCGATGGCATCTTCACGACGCTCATGGGCGATGACGTCGAGCCGCGCCGCGCGTTTATCGAGACCAATGCGCTGCGGGCGGGGAATATTGACGTTTGAGGGTTAAGCAGGTGCGTAGGGATCGAAGATCCCTACGCGACCGCCTCGCCTGAAGTTCATCGACATCAAACCGCATGAAAGCCTCGCATCCGCCGGACATCCTTCAACGTTTCGATGCGTTGAAGGTCTGGCAGCGCGGCGACGAACGCGCGCCGCACAAGCCTTTGCTCGCGCTGCTGGCGCTGGGTTTATACCGTCGCGGCATCCACACCGTTCCGTTCGTTCAGTACGAAAGCAAGCTCAACGAACTGCTGCGCGAGTTCGGTCCTTCGCGCCGGACGCTATACCCTGAAATGCCCTTTCTGCGCCTGCAAAGCGACGACGTGTGGCAAGTCCAGACAGGCGACGCGACGAACCGCATCGCGTCGAACGCTGATCTCAGCAAGACGCAGTTGCGCCGCATCGACGCCGTCGGCCGGTTCTCCGATGACGTGCAGCGTGTTTTCGACACTCATCCGCAGGCCATCGGCAAAGTCGCGCGCACGCTGCTCAACGCGCACTTCGCCGATAGCATGCACGAGGACATTCTCGCGGCAGTCGGCCTGTCGGTCGATGCAGCGTTCGACGAAGCACCCGAGAGCGGCAAGACGCGCCGCGATCCGGAATTCCGCGACAACGTCCTGCGTGCGTATCAGTACCGCTGCGCGCTGTGCAATCTGGACATGCGAATCTGCAACCGCACGATCGGCCTCGAAGCCGCGCATATCAAGTGGTTCCAGTATCGCGGCCCGGATGTGGTCGAAAACGGCATCGCGTTGTGCTGCCTGCACCACAAGCTCTTCGACATGGGCGCTTTCACCCTCGGCGACGACCGGCGCGTGCTGGTCTCCGAAGACGCCCACGGCACGGAGCAGTTCGAACAAATCTTGCTGAGACATCACGGCGGCCAACTGAATGCGCCCGTGCGGATCGAGCATCATCCGTCTCACTCGTTCGTCTCGTGGCATCGCGCGCAAGTATTCAGGGGACGTGCGCGCCCGTTCTGAATCGCACGCCCCCCGCCGCCGACCCGCGTACACTCTCGCCTTTGAACCCATCGATCGCGTCAGCGACCCCACCATGTTCACCTGCCGAAACCAGTCCTGCGGCGCCGACTGGCAACTCTCCGACGTCGTCATCCACAACGAAGGCCAAGGCCTGCTCTTTCGCTGCCCGATGTGCGGCGCGCGCAATTACGTGACGCGCCAGAAAGACGCACAAGGCGAGGTCAGCTACGAGCAAGTCAAGGACGTTCCGCCCTACGGAAAGCACTAACCATGACGACCGACACCTCCTTCGCCAGCCTGCCGCTCTCGCCCGCGATGCAGGCGAACCTGCAACAACTCGGCTACTCGTCGATGACGCCGATCCAGGCCGCCAGCCTGCCGCACGCGCTCGCGGGTCACGATCTCATCGCGCAGGCGAAAACAGGCAGCGGCAAAACCGCCGCCTTCACTCTGCCGGTGCTCGCCCGGCTCGATGCCGGCCAGTTCGCCGTACAAGCGCTCGTGCTCTGCCCGACGCGCGAACTCGCCGATCAGGTCACGCAGGAAATCCGCCGCCTCGCGCGCGCCGAGGAAAACATCAAGGTGCTGACGCTGTGCGGCGGCACGCCGATGCGTCCGCAGATCGCGAGTCTCGAACACGGCGCGCATATCGTCGTCGGGACGCCGGGGCGGATCATGGATCACCTACAGCGCGAGACGCTTTCGCTCGATGCCGTCCGCACGCTCGTCCTCGACGAAGCCGATCGCATGCTCGACATGGGCTTCTTCGACGATATCGCGTCGGTGGCGCGGCAGTGTCCGAAGGATCGGCAGACGCTGTTGTTCTCGGCGACGTATCCGGAAGGCATCGCGAAACTGAGCCAGCAATTCCTGCGCAATCCGCGGGAAATCAAGCTCACCGAGCAGCACAGCAACGCGAAGATCAAGCAGCGCTTCTATCAGGTGGAAGACCACGAGCGGCTGCACGCGGTCGGCTTGCTGCTCGATCACTATCGCCCGGTCAGCACGCTCGCGTTCTGCAACACGAAGCAGCAATGCCGCGATCTGCTCGACGTGTTGCTCGCGCAAGGTTTCGAGGCGCTGACGCTGCATGGCGAACTCGAGCAGCGCGAGCGCGATCAGGTGCTCGTGCAGTTCGCCAATCGCAGTTGCTCGGTGCTCGTCGCCACCGATGTCGCCGCGCGCGGGCTCGACATTTCCCAACTCGAAGCGGTCATCAACGTCGATGTGACGCCCGATCCCGAAGTGCACGTGCATCGCATCGGACGGACGGGGCGCGCGGGCGAAGAGGGCTGGGCGCTGTCGCTCGCGAGCATGGACGAGATGGGACGCGTCGGCGCGATCGAAGAGGCGCAGCGCGCGGAAGTGGAGTGGCATCCGATCTCGGAACTGACGTCGGCGGAACCGGGGCATCTGAAGCCGCCGATGGCGACGCTGCAGATTCTTGGCGGCCGCAAGGACAAGATCCGCCCCGGTGATGTGCTCGGCGCGCTCACCGGCGAAGCGGGCTTCAAGGGCGAGCAGATCGGCAAGATCAACGTGATGGATATGGTGACTTACGTCGCCGTGGAGCGGGGCGTCGCGGACGATGCGGTGCGTAAGCTGAGCGTCGGCAAGCTCAAGGGGCGCAAGGTCAAGGTTCGGCGGATGTGAGGGCGTGTCTGCTCGCGTCGTGTTTGCAGCGCTTTATAGGGCGACGCTGCGTGGCGGCGCGTCGTTGTGGATGAAGCCGCCGTGATCGCGCGGTACTCGCACCGACTTCTATTCGGCGACGCGGCGGATCAAAGCGTTTCTCGCATGAACGCACGTTGCTTGCCGCGTCCCTGGAACACGCGGCGAGCGGCGGCGTTTCAATTCGCGCGCCCTCGACCTCATCGCGCGACGATCCCTTGTCAGCCGCGCGCCACTCACTCCCGCGCCATCTCCACCGCCTGCTCGCCGCGATCCCGCGTCACCAGCCGCAAGCCGCTCGCGACACTCGCCGCGCCCGCGAATCCCGCGCCCAGCGAAAGCGCGAGTCCCGGCCCGTGCTTGCCCGCGATCCCGAAGCACAGCGCCACGAGCGCCGCGCCGACCGCCTGCCCGATGAGCCGCGCCGTCGCGACTACGCCGCTTGCGCCTCCGCTGCGCTCACGGGGCGCGCTCGCTATGAACGCCTTCAGATTCGGCGATTGGAAGAAGCCGAAGCCCGCTCCGCAAATCGCCATGCGGATGCAGATATCCAGCGCATGCGGATTCGCCGGCAACGCCGCCAGCGACACCATGCCCGCGCACAGCGTCGCCAGCCCGATGCCGCCGAGCAGACCCGGCGGATATCGATCCGACAGCCGCCCCGCGACCGGCGCCATCAACGCGACGAGCGCCGACCACGGCGTCATCAGAAAGCCGGTTTCGACCTGCGTGCGGCCGAGCACGCTTTCGAAATAGAACGGCAGCGACACGAACGCGAGCCCTTGCGCGGCGAACGAGCAGACGGCGGTCATCGTCGAGAGCGCGAACATCGGGCGTCGAAAGAGATCGACGGGCAACATAGGGGCAGGATGGCCGCGCTCGCGACGCAGCATCAGCGCGCCCGCGACGAGCGCCACGCCGAACGATGCGATCACGGTCCCCGACGGCGCGCGCTGCGCCGCTTCGCCCAGCGCGAAAATCAGCGACGCGAACGTGACGACGTTGAGCGCCGCCGCGACGCGATCGAAGCCGTGTGTGCTGCGCTTCGTCTGCGGCAACGCGGGCCACGCGATCGTGAACGCAAGCACGCCGACCGGCAGATTTACGGCGAAGAGCCACGGCCAGGTCCCGAGCGAGAGCACGATCGACGCGACAGTCGGCCCCACGGCGAACGCGATGCCGACCACGAGCGCATTCAGCCCCACGCCGCGCCCGAGCCGATGCAGCGGGAAGATGGCGCTGATGAGCGCGGTGTTGACGCTCATGATCGCGCTCGCGCCGAGCCCTTGCAGCAGGCGCGCGGCGACGAGCGTCGGCAGCGACCACGAGAACGCGCATACCGCCGATGCGATCGTGAACAGGACGAGCCCGCTCAGATAAACGCGCCGATGCCCGACTATCCCGCCAAGCGCGGCGAGCGGCAACAGCGTGGCGACCATCGCGAGCTGGTATGCATTGATGATCCAGACGGACGCGGCGGGCGTGGCGTGCAGATCGGCGGCGATGGCGGGCAGCGCCGTGTTGGCGATGGCGGTATCGAGTGTCGCGAGCGCGACGGCGAGCAGCATCGCGGCCATGCCGCGGCGCTCGAGCGAGGTCATCGGCGCGTCGGGGTCGCGGGGCGTGGTTTGCGGGGTATCGGCGGACACGTCGGTGAAGTTTCCGGATCTAAGCGGATAGAGAATAATTCGACACGATACGGGAAGCCGGCGCATTACGCTCGCCCATGCCGCGCGAGCTTTCATCGACATATCGGCGACGGCTATGCTGTGCCGATCATCATTCAAGGAGACAGGAAATGGCCATTCGAATCGTGCGGCTCGGCTCACCGCGCGCGGAAAACGAAGGCTTGCGCATTGGCACGGTTCGCCGTCCGCCGCGCGGCGTGCCGAAGTCCGAGTTCGCGAGCCGCGATTTCTACGACGTGTGGTATCCGAATCTGTCGCCGCCGCCGGAACTGGTGACCGAGGCGCTGCACGCGGAAACGGACAAGGACTGGCGCGACTTCGTGAAGAAGTTCAAGGCGCAAATGGCGGAGAGCGATGCGAGCAAGTCGCTCGATCTGCTGGCGGCGCTGTCGCATACGACGAATTTATCGGTCGGGTGTTATTGCGAGAATGAGGCGCGGTGCCATCGGTCTGTGCTGCGGGAGTTGCTGGTGAAGAGAGGCGCGGAGGTGGTTTAGGTGCGTTGACGGCAGACCGACGCGCAAAAGCAAAAGGCCGGTCAGCTTTCGCTAGACCGGCCTTTCAAATCTGGTGGTGGGGCGTGAGTGACTCGAACACTCGACCTACGGATTAAGAGTCCGCTGCTCTACCAACTGAGCTAACGCCCCAACAGAAGCGAAATTATAGCGGGAGAAATTCGAAAAGCGCAAGCCCTTCGAACAGGAATTTTTGCTCCGCGTGAAGAGGCCGTTCAGCCAAGTCAGCCGCATCGAGAACCCACCCGGTATCATGACGCCTCCCCAACCGCATTGAACCGCGAAGAAAAATGGACGAAGCCGCCATCCGCGCGTTGCTGGACAACATTCTCGCGCCGTGGGTGCGCGAGTTGTCGCTGGAACCCGAATCTATCGGCGATGACTGCGTCACCTTGCGTCTGCCGTATTCGGATCATCTGCGGCACGCGGGCGGCGTCATCTGCGGTCAGGTCTTCATGGCCGCCGCCGATACCGCGATGGTCGTCGCCATCTCCCACGTCATGGGCGGCTTCTCGCCGATGACCACCGTCTCGCTCAACACCACGTTCATGCGGCCGGTGAAGTCAGGCAACGTGCTCGTCACCGCGCGCGTCATGCGTCGCGGACGCAATCTCGTGTTCGGCGAAATCGACATGCACGACGCCAACGGCGAACTCGCCGCCCACGCCACGACAACCTACGCGCTCATCAGCAAATAAATGTTCGATCAGGTCGTATTCGCCGGCGGCGGCAACCGCTGCTGGTGGCAAGCCGGTTTCTGGGACGTCATCCGGCCGGAACTCGAGCTCAGGCCGCGCATCATCGCGGGCATCTCGGCGGGCGCGGCCACCGCGTGCATGCTCTACACCAACGACGCGCGCTGGGTCATGGACTACTACGCGCAAGCCCTGCGCGGCAACACGAAGAACGCGTACTGGGGCAACCTGCTGCGCGGACAATCGGTGTTTCCGCATTACCGGATCTATCGGCAGGCGCTGCTCGACATCTTCGCCGACCGCTTCACCGAACTCGCTTCGGCGCCGGAGATTCGCATCGGCGTCTCGCATCTGCCGCGCTGGCTCGGCGCACGCAGCGCCGTCGCGGCCGGGCTGATCGCGTATAACATCGAAAAGTACGTGCGCAAGACGCTGCATCCGACGCTCGGCCAGGCACTCGGCTTTCATCCCGAGTTCGTGACGGCGCAGGAGTGCGCGAGCATCGAAGATCTCGCGGATCTGATCCTGCAATCGTCGAGCACGCCGCCTTTCACGCCGATCCTTCGCCGCAACGGCCGCCCCGTGCTCGACGGCGGGATGGTCGACAACGTGCCCGTCTCCGCGCTCGATGCATCGCCGGGAACGGTGCTCGTGATGGTCACGCGGCTGTATCCGCGTGAGCGCATGTTCGTCGTGCCGCACGGCGACCAGCGGCGTCTCTACGTGCAGCCGTCGCGCAAGGTGCCGATATCGAGCTGGGACTACACGAGTCCTTCGCAAATGCAGCACGCCTACGACCTGGGCCGCGTGGACGGCGAGGACTTTCTCGAACGCCTTCCGCGTCTTCTGGAAACCGCATCGCACGTCGCTTGAGGAGCCAGTCATGGCGAAACAGCACATCTACGAACTCACCGTCGCGTGGACGGGCAATCGCGGCTCGGGCACGTCCGCCTACGATGCCTACTCGCGCGATCACGTCGTGCGCGTCGGGAGCAAGCCCGCCATCGACGCATCCAGCGATCCCGCGTTTCGCGGCGACGCCGCGCGCCACAATCCGGAGGAGTTGTTCGTGGCCTCGCTGTCGTCGTGTCACATGCTGTGGTATCTGCACCTGTGCGCGGTCAACGGAATCGTCGTGACCGGCTATGTCGATCAAGCCATCGGCCAGATGCAGGAAGACGCGAACGGAAGCGGCCGCTTCACCGATGTGCTGCTGCGCCCGGCCGTGAGCATCGGCGCGGGCGCGGATGCCGGGCTCGCGGCGCGCCTGCACGAAGAGGCGCACCGCTTTTGTTTCATCGCGAACTCGGTGAATTTTCCGGTGCGATGCGAGCCTTCCATCCAGATCGAGACGCTCTGAACGTCACCGGCGGCGCGCGTGCTGAAGCGCTTCGGGATTCGCGACGCTCGACGTATCGCCGGCATCGAACGCGAGGATGTTCTTGAACGCCGCGCTGAAGTACAGCTCGTAGCTCTCGCGCTCCACATAGCCGATATGCGGCGTGCAGATCACGTTCTCCATGCGCAACAGGCTGTAGCCTTGCAGGATCGGCTCGCTTTCGAAGACATCGACGGCGACCATCCCCGGCCGATTGTGATGCAGCGAGTTCAGCAGCGCGTTCTCTTCGAGCAGTTCCGCGCGGCTCGTGTTGACGAAGAGCGCGGTCGGCTTCATGCGCATTAAGTCATCCGTCCGCACGATGCCGCGCGTTTCGTCGTTCAGCCGAAGATGCAGCGTGAGGACGTCGCTTTGCTCGAAGAACGCCTCGCGGCTTTCCGCGACGGCAAAGCCATCTTTGCGCGCCGCTTCGAGCGAATGTTCGCGGCCATGCACGAGCACGTTCATGCCGAACGCCTTGCCGTAGCCCGCCACCATCTGGCCGATCTTGCCGTAGCCCCAGATGCCGAGCGTCTGGCCGCGCAGCACTTGTCCGAGACCGAAGTTCGGCGGCAGCGCGGACGTCTTTAGCCCCGACTGCTGCCACGCGCCCTGCTTCAGATTCGCGACGTACTGCGGAATGCGCCGCTGCGCCGCCATGATGAGCGCCCACGTCAGCTCGGCCGGCGCAACCGGCGAACCCGTGCCCTCGAGCACGGCGATGCCGCGTTCCGTACACGCGTCGATATCGATATGGCCGCCGCCCGCGCGCCCGGTCTGGCTGATCATGCGCAATTTCGGGCATTTATCGAGAAGCTGCGAGCTGATTCGCGTGCGTTCGCGGATCAGCACCAGCGCATCCACTTCCGACAGTCTGCTAGCCAACTGTCCGAGTCCACGCACCGTGTTATTAAAGACCTTTACCTCGTGGTCATCGAGTAAATGGAAGCAGTCGAGCTTCCGAACGGCGTCCTGGTAGTCGTCGAGAATGGCGATTTTCATGGGCATTGTTGATTGGCTTTGAGTAGGCATTAAACCTGCTGCGCGGTCCTATTGGCTCGCAGAAATGGAGCGATTAACTTCGGGTAATTACCGACATATTCGCTCTTTGGTCGCGTGAACGAGTCTTCACTGCGGAGTATCAAAGGCAGCGCTGCTCTGCGGTGCTATGCTTGATTCCCCTTTTTGGAGTGCAATGGCCACTGTGAAAATGCCTCAAAAGCAGGACCGCGAAAGCAAAACGCGGCGCCATTGCGGAAAACACGGTAATCCTCAAAGGGACAGGCCGCTTAGTATCTCTTTTTAACAGTTTGTTCCTTCGCGATGCAAGCCGCCTCACGGCGGAGTCGCAGGGATCAGGCCCGATGACGCAGCAACGGCCATGGAAACCGCCTTTCGTGCGACAAATATCTCCCGAAAAGCATGGCGGTTCCAGTTGCAACGCCTCTCGCATGCAGCGTCCGGGCCCAAGGTTTTCATTGCAGACACGGAGACAGCTCGATGAACCAGCCCGCAGTAGTCGAAGAAAACAAAAACAACGTCGTCGACGTAGAGGCGCCGGCCTATGTCCGGCACCGACGATTGATCGAATGGGTTCAACGCGTTGCATCGCTGACCAAGCCGGATCGCGTCGTATGGTGCGACGGCACGCAAGCCGAGTACGACCGGCTCTGCGAACAGATGGTCGCCGCCGGCACGATGAAGAAGCTCAACCCCGCCAAACGCCCCAATTCCTTCCTGGCCTGTTCCGATCCCTCGGATGTCGCGCGCGTCGAAGACAGAACGTTCATCTGCTCGGAACGTCGCGAAGACGCGGGCCCGACGAACAACTGGATCGACCCGAAGGAAATGCGCTCGACGCTCGACGGTCTCTTCGACGGCTCGATGCGCGGCCGCACGATGTACGTCGTGCCGTTCTCGATGGGCCCGCTCGGCTCGCCCATCGCCCATATCGGCGTGGAGTTGTCGGATAGCCCGTACGTCGCCACGAATATGCGCATCATGACGCGCATGGGCCGCGAAGTGTTCGATGTGCTCGGCGAAGACGGCGAGTTCGTGCCGTGCGTGCATTCGGTCGGGGCGCCGCTCGCGGATGGCCGCAAGGACGTGCCGTGGCCGTGCAACGACACGAAATACATCGTGCATTTCCCCGAATCGCGCGAAATCTGGAGCTTCGGCTCGGGCTACGGCGGCAACGCGCTGCTCGGCAAGAAGTGCTTCGCGCTGCGCATTGCATCGACGATGGGCCGCGACGAAGGCTGGCTCGCCGAACACATGCTGATTCTCGGCGTCACGTCGCCCGAGGGTCGCAAGCATCACGTCGCGGCGGCGTTCCCGTCCGCGTGCGGCAAGACCAACTTCGCGATGCTGATTCCGCCGCAAGACCTGAACGGCTGGAAGGTGACGACCATCGGTGACGACATCGCCTGGATCAAGCCCGGCAAGGACGGCCGCCTCTACGCGATCAACCCGGAAGCTGGCTACTTCGGCGTCGCGCCCGGCACGAGCGAAAAGACCAACTTCAACGCCATGGCGACGCTGAAGGAAAACGTGATTTTCACGAACGTCGCGCTGACCGACGACGGTGACGTCTGGTGGGAGGGCATGACCGACACGCCGCCCGCACACCTCATCGACTGGCAAGGCCGCGACTGGACGCCGGAACTCGCGAAGGAAACGGGCGCGAAGGCCGCGCATCCGAATGCGCGCTTCACGGCGCCGGCGTCGCAGTGTCCGTCGATCGATCCGGATTGGGAGAATCCGGCGGGCGTGCCCATCGACGCGTTCATCTTCGGCGGGCGCCGTTCGACCACGGTGCCGCTCGTGACCGAGGCGCGCGACTGGAAGGAAGGCGTCTACATGGCGGCCACGATGGGCTCCGAAACCACGGCCGCCGCCGCGGGCCAGCAGGGCGTCGTGCGCCGCGATCCGTTCGCGATGCTGCCGTTCTGCGGCTACAACATGAGCGATTACTTCGGCCACTGGCTGAAGATCGGCGAACGCCTGGAAGCGCTCGACGCGAAAGCGCCGAAGTTCTTCTGCGTCAACTGGTTCCGCAAAGGCGACGACGGCAAGTTCGTGTGGCCGGGCTTCGGCGAAAACATGCGCGTGCTGAACTGGATGGTCGGCCGCATCGAAGGCACGGCGAGCGGCGAGGAGCACGCGTTCGGCATTTCGCCGCGTTACGAGGACATCGACTGGGGCGGACTGGATTTCACGCGCGACCAGTTCGAGCAAGTCATCTCGGTCAATGACGCCGCCTGGCGCGATGAACTCGCGCTCCACGACGAGCTGTTCAGCAAGCTGCAGAGCGGACTTCCGCAGGCGCTGCCGGAAGCCAAGGCCGGCATGGAAAAGCGGCTCGCGGCCTGATTTTCCGTAGCGTTTTGCCGCCCGGCGATCGCGGTCGCCGGGCGCGTGTCAGTTTCGCGTTGGCGGCGGGTCATCTTTCGCTGCCGAACGCGATTCTTCAACGGTTTTTTTCGATAAGGCGACGCCCGCCCGCAACTTCTGCACGATTTCGCTAGTCCTAGGATAATTCTGAATTGCCTTGCAGCAGAATTTATAGCCGCCTGGCGGCAGGAGTTGTCCCATGGATCATTTGCAGTCGATGAGAGTGTTCGTCCGCGTGGCCGATCTCGGCAGTTTTGCCAGAGCCGCGAACGCGATGGACATCTCGAACGCGGTCGCGACGCGGCACGTCGCGGACCTCGAGAGCCGTCTCGGCACGCGCCTGCTCAACCGCACCACGCGCAGTCTTTCGCTCACGGAATCCGGTCAGGTTTATCTGGAGCGTGCGCGCCAAATTCTCGATGAACTCGAAGACGTCGAACAGATGGTCGTCGCGCGCAATCACGAGCCGCTCGGCTCGCTGCGCATCGTCGCGCCCGTCGTGTTCGGCCTGCACAATCTCGCGCCGGTGCTGCAGACGTACGCGCAGCGCTATCCGAAAGTCATCCCCGATGTGACGCTGGTGGACCGCCAGGTGGATCTGGTGGAGGAAGGATTCGATGTCGGCATCGTCATTGCGCGGCAGGTGAAGAGCGCGAGCGTCGTCACGCGGCGGCTGACGACCGGCTGCATGACCGTGTGCGCGACGCCCGCGTATCTCGAAAAGCACGGCACGCCGACGCGCCCCGAGCATTTGCTGGAGCATCCGTGTCTCAGTCTGCCGTCGGAGTATTGGGGCGACGAACGCGTGTTCACTGGCCCGGAAGGCGAAGTGCGCGTGCGGCCGTCGAACGTGATCATCGCGAATAACACGGAAATGCTGCGCCAGTTCGCGCTGCTCGGCATGGGCATCGCGATTCTGCCGAGCTACTTGATCGGCAACGATACGACGCGCGGCCAGCTCGTGCGCCTCCTGAGCGATTATCAGTTGCCGCAGGTCGAGATCAACGTGGCGTATCCGAGCCGGCGGCATTTGCCGGCGAAGGTGCGGACGTTCATCGATCACCTCGTCGAGCATTTCAGCCAGACGCCGAATCATCAACTCGGCGAACAGTGGATTCGCGACGGCAAGGGCAAGCCGGCGCCCACCAGCGTGCAGCCGCATTACGAACAGGCCGACGAACCGCAAGCGCCGCCGCCCGCGCCGCGCCCGCGTTCGATGGACGGCGAACTGGGGCCGAAGTTGTCCAAGCCTTCGAGGACGCGAGGGCGTGTGCCGGCGGCGTCGCCGTTTTAATTCTCGAAGTTCTGTTCTGAAGGCCCGCGAGTGTCGTCTCTCGCGGGCTTTTTTGCCTTTTCAGCGGGCGTAAAAAAGCCCGCGAATCGCTTCGCGGGCTTCGTGCTTCATGGCGATGGCGTTCCGCGCAATCGCGCCCGGATCACCCCGCCTTCCGCGCCGCAGTCTTCTTCGCCGCGGCCTTCTTTGCCGGCGCTTTCTTCGCCGCGACGGTCTTGGTCGCGGCCTTCGCGCGCGTCGTTTTTGCGGCTACGGCGACATCGCTATCGCCTTCGTCGGCGGCATCGTTCTGCGGCTCGGTCGCCGCACCGCGCTTCGCAGCCGTTTTCGCGCCCGGCTTCGCTTCCTTCTTCTCGAATTCGAAGCCGATCTTGCCGTCCGGCTGCTTGACGAGGAACGCCTTGAAGTTGCGCCCGGTCCGCGACGATTTGAAGTTCGTCAGCAAGTCCGTGCGGCCTTCGTTCAGCAGCTTTTCCATCTGCTCACGCGCGATTTCCTGTTGCAGGATCACCTTGCCGGAGCGGAAATCGCAGGTTTTCGGATTCGCGACGGAGTTTTCGCAGACGTAGCTCATGCCATGCTCGAACACGCGCGACTGACACTTCGGGCACGCGCCGACCGGCGTCTGCTCGGAGAAATCGGGCGGCTCGCCGTCTTCGCCGCCGGTGTCCTGGCCGAAGTCGAACTCCAGCTTGAAGTTCTTGATCTCGTCGTCGAACGCGAGCTTCAGAATGGCCGAGAACGGACGGCCCATCTTGCTGCGGAAACCCGACAGCGGCCCGATGGTTTTCTCGCGCAGTAATTCCTCGACTTCCGGAATCTCGAACTGGCGTCCGCCCGGAATCTTCGAAATCGAGAACTCGCACTTCGTGCACGCAAACCGGCGATAGTTCTCCTTCACCTGCGCGCCACAGTTCGGGCACGGCGTTTCGAGCGTCGCGTAGTCGCCGGGAATGGTGTCGGAGTCGTACTCCTTCGCGCGCTTCACGATGGTCTGCGTCATGCGGGCGATTTCCTGCATGAACGCATCGCGATGCAGGTTGCCGCGCTCCATCTGCGAGAGCTTGTGTTCCCACTGGCCGGTCAGTTCGGGCGCGGTGAGTTCCTCGACGCCCAGGCCGCGCAGCAGCGTCATCAACTGGAACGCCTTGGCCGTCGGAATCAGCTCGCGGCCTTCGCGCACCATGTACTTCTCGCCAAGCAACCCTTCGATGATCGCCGCACGCGTGGCCGGCGTGCCGAGACCTTTCGCGGCCATCGCGTCGCGCAGCTCTTCGTCTTCGACGAGCTTGCCCGCGCCTTCCATCGCCGAAAGCAGCGACGCTTCGTTGTAGCGCGCCGGCGGCTTCGTCACGAGACCTTGAGCGGCGATCTTGTCGACATCGACCTTCTCGTCCTTTTGCACCGGCACGAGATTGCCTTCCTCGCCTGCAGCCTCGCGGCCGTAGACCTGCAGCCAGCCCGGCTCGACGAGCACCTTGCCTTCCGTCTTGAAGTGATGCCCCACGACTTCCGTGATGCGCGTCGTCACCAGATATTCGGCCGCCGGGAAGAACACGGACAGGAAGCGCTTGACGACGAGGTCGTACAGCTTCTGCTCCGGCTCCGACAGCGATTTCGGCGCCTGCAGCGTCGGGATGATGGCGAAGTGATCGCTGATCTTCGAGTTGTCGAAAATGCGCTTGTTCGGCTTCACCCAGCCCTTGTCGAGCACCTGCTTGGCGAACGGCAGATAGTTGTTGCTCTCCTTCAGCATGGTCAGCGTTTCCTTGACCGTGCCGAGATAGTCTTCCGGCAGCGCGCGCGAATCGGTACGCGGGTACGTCAGCACCTTGTGCTTTTCGTACAGCGCCTGCGCGAGGCCGAGCGTGTTCTTCGCGGAGAAACCGAAACGGCTGTTCGCTTCGCGCTGAAGGCTCGTCAGATCGAAGAGCAGCGGCGACATTTGCGTCGACGGTTTCGATTCTTCGGTGACGGTGCCGGTCTTGCCGCGACACGCCGCCACCACCGATTCCGCCGCCGCGAGACTCCACAGGCGCGAGTCGCGCTGTTCGGGATCGTTTTCGACGCGCTTGAACTTCGGATCGAACCAGCGGCCTTCGTAGATGCCCTTCGCCGCGACGAATTCGGCGCGTACTTCCCAGTAGTCGCGCGGCACGAAACGGCGGATTTTCTCTTCGCGTTCGACGACGATAGACAACGTTGGCGTCTGAACACGACCGACGGTCGTCAGGAAGAACCCGCCGCCCTTGCTGTTGAACGCGGTCATCGCGCGCGTGCCGTTGATGCCGACGAGCCAGTCCGCTTCGGAACGGCAGCGGGCGGCGTCGGCGAGCGGCTGCATGTCGGCGTCGCTGCGCAGATTCGCGAAGCCTTCGCGGATGGCGGCGGGCGTCATCGACTGAAGCCAGAGGCGCTGCACGGGCTGCTTGGCCTTCGCGTGCTGCGCGATGAGGCGGAAAATCAGCTCGCCTTCGCGCCCCGCGTCGCATGCGTTGATGAGCCGGTCGATGTCCTTGCGTTTCAACAGTTTCGTCAGAACTTTCAGGCGCGACTCGCTCTTCGCGATCGGGTTCAGATCGAAATGCGGCGGGATGACGGGCAGGTTCGCGAAGCTCCATTTACCGCGCTTGACGTCGTATTCTTCCGGCGCGGCGATTTCGAGCAGGTGGCCGACCGCGGACGAGAGCACGTAATCGTCGCTCTCGTAGTACTCGTCATGCTTCGTGAAGCCGCCCAGCGCGCGCGCGATGTCGTTCGCGACGGAAGGCTTCTCGGCGATGATCAGGGCTTTGGACATGACTCAATATGGTTGGGGTCTGGCAGCGGCCCCGTTTGGACCGCTTTAACGACCGCTTTATAGCACAGGCTTTGTGCGATGCGCGTCGCGGCTTCGATAACGACGCGCGCTGAACCGGTGTGCCGCATTCGTTTCGGCCGCCGCAATGCAGCGGTTTTGTCTATGCCGTAGCAAGCGCCGGGCGCAGCTTCGGGGCGCCCGCCATGTTCGGCAGCGCGGTCAGGTCGGTGAGCATCCGCTCGACGATCGACACCTGCGGCAGCACCGTGCCGAAGAACCGCGTGGTGACCGAATCTTCGATCAGAATGGTCGGGAAATTCTCGACATCGAGGTCGTCGAAACGGTCCGCGTGATTCTCGATGTCGATCCACGCGAAGCAGACGTCCGGATGCGCGTCGGCGAGCTTGTCGAAGCCTTCGCGATATTCGCGGCAGGTCCCGCACCACTCCGCGCACAGGCACGCGACGAACAGCGTGCCGGGTTCGGCGATGCGCTCGGCGATTTGATCGGCGTCGGTGTCGAGATTGAACGCGGACATGGCGTTGGCGGAATCCTTACTGGGGCGGTGCGTGACAGCGTGATTTTCCGCGAATGTAGCACGAGCCGAGTTCACGAGCGTTCGAGCGGGGCGTAGCGGCCGCCCGGCAGCGCGGTCACGACGCCCGCGAGTTCGAGCTGAAGCAGCGCGCCTTGAAGCGCGGCTCCGTCGAGATCGGTGCGGGTGGCGAGAATTTCAAGCGTCGCGGGCGCGTGACCGAGCGCGGCGAGCACGCGTTCGGCGTCCGCCGATGGCGCCGCGTCCGGCAAGCGCGCCGACGCCCACGACGCGCTCGTCGGGCGCGGTTTCTCGCGTGCCGTGCGGCCACGCTTCTGTGCAGCGGGAAAGCCGAACTCTTCGAGCACGTCTTCCGGCGTTTCGACGAGCTTCGCGCCCTGCTTGATGATCCGATGACAACCCTGCGACAGCGGTGCGTGGATCGATCCGGGAATCGCGAAGACATCGCGCCCCATTTCGTTGGCGAGCCGCGCGGTGATGAGCGATCCGGACCGCATCGCCGCTTCCACGATCAGCACGCCGCCCGAGACGCCCGCGATCAGGCGGTTGCGCTGCGGGAAGTTCGCCGATCGCGCGGGCGTGCCGAGCGGCCACTCCGAGAGGATGATGCCGCCGCGAACGATCTCGTGCGCGAGCGTATGGTTTTGCGCCGGGTAGACGAGATCCGCCCCCGTGCCGATGACTGCGATCGTTCCGGCGCGCCCGTCGAGCGCTCCGCGATGCGCGGCGGCGTCGATGCCGACCGCGAGCCCCGACACCACGGCGAGCCCGGCATCGGACAGCGTGCGGGCGAAACGGCGCGCATCCTCCGCGCCTTGCGGCGACGCGTGCCGGCTGCCGACAATCGCCACCGCGCGCGCCTGCAGCACGTCGAGCCGGCCTTTCGCGTAGAGCAGCGGCGGCGGATCGGGCATCGTCAGCAGGGCTTGCGGATACTGCGCGTCGGCGAGCGTCAGGATGTGGTTGTCCGGTTCGGACGCCCATCCGCGAGCGTGCTCAATATAGTCATCGAACGGAACGCCTTCGATATCGCCGGGCAGCGCGACGACGGCTTTCGCCGCGTTGTCGTCGGCGGCTCGGGCGAGCGCGGCGAAGCTTTCCGACAGCACTTCCAGCGGCCCGCCGAACGCGCCGAGCAGCGTGCGCAGCGGGAGCGGGCGCAAGCCCTTCGCGTGCGCGAGGCGCAACCAGGCGCGCAGTTCGTCGGCAGGGGCGTCGGCTGGGGCGTCGGCTGGGGCGTCGGCAGGGGCGTCGAACGGCGGCGCGAGGGCTTCGGAAGCGGCGGTATCGGTCGGCAGGGTGGCGGTCGTCATGTTAAGATTTTTGATCCCGTACATATTAGAAATGTCGCCCGGCCGCGCTCAACGGCTCGTAGCGACGCTGTCTGGCCGCTTGCCGGCGGCGTTGAATCCAGTGGGTTCACCCGCATATCTTCGGCATGCCGCCACTCACCCGCAACCTGGCCGAATGGCCGACTTCACACGCGTCGCGGCGCGCGTAGATAATCCGAATCATGGCTCTGCTCAACATACTCAACTACCCGGACAAGCGGCTGAACAAGGTGGCGAAGCCCGTCGCCGTGGTGGACGACCGCATCCGCAAGCTCGTCGCGGACATGGCCGAGACCATGTACGCCGCGCCCGGCGTCGGTCTCGCGGCGACGCAGGTGGACGTGCACGAGCGCGTGATCGTCATCGACGTGTCGGACACGCACGACCAGCTGATGGTCTTCATCAATCCGGAAATCGTCTGGGCGAGCGAAGTCAAGAAAGAGTGGGAAGAGGGCTGCCTTTCGGTGCCGGGCATTTACGACTTCGTCGAGCGGCCCGACAAGGTGCGCGTCAAGGCGCTGAACGAAAAGGGCGAAACGTTCGAGCTCGACTGCGACGGCTTGCTCGCGGTCTGCATCCAGCACGAAATGGATCATCTGGCGGGACACGTGTTCGTCGAATATTTGTCGCCGCTCAAGCAGACCCGCATTCGCGGCAAGATGAAAAAGCTCGAAAAAGCGCTGTAAAGGCGCACCGGAATCCGTTTTTGCAGGTAGGTTTCATCGATGACTCAATCGCTGCGCGTCGTTTTCGCCGGTACGCCTGAATTTGCCGCCACCGCGCTCGCGGCGATTCACGCGGCGGGTTTCCACGTTCCGCTCGTTCTCACGCAACCCGACCGGCCCGCCGGACGCGGCATGAAACTGACCGCGAGCCCGGTCAAACGCTTCGCGCTGGAACATGACCTCGCGGTCGCGCAGCCCACGTCGCTGCGGCGCGCGGGGAAGTATCCGCAGGAAGCGGCGGACGCCATCGAGTTGCTGCGCGCCACGCCGCACGACGTCATGGTGGTGGCCGCCTATGGCCTCATTCTTCCGCAGGAAGTGCTCGACATTCCGCGTCACGGCGCGATCAACATCCACGCTTCGTTGCTGCCGCGCTGGCGCGGCGCCGCGCCGATCCATCGCGCGATTGAAGCGGGCGACGCCGAAACCGGCATCACGCTGATGCAAATGGACGCGGGCCTCGACACCGGCGCGATGATCCGCGAGGCGCGCACGCCCATCGCTTCCGACGACACCACCGCCACGCTGCACGACCGTCTCGCGGCAATGGGCGCGGAGTTGATCGTCGGCGCATTGCGGGATCTCGAACGCGACGGCTCGCTTCCGTCGAAACCGCAGCCCGAGGAAGGCACGACCTACGCCGAGAAGATTGCCAAGCACGAAGCGGCGCTCGACTGGCGGCGGCCGGCGGAGGAACTCGCGCGGCAAGTGCGGGCGTTCGATCCGTTCCCCGGCGCTGTCGGAACCGTCGATCACGCGGCGATCAAGATCTGGGCGGCGCAGCCCGTGAGCGGCGTAACAGGCAAATCCGGCGAACCGGGCGTGATCGCGGAAGTATCGGCGGACGGCATCGTCGTGACGTGCGGCAGCGGCGCGCTCAAGCTCACGCAACTGCAAAAGCCCGGCGGCAAGCGTCTGCCGGTGCGCGAATTCCTCGCGGGCGCGTCGTTGTCGAAAGGCCAGCGCTTCGCCGTTCAGGGTGACGAGCGCGGCCTAGAGTAAAAAGCATCGCCCATAAAGCCGTCTGGAGGCTTCACATGCTCGGCATCACCGGATTCGCGTTCTTCCTCGTTGCCGTCTTTCTGCTCAACGTCACGCCGGGGCCGGATACCGCGTACATCGTCGGGCGCAGCGTCGCGCAGGGGCGGGGCGCGGGCATCGTCTCGGCGCTCGGCATTTCGGCGGGCTGCGTGGTGCATACGCTCGCGTGCGCGTTCGGCCTGACCGCGATTCTCGCGGCATCCGCCACCGCGTTCACCGTGGTCAAGATCGCGGGCGCAATCTACCTGATCTATCTCGGCGTGCGGCTCATCTTCACGAAAGACGCGCCGCCGAGCGACGCGCAGGCCAGCGCCAAATCCGCGCCGAAGTCGCTTCGGCAGCTTTTCACGCAGGGTTTCGTCACGAACGTGCTGAATCCGAAAGTGGTGCTGTTCTTTGTCTCGTTCTTCCCGCAATTCGTCGCAGCCGACAGCCAGCACAAAACGCTCGCGTTTCTCACGCTCGGCCTCGTGTTCATCGCGATGAGCACCGTCTGGAACAGCTTTGTCGCGTGGATCGCGGGCAGCGTCACCGCGCGGTTCTCCGGCAAGCCTGGCGTCAAGCGGTGGCTGGATCGCGGTGTCGGCGGCGCGTTCGTCGGGCTCGGCATCAAACTGGCGACATCGCACAGATAGTTGAATTATTCGCGGATGCCCTTATCTAACATTTTGCTTACAATGTCCATCCTGACCACGTAGGCCAGGATTACCGCGCAAGTTGCGCAACGTTTTAGGGAGAAGGAGTTCCGCATATGTTCAACTGGGTCAAAACCGCGATGCTGATGGCAGCGATCACGGCCCTCTTCGTCGTGATCGGCGGCATGATCGGCGGGTCGAAGGGCATGATGCTCGCGCTGATCGTCGCGCTCGGCATGAATTTCTTCTCGTACTGGTTCTCGGACAAGATGGTTCTGCGCATGTACAACGCGCAGGAAGTCGACGAAACCACCGCGCCGCAGTTCTATCGCATGGTGCGCGAACTCGCCACGCGCGCTCAATTGCCGATGCCGCGCGTCTATCTCATCAACGAAGACGCGCCGAACGCGTTCGCCACGGGCCGCAATCCGGAGCACGCGGCGGTGGCGGCGACCACGGGCATTCTGCGCGTGCTGTCCGAGCGCGAAATGCGCGGCGTGATGGCGCACGAACTCGCGCACGTGAAGCATCGCGACATTCTCATCTCGACTATTTCCGCGACGATGGCCGGCGCGATCTCCGCGCTCGCGAACTTTGCGATGTTCTTCGGCGGACGCGATGAAGAAGGCCGCCCGGCTAATCCGATTGCAAGCATCGCGGTGGCGATTCTCGCGCCGATCGCGGGCGCGATGATCCAGATGGCGATTTCGCGGGCGCGTGAATTCGAAGCCGACCGCGGCGGCGCGCAGATTTCTGGCGATCCGCAGGCGCTCGCGAGCGCGCTGGAGAAGATTCACGCGTACGCGTCGGGCGTGCCGTTCCCGGCGGCGGAAGCGCATCCGGCGACCGCGCAGATGATGATCATGAATCCGTTGTCGGGCGGGAGCATCGCGAACTGGTTCTCCACGCACCCGGCGACGGAAGAGCGCGTCGCACGTTTGATGGAGATGGCGCGCACCGGGCGGATGTAAGCGCTCGGTGTTCCGCGAGAAGCCGCCCCGAGCGATCGGGGCGGCTTTTTTTTCGCTGGCACTCGATGCCGTCGCGGCGCACGCCGCTTCATGGCGAGGCACCGTTTCGTCGCACGTTACAATCCTCGTTTGTGCAAGCCAAACGCTTGCCGCCGACCGATCCCATCCAAATGAACGACAAGCCTTCACGCCGGCACGCCGCCGCGCATCAGCCGTCGCGCGGGCCGTCCCGCATGAGCGCGCTCCATCTCGCGCCGGATTCGCTCGCGTTCGCGCTCGATGGCGCCGCGCAAGCCGTCGGCGCCGTGCGCGCGGGCTCGGCGTTGCCCGCCGCGATCCAGACGGTCGTGGCCTCGGGCAAGCACGCGTCGGCGCGCGGCGCGATTCAGGACATCGCGTATCGCGCGATGCGCCGGCTCGGCATCGCCGATGCGCTCCTGCACAAGCTCGTGCGCAAGGTCCCGCCGCCGCATGTCGCCAACGTGCTCGCGTGCGCGTTCGCGCTCCTCACCGACGACGAAGCGCACGCCGCCTACGCGCCGTTCACGGTCGTCGATCAGGCCGTGAACGCGATTGCCGCGCGGCGCGAATTTGCCTTCGCGAAGGGACTCGTGAACGCGGTGCTGCGCAACTTCCTGCGTGAACGCGACGCGCTCATCGCGGAAGCCGCGACAAGCCCCGTTGCGCGATGGAACTATCCGCAATGGTGGATCGACGCGGTCCAGCGCGCGCAGCCGCAAGCCTGGGAGCGCATTCTGGAAGCGGGCAACGCGCAAGGCCCGCTCACGCTGCGCGTGAACGCGCGCCATACGAATGTCGCGGCTTACGTGGATCGCCTGAAAGCCGAGCATATCGAGGCCGATGCCGCCGGCCTGCACGCGGTGCGTCTCAGAACGCCGATGCCCGTCGATCGCATTCCTGGTTTCGCGGAAGGCGAAGTCTCGGTGCAGGACGCGGGCGCGCAACTCGCGGCGCAATGGCTCGGCGCGCGCGACGGCATGCGCGTGCTCGATGCGTGCGCCGCGCCCGGCGGCAAGACGGGGCACATTCTCGAACTCGCGGACGTGCATCTCGTCGCGCTCGAAAGCGATGCCGACCGCGCGGGCCGCATCGGTCAGAATCTCGAGCGCCTGAAACTTGCAGCGGACGTGCGCGTCGGCGATGCCGGCGATCCGTCGCCCTGGTTCGACGGCGCGCCCTTCGACCGCATTCTCGCGGACGTGCCGTGCTCGGCGTCGGGCATCGTGCGGCGCCATCCGGACATTCGCTGGCTGCGCCGGCCATCGGATATCGCGGCGCTCGTCGTCGAACAAAGACGCATTCTTGAGGCGCTGTGGCCGCTCGTCGCGAAGGGCGGCGAATTGCTCTACGTGACGTGCTCGATCTTTCCGGAAGAGGGCGAAGAGCAGGCCCGCTGGTTTGGAGCGGCGCATGAAGATGCGGTACGATTGGACGCGCCGGGGCAACTGCTGCCGACGGCGCCGCGCGCGAGCGCGAGTGCGGTGCAAGAGTCACCGGACGGTACAAATATCGAAGGCCACGGTCCGGACAGTGCTGAGGGCGCGAGCCCGGCATCGAACCGGAACGCGGACTACATCGCGGACCACGACGGATTCTTCTACGCGCGCTTTCAGAAACGGTGACGATAAAACGCATTCTTCCGCTTCGGCTCGCGGCCGTCATCTGGACTGCGCTGGCGCTCTGGCTGAGTTTCGCCGCGGCCCAACCTGCGCTCGCCGAGACGATCTCCGTGCAGCGCGCGTCGTTGCAGGCGGACAATAACGGCTGGAGCCTCGATGCGCACTTCGACTTCGATCTGAACAGCAGTCTCGAAGAAGCCGTGAACCGCAGCGTGCCGCTCTACTTCACCATCGACTTTGCGCTGTCGCGGCCGCGCTGGTATTGGTTCGACGAAGAGCCGGTCAACGTGTCGCAAAGTATCCGCCTCTCGTATCAACCGCTCACGAATGAATACCGCGTATCGACGGGCGGCCTGCAGTTGCGTTTTGCATCGCTGAACGAAGCACTTTCCGTCATCAAGCACGTGGCGTCGTGGCATGTCATCGACCGGAATCAGGTGCATGGCGGAGAAACGTACAACGCATCGGTGCGCATGCAGCTCGACATCGCGCTGATGCCCAAGCCGTTCCAGATCGACGCGGTCAACAACCGCGACTGGAACCTTTCATCGGATTGGAAGCGGTTCACTTTTACGGCGGCGGAACGTGCGAAATAGATTTCGGCGCGGCCGTACGGACATGAAGAGTTTTGTCGTTCGGCTGCTGGTTACGACGGTTGCCATCACGGCGGCGGTGCTGCTCGTGATGCTCGCGCTCGCGAGCGCGAATACCGAGTTCTTCGACCGCTACTACGGCTGGCTGTATGCCGCGAACGTGGCGGTGGCGATCGTCTTCATGCTGATCGTGATCAGCCTCACGCTGATCATCGTGTCGCGCGTGAGGCAGGGGCGCTTCGGCACGCGGCTATTGGCCAAGCTCGCGCTCATCTTCGCGCTCGTCGGCGTGCTGCCGGGCGCGATCATCTACGTGGTGTCGTATCAGTTCGTGTCGCGCAGCATCGAATCCTGGTTCGATGTGAACGTCGAAACCGCGCTCACGTCGGGCCTGACGCTCGGGCGCGGCATGCTCGAAACATCGCTCGCCGACTTCAAGAATCGCGGCCGCCAGATGAGCGACCAGCTCGCGAGCGCCGATCCGTCGAGCCTCACGTTGACGCTGCTGCGTCTGCGGGATCAATACGGCGTGCAGGATGCCGTCGTGTTCGAGCGTCCGCGCGATCAGTACAACCGCGAGGACCTGAACGCGGGCGGCGGGTCGCTGCGCGTGCCGGGCTTGCGGACCGTCGCGCAGGCATCGGGGAATATCTACGCGCTGCTGCCGACCAACGAGCCTTCCAGCGCGATGCTGAAGGCCGCGCAGGATCGTCCGTTCGGCGCGATAGAAGGCGAGATAGACGGCGATCCGGCATCGAAAGGGCCGAAGGGCGCGCTGCGGCTTCGCGTCATCACGAAGATTCCCGACCCGACCACGACCACCGAATTCCAGCACGTCGACCGCTTCTTGCAGATCGAGCAGCCCGTGAGTCAGGAACTCGCGCGCAACGCGGACGCCGTGCAGCGCGCGTATCGCGAGTATCAGGAAAAGCGGCTCGGGCGCACGGGCTTGCGCAAGATGTATATCGGCACGCTGACGCTCGCGCTCTTCCTCGCGACGTTCATCGCGATGATGCTGGCGCTCGCGCTTGGCAATCAGCTCGCGCGGCCGCTCTTTCTGCTCGCGCAGGGCACGAAGGAAGTGGCCGAAGGCGACTACACGCCCAAGCGCGAGATCAATTCGCGCGATGAACTCGGCTTCCTCACGCAGTCCTTCAACGCCATGACGCGGCAGCTATCGGAGGCGCGCGCGGCGGTGGAGAACAACCGCATCGCGCTGGAGCATTCGAAGGCGTATCTCGAAAGCATCCTCGCGAATCTGACGGCGGGCGTGTTCGTGTTCGATCGTCAATTTCGCCTGACGACGGCGAATCGCGGCGCGGCGCGCATCTTCCGCCAGCCGTTCGACGCGCTCGTCAATCAGCCGCTGGACAGCATCGACGTGCTCGCGGAGTTCGGCGCGATGGTCAGGAAAGCGTTCGCCGAGCGCGACGCGGCGGCGGTCGGGAGCGGCCATCCGGCGGGCGATCGCGGGCACTGGCAGCAACAGGTCGCGGTCACGGTGCCGGGCGAGAACGACCCGCTGACCTTGCTCGTGCGCGGCACGCAATTGCTGACCGGCGTCGAAAGCGATACTGAAGACACCGAAACGACCGGCTATGTCGTCGTGTTCGACGATATCTCCGACGTGATCTCTGCGCAGCGCTCCGTCGCGTGGGGCGAAGTGGCGCGGCGTCTCGCGCACGAGATCAAGAATCCGCTCACGCCCATTCAGCTTTCCGCCGAGCGCCTGCAGATGAAGCTCGCGGACAAGCTCGCGCCGCAGGACGCCGACGTGCTCAAGCGCGCATCGACGACCATCGTGAATCAGGTGCAGGCGATGAAGCGCATGGTCGACGATTTCCGCGAATATGCGCGCACGCCGCCCGCGGTGCTCGGGAATCTTCAGTTGAACGATCTCGTCGGCGAGGTGCTGACGCTGTACGGCATCGAAGAGGGCAAAAGTCCGATCAAGGTCGATCTCGCGAAGCTGCCCGTGATTCGCGGCGACGCGACGCAGATCCGCCAGGTCATCCACAACCTGCTGCAGAACGCGCAGGATGCCGTCGCGGATGTGGCCGAGCCGCGCGTCCTGCTCGAAACGAGGACAGTAGAATATGGCGAGCCGGACGCGTCGGGGCACGCACGCGTCGCGGTGCGGCTCACGGTTTCCGATAACGGCGCGGGCTTTCCGGCGCGCATTCTGTCGCGCGCTTTCGAGCCTTACGTGACCACGAAGGCGAAAGGCACGGGTCTGGGACTTGCAACGGTGAAGAAGATCGTCGACGAGCACGGTGCGCGCATCGACATTCGCAACCGCTCAAGAACGGCGGACGTCGTGGAAGGCGCGCAAATCTCGATTCTGTTTCTTCAACTCGCGGAAGACGCCGCCGCCGATGGCGCGACGCCGTCAGCCGCGCCGGCCGCGAAACACGGAACGACAAAAGCAACAGTGCAGACAAGGGCAGCTTAAATGGCAACCATCCTGGTGGTAGACGATGAAATGGGGATCCGGGAACTGCTCTCCGAGATCCTGAGCGACGAGGGACACGTGGTGGACGTGGCGGAGAACGCGCAGCACGCGCGCGATTACCGCTTGCAGCAGACGCCCGATCTCGTCCTGCTCGACATCTGGATGCCGGACACCGATGGCGTCACGCTTCTGAAGGAGTGGGCGGCGCAGGGCAAGCTCACGATGCCGGTGATCATGATGTCGGGGCACGCGACCATCGACACGGCGGTCGAGGCGACGAAGATCGGCGCACTCAACTTCCTCGAAAAGCCGATCGCGCTGCAGAAGCTGCTGAAGGCGGTCGAGCAGGGGCTCGCGCACGGCACGGCGGCGCCGGCTGTCGTCGCGGCGACGAAGCCTTCGGGGAACGCGGGCGCATCGGGCGTGCCGATCGCGGCTGCGCTGCCGACGGCTTCCGCGCTGAACGCATCGTCCGGCGATGCGGGCGCGGGCGGCGCGGCGGCGGGCCAGGCGGCGCAGACGGCATCGATTTCATTCGACATTCCGCTGCGCGATGCCCGCGATGCGTTCGAGCGCGCGTACTTCGAATATCACCTCGCGCGCGAGAACGGCAGCATGACGCGCGTCGCGGAGAAGACGGGGCTGGAGCGCACGCATTTGTATCGCAAGCTCAAGCAGCTGGGCGTCGATCTCGGAAAGAACAAGAACGAGGTTTGAGCCGCGGTCGCAGTGCATCAGCGATGAAAGCGATAAAAATCCGCAAAAAGGCTTGAGCACCGCACATCGCTCTGCTATAGTTTCACCTCTTCGTTGGCCCGGTAGCTCAGTTGGTAGAGCAGCGGATTGAAAATCCGCGTGTCGATGGTTCGATTCCGTCCCAGGCCACCAGAATGCAGAAAGCCCGAGAGTTCATCGCTCTCGGGCTTTTTCATTTCGGGCGCGGGAAATTCGTTTCGCCGGGAGCGTGGCGTGATCGCGTGCTGGGCCGCGCATTCGACGCCCGCCGGCAGCTCGGCGCACAACGCCCCGACATGCTAAAATTCGCGCCGAATTAAGGACTTGCCTCGTCCTCGGACCGCAAGTCCTTTTCTTTTCGATGCTCCGAATCGCGCCCGAACGTCGCTCGAACCGATCGGCGAACGGTACGCCGGTCCGCTATCGGGGACATAAAGGGCGCGCGCGTCCGAGGAAAGCTCGCCGGCCTATACTGGATCGCACATCGCCGCGCCGGTCGCTCCGACCATCCGCGCGGCGCGCGACCCTTTTCATACACGGAGTTTTACGGTGACTCGGATAGACGCGAAGGACAGCGCCCTCGTGCTGTTTTCCGGCGGCCAGGACTCGGCCACGTGCCTCGCATGGGCGCTCGAACGCTACAAGACGGTCGAGACGCTGGGCTTCGATTACGGCCAGCGACATCGCGTCGAACTGGAATGCCGCAGCGGTTTCCGCTCGGAAGTGGCGAGCAAGTTTCCGCAGTGGGCAGGCCGCCTCGGCGACGATCACATGATCGACTTGTCCGTGCTCGGCGCGATCAGCGATACCGCGATGACCCGCGACATCGAAATCCAGGCGACGGCGAACGGCTTGCCGAACACGTTCGTGCCGGGCCGCAATCTGCTGTTCATGACGATCGCGGCGGCGGTCGCGTATCGGCGTGGGCTGAAGGTGCTCGTCGGCGGCATGTGCGAAACGGACTTTTCCGGGTATCCCGATTGCCGCGACGACACCATGAAGGCGCTGCAAGTCGCGCTGAATCTCGGCATGGAAACGCGCTATGCGCTCGAAACGCCGCTCATGTGGCTCGACAAGGCCGACACGTGGCGTCTCGCGGAAACGCTGGGCGGCGAGACGCTCGTCGAACTGATTCGCGTCGAAACGCATACGTGCTATGTCGGCGAGCGCTCCGAACTGCACGAATGGGGCTACGGCTGCGGCCAGTGCCCGGCATGCAAACTGCGCAAGCGTGGATACGAGGCGTATCGCGCGGGCGAGCAAGTCACCACCGAACCGGTCTGATCCGGCATCAACATAGAGTCACAGAGCAGTCATGACGTACGCGGTAAAGGAAATCTTCTACACGTTGCAGGGCGAGGGCGCGAACGCCGGGCGCCCGGCCGTGTTCTGCCGCTTCGCCGGCTGCAACCTCTGGTCGGGACGCGAGGAAGACCGCGCGGACGCGGTGTGCCGCTTTTGCGATACGGATTTCGTCGGCACCGACGGCGAGAACGGCGGCAAGTACAAAACGCCTGCGGAACTCGTTGCGAAGATCGCATCGCTGTGGCCGGAAGGCGCGGCGCACAAGTTCGTCGTCTGCACGGGCGGCGAGCCGATGCTCCAGATCGATCAGCCTTTCGTCGACGCGCTGCACGAGGCGGGCTTCGAAATGGCGATCGAAACGAACGGTTCGATGCCGGTGCTCGAGAGCATCGACTGGATTTGCGTGAGCCCGAAGGCGGACGCGCCGCTCGTCGTCACGAAGGGCAACGAGCTGAAAGTGGTCGTGCCACAGGACAACCAGCGCCTGGCCGAGTACGAAAAGCTCGACTTCGAGTACTTCCTCGTGCAGCCGATGGACGGCCCGTCGCGCGACATCAACACGAAGCTCGCGATCGACTGGTGCAAGCGGCATCCGAAGTGGCGCCTGTCGATGCAGACGCACAAATACCTGAATATCCCCTGAAAGACGATCGAGCCGACGTGCAGACGATTACCCGAAAACTCGAATTCGATGCGGGCCACCGCATCCCCGATCACCGCAGCCAGTGCCGCAACCTGCACGGGCATCGTTACGTGCTCGAGATCACGCTGCAAGGCGACCTCGTCGATACGGAAGGCGCGCCGGATCGCGGCATGGTCATGGACTTCGCCGACGTGAAGTCGCTGGCGATGGAGCATCTCGTCAACAAGTGGGATCACGCGTTCATCGTCTATGAAGGCGATGCCAAAGTGCGCGAATTCCTCGCGTCGCTCGCGGATCACAAGACCGTGGTCTTCGACCGCATTCCGACCGTGGAAAACATGGCGGCGGTCGCGTTCCGCATTCTCGCCGACGTCTACGACGCGCATTACGGCGTGAATCTCAAGCTCAAGCGCCTGCGTCTCTACGAAACGCCGAACTGCTGGGCCGACGTCGAGCGCGAATAAGCACGCGAACACGGTATGATCGCCCGGTGAGTCGCCTGTTCGGGCGGCCGCATCCTCTTGCATGAGACCAACTTCGGTCGACAAGAAACGGAGCGCGAGCATGCCGTCATCCTTCACGTCGTTCCTCGCATCGCGCGCACGTCCTTTTCAGGGAGCCGCGCGATGAGCACCTTCACCAATACCCTCAAGCAGCGCTTTCGCGAACCCGGTCCGCTCTTCGGACTGTGGCTTTCGCTATGCAGCGCCGATGCCGCCGAAGCGCTCGCGCACGCGGGCTTCGACTGGCTGTGCATCGACATGGAGCACTCGCCGAACGATAGCCGCGATGTCGTCGAGCAGCTTCGCGCGATCGCGGCGGCGCATTTGCCGACCGAGCCGATCGTGCGCGTGCCGTTCGCCGAAGGCTGGCTCGTCAAGCGCGTGCTCGATGCAGGCGCGCGCACGCTGATGTTTCCGAACGTGCAATCGGCGGAAGACGCCGCGCGCGTCGTACGGCTCACGCAGTATCCGACCGAGGCGCAACTCGACGGACTGCGCGGCGTCGCGGGCGCGGTGCGCGCGGCGGCATACGGTATGCGGCGCGATTACGTGTCGGGCGCGAACGCGCAGGTCGCGACGATCGTTCAGATCGAATCGGTCGCCGCGCTCGAAGCCGTCGATGAAATCGCCGCGACGCCGGGCGTCGATTGCCTGTTCATCGGCCCGGCGGATCTCGCCGCGAGTCTCGGCCATCTCGGCGACGCGAAGCATCCCGACGTCAACGCGGCCATCCAGAAAATCGCGGATGCGGCCGAGCGCGCGGGCATCGCGAGCGGCATTTTCGCGCTCGATGTCGCCAGCGCGCGGCAGTACGCGCAGGCGGGCATCAAGCTCGTGTCGATCGCGGCCGATGTGATGTGGCTGCTGAAGGCGACGCGGCAGGCGTTGCAGGAGGCGAGAGCATGAAAAGCGCATGGCGTGGCGGCGCGGTGGCGGTAACGGCCGCGCTGTGTTTCCTGGGCGGCGGCGCGTACGCACAGGGCGCGCTCAAGGCCACGGATCTGGCGACGCAAAACGCCGTCGCCGATTACAACGCGGGCAACTTCGTCGCCGCGCGCTCGGAGTTTCGTCGTGCGGCGGAAAAGGGCAGCCGGCTCGCCGAGTTCAATTACGCGATGATGCTGCTCAACGGCGAAGGCGGCGCGGCGGACGTCGACGAAGGCAAGAAATGGCTGCGCCGCGCCGCCGACGCCAACATGACGCACGCGCAGTACGTCTACGGCAAGATGTATGACGACGGCCAGTTCGTGGAGAAGGACCCGGCGGAGGCGCATCGATGGTTCCTGCGCGCGGCCAGTCAAGGACACGTGCAGGCGGAACTGGCGCTCGCGAATCAGTTTCTCGATGGTCGCGGCACCGCGCGCGACAATACGCAGGCGTTCGCCTGGTACAAGAAAGCCGCGCAGGGCGGCGACATGACGGCGCAATACGTCGCGGGATCGTTCTACGAGCGCGGCGGCGATGGCGTCGAACGCAATCTCAACGTGGCGCGCGCGTATTACGCAGCCGCCGCCGCTCAGGGCGATCCGGCCGCGAAGCTGAAATACCAGCAATTGAGCGCGGAACTGGAGCGGCAAAAACCGCAATAAGCGGCATCGGAATAAAAAAACCGCGGTCGAGGCCGCGGTTCTTTTTTGGTGGCTGCGAGAAACGTCAACTCTGCATCAGACGCTTCTGCCGCGCGACGCTCATGATGAGGCCGACCGCGACGCCGAGCGTCGTGAGCGCGGTGCCACCGTAGCTCATGAACGGCAGCGGGACGCCGACGACCGGCAAAATCCCGCTCACCATGCCGATGTTCACGAACGCGTAGGTGAAGAACGCGAGCGTGAGCGATCCGGCCAATAATCGCCCGAAGAAGGTTGCGCCGTTCGCCGCGATATACAGCCCGCGCGCGATCAGCGCCATGTAGAGGAAGAGCAGCACGAGTCCGCCCGCGAGCCCGAATTCCTCGGAGAACACGGCGAAGATGAAGTCCGTGTGCTTCTCGGGGATGAATTCGAGGTGCGCCTGCGTGCCCTTGAGCCAGCCCTTGCCGAGCGTGCCGCCGGAGCCGATCGCGATCACCGCCTGAATGGTATGGAAGCCTTTGCCGAGCGGATCGGACGTCGGGTCCAGCAGCGTGCAGATGCGATGCTTTTGGTAATCGTGCATCAGCGGCCAGTTCACTTCCGGCTGGCAGATGCGGTCCTGGAACACGGCGACGCTCGCCACCACGATCACCGCTGCCGCGAGCACCGGCACGATCAGCTTGAAACTCAGGCCCGCGAAATAAATGACGAACACGCCCGCCGCGAACACGAGCACCGCCGTGCCCAGGTCCGGCTGCTTCGCGATCAAGGCGACGGGCAGCATCAGAATCACGAAGCCGACGACGTAATCCCACCAGCGAATGTTGCCCTCGCGCCGCTGGTAGTACCACGCGAGCATCAGCGGCATGGCGATCTTCATGATCTCCGAAGGCTGAATCACCACGCCGACGTTCAGCCAGCGTTTCGCGCCCTTGCGCGTCAGCCCGAACGCGGCGACGGCCACGAGCAGCGCGACGCCCACGGTGTAGAGCGGCACCGCGAAGCGCATCAGCGTCTGCGGCGGAATGTTCGCGAGCACCCACATCAGGCCGAACGTTAGCATGATGTTGCGCAACTGGTCCTCCACGCGGCCCGGCATGTCGAGACTCGCGCTGTACAGCGTGACGATACCCACG
Source organism: Caballeronia concitans (assembly GCF_001544615.1). Classification (GTDB taxonomy): domain Bacteria; phylum Pseudomonadota; class Gammaproteobacteria; order Burkholderiales; family Burkholderiaceae; genus Caballeronia; species Caballeronia concitans. Next base: position 322,915 of record NZ_FCNV02000001.1, read on the forward strand.
CACAGCAGCAGAAAAACGATCAGCGCGAGCGGGCGATCGAAGCCCGCGAACATGCGCTTCGCGCGCTCGATCCAGGCGTGCTTGTCGAATTGCAAATGCAGTTGCATGCCGATTTCCTTATTCGTCGATGCCGCCGGTCGGCACGAAAGTGCGTACGCCGTCGTTGCCGGGGCCGCGCGCCATCGTGGGCGAAGGCTCGGCCGGCGCGTTCTTCTGACCGCGCTTGCGGGCGGGCGCGGGCGTGGCCGACGACGCAGGCAGCGCAGCAGACGGCGCGGACGCCGCTTTCGGCTTCGCACCCGCCGATCCCGCCGCCGCCGCCGACGACGCCGGAACGGGAGGCGCTGAAGCCGCCTTCGCGACCGCCGGGTTCGAAGCGGCCGAAGGCGAGAACGCCGCCGACTGATTCGCAACCGATGCCGGCAGCGCCGCCGCAGCGGGCGATTGCGTGCCGCCGATCACGGGCAGTCCGGCGTCTTCGGTGGCGGACGCGGCGGCTGCGACGGCGGCCGCTTCAGCGCCCGGCTTCATGCGATCCACGAGGTAGTAATCGAGCACCTTGCGCGCGATCGGCCCGGCCGATTCCGCGCCCCAGCCGCCGTTTTCGACGATCAGCGCAAGCGCGATCTTCGGCTGCTCCGCCGGCGCGAACGCGATGAACAGCGCGTGATCGCGCAGATGCTCGGCGGTTGCGTGCCCGCGATAGTTCGCGCCCTGCAGCGAATAAACCTGCGCCGTACCAGTCTTGCCCGCCGCGAGATATTGCGCGCCGGCAAACACCTTGGCCGCCGTGCCGTTCGTGATGACGCCTTCCATCGCGCGCTTGATGAAATCGACGTCCTGCTGGCGCACCGGAATCTTGTCGCTCGGATCGCGCACCACGGTGCGTTCAGCCTTGGTGATCGGATTTTCGATATCGCGCACGAGGTGCGGCTTCATCACGACGCCGTTGTTCGCGAGCGTCGCCGTGGCGTGCGCGAGCTGCAGGATGGTGAACGAGTTGTACCCCTGCCCGATGCCCAGACTGATGGTTTCGCCTTCGTACCAGCGCTGTTGTTCGGGCTTGCGATACGCCTTGCGCTTCCATTCCGTCGACGGAAGAATGCCGCGCGCCTCGCCCGCGATATCGATGCCGGTAATCTGCCCGAAGCCCCACGGCTTCATGAAGCCGGCCATCGCATTGACGCCGAGATCGTGCGCGAGCATGTAGAAGTACGTGTCGTTGGATACGACGATCGCGCGGTTCATGTCCACCCAGCCCTGACCGGAACGCACGTCGTTGCGGAACGTGTGACCGCCGAACGTGTACGAACCGGGATCCTGGAAGCCCCAGCCCGGCGTGCGCTTGTGCAGCGTGAGCGCGGCGAGCGCCATGAACGGCTTGTAGGTCGAGCCCGGCGGATACGTGCCGTGCAACGGACGATTCAAGAGCGGATGATCCGGCGAATTGTTGAGCGCGTCCCACGTCTGCTGGTCGATGCCGTCGACGAAGGAGTTCGGATCGAAGCTCGGCGCGGACACGAACGCGAGGACATCGCCCGTGGAAGGCTCGATTGCGACGAGCGCGCCGCGCTTGCCCGCGAACGCCTGCTCGGCCACCTGCTGCAAACCGATATCCAGCGACAGCACGAGATTGTTGCCGGGCGTCGCCTGCGTGCGCGACATCGTGCGCACGGGCCGGCCGCCCGCCGTGACTTCGACTTCCTCGAAACCGGTCACGCCGTGCAGCTCCGTCTCGTAACTCTGCTCGACGCCGATCTTGCCGACGTAATCCGTGCCCTTGTAGTTGTTCGCGTCCAGACGCGGATCGTAGTGATCGGAATTCGCGTCGTTGGCGTCGCTCGCATCGTCGATGCGTTCCTGGTCGCGCTGCGAAATGCGCCCGATGTAGCCGATCACGTGCGCGGCCGTCGTGCCGAGCGGATATTGGCGGAACAGGCGCGCGCGCACTTCGACGCCGGGAAAGCGGAAGCGCTGCGCCGTGAACTTGGCGACTTCTTCGTCGGTGAGGCGCGTGCGGATCGGCAGGCTCTCGAAATTCTTCGAATCCTCGAGCAGCTTCTTGAAACGCCGGCGATCCCGCGCATCGACGGGAATGACCTGCGAAATGTTGTCGATGACTTCGTCGAGCGTGCCGTTGATCTTCGACGGCGTGATTTCGAGCGTGTACGCGGAATAGTTCTTCGCGAGCACCACGCCGTTGCGGTCGGTGATGATGCCGCGGTTCGGCACGATCGGCGCAACGGAGATGCGGTTTTCGTTCGCTTGCAGCGAGTATTTGCTGAAGTGCCAGACCTGCAGATAGAGAAAGCGCAGGCCGATCAGCCCGAAGCAGACGAACACGAACAGTCCCGCCGCCGCGACGCGCAAGCGGAACTTCGACAACTGTTGCTCGGTGTTCTTGATTTCGGTCATGCAGGTTTCGCGAGTTTTCGCGATCTATCGCGATTCAAGTGTAGTCCGCGCGCGGGCGTTCATACGCCCTTCGATGCGCGCGGCGGCGCTCAGATGGGGCGCGTGTCGTCGGGATCGGCTGCGCGCCGTTGCGGCATGAGCAGCAGGAAACTCGCGACGGGCCAAAGCAGCGCTTCGACGAATCCGTTCACGAGATAGCTCCAGCCGGGAAACGCGGCGCCCGTCATCAGGCGGATCACGAACGGCACGAGATGCGCGCCGATCAAAAGCGGTGCGACGACGAACATCTGCACGGGCAGCGACATCCACAGCACCCGCCGATGAATGGTGATCGCGCCATAGGACAACAGCGTGTACGCGAGCGCGTGTTCGCCGAGCAGGTTTGCATTGTGGACGTCCATCAGGAGCCCGAGCAGAAACGCGATGCCCATGCCGACCTTGCGCGGCTGCTGCACGTTCCAGAACAACAGCACGAGCGCGACGAAATCCGGCACGCCGACGAGCCGGCCCCAGGGCACCAGATTCAGCAGAAACGCGGCGGCGAGGCTGAACGTGATGAAGTAGGGATTGACCGGCTGAAGAATGTACTGCGGGCGGTTCATCGCGCGGCTCCCGATGATGCGGGCTTCGGCACGTGCGCCTTGCGAGTGTGTTTTGCCGCCGCCGCGCCGGATGCCGCCTTGGGCGCTGCAGGTTTCGCCGCGGGCGTTGCAGCCGCCGCCGCGCTTGCCGGAGCCGGAGCCGATGCACCCGCAGGCGCCGATGCACCGCTCGCGCCAGCCGCCGCAGCCGCCTTGGGCGCGGACTTCTTCTTGCCCTTGTTTTCCTTCGCTTCCTTGGCCGCAGCGGCCGCTTCGACTTCGATAGGATTCGGCGGCACGTTCACGTTGTAATGCAGCACGAGGAGTTGACGCGCGCCGCGCACCGCCGCGATCGGCACGCACACGACGCGCGCGAAAGCCGTATCCGCCTGCTTGTCCACGCGCAGCACCTTCGCGACCGCGAGCCCCGGCGGATAGACGCCGTCGAGCCCGCTCGTGACGAGCTGATCGCCCACTTGCACGTCCGCGCTGATCGGCACGAAACGAAGATCGAGCGTGTCGCCCTTCGGCGTGCCGTAGATGACGCTGCGCAGCCCCGTTCGCGCGATCTGCACGGGAATGGCCTGATCCTTGTCGCTCAGAAGCGTGACTTCGGATTGCATCGGGAACACGCGCGTCACCTGGCCGATCACGCCTTCTTCGTCGACGACCGGCGCGCCGTCCTGGATGCCTTGCTGCGAACCCTTGCCGATCACGACCTTCTGCGTGAACGGGTCACGCGTGTCGTACTGGATTTCGGCAGGCGTGGTCTGCGTTGTCGCGCGCGACTGCAGATTCAGCAGCGCTCGCAAATGCGCGTTTTCGATCGCAAGTTGCGCGGCATCGCCCGCCTTCAGGGACAGTTCGAGATTCTTGTCCGCGAGCTTGCGGTTTTCGCTGCGCAGGCTCGCGCTGGTCACGGCCAGATCCGCCGCGCCCATGAAGATGTCGCGCGGCACGAGCGCCGCGCGCTGCAACGGATAAAGCCCCGCGCCTAAGATTCCGCGCACGATTTCGAGCGTATTGAAGCGAGCATCCGAGACGAGCAGTGCAATGGCGAGCACCACGAAAAAGATCAGGCGCGCAAGCGCGGAAGGGCCTTGCTTGAAAAGTGGCGGCGGACTGTATTCCATGGTCGGCGCCGAGGGCGTGAGCGGGGTGGATCGATGCTGCAGGCTTTGTCGCTTTTGGCGGAACCTGCCCTACGCTATTTCGACAACGGCCCGGGCTGATGCCGGGCCGTGCGCGCGTCGCGTTACGCGGATGCTTTTAGTGTTGCGCCGGCGTCATGTCGATTCAAGGACGCCGTATGCAAGGATCACTCGTACGAGAAGATGCTGCCGAGCTTGTCCATGCGCTCGAGCGCCATGCCCGAGCCACGCACCACGCACGTCAGCGGATCTTCGGCGACGAGCACCGGCAGGCCGGTTTCTTCCGCGAGCAGACGGTCCAGATCGCGCAGGAGCGCGCCGCCGCCGGTCAGCATCATGCCGCGTTCCGCGATGTCCGCGCCGAGTTCCGGCGGCGTCTGTTCCAGCGCGATCTTCACCGACGACACGATCTGATTCAGCGGATCGGTCAGCGCTTCGAGGATTTCGTTGCTGGAGATGGTGAAGCTGCGCGGAATGCCTTCGGACAGATTGCGGCCCTTGACTTCCATTTCCTTCACTTCGGAGCCCGGGAACGCGGAACCGATTTCTTTCTTGATGGCTTCGGCCGTCTGCTCGCCGATCAACATGCCGTAGTTGCGGCGGATGTAGTTGACGATGGCTTCGTCGAACTTGTCGCCGCCGACGCGCACCGAGCCCTTGTACACGATGCCGCCGAGCGAGATGACGCCGACTTCCGTCGTGCCGCCGCCGATGTCGACGACCATGGAGCCCGTGGCTTCCGAAACCGGCAGACCCGCGCCGATTGCGGCGGCCATGGGTTCTTCGATCAGATAGACCTGCGATGCGCCCGCGCCGTGCGCCGCTTCCTTGATGGCGCGGCGCTCGACCTGCGTGGAGCCGCACGGCACGCAAATGATGATGCGCGGCGACGGCGAGAACATGCGGGATTCGTGGGCAGTCTTGATGAACTGCTTGATCATCTGCTCGGTGACGGTGAAGTCGGCGATGACGCCGTCTTTCATCGGGCGGATGGCTTCGATGTTGCCCGGCACCTTGCCGAGCATCTGCTTTGCTTCCTTGCCGACAGCCTGAATGGTCTTCTTGCCGTTCGGGCCGCCTTCCTGGCGGATGGAGACGACTGACGGCTCGTCGAGGACGATGCCCTTGCCGCGCATGTAGATCAGCGTGTTGGCGGTTCCGAGGTCAATCGCCAGGTCGTTGGAAAAATAGCTGCGCAAAAAGCCGAACATTCAAAAATCCTGTCTCGCTGGGTAGCCGTGCCTCGCTAAGAGCGCCGGGGACGGCAGCGGAAAAAATAACGGTTTGCCGGGACGGCGATAAGCCCGCCGTGAGTGCAAATCCGAGCAGAAATCTACCGCGGAATTGAACGTGCCACGCAAACGTTTCTCGCAAAGCATGGAAGCAAGGAGAAAGCCGCTGACAGGTCGATCCGGATGTGAGTCGAACGTGTAATGATACCTTATAATTTGGGGGTTTCTATAGGAAAAGGACGGCACTTTTTGCCATCCACTGCCCCGCTTCGACGGCTTTCCGCCAGGATCGTAACTGTCTGTTGCAGCGAACCTTTTTGGCGTGCGAGTTGTTCATGTTTTTCTCCGGTGATCCCATGTCTCTGACCCTGACCGACGTTAAACGCATCGCGCATCTGGCGCGGCTCGAATTGCCCGACGACGAGGCCGAACCGACGCTCGCGCGGCTCAACGATTTCTTCGGTCTCGTCGAGCAGATGCAGGCTGTCGATACGGCCGGCATCGAGCCGCTCGCGCATCCCATCGACGCGATCGAGGAAGTCGCGCTGCGACTGCGCGACGACGCAGTCTCAGAGCCGGTCGAACGCGAAGAGTTCCAGCGTTCGGCGCCCGCCGTGCAGGATGGGCTCTATCTGGTGCCAAAAGTGATCGAATAAGGATCGCCCGGACGCGCGTCGAAACAACGATATTGCGCGCGGCTCGAAGCCGCCGCGCTCATCAGGGAACTGCAATGCATCAGAAAAGCTTGACCGAACTGCGCGCCGCGCTCGACTCGAAGGAAATCTCCGCCGTCGAGCTGGCCCAGTCGTATCTGCAACGCATCGAGGCCGCGAAGGACCTCAATGCCTTCATCGGCGTCGACCGCGAGCTCACGCTCGAACAGGCGCGCGCCGCCGACGCGGCGATCGCCCAAGGAAGCGCGGGCGCGCTGACCGGCCTGCCGATCGCGCACAAGGACGTCTTCGTCACGCGCGGCTGGACGTCGACGGCCGGCTCCCACATGCTGGAAAACTACGCGAGCCCGTTCGATGCGACCGTCGTCGATCGTCTGAAGCGCGCCGGCATGGTCTGCCTCGGCAAGACGAACATGGACGAATTCGCGATGGGCTCGTCCAACGAGAATTCGTACTTCGGCGCGGTGAAGAATCCGTGGGACACGAAGGCCGTGCCGGGCGGCTCGTCGGGCGGATCGGCGGCGGCGGTGGCCGCGCGTCTCGCGCCCGCCGCGACCGGCACGGACACGGGCGGTTCCATCCGCCAGCCCGCGTCGTTCACCGGCATCACGGGCATCAAGCCCACGTACGGCCGCGTGTCGCGCTACGGGATGATCGCGTTCGCGTCGTCGCTGGATCAGGGCGGCCCGATGGCGCAAAGCGCCGCCGACTGCGCGCTCCTGCTCAACGCAATGGGCGGCTTCGACGAGCGCGACTCCACGAGCCTGCAACGCGAAAACGAAGACTACACGCGCTATCTCGGCAAGACGTGGAACGGCGGCGATGCCGCCAAGCCGCTCGCGGGCCTGCGCATCGGCATGCCGAAGGAATACTTCGGCGCGGGCCTGGCCGACGACGTGCGCGCTTCCATCCAAGCGGCGCTGAAGGCGTACGAAACGCTCGGCGCCACGCTCGTGGAAGTTTCGCTGCCGAAGACCGAGCTTTCGATTCCCGTGTACTACATCATCGCGCCGGCGGAGGCATCGTCGAATCTGTCGCGTTTCGATGGCGTGCGCTACGGGCATCGCGCGGCGCAGTACAAAGACTTGCTCGACATGTACAAGAAGTCGCGCGCGGAAGGCTTCGGGCCGGAAGTGAAGCGGCGGATTCTCGTCGGCACGTATGTGCTCTCGCACGGCTACTACGACGCGTACTACCTGCAGGCGCAGAAGATTCGCCGCATCATCGCACGCGACTTCCAGGAAGCGTTCAAGCAGTGCGACGTCATCATGGGACCGGTCGCGCCGTCGGTGGCGTGGAATCTCGGCGAAAAGACCGACGATCCCGTGCAGATGTATCTAGCTGACATCTACACGCTGTCGGTCAGCCTCGCGGGCCTGCCCGGCATGAGCGTGCCGTGCGGCTTCGGCGCGGGCGCTAACGCGAATCGCCCGGTCGGATTGCAGATCATCGGAAACTATTTCAACGAAGCCCGGATGCTCCAGGTCGCCGACGCGTTCCAGCGCGCGACCGACTGGCACCGCAAGGCACCATCGGCATCGGCATCGGGAGTGTGAACATGCAGTGGGAAGTCGTCATCGGTCTGGAAACGCACGCGCAGTTATCCACCGTCTCCAAGATTTTCTCGGGCGCGCCGACGCAATTCGGCGCGGCGCCGAACACGCAGGCCTGTCCCGTCGATCTCGCGCTGCCCGGCGTGCTGCCGGTGATGAACCGCGGCGCCGTCGAGCGCGCGATCCGCTTCGGGCTGGCCATCGGCGCGCACATCGCACCGCGCAGCATCTTCGCGCGCAAGAACTACTTCTATCCTGATCTGCCGAAGGGCTATCAGATCAGCCAGTACGAGATTCCGGTCGTGCAGGGCGGTCAGATCACGATCCAGGTTCCGGCGAACGAAAAGGCCGGCAAGGAAGCGTACGAGAAGACCGTCAACCTGACGCGCGCGCATCTGGAAGAAGACGCCGGCAAGTCGCTGCACGAAGACTTCGCGGGCATGACGGGCATCGACCTGAACCGCGCGGGCACGCCGCTGCTCGAAATCGTCACGGAGCCGGAAATGCGCAGCGCGGCGGAAGCGGTCGCGTATGCGAAGGCGCTGCATGGCCTCGTCGTGTGGCTCGGCATCTGCGACGGCAACATGCAGGAAGGCTCGTTCCGTTGCGATGCGAACGTGTCGGTGCGGCCGGTCGGCCAGAAGGAATTCGGCACGCGCGCCGAAATCAAGAACCTGAACTCGTTCCGTTTCCTCGAAGAAGCCATTCAGTACGAAGTGCGCCGTCAGATCGAGTTGATCGAAGACGGCGGCACGGTGGTGCAGGAAACGCGTCTGTACGATCCGGACAAGCGCGAAACGCGCTCCATGCGCAGCAAGGAAGACGCGCACGATTACCGCTATTTCCCCGATCCGGACCTGATGCCGCTCGTGATCGATCCGTCGTGGATCGAGCGCGTGCAGGGCGACATGCCCGAGCTTCCCGCCGGCATGCAGAAGCGCTTCGTCGAGACCTACGGCCTCACGCCGTACGACGCGGGCGTGCTGACTTCGTCGAAGGCGATGGCCGCGTATTTCGAGGCGGTCGTCGCGAAGGCGGGCGCGGCTCAGGCGAAGATCGCGGCGAACTGGCTCATGGGCGATGTCTCCGCGCAACTGAATCGCGAATCGCTGGAGATCGGCGAGTCGCCGGTGTCGGCGGCGCAGCTCGCGCTGATTCTGCAACGCATCGCGGACGGCACCATCTCGAACAAGATCGCGAAGGACATCTTCCAGTCGATCTGGGAAGAGAAGGCGACGGACGAGGGCGCGGCGGACCGCATCATCGAGGCGAAGGGGCTGAAGCAGATTTCGGATACGGGCGCGCTCGAAGCGATCATCGACGAAGTGCTCGCCGCGAATCAGAAGTCCGTGGACGAATTCCGCGCAGGCAAGGAGAAGGCGTTCAACGCGCTGATCGGCCAGGCGATGAAGGCGACCAAGGGCAAGGCGAATCCGCAGCAGGTCAATGAATTGCTCAAGAAGAAGCTGGGTTGAGGGCGAGTCGGGGAACGTCATCGCCGCGCGCGGACATGACCTTATCCTGAACGCCTGATACAAACGGGCTGTTGCCGGCAAAGCCTGGCAGCAGCCCTTTTTCATTCGAACGGCGAAAAAGACATGGCAAAGAACCCCGATCTGGACGACTTTCGCGTACCTTTTTTCAACGACGGCAAGAAGCTCAAGTCATTCGACCTAAGCTCGATCGATCCCGCCGCAAAGCCATTCTCGACCGGCTCGAAAGACAGCGACCGCGCGCGCCTCGCCGAAATCGGCGCGCAACTCGACGACTTGCAAGAGCGCCTGCACGCGCAGCGGCATCGGCGGGTGCTGCTCGTGCTGCAAGGCATGGACACGAGCGGCAAGGACGGCACCGTGCGCGCCGTGTTTCACGATGTCGATCCGCTCGGCTTGCGCATCGTGCCGTTTCGCGCGCCGTCCGAGCGCGAGGCCGCGCACGACTTTCTCTGGCGCGTCCACGCGCAAGCGCCGATGGCCGGCGAGTTCGCCATCTTCAATCGCAGCCACTACGAAGACGTGCTCGTGCCGCGCGTGATGAAGCAGATCGACGACGACGAATGCGAGCGCCGGTATCGTCATATTCGCGAATTCGAGTCGCTGCTGGCCGATACGGGCACGACCATCGTCAAATGCTTCCTGCACATTTCGAAGGACACGCAGCGCGAACGCCTGCAGGCGCGCATCGACGATCCCACGAAGCACTGGAAATTTGATGTCTCCGATCTCGACGCCCGCAAGCTGTGGGACGACTATCAGCGGGCGTATGCCGCGGCGCTCGGATCGACGTCGACGGAATACGCGCCGTGGTACATCATTCCCGGCGATTCGAAGACGCATCGCAACGTGATGGTCGCCGAACTGCTCTTGCGCACGTTGCAGGGCATGAAGCTCGAATTTCCGCCCGCGAAGGAATCGCTGAAGGGCATCAAGGTCGAGTAAAACTCAAACAAAAGGAAGCATATGTTTCGCGTCATCACCGCCAACCTGAACGGCATTCGTTCGGCCGCCAAGAAAGGCTTCTTCGACTGGTTCGGCGAGCAGCAATCCGACGTCGTCTGCGTGCAGGAAATCAAATGCTCGCAGGACGACCTCACGCCCGAATTTCTCGCGCCGCACGGCTTTAAAGGCTACTTCCAGCACGCGGTCAAGAAGGGCTACAGCGGCGCGGGCGTCTACACGCGACACGAACCGGACGATGTCATCATCGGCTTCGGCAGCGAAGAGTTCGATCCCGAAGGACGCTACGTGGAAGCGCGTTTCGGCAAGCTCTCGGTGGTGTCGGTGTACGTGCCGTCGGGATCGAGCGGCGATGAGCGCCAGCAGGCGAAGTATCGCTTCATGGACGAGTTCATGCCGCATCTCACGCAGCTCGCGGCGGAGCGCGAAGTGATCGTGTGCGGCGACGTTAACATCGTCCACAAGGAAATCGACATCAAGAACTGGAAGAGCAACCAGAAGAATTCGGGCTGCCTGCCGGAAGAGCGCGCGTGGCTCACGAAACTGTTCGATGACGTCGGCTACGTCGATGTCTTTCGCACGCTCGACACGCGCGCCGAGCAGTACACGTGGTGGAGCAATCGCGGGCAGGCGTATGCGAAGAACGTCGGGTGGCGGATCGACTATCAGATCGCGACGCAGGAAGTCGCCGCGACCGCGAAGCAGACGTCTATTTTCCGCGACATCAAGTTCAGCGACCACGCGCCGCTGACGATCGATTACGACTGGAAACTCGGCAAGAAATAACGCAAGCGGGCCGCGCGTTAGTTAGCGGCCCGTCTTCTTGTACCGCCCCATGCCCGCGTAATTCGGCAACTGATCGATGCTCTTGCCGACCGCCTTTGCATAGAGCGGCATCATGTCGGGCATGCGCTTCTCCAGATCCTGCCGGCGATCCGTGCCATATGGATGCATCCACACGAAGCCGTTGTCCGCGCGGCGCGTGGCCGTATCGATCTTGTTCCACAGCGTGACGGCGGCGCGCGGATCGTAGCCCGCGCGCGATGCGATCTCGCTGCCGATCACATCGGCTTCGGTCTCGTCGGCGGGCGAGTAGCGCATGGCGAGCAGTTGATCGCCGATACCGAGCGGCGTCGAGCCGACATCGGCGAAACCGAAAAGCTGCGGCATGGTGCCGGCGGTGAGTTGCGCGGCCTGCTGGCGTCCGAGCCGCTCGCGCGCATGTTCGCGCAGCGCGTGCGCGATCTCGTGGCCGATCATCATGCCGATTTCGTTGTCGTTGAGCTTCAGCTTTTCTATCAGCCCGCTATACACGACGATCTTTCCGCCCGGCAGACAGTACATGCGAATCTCGTTCGACCTGACGACATTCGTCTCCCATTTCCACGCCTTCGAGCGATCGTTCCACTTGAGCGCGAACGGCACCTCGTGATTCACGATCGCGCGCACGCGCTTGACGAGCGCGTTGTCGTTATCGAGCAGACGCTTGTTGCGCTCGGCTTCGTGAATGATCTGCGCGTATTCGTCGGCGGACTGCTGCTCCAGCGTCGCGGGCGGAATGAGATTGCGAAAGAGCGCCGTGTTGCCGAAGCGGACCTGGCTGTTCGGCGCGGTGTACGGCGGCGGTGCGCGGTCGTCGTCCTGCGCACGCGCGGCATGCGGCATGAACGACGCGAAAGACGCCAGCGCCAGCACGCCGGCCAGCGCGCGATTGGGAAACATCCGCACCGTCATTGTTTCGATCTCCAGGGCGCGATCAACGGCAACAGTAACATGCCCGGAATCGAGAGCGCGACGCAGACGAGGAAGTACTCGAACCAGCCCGTCTGCGCGACGATGAACCCGCTCGCCGACGCCGCCACCGTGCGCGGCACCGCCGCGAGGCTCGTGAAGAGCGCGAACTGCGTCGCGGTGTAGCGCGGGTCGGTCGTGCTCGCGATGTACGCGGTGAACGTGGCGAGCGTGAGACCCGTGGCGAACGTCTCGAAGCCGTACAGCACGCCGAGCGCGAGCGGCGACGGCCCGATCTTCGCGAGCCACGCGAAGCCGATGGTCGCGACGATCTGCAGCGCGCCGAACACCCACAGCCCGCGCGCAATGCCGATCTTCACCAGAAACACGCCGCCGATGATCCCGCCCGCGATGCTCGTCCAGAATGCGACCGTCTTCGCAATCACGCCGATCTGCGTCATCGTGAAGCCGATATCGAGGAAGAACTTGGTGGCGAGCGCGGTGGCCATCGTGTCGCCGAGCTTGTAGAGGAAGATGAAGCCGAGCACGAGGAGCGCCGCGCGCCAGCCGTCGCGCGTGACGAATTCGTGAAACGGTTCGATGACCGCGTCGCGCAGATTCTTCGGCGGCGTGCCGTGAATCGCCGGCTCCTTGACCACGAGCGTCGTGATGATGCCCGGCAGCATGAAGAGCGCGGTCACGATGAACACCGTCTTCCACGGCAAAAAGCCCGCGAGAATCAGCGCGAGCGAGCCGGGCACGAGACCCGCGACCTTGTACGCGTTGACGTGCACGGCGTTGCCGAGCCCTTGCTCCGTATCGGCGAGCAATTCACGCCGATAGGCGTCGATCACGATGTCCTGGCTCGCGCTGAAAATGGCGAGCAGCAGCGCGATGCACGCGACCGTCCAGATATTCTGCGCGGGCGAAAAGAAGCCGAACGCGCCGATCGCGAGCGCCACGAGCACTTGCGTGAGCAGCATCCAGCCGCGCCGCCTGCCGGGCCGCCAGAACGGCAGATGCGGAACGTAGCGGTCCATCAGCGGCGCCCACACGAACTTCCACGTATAGGGAAGCCCGAGCAGCGCGAAGAGTCCGATTTGCTTGACGTTGATGTGCTCGGTCGTGAGCCACGCCTGAATCAGGCTGACGAGCGTGAAAAGCGGCAGACCGGAAGTGAAGCCGAGAAACACGCAAATCAGAATGCGCGCGTTCAGGAACGCGCGCCAGCCGGGATGATCTTCGTGAGCAGCAAGAGCGGGCGCCTCGTGTGGCGTGTCGGGCATGTCGATGATGGAAAAGCGTTGTCGATGCGATGAAGCCGGGACGGATCACCTGCGCTTCACGCGATAGACCGCAAGACTACCACGCCAGTTCGCGCCCCAACGGATGGCCTGCCCACCGTGCAGCACCACGCGATCCAGAATCTCGATGCCCACTTCCGGCGCGAGCGCCTCGAAGTCCTTGATGGTCAGAACGCGCACGTTCGGCGTGTTGTGCCACTGATAAGGCAGCGATTTCGACACCGGCATGCGCCCCTGAATGACCGCGAGCCGATGCGGCCAATACCCGAAGTTCGGAAACGACACGATGCATTCGCGCCCCACGCGCACCGTCTCGCGCAGGATCGCGGCGGTCTGGTGAATGGTCTGCAGCGTCTGCGAGAGGATCGCGAAATCGAAGCTGTCGTCTTCGAAGAGGCGCAGGCCGTCTTCGAGATTCTGCTGGATCACGTTCACGCCTTTCTGCGCGCACGCGAGCACGCCGGCATCGTTGATTTCGATGCCGTAGCCGTTCACTTCCAGTTCCTCGCCGAGCAGCGAGAGCAGCGATCCGTCGCCGCAGCCGAGATCGAGCACGGTCGCGCGCGGTTCCACCCAGCGCGCGATGGCGCGGAAGTCCGATCGCAGCGCGAGAGAATCGAGAGTGTTCTGGTTCATGCGCCGATCTCCGTGGCAATGCGTTCGTAATAAGCGCGCATCAGGTTGTGATAGCGGGCGTCGTCGAGCAGGAAGGCGTCGTGGCCGTGCGGCGCGTCGATTTCGGCGTAGCTCACGGTGCGCTTGTTGTCGAGCAGCGCCTTCACGATTTCGCGCGATCGCGCCGGCGCGAAACGCCAGTCGGTCGTGAAGCTCGCGATCAGATACTTCGCCTTCGTGCTGGCGAGCGTCTTCGTCAGATCGCCGTCGAAGGCTTTGGCGGGATCGAAGTAATCGAGTGCGCGCGTGATGAGCAAGTACGTGTTCGCATCGAAGTATTCGGCGAACTTGGCGGCCTGATAGCGCAGATACGACTCCACTTCGAATTCCACGTCGAAGTTGAAGTTGTACGCGTCGAGCGCGCCTTCGGCACGGCGCAGCGCGCGGCCGAACTTGACGGCCATGTCGTCATCGGAGAGATACGTGATGTGGCCGATCATCCGCGCGACGCGCAAGCCCCGGCGCGGCTTCACGCCGTGCGCGTAGTAATCGCCGCCGTGGAAATCGGGATCGGAGAGGATTGCCGAGCGCGCCGTTTCGTTGAACGCGATGTTCTGCGCGGACAGCTTCGGCGTCGATGCAATCACGATGCAATGCCCGAGCCGCTCCGGGTACATGATGCTCCACGCGAGCGCCTGCATGCCGCCGAGGCTGCCGCCCATCACCGCGGCGAACCGTTCGATGCCAAAGCGGTCCGCCACGCGCGCCTGCGCGTGCACCCAGTCCTCGACCGTCACCACGGGAAAGCTCGCGCCGTAGGGCTTGCCGGTTGCGCGATCGATGCTCATCGGTCCGGTCGAGCCGAAGCACGAGCCGAAGTTGTTCACGCCGATCACGAAGAAGCGATCGGTATCGAGCGGCTTGCCCGGGCCGACCATGTTGTCCCACCAGCCGACGTTCTTCGGATCGTCCGCATAGACGCCCGCGACGTGATGCGACGCGTTCAGCGCGTGGCACACGAGCACGGCGTTCGAGCGCGCGGCGTTGAGTTCGCCGTACGTTTCGACGACGAGTTCGTAATCGCCGAGCGAACTGCCGCTCTGCAAGACGAGCGGTTCCTGGAAGTGCAAGGTTTGGGGACTGACGATGCCGATCGATTCCATTCATTCCGCCTTTGACGAAAGCGGCTAAACGGTGTCGGCTGGGCGCGGAGCATGGGCGCGGCTGACGACCTCTTTAGCCGCATTTATAGTGAACCGCGGGGCATTGCCCTGGGTTCGCGCGCCCGCAATCGAGTCAGCAAATCGGCGCGTGTTTGAATTCAGTTGAGCGATGAAGTATAGCGGAAAACGTCATAAGGCCGTCAATCGACGATGCCCGACGCTAATTCCGATGCCGCCCCGTTCGGACCGCGAAGCGATCTTTCGCGCGTTCGCGTTCAGGATCGCGCGGCGGGCCGCCCAAGCGCCCGGCCGCGCATGCCGAGCGAAAGTGCGCGCAGCGATTTCACCGTGCGATCCACGTAATGCGGCCGCCCCGCGCCCGCCATGCGCACCGACACCGCGCCGCTCGACGTGCGCGCGACCGGCAGATGCCCGACGATCCACACGGTGCGAATGCCGAGTCGCCGATACCGCTTCAGATGCCCGCGCGTGTCTTCCACGAGAATCGCGTCTTCGAGGCGCACGTGCGCGCGGCGCATCGCGCGGCGAAGCATCGGCGCATCGGGTTTGGCGCGCCAGCGATCGCCTTCGCGCATGTCCTCGATGGCGATCACACGCTCGAAAAGCCGCTCGATGCCCAGTTCCGCCAGCACCGCGCGCGCATACACCGACGGCCCGTTGGTCAACACGATCTTGCGCCCCGGCAGCGCGCGCAGCATGCGTCCGATGCCGCGTTCGGCGCGCAGCATCGACGGAAGATCGGAGAACGTATGAACGACGTGAAGGAAGTCGGCGGCATCGACGCCATGATGCTTCACGAGCCCGAGCAGCGCCGCGCCGTAACGCAGCGTATAGCCGACGCGCAGCCGGTTCGCCTCGTCGATGTCCACGCCGAGCCGGTCGATGATGTACTGCGTCATCGCGCGATTGATGGCCGGGAAGACCTGATGCGACGCGTGATGCAGCGTGTTGTCGAGGTCGAAGAGCCAGACGGGGCCGCGCGCTTTGGCGAGGCGTCGGCGGGACGGGCGATGCGCGGTCATATGAGAAAACGCCCGCGTCGGGGCGGGCGTTGGACAAGCGGGAGAAGGCTCAATGCGAGCGGATCATCGTGCCGAACGGCTGCTCGGTCAGGATTTCGAGCAGCACCGAATGCTCGATGCGCCCGTCGATGATATGCACCGAGCGCACGCCGCTCTTCGCGGCATCCAGCGCCGACGAGATCTTCGGCAGCATGCCGCCGGAGATAGTGCCGTCGGCGAAGAGCGCGTCGATTTCGCGCGCGGAAAGGTCCGTCAGCAGGTTGCCTTCCTTGTCCATCACGCCGGGGATGTTCGTCATCATGACGAGCTTTTCCGCGTTCAGCACCACGGCCAGCTTGCCCGCGACCAGATCCGCGTTGATGTTGTACGACAGCCCGTCTTCACCGAAGCCGATAGGCGAGATGACGGGAATGAACGCGTCGTCCTGCAACGCCTTCACGACGGCCGGATTGATGGATTCCACTTCGCCCACTTGCCCGATGTCGATGAACTCGCCGGGGTTGTCGCGGTCCGGCATCATCAGCTTGCGCGCGTGGATGAGGCCGCCGTCCTTGCCGGTCAACCCGACCGCATGACCGCCGAAATGATTGATGAGCGTGACGATGTCCTGCTGCACTTCGCCGCCGAGCACCCATTCGACGACTTCCATCGTCTCTTCGTCGGTGACGCGCATGCCCTGAATGAACGTGCCCTGCTTGCCGATCTTCTTCAGCGCCTGGTCGATCTGCGGGCCGCCGCCGTGGACGATCACCGGATTGATGCCGACCAGTTTCAGCAGGATCACGTCGCGCGCGAAGCCTTGCTTCAGGCGCTCCTCGGTCATTGCGTTGCCGCCGTATTTGATCACGACCGTCTTGCCGTGATACTGACGAATATAAGGCAGCGCCTCGGCCAAAATTTCAGCCTTCAGGGTAGGCGCGATCTGCGTGAGGTCGGGAAGGTCGGACATGGCGGCAGTTGAGGCGAAGAGCGTTTAAACACGCCGAATTGTACAGGACTGACGCAACGCAACAGATTCGTTTTCCCGCGACGTCGGCACGTTTTCCGGCGGTGCCGCCGGCGTGCGATCATCGCTCATATCTGCCTGTTGTCATGAATACGTCACGACGATGAACATGGAATCCGCTCGCGAACCGCAGACCACGGACGGCGCGCTCGTCTGCGTGCGCTGCGGTGCGCCTTTTCGATGCGGCTCGCTCGCCGGCGACGACGCGTGCTGGTGCGCCGCGCTGCCCGCGCTGCCGCTCGATCGCTTGCGGCCCGGCGAATCGTGCCTGTGCCGCGCGTGCCTCGCGGCGGAGATCGAAAAGACGCGCGATTCAGAATCCGATTAGCAGAGCGTGTGCCGCGCAAGGTGCGACAAATCGCGCCATCGGCGGTTCTGCGGTGCGCGCAAGCGGGATAATGCCGCATGGAACACCAACGCCGGCACACGCGCCCGAGCGGCCCGGCACGCAATCGACGGAACATGCATCGCATAACCAACACCGGACGCGTCAACCTGGGCCATCTCTTCTGGCTTCGCTCGCTCGCGATCATCGGCCAGTTGTCGACCATCGCGGTCGTGCAGATTTTCTATGGCGCAAAGCTCCCGTTGCCGGCCATGCTGCTCGTCATCGCGCTCGAAATGGTCTTCAACGGGCTGACGTGGCTGCGCGTCGCGCGGGCGCGGCCCGAGACGAATCTCGAACTCTTCGGTCAGATGTGCGTCGACTTAGGCGCGCTCTCCGCGTTGCTCTTTCTGTCAGGCGGCGCGACCAATCCGTTCGTGACGCTGTATCTGCCGTCGCTCGCCATTGCCGCGGCCATCCTGCCGTGGACGATGATGACCTGCCTCGCGCTCTTCGCCGTCGCCTGTTACGCGCTCCTCAGCTACAACTACGTGCCGCTCAATATCGAGAATCCGGCCAATCTTTTCGATTATTTTCGCACCGGCCTGTGGGTCAACTTCATGGTGAGCGTGGGGCTGATCGGCTGGTTCGTGGCGCGCATGTCGCGAGCGCTGCGCGTGCGCGACGCCGCGCTCGCCGATGCGCAGCAACGTCACCTGCGCGACGAACGCGCCGTCGCGCTCGGCGTTCAGGCGGCAACCGTCGCGCATGAGATGGGCACGCCGCTCTCGACCATCGCGATGCTGTCCGAAGAACTGCGCGATGCCGCCGCGCACGACCGCAACCTCGCGCCGTATTCCGCCGACTTCGAACTGCTCGAGCAGCAAATGGCGCTGTGCACGTCGGCGCTCGCGCGTCTGCGCAGCCGGGCGAGCGGGCCGTCGACCCGGCAGGCGCTCGACGAGTGGCTGGCGAGTTTCATCGAGCAATGGCGGCTGCGTCATCCGCAGGTGAAGTTCAGGCAGGTGGGCGACACGCCGGCGAGCGCGTCGATCGACGATGCCGTGGCCGTCGGACAGATTCTCACCATTCTGCTCGACAACGCCGCGCGCGCGAGCAGCGAGTTCGTGTCGCTGGAAGCGGCGGCGGAGAAGATCGACGGCGCGCGATACGTGCGCTTCGAAGTCCTCGATCGCGGGCCGGGCATTCCGCCTGCGCTGCGCGCGTCGCTGGGCGCGGGCCCGGTCGACAGCACGCAGGGCGGCCACGGCGTCGGGCTGTATCTGGCGTTCGCGGCGGCGGCGCGGCTCGGCGGGTCCATCGAATTGTTCGCGGGCGAGCCGCGCGGCACGCGCGCCGTACTGCGGGTGCCGGATCGCGGGGCGGTCGCGGCGTCGGTTCAGGCGGCGCGCACGGAATCGAGCGGCGCGGCGTGAAATCGAATGCGGCAGCCGAGTATTGCATGACACCGGACACGCGCCACGGCGCCGACTCCGGCAAAAAAGGAGAAACGAAAATGAGCGACACCAACTTTCTGATCATCGACGACGACGAAGTTTTCGCCGGCATTCTCGCGCGCGGACTGGTGCGGCGCGGCTACACCCCGCATCAGGCGCACAATGCCGACGAAGCGATCAAGCTCGCCAATCAGCACAAGTTCGGCCAGATCACGGTCGATCTGCATCTCGGCAACGATTCCGGCCTGCGCCTCGTCGCGCCGCTGCGCGATCTGCAGCCGGACGCCCGCATTCTCGTGCTGACGGGTTACGCGAGCATCGCGACGGCGGTGCAGGCGGTGAAGGACGGCGCGGACAATTACCTCGCGAAGCCGGCGAATGTCGAATCGATTCTTCTGGCGTTGCACGAAGAGGCGAGCGAACAGACCGCCGAGGAAGCGATCGAGAACCCGACGCTGCTGTCAGTGGCACGGCTCGAATGGGAGCACATTCAGCGCGCGCTCGCGGAAAACCACGGCAATATTTCGGCGACGGCGCGCGCGCTCAACATGCATCGGCGCACGTTGCAGCGGAAGCTGGCGAAGAAGCCCGTTCGGCAATAGGAAATTCGCGCGAGAAAGAGAAGAGCGTCTTGCGCGAAGCGGCTTGACGACCGCGCGGACGCGAAAAGGAGCGCAGAAAAAAAGAACCGCCCAGGCCGGGGAACGAGGGCGGTAATCGGAGAGTTGCAACGACTACGTGCATATACATGGAGATACGCACCCGGAAAGCATACGTTGCATGGTTGCGCCCTAATATACGATTAATCCTAAAGCTGGAGCGTCTCTCAGGTCCCTGCGTTTAGTCAGTCAAACGACGCGGAGTGCATCCTTATCCAGGCCATCGGCCTCGCGGTCGAACGCAAGGTGATGAAAAGGCGTCGCGCTGCCGGCGCCGAGCGCCAAGCGAGCGTGTTCCGACTCGCGAAACGATCCGTCGTCGCTCGATGACGGACCCGCGCGCCGACCCGCAACACGTGCCGCTACCACGCCGAATCAACCCGCAAAATCCCCCAACAAACCGCAAGCGACACGTAATTTCGCGTCGCTTGCCACGCTCCACCCCACTCCGTACACTCGCGCCTGTTCAAAGATCGCCAAGAAGGAGCGTCACCCATGTCCGATTCCTATTTCCCGCGCTGGCCCGTCCAGCCGGATGCGCAAGGCGGCCGCGTCGTCGCGCCCGACGAGCGGCTGCCCTGGCCGCAGATGATCGCGATGGGCGTGCAGCACGTCGTCGCGATGTTCGGTTCGACCGTGCTCGCTCCGCTGCTCATGGGCTTCGATCCGAACCTGTGCATCTTCATGTCGGGCATCGGCACGCTGCTGTTCTTCCTGCTGGTCGGCGGGCGCGTGCCGAGTTACCTCGGTTCGAGCTTCGCGTTCATCGGTCTCGTGATCGCGGTCACGGGCTACGGCGGTCACGGTCCGAACATGAACATTCCTGTCGCGCTCGGCGGGATCATCGCGTGCGGCGTGGCTTACGCGATCATCGGGCTGATCGTCGCGGCGGTCGGCACGAAATGGATCGAAACGCTGATGCCTCCGGTCGTCACCGGATCGATCGTCTGCGTGATCGGGCTGAATCTCGCGCCGATCGCCGTGAAAGGCGTGAGCGGCAGCAACTTCGATTCGTGGCTGGCGCTCGTCACCGTGCTGTGCGTGGGCGGCGTCGCGGTGTTCGCGCGCGGCATGGCGCAACGGCTGCTCATTCTGATCGGCCTCGCGATCGCGTACATCATCTACGCCGTGCTGACGAACGGCATGGGCATGGGCAAGCCGATCGATTTCTCGGTCGTCTCGAACGCGGCGTGGTTCGGCATGCCGCACTTCACCGCGCCCGTTTTCAACGCGCAGGCGATGACGTTGCTCGCGCCCATCGCGATCATTCTCGTCGCGGAGAATCTCGGCCACATCAAGGCGGTCGGCGCGATGACCGGACGCAGCCTCGACAAGTACATCGGCCGCGCGTTCATCGGCGACGGCCTCGCGACCATCGTGTCCGGCTTCGCGGGCGGCACCGGCGTGACGACTTACGCGGAAAACATCGGCGTGATGGCGGTCACGAAGATCTATTCGACGCTCGTCTTCGTGATCGCGGCGCTCTTCGCTATCGTGCTCGGCTTCTCGCCGAAGTTCGGCGCGGTGATCCAGACGATTCCCGGCCCCGTGCTGGGCGGCGTGTCGATCGTCGTGTTCGGGCTGATCGCGGTGACGGGCGCGCGCATCTGGGTCGTCAACAAGGTGGACTTCTCGGATAACCGCAATCTGATCGTCGCGGCGGTGACGCTCGTGCTCGGCGCGGGCGATTTCACGCTGAAGCTCGGCGGCTTCGCGCTCGGCGGAATCGGAACCGCCACCTTCGGCGCGATCATTTTCTACGCGCTGCTGCGGCGGCGCGGATCGGGCGTGGTCTGATCCTTCTGCATGAACTCCGAAGCCCGAAGCCCCGGCACGGGCTTCGGGCGAATCAAGCCGCCATTCCCCGCTTGCGATTGACCATCGCCGTCTCCGACAGATCGATCTCGCGCATCAGCTTGTTCAACGTCTCGTCGTTGATGGCCTGATCGCTACGCAATCGCAGCAGTTCCGCGCGCTCGGCCCGCAGCGCGGCCATCTTGAGCCGCGTTTCCACGATCTCGCTTCTCTTCGCCGCCACGCGCGGCGCTTCGTCGTCGCCGAGCGATTCCAGCCGCCGCCGATACATGTTCATCACGCGCGCGGTCGAATCGGCGCAACGCGCGGATGCCGCTTCGTCCATTTGTTCGATGAGCACGTCGTGCGTATCGTCAATCGCGCGAATCGCCGCCTGCGCCGCGCGGCGGCGCGCCATGCGTTCCTCGGCGGCGTGCGGATTGCGCTCGCGTTTCGCGCCGCGCAGCATCACCGGCAAGCCGACGACGGCCACGAGCAGCGACACCAGAATCACCGCCGACGCGATGAAGATCGCGAGATCGCGGCCGGCGAGCGGCGCGCCGTTGTCGAGCGTGACCGGCAGCGACAGCACGCCCGCGAGCGTGACCGCGCCGCGCACACCGCCGATGGTCGTCATCGCGAGCGTGCGAACGCCGGGCGCGGCGCTCTCGATCCCCGACTTCGCCGCGCTGCGGCTCGCGAACCATCGCAGGCAATAGACCCACACGAAGCGCAGCGCATACAGCGCGATGACCGTCGCGAACACATAGCCGATCAGCATGCCCACGCGCGCGTTGCCGTCGCGATGCGCTTCGACCAGCGCCCGCCCGATGATGTGCGGCAACTGCAGCCCGAGCAGCAGGAACACCATGCCGTTGAAGACGAACTCGATCATCGTCCACGTGCTCGTCATGCGCACTCGCACCGAACTCGGAATGCTGGCGCGCAGGCTCTGGATGTTCATCATCATCCCCGCCGACACCGCCGCCAGAATGCCCGAGCAGCCCGCGCGCTCGGCGATCACATACGCGGCGAACGGAATCAGCACGGTGAGGATGACGCCGGCGGCGGGATCGTCGTCGTCGGAAATCCTGATGAGACGCGCCGGAATCTCCGTGACGGCATAGCTGATCGCCGCGCCGATCACGAGCCCGCCCGCCGCGATGATGACGAAGCTGATCGCCGCCGCCTGCAGCGAAAACACGCCGGTGAGCGCCGCCGCGATTGCGAACTTCAGCGCGACGAGACCCGACGCGTCGTTCATCAACGCTTCGCCTTCCAAAATGTGCATGAGGTTCGGCGGAATGCGATTGCGTCCGGCAATGCCCGTCAGCGCGACGGCATCGGTGGGTGAGAGCACGGCCGCGAGCGCGAACGCGACGGGCAGCGGCATTTCCGGAATCAGCCAGTGCAGGAAGTAGCCGAGCGCGCCCACGGTGATGAACACGAGCCCGAGCGCGAGCATGAGAATGGCGCGGCGCTGCATGTACAGCTCGCGCTTCGGAATGCGCCAGCCGTCCGCGAACAGCAGCGGCGGAATGAAGAGCAGCATGAACAGCTCGGGATCGAACGTGACGTGCAGCCGGAAGCCCGGCCACGCGAGCATCGCGCCGATGGCGATCTGGATCAGCGGAAGCGGCAGCTTGACCGGCAACAGCGAGAGGCCGACGCCCGACAGCGCCACGATCATCAGCAGGATGAGAACGGTAAAGACGATTTCCATGCGGGCAATGAGAAACACGGCACGCGCGCGGCGACCGTTTCGCTTTTCAATACGGGATGAGGCAAAAGTTTAGCCGCTCATTTCGCCGATGACATGCCCAGCGGCGCACCGATGCGGTGCGCATGCATGCGCAGATCGCTTGCCGGCGGTGCATGCGGGGCGCAAAACGCCTACGAATGCGATGCCGTCGCGAGCATGGACATTGCTTTATCCCCATCCACGGGACACGAGACTCCCGGCTTCATCACCGAGGGCTGTTCATGAAGACCACATCGAGCGGGACCGGCGCGGGGCCGGTGCAACGGATCGCCATCGGGCGCGCGCAGGCGAGGGCATCGACATGGTGATCGCCAATCCCGAGAAAACGACGATTTCCGCGCGCAGCTTCGAACTGGGCGTGATGTCGGGCCTCGACCGCTATTCCGTCGAACATGGTGAATGGACGCTGTCGAGCGTGTTCCAGCCGGTGTTCAGCCTTTCGCACATGCGCGCGGTCGGCTACGAAGGGTTGCTGCGCGCACACGATGCGCTCGATCGTCCCGTGCCGCCCGTCGATGTATTCGGGCAAGCGGCGCGCGTCGGCGAGGCGTTGCAGATCGACCGGCTCGCGCAGGCGCTGCATCTCGAGAACTTCAAGATGCTCGGCGCCGAAACCGAATGGCTTTTTCTCAACGTGCATCCCGGCGCGCTCACGGAGCCGTATCACGCGGCCGCGCTGCTGGCGAACCTCAAGCGCCTGCATATCGAGCCGCGACGCGTCGTGCTCGAAGTGCTGGAGCAGAGCGCCGAGGACATCGAGCGGCTCGCGCAGGCGGTGCAGCAGTTTCGCGATCAGGGCTTTCTCATCGCGCTCGACGACTTCGGCGCGGGGCATACGAACATCGAGCGGATCTGGCAGCTCGATCCGGATATCGTGAAGCTCGATCGCGTGATGCTCTCGCACGCCGGCCACAATGTTCACGCGCCGCTGTCCGAACGCACGATCAAGCAGCGGCGCAACATGGAGGCGGTGCTGTCGGGCATCGTTTCGCTGCTGCACGAGGCGGGCAAGCTCGTGCTGATAGAAGGCGTCGAGACGGAGCACGAAGCGCAGCTTGCGCTCGCGAGCGGCGCCGACTTCGTGCAGGGCTTTTTCTTCGCGCGGCCGCATCCCGGTCTGGCCGATGGCGCGCACGCGCAGACCATCATCAGCGATCTGACCGAGCGATACCGCCAGCAAACCGAAGCGCGCGAGCGGCGCGTCGCGACGCGGCTTCAGCCCTACGTGCGCGCGTTCGAACGCGCGGCGGAGCGGCTCGCGGCGGGCGAACCGCTCGACGAAGTCTGCTGGAATTTCCTCGCGCTCGACAACGCCGCGCGCTGCTTTCTGCTCGATCAGAACGGCCGGCAGTCGGGCCGCAACGTGGTGCTGCGCGCGGATCGCGCCGCGCACGAAGCGCGATTCCTGCCGCTCGTCGATGCGCAGGGTGCGAACTGGCTGCGTCGTCCGTACTTTCGCGCGGCGCTCGGCGATCCCGAGCGCGTGCACGTGACGAAGCCGTATCTGTCGATCAACGAGGCGATGCCGTGCGTCACGCTGTCCGTCGAAACGCGCTCGGGCGGCAAACGCTGCGTGCTGTGCGGCGACATCGACTGGCTCACGGACGACGAAGTCTGATCATTTCGCGACCACCACCGGAATGCCTTTAAGCGACGACGCGCCCTTCATCGTATCGATGGCGGCGTGCACCGCATCGCCCGTCGCCGCTTCGATGCCGAGCCGCGCGGCGATATCGCGTTCGCTGCGCTTGACCATAGCGACGTTCGCGAGCTTCACGTGACCGTAGCCGCGCACTTTCTCGAACAGCGCGGCGAGTGCTTGCACGTCCTTCGCGTTCGTCGCGTTCGCGGCGTCGAGCGTGGTGAGCGCGCGTTGCATCGTGAGTTCATAGTCGCGCGCGAGTTGTCGTTCCATGCGGCGTTCGAGCGTCTTGCCGAACGGATCGAGCGCCGTGCCGCGCAGCGCGCGCATCTTCGTCAACGCGCCGAACACGGGCCACATCCACTGGCCGAAGGTCTTCTTCTTCGGCACGCCGCCGTGCGACAGAACCGGCGGCGCGAGATTGAACTTGACGGTGTAATCGTCGCCGGGCGCGCCTTCGAATTGCGCGGCGAGCGCGGCGCGAAACGCCGGGTCCGCGTGCAGGCGCGCGACTTCGTATTCGTCCTTCACCGCGAGCAGCTTGTAGAACGTGATCGCGATGGCGCGCTTCACGTCTTCATTCGCCGATGCCTTGTCGAGCAGCGAACGATACCGCTCCACGTACTTCGCGCCGCCATAAGCGAGCAGCCGTTCCTCGCGGTCGCGGATGAGATCGGCGAGCGGCATCTCGGCCATCGCGATGCGCTTCGGCTGCGCGGATGCCGCGAGCGCATCGAGCGCGTTCATGTCCGCCGCCGCGAGACGGCCGATCGCGAACGCCAGCTTGTTCGCCGATACCGCGACGTTGTTCAGCTCCAGCGCACGCATCAGCGCGCCGAGCGACACCGGCACGAGGCCGAGCTGCCACGCGAAGCCGAGCATCAGAATGTTCGCGCCGATGGTGTCGCCGAGAAAACGCGCGGCGAGCGATTGCGCGTCGCACGTGCGCAGCGCATCGGCGGCGTTTGGGCCGGCGGCGTGGCGCATCTTGTCGACGAGCGCATCGGCGTGAAGGTTCGCGTCGGGATTCTGCACGAACGTCGCGTTCGGAATCGCGTGCGTGTTCACGACGATCTTCGTGCGATCGTGCCGCACCGTCTGCAACGCTTCCGGACTCGCGCCGACGACCATGTCGCACGCGAGCAGCAGATCGGCCTGCTGCGTGTCGATGCGAACCTGGTTCAAGAGCGCGTCGGTGGCGGCGAAACGCACGAACGACAGCACCGATCCGCCTTTTTGCGCGAAGCCCATGAAATCGAGCACGGACGCGCTCTTGCCTTCCAGATGCGCCGCCATGCTGATGAGCGCGCCGACCGTCACCACGCCCGTGCCGCCGACGCCCGTCACCAGAATGTCGTACGGCGCCTGGTCGAGATGCGCGCGCGGCAGCGGCAACGCATCGACGCGGCGCGCGAGTTCGGCGGGATCGAACGCATGGCCTTCGGCCTTTTTCAGCTTCGCGCCTTCGAGCGTGACGAAGCTCGGGCAGAAGCCGTTCACGCACGAATAGTCCTTGTTGCACGACGACTGGTCGATGCGGCGTTTTCTGCCGAGTTCGGTTTCGACCGGTTCGACGGACAAGCAATTCGATTGCACGCCGCAATCGCCGCAGCCTTCGCACACGGCTTCGTTGATGAACAGGCGCTTGTCCGGATCGGGAAACTCGCCCTTCTTGCGGCGGCGGCGCTTTTCCGCGGCGCACGTCTGGTCGTAGATCAGCACGGTCACGCCCGGCGTGTCGCGCAGGCGGCGCTGCACGGCGTCGAGTTCGCTGCGGTGATGGAACGTCGTGCCGTTCGGAAATTGATCGTGATGGCCGTCGTATTTCTCGGGTTCGTCGCTGACCACGACGAGCAGCGCGATGCCTTCCGCTTCCACTTGCCGCGCGATCTGCGGCACGGAGATGCTGCCGTCGACCGGCTGGCCGCCCGTCATAGCGACGGCATCGTTATAAAGAATCTTGTACGTGATGTTCGCCTTCGCGGCCACGGCCTGACGGATCGCGAGAATGCCCGAGTGGAAATACGTGCCGTCGCCGAGGTTCTGGAAGACGTGCGGCGTTTTCGTGAACATCGAATGCGACGCCCAGTCCACGCCTTCGCCGCCCATCGGAATGAGGCCGGTCGTGTCGCGCTCCATCCACGACGCCATGAAGTGACAGCCGATGCCCGCCTGCGCGACCGATCCCTCCGGCACTTTCGTCGATGTGTTGTGCGGGCAGCCCGAGCAGAAATAGGGCGTGCGCTTCACGGCATCGGCGATATTCGAGAGGATTTGCGGCGCGACGAGATCGACCACTTTCTCGCGCCGGTCGAGCGCCGGCTTGTGGCGCGCGAGCCATTGCGCGAAAACCGGCAGCACGCGCGACGGCCGCAGCTCGCCGAGCGCGGACAAGAGCGGCGCGCCGTCTTGCGTCGTTTTGCCGATGACGACGGGCCGCGCGCCGTCCACGCGGTTATAGAGATGATCCTTGATCTGCTGCTCGATGACCGGCCCTTTCTCCTCGATCACGAGCACTTCGCTCAAGCCCTCGACGAAGCTTTCGAGCCGCGTGGTTTCGAGCGGAAACGACAGCCCGACCTTGTAGATGCGCACGCCCGCACGGTCGAGATCATCGACGGTGAGTTCCAGCCGGCGCAGCGCTTCCATCAGATCGAGATGCGCCTTGCCGCACGTCACGATGCCGACGTTCGCACGCGGACTCGGCGCGATCCACTTGTCGATGCTGTTCGCGCGCGCGAAGTGGCGCACCGCGTCGAGCTTGGCGTGAAGGCGCGCTTCGATCGTCAGGCTCGGCAGATCGGGCCAGCGGTTGTGCAGCCCGCCCGCGGGCGCGACGAAATCTTCCGGCGCTTTCCAGAGCGTTTGCAACGCGTCGAGATCGACGGTCGAGCCGGATTCCACCGTCTCCGAAATCGCCTTGAAGCCGATCCACGCGCCCGAGAAGCGCGAGAGCGCCCAGCCGTACAGCCCGAATTCGAGCATGTCCGCGACGTTCGACGGATTCACCACCGGCATGTGCCACGCGATCATCGCCTGATCGCTCTGATGCGGCATCGACGACGACACGCAGCCGTGGTCATCGCCCGCGACGACGAGCACGCCGCCGTGGGGCGACGAGCCGTACGCGTTGCCGTGCTTCAGCGCATCGCCCGCGCGATCCACGCCCGGCCCCTTGCCGTACCACATCGCGAACACGCCATCGACGGTGCGCTCCGGATCGCTCTCCACGCGCTGCGTGCCGAGCACGGCCGTGCCGCCGAGTTCCTCGTTGATCGCGGGCAGAAAGCGCACATCATGCGACGCGAGTAGCTTCTTCGCTTTCCACAATTGCTGATCGACCATGCCGAGCGGCGATCCGCGATAACCGCTGACGAACCCGGCCGTGTTGAGATTCGCGGCGCGATCGAGCGCGCGCTGCATCAGCACGAGACGCACGAGCGCCTGCGTGCCGGTCAGGAAGATGCGCCCGCGCGTGGCGCTCAGGTTGTCGCTCAGTTGATAGTCGGAAAGGGCGGTGCCAAGCGTTGAAGCGGGGACGCGTGCGTTCATGGGCGTGTCTCGTTTTTAGTCTGTGAGGCAATACGCCATTCTTCGCCGACGATATCGGAATGTTTTTGCGCACTCGCTCCCATTCCGCCTGCATGGAGAAGCCACGCGATGTTTTTTGAGATAAGTGGGAGAAATCTTCTCGATCCGGCGCCGCTCCACGTAAACCCGGAGCCGATCCGCGCGCGTGGCGGCACGGTTTGGGACTAACCTGATCGACCGGAACGACGAGGAAAAGAGGATGTCGATGAAGCTCTTCTACTGGCCGAAGACGCGCGCCTTTCGCGCGCTGTGGATGCTCGAGGAAATGCGCTTGCCCTATGAACTCGCGCTCGTGAACATTCGCGCGGGCGCGCAGAACGACAGCGCGTTCTCCCGCGTCAATCCGATGTCGAAGCTCCCCGCGCTCGAAGACGGCCTCGTGCGCGTGGCCGAATCCGGCGCGGTGCTGCTGTATCTCGCGGACCGCTATCCGCAAGCGCGGCTCGGCGTGCCGCTCGCCGATCCGGCGCGCGGACGTTTCCTGCAATGGATGTTCTTCACCGGCTCATGCCTGGAACCCGCGATGGCCGAGCGCATGACCGGCGCAGAGGGCAACACGGTGAGCTTCGGTTGGGGCGATCTCGGGCGCGTCGAGCACGCGATCGAAAGTGCGCTCGAAGAAGGTCAGTGGCTGCTCGGCGAGCAGTTCACGGCGGCGGATCTGCTTCTGGCGAGCACGCTGCAGATCGGCTTTCTCGCGCGGCTGATCGAGCCGCAAGGCGTGCTCTTCGATTACGTCGAACGGGCGGTGGCGCGCGACGGCTACGAACGCGCCGCGGCGATCGATCATCGGGAAGCCGAACGGCTCGGCCTCAAGGCGCACGCAAAGCCGGCTGCGGATTAAGGGAACGCGCGCGGCTTCGGAATGCCCGCGCCGGCTTCGATGTCCGCGACCGCCCGCCCGCGCGCAAGATCGACGGCTTCGGCCGCGCTCGTCAGGCCATCGTCGCCGCCGACGGTCGTCCATGCCTTCACGGCGTGGTCCAGATGGCGAATCTCGTACTCGGCGTCCCAGCGCGCGCCCTGAAGCTCGATGGGTCTCACGTGGATCGAATAGACGCCGTAAAGGAAGACCTGTTCCGCCATGATGCCCTCCGATGCGTTCGGCCTGCGTTCTTCCGTTCTTCCGTCCTGCCGCTTACAGCTCGATTTCCCCGAGAATGCGATGCGCGAGCGCCCGCGCTTCGTTCAGCGCTTCGTGCTCGTTCTCCGACGACGCCTCGACTTCGTAGAGCGTCGCGTCGGTCGCTTCGCCGTCGTCGCGGGCAAGCGAGACGAGGCCCTGGAACTTGCCGTCATCGGTGGCGCGCACGCCGATCGTCGCCGTATAGATGCCTTTCGTGTACGTCGTGTCTTCCATGATCGATTCGCCTCGAGCCAGGAACGTAAACACAAAATTCATGCTAGCACGCAGATATGCGAAGCGTATGACGGCTGCGCGGCGGCTTTATCCGGCTAACAGTTCCTCGACTTCCGCGAGCGTCGGCGAATGCGCGCCCGAGTGCCGGCACGCCGCCGCGCCTGCCGCCAGCGCGAATTTCAGATGATCGGGCCACTCGCCGTGGCGCGACATGAGGCTGTAAAGCAGACCGCCGATGGACGCATCGCCCGCGCCGACCGTATCCGCCACTTCCACCGACGGCGGTCGCGCGCTGTAGCTTTGATCACCCGCGAAGAGCGTGGCCTCGGACGAGCCGCGCGTGACGAGCACGGTGGCTTGCGGATTCATCGCACGGATGCGCGCGAGCGCCTCCTGTTCGGGAATGCCGCGAAACAGCATGTGCAGGTCTTCGTCGGAGACCTTGATGAGGTCCGCCAAGCCGGCCATCTCGCGCAGGATCGGCTCATAGCCGTGCTCCATCAGGTTGCGGTAATTCGGATCGAAGCTGATCTTCACGCCGTGCTCGCGCAATTGCGCGGCAAGCGCCGCGAGCGTGCGCCCGAGCGGCTGGCGCACGAGACTGATGCAGCCGAAATGCGCCCACTTCACGCGCTCCATCCAGCCTTGAGGCAGCTTCGCCGGATCGAACGCGAGGTCCGCGCCGTTCTCGCCCATGAAGTAATAGGTCGGCGGCTGCGTCTTGTGCACGATGGCGAGCAGCGGCGGCCGTTCCACGCGCTGCATGAAGCGCATGTCGAGACCGGCGGCGGCGCTCGCTTCCCAGAGATCGTCGGAGAAATTGTCGATGCCGAGCGATCCGGCGCACGCGGTCGGCACGCCGAGCCGGGCGACCGCGCGCGCGACGTTCCAGCCCGCGCCGCCCGGACGCGACAGCCAGCTCGACTCGCCGGTGCGGATCATGTCCGTGAGGATGTCGCCGGCGGAAACGAATTGCGGGAAAGTGGTTTGATCGGTCGCCATCGTGTTCACCGTGCGTTGTGCGAGGAGCCGAGCGCGTTCAGCACTTCGTAGCACGCGCCCATCGTGTGGTAGTCGGTCTTGCCTGCGGGACTTTTTTCGTCGCTGTACTTGCGGTTGTCGCACGTGAGAATGCGATACCACGCGCCATGCTCGTGGTCGACGAAATGCGCCCAGCTATAGCGCCAGAGTTCGTCGTAGCAGTCCCAGAAGCGTTCGCTGCTCGTGCGCGCGCCGAGCAGCGCGGCGGCGGCGAAGCTCTCGGCCTGAACCCAGAAGTACTTGTCGTGATCGCAGATGCTGTCGTCGGGTCCGAAGCCGTAGTAGAGGCCGCCGTGACGGTTGTCCCACGCACGGCAGAAACCGGCGTCGAACAGTTCTATGGCGCGGGAGGCAAGCCACGGCAACGCGCGATGCCGTTCGAGAATCAGCAGCAGCTTCGCCCATTCTGTCTGATGTCCCGGCTGAAAGCCCCACGGACGAAAGATGTTCGAACTGTCCGATTCGTTGTAATGCCAGTCCACGGACCAGTCGCGATGGAAGTGCTCCCACACGAGCCCGTTCGACAGCCGCGCCTGACGCAGCGTGATGTTGCCCGCGATTTTTTCCGCGCGATCCAGATACAGCACGTGGCCGGTCGCTTCGTAGGCGGCGAGCAGCGCTTCGGTCGCGTGCATGTTCGCGTTCTGCCCGCGATAGTCCGAAAGCTGCCAGTCGGGCGTGGCTTCGTCGGCGTAAAGACCGGCGTTCGCGTCCCAGAAGCGGCGCTCCATCAGCGCGAAGGTTTCGTCGATCATCGGCCGCGCTTCGTCGATGCCCGCCATTGCCGCATGCGCGCACGCGAGCAGCACGAACGCGAGGCCGTAGCAATGGCGCGTGCCGTCGAGCGTGCGCTTCTGGCCGTCGCGCCACTCGATCTCCCAGTCGTAGCCTTCGTGTTGGGCGTCCCAATGGGCGTCGCGCAGGAATGTGAAGGCGTGGCGCGCGTCGTCCTGATGACGCGCGTCGCCGAAATGGCGATACGCCATCGCGTAGTTGAAAACGAAGCGCGTGCTGCTGACGAGATGGCGCGTGGTGCGGTCGTAGACGGCGCCGTCGTCCTTGAAGAAATGGAAGAAGCCGCCGGAGGGATCGCGGGCGGTCGGCGCGTAGAACGCGAGCGTGTCGCGCACATGCGAGAGCAGGAACTCGCGGCTGCGGAAGTCGATGGCCTGCTCGCTTGCGGCGCTGGCGACGGCGGCGGGTGGGGCGGTCAGGTTCATGGCGTGCGGATGTCCTCTTTCGTGCCCGAGCTCGCGCGAGCGATGAAATCGACGCTCATCAGCGAATCGGCCTGGGCAGGCGGGTTCGGGTGATCTTCGAGCAGCAGCTCGACGCCTCGCCGCCCGAGCGCTTCCTTGTCCACGGTCACGGTCGAAAGCGGCGGCGTGCTGTGCGCGGCGGCGGGGATGTCGTCGAAACCGACGAACGCGATGTCCTCCGGCACGCGCAAACCGTGCGCGAGACAGACGCGCATGGCGGCGAGGGCCGCTGCATCGTTATAGGCGAAAACAGCGTCGGGCAGCGGATTCGATTGCACGCGCGCCTCGGCGATCAGGCGTTCCATCGCGTCGGCGGCGGCGAGGTCGGCGGGCAGGCCGGCTTGCGCGGTGATTTCGAGCGTGGGATCGAAGAGCAGGCCGGCGTCGAAATACGCCTTGCGATACCCGAGCGCGCGCTGCGCGATGCTGTGATGCGCGAGCGATCCGCCGATGAACGCGATGCGCCGCCGCCCTGTGGCGAACAGATGCCGCATGGCAAGCGACGCGCCTTTCACGTTGTCGATGTTGACGGAGCGAAAGCCGGGCGCGCGAAGGTCGATCAGCACGATGGGCCGTGCAAGCGACTGCAGATGCGCGAGCAGTTCCGGCTCGACGAAGCCTGCGACCGCGATGGCGTCGGGCGCGTGCAGCCGCATCTGCTGCGCGAGGTCCTGCGTCGGACCGGCGGTGAGCACGGACGGCACGAGCCGGCGTTCGCGGCACGCCTCTTCGAAACCGTGCAGCACCTGCGAAAAGAACGGGCTGACCGCGAAGTTGTTGTGCTGACGGTGCAGCAGGAACGTGACGCGGCGAATGCGGGTGCGCAGTTGCGCGGAGTCATAGCCGAGCCGCTGCGCCACTTCGACGACGCGCTCGCGCGTGGCTTCCGACAAGCCGGGCTGGTTTTTGAGCGCGCGCGAAACCGTCCCGATCGAGACGCTTGCCGCGCGGGCGACATCGCGGATGGTAGTGGCCATCTGGGTGTTCTCTGTCCTGAAGCCGGAGCGCGCTGTTTATCGCGCGCGTGGGGTTCGCTTGATTCGCGGGATTGTATAGTAAAAGAACGCGGAATCGCGCTGACAACGGACTAGAGAAAACCAGTAAGTGTTTGTGTTTTGACAGCTTTTAACGTTCGTTTGATGTTTAGTAAAACACGAGAAACAACGTCATTTTTCCGGCTCGACCGCAAGCGGGGAACGCCGCGCTTCATATCAACACGACTTCGTAGCTTCGCGTCAGGCGCGCCAGCACATGCTCTGCAAGCACGGGCGCTTGACCCGTCGCCTTGTCCGGTTCGAGCTGACTCCTGAAGGCCTGCACCGCGCGCAGCTTCCGGGCGTGCGTCGCCTCGTCGAGCAGGATGCGGCGGGCGCGGCTCCACGGCACGCGCGAATCGTCCGGCGACGCCCAGTGCCACGTGCACACCGGTACTTCGACGAACGGCAGCCCGAGCGCATCCGCCGCGAGACACGCCGCGCGCCCGACCGCTTCGTGATCCGGATGTCCGTCGTAGCGCCACGGAGCGAAGACGATGTCATCGGGCTGCAGGCATTTGGAAAGGCCGCCCAGCAAGCCCGGCTCGATGCGCTCCGCCGCGCCATCCGGAAGACCGAGGCGCACCACCTGAACCTGCCGCAGATTGAGCCGCTGCAAGGCCTCGCGCGTTTCGAGCGGCCGCGCGGCAGCCAGGCGTTCCGGCGACCATTCGGTCGAGTGCGGATGGCTGGCGGCGCCGTCCGTCACCGCGACGATCAGCACGTTGCGGCTCCATTCGGACAGGCGCGCGAGCAGCCCGCCCGTGCCGAGCACTTCGTAGCCCGGATGCGGTGCGATGACGACGGCGCGTCCACCGAACGGCACCAGTTCCGCCGGTCCGACTTCGGGTAGCGCGCCGAGACCCGCCCAGCCTTGCCAGGTGGCTTCCGGCGTGCCGCTGCCGGACATCGCGCGATCGTGCGCACCCGTTTCGACGCGTTCGTCATGACGCCTGGTGCCGCGAGTCCTCATGATTGCCATGTCGTGCTCCCGGCTTCGTTGGGGCGCGTGGGGCGCACGAAGCGATGAAAGGAGTCATCGCCGGGAACGTCACGATCACGGCGATCGCAAGCAAAAACGCGCTGCGCAAATGATGTCGCGCGAGGTTGAGTGAACGAGGCAATCGGCATGATGCGGAGCATTCTCGGAAGAAGAGTTTTTGTAGGAGTCGCGTTGGCTCGTGTCATGAACCGAAGTGTGGCAAGGGCCATTCCCGAGCGCCATTCGTCCGAACGGCATAGGAAAAAGCGTCGGACGGAAGTCACGCGAAGTCGGCACGATGCTGCGAACGAGCATGGAAATTGGCCTATGCCATTCGGCCGAATCGACGGCTCATTGCCGATGCGTTCAAATGACAAAAAGGCCGCACGAGGCGGCCTTCGGATGAAGCGGAGGAAAGAACGATGCTGCCGGTTTCAGCGGCGCGCAGGAGCGCCGACGCCCTTGCTGCCACGTACCGGCTCGGCCATGGTCTTGCGCGAGCCCCAGCGCTGGGCGAGCACCGCGCAGACCATCAACTGGATTTGGTGGAACAACATGAGCGGGAGGACCACCGCGCCTACCGAGTGCGCCGCGAAGATGACCTTCGCCATCGGAATGCCCGAGGCGAGGCTCTTCTTCGAGCCGCAAAAGATGATCGTGATCTGGTCGGCGCGGCTGAAGCCGAGCCGTTTCGCCGCGAACGCGGTGATCAGCAGCGCCACCGCAAGCAGCACGATATTCACCGCAACCAGGCCGCCGAGCGCGGACAGCGGGATCGAATGCCAGATGCCTTCGTTGACGGCTTCGCTGAATGCCACGTAGACGACGAGCAGGATCGATCCCTGGTCGACGAACTTGAGCACGGCCTTGTGGCGGTCCACCCATTTGCCGATGGCCGGACGCAGCAACTGGCCCGCGACGAACGGCACCAGCAGTTGCAGCACGATATTGCCGACGGTATGCCACGGCGAACCGCCGGCGCCGGCGTGGTCGCTCACCATCAGGCTGACGAGCGCGGGCGTGATGAAAATGCCGAGCAGGCTGGAAGCCGACGCGCTGCACACGGCCGCCGGCACATTGCCCTTGGCCATCGAGGTGAAGGCAATCGACGACTGAACCGTCGAGGGCAGCGTGCACAGGAAGAGAATGCCGGTATACAAAGCGGGCGTGACGAGCGGACTCAGCACCGGCCTGAGCGCCAGGCCGAGCACGGGAAACATAACGAAGGTGCTGATGAGCACGAGCAGGTGAAGCCGCCAGTGCGTCGCGCCGGCGAGAATCGCCTCGCGGGAGAGCTTGGCGCCATGCAGAAAGAACAGCAGCCCGATGGCGACATTGGTGATCCAGTTGAACGCCACAGCCGCGCCGCCCCGGCAGGGCAGCAAGCTCGCGATGATGACGGTGCCGACGAGCGCCAGCGTGAAGTTGTCAGGAAGAAATTTTGGCCGTGCCATCAGAAGGATCTCGCACTCGGGCGGTTGCCGGGCGGCGCGTCGGTGCGACCCGCCGCTGCATCAGGGAAAACCATGATTTTCGCTCGCGTTCGATTGAATTGGCAAATTCATTTCTTCGATCGATTGATTCCATTTCCGCATGAACTGCACGGACGACGGAAATCAGCGCGATCAGCAGCAACTTTTGGTCCTCGTGGGGCCGTTGAAGAAGCACTGTTTTTCTTCTTATGATTTGCTGCCAATTCAGGACCGCGAAATAAAAAAACTCTGACGTAACATGGTGTTACAACCATGAGCGTGGCCTAACACTTTTTGGCTCGACGGTTCATGCGCGGCGAAATAAATTGTGGATACTCCGGTCGGCGGACCGCGCATCGTCCGATGCTGCGCCCGCCCGGCTCCAACAACGGCCGGTGTCACGCGTTATCGGTCCCGGCTGTTCGGCGTCGGTTGCGCGGGGAAAGACTCGTGTTGGATGCAGGCAGTTTCGACATGGCGCTCACTGGCATTCGCAAAACCACTCGGCTTCTCGCTTGTACCGCGCTCGCTGCGCTGGCGGCGGCGGGATCGCTCGCGCTCGCGGGTCCGCGAGTGGAATGGCTGTCGCCCGCGGTGTACGCGGATTCGCCGGACAATCGCCAGTCGCTGCACTACACGCCGGTCGCCGCGAAGGACGGGCTCACGCCCATCAGTGCCGAAGTGCGCCCCGGTCCGCAGGCCGAGCAGGCCGCGCCTTTCCGTGGCGCGGGATCGATCCGTGCCGACATCACGCGCTACAACCAGGAGCGCAGTCTGCCGCGTCCGCAAGGCCGCCCGTCGGATGACGGTCGCGCGCCCGCCAATTCGAACTTCCGCAACTGAGCGCGTCGGTGGCCGCGTAAGCGAACATCGGCCATAGCCGCTGAAAAGCAGTTATCCAAAAATAATTGGCGCGTCCAGCGCGCGTGTCACGGTGACGTAATCTCGCCACAGTGACGCATCACATTTCCCCTTAGACATTCCCCTCTTTTTTGCGCGCAAGGACAATGCGGCCTTCGGCTGATTGCGTGTATCCAGCAGTTTCCAAACTCCTTTCATCGCGTCCAGCGGCCCGCCGGCTCGAATGCTCCGGTGCGGTCCGTCACGTCGCTGCGGCGCGTGAACAGGAAAGCGACCGGCGGCGTCATCGGCGCCCATGCCCCGGAGTACCGGAACCGCTATACCCGCGATAACCAGAAACATTTTTGACCGGATAAATGGTCCGTAAAGATGGTGCCGCCTCACAAGCGCAACGCCCTCGCCCAGAAGCCCATTACGCCGGTCAGACGAGGCGAAGCAATGTCCCTCGCCCGCCACGCTTTTAATTTTTGACAAAGACAGGAGAGTTCATGAAGCCAACCGTCAACCGTGCGACGCAGAAATCGGTGAAAGCAACGGTCAAAGCGACCGCCGTCGCAGCGATGATCGGCTTTTTCGCGGCAGGCGCCGCGCACGCGCAGTCGAGCGTTTCGCTGTACGGCCAGGTCGACGAATGGGTCGGCGCAACCAAGTTTCCGGGCGGCGAACGCGCGTGGAACGTGAGCGGCGGCGGCATGTCGACGTCGTACTGGGGCATGAAGGGCTCGGAAGATCTGGGCGGCGGCTACAAGGCGATCTTCACGCTCGAGAGCTTCTTCCGCGCGCAAAACGGCCAGTACGGCCGCTTCCAGGGCGACACGTTCTTCGCCCGTAACTCGTATGTCGGCATTCAAGGCCCGATCGGTACGTTCACCGCCGGCCGCCTGACCACCCAACTCTTCGTCTCGACGATTCTGTTCAACCCGTTCGTCGATTCGTACGTCTTCTCGCCGATGGTCTACCACGTGTTCCTGGGCCAGGGCACGTTCCCGACCTACACGACCGACCAGGGCGTGACGGGCGATTCCGGCTGGAACAACGCGGTCCAGTACACGACGCCGGACTTCAACGGCCTGTCGGGCAGCGCGATGTACGCATTCGGCAACAACGCGGGCGATGGCCGCTCGAAGAAGTACAGCGCGCAGTTCCTGTACTTCCACGGCCCGTTCGCGGCGACCGGCGTCTACCAGTACGTCAACTTCAACGCGACGCCGGGCGACCTGCCGACGTCGAACGCGTTCGTCACGCCGGGCTTCAAGAGCCAGAGCGTCGGGCAACTGGGCGCATCGTTCGACATGAAGTACGTGAAGTTCTTCGCGCAGTACATGTACACGAAGAACGACATCGACAACGGCTCGTTCCACGTCAACACGGGGCAGGGCGGCGTGACGGTGCCGGTCGGCCCGGGCACGGTGATGGCCTCGTACGCGTACTCGCGCAGCAACGGCGGTCTGGACCAGACGCACAAGAGCTGGGCGGTCGGCTACGACTATCCGCTTTCGAAGCGCACCGACGTCTACGCGGCTTACCTGAACGACAAGTACACGAGCCTGTCGACGGGCGATACGTTCGGCGTCGGCATCCGCGCGAAGTTCTAAGCGCGCAGGGCCGGTTCGAACGAAAACACCGCGTCGAGTACGCGGTGTTTTTTCTCGTCGATCACAAAAGCATTCAGCGGATCCCGAGCCGCTTCTTCGTGTCGTCGTATTCCTGTTTCAGCCGCGCGACGAGCTCCGCCACGCTCGGCACGTCGCTCATCAGGCCGACGCCCTGGCCCGCGCCCCAGATGTCCTTCCACGCCTTCGCCTTGCTCGACCCGTCGCTGAAGTTCATCGCGGTCTTGTCGGATTCGGGCAGCGCGTCCGGGTCCAGCCCCGCGTTCACGATGCTCTGGCGAATGTAATTGCCGTGCACGCCCGTGAAGAGGTTCGTGTAGACGATGTCCGACGCGTTCGCATCGACGATCGCCTGCTTGTAGCTTTCGAGCGCGTGCGCCTCGCGGGTCGCGATGAAGCGCGTGCCCATATACGCGAGATCCGCGCCCATCGCTTGCGCGGCGAGAATCGAGCCGCCGTTGGCGATGGAACCGGACAGCACGATGGGCCCGTCGAAAATGCGTCGCACTTCGCCGACGAGCGCGAACGGCGACGTCGTGCCCGCGTGCCCGCCCGCGCCGGCCGCGACGAGAATCAGGCCGTCGACGCCCGCATCGAGCGCCTTCTGCGCGTGTCGCAGATTGATGACGTCGTGCAGCACGATCCCGCCATACGAATGCACCGCGTCGATCATTTCCCTGACCGGCGCGCGCAGACTCGTGATGAAGATCGGCACCTTGTGCTCGACGCACACGCGCACGTCATGTTCGAGCCGCGCGTTCGACTGATGCACGATCTGATTCACCGCGATCGGCCCGACCACGGCGTCCGGATTCGCCGCCTTGTGCTCGACGAGCGATGCCTGAATCTGCGTGAGCCATTCATCGAGCAATTCGGCCGGGCGCGCGTTCAGCGCGGGAAATGATCCGACGATGCCCGCCTTGCACTGCGCGAGCACGAGTTCGGGATAGCTGACGATGAACATCGGCGAGCCGATCACCGGCAACGCGAGGTTTTGCAGGACGGCAGGAAGGGCCATGCGCGAGTCTCCTGATTGTTTTCCGCGGCGCTCTTATTCGATGCAATGCAAGGATGCACCCGCGCATCGAATCAGAACGATCGTTCGATTATAGGCATGGCGCATGGCGCTTCGAACCCGGCAAATCCCGAGGAAGTCCTCGGTTTCGGGCGATCACCGTCGCCGAAGCCGTTGCGATGCGAACGCCGCGCCTACAATGAGCCGAACGCCACAACAAGAACACATCATGTCTTTTGGAGACTACGCGCCGTTTCGCATTGAAACCACGGAGTCGGGCGTCGGCATTGCCGGGGTCAAGGGCGGCGACGGTCCGCCGCTTCTGCTCCTGCACGGCCATCCGCAGACACACGAAATCTGGCACAGATGCGCCGACGTGCTCGCGCGCCACTTCACCGTGATCGCCACGGATCTGCGCGGCTACGGCGCATCGTCGAAGCCTGAGAGCGACGAGCATCACACGCCGTATTCGAAGCGCGCGATGGCCGCCGATCAGGTCGCGGTGATGCGTCACTTCGGCTTCGAGCGATTTCTCGTCTGCGCGCATGATCGCGGGGCGCGCGTCGCGCATCGGCTGGCGATGGATTTTCCCGATGCCGTCGATCGCCTGATGCTGCTCGACATCGCGCCGACGCTCGCCATGTACGAAGCGACGGACCGCGCATTCGCGACCGCGTACTTCCACTGGTTCTTCCTGATTCAGCCGTCGCCGCTGCCGGAACTGCTGATCGGCGGCAATCCGGACGCGTATATCGACCGCGTGATGGGCAACCGTCACGCGGGTCTCGCGCCGTTCGCGCCGCACGCGTTGCAGGCTTACCGCGATGCGCTGGCGCAGCCGGGCGCGGTCTTCGCGATGTGCGAGGACTATCGCGCGTCGGCGAGCATCGATCTCGAACACGATCGCGCCGACCTCGAACGCGGCCTGCGGATCGCGTGTCCGTTGCGCGTGCTGTGGGGCGAGGAAGGCGTGATCGAGCGATGCTTCGACGCGCTCGGCGAATGGCGGCGCGTTGCCCGCGACGTGAGCGGCCGCGCGCTGCCGTGCGGGCATTACATTCCCGAGGAACAGCCTGACATGCTCGTCGACGAGATGCTCGCGTTTTTCAGGGCGGATGCGTCCTGAAAGCGGAATCGGTAAAGACGACGCGCGGTCATCGGCTATTTAGCTAGCCGTTAAATTTCTGTAGGGAAAGCACCGATGCACGCACGATAGCGTCGGGTTAGGATGAATCTCGACGTTGATCACGTCTATGTTCGCCGCTTGCCGTAGCTGACAAGCGGCTTTCTTTTTGGCGCTTCACGCGGCCGCTATCACGCCGCCGTTCACCGTCACCGCGCCGCTCTTCGCCAGTTCCCCGACCAGTTTTTCCAGCAACGCGCGGCGCTCGTTCGGCGCGGCGAGCGCATCGGCGGCGGCGCGCATGGCGCGGGCATTCGTCGTCATTTCGAGAAGCGCGTCGAAGCTCATGGCGCGCACGTCCATCAGCTTGAACACGATCAACACCTTCAGCGCATTCTTCGCGTTGCGCGCGGGATCGGCC
The DNA here is from genome assembly GCF_001544615.1 of Caballeronia concitans. Taxonomy (GTDB): domain Bacteria; phylum Pseudomonadota; class Gammaproteobacteria; order Burkholderiales; family Burkholderiaceae; genus Caballeronia; species Caballeronia concitans. Next base: position 363,250 of record NZ_FCNV02000001.1, read on the forward strand.
TGCAAGTAATCGAGCCGCGACGACGCGACATCCAGCGCCCGCGCGACATCCGAAAACGGCGCGCCGTGGCCGGGAATCACGATGTCGATATCGAGCCGCGCGATCAGATCCAGCACCGCGCGTTCTTCCGCGAAGCCGCTTTCGCCTTCCAGTTCCGGAAAGATCACGCCGAAGCCGTTTTCCCACAAGGCGTCGGCGCTGATGAGAATGCGCGCGTCGGCGCAATAGAGCATGAGCGAATGCGGATCGTGGCCCGGCGCGCCGAGCACGGACCATGACAAGCCGCCGAGCGCGAGCGCCGCGCCGTTTTGAATCGTGCCGCTGAAACCGAAGCGCTCGCAGCGCTGGCCGGTGGCGTCGAAGGTCAGCGCGTCTTCGTTCCAGTCGCGAACGGCTTGCGCCTCGCCGGACGGAATCAGCGTTTTGCACGCGTACGTGGCCTGAAGCAACGCGTTGCCGCCGCAATGATCCGAATGCAGATGCGTGTTCACGATCAGATCGAGCCCGCGCGCGCCGAGCTTTTGTCGCACGAGCGCGAGCGTTTGCGGCGCGTGCGCGACGTAACCCGTATCGACGAGCGCCGCGCCTTCTTCGCTCATGAACAGCACGTTGTTCGACGAGAGCCAGCCGCGCTCGAACACGGTCATCGATTCGGGCAGCGCGTTCATGGTGCGGCGTCCTTCGGCATCACGACGATCGTCGCCGTCGCCTTCATCACCGTTTCGCCGAACTGGTTGCGCGCGCCGCCTTCGAGTTTCACGAGATCGCCGCGCAGGCTCGCTTTCCATTTCGCGTCGATGACCTGCCAGCGCATCGTGATGACATCGTTCGCCTTCACGGCGCGCGTGAGCTTGATGTTGAACTCCAGCCCGAGCGGCTGCGCGTACTGCGAGAAATGCGTGGCGATCAACGCCATCAGATGCGCGGTCGGCTGCGTGCCCGAAGCGATCAGCGCGCCGAAACGGCTCGCGCGCGCGTAGGCGTCGTCGTGATGCAGCGGATTGCGGTCGTCCACGAGCGTCGCGAAATGGCGAATGGAATCGGGCGGCAGCGAAAGTGTCGCTTCGAACGATTCGCCGACGGTCACGATGCGCGCGCCCAGCCGACGGCTTTCGACGCGCGCAAGCACGGCGCGTTTCGCGTCGTCGTCATATGCGGACCACGCGGCGATTTCGTCGATGGTGCGGAAACAGCCGTCGCAGAAGCCGGTTTCCGCGTTCATGCGGCAGACATCGACGCACGGCGACGCCACGCCGTTCATCACGACGCCGTTTCGCGCAACGCGACATCGACCACCGGCGCGCCCGTCAACTCGACCAGCTCGCGCGGCGACAGGTTGAACACCGCATGCGGATGCCCCGCCGCGGCCCACAGGCTGTCGAGCGCGAGCAGGTCTTCGTCGATCAGCGTGACGGGCGCGACCGCGTGACCGATCGGACAAACGCCGCCAATCGCGTAGCCGGTCTTCTCGCGCACGAACTTCGCGTCCGCGCGGGCCAGCGCGCCGACCCGCGCCGCGACCTTCGCTTCGTCGACGCGATTCGCGCCGCTCGCGATCACGAGCACGGGCGCGTCGTCGTCGCGGCGTCGAAAGAGAATGGACTTCGCGATCTGCGCGATGGCGCAGTCGAGACCGGCCGCCGCTTCCGCCGATGTCTTGCCGGTCTCCGGCAGCATCACGACCGGATGCGGATGGCCGCGTTCCTTCAGCAGCAGCGCGACGCGGCGCGCGGATTCGGGGAGGGCGTCGATAGGAGTGGGTTCGATCATCGGTTGTCCTTTGTCATGCACACGCGTCGCCGCCGCGCTTTTTCGCGAGCAGCGCCTTGCCCGCACGCGATGCGCTCGGCTTGCCGATCGCGCGCGAAATGAAATCGCCGATCTCGACGAGTTCGTCCAGATTCACGCCGGTCTGGATGCCCAAGCCGTTCATCAGATACACGACGTCCTCGGTCGCCACGTTGCCCGTCGCGCCTTTCGCATACGGACAGCCGCCGAGGCCCGCGACCGACGCGTGAAAAATCTCGATGCCTTCGAGCAGCGCCGCATAGATGTTGCCGATGGCCTGGCCATACGTATCGTGAAAGTGGCCGGAAAGACGCTCGCGCGGGAACACCTTCGACGCCGCCGCGACGACTTCGCGCGTGCGCGCGGGCGTGGCGACGCCGATGGTGTCCGCGATGTCGATTTCATCGCAGCCGAGCGCCTTCATGCGCTCGACGACATCGACCACGGACGCGACGCTCACTTCGCCCTGATAAGGGCAGCCGAGCGCGCACGAGATGCTGCCGCGCAGCCGCAAGCCCGCTTCCTTCGCGGCTTTCGCGACCGGCTCGAAGCGCGCGATGCTTTCTGCGATGCTGCAATTGATGTTCTTCTGCGAGAACGCTTCGCTGGCCGCGCCGAAGATCACGATTTCATCGGCCTTCGCTTCGAGCGCGCCTTCGAAGCCGCGCATGTTCGGCGTCAGCACGGAATAGATGGTGCCCGGACGACGCTCGATGCCGGCGAGCAGCGCGGCGGCGTCGGCCATTTGCGGCACCCATTTCGGCGATACGAACGACGTCGATTCCACATTGACGATGCCCGCGCCCGCGAGCCGGTTCACCAGCTCGATTTTCGTTTCGGTGGGCACGAACGTCTTTTCGTTCTGCAGGCCGTCGCGCGGCCCGACTTCGACGATCTTCACTTTCGACGGGATCATGCTTGTCTCCTTCTCATTGAATGCGCCCGCGTTTCAATAGCCGCGCTTGAAATCCACTATGCCGCTGATCGTTTCGCCGCGCGCGAGCGCTTTGATCTTCGCGGCGATCTGCACGATGCTCTCTTCGCGCAAGGTTTCCGCCGAAATATGCGGCGTCACGCTCACGCGCGGATGCCGCCAGAACGCATGTTCCTTCGGCAGCGGTTCGGTGTGAAACACGTCGAGCATCGCGCCTGCGATCTGGCCGCTGTCGAGTGCGCCGATGAGATCGGCATCGACGAGATGCGCGCCGCGCGCCACGTTCACCAGATACGCGCCGCGCGCGAGCTTGCCGAACGCGCGCGCGTTCAGAATGCCTTCGGTATCCGGCGTATGCGGCAGCAGGTTGATGAGCATATGCGCGCCGTCGAGGAAGGCATCGAACTGATCCGGGCCCGCGTAGACCGCGACGCCTTCCAGCTCTTTCGCCGTACGGCTATAGCCGCGCACCGGCACGCCGAGCGCCACGAGCGCGCGCGCCACTTCGCCGCCGAGCACGCCCAAGCCCAGCACGCCGACGATGAAATCCTTGCGCGCATGTTGCGTGCGCTTCTCCCAGCGGCCTTCGCGTTGCAGCGCCTCGTATTCGTCGAACCGGCGCATGTAGCGCAGCACCGCGTACGTCGCGTATTCGACCATTTGCTGCGCCATGCCCGTGTCTTCGAGACGCACGAGCATCGCGCTGGGCGGCAGCGTGCCGGGTTCCTTGCGTTCGACATCGAGAATGGCATCGACACCCGCGCCGAGATTGAACACGGCTTTGAGATCCGGCCGGTTCGCGAACAAGTCGCGCGGCGCGCGCCAGACGACCGCGTAATCGGCGGGCGCGGTATCGCCCGGTTGCCACACGCGCACGTCCGCTTCCGGCAATTCGCGGGCAAAGCCGCGCAGCCAGGCATCGGTGTCGGTGTTCTGTTCGTAAAAGATGATCTTCATGCGGCTTCTCGTCGAGCTTATTTGGCGAAGAGCTGGCCGATGTCGTTGAACGCCTTGAATTCCAGCGCGTTGCCGCATGGATCGAGGAAGAACATGGTCGCCTGTTCGCCGACTTCGCCCTTGAAGCGGATGTGCGGCTCGATGATGAACTTCGTGCCCACGCCCTTGAGCCGTTCGGCGAGCGCGTGCCAGTCGCTCATCGACAGCACGACGCCGAAGTGGCGCACGGGAACGTCGTCGCCATCGACGTCGTTCTTCGCGGCGGGCCGCGCCTCGTCCGGCGACAGATGCGCGACCAGCTGATGACCGAAGAAATCGAAATCGACCCAGTCAGGCGAGCTGCGGCCTTCCGGGCAGCCGAGCAGTTCGCCGTAGAACGCGCGGGCGTTCTCGAGGCTCGTGACGGGAAAAGCGAGGTGGAACGGTTGCAGCGTGCGTTGCGTTCGCGAATGATCCGCGTGCTCGAAGCGGTCGGCGGATTCGTCGGGCAGATCGGACATAACGGCCTCCGTGTGGTGTATCGGCACATTCTACGGTGCCTGCTTGCGGCGTTCACGTCGCGCATATGGAAATGACGATTGAATCGTTCGCGCGCGGCGTGCGTCACGGGACAATGACGCCTGAACAGAACGCGGCGCGCGAGGCAGCCATGAACACTATCGACGATCCGATCCGGCGGCCCTTGCTCGTCACCGTGCCGGGGCTGCACGGCAGCGAGGGCGCGCACTGGCAAAGCTGGCTGGAGCGTCAGTACGTGGAGGCGTCGCGCGTGGAACAGGCCGACTGGGACGCGCCGCATCTCGATACGTGGGCGAGCGCCGTCGAAGCGCGGCTCGATGCGTTGCAGCGGCCCGTGGTGCTGGCCGCGCACAGCTTCGGCTGCCTCGCGACGGCGCATGCGCTTTCGCGCGGGCGTCTGGGGAATGTGCGGTCGAAGGTCGTGGGCGTGCTGTTCGTCGCGCCCGCGAGTCCGGCGAAGTTCCGCCTGGCCGGCCGCTTCGAGCCGATGCCGCTTGCGGTGCCCTCGATACTCGTCGGCAGCGAAACCGATCCGTGGATGCCCGTCGATCACGCGCGCGATCTCGCGCAGCAGTTGGGCAGCGCGTTCGTGAATTTCGGCGATGCCGGGCATATCAACACGGCGTCGGGCTACGGCCCGTGGCCACATGCGAAGTATCTCGTCGATACGCTCGCGCATTGGGCGCCGCCCGTCGAACTCGGCGCGGAAGACGTGTTCCTGCGCGAACACGCGTACGGTTGATGCCTCTCGCGTTCGGTGTTCGCTTCGATCACACTCGATGGCCGCGTTCGCGCGGCCTTTCGCATCTTTACTGCAATCGTTTTTCGGGGAAATACATGGCGGCATACAGGAAGTTCGCGCTCGCGGCGAGCGTGGCGATGTGCATGGCGGCGGGCGTCGCGCATGCCGAGACCACGTTGCTCAACGTCTCCTACGACGTGACGCGCGAGCTGTACAAGGACATCGACGCGGCCTTCGTCGCCGATTACAAGAAGCGCACGGGCGAAACGGTGTCGGTGCGCCAGTCGCATGGCGCATCGAGCGCGCAGGCGTTATCGGTGATGCAGGGTCTTCAGGCCGATGTCGTCACGATGAACCAGCCGAACGACATCGACCTGCTCGCGGAGCGCGGCCAGCTCGTGCCGGCGAACTGGCGCACGCGCCTGCCGAACGCCAGCGCGCCGTACACGACGACGATGGTTTTCCTCGTGCGCAAGGGCAACCCGAAGAACATCAAGGACTGGAGCGATCTGGCGCGGCCCGGCGTGCAGGCGATCATCGCGAATCCGAAGACATCGGGCAACGGGCGATATACGTATCTCGCGGCGTGGGGCTACAAGAAGCAGCAAGGCGCGACCGATGCGCAGGCGCAGGACTTCGAAAAAGCGATCTTCCGTAACGTGCCGGTGCTCGATACGGGCGGACGCGGCGCGACGACGACGTTCACGCAGCGCGGGATCGGCGATGTGCTGGTGACGTTCGAGAACGAAGTCGGACTGATTGAGAGCGGCGCGGGTGCGAAGGATTTCGATGCGGTGTATCCGTCATCGAGTCTGGTGGCGGAGCCGCCGGTATCGATCGTCGACAAGGTGGTGGACAAGCGCGGCACGCGCAAGGAAGCGCAGGCGTATCTCGACTTTCTTTATACGGCACAGGCGCAGGAGATCATCGCGCAACATCACTTGCGGCCGCGCAACGCGGACGTGCTCGCGAAACATGCAAGCGAGTTCAAGCCGCTGAAGACGTTCACGGTGGAGCAGATGTTCGGGAGCTGGCAGAAGGCGCAGCAGACGCATTTCGCCGATGGCGGGACGTTCGATCAGGTGGTGGTGGATAGAAAGTGAGTCGGCGTAGCGGTCGGTAGTTGGCGAGGGCAAATAGATAGGCGTGTCCTCGCCGCCGACCCTACCGAATCGTGCGTCCCCTGTTATCGCTCATAGAACGTCGTGGATGATTCGGGCCCTGCAGTCATCGAGTGATTTCTCGTCGTTTCGCATCACGCCGTAGGCATATCTGCAATAGACGGCGAGTTCGTCGCGAACATCAGGCGCTAACGCGTTGATGGGCAACGGATCGCCTTCATTCGCAAAAGGGTTGATGAATTTCCTTCTCAACGTCAGGCCCTTCTTGATGAAGTAGATCGCATGTTCGTCGTGGTCGATATACGAATAGTAATAGCCCACACCGAGCCATAGCCAGAGCAACAGCAATGTTGTGACGCTTAGGAGCAAGGCCACTGCCCTTCTTTTCATAAGCGATTATCCTCGCGGCGCACTTAGCGATAGCTCCGAACGCAGCAGCTTGACAATGTCCATTCCAAGATTGCCCGGGCAAGCTCGCCCTTTATGCGTTGCGATCTGTTGATACTCTCTATGCCCGCCCAGCCGTTCGACGTTGAAAAACTCCATGAGCACGGAACACAAGGCACGGCACGCCATAACCTGGGCGTGCGTGGGCTCGTCGTGCCAAAGAACCGTCCGGTCGGTGACGATTCCGCCGATATTTCTGAGCTTATCGATGAATGACAGGCGACCGTATTCCTGCTGGTACGCCTCGCCTGCCTGCACGAGGTTGGCTAGGAAAACGATCCCGATCTTGCCGGTGTTATCGCCCGCAACGTGTTCGCCGGTGAATCTGATATCCCGTGCCTCATAAATCTCTCCCTGACACGAGATTGCATAGTGATACCCGGCGTCATTGAATGGCGGGCTTCGGCCCATGTCCTCCGCCTGTACGCGTTGCATCTCCTGAATGGACGGCGCACCGCACGAGTAACTGCGGCCCGCGTGATGCAGAACGATATCGTGGTAATCCCAATGGCTTTCGCGCAACACACCTCTCGGCGGTATGGCATGCCATGAGGAGCGCTCGATCAGGCTGTAGCCACTTCGGGCGAGCGCCGTGATTATTGCTTGGCGAGTCGCGCCCCGGTTATTCACCGCGATCGAGATTGCCGAGGTACGGCTGCTCTCGGACGAAGTGCGGGTTTTCGTCCAATGACTGATGTTGTAATCCGAAGCCAATTCAACCTCCTTGCGCGGGAATGAGATTGCGCTTCGGCGATGAAAATATGACGTGTATATCGATGTCATGCGGGTCGTTGGTCTCGACCTTGGCGTAGCCATTCGCGTCCGTCTTGCATGCCTGTTCGACACCCGCCACTACCGCGATGATCTCCTGATTGCACAAGGGAAGAGCGGTTGCGCTGTCTGTCACGTAGAACCAGCTTGCGCAATTCTCGCTTTGTTCACTTGGAGGGACGACTGTCTGTGCAACACTCTCCGCGCTTTTCTTGGCGTCAATTACACCGAGGCTCTCAGCCAGATCGTCATACCATGCCTCGCCCGCAAGTTGCGCGAATATGCGTGGATTTTGCGGACAACCGCAGACGATCAGATCGCTGTCTAGCGCAATCTCACTGCCGCCAATGGTCATGCGACGCGGACCGCCGTCTTTGGCGATATAGCCCGTCGTTCGACAGATTGGGCAGTAGGCGGCCCCGTTGATAAGCGCGGCCTGGTGTCCGGCATTGCCGAACGTGAAGATCGGCCCATTTTGATAGCAGACTTCGCCACCATTGCTCAGTTTGTCGCCGGCAACAGCAATTCGGCGCATCATGACAGTAACTCGAACAACTGTTCGTTATGCTTATTTTGCCATGTATCGCTATCCTTGAATTCGAACGCTTACGCGTGTTGATCGGAATCGTCAGGATACGAGAGCAGAGGCAGTCTGCACATCAAGCGCCGACCGGAAAGCGCCGAAATTGACAAACAATGACAACGTCCGGAAGTAGCGGCAGACGGGCTTCGGCGGCATGCGAGTTTGATCGACCGCGCGCGGCGTGGAGTGCGCGGTTGACGCCAAATATAAGGGAGCCCGCAACCAACGCGAGCCCCTTCAACCCCTTACCCCGCGCTCACCCCATTCGCCGCTTCCGCCCGCATCCCCAGCCGGTCGATCAGCTTCCTGTCCGCTTCCGCTTGCGGATTGCTCGTCGTCAGCAACTGATCGCCGTAGAAGATCGAATTGGCGCCCGCAGCAAAACACAGCGCCTGCAACGCCTCATCCATTTGCTCGCGTCCCGCCGAGAGACGCACCATTGCCTTGGGCATCGTGATCCGCGCCACCGCGATCGTCCGCACGAATTCGAACGGATCGAGCGCCTCGGTGCCCGTCAGCGGCGTGCCCGCCACCTGCACGAGATTGTTGATCGGCACCGATTCCGGATACGGCTCCATGTTCGCCAGTTGCGAGATCAGCCCCGCGCGCTCGCGACGCGATTCGCCCATGCCCACAATCCCGCCGCAGCACACGTTGATGCCCGCATCGCGCACATGTTCCAGCGTGTCGAGGCGATCCTGATACGTGCGCGTCGAGATGATCTGGCCGTAGAACTCAGGCGACGTATCGAGATTGTGGTTGTAGTAATCGAGGCCCGCATCGCGCAAGGCCGACGCCTGATGCGCCTCCAGCATGCCGAGCGTCACGCACGTTTCCATGCCCATCGCCTTCACGCCGCGAATCATCTCCTTGATCGGCTCCAGATGACGATCCTTCGGATTGCGCCACGCCGCGCCCATGCAGAAGCGCGTCGCGCCGTTGGCCTTCGCGGTCTCGGCGGCCTTCAGCACGGCATCGACTTCCATCAGCTTGTCGGCCTTCACGCCGGTCTCGTGATGCACCGACTGCGGACAGTACGCGCAATCTTCCTCGCAGCCGCCCGTCTTGATGGACAGCAGCGTGGACAACTGCACCGCGTTCGGATCGAAATGCTCGCGATGCACCGTCTGCGCGCGATACAGCAAATCGTTGAACGGCAGCTCGTACAGCGCGACGACATCGGCGACGCGCCAGCGCGCGGGCGTCTGCGGCGGCGTCAGAGTTTGAGTGGCGATTTCGGCAGTGATGGTCTGCGTCATAGGTGTTCAGTCCTTGAGTTGAAGCCGGTCGAAGAGAAGGCGCGCGTCGAGATGATCGGCGGCGCGCGACGCATCGGCCGGCGCGATGTGAGGGATGACGCCAAGCATCGGCGCATCGATACGTTGTAGAAGCGTGCGAATGTTTTCGTCGGGATAAAGCATGTCGGGATCGACGCGATTCGCGACCCAGCCCGCGAGCTCGAGCCCGCGCGACGCGATCGCCTCCACGGTCAACAGCGCATGGCTGATGCACCCGAGCCGCATGCCGACGACGAGCACCACCGGCAGATTCAGCGCGACGGCGAGATCGGCGGTGTCGTGCGTATCGTCGAGCGGCACGCGAAAGCCGCCGACGCCTTCCACCACGACGATATCCGCCTGCGTCACCGCGAAGCGATGCGCCTCCACGATGCGCCCGATATCCAGCGACACGCCTTCGCGCGCCGCCGCGATATGCGGCGCGATCGGCTCGCGCATCATGAACGGCGTGCGAATCTCGGGCGGCAGCGCGACGTTCGCGGCGGCATCGAGCTGATCGGCGTCGTCGTTGTGCAGCACGCCGTCGCGAACGGACGCGCCCGAAGCGATCGGCTTCATCGCCGCGGCGCGCAGGCCCGCGCGCGCGAAGCCGTGAAGCAGCGCGGATGAAACGAACGTCTTGCCGATCTCCGTATCGGTTCCGGCGACGAATAGCGATAAAGCGGTCATAGCGTGATTAAAGCGTACTCAAAGCGTGATCGAGGCGCGCGAGGTCTTCGTCGCTGTGCGCGGCAGAAAGCGAAATGCGCAAGCGCGACGTGCCCGACGGCACCGTAGGCGGACGAATCGCGGGCACCCAGAGCCCTTGTGCATCGAGCGCGGCGGCGAGCGCGACGGTTTCATCGTTGCCGCCGATCACGAGCGGCTGCACCGCCGTCTGCGAATCGACCGGCAGCCAGCGCGTGCGCTTGAGCATCGCGCGCGTGGTGTCGATGAGCGACGCCAGATGCGCGCGCCGTGCATCGCCTTCATCGCTTGCAATGATGCGCACGCTCGCCGACACCGCATGCGCGACCGCCGGCGGCGACGCCGTCGTGAAGATATACGGCCGCGCGCGCTGCACGAGCCATTCGATGACCGTCGCATGCGCGCAGACGAACGCGCCCGCGACGCCCGCCGCTTTTCCGAGCGTGCCGACGTACACGAGATGCGGCGAGCGCAGCGCGTAATGCGCCAACGCGCCGCGCCCTTGCGGGCCGAGCACGCCGAAGCCGTGCGCGTCATCCACGACGAGCCACGCGCCGTACTTCTCCGCCACCTCGACGAGGCGCGCGAGCGGCGCGATATCGCCGTCCATGCTGAACACCGAATCGGTGACGATGAGCTTCGTCGCGGTCTGGTCGCGCGAGGCGTCGAGCATGGCGTCGAGCGCGTCGATGTCGGCGTGCGGATAAATCTGCGTCTCGGCGCGCGAAAGGCGAACGCCGTCGATCAGCGACGCATGATTCAGCGCATCCGAGAACACGAGCGTGCCGCGCCCGGCGAGTGTCGTCAGCACGGCGAGGTTCGCCATGTAGCCGGTGCTGAAGTAGAGCGCGCGCGGATCGTCGACGAAGCCGCCCGAGAACGCCGCCAGTTCGTCTTCGAGCTGCGCGTGCGCGCGCGAATGGCCGCCGAGCAGATGCGATCCGCCGCTGCCCGCGCCGTACAGCGACGCGCCTTCAGCCAACGCCGCGCGAATCGATTCGTGCGCGGCGAGGCCGAGATAGTCGTTGCTCGCGAAGCCGATCATCGCGCGGCCATCGACGGTCATGTGCGCGGAATTCGCGCCGTCGATGGTGCGGCGGCGGCGGCGCAAACCGCGCGCGTCGATATCGGCGAGGCCCTGTTTCAGCGCGTCGAACAGCACGTCCGATGTGCGCGTCATGCGGCCTCCGCGAGCGTCGCGTCGAGCGTGTCGCGCGTGCGTTGTGCGAGCAGCGCGAGTTCGTCGTCGGAGAGAATGTACGGCGGCATCAAGTACACCGTCGTGCCGATGGGACGCATCAGCAGCTCGCGTTGCAGCGCGTTCGCGAAGAAGCGGCGCGAGAAAGTCTTGTCGGCGATATCGACATCGAACGCGAAGATCGTGCCGCGCTCGCGCAGATTCTTCACGCGTTCGTGCTTGCCGAAGTGCGTCCGCAACGTCTCGCCCAGCAGCGCCGATTTACGCCGATTCTCTTCCAGCACCTTCGCGCTTTCGAAGAGATCGAGCGTGGCCAGCGCCGCGCGGCACGCGAGCGGATTGCCCGTGTACGAATGCGAATGCAGAAAGCCGCGCGTCACGTCGTCGTCGTAGAAAGCGGCGTAGATCTCGTCGCGTGTCAGCACGATCGAAAGCGGCAAGTAACCGCCGCTGATGCCCTTCGACAGACACACGAAGTCCGGCCACACGCCCGCCTGCTCGCACGCGAAGAAGGTGCCCGTGCGTCCGCAGCCGACCGCGATTTCATCGGCGATCAGGTGCACGCCGAATTCGTCGCAGAGCGCGCGCAATCGCGTGAGATACGACGCGTCGTACATCGCCATGCCCGCCGCGCACTGCACGAGCGGCTCGACGATGACCGCGGCAAGCTGCGTCGCGCGTTGCTCGAAGAGCGCGCGCATCGCGGCGATGGCTTCGTCCACGCCCACCGCCGCCGGCGATGCAACCACGTGCGCGTGACGGATCAGCGGGTCGTAGGCGTCCTTGAAGAGCGCGACATCCGTCACGCCGAGCGCGCCGATGGTCTCGCCGTGATAGCTGTTCGCGAGGCACGCGAACTCGCGCTTCTCGTTCTGGCCGCGATTGCGCCAGAAGTGGAAGCTCATCTTCAACGCGATCTCGACCGCCGACGCGCCATCCGACGCGAAGAACGCGTGGCCTAACGTGCGCTGCGTCAGCGCGGAAAGCCGCTCGGCCAGTTCGACGGCGGGCGCGTGCGTGCAGCCCGCGAGCATCGCGTGTTCGAGCGTATCGAGCTGATCTTTCAGCGCGCGGTTGATATCCGCATTCGCGTGGCCGAAGAGATTGACCCACCACGAACTGATGGCGTCGAGATAGCGGTTGCCCGCCGGATCGTAGAGCCACGCGCCCTTGCCGCGCGCAATCGGCACGAGCGGCACGCGCTCGTGATGCTTCATCTGGGTACACGGATGCCACACGGCGGCGAGCGAGCGCGCAACCCAATCTTGATTCGCTTCTGTGTTCAAAAACGGCTCCCAGGCCCGCGGGTGACGCGAGCCGGTACATCGGTCAGGCCGCAGGGCCTGCGCATTTCGAGGAAAGACGCGCGAGACATCGCGCGCTCCAATTATCCCGAAAATGTCCGCGCGCTTCCCTTTTCGACGGACTTTTGCGACGCGCATGCGCGCGCATCGGATGAGCGAAAACGCGATGTCGCGCGCATCGTCGGCGAACGCGACGCCTATGCGAACCATCCCGCCGCAAGATGCGAAAACGCCGGCGCGCGGGCCGGCGTTTGCGTTTTCCGTTGGTCAGCGTTCAGCGCGATGCCGTCTGCGTGTCGGCGGAGGGCGCGCCCTTCCAGACGACGGCGTCATCGACCGCGTAGAGGCGGCACGGATCGCTGCTTTGCTTCTGGCATCCGGCGATGGCGACGGACATCGGATCGTCGCCGCCTTCCGCCCACGACCACGCGCCCGAATCCGACACGGCGAACGCGCGGCTCGAATACTGGCTCAGGAAATTGCGATACCCGGCGCGTCCGCCTTCGTCGATGAACGGCACCGACTGCACCGAATCCAGGCTCGCGTAGCCCGACGCCTGCGGCGCGCGCGGCTCGGCGACCTGATACTGCACGGACGTCGGCATGCCGATCTGCGCGAGGAACGCCTTCACGCGCGGCCACCAGACCTGCACGCCGTCGCGATCGCCGACGAGCCGATGCGCGTCGCTCTTGTACGTGCCGAAGTCGACCATGCTCGCGCGCGCGCCGTGCGCGACGAACGCGTCGTACATTTGCGCGGAGAGATTGCCTTGCCAGACCGAGTCGTTGTCGCCGTAAAGCCACAGCGACGGCAGGCGCACGTGTTCGCCGTAAGCGCCGAACGCGTTGACGAGATTCTTCTGCCAGCCCGCGCATTCGTCCTGACGCAGCCCGCCGGAGAAATTGATGAGACCGCGCACGCCGGGCGCGGACATCGCGTCGCGCGCGCCGTAGGCGATGGACGTCAGCCCGCCGTGCGACGTGCCCGCCACGACGATATGCGTCTTGTCCACATACGGCTGCTGGCTCATGTACGCGACGGTGGCGGCGACATCGCGCGCCTGCGCGAAGCCGTTCGCTTCGACGTTGCAGCCGCGGCCGGCGTAGTCGCCGCCCGAGCCGGCGAAGCCACGACGATTCGGCACCACGACGACATAGCCGTGACGCACGAACTCGCGTGCGAGCGCGACCGGGCGGTTGCGCGGCTGCGCGTGGGCGTCGCCGGGAAGCTTGCCGTGATTGAAGACGATCATCGGGAACGGGCCCGCGCCGTCCGGCTTGAACACGGTGGTTTCGAGCGCGATGTCGTCTTCCGGCACGCCGATGACCGTCTCGTTCAGCCCATTGGCGACGACCGGCAGGCTCGGATCGAGCGCATCGGGAATCTGTCCGAAGACGGGAGCCGTGAGGCCCTCGGATTGACGCACGCCGCCGATCGGTTCGGCGCGCACGGCGGACGTGACCAACGCCGTCGCGAGCGAGCACAACATGCTGCATCCGACCAACCAGTTTCTGATCGCCATCCGTGAACTCCGACTGCATCCGATCGATGTTGATGTGCGTCGCCCCGGACTGTTGCCTGATCGAAGTCACAAACCTGTCGCGCTGCTCGCGGAGAGCAGTATCGAATGCTGGTTTCGGGAGTCATGCCCCAAAAAGGCACGACGAATGGCTTCAAACGGGCAATGCAGGCATTAAAGCGGGGCAACGCTCTTTACCAGTGCGCGAGAATGACAACGCGCTGGCGTAAAGAGAGATTACCCGTTCAAAATTGCACTGCACAATAAAGGAAACCCCGTAACCGCTTAATCTGAAAGGAGAAGTTCAGGAAATAAGTACCGCCGCGAATCGCGGTTATATTAAGAACATATTTACTTTTCTTTTATTTCTCCGTCGATATAAACCCAGCGGCCATTGGCATCGCGCGTAAAGCGGCTGGCTTCATGCAGACGATGAGCGCGTCCGTCCACCTTGTATCGCGCGACGAAGTCCACTTCCTCGTGATTCGCGTCGATCGCCGTGTGGCGCTTGATCTGCAGGCCGAGCCAGCGCGTGCCGGTGTCGGAGGCATCGAGGTCGGGCGGGCAGGTTGCCGCGTCCCACGTCGCGCGCAGGTACGCGGTATCGCCGAGCACGTAGGCGGTGTAGCGCGAGCGCATCAGTTCCATCGCGTTGGCGGGCGCTGCGTCGCCGTCGATGAAACGCCCGCAGCAATCCTCGTAGCGCGGCGCCCGCGCATTCGCCTTCTGCGCTGGCGACGCCCCGCCGCACGGGCATTCCACCGGCTTCATGCATCGACTCCCGGCATCGCGACATGACCCGGCTGGCTGCGCACGCGATCCAGCCACGCGCGGATCGCCGGATAGCGCGACAGGTCGAGACCGGCTTCATCGGCGACATGCGTGTACGCGAAAAGCGCGATGTCCGCGACCGTGTATCGCTCGGCGACGAAGAACGTGCGCGCGGCGAGATGCTGCTCCATCACGTCGAGCGCGCGATACGAACCGGCGGTTTTCTCGGGCAGACGCGGATCGTCGGGCTGCTTCAAAAACTGCCGGATGAAGCGCGCGACGGCCACGTACGGCTCGTGACTGTACTGCTCGAAGAACATCCACTGCAGCACTTGCGCGCGTTGCAGGCGGTCGTCGGGCATGAGCGGCGTGCCGTCGGCGAGATAGCAGAGAATGGCGTCGGATTCGGTGAGCGTCGTCGTCTCGTCGATGCACAGCACCGGCACCTTGCCGTTCGGATTGAGCTTGCGGAAGGCGTCGGTGCGCGTGGCGCCGTGCATCATGTCCACTTCATGCCAGACATACGGCAGCTTCAGTTGTTCGAGCGCGAGACGCACCTTGTAGCAGTTGCCGGACGCCGAAACGCCATGCACGTGATAGGTCATTCGGATGTTCCCGGTCGTATTGGTCGAATAAGTCGATGCGTCACCAGTCGAGCTTCGTGCCGTCGTACTGGATGAAGCGGCCGTTGAAGTCGTCGCGCAACGCACGCGCTTCCGCGATCACCGCGCGCATGCCGGTGACGCTGCGCGCGACGTCGATGGCCGCCGACGGCCCGCCCATCTCCGTGCGCACCCAGCCCGGATGCAGCGCGATGCACGCCGAATGCCGCGATTCCAGCGAAGCCACCTTCAGCGCCGAATTGAGCGCCGCCTTGCTCGCGCGATACAGCCAGCCGGTCGTGCCGCTCGCTTCGCTGATGCTGCCCATCTTGCTCGACACGACGGCGAGCACGCCGTGCGCCGCGTCCGTGAGCGGCAGCAGCACGGGGATGAGCTGCATCGGGCCGCGCACGTTGGTGTGCATGACGGCGTCGAAATCGTCGCTGCTGATGGTTTCCACGCTTTCCGTGCGCGGGCCGTACACGCCCGACACGATGATCGCGACATCGAGCCGCTCTTCGTCGAGCTGCCACGCGAGCGCGGCGATCTGCTCCGGCTGCGTCACGTCGAGCGAGAAGGTTTGCGCGCCGAGCGCGTCGAGCGTGGAGAGCGCGGCCTTGTCGCGCGCGGTGGCCAGCACGCGCCAGCCGTCGCGGCAATATTCGCGTGCGAACTCGTGGCCGATACCGCGTGATGCGCCGATGATCAGGGCGGTTTTCATGCGTTGTCCTTTGTGGATGGCTTCAGATCAGTTCGATGCCCATCGCCGTCGCTTCGCCCCCGCCGATGCACAACGACGCCACGCCGCGCTTCAACCCGCGCTTGCGCAACGCGCCGATCAGCGTGACGAGAATCCGCGCGCCCGACGCGCCGATAGGATGCCCGAGCGCGCACGCGCCGCCGTTCACGTTGACCTTGTCGTGCGGCAGGTCGTGTTCGCGCATCGCGGCCATCGTGACGACGGCGAACGCTTCGTTGATTTCGTAGAGATCGACATCGTTCGCGCGCCAGCCGTTCTTCTCGAAGAGCTTCGAGATTGCACCGACCGGCGCGGTCGTGAACAACGCGGGCTGCTGCGCGAACGTGCTGTGTCCGGCGACGCGCGCAACCGGCGTCACGCCGAGGCGCTTGGCGGTGGATTCGCGCATCATGACGAGCGCGGCCGCGCCATCCGATATCGACGACGAATTCGCCGCCGTCACCGTGCCGTCCTTCGCGAACGCGGGCTTGAGCGTCGGAATCTTGTCGATGTTCGCCTTGAACGGCTGCTCGTCGCGCGCGATGAGCGTATCGCCCTTGCGGCCTTGCACGGTGACCGGCGCGATTTCCCATTGGAACGATCCGTCCTCGTTCGCGCGTTGCGCGCGGCGCAGCGATTCGACCGCGAACGCGTCCTGCGATTCGCGCGAGAACGCATACGACGACGCGCATTGCTCCGCGAACGTGCCCATCAGGCGGCCTTTGTCGTAGGCGTCTTCGAGGCCGTCGAGGAACATGTGATCGAGCACCTGACCGTGCCCCATGCGCATGCCGCCGCGCGCCTTCGGCAGCAGATACGGCGCGTTCGTCATGCTTTCCATGCCGCCCGCGACGATCACGTCCGCCGATCCCGCGACGAGCATGTCGTGCGCGAACATCGCGGCGCGCATGCCGGAGCCGCACATCTTGTTGATCGTCGTGCAGCCGGTGGAAAGCGGCAGGCCCGCGCCGAGCGCCGCCTGACGCGCGGGCGCCTGGCCTTGTCCCGCGGGCAGCACGCAGCCCATGATCGCTTCGCCGACCTGCTCGGGCGCGAGGCCCGCGCGTTCGACTGCCGCGCGAATTGCCGACGCGCCGAGCTGCGGCGCGGTCAACGTGGCGAAATCGCCCTGAAACGCGGCCATCGGCGTGCGTGCCGCCGAAACGATGACGACCGGATCGCTCTGTGTCTCACTCATGTTTTAGCTCCTTGATGACGCCCTGAATGACGGCGGGAATGGCGCCGAGACGCGCCGCATCGGACGCGATGACGTCGTTCTCCGCCGCATGTGCGCCTTCGCGCGTCAACGCCGCGAGGCACGATTGATACGTCGGGTCCACTGCTTCCTGCGCACTGATCATCATGCCCATGTTGCGCAGACGGCCGTCGTGGACGCCGTAGGTCCAGCCGTGAACGGTGAGGTCCTGCCCGCGCGCCCAGGCGTCGTTGACGACGGTGGTGCGGCACACGTTGAGCGTCTGCTCGATCGTGTTCAGTTCCACGAGCCGGCGATGCCGCGCTTCGCCCATCGGCCATTCGTCGAGCAGCGCGGCGTGTTTCTCGCGCACGTCTTCGACGTGACGCAGCCAGTTATCCGCGAGTCCGACGCGCCGCCCGACGAGCGCCGCGCCCACGCCCGAGCAGCCGTAATGGCCGACGACCATGATGTGCTTCACCTTCAGGAGATCGACGGCGAACTGGATCACGGACAGCGCGTTCAGGTCCGAGTGCACGACCACGTTCGCGATATTCCGATGCACGAACACTTCGCCCGGCGGCAAGCCGATGATCTGGTTCGCGGGCACGCGCGAATCGGAGCAGCCGATCCACAGATATTCCGGCGCCTGCTGATGCGCGAGCCGCTCGAAGAACTCCGCGTCCTCCGCAAGCTTGCGCGTGACCCAGCTCTGGTTGTTGTCGAAGAGATGGGCGAGGGGATGAGCGGCTTCGTTGTTTCGGTCAGTCATGGTGATGTTCGTATTGCATGTTTCAAAGGATGCACCGCATGGCGCACGTCATGCGGCGCGCGCGGATGCCTTCTCGAAGCGTTCCGGATAGCGGATGCAGAATCGGATGGCTCCGTCGTAGGGAAAAAAGTCGGCGAGTTCGCCTCGTTGCAGTTGCTCCTTGTGACGCTGCCACAGCGCAGGGTCGAAGAAATCCGCGTGATGGCGCATGAACGCTTCGCGCACGCGCGGATCGCCGAGCAGGAACGTGCCGTATGTTTCCGGAAAGATATCGTGCGGACCGACGGTATACCACGGCTCGCCCGACAACTCGTCTTCCTCGTTGCGCGGCGGCGGCACGCTGCGCACGTTGCATTCGGTCAGATATTCGATCTCGTCGTAATCGTAGAACACGACGCGTCCATGCCGCGTCACGCCGAAATTCTTGTAAAGCATGTCGCCGGGGAAGATGTTCGCCTGAATCAGCTGCTTGATCGCATCGCCGAATTCCTTGATGCCGTGATCGATGTCGTCCGCATTGCCGTTCTGCAGGAAGAGATTGAGCGGCACCATGCGCCGTTCGATATAGACGTGCCGGATCACGAGCTTGTCGCCTTCGTATTCGATCATCGAGGGCGCTTCCTTCTCCAACTCGCGGATGAGCGCGTGATCGAGCCGCGCGACAGGCAGCGCGACGCTCGAATATTCGAGCGTATCGGCCATGCGGCCCAGCCGGTCGTGTCGCTTCACGAGCAGATACTTGTCCTCGATCTTCGCGCGCGTGGTGTCTTTCGGCGGCGGAAACGAATCCTTGATGAGCTTGAACACATAGGGAAACGACGGCAGCGTGAACACGATCATCACGAGTCCCTTGATGCCCGGCGCGATGATGAACTGATCGCTCGAATGTTTCAGGTGATGCAGCAGGTCGCGATAGAACAGGTTCTTGCCCTGCTTCTGCAGGCCGAGCGACGTGTAGATTTCCGCGTTCGGCTTGGCCGGCATGATGGTGCGCAGAAAGTGCACATACGCCGACGGCACTTCCATGTCGACGAGAAAGTACGAATGCGAAAAGCTGAAGATGATGAGCAGCTGTTGACGCTCGACGAGCACGGTATCGAGCGCGAGCAGGCCGGGCTTTGTATGACGGATGGCGATGGCGAACGGCAGCAAGGAATCGCCATGAATGATGCGTCCGACGATATACGCCGCCTTGTTGCGAAAGAAGAGCGACGACAGCACGTGAATCTGGAAATTCGGCGCGGGCGCGAAGTCGCCGAATGTATCCTTCAGCGATTGCATCACGCATTGCACGTCGCGCGTGAGGTCTTCGAACGGCGGCTGCAACTGAAAGTTCGTGACGATGCGCTCGAGCGTCGCCGCGAGGCCGTCCTTCTCCGGGTAATACGCGCGATACGTCGGCTTCGCGGCGGGCTCGTCGTTCTCGATGTATTCGGTCGAAATGGCCGGACGCACGAAGATGAAATCGTTGTTGAAGTATGAGCGATGCAGGATCTTGCAGCACACCGAGTTGAAGAACGTCTCGGCGCACTCCGGCTGCCGATGCGTCGTGAGCAAGCCGATGTAATGGAGCTTGATCTGCTGCCAGACGTCGTCGTCGATATTCTCCGCGTCGTACTCGTCTTCGAGACGCGCCACGCATTCCGCGACGCGTTCGTCATACGACGTGATGCGTTCGCGCGCGAGCTGCGACATCGCGCGCCAATCGCCCTGCTCGAAGAGCGTCTTCGCACGGACGGCGGCTTCGCGGAACACGCAGTAGTGCCGGTCGAAACCTTCGAGCAGCGTCTGCGCGACATCGAAGCCGATTTGCGACGAGAGCAGCTTGGGAAAGTGGTTCATGTCGGCTCACATCATGCGGCTTTCGAGCGGCGCGCGCGTTTGTCGATGCCCGCCGCGAGCAGCGCGCGGCCTTGCTCTTCGTAAGCGGCGAGTTCGTCGAGCGTCGTGTTCAGGTCTTCGAGCTGGCGTTGCAGCACTTCGCGATGCGCGGCGATGGTGTCGATGAACGCGCGAAGCTGCGTGGCGGTGCCGGTGGGGGAATCGTAGAGATCGAGCAGCGCGCGAATCTCCGACAGCGTGAAGCCGAGCCGCTTGCCGCGCAGCGTGAGCTTGAGGCGCGTGCGGTCGCGCGAGGAATACACGCGGCGCAGGCCGTTCGCGCCTTCGCGTCGCGGCGCGAGCAGGCCCTGATCTTCGTAGAAGCGGATGGCGCGCGGCGTGACGTCGAACTCGCGCGCCAAATCGGTGATCGTGTAATGCGTGGGCTGGGTCATCGGAAAACCGCCATGCGCCGGCGCGCGTGCAACGTTAGAATGACGTTTACGTTAGCGTCAACTCCGCCCGAATGCAACGCGGCGAGACCGCACTGCCGCGCGACCGCCATCCACCATCCAAAGGCACCGATGAACGCACTCGAACATCAGCTCGATTATGTATTCGCCGACGAATTGCCCGAGCCGGGCGGCGTGAAGGAAGTCGCTCCCGGCGTCTATTGGCTGCGCATGCCGCTGCCGTTCGCGCTCGATCACATCAACCTCTGGCTCTTGCGCGATGAGATCGATGGCGTGCAGGGCTGGACGGTCATCGATTGCGGCATTGCGAACGAAAGCATTCGCGCGAACTGGGAACGTGTGTTCGATACCGCGCTCGACGGTCTGCCGGTGCTGCGCGTGATCGTCACGCATTGCCATCCGGATCATCTCGGTCTTGCCGACTGGATTTGCGAGGGCGGCGACAAGCGGCGCTGGAACGTGCGTCTGTGGATCTCGCTCGGCGAATACGCGATGGGCCGCGTGATGGCCGCGGGCGATGGCTCGAACGCGGGCGGTGAGCGCGCCGCGGCGCATTTCGCGGCGCACGGCATGACCGACGAAGCATCGCTCGATGCGTTGAAGAAGCGCGACAGCTATTACCCGACGCTCGTGCCGTCGATGCCGCGCGAGTTTCGCCGTATCCGCGATGGCGAGCGTGTGCGCATTGGCGCGCGCGAATGGGAAGTGGTGTCGGGATACGGCCATTCGCCGGAACATAGCGCGTTGTATTGCGCATCGGACAAGCTGCTGATTTCCGGCGACATGGTGTTGCCGCGCATTTCGACGAACGTGTCCGTGTTCGCCATCGAGCCGGAAGGCAATCCGCTTGCGCTGTATCTGGAATCGCTCGGGCGATACGAAACCATGCCCGCCGATGTGCTCGCGTTGCCTTCGCACGGCAAGCCGTTTCGCGGGGTGCAGACGCGCATCGGGCAATTGCGGGAGCATCATCGCGCGCGGCTCGCGGAAGTGCGCGAGGCGTGCGCCGAAAAGCCATGCAGCGCCGCCGATATCGTGCCGATCATGTTCAAGCGCAAGCTCGACATTCATCAGATGACGTTCGCGCTCGGCGAAGCGCTCGCGCATCTGAATTTGCTTTGGCTCGATGGAACGCTGAAACGTCAGACCGGCGACGATGGCGTGATTCGCTTCGCGCCGGCCTGAGGTCACTTACTGCACGGAAACCGCCCCGAAGTTCTGCCGCCCGAACGGACTCACGTTATAGCCGCTGACATTGGCGCGCGTGAGGGCCGCTGCGGTCGGATAGACGAGCGGAATCCACAGCGCCTGATCGTGGATGATCTTCTGCGCATCCACATACGACTTCGTGCGCTTCGCGACATCGGGCGTGGCCTTGCCGTCCGCGATCAGCTTGTCCAGTTGCGGATCGCAGAAGCGCGCGAAGTTGATGCCCGACTTCACCGCGTTGCAACTGAAGAGCGGCGAAAGATAGTTGTCCGGATCGCCGTTGTCGCCGGCCCAGCCCATGAACAACATGTCGTGCTGACCCTGCTTCGCTTCCTTGATCAGCTCGCCCCATTCGATCACCTTTACTTGCGCCTTCACGCCGATCTTCGCCAGATCGGCCTGCAGCAACTCCGCGCCCGCCTTCGGATTCGGATTCAGCACGCTGCCGTTCGGACGCACCCAGATCGTCGTTTCGAAGCCATTCGGCAAGCCCGCATCGGCAAGCAGCTTCTTCGCGCGATCCACCGAATACGGATACGCCTGCACGTTCTTGTCATAACTCCAGGTGTTCGGCGGATACGGATTCACCGCAGGCGTCGCGGTGTTGTCGAACACGGTCTTCATGTAGGTCGTGCGATCGAACGCCATGTTCAGCGCCTGACGCACCTTCGGGTTATCGAGCGGCTTCTTCTGCGTGTTCAGCGCGACGAACGCGGTCATGAACGCAGGCGTTTCGCTGACCTTGAGCGACTTGTCCTTCTTTGCGTCGAGCACGTCCTGCGGCTTCGGCGACAGCGCGATCTGGCATTCGCCCGCCTTGATCTTCTGCGCGCGCACGGACGCATCGGGCGTGATGGCGTAGATGAGGCGATCGATCTTCGGCTTCGGTCCCCAGTACGAAGGGTTCACGTCGTAGCGGATGACCGCGTCTTTCGTATAGCTCTTGAGCACGAACGGCCCGGTGCCGATGGGCTTGCTGTTGATATCCAGCTGCTTGTTCGCCTTCAGCAATTCGTCCGCGTATTGCGCCGAATAGATCGATGCGAATCCCATCGTGAGGATAGGCACGAAGGTCGCGTTCGGCTCGTTGAGTTCGAACTTGACGGTCTGGTCATCCACTTTGCTCACGGCCTTGATGAGCTTCACGAGACCCATCGACTGCGCATGCGGAAAGCCGCTTGCGCCCGCCACCTTGTGCCACGGATTGCTGTCCGACAGCATGCGCTCGAACGTGAAGACGACGTCGTCCGCATTGAGCGGGCGCGTCGGCTTGAAGTAATCGGTCGTCTGGAACTGCACATTCGGCCGCAAATGGAACGTGTACGTGAGCCCGTCGCTCGATACGTCCCACTTCTCGGCAAGCGACGGCGCGACCTTCTTCGCGGCTTCGTCGTACGAGACGAGCGTGTTGAAGATGACGTCGGCGGAAGCGTTCGTCGTCACGAGCGAATTGAACTGCACGACATCGAAACCATCCGGGCTCGACTCGGTGCAGACGGTGAGCGGCTTGGCCATCGCGAGCATCGGCGCGGCCATGAAGACGACAGCGAATGCGGCTGTAAAGCGGTTGAGGCGCATGAAATCTCCCGTGACTCTCGGTCACACATCGGTGTTCTTGTTGCTTGAATGGCGTCAGACGCGCGATGCGAGCAAGCACCGCGCCTGCGCGCGTAGCTTATCCAACGAAACAATCGGCGACAACGAAGCATTGCGCATACCGGTATGCCATCGCGTGGCGGCATCGGCTTGCCGAAGACGGCGCATCACGCTACACTGCCCCGGTCTTTGGGGAGTAGCCTTCCTTCCGTCGCGAAGGAGAACGCGTCAACATCCTCGGCTCTACTGCCGTGGCGCGTTCGACCGGTCCGGTTTGGCGAGACCATTGATGCGCCATGCCGTTCCTGGCCGGACGGGCGTCGCGCATCATGGTTCGCTGACGTCCGGCCGTGGAATCATCGTCGTGTCCCCACAATCAAAACATTCATTCCTGATCCGCGCCGGCGTTCGCGCACGCGTGCTGCCCGAGTCTCGTCGTTCGATGCGGGGTGCCGCATGACAATGCTCTTCATCGAACTCGCGTTCATGCTCGCGATCATCCTCGTCGCATCCGAGCTGTTCACCAACGCGCTCGAACATCTCGGCGAGCGGCTCGGCATTTCGGAAGGCGTGACCGGATCGCTGTTCGCGGCGGTCGGCACGGCGCTGCCCGAAACCACGGTGCCGATCATCGCGCTATTGGGCGGCACCGCGAGCCGCGCGGTCAACGAAGAAATCGGTGTCGGCGCGATTCTCGGCGCGCCGCTCATGCTCGCGACGCTATCCACTTGCCTGATGACGCTCGCCATCATGAAATCGCGCGGCTTGCGCGGCGTCATCATGCCGGAGCGCACGGGCTTCACGCGCGACCTCAACTTCTTCCTCGTGGCATTTCTGATCGCGGCGGGCGCGATGTTCGTCCCGCATCACGCGTGGCAAGTGCGTGCGCTATTCGCGGTCGGTCTCGTCGCGCTGTACGTGATCTACGTGATCGCGACGTTCCGCGCATCGGCGAATCTCGTCGATAGCGGCCACGGCACCGAAGCGCCCGAAGCGCTTTTCATTTCGCGCGTGGGCCTGAAGACCAGTCTCGGCTCGATCATGCTCCAGTTCCTGATCGGCATCGTGCTGCTCGTCGGCGGCGCGAAGGGCTTCATTCATGGTGTGGAAGGCGTGTCGCAGGCGCTCGGCGTATCGGCGCTGCTGCTGTCGCTCATCATCATTCCGATCGCGACGGAGCTGCCCGAGAAGGTCAACAGCATTCTGTGGGCGCGAAGAGGGAAGGACACGCTCGCGTTCGGCAACATCACCGGCGCGATGGTGTTTCAGGGCACGTTGCTGCCCGCCATCGGCATCATGCTGACGCCGTGGGAGCCGCGTATCGAAGTGCTGACCGGCGTGTTGATCACGCTCGCGGCGGCGGCGTGGCTGCGCTTTCATGCGCGCGGCAATGGCGTCGCGCTGTGGGCGCTGCTCGGCAACGGCGTGCTGTATGCGGCTTATCTGACGCTGACGCTCGGACGCTGATTTCCAACGTCCGCGCCGAAAAGAAAAATGCCCGCGCAAGGCGGGCATCGAGGTCGAAGCAGCGCGTCATGACATCGACGCGTTGTTCTTGTTGTTGATTGTTTATCGGCGTCGATCCGAAGAACTTTAGAACCGCGCAGCCTGTTGATAACGCCCGGCGGCCTGCGCGTGTTCCATCGACCGGCGATATCCCGTCGAGAGAATCGTCTGCGCGGCTTGCGACCGTTCCATTGTCGATTCGATGCTTGCCTGAATCCTGCGGATGGTCGCGAGCGATTCCGCCGGCTGATCCGCCTCGAACGCCATGACGAGCGGCGTGCGTGCTTGCGTGAGTTCGGCGGCGCGCGGCCAGTCCTGCGCGTCCACGGCGGCTTCGATGGCTTCGGTCAGCGCCCATGCGCGCTGAATCAGCTCTTGCTGGTTCATGTCTCGTCCTTACGCCTTGTTCGTCGCCATTGCGCCCGCGCTGTTCGTGCCGCCGAAGAGGGCGGTCAGGTAGCTCGATTGCGTCGACATGCTCGACATCAGCGTATTGAGCGCGGTGAACTGCGCGTTGTAGTCCGTCGTGAGTTGCTGGGTGTACGCGGTCAACTGCGTTTGCTGATCCGAGATGCTCGTGAGATCGTCGTTGAGCGCGGTCGTGCGTGTGTCGATGATGCCGCCGGTCGCCAGGAATGAGGTCAGGCTGTTGTTCAGTTGCGCGGCGACGCCGTTCGTCGAATTGAACAATGACGCCACGGTGCCTGCATTGTTGGTCAGCGCGTTGGTAAGCGCCGTCTCATCGGTCTTCAGCGTGCCGTCCGGTTGTAGCGTGATGCCGATCGACGCGAGATTGACCGCGCTCGTGCCCGAGCCGATCGCCTTGCTGATCGTGCTCGAAATCGTGTTCTTGATCGTATTCATCATCGAGTCGCCGAGCAGCACGCCGCCTTGCGATCCGGCTGCCTGCGTCGAGTCGTACGATGTCAGGGACGACGCCGTGCTGATGAAGTTGTTGTACGCGGTGACGAAACCTTCGATGGTCGTTTTCTGGCCGCTCACATCCGGAGATACGGTGAGCGTTTGCGTGGTGCCGACCGAGGCCGCCGAAAGCGTCATGCTCACGCCGGAAAGCGCGCTCGTGATCGTGTTGCTTGCGCTTGATACAGCAGTGCCAGCGATCGTGAGGTTGGCGTCCTGGCCGACCGTGCTCTGCGTCCAATTCGCGGAACTCGCCGCATTGAGCGATGTCGGGGCCGACACCGTCGTGCCGCCGGAAGTCGTCGAATTGATCGTGGTGACCGCGAGCTTGCTCAGACCGTTGTCCACGGAGCCCGAGGCCAGCGCCACGCTGACGTTGATCCCGTTCGACTGACCGGTGGACGACGAGCGAAGCACGAGGTGGGCGCCATCGGTGCCGTTGACGATGGTGGCCGTGACGCCCGGATTATCGGATGCCGAATTGATGGCCGAGGCGATGCCGGACAGCGTGTTGTTGCTGCTGCCGACGTTGATCGTGCTCGTCTTTCCGTTCATGGAAAGCGTCAGCGAACCGGTGCCGAGCTGAGTCGTGGCGTTGAAGGCGCCTGAGGTGATCGACTGCGCCGTGGCGATGTTTGTGACCTTGACGGCATAGCTGCCGCCCACCGCGCCGGTGCTTGCCGTTGCTGTAAGACCCTGTCCATCGGCGCTGGCCGTAAAGGTCGCGAGGGTCGTGCCGTCTGCGAGCGAGGAGACCGAGCTTTGCAGCAGCGACAGCACGGACTTGAGCGTGCCGATGGCGGTGAGCTGCGTGTTCTCGGTGGTCTTTTTGTTGTTGAGCGCGTCGGTCTGCCCGGCGACCTTCGCGTTGACAATCGCGCTGACGAGCGAGTTCACGTCCATCGTCGATTTGGTCGAGCCGCTGATGATCGACTGCGCGGCCTGCTGGACCGCGCTGTTCGGATCGACAGTGGAGGCCGTTGTCGTGGCTACGGTGGTCATGTGTACTCCGGTCGTTGCGTGGCGCGATCGTTCGAAATTGGGCGGGAGTCGTCATCTCCCGAAAACGCGCATAGGGAGACAAGCTCCCCGTGCGCTGACTGCTTTGATGCTTTGTTGCCTCCGGCGCGCACGGTGCTGACGCGCGCCGGTTACTGCGTCGGCGATGTTGCTTAGCCGAGGAGCTTCAGAACTTGCTGGGGCATCGAGTTCGCTTGGGCCAGCACCGAAATACCAGCTTGTTGCAGCACTTGAGCCTTCGACAGGTTCGCGGTTTCCTGCGCGAAGTTCGCGTCGGTGATCTGCGATTGAGCGGACGAGAGGTTCGTCGACTGAGCCGTCTGCGTAGCGGCGACAGAGCTGAAGCGGTTCTGCACCGCACCGAGCGTTGCCTGGACGCTGTTCACCGTTTGCAATGCGTTATCGATCGACTCGATCGCCATCGAAGCGCCGTCAGTTGCCGTCAGGTCGATGGCCGAAACGGCCGGGACCGCACTGTTGTTCGCGATGCTGGCGGCTTGCGTGCTGTCGGCCGGCGGGACGCCGGCGTTGGCCGTCGCCGAAAGGCCCGTGATCTTGCCAGCAGTAATCGCGAAGACCTTCGTCGGATCAAAAGTTCCGGCCGGGGTGTCGGTCGTCAAGGCCAGCTTCTGGTTGTTCTGGTCCGTGTAGGAATAGCCGCCCTTACCGTCCGCGATCACGTTGATCGAGGTAATCGCGTGCGCGGTCGTCGTGTTGGCGGTATCGTCAGCGCCGGTGTTGTCGAGCGCCAGATTCGTCAGCGTGCCGAGCGTGGTGCCGGCTTGCGGGTTGCCACCGTTCGTACCCGAGTTCAGCTTGGCTGCCGACATGTTCTGGGTAAGGTCGACAGAGATCGACTGACCGACATTCGCACCGATCTGGAAGGACTTCACGCCGGCCGAGCCGTCGAGCACGTTCGTGCCGTTGTAGGTCGTTTGCGAAGCGATACGGTTCACTTCAGCGATACGCTGCGTCACTTCCTTCTGCAGCGAGGCGCGGTCGCTCGACGACAGCGAGCCGCTCGAAGCCTGCACGGCCAACTGGCGGATACGCTGCAGGTTGTCCGAGATCTGCGACAGACCGCTCGATGCCGTCTGGGTCATCGACACGCCGTCGTTCGCGTTCGACACACCCTGGTTCAAGCCGTTGATCTGCGAGGTCATGCGCGATGCGATCGCTTGACCTGCTGCATCGTCAGCCGCGCTGTTGATGCGCTTGCCCGACGACAGGCGGGTGATGGCCGACGACAGTGCGCTTTGCGTGCCGTTGAGGTTTTGCTGGGCAACCAGCGAGTTGATATTGCTATTGATACCGATCATTTGTTCTCTCCTGGGAGACTGTATCTGGCTTTGGCTAATGGCACCGAGTGAGTTGCCTGGCGGTCCTGCGCTCGGTGATAGCCGGCCGCCTACTTGTGGTTATCGGGCCCCTCGAAAAAAACTTGAGGGCTCGCGCAAACGATTCGTGTAACGAAACTCGAATGAATCCCGGGCCGCCTTGTCAGGCAAGGCCTCGCAATCACGCGTATGCTTTTTGATCCACCTCTCAGCCACACGGAGCACCCATGCAAACCCGCAGCATCGGCACATCGGATCTCAAGGTCGCGCCGCTCGTCTTCGGCGGCAACGTCTTCGGCTGGACCGCCGACGAGCGCACGTCGTTCTCCATCCTCGACGCCTTCGTCGATCACGGCCTCAATTTCGTCGATACCGCCGACGTCTACTCCGCGTGGGTCGACGGGCATCAGGGCGGCGAATCCGAAGCGATCATCGGCAAGTGGTTCAAGGAAAGCGGCAAGCGCGACAAGATCGTGCTCGCCACGAAGGTCGGCATGCTCGGCTCGCGCGCGGGGCTGTCGGCGGCGAACATCGCGGCGGCCGTCGACGATTCGCTGCGGCGGCTCAAGACCGACTACATCGACGTCTACTTCTCGCATCTCGACGACGAGAAGACGCCGTTCGACGAGACGCTCGAC
Organism: Caballeronia concitans; assembly: GCF_001544615.1. GTDB lineage: Bacteria > Pseudomonadota > Gammaproteobacteria > Burkholderiales > Burkholderiaceae > Caballeronia > Caballeronia concitans. The sequence continues at coordinate 391,718 of NZ_FCNV02000001.1, forward strand.
GCGTATCAGAAGCTCATCAAGGCGGGGAAGGTGCGGGTGATCGGCGCGTCCAATTACAAGGGCGCGCGGCTGGAAGAAGCGCTGAAGGTCGCGAAGGATACGGGGCTACCGGCGTATCAGATTCTTCAGCCGGAGTACAACCTGTACGACCGCGAAGGCTACGAGACGGATCTGGAACCGGTCGTCGAGAAGCACAGGATTGCCGTGGTCACGTATTTCAGTCTCGCGAGCGGGTTTCTGTCGGGCAAGTACCGGTCGAAGGCGGACACGACGCAGGCGGCGCGCGGCTCGCGCGTGGAGAAGTATCTGAACGATCGCGGGCTCAATATCGTCGATGCGCTCGTCGAAGTCGCCACGCGCAACAGCACGACGCCCGCGACGGTCGCGCTGGCGTGGATCATCGCGCGGCCGAGCGTGACCGCGCCGATCGCGAGCGCAACTTCGGTGAAGCAACTGGAGAGTCTCGCGGCCGCGACACAGCTTCAGCTTTCCTCCGACGACATCAAAACCCTCGACGAAGCCAGCGCCTGGCAAAAATAAATCTGTTGCATCAAAGGCTTGGCGTGCTTCCAAGAGTTGGCAGGGGCGCGGTGTTCTGGTAACATCGCGCCCGAATCGAGAAATGTGCCCGATTTTTTTGCCTTCGCCGCTGAAAATGACAACGTCAACCAGCCGCGGCGAACGGCTCAGAAATGCGCGTTCAGGAAACTCCCGCGAACACGCATGCCGCTCCCGCGGCCGAATCTCAACTCTCTCTTTTCCGGCCTCCGTGGCCGCTTTGCTCGTGTCCGCCGCGCCGCGCCTCGTTGTGCTGTGTCGTGTCCGGCGGACGATCGGAGTGCCGGCGCGCAGCGGATTTCCGTTGCGCACTTAGAAATACGTTTAGCAGACAGGATTTACATGACCACTATCGTCCTCAAAGAAAACGAGCCGTTCGACGTCGCCATTCGCCGCTTCCGTCGCACGATCGAAAAGAACGGCCTGATCGCGGAACTCCGCGAGCGCCAGTCCTACGAAAAGCCGACCACCGCACGCAAGCGCAAGAAGGCTGCGGCTGTTTCGCGTCTGCGCAAGCGTCTGCGTAGCCAGATGCTGCCGAAGAAGATGCACTAAAGCGTCTTCTTCCGGGCTTGAATTTCTGCCCGGAAAGGCAAAACGGCGGTGCGACCCGTGAGGGCGCACCGCCGTTTTTCATTGTGCGTCGAAAAGCTTCGTTCGACGCTTCAGACGAACGCGTGCCGTCTGCCCAGCGCTGCGAGCAAATGCGGCCACTCGTCGACGCTGGCGTCGTCGTGGACTTGCTCCAGTTCGATCAGCAGATCGATGACGTTAGGATCGTACGCATTCACATTCGACGCATACAGCGCACGCAGCAGCTTGCCGTCCTGCGCATGCCGATAGTACGAAATGCCGACGCCTTCGAGATCCGTCTCGTAGACGTCGTCCCTCACGAGCGATCCGATCGCGCATTTTCGGCCATGCGCGCTACGCAGCCGGCACGAGCCGTTGTCGTCCTCGGACACCGCGCGCTGCGCCAGCAAATGTTCGCGGACGCGTTCGTAGATGTCCTTCGGGCTCAACATTCTGCTAGGGCTCAACATACGGCACCCGTAGGCTTACGCAGCCGTTTTCAGAAGCTCGGCCGAGAGGCCGAATTGCCGTGCGATCGAAGTCAGGCGTTCGCGCCATTCCCATTTGCCGAAGACGTCGTGAACGTTCTGCAGGCAGGACAGCAGCTCGACGGTGTTGGGATCGAACACGTTGATGCGCGCGCGCAGCAGGGCGCGCTTGAGCGCCACGACGCCGACATCCATGTACGCCGGCACCGCTTCGGGCGGCTTGGCGATATAGCGGATGGGCACGCCTTCCATCGCCGTGACATAGTCGCGCGGCTTGATGTAGCTGCCGACCGGGCAGCCGCCGCAGTATCCGCGATAAGCGCCGCCGCCCTGGGGCAGCAAAGCGGCTTGCCCCTGCGCGAAAAGATGCTGTACCGCGTTATCGAAAATCTCCTGATGCGTCAGGAAGTTCAAGCTTTTCATGATCTTTCTCCCCTGCGCCCCTGCGCAGCGGCCATGCGTTGAATTTCGAGCAACCTGCACCTGCGGCGTACGGGCGGCGCATTCGCCGTCCGCCAATGCTTCGAGCACGATGGTTTTCCCGGCCTTGGACACCGCGACAACTTCGGGCGTCCTGTACTCGCGGCGGATCTCTCCACTCAATGAACGATCCGCACACCGTCAGTTATAACGGCTCGGCTCGGTAAAAAGGTGCGGCAGCGCACGCGAAGACGCCATTTTTACACGACACGCACGATCGTGCAGCGCCGCAAAGACACCCATTGCGCTTGACCGCGCGCGGTTTTCGCCTTGCTTCACTGCAATAAAGTGCCTTCTATCAGGATTTTCCCTAAGTAACGCTGTTTCGCGCTCTGAACGTTGCCAAAAAGCAAAAATCTTCCGCTTCGGTTTCAGCTCAGTGCTAGGCCTTCGCCGCCGTTTTCCGCTTGGTCTTTGGCTTCGCGCGCGACAGGCAGTCGGCCGCATGATCGTTGACCAGTCCGGTCGCCTGCATGAAGGCGTAGCAGATGGTCGTGCCGACGAACTTGCAGCCGTACGTTTTCAGCGCGCGGCTCATGGCGTCGGATTCGGGCGTCGATGCCGGCGTGGGATGGCTCGCGTCGCGCGGGGTATCGATCGGCTTCCCGCCGACGAACGACCACACGAAGTCCGCGAACGAGCCGTGCTCGGCCTGGATGCGCTGGACGGCGCGTGCGTTGAGGACTGCGGACTGAATCTTCGCGCGGTTGCGCACGACTCGCGCGTCGCCGACGATCCGCTCCATGTCGGCCTCGGTGAAGCGCGCGACCTTGTCGATTTCGAAGCCCGCGAACAATGTGCGATAACCCTCGCGCTTGTTCAGGATGGTCGACCACGAAAGGCCCGCCTGCGCGCCTTCGAGCACGAGCATTTCGAACAGATGGCGGTCGTCGCGCGAGGGCACGCCCCATTCGGTGTCGTGGTAATGCGCCATGGCTTCGGTGGTGGCCCAGGCGCAGCGGGTCGGTGCGGTGTCGGTCATTGGGAATCCTCGTTTTTTTGATCGCGTCAGCATAGCCGAACGGCGATGCCGCGCCACTCTGCCATTCGGCTAATTGGCGCGCCGCGCCCGCGCCGTTATGCTTGCGGCCATGACTACACTTTCGCACACGGAATTCAACGGCTTCCTGCTTGGCGTCGATGGCGGCGGAAGCGGCACGCGCGTCGTTCTCGCGGACGCACAGGGCGTCGAACTCGCGCGGGCGAGCGGCGGGCCGTCGGGACTCGGGCTGGGCGTCGAGCGGGCGTGGCGGTCCATCGAATACGCCTGTCGGCGCGCGTTCGATGCCGCCGCGCTTCCTTTCGACTGGCGCGCCTGCTCGCTCGGCTGCGGCCTGGCGGGCGTGAACAACGCGGACTGGCTCACGGCATTTCTCGGCGCGGCGCCGCCGGTACACGCGCTCAGCGTCGAGAGCGACGCGTACACCACGGTCATCGGCGCGCACGCGGGCGAGGCGGGCGTGGTCGTCGCGCTGGGGACGGGCAGCATCGCGGCATCGCTCGACCGGGAAGGCGTGTGCCGCATCGCCGGCGGATACGGCTTTCCGAGCGGCGACGAAGCCAGCGGTGCGTGGCTCGGCCTGCGCGCGGTGGTGCATCTGCAACGCGTGCTCGACGGCCGCGCACCCGCCGACGACTGGTCGCGCGCGCTGCTCGCGCTCACCGGCGCGACGGATCGCGACAGCCTCGTCGTGTGGCTCTGCGCGTCGAACCAGACGGCCTACGCAACGCTCGCGCCGAGCGTCTTCGAGCACCGCGAGCATCCTTTCGCGGCGCAATTGCTGAACGAAGCGGGGCGGGAAATAGAGCGGCTCGTCGCCGCGCTCGACCCGGCGGGCGCGCTGCCGGTTGCGCTCTGCGGGGGGCTTGCTGCGCCTTACGAACCGTTCGTGCGGATGCCGCTGCGCGAGCGCCTTCGCGAACCACGCGCCGATTCCGCGACGGGCGCGCTGGAACTGGCGCGGCGGGCATCTTCATCGGCGGGCGCGGCGGCGCGCGGTCCGCAATGAAGCCGCGATAAAATAGCGGGCTTCGCGCGCTCACACAGGGCAGTCATGTATTCGGTCATCGCAACTGATCTCGACGGTACGCTTCTCAACAGCGACCACCAGCTCGACCCCTTCACCGCCGACACGCTGCGTACGCTCGATTCGCGCGGCGTGCCGGTCATCATCGCGACGGGGCGGCATTATCGCGACGTCGCGGGCATACGCGACCTGCTCGGCGTCGACGCGTACCTGATCACGTCGAACGGCGCGCGCGTGCATGCGCCCGGCGACGAACGCATCTATTCGCGCGATCTCGCGCCCGCCGCCGTGCGTCGTCTGGTGCAGCCTGATCTCGCGGGCGCGCACGGGCGCGTGATCGTCAACCTGTTCGCCGACGACGCCTGGCTCATCGACCGTCACGCGCCCGAGCTGCTCGTGTTCCATCAGGATTCCGGCTTCAAGTACGAAGTGATGGACCTGCGCGAGCATGACGGCGAGAACATCGCAAAGGTGCTGTACATCGGCGAGCCGGCGGACCTGAAGCACACCGCCGCGAATCTGGAGCGCGAATTCGGCGATTCGCTGTACGTCACGTACTCGCTGCCGGACTGTCTGGAAGTGATGACGTCGGATGTTTCGAAGGGCCGCGCGCTGCGCTACGTGCTGGAGCGGCTGGATGTGGACCCGGCGCAGTGCGTCGCGTTCGGCGACAACATGAACGACATCGATCTGCTGGAAACGGCCGGGCATCCGTTCATGATGAACAACGCGAATCCGGACCTCATGACGCGGCTGCCGCACGTGCCGCGCATCGGCAATAACTTCGAAGCGGGCGTCGCGCATCAGTTGCGCAAGCTGTTCGATATCCGCGACGAGATCGCCTCGCCGCGGTAGTTCGTCACGAAGCGGCCGGGGCCGGCCGCTTCACCTCGACTGAAGCGCGCTCAACCGCGATGGCCCCAGTTGTTCCCCCGGCCATGATCCCAGCCAGCGTGATTCCAGCGCCCGTCGTCGTGGCGGTAATCACCGCGCCAGCGCGGTTCCTCGTGACGCCAGACCGGCGAGCGATACATCGGCGCAGCGGGCCGCACGTACACGGGCGCGGGAGCCGCATAGACCGGCGAGCCGAGCGAAACGCCGACGCGAAGATCGGTATGAGCCTGAGCCGCTCCGACCGCGCCGATGACAAGACCGGTTGCAACGAGCATTTGGGTGGCGATGCGCTTCATTGTGTTTCTCCTGGAAGGCGACGTCGTGTGTCGCATGAGTCCAATGTAAGCGCCCGCTGTCTTACACGCTTCGACGACTTGTTACTGTGTGCAAGCCGCGCGTAAGGGCGATGCCGCTGGCCGCTAAGCCGCGAAAGCCTTATGCGGCGGGGCTTTGCCGATGACAGCCGACCGGCGCGACGAAAATAATAAGCAGGCTGCGTAATCGCGCATTACATCTGTCGCGTGCTTTTAATACGCCGTGCGCAATCGGGCGCCGAAAAAGCAAAACGGGCGCACGAGGCGCCCGTTTTTGTCGACGGCGTGCAGCGGTTTATCGCGTGACGGCGCCGACTCCGCGCGTTTGAGACTCGGAAGTCAGCAGCGGATACAGCGCGCCCGCGATGATCGCGCCCACGATCGGCGCAATCCAGAACAGCCACAGCTGATCCAGCGCCCAACCGCCCACGAAGAACGCCTGGCTCGTCGAGCGCGCCGGGTTCACCGACGTGTTGGTGACCGGAATCGAGATCAGGTGGATCAGCGTCAGGCACAGGCCGATGGCGATCGGCGCAAAGCCCTTCGGCGCGCGGTCGTCGGTGGCGCCGAGGATCACGAACAGGAAGAAGAACGTCATCACGACTTCGCAGACGAGCGCGGCGAACATCGTGTATTGACCCGGCGAATGGTCGCCGAAGCCGTTGGCTGCAAAGCCGCTCGCGACGAGATCGAAGCCCGGCGCGCCGGCCGCGATCAGCTTCAGCACGAATGCGCCGAGCGTCGCGCCGATCACCTGCGCGACGATGTACGGCGCGAGATCGCGCACGGGAAAGCGTCCCGCGACCGCGAGGCCGATGCTCACCGCCGGGTTCAGATGGCAGCCGGAGACGTGGCCGATGGCGTAGGCCATGGTGAGCACGGTGAGGCCGAAGGCGATCGAAACGCCCACCAGCCCGATGCCGACGTGAGGAAAGGCTGCTGCCAGAACGGCGCTTCCGCAACCGCCCAGCACCAGCCAGAAAGTACCGAAAATTTCAGCGCCGAGACGCTTCGACAATTGCATGATCCTGCCTCGTGAAAAGATGAACGACCATTGATTTGACGCAAGAAACTTGAGCGTTTCCGCGCAGCGCAGTTTAAGCGCGGCTCATTAGGTGAACTGTCAAAATTGGTCGATGGTCGCGCGTTTCACGGGCGGCGCAGGAAGGTTCGGATTTGTCTGTGTCGGCTGTCCGGAAAAGAAAAATGCCGCCTGATGAGGCGGCATTTCGGGGGCAAAGCAGGGCGAAGCGCTTAGCCGATCGCAACCTGACGCAGGACCGGGCGTTTCGCGGCCTGGAGCATCGCGGTGTAGGTATCGACGTAGTTCTGCGCCATGGTCTTCGCGCTGAAGCGGCGCTCGAACTGCGCGCGGATTTCCGTGCGCGACAGCTCGTCGATCCGATGCAGCGCGCCCACCGCGCCGTGAACGTCCTCGCAGATGAAGCCGGTCACGCCATGATCGATGACTTCCGGCACGGAGCCGCGATTGAACGCGATCACCGGCGTTCCGCACGCCATCGCTTCGATCATCACGAGGCCGAACGGCTCGTTCCAGTCGATCGGGAACAGGAGCGCCTTCGCGCCCGACAGGAACTCCGGCTTCTGCGCCTCGTTGATTTCGCCGATGAATTCGACGTGCGCCTGCGACAGCAGCGGCTCGATCGTCGACTTGAAATAGTCCTGATCGGCCTTGTCGACCTTGGCCGCGATCTTCAGCGGTAGGCCGCTTTGCGCCGCGATCTTGATGGCCAGGTCCGCGCGCTTTTCGGGGCAGATCCGGCCGAGAAACGCGAGATATTCGGGCTTCTTGTGCGGCTGCGGCGTGAGCAGGTCGTCCGGCAGGCCGTGATACACCGTGTTCAGCCAGTTCGCCTGCGGCAGCGGGCCGCGCTGGTTGTCCGAAATCGAGATGACGTTCGCTTTCGTGAAGGTATCGAAGATCGGCTGCAGCTCGGGCAGATCGAGACGGCCGTGCAGCGTGGTCACGAACGGCGTGTCGAGCTGCGAAAACAGCGGGAACGGCATGTAGTCGAGGTGAAAGTGCAGCACGTCGAACTCGTGGGCGCGGCGGCGGACCGTTTCGAGCAGCAGCATGTGCGGCGCGAGCGCATCGCGGATGGTCGGGTCGAGGCGCAGCGCGCGCGGCCACGCGGCTTCGAGCGTCGCCTTGGTTTGCGAATCGCCGCTTGCGAACAAGGTTACATCGTGGCCGAGATCGACGAGCGCATCCGTCAGATAAGACACCACGCGCTCAGTGCCGCCGTAGAACTTCGGGGGGACTGCTTCGTGCAACGGTGCAATTTGTGCGATTCGCATAACGTGGTTCTCCAGTGTGGGCCGCGATCGGCGGTTTGCGCCTCTGGCCCTTGCAGAGCAGTGCCGGAGCTTCGCTTCTAACGCAACTCCGGGCCATGCAAAGCTTTCGTGTGGACATGCGGTGAAGCCGGTCGAACAGTTGACGCATGCCTTTCGGACGGGCGGCCGGCGCGAAGTGAGTGGGTTGCTTCAGGCTGCCCAGAACAGGTTCCGGCTCTCGACCGGGTTATCCCTTACGTTCATTATCGGGATCGAGAGCGGCATTTCACGTCATTTTTCAATCGCTTAACCTTGTTACAGCGCGAAACACCGACTGTTACGAAGTCAAAAATTGCACCGTTCGCGGTGCCGGGTACACAGATCGACCGCGCGACGCGAGCGGCGAGGCGTTCCGTAGCACGTGGCGTTCCCGGTCCGCCAGCCTAAAGTCCGGACGATTCGCGCCGATAAAGCCTTTGCCGACGCGCAACTGACTCGTGTTGTGTACGAATTTTTCCTACACGATTTCGGGCGAAAATCCGTCGGCGAGTCGGTGTGTCCGTCCGATAGGCGCGCGAGCCGCGCCGGGCGACAATCGGGCCGACACATTATGCGGGGCCGGATTCGCCGGTTTTTTTTGGCGCATTCGAGCAAACGTTTCCCGCGCGGCCTGACCAGCCAAGAATCGACTCGGGGAAAAGATGACGGCCACGAAATTCGGCGATAGCGCAGGCATGAGCGCAGCCACCGGCGCGTGTACAAGCACGGGCGCGCTCGCGGAAATTCGCGAGGTGAATCTGTCGTATTTGCTGCTCGCGCAAGCGATGCTTCGCGAGGACCGCGATACGGCGATGTCCCGGCTCGGCCTGTCCGAGCACGTCGCCGATGTCGTCGCGTCGCTTACGCCGGTGCAGGCGGTGAAAGTGGCGTCGTCGAGCCATCTGCTATGCCGCTTCCGGTTCGACGACCACACGATCCTTTCATCGCTCGCGGACAAGGGCAAGCGCGCGGCGCTCGCGCAGGCCGCCGACGCGGCTGTCGCGCAAATCGGCTGATAAGCGGCTGCACAATTTCTTCAGACGCGGCGTCCGTCCGCGCCCCGGGCCTGCCCGCGCCGCGCCATTGCGCCGCACGCGCGGCGGCCTCCCGCCCTCAAAGTTTTCCTCCCCGATGCCGTAAACAACCTTAACCGCGCACTCACGCCGGTCATCCGCATCAATATCGAGGACTCGCCCGTGCTGATTTTCGTTGGAACGCTCGTGACATTGCTGTCCGTTTTCGGCGGTTACGCGCTCGAAGGCGGCCACCTTGGCGCGCTCGTGCAGCCCGTCGAAATCCTGATGATCGTGGGCGCGGGCATCGGCGCATTCATCCTCGGCAACGGCATCAAGACGATCAAGGCGACGCTGCTCGTCATTCCCACGCTGTTCAAAGGCTCCAAGTACAACAAGGACGTGTACATGGAACTGATGGGCCTGCTCTACGTCCTGCTCGCGAAGGCGCGCAAGGAAGGCACGCTCACGCTCGAAGCCGACATCGACGATCCGAACAAAAGCCCGATCTTCAGCCAGTACCCGAAGATTCTCGCGGACCATCACATCGTCGAATTCCTCACGGACTATCTGCGCCTGATGGTCGGCGGCAACATGAACGCGTTCGAAATCGAAAGCCTGATGGACGAAGAGATCGAGACGCATCACGTGGAAGGCGAAGCGCCCGCGCAGGCGCTGCACAAGGTCGGCGACGCGATGCCCGCGTTCGGCATCGTCGCGGCGGTGATGGGCGTCGTGCATACGATGGCGTCCGCCGATCAGCCGCCCGCGATTCTCGGCGAGATGATCGCGCAGGCGCTCGTCGGCACGTTCCTCGGCATTCTCATTTCGTACGGCTTCATCGGGCCGCTCGCGAACATCGCGGAGCAGCGCGTCGCCGAGCAGACGAAGATGTTCCAGTGCATCAAGGTGACGATCCTCGCGAGCCTGAACGGCTACGCGCCCGCGATCGCCGTCGAATTCGGCCGCAAGGTGCTGTTCTCGACGGAGCGTCCGTCGTTCTCCGAACTCGAAGAGCACGTGCGCCGAGTGAAGGCGAAGTGACGGCATCATGAGCGAAAAAGACCGTCCGATCTTCATCAAGCGTGTCGTCGGCAGAGGCGCGAAAGGGCATCACGGCGGCGCGTGGAAGCTCGCTTACGCGGACTTCATGACCGCGATGATGGCGTTCTTCCTGCTGATGTGGCTGCTTTCGTCGACGTCGCCGGTGCAGCGGCGCGGCATCGCCGAGTACTTCAACATGCCGCTCAAGGCCGCGATGGTCGGCGGAAAAACCGTCGGCATGGATTCGAGCATCATCACGGGCGGCGGGCGCGATATCTCCAGCCCCGAGCCGGGCACCATGCGCATGAGCGACCGCACGCCGCGCACCGAACCCGACGACGAAGCGCTCAAACAGGCCACCACCGAACTCGAACGCCGCGAACAGGTGCGGCTGCACGACCTGCAAGTGAAGCTGATGGCGGCGATCGAGGCGAACCCGACGCTGCAGCAGTTCAAGCAGCAGATTCGCATCGAATCGACGCAACAGGGCTTGCGCATCGAAATCGTCGATACACAAAAGCGCCCGATGTTCGCGCTCTCCAGCGACACCGTGCAGCCGTACATGCGCGACATCCTGCGCGAAATCGGCCGCACGCTGAACGACGTGCCGAACCGCATCGTCGTGCAGGGACACACCGACGCCGTGAAGTACGCGGGCGGCGAGAAGGGCTATAGCAACTGGGAACTGTCGGCGGATCGCGCAAACGCGTCGCGGCGCGAATTGATCGCGGGCGGCATGGACGAAGCGAAGGTGCTGCGCGTGCTCGGCCTCGCGTCGACACAGAACCTCAATCGCAAAGACCCGCTCGATCCCGAGAACCGGCGCATCAGCGTGATCGTGCTGAACCACAAGTCCGAAGCGGCCATGCTGCGCGACGACGGCGCGCCCGGCGCGGTGTTCGACAACGCGCCCGCGGATGCATCGAACGCGCCGGAAGCCGGCTCGCTCCTCAAAAAGCTCGCGCACTAAGCGAAATAGCTTTCAAAAAACGCTCAAGACTGCGCACGTTTTGGCCGTCATCACGGCAAGACCGCGAGAGACACACATGATCAAGAACATTCTGGCAATCGACGATTCCGCCGCCATGCGGCAAATCCTCTCCGCCACGCTGACGACAGCGGGCTACGAGGTGACCGTGGCGTCGGACGGCGACGAAGGACTCGAATGGGCGCTCGCCGAGCGCTTCGATCTCGTGCTCACGGACCATCACATGCCGAAGAAGAGCGGGCTCGATCTGATCGTCGAATTGCGGGCAAATCCCGCGTACAGGGCGACGCCGATTCTCGTGCTCACCACCGAAGACGGCGAGCCGTTCAAGGACGCGGCGCGGACGGCGGGCGCGACGGGCTGGATCGAGAAACCGCTCGATCCGGACTTGCTGACCGAAGTGGTCGCGGCGATCGCGGAAGCGCAGGAACACGAGCAGCACTGAAGCGGCAAGAAAGCAGCGGCGCAAAAACAGAACACACACAGCATTCTCGCGGTGAACCAAGCATGACACTCGACATTACCCAGTTCTATCAAACCTTCTTCGACGAAGCCGATGAACTGCTCGCGCAGATGGAGCAACTGCTGCTCGTTCTGGATATCGCGAATCCCGATCCCGAGGACCTCGCGGCGATCTTCCGCGCGGCGCATTCGATCAAGGGCGGCGCGGCGACGTTCGGCTTCACGGCGCTCACCGAAACGACGCACATCCTCGAATCGCTGCTGGACCGCGCGCGCAACAACGAACTCGTCCTGCGCCGCGACATGATCGACACGTTCCTCGCGACGAAAGACGTGCTCTCCGACCAGCTCGCCGCGTATCGCGCGAGCGCGGAGCCGGATGCCGCCGCCGCCGCCGCGATCTGCGCGAAGCTCGAACGGCTGAAGAACGAAGACGCGGGCGATGCGGCGGCAGCCGTCGCGGAACCGGCGCCGACGCACGCAGAAACGCAATTGCAAGTGCAAGCGCAAGCCGAACCGGCCTACGAAGGCCCGAACGCGCCGCCCGCGCATGTGCTCGCGCAGGCTATCGAAGCCATCGAAGACGACGGCAACTGGGACGGCGCGTTCGAGATCGCCGACGGCGCAAGCGAAGCCGCGAACGCAACGAATGCAGGAACCGCAGCCAGCGCATCGGCGGCGGAAGTTGGACCCCACCTGAAAATTACGCTACGGGGGGTGGGCGAGAAGGACCTGGCGACTTTGACCGAGGAGCTGGGGAACCTGGGCAGCATCGTCGGAGAAAAGAAGACGGACGCCGAACTCGTGCTTTGGCTCGATTCGGACGTCAGCGCCGACGACATCGTGGCCGTGTGCTGCTTCGTGATCGATGAATCGCAAATTGCGATCGGCCGGGGCGATGCGCAGGCCAGCGCGCCGGTACAACCGGAGCAACCGGAGGCATCGGAGCAACACACGCTACACGCACAGCCGGCCGTATCGCAGGCGCAGGACGCGCCCGCATCCGCGGCTCAGCACAAAGAAGAAGCGGCGAAGGCGGCGGCGCAAGTCGCTGCCGCCATCCCGTCATCCGCCGCGCAAAAGAGCGCATCGGGCGACGCCGAGAAGAAGGCGCGTCCGCAAGCTGCGGCATCGGCGGAAGGCAGCTCGATTCGCGTCGGCGTGGAGAAGGTCGATCAGCTCATCAATCTCGTGGGCGAACTCGTCATCACGCAGGCGATGCTCGCGGAAACCACGAGCGCGTTCGATCCCGCATTGCACGACCGTCTTTTCAACGGCATGGCGCAGTTGGAGCGCAACGCGCGCGACCTGCAAGAGGCCGTCATGTCCATCCGCATGATGCCGATGGACTACGTTTTCAGCCGCTTCCCGCGACTCGTGCGCGACATTGCCGGCAAGCTCGGCAAGGAAGTGGAACTCGTCACGTTCGGTCAGGCGACCGAACTCGACAAGAGCCTGATCGAACGCATCATCGATCCGCTCACGCACCTCGTGCGCAACTCGCTCGATCACGGCATCGAGACCGTCGAAACGCGCCGCGCGGCGGGCAAGCCCGCGACCGGGCAGCTCGTGCTGTCGGCGGCGCATCACGGCGGCAACATCGTCATTGAAGTGAGCGACGACGGCGCCGGCCTGCGCCGCGACAAGATTCTCGCGAAGGCGCAGAAGCAGGGCATGCAGGTTTCCGAATCGATGAGCGACGAAGAAGTGTGGCAGCTCATCTTCATGCCGGGCTTCTCGACCGCCGAACAGGTGACCGACATTTCCGGACGCGGCGTCGGCATGGACGTCGTTAAGCGCAACATCCAGTCGATGGGCGGCCACGTCGAAATCATGTCGCGCCAGGGCGCTGGCACGACGACGAAGATCGTGCTGCCGCTCACGCTCGCGATTCTCGACGGCATGTCGGTGAAGGTGGGCAACGAGATCTTCATTCTGCCGCTCAACTTCGTGATGGAGTCGCTGCAACCCGCCGCCGACGACATCTACACGGTCGCCAACGGCGAGCGCGTGGTGCGCGTGCGCGGCGAATATCTGCCTCTCGTGGCGCTGCATTCCGTGTTCGACGTGGAAGGCGCGCGCACGGAGCCGACGCAGGGAATCATCACGATCCTGCAAACGGAAGGGCGGCGCATGGCCATGCTGATCGACGAACTCGTCGGCCAGCAGCAAGTGGTCGTGAAGAACCTCGAAACGAATTACCGCAAGGTGCACGGCATTTCCGCCGCGACCATCCTGGGCGACGGCAGCGTCGCGCTGATCGTCGACGTGGCCGCGCTCAACCGCGAATCGCGGGCGCAGCACTCGCATACCCATTAAACATATCGACCGACTTTGGGGATTCTCATGGCAGACATCCAATCGAATCAAGCAACGTCTTCGCGCCGCGATGCACAGCACGCCGAAGCAGCCGGACAGGAATTCCTCGTGTTCACGCTGGGCGCGGAGGAATACGGCATCGACATTCTGAAGGTGCAGGAAATTCGCGGCTACGACAGCGTGACGCGCATCGCGAATGCGCCCGCGTTCATCAAGGGCGTGATCAATCTGCGCGGCATCATCGTGCCGATCGTCGACATGCGCATCAAGTTCAACCTCGGCCGCGTCGAATACGACAACCAGACGGTCGTCATCATTCTGAACGTCGCGCATCGCGTGGTCGGCATGGTGGTGGACGGCGTGTCTGACGTGCTCACGCTCACGCAGGAACAGGTGATGCCCGCGCCGGAATTCGGCGCGACGCTCACGTCGGAATATCTGACCGGCTTAGGCACGGTGGATGGCCGCATGCTGATCCTGATGGATATCGAAAAGCTCATGACCAGCCGCGAGATGGAGTTGATCGACTCCGTCGCCGCCTAAAGCAAGCAAGCAAGCAAGAAAGCAAGCAAGCGCTCGCACGCATCGCGCGCCAAGGAAGAAAGCCATGCTCAAGAAGTTGTCGATCCGCACGACGCTCACGCTCGTCGGTCTGTTGTTCGTCGGTTGCGCGGCCATCATCGGCGCGCTCTCCCTCGTCGGCCTGAATACCACGAGCGCCTCGCTCGCGTCGCTTGCCGACGAGGACATGGTCGCGATGCGCGCGCTCTCGGAGACGTCGTCGTATCTGCTGCGCGCGCGCGTCACGCTGGATCGCGTGCGTTCGCTCGACGAAGCGGGCAACGAAGCGGAAGCGAAGAAGGCGCTGGAGCGCGGCCGTTTCCTGCTCGGCAAGAGCGAGGAGAACTGGAAGGTCTACCTGAACACGAACAAGCCGATGCTGCCGAAAGAGACGCTCGACGCGCTCGTCACCCAGCACGACACGCTCGTGAAGACCGGCGTCGAGCCCGAGTTCGCCGCGATCGCCGCGAACGACATGGCCGCGTATCACGCTATCGCCGACACGAAGATCAGCCCGATGTTCGTCGCGTTCGATCAGGCGGTCACGGCGGCGGTGGCGTTCCAGCAGAAGCACGCGGAAGAGTCGCGCGCGAATGCGTCGTCGCAGAACGGGACGCTCTTCATGGTCATCGGCGGGATGCTCGGCTTGTCGGTGCTGATTTTGATCGGCACGCGCTTCGCACTCGGCGCGCTCGTCGTCAATCCGATCAACGAAGCCGTGGATCACTTCGAGCGCATCTCGCGCGGCGACCTCACGAAGTCCGCGCATTGGAACAGCCAGAACGAGATCGGGCGTCTTTTCGAAGGCATCGAACGCATGCGCACGAATCTCACGACGATGGTCGGCGCGGTGCATCGCGGCGCGGAATCGATCGATGTCGGCGCGCACGAAATCGCGAGCGGCAACACGGATCTGTCGCAGCGCACGGAAGAGCAGGCGGCGTCGCTGCAGGAAACGGCGTCGAGCATGGAAGAGCTGACGAGCACGGTGAAGCAGAACGCGGACAACGCGCGTCAGGCGAGCCAGCTCGCGGTGAACGCGTCGGATATCGCGTCGCGCGGCGGCCAGGTCGTCGAGCAGGTCGTCGATACGATGAACGCGATTGCATCGAGTTCGAGCAAGGTCGTGGACATCATCGGCGTGATCGAAGGCATCGCGTTCCAGACGAACATTCTCGCGCTGAACGCGGCCGTGGAAGCGGCACGTGCCGGCGAAGAAGGGCGCGGATTCGCGGTCGTCGCGGGCGAAGTGCGCTCGCTCGCGCAACGCAGCGCGGCGGCGGCGAAGGAAATCAAGGCGCTCATCGGCGATTCTGCCGACAAGGTGCAAAGCGGCTCGGAACTCGTGACGCGCGCCGGTGAAACGATGGGCGAGATCGTGCAGGCCGTGCGCCGCGTGACCGACATCATGGGCGAGATCAGCGCGGCGTCGGAAGAGCAGTCCGACGGCATCGAGCAAGTGAATCGCGCGGTCACGCAGATGGACAGCGTGACGCAGCAGAACGCGGCGCTCGTCGAAGAAGCGGCGGCAGCGGCGGCATCGCTCGAAGAGCAGACGCGTCAGTTGAAGGACGTCGTGGGGCAATGGCGCATCGAAAACACGTCGATGACGACGGCGCGCCCGAGCGCATCGGTGGCGGCGGCGCGGCTTGCGCCTGCGGCGCCCGTGGTCGCGAAGGAAACGCGCATCGAGCCGGTGTCGGTGGCGTCGGCGTCGGCGTCGGTTCCTGCCGCGAAGCCGGTGAAAGCGCCGGTCGTCGCAAAAGTTTCGCAAGAGCCTAACGTCGCGCCGGAAACGGCCGTTATCAAGGATAAGAGCCGCGATGCAAGCAAGCCCGCAAGCGTCGCGAAACCCGCACCGCGCGCAAGCGCGCCGGCAGCCGCCGCGCCGCGCGCCAGGGCCACCACCGCCGATGACGGCGACTGGGAAACCTTCTAAGCATCACGGCTCGACACGGCCACGCGCGCAACGCCGCGTGGCCAGCAGTTAGCAAAACCCGGCGCACGGTGAAGAGTCGAGCGTCGAGCAAGCGTCGACGACGGCGCCAGTCAAGCACGAGACATCATCATGGCAACGCCGAACGCACAGAAGGCACGCGTCGAACTCGCCGGAGGCGTACGCGGTCCCGAAGTGGAGCGCGACTTCGAATTCACCGTGGCGGATTTCGCCCGCATCCGCGAGCTGATTCATCGCCGCGCGGGCATCTCCCTGTCGGACCACAAGCGCGACATGGCCTACAGCCGGCTCGCCCGGCGCCTGCGCGCATGCGGTCTCGACACGTTCAAGTCGTATCTCGACCGCCTCGAATCGAACGATGAAAGCGCCGAGTGGGAAGCCTTCGTCAACGCGCTGACCACCAACCTCACCGCGTTCTTCCGCGAGTCGCATCACTTTCCGATTCTCGCGGACTTCGCGAAGCGCCGTCAGCAGCCGGTGTCGGTGTGGTGCTCGGCGGCATCGACGGGTGAAGAGCCGTATTCGATCGCGATGACGCTCGTCGAAGCGCTCGGCGAGCAGGCCGCGCGCCACTGCACGGTGTTCGCCAGCGACATCGACAGCCAGGTGCTCGCCAAGGCCGACGCCGGCGTGTATTCGCTCGATCAGGTGAAGTCGATGCCGGTCGAACGCCTCAAGCGCTTCTTCCTGAAGGGCAAGGGCGCGCAAACCGGCCTCGTGAAAGTGCGGCCCGAATTGCGCGCGATGGTGAACTTCGGCCGCGTCAACCTGACCGATTCGCGCTACGACGTGAAAGGCCCGTTCGACGCCATCTTCTGCCGCAACGTGATGATCTACTTCGACAAGCCGACGCAAGGGCAAGTGCTCTCGCGCTTCGAGCCGCTGATGAAGCCGGGCGGCTTGCTGTTCGCGGGCCATTCGGAGAACTTCACGTATGTTTCGCAGGCGTTCAGGCTGCGCGGTCAGACGGTCTACGAACTGACGCGCGACACGAAGCCTGCCGCCGCCAAGCCCGCGCGCGCGCTGGCCGGAGAGCCGGCATGAGCGGACTGCCGATCGCGTCGAACCTGTATTTCGACAATCATTTCCAGAAGCCCGGCGTGAAGCTCCTGCCGAACGAGTTCTACATGACGAGCGAAGACATGGTGCTCGTGACGGTGCTCGGCTCGTGCGTAGCGGCGTGCATCAACGACCGCACGGCGGGCATCGGCGGAATGAATCACTTCATGTTGCCCGACGACGGTTCCGATCCGTCGCACGCATCGTCTGATTCCATGCGCTACGGCGCATACGCGATGGAAGTGCTCATCAACGAGCTCATCAAGCGCGGCGGACGGCGCGAGCGTTTCGAAGCGAAGGTCTTCGGCGGCGGCGCGGTGCTCGCGGGCATGACGACGATCAACATCGGCGATCGCAACTCGGAGTTCGTGCGGCGCTATCTGGCGCTGGAAAAGATTCGCATCGTCGCCGAGGACTTGCAGGGCATGTATCCGCGCAAGGTCGCGTTCATGCCGCGCACCGGCCAGGTGATGGTCAAGAAGCTCAAGACGCAGCACGATCCGGTCGTCGTCGAACGCGAGCAGGCGCTCGTCGAGCGCACGCCGGAAGAGCGCGCCGACCGCCTCGCGCGGGCGCGTGCGCGCGTCGAGCTGTTCAACGTCGATCGCACGAAGGCCACGGCCCAGGCGACGGCCAAGCCGCGCGTCGAATTGTTCGGTGCGTCAGGCGCTGTGAATGCAAACGCGACGACTGCGGCGGCGGCGCGCAAGCCGCGCGTGGAGTTGTTCGGCGCATCCAGTGCGCTGCGCGGCATCAAGGCGGCGGAGGAAGCATGAGCGCTATATCGAACGCAACGAAGATCAAGGTGCTGTGCGTCGACGATTCGGCGCTCGTGCGCAGCCTGATGACCGAAATCATCAACTCGCAGCCCGACATGCACGTGTGCGCGACCGCGCCCGATCCGCTCGTCGCGCGCGAGCTGATCAAGCAGCACAACCCGGACGTATTGACGCTCGACGTCGAAATGCCGCGCATGGACGGCCTCGACTTCCTCGAAAAGCTGATGCGCCTGCGGCCGATGCCGGTCGTGATGGTGTCGTCGCTGACCGAGCGCGGCAACGAAATCACGCTGCGCGCGCTGGAACTCGGCGCCGTGGACTTCGTGACGAAGCCGAAAGTCGGCATTCGCGACGGCATGCTCGATTACGCCGAGAAACTCGCCGACAAGGTGCGCGCGGCGTCGCGGGCGCGCGTGCGGCAAACGACGCATGCGGCCGTCGCATCGGCGCATGCCGCGCCCAAGGCCGCGCCGAACTTCAACAATCCGCTCCTTTCGACGGAAAAGCTCGTGATCGTCGGCGCATCGACGGGCGGCACCGAAGCGATCCGCGAAGTGCTCGTGCCGCTGCCGCCCGATGCGCCCGCCGTGCTGATCGCGCAGCACATGCCGCCCGGCTTCACGAAGTCGTTCGCGCAGCGTCTGAACGGGCTGTGCCGGATCACGGTGAAGGAAGCCGAGCACGGCGAGCGCGTGCTGCCGGGTCACGCGTATATCGCGCCGGGCCACTCGCATCTGGTGCTCGCGCGAAGCGGGGCGAACTACGTCGCGCATCTTTCCGATGCCGCGCCGGTGAACCGGCATCGTCCTTCGGTGGATGTGCTGTTCCGCTCGGCCGCGCAGCACGCGGGCAAGAACGCGATCGGCGTGATTCTGACCGGCATGGGCCGCGACGGCGCGGCGGGGCTGCTCGAAATGCAGCAGGCGGGCGCATACACGCTCGCGCAGGACGAAGCGAGCTGCGTGGTGTTCGGCATGCCGCGCGAAGCAATTGCAATGGGCGGCGCGAGCGAAGTCGCGCCGCTGTCTGAAATGAGCCGCCGCGTGATGGCGCGGCTGGCGTCGATGGGCGACCGCGTACAGCGCGTCTGATTTTTTCGATTGAATGTGCGGCGTCGCCGCGTTGAAGAACACAAGGGAGTAGTGATGGACAAGAACATGAAGATCCTCGTCGTCGATGATTTTCCGACGATGCGCCGTATCGTTCGCAATTTGCTGAAGGAACTGGGCTATTCGAACGTCGACGAAGCGGAAGACGGCGCGGCGGGCCTCGCGCGTCTGCGCGGCGGCGGCTTCGACTTCGTGATCTCCGACTGGAACATGCCGAACCTCGACGGCCTCTCGATGCTGCAGCAGATCCGCGCGGACGCGGCGCTGTCGCATCTGCCGGTGTTGATGGTCACGGCGGAATCGAAGAAGGAGAACATCATCGCGGCGGCGCAGGCTGGCGCGAACGGATACGTGGTCAAGCCGTTCACGGCGGCCACGCTCGACGAGAAGCTCACCAAGATTCTCGAGAAGATGGCGAAAACCGGGAGCTGATCGTGAACGATCTGACCACTGAATTCTCAGCAGCGACTGTCGAGAGTGATGGCGATCAGTCGAGCGACCGCATCCTTGCCCGCATCGGCCAGCTGACGCGCACGCTGCGCGATTCGATGCGCGAACTCGGCCTCGACAAGCAGCTCGAAGCGGCGGCGGAAGCCGTGCCCGACGCGCGCGATCGACTGAAGTACGTCGCGACGATGACCGAGCAGGCGGCGGACCGTGCGCTCAACGCGATCGAACTCGCCAAGCCGATGCAGGAAGCGATGCAGCGCGAAGCGCAGGCGCTCGACGCGCGCTGGGCGCAATGGTACGGCGCGCCGCTGCCGCACGGCGAAGCCGGCGAACTGCTCGCGCAGACGCGCAGCTTCCTGCAAAGCGTGCCGGAAAAGACCCAGGCGACCAATGCGCAACTGCTCGAAATCATGCTTGCGCAGGATTTCCAGGACTTGACCGGACAGGTCATCAAGAAGATCACGGATGTCGTGCATCTGATCGAGCAGCAATTGTTGGGCGTTCTGCTGGAAAACATCGCGCCGGAGCGCCGCGAGCAGTTCGCGGCATCGGCGGCGGCGCTGGTGTCGGCGAGCGGCAGCCCGGAATCGTTGTTGAACGGTCCGCAGATCAATCCGCAGGGACGCAGCGACGTCGTGCAGGATCAGTCGCAAGTCGACGACCTGCTCGCAAGCCTCGGCTTCTAAAGCCCCGCTGCGCCGCAGCAATAAGGCGGAGCGCATCTTCCGATGCGTTCCGCCTTGTCGCGTCCGGACCGCGGGTAGGGCCGGAAGATCGCTGCTTTTCGCAAAGTATCTATCGACGCGGAACTTTCCTGCTCCTTACGATTCCACTATCAGCCGCCGCCAACACGCGATGCCCAACCGGAGCACGCGCCGGCGGGTTTGGCATACTGATGGCTATAGCATCGTCACCGATGCGCAAAAAGCGGCGCGCGCGCCGCTCCATCGTGACGGGCGCGCCGCCTGAAGAGCGCGGCGGCGCCCTCGTCAGCACAATCCACAGGAATCGACAGGAGGCCCAGTGAAGGCACTGAAGCAACCCCGTCATGGGCATCTCAAGGCGTCGTTGGCGCTCGTCGCGGGCGTCATCGGCGTCTGCGCCGTCGCCCCGGCGCACGCCGGACTCGGCAGCGAGCCCTTGACCGCGCCGCAGGGCGCGACCACCGAACAATCGGTCGTGCACGCCGCGGCATCGGGTGCGTCGGCATCGGCGGCATCCAATTACACCGTCCGCACGACGACGCTCGCGAGCGGTACGGTCGTCAACGAATATGTGTCGTCGGCAGGCACGGTGTTCGGCATTTCTTGGCGCGGACCGCGCATGCCGGACCTCTCGACGCTGCTCGGGACCTATTTCCCGCAGTATCAGCAAGGCTTGCTCGCGCAGCGCGCCGCGCGCGGCGGACGCGGACCGGTGAGTGTCCAGGACACGGGCCTCGTCGTGCGTTCGGGCGGCCACATGGGCGCGTTCTCAGGCAGCGCGTATCTGCCGCCATCCTTGCCCGCCGGCGTTTCCGCCAGCGACATCCAGTAAGCGACCGGAGAATCCGATATGCGTAGAACGACACTCGGCCCCGGCGCGGCTTCCTCCTCGCGCGCCGGCAACGCAGCCCGCTGGCTCGGCGCGCTGTTTCTTGCGCTGACGCTCGCCGCGTGCGGCGGCGGCAACGACAATCACAACAGCTCGAGCGGCGGTTCCAGCGGCGGCTCGTCGAACACGGCGAACGCGCAGCCCACTCCCGTTAACGGCACGAACGCCGTGCCCATCAGCGTCGATGCGGGCGTCGCGGGCTTCGTCAACATCCCGAACGTTTCGGTCAAGGTTTGCGCGCCCGGCACGAATGTTTGCCAGACCATCGACCATATTCAGCTCGATACGGCCTCGTTCGGCCTGCGCATCCTGAGTTCGGCGGCGCAGTCGGTGCTCGGCAGCCTGCCGACGGTGCGCGCCGCGAACGGCGGCCAGCTCGCCGAATGCGCCGGTTTCGCGGACGGCTATACGTGGGGCACCGTGCGTCAGGCGGACGTGCGCATCGGCACGGAACTGGCGAGCGCCGTGCCGGTGCAGGTAATCGGCGATCTGGATGCATCGGCGGCGCCGCAAGGCCTGAACGGCTGCCCGTCCGGCAACGACGAGAATTCCACCGCCGATATCGGCGCGAACGGCATTCTCGGCATCGGCCCGGCAACCTACGACTGCGGCACGAACTGCGCGACGACCGCGCTCAACAGCATGTACTTCTCGTGCGCGAACGGCACGAACTGTACGGCGACGACCGTGCCGGTGGCGCAGCAGGTCACCAATCCCGTCACGAAGTTCGCGGTCAACAATAACGGCGTGATCCTGCAACTGCCTCAGGTTCCGGATACCGGAGCCGCGAGCGCGAGCGGCACGCTGGTATTCGGCATCGGCACGCAGGGCAACAACACGCTCACGGGCGTGACGAAGCTCGGCACCGACACCTACGGCGACCTCTCGGGCACGTATAAGGGCGCGTCGGTCCAGGCGTTCTTCGATTCCGGATCGAACGGGCTGTTCTTCCAGGACAACTTCCCGCTCTGTTCGAGTTCGAGCGTGTTCTATTGCCCGAGCTCCGAACAATCGCTTTCGGCGACGGTGAAGGGCAGCGAAGGCAATACGGCGACCGTTCCGTTCAGTATCGTGAACGCGCGCACGCTGACCTCGGGCGGCGGCAAGTACGCGTTCAACAGCCTGGGCGGCCAGTTGGGAATGAGCGGCTCCTTCGATTTCGGCCTGCCGTTCTTCTTCGGGCGGCACGTTTTCGTCGGATACGACCTGCCGGGCAGCTCGCCGTACGTGGCGTTCTGAACCATCGCGCTGGCCGGCGCTGCATCGGCTGGTCAGCGTGATGCGCATAAAAAAATCCGGCCATGCGGCCGGATTTTTTTTTACGCCTGCGGACCGCTCATTCCGTCGCCCGAGGCTTGCGCGGCGCGCGCTCGAACGCGGCGTCGTAGAGCCAGCGCGGCAGCACGTGCAGCAGCATGCCGACGACGCGCATCTGCCACGGAAACGTCGCGTAGCGCACTTTGCGCGCGATGGCGTCGGCGGTTTTGGCGGCGAAGCGGTCGGCGTCCATCAGAAACGGCATGCGATACGGATTGTGCGCCGTCATTTCCGTGCGCACATAGCCCGGCGCGATGGTCACGACCGCGACGCCCTGCGGCCGCATCTCCACGCGCAGCGCTTCCAGATACTTCGCCGCCGCCGATTTCGACGCGCTGTATGCGCCCGATCCCGGCAGCCCGCGCACGCCCGCGACGCTTGCAATGCCGACGAGCGTGCCGCGCCGCGCGGCCGTCATCGACGCGACGAACGGCTCGAACGTCGCCACCATGCCGAAGTAGTTCACGTCCATCACCGCGCGGAACGTCTCAAGTTCGCCGTGGCCGGTGAGCGCGCCCTGGCTGATGCCCGCGTTCGCGATCACGACGTCCGCCGCACCGTGCTCCGCGATGAAGCGGCGCGCGGCATCGGCGATCGCTTCGGGATCGCGGACATCGGCGGGATAAATGGAGATGGATGCTTGGGGATGACGCGCGGCGAATGCCGCGAGAGACTCGACGCGCCGCGCGACGAGGCCGATCACGGCCCCGCGTTTCACGTATTCCTCGGCCAGTGCCTGACCGATTCCACTCGACGCGCCGGTAATGAAAACCTTCAACGGAACTGCATTCATACCGGCCTTGAACCTTTACATCTTCTTGTTGCGCACTTGCTGGACGAGGAAGTCCATGACCTGCGTCGTGCCCGTCAGGCTGTTGGTCTGCGCCGGGCCGGTCACGTATTTGCCCTGCACGATGACCGTCGGCACGCCGTCGATCTTGTAGTCCTGCAGCAGCTTGGCGTCGCGCTGCACGTCGCTTTGCGTCGAGAACGAGTTGTACGCGTCCATGTACTTCTTCTTGTCGACGCCTTGCGTCGCGAGGAAGTCAGCCTGCGCTTGCGGCGTCAGCAGGTAGTTCTTCTTCACGTGGATTTCGTTGAACACGGCGGGCGTCACCTTCTCCTCGACGCCGAGCGCGACAAGCGCGTGATACATCTTCGAATGCGGAATGAAGTCGTCGCGGAACGCCACCGGCACGCGCTTGAACACGACATCCGGACCCTGCTTCTTTTCCCACGCTTCGATATACGGCTCGAATTCGTTGCAGTGCGGGCAGCCGTACCAGAAGAACTCGATGACTTCGATCTTGCCCGCCTGTGCGCCGACCGGCTGCGGCGCCTGAAGCACCGTGTAGTCCTTGCCGGCGGCAGGAGCCGCGGATGCCACGCTCGCCACGCTCAACGACGCGGCGGCGATGCCGAGGGAAAGGGCGATGGCGCTGAACAGTTTTTTCATGATCGTTTTGGAGCGAAGGAGCAAGGTGAGAGGCAGCGTGGCCGGTGCGTAGAAGGCCCATCAGTGGGACATACGACGCTTAAACCACGCTTAAACCACACTTAAGCCAGGCCGCGCTCGGGACGTACGCGCGGCCTTCGTGCAGCTTATTGCTTCGAGAAGCGGATCACGGCGGTATCGACGCCCGCGTCGGACAGACGCTGACGCGCCGTGTTCATGTCCTCGAACTTCGCGAACGGACCGATACGCACGCGATAGTACGTCACACCGCCCGCGTCGCGCTGCGTGACCTTCGATTCGAAGCCCTGGAAGCCGAGACGCGCACGCTGCTGCTCGGCATCGGATTGCGTCTTGTACGCGCCGACTTGCAGGAAATAGCCGGTGTTCACGTCGCCGGGAGCGGGCGGCGTGGTCTTGGCGGTGGTGCTCGGCGCGGAGCCGGCCTTGGGCGTGGCAGCGGTCGACGAACTCGTCGAGCCGTTCGTGCCCGGCGCGGGCTGTTCAGGCTTCTTCGCGATGGCCGCGCTGCCGCTCTTCGGCGCGGAAGCGGTCGTGCCCGCGCTGGGCGGCACTTCGACGATCTGCGGCTCGTCCAGCATGCCCGACGATTGCGTCTGATTGTTGCTCTGGCCGGGCGCGGTGTTCGGCGGCGTGGGCTGGGCGGCTTGCGGGACCGGCTGGCCGGGCGACTTGCCTTGCAGCGGACGATTCGGATCGTACGGTTGTGCGGCGGGCGCGGACGAGCTTTCCGACGGCGGCGGCGCGACCTTCGCGACGAACGGCGTCGGCGCGCGCGTGATGTAAAGCGCGACGATCACGGCGATCGCGAGTCCGACGATCAGACCCAGCACGATGCCGAGAAAGGTTCCCCCGGTTTGCTTCGATTGCGACTGCTTCGACGTGCGGCGTGGTTTTGCCATCGTATGAATCACCTGCAAAAAGTCTTCGAGTTGGCCGACGATTATAGCGGTCGCGTCATGCGAGCCCGCACCATCCTTGCGTCCGCGCACGCCGAAGCGTCATAAAGTTACAGGCGCGCGCGAACCGGGCGAAATGCGCTTACATCTTCTGGGGAGCGGACACGCCGATGGTCGCGAGTCCGTTTTCGAGCACCTGCCGCGTGGCCGCGAGCAGCGCGATGCGCGCGGTGCGTTCCTGCTCGTCGTCCACCAGCACGCGCTCGGCATTGTAGAACGAGTGAAATTCGCCAGCGAGGTCGCGCAGATAGAACGCGACGGCGTGCGGCGCGAGTTCTTCGGCGGCGTGCGCGAGCATCTCGGGGAACTCGGCGAGCTTGTTGAGCAGCGCCATCGCGCGGTCGCTCGACAGCGGCGAGAGATCGGCCTTCGCCGCCTGCGCGACATCGCCGGCGTAGCGTTCCTTCCAGTCGCCGAGGATCGTGCAGATGCGCGCGTGCGCGTATTGCACGTAATAGACCGGGTTCTCGTCGTTCTGCTTGAGCGCGAGGTCGATGTCGAACACGAACTCCGTGTCCGCCTTGCGCGAAATCAGGAAGAAGCGCACGGCGTCGCGGCCGCGGCGGATCATGTCTTCGTCGAGTTGATCGGGCGCGGCTTCGTTGCCCGGCGTCATGCCGCCCGACCATTCGATCAGATCGCGCACGGTCACGTAGCTGCCCGCGCGTTTCGAGATCTTCACTTCCTGGCCGTCGCGCATGACGGTCACCATCTTGTGCAGCACGTAATCGGGATAACCCTTCGGAATGCCGATGCCGAGCCCTTGCAGCCCCGCACGCACGCGCGCGATCGTGCCGTGATGGTCCGAGCCCTGAATGTTGATGACCTTGGTGAAGCCGCGCTGCCACTTCGTCACGTGATACGCGACGTCCGGCACGAAGTAGGTGAACGTGCCGTCGGACTTGCGCATGACGCGGTCCTTGTCGTCGCCGTCATCGGTGGTGCGCAGCCACAGCGCGCCTTCCTGCTCGTAGGTCTTGCCGGCATCGATCAATGCCTGAACCGTTTGTTCGACGCGCCCTTCCTTGTACAGCGACGACTCCAGATAGAACTGGTCGAACTTCACGCCGAACGCGGTCAGGTCCATGTCTTGTTCATGGCGCAGATACGCGACCGCGAAATGACGAATGGCTTCGAGATCGTCGACGTCGCCGCTGCCCTTCACCGGCTCGCCGTCCTTCGCCGCGACGGTCGCGCCCGCCATGTAGTCGCGCGCGATATCCGCGATGTACTCGCCGTTGTACGCCGCTTCCGGCCATTCTGCGTCGCCGGGCTTGATGCCGCGTGCGCGCGCCTGCGTCGAAATGGCGAGATTGCCGATCTGCACGCCCGCGTCGTTGTAATAGAACTCGCGATGCACGTCGTAGCCTTGCGTGGCGAGCAGGTTCGAAAGTGCGTCGCCGAGCGCGGCCTGACGGCCGTGGCCGACGTGCAGCGGACCCGTCGGATTCGCCGACACGAATTCGACGAGCACGTGCCTGCCCGCATCGCGCTGTGAGCGGCCGAAGGCGGCGGCTTCGTCCAGCACCGCCGGGATCACGTCTTGCTTGGCCTTCGCCGCAAGCCGCAGGTTGATGAAGCCTGGCCCCGCGACTTCCGCGTGATCGACGAGACCCTGAGCCTGCGGATGCGCGATCACGGCATCGACGATCTGCTGCGCCAGCTGACGCGGATTCGCGCGCAGCGGCTTGGCGAGCTGCATCGCGACATTCGACGCCACGTCGCCGTGCGCCGCGACCTTCGGTCGTTCGAGCACGATCGCGGGCGCGACGAAAGCGGCTTCGCTCGCGCCGAGCGTGGATTGCGCGACCTGCTTGACCGCGTCGGAGATAAGCGTTTCCAGGGTTTCTTTGTGTGCGGGCAGCATGCTGATGTGATCCAGTGAAGCGGGTGCGGATGCGATAGAGGAAGGCGAAGCGAGACGCCGTGTGACGCGGCTTCTCAGCCGGGGGCCACGTGACGAACGACGCGAAACGATGCGAAACGGCGCGCAATTCGGGCGTGAGACATAGCTAAACCGGGAGTTTAGCAAATGCTAAACTGTCTAAAGAGGGTGGCTGTCAGCGAAGAACAGGCTCGTCGGCGCGCTTGCAACGTGGTTTGCATCGAAGACCGGCTGTCATCCAACAAAAGGAAAAGGACCTTCCCATGCTGATTACATTCAAGACCATGGCTGCACCCGACGTCCTGATGCTCGATAACCTGGCGGAGTATCTGCTCGGCATCATCGGCAAGCAACTGACGGCGCGGGGTGTCATTACGCCGGACGAACTGCCCGCGGCCATTCAGAAACTCGAAGCGGCTATCGTGACCGACAAGAAAGAGCGCGCCGAGCACGACGGTCATTTCCACGAAGGCGAAGCGGGACACGACCCGCATGAGATTCCTATCGGACTTGCGCAGCGCGCGTATCCGTTCCTCGACATGCTGCGCCTCGCGCAGAAAGAGAAGAAGGACATTCTCTGGGGCGTGTGAAATTCCGGGTCACGTACCGGGTCACGTTCCTTGTGACGTCCGAACGATCGGAACGCTTCATGGCATAAAGAAAAACCCGCATCGGCAACGTCGATGCGGGTTTTCTTTTTACGATGAACCATTCGCTTACTGCGACTGGCCGCCTTCGGCCGGAGCCGGTTTGGCCGTCGTGGGCTTGCGGGGCTTCTTCGGCTTCTTCTTGTGCTCCGTTTGCGGCGGCGAGTACGACGATGCCTCGGTGCTGCTGGCCTGTGCGAAGGCCGAACCCGACGCAGCGAGAACAGCCGCGGCGATCAGAACGGTTACGGCGGACGTCATCTTCTTCATGCGACTTTCTCCGTGACGAAAAGAATGCGTGGCCGTCGTCGTGACGGCCTATCGCGGGTACCAGTCTACGGAAATCAAAAACTTCCCGCCGAAAGCGTGCCTGTTGTCCGCTATCAGTCGGCCGATATAGTGCTTCGACGCACTTACCGCAGCGGCGCGAGCGCCCGTTCCGCATCCGACGACGATATCGCCATGCGTTGCGCGAAACTCTGAAGCTGATCGTCGCCGATCTTGCCGACCGAGAAGTACGTACTTTCCGGATGCGCGATATAGAAGCCCGACACGCTCGCGGCCGGCAGCATCGCGAGCGATTCGGTCACGCTCATGCCGAGTTCGTCCGCCTGAAGCACTTCGAACATATCGCGCTTCACGAGATGGTCCGGACACGCCGGATAACCCGGCGCGGGGCGGATGCCCGTGTACTTCTCGGCGATCAGCGCTTCGTTGTCGAGCGTTTCGTTCGATGCGTAGCCCCACAGTTCGCGGCGCACGCGCGCGTGCAGCGCTTCGGCGAAGGCTTCCGCGAAACGGTCGGCGAGCGCCTTCAGCATGATCGCGCTGTAGTCGTCGTGATCGGCTTCGAACTGCTGTTCCTTCTTGTCGACGCCCAGGCCCGCCGTGACCGCGAACAGACCGATGTAGTCCGCCACGCCCGATTCCTTCGGCGCGATGAAGTCGGCGAGCGAGCGGTTCGGGCGCATCACGCCATCGACGACCGGCCGCACGCTTTGCTGACGCAGATTGCGCCACGTCATGGCCACTTGGGAGCGCGATTCGTCCGTGTAGATTTCGATGTCGTCGTCGTTGACCGTGTTCGCCGGCAGCAGCATGACGACGCCGTTCGCCGTGAGCCAGCGGCCCTGGATGATGCGCGAGAGCATCGACTTGCCGTCCGAGAACACGCGCCGCGCCGATTCGCCGACGATCTCGTCGTTCAGAATCGCCGGATACGGGCCCGCCAGATCCCACGTCTGGAAAAACGGCGCCCAGTCGATGTAATTCGCCAGTTCCGCGAGATCGTAGTTCTTGAACACGCGGCGTCCGATGAAGCTCGGCTTCTTCGGTGTGTACGCGTTCCAGTCAATCTTCGTCTTGTTCGCGCGCGCTTCGGCGTACGTGACCATCGGCAACGCTTTCTTGTTCGCGTGCTGATGGCGGATGCGCTCGTAGTCGCTCTTGAGTTCATCGAGATACTTCGCCGCGCCTTCGTCCGACAACAGGCTCGACGCCACCGACACCGAACGCGACGCATCCGGCACGTACACGACCGGCCCCTCGTAATGCGGCGCGATCTTCACGGCGGTATGCACGCGCGAAGTCGTTGCGCCGCCGATCAAGAGCGGCGTCTGCTTGCCGCGGAAGTATTCGTCGCGCTGCATTTCGGACGCGACGTAAGCCATTTCTTCGAGGCTCGGCGTGATGAGCCCCGACAGCCCGATGATGTCCGCGCCTTCTTCCTTCGCCTTCTGCAGGATGGTCGCGCACGGCACCATCACGCCCATGTTGACCACTTCGAAGTTGTTGCACTGGAGCACGACCGACACGATGTTCTTGCCGATATCGTGCACGTCGCCCTTGACGGTCGCGATGACGATCTTGCCCTTCGAGCGCACGTCCGCGCCGGCATCGGCCATGCGCTTTTTCTCTTCTTCGATGAACGGAATGAGATGCGCCACCGCCTGCTTCATCACGCGCGCCGACTTCACGACCTGCGGCAGGAACATCTTGCCCGCGCCGAACAGGTCGCCGACGATGTTCATGCCGTCCATCAGCGGACCTTCGATCACGTTGATCGGACGGCCGCCGGCGGCGTCGATCTTCTGACGGACTTCCTCGGTATCCTCGACGATGAAATTCGTGATGCCGTGCACGAGTGCATGCGAGAGCCGCTGCTCGACCGGCTGATTGCGCCATTCGAGATTCTCTTCCTTCTTCGCCGCGCCGGTCTTGAACCTGTCGGCGATTTCGAGCAGACGGTCCGTTCCGTCTTCGCGCCGATTGAGCACCACGTCTTCCACGCGATCGCGCAACTCGGCGTCGAGATCGGCATACACGCCGAGCTGGCCCGCGTTCACGATGCCCATGTCCATGCCCGCCTGGATCGCGTGATACAGGAACACGGTATGGATGGCTTCGCGCACCGGGTCGTTGCCGCGGAATGAGAACGACACGTTCGACACGCCGCCCGAAACCTTCGCGTGCGGCAGATTTTGTTTGATCCAGCGCGTCGCGTTGATGAAATCGACCGCGTAATTGTTGTGCTCTTCGATGCCCGTCGCGATCGCGAAAATGTTCGGGTCGAAGATGATGTCTTCGGGCGCGAAGCCGACTTCGTTCACGAGGACGTCGTAGGAACGCTTGCAGATTTGCGTCTTGCGCTCGAAGGTATCGGCCTGGCCTTGTTCGTCGAACGCCATGACGACGGCGGCCGCGCCGTAGCGGCGAATGAGGTTCGCGTGATGGCGAAACGCGTCTTCGCCTTCCTTCAGCGAGATGGAATTGACGATGGCCTTGCCCTGCACGCACTTGAGGCCCGCTTCGATCACCTCGAACTTCGACGAGTCGATCATGATCGGCACGCGCGCGATGTCCGGCTCCGAGGCGATGAGATTCAGAAAGCGCACCATGGCGGCTTTCGAATCGAGCATGGCCTCGTCCATGTTGATGTCGATGACCTGCGCGCCGTTCTCGACCTGCTGGCGCGCGACGGCGAGGGCTTCGTCGAACTGGCCGTTCAGGATCATGCGCGCGAACGCCTTCGAGCCGGTCACGTTGGTGCGCTCGCCGACGTTGATGAACAGCGATCCGTCGGTGACGTTGAACGGCTCGAGGCCGGAGAGACGCATCGTGTGGTCGGTCATTTTCTTGTCTCTTTGATGTCAGGCAGCATCCCGATACTGCGACGGAAACGCGCGCGGCTTCACTTGCGCCAGCGCCTTCGCGATCTCCGCGATATGCTCCGGCGTCGTCCCGCAGCATCCGCCCGCGAGATTCACGAGCCCCGCTTCGGCGAATTCCTTCAGCAATCCCGAAGTCACATCCGGCGTTTCATCGAAGCCCGTATCGCTCATCGGATTCGGCAAGCCGGCGTTCGGGTAGCAGGACACGTAGGTATCGCAGAGCTTCGCCAGCTCTGCGATGTACGGACGCATCAGCGCCGCGCCCAGCGCGCAGTTCAGGCCGAACGTGAGCGGCTTCGCGTGACGCAGCGAGTTCCAGAACGCCTCGACCGTCTGCCCCGAGAGAATGCGCCCGGAAGCATCGGTGACGGTGCCCGAAATCATGATCGGCACGCGTTCGCCCGTGTCCTCGAACAACTCGTCGAGCGCGAAGAGCGCGGCCTTCGCGTTCAACGTATCGAAGATGGTTTCCACGAGGAATAAATCGCAGCCTGCATCGAGCAGCGCCTTCGCCTGCTCGTAGTAGGTGTCGCGCAACTCGTCGAACGTGACGTTGCGCGCGCCGGGGTCGTTGACGTCGGGCGAAATGCTCGCGGTCTTCGGCGTCGGTCCGATCGCGCCCGCGACGAAGCGCGGCTTGTCGGGCGTGGAGAAGGCATCGCAGGCTTCGCGCGCGAGCTTTGCCGATGCGAGATTCATCTCCGCCGCCAGCGCTTCCATGCCGTAATCGGCCTGGGCCACGCGCGTCGCGCCGAACGTGTTCGTCTCGATGATGTCCGCGCCCGCCGCCAGATACTTGTCGTGAATCTCGCGGATGATCTGCGGCTGCGTGATCGACAGCAACTCGTTGTTGCCCTTGATGTCGCGTCCGTAATCCTTGAAGCGCTCGCCGCGATACGCGGCTTCATCCAGCTTGTAACGCTGAATCATGGTGCCCATCGCGCCATCGAGGATGAGGATGCGTTGCTGCAAAAGCGCGGGCAGCGCGGCGCCGCGCGTGTAGGCGCGCGCGGGCGACCTGGCGCCCGACGGACTCGGATTGGCGTTCTGGTTCATGACGGACAGGCCCTGTACCGGATGTGAAATAGTCCGTCATTGTAGCCGCAGCCACGCCCAATCGCTGTGCGCGCCGGCCTGCCGGCAGGGCGCGATGGCACGCGATTGCAAGAAAAAAAGAACCCCGCCGATAAAGGGACGGGGTCTTTCTGGCGTGTCGCACGTTTGCCTTGCTGCATGGCTTGCCCGATCGCCGGCAAGCGGTGGCGGCGCGAGCGCGTGAAGCCGCGCCCGCGCGGTGAATCAGTGAAGCACGACGGGTTGGGTCATCAAGATATCGAACTGGCCGAGGAATTCGTCGACATCCTCGAGCGAAGGTTCTTCCTCGATCAGCTTCTGCACATGCTCGCGAAACTTCTCCGCGAGCGCACCGTCGATGAAGATCTCCCGTTGCGTGTTCTTGTCGACGATTTCGTAACCGCCCGACATCATCGCGAGATGATTGTCCTGCGGCGGAAATTCGACGACGCAATAGTTAGGGCTGTTGTAGATCATTTGCATGGCGACACTCCTTATTCCTGTTGCTCCGGGCAAACCTGCATCTTAAGTGGAGCGACGGGGTGGGAATTCAAGGGGTGGCCTCGACGTGATGCCGTTTTATCGAGGCTTAGTTCTTTTGATACAGGCTCAGGCAGCCGCGCGCAAGAACGCATCGAGCAATGCGCAAAAACGCTGGGATGCCTCGACCGGAGACAGATGTGCCGCCTTCAGTAATTCGAATTGCGCGCCCGGCACCAAGTCCGCGATCGCTCTGGATTCAGCATGCGGCGTGCCATTGTCCTGTTCACCGGCAACGACAAGTGTTCGTTTTCCAATCGATGCAAGGCCGTCGCGCGCATCGAAACGGCTGATTGCAAGGGCCGCGCGCGCGAAACCTTCGGCGGGCGTGTGCGCAATCGTTTCGCCGATCTGCTCCACGACTTCCGGATGCGCCTTGCGAAACTCGGCCGTGAGCCAGCGTTCGAGCGTGGGCTC
This sequence comes from Caballeronia concitans, assembly GCF_001544615.1. Classification (GTDB taxonomy): domain Bacteria; phylum Pseudomonadota; class Gammaproteobacteria; order Burkholderiales; family Burkholderiaceae; genus Caballeronia; species Caballeronia concitans. The sequence continues at coordinate 424,206 of NZ_FCNV02000001.1, forward strand.
GACGATACTGTTTGTCCCGTTTTCACGCACCGAAGCGACGCGCTGCATGAACGTCGGGCGCGCGTCTTCGCGAATGAAGGCCGGTGCGCCGACCACGGTCAACGTATCCACTTTGTCGGCATGGTTGATGGCGAACTTCTGCGCGACCATGCCGCCAATGGACAAGCCGACGACATGCGTCGACGGTGCGCCGAGCTTGCCGAGCAGTTCCGCGAGATCATCGGCGAGATCGTCGATGGTGAAGTCGTCCGGCGACACCGCCGTGTGACCGTGGCCGCGCAGGTCGTAACGTAACACTGTGTAACCATCGCGAAAGTAGCCGGCCATCTGGTCCCACACAGACAGATCACCCGCCAGTTGATGGATGAACGTCAGCCAGGGACCGCCGCCTTCGTTGTCCAGCACGTACCGTGTGTCGATGCCCTTGATGTTCAACTGCATATCGGCTCCGTGAGAATTGCTTCTACGCGTGGGATGTCCTGAACACTGCAACGCGCCGCCGTCAGGGCCGGGTTTCCGGCCCTGACGGCGGGTGCAGTTTCGTCTGACGCATCTGTCGTGCCCGGCGCTTGCGGCGAGCCTGCCGCGGACGGCAGGCGGAGGTTGCCGGCCCACAGCATTTCGATCTGCATGCCGTTCGGCTCGGTTTGCAGAATCCGCACCGGCAGCCAGCCGAGCGCGGGCGCGAGCCAGACATCGAGCTTGCGGCGGTCGCCTTCGCGGCGCGGCAGGCGCGTGAAATGGCGCGCGGTGACGAATCCGTCGCGGGCTTGCACGGTTTCGTCGCCGACGGTTTCCATCGGCCAGATTTCGCTGCTGTCGTTGTCGGCGACGCTGAACTGGCGCGTGACGCCGGGTTTGTAGACGTCGGGCGCGCCGCGCACGAGGCTCGCCAGTTGCATGACGACGCTGAAACGGTCCTGCGCACCGTCGGCGAGCGGCTGGCTGTTCGGCGTACGCGTGTAGACGATTTGTTTCGTTTCGCGATTGAAGATGGCGATATCGGCGGCACGTCGGCCGCGTTTTTCCGAATATTGTTCCGGCGCGATGCCGAAGCCATCGATATGACCCTTGCTCGAATACACGTAAGGGCCGACGAACGGCAGCGGAATCGACACGACCATCTCGTAATGCTGGCCGTCGTTGGTCCAGTGGATCGTGCCGGTTTGATTCATCACGCCGTTCACGAGCGTGTCATAGCGCAAGTCGCCGGTCGGCGGGACGCTGAATTTATCGCCGGAAGAAGCTGCCGGGGGCTGCGAAGCGGCCGCCGGTGCCGATGCGTTCGCAGGCGCGCCCGAAGCCGCGACCGTCGACGATGCAGTAACCGGCGCATCGGGCTGCGGCGTCGCGGCGCTGAGAACCGGCGAGGGCTGCGGTTGCGGCGCGGGGCGTGCGGGCTTCGACGGGGGCTTGGCTGGCGCGGCCGGCGGCACGGGGGTCGGAGGTGCAACCGGCTTCGGCGTCAGCAATTCCACCTGCACGGGCGGCTTCTCCACCGCCGTTGGATTCGCGGGCTGCTTCGCCCGCTCGATCCAGCGCATCGCGCCGACATGCAATCCGGCGACGACGAGCGCGGCCAGCAGCCATCGCCCCCAGCGGCGAGGCGCGGTGGTCGTGGGCACGGCATGAGGCGGCTCGCCCGACGCGGGACGAGGACGGCGATTGTCGAACAGAGGCATCGAAACGGAAGAAGTTTGAACGCGCGTGGCGAACGGGAAACGGTTATGACACGCGCCGGGGAAACGATGTTCCTCAGCGCGCGGGCGCGTCGCTGGCGCGATATCCCAGTTCGTACGACAACCCGCGCGCGCACTCGCGCAGTGCGGAATCGATTTCACCGCCCCAGCGCGTATCGAACGCGCCTTCGTGGCCGAGCGCGATCAGCCCGAGCGCGAGTTCGCCGGTCGAATCGAAGACCGGCGTGCAGAACGCGTGAATCGTCGGCAGCAGCATGCCTTCGACGCGCGCCGCGCCGTGCACGCGGACATCGGCGAGAAGCGGCTCGATATCGGCCATCGTTTGGCGGGTGGCAGCGAGTTCGCGCTCGAGCATCGGCTGTGTCCTGCTGCGCGGCAAGTACGCGGCGAACAGCAGGCCGGTCGCGGATGACAGCAGCGGCATGACATCGCCCAGTTTCAGCGATGCCTTCGCCGGATAGCTCGACTCCATCCAGTGCACGACGGTCGGCCCCTGATTGCCCCACACCGCGATGCCCACGGTCTGGTCGAGCCGGTCGCGCAATTCGGCCAGCGCGATGCGCGCGAGCCTCACGCCATCGACGCGCGCGAGCCGCGCCAGTCCCATCTGCAGCGCGAAGCCGCCGAGTTCGTATCGGCCGGAAAGCGGGTCCTGCGACACCACGCCGAGCCGCACGAAGCTCACCAGATACCGATGCGCTTTCGCCGGACTCATGCCCGCGCGCTGCGCGAGGTCGCGCAGCATCATCGCGCGCGGCTCGTGAGTCAGCACGTCGAGCAGCCGGAAGCCGACTTCGATCGACTGGATGCCGGAGCGCGCTTTCTCGGCGGAAGCGTCGATGTCGTCGTCGTCAGCGGTGGCGGGCAGGTTCGAAAGCATGAAAGCGTAGGGATCGGCCAGATGTTGGCGCGGTAATGGGCGATTCACCATCGTAAAATAGATTTCCCTTAACGTCATCTCAGTCACCGACTCCGCTTTATGAAACTCGCCACGCTGAAGGACGGCACGCGCGACGGCCAGCTCGTCGTCGTTTCGCGCGATTTGCGCACGGCAGTGATCCCCGATGGAATCGTCACCACGCTGCAACGCGCGCTCGACGACTGGGCCTTCTACGCGCCGCAACTGATCGAGCTTTACGACGCGCTGAACCAGGGCCGCGCGCGCAACGCGTTTTCGTTCGATCCGAAGTCGTGCATGGCGCCGTTGCCGCGCGCGTTTCAATGGGCCGACGGCTCGGCGTATGTGAATCACGTCGAACTCGTGCGGCGCGCGCGCGGCGCGGAAATGCCGCCGGAATTCTGGACCGATCCGCTGATGTACCAGGGCGGCAGCGACGACTTCATCGGGCCGACCGACGATATCGTGTGCGCGTCGGAATCGTATGGAATCGATTTCGAGGCGGAAGTCGCCGTCATCACGTCGGATGTCGGCATGGCGCCCACGCCCGACGAAGCGCTGAAAAGCGTGCGCCTGCTGATGCTCGTCAACGATGTCTCGCTGCGCAATCTCATTCCCGCCGAACTCGCGAAGGGCTTCGGCTTCTTCCAGAGCAAGCCCGCGACCGCGTTCTCGCCGGTGGCCGTGACACCCGACGAATTGGGCGATGCGTGGCGCGAAGGCCGCGTGCATCGGCCGATGATCGTGCACTGGAACGGCAAGAAAGTCGGCCAGCCGGAATGCGGCGTGGACATGGTCTTCCACTTCGGCCAGTTGATCGCGCATGCCGCGAAGACGCGCAATCTGCGCGCGGGATCCATCGTCGGCTCGGGCACGATCTCCAACAAGGACGCGACGCGCGGCTACTGCTGCATCGCCGAGAAGCGGTGTCTGGAGACCATCGAGCACGGCGCGGCGCAGACCGCGTTCATGAAGTTCGGCGACAGCGTGCGCATCGAGATCTTCGACGAAGCCGGCAGGTCGATCTTCGGCTCGATCGATCAGGCGGTCGTGCAGCTGGAGCATTGAAGCCCGAGCGATAAAGCCGCAACGGGTTTCGCCCGATGCGTCGGCGGCATGCGTCACCGTACACTTGCCGGGCGTCGCGGCCCGCCGGCCGCACGATCAGAACAACACTAAAAGGAGACGTTGATGCGCGGTGTGAAGTGGATGGCGGCAGCAGTTTCGTTGGCTTTGGCGACGGCATCGTTCGGGCAAACGGCGCACGTGAAGATCGGCCTCGTGCTCTCGCTGACGGGACCGGCCGCGTCGCTCGGCATCCCCGCGCGCGATACCGTCGCGCTCCTGCCGAAGGAAATGGGCGGCAAGCCCGTCGATTACATCGTGCTCGACGACGCCTCCGACACCACGCAAGCCGTCCAGACCACTAAGAAGCTCATCAGCGAAGATCAGGTCGATGCGATCATCGGCTCGTCGATCACGCCGAACTCGCTCGCGATGATCGATGTCGTCGCACAAGGGCAGACGCCGATGATCTCGCTCGCGTCGTCGTCGAAGATCATCGAACCGGTGGACGACAAGCGCCGCTGGGTCTTCAAGACGCCGCAGACGGACGCGATGATGGCATCGGCCATTGCGGAGCACGCGAGCAATCACGGCGTGAAGACGCTCGCGTATATCGGCCAGGCCGATGCGCTCGGCGAGACTTTCTACGCTGAAGTCGCCAAGTTCGCGCAGCTTCACAAGATCAACGTGGTGGCGAACGAGCGCTTCAACCGGACCGACCCGAGCGTGACCGGTCAGATTCTCAAGATCCTCGCCGCGAAGCCGGATGCCGTGGTCGTCGGCGCGGCCGGCACGCCCGCCGCGCTGCCGCCGAAGACGCTCGCGCAACGCGGCTACAAGGGCCTCGTCTATCACAATCACGGCGTGGGCAACCGCGACTTCCTGCGCGTGTGCGGCGCGGATTGCAACGGCACCTTCCTGCCGACGAGCCCGGTGCTCGTGGCCGCGCAGTTGCCCGACGATCATCCGGCCAAGCGCCTCGCGCTCAACTACATCAAACTGTACGAAGCGAAGCAGGGCGCGGGAACGGTGTCGGCGTTCGGCTCCTACACGTGGGATGCGGGCATGTTGCTCGAACGCGCGGTGCCCATCGCGATGAAAGCGGGCGCACCGGGTACTCCCGCGTTCCGCGCCGCCTTGCGCGACGCCCTCGAAGGCACGAAGAACTTCGCGGACACGAACGGCGTCGTCAACATGACGCCTGGCGATCACATCGGCCTCGATCAGCGCGCCCGCGTGATGGTCGAGATACGCGACGGCAAGTGGCTCTATCAGCCGCGCTAATCACACGCGCGATCCAACGCGAACGAACATGAGCGATCTCTCCCTTTACTCCGGCTACACGTCGCTGCAATTGCGCCGCCACGCGCACGGCGTGCTCGAGGTGGTGATGCCCGGCGCGGGCGCGAACAAGAGCGGCCTCTCGACCGCCGACGCCAACATGCATCGCGAACTGGCCGATATCTGGCGCGACATCGATCGCGATCCCGAGACGCGCGTCGCGCTGATCCGCGGCGAAGGCAAGGGCTTTTCGGCGGGCGGCGATCTCGCGCTCGTCGAAGAGATGGCGAACGACTTCGACGTGCGCGCGCGGGTCTGGCGCGAGGCGCGCGATCTCGTCTACAACGTCATCAATTGCAGCAAGCCCATCGTCTCCGCGATGCACGGGCCGGCGGTCGGCGCGGGGCTCGTCGCCGGGTTGCTCGCGGATATATCGATTGCGTCGAAGTCGGCGCGCATCATCGACGGGCACACGCGGCTCGGCGTCGCGGCCGGCGATCACGCCGCGATCGTGTGGCCGCTGCTGTGCGGGATGGCGAAGGCCAAGTACTATCTGCTTCTATGCGAGCCGGTGAGCGGCGAGGAGGCGGAGCGCATCGGGCTGGTGTCGCTCGCGGTGGAAGAGAACGAACTCATGCCGAAAGCGATCGAAGTGGCGAACCGGCTCGCGCAGGGATCGCAGACCGCGATCCGCTGGACCAAGTACGCGTTGAACAACTGGCTGCGCACGGCGGGGCCGACCTTCGATACATCGCTCGCGCTCGAATTCATGGGTTTCGCGGGGCCGGACGTGCACGAAGGCATGCGGTCGCTGCGCGAGCGCCGCGCGCCGGATTTCCCGGGCGGCGCGCCGTTTTGAGAGAGACCGTGGTATCCACGAATCGCGATCAACCAACGAACAGGAGAGTCGAATGACCGACAACACAGGCGGCACCCCGCCGTTTTCGATTCCCGGTTTCCCCGGATTCGGCCAGGCCGACATGATGGGCAAGATGTGGGAAATGATGCGTCTGAACCCGTTCGCCGCCGCGATGCCGGGCGGCGGGCAGGGCGTCGGGCCGTCGCTGTCGATGATGTCCGACATGCTCGCGCCGCTCACGAACATCGAGGAACTCGACAAGCGCGTCACCGACATGCGCGCCGTCGAGCAATGGCTCAAGCTGAATTTGAACATGCTGCAATCGGCGATTCAGGCGCTCGAAGTGCAGCGCGCGACGCTCGCGACGCTGCGCTCGTTCGGCGCGTTCGCGCAGTCGTCGATGGAAAGCGCGAAGAACGCGGCGGCCGATACCTCCAAGACCGCAGGCTGGCCGATGGGCGGCGCGGCGAAACCGGACGAGCCGAAGCAGGCGGCGAGTCCGGAGCCGTCCGCCGCAGGCGACGACGCGCAGCAACCGGCTGCCAGCCTGCCGCCCGGTTTTGATCCGAGCGGCTGGTGGAACGCGCTGCAGTCGCAGTTCAATCAGCTCGCGCATCTCGCGATGCTCCAGCCGGGCATGACCGGCGCGACGGGCGCGACCGGGGCGCAGGACGTATCGGCGGATCAGGCAGAACAGGCGGCGGGAACGGACGAAGCGAACGGCGCCGCCGAAACCGACGACGACAAGCCCGCCGCAGCGAAAAAAGCGGCTGCACGCAAGACGCCGCCGCGCAAGAAAAGCGAGTGAGCGGCTGCGTTCGGCGACATCGCGCCGAACGTCGAACAGATGGAAATTGCGCCCGGTGACTGAGAAGTCACCGGGCGCTTTCGTTATCGGCGCGACGAGAAGATGAAAGCGCGCGATCGCGCGGCTATGTGCGCCACGCCACGTGCGAAACCGCCAATTTCTGTCTATGATTAAGCGGCTACTTACTGGCGGTTTGTCCACCTGATGGGTCAGGCATGCTCCGTGCAGCAATAGCGGTGTGTATTCACCTTTCTTTTTGTCCATGACAAATTCATCGGATCAAGACCGCGTGCCTGAGGAAGACTCCGACGACGCGGAACGAGCAGACGCGCCGGCCGAAACGCCGGCGCCGATCGCGTTCGGAACCGGGCTGACGGGCATCGGCATTGGCGCGATCGCGCAGGAAATCGGCCTCACGAAGGACACGCTGCGCGTCTGGGAACGACGTTACGGCTTTCCGCAACCGATGCGCTCGCCCGGCGGCGAACGCCTGTATCCGCAGGAACAGGTGTCGAAGCTGCGGCTCGTCAAGCGCCTGCTGGACGCGGGGCATCGGCCGAGCAAGGTGCTCGCGCAGCCGATCGAACAATTGCAGCAACTGGCGGCGGAGTCCGGTATCGGGCAGGACGCGCCGGACGCGGAGCTGGATCAGATGGTCGCGTTGCTGCGCAACGGCGCTTACGAGGACTTTCGCTTCGGACTGCTGAAGCGCGCCACGCGCGACGGACTCGAGCGCTTCGTGCTGGACGTGGCCGCGCCGCTCGCGGCGCGCATCGGCAATGCATGGGCGGTCGGGACGCTGCAGGTCTATCACGAGCATCTTTTCAGCGAGGCGCTGCAGGTGACGCTGCGCAGCCTCATGCGTCCGCTCTCCGATGCGGTGCGCGGGCGCGGCAACCGTCCGCGCGTGCTGCTCACGACGCTCTCCGGCGAAGGGCACGGTCTCGGCATCCTGATGGCCGAAGCGATGTTCACGCTTTCAGAATGCCAGTGCATCCAGCTCGGGCTGCAGACGCCGCTGCACGATATCGTCAGCGCGGCGGCGGCGCACGACGTGGACATCGTCGCGCTCTCGTTCACTTCGGTGCTGCCGGCGCAGGTCATCCTCACGAGCTTGTCGGAGTTGCGCGGCATGTTGCCGCCGCACGTGCGCATTTGGGTCGGCGGCAGCAGTCCGACGCTGCGCCGCAAGGTTCATGAGGGCATCGAATGCATCGCGGGCCTCCCGCCGATCGAGGAAGCTGTCGCGGCTTGGCGTTCGGCCTCCGTGCTATTATCGGACGGCTTGCCGGCGCAGGCCGGGACGGCGAGCTGAAGCGGGCTCCCGGGCGGTACGGCATGCGCCGTGCTGCGTTCAGGCGGCTTGCGCGAACCGGCGCATCACGCCGGTGTCACATGCATGGAGCATGCTGCCGGACCCGCGCTGCAGGACGGCGCGACGAAAGCCCTGGTCCTACCTCAGGCACAGGTTTCGCTCATCACCCACGGTAGACAGGACGCACACAACGCGGTGCATTCGCACGCTGCATGGGTATGTCACGCGCGAATCGTGTTGCCGCGGCGCTGAATAGGGCGCTTCGTCGCCGGTTTTTGTCTGTGGCCGTCCGAATCCCGCGTAAAATTGAAAGCTTGGTTGCTCGCGCGCCGCGGTTTCGCGCACGCACGGGCCGAGAGTCATATAGATATAACGTCGCATAAGTGGCATCAGGGGTGGACTATGAACACCATGCTTTATCCGGAACTTTATAAATCGCTGGAATCCGTCCGTTGGGATATGGAGAAGGACATCCCATGGGACAAGTTCGATGCGTCCCTGCTCTCCGACGAGCAGGCGAGGACCATCAAGATGAACGCGATCACCGAATGGTCCGCTCTTCCCGCAACCGAAATGTTTCTGCGTGACAACCATCACGACAGCGACTTCTCCGCCTTCATGAGCGTGTGGTTCTTCGAAGAGCAGAAGCATTCGCTGGTGCTGATGGAATATCTGCGCCGCTTCAGGCCGGAACTGGTGCCGACTGAAGAGGAATTGCACGCCGTGCGCTTCGAGTTCGATCCGGCGCCGCCGCTCGAAACCCTGATGCTGCATTTCTGCGGCGAGATTCGCCTGAACCACTGGTATCGCCGCGCGGCGGAATGGCATACAGAGCCGGTCATCAAGCACATCTACGAAACCATTTCGCGCGACGAAGCCCGTCACGGCGGCGCTTATCTGCGCTACATGAAGAAGGCGCTCGTGAATGCCGGCGATACGGCGCGCGCCGCGTTCGCGAAGATCGGCGTGCTGATGGCGTCCGCGCGTCGCACGGAAAAGCCGCTGCATCCGACGAACCTGCACGTGAATCAGGCGCTTTTCCCGCGCGATACCGTGCAATCGCGTTTGCCGGACCCCGAATGGCTCGAGCGCTGGCTGGACGATCAAATCCGCTTCGACGACAGCTGGGAGAAGAAGGTCGTCGAACGCATTCTGCATAACCTGTCCATCCTGTTCGAGCGCTCGTTCGCGACCGCCCAGGAACTGAACCGCTATCGCAAGGAAGTGGTTCAGCGTCTGCAGGCTGTGCCGGGCGGTTCCACGGAACAGCAGCCGGCCTGAACATCGGGACATCGGCATTGAAGGAAAGCGGCCCGCCAGCCTGAAACTGGCGGGCCGCTTTTTATTTGCTTTACCGTTCGATGCGCCCGCCAGCCGCGATGCCGCGAATCGCCGTGGCACAATGCGCGCTCTCGAACCACTGCAACGAGCGTCGTCATGGCCGCCATTTTCGAACGCAAGATCACCACGCGCGACGCGCTCGCCGCGCTCCGCCCGACGCTCGCCGGGCCGGTCGTATTCACCAACGGCGTCTTCGACATCCTGCATCGCGGACACGTGACCTATCTCGCCGATGCGAAAGCGCTCGGCGCGACGCTGATCGTCGGCGTGAACAGCGATGCTTCCGTGCGCATGCTCGGCAAGGGCGATGACCGCCCGATCAATCGCGAAGACGATCGCATGGCGCTGCTCGCGGCGCTGGAAAGCGTGGACTGGGTCGTGAAATTCGAAGAGCCGACGCCGCTGCAACTGATCGACGCCGTGCATCCGGACGTGCTCGTGAAAGGCGGCGATTACGACATGGACAAGCTGGCGGAGTCGGCGCTGGTGCGCGGATGGGGCGGCAAGGCGCTCGCGATCGCATTCGAGCATGACCGCTCGACGACCGCGCTGCTCAAGAAGGTCCGCGCGCAGTCCTGACTTTTCCTGCGCGCTTCACTTGCCGAGCGGCGACGTCTGGACTTTCGCACCCGGCGCGGGACCGCCCACTTGCGGTTGATCGGCGGCTTCTTCCGGATGAAGCGGGCGCATGGTCAGCGTTTCGGGCCGCACCTGCTGCATCAAATGCTGCGGCTCGCGCGCGCCGGCCGCGGGCAGCGGACCGAACATGCCGTGCACGAGCGCGAACATCAAAAGGTTGGCCAGGGTCAGGATGGCGATTAGCCAGCGCAGCATTCTCGGGCTCCGTCAGTCAATCAAAGTCGGGATAAATGATGTGCCGCCGCGTCCCGCGCGATGAGCGCGAGGCCGGACAGCACGAGCGAATCGTGGCGCGTGTGCGCAACGTCGAGCGCGCCCGCGATTTCATCGGCTGCGCCGCCGCCCAGCACCAGACGGACATCGGCTTGCAAGTCGTCGCGCAGATCGCGCCATGCGCGTTCGATGAGGCTCGCTTGCGCGAGCAGGCAGCCGGACGACAGAGCGGCGGCGGTATCGGTGGCGAAGAGGCCGTGCGGCTTCTCGCCCGCGCCGTGCAGCGCGCGACGCGCGGCGGTGGCGTCGAGCGTCGGCAATTGCGCGGTGCGGCTGCCGAGCGATTGCATCATCAGCGACCAGCCCGGCGCGATCAAGCCGCCCGTGAAGACGCCGTCGGCGCGCAGGGCTTCGAGCGTCGTCGCGGTGCCGAACGTGGCGATGAGCACGTTTTCGCCGGGATATGCGGCCCGCGCGCCGATCAATCCGGCCCAGCGGTCGCTGCCGAGTTTCTCCGGCTCCGTGTAGCCGTTGGTCACGCCGCATTGCCGGGCGCTGGCGCGAATAAAGGTGCGCGGCGACGCGGGCCAGCGTGCGTCGAGAAGACGCTCGATCCGCGCCTGAACCGACGCGCCCGCCACGTTCGATATCCACGCGCTCGCGCAATCCGGCAACGACGACCATGCGGCGAGCGCCGGGTCGGCGTGATCTGCTGCATCGCGTTCGTGCTCGAGCGCGCCGTTGGCCATCGCGACGCCGTTTTCATCGACGAGCGACCACTTGATGCGGCTGTTGCCCGCGTCGATCAGAAGCATCGGCGCGTGGCTCACGGACGCTCCCGCGCGAGGCGCAACGTCAGTTCGCCGGTGGCGACGGTGCGCGGACCTTCGGGCGCGTCGATGAGCAACTGGCCGCTGTCATCGACGCCCGATGCCACGCCGCGCGTGACTTCCTGTCCCTGGTCGATCAGCACGACTTCGCGGCCGGCGTACGCGTGCGCGTCGGTCCAGCGCTGGCGGAACGGCTTGAAGCCTTCGGCTTCGAAGCGGGGCAGGGCGGCATCGAGCGCGTTGAGGAGGGCGGCGAGCGTATCGGTGAGATTCGCGTCGGGCCACGCGCGGGCGAGCGCGGCGGGCGTCGTGCCGGGAACGGCGGACGCGGCCTGGCGGTTGGCGTCGTCGACCTGAGCGGCGAGCTGCTCCGCGCCGTGCAGATTGATGCCGATGCCGATCACCACCGCCGTCGCGCCCGGCGCGGTCCACGCGGTTTCGATGAGGATGCCGGCGAGCTTGCCGTCGTCGAGCAGCACGTCGTTCGGCCACTTGAGCGCGGGCCGCGCGGACGGCGAGAGCGGCAGCCGCGCGAGGGCATCGAGCACGGCGACGCCGACGGCCAGGCTCAGTCCCGAAAGCCCTTCGATAGGACGCTGCAGCACATAGCCGACGGACATCAGAAGCGCGTTGCCCGGCTCGGCGAGCCACGCGCGGCCGCGCCGTCCGCGGCCCGACGTCTGCGAATACGCGACGCGCACGAGGCGCGCGGCGCAATCGCCGGGCGCGGTGTCGCGTGGGGCGGCGCGCAGGCGTTCGATGAGATCGGCGTTCGTGGAGCCGGTTTCATCGACGATCTCGATGCTCCAGTCGCGGGCGGGCCGCTCGGCGAGCGTCGCAAGCCGGTGGCGGTCGATGCGCCAGGGGGCGTCGGGGGCGAAAGCGGGGGAGGGGTTCATGGCGGCTATTGTAGCGGGGCGCTATTTCGGTGATCGCGCGTGGGCTGGTGCAGGGATCAGGCGAGGGTGATGAGGAGGTGGCATTTCCGCACAAGCGGAGGAAACTCGGCAACGGTGGAACTCAATCGTAAGGCGATCTGCGGGGGCGCTGAAGCAACTGTAGAAACTCACACCCTGTGATTTTTCGCGGCCGTTTTTCTCCCCACGCTGGGGACAACAAACTTTGACGCCACCGATTCGTCATATAAAACATTAATCTCGATACTCTCATCTCCTAATGGAAATAAGGAGTCGAGAGGCGCGCATGACGTTTAGATTCGGCGATTGGCAACCTTCCTACAACACATTGGACGTGCCGTTGAAAAGCGGCTGGCGATGCACGCTTGTCCCACGCTTGCAATGTGGCACGGAACTCTGGTTCCTCAAGGGTGATGCCCGTAAGACAATCCAGGAAGATCGGATTGCGTTCGCTCGCTACTTCCGTCCGAATCTCGATCTGCGCACGATCCCAGGCGGGGACGCTTTACGCATCATCCAGCGTTTTCTGCGCACTTTCCTCAGGGTCGCTCACTGGAATCAGCCAACATCGAATGAGGAGATCGAGCGATTCTTTCGCAGGGCTGTACGCGATGAAGCGTTGATTCCGGTGGTAAATCGAGGATGGCGCCTGGCGCCGCGGTTTGACGTGCCTCCCGACGCGCCGCAGCGCTGGCCGAGGCAGGTTGGCCTCCAATCCATGCCGCGCGATCCCGACTACATTCCGATCCGCCAGCGTGGGGCGGCGGCGAGCGCAGGGTCGTTGGGCAGTGACGCCGTTGCGACTGAGCCAGACAGGGGCAGTCTTATCATTGACAGCGGCGGCGGGAGCAGCAGTGAGTTCGACTGGCACGACGCGGTGGAAAATGCGGCCGGAGCGGTTCTTGGAGGAAGCAGTTCGGATGACGATAGCTCGTTCGCAATGAGCCTCGAAGACGGATCGGCGCTTGAGGCATCCCCGTTTGCGTATTCTGAAGATCAGCAGTTGGGCAATGTGTTGGATATCGCGGCGAGAGGCGTGAGCGAGTCCGACGAAGCGGACTGTTTTTCCCTTTACGAGCGAGACCTTCGCATGTGCGATGTCGCGCGCGCCATGTACCAGGATCCGCGATCGGTCGCGCTATGCCAGCAGCGCGCATTTGAGAACTACCAAGCCTGCCGAGGATATTGAATGAACAACCAACCTCAAGCCTCCATCGTCTTTTACGACGAGGAGACCAAGCAACTCAAATTCATCACTGTCCACCGGCGCGACGTGCAGGCCGCGATCGATAGGGAGGTGGCCCGCTCTGGCGGAATGACGATACCGCCGACGGCGGAAGACGGCAGCAATGAGCCGCTCACCGACGAGGATGCTCGCAGGCTAGGCGGCATGGCAATGCTGATGCAGGCATACGACTATCCTGAATTCAGGGCAAGGCTCAAGCTAACTATGGCCGAGCGGGTCAATTGGAATCCAGCAGGCAGGCCTTCTGATGACAGTCTTTGATGTCATCAAAAGGAGATTGGTGGCACAACGACCGAGCCACGCTGCGCCGCGATCTTCCACGGTGAGGATGACAAGCGATTCAAACCTTCACTGTCAGACGGGAGGCGCCCGACAAGTTGCGTACGAGCCGGCTTGTGAAGCCATAGTCAATAGAGGCGCCGGCGGCACGCTAGACGACGAGTTCGCGCGCAAGCTGGCGGCGTTTCTCGGACCGATCCTGCTCAGTCCAGCCCCCATCCCCGCCCCGCCATACAACCTTCGTTACAATGTCCTCTCCCACCCACCCTCGCCCCAACACCCTTGAACTTCGACACGCCGCCGCGCCTGCGAGTGGAAGCCGGTCAGCAAGGCAAGGTCGTCCGGCTCTCGGGCCAATGGACCGCGCTCGCGCTCGCGCGTGACCGCGCCAAAAGCGGCGTCACGCGGCGGCTGCGCGCCATCGGGCGGGAAGCCATCAGCCAGTGGGATCTGCTGTCGGTCGAGCGGCTCGATTACGTCGGCGGCCAGGCGCTCTGGCGCGTCTGGGGGCGCAAGATGCCCGCGACCGTCGCGCTGTCCGATACGCAGCGCGAAATCTTCGAACGCGTCGCGCTGCTCGACGCCGAGCGCGAAGAACCCGAACCCGTCGATCGCATCGATCCCGTCACCCGGCTCGGACAACTGATCTTCGCGTTCCTCGATCATCTGCACGGCGGCCTCTCGATGTTCGGCGGCTTTCTCATCGATCTCGTCTCGATCGTGCGGCGTCCGAATCGCACGCCGTGGACGGAAATCTCCGCCAACATCTACAGCGCCGGCGCACAGGCGCTCGCGATCACCGCGCTCGTCGCGTTCCTCATCGGCATCGTGCTGAGCTATCTCTCCGCGCAACAGTTGCGCATGTTCGGCGCGAACCAGTACATCGTGAACATCCTCGGGCTTTCCGTGATCCGCGAGCTCGGGCCCGTGCTCTCCGCGATCCTCGTCGCCGGGCGATCCGGCTCCGCGATCACCGCGCAGATCGGCGTGATGCGCGTCACCGAAGAACTCGACGCCATGCAGGTCATGGGCATTCCGCACGGTCTGCGGCTCGTGCTGCCGCGCGTGCTCGCGCTCGGCGTCGCGATGCCGCTGCTCGTCATGTGGACGAACATCATCGCGCTTCTGGGCGGCGCGCTCGCGGCGAAGCTCGTGCTGTCCATCGACATCGCGTACTTCATCCGCTCGCTGCCGTCCGTCGTGCCGATCGCGAATCTGTGGATCGGGCTCGGCAAGGGCGTCGTGTTCGGCATGCTCATTGCGCTCGCCGCGTGTCACTTCGGCTTTCGCATCAAGGCGAATTCGCAAAGTCTCGGCGAAGGCACGACGACCTCCGTGGTCACGTCGATCACCATCGTCATTCTCGCGGACGCCGTGTTCGCCATCCTCTTCCAGAACGTGGGACTCTGACTCATGTCGACGACGCTCGCCACCGCCGTGCGCCACCAGCCGCCGCCCGTGATCGCGGAGCCGGTCATCGAAGTGCGCGACGTCACCAAGCGCTACGGCAAGACGGTGATCCACGAGCATCTCGACTTCGACGTGCGGCGCGGCGAAATCGTCGCGCTGCTCGGCGGCTCGGGTTCCGGCAAGACCACGCTCGTGCGGCAGATTCTCGGCCTGGAATCGCCGACATCGGGCACGATCCGCGTGCTCGGCGAGGAATGGGCGCGCATGGACGAGGAAACCGCCAAGATGCTGCGCACGCGCTCCGGGATGATGTTCCAGCAAGGCGCGCTGTTTTCGTCGCTGTCGGTGTACGACAACATCGCGCAGCCTTTTCGCGAACTCGGCAAGATTCCCGAGGATCTGATCCGCGAGTTCGTGATGCTCAAGCTCGAAATGGTCGGCCTCTCGTGCAAGCACGCGAGCAAGATGCCGTCGGCGCTGTCGGGCGGGATGGTCAAGCGCGTGGGCATCGCGCGGGCCATCGCGCTCGAACCCGAACTGCTGTTCCTCGACGAACCCACGGCCGGTCTCGATCCGAAGGCATCGGACGAATTCGTCGATCTGATCGCGACGCTGCATCGCGCGCTCGGCCTGACGGTCGTGATGGTCACGCACGATCTCGATACGATGGTCGCGCTATCCACGCGCGTCGCGGTGCTCGCGGACCGGCGCGTGCTCGTGGCGGCGCCGGTCGAAGAAGCGGTGGCGGTGGATCATCCGTTCATCCGCGAGTATTTTCTGGGGCGGCGCGGCCGGCGCGCGCTCGCCGCATTGCCGCCCGAGCGCCGCGCGAAGCTGCCCGCCGTCGCGCTCGACGACGCCACGCTCGCTCTCCGGTAACGTCGCGTTAGCCCGCGAGGAGAAAGGAACCCGCCGATGGAAAACAAATCACACGCGTTCTGGACCGGGCTTTTCACGATCGTGCTCGTGCTGGCGATCGCGTTCGCGGCGTTCTTCTTCAACGTCGATCGCACCGTGCGCGTGCCGTACGACCTGATCGCGCGGACCAACGTGACCGGTCTCTTCACCGATGCCGCCGTGCGTTATCGCGGCCTCGGCGTCGGCAAGGTGCAGTCGATCCGCTTCGACAAGTCGCATCCGGGGCAGATTCGCATCCGCATTCTCGTCGATCAGAACGCGCCGATGACGCATTCCACCTTTGCGACGCTCGGCTTTCAGGGCGTGACGGGCATCGCGTTCGTGCAGCTCGACGACACGGGCCGTGACACGACCGCGCTCGCGTCGTCGCCGCAGCACGTCGCCGAAGTGCCGATGCGCCCCGGTCTCTTCGAGCAGTTGCAGGAACGCGGCGATGTCATCCTGCGGCGCTTCGAGCGCCTTTCGGACGACGCGGACAAGTTCCTTTCCGACGACGTGCGCAACCAGTTGATGGACACCGCGAAGAGCCTGCAGGGCGCGGCGGACGGCATCGCGTCGCTGGCGAGCCAGGTGTCGCCGACGACGGCGCATCTGCCGCAGACGCTGCAGCAGATCGACCGGACGCTCGCATCGACGAATACGCTCATCCAGAATCTGAACCGCGAGAACGGGCCGTTCGTGACGAACCTGAACAAGGCGGGCAACGCGGCGCAACAGGCGGCCGGCGCGCTCGCGGACATGAACGAATCGCTGCGCGAAGTGACGGCGCGCGTGGGCTTCGAAACGCTGCCGCGCCTGTACTCGTTCACCGACGACCTAAGCAGCGCCGCGCGTTCGGTCGACCGCGCCGCCGACACGTTCAGCACGAGTCCGCGCAGCGTGCTGTTCGGCGCGCCGTCGATGCCGCCGGGGCCGGGCGAGCCGGGCTTCGCGTGGCCCTCGAAACCGGCGCATTGAGAGGAATTTCATGGCACACACAAGGCTGAATCCTGGCGCAGCGCTCGCGCTTTTCGTCATGGCGATGCTCGCCGGCTGCGCGTCGAACGCGACGGTCGCGCCCGACGCGCGTTTCGACCTCGGCGCGCCGCCTCTGCTGACCGACGCATCCGCGGCGCAGAAAGCGATGCCGCCCGTCAAGGTGCTCGCGGTCGGCGCGTCGCGCAATCTGGAAACCGACGCGTTCATCTATCGCATGAGTTACGTCGACGCGCAGCGCACCGGCAGCTATTCGACCAGCCACTGGACGATGCCGCCCGCGCAACTCCTGACGCAACGCCTGCGCGCGGCGCTCTCGGCGCGCGGCCCGGTGCTGACGGGCGCCGATCCGGTGCGCGCGGCGCTGCTCGAAGTGGAGCTGACCGGCTTCGAACAGGTCTTCGATGCGCCCGGTCAAAGCCACGGCGCGGTGTCCGTGCGCGCGACGCTCACGCAGCAGGGCCGCGTGGTCGCGCAGCGCGCGTTCGCGGCGAGCGCACCCGCGCCGAGCGCCGATGCGTCCGGCGGCGCGCGCGCGCTCGCGGCGGCATCGGACGATCTGATCGCGCAACTGAGCGCGTGGCTCGACGCGCAACCGCTCACCGCATCGCGATGACATCGACATCGCACTTTCACGCAACCTCGCTCGAACGGAGGCGCTCGGGCGGCTCATGACGATCAAGCAATGGCAGCGCCGCCCGTCGGCGTTTTCGCGGCAGGCGCTCGGCGCGTACGCGGCGCTCGTCGTGTACGGGTCGCTGTATCCGTTCTCCGGCTGGCGATCGCTCGGCATCGGGCCGTTCGCGTTTCTCACCGATCCGCTCCCGCAATACCTGACCGCGTTCGACGTGGTCACGAACGTGCTCGGCTACATGCCGCTCGGCGCACTGATCGTGCTGGCGCTGTATCCGCGCTGGCGGGGATCGGCGGCGGTGTGCGCGGCGTTCGTCGGCGGCGCGCTGCTTTCCGGCACGATGGAAGCCATCCAGACGTATCTGCCGACGCGCGTGTCATCGAATCTCGATCTCGCCGCGAATGCGCTCGGCGCGCTCGTCGGCGGCGTGCTCGTCGCGCCCGCGACCAGCGCGCTGCTCGATCGCGGCCTGCTGCGACGCATCCGCTTCACGTGGTTCGAGCGGCACGCGGCGTATGTGATCGGCTTGTCGGCGCTGTGGCCGTTCGCGGCAATGTTCCCCGCGCCCTATCTCTTCGGCGGCGGCGACCTGCCGCGCGTGCTGTGGGACAGCCTCGATCCGGCGATGCAGGACGCGATCCTCGTCTGGACGCCCGCCGCGTGGGACATCGAAAGCTGGCCGGACCGGCTCGGCGCGCTCCTGCCCGACGATTCGTGGGAAGCGCTCATCACGTCGTCGAATCTGTTCGCCGCGCTCGTGCTCGTGACGCTGCTCACGCGCGAGCGCGCGCCGCGCATCCGGCTGATGATCGGCCTGATCGCGGCGACGCTCTTCGCGAAAGCGGGCGCGTCGTTCCTGCAATCGCGCGCCGGACTGACGTTCGACTGGGCCACCGACGGCGCGCTCGAAGGCATCGGCATCGGCACGGTGGCGGGCGTGCTCTCGGTCGCGCTGCCGCGTGCGCTGCGGGCGGCGCTCGCGGGCGTGGCGCTCGTCGCCGGACTCGCGCTCGTCAATCTGCTGCCGGTGAATCCTTACTTCGATATCGTGCTCGCCGACTGGCGGCAGGGGCGCTATCTGCACTTCAACGGGCTGCTGCACTGGCTCGCGTGGGTGTGGCCGTATGCGGCGCTCGGCTGGCTCGCGTCGGCGGCGGAGCGCGCGTGGGTCATGCGGCGGCGGGTGACGGGCGGCGGCGCGCGCGAGTAGGCCGGCGGCAGCCCGACACATCGCTCGCTATAATCGACCGACACTCTTTCGCCCGGCTCCCTCGACGCTCATGGACTCCTTCTACAAGTACCACGTGTTCTTTTGCCTGAACCAGCGCGACGCCGATGCCCCGCGCCCGAGCTGCGCCAATTGCAACGCGCAGGCCATGCAGGAGCACGCGAAGAAGCGCGTGAAGAAGCTGGGCCTCGCCGGCGAAGGCAAGGTGCGCATCAACAAGGCGGGATGTCTCGACCGCTGCGAGCTTGGGCCGGTCGTGGTCGTGTATCCGGAAGGCACGTGGTACACGTATGTCGATGAAACCGACATCGACGAAATCGTGGATTCGCATCTCGCCAACGGCAAGATCGTCGAACGTCTTCTGATCGATCAACCGGCTTAACGAACGCCGCATGAACGCGCAAACAGAAAAATTCCTGATCGACGGTCCCGCCGGCAAGATCGAAGTCGCGCTCGACCGCACCGACGCCGCGCCGCGCGGCATCGCGCTCGTCGCGCATCCGCATCCGCTCTTCGGCGGCACGATGGACAACAAGGTCGCGCAGACGCTCGCGCGCACCTTCGTGCAACTCGGCTACACGACGTATCGCTCGAACTTTCGCGGCGTCGGGCAGACGCAAGGCGAGCACGACAACGGCATCGGCGAGCGCGAAGACCTGCTCGCGGTCATCGGCCACATGCGCGCGCAGCCCGGCCAGAGCGACGTGCCGATGGTGCTCGCGGGCTTTTCCTTCGGCACCTTCGTGCTGTCGCACGTCGCGAAGCAGCTGCTGGAAAGCGGCCAGGCGATCGAGCGCATGGTGTTCGTCGGCACGGCGGCGAGCCGCTGGGAAGTCGCGACGGTGCCGGAGAACACGCTCGTCATTCACGGCGAAACTGACGACACCGTGCCCATCGCATCCGTCTACGACTGGGCGCGGCCCCAGGAACTGCCGGTCGTCGTGATTCCCGGCGGCGAGCACTTCTTCCATCGCAAGCTGCACATCCTGAAGCGCGTGATCGTTGATGCATGGCGCTGAAGGTTCGCGCGTGAATCGAATTTGAAAGATGCGCGTAGGCGTCGCCCGAAAAACGTGAATTTGCGCGAAAAGCAGGCAGATTCGCCGCAAGCCGGCTTCGGGCCGCGCGTATAATGGCGCAGAATTTTTTTCGCCGCCCATTCGCTTTTCTCGTATTGCAAATGCGCTGCGGCGAAAGCCCGCCTCGAGCGCCGGCGTGCGTGCCGGCCAACGCGACGTTCTAAAACAAACGTTTGAGAACCGATGGCGCGGCCGTCTGTCGAATGAGCGCTCTTCGCCGCGGCACCGGAAAGACCGTCTTTCCGGCTCGCCGGACCATGAGGCGAAGCGCCCGACCGGCATCGACGGTCTGCCTGTTCAACCCGCGCTTCGCCAATTTTCGGATCATCCCGGGCGGAGCGCCGATGCATTTTCTGCCGACCGATCCTATGCGCTTTTTCCCTTCCGGCTTTTCTGTTCCTTCCGTTTCTGTTTCCGCTCCCGCATCTGCTGTCAGGCTTCGCGCATTGAAGGCGGCCATCGTGCTGCCCGCCGTGCTCGCCGCCGCGAGCGCGTTCGCGCAAGTGCCGCCGCCCGCGGTCACCGCGCGTTCGTGGGTGCTCGTCGATGCCACCAGCAATCAGGTGCTCGCGTCGGGCAATCCCGATGAGCGCGTCGAACCGGCATCGCTCACCAAGCTGATGACCGCCTACCTCGTCTTCGACGCGCTCAAGGCGAAGAAGATCAACATGGACCAGACCGTCATGCCGAGCGAGGCCGTGCGCCGCGTGAAGACGGACGAGTCGCGCATGTTCATCGAGGCGAACAAGCCGGTCACGGTGCATGACCTCGTGTACGGCATGATCATCCAGTCGGGCAACGACGCGGCGATCGCGCTCGCGGAACTGGTCGGCGGCAGCGAGGCCAACTTCGTCAATCTGATGAACGGCGCGGCGCAGCGCATCGGCATGAAGCACACGCACTATGCCGACGTGAACGGCATGCCCGATCCGCAGCACTACACGACCGCCGGCGATCTCGCCGTGTTGTCCACGCGTCTGATCCGCGACTTCCCCGAGTACTACAGCATCTTCTCGGAGAAGGAATTCACGTATAACAAGATCAAGCAGCCGAACCGCAACCGCCTGTTGTGGCTCGATCCGACCGTCGATGGCCTGAAGACCGGCCACACGAAAGCCGCCGGCTACTGCCTGATCGCGACGGCCAAGCGCTCGCTCGTCGGAACGCCGGACGCGAGCCGCCGTCTCGTCGCGGTCATGATGGGCGAGCCGAAGGAATCGGCGCGCGTGCAGGACAGCCTGAAGATGCTGAGCTACGGCTACACGGCGTACGACGCGCTGCGTCTCTACAAGGCGAATCAGGTGATCGAATCGCCGCGCGTGTACAAGGGCGCGACGGACACCGTGCAGGCAGGCGTCTCGACGGATCAGTACATCACCGTGCCGAAGGGTCTCGGCGACAAGGTCAAGCCGACGATCACGCGCAACGATCTCCTGATCGCGCCGATCAAGAAGGGCCAGCAGGTCGGGTCCGTCCGCATGATGGCCGATGGCAAGGAAGTCGCGCAGTTCCCGCTGGTCGCGCTGCAGGACGTGCCGGAAGCGGGCATTTTCGGCCGCCTGTGGGACTCCGCGCTGCTGATGTGGCAGAAGCGTAAGTAATCGCGTTGGTTCGAACGGAGCGGTATCGATGACCTCGACTCAGGCCGATGAATTCAACCCGACGGTCTATCTGAACGGCGATTGGGGACCGCTTTCCGAAGCGCGCATTCCCGTGCTGGATCGCGGTTTCATCTTCGGCGACGGCATCTACGAAGTCGTGCCGCTCTACGCGCAAGCCGGCGGCGCGCGCCTCCCGTTCCGGCTCGCGCAGCATCTTGCGCGGCTCAATCGCAGTCTCGGGAAGATCCGCATCGAGAATCCGTTCGACGACGCCGGCTGGCGCGCGCTGATTCAGCGTGCAATCGACGCGAACGCCGGCGAAGGCGATGCCATCGTCTATATTCAGGTCACGCGCGGCGTCGCGAAGAAGCGCGGGCACGCGTTTCCGGCGGGCATCGCGCCGACCGTGTTCGTGATGCAGAGCCCGCTCGTGCTGCCGAGCGACGCGAGCCGCGCGCAAGGCGCGGTGGCCGTGACCGCCGAGGACAAGCGCTGGCTGCATTGCGACATCAAATCGACATCGCTGCTCGGCAACGTGCTCATGGCGCAGCACGCGGCGGAGCACGACGCGCTCGAAACCATCCAGTTGCGCGACGGCTTGCTTACCGAGGGATCGTCCTCAAATGTGTGGATTGTTGCAGGCGGCACGCTGCTGGGCGCGCCGCGCGGGCCGCGCATTCTGGAAGGCATCCGCTACGGGCTGATCGAGGAACTGGCGGCCGAGGCGGGCATTGCCTTCGAGGAACGCGACATCACCGAGGCCGAGCTGCGCGCCGCCGATGAAATCATGATCAGCTCCGCGACGAAGGAAGTCATGCCGATCACGACGCTCGACGGCAAGCCCGTCGGAAGCGGCCGCCCCGGCCCGGTCTATGCTGCGCTATATGACGCCTACCAGCGGGCGAAGGCGCGTGAGTTCGCGAGTCAGGCGAGCCGCGCCGGTTAAGGAGAAAGCCATGTCCGATTCCACGAATTCCCCGACCAGCTCCGACGATCTCTTCAACTTTCCCTGCGATTTCCCGATCAAGGTGATGGGCAAGTCGCATCCGGAGTTTCAGGAGACGATCGTCACCGTCATCCGCGAGTTCGACGGCGAATTCGACGCCACGCGCGTCGAAATGCGGCCGTCGTCCGGCGGCAACTACACGGGGCTGACCTGCACCGTGCGCGCGCAGAATCGCGCGCATCTCGACGACATCTACCGCGCGCTCACCGGGCATCCGATGGTCAAGGTAGTGCTTTGAGATTGCCTGCGGGCGCATCGCACACGGCGGGCGTGCGCTCGTAGAGCAGCCGGAACTGCTCCGCTTCCGCGAAAATCCACTCACGAAACGCCTGAACCCTCGCCGTCGCGAGCAATTCGGGCGGACACACGAAGTAATAGCTCCACGGGCTCGGGCCGTCCACGTTGAAGAGGCGCACGAGCCTTCCCGCGATGATTTCCTGCATCGCGAGCGAGCGCCGCACGAGCGCGATCCCCTGGCCATCGATGGCCGCCTGCAGCAAATTCGACGAATCCTCGTACAAGACGCCGCGTTTCGGCTCCGGCAGGTCCGGCAGGCCGGCTGCGTCGAACCACGGACGCCAGAGTTCGTCGCTCGAACGCAGCATCGGCATGGTCGCGAGATCGGCCGGCACGCGCGGCAGCACGCCGCCGTTGAAGCGCGGCGAGCACGCCGGGAAGAACACTTCGTCGAGCAGCGGCTCAGCGTGCACGCCGGCGTATTTGCCGAAGCCGAAGCGAATGGCCAGATCGACGTCGTCGCGGCTGAAGTCGGTGAGCGAACTGGTCGACAGCAATTCGAGATCGAATTCCGGGTGCCGTTCGATGAACCCGCCCACCCGCGACGTCAGCCAGCGCGCGGAAAACGACGGAATCGTCGAAACGACGAGCCGCCGGTCGCGGTCGCCTGCACGGATGCGTCGCGTGGATTCGGCGAGCGCGACGAGCGCCGCGCGCACGTCCGCCGCGTACTGACGGCCACGGTCGGTCAGGCGCACGCGCTTGCCGTCGCGGGCGAAGAGCGTGACGCCGAGTTCGGCTTCCAGCGCGCGAATCTGATGGCTCACTGCGCCGTGCGTGACGAAAAGCTCGTCGGCGGCGCGCGAAAAGCTCTCGTGACGCGCGGCGGCTTCGAAGGCGCGCAGCGCGTTGAGCGCGGGAAGCTGGCGAAGGTCCATGTGGATGGTCGCGTGTTCGTTTGTCAATCCGGCTCACATAGCAGTGAAAATTGATCGTTTTGCTCGATGCCTTGCCACGCCTAGGATTGTAGTCATCGAAACGTTCCCTTGGCGGAGTCGATCATGCGAGAAATATCAACAAGCGTCACGTTTGAAATCAGGCCGGGCGAAACGGTGCCGATGCGCATCGCGCGCAGCACGCGGCTCTCGGTGCACGGCGGTCCGGTCTGGGCCACGCGCAGCAACGACATCGAAGACTACTGGCTCGCGCCGGGCGACCGGCTGAAACTGCGCGAACGCGAGCGGCTCTGGCTCTCGGCGGAAGGCGACAAGCCCGCGTGCGTCGTATTCACGATGCTCCCGCGCCGCGACGAACGCGCGATTCGCTGGCTGTCTTCGAGCATCGAACGTCTTGTGCAGCGCTTTCGCGCCGGATGGCGCACCGTCTGAGCCAACTATTCGCATTTGCCATCGCAGGCATGCGAATTCACCATCGGCGGGCATGGGGCTATTTCGGTAAACTACCGGCACCATGTCCGCCACACCGCTCGCAGTTCCACAAGAAATCGACGACGCGCCCGACACCGTGCTCGACGCCGGTGAATTCCCGGTCGCGTTGCGCTGGCGCGGCCTCGAGCCGTACGCCCAAAGTTTCGACGCGATGCGCGCGTTCACCGACGCCCGCACGCCCGAGACGCCCGACGAAATCTGGCTCGTCGAACATCCGCAGGTTTTCACGCTCGGTCTCGCGGGCGATCCCGCGCATCTGCTGCTCGCCGACAGTGGCATTCCGCTCGTCAAGGTGGATCGCGGCGGACAGATCACGTATCACGGGCCGGGGCAGATCGTGGCGTACCTGCTGCTCGATCTGCGCCGCCGCAAGCTGATGGTGCGCGAACTCGTGCGGCGCATCGAGGAAGCCGTGATCGAAACACTCGCGACGTATAATCTCGCGACCGACCGCAAGGCCGGTGCGCCCGGCATTTACGTGGCGCAACCGTCGGCGGATGCGGCGCGGCAAGGCGCGAACGTTCGTCTGCACGAACTGCATCGGGGCGCGAAAATCGCCGCGCTCGGGCTCAAGATCCGCAACGGCTGCAGCTATCACGGCGTCAGCCTCAACGTGAAGATGGATCTGCGGCCGTTCCTCGCGATCAACCCGTGCGGCTACGCGGGACTCGAAACGGTCGACATGGCGACGCTCGGCGCCGCCGCCGACTGGCGCGACGTCGCACTCACGCTCGCCGAAAGGCTGGCGCACCAGATAGACGGCTCGCAGGGCGCCGCCGCTCAACCGCAAGACGGCGCGAGCCGTTTAGCTGCATCTACCGGATCAACCGAATGACTGACGCAACCGCAAACCTGGCCGGCGACGCCGCTTCATCGGCGCTCAATTCCGCTGCCGCTCCCGCCGCCTACGACGCAACCGCGAAGCAAAAGGCGCAGGCGAAGACATCGCGCATTCCGATCAAGGTCGTGCCGATCGAAAAGCTCAAGAAGCCGGACTGGATTCGCGTGCGCACCGCGACGGGCAACTCGCGCTTCTACGAGATCAAGCAGATTCTGCGCGAGCACAACCTGCATACGGTGTGCGAAGAGGCGAGCTGCCCGAATATCGGCGAATGCTTCGGTAAGGGCACGGCGACGTTCATGATCATGGGCGACAAGTGCACGCGCCGCTGCCCGTTCTGCGACGTGGGCCACGGCCGTCCCGATCCGCTCGATCCCGAAGAGCCGATCAACCTCGCGCGCACCATCGGCGCGCTGAAGCTGAAGTACGTGGTGATCACGAGCGTGGATCGCGACGACCTGCGCGATGGCGGCGCGGCGCATTTCGTCGAATGCATTCGAAACGTGCGCGAGCATTCGCCGGAAACGCGCATCGAGATTCTCACGCCGGATTTCCGCGGACGACTGGATCGCGCGATCAACATCCTGACCGCCGCGCCGCCCGACGTGATGAACCACAATCTCGAAACGGTGCCGCGTCTTTATAAGGAAGCGCGTCCGGGTTCGGATTATCACCATTCGCTGAAGCTGCTGAAGGACTTCAAGGCGCTGCATCCGGAAGTCGCGACGAAATCCGGGCTGATGGTCGGTCTCGGTGAAACCGAAGAGGAAATCCTCCAGGTGATGCGCGATCTGCGCGCGCACGACGTCGACATGCTGACGATCGGGCAGTATCTGCAGCCGTCGGAGCATCATCTGCCGGTGCGGGCTTACGTGCATCCGGATACCTTCAAGATGTACGAGGAAGAAGCGTACAAGATGGGCTTCACGCACGCGGCGGTCGGCGCGATGGTGCGTTCGAGCTATCACGCGGATGTGCAGGCGCATGGGGCCGGCGTGGTTTGAGGCGGCGCTCCTTCGCGTTCAAGAAAAAAACCCACGGCGACGTGGGTTTTTTTTCGGGCGCGCGCGTTGGCGATGCTTCGTTCAAGCCGTCCGAAAGGTCGGACGGCCGCATTCCGGATTTCTGGAAACCCGGATTGATCGAGCCGCGATGTCGATGAAAGTAGCTTAAAAATCAATTGGTTAGCCTAGAATCAAACCTGGCATCGCCCTTGCAATAATGAAGCTACGGCCCGCGAAGCCGCATATAAAAGTCAAGGAGACACGCCAGATGAACACCTTCGCATCCGACCGTCCCTGAATCCGTCGACGTAGCGGCTCTCGCCTACGCGACGCGATCCGACGTGCACGCCCTCACGTGCAACGACGCTTTGCCCGCTCTTCGTGGCTCGCCGCTGGCGCTCTTTTGCCAACTGCCTGTTTTTGCCTGGAACCATCGTGAAGAAACCTTTCTATAAAGTCCTGTACGTGCAGGTGCTCGCGGCCATTGCCATCGGCATCGCGCTCGGGCATTTCTATCCCTCGCTCGCCACCGATATGAAGCCGCTCGGCGATGGCTTCATCAAGCTCATCAAGATGGTCATCGGGCCGATCATCTTCTGTACCGTCGTGACCGGCATCGCCGGGATGGAAGACATGAAGAAGGTCGGGCGCGTCGGCGGCAAGGCGCTGCTGTACTTCGAAATCGTGTCGACGTTCGCGCTCGTGCTCGGCCTCATCGCCACGCACGTGCTGAAGCCGGGCGTCGGCTTCAACGTCGATCCAGCCACGCTCGACCACAAGGCGATCGACTCGTTCGCCGCGAAGGCGCACGGCCAGAGCACGGTCGACTTCTTCATGCACATCATTCCGGACACGCTCGTCTCCGCGTTCTCGCAAGGCGAAATCCTGCAGATCCTGCTGATCGCGCTCCTGTTCGGCGCGGTGCTCGCGCATCTGGGCGAGCGCGGCAAGGTCGTGACGTCGTTCATCGAAGGCCTTTCCAGCGTGCTGTTCGGCATGGTCGGCATCATCACGAAGCTCGCGCCCATCGGTGCGTTCGGCGCGATGGCGTTCACCATCGGCAAGTACGGCATCGGCTCGCTCGTGCCCATGCTGAAGCTGATCGGCACGTTCTATCTGACGTCGATCGTGTTCGTGCTCGTCGTGCTCGGCGCGATTGCGCGCATGGTCGGCTTCTCGATCCTCAAGTTCGTCGCGTACATCAAGGAAGAACTGCTGATCGTGCTCGGCACGTCGTCGTCGGAAGCGGCGCTGCCGCAACTGATGCTGAAGCTCGAAAAGCTCGGCTGCTCGCGCTCGGTCGTGGGTCTCGTCGTGCCGACCGGCTATTCGTTCAACCTCGACGGCACCAACATCTACATGACGATGGCCGTGCTGTTCATCGCGCAGGCGACGAACACGGACCTCACGTGGGGCCAGCAACTGACGCTGCTCGCGGTCACCATGCTGACCTCAAAGGGCGCGAGCGGCGTGACCGGCGCGGGCTTCATCACGCTGGCGGCGACGCTGGCCGTGGTCCCGACCATTCCGCTGTCGGGCATGGTGCTGATTCTCGGCATCGACCGCTTCATGAGCGAGTGCCGCGCGCTGACGAATATCGTCGGCAACGGCGTGGCGACGGTCGTGGTGTCGGCGTGGGAGCGCGAACTGGACCGCAACAAGCTGCGCGCCGCGCTCAGTCACGGCGGCGACGACACCGAAGCGAAGACCGTCTAACCTTCTCTCGCCGATAAAGCCATGCAACGCGCGGCGAAGCATCGATCGGCGGATGCTTCGCCGCACGCGCCCAAACCGGCGTATCCGGAAAACGCGTATGCCACAATGACGGATTCTCAATCGCGGGAATCTGCTCAAGTGACGCGCCGCATCCTCGTGTTCTTCGCGCTCGTCGCGCTGCTCACGGCGTGCTGCGCGCTCACGTGGCATATCGCGTGGCAGCGCGGTATCGACGATTTGCGGCGCAACGCCGCCGCCCGCGTCGATCGCACCACGAGCACGCTCAAGAGCACGCTCGACCGCTACGAATACCTTCCCTATCTGCTTTCGCGTCATCCGTTCGTGCAGGACGTGCTCGCCACGCCCGACGCGCGCAACGTCGATCGCGCCAATCGCTATCTCGAAGACCTCAACCGCCGCGCGCACGCCACCGCGACGTATCTGATCCGCGCCGATGGCTTTTGCGTCGCCGCGAGCAACTGGCGCGAGCCGGACAGCTTCATCGGCGTGGAATATCACTTCCGGCCGTATTTCGTCGATGCCGTGAAAGGCGGCGTCGGACGTTTCTTCGGACTCGGCACGATCTCGCTCGAACCGGGCTATTACATCTCGCAGCCGGTGTATCGGGAAGGCTCGCACGACCTGATCGGCGTGGCGGTCGTGAAGCTGAATCTCGAATGGCTGCAAGGCGCCGATGCCTCCGAGCCGCTGCTCGTCACCGACGATCACGGCGTGATCTTTCTCTCGTCGGTGCCGTCGTGGAAATATCACACGGTGCGGCCGCTGCCGCAGAGCGTGGAGGCGTCCGTCTATTCGACACGCCAGTACGCGCAGCAGCCGATTACGCCGCTGCCGATGTCCGTCGTCGAAACGCTCGAAGGCGGCGCGCAGATCGTGCGCGTCGGCGGCGGGATGAACGCGCCGAGCTTTCTCGCGACGCGCCGCTCCATCGGCGAGCCGGACTGGCAACTCATCACCATGGCGCCGCTCGACAGCATCGAAAGCGCCGCGCAGACGGCAGTCGTCGTGACGGCACTCGTGTTTCTCTCGCTGTGCCTGCTGGCGTTCTACTGGCGCATGCGACGCGCGCGGGTGCGCGAGATGATCCGCAGCCGCGAGCTGTTGCAGACGGCGTATGCGGAACTGAATCAGCGCGTCGCGGAGCGTACGGCGGATCTCTCGCAGGCGAACGCGCAACTGACGAAGGAAGTGAATGAGCGCACGCGCGCCGAGCAGGATTTGCGCGCCGCCCACGACGAACTCATTCAGGCGAGCAAGCTCGCCGCGCTCGGGCAGATGGCCGCCGGCATCACGCATGAACTGAATCAGCCGCTCGCGGCGCTGCGCAGTTTCTCGGACAACACGCGCGTCTTGATCGATCGCGGCGATCAGGCGGCGGCGCGCGAAAATCTCGAAGCGATCGCGGCGCTGACCGAGCGCATGGGCAAGATCACGAATCAACTGAAGCTCTTCGTCGCGAAGGCGCGGCCGAAGAATGCGCGCACGGACGTCGCCCGCGCGCTGCGCAACGTGCTCGCGATGCTTCAGCCGCGCCTCAAAAACGCCGCGCTCGACATCGCGCCCGAACTCGACGGCGACGCCGCGCCCATCTTCGTGCGCTGCGAGGACTTGCGGCTGGAGCAGGTGTTCATCAACCTGATCGGCAACGCGCTCGACGCCGTCGCTTCCTGCGATGCCCCGCGCATCGTCATCGGCATGGATGCGCGGCAGGACGCGGTGGAGATCGTGGTGCGCGACAACGGCCCCGGCATTCCCGCCGACGCGCTGCCGCGTCTTTTCGAACCGTTCTTCACGACGAAGGAAACGGGCCACGGACTCGGGCTCGGGCTGGCGATTTCATCGGCGATCGCGCGGGATTACGGCGGCACGCTCGTCGCGCGCAACGTGGCCGAGCCGATCGTCGCGCACGGGCCGGAAGGCGGAACGCAGGCCGACGCGGATCGCTGGCAAGGCGCAGAATTCGTGCTGACGCTGCGTCGCGCTTAGCAACATGAATCGAGGCAAGACCATGACCACCGGTTTGCAGGTGATCTTCATCGAAGACGACGAACTCGTGCGCCGCGCGAGCGTGCAGAGCCTGCAGCTCGCGGGCTTCGACGTGACCGGCCACGGCAGCGTGGAATCCGCCGCGCGGACGATCGACGCCAATTTTCCCGGCGTGATCGTCAGCGATATCCGCTTGCCCGGCGCGAGCGGCCTCGACCTGCTCGCGCAGTGCCGCGAGCGCGCGCCGGACGTGCCGGTGCTGCTCGTCACCGGTCACGGCGATATTTCGATGGCCGTCCAGGCGATGCGCGACGGCGCGTACGATTTCATCGAGAAGCCTTTCGCCTCCGAACGGCTTGTGGAAGCGGTGCGCCGCGCGCTGGAACGTCGCAAGCTCGTGCTCGAAAACCAGGCGCTGCGTCGCGAACTCGCGGAGCAGAGCAGCGTCGCGCCGCGCATCATCGGACGCAGCCCGGCGATCGAGCAGGTGCGCCGGCTGATTGCGAACGTCGCGCCGACGGACGCGTCCGTGCTCATCAACGGCGATACCGGCGCGGGCAAGGAACTGATCGCGCGCAGCCTGCACGAAATGTCGCCGCGTCGCGACAAGCCGTTTATCGCGGTGAATTGCGGCGCGCTGCCGGAACCGATGTTCGAATCAGAAATGTTCGGCTTCGAGGCGGGCGCGTTCACGGGCGCGCAGAAGCGGCGCATCGGCAAGCTGGAACACGCGTCGGGCGGCACGCTGTTTCTCGATGAGATCGAGAGCATGCCGCTTTCGCTGCAAGTAAAGCTGCTGCGCGTGCTGCAGGACGGCGTGCTGGAGCGGCTCGGTTCGAACCAGCCGGTGCGCGCGAATCTGCGGGTGGTGGCCGCGGCGAAGGGCGACATGAACGAGCACGTCGCCGACGGCACGTTCCGGCGCGACCTGCTGTATCGGCTGAACGTGGTGACGATCACGCTGCCGCCGCTGAACGAGCGCCGCGAAGACATCGTGCCGCTTTTCGAACACTTTCTGCTCGATGCCGCCGTGCGGTACGAGCGGCCCGCGCCGCTCATCACCGACCGCCAGCGCGCCGAGCTGATGCAGCGCGACTGGCCGGGCAACGTTCGCGAGCTGCGCAATGCGGCGGACCGGATGGTGCTGGGCGTGATCGACGACATCGGCGCGTCGGCCGACACGACGACGCAATCGCTCAAGGAGCGCACCGAGCAGTTCGAGCGCGCGGTCATCGGCGAAACGCTGGAGCAGTGCGGCGGCGCGGTGGCGGTGGCGGCGGACCGGCTGCAAGTCGGCAAGGCGACGCTCTACGAGAAGATCAAGCGATACGGCCTCGCCGCGAAGGGCGATTCGGAGCGCTAGAAACGACAACGCCCGCCGAAGCGGGCGTTGTTGCTCATGCGGGCGCGCTCAGGCGGCCGAGCCGAGCGCCTTGTCGAGCAGCGCGTCGAGTTCCGCGAAGGTCGGCTCGCCAACGTAGCGCTTCAAAATCTTCCCGTTCTTGTCGACGACGAACGTGGTCGGCGTGAGCTGGACGTTGCCGAACTGCTTCGCGGCGCTGCCGTCGTCCATCGCGACCTTGAACGGCAGGTTGCGCGTCTGCGCGTAATTGGCGACGTACATCGGCGCGTCGTAGTTCATCGCCACGGCGACGAACTCCAGGCCGCGCCCCTTGAACTTGTTGTACGTGTTGATCATGTCGGGCATTTCCTTCATGCAGGTCTCGCAGCTCGTCGCCCAGAAATTGACGAGATAGACCTTGCCCTTGAGATCGCCCGACGTCGAAACCTTCTGTCCCGACAGCAACGTGAACGTGGCGTCCGGCACGCGCTGCTGGCCGCCGAACGCGAAGTAGCCGGTGCACGCGATCACGCCGGCGATCAGCGCGGTCACGATGTAACGCAGCGGACTCTTGCCGCGCGTGGAAGTCGCTTCGGTGGTTTGGGACATAGGAACCTCGGGTTGCAGACTGGAGCGCCGCGACGGGCGCAACTGCAAAGAAATGTGGCATGTATTCTACGCCAATCGCGCGGCCAAGCGTCATAGCGGCCCGCCTATACCGGCAGCCAGGGAAGGGCGGCCGCCGGGGCGCGATAATGATGCTTTTCCAGGCATCGAACACTTATGAAGTCGGTTTTATTCCTCGTCACCGCGACGGTGCGCCGTTTTGTCGCGCCCCGCGTGCTCCTTACGTCGCCGGCTGCGGCATTGCGCGCGGCGGTGTGCGCCTCGGTGGCTTCCGGTGCGCTCGTCGCCTGCACGCCTGCCTACGACTGGCGGACCATCCAGAACAACGACGACGGCTACGAAGTCACGCTGCCCGCCAAGCCGCGCGCGGCGGAGCGCAAGATCCAGATCGGCGGCCAGCCGATGACCATGCGCATGCAAACCGCCGAAGCCAACGACGCCGTGTTCGCCGTCGGCACCGTCGTCCTCCCGAGCGCCGATCCGGCGTTGCAGCGCGCGGCGCTCGACTACCTCGAATCGGGTCTGGCGCGCAACGTGAACGCCCACCCCGACGCCCGCGCGACGCAGATCGAACTGGCCGCCGGTGGTCGCGTGCTCGGCAGTGAAATGCGTGTCACCGGGCAGAGCGGCGAGAAACGCGAGGCGCGGACCATTCAGGCGCGTTTCGTCGCGCGCGGCGCGCATGTCTATCAAGTGGCCATCGTCTCGGACAAAACGCCGCCCGCTGAGCAGGCCGATCAGTTCTTCACGTCCTTCAAGCTCTTTTAGAGGGAATGTTCGAATTAAGTTAACGCCGACTTAAACACGTGCCTTCGGCAGGTTTACGCAGTGAAGGTTCCTTCGAAGCAATCGCATCTAATTCACGGATTTATCAGCGCTTTTTCCACTATCCACACTATCTGTGGATAACTTTGTGGAAAAAAGTGTGCGGTAGGCATCAAATGCCCGAATCGCGCGGTTCCGCTTACTTTGCCTTATCTCTCGGCAAGTTAATTAGTTCAATAAAATCAATGGTCTGCGAAATCGGTGCGACGAGGGCGTTTGTTCGGGTGAAAAGCGCCCGCGGATCGCCTCGGTGTGTATAAGTCAAGTCTTGACAAGCATATTTTCCGCCGCGCGAATCAGGCAATCGACAAGGCGCGGCGATACTGCACCGCTTCCGCGACATGCGCGGCCGTCGGCGTATCGGCCCCGGCGAGATCGGCGATGGTCCGCACGACTTTGAGGACGCGGTAATAGGCCCGCGCCGACCAGCCGAAGCGCTCTCCGGCCGATCGCAACAGCGCTTCGCCGGTCGCTTCGGGGCGGCAGACGTCGTCGGCTTCGCGGCCGTCGAGTTCGCGATTGGTCTTGCCTTGCCGACGCAACTGCACGTCGCGCGCCGCCGCCACGCGCGCGGCGACTGTCGCGCTCGATTCGCCGCGCTTCGCCGCGCGCGCCGACAGTTCCGCCGGCGAAAGCGCAGGCAATTCGATCTGAATGTCGATGCGGTCCATCAGCGGACCGGACAGCTTACGCAGGTAACGGGCTGCGATTTCGGGCGAACATCGGCATCGGCCGCCGGGATCGCCGCGCCAGCCGCACGGGCAGGGATTCATTGCGGCGACGAGTTGGCAGGCGGCGGGAAAATCCGCTTGTTGTGCGGCGCGCGAAATCGTGATGCGGCCCGCTTCCAGCGGCTCGCGCAGCGTTTCGAGCACTTTGCGGTCGAACTCGGGAAGCTCGTCGAGAAACAGCACGCCCAGATGCGCCAGCGTGATTTCGCCGGGCTGCGGCGGATTGCGTCCGCCGACGAGTGCGACCGAACTCGACGAATGATGCGGCGCGCGAAATGGCCGCTGCCGCCATTGACTAGGCGTGAAGCCGATCGAACTCGCCGACAGGATCGCGGCGGAGGTCAGGGCTTCGTCGTCGTTCATCGGCGGAAGAAGGCCGGGCAAGCGCGCCGCGAGCATCGACTTTCCCGCGCCGGGCGGACCGACCATCAGCAGGTGATGCCCGCCCGCCGCCGCGACTTCGAGCGCCCGCCGCGCGCCCGGATGGCCGATGACATCCGCGAGATCGGGCGACGGCGCGGTGCGGTCGTCCGACAGCGTGGCGGCATGCAACGGCCTGAGGCGCGCATCGGGCACGCCGTTGAGATGGGCGCACAGCGCGCGGAGATCGTCGGCGCCGTACACGTCGATGCCCGGCACCAGCGCGGCTTCAGCAGCGCTCGCGAGCGGAACGTAGATGTCGGGGACGCGCGCGTCGGACGTGGCGTACTGGCGCGCCGCGCCGCAGACCATCGCGAAGGCGCCGCGCATGGGCCGCAGCGCACCCGTCAGCGACAACTCGCCCGCGAACTCCCGATGTTCCAGCGATTCGGCTGGAATCTGCCCGCTCGCCGCCAGAATGCCAAGCGCGATGGGCAAGTCGAAGCGGCCCGATTCCTTCGGAAGATCGGCGGGCGCGAGATTGACGGTGATGCGGCTGACGGGAAAGTCGAAGCCGCAGTTTTGAAGCGCGGCGCGCACGCGTTCACGGCTTTCGCGGACTTCGAGATCGGGAAGGCCGACGATGGAAAACGACGGCAACCCGTTGGCAAGATGGACTTCTACGACGACTTCCGGCGCGCGCCCAGGCGCGGGCGCGCGGCTGCGTACCACGGCAAGCGACATGATTTCACCTGAATCGGCGCGGACGAGAAGCCGCGCCGGCAATAAGACTAGGACTTCACGGCTCGCCGGCCGGGTACCAGAAGAGAAGCGGGCGCGTTAGTCCTGCGCCGTCGCGCCGTTATTTGTGAGCCGCTGCTCCAGTTGCGCGACACGCTTTTCCAGCTCTTCCAGACGCGCACGCGTGCGCACGAGCACTTGCGTCTGCGTATCGAATTCTTCGCGCGTGACGAGATCGAGCCTGGAGAAGCCCTGCGAGAGCATGGCCTTCATGTTTCGTTCGACGTCCTTCGCGGGCGAATTCTTGAACAACTCGCTCATTTTCTGCTGCAGGTCGTTAAAAACGTCGTTGGGCTGTTTCATGGGTTTCTCCCTTGTGCACAAATATTGTGCATTCGTTGTTAGGTCAGTGCCCCGAAAGATTCCATGTTCGAACTTGGTGCGAGGACGCAGCGCTCCGAAGCACGGCGGGGCAGTTCCAAAGGCGACGCGATTTTAGCGCCGACGCCACGCCTCGCTCGCCGTCCCCGCCCTTTTTACGGGACCTTCCGACCACTCTAGCAACGAACCTGCCCCGCCGCCAGCGCGCGGACGCCGCGTTAGCCATTCGGCAGAGGGTTCGCGGCGATCTTTCGTGAAATCGCGCAAAGCCGCGTCGTTATTGGATTGGCATACGAGTTGCATAAGTGGCGCGACCTTTTCTGCACGCTTTTTCACCGAACGGCACGCGGAAGGATCAGCAAACCACAGCGAGGGATACATGAAGCTCATTACCGCAATCATCAAGCCGTTCAAGCTCGACGAAGCGCGCGAAGCGCTGTCGGCCATCGGCGTCTCGGGCATCACCGTGACCGAGGTGAAAGGCTTCGGCCGTCAGAAAGGGCACACGGAGTTGTATCGCGGCGCGGAATACGTCGTCGACTTCCTGCCCAAGGTGAAGATCGAGGCGGCCGTGTCGGACGACATCGTGGATCAGGCGATCGAAGCCGTCGAGCGTGCTGCGCGCACGGGCAAGATCGGTGACGGGAAGATCTTCGTGACCGCGATCGAACAGGTCATTCGCATCCGCACCGGCGAGACCGGCGCGGACGCGCTCTAAGAAAAATCGGCGATAAGAGGAACCAAAAGAATGCGCAACTTCTTGATGTCATTGTTGGTGGCGACCGCGCTTGCCGGCGCGAACGTCGGCACCGCTCTCGCCCAGGACGCGTCCGCTCCGGCCGCCGCCTCGGCACCCGCGACCGACGCCGCCTCGACGGCGAGCGCACCGGCCAGCGCCAACACGGCGATGGCTTCGTCGGCGGAAGCCGCATCGGCGGCCGCGGCTGCATCCGGCGCTTCGGACGCTGCGCCTGCCGCGCCGACCGAACCGTTCATGGTGGATTCATCGAAGATCAGTTCCGGCGACACCGCGTGGATGCTGACCTCCGTCGCACTCGTGCTGTTCATGACGATTCCCGGCCTCGCGCTCTTCTACGCCGGCATGGTCCGCAAGAAGAACGTGCTCGCCACCGCGATGCAGAGCTTCGCGATCTGCTGTCTCGTGACGATTCTCTGGACGGTGGTCGGCTACAGCATCGCGTTCACGCCGGGCGGTTCGTTCATCGGCGGCTTCTCGCGCGT
The DNA here is from genome assembly GCF_001544615.1 of Caballeronia concitans. GTDB lineage: Bacteria > Pseudomonadota > Gammaproteobacteria > Burkholderiales > Burkholderiaceae > Caballeronia > Caballeronia concitans. Next base: position 459,950 of record NZ_FCNV02000001.1, read on the forward strand.
GTTCCTGCACGGCCTGGCCTACATCAAGGGCGACAAGGCGACGACGCTGTCCGTCAGTCACCTCGCGTCGACCATTCCGGAGTCCGTGTATTTCGCGTTCCAGCTGACGTTCGCGATCATCACGCCGGCGCTCATCACCGGCGCGTTCGCCGATCGCATGAAGTTCTCCGCGATGCTCGTCTTCATGGCGCTGTGGTCGCTGATCGTCTACTCGCCGATCGCGCACATGGTCTGGGAACCGACCGGCTGGCTGGCATCGGCGGGCGTGCTCGACTTCGCGGGCGGCACCGTCGTGCACATCAACGCGGGTATCGCGGGCCTGATGTGCTGTATCGTCCTCGGCAAGCGCGTCGGCTATGGCCGCGAAGTGATGGCGCCGCACAACCTCGTGCTTTCGCTGATCGGCGCATCGATGCTGTGGGTGGGCTGGTTCGGCTTCAACGCGGGTTCGGCGGTCGCGGCTGACGGCCGTGCCGGCTTCGCGATGCTCACCACGCAGATCGCCACCGCGTTCGCCGCCTTCGGCTGGATGTTCGCGGAGTGGATCACGAAGGGCAAGCCGTCGGTGCTCGGCATCATTTCGGGCGCGGTCGCGGGTCTGGTGGCGGTGACGCCGGCGTCGGGCTTCGTCGGCGTGACGGGCGCGATCGTGATCGGCATCGTCGCGGGCGTGGTCTGCTTCTGGTCGGCGACCTGGCTCAAGCACAAGTTCAACTACGACGACTCGCTCGACGCGTTCGGCGTGCACGGCGTCGGCGGGATCATCGGCGCATTGCTGACCGGCGTGTTCGCGGTGAAGGACATCGGCGGTTTCGACGGCAGCCTGCTCGTTCAGGCGAAGGGCGTGCTCGTCACGCTGGTCTACTCGGGCGTCGTCAGCTTCATCCTGCTGAAGGTGATCGACATGGTCATGGGCCTGCGCGTCACCGAAGAACAGGAACGCGAAGGTCTCGACGTCACGCTGCATGGCGAACACGTCGAATAAGGCGTTCAAAGCATTCGCCGCGACGGGCGCGCGGGCTTCGGCCCACGCCCGCGCGGCAGACAGAACGAGCGCAGCGACTTGGCCCGCCTTCGATGGCGGGTTTTTTTTGCCCGCGCGATCTGCCGCATTTTCGTCGAGCGGCGCGTGGATTCGGATTGGCGGCCGGGCGGCGGGAAACCTTGGTAATTGGCGGCCCATCCCCAGTTAGGCAAAACAATTGCTCTACAATCTTTCGTCTATCTTGGCCGTTGCCCGCGCTTAACGCGCAAGGCCGGTCCCATGCAAAGCTGTTCGCGAGAAATCAATGGTTCCGCATTTAGTTACGGCGTTGAATGGTCCTCTGCTCGATCTCGAGCGGAAAATCCTGGAAGCCACGCCTGCCATCGAGCGGTGGTTCCGTCTCGAATGGCAAGAGCACACGCCGCCGTTTTACTGTTCCGTCGATCTGCGCAACGCGGGTTTCAAGCTCGCGCCCGTCGATACGAATCTGTTCCCCGGCGGCTTCAACAACCTGCCGCAGGAAGTCCTGCCGCTCGCCGTGCAGGCGGCGATGGCGTCGATCGAAAAAATCTGCCCGGATGCCAAGAATCTGCTCGTGATTCCTGAGCGGCACACGCGCAACGCGTTCTATCTGGAAAACGTCGCGCGGCTCGCGGCCATCATGCGGCAAGCCGGGCTCAACGTCCGCTTCGGCACGCTCGATGAAAACATTCACGGCCCCGTGACCATTCCGCTCGCCGACGGGCAGAAGGTCGTGCTGGAGCCGCTCGAGCGCACGCCGCGCCGTCTCGGCCTGAAGAATTTCGATCCCTGCTCGATCCTGCTCAACAACGACCTTTCGGCGGGCATTCCGCCGGTGCTCGAGAACCTGCACGAGCAATATCTGCTGCCGCCGCTGCATGCGGGCTGGGCGGTGCGGCGCAAGTCGACGCACTTCTCGTGCTACGACGACGTCGCGAAGAAGTTCGCGAAGATGGTCGAGATCGATCCGTGGATGGTGAATCCGTACTTCGCGCACGTGGAAGGCGTGGACTACGAAGCGCGCACGGGCGAAGAAGCCCTGGCCGACGCCATCGACGGCGTCATCAAGAAGATCGCGAAGAAGTATCGCGAGTACGGCATCAGCGAGAAGCCGTACGTCGTCATCAAGGCCGATGCCGGCACGTACGGCAAGGGCGTGATGACCGTGCACGACGCGAGCGAAGTCGCCGCGCTCACCAAGCGCGAGCGCGTCAAGATGAACGACGCGAAGGAAGGGTTGCAAGTCCACGACGTGATCGTGCAGGAAGGCGTGCATACGTTCGAGCGCGTGGAAAATGCGGTCGCGGAGCCGGTCGTTTATATGATCGACCGGTACGTGGTCGGCGGGTTTTATCGCGTGCACGACTCGCGCGAGCGCGATCAGAACCTCAACGCGCCGGGCATGCACTTCGTGCCGCTCGGCTTCGAGCACACCGCGCTGCCCGACACCCACGCAAAGCCCGGCGCGGCGCCGCCGAACCGCTTCTACATGTATGGCGTGGTAGCGCGGCTCGGGCTGCTCGCGGCATCGGTGGAACTGGAAAAGACGGACCCTGAAGCGATCCAGGTCTGAGCGCATAATGCCGAGCCATCCGCGGTGCAAAGCCGCGGACTACGTCTCTACCCACGCGAAAACACATGGACATCCTCTTTATCGCCGACCCGCTCGATCGCTTCAAGATCTACAAGGACACGACCTACGCGATGATGGCCGAAGCCGCGCGCCGCGGTCACGCGCTCTACGCCTGCGAGCCGCAGCATCTCGCGTGGACGGGCGGCGCGGTCGAGGCGAACGTTCGCCGCATCACGATCGTCGGCGATGAAGCGGACAGCGCCCGCTGGCCGTGGTTCCAGGCGGCAGGGCAGGAGAACCGCTCACTCGCGCAATTCGATGCGGTGCTGATGCGCAAGGACCCGCCGTTCGATCTCGAATACGTGAACGCGACATGGCTGCTGGAAATGGCCGAGCGCGGCGGCGCGCGCGTGTTCAACAAGCCGCAGGCCATTCGCGACCACTCGGAAAAGCTGGCTATCGCGGAATGGCCGCAGTATGTCGCGCCGACGCTCGTCACGCGCGATTCCGCCCGTCTGCGCGCTTTCCACGCCGAACATGGCGATGTCATCCTGAAGCCGCTCGACGGCATGGGCGGCATGGGCGTGTTCCGCGTGAAGGCGGACGGCATGAATCTCGGCTCGATCATCGAGATGCTGAGCGAGGACGGCGCGCGCATGGTGATGGCGCAGAAGTTCATTCCGCAGATTTCGGAAGGCGACAAGCGCATCCTGCTGATCGGCGGCGAGCCGGTGCCGTATTCGCTCGCGCGCATTCCGCAAGGCGGCGAAGTGCGCGGCAACCTCGCGGCGGGCGGCCTCGGCCGTGCGCAGCCGCTGAGTGCGCGCGATCGCGAAATCGCGGAGACGCTCGGACCCGTGCTCAAGGCGCGCGGACTGCTGCTCGTCGGACTGGACGCCATCGGCGACTATCTCACCGAAGTCAACGTCACGAGCCCCACGTGCTTCCGCGAGATCATGGATCAAACGGGCTTCGACGTAGCCGGCATGTTCATCGACGCACTGGAGCGCGCCGCTGGCTGACCTCGCCGCCCCCGTCAGCCGACGCCTTTGGCGCGGTGCAAAACGCTCGCCGCCGGCACTGTTACAATCAACTTCCCGGCGGCTTGCATCTGGGGCTGGATCACTTTCAGCAGAGGAAACGGGAGTTGATTTCCCGACCGCCCGGACGCACATACGACTTGCACCACGCGACGCTCGCGCGCTTTCGAGCGATCTCTGACGTTTCGTCCACAGAGGCAGCAATCCTGACATGGCTGGCATTCTGATCATCGCGCACGCACCGCTCGCTACCGCGCTCCGCGAGTGCGTCGCGCATATTTACGGCGGCTTGCCCGCGCGCATCGGCGTCATCGACGTGATGCCCGACTGCGATCCCGTGGAAGTCCGCGCATTTGCGCGCTCCGAAATCGATCGTCTGAAGGAAGACAACGGCGCGATCGTGCTGACGGACGTGTTCGGCGCAACGCCCGCGAATATCGCCGCGAGCCTGGCCGATACCGACGTGCGCATTCTGGCGGGCGTCAACCTGCCGATGCTCGTGCGCGCCGTCTGTTACCGCGCGACGCCGCTCGACACGCTCTCCGAAAAAATTCTGCAAGGCGGCTCGAAAGGCATTCAGGAACTGGATGCCTCCACGCCGCTCAATCCCTGCGCACTCGCGACGAAAGCGGCCGGCTCGCCGGATCCGGCCTCCTCCGCGAGCGCCGATCTGGCCGCCGTGAAAGCCGCCAGTCACTGACGCCGCTTCATTCATCCACTAGCGTTCCGGAGCATCATGCTGCAACAAGAAACAACGATCGTGAACAAGCTGGGGCTCCATGCACGGGCGTCGGCCAAGCTCACGCAACTCGCGGGGAGTTTTCAGTGCGAAATCTGGATGAGCCGCAATGGCCGCAGGATCAACGCGAAAAGCATCATGGGCGTGATGATGCTGGCGGCGGGCATCGGCAGCACGGTGACGATCGAAACCGAAGGCAGCGACGAAGCCGAAGCCATGCAATCCATCCTGGCCCTCATCGCCGACAAGTTCGGGGAAGGGCAGTAAATCCGTCATCCGCATGAATCACCGAGAGCCGCGCATCGACGCGGCTTTTTTGTGCCTTGCTTAAGCGTCGATCGCGTGATCGGTGAAAGGGTCCGTAACCGGCACGGTGCGCGCGCGTTGGTCCGTGCAGGGACTTTGGAATACTGAGAACTTATAATGGCCTGCGTGGCCAGGCGCCCCGCGCTTTCTGGGAGAAGCGCGGATACATCACAACTAGAGGAGGTGCGCGTGTCTTTCACGCTGCATGGAATTCCCGTCTCACGAGGCATCGCCATCGGGCGAGCGTATCTCATTGCGCCGGCCGCGCTCGATGTCGCGCATTACCTGATCGAACCGGATCAGATCGATGCTGAAATCGAACGCTTCCGCGCGGCGCAGGCCGCGGTCGCCGCCGAACTCGAAGCGCTCCGCGAAGATCTCGCCGCCGACGCGCCCAGTGAAATGGGCGCCTTCATCAACGTCCACACGATGATCCTGAACGACGCCATGCTCGTGCAGGAAACCATCGACCTGATTCGCACGCGCCGCTACAACGTCGAGTGGGCGCTGACCGAGCAGCTCGAGATTCTCGGCGGCTATTTCGACGAAATCGAGGACGAATACCTGCGCGAGCGCAAGGCCGACGTCGAGCAGGTCGTCGAGCGTTTGCTCAAGGCGCTCGCGGGCGCGCCGACGGCCGCGTCGCTGGTCGTTCACACGGCCGCAAGCAACGGGCATAACGAGATGATCGTCGTCGCGCACGACATCGCGCCCGCCGACATGCTCCAGTTCAAGACGCAGGCGTTCAAGGGCTTCGTCACCGATCTGGGCGGGCGGACGTCGCATACGGCGATCGTCGCGCGCAGCCTCGGCATTCCCGCGTCGGTCGGCGTGCAGCAGGCGAGCGTGCTGATCCGCCAGAACGATCTGATCATCGTGGACGGCGATCATGGCATCGTGATCGTCGATCCGGCCCCGATCGTCCTCGAAGAATATTCGTATCGGCAGAGCGAGAAGCTGCTCGAACAGCGCAAGCTGCAGCGCCTCAAGTTCTCGCCGACGCAGACGCTCTGCGGCACGAAGATCGAACTGTGCGCGAACATCGAGTTGCCGGACGACGCGCAAGTGGCCGTCGAAGCCGGAGCGATGGGCGTCGGCCTGTTCCGCACCGAATTCCTCTTCATGAATCACAAGGACCGCCTGCCGGAAGAGGACGAGCAGTTCGAGGCGTACAAGCGCGCGGTCGAGCTGATGAACGGCAAGCCGGTGACCATCCGCACGATCGACGTCGGCGCGGACAAGCCGCTCGATTCGATGAGCGCCGGCGATGGCTACGAAACCGCGCCGAATCCGGCGCTGGGCTTGCGCGCAATCCGCTGGAGCCTGTCCGAGCCGCAGATGTTCATGACGCAGTTGCGCGCCATTTTGCGTGCGTCGGCGTTCGGGCCGACCAAAATTCTGATTCCGATGCTCGCGCACGCGCAGGAAATCGATCAGACGCTCGACCTGATTCGCGAGGCGAAGCGCCAGCTCGACGACGCGGGCATCGCGTTCGACCGTCAGGTGCAGATCGGCGCGATGATCGAGATTCCGGCTGCCGCCATCGCCGTGCGATTGTTCCTGAGCCGGCTGGATTTTCTGTCGATCGGGACGAACGACCTGATTCAGTACACGCTCGCGATCGACCGCGCGGACAATTCCGTCGCGCATCTTTACGATCCGCTGCATCCGGCGGTGCTGAACCTGATCGCGTACACGCTGCGCGAAGCGAAGCGCGCGGGCGTGCCGGTTTCGGTGTGCGGTGAAATGGCGGGCGATCCGTCTGTCACGCGCTTGCTGCTCGGCCTCGGGCTCACCGAATTCTCGATGCATCCGAGCCAGTTGCTTGTCGTGAAGCAGGAAATCCTGCGCTCGAATCTGAAAGCGCTCGAAAAGCCCGTGGCCGATGTGCTCGCGGCCTACGAGCCGAACGACTTGCAGGCGGCGCTCGTCCGGCTGCAGAAGGCCTGATCTATCGTGGGTGACGCGCGCCGCAGACTGGGCAATCCGGCTGCCGCGCGATCTTCATCGTGTTCCATTCCATGCGCAGCGAGTCGAGCATCATGAGCCGGCCCGCGAGCGTCTCGCCGAATCCGCCGATCACGCGCAGCGCTTCCGCCGCCTGCATCGCGCCGATGATGCCGACGGTCGGCGCAAACACGCCCATCGTCGAACACGCGACTTCCTCGAACGCCTGATCCGGCGGAAACACGCACGCATAGCACGGCGACGCGGGCGACCGAAAGTCGAACGTGCTGATCTGGCCGTCGAAGCGCAGCGCCGCGCCCGAGACGAGCGGCACGCCATGCGCGACGCACGCCGCGTTGATCGCGTGGCGCGTCGCGAAGTTGTCGCTGCAATCGAGCACGACGCTCGCGCGCGGCACGTTCGCATCGAGCCAGGCGGCGTCGGCGCGCGCGTTGATCGCGGCGATCTCGATATCCGGATTCAGCGCGTTGAGCGTCTGCCGCGCCGATTCGACCTTCGCCTGCCCGACCGATCGCGTCGCGTGCACGATCTGCCGCTGCAGATTCGTGAGATCGACGGTATCGGCATCGACGAGCGTGAGCTTTCCGACGCCCGCCGCCGCGAGATACATGGCCGCCGGCGCGCCCAGCCCGCCCGCGCCGACGATGATCGCGTGCGCATCGAGAAAGCGCTGCTGCGCTTCGATGCCGATTTCATCGACGAGAATGTGGCGGGAATAGCGAAGGAGTTGGTCGTCGTTCATCGAGCTTGCGCGGGAATGCGCCGATGTGGCTTCGAAGGGAACGCCGGAAAGACGGCGCGCTTGAACACGACATTCTAAGCGCGCGAAGCGGGGATGCGGCTTCGCGGCGCGATGCCGCGAAGCCGTGCTGCGGAGTTACTTGGTTTGCTGCGCGGTCGGCGACGAAGCCGGCACCGTGCCCGAAGCCGGCGACGATCCCGGCGCGGCGGGCACCGCGGGTTGCGCGACCACCGGCGCCGACGCCGAACGCGGCGGCTTGTTCTGCGCGAGCTTGCGCTCGGCGAACGACTTCGACTCGACGACCTGCTTGCCTTCCAGCTTGTTCAGCGCCTGCTGGAGCATGAAGTCGTCGTTGCTGCCGAATTCCACGGGCTTGCGCTCGCGGTCCTTGCGGCGCTGCTCGGGTGTCTTCTTGTCGTTCTGCTCTTCGAGCAGACGCAGTTGCTCCAGACGATCCTGCTCGCGCTGGTCCTGTTCCTTCTTCTCGTTCGGATCCTGCGTGTTCGCGAGGTGATTCGAGTAATCCACTTCGCGCGTCACGAGCGCGTCGTCGGGATCGCCGTCCGCGTACTGATCGACCGGCACGTCCGGGCGCACGCCCTGGTTCTGGATCGACTTGCCGCTCGGCGTGTAGTAGTACGCCGTCGTCAGGCGCAGCGCGGTGTCGGCGGTCATCGGGCGGACCGTCTGCACCGAGCCCTTGCCGAACGTGGTCTTGCCGACGATTAGCGCGCGATGATGATCCTGCAGCGCGCCCGCGACGATTTCCGACGCCGACGCCGAATACGCGTTGGTCAGCACGACCATCGGCACCTTCTTGAAGATGTCGGGGACGCTCTTCAGCGGGTCCTGATCGAAGGACGGCAGGCGATAGTTGTCGTAGGTATCGCGGAAAGTCTGCTTCGCGTCCGCAATCTGGCCGTTCGTCGACACGACGACGGCGTTATCCGGCAGGAACGCGCCCGCCACGCCGACCGCGCTTTGCAGCAGGCCGCCGCCGTTGTTGCGCAGGTCGAGCACGAGGCCCTTCAGGTTCGGCTGCTGGCGCGCGAGGTCCTGCAGCTTCGACGCCAGATCCGGCACCGTGCGTTCCTGGAAGCTCGTGATGCGGATATAACCGTAGCCCGGCTCCGGCACCTTCATCTTCACCGACTGCACGCGGATGAGGGCGCGCGTGACGGTGAGCGGGAACGTGCGGTCGTCGCTCTTGCGGAAGATGGTCAGCGTGACCTTCGTGCCCGGCTCGCCGCGCATTTGCTTGACGGCCTTGTCGAGCGTCATGCCGCGCACCGGTTTGTCGTTGATGCGCGTGATGAGGTCGCCCGGACGGATGCCGGCGCGGAACGCGGGCGTGTCTTCGATCGGCGAAATGACCTTGATGAGCCCGTCTTCCGACGAGATTTCGATACCCAGGCCGGCGAAGCGGCCCTTCGTCTGTTCCTGAAGCTCTTCGTAATCGGTCTTGTCGAGATAGGACGAGTGCGGATCGAGGCTCGACACCATGCCCTTGATGGCGGCGGTGAGGAGCTTTTTATCGTCGACGGGTTCGACGTATTCGTGCTTGATCTGCCCGAAGACTTCGGCGAAGAGCCGCAATTGATCGAGCGGCAGCGGCGACGATGCGGCTTGCTGAGCGGATGCGGAAATCTGCAAGGTGGCGAGCGCGCCGGCGGTAACGCCTACGGCGATCAGGCCGAAGTTTTTCAGGTTCTTTCGCATAAAGGGTGCGTTCGGAATCGAATGAGCAGCATCGTGGGTGACGGGCCAGTATACCCGCTCCCCTCCAAAGAGGACTTAAGCGCAACTTAAATGCCCGAAGCGCTGCCGGACGACGGCGTTCGATGAAGAACGCCCGGACGGCGGTTCGCTCGCCGCCGCCGCCAAAGCGCCACGGGCGCCCGCGGCGGGCGCCCGTGAACCAACTGCTTCTATCCGGCAGACGACCTTAGCCGGCCTTGCCCTGCTTGGCGACCGCTGCCTGCGCGGCCGCGATGGCGTCCGCGTCGCCGAGATAATAGTGCTTGATCGGCTTCAGGTTTTCGTCGAGTTCATAGACGAGCGGCACGCCGTTCGGAATGTTCAGCCCGACGATGTCCGCGTCCGAAATCTCGTCCAGATATTTCACCAGCGCGCGCATGGAATTGCCGTGCGCGGCGATGAGCACCTGCTTGCCCGCCTTGATGGCCGGCGCAATCGACTCGTTCCACACCGGCAGCACGCGCGCGACCGTGTCTTTCAGGCATTCGGTGAGCGGCAACTGCTCGCGCGGCACCTTCGCATAGCGCGGGTCGTTGTACGACGCGCGTTCGTCGGACGGATCGAGCGCGGGCGGCGGCGTGTCGTAGCTGCGGCGCCAGACGAGAACCTGATCGTCGCCATATTTTTTCGCGGTTTCCGCCTTGTTCAGCCCCGCGAGCGCGCCGTAATGGCGCTCGTTCAGGCGCCAGGAATGGACGACCGGGATATACATCAGGTCCATTTCGTCCTGAACGTGCCACAGCGTGCGGATGGCGCGCTTCAGCACCGACGTGTACGCGATGTCGAACGTGTAGCCGGCTTCGCGCAGCAGCACGCCGGCCTGGCGCGCTTCGCGGTTGCCCTGCTCGGTGAGGTCGACGTCGACCCAGCCGGTGAACCGGTTTTCCTTGTTCCACGTCGATTCGCCGTGGCGGATGAGCACTAGCTTGTACATGTTTGATAGGTCGGTCAGTTGAGAAAGCGGGCGTGCCGATGGGTACTCCGTGATACTGCCATCGCGCGTGGAGTGCCGCCATCGGCCGGATGGCCTAGGCCATCGCGGGAAACGGTTATTTTATAATGGCGCGATTGCCCTCATTTTCCTTTCTTCCTTTCTCTCTATCTTTCGGCGGCCCTAGACGTGAAGTTTTTCACTGATTACACGAATCTCGCACTCATCGTGATTGCGCTCATCTCCGGCGCACTGCTTTTGTGGCCCGCCATCACGCGTCGCGGACGCGGCGGAATTTCCGCAGCCGAAGCCACCACGCTGATCAACCGGCGCAATGCCGTCGTCGTCGATATCCGGCCCGCCGCGGAGTTCGCGAAGGGCCATCTGCCGTCGGCGCGCAATATCGAGGCGGCGGAGCTCCAAGCAAAAATCGGCCAGATCGCGAAGAATAAGAGCAATCCGGTCGTGCTCGTGTGTCAGACCGGACAACAGTCGCAGCGCGCCAGCCGCACCGTCGCGGACGCTGGCTACGCTGAGGTCCATGTCTTGCAAGGCGGAGTCGATGCCTGGCAGAAGGCAGGAATGCCGGTCGTAAAACAAGGAGCCGTCAAGTGAAGAAAGTCGTCATGTACAGCACCCAAGTGTGCCCGTATTGCCAGATGGCCGAACGTCTTTTAAAGTCCCGCGGGGTCGAAAGCATCGAGAAAGTGCTGATCGATCGTGAACCGGGCCGCCGCGAGGAAATGATGCAGCGCACCGGACGCCGCACCGTGCCGCAGGTTTATATCGGCGAAACGCACGTGGGCGGCTACGACGATCTTTCCGCGCTCGACCGCAAGGGCGGTCTCGTGCCGCTGCTCGAGTCGGCCTGACATCACCACACGCTGCCCGGACACGCGCCGGGCCACCGATTCATCCAGGAAATTATTATGTCCGACGAGAACAATCAGCCGTTTTTCAACATCCAGCGCATTTACCTGAAGGATATGTCGCTCGAGCAGCCGAACTCGCCCGCCATCTTCCTCGAACAGGAAATGCCGTCGGTTGAGGTCGAAGTCGACGTGAAGGCCGACCGTCTCGCGGAAAGCGTCTTCGAAGTGCTGGTCACGGGCACGGTCACGGCGAAGGTCGCCGACAAGGTCGCGTTCCTGATCGAAGCGAAGCAGGCCGGTATCTTCGATATCCGGAACATTCCCGCTGAACAGATCGATCCGCTCGTCGGCATTGCATGCCCGACCATCCTGTTCCCGTACTTGCGCTCGAACATCGCGGATGCGATCACCCGCGCCGGCTTCCCGCCGATCCACCTCGCGGAAATCAACTTCCAGGCACTGTACGAGCAGCGTCTCGCGCAACTGGGCGGCGCGCAGGAAGGCGCGGCGAACGGCGCGACGCACTGAGCGTCATCCCTCTGTCCTGACTCTGCCGACCGGAGCCGAGCATGAAAGTAGCCGTTCTCGGCGCCGGCGCATGGGGTACCGCACTAGCGGGCCACCTCGCGACACGGCACGACACGATGCTTTGGGCGCGCGACCGCGCGCTCATCGATTCTCTTTCCCAAAGCCACGAAAACACGCGTTATCTCGCGGGCGTCCGCCTGCCCGAGACGCTCGCGTTCGAAGCCGACCTCGGCGTGGCGCTCGCGCATGCCGCCGCAGCGGATGCGCTGTGCGTCGTGGCCACGCCCGTCGCCGGGCTGCGTGCGCTTTGCCGCGCGATGCGTCAGGCGGGCGTCGTGCCGGCGCATATCGTCTGGCTCTGCAAAGGCTTCGAGGCGGACACGCAATGTCTGCCGAACGAAGTCGTCGCGGCCGAACTGCCCGAGCACGCGAGCAACGGCACGCTGTCGGGGCCGAGCTTCGCGCGTGAAGTCGGGCAGGGCTTGCCGGTCGCGCTGACGGTGGCGAGCGCATCGGCGGAACTGTGCGCGCGCACGGTCGCGGCGTTCCATCACGGCGCAATGCGCATCTATACCGGCGACGACGTGATCGGCGTCGAAGTGGGCGGCGCGGTGAAGAACGTGCTCGCCATCGCCACCGGCATCTCGGACGGCTTGGGCCTCGGGCTGAACGCGCGCGCGGCGCTCATCACGCGCGGACTCGCGGAAATGTCGCGGCTGGGCGTGGCGCTCGGCGGTCGCGCCGAGACGTTCACCGGTCTCACGGGCCTGGGCGATCTCATCCTCACCGCCACCGGCGATCTTTCCCGCAACCGCACCGTCGGCATGCAACTGGCGAGCGGCCGCACGCTCGACGAAATCCTCGCCGCGCTCGGTCATGTGGCCGAAGGCGTGCGATGCGCGCGCGCGGTGCTCTCACTGGCGCAGTCGCGCGGTATCGAAATGCCGATCACGCATGCGGTATGCCGCGTGCTCTTCGAGAACGTCGCGCCGCGCGATGCGGTGCAGGCGCTGCTCAATCGCGACGCCAAAGCGGAGTAGCGCAGCGTTCCTTCGGAGGTGCGCGATGGTCAAGCTGGAAGCCGTAATCGCGGATATCACCACGCTCGAAGTCGATGCCATCGTCAACGCGGCGAACAAGTCGCTGCTGGGCGGCGGCGGTGTCGATGGCGCGATCCATCGCCGGGCCGGACGCGGGCTTTTGCGCGAATGCGAAACGCTCGGCGGCTGCGAAACCGGCGACGCGAAGATCACCGGCGGCTACGATTTACCGGCGAAACACGTGATCCACGCGGTCGGGCCGCGCTGGAACGGCGGCAAGCGCAACGAGCCCGAATTGCTCGCAGGTTGTTATCGGCGCTCGCTGGAACTCGCGCACGAAGCCGGCTGCAAGTCGATCGCCTTCCCGGCGATCAGTTGCGGCATCTACCGCTTTCCGGTCGAAGCGGCGGTGAAAATCGCGGTATCGACGGTCAATGAAACGCTGCCTCGCACGCCATCCGTCGAACGCGTCATCTTCGCCTGTTTTCAGGACGCAATGCTCGCGCTCTATCTCGCGGAACTCGCGGCTCACGCGGATCAGGCGCCGCCTTCGAAGCCGGCCTGACGCCACGCTTCGAACGTCACGATCGCCACGGTATTCGACAAGTTCAGACTGCGATTGCCCGGCCGCATCGGCAGGCGCACGCGCTGTTGGGTTGCGAACCGGTCCAGCACGTCGGGCGCGAGTCCGCGTGTTTCGGCGCCGAACACGAACCAGTCGCCCGGCTGAAACGCGTGATCGAAGAACGGCGTCGAGCCGCGCGTGGTGAACGCGAACATGCGCGCCGCATCCGGCGATTCTTTCGCGATGAACGCATCCCAGTTCGCGTGCACGTTCATTTCGGCGTACTCGTGGTAATCAAGACCGGCGCGGCGCATTTTCGCGTCGTCGAGCGGAAAGCCGAGCGGCTCGATCAGATGCAGTCGCGCGCCCGTGTTCGCGCACAGGCGGATGACGTTGCCGGTGTTCGGCGGGATTTCGGGTTCGACGAGTACGACGTTGAACATGAGTTTCTTGGCTAAAAAGTTAATCTTTCGGCGTGCGCAGCGCGACGAAGTTGGTGGCGCGCCGCGCGCCTGCGAGTTTGAGCGTGCGGGCGAGGGCATCGAGTGTGGCGCCGGACGTCATCACATCATCGACGACGCCGACATGCTTGCCGCGCACATCGCCCTCGACGACGAACGCGCGCGCGACATTGCGCCTGCGCGTATCGACATCGAGCCGCGATTGCGCCGCAGTGTGAATCGCACGGCTGACGAGCGCGGCATCGGCTCGCACGCCCAAGTGCCGCGCGAGCGGATGGGCGATCGCCCACGCCTGGTTGTAGCCGCGCGCGACGAGCCGCTTGCGCGACAACGGCACCGGCGCGATGACATCGGGCGTCGGCAGGCCGCTGTCTTCGAACAGCGCGTGCAGATGGCGCGCGAACGCCGCGCCCGCCGCATGACGCGCGCGAAACTTGAGTTCGACGGCGAGCGTGTCGAGCGGCGCGCGATAGTCGGCGATCGCGATGGTGTCGTTGAACGCGGGCGGGTTGTCGAGGCACGCGGCGCAGTGCAGCCGCACGTCTTCGCGATCGCGCCCGGCGAAGGACGCCGCGAGCGGCATCGCGCAGGTGGCGCATCGGAAGCGCGGCTCGTTCCAGTACTGCTCGTCGCATCCGCCGCATAAAAGTTGCTGCGACACATTGCCGCATAACGCGCACTGATTCGGCAGTGCGACGTCGAGCATCCTGCGCGCCATCGACGTCAACGCGCGTGCGCGCACCGCCGCGAACCCGGAAAACGGCGGCAAATGGCGGACGAGTTTCATGACGGAGCAAGCATAAAAAACCGGCGGCGCAGCGCGCGGAAAGGCGCGAAGGCGCCGTCGCATGGGCCTATTTCGAGACGACCGAGTATACTTCGCACTCTTCGCGAACAGATCGTCATGTCCCCCACGTCCTCCAAAACTAGCCGACCGGCCTATGATCCGCGCCGTTTGCGCGAGATTTTCGACCGTCGCGCCGCCGCTTTCGACGAAGTCGCCTTCCTGCCGCGCGAAATCGCGGATCGCATGCGCGAGCGTCTGGAGTACATCAAGGTCGCGCCGGTTCGCGTCCTCGACGCGGCGTGCGGCGTGGGCTCGGACCTGGGGCCGTTGCGCGAGCGGTTTCCGGAGGCGTCGGTGCTGGGCATCGACATTTCCTCCGCGATGCTCGCCCGCGCCCGCTCGGCCGAAGCAGAAGGCGAAAGCAGCCCCGGGTGGCGCCGCTTTCTGCCCTCGACGCTCGCCAAGGCGTTCGGCGCGCGCGGCCCGCAGCTCGCGCAGGCCGATTTCGCGGCGCTGCCGTTCGCAGGCGGCGCGTTCGAACTGCTCTGGTCGAATCTCGCGCTGCACTGGCATTCGCGCCCGGACGTCGTGCTGCCCGAATGGCAGCGCGTGCTGAAGGTGAACGGCTTGCTGATGTTCAGCACCTTCGGTCCCGATACCCTGCGCGAGCTTGCCGCCGCCTATCGCGAAGCGGAACGCACGCTCGGCCTCGCGCCGATGCCGCACACCATCGATTTCGTCGATATGCACGACTTAGGCGACATGCTCGTCGAAAGCGGCTTCGAGATCCCGGTGATGGATCAGGAAGTGCTGACGATTACCTACCGGTCGCCGGAATCGCTGCTTGCGGATGTCGCGCGCTGGGGCGCGTATCCGTTCGAGCGCGCAGCAGGCGAGCGGGCCGATGGCGGCGCGCAAGCCTTGCGCGGCGCGGTTCACGCGGCGCTGGAGGCGCTTCGCCGCGACGACGGCACGATCCCGCTGACCTTCGAAGTCATCTACGGCCACGCTTGGAAAGCGGTGCCGCGAACGACGGCGGAAGGACATGGCATCGTGCGGCTGGAAGACATAGGACGGGGGCCGAAAAGGAACCGGTAGCAAGTCCTCGGTGAATTGGTGACAAGTTGGTGAGTGGCATCGCGGCGGCCGTAAAGAGGGCGTTTGTTATGTCAGAAATTAGCGCCCGAAGGACATGTGAAAAACTGCGTCAAATGGGCGCAGAGGCTTGTCGCGCTTAGCTTTGCGACGCTACGACCCTTGCTTGTGGATGCCACCCAACCCGCCTATAATGCGTCAGTTTGTCGCCCGGACTGACACAAATTTGGGCGAAATCCGAGCAAATGTATGTGATTGCGTGCGGATGGATGGAGGCGGCGATGCAGGTGAGTCAAACGCTGACGGAATCCGAGCCGGTTATCAAGGACTGGCTGATGAAACGCAACTGCTCGGTGTCGCCGCGTCAGTTCGTGTGCTTCTATTTGTCGCTTGCGCTGTTTTCCCTGGCCATCGCGACACCGCTTTTTCTGAATGGCGCCTGGCTGGTGCTGCCGTTCACCGGAGTCGAATTGACGGTCGTGGCCGTCGCGTTTCTGATTCATGCGCGACACGCCGTCGATTACGAAAGAATCCGGCTGTATCAGAACCGGTTGTTGATCGAGCAGATGAACGCCGAAGAATTGACGCAGTTCGAGTTCAACCCGCGCTGGGTGCGCGTTGAACCGGGTGCGACGCCGAGAGAGCCGCTTACGATCGTGTCGCGCGGTCAATCGGTGAAAATCGGGCTACACCTTGCACAGCATCGTCGCAGGCAATTTGCTGCCGAGTTGCAGACGTCACTGAGACGGCTCGCCTGAAGAGGAACGGGCGACACAGCGCGATGCCCACGGGGGTCGAGGGTTTGAATGGAAATTTTGGGTAAGGATGCTATGAAAACAATCAAGCGAGCCCTCGCGGGCGTGCTGGCGGCAGGCGCACTGCTGAACGCCGGCGTAGCCCTGGCGGTCAACGACAGTCCCGGCGGTCCTGCTGTGAACGAAATCAACTTCCAGCCGCCTGTGACGAAGATCGCCGAGGAGCTCTACGGCCTCCATATCTTCATGCTCATCATCTGCACCGTCATCTTCATCGGCGTGTTCGGGGTGATGTTCTATTCGGTCGTGAAGCATCGCAAGTCGAAGGGCTTCAAGCCGGCGCATTTTCATGAAAGCACCACGGTCGAAATCATCTGGACGATCGTGCCGTTCATCATCGTCATTCTGATGGCGCTGCCGGCGACCAAGGCCGTCGTCGCGATGAAGGACACGACCAATGCCGACCTCACCGTCAAGGTCACGGGCTACCAGTGGAAGTGGGGCTACGACTACGTGAAGGGCCCGGGCGAAGGCATCAGCTTCCTTTCGACGCTGGCCACGCCGCGCAGCGAAGTCAACGGCCAGGCGCCGATTTCCGATCTGTACCTGCAAGCGGTCGATAACCCGCTCGTCGTGCCGGTCGACAAGAAAATCCGCATCATCACCACCGCGAACGACGTCGTGCACTCGTGGTACGTGCCGGCGTTCGGCGTGAAGCAGGACGCGATTCCCGGCTTCGTGCGCGACACGTGGTTCAAGGCCGAGAAGGTGGGCACGTATCGCGGCTTCTGTACGGAACTGTGCGGCAAGGAGCACGCGTACATGCCGGTGGTGGTCGAAGTGATGTCCGCCGACGACTACGCAAAGTGGGTCGATGCGCAGAAGAAGAAAATGGCTTCCGCCACCGACGATCCCAACAAGACCTACACGATGGACGAGCTGAAGACGCGGGGCGCGCAGGTCTACGCGTCGAACTGCGCGGTCTGCCACCAGCCGACCGGCAAGGGCGCGGGCCAGTTCCCGGCGCTCGACGGCAGCAAGATCGCGAACGGTCCTATCGCCGATCACGTGAGCATCGTGCTGCACGGCAAGGGCGCCATGCCGCCGTGGCAGTCCACGCTGAACGACGTCGAAATCGCATCGGTCGTCACGTACGAACGCAACACGTGGGGCAACCACACCGGCAACGTGCTGCAGCCGAAGCAGGTCGCGGACGCGCGCAACGGCAAGATGCCGGAAGGCGGCGGCGCGGCGACGGCAGCGGCGAGCGGCGCGGAAGCGGCATCGGCGGCAGCACCGGCTGCGGCTGAGGCAAGCGCACCGGCGGCATCGGGTGCAGAAGCGACGCAAGCCGCTGGCTTGCCGGCCAGCATCTATTTCGAGACGGGCAAGAGCACGCTGCCCGCCGACGCGAACAACGCAGTGCAAGCCGCGGCAGCGTACGCGAAGGCCCATCCGGACGCGAAGATCGCGCTGTCGGGCTTCACGGACGCATCGGGCGGCGCCGACCTCAACGCCGATCTCGCCAAGCAGCGCGCGCAAGCCGTCCGCGATGCGCTGAAGGCGGCGGGCGTCGCGGAAGAACGTATCGTGTTGAAGAAGCCCGAGTCGATCACGGGCGGCGCCGATGCGAAGGAAGCACGTCGCGTGGAAATCAGTCCGGCTGCTTGACATGTCTCGTGCGCGCTTCTCCTTCGCGTGATTCACGCAACGGAGAGGCGGCCGGGGAGCCAAGTGCCACGAGTATTCGCTTTAGGAGATGATTGTCATGTCTAGCATCGGACACGATGTAGCCGCGGGTCACGACCACGCGCACGACGACCATGCGCACGAGTTGCCGCATGGTTGGCGCCGGTGGCTTTGGGCCACCAACCACAAGGACATCGGTACGCTGTACCTGTTGTTCTCGTTCATCATGTTCCTCTCCGGAGGCGTGATGGCGCTCGGCATCCGTGCCGAGCTCTTCGAGCCGGGCCTGCAGATCATGCGTCCCGAGTTCTTCAATCAGCTGACCACCATGCACGGCCTCATCATGGTGTTCGGCGCGATCATGCCGGCGTTCGTCGGCTTCGCGAACTGGATGGTGCCGCTGCAGATCGGCGCATCGGACATGGCGTTCGCGCGCATGAACAACTTCAGCTTCTGGCTGCTGCCGGTGGCGGCTGTCCTGCTCGTCGGCTCGTTCTTCGTGCCGGGCGGCGCCACCGCCGCGGGCTGGACGCTGTACGCGCCGCTCTCCACGCAGATGGGCCCCGGCATGGACTTCGCGATTTTCGCGGTGCACATCATGGGCGCGTCGTCGATCATGGGCGGCATCAACATCGTCGTGACGATTCTGAACATGCGCGCGCCCGGCATGACGCTCATGAAGATGCCGATGTTCGCGTGGACGTGGCTCATCACCGCGTACCTGCTGATCGCCGTGATGCCGGTTCTGGCGGGCGCGATCACGATGGTGCTGTTCGACCGTCACTTCGGCACGTCGTTCTTCAACGCGGCGGGCGGCGGCGATCCGGTCATGTACCAGCACATCTTCTGGTTCTTCGGTCACCCCGAGGTGTACATCATGATCTTGCCGGCGTTCGGGATCGTGTCGCAGGTGATTCCGGCGTTCTCGCGCAAGCCGCTCTTCGGCTATAGCTCGATGGTGTACGCAACCGCATCGATCGCGATTCTGTCGTTCATGGTCTGGGCGCACCACATGTTCGCCACCGGCATGCCGGTGACGGGCCAGCTCTTCTTCATGTACGCGACGATGCTGATCGCCGTGCCGACGGGCGTGAAGGTGTTCAACTGGGTCGCGACGATGTGGCGCGGCGCGCTGACGTTCGAAACCCCGATGCTCTTTGCGATCGGCTTCCTGTTCGTGTTCACGATGGGCGGCTTCACGGGCCTGATCCTGTCGATGGCGCCGCTCGACATCCAGATGCACGGCACGTATTACGTGGTGGCGCACTTCCACTATGTTCTGGTGGCGGGATCGCTGTTCGCGCTGTTCGCGGGCTGGTACTACTGGTCGCCGAAGTGGACCGGCTGGATGTACAACGAGATGCGCGGGAAGATCCACTTCTGGGCGTCGATGATCACGTTCAACGTCACGTTCTTCCCGATGCACTTCCTGGGTCTCGCGGGCATGCCGCGCCGCTATGCGGATTACCCGGCGCAGTTCACGGACTTCAACCAGATCGCGACGATCGGCGCGTTCGGTTTCGGTCTCGCGCAGGTGTACTTCCTGTTCGCGGTCGCGCTGCCGACGTATCGCGGCGGCGGCGAGCACGAAAAGGCCAGCGACAAGCCGTGGGACGGCGCGCAAGGCCTCGAATGGACTGTGCCGAGCCCGGCGCCGTTCCATACGTTCGAGAATCCGCCGACGGTCGAGTAAGTCGTTTCATCGTGCTGCAAGGCTTCCGCGCGAAGCCTTGCAGCCAGCCAGTGTCAGGAAAGCATGGCCCCGAATCCACAAAAAAGACGTTCGCCCGAGGAAATCCGCGCGGGCAACAAGCGGCTCGGTCTCATCATGGTGCTGATTGCCGCCGTCTTCTTTCTGGGTATCGTCGTCAGGCAATACCTGTTGTCGCGAGGATAACGTGTCCACTCAGCAGGAAGATCCGCGCATCGACCGCTCCTTCAACCGGTCGATGCTGTTCAAGCTCTTCGTCGTCGCCGCGATGATGTTCGGCTTCGGCTTCGCGCTCGTGCCGATGTACCGCGCGATCTGCCAGATCACCGGCATCAACAATCTCGTGCAGCGTGACGTCGGCGCGCGCGAGGCGAAGAACACGCAGGTCGATGCGAGCCGCACCGTTTCCATCGAATTCGATGCCAACGCGCGCGGACCGCTGCAGTTCAAGCCGGAACAGTCGAACCTGGACATTCATCCGGGCGAGGTCATGACGGTGATGTATCAAGTGACCAACGAGCAGGGCCGCACGGTGAAGGCGCAAGCCATCCCGAGCTACGCGCCGAAGCAGGCCACCGAGTACTTCAAGAAGATCGAATGCTTTTGCTTCACGCAGCAGACGCTCGAGCCGAACGAGACGAAGCGCATGCCGGTGGTGTTCGTCGTCGATCCGAAGCTGCCGAAGGACGTCAAGACGATCACGCTGTCGTACACGTTCTTCGAACTGGACGCGCCGAAGTCGGTGGCGAAGGGATCGTGATCGTCATGAACGCCCAAACGCCGCGCAAGGGTGGTTTCCTCAAGCTCGTGAAGGCCGTGTTCTGGTCGTTCTTCGGCGTGCGGCGGCGCTCGGACCTGGAAAACGATGCAGCGCAGCTCAACCCGCTGCATTTGATCGCGGCGGGACTGATCGGTGCTGTGTTGTTCATCGTGGTGCTTCTGGTGATCGTGCGGGCGGTGGTCGGCTAGAGCGGCAGACGGAAAAAGCGGCGAGCGGCGCTTTGAGCGCAACAACGTCGCAATAGAAAATTCAAGCAACTGGATCGAAGTGGAGAATCAACAATGAGCGGTCAAAACGAGAGCCCGTACTATTTCGTGCCGCATCCGTCACGGCATCCGATCATGGCTGCCTGCGGCTTGCTGGTGATGCTGTCCTCGCTGGCGGCGTGGATCAACGGTCATTCGTTCGCGCCGTTCACCACGCTGCTCGGCCTGCTGTTCCTGCTGTTCGTGCTGTGGCACTGGTTCGGCGACGCGATCTCCGAATCGGAAGGCGGCATGTACGGCAAGCGCGTCGACGTGTCGTACCGCTGGAGCATGAGCTGGTTCATCTTCTCCGAAGTGATGTTCTTCGGCGCGTTCTTCGGTGCGCTGTTCTATGCACGCGCCATCGCGCTGCACGAACTCGGCAGCCTCGATTACAAGCTGATCTGGCCGGACTTCTCCGCCGTGTGGCCGAACAACGGCCCCGCCGCGCTCGTCCCGCACTTCCGCGCGATGGTGCCGTGGCCCCTGCCGACCATCAACACGGCGCTGCTGCTCTCGTCGGGCGCGACGCTGACGGTGGCGCACCACGCGCTGCGCGAAGATCATCGTCGCAAGGCGATCGGCTGGCTCGCCGCCACCGTGCTGCTCGGCGTGATCTTCCTGTTCTGCCAGGGCTACGAATATTTCCACGCGTATAACGAGCTGAATCTGACGCTCGCGTCCGGCGTGTACGGTTCGACGTTCTTCCTGCTGACGGGCTTCCACGGCTTCCACGTGTTCCTGGGCGGCACGATGCTGGCGGTCGTCATGGTTCGCCTGATTCGCGGGCACTTCACCGCGGAGCACCACTTCGCGTTCGAAGGCGCCGCGTGGTACTGGCACTTCGTGGACGTCGTGTGGCTTGGGCTGTACGTCGTCGTGTACTGGCTGTAAGGCATTCGCGCGGGCGGCTCCGGCATGCCCGCGCGCAGCAGTCGAGCAGTGAAAGCGCGCCGCCCTCGGTCTTCCGGGCGGCGTTTTGCTTTGAAGCGCGTGATGAATCGCGGCTGAACCGAAGGGGCGGAAAACTGTCCCGCGACAATACGCCCCGTATTGGAGAACCTTCGCGGCGGGTTATCGTCCGAGGGGGATGCCCGTCGATTGAATCCAGCCCATCCAGTGCGCGAACAGGATGAAGAGGAACAGCGAGATGGACAGCCCGACGCGCATCGCGAGCGACCACACCATCCGCTTGGTTTTGCCACGGTCGGTCATCATGAAGTACAGGGCCGAACCGAGGCTGCCGAGAATGAGGATGAAAGCGATGGCGACGATAATGTGCATGAAACCAGCCGGCAATGTTGCTCAAATTGCCCGTATAACGCATTGAGCAGTATGGAAAAGAGTCATCTCATTATCTCACTCGACGCATCGCGCCGCGCGGCGTGCCACGTTTTCCCCTGGTCGCGGCAAGCATGAAAATCCGCTTCTGGCCCACGGTCCTGATTCTCATCGTCGTCGCGGTGACGGTTCGCCTCGGATTCTGGCAGCGCGACCGCGCGCATCAGAAAGAGGCGCTGAATGCACACATCGTCGCATTCGAGAACGCGCCGGCGCAGCGCGTGACCGTCGATCCGATTCCGCTCGATACGGTCGAATTTCATCGCGTCGAGGCGCGCGGCGAGTTCATGCCCGAGCGCGTCGTCTATCTCGATAATCGTCCGTATAACGATCAGCCCGGCTTTTATGTCGTGATGCCGCTTAAACTCGAGGGCGGCGGCTACGTGCTCGTCAATCGCGGATGGCTGCCGCGCAATCTCGCCGACCGCACCGGCATCGAGCCGTATGAGACGCCGAAGGGCGTCGTCGATATTCAGGGCATTGCGCGCGCGAATCCGTCGCAGGCGTTCGAACTGGGCAAGGGCGGATCGGCGGCGCATCAGCCAATCCGGCAGAACCTGAACATCCCCGCGTTCGCAAACGAAACCGGCCTCGCGTTCCAGCCGTTCGTGATCCAGCAAACGAACGACACGCACGACAGGCTCGTGCGCGACTGGCCCGCGCCGACGCTCGGCGTCGAACGCAACTACGGCTACATGCTCCAGTGGTGGGGAATGGCAGCGGCGGCCGTGGGCTTCGGCCTGTATGCCGCGCGCCGCGCCGCGAAGAAAGACGACGCGGACGGCCAATCGCCCGACGACGACGAAGCCGCAAACCACGCCTGAATCCAATCTGACATTAACCGATGCCTTCTCAACGCCCCACGACCGCCGCCGGCAAACCGCCTACGCGCCAACGCACGCCCTCGAAAGGTTCATGGACCAACGGCCGCTGGATGCTCGTGCTGCTCGCGCTCGTGTGCGCGGCGCCGGTCATCGCGTCGTATCTCATGTATTACGTGTTCAAGCCGGCGGGCGGCACGTCGAGCTATGGCGCGCTGATCGACCCGCAGCGGCCCATTCCGTCGCAACTCGTCGTCACGGACGAGAAAGGGCAGACGCTTCCGCTCAAGTCGCTGGAAGGCAAGTGGCTCATGATCACCGTCAACGGCAGCGATTGCGACGAACAATGCGTGACGCGCCTCTACTACATGCGACAGGTGCGCGTGCTGCAGTCGGCCGAGCGCGACCGCGTAGTCAACGTCTGGCTGCGCACCGATGACAAGCCCGTCTCCGATGTCATCGAGACCGCGTATCCGCAACCGGACACGCGCATGCTGATCGCCGATCCGCGCGCCGTCGCGGACTGGCTGCCGGTCGCGGACGGCACGAAACTCACGGATCACATCTTTCTCGTCGATCCGAACGGCAATCTGATGATGCGCTTCCCGAAAAATCCCGATCCGAAGAAGATCAACGCGGATCTGGCGAAGCTCTTGAAGTGGTCGCGGATCGGCTAAAACGCGGGTTGAAGGTGAAACATGAGTTATGTATTGCAACTGGGGATGATCGGCCTGTGCATTGCGCTGCTGCCGCTTTCCTATGTCTGGGTGAAGGCCGACGACGACAAGTTCAGAAAGCTCGTCTGGCTCAGCACATTCCTGACGCTCGATCTCATCATGTTCGGCGGCTTCACGCGCCTGACCGATTCCGGCCTCGGCTGTCCTGACTGGCCGGGCTGCTACGGCACGTCGTCGCCGTTCATCGCGCATGCGCAGATTTCTGCCGCGTATCAGGCCATGCCGACCGGCCCCGTGAGCATGGTCAAGGCGTGGATCGAGATGTTGCACCGCTATTTCGCAATGGCGATCGGCGTGTTGATCATCGCGCAGGTCGTCATCGCGTGGACGGCGCGTATCAAGCGGCGTCCGTTGCACGTTTCGCCGTGGTGGCCGACCGGCATTCTGTTGCTGATCTGCCTGCAGGGCGCGTTCGGCGCGTGGACCGTCACGCTCAAGCTGCAACCGGTGATCGTCACGACGCATCTTTTACTCGGACTTGCGCTCCTGGGCACGCTCGGCTGGCTCGCGGCGCGCATGACGCCGATCCCATCGCTGGATTCCGCCGCCGCGCGCTGGATGCCCGCCGCGATGTTCGGGCTGGCGCTGCTCGCGGTGCAGATCGCGCTCGGCGGCTGGGTGAGCACGAACTATGCTGTACTGGCCTGCACGGACTTTCCCCTTTGCAATGGCCAATGGATTCCGCCGATGAACTTCGAGCACGGCTTTCACCTGTGGCGCGCACTCGGCATGACGGGCGACGGCGACGTGATTTCGCAGGACGCGCTCGTCGCGATCCACTGGACGCATCGCACGTTCGCGGTTGTCGTCGTGTTGTATCTGCTGTGGCTGGCCGCGAAACTGCGTCGCTTCGAGTCGCTGCGCAAGCCGGCGAACGGCGTGCTCGCGGTCATCGTCATTCAGTTTTTGACGGGCATGTCGAACATCGTGCTGCAATGGCCGCTGCCTATCGCGGTCGCGCACAACGGCGGGGCGGCGATCCTGTTGCTGCTGCTCGTCATGCTAAACTTTCGAATCTCTTCCAGCCGTCCCGGCCGCGCCGTGCTCCCTGCACGCGACGTCGTTTCAGCGTGATGGCCCATGCACATGGATAGCACCACACTCAATTCCCCCCTCGGCAGCCGCGTCTCGCAATACATCGCGTTGACCAAGCCGCGCGTCACGCAACTGGCCGTGTTCTGCGCGGTCATCGGCATGTTCCTTTCAACGCCCGGCATGGTGCCGTGGACGAAACTGATCGGCGGCGCGGTAGGCATCTGGCTGCTGGCCGGCGCGGCGTTCGCCATCAACTGTCTCGTCGAGCAGAAAGTCGATGCGAAGATGCGTCGCACCGCGTGGCGTCCGTCGGCGCGCGGGCAGATCACCAGCACGCAAATTCTCATCTTCTCGGCGGTGCTGGGCGGCATCGGCATGTGGACGCTGTACAAGTTCACCAATCCGCTGACGATGTGGCTCACCGTTGCGACTTTCGTCGGCTACGCGGTCATCTATACGCTGCTGCTTAAACCGTACACGCCGCAGAACATCGTGATCGGCGGCGCTTCCGGCGCCATGCCGCCGGCGCTCGGCTGGGCCGCCGTGACGGGCGCGGTGCCCGGCGACGCGTGGATTCTCGTGCTGATCATCTTCGTATGGACGCCGCCGCATTTCTGGGCGCTCGCGCTGTATCGACGCAAGGACTACGAAAACGCCGGCCTGCCGATGCTTCCCGTGACTCACGGCGAGAAGTACACGCTGCTGAACATTTTCCTATACACCATCGTGCTGTTCGCCGTCACGCTGATGCCATTCATCTCGGGCATGAGCGGCGTCGTTTATCTCGTGAGCGCCATCGCGCTCGGCGCCGTGTTTCTCGGCTACGCGTGGAAGCTGTATCGCACGTATTCGGACGCGCTTGCACGCAGCGCCTTCCGCTATTCCATCGTCTATTTGTCGCTGCTGTTCGCCGCGCTGCTGGTCGATCACTACGTTCGCACGGTGATCGGCGCATGATGGCGGCGGTTCGACGCTTCCTCGCGTTGTTCGCGTGCGCGGTGCTGCTGTGCGCGTGCGACAAGGCGCCCGATTTCAAGAATCTGGATATCACCGGCAACAAGCAGTTCGGCAGCGACTTCTCGTTGCCGGATACGACGGGCAAGACCCGCACGCTCGCCGACTTCAAAGGCAAGGCGGTCGTGCTGTTCTTCGGCTACACGCATTGCCCGGACGTTTGCCCGACGACGCTCGCCGAGCTTTCGCAGGCCATGCAGCAACTCGGCGACAAGTCGAAGGACGTGCAAGTGCTGATGGTC
Organism: Caballeronia concitans; assembly: GCF_001544615.1. GTDB lineage: Bacteria > Pseudomonadota > Gammaproteobacteria > Burkholderiales > Burkholderiaceae > Caballeronia > Caballeronia concitans. Next base: position 485,732 of record NZ_FCNV02000001.1, read on the forward strand.
ACCGTCGATCCCGCGCGCGACACGCCGGACTTGCTCGGCCAGTATGTGAAGGCGTTCAACCCGTCGTACATTGCGCTTCGTCCCGACGACGCGCAGCTCCAGAAGGTCGCCAAGGATTTTCGCGTGTACTACGCGAAGGCCGCGGGCAAGACGCCGGCAGACTACACGATGGACCATACCGCCGCGAGCTACGTGTTCGACAAGGACGGCAAGCTGCGGCTTTTCGCTCGAGACGGGCAGGGCGTCGAGCCGTGGGTGCACGATCTGAAGCTGCTGACCGACTGATTCGACTGATCGGCAAGCACAACGAAGCGGCCCTTGGGCCGCTTTTTTTACGTCGCGGATGGCTCCGGCAGTTGAAGCCCCGGCGCGAGACGCGTCGCCTTGAACTCGGTGATGTCGTAATGCGCGAGCTGCTCACGCGCGAACGGGTCCTCGGCGAGGATAGCGTCGAGCCGGTCGCGATCGATGCCCGACGCGATAATCACGCCGCCGTCGCGCGGCACCTTCGGGCCCGCCATCACGAATACGCCCGCCGCGAAGTAACGTTCGAGGAACATGCGATGCTGCTCCAGTGCATCGTCGATCTCGGCGAGCGCGCCGGTGTAACGCAGGTTGATCACGTACATGTGAACGGCCCCAATGAAGTTCGCATGTCGCGATTCTAAGCCGCGCCGCCAGGGATATTCACATAAGGAAACCGTATTTCCGACCGCACCAAAGCTGTGCGAAGATCCCGATTCGGCCGCGCGCCCATTGGTCGGTCGCTAAGCCGGTATCAAGGCAATCCCGCAGTCAACGCATCTGAAACAGGAACACCATGCAGCGCAGAAACATGCTTAAAGCCTTGGCCGCCGTCGTGGCGTCCGGCGCGTTCGTCGCGAGCTTCTCGGCCCAAGCCGACGACAAGGTCATCAAGGTCGGCACGATCAGCGGTCCCGACGCGCAAATCTGGCAAGTCGTGCAGAAGGTCGCCAAGCGCGAAGGGCTGAACGTGAAAGTGATCGAATTCAACGACTACGTGCAGCCAAATGCCGCACTCGACGCCGGCGATCTCGACGCCAACAGCTTCCAGCATCAGCCGTATCTCGACAGCCAGATCAAGCAGCGCGGCTACAAGATCGTCAACGCGGGTCTGACGTACATTTCGCCGCTCGGCGTGTATTCGAAGAAGCTCAAGTCGCTCAAGGATCTGCCGCAAGGCGCGAAGGTCGCAGTACCGAACGATCCGTCCAACGAGAATCGCGCGCTTCTGTTGCTGCAATCGCAAGGCGTCATCAAGCTGAAGGCCGGCGCGGGCACGAACGGCAACAACGCGACGCCGCTCGACGTTGCCGACAATCCGAAGAAGATCAAGCTCGTGGAACTCGACGCAGCGCAATTGCCCCGCACGCTCGCCGATGTCGATGCCGCCGCGATCAACACGAACTTCGCGCTTGCCGCCGGCCTGCAGCCGACCAAGGATGCGATCGCGCTCGAAGACGTGCACAGCCCGTACGCGAACCTGATCGCCGTGCGCGCGAAGGACAAGGATCAGCCGTGGGTGAAGAAGCTGGTCGCCGCGTATCAGTCCGACGACGTGCGTCAGTTCCTGAAGAGCGAATTCAAGGGCTCGGTCGTGCCTTCGTTCTAAGAGCGGGCGTATAGCTTGATTGGTTCACGCAACGGCGTCCTTCGGGACGCCGTTTTCGTTGATGACCATGACGTTGTCGCGCCATCAGTCCGCGTAGATGCGCCGCAACTCCCGCTCCCAGACGACGCCTGTTTCGTCGTCTTGCCGGAGCTTGAACCCGGTTCGCATGAAGAGGGCGCACAGATCTTCGCGGGCGTCGTCGAGCCGGCAGGCAACGCTCTCATAACCCGCACCCTGCGCGAAATTCGCGCATGCGGCGACGAGTCGCTCGCCCAGACCGCGCCGCCGCGCGCCCGGCTCCACGAACAGCAATTCGATTCGCGCCTGATTTTCGGATGCCGCGTTCAGCAGCGCCGCACCGACACGCGCGGCGCCTTCCTGCTCGGCCACCCAGCACGCGATGCGCGGCGTGTTCATCTGCATGGCGCTGAGAAACCGGGCGATGACGGTAGCCGCGTGCGTCTCGTTGGAGAGGCTCGGCTCCTCGCTCGCGTCGAGCAGGGCGTGCCGCTCGATCCTCCAGCCGAAGTCGCCGCAACGCGGGCTGCGCAGCCGCGTGGAGAGGTCGCTGGCCGTGGGCGACAGCAGGCGCTCGATGTCCGCCATGGCCGACGACAGTTGCTCGATCTCGCCCGGCGCCAGCCGATTCAACAGCGATGCCGTTTCCGACGACACGTGGAGATCCAGCTCGTCGACCTTGGCTTTGGCCTCGGACGTCATGGTGAGCAGATGCGCTCGCCCGTCCGATTCGTTCTTGCGCCGCACCACCAGCCCCAGCTTCTGGAACTTCGTGATGAGCCGGCTGAGATAGCCGGTATCGAGCCCGAGATTGCGCGACAGATCGGCGGCGGTCTGCGCGCGATCGTGCGCGAGCTCATGAAGAATACGGACTTCCGTCAGCGAAAAATGGCTCTTGTGGAGCCGCTCATGGAACGCGCCCGCATGACGCGCGTAAAACCGGTTGAAGCGCCTGACGGCTTCAACAGCCCGACTCGGATCAAAACAGCCCATCTGCCTTTGCTCTCTCAGAAAATCTGGTTTTTAATTAATTAGTTGCGATTCCGAACTAATGTTCCCATTGTGCCAAAGAAAGCACGATCGTGCGAATACGAAATTGCCCGATTTTAGGTGGCTTGACAAGGGACCAGACCAATTGGATGTCACTGGTGTGCGATGCGGGTAAGTCCCAATGGTCAGCGTGTTGCGAAGGCACTCGCTAAACAATCTGTAACTTATTGATTCAAAGCAATATTTATGGTTCGGAATGCGCCGGGCGGCAAGCATTGACTGGTATTATGTTGGTTATATAATGGGCTCCACTTCGAAGCAACGAAGGGCTGTTCGTGCATGCAAATTTACGATTCAACGCCCTTGCTGAAAGCGTCGCAACGTTTTATCTGTAAGCGGCATCACCCTCGCCTCGGACGTACCGCGGGCCGGTGCTTATGGACGGTTGCCGCTGTGTTCGCCTGTGTTCGCCTAATGCCTGAACGACGACCGACACTCGTCGCACAACTGCATCGCCGGGCCGCGTCGAGCCTTGCATCGCGCAACCTGCACTATCCGAAGAGAGCAACGAAGACAACAAGAGGACCAAGAGAAGCCGTCCGCACGGATCGCGCGCATCGAGTCATCGCGCGGGACAGCCTGCTCGCAGCAGGGCGCGGACGGCCCGGAACCTCATCACGCATTGCGTACTTCCAGAGAACTTCATGCTGAAAGGAAACATACTGACGACCGACGGATGGATCCACGGCTCCGTGCATGTCGAGAACGGCCGCGTGACGGCGCTCGAAGGCCATATCGCCGATCCGTCGACCAATGACGCGCCCTTTATCCTTCCGGGCTTCATCGACCTTCACGTGCACGGCGGCGGTGGCCGCGACATCATGGAAGGCGGCGACGCAGCCGATACCGTCGCCCGCGAGCATGCGAAACACGGCACCACGAGCCTGCTCGCCACCACGATGACCGCGCCGCGCGACGAACTGATGGACGTCGTCGCGGGCCTCGGCGAAACGGCGAAGCGCCGCGCGGCGAACGGCGCGCGCGTGCTCGGCGTGCATCTCGAAGGTCCGTACATCAATCCGGGCAAACTCGGCGCGCAGCCGGACGCAGCCGCCGTCGCGGTGCGCGACGAAGTGCTGAAGTTCCTCGCGCTCGCGCCGATCCGCGTCGTCACCATCGCGCCGGAAATCTCCGGCCATCTGGAAGTCATCGCCGAAATGGCCGCGCGCGGCGTGCGCGTGCAACTGGGCCATTCGCTCGGCACGTATGACGACGCCGTCAACGCGCTCAAGCACGGCGCGCGCGGCTTCACGCATCTCTTTAACGCGATGTCGCCGCTGCATCATCGCGATCCCGGCATGGTCGGCGCGGCGCTCGCGCATGCGGAGTACGCCGAACTGATTCCCGACCTGCTGCACGTTCACCCCGGCGCGATCCGCGCCGCGATGCGCGCAATCCCGCGTCTGTACGTCGTCACCGACAGTACTTCGGCGGCGGGCATGCCGGACGGCGAATATCGCCTCGGCAGCCAGCACGTCACCAAGTGCATGGGCGGCGTGCGTCTCGCGGACGGCACGCTCGCCGGCAGCACGCTGACCATGGATCAGGCGCTGCGCAATCTCGTCTCGCTGGGCATTCCGCTCGCGGACGTTTCCAACCGCTTGTCGCGCTATCCCGCCGACTATCTCGGGCTCGAAGACCGCGGCCGCATCGCGCGTGGCGCATGGGCCGATCTCGTCGTGCTCGACCGGGACTTCGCGCTGACCGCCACGTATGTCGAAGGAGAATCGCTTGTCGAATATGCTCAATGAGGCGCTGGAATCCGCGGATGTCGTCGCGGCCCAGCTCGCCGATACCTCGCGCATCGAAGCGCTCGCCGTAAAGCTCGCGGAGCAGCCGCGTCATGTCGCGTTGACCGTCGCTCGCGGCAGCTCGGACCATGCCGCCAGTTATTTCGCAAGCCTGACGATGAGCCGCATCGGCGTGCCGGTCGCGTCGCTGCCCATGTCCGTCGCCACGCTGCAGCAAGCGCCGCTGCGCGTGTCGGGCCAGCTCGCGGTCGCGTTTTCGCAGTCGGGCAAGAGTCCCGATCTCGTCGGCACCATGCAGGCGCTGCGCGACGCCGGCGCGTTCACCGTCGCGGCCGTCAACGTGCCGGGCTCGCCGCTGGAAACCGCGTGCGAATGGTACTTGCCGCTGCTCGCCGGACCCGAGCTTTCCGTCGCGGCCACGAAAAGCTATATCGCGATGCTTTCGCTGTCGGCCATCGTGATCGCTCACGTTCAGCGCGACGTCGAATTGCTCAACGCGCTGAAATCGCTGCCGGATGCGCTGCGCGCCGCAGGCAAGCTCGACTGGACGCGCGCCGTCGATGAACTGAAGAGCGTCGATCGCATGATCGTGATCGGACGCGGGCTCGGGCTCGCCATCGCGCAGGAAGCGGCGCTGAAGCTGAAGGAAACGTCGGGCATTCAGGCCGAAGCGTTTTCGAGCGCGGAAGTGCGTCATGGCCCGATGGAAATCATCGACCGCGACTATCCGCTGCTCGTCTTCGCGCCGCGCGGACCGGAGCAGGCGGGTCTGATCCAGCTTGCCGCCGACATGCGCGCGCGGGGCGCTCGCGTGCTGCTCGCCGCACCGGACGACGTGCCCGAGGCCGAGTTGCCGCTCGTCGCCACCGACCACCCGGCGCTCGATCCGATCGCCGCGATCCTTTCGTTCTACGTGATGGCCGCGGGTCTGGCCGCCGCGCGCGGGCGCAATCCCGACGCGCCGCGCCACCTGAACAAGGTCACCGAAACCCACTGAGTGAGAAAGACGATGCGCCGTGCCGAGCAGTCTCTGCTGAATCATTCCACCGATAACCCGAGCGACGTCGTGCTGCTCGCTCCGTTCACCGGTCCCGTCGTTGCGCTCGCCGACGTGCCCGATCCCGTGTTCGCCGAAGGCATGTTCGGCGACGGCATCGGCATCGATCCGCTCGACAACGTGCTCGTTTCGCCTTGCGACGGCACGGTCACGCATCTCGCGCGCACGCATCACGCGGTCACGCTGCGCACGGCGCAGGGCGCGGAAATTCTCGTGCATATCGGTATCGATACGGTCGAACTCGGCGGCAAGGGCTTCACGCCGAAGGTCGAGCAGGGCGCGACGGTGCGCGCCGGTCAGCCGCTGATCGAATTCGACGCCGATTTCGTCGCGCGCCACGCGCCGAGCCTCGTCTCGGTGATCGCGGTCGCCAACGGCGATGCGTTCGATGTCGTCGAGCGCGCCGGGCGCGGCGTGCTGAACGCGGGCGCGCGGTTGCTCGTGCTGCGTGCGAAGGACGGCGCGGCGGCGCAGGCGGCGCGGTCGTCGTCGAACGTCATCAACGAAGCGCGCCGCAGCGTCACGCTGGCGCACGCGGGCGGCTTGCATGCGCGTCCGGCGGCGCGGGCGCGCGAAGCGGCGCGCGGTCTCGACGCGAAGGTCGAAGTGCGCTACGAAGGCCGCAAGGCGGCGGTGGAAAGCGTCGTCGGCTTGCTCGGTCTGGGCGCGGGCGAAGGCGCGACGATCGAACTGGTCGGCATGGGCGGGCAGGCGCAGGAAGCCGTCGATGCCGTCGCCACCGAATTGCTGCGCGCCGCGCAAGGCGAAGTCGAAGAGACGCCGGCGCGCGTGAAATCGCCGGCGCCGGTTGCCGTGGCGCGCCCGTCCGCGCAGCCGCTGCCGCCGAACACGCTCGCGGGCGTGTGTGCTGCGCCGGGCATCGCGGTCGGCAAGCTCGTGCGCTGGGACGACCAGGAAATCGTGCCGGAAGAAAAGGCGAGCGGGCCTTCGGCGGCTGAAAGCCGCGCGCTCGATCGCGCGATCGCGCAAGTCGACACCGAATTGCAGGAAACCGTGCGAACCGCGTCGCAACGTGGGGCGGTCGGCGAAGCGGGCATTTTCGCGGTGCATCGCGTGCTGCTGGAAGACCCGACGCTCGTCGATGCGGCGCGCGATCTCATCAGCCTCGGCAAGAGCGCGGGCTTCGCGTGGCGCGAGTCGATTCGCGCGCAGATCGCGTTGCTCAACAACGTGCACGACGCGCTGCTCGCCGAACGCGCCGCCGATCTGCGCGATATCGAAAAACGCGTGCTGCGCGCGCTCGGGCTCACGAACACGGCGGCGCGCGCGCTGCCCGACGAGGCCGTGCTCGCGGCCACCGAATTCACGCCGTCCGATCTGTCGTCCATCGACCGGACGCGCGTCACCGCGCTCGTGATGGCGCGCGGCGGCGCGACGTCGCACGCGGCGATCATCGCGCGGCAGATGGGCATTCCGGCGCTCGTCGCGATCGGCGATGCGCTCCACGCCATTCCCGAAGACACGCAAGTGGTCGTGGATGCGTCGGAGGGCCGGCTCGAACATGCGCCGACCGCGCTCGATGTCGAACGCGCGCGTCATGAGCGCGACCGGCTCGCGGGCGTGCGTGAGGCGAATCGCAAGATGTCGCAGCAGGCGGCATCGACGCGCGATGGGCGTCACATCGAAATCGCCGCGAATATCGCGACGCTCGACGACGCCAAGGCCGCCGTCGAAAACGGCGCGGACGCGGTCGGCTTGCTGCGCACGGAACTGCTGTTCATCCATCGTCAGGCGGCGCCGACGGTCGCGGAGCACGCGTCGAGCTATCAGGACATCGTCGATGCGCTGGCAGGCCGCTCGGCCATCATCCGCACGCTGGATGTGGGCGCGGACAAGGAAGTGGACTATCTGACGCTGCCGCCGGAAGAAAATCCCGCGCTCGGCCTGCGCGGCATCCGTCTCGCGCAGGTGCGTCCGGATCTGCTCGACGACCAGTTGCGCGGCCTTATCGCCGTGAAGCCGGCGGGCGCGGTGCGCATTCTCCTGCCGATGGTCACGGACGCCGGCGAACTGCAGCGCCTGCGCGCACGGATCGACGAACTGGCGCGCGAAGCGGGCCGCACGGACCCGGTCGAAGTGGGCGTGATGATCGAAGTGCCGTCGGCGGCGATGCTCGCGGACCAGCTCGCGAAGTACGCGGACTTTTTCTCGATCGGCACCAACGATCTCACGCAATACACGCTCGCAATGGACCGCTGCCAGCCCGATCTCGCCGCGCAGTCCGACGGCCTGCATCCGGCGGTGCTGCGGCTCATCAAGGCGGCGGTGCAGGGCGCGGAGAAGCACGGCAAGTGGGTCGGCGTGTGCGGCGCGCTCGGCGGCGATCCGCTCGCGGTGCCGCTGCTCGTCGGCCTGGGCGTGACGGAATTGTCGGTCGATCCGTCCGCGGTGCCGGGCATCAAGGCGCGCGTGCGCAATCTCGATTACCAGCTTTGCCGTCAGCGCGCGGAAGACGTGCTCGCGCTCGAATCGGCGCAGGCGGTCAGGGCGGCGAGCCGCGAAATCTGGCCGCAGGACTAACGTACTCAACCGCAGCAAAAACTTCACGCAGTAACGACAAGACCTATATTTTTGGAGAACCCGATGGACGCCAACCCGTTTGCAAAGATGCAGCGCCTAGGCCGCGCCCTGATGCTGCCGATTGCCGTGTTACCGGTGGCCGGCCTGCTGTTGCGGCTAGGCCAGCCCGATGTCTTCAACATCAAGATGATCGCCGACGCCGGCGACGCGATTTTCTCGAATCTGCCGCTTCTGTTCGCCATTGGCGTGGCGGTGGGCTTCGCGAAGGACAACAACGGCACGGCGGGCCTCGCCGGCGCGATCGGTTATCTGATCGAAACGGCCGTGATGAAGGACATCAACGACAAGCTCAACATGGGCGTGCTGTCCGGCATCATCGCGGGGATGGTAGCGGGCTACATGTACAACCGCTTCAAGGACATCAAGCTGCCCGAGTACCTGGCGTTCTTCGGCGGCAAGCGCTTCGTGCCGATCGTCACGGGCGTCGCGTGTCTGTTCCTCGGCATCGCGTTCGGCTACGTGTGGCAACCGGTGCAGTTTGGCATCGATACGGCCGGCAACTGGCTCACGACGGCCGGCGCGCTCGGCACCTTCGTGTTCGGCGTGCTGAACCGCATCCTGCTCGTCACGGGTCTGCATCACATCATCAACTCGCTCGCGTGGTTCGTGTTCGGCTCGTTCACCCCGCCCGATGGCGGCGCGGTGGTGCACGGCGACCTGCATCGTTTCTTTGCGGGCGATAAAACCGCGGGCGGCTTCATGACCGGCTTCTTCCCGATCATGATGTTCGGTCTGCCGGCCGCGTGTCTCGCGATGTTCCACGAAGCGCCGAAGGAGCGCCGCGCGGTCGTCGGCGGCCTGCTGTTCTCGATGGCGCTCACCGCGTTCCTGACGGGCGTGACCGAGCCGATCGAATACAGCTTCATGTTCCTCGCGCCGGTGCTGTACGGCATCCACGCGGTGCTGACGGGCCTGTCGCTCGCGATCTGCTCGGCGCTCGGCATCCACCTGGGCTTCACGTTCTCGGCGGGCGCGATCGACTATGTGCTGAACTACGGCCTGTCGCAGCGCGGCTGGATGGCGATTCCGCTCGGCCTCGTGTACGGCATCGTGTATTACGGCCTGTTCCGCTTCTTCATCCGCAAGTTCAACATGGCGACGCCGGGCCGCGAGCCCGCCACGACCGACGCTCAAACCGACGCAACGCCGGTCGGCGGTTTCGCTCCGGGTGCAGCGGTGCCGGCTGCGGCGAACACGCGCGCCGCGAAGTACATCGCGGCGCTGGGCGGCGCGTCGAACCTGTCGCTCGTCGATGCCTGCACGACGCGCCTGCGTCTTTCGGTGTTGGATGCGGAAGCCGTGTCGGAACCGCAGTTGAAGAACATCGGCGCGCGTGGCGTGCTGAAGCGCGGCAAGACCAGCGTGCAGGTGATCATCGGGCCGGAAGCGGACCTGATCGCGGACGAAATTCGCGGCGAACTCGAACATTCGTCGACGCGCGGTGCGACGCCGGCTTCGTCGGCGCCGGCGCAGCCTGTGGTCGCCGCCGGTGCAGCCGGCGCCGCAAGCGTGGCGGATCAGACGGCCGGCCCGCTCGATCCGGATCCGCTGCGCTGGATCGCGGTGTTCGGCGGCGCGACCAACGTCGTTTCGCTCGATGCCGTCGCGCAGACGCGCCTGCGCGTGGTGGTGCGCGATCCGTCGGCGGTGGATCGTCAGCGTTTGTCGCAACTGGATGTCGCGTGGGTGTCGGCGGATACGTTCCATATCGTCGTCGGCGCAGCGGCGCAGCGTTACGCCACGCAAATGGCGGCGCGGCTGTCGGGCAACGGCGGCGGGACCGCACCGATGCCGGCTTGATGCCAACCGGTTGCTGAGAGAAGCGGCGCTCCTGCTCGGAGCGCCGTTTTTTTTGCGAGGACGATCAGCGATCAACCGCCGCAAAAACAAAAGCCCGCTGTCAAAAGACAGCGGGCTTCAACGTTCCGCTACAGCCTTAACGCAACGTTACGCGTAGTCGTGCAGCGCCGAGCGCATCTTCTTCATCGCGCTCGCCTCGATCTGGCGAATACGCTCCGCCGACACGCCGAACTCGTCGGCCAGTTCGTGCAGCGTCTTGCCGCCCGATCCGTCGTCCTGCACGTCCAGCCAGCGAGCCTTGATGATGCGGCGGCTACGCTCGTCCAGCGACTCCAGCGCGGTCGAAAGGCCGTCGCTTTGCAGCTTGTCGAACTGGCGCGAGGCGATGACGTTCGTCGGCTCGTTGTGCGAATCCGCCAGATAGGCGATGGGCGCGAACGCTTCCTCACCGTCGTCGACCTGGCCTTCGAGCGCGATGTCGCCGCCCGACAGACGCGTTTCCATCTCCGCGACTTCCTCGCGCTTCACGTTCAACTCGCTCGCGAGACCTTCGATCTCGTCCGGGGTGAACGCGGCGTGGCCGGTCTTGTGGCTGCGCAGGTTGAAGAACAGCTTGCGCTGCGCCTTGGTCGTGGCGACCTTCACCATGCGCCAGTTGCGCAGGATGTACTCGTGAATCTCGGCCTTGATCCAGTGCATGGCGTACGACACGAGGCGCACGTTTTGCTCGGGGTCGAAGCGCTTCACGGCCTTCATCAGACCGATATTGCCTTCCTGGATCAAATCCGCGTGCGGCAGACCATAGCCCAGATAGTTCCGGGCGATCGACACGACGAGACGCAGGTGCGAAAGCACCAGTTGCCGCGCCGCGTTGAGGTTGCCGTGCTCGCGAAATTCGGTGGCGTACTGACGTTCCTCTGCCGGCGACAGCATTGGAATGCGGTTCACTGCTTGTATGTATGAATCGATGTTGCCGATCTGGCCGGTCAGCATCGACGACTGTGCGTACGTCAGCGCGCCTGCCGAAGATGCCTTGGCAGGCGCCGAGCCCACTACATTCGGAAGGGTCATCGCATTGGTCACGCTCATAAGCTCCTTATCAACGATTTGTCCGCAGCCACGACGGCGGCGGCAAGTCAGACACGATATTAGCACTCCGCTTCAATGAGTGCTAAGTGTTAGAGGGCGGACAAGTGTGAGAGTTCCCACGAAACTATCGAGTTCGTGAGGTCAATAGGCGGGCAGCGCCGGAGGAGAGCGTCAATGTTACCGATGTCAGCGTTGATATCTAACTAATTACCGCATTTATGCGGCTCAGCTGAGAATTGTTCAAATAAATGGGCCTGCAATCAGGGATTGTGCAAATATGTGGCAATCCACATACAATCTGCCGATCCCGCTTCGCGGCTGTGGAACTCAACCCTCATATGGGGCGCTCATGCAGAAAAGCAAAGGTGGCTGGCGCAGTTTGTTGTCCAACGGCGCGCTCGCGCTTTCGCTCGGTGTTGTTTCGGCGGCCGCGCACGCTGACCGCTTCGGCTTGCAGATCGCGGGCGGCGTGGCGGACCGCGATATCAAGAAGGCGGATCTCGGCGTCGTCTGGGATCCGAACCTGACCTGGTGGGAAATCGGCGGGTTCCACTTCACGCTGCTCGGCGAAGGCCACGTCTCTTACTGGCACTCGACGGAAGACCACGCCGTGAATCCGAACATCTGGGAATTCGGCTTGACGCCGGTCGTGCGCTTCGTCAAAAGTTCGGGCTACATCCGGCCGTTCATCGAAGCGGGCGTCGGCGTGCGGCTGCTTTCGCATACGCGCATCACGGAAAACTTCACGGTGTCGACGGCGTTCCAGTTTGCCGACATGGTCGGCGTCGGCGCGATCTTCGGCGCGAAACAGAACTATCAGGCGGGCTTTCGCTTTCAGCATCTGTCGAACGCCGGTATCAAAGAGCCGAATCCTGGTATAAATTTCAGCCAGCTATATCTGCAATACAACTTCTGACGAGGCGCCGGCGCATCGGTTCCTTGGCACAAGGGGATTCGACAGATGCCCGCAAAAACCATTGAGGTCATCCGCGGCCTCGAGCGCGATCGCTTTCGAGCCATGGTCGAAGGCGATGGCGCGGCGCTCGAAGCGTTGCTGGCCGAGAACGCCAGCTACGTGCACACCAACGGCAAGCGCGAGACGAAACGTCAGTTCATCGACGCGATCACCGCCGGCCGCCGCCGTTATCGCCAGATCGAGATTCAGTCGCAGGATGTCGTCGCCGCCGGCCGCGACAGTTGCCTCGTGTCGGGGCGCGCGCTGATCGAAATGGAGTCCAAGAACGGCGCGCTGCTGTTTCCGGTGGCTTACACCGCCATTCACGTCCAGACGGACGGCCAATGGCTGATGCTCGCGCTCCAGGCGACGCGCGTGGCGCTCGAATAGCCGCCACGCACGCCGCGCCGGTCACGCCTCGACCGGCTCGTCGTGCCGCACATCCGCCACGATCCGCTTCGATCGGTTCACCGCGCTCACGACCGCATCGACGACCGCGAGCGCCGGATTCGCGTGAACCGCGACGCCGAAGCGCGTCGGTTCATCGGCGACGCGGCAGCCGACGAACACCGCCGTATCGCCGCTTGCCGTCACCGTCGATTCAAACCAGTTCACGCTCGCTTCCACGCCGAAACTCGACGCGACCGCCTGCGCGTAATGTTCCTCGCTCGCGGCGGCGGACGCGGGCGGCATCGCAATATGTCTGCCCGAAACCACTATCGTCGATGCGTCCACCCGCGACACCGCGCCGCCCGCATCGAAGTACTCGCGTTTGAAGAGCGCGCAGATCGCTTCGCCGCTGATTTCCTCGCCGGATGCGTCGGCGAGCGCCTGCACCGCGTGACTGAATTCGATCTGCACGCGGCGCGGCGGCGTGAAGCCCAACCCGCGCTCGAGCAGATAGGTCGCGCCGCCCTTGCCCGACTGGCTGTTCACGCGAATCACGGCGTCGTAGCTGCGGCCGAGATCGGCGGGATCGATCGGCAAATACGGGATGCCCCACACCGCGCCGGGCGTGCGCTGCGCGAAGCCCTTGCGGATCGCGTCCTGATGCGAGCCCGAAAACGCCGTGAAAACGAGATCGCCCGCATACGGATGGCGCGGATGCACCGGCAACTGATTGCATCGCTCGACGACGCGGCGCACCGCGTCGATGTCGGAGAAATCGAGGCCCGGATCGATGCCCTGCGTGTAAAGATTGAGCGCGAGCGTGACGAGATCGACGTTGCCCGTGCGCTCGCCGTTGCCGAAGAGACAGCCTTCCACGCGGTCGGCGCCCGCGAGCAGCGCAAGCTCCGCTGCGGCGACCGCCGTGCCGCGATCGTTATGCGGATGCACCGACAGCACGATGCAATCGCGATAACCCATGTTGCGGTCCATCCATTCGATCTGATCGGCGAACACGTTGGGCGTCGCGGCTTCGACGGTCGCCGGCAGATTCACGATCATCTTGTGATCGCGCGTAGGACGCCACGTTTGCGCGACGGCATCGCAGACCTCGCGCGCGAACGACAGCTCCGTCATGCTGAACGTCTCGGGCGAGTACTGATAGATCCAGTGCGTCTCGGGCCGCGCCGCCGCGCATTCCTTGATGATGCGCGTGCCTTCCACCGCCAGCGCCTTCACTTCTTCCTTCGACTGATTGAACACGATGCGCCGGAACGATGGCGCGATCGCGTTGTAGAGATGCACGATGACCCGGCTCGCGCCTTCCACGGCCTCGAACGTGCGCTCGATCAATTCGCGGCGCGATTGCACGAGCACTTCGATGGTCACGTCGTCGGGAATGCGCTTCTCGTCGATCAGCTTGCGCACGAAATCGAAATCCGTCTGCGACGCCGACGGAAACCCCACCTCGATCTCCTTGAAACCCGTCGCCACCAGCATCTCGAAGAATTCGAGCTTCGCGGCGATGCTCATCGGCTCGATCAGCGACTGGTTGCCGTCGCGCAGATCGGTGCTCATCCAGATGGGCGCTTTCTCGATCGTGCGATTCGGCCAGCGGCGGCCCTGCAGACGGACTTGCGGGAACGGGCGGTATTTCTCGGCGGGGTTCGGCATCATGATCGTCGATCTCTCTTGGAACAGTCTGCGTAGCGCCTGCGAGAGGCTCCGTGGCCGGCGGCTGGCCGGCTGCGGCGCGATGCACGCATCGCAACGCCGCGCGCACGATCCCATTGCGCACCGGCGACGGTGACGCCTGTGACCAATGTGAACGTGCGCGAAGCAGCGTGCATTTGACCCTCGCGTTTTCGATTCGCGGGATGTGCGAACGAAAAGCTGACGACTACAAGTGGTAAGGAAAGGAACTGCGGGAACGGCTGGCAGGACCGCGCGCCTGGCGACGCACGGCGCTACGTCTGGCGACTTACGCTAGACGTAGCGATAGGGGCCGCGCTAGGCGGCCCGAAATAATTCGGAGGGAGGAGAGCTGGGTGAAGCGCATTGGGCCACTTTAAACCAGCGCAGAAGAACGTGTCAAACGGGTGCTTCGTTTTTTCGGAGTTTCAGACCGGCCTGCGCACGACATCCGCGATCACTTCCACCTGACGCCCGACCGCCGGCGGCACCGGAACGTCGCCGCGCATCACGTCTTCGATCCAGCGCGCGGTCGTCGCGGCATCGAGCGATTCGGGCAGCTCGATAGCGGGCGCATCCGCCTGCGAACGCTCGGGCGCGACGAGCGTCTCGACGTGGCCGTCGTGGAACCAGTCGACCTGAACCTGACGGCGCGTGTCGGCCACCGCTTCGCCTTCCGTGCCGCGGGCAAGCAGCGCGCCGCCTTGCGCGGCATCGGGATGATCGGTGAAGAGGTCGGTCAGGCTGTCGCGATATTCCGGATGCGTGTAGTTCACGAGCCGCAAGCCCGGCTCCGCGAACGGCTGCAGGATCTTGACGAGCGTATGCGTCGAATTGCGCACGCCCATGATCCGGCGAAGCGCGAGCAGGCGCGCGAGCTTCGGCGCAAGCGATGTGATCGGCGCAAAAGCGAGCCGGCGCGATGCGAGGCTGTCCTCGATTTCATCCGGCGATGCCGCGTGCGGAATGCCCAGCTCGGCGAAGATCGCGGCGCTCGTCACGCGGCCCGGATCGTCGACGACGCCGTGCACCAGCACCGGCACGCCTTCGCGCGCGAGCAGGAGCGCGAGCAGCGGCGTCAGGTTCGGCTGCTTGCGCGCGCCGTTGTAGCTCGGAATCGATACGGGGCGCGCGTGATCGCGGCCTTCCTGCACGTGCAGTGGCTCGAACGATCGATGCGCGGCCGAGAGCATCGCGGCAAGCTCGGCGGCGGTCTCGCCCTTCACGCGATACGCGAGCAGCACCGCGCCGAGTTCGAGATCGGAGACGCGGCCATCGAGCATGGCTTCGTACAGCGCGTAGGTATCGTCGCGGGACAGCGCGCGGGCGCCGTTCGGCCCGCGACCGATTTCCTTGATGTAGCGCGCGCAGGCGAAGGGAGGGGCTGGGGTATCGTTCATCGGAAGCATGCGCAAACGGGCGTTCAGTTCCGAGGTCGTGAGCGTCGCGTCGCTAGGTTGAGAGTCCGGAAAGGACACTCAGTATCGCATCTAAATGCCGCTTGCAAGACTCGGCGGCCGTTTCGACGGCGCGCAATTCGTGTGGCGAATCGTGTGGCGAGCTGTGGCGCGCGCCGTCCCGAAGGATCGCCGTAAGCCGCGCGGAAGCTCGCGAAGTCCCGCCGCGCAAGGCCCGCCACGAAACGCCCGCGCGCGTTACACTCGCTCTTCGCGCCGGCTGCTTTTATCGCGAGCCGGCAATCGAATAACAGCAACTTCGTTGCGTGACGGAAGGCGGCGCAGGGCATCGCGCGCGCTTTCCCGACAGGAGATCAGGATGAGCTACGTGTTTCCCCCGGCGCCCGCTGCGGCGGTGCCGGTTGCCGGTTCGGACCAGCAGTTTGCCGTGCGCCGAATCTACTGCGTCGGACGCAACTACGAAGCGCACGCGCGCGAAATGGGCCACGATCCGGATCGCGAGCCGCCGTTCTTCTTCAGCAAGCCCGCCGATGCCGTTCTCTACGTCGCACCGGGTGCCACCGGCGAAATGCCGTATCCGTCGCAGACGAAGAACCTGCACTTCGAGATGGAGCTTGTCGCGGCCATCGGCAAGCAAGGCAAGGACATTCCCGCCGACAAGGCGCTCGACTACGTGTACGGCTACGCGCTCGGCCTCGACATGACGCGCCGCGATCTACAAGCCGAAGCGAAGAAGCTCGGCCGCCCGTGGGATACCGCGAAGGGCTTCGATCACTCCGCGCCGATCGGGCCGATTCATCCGGTATCGAAGGTCGGGCATCTGGAAAAGAGCGCGATCTGGCTGACGGTCAACGGTGAAGAGAAGCAGCGCTCCGATATCTCGCAACTGATCTGGTCCGTGGGCGAGACGGTAGCGTATCTGTCGACGCTCTTCGAACTCTTCCCCGGCGACCTCATCTTCACCGGCACGCCCGAAGGCGTCGGCGCGGTCGTGAAGGGCGATCTCATGAAGGGCGGCGTGGACGGCATCGGCGAATTCTCCGTGCGCCTGGTGTGAGGCCGGATCGACGATGAAGCTCTACAGCTACTTTCGCAGTTCGGCGGCGTATCGCGTGCGTATCGCGTTGAATCTAAAGGGACTCGGCTACGAATACGCCGGCGTGCATCTGCTGCGCGACGGCGGCCAGCAACTCAAGCCGGAATATCGGACGCTGAATCCAGATGGCATCGTGCCAACGCTCGTCGACGGCGACGACGTGCTGACGCAATCGCTCGCGATCATCGAGTATCTCGAGGAGACGCATCCGGAGCCGCCGCTGCTGCCACGCAATCCGTCGGATCGCGCGTTCGTGCGCTCGGTCGCGTTGGCAGTCGCGTGCGAAATCCATCCCGTCGACAATCTGCGCGTGCTCAAGTACCTGAAGCATCAGTTGAAAGTGCCCGATGAAGCGAAGGACGCGTGGTATCGGCACTGGATCGAGACGGGCTTCGCATCGCTCGAAAAGCGGCTTGCGGGCGATCGTCGCGTCGGCGCGCTGACTTTCGGCGATACGCCGACCATCGCCGATCTGTGCATCGTGCCGCAGGTGTTCAACGCGCGGCGGTTCGACATCGACCTGTCGCCGTATCCGACGATCGAGCGCATTGCCGACAACGCGAATCAGATCGACGCCTTCCAGCGTGCTGCCCCGGCGCAGCAGCCCGACGCCGAATGACGGCGGCAGTGGCGGCTGGAGCGCTCCCGAGTTACCTGTCGGGCGCGGGGCTCGGGGCGAGCCTCATCATGGCGATCGGCGCGCAGAACGCGTTCGTGTTGCGGCAAGGGTTGAAGCGGCGGCACGTGGGCATCGTCGTGACGATCTGCGCGTTCATCGACGTCATGCTGATCGCGTTCGGCGTCGGCGGCATGGGCGCGCTGATCGCGCGTGCGCCGTTTCTGCTCGAAGTGATCCGCTGGGCCGGCGCGGCGTTCGTGTTCCTCTACGGCTTGCGCGCGTTTCTCGCGGCATGGCGCGGTCCGGGCCACCTCGATGCGTCCAACGGCGATTCGCAAACGGCGCTCAGCGCGGCGTCGACGGTGCTGGCGCTGTCGCTGCTGAATCCGCACGTTTATCTCGATACGGTGGTGCTGCTCGGCGGTATCGGCGCGCAACGCGGCTGGCCGGGCAACGCGTGGTTCGCGGCGGGCGCGATGTGTTCGTCGATCGTCTGGTTCACCGCGCTCGGCTTCGGCGCGCGCTTTCTGGAACCGTGGTTCCGGAAGGACGTGTCGTGGCGGGTGCTGGATGTGATCGTGGGCTGCGTGATGTGGTGGATCGCGGCGGCGCTGGTGTTCTCGCGATAAAAAAGGGCGTCTGCACGACGCCCTTTTAGTTTGCTTGCTAGCCGAGCAGCGCGTCGGCGAATTCCTCGGCGCTGAACGGTTGCAGGTCCTCGACTTTCTCACCCACGCCGATGAAGTACACCGGAATCGGCCGCTGCCTCGCGATGGCCGCGAGAATGCCGCCCTTCGCCGTGCCGTCGAGCTTGGTCACGATGAGACCCGTGAGGCCGAGCGCGTCGTCGAACGCCTTCACTTGCGCGAGCGCGTTTTGCCCCGTGTTCGCGTCGATGACGAGCAGCACTTCGTGCGGCGCATCCGGCATCGCCTTCGCGATCACGCGGCGCACCTTGCGCAGCTCTTCCATCAGATGCAGTTGCGTCGGCAGGCGCCCGGCGGTGTCGGCCATCATCACGTCGATCTTGCGTGCGCGCGCCGCGCCGACGGCATCGAAAATGACCGCGGCTGCATCGCCGCTTTCCTGCGCGATGACCGTCACGTTGTTGCGCTCGCCCCAGACCGTCAGCTGTTCGCGCGCGGCGGCGCGGAACGTGTCGCCGGCGGCGAGCAGCACCGACTGATTGAAGCTCTGCAGATGCTTCGCCAGCTTGCCGATGCTCGTCGTCTTGCCGACGCCGTTCACGCCCGCGATCATCATCACGAGCGGTTGCGCGCGGCCGAGCATCAGCGACTTCTCGAGCGGACGCAACAGGTCGACGAGCAGCGCGCGCAACGCCGCCTTCACCTGCGACGCGTCTGTCAGGCGCTCCGCGCGCACCTTTTCGCGCAGCGATTCGAGCAGGAATTCGGTGGCATCGACGCCGGCATCGGACATCAAGAGCGCGGTTTCCAGCTCTTCGTACAGGTCTTCGTCGATCTTCGCGCCGACGAAAATGCCCGTCAGGCTCGAACTCGTCTTCGACAAACCGTGCCGGAGCCGCGACATCCACGATTTCTTCGCGGCGGCGTCCGGCAGCGGCGGCGGCACGATCTCTTCGCTCGCCTCATCCGTTTCGGGACCGCGCACCCATTGCGACTGCGTGCGGCCTTGCCAGTAAGGCTTCGGCGCATCGTCCGCTGCGGGCGCAGGGATGGCTTCGGCTTCAGGTTCGGCGGGCGGTGGCGTTTCCGCTGGAATCGCGGCATCGACGGCCGGCTCGCGGTCCAGCTCCGCCTCGATGACGGGCGGGGACGCTTCTTCGTCCTCGGCGGCTTCCGGCGTTTCTTCGGCAGACGTGTCGAGCGGCTCGTCTGCCGGCTTTTTGAATCGTTTGAAGAAGCTGAACATGGATGTGTGGCGATGGAGCGCGCGTCATTCGATGGCCCCGCGTGCGCCCGGACGAGCGCCGCGCGCGATGCCCGCGCAGGAAGATGGAAGCCGGCTATTTTATCAGGCGTGGCCTGATGCGCTTGTGCGCTATCCGCCTGTGGTAACGTTGGCTTCCATGCTGGCTCTCATTCACGCGCTGCCGGCTTGTTCCTGGCGGCGCGCGCCGAATTCATCATTCTTCTCATGTCCCGTTCTTCCGCACCACGCCCGCCCGCATCCGCCGCTTCGAACCGCGCACCGTCGCGGGGCGGCAAGCCGCATACGATCCGCATCATCGGCGGAAACTGGAAACGCACGCCGCTGCCCGTGCTCGATCTCGATGGCCTGCGCCCCACGCCCGATCGCGTGCGCGAGACGCTGTTCAACTGGCTCGGCCAGGATTTGAACGGACAACGCTGTCTCGATCTCTTCGCCGGAAGCGGCGCGCTCGGGTTCGAAGCGGCGTCGCGCGGAGCGTCGCGTGTGCTGATGGTCGAGCGCAGCGGACGCGCCGCCGCGCAACTGAAGGCGAATCAGGCGCGGCTCGATGCGCGCAATATCGAGATAGCCGAGGCCGATGCGCTGCGGCTCGCGGCCGGTCTCGCGCCGGGATCGTTCGATGTCATCTTCCTCGATCCGCCCTTCGGCGACGAAGCGCTGCTCGCGCGTGCGCTGGAACTCGCCGCGCCGCTCGCCGCATCCGATGGCGCGATCTACGTGGAATGCGGCAATCCGCTCGACCCGGACGCCATCGATGCGCTGGCAGGCTGGACGCTCGCACGCGAAGGCAAGGCGGGCGCGGTTCACTATCATTTGCTGCGTCGGCAAAATGAGGAATAATGCGCCTTCCCAATCTGGCGCGCCGCGGGGTAGGTTGCGTCAGCGGTTGCCTGCTTCGGACGGGCAAACGAGGGAATGACGGCCGCAGCCAGCGGCCCAAGGTAAATAGAAGAGGAGAAGCTCATGGTTGTCGCCGTGTACCCGGGAACGTTCGACCCGCTGACGCGCGGGCATGAAGACATCGTGCGGCGCGCATCGAGCATTTTCGATACGCTGGTCGTCGGCGTGGCCGACAGCCGTGCGAAGAAGCCGTTTTTCTCGCTGCAGGAGCGTCTGGATATCGCGCATGACGTGCTCGGGCATTATCCGAACGTGCAGGTGAGCAGCTTCACCGGGCTTCTGAAGGACTTCGTGCGCAAGAACAATGCGCGCGTGATCGTGCGCGGCCTGCGCGCCGTCTCCGATTTCGAGTACGAGTTCCAGATGGCTGGGATGAACCGCTATCTGCTGCCCGACGTCGAGACGATGTTCATGACGCCGTCCGATCAGTATCAGTTCATTTCCGGCACCATCGTGCGCGAGATTGCGCAGCTCGGCGGCGACGTCAGCAAGTTCGTGTTTCCGTCGGTGGAAAAGCGGCTGATGGACAAAGTCGCCGGTGCCATGCAGAAGGATCCAGCGGCGCCCTGACCCGGCGCGGCATGGGATCGGCGGCGGATGGTTCGCCAGCCGCCGATTGCCAGCCGGGGCCGTGACGCAATCCGGCGAACAACGCGTGGCCGACGTTTTCACTCATGTCTAATCTGCGCTCGCATGTCCTCCTGGTGCTCGGCACCGCGCTCGTGTTCGTGTTGTCCCTCTGGATCAATGAGGAGGTCTTCACGCATACGGAGTTCGTGCGAGGCGTCAACTGGATCTATCTGCCGTCGGGGGTCAGGCTTCTCAGCACGCTCCTGTTAGGCGGCGACGGCGCCCTCGGACTGCTCCTGGCAAGCTGGCTCGTCAACTTCTTCTACTTTTTTCCTCACGATCCGATTCGCGCATTCGCTGGCGGAATAATCGCGACGATCGCGCCGTATGCCGTTTATCGGCTCGCGCGAGAGTGGTTCGGCCTGAAGGCGTCGCTCGCGAATCTCACGCCGCGACGCTTGCTTCTGCTCGCGGTGGCGTATTCCGTCGCGAACCCGCTGCTGCATCACATCTGGTTCGCGTTGCGCGGAGATTCGCAGAATCTCGTCGAAGGATTCTTCCTCATGTTCATCGGCGATCTGCTCGGCGCGCTCATCGTTCTTTATGCGTCGAAACTGGTGCTGACGCTGGTGTCGCGACGAATCGGAACGGACGCGTCCGAACGCTGACATTCCAGGCGCACGGCCACCGCGAAAATGCTGCCGGCGTTATAATCTCTTGTTTTTAAACGGAAAGCCGGTAGCAGCATGTCCCTGATCATTACCGACGAGTGCATCAACTGCGACGTCTGCGAGCCCGAGTGCCCGAACGACGCCATTTCGATGGGCACGGATATCTATGTCATCGATCCGAACAAGTGCACCGAATGCGTCGGCCACTTCGACGAGCCTCAGTGCCAGCAGGTTTGCCCGGTGGAATGCATTCCGCGCGACCCGGCGCACGCCGAAACGCCCGAGCAGTTGCTGACGAAGTATCACGCGCTGATGGCGGCGAAGGGCGCGTAAGCGCTTCGCGGCACTATCCGATAAGCGCCGTCAAAGCCGCGACGAGCGCATCGCATTCGGCGTCCGTGCCGATGGAAATGCGCAAATGCTGACCGACGCGCGGCAGTGCGAAGTGACGCACGAAAATCTCCTGCTTCTTGAGCGCGGCAGCGAGCGCGGCGGCATCGTGGGCCGGATGCTTCGCGAACACGAAGTTGGCTGCCGACGGCACCACATCGAATCCCAAACCCTGCAACTGCGCGGCGAGCCTTTCGCGGCTTGCCACCACCTTCGCGCAGCTTGCCTCGAACCACGCCCGATCTTCGTATGACGCGAGCGCCGCCGCCTGTGCGAGGCGATCGAGCGGATACGAATTGAAGCTGTCCTTCACGCGCGTGAGGGCGTCGATCAAGGCGGCATCGCCGAACGCGAAGCCCACGCGCATGCCCGCGAGCGAGCGCGCTTTCGATGTCGTCTGCACGACCAGCAGATTCGGATACGCGTTCACAAGCGTCACCGCCGATTCCGCGCCGAAATCGACATACGCCTCGTCGATGATCACGGGCGCATCGGGATTCGCCTTCAGCAGCGCTTCGATATCGGCGAGCGGCAATGCGCGGCCGGTCGGCGCGTTCGGATTCGGCAGCAGCACGCCACCGTTCGGCGCGCGATAGCCGTCGATGCGAACGGCGAAATCGTCATCGAGCGGAATCGTCTCGTACTCGATGCCATACAGCTTCGCGTACACCGGATAAAAGCTGTACGTGATATCCGGAAAGCGAATGGGCGCGTCGTGCTTCAGCAGCGCCTGGAACGCGTGCGCGAGCACTTCGTCGGAGCCGTTGCCGGCAAAGACCTGTTCGACGCGCAAACCGTGATGCGCCGCCACCGCCTCGCGCAGCGCGCGCGCCGTCGGGTCCGGATACTTCCGCAGCGACGCGCCGTCGTCCCCGAGTTCGCGGCGGATCGCATCGACCACGCGCGGCGACGGCGGATACGGGTTCTCGTTCGTGTTCAGCTTGATCGGATGCGCCAGCGCGGGCTGCTCGCCCGGCACGTAAGGCGTCAGGCGGTGAACGATATCGCTCCAGAAACGGCTCACGGTCGGCTCCAGGTTCGGTGATCAGGAATTGCGATGCAGGTTCATCATCGCGCGTTCGGTCTCGCCCGCGACGACGAAAGGCATGACGGCCAGCGCGCGCTCGATCGACTGATCGATGACATCCTGCTCCTCGCGTCGCGGCGGCTTCAGCACGAAATTCGCGACATCGGGCTTCGCGCCCGCGCGCGCACCTTCGGGAATCAAATCGCGCGGATGCCCGATGCCGATCCGCAAGCGCCAATATTGCTGCGACGACAGATGCGCGGAAATGTCCTTCAGCCCGTTATGTCCGCCGCTGCCGCCGCCGAGCTTCATCTTGACGGTGCCGGGCGGAAGATCGAGTTCGTCATGCGCGACGAGAATCTCGTCCGGCAGAATCTTGAAGAACTGCGCCACCGCGACGACCGATTGCCCCGAGCGGTTCATGAACGTCTGCGGCTCCAGCAGATGAATTTCGTGGCCGTGCAGACGGCCACGGCCGTAGTGGCCGTGAAAGCGCCGCTCGTCGCGCAGCGTGGCGCCGGCGTCGCGCGCCAGTTGGTCGATGAACCAGAAGCCCGCGTTGTGACGCGTCGCGGTGTATTCGGCGCCCGGATTGCCGAGGCCGACGATCAGCTTGATCATGTCGAATCATCGCGAGCCGCGAGCCCGCTTCGTTTAGTGCGAAAAAAACCCGCCGGGGCTTGCACACCGGCGGGTCGCTTCGACCGTTCGAGGAACGGATCGAGAGGATACTACAGCGTGCTTACAAAGCCGCTCGTGCAGGCACTCAGGCAGCCGGCGTTTCGCCAGTCGCGTCAGCAGCCGCGTCGGACTGCTTCGCAGCCGGAACGGTCGCCGATGCCACCACCGGGTTTTCCGCCTCGACGTGCGCGGTCAGCGCGACGCCCTTCGGCAGCACGATGTCCTTCGCGTGCATCGTCTGGCCCGCTTCGATCTTGGCCAGATCGATTTCGAGGAACTCAGGCAGATCGCCCGGCAGGCATTCCACTTCCAGTTCCGTCGCGACGTGCGAGATGACCGCGCCCGCGAGCTTCACGGCCGGATTCGTCTCTTGATTCATGAAGTGCAGCGGCACCTTGGTGTGCAGCTTCTTCGTCGCGTCGACGCGCTGGAAGTCCACGTGCAGCACGAGCTGCTTGAACGGGTGATATTGCACATCGCGCAGCAGAACTTGTTGCGAGCTGCCGGCGACTTCCAGGTCGAGAATCGACGAATGAAAAACTTCCTTCTTCAGGGCATGCCACAGGGCGTTGTGGTCCAGTTCGACCAGTTGAACGTCCGAAGCACCACCGTACACGATACCCGGGGTCTTGCCCGAGTTACGCAGGCGGCGGCTCGCACCCGTACCTTGCTTGCTACGCTCGAAAGCGACGACTTTCATATTCGACTCCTCTATCTGCCCGCGACCAGGCAGGGAAACCGGGATCATTGAAATGTCTGATCCCCATAACAAACGGCGCGAACCTTCGTCCGTTCGCGCCGATCAAGCAAAAACGCGAAGCTCGAGCCTCGCGTTCCTTGCCAATTCTTTTAGCCTTCGGCGAAGAGCGACATGACCGAGTCGCCGCGCCGGATGCGGGAAAACGTCTCCGCGAGCAGGCCCGCGCTCGACAGCGGCCGAATCTTCGGGCACGCGAGCGATTCCGCAGACAGCGGGATGGTGTCGGTCACGACGAGCTCATCGAGCTGCGAAGCCGTGATGCGCTCCGCCGCGCCGCCCGAGAGAACCGGGTGCGTTGCGTACGCGAAAACCTGCTTCGCACCGCGATCCTTCAGCACTTGCGCTGCCTTGCAGAGCGTGCCGGCGGTATCGACCATGTCGTCCATGATGACGCAGGTGCGGCCTTCGACTTCACCGATGACGTTCATCACCTCAGCGACATTCGCCTTGGGACGGCGCTTGTCGATGATCGCGAGATCCGTGTTCATCTGCTTGGCGAGCGCACGCGCGCGCACCACACCGCCGACGTCCGGCGACACGACCAGCAGGTGATCGTGGTTCTGCTTGCGCAGGTCGCCGAGAAGAACCGGAGTAGCGTAGATGTTGTCGACGGGGATGTCGAAGAAGCCTTGAATCTGGTCGGCGTGAAGGTCCATCGTGATGACACGATCGACGCCGGCGATTTCCAGCATGTTCGCCACGACCTTCGCCGAGATGGCCACTCGCGCGGAACGCGGACGGCGATCCTGACGCGCATAACCGAAGTAGGGGATAGCTGCGGTGATCCGGCCTGCGGATGCGCGCTTGAGCGCATCGACCATGATCATCAGTTCCATCAGGTTATCGTTCGTCGGTGCGCAGGTGGACTGCAGAACGAATACGTCCTTGCCTCGAACGTTTTCCTGAATCTCGACCATGATCTCGCCGTCGGAGAAACGGCTGACCATCGCTTTGCCGAGAGGAATTCCAAGGATTTTGACGACTTCCTGTGCAAGCGCGGGATTTGCGTTGCCAGTAAAAACCATCAGGCCGTCACTGCTCATCGTGCACCTGTCTGCGGCTGGAGGCGAGAGGAAATGCTAGAGAAAGAATGGCAGGGGAGGAAGGACTCGAACCCTCGCATGCCGGAATCAAAATCCGGTGCCTTGACCAACTTGGCGACTCCCCTACACTTAACTTTGAATCTTGCCGGGAAGTGTAGGACATACCCGACAAAACAAAACCTATGACGCGAAAGCGAAGAGAGGATGAGAATCCAGACTGCCTGTTACCACGCTTTTCCAGCTTGCCGGCAGCTTGGCTTGCGCCATCTCTGCTTCGGCTCGGCTGGGGAAAGCAGCAAACACGCTTGCTCCGGACCCTGTCATTCGCGCTGGTGCGAGATTGGAAAACCACTCGAGCACCTTAGCAACTTCCGCATACTTTCCTGCAACTACAGCCTGCATGTCGTTTCGACCGAAGCTGTCTGGCCAGTTTGTGTCTGACCTTTGCTGTGCAAGAAAGTCCGTTATTTTGACGACTTCGGTGTCCCTTGTCAAGGCCTTTTCCGAAAAAATCGCTGCGGTCGGAACGTGAACGTTGGGAGTGACTACCAGGAAGAAACGTTTCGGCAATTCCACCGCCTGAAGCGCTTCACCTACTCCTTCCGCAAATGCATTTTGCCCGAAGACAAAAAACGGCACGTCCGCGCCGAGTTGCAGGGCGAGATTCTGCAGAGTTTCACGCGAAAGGTCAACTCCCCATAGACGATTCAACGCCAAAAGAGTGGTCGCAGCGTCGGAACTGCCTCCGCCAAGCCCTGCGCCCATCGGCAAACGCTTGTCGATCTCGATCTGCACACCGTAGCGGCTGCCCGTGTGCTGCTGAAGCAATCGCGCGGCCCGCACGACGAGATCGTCGTCCTGCGCCACGCCGGGGACGTCCGTAACGCGCGTGACGATGCCATCGTCGCGGCGCGTGAAATGCAGCACGTCGCCCCAATCGAGCAACTGGAACACGGTCTGCAGCGCGTGATAGCCATCCGGACGGCGGCCCGTGATGTGGAGGAACAGGTTCAGCTTCGCGGGCGCGAGGCAGTCGCGGATCGAATCGGTGGAGGACATGCAGAAAGCGGCAATAAGGCGTTATTGGTCGAGCACGAGCTTGATGTCGAGCGGCGGTTCGTTGCGCGTCAGGTTCAGGCGCTTGACGCCCACGGCAGGCGCATCGGCATAGGCCAGATAGTCGATTGTCCAGCCGTCCTGTCTGATTTCCTTAGGACGACCATTATTCGATTCCGGGTCCAGCGTCGTCTCTGCGCGCGAACTCGGCGCGGCCGAAGGTTGCAGCCAGTACCGCAAGCCTTCGACCGGCAACGCGAAGCCGAGCGTGTTCTGCATCAGATCCGACACGTTCTCCGCATTGACCGGCTGACGATTCGGCAGCTCGAGCGTGGCAAGCGACGGCGACGATGTCACGATCGCCATTGTCTGCCCGAGCGGATTGCGCAACTGGAGCGTGACGGTGTCGCCCGTTTCCTGCCAGTCGAAGTTGCCGTAGGCGTTGCGCTGCACGCCGTTCTGATCGTTGTACTGAACCGCGAAGCGGCCGTGATAAGCACGGCTCGTTTGCGTCGACAGTGAAGTCGATGCAGCCGACGTATTCGGAACGCGCGGCTGCACCGCGCAGCCGGACAACACAAACGCGGCAGCCGCCGCGAAGCCGAGCGCGCTGCGGCGAACGAGGCGGCCGCGCGCGCCGGCGATGAAATCGAATGCCATCAAAGATCGTTTACCTGAAGTCGTTTGAGCGTTTTGACGAGCGTATCGTTATCGGGTTCGAGCTTCTGCGCCTGACGCCACGTCGCGCGCGCCTGATCCTGCTGCCCGGACTTCCACTGCACTTCGCCGAGGTGCGCGCCGATTTCCGCGTTCGGCTGAAGGTTATAAGCATTCTTGAGAATCTTCTCGGCCTCGGCCGAATTGCCCTGACGGAAGCGTGCCCAGCCGAGACTGTCCATGATGAACGCGTCGTTCGGCGCGAGCGCCACGGCCTTCTCGATCAATTGCACGGCTTCGTCGAGGCGCTGATTGCGATCGACCAGCGAATAGCCGAGCGCGTTGAACGCCTGCGGATTGGTCGGCTGCGTGCGCATCAGCGTGCGCAACTGCGTTTCCATCACGTCGAAGTGGCCGTTCTTTTCGGCGGCCATCGCGTAGTCGTAGACGAGGTCGGGATCATCGGGGAATGCGGCGACCGCCTTCGCGAGATTCTCCTCGGCTTCCTTGTAGCGGTGCGCCTCGAAAAGAATCGCCGAATCGGTGCGGGCGAGCAGCGCCAGATCGCGCGGATCCGAGCTTTGCAGGCTGCCGATCAGCACGCGCGCTTCATCCACCTTGCCTTGCTTCGCGAGCAATTGCGCGCGCGTGACCTGCGCGGGCAAATACTGCTGGCTCGTGCGCGGAATCTTGTCGAGCCACTGGCTCGCGGTCGCTTCGTCCTTCTGTTCCAGCGACAGTTGCGCGAGATAGATGTACGCCTGGCCCGGATCGCCGTTCGGCGAGTTTTCCGCCGCCTTCGCGTACTGGTTCAGATAGTCCTTCGCCTTGTCGAACTGCTTCTTCTGTATGTTGATGAGCGCGAGCGCCATCAACGGCGTCAGGTCTTTCGAATCGTTCTTGCGCATGATCTCGAACTGCTTCTGCGCGTCGTCGAGCCTGTCGGACGACAGATACAACTGGGCCAGCGCGAGCCGCGCGTCATGCGATTTCGGATTCTTGTCGAGATACTTTTCGAACGAAGCGATGCCCTCGGCGCGTTCCTGCGGCCCCATGCGGGCAAGCGTCAGCGCAGCGGGCAGATAGTCCGGACGAAGCTGAAGCGCCTTTTCGAGCGATGCCTTCGCGCCCGGCTGATCGTCCGCGAGCAATTGCTGACGCGCGAGCGCGAGCTGCGCTTCCGGGCGATCCTGATCGTTCGCGGTGAGGTCCTTCAGCACGTTCAGCCCGCCGACGCGGTTCGGCCCGCGCGCGAGCAAGCTCTGCAGCGAGAGAATCGCTTCGCCGCGCTGTTCCGGCGCAACCTTGGCGAGTTCGCGTTCGAGCGTCGGCTTCGCGTCGTCGGGCTTGCCTGACACGATCAAAAGCGAAGCGCTTAGCTGCGCCGCGCGTTCCGAATGCGGCGCGAACTGCTGCCAGAGTTGCGCGGACGTGAGCGCATCGTTCGGGCTTTGCGCGGCGATGGCGATTTCCGTCGCACGCTGGGCGAAGCGCGGATCGTGCGTGTCGCGGGCGAGCGAGAGATACGTCTGATAAGCGGGCGCGGGCTGGCCGCGCTGCAGCGCGACTTCCGCCGCCAGGACCTGGAACACGATCTGGCTGGACATCGCGACATTCGGCAGGTCTTGCTGCTCGGCGCCGCTCACCGGCGCGGTGATGGCGTCGGCGGCGGATGCGGCGGCGGAATCGTCGTCGGTCGGAACAGGCGTGGCGGCCGGCGCCTGCGCGTAGGCGGGCGCAAACGCGAGTGCGGCCATGGCAAGCGCCACGGCACCGGCAACGCGCGACATTGGCATGGCGAACGATTGCGTCAAGCCGGTCTGACGCTTCGTAAACAGCTTCATGACGAACGAGTTCATGGAAATCCAGACGATGTTTCGGTCGATTGTAACGCGGTGGCTAAAATACCGGCACACTCGCCCCAGCAAGTCTCTCTCCAGGAAAAATGCCAGAACTGCCGGAAGTGGAAGTCACCCGCAGGGGAATCGAACCCTACGTGGCGGGAAGGCGCGTCGAACATGTCGACGTGCGCACGCCGGCGCTGCGCTGGCCTATTCCGGCGCATCTCGCGAAGACGCTCGGGCATCTGAAAATCGACAGGGTCGAGCGGCGCGGCAAGTATTTGCTGTTCGAAACGGCGGAAGGGTGGCTTATCGTCCATCTCGGCATGACCGGCACGCTGCGCGTGTTGCGCAACGTGCCGCGCCCGCCGGATGCCGCGAAGCATGATCACGTCGATCTGATTTTCGACGACTTTATTCTTCGCTTTCGCGATCCGCGCCGCTTCGGGGCGATTCTCTGGCACCCGCGCGGCGACGGCGACGTGCTGAATCATCCGCTGCTCGCGAGTCTCGGCGTCG
The DNA here is from genome assembly GCF_001544615.1 of Caballeronia concitans. Taxonomy (GTDB): domain Bacteria; phylum Pseudomonadota; class Gammaproteobacteria; order Burkholderiales; family Burkholderiaceae; genus Caballeronia; species Caballeronia concitans. Next base: position 514,927 of record NZ_FCNV02000001.1, read on the forward strand.
AGCCGTTCTCGCCGGAATTCTCGGGCGCGCTGCTGTTTCGTGCGACGCGCGGGCGCAAGGTGTCGGTGAAACAGGCGCTGCTCGCGGGCGATATCGTCGTGGGCGTCGGGAACATTTATGCGTCCGAGAGCCTCTTTCGCGCGGGCATCCGGCCGACGACCGCCGCCGGGCGCATCTCGCTCGTGCGTTATGACCTGCTCGCGGACGCGGTGCGCGCGACGCTCGCCGCGGCCATCGAAAAGGGCGGCAGCACGCTGCGCGATTTCGTCGGCAGCAACGGCGAGTCGGGTTACTTCCAGCTCGACTATTTCGTCTATGATCGCGCGGGTCTGCCGTGCCACGTCTGCGGGACGGCGATCAGGCAAATCGTTCAAGGACAGCGGTCGACGTACTTCTGTCCGCGCTGTCAACGCTAATCCCATGCTCGCACTCAAAGATTTCTCCAGCCGCCTGATCGCGTGGCAACGCATTCACGGCCGTCACGACCTGCCGTGGCAAAACACGCGCGACGCGTATCGCATCTGGCTTTCGGAAATCATGCTGCAGCAGACGCAGGTCTCGACGGTCATTCCGTACTACGCGCGCTTTCTGGAACGCTTTCCGACCGTGACGATGCTCGCCGACGCGCCCATCGACGATGTCATGGCGCTATGGGCCGGCCTCGGCTATTACTCGCGCGCGCGCAATCTGCATCGCTGCGCGCAGGCCGTCGCGTACGAGCATGGCGGCGCGTTTCCGCAGACCGTCGACGAACTCGCGGAACTGCCGGGCATCGGCCGGTCGACGGCGGCGGCGATCGCGTCGTTCGCATTCGGCGCGCGCGCCACGATTCTCGACGGCAACGTGAAGCGCGTGCTCGCGCGCGTGTTCGGCGTCGAGGGTTTTCCGGGCGAGAAGCGCGTGGAGAACGCGATGTGGACGCTGGCGGAATCGCTGTTGCCCGACGCCGCCGACAAGGCCGACGTCACCGCCTACACGCAAGGCCTGATGGACCTCGGCGCGACGCTCTGCGTGCGCGGCAAGCCGGATTGCGCGCGTTGTCCGTTCGCACCGGATTGCGTCGCGAATGTCGAAGGTCGGCAGCGCGAATTGCCGGCGGCGCGTCCGAAGAAAGCCGTGCCGACGCGCAAGACGTGGATGCTCGTGCTGAAGGACGGCGACTCGATCCTGCTCGAAAAACGGCCGCCGACGGGCATCTGGGGCGGCTTGTGGAGTCTGCCCGAAGCGCCCGACGAAGCGGCGCTGGCGGCGGTTGCGCACAACCTTGGCGGCGAAGCGCATCTGGAACGCCTCGCCCCTTTGTCGCACACGTTCACGCACTTCAAGCTGGAGATCGAACCTCGCCTGGGGCAGGCGCGCGGCGCGCCGCAGGAGGCGATGGATGCCGGCACCGTGTGGGCGCCGCTGTCGCGCATCGATTCGTTCGGCGTGCCCGCGCCCGTGCGCAAGCTGCTGGACGCGCTGACCGGCTCGCTGATTTGAGCGCTACAACAGCTGATGATGCTGCATGTAGTGATGCACCACGTCGATGCGCGCGCCGGCATCGAGCAGTTCCATCAGCTTCTGACGGGCGCGCATGGGAATCGGCAGGATTTCAGCGAGACGGTTGGAGACCCACGTCGGATCGTCGAACAGGAACGGCTCGACGAACGGAAGGTTCTGCGGCTCGCGCGCCTTGATCGTCTCGATGATGCGCTCCAGCACTTCCGCGCACGCGCCGAACTTCGCGAGCACTTCGGCGCCTTGCAGCGGCCGGTCTTCCCCGTATAACTCCGCCGTGCCGACCAGCAGATTGCTCGGCTCCACGCGATGCGAAAGCAGCCGGAAGCGCTCCGTGCCGCGCGCCTGCACGAGCAAGAGGCCGAAGGTATCGACATCGCATTCGGTGATTTCCGCGAGACAGCCGACGCTTTCGGGCACCGAAGGATCGCCCGGAGACGCGACTTCATGTCCGCTCTTCAGCAGGCACACGCCGAACGGCGTGCCTTCGCGCAGGCACGCTCGCGCCATGTCGAGATAGCGCGCCTCGAAAATCTTGAGCGGCAGCATGCCGCCGGGAAACAGCACGGTGTGAAGCGGGAACAGCGGCAGATCGGCTAGAACGGGATTCGAAGACATCGCGCCCCTCCAGGGGTGGATCGCCGGCGCGGCGATCAGGTTCGCGTGTGGGTCGCGCTGTCATCCACGGGGATGGGCGCATCACGATGCCGCACGATCACGTTTGCCTCTTCGCGAAAGCGCGCGGCGAGCGCCTCTGCGATGTACACCGAACGATGCTGCCCGCCCGTGCAGCCGATCGCGACCGTCAGATAGCTGCGGTTGTCGTCGCGAAAACGCGGCAACCATTTGCCGACGAACCCGCCGATATCGTCGATCATCTCGCCGACCAAGGGCTGCGCCGACAAATAATCGATGATCGGCTGATCGAGTCCGGTGAACGGGCGCAACTCGCGGTCGTAGTACGGATTCGGCAGCGTGCGCACGTCGAAGACGAGATCGGCGTCGAGCGGCACGCCGCGCTTGAATCCGAACGATTCGAACATCAGCGTGAGATCGGCGGCGTCCGTTTCGACGAAGCGCTTCACCCACGCGCGCAGCACGTTCGCGCGCAGGTTGCTGGTGTCGATCTGATGGCCGTATTCGGCGAGCCCCGCGACGAGTTCGCGTTCGCGCTCGATGGCTTCGCCCAGCGAATTCAGCACGCCGACGCTCGCGTCATGCACCGGCGGGCCGGACAGCGGATGGCGGCGGCGCGTTTCCGAAAAGCGTTGAATGAGGGACTGCGTGCTGGCGTTGAGGAACAGCACGCGCAGGTCGTAGGCGCGCGCGAGGCTGCCGATGATCGCGGGCACTTCGTCGAGCGAAAGGCTCGAACGGGCGTCGATCGCGACGGCGAGCCGTTGCTGTCCTTCGCTCGCGAGATAGGCGGCGAGTTCGGGCAAAAAGCGCGGAGGCAGGTTGTCGACGCAGTAGTAGCCGCCGTCTTCCAGCGCGTTGAGCGCCACGGACTTGCCGGAGCCGGAAATGCCGGTGATCAGGATGATACGCATGGGAATGTGCTCGTTCGCTTTATCTTAGCACCGGCATATGATCCGAATCGGGCGCGGGCCTCAGATCAATTTGCCGGGAAACTGGCTATCCGGGTCCTGCATCGCGAGCCGCTGGCGATCCATGAAATCCCGCAAGGTATCGATGCCGCGCAGCTGCAGGATCGTATTGCGCACGGCCGCTTCGACCAGCACCGCGAGGTTGCGGCCCGCCGCCACTTGAATGGTCACTTTGCTGATCGGCAGGCCGAGCACATCGACCGTCTGGCTTTCCAGCGGAAGCCGCTGGAATTCGCCGTCGGGGCGGCGCACGAGCTGCACGATCAGCTTGAGCTTCATCTTCCGGCGCACGGCGGTTTCGCCGAAGATCGTCTTGATGTCGAGCAGGCCGAGGCCGCGCACTTCCAGCAGATTCTGCAACAGCGGCGGACAGCGTCCTTCGACGAAGTCCGGGCCGAGGCGCACGAAATCCACGGCGTCGTCCGCAACGAGACCGTGGCCGCGGCTGATGAGTTCCAGGCCGAGTTCGCTCTTGCCGAGACCGGAATCGCCGGTGAGCAGCACACCCATGCCGAGAATGTCGATGAACACGCCGTGCAGCGTCGCGCGCGGCGCGAGAATGCGCGACATGTACGCGCGCAGGCTGTCGATGACCGCCGCCGCCGACATGCGCGTGGTGAAGAGCGGCGTCGACGATCGCGTGCAGCGAAGCACGAGCTCGGGCGGCGCGCCCACTTCGCCCGCGACGACGAGAAACGGCGGCTCGAGCGCGATCAGCTCGGCCATGTGACGCGAGCGGTCTTCGTCGGACTGGCGCTGGTAGTAGTTGATCTCGGCGTCGCCGAGCACCTGAATGCGGTTCGGGTGAATCAGGTTCAAATGGCCGACGAGATCGGCGCTGGATGTCGCGTTCGCGACCGTCTCGCTCGAAAAGCCCCGTTCCCAGCCTTCATGCCCCGTGAGCCAGCTGAGCTTCAGAGCGGCGGCGTTGTCGTCGAAAATGCTTTGGGCGTTGATGCTGGACGTATCCATGAGGCCGGAACTCCGTTGGAAGCCGGGAGCAGCCTTCGCGTGTCGGAGCGGTTTGCTTCGATTCGCCGCATGGCGCTGCTTTTGACCGATTGTGCCGCAGAAGCACCGCCTGCGCGAGACGACCGTTACGCCTCGAGCGGCGCGCGACGCGCCGGAAGGCGGTTTGCCGGGATCGATGCGGCGATTACGGTTGCCACTGCGTGAGGACTTGATAAAGCGCCTCACGGTTTTCTTCTTTGTTCAGACGCTCGCGCGCCTCGCTGTCGGAGAGCAGTTGCGCGATCTCCGAGAGAATTTCGAGATGCTGCTGCGTGGCCTGTTCGGGCACGAGCAGGAAGATCAGCAACGAGACGGGCTGACCGTCCGGCGATTCGAACGCGACCGGTTCGGCCAGGCGCACGAAGGCGGCGAGCGGCTGCTTCAGCCCCTTGATCCGGCCGTGCGGAATGGCGACGCCTTCGCCGAGGCCGGTCGAGCCGAGGCGTTCGCGAGCGAAGAGGTTGTCGGTAACGGTGCTGCGGGCGATGCCGTTCTGGTTCTCGAAAATCAGGCCCGCTTGCTCGAATACACGTTTCTTGCTGGTAACGGACAGTCCGAGAACGACGTTCTCGATGGGAAGAAATTTGGCTAAACGATTCATGTTGGCAGGCTGATGCGTGGCCTGATAGCTCCTCATCGTGGCTGCTGTCTGAAAGCGCTCACGGCGATGGTGAAACGGAAGATGCGCTTGCGGCGTTCCCTGCAGCGTTGCTGTTCGGCGACCCCATAATAACCGGGCCATTATAGAACAGGCCAAAGCGCGATGGTGCGGCGCGCCATGAGCGTGTCACTGCAATGAAATGTGCAGCACAAAGCACAAAGAATCAAGGCTTTGTGCCACGCCACCGTGAAAAGTGCAACAAAAAAGCCGCCGATTGGCGGCTTCCTTCGGGTGCCTGTCTGAGGCGGCATCGCCGGATTCGAGGAACTCTTCGAATCGAGCCGCCATTCAAGGCGCGCTCGCCGGTTTTGCGCTAGTCAGATTCGCACGGGTTTGTCTTCGTCAGCCTCAGGGCGACGGCGCTTCGGTCTGGTGAACCTCTTCGCGATACTTCACGGATTCGTGGGCGTGGCCCTGAATTTTGTCCTTGTGCCGGATGACCTGCCGATCCAGCTTGTCGACCATCAGGTCGATCGCCGCGTACATATCAGCGTCACAACTCTCGATGAAGATGTCCTTACCCTTCAGGTGAAGATTGATTTCCGCCTTGTTGCGCTTTTCCTTTTCCCTACTATGAGTGTCGACCGAGAGGACAACGTTGCCATCCATCACTTGATCGAAATGACGGAGGACCCTGTCCAGCTTCGTGATCACAAACTCGCGCAACGCAGGCGTCAATTCGAGGTGGTGTCCACTGATCTTCAGATTCATAGTTGCTCTCCAAGCTAATGGCCGTTGAACCACGGCGGCTTGCCCGATACCGGTCGGCGGGCGCCCGTTCCGTGTGCTTGTCTGAAGAAGCGCAAGGAGCGGGCCGCGCGGCCGGCTCGTACTCGCTCGCGCGATACGGCCGGTAAAAATCCGCCACGACATGCGGCGGATCACAGAGACGGGATCAAAGAGACTTGCGCAGATTCACTGCGGGGATTCGCAGCGCTTCGCGGTATTTGGCAACGGTGCGCCGCGCAACCACGAAACCCTGTTCCGCCAGCAGTTCGGCGATGCGGCTGTCTGAAAGAGGAGTTTTGGGATCTTCCGCTCCTATCAGTTGCTTGATGAGGGCACGGATCGCCGTGGACGACGCCGCGCCTCCTGTGTCGGTTGAAACGTGCGATCCAAAGAAGTACTTAAATTCAAGCGTCCCGAAGGGAGTGAGCATGTACTTCCCGGTCGTCACACGCGAAACCGTCGATTCGTGCAAGCCCAGCGTATCAGCAATCTCCCTCAAAACCAAGGGGCGCATGGCGATTTCGCCATGTGCGAAAAAGTTCTTCTGACGCTCCACGATTGCTTGCGCCACGCGAAGAATCGTCTCGAAACGTTGCTGAATATTCTTGATCAGCCAGCGCGCTTCCTGGAGCTGTTGACGCAGCGAACCGCTGCCCGGATCGCCGCGATTGTTGCGCAAGATGTTCGCGTACAAATGGTTGATCCGAAGCTTCGGCACGATTTCCGGATTCAACTCCGCCGTCCATCCGCCCGTGGTCTTGCGCACGAGGATATCCGGCACCACGTAATCCGCTTCGCTCTTGCCGTACGCGGCGCCCGGAAACGGCTCCAGCGACTTGATCAGCGAATGCGCGTCCCGCAGCGCGTCGTCGCTGGCCTTCAACTGCTTGCGCAGACGCGTGAAGTCGCGCGCGGCGAGCAGTTCCAGATGATTCGTGACGATTTCCAGCGCCAGCGTGCGCGTGGGTGAGGCATCGAGCCGCAGCAACTGCAGCTTCAGGCATTCCGACGCCGATCGCCCGCCCACGCCCGGCGGGTCGAAGCTCTGCAGCAAGGCGAGTGCCGCGCTGAGTTCGTCGACATCGACTTCGAGCTCGTCCGGCAAATCCGCCTGGATTTCATCGAGCGACGCGGTCAGATACCCATCTTCGTCGAGCGATTCGATCAGAAACGTGATGAGCGCGCGATCACGCTGATTCGCCTGCGTCATGCGAAGTTGCGCGGTCAGGTGATCGCGCAGCGTGGTCGTGGATTCGTGGATTTGCAGCGGCGGGAGATCGTCGTCGTCGGAGGCGTTGTTCGAGCGGCCGTAGTCTTCGAGATTCCACGAGCTGGAATCCGCGCCGCCGTCCGAACTCATGCCGTTGTATTCGTCGACGCCCTGCGGCTCGCTGTTCTCCGAACGCTCGGAGCTCGACGAACTCGAACTGGAGCCGTTGCTCATCATCGGCTCGGGCGCGGCGTTGCCCGAAGCGGGGGAAGTGATGAGCGAACCGTCCGCGGCGACGCGCAGCGGACTCGCGATCCAGTCGTCTTCGTTCTCGAGCAGCGGATTTTGCGCGACGGCCATTGCCACTTCCTGCTGCAATTCGAGCGTCGACAACTGCAGCAGCCGGATGGACTGTTGCAGTTGCGGGGTCAGCGCAAGATGCTGCGATAGGCGGAGTTGGAGGCTGGCTTTCATGGCAAAGTTTTATTCATTGTAGAGAGTTTGCCACGCGCGCGAAACCTCGCAGCGAATCCAAAAAAGCGCGTGCCGCCTCGAAGGGCGGCACGTAAGTTTTGCTGTTTTCCTTCGATGCGACGCGGTAATCGGTCGCTAGTTCGCATCGTTCAGGCGGGTGTCACATGCGGAAGTGTTCGCCGAGATAGACGCGCCGGACGCTTTCGTTCTCGATGATTTCGTTGGGCGCGCCGGCCGCGAGCACGCTGCCGTCGCTGATGATGTAAGCGTGGTCGCAGATGCCGAGCGTCTCGCGCACGTTGTGATCCGTGATCAGCACGCCGATGTTGCGCTGCTTCAGAAACTTCACGATCTTCTGAATTTCCAGCACGGCGATCGGATCGACGCCCGCGAACGGCTCGTCGAGCAGAATGAAGCTCGGATTCGTCGCGAGCGCGCGCGCGATTTCCACGCGCCGCCGCTCGCCGCCCGACAGCGAAAGCGCCGGATTTTCACGCAGATGCGCAATCTGGAGTTCGTCGAGCAATGCTTCCGCACGCTCGGCGATGACGTCCTTCGACAGCCGCTTGCCCGCCGCGTCCGTCTGCAATTCGAGCACCGCGCGGATGTTCTGCTCGACGGTCAGCTTCCTGAACACGGACGCTTCCTGCGGCAGATACGACAAACCGAGGTGCGCGCGTTGATGGATAGGCAGCAGGCTGATGGACTTGCCGTCGAGATCGATTTCGCCGGCATCGAGCGGCACGAGGCCGACGATCATATAGAACGATGTCGTCTTGCCCGCGCCGTTCGGGCCGAGCAGACCGACGACTTCGCCGCTTTTCACGTCGAGCGACACGTCCTTGACCACCGTGCGCGAGCCGTAACGCTTCTTCAGATTGCGGACGACGAGCGAGCTCGACTTGCCGTCCGGCTTGGCTTGAGGCGTGGCGGAGGCGTTCACTGCTGCGGCGTTCCTTGAATGGTGTTCGACGGTGCGAGGGTGGCGGGCGACCCGTTCAGCGGCGCGGCGCCGCCCGAGCGCGGCGCGAGCATCGCGCGCACGCGGCCGGACGGATTGCCGGGGCTCGCGACGTCCTTGCCCGCCGATGCGGTGTAGAAGTCCTTCTGGCCGTCATACGTGATGACGCTGCCGCGCACTTCGTCCTGAACCGTGGTCAGCCCCTGCAGGCGGCGCACGACCGCGCGCGTCGTGAGCTTCGTGAAATCGTTCTTGCCGTCGTAGTCGATACGCACGGCGTTGCCTTCGATGTACTCGTTGACGTTGTCGCGCTTCTGGCGGAAATACGAAAGCGTGTTGCCGGTCGACGTGCCCGTCGCGTACTGATAGCCCTGCGGATCTTGCGTCACTTCGACGCGATCGGCCTTGATGATGATCGTGCCTTTCGTCGCGACGACGTGGCCGGTGAAGACGTTCTTCTGGTTGAGATCGTCGTAGGACATGTTGTCCGCTTCGATGTTGAGCGGCTTGTCGCGGTCGGCCTTTTCGGCGTGGGCGGCGGGCGCGAAGCCCGCGAGGGGCAGCGCGACGAACGCGGCGACGGCGGCGGACAGCGCGGCTCGCATCACCCGCTTGGCGCGGTCAGCGCGATGCGCGAGCGTTGCGCGCACGGGGCCGCCATCGGGACGAGGGAAGCTTTGATTCATGCAGTCACAGTTCGGATGGATTGCCCGGGATCGCGTTACTTAGAAGCGCCGCCGTTGATATCCGAGGCGGCGATGGCGCCGCGCACGTTACCGAAGAGCTTCATTTCCCGGGTGACGTTGTTGTAGTTCATGCCGTTGGCGGTGATCACCGACGGACCGCGCTGAAGTTTAACCGGCTTTTCCGTTTCGATGACATCGTCGTTCACCAGCACGCGAAAATGCTGCGAATCCGCCTGCATCTGCGGATCGCCGAAACCGGCGGCGCGGAGAATGCGCGCATTGTCATACAGATCGACGATGGATACGTCGCCGTTCACCGTGCCGCGCTCGGCGGTGGCCGTCACGGTCGGCTTCTGCGGCTGGAACATGCGCATGGCCGGCAGCGTCAGGTCGCTGTTTTCGTCGTCCTCGTAATGGAGCATCGATTTCGCCGTCAGGCGATATTGCGTGGTGCCGGTCGTATCGAGTTCGGAGACGGAAAAGTTGTCCGCGAAATAGTCGGGCGTATGGCGCTTCGGCTGCTCCGGCGCCTCGGGCGCGGAAGGCAGCGTTGCCTGCAGCAGCCAGTAGGTGATGCCCGCGAGCGCCGCCATCGCGAGAAGCGGCACGAGCGAGGTCAGGCGTCGGGTCTGCGGCATCGCGTCAGGCTCCGAGCGCGGCGGCGAGCGCCGCGTCGTAGCGGCCTTGCGCGCGCAGGATGGCGTCGCAGACTTCGCGCACCGCGCCGTGTCCGCCGCGCGCCGCCGCGACGAAATGCACGCGCTGGATGACTTCGCCATGCGCGTTCGCTGGCGCCGCCGCGAAGCCGCAGCGGCTCATCACGGCGAGGTCGGGCCAGTCGTCGCCCATGTAGCCGGCTTCGGCTGCCGAAATGCCGGTCTTCGCGAGCAGTTCCTCCAGCGCGACCGTCTTGTCTTCGACGCCCTGATACAGATGCGTGATGCCCAGTTCCTTCGCGCGCGCCGCGACGATGCCCGACTGCCGCCCGGTGATGATCGCCGTCTGCACGCCGATGCGCTCCAGTTGCTTGAGGCCGTAGCCGTCGAGCGAATTGAACGACTTCATCGTGTCGCCGTCGGCGGTGAAATACAGGCTGCCGTCGGTGAAGACGCCGTCGATATCGAACGCCATGAGCCTGATGCGGCTCGCGCGCTCGGTGCCGGGGGAAGGCTTCTGCGTCATCAAATTACCTTCTTGGAGAAGAGGTCGTGCATGTTCAGTGCGCCGATCAGCGTCGCGTTCGCGTCGACGACCAGCATCTGATTGATGCGATAACGCTCCATCAGTTCCACGGCCTCGACGGCGAGATGATCGGGGCCGATCGTGCGCGGATTGCGCGTCATCACGTCGGCGAGCTTGAGCGAACGGAAGTCGCCGTCGCGTTGCAGGATGCGGCGCAGGTCGCCATCGGTGAAAATGCCTTCGACATGACGATTCTCGTTGACCACGGCCGTCATGCCCATGCGCTTGTCGGTGATCTGGAAGAGCGCATCCGATACGGTTGCTTCCAGCGGCACGACGGGCACTTCGTCGCCGACGCGCATCACGTCGCGCACGTAGGTCAGAAGCCGCCGGCCGAGCGCGCCGCCCGGATGCGAGCGCGCGAAGTCGTCGGGGCCGAAGCCGCGTGCGTCGAGCACGGCGACCGCGAGCGCGTCGCCGAGCGCCATCGCGGCGGTCGTGCTGGCCGTGGGCGCGAGATTCAGCGGGCACGCTTCCTTTTCGACGCGCGCGTTGAGATGCATGTCCGCCAGTTGCGCGAGGCTCGATTCCGGCCGTCCCGTAATGGCGATGAGTTTCGCGCCGAGGCGCTTGATGAGCGGCAAAATGGCGACGAGCTCTTCGGTTTCGCCCGAATTGGAGAGCGCGATGAAGATGTCGTCGGCGGTGACCATGCCGAGGTCGCCGTGGCTCGCTTCGGCCGGATGCACGAAGAACGCGGGCGTGCCCGTGCTGGCGAGCGTCGCGGCGAACTTGCGCGCGACGTGCCCCGACTTGCCGATGCCGGACACGACCACGCGTCCGCGGCAGCCGAGCAGCACTTCGACTGCGTTCGTGAAATGGTGGTCGAGAAGGTCTGAAAGCCCGCGAACAGCGTCGGCTTCGATCTGGATTACGTTGCGAGCCAGCGCCAGTGCCCGGTCGCCATTGATTTTCGCTATCATTCGCGGAGTATACCAAAGGCGTTTCTTCGCCGCGCCGCACGGAGCGTGGCGCGCGGCCTTCTCTCCGCCCCCCGCAACCCCTGGCGACAGGGGCTTTTCAAGACGCCGATCGCGCGACGAGCGCGTTTCGGAAAACTGACGAACGAGGACGCTGGACGGATGACCTCTCCGCTGGAATTGACGCTGCTGTTGCTGCTGTGTTCGGTGGCAGGCGTCGTGATATTTCGCTTCTTCAACCTGCCGCCCATGCTCGGCTATCTGGCGGTTGGCATCATCGTAGGTCCGCACGCCGCCGGTATCGCGCCCGATGCCGAGCAGGCCCAGCATCTCGCCGAATTCGGCGTGGTGTTCCTGATGTTCTCCATCGGTCTCGAATTCTCGCTCGCCAAGTTGCGGTCGATGCGGCGCATCGTCTTCGGCCTCGGCGCGAGCCAGGTCGGCGCGACCATCGTGCTCGCGCTGCTGTTCGGCTGGATCGCGCATTTCTGGATGCCGATGTCCTGGCAGGCGAGCTTCGCGCTCGGCGGCGCGCTGTCCATGTCGTCGACGGCGATCGTCAGCAAGCTGCTCGCCGAGCGGCTGGAACTGGAATCGGAGCACGGCCGAAACATCTTCGGCGTGCTGCTGTTCCAGGATCTCGCGGTGGTGCCGCTGCTCATCATCATCGCGGCGTTCGCCAACGGCAATTCGTCGCAGCTCGCGATGTGGCTCGGCATCGCGGCGGTGAAGATCGTCGTCGCGTTGACGGTGCTGCTCTTCATCGGCCAGAAGTTCATGACGCGCTGGTTCGATCTCGTTGCGCGCCGCCGCTCGCAAGAGCTTTTCATGCTCAACCTGCTGCTGGTCACGCTCGGCGCGGCGTACATCACCGACAAGTTCGGGCTGTCGCTCGCACTCGGCGCGTTCATCGCCGGGATGCTGATCGCGGAAACGCCGTATCGGCATCAGGTGGAAGAGGACATCAAGCCGTTCCGCGACGTGCTGCTCGGCCTCTTTTTCGTGACGACCGGCATGCTGCTGAATCCGCGCGTGATCTGGGAGCATCCGTTCCTCGTACTCGCGTTCTTCGTCGTGCCGATTCTGCTGAAAGCGGTCATCGTGACCGGACTCGCGCGCGCGTTCGGCTCGCCGCCGGGCGTCGCAATGCGCACGGGCTTGGGCCTCGCGCAGGCGGGCGAGTTCGGCTTCGTGCTCTTGAACCTGATTCTGGACTCGCATCTCGTCGATCCGACCATTCTCCAGGCGCTGCTTTCCGCGATGCTGCTTTCGATGCTCGCCGCGCCGTTCATCATTCAGAACGCGGATCGGATCGTGCTGCGGTTGTCGTCGACGGAATGGATGCTGCAATCGCTGCAAATGACGAAGATCGCGACGCAAAGCCTGAAGCAAAGCGGCCACGTGATTATCTGCGGTTACGGGCGCGCCGGGCAGAACCTCGCGCGGATGCTTGAGCAGGAAGGCATTTCGTACGTGGCGCTCGACCTGGACCCGGATCGCGTCGCGGCGGCGGCGGCGGCGGGCGAATCGGTCGTATTCGGCGATGCCGGGCGGCGCGAGTCGCTGCTCGCGGCGGGCCTGAATCGCGCGGCGACGGTCGCGATCACGTACGCGAACACGCCGTCCGCGATGCGCGTGCTGCACAACATCCACGAACTGGCGCCGACGCTGCCCGTGATCGTGCGCACCGTCGACGACGCCGATCTCGAAAAGCTGACGGCGGCGGGCGCGACGGAAGTGATTCCGGAGATCGTCGAAGGCAGCCTGATGCTCGCGTCTCACACGCTCGTGCTGATGGGCGTGCCGATGCGCCGCGTGGTGCGCCGTGTCGAGGAAATGCGCGACGCGCGTTACAGCCTGCTGCGCGGCTACTTCCACGGCGCCGACGACGTCGACGACGACGATGGCCACGAGCAGGTGCGGCTACAATCCGTACCCATCGACGAAAAATCGGACGCCGTCGGCCACTCGCTCGACGATCTCGGGCTCGTCGGCAATGGTGTCGAGGTGACCGCGATCCGGCGTCACGGCATCCGGGGCGTCGAACCCGACCCCGAAACGAAGTTGCGCGCACACGATATCGTCGTGCTGCGCGGGCTGCCCGAAGTGCTGGCGCTTGCCGAGGAACGGCTCTCGCGCAACCGGCGGGCGGCGTAATCACCACTTGATCCAGGCGGCGCGCGGCCTCACAGCGCGGGTTTCACGGAGAAGTCATGTCCCATATCTCTTCGAGCGCCTCGTCCGATGCCGCTCGCTTCATCAAGGAACGCGTGCGCACGGTCGAGGACTGGCCGCAGCCCGGCGTGCAGTTTCGCGATATCACGCCCGTGCTGCAGGACCGCCGCGCGTTGCGTACGCTGATCGATCTTTTCGTGCAGCGTTACATCGACGCGAACGTGAATGTGATCGCCGGCATGGATGCGCGCGGTTTCATCATCGGGCCGATTCTCGCGTACGAACTGAGCCTGGGCTTCGTGCCGATCCGCAAGAAGGGCAAGCTGCCGTATAAAACTTTGTCGCAGTCGTATGAACTGGAGTACGGCAGCGCGACCGTCGAAATTCACGAGGATGCGTGCAAGCCCGGCGATCGCGTCGTGATCGTCGATGATCTCGTCGCCACCGGCGGCACGATGATGGCCGGCAAGATACTGCTGGAGCGGCTCGGCGCGGAAGTCGTCGAGGCGGCGGCGATCATCGATCTTCCCGATCTCGGCGGTTCGAAACTGCTGCGCGACGGCGGCCTGCCGCTCTTTACCGTGTGTGAATTCGCTGGACACTGACATGCCGAACTTCCTGCTTTTCCTCGCGACATCGATCGCGATCACCATCGCGCCCGGCCCCGACAATCTGCAAGTGCTCGCGCGCGGCATCTCGCAAGGACGCCTCGCGGGCGTGGTCGCCGCACTCGGCTTCGCGTGTGGCGTGATTTTCCATACGACGCTCGCCGCGCTCGGCGTCGCCGCGTTGCTGCGCTCGTCGCCGCTCGCGTTTCAGGCGGTGAAACTTGCGGGCGCGGCGTATCTCGTGTGGATCGGCATAAAGGCGCTCCGCAGTCACGGACTCGCGACCGCGCACGAACGTCCGCGCCAGCCGCTTTCCACGGTGTTTCGCCAGAGCGTGATCGGCAATCTGCTGAATCCGAAAGTCACGCTGTTCTTCATCGTGTTCCTGCCGCAGTTCGTCGATCCGCACGGCTCGCAAAGCGTCATGCTGCAAATGTTCGAACTCGGCGCCTTGTTCATGTTGCAGACCGTCGTCGTGTTTTCGATGTTCGGCTTCGGCGCGGGCATGATCGGCGCGTGGCTGAAGCGCCGTCCGCGCGTCGGCGTGTGGCTCGATCGGCTCGCGGGCGTGACGTTCATCGCGCTCGGGCTTCGCGTCGCGTTGAAGGATTGATCCATGACGTTGCCCGCGATCATCGCCGCCCGCCGCTTCGACGCTTCCGCGCACGCGCCGTTCTTTATCGGCGATGAACGCGTCGGCTGGATCCGCAAGACGGACGTCGCGTTGCTCGCGCGCTGGCCGGACGTCTTCGATATCGGCGCGGATGCCGTGCAGCTAAGCCGCTCGCTCGACGCAGTCGATGCGCGCACGGCCGCGCTCGCGGCGGTCATCGGCTCGCTTCATGCCGACGGCAAGATCCCCGGCTGGCGCGACGAGATCTACGCGATCCGCAATCACTTCGACGCCGCGCCGCTCGCGTTCATCGAGCGCGCGGCTTCGCGCTTCTTCGGCACGATGACGTACGCGGTGCATCTGAACGGCATCGTAAAATATCGAGATAGCGCGCCGCAGTTGTGGATCGCGCGCCGCAGCGAAACGAAGGCAACCGATCCCGGCATGCTCGACAACGTCGTGGCGGGCGGCATCGGCTGGGGAATGGGTATCGAGCCGACGCTCGTGAAGGAATGCTGGGAAGAGGCCGGCATGAGCGCGGAACTGGCATCGACGGCCAGGCCGGGCGGCATCTTCCATGTGCTGCAATCCGTGCCCGAAGGCACGCAGGCCGAGCAGCTCTTCGTCTATGACGTGCTATTGCCCGAAGACTTCGTGCCGCGCAATCAGGACGGCGAAGTCGGCGAGCACCGCCTCGCGCGCATCGACGAGGTCGCGCGCTGGATAGAAGAAGGCGAGCTGACCGTCGACGCGAGCCTCGCCACGCTCGATTCCCTGCTGCGCCATCGATGGATCGACGAGGACGCGTGCGAAGGAATCGCCGCGCTCCGTGAGCCGCCGCAGCACTGAACAAATGAATAAGCAAGGAGTGACCGGTTCATGTCGACCGAACATAGTTTCATCCTGAAGTTGTCGTGCCCGGACCGTCCGGGAATCGTGCATGCCGTGTCCGGTTTCCTGTTCGATCTCGGCGCGAACATTCTCGATTCCGCGCAGTTCGGCGACAGCCGCACCGGCGAGTTCTTCATGCGGGTTCATTTTCAGGAGGTGGGCGGCGATCCGGGCCTCGACGCGCTGCGCCGCTCGTTCGCCGCGCTCGCCGATGAATTCGGCATGCAATGGGAATTGCACGACGCATCGGTGAAGCCGCGCGTGGTCATCATGGTGTCGAAGATCGGCCATTGCCTGAACGATCTGCTGTTCCGCTATCGCACCGGCCAGTTGCCGATCGAGATTCCGGCGATCGTGTCGAATCACAAGGATTTTTATCAGCTCGCCGCGAGTTACGACATTCCGTTCCATCATCTGCCGCTCATGAACGCGACGCCGGGAGGCAAGGCCGCACAGGAAGCGCGCGTGATGGAGATCATCGACCAGCACGAGACGGATCTCGTCGTGCTCGCGCGCTACATGCAGATTCTGTCGCCCGAGATGTGCGACAAGCTCGCCGGCCGCGCGATCAACATCCATCATTCGTTCCTGCCGAGCTTCAAGGGCGCGAAGCCGTACTACCAGGCGTTCGATCGCGGCGTGAAGCTGATCGGCGCGACCGCGCATTACGTGACGACGGATCTCGACGAAGGTCCGATCATCGAGCAGGAAGTGGAGCGCGTGGACCACAGCATGACGCCGGATCAACTGACGGCCATCGGCCGCGATGTGGAATGCGTGACGCTCGCGCGCGCGGTGAAGTGGCACGTGGAGCATCGCATCGTGCTGAACGGAAGCAAGACGGTCGTGTTTCGCTAAAGCGCCCGTCGCCGGATCGGTTCAAAAGAAAACCCGCTGGTTTCGCAAGCCAGCGGGTTTTGTTTTTGGCGCGGGTCAACGCTCACACGAGCCGCAAGTAGATCAGCTCGCGCTTGATGTAGGCATAGAAAATGGGCGCGGCGATCACGCCCGGCAGGCCGAATGCGGCTTCCATCGCGAGCATCGCGAGGAGCAGTTCCCACGCGCGCGCCTCGATTTGTCCGCCGATGATCCGCGCGTTCAGGAAGTATTCGAGCTTGTGGATGACGATGAGAAACCCGAGCGACGCGACCGCCGTGCCGAACGACACCGAAAGCGAGATGCCGACGATGATCGTGTTCGAAATGAGATTGCCGATCACCGGCAGCAGCCCGACGATGAACGTGATCAGCACGAGCGTCTTCGAGAGCGGCAGGCGTTCGTGGAAAATCGGCAGCGCGACCAGCAGATAGAGCGCGGTGAACATTGCGTTGATCGCGGAAATCTTGATCTGCGCGAACACGATGCGCCGGAACGCGTCCGAGAAGCGCGAGACGCGCGTGACGAGCGCCGTCGAAAGCGGCAGACGATGCGTGTGCTTCGGCACGCCCACCGCGATGATCGCGCCGATGATCATGCCAATCAGAATATGCCCGAAGCCGCGCGCCATCTCGCGTCCGCCTTGCTGAAGCTGCTCGGCGTGCCTGTGCATGAGGTCGGCGGCGCGTTCCTTCATCTGGCCGGCATCGACAGGAAGGTAACTCGCGATCCAGTCCGGCACGCGCAGCCGCGCATGCGAGGTGATCGTCATCAGCTGATCCAGCAGCTTCTGCATGCTGGGGACGTCGCGTTCGAAATGCTCGATGGTCGCGACGGTCGCGCCCGTCAGCCCGCCGATGATGATCGCCGATATCAGAACGACCGAAATCAGCCGCGCGCCCTTGCTCATCACGTGACGCTCGATGACCGGCGCGATCATGTGCACGAGCTGGAACACCAGCATGCCCGCGAGCAGCGCGCCGAGCAGCTTCAGGTGCAGCACGAGGAACATCGCGAGGAACGCCACGATATAGCTGCCGATCTCCACCGCCGGGAGCTTGGGCATGCTCATGTCGCTCGTCAGCCTGACGGGGCGCGCGGGCAAATCCCGTACGCGTCGCTCCTCGTTGGCCGCTTCGTTGCGCTTCGCCATGACTGCGTTCCCTTATCGCTGCTGGATGCTACGGTTGTACGTGCCGCGGCGCGCGGCTTTCTATATGGTGCCGCACGCCGCCGGCGTCACGCCGCCGATTTCGGACGCTGCAGCAAGGGCGCCAGATACCTGCCGGTAAAGCTCGCCTTCGACTTCGCGACCTGCTCCGGCGTCCCCTGCGCGATGATCTGCCCGCCGCCCGCGCCGCCTTCCGGACCGAGATCGATGACCCAGTCGGCGGTTTTGATCACGTCGAGATTATGCTCGATGATGACCACCGTGTTGCCCTGATCGCGCAGCCGGTGAATCACTTCGAGCAAGAGCGCGATGTCGTGGAAGTGCAGGCCGGTCGTCGGTTCGTCGAGGATATAGAGCGTCCGACCGGTATCGCGCTTGCTCAGTTCCAGCGAGAGCTTGACGCGCTGCGCCTCGCCGCCCGAAAGCGTCGTCGCCGACTGGCCGAGCCGGATATAGCCGAGACCGACATCGAGCAGCGTCTTCAGCTTGCGCGCGACCACTGGCACCGGCTTGAAGAACTCGTGCGCGGCTTCGACCGTCAAGTCGAGCACCTCGCTGATGTTCTTGCCCTTGTACTGGATGTCGAGCGTCTCGCGGTTGTAGCGCTTCCCGTGGCACACGTCGCAAGGAACGTACACGTCCGGCAGGAAGTGCATCTCGACCTTCAGCACGCCGTCGCCCTGACAGGCTTCGCAGCGTCCGCCCTTCACGTTGAACGAGAAGCGGCCCGCCTCGTAACCGCGTTCCTTCGCGGCCGGCACGCCGGCGAACAGCTCGCGGATGGGCGTGAACAGGCCCGTGTACGTGGCCGGATTCGAGCGCGGCGTGCGGCCGATCGGCGATTGATCGACGGCGATCACCTTGTCGAAGTGCTCGAGGCCTTCGATCGATTCATACGGCGCCGGCTCCGTCGACGAGCCATACAAATGCTGCGCGACCGCGTGCTGGAGCGTGTCGTTGATGAGCGTCGACTTGCCCGATCCGGAAACGCCGGTCACGCACGTCAACAGTCCGACGGGCAGATCGAGCGTCACGCGCTTCAGATTGTTGCCGTGCGCCTCGACGATGCGCAGCCGCCGATCGTCCGGCGTGTTGCGCTTTTCCGGATAACTGATCGTGCGCTTGCCCGACAAATATTGCCCGGTGATCGAGTTCGGGTCTTTCTGCACCTGAGTGGGCGTGCCCTGAGCGACGATCACGCCGCCGTGCTCGCCCGCGCCCGGCCCCATATCGACCACATAATCCGCCATGCGAATCATGTCCTCGTCGTGCTCGACGACGATCACCGAATTGCCGATATCGCGCAGATGCTTGAGCGTATCGATCAGGCGGTCGTTGTCGCGCTGATGCAGGCCGATCGATGGTTCGTCGAGCACGTACATCACGCCGGTCAGCCCCGAGCCGATCTGCGACGCGAGCCGGATGCGCTGCGCCTCGCCGCCCGAAAGCGTCTCGGCGCTGCGTTCCAGCGACAGGTAATCCAGCCCGACGTTATTCAGGAACGACAGCCGCGCGACGATTTCCTTCACGACCTTGTCGGCGATTTCGGCCTTCGCGCCTTCGAGCCGCAGCGTCTGGAAGTAGCCGAGCGTGTCTCGCAGCGGCCAGCCGCTGATCTCATATATGCCGCGCGCGTGATCGCCCGCGCCGACTTTGACGAAGCGCGCTTCACGTCGCAAGCGCGTGCCGTCGCAGGTCGGGCACGGCTGATTGTTCTGATATTTCGCGAGTTCTTCGCGCACGGCGGCGGAATCCGTCTCGCGATAACGCCGCTCCAGATTCGGGATGATGCCTTCGAACGCATGCTCGCGGACCGACGCGCGCCCGCGCTCGTTGATGTACGAGAACGGAATCGACTGCTTGCCCGAGCCGTACAGCAGTGTCTTGCGCACTTTTTCCGGCAAGTCCTCGAACGGCGCTTCGATGTCGAAGTCGTAGAACGCCGCGAGGCTTTGCAGCATCTGGAAGTAAAACTGGTTGCGCCGGTCCCAGCCCTTGACCGCGCCCGCCGCCAGCGAAAGCGACGGATGCGCGACCACGCGCTTCGGATCGAAGAACGTGATCTGGCCGAGGCCGTCGCATTCGGGGCACGCGCCCATCGGATTGTTGAACGAGAACAGGCGCGGCTCGAGTTCGGGCAGCGAATACGAGCAGATCGGGCACGCGAACTTCGAGCTGAAGAGCTTCTCGTGGTCCGTGTCCATTTCGAGCGCGATCGCGCGGCCATCGGCCAGGCGCAGCGCCGTTTCGAACGATTCCGCGAGTCGCTGCTTCATGTCCGGCCGCACTTTCAGGCGGTCGATCACGACGTCGATCGTGTGCTTGTCGTTCTTCTTGAGCTTCGGCAGCGTATCGACTTCATAGATTTTCGCGACGCCTTCGTTCGCCGTGCCGCCGCCCGAGCGGATGCGAAAGCGGATGAAACCCTGCGCCTGCATTTCCTCGAAGAGCTCCGCGTGCTCGCCCTTGCGGTCGGCGACCACGGGCGCGAGGATCATCAGCTTCGTTTCTTCGGGCCGCGCGAGCGCGGCGTCGACCATTTGCGAGACGCTTTGCGCTTCGAGCGGAATCAGATGGTCGGGACAATACGGCGTGCCGACGCGCGCGTACAGGAGACGCAGATAATCGTGAATCTCGGTGACGGTGCCGACCGTCGAACGCGGATTGTGCGACGTCGCCTTCTGCTCGATCGAAATGGCCGGCGACAGCCCTTCGATCAGATCGACATCCGGCTTTTCCATCAATTGCAGGAATTGCCGGGCATAAGCCGAGAGACTTTCGACGTAGCGGCGCTGGCCTTCGGCGTACAGCGTATCGAACGCGAGCGACGACTTGCCCGACCCGGACAACCCCGTAATCACGATCAGCTTGTGACGCGGCAAGTCGAGACTGACGTTCTTCAAATTGTGGGTGCGAGCCCCACGAATGCGAATTTCTTCCACGAGTTTGTTCCGGCGGGGAGCGGGAAAGGAGTAGGGCCAAACCTGCTACTATAACGACTTTTGCAGGGTGCGGCGCCCGCGCGCCGGGTACCGCGGACGGGCGCCTGAGAGCAGGCGCGCCTCGAGCCGTCCGTCTCATATAGTGCCGTTTCGAGCAAGAACAAGCCGGCCGCGCCTGGCGTCCAACAGGCCGGGCGAGACGCGACCCTCATCCATATCCCGTTTCTGATGTCCAATCCGTCTGCCACGTCCACACGTCTCTCCGCGCCGGAGTTGCGCGCGACCGTGTCGCTCGCTGCCATCTTCGCGCTGCGCATGCTCGGTCTGTTCATGATCATGCCGGTGTTTTCCATCTACGCGAAAACGATTCCCGGCGGCGACAACGTGCTGCTCGTCGGCATCGCGCTAGGCGCGTACGGCGTCACGCAGTCGATGCTCTATATTTTTTACGGCTGGATCTCCGACAAACTCGGGCGCAAGCCGGTAATCGCGTTCGGGCTGCTGGTCTTCGCGCTCGGCAGCTTCGTCGCGGCGATCGGGCACTCGATGGCGTGGATCATCGCCGGACGCGTGATTCAAGGGATGGGCGCGGTGTCGTCGGCGGTGATCGCGTTCATCGCGGACCTGACGCAAGAGGAAAATCGCACGAAAGCCATGGCGATGGTCGGCGGCAGTATCGGCGTATCGTTCGCGGTGGCGATCGTCGGCGCGCCGATCGTGTTCCACTGGGTCGGCATGAGCGGACTTTTCACGGTGATCGGCGTGCTGTCGATCGTCGCGGTCGGCGTGGTGCTGTGGATCGTCCCCGATCCGCCGATGCATCCGGTCCACGTCAAGGCGCCATTCGCCGAAGTGCTTCACAACGTCGAATTGCTGCGTCTGAACTTCGGCGTGCTCGTGCTGCACGCGACGCAGACCGCGCTCTTTCTTGTCGTGCCGCGCATTCTGGAGGCGGGCGGGCTGCCGGTCGCGTCGCACTGGAAAATCTACCTGCCGGTCATGGCGCTCGCTTTCGTCATGATGGTCCCGGCCATCATCGCCGCCGAGAAGCGCGGGAAGATGAAAGCGGTCATGCTGGGTGCAATCGGGCTTATCCTGATCGGACAGTTGTTATTGGGCGCCGCTCCCCATACGCTATGGTCCGTGGCCGCGATTCTTTTCGTGTACTTCCTGGGCTTCAACGTGCTCGAGGCGTCGCAGCCGTCGCTGGTGTCGAAACTCGCGCCGGGCACGCGCAAGGGCGCGGCGGCGGGCGTGTACAACACGACTCAGTCCATCGGGCTCGCGCTCGGCGGGGTCATCGGCGGCTGGCTTCTGAAGGCGGACGGGCCGAGCGCGGTGTTTTTCTCGTGTTCGGCGCTGGTGCTGGCGTGGCTCATCGTGGCGGCGTGGATGAAACCGCCGCCGCGCAAAGCCGGACGTGCGGCTTGAAAAAACTTTCAATCATTCGAATTTGAGTCAGCGCGGTACTTTTCGAGCTTTCCTCGGCGGAAAGCCCAGTTCGAAAAGCGCCGTACGGCTGACAGTAGGCAAGGATCAAACCGGAGAAATCATGGCATCTGTCAACAAGGTCATTCTCGTAGGCAATCTGGGCGCGGACCCGGAAACGCGCTACCTCCCGAGCGGCGACGCCGTGGCAAACATTCGCCTGGCAACGACCGACCGCTACAAGGACAAAGCGTCCGGGGAAATGAAGGAACTCACGGAGTGGCATCGTGTTTCCTTCTTCGGGCGGCTCGCGGAGATCGTCAACGAATACCTGAAGAAGGGTTCGTCCGTTTATATCGAGGGACGCATTCGCACGCGCAAATGGACCGATCAGTCGGGGCAAGAGCGCTATTCGACTGAAATCGTCGCGGATCAAATGCAGATGCTGGGCGGGCGCGGCGGCGCGAGTTCCGGCGACGACGGTGGCTACAGCCGCAGCGCACCGATGGATCGCTCGGGCGGCGGCGGACGCGCGCCTGCGGGCGGCGGCCGTGCGAGCGGCGGTGGCGCGGGCGGCGGTTCGAGCCGTCCGAGCGCGCCTGCGGGCGGCGGTTTCGACGACATGGACGACGATATCCCGTTCTGAAGCAGACATTTGCTTGGACTTACAAATGGGTCTCCGGTCATTGGCTGGAGACCCATTTTTTATGTCTCGTGTAATCGTCGTTGAGAATTGTCTGTTGTGCCGAATTATGCTGCTATTTAGCAATTAATCAATTTAGTTCTAATCGGACTTGTCCTATGGGCGCGGCTTTTTTCGTGCCATACGTTTCATGAGTTAAACCGGGTCAAGCGGAAGCGAATTATTTGCCTAGAGTCATCTGAAATTGATTGAGGCAAATATTCCTTGCGATGTTATTGCAGCAAATCGGTGTGTCTCGCCGCCGGTAAATGACAATGCGAACCGTCTGAGTTAATTAGGCTTTCGCTGCCGGGCTTGCCGCGAGATAATCGCCCAATATCACATATAGCCGGGGGTCATTTGAAGCTTCGCGTAGTATTGGCTGACGACCATCCCTTCGTACTGCTTGGGATGAAGGCGCTGTTTGACGCCGATGATGGACTGGACGTGGTCGGCGAAGCGACGAACGCAAGCACCTTGCTCGTTCAGCTCGCGAAGACTCCTTGTGACGTATTGGTCACCGATTTCGCCATGCCCGAACCCGGGCTGAGCGCCAACGACGGCTTGCGGCTCATTCGCAAGGTCAGGCAGGACTGGCCGGACGTCGGCATCGTGGTTCTGACGAGCGTGAGCAATGTCGCGATTCTGCGCTCCATCTTGAACGCGGGCGCGATGAGTCTCGTCAACAAGGCCGAACCCATCGAACTCGTTCCCGGCGCTGTGCGCCATACGAGCGTCGGGCGCCGGTATGTCAGCGCGTCTTTCGTCGCCGCCCTCGCCGAGGCAGGCACCGAGGCGGACTTTTCACCCGAGCCGCCGCGCCTTTCGCCAAGGGAACTCGAAGTGGTGACGCTGTTCGCAAAGGGCCGATCGATTACCGAGATCGCCAAGGAACTCGAGCGCGACGTGCGCACCATCAGTCGTCAGAAGCGCGACGCGATGAATAAGCTCGGTGTACGAAACGATCCTGGTTTGTTTGCGTTTGTAAGGGCTCAGGGACTCGGCTGAATCTCCGGGTGCGTCATTTTGATTTAGGATGCATCTTATGTCTTTTGAGGTTTCAATATCCGATGCTTGTGACTCGGGATCTAGGTCAGATTTGAGTTTGCACAACGCGTCGGGGTATGAATCGATGGTATCGGGGAACGGAAGCCAAGTCTTCTCGCACAGAAACATGACGAGATTGGCCATAGCGGACGACCATCCGCTCGTTATTCTTGCAATCGAACGGCTCGCCGCTAATTTTCCGAACGCGGAAGTGGTCAGTCGAAGCGCGGATTCGACGCAACTGGAAGAGTCGCTTGCCCGGAACGAATGCGACGTCGCCATCATCGATTTTTACATGCCGGGCGGCCGCTACGGCGACGGCGTCGAACTGATCCAGCATATCGCGGCCTGCTATCCGGGGGTCCGCATCGTGGTGCTGTCGCGCGCCGATAACGCCGCGCTCGTCAAACAGGCGCTCGAAGCCGGCGCGCATGCTTTCCTCAGCAAGGAAGACCGGCTCGACCTGTTGTACGTGGCCATCGTCTCGGCCATCGCGAACGAAACCTATCTCGGGCCCGCCATTCGCCGCACGCTCGCCGAGGCCAACGTCGAAAGCCGCGCGCGCTTCATTCGGCAACGCCTTACGGGGCGCGAGCTGGAAGTCATCGAGCGCTATGCGCGCGGCGCGAACGTCACGGAAATCGCGAAGGAATTGAACCGCAGCGTAAAGACAATCAGCGCGCAAAAATGCGCCGCGATGAGAAAGCTCGAACTTTCCACGGACGCGGATCTATATCGCTTTATCGCAGACAGCGATTTGAGTTGAAGGAGGAAATTGTAATCAGGCAGGGATACCGGCCTTCGGGAGGCGGCAGGTAAAACGAGGTTCAGACTTCCTCGGTAATAAAGATAAATCAATAAGAATATGCAAATAAAAGCAGCGCTTAGGGCCATCGTTGCGGACGACCATTCCGCAGTAGTAAAAGGAATCAAAACGTTTTTGGAAAGAGACGGCACAATCGAAGTCGTCGCTACCGCCGAAAATACACTTCAATTGGCCGAAGCGCTTCACTCGTCGCCATGCGATTATATTTTCACGGACATCGGAATGTGCGGCATGGACGGCGAGAGCAATTCCATCGCCTTTCTCAGACGTTTGTCTCGGCAGGAAAAACGCCCCAAGGTGATCGTCGTGACGATGATTTCCCACAGCCGCATGCTCGCGGGGCTGCTCCAATTAGGAATCGATGCGATCATCGACAAGCGCGATTCCCTCGAATCCCTCTTCGAAGCGGTTTCCGTCACTCGAAACGGCGGCCGCTTCCTGTCGCCATCGGCTGCGCAAGCCGTGAGCTGTCTGCCGGATAACGCTCCCGCGCGCGCCGGCGTGCTAAGCAGGCGGGAATGGGAGGTGTTCCGGCTCTACGCGAGCGGCCTTCTGATTCGAGATATCGCCAAACGCTTCGGCCGAAGCAGCAAAACCATCGCCACTCAGAAACGCAGCGGCATGCGCAAGCTAGGCCTCGAAACGGAGGCCGAACTCGTCGAATATCTGCGGCAAATCGGCCTTGTCTGAACGCGTTGAATGCCTACTTTTCAGCATAACTTAAGACGCATTTAAGACGTCTCCGATTTTCCTCGCCTACACCGAAGGTCAGACTCTTAAGGTTACCGTCGAGACGATTTTCGACGGTCCGCCGTGATGAGAGAGTCGAATTGAAATCGTTGCTGACGCGCTGCTGGTTCCTGCTTTGTGTTCTCCTGCCTCCGGTGTGCTTTGCAGTGACGGCCCATGCCGAGACGCCGGATAGCCATTGGACCATCGGCGCGCTTCGCTTGCTGCCCGTGCTCATCGGCGTGGCCGCGATTCTCGGCGTGACGCTGCGCGCCTACGTTCTTCTGCAGCGCGAAGTGAAGCGTCGCATCGTGATCGAACAGCGCCTCGCGACCCAGCTCAGCTTTCAGCAAACGATGATGGAAGTGGTGCCGTATCCGCTCGTCGCGAAAGATATGAACAATCGCTACATCGCCGTGAATCGCGCATTCGAGGAGGTGCTCGGCGTGCGGCGCGAGCAGATCATCGGCCGGACTAGCCTGGAAGCCGCCCCGTGGGGCGAGGCGAATAGCCGACGCTTGAACGATATCGCCGCGGCCACGCTCGAAACGGGCAGGCGGCACGAGGTCGAAGCGGAGTTCGTGGACAATCACGGCCGTTCCCGCTGTGGCCTCTTCTGGACCGGTGCATTCGCCGCGTCCAATGGCGAGCGCGCGGGCGTCGTGGGAACGATGATCGACATCACCGATATCCGCGACGCCGAATTGCGCGCGCGCCGCACCGAACAGCGGCTTCACGACGTCACGCGTTCCTTGCCTGCGGTCGTGTTCCAGTTGCGTCGCGCAGGCAACGGGCGATACAGCCTTCCCTACCTCAATGGCGATACCCGGCAGTTGCTCGGCCTCGATCTCGCCGCGTTCGCCGACGAACCGATCAATGTCCTGAGTCACGTCGATGCCGACGACAGCATGCGCCTGCTCGCGGAAATCGAAGCATCGTCGCGCACGCTCGAGCCGGTGCATACCGAATTCCGCGCGACCGTAAAAGGCGTGACGCGCTGGATTCGCGCCGATCTGGTCGCGCATCGGGAGGATGCGGGCGCGGTCGTCTGGAGCGGCTATTGGGCCGACGCGACCGTCGACCATGCGCGGGCCGAAGAACTGGCGCGCGCGCGGGACGCGGCAGAAGCGGCGTCGCGCGCAAAGGACGACTTCCTCGCCATGATGAGCCACGAAATTCGCACGCCGATGAATGGCGTGCTCGGGCTCGTCGAAGTGTTCGAGAATACGCCGCTGAATCCCGATCAGTCGCAGATGCTCGGCATGATTCAGGACTCGGCGAGCGCGCTGCTGCAGATTCTCGACGACCTGTTGGACTACACCAAGATCGAGGCGGGCCGCTTGACCATCGAATCGACACCGATAGACCTGCGCGAACTGGTCGACAACTCGGTCGGCCTGCTCGCCGGGCGCGCGCACGAGAAAGGCTTGCGCGTGCGCGTGGATGTGGCGCCCGAAGTCGCAGCCAGCCTTCGCGGCGACAGCGTGCGTCTGCGTCAGATTCTCTTCAATCTGATGAGCAACGCGATCAAGTTCACCATCAAGGGCGAAGTCTCGCTGCACGTGCGCGCGGTCGAAGAGACGGCTTCCGGGCAAGTGATCGAAATGCGCGTGACGGATACGGGAATCGGCATCGATCCGGAAGTGCAGGACAAGCTGTTCGAGCCGTTCGTGCAGGCGGAGACGTCGATCACGCGGCGCTTCGGCGGAACCGGCCTCGGGCTCACCATCTGCAACCGGCTCGTCGCGTTGATGGGCGGCACGCTCACGCTTCGAAGCGAAGTGGGCGTCGGCACGTCGATGACGCTGCGGCTCACGATGTCCGTCGAAACGCAGCAGTACCACATGGAGGGCTTGCGCGGCAGGCGAGGCATCGTGGCGGTCGACGACGACGCCGTCGCGAAGGCGCTGACCAACTACGGCAAGGCGCTCGGCGTGGATCTTGAGCGCATCGCGCCGAACGATCCGCGCCTGCGTCTGCTCGATACATTCGACGGCGTCGATCTCGTCTTCTTCAGCGACACGCGCAACGATGGCCTGCCGCTCGGCTCGCGGGTGATCCACGTGACGGAGAAGCCGAAGCCGACGGGCTATCGCATTCTCGACGACGACATCCGCG
Source organism: Caballeronia concitans (assembly GCF_001544615.1). Taxonomy (GTDB): domain Bacteria; phylum Pseudomonadota; class Gammaproteobacteria; order Burkholderiales; family Burkholderiaceae; genus Caballeronia; species Caballeronia concitans. The sequence continues at coordinate 542,034 of NZ_FCNV02000001.1, forward strand.
TGAGCGTGAACCCGCTGTCGTGGCGCGGCCTCGGCGCGGCGTGCGTGGCTGCGCTGACCGGCATGCCGCAGGTCGCGGTGAATGCGACGCTCGGCCGGGAAGCGAAACTGGAGGCGCCCAATCGCGATGACGCGCTACGCAGCGGACGGCTCGTGCTGGTCGCGGAAGATCATCCGGTGAATCAGGAACTGATCCGGCATCAGCTTTCGCTGCTCGGCTTTGCGTGCGATGTCGTGCATGACGGCGTCGAGGCGCTCGCGGCCCTGGAGACTACGCGCTACGGTTTCCTGATCACCGACTGCCACATGCCGAACATGACCGGCTATGAACTCGCGCGGCGCGTGCGGGCGAAAGAGAAGGGCACGTCGCGTCGCTTGCCGATTCTCGCCATCACCGCGAGCACCTATTCGAGCGAGCTGGCGAAGTGCCGCGAAGCCGGCATGGACGATTGCCTGATCAAACCGACGCGTCTCGCCACGCTGCGCGAGCATTTGAACCGCTGGAAAGCGCCGCAACGTCCCGAACACAGATGCGAAGCGCAACGCCACAATCCGCTCGCGCTCACGAATGCCGATGCCGACGACGCGCTCGACATCAGCGGCATGGCGCAGCTATGGGGAAGCGAAAAGACCGTCAAGGCGTTGCTCGATGCATTCGTTGTGTCTTTCAGCGACGACCTCAAGACGCTCGAGCAACTCCTGGAGCGCGGCACCACGGATCATTTGCGCGACTGGCATCATCGCGTGATGGGAGCGGTGAGCGTGCTGCAGTACCGGCCTTTGATCGAAGCGCTCGAAGCGTTCCGTCGCGATCTGCCGCAAAAGTGCCTGGAAACCCGGCGGCGCGAAGGCCGCGCATTGATCGCGCGATGCACGCAACTGCTGGAGCGCATCGAGGCGCAAGGCGCGTCGATTACGTGACGTTGGCGGGCGTGATCCCGCTTGAGTCGGATATCGCGACGAGGCCCGCTTCGGCGGGCGCGCGATCGCGGAAATACGCGAGCGCGAAATCCACGAACGAGCGCGTCTTCGCGGATACATGCCGGCGGCCCGGATAGACGATGGACACCTGTTTGTCGGCATCCTTGATCGTATAAGCCGGCAACAGGCGCACGAGCGCGCCGGCTTCGATGTCTTGCGCCACATAGCTTTCCGGCAGCACGGCGATGCCCATGCCCGATATCGCCGCCTGACGCAGCATCGGCGAACTGTTCACCGTATAGGCCGGATCGAGCGATACCTCCTCTTGCATTCCCGATGGCCCGATGAACGTCCATGTCGAACTGTGAATATCCGTCGATGGCGCGAGGAAGTCGTGCTTTGCAAGCAAAGCGGGACGCGCAGGCGCGCCGCGCCGCTTCAGATATTCCGGCGATGCGACGAGCGCCGCCGCGACTTTGAACAACGGGCGATTGATGAGCGTGCCGCTGCTGACGAGATGCGGCACGACGATGCCAGCATCGAAGCCTTCGTCGACGAGATCGACCGGACGATGCAGCAACGTGAGCTTCAGTTTCACGTTCGGATAGCGCTCGCGGAACGCGCGCAGCATGGGCGTCAGCTCCAGCAATGAAAAGGACGCCGATGCAACGAGCTTGAGTGTTCCGGACGGATCGACGGAACTGTTCGCTACTGTCGCTTCGATTGTCTCGACCTGTTCGATCACCGCGCGACAGCCATCGGCGTAGGCCTTCCCCGCTTCGGTCAACGACACGCTGCGTGTCGTGCGATTGAGCAGGCGAGTGTTCAGATGCGTCTCGAGCAGCGAGACATAGCGGGTGACGACTGCGTTGGAAAGATCGAGCGCCGCGGCCGCGCGACCAAAAGATTCGGTTTCAGCGACTTTGAGGAAGACGCGCATCGCTTGGAGTTGATTCATGGACAGACAACTTTGAGCGATGGACAGGCGCTCGTTTCCTTGAGTTGAACGAGCGGAAGAACGCCGCTCTCGCGTGCGCGATGGTAGACAGCTTTCGGGTGCAAGGTAATCGGAGAACTCTGACTCTTGCAGCGTGTGGTTATCAGGCCACTGTCGCATGTCCGCAACTAAGGGCGGAAAAAGCAGGCTTGGGCAACTTTCTAGTGCTGCGGTAAGTGCAAGACGCCTAAGCGTTTACTCATATTGAAATTCGATTTTTTGAATTGTTCGAGAAGGCTTTTGTGGGTTCCTGGGGTGGTGGCTGCAAAAAGGCCGGTCATACACTTTGGGCTGCCGAATATCGGTGAAAGGCATACGGCGGGGCTTCGATCCCGGACGTGTCGAGACGCCGCGAGCAACCCTATCGAGTCATATGACTCTTTCAAAGGAACACACATGAAAAAGACTCTGATTGTAGCGGCCATCGCCGCATCGTTCGCCACTGCCGCGAGCGCGCAGAGCAGCGTTACGCTGTATGGCTTGGTCGATGCCGGCTTCACGTTTGTGAACAATGTGCAGGCTCCGGAAAGCGCGGATCACTACAAGAACAGCTCGTGGAGCATGAGCGGCGGCAACGTCAACATGAGCCGCTGGGGCCTGCGTGGCGTGGAAGATCTGGGCGGCGGCCTGAAGACCGTCTTCACGTTGGAAAGCGGCTTCGACGTTGCTAACGGCGGTAGCCTGGGCGGTACCGGCTTCGGTCGCCAGGCTTACGTTGGTCTCTCGACGAACGCAGGCACGGTCACCCTCGGCCATCAGACCGACTCCGTGACTGACTACCTCGGCCCGTTGAGCGCAAGCGGTTCGTGGGGCGGCACGTACTTCGCACACCCGGGCAACCTGGACAACCTGAACGGCGACCTGTTCCGCGAAAACAACTCGGTCAAGTTCCAAAGCGCTAACTACGCTGGCCTGACGTTCAGCGGCCTGTATGCATTTTCGAATGCTGCCGGCGGCTTTGCCGCAAACCGTGCTTACAGCCTGGGCGCGGGCTATGCCAACGGCGGTCTGAAGCTCGGCGCTGCATACATGCAAGCGAACCTCCAGAACTACGCTGCGACCTACGGTAGCGCGATCACGGGCGTCACGGTCGATGTGCCGAACCTGGGCACCAGCCAGATTGCCGAATTTGGTATCGATCGTCATCGCACGTTCGGTGCAGGCGGCAGCTACTCGATCGGCGCGCTGACGTTCGGCGCGCTGTGGACGCAGACGCGTGAGGACAACTTCGCGTCCAACGTTGGTTCGAACATCATCAACAACTATGAAGTGAACGGCCGTTACGCACTGACGCCGGCGCTCTCGCTCGGTGCGGCTTACACGTTCACGAACGCGAAGTTCACCGAGTCCGGCTCGAGCGATTCGACCCGCGTCCGCTTCCACCAGTTCGGCGTGCAGACGGACTACGCTCTGTCGAAGCGCACCGACATTTATGCTGAAGGCGTGGTTCAGATCGCTAGCGGTTTGCCGGAAGGTGTGATGCCGAATGCAGGTATCAGCGGCGCGCCGGGCGGCGCATCGTCGAGCAGCCGTCAGGTTCTCCTGACGACGGGTATCCGTCACCGCTTCTAAAGCGGGCTGAGCAGTACGCAGTTGTAGTGAGCTAGCAAGGAAAGGGCGCCGCGAGGCGCCCTTTCTGCTTGGTGGCCAGCGCCCGGAGCAAAAAGCGCGTCGTCTACGAATGCACTACCATGACCATGCAGCCGGCTCCCGCCCCGCAGCCCGACGCGCGTCCCGGTTCGCAAGAAACGGAAAAACGGAGAATCGGAAATGATCTCGACATGCAGACCACATGTCCGCTGGACCGCGATCTTGATCTTCGCGCTCTTCGCTTCGGCATCGGCTTCGGCTCATGCCGATGTCGTCGCGCTCAAAGCGAACCTTCAGCCATCCAGCGAAGTGCCGCCGAGAGTGAGCAAAGGCCACGGCACGCTCGACGCCACTTTCAACACCAATTCCAGACAACTGACGTGGACCGCGACCTACGCCGATTTGTCCGGCCCGGTCACGATGGCGCATTTTCACGGCCCCGCGCCGGTCGGCCAGAACGCGAAAGTGCAAGTGCCCGTCGACAAGCAATCGCTCGCCAGCCCGATGAAAGGCCAGGCGACGCTCACCGAGCAGCAGGTGACCGACCTCATGGCCGGCCAGTGGTACTTCAATATTCATACGCAAGAAAATCCGACTGGCGAGCTACGCGGCCAGGTGATGCCGTCGAATTGAGATGAGCTGGCAAAGCGCGCTCGCGTGCTGGGCGGTTCGGCGTCGCATGCGGCCGGAAACGGCGAAGCCCGTCATCGATGTGGATCGCGCCCGCGCATACACCGCACGCCGCATCTGGTCGCCGGGCGTGCCGAAAGGCTGGCGCCTCGAGATTCGCGACGACGGCGAAAGGCTGCGCACCGCCGCGCCGCGCTGCACGATCCTCTACCTGCACGGCGGCGGCTACTACTTTTGCTCGCCGCGCAGCCATCGTGCGATCAGCTTCGGTCTCGCCGAACGCGCGCACGCCGATGTCTTCTCGCTCGATTACCGGCTCGCGCCCGAACATCGATTCCCGGCTGCGGTCGACGATGCCGTCGCCGCCTATCGCGCGTTGCTCGCAGATGGCGTCGCGCCCCGATCGATCGTCATAGCGGGCGATTCCGCGGGCGGCGGTCTCGCGCTCGCGACGCTCCTTGCGCTTCGCGATGCCGCCGACGCGCTGCCCGCCGGCGCCGTGCTCTTTTCGCCGTGGACGGACCTGACGTGCAGCGGCGCATCGATGCAAGTGAACGAAGGCCGCGATCCCATGTTCCACGCGGCCGTTTTCCCGAAAGTCGCGTCGCAATATCTCGGCGATGCCGACGCCACGCATCCTTACGCGTCTCCGCTTTTCGGCCGCTTCGAAGACTTGCCGCCGCTCCTGATCCAGGTCGCCGACACCGAACTCCTGCTCGACGACTCCACGCGCGTCGCTGATGAAGCGCGGGCAGCGGGCGTCCGCGTCGATCTGCAAATCTGGCGCGGCGTGCCGCACATCTTTCAGATCTGGTCGCCGTTCATGCCCGAAGCGCGGCACGCGCTGACACGCGCCGCGCAATTCATCGGCGACATCACGTCGAAGCCGGCGGAGACTCAACGTCCGCCCATCACCTCGATCGTCTGATACGCGCGCTCGACCGCCGCCGTTCCGTACTGCCGCTCCAGCCGACGCACGGTGAAGTGCCCGTGCGCCATCTGCTGGAAGTGGTCGATGAACACCGTGTTCACCATCGCGCCGAGCACCGCGCCGATCGCCGGGACCGATTTCGCGGCGACCTGCTCGCTGACCTGCACCGAGAACCGCGATGCGATCGTCTGCAGGAACTTGAGCAGCGCCGTCGATCCGTGGCCGGCGAGCCCTTTCGTCGTGATCTCGCTCGTCGCGCGCGATACCGACTGCGCGAGCGCCCCGCGCACGATGAAATAACCGAGATCGGCGTTGTCGTCGTCACGGCGCGTGCCGCCCATGCCGAGCACCATCAAGCATTGGAGTTGCGTATCCACGCGATGCACATCCTCGCCCTCGCTGCGCGCGATATCGCAGATCGAGCGAAACATCAGCGTGGTCGTCACCGGAAGCTCGACCGGCAGCGCGAACAGTCCGAACGCGCCGCCCGCCGCGCCGGTGGTCGCGACGGCGAGTTTGTGCAGCAGATTGCTCGGCTTGTCGGGCGGCGGCGCGAGGAGCGATCCGGCGGACGCGCCCTTGCCGAGTGTCCGCAGCGCGATCTGCAGACATTTCTTGAGCGCGAGTTGCGTCGCTTCGTCGATTTTTTCCTGAGCCGCGCCGGGCAGACGGCCCATGAGCTTCTCGATCGGCGCGCCGATGACGCTCGCGAGCTTCATCGTCAGCGTCGGACTTTCGAGCGCTTCCTTGGCGCGGGAGAGGGCGGCGAAGTCCTCGGGCGTGAGCGGTGAAGTGATGATCGGCGTCGGTTCCATGCGATGTTTCTTGTATCGAAATGAGAAGTTGACCACGCAGCTTAGAGCGCAACCCCGTGCTATGATTCCCTTTCCGTTGACTAGTCAACAATTGTGCGTACAAAAGATGGCCGTTCATACAGCCGCGCATCATTCCAGCGGACAGGTTCTGCCGTTCCGCGAATCGCTCATGGCGATGCTGGGCATTTCCTTCGTCACGATGCTCGTCGCGCTTGATCAGACGGTTGTCGGCACCGCGTTGCCCACCATCGTCGCCGAACTCAAGGGCTTCGATCTGTATGCGTGGGTCGCGACTTCCTATCTTCTGACATCCGTCATCACCGTGCCGATCTTCGGGCGGCTCGGCGATTACTACGGCCGCAAGCCGTTCGTGATCGCGTCGATCGTGGTGTTCACGGTCGCGTCCGTGCTGTGCGGACTCGCCAACAGCATGATGTTCCTCGTGCTCGCGCGCGGCTTGCAGGGCATCGGCGGGGGGATGCTGGTGGGCACTGCGTTCGCGTGCATCGCCGATCTCTTTCCCGACAACGTCGTGCGTCTGCGCTGGCAAGTGCTGATGAGTTCGGCGTTCGGCATTGCGAACGCGGTCGGGCCGTCGCTCGGCGGTTTTCTCACGCAATACACCGGCTGGCGCTCGGTGTTCTACGTCAACCTGCCGGTGGGCGTGTTGTCGCTGTTTTTCGTGTGGCGCTTTCTTCCGCATCTGCGGCATGTCGCGCATGAAGGAAAAATGCGGCTCGACTGGCCCGGCGCGGCGCTGATCGCGGTGGCGCTCGGCGCGCTGCAATTGTTCGTCGAATTGCTGCCGAAGCATGGGATCAGCGTCGAAACGCTCGCGTTGCTGGCGGCGAGCGTCGTGGCGGCGTATGCACTGTGGAAGTGGGAAATGCGTTGCAGCTACGCAATCCTGCCGATCGACATGTTCCGCAACCGGAGTCTCGCCGCGCTCTTCACGCTCGCGATCATGGGCGGCTTCACGATGTTCTCGCTGCTCTTCTACGCGCCGCTGCTGTTCCAGGGCGGATTCGGCATGTCGCCGAAAGACGCGGGCATGATGATCACGCCGCTCGTCGTGTTCATCACCATCGGCAGCATTCTGAACGGGCGTATCGTGACGCGGCTCGCGAACGCGAACCTGATGCTCTATATCGGCTTCAGCCTGCTCGCCGTGTCGTGCCTCGGCGTGGTCGTCGCGAGTCACACGATGCCGCGCGCGCTGCTGCTCGTCTTCATGCTGCTCGGCGGCCTGGGCCTCGGCTTCGTGATGCCGAACCTCACCGTGTTCGCGCAGCAGACAGCGGGCCGTCAGCATCTCGGCATCGCGACCGCGCTATTGCAGTCGCTGCGCATGATCGGCGGGATGATCGGCACGGCGCTGACCGGCACGCTCGTGAGCCATCTGTATGCGAGCGGCGTCGGCCTCGCGCTGGAGAAGGACGGCGCGACGCGCTGGCTCGGCGATATGGCCGATCCGCAAATTCTCATCAACCATGAAGGCCAGCGGAGCGTGCTCGCGCAGTTGGCCGCCGCCGGCCACGACGGCGCGATGCTGCTCGAGGCCGCGCGCGAGTCGCTCGTCGCGGCGATCCACATTGGTCTCGCGGTCGCGGCGGTGGTCGCGGTGCTGTCCGTGTGGCAATCGCGCCGCGTGCCGCCCGTGCGCTTGAAAGGCCCGCAGGAACCGGTCATTCTCGCCGAATGACGATTGAAGGAAGCACAAGCATGAACGAACAGGATCGCATCGCCGTGGTGCAACAGTTTGGACGGACGTATCGCGCGTTCATGTCGGCGTTCGAGTCGGCGGTCGGCCAGCCGATGCCGCGCTGGCGCATCCTGCTCGCGCTGCACGAGCACGGGGGCGCGGCGTCGCAGAAGATGCTGGTGGAGCGGCTGCGTGTCGATCCGGGCGCGCTGACGCGTCAACTGAAAACGCTGGAAGCGCTCGGCTGGGTCGTGCGCAGTGTCGATGCGCGGGACAATCGCGTTTCGAATGTCGCGCTCACGGCGCAGGGCCGCGCGGCGACGGAAGAAAGCCTGCCGCGCCGCAGCGCGTTCCTGCACGACACGATGGCCGCGATGCCCGACGACGCCATCGAAGCGCTATCCGGCGCGCTCCACATGCTGGAAGCGCGCATTCAGGAAGTGGCCGCGAACACCGCGAACAATGCAATCAACGCGGCCACCGTCGACGACAAGGCTTAGAAGAACGTCTCGATCACTTCCGTCACGCGATATTTCGGATCGACGACGAGCACCTGACGCCACTTGTCGAACGTGAGACACGGGTGCGAAATGTCGAAGGCGATCATGTCGCCGACCTTCACGTCGTCGCCCGGCTTGATGCGCAGATATGCGTGCTGATCCATCAGGCCGAACACTTCCCAGCCTTCGTCCGCCGACACGTCGCGCGGCGCATCCGTGCCCGGCCGATAATGCTTCGCCGGCTCTGGCATGCCCGCATCGAACGCGGAGTCCCGCTTGCCGAGGCCGATGATCGCGCGATCCGGCTCCGGGATCGACTGCACATACGCCCACAATTGCAGCGCGGGCTTCAGCCCCTGGCCCATCTTCTTCGCGATCGGGTTGCGCGCGAAAATCTCGTTCTGCGCTTTCTTGTAGATGCCGACGTCGTGCGTCAGATAGCAGCCGGGGCGCAGCACGACTTCGATGGCATCGCTGTTCGCCTTCGCGAATTCGTCGGCAACGACGTCGTACCACGCCGATCCCGCGCCTGACAGAATCGCCGGCTTGCGCGCGATCTTGCCTTCGTCGCTCAGCTTCCGCGTGATGTCGACCGCGCTTTTCAAGAACTCGCGCACCTTCGATTCGTCCTGCAGCACGCCTTCGTACAGTTCGACGCCCGCGAGTTCGATCGTGCCCGGCCAGCGCGCGATGGCGGCGAGCACGGCTTCGCGCTGCGCATCGTCGCGCACGCCGGTGCGTCCGCCCGGCACGCCGAGTTCGATCAGCACGTTCAGCTTCTTGCGCACATCGGTGAAGAACGCGCCGAGCTGATCGACGCCATCGGCTGAATCCACTAAACAGAAAAACTCAAAGTCGGGATCGGTGAGCAACTCGGCGATCATGCCCATGTTGCGCTTGCCGACGAGCTGATTCGCCATCAGCACGCGATGCACGCCGCCCCGATATGCCGCGCGCACCTGATGCGCCGTCGCGAGCGTGATGCCCCACGCGCCGGTATCGAGCTGGCGGCGAAAGAGCTGCGGCGCCATCGTGGTCTTGCCGTGCGGCGCGAGCTTCACGCCGTACTCGCCGACGAAATCCTGCATCCACCTCAGGTTGTGTTCGATGCGGTCCGCATACAGCACGGCGGCGGGCAGACTCACGTCCTCTTCGAGCAGATTCCATTGAAGACGCGCCGCGTCCTTCAACTGGATGCTCGTGCCCGGCACCATGCCGAGACCCTTGCCGAAGGGGTCGATCGTCGCGTTCTGATAGTTTGTAACTTTCATGTGCTGCTACTCCATCGTCCGTTTAGATGCACTTCTGCCGATGCTTAATGACGTCCTGGTTGACGGCACTATGGTACCCAAAGTAGCATCGTCGATGGAAATGTTATTTAGTAACACGCGTACAGCGTAAACCCGACTACACGATGAACGGCCCCGCCGATCCGCTCACTTTCGATATCGTCGCCCGCATTGCCGAGCGCGCGCCCGAGTTGCGCAGCGCCGAGCGCAAGGTCGCCGCGCTGATCCTCGACGATCTCACGGGCGCGTCGCGGGCGAGCATCGGCGCGCTCGCGGACAAGGCCGAAGTCAGCATCGCGACGGTCACGCGTTTCGCGAAGGCGGTCGGCTGCGCGGACGTGCGCGAGTTGAAGCTGCGGCTCGCGCAGGCGGCGGCGGTCGGTCAGCGCTTCCTGAAACGTGAGCCGGACAACGGCGACGCCGCACCCGATTCGCTCGCCGCGCGCATCTTCGACGAAGTGCAGGCGACGCTCGCGCAGAACCAGGGCGCGCTGCGCGCAGCGCCGATCGCGGAAGCCGCCGACGCGCTCGCGGCCGCGTCGATGATCTACGTGTTCGGCATGGGCGGCGGCTCGACCGCGCTCGCCGACGAAATGCGCTTTCGGCTCGTGCGGCTCGGCCGCCCGGTGGCGTCGTATCAGGACGGGCTGCTGCAGCGCATGGTGGCGGCCACGCTCTCGAAGGAACAGGTCGTCGTCGCGCTTTCCGTGACCGGGCAGACGCCGGAAATGGTCGAAAGCTGCCGGCTCGCGCGCGAGTACGGCGCGCGCGTCATCGCGCTGACCGCGCCGGCATCGCCGCTCGGCGCGCTGGCGGACTGGCTGATTCCGGTCATCGCCATCGAAACGGACTTCATCTACAAGCCGTCGTCGTCGCGCTACGCGATGATGATGGCGCTCGATCTGCTCGTCACCGAACTGGCCGTCAAACAGGCCGACCGCAGCCGCGAACTGCTGCGCCGCATGAAGCACGCGCTGGACGCGCATCGCGGCGGCGGCGAGCGTCAACCATTGGGAGATTGATCATGGAGAGAGCCGATACGCTGATCGTCGGCGCGCGGGTGATCGACGGCACGGGCGCGCCCGCCGTCGAACGCGATGTCGCGGTGCGCGACGGACGCATCGTCGCGATCGCGGAGCCGGGCGGCTTGTCGCACTGGACCGCCGACCATACCTTCGACGCGCGCGGCAAGGTGCTCGCGCCCGGTTTCATCGACGTTCACACGCACGACGACACGCACGTCATCCGCTCGCCGCAGATGATGCCGAAGATCACGCAGGGCGTGACGACGGTGATCGTCGGCAATTGCGGGATCAGCGCGTCGCCGGTGACGCTCAGAAGCGATCCGCCCGATCCGATGAACCTGCTCGGCGATGCATCCGCGTTCAGGTACCCGACGTTCGCCGCGTATGTCGATGCCGTCAACGACGCGCGTCCGACCGTGAACGTCGGCGCGCTGATCGGCCATACGGCGCTGCGCAACAACCACATGGACCGGCTCGACCGCGCCGCGACCGCCGATGAAATCGCCGGCATGCGCGCGCAGCTCGAAGAGGCGCTCGATCACGGCGCGCTCGGGTTGTCGAGCGGGCTTGCGTACGGATCGGCGTTCAACGCGCCGCCCGAGGAAGTCGAGGCGCTGGCCGAGCCGCTCGGCAAAGCGGGCGCGCTCTACACGACGCACATGCGCACCGAGTTCGACGCGATCCTCGACGCGATGAACGAAGCGTACGGCGTCGGCCGCCATGCGCGCGTGCCGGTGGTCATTTCGCATTTGAAGTGCGCGGGGCCGTCGAACTGGGGGCGCAGCGTGGAAGTACTGAAGTCGCTGGAGACGGTGCGCGACGGACAGCCCGTCGGCTGCGATTGTTATCCGTACAACCGCAGTTCATCGACGCTCGATCTCAAGCAGGTGACCGGCGATATCGACATCACGATCACGTGGTCGGAGCCGCATCCGGAGATGGCGGGCAAGCTGATTCGCGAAGTGGCCGATGAATGGAAGGTGAGCCAGCAGGACGCCGCGAAGCGCTTGCAGCCGGCGGGCGCGGTGTATCACAACATGTCGGAGGACGACGTGCGGCGCATTCTCTCGCATCCCGCGACGATGGTCGGCTCCGATGGCTTGCCGAACGATCCGCTGCCGCATCCGCGTTTGTGGGGCGCGTTTCCGCGCGTGCTTGGCCACTATGCGCGCGATACGGCGCTCATCACGCTGGAAGAGGCGGTGCGCAAGATGACGAGCCTGTCGGCGCGGCGCTTCGGATTGAGCGAGCGGGGCGAGGTGAGGGAGGGATTCCACGCGGATCTCGTCGTGTTCGATCCCGAGCGTGTGCGCGATGCCGCGACGTTCGCGAAGCCGCAACAGGCGGCGGAGGGCATCGACGCGGTGTGGGTGAATGGCGTGTTGACGTATCGCGAGCAGGCCGTGACGGGTGCGCGCGCGGGACGTTTCGTGGCGCGGGGCGCGGCATCGAAGGTGGATGCGGCGGGCGCGTTTTGATGACTTATTGCGTTTGAAGAGGAGTGGAAAGATGAAGCGTTATGGCGTGGAAGGCGGCAAGGGACAAGGCGGCGCGCATATGCCGTTCGCACGCGCGGTCGAAGCCGATGGCTGGCTGTTCGTGTCGGGCCAGACGCCGATGCAGGACGGCGAGGTGATCAACGGCGGCATCGTCGAGCAATCGCACAAGGCGATTCAGAACGTGATCGCGATTCTGGAAGAAGCGGGGTACGGCACGGAACACGTCGTGCGCTGCGGCGTGTGGCTGGACGATCCGCGCGATTTCGCGTCGTTCAACAAGGTGTTCAAGGAGTACTTCGGCGCGAATCCGCCGGCGCGGGCTTGTGTCGTGTCGTCGATGGTGATCGATTGCAAGGTCGAGGTGGATTGCGTGGCTTATAAGAAGTAGGGGTGTAATGTCGTTGGGGCTCTGCTTCAAAAGCAAGCAGAGCCGCATCGTTCATTCACTGCCGCGCCAACCGCGCATTATCCGGCATCGGCAAATTGAAGTTCGTCCGAAACGGATTGATATCCAGCCCGCCGCGTCGCGTATAACGTGCATAAACCGCGAGCCTTTCCGGTTTGCACTCGCGCATGATGTCCATGAAAATGCGCTCGACGCATTGCTCATGGAAGCCGGTATGTTCGCGATAAGAAACGATATACCGCAGCAATCCCGCGTGATCGATCTGTCCGCCGTAATAGCGAATCTGCACGCTGCCCCAATCCGGCTGTCCCGTCACCGGGCAATTCGATTTCAACAGATTCGAAAACAGCGTCTCGTCGACAGGCGCTTCATCATGCGACGCCTTCAGCAACGACGGATCCGGCGCATAAACATCGCAGTCGAGATCGAGCCGGTCGAGCGACAAACCATCGAATTCTTCCATCGCCAGCTTGCCGAAATCCGCCGGCGCGGTGAGCTGCACCGAAACCGTCGCGCCGCAAATCGCGGAGACATCGCGCTTGATGGCGGCGCGCACGTCGTCGATGGAATCGAACGCTGTCTGCGCGAACGATCCAAGATACAGCTTGAACGACTTCGATTCCACGATATTCGGCGAATCCGCCGGCACGAAGAACGTCGCGACCGCGAGCTGCGGCTTGCCGCGCCGGTTCAGCCACGACAGTTCGTAAGCGTTCCAGATGTCCGTGCCGAAGAACGGCAGCCGGTCCGCGACGCCGATCGCATCGCGCGCGCGCTTGCGGTCGATGGGGAAGAGCAGCGCGGGATCGTACTGTTCGGTGTAGTTGACGGCCTTGCCGAGCGGAGATTGTTCGGGTGTCATGATGCGTTCGCTATGCCGCTGGGAACGTGGCCGGTCGCAGTCACGACACGAGCCGATTCGCAGTGGCGAATTTGATCGTCGAAGAAAAAGTCGGGTTCGAATTCCCGCAGGAATTCGCCCTTGTCGAGACCGCCCAGGAACATCGCTTCGTCGATTTCGATGTCCCACGCCATCAGCGTCCGGATCGCGCGTTCGTGCGCGGGAGCGGAGCGCGCCGTGACGAGCGCGGTGCGAATGTGCATCGACGACGCCTTCTCGTTGTCGTCGGCAATGCGTTGCAGCTTGTTCAGCGCAGCGAGCAGCGGCTTCAGCGGCCCGCCCGGCAGCGGCAAATCCTTCTTGTCGATTTCATGGCCGACGAACGCCGACAAACCATCGGCCTGAAACACGCGCTCGGCTTCGTCGGAGAAGAGCACGGCGTCGCCGTCGAACGCAATGCGGATTTCATCAGCATAACGGCTCGCGGCGCGCGGCGTTTCCGGCAGCACGCGCGCGGAGGGAAAGCCGGCGGCGAGCGCGTCGCGGACATCGTCAGGATTCGCCGACAAAAATAGCGACGCGCGCAGCGGTTTCAAGTACGCAAACGGCGATCGGCCGCGCGTGAACACGCCGCGCTCGATCGCAAGTCCATGCTCGCGGCACGAATGGAACGCGCGCAGGCCGCTGATCGGATCGCTGCGCGACAGAATCACCACTTCGACGCGCTGTTCATGCGCGTTCAGCGCAAGCAGCTTGCGAATGAGCCCGAACGCGACGCCCGGTTTCGCGGGCGTTTCGAGCCGCGTGCGCTGCAGCGCTTCGTAGCGCGCGAGATCGCCCATTTCGTAGACGCGGTTCTCCTCTTCGAAGTCGAAGAGCGCGCGCGACGAAATCGCGACGACGAGCTTGTCTTCGAGCGTGAAGGCCATCGGCGCGCGCCCTTTAAGCGAGGAACAGCTTGTAGACCGGATTCGAGCCTTCGTCCCACCACGGATAGCCGAGCGTCGCGAGGAAGCGCTCGAACTCGGCGTTGTCCGACTGCGGCACCTGAATGCCGACGAGAATCGAGCTGTAATCCGCGCCCTGATTGCGATAGTGGAAGAGGCTGATGTTCCAGTCCGGCGCCATCGACGAGAGGAATTTCATCAGCGCGCCCGGCCGCTCGGGGAATTCGAAGCGCAACAGGCGCTCGTCCTGCGCGAGGGGCGAATGGCCGCCCACCATGTAGCGGATGTGCTGCTTCGAGAGTTCGTCGTGGGACAGATCGACGGTTGCAAAGCCATGCTCGATGAACGACGACATCATCTGCGCCGTCTCGCCGCGCGACTTGATCTGCACGCCGACGAAGATGTGCGCGGCGCGCGCATCCGCGATGCGGTAATTGAACTCGGTCACGCTGCGATCGCCGACGAGTTCGCAGAAGCGCTTGAAGCTGCCGCGCTCTTCGGGAATCGTCACGGCGAACACGGCTTCGCGCGCCTCGCCGACTTCCGCGCGCTCCGCGACGAAGCGCATGCGGTCGAAATTCATGTTCGCGCCGGACGTGACGGCCACGAGCGTCTTGCCCTCGATGCCTTCGCGCTCCGCATACAGCTTCGCACCCGCCACCGCCAGCGATCCGGCCGGCTCGAGCACGCTGCGCGTGTCCTGGAAGACGTCCTTGATCGCGGCGCAGAGCGCGTCGGTATCGACGGTCAGCACTTCGTCGAGCAGTTCGCGGCACAGGCGGAACGTCTCTTCGCCGACGAGCTTCACCGCCGTGCCGTCCGAAAACAGGCCGACTTCCGTGAGCGTGATGCGTTCGCCCGCCTTGATCGAGCGGCCCATCGCGCAGGAGTCCTCGGTCTGCACGCCGATTACCTTGATCTCCGGACGCACGGCCTTGACGTACGCGGCGACGCCCGCCGCCAGTCCGCCGCCGCCGATCGGCACAAAGATCGCGTGAATGGGGCCCTGATGCTGACGCAGAATTTCCATCGCGACGGTGCCTTGCCCGGCGATGACATCGGGATCGTCGAACGGATGCACGAAGGTCAGGCCGCGCTCTTGCTGTAGCTCGACGGCGCGCGCGTAGGCGTCGCTGTACGATTCGCCCGCCAGCACCACTTCGACCGTCGGGCCGCCGTGCGTGCGGATCGCATCGATCTTGACTTGCGGCGTGGTCGTCGGCACCGCGATGACCGCGCGGCAGCCGAGGCGCGCCGCCGAGAGCGCCACGCCCTGCGCGTGATTGCCCGCCGACGCCGTGATCACGCCGCGCGCGAGCACGTCGGCGGGAAGATTCGCCATCTTGTTATAGGCGCCGCGAATCTTGAACGAGAACACCGGCTGGTTGTCCTCGCGCTTCAGATAGACGGAGTTGCGCAGGCGCGCCGACAGGTTGCGGGCGGGCTCCAGCTCGCTTTCACGCGCGACATCGTAGACGCGCGCGGTGAGCACTTTCTTCAGGTAGTCGGGATGGTTCATGCGGAAAATCGTGAGGCGAGCCGAAACGGCGCGAATTCGGGGCGAAAACATCAATGATAGCCGCAAAGGGACGCATTTCCGGCTTTGCGGATTTCCGACCGTCCGCCCGGTCGATGAAAAGCACGTAAATGCGCGGATCGGCGTCCAAAAAAGGCGCGCAAATGCCCCTTCTGACTGATAGCGCCCGCGAACGGCGTTTTTCGCGATGGGTTAGAATTTCCTTTTACAAATCAGCAATCAGGATCGGCAGATGCACTGGCAGCTTCGGATCGATACTCTGGCGCACGTTCCCCGCGAGCATCACGCCGCGGCCGAGCGGCACGCGCGCCATACGCGATCGTGGCGTTGATCTTGGGCACATCGAAGGCGTCGTCGTGAGCCTCGCCGTGTCGCCGTTACCCCGGCACATTCAGGCGATTCACCCGCTTTCGCAAGAAAAGTCTTATTCGAAAATCTGCGCCCCCACGCGCATCGTCGGCGTTTCCGTTTCCCGAAGCGCACACGCCGAACCACCGAACCGTCGAACATGAACGCACCTCAAGCCTTCGATCCGAATGGCGCCCATGCCGCCTTGGCGCTCGATATCGAACCCCGTCTGCGCGAAATTCCGTATAACTACACGTCGTTTTCCGATCGCGAGATCGTCATGCGCCTGCTCGGCGACGAAGCCTGGGCCGCGCTCGACGAACTGCGCGCGGAACGCCGCACGGGCCGCTCGGCGCGCATGCTGTATGAAGTGCTCGGCGATATCTGGGCCGTGCGCCGCAATCCGTATCTGCAGGACGACCTGCTCGACAACCCGAAACGCCGCGCGCTGCTCGTCGAAGCGCTGAATCACCGGCTCGCGGAAATCGAGAAGCGCCGTCGCGCGGACCTGTCCGAGCACAGCGACGAAGCCGGCAGCCGCGAGCGCGCCGAGCGCGTGCAACTGCTGGTCGCCGCTGCGCGGCGCGCCGTCGATGACTTCGCCGCCGAGTTCGACCGCATGGCCGATCTGCGCCGCCGCGCATCGCGCGCGCTGGGCAGAGAGACGCAAAAGGACAACATTCGCTTCGACGGCCTGTCGCGCGTATCGCATGTGACGGACGCGACCGACTGGCGCGTCGAGTATCCGTTCGTCGTGCTGACGCCGGACACCGAAAGCGAAATCGCCGGGCTCATCAAGGCGTGCTTCGAACTCGGCCTCACCGTGATTCCGCGCGGCGGCGGCACCGGCTACACGGGCGGCGCGATTCCGCTCACGCCGTTTTCCGCCGTCATCAACACGGAAAAGCTGGAGCAGCTCGGGCCGGTCGAGATGACGGATTTGCCGGGCGTCGATCACAAGGTCGCGACGATTTTCTCCGGCGCGGGCGTCGTCACGCGGCGCGTCACCGAAGCGGCCGAGCAGGCGGGCTTCGTGTTCGCCGTCGATCCGACTTCGCTCGATGCATCGTGCGTCGGCGGCAATGTCGCGATGAACGCGGGCGGCAAGAAGGCGGTGTTGTGGGGCACGGCGCTCGACAACCTCGCGTGGTGGCGCATGGTCGATCCGGAAGGCAACTGGCTCGAAGTCACGCGCCTGGATCACAACTGCGGCAAGATTCACGATGTCGAAGTGGCGCGCTTCCGGCTCGACTGGTTCGACGGCAATCGCGCGCCGGGCGAAAAGCTGATCCGCACGGAAAGCCTCGATATCGCCGGCCGCACGTTCCGCAAGGAAGGGCTCGGCAAGGACGTGACCGACAAGTTCCTGTCCGGCCTGCCGGGCGTGCAGAAGGAAGGCTGCGACGGGCTCATCACGTCCGCGCGCTGGATTCTGCACAAGATGCCCGCGCATACGCGCACCGTCTGCCTCGAATTCTTCGGCCAGGCGCGCGACGCGATTCCGAGCATCGTCGAAATCAAGGACTATCTGTTCGAAACGTCGAAGCAGGGCGGCGCGATTCTCGCGGGCCTCGAGCATCTCGACGAGCGCTATCTGCGCGCGGTCGGTTACGCGACGAAGAGCAAGCGCAACGCGTTCCCGAAGATGGTGTTGATCGGCGATATCGTCGGCGACAACGCCGATGCCGTCGCGCACGCCACGTCCGAAGTCGTGCGCATGGCGAACGGCAAGAGCGGCGAAGGCTTCGTCGCGGTGAGCGCGGAGGCGCGCAAGCGCTTTTGGCTCGACCGCTCGCGCACGGCCGCCATCGCCAAGCACACGAACGCGTTCAAGATCAACGAAGACGTCGTGATCCCGCTCAATCGCATGGGCGAGTACACGGACGGGATCGAGCGCATCAACATCGAACTGTCGATCAAGAACAAGCTGCAACTGCTCGACGCGCTCGAAACGTTCTTCCGCAACGGCAAGCTGCCGCTCGGCAAGAGCGACGACGCGAGCGAGATTCCGAGCGCCGAACTGCTCGAAGACCGCGTGCAGCAGGCGCTCGATCTACTCAAGCGCGTGCGCGACCGCTGGAGCTTCGTCGGTGACAAGCTCGACATGTCGTTGCGCGAGGCGCAGCACTATCTCGTCGGCCTCGGCTACGAAGCGCTCGCCGAGAAGTTCGCCGATCGCGTGGACGTGCAGCCGGATGCGAACGTGTTCCATCTCGCACAGGACCGCACGCTGCGCATTTCGTGGAAGCAGGAAATCCGCGGGGAACTGCGCCAGATTTTCAACGGCGGCGAGTTCAAGCCGATCCTCGACGAAGCGCAGGCCATCCACAAGCAAGTGCTGCGCGGCCGCGTGTTCGTCGCGCTGCACATGCACGCGGGCGACGGCAACGTGCACACGAACATCCCCGTCAACTCCGACAACTACGAGATGCTGCAGGACGCGCATCACGCGGTCGCGCGCATCATGAAGCTCGCGCGTTCGCTCGATGGCGTGATCTCGGGCGAGCACGGCATCGGCATCACGAAGCTGGAGTTCCTGACCGAAGAGGAAATCGGCGATTTCCGCGCGTACAAGAAGCGCGTCGATCCGCAAGGGCGCTTCAACGCGGGCAAGCTGCTCGAAGGCGCGGACCTGCGCAACGCGTACACGCCGTCGTTCGGGCTGATGGGCTACGAGTCGATCATCATGCAGCAGTCGGATATCGGCGCAATCTCCGATTCCATCAAGGACTGCCTGCGCTGCGGCAAGTGCAAGCCGGTGTGCGCGACGCACGTGCCGCGCGCGAACCTGCTCTACAGCCCGCGCAACAAGATTCTCGCGACGTCGCTGCTCGTCGAAGCGTTCCTGTACGAAGAGCAGACGCGGCGCGGCGTATCGATCAAGCATTGGGACGAGTTCAACGACGTCGCCGACCATTGCACCGTCTGCCACAAGTGCGCGACGCCGTGCCCGGTGAAGATCGATTTCGGCGATGTGTCGATGAACATGCGCAACCTGCTGCGCAAGATGGGCAAGAAGAAGTTCAACGCGGGCAACGCGGCGGGCATGTTCTTCCTGAACGCGACGAATCCGCAGACCATCAACCTCGCGCGCACCGCGATGATGGGCGTCGGCTACAAGGCGCAGCGTCTCGGCAACGACCTCATTAAGAAGCTGGCGAAGAAGCAGACCGCGAAACCGCCCGCGACGGTCGGCAAGCCGCCGGTGGTCACGCAGGTGATCCACTTCATGAACAAGAAGATGCCGGGCAATCTGCCGAAGAAGACGGCGCGCGCGCTGCTGGATATCGAAGATAACAAGATCGTTCCGATCATCCGCAATCCGCAAACGACGACCGTCGATTCGGAAGCGGTGTTCTATTTCCCCGGCTGCGGTTCGGAGCGCCTGTTCTCGCAGGTCGGCCTCGCGACGCAGGCCATGTTGTGGGAAGCGGGCGTGCAAACCGTGCTGCCGCCGGGTTACCTGTGCTGCGGCTATCCGCAGCGCGGCTCGGGTCAGTACGACAAGGCCGAGAAGATCGTCACGGACAATCGCGTGCTGTTCCATCGCGTGGCGAACACGCTGAACTATCTCGATATCAAGACCGTGGTCGTGTCGTGCGGAACGTGTTACGACCAACTCGCGGGCTATGAATTCGAGAAGATCTTCCCCGGCTGCCGGATCATCGACATTCACGAATTCCTGCTCGAGAAGAACATCAAGCTGGAAGGCGTGAAGGGCACGCGCTACATGTATCACGACCCGTGCCATTCGCCGATCAAGACGATGGACCCGGTCAAGCTCGTCAACGACCTGATGGGCGCGGAGCACGACGGCTACAAGATCCAGAAGAACGATCGCTGCTGCGGCGAATCGGGCACGCTCGCGGTCACGCGTCCTGACATTTCGACGCAAGTGCGCTTCCGCAAGGAAGAGGAAATCCGCAAGGGCGCGGCGAAGCTGCGCGGCATTCCGCTCGTGGCCGAGGCCGGATCGAACGCGATCAATCCGATGAACGCATCGGCGGGATCGGCGGGCGCGGCGCCCGGCTCCGTGCTCTCCGCAGGCGATGGCGCGCAGACCAACGGCACGGACGTGAAGATTCTCACGAGCTGCCCGTCGTGCCTGCAGGGGCTGTCGCGCTACAACGAGGACGCCAACGTCGAGGCGGACTATATCGTCGTGGAAATCGCGCGCAAGACGCTCGGCGAAAACTGGATGGAACAGTATGTCGAACGCGCGAACAATGGCGGTATCGAGCGCGTGCTGGTGTAATAGCGGAATCGATGTTCGATTTCGTTAGAGGGTCGCGATGGACTGTGTCTTTTGCCGTGAAGACGGCGGCGAAGTGCTGTGGTCGGACGACGCATTGCGCGTCGTCCTCGCCGATGAACCCGACTGGCCGGGCCTGTGCCGCGTCGTCTGGGGCGCGCACGTCGCCGAAATGTCGGACCTGTCGGACGCGGACCGCGCTCGCGTGATGGCCGCCGTCAACGGCGTGGAACGCGCGATGCGCCGCGTGCTCGTGCCCGAGAAGATCAATCTGGCGAGCCTCGGCAATCAGGTGCCGCACGTTCACTGGCACGTCATTCCGCGCTTCACCAACGATTCCCGTTTTCCTCTGCCGATCTGGGCGCCGCGTCAGCGCACGGTCTCCGAGGCGCAACTTTCCAGGCGCCGCGCGCAGGCGACGCTCTTGCGCGAAGCGATCCGCAACGAGCTGAATCAGGCGTTCGGCCACCATTAATTTCACGAGGCAAGGCTCATCATGAGCGGACTGACATCGACGACGCCGATTCCCACCGGCGTCGTTCTGCATTCGAAATCCCGCGTTCTGGAACTGCAGTACGACGGCGGCGAGTCGTATCGCGTGCCGTTCGAACTGCTGCGCGTCTATTCGCCCTCCGCCGAAGTTCAGGGCCACGGCCCCGGCCAGGAGACGCTGCAGACGGGCAAGCGCGAGGTGAGCATCATCGGCGTGGAGCCGGTCGGGCATTACGCGCTGCAGCTCAATTTCTCCGACGGCCATAACACCGGCATTTATTCGTGGGACATCCTTTACGATCTCGCGACGCGTCAGGACGACCTCTGGCGCGACTATCTGGCGAAGCTGCAGGCCGCCGGCGTCGACCGCGATGCGCCGATGGCGGCGAAGGCGTCCGGCGGCCACTGCCACTAAAAGAACGAATATGGACGAATGCGGCATAAAGCCGCAGAGCCGGCGCGGCGATTGCGCAGGCTGACAACGAACAACAGGCGAGGAAAGAGCGCTATGAGCAAGACCCACTTCGGATACGAAACGGTCGACGAGCAGGACAAGGCGAAGAAAGTGGCGGGCGTGTTTCACTCCGTCGCGAGCAATTACGACTTGATGAACGACCTGATGTCCGGCGGGCTGCACCGTATCTGGAAGCATTTCACGATCGGGCAGGCAAAAGTGCGCTCGGGCTACAAGGTGCTGGATATCGCGGGCGGCACCGGCGATCTGGCGATGGCCTTCGCCAAGCAGGCCGGCGAAACCGGCGAGGTCTGGCATACGGACATCAACGAATCGATGCTGCGCGTGGGGCGCGACAGGCTGGTGGACAAGGGCGTCATCACGCCGACACTGCTGTGCGACGCGGAAAAGATTCCGTTTCCGGACAATTATTTCAATGTGATTACAGTGGCGTTCGGCTTGCGTAACATGACCCACAAGGATCGCGCGCTCGCGGAAATGCAGCGCGTGCTCAAACCGGGCGGGCGGTTGCTGGTACTGGAATTCTCGAAAGTGTGGGAACCGCTGAAGAAGCCGTACGATATCTACAGTTTCAAGATTTTGCCGTGGCTTGGCGACAAAGTGGCGAAGGACGCGGACAGCTACCGTTATCTGGCCGAATCCATTCGCATGCACCCGGACCAGGAGACGCTCAAAACAATGATGGAACAAGCGGGCCTGGATCGAGTCGAATATTACAATTTGTCAGGTGGCGTGGTAGCGTTACACGTCGGGACCAAATTTTAGTGTTCCACTCTCGAAAGGATTCGAAATGTCCGATACGCGCATACCCCAAACCCGGGGTTTCCTGAGCATCTTCTTCAGGAAGGCCGGAGTCGTGGCGCTGGCTGGTGTCATCGCGGCTGGCGCAATCTTCGCGGAAACGGCGGAAGCCAAACGCATGGGCGGCGGCCGCAGCATGGGCCGTCAGTCCGCCACCGCTACGCAACAACATCAGGCGACGCCGCCGTCGCAGTCGTTCGGCCAGAATCAGCCGGGACAGGCCGCGCAGGCGCAACGTCCGCAGCCCGCGCCGGCGGCGCCCGCCGCGCAGCCGGCGCGTAATCGCTGGCTCGGGCCGATCGCCGGTCTCGCGGCTGGCCTGGGCATCGCGGCGCTGCTGTCGCATTTCGGCCTCGGCGAAGCCTTTGCCGGCGCCATGGCGAACATGATCATGATCGCGCTGATCGTGCTGGCGGCCGTCATGCTGTTCCGCTTCATCATGCGCAAGCGTCAGGGCAACAACTCGACGCCGGCTTACGCGGGTGCGGGCTCCGCTTCGCCTCACAGCGGCCCGTCGACGCGCACCGGGCTGAATCATGAGCCGCCGCGCGTGGCGCAGCCGGGCGGTTTCGGCGGCAGCTATATCGATAACGCCACGACGCCCGTGACACCGGCGAACGTGCCGGCCGGCTTCGATACCGACGCATTCGTCCGCAACGCGAAGGTTTACTTCGTGCGCCTGCAGGACGCGTGGGATCGCGGCAACGTCAACGACATCCGCGAATTCACGACGCCGGAAATGTTCGCCGAAGTGAAGCTGGACATCGATGCGCGCGGCAGTGCGCCGAATCGCACGGACGTGGTTCAGCTCAACGCCGATGTCCTCGGCGTCGAAGATCGCGCGAACGAGTATCTCGCGAGCGTGCGCTTCCACGGGCTGATCCGCGAATCGGAAGGCGCGGCGGCGGAGCCGTTCGTCGAAATCTGGAACCTGTCGAAGCAGAAGTCGGGCAACGAAGGCTGGCTGCTGGCGGGCATTCAGCAGGTGAGTTGATCGGTCGGTCGCTGGCCGCGACGCGCACATCGCGCCGCGGCCGGCGTGCTCCTAAGGATCGCCTTGTCGAAATACTGAACACAGACCGTGAGCCGCGCCGCCTGCGCTGCTTAAAACCGTAGAATAGAACCCGCGCGAGCTGCCGCTTGCGCGGGTTTTTTCATCTCAGAGCCGATGACGAACGCATACGAATCCTCCCGTCCCGCCACGAATCCCGCCTTCAAGACCGCGTCCAGTGCGTTCGCGGCCGTCGTCGATCATCTGCTCGTGCGCGAGCCGTGGGCGCGCGAGCGCGTGAAGCCGTATGCCGGCAAGTGCGTGAAGCTCGTATGCGGACCGGTTTCGATCGCGCTCGTCGCGCAAGCGGACGGCCTCTTCGCTGCGACGACGGAAGCGGACGCCGCGCGCTTCGACGTCTCGATCTCGGTGCCGCTCGACGCGCTTCCCGCGTTCCTGCAGGGCGGGCAGGCGGCCGTGATGAAGCACGTTCGCATCGAGGGCGATGCCGAATTCGCGACGACGCTCGCGAAGCTGGCCGAACATTTGCGGTGGGACCCGGAAGAGGATCTCGCGCGCGTGATCGGCGATGCGCCCGCGCATCGTGTCGGCCTCATCGCGCGGACGGTTCAGGAGCAGGCGCGGCGCACGAGCCGCAATCTGCTGGACACGGTCGCCGAATATCTGCTCGACGAGCGCCCGCAACTCGTGCGCAAGAGTGCGCTCGATGCGTTCAACGCGGAGCTTTCGCGTGCGCGCGATGCGCTGGCGCGCGTGGAGAAGCGCATCGAGAAAATCGAGCGAAGCGAACAGGCAGTCCAATCACGACCCACGGCTCGCGGCGCTTCAGCGCGGACCGGCGGCGAATCCGTAAGCGACTCGCACGAATAACGAGCTGAAGCGAATCCCGACCATGCGTTTTTTGCGTTTTCTCAAGATTTTTTTCACGATTGTCCGCTTCGGCCTGGACGAACTGGTAATGAGCGGCATCAACGACCGCCGCGTGCGCTATCTCATGCGCATCACGACGTTCGGCCGCCGCTTCGATATCGAACGCGGCATTCGCTTGCGGCTCGCGCTGGAAAGCCTCGGGCCGATCTTCGTGAAGTTCGGACAGGTGCTCTCGACGCGGCGCGACCTCCTGCCGGTCGATATCGCCAACGAACTCGCGAAGCTGCAGGATCGCGTGCCGCCGTTCGATTCGAACGTGGCGGTGTCGATCATCGAGAAGTCGCTCGGCGCGCCGATCGAACAGCTTTTCGACGACTTCGAGCGCGTGCCGGTGGCGAGCGCGTCCATCGCGCAAGTACATTTCGCGAAGATCAAGCACGGCGAGCACGCGGGCAAGCCCGTGGCGGTCAAGGTGCTGCGGCCCGGCATGCTGCCCGTGATCGATTCCGACCTCGCGCTGCTGCGCGACATCGCGATCTGGGCGGAACGCCTTTGGCCCGACGGCCGGCGGTTGAAGCCGCGCGAAGTCGTCGCCGAATTCGACAAATATCTGCACGACGAACTCGATCTCATGCGCGAGGCCGCAAACGGCAGCCAGTTGCGGCGCAACTTCGCCGGACTCGATCTGCTGCTCGTGCCCGAGATGTACTGGGACCTTTCCGCGCCGACGGTGCTCGTCATGGAGCGGATGGTCGGCGTGCCGATCAGCCAGGTCGAAACGCTCCGCGCGGCGGGCGTCGACATTCCGAAGCTCGCGCGCGAGGGCGTCGAAATCTTTTTCACGCAGGTGTTTCGCGACGGCTTCTTTCACGCCGACATGCACCCGGGCAACATCCAGGTCAGTCTCGATCCGGCCACCTTCGGGCGATACATCGCGCTGGACTTCGGCATCGTCGGAGCGCTCTCGGACTTCGACAAGAACTATCTCGCGCAGAACTTCCTCGCGTTCTTCAAGCGCGACTATCACCGTGTCGCGACGCTGCATCTGGAGTCAGGCTGGGTGCCGCCGAGCACGCGCGTCGAAGAACTGGAAAGCGCGATCCGCGCGGTGTGCGAGCCGTACTTCGATCGCGCGCTGAAGGACATTTCGCTCGGACAAGTGCTGATGCGGCTCTTTTCGACGTCGCGCCGCTTCAACGTCGAGATTCAGCCGCAACTCGTGCTGCTGCAAAAGACGATGCTCAATGTCGAAGGACTCGGCCGCTCGCTCGATCCGGAACTCGACCTCTGGAAGACCGCGAAGCCGTATCTCGAGCGCTGGATGAACGAGCAGATCGGCTGGCGCGGCTGGTTCGAGCGCCTGCAGATGGAAGCGCCGCAGTGGAGCAAGACCATCCCGCAACTGCCGCGGCTGATCCATCATCTGCTCGCCGAGCGCCACGACGCGCCGCGAAGCAGCAACGACGACACCATGCGGCTGCTTCTCACCGAGCAGAAGCGCACGAATCGGCTGCTGACGACGCTGCTCGTCGTCGGGCTGGTCGCGATCGCGGGCGCGGGCGTCGTCATCGCGGAAATGTGGATGGGCCATCTATGAGCGCTTGGCGCAGGGAGCTTCCATGAGCGATCCGACGTTCAATAACCGCGATCCCGATTCGCCGGGTTTCTGGGACGAGCGCTTCGATCAGCGCTTCACGCCGTGGGATCAGGCGGGCGTGCCGGACGCGTTCGAATCGTTCGTGTCGGCGCTTCCGGTCACGCAGGCCACGAACGTGCTGATTCCCGGCTGCGGCAGCGCATACGAGGCGTCGTATCTGGCCGAGCGCGGCTGCACCGTGCGGGCGATCGACTTTTCGCCGAGCGCCGTCGCGGCGGCGCGCGCGCAACTGGGCGCGCATGCGGATGTCGTCGAGCAGGCGGATTTCTTCGCATATCAGCCGCCGTTCGCGCCGGACTGGATCTACGAACGCGCTTTTCTCTGCGCGCTGCCGAGGCATCGCTGGGCGGATTACGCCGCGCGCATGGCCGCGCTTCTGCGACCGGGCGCGCTGCTCGCCGGCTTCTTTTTCATCGGCGCGACGCCGAAAGGGCCGCCGTTCGGCATCGAGCGCGACGAACTTCACGCGCTCCTCGGCCCGCATTTCGAACTGACCGACGACCGTGAAGTGACCGGTTCCATTCCCGTGTTCGCCGGCCGCGAGCGCTGGCTGACATGGCGGCGCGCTTGAAACAGGCGGGCACCGTCCTCACCTTGCGAAGAACCGTACGGCTTCAACGCGCCCAAAAAGCGGGCCGATGCCGGTTTGCGGCTATAATTCAAGGCTTTGCAAGCGTCGACAGATCATTGTAGGAAGAGTGCCATGCCGATTTACGCATACCGCTGCGCATCCTGCGGCCACGAAAAAGACGTGCTTCAGAAAATGAGCGATGCACCGCTCACGCAATGTCCTGCCTGCGGCAAGGACGCCTTCTCCAAACAGGTCACCGCGGCTGGTTTCCAGTTGAAGGGCTCCGGCTGGTATGTCACCGATTTCCGGGGCGGCAGCAACGGCGGCGCCAAGTCGGATACGGCGGCGTCGAAATCCGGCGAAACGGCTGCCGCGAGCAACAGCGCGAACGCGGGCGCGGCATCGTCGTCCGAGGCATCGGCGCCTGCAAGCACGGCGCCTGCTGCTGGGTCGTCGGCGTCTCCGGCATCCCCGGCATCGTCGGGCGCGGCCTGACGCCTGAACGCCGGGCGCGTCGCGCGGCTCTATCCGCTACTCATCGGACGGCCGCGCATACCCACGCACGCTAGAACCGCGACGAACGCGATAACCGCGCCCAGCCCGCTCAACCGTCCGCAGCGACCTTATCGACTACAACGTGACCACGAAAAAGACTACGCTCAAATCCGTGTTCCTCACCGGCCTGCTCGTGTTGGTGCCGCTCGCCATCACCCTGTGGGTGCTCGGCCTCGTGATCGGAACCATGGACCAGACGCTGCTGCTCTTGCCGTCCGCGTGGCAACCGGAGCGCGTCTTCGGCTTCCATCTGCCGGGCCTGGGCGCGGTGCTGACGCTGGCGTTCATCTTCATCGTCGGCTTGCTCACGCAGAATTTCATCGGGCAGAAGCTCGTGCTGTGGTGGGACGCGATCGTTCGTCACATTCCCGTCGTCGGCCCGCTTTATACCAGCGTGAAGCAGGTGTCCGACACGCTGCTCTCGTCGAGCGGCAATGCATTCCGCAAGGCGCTGCTGATCGAATATCCGCGCAAGGGCTCGTACACCATCGGCTTTTTGACCGGCATTCCCGGCGGCGACGTGCTCAACCATCTGAAGGAAGACCACGTGAGCGTCTATGTGCCGACGACGCCGAACCCCACGTCCGGCTTCTTTCTAATGATGCCGAAAAGCGAAGTCGTCGAACTGGATATGACCGTCGACGCCGCACTGAAGTACATCGTCTCGATGGGCGTGGTCGCCCCCGCCCCGAGCGCGCCGCTCACGCCGGTCGCGCCCGCCCGCCGCCCCACCGAGCCGCCGATGTAATGCCGGCGCGCGCGCCGCGAATCACGCCGACCAAGAGCACGATCCGCGCGCGAGCCGTTGATTAACGAACAACGAAAGACACACACATCATGTCGATGCGATCTGAATACTGCGGTCTGGTGACCGAAGCCCTCCTGGGCCAAACCGTCTCGCTGTGCGGCTGGGTGCATCGCCGCCGCGATCACGGGGGCGTTATCTTCATCGACTTGCGCGATCGCGAAGGGCTCGTTCAGGTCGTCTGCGATCCGGACCGCGCCGAGATGTTCGGCGTGGCCGAAGGCGTGCGCAACGAGTTCTGCGTCCAGGTGAAGGGCGTGGTGCGCAACCGTCCCGAAGGCACGGCCAACGCCAATCTCACGAGCGGCAAGATTGAAGTGCTGTGCCATGAGCTGACGGTGCTGAACGCATCGGTGACGCCGCCGTTCCAGCTCGACGACGACAACCTCTCCGAAACCACGCGCCTCACGCATCGCGTGCTGGACCTGCGCCGTCCGCAGATGCAGAAGAACCTGCGCCTGCGCTATCGCGTGGCGATGGAAGTGCGCAAGTATCTGGACGCGCAAGGTTTCATCGACATCGAAACGCCGATGCTGACCAAGAGCACGCCGGAAGGCGCGCGCGACTACCTCGTGCCGTCGCGCGTCAACGCGGGTCAGTTCTTCGCGCTGCCGCAATCGCCGCAATTGTTCAAGCAATTGCTGATGGTCGCGAACTTCGACCGTTACTATCAGATCACCAAGTGCTTCCGCGACGAAGACCTGCGCGCCGACCGTCAGCCGGAATTCACGCAGATCGACTGCGAAACCTCGTTCCTGAACGAGCAGGAAATCCGCGATCTGTTCGAAGAGATGATCCGCCACGTCTTCAAGGAGACGATGGACGTCGCGCTGCCGGAACAATTCCCGGTCATGCTGTACTCGGAAGCGATGCGCCGCTTCGGTTCGGACAAGCCCGACCTGCGCGTGAAGCTGGAATTCGCCGACCTGACCGACGCCGTGCGCGACGTCGACTTCAAGGTGTTCAGCATGCCGGCGAACTCGAAGGACGGCCGCGTCGCAGCGTTGCGCGTGCCGAAGGGCGGCGAGCTGTCGCGTGGCGACATCGACGGTTACACGGAATTCGTGCGCATCTACGGCGCGAAGGGCCTGGCGTGGATCAAGGTCAACGACAAGACGAAGGGCCGCGACGGTCTGCAAAGCCCGATCGTCAAGAATCTGCATGATGCCGCGCTCGCCGCGATCATGGAGCGCACGGCGGCGCAAGACGGCGACATCATCTTCTTCGCGGCGGATCGCGCGAAGGTCGTGAACGACAGCCTGGGCGCGCTGCGCCTGAAGATCGGTCATTCGGAATTCGGCAAGGCGAACGGCCTGCTCGAGACCGGCTGGAAGCCGCTGTGGGTCATCGACTTCCCGATGTTCGAGTTCGACGAGGAAGAGAACCGCTACGTGGCCGCGCATCACCCGTTCACGAGCCCGAAGGACGAGCACCTCGAATATCTCGAAACGGATCCGGGCCGCTGTCTCGCGAAGGCGTACGACATGGTGCTGAACGGCTGGGAAATCGGCGGCGGTTCCGTGCGTATCTTCCAGGAAGACGTGCAGAGCAAGGTGTTCCGCGCACTGAAGATCGGCGCGGAAGAAGCGCGCCTCAAATTCGGCTTCCTGCTCGACGCGCTGCAGTACGGCGCGCCGCCGCACGGCGGTATCGCGTTTGGTCTGGACCGCATCGTCACGCTGATGTCGGGCGCCGACTCGATCCGCGACACCATCGCGTTCCCGAAGACGCAGCGCGCGCAGGATCTGCTCACGCAAGCGCCGAGCGAAGTGGACGAGCGCCAGTTGCGCGAATTGCATATTCGTCTGCGTCAGCCGGAGCAGAAGGCGAGCTGAGCGTCGCAGTAAGCGTCGCAATGTTGCGATGAAAAAAGGCGCGGGCTGTCATGGCCCGCGCCTTTTTCGCTTTTTGCGTTACAGTCTCCGGGACCAAGACAGATAAAGAAGCGTGTTCCTTACGCCATGCAGAAGCCGCCCAAAATCCCCGAATCCGTACTGGTCGTCATTCATACGCCGGACCTCGATGTGCTCATCATCGAGCGCGCGGACCACAAAGGTTTCTGGCAGTCGGTGACAGGCTCGAAAGATCACATCGACGAGCCGTTCGCGGAAACCGCCGCGCGCGAAGTGCAGGAAGAGACGGGCATCGTCGTCGGCAGTCCGCTCGTGCCCGAGGCCGCGCTGCTCGACTGGCATCACAGCATTCAGTACGAGATCTATCCGCAGTGGCGGCATCGCTATGCCGAAGGCGTCACGCACAATACCGAACACCAGTTCAGCCTCTGTGTGCCGCACTGTCTGGAAGTGACACTCGCGCCGCGCGAACACACGTCGCATCTGTGGCTGCCGCTTCGCGAGGCCGCCGACCGCTGTTTCTCGTGGTCGAACCGCGAAGCGATCCTTCAATTGCCCGAGCGCCTGGCGGCGCATAACCGATGATCGGTGTGCGTCCGCGGCGCAATTTCAAGCGGTTGCGTCAGGCGCTGTTTTCCGGACGGCGTCCGCCGCGGCTTTGTTTCACCGTCGGCAATCACGTTCGCATCTTTCAGAGCGGCGTGGAGTTTTTCCCCGCGCTGATCGAGCGCATCGACAACGCGAAGACGTCGGTGTCGCTCGAAACCTACATTTTCGCCAACGACGACATCGGCCGCGCCGTGTCCGATGCGCTCGTGCGCGCGGCGGCGCGCGGCGTGGTGGTGCGTGTGATCACCGATGGCGTCGGCACGCAAAGCAATCTTCCGATGTTTGCGCAGTGGAAGGAAGGCGGCGTCGAGCATCGCGTCTACAACCCGCATCTGCTGTTCGGGCCGCTCGGTTTTTCGCGGACGCATCGCAAGCTCGCGCTGATCGACAACGTCCATGCGTTCTGCGGCGGCATCAATATCGTCGATGACTTCGACCAGAACGGCACGCGACTCGACGTGCCGCGCTGGGACTTCGCGATGGAAGCGCAAGGTCCCGTTGTCAAAGACGTGCGCGATGCGTTCGACCTCCAGTGGCAGCGCATTCGCCTGGGCGTGAAGCCGCGCGAGCCGCGTTCGCCGAACTGCGATCCCGAGCCGCCGCAAAGCCGATGGAGTTCGCGTCGCGCATTGCGCGCACGCCAGCGCGCGCGCTTGGGCGAGATTCACGCGGTGGACCGTCCGTGCGTGGCGTTCGTCGCGCGCGACAATCTGCTGAACCGACGCGCCATCGAGAAGGCCTATCTGCGCGCCATCGCCCATGCGGAGCGCGAAGTGCTGCTGGCCAATCCCTACTTCATGCCGGGCCGCAAGCTGCGGCGCGCGCTGGTGCACGCGGCGCAACGCGGCGTGCGCGTCTCGCTCGTGATCGGGCGTAAGGAGTTCGTCGCGCTCGACTACGCGACGCCTTTCCTCTATGGCAACTTGCTGAAGCACGGCGTGCGCATCGCCGAATATGAGAAAACGATGCTTCACGGCAAGGTCGCTGTCGTGGACGCCGACTGGGCGACGATCGGTTCATCGAACCTCGACGCACTCTCGCTCGTCCTGAACAACGAAGCCAACATGGTGCTCGTCAATCACCCGGAAATCGCCGGTTTGCACGACGCCATTCTTCAGGCTTTTGACGAAGCCAGTCCCATCGACGAAAAGCGTTACGCGTCGCGTCCGCTCTTTGAGCGCGTGCTCAGTTGGCTCGCCTACAACACCTATCGCGCGATGATGAAGATGATCACCATCGGCCAATACGATTGAAGCCAAAAACTGCGTCCCGACAGGCAGAATAGATGCCGAGTGGCAAACATCTCCCACAGAATGGGAACTCGGGCAGTCACTTACATGCAGTCCGTGCATAAAAAGGGACAATCAACGCGCCAAGTTAAGACTTATCGTATTGACGCTGGCAGCGTTTTAGAAACTGGTTTCTAAAAATTTGCTTGTTACACCGGCGTTCGGCCACAATAATAGAACGGCCGTTCGTTTCTAA
The DNA here is from genome assembly GCF_001544615.1 of Caballeronia concitans. GTDB lineage: Bacteria > Pseudomonadota > Gammaproteobacteria > Burkholderiales > Burkholderiaceae > Caballeronia > Caballeronia concitans. Next base: position 573,448 of record NZ_FCNV02000001.1, read on the forward strand.
TCGGGACTGAGAGGACGGTAGGGATCATGCGAAAAGGCGAACAGACGCGGGCCGCGATTCTCGACGCAGCGTTGGATCTGGCAAGCAGGGACGGGCTTGAAGGGCTGACGATCGGCCTGCTGGCCGAACGGATGCAGATGAGCAAGAGCGGCGTCTTTGCACACTTTGGTTCACGCGAAGATTTGCAGGTGGAAGTGGTGCGCGAGTACCACCGCCGTTTCGAAGACGAAGTGTTCTTCCCGAGCCTGCGCGAGCCGCGCGGCTTGCCGCGATTGCGCGGGATGATGAGCCGATGGATGGAGCGGCGAATCGAGGAAGTGACGACGGGCTGCATCTACATCAGTGGCGCGGTCGAGTACGACGACCGGGCGGCGAGCGCGGTGCGCGAGCAACTCGTCAGCAGTGTGACGACCTGGCGGGAAGCGCTGTTGCGGGCGATTCGTCAGGCGAAGGAAGAGGGGCATCTGAAACCGGAGACGGACCCGAAGCTGATGCTCTTCGAGTTGTACAGCTTCACGCTCGGCCTGCATCACGACGCGCGCTTCCTGCATCTGCCCGAAGCCGTGCAACTGACGCGGGACGCGCTGGAAAAGACGTTCCTTTCGTATCAGACGTCGAACTTGTCCGCCGATGGCGGCGCGCGGCAGGCGGTCGAGCCGGGCGCACTCGGGGCTGCCAGTTCGCCGACGACATTTACAACGCATCAAACCGGCAGTCGTTAGCGGTGCCGATCGAATCGGCCTGAAGGGTTCGGCGGCGCGCGACGACAAGCACGAGAAACTGGAGAGACTCATGGGACAGTACGCCGCCCCCCTTCGCGACATGCAGTTCGTGCTGCACGAACTGCTGAACGTCGAAGCCGAACTGAAGCGCATGCCGAAGCACGCCGAGCTGGATGCGGACACCATCAATCAGGTGCTCGAGGAAGCCGGCAAGTTCTGCTCCGAGGTCGTGTTTCCGCTGAATCAGGTCGGCGACCGCGAGGGCTGCACGTATGAGGGCGATGGCGTCGTGAAGACGCCGGCTGGCTTCAGGGAGGCGTATCGACAGTACGTCGAGGCGGGCTGGCCCGCGCTCGGCTGCGATCCCGAATTCGGCGGCCAAGGGCTGCCTGCGTTCGTCAACAATGCGTTGTACGAAATGTTGAACTCCGCGAATCAGGCCTGGACGATGTACCCCGGCCTGTCGCACGGCGCTTACGAGTGCCTGCACGCGCATGGCACGCCGGAGCAGAAGTCGGTTTATCTGCCGAAGCTCGTCGAAGGCGTGTGGACCGGCACGATGTGCCTGACCGAACCGCATTGCGGCACGGACCTGGGCATTCTGCGCACGAAGGCCGAGCCGAACGGCGACGGTTCTTATGCCCTCACCGGCACGAAGATTTTCATTTCGAGCGGCGAGCACGACATGGCGGAGAACATCGTGCATCTGGTGCTCGCGCGTTTGCCGGGCGCGCCGATGGGCACGAAGGGCATTTCGCTGTTCATCGTGCCGAAGTTCGTGCCGGACGCGAATGGCGCGGTCGGTGCGCGCAACGGCGTCAAGTGCGGATCGATCGAGCACAAGATGGGCATCCACGGCAACGCGACGTGCGTGATGAATCTGGATGGCGCGAAGGGCTGGCTCGTCGGCGAGGCGAACAAGGGCTTGAACGCCATGTTCGTGATGATGAACGCGGCGCGCCTTGGCGTCGGCATGCAGGGTCTCGGCCTCACCGAAGTGGCCTATCAGAACTCGCTCGTGTATGCGAAGGAGCGTCTGCAGATGCGCGCGCTCACCGGGCCGAAAGCGCCGGAGAAGCCGGCTGATCCGATCATCGTGCATCCGGATGTGCGTCGCATGTTGCTGACGCAGCGGGCGTATGCCGAGGCGGGCCGCGCGTTCGCGTATTGGGCGGCGCTCAATATCGACAAGGAGTTGTCGCACGAGGACGAAGCGGCGCGCCGTGAAGCGGCTGATTTTGTCGCGCTGCTGACGCCCGTGATCAAGGCGTTTCTGACCGATAACGCGTTCGAAGGCACGAACCTCGCAATGCAGATTTACGGCGGGCACGGCTTCATTTCCGAATGGGGCATGGAGCAGTATGTTCGCGATGCACGCATCAACATGATTTACGAGGGCACGAATTCGATTCAGGCGCTCGATCTGCTCGGACGCAAGATTCTCGGCGACATGGGCGCGAAGATGAAGCGCTTTGGCAAGCTCGTGGCGGCGTTCATCGAGGAAGAGGGCGTGAAGCCCGAGATGCAGGAGTTCATCAATCCGCTGGCGGACATTGGCGAGAAGGTGCAGAAGCTCACGATGGAGATCGGCATGAAGGCCATGCAGAATCCCGATGAGGTGGGCGCTGCCGCCGTGCCGTATTTGCGGACTGTCGGGCACCTCGTGTTTTCTTATTTCTGGGCTCGGATGGCACGGGTGGCGCTCGATCGCGCTTCTTCCGGCGATGCTTTCTATGCTGCGAAGCTCGCTACCGCGCGGTTTTATTTCGCCAAGCTGCTGCCTGAGACCGCTTCTTCTATTCGCGCTGCGCGTTCGGGGTCCAAGTCGTTGATGGAATTCGATGAAGCGTGGTTTTGATTCGTTGTCGTTGAACTTGTAGGCGCGTCGGTCTGTTTGCGCGCCCCTCCCCGGGGCGGGGGTCACTTTCTTTGCTGCTGCAAAGAAAGTAACCAAAGAAAGCAGCTTTTCCGGCCCGATGCACCTAACCATGTGGACACTCCGTAGAAACACGGTGGCAATCGAATTAATTAGCAGCCTTGAATGACCTTCCACGCCCGCTGAGCACCACCCCATCCGAGCCCCCGGGCTCGTTAACACCATCGGGGCGCGGCGGCTTAAGTTTGACGCTGACTTCGTGTGCGACGGCGCGGAGAACGAGTGCGAAGCACTAGCAAACGTTCGGTGTTGTCGAGCCGTGGGGCTCGGAGGACGTGGCGCTCAGCGGGCGCGGAAGGTGATTCAAGGCTGTTTCAAGCTGAGTGCCACCGATGTTCTGCGGAGTGACCACTTGATGGTTGCTTCGAGCGGGTCGAAAAAAAGCTGCTTTCTTTGGTTACTTTCTTTGCAGCAGCAAAGAAAGTGACCCCTCCGCCGGGGAGGCGGCTACTGAATAGAACTGCAAGACAAGGCATCAACGAACCCCAAACACGCCGCACAAAGCACAAAACCCCAAACCGGAGGTAAAACCCAAGTGAGCACCTTGAACATTCGCAAAGTCGCCGTGCTCGGCGCCGGCGTGATGGGCGCGCAGATCGCTGCGCATCTGATCAACGCCCGCGTGCCCGTGCTGCTGTTCGACCTTCCCGCGAAGGAAGGCGCGAAGAACGCCATCGCGCTGAAGGCAATCGAGAACCTCAAGAAGCTCTCGCCCGCCCCGCTAGGGATAAAAGACGATGCGCAATACATCGAACCGGCCAACTACGACGACGACATTGCTAAGCTGAAAGACTGCGATCTCGTCATCGAAGCCATCGCCGAGCGCATGGACTGGAAGCACGACCTCTACAAAAAGGTCTCGCCGCACCTCGCGCCGCACGCCATCTTCGCGAGCAACACGTCGGGCCTCTCGATCACCGAACTGTCGAACGGCTTCAGCGACGACCTCAAGCAACGCTTCTGCGGCGTGCACTTCTTCAATCCGCCGCGATACATGCATCTGGTCGAACTGATCCCGACCGCATCGACGAATCCGGAAATCCTCGATCAACTCGAAACGTTCCTCACGAGCGTCATCGGCAAAGGCGTCGTGCGCGCGAAGGACACGCCGAACTTCATCGCGAACCGCGTCGGCGTGTTCTCGATCCTCGCCGTGATCGCCGAAGCCGAAAAGTTCGGCCTGCGCTTCGACGAAGTCGACGATCTCACCGGCTCGCGCCTCGGCCGCGCGAAATCCGCGACCTTCCGCACCGCCGATGTCGTCGGCCTCGACACGATGGCTCACGTCATCAAGACGATGCAGGACAACCTCGCCGACGATCCGTTCTTCTCCGTCTACACCACGCCGCCCGTGCTCGCCGAACTCGTGAAGAACGGCGCGCTCGGCCAGAAGACCGGCGCGGGCTTCTATCGCAAGGAAGGCAAGGCGATCAAGGTGCTCGACCCGAAGACCGCGCAATACGTCGATGGCGGCGCGAAAGCGGACGAAATCATCGGCCGCATTTTGAAGCGCCCGCCCGCCGAGCGCTTCAAGCTGCTGCGCGAAACCGACAACAAGCAGGCGCAATTCCTGTGGGCGATCTTCCGCGACGTGTTCCATTACATCGCGGTGCATCTCGAATCCATTGCCGATAACGCGCGCGATGTCGATCTCGCCATTCGCTGGGGCTTCGGCTGGAATCAGGGGCCGTTCGAAAGCTGGCAAGCGGCCGGCTGGCAGCAGATCGCGAAGTGGGTGCAGGAAGACATCGATGCCGGCAAGGCGCTCTCGAGCGCGCCGCTGCCCGCGTGGGTGCTCGACGGCCCCGTCGCGGAGAAGGGCGGCGTTCACGGCGACGAAGGATCGTGGTCGCCCGCCGCGCGAAAGTTCATGCCGCGTTCGACGCTGCCGGTCTACGGCAAGCAAGTATTCCGCGCGCCGCTCGTCGGTGAAAGCGGCGCCGATCCGAAGACCTTCGGCAAGACGCTCTTCGAAACCGAGAACGTGCGCGCCTGGCTCGACGACGATCAGGGCGATGTCGTCATCGTCTCGTTCAAGACGAAGCTGAATACCATCGGCGCGGGCGTGATCGACGGCCTCACGCAAGCCATCGAACTCGCGGAGAAGGAGTATCGCGGCGTCGTGATCTGGCAGCCGACGTCGCTGCAACTCGGCGCGCCGGGCGGTCCGTTCTCGGCGGGCGCCAATCTCGAAGAAGCCATGCCCGCGTTCATGATGGGCGGCGCGAAGGGCATCGAACCGTTCGTGAAGAAGTTCCAGCAAGGCATGCTGCGCGTGAAGTACGCGAACGTGCCGGTGGTCGCGGCGGTGTCGGGCATCGCGCTCGGCGGCGGCTGCGAATTGCTGCTGCATTCGGCGAAGCGCGTCGCGCACATCGAAAGCTATATCGGGCTCGTTGAAGTGGGCGTCGGTCTCGTGCCGGCGGGCGGCGGGCTGAAGGAAGCCGCGTTGCGCGCAGCCGAAGCCGCGAGCGCCGTCAACGCGACGAGCGACCTGCTCAAGTTCCTGCAGAAGCCGTTCGAGAACGCGGCGATGGCGAAGGTCTCGGCCTCCGCGCTCGAAGCCCGCGCGATGGGCTATCTGAAGCCGTCGGACACCATCGTGTTCAACGTACACGAGCTGCTCGACATCGCGAAGAAAGAAGCGCGCGCGTTGTCGGATGCCGGTTATCGCGCGCCGCTGCGCGTGAAGCAGGTGCCGGTCGCGGGCCGCTCGGCGATCTCGACGATCAAGGCGTCGCTCGTCAACATGCGCGACGGGCGCTTCATCAGCGCGCACGACTATCTGATCGCGAGCCGCATCGCGGAAGCGGTGTGCGGCGGCGACGTCGAAGCGGGCAGTCTGGTCGATGAAGAATGGCTGCTCGCGCTCGAGCGCCGCGCGTTCGTCGAACTGCTCGGCACGCAAAAGACGCAGGAACGGATCATGGGCATGTTGCAGACCGGCAAGCCGGTGCGCAACTAATCGCGGAGCAAGCAATGAGCAAACAACTTCAAGACGCATATATCGTCGCCGCGAGCCGCACGCCGATCGGCAAGGCGCCGCGCGGCGTGTTCAGAAACACGCGCCCGGACGAACTGCTCGTCCACGCGATCAAATCGGCCGTGGCCCAAGTGCCGGGACTCGATACCAGCGTGATCGAAGACGCGATCGTCGGCTGCGCGATTCCCGAAGCCGAGCAAGGGCTGAACGTCGCGCGCATGGGCGCACTGCTCGCCGGGCTGCCGCAGTCGGTCGGCGGCGTGACGGTGAACCGCTTCTGCGCATCCGGGCTGACGGCGCTCGCGATGGCGGCGGACCGCATCCGCGTCGGGGAAGCCGATGCGATGATCGCGGGCGGCTGCGAATCCATGAGCATGGTGCCGATGATGGGCAACAAGCCGTCGCTGTCGCCGCATATCTTCGATCGCAACGAAGATGTCGGCATCGCATACGGCATGGGGCTGACGGCGGAACAAGTGGCCGAACGCTGGAAGGTGAGCCGCGAGGCGCAGGACGCGTTCGCCGTGGAGTCGCATCGCCGTGCGCTGGCGGCGCAGCAATCGGGCGAATTCGCCGATGAAATCGCCGCCTACACGCTGAACGAGCGCTTCCCGGATATCGCGTCCGGCGAAGTGCGCGTGAATGCGCGCGAGATCGCGTTCGACGAAGGCCCGCGCGCCGACACGACGCTCGAAGGTCTCGCGAAGCTGCGCCCCGTTTTCGCGAACAAGGGCTCGGTGACGGCGGGCAATAGCTCGCAGACGTCGGATGGCGCGGGCGCGCTGATCGTCGTGTCGGAAAAGATCCTGAAGCAGTTCAACCTGACGCCGCTCGCGCGCTTCGTGAGCTTCGCGGTGCGCGGCGTGCCGCCGGAGATCATGGGCATCGGGCCGAAGGAAGCGATTCCAGCGGCGCTCAAGGCGGCGGGTTTGAAGCAGGACGACCTCGACTGGATCGAGCTGAACGAGGCGTTCGCGGCGCAATCGCTCGCGGTCATCAACGATCTCAGCCTCGATGCATCGAAGGTCAATCCGCTCGGCGGCGCGATCGCGCTCGGGCATCCGCTCGGCGCGACGGGCGCGATCCGCTCGGCGACGGTCGTGCACGGCCTGCGCCGCCGCAACCTGAAGTACGGCATGGTGACGATGTGCGTCGGCACCGGCATGGGCGCGGCGGGCATCATCGAACGCGTTTGATCTCGAATGGTCCGCGAGTGCGGTCGCTCGCGGGCCGACATGAAGGAGACAGCGGATGGACATTCAGATCGAACGCGCGGAAGGCGTGCTGAGCATCGTGCTCAATCGGCCGGACAAGAAGAACGCGATCACCGCGGCGATGTATCAGGAAATGGCCGACGGCCTTTACGAAGCGGAGAAGGACCCGGCGGTGCGCGCCGTGCTGCTGCGCGGCAACGGCGGCGCGTTCAGCGCGGGCAACGACCTCGAAGACTTTCTCAACGATCCGCCTAAGGACCAGGACGGGCCCGTGTTCCAGTTCCTGCGTCGTTTAAGCGCGATGCCGAAGCCCGTGGTCGCGGCGGTATCGGGCGTGGCGGTGGGTATCGGCACGACGATGCTTCTGCACTGCGACATCGTCTATGCCGCGAAGCACGCGAAGTTTTCGCTGCCGTTCGTGCAACTGGGGCTGTGTCCGGAGGCGGCGTCGAGCTTGCTGCTGCCGGGCATCGCGGGATATCAGCGCGCGGCGGAGAAGCTGCTTCTGGGCGAAGCGTTCGATGTCGATGAAGCGATCAGCATGGGCTTCGTCAACGGCGCGATGGAAGCCGCCGAGTTGGACGCCTATGCGTTCGAGCGTGCGAGACGGCTCGCGGCGCTGCCGGCCGGATCGCTGCGCACGACGAAGGCGCTGATGAAAGGCGCGCAGTCGATGGACGTGGCCGCGCGCATGGAAGAAGAGGCGGCGCATTTCGCGCGGATGCTCGTCGCGCCGGAAGCGCGCGAAGCGTTCGCGGCGTTCTTCGGGAAGCGGAAGGCGGATTTCAAGCAGTTCGAGTGAAGCCGCTCACTCCACGTCGTATTCGACGAAACTGCTTTCCCGCGCAAAGCTCACGAGCCGCAAGCCCGCCTGCTTCGCGATAGAGATGGCAAGCGACGTCGGCGCAGAAATGGTCACGACCATCGGCACGCCGACGCGCGCCGACTTGCGCACCAGCTCGTAACTCGCGCGGCTCGACAGGAAGACGAAGCCTTGCGTCGTATCCACGCGCTGCAGCACGAGCTGACCGATGAGCTTGTCTAGCGCGTTATGCCGGCCGACATCCTCGAACGCGAATCGCACGGCGCCGCTTTCGTCGCACCACGCGGCCGCGTGCAGGCCGCCGGTGAGCTTCGTCAATCGCTGATGCTCGGGCAATTCGCGCGCCGCGCGCTCGATCGCATCGGGCGCGAGCCTCGCGAGAAAGCCCGTGTCCGGCACGCGCTCCGGCTGAAGATCCAGCAAGTCGATGCTCTCGATCCCGCACACGCCGCAACCCGTGCGCCCCGCGAGCGCCCGCCGCTTGTCCTTCAGCGATGCGAACGCCTGCTGCACGACTTGCAGATGCACTTCGGCGTGCGGCAGCGCGTGACCGTCGTCGCGGTAATAGACCTCGATATCGTGGATATCGCTTCCGCGCTCGACGATGCCTTCGGTCAGCGAGAAGCCCACCGCGAACGCTTCGAGATCGCGCGGCGTGCACATCATCACCGCGTGCGAGATGCCGTTGTACACCAGCGCGACGGGCCATTCCTGACCGACGTTATCACTCGCCGCGGCGATCTCCCCGCGCCGGTTTCTTCGCACTTGCCGTTCGACGTAGCCCGGCTGATCTTCGGTTTCGATTTGATTCACTTGACTGCACTCCGTTGCCGCACGAACGATGACCGGACGACGTCCGGGTATGCGGCTTGCTAAAGGAACGTGCTGTTCGCGCTGGTTCACAGGCGCACGCAGCGGCACAGATTTGCACGGTTCCAGCTCAATACCAGGCCCTACAATAACTTAAGCGGGCGATGCGCGCCGGCGCGCGCCCCTCAAACCAATGAGGCTATCGCCATGGGACTTTACGACGCCGCCCGTCTCTTTCAGTTCGAGATCGAATCCTCGGACAACCTGCGCTTCATTCCGCTCGCGGTCCGCTTCAATCTCGACCGCTTCGGCATGCGCATCTCGCTCGATCAATGGCAGATGCTTCCTTATGACGATCGCGTGCTGCTCGCGCGCTTTCCGATAGAAGACGAAGCGGAACTGGAGAAGAACTTCGACCTCGCGCTCGAAGAGATGCTGAAAACGCACGCGAACGCCGCGCCGGAAAAGATTCCGCGCGATACCGAGCCGGTCTGGGCGCATACCGACGCCGTGCCCGAGACCGTCATCCGCCAGAGCAGTCTCGCGGGCGTGAGCGCGCCGAGCCTCTCGCGCTGGGCCCAACTCGACCGCTTCCAGCGCTATGCGCTCGCCAAGCTGTCGCGCAACACGGACAAGGCCAATCACGACTTCCTGCCCGCGATGCGCGAGTTCGGGCTGGCCGAGTAGGCCGCCGAATAGGGCGAGCGAAAGTTTTTTCCACGCGGCACTAAAGCCCGCGTGAACGCTGCCGTTATCCACGTTATCCATTAATCGCGGTGTGAATCTCGTGTTCGCACCGCGCTTTTGCGTGGGCGCGCGCGGCATGGGCGCATCCATCGCGGAACAACAGGATCGGCCCGTCGCTCATGACTCGTTTCCTCTCCAGGCGTTTGCTGGTCAACACCGCCGTGGTCCTCGCCGCGCTCGGCGCGAATGCGTTCGTCGCGTGCGAGCGGATCGCGGATCTGCGCGACAGCAACGCCCGCACGCTGCGCTCGATGAGTCTTCTCCGCGATATCTCGGCGTATCGCGGCGCGCTCGGCGAGGCGCTCACGCAACTGAGCCGTTTCGAGGCGACGGGCGTGGCCGAGTCGGCGGCGCGGCACGAAGCGCGCGAAGCGCATCTCGACGCGCTCGAAAGCGGCCTGCGCGCCCAGACCGCGATGGAGCCGGGACTCGGCGGCGCATTCGAAGCGCTCGCCGCGCGCGCCGCGATCATGCGCGACGACGCGAATCTCGCCGACGAACGCGCTCGCAACGCCCCCGCCGACGACTCGCGCGCCTGGGCCGACGCCGCGTTCGTCAAGCTCGGCGAAGATCAGCAGGCGGTCGATGAAGAACTCGCGGCCGTCCGTTCACGAATCGACATGGCGACGATCGCCGCGCTCGACCGCTCGGCGACCGGCTCCAGCGGCGCGATGCTGCTGCTCGCGTTCACCATGCTCGCGGGCAGCGGCGTGCTCATCTATCTCTTCGCGAGCCACGAGCGTTCGTCGCGCGAAAAGCTCGGCGTCGCGCGGGCGAAGCATCGCAGCAACGAGCGATTCCGCAGCATGTTCGAGGCGCATCCGGTGCCGATGTGGATCGTCGACCGGGAAACGATGCGCTTCATTGCCGTGAATCCGGCTGCTATCGAGCATTACGGCTATTCTGAAGCCGAGTTCATGGAGATGACGTTGCGCGATCTTCACGTCGCCGACGACTTCGACCGTTTCACGGCGCGGCTCGCGCGCGGCGGCGCGGAAAGCGGCGAGCGGGCAAACGAGCGTACCGGTGAACGCGCGACGCGCGGCCAGCGATCGAGCGGCGTGTGGCGCTATCGGCATCGCGATGGCTCGACGATCAGCGCGGACGTGTCGCATCACGCGCTCACGTATTCGAACCGGCCGGGGCTTTTCATGCTCGCGAACGACGTGACCGACCGCATCAACGCGGAAGCGGAAGCGCGCCGTTCGAACGAAATGCTCGAAGCGGTCATCGACAACATTCCGCAGCGCGTGTTCTGGAAGGACCGCGAATCGCGCTATCTCGGCTGCAACAACGCGTTCGCCCGCGATGCGGGGCTCGCGTACAACGAGCAGGTCATCGGCAAGACGGACTACGAGCTGCCGTGGTCCTCCGCCTCCGACGTGGTGCGCGCCGACGATCAGGAAGTCATCCAGACGACCGTGCCGAAGATGCATTTCGAGCGCGACGTGCTCGTCGGCGACACGCTGCACACGGTCGTCACGAGCTTGCTGCCGCTGCTCGACGGCGAGGGCAATTCCATCGGCGTGCTCGGTTCGTATCAGGACGTGACCGAGCGCAAGCGCGCCGAACTCGCGCTGCGTCTGCAAAGCCGCGCGCTCGACGCGAGCGTGAACGCCATTCTTATCACCGGCGTGGTGAACGGCGCGAACGTGATCGAGTATGCGAACCCGGCGTTCAAGCGCATCACGGGTTACGAGCCGAGCGAAGTCATCGGGCGCGACTGCCGGTTCCTGCACGGCAAGGACAGCGAACAGGACGGCCTCGCGTCGATCCGCCGCGCGCTCACCGCGAACGCCGAAACGAGCGTCGTGGTGCGGAACTATCGCAAGGACGGGGCGCTGTTCTGGAATCAGCTGTTCGTCGCGCCGGTGCCGAATGCGCAGGGCATGACGACGCATCACATCGGCATCATCAACGACGTGACCGACCTGATGGACTATCAGGAGCAACTCGAATATCAGGCGAATTACGACACGCTCACGCGCCTGCCGAACCGCAATCTGCTGCGCGATCGCTTGCAACAAGCGATCGAACATGCGCGGCGGCGCGAATCGAAGATCGCGGTCGTGTTCATGGACCTCGACGGTTTCAAGAACGTGAACGATAGCCTCGGCCACAGCGTCGGCGACAGGCTGCTCGCGGTGATCGGCGAGCGGCTCGCGCGTTCTGCACGCACGAGCGATACGGTCGCGCGCCACGGCGGCGACGAGTTCGTGATCGTGCTGACGGATGTAACCGACGAAGCCGATCTCATTGCATGGATGGAGCGCACGCGCGCGGCGATTTCTGAACCGGTATGGCTCGACGAAACGGAGCTTTACGTCGGCTGCAGCATGGGCGCGAGTCTTTTCCCGCAGGACGGCGACGACGCCGAGACCGTGCTCCAGAAAGCCGACTTGGCGATGTATCGCGCGAAGGATCTCGGGCGCAACACGTATCAGTTCTACGAGCCCGAGATGAACGCGAGCGCCGGCGCACGCATGAATCTGGAGCGGCGGCTGCGGCGCGCGCTGCGCGACGGCGAATTCCTGCTGCACTATCAGCCGCAGGTGGATATGGCGACGCGTGCGATCGTCGGCATCGAGGCGCTCGTGCGCTGGCACGATCCGGAGCAGGGGCTCGTGTCGCCGGCGGCGTTCATTCCGGTCGCGGAGGAAAGCGGGCTGATCGGGCCGCTGTCCGAATGGGTACTGCGCGAGGCGTGCCGGCAGAACAAGGCGTGGCAGGACGCCGGGCTGCCGCCCGCGCGCATGTCGGTGAATCTGTCGGCGCGGCATTTCCAGCAGCGCGATATCGCGGCACTCGTCACGTCCGTGCTCGAAGAAACCGGCCTCGAGCCGCGCTATCTCGAACTCGAACTGACCGAAAGCGCGATCATGCGCAACGCCGACAACGCTGCGGCCATGCTCTCAGAGCTATCGGCGCTCGGCATCGGCATTGCCATCGACGACTTCGGGACCGGCTATTCAAGCCTGTCGTATCTGAAGCGCTTCCCGGTGCATCGGCTGAAGATCGATCGCTCGTTCGTGGCGGACATCGGCTCGTCGGGCGACGACGAAACCATCACGTCCGCGATCATCGCGCTCGCGCATTCGCTGGAATTGCAGGTGATCGCGGAAGGCGTCGAAACGGACGCGCAGCACGAATTCCTGCGCAAGCGCGATTGCGACGAAATGCAGGGCTTCCTTTTCTCACGCCCGATGCCGCACGACGCCATTCCGGGCTTGTTGAAGCAGGGCGTGCTGTTGAACTGACGAAGACGCCGCCTTTAATCCAGCGGCGGAAGCGCGCGCGGGCGGCGGTCGTTGTCGGTGGCGACGTAGGTGAGCGTCGCTTCCGTCACCTTGACGACTTCCTCGGCGAGGCTTAGGCGCTGCGCATAGACTTCGACGTAGACGGTGATCGACGTATTGCCCGTCTTCACGATGTCGGTATAGAAGCTCAGCAGGTCGCCGACGAATACCGGATTCTTGAACAGGAACGAATTCACCGCGATGGTCGCGACGCGGCCGTTCGCGCGACGGCTCGCCGGGATGGAACCGGCAATGTCCACTTGCGCCATGATCCATCCGCCGAAGACGTCGCCGTGCATGTTGGAATCGGCGGGTTGCGGCACGACGCGCAGCGTGACGGGCTTCTGAGGCAGTTTCGATTCTTCAGGCATGAAAGGTAGTCCGGTCCGCATGCCGCTCGACTGAAGGCAGGCGCGAGCGTGGCCTTGAACCTTCTGCGACAATGCTCATGTATAGGGAAAGGCCGCGCGCCGAAGCGCCGCAGCCTCCGATAAATTGTACGGGATGCACGCACGGCGTGTCCCCGCTTTCCCGGTCAGGCGTCCCCACGCCGCGCGTCGCCAGGCAACGTCCGCCACGTGCTTTTGAAGCGCCTCACAACTCGAACTCATGCGCCGCTATTCGAACACCGAGCCGGGCCCGGTCGCGCAAGGTCCGCGCAACGACTGGCAGACCATCCGCTCGCTGCTGCCTTATCTGACCACGTATAAGTGGCGCGTCGCCTTCGCGCTGACGTGCCTCATCGGCGCGAAAGTCGCCAACCTCGGCGTGCCGATCGTGATGAAGCGCATCGTGGACGGCCTCGCGTCCGTGCAGCATCTGACCGCGCTCGGCCGCGCGAACGATGCGCCGGGCATCGTGCTGATCGGCGGCATCGGGCTGCTCGTGGTCGCGTATGCGGGCGTGCGGCTTTCGACGTCGCTATTCACGGAACTGCGCGAACTGCTCTTCGCGAAAGTGACGGAAAGCGCGGTGCGGCAACTCGCGCTCAAGGTGTTTCGTCATCTGCATTCGCTGTCGCTGCGGTTTCATCTCGAGCGGCAAACGGGCGGCATGTCGCGCGATATCGAGCGCGGCACGCGCGGCATTCAGCAACTCGTGTCGTATTCGCTGTACAGCATCTTGCCGACGCTCGTCGAAGTCGGGCTCGTGCTCACGTTCTTCGTGACGAAATACGAGGCGTATTACGCGATCGTCACGCTCATCGCGCTGTGCCTGTATATCGGCTTCACGGTGAAGGTGACGGAGTGGCGCACGCATTATCGGCGCACGATGAACGAGCTGGATTCGAAGGCGAACTCGCGCGCCATCGATTCATTGCTCAACTACGAGACCGTGAAATACTTCGGCAACGAAGAGTGGGAAACGCGCCGATACGACGAGAATCTGCAACGGTATCGCGCGGCCGCGATCAAGTCGCAGCGTTCGCTTTCGATGCTCAACTTCGGGCAGCAGACGATCATCGGACTGGGACTCGTGTTCATTCTCTGGCGCGCGACGCAGGGCGTGATGGCGGGGCGGCTCACGCTCGGCGATCTCGTGCTCATCAACACGTTCATGCTGCAGCTTTATATTCCGCTGAATTTTCTGGGCGTGGTGTATCGCGAACTGAAGCAGGCGCTCACCGACATGGACCGCATGTTCACGCTGCTCGGCGCGGGCCGCGAAGTGCCGGACGCGCCGAACGCAGCGCCGCTTCGGGTGGCGGGCGGCGAAGTGCGATTCGAGCGCATGAGCTTCGCGTATGAAGCGGCGCGGTCCATCCTGCACGATGTCGACTTCACCATCGCCGCGGGCACGACGACCGCCGTGGTCGGACATAGCGGCTCGGGCAAATCGACGCTCGGGCGGCTCCTGTTCCGCTTCTACGATCTGGATCGCGCGGCGGGCGGGCGCATCGTGATCGACGGGCAGGACATTCGCGACGTCACGCAGGATTCGCTGCGCGCGTCGATCGGCATCGTGCCGCAGGACACCGTGCTCTTCAACGATTCGATCTATTACAACATCGCGTACGGTCGGCCATCGGCGACGCGCGACGAAGTGATCGCGGCGGCGCGGGCGGCGCACATTCATGACTTCATCGAAGGGCTGCCGGCGGGTTATGAAACGACGGTCGGCGAGCGCGGGCTGAAGCTGTCGGGCGGCGAAAAGCAGCGCGTGGCGATCGCGCGGACGCTGCTCAAGAATCCGCCGATCCTGATCTTCGACGAAGCCACGTCCGCGCTCGATTCGAAGTCCGAACGCGCGATCCAGCGCGAACTCGATTCGATCGCGCGCGAGCGGACGACGCTGATCATCGCGCATCGGTTATCGACGGTCGTGCATGCGCAGCAGATCATCGTGATGGATCATGGGCGCGTGGTCGAGCGCGGCACGCACGCGGAGTTGCTGCGCGCTGGCGGGCTGTTCGCGCAGATGTGGGCGTTGCAGCAGCAGCGGGCGGCGGAGCCCGCCGTCGAGCAGGGGGATGCGGCGAGGGTTTGAGGCCCAAGGTACGGCGCATCACTCCATCGCGTGTGCGCCGTTGATCGCGACGGCATCGCGCTCGTGCGCCGACAGCGCCGACCACCGCAGCCACTGTCCGCGCAGCACGAACAACGCGCCGAACGCGCACGTCGCGAGCACGCCGAACGTGGCGAAGCCCATCTGATAGCTGCCGGTGCTTTCCTTTGCAATCCCCATGATCACCGGCAGATAGAATCCGCCGATACCGCCCGCCGCGCCGACGATCCCTGACAGCAATCCCGTCTTGCCCTTCCAGCGATGCGGCACGAGCTGAAACGTCGAGCCGTTGCCGAGCCCGAACGCAAGATACAGACACACGAGCAGCGCGAGGCCGCCGGTCACGGGCGGCATCCAGATCGCGAAGGCGAAGTCCGCGGCGGCGATCAGCGCGAGCAGCACGAGCAGCGCGCGCACGCCGGTCACGCGATCGGCGACATAGCCGCCGAACGGCCGGACGATCGCGCCGAGAAACGCGAGCAGCGACATGAAGAGGCCGGCTTCGAGCTTCGGCATCTGATAAAGCGACGTCAGCAGCAGCGTCACATACGACGACATGCCGACGAAGCCGCCGAACGTGATGCTGTAGATGAGCATGACGACCCACGTATCGCGCTCGGCCAGAACCGAACGATAGCGGCGCGGCAACACGGCGATCGCGATGAGCGCGCCGATCACCGGCAGCAGCAGCACGCCCGCGCGCCCCGCGCCGAAAACGCCGCTGTGCACCGCGAGCACGAGCACGATGAGGCTCGCGAGCGTCACGCCGAAGCTGGCGAGCGCGCGCATCGTGCTGCCGGTTTTCTCGCCGGCATCCGACGCCCACGCGTACAGCGCGGCCGCCGTGATCGCGAGCAGCGGCAGCGCGGCGGCGGTCGATACTTTCCAGCCGAAGGCATCCGCGAGATGGGGAAACAGGAAGCCGTCGAGCACCGCGCCGATGTTGCCCGCCGCCGCGAGCCCGAGCACGAGGCCCTGCACCTTCGGCGGATAGTTGCTGCCGGCCATCGGCAACGCAACGGCGAAGCTCGCGCCGCCCATGCCGAGGAAGACGCCCAGCACGAGCAGCAGCGCATGCGACGGCACGCCCGGCACGAGCGGCAGCACGATCGACGGAATCGACGAAAGCAGCACGCCCATCAGCGCGATACGGCGGCCATCGGTCGATTGATAGAGGTTGCCGAGCGTCACGCGCAGGATCGCGGCGGCGAGCACCGGCACCGCGACGAGAAAGCCTTGCTGCGCGGCGGACATCGTCACGTCGCGGCCGATGAACGGCGCAAGCGGGCCGTACAGCACCCAGACGGTGAAGCCCGTATCGAAATAAAGGAAGCAGGCGAGCAGTGAGCGCCAGTTGCCGCTCTTGAGCGATACGACGAGATTCGACATTGCATGTCCCGGTGGATGCGAAGCGTTCGAGCGACGGCTTCGCGGCGGCCCGGACTTTTGCAACCATCATGCCAATCGCATGCATGTTTTCGCGAAGCGCGGCGCACGCACGCCGGAGCGCGTTCTGAGCGATAACGGGGACGACACTTCGAATAGAGGACACCGCACCGCTTCCGTGCGACGCGTCCGCCGATGGTGCGCTGCGCCACGCGCGTGCCCCGCTAAAATGCCGCATCCCGCATATCAAGGCGCGAATCCAGCATGGAACTGAAATGGCTCGAAGACTTCGTCTCGCTCGCGGAGACGCGCAGCTTTAGCCGATCCGCCGAGCTTCGGCACATCACGCAGCCCGCGTTCTCGCGGCGCATCCAGGCGCTCGAAGCGTGGCTGGGAACCGAACTCATCGACCGTTCTGTCTATCCGACGCGCCTCACGCAAGCCGGCAACGTGTTCTACGAACAGGCGCTCGCGATGCTCTCGCAGTTCCACGAAGCGCGCACGCTATTGCGCGGGCAGGGCGGCGTGCCGGCGGCGACCATCGAGTTCGCGGTGCCGCATACGCTCTCGCTCACGTACTTCCCGCGCTGGCTGCAGCATATCGAGGCGCGGCTCGGGCGTATCCGCACGCGGCTGCGCGCGCTCAACGTGCACGACGCGGTGCTGTCGCTCGTCGAAGGCGGCTGCGATCTCGTGATGGGCTATCACCATCCGAGCCATCCGGTCGCGCTCGATCCCGCCCGCTACGACATGCTCACGCTCGGCGCCGAACCGATCAGCCCGTTCTCCGCCGCGAACAAGGCGGGCCGCGCGCGCTACACGCTGCCCGCCACCGCCGATGCGCCCGTGCCGTATCTGTCGTACACGCCTAATGCGTACCTCGGCCGCATGACGGAAGTGATCATCGCCACTGCGCCGACGCGCCTTCATCTCGACAAGGTCTATGAAACCGACATGGCCGAAGGTCTGAAGGCGATGGCGCTCGCCGGCCACGGCATCGCGTTCCTGCCGCACAGCGCGGTGGAAGACGCGATCGACGAAGGACGCCTCATCCGGCTCGATCGCGGAACGCGCGGCACGCCCGCCGGTCAGTTCACGTTGACGATGGAAATCCGCCTCTATCGCGACAAGCTCGCATCGCAAGGCGACGAACCGCGTCAAGCACTGATGCGCGCGTTATGGGATGCTGTCGGTGAAGAATTGTTGAAGGCATCGGCGGAAACGCCCGCCGCGTAAGGCTTTCGGACGTTATGCAAGAAACGCATGATGGGATAAGGAAACGGCATTGGATTTGGAATCGCCGTTTTTCGACAATGCATGCATTCCACAACCGCTGGAGCATCAATGTCCTCCCCGAAGCTTGACCATGCCATCCCCTCGTATCTTCATGCCGACGATCTCGGCCCCTGGGGCAACTATCTGCGGCAGGTCGATCGCGTCGCGCCGTATCTCGGCTCCCTTTCCCGCTGGCTCGAAACCCTCAAGCGTCCGAAGCGCATTCTGATCGTCGATTGCCCGATCGAACTCGATAACGGCACGGTCGCGCACTTCGAAGGCTATCGCGTGCAGCACAACACGTCGCGCGGTCCGGGCAAGGGCGGCGTGCGTTATCACCAGGACGTGACGCTTTCCGAAGTCATGGCGCTGTCCGCGTGGATGTCGGTGAAGAACGCAGCGGTGAACGTGCCGTACGGCGGCGCGAAAGGCGGTATCCGCGTCGATCCGCGCACGTTGTCGCGCGGCGAACTCGAACGCGTGACGCGTCGTTATACGAGCGAGATCGGCATCATCATCGGGCCGAACACGGACATTCCCGCGCCGGACGTGAACACGAACGAGCAGATCATGGCGTGGATGATGGACACGTACTCCATGAACCAAGGCCAGACGGCGACGGGCGTCGTGACCGGCAAGCCCATTTCGCTCGGCGGCTCGCTCGGCCGCAAGGAAGCGACGGGACGCGGCGTGTTCGTCGTCGGCACTGAAGCGGCTCGCCGCGTCGGGCTCGACATCGAAGGCGCGCGCATCGCGGTGCAAGGCTTCGGCAACGTCGGCGGCATCGCGGCGCGTCTGTTCCAGGAAGCGGGCGCACGCGTGATCGCGGTGCAGGATCACACGGGCACCGTGTTCAACTCGAAGGGCCTCGATACGGTCGCGCTCGCCGAGCACGTTGCAAAGAACGGCGGCGTCGGCGGCTTCGCGGGCGGCGATCCGGTTTCGCGCGACGAGTTCTGGACCATCGAAAGCGACATCCTGATTCCGGCCGCGCTCGAAGGGCAGATCACCGAAGAGAACGCGCCGAAGATCAAGACGAAGATCATCGTCGAAGGCGCGAACGGCCCGACGACCACCGCCGCGGACGACATCCTGCACGACAAGGGCGTGCTCGTGATTCCGGACGTGGTCGCGAACGCGGGCGGCGTGACCGTCTCGTACTTCGAATGGGTGCAGGACTTCTCCAGCTTCTTCTGGACGGAAGACGAGATCAACCTGCGTCTCGAGCGCGTGATGCGCGAAGCGTTCGCCGCCGTGTGGCAGGTTGCAAGCGAACAACAGGTTTCGGTGCGTACGGCGGCGTTTATCGTGGCGTGTACGCGCATTCTGATGGCGCGTGAAATGCGCGGCCTGTACCCCTGATCGGCGCTGATCGTGCACGACGCAGGCGTTCGTTGCAACCGGTCGATGACGCGGCGCGCAGGTCGCGTCAGCGTCGTCTCGAAACAGGCGGACGGCATTCATCTGAATGCCGTCCGCTTTTTCTTTTTTTTCGCGTAATATGCGCGCCTACGCAGAGTTGCACCGGGTTGCACCGACCGTCTCATAAATGTCACGGACCTGCGGTTAACAATCATTCTTTCAGAATAATTACCCTGCTAAACTTGGCCCGGTTTTTCGCCATAGGAGATCGAACGATGAAGGTTAAAAAGGCTGCGCTGCTCGTCGCTGCGCTCGGAATTTTTGCTACGGGCGCTTACGCGCAGGACGCCGGCACGCTCAAGAAAATCAAGGACACGGGCGTGATCTCGCTGGGGCATCGCGAGTCGTCCATCCCGTTCTCGTACTATGACGACAAGCAAAACGTCGTGGGCTATTCGCACGAATTCGCGCTGAAGGTCGTGGACGCGGTCAAGCAGAAGCTCAACATGCCGAACCTGAAGGTGAAGCTCACGCCGATCACCTCGCAGAACCGCATTCCGCTCGTGCAGAACGGCACCGTCGACCTCGAATGCGGCTCGACCACGAACAACGCCGAGCGTCAGCAGCAAGTCGCCTTCTCGAACACGATCTTCGTGATCGGCACGCGCCTCATGACCAAGAAGGATTCCGGCGTGAAGGACTGGGCGGACCTGAAGGGCAAGACGGTCGTGACGACCGCCGGCACCACGTCCGAGCGCCTGCTTCGCAAGATGAATCAGGACAAGAGCATGGGCATGAACATCATCAGCGCGAAGGATCACGGCGAGTCGTTCCTGACGCTCTCGACCGGCCGCGCGGTTGCGTTCATGATGGACGACGCACTGCTCGCAGGCGAGCGCGCGAAGTCGAACAATCCGGGCGACTTCGTGATCGTCGGCGCGCCGCAATCGCATGAAGCGTACGGCTGCATGCTGCGCAAGAACGATCCCGAATTCAAGAAGGTCGTCGACGACGCGATCGCCAAGGTCGAAACGTCGGGCGAAGCGGACAAGATCTACAAGAAGTGGTTCGAAAGCCCGATTCCGCCGAAGGGCCTCAACCTCAACTTCCCGGAAAGTGACGACATGAAGGCTCTCTTCAAGAGCCCGAATGACAAGGCAATCGACTAACCGGTTCGAGCATCGAACGAACGAAACGGAAGGAGCTTGCTTCTTCCGTTTCTTTTTGGAGTGAGTCCATGTCTTATCACTGGAACTGGGGCATCCTGCTGAGTCCGGTTTCCACCGGCGAACCCACCACGTATCTGGGCTGGCTGATATCCGGCTTCTGGGTGACGATCACCGTGTCGCTCGCGGCCTGGGTGATCGCGCTCGTGGTCGGCTCGTTGTTCGGCATCTTGCGCACGGTCCCGAATCGCACGCTGGCGGGCATCGGCACCGTCTATGTCGCGATCTTCCGCAACATTCCGCTGATCGTGCAGTTCTTCGTCTGGTATCTCGTGATACCGGAATTGCTGCCGCCTTCCATCGGCAACTGGTTCAAGCAACTGCCGCCTTCGGCGCAGTTCTTTTCGTCGTCGATCATCTGTCTCGGGCTTTTCACCGGCGCGCGCGTGTGCGAACAGGTGCGCTCGGGCATCAACGCGCTGCCGCGCGGACAGCGCAACGCGGGCCTCGCGATGGGCTTCACGCAATGGCAGACGTATCGCTACGTGCTGATGCCGGTGGCTTACCGCATCATCGTGCCGCCGCTCACGTCGGAATTCCTCAACGTGTTCAAGAACTCGGCGGTGGCGTCGACCATCGGTCTGCTCGATCTGTCCGCGCAGGCGCGTCAGCTCGTCGACTATACGGCACAGACGTATGAATCGTTCATCGCGGTGACGCTCGCTTACATGCTCATCAACCTCGTCGTCATGCTGTTGATGCGCTGGATCGAAGCGAAGACGCGGCTGCCTGGCTACATCGGAGGCAAGTAATGCATCAGTTCAACTGGAGTGGCGTCATCGGGGCGCTGCCTACGCTGTGGACGGGCGCGATCATCACGCTGCAGATCACGGTGCTCGCCATCGTCATCGGCATCATCTGGGGAACGGTGCTGGCGCTGTTCCGCCTTTCGGGCATCAAGCCGCTGCAATGGTTCGCGGGCGCGTATGTCACGCTGTTCCGCTCCATCCCGCTCGTGATGGTGTTGCTGTGGTTCTTCCTGATCGTGCCGCAATTGCTGCAGAACGTGCTCGGGCTGTCGGCGGATATCGACATTCGCCTGGCATCGGCGATGGTCGCGTTCTCGCTCTTCGAAGCCGCGTACTATTCGGAAATCATCCGCGCCGGCATTCAGGCAGTGCCGCGCGGTCAGGTGAATGCGGCGTTCGCGCTCGGCATGACCTACGGCCAGGCGATGAAGCTCGTCGTGCTGCCGCAGGCGTTTCGCGCGATGGTGCCGCTTTTGCTCACGCAGGCGATCGTGCTGTTCCAGGATACGTCGCTCGTCTACGTCATCAGTCTCGCGGACTTCTTCCGCACGGCGACGAATATCGGTGACCGCGACGGCACGACCGTCGAAATGGTCCTGTTCGCTGGGGCATGTTATTTCGTGATTTGCGTGGTGGCGTCGGCCCTCGTCAAAAGTCTTCAGAAAAAGGTCGCAAGATGATCTCTATCAAGAATGTTTCCAAGTGGTACGGGCAGTTTCAGGTGTTGACCGACTGCACGACCGAAGTGAAGAAGGGCGAGGTCGTCGTGGTGTGCGGCCCGTCGGGTTCGGGCAAGTCGACGTTGATCAAGACCGTGAACGGTCTCGAGCCGTTCCAGAAGGGCGAGATCACGATCAACGGTCAGTCGCTGACGGACAAGAAGACGAATCTGTCGAAGCTGCGTTCGAAGGTCGGCATGGTGTTCCAGCACTTCGAACTGTTCCCGCATCTGTCGATCGTGCAGAACCTGACGCTCGCGCAGATCAAGGTGCTCGGCCGTTCGAACGACGAAGCGACGCAGAAGGGCCTGAAGCTGCTCGATCGCGTGGGCCTGCGCGCGCACGCGGACAAATATCCGGGGCAATTGTCGGGCGGTCAGCAGCAGCGCGTGGCGATTGCGCGCGCATTGTCGATGGACCCGATCGCGATGCTGTTCGACGAGCCGACATCCGCGCTCGATCCGGAGATGATCAACGAAGTGCTCGACGTGATGGTCGAACTCGCGCAGGAAGGCATGACCATGATGTGCGTGACGCACGAAATGGGCTTCGCCAAGAAGGTCGCGCATCGCGTGATCTTCATGGACAAGGGCTTGATCGTGGAAGACGACCAGAAGGATGCGTTCTTCGCGAATCCGAAGTCGGATCGCGCGAAGGACTTTCTGGCGAAAATCCTGCACTGAGCGCTTTTGGGTTTTCCCAGGGCAGCAAGAGACGCGGCGCTTCGAGAGAAGCGCCGCGTTTTTTTATTCGATGCCCAGTTCCGATTCCACCGCCGCCGTCGTCCTTATCTCGTCGATCTTCAGCGCCGAGCCGACGCAAGCCTTCGCGAGCGGCTCCGCCGCTTTCTTCGCCACCGCCTCCGGCACCGGAATGTTCACCGTCCGCGCGAGCGCGCCTTGCTGGAACATCGCGAGATCGCCGGGCGCGAAGCGCGTCCAGATTTCGTTGTCCGTGAGCGGCGACGTGGCGATCACCGCGACGCGATCTTCCGGCGTCGTGTACTTCGCGAAGTCGATGGACATGTCCGCGTCGATCAGATGCGCCGTCGAGAACGGCCAGCTTCTAACCAGATAGTACAAATGCGTCGAGCAGTGGGAGAAGAGCGCCTGTCCGTTCGACATCAGGAAATTGAAGACGCCGTACTGCGTGATGTCGCGCGTGAGCGTGGCGAGGGCATCGAAGAGTTCGTCGAGCGGCGGCTGCGATTGCGGAAACGCGCTGCGCAAGCCTTGCAGCAGCGCGCAAAAGGCGAGTTCGCTGTCCGTCGTGCCGACCGGCTGATACACGCCCGTCAGTTCGGGCGCGTGGCCGTTCAGGTCGCCGTTATGCGCGAAAATCCAGTGCCGTCCCCACAATTCGCGCATGAACGGATGGCAATTCTCGAGCAGGATATGCCCCTGCGTCGCCTTGCGAATATGCGCGATGGTGTTCTTCGACTTGATCGGATAGCGCTTCACCATCTCCGCGAGCGGCGAACTGGCGGACGACTGATGATCGATGAAAAGCCTGCACGCCTTGTCCTCGAAGAACGCGATCCCCCAGCCGTCCGCGTGGTGATCCGTCATTCCGCCGCGCGCCGCGAAGCCGGTGAACGAGAAGGTCACGTCGGTCGGTTCGGCGCAATTCATTCCGAGAAGTTGGCACATTTGCTTCAGGCAGACGGGCTAAGGCCGTGGGGCCGGGTTGATACAATACGTCCGACAAGCATATCACCCGGGCCTCTTCGAAAAAATCGAACGACGCCCGCGCCAGCCGCGCGTTGTGCGATTTCCACGGCGATTTTTTCCGGTGCGCGCGGCCTTCGAAGCGCAGTTTCGGCGCATCCTGCTTGCGGTTTGCTTACCTCTTCCAACGTCTTCGCCGTCACCACGCCATGTCCGCCCATTCCGCTTCGAACTCGACCCTGACATTCGCCCGTCCCGACGACTGGCACCTTCACGTGCGCGACGGCGCGACGCTCGCCGCCGTCCTGCCGCACACCGCGCGCCAGTTCGGTCGCGCGATCATCATGCCGAACCTTAAGCCGCCCGTGACGACCACGGAGATGGCCGCGGCGTACCGCGAGCGCATTCTCGCGGCGCTGCCGAAGGACGGCGCGGCGGCGCGTTTCGAGCCGCTGATGACGCTCTATCTGACCGACAACACGCCGCCCGAAGAGATCCATCGCGCGCGTGAAAGCGGCTTCGTGCATGGCGTGAAGCTGTATCCGGCGGGCGCGACGACCAATTCCGACGCGGGCGTGACGGACCTCGCGAAGTGCGCGAAAACGCTCGAAGCGATGCAGGCAAGTGGCGTGCCGCTGCTCATCCACGGCGAAGTGACCGACGGCGATATCGACGTGTTCGACCGCGAAAAGGTGTTCATCGACCGCGTGATGACGCCGCTGCGCCGCGATTTTCCGGAACTGAAGGTCGTGTTCGAGCACATCACGACGAAGGACGCCGCCGAGTACGTGCGCGACGCGGAAGGTCCCATCGGCGCGACGATCACCGCGCATCACTTGCTGTTCAACCGTAACGCGATGCTCGTCGGTGGCATCCGCCCGCACTATTTCTGCCTGCCGGTGATCAAGCGCGAGACGCATCGCGTGGCGCTGGTCGAGGCGGCGACGTCGGGCAATCCGCGCTTTTTCCTCGGCACGGACAGCGCGCCGCATCCGAAGGGCCTGAAGGAGCACGCGTGCGGTTGCGCCGGATGCTACACGGCGCTGCACGCGCTCGAGCTTTACGCCGAAGCATTCGACAAGGCCGGCGCGATCGACAAGCTGGAAGGTTTCGCGAGCTTCCACGGCGCCGATTTCTACGGCCTGCCGCGCAGCACGGACACGGTGACGCTTGAGCGCGCATCGTGGACGCTGCCTGCGGAATTCGCAGCCGGCGACACGCAGATCGTTCCGCTGCGCGGCGGCGAATCGATCGGCTGGCGTTTCGTCGACGGGAATTGAGTTGTCGCAGGTGGCGGATGATCGGCACTCGGACGCGCTCGCGCCTTTCCGCGCAATCGACTGGACGCGTCCGTGGCTCGCGCCGCTCGAATCGCGCGGCAGGCGCTGGCAGGCCGCCGCGCTCGACGGCCACGCGCGCTACCTCGCGCAACTGAACGACGACGCGTCGAAGGCGGCGCTCGTCACCGGACGCGGCCAGCCGCTCGCCTTCATCGCGCAGGAAGATTTGCCGGCGGACGCATCGTACGAAGCTCATATCGCGCAAACGGGCTCTGTGCCGACGCGCCACAATCTCCACGATTTCTTCAACGCGCTGATGTGGTTCGAGTTTCCGCGCACGAAGGCGGCGCTGAACGCGCGTCAGGCCGATCAGATCGATGCGCTCGGCATCGGTCCGACACGCGGCGGCGTGCGCGACGCGCTCACGCTGTTCGACGAAAACGCGGTGCTCTTCGCCTGCGCCGAGGCCTCGCTCGCCGATGCGCTGCGCCGCTTCGACTGGCGTGCATTGTTCATCGACGGCCGCGCGTCGTGGGGCGCGCAATGCGAGGCGCGCATCTTCGGACATGCGCTGCTGGAAAAGCTCGTCGCGCCGTACAAGGCATGCACGGGGCACGCGTGGATCGTCGACGTTCCCGCCGATTATTTCCTCGCCGACGAACCCACGCGCCGCGCGATGCTCGACGAACGCGTGTCGCGCAGCCTCGACGCCGCGCCGATCCGAAGCCGCGCCTTCGCGCCGCTGCCGGTTCTGGGCGTGCCAGGCTGGTGGGCGGCGAACGCGTCGCCCGCGTTCTACGACGACACGAGCGTATTCCGTCCGGGCCGCCGCCTGCATCGTCAATGCTAGAATCGATGCTGCAAAGCAGGCCAGGCAGCCGCGGCCTTGGCGCTTACGGGCGTCGAGGGCGAGGAAAGTCCGGACTCCACAGGGCAGGGTGATGGCTAACGGCCATCCGTGGCAACACGCGGAACAGGGCAACAGAAAGCAAACCGCCGATGGCTTCGGGCGCAAGTCCGAAGATCAGGTAAGGGTGAAACGGTGCGGTAAGAGCGCACCGCGGACGTCGCGAGACGCTCCGGCACGGTAACCTCCACCCGGAGCAATTCCAAATAGGCAGGCGCGCATCTTCGGATGCAGGACGGGGCCCCCGTTTCGTCTGCGGGTAGGAAGCTTGAGCGCGTCAGCAATGGCGCGCCTAGAGGAATGGCTGCCACGCGCGTCGCTTTCGGGCGACGCGTGCACAGAATCCGGCTTATCGGCCCGCTTTGTCGTCATTCAAAAAGAAAGAGCCGGCGTCTTCCCGACGCCGGCTCTTTTTTCTTCCCGTGCGGTTTGCTCAGCGCTCGACGATATCGAACGAATGCGTCAGCTCCGCCGTTTTCGCGAGCATGATCGACGCCGAGCAGTATTTGTCGTGCGACAGGTTGATCGCGCGCTCGACCGTCGCCGGATTCAGATTCTTGCCGGTGACCGTGAAATGGAAGTGGATCTTGGTGAACACCTTCGGGTCTTCGCTCGCGCGTTCAGCCTTGAGTGTCACCGAGCAGCCCTCGATCTCCTGACGGCTCTTTTTCAGGATCATCACGACGTCGTAGGCGGTACAGCCGCCCGTGCCGAGCAAGACCATTTCCATCGGGCGGGGCGCGAGATTGCGTCCGCCGCCTTCCGGCGCGCCGTCCATCGCGACGAGGTGACCGCTTCCGGTTTCGGCGGCGAAAGCCATGCCGTCTTGTCCCATCCAGCTAACTTTACATTCCATGCTTGGACTCCAGCCGCTTGACACGTGTTTCAGAGGTTTCATTGTAGCGGGTCATGCGTCCGCCGACCGCGCGCGGGTGCGCGCATTCACCGGTTGACTGCTGCTATGGCGTGGCAGGCGCAGAGGAGCGGCGGGCTATTCCCATGATTCGAGAAAGGCTTCTAGTCGGCGATTAGCGGCACGGCGCATCGTAGGTTATTGTTTTTATTGCATTTATGAAGCAGAAGCGCATCTCGTAATGTGGGATAACATTTCACGATGCAAATCTCCTTGCCTCGGCGCACGAGCGTGCCTATACTCGGCTCATTGGTTGTCGCAGTCCGACAAATCTACCGTGTCTCCTCCACCTCCTCCTTTGGTGGATTAAACCCGAGCCTCAAGGCGCTCGGGTTTTTTTTCGTCTGCGCCGTCTGCAAGGGGCGAAGCTGCGAGAACAAGCATCGCAACCCTTTGACGCGCCGGGCAATTTCCCGCTATACTTCAAAGTTCTCTTTGCCACAAGCCCGCGAAGAGAAGCCTGTGAGAGCCTGCACGCGCCGTCGAGCGCAGCTCGTCGAGTGCACCTATAAGCAGGACCGAACACGGTAAAAGCAAAAGGGCGAATCAATTTTTGGATCGATCATGAAGACGTTTTCCGCAAAAGCCGAAGAGGTGACGCGCGAATGGTACGTGATTGACGCGACGGATAAGGTTCTCGGCCGTGTCGCCAGCGAAGTGGCACGCCGTCTTCGCGGCAAGCATAAGCCTGAGTTTACTCCGCACGTCGACACTGGTGATTACATCATCATCATCAACGCCGGCAAGCTGAAGGTCACGGGCAACAAGACCACGGACAAGAAGTACTATCGTCACTCGGGCTACCCGGGCGGCATTTATGAAACGACGTTCGGCAAGATGCAAGAGCGCTTCCCGGGCCGCGCGCTCGAGAAGGCAGTGAAGGGCATGCTGCCGAAGGGTCCGCTCGGCTACGCGATGATCAAGAAGCTGAAGGTCTACGCCGAAGCAACGCATCCGCATACGGCTCAACAGCCTAAAGCGCTCGAGATCTAAGGGGAGCCCACATGATCGGTAACTGGAACTACGGTACGGGCCGCCGCAAGAGCGCCGTCGCTCGTGTCTTCATCAAGTCGGGCAAGGGCGAGATCATCGTCAACGGCAAGCCCATCGCCGACTATTTCTCGCGTGAAACGTCGCTGATGATCGTGCGTCAGCCGCTGGAACTCACGAACCACGCCACCACGTTCGACATCAAAGTCAACGTGAACGGCGGCGGCGAAACGGGTCAGGCAGGCGCGGTTCGCCACGGCATCACCCGCGCGCTGATGGACTACGACGCAACGCTCAAGTCGCAACTGTCGAACGCAGGCTTCGTCACCCGCGACGCGCGTGAAGTGGAACGTAAGAAGGTCGGTTTCCACAAGGCACGCCGCAGGAAGCAATTCTCGAAGCGTTAAGCGCTTCGGCATCGCGTGGAGCCGGAAACTCCGGCTTCGAAGCGAAGCTGCCGCAAAAGCCGCCCGCACTGCACGTGCCGGCGGCTTTTGTTTTTGTGCCGGCGTTGGCGCGCTGTGTCGAAATTGCATATAGCCTCTTGATTACATGGGCATTCGGCACGATTTTGAGATCAGCCCTACAATGGTGGCTAGAAGCCAATTGGAGAATTCGCATGAGCGCTGTCAGCGACACCCCCACGACCGAAATGCCGATGCCCTTCGTCTTCACCGACGCGGCTGCGGAGAAGGTCAAGCAATTGATCGACGAAGAAGGCAATCCGGATCTGAAGCTGCGCGTGTTCGTGCAAGGCGGCGGATGCTCGGGTTTCCAGTACGGTTTCACGTTTGACGAAGCGGTCAACGAGGACGACACCGTGATGGACAAGAGCGGCGTGCAATTGCTCGTCGATTCGATGAGCTATCAGTACCTCGTCGGCGCGGAGATCGACTATAAGGACGACCTCAACGGCGCCCAGTTCGTGATCAAGAATCCGAACGCGACGACGACTTGCGGCTGCGGTTCGTCGTTTTCGGTCTGAGCGGGAACCGAAGCATCAAAGAAAAACGGAGCCTTCGGGCTCCGTTTTTCGTTTTCGGACGCAAAAACGCGTCAATGCGGATAGATGGCGCCGAGCACGCGCTCCCCAGCCGCACCCGTCACCGCCGCCAGGTTGCCCGGCTCGCGGGCGACGCAACGCATCGCCAGCCACGCGAACGCGAACGCTTCGACTTGCTGCGGCGGCACGCCGAGCGCTTCGGTCGTCATGACGGGCACGCCCGACACGCCGCTTTCGTTCAGCGCCTGCTCGAGCATCTTCAGCAGCACGGGATTGCGCGCGCCGCCGCCGCACACGTAGACCGCGCGCGCGTCGGAGGCGTGGCGCTCGATTTCCCGCGCGACCGTCGTGGCCGTGAGCGCGGTGAGCGTCGCCTGGACATCGGCGGGAGCGAGATTCGTGAACGCCGCGAGTTTCGCATCGAGCCACGCCGGGTTGAACAGGTCGCGCCCGGTGCTCTTCGGCGGCGCTTCTTCGAAAAACGGCTCGTCCAGCAGCGCATTCAATAGCGGACGATTCACCTCGCCACTCGCCGCGAACTTCCCGCCGTCGTCATAAGGCCGTTGCAAATGCCGATGCGCCCACTCGTCGAGCAGCGCGTTCGCCGGGCCGCAGTCGAAGCCGCGCACCGCGCCGCTCGCCGCGAGAATCGTGATATTGCTGATGCCGCCCAGATTGCAGACGACGCGCGTTTCATTCTTCGCACCGAAAATCGTCGCATGAAACGCCGGCACGAGCGGCGCGCCCTGACCGCCGGCGGCGACGTCGCGGCTGCGGAAATCCGCGATCACGTCGATGTTCGTCATTTCCGCGAGCAGCGCCGGATTGTTGATCTGCCGCGTGTAACCCTTCTCCGGCCGATGCCGCACCGTCTGCCCGTGCACGCCGATCGCGCGCACTTTCGACGCCGAATACCCGCTCATGCTCTGCAGTTCGTGGCAGCAGACGGCATAGCGCGTGGCGAGGGCGTTGGCGGCGAGCGCCTCGCGTTCAAGTTCGTTGTCGCCCGAGGCTTGCAGCGCGAAGAGGGCGTCGCGCAGGCCTTGGGAAAACGAAACGTGCGCCTCGCCGAGCACGACGGGCGGCTTGCCGGTGGCGAACTGCACCGCGACGCCGTCGACGCCGTCCATGCTCGTGCCGGACATCAGACCGAAGTAGACGCCGTCCGCCTTGCCGGTTTCGATTGCTTCGGCTTTCTTCCCCACGTTGCTCTCCTCGTCGATGCGCGTCCGTCAAGCCGCGATTATCCGCGCAACCGGGGCGCGCGTTAAGACACGTCTGCACGTTTCGCGGACGACTGCCGCGCTCGGGAACGGCACGGAAGGGCACGTCATCGCGTAAAATCCTGTGCCTGAACAAGCCTTTGCGCGCGATCCGTACATCCCGCGCCGCGAGGCATTGCATCCATTACACATCACAAGCCGCAAGCATGACCACAGACTCCAACGCTTCATCCGCGTCCGCCGAGAAGGCCTTTCCGATCACCGACGACGTGCGCGCCGCGCTCGCCATCGCCAAGCGCGGCTGCGACGAACTGCTGATCGAAGAGGAATTCGCGCAGAAGCTCGCGAGGAGCGCCGCGACGGGCAAGCCGCTGCGCATCAAGCTCGGCCTCGATCCGACCGCGCCGGACATCCACATCGGCCATACGGTCGTGCTGAACAAGATGCGCCAGTTGCAGGATCTCGGCCATCAGGTGATCTTTCTGATCGGCGATTTCACGTCCCTGATCGGCGATCCGTCCGGCCGCAACGCCACGCGCCCGCCGCTCACGCGCGAACAGATCGAAACGAACGCGAAGACGTATTTCGAGCAGGCCGCGCTCGTGCTCGACCGCGAAAAGACCGAAATCCGCTACAACAGCGAATGGTCGATGCCGCTCGGCGCCGACGGCATGATCAAGCTCGCATCGCGCTACACGGTCGCGCGCATTCTGGAACGCGAGGATTTCACCAAGCGCTTCCAGAGCGGCGTGCCCATTTCGATCCACGAATTCCTGTATCCGCTGATGCAGGGTTACGACTCGGTCGCGCTCAACGCCGATCTCGAACTCGGCGGCACGGACCAGAAGTTCAACTTGCTCGTCGGCCGCGAATTGCAGAAGCAATACGGCCAGGAACAGCAATGCATCTTGACGATGCCGCTGCTCGAAGGTCTCGATGGCGTCGAGAAGATGTCGAAGTCGAAGAACAACTACATCGGCATCAGCGAGAAACCGACGGACATGTTCGGCAAGCTCATGAGCATCTCCGACGTGCTGATGTGGCGTTACTTCGAACTGCTGTCGTTCCGCAGCATCGAGGAGATCGCGCGTTTCAGGCAGGAAGCGGAAGGCGGCCGCAATCCGCGCGACTTCAAGGTGATGCTCGCGCAGGAAATCGTCGCGCGCTTTCACTCTCAGGCGGACGCGGAACGCGCGCTCGAGGACTTCAACCATCGCGCGAAGGGCGGCGTGCCGGACGATATCGCGTCGGTCACGCTGGCGGGCGCGCCGCTCGCCATCGGCCAGTTGCTGAAGCAGGCGGGCCTCGTGCCGTCGACGAGCGAAGCGCTGCGCAACATCGAGCAGGGCGGCGTGAAGATCGACGGCGCGACCGTCTCCGACAAGAGCCTCAAGGTCGACGCGGGCGAGTTCGTCGTGCAGGTCGGCAAGCGCCGCTTCGCGCGCGTCACGCTGACCGCATGATCGCGCTCATTCAGCGCGTGCGGCGCGCGGACGTGCGCGTCGGCGACCGTGTGACCGGCGCGATCGATGCGGGCCTGCTCGCGCTGGTCTGCGCCGAACGCGGCGACAACGAAGCTGCCGCCGACAAGCTGCTCGCCAAAATGCTCGCGTATCGCGTGTTCAGCGACGCCGCGGGCAAGATGAATCTGTCGGTGCAGAACGTCGAAGGCGGCCTGCTGCTGGTGTCGCAATTCACGCTTGCCGCCGATACGTCGAGCGGCTTGCGCCCGAGCTTCACGCCCGCTGCGCCGCCCGACGAAGGCAAGCGGCTCTTCGATTACTTCGTGCGCGAGGCGCGGGCGAAGCATCCCATTGTCGAGACGGGAGAATTCGGCGCCGACATGCAGGTGTCGCTCGTCAACGACGGCCCCGTTACTTTCTGGCTTCAGGTACGTCCATGACGACTCAGGTGCTTTTTATCCGCCACGGCGAAACCGACTGGAACCGCATCAAGCGCATTCAGGGGCATATCGACATTCCGTTATCCGGGCACGGTTTCCTGCAAGCGGAACAGTTGGGCGCGCGGCTCGCGCGCGAGGGCGGGCTCGATGCGGTGTATTCGAGCGATCTGCTTCGCGCGCAGCAGACGGCGCGTCCTTTCGCCGATGCGCTCGGGCTCGATCTGCGGTTGTCGGAAGGCTTGCGCGAGCGTCAGTACGGCGCGTTCCAGGGCCACGACAGCGACGAGATCAACGTGAAGTTCCCGGCGGAATATGTCGAATGGCAGACGCGCGATCCGGGTTTCGCGCCGCCGGAAGGCGAATCGCAGCGCGTGTTTTATCACCGCGTGATTCATGCGATGGAGCCGATCGTCGCGGCGCATCCGGGCGGCCGAATTGCGTGCGTCGCGCATGGCGGCGTGCTGGATTGCATCTATCGGTTCGCGATGAAGCTGCCGCTCACGGACCCGCGCAATTGGCCGCTTCTGAACTGCAGCGTGAATATCGTCGATTACGATGAAGGCGGCGCGAAAGTCGTATCGTGGGGCGATGTCAGTCACCTCGCGACGGACACGGAAGACGACAACCTGCGCAAGCGCGCCTGATTGCACTTAATCGGGCTTGCTCGCCGCTCTCGCCCGCGCGCGCTTCGAGATTCCATTCACGAGCGCCCAGCGCATGACGGGCGCCATCGCGCGCACGCCGGGACGCGCGATCACCCGCCGCACCGGCGCGAGCGCGGACAGCCCGAGCATCTCCTGCGCCCAGTCCGGCAGCAAATCGACGCCCGCGCTGAACACGAGCTTGCTCGCCGGCTTCATCGCGATGCGCGGCGTCGGCGCATTCTTCAGCACGCGAATCACTTCCCGCGTGCGTTCGCTTGACTGCAATCGCGGACGCATGGCCGCG
The DNA here is from genome assembly GCF_001544615.1 of Caballeronia concitans. GTDB lineage: Bacteria > Pseudomonadota > Gammaproteobacteria > Burkholderiales > Burkholderiaceae > Caballeronia > Caballeronia concitans. Next base: position 606,035 of record NZ_FCNV02000001.1, read on the forward strand.
AGATACGCGTCGATCTGTGCGCGCGTGACCGGCACGTCGAGCGCGCCGAGCATCCGCGCGATGGTCGCGGTTTCATCGAAATAGCGGTCTTGATCGGCAATCGACAACGCGGGATCTACATAGCGCAGATAGCCGTTCAGAAAGCTCGACACTTCCGCGACATGCACCCACGTCAACAAGTCAGGGTCGCTCGCGCGATACGGCCGGCCATCGGTCGCAACGCCGGTCACGCCGAGATGGATGTTCTTCACGCGCTCGATGAGCGCGAGCGCGTCGCTGCGATTGCCGAACGTCGTGCCCGCGATGAAGGTTGCCGTGCGGCGCAGGCGGCCGAGAATGTCGGTGCGAAACGTGGAGTGATCCCACACGCCCGCGAGCGCCAGGGGATGCAGCGTCTGCAACAGGAGCGCGCTGATGCCGCCCGTCATCATCGACGTGAAATCGGCGTGGACTTTCCAGCAAACGGAATCGGGACCGAAGAGGCCGGGATCGCCGGGCGGCGACGAGTAATCGAGCCCCGGACCGCCGCCGCCGCTCGTCAGGCTGGTGATGCCGCGCGCGATCGATGAGCGCACGGATGACCGCACGCGCGTAACGAACGTCGCCTGATCCGACATGCGTTAGCTGTTGCCCGCGTCCCAGAGGTCGCGGATAGGGCCGGCGTCCGGCGCGGCGAGGCCGAAGTGCCGGTAGGTGAGCAGCGTGGCGACGCGTCCGCGCGGCGTGCGCTGCAAATAACCTTGCTGGATCAGATACGGCTCGAGCACGTCCTCGATGGTGTCGCGCTCTTCGCCGATCGCCGCCGCGAGATTGTCGACGCCGACCGGGCCGCCATCGAACTTGTGCAGGATGGCTTCGAGCAGCTTGCGGTCCATCAGGTCGAAGCCGACGGGATCGACATCGAGCATTTTCAGCGCGGCATCCGCAACGTCGCCGGTAATGCTGCCGTTCGCCTTCACTTCCGCGTAGTCGCGCACGCGGCGCAGCAGCCGGTTGGCGATACGCGGCGTGCCGCGCGAGCGCCGCGCGATCTCCAGCGCGCCTTCGGGCACGATGTCCGCCTTCAGCAGCGACGCCGAGCGCGACACGATGCGCGCCAGCTCGTTCGCGTTGTAGAACTCGAGCCGCGACACGATGCCGAAGCGATCGCGCAGCGGATTGGTCAGCATGCCCGCGCGCGTGGTCGCGCCGACGAGCGTGAACGGCTGAAGATCCAGCTTCACGCTGCGCGCGGCCGGTCCTTCGCCGATCATGATGTCGATCTGATAATCCTCGAGCGCCGGGTAAAGAATTTCCTCGACGACCGGCGAGAGGCGGTGAATCTCGTCGATGAACAGCACGTCGTTCGCTTCGAGATTGGTGAGCAGCGCGGCCAGGTCGCCTGCGCGCTCCAGCACCGGTCCCGACGTCTGCCGCAGATTCACGCCCATTTCGCGCGCGATGATATGCGCAAGCGTCGTCTTGCCGAGGCCCGGCGGACCGAAGAGCAGCACGTGATCGAGCGCTTCGGAGCGGCGCTTGGCGGCTTCGATGAAGATTTCGAGCTGGCCGCGGACCTTTTCCTGGCCGACGTATTCGTCGAGCTGACGCGGACGCAGCGCGCGTTCGAACGCTTCTTCGTTCGGCGAGACGGGCGTGGCCGAGATGATGCGTTCGGCGGCGAGTTTGTCGGTTTCGATCATGGGTCGATTGTACAGCGAGGTTTTAGGCGGCGAAGCTGGCCGAATGGCCCACTCCTCACCCCTTCGACAACGCCTTCAACGCCAGCTTGATGCCCTCCGACACGCCCGTTCCCGCCGGCACGTTCTTGATCGCCGCGAGCGCTTCCTTCTCCGAGTACCCGAGCGCGAGCAGCGCGTTGAGAATGTCCGACGCGTGATCCGACTGCGAAGCCGCACTCGCCATCGCGCCGAGATCCGCGCCGAGCTTGCCCTTCAGTTCGAGCAGCAGCCGCTCGGCCGTCTTCTTGCCGATGCCCGGCACGCGCGTCAAACGCGCCGTGTCCTGCGTCGTCACCGTCTGCGCGAGTTCATGCACGCTCATGCCGGAGAGCACGGCCAGCGCCATGCGCGCGCCGATGCCGCTGATCTTCAACAGCTCGCGAAACGTCGCGCGTTCCTGCGATGTCAGAAAGCCGTAAAGCAGGTGCGCGTCCTCGCGCACGATCATCTGCGTGAGCAGCACGACCTTTTCGCCGGCATGCGGCAGGTTGTAGAACGTGCTCATCGGCACGTCGACTTCATAGCCGACGCCGTTGCAATCGACGAGCAAGTGCGGCGGATTTTTTTCCAGCAGAACGCCGGCGATGCGACCGATCATGTTTTCTTGCTAAAGGTAAAAGTGTTAGCCGATAAGCCTGCCGCGCCGCACGCGCAGGCCCTTCTTCGCGAGCGACGGCGCAATGCCGCCCAGCGTCGCGAGCCCCGTGCCGCCGTGCGCGTGACAGATCGCCATGCCGAGCGCATCGGCGGCGTCGGTGCTCGGCACGCCGGACAGATTGAGCAGCCGCACGACCATCTGCTGCATCTGCTCCTTCGTCGCGCGGCCATAACCGACGACAGCCTGCTTCAGCTGCAGCGCCGTGTATTCGGCAACCGGCATGCCGCTCGCGACGAGTCCGCAGATCGCGGCGCCGCGCGCCTGGCCGAGCAGCAGCGTCGATTGCGGATTGACGTTCACGAAGACTTTTTCGATCGCGGCCTGATCCGGATTGTGCTGCCGAATGAGCGTGGAAATGCCGTTGAAGATGGTGTTCAGACGCGAAGGCAGGTCGGCGTCGGCGGTCTTGATGACGCCGCTCGTCACATAGGTGAGCGAATGCCCGGCCACGTCGATGATGCCGAAGCCCGTCACGCGCAGGCCGGGGTCGATGCCTAGAATTCTCATTCGTTCGCGATGCGGCTCGTTGAAATCAAAATGGCCTGCTTGCGCCATCAATAGCGCAAACAGGCCAATAGTAAATGAAGCGAGCCGGATTAATGGCGGAAGTGACGCGTGCCGGTGACGATCATCGCGACATTGTGCTCGTCGGCGGCGGCGATCACTTCGTCATCCCGCATGGAGCCGCCCGGCTGGATCACGCACGTCGCGCCCGCGTTCACCACGACATCGAGGCCGTCACGAAACGGGAAGAACGCATCCGATGCCACCGCCGAGCCGTTCAGCGACAGCCCCGCGTTCTGCGCCTTGATGCCCGCGATGCGCGCCGAATCCACGCGGCTCATCTGGCCCGCGCCGACGCCGAGCGTCATGCCGCCGCCGCAGAACACGATGGCGTTCGACTTCACGTACTTCGCCACGCGCCACGCGAACATCAGGTCGTCCATTTCCTTCGGCGTCGGATGGCGCTTCGTCACGACGCGCAGTTCGTGCGGCTGCACGTTCTTCGCATCGAGCGATTGCACGAGCAGGCCGCCGCCGACGCGCTTCAGATCGAACGTGTTGTGACCGTCGCCGAGCGCGATCTGCAACAGACGCACGTTCTGCTTCGCCGCGAACACGGCGCGCGCCGCCTCGCTGAACGAAGGCGCGATCAGGACTTCGACGAACTGCTTCGCCACCGCTTGCGCCGCCGCTTCGTCCACTTCGCGATTGAACGCGATGATGCCGCCGAACGCCGACGTCGGGTCCGTCTGGAACGCCTTCGAGTACGCCTCGTGCGCGTTCGCGCCGACCGCCACGCCGCACGGATTCGCGTGCTTGATGATGACGCACGCGGGCGCATCGAACGTCTTCACGCATTCCCACGCGGCGTCCGAATCCGCGATGTTGTTGTACGACAGTTCCTTGCCCTGCAACTGCTCGTAATTGGCGAGCGCGCCGGCGGGCACCGAAAGATCGCGATAGAACGCCGCGCTCTGATGGGGGTTTTCTCCATAACGCAGGTCCTGCACCTTCCCGAACGCCATGTTGAAGGTCGCCGGATACGTGTTGCGCTCGCTGTGCTGCAGTTCTTCGGTGAGACTCGTCAGATAGTTCGTGATCGCGCCGTCGTACTGCGCGGTGTGCGCGAACACCTTCGTCGCGAGACGGAAGTTCGTCTTGTAGCCGACGCTGTTGCCGTTCGCGCGCATTTCGTCGAGCACGGCGGCGTAGTCGGCCGGATCGACGACGACCGTCACGTCGCGATGATTCTTTGCCGCCGAGCGCAGCATGGTCGGCCCGCCGATGTCGATGTTCTCGATCGCGTCTTCGAGCGAGCACTCTTCCTTCGAGACCGTCTGCACGAACGGATACAGGTTCACGACGAGCAGGTCGATAGTCGGAATGTCGTGCTTTTCCAGCGCGGCCATGTGCTCGGGCAGGTCGCGGCGGGCGAGAATGCCGCCGTGCACCTTCGGATGCAGCGTCTTCACGCGCCCATCGAGCATTTCCGGAAAGCCGGTGTAGTCGGCGACCTCGGTCACGGGCAGGCCCGCGTCGGCGAGCAGTTTGGCCGTGCCGCCGGTCGAGAGAATCTTGACGCCGAGTTCCGACAGCGATTTCGCGAAATCGACGATACCGGACTTGTCGGAAACGGAGATGAGCGCTTGCTTGATCATGATGAACACTGAAACCGAAAAGGATAACCAGGCCGGACCAAGGCAAGCGCCTCAGTCCGATGAATCAAATCAATCCGTGCTGCTGCAGCTTCTTGCGTAGCGTGTTGCGGTTGATGCCGAGATATTCGGCCGCGAGCGACTGGTTGCCGCCCGCCTGCTCGAGCACCACTTCGAGCAGCGGCTTTTCAACACACGAAATCACCATGTCGTAGACGTCGTGCGGGTTGGAGCCGTCCAGATCCTGAAAGTAGTTGTCCAGGCTCTGGCGGACGCATTGTTCGATGTTATGTCTGCTCATGCGGCTATTAGTCGGTCGGTGTTGTCTTGCCCGCCGCACGATTCTTCCCCCGCCGCGTCTTCGGCGTCCTGCGCCTCGTCCACGTAGATGAGACGGTCCGACAGCGCCTTCTGCGCGTCGAAGAATTCGTTCACGGCGAGCAATTGTTCTTTGGTCGTGTCGAGCGTATTCATCCGGTGGCGGAAGGTGCCCGCGCCGGAAAGGCCGCGAGTGTACCAGCCGATGTGCTTGCGCGCAGTCCGAACGCCGGTGAATTCCCCATAGAAAGCATAGTGGTCTTCGAGGTGCTCGTTCATGACCTGCTGAATCTCGTCGATGCGAGGCGCCGGCATGCGCTCGCCCGTCTTCAGGAAGTGCTCGATCTCACGGAACAGCCACGGACGCCCCTGCGCCGCGCGGCCGATCATGATGGCGTCCGCGCCCGTCGCGGCGAGCACGTCGCGCGCTTTCTCGGGCGTGGCGATGTCGCCGTTCGCGACGACCGGAATCTTCACCGACGCCTTCACGGCCGCGATGGTTTCGTACTCGGCGTCGCCCTTGTAGAGATCGGCGCGCGTGCGGCCATGCACGGTCAGCATGGAGATGCCGGCCTCTTGCGCGATCCGCGCGATGGTCAGCGCGTTCTTGTTCTCGCGATTCCACCCCGTGCGAATCTTGAGCGTGACCGGCACCGCGTCCGGCCCCACGCCGACCGCCTGCACCACCGCCTCGACAATGCGCGCCACGAGCGGCTCGTTCTGCAGCAGCGCCGAACCCGCGGCGACGTTGCAGACCTTCTTGGCGGGACATCCCATATTGATGTCGATGATCTGCGCGCCGTTCGCGACGTTGTGGCGAGCGGCTTCGGCGAGCATCTGCGGGTCCGCGCCCGCGATCTGCACCGAGATCGGCTCGACCTCGCCGGCGTGATTCGCGCGGCGCATGGTCTTCTCGCTCTTCCACAACTGCGCGTTCGACGCGACCATCTCCGACACCGCGTAGCCCGCGCCCATGCGCTTGCAGAGCTGGCGGAACGGGCGATCGGTGACGCCTGCCATCGGAGCGACGAACAGGTTATTGCGCAGAACGTGTGAACCGATGGTGGGCATGAAGGCTTGGGCCTCCGCGCGGGCGTCGAGCGGCGAGCGTGCCGGTTTCGCGTCAGGCGGATGCAAGGATGCGGAAGGGAAACGCGTATTTTAACGCTAAGCGGCTGCTGAAATTAAGTGCAATCGCGTGCAAGTCTTTAAATCTTCGACGAAAGCGCGAGGCGCGGCAGAGGATAAGTGGGCGCGGCGCGTGATGCGGCCGACTGGCGCCGGCTTTCGCGGCGGCGTGAGCTAGAGCGGGCCTGCGCCCGATCCCTCTATCGCCGCTGTCCGAACATCATTTGTCGCGCCAGCGCCGTCTTCACCGGCGGCAAGAACTCCAACGCGGTGAGCGCGAGCCCGCGCATCGCGGCGAGCGGCGGGAAATCGACGGTGAAAATGCGTGCGAGCGTGTCCGTCGCGCCGATCGTCAGACGCCGGTCCAGCGCCCGCCGCTGTGCGAAATGCGCGAGCGCGAGCGGTCTAGGTCCGTCGGTGGACAGCGCATCGCAGAGCGCCTGGGCGTCGCGCAGGCCGAGATTCAGCCCTTGGCCCGCCACCGGGTGCAGCGTTTGCGCCGCATTGCCGATGGCCACCGCGCGCCGTTCGACGAGCGCGTGCAGCGCCGTCAGTCCGAGCGGAAACGCCGCGCGCCCGACGATGCGCGTGAACCGTCCCATGCGCGCGCCGAACGCGGCGCCGAGTTCCGCAAGGAACGCGTCGTCGTCGAGCTGCATGCGGCGCGCGGCTTCATCAGGCGAGCCGCACCAGACGAGCGAGTAGTCCGCGTGACGCTGCCCGCCGCACGGCAGGAGCGCAATCGGCCCTTCGTTCGTGAAACGCTCCCACGCGACATTCGCTTGCGGCTCCGACACGCTCACCGTGCCGACGATGGCCGTCTGCCCGTAATCGCGCGCGCGCCGGTCGTTGGCTACGGCAGTTTCGCGCGGCGCTTGCTGATACAGGCCGCCCTCGGCATTGACGAGCACCCGCACGCGGATCGTGCGTTCGCCGCTCGCGGACTGCAGCGGCACCGTGACGCTTTCGTCGTCTTGCAGCGGCGGCAGCGCGGAAGTATCGGTGACCCAGTCGACGTGCGTCTTGCGCACCGCGTCCGCGAGCGCCGCGACGAGCGAGCCGTAACGCACGACATAGCCTAGTTCCGGCAACTCGTGCTCGTCGTGCTCGATCAACGTGCGCCCGAAGTGGCCGCGCTGCGAGACGTGGATTCGGCGAATGGGCGTGGCGTCGGCGGGAAAGCCGAGCGGCTGCAGCATCACGCGGCTGCCGTGCGACAGCGCGAGCGAGCGCGGGTCGGTCGCGGCGGCTTCGGGCGTGCGCGCGTCGATCAGCGCGATGGACAGCCGCGATGTCGCGCTGCGCCGCGCGAGCCAGCCGGCGAGCGCGAGCCCGACCGGCCCCGCGCCGACGATGGCGATGTCGTAGTCGAAATGCGGTTCTGTGGTCGCGTCGCTCATGTTCTGCTCTTCAATTGCCGATGGATTCGCGCATCAGCGCTTCGATTTCGTCCGCCGCGACGGGCACTTCGCGCGTCAGCAGCTCGCAGCCGCCGGCCGTGACGAGCGCGTCGTCCTCGATGCGGATGCCCGTGTTCCAGTAACGCTCGGGCACGTTCTCGGCGGCGTGCACGTAGAGGCCCGGCTCGACCGTCAGCACGTTGCCCGCCGCGAGCGTGCGCCAGGGCCGCGCACCTTGCTCGTCGCGCGGGCCGTCGGCGTCGCGGTATTCGCCCGCGTCGTGCACGTCCATGCCGATCCAGTGCCCCGTGCGATGCATATAGAAAGGCAAGTACGCGCGCTCGGCGATGACGTCATCGGCGCTGCCGAACTTCGTCTTGTCCACGATGCCCGTGTCGAGCAGTCCTTGCGACAGCACTTTCAATGCCGCCTGATGCGGCGCGTCGAAGCTCACGCCGGCACGCGTTGCCTCGATCGCGGCGGCTTGCGCGGCGAGCACGATGTCGTACAGCTCGCGTTGCGCGGGCGTGAACCGGCCGTTCGCCGGGAAGGTGCGCGTGATGTCGGACGCGTAGCCTTCGAGTTCGCACGCGGCGTCGATGAGGATGAGGTCGCCGTCGCGCGCCGCCGCGTTGCCCGCCGGATAGTGCAGCACGCACGCGTTCGCGCCCGCCGCGACGATCGAGCCGTACGCGGGCGCCTGAGCGCCGTGGCGGCGGAACGTGTAGAGCAGTTCGGCTTCGATCTCGTACTCGCGCATGCCTGGACGGCACGTTTGCATCGCCCGGCGATGCGCTTGTGCCGAGATGGACCCGGCGCGGCGCATGATGCCGATTTCGTGCGCATCTTTCAAAAGCCGCATCTCATCGATGATCGGCAGCACGTGCTGCGCCTTCGCCGGCGCGCGCACGCCGCTGCGGCTCTGCGCGCGCACGGCGGCGAGCCAGCCGCGCACTTGCGCGTCGAGTTCAGCCGACGTGCCGAGCGCGTAGAAGAGCGCGGGCTTGTCGGCGATTAGCCGCGGCAGTTGTTCGTCCAGTGTGGCGATGGGAAATGCCGCGTCGAGACCGAACGCATCGCGGGCGGCTTCCGGCCCGTAGCGAAAGCCTTCCCATGTTTCGCGCTCGGCGTTCTTTTCGCGGCAAAAAAGAATGGACGCCGGCTCGCCGTTCTGAGCGCTCGCGTCCAGCACGAGCGTCGCCTCGGGTTCGGTGAAGCCCGTCAGGTAGTAGAAATAGCTGTCGTGACGGAAGGGAAAGTCCGTGTCCCGATTGCGCATGACTTCCGGCGCAGTCGACAGGATGGCGACACCGCCGCCCTGCGCGCGCAACGCCGCGAGCAGACGTTCGCGGCGGCCACGGTAGACATCCACGGCGATCGGATTGGCATGTTCGGTCTGTGAGTTCATGCGCCCGATTGTATCGCCGGGTCTGACGTGGCGCGACTAGGCCATTCGGCCTAGTGTTCGAGCGAATGTGCGCGTTGGATACTTGTCGCGAAGCGGTGAGGCTAGTCTTCCGCGCGATGACGCACGCTGCCCGCAACGAGGTCGAAGCGGAACAGCCGGCATTCCAGCGCGCCGTTGAAGAGCGGCGTTTTCGTCGATTCGCGCAGTCGCAACATGCCAGGCAGCTTGCGGTCGGACGTGAGCACGTATGCGCGCCAGCCGGGAAAGCGCTGCTTCAGCGCGTTGCCGAACGAGACGAAGAACTCCGTATCGGCGGGATCGGGTTGCGCGCGGGCGAAGGCGTCGTCGTCTTCGCGGCGCGAGCGGGCCGTGTCGCGGATCTCGCCGCGCGGGCCGCGTCCGCGCACTTCAATGCGCTCGCCATACGGCGGATTCGCGACGAGGATGCCGGGTGCGTCCGTCGGCGGCGTCATGTTGCGGGCGTCGAGTTGCTTGAGCGCCAGATCGGGAATGCCCGCGCGGCTCAGGTTCGCGCGCGCTTTCTCGAGCATGTCGCCGGAGATGTCGCTGCCGAAGATGTTCAGTTGCGATTGCGTCGCGCGCGTGGCGCGTCGCGCTTCCGTCGCGGCGGTCTTGAGCTTTTGCCACATGCCCGGATGAAACGGCTTGAGCTTCTCGAAGCCGAAGCGCCGCTCGCTGCCCGGCGCGATATTGAGGGCGGTCTGCGCGGCTTCGGCGAGGAAGGTTCCGCTGCCGCACATCGGATCGAAAAGGGGCGTGCCGGGCGTCCAGCCGGTGAGGCGAAGAATGCCTGCCGCGAGGTTTTCGCGCAGCGGCGCCGCGCCCTTGTCGAGCCGCCAGCCGCGCTTGAAGAGCGGTTCGCCGGAGGTGTCGAGATAGAGCGTGCATTCGTTCATCGTGAGGAACGCGAACACGCGGACGTCCGGCTGCGCGGTGTCGATGCTCGGGCGCGCGCCGCTGATGTCGCGCAGCCGGTCGCAGACGGCGTCTTTCACGCGCAGCGTCGTGAATTCGAGGCTCTTGAGCGGCGATTTGATCGCGGTGAGGTCCACGCGCATCGTCTGGCTCGGCGTGAACCACTGTTCCCAGCGCTGGCGATGCGTGAGGTCGTAGATGTCGTTTTCATTGCGATACGGGCCGTGCGCGATTTTCAGCAGCACACGGCTCCCGATGCGCGAATGCAGATTCGCCGCCATGCCCGCGACCCAGCTACCCCGGAAGTGCACGCCGCCGGGCACTTGCGCGCCGACGTTCAGCGGACCGCCGCCGGACAGCGGCGCGCTGTTGACGTGACGTTCCCCGATCTCCGCAAGCTCGGCGGCGAGCGGCGCTTCGAGACCGCGCGGGCAGGGGACAAACCAGTCGAAGAGGGGGGAGGACATGTGGGGAGAGTGCGGGGTTCAAAGGCGGTATTGTACGCGGCCGAACTTGTGCCGGCTGTGAGCTAGAATCTGCCGCACTGCTGGTTCGACTTGCCATCTCTGTTATTCCGTAGTTATCGATTCAATCGACTTAAGCATCCGGAGCTTTGGTCATTCGGTGGTTTGACGGAACCGGTCCGTAGTGAAACGCGAACAACGCATTTGCAACGAAGATTCAATGATGGTCAATTGGGCATACTTTCCGAGGTCAGACAAGGCCACTCCTCTCGCCACCGACGTTGTCCAGGCATTCAAAGACGTTCATTCCCTGATATCTTCGGATTTGCATGCGCTCCCAAGCAACGGCGTTTTGGCTCATGTCGCTGCGCACCTCCAAGAAATGGGATTCGCGGTGGAGGCCGGAAAGAAGCACATAGACAAGATTCGAGTCCCGGTGTTGTACGGAAACAATGGGCGCATTGCAAAGGCATTCGAAGCCGATGCATATCATGCAGAGCAGAAGTTCGTGGTCGAAGTGGAAGCTGGACGAGCCGTGGCTAACAACCAGTTCCTCAAGGACTTGTTTCAGGCGTGCATGATGGACGACGTCGACTATTTGGCGATCGCCGTTCGGAATGTCTACGTGGCTGCGGGTGTCACTAATCCGGACTTCGAACGTGTCGTTACCTTCTTTGACACGCTGTTCGCAAGCAATCGAATGCGACTTCCGCTCAAGGGCATTCTGATCGTGGGCTACTGACTAACGCGTTGACGCTCATTCAGCCCTTTACGGGGAATGAGCGCCTTGTTGCCGTAGATGGCCCTCACTCCACCGCCTTCATCATCTCCTCCACCACCTTCTTCGCATCCCCGAACACCATCATCGTCTTGTCCATATAGAACAGTTCGTTATCCAGCCCGGCATAACCCGCTGCCATCGACCGTTTATTCACGATGATCGTCCGCGCCTTGTAAGCCTCGAGAATCGGCATTCCCGCGATCGGCGATTTCGGGTCCGTCTTCGCCGCAGGATTCACCACATCGTTCGCGCCGAGCACGAGCACCACATCCGTCTGCCCGAACTCGCTGTTGATGTCCTCCATCTCCTGCACCATCTCGTACGGCACTTCCGCCTCGGCAAGCAGCACGTTCATGTGCCCCGGCATCCGCCCGGCGACGGGGTGAATCGCGTATCGCACGTCGATTCCCTTCTCCACGAGCTTGTCCGTCAGCTCCTTCAGCGCATGCTGCGCGCGCGCGACCGCGAGCCCGTATCCCGGCACGATCACCACGCTCTCCGCATTGCCGAGCATGAAGGCGGCGTCGTCGGCGGAACCGGATTTCACCGGGCGCTGTTCCTGCGCGCCGCCCGCCACCGCACCGCCCGCTTCGCCGCCGAAGCCGCCGAGAATCACGTTGAAGAACGAGCGGTTCATCGCGCGGCACATGATGTAGGACAGGATCGCGCCCGACGAGCCGACCAGCGATCCCGCGATGATCAGCATCGGATTGTTCAGCGAGAAGCCGATGCCCGCCGCCGCCCAGCCCGAGTACGAGTTGAGCATCGAGACGACCACCGGCATGTCCGCGCCGCCGATCGGAATGATGATGAGCACGCCCAGCGCGAACGCGATCAGCGTCATGATGACGAACGGCAGCCACGACTGCGTCAACATGAAGATGATGCCGAAGCCGACCATCGCGACCGCGAGCAGCAGGTTGATCAGATGCTGCCCCGAGTACACGACCGGCGCGCCCTGAAACAGCCGGAACTTGTACTTGCCCGAGAGCTTGCCGAACGCGATCACCGAGCCGGAAAACGTGATCGCGCCGACGAACGTGCCGATGAACAACTCGACGCGATTGCCGTACGGAATCGGATCGCCGGGCGCGGCGAGACCGAACGCCGAAGGCTCCGACACCACGCCGTACGCAATGCAGACCGCCGCGAGACCGATCAGCGAGTGCATCGCCGCGACGAGTTCGGGCATCTTCGTCATCTCGACTTTCGCCGCGATATACGCGCCCGCGCCGCCGCCGACGATCAACGCCACGAACAGCAGCGACAGCCCGAGCGCGAGATTCGCTTCGAGATAAGCGCCCTGTTTCACGATGAGCGCGAGCGTCGTGAGAATGGCGATCGCCATCCCGGCCATGCCGAACGTATTGCCGATGCGCGCGGTCTTCGGATTCGACAGGCCCTTCAGCGCCTGAATGAAGCACACCGACGCGACCAGATACAGGAGAGTGACGACGTTCATGCTCATTTACGCGCCCTCCTTGCTGGTCAGTTTTTTCGGCTCTTTCTTCTTGAACATCTCCAGCATTCGCCGCGTGACGAGAAAGCCGCCGAACACGTTCACCGCCGCGAGCAGCACCGCGAGCGTGCCGAAGAACTTGCCCGCGCCGCCGATCGTCAAGCCGACCGCGAGCATCGCGCCGACGATGACGATCGCCGAGATCGCGTTCGTCACCGCCATCAGCGGCGTATGCAGCGCGGGCGTGACGTTCCAGACCACGTGATAGCCGACGTAGATCGCCAGCACGAAGATGATCAGGTTGATCACCGTGTGATTGATGACATCCATGTTCGTCTCCGTGTTCAGGCGGTGGCGGCGCGCGCCGGCTGACCGTCGCGGCACTGGAGCGTGGCCGCGACGATGTCGTCCGCGAGGTCGATGTTGAGCGTGCCTTCCTTCGTGATGATCAGCTTGAGGAAGTCGAGCAGATTGCGCGCGTAGAGCGCGGACGCATCGGCGGCGACCATCGACGCCAGATTCGTATGGCCCACGATATGCACGTCATGCTTCGTCACGACCTGATCCACTTCGGTCAGCGGACAGTTGCCGCCTTTTCTGCCCTCGAACTCGGGGCCGCGTCCGGCGGCGAGATCGACGATGACCGAGCCCGGCTTCATGTGCTTCACCGTTTCCACCGAAAGCAGCGTCGGCGCGGGACGGCCGGGGATCAGCGCCGTCGAAATGACGATGTCCGCCGCCTTCGCGCGTTCGTGAACCTGCGCCGATTGCCGCGCGAGCCAGCTTGCCGGCATCGGCCGCGCGTAACCGCCGACGCCGACCGCCGCCTCGCGTTCCTCGTCGGTTTCGAACGGGACGTCGACGAACTTCGCGCCGAGCGACTCGATTTGCTCCTTCACTGCCGGCCGCACATCCGATGCTTCCACGACCGCGCCGAGGCGCTTCGCCGTGGCGATCGCCTGCAGGCCTGCGACGCCCGCGCCCAGCACCAGCACGCGCGCCGCCTTGACGGTGCCCGCGGCGGTCATCAGCATCGGCATGAAGCGCTGATAGTAGTGGCACGCGATCAACACGGCCTTGTACCCGGCGATGTTCGCCTGCGACGACAGCACGTCGAGGCTTTGCGCGCGCGTGGTGCGCGGCGCGGCTTCGAGCGCGAACGCGGTGACGCCCGCCGACGCGAGCCGTGCGGTGTTTTCGGTGTTGAAGGGATCGAGCATGCCGATGAGCACGGTGCCCGGCTTCTGCATCGCCAGTTCGCTTTCGCTCGGCGACTGAACCTTGAGAACGATTTCGGCGGAAAAGGCGGTGGCGGCATCGACGATATCCGCGCCTGCGGAGGCGAACGCGTCGTCGATATAGCTGGCTTTGATGCCCGCGCCGCTCTGCACCGAGACGCGATGCCCCTGTGCGACGAGCTTCTTCACTGTCTCCGGCGTGGCGGCGATGCGCGCCTCGTTCGCCCGCGTTTCAGCAGGCACTCCGATGTGCATTTTTGAATCCTCCGGTTTTATTTTTTCTTCCCGCGCCCTGGGGCCCGGCGGCGGGAAGAATCGAGGCTGGCTTTCGTTTCAAATGCTGGATCAACGGCTACTGCAACTTTAACCGAAGAATGCGCGTAAAAAATACGTTCCGGCACCGCGCTAACCCTTAGGGCATCGCGGGCGTGTTCGGGGCCGGGACGGTAAAATGTCGGCCATGAAATCAGATACTTGGGCACCACACGTTACGGTTGCAGCCGTCGTCGAGCGGGACGGGCGGTTCCTCGTCATCGAGGAACACACTTCCGCAGGGCTGCGAATCAACCAACCGGCCGGTCATCTCGAAGCCGGCGAAACGCTCGTCGAAGCGGTCGTTCGCGAGACGCTCGAGGAAACGGCGCATCGCTTCGAGCCCGAGGCGCTCGTCGGCGCGTATATGACGCACTTCGCGCGGCCGGGACGCGACGTCACTTATCTGCGCTTCACGTTCTGCGGCAAGTCCGCGGGCGAGGTCGCGGGAAGGGCGCTGGACAAGGGCATCGTCCGCGCGATGTGGCTCACGGCCGACGAACTGCGCGCGACGGCGGCGCAACATCGGACGCCGCTCGTCATGAAGTGCGTCGACGATTACTTGTCCGGGCGGCGCGTGCCGCTCGATTTCATCCATACGCATTCGGTCGCGCCGGTGGTGCGGGCGTGATATCCCTATGAGCAAGCAAAGAGTGGTGGTGGGCATGTCGGGCGGCGTGGATTCGTCGGTGACGGCATGGCTTTTGAAAGAGCAGGGCTACGACGTCGTCGGCCTCTTCATGAAGAACTGGGAAGACGACGACGACAGCGAATACTGCTCGACGCGTCAGGACTGGATCGACGTGGTGTCGGTGGCGGATCTGATCGGCATCGACGTGGAAGCCGTCAACTTCGCCGCCGAATACAAGGACCGCGTGTTCGCCGAATTCCTGCGCGAATACTCGGCTGGGCGCACGCCGAATCCGGACGTGCTCTGCAACGCCGAGATCAAGTTCAAGGCGTTTCTCGACCACGCGATGTCGCTCGGCGCGGAAACCATCGCGACCGGCCACTACGCGCGCGTGCGCGAACGCGATGGCCTTTTCCAGTTGATGAAGGCCGCCGATTCGACCAAGGATCAGTCGTACTTCCTGCATCGGCTGAACCAGCAGCAGCTATCGAAGACGCTCTTTCCGCTCGGCGAAATTCCGAAAACGAAGGTGCGCGAGATCGCGGCACAGATCGGCCTGCCGAACGCGAAGAAGAAGGATTCGACCGGCATCTGCTTCATCGGCGAACGGCCGTTCCGCGACTTTCTGAACCGCTATCTGCCGACCAAGCCCGGCCCGATGAAGACGGCGGAAGGGAAGATCGTCGGCGAGCATATCGGGCTGGCGTTCTATACGTTCGGGCAGCGCAAGGGCATCGGCATCGGGGGCGCGAAGGACGGCAGCGGCGAGCCGTGGTTTGTCGCGGGCAAGGACATGGCGAGCAACACGCTGTATGTCGTGCAGGGGCATGACCATCCGTGGCTGCTGTCGCATACGCTCCTTGCGGGCAACACGAGCTGGGTCGCGGGTTTCGCGCCGGACGACGGCGCGGCGTGCGCGGCCAAGACGCGGTATCGGCAGCAAGACGCGGCGTGCACATTCGCGCTCACCGGCAACGATGCGCACTTCGAGCTGCGTTTCGACGATGCGCAATGGGCGGTGACGCCGGGCCAGTCCGCCGTGCTGTATCAAGGCGATGTGTGTCTGGGCGGCGGGATCATCGAGCGCGCGGCGGCTGGCGTCGCTTCGGATACGGCGGCAGTCGCGGTTTCGAGCGCAAGTTGACGCGAAGCCCCGGCCGACGAGCCGGGGCTTTTTTACCATTACCTATCGCGCCGATAAAAAGTTATTCGATACAAGCGCTTGACTATCTACCTATCAGTAGATAAATTTCACCCATCGAACGCAGGGGAAAGAGGTCATGGACAAGAACACGGTACGCGAGTCTTTGCTGGACCACGCGCAGACCATCATGATGATGCGCGGGTACAACGGCTTCAGCTACCGCGACTTGTCCGAACTGGTCGGCGTGAAGACGTCGAGCATTCACTACTACTTTCCGACGAAGGAAGATCTCGCGCTCGAAGCGGTGAACGCGTATAGCGCGGACGTGATGTCGTCGATTTACGCAATCGACAGTTCCGCACCCGCCGAAAAGAAGCTCGATCGCTACACGCGGCTCTTCGGGCGGATCATCGGCGACGGCCGGCAGGTCTGCCTGTGCGGCATGCTCGCGGCCGATATCGAATCGTTGCCGGAGAAGGTGCGTCACGCGGTGCAGTCGTTCTTCAAGGCGAACGAGAACTGGCTCGCGAAAGTGCTCGCCGAAGGCGAAGCGCAAGACACGCTCGATGCCGGCGGCAAGCCGGACGCGGCCGCGCGTGCTCTCTACGCGGCGTTCCAGGGCAGCTTGCTGGCTTGCCGGCTCTTTCAAACCCGCGCCCGTCTGGACGAAGTCGCCGACACCGTGCGTCGGTAGATAAGCCTGTGGATAACTCTGTGAAAAAGCGGTTTCTTCACCTTGGATAATCTATCTGTTGATAGATAGATTTTGTTTCAATCGGCTTGTCCGGCATGAGTGCGACGGCGTGGCCGACTGGCTCGGCCGGAACCACGATGCAGCGTAAAAGGTTCGACTCAACCTGTTGTCTATCTAGCAGTAGATTCAAATTGAACTGTTATTTCCAAATCAACGAAATGGAGTCCGCCATGAAAAAGGTGAAAACCGCGCTCGTCGCCAGTGCAATTGCCACCGCCGTCTTTTCCCACGCCGCAGCGCATGCCGCGCCGGTGCTCGAACCCGCGACGCAACAGTTCATCGACGCCCTCGCCGCGAAGAACGGCCCGCCGATCTACACGCTGTCCCCCGCCGATGCACGCAACGTGCTGGCCGGCGCTCAATCGCAGCCGGTGAGCAAGCTGCCCGCGAAGATCGAAGACCGCGTGATCGAAGCCGGCCCGACCGGCAAGATTTCGCTGCGCATCGTGCGGCCCGAGCATGCGAAGGGCGCGCTGCCGGTCATCATGTATTTCCACGGCGGCGGCTGGGTGCTCGGCGACAAGAACACGCACGATCGCCTCGTGCGCGAGATCGCGAACGGCGCGCAGGCGGAAGTCGTGTTCGTCGACTATGACCGCTCGCCGGAAACGAAATATCCGGTTCCGATCGAACAGGCCTACGCGGCGACGCGCTACGTCGCGGAGCATGCCCGCGAGTTCAATGTCGACGCGTCGCGCATGGCGGTCGCGGGCGACAGCGTCGGCGGCAACATGGCGGCGGCCGTCACGCTGCTCGCGAAGGAACGCGGCGGCCCGGGGCTGCGCGCGCAAGTGCTGTTCTATCCGGTAACGGACGCGAATTTCGACGACGGTTCCTACAACGAATTCGCCAACGGTCCGTGGCTCACCCGCGAGGCGATGAAGTGGTTCTGGGACGCCTACGCGCCGAACGCGTCGGATCGCGCGAAGATCACGGCGTCGCCGCTGCGCGCGAGCATCGACGAATTGAAGGGATTGCCGGCGGCGCTCGTCATCACCGATGAAAACGACGTGCTGCGCGACGAAGGCGAGGCTTACGCGCGCAAGCTGAGCCAGGCGGGCGTGCCGGTAACATCGGCGCGATACAACGGCACGATCCACGACTTCGTGATGCTCAACGCCCTCGCGCAGACGCCGGCGACGCGCGCCGCCATCGCACAGGCCAACGCGTCGCTCAAGGCCGCGCTCACAAAGTAACGCACGGAAACGCTCCTGCCTCGCGCGGGAGCGTCGAGTTCAGACGGGCTGGGTATCGATGAACGATTGCCGCTGCGCGAGACGCGCGTAGAGCTTGTCGAGCGTCGGATGCGCTTCGCGCCAGTTCAGCTCGGGCATGCGGAAATCGAGATAGGCGAGCGCGCAGCCGCACGCGATATCGGCGAGCGTGAAGCGATTCGCCGAGCACCACTGATTCGAGCCGAGACCTTCGGCCATCGCGCGCAGGCCGTCCTCGATCTTGTGACGCTGCCGCGCGATCCACTTCTCGCTGCGATGCGCCTCTTCCCGCAGCACGCCTTCGAGGCGAATGAGCACGGCGGCGTCGAGCATGCCGTCCGCGAGCGCTTCCCAGCAGCGCACCGCGGTGCGTTCGCGGCGTTCCTGCGGCAGCAGCTTGCCGACGGGCGTGAGCGTGTCCACGTACTCGCAGATGACACGCGAATCGAACACCGCTTCGCCGTCGTCGAGAATGAGGCACGGCACCTTACCGAGCGGGTTGTAATCGTGGATTTTCGAATCGGATGCCCACACGTCTTCGAGCACGAGTTCGCAGTCGATCTTCTTTTCCGCCATCACGATCCGCACCTTGCGGACGAATGGACTGGTGTGCGAACCGATCAGTTTCATCATCTATTTTTCTCGTTTGTTTCAGAAGCAGCCGACCGACGATCTTAACCGGGGGCACGCGCGCCAACCGCAATTTCGAGATGGTGCGAAAGGCGATTGTCGTCTGCCGACAACATCGCGCGGATTCGCGAACAGGAAAAGCGTAGGAACCCGATGTTTCGGTGGCCAAAGGCAAGCAGTCCGGATCGGTCGATTGCTTCCGAGCACGCCCAGCGATATCACTGCGCGCTGGCCGTCGTTCCGACGCCCGGCGCCGGGCAAGGCAAAACCGGCGTCGGGACGTGCTTCGATGACGACGGCGATCCCGCCTTCACCGTCCCGAGACTGCGCACGCCCGCCGAAATCGCCGACGCGATTTCGTTCACCGCCTTGCGATGCCCGTCGACGAGCGCGTCGTAACCGTCGCCCACGCGCTCGTCGGCGACGGTGCGGCACGTCATCACCGCTTGCGACGCGCCGCCGCGCACGCTCCACACCGCATCGATCACGGCCTGCGATCCCGGCCACGATTCGAAGCGCTGCACCTTCACCTTCACGCGATACACCTGCGCCGATTCCGGGTACGGCGTGCCGTAGACATCAATCGCGTTCAACTGCTGCGCGAGATCGCCGGAGAGGGCGCGGCGCACTTCATCGGCGGGAAGCGAGGCCCAGCGTTCCTGCTCGAGCACGCTCACCTGCGCCGCACTCGACTGCACGACGAGCTGATTGCGCGATACCTGCTGCGGCATGTCGACGGGCGCAAGCTCGAAAAAGAACGACGCCGGCGCCGACGATACCGCCGTCTGTCCCTGTGCCGCCCCGCCCAGCGTGTAGAACCGGCTCGACGGCGACGATGCGCACGCGGCCAGCACGCCGGCCGCGCCCAGAGTCAATAACAACACGCCGAACCTCATGGTTTGTCTCCCGGTTTGCCTCGCAGCAGCGATTCCGGATGACGCTCCAGATAATCGGCGAGCGAATTGAGCGATTGAAGCGTCCGCGTGAGTTCCTGCATCGCCTGATGCACGTCGGACTGAAGCGGCGAATCCTGCTGAAGCGTCGATTGCGCCTCGCCGAAGGTTTTCTTCGCCTGCGTAAGCGTGTCGCGCACTTCCGGCATCACTTCCTTGCCGAGCTGATCGAAAAGCGCGTTCGCGTTCTTGAGCGAGCCGTTCAGATTCGTGCCGATCTCGTCGAACGGAATCTTGTCCAGCTTGCGCGCGATGTCGGCAATCTGAAGCTGCAGTTCGTCGAGCGTGTTCGGCACGGTCGGCAGTTCGAGCGGATCGTTGCTCGCGCTCACCTTCGCGGGCGGCGCCTTCGGGAAGAAGTCGAGCGCGACGTAAAGCTGGCTCGTCAGCAGGTTGCCGGTGCGCAACTGTCCGCGCAGCCCGCGCTTGACGAGCAGCTCCAGCATGTCGTGACTCGCGGCCGAGCCTTGTTCCGGCAACGCCGCCTTCGCGCGCCGGCCGAGGCGATCCGGATAGAGATCGATCGTCACCGGCATCATGAAGGCGTGCGTTTTCTGGTCGTATTGCACGCCGATGCCCGTCACCTGGCCCAGCACGATGCCGCGGAAATCGACCGGCGCGCCCACCGACAAGCCGCGCAACGACTGATTGAAGTTCATCACGACATGCACGGCGTCGCCGTCGGGGTCTCGCATCGCGTCGGCCTGATCGGAGGCGAGCCGGAACGTCGCGTTCTCCTTGGCCTGCGGGCCGGGCTGCTGATTCGGCGGCGTCTGGAACGCGATGCCGCCCAGCACGACCGTCGCGAGCGACTGCGTGTTCAGCGTGAAGCCGCTTGAATCGAGCCGCAGATCGACGCCGCTCGCGTGCCACCAGCGCGAATTGCTGCCGACGTACTGATCGTACGGCGCGTTGACGAACACCTGCATGGTCACGCCGGTGCCGTCCTTGTCGAGCGAGAACGCCGTCACCTGGCCGACCTGCACGCGGCGATAGTAGACCGGCGAGCCGATATCCAGCGATCCGAGCGATTCGCCGTGCAGCGTGAACGTGTGGCCGCGCTGATCGCCGGTGACGGCAGGCGGCGTTTCGAGGCCAACGAAGTATGTCTGGTCCTCCGTCGATCTGCCCGCATCCACGCCGATGTACGAGCCGGACAGGAGCGTCGACAGCCCGGTGACGCCGCTCGCGGCCACGCGCGGGCGCACGACCCAGAAGCGCGTGTCCTTCACGGCGAAATCGGTGGCTTCCTTCGTGAGCTGAACGTCGACGAGCACGCGCGAATGGTCCTTCGACAACGTGATGGTCTTCACCGTGCCGATGTCCACGTCCTTGTACTTGACCTTGGTCTTGCCCGGCTCCAGCCCTTCGGCGTTCACGAAGCTGATCGTGACGGTCGGGCCGCGGCTCGATACCGTCTTCACGACGAGAAACACGCCGATCAGCGCCGCGACGATCGGGATCACCCACACGAGCGACGGCAGCCAGCGGCTGCGCGGCTCGATCACCGGTTCGGGCAGATTCGGGGGCAGGCCGCCGCCGCTTCCCTGCCCGGACGCGGCGGGCGGCTTGGGTGAAGCGGGCGTGGTGTCCGGCGTGGAAGTGTCGCTGGTTTCCGGTCCTTCCGGACCTTGGCCACTAGTCATATTTCTTTCCTGACGGTTCTATGTTGTCCCAGATCAGACGCGGATCGAACTGCATGGACGCGAGCATCGTCAACACGACGACCGACGCGAACGCGAGCGCCGCCGGCCCCGCCGTGATGACCGCCACCGACTTGAAGCGCACCAGCGCGACGGTGAGCGTGACGACGAAGATATCGAGCATCGACCATCGGCCGATGCCTTCCACCACGCGATACAGCTTCGTGCGCTGCCGCGGACGCCACACGGAGCGTCGCTGCACGCTGACGAGCAGGAACGCGAGCGAAAGGAGCTTCAGCATCGGCACCAGAATGCTCGCGACGAAGATGACGACCGCGAGCGGATAGTCGCCGTCGTTCCAGAAGAGCGCGACGCCGCTCATGATCGTGTCGTCCTCGGCGCCGAGAATCGACGACGTATGCAGCATCGGAAAGACATTCGCGGGAATATAGAGGATCGCCGCGCTGATGAGCAGCGCCCACGTCCGCGCGATGCTGTCCGGATTGCGCCGATGCACGACCGCGTCGCACCGCGTGCAGCGCTGCTTTTCGATGGTGCGCGCAAGCGGCTGCACGAGCCCGCACGCGTGACACGACACGAGCTTCGAGCGCGATGCCGTGGTGAAGAGCGTGGGCGACGGTGCATCGGGTTCGTCGATGGCCGCGTCGAGCGGTTTGTCGTTCACGATTTCTGCCTCACGGATGTGGCGACCGGCCGGCGCGCGCGCCGCTTCGGCAGTTGGGCCGCGATATCCCATAGCGAGCGCGGATCGAAGCTCACGACGACAGCGACCATCAGCGTCAGCGCGCCGAAAGCGAAAAGCGCGGCTTCGGGAATCACGCGCGCGACGCTCAGCATCTTCACGAGCGTGACGAGCACGCCGAGCATGAACACTTCGATCATTCCCCACGGGCGCACGAACTGGATGGCGCGCAACGTGAGATGAAAGCCGGGCGGCACGTAGCCGGCGCGCACGGGCATCAGCACGTAGAGCAGCGCGACGAGTTCGCACAGCGGAAACAGGATGGTCGCGCAAAAGACCAGCACGGCGACAATCTCCATCTGCTCGCTCCACAACGCGACGATCGCGCCGATGAGCGTCGTTTGCGAGGTGATGCCGTTTGCATCGAGTTCGACGATGGGGAACGCCTGCGCGATCACGAAGGTGATGAGCGCGGCGAGCGTCGTCGCGCAGATGCGGTCGAGGTTGCGCGGGATGCTTCTGTAAAGCAGCGCGCCGCAACGCGGGCAATTCGCCGAGCTGTGCTCGGGAAGCGCGCGCTTCTTGAAGAGCGCGTCGCATTCGTGACACGCGATCAGTTCTTCCGATTCGTTCACGTTCATAGTCGGAGGGCGAGCCTTCTCATGCGTGTTCGTCTGGTGGCGGAGATGGGCCCGCAGCGTTGGCAGCAAATAGCGGGCCAGCGGCGATGGTAGCAGCATCGTAACAAAGTTCGCCAAGACGCCTGAGCGCTGGAATATAAGCGATGCCTGCATCGTTCTCTTCTGGTCGCGGCGCGGACTTGATCGACCGTTGCATGGGCAGAATAGTTCGTTGCATAAACGGCGCGCATTGCGGGGAAGCGGGCGGAAAGCCCCGCCCAGCATGGCTTTGGGCGCGTGCCGCAGGCTTTTGCACGCACGATGGCATTTCACGGACGTTGCGGTAGCATGGCGGCGCGTGCATCGGCGAGTCATTCGAGACAGCGCGAGACAGCGCCGCACGCGCGACATAACGATTACCCAGGACATGCGCATCATGGAAAGCAGTGTTGGCAGCACGCCGGCGACGTCCGGCGAACGATACGGCATCACGGCGATCAGCCTGCACTGGCTGATCGCGTTGCTGATCGTCGGCGGCTTTTATCTCGGCTGGATCATGACCGATATCCCCGGCTTCACGCCGACGAAGCTCAAGTACTTCTCGTGGCACAAGTGGATCGGCGTGACCGTGTTCGTGCTCGCGGCGCTGCGCCTTGTGTGGCGCGTCACGCATCGCGCGCCCGAGTTGCCTGTCGGCATGGCGCGCTGGCAGCAGAGCGCGGCGCACGTCACGCATATTCTGCTTTACGTGCTGATGCTCGTGATTCCCGCGTCGGGCTATCTGTACAGCTCGGCGGCAGGCTTGCAGGTCGTGTACCTCGGCGTGCTGCCGTTGCCGACGATCATCGGGCCGGACAAGGCGCTGAAGGCGACGCTGCGCATCGTGCATGTCGTGCTGAACTACGGGCTGCTCGTGCTCGTCGTCATGCACGTGCTCGCGGCGCTCAAGCATCATTTCGTCGATCGCGACGGCTTGCTCGGTCGCATGCTTCCCTTCGTCAAGTAAGCGGCGCCGATTGTCGATTGTTTCCTCGCAGTTGGCAGGGCGTTTCCGGCCGGCTGTTGGCACCCGCGTGCTTTTCAGATTCAATACCCGCTGTTTGTTCGAACCGTTCAAAAAGGCACACATGAAAGTGAAACTCAACCGTTGGATGCTGGCTGCGGCGGCCGCGACGTCGTTCGCGCTGGCAGCGGGCGCACAGGCGCAGGTGGATATGGCGAAGAGTTCGGTTGTCGCCACGTCGAAGCAGATGAACGTGCCCACGGACGGCAAGTTCAACAAGTTCAGCGCGCAGATCGCATTCGATCCGGCGAAGCCGCAGGCGGGCAGCGCGAACATCACCATCGATACGGGCAGCTACGACCTGGGCGACGACGACTACAACAAGCAGGTGTGCGGCGCGGAATGGTTCGACGCGGCGAAGTATCCGACCGCGACGTTCGTCTCGAGCGCGATCGCGCCGGCGGGCGGCAATCAGTACAAGGTGACGGGCAAGATCACGATCAAGGGCAAGTCGCAGACGGTGACGGTGCCCGTCACGGTCACGCAGCAGGGCGCGACCGAAACCTTCGACGGCTCCTTGCCGATCAAGCGCAGCCAGTTCGATATCGGCACCGGCGAATGGAAGGACACGTCCGTCGTCGCGGACGATGTCGTCATCAAGTTTCATATCGTCGCCGCAAAGAAGTGAGCGGCGGATCATTCACGCGAGTTCAACGCACAATCACATTCAGTCAGGAGAACAACTTGAATAAACTTTCGATGATCGCAGCGGGCATGCTGGCCGCTGGCCTGTCGTTCAGCGCGATGGCCGCTGACACGTATCAGCTCGACCCGAACCACACGTACCCGAGCTTCGAGGCGGATCACTTCGGCGGCGTTTCGACGTGGCGCGGCAAGTTCAACAAGAGCAGCGGCACCGTGGTGCTCGACCGCGCGGCGAAGACCGGCACGGTGGAAGTGAACATCGACATTGCGTCGGTGAACACGGGCAACGCGAAGCTCGACGAGCATCTGCAAAAGGCCGAGTTCTTCGATGTCGCCAAGTATCCGACCGCGGTCTACAAGGGCACGTCGATTCGCTTCGACGGCGACAAGCCCGCGGAAGTCATCGGCACGCTGACGATGCACGGCGTCACGAAGCCGCTCAACCTGAAGATCGAGAGCTTCAAGTGCTTCGTCAATCCGATGATGAAGAAGGAAGTCTGCGGCACGGAAGCGACGGCGACGTTCGATCGCGGCGACTTCGGCATGGATTACGGCAAGTCGTATGGCTTCAGCCTGAAGACGGTGCTGCATATCCAGGCGGAAGGCGTGAAGCAGTAAGCATCGCGCATCAAAGTAAAAAAGCGGCCGGTCTGTGAAAGACCGGCCGCTTTTTTCATGCTTGCGTCGCGCGTGGATTCAGACCTGCGCGCCCGCGTTCGGATCGTTCGGATCGAACTTGTCTTTCTTGTCCTTGATCAGATCCTCGCGCTTCACGCCGAACCACATGGCGAGCGCGGCGGCCACGAACACCGACGAATAGATACCGAACAGAATACCGACGGTGAGCGCGAGCGCGAAGTAATGCAGCGTCGGACCGCCGAAGAAGAACATCGACAGCACCATCATTTCCGTACAGCCGTGGGTGATGATGGTTCGCGACATCGTGCTCGTGATCGCGTGGTTGATGACTTCGATCACCGTCATCTTGCGCTGCTTGCGGAAGGTTTCGCGAATCCGGTCGAAGATAACCACCGACTCGTTCACCGAATAGCCGAGCACCGCGAGAATCGCCGCCAGCACCGAAAGCGAGAACTCCCACTGGAAGTAGGCGAAGAAGCCGAGAATGATCACCACGTCGTGCAGGTTGGCGATGATGCCCGCCACCGCGTACTTCCACTCGAAGCGAAACGACAGATAGATCACGATGCCGATCACCACGCACGCGAGCGCCGCGAGCCCGTTGGTGACCAGTTCCTTGCCCACCTGCGGACCGACGAACTCCACGCGCTGCAAGCTCACCTGCGGGTCGTTGGCCTTGAGCGCGCCCATGACCTGTTCGCTTTGCTGCGCGGACGTCAGCCCTTGCTTGAGCGGCAGGCGGATGAGCACGTCGCGCGAGGTGCCGAAGTTCTGCACTTGCGCGTCGGCGTAGCCTAAGCGGGCCATCGTGCCGCGCACGGGTTCGAGCGGCACGGCTTGCGGATACTGCACCTCGACGACCGTCCCGCCGGTGAACTCCACCGACAGATGCAGCCCGCGATGCACGAGGAAGAACACGGCCGCGAGAAACGTGATGAGCGAGATCGCGTTGAAAATCAACGCGCGCTCCATCAGCGGCAAGTCACGGCGAATGCGGAAGAATTCCATGTTTCGTTGCTCCGGGGCTCAGTGGGACGAACCCGGTTTCTGTTGATCGACGCCCGGACCCGAGCGGCGTCGCACCGTCGGCTTGCCGGCGCGCGCGGGCTTCTGGGCCGCCGCGCGCGGCGCGACCGGCGCGGTCTTCGTCTTGCCTTGCGCAGTGGTCACGATCTCGTCGACGGGGGAATCGTCGCCGCGCTGCGCCGCCAGATAAGCCGCTGCGGCCGCTTCGCCGCTCGCGCCTTCCGGACGCCACACCTGGCCGATCGCCAGCGACTTCAGCTTCTTCTTGCCGCCGTACCACAGGTTCACGAGGCCGCGCGAGAAGAACACGGCCGAGAACATCGACGTCAGAATGCCGATGCAGTGCACGACCGCGAAGCCGCGCACCGGACCGGAGCCGAACGCGAGCAGCGCGAGACCGGCGATCAGCGTGGTGACGTTCGAATCGAGAATGGTCGCCCACGCGTGCTTGAAGCCTTCCTGAATCGCGGTCTGCGGCGGCGCGCCGTTGCGCAGTTCTTCGCGGATGCGCTCGTTGATCAGCACGTTCGCGTCGATCGCCATACCGAGCGCGAGCGCGATAGCCGCGATGCCCGGCAGCGTCAGCGTGGCCTGCAGCATCGAGAGAATCGCGACGAGCAGCAGCAGGTTGACCGACAGCGAGAGCATCGAGATCAGGCCGAACAGCAGGTAGTACACGACCATGAAGACGGCGATCGCGGCGAAGCCGTACGTGACCGAATCGAAGCCCTTCTTGATGTTGTCGGCGCCGAGGCTCGGTCCGACCGTGCGTTCCTCGATGATGTCCATCGGCGCGGCGAGCGAACCGGCGCGCAGCAGCAGCGCGAGATCGGTTGCGGCTTGCGGCGTCGGCTGACCGGTGATCTGGAAGCGGTCGCCCAGTTCGGACTGGATGGTCGCCACCGTCAGCACTTCGCCCTTGCCCTTTTCGAAGAGCACCATCGCCATCGGCTTGCCGATGTTCTCGCGCGACACCGCCGCCACCGCGCGGCCGCCGGCCGAGTCGAGGCGGATGTTCACGGACGGGCGCTGATGATCGTCGAAGCCCGCCGACGCGTCGATGATGCGGTCGCCGGTGAAGATCACTTGCTTCCTCAGCAGCACGTTGCGGTCGCCCTGCTTGAACGCTTCGTCGCCGGGCGGCACGGGATCGTTCGCGCCGATGTACGTGTTGACCGGATCGGCCAGGCGCGCTTCGAGCGTCGCCGTGCGGCCGATGATGTCCTTCGCCTTCGCCGTGTCCTGCACGCCCGGCAGCTCGACCACGATGCGGTCCGCGCCCTGTTGCTGGATCACCGGCTCCGCGACGCCGAGTTCGTTCACGCGATTATGCAGCGTCGTGATGTTCTGCTTGAGCGCGCCGTCTTCGACGGTCCGCTGCGTCGCCGCCGAGAACGTGCCGACGACCTGATAGCCGTCGCCGCCCTGACGCGTCGTCCATTGCAGTTCGGAAACGCCGGTGGTCAGCAGCGTGCGCGCGTTGCCGGCCACGGCCTGATCCGAAAAATTCACGACGACCGATTGCCCGACGCGGCTCACGCCGCCATCGCGGACGTTGCGGTCGCGCAAGTAAGTGCGCGCGTCCGCTGCGTCGGAGTCGAGCTTCTTGTTCAGCGCGCCGGCCATGTCCACTTGCAAGAGGAAGTGGACGCCGCCGCGCAGGTCGAGGCCGAGGTACATCGGCAGCGCGTGCAGCGCCGTCAGCCAGCGCGGCGAGGCGCTTTGCAGATTCAGCGCGACGATGAATTGCGGATCGGTCGGGTCGCTGTTCAGCGTTTTCGTCAGCAGGTCCTTCACGCGCAACTGCGTGTCGGTGTCCTTCAGGCGCACGCGAATATTGGCGTTCGTCTGCGAGTTGTCGAACGTGACTTCGTCCGCGGCGATCTTGCTGGCAGCGAGCGCGCCTTCGACATTGGCGAGCGTCGACGAATCGAGCTTGACCGTTGCCTTGCCGCTCGACACCTGCACTGCGGGCGCTTCGCCGAAGAAGTTGGGGAGCGTGTACACGAGGCCGATGACGAGCGCCACCAGCATCACGACATACTTCCAGAGGGGATAACGATTCATGGGGATGGCCGAACGGAAAGTTGGCTTCGGAGGAGAGGGCGTCCGGCGTTATGCGCGACGAGCCGGCTGAACTGGCTCGGGGACTCGGAGGGCTCGGAGCGAGGCCGCGCCGGACGCGGAAATACGGGCCTTACAGCGATTTGATCGTGCCCTTCGGGAGAATGGTCGTGACGGCCGCCTTCTGCACGGTGATCTCCGTGCCCTCGGCGATTTCGACGCCCACATACGCTTCCGACACCTTCGTGACCTTGCCGACGATGCCGCCGTTCGTCACCACTTCATCGCCCTTGGCCATGGCCGCGAGCATGTTGCGATGTTCCTTCTGACGCTTCATCTGCGGACGGATCATGATGAAGTACAGCACCGCGAACATCAGGATCAGCGGCAGGAAGCTCATCAGGCTCGATTCCGCGCTGCCCGCGGTGGCGCCTTGTGCAAAGGCATTGGAAATGAACGACACGTTGGTCTCTCCGTTATACGTCGAAAATACGTTCAAAAACTAGGTCAGAAATTAGCCGGGTATTCTACCACCCGCCCATGCCGCAAAGCCTCCGGAATGCGCTTTGGCATCAAGCCGTTACCGCATGTCGAGGGCGTTCGCGAGCGACGGAAAGGCAATTGTAATCTGTCGCCGCATCGCGACGGCGGATTGTGGATGATTCGTTAATCGACGCCCCGCGCGCGGTTCTCCGCGAACGTCTTGCGAAACGCTTCGAACGTGTGATTTTCGATCGATTCGCGCACTTCGCCGATGAGCTGCAGGTAGTAATGCAGATTGTGGATGGTGTTGAGCTGCGCGCCGAGAATTTCGCCCACGCGATGCAAATGGTGCAGGTACGCGCGCGTGAAATTCCGGCACGTGTAACAGCCGCAGCTTTCGTCGAGCGGTTTCATCGAATTCTTGTGGCTCGCGTTCTTGATCTTCAGGTCGCCGAAGCGCGTGAAGAGCCAGCCGTTGCGCGCGTTACGCGTCGGCATCACGCAATCGAACATGTCGACGCCCGCCGCCACGCCATTGACGAGATCTTCCGGCGTGCCGACGCCCATCAGGTAATGCGGCTTGTCGGCAGGCAGTTTCGGGCCGATGTGATTCAGCACGCGCATCATGTCTTCCTTCGGCTCGCCGACGGACAGCCCGCCGATGGCGAACCCGTGGAAATCGATCTCCGACAGCCCCGCCAGCGACTCGTCGCGCAGGTCTTCGAACATGCCGCCCTGCACGATGCCGAAGAGCGCGTTCGGATTGCCGAGCCGCTCGAATTCGTCGATGGAGCGCTTCGCCCAGCGCATCGACATGCGCATGGAATCGGCGGCGTCCTTGTGCGACGTCGGCACGCCGTTGGTCGCGTAGGGCGTGCATTCGTCGAACTGCATGACGATGTCGGAGTTCAGCACCTTCTGAATCTGCATCGACACTTCGGGCGACAGGAACAGCCGGTCGCCGTTGATCGGCGACGCGAACGTGACGCCTTCTTCGGTGATCTTGCGCAGATCGCCGAGCGAAAATACCTGGAAGCCGCCGGAGTCGGTGAGAATCGGCTTGTTCCATCCCATGAAGCGATGCAGCCCGCCGTGCGCGCCGATGGCTTCGAGTCCAGGCCGCAGCCACAGGTGGAACGTGTTGCCGAGGATGATCTGCGCGCGGATTTCTTCGAGTTCGCGCGGCTGAATGGCCTTGACGGTGCCGTACGTGCCGACCGGCATGAAAATTGGCGTTTCGATGACGCCGTGATTGAGCGTGAGGCGGCCGCGGCGCGCCTGGCCGTCGGTCGTGAGCAGTTCGAACTTGAGGCCGTTGTCGGGCGGAGTGTGATTCTCGGTCATGTAGAGTCCTGTGCTACCGGAGAACAGTCCGGCGCGTCGGGTTGAAAGAACTATGCGCGCGTGAGGAGCATCGCGTCGCCGTAGCTGAAAAAGCGATAACGCTGTTCGATTGCGTGCCGGTACGCCTCGCGGATGGTGTCGATTCCGGCGAACGCGGAGACGAGCATCATCAGCGTCGATTTGGGCAGATGGAAGTTCGTCACGAGCCGGTCCACCACGCGGAATTCGTAGCCCGGTGTGATGAAGATGTCGGTCTCGGCACTCGTCGCGGAAAGCGGACGGCCGGCGGCGGCGGCGTCGCGGGCGGCGGCTTCGAGCGCGCGCATCGACGTGGTGCCGACCGCGATCACGCGATTGCCGCGCGCCTTCACCGCCGCGATGCGGTCCACGAGCGTCTGCGGCAGCGCGTACCACTCGCTGTGCATCTTGTGCTCCGCGATGTTTTCGACGCGCACCGGCTGGAACGTGCCCGCGCCGACGTGCAGCGTGAGCGTCGCGCGTTCGACGCCGCGCGCATCGAGCCGGGCGAAGAGGGCGTCGTCGAAATGCAGGCCCGCGGTCGGTGCGGCCACCGCGCCGGGATTCGCTGCGTAGACCGTCTGATAGCGCGTTTCGTCGTAGGCGTCGGCATCGTGCTCGATGTACGGCGGCAGCGGCAAGCGCCCGAATTGTTCGATGAGCGTCAGGCAATCGGCCGGAAAATGCAGCGTGTAGAACGGTTCGACGCGCTCGCCGACGGTCACGTCGAACGCATCGGCGAGGCGGATGGTGCTGCCCGGCGCCGGACTCTTGCTCGCGCGAATCTGCGCGAGCGCGGTCGTCGCGCCGGTCAGACGCTCCACCAGAATTTCGACGCGCCCGCCACTGGCCTTTTGGCCGAAGAACCGCGCCTTCAGGACTTTGGTATCGTTGAAGACCAAGAGATCGCCGGGTTCGACGAGATCGGGCAATTCGGAAAAGCGCCGGTCGACGAGCCTGGCCGGCATGCTGCGGGTGTCGACTTCGAGCAGACGGCTCGCGCTGCGCTCGGCGAGCGCGCTCTGCGCGATCAGCTCGGGCGGCAGATTAAAATCGAAATCAGAAAGCGTGAACATGGCTGGAAGTCGCACGAACGAAGGCGCAAACAGGCTAAAACAGCATGAAACGCGCCGACAAACCTCATATTGTACTTGCGAAGAGATTAGATGCCCTTGTCCGACCGCCGCGTGGCCGCCTCGACCGATCCGCTGACCGCCGAGCCGAGCGCCGCAAGCGACGCGCCGCGCGCCGCCGCCGCCGCCGCGCCCGCGCGCAAGAAGGCGAAAGCGGAGGAAAAGCCGAAGCCCGTCGTCAAGACGGCGGACAAGCTCGCGAGGCTCGGGCTCAAGTCGGACATCGACCTCGTGCTGCATTTGCCGATGCGCTACGAGGACGAAACCTCGCTCACGCCGATCGCCGAACTCATTCCCGGCGACAACGGGCAGACCGAAGGCATCGTTTTCGACAACGAGATTGCCTACCGTCCGCGCCGCCAGTTGCTCGTCAAGATTCACGACGACGCCGGCGACGAACTCACGCTGCGCTTTCTCAACTTCTACGGGTCGCAGGTCAAGCAAATGGCCATCGGCACGCGGCTGCGCGTGCGCGGCGACGTGCGCGGCGGATTTTTCGGACTGGAGATGGTGCATCCGGCCGTGCGTCCCGTCGATGAAGACACGCCGCTGCCGCAAGCGCTCACGCCCGTTTATCCGGCGACGGCGGGCATCTCGCAGGCGTATTTGCGCAAGGCGATCGACAACGCGCTCGCCCGCGTGTCGTTGCCGGAACTGCTTCCGGAGCCGATCGCGCGGGCGCATCTCGCGCCGCTCAACGTGCCGGGCCTCTTCGACGCCGTGAAGACGCTGCATCATCCGCGCGCGGATTCGGACGAGACCGCGCTCATCGACGGCACGCATCCCGCGTGGACGCGCATCAAGTTCGAGGAACTGCTCGCGCAGCAGTTGTCGCTCAAGCGCGCGCATGCCGAGCGACGCACGCGCGCCGCGCCCGCGATGCCGCGCCGTTCCGCCGACGACGCCGATTCGCTCGTCGTGCGCCTGCTGCGCGCGCTGCCGTTTCGGCTGACTGGCGCGCAGGAGCGCGTGTGCGCGGAAATCGCGGGCGAAATGACGCTCGCGCATCCGATGCAGCGTCTGTTGCAAGGCGATGTCGGCAGCGGCAAGACCATCGTCGCTGCGCTGGCGGCGGCGCAGGCCATCGACGCGGGTTATCAGGCCGCGCTCATGGCGCCGACCGAGATTCTCGCGGAGCAGCACGCGCGCAAGCTGCGCGGGTGGCTGGAGCCGCTCGGTGTTACCGTCGCGTGGCTCGCGGGCAGTCTGAAGGCGAAGGAAAAGCGCGCGGCCAACGAAGCGGCGGCGCTCGGCACCGCGCAACTCGTGATCGGCACGCACGCGATCATTCAGGACGCGGTGGAGTTCGCGCGCCTCGGGCTCGTGATCGTGGACGAGCAGCATCGCTTCGGCGTCGCGCAGCGGCTGGCGTTGCGCGCGAAGGCGCAGAACGCGGCGGACGGCCGGCACGACTTCCAGCCGCATCAACTGATGATGTCCGCCACGCCGATTCCCCGCACGCTCGCCATGACCTACTACGCCGATCTCGACGTATCGACCATCGACGAACTGCCGCCGGGCCGCACGCCGATTCTCACGAAGGTCGTGTCGGATGGCCGGCGCGACGAGATCATCGGCCGCGTGCGCGAGGCGGCGCTGACGGGGCGCCAGGTCTATTGGGTCTGTCCGCTCATCGAAGAGAGCGAAACGCTGCAACTTCAAACGGCCGTCGAGACTTACGAGACGCTCGTCGCGGCGCTGCCCGAGTTGCGCGTCGGGCTGGTTCATGGCCGGCTCGCGCCCGCCGAAAAAGCCGCGGTGATGGACGCCTTCGCGCGCAACGAAGTGCAATTGCTCGTCGCCACGACGGTGATCGAAGTCGGCGTCGATGTGCCGAACGCGTCGCTGATGGTGATCGAGCACGCGGAGCGCTTCGGGCTCGCGCAGTTGCATCAGCTGCGCGGGCGCGTGGGGCGGGGCAGCGCGGCTTCCGTGTGCGTGCTGATGTACTCGAATCCGCTTTCGCAGACGGCGCGCGCACGCCTCCAAACGATGCGCGAAACCACGGACGGCTTCGAAATCGCCCGGCGCGATCTCGAAATTCGCGGTCCCGGCGAGTTTCTCGGCGCGCGGCAATCGGGCGAAGCGATGCTGCGCTTCGCCAGTCTCGAAAACGACGGCTGGCTCATTGAACCCGCGCGTGAGGCGGCGGAGCAGATGCTGAACGCGTTTCCGGATGCGGTCACGCGGCATCTCGCGCGCTGGCTCGGCGCGCGCGAGCATTATCTGAAGGCTTAGGTGAAGAACTAGATTCGTTCTTGTCTGTCCCTATTGATTACCGCAACGTGCAGCGGGTACGACAAGACGCCGCGCGCGCCGCTACAACTCTGGTTGTCGAACCGGCGTGCACGGGTGTATAACTTCAACCTATTGAATCCAAGTCTTTCATTGGCCCCCAATGACGCTTACTGAATTGAAGTACATCGTCGCGGTTGCGCGCGAGCGGCACTTCGGCCGCGCCGCCGAGGCGTGCTTCGTCAGCCAGCCGACGCTGTCGGTGGCAATCAAGAAACTCGAAGACGAGCTCAACGTGCAGATCTTCGAGCGCGGCACGAGCGAAGTCAGCGTCACGCCGATCGGCGAGCAGATCGTCACGCAGGCGCAGCGCGTGCTCGAACAGACGCTCGCCATCAAGGAAATCGCGAAGCAGGGCAAGGACCCGCTGGTCGGCCCGCTGCGGCTGGGCGTCATCTACACGATCGGGCCGTATCTGCTGCCGACGCTCGTCAAGCAGATGATCAAATCGGTCCCGCAGATGCCGCTGATGCTTCAGGAAAACTACACGCTCAAGCTGATCGAGCTTCTGAAGCAAGGCGAAATCGATGTCGCGATCATGGCGCTGCCGTTCCCCGAAACCGGGCTGATGGTGCGCGCCCTGTACGACGAGCCGTTCGTCGTCGCGATGCCTTCGGGTCACGCCTGGGAAAACCGCAGCAAAATCGACGCGGACGATCTCAAGCAGGAAACCATGCTGCTGCTCGGCAGCGGCCATTGCTTCCGCGATCACGTTTTAGGCGTGTGTCCGGAATTGATGCGCTTTTCGCAGAATGCGGACGGCATTCAAAAGACGTTCGAAGGATCGTCGCTGGAAACGATCCGGCATATGGTGGCGAGCGGCGTCGGAATTACGGTGCTGCCGCGCATGTCGGTGATGGAAGTGAAGCCGAAAGCGGCGGGCATCGATGCCGGATTGCTCAGCTACGTTCCGTTCGACGATCCCGTGCCGGACCGGCGCGTGGTGCTCGCGTGGCGCAAGAGCTTCACGCGGATGCCCGCCATCGACGCAATCAGCGATGCCATCGCCGCTTGCGATTTGCCGGGCGTGAAGAAACTGGATATTCCGGTGGCGGTGAATTAGTCGAATTCTTGCTTTTTCGGACAAAAGCCGCGTTTCTGGACGCGGCTTTTTTTATTCTTCCGGTTTCTAATGAAGCACGGCGAGCGAATTTGTACTTTTTGGTGAACCAAGGCTTTTGTGTTCCCGCCGCCCGCGAACCCCATTTTAAAATCATTTCCCGCTGACGCGGCGCCCGGCCGCGCGGCATATATCAAAATAAAAGGAAAAGCCAAATGGGGTTTTTTGAGGCAATTCGCATATCCATGTTCCAGAAATACGCGACCTTTGAGGGACGGGCGCGTCGCGCCGAATACTGGTACTTCTACCTTTTCATGATCATCGCCTCGACGGCGCTAATAGTACTTGCCGGCATGGAACGAGATTCGCTGCTCGCGTTGTCGATTATCTTCATCGCATCTCTCGCTTTCATCCTGCCGAGCTTGGCGGTAACGGTTCGTCGGTTGCACGATACCGACCGCTCCGGCTGGGCGCTGCTCATCGGCTGCATTCCAGTAATCGGCGGAATTCTCATGCTGGTCTGGTCTTGCTCGCGCGGTACGCCCGGCGTGAATCGCTTTGGATCCGATCCGCTCAACGAAGTCTGACGCACGACCGCGCGCAGCAGCACAGGAACGGCCCGCCTTCGCGCGGGCCGTTTTCGTTGGTGCCGTACGAAACGCTGTGCTTGCCTATCAAATAGATAAAATTAATCAAATTAAAATGATCGATAGATTTCGATATGCTTCCTTCTCCAGTCAGCCAGGAGAGAAGCGATGACCCCGCACCCGTCACAACCGCGCGTCATGACCATGTGGTCCGAACTGCGCGGCGTCGCGCTTCACGTTCTGGCCGACTTCGCCCGCACCGCGTGAGCGACGCATCCCTCATCCCAAGCGAACACAAACCAGGAGTATCACGATGACGACCCAACGACTCACGACTGCTGCCGGCGCACCCGTCGGAGACAACCAGAACTCGCAGACCGCCGGTCCGCGCGGCCCCGTCACGCTGCAGGACTTCTGGCTCGTCGAGAAGCTCGCGCATTTCGACCGCGAAGTGATTCCCGAGCGCCGCGTCCACGCGAAAGGATCGGGCGCGTTCGGCACGTTTCGCGTGACGCACGACATCTCGCGCTACACGAAGGCGAAGCTCTTCTCGGCGATCGGAAAGGAGACGCCCATCTTCATGCGCTTTTCGACGGTCGCGGGCGAGCGCGGCGCCGCCGACGCCGAACGCGACGTGCGCGGCTTTTCCATCAAGTTCTACACGGAAGAGGGCAACTGGGATGTCGTCGGCAACAACACGCCGGTGTTCTTCATCCGCGATCCGCTGAAGTTTCCCGATTTCATCCACACGCAAAAGCGCGATCCGTACACGAACCTGCGCAGCAACGTCGCGGCGTGGGATTTCTGGTCGCGTCATCCGGAATCGCTGCATCAGGTGACCATTTTGATGAGCGATCGCGGCATTCCGAAGAATTATCGGCAGATGCATGGCTTCGGTTCGCACACGTTCTCGTTCATCAACGCGGACAACGAGCGCTCCTACGTGAAGTTCCATTTCAAGTCGCAGCAGCCGCTCGAAAATTACACGGATGCGCAAGCCGCCGCCGTCATCGCAAATGACCGCGAAAGCGCGCAGCGCGATCTCGTCGAGAATATCGATCGCGGCAACTTTCCGCGCTGGAATTTCCGCATCCAGGTGATGACGGAAACGCAAGCCGCGCAGTACCGCATCAATCCGTTCGACATCACGAAGGTGTGGCCGCATGGCGACTTTCCGCTGATCGATGTCGGCGTGATCGAACTGAACCGCAACGCGCAGAACTATTTCGCCGAAGTGGAGCAGGCGGCGTTCACGCCGGCGAACGTGGTGCCGGGCATCGGCTTCTCGCCGGACCGGCTGTTGCAGGGGCGCTTGTTCTCGTATGGCGACACGCAGCGTTATCGGCTCGGCATCAATCACCATCAGACGCCGGTGAACGCGTCGCGCGCGCCGATGGCGAATCCGTTTCATCGCGATGGCGCGATGCGCGTCGACGGCAATCTCGGCGGCACCGTGAACTACGAGCCGAACCGCTTCGGCCAATTCGCGCAGGACGCGAGCGTCAACGAGCCGCCGCTCGAGGCGGGCGCGGTGTATCGCTACGATCACCGCGAGGACGGCGACTACTACAGCCAGCCGGGCGCGCTCTTCCGCCTGTTCGACGATGCGCAGCGCGAGCGGCTCTACGGCAACATCGCGCGGCATATTCACGGCGTGCCCGATGAAATCGTCGCGCGTCAATTGCAGCACTTCCGTCGCGCCGATCCGGCGTATGCGCAAGGCGTCGCCGATGCGCTCGCCGCACTCGGGCAGCGCGTCGAGATCGACGAGATCGACGAGAACGATACGGCAGCCGTCTGACGCAAACCTCACCGCGAGGCGGCTGCGACGAATCAACGAAGGAGAAGATCATGGCTCAGGCATTGAACATCATCTGCGAGGCGGTGGATCACATCGAAACGACGAGCCGTCACGCATCGCGCGGCGCGCGCGTGGCGCTCGCGTTCGGCATCGTCGCGGCGGGCTATGGACTCGTCGTCGCGAGCGCGGGCGTCTTCGCATGAAATGACGGATGCGCGCGTGCGTGCGTTCGCGAGACGCGCGGAGCAACGCTTTCGCGCCTTGCCGGACAAAGAAGCACGCACGTTTCTAGGCTACACTGTCGGACGCTCGAAACGCCGCGCGACGGAACGATCGCAGCCTGCAATGGAAGTCCGGCGCGGCGCGCATCAGGTTCATATCACTCTTCTCACGGAGTCATCATGGCGAAAAAAGGCATCGCACCTGCCGTCAACATCGGCATCAACGACAAAGATCGCAAACGCATCGCCGAAGGCCTGTCGCGGCTGCTGGCGGACACGTACACGCTGTATCTTAAGACTCACAACTTCCACTGGAACGTCACCGGTCCGATGTTCAATACGCTGCATCTGATGTTCGAGACGCAGTACACCGAACTCGCGACGGCTGTCGACTCCATCGCGGAACGTATCCGCGCGTTGGGCGTGCACGCGCCGGGCAGCTACCGTGAATTCGCGAAGCTGTCGTCGATTCCCGAAGCGGAAGGCGTGCCGGACGCCGAAGACATGATCCGTCAACTGGTCGAAGGCCAGGAAGCGGTGGTGCGCACCGCGCGCGAAATCTTCCCGTCGACGGAAGCCGCGAACGACGAACCCACCGCCGACCTGCTCACGCAGCGCATGCAGACGCACGAAAAGACCGCGTGGATGCTGCGTTCGATGCTCGCGTAAAAGCAGCGTTCGCTTCGTTTCGACAAGAACCCGTGCCATTCACCGCACGGGTTTTTTGCTTTTGGGCGAAGCGCGACGCGCAAAGGCGTGCGTTCGCGAGGCTGGTCTAAAATAGCCCATCGCCTTTTCGCCGCCGTCCATGCTCGCCCGTCTTCCGCTCTATATGCGCCTCGTGCGCCTCGACAAGCCCATCGGCAGCCTGCTGCTTTTGTGGCCGACGCTCAACGCGCTGTGGATTGCCTCCGATGGCCGTCCGCCGATCATGCTGCTCGTGATCTTCGCGATCGGCACGATACTCATGCGCTCGGCGGGCTGCGCGATCAACGACTACGCCGACCGCGACTTCGACCGCTACGTGAAACGCACCGCCGAGCGGCCGATCACCTCGGGCAAGATCAAGGCGTGGGAAGCGGTCGCGCTCGCGGCGGCGCTCTCGCTCGTGGCGTTCCTGCTCATCCTGCCGCTCAACACGCTGACGAAGGAGCTTTCGGTGTTCGCGCTCTTCGTCGCGGGCACGTATCCGTTCACGAAGCGATTCTTCGCGATTCCGCAGGCATATCTCGGCATCGCGTTCGGCTTTGGCATTCCGATGGCATTCGCCGCCGTGCAGAACCATGTGCCGATGCTCGCGTGGATCATGCTCGCTGCGAACGTCTGCTGGTCTGTCGCCTACGACACCGAATACGCAATGGTGGATCGCGACGACGACATCAAGATCGGCATTCGCACATCGGCGCTCACCTTCGGCCGATACGACGTGCTGGCCGTCATGCTCTGCTACGCCGCGACGCTCGCGGTGTACGCGGGTATCGGCATCGCGCTTCGGTTCGGCTGGCCGTACTGGCTCGGCTGGCTCGCGGCGGCGGGCTGCGCGGCGTATCACTACGTGCTGATTCGCGGCCGCGAGCGCATGGCGTGTTTCGCCGCGTTCAAGCACAACAACTGGCTCGGCGGCGTGTTGTTCGCGGGAATCGCGCTGCACTACGCGCTCGCCGCGTAATCGCGGCGTGCGCGGACGCTAGCCGCCGCGCACGCAGCCGCGCATCAAACGCATCACGCGCCGCCCAGCTCGTCGCCCATTTCCTTCGCGCGCGCTTCGGCCGCGAGCGCGCCGCGCACGATCGCGTCCTTCACGCCGCTTGCTTCGAACGACGACAACGCCGCCGCCGTCGTGCCGCCCTTCGACGTCACGCGCTCGCGCAGCACGCTCGCCGGCTCGCCCGATTGCGCCGCGAGCTGCGCCGCGCCGGTGAACGTCGCCACGGCGAGCGCGCGTCCTTGTTCCTCGTCCATGCCGAGCGCGCGCGCCGCTTCCTGCATCGCTTCGATGAAATAGAACACGTACGCCGGGCCGCTGCCGGAAATGGCGGTGACGGCGTCGAGTTTCGCTTCGTCGTCGAACCAGACGGTCGTGCCGACCGCTTCCAACACTTGCGATGCCAGCGCCTTGGCGGCATCGCTCACGCCGGGCAGCGCGGCCAGTCCCGTCACGCCCATGCCGATGAGCGCGGGCGTGTTCGGCATCGTCCGCACGATCTGCGCGTAGCCGTTCAGCCAGCGCGACAGGTCCGTTGCGCGAATGCCCGCCGCGATGCTGATGATGGTCTGCCGCGACAGATGCGGCGCGAGCGCCTCGGCGACGCTCTTCAGCACTTGCGGCTTCACCGCGAGCACGATGGCGTCGAAGCTGGCGAGCGTCGCGTCGATGGCCGCGCCCGTCGCCACGCCGAATTCCTTCGCGGTGCGCGCGCGCGCTTCGTCGTTGATGTCGATGGCATGGATGTCTGCCGGCGCGACGCCGCGTTTGACGAGACCGCCGATGAGCGCCGCGGCCATGTTGCCGCCGCCGATGAATGCGATTTTCATGATTGAGCCAGAAGGTGAGTGTTCAGTTCGTGTAGTCGCGCGCGCCGAAGATGGCGGTGCCGATGCGCACCATCGTCGCGCCTTCGAGCACGGCGGCTTCGAGGTCGGCGGACATGCCCATCGAGAGCGTGTCGAGGTCGAGGCCGTCGGAGCGCAATGTGTTCATCAGGTCGCGCAGGCGGGCGTGCGGCACGCGCTGGGCGTCGAGGGTGGCGGCGGGTTCGGGAATCGCCATCAGGCCGCGCAGGCGCAAGCCCGGCAGCGCGGCGATGGCATGCGCGAGCGCGGCGGCATCGGCCGGTTCCACGCCGCTCTTCGATGCCTCGCCG
The DNA here is from genome assembly GCF_001544615.1 of Caballeronia concitans. GTDB lineage: Bacteria > Pseudomonadota > Gammaproteobacteria > Burkholderiales > Burkholderiaceae > Caballeronia > Caballeronia concitans. The sequence continues at coordinate 645,552 of NZ_FCNV02000001.1, forward strand.
CTCACGTTCACCTGCACGCAGACATTGAGCGCCGCCGCGCCTTCGGGACGCTGCGCCGACAGCCGCTCGGCGATCTTCAGCCGGTCGATGGAATGCACCCAGTCGAACTGCTCGGCGACGAGCTTCGTCTTGTTCGATTGCAGCGGCCCGATGAAATGCCATTCGATCTCGCCGCGCAAATCCGCGAGCGCCGCGATCTTCGCCACGCCTTCCTGCACGTAGTTCTCGCCGAACGCGCGCTGGCCGGCGTCGAAGGCGGCGCGGACATCGTCGGCGGGGAAGGTTTTGGACACGGCGAGCAGCCTGACCGACGCCGGATCGCGCGATGCGCTTTTCGCTGCCTCCGCGATACGTTGCCGGACTTCTTCGAGATGTTGAGCGATGGACATGCTTGAGGCTTAGGGCGGTCGAGCACTCATTATACGAAGCGGCGTCAACCGTACAGCAGATGCTCCAGCAGTTGAATCCAGTGCGTGACGGGCGTGGACGTGCCGCTTTGCAGATGCGCGATGCAGCCCACGTTCGCCGACACGATCATCTGCGGCTCGGTCTTCTCTAGCCGGTCGAGCTTCTGGTTGCGCAACGCGTAGGAGAGCTTCGGCTGGAGGACCGAATACGTTCCCGCCGATCCACAGCACAGATGGCTGTCCGCTGGCAGGCGCACTTCGATGCCGAGCGAGGTCAGCAAATGCTCGACGCGCCCGCGAATCTGCTGCCCGTGCTGAAGCGTGCACGGCGGATGAAACGCCACCGTATGCACGCCGCGCCGCCGCGCGATCGCGACCAGTTCTTCCTCGAAGACCGGCAGGATTTCAGCGAGATCGCGCGTCAGATCGACGATGCGCCGCGCTTTTTCCGCGTACATCGGATCGTCGCGCAACAGGTGCGCGTATTCCTTCACGGTCGCCCCGCAGCCGGACGCGTTCATCACGATCGCCTCGACGCCGCTCTCGACATACGGCCACCACGCGTCGATGTTGTTGCGCATGTCGTCGAGCGCGTCGTCGTTGTAGCCGAGATGCAGACGGATCGCGCCGCAGCAGCCTGCGTCCGGCGCGGTCACGATCTCGATGCCGAGCGCGTCGAACACACGCGCCGTCGCGATGTTCACGTTCGGCATCATCGCGGGCTGCACGCAGCCGGCGAGCATCAGCATCTTGCGCGCGTGCTTGCGCGTCGGCGGGGCGAGCGGCTTCTCGGCGACCGGAATCTTCGCGCGCAGCTTGCGCGGCAGGACGCCGCGAAACTGCTGCCCGAGTTTCATCGCGGGCGTGAAGAGCGTGCTGTTCGGCAGGAAGCTCGCGAGCAGGCGCCGTTGCAGGCGCTGGCGCATCGGGCGCTCGACTTTCTGTTCGACGTGCTTGCGCCCGATCTCGACGAGCTTGCCGTACTGCACGCCCGACGGACACGTGCTCTCGCAATTGCGGCACGTGAGGCAGCGATCCAGATGCGTTTGCGTGCTGCGCGTCACCGGCGCGCCTTCGAACATCTGCTTCATCAGATAGATGCGCCCGCGCGGTCCGTCGAGTTCGTCGCCGAGCAGTTGATACGTCGGGCACGTCGCCGTGCAGAAACCGCAGTGCACGCATTTGCGCAGGATGGCGTCGGCTTCGTCGCCATCGGCCGTGCCGCGGATGAAATCGGCGAGATTGGTTTGCATCGATGCGCCTAGAAGTCGGGATACAAACGTGCGCGATTGAACACGCGCGCCGGATCGAACACCGCCTTCAGCCCGCGATGAATCTTCATCAGCGGCGCCGGCAGCGGCGTGAACACGCCCGCGTTGCGATCGTAGGCGGAGCCCGCGCGGAAAATCGTCGCGTGGCCGCCCGCCTGTTTCGCGCTGATGCGAACGGTCTGCGGATCGGTGTCGGTGATCCACCAGCGTTGCGCGCCGCCCCATTCCATCAGTTGCGCGCCCGGCAGATGCAGCGGTTCCGCAATCGACGGCAGCGCGAGCCGCCACAGCGCCGAGCGCGGCTCGATGACCGCGAAGAACGGGTCCGTCTGCTCGCGCATGGCGATCCAGAAGCGATCGGCTTCGACGGCATCGACCACTTCGCCGCCGAGCGTGTTGCGCGCGGTCTTCACGGCGGCTTCCGCGCCCGCGAGACGCAGCGCGAGCGTGCCGTCGCGCCACGCGCTGCCGGTGATCGGCAACGGATGGCCGCCCCATTCGTTGAGCTTGCGCACGCCGTCGGTGGCGTGCATGTCGAACTTGAGCGTCGCTTCGGCGACCGGGCGCGGCAGCACCTTGATCGACAATTCGAGGATCAGGCCGAGCGTGCCGAGCGATCCCGCGAGCAGCCGCGATACGTCGTAGCCCGCGACGTTCTTCACCACTTGCCCGCCAAAGTGCAGCACCTGGCCGCGTCCGTTCATGATGACCGCGCCGAGCACGAAATCGCGCGGCGCGCCGGTCCACGCGCGGCGCGGTCCCGCGATGCCCGCCGCGATGCAGCCGCCGAGCGTCGCGTTGCGGCCGAAGTGCGGCGGCTCGAAGGGCAGCATCTGCCCGTGCGCACGCAATGCGGCTTCGATTTCGGCGAGCGGTGTCCCGCTTTTCGCGGTGATGACGAGTTCCGCCGGGTCGTACGCGACGATGCCGCGATGCACGCGCGTGTCGAGAATCTCACCCTGGAGCGTCTGGCCGTACCAGTCCTTCGTCCCGCCGCCGCGGATGCGCAGCGGCGTGCCGGCCTCGGTGGCCCGGGCGATCCGCTCCGACCAGCCGGCGACGATGTCGTCCTGTTCCATGGATGTCCCGCTCTTCGTTTCGACTGCTGTAGTGGCGGTGCCGCCTGTCCAGTCGATTGTACCGGCCGCTTAACGCATCCATACCCGGAGAAACGTGGATAGCGGAGCGCGCCGCGCCGTCAGAAACGCGGCAGTTCCGGATGCGGCAACAGCCCGCCGCGAATGTGCATCTTTCCGTACTCCGCACAGCGCGCGCGCGTCGGAATGCCCTTGTCCGGATTCAGCAGCCCGGGCGGATCGAACGCGCGCTTGACGGCGTGAAACGCATCGCGCTCTTCGGGCGAGAATTGCACGCACATCGAATTGATTTTTTCGATGCCGACGCCATGCTCGCCCGTCACCGTGCCGCCCAGCTCCACGCAGCATTCGAGAATGTCCGAGCCGAACGCTTCCGCGCGATGCCATTCGTCGAGATCGTTGCCGTTGAACAGGATCAGCGGATGCATGTTGCCGTCGCCCGCATGGAACACGTTGATGCAGCGCAGCGCGTACTTCTTCTCCATCTCTTCGATACGCGCGAGCAGCGGCCCGATGGCGCGTCGCGGCACGGTGCCGTCCATGCAGTAGTAGTCCGGCGAGATGCGGCCGGCGGCGGGGAACGCGTTCTTGCGCCCGGACCAGAACTTGAGGCGCTCCGTTTCCGAACGCGAAATCTGGATGCGCGTCGCGCCGTATTCGCGCAGCACGGCGGTCATGCGGACGATTTCCTCGGTGACTTCGTCGTAGGTGCCGTCGGATTCGCAGAGCAGGATGGCGGCGGCGTCCAGATCGTAGCCGGCGTTGACGAATTCTTCGACGGCGCGCGTCGCGGGCTTGTCCATCATTTCGAGACCGGCCGGGATGATGCCCGCCGCGATGATCGCCGCGACCGCGTTGCCGCCTTTCACCACGTCGTCGAAGCTCGCCATGATCACTTGCGCGGTCTGCGGCTTCGGGATCAGCTTGACCGTGACTTCGGTGACGATGGCGAACATGCCTTCGCTGCCGATGAGCACCGCGAGCAGATCGAGCCCCGGCGCGTCCGGTCCGAGCGAGCCGAATTCGACGATGTCGCCTTCCATCGTCACCGCGCGCACGCGCAGCACGTTGTGAACCGTGAGGCCGTACTTCAGACAGTGGACGCCGCCCGAATTCTCGGAGACGTTGCCGCCGATCGTGCATGCGATCTGCGACGACGGATCGGGCGCGTAGTAAAGGCCGTAGGGCGCGGCGGCTTCGGAGATGGCGAGATTGCGCACGCCGGGCTGCACGGTGGCCGTGCGCGCGTAGGGATCGACCTCGACGATTTTCCGGAAGCGCGCGAGCGACAGCACGATGCCGTGACGGATGGGCATGGCGCCGCCCGACAGCCCGGTGCCCGCGCCGCGCGGAACGATGGGCACCGCGAGCCGCGCGCAAATCTGCACCACGCGCTGAACCTGCGCCTCCGTTTCCGGCAGGGCGACCGCGAGCGGCAGACGTCGGTAAGCGGCGAGGCCGTCGCATTCGTAGACGGACGTGTCTTCGTCGCGGAACAAGAGGCAATGCGTGGGCAGCACGGCCATCAGCGCCTGAACGACTTCGCGCTGACGCTCGGCCAGTTGCTCCCCGGTCAGCGCGGGGGAAATCTCGTGCGGCAGATTCGGCGATACCGCCGGCGAGAGCGGCGGCTTGAGTTCGTCCGGTGCGTTCATGTCTCCTCCCGGCGCCTGTCCTGATGCTGGCGCTTGTTCAATGACGATGTTGCGCGCTCGTGGCTTCTGCGTCCATCCGGCGCGCTTCCGATGCGCTAGTGCGTGAAGCTGAAAATCTTGCCCGGATTCATCATGTTCTTCGGATCGAGCGCCTGTTTGATCGAGCGCATGACGCCGATGGCGTCCTCGCCGTGCTCGTCGATCATGAAGCCCATCTTGTGCAGCCCGACGCCGTGCTCGCCGGTGCAGGTGCCGCCGGCCTTCAGCGCGCGCTCGACGATGCGCCGGTTCAGACGCTCGGCTTCCTCCAGTTCCTCGGGTTTCGCGGGATCGAGCAGCATGGCGACGTGGAAGTTTCCGTCGCCGACATGACCGACGATCGGACACGGCAGCCACGAGCCGAGCAGATCCTTTTCCGTCTCGACGACACATTCCGCGAGCCGCGAGATCGGCACGCAGACGTCAGTGGTGACGGCGCGGCAGCCGGGCTTCAGTTGCAGCATCGCGAAATAGGCGTTGTGGCGCGCGTTCCAGAGGCGGCTGCGGTCTTCGGGGCGCGTCGCCCAGTCGAAGTCGGTGCCGCCGTTCTGCGCGGTGATGTCCTGCACGGTCTGCGCCTGTTCCTTGACGCCCGCTTCGGTGCCGTGGAATTCGAAGAACAGCATCGGCGATTCGCGCAGCGTGAGGTTCGAATGGCGATTGATCGCGCGCACGGCGAGCGTATCGACGAATTCGACGCGCGCGATCGGCACGCCCATCTGAATGGTTTCAATGACGGCGCGCACGGCGTCGCCCATCGACGGGAACGCGCAGACGGCCGCCGAAATGGCTTCGGGCTGCGGATAGAGCCGCACGGTCACTTCGGTGATCACGCCGAGCGTGCCTTCGGAGCCGACGAAGAGCCGCGTGAGGTCGTATCCCGCCGACGATTTGCGCGCGCGCGTGCCGGTCTTGATGACGCGGCCGTCGGCGAGCACGACGGTCAGCGCGAGCACGTTTTCGCGCATCGAGCCGTAGCGCACGGCGTTGGTGCCGGAGGCGCGCGTCGCGGACATGCCGCCGATGCTGGCGTCCGCGCCGGGATCGATCGGGAAGAAGAGGCCGGTGTCTTTCAGCGCTTCGTTCAGTTGCTTGCGCGAGATGCCGGGTTCGACGGTGGCGGTGAGGTCTTCGGCGTTGATCGAGATGACCTTGTTCATTTCCGACAGGTCGATCGAGACGCCGCCTTGCACCGCGAGCAGATGCCCTTCTAGCGACGATCCGTTGCCGTAGGGGATGATCGGCACGTCGTGCTGCGCGCACAGGCGCACGATGGCTTGGACGTCCTCGGTGCTGCGCGCGAAGACGACGGCGTCGGGCAGTTGCGGATCGAACGGCGATTCGTCGCGGCCGTGATGCTCGCGGACGGCTTGCGCGGTCGAAACGCGATCGCCGAATTGTTCTTTCAGCGATTCGAGAAGCGCGGCGGGAAACGGGCGGCGCGCTTGCTGGATGGCGGTGTGTTCGGCGGGATGGTTCACGGCATGTCTCCGGGCTTTTCTTGCGGCTTATTGTGTGGTTTCGGCCGATTTCGCGCGAGCGCTTGCGCGGATACTTTCGCGGATACCTGCGCGCGGCTGCGAAGGGTTGCCTCATTCTACGCGCTGGAAGAATCGGCCGGAGGGGCGTGCCTATAATGGAGCGGCTGATTTTGACGCTTAGATAAATCGAGGAGCAGTGATGGGACACCGCCTGAGCAAGATCGCCACGCGCACCGGCGACGATGGCACCACCGGTCTCGGCGATGGCCGCCGCGTTTTGAAAGACGATGCGCGCGTCGCGGCGATCGGGGATGTGGACGAATTAAATTCGTCGCTGGGCGTTTTATTGTGCGAGCCATTGGCGCCCGAAATTCGCGACGCGCTGACGCAAATTCAGAATGATTTATTCGATTTGGGCGGGGAATTGTCGATTCCGGGATATTCGATGATTTCGGATGCGCATCTGGAACGGCTGGATGGGTGGCTGGCGGAGTACAACGCTAATTTGCCGCCGCTGAAGGAGTTTATTTTGCCGGGCGGGTCGAGGGCGGCGGCTTTGGCGCATGTCTCGCGGACGGTCTGTCGGAGAGCGGAGCGGGCGATTGTGGCGTTAGGGCGTATCGAATCCGATGCGGTTAATGATGCGCCCAGGCGGTATGTGAATCGGTTGTCGGATTTGCTGTTTGTTGTGGCGAGGGTGGTTAATCGGGCGGACGGGGGGAGTGATGTGTTGTGGAAACGTATATCGTAATTCATAATGTTAGCTTCCAACAGTAACGGATACGTTTAGTTTTAGCGCATTATAAGCAATGAAAGAAAGAAACCGCTTAAGAGAGATACTCGAGAAAAAATCGCGCTCTTTGGGTAGGTACCTGCCAGGCAGAAGTGAATTGCAGGACCTCGACCGGATGCTGGAATGCCATGGCGATAGTTCGATTGTTAACTCACTGACAATGGTCGGGCTAGCGGGTTGCATCGAAGTTTCGGTGCGTAATGCGATTGAAAGATTAATCGACCACGGCGCCCCTTATGTTGATAGATTAGACCAGTTCAAAAAGTGCTTAGAGTTTGATCTTCAACTGACGAAGGCGCTAAGTGATGGTGAGATAACGTTTGGTAATCTAGTGGCGCATCTCTTGCCAGTTAGCAACCTGTCTCATATAGCGTCGCATCTTGAGAAACTGCTGAATGGCGATGGGCATTCGAAATCTCTGGCAAGGTGGCTGTCTGACATCCAGCCGTTCGTTGAACCCGATGACGATTACCTATCCAGCGAAGACCTCCAAGACGAGTGCGGTCGCCGTGGAATGAGCTTTGGGTCGTTTGCTATGCGCCCCGTGCGTTTTCCGATCTCGAACGTTCCGACGGTGCTCGCTGATATTGAGAAGATTTTTGTCGTCCGCCATATCGTTGCTCACGAGGCGGATTTCAGTAACGTAACGCTGCAGCAGATCGACGTGCTGCTTGGTAGCGCGACAGTGTTTGCAACTGCCCTTCACGAACTCGTCGAGCAGGTATTGCATCCGGGCGAGCCGCGATCGGTGGTCCGCACCACCGTTCGCGACGCACGCCAGATTCAACGATTCTACGCAACGATTCTCGACCGGGAGAACGAGGCGATGCGCGCGTTGGCTGCGCGCGGACAATCAGCGTTCTCGGCTATTGGTCATTTCCAGAAGGCTAGTCGAGCATTCTTAGATCACGTTGAGGCGGAAGTACGGTTCACGATGCAGGCCAACCCGATTCAGGACCGTTGCAACTGTCGCAGCCTCGAAACGAGTGTCAGAAAGAGCTTTTATGACCATCGCTACACTTATCTAGGCAGTGAAATCGACGCTTTGACGTCCATGAACGATTTTCTCTTTGATTGCTCCAAGTGGCGTTAAGTGAACGGTAAGCAGGCTTGGCTGGGGAACTCGATAAGTGGAATAGAAATTCCACCTATCGAGAATCAATTCCCCCCACCCCTCACAACGCGCCGCTGCTTCACCGCAGCCGCGAGTCCTTCGAGAACGCCGACGCTCTCATCCCATCCGATACAAGCATCCGTAACGCTTTGCCCGTAGGTAAGTTCGCCGCCTTCCTTCAAATCCTGCCGCCCCGCGACCAAATGCGACTCCACCATGACGCCGACGATCCGCTCATCGCCCGCCGCCAATTGCCGTCCGATATCCGCACAAACCGGAATCTGATTCTCATGCTTCTTCGAGCTATTAGCATGACTCGCATCGATCATTAAGCGCGCGGCCAACCCGGCCTTCCCAATATCGCTACAAGCTGCATCGACCGAAGCGGCATCGTAATTCGGCGCTTTGCCGCCGCGCAGAATGATATGGCAGTCCTCATTCCCCGCAGTAGAAACAATCGCCGAATGACCGCCCTTGGTCACGGACAAGAAGTGATGCGGCTGCGAAGCCGCTTTAATCGCATCGACGGCGATTTTGACATTCCCATCCGTGCCGTTCTTGAAGCCGACGGGACAGGAAAGACCTGACGCAAGCTCGCGATGAACCTGCGACTCAGTCGTCCGCGCGCCAATCGCGCCCCACGAAATCAGATCGGCGATATATTGCGGACTGATCATATCCAGGTACTCAGTCCCAGCGGGAAGACCAAGCTCATTGATATGCATGAGCAATTCCCGCGCGCCGCGCAATCCATCGTTGATCTTGAAGCTGTTATCCATATACGGATCGTTGATCAGCCCCTTCCAGCCCACCGTCGTGCGCGGCTTTTCGAAATAAACCCGCATCACGATTTCCAGTTCCCCCGCGAACCGCTTGCGCTGCTCGATCAACCGCCCGGCATATTCCATCGCCGCCTTGGGATCGTGAATCGAGCACGGCCCGATGATCACGATCAGCCGGTCATCCATGCCGTGCAGAATGCGATGCATCGACTGCCGCGCGTTGAAAATGAGATCGGACACCGGCTCCGTGCATGGGAATTCGCGAATCAGATGCGCGGGCGGCACGAGCTCTTTCAACTCACGGATACGAACGTCATCGGTATTGTGCGGGGGCATTTCGGTTCTCCAACAGCAGTGTTCTAAGCAAAGAATGAAGCGCGAAAAAAAACCGCCAGACTCGCTGGCGGTTTCTCGGGATTCGGTTTTTTCAACCTGCGTACGACTTACCCTCTCGATCCGCCAGCGGCCTGAGATGCCAAAAGAAATAAAAATAAAACTTGGCGGACATGATGAGTCGGATCGGACGTCGAAAAAAGTTGTGACTGACTTTATAACCTCAAACACGCGGCGCTGACAACCCGTCGCGCTGCAAACGCGGGCATTCCGCATCGACCGACGCGGCCAAGCCGCAAACAAACCCGTTCGATGCGGAAAAGCCGCATAAAAATCAAACCGTGCCGCCCACCGTCATCTTCTCGATGCGCAACGTCGGCTGACCGACGCCCACCGGCACGCTCTGGCCTTCCTTGCCGCACACGCCGACGCCGCTATCCAGCGACATATCGTTGCCGATCATCGTCACGTATTTGAGCGATTCCGGCCCGCTGCCGATCAGCGTCGCGCCCTTCACCGGATACGTGATCTTGCCGTTCTCGATCATGTACGCCTCGGACGCCGAGAACACGAACTTGCCGTTGGTGATGTCCACCTGTCCGCCGCCGAAATTCACCGCGTACAGCCCGTTTTTCACCGACGCGAGAATCTCCTGCGGGTCCTTGTCGCCGTTGAGCATGTACGTGTTCGTCATGCGCGGCATCGGCAGCGCGGCGTAGGATTCGCGGCGCGCGTTGCCCGTCACCGGCATCTTCATCAGGCGCGCGTTCAGGGAATCCTGAATGTAGCCCTTCAGAATGCCGTCCTCGATCAGCGTCGTGCACTGCGTCGGGTTGCCTTCATCGTCGATATTGAGCGAGCCGCGCCGATTCGGCAGCGTGCCGTCATCGACGACCGTGACGCCCTTCGCCGCCACCTGCTCGCCGATGCGTCCCGCGAACGCCGACGATCCCTTGCGGTTGAAATCGCCCTCAAGGCCGTGCCCGACCGCCTCGTGCAGCAGCACGCCCGGCCAGCCCGGCCCGAGCACGACGGTCATCGCGCCGGCCGGAGCAGGGCGCGCTTCGAGATTGACGAGCGCCGCGTGGACGGCGTCGTCGCAATACTTGTTCAGCACGTCGTCGGTGAAATAGCCATAGTCGAAGCGTCCGCCGCCGCCGCCCGTGCCGATCTCGCGCCGGCCGTTCTGCTCGGCGATCACCGTCACCGAGACGCGCACGAGCGGGCGCACGTCCGCGGCGAGCGCGCCGTCGCTGCGCGCGACGAGCACCACGTCGTATTCGCCCGCGAGGCCCGCCATCACCTGCACGATGCGCGGATCGCGGCTGCGCGCCATCTGTTCGACGCGCTCGAGCAGCTTCACCTTCGCGTTCGCATCGAGCGAATGCAGCGGATCGGCGGGCAGGTAGAGGTCGCGGCCCGACACGCCCGTGAGCGTGCTGGCCGGCTTGACCTTGTGCTTGCCGCCGCCCGCCTTGGCGATCGCGCGCGTGGCGAGCGCGGCCTGACGGATGGAGTCGGGCGAAAGATCGTCGGAATAGGCGAAAGCCGTGCGCTCGCCCGAGACGGCGCGCACGCCGACGCCCTGATCGATGCTGAAGCTGCCCGATTTGACGATGCCTTCTTCGAGACTCCACGCTTCGCTGCGCGTGGACTGGAAATAGAGATCGGCGTAATCGACGCGGTGCGTGAAGATTTCCGCGAGCGTACGCGTGATGAGCCCTTCGTCGAGGCCGTAGGGCGTCAGCAAGACGTCCTTCGCCGTGACGAGGTTGCGAATGCCGGGTTCGATGATGTTCATGCGGTGCCTATTGCGTGATTGGCGTGATTGCGCGTGTTCGTTAGGGAGTCCGCTTCGGACTCGGAGTGCTGTCGGACTATTCTACTGTCCGGCGTCAGTGAAGCCATGTGCAGGGGAAAACGCGCGTCTTCAAGTCGGTCGAAATGCTGATTATCGGGATGGCCGGCGCCGTGTCGGAATTCAGCCGATCACGCGATGCCGGTACGCCGGCAAGCTCTGCCGCACCTCGGCGATGCGCGCCGGATCGACCGTTCCCGCGACGACGCCCGCGCCTTCCTCGCGCACGGCGACGACTTCGCCCCACGGATCGATCAGCACGCTATGTCCCCACGTGCGCCGGCCGTTCTCGTGCTTTCCGCCCTGCGCGGCGGCGAGCACGTAGCACTGGTTTTCGATCGCGCGCGCCTTGAGCAGCGTTTCCCAATGCGCCTTGCCGGTCGTGTACGTGAACGCGGACGGCACGACGATCAGCGCGCAATCGCCCATCTTCCGATACAGCTCCGGAAAGCGCAGGTCGTAGCAGACGGACAGCCCGACGCGCCCGAACGGTGCATCGAACGTCCGCACTTCGCTGCCCGGGCAGATGGTGCGCGCTTCGTCGAACGATTCCTCGCCCTTTTCGTAATTGAACAGATGAATCTTGTCGTAGCGCGCCGCCTGGCTACCGGTAGGATCGAAAACGAGCGTCGTATTGAGCACGCGCGACGCTTCCGGCGACTTGAGCGGCAGCGTCCCGCCGATCACCCACACGCGATGCTCGCGCGCGGCATCGGAGAGAAATTGCTGGATCGGACCATCGCCGGGCGTTTCGCGGATGCCGAGCTTGTCCGTGTCCTTGAAGCCCATGAAGCAGAAATATTCGGGCAGCAGCACGAGTTGCGCGCCGCCTCGCGCGGCCTCGCCGATGAGCCGTCCGGCTTCGGCGAGATTGCGATCGCGATCGGGCGTGCTGACCATTTGCAGCGCGGCGACGTGAAACGGCTGCGCCGCGCTTTCGCTCGATTGTTCGTTCATGTTCGGGTGCCGGTTGGGAAGCGGAACAAGGCCGGAACGTTGAACTGCTCCGCAATGATTGAGCGGCTTACGGAGTCGCCACGGCCGCGGGTGATTCGATCTTACCCTGATCGCCATGCAGACGCTGGACGACGGGTTTCGTCCACGATCCGGTGATGGAATAGTCCATCGCGAACGCTTTCTGGATCGACTTCGACAGCGCGAGATCGGCGGCGAGCGCACCCAAGCCGAGCAGCGGATTGATTACCGCCGCGCCGATCGCCACCGCGCCCGCGCCGACGGTCGGGATCACTTTCACGCGCAGATCCTGCGTCTCCTTCGGCAGATCGACGCTGCCCTGCATCTGCACGCGCGCCGGCGATGTGACCATGACCAGATCGTCGGTCCGGCTGATGCCGCTGTCGATGCGCGCGTTGCCCGTGATCTTCTCGAACGGCAATCCCTTGCCGACGACATCCTCGAAATGCAGCGTCAGCAGATTGGCGAGACTGCGCAAGCTGAAAATGCCGAGCCACTTCGCCGCGCCGGGCGCGCGCAGAATCTGCCCGTGACGCAGATCGACGGCAACCTTGCCGTCGAGTGTCTTCACATCGACCGCGGCCGGGCTGCCGTTCCAGGCGGCGTGGCCGGAGATCGTGCCCGCGCCGCCGTTCACGGTGTGCGGCAGGCCGAAGCGGTCGAGGAACTGTCCGCCGTTGACGACATCGAGCGCGAAACCGAGCGACGTGCGGCGCGGCGCGCGGTCGTCGTCGGTGACGTTCGTGGCGGAGGGCAGCGTGCGCCACGTCGCGTTCGCGGTGAGCTTGGCGTCGGGATTGGCGAGTTCGAGCTTGTCGAGCGTCCAGATCGGCTCGTCGGCGATGACTTCGTTGTGCGCGTCGACTTCGAGCCTGCCCAGGCCGTGTCCGCGAAAGACCAGTTCGTTCACGATCAAGTCGATCGACGGCATGTTGCGCGGCGGCCGGCTCGCGATCTTTTCGGCGGGCGCGTTCGTCGCCTTGTCGGGAATCACGACCTTGTCGAGCCTCGCCTGCAACGCGCCGGGGGCGCCCTTCACCGCGCCGGGGGCGCCCTTCACCGCGCCGGGCGTGAACGCGACGCTGCCCGTCACCTGATCCGACGCGATGTTCGCCTGCCACTTGTTCGACGCCTGTGCCGCGTTCACGGCGATGTTGTCCCAGCGGCGATCGAGCAGCGTGAGCGTGCCGATGTGCACGTCGGCGCGCGTCGGGATGAACTGGCGGACGCTTTCGCTCATCGGCGGGCGGGCGACGTCGGCGGCCGGTTCGGGCGGCGCGGCGCTCGCGTTGAGTTCGGCGACGACCTTGCGCCACGCATCGGCGTCGAGCGTGGCGATATCCGCCGTGGCGGCGACGCCTTCGGCCGGCAGATCGGCGGGCTTGTTCAGCGCGATCGCGCCGCGCACGGCCCGCAGCTGCGCGCGCATGTTCATCGGCTCGGCGGCGTTCTGCGGATCGACCTTGACCTGCGCGCGCCCGATCTGCTGCAACACGTAATGCGCCGCGAGCGGGCCGAAGACGAGCTGCGCGTCGTGCAGATTCGACGCGCCGGGCGCGGGCTGGAAGCTGAGCGAGAAGGGCATCGGCGCGCCCTTCGCCTTGCCGAACGGCGCGGGCAGATCGATGCCGACGCCGCTCAAGTCCGCGCTTGCCTGCACGTTCGGCAGCGCGTTCTTCGCGCCGCGCACGCGCAGTTCGTAGGGCGCCGCGCCATCGATGCGCTTCAGGAGCGCCGCCACTTGGGGCGTGATGCGTCCGTCGAAACGCTGCGCCGCATCCGTGCCGATGCGCCCGTTCACATCGAACGCGTAGTTGCCGCCCGGCTGCACGCCGCCGGTCGCGCGCACGTCGCCGCCGAGCAGTTGCGCGGTGAGCGAATCGACCTTGACGGTATTCGCCGCGAAGCTCGCGCGGCCACGGACATGCGAGAGCGGCGGCAGATTCGCGTACGCGACTTCGTTGTCGAGGAAAGTCAGCGATCCCTTGTAGTCCGTGCGCAGCGGCAACTCGGGCGGCGGCGGGCGATAGCGCGGAATGCCGAGTGTGAGCGCGAGCGCCGCGTTGCCCTTGGCGTCGAGCTTGCGCGTGCCGTGCTTCGCCATCAGGCCGAGCGAACTGTTGTCGACGTAATCGAGCATGTCGGCGAGCGGCCCGCGCGCATCGCCGTCGATCCACAGTTTCGATTCGCGATTGCCCGTATCGTCGATCCGCCCCGTCACGCGCGATACCGCGACGCCCTTGTAATGCCCGCGATGAATATCGAAGCCGAGCTTGTTCTGCGCGAGCCTGAACGTGCCGTCGATGCCCTCGAACGCCGGCCAGAAATTCGGCAGGCCGTTGCGCATCGTGCGCGGCGGGAAGGGCGTCGGGTCGAACTTGCCGCCGGTGAACGGCGCCTCGATGCGGAAGATCCCCGCGTCGGGCGCTTTCGCGTACGGGAAGCGCGTGAGGTCGCCGTGAACCTCCAGCGTGCCGTTTCGCGCGATGCCCGCCTGCAGCGCGTGCCCGAGATACACGCGCACGCGCTCGTTGAGGCTCGTCGGCAGATAGCGCACGAGGCGCGTCGCCTTCAGATAATCGACCTTCGCCTTGAGATCGAGATTGCCGCGCCCGTGGCCCTGATTCCAGTACGCGGCGGTGACTTCGCCTTCGGCGTCGGCGTTCTTGACGCGCAGCGTATCGAGATGAATGGTGAACGCGCGGCGCAGTTCGCCCGGCGCGACCGCGTCCGCGACGGTCCACGTCGCGCGGCCTTGCAGCGAATCGAAGGTGAGGCGCGGGTCGTCGAATGCGCCGGGAATCGTCACGGCCGCGTTTTTCGTGTCGATGTCGATGCGGCCCTGCGCCTCGTTCGCATCCACGACGCCCCACAGGTTCTCGATGCCCGGCACGCCCGCGCGCGGATGGTTGTTGATCGTGAGCCCGGGCGGCGGCTCCTGCGCCTGCACGCTGATGCCCTGCAGCTCGGCCTTGAACACGTAATGCTCGATCTTCGCGTCGCCTTTCTCGCGCTGGCGCTTCACTTCTTCCTCGTTCTTCGGCGCGGCGCGTTCGGTGTAGATCGTGTAGTTCGCGATCTGCCCGCGCGGATTGAAGCGCACGAGTTCGTTCAGCACGCGCGACGGCAGCGGCAGCGTGCGCGCGAATTCGGCGAGGATGCCGAGGTCGACCTGATCGCCCGCGAGACGAAACAAGAGCCCCTTGTTCACCGAGGGCGGCCGATACGTGCCCGTCAGGGTCTGCGTGGTCAGGAGACGCGCGACCGGCGTGCCGTCGTCGAGCGCGGGCTGGCCCAGTTCGGCGCGCACGTCGGAAAGATTCAGCGTGTACGTGCTGTCCTTCTTGTCGACGGTCCACGCGAAGCGCGCCACCGGCAAGTCGAGACGCGGCTGCGTCGCACGCACGCGCAGCGCGATGTTGCCGCCCGTCAGATCGCCGTTCGCGGTCTGCAACTGGCCGCGCGCGAAGTTCAGCCAGATGCGGTTCTCGATGCGGCCATCGTAGGCGGCGAACGGCATCTTCACGTAGCGCGCGAGCATCGGCAGATCGACGGGACCGGTCGACAAGTACAGGCGGCCGGTCCAGTTCGCGGGCGCGCCCATCGTGGTGAACGGCTCATGACGAAAGTCCGCGCGAAGATCGAGCGGGCCGTGGAGCACGTCGCCATCGGCGGGGGCGTTCAGCGCGAGCCGGTGACGCACGCCGTCGTTGATGATGGCGAGCCGCAGCCGCTTGAACGCGATCTCCGGCGCGTCGCGTTCGGCGTCGCGCCAGCGCAGCGTGCCTCCGCGCAGCACGATGCGTTGCTGGCCGAGCAGCCACGTCGTGAACGCGTTCGATCCCGTGCGATGCGTCGGGATCGGCACGCCCGCGACCGTCACTTCGCCTTTCGCATTGCGCGCGACGATGACATCGGGCCCATCGACGGTGAGATCCGCGAGCTTCGGCTTCAACTCCAGCAGCGAGCGCCACGCAATGCTCGCGCTTGCATGCGGAACCGCGAGTCCCGGCGAGCCGTCGGCGGCGTCGATGCGCAAATTGTCGATGTCGATGGTCGGCTGCATGCCGGACCATCGCGCGGACAATCTGCCTATACGAAGCTGCGCGTGAATGCGCGACGAAACGGCCTGTTCAATCCTGGGCCTGAACGAATCGATCTGCGGGAGCACCGCATAGCGCAAGCCGAGATAGATGCCCGCGACCGCGAAATACAGCACCGCGGCAACCACGAGCATGACTTTGAGGACGCGCGACAGTACGCGCTCGGCGTTGCCGCTGGGCTTTGCTTGTCCAACTTCGGTCGGGTCGACGGATCGTCTGCTGTCGGACATGCTGCGGCTGATCGGCGATATGGTAGTTTTGCGTGTTTGACGCTGCAATGTAACACAGGGTATGTCGTGGACGGCTTCTCGCGCGCACTCGAAAAAGCCCGCAAAGCCGCGTCCGGCAAGCCTCGCGGACGGTGCGGCCCGGTGCGCCGGGAAGACGCATCGGCGCGGGCCAGGCCCGAAGCAACCCAAAAGCAACGAGCGAGCCTAAGCATTCATGACCGACGTGATCCTGCGCAGTTCCGGCTATTCCAACTATGCGTCGCGCGCGTACGCGGCGCGTCCCGAGCTTGCATCGAAGGTCGCGCAATGGGCACAAACGCCCGTCACGCGCGAATGGATCGAAGCGCGTCTCGACGAACTCTGCGCGAGTTGCGGCGAAAGCGGCGCGCTCGACGAAGCCGCGCTGAAAACCGCGCTGCGCCGCTTGCGAACGGAAGTGTTCTGCACGGTGATGGAGCGCGATCTGTCCGCCGCCGCCGATGTCGCCGAAGTCACCGGCGCGATGACCGATCTCGCCGAAGTCACCATTCAGCGCGCGCTCGCGGTGCTTTCGGCGGATCTGGAAACACTCTTCGGCGAGCCGCGCGGACCGGACGGCGAGCGGCTCACGCTCGGCGTCGTCGGCATGGGGAAGCTCGGCGGGCGCGAACTCAATGCGTCGTCGGATATCGATCTGATCTTCGTCTATGAAGAAGACGGCGAAACGGCGGGCGGCAAGCGCTCGCCGCTCACCACGCAGGAATTCTTCACACGGCTCGGGCGGCGGCTGATCGGCGCGCTCGCGGAAATGACGCAGGACGGCTACGTGTTTCGCGTCGACATGCGGCTGCGCCCGAACGGCGATTCCGGTCCGCTCGTGTGCAGCCTCGGCATGCTCGAAGAATATTTCTACGTGCAGGGCCGCGAGTGGGAGCGCTATGCGTGGATTAAGGCGCGGCTCGTGTCCGAGCGCGAGAGCGATTCCGCGCAACGGCTCGCGAAGCAGCTCGACGCCATCGCGACGCCGTTCATCTATCGCCGCTATCTCGATTACGGCGTGATCGCAGCCATTCGCTCGCTGCATCAGCAGATTCGGCAGGAAGCGCGGCGACGCGCGTCCATGCGCCCCGACAAGGCCGACGACATCAAGCTCGGGCGCGGCGGCATCCGCGAAATCGAATTCAGCGCGCAAGTGTTTCAGTTGATTCGCGGCGGACAGGCGGCGGATTTCCGCATTCGCCCGACGCTCGCCGTGCTGAAACGCGCGGCGGCGCACGGGCTCATTTCGGCGGCCGTGTGCGATGCGCTCACCGACGCGTATCGGTTTCTGCGGACGGTGGAGCATCGGCTGCAATATCGCAACGACGCGCAGACGCACGCGATGCCCGTCGCCGACGACGAGCGCGCGCTGCTCGCGTCGTCGCTCGGCTTCGCGGACTACGCGGCGCTGATGACGAAGCTGGACGCGCATCGCGAATTCGTCGAGCAGCAGTTCGACGCGATCTTCGCCGACAAGGTGAGCGGCGAAAAAGGCTGCGGCGTGGCCGACGATTCCGCCGCGTCGTGGATCTGGAGCAGCGCGCTCGCCGACGATTCCGCGCAGGACGAACTCGCCGCGCGCCTCACCGAACTCGGCTTCGCGGACCCGTCGCCGGTGCTCGCGCGGCTGACGGGCGTGTGGAACTCGTCGCGTTATGCGGGCTTGCCCGAACGAAGCCGCGAGCGTTTCGACATCGTCGCGCAACGGGCGCTCGAAGCCGTGCAGTCGATCGATGCCGCGCGCCGTGGCGACACTATCGCGCGCGTCTTCGATCTGCTCGAAGCCACGGCGAAGCGCGGCGCGTATCTCGCGCTGCTGACGGAGTATCCGGCGGCGCTCGACCGCGTGCTGTCGGTGCTGTCGGGCTCGCGCTGGGCGGCGGGCTATCTCATTCGCCATCCGCAATTGCTCGACGAATTGCTCGACGACGAAGCCATCGCGAGTCCGTTCGACTGGGCCGAATTCAAGCGTTCGCTGCTCGCGCGCCTCGTCGCCGCCGAGGATGCCGAGCATCAGATGGATTTGCTGCGGCACGCGCATCAGGCCGAAGTGTTCCGTATTCTGCTGATCGATCTGGCCGGGCGCCTGAGCGTCGAGCGCGTGAGCGATCTGTTGTCCGAGCTTGCGGACGCCGTGCTCGACGTCACCGTGCAGACCGTGTGGCAGCAGTTTCCGAAGCGGCATCGCGAGACGCCGCGCTTTTCGGTCATCGCGTACGGGAAGCTCGGCGGCAAGGAACTGGGCTACGCGTCGGACCTCGATCTGATCTTTCTCTACGAAGACCCCGATGACGCCGCCGCCGACATCTACGCGATGTTCGCGCGCCGTCTCATCACGTGGCTCACGGCGGCGACGGGCGCGGGCACGCTCTTCGACGTGGACTTGCGGCTGCGGCCGAACGGCGAGTCCGGCTTTCTCGTGACGAGCCTCGATTCGTTCCGCCGCTATCAGATGCGCGAGGGCGACGCGGCCAACACCGCGTGGGTCTGGGAACATCAGGCGTTGTCGCGGGCGCGTTACAGCGCGGGCGATGCCGAGATCGGCGCGCAGTTCGAAGCGATCCGCGCGGACGTGCTCGTGACCGAGCGCGATGCGGCGGCGCTCGCGCGCGAGATCGTCGCGATGCGGGAGCGCGTGCGGGCGGGGCATCCGAATCGCACGGAGCTGTTCGACCTGAAGCACGATCGCGGCGGCATGGTGGATATTGAATTCATCGTGCAGTACTGGGTGCTGCTGCACGCGCGGACGCATCGCGAGTTCCTGCGCAACGCGGGCAATATCACGCTGCTGAAGCTCGCCGCGAAGAGCGGGCTCATTTCCGACGATGACGCCGACGTGATCGGCGCGGCGTACCGGCATTACCGGAAGCTGCAGCACACGCTCAGGCTCGATGGAATGGAGAAGGCGCGTGTCGATCCGGATGTGGTTCGCGGCGAGCGCGAAGCGGTGACGGGGCTGTGGAGACGCGTGTTCGCGGACGGGGGTTGAGGGGCGGGAAGCGGCTACGCCAATCGCCGCCTCACGCCGCCAGCATTTCCTTCGCGTGCTTGCGCGTGGTCGCCGTGATCTCGATGCCGCCGAGCATCCGCGCGACTTCCTCGATGCGCCTTGCCTTGTCGAGCGGCGTGACCGTGCTGACGGTGCCGCCTGCATCGTCGGACGATTTCGCCACCTGAAAGTGCTGATCGCCGCGCGCGGCCACTTGCGGCAAGTGCGTGACGCACAACACCTGACGGTCGCGCCCGAGCTGATGCAAAAGCCGCCCGACGACTTCCGCCACGCCCCCGCCGATGCCCGTGTCCACTTCGTCGAAGATCAGCGTGGGCGTTGGGCTGGCCGTGCTCGCGATGACCGCGAGCGCCAGGCTGATACGCGCGAGTTCGCCGCCCGACGCGACCTTCGCGAGCGGCCGCAGCGCGATGCCCGCGTGACCGGCCACGCGGAATTCGATCTGCTCCAGCCCGTTCGCGCCGCCTTCCGCGAGCGGCACGAGCGCGACTTCGAAGCTGCCGCCCGCCATCGACAATTCCTGCATGCCTTCGGTGACCGCTTTCGACAGCGCCTTCGCGGCCTTCGCGCGCGCCTTCGAGAGCACTTTCGCTTCCGCGAGATACGCTTCCTTCGCGCGTTCGGCGGCGGCGTTGAGCGCGTCGAGATCGGCGGCGGCGTCGAGGTCCGCGAGCTGGCGGCGGCGCGTCTCGTGCTCTTCCGGCAGCGTTTCCGGCTGAAGGCGGAACTTGCGAGCGGTGGAATGCAACTGATCCATTCGCCGTTCGACTTGCGCGAGCCGGTCCGGATCGAGCTCCAAGCGCTGCGCGTAATGCGACAGCGAATACGCCGCTTCCTGCAACTGAATCTCGGCGGGTTCGAGCGATGCGAGCACGTCGTTCAGAGCGGGATCGATATCGGCGAGGCCGCGCAGCTTGGAAATGATTGCGCCGAGTTGCGAAATCATCGCTTCGTCGGATTCGGAAAGCGCACCGAGCGCGTTCTGCACGCCGTCGATCAGACTCGCCGAATGCGACAGCCGATGATGCTCCGCGCTCACTTCCTCCCATTCGCCCGGCTGCGGCGCGAGCTTGTCGAATTCGCTCAGTTGCCATGCAAGGCGCTCGCGTTCGAGTTGCAACTCGCGGTCGCGGCTCTGCGCGGCGTCGACGGCCTGCTGCGCCTCGCGATACGCGCGCCACGCACGATTCACGGCGCTGGCGGTATCGGTGAGGCCGGCGTGCGTGTCGAAGAGTTCGCGTTGCGCATCGGGTCGCATCAATAACTGATGCGCGTGCTGGCCGTGAATGTCGACGAGCATTTCGCCTACTTCGCGCAACTGCGCGAGCGTCGCCGGCGTGCCGTTGATGAACGCGCGCGAGCGTCCGCTCGAATCGATCACGCGGCGCAGCATGACCGTGTCGCCGTCCTGCGCGAGCGCATGTTCTTCGAGCCAGCGAAGCGCTTGTTCGTGCGTGCCGAATTCGGCGGTGATGTCCGCGCGCGCTTCGCCGGTTCGCACGACGCTCGCGTCGGCACGCGCGCCGAGCGTGAGCGCGAGGGCGTCGATGAGGATCGACTTGCCCGCGCCGGTTTCACCCGAAAAAACCGTGAAGCCCGAATCGAATTCAATGTCGAGCGCGGCAACGATAACGAAGTCTTGAATGGAGAGATGACGGAGCATGGATGCTTCGGGATGAGGTTCAGCGAGTTGCGTCAGAGGGACGAGTCCTGCGAGGGATGCTCGTTCCAGTGCAGTTTCTTGCGCAGCGTGGCGTAGCTGCTGTAGCCGACCGGATGAAGCACCGGCACGGTATGGCGCGAGCGCCGCACTTCGATGGCGTCGTTCAGTTCGACAGCGGTGAACGACTGCATGTCGAAATTCACGTTCACGTCGCGCCCGCCGATGATCTGGATGGTGACCTTCGAGTCGTCGGGCAGCACGATCGGCCGGTTCGACAGCGAATGCGGCGCGATCGGCACGAGGACGAAGCCTTGCAGTTGCGGATGCAGAATGGGCCCGGCGGACGACAGCGCATAAGCGGTCGAACCCGTCGGCGTGGCGACGATCAGCCCGTCCGAGCGCTGGTTGTACATGAAGTGCCCGTCCACGGAGACGCGCAATTCGGCCATGCCCGAGAAGCCGCTGCGATTCACCACCACGTCATTGAACGCGAGCGCGTGATAGATCGGCTTGTCGTTTCGCACGATGCGCGCTTCGAGCAGCGTGCGCTCCTCGCGTTCGAACTGGCCGGCGAGCATTTGCGGCACGCGCTCGCGCATCTCGCTGAGCGGGATGTCGGTGATGAAGCCGAGCCGCCCGTGATTCACGCCGATGAGCGGCGTCTTGTACGGCGCGAGCTGACGGCCCACGCCGAGCATGGTGCCGTCGCCGCCGAGCACGACCGCGACGTCCGCGCGCGCACCGATTGCCGCGATGGACAACGCCGGATACTGCGTCACGCCGACATCCTTCGCCGTCCCTTCTTCGAACACGACGTCGAAGCCCTGGTTCGCAATGTGCTCCGCGAGCGATGTCAGCGGCGCCTCGATGCCGGGCGTGTTGGTTCGCCCGACGAGGGCGACGGTCTTGAATTGGCCAATTTCCATGCCGGCATTACACCATAGGTGGAAGGCGAAAAGAACCGGGACGGCGCGCGGCGACAGGCGTCGTGTCGCGACGTCGGCGCCTCCTTCGTTTCTCGCTAGAATGGAGCAGACATTGAACAGCTCACGAGCGGTTCCGCCAGCGGTTTCACCACGGCGGCGCGGTCGCCGCGCCCCGATACGTTGCGCTAAAATTTGCCCATGCTAGACCCACGTGCACAAACCCTCCTCAAAACGTTGATCGAGCGCTACATCGCCGAAGGTCAGCCGGTCGGTTCGCGCACGTTATCACGGCATTCCGGCCTCGAACTCAGTCCGGCGACCATCCGCAACGTGATGTCGGACCTCGAGGACCTCGGCCTCGTCGTGAGTCCGCATACGTCGGCGGGCCGCATTCCCACGCCGCGCGGCTACCGGCTCTTCGTCGATACCATGCTGACGGTGGAAGCGCCGCAGGACGAAGCGATGACCACCGCGGTCAAGACGCGCCTTCAGGGCGAGGAGCCGCAGAAGATCGTCGCGGCGGCGGCGAGCGTGCTGTCCAGTCTGTCGTCGTTCGCGGGCGTGATCCTCACGCCGCGCCGCAGTCACATGTTCAAGCAGATCGAGTTCATGCGGCTGTCGGACAAGCGCATTCTGCTGATCATCGTGACGCCCGAGGGCGACGTGCAAAACCGCATGATGGCCACGCAGCGCGACTACTCGCCTTCGCAACTCACCGAGGCCTCCAATTACATTAATGCGCATTTTGCGGGCCTGTCGTTTGACGAAGTGCGCCGCCGTTTGCGCGAGGAAATCGACCAGTTGCGCGGCGACATGACCGCGCTGATGCAAGCGGCCGTCGTCGCGAGCACGGCCGAAGCCGACCCCGGCGAAACGGTGCTGATTTCCGGCGAGCGCAACCTGCTCGAAGTGGCGGACCTGTCCTCCGACATGGCGCGGCTGCGCAAACTCTTCGACTTGTTCGATCAAAAGACGAGCCTCCTGCAATTGCTGGATGTGTCGAGCCACGCACAGGGCGTGCAGATCTTCATCGGCGGCGAATCGAATCTCGTGCCGATAGAAGAGATGAGCGTGGTGACTGCGCCGTACGAAGTGAACGGCAAGATTGTCGGCACGCTCGGCGTGATCGGCCCGACGCGCATGGCGTACAACCGCGTGATTCCCATTGTGGATATCACGGCGCGGCTCTTGTCGATGTCGCTCAGCCACCAGTAACGCGGCTCTCTCAGGCATCTTGCCGCGCACCCGGGCGCGCCGCCACTAGGCCGTTCGGCCAATGATGCGCGCGCAAACGCGCCGCTATAATGGCCTTCACCTTTCGATACCTTTCGATGCCTTCTGGCCGTCCTGCCCTATGCGTTTCGACCTCGAGTTGCCTTCGCAGCCCAGCGCTTCACATCGCGTCGCGGTGCTGCTGATCAATCTCGGCACGCCGGACGCGCCCACGCCGCGAGCCGTGCGCAAGTATCTGGCGCAGTTTCTGTCGGACCCGCGCGTCGTCGAGATTCCGTCGTTCATCTGGCAGATCATTTTGCGCGGCGTCATCCTGCCGTTTCGCGGGCGGGCGTCGGCGAAAAAGTATGCGCAGGTCTGGCTGCCGGAAGGTTCGCCGCTGCGTGTCCATACGGAAAAGCAGGTCGAGGGATTGCGGCGGCTTTTCGCGGTAAACGACTATCAGGTGATCGTCGATTACGCGATGCGTTACGGCACGCCGGGCATCGGCGCAATGCTGAATAAACTGAAGCTCGAAGGCGCCGAACGCATTCTTCTGGTGCCGATGTATCCGCAGTATTCGTCGTCCACGACTGCAACCGCTTTCGACGACGCCTTCACCGCGCTCAAGCGCGTGCGCAACCAGCCGGAAATCCGCACGATTCGTCACTACGCGGATCATCCGGCGTATATCGCGGCGCTCGCCGAGCAGGTCCGCGAGTACTGGCGCGTGCACGGCCAGCCGGATTTCGCCGCCGGCGACAAACTCGTGCTCAGCTTCCACGGCGTGCCCAAGCGCACGATGGACCTGGGCGACCCGTATCACGATCAATGTCAGTTGACCGGCTCGCTGCTCGCGGCGGCGCTCGGGCTCACGCCGGTCGAATGCCGCGTGACGTTCCAGTCGCGCTTCGGCCGCGCCGAATGGCTGCAACCGTACACCGCGCCGACGCTTGCGGAACTGGGCGCGGGCGGCGTCGCGCGCGTGGACGTGTTTTGCCCCGGCTTCACGGCGGATTGCCTGGAGACGATCGAGGAAATCGGCATCGAAGTGCGCGACGAATTCCTGAAGGCGGGCGGCAAGCAGTTTCACCGTATTCCTTGCCTGAATGCATCGCCTGCGTGGATCAAGGCGCTCGGCGAAATCGCGGCACAACATCTGCAAGGGTGGCCCGTACAGGCCCCGCAACCCGCTACGGTTGCCGCCTGAACGCGGTCGAACGCAAGAGATTCACGCATGAACTACAAGATTTTGACGGAACCCGGCGCGCGTTTGCGCATCGATAAGTGGCTGTGGGCGGCGCGTTTCTTCAAAACGCGCTCGCTTGCCAGCGACGCGGTGGAGAAAGGCCGCGTGAAAATCGGCGGCGCGAACGTGAAGCCGTCGAAGGACGTGCGCGTGGGCGATATCGTCGAGATCGATATCGAGCGGCTCGTCTGGCAAGTGGAAGTGCTCGGCGTGTGCGACGTGCGCGGCCCCGCGCCGGTCGCGCAGACGCTTTACGCAGAGACGGAAGAAGGCCGCGCGAAGCGGCTCGCGGAAGCGGAGCGCCGCAAGACGTATCGGGAGCCGGCGGCCGGCATGCAGGGCAGGCCGACGAAGCGCGATCGCCGTGTCATCGATAAATTTTCAGGTTCGGATTGAAGAATTCTTCGACCGTCGCGTGGACGCCGCCGTACTCGGTGGTACGGGCGGTCAGCGCACCGGACATGCAGATGGTGGTCGTCCCCGCGACAAGTACCAGGGCGACCACCGCAATGGCAAAAGTCAGTTTCATGGTACCCCCGGCAAGCGGGCTGAGCGGTCGAACGACCGGACGAGGTCAGGAAACGGGCGAGGCGTAAGCGGTTTGAAGCATTCGTAGGATTAGGGTATACGTGCTTCCTGCGATGCCTGTTCGAAGTGTAGGCGACGCCGTTCATTCGCTCAAACTGTTTCTCATCGCCCTGCATTACGGCGTGTTTCGGCCGTGCGCGCTTTGATATCCGGCGCACAAAATTCGTCGGACAAAGGCTTGAAAATGTTGCCGGTGCCCCAAATTCAGCCGCTAATGCGACGAAGTGCGGACAGTCTTACGCCTGGCCGCGCTTCTCATCCGATTCACTCACAGCAATAACATTCAGCGACATGGAAAACACGCAAGAGAATTCAGCGAGCCAGAACCCGACGCCCGCCGACGAAACCGCGCGCCAGGCCGCCGACCCGACTCAGGCAACCACGCAAGCCGCGCCGGATGCGCAGGCAGTCGCGGACGCCGCACCGCAAGCCGCTTCGAACGAAACCGAAGCCGCGCTCGCCGAAGCGCAGGCCAAGGTGGTCGCGCTGCAGGAAGAGTTCCTGCGCGCGAAGGCGGAAACGGAAAACGTGCGCCGCCGCAGCCAGGAAGACGTGTCGAAAGCGCACAAGTTCGCCATCGAAAACTTCGCGGAAAACCTGCTGCCGGTGCTCGACAGCCTCGAAGCCGCGCTCGCCGACCAGTCGAGCGATATCGCCAAAGTGCGCGAGGGCGTCGAACTGACGCTGCGCCAGTTGACCGGCGCGCTGGAAAAGGGCCGCGTCACGGCGCTGAATCCGGTCGGCGAGAAGTTCGATCCGCATCGCCATCAGGCCATCTCGATGGTGCCGGCGGAGCAGGAGCCGAACACGGTCGTCGCCGTGCTGCAGAAGGGCTACATCATCGCCGACCGCGTGTTGCGCCCGGCGCTCGTCACCGTCGCCGCACCGAAGTAAGACGGCCATGGGCCAGATCCCGGTCGATTCCACCGCTTTTTCCGTCTTCGGAATGCAGGAACTCGACGCCGCCGGCTTCGACGCCGGCCTGGCTTCCGCCGGGGACGAACTGGCCGTGGTGTTCTTCTGGGGCCTCGACTGCTTCAACTGCGAAATCGCCAAGAAGGCGATGCTCGCGCAGCCCGACGCAATACGCGCGCTCGGGCTCAAGTGGTTCCACAGCAACGTGTACGAGCATCGCGAACTCGGCCGCCGTTTCATGCTGCACGGCGTGCCGACATGGTTCTTCTTTCACCGGGGCAAGCGGCTCGGACGCGCGACCGGGTGGCACGGCATCGCGCAGTTTGAGGCGGCGGTGAAGGCGGCGCGGGAGAAGATCGGCGAGTCGGGACAACCGAAAAAGTTATAGACCGCATCGCATTCAGGGTCTTGAAAACGAAATCGGCGCTCCTATCTTGCGTACAGGTATGAATTTTGGGCGTTCGGCCCGGTAAATCGGCCGCAAAAGCCGGCGTGTTCCGGCCGCAGCGCCAAAGCGATCAAAGCTAGGAGAGTATAAAAAATGGGCAAAATCATTGGCATCGACCTCGGCACCACGAATTCGTGCGTGGCGCTGATGGAAGGCAATCAGGTCAAGGTCATCGAGAACTCGGAAGGCGCGCGCACCACGCCGTCGATCATCGCGTATCTGGACGACAACGAAATTCTCGTCGGCGCGCCCGCGAAGCGTCAGTCGGTCACGAACCCGAAGAACACGCTGTACGCGGTGAAGCGCCTGATCGGCCGCCGTTTCGACGAAAAGGAAGTGCAGAAGGACATCAACCTGATGCCCTATAAGATCGTCCGCCACGACAACGGCGACGCCTGGGTCGAAGCGCATGGCAAGAACCTCGCGCCGTCGCAAGTGTCGGCCGAAGTCCTGCGCAAGATGAAGAAGACCGCTGAAGACTACCTCGGCGAGCCGGTGACGGAAGCCGTCATCACGGTTCCGGCGTACTTCAACGACAGCCAGCGTCAGGCAACCAAGGACGCGGGCCGCATCGCCGGTCTGGAAGTGAAGCGCATCATCAACGAGCCGACGGCAGCCGCGCTCGCGTTCGGTCTCGACAAGGCCGAAAAGGGCGACCGCAAGATCGCCGTGTTCGACCTGGGCGGCGGCACGTTCGACATCTCGATCATCGAAATCGCGGATGTGGACGGCGAAATGCAGTTCGAAGTGCTCTCGACGAACGGCGACACGTTCCTGGGCGGTGAAGACTTCGACCAGCGCATCATCGATTACATCATCGGCGAGTTCAAGAAGGAGCAGGGCGTCGATCTGTCGAAAGACGTGCTCGCGCTGCAACGCCTGAAGGAAGCCGCTGAAAAGGCGAAGATCGAACTGTCGTCCACGGCTCAGACCGACATCAACCTGCCGTACATCACGGCGGATGCGACCGGTCCGAAGCACTTGAACCTCAAGTTCACCCGCGCCAAGCTCGAAGCGCTCGTGGAAGAGCTGATCGAACGCACGATCGAACCGTGCCGCATCGCGATCAAGGACGCGGGCGTGAAGGTCGGCGAAATCGACGACGTGATTCTCGTCGGCGGCATGACGCGCATGCCGAAGGTGCAGGAAAAGGTGAAGGAGTTCTTCGGCAAGGAACCGCGCCGTGACGTGAACCCGGACGAAGCCGTGGCGGTTGGCGCTGCGATTCAGGGTCAGGTTCTGTCGGGCGACCGCAAGGACGTTCTGCTGCTCGACGTGACGCCTCTGTCGCTCGGCATCGAGACGCTCGGCGGCGTGATGACGAAGATGATCAACAAGAACACCACGATCCCGACGAAGCACTCGCAAGTGTATTCGACGGCGGACGACAACCAGGGCGCCGTGACGATCAAGGTGTTCCAGGGCGAGCGTGAAATGGCCGCGGGCAACAAGCTGCTCGGCGAATTCAACCTCGAAGGCATTCCGCCCGCACCGCGCGGCGTGCCGCAGATCGAAGTGACCTTCGACATCGACGCGAACGGCATTCTGCACGTCGGCGCGAAGGACAAGGCGACGGGCAAGGAAAACAAGATCACCATCAAGGCGAACTCGGGTCTGACGGACGCCGAAATCGACAAGATGGTGAAGGACGCCGAAGCCAACGCCGAGGAAGATCACAAGCTGCGCGAACTCGCGGATGCCCGCAACCAGGGCGACGCGCTGGTCCACAGCACGAAGAAGGCGGTCGCGGAGTACGGCGACAAGGTCGACGCTTCGGAAATGGAAAAGATCGAAGCCGCGCTGAAGGATCTCGAAGACGCGTTGAAGAACTCGTCGAGCGACAAGGCCACGATCGAAGCGAAGGTCGAGGCGCTGGCTCAGGCTTCGCAAAAGCTCGGCGAAAAGATGTACGCCGACATGCAGGCACAGCAAGGCGCGGCCGGTGCGGCAGCGGGTGCGGCCGGCGCGGAAGCGGCATCGGCTGGTGCGAGCCAGCAGCATGACGATGTCGTCGACGCCGACTTCAAGGAAGTGAAGAAGGACTAAGCCGCAGGGCGCGTGGATGGCAACGTTCACGCGCCCGCGGTCTTTCGCGCGGTACACGGCGCGAACAGGACCGGGACGCGTCGAGCGTCTAACGTGGAACGCGCCTGGCGAGCTTTTCGGCTCCCCGGGCACGTTGTTTTTTTGGGGCGTCTTGCTCTCAGCGGAAGTCGAGCCGGGCAGGGCGTCAGAGGTTACGCGCGGATCATTGATCCGAGGCATCTGACAGGAACCGTCGCGGCCAAGCGCGGCGGCATGGAACCGACATGGCGAAACGGGATTACTACGACGTTCTGGGCGTCGCAAAGAACGCGAGCGACGACGAGATCAAGAAGGCGTATCGCAAGCTCGCGATGAAGTATCACCCTGACCGCAATCCGGACAACAAGAAGGCGGAAGAGAATTTCAAGGAGGCCAAGGAAGCCTACGAAATGCTCTCCGACCAGCAGAAGCGCGCCGCGTACGACCAGTACGGTCACGCGGGCGTCGATCCGAACATGGCAGGGGCGGGCGCGCAAGGCTTCGGCGGATTCGCCGATGCTTTCGGCGACATCTTCGGCGACATCTTCGGACAGACGGCGGGCGCGGGTGCGCGCGGCGGACGCGGCGGCCCACAGGTGTATCGCGGCGCGGATCTTCGCTACAGCATGGAGATCACGCTCGAACAGGCCGCGCACGGCTACGACACGCAAATCCGCGTGCCGAGCTGGAGCAACTGCAATGTCTGTCACGGTTCGGGCGCGAAGCCGGGCACCAAGCCGGAAACCTGCCCGACGTGTCACGGCCAGGGCCAGGTGCGGATGTCGCAGGGCTTTTTCAGCATCCAGCAGACGTGTCCGAAGTGTCACGGCAGCGGCACGTATGTCCCCGAGCCCTGCACGAACTGCCACGGCGCGGGCAAGGTGAAGGAAACGAAGACGCTGGAAGTGAAGATTCCGGCGGGCATCGACGACGGCATGCGCATCCGCTCGGCCGGCAACGGCGAGCCGGGCATCAACGGCGGGCCGAACGGCGACTTGTATGTGGAGATCCACATCAAGCAGCACGCGGTGTTCGAGCGCGACGGCGACGACCTGCATTGCCAGATGCCGATTCCGTTCACGACGGCGGCGCTCGGCGGCGAGATCGAAGTGCCGACGCTCGCGGGCCGCGCGAGCTTCACGGTGCCAGAAGGCACGCAGTCGGGCAAGACGTTCCGTCTGCGCGGCAAGGGCATCAAGGGTTTGCGGTCGAGCATCGCGGGCGATCTCTACGTGCACGTGCAGGTGGAAACGCCGGTCAAGCTCACCGAGCAGCAGCGCGACTTGCTCAAGCAGTTCGAGAAGTCGCTGTCGGAAGGCGGCGCGCGGCATAGTCCGCAAAGCAAGAGCTGGTTCGATCGCGTGAAGAGTTTCTTCGACTGACGCGCCCTGTCGAACAGGCAGTGACGCATCATGCGAGCATGGCCATGAAGATCGAAGCACGCAGCGCGGTGTTCGCGCTGCTCGACGATTGCGACGCGACCGCCGAAAGGCGGTCGAGTCGTTTGTACGCGGACTTCTCGCACGAGCACGTCTGCGAGGACGGGCGCGCGCTCGATGCGGTGTGCGCCGCGATCGAACGCGATTTGCGCGACGGAATGCATGCGGTCGTCGTCGCGGATTACGAGTTCGGGCGCAATCTCCAGTTCGGCGAAATCGGGCGCGGCGGCGATCATGCGTTGCGCGTGCTGATGTTCCGCTCGTGCTCGGTGATGTCCCGCGACGAAGCGACCGCCTGGCTCGCGTCGTCGCCCGGTTCGGACGAGGTCGCGGGCGTGGCGGGCATCGAGCCGAGCATCACGCGCGACGAGTTCGACGCGGCCATCGCCGCCGTGCACGAAGCGCTGATCGAAGGCGAGTCGTATCAGATCAACTTCACGTACCGGCTCGCGTTCGATGTCTTCGGCACGCCGCTCGCGCTGTATCGGCGGTTGCGCGAGCGTCAGCCGGTGCGGTATGGCGCGTTGATCGCGTTGCCGGACGGGCGGGCGGTGGTCTCGTGCTCGCCGGAGCTTTTCATCGAAAAGCATGGCGACGTGTTGCGCGCCCGGCCGATGAAAGGCACCGCGCCGCGCGACACCGATCCCGCCGCGCTCCACGACGATCCCAAGAATCGCGCGGAAAACGTGATGATCGTCGACCTGCTGCGCAACGACATTTCGCGCGTCGCGGTCACGGGATCGGTGCACGTGCCGGCGCTCTTTTCCGTCGAGCCGTATGCGTCCGTGTGGCAGATGACATCGACGGTGGAGGCGCGCGTCGTGCCGGGCACGCCGTTCGCCGCGATCATGCGCGCGCTGTTTCCATGCGGGTCGATTACCGGCGCGCCGAAGTACCGCACGATGCAGCTCATCGACGAGATCGAAAGCACGCCGCGCGGACTCTATACCGGCGCGATCGGCTGGCTCGATGCAAGCGGCGACTTTTGCCTCTCGGTCGCGATTCGCACGCTGGTCATCGACGCGGCGGGCGAGCGCGGCGTGCTCGGCATTGGCGCGGGCATCGTGCTGGATAGCATCGCCGAAAGCGAGTACGAAGAGTGTCTGCTGAAAGCGCGCTTCCTGACCGGCGCGGATCCCGGCTTCGAACTGTTCGAGACAACCTACGCCACGCGCGACGAACACGTGCGCCACTACGCGCGGCATATCGCGCGGCTCGCGCAAAGCGCGGCGTATCTCGGTTTCGCGTTCGACGAGCGCGAACTCGATGCCGAAGTCGCGCGGCATTGCGCGGCCTTCGAGGCGGGGAAGGCGTATCGCTTGCGCATTGCGCTCGACAAGCGCGGACGCATCGCGATGACGAGCGCGCCACTGGCGCCGTTGTCATCGGATACGGTCGATGTGATGCTCGCGTCGGATCACGGCTTTACGGCGCAGTCGTCGCGCGACGTGCTGCTTCGTCACAAGACGACGCGCCGCGCCGACTACGATCGCGCGTGGAAGGCTGCCGAAGCGGCAGGCGCGTTCGACATGCTCTTCACCAACGAGCGCGGCGAACTCACCGAAGGCGGCCGTTCGAGCGTGTTCGCCAAGCTCGACGGCGCGTGGTGGACGCCGCCCATCGACGCCGGCGTGCTGCCGGGCGTGATGCGCGCGGTGCTGATCGAAGAGCTTGGCGCGCAGGAACGCGCGCTGATGCCCGCCGATCTGGACCGCGCCGAAGACCTGCTCATCAGCAATGCGCTGCGCGGCGCGGTCAAAGCCCGTCTCAGGCGCTAGATCGAGCGCATCACCACTCCGCCACGCTTCCGTCCGCGTGACGCCACACCGGATTGCGCCAGCGGTGCCCGATCTTCGCCATCTCGCGCACCTTCTCCTCGTTCACTTCGATGCCGAGCCCCGGCCCCTGCGGAATCGACACCATGCCGTCGTCGTACTTGAAGACCTCCGGATTCTTGATGTAGTCGAGCAGATCGTTGCCCGTGTTGTAGTGGATGCCTAAGCTCTGTTCCTGGATGAACGCGTTGTAGCTGACGGCATCGATCTGCAGGCACGTGGCGAGCGCGATCGGGCCGAGCGGGCAATGCAGCGCGAGCGCGACGTCATACGCTTCGGCCATCGACGCGATCTTGCGGCATTCGGTCAGCCCGCCCGCATGGGATGCGTCCGGCTGAATGATATCGACGTACCCGCCCGCCAGAATGTGCTTGAAGTCCCAGCGCGAATAGAGCCGCTCGCCGAGCGCGATCGGCGTGCTCGTCTGATTGACGATATCGCGCAACGCCTCGACGTTCTCCGAGAGCACCGGCTCTTCGATGAACATGAGCTTGTACGGATCGAGTTCACGCGCGAGGACCTTCGCCATCGGCTTGTGCACGCGGCCATGAAAGTCCACGCCGATGCCCACGTTCGGCCCAACGGCCTCGCGCACCGCGCGCACGTTGTCGATCACGCCCTGCACCTTGTCGAACGTGTCGATCATCTGCAGCTCTTCGGAGCCGTTCATCTTCACGGCCTTGAAGCCGCGTTCGACGACGGCGCGCGCGTTGTTCGCGACATCGCTCGGACGGTCGCCGCCGATCCACGAATATACCTTGATCTTGTCGCGCACCTGGCCGCCGAGCAGCGCGTGGATCGGCACGCCATGATGCTTGCCGAGGATGTCCCACAGCGCCTGATCCACGCCCGCGATCGCGCTCATGCCGATAGGCCCGCCGCGATAAAAGCCCGAGCGATACATCACTTGCCACAGGTCTTCGATATGGCGCGGATCTTTTCCGACCAGATAGTCGGCAAGCTCGTCGACGGCGGCGGCCACCGTATGCGCGCGTCCTTCGACGACAGGCTCGCCCCAGCCCGTGATGCCTTCGTCCGTTTCGATCTTGAGGAAGCACCAGCGTGGCGGAACGATGAACGTTTCGAGTTTCGTGATTTTCATTGCGTGTCTCCTACCGAGGGGCTCTCATGGTAGCAAAAAGCCGGGCTTCCGTCCTATTAATAGTATTATTGGGCTAGGAGCAGCGTTCGGCCGGCCAATCAGATATCCGATAATCGCGCCCGTCCCTTTAGCACGACGAGGAGTTCACCATTTATCGCGATCTACATAGCCGCGTGGCGCACGAACTGGGCATGGCCATATTGCGCGGCGACTTTCCACCGGGCTCGCCGCTGCCGCGCGAAGCGGAACTGATGACGCACTTCGGCGTGAGCCGCACCGTGCTGCGTGAGGCGCTGCGCACGCTGACATCGAAGGGGCTGATCGAATCGCGTCCGAAAGTCGGCACGCGCGTGCGGGCCAGGAACGCATGGAATCTGCTCGACGCCGACATGCTCCTCTGGTATTCGCGCGTCGCCCCGCCGATGCAGTTCGCGCTCAAGCTCCAGGAAATGCGCGAGATGATCGAGCCGTATGCCGCGGCCCTCGCGGCGGAGAATCACGAAGCGGCCACGCTCGATTTGCTGACGCAGGCGCATTGCTCGATGGTGAGGGCGCAGAACGTCGAGGAATGGGTGCGCGCCGACCTTCAGTTCCATCTGTGCGTGCTCGGCGCATGCAGCAACGAGTTGCTCGTGCCGCTGGGTGCGCTGATCGGGCAGACGCTGGAAGGGCAGTTGCAATTGAACGCGAAGCGCGCCGACGTGTTCAACGCGTCGCAGGCGGAACACACGGCGGTGTTCGAAGCGATCGTCGCGCGCGATGCCGACGCCGCACGCCGCGCGATGTCGGTTCTGCTCGGCGTGACGCGCGCGCGCATCGAAGGCTGACGCCGCAGGCGAAAAAAAGCGCGCGGCGATTGAATCGCCTGCGCGCCTTTCCGGTGTATCGGCGATCGATCAGGAATGCTTTTCGATCAGCTCCACCTTGTAGCCGTCCGGATCTTCGACGAACGCAATCACCGTCTTGCCGCCCTTCACCGGGCCGGCTTCGCGCGTGACTTTGCCGCCCGCCTGGCGGATGCGCTCGCATGCGTCGGCGGCGCTGTCCACTTCCAGCGCGATATGGCCATACGCCGTGCCCATCTCGTACTTCTCGACGCCCCAGTTGTAGGTGAGTTCGAGCACGCTGTTCTCGCTCTCGTCGCCGTAACCGACGAACGCCAGCGTGTACTTGTACTCGGGGTTCTCGCTCTGGCGCAGCACTTTCATGCCGAGGATGCGCGTGTAGAAGTCGATGGAACGCTGCAGGTCGCCGACGCGCAGCATCGTGTGGAGGAGTCGCATGATGGGTTTCCTGTGGGTTGACGGCGGCGCGGTTTCTCGACGGATCGCGCTCGGCCGGAATTGCGGGTTGTGCGAAATTGTACCGTTCGATGAAATCGCGCGCTCGTCGCCCGGCCGCGCTCACAGGGCAGGCAGCAGGTCCGGCGGATGGTGCTTCAACGTATGCCGCGCCTCGCGAAACTCCGGGAAGATGGATTCGACCGTCTTCCAGAAGCGCGGGCTGTGATTCATCTCACGAAGATGCGCGA
The DNA here is from genome assembly GCF_001544615.1 of Caballeronia concitans. Taxonomy (GTDB): domain Bacteria; phylum Pseudomonadota; class Gammaproteobacteria; order Burkholderiales; family Burkholderiaceae; genus Caballeronia; species Caballeronia concitans. The sequence continues at coordinate 679,690 of NZ_FCNV02000001.1, forward strand.
GTTCGTGCGCGACGACGTAATCGATGATCGACAGCGGAAAGTGAATCAGCCGCCAGTTGAGGCGAATCTTGCCGTCGCTCGAACAACTGCCCCAGCGCGTCGCCGCCGACGAAAGCGCGTACGCGCGATACTCCGCGCCCAGCTTGAGCGCATACACCGCGAGCCGCTCGCCGAAGATGCGCTTGGCCTCGCTCTGCAGCCAGCCTTGCACGCGATCCTTGATCTGCTGCGCATCCGCGAGCGCGGGCAGCGCGAGCGCGAGCACGCCGGTTTCGGCATCGAAGGAAAGCGTGCTCGCGGACGGATTCAGCGACACGCGGATGGTTTTGCCGAGAAACGGAAACTGTGCGCCGTCCTGCCACTCGATACGCGGCAGCGCGCGCTGCTCGACGCGCGTCTGCCATTCGGCGAGCTTGCGGAAGATCCAGCTTTGCTTGTCGCCGATGGCGTTTTCGATATCCGCGATCGTCACCCAGCGGGGCGCGGTGATCGTGAGTCCGGTTGCGTCGATGCAAAAGCCGATGGTGCGCCGCGCCGAGCGCTTCAGCCGATAGTCGAGCGCCCGCGCGCCGAGCAGCATGCGGCGTTGGCGCACGCCGTCGGGAAGCGGCGCGGGCTTCGGAACGTCGACGGGCGGGACATCGCCGCGTAGCGAAGCCGGCGCGGGAGCGGGCGCGGTGGCGGGCGCATGCTCGAAGGGCAGATCGAGCTGCAGGGAATCGAGCGCGACGGCGGGGCGCTGTCGCGAGGGAGGCTTCTGCATCGGCTCGGCTTTGCGCTCACGGCGCAGAAATGACGAGAGGAACGAGTAAGGCACGCGGCTCGACCGGCGTGAAGCGTCGGAGGCGAGGCCGCGTCAGCGGCTCGCGCCCGCAGCGCCCGCCCGTTCCGGCTGCGCATTCGGCGTGGCGTAAGCGAGCGGATCGATCCGGCGCATCTCCGTTTCGATCCAGCTTTCGACGCGCACATTCACTTCTTCGGGCGAGAGTCCGGCGGTATCGATAGGCTTGCCGATCGACACCGTGACTATACCCGGATACTTGATGAACGAATTGCGCGGCCACACGTGCCCGGCGTTATGCGCGATGGGCACGACCGGCGCGCCCGTCGCGACCGCGAAGCGCGCGCCGCCCGTCTTGTACTTGCCCTGCGCGCCGACGCGCGTGCGCGTGCCTTCGGGGAACATGATGACCCACGCGCCTTCGTCCATGCGCGCGCGGCCCTGGCGCGTGACCGACACGAACGCGTCACGGCCTTGCTTGCGGTCGATATGAACCATCTTCAACAGCCCGAGCGCCCAGCCGAAGAACGGCACATAGAGCAGTTCGCGCTTGAAGACATAGCAGAGCGGGCGCGGCATCAGCGCGGGAAAGGCCAGCGTTTCCCATGCGGACTGATGCTTCGAGAGCAGCACGGCGGGGCCGTCGGGCAGGTTTTCCATGCCCTCGATCGTGTAGCGGATGCCCACGAGATGCCGCAGCACGACGATCGTCGACTTGCACCAGCCGGCGGCCATCCAGTAGCGCTTGTCGGCGCGCATGAACGGGAACGCGATGAAGCAGGCGGTCGCGTACGGCACCGTGTACACGACGAAGTACAGCATCAACAGCAACGAACGGATGAAGCGCATGAAGTCTCGGCGATACGTGGCGGGGCCGGCGATCAGTCGTGATGCCGTGCGAGAAAGTCGAGCGCGAACGCGCGCAGATCCTTGTGAACCAGCGTGCCTTCGGGCAGATTGCCTTCCGCGAGCGTCTTTTCGCCCTTGCCGGTCAGCACGAGATGGACCGGAAAGCCGAGCGCCGCGCCGGACTGAAGATCGCGCAAGGAATCGCCGACGACGGGCGTATCTTCCGGATCGATCTCGAAACGGTCGATGATCTGCTGCAGCATGCCCGGCTTCGGCTTGCGGCAATCGCATTGATCTTCCGCCGTGTGCGGGCAAAAGAAGATCGCGTCGATGCGCCCGCCGACGGCCGCCGCCGCGCGATTCATCTTCTGATGCATCGCGTTGAGCGCGGCCATGTCGAAGAGGCCGCGCCCAATGCCCGACTGGTTCGACGCGATCGCCACGCGATATCCCGCCTGGTTCAGCCGCGCGATGGCTTCGAGACTGCCGGGAATGGCGACCCATTCTTCCGGCGACTTGATGAACGCGTCCGAATCGACGTTGATGACGCCGTCGCGATCGAGGATGACCAGTCGTCTGTTCATGTCTTACGCCGCCAGCTTGGAGATGTCGGCCACGCAGTTCATCTGCTGATGCAGCGCGTTCAGCAGCGCGAGACGGTTGTTGCGCAACGCCGGATCTTCGGCATTCACCATCACGTCGTTGAAGAACGTGTCCACGCTTTCACGCAACTCGGCGAGCGCGGTCAGCGCTTCCGTGTAATTGCGCGCGGCGAGCTGGCTTTGCACGCGCGGCGTCACGCTCTGAATCTGCGCATACAGATTCTTCTCGGCCGCTTCGACGAGCAATTCCGGATTCACCGACGACGGCGCGCCTTGCTCCGACTTCTTCAGGATGTTCGAGATGCGCTTGTTCGCCGCCGCCAGCGATGCCGCCTCGGGCAGCGACGCGAATTCGCGCACGGCGTCGAGGCGCGCGACGATGTCGTCGAGGCGCGTGGGGTTCAGGCTCAACACGGCTTCGATGTCGTTCGCTTCGAAACCGCGCTCGCGCAGCAGGCCGCGCAGACGATCGAGGAAGAACGCGTAGACGGCTTCGGTCGAATCCGCGACTTGCGGCATGCCGGCGAACTGACGCTGAGCGGCGGCGACGAGATCGCGCAGATCCACCGGCAGCTTCTTTTCGAGCAGGATGCGCAACACGCCTAGCGCGTGACGGCGCAGCGCGAACGGATCTTTCTCGCCGGTCGGCGCGAGGCCGATGCCCCAGATGCCGACGATCGTTTCCAGCTTGTCGGCCAGCGCCACCGCGCAGCCGACGCCCGTGGACGGCGTTTCATCGCCCGAGAAACGCGGCTGATAGTGCTCCGAGCACGCGAGCGCGACTTCTTCCGGCTCGCCGTCGTGGCGCGCGTAATACGTGCCCATCGTGCCCTGCAGTTCGGGGAATTCGCCGACCATGTCGGTGAGCAAGTCGGCCTTCGCGAGACGCGCGGCGCGGCGCGTGAGCGCGGCATCGACGCCGACCATCGGCGCGATCTCGCCCGCGAGCGCTTCAAGACGCTCGACGCGCTGCAACGTCGAACCCAGCTTGTTGTGATACACGACGTTCGCGAGCAGCGGCACGCGCTCCTCCAGCCGCTTCTTCTTGTCCTGCGTGAAGAAGAACTTGGCATCCGCGAGGCGCGGGCGCACCACGCGCTCGTTGCCTTCGACGATCTCGGCGGGCGTCCGCGTATCGATGTTCGACACGATCAGAAAGCGCGAGCGCAGCTTGCCGTTCTGGTCGGTGAGCGCGAAATACTTCTGGTTCGTCTGCATCGTGAGGATCAGGCATTCCTGCGGCACCTGCAGGAATTCCTCGTCGAAGCGGCACTGATACACGACCGGCCATTCGACGAGCGCGTTCACTTCATCGAGCAGCGCTTCCGGCATCACGACGCGATCCTCGCCCGCGAACGCCTGCAACTGCGTGCGGATGGACTCGCGGCGATCGTCGAAATTCGCGACGACGTGCGCCTTCGTGCGCAGCGTTTCCGCGTAGTCGTCGGCGTGCGCGATCGGCACGAAGCCTTCCGACATGAATCGATGGCCGATGGTCGTATCGCCCGCATCGACGCCGAGCGCGCTCACCGGCACGACCTTGCCGCCATGCAGCGCGACGAGGCGCTGCACCGGGCGCACGAACTGCACGTTGGTGCCGTCCGGACGCTGATAGGTCATGACCTTCGGAATCGGCAGCTTGCCGAGCGTTTCGTCGAGCGCGGCTTGCAGGCCGTCCGCGAGCGTCGCACCGGGCGCGGCATAGCGCAGGAAGAACGCTTCGGCCTTGCCGTCCTGCGCGCGTTCGAGTTCGTCGAGCGGGAAGTCGGGGAAGCCGAGCGCCGCGAGCTTCTTGGCGAGCGGCGGCGTGGGATTGCCTTCTTTATCGAGCGCGACGGAAACCGGCAGCACTTTTTCGCGCACCTGCTTTTCCGGCGCGACATCGCGCACATTGCGGATGAGCACGGCGAGGCGGCGGGGCGTCGCATATTTTTCGAACGATGCCGCGCCGTCGATCAGATCGCGCGCAGCCAGGCGCTCGACGATGCCTTCGGCGAATGCAGTGCCGAGACGCGCGAGCGCTTTCGGCGGCAGTTCTTCGGTGAGCAGCTCGACGAGCAGAGAAGCGTGATTGGATTGCGTCATTGTTCTGTCTTGCCTCGTCAAGCCTGATCGATGTTGCCGGGAGTGCTTTCGACCTTCAGCGGCGGCGCCCACGCGGGACGCGCGGCTTCCTGCTGGTCGGTGATGAGTTCGGCCGCGCCGCGCACGGGATTGCCGAGCATCGGGAAACCGAGGGCTTCGCGGGAATCGTAATAGGCCTGCGCGACGAGACGCGACAGCGCCCGGATGCGCCCGATATACGCCGCGCGCTCCGTCACGGAAATCGCGCCGCGTGCGTCGAGCAGATTGAACGTGTGGCCGGCCTTCAGCACGAGTTCGTAGGCAGGCAGCGCGAGCTTCGCGTCGATCATCTTCTTGGCTTCGGCTTCGTAGCTGTTGAAGAACGTGAACAGGAGATCGACGTTCGCGTGCTCGAAGTTATACGTGGACTGCTCGACCTCGTTCTGGTGATAGACGTCGCCATACGTGAGGCGGCGCAGTTCACGGCCGTTCGGGCCGTCTTCTTCCCACTCGGTCCAGATGAGGTCGTAGACGTTCTCGACCTTTTGCAGATACATCGCGAGGCGTTCGAGACCGTAGGTAATTTCGCCGAGCACCGGCTTGCAGTCGATGCCGCCCACTTGCTGGAAGTACGTGAACTGCGTCACTTCCATGCCGTTCAGCCACACTTCCCAGCCGAGGCCCCACGCGCCGAGCGTCGGATTTTCCCAGTCGTCCTCGACGAAGCGTACGTCGTTTTGCTTCAGATCGAAGCCGAGCGCTTCGAGCGAGCCAAGGTACAGATCGAGGATGTTTTCAGGCGCGGGTTTCAGCACGACCTGATACTGGTAGTAATGCTGCAGCCGGTTCGGATTCTCGCCGTAGCGGCCGTCTTTCGGGCGGCGCGACGGCTGGACGTAAGCGGCGCGCCACGGCTCGGGGCCGATTGCGCGCAGGAACGTGTGGACGTGCGAGGTGCCCGCGCCGACTTCCATGTCGATCGGCTGGAGAAGCGCGCAGCCCTTGTCGTTCCAGTAGGACTGCAGCGTCAGGATGATTTGCTGAAAGGTGAGCATGATTGCCTTGGATGCGGACCGGGCGGCGGCGCCGATGGTGTGTCGGCGGCGCGGCTCCGAGGCTCGGCTGAAGTGCTAAAACCTTGAATTTTAGCTGGAACGCGGGATGGGCGGGACTTTTTGGGACGTGCGGGGCGCGCCGTTGCATCGCGCGATGCGCGCTCGCATTCCGTTACGTGCGTTCGACGCGCTTGCGTTTTCCCGCCGGCGCGAACGCAAATCCGAACGCCAGCAACAGCAGCGACACGGCAATCACCGTGGCATTCCCGCTCGTCACATAAGGCGTGCGCCCCGACGTGCCTTGCACGCGCGCTTCGAGCACGCCGGTCGTGAAAGTCGGCAGCTTCGAGACGACATCGCCGTTGGCCGCGATCACCGCCGTCATGCCGGTGTTCGTCGCGCGCAGCATCGGCCGGCCGGTTTCGATCGAACGCATGCGCGCAATCTGCAAATGCTGATCGAGCGCGATGGTATTGCCGAACCACGCGAGGTTCGTCGAATTGACGAGCACGCCTGCGGGCGCTTGCTGCTCGCGGATGGTGCGTGCAATTTCTTCGCCGAAAATGTCCTCGTAGCAGATATCGACGGCGATCGGCTGGTTGTGCACGAAGAACGCCTTCTGCGCGATCGGGCCGCGCGCGAGATCGCCGAGCGGAATGCCCATCAGGTTCACGAACCAGTGAAAGCCGAGCGGCACGAATTCACCGAACGGCACGAGATGATGCTTGTCGTAGCGATAAACGTCGTTCACGCCCGGCGTGATGCCGAAGAGACTGTTGGTGAAATCGGTCACGCGCCCGTCGGGAAGCACGGTCACGCCGATCGCGCCGAAGAGGATCGACGAGTTCGTATGGTCCGCGAAGCCGCGCATCGCAGCCGCGAAATCCGGCGGCACTTGCGCCGCGAGCACCGGCAGCGCAGTCTCCGGCGTGACGATGAGATCGGCCGGCTTCTCGGTGATGAGCCGCTTGTACAGCGCGAGCGATTCATCCACGCCTGCCTGCTCGAACTTCATCTCCTGTTTGACGTTGCCTTGCAGAAGGCGCACGTCGAGCGGCGCGTTGGCGGGCGTCGTCCATCGGATGAGCGACAGCAGCGTGCCCGCGACGATCAGCACGAGCGCAATCGCCGCCGGCATCAGCGCACGCGCGCCACGCCCCGTTCGCCGCAGATGGAAGACCGCCTGCACGACGAGCGCCGCGACCAGCGCCAGCACCCAGCCGACGCCGTACACACCCGCGATCGCGCCGTATCCGGCGAGCGGTCCATCGACTTGCGCATAGCCGCTCGCGAGCCACGGAAAGCCGGTGAACACGAGTCCGCGCAGCCATTCGCCGAGCGCCCACGCGCTCGCGAACGCGAATGCGCCGTGCCAAGTCGGGGCGTAGCGCGGGGACGCGTCGATGTCGCGGGCGGTGAGCGCGTCTTCATCACCGAAGCGCGCGCGTCCGGCGACCAGCGACCAGATCACGCTCGATGCCGCCGGATACACGGCGAGATAGAGCGAGAACAGCGCGACCGCGGCGGCGGCGAGCGGCGCGGCCATGCCGCCATAGAAGTGCATGCTGACGTAGAGCCACCAGACGCCCGTCACGAAGTTGCCGAAGCCGAACGCCCAGCCCGTCAGCGCCGCGCTTTTCCAGCCGCTCGTGCGCGAGAGCCACGCGAAGAACAACGCGAAGATGACGAGTTCGAGCCATCCGCCGTGCGGCATCGGCGCGAACGAAAGCGTGTTCGCCGCGCCGAGCACGGCGGCGACGAGGTAATGCCAGAAGGGAAGCGCGCGGGGCGTGATCGACGCGGTCTCGGCGTTGCGTCGCCACGGGAACATGCGAAACGATGAATCGGCCATTGAATGCGGGGAGGGCTTGTCGAGAGGGGGCAGTGCGTTGACGCTGTGCGTGGCGACGAACCTGCGCCACGCCGCGCGGTCAGTCGCGCAGTTCGCCCTCGTCGTCGCCGGTGTGAGGCTGTTGCGCGAGATTCGGCACGCGCCGAACCAGAAGAACGTGAATCTGCCGGGCATCGCCGCGCAGAATTTCGAAGGCGAAATCGTCGATGCGGACCTTCTCGCCACGATGCGGCACGCGTCCGAAGCGATGCGTGACCAGCCCGCCGATGGTATCGACTTCCTCGTCCGAGAAATCGGTGCCGAACTGCTCGTTGAACTGTTCGATGCCCGTCAACGCGCGCACGCGAAACCTTCCGTCCGGCGATGCGATGATGTTGCCGGCTTCCTCGTCGAAGTCGTATTCGTCCTCGATGTCGCCGACGATCTGTTCCAGCACGTCTTCGATGGTGATGAGGCCCGCGACGCCGCCGTATTCGTCGACGACGATGGCAATGTGATTGCGATTCACGCGGAAGTCGTGCAGCAGCACGTTCAGGCGCTTGGACTCGGGAATGAACACGGCGGGGCGCAGCATGCCGCGCACGTCGAACTCTTCTTCGGCGTAATAGCGCAGCAGGTCCTTGGCGAGCAGCACGCCGATGATGTTGTCGCGATTGCCTTCGTACACCGGATAGCGTGAGTGCGCTTTTTCGAGCACGAAGGGAATGAATTCGGCGGGCGTTTCCGCGATATTGATGGCGTCCATCTGGGCGCGCGGAATCATGATGTCGCGGGCGCAGAGATCGGACACCTGAAAGACGCCTTCGATCATGGAGAGCGAATCGGCGTCGAGCAGGTTGCGCTCGTGGGCGTCCTGAAGCACTTCGAGAAGCTCGTCGCGCGACTCGGGTTCGTGCGAGATGAAGTCGGTCAGGCGTTCGAGCAGCGAGCGCTTTTCGGCTGGTTTGTCGGAATGTCGTCGACTGGGATAAGGTTCGTTCATAGCGGAGCGCCCGGGACGTCCCGGGCGCGAATTAACGGAAAGTTAAGCATACACCAAGGCAAATTGCGGCCTGCGTGGTGCGGCGCGCGCATCGGATGGTTCGAACATCCTAGCCGAAAAATGTGCGAAAACCGTGTCCACGGCGCAGCGTTAGCCATTCGGATAAGGGCCGGCGCCGTCCGGGGCCGGCTACTCGCGCTCGCCTGCATTTTTATGGCACCGCCGCAGCAGCGCCTCCAGCGCGCGGTCCGGCATGCCGCTTTCGCGCAGCGCTTCCACCGTGCGGCTGACGTAATCGAGCGTGGTGCCGTACCGGCCGCTCGCGCAGCCGAACACCGTGCGGATGACCGGATCGGCGAGCTTGCCGGTGTACGACGTCGCATCGCGGCGCATGACGAAAGCGAGCGCCTCGACGCGCCGTCCGTCGGCCAGCGTGCAAGGCAGCCACGCCGGCCGATACGACGCCATCGACATTTCGCGCCGCCACAGCACGTCGAGATGCTCCGTCGCGTCCGCGCCGCCGAGCCGGAACGCCATGCCGGTGCAGGAGCCGCCGCGATCGAGCGCAAGCACGAGGCCCGGCTGTTCGGGCGTTCCGCGATTCACCCGCGACCAGAGATAGAGCCCGCGATGATAGCCGTGAACCTTGCCGCGCACGGCTTCGAGCGTCGGCAATCCGGGGTTCCAGATGAGCGACCCATAGCCGAAAAGCCACAAGTCCGACCGCCCGTCCCAGTGGGCGAGGGCGGCCTCTCGCGACGCTGCGAGCTCTTCGTCGGTCAAAAGCGCCGTTTCTTCGAGCGCGGGCGGATAGTCCGGGCACGGCGGCGCCGGATCGTGCGGGGTGATGTCGGGATCGGATGTAGGCTCGGGCGTTTTGTCGTTCACGGCGCGTCGGAAGCAGCGGATCGGCTGGCTGAGAACTCAGGTCAAGTTCAGGTCAGCGGGACGTAAGGATCGGAGAAACCCAGAGCCTTCATGATATCCGTCTCGATCGATTCCATCTCTTCCGCCTCGCTTTCAATCTCGTGATCGTAGCCCTGCGCGTGCAGCGTGCCGTGGACGATCAGATGCGCGTAATGCGCGGCGAGCGGCTTGCCCTGTTCGGTGGCTTCGCGCTCGACCACGGGACAGCAAAGAATCAGATCGCCCGCGACAGGATCCTCCTCCGATTCGGCGTATGCGAAAGTCAGCACGTTCGTCGCGTAATCCTTCTGACGATACGTGCGATTCAGCATGCGGCCTTCTTCCTCGTCGACGAAGCGCACGGTCAATTCGGCGTCCGCGAACAGCGACGCCTTGATCCAGCGCGCGACCGTCGCACGCGGCAGCATGGCCTTGTGCGACGGAAACGCTTTTGCTGCGGGAAACTGCAGGGTGAGCGTGAGGCGAGGCATCATTCCGCTTTCTGTGACTGCTGCGCGGCGCGCGCCGCTTCGGCGATGGCGGCGTCTTTCTGCGACTGCGCGTCGTAAGCCTCGACGATGCGCGCCACGAGCGGATGCCGCACCACGTCGGCCGACGAAAAGCGCGTCATCGCGATGCCGCGCACTTCCGACAGCACATGCTGCGCTTCGATCAAACCGCTCTTGTGGCCGCGCGGCAGGTCGACCTGGGTGGTGTCGCCCGTCACGACCGCCTTCGAACCGAAGCCGATGCGCGTCAGGAACATCTTCATCTGTTCGGGCGTGGTGTTCTGCGCCTCGTCCAAGATGATGAACGCGTGATTGAGCGTGCGGCCGCGCATGTACGCGAGCGGCGCGATCTCGATCATCTGGCGCTCGAACATCTTCGCGGTCTTGTCGAAACCGAGGAGATCGTAGAGCGCGTCGTACAGCGGACGCAGGTACGGATCGACTTTTTGCGCCAGATCGCCCGGCAGAAAACCGAGCCGCTCGCCCGCTTCGACGGCCGGACGCGTCAGCACGATGCGCTTGACCTGATCGCGTTCGAGCGCATCGACCGCGCACGCGACCGCCAGATACGTCTTGCCCGTGCCCGCCGGCCCGATGCCGAACGTCACGTCATGCGCCACGATCTGCCGCAGATATTCGCGCTGCGCAGGCGTTCTGCCGCGCAGATCGGCACGGCGCGTGTACAGCTTCGGGCCGTGGTCCTCGTCTTCGCCGAGGTCCATCGTGGCGCTCGGCTCGTCGAACGGATGATCCGGGTCGCCGCGAAAACGCGGATCGACCTGGACATCGTCTTCGCCGTTTTGCTGCGCTTCCTTTGCAAGACGCGTGGCGTGGCGCGCTTCGACCAGCGCGAGCTGGATGTCGTCGACGGAAATGGGATCGCGTGCGCGGTTGTAGAAGTTCTCGAGCGCGGCGAGCGCCACTTTTGCGCCACGGCCGCGAATCGAAATCTTGTGACCGCGCCGCGACAAGGTCACATCGAGCGCCTGTTCGATCTGGCGCAGGTTTTCGTCGAGCGGGCCGCAGAGGTTGGCGAGCCGCGCGTTGTCCTCGCGCGGGGCGGTGAATTCGAGATGCTGCTGAGGAGCGTTCTTCAAGGCGGGGTGGGAGTCCTTTCCGGTCACGTTCGATTAATTGGCCAGCTCCGGCGCGGCCGTTTCCGGTGCGAGCACCAGCGCTCCGCGCAGCGAATGCGGATACGCGTGATTGATCTCGACATCGATCATCTGGCCGATCAGCCGCACATGCGACGCGAGCGGCGCCGGGAAATTCACGACGCGATTGTTCGCGGTGCGCCCGGCGAGTTCGCTCGGGTCCTTGCGCGACGGCCCTTCGACGAGAATGCGCTGCACCGAGCCGACCATCGAATTGCTGATTCTCACGACGTTTTCCTCGATCGTCGCCTGCAGATGCTGCAGGCGCTTGAGCTTGACTTCGCGCGGCGTGTCGTCGTGCAGATTCGCAGCGGGCGTGCCCGGACGCGGGCTGTAGATGAACGAGAAACTCGTGTCGTAACTCATCTCGTCGACGAGCGCCATCATCTTTGCGAAATCTTCCTCGGTTTCGCCCGGGAAGCCGACGATGAAGTCCGTTGACAGGGACAAATCCGGGCGAATGGCACGCAGACGGCGAATGACCGACTTGTATTCCAGCACGGTGTAGCCGCGCTTCATCGCCATCAGGATGCGGTCCGAGCCGTGCTGCACCGGCAAATGCAGATGCGAGACGAGCTTCGGTACCTTCGCGTAGGTGTCGATGAGGCGCTGCGTGAATTCCTTCGGGTGCGAAGTCGTATAACGAATGCGTTCGATGCCCGGCACGTCCGCCACGTACTCGATCAGCGTCGCGAAATCCGCGATCTCGTGCGACCCGGCAGTGAGCGCGCCGCGATAGGCGTTGACATTCTGGCCGAGCAGCGTGACTTCGCGCACGCCCTGATCGGCGAGGCCGGCGACTTCAGTGAGCACGTCGTCGAGCGGGCGCGACACTTCCTCGCCGCGCGTATAAGGCACGACGCAATAGCTGCAGTACTTGCTGCAACCTTCCATGATCGAAACGAACGCACTCGGGCCTTCGACGCGCGCCGGCGGCAAGTGATCGAACTTCTCAATTTCCGGGAACGTGATGTCCACTTGCGCGCGGCCGGTGGAACGCCGCTTGTCGATCATGTCCGGCAGCCGATGCAGGGTCTGCGGCCCGAACACGAGGTCGACGTAAGGTGCGCGGGAGACGATCGACGCGCCTTCCTGGCTTGCGACGCAGCCGCCGACGCCAATCAGCAGGTTCGGATTCGCTTCTTTCAGTTCGCGCACGCGGCCGAGGTCCGAGAACACTTTCTCCTGCGCTTTTTCGCGCACGGAACAGGTGTTGAACAGAATGACGTCCGCGTCTTCGGGGGTATCGGTCTTGACGAGTCCTTCCGCCGCGCCGAGTACGTCGACCATCTTGTCGGAGTCGTACTCGTTCATCTGGCAGCCGAAGGTCTTTACATATACTTTCTTGGTCATGAATGGGTCGCCGGTCGCAGTGGTTAACCTGGGGGCGTAAAAAGAGAATTGAAGAGGATGCGCGGTTTTTTGCAGCAAACTGCACCGCTTTTGCTTGTAATTTAGCCCGACATTATAGCCCTGCTTGCAAATCATGACGTTGGGGCCGGGCGGCGCGTGGCGCGCCGTGACGGCTCCGTTCGGAAGCATGCGATTACGCATCGGCCCAGGCCTTCGCCGCATTGACCGCACGCCGCCACCCGGCGAGATTCGCTTTCACTTCCGATGCCGGCATGGACGGCGCAAATTGCCGATCCAGTTGCCACTGTGCCTTCAGTTCGCCGACATCCTTCCAGTACCCGACTGCCAGGCCCGCGAGGTAAGCGGCACCGAGCGCCGTGGTCTCGGCGACGCGCGGACGCACCACATCCACGCCGAGCACGTCGGCCTGAAACTGCATCAGCAGGTCGTTCGCGCAGGCGCCGCCATCCACGCGCAATTGCGCGATGAGCATGCCCGAGTCCGCTTCCATTGCCCGGAGCACATCCAAAGATTGATACGCGATCGAATCGAGCGCCGCCCGCGCGATATGGCTCGACGTGGTCCCGCGCGTGACGCCGAACAGCGTGCCGCGTGCGCGCGCGTTCCAGTGCGGCGCGCCGAGACCGGCGAAGGCGGGCACGAGATATACGCCGTCGGAATGCGGGACGCCGCGCGCGAGCGTTTCGATTTCACTCGCGTGGCGGATCAGCCCGAGCCCGTCGCGCAGCCATTGCACGACCGCGCCGGCGATGAAGATGCTGCCCTCCAGCGCATAGTTCACGCTGTCGCCGATCTGCCATGCGATCGTCGTCACGAGATTGTTGCGTGACTCGATCGGCTTCTCGCCCGTGTTCATGACAAGGAAGCAGCCTGTCCCGTAGGTGTTCTTGACCATGCCGCTTTCGGTGCACATTTGCCCGAACAGCGCGGCGTGCTGGTCTCCGGCGATCGACGCGATCGGCACTTCCGCGGCGAGCACGCTGCCGTGCGTCGTGCCATAGATCTCCGATGAAGCCCGCACCTCGGGCAACATGCTGCGAGGAATGTCGAACGCGTCGAGCAGCTCGTCGTCCCAGCGCCGCGCGTGGATGTCGAAGAGCATCGTGCGCGACGCGTTGGTGATGTCGGTGATATGCATGCCGCGCCGCGTGAAGTTCCACACGAGCCAGCTGTCGACCGTGCCGAAAGCGAGCCGCCCCTGCTTCGCCTTCTCGCGCGCGCCTTCAACGTTGTCCAGAATCCAGCGGATCTTGGTCGCGGAGAAATAGGCGTCGATCGGCAAACCGGTTTTGGCACGCACCATCGGTTCAAGGCCGCGCGCCTTCAGTTCGTCGCATAGGCCCGCCGTGCGCCGGTCCTGCCAGACGATCGCGTTGTACACCGGCCTGCCGGTTTCGCGATCCCACACGATGGTCGTCTCGCGCTGATTCGTGATACCTACCGCCGCAATGGACGACGCGCTCAAGCCCGCCCGCGTGACCGCTTCGGCCGCAACGCCCGCTTGCGTCGACCATATTTCCTGCGGATCGTGCTCGACCCAGCCCGGCTGCGGATAGATCTGCTGAAACTCCTTTTGCGCAACGGACACGACGTTACCGTTCCTGTCGAACAGCATGGCGCGCGAACTGGTCGTGCCCTGATCGAGCGCAAGGACGATTTGATCCTGCATGGTCATCTCCGAGGTTGAACGGACACCGGCACCGGGGGCGATGGCCGTGCGAAGTCCGCATGCGCAATCTATCGGACACACGGGGCGCGGACAACCTGGCCGGATGGCATAAGCCGAATCCCGGTTTTTGCCGGTATGGAAATTTGCCTATGCCATCCGGCCGAGTGGCAGCGTCGCGACGATCGTCCGATACTGGCGGCTCGAATCAAGCCAGAGGTGAATGCAATGCGAAAGTGGATCGCGCAGGGTGCGTTGGCCGTGTTGAGCGCGGCGGCGCTGGCAGGCTGCGTCTCGACGCCGGGTCTAGAAGGATCTTTCGGCGCACCGTCGTTCATCGCCCTGCAGGAGATGTGTGGAACGGCTCAGACGGACTACGGCGCGGACGCGCAGTCTGTTTATTCGGCCTTTCTCGATGCTTATGTGGCTCAGCGGCGGGGCGGCTTGTCGAGAGAGCAGTTCTGCGCGTTTCAGGCCGGTATCGCGGAGCGGCATCGCGCGTATGCGGCGAATCCGGGGCCGGAATCGCAGCGCGTGTGGGCGACGTTCATTCTGAATGAACGTGCGCGGGCGCTGAGTTGGCGTGCTGCGGTCGACCCGACTTTGCGGGCGTGGTGAGGCGCGAAGGAAACCAGGGCGCGGCATGTGAACCGCGCCCGGCTCACTGCTACGAGAACCGCTTGAATGCCTTGATGGTGGAGTCGCCGGTTGCGGTGAGGCGCCATTGTTGTCGTCCGGACGCGAGATTCTCGAGCTGGACGAGTTGGCGTTCGAGCAGTGCGTCGAGTTCTTCGCGTTCCATGTCGACCTGATTGGGCGCTTCCTGAACCAATAGCAGCGTGGCAAATTCATGCGGACTCAGCATTGTGTTCTCCATGACGACCGACAGCCTGGCCACCGGCCTTGAGGCCGGATCTTCTTGCATCGAAGCCTGGTACGGGAAACTGCAATTGCCGGGCAGACTCGCTTGTTCGTGCGTCGCGAGTGCCGGGAATTGGGATTGTAGGCAAGCGTCTGAGGAGTGCCAAACGTCCAGACCAAAATTTTGGCTTTGACTTTTTGGACGTGCGAAAGCGGTTCGGCGCATCGGGCGATTCGAAGAATTGACTTGAAGTTCATGCCGCACTGCACATAAACCTTGAGGGCGAGTCATTCATGCTGCCGTTTCATTAATTTATACGATAAATGAATTTGTTCAAGGCTGTGCAGACGTTGCAAGATGCTTCTTTTGCGCGACCAACTAATTGCATTGCCTGGCGGTTCGATGACCGGCCAGCCGGCTAGTAATTCGGAATTCATTCATGACTCGGTTCAACTGGCAAAACCCCTATCCCACGCCGCGCCTGCCGGTGTTCGCCCGCAATATCGTTTCGACGTCGCATCCGCTTGCCGCGCAAGCCGGTCTGCGTATGCTCTGGAAAGGCGGGAATGCCGTCGATGCGGCCATCGCGGCAGCGGCGGCCATTACCGTCGTCGAACCGGTGTCGTGCGGGCTTGGCGGCGACGCCTTCGCGCTCGTCTGGGACGGCAGCAAGCTGCATGGGCTGAATGCATCGGGTGTGTCGCCGACGGCGTGGAACGTCGACTATTTCCGTCGCAAGTACGGGGAAGAAAACGGTCTTGCACGCCAGCCGAAGCGCGGCTGGGACACCGTGACCGTGCCGGGCGTCATCGCGGGCTGGGAGGCGTTGCATGCGAAGTTCGGCTCGCTGCCGTTCGCCGATCTGATGGAGCCTGCCATCGAGATCGCGGAGCGCGGGCACGCGGTGGCCAGCATCGTCGCTTACAAGTGGGCAGCGGCTGTGCCGGAACTGAAAGATTTCCCGGGCTTCGCGGATGTCTTCATGCCGCGCGGGCGCGCGCCCGAAGTCAGTGAACTCGTGCGCATGCCGGGCCACGCGAAGACCTTGCGCAAGCTGGCCGAGCAGGGTCCGCGCGCGTTCTATGAAGGCGAGATCGCCGAGCGCATCGCAGCTTTCGCGCGCGAAGGCGGCGCGGCCATGACGCTCGACGATCTGCGCAATTACCGCGCGGACTGGGTCGAGCCGATCAGCAAGGATTATCGCGGCTACACAGTGCACGAGATTCCGCCGAACGGGCAGGGCATCGCGGCGCTGATCGCGCTCGGCATTCTCGACAAGTTCGATGTGAGCGCGCTCACCGTCGATCGCATCGAATCGCAGCATCTGCAGATCGAAGCGATGAAGCTCGCGTTCGCGGATGTTTATCGCTATGTCGCGGATCCGCGTTCCATGGACGTGACGCCGGAGCAAATGCTCGACGACGCGTACCTTGCGGAGCGCGCCAAGCTCATCGATCCGGCGAAGGCCACGCAGTTCGACTTCGGCATGCCGAAGGCGGGCGGCACCATCTACATGTCGGTTGCGGACGAGCGCGGCATGATGGTGAGCTTCATTCAGTCGAATTACATGGGCTTCGGTTCCGGCGTCGTCGTGCCGGACAGCGGCATTTCGCTGCAGAACCGCGGCTGCGGTTTCTCGATGGATCCGAAATCGGCGAACGTGGTCGAGGGCGGCAAGCGCCCGTTCCACACCATCATTCCCGCGTTCGTCACCCAGGAAGTGGATGGCCGCCGCGACGCGGTCATGAGTTTTGGCGTGATGGGCGGCGACATGCAGCCGCAAGGGCATCTGCAATCCATCGTGCGCATGATGGACTACGGCCAGCAGCCGCAGGCCGCCTGCGATGCGCCGCGCTGGAAGGTGAATCGCGACTTCACCATCGACATTGAGGCGACGCTCGACCTCGAGACGGCACGCGCGCTCGAAGGCCTCGGTCATACGATCAAGTCCATCGACGATCCGTACATGGATTTCGGCTCCGGCCAGTACATCTGGAAACTGGATCGCAACGACCCCGAGCGCGGTTACGTCGCCGCGAGCGATAGTCGGCGCGACGGTCTGGCCGCCGGCTTCTAAGCGTTCCGGTGCACCGCGCCCTCGCGCGGTTCGCCATCTCATTTCATCAACATTCGCCTTCGACTGCTCCGACGCAGTTGAACGGCGGCGCACGCCCGTGCCTCACAGAAACGGGCCGAGAGCACGACATGAAGCACGGAGACACCCTCAATCAACCGGCGTATCGGCCGACAGTCTCAGGCGACGCGCCAGCGGCGGCGACTACGACCACGCCGTCCGCGCCGCTTTCGAAGGCGATGGTCCGCCGCATCGTTTTTTCGTCGTCCGTCGGCAATGCGCTCGAGTGGTTCGATTTCCTCGTCTATGGCTACTTCGCGGCGACCATCGCGAAGGCTTTCTTCCCTTCGCACGACGAGTGGCTTTCGACGATGCTCGCCATCGGCACGTTCGGCATCTCGTTCCTCATGCGTCCGCTCGGCGCGATCGTGCTCGGTATCTACGGCGATCGAAAGGGACGCAAGGCCGCGCTGACGCTCGCCATTCTCATGATGATGATCGGCACGCTCACGATGGCGGTGATGCCGTCGTATCAGCACATCGGCGTTGCCGCGCCGCTCCTGATCCTGCTCGCGCGGTTGATTCAGGGTTTCGCGGTCGGCGGAGAATTCGGCAGCGCGACCGCCTTCATGGTCGAGCACAGCGACGCGCGACGCGGCTATTACGCGAGCTGGCAGTTCGCGAGCCAGGGTCTCGCCGCGATCATGGCGGCGGCATTCGGTTCGATTCTCACCGCCTGGTTGCCGCCGCCGCAACTGGAAAGCTGGGGCTGGCGCATTCCGTTCGTATTCGGGCTGCTGATCGGACCGGTCGGCTATTACATCCGCTCGCATCTGGATGAAACGCCCGAGTTTCTCGCCACTCGCCCCGCGAAGAGCACGGCGGCGCCTGGCGTTTCGTTCTCGAATCAGTGGATCAACCTGTTGCTGGCCGTCGGCATCGTGGCGCAGTCGACGGTCGGCGTGTATGTCCTGCAGCTCTACATGCCGATGTATGCCGTGAAGCAGTTGCATCTGCCCGCGACGGCGTCGTTTGCTGTCGTCGTGCTGAACGGCACCTTGCAGTTCATCTTCTCGCCGATCATGGGCGCGCTGTCGGACAAACTCGGACGCATCCGCATCATGCTCGGTACGTCCATCGTGATGGGCCTGGCCATCTATCCGATGTTCGCGTGGCTGCAGGCGTCGCCCACGGTGATGTCGCTGGTCGTGCTGCAGGCGGCGGCGGGTATCCTGAAGGCGGGGTACTCCGGACCAATGCCCGCGCTGATGTCCGAAATCTTCCCGACGCGCGTGCGGTCCACCGGCTTGTCGATCGGCTATGCGCTCGGCGTCACGCTCTTCGGCGGATTCGCGCCGACGATCGTCGAAGCCTTCATCCACGTGACCGGCGACAAGCTCGCGCCGAGCTACTACGTGCTGCTCGCGGCAGTGTTGTCGGGCGTGTCGCTCGCGATCGTCGCGTGGCGCATGCGTGGCGGCGCGGGGCGTGCGGCCTGACGCTGCAGACAGCCAGCGGTTCTTCGGCAAAGGCGGCTTCGGCCGCCTTTTCGTTTTGTGGTGATCGAACTCGTCGGCACGGTTCCTGCGGTGGTTCGCCGATCTCGCCGCCGTCCGAACAGTCGTGGAAATTTGATGCATAGCAACGCGCACGCGGAACCGTGCCGCGCGGCGTGAGTCTGTCCCCATGTCTGCAAGTTGATTGCAGGACGGCTAAGATGCAAAAGCATAAGCCGCTAATTTTTGATTCCAGGACGCCCGGACGAATTGTCCGCGACGTCGCCTGAACCTCGGCCGTCTTTCCATGGCCGGTGGCGCGTTCAGTCCAGCCAGGGAGCGCGATATATGCACACCGTCAGCACTCACGTCATGCCGTGGCGCATCGAAGACATCGATCTACGTCGAATCGATCGTCAGAAGGCGGCATCCAACGAACATCTACTTTTGTTGCTCTGCGCCTGCTCGTTTATCGAGAGCGGGACGGATCTTTACACGAGCAATCTCAGCACCTATTTCCGCGACGACCCCGAAGTCTCCGCCTGGCTCAACAACGAATGGGAGCCCGAGGAGATGCAGCACGGCCGGGCGCTGAAGACGTACATCAATCACGTCTGGCCGGAATTCGACTGGGACACGGCCTTCAAGAACTTCTTCGCTGAATATTCGCTGACTTGTTCTTACGAACAGTTCGAAAAGAAGCGCGCGCTGGAAATGGTGGCGCGCTGCGTTATCGAGACTGGAACGGCCACGCTCTATCGCGCAATCAACGAATGTTCCGACGAGCCGGTGTTGAAGGAAATCACCGATCACATCCGCACGGACGAAGTGCGGCACTACAAGCATTTTTTCCGCTTCTTCAAGAAGTGGAACAAGATTGAAGGCAATGGACGCGTCGCGGTGCTGGGCGCGCTCATTCGCCGCGTGATGGAACTCAAGAGCGAGGACTCGGAAATTGCGCTGCGGCATGTGTTCGCGGTGCGTTACCCCGAGCGCGTGACGGATTCGAACTACAACCGAGAACTGTTTGCGAGCGTGAATGCGCTCGTGCGGCGCAATCTGTCGGCGGATCAGTGCATCAAGATGCTGCTCAAACCGCTCGATTTGCCGGCGCGCATCCAGCCGGGCGTGCATTATCCGCTCGCCAAGATCACGCAGTTGTTCTTCCGCTGAGCTGATTCAATGTCGGACGATGCATCGCCAAATTCCGAGGGCATGGGCGACTCCCGCGCATCGCAGGCCGTCTTCGACGAATGGCCGCCGAACCTGCGCGCGCTGTTCGACGGCACGCTCACCGGTGCGCCGCACGGTTTCACTGCGTCGCTCTGTGCTGTCGACAGCGCCGGGCGCATCCGCACCGCACTGCTGAGCGCGGGCGAATTGCTCGCGCCGGACGCGCGGACGCTGTGCTTCGCGTTGTGGCCGTCGTCGCGTACCGTGCAGGCGATTGTTTCGAGTGGACGCGCGACGCTCGCCTTCGTTTTCGACGAAGCGTTCCATCAAGTGCAACTGGACGTGCGGCGCGTGACGCTGGACGGCGTGCCGCTCGCGTGTTTCGTCGGCTCGATCGAAAGCGGGGAGATCCAGCGCGTGGCCTACGCGCGGTTGACTGGCGGCATCGCGTTCGAACTGACTGACGCCGAGAACGTGCTTGCGCGCTGGCGCCAGCAAATCGACTGGTTGACGCGGGCGGCGAGCGCAGCCGCTTGATGCGCGGGGGCGTTCGCCGAAGCGAACGTCATCGCGCGAATTCAAACCGCGACGAGCCGCCGCGACAGCGGCTCGCCGACAACCGGCATTGATTAGCGACCACGATCTCCGGAGCGCATGCCGTCGCGCCGGCCGCCGCCATTGTCGCTACGCGGCTTTCCGCCGAGCAGCGCGCCGGGATTGCCCGCCTTCGCGCGCGGATTCGGCGCGTGGCTGGCGTTCGTCGTCTCGGCACGGCGAGGCGCCGGCTTCGCGCTGACGCCATTGTTCGGCTTCGCCGCATTTGCCGGCTTGCTCGCGCTGCGTCCATCGCGCGGCGCGCGGTTTTCACGCTGTCCTTGGCCGCTGTTGCCGCCGCCGTTGGCCGGCTTCGCGCCGCGCCCTTGCCCTTGTCCCTGCGATGCCCCGTTCCCACGACCGCCTTCGCGCCGCTCGCCGTCACGCGGTGCGCCGCGTCCTTGACTGCGGCGCTGGATCGGCTCGGGTTTCGCGTTCGGATCGGGTTCGAAACCGGGAATCACTTCCTGCGGAATCGGGCGCTTGATGAGCCGCTCGATGTCCTTCAGCAATTGCAGTTCGTCGACGCAAACGAGCGACACCGCTTCGCCTTCCGCGCCCGCGCGCCCCGTGCGGCCGATGCGATGCACGTAGTCTTCCGGCACGTTCGGCAGATCGAAGTTGACGACGTGCGGCAACTGGTCGATATCGATGCCGCGCGCCGCGATATCCGTCGCCACCAGCACCTGCAAGGTCTGATCCTTGAACTCGGCGAGCGCACGCGTGCGCGCCGACTGGCTCTTGTTGCCGTGAATCGCGAGCGCGCTGATGCCGTCCTTCGTCAACTGCTCCGCAAGACGATTCGCGCCGTGCTTGGTGCGCGTGAACACGAGCACTTGAAACCAGTTGTGCTGGCGAATGAGGTGCGTGAGCATTTCACGCTTGCGGTCGCGATCGACCGGATGAATCTTCTGCTCGATGCGCTCGGCCGTCGTGTTGCGGCGCGCGACTTCGATCAGCGCGGGCGAATCGAGCAGGCTGTCGGCGAGCGCCTTGATTTCATCGGAGAACGTGGCCGAGAACAGCAGGTTCTGGCGCTTCTCCGGCAGACGCGCGAGCACGCGCTTGATGTCGTGGATGAAGCCCATGTCGAGCATGCGGTCGGCTTCGTCGAGCACGAGAATTTCGAGTTGCGAAACGTCGATGGTCTTCTGCTGCATATGATCGAGCAGACGGCCGGGCGTTGCCACGACGATATCCACGCCACGGCGCAACGCATCGATTTGCGGATTGATGCCGACGCCGCCGAACATCACCGTCGAGCGCAGCTTCAGATACTTGCCGTACGCGCGCACGCTTTCTTCGACCTGCGCGGCGAGCTCGCGCGTCGGCGTGAGGATCAGCGCGCGCACCGGACGCTTCGCGCCGCCCGAAGCGGGCGCGAGCTGCGAGAGACGTTGCAGGATCGGCAAGGTGAAGCCGGCGGTCTTGCCCGTGCCGGTCTGCGCGCCGGCCAGCAGGTCGCCGCCCTTGAGGACGGCCGGAATCGCCTGAAGCTGAATCGGAGTCGGGTTGGTATAGCCTAGTTCGTTGACGGCGCGAAGGAGGGGTTCAGACAGTCCAAGTGAATCAAAAGACATATAGGAATATTCAAATCGTTATGGCGAACGGCGCGCACGCGATCCAATGCAGCGGCGAACCGGGTTCAGCCGGCTGAGCGCGTGTGCGACGCTCGGAAAAAGTCGGGCGGCAGGCCATGACCCCGGTCATCGACCGCTGGCAGTGCCGCATGCTTCGACCCGTAATCAAGACACGTTAGCTGGGTGTAAGTTGCATCGCAATCGTCACGATGCTTGATATGCGCCGGGTTCACGGCTCACGCGACGTAGCGCGCGACGCTCACGAACTGGCACAGACTGCCCGCCAGCACGAACAGATGCCAGATGCCGTGGCCGTGCCGGATGCGCTCGTCGTTGATGAAAAACCAGATGCCGGCGGTATAAATGACGCCGCCCGCCAGAAGCCATGCGGTGCCGGCGACCGGCAGCGTCGTCACGAGCGGATGAACGGCTACGAGCGCGAGCCAGCCCATCAACACGTAGAGCACCATCGAAACGCTGCGGGTTCTTCGCCCGAGCGTCAGTTCCTGCGTGATGCCAAGAACGGCGAGTCCCCAGCTTACGCCGAAGAGGGACCAGCCCCACGGGCCGCGCAAGGTCACCAGTGTAAACGGTGTGTAGCTGCCCGCTATCAGCAGATAAATGGCCGAGTGATCGCACTTCTGGAGGATCGCCTTCAGCCGCGGGCTGCGCGCGCAGTGATAGAACGTCGAGATGAGGTAGAGCGCGCAAAGCATCGCGCCGTACACGGCGAAGCTGACGACCTTGTACGCGTCGCGTTCCAGCGCGCCCATCGTGACGAGGGCCGCGAGTCCCGCTATCGACAAAATCGCGCCGATCAAATGGCTGATGCTGTTGAAACGTTCCCCTGCATGCATGACCGATCCACCAAAAGACAAAGGGCGCAGCCCCAACATAAGGCTGCGCCCTGTGCGTATTGTACGCTGTCTGGCGAAGACGTCAGTCGAGCGGCGCCGAACGCAGGTTGCTCACCTGTTGCGGCGACACCGGCGTGCCGTGGTTACCCCAGGACATACGGATGTACGTCACGACCGCCGCCACTTCCGTATCCGACAGCGACTGCGCGAACGGCGGCATGCCGTGCGGCATCGGATTGCCTTCCGTGCTCGGCGGATAGCCGCCGTTGAGCGTCATGCGGATCGGGTTGACGGCCGACGGCATCTGGATCGACTGGTTGTTCGCGAGCGGCGGGTAAGCCGGCGGCTTGCCGAGACCGTTCTCCGCGTGGCACTTCGCGCAGTTCTCGGTGTAGACCTTCTTGCCCATCGTCAGCAGCTCGCCGCCGAACTTCTCGGACGTTTCCAGTTGCAGCGACTCCGGCGCTTCCTTCTTCTGCGGGATCGACTTGAGATACGTCGACATCGCGTTGATGTCCGCGTCGGTCATGTACTGCAGGCTGTTGTGCACCACTTCCGCCATCGGGCCGAACACCGCGCCGCGCTGCGACACGCCGGTCTTCAGCAGGTCGTTGATGTCCTTGATGTCCCAGTCGCCGAGGCCGGCTTCCTTGTTCGACGTGAGCGACGGCGCATACCAGTTCTGCAGCGGGATCAGGCCGCCGGCGAACGCCGCCGAGTTGACCGGGCCGCCCATCGCGTTGATCGACGTGTGGCACATGCCGCAGTGGCCGAGGCCTTCGACCAGATACGCGCCGCGGTTCCATTCCACCGACTTGGTCGGATCCGGCTTGTACTCGCCTTCCGAGAAGAACAGCGTGCGCCAGCCGATCAGCAGGTTGCGGTTGTTGAACGGGAAGCGCAGTTCATGCGGACGGCTCGGTTCCGAGACCGGCGTGACCGAGCGCAGATACGCGTAGATCGCGTCCGAGTCGGCGCGCGTGACCTTCGTGTAGCTCGTGAACGGGAAGCCGGGATACAGCAGGCTGCCGTCCTTCGAGCGGCCGGTGTGCATCGCGCGATAGAAGTCGTCAGACGTCCATTTGCCGATGCCGTACTTGTCGTCCGGCGTGATGTTCGGCGTGAACATGGTGCCGAAGGGCGTGGCCATTGGCAGGCCGCCCGCGAACTGCTTGCCGCCGCGCACCGTGTGGCAAGCGATACAGTCGCCGGCGCGGGCCAGATACTCGCCTTGCTTGACGAGCGCGGCCTTGTCGGCAGGCGTCGCGGCGACGGCGCCGCCCGAATGGAGATTGTCGCCGCCCGACCAGAGGACGGCGCCGGCTGCGACGGCTGCCACCACGACAGCCGAGGAAAGTGCGAACAGGGACTTGCGTTTCATTGTGTTGTCGCTCCAGACGCCTTATTGCGGTTCGCTGCCGCACGTGAGCGGCATCTTCGACGAGCCAGCGGGCGCGGGCACCGGGTTGGCGGGTGCGGTTTGCGTGGAGAGCCATGCGGCGACGGCGGTCACGTCGTCGTCGGACAGGCGCGTGGCGATTTGCTGCATGCAGTCAGGCGCCTTGGCGTGACGCGTGCCCGACTTCCATGCGCCGAGTTGCGCGCTGATGTAGTCGGAATGCAGGCCGACGAGACCGGGGATAGCCGGCTGCATGCCGGTCAGGCCCTTGCCGTGGCACGCGGCACAGGCGGGAATGTTCTTCGACGCATCGCCGTTCAGCACGATCTGCGAGCCGCGCGAGAGCGTGGTTGCCGAGACGTTCGTCTTGACCGGCGCCGGATACGGAGGACGCTGCTGCGAGAAGTAACCCGCGATCTGATGAAGGTAGTCGTCCGAGAGATACGTGACGAGGTAGTTCATCGGCGGATACTTGCGCCGGCCTTCGCGGAAATTCTGAAGCTGGTTGTAGAGGTAATCGGCGGGCTTGCCGGCAAGACGCGGGAAATAGTCGTTGTCCGTGCCTTCGCCGTGAACACCGTGACATGCGGTGCAGCCTTGCACGCGCGCTGCCATCGAGTCGGGAGCGATCGGCTGATTTTGCGCCTGGGCTTGCGCTTGACCCGCGCTGAGAACGCCAGCGCTGCCGATCATTGCCAGGGCGAGCAGCGGACGAAAAATGCGTCTTGAAAACACGCGACACTCCATGAAATTCGGGGACCTGCCGAGCTTCGTGCGGCTCGGTGCGAAGGTGGCGAACCACGGCCACGCGTACGGTGGCGGAGGGTGGCGGACCACGGCCACAGTGGCTCGACGAGCCTCTGATGCGACGCGGAATTCTATCATCGATGCCTGATGGTGACTATTTGACACAACTTTTCGGGCCCGCTGCGGCGGAATCGCGACAAAATGCCGCGCGACAGACAAGAACTTTGACATTGCGTTGAATTCATCAGTATCGACAACAGTTGGACTGCGTGGCGTCGGCGGTCGGCCTTTTTGCCTTCGTGGTTGCTTGCGAAGCTTAGGAAGTGGCGCGGCGACGTTCAAGGCGCATTCGTCGCGAGCGGGCATCCCTGGCGAATGGGTTCGTTTAGACTGCTCGGGCCCGACTTCACACATTCCTCCATGATTCCCTCGCAGCCAGCTTCAGCAATTCCCGTTCACGCCGCGCCGGACGCCGCTTCATGAGCGACGATCCGCTTTGGCTGCTTCAAGTCTTCTTCGCCGCGCTCGCCGATGTTTCGTTCGCCTGCGCGCTCGGCGCGTTGCTCCTCAATGCGTGGCTCGGCCGCGAACAGGCGTTCGCGCCGGTGTCGCCCGCGCGCGGCGGATTCAGGCGCGCGGCGCGGTTCGGCATGGCGTCGGCGGTGGTGTTCGTCGCGTGCAACTTCGCGTCGCTCTGGCTCGAGTCGGCGGCGATGAGCGGCTCGCCCATTGCCGATGCGGGCGCGTCGCTATGGCTCGTCGCGACGGCCACGCATGCGGGCATCGGCTGGGCGGTGGCGCTTGCGGGCGGCGTCGTGATCGCGATTGCCGCCGCGACGAGCGGACGCTTAAGCGCCGGACGCATGGCGATGGCCGCGCTCGGCGCGCTGATCGCATCGGCGGGAAAGGCGGCGATCGGCCATGCCGCCGATGCCGGCGCGTTCTCGCTGGCCGAAGTCGTCCAGACGCTGCATCTGCTCGCGACGGGCGTGTGGGGCGGCGTGGTCATCGCGGGCGCGGCGGCGGTGTTGCCGGCGCTCGAATCGTCGGTGGCGCGGGCTTCGTTGATGCGCGTCGTCGGGCGCATGTCGCATGCGGCGACGATCGCGGTGGCGTTCGTCATCGCGACGGGCGCGTTCAACGCGTGGCGCGGGACGGGCGGATCGGCTGTCGTGCTGACGGGAAGCGGCTGGGGCAGGGCGTTGCTGGTGAAGAGCGCGCTGATCGCGGCGGCGCTCGCGTTGGGCGCGCTCAATCGCTGGTCGGCGTTACCGCGCCTGCAACGCACGGCATCGACGACGGACGCGCACACGGTCATCAACGTGATGCGTATCGAAGCCGTGCTGATGGTGGCGGTGTTCGTGGCGGCGTCGGTGCTGTCGCATAGCGTGCCGGGATTTGCTGCGGGCGGTTGAAGCGGAGTTTTTGCGCGGCGGCTACTCGTAGCCCAGCCGATGACTCACGATCGGCGCGCAGAATAACGCCAGCGCGCACCCGGCCGCCTTTCCCTGCAACTCGACGAACGCGCAGTACGAATCCGCGGCGACCAGGACATCGAGCAACTGCGGCAAGCAGAACACCGCCGACAGCACGATGAACGCGCGTGTCACGGCCGATATGCGCCATCCGTGCTGCGCCCCGAGCACCGCAGCCACCACTCGCGCCACGCCGAACGCGACGAACGCGCCGACGGCAAGCTGCGCGCGGACATATTCATCGGGAAGGCTGTGCCACATGGTCGGTCTCGCTCGGGATACGTTCGACGCCTAGTGTGCAAGAACCTCGCCAGTCCGGTCTGTACGAGAAAACGCAGACCGGCTGCACCGCGCGCCGGCCTGAGAAGCGATCAGAACGTGTGCTCGGGACCGGGAAAACTGCCGTCCTTCACCGCGCGCACATACGCTTCCACGGCCGCGAAAATGCTCGGTTGGCCCTGCATGAAATCCTTCACGAAGCGCGGACGCTTGCCGGGGAAAATACCCAGCATGTCGTGCAAGACGAGCACCTGTCCCGAACAGTCGATCCCCGCGCCGATGCCGATGGTCGGAATCGCGAGCTTCGCGGTGACATCGCGTGCGAGCAGCGTCGGCACCGCTTCGATCACGAGCAGTTGCGCGCCCGCTTCCTGAAGCGCGAGCGCGTCGCGGCGCATCTGCTCGGCTGCGGCATCGGTCTTGCCTTGCACCTTGAAGCCGCCGAACGCATGCACCGACTGCGGCGTGAGCCCGACATGCCCGCACACCGGAATGGAACGCTCGACGAGAAAGCGCACCGTTTCCGCGAGCCACTCGCCGCCTTCGATCTTGACCATCTGCGCGCCGGCGCGCATCAGCTTGACCGCGTTCGCATACGCTTCTTCGCGCGACCCGATCGTGCCGAACGGCATGTCCGCGACGATCAGCGCGCTCTTGCTGCCGCGCGCGACCGACGCCGTGTGATACGCGATGTCTTCGAGCGTGACGGGCAGCGTCGTGCCGTGCCCTTGCAGCACGTTGCCGAGCGAATCGCCGATCAGCATCACGTCGACGCCCGCGCGCTCCAGCAGCGCCGCGAAGCTGGCGTCGTAGCACGTGAGCATCGCGATGCGCTCGCCCGCCTCGCGCATGGCCTGCAGCTTGGGTACGGTGATCGTCGAACGGCTCGTTTCCTGCAAATACGTCATGATGATTTCACTGGAGATGGCGCGGGCATCGAGCGAAGCTCAGACCGACACGCCTTTGACAAAGAATTCCTTGCGCCCGCGCATGGTCTCGATGCGATCGATGAGCAGCGCCAGATCTTCTTCCGATGTCACCGGATTCAAATGCTCCGCGTTCACCGTGAGCAGCGGCGTCGCGTCATAGTGATAGAAGAAGTCGTTATAAGCATCGGTCAGCGCGCGCAGATACGAATCGGAGATTTGCAGCTCCATCGGCAGCGCGCGTTTCTGGATGCGCGAAAACAGCACTTCCGGGCTCGCCTGCAGATACACGACGAGATCGGGCGCGGGCGCGCTCACATCGATGCGCGAGGCGATGTCGCGGTAAAGCTGGAACTCGTCGTCGGGCAGCGTGAGGCGCGCGAAGAGATCGCTCTTCTGCGTGATGAAGTCCGCGATGAGCGGCGTATTCGACGTGAGCATGTCCGCGACTTCCCGCGTCTGCGCGACGCGCTGCAACGCGAAGCTCAGTTGCGTGGGCAGCGCATGCCGCGTGGTATCGCGATAAAAGCGCTCGAGAAACGGATTCTCCTGCGGGCGCTCGAACAGCGTGCGCATCGACCAGCGTTCCGCGAGCAGCGTCGCGAGCGTGGTCTTGCCGACGCCGATCGGTCCTTCGATCGCGATATAGCGGTGCGGCGGCCGCAATTGCGGCGCGGTGACGGTGAGTGGCGGAACGCTCATCGGCAAGTAGGTGAGTTGGGAGCAGGGGAAGCGCCGGCGGCATCGGATGCGTCGGCGTCGCGCGGCTGGCCGCCGAGCATGAGGCACTGGCAAGTCGCGACACGTTCGATGCGCTGATCGGCGACCGCCGCGACGAACGCATCGGCGCGGCCGCGTTGCGGAATGATGAGATCGGGTTCGAGTTCGACGAGCGGCACCAGCACGAACGCGCGCTCCGTCATGCGCGGATGCGGCACGACGAGATCCATTTCATCGACGCTCGATGCGCCGTACAGCAGGATATCGAGGTCGAGCGTGCGCGGCGCGTTTCGATACGGCCGCTCGCGCCCGAATTGTTCTTCGATCAGATGACACAGGCGCAAGAGCGCGCGTGCGGGAAGCGTCGTTTCGAGCTTGACGACGCAATTGAAGTAATCGTCGCCGGAAGAATCGATCGGCGCGGTGCGATACAGGCTCGATTTCGCGAGCACGGTGATCGTGTGCTGCTGCGCGAGACACACGACTGCGTCTTTCAAGGTCTGGCGCGCATCGCCGAGATTCGCTCCGAGGCCCAGATATGCAATCGTCATGGCAGTAGTCCTACGGGTAGGTCTTGGGCGACAAGCGGGTGAGACCCGGACACGTCCGGGTGCAAACCTTTATCCGCTACTGTAGCGAAAACCGGCTTTACTCGTTGTCCGCGCCTTCGCCCTGTCCGCTGGTTCGTTCGACACTGCTTTCGTCCGATTCCCGCGATTCGCTCACGAAGCCTTGTTCGCCTGTCTCGGTGGCCTTGCGTTTCGCATTGCTGCGACGGCGGCGCTTCTTCGGTGCGCTGCGCTCCTTGCCGCCTTGCGTGAGCAGCGCTTCGCGCTCGGCGTGGTCGCCGTTCACGAAGTCGGTCCACCATTGTCCGACTTCCGCGTCGAGTTCGCCCGATTCGCAACGCAGCAGCAGGAAATCATAACCCGCACGGAATCTTTGGTGTTCCAGGAGCTTCAGCGCGCTGCGGCCGCGCTTTTCCAGCCGATGCTGCAAGCCCCAGATTTCACGCATGTCCGCCGAATAGCGCTTGTGAATGGCGAGCTTCTCGGTCTGCATCTCGAGGACATCGTCCATCGCGCGATGCAGCGCCGGCACCGGATAGTCGCCCGCCGCCGTGTATTTCTGCCAGCGCGTCTGCACGTCGTGCCAAAGCAGCGTCGCGAAGAGAAAGCTCGGCGAAACAGGCTTGCCCGCGCGCACGCGTTCATCGGTGCTCGTGAGCGCGAGCGTGACGAATTTCTCGCCGTGCGGTTGTTCGAGCACGACATCGAGCAACGGCAGCACGCCGTGATGCAGCCCTTCCTGACGCAGCCGCGTGAGGCACGCGAGCGCATGACCCGACAGCAGCAGCTTCAGCATCTCGTCGAAGAGACGCGCGGCCGGCACGTTGTTCATGAGGTCCGCGAGTTCCTTGATCGGCGCGCGCGTGGCTTCGTCGATCTCGAAGCCGAGCTTCGCCGCGAACCGCACGACGCGCAGCATCCGCACCGGATCTTCGCGATAACGCGTGGCCGGATCGCCGATCATGCGCAACAGGCGCGCGCGGATGTCGGCCATGCCGTCGTGATAGTCCAGCACCGTTTGCGTGGCCGGATCGTAGTACATCGCGTTGATGGTGAAATCGCGCCGCGTGGCGTCTTCGTGCTGCTCGCCCCAGACGTTGTCGCGCAGCACGCGGCCGGATGCATCGACGGCGTGCGTGCGGCCTTCGAGCTCGCCGCGTCGATAGCGGCGTGGCGGCTCGGCGGCCGGCGCGGGCGCCGGGGTATCGACGAGCGCGCGGAACGTCGATGTCTCGATGATCTCTTGCCCGAACTGCACGTGCACGATCTGAAAGCGCCGCCCGATGATGCGCGCGCGCCGGAAGAGGCGCTGTACTTCGTCGGGCGTGGCGTCGGTGGCGACGTCGAAATCCTTCGGCGCGACGCCGAGCAAAAGGTCGCGCACCGCGCCGCCGACGATGAACGCGCGATGCCCGGCCTGCTGCAGGCCTTCGGTGACGCGCACCGCGTTCTTCGAGATGAGCGACGGATCGATGCCGTGAATGTCCGACGACAGGATCACCGGCACGCTCGGGTCGCGCCTGACGGGCGCTGCGGCCTTCTTGCGCGGGACGCGAACGGTTTTGCGGGCGGGTTTCGCTTCTGCCGATGCGGTTGCCGTGTCGTTCGAAGCGCTTTCCTGGGATTCGGCGCTCTCTTGTCCGAACAGCTTGCGGATGAGTTTTTTAATCACGTGTATCGAAGAGGTTCAGGATGCGCCAGCCTTTGGCTTGCGCGTGCGCGCGCAGGGTGTCGTCGGGATTCGTCGCGACCGGGTCGGTGACGCGCTCGAGCAGCGGAATGTCGTTGTGGGAATCGCTATAGAAATAGCTGTGCTTGAAGTCGCCGATCTTCTTGCCGAGCGACGCGAGCCATTCCTCGACCCGCACGATCTTGCCTTCGCGATAACTCGGCGTGCCGCGCGGGCGGCCGGTGAACGCGCCGTGCGGATGATCGTCGACGGTTTCGACTTCGCACGCGATCAGCGTTTCGATGCCGAAGGCTTCCGCGATCGGCGCGGTGATGAACGCGTTCGTCGCGGTGACGAGGCAGCAGAGATCGCCATTGTCCTGATGCTCGCGCACCAGCGTGACCGCGGCCGGCACGATATGCGGATTGATGATCTCGTGCATGAACTGCGCGTGCCAGTCGGCGAGTTGCTCGCGGGAGTATTTCGAAAGCGGCGCGAGCATGGCGTGCAGGTACGCGTTGATGTCGAGCACGCCGGCTTTGTAATCGGCGTAGAAGGCGTCGTTCTGACGCGCGAATTCGGTCGGATCGACGATGCCGAGCTTCACCATGAAGCGGCCCCATTCGTGGTCGCTGTCGGTGGGGAGAAGCGTGTGATCGAGATCAAAAAGGGCGAGGTTCATGGGGACGCATTCTACTTGAAGCGGCTGGGGTCGTTGTCCGGCGCGGCGGGCGTGGCGTCGGTGTCGTCCGGCGACGCGTTCGGGCCGTCATCCGGCGATGCCTGCGGCGATTCCGGCGCAACCGCGACGAGCGGCGGCACGCGCCCGGTTTGCGCGAGCATCGTGCGAAGAAGGGAGCGCGTGACCGCGCGTTTCTGTTCGAGCGAGAAGCGGTCGAGGTCGTCGAAAAGCGCCATCAGGCTCGGCATGTCGCGTCGGAAATGCGTGAGCAGATAAGCCGGAACGTCTTCCGCCAGCACGATGCCGCGCTCGCGCGCCGCGTGCTTCAGCACCGATGCCTTCGCTTCGTCGGAGAGCGGCAGCAGATGGAACACGAGGCCCCAGCCGAGCCGCGTGCGCAGGTCTTCGCGCACGGCGAGCGTCATCGGCGCGGCGTTGCCGGTGGCGACGAGCGCGCTCGTCGGATGCGCGCGCACTTCGTTGAAGAGATTGAAGAGCGCGATCTGCTGCGGGGCGGAAAGGCGGTCGCAGTCGTCGACGGCGTACAGCGCGACTTCCGGATCGAAGCCGAACGCGTTCAGCGCGCTTTGCGGGCTGAGATAGCGCGCGCGGCCGCTCGCTTCGTAGACGAGCGCGTGCAGCAGATGACTGCGTCCGCTGCCCGGCTCCCCCCAGACGTAGAACGAGCGGTCCGCGACCGGGCCGGCCGCGAGCGCGCCTTCGAGTTCGCGCAGCCGCGTGACCAGTTCGTCGTTGCTGGCGGCGTAAAAATTGTCGAAGGTGGCGGGCGGCGGCGTGCCGAGGTCGAGCGTCAGTTGGCGTTGCACGGGGAATGGATGTCGTCGGGCGGGATCGAATGAGCTGGGCGTTTTCTCGAAATAGCGGTGGCGCGCGGCGCCGATGCGTGCGCGGCCGTTCGCCGTGTTCGTTCGCGGATTTCGGCGTGGCGCGTCGCGCGACGGGCGCGATCTCGAAAAGGGCGCCGCCGCGGTGCCGGAAAACCAGCCGGCCGATCGTCGCCGGGTCATCATCGGGTAAAATCGCATTTTACCGACCTTCTTGCTCTCCCCCCCATGAGTCAACCGAAATCCGCCTCTGACGCCCAAGGTCTGTCCTATCGCGATGCGGGCGTGGACATCGACGCGGGCGATGCGCTCGTCGACCGCATCAAGCCGTTTGCCAAGAAGACCATGCGCGACGGCGTGCTGGGCGGTATCGGCGGATTCGGCGCGCTTTTCGAAGTGCCGAAGAAGTATAAGGAGCCGGTGCTCGTGTCGGGCACGGACGGCGTCGGCACCAAGCTGCGTCTCGCTTTCACGCTGAACCGGCATGACACGGTCGGCCAGGATCTCGTCGCGATGAGCGTGAACGACATTCTCGTGCAGGGTGCCGAGCCGCTCTTCTTCCTGGATTATTTCGCGTGCGGCAAGCTGGATGTCGATACGGCGGCGGACGTCGTGAAGGGCATCGCGCAGGGCTGCGAGTATGCGGGCTGCGCGCTGATCGGCGGCGAGACGGCGGAAATGCCGGGCATGTATCCGGACGGCGAATACGACCTCGCGGGCTTCGCGGTGGGCGCGGTGGAGAAGAGCAAGATCATCGACGGCAGCACGATCGCTCCGGGCGATGTGGTGTTGGGCTTGGCGTCGAGCGGCATTCATTCGAATGGTTATTCGCTGGTGCGCAAGATCATCGAGCGTGCGAATCCGGATCTGGACGCGGACTTCGACGGCCGTTCGCTTGCCGACGCGCTGATGGCGCCGACGCGCATTTACGTGAAGCCGCTGCTTTCCGCGATGCAGAGCGTCACGGTGAAGGGCATGGCGCATATCACGGGCGGCGGGCTTGTCGAGAACATTCCGCGCGTGCTGCGCGATGGGCTGACGGCGGAGCTGGATCATCGCGCGTGGCCGCTGCCGCCGCTGTTCGCGTGGCTGCAGAAGCACGGCGGCGTGGCGGATGCGGAGATGCATCGCGTGTTCAATTGCGGGATCGGGATGGCGGTGATCGTCGCGGCAGAGGACGCCGATGCGGCCATCGGACTGTTGTCTGCTGCTGGCGAGCAGGTTTGGAAGATTGGCGTCGTGAGGGAGAGCCGCCAGGGCGAGGCGCAAACGGTCGTGGTTTGAGGGCCCTTTTTGCATCGGGCCTGCGAAGGCTTCTTTTTCGGTTGTTGACGTCGGTCTATTAGCACGCCCCTCCCCGGGGCGGGGGTCACTTTCTTTGCTGCTGCAAAGAAAGTAACCAAAGAAAGCAGCTTTTCGGGCCCGAAGCATCGAAAGCGTGAGCACTCCATAGAACCACGTTGGCACTCAGCTTGACACAGCCTTGAATCACCCTCCGCGCCCGCTGAGCGCCACTCCATGCGAGCCCTCGGGCTCGACAAAACCATCGGTGCGCAACGCATCACGCAATGCCACGAGTCTCGATGAAATCTAGTCGTCGCGTGGCTATGGTTTATGGCTTTCGGTTGCTGGTTGGAGTCTTTCGTTATTGCGTGGGCGGTGGTTTTGTCGAGCCCGAGGGCTCGCGTGGGATGGCGCTCAGCGGGCGTGGAAGGTGATTCAAGGTTGATTCAAGCTGAGTGCCAACGTGGGTCTACGGAGTGGGCACGCCTTCGATGCATCGGGCCCGAAAAGCTGCTTTCTTTGGTTACTTTCTTTGCAGCAGCAAAGAAAGTGACCCCCGCCCCGGGGAGGGGCATGCTAATAGACCGACGCGAAAACAAGTTCACCGAGAACCCGAGCCAGAACCAGAACCGAAACCCGAGCGCGAGCTCATCAAAAGCCCGAGCCCCGTGCGGCTCCAAGCACCAAATCGACCACCCGCCGGGTCGCATCCGGCGCACAACAATCGACGATAACCCGCTCCGGCATCCCCCGCAGCCACGTCAACTGTCGCTTACACAACTGCCGCGTCGCGAAAATGCCCTTGTCGCGCATTTCGCCGTAGCCCGTCGCGCCATCCAGATACTCCCACGCCTGCCGATAGCCCACGCAACGCATCGACGGCATCGACAAATCGAGATCGCCGCGCGCACGCAGGCGCTTCACTTCGTCGATGAATCCGCTCGCCAGCATCGCATCGAAGCGCGCGGCGATGCGCGCGTGCAACACCGCACGATCCGACGGCTCCAGCGCAATCGGCACGAAACGATACGGCGCCTCATCGCCCGACGCGCGCGGCGCGGCAAGCAGCGCGGACATCGGCTGGCCGCTCAGCATGAAAATCTCGAGCGCCCGCTGAATCCGCTGCGAATCGTTCGGCGCAAGGCGCGCCGCCGTTTCGGGATCGACCGATGCAAGCCGCGCATGTAGCGCCGACCAGCCTTCGCGCGCGGCGTCGGCATCGAGCGCGGCGCGGATGTCGGCGTCGGCGGTCGGCAAATCGTTCAGGCCCTGCGTGAGCGCCTTGTAATAGAGCATCGTCCCGCCGACCAGGAGCGGCACGTGCCCCCGCGCGATGATCTCGCCCGCAAGCCGCAGCGCGTCCGCGCGAAACTGCGCGGCGGAATACGACTCGGCGGGATCGATGATATCGATCAGATGGTGCGGCACCGCCGCACGTTCCTCCGCGCTGGGCTTCGCCGTGCCGATGTCCATCTCGCGATAGACGAGCGCCGAATCCACGCTGATGATCTCGACCGGCCGGCTCGACGCCGCCGCGAACGCAAGCGCGGCAGCGGTTTTCCCGGACGCCGTCGGGCCGAGCAGACAGACTATCGACTGGGCACTCATTGTCCGCGCATGAAAAGGCGGTCGAGGTCCGCGAGCGTGAGCTGATACCACGTCGGGCGGCCGTGATTGCACTGATCGGCGCGCTCGGTGGCTTCCATCTGGCGCAAAAGCGCGTTCATTTCATCGAGCGTGAGCCGCCGATTCGCGCGCACCGCGTGATGACACGCCAGCGTGCCGAGCAATTCGTGCTGACGCTCGGTGAGCACGCGCGATCCGCCATACGCGTGGAGATCGGCGAGCACGGCGCGCGCAAGCGCTTGCAAATCCGCGTCCTTCAAAAGCGCAGGCACCGCGCGGATCGCGATCGACGTCGGCGACAGCACCGCCAGATCGAAGCCGAGCGCATCGAGCGTCTCGCGCTCTTCATCGACAATGCCGATTTCCACCGGATCCGCCGTCATTGCCACCGGAATCAAGAGCGGCTGCACCGCGATCTCGCGATCGGTCAGCGCGTGCTTGAACTGCTCGTAGAGAATGCGCTCGTGCGCCGCGTGCATGTCGACGATCACAAGCCCGCGCGCGTTCTGCGCGAGCACGTAAATGCCGTGAATCTGACCGACGGCGAAGCCGAGCGGCTGATCGTCCGAAGCCGGCGGGGCGGCGTACGTGGGCGCGACGTCGCTGGCCCAGGCTTCGGAAGAAACGGTCGAAGCGGACGGCGCCGCGCCCGCGTCCTTGCGGCCGAACAGCGCGTCATAAAGCGCCAGCGGCTGCGCGACCGGCAACGTGCCCTGCGTCATGCGCGACTGGCGCATCCATGTCGTGCCGTTCTCGCTCTTCAATTGCAGCGCGTCCGGCGCGCTCGCGAACGGCTTCGCGCTGAACGACGACTCGCCGGTCGGCGTGAGTTGCGCCGCGTGCCCGCCCGACGTCGTTTCCGGCGATGCGCCCGCATGCCGCGCCAGCGCACGCTGAACGGCATGGAACACGTATTGATGGATCGACCGGGAATCGCGGAAACGCACTTCGATCTTCGACGGATGCACGTTTACATCCACCGATTCCGGCGGCAAGTCGAGGAACAGCACGTAAGCGGGATAGCGATTGCCGTGCAGCACGTCTTCATACGCGGCGCGCACGGCGTGCGTGAGCAGCTTGTCGCGCACGAAGCGGCCGTTCACGAAGAAATATTGCTGATCGGCGCGGCCGCGGCTTGCGGTCGGCAGGCCCGCGCATCCGTAGACGGCGAGGGGCCCGGCGCGTTCATCGAGCGGCAGATGCGACGTCTCGAAAACTTCGCCCAGAATTTTTGCGACGCGCGTCTGCGGATCGCTCGCGTTCCAGTGCTCGATGGCCTTGCCGTTGTGCATCACCGAAATCGCGACGTCCGGCCGCGCGAGCGCCATGCGTCGAATCACGTCGAGGCAATGGCCGAGTTCCGTCTGCTCGCTCTTCAGAAACTTGCGGCGTGCCGGCGTGCTGAAATACAGTTCGCGGACTTCCATCGTCGTGCCGACCGTGCCCGCAGCGGGCGTGATGGCGCCCGTCTGCGCGTCGATGCGCGTGGCGTGCGGGCAGCTTTCCGTGCGGCTCGTGATGAACAACTCGGCCACCGAGGCAATCGACGCGATCGCCTCGCCGCGAAACCCGAGCGTGGCGACGGCTTCGAGGTCGGCGAGCGAGCGGATCTTGCTCGTCGCGTGACGCATCAGCGCGAGCGGGAGTTCTTTCGGCGGAATGCCGCAGCCGTCGTCGGCGATCACGATGCGTTTCACGCCGCCTTCATCGAGCGTGATGCGCAGCGTGCGCGCGCCGGCATCGAGCGCATTCTCCAGCAGTTCCTTGACCACCGATGCAGGCCGCTCGACCACTTCGCCAGCGGCGATCTGGCTGATGAGCTGGTCGGGCAGAGGCGCGATTGCGCGCGAACGGGGCGCGCGATCCACGGTCAAAGCGGCTGCCGAAGCGCCGTCGGAAGGTTCGTTGAAGTCGGCCATGGGCAGATTATAACGATTCGCAACTGGCTGACCGGGCGCGCTCCGGTGCGCTGGCGAGCCGTCAGATGGCGCTGGATGCTCGCTTTTTAACGGACGCGGCCAGCCACTTCGGTATCATGGCGCGACCCATCGCTCGCTGCCGGCAGACTTTGTCATCTGCCGGCAGCCAATTAATTCGAGGAACGCTTTTGGACACGCTGCTGCATTTCCTGGGACTCATCCTTCACATCGACAAGTCGCTCGGCGACTTCATCAGCGTCTACGGCGCGTGGGTGTATGCGGTGCTGTTTCTTATCGTGTTTTGCGAAACCGGGCTGGTCGTTTTCCCGTTTCTGCCGGGCGATTCGCTGCTGTTCATCGGCGGCGCGTTTGCCGCCACGCACGAAATGGATCTGGGCGCGCTGATCGTGCTCCTGCTGATCGCGGCTGTCGCGGGCAACACGGTGAATTATTGGATCGGGCGGGCCATCGGTCCGAAAGTGTTCGACACCAATATTCCGGTGCTGGAGCGTTTTCTCGATCGCGCCGCGCTTCAAAAGACGCACAACTTCTATGAGCGCCACGGCGGCAAGACCATCGTGATCGCGCGTTTCGTGCCGGTGGTGCGTACATTCGCGCCGTTCGTCGCGGGCGCATCGGCGATGAACGCGACGCGCTTCCAGCTCTTCAACGTGCTCGGCGCGGCAGTCTGGGTACTGTTGCTCGTGCTGCTCGGCTACTTCTTCGGCAACATCCCGTTCATCCGGCAATATCTGAACGTGATCGTGCTGGTGGGTATCGGCGCGGCGATCGTGCCCATTGCATTGGGCGCGCTGTGGAAAATGAGCCGCGGCCGCTCGAAGGTCTGAGGCTTCCGATTCAACGGGCCGGTTCGATGAAGCGGCCCGTTGCAGAGTCGGTGCGCTCTATCCGCGCTTGAAGAGGCGAATGATGAAGAGCAGCACGACTGCGCCGATCACTGCCGTCAGCAGGGTGCCGAGCAGGCCGCCGCCGAGCGAGATGCCGATCTTCGTGAACAGCCAGTTGCCCACCACGCCGCCGACGATGCCGACGAGAATATCGACGATAACGCCGAAGCCCGTGCCGTTCATGATGAGGCCGGCGAGCCATCCGGCGACGCCGCCGATGATCAGACCGAGAATGATGCCGTGATGCATGAGTTCCATGCGCTAACTCCAGGAAGTGAGGGGTGAGCAGGACGGCAGGAAGGTCCTGCTTTCGAGTGGGATGAATTTAGCCGAAAGTGCGGTGCGAAAGATGCGCAAAGTGTCAAGGATTGTCGATGCCGCGCGGCATTGGCCGATCGGCCTATATACAGCTTTCGCGGCGCTTCGGCGCATCGCTAAGACGGAAGCCCGGCGTAAGCCAAATGGCCGCACTCGGCGCAGGGTGGATCGGTTCGTCGGAAATTTAGAATTCCGAATGAGGCGCGCGTCTTGCTGAAAAGTGTCTCGTTTGGTGTCCGTTGGCGAATTGGCGTCGCAATGTTTTATGCTGGCGGGTATTTGTTCTAAAGAAGTGGGGAGTGGCTGAAGGCGCGTCATTCGCGCGTCGCAGGCCTTGACCGTGTGCTCGCCGAACGGCGCACGCGGGTTGATTGAAGAGCGTTGCAAGACATCAAGACAAAGCATGGGAAAGTTGAAGTCGATGCACAAAGGACTTTTTGGGCCGCACGGTCGAGCGGTCGTCGCGGGCTTGGGCCTCGCGGCAGGCGTGGCAACGGTGGCGGGGCTGACGGGATGTACGTCGACACCGAGAACGCCCGCGCCGATCGTCGAGAACTCGGCGCTGGGCACGCCGCCGGTTGTGTCGAGCACGCCGGGCGGCGCCCCCGTTGCGACGGCACCGCTCGCACCGCCGGTGTCGACGCCGGTCGCGGCGGGTTTTTATCGCGTGAAGCCGGGCGACACCCTCTACGGCATCGCGCGGCTCTACAAGCAGAAGCCCGCCGATCTCGCTGCGTGGAACACGCTGCCGGAGAGCAAGCAGGTCAACGTCGGGCAAGTGCTGCGAGTCGTGCCGCCGGGGGCGTCGACGTCCGGGTCGGCTCCTGCTTCGACTGCGGCTTCCGGCGGCGGGAAGGAATTGCCGCCGTTGCTACCGGCCGCGCCGGGCAAGCAGGCCGCCGACGCGCCGGCTGAGAAGCGCGCCGAGGAGCCGGCGCACGTCGCGAAGGGCACGTTCGCGTGGCCCGCGAAGGGCGAGGTCGTGCGCAAGTTCGGCGCGAGCGGGAGCAAAGGCATCGACATCGCCGGGAAAGTCGGCGAGCCGGTGAAAGCGGCGGCGTCGGGAAAGGTGGTCTATGCGGGCAGCGGCTTGCGGTCGTACGGGCGCATGATCATCGTGCGGCATAGCAACGATTATCTGACCGCGTACGCGTACAACGAGAAGCTGCTCGTCCGCGAAGGCGACAGCGTCAAGCAAGGCGCGACCATCGCGGATATGGGCACGGGACCGGGCGGATCGCCGGTGCTGCATTTCGAAGTGAGAAAGGCCGGCGCCGCCGTCGATCCAGTGCCGCTGCTCGGCGCGGGCGGTTGAGTCGGCGAAGGAAGTCAAATGAAGAAGATCATGTTTGCCGCGGTCGCGGCGATGTCGATGCTTGCCGGTTGCGATCAGCAGCAGAGCGGGGAAGCGATGAACAAGCTCAGTTCGTTCTTCAACTCGGTGAAGCCGGACACGCTGTTGCTGAAGGATCTGAAGCCGGGCGTCACGACCGAGGCGCAGATTCGCAGCCAGATGGGCGAGCCGGAGCGCGAGCGCACGTTCACCGATGGATCGAAGCGGCTCGAATATCCGCGCGGGCCGGCGGGCACGAATACCTACATGGTGGACCTCGATCCGGACGGACTCTTCGTCTCGGTCACGCAAGTGCTGACGGCGGAGAATTTCGCGAAGGTGCGGCCGGGCATGACCGAGGACGAAGTGCGCAGGCTGCTCGGGAAGCCGACGACGGTGGCGGCGTATCGGTTGAAGCAGGAGCACGTGTGGAGCTGGCACTGGCTCGAGGACGGCGTCAATCGCGACGCCATGTTCAATGCGCACTTCGGGCCGGACGGCATTGTGGTGACGACGTCGCGTTCGGAGGCGGAAGGCGGCGGGCGGCACTGAGCGCATGCGAGGTTTGAGGCGTTGATGCAATGAGCGACAAACACGACTGCAAGAGACACCTCGCACTGATGGACGAGGCCTGGCGATTTCGCGAGCGGGCGTCGCGGGAAGCGAATGACGCATCGTCCGCGCGATGGGAATGCGCGGGCGGTCATAGCTGGGACGCATCGCTGGATCTTGCTCAGAACATCCGTTGCATGAACTGCGCGGGGCATCGGCGTGAGCTCGAGACGAGCCGGGCGCGCGCGTTGGCCGAAGTGCGCGGGGGCACGTTGCTATCGCAGGGTTATCTGAATGCAACGACGCCGCTTAGCTGGCAATGCGCGTACGGACATGTGTGGAACGCGCGGCTGGATGCGGCGCAGCGTCGATGGTGCGCGGAGTGCGCCCGGACCGTGTTTGCGCGATATCGTTGATCGAGGCGCAAGCCACGCGTGCAAAAGAAAAAGCCGGCGAATGCCGGCTTTTAAGCTTCGTTGTCGGGGCGATGGCTTGATTCGCCTTGCTACTCGCCGGGACGTTGGCAAAGACCTGCGCTGAATCGCGCCCATTCTTTACCCACGGCTCGGTCGAGCGCCGCCCTTCGTCTTGTGGTCTCTCCTTGCGCTACTGCTGATTCCCCGGTGCGCAGGCGTAGTATCGGTTGAGAGCAATGGTATGAATGTACGGTGACCAACGCTGAGTGCCGGATCGTTATTTCTCCATCTCGACGACACGTTGCGTCACGCTCGGCGCAAATACAAAAAAGCCGCTGTCCTTTTTGGAACAGCGGCTTTTTCTTGAAGCTGGTGGCGAATCAGGGACTCGAACCCCGGACCTGCGGATTATGATTCCGTCGCTCTAACCGACTGAGCTAATTCGCCGAAAGAAGACGAGATTATGGTGGGGCCGGAAACGTCTGTCAACCCCTTGCACGTAATTTGTTAACAACACGCGCAAGGGGCGCGAGATGTGAACGCTCAATCCTCGTGATACACGTTCGACTTGCGCGTGTCCTTCACGAACAGCATGCCGATC
This sequence comes from Caballeronia concitans, assembly GCF_001544615.1. Lineage (GTDB taxonomy): Bacteria > Pseudomonadota > Gammaproteobacteria > Burkholderiales > Burkholderiaceae > Caballeronia > Caballeronia concitans. The sequence continues at coordinate 720,388 of NZ_FCNV02000001.1, forward strand.
ACGAACGTCGCGAGCGCAATCACGATCGGATACCACAGCCCCGAGTAGATATCGCCCCTGGCCGCGACGATCGCGAACGCGGTGGCCGGCAGGAAGCCGCCGAACCAGCCATTGCCGATGTGATACGGCAGCGACATCGACGTATAGCGGATACGCGCGGGGAACATCTCCACCAGCATCGCGGCGATCGGGCCGTACACCATCGTCACGAAGATCACGAGGATCGTCAGAATCACGATCGCCATCGGCCAGTTGATGAGCGCCGGATCCGCCTTCGCCGGATAGCCCGCGCTCTTCAGCGTGCCCGCGAGCGTCTTGTCGAACGCGGCGCCCTGCGCCTTGGCGTCGGCGGCCTTGCCGTCGTACGTGTTGACCACGGTCTCGCCAACCTTGATCTGCGCAAGCGTGCCCGCCGGCGCGGCGACGTTTTCATAGTTGAGACCGGCCTTCGACAGCGCGCCCTTCGCGATATCGCACGACGTCGTGAACTTCGACGTGCCCACCGGATTGAACTGGAACGAGCACTCGTCCGGATTCGCGATGACGACGATCGGCGACTTCTGCGTCGCGGTTTCGAGCGTCGGATTCGTGTAGTGCGCGAGCGCCTTGAACAGCGGGAAGAAGGAGAGCGCGGCGATCAGGCAGCCCGCCATGATGATCGGCTTGCGCCCGATGCGATCCGACAGCGAACCGAAGAACACGAAGAACGGCGTGCCGATGAGCAGCGCCACGGCGACCATGATGTTCGCGCTGGTGCCGTCGACCTTGAGCGTCTGCGTGAGGAAGAAGAGCGAGTAGAACTGGCCCGTGTACCACACGACCGCCTGGCCCGCCGTCAGACCGAAGAGCGCGAGCAGCACGATCTTCAGGTTCTTCCATTCGCCGAACGCTTCCTTGAGCGGCGCCTTGGACGTCTTGCCCTCGGCCTTGATGCGCTCGAACACCGGCGATTCATGCAGCTTCATGCGAATCCACACGGAAACGGCGAGCAGCAGAATCGAGACGAGGAACGGAATGCGCCACGCCCACGCGCCGAATTGTTCTTCGCCGGTGATCGTGCGGACCGCGAGGATCACGATCAGCGAGATGAAGAGGCCGAGCGTCGCGGTGGTCTGAATCCACGCGGTCCACGCGCCGCGCTTGTTCGATGGCGCGTGCTCCGCGACGTACGTTGCCGCGCCGCCATACTCGCCGCCGAGCGCCAAGCCTTGCAGCAGCCGCATCGCGATGAAGATGATCGGCGCCGCGATGCCTATCGTCGCGTAACCGGGCAGGAAGCCGATCAGGAACGTGGACAGGCCCATGATGACGATCGTCACGAGGAACGTGTACTTGCGCCCGACCATGTCGCCGAGCCGTCCGAACACGATCGCGCCGAACGGGCGCACCGCGAAGCCCGCCGCGAAGCCGAGCAGCGTGAAGATGAAGCCGGCCGTCGGATTGACGCCCGAGAAGAACGTCTTGCTGATGTAGATCGCCAGCGACCCGGCGAGATAGAAGTCGTACCACTCGAACACCGTCCCGAGCGACGAAGCGAAGATGACTTTCTTCTCCTCCGCCGTCATCGGCGCGTGCGAAACGCGCCCTTCGATCGTAGCCATGAATCGTCTCCTGTTGATTGCGTGTGATGTTCGATTCCATCCGCAGCGCGCGGGCGCGCCGGTGCAAAGATTATTGGAACGAAAACTTACGGCGTTCTGACGCGGAGAAGCATCGGCTAAAAGCGTGGCCAAACAGTGAAATCGAGCGAATGTGCGTGCAATCGCGGAGAACGCGTGTCGATTAGCGCACATCCTCGCGCTTCTGGTGAAGTAGCGTTTCACGCGCGGCGCGAGCGCTCAGGGTTTGTCCTTGGGAGGAAAAACCCGCTGAAGGCTGACACGCACGAGTGTCCCGGCAAGGCGCGGCGATTCCTGATACACGTGATCCTCGATGGAAAGCGTGCCGCCGTGCATCGCCGCGATCTCCTTGACGATGGCGAGACCCAGCCCGCTGCCGTCGCCCTCGCGCCCGAGAATGCGATAGAACCGCTCGACCACGCGTTCCCGTTCGGCAGGCGGAATGCCGAGGCCGGTGTCTTCGACTTCGAGATGCACGAGATCGAGGTCGTGCTCGTCGGTCCGGACGCGCACGGTGATGCGTCCGCCCGGCGGCGTGTAGCGGATCGCGTTGTCGATCAGATTCGACAGCATCTCGCGCAGCATCACCACATTGCCTTCCACTTCGACCGGAAACGGCGGCTCTTCATAGCCGATATCCATGCGCTTCGCGAGCGCCGCCTGCACCCAGTCGCGCACGGCGAGCCGCGCGAGCGCCGTCAGTTCGACGCACGAGAAAATCTGCCCCGTCGCGCGATTCTCCGCACGCGCCAGCGCGAGCAGTTGCGTGACGAGCCGCGCCGCGTGCTCCGAACTCGTCGCGATCTGTTCGAGCGAGCGCTGCACTTCCGTCGATACGTCCTGACGCAGCGCGAACTCCGCCTGCATGCGCAGCCCGGCGAGCGGCGTTTTCATCTGATGCGCGGCATCGGCGATAAAGCGCTTCTGGAACTCCATGTTTTGTTCGAGCCGCGTGAGCAGATCGTTGAACGACGTGACGAGCGGCGCGATTTCCGGCGGCGCGTGGCCCGCTTCGAGCGGCGAGAGATCGTCGGGGCGGCGCGTGCGCATGTTCGACTGCAACGCATGCAGCGGCGCGAGCCCGCGCGAAAGCCCGAACCACACGAGCACGATCGCGAGCGGCAGGATCACGAACTGCGGCAGGATCACGCCCTTGATGATGTCGTTGGCGAGCTGGCTGCGCTTGTCGAGCGTCTCGGCGACCTGCACGAGCACCGGTTGCGTGCTTCCGGGATCGCGTCCCGGCGCGAGTCCCGGCAGATCGACGGTCGTGTACGCCACGCGAATATCGTTGCCGCGCAGCACATCGTCCCGGAATTCGACGATGCCCGGCTGCGGCCGGTCGTCCTCGTGCGGCAGCGGCATGTCGCGGTCGCCGCCGACGAGTTCGCCGCGCGTGCCGAGCACCTGGAAGAACACGCTGTCGACGTTGTCGGCGCGCAGGAAATCGCGCGTGGCGTCGGGCAGCCGCAACTCGGCGACGCCGTTGACCGGCTGAATCTGGCGCGCGAGCACGTAGGCGTCGGCTTCGAGCGCGCGGTCGAACGGCCCGTTGGCGATCGACTTCGCGACGAGATATGTCACCGCAATGCTCATCGGCCAGAGCAATAGAAGCGGCGCCAGCATCCAGTCGAGAATCTCGCCGAAAAGCGAGCGCGGGTGCGCCTGCGTGTCCGGCTCCAGCTCCTCGGGCGGCGCGAACGGATTCGCGTAGCGGGCGTCGCGCTGGGCGTCGGAGTCGGCGGCCGGGTTCGTTGCCGACGCTGCCGCCGTTTCAGACAATGACGGCGCGCCGGAGCGCTCGGTGGAAACGGGCGACGCCATGCGCGGATTGGCTTTAGTGATGACTGGCGGACGCGGGATCGCCAGTCGACGCGGCCGATGCCTTCGCGTCCGGCGCGCTGGCGACTTTCTCGAGCGTATAGCCGAGTCCGCGCACGGTGATGATCCGCGCGCCGCTCGGCTCGATCTTCTTGCGCAGCCGATGCACGTAAACTTCGATCGCGTTGTTGCTGACCTCTTCGCCCCATTCGCAAAGGTGATTGACGAGCTGCTCCTTCGACACGAGCCGTCCGATGCGCTGCAGCAGCACTTCGAGCACGCCTAGTTCGCGCGCCGACAGATCGATGACCTGATCCGCGATATGCGCGATGCGCCCGACCTGATCGAACGACAGCGATCCGTGCCGGACAACCGTCGGTCCGCCGCCTGCGCCGCGCCGGGTCAGCGCCCGCACGCGCGCTTCGAGTTCGTTGAGCGCGAAGGGCTTCGCCATATAGTCGTCCGCGCCGAGATCGAGGCCCTTCACGCGCTCGTCGACGCTGTCGGCGGCGGTCAGGATCAGCACGGGCATCTGCGAATTGCGTGCGCGCAGGCGGCGCAGCACTTCGAGACCGGGCATCAGCGGCAGGCCGAGATCGAGTATGAGCAGGTCGAAGGATTGCAGCGAGAGGGCGGTGTCGGCCTCGACGCCATGCTTGACATGGTCAACGGCGTATCCCGATTGGCGGAGTGATCGAACGAGACCGTCCGCGAGTATGCTGTCGTCTTCGGCAATGAGGATTCGCATCGTCGTGTGCCTGATGCGCGGGGCGCATCGCATTGCCGGCACCGCATTTCGCCCGGCGCGGCGGTCTCCAGGGTGTTTTGCGGTTTTTGCACGGTTCGCGCGAAGTGGAAAAATACCACGCCGCGACGATCGGGCTTGCAAAAACTACTGTTTTTTTATACAGTGTCTGCGTTAGTGCGAAAAGCGGAGCGGAGTGAAACTTCGAGCCTGCGCGCACGCGTCTCAGACGCCGTTCATCATAGCAAAGGACGATTCATGGAAGAAAGCAAGAAAGGCCCGGCTGGAATGACTGCGGAGAAGAGCAAGGCGTTGGCCGCCGCGCTTTCGCAGATCGAAAAGCAATTCGGCAAAGGGTCGATCATGCGGCTCGGCGCAGGTGAGGCGGTTGAAGACATTCAGGTGGTCTCCACCGGCTCGCTCGGACTGGACATCGCGCTCGGCGTAGGCGGTTTGCCGCGCGGCCGAGTGGTGGAAATCTACGGTCCGGAATCGTCGGGCAAGACCACGCTCACGCTGCAAGTGATCGCCGAGATGCAGAAGCTCGGCGGCACGGCGGCGTTCATCGACGCGGAACACGCGCTCGACGTCCAGTACGCGGGCAAGCTCGGTGTGAACGTGCCGGAACTGCTGATCTCGCAGCCGGACACGGGCGAACAGGCGCTGGAAATCGCGGATGCGCTGGTGCGCTCCGGTTCCATCGACATGATCGTCATCGACTCGGTCGCGGCGCTCGTGCCGAAGGCGGAAATCGAAGGCGAAATGGGCGACTCGCTGCCCGGCCTGCAAGCGCGTCTGATGTCGCAGGCGCTGCGCAAGCTCACCGGCACGATCAAGCGCACGAACTGCCTCGTGATCTTCATCAACCAGATCCGCATGAAGATCGGCGTGATGTTCGGCAACCCCGAAACCACCACGGGCGGTAACGCGCTGAAGTTCTATTCGTCGGTGCGACTGGACATTCGCCGTATCGGTTCGATCAAGAAGAACGACGAAGTGATCGGCAATGAAACGCGCGTGAAGGTGGTGAAGAACAAGGTGTCGCCGCCGTTCCGCGAAGCCATCTTCGACATTCTGTACGGCGAAGGCATTTCGCGTCAGGGCGAGATCATCGACCTCGGCGTGCAAGCGAAGCTGGTGGACAAGGCAGGTGCCTGGTACAGCTACAAGGGCGATCGCATCGGTCAGGGCAAGGACAACGCGCGCGAATTCTTGCGCGAAAATCCTGACATTGCGCGCGAGATCGAAAACAAGATCCGCGAATCGCTGGGTGTGGCTGCGCTGGCTGATGCCGTGGCCACGGGCGCAGCCGTGTCGGACGACGAATAAGCGTCTGACAACCGTCGATGCTCAAGCGCCGGTTCGGATCCAAGGCGGGCAACGCAGATTTCGGGCGGAGCCGCGCGGACGATTCGAACCGTTCGCGCGAGGGCGATGCCTCGCGCGAAGTCGGTCAGCCGGAGCAAGGCACTGAGGCTATCGATCGCTACGAGCGGAGCAGCGAGCGTCGGGAAACATCGTCCCGGCGCGGCGGATTTCGCCAAAGCGGTCAATCACGCGCCGACGCGAAGTCATTCGCGCCGGCGCGTCGTGTTTTCAAGGCGGCGGACGAGGGCAGCGCGCTTTCGGACGCCGAGCAAATCGGTGACGTCGCGCCGTCGCCGCTGCCGCAGCAGTCGCCGGCCCGCAAACAGCGTCGCGTGCAGGGCGCTCAACCGACCGCGCGTCGACAAGACGATTACGCTGCGACGCAAGCCGTCGAACCGGATCGCGCTGCACGTCTCGATCGGGCGCGTGCGCTCTTGCAGCAAACTACCGCGCGGATCGCCACCCAGCCGCTTTCGGAAACGCCGTCGACGCCCGGCACCGCTCGCATCGACGATCCATTTCAGGAAGCCGATCCCTTCGAGCCTTTCGAACAATGCGCGCCATCCAGCTCGCCTGAAGCGCAGGGTGATGTGGTCCGCAGCCGTCCGGCTCGGCGTCAACGCAAAGCACCGAGCAATCGACAACAGCCGCAACGCTCCTCGGGCGACGCCTCATTCGAAGACGCCGATCCTTTCGAGCAGTGCGTTCCACTCGACGCGCCGGAAGGAGACCCGGACTGCGTCTACAGCCGCTCCAGCCAGCGCCAGCGCAAGACCGCCGACGCCAACAATCCGCGACGCCCGCAGCGCTCGCTCAAAGGCCGCGCGTTAGGCTACCTCTCGCGTCGCGAATATAGTCGCGCGGAGTTGTCGCGCAAGCTGCGGCCTTATGTCGAAGAAGCCGATTCGCTCGAAACCCTGCTCGACGGTCTCGAACGCGACGGCTGGCTGTCTAACGAGCGCTTCGTCGAAAGCGTGGTGCATCGGCGGGCGGCGCTCATGGGCGGCAGCCGCATCATCAGCGAACTGAAACGGCATGCGGTCGGCGACGCGCTCATCGGCGAAACAGCCGGGAAGCTCGCGCAGACGGAAACCGCGCGCGCCCAAGCGGTCTGGCAGAAGAAATACGGCGTTCTGCCCGAGACGCCCGCTGAGCGCGCGAAGCAGGCGCGCTTCCTCGCCGCGCGTGGTTTTTCCGGCAGCACCATCGGGAAGATTCTCAAAGGCGGCGACGAAGACTGCGCGGACGAATTCATCGACGACTGAGCCGCTCCACGGCACGCCCCGCGCCATGCGTGAACGCGTCAAATCGGTCAGCGGCGAATCATCAGTCGCATGCGCGGCCCGAAATACCCGCTATGCTAAAATTCAACGGTTTTCCCGTTCCGGTTTCGCCTCCATGCCTCTTTCTCCGCCCGTTTCCCGACAGTTGCGCCATCGTCGCGCGATTCGCCTGGAAGCGTTCGAACGGGAAGACGGCCTGTGGGACATCGAAGCCTGTCTAACCGATGAGAAGCCCCGCGACCTTCCGCTCGCGGCGGGCGTCCGGCCGAAAGGCCTGCCGATCCATGAACTCTGGCTGCGCATCACCATCGACCGCAAGCTCAACATCGTCGAAGCCGAGGCTTCGTCGGACTGGGCGCCCTATGGCGGTCTCTGCGCCGAATCCAATTCAGCTTATCGCGGGCTCATCGGGCTCAATCTGTTGCGCAATTTCCGCCGCGAAGTCCGCGCCCGCCTGCGCGGCACGGCCGGCTGCACGCATCTCACCGAGTTGTGCGCGGTTTTGCCGACCGCAGCCATGCAGGCCTTTTTCGGCGATGTCTGGTCCGACGACATGTCCGACCTCTTCGCGCAGGAAGACGTCAATCCGGCCGCGCACCCCAACCGGCCGCCATTCGAACTCGGCGGCTGTCACGCATTGCGTTTCGACGGCCCGGCCGTGCGCGAGTACTATCCGCGCTGGTTCGGCTACGAGCCGTCCCGCCGCGCCGAAGTACACGACAACGCACACGCCGACGCACACGCCGCGGAACGGGAAACCCCGGACACATAACACGCTCGTCACACGCGTGCGCGAGCGGCCGGCAATCAAACAAGAATCCAAGGCAATTGCGGTTCAGGCAATTCGAAATCGAAGTTCACTCCAACTCTCAGACTGAAGGAATCACGCATGAAGATTCACGAGTACCAGGGTAAGGAAATCCTGCGGAAGTTCGGCGTCGCGGTCCCGCGCGGCAAGCCCGTGTTCTCGGTGGAAGATGCGGTCAAGGCCGCGGAAGAGCTGGGCGGCCCGGTATGGGTCGTCAAGGCGCAGATCCACGCCGGCGGCCGCGGTAAGGGCGGCGGCGTGAAGGTCGCGAAGTCGATCGACCAGGTCCGCGAATACGCGAACCAGATCCTCGGCATGCAGCTCGTCACGCACCAGACCGGCCCTGAAGGCCAGAAGGTCAACCGCCTGCTGATCGAAGAAGGCGCGGACATCAAGAAGGAACTGTACGTCGGCCTCGTGCTGGATCGCGTTTCGCAGAAGATCGTCGTGATGGCGTCGAGCGAAGGCGGCATGGACATCGAAGAAGTCGCGGAAAAGACGCCGGAACTGCTGCACAAGTTCGCCGTCGAGCCGTCGACCGGCCTGCAAGACGCAGACGCCGATGACCTCGCACGCAAGATCGGCATTCCCGACGCATCGATCCCGCAAGCGCGCGCGATCCTGCAAGGTCTCTACAAGGCGTTCTTCGAAACCGACGCATCGCTCGCGGAAATCAACCCGCTGATCGTGACCGGCGACGGCAAGGTGATCGCGCTCGACGCCAAGTTCAACTTCGATTCGAACGCGCTTTTCCGTCACCCGGAAATCGTCGCGTATCGCGATCTGGACGAAGAAGATCCGGCTGAAGTCGAAGCGTCGAAGTTCGACCTCGCGTACATCTCGCTCGACGGCAACATCGGCTGTCTCGTGAACGGCGCAGGCCTCGCGATGGCGACGATGGACACCATCAAGCTGTTCGGCGGCGAGCCGGCCAACTTCCTGGACGTGGGCGGCGGCGCGACGACCGAGAAGGTCACCGAAGCGTTCAAGCTGATGCTGAAGAACCCGAATCTGAAGGCGATTCTCGTCAACATCTTCGGCGGCATCATGCGTTGCGACGTGATCGCGGAAGGCGTGATCGCGGCGTCGAAGGCCGTGGACCTGAAGGTGCCGCTCGTCGTGCGCATGAAGGGCACGAACGAAGACCTCGGCAAGAAGATGCTGGCCGACTCGGGTCTGCCGATCATCTCGGCCGACAGCATGGAAGAAGCCGCGCAGAAGGTCGTCGCGGCAGCCGAAGGCAAGTAAGCGCGTTCGCTTACCGAGCCTAAGAGAGCGTTCCACCAGATACGAATGGCGGCGCAAAGCATCTGCTTGAGCGACGCCAAACGAACAGAGGTCACTACATGTCGATTCTGATCAACAAAGACACGAAGGTCATCACGCAGGGCATCACCGGCAAGACCGGCCAGTTCCACACGCGCGCCTGCCGCGAATACGCGAACGGCCGCGAAGCGTACGTCGCGGGCGTGAACCCGAAGCGCGCCGGCGAAGACTTCGAAGGCATCCCCATCTACGCGTCCGTCAAGGAAGCGAAGGCTGAAACCGGCGCGACCGTTTCGGTCATCTACGTGCCGCCGGCAGGCGCTGCCGCCGCGATCTGGGAAGCCGTCGAAGCCGATCTCGATCTCGCGATCTGCATCACGGAAGGCATTCCGGTTCGCGACATGCTCGAAATCAAGGACCGCATGCGCCGCGAAAATCGCAAGACGCTGCTGCTCGGACCGAACTGCCCCGGCACGATCACGCCGGATGAGCTGAAGATCGGCATCATGCCGGGTCACATCCATCGCAAGGGTCGCATCGGCGTGGTGTCGCGCTCGGGCACGCTGACGTACGAAGCGGTCGGCCAACTGACGGCGCTGGGCCTCGGCCAGTCGTCGGCGGTCGGTATCGGCGGCGATCCGATCAACGGTCTCAAGCACATCGACGTGATGAAGATGTTCAACGACGATCCGGAAACGGACGCCGTCATCATGATCGGCGAGATCGGCGGTCCGGACGAAGCGAACGCCGCTTACTGGATCAAGGACAACATGAAGAAGCCGGTCGTCGGCTTCATCGCGGGCGTGACGGCGCCTCCGGGCAAGCGCATGGGCCACGCAGGCGCGCTGATCTCCGGCGGTGCGGACACGGCTGACGCGAAGCTCGAAATCATGGACGCGTGCGGCATCAAGGTCACGAAGAACCCGTCGGAAATGGGACGTCTTCTGAAGTCGGTGATCTAAGGGAAGTTCGGCAGAAGCCGTCAGGGTTTGGTACTCTTACTGAATCCTTTCGTCATAGCCGGAAAATGAAAGCGGGGGAGCGTTGGCTTCCCCGCTTTTTTTATTCCGGCCACGGTTTTTGCCATGCTCGAGTTCTTCTTCACGCTCCATTGGGGCGCCGTCGTCCAGATCATCGTCATCGACATCTTGCTCGGCGGCGATAACGCCGTCGTGATCGCGCTCGCGTGCCGCGATCTGCCGGTCACGCAAAGAAAGCGCGGCATCGTGCTCGGCACGCTCGGCGCGATCCTCTTGCGCGTCGCGCTGATCGCGTTCGCCGTCGTCCTGCTGGATGTGCCGTTTCTGAAGTTCGTCGGCGGACTGCTGCTCTTGTGGATCGGCGTGAAGCTGATGCAGCCGGGCCACGACGCACACAACATCAGCTCGTCCGACAAGCTGTGGGCGGCGGTGAAGACGATCATCGTCGCCGATGCGGTCATGAGTCTCGATAACGTGATCGCCATTGCGGGCGCGGCCGAAGCCGCCGATCCGCGGCATCGCCTGACGCTCGTGATCTTCGGGCTCGTGGTGAGCATTCCGCTCATCGTGTGGGGCAGCACGCTGGTGCTCAAGCTGCTGGACCGCTTTCCCGTCGTGGTGTTGCTGGGCGCGGCGCTGCTCGGGTGGATCGCGGGCGGGCTCATCATCGACGACCCGTTCATCGACCGCTGGCCCGCGCTCAACACGGATGTCGCCGGTTACGCGGCGCGCGTCGGCGGCGCGCTGCTCGTGATCGCTGCTGGCATGTTGATGAAACGCCACACGCTAACGCACGGAAAGGGCGCCACGGCCGACACGTAATGCGCAGCGTTGGCCGAATGGCCGACTGCCGCCGCGCCCGCTCCCTGAATACGATCGAAGCGTCCGGTCTGCACACGCAGCCGGCGCTTTTTGTCTTCCTGGGAGCAGCAATGTCGAGCATGGTTACGAACTTCATGGTCCCGCGCGAACGGCGCGGGTGGCAAACGTGGATGAAGCGCGCGCACGCGGCGGCGCACGGCTTCACGCTGATCGAATTGATGATCGTGCTGGCGATCGTCGGCGTGGTCGCGGCGTACGCGATTCCCGCGTATCAGGACTATCTGGCGCGCAGCCGCGTGGGCGAGGGCATGTCGCTCGCGGCGTCGGCGCGGCTCGCGGTGGCGGAGAACGCGGCAAGCGGCGGGGATCTGTCGAGCGGGTATGCATCGCCGCCGGGCACGCGCAATGTCGACTCGATCCACGTCGACAGCGACACCGGCCAGATCACGATCGCCTATTCGACGCGCGTTGCACCGGCGGGATCGAACACGCTCGTGCTCGTGCCTTCCGCGCCCGATAACGCCGATACGCCGACGGCGCGCATCGCGCTCGCGCGAGGCACGGTGCAGGCGGGCACGATCACGTGGGAATGCTTCGCGGGCGGCAAGGCGGCGTCGTCGCTGCCGGCGCCGGGCGCGGGACCGTCGCCTGTGGACGCGCCGACGCTATCGGCCAAGCTCGCGCCGCCCGAGTGCCGCGTCTGAGCATCGGTTCGCGCCGTTGAGGTGACGAGCGCGGCGGCGGATCACGAATCGCCGCCGCGTCGCATTCAAGGCGAAGAAACGAGTGATTTCGTGGCATTTCCGGCCGTGCGGCGCACAGGGGAGGCAAAGTTTTGTATAGTGCGCCGGTTAACGACGTTCCCAGCCCCTCATGCCTTCGCCCACCACCCAGTACGCGCGCTATCTCTGTTTTGCCTTTCTGTGTGCCGCGTTGACGATCCCGTTCGGCGTCGTCAACCACACGTATCCGATACCGACCTTTTACGCCGAGTACACCGCGCTCGCGCTTTATCTGGCGCTCGGCGCGACCGTTGCGCTGCTCGTGCCCTTGTCCGAGCCGCGCGTGCCGTTCGCGTCGCCGGTCGTCGCGCTGATGCCGCTGCTGTTCGGCCTCGTGCTCGTCGCGCAGACGGTGTTGCTGCCGGTCGCGCAGCCGTCGATGAACTGGCTCGGCGGCGCGTATCTGCTCGCGTCGTTCGTCGCGGTGCATACGGGGTTCGGACTCGCGCGGGCGGGGTTGTCGGAGAAGGCGTTGCGCATCGGCGCGGCGGCGCTGATCGCGGGCGGGCTGTTCGCGGTGTTCTGTCAGACGGTGCAGATGTTCCATGCCGAAGTGAAGTTCGCGCCCTTCGTCGTGGCGTACAACGTCGCGACCGAGCGTCGGATGTTCGGCAACATGGCGCAGGCGAATCACCTCGCGACGGTCATCGCGTTCGCGCTGGCGGGTGCGCTGTATCTGGTGCAGACGCGTCGCTTGCCGGTCGTCGTGTGGGTCGCGGTGTCGGCGGTGCTTTCGTTCGGGCTGGCGCTCACGGTATCGCGCGGGCCCTGGTTGCAGACGGCGGTGATCGTCGTCGCGGGATGGTGGATGGCGTTCGCGCAAGGACGCCCGAACGCCGCCGACGACCTCGACGCGCCAGCGCGTAACGGCCGACGCGACATGCGCGCGTGGCTCATTCCGGTCGCGCTCGGCGTGCTGTTCGTCGCGGTGAACGCGGGCGTGCGCTGGGCCAACGTGCGCTTTCAGCTCGACCTGGCGCAATCGGCTGCGGAGCGCATGCAGGACGCGAACCAGATCGCGCCGCGTCTCGCGCTCTGGAAATACGGCTGGACGATGTTCAAGACGCATCCGATCCTGGGCGTCGGCTGGGGCGAGTTTCCGCGCTATCAGTTCGATCTCGTGCGTGAGCTGGGCGGCGTCGAGATTGCGAACAACGCGCATGACATCTTCATCGATCTGCTGGCGAAGACGGGTCTGCTGGGCATGGGCGTGCTCGTCGTCGGCATCGTGCTGTGGCTCATTCGCGTGCTGCGCGCGCCGCATACGCCCGCGCGTATTTTCGGGCTCTCGCTGTTGGGCGTGCTGGTGATGCACGCGCTCGTCGAGTATCCGCAGCAGTACATGTTCTTTCTGATGCCGGCGATGCTCGTCATCGGCCTGCTCGAAACGCGTCCGATGCGGCTCGTCGCGCGGCCGCTGTCGTATGGCGTGTATGTCGTGCTCGTCGCGGGCGGCCTGATCGCGCTCTATCCGACGATGCGCGACTACAACCGCGCCGAAGTGCTGTATTACGGATCGCGGCCGGCGGAACAGTATCGCAACGATCCGTCGTTCCTGTTTGGCGCGTGGGGCGAATATGGCGCGGCCACGTTGCTGCCGATGAACGCGCAGAACCTCGAGGCGAAGCTGGCGGCGCATCGGCAGGCCATCGCGCTCTTGCCCGGCGAGACGGTGCTGCGGCGTTACGCGGTGCTGCAGGCTCTGGCGGGGCAGCGGAAGGAAGCGCTGGATACGATCGCGCGCCTCAAGATTTTCTCGACGCAGCTCAAGGACTGGCCGGCGCAGCTGGAGTCGGTGTATCGCTCGATCGATGAAATCGGCGCGCCGCTGGCTTCGTTCAAGGCGGACTTGGTGAAGCTGTATGGGGCGTCCGCTGGCGCAGAGCCGCAGTCCGACGACGACAGCGACAGCGACGAGTGATGCGTGCGAGGGCGTTGCGCTAGGCCCCCGCCACCCAATCCCCCGACTTCCCGCCATGCTTTTCCATCACCCGCACGTTGGTGATGGTCATGCCGCGATCCACCGCCTTGCACATGTCGTAGATCGTCAGCAGCCCGACCTGCACGGCGGTCAGCGCTTCCATCTCCACGCCCGTGCGCCCGACCGTTTCCACGCGCACTTCGCAATGCACGCCGGGCAGGGTGTCGTCGATCGAAAAGTCCACCGCGACGCGCGTCAACGCAAGCGGATGGCACAGCGGAATGAGATCGGCGGTGCGCTTCGCACCCTGAATCGCGGCGATGCGCGCCACGCCGAGCACGTCGCCTTTCTTGGCGCGGCCATCGCGGATCAGCGCGAGCGTGCCTTCGAGCATCGCGATCGAGCCGCGCGCCACTGCGATGCGCCGCGTCTCGCCCTTGTCGCCGACGTCGACCATATGCGCCTCGCCGGCGGCATCGAAATGTGTGAGTCCGGACATCACGTCCTCCTTTGAGCGGGCGCCTATCATACCAGCGTGATCCGGCGCGGTTTTCCACGAATCCGACGCGGCGCGCCGCGTCGCCGGGCATCGAACACTTGGTACGATAAGCGCGTTTTCTTCACCGAGCCGGCGGGCCGCATCCAGCCGGCTGTGCGCCATGCATCTGAATCGTCCGAGCCGTGCGCTCGTCCTCGCGTTGTGTCTGAGTCAGGCCGTGCCGTCCGTCGCACTCGCGCAGACTGGCGCGGCGGCTGTCGGCGCGGGGGCGAGCGCGGCCACGATGACGCCTGGCCCGACACCGACACCGACGACACCGCAAGCCGACGCCAGCGCAGGCAACGTCGCGGACGGCGTTTTCGGCGTCTACGGCGGCGCGGAGAGCCGCTTCGCCAATCGGCCGGGCGCGATGGCCAACCTGCGCGCGCCGCTTTCATCGGTGCAACTTCCGGACCTCGGCGACGGCTCCGGCGGCACGCTCTCGCCGCAGGCCGAGCGCAAGGTCGGCGCGCGAATGATGCGCGAAGTCCGCGCCGATCCCGACTATCTCGACGACTGGCTCATGCGCGACTACCTCGATTCCGTCGCGTCGAGACTGTCCGCCGCCGCGGCCACGCAATATCTCGGCGGCTATCGCCCGGACTTCGAACTGTTCGCCGTCCGCGATCCGCAGATCAACGCGTTTTCGATGCCCGGCGGTTTCATCGGCGTGAACACGGGGCTGATTTCCGCGACGCAGACGGAGTCCGAACTCGCGTCGGTCGTCGGGCACGAGATGGGGCACGTGCTGCAGCGGCACATCGCGCGGATGCTCGGCACGCAGGAAAAGAGCAGCTACGCGGCGCTGGCGGCGATGCTCGCCGGTCTGCTCGCCGGCGTGATGACGCGCAGCGGCGATCTCGGCATGGGCATCGCGATGGGCGGGCAGGCGTTCGCCGTCGACAATCAGTTGCGCTTTTCGCGGGCGGCGGAACACGAGGCCGACCGCGTCGGCTTCCAGATGCTCGCCGCGGCCGGCTACGATCCGTACGCGATGACGGCGTTCTTCGCGCGGCTCGATCGCGCGTCGATGGCCGATAACGGCGTGCCGGCCTACGTGCGCACGCATCCGCTGACGACCGAGCGCATCGCCGACATGGAGGACCGCGCGCGGCGCGTGCCGTATCGGCAGCCACGGCAGTCGGCGGAATATGCGTTCGTGCGCGCCCGCGCCCGCGTGCTGCAGGTGAACTACGCGAGCGATTATCGCGAAGTGGCGAGCCGCCTGAAATCCGAAATCGACGATCAGACGGCGGTCAATCCGGCGGCGAACTGGTATGGCATAGCGCTCGCGCGATCGCTGATGGGCGATTACGATGCCGCCAACGATGCGCTCGCGAAGGCGCGACGGCTTTTCGAGGGCGAGCAGGCGAGTGAGGCCACGGCGGCGATCGAGGCGCGGCGCGAAGCGGGGGTTGGGGTCGCGGCGAAAGGCTCGGGCGCCAATCCCGTTCAGGCAGGTTCGCAAGGGACGACGACTGCAACCGTTGCACCGGCTCGCGCGCTCGGGCTCGGCGGTTCGGCGTCCAGCCTGGCAATGGCATCGTCAAAGGGCGCGAAAACTGCAGCCGACGCCCCGAACGCCAATCGCTTGAATCGGCAGCCCGGCCTCGCGATGTCATCCTCAATCGGCGCGAAAACTACAGCCGACGCACCGAACACCATGCCATCCGCCGACACCGCAACGCGCGCCGCCAATGCCATCGACAGCCCGGCGCAAGCCCCGCTACAAACCAGCGCTCTTTTCAGCAGCAGCGCCCACGACGCACTGAACGCGGCCAACGCCACCGCCACGCCGACGCCCTCATCGCCAAGCACCGAAATCACCCTTCCGCCGGTCCGCGTCAACGCCCACACGACGCAGCCGACGCAGCCCACACCGACAGCCGCCGCTCGCAGCACCCCGAGCCTCGACGTCCTCGCCGCCGACATCGCCCGTCGCGCGGGCCGCTACGACGACGCAATACGCCTCGCCGACATCGCGCAAACGCGCTGGCCGGATTCGCACGCGGCCATCGACACGCATCTTCAGGCGCTGATCGGCGCACATCGCTACGCCGACGCCCAGACGCTCGCGCGCCGCGAAACGCGCGCCGAGCCCGCGCGCCCCGACTGGTGGCTCTATCTCGCGCAGGCGAGCGCGGGCCTGAACGATCCGTTGCGTCAGCATCAGGCGATGGCCGAGAAATTCGCGCTCGACGGCGCGTGGCCGTCCGCGATCCGCCAGCTGAAGGAAGCGCGCGATGTGAAGAGCGCGAGCTTCTACGATCTCTCGACCATTTCGGCGCGTCTGCGCGACTTCGAGACGCGCTACAAGGAAGAGCGCGATCAGGACCAGAAGGGCTGACGCGTCAGCCCTTCGCCGCCGCCCGCGCAACCGGGCTCGCGACGAATCCGAAGCGTTGCTCGACGTCCGCGCGCGCGATCGGCTGCACCGGCAAATCGACGGAATCGCGCCAGTGAAAAACGCCGCCTTGCGCGGGGTGATCGAAGTTCGCGTGATTCGAAAATAAATCGATGTCGTGATCGTGCAGCGCGGCGATGCGCGCGGGCGATGCATCGTCGGAAAAGAGCAGGCCGCCTTCGTCGTCGAGCCACGCGTGCGCCGGCTCGAACGCCGCGCCGGTCTGGTCCGTCAGGCGCAGCGCGCCGTCCGCGAACGAAAGCCGCACGATCCACGGCGTATAAGCCAGTTCCACATACACGCGCTGCGGCCCGTTCTGAAAGAACCACTGACCGTCGGCGTCACGCTCGTAATTGCGGTTGATGAAGCCGATCAGCGCCTCATGCCGGATCGCGTCGCCGAGCGCGCCGGCCGCTTGCGCCGCTTCATCGCGCATGCGCCACTGGCCGCGCCGGTCGAGCAGCAGCCAGCCCGTGCAGTGCGGAACGTTGGGCCATTTGGCGAGCGCCTGCTTGACGATTTCATCCATGATTCATCCGCGAGGAAGGAAATGCTCCAGATAGCCGACGACGCGCTGCGACAGCCAGTCGATACGCCCCGGAAACGGCCCCGTCATGAAGCCGACGTGTCCGCCGTGGTTCGGCTGATCGAGCGTCACGCACGTCGACACTTCCGCCTGCGACGGCAGCGCGGACTCGGGCAGGAACGGATCGTTGCGCGCGTTCAGGACGAGCGCCGGCACTTCGATGCTTTTCAACTGCGCGCGCGTCGTCGCAGCCGACCAGTAGTGGTCCGTATCGCGAAAACCGTGCAGCGGCGCGGTGACGACGTTGTCGAATTCGTACAGCGTGCGCGCTGCGAGCACGCCGTGGCGATCATAGAGGCCGGGATACTGGGCGAGCTTCGCGAGCGCCTTCTTCTTCAGCGACTTGAGGAAGCTGCGCGTGTAGACCATGCCGAAGCCTTGCGAGATCGCATGGCCGCCCGCGTGAACGTCGAGCGGCGCGGAAATCGCGGTGGCCCCGCTGATGATCGATGCATCCGTGCCGCGCTCGCACAGCCAGCGCAAGAGCACGTTGCCGCCGAGCGAGACGCCTGCCGCCACGATCGGCCCCGCGTGCCTTTCGCGCAGACGGCGCAGGATCCAGTCGACTTCCGCGCTGTCCGCGAGGTGATAGAAGCGCGGCAGCAGATTCAGCGGCCCGCTGCAACTGCGAAAGTGCGGCACGACGCCGTGCCAGCCGCGCGCTTCGGCGGCGGCCATCATCGCGCGGGCGTAGTGTGAGTCGGAACTGCCTTCGAGGCCGTGAAAGAGAACGAGGAGCGGGGCGGTCGGGGCGACATCGGTTGAATCGTGCGCGACCCAGTCGAGTTCGATGAAATCGCCGTCCGGCGTGTCCCATCGCTCGCGGCGATAGCGCACCGCGGGCTTGCGCCCGAAAAGCGCGGGAACGATGGTCTGCGCGTGAGCCGTCGGCAGCCAGCGCGGCGCGTTGTAGAGCCAGCGCGAAACGGAAGCGTCGAGCGCGTGTTCGAGCGCATGCGCCACGGCCGGCGTTTCATCCACGAACGACGAATCGTGTTGCAACAACGGATCGCGCTTCATGGTCCTCTCCCGCAAACGCCTTCTTCGATGCTTCGACTTTCAGTGCAGCGGTCCCTGCCCGTGACGCAGCTTCGCCGCGAACTGGCCGGCGGCTTCGGTCGGCATTTCGCTCGCGTGAATATGCGCGATGCGCCATTCGCCGCGCTCGTGGACCATCACGTAAGTGGTGAAAATCATGCGCGACGCGACCGTGCCCGCCGGCTGATGCGCCTCCGCGATGGCATACACCACCGTGCCCAGGCTGTCGTACACGCGGATATCGAGCGGCTCGATGGTCACCGCCTCCGCTTCGAGCTGCCTCGCGAGTCCCGAGCGGATGTCCTCGAGTCCATGCAGATGCGTGCCGTTCGCGCAGATGCACGTGGCGAATTCCTCGTCGATCCAAAGCGACATCACGGCATCGATGCTGTTGTCCGCGACGGCCTGGTAGTAGGCGTTGAGCGTGTCGGCGGCGGCTTCGAATAGGCGGGCGAAACGTGGCATGGCGCGTGGGTCTCTGGCATTCGTTGCGGCACGCCGGGTGACGGTGACGTGCCGCATCGGTCATGGTTCAAGGCATGCCCCCGATCAGACACGATTCGGGAGACATTCGCGTGTCCGCGCCCGCAACAAGACGGTCGTTCCAGCGGCGTGACGCCTCAACGATGCGCGAGCAGCATGCCGCGCAAATCGGCAAAGACCTGTTCGGCGGAAAGCTCGCGAAGGCAATTCAGATGGCCGAGCGGACACTCGCGGGCAAAGCACGGACTGCATTCAAGATGAAGCCATTGTACCTTTGCGAGATCGGACAAGGGCGGCGTATGGCGCGGATCGGTCGAGCCGTAGACCGCGACGAGCGGGCGTTTGAGCGCCGCGGCGACGTGCATCAGCCCTGAGTCGTTGGTCACGACGGCGCTTGCCCGCGCGATCAGCGCGCAAGCTTCCCCGAGCGATGTCTGTCCGCACAGATTGCGCACGTTCGGCGCGCGCTCCGCGATGGCTTGGGCTGCGGCCGAATCCTTGTTCGATCCCAATGCGACGATGCGCGCGTAAGGAAACGACTGCGCGACGAACTGCGCGAGCGACGCGAAGTGCTCCGGCGGCCAGCGCTTGGCGGGGCCGTACTCCGCACCGGGACAGAACACGACGAGCGGCGCGCGCGTGTCGAGATTGAAGCGCGCCGAGACGCGCGCGGCTTCGTTGGGATCGGATTCGAGGCGCGGCACGGGCAGGAGCGGCGCGTCGGTCGTCTGGGCGTCGTGGGCCTGCGCGAATTTGTCGATGAACGGCAGCTTCGCGCCCGGCGCATACGCGAGCGCAGCGTAGTGCGCGGTCATCGGCGGGCGATCCGTCTTCGGCGGATTCGCATGACGCACGTTCAACAGACCGTAGCGGCTCTCGCCCTTATAGCCGATGCGCAGCCGGATGCCCGCCATCCACGGCAGCAGCGCGGATTTCATCGAGTTCGGCAGCACGTAGGCGGCGTCGTAGCCGACATCGCGCAAGTCGCTCGCGAGCTGCCAGCGGCGCAGTAACTGCAGCTTGCCGTGGGCGAGGTCGGTGGCGTAGACGTCGTGGATTTCCGGCATGCGTTCGAGCACGGGCGCGACCCACGAGGGCGCGACGGCATCGATCGTGATGCGCGGATGCAGCTTCTTCAGAAGCGTAAAGAGCGGCTGCGCCATCAATGCGTCACCGATCCAGTTCGGTGCTATAACCAGCGCACGGCGCATCGTTCGTTATCCGATCTCAAAATAGTCGCGGCTCTCCGCAATCAGGCGGCGAGGCGCAGGTGTCTTGTTGGTATGTGGGGCGGCCGGCATCTTCCGGCCGTGCCATGTCGTGCCGTCTCAGGCAGCCGAGCCGAACGAAGACCCGCGCGCTTCGGTCAGCGAAGACGCGCGGTCGTTCGGTCCGGCTCGGGTCAATGGCCCTTGATGACTTCGCCGTCCTTCAGCTTGTAGCGCGTGCCGCAGTACGGGCAACGCGCTTCGCCGTGCGACACGTCCAGAAACACGCGCGGGTGCGTGCTCCAGCGTTGCATCTTCGGGTTCGGGCAGAACGCGGGGATGTCCTTTGCCGACAATTCAACCAGCGGCATTTCCTTCAGGTCGCTCATTGCACTCTCTTTTCAATGTCGTTCATTGCATGCGGCAAGCGGGCCGCGCGGCCCGCCGCTGCATCACACTTTCGCGAGCCAGCTCGCGTACTTCTCGTTCTTGCCGCCGACCACGTCGAAGAATGCGCTTTGCAGCTTCTCCGTGATGGGGCCGCGCTTGCCCGAGCCGATGGTGCGGTTGTCCAGCTCGCGGATGGGCGTGACTTCGGCGGCGGTGCCGGTGAAGAACGCTTCGTCGCAGGTATAGACCTCGTCGCGCGTGATGCGTTTCTCGATCACGGGGATGCCGAAGTCGCGCGCCAGCGTGAGGACCGTGTCGCGCGTGATGCCGTCGAGGCACGACGACAGGTCCGGCGTGTACAGCTTGCCGTTGTTCACGAGGAAGAAGTTCTCGCCGGAGCCTTCGGACACGTAGCCGTCGACGTCGAGCAGCAGGGCTTCGTCGTAGCCGTCGGTCACGGCTTCCTGATTCGCGAGGATGGAGTTCACGTACCAGCCCGACGCCTTCGCGCGGACCATCGATACGTTCACGTGATGGCGCGTGAACGACGACGTCTTCACGCGGATGCCCTTCGCGAGGCCGTCTTCACCGAGATACGCGCCCCACGGCCACGCGGCGATGGCCACGTGGATGGTGTTGCCCTTCGCGGACACGCCGAGCTTTTCGGAGCCGACCCAGATGATCGGACGGATGTAGCAGGATTCCAGCTTGTTCGCGCGCACGACTTCGAGTTGCGCGGCTTCGAGCGTGGCGTGGTCGAACGGAACGTCCATCTGGAAGATCTTGGCCGAATTCAGCAGACGCTTGGTGTGCTCCTTCAGGCGGAAGATGGCCGTGCCGCTCGCGGTCTTGTATGCGCGCACGCCCTCGAATACGCCCATGCCGTAATGCAGCGTGTGCGTCAGGACGTGGATGTTCGCGTCTCGCCAGTCGATCAGCTTGCCATCCATCCAGATCTTGCCGTCGCGGTCGGCCATTGACATACGCTTCTCCTAGCTTTCTCGTTCAGTGATTTCGATGAATCCGTGCCCGCCGATAACGGAAAGCGCGGAAAAAGCGCGATCGCGCGGAAGGCGGTGAAAGACCGCCATTTTAGCTTCTTTTCACAATTGAACCGAGCTAAAAGCGCTTTTCGCGACGCTATAATTTGCCTTTCACCGCGATTCTGAATGACGTGTCGGTTTCTTTGGCCAGCGCGTCGTTCAGCAGGGACGGGCGGTGGCTCGCTGTATTTCGCTGCATCACGTTTCATTCACGCTTCTCTCGTGCTTTTGCTTCGGCCGCATCGGGCGGCTTTCCGCAATGGCATCGGCATCGCACCTCATTGGCCTCGCATCCGTCCATGCTCGACCGGCTGTCCGACACGAATCGCCGCGCTTTTCTCGAAGGTGTCCGCACCTTCTCTCCCGCCATTCTCGCGACGTTCTCCTGGGGCCTCGTCACCGGCATCGCCATGAGCAAGTCCGTGCTCACGCTGCCGCAGGCGCTCGGCATGTCGTTCGCGGTCTACGCGGGGTCGTCGCAACTCGCGGTGCTGCCGCTTTTCGCCGCGAAACTGCCGCTCTGGACCGTGCTCCTGACAGCCGCGATGGTCAATCTGCGTTTCGTGGTCTTCAGCGCCGGACTCGCGCCGCATTTCGCCTATTTGCCGATGTGGCGGCGCGTGCTCATCGGCTACTTCAACGGCGACATCATCTATCTGATGTTTTCGAAGCGAAATTTCGCGCCCGGCGAACGCGACGGCAAGGAGGCGTACTTCTGGGGGCTCGCGCTCGTTTGCTGGTTCTGGTGGCAGATTTCGTCGGTGGCGGGGATTCTGCTCGCGAGCCTGATTCCGGCGAACTGGGGGCTGGAACTCGCGGGCACGCTCGCGCTGATCCCGATCATCGTGTCGGCCATCGCGACGCGCTCGACGCTTGCCGCCGTCGCCGTCGCGAGCGTGGTGGCGCTCCTGACCTTCGATCTGCCGTATCGCCTCGGCCTGCCGCTCGCGGTCCTGGCGGCGCTGCTGGCCGGCATGCTGGCGGACGTGATCGCCGATCGCGCGCGGCCCGTGGCGTCGCCATCGCCATCGCCATCGACGGACGCCGACGCCGAATCCGACACCGTCAAGCCCGCCCGATGACCACACTTCAGACCTGGCTCGCCATTCTCGGCATGGGCGTCGTGACGGCGCTGACGCGCGCTTTCTTCCTGATCGGCGGCGAGCGGGCGGTGTTGCCGCCGCGCATCCAGCGCGTGTTGCGCTACGCGCCCGCGGCGGCGCTCGCGGCCGTCGTCGTGCCGGACGTGCTGGAAACGTCAGCGGGCTTCTCGGTCGCGCTGTCGAATCACGCGATGTGGGCATCGCTCGCCGGGCTCGCGTATTACCTGTGGCGGCGCGGCATGATGGGCACCATCGCCGTCGGCATGATCGCGTTCACGCTGCTCAGGCTCGTCGCGTGAGAAATCGGCGGATGCGCCAAATACGCATCATCAAGCATTCGACGCTAAAAGCGGGCGGGGCTATCGGTTAAAATGACGGTCTTTCCTGTCGCAGAGCGAGGTCGAAAGTGAGTCCGGCAGTCACCGCGCATCGGTTCCGCAGCTCGCCGCCTCCGGCAAGACCGCCGGTCCCGCGCGCTCATGCGATCCGCGCCCACGCGCTCGTGCGCCGCCTGCCGTCCCGCTTCTCCCTCCAGCATTTCCGCCGCGCGCCCGTTCCTCGCGCGCGGCCTTCGCCTCCAGATTGATGCACGCGCGGGTCCCGGATTCAGATTCTGTCGTCCGGTCCCGCCGACAATCCAACGAAGCAGCCGGCCGCAGCCGCTTCTTCGCCCGAACCGCTTTTCTGACTAACGTTGACTCCCATGACGAAAGTACTGCGTTTCACTGATCTGATATCCGAAGGCAAAGTCTCTGGCAAGCGCGTGTTCATCCGCGCGGACCTCAACGTGCCGCAGGACGACGCCGGCAACATCACCGAGGACACGCGCGTGCGCGCCTCCGTCCCGGCGATCAAGGCCGCGCTCGACGCCGGCGCCGCCGTGATGGTCACGTCCCACCTGGGCCGCCCGACCGAAGGCCAGTTCAAGCCGGAAGACTCGCTCGCGCCCGTCGCGGCGCGCCTGTCGGAACTGCTGGGCCGCGACGTGCCGCTCGTCGCCGACTGGGTCGATGGCGTTCAGGTCCAGCCGGGCAACGTCGTGCTGCTCGAAAACTGCCGCTGCAACAAGGGCGAAAAGAAGAACGACGACGCGCTCGCGCAGAAAATGGCGAAGCTCTGCGACATCTACGTGAACGACGCGTTCGGCACCGCGCATCGCGCGGAAGCGACCACGCACGGCATCGCGAAATACGCGCCCGTCGCGTGCGCGGGCCCGCTGCTCGCCGCCGAACTCGATGCGCTCGGCAAGGCGCTCGGCAACCCGAAGCGCCCGCTCGTGGCCATCGTCGCCGGATCGAAGGTGTCGACCAAGCTGACCATTCTGAAGTCGCTCGCGGAGAAGGTGGATCAGCTGATCGTCGGCGGCGGCATCGCGAATACGTTCATGCTCGCGTCCGGCTTGAAGATCGGCAAGTCGCTGGCGGAAGCGGATCTCGTCGGCGAGGCGAAGGAAATCATCGAGGCGGCGCGCGCACGCGGCGCATCGGTGCCGATTCCGAGCGATGTCGTGACCGCGAAGGAATTCGCCGCGACCGCGAAGGCGGAAACGAAGCCCGTCGCCGATATCGCCGACGACGACATGATCCTCGACATCGGCCCGGACACCGCGAAGGCGCTCGCCGCGCAACTCGCGACGGCCGGCACCATCGTGTGGAACGGCCCGGTCGGCGTGTTCGAGTTCGACCAGTTCGGCAACGGCACGAAGACGCTCGCGCAGGCCATCGCCAATTCGTCGGCGTTTTCGATCGCAGGCGGCGGCGACACGCTCGCGGCCATCGCGAAATACAACATCCACGACAAGGTCAGCTACATCTCGACCGGCGGCGGCGCGTTCCTCGAATTCCTGGAAGGCAAGACGCTGCCCGCGGTGGAAGTGCTCGAATCCCGCGCCGGGGCTTAAGGCGTTGGCCGCCCGAAACCAACCGGCGAAAGCAGGAAAGCAGGGCGCGCAAGCAGCCGGCGGCGCGCAAACCGATGTGAACGACGAACGCGGCGAACTCGACGCCGCCGCCGAAGCGGTCCGCGTGATCGCGGAGGCGGCGCGGCCGGACGAGCCGTCGTCGCCGGAAAAAGAAGCGAAAGCGGAAGAAGCGGAGGACGAAGCGGCGCTGCCGCCGACGCCGCCGGTCATCATCGGCGGCGTGGCCGCCCTTGCCACACAAGAAATCGATAAAGCGACGCCGGCACGAACCGGCGCGCGCGCGCAAGCGGTCAGCAATACATCGCCGTTGGCGCAACGTGCTCGCAGCGCTGTTACGGGCGGTCCCACTGAGACGAGGAATTCCATGCATCGCGCCACCAAGATTGTCGCCACCATCGGCCCGGCTTCGAGCAATCCCGACATCCTGCTTCAGATGATGCAGGCCGGGCTCGACGTCGTTCGCTTCAACTTCTCGCACGGCACCGCCGACGACCATCGCCAGCGCGCCGAATGGGTGCGCGAGGCGGCGCGTCAGGTGGGCCGCGAGGTCGCGATCATGGCGGACCTGCAAGGCCCGAAAATCCGCGTCGGCAAGTTCGAGAACAACAAGACGATGCTCGTCGCGGGCAACACGTTCGTCCTCGACGCGAATTGCGAACTCGGGAACAACGACCGCGTCGGTCTCGACTACAAGGATCTGCCGCGTGACCTGCGCGCGGGCGACACGCTGTTGCTCAACGACGGCCTGATCGTGCTCGACGTGACGCGCGTGATCGGCGAGGAAATTCACACGGTCGTGAAGGTCGGCGGCGAGCTGTCGAACAACAAGGGCATCAACCGGCAGGGCGGCGGACTCACGGCACCCGCGCTGACCGAGAAGGACATGGAGGACATCAAGACGGCGATGTCGCTCGGCGCGGATTTCGTCGCGGTGTCGTTCCCGAAGAACGCGACCGACATGGAAATGGCGCGTCAACTCGCGAACATCGCGGGCGCGCCGTACGGCATCAAGCCGAAGATGATCGCGAAGATCGAGCGCGCTGAAGCCATTCCCGCGCTGCAAGGCATTCTCGACGCGTCCGACGGCATCATGGTCGCGCGCGGCGATCTCGCGGTGGAAGTGGGCAACGCGGCGGTGCCGGCGCTGCAAAAGCGCATGATCCGCATGGCGCGCGAGTCGAACAAGCTCGTGATCACCGCCACGCAGATGATGGAATCCATGATCCACGCGCCCGTGCCGACGCGCGCGGAAGTGTCGGACGTGGCGAACGCCGTGCTCGACGGCACCGACGCCGTCATGCTCTCCGCCGAAACGGCCGCGGGCAAGTATCCGGTCACGACGATCGAGACGATGGCGGCCGTGTGCGTCGAAGCGGAGAAGTCCGAAGAGTCGCAGCTGGACCGCGATTTCCTGGACCGCACGTTCACGCGCATCGACCAGTCCATCGCGATGGGCGCGCTCTTCACGGCGTTCCATCTCGGCGCGAAGGCCGTGGTCGCGTTGACGGAATCCGGCTCCACGGCGCTGTGGATGTCGCGCCACTGGTCGCATGTGCCGATCTTCGCGCTGACGCCGCGCGTCGGCAGCGAACGCACGATGTCGCTGTATCGCAACGTCACGCCGCTGCATCTCGACACCAACATGGACCGCGACACCGCGCTCAATCAGGCGCTGGAAGTGGTCGTCTCGAAGGGCTACGCGGCGCGCGGCGACATGGTCGTGCTCACCGTCGGCGAGCCGATGGGCCAGGCAGGCGGCACCAACACGCTGAAGATCGTGCGCGTCGGCGACCATTTCTGACGCAGTCCGCCGTATTTTCGAGATGGATGCGCGGTCAAGCGCCGCGCAAGTGTTCACCGTATCGCAGGGCGTTCGCGGCTTGGGACAGCGCGAATTGCCCGAAGACGCGCAAGACGAAGCATCGTCATTGCCAGTCATAGGCCGAAAAACCGCCGGTGCACAACCAAGAGCGGAATCGTGCGCGTGAAGATTTTCGTTTCACATCATGGAGTTCCACAATGCCTCTCGTATCAATGCGTCAATTGCTGGATCACGCAGCCGAACACGGCTACGGCCTCCCGGCATTCAACGTGAACAATCTGGAACAAGTGCAGGCGATCATGGCGGCCGCGCACGAAGTCAACGCGCCCGTCATCATGCAGGCGTCGGCGGGCGCGCGTAAGTACGCGGGCGAAGCGTTCCTGCGACATCTGATCGAAGCGGCGGTCGAGTCGTATCCGCATATTCCGGTCGTGATGCATCAGGATCACGGCCAGTCGCCGGCGGTGTGCATGGCCGCGATCCGCTCGGGCTTCACCAGCGTGATGATGGACGGCTCGCTGGAAGCCGACGGCAAGACCGTCGCGTCGTACGAGTACAACGTCGACGTGTCGCGCAAGGTCGTCGAGTTCTCGCATTCGATCGGCGTCACCGTCGAAGCCGAACTGGGCGTGCTGGGCTCGCTCGAAACGATGAAGGGCGACAAGGAAGACGGCCACGGCGCCGAAGGCACGATGACGCGCGAGCAATTGCTGACGGATGTCGAGCAGGCCGCCGACTTCGTGAAGCAAACGCAATGCGATGCGCTGGCGATCGCCATCGGCACGTCGCACGGTGCGTACAAGTTCTCGAAGAAGCCGACGGGCGATATCCTCGCGATCGATCGCATCAAGGAAATCCACCAGCGCATTCCGAACACGCACCTCGTGATGCACGGTTCGTCGTCGGTGCCGCAGGAATTGCTCGCGGAAATCCGCGAATTCGGCGGCGACATGAAGGAAACCTACGGCGTGCCGGTCGAAGAGATTCAGGAAGGCATCAGGCACGGCGTGCGCAAGGTGAACATCGATACCGATTTGCGTCTCGCGATTACCGGCGCGATCCGCCGCTATCTGTTCGAAAATCCGTCGAAGTTCGATCCGCGCGATTACCTGAAGCCCGCGCGCGAGGCCGCGAAGGAAATCTGCCGCCAGCGCTACATGCAGTTCGGCTGCGAGGGCATGGCCGGCAAGATCAAGCCGATTCCGCTCGACAAGATCGCCGAGAAGTACAAGTCCGGCGAGCTTGCGCAGATCGTGAAGTGAGCGGCGATTCAAGCCTCACGCTGTTTGTAAAGTAAAATCAACGGGTTCCGGCGACGGGACCCGTTCGCATTTCCCGCTTCGCCCCATCAGTCGCCGCTTCGCGCGAGAAGCGGCGATTCACTTTTTTTCGCACCTTTCGGTACATGACGATGTCCACGCTCTACGAATCCACGATCAAATCGCTGCCGCTCCTGGGCCGTGGCAAGGTCCGCGACAACTACGCCGTCGGTCAGGACAAGCTCCTCATCGTGACCACCGACCGCCTTTCCGCATTCGATGTCGTCATGGGCGAGCCGATCCCGAACAAGGGCCGCGTGCTGAACCAGATGGCCGACTTCTGGTTCGAAAAACTAGGCCATATCGTGCCGAATCACAACACGGGCATCGATCCGGCGAGCGTCGTCGCGCCGGACGAAGTCGAGCAGGTGAAAGGCCGCGCGGTCGTCGTGAAGCGCCTGGAGCCGATTCTGGTCGAAGCCGTGGTGCGCGGTTATCTCGCGGGCAGCGGCTGGAAGGACTATCAGGCGACGGGCGCGGTCTGCGGCGTGGAACTGCCGGCGGGCCTGCAAAACGCGCAAAAGCTGCCCGAGCCGATCTTCACGCCGGCAGCGAAGGCCGAAATGGGCCATCACGACGAAAACATCACTTACGATGACATGGAGCGCCGCATCGGCACGGAGCTGTCGGCCACCATCCGCCGCATCTCCATCCAGCTCTACAAGGAAGCCGCCGAGTACGCGGCGACGCGCGGCATCATCATCGCGGATACGAAGTTCGAATTCGGCCTCGACAACAAGGGCGAGCTGTATCTGATGGACGAAGTGCTCACCGCCGATTCGTCGCGCTTCTGGCCCGCGGATGGCTATCAGGTCGGCACGAATCCGCCGTCGTTCGACAAGCAGTTCGTGCGTGACTGGCTCGAAACGCAGCCGTGGAAGAAGGAGCCGCCCGCGCCGAAGCTGCCGGACGACGTGATCGCGAAGACATCGGAAAAGTATCAGGAAGCGCTGCAACGCCTGACGGGGCAGACGCTCGCGTAAGTTGGCATCGCGCGCTTCGTCCATTGCGGCCGATGCGCGCGTTCGATAGAAAGCACAAGGAAAGCAGCGAAATGAGCGAAGTACAGACCGGAGCGCACGCGCACGACGCGCCGCTCGTCGGCGTGCTGATGGGTTCCAGTTCCGACTGGGACGTGATGAAGAACGCGGTCGCGATCCTGCAGGAATTCGGCGTGCCGTACGAGGCGAAGGTCGTGTCCGCGCACCGCATGCCCGACGAGATGTTCGACTACGCCGAGCGCGCGCGCGAGCGCGGCTTGCGGGCGATCATCGCGGGGGCGGGCGGCGCGGCGCATCTGCCGGGCATGCTGGCGGCCAAGACCACGGTGCCGGTGCTCGGCGTGCCGGTGGCGAGCAAGTATCTGAAGGGCGTCGATTCGCTGCATTCGATCGTGCAGATGCCGAAGGGCGTGCCCGTCGCGACATTTGCGATCGGCGAGGCGGGCGCGGCGAACGCGGCGCTGTTCGCGGTATCCATTCTGAGCGTGACCGATGCGCGCTTCGCCGACGCGCTCGCCGCCTTCCGCGTGAAGCAGAACCAGGCCGCACGCGACATGGCGCTGCCGCCGCTTTGATCCGGCTTTCTCCGACACACGCACGCATCGATGAACCCACAATCTTCCCCAATCTCTCCCATCTTGCCGGGCGCGTGGCTCGGCATGGTCGGCGGTGGCCAGCTCGGCCGCATGTTCTGCTTCGCCGCCCAGTCGATGGGCTATCGCGTCGCCGTCCTCGATCCCGATGACACGAGCCCGGCGGGCGCCGTCGCGGATCGCCATATCCGCGCCGCCTACGACGACAAATCCGCGCTCACCGAACTCGGCCGGCTGTGCGCGGCGGTATCGACGGAATTCGAGAACGTGCCCGCCGCGAGCCTTGAATTGCTCGCCGGCTGCACGTTCGTCAGCCCCGCCGCGAGTTGCGTGGCGATTGCGCAGGATCGCGTCGCGGAGAAGCGCTTCATCGCGCAGGCGGGCGTGCCGGTCGCGCCGCACGTGGTGATCGAATCGCCCGAGGCGCTCGCTGCGCTTCCCGACGACGAGATCGCCGCCGTGCTGCCGGGCATCCTCAAGACAGCGCGCCTGGGCTACGACGGCAAGGGTCAGATGAGCGTGCGCAACGTGCAGGAAGTGCGGACCGCGTATGCGTCGCTGTCGGGCGTGCCGTGCGTGCTGGAAAAGCGCATGCCGCTGAAGTACGAAGTCTCGGTACTGATCGCGCGCGGCGGCGACGGCAAGTCGGCCGTCTTCCCGCTCGCGCAGAACACGCACGTCAACGGCATTCTCGCGAAGACCATCGTTCCCGCGCCGGATGCGTCCGCGGCGCTCGTCGCGCAGGCGCAGGACGCTGCGCTGACCATCGCGGCGAAGCTCGGCTACGTGGGCGTGCTGTGCGTCGAATTTTTCGTGCTGGAAGACGGCTCGCTCATCGCGAATGAAATGGCGCCGCGCCCGCACAATTCCGGTCACTATACGGTCGATGCCTGCGCCACCAGCCAGTTCGAGCAGCAAGTGCGCACGATGACCGGCATGCCGCTCGGCGACACGCGCCAGCATTCGCCGGCTGCGATGCTGAATCTGCTCGGCGATATCTGGTTCGACGGCCCGCAAAAGGACAAGGCGCGCGCGCCCGCGTGGATCGAGGTCGCGGCGATGCCCTCGGCGCGGCTGCATCTGTATGGCAAGGAAGAAGCGCGTCCGGGCCGCAAGATGGGCCACATCAATTTCACGGCGGCGACGCTCGAGGAAGCGCGCACGGCGGCGCGCGACTGTGCGCGCATGCTGCACATTTCGCTGGATTGAGTTTTCAAGCAGTAGAAGCGATGACCATCATTTATCCGAGCGCCGCGCAGATCGACGAGGCCGCGGCCCTGCTCGACGCGGGCGAACTCGTCGCTTTTCCGACCGAAACGGTCTATGGCCTGGGCGGCGATGCCGAGAATCCCGAGGCGATCGCGCGCATTTACGCGGCGAAGGGACGGCCGGCGAATCATCCGGTGATCGTGCATCTCGCGCCGGAGGCCGATCCCGGCTACTGGGTGCGCGAGATGCCCGCCGATGCGCAGAAGCTCATCGATGCGTTCTGGCCCGGGCCGCTCACGCTCATTCTCAAGCGCGCATCGCATATTCCGGCGGCGGTGAGCGGCGGGCAGGATTCGGTGGGCATTCGTTGTCCTTCGCATCCGGTCGCGCAGCAGCTGCTGTCGGCGTTTCATGCGCGTCGGCTGGGCACTGGCAGGCAGGGCGGCGTGGCGGGGCCGTCGGCGAACCGGTTCGGTCATGTGAGCCCAACCACGGCGCAGCATGTCCGCGATGAATTCGGCGGCGCGGTGCATGTGCTCGATGGCGGCGCGGCGGACGTGGGCATCGAATCGACGATTCTGGATTTGTCGCGCGGCTTTCCGGCGTTGCTGCGTCCGGGGCATGTGAGTCCGCAGGAGATCGCGGATGTGATCGGGCAAGCGCCGCGTCTGCCCGATGGCAGCGATGCCACCGCGCCGCGCGCATCGGGCACGCTGAAGGCGCATTACGCGCCGCGCACGCCGCTGGCGTTGCTGCCGTTCGCATCGATCGAGCCGATGCTTGCCGCGCGTCATGCCGCCGGCGGCAAGAAGATCGCGCTGGTGGCGCGGGCGTCGAGCGCGGGCGAATGGGCGCACGCGCCGCATGTGCATTTCATCGCCGCGCCGGAAGATCCGCAGGGTTACGCGCGGGCGCTTTATGGATTGCTGCGGGCGCTGGATCGCGCGGATGTCGAGCGGATTCTCGTCGAGAAGTTGCCGGAATCGGTGGAGTGGATTGCGGTGAACGATCGGCTGGGGCGGGCGGCGGCGGCGTTCGAGGGCGAGGGCTGATCGGCGCGCTGATCCATTCGGCGCTCTCACGCCACCGACGCAAAAAAGCCCCGCAGAAGCGAGGCTTTTTCGATTCCAGCCATTACGGTCAGCTTTATTTGCCCAACCCCGTCTTCGCAATCGCCTGCTCCGCCGTCTGCGCCCAGACCGCGTGCAGATGCGTCGTCGGATGCACGGTGTCCGCGTACATATACGTCTGATCCGCGCCGGCGACCGTCAACGTCTGCGGCGAGCAGAACAGCGACGTGGCGAACGCGCTCGGATTCGGCTCGCCGAACTTCGCGGCCGCCGTCGCCATCGCCTGGAGATTGCACGCCGTCCCGGTGTTCGACACCGCAAAGCCGTACTGCCCGTAATTCGCGGTCACGTTGGCCAGGAGCGGCACCACGTCGAAATAGATGACTTTCGACATCAATCCCGCCTGCGTCAGCGCGCCTGCGAGCACCTGATTGAAGCCCGTCGATGCCTGAGTCAGCAGCGCGCGATTCGCAGCCGAACTCATCAAACCCTGCGGCGTCGTTCCGATGTCCGGCACGTTCGACACCAGCACGTGCGTCGCGCCATGCTGCACGATCGTGCCGATGATGCCCGCGAGATCGATGGCCGCCTTGCCGATCGCCGCGCTCGCCTGCGCGGGCGTGATCGCGCCGGCCACCGCCTGCTGGAAGTTGTACAGGATGTCGTTCGCGCCGCCGCTGACGATGACCAGCTGGTTCGAATTGAAGCTGCCGTGCGCGCTCATGTAGTTCTGCAACTGCGTGACGACGGGCACCGTCAGCGGGCCCGCGTAATTCGCCGGATCGTTCGAAACATGGTTGATGCCGATCGGATTCGTCACCAGTGCGCCGCCCTGCGCGTAGCCGAGACCGGATTGTGCGACGGGCGGCGAGCCGAAGCCGCCGGTCATCGCCGGGGTGAGCGTGTCGCCGTAATACTGCGCGATGTTCTGCACCCACACTTGTCCGGGGTTCGTCGTGAAGCGTCCGCCGCCGAAGTTGGCCGCGGCCACGGGCGAATACGTGCCGACATCCGAAAGACTGTCGCCGAAGGAAACGACCTGCAGCTTGATGCCGCCGGCCGGCGTCGAATTGTTGTTGTCTGAACCGCCGCCGCATGCGGCGAGCAGGGCGAACGCCGCGCTGGCAGTGGCGATGCGGGCGTAGCGCGCCAGGGCGGCGCGCGTCGAGCGATGCTTCTTCATGGACCTCGTCTCCGTTCTTCGGTGTTTTCTATTTGTCTCGCGGCGCGTCGGGGCGTCGCGTCTGCTGCTGCATCGAATTGTGCCGCAAGCGGTGCGAATGTCGAGCGATGCGATGCATCCGCGACCGCCGCGTACGACAGCGTACACGGCGCGCGCGCCTGATCGGGCGCGGCGCGGTAGAAGAAATCTTCGGTCGCGGGCACGCGGATCACGCGCGCAACGCGGGTTTTGCTCGATTGCCGCCCGCTCGCCACCGTGCTCGGCGGCACGCGCTCAGGCACCAGCTCAGGCACCCACACACGCTCGCGCTTACTGTTCCCGTGCCGCCGTCCCCGCGCCTTCGTAGACCCATTCGAGCAGCGCATCGTGGGCGGCGCGGGCCGCTTCGGCGCGCGGATCGTTGATGAAGCTCACGACGATATAGCTCTGCCCGTCCGCCGCGCCGACATAGCCCGCGATCGCGCGCACGTCGCGCAGCGTGCCGGTCTTGATGTGCGCGTTGCCGCCCGCGCCCGCGTTGGCGAGGCGGTTGCGCATCGTTCCGTCGACGCCCGCGATCGGCAGCGATTCGACGAACACCTGCGCGACCGGACTCGCGTTCGCCGCCTGCAGAAGATCGGCGAGCGATGCCGCCGCGATGGTTTCGTCGCGCGAAAGCCCCGAGCCGTTGTCGAGCGAGAGGCCGTTCATCGGCAAGGCGCTGCGGCGCAGGAACGTCTGGATGGCCTGCGCGGATTTCGCGGTCGTCGCGGGCGGTTTCAGCTGGGCCGCGCCGATGGTCAGGAACAGATTGCGCGCCATCACGTTGTTGCTGTACTTGTTGATGTCGCGCACGATGTCCGACAGCACCGGGCTGCGATGCGTGCCGACGAGCCGCGCGCCGGAAGGCGTCGGGCCTTCACGCGTCGCGCCCTGGAACGTGCCGCCCGCCTGCTTCCACAACGCGAGGAAGCCGCCGGCGAAGAACGTCGAGTGATCGAGCGCGGCGACGTTGATCGTGCGCGCGCCGCAGCGCAGCGGATAGTCGCCGATGAACGACGCCTGCACGAAGCCGCCCTGCGTCTGCGCCACGCTCGGCGATGCAGCCGGCAGCGTGCCCGCGCATGCGCCGCGCGTCACGCGTAGTTCGTTGTCGATCTGCAGTTGCGCGAGCTGCGGCAACACGTCGATGGACACCTGCCCGTCGGGGTTCGGCGTCAGCGTGAACGAGAGCGACTTGAACGCGTACAGCAGCGGATCGGGACCGACGTTGTAGGGTGCGGCGTCATCGTTGTCGAAGGCGGGGAGATCACGCGTGGAGGCGTCGAAATAGCGCTTGTCGAGCACGAGCGCGCCGTCGATGCCGGTGATGCCGCTCTTGCGGATCTGGTCGACGAGGTCGATCAATTCCTCGGGCACGAGCTTCGGGTCGCCGGTGCCCTGAATGTAGAGATTGCCGTGCAGCGTGCCTTGCGTATCGACGTCGCCGTCGGCGTAAGCGGTGGTCTTCCAGCGATAGTCCGGCCCGAGCATCGAGAGCGCGGAGTACGTGGTGACGAGCTTCATCGTCGAGGCGGGGAGCATCGGGCGTTCGGCGTTGATCGACACGAGCGGCGTCGGCGCGCCGATGCGCTGCACGACCACGCTCATCGACGAAAGCGGCACGTGCGCGCGCGCGAGCGCCGTCATGACCGATGCCGGCAGCGGCCCGGCCGGCGCCACGACGCGCGCGGCTTTCGCGGCCTTCTTCGACTTCGCGCCGCCGAACGCGGCGCGCTCCGGTGCGTGCTTCTGCGACTCGGAGCGCGTGCCGCCGCGCGCTTGCGCATCCGGTGCGTGGGAGAGTGCGGCGCAGGCGAGCGCCGTGGCGAGCGCGAACGTCGAAAGACGCGCGGAAACGGAACGGAACAGCGGAGAAAAAACCAGCATACGAGCTTGCGTTCTTGGAATGAGTTCTGGACTGCACCGCGATGCCGGGCCGGGGCCGCCGCGGGCGAAGCGGCTATTGTAGACAAGCCGGCTTGCGGGAATCGTACGGATCGCCGGATCGCCGGAACGCGCCGCGCGGTTAAGTCCGGTTTAAGCCTGCCGCGTGGTCGCGCGGCTAAAATGGACCGGATCCCATGTCCTGACCATTCATACACGATGCCATGCGTATCCTGCTAGTCGAAGATGACCGGATGATCGCCGAAGGCGTGCGCAAGGCGCTGCGCGCGGACGGCTTCGCGGTCGATTGGGTGCAGGACGGCGAGGCCGCGCTCACGGCGGTGTCCGGCGAAGCATACGACCTCATGCTGCTCGATCTCGGCCTGCCCAAGCGCGACGGCCTCGACGTGCTGAAGACGCTGCGCGCCCGCGCAAACGCGCTGCCGGTGCTGATCGTGACCGCGCGCGATGCCATCGCGGATCGCGTGAAGGGCCTCGACGCCGGCGCGGACGATTATCTCGTCAAGCCCTTCGATCTCGACGAGCTCGGCGCCCGCATGCGCGCGCTGATCCGCCGTCACGCGGGACGCGGCGAATCGCTCGTGCGCCACGGCAACCTGACGCTCGATCCCGTCGGGCATCAGGTGACGCTTGCGGGTGCGCCCGTCGCGTTGTCGGCGCGCGAATTCGCGCTGCTCGAAGCGCTGATGGCGCGGCCCGGCGCGGTGCTGTCGAAAAGCCAGCTCGAAGAGAAGATCTACGGCTGGGGCGAGGAAATCGGCAGCAACACCGTCGAGGTGTACATCCATTCGCTGAGAAAGAAGCTCGGCGCCGACCTCATCCGCAACGTGCGCGGCCTCGGCTACATGGTCGCGAAGGACGCCTGATGCGGTCGATTCGCCGCCAACTGCTGATCTGGCTGCTCGCGCTCGTGATCGTCGGCGTGGGCTTCGCCGGATGGCTCATCTACCGGCAGGCGCTCGCCGAAGCCAATGAACTCTTCGATTACCAGCTTCAACAGATTGCGGCGGCGCTGCCGTCGGAACCGTTTTCGTCGGTGCTGACCTCGCGCAGCGAGAGCGACGAAGGCGTCGTCATCCAGATATGGAATCGCAACGGCGTGCTGATGTACTACTCGCATCCGCGCGTGCCGCTCGCGCCGCATGCCGAACTCGGCTTCTCCACCGAAATGACGGCGCGCGGCGAATGGCGCGTGTACAGCGCGATCGTCGGCGACAACGTCGTGCAACTCGCGCAGCCGCTGTCGATCCGCAATCGCGTGGCCGCGGGCGTCGCGTGGCGCACGCTGTGGCCGCTCGTGCTGCTCTTGCCGCTGCTCGGTCTCGCCATCTGGATGATCGTCGGGCAAGGGCTCGCGCCGTTGCAGCGCGTGGCGCGCGCGCTCGACACGCGGCATCCCGAGGCGCTCGATCCGCTGTCCGACCAGCGTTTGCCGCAGGAAGTGCGGCCGCTCGTGCGCGCGCTGAACGCGCTGCTTTCGCGGCTTTCCGCGGCGCTCGATACGCAAAAAGCCTTCGTTGCCGATGCCGCGCACGAATTGCGCACGCCGCTCGCCGCCGTGAAGATCCAGGCGCAGCTCGTCGGGCGCGCACAGGACGACGCGACGCGGCGCGAGGCGCTTTCCGATCTGAACGAGGGCATCGCGCGGGCCACGCGGCTCGCGGAGCAATTGCTCGCGCTCGCGCGGTCGGAGCCGGATGGCAAGGCGGTCGCGAAGGCCGTCGATCTGCGCGCGTTGCTCGACGACTGCGTGCGCGCCTACGTGCTCGTGGCCGAGGAGCGCGGCGTCGATCTGGGCATCGAGGCGAGCGAACCCGCGACGGTCATCGGCGATCCGGATTCGTTGCGCGTGATGTTCAACAATCTCATCGACAACGCGACGAAATACACGCCGAAGGGCGGACGGGTGGATGTCTGCCTGAAGCTGCACGACGGGCATCCGGTCGTGGAAATCGCGGATACGGGGCCGGGCATTCCGGCGGAAGAGCGCGAGCGCGTGTTCGACCGGTTTTATCGCGTGGGCGAAGGCGCGAATCGCGCGCGCACCGATGTCGCGGGGAGCGGGCTGGGGCTTGCTATCGTAAAGCGCATCGCGGATCAGCATGGGGCGAGCGTCGAACTGGCGGAATCGGCGGCGGGCGGATTGAAGGTGACCGTTCGGCTTTGAGTCCGCGATTCGCTTGAAACCGGTCGGTAAGGAATAAGAAAGTAAGGTTTTCTCTGCGCGATGCAGGGATTAACTGCGTCCGCTCGAATTAAAGCTTGTCGAATCGAATATAAGGAATGCGATTCGATGGCGTCAGACAATTTAAATGCGAGTCAAAAGCCGCTGTTTCGTCGAACCGATTGCCGCATGTCTATTGGTATTGGGGTAAAAATCCGAGAAGTTACTGTTGCCCATGAGTTTCGGATTAATCGCGTACATTTGATTTGGACCGCTGAATAACCTACGCCGTTTCACGTTTTCCAAAAGGAGATGGCGCAATGAACAACGCGAGGCGTGTGCTCGGAAAATATGGCCGTATTGATTTGCAATCGATGATCGCAAGCCGCTCAAAAATGATCGTCGCGGCAGTCGCCGTGATGATGGGAAGTACGGCGGCGATGGCTGGGTCTCCGCAGACGGTAATGTGCGATACGACGGGCACGAGCACCACGTTCAGCAACATGGGGATGAATATGGGGAACCCCGCATGCACCGCTGGCACAACAAACTTCGTGCAAATCACGAGCGATAGCACGAACCTGGCCGAACAAATCCGCCTCAGCAACGGCTCGGTCACCATTCAGGCCACCAACGGCATCCAGATGAACGGCGCCGTGGATATGGCCAATAACACGATCGATGGCCTCGCTGCTGGCCAGCTATCGGGGAACAGCAAGCAAGCAGTCAACGGCTCCCAGCTCTACGCGACTAACGAGCAAGTCACGAACAACACGAACGCCATCAACGCGCTGACCGGCGCGATCGGCCTCGTCAAGCAAGACCCGACGACGCGCAACATCAACGTCGGCCCGGACACCGACGGCACCGTCGTCGACTTCAAGGGCACGCAGGGCGCGCGGGTTCTCGAAAGCGTCGCCAATGGCGCGGTCAACGCAACCAGCCAGCAAGCCGTCAACGGATCGCAGCTCTACGCCGTGTCGAGTTCGACGGCGCAGGCGCTTGGCGGCGGCTCGGCCGTGAATCCCGACGGAACCATTTCCGCGCCGACCTACACGGTCAACGGCCAGGCCGTGAACAACGTCGGCGATGCGATCACGAATCTCGATGGCCGCGTCGCGCAGGCCGGAGCGGGCGTCACCAACCTGACCAACGCGATCAACAACGGCACCATCGGCCTGGTTCAGCAGGACCAGACGACGCGCACCATCACGGTAGCGAAGGACACCGACGGCACCGTCGTCGACATCACCGGCACGAGCGGCGCGCGCCAGTTGACGGGCGTAGCGGCGGGTTCGCTCAGTGCGACCAGCACCGACGCGGTCAACGGTTCGCAGCTCTACGCAACCAACATCCAGGTCGATGCCCTGAACCAGCGCGTGCAGAACATTTCGATCGGCGGCAACTCGGTCGTCGCGTCGCAGGCCAACGATACGCCCGCCACCGCGACGGGCGCGAACTCGACGGCCATCGGCAACGGCGCGCAGGCGACGGCGGCGAACTCCGTTGCGCTCGGCGATCACTCGGTGGCGTCGCAGGACAACACGGTGTCGGTCGGCTCCGCGGGCAACGAACGCCGCGTGACGAACGTCGCGGCGGGCGTCGCCGGAACGGACGCGGCCAACATGAACCAGTTGAACGCAGTGCAGAACAACGTCAACACGGTTGCGCGCGAGGCGTTCTCGGGCGTCGCCGCCGCGATGGCCATGCCGAACCTCACGCCGATGCAGCCGGGCCGCACGGTCGTCGCGGCGGGCGTGGCGAACTATCGCGGCTATACCGCGATCGGTCTGGGCGGCACGTATCGCTCGGAAGACAGCCACTGGCTCGTGAACGCGGCGGCATCGGTCACGCCGCACGGCGATGCAGGCGTGCGCGGTCAGGTCGGCTACGAGTTCTGAGCCTGTCGTCAGGAAGGCAGTAAAGCGAAGGGCGGCTATCCGAAAGGGCAGCCGCCCTTTTCCTATCGCTTTCGCGCGGCTTTTAAGAAAGTTTTAAGCGACGCCCCGTAATCTTGCTTCATCCGTAGAGCCTGCTCTACTCAAGCGCACACGTTATCTGGAGCACACGATGAAAGCGAAGATCCTCACCCGCAGCGCCGTCGCAGCCGCCGTTGCCGTGGCCTTGTCGGCGGGCTATGTCGCCGGTCATAACAACGTTGCCGCGCCGCAGGTCATCGCGCCCGCGCAAGCCGCGATGATGCCTGCCGAAGCCGCCGCCAAGACGGGCATTCCGGACTTCTCCGGTCTCGTCGAAACGTACGGCCCGGCCGTGGTGAACATCAGCGCGAAGCATGTCGTGAAGCAGACGTCCGCGCGGCGCGGCGGCGCCAACCAGTTGCCGATGGACCCTGACGATCCTTTCTACCAGTTCTTCAAGCGCTTCTACGGCAACGTCCCCGGCTTAGGCGGCGGCGATGGCGGCCCGGGCGCGGATCGGCCGAGCGAAGGGCTGGGTTCGGGCTTCATCGTGAGCAGCGACGGCTACATTCTGACGAACGCGCATGTCGTCGACAACGCGAACGTCGTCACCGTCAAGCTGACGGACAAGCGCGAGTACCGCGCGAAAGTGATTGGCGCCGACAAGCAGTCGGATGTCGCCGTGCTGAAGATCGACGCGAAGAATCTGCCGACCGTGAAGATCGGCGATCCGAACGGCAGCAAGGTCGGCCAGTGGGTCGTGGCGATCGGCTCGCCGTACGGCTTCGACAACACGGTGACCTCGGGCATCATCAGCGCGAAATCGCGCGCGCTGCCGAACGAGAACTACACGCCGTTCATCCAGACCGACGTGCCGGTGAATCCGGGCAACTCGGGCGGGCCGCTCTTCAATCTGCAGGGCGAAGTCATCGGCATCAACTCGATGATCTACTCGCAGACGGGCGGCTTCCAGGGGCTGTCGTTCGCGATCCCGATCAACGAGGCGATCAAGGTCAAGGACGCGCTCATCAAGACGGGCCATGTGGATCGCGGGCGCATCGGCGTGACGGTCCAGGCGATGAACCAGACGCTCGCCAATTCCTTCGGCATGACTTCGCCGCAGGGCGCGCTCGTGAGTTCGGTCGAGCCGGGCGGACCCGCTGCGAAGGCCGGTCTCCAGCCGGGCGATGTGATCGTCGCGCTCAACGGCGTGCCGGTGACGGATTCGACTTCGCTGCCGTCGCAGGTCGCGGGACTCGCGCCGGGCAGCTCGGCGAAGGTGCAGGTCTGGCGCGACAAGAGCACGAAGGACATCAACGTGACGATCGGCGCGCTCAAGGACACCAAGACCGCGAGCGCCAACGTGAACGGCGATGCCGGCGGCGCGGCGCAGGATGCGCGGCTCGGCGTCGCGGTGCGGCCGCTCACGCCTGAGGAGAAGCAGTCGGGATCGTTGTCGCGCGGACTCGTCGTTCAGCAGTCGAACGGCGCGGCGGCGAGCGCGGGCATCCAGGCGGGCGATGTGATCCTCGCGGTCAACGGCCAGCCAGTGACGTCGGTGCAGCAACTGAAGACGATGGTCTCGCACGCCGGCGACAGCATCGCGCTTTTGATCCAGCGTGACGACGCGCAGATCTTCGTGCCGGTGGATCTCGGCTAAAGCGCGTGCGTTCGCTTCGGGCACGGGGGATGCTCGCACGCATGACGGTGCCCAATCGCGCGAACGCTGCGCATCGGGCGTGACGCCGCTGGCGCTCGGCGCACGGCGGCATCGAAAAAGGAGCGAACAACGATGACGATGACGAGCACAACGGGAAAGCTGGCGGCGACGCTGCTGGCAACGGCGCTCTCGGCGGGTCTGGCGAGCGGCGCATGGGCACAGGCGGCAGGCGGCGCGAGCGGAGCGAACCCCGCGAGCGCCGGCACGAGCGACACGGGCAGCGCGGGCAACAGCAACGGCGGCGGCCTGCCGCAGGTCCAGCAGCAAGGCGACGTGTCGTACACGTCGGGCGGCGTCGGCCTCGACGAATCGCACGCATTGCAGCGCGAACAGGCGCACTGGCCGCTGTCGCTGCGCTTCACCGGACCGACCGCCGATTATCTGTCGGGCGTGCGCGTGCGCATCGTCGGCGGAAAGGGCGGCGAAGTGCTGAACACGGAATCGATGGGTCCGTACATGCTCGTCAAGCTGCCGCCGGGCAGCTATACGGTCTACGCCAAGTACAAGGACCAGGAGAAGAAGCAGGCCGTGAGCGTGTCCGGTCCCGGCAACGCGAAGGCGGCGTTCCACTGGAACATTCAATGACGCGGTGATCCGCGCATCAGAACTGCCGCCCCTCGCGACGGGCGTTTTGTCTCATAATCAAGCCACGAGCCGACGTCAGCCAGCTCGTGGCTTTTTTGTGGACGGGGCGCGCGGCCGCGCCTCGCGATTCTCTGAACCGCAGCGCGGAGGACAGCACGATGAGCACGGATCTGAACGACGGGCACGCGACGCACCGCATCGAGATTGCGCCGAACGCCCGGCGCTGCCGCGTGATCCACCAGGGCGTCACTTACGCCGACACGCACGCGTCGCTGACGCTCACCGAAACGGGGCACGAGAACGTTCACTATTTTCCGCGCGCCGACGTCAACATGGCGCGGCTCGAACGCTCGATCCACACGTCGCATTGCCCGTTCAAGGGCGACGCCACCTACTACCATCTGCTGACCGAGGACGGCGCGGTCGAAAATGCCGTCTGGAGTTATGAAAGCCCGTTCGATGCCGTGATGCAGATCAAGGGCTATCTGGCGTTCTACCCGTCGCGGGTGGATCGCATCGACGAGACTTCTTAGCGAGGCGCCGCACAGACGCGCGTCGCCCGGCGTGCCAAAAACAAGCAAAAGGACAAGCGAAAGGCGTTCTCGTCCCGGAGGCCTGGATGGAAGTCACGGAAGCGTTGCGCGTGCCGCTCGACCCGGCGCATGTCCGGGAGGCGCTCGGCGATCTCGCGCTGTTGCGGGCGAGCCTCGACAATTGCGAATCGTTCACGCGCACGCCGGCGGGCGAATACGCGCTGACGCTCGTCGTGCCGCTCGGCGCGCTCAGGGCGCGCTATGACGTGCGGGCGCATCCGGCGGGGCAGACGCGGCAGGGCGCGAGCGCGGGCGCGCCGTCGCACGATCACCCTGAACCCGCCGCCTACGCGGCCACGCTGAGCTTCAAGGCGCGCGGCGAGGGCGTCGGCTCGTTGCGCGGGCAGATTGCGGTCGCGCTCAATCCCGACGACGACGGCGACGCCACGTGGATCGACTACACCGTCTGGGCGACGGTCACCGGCCCGCTCGCCGGCTTGCCGCCGCGCCAGATCGAGAACGCGCTGCGCGAAGGCGCCGACGACTTTTTCGCGGAACTCTGCGAAGTCGTGCGCGCGAAGCACGGCTTGCCGTCGATGCGCGCGGCGGGCGAGCGCACGCGACGCCACGTATTTCTGCGGCCCGGCGCGATGTCGGCGGCGTTTTCGCGTCGCACGGGATCGACGGCGCGCGCGATGCACCACGCATCCGGCGACGCCGCCGCGAGCGGCGTGCTGCGGCATCGGCTGGGCGGGCACGTGTTCGGGGATCGCGAGCGGGATCATCGGCACGATTCGCATCCGTTCGGATTGCCCGGCTGGGCGTGGGCGGCGATGCTCGTCTGCATCGCGATATTCGTGTTCGTGGCGCAGCGCTCGGGACTGCAATAGCCGGCGATCGGCGCTACAGTGTCCCGTTCCACCTTCCCGAGGACCGCCATGCCGCGCCGCGCCCTGATCGTCATCGACGTGCAGAACGAGTACGTCACCGGCAATCTGCCGATCGAATATCCCGATGTGAACGTGTCGCTCGCCAATATCGGCCGCGCGATGGACGCCGCCGATGCACACGGCGTGCCGATTATCGTCGTGCAGAACTTCGCGCCCGCCACCGCGCCGATCTTCGCGCGCGGCTCCGCGATGGCGGAACTGCACGAATCCGTCGCGTCGCGCGAGCGGGCTCATTACGTGGAAAAGGCGCTGCCGAGCGCGTTCGCCGGAACGGATCTCGGCGAATGGCTTGCCGCGCATGACATCGACACGATCGTGATCGCCGGCTACATGACCCACAATTGCGACGATTCCACCGTGCGTCACGCGGTCCACGCGGGTTTGTCGGTGGAATTTCTCGTCGATGCGACCGGCTCCGTGCCCTACGAAAACCGCGCGGGCCGCGCGAGCGCGGAGGAGATTCATCGCGTGTTCACGGTCGTCATGCAGTCGCGCTTCGCGGCCGTGCTCACCACGGACGAATGGATCGCCGCGCTCGAAACCGGCGAGCCGCCCGCGCGCGACAACATCTACGCATCGAATCAGCGGGCGCGCTCCGGCGGGCGTTGAAGGCGCACAGTGGAGCGGTCGGAGATCAGCCCGCCGTTGTGAGCAGCGCGGGGCTGGTGCGCAGCGCATCGAAGCAGGCGTCGATCAGCGCTTCGGAATCGTGCGCCGGATCGACGCTATCGGGCAGCATCAGCGAGTCGTGCAGGATGCCGGTGAAAAGTGCGTGCAGCAGCGTGGTGGCGCGGCGCGTATCGAGCGCGGCCGGCAGTTGATGTTTCTCGATGGCGTTGCGCAGCGCCCGCTCGATGCGTTCCCTGCCGTCGCGCATGTTGTTCTGATGACGCTCGCGCACCGGCCCCATCTCCTCGACGAATTCGCACTTGAGAAACAGGATGTCGAACACGCGGCGGCGCTGCTCGTCGGCGGTGATGTTGCGCATGCACCAGACGAAGATTTCGCGGATATGCGCGAGCGGGTCCGGCTCCTTGCCGTCGAGCGTCGCCTCGACGAGTTCGTCGAGCGGCAGCAGGCTGCGGTCGAACATCGCGTTGAAGAGATCGCCCTTGTTGGCGAAATGCCAGTAGATCGCGCCGCGCGTCACGCCCGCCGCCTGCGCGATATCGACCAGCGACGTCCGCGATACGCCTTTTTCATAAAAAACGCGCTCGGCGGCGTCGAGAATGCGGTTGCGCGTCTCCTGCGCTTCTTCCTTGGTTCGTCTGACCATGTTCGTGATGACGGCGTGCCGCGAGCGGCGGGGTCGCCGCGGGTAGTGCGAAAGGGGATTGATGAGAAGCGATCGGGCTTGTCAAGCCCAGCGCGAGGAACGTTTGTTACGCCCGTAATCTGCGCTGTAGCAGATTTTTACATTCATTCGTGAATGTATTTATAATACCACCCCACACGACGTCAAGGCCCTGCAAGTCGCATACGGGCCGAATTTCGTCACCATCGATGTTCAGATTCGCTCGCGGCGCGAGTGTCCATTCGCAATCCGGACGCGCACCGCGGCTCACAGATGCGCACGTCGGCATTCAGGCGACGAGTGGCATCTCACTTGAGATGCACGCGTTTTTTTCGCTACCAGTCACGAACAGAGGTCGCTCCATGCGCTTCGAAAGGGTTCCCTATCAACTCGTCAGTGCCGCAACGGCTGCCATGTTGCTCGCGGCATGCGGACAAAAACAATCGGCACCGCCGCCGCAGACGCCCGAAGTCGGCGTCGTGACGGTCCAGCCGACCGCCGTGCCGGTCACGACCGAACTGCCGGGCCGCACGAGCGCGTACCTCGTCGCGCAGGTGCGCGCGCGCGTCGACGGCGTCGTGCTGCGCCGTGAATTCACCGAAGGCAGCATCGTCAAGGCGGGGCAGCGGCTCTACAAGATCGATCCGGCGCCGTACATCGCGCAGTTGAACAACGCGAAGGCGTCGCTGGCGAAGGCGCAGGCGAATCTCGCATCGACGACCGCGCAGGCGAACCGCTACAAGGTGCTGGTCGCCGCGAACGCCGTCAGCAAGCAGGACTACGACAACGCCGTCGCCTCGCAAGGCCAGGCCGCGGCGGACGTCGCGGCAGGCAAGGCCGCCGTCGATACCGCGCAGATCAACCTCGGCTATACCGATGTCGTGTCGCCGGTGACGGGCCAGGTCGGCATCTCGCAAGTCACGCCGGGCGCGTACGTGCAGGCGAGCCAGGCGACGTTGATGGTCACCGTGCAGCAGCTCGATCCCACTTACGTCGATCTCACGCAGTCGAGCCTCGACGGCCTCAAGCTGCGTCGCCAGATACAGGAAGGCCGGCTCCAGACGAGCGGCCCGAACGCCGCGAAGGTGTCGCTGGTGCTGGAAGACGGCCGCGTCTATTCGGAGAAGGGCAAGCTGCAGTTCACGGACGTCACCGTCGATCCGACCACCGGTTCCGTCACCGTGCGCGCGATTTTCCAGAACAAGGACCGCGTGCTGCTGCCGGGCATGTTCGTGCGCGCGCGCATCGACGAAGGCGTGAATCCGAGCGCGCTCGTCGTGCCGCAGATCGGCATCACGCACGACCAGAAGGGCACGCCGACGGCGCTCGTCGTCGGTCCGGACAACAAGGTGGCGCTGCGCCA
Source organism: Caballeronia concitans (assembly GCF_001544615.1). GTDB lineage: Bacteria > Pseudomonadota > Gammaproteobacteria > Burkholderiales > Burkholderiaceae > Caballeronia > Caballeronia concitans. The sequence goes on from NZ_FCNV02000001.1 coordinate 765,168, forward strand.
GCTCGTGACCTCCGGCACCTACGGCCAGTACTGGGTCGTCGATAGCGGCCTCAAGGCGGGCGACCGCGTGATCGTGCAAGGCGTCGACAAGGTTCGTCCGGGCGCCGAAGTCAAGGCAGTGCCCGCGCAACTGCCGGCCGCAGCCGGGGGAGCCTCGCAGGCGAGCGACGCGCAAGCCGCGCAATCCGCATCGAGCGCGCAACCCGCATCTGCTGCCTCGGGCGCGTAAAACCAGGAGCCCGCCTCATGGCAAAGTTCTTTATCGATCGCCCGATTTTCGCGTGGGTGATCGCCATCGTCCTGATGCTCGCGGGTATCGCGGCCATCTTCACGCTGCCGGTCGCGCAGTATCCGACCATCGCGCCGCCGGGCGTCCAGATCAGCGCGACGTACCCGGGCGCATCGGCGAAAACGGTCGAAAACACCGTGACGCAGGTGATCGAGCAGCAGATGAGCGGTCTCGACCACCTGCTGTATCTGTCGTCCACGTCCGATGACTCCGGCACCGCGACCATCACGCTGACGTTCGCGCCGGGCACGAATCCGGACATCGCGCAGGTGCAGGTGCAGAACAAGCTGCAGCTCGCGACGCCGCTTCTGCCGCAGGTCGTGCAGCAGCTCGGCACCAAGGTCACGAAGTCGAGCAACAGCTTCCTGCTCGTGCTCGCGTTCGTGTCGCAGGACGGCAGCATGAGCAAGTACGACCTCGCGAACTACGTGGCGTCGCACATTCAGGATCCGGTCAGCCGTCTCGACGGCGTAGGCACGGTCACGCTGTTCGGCTCGCAATACGCGATGCGCATCTGGCTCGACGCGAACAAGCTGACCAACTTCGGCCTCACGCCGGTCGATGTGCAGGCGGCGCTGCAAACGCAGAACGTGCAGGTCGCGGGCGGCTCGCTCGGCGGCACGCCTTCGGTGCCGGGGCAGATGCTGCAGGCGACCATCACCGAGGCGACGCTGCTGTCCACGCCCGAGCAGTTCGGCAACATCCTGCTGAAGGTGAATCAGGATGGCTCGCAGGTGCGGCTGAAGGACGTGGCGCGCATCGAGCTGGGCGGCGAAAACTACAACTTCGACACGAAGTACAGCGGCCAGCCGGCGGCGGGCTTCGGTATTCAGCTCGCGACGGGCGCGAACGCGCTCGCCACCGCGAAGGCCGTGCGCCAGAAGATCGACGAATTGTCGAAGTACTTCCCGAACGGGCTCGTCGTGAAGTATCCGTACGACACGACGCCGTTCGTGCGCCTGTCGATCGAGGACGTGGTCAAGACGCTGATCGAAGGCATCGTGCTCGTGTTCCTCGTGATGTATCTGTTCCTGCAGAACCTGCGGGCCACGCTGATTCCGACCATCGCGGTGCCGGTCGTGCTGCTCGGCACGTTCGCGATCATGGCGGCGGTCGGCTTCTCGATCAACACGCTATCGATGTTCGGTCTCGTGCTCGCCATCGGCTTGCTGGTGGACGATGCGATCGTGGTCGTGGAGAACGTCGAGCGGGTGATGGCGGAGGAGGGCTTGCCGCCACGCGAGGCGACCCGCAAGGCGATGGGCCAGATCACCGGCGCGCTGGTGGGCGTGGCGCTCGTGCTCTCGGCGGTGTTCGTGCCGGTGGCGATGTCGGGCGGATCGGTCGGCGCGATCTATCGACAGTTCTCGCTGACGATCGTTTCCGCGATGGTGCTGTCCGTGCTGACCGCGCTCATCCTGACCCCGGCGTTGTGCGCGACCATCCTGAAGCCGATTCCGCAGGGCCATCACGAAGCGAAGAAGGGCTTCTTCGGCTGGTTCAACCGCACCTTCGACAAGAGCCGCGACAAGTATCACTCGGGCGTCTATCACGTGATCAAGCGTTCGGGACGCTGGCTTTTGATCTATCTCGTGGTGATCGTCGCGGTCGGCTTGCTGTTCGTGAAGCTGCCGAAGTCGTTCCTGCCGGATGAAGACCAGGGCACGATGTTCGTGCTCGTGCAGACCCCGGCCGGCTCGACGCAGGAAACCACGGCGCGCGCGCTGAAGGACGTGTCCGACTATCTGCTGAACGACGAGAAGTCGATCGTTGAATCCACGTTCACGGTCAACGGCTTCAGCTTCGCGGGCCGCGGCCAGAACGCGGGTCTCGTGTTCGTGCGGATGAAGGACTACGCGCAGCGCCAGAAGGGCGACCAGAAGGTGCAGGCGCTCGTCGGCCGGCTGTTCGGGCGCTTCTCGGGCTACAAGAACGCGGTGGTGTTCCCGGTCAATCCGCCGTCGATTCCGGAACTCGGCACGGCAGCGGGCTTCGACTTCGAGCTGCAGGATCGCGCGGGCGTGGGCCACGAAGCGCTGATGAACGCGCGCAACCAGTTGCTCGGCATGGCCGCGAAGGACCCGTCGCTCGCACAGGTGCGTCCGAACGGCCTCAACGACACGCCGCAGTTCAAGGTCAACATCGACCGCGAAAAGGCGCTGGCGCTGGGCGTGACGGCATCGGCGGTGGATCAGACGTTCTCGATCGCGTGGGCATCGGCGTATGTGAACAACTTCCTCGATACCGACAGCCGGATCAAGAAGGTGTACCTGCAAGCCGACGCGCCGTTCCGCATGACGCCCGAGAACCTGAGCGACTGGTACGTGCGCAATACGTCGGGCGGGATGGTGCCGTTCTCGTCGTTCGCGACCGGCCACTGGACCTACGGTTCGCCGAAGCTCGAACGCTACAACGGTATCTCGTCGGTCGAAATCCAGGGCGCGGCGGCTCCCGGCAAATCCACCGGCCAGGCGATGCAGGCGATGGAAGCGCTCGCGGCGAAGCTGCCGGCGGGGATCGGCTACGAATGGACGGGCTTGTCGTATCAGGAAATCCAGTCCGGTTCGCAGGCGCCGATTCTCTACGGCATCTCGATCCTCGTCGTGTTCCTGTGTCTCGCGGCGCTGTATGAAAGCTGGTCGATTCCGTTCTCGGTCATCATGGTGGTGCCGCTCGGCGTGATCGGCGCGCTGCTCGCCGTGACCTTGCGCGGACTGGAGAACGACGTGTTCTTCCAGGTCGGTCTTCTGACGACCGTCGGCTTGTCGGCGAAGAACGCGATTCTGATCGTCGAGTTTGCGCGGGAGCTGCAGATATCGGAGAAGATGGGACCGATCGAAGCGGCGATGGAAGCGGCGCGCCTGCGCTTGCGCCCGATTCTGATGACGTCGCTCGCGTTCGTGCTCGGCGTGATGCCGCTCGCGATCAGCAACGGCGCGGGATCGGCGAGCCAGCACGCGATCGGCACGGGCGTGATCGGCGGGATGCTGACCGCGACCTTCCTCGCGATCTTCATGGTGCCGATGTTCTTCGTCGTGATCCGCGCGCAGTTCAGCGGCGAGAAGGAAAATCCGGAAGTCGCGCTCGAGCACTACGAGCAGCATCATCCTGAACAGCAGAATCCGCGCGATGGCAACGAAGGACACTGAAATGCGTAGACTTTCTTTGATTGCGGCGGCCATCGCGGTTCTGGCCACAGGCTGCACGATGGAGCCGAAGTACGAGCGTCCGGCCGCGCCCGTGTCGCAGACGTTCCCGACCGGCGGCGTCTACGCGACGCAGCCGGGCGCGGCGGATGCCGGCGGGCGCAGCGCGAAGGACGTCGCGGGCGCGGATATCGGCTGGCGCGAGTTTTTCGTCGATGCGCGGCTGCAGCGGCTCATCGACATCGCGCTCGCGAACAATCGCGATCTGCGCACGTCGGTGCTGAACATTCAGGCCGCGCAGGCGCAGTATCGGATCGTGCGTTCCGAACTGTTCCCGACGATCTCGGCGCAAGCGGATCAGTCGAAGCAGCGCACGCCGCGAAACCTCTCGTTCTTCGACCGGACGATTTCGAACACGTATTCCGTGGGCCTGAATGCGTCGTGGGAAATCGATCTCTTCGGGCGCGTGCAGAGCCTGAAGGATCAGGCGCTCGCGCAGTATTTCTCGACGGCGTATGCACGCAAGGCGTTCGAGATTTCGCTGATTTCGCAAGTCGCGGCGCAATATCTGCAAGTGCTGCAGGCGGACGATCTGCTGACGGTCACCGAATCGACGCTGAAGACGGCGCGCGAATCGTACGACATCGTCAAGCTGCAGTTCGACAACGGCACGGCGTCCGAGCTGGATTTGAGCCAGTCGCAAACCGTGGTCGAAACCGCGACGGCGAACTATCAGGCGCAGCAGCGCGCGCGGGCGCAGGCGGTCAATGCGCTCGTGCTGTTGCTCGGCGAACCGATGCCCGACGATCTGCCGACCGGCATGCCGCTCAACGAACAGGACTTCCTTACGGACATTCCTGCGGGCTTGCCGTCGGACTTGCTGACGCGTCGTCCCGACATCATGGAAGCGGAGCAGAACCTGCTTGCCGCGAACGCCAACATCGGCGCGGCGCGCGCGGCGTTCTTCCCGCGCATTTCGCTGACGGGCAGTTTCGGTACGTTGAGTCCGACGCTCGGCGGCTTGTTCAAGCCGGGTTCGGCCGCGTGGAGCTTCGCGCCGACGATCACACTGCCGATCTTCGAAGGCGGGCAGAATCAGGCGAATCTGGATCTGGCGAACATCCAGAAGAACATCCAGATTTCGCAGTATGAGAAGGCGATTCAGTCGGCGTTCCGCGATGTCGCCGATGGCCTCGCCGCGCGCGGCACCTACGATCAGCAGATTCAAGCGCTCGAACGCGACACCGCCGCGCAGCAGCGTCGTCTGGATTTGTCGACGATGCGCTACCGGCAAGGCGTCGACAGCTATCTCGGCGTGCTGACCGCGCAGCAGGATCTGTATTCGGTGCAGCAGACGCTGATCACCGCGCGCACGCAGCGGCTCGCGAATCTGGTGACGCTGTATCAGGCGCTGGGCGGCGGATGGATCGAGCACACCGGCGACGCGCCGCGCCCCGCCGATGCGCCCGCCGATGTCGGACCGGCCAGCGCGCCGCGGGCGGCATCGTCGGCTGCGGCAGCGGGGTGATTGCCCGTCGTCGGTAAGTCAGTATCAGCATCACAGCCCGGCCATCGCGCCGGGCTTTTTTTCGCGCGTTCCGCTCAGGCTTCGACAAATTCGGTTTGACCTCGTCAAATTTCGTTGAATCCGACCCTCTCTTAGCGATCCTCATAAAATCCGCTACCTATAATCGCGTCGCCTGAGACGGGCGCACCGCCGCGCGTTCGGGCATTCAGGCATCCGGGCATCGGCATTTCAAGGCCGCGCCGCTTCGTCTGTCACCGCGGCAGACCGCCGCCACGCAACGCGCTTTCCGCATTCAGCACCCGGGTGCATCGATCGATGTCCGCGCACGCGGGCATTCGCGTTCCCAATGACGGGCGCGCGCATTCCTTTTTCCAGTCATCAAGAGGTCCTCGCTTCATGCGCTTCGAAAGGATTCCAAACCGATTCATCCGTGTCGCGACGGCCATGTCGGCCGCCATGCTCGTGGCCGCCTGCGGGGACAAGCATCCGCCGATGACCCCGCCCACGCCCGAAGTCGGCGTCGTCACGCTCGCGCCCGTCGCGGTGCCCGTGACCAGCGAATTGCCGGGGCGCACCAGCGCGTTCGTCGATGCCCAAGTGCGCGCACGCGTCGATGGCATCGTGCAGCGGCGCGATTTCACCGAAGGCGCGCTCGTGAAGGCCGGCCAGCGACTCTACAAGATCGATCACGCGCCGTATCTCGCGCAGCTCGACAGCGCGAAGGCGTCGCTTGCGAAGGCCGAGGCGAATCTCGTCTCGACATCGGCTCAGGCCGAGCGATACAAGGTGCTCGTCGCCGCGAACGCGGTCAGCAAGCAGGACTACGACAACGCGGTCGCCGCGCAAGGCCAGGCGGCGGCGGAAGTAGCGGCGGCGAAGGCTGCGCTGCGCACGGCGCAGATCAACGTCGGCTATACGGACGTCGCGTCGCCCGTCACGGGCCAGATCGGCATATCGCAAGTCACGCCGGGCGCGTACGTGCAGGCGAGCCAGGCCACGCTGATGGCGACCGTGCAGCAGCTCGACCCGATGTACGTCGATCTCACGCAATCGAGTCTCGACGGCCTCAAGCTGCGTCGCCAGATCCAGGAAGGGCGGCTCGTGAGCGCCGGTCCGAACGCCGCCGAAGTCACGCTGATTCTCGAAGACGGCCGCGTTTATCCCGAGAAAGGCAAGCTCCAGTTCAGCGACGTGACCGTGGACCGCTCGACCGGCTCCGTCACCGTGCGCGCGGTGTTCCCGAACCATGACCGCGTGCTGTTGCCGGGCATGTTCGTGCGCGCGCGCATCGCCGAGGGCGTCAATGAGCACGCGCTGCTCGTGCCGGTCGCGGGCGTCACGCACGACCAGAAAGGCACCCCCATCGCGATGATCGTCGACAAGGACGGCAAGGTCGCGCCGCGCCCGCTCGTGACATCGGGCACGGCGGGGCAGAACTGGATCGTCGAGAGCGGCGTGCAGGCGGGCGATCGCGTGATCGTCGAAGGCACCGACAAGGTTCGGCCGGGCATGGTCGTGAAGGCCGCGCCGGCTTCGGTGGCTTTTGCCGCTTCCGCAGCTTCGGCCGCTTCCGCAGCTTCGGCCGCGTCCGGCGCGTAAGGACGGAGGCACGCTCAATGGCCAGATTCTTCATCGATCGCCCGATCTTCGCGTGGGTGATCGCCATCATCCTCATGCTCGCGGGCCTCGCGTCGGTATCGACATTGCCGGTCGCGCAATATCCGACCGTCGCGCCGCCGTCCGTCCAGATCACCGCGATGTTCCCCGGCGCGTCCGCGCAAACCGTCGAAAACACCGTCACGCAGGTGATCGAGCAGCAGATGAGCGGGCTCGACCACTTGATGTATCTGTCGTCGAGTTCGGACGATTCGGGCACGGCGACCGTCACGCTGACGTTCGCGGCGGGCACGAACCCCGACATCGCGCAGGTTCAGGTGCAGAACAAGCTGCAGCTCGCCACGCCCAGCCTGCCGCAAGTGGTGCAGCAGCTCGGCCTGAGCGTGTCGAAGGCGAGCAACAGCTTCCTCGTCGTGCTCGCGTTCGTGTCCGAAGACGGCAGCATGAACCGCAACGACCTCGCGAACTACGTGGCGTCGCACGTGCAGGAACAGATCAGCCGTCTCGACGGCGTCGGCACGGTCAACCTGTTCGGCACGCAATACGCCATGCGCATCTGGCTCGATCCGAACAAGCTGATGAAGTACGGCCTCATGCCCGGCGACGTGCAACAGGCCTTGCAAGCGCAGAACGTGCAGGTCGCGGGCGGCCAGCTCGGCGGCACGCCCGCGACGCCCGGTCAGGCGATGCAGGCCACCATCACCGAAGCGACGCTGCTGCGCACGCCCGAGCAGTTCGGCGACGTGCTGCTGAAGGTCGACGCGGACGGTTCGCAGGTCCGCGTGAAGGACGTCGCGCGCGTGGAGCTGGGCGGCGAGAACTACAACTTCGAGACGCACTACAACGGGCATCCGGCCGCGGGCTTCGGCGTGAGTCTCGCGACCGGCGCGAATGCGCTCGCCACGGCCGAGCGCGTGCGCAAGAAGATCGACGAGTTGTCGAAGTACTTCCCGCACGGGCTCGTCGTGAAGTATCCGTACGACACCACGCCGTTCGTGCGCCAGTCCATTTCGGACGTGATCAAGACCTTGTGCGAAGCGATCGTGCTCGTGTTCCTCGTGATGTATCTGTTCCTGCAGAACATCCGCGCGACGCTGATTCCGACCATCGCGGTGCCGGTCGTGCTGCTCGGCACGTTCTCGATCATGTCCGCGCTCGGCTTTTCGATCAACACGCTGTCGATGTTCGGCATCGTGCTCGCCATCGGCCTCTTGGTGGACGATGCGATCGTCGTCGTCGAAAACGTCGAGCGCGTGATGAGCGAAGAAGGCTTGCCGCCGCGCGAAGCCACGCGCAAGGCGATGGGCCAGATCACCGGCGCGCTGATCGGCGTGGCGCTCGTGCTGTCGGCGGTGTTCGTGCCGGTGGCGTTCTCGGGCGGATCGGTCGGCGTGATCTATCGGCAGTTCTCGCTCACCATCGTTTCCGCGATGGTCCTCTCCGTGCTCACCGCGATGGTCCTCACGCCCGCCATGTGCGCGACCATCCTGAAGCCGCTGCCGAAGGGCCACGCGCAGAAGTCGACCGGCTTCTTCGGCTGGTTCAACCGCACGTTTGACAAGAGCCGCGACACGTATCATACGGGCGTCACGCACGTCATCCGCCGCTCGGGGCGCTGGCTCGTCATCTATCTCGCGATCATCGCGGTGGTCGGGCTGCTGTTCACGAAGCTGCCGAAGGCGTTTCTGCCCGACGAAGATCAGGGCACGATGTTCATCCTCGTCGCCGGTCCGGCCGGATCGACGCAGGAAACCACGCAACGCGCGCTCGACGATGTCGCCGGCTACTTGCTGAAGCAGGAAAGCGCGGTCGTTGAATCCGTGTTCACGGTGAACGGCTTCAGCTTCGCGGGACGCGGGCAGAACTCGGGCCTCGTGTTCGTGCGCCTGAAGGATTACGCGCAACGCCAGCGCGCCGACGCGAAGGTGCAGGCGCTCGTGGGCCGCACGTTCGGGCGCTTCGCGGGGTATCGCAACGCGATGGTCTTCCCGGTCAATCCGCCGTCCATCCCCGAACTCGGCACGGCGTCGGGCTTCGACTTCGAGCTGCAGGATCGCGCGGGCGTAGGTCACGACGCGCTGATGGCCGCGCGCAATCAGTTGCTCGGCATGGCGGCGAGCGATCCGTCGCTCGCGCAGGTGCGTCCGAACGGCCTCAACGATACGCCGCAGTTCAAGGTGAACATCGACCGCGAGAAGGCGCTGGCGCTGGGCGTGCCGGCATCCGCGATCGATCAGACGTTCTCGGCGGCGTGGGCGTCGATGTACGTGAACAACTTCCTCGATACCGACAACCGCATCAAGAAGGTCTACCTTCAGGGCGACGCGCCGTTCCGCATGTCGCCGGAAAACATCGACGGCTGGTTCGTGCGCAATGCGTCGGGCGGCATGGTGCCGTTCTCCGCGTTCGCGACGGGCGAGTGGCGCAACGGCTCGCCGAAGCTGGAGCGCTACAACGGCATGTCGTCGATCGAAATCCAGGGCGCGGCGGCTCCCGGCAAATCCACCGGCCAGGCGATGCAGGCCATCGAAGCGCTCGCCGCGAAGCTCCCGGCGGGCATCGGCTATGAATGGACGGGCTTGTCGCTTCAGCAGCTCCAGTCCGGCTCGCAAGCGCCGGTTCTGTACGGCATCTCGATTCTCGTCGTGTTCCTGTGCCTTGCCGCGCTGTACGAGAGCTGGTCGATTCCGTTCTCCGTGATCATGGTCGTGCCGCTCGGCGTGATCGGCGCGTTGCTCGCCGTGACCTTGCGTGGCCTCGAAAACGACGTGTTCTTCCAGGTCGGCTTGCTGACGACAGTCGGCTTGTCGGCGAAGAACGCCATTCTCATCGTCGAGTTCGCGCGCGAATTGCAGCTTGCGCAAGGCATGGGGCCGGTCGCGGCTGCGCTCGAAGCGGCGCGCCTGCGTCTGCGTCCGATTCTGATGACGTCGCTCGCGTTCATCCTCGGCACCTTGCCGCTCGCGATCAGCAACGGCGCGGGATCGGCGAGCCAGCATGCCATCGGGACGGGCGTGATCGGCGGGATGCTTTCCGCGACCTTCTTCGCCATCTTCATGGTGCCGATGTTCTTCGTCGTGGTCCGCGCGCGCTTCGGCGGCGACAAGGAAGACACGGAAGCCGCAATCGCGGATTACGAGCGGCAGCGTTCCGGCGCGCGCGACGGCTCAGGCAAGCAGGGACATTGACATGCTCAAACATTCTTTGATCGCGGCGGCGGTCGCGGTTCTGGCCGCAGGCTGCACGTTGGAACCGACGTACGAGCGGCCCGCCGCGCCCGTATCGGCGAACTTTCCGGCAGGCGGCGTGTATGCCGCGCAGCCCAACGTGGCGCAAGGCGTCGCGGCGGCGGATATCGGCTGGCGCGCGTTTTTCGTCGATGCGCGGCTGCAGCGGCTCATCGATATCGCGTTGAAAAACAATCGCGATTTGCGCGTGTCGGTGCTGAACATTCAGGCGGCGCAGGCGCAGTATCGGATCGTGCGTTCGGAGCTTTTCCCGGCGATCTCGGCGCAAGCGGATCAGTCGAAACAGCGCACGCCGCGAGACTTGTCGTTCTTCGACAAGACGATTTCGAACACGTATTCGGTCGGCCTCAATGCGTCGTGGGAAATCGACTTGTTCGGGCGCGTGCAGAGTCTCAAGGATCAGGCGCTCGCGCAGTATTTCTCGACGGCGTATGCGCGTAAAGCGTTCGAGGTTTCGCTGATCTCGCAAGTGGCGTCGCAGTATCTGCAAGTGCTTCAGGCCGATGATCTGTTGCGCGTCACCGAAGGCACGCTCAAGACGGCGCGCGCGTCGTATGACATCGTCAAGCTGCAGTTCGACAACGGCGCGGCGTCAGAACTCGACGTGAGTCAATCGCAGACGGTGGTCGAGAGCGCGAACGCGAACCTTCAGGCGCAGCAGCGCGCGCGGGCGCAGGCGGTCAATGCGCTCGTGCTGTTGCTCGGCGAGCCGATGCCCGACGATCTGCCCGCCGGCATGCCGCTCAACGACCAGCACTTCCTCACGGACATTCCTGCGGGCTTGCCATCGGACTTGCTGACGCGCCGTCCCGACATCATGGAAGCGGAGCAGAATCTGCTTGCCGCGAACGCGAATATCGGCGCGGCGCGGGCGGCGTTCTTCCCGCGCATTTCGCTGACGGGCAGCTTCGGCACGCTGAGTCCGACGCTCGGCGGTCTCTTCAAGGCGGGTTCGGCTGCATGGAGCTTCGCGCCGACGATCACGCTGCCGATCTTCGAAGGCGGCGAGAATCAGGCGAATCTCGATCTCGCGAACGTCCAGAAGAACATCCGGATCGCGCAGTACGAGAAGGCGATCCAGTCGGCGTTCCGCGATGTCGCCGATGGCCTCGCCGCGCGCGGCACCTACGATCAGCAAATTCAAGCGCTCGAACGCGACACCGCCGCGCAACAGCGTCGTCTGGATTTGTCGACGATGCGCTACCGGCAAGGCGTCGACAGCTATCTCGGCGTGCTGACCGCGCAGCAGGACTTGTACGCCGCGCAGCAATCGCTGATCGTCGCGCGCACGCAGCGGCTCGCCAATTTGGTGACGCTGTATCAGGCGCTCGGCGGCGGATGGATCGAGCGCACCGGCGATTCACCGCGCGCAGCCGACGCCGCATCCTGACGCCATGAAAAAAGCGCCGCGGCTCACACCGCGGCGCTCAAGGCAAGCACACCCGCCAACACGTCCTTATTGCGCTTCCGACGCCCGCGCGGTGCCATCGAACTCATGTCCGGCCTGGCGGATGTCGCATCGCGCCTCACGCTCCTTGCGCACGCCGTTGAACACGATATTCAACAGCACCGCCGACACCGACGCCAGCAGAATGCCGCTGTGAAGAATCGGCTCGAGCGCGTGCGGCAGTTGCGAGAAGAACTTCGGCGCGACCACCGGCACGAGCCCGAGTCCCACGCTCACCGCGACAATGAACAGGTTGTGGTGATTCTTCGCGAAGTCCACCTTCGACAGCACCTTGATGCCGTTCGCCGCGACCATCCCGAACATCACGATGCCCGCGCCGCCCAGCACGAACGGCGGCACCGACGCGACCACCTGCGCCATCTTAGGAAAGAGGCCGAGCAGCACGAGAATCACGCCGCCCGTCGCGCAGACGAAGCGGCTCTTCACGCCCGTCACGCCGATCAAGCCGACGTTCTGCGAAAACGACGTATGCGGGAACGAGTTGAACACGCCGCCGATCAGCGTGCCGAGACCATCCACGCGCAGGCCGCGCACGAGCGCTTTCTGATCGACCGGACGTTCGACGAGATCGCCGACCGCGAGGAACATGCCCGTCGATTCGATGAACGTCACGAACATGACGATCACCATCGTCGCGACGGAGAGCGCATCGAAATGCGGCAGGCCGAAGTGGAACGGCATCACGATGCCGACCCACGGCGCATGCGCCACGCCGTCCATGCTGACGCGGCCGAGCATCGCGGCAATGACGAAGCCCGCGACGATGCCGAGCAGCACCGATATATTCGCGATGAAGCCGCGCGCGAACTTGTTGATGAGCAGAATGAGCGACAGCACGACGAGCGACAGGAGCAGATAAACCGGGTTGCCGTAGTCCGGATTGCCGACGCCGCCCGCCGCCCAGTTGATGCCCACGCCCATCAGCGACAGGCCGATCACCGCGATCACCGTGCCGACCACGACCGGCGGGAAGAAGCGCAGCAGCTTGCCGATCATCGGCGCGAGAAAGATGCCGATGACGCCCGCCGCGATCGTGGCGCCGAAGACATCGAGAATGCCGAGCGACGGATTCGTGCCGATGGCGACCATCGGTCCGACAGCGGCGAACGTGCAGCCCATGATGACCGGCAGGCGAATGCCGAAGATCCACAGGCCGAGCGTCTGGATGAGCGTCGCGACGCCGCATGAAAACAGGTCGGCGCTGATGAGGAACGCGACCTGATCCTTGGTGAGATGCATCGCCGCGCCGAGAATCAGCGGCACCGCGACGGCGCCCGCGTACATCACGAGGACGTGCTGGATCCCCAGCGTCAGAAGTTGGCCGGTGGGCAGCCGCTCGTCGCACGGATGAACCTTTGCATGCGCGTTTGCGCTGCTCGTACTCGATGCCATGTCTCTCTCCTTGAAAAGCCTTTCCACTTGAATGGCCTCCAAGGTAAGTGCGTCAAAAAGCCCTAACAAGACCACGCGACGCTATACGACGCGTTCGCATGCCGATATGAAAAACCCGCGCGGCATGCGGCAAGATGGCGTCGAAGCCTTTGCAGCAAGGGGTTTGACGCACACGCGGCGATTCATGTCGTGTGAAGAAAGGCCGCTTGATTGCGGGCATCGTTATGATGTTCATCACGAGGCCCGTATAGTCCATTTTTTGCCTGTTGCGCGCGACGGCGGGGTTAACCCGCGAATCGAGCGTTTTCCCTGACGCGTTTTCACACGACACGGAGAAGTCATTTCATGCGTTTTCTTGGCATCGATCTCGGCACCGGTTCGATCAAACTCGCCATTGTCGATGAAGCGGCGCGCGAGGTCGCATCGTCGAGCGCGGCGTATGCGGTGACGAGCGCGCATCCCGGCTGGGCCGAAACGTCCGCCGATGCGTGGCATGCCGCGCTCGTCGATGCCGCCGCGCGTTTGCCATCGGACGAACGGCAAGCGGTGAGCGCGATCGGCTTTTCCGGGCAGATGCACGGCGTCGTCCCGACCGCTGCCGATGGCCGCGCGCTGCGCCCCGCGATGCTCTGGCCCGACACGCGCGCGAGCGCCTTGCTCGACGCATGGCCCGAGCCGCAGCCGAACCCGGTCGCGCCGGGCATGGCCGGACCGCTCTTGCGCTGGCTCTCGGTGAACGAGCGCGTGGTGGCCTGCGAAATGCGATGGGCGTTGCAGCCGAAGGACTGGCTGCGCGTGCGTCTGGGCGGCACGTTCGTCACCGATCCATCCGATGCCTGCGCGACGGCGCTCGCGCATCCTTCGGGCGCGTGGGACGACGCGCTCATCGACAGGCTCGGCTTGCCGCGCGAATGGTTCGCGCCGGTCGCGGTATCGCATGGAGAAGGCGGCGCGTTGTCGGCGCGGGCGGCGGCGGAACTCGGCTTGCGCGCCGGAATTCCGATGGCCGCCGGCGCGGGCGATACGCCTTGCGCCGCGCTCGGCAGCGGCCTGCACGCGGACGGCGACGCGCTGCTCACGACGGGCAGCGGCGGGCAGATCGTCGTCATGTGCGAGGACGCGCCGCCGTCCGTGCGCGGCCTGCATGCGTATCGCGCGGCGACGGACACGTGGTATCGCATGGCCGCGATGCAGAACGTCGGCGTGGCGTTGGAAGCGGTGCGCGGCTGGCTCGGCTATGCGACGTGGCCCGCCGCCTACGACGACGCCTTCGCCGCCGACGCCAGCGCATCCGTCACCTTTCTGCCGTACCTGAGCGGCGAACGCTCGCCGTGGATGAACCCGGCGGCGCGCGGCGGATGGCTCGGACTCGGCCTCGACGACACGCGCGGCTCGATGATGCGCGCCGCATTCGAAGGCGTGGCATTCGCATTGCGTGCGGGTCTCGATGCAATCCGGAACAGCGGCACGCCGTTGTCCGCGATGCGACTCGCGGGCGGCGGATCGATCGATGCGCGCTGGCGTCAGTTGCTCGCCGATGCGCTCGATGTCGAGCTGAACGCCGTCGATTGCCCGAACGCGGCGGCGCGCGGCGCGGCGATGCTCGGCGGCATCGCGGCGGGGCATTGGCGGACGAACGAACTCGCATCGCTCGCGCCGGCCGCGACGCGCGTGGCCGCACCGCGAGGCGACGCCGCGCTTCAACGAAGGCACGCGCGTTTCATCGACCTGTACGGACGCGTCGAAGGCTGGTTCTGACGGCAAGCGCGTTAGCCCTTACACTTTGGGCTCTGCAGCACGTCCCTCACGCTCAACCCGCACGGCAACGTCCTGCGCATCACAACAACATCGACATTCCGCTATGTCCGCTTCCGTCCCGACGCAACCCGACTTCCGCTCGCGCCAGTTTTTGCTGGACCACGCGCTGCGCACGATGATCTTCTATCACCCGCACTGCATGGACCCCGCAGGCGGCTTCTATCACTTCTACAAGAACGACGGCACGATCTACGACCGCAAGTCGCGTCATCTCGTGTCGAGCACGCGCTTCGTGTTCAACTACGCGATGGCCTACAAGCACTACGGTCTCGACGAGTATCGCGGCGGCGTGCGGCATGGCATCGATTATTTGCGGGAGGTTCATCGCAATCCGCAGACGGGCGGCTATGCGTGGACGCTCAACGGCCGCGACGTGACAGATGCCACCAACCATTGCTATGGCCTCGCGTTCGTCGTGCTCGCGTATGCGAAGGCCGTCGAAGCGGGCTTCGACGAAGCGCGCGCGTATCTCGACGAAACCTGGCACGTGATGGAAACGCACTTCTGGGACGCGGCGCACGGTCTGTATAAGGACGAAGCGAGCGCGGACTGGAACGTCTCCGACTATCGCGGGCAGAACGCGAACATGCACGCATGCGAAGCGTTTCTCGCCGCGTTCGAAGCGACCGGCGAAGCGCGCTATCTCGACCGCGCCGCGCTCCTCGCCGACAACATGGTGAACCGCCAGGCGTCGCTCGCGGGCGGCCTCGTGTGGGAGCATTACAAGCCGGACTGGTCCATCGACTGGGACTACAACAAGGGCGATCGCAGCAACATCTTCAGGCCCTGGGGCTTTCAGCCGGGGCATCAGACCGAATGGGCGAAGCTGCTGCTGATTCTCGACCGGCATCGGCCTGACGCATGGCATGTGCAACGCGCGCGCGAACTGTTCGACCGCGCGCTGGAACGCTCGTGGGACGACGAGCACGGCGGCATGGTCTACGGCTTCGACACGGAAGGCAAGTTCTACGACGAAGACAAGTACTTCTGGGTGCAGGCGGAATCGCTCGCGGCGGCGGCGTTGCTCGCGGATCGCATGCAGCGCGATGGCGACATAGAAGCCGCCGTGCGCTACTGGAACGACTACGACCGCCTGTGGACCTATAGCTGGGCGCATTTCGTCGATCACAAATACGGCGCGTGGTATCGCATCCTGACGCGCGACAACCGCCAGTACAGCGACGAGAAAAGCCCCGCCGGCAAGACCGACTATCACACGATGGGCGCTTGCTACGAAGTCCTGAATATCATTCGCTGAAACCATCAATCTCAAGAAACCGAGGAACTGGACGATGAAGACAAAAGCCGCAATCGCATGGAAAGCCGGTCAGCCGCTCACCATCGAGGAAGTCGATCTCGAAGGCCCGCGCGCCGGCGAAGTGCTGATCGAAGTGAAAGCGACGGGCATCTGCCACACCGACTACTACACGCTGTCGGGCGCGGACCCGGAAGGCATCTTCCCGGCGATTCTCGGCCACGAAGGCGCGGGGGTGATCGTCGATGTCGGTCCGGGCGTCGGCACGCTGAAGAAGGGCGATCACGTGATTCCGCTCTACACGCCGGAATGCCGCGAGTGCAAGTTCTGTCTGTCGCGCAAGACGAATCTTTGCCAGAAGATTCGCGCGACGCAAGGCAAGGGCCTCATGCCCGATGCCACCTCGCGCTTCTCGCTCGACGGCAAGCCGCTCTTTCACTACATGGGCACGTCGACGTTTTCGAACTACATCGTCGTGCCGGAGATCGCCGTCGCGAAGGTGCGTGAAGACGCGCCGTTCGACAAGATCTGCTACATCGGCTGCGGCGTGACGACGGGCGTCGGCGCGGTTGTGTATTCGGCGAAGGTGGAAGCGGGCGCGAACGTGGTCGTGTTCGGGCTGGGCGGCATCGGCCTGAACGTGATCCAGGGCGCGAAGATGGTCGGCGCGGACAAGATCATCGGTGTCGATATCAATCCGGGCCGCGTGGAACTCGCGAAGAAGTTCGGCATGACGCACTTCATCAACCCGAACGAAGTGGAGAACGTGGTCGATCACATCGTGCAATTGACCGATGGCGGCGCGGACTATTCGTTCGAATGCGTCGGCAATGTGAAGCTCATGCGTCAGGCGCTCGAATGCACGCACAAGGGCTGGGGGCAGTCGTTCATCATCGGCGTGGCGGCGGCGGGCGAAGAGATCAGCACGCGTCCGTTCCAGCTCGTCACGGGCCGCGAATGGAAGGGCTCGGCGTTCGGCGGCGCGCGCGGGCGCACGGATGTGCCGAAGATCGTCGACTGGTACATGGAAGGCAAGATCAATATCGACGATCTCATCACGCATCATCTGAAGCTCGACCAGATCAACGACGGCTTCGACCTGATGAAGAAGGGCGAGTCGATCCGTTCCGTCGTCATCTATTGAACGAAGGAGAACGCCATGCTCGAACTCATCGAGGAGCATCGCTGTTTCGATGGCGTGCAGCGCATTTATCGGCATGAGTCGAAGTCCATCGGCCTGCCCATGCGCTTCTCCGTCTTCCTGCCCGCGCAGGCGGCGTCGGGCAAGGTGCCGGCGCTGTTCTATCTCGCCGGCCTCACGTGCACCGAGGAGACGTTCCCGATCAAGGCGGGCGCGCAGCGCTACGCGGCGGAACAGGGCATTGCGCTGATCGCACCGGATACCAGTCCGCGCGGCGCCGATATTCCCGGCGAGAAAGACGCGTGGGATTTCGGCGTGGGCGCGGGCTTTTATGTCGATGCGACGCGCGAGCCGTGGAGCGAGCGGTATCGCATGTATTCGTACGTGACGCAGGATTTGCGCGAAGCGGTGCTGGCGGAATTGCCGGTGCGCGAGGACCGGCTCGGCATCTTCGGGCATTCGATGGGCGGCCACGGTGCGCTCGTGCTGGCGCTGCGCAATCCGGACGTGTATCGGAGCGTGTCGGCGTTCGCGCCGATCGCGGCGCCGTCGCTGTGTCCGTGGGGCGTGAAGGCGTTCACCGGCTATCTCGGCGACGATCGTTCGGCATGGGCTCGGTACGACGCCAGCGAACTCGTGAAGACCGCATCGCGCTTCGAGGGCGGGATTCTGATCGATCAGGGTCTGGCGGATCAGTTTCTTGCCGAGCAGCTTCATCCCGATGTATTCGAGCGCCACGCGCGCGAAGCGGGACATGACGTGACCGTGCGCCGGCATGAAGGCTACGACCACGGGTACTTCTTTATCTCGACGTTCGTCGGGGACCACATCGCGCATCACGCGCGCGTGTTGACGCGGTAAGTATCTGGCGATGCCGGTTGCGCCGCGCGCACGACCGGCATCGCAACGATCAATGCCCGCGCCTTCCCAGCAGGCTTCCTGCATATACCAGCGCCGCGAGCATCGTGATCCAGAAGCTCGTCGGCCAGTCGGTGTAATAGGCGAGCGTCAAGCCGATCCACGCCTGCGCGAGCGCGAACAGCGCCGCGAGCAGCAATCCCGCCGATAAGCGCGTCGTCACGTTCTGCGCCGCAGCAGCCGGACCGACCATCAGCGCGAACACGAGCAGCACGCCGACGATCTGCGTGCACGCCGCCACCGCGAGCGCGGTGATCGCGAGAAACAGCACCGACACGAGCCGCAGCGATACGCCTTTCGCCTCCGCCAGTTCCGGCTGCAGCGACGCGAACAGCAGCGGCCGCATGATGACGCCGAGCGCGACGAGGCTCACCGCAGCCAGCCCCGCGAGCAGAACGAGCGTCGCGTGATTCACGCCGAGCACGTTGCCGAAGAGCAGCGCGGTGGCCTGCGTCGCGTAGGCGGTGAAGAAGTGGAGAAACAGCAGGCCGAAGCCGAGCGATAGCGAAAGAATCACGCCGATGGCGACATCGCGGCCCGAGAGCTTTTCGCCGAGCGCGCCCATGCCGACGCCCGCCGCGAGCGTGAAGCCGACCATTCCCCAGATCGGCGGCATGCCGAGCAGCACCGCGCCCGTCGCGCCGGTGAAG
This sequence comes from Caballeronia concitans, assembly GCF_001544615.1. Taxonomy (GTDB): domain Bacteria; phylum Pseudomonadota; class Gammaproteobacteria; order Burkholderiales; family Burkholderiaceae; genus Caballeronia; species Caballeronia concitans. The sequence goes on from NZ_FCNV02000001.1 coordinate 783,638, forward strand.
CCGACGTGCGATAGCGCGTGGCCCGCGAACGTCTGTCCGCGCATCACGAGAAAGTAGCCGACGATCCCCGACAGCACCGCGACGATTCCCGACGCCGCGAATGCATTCACCATGAAGTCGTATTCAAACATTGTGCTTTCTACTTGACGTGGCTGTGGCCGTGACTGTGCGCATGGCCGTGATCGTGTTCATGCTCATGTTCGTGTTCGTGTTCGCCGCCTTCCTCGTGCGCGTGATCGAGCTTGTCGATCTCGACATCGCCCGACATCACGAAGATGCGGCCGTTCACGCGCATCACGTCGATGGGCGAGCCGTACAGACGCGAGAGCACGGGTTTCGTGATGACTTCATCGACGGTGCCGAGTGCGGCGCGCCCATTGCCGAGATACAGCACGCGATCGAGCGAATTCAAAAGCGGATTCAACTCGTGCGCGGAAAACAGCACGGTGATGTTGAGTTCGCGCTGCACGCGCCGCACGAGTTCGACCACGCCCGTCTGATGACGCGGATCGAGGCTGATGAGCGGTTCGTCCAGCAGCAACAGGCGCGGATTGCCGAGCAGACATTGCGCGAGCAAAAGCCGCTGACGCTCGCCGCCCGATAGCTCGGAGAGCGGCCGCGCCGCCAGTTGCCGTGCGCCGACGAGATCGAGCACGCGCTCGACATCGGCGCGAATGCGGGCATTGCGATGCGGCAGGCCCCAGCGATGTCCGTCCGCCGCCATCGCGACGAAATCGCGGCCCAGCACGCGCCGGCCCGCGAGTCCGCTGCGAATCTGCGGCATATAGCCGATGGATGCGTTGCCGCGCACCACCGCTTCGCCGTTCACGCGGATCGCGCCGGACGCGACGGGCACGAGGCCGAGCAGCGCGCGCATCAGCGTGGTCTTGCCCGCGCCGTTCGGCCCGAGCACGCCGATGAATTCGCCCGTGTTCACGGTGAAGCTCGCGTCGTTCAGGATCGCGCGGCCGCCGAGTTCCAGCGTCACGCGATCGACTTCCAGCGCGGGTTGCGGCGCTTGCGTCATCGTTGCCATCCTTGCAGCGCGCCCGCGAGCGCGTCGAGTTGCGACTGCATCCATTGCTGATACGTCTTGCCGGCGGGCAGCGTCTCCGTCACGCTGATGCTCGGCACATGCGCGTCCTTCGCGACATCGAGCAGACGCCGCGTGAGCGCGCCCGTCGCCTGGCTGTTGTAGATGAGCACATGCACGCGCCGCTCGCGCAGGTCTTTCTCGAAGGCGGCGATGTCGGCGGGGCTCGGCTCCGTCTCGTTCATCTGCGCGGTCTGGAAGCGCGTGTTGCGCATTTCGAAGCCGATGGCGTCGGACATATAGCCGAACACCGGCTCAGTCGCGGTCACGGGCACGCCCTTGTAGTGCGATTTCATCACCGCGATGCGCGCGTCGAGGGGTTTCAGCGCCTGAAGGAACGCGGCGAGGCGCGCGTCGTAATCGCTCTTGTGCGCCGGGTCCGCGCTCGACAAATAAGCGCTCACCGCTTTCGCGACGGCGGGCATCGTCGGCGGGTCGTACCAGAGATGCGGATTGTCGCCGGGCTTCTTGCCGGTCAGTTGCGCCGCGACGATCACGGTGCGCTTGCCGTCGCTCTTCGTCGCGCCGAGGAGCTTGTCCATCCACGGATCGTAGTTCGCGCCGTTATAGACGACGAGCGCCGCGTGCTGAAGCGCGCGCGCGGTCTTCGGGCTGGCTTCGAACAGATGCGGGTCTTCGTCCGGATTGTTGAGGATGCTCGTCACCGTCACGCGATCGCCGCCGAGCTGGCGGATCACATCGCCATAAAAATTCTCCGCCGCGACGACGGGCACGCGCGCGGTTTGCGCCGAAGTCTGCGCCGATGTTTGCGCGAGGGCAGGCGGGCAAAAGGCGAACGCAGCGGCGATGCACGTCAGGACATGCGCGAGTTTCATGGTTTTCCTTATGTCGATGCGGGATGTCATGCGCCGTGTTGCGCGCGATGCTTGTACTGGCAATCGCTGCAAAGCCCGCTGAGTTCGACGACCTGATGGCGCAGCTGAAAGCCGTGCGCGGGCGGGCTCGCGGAAAGCGACGAGGCGAGTTCGCGGCCCTGGATTTCGAGCGTTGCGCCGCATTCGTCGCAGATGAGGAACTGGCTTTCGTGCGGCTTGCCGGCGTCGCAGCACGCGACGAACGCGTTCTTCGACTCGATGCGATGCACGAGCCCGTTCTCGACCAGGAAATCGAGCGCGCGATAGACGGTGGTCGGCGGGACGCGCGCGCCGCGCTTCGGCTCCATCGCGTCGATGAGGTCGTACGCGCCGATGGGCTTGTGCGCCTTCAGCACGAGTTCGTAGACGTGCCGGCGCAGCGGCGTGAGGGCGAGGCCGCGCTCGTCGGCGAGCGCCTCGGCACGGGAAAGCATGATTTCGACGGATGGCATGTCGTCGTCGCTGCGGGTGCGCAGCGTCCTTCGATATGATGGTTTCGCGATGATATAACGTATCAATCGAAGTTGCATCAGCGAAGTTTGCTGAGAGGCGCACGGGCAGCGGCGTTAGCGTTTGAACAGATAGCCCGCGCGAGCGTCCTGCATGATCGCGAGAAAGCGCCGATCGGAAGCGCGCACGGTCAACGCACCGTGCGCGTGTCGGCGGTCGAAGCAGCATGCCCCGTGAGACTTGCCGCGTTGAGGTCGATGTGCTCGGCCTTGAGAAACGCTTCCTCCGTCGGCCATTTCGCGACACCGCTCGGCAATCCGAATACGAGGTCGCGTTCGTCCGGCGCATCGTATCGATCGGGCGCGGCGATGAAAGCCTTCTTGCGCCAGGCCAACGCGACGAGCGTTCTTTTCCCGGCAGTCGAGAGCTTGAACACGCGTATCCATGCCGGGTGCTCGCCGAGCGTTCCGGGGTCCGTCTTGTCATCGTCCTCGGTAGACGCTGCCGGCGCCCAGCCGACCACGATGACTTCCACCGCCTTTCCAGTTCGATCCAGCCGTTCCTGACGCTGCACCTCTTTGCCGAGCAATTGAAAGCGCGCGAGGGGCACGTGCGACCCGGCGCGGAAATATTCGGCGATAACCCAGTCGCCGCCCGAAGACACGATAGGCACGTCGCGCCGACGGTCGTAGCGGTAAATATCGGTCAGGCGCGTCAACACGGATTTCGGCACGCGGGCACCGGGAAATGCATAACGCGCGGGCTTGAAGTCGCCGGTTTCGGATCGAATGGAATTGGAGGGATTCATATCGCGCGGCAACGCCTGAGGCTGAAGCGCGACCGAAACGACTTGCCCGTCCGAGACCTTCGCGAAGTACGGCGGATGAGTCGATTCAATGGTCTCGACGATGCGTGCCGTGCCGGAGGCGGCGAAAGCGCATGCTGCGATCGACGAGAGAGCAACAGCGAATGCGCGCAACGTTGCGTTGGAACGAGTGGTCGTAATTGAGATTTCGGACATGGCCGGCAGCGTTTATGTCTGACGAGAGCGGTGGCTCAGGGCCGAGCAACTTAGCCACGCAGGAAGGGGCCGTCAACACGACGACTCCTAGAAAGACCGGCGTTCGTCGAGCGAAAACCTTCCGCGCCGCACCATCGAAACCGTACTTCCCCACCTTGACATCGCCCGTTCGAGCACCGATCATTCGATCACACAGAGAGCAATTGTTCGGCGGCAGAGCGTTCGCTCACATCGCCGGACGGCAAAAATTCGGAGACATCGGTGAGACTGAAAGACAAGGTCGCGGTCATCACAGGCGCCGCGAGCGGGATCGGTGAGGCGGTCGCGCGGCGCTATCTCGACGAAGGCGCGAAGCTCGTCATCGTCGACGTCAAGGACGAGCACGACATGGCCGGGCGCTACGCCGACACCGTCGACGCATCCGCCCGCGTGCTCGCGCTCAAAGCCGACGTCACGCGCCGCGAAGACATCGAGCGCATCGTGGCGCGCGCCGTCGAACGCTTTGGCGGAATCGATATCCTGTTCAATAACGCGGCGCTTTTCGACATGCGCCCGATCCTCGACGAATCCTGGGACGTCTACGACCGGCTGTTCGCGGTCAACGTCAAGGGCATGTTCTTCCTGATGCAGGCGGTCGCCAAGCGCATGGTGGAGCAGGGGCGCGGCGGCAAGATCATCAACATGTCGTCGCAGGCGGGGCGGCGCGGCGAGGCGCTCGTCTCGCACTACTGCGCCACCAAGGCGGCGGTCATCAGCTACACGCAATCGGCGGCGCTCGCGCTCGCGAAAGAGCGCATCAACGTGAACGGTATCGCGCCGGGCGTCGTCGATACGCCGATGTGGGAACAGGTCGATGCGCTCTTCGCGCGCTACGAAAACCGGCCGCTCGGCGAGAAGAAACGCCTCGTCGGCGAGGAAGTGCCGCTCGGCCGCATGGGCGTGCCGGCCGATCTGACCGGCGCGGCGCTCTTTCTGGCCTCCGCCGACTCCGATTACATCACCGCGCAGACGATCAACGTCGACGGCGGCAACTGGATGAGCTGACCGCGCGCGTGCGCCTTGCAGCATCGGGCGCACCGTCTATATTGAAACGGCGTCGCGGAACGATAACCCGCGCGATCCGATCGCGCATCGACACAAGCAGACAGGCGGTCCGAAAGGACCATCCGCTGCGCCCGTGCTAACGAAAAAGGAGACGAACCCAATGAAACGCACCCAACGCATCGTTCCCGCACAGCCGCGCGCGCGGCGCTCGAGCACCGCATTGCTGTCGCTATCGGCAATGTCCGCGGCCCTCGCGGCCTCGGTTTTCGTGCCGCTCTCGGCGCAGGCCGCGACGACCATCACCATCGCCACGCTGAACAATCCGGACATGATCGAGCTGAAAAAGCTCTCGCCGGCGTTCGAAAAAGCCAATCCCGACATCCAGCTGAAATGGGTGATCCTCGAAGAGAACGTGCTGCGCCAGCGCGCGACGACCGACATCACCACGAACAGCGGCCAGTTCGACGTGCTGACCATCGGCACGTATGAAGCGCCGCAGTGGGGCAAGCGCGGCTGGCTCTCGCCGATGGCGGGCCTGCCCGCGAACTACGATCTCGACGATGTCGTGAAGACCGCCCGCGACGGGCTCTCGTACAACGGTCAGCTTTACGCGCTGCCGTTCTACGTCGAAAGCTCGATGACTTACTACCGAAAGGATCTCTTCCAGGCCGCCGGCCTGAAGATGCCCGACCAGCCGACCTACGACCAGATCAAGCAGTTCGCCGACAAGCTCACCGACAAGTCGAAGGGCCAGTACGGCATCTGTCTGCGCGGCAAGGCGGGCTGGGGCGAGAACATGGCGTTCGTGTCGACGGTGGTGAACACGTTCGGCGGCGAATGGTTCAACGAGAAGTGGCAGGCGCAGCTCGATTCGCCCGAGTGGCACAAGGCGGTGTCGTTCTACGCCGATCTCCTGAAGAACGACGGCCCGCCGGGAGCAAGCTCGAACGGCTTCAACGAGAACCTCACGCTGATGTCCTCCGGCAAGTGCGCGATGTGGATCGACGCCACGGTCGCTGCCGGCATGCTCTACAACAAGGCGCAATCGCAGGTGGCCGACAAGATCGGCTTCGCGGCCGCGCCGGTCGCCGTCACGCCGAAGGGCTCGCACTGGCTGTGGTCGTGGTCGCTCGCGATCCCGAAGACGTCGAAGCAGCAGGACGCCGCGAAGAAGTTCGCCGCCTGGGCCACGTCGAAGGAATACATCGAGATGGTCGGCAAGGACGAAGGCTGGGCGTCGGTGCCGCCGGGCACGCGCAAGTCGACGTACGCGCGCCCCGAGTACAAGCAGGCCGCGCCGTTCGGCGACTTCGTGCTGAAGGCGATCGAAACGGCGGACCCGAACGACGCGACGCTGCACAAGGTGCCGTATAGCGGCATCCAGTTCGTCGGCATTCCGGAGTTCCAGTCGTTCGGCACGGTGGTCGGGCAGTCGATCGCGGGCGTCGTCGCGGGTCAGACGAGCGTCGACAACGCGCTGAAGGCAGCCAATGCCGCAGCGGATCGCGCGGTGAAGCAAGCCGGCTATCAGAAGTAAATCTTCCGCGGTACGCGGGCCGCGTCGCCTGATGCGGCCCGCCGGCATCATCATCGAGAGGTGACACGATGAGTCAACTGAATCCCCCCATCACCGATCATCACATGCAGGAGTCCGCCGCCGAGCGCGACAAGCGGCGCGCGAAGTCGGTGCGATGGCTGATTACGCCATCGAGCGGACTGCTCTTTCTGTGGATGGCTATTCCGCTCGCGATGACGATCTGGTTCTCGTTCTCGCGCTACAACCTGCTCAATCCCGATGTCAAAGGATTCGCGGGCTTCGACAACTTCCAGTTCCTCGTCACCGATCCCGCGTTCGGGCCGTCCATCGGCCATACGCTGACGCTCATCGGATCGGTGCTCGCGATCACCGTCATCGGCGGCGTGCTGCTCGCCGTGCTGTTCGACCGCAAGTTCATCGGTCAAGGCATCGCGCGTCTGCTCGTGATCGCCCCGTTCTTCGTGATGCCGACGGTCTCCGCGCTCATCTGGAAGAATATGATCCTGCATCCGGTGTACGGCCTCGTCGCTTCGCTGATGCGAACGCTCGGCATGCAGCCGATCGACTGGTTCGCGGAATTTCCGCTCTTCGCGGTCATCGTGATCGTCGCGTGGCAATGGCTGCCGTTCGCGTTCCTCATCCTCTTCACCGCGATCCAGTCGCTCGATCAGGAGCAGAAGGAAGCGGCGCGCATCGACGGCGCGGGTCCGTTCTCGATGTTCTTCTTCATCACGCTGCCGCACCTGAAGCGCGCGATTGCCGTCGTCGTGATGATGGAAACCATCTTCCTGCTCTCGATCTTCGCGGAAATCTATACGACGACCGGCGGCGGCCCCGGCACCGCGACCACGAACCTGTCGTACCTGATCTACGCGCTCGGCCTGCAGCAGTTCGACGTCGGTCTCGCATCGGCGGGCGGCATTCTCGCGGTCATTCTGGCGAACGTCGTTGCGTTCTTCCTCGTGAGAATGCTCGCGAAGAACCTCAAAGGGGAGTACGAGTCATGAGCACGCATCCCGTCACCACCACGACTTCCATGCCCGCGCTCGACCACGTCAAGCGCATCGTGCCCGGCATCGTCGCGTGGATCGTCTCGATCCTGCTGTTTTTCCCGATCTTCTGGATGACGATCACCGCGTTCAAGACCGAGCAGCAGGCGTATTCGTCGTCGCTCATCTTCACGCCGACGCTCGAAAGCTTTCGCGAAGTGTTCGCGCGCAGCAACTACTTCGGCTTCGCGTGGAATTCGGTGCTGATCTCCGTGGGCGTCACGGTCATCTGCCTGATTCTCGCGGTGCCGTGCGCCTACGCGATGGCCTTCTTCCCGACGCGAAAGACGCAAAAGCTGCTGCTCTGGATGCTGTCCACGAAGATGATGCCGTCGGTCGGCGTGCTGGTGCCGATCTATCTGCTGTGGAAGAACGCGGGCCTGCTCGATACGGTGAGCGGTCTCGTCATCGTGTACACGCTCATCAATCTGCCGATCGCCGTGTGGATGGCCTTCACGTACTTCAACGAAGTGCCGAAGGACATTCTGGAGGCGGGCCGCATCGACGGCGCGACGACGTGGCAGGAGATCGTCTATCTGCTGATGCCGATGGCGCTGCCCGGACTCGCATCGACGGGACTGCTGCTCATCATCCTTTCGTGGAACGAGGCGTTCTGGAGCATCAACCTGTCGAGTTCGAACGCGGCGCCGCTGACCGTGTTCATCGCGTCGTATTCGAGTCCGGAAGGCTTGTTCTGGGCCAAGCTGTCGGCGGCTTCGCTGCTGGCGGTCGCGCCGATCCTGATCGTCGGCTGGCTCTCGCAGAAGCAGCTGGTGCGCGGTCTCACGTTCGGCGCGGTCAAGTGAGGGCGGGCTCGTGACATCAAGTTCATTTCAAGCGGCCAATCTCGAAGATCGTCTGATGATCTGCGATTGCGACGGCGTGCTCATCGACAGCGAAGCGGTAGCAGCGCGGATGCTCGTCACCGAGTTGCAGGCGCTGTGGCCGGGCGTCGATGTCGAACCGGTCGTGATGCCGCTGCTCGGCTTGCGCATCGAAGCCGTGCTCGCGAGCGCGGCCGATACCGTGAACCGCACGCTCACGCCGGAGCAGGTCGGCGCAATCCGCACGTCCGTCGAAGCGGCGGCGGTGCAGGCGCAGCCGGTGGACGGCATCGAGGCGGCGCTGGCTGCCGTGCCGCTCACGAAGGCCTGCGCGAGCAACAGCTTTTCGTCGTACGTCGATACGGTGCTGCAGCGCACGGGCCTCGTGCGCTTCTTCGAAGACCGGCGTTTCTGCGCGGACATGGTGGCGAATCCGAAGCCCGCGCCCGACGTGTATCTGGCGGCGGCGCGCGCGATGCGCGTCGATCCGCTGCGTTGCCTCGTCGTGGAAGACAGCGTGACGGGCGTGACGGCGGCGAAGGCGGCGGGCATGCCGGTGCTCGGCTTCATCGGCGGCGGACACGCGACGGAAGGACAGATCGGCGCGCTCGAACGCGCGGGCGCCGAGATCGTGTTCGACGACATGGCGCGCCTGCCCGCGCTCGTCGATCACTGGCTGCAACACGCGACGTTCGAGGCGAAGTAGCGCGCGTGCGTGACCTAAAGAATGCATCGATGCATGGAGACACATCATGGCTAGCCTGACCCTACGCAACATCAACAAGCGATACGAAGACACCGAGGTGATGAAGAGCGTCAACCTCGATATCGACGACGGCGAGTTCGTCGTGTTCGTCGGACCGTCGGGCTGCGGCAAGTCCACGCTGATGCGCATGATCGCGGGTCTCGAAGACATCAGCGGCGGCGAGCTGATGATCGACGGCACGCGCGTGAACGAATTGCCGCCCGCCAAGCGCGGCATCGCGATGGTCTTTCAGTCGTATGCGCTCTATCCGCACATGACGCTCTACGACAACATGGCCTTCGGCCTCAAGCTCGCGGGCGAGAAGAAGCCCGCCATCGACGCCGCTGTGAAGAACGCCGCGAAGATCCTGCACATCGATCATTTGCTGGATCGCAAGCCGAAGCAGTTGTCGGGCGGGCAGCGTCAGCGCGTCGCGATCGGCCGCGCGATCACGCGCAAGCCGAAGGTCTTTCTCTTCGACGAACCGCTCTCCAATCTCGACGCCGCATTGCGCGTGAAGATGCGCCTCGAATTCGCGCGCCTTCACGACGACCTCAAGACGACGATGATCTACGTCACGCACGATCAGGTCGAAGCGATGACGCTCGCGGACAAGATCGTGGTGTTGTCGGCGGGCAATGTCGAGCAGGTCGGCACGCCGAACATGCTGTATCACGCGCCGGCGAACAAGTTCGTCGCGGGTTTCATCGGCTCGCCGAAGATGAACTTTTTGTCGGGCACGGTCGCGCAGATTCGCGACGGCGGCGTGCTCGTCAAGTACGCGACCGGCGAGACGCAGCTCGTCGGCGTGCTGCCGGGCAACGCGAAGCCGGGCGATGCGGTGACCGTCGGCATCCGGCCGGAGCATTTGCAGCCGGTGGAGGCATCGAGCGAGTATGGCGTTTCGGTATCGACGATGACGGTGGAAACGCTCGGCGACGCCGCCTATCTCTACGCGGAAACGCCCGTCGCGCCCGATGGCCTCATCTCGCGCATTCCGCCGCTGGAAAAGCACGCGCGCGGCCAGAAGCTTAAGCTCGGCAGCGAGCCGGATCACTGCCATATGTTCGATGCGGAAGGGCAGGCGTATCGGCGCAACGCGGTGCAGGCTTATCTGACGGAGCATCCCGAAGTGGTGACGCAGGCGGCGCGCGCCTGAGGTCGAAGGGCGGCACGGGCTACGCCCGACGTGCCGCTTCCCTTCTCACATCGTCGATGCCGCCGGGCGTGTCGCGCTCATACCGTGTCGTTTGGCGCGATAATCGCGCTTCGTCCGGCCCGCTGATCCATCGACACGCCCCATGCACGTCATCAACGAACTCTTCGTCTATCCCATCAAGTCTTGCGCGGGCATCGCCCTGCAACGCGCGATGCTGCTCGAAACCGGCCTCGAACACGATCGCAGCTGGATGGTCACCGACGCCACGGGCGGCATGATCACGCAGCGCACGCATCCGCGCATGGCGTTGATCGAGACCGCGTTCGACGGCGGCGATCTCGCGATCCGCGCGCCCGGCATGCCGGCGCTGCGCACGCCGCTCGACGCGCGCGCGTTGACGGGCGCGGAACGCATGCGCGCGACGGTATGGCGCGACACGGTGGATGCGCTCGACACGGGCCGCGAGACATCGCGATGGTTCAGCGACTTCTTGGGCGTGCCGGCGAAGCTCGCGCGTTTCGCGCCGGAAGTGCGCCGCAATGTCGACGAGAAATGGACCGCGCCGCTACGCACGCACACGCGCTTCGCCGATGGTTTCCCGCTGCTGGTGGTCGGCCAGGCATCGCTCGACGATCTCAACGCGCGGCTCGCGCAAAAGGGCGCGCCGGCAATAGCGGCGGACCGGTTTCGTCCGAATGTGGTGATCGGCGGGCTGGATGCGTTCGAGGAGGATTACGTCGGCGACATGCGGATTCGCGCGACGAGCGGCGATGTCGCGCTCAGGCTCGTCAAGCTCTGCACGCGCTGCCCGGTGCCGACGATCGATCAGCGCACCGGCGCGCCGAATCCCGCGTGGCCGCACGAGCCGCTCGACACGATGAGCACGTACCGCGCGAGCGAGCAGCATGGCGGCGCGCTGACGTTCGGCAAGAACGCGGTGGTCGTGAACGGCGAGGGCATCGCGCTGGAAGTGGGGCAGGCGGTCGAAGCGGAAATCGACTTCTGAGCGCCCGCCGCGTCGGGTGCGTCAGGCTTCGAGCGCGGCGCGCGCGCACAGTTCGTCGGTGACGAGGCCGGACAGCCATTGACCTTTGAGCGCGGCGATCAACGCGTCGCGCTTGCGTTGTCCGCCTGCGAAGCCGATGGTCGGCCGCTTCGGCGGCGAATCGAGCTTGAGGCTCGTGACGCGCGCGCCGGTTTTCGACACGACGCGTTTGCCTTGCGCGTCGATCGGCAGTCCGAGCCATTCGGCGACGGCGCCGCCGTGCATCATTTCTTCGACTTCGCTGCGCGTGATGAAGCCGTCTTCGTGCAGCGGACAGTTGATGCCCACGTTGCCGATGCCGACGAACGCGACATCGGCTTTCTGCGCGAGTTCATCGACGATGCGGTAGAGCCGGTGATTGACCCACTGCGCGCGTTCGGCTTCGCTGTCGGCCATGAGCGGCGCGGGCAGCATGAAGTGCTTGCCGCCGGTTTTTTCCGAGAGCTGCTGGGCGACGTCGTAGCGATTCGACGATCCGTCCTGCGCGATGGCGCCGACCATCGACACGAAGCGATGCTGCGGCCGGTCGATCTGTCCGATTTGCGCGACGACTGCCTTGAGGGTGCGCCCGCTGCCGATGGACACGACGATGGGCTTGTCGTTGGCGAGATAGCGTTCCATGACTTGCGCGCCGGCGACGGCGAGCTTGCGATCGACTTGCTCGGTGGTGTCGCCGTCGATGGGCACGACTTCGCACAGTGCGAGGCCGTAGCGTTCGCAGAGTTGTTGGGCGAGCGACAGGCAATCGGCGATGCGATGGTCGACCCGCACGCGGATCAGGTTCTTCTCCACGGCGAAGGCCACCAGCCGTTGCGCGACGGGACGCGAGATTTGCAGCTTCTCGGCGATCTCGTTTTGCGTATTGCCGGCGACGTAGTACAGCCACGCTGCGCGGGTTGCCAGGTCGAGCTTTTCGTTTGATTTCGGCACTTTTTTTCGTCGATTTTTTAGCGCTTGTTTCCTTCGTGGAGCGGACGGGTTTTTTTTTGCTGCGCGGTTTGGGGGTGCTTTATGTTCGTGTCGGTCTATTAGCACGCCCCTCCCCGGGGCGGGGGTCACTTTCTTTGCTGCTGCAAAGAAAGTAACCAAAGAAAGCAGCTTTTCTGGCCCGAAGCACTGACTGTGTCACCACTCCGTAGAACCAGATTGGCACTCAGTTTGACACAGCCCTGAATCACCTTCCGCGCCCACTGAGCGCCACCCCATGCGAGCCCCCGGGCTCGACAAAACCATCGGGGCACCACGCACCACGCAGCCATGACTCCCCAACAATGTACGCGGTCCTGAGCATGTTCGCACACCGTGTATCGTTAAATCGGCCGGTGGCGGTGGTGTTCCGCAGCAGGTTCCGTTTTCTAGTGTTGCGCCTTGTGCTCAGTGGGTTTTGTCGAGCCCGGGGGCTCGCGTGGGGTGGCGCACAGTGGGCGCGGAAGGTGATTCAAGGTTGATTCAAGCTGAGTGCCAACGTGGATCTACAGAGTGGTCACGCTTTCGATGCATCGGGCCCAGAAAGCTGCTTTCTTTGGTTACTTTCTTTGCAGCAGCAAAGAAAGTGACCCCCGCCCCGGGGAGGGGCAGCCTAATAGACCGACGCGAAAAAACCCAAACCGCAAACGAGCCCCATCGTGCAAACGATATCAAACCAGCCTTGGCCGCGAAACATCGAACAACGGCCGTACGTGCTGATACAACTCGCGAAACCCTTTGAGCCGCTGGCGCAGAACCCGATGCCTCTCGCCATCCGGCGAGAACTCCTGCTTGACAGCAGGCTTAGCTAGCACGACCGCCGGATCGCCCCCGGCCGCAAGCCATCCCAACCGTGCAGCCCCGAGCGCCGCTCCGGTCTCTCCACCGCCGTGCGTCCGCGTCGGCGTATCGAAAGCATCGGCGAACATCTGCCCCCAGTACGCGCTGCGAGCGCCGCCGCCCAGCATCGACAAAGCCCGCGTCTGCGTTCCCGCGGATTGCAGCGCATCGAAGCCATCCGTGAGCGCGAGCGTCACGCCCTCGAGCACCGAATAACCGAGCAAAGCACGATCGGTCGCATGCGTCATGCCGAAGAAGACGCCCTGCGCGTAAGGATCGTTATGCGGCGTGCGCTCGCCGCTCAGGTACGGCAAGAACAACGGCGCAGTCGATAAAGCCTCGCGCGGCAGCGCCTCGATCTCGGCGAGCAGCGTCGGCTCGTCCGTCGACGTCAGCTTGCACACCCAGCGCAGGCAACTCGCCGCCGACAACACCACGCTCATCTGATGCCATCTGTCCGGAATCGCATGACAGAACGCATGCACCGCCGACGCCGGATTCGGCCGGAAACGATCGCCGACCACGCACAGCACGCCCGATGTCCCGAGCGACAGGAAGCCGTCTCCCGGCTCCGTGGCGCCGATGCCCACGGCGCTCGCGGCATTGTCGCCGCCGCCCGCCGCGACGATCACGTCATCGCCCAAACCCAACTCGCGCGCAACCGACGGCAGCAACGTGCCCGAAGGCGCGCTGCCTTCGGCCAGCGCCGGCATCTGCTGACGCGTCATCCCGCACGCTTCGAGCAGCTCGTCCGACCAGTCGCGCCGCGCGACATCGAGCCAGAGCGTGCCTGCCGCATCCGATGGGTCCGACACCTTCGTGCCCGTCAGATGCATCCGCAAATAATCCTTCGGCAGCAGCACGCACGCCGTCTGCGCGAAGATGACCGGCTCGTTGTGCCGCACCCACAGCAGCTTCGGCGCGGTGAAGCCGGGCATCGCCAGATTGCCGGCGATCTCGTGCAAATGAGGCGCACGTTCGTATAGCTCGGCGCACTCCTTGTCGCTGCGCATGTCGTTCCAAAGGATCGCGGGACGCAGCACGCGATCCGTCGAATCGAGTAGCACCGCGCCGTGCATCTGCCCCGACAGGCCGATGCCGCGCACCTGCGCGAACTCCGACGGATATTGCTCGCGAAGCTTGAAAAGCGCGGCGCGCGTGCCTTCCCACCAGTCGAGCGGATTCTGCTCGGACCAGCGCGGCTTCGGACGAGAAACGGTGAACGGCGTGCCCGCCGTGCCGACGACGCTGCCGTCGCTCGCGAGCAGCAGCACTTTAACTTCGGAGGTGCCGAGGTCGATGCCTAAGTACATGAAGGGTGCCTTGGGTCATGGCCGGGACTCGTCCGGCGGAAACAGGGAATGTAACGCCGTGCGCGGCGCCGCGCCATGAGCACAACACCGGAGCGGCGCACAGCAACGTTCTGGCTACGGACGATTCGCGAGCCACGCATCCACACGCGCGATCGCCGTGCGCATCACGCGTTCGAGGTGCTCCGTCTGCGCCATGCTGCCCCACAGCAGCTTGTCGGCGACGAACGCCTTGATCGGATCGTCCGATGTGAAATAGCCATGCGCGACGGCCGGTTCCATCACGCCGTCCTGATACGCATACGGCAGCTTGTTCTCGTGCCAGCGCTCGAGAAAGCGGAAGAAGAGCGCGGGCAGAACGGCGGTCGCGTCCGGATCGACGTTGCGCGCGAAGCATTCCGACAGCGTCGGCGCGATGAACCCCGGCAGCTTCGAGAAACCGTCCGCCGCGACGCGCTGGTTCGTATCCTTGATGTACGGATTGCTGAAGCGGTCGAGCACCACGTCGCGGTATTTCGCGAGATCGATCGGGCTCGGCGTGAGGCACGGAATCACGTCCTCGGTGACATAGGCTTCCGCCAGCGCGCGGATTTCCATGTCCTGCGTGCCTTCGTGAATGTATTGCAGGCCGACGAGCGTTCCCGCCCACGCGATGCAGCTATGGCTCGCGTTCAGAATGCGGATCTTCGCTTCCTCGTACGGATGCACGGATTCGACCATCTCCGCGCCGACTTTCTCCCACGCCGGCCGCCCCGCGATGAAGTTGTCCTCGATCACCCACTGGATAAACTTTTCGCCCATCACCGGCGCCTTGTCGTCGAAGCCAGTCGCGGCCTTCACGCGCTCCGCGACATCCGGCGTCGGGCGCGGCGTGATGCGATCGACCATCGCGTTCGGGCACGACGTGTTCGCGATCATCCAGCCGCGCAGCGCCGTCTCGCCGCGCAGTTGCAGGAATTCGAGCATGCCCGCCTTGAAGCGGTCGCCGTTGCTGCGCAGGTTGTCGCAGTTTTGCAGCGACACCTTGCCCGCGCCGTTCTTCATGCGCGCATCGAGAATGGCCGCGAGCGCGCCGTAGATCGTGGTCTTCGCGCCCTTGAGATCGGCGGCGAGGTCGGCGTTGGAAGTATCGAGCTTGTCGTGCTCGTCGAGGTAATAGCCGCCTTCCGTGACGGTGAAGGAGACGATCTTCGTCTGCGGGTCCGCGCCCGTCGCGATCAGTTGGCTCAGATCGGCGGACCACGGTACGACCTTCTTGATCGACCGGACCGTTTCGTACTCGCGCTCGCCCTGCGGCGTGACGGTTTCGAGCGTGTAGGCGCCGCCCTGCGCCGCGAGCGCGTCGAGCACGGCGTTCATGTCGCCGCGAATATTGCCGACGGCCAGCGACCACGACGCATCGCCGGATTCGATCAGCCGGTGCAGATACCACGCCTGATGCGCGCGATGAAACGATCCCGCGCCGATGTGCAGGATCACGTTCGCGCTCGCCTTCTCAACGTTAGCTTGGGTGCTCATATCGTCTCTTCCCTTGATGGCTGTGGCGTCCGTTCTGCGCGGACGGCTAAGTGAACATTTGCTCTGTCGGTGGTCGAATGATCGTATCCGTTATCGCGAAAGTCAAGGTACGCGCAAGGCGCCCGGTCGTTGCGATGCGGTGCGATTCGCCCGCCTTTCGCCGCGCCTGGCTTGGCGGGCGGCGGCTCGCGACGCGCGCTGCATCGCACCATTCGCGGCGCGCGGGCTGATCGGGAAATACCCGGATAGCCAGCGCGGCGCGGATTGGCGGAAGGTGCATGCGGTTTCGCCATAACAAGATAGACCGCAAAACAACACGCCACGGACACGCAACGGAGACGCGAATGGATTACGTGATCGGCATCGACATCGGCACGCAAAGCACGAAGGCGCTCGTCGTCGATACGCGCGGCGCGATCGTCGCGCAGCATTCGAGCGCCTACCATCCGGATACGCCCAGGCCGCTCTGGGCCGAGCAATGGCCGCAGGTCTGGTTCGATGCGGTGACCGCGTGCATCGCGGCGTGCGTCGCGAAGGCGAAGGAGCAGGGCATCGGCGCGCAGCAGATCAAGTCGCTGTGCGTGAGCAGCCTGTATGGCGGCTCGGGCATTCCCGTCGACGAAAACTTCGAGCCGCTTCATCCGTGCCTCATCTGGATGGATCGACGCGCGACCGCCGAGGTCGACTGGGTGCGCGAGCACGTCGACGTGGCGCGCCTCGAAGCTATCACCGGCAACGGCGTCGACAGCTACTACGGTTTCACGAAGATGCTGTGGCTGCGCAATCATCGGCCCGCCGTGTGGAGCAAGACGCGCTGGCTCCTGCCGCCGAACGCGTTCGTGATCCAGCGGCTGACGGGCGCGCTCGCCGTCGATCACAGTTCGGCGGGCAATCTCGGCGGCGTGTACGACGTGCACGCGCGCGCGTGGTCTAACGAGGCGCTCGACATGCTCGGCATTCCCGCGTCCATGATGCCGGAGCGGCTCGTCGAATCGTCGGACGTGGTGGGCGGACTCTTGCCGCAGTGGGCCGGCAAGCTCGGACTCGCGGCGGATACGCCGGTCGTCGCGGGCGGCGTCGATGCGGCCGTCGCGACCTTCGCTGCCGGCGTGACGCAGGCGGGGCATCACGTCGCGATGATCGGCACGAGCATGTGCTGGGGCTACATCAACCAGAGCGTGGATGCGCGTCACGGACTCGTGTCGATGCCGCACGTCTACAACGGCAAGCGCGATCTCTACGTGTTCGGCGGCGCGAGCACGGCGGGCGCGTGCGTCGCGTGGTATCGCGATCAATTTTGTCAGGCGGAGATCGAAGCCGCGAAGCACGCGCCGCACGGCGACGCGCATCGGCTGCTGGAAGAGGCGGCGTCGAAGGTCGCGGCGGGATCGGACGGCGTCGTGTTCCTGCCGTATCTGATGGGCGAGCGCAGTCCGGTCTGGGACGCGCACGCGAGCGGCGCGTTCGTCGGCCTGAATCTGTTTCACACGCGCTCGACGCTGTATCGCGCGGTGCTGGAAGGCGTCGCGTTCGCGCTCAGGCACAACATGGAGGCGGGGCGGCGCGGGGCGCAATCGCTGGATGACCGGCTGATCGTCGTCGGCGGCGCGGCGCATTCGGACCTGTGGATGCAGATCATCGCCGATGTGACGGGCTATCCGGTGCTGTCGATCGAACAGGAAGTGGAAGCGGCGATGGGCGCGGCGCTGCTCGCGGCGCTCGGCGCGGGCCTCGTCTCACGCGAAACGGCCGAAGGCGGCTGGGTCACGCTCGTCGAACGCGCCACGCCGGATGCCGGGCGGCAGCGCGTGTATCAGGACCGCTTCGGCGTGTACGTCGATCTTTATCCGACGCTCAAGAACGCGATGCACCGGTTGCGCGCGGAGTAGCAATCAGCGGGCAGTGCCCGCGTGGGCATCGAAGACCGGGCCCTGGACGAAGTGCACGTCGAACTGTTGCAGCGCGTTGAACTGCGCTTCGTCCGACACATTGCAGAAGATCAGCGGAATCTTCAGCCGATGCGCGTAGCCGACGAGATGCTTCACCACGGAATCGCGCAGCGCGGCGGCGGCATCCATCTTGATGAAATCGAGCCGCGCCATCTCCGACACCGCCATGATCTGGCCCGCGTTGGGCAGATTTCCCGCCACCTTGAAGCCGTAGTGCTGATAGCTCTTCGTCAGATAGCCGAGAAACGTCTTGTGCGCGACGGCCGCCGCCGGCAGTTCGATCACCACGCGCGACGGATTGATCCCGAACTCCAGCAGCACCGACGAAAAGTGCAGCCCGTGATCGTACTTCACGCTTTTCAATAGCCGCTCGTGCACGCGCAGAAAGAGCAGGCCCGCGCGCTGGCGCCCGAAGAAATTGAACGCATGCAGCGCGCGCGATAGCCGGTCGAGCGCGACCAGCTCGCGATCGTCGTCGAGATGCGCGAAGGGATCGCGCGGAAGGTCGCCTTCGATCAGCGTCAGCGCCTGCAAACCCAGTTCGTCGCCGAAACGCTCGGCGCTTTCCGGCGATGCGGAGAGCGTTTGCGGAAAGCTGTGCGTGCCGACATCGAAGATAGGTTCATACGCGCTCGCCACGGTCAGATCGCGGTAATGCGCGATGGCCTGCTGCGCGTGCTCGCCTTCGCCCAGGACGATATGCGCGCCGAGGAACGGATGTTCCGCAGCCCGGGCGACGAGTTCTGGCAAGGACGGGGCGATCATGGAATGACGGGCGTAGGCGGGGATAGTTGAAGTTGTGATGTCGATGGTATCAGCGCGCGGCCGGACGCCTTCCACCAAATCGACATATTGATGTGCGCGGCGCGCGGCGTCGAATCAGGGTTTACGATCTATTTTCACTAAACGTAATCGGTTTAACATTCGTGAATCATGTCTTGTCGAGGACTCGAGCGATGGCCCTTTTCGAAACGCATACGGACGCGAGCCGCACGTACCAATCCGGCTTCGCCAACGATTTCGCCACCGAAGCGCTGCCGGGCGCGTTGCCGCTCGGTCGCAATTCGCCGCAGCGCGCGGCGTACGGCCTGTACGCCGAGCAGCTTTCCGGCACCGCGTTCACCGCGCCGCGCGCGCATAACCGTCGGTCGTGGCTGTATCGCATTCGGCCTTCGGCGGTGCACAAGCCGTTCACGCGCATGACCGGCGAGAAGCTGCGCGCAAAGCTAGTCGCGAATTTCGCCGATACGCCCGCGACGCCGCCGAACCAGTTGCGCTGGGACCCGCTGCCGATGCCCGCCGAGCCGGCCGATTTCATCGACGGCTGGGTGACGATGGCCGGCAACGGCGCGGCGGAATCGATGTCGGGCTGCGCGATTCATCTGTACGCCGCGAACCGATCGATGCAGGACCGCTTCTTCTACGATTCCGATGGCGAACTGCTGATCGTGCCGCAGCAAGGTCGGCTGTCGATTGCCACCGAGATGGGCAAGCTGGATGTCGCGCCGTTCGAGATCGCGGTCATTCCGCGCGGCGTGCGCTTTTCCGTGGCGCTGCCGGACGGCGAAGCGCGCGGCTATATCTGCGAGAACTTCGGCGCGCTGCTGCAACTGCCGGATCTCGGGCCGATCGGCTCGAACGGCCTGGCGAATCCGCGCGATTTCCTCACCCCGCACGCCGCTTATGAGGATCGCGAAGGCCGGTTCGAACTGGTGACGAAGCTGAACGGCGCGTTGTGGCGCGCGGATATCGGCCATTCGCCGCTCGATGTCGTCGCGTGGCACGGCAACTACGCGCCGTACAAGTACGATCTGCGCCACTTCAACACCATCGGTTCGATCAGCTACGACCATCCTGATCCGTCGATCTTTCTCGTGCTGCAATCCCCGAGCGATACGCCGGGCGTCGATTCGATCGACTTCGTGATCTTCCCGCCGCGCTGGCTCGCTGCCGAGGACACGTTCCGCCCGCCGTGGTTTCACCGGAACGTGGCGAGCGAGTTCATGGGCCTCGTGCACGGCGTGTACGACGCGAAGGCCGAAGGCTTCCTGCCCGGCGGCGCGAGCCTGCACAACTGCATGTCGGGCCACGGGCCGGACGCGGAGACGTTCGAGAAGGCATCGAAGAGCGATACGTCGAAGCCCGCGAAAGTCGGCGACACGCTCGCGTTCATGTTCGAAACGCGCACGCTCATCAAGCCGACGCAGTTCGCGCTCGAAACCGCGCAACTGCAGGCCAACTATTACGAATGCTGGCAAGGCCTCACGAAACACTTCAATCCGGAGCAACGATGAACGACGCGCTGAAGGCGACGCTCGCCCCCACGCTCAAGAGCTGGATCGATTCCGCGAACGATCCGGCGAGCGACTTTCCGATTCAGAACCTGCCGTTCGGCGTGTTCAGCGATGCCGTCGATGAACGTCCGCGCGCGGGCGTGGCGATCGGCGACTGGATCGCCGATCTGGCCGCGCTGGAAGACGCCGGCCTCATCGATGCGCACGGCACCTTCGCCGCGCCGCGCCTGAACGACTTCATCGCGCTCGGACGCGACGCGTGGCGCGCGGTGCGTATCGCGCTTTCCGGATTGCTCGCGAAAGACACGCCGACGTTGCGCGACGATGCCATTCTGCGCCGACGCGCGCTCGTGCCGCGCAAGGACGCGACGATGCACTTGCCCGTCGAGATTCCCGGCTACACGGACTTCTACTCGTCGAAGGAACATGCGACGAACGTCGGCTCCATGTTCCGCGATCCGAAGAACGCGCTGCTGCCGAACTGGTCGGAGCTGCCGGTCGGCTATAACGGACGCGCGTCGTCGGTGGTGGTGAGCGGCACGCCGGTGCGTCGTCCGAACGGACAGATCAAGCTGCCGAACGAGGATCGGCCGGTTTTCAGCGCGTGCCGCAAGCTGGATATCGAGCTGGAGACGGGCTTCATCGTCGGGCGCGGCAATGCGCTCGGCGAGCCGATTCCGTGCGAGGAAGCCGAGTCGCATATCTTCGGCATGGTGCTGCTGAACGACTGGAGCGCGCGCGACATCCAGCAATGGGAATACGTGCCGCTCGGCCCGTTCAATTCGAAGGGTTTCGCGACGACCATTTCGCCGTGGATCGTCACGCTCGATGCGCTCGAACCGTTCCGCACCGCGACGCCCGCGCAGGACCCGGAGCCCCTGCCGTATCTGCGTCATACGGGCGATCATGCGTTCGATATCGCGCTGCAAGTGGACTTGCGCGCGGAAGGCGCATCGAAACCGACGACGATTTCGCGCACCAACTTCAGCCTGATGTACTGGTCGATGGCGCAGCAGCTCGCGCATCACACGGTGGGCGGCTGCAACACGCGCGTCGGCGATCTGATGGGCTCCGGCACGATCAGCGGACCGACGCCGGATTCGTGCGGCAGTCTGCTGGAGAGCACGTGGAACGGGCAGCGTCCGATCAAGCTGGAAGAGGGCGGCGAGCGCGCGTTTCTTCAGGACGGCGATGAGATCACGCTGCGCGGTTGGTGCCAGGGGGAAGGGTATCGCGTGGGGTTCGGGGAGTGCGTCGGGCAGATCGTGCCGGCGCGGGGGTGAGGCGCAGCGTTAGCGTTCAGTCGTCGGCGGCATGTGTTCGACCGATGCCTCCGGCGACGCGCCGCTCGCACCAGACGGCCACGAGAAACAACGCCGCCGCTGCGGCCAGCACGCCGATCAACGCATCGGCTCCGATTCGCCGCATCAGCATCCCCGCGACGATAGGCCCGCCGAAGCTCGCCGCGCTCCACGATGCGCCGACGATCGCCGTCGCCGACACCAGCATCGCGCCGCGAAAGCGCTCGCCGCACGCGACGATCGACAGCGTATAGATGCTGCCCGCCGCCGCGCCGATCACGAAAAGAAGCGGCCAGCACAGCCACGGATACGCGACCGCCCACGGCAGCATTGGCAGCAGCGCGACCACCACCACGCCCGCGCCCGCATGCACCTTCGCGCGCCCGACGCGATCCGCGAGCCAGCCGATGGGAAACTGCATCGTCGTGTCGCCGAGCAGGATCGCCGATGCAAACAGCACGCCGACTTTCGCGCTCACGCCATGCGACATCGCGAAGAGCGGCATCAGTGAAAGCGCGAGCGTGTCGAAGAGCGCGAAGAATCCCGTGCCGACCACGAGCGCCGGCATGCGCGGCAGCACGCGCCGCCAGTCGCCATGCGCGCCGTCGCCATCGCCCGAGGATTCGAGCGCATGCGGCGACACGCGGATCGTCGCGAGCGCGGGCAGCGCCAGCAGAAAGATCGCGCCGCAGACGGCGAAGCGCATCGATTGCCAGCCGCCGATCACGCTCACGAGCACCGGCCCGGCCATCTGGAACAACGTGAAGTTGGTCGCGTAGATCGCGACGACGCGGCCGCGCGTCGAAGCGTCGGCGAGTTGCGTGACCCACGCTTCGCCGATGGTGAACAGCAGCATCAGCGCCGCGCCGCACAGGAAGCGCAGCACGGCCCACAGCCACAAGTCGATGGAAAACTGCATCGCGATGGTCGCGAGCGCGGCGACGATCACGGTGCCGACGATCGTCTCGCGTGCCCCGGCGCGCGCCGCGATCCGGCTCGCGAACGGCGCGATGACGAGCCCGCCGCCCGCCTGCATCGCCGTCATCAGGCCGACGATGTCGGTGCCGCGGCCCGCCTGCGTGAGCGCGAGCGCGGTGAGCGGCAGCGTCGCGCCCAATCCTAATCCGACGACCGCGACGCTCAGGATCAGCGCCAGAAAATCACGCGAGAGAACGGCCTTCATTCCCGAACGATGCCACGCGACGCGAAAATCAGGCCGCCTGCCCGATGGAAAGCCGGCGCGCGCGCTTGTCGAGCGTCGCCGAGAGCAGCGTGAGCGCGAGCGCGCCGCACGCCATCGACACGCCGACCCCCGGCAGCGACGTGAGCGGCGCACCGGCGCTGATCGCGCAGCCGCCGAGCCACGCGCCGGTCGCGTTGCCGAGGTTGAACGCGCCCTGATTGAGCGTCGAGGCGAGGTTCGGCGCATCGCTCGCGCGGTTCACGATCAGAATCTGCAGCGGCGGCACGATCGCGAACGCGAGCACGCCCCACAGGAAAATGGTGACCATCGCGGAAACGGGCTCGTGCATCGTCGCGGCGAAAATCGTGAGAATCACGACGATCGACGCCAGGAACGACAGCAGCGAGCGCAACAGCTTCCAGTCCGCGAGCTTGCCGCCGAGCGTGCTGCCGACCGTCAGCCCGAGGCCGAACAGCAGCACGTACGTGACCGCGTGCGGCGAAAAGCCCGTGACGTCCTCGAGAATCGGCGTGATATACGTGAACACCGAAAAGAGACTCGCCGACGCCAGCACGCTGATGCCGAGCACCATCAGCACTTGCGGGTTCTTGAGCACGTCGAATTCGCGCAGGATGCTGGTTTCTCGCATCTCGATATGCTTCGGCAGGCACACGGCGAGCGCGCCGGCCGCCGCAATGCCGATCAGCGTGACGACCCAGAAGGTCGCGCGCCATCCGGCCGCCTGGCCGAGCGCGGTGCCGAGCGGCACGCCGAGCACGTTCGCGAGCGTGAGACCGGTGAACATCAGCGCGATGGCCTGCGCGCGGCGGTTCGGCGCGACGAGATCGGCGGCGACCACCGAGCCGATGCCGAAGAACGCGCCGTGACAGAACGCCGTGACGATGCGCGCGCCCATCAGCACCCAGTAATTCGGCGCGAGCGCGCACAGCAGATTGCCGACGATGAACACGCCGATCAGCCCCATCAGCGCTTTCTTGCGCGGCATTTTCGCGGTGACGACGGCGAGAATCGGCGCGCCGACGGTCACGCCCAGCGCGTAGCCGGAGACGAGCATGCCGGCGGCGGGAATCGATACCGCGAGATCGCGCGCGACGTTGGGCAGAAGGCCCATGATGACGAATTCGGTCGTGCCGATGCCGAACGCGGCAATCGCAAGAGCTAGGAGAGGCAAGGGCATGGCGGGCGGCGGGCAGAGTGGCGCGTCGGCGAATTCGGACGCAACGAAGGCTCGAATTCTACCGAAAGGTCAATTTTGATGCTGGTAGAAACCCTGACGTCCGCCCGTCCGGACAATGCCGGATGATGAGCGGACTTTTTTGACTTCGACGCCCGCCGCGCATGATTTTCATTGCGCCGGAGCGCGCCATGCGGCGGGCGTTTCGCATCGGGCGCCCGCGCGCGCGGATCATTGCGCGGCGCGGGTGTTGGAAAAACACAGCAATCACTGAACAGACATGTCTTCAATCACAAGTCGTCTGCGCGCGGGAATCGCGTGCGCCGTGCTTTTCGCCAGTTGCCTGCACAACGCCCACGCGCAAAGCGACGCGTCCGGCCCCATCGCCACGAAAGCGGGGACGGTGTATTTCCTGCGCGACGAATCCGGCTTTGCCGCGATGCTCGGCACGCAGGCTTTCGACCGTTTCGATGCGCGCCGCCTCGCCCATTTCGACGAAGCCGACGCCAACGGCGCGCTCACGCGCTCGCTGATGCAAACCGATGTAGGCCCCGTGCTCTACGACTTCCGCCGCAATCCGCCGCTCGTGCAGCGGTCGGGCAAGCGCATGACGGTGCAGCGCGTGTTCTGGCAAGGCGATGAAGTCGTGATGCAGACAACGCTCGGCTGGTACAAGCTCGAACGCGGCGCGCTCTCGAAGCTGCAGGCATCGACGAAGACGTATCACTGAGCGAAGTTCGACCGCTCAAACGCGCACACCGAACACGCGTTCGCCCGCGACCACGTACACCGCTTCGCGCGCGCGGCGCACGTCCTCGTTGACTTCGAAGCCGCCGGTGAACGCGCCGAACGCCGGCAGCACGCCCGCGCGCGCGCCGAAGCGAAAGCACGGCAGCCGCACGCTCTCGATGCGCGTCGCGAGCCGATACACCGGATGCTCGTGGCCGGCGAGCGCGTAGGCGTCGTCGACGGTTTGCGGATGATGGCAAAGCGCCCACGGCCCCAGCCGATACGGCTCCTTCACCAGTTCTACGCCGAAGCGCGCCGGCAACTCGCCCGCGTGCCGGTCGTGATTGCCTTCCACGAGCACGAGCCGCAGCGCGGCGCGCCTGTCGCGCCAGGCATCGAGTGCGGCGAGGGTTTCATCGGCGTGGGATTCGCGCGCGTGCAGCAAGTCGCCGAGAAAGACGACCGACTCGGGCCGATGCGTCGCGATCAGCGCATCGAGGCGCGCGAGGTTTTCGCCGGTCGCGCCGGCCGGCACCGGAATGCCGCGCGCGCGAAACACGGCGTCCTTGCCGAAGTGGGCATCGGCGATGAAAAGCGCTTTTTCCAGCGGATCGAACGCCGCGCGTTCCGCCGAAAGCAGCAGCGCGCGGCCGTTCACGTCGATTGTCAGTGCTTCTACTGCCATCGTCAGGAGTTGGGTTGCAGATGCAGGCCCGGCGCCGCGCGCAGCGTTTCGCCGAGCACCTTGCCCATCGCCGCGCCGCATTCCTGCGCGTGCCGCACGGTGGAGAAGCACGCGTCGCCTTCGGCGCGGATTTCGTAGGTCGGGATGGTCTTGACGCTGGTGCCGGAGGGTCTTCCGTAGGCGGCCGGGAATCGGGTGATCGACACGTCGGCCAGTTCGAGCGTCCAAGTGTAGCTGACGGGCAGTCCGTTCACCGAGCCGGACCCTGCCGGCACGAGGCGGATGAGATGGCTCGGCCGCAATTCCAGCAGCTTGCCGCCAGCCGGACGGCTCGTTGCCGTCCCGGTGATATCGAGGAATTGCGCGGGAATCGGCGCGAGCGCGTCTTGCACGGCCGCGGCCATTCCCGTCGTGTACGCCTGAATTTCATCGTGCACGCGCGGGTCGGCCAGCGCTTTGCTATCCACGACGATGAGCATCTTGCCCGGCGGCGTCGCCGATGCTTCTTCGAACGGATGCTGATCCAGTACGCGCGGATCGCTGGCGCAGGCGGCGGATGCGGCGGCGAGGAACGCAAGTGCGAGGACGGTTCGTGTTTTCATGCTGGAGTGGGTTGGGTCGTGATGGATGCGCTCGCGCGTTGGCGCGCGAAACGCGCAGCAGCGTAGCCGCGCATTCGACCGGAAGTCTTTCGATGGAATGTGAAACTGGCCGCTTACATGCCCGCCGCTTTCTCCAGATCCGCGAGCATGCGCTCGACGCGGTCCGACAGCTTCTCCGTGCTCACCTTCTCCCGCAGCCGCGCGACGATCAGCGGAAACGCGAACGGCGTCGGCTTCTTCGGATGCGTGAACGCGAGCCGGCTTTCGCTCATGCGCACGAGGGCATCGCGCAGACGACGCATTTCCAACTCTTGCAGCATCACTTCCTGATCGGCCTGGGCGAGCAGCAGATTGTCTCGATCGTGCTTGCGGAACACTTCGTAGAAAAGCCCGCTCGACGCCTGCAACTGGCGCGCGCTTTTCTGCTGCCCCGGATGACCCTGATAGATGAGCCCCGACACGCGCGCGATCTCGCGAAAGCGCCGCGCCGACAATTCCGATGCGTTCAGGCTCGCGAGAATGTCGTGCTCCAGATTCTCGGGCGAGAAGAGGCCGTCGGCGATCAGCGTTTCCCAGTCGAACGGCTTGGCCGACAGCAGCTCGAAGCCGTAATCGTTCATCGAAATGGAAAACGTGCTCGGCTGATCGCGCGCCACGCGCCAGCCGATCAGCGATCCCAGCCCGATATGCGCCATGCGTCCCGCGAACGGATAGCAGAAAAAATGATGCCCTTCGCGCGAACGCACCGCCTCGACGACCAGCACGCCCGGCCCCGGCAGCGCGGACCACTTCGCCTGCAAATCGAGCAGCGGCCTGACGGCCTGCATTTCGGGCTCGTCGTAGATGCCGTCGTTCGCGCGCGCGAGCATCACGAGCGCCGCTTCCGCCAGTTCGGACGACAGCGGCATCTTGCTGCCCGCCCATTGCGGCATCGCGCCGCGCGATGAGGTCGCGCGCTTCACGTAAGCGGTCATGTCCCGCACGCGCACGAGTTCGAGCGCGCGGCCGCCGAACGTGAAGACATCGCCGGGCTTCAGGCGCGAGATGAACGATTCCTCCATCGCGCCGATGCGTCCGCCGGTCATGTATGAGACGTTGATGGTCGCATTGGCGACGATCGTCCCGACGTTGTTCCGATGCCGTCGCACGAGGTCTTCGCGCGGCACGCGATACACGCCGTCATCGCCCGCGACGACGCGGTGATAGTCCGGATACGCCGAAAGCGACGCGCCGCCGCGCTCCACGAACGCGAGCGCCCAGTCGAATTCCGCCTGCGTCAGATCGCGATACGCGTACGCCGTGCGCACTTCGCCGAGCATGTCGGAGGCCGTGAAGCCGCCGCCGATCGCCACCGTCACGAGATGCTGCACGAGCACGTCGAGCGGCTTGAGCGGCATGTCGCGCCCTTCGATGCGATGCTCTTCGATGGCCCAGCGCGCCGCTGCCGCTTCGACGAGTTCGAGCGCGTGCGTCGGCACGATCGTCACGCGCGACACGCGGCCCGGCGCGTGGCCGGATCGTCCGGCGCGCTGCATCAGACGCGCGACGCCCTTCGGCGAGCCGATCTGGAACACGCGGTCCACCGGCAGAAAATCGACGCCGAGATCGAGACTCGACGTACACACCACCGCCTTCAGTTGCCCGTTCTTCAGCCCGAGTTCGACCCAGTCGCGCACTTCCTTGTCGAGCGAGCCGTGATGCAGCGCGATCAATCCCGCCCATTCGGGACGCAGATCGAGCAGCGCGCGATACCAGATTTCCGACTGCGAGCGCGTGTTCGTGAAGACGAGCGAGCTTTGCGCGTGCTCGATCTCATCGGCGACCGGCCCGACCTGACGCACGCCGAGATGCCCGCCCCACGGAAAGCGCTCGATGGTGTCGGGAATCAGCGTATCGACGACGAGCGTCTTCGGCTGCGCGCCGCGCACGACGACACGCGGCGTCGCCACGGAATGCAAGAGCGCGTCGTGCGCGAGCGCGAGATTGCCGAGCGTCGCGGACAAGCCCCAGACCTGCAATTCGGGACGCCAGCGCGAAAGGCGTGCGAGCGCCAGTTGCGTCTGCGTGCCGCGCTTGTTGCCGAGCAGCTCGTGCCATTCGTCGATGACGACGAGCCGCACATGCGATAGCTCCTCGCGAGCGTTGGCGCGCGTGAGCATCAGCGTGAGGCTTTCGGGCGTCGTGACGAGCGCGGACGGCATGCGGCGGTTTTGCCGTGCGCGTTCCGTCGACGATGTATCGCCGGTGCGCAAGCCGACGGTCCACGGCACGGACAGCGCGGTGACGGCGGTTTGCAGCGCGCGGGCGGTATCGGCGGCGAGCGCGCGCATCGGCGTGATCCAGAGGACGGTCAGCGGCGCGGGGAGCGGGGCTTTGTCCGCGTTTGCTTCGGCTTCGGCGGTTCGCTTGCCGCGCTTCGGCTTCGGCGGTCCGGCGAATGCGGCCAGCGCGCCGAGCCAGATCGCCCACGTCTTGCCCGCGCCGGTCGTCGCGTGAAGGAGGCCGCTTGCGCCGCGTTCGACTTCGCGCCAGACATCGCGCTGAAACGGAAACGGCTGCCAGCCGCGTTCGCCGAACCATCGCGCGATGCGATCGGGCATCGGCTTCGCGGCTTCGATCGGGTCGTAGACGAAAGGCGCGGGCTTGAACAGCTCGGCGGCGGCATCGAGTTTCGCTTGCGCGGCCTGCGTGCGCGGGACGCGGCGCGGGCGGGGCGCGCGGCGTCGTGCGCGGTTCGCGATGTCGTGCGCGCTGGCTTCGTCGGCTTCGCTGGCTTCGTCCGAGGCGCTCATGCCGTCGCCTCGTTGAGAAATCCTTTGAGCAGATCGAGCGTGTCCGCATCTTCTATCGACTTGTCCGTGCGCCAGCGCAGCATGCGCGGAAAGCGCACCGCGATGCCCGACTTGTGCCGCGGACTCGCCTGAATGCCCTCGAACCCGATCTCGAAGACGAGCGTCGGCGTGAGGCTGCGCACCGGCCCGAACTTTTCGACGGTCGTCTTGCGCACGATGGCATCGACCTTGCGCATTTCTTCGTCGGTGAGCCCGGAGTAAGCCTTCGCGAACGGGACGAGCGTGCGTACGCCATCGGCTTCGTCCCAGACGGCGAACGTGAAATCCGTGTAGAGGCTCGCGCGCCGTCCGTGGCCGGGCTGCGCGTAGAGCAGGACGGCATCGACGGAATACGGATCGATCTTCCACTTCCACCACGTGCCCGACGCCTTCGTGCGGCCGACGCCGTACATCGACGCGCGCTCCTTCAGCATCAACCCTTCGACACCGCGCGCGCGGCTTTCCTCGCGCAACGCGGCGAGCACCGCCCAGTCCGATGCCTCGACCACCGGCGACACGCGCAGCAGATCGACGGCAAGATCGCTCGCGAGCGCATCGAGCATCGCGCGGCGCGCATGCAGCGGCTCGGTGCGCAGATCGCGGCCATCCGCTTCGAGCAGATCGTAGGCGAGCAGCGCGGCGGGGGAATCGGCGAGCACCTTCTTCGTCAGCGACTTGCGCGTGATGCGCGGCTGAAGGCGCGCGAACGGCAACGGCATGGTCGCGCCCGGTTCCCACGCGAGAATCTCGCCGTCGATCACGGTGCCGTCCGGCAGCGCCGCGCCCAGCGACGCGAGTTCCGGAAAGCGCTCCGTCAGCAGGTCCTCGCCGCGCGACCAGATCCACACGCGGCCGCCGCGCTTGACCAGTTGCGCGCGAATGCCGTCCCACTTCCATTCGGCGATCCAGTCGGAGGGCGCGCCGAGCGTCGCCGGATCGGCCTGCAACTGATGCGAGAGAAAGAACGGATACGGCAAGCCGATATCGCTTTCGTGCGGCGTGTCGACGTCATCGCCTTCGGCAGCGGGCGCGACGAGCCGCAGATAGCGCGCGGCGCTCGGCGCCTGCCGCGAATCGGTCCAGCCGACCATGCGTTGCGCGATGCGCTTGTGATCGACGCCCGCCACTTCCGCGAGCGCGCGCACCACCAGTTGCCGCGCGACGCCCACCCGAAAGCCGCCGCCGATCAGCTTCGTGAGCAGAAACCGCTCGCTCCAGTTCAGCTCGTTCCAGTAGCCGAGGAGCCGCTCGCGCAACTCGTCCGGATTTGCGCCGCGCAGTGTCAGCACGCGATCCTCGATCCATTGCGCGAGTCCCAGTTCCGACTCGCGTTCGGGCGGCGGCAGCACATGCGCGATGGTTTCGGCGAGATCGCCGACCGCCTGATACGACTCCTCGAAAAGCCACTCCGGCAAGCCCGCGCGCTCGCGGGCGAATTCGATCATGAGGCGCGTCGGCACCGACTGGCGCGGCTTGCCGCCCGCGAGGAAATACGACGCCCACGCCGCGTCTTCCGGTTCCGCGCCCGAAAAATACGTGATCAGCGCTTCGAGCTTTTCGTTGGTCGATGTCGTCGCGTCGAGCGCGGCATAGAGCGTCGCGAAGCGTCTCATGGCGATGGCGTCTCCACGGTCGGCTCGCTTGCAGCCGTGTCGGCTACGGCATCGGCTTCGATCGCGTCGTCGCCGTATTCGGTTTTGAACGCGCCCGCATCGAGGCCCTGTTCGCAGAGCCATCGCACCATCGAATCGATCTGGCCGTGCGTGACGATCACGCGTTCCGCGCCCGTCGCGCCGATCGCCAGTTGCAGGCCCGGCCAGTCCGCGTGATCCGACAGCACGAAGCCGCGATCCACACCCTTGCGGCGCCGCGTACCGCGCAGGCGCATCCAGCCGGAGGCGAAGGCGTCGCTGTAATCGCCGAAGCGGCGCATCCACGTGCTGCCTTGCGCCGAGGGCGGCGCGACGATCAGCGCGCCCTTGAACGCGGCCTTGTCGCGCGCGGCGATCTCGCTCACGAGACGCGTGTCCGGCAGCGCGACGCCCGCCTCGCGATACGCGCGATTGAGCGGTTCCACCGCGCCGTGGCAGAAGATCGGCCCGATGCCCGCGTCGATGCCCGCGAGCAGACGCTGCGCCTTGCCGAATGAATAGCAGAAGAGTACCGACGCGCGGCCCTGGCTCGCGTTGTGCCGCCACCACGAATCGATGCCGTCGAACACGGCGTGCGACGGCTCCCATCGATAGATCGGCAGGCCGAACGTCGATTCGGTGATGAAGGTATCGCAGCGCACGGGTTCGAACGGCGCGCAGGTCGGATCGGGCTCGACCTTGTAATCGCCCGATGCGACCCACACGCGCCCGCCGTGCTCCACGCGCACTTGCGCCGAGCCGAGCACATGCCCCGCCGGATGCAGCGAGACGCGCACGCCGTTCACGTCGATGGTTTCGCCGTAAGGCAAACCCTGCACGTCGATGCCCGGCAGCCGCGACAGCAGCACGCTCACGCCGGCTTCGGCCGCGAGATAGCGCGCATGACCGAAGCGCGCGTGATCCGCGTGCGCGTGCGTGATGACCGCGCGCTCGACGGGCCGCCACGGATCGATATAAAAGCCGCCCGGCGGGCAATACAAGCCTTCGGGACGCGCGACGATGAGATCGGAAGAAATGTCCACGGGTCGTCGTGCTCGCTGTGTTGCCTGCACGTTGCTCCTCGAAGTGTCCAATTGAGGCAACAAAGCACGTCACATGCCCGTCATGCCGCTTTCACGAAGAGCGGCTACGGTGTAAAAGTTTGTTTTATCGATGTGCTAATGGATGCGCATCGTGTCGCGCGGTTCAGTTGATCTGAAGCGCGCCGTTATACGGTATTTCTGGTGCTGAACATGGACACGATGGTTGCGCCGACCGCAGCGGAAGCGGTCTGGATCGTCAGGCTGAGAAGTCACCCGCAGTACGACTTCGTGCGTCTGAAGCGGGTATTCGCCAATGCCGGTTCGCGCCATCAGGTTGTGCTCGTCGACGTGAGGAAGCTGCTGCAATGCGCCGACCGCGACGACACCGATTACGTGCTCAAGGCCGTCGATGATTGGCACGCGGGCAAGGTCCGCGGCATCCGCGAGTTTCTCGATCCCGACAATCCGCGCGTGCCGGAGATGCCGTACGTGACCATTACCGCGCGGCGCTCGGGCGGGCTGCTGGGACTATTGGGCGTGCATCGGGAGGGGGTCGTCGCGTTTCGCAACGGGCAGCATCGCGCGCGATATCTGGCGCACGCGGGCGCGCTGTGCATGCCGGTGGAAGTGCACGAGCGCGAAGCCGATCTGCTGCGCGCGATGTGCGCCGCGCCCGGCGAGTCGAGCGCGGAATACGGCGAAATCTGACGCGGCTCGTGCGGCTCGTGCGGGTCACGAGTGCGGCCCGAAGCGAGCCGCACGCGCGCGTCAGTGCGTCCTCACCGCGCCGGCAACGGCGCCGCCATTGGCAGCGGCGGGCTGAAAGCCGGTCGGCGGCTGGCGGAAGATCTCGTCCGGCTTGCTCGTGCCGGTGTTGATCTCCTTGGTGAGCTTTTCCAGCGCATAGTCGATGAAAAAGCGCGTCTTCGCGGGCAAATACTGGCGCCCCGGATAGACGATCGACAGCTTCATCTCCGGATCGTCGACGGAATACTCGGGCAAAAGACGCACGAGGGTGCCGTCGTTGAGATCGTTCGCCACGATGCCTTCGGGCAACACCGAAAAGCCCATGCCGCGCAGGGTCGCGAGCCGGACCATCAGCGCGCTGTTGACCGAGTAGACCGGTGTCAGCGTCACCTGTTCCGATGGTCCGTGTCGATGTCGGAAGTGCCACGATGAACTGCGTATGTCGTTCGGCAGCCCGACGGACGGCATGGTTTGCAAGTCGGACGGCGCGGCGGGCATGCCGTATTCGGCCACGAACTCGGGCGTCGCGACCGGTATCAGCGGATTCACGCCGATGGGCCGCTCGACGAGCGCCGTGCTCGTCACCATGAACGCGGCGACGATGCCGACGTCGTAACCGTCTTCGACAAGATCGACGTGACGTTCGGCCAGGGTTAGACGCACGTTCACCTTCGGATACAGCTTGCGGAAACCGTCGATGAGCGGCGTCAGCGTGAGCAGCGACAATGCGCTCGACGCCACCACGCGCAGCGTGCCGCTCGGTTCCCCTTCAGTATGCGTGACTGCCGATTCGAGGTGATCCAGTTCTTCGAGTAAAGCGCGGCAGCCTTCCAAATAACGCGTGCCGGCTTCAGTCAAAGAGAGATTGCGAGTCGTCCTGTTAATCAACCGGGTTCTAAGGTGCGCTTCGAGCATCGCAATTGCGCGCGTGACAAGCGCATTTGAAACGTCGAGTTGCTGTGCGGCACGCCGAAAACTCTCCGTGTCCGCGACGCGAACAAAGACGCGCATTGCATGAATTTGATTCATTGTGTTGCCCTCTCAGGTTGTGCCGCGTTGAAGTGGGTGCTGCACGGCCCCGGGTGGAACGCCCACTTTTTGAGATGCTTACACGCATAATATTGACGCCTTGAAGATTTTGCAATATCAGAATAACAAATCATCAACGTGTGGGAATAGTTGCCGAATGGGGTTGGTGTATCACCTTAAACGGCTCTTATAAGTGTCTTGTTCTCGTGAGAGGTAGAGATGTAGTTAAATTTTCCGCCTTGACGCAGCAAATTGCATGACTGAGAGCGTTTTCTCAATGCTTAACGTCAGATCAAAGCGCTCGTTCGATTAATGGTTAATCCGCTTAATTAGACGCCCCTGGTTCTTCGAATTAGTGGCGTAAAATGCTATTGCTTTACCACGGACGATAAGTGCTATATCGGCGGTGAACAAAAATGATTCCAAGGTGCTGAGTAGGAGGTGGCTCACTAGCATTTCAGCGCGACCGTTAATGCGCGCCATAATGGGGAATCGATAGGGTTTTCACGATGCTTTGGCATCTGGCTCGCGGCACAGCCAGAAATAGCACTATTTGACAGCCTGGCATTAGGCTTCTTTATCGGACCGCTGAAGTTCGGGCCAATTCAACTCGGCGGTGTTTGCGGCACGCTCATCGTCGCGCCGCTTCTCGGGCAAAGCGGCGCGCGCGTATCGCCGGATCTGAAAAACATCGCGCTCGCGCTTTTCATTTTCGCCCTCGGCTTCACCGGCGAACCGCTCCCGGCTCGCGCAGCGCGAATCCGGCGTTCGGCGGCGGGCTGGTATGAAGGTTCGATCCTGCTCCTTGCGCCATAATCGGCGGGCGAACAAGGAGGCTCTTCATGGCGAACACCGTATCCACCGTTCATCTGCCGGACGGCGAAGCGATTCCGAAGCTAGGTCAAGGCACATGGGAAATGGGCGAGCGCCCGAGCGCGCGAAAGGCGGAGATCGCCGCGCTGCGTGAAGGCGTCGAGCTGGGGATGACGCTCATCGATACCGCCGAGATGTACGGCGACGGCAAGAGCGAGCAGCTCATCGCGGAGGCGCTCGGCGATGTGCGCGACGACATTTTCATCGTCAGCAAGGTGTATCCGCACAACGGCAGCGAGCGCGGCGTGCAGGCCGCATGCGAGCGCAGCCTGAAGCGGCTGGCGACCGATCGCATCGATCTGTATCTGTTGCACTGGCGCGGCGGCGAGGACTTGCAGGGCGTGGTCGCGGGCTTCGAAAAGCTGAAACGCGACGGCAAGATTCGCCATTGGGGCGTCAGCAATTTCGATACGGACGACATGGAAGAACTCTTCGCGCTCGATGGCGGCGATGCCTGCGCGACCGACCAGATTCTGTACAACGTCGCGCGGCGCGGCTCCGAGTTCGATTTGCTGCCGTGGCTGCGCGAACATCGGCTGCCCGCGATGGCGTACAGCCCCGTCGATCACGCGCGTCTGCCGCGCGGCGGCGCGCTGGAAGCAATCGCGTCGGCGCGCGGCGTGTCGGCGTTTCAGGTGGCGCTCGCGTGGGTGCTCCAGCAGCCCGGCGTCTTCGCGATACCGAAGGCCGCGGACGTCGCCCACGTGCGGGAGAATCGCGCGGCGCTGGACATCCGATTGTCGGCGGAAGAACTGGCCGATATCGATCAGCAGTTCAAGCCGCCGACCAGAAAGCGCGGGCTGGAGATGCTCTAAGCGCCGGCGCCGCTCACGAGCACGCGTGATGCGCGTGCACGGAGCCGAGCACCGCGACTTCCGCCGGCGTGCGGCGCAGATCGGCTTCGTTGACCTGCTTGGCGTCGGCCAGGAAGTCATCGACGATGGACGATACCTGCGTGTTCGTCAGGCACAGCGAAACGCGCTTCGTGTCGGCATCCGCCAGCGACGCGCGCTGCGACAGGAACAGCACCCCGTATTGATATCCGCGCACGATGCCGCGCACCGCGCCCACGCATTGGCCCTGCGCGGCGTTGTCGCTCTTCTGGCCGCATTGCTGCGCGAGCGACCACGCGGAGAAGGACGGATCGGATGCGCCGGGCGCGGGCTTCGGCGTCGACTGTGCGTGGGCAGCGACGGCGGCGCAAAGCGTGAGCGAAGCGGCAAGTGAAGCGGCGAGCGAGAGAGCGAGTTTCATCGGGTGCGTCCTCATTGTTGTGGTTCCGATGAGAGGCGCGCGCGCTTCTTTGGTTCCGGCATGCGTCGTTTCAGGCAAGCTAAGCCGCCGTTTCCTGCGATTGCAGCGCGCGCAGTTCATCGACGGGAATGTGGCAATGAATCGCGTGGCCGTTGCCTGCGTCGCGGCAGGGCGGCGCTTCCCGCTCGCAGATGTCGCCGATCTTGCGCGGGCATCGCGTATGGAACACGCAGCCCGAAGGCGGATTCGCCGCGCTCGGCAAGTCGCCCGACAGGCGGATGCGCGCGCTCGCCGCGTGCGCTTCGTCGAGCGACGGCGCCGACGAGAGCAACGCTTCGGTGTACGGATGCTGCGGGCCGTCGAAGACATCGGCGGCGCGGCCGATCTCCATGATGCGCCCGAGATACAGCACCGCGATGCGATCCGACAGATAGCGCACCACGTTCAGGTCGTGCGAGATGAACACGTAGCTCACGCATCGCTCGCGCTGGAGATCGGCGAGCAGATTGAGGATCGCGGCCTGCACGGACACATCGAGCGCGGACGTCGGTTCGTCGCAGACGACGACGCGCGGATCGCCCGCGAACGCCCGGGCAATCGCCACGCGCTGCTTCAGTCCGCCCGACAGCTGCCGCGTGCGCGAGCCGAGATAGCGCTCCGGCAAGCGCACGGCTTCGGTCAGCGCATGCAGGCGCGCTTCCTTCGCCTCACCGCGCAGCGCCGCGAGCTTCGAGAGCGACCGCGCGATCAGCCGCCGCACCGAATGCGCGCGGTTCAGCGCCGAATCGGGATTCTGAAACACGATCTGCAGCGACTTCACCTGCTCGCCGCTGCGCCGTGTGACGCGCTCGGGCAGATTCTTGCCGTCGAGTTCGAGCGTCGCGCCCTTGTCCGGCTCGACGAGGCCGAGCAGCAGCTTCGCGAGCGTGGTCTTGCCGCTGCCCGATTCGCCGACCAGCCCGAGCGTTTCGCCCTGCACGAGATCGAGCGAGACATCGTGCACGGCGCGCACGTCTTCGTCGCCGACCCGGAACGTTTTCGAGAGATTGCGCGCGGACAACGCGAACGCCGGATCGTCGCCGCCGCATTCGACGGGCGCGGGCGCTTCGGCCGTCGATCGCGGCAAGCTGTGCGCGCGCTCGTGATAATGGCAGCGCGCCATCTGGTCGCCATTGAGCGACGCCACGCGATACGGCGGCGGCGCGTCCTTCACGCATCGCTCGTCGGCGAGCTTGCAGCGCGGCGCGAAGATGCAGCCCTGCGCCACCGATCCCGGCAGCGGCAGCGAACCCGGAATCGTGTCGAGACGGCCGTGCGCCTTGCTGCGGCCGCGCGTCGGCAGGCAGCGCAGCAGGCCGACCGTGTACGGATGACGCGGCTTCGCGAAGACATCGGCGGTCGCGCCTTCTTCCACGAGCTTGCCCGCGTACAGCACGCCGACGCGGTCGCACATGCGCCCGATCACCGCGAGGTTGTGGCTGATGAAGAGCACCGCCGTGCCCGTCTCCGCGCGCAACTGCGCGATCAGATCGAGCACTTCGGCTTCGACGGTGGCGTCGAGGCCGGTCGTCGGTTCGTCGAGAATCAGCAATTCGGGATTGCACGCGAGCGCCATCGCGATGACCACGCGCTGCTGCATGCCGCCCGACAACTGATGCGGATAGCTGTCCATCACCCGTTCCGGCGACGCGATCCGCACGCGGCGCAGCATGTCGGCGGTGCGGGAGAGCGCTTCGTCCGCCGATACGCCCGCCGCTTCGAACGCTTCGGACACCTGCCGCGCGATGGTCAGCGACGGATTCAGCGCGCGGCCGGGGTCCTGATAGACCATCGATACGGCGTTCGCGCGCAGGTCGCGCAGCGCGTCGGCGGGAAGCGCGGCGACATCGCGGCCGCCGATCGTGATGCGGCCCGCCTTCACGCGTCCGTTGCGCGGCAGGTAGCGCAGCATCGCGAGCGCCGCCGTCGATTTGCCGCAGCCCGATTCGCCGACGAGCCCGTACGTTTCGCCGCGCCGCACGCGCAACGTGACGTCCTGCAGCACTTCGCGCTCGGACCCGCGCGAGCGGTACGCGACGGTCAGGCCGACGACCGCGAGCGCGTCGGCCTGATCGCCCTTGGCCGCGCCGAACGCGGGAAATGCGGATGGCGGCGGTCCGTTCATCGGTCGAGCACTCCCTGAACGGCATCCGCGACGAGATTGACGGCGACCACCAGCGACGCGATCGCGGCGGCGTCGAACACGACGGTCCACCACGCGCCGCCCGCCATCAGCGTATAGCTTTCGGACAACGCGAGGCCCCAGTCGGCGGACGGCGGCTGGATGCCGAAGCCCAGAAAGGAGAGCGTCGCGACCGCGAAGATCGCGTAGCCGAGCCGCACCGTCGCCTCGACGACGATCGGCGGCAGCACGTTCGGCAAGATCTCCGCGAACATGATGTAGAACGCGTTCTCGCCGCGAAGCTGCGCCGCGAGCACGTAATCGAGATGGCGCTCGCCGAGCACGGCAGCGCGCACGGTGCGCGCGGTGATCGGCGCGAAGGTCAGGCCGATCACGAGAATCACGGTCGCGTTGCTCGCGCCGACCGCCGCGAGCGCGAGCAGCGCGACGATCACGAGCGGCAGCGCGAGCAGCGCATCGGTGATCCGGCCGATGACCGCATCGACCCAGCCGCCGAAATAGCCGACGATCAAGCCGATCGCCGTGCCCGACGCCGTGCCGATGAGCGTCGCGAGCGGCGCGATGGTGAGAATGTCGCGCGAGCCGACGATCACGCGCGCGAAGACATCGCGGCCGAGCTGGTCCGTGCCGAACCAGTGATCGGCGGAAGGCGGCGAGAGCGAGTTGAGCGGGTCGGACGCGTACGGATCGACCGGCACGAGCCAGTGGCCGAAGAGCGCGCACGCCACCCAGAACAGCAGGATCAGCACGCCGAAGTCGAACGTGCCGGATCGCAGGAGCGCGCCGAGCGCTTCGAAGCGGCGCGGTTTCGGGGCGGAAGCGGTCGCGGTGCTCATCGCGAACCTCCGGTTCGGAGCCGCGGATTGAGCACGACATAGAGCGCATCGGCAATCAGGTTCGCCGCCGTGTAGATCACGCCGATGGTCAGCACGCCCGCTTCGAGCATCGGAAAATCCTTGGCCTTCGCGGCGTTGTAGATGAGCGAGCCGATGCCCTGATAGTGGAACAGCGTCTCCACGACGACGAGCCCGCCGATCATGTAGCCGAGCTGCGTCGCGGCGACGGTCACCGTCGGCAGGAGCGCGTTGCGCAGCACATGACGGAAGATCACGACGCGGCGCGGCAAGCCCTTGAGGATGGCGGTGCGCGTGTAGTCGGCGTCGAGCGCTTCGACGGTGCCGGCGCGCGCCATTCGCGCGATATAGCCGAAGAACACGAAGACGAGCGGCAGCACCGGCAGGATCAGATGTTCGAACTGCACGAGCACGCTGGCGTTCGCGGGCGCGGTGGCTTCGATCGGCAGCCATTGCAGCCACACGCCGAAGATCAGGATCAGCACGATCGACGACACGAATTCCGGCACGACCGTCGCCGTCAGTCCGCCGATGCTGATGACGCGATCGACGAAGCGCCCCGCGTGCAGCGCCGCATACACGCCGCCCGCGATGCCGAGCGGCACGACCACCACGAACGCGAGCGCGCCGAGCTTCGCCGAATTCCATAGCGCGCCGCCGATGAACGGCGCGACCGGCGCGCGGAATGCGTAGGACTCGCCCATGTCGCCGCGCACGAAATGCGTGATCCAGCCGATGTATTGCGTGAAAAGCGGCCTGTCCACGCCGAGCTGATGATTGAGCGCCGCGACGGCGCGCGCATCCGCGAGCGGGCCGAGGATCGCGCGGCCGACATCGCCGGGAAGCAGCTGGCCGCCCGCGAAGACGATCATCGAAAGAAGCCACAGCGTGACGAGCGCGAGCAGCACCCGCACGCCGACAAAGCGCGCGATGCGTTTGAGTTTGGCGAAGTCGGCGACGTGCGCCGTCGGCGTGATCGTGCTCATTTACGCCCTCATTTATGCCGATACCGTCGCGCGGTCGAACCACATCTGCGAGATCGCGTTGAAGCGCACGCCGGAGACGTTCGAGCGCGTGACGATCAACTGGTCGTAGAAGTACGGAATGACGACGGGCGTTTCATCGAGCAGAAGGCGCTGGATTTGCCCGGAGAGTTTCTTTTGCGAAGCGACATCGAGCGCCGCGACGAAGTCCGCGACGAGCTTGTCGTACTGCGGATTCTTGAAGTGCGCCGCGTTCCACGTGCCGCTGCTCGTGAGCGGCGCGTTGAGGAACACGTTCGGCACGCCGCGATGCCCGTAATCCGTGATGCCGAGCGGCGAATCCAGCCAGTCCGACTTGCCGAACGTGCCCGAGCCGTAATACAGGTCCTGGCTTTCCACCTTCAGCGTGATGCGAATGCCGATCGCCTTCGCCGCGTTCTGCACGACGACCGCGAGATCGGGAATCTCCATGTACTTTTCGGTGGTGAGCGTGACATCGAACCCGTTCGCGACGCCCGCTTCGCTCATCAACTGCTTGGCCTTCGCGATGTCGATTTTCCGCTGCGGCACGGAGAGATCGCTCGACGGAAACACGGGCGCGAACGGACTGTCGTTGCCGACGACCGCGCGCCCGCGAAACAGCCCCTTCACGATGACTTCGCGATTGATCGAGAGCGCGAGCGCCTGACGCACGCGCTTGTCCTTGAACGCGCCGGTGTCGCATCGCATGTGAATCTGCCGATGCGAACTCGACTTCGCGCCCAGCACCTTGAACTGCGGATTCGACAGCAGCGAGACGCCGCCCTGCACGGTGAAGTCGCCCATCACGTCGGCCTGGCGGCCCTGCATCGCGAGAAGCTGCGCCTGATGGTCCGCGTAGAACGAAAAGTTGACGCGATCGGGCAGCGCCTTGTCGCCCCAGTAGTCCGGATTGCGCACGAACGACGCGCCAACCTTCGGCGTGTACTTTTCGAGCTTGAACGCGCCCGTGCCCATGAACGACTTCTCGTACGAGCCGCTGAAGGTCGCGGGCAGGATCACCGCGTTGTAGTTGTCGGACGAAACGTAGTAGGGGAAATTGCCGTTCGGCGCATCCAGATGGAATTCGACGGTGTGATCGTCGGTGGCTTTCGCCGAATCTTTCGACAGCACGCCCTTCAGCACCGAGAGCGCCGCCGATCCCGCGCCCGGATCGGCGAGGCGGTTGAAGGTCGCGGCGACGTCTTTGGCGGTCATCGGCTGGCCGTCGTGGAATTTCACGTTCGGGCGCAGCTTGAACGTCCAGACATCGCCCTTTGCATTCGACGACCACGACAGCGCGAGCGCCGGCCGCAGCGTGAGCGTTTCGCTGTCGTCGTCGATCAGAAATTCGCCGGTCTGGTTGATGAGCACGAGCCCGGCGGCGTCCGTGACGGTGAGCGGATCGACCGCACCGGCCGGCGTCATGTGAGCGACGCGGATGGTGCCGCCCGGCTTGCCCGCGCCTTGTGCGCGCGCCGCCGGCATGCCGAAGAGGCCGCCCGCCGAAAGCGCGATGCCGAGCACGCCCGCATGCCGCAGCAGTTCGCGGCGTGTGAGCCGGCCGGCCTTGAATTCGTCGATCGCGTGATTGCCGAGTTCGCCCGCGTGCGTGCGCGCGAGGTCGATGTGATGCGCGTCGGTCGATTTCTTTGTCATCGTTGTCGTTCCGTGTAGTAGTTGTCCGGCGTTGTCGTCAGGCAAGGCCCCGCGTCGCGCGTCAGGGCGCGGGAGCAAGGAACGCGCCGCATGCGGTTTTTCCGCTGCGGCTTTTAATGATCGTGTGGGTCTTTGTGCGGGTCCTTGTGAATAGGATCGACCCAATACACTTCCTCGGGTTCTTCGACTGCGTCGATATTCAGATTCACGACGACCGCTTCGTTGTCGCTGCGCACGAGCACGCATTGCAGCGGTTCGTCCGTGCTCGCGTTGATTTCCTGATGCGGCACGTAAGGCGGCACGAAGATGAAATCGCCCGGACCGGCCTCGGCGGTGAATTCCAGATGCTCGCCCCAGCGCATGCGCGCCTGGCCGCGCACGATGTAAATCACGCTTTCGAGCGCGCCGTGATGGTGCGCGCCGGTCTTCGCGTTCGGATGAATGGTGACCGTGCCCGCCCAGATTTTCTGCGCGCCGACGCGCGCCGCGTTGATGGCCGCCGCGCGGTGCATGCCCGGCGTCTGCGGCGTGTTGGTGTCGAGCTGATCGCCCTTGATGACCTTGACGCCGTTCTCGCGCCAGTCGATGTGATGTGCGTCGCTCATGGTTCGGCCCGTGGACGAAAAAAGTCCGTTGCCGCCACCAGCACGGGCGGGCAACGGACTTCCGATATTACACGCGTATCCGGCAACGGTAAGCGCGCGTCATTTCCCTTTCGAGTTGATGATCGCTTCCGACACGTTGTTCGGCGTTTCCGCGTAGTGCTTGAACTCCATCGTGTAGGTCGCGCGGCCCTGCGTCAGCGAGCGAAGCGACGTCGAGTAGCCGAACATTTCGGCAAGCGGCACCTCGGCGCGCACGATCTTCCCGCCGCCGCCCGCGATGTCCTCCATGCCCTGCACGATGCCGCGCCGGCTCGAGAGATCGCCCATCACGTTGCCCATGAATTCCTCGGGCGTTTCGACTTCCACGGCCATCGTCGGTTCGAGCAGCACGGGCTTCGCGCGGCGCATCGCTTCCTTGAAGGCCATCGATCCGGCCATGCGGAACGCGTTTTCGTTCGAATCGACATCGTGATAGGAGCCGAAGGTCAGCGTCACTTTCGTATCGACGACCGGATAGCCCGCCAGCACGCCCGCTTTCAGCGTTTCCTGAATACCCTTGTCGACCGCCGGAATGAACTCGCGCGGAATCACGCCGCCCTTGATGGCATCGACGAATTCGTAGCCCTTGCCCGGATCCGGCTCAAGCGTGATGACCGCGTGACCGTACTGGCCGCGCCCGCCCGACTGCTTGACGAACTTGCCCTCGACGCCTTCGACCTTGTTGCGCACCGTCTCGCGATACGCGACCTGCGGCTTGCCGACCGTCGCTTCCACGCCGAACTCGCGCTTCATCCGGTCGACGAGAATTTCCAGATGCAGCTCGCCCATGCCGGAGATGATCGTCTGGCCGGATTCCTCGTCGGTCGCGACGCGGAACGACGGATCTTCCTGCGCGAGACGGTTGAGCGCGATGCCCATCTTCTCCTGGTCCGCCTTCGTCTTCGGCTCGACGGCCTGCGAAATGACCGGCTCCGGGAAGATCATGCGTTCGAGAATGATGATCTTGTCGGGATCGCAGAGCGTGTCGCCGGTCGTCGCTTCCTTCAGGCCGACCGCCGCCGCGATATCGCCCGCGCGCACTTCCTTGATTTCCTTGCGCTCGTTCGCGTGCATCTGCAGGATTCGGCCGAGCCGTTCCTTCTTGCTCTTCACCGGGTTGTAGACGGTATCGCCCGAATTCACGACGCCCGAGTACACGCGGAAGAAGATCAACTGGCCGACGAACGGATCGGTCATGATCTTGAAGGCGAGCGCGGAGAACGGCTCGTCGTCGCTCGGATGACGCTCGGCTTCCTGATCGTCCTCGGTGTGGCCGAGAATCGCGGGGACATCGACGGGCGAGGGCAGATAGTCGATCACCGCGTCGAGCATCGCCT
Organism: Caballeronia concitans; assembly: GCF_001544615.1. GTDB lineage: Bacteria > Pseudomonadota > Gammaproteobacteria > Burkholderiales > Burkholderiaceae > Caballeronia > Caballeronia concitans. Next base: position 826,137 of record NZ_FCNV02000001.1, read on the forward strand.
GAACGCCCTTGTTCTTGAACGCGCTGCCGCAGAGCATCGGCACGATTTCGTTCGCGATGGTGCGCTTGCGGATCGCCGCCTTGATTTCGTCTTCGGTCAGGCTTTCGTGATCTTCGAGATACTTTTCGAGCAACTCCTCGCTCGCCTCGGCGGCGGCCTCGACCATCTTCTCGCGCCATTCGTGCGCGACGTCCTTCAGATTGTCGGGAATGTCCTCGTACGTGAACTTGATGCCCTGGCTTTCGTCGTCCCAGACGATCGCCTTCATCTTCACGAGATCGACCACGCCCTGAAAATGATCCTCCGCGCCGATCGGAATCTGGATCGGCACCGCGACGCCCTTCAGACGCTCGCCGATCTGCCGCTGCACGCGGAAGAAGTCCGCGCCGACGCGGTCCATCTTGTTGACGAACGCGATGCGCGGCACCTTGTACTTGTTCGCCTGGCGCCACACGGTTTCTGACTGCGGCTGCACGCCGCCGACGGAGTCGTAGACCATGCACGCGCCGTCGAGCACGCGCATGGAGCGCTCGACTTCGATCGTGAAATCGACGTGTCCCGGCGTATCGATGATGTTGATCCGGTGCTCCGGATAATTGCCGGCCATGCCTTTCCAGAACGCGGTCGTGGCGGCCGACGTGATCGTGATGCCGCGTTCCTGCTCCTGCTCCATCCAGTCCATCGTGGCCGCGCCGTCGTGGACCTCGCCGATCTTGTGGGTCACGCCGGTGTAGAAAAGGATGCGCTCGGTCGTCGTCGTTTTGCCGGCATCGATGTGAGCGCTGATCCCGATATTCCGATAGCGCTCGATGGGGGTCTTGCGGGGCACGTGAACCTCCTGTGGAAGATGTCATGGCGGCGCGGCGCAGGTCGTGCGCGTCGCCACGCGGCCGCCGCCGAACGTCGCGGCGGCATCGCGCCAACCTTTTCAGGATAGCGCGTCGGCAGTCTCTTTGCAGGAATCTTGCCAGGTCGCGTCGACGCGCTGAAATCGGCATCGCACGGCGTTCGCGGACGAAAAAAAGGCGCGTCGGAGGACGCGCCTTTGTCGATTGCACCGGCAACGGTTCAATGACGGTTCACTGAACGCCCGGCAATCCCTTGATCTTCACGCCCGGCTTGATGCCCTTCGCCGCGAACCAGCCCTTGCTCATCTCCAGCGCATAGACGCCGTTGTTGCGCGGGCAGTGGTTGTTCTCCGTCTCGGCCTGCATCTCGTCGATATCGGTGATCGTGCCGTCCGCGCGGATGAACGCGATCGACAGCGGGATCAGCGTGTTTTTCATCCAGAAGCAGTGCACGGCGTTCTCGTTGAACACGAAGAGCATGCCTTCGTTCGCGCCGAGCTGCGTGCGATACATGAGACCTTGTTCGCGATCCGCGTCGCTTGCGGCGACGGCGGCATCGATCACGTACATGCCGGCGGTGAGCTTCGCGCGCGGGAATTCGGACGGTTGTTTCGCGCCGGGCGGCATGGTCTGCGCCTCGGCAAGCGGAATCGATGCGAGCGGCAGCAGCATCGCGATGAACAAGGCGCGCGCCGCGCCGGTCATGCGCGAACGCAAGGCGCGAAGAGAAAGCAACAGCGGATTCACACGATGCTCCTTTGAAAACGGGATTGCGGTGGTGCCGGATAACCAGCAGGCCCGCGCATGTTACTCGAAGCGCGAAGCGCAATACAAAAACAAAAAGGCAGATGCCTTACGGCGATCTGCCTTTTAACGCCGCAAGCGGCGGTAATGCTCGTTATTGACTTCGCTTTACCGCCTCTTACAACGAACTTACTGAGCTGCGGAAGCAGCTTCCGGTGCCGAAGCGGCAGCCTTGTGCGACTTCTTGTGCGAAGCCTTGTGTGCGTGCTTCTTCGACGACTTGTGTGCCTTCGCCGGAGCAGCAGCCGAAGCAGCGGCCGGAGCAGCAGCTTCCGGAGCCGAAGCTTGTGCGAATGCAGCCGTTGCGAACAGGCCAGCGACGAGAGCAGCGATCAGTTTGTTCATTTGTGAATCCTCAGCTTGAGTTGATTAACCAACGACCCGGTCAATGAGTCATGTCGGTAAACGAGCCATCCACCTTTCGGTTGACAGTCTTATCGACAAAAGAAGTCGATACGGCTGTGAACGCTTTTCCTTTCAAATAGCCTGGAGCACACAGGTTATCGAAAGGCTAATTCGCTCATGCCGGATAGCTTTTGCACGGCATCTGTGGCGCTTAACGCATCGTGCAAACGGTCGGTTGACGCGTTTTTTCAGAGAATCGCGCGGCGAATGAAAAAAACGTTCGCAGTGCAAGCGGCCTTGCATATTTCGATGTCGTCGACATGAAATGGCATCGCGAAGACCGCATGGGCGAATGCGATGCAATGGTTCATCGGGCACGCTGCCACGGCGAACGGTCCGGCACTTCGACCGTCTCGCCGGGCGCGAGACCGAGCGCGAAGATATCGAGCGCGCCGATCGCGACACGCACGAGCCGCAGCGTCGGAAAACCCACGGCGGCGGTCATCCGCCTGACCTGCCGGTTCTTGCCCTCGGTGATCGCGAGTTCGATCCACGTCGTCGGAATCGCGGCGCGATAGCGGATCGGCGGATTGCGCGGCCATAGCGCCTCGATCTGTTCATCGGCGATGAACAGCGTGCTGCACGGACGCGTCACGAAGTCGCCGAGATCGACGCCTTTCGCGAGACGCGCGAGCGTTTCTTCGCCGGGTGCGCCTTCGACTTGCGCCCAATAGCGCTTGACGAGCTTGTGACGCGGCTCGGCAATGCGCGCCTGCAGCGCGCCGTCGTCGGTGAGGAGCAGGAGCCCTTCGCTGTCGGCGTCGAGACGACCCGCGGGATAGACGCCTGGCGTCTTCACCCAGTCGCCGAGCGAGGCACGCGTCTCATGCGCCGAGAACTGGCAGATCGTGCCGAAGGGTTTATTGAGAGCGATGAGCGTCATCGGGAGGCGGGGAAGGTTGGAGCGGCATCATAATGCATAATGATTCGCAAACTGTTTTCGCTGGATCGAGGGCTCCGGCCGGCACGCGGGGCATGGTTAGAATGATGTCCTGGCCATCCCCACGGACGACGCCTGGCCGTCCCCGCGCGATCCGGTCAGCTTTCGTTATTCGTCAGTGTCATTAGAGCCATTAGAGCCCGACCTTCTCTGGAGTCGACCATGCCGTATCAGCACATCAAGGTACCGGCGGACGGTGAAAAAATCACCGTCAACGCGGATTTCTCGCTCAACGTCCCGGATCAGCCGATCATCCCGTATATCGAGGGCGACGGCACGGGCGTCGACATCACGCCCGTCATGATCAAGGTGGTCGATGCGGCGGTGGAGAAGGCCTACGGCGGCAAGCGCAAGATCCACTGGATGGAAACCTACGCGGGCGAGAAGGCCACGCGCGTCTACGGTCCGGACGTCTGGCTGCCGGACGAAACGCTGGATGTGGTGAAGGAATACATCGTGTCGATCAAGGGGCCGCTGACCACGCCGGTCGGCGGCGGCATCCGGTCGCTGAACGTCGCGCTTCGCCAGCAGCTCGATCTTTACGTGTGCCTGCGCCCGGTGCAGTACTTCAAGGGCGTCCCGTCGCCGGTGCGCGAGCCGGAGAAGATCGACATGGTCATCTTCCGCGAGAACTCGGAGGACATCTACGCGGGCATCGAGTGGCCCGCCGGTTCACCCGAAGCGAAGAAGGTGATCGCGTTCCTGCGCGATGAAATGGGCGTGAAGAAGATCCGCTTTCCGGAGTCGTCGGGCCTGGGCATCAAGCCGGTGTCGCGCGAAGGCACGGAGCGGCTCGTGCGCAAGGCGATTCAATACGCGCTCGACAACAATCGCCGCTCGGTGACGCTCGTGCACAAGGGCAACATCATGAAGTTCACGGAAGGCGCGTTCCGCGATTACGGCTACGCGCTCGCGCAGAAGGAGTTCGGCGCGGAACTGATCGACGGCGGTCCGTGGATGAAGGTGAAGCATCCGAAGACGGGCGCGGAAGTCGTCGTGAAAGACGTGATCGCCGACGCCTTCCTGCAGCAAATCCTGCTGCGCCCCGCCGAATACGACGTGATCGCCACGCTGAACCTGAACGGCGACTACATTTCGGATGCGCTCGCGGCGCAGGTGGGCGGAATCGGCATTGCGCCGGGCGCGAACATGTCGGATTCCGTTGCAATGTTCGAAGCGACGCACGGCACGGCGCCGAAATACGCCGGCAAGGATTATGTGAATCCGGGCTCCGAAATTCTGTCCGCCGAAATGATGCTGCGCCATCTCGGCTGGACCGAAGCGGCGGATCGCATCATCGCGTCGATGGAGCGGTCGATTCTGTCGAAACGCGTCACCTACGACTTCGCCCGGCTCATGGAAGGCGCGACGCAGGTGTCGTGTTCGGCGTTCGGCGACGTGATGATCGAGAATATGTGAGCGCTCGCGCCTCGCTTGCCATCGCCCATATTTCCCGATATTGAATAACCCCGATGGACTCCGGTCTTTCGGGGTTTTTTAATTTTGTCGACGGGGGTCGCAGCGTTGCGGCTCATGCGTGAAAACGGGGGACGAAAAAAAACCCGGCACGACGGCCGGGTTTCACGAGGCAAAATGCAACCGACCGGTCAGGCAGCGTCCTGGATGTTCGATGCCTGTTTGCCCTTCGGTCCCTGGACGATCTCGAAAGAAACCTTCTGGCCTTCCTTGAGCGTCTTGAAACCGTTCATTTGAATCGCCGAGAAATGTGCGAACAGATCCTCGCCGCCTTCATCGGGCGTGATGAATCCGTAGCCTTTCGCGTCGTTGAACCACTTGACCGTACCAGTAGACATTCGTACTTCCCCTCTAACTCTCGTCGCAACCCGAGCACGTTCGAAAAGCTCGACGGCTCACCCCTCAAGCCAACCGCTCCTCCTCACTAGCTCACCTCGGCCATTTTTGCCCGGAGGCCCCCGGAAAAAAGTGCCAGTTTGATTGTTGAATCTCTTAAATCGAGTGTCAAGATTTTTTTAGGATAGAGCTTATGCTCGTTGCAGAGATCACATTCGTAGGGTAATTCCTGCTTTGCGTGTGCGCCTCCGTCCAAGCAAGTCATCTTGAAAAGTCGCATAATCGACTCACTTGTGTGATACGCCCGGCAGCCCGCCACGGTGTTGCGGTTTGTTTTTTTTGAAGCTGTGCGATACTGGATTCGACGAGAAGCAAGCGGGCCGCGCCGAACCGTTGGGCGCCGGCAGGATTCGATGGACGGTAGCTGCGTAACGCGCGTTTCAGTAACCCTTTCCGGTCGTTTGGCCGGTGCTGGAGCGGCAATTGCGACAGCGCCCGTGTTGTTTAGAATGGGTGTATGGCGATTAATCCCAACAAGCAGGATGGCACGGTACTCGAGCGGCAGGAGCAGAAGCTCAAGAAGCCGTCGATGTACAAGGTGGTGCTGCTGAATGACGACTTCACGCCGATGGAATTCGTCGTGATGATCGTGCAGGAATACTTCAATAAGGATCGTGAGACTGCGACGCAGATCATGCTGAAGGTTCATCGCGAGGGCAGGGGAGTTTGTGGGGTCTACACGCGGGACATTGCGTCGACCAAAGTTGAGCAAGTCGTTAGCCATGCACGGCAGGCGGGGCATCCGCTGCAGTGCGTGATGGAGGAAGCATGATTGCCCAGGAACTGGAAGTCAGTCTGCACATGGCGTTTATGGAAGCACGTCAGGCGCGGCACGAGTTCATTACGGTCGAGCATCTTTTACTGGCCTTGTTGGACAATCCGACCGCCGCTGAGGTGTTGCGCGCCTGCGCAGCAAACATCGAAGATTTGCGTCAGAACCTGCGCAATTTCATTCATGACAACACGCCGACCGTGCCCGGCACGGACGACGTCGATACTCAGCCGACGCTTGGTTTCCAGCGTGTGATTCAGCGCGCGATCATGCATGTGCAATCGACGTCGAACGGCAAGAAGGAAGTGACGGGCGCGAACGTGCTCGTCGCGATCTTCGGCGAGAAGGACTCGCACGCGGTCTACTACCTGCAACAGCAGGGCGTGACGCGGCTGGATGTCGTGAATTTCATTTCGCATGGCATCGCGAAGACGAACAGCGGCGATGCCGCGAAGGCCAACAGCGAAGCGAATCCGGAATCGGAAGACGCCGCCGCTCAGAAGGAAACGCCGCTCGCGCAGTTCACGCAGAACCTGAATCAGCAAGCGAAGGACGGCAAGATCGATCCGCTGATCGGCCGCGAGCTCGAAGTCGAGCGCGTGGTGCAGGTGCTCTGCCGCCGCCGCAAGAACAATCCGCTGCTCGTGGGCGAAGCAGGCGTGGGCAAGACGGCGATCGCCGAAGGTCTCGCCTGGCGCATCACGCGTGGCGAAGTGCCGGACATCCTCGCGGATGCGCAGGTCTACTCGCTCGACATGGGCGCGTTGCTCGCGGGCACGAAGTATCGCGGCGACTTCGAGCAGCGTCTCAAGACGGTGCTGAAGGAACTGAAGGAGCGTCCGCATGCCATTCTGTTCATCGACGAAATCCACACGCTGATCGGCGCGGGCGCGGCATCGGGCGGCACGCTCGACGCGTCGAACCTGCTCAAGCCGGCGCTGTCGTCGGGGCAACTGAAGTGCATCGGCGCGACGACGTTCACCGAATATCGCGGCATCTTCGAGAAGGACGCGGCGCTCTCGCGGCGCTTCCAGAAGGTCGATGTCACCGAGCCGTCCGTCGAGCAGACGGTCGCCATTCTGCGTGGCCTCAAGTCGCGCTTCGAAGAGCATCACGGCGTGAAGTACTCGTCGGGTGCGCTGTCGGCGGCGGCTGAACTGTCGGCGCGCTTCATCACGGATCGTCATTTGCCGGACAAGGCCATCGACGTGATCGACGAAGCGGGCGCGGCGCAGCGCATTCTGCCGAAGTCGAAGCAGAAGAAGACTATCGGCAAGAGCGAGATCGAAGAGATCATCTCGAAGATCGCGCGTGTGCCGGCGCAGAGCGTGTCGCAGGACGACCGCAGCAAGCTCCAGACTTTGGATCGCGATCTGAAGGCCGTCGTGTTCGGGCAAGACCCGGCGATCGATGCGCTGTCGGCATCGATCAAGATGGCGCGCGCGGGCCTCGGCAAGACGGACAAGCCGATCGGCGCGTTCCTGTTCTCGGGTCCGACGGGCGTCGGCAAGACCGAAGTGGCGAAGCAGCTCGCGTTCACGCTGGGCATCGAACTGCTGCGCTTCGACATGTCCGAGTACATGGAGCGTCATGCGGTGAGCCGGCTGATCGGCGCGCCGCCGGGCTATGTCGGATTCGATCAGGGCGGTTTGCTGACCGAGGCCGTCACGAAGAAGCCGCATTGCGTGCTGCTTCTGGACGAAATCGAGAAGGCGCATCCGGACATCTACAACGTGCTGCTGCAGGTGATGGACCACGGCACGCTGACGGACAACAACGGCCGCAAGGCGGATTTCCGCAACGTCATCATCATCATGACGACGAACGCGGGCGCCGAGGCGATGGGCAAGGCGGTGATCGGCTTCACGTCGCGCCGCGAGTCGGGCGACGAAATGGCCGACATCAAGCGCATGTTCACGCCGGAGTTCCGCAACCGTCTGGACGCGATCATCAGCTTCCGCTCGCTGGACGAGGAAATCATCCTGCGCGTGGTCGACAAGTTCCTCATGCAACTGGAAGATCAGCTGCACGAGAAGAAGGTCGATGCCGTCTTCACCGACGCGCTGCGCAAGCATCTCGCGAAGCACGGTTTCGATCCGCTGATGGGCGCGCGTCCGATGCAGCGTCTGATTCAGGACACGATTCGCCGCGCACTCGCCGACGAGCTTCTCTTCGGCAAGCTGCTCAACGGCGGCCGCGTGACCGTGGACGTCGATGCGGACGACAAGGTGCAGCTCACGTTCGACGAGAACTCGGCTCCGCCGCGCAATCCGAATCCGGAAGCGATCGAAGTGGATTGATGTTTCGGCAGCACGAGTGAAAAACGGCGCGGTTTCGACCGCGCCGTTTTTTTTTCGCCTCGAAGAAGCTCAGTGCTTGCCCGTGCTGCCGAAGCCGCCCGCGCCGCGCTCGCTCGCTTCGAAGTCGTCGACGATATTGAACTGCGCCTGCACGACCGGCACGATCACGAGTTGCGCGAGCCGTTCCATCGGATTGAGCGTAAACGCGGTATCGCCGCGATTCCACGTCGAGACCATCAGTTGGCCTTGATAATCCGAATCGATCAGCCCGACGAGATTGCCGAGCACGATGCCGTGCTTATGGCCGAGACCCGAGCGCGGCAGGATGAGCGCGGCATAGCCGGGATCGGCGAGGTGAATGGCGAGGCCGGTCGGCACGAGCACCGTCTGATGCGGCTCGATGACGAGCGGCGCATCCAGACACGCACGCAGGTCGAGGCCCGCGCTGCCGGGCGTCGCGTAGGCGGGCATGAAGTCGCGCATGCGCGCGTCGAGAATCTTGACGTCGAGTTTCATGGTTCAGGCTTGAGCGCCGAGCGCGAACGCGTCGGCGAGAAGTTGATAGGACCGCGTGCGTGCGGCGTAGCTGCCGGCGACTGTCAGCACGATCAGTTCGTCGGCGTTGGATCGTTCCTGCAACGCGTGCAGTTCCTCGGTCACGCGTTCCGGCGTGCCGATGATGCTGCGCGCTTTCTCATGCGCGATGACCGCGCGTTCGCGCTCGCCGTATTGCTGCGCGGCGCCTTGCGCGATGGACGGAATCGGCTGATTGAGGCCGTAGGCCATCTGCACGCGGCGCAGATCGACGGCCTTCTCCAGTGCTTCGGCTTCTTCGTCGGTATCGGCGCAGATCACGAACACGGCTGCCGCGAGATACGGCTTCGCTTCATGTCCGGCGGTGAAGCGCTCGCGATACGCCTCGGCCACGCGATGCCCATACTGCGCGTTGATGAAGTGCGCGAACGCATAGCGGATGCCGAGCTGCGCCGCGAGCAGGCCGCCGAAGTCGCTCGATCCGAGCATCCACAGTTCGGGACGCGTATCGATCTGCGGTTGCAGCAGCACGCCTTTGGCGAGCGAATCGTCGGGGACGTTGCCCTCGAAGAGCGCGATCAGTTCGGCGACTTGCTCCGGAAAAATATCGCCACGATTGTACGAACCCGCCGCGACCGCCTGCGCGGTGCGCATGTCGCCACCCGGCGCGCGTCCCACGCCCAGATCGACGCGATTCGGAAACAGCGCTTCGAGCATCAGGAATTGCTCGGCGACCTTGAACGGCGAATAGTACGGCAGCATGACGCCGCCCGAGCCGATGCGAATGCGCTTCGTCAGGCTGCCGATGCGCGCCAGCATCACTTCCGGACACGGATTCGACACGCCATGCAAGCCGTGATGCTCCGCGCACCAGTAGCGCGTGTAGCCGAGATCGTCGGCGAGTTGCGCGAGGTCGAGCGTGGCCGCGATGGCATCCGCGACCGTGTGGCCGTGGATGACCGGCGTTTGATCGAGAACGGATAGCTTCGTCATGGATTCAGGAGAAGAGCATGCCGCCGCCGCGCGGCGCGCGTTTGGCGATTTCCGCGATCAGCGTGCGCGCGAGGCTCTGCTTGTCGGCGCGCGGCAACGGCGTCGTGCCCGATGCTTCGAACAGCACGACTTCGTTGTCGTCGCGGCCGAAGGTGAGCGGACCGAGATTGCCGATGAGCAGCGGCACGTTCTTGCGCTTGCGCTTTTCTTCGCCGTGCAATTCGAGGTCGCCGCTTTCGGCCGCGAAGCCCACGCAGTAAGGCGGATTCGGCAGCTTCGCCACCGACGCGAGAATGTCCGGATTCTCGACGAAATCGAACGTCGGCAGCGGCTGGCCCGGCGTCTTCTTGATCTTCTGCGCGCTCGCGTGATCCACGCGCCAGTCCGCCACCGCCGCCACCGCGATGAAGATGTCCGCGTCGGACGTGGCTTCCATGACGGCGTCGTGCATCTGCTGCGCCGTCTGCACGTCTTCGCGATACACGCCCCACGGCGTCGGCAGCGAGACCGGCCCGGCGACGAGATGCACGTCCGCGCCCGCCTGCGCCGCCGCGCGCGCGAGCGCGAAACCCATCTTGCCCGACGAGCGATTCGTGATGCCGCGCACCGGATCGAGCGGTTCGAACGTGGGACCGGCGGTGATCAGCACGCGCTGGCCGCGCAGGATCTTCGGCTGGAAGAACGCGCAAATGGCTTCGAACGTGACCGACGGCTCCAGCATGCGACCGTCGCCAACTTCGCCGCACGCCTGCGAGCCGGAATCCGGCCCGAGCACTTCGATGCCGTCATCGCGTACTTGCGCGACGTTGCGCTGCGTCGCCGCGTTTTGCCACATCTGGCGATTCATCGCCGGGACGACGAGGAGCGGGCAATCGCGCGCGACGCATAGCGTGGAGAGCAGGTCGTCGCACATGCCGTGCGCGAGCTTCGCGATGAAGTCGGTGGACGCGGGCGCGATGACGATGGCATCCGCCTCGCGCGACAAATCGATGTGCGCCATGTTGTTCGGCATGCGCGCATCCCATTGCGAGACGTACACCGGCCGGCCCGACAGCGCCTGCATGGTGACGGGCGTGATGAACTGCGTGGCCGCTTCCGTCATCACGATCTGCACGGTCGCGCCGGCCTTCACGAGCAGACGCGTCAGCTCCGCGATCTTGTAGCACGCGATGCCGCCCGTCAGCCCCAATACGAGATGTTTGCCTGCGAGTTCCAACTTGCCTCCGTCGCAAAAAAAGCGCGGCTCCCGAAAAGGAGCCGCGCCGTGTACGTCATCGCGATCCGCGCACGCGCCGCAGTTCGTCGAAGATCAAGAGCACAGCGCCGATGGTGATCGCGGTATCGGCGAGGTTGAACGCGGGCCAGTGCCACGCGTTCACGTGAAAGTCGAGGAAGTCGATCACGTGGCCGTAGGCGAGCCGGTCGATCACGTTGCCGATCGCGCCGCCCATGATGAGCGCGAGCGCCGTGCAGAAGAGCCGCTGCGTCGAATTCTTCTTGAGCAGATAGCAGATGACGGCCGCCGCCACGACGCCGAGCCCCGTGAACGCCCAGCGCTGCCAGCCGCCCGCCGCCGCGAGGAAGCTGAACGCCGCGCCGCGGTTATAGACGAGCAGCAGGTTGAAGAACGGCGCGAGTGCATGCGGCTCGCCATACGCGAATACCTTTTGCACTGCGATCTTCGTCAACTGGTCGAACAGAATCACGATCAGCGCGACGCCGAGCCACGGCGCGAGCGATCCACTCGAGGAAGTTTGTTTCGCCATCGTCCTTGTTGCCATTATGCTGCGCCTCGCGTTTCACCAGCGCCGAAGAGATTGGAGAAGCAGCGGCCGCACAGGCCCGGATGCTCCGGGTGCGAGCCGACGTCCGCGCAGTAGTGCCAGCAGCGCTCGCACTTCAGATAGCTCGATGCCGTCACGTCGACGCCTTCTTCCGCTTCGCTCGCCACTTGCTCTACTTTCGCCGATGACGTGATCAGCACGAAGCGCAGCGCATCGCCGAGACTGGACAACGCTTCATAACGCGCGCCGCTCGCCCGCACGACGACTTCGGCCTGCAGCGACGAGCCGATCTCGTTCGCCGTGCGCGCTTCTTCCAGCGCCTTCGTCACGTCGCCGCGCGCGTTGCGGATGAGCGTCCACTTGTCGAGCAGTTCGCCGCCGTTGGCGATGTCCGGATACGTCGCGAAGACTTCGGTGAAGATGGTGTCCTGACCCGGCTTCAGCACCTTGTACGCCTCTTCCGCCGTGAACGAGAGATACGGCGCGACGAGACGCAGCAGGCCGTGCGCGATGTAATACAGCGCGGTCTGCGCGCTGCGGCGCTCGCGCGAATCGGGCTTCATCGTGTAGAGACGGTCCTTCAGCACGTCGAGATAGAAGCCGCCCAGATCTTCCGAACAGAACGTGGCGAGCTTCGCGACGACCGGATGGAACTCGTACTTCTCGTAATGCGCGAGTGCGTCGTCCTGCAGGTTGCGCGTGAGCGCGATCGCGTAGCGGTCGATTTCGAGCCAGTCCTGAACCGGCACGGCGTTCTTGTCGAAGTCGAAATCCGACAGGTTCGCGAGCAGGAAGCGCAGCGTGTTGCGAATCCGGCGATACGTCTCCGTCACGCGCTTCAGGATTTCCTCGGAGATGGCGAGCTCGCCGGAATAATCCGTCGATGCGATCCACAAGCGGATGATCTCCGCGCCGAGGCGGTTCGCCACTTCGTGCGGATCGACGCCATTGCCGAGCGACTTCGACATCTTGCGGCCTTCGCCATCGACGGTGAAGCCGTGCGTGAGCAGCGCGTCGTAGGGCGGGCGGCCGTCGAGCATCGAAGCCGTCAGCAGCGACGAATGGAACCACCCGCGATGCTGGTCCGAACCTTCGAGATACAGATCGGCCGGGAACTGCAGCTCATCCTTGTGCGAGCCGCGCAGCACGTGCCAGTGCGTCGTGCCGGAATCGAACCACACGTCGAGCGTGTCGCGGTTCTTTTCGTACATGTTGGCGTCGTCGCCGAGCAATTCGCGCGGATCGAGCGATTGCCACGTCTCGATGCCGCCTTGCTCCACGCGTTTCGCGACTTCTTCCAGCAATTCCAGCGTGCGCGGATGCAGCTCGCCGGTTTCCTTGTGGACGAAGAACGCCATCGGCACGCCCCATTGGCGCTGACGCGAGAGCGTCCAGTCCGGGCGATTCGCGATCATGCTGTAAAGACGCTGCTTGCCCCACGACGGATAGAACGCCGTGTTCTCGATGCCTTCGAGCGCCGTTTCGCGCAGCGTCTTGGCGCCGTCCGCCGGCTTCACGTCCATGCCCGCGAACCATTGCGACGTCGCGCGATAGATGATCGGCGACTTGTGGCGCCAGCAGTGCATGTAGCTGTGCGTGTACTTTTCGGTCTTGAGCAGCGATCCGGCGCTGCCGAGCGCCTCGACGATCTGCGGATTCGCCTTCCAGATCGACAGCCCGCCGAAGAGCGGCAGCGATTCGATGTAGCGGCCATCGCCCATCACCGGGTTGATGATGTCCGAATCCGCCATGCCGTGCGCCTTGCACGAAACGAAGTCTTCCACGCCGTACGCCGGCGACGAGTGCACGACGCCCGTGCCGCTTTCGGTCGTCACGTACTCGCCGAGATAGACCGGCGACGTGCGCTTGTAGCCCGGATGCGCCGCCGCGAGCGGATGATGGAAGCGCAGGTTGGCGAGCTTCTCGCCGGTCGCCGTCGCGATGATCTCGCCCGGCAGGCCATAGTTCTGCAGGCACGCTTCCACGCGCTCCTGCGCGAGGATCAGCAAGCCGCGCGGGGTATCGACGAGCGCGTACACGATCTCCGGATGCACGTTGAGCGCCTGGTTCGCGGGAATCGTCCAGGGCGTCGTCGTCCAGATGACGATGCCGCCTTCGGTCTTCGGCAGCGCGGGCAAACCGAACGCCTGCGCGGTCTTTTCCGGTTCGGCGAACGCGAACATCACGTCGATGGTCGGATCGGTCTTGTCCTTGTACTCGACTTCCGCCTCGGCCAGCGCCGAGCCGCAATCGAAGCACCAGTTCACCGGCTTCAGGCCACGGAACACGTAGCCCTTTTCCATGATCTTGCCGAGCGCGCGGATTTCACCGGCCTCGTTGACGAAGTTCATCGTCTTGTACGGATTGTCCCAGTCGCCGAGCACGCCGAGCCGGCGAAAGCCGACCTTCTGCTTCTCGATCTGCTCGCTCGCGTACGCGCGCGCCTTCTGCATCACTTCGGTGGCGGGCAGCGACTTGCCGAACTGCTTTTCGATCTGGATTTCGATCGGCATGCCGTGGCAGTCCCAGCCCGGCACGTAGACGGCGTCGAAGCCCGCGAGATTGCGCGCCTTGACGATCATGTCCTTCAGGATCTTGTTGACGGCGTGGCCCAGGTGGATGTCGCCGTTCGCGTACGGCGGGCCGTCGTGCAGGATGAATTTCTTGCGGCCTTTCGAGGCGGCGCGGATCTTCTCGTAGATCTTCTTGTCCTGCCATTCCTTGACCCACGACGGCTCGCGCTTCGGCAAGTCGCCGCGCATGGGGAAGGGCGTATCGAGCAGGTTGACCGGATACTTCGAGGAGGCTTTCTCTTTCTTGTCGCTCATGAGTGACTCAGTGAATTCGGTGAGACGGCGCTTGCAAACTACGCGCGATGATTCGAAGGCGGGGCAGCGGGCGATGCGCTTTTCTCAAAGCGGCACCGCGCGCTCACCTAATTCGGTCAGTGGCCGAAATGGCGAAGCCCGTGGCGCGGCTGCCGGCGTTGCTCGCGGGCGGCAGGCCGAAATAGGCGCGCGTGTTGTCGACATCCTTCGCGATGGCGGCGGACAGCGTTTCGAGGTCCACGTACTTTTCCTCGTCGCGCAGCTTCTTCAGGAATTCGACGCGCACGAGCTTGCCGTACGCGTCGCCGTGCCAGTCGAGCACGAAGACTTCGAGGAGCACGCGGCCGGAATCGTCGACGGTCGGACGCAGCCCGAGACTCGCGACGGCAGGAAGCGGTTCCTCGGCGAGACCGTGCACGCGCACGACGAAGATGCCCGACGCCGCCGGCCGCTTGTGCGCGATCGGCAGGTTGAGCGTGGGAAAGCCGAGATCGCGGCCGAGCTTCGCGCCGTGCACGACATGACCGCTGATCACGTACGGACGCCCGAGCGCGACATGCGCGGCGTCCAAATCGCCCGCGACGAGCGACGCCCGCACCGACGACGACGAAATGCGCGCGCCGTTCGGATGCGCGACCGTGGCCATCTGCTCCACTTCGAAGCCGTATTTCTCGCCGGCGGCTTTCAGTGAATCGAAGTTGCCGGCGCGCTTCGCGCCGTAGCAGAAGTCGTCGCCGACCATGACCCAGCGCGCGTGCAGGCCGTCGACGATGACGTTCTTGACGAACGTATCCGGCGACTGGCTCGCGAACGTGTGATTGAAATGCTCGACCACCACGCGATCCACGCCGTTCGTGCGCAGCGCTTCGAGCTTGTCGCGCAACATCGCGATGCGCGGCGGCGCGCCCGCCGGATTGAAGAACTCGCGCGGATGCGGCTCGAAAGTCATGACGCAGACCGGCAGCCCGCGCGCGTCAGCAGCGGCGCGCACGCGCGCGAGCAGCGCCTGGTGGCCGCGATGGACACCATCGAAATTGCCGATGGTCAGTGCGCAGGGCGCGCGGCTTTCGGCATTGGGGAGGCCGCGAAAGACTCTCACGATAGGCGTTGGTCGGTGGGAGGGCTGATGCTGCAAAGCGTTCGATTATAAACGCTCGCACGCGGCGACGGGCGCGCCCGGCCGGGCGCGCGTCCGGATGCGCGCGGCGGCGGCCTTCGCGGGCGCTTGCTGCCCTTTGGCACGATTTTCGCCGCCGCCGAATGATAAAATCGGCGGATGAAAAAAATCGTCATTCTGATCTCCGGACGCGGGAGCAACATGGAGGCCGTCGTGCGCGCGTGTGCGCGTGACGGCTGGCCGGCGCGCGTCGCGGCAGTCATTTCCAATCGGCCCGATGCCGCCGGACTCGGCTTCGCGGCCGCGAACGGCATCGAAACCGCGGTGGTCGATCATCGCGCGTTCGACGGCCGCGAAGCATTCGACGCGGCGCTTGCCCGCGAAATCGATCGCTTCGAACCTGATGTCGTCGTGCTGGCAGGCTTCATGCGCGTGCTCACCGACGCGTTCGTCGAACGTTACGCGGGCCGCATGCTGAATGTGCATCCGTCGCTGCTGCCGTGTTTTCCGGGCTTGCGCACGCATCAGCAGGCGCTCGACGCCGGCGTGCGCGTGCATGGCGCGAGCGTCCATTTCGTGACGCCCACGCTCGATCACGGGCCGATCGTCGCGCAGGGCGCGGTGCCGGTCATCGCCGGCGACGATGCCGCCGCGCTCGCGGCGCGCGTGCTCGCCGTCGAACACATCATTTACCCGCGCGCGGTGCGCTGGTTTATCGAAGGGCGTTTAACTATCGAGGGCGAACGTGTCGCCCTTACGCCGTCTGAGCCGCAATGGCTCTTTGCCGACATTGCCGGGGAGGGCGCATGAGGCTTCATGGATTTCTGATTGGTCAAACCGAAACGCTGCTGGCGGACGTGCTGCGCTTCGCCGGTCCCGCCGATGCCGCGACGAGCCGCTTCTTCCGCGCGCATCCGAAGCTCGGCCACGGCGAGCGCGGCGTGATCGCCGAGGCGGTGTTCGCCGTGCTGCGCCGGAAGATGGAGTTCTCGCATCTCGCGGAAAGCGGCAGCGGCAACCAGGCGCGCCGTCTCGCGCTGCTCGGGCTGATGCAGACCGCCGGTCTCTCGGCGCTCAAGCCGCACGTGTCCGCGGACGAATATCAATGGCTCGCGCAAGTGTCGAAGATCGATCCGGCGAGCCTGCCGGTGCGCGTGCGCACGAACCTGCCGCAGTGGATCTACGAGGCGATGGGCAAGCGCTTCCCGCCCGAGGAACTTGCGCAACTCGCGGCCGCGCTGAACTATCCGGCGCCGCTCGATCTGCGCGCGAATCCGATCAAGGCGACGCGCGAAGCGGCGCTGAAGGCGCTCGTGGAAGCGGGCATCGACGCGGGTGAAATGCCGTTCGCGCCGTTCGGCATCCGCGTGGAAGGCAAGCCCGCGCTCACGCGCCTCGCGCCGTTTCAGGAAGGCTGGATCGAAGTGCAGGACGAGGGTAGCCAGCTGCTCTGCTCGCTGATGGCGCCGCGCCGTGGCGAGATGATCGTCGACTTCTGCGCGGGCGCGGGCGGCAAGACGCTGGCGCTCGGCGCGATGATGCGCTCCACCGGCCGTCTCTATGCCTTCGACGTGTCGGATCGCCGGCTCGCGAAGCTGAAGCCGCGCCTCGCGCGCAGCGGTTTGTCGAACGTGAATCCCGTGCTGATCGACAGCGAGCACGACGCGAAGATCAAGCGCCTCGCGGGCAAGATCGACCGCGTGCTCGTCGATGCTCCGTGCTCCGGCCTCGGCACGCTGCGTCGCAATCCTGATCTCAAGTGGCGGCAATCGCCCGCGACGGTCGCCGAACTCACGCCCAAGCAGCTGTCGATTCTCACGAGCGCCGCGCGTCTCGTGAAAAGCGGCGGCCGTCTCGTCTACGCGACGTGCAGCATGCTTCAGGCGGAAAACGAAGACGTCGTCGCGCAGTTCCTGGAGACGCATCCGAACTTCCGCGTCGTGCCCGCGCGCGATGTGCTCGCCGAGCAGCGTATCGATCTCGATACCGGCGATTATCTGTCGCTGTGGCCGCACAAGCACGGCACCGACGGCTTTTTCGCCGCCGTGCTCGAACGCGTGCCGGAAGCGAAGGGCGAAAAGCCGGCGGACGAGAACGCGTAACCGCGCACGCCGATGCAGAATCGCTTTCTGACGCATCTGTCGGAGCGTCTTTTCCGCGATTTCGGCGAACCCGAAGTGCTCTGGCAGGTCGGCGCGCTCCTCGGGCTGCTCGCCGTCGCCTGGTGGTGCGCGCGCGTGCTGCGCAAGAAGCTCGACGCGCGCCGCCAGTCCCGCTTCGAAGCCGTGCGCTTCGGCGCGGAAAGTCTCAACAAGGCGCTGTTTCCGCTGCTCGGCATGGTGTTCGTGGCCGTCGCGCAACTGGCGCTGGCGCCGTTCATCCACACGGCGCTGCTGCGGCTCGCGCTGGTGCCGCTGTGCGGCATCACCGTGATCTACATGATGTTCTACGCGGTGCGCCGCGTGTTCCGCACGAGCGCCAGCGGCGGCGCGGAACACGAAGCGCATGCGCTGCTGTTTCTCTTCGAAAAGCTCGTCACGGTGATCGTCTGGCTCGCGATGCTTCTCACCGTCATGGGCATTCAGGACGACGTCGTGCGCTGGATGGCGAGCGTGCGTTTCAACATCGCCAACGCGCACATGACGCTTCTGTCGCTCGCCTCGGGCGTGCTGTGGGTGTGCGTGACGCTGATCGTGGCGATGTGGGCCGGCGCGCTCATCGACGACCGCCTGATGCGCGCCCGCTCGCTCGACGCGAATCTCAAGGTCGTGCTCGCGCGCGTCTCGCGGGCGCTGATGATTCTCGCGGCGATTCTCGTGAGCCTGTCGATCGTCGGCATCGACATCACGGTGCTCGGCGTATTCGGCGGCGCGCTCGGCGTGGGGCTCGGCTTCGGCCTGCAGAAGATCGCGAGCAATTACGTGTCGGGCTTCATCATTCTGCTCGACCGGTCGCTGCGCCTCGGCGACATGATCAACGTCGCCGGATCGCAGGGCACCGTCACGCAGATTCGAACGCGCTATACGGTGGTGCGCGGGCTCGACGGCATCGAAACGCTGATTCCGAACGAAAAGCTCATCACCGATGTCGTACAGAATCATTCGTCGTACCTGACGCGCGGGAACGCGAAGGTCGCCGTGCAGGTCAGCTATAAGTGCGACGTGGAACAAGCGATGCAATTGCTCGTCGAAGCAACACAGGGCGTCGAGCGCGTGCTGCAGGATCCCGCGCCCGCCGCGCTTCTGGCGAGCTTCGGCGCGGACGGCATCAATCTCGAACTGAGCTTCTGGATCGAGGACGCGGCGAAGGGAACCGGCGGCGTTAAGTCGCAAGTCAACCGGCGCATCTGGCGACTATTCTCGGAGAACGGAATCGAGATTCCGTACGCGCAGCGCGAAGTCACAATCCTTCACGGCAAGTCGCCCGATTCGGTACGAAATGCCGACTCGCTGGGCGACGAAGCCGCAGGAGCCGCGCGCAACGCCTCTTGAGCCGTCGCGCGTGCGTCATTCCTTCCGTTTTGAAAGGAATACCGGGAAACACGATGCGTGAGATTTTTCTCGTTTAGGAATGATCCAAAAAAATTCACCTTTACGACAAAGACTTGGAACGACTGCAGTAGAATGCGATCGAACCCGCGCGCACACCTTTCACGTGCCCGACAAGCTGGCCGCAACGTATTTCGAATCAGTTTTGACCGGCCATTTTTTCCGAATTTCACAGCTACACAGGTAAATCGCCTTGCTGAATTCTTCCCTTGAATTTCTCGCCAACGGATTGCTCGACTTTTCTTGGTGGCAGATTCTGCTGTTCACGCTGGCAGTGACGCACGTCACCATCGCCGGCGTCACCATCTATCTGCATCGCTGCCAGGCGCATCGCGCGCTGGACCTGCATCCCATCGCGAGCCATTTCTTCCGCTTCTGGCTGTGGATGACCACGGGCATGCTGACCGGCCAGTGGGCGGCGATCCATCGCAAACACCACGCAAAGTGTGAGACCGAAGAAGATCCGCATAGCCCGCAGACGCGCGGCATCTGGAAGGTGCTGCTCGAAGGCGCGGAACTCTATCGCGCGGAAGCGAAGAACGAAGAAACGCTGCGCCGCTTCAGTCACGGCACGCCGAACGACTGGATGGAGCGCAACGTCTACACGCGCTATCCGATTCTCGGCATCAGCATCATGATGGTGATCGACGTCGCGCTGTTCGGCATCGTCGGCCTGTCGGTGTGGGCCGTGCAGATGATCTGGATTCCGTTCTGGGCGGCGGGCGTCGTCAACGGTCTCGCGCACTTCTGGGGCTACCGCAACTTCAATTCCGCCGATGCGAGCACGAACATCTTTCCGCTCGGCATTCTGATCGGCGGCGAAGAACTGCATAACAATCACCACACGTACGCTACGTCGGCGAAGCTGTCGAGCAAGTGGTACGAGTTCGACATCGGCTGGCTGTATATCCGCATCCTGTCGGCAATCGGCCTCGCGAAGGTGAAGAAGCTCGCGCCCACGCCGCGTCTGTCGGAAAGCAAGGCAGTCGTCGATCACGACACGCTGCAGGCCGTGCTGGCGAACCGCTACGAAGTGATGGCGCGCTACGGCAAGGCGCTCAAGCACGCCTACGCGCAGGAACTGGCGAAGCTGAAGGAAGCCGGCGCGCGCGAGAAATATCAGCTGATGCGTGGCGCACGCAAGTGGTTCCACAAGGAGGAAGACGGCCTGAACGAACCGCAGCGCAAGCAGTTGCCGGAACTGTTCTCGGACAATCAGAAGCTGCGCACGTATATCGAGCTGCGCAAGGATCTGTCGGCAATGTGGGATCGTTCCAATGCGTCGCGCGAGCAGTTGCTGGCGCAGTTGCAGGACTGGTGCCATCGCGCGGAGCAGAGCGGCATCAAGGCGCTGCAGGACTTCGCGCTGCGTCTGCGCCGCTACGCTTTGTAAGCGATATCCGCTAAGATTCAAAGACGTCACAAGACCCCGCTCTGGCGGGGTCTTTGTTTTTTGGCGACGAATTTCCGCGTTGGTTTTGTTCGAAGGGCAGGGACAGGAGACATGGAAGCGATCAAAAGCGTCGAATACGACCGGCCGCATGGCCTGACGTGTGGAGTGGGCGAGGCGTGGGCGAGAGTGCCGAACGCGCCGTCGCCGGAAGAGAAGCGCGCATTGAAGGAGCGCATCCGCGCACTCTTGCGGCGCGAAGAGGCGGTGCTGGTAGCGCACTATTACGTCGATGCCGAATTGCAGGAACTCGCCGACGAAACCGGCGGCTGCGTGGCCGATTCGCTCGAAATGGCGCGCTTCGGGCGCGACCACGCCGCGAAGACGCTGGTCGTGGCGGGCGTGCGCTTCATGGGCGAGACGTCCAAGATTCTGAGCCCGGGCAAGCGCGTGCTGATGCCCGACCTCGACGCCACGTGCTCGCTCGATCTCGGCTGCCCCGCCGACGAATTCTCCGCTTTCTGCGACGCGCATCCCGACCGCACCGTCGTCGTGTACGCGAACACGAGCGCCGCGGTGAAGGCGCGCGCCGACTGGATGGTGACGTCGTCGATCGGGCTGGAAATCGTCGCGGATCTGCATGCGCGCGGCGAAAAGATTTTGTGGGCGCCGGACCGGCATCTCGGCGGCTATATCCAGAAGAAGACCGGCGCGGACATGCTGCTGTGGCAGGGTTCGTGTCTCGTGCACGACGAGTTCAAGGGCATCGAACTGGACCTGCTGCGCGCGGAGTACCCGGACGCGAAGATTCTCGTCCATCCGGAATCGCCGGAAGCGGTCGTGCGGCTCGCGGATGTCGTCGGTTCCACGACGCAGCTCATCGACGCCGCCGTGCGGCTCGATGCGCAGCGCTTCATCGTCGCGACCGACCTCGGCATTCTGCACAAGATGCGGCTCGCCGCGCCCGGCAAGACGTTCATCGAGGCGCCGACGGCCGGCAACAGCGCGACGTGCAAGAGTTGCGCGCATTGTCCGTGGATGGCGATGAACGGCCTCGCGAATCTCGCCGACGTGCTCGAACGCGGCCACAACGAAATTCACGTCGATGCGGCCATCGGCGAGCGGGCGCGCGTGCCCATCGACCGGATGCTCGATTTCGCCGCGCGCCACAAGAAGCGCGTGCAGACGAGCGGCGATCTCGCCCGCGACGCCGCGCTGTTTTCGAATGTCGGAGCCGCCTGATGTCGATTTTTGAAGAAGTCCGCGCCCAGTACGGCGAAGCCTTCGACGCGGCGCTCGCTCGCAATGTCGCCGATGCGCTCGCCGAAGACATCGGCAGCGGCGATGTCACCGGCCGCCTCGTTCCCGCCGATTCGCGGCGCACCGCGCGCATTCTCGTGCGCGAGGAAGCGGTGCTGTGCGGCGTGCCGTGGTTCGTCGAAGTGATGCGGCGCGTCGATCCGTCCATCGAGATCGAATGGCAGTATCGCGAAGGGCAGCGGATGGCGGCGGATACGCCCGTCGTGCTGCTGCACGGTCCGGCGCGCGCGCTGCTGACCGCCGAGCGCAACGGCCTCAATTTTCTGCAACTGCTGTCGGGGGTAGCGACCGCGACGCGTCGTTATGTCGATGCCATCGAAGGCACGCGCGCGCGCATCCTCGATACGCGCAAGACGCTTCCGGGCCTGCGGCTCGCGCAGAAGTACGCGGTGCGCGTGGGTGGCGGCGCGAATCAGCGGCTCGCGCTGTACGACGGCATTCTGATCAAGGAAAACCACATCGCGGCGGCGGGCGGCGTGGGCGCGGCGATGGATGCGGCGCTCGCCCTGAATGCCGGCGTGCCGATTCAGATCGAAGTGGAAACGCTCGCGCAGCTCGAGACGGCGCTGGCGCATCGCGCGGAATCGATCCTGCTCGACAACTTCGCGCTCGACACGATGCGCGACGCCGTGCGCATCGCCGCGGGCCGCGCGTTGCTCGAAGTGTCGGGCGGCGTGAATTTCGAGACGGTGCGGGCGATCGCGGAAACGGGCGTGGACCGCATCTCGATCGGCGCGCTCACGAAGGACGTGCGCGCCACCGATTTTTCGATGCGTATCCTGTAAGCCCGGCCGTCAGACGCCGCGCCGCCGCTTGGCGGGCGGCATCAGCACGGTCGGCAGCGCCTTCGGCAAAGTCTGCGGCCAGTCGCGGCTGAAGTGGAGGCCGCGGCTTTCGCGCCGCGTACACGCGCTTTCGACGATCAGCGAAGCCACATCGACGAGATTGCGCAGTTCCAGGAGATCGCGGCTCACCTTGAAGTTCGCGTAGTACTCGTGGATTTCGTCGCGCAAGAGCGCGATGCGATGTTGCGCGCGCGCGAGCCGCTTGTCCGTTCGCACGATGCCGACGTAGTTCCACATGAGCCGCCGCAACTCGTCCCAGTTGTGGGCGACGACGACTTCCTCGTCCGGATCGGAGACGCGGCTCTCGTCCCAGTCGGGCAACTCGGCGTGGCAGCCCGAGGAAAAGCCCTCGGCTTCGATCGCGTCCGCTGCCGCGCGGCCGACCACGATGCATTCCAGCAGCGAATTGCTCGCGAGCCGGTTCGCGCCGTGCAAGCCGGTGCACGCGGTTTCGCCGACCGCGTACAGTCCCGGCCGATCCGTGCGCCCCGCGAGATCGGTGACGACGCCGCCGCAGGTGTAATGCGCGGCGGGCACGACGGGAATCGGCTCCTTCGCGATATCGATGCCGAATTCGCGGCAACGCGCGAGGATCGTCGGGAAATGCTCTTCGAGGAACGCGCGCGGCTGGTGGCTAATATCGAGATAGACGCAGTCGATGCCGCGCTTCTTGATCTCGAAATCGATCGCCCGCGCGACGATATCGCGGGGCGCAAGCTCGGCGCGTTCGTCGTGCTCCGGCATGAAGCGCGTGCCGTCCGGCAGACGCAGGACGCCGCCTTCGCCGCGCACCGCTTCCGAAATGAGGAACGACTTCGCGTACGGGTGAAAGAGGCACGTCGGATGGAACTGGATGAACTCCATGTTCGACACGCGGCAGCCCGCGCGCCACGCCATCGCGATGCCGTCGCCGGTCGCGGTGTCGGGATTCGTCGTGTAGAGATACACCTTGCCCGCGCCGCCCGTCGCGAGGACCGTGTGCGGCGCCTGGATCGTCACGGTGCGGCCGCTTTCCAGATCGAGCGCATACAGCCCGTGACACCGATGACCGGGCAGGCCGAGCCGGTCGGACGTGATCAGATCGATCGCGTAGTGATCTTCGAGAACGGTGATGTTCGGGTGATTGCGCACGCGTTCGTTGAGCGTGGTGACGACGGCGTGGCCGGTCGCGTCCGCCGCGTGAATGATCCGGCGATGACTGTGGCCGCCTTCGCGCGTCAAATGGAAGCCGAGTTCGGCGGAGACGTCGCGCGTGAAGGGCACGCCTGCCTGGATCAGCCATTCGATCGCCGCGCGCCCGTTTTCGACGATGAAGCGCGTCGCGGCTTCGTCGCACAGTCCGCCGCCGGCGACGAGCGTATCGGCAACGTGATTGTCGATGCTGTCGGCCGAATCCAGCACCGCCGCGATGCCGCCCTGCGCCCAGTCGCTCGCGCCTTCGCTGACCGCGCGCTTCGCGATGATCGCGACACGCCGCGTCTCGGCCAGATTCAGCGCCACGCTCAGTCCCGCGAGGCCGCTTCCCACGATTGCTACGTCGAAATTCATGCTGCCGTGTCTCCGTTTCGGTCCTGCGTAGCCGGCAAGCATAACGCGCGGGACGCAGCGGAAACAACGAAAACCGGCGCACGGGCACGTGACACGGCTGTGAATCCGAACAATTTTCGGCCGGAAAAACAAAAAGCCCCGCGTTGGCGGGGCTTTCTGCTGTCTTCGTTCAGGCACTCAATATCAAGCGCGGTTTTGGTTCCATCTTCGCCTCAAGCGGAGGACAGAACCGACCGGAATTTACTTGATCTTGGTTTCCTTGTACTCAACATGCTTGCGGACGACGGGATCGAACTTCTTGATCAGCATCTTTTCCGGCATGTTGCGCTTGTTCTTGGTCGTCGTGTAGAAGTGACCCGTGCCTGCGGTCGATTCCAGCTTGATCTTGTCGCGTGCGCCTTTGGCCATGTGCGTGCTCCTTAGATTTCACCGCGTGCGCGCAGGTCTGCGAGCACGGCGTCAATACCGTTCTTGTCGATCAGGCGCAGACCGGCGTTCGAGACGCGCAGACGGACCCAGCGGTTTTCGCTTTCAACGAAGAAACGGCGGTTCTGCAGGTTCGGCAGGAAACGACGCTTGGTCTTGTTGTTTGCGTGGGAAACGTTGTTGCCCGACATCGGGCCTTTCCCAGTTACTTGGCATACGCGTGCCATGGTGACACTCCTAATACACGTTGAGTCTGAGTCGAACGCTCGAATGAAGGGGCTTCCTTCATGCGATGCCTCTAATCGCCCAATTTGCCGATCGGGGACTTGGCAGCACGGTTATGCCAATGAGGACTACGTTGGTCAGATTAGGCGGGTTGAAAAAACGAAACGAGGATTCTAGCAGGAAAAACAGTGTGTTATCAAGTTTTCCGACGCCGTGTTGTCCGCGCGTCGAACGTTTCAAAGCCAGCCTTCGCGGGCGAACGAAAAAATGTCATTTGACGCGACGACCATATGATCGAGCAGTTTCACGTCGATCAGACCGAGCGCGTCCTGCAGCGTGCGCGTGAGCTTGCGGTCGCTGGCGCTCGGATCGACGCCGCCGGAAGGGTGATTATGCGCGACGATCAGCCCCGCCGCGTTGACCGCGAGCGCCCGCTTCACGATCTCGCGCGGGTACACGGCCACGCGCGTGAGCGACCCGTGCGCCTCCTCGCAGATATCCAGCAACTGATGACGCGCGTCCAGATAGATGCAGACGAACACCTCGTTCGGCCGCGTGCCGATCTTCAGGCGCAGAAAATCTTCGACCGCGCCCGGCGAATTCAGCAGCATCCGGTCGCGCGCCTTTTCCGCGAGCGCGCGCCGGCACAGCTCCGATACCGCGAGCAGCGTCGCCGCGCGCGCCTCGCCGACGCCGCGCTCGTCCTGCAATTCCGATGCGGACGCGTCCAGCACCGCGCGCAGCGAGCCGAATCGCCGCAGCAGCGCGCGGGCGACATCCACGGCGGTCCGGCCTGTCACGCCGGTGCGAAGGAACAGCGCGAGCAATTCGGCGTCGGAAAGCGTGGCCGGTCCGGCCTTGAGCAGGCGCTCGCGCGGGCGGTCGGCTTCGTCCCACTGCGGGATCGACAGGAGCGGCGCGTGGTCTTCCACGACGGGCGCGAGCAGGGGCAAGCAGGTTGTCATCGCGTGCTCCATGCGACTGCCGGAGCGAGACGCGCCGCACGAACGACGCACTCGCCCGACGCGGCGCTCTGCAACTCTGTCTTACAATAGCGGTTTTGGCGCACGCTCTCACGCTGCGCCACGCGGTTCGCAGCTTCGTGCCGACGAGCCGCCGCTGGCCCGGCGCCCGCCGCGCTCGTTACTGAATCGCCACATCCAATACTCATGAGCATCATCGATATTTCCGAGGTGAAACCCGGTTCCCATGTCACGCTTCATTACCGGCTTGCACTGGCCGATGGTGCCGACATCGTCAACACGTTCACCGACAAGCCCGCCACGCTTCTGCTCGGCGCGGGCCAGCTTGCGCCGCCGCTCGAAGACATTCTGCTCGGGCTGAAGGTCGGCCACCATTCGACCTTTCAGCTAACGCCCGACCAGGCGTTCGGGCCGCGCAATCCGGAACTGGTGCAGCGCGTGTCGCTCGCGACGCTGCGCGAAAACAGCATGATCGGCGAGGATTTTTCTCCGGGTGATCTCGTCGAATTCAACGCGCCCAACGGCGGGCGCTATGCGGGCGTGCTCAAGGAAGTGGGTGAGACGTCCGCGCTCTTCGACTTCAATCACCCGCTCGCCGGCCAGGCGCTGGCCTTCGAAGTGAAAATCATCGGAATTCTGTAGCCATGAGCCTGACTGAAAGCCTCACCGATATCGACACCGACCTCGAAATCCTGCTCGCGCAGCCGCGCGGGTTCTGCGCGGGCGTCGATCGCGCGATCGAGATCGTCGAGCGGGCCATCAAACTGTTCGGCGCGCCCATCTACGTGCGGCACGAGATCGTCCATAACGCGTATGTCGTCGCGGATCTGCGCAAGAAAGGCGCGATTTTCATTGAAGAACTCTCGGACGTGCCCGAAGGCAGCACGCTGATCTTCAGCGCGCACGGCGTCTCGAAGGCGGTGCGCGCCGAAGCCGAAACGCGCGGGCTGCGCGTGTTCGACGCCACGTGCCCGCTCGTCACGAAGGTGCATATGGAAGTCGCGAAGATGCGCCAGGAAGGCTTCGATATCGTGATGATCGGACACAAGGGCCATCCGGAAGTGGAAGGCACGATGGGGCAGTCGGGCGAGGGCATGCATCTGGTCGAAGACATCGAGGACGTGCAGAAGCTCGATCTGCGCGATCCGAACCGCATCGCCTATGTCACGCAGACGACGCTTTCCGTCGACGACGCCTCCGCCATCATCGATGCGCTGAAGGCGAAGTATCCCGGCGTGAAGGAGCCGAAGAAGCAGGACATCTGCTATGCGACGCAGAATCGCCAGGACGCGGTCAAGTTCCTCGCGCCGCAGTGCGATGTCGTGATCGTGGTCGGCAGCCCGAACAGCTCGAATTCGAGCCGGCTGCGCGAAGTGGCCGAGCGCAGCGGCATTCCCGCCTATATGGTGGATTCGCCGTCGCAGATCGATCCGGCGTGGGTCGCGGGCAAGAAGCGCATCGGCGTGACGGCGGGCGCGTCGGCGCCGGAAGTGCTGGCGCAGGCGGTCATCGAACGATTGCGCGAGCTGGGCGTGCGCAGCGTGCGTTCGCTGGAAGGCATCGAAGAGACGATCTCGTTTCCGCTTCCGCGCGGATTGTCCTTGCCGCAGTGATTTAGACGAACTCCTCGAAAAGCGCCTCCGGGCGCTTTTTTTTCGTCCGCCGATATGGAACAGTTCGCCGCCCGAATCGTCGAATGCACCGAAGCGGGGCATCGAAATGACGTGCGATGTTCGGCTCGTTTTAGGCCCACTCCCGAAGTGGTGCAACTGCTGCACAACGAAGGATCGCAACCCGGTTGCGCTATTGCGGGAAAATCGCCTGAAAATGAGGGTTGCAATGCTGGAAAACCCCGCCACGCAAGAATATTGCTCGTCTCATATTTGGCGTTACAATTCGCGCGTCTTCAGTCCCCAGGGGCTTTGGTAACGGTTTTGAAAGGCGCAGGAGACCTATCTGATGCGATTCAAGTTTGCTCACGCCGTGTCCATCGCGGCTGCGGTTGCAATGGCAACGGCATGCGGCAAGAAGGACGAGGGCGGAGCGAGCGGGGCAGCGTCGGCGACGAGCGCCGCGGTCGCGTCGGCTGCAACGCCCGCGCCTGCGCCTGCGCCCGCGAGCGAGGCAACGGTCGTCAGGATCGGTCACGTCGCGCCGCTCACCGGCACGCAGGCGCATCTCGGAAAAGATAACGAGAATGGCGCCCGCCTCGCGCTGGAAGAGATCAGCAGCCAGGGACTGACGATCGATGGCCGCTCCATTCGCCTCGAACTCGACAGCCAGGACGATGCAGCCGATCCGCGCACCGGCGAAGAAGCCGCGCAGCGTCTCGTCGACCATCATGTGGTCGCGGTGATCGGCCATATGAACTCGGGCGTGTCGATACCGGCGTCGAAGATTTATAGCGATGCGGGCATCGCCGAGATTTCGCCCTCGACGACGAACCCGCAATACACGAAGCAAGGTTACAAGACGACGTTCCGCGTCGTGGCCACCGACGCGCAGCAAGGCCCCGTGCTGGCCGGCTACGCGATGAAGACGCTGCATGCGCGCAAGGTCGTGATCGTCGATGACGCCAGCGCCTACGGTCGCGGCCTCGCTGACGAATTCGCGAAGACGATACAGGCGGGCGGGGTAAAGATCGCCGCGCGCGAGTCGACAACCGAGAAGGCGCGCAATTTCAAGGCGATCCTCACGAAGATCAAGCGCATGCAGCCCGATGTCGTCATGTACGGCGGCATGGACGTGACGGGCGGCCCGTTCGCGAAGGAAGCGACGGCGCTCGGCGTCAAGGCGAAGATCCTGGCGGGCGACGGCGTCTGCACGCAGGAGCTGCCGCAGCTTGCGGGCGACGCGGTGCAGAACATCGTCTGCTCCGAAGCGGGTCCCGCGCTTTCGAAGATGGACAAGGGCGCGGACTTCGCGCAGAAGTACGAGGCTCGTTTCCACACGCCGGTGCAGATTTACGCGCCGTTCACGTACGACGCGATGTACGTGATCGTCGATGCAATGAAGCGCGCCAATTCCATCGAAGCGGGCAAGGTGCTCGCGGCGATGGCCACGACGGACTTCAATGGTCTGACGGGGCATATCGCGTTTGACGATAAAGGCGATTTGAAGGCAGGCACCATCACGCTTTACGACTTCAAGGACAACAAGAAGGACGTGCTCGACGTCGTCAAGCAGTAGCAGCAGGCGTTTGCAGGTCTTGCGGCGTCTAACCGACAGCGCCGTTTCGTATCCGTCTGGCGGATGCCCGCACCTATCCGGCGGCGGGCGGCACGGCAGGCGTTTAACCCTTACCGGTTTTTTTCAAAAGTACGCGCAGTGCTGCTCCAGATTTCGCTTCACACCGGTTTATCGGCCGGTGATAAAGGCGTCATCCGGTCGCACGGGGCTAAGGAGCTTTAAATGGATATTTTCATCCAGCAGATCATCAACGGTCTGGTGCTTGGCAGCGTCTACGCCATCATCGCGCTGGGGTACACGATGGTGTACGGCATTCTCGGCATCATCAACTTCGCGCACGGCGACGTGCTGATGGTGGGCGCGATGGTCGCGCTTTCCGCAATCGGCGTCATGCAAAACCACTTTCCTTCGATGCCCGGGCCGATCATGCTGACGATCGCCCTCGTCGTCGCGGCGGTCGTCTGCGCGGTCGTCGGCTACACCATCGAAAAGGTCGCTTACCGGCCACTGCGTAAAGCACCGCGTCTCGCGCCGCTCATTACCGCCATCGGCGTGTCGATTCTGCTGCAGACCATCGCGATGATGATCTGGGGCCGCAATCCGCTCGCGTTCCCGCAGCTTCTGCCGACCGATCCGATCAATGTGATCACCGCCGGCGAGAACAATCCGGGCGCGGTCATCTCCATGACGGAAATCGTGATCATCGTGGTCGCGTTCCTCGTGATGGCGGGACTTCTGCTGCTGGTGCACAAGACCAAGCTCGGCCGCGCGATGCGTGCGATCGCGGAAAACCCCGGCGTCGCGTCGCTGATGGGCGTGAACCCGAACTTCGTGATCTCCGCGACCTTCATGATCGGCTCGGCGCTCGCGGCGCTCGCCGGCGTGATGATCGCGTCGGAATACGGCAACGCGCACTTCTACATGGGCTTCATCCCCGGCCTGAAGGCATTCACGGCCGCGGTGCTGGGCGGTATCGGCAACCTGGGCGGCGCGATGGTCGGCGGCGTGCTTCTCGGGCTGATCGAGCAGTTGGGCGCCGGTTATATCGGCAACCTGACGGGCGGCGTCTTCGGCAGTAACTACCAGGACGTGTTCGCCTTCATCGTGCTGATCATCGTGCTCGTGTTCCGTCCGTCGGGTCTGCTCGGCGAACGTGTCGCGGACCGCGCTTAAAGACTCGTGTGAGGAGCTCAGAAAAATGACTTCGATTCAACCGATTGAGCCGTCCACGACGCTCATCCCCGAAAAGAACATGACGAAGACGCTCGTCGTCGGCGTCATCACCGCGATCTTCGTGATCGCCGCACCGATGGTCATCGGCGCGGCGGGCGGCAACTACTGGGTGCGCGTGCTCGACTTCGCGATGCTCTATGTGATGCTGGCGCTGGGCCTCAACGTCGTGGTCGGCTTCGCCGGCCTGCTCGACCTGGGCTACATCGCGTTCTACGCGGTCGGCGCGTACACGGCGGCGCTGCTGTCGTCGCCGCAACTGACGTCGCAGTTCGAGTGGATCGCGCACCTTGCGCCCGCCGGATTGCACGTGCCGTTTCTCATCATCGTGCCGATCGCGATGGCGCTCGCCGCCACGTTCGGCGTGCTGCTCGGTGCGCCGACACTGCGTCTGCGCGGCGACTATCTCGCGATCGTGACGCTCGGCTTCGGGGAAATCGTCCGGATCTTCATGAACAACCTCGATCGTCCGGTCAACATCACGAACGGTCCGAAGGGCATCACGGGCATCGATCCGGTGACGGTGGCGGGCTTCAACCTGTCGCAGACGCACGAGTTCTTCGGCATGAAGTTCCCGTCCGTGTACATGTACTACTACCTGTTCGTGCTGGGCGCGCTGCTCGTGATCTGGGTGTGCACGCGTCTGCAGCATTCGCGCATCGGCCGTGCATGGGCCGCGATCCGCGAAGACGAAATCGCCGCGAAGGCAATGGGCATCAACACGCGCAACGTGAAGCTGCTCGCGTTCGCGATGGGCGCGTCGTTCGGCGGCTTGTCCGGCGCGATGTTCGGCGCGTTCCAGGGCTTCGTGTCGCCGGAATCGTTCACATTCTGGGAATCGATCGTCGTGCTGGCGTGCGTGGTGCTGGGCGGCATGGGTCACATTCCCGGCGTGATTCTCGGCGCGGTGCTGCTCGCCGTGTTCCCCGAGTTCCTGCGCTCGACGATGGGTCCGCTGCAGAACGCCATCTTCGGCCATCAGATCGTGGATACCGAAGTCATCCGCCAGTTGCTGTACGGTCTGGCGATGGTGCTGATCATGCTGTATCGCTCGGAAGGCCTGTGGCCCGCCGCGAAACACGAAGACAAGATCGCGAAGATCGCGAAGCGCGGCGGCAAGAAGCCGGTGCGCGCCTAAGCGGGGGATAAGGAAATGAGCGAAAAACGTACTCGATTGTCCGTGCAGGGCGTGAACAAGCGTTTCGGCGGCTTGCAGGCGCTCTCGGATGTGCGCCTCGAAATCAAGGAAGGCGAGATTTACGGTCTGATCGGCCCGAACGGCGCCGGCAAGACCACATTCTTCAACGTGATCACGGGCCTGTACACGCCGGATTCGGGCGTATTCAAGCTCGACGGCGAAGCCTATACGCCGACCGCCGTGTATCAGGTGGCGAAGGCGGGCATCGCGCGCACGTTCCAGAACATTCGTCTCTTCGGCGGCATGACCGCGCTGGAGAACGTGATGGTCGGACGTCACGTGCGCACGAAGCACGGGCTGATCGGCGCGGTGTTGCAGACGCCGGCGGAACGCCGCGAAGAGCGCGAGATCAAGGAGCGCGCGCTGGAGCTGCTGGAGTATGTCGGCGTGCTGCAGTACGCGGACTACACGTCGCGCAATCTGTCGTACGGGCATCAGCGTCGGCTGGAGATTGCGCGTGCATTGGCGACGGATCCGAAGCTGCTCGCGCTCGACGAACCCGCGGCCGGCATGAACGCGACGGAGAAGGTCGAACTGACGCGTCTTTTGGACAAGATTCGCGCGGACGGCAGGACGATTCTGTTGATCGAACACGACGTGAAACTCGTGATGGGATTGTGCAACCGCATGACGGTGCTCGATTACGGCAAGGTGATCGCCGAGGGTCTGCCGCAGGACGTGCAGAAGGATCCGAAGGTGATCGAGGCATATCTGGGTGCGGGGGTGCACTAAATGGCGACCACGAACGCGATGTTGAAGGTCAAGGGTCTGCAGGTAAATTACGGCGGCATCCAGGCGGTGAAGGGTGTCGATCTGGAAGTCGGGCAGGGTGAACTGGTCACGCTGATCGGCGCGAACGGCGCGGGCAAGACCACGACGATGAAGGCCATTACCGGTCTCAAGCCGTTTTCGGGCGGCGATATCGAGTACATGGGGCAATCGATCAAGGGCGTGCCGACGCACGAGCTTTTGAAGCGCGGTCTGGCGATGGTGCCGGAAGGGCGCGGCATCTTCGCGCGCATGTCGATTCTCGAGAATATGCAGATGGGCGCGTATCTGCGTAACGATAACGACGGCATTCAGAAGGACACCGAGCGCATGTTCGGCTTCTTTCCGCGTCTGAAGGAGCGTGCGTCGCAGTATGCCGGGACGCTCTCCGGCGGCGAGCAGCAGATGCTCGCGATGGCGCGTGCCTTGTTGTCGCGTCCGAAGCTGCTGTTGCTCGATGAGCCATCGATGGGGCTTTCGCCGATCATGGTCGAGAAGATCTTCGAAGTGGTTCGCGAGATTTCCAAGGAAGGGCTGACGGTGCTGCTCGTCGAGCAGAACGCGCGGCTCGCGCTTCAGGCCGCTAATCGCGGGTATGTCATGGACTCGGGGACTGTCACTATGTCCGGCGACGCCAAGATCATGCTCGATGATCCTAAGGTTCGGGCTGCTTATCTCGGGGAGTGATATCCGCTGGCGCCCGGGGTTTGGGCGTTGCTTCGTTTTTTCGTGTCGGTCTATTAGCACGCCCCTCCCCGGGGCGGGGGTCACTTTCTTTGCTGCTGCAAAGAAAGTAACCAAAGAAAGCAGCTTTTCTGGCCCGAAGCACCGACTGCGTGATCACTCCGTAGAACCAGATTGGCACTCAGTTTGACACAGCCCTGAATCACCTTCCGCGCCCACTGCGCGCCACCCCATGCGAGCCCCCGGCTCGTTAACACCATCGCGCACTATGCGCGCCACGTGATTCAACTCCCGATTCAAGACGCAAGTCGGACCGACGCGTCGCGTCGTTGCTCGCCATTGTTCTTCGTTTGCGTTGTTTAGTGCGTGCTGCGATGTGCGCGATGGTTTTGTCGAGCCAGGGGGCTCGGAGGACGTGGCGCTCAGCGGGCGTGGAAGGTGCTCCAAGGTTGATTCAAGCTGAGTGCCAACGTGGCACTACGCAGTGACCAGACGGTAAGTGCTTCGGGCCTAGAAAGCTGCTTTCTTTGGTCACTTTCTTTGCAGCAGCAAAGAAAGTGACCCCCGCCCCGGGGAGGGGCAACGCAAATAGACCGACACGAATACAAGTTCAACGACAAGAAAGAAGCCTAAAGCCGCTTCCCAAGACTAACGACATCATCAACCCGATACCCCAACCGTTCGTAGAACGAAACCAGCTCGTGACGAACGGAAAGCACCTGCAAATTAACTTTAGGGCATCCAAGCCGAGCAAGCGCCGCTTCAGCATGAAGCATCAACCTGCGCCCAAAGCCCAATCGGCGAAGCGAAGCCCTGACGGCAAGTGAATAAACCCATCCACGATGCCCGTCATACCCACACATGACGGTCCCGACGACGACATCGTCGATCACCCCGACGAAGAACAACTCAGGCTGAGTAGCCAGCTTATTGGCGATCGACAGCGCCGGATCGCGCTGCGGCCTCGACGCATCCGCATACTCGGGAAACACGTCGCGCCACAACGCGATCACGGCATCGCGATCGCGTAGCTCGAAAGTCCGAACGATCACAGCGTATCGAGCACCGAACGCAGCATCGAAAGCATCTGATCGATCTCGTCCTTCGTGACATTGAGCGCCGGCATGAAGCGCAGCAGATTCGGCCGCGCCGCGTTCAACAGCAAACCGTCCGGCTGCATCAACCGCGCCTTCTCGACGATCTGCGGTCCCTTGTCGCTATCGAGCAGCAACGCGCGCAGCAAGCCTTCGCCACGCTCGCCCTTGAACCCGCGCTCATCCGACAGCTTCAGCAATTCGCTACGCAAATACTCGCCGCGCTCGCGCACGCCTTCGAGAAAGCCCGGCGCGGTCAGTTGCGAAATCACCGAATAACCCACCGCCGTCATCAACGGATTGCCGTTGTACGTGCCGCCCTGATCGCCCGCCTCGAAGCACGCGACATCCGCCGTCGACAGCAGCGCAGCCAGCGGCACGCCACCACCGATGCCCTTGCCGAGCGTCATGATGTCCGGCTCGATGCCCGACAGCTCATACGCGAACAACGTCCCCGCGCGGCCGCAACCGCTCTGCACTTCATCGACGATCAAGAGCAGATTGTGCTGCTTCGTCAGCGCGCGCAATTGCTGCATGAACTCGCGCGTCGCGGGAATCACACCGCCTTCGCCCTGAATCGGCTCCAGCATCACCGCGACGGTCTTTTCGTTGATGAGCTTCTCGACGGACGCGATATCGTTCAGGTCCGCCTTCGGAAAACCCGGCACTTGCGGCGCGTAGATCGTGTCCCAGCCCGCCTTGCCGCTCGCGGACATCGTCGCGAGCGTGCGGCCGTGGAAGCTGTGATCGAACGTGATGATCTCGTACGCGCCATTGCGGAACTTGCGGCCCCACTTGCGCGCGAGCTTGATCGCGCCTTCGTTTGCCTCCGCGCCGCTGTTCGCGAAGAACACCTTGTCGAAGCAGCTATGCTGCGTGAGCAGGCCGGCGAGCTGCGCCATCGGACCGTTGTAGAACGCCGGCGACGGATTGATCAGCGTGCGCGCCTGCTTTTCCATCGCTTCGATCATGCCGTCGTTGCAATGACCGAGCGAATTGACCGCCCATCCCTGAATGAAGTCGAGATAGCGTTTGCCGGTATTGTCGTAGAGCCACGATCCCTTGCCGTGCGTGAACACGATCTCGGGACGGTTCGTGATGTACATCAGCGAATCGACAGGGTACTCATTGAAATTCATGACAGCGGGCTCCACGAGGCGATGACGAAAAGAAAAAGCGGCGCGCAAAAAACAAAAGCCACGGTGTTTCCGTGGCTTCATTCTCTGCGCTTCAATGTGACCGAACCATGACGAGCGCGAATGCTTGACGAGCCAGCGGCATCCCTAGGGAAGCGGCGAGCGGCGGCGTCGAAGTGCGTTCAGGATCGAGTTCATTCGCGAAGGATACGTTATGAAGTTCGTGCATGTAAACCGCCCGCGCGAATTTCCCACGCGCGGACGG
The DNA here is from genome assembly GCF_001544615.1 of Caballeronia concitans. Taxonomy (GTDB): domain Bacteria; phylum Pseudomonadota; class Gammaproteobacteria; order Burkholderiales; family Burkholderiaceae; genus Caballeronia; species Caballeronia concitans. The sequence goes on from NZ_FCNV02000001.1 coordinate 861,183, forward strand.
CTTGCCTGCATCGAGCGATCAGACCGGATGCGCGAGATCGGCTGCGCTCGTGAACGAGTCCGCGTAGAACTCGTCCTCCGGCAGACGATGATGCAGCGTGAAATCGCGTTGCGCCGATTCCACCATCACCGGCGCGCCGCATGCATAGACCTGATACGCGCTCAAGTCCGGCAAATCTTCGATGACCGCGCGATGAACGAAACCCGTGCGGCCATGCCAGTTGTCGCTTGCATCGGGTTCGGAGAGCACCGGCACGAACTTGAAGTTCGGCACTTCCTTCGCCCATTGCTCGGCGAGCTCCATCATGTACAGGTCCTTCTTGCGGCGGCCGCCCCAGTAGAGCGTCATCGGGCGATTCAGGTTCTTGAACACCGCATGCTCGATGATCGCCTTGATCGGCGCGAAGCCCGTGCCCGAGGCGAGCAGCACGATAGGCTTGTCGGATTCGTCCCGCAAAAAGAACGTGCCGAGCGGGCCTTCGAAGCGCAGGATGTCGCGCTCCTTCATCGCGCCGAACACGTGGTCCGTGAACGTGCCGCCCGGCATGTGGCGGATATGCAGTTCGAGCGGGCCTTCGTGATGCGGCGGGCTCGCCATCGAATAGCTGCGGCGCTTGCCGTCCTTCAGAATGAATTCGATGTACTGCCCCGCGAGATACTGCAGGCGCTCGTTGGCGGGCAACTGCAGCTTCAGTTCGATGACATCGTCCGCGCGGCGCTCGAGCGCATTGACGCGGCAAGGCAGCTTCTTCACCTGCACGTCGCCGACGCCCGCCACTTCGCGCACGTCGATGGTCAGATCGCTCTGCGCGGTCGCGCAGCAGAAGAGCGCCATGCCGCGCGTTTTTTCATCGTTCGAGAGCGCCGACGATGAATGCGGCGCCTGCTCGATTTCCCCTTCGACGACCGAGCCCTTGCAGGAACCGCAAGCGCCGTTCTTGCAGCCGTAGGGCAGGCCGATGCCCTGGCGCAGCGCCGCGGTCAGGACCGGTTCGTCGGGTTCCACCTGAAACTGCCGGCCGCTTTGCCGGAGCGTTACGTTGAATGCCATAGAAAAATTTCGTGCGATGGTGTGAATGTGTCTGTCGATGCCGCGTGTTCGCGGCCAAACGCGTGGAACGGGCGGCGGCTACAATGCCTCGCATGATCGCCACTCGAAAACTGCGCCGCGCGCGCGTGCTGATCGTCGGATGCGGCGATGTCGGGCTGCGCACGCTGCCGCTCTTTCAGGCGCGCGCCGCGGCGCCGCGCGTGATCGCGCTCACGCATCAACCCGAACGCGCGGCCGAACTGCGCGCGGCGGGCGCGTTGCCGATTCCCGGCGATCTCGATGCACGCAAGCGTCTCGCGAGGCTCGCGGGCATCGCGCGGCACGTGCTGCATCTTGCACCGCCAGCGCGCGACGGCGACATCGACCGCCGCACGCGCGCCTTGCTTGCAGCATTGCGCGCGCCTCGTCGTTCTGTCGCGCGTGGCGCGCATCCGGTGCGCCGTGGTCCGTCGTTCATTGTACCCGAGGGGCCTTTTAGAGCCGCATCGAAAGCCGCATCGCGCCGCGCGCCTTTGCGCTTCGTTTATGCAAGCACGACGGGCGTTTATGGCGATTGCGGCGGCGCGATCATCGACGAAACGCGGCCCGCGCGGCCCGGGAACGATCGCGCGCTGCGGCGCGTATCGGCGGAGAAGCAGTTGCGCGCGGCGGGCGTGGAAAGCGGATGGCGCGTGTCGATCGTGCGCATTCCCGGCATTTACGCGGAGAACCGTCTGCCGCTCGCGCGCATCGAACGGGCAATGCCCGCGCTCGTCGAACGCGACGACGTCTACACGAATCACATTCACGCCGACGATCTCGCCGCGATCATCGTGCGCGCGCTCGCGCGGGGACGGCCGCAGCGGGTGATCAACGCATCGGACGATACGGACCTGCGCATGGCCGATTATTTCGACCGCGTGGCCGATGCTTATCGGTTGCCCCGCGTGCCGCGCATCACGCGCGAGGAAGCAGACACGCGGCTCGAACCGATCACGCTGTCGTTCATGCGCGAATCGCGAAGGCTTCGCAACGCGCGTCTCAAGCGCGAACTGGGATACGCGCTGCGCTATCCGACCGTCGACGATTTCCTGCGCGCACACGCCGCGCGAGCGACGTAGTGCGCGGGACTAGATCAGCGCCGGGATCGTTTCGAGCAGCACGAAGCACATCAACGCGCCGATCAGTGCGCCGATCAGATTCGGCGAGTACTTGTGGCGCGCGTGCATGACGACGCCCAATACCCCGATCAGAACCGCGCACAACGCGACGAAAGCAACCAGTGCGACGCTCATGTGGGAAGCCATGATTCCTCCTGCCTTTGTTCTAGTCATTCTGGTTCCGTAATACGAGTATATGAGCGGCGGAACCGGAAGGCATGCTGCGGCGCAACGGGCGAGCGTCGGGAGTTCTACGGATTTGCAAATGGATGCGCGCGTGGCTTCTTCGCTCAGGCGTTAGGCGTTGCTTTCGTCCTTGGCGCGGAGTGCGGCGAGATCGTCTGCATCGAGCCAGCGCCATTCGCCTTCCTCGAGCGATGCCGGCAGCGCATAGCCGCCCATGCGCTCCCGATGCAACTGCTCCACGCGATTGCCCGCCGCCGCGACCATCCGCTTGACCTGGTGATACTTGCCTTCGAGCACGGTGAGTTCGAGCAGCCGTTCATCGCGCCGATGAGCGGCGAGCGCGGCCGTCGGCTTCGATTCGCCGTGAAGAAGGACGCCTTCGCGGAGGCTCGCGAGCTGCGCATCGTCGATCGGATGCCGCACCGTCGCCAGATAGACCTTCGGCACCTTGCGCTTCGGCGATGTGAAGGCGTGGACGAACGCGCCGTCGTCGGAGAAGAGAAGCAGGCCGGTCGTATCCTGATCGAGCCGTCCGACAGGCTGCACGCCGCGCTCGACGAGCTGCGGCGGAAGCAGATGAAACACGCTCAGGTGATGCTGCGGATCGCGCGAGCATTCGTAGCCCGCGGGCTTGTTGAGCGCGATGTACGCCTTTTCGCGATACGTCCACCTGCGGCCGTCGACGTCGAAATCGGGCGATGTCGCGATGGGAACGTCGGCGCGCGGATCGGTGCATACGTCGTCGCCGACGCGCACGCGCCCTTCGGCGATGATCCCGCGGCACTGGCGGCGCGACCCGAAGCCTTGGGAGAAGAGGAGGGTTTCGAGGTCCATCGGAGAGGAGGGAGTTGGAGCCGCATTCTAGCAAGGCCGGATGCGTGGCTTGCGGCTTTCAACCGGTGGCGCGCCGTCGCGTCAATGCGCGTCGCCGCGTCCCTTCGTTACCGCCGGCACGCCCCAGCCGAAGAGCGTGTACGCGCCTGACGCGTCGCTCCGGCCGCCTGACGCCGACGCGCTCTTGCTGCCGACGCTCCAGCGACCGTCGAAGGTCATCGACGGGACCGCCGGCGCGGGCAGCGCGCTCGCCTGACGGAAATAGGCGGTGTTGGCGTCGGCCTGGACGGTCATCGCGTGCTTGAGGACCGCCTGCGCTTGCGCGTTGCGCGGATCGAGCGCGACCGCGCGGCGCGCGTTGCGTACCGCGCACGCCGGCTCGTGGCTCGCCGCGCACGAGCGGGCGTTGGCCATTGCGCTGTCGCGCGCGCGTTCCTGGCGGGAGACGTCGGCGGCAAGCTGCTGGATTTGCGGGCTGCGCGATTGCGTCGCCGTCAGGCCGCGTAGGTGGCGGCGGGCCGCGGCGAGATCGCGGCTCGCGAGCGCTTGCCGGACTGCCGCGATGGTGCGCGCCTCTGCCGGCGAGGGCGCTTCCTGCGTGGGGGCGGCGGTGGTGGACTTGTCCGTGTCCGGCTTGCGAGGGCGTTCTTGCGTGATCGCCTGATTTGCGCCGGCGACGGTTTGCGGGGCGGCGGTCGGCGTGGGCTTCGGCGCAATTTTCGGCGCGGCGGGCGATGAATCCACGGTCGCGGCGGCTGCAGCACGCGGTGCGGTTTGCGTGGGACGGCTCGCTTGCGCTGTCGTCGTCGCGGATTGCGATGCGACGACCGTGCTTCGATTCGCCAGAATCGGCACGGTTGCCGGAGTGGCGGCGAGCGGCGTCGATGCGACATGCGCAGCGGGCTTCGCGCTCGCCGTTATCGATGGCGACGCGGCCGCAGTCGCAGCCACGGTGGCGGAAGACGCGCTGCCCGCGAGCGCCGATGTTGCTGGCGTCGCGGGCGCGACGCGTGCCTTGGTCGCATCGATGCGCGCGGCAGGCGTGGCGTCCGCCATGGCGCGCGGGGCTTCGCTCGCTGAAAGTGAGGATGCGACCGACGCCGCCGACTGCGCGCTTTGCGGCGCGCCGCCGCTTGCCGATCGCGAAGCGGCGGTAGTCACCGCGTGCGACGGTATCTGCGAGACGACCGCGCCCGTTGCGGTATTCGGCGGCGCGGCGTCGCGCTTCGCAGCGAGATCGATCGCGTCGGCGACGGCTTGTCTGGATGCGTCTCGGGATTTGGGTGATTCGTTCGCCGTCGCCGGAACGCGAATTTCCGCGACGGGCTTGGACGACGACGCGGCCGGCGCGGATGGCGCGACCGCGACAACCGCCGCCGTCGCGGGCATGCTTGCCGCGCGTCCGGCCGCCGTGCCGGCCGAAGCCGAAGCGGACGCAATCCGTGGTTCATCCCGATGATCCGCCTGCGCAGCCGTGTCGTCAGTGCGATTGCGGTCCAGCGCGGGCCTGTCCGCATCGCCGTGATCTCGCGGCATCGACGCGCCTTTGCCGATTGAGCCCGCCACGCTGACGGACGGTGGCGAAGCGGACCGATCATCCATCCGCGCATAGTAATAGCCGCCCGCCGCGATTGCCGCGACCACGCCGCCCACGAGCACAGCGAGGCCCTTGCGCGCGGGCTTGCGTTCCGGTGACGGGGGCGCATCCCCGGGTTCCACGAGACTCGGATACGACGTCACCATCTTCCGGCGAGCGAGTCGCGTGAGCCAGCCGGTGTCGCGCAAGTCGACGAAATCGCGCGAATCCTCGACCGGCGCGGCGGCGGCGTCCTGGTCGGTGACACTCGTGAAAATCGCGCCCTGGCGATCGGCTCCGCAAGACGGACAGGTATCGTTGACGGCGGGCGACACCGCGTTGCAACGGCGGCAGATGACCGCATCGAGCGACAGCGAATATTCGGATTGCATCATCGGTGCCTCTTGAGTCAGGTTGCGCGGCGCTCCAACCGAAGTCACGGAACCGAGAAATCCGCCAGCAAAGTGGACGAGCGTGCGTGCAACTGCGCCGGGACGGAGACTCTCTTACGCGGATCGACCCATTCTCTCGACGAAAACCGGACCGGCTCTACGCGATTGCGCACATTTCGGGCAATGATCGTGTAAGGAAAGCGCGGGGCGGGGCCTATGCCGACGGCATTAGCCGAACGGACGACTTCACGATACGCGGCCTGCGCGCGACAGTTGCGCTGATCAAAGTACAGCAGGGACATATCGATGACCGCAATTCGGCTTCGGCCAACGAGTCAGCACCTCGTGTTCTCGCTTCCCTTGTTCATGGGCATGATCGAATACATCGTGCGGGTTGCGCTCAAGCAGCCCGGAGCGAACGAGTTCTTTCCGATTTCGTTGGTGGCTTCTGGCATCAGCATCAATATGGCGCTCGCCGCGCTTCCAATGGAACTGCTCCAAGGCCCTGTACGCTGGCAATTGGGACAGCGTCTCGAGCGCGCAATATTTATCGCGAATATGGGAATATTCGCCTCGCTGGGCGGGGTGCTCCTATGGTTATATCTGTTTATCGCCTCCTTCAATGAGGACGTCAGAGCTTTGCTGCCTTTGCATCCCCTGATTGAAGCTTCGGCGTACTACGGACTCTCCGTTTATTTGACTTTCAGCAAGGATAAGGAGGTGACATGCTGGAGTTTGTGATGGGATTTTTTCGCGAATACTGGCCGCTTGTCGTGATGTGCGTCTTCGGCCAGTTTTGCACGCCCAGAATCGTCGACTGGCAATTCCGGCGAAGGATCGAAAAAGAGAAACAGCACGCCGCGAAACACTGAAACGACTGCGCTTTCCAACGCCGCCGCCAACCCCACGCCCCAAAACGCAAAAAGCCGCTCCCTTATGGGAGCGGCTTTTTGCCTTGAATCCTTGGTGCCCAGGGCCGGAATCGAACCGGCACGCCTTGCGGCGGGGGATTTTGAGTCCCCTGCGTCTACCAATTTCACCACCTGGGCACGCTGTCTTGCTCGAAGAGGCGAAGCGGGAAGAAACGCAACGTCCAATCGAGTCGGCGATTATGACCGAAAACCCCGCGCTGAGCAAGCAGTCAGGACTGAATCCGGGATCACTGGCTGAGATACGTGAACGCGCCGTTTTTGACGACGCCCATCACGCTCGCGCGCTGATCGAGCCCGACGTGATCGCTTGCGCTCGTGTTCACCACGCCGTTCGGCACCACCAGCTCATGCGCGTGCTCCAGTTCCGAGCGCAGCGCGACGCGAAATTCCTTCGTCCCCGGCTTGCCCGCCTTGAGCGCGCGCGATACGGCATCCTGCAGGCGCGGATACACGCCCGCCGCATCGCCGGCGAACTGCGTGACCGAGCCTTTGCCGTATTTATCCTCATAGGCGTTCACGAACGCGAGCGCCGCCTTCTTCGACGGATGATCCGCCGGCAGCGTGCGCGCGACGACCACCGGCTGCGTCGGGAAGAGCGTGCCTTCCACATCCTTGCCGCCGAGCTTGATGAACTCCGGCGTCGCGATGCCGTGCGTCTGATAGATCGCGCCCTTGAAACCGCGCTCGACGAGCGTGCGCTGCGGCAGCACCGTCGGCGTGCCCGCGCCCGCGATCAGCACCGCGTCGGGCTTCGCCGCCATCAGCTTGAGAATCTGCCCGGTGACGCTCGCGTCGGTCCGGTTGAAGCGCTCGCTCGCGACAATCTTGATATGCCGCAAATCCGCGAACTTCGTGAATTCGCTGAGCCAGCTATCGCCGTAGCTGTCCGCGAAACCGATGAAACCCACGGTCTTCACACCGTGATTGGCCATGTAACGCGTCATCACGTCGGCCATCGCGCGGTCGGTCTGCGCCATCTTGAACGCCCAGACCTTCTTGCCTTCCTGCGGCTCGACGACGGACGCCGATCCGATCAGCGTGATCATCGGCGTCTGATATTCGGCGACCGGATCGAGCGCCGCGAGCGCCGCCGGCGTGATGTTCGGGCCGACGATCACATCGACCTTGTCCTCGGTGATCAGCTTGCGGATATTGCGCACGGCCGCGCCGGGGTCCGAGCCGTCGTCGAGAATGATGTACTGCGCGTCCTGCCCGGCGATGGTTTTCGGCCACATCAGCATCGCGTTCTTGCTCGTGATGCCGATCGCGGCGGCGGGGCCCGTGCTCGACAGGTCCACGCCCACCTTGATTTGCGCGTGCGCGGCGGCGGCCAGCAAAGTCAGGGCGGCGCCGGCGGCGAACCGGCGCGTGATCTTCGACAACGTCATGGGAAAGGTCTCCAGGGAGGTTCGTATTCTTGTAGGCGGCGTGACGGCGTGACGGCGTCGCCGTTACAGCTCGTAGCTCTCGTGCTCGCCGGAAAGCGCCTGTTCGATCAGCTTGCGGTTCATCGACGGCGACAGCAGCTCGACGAGCGTATACACATAGCTGCGCAGATAGGCGCCTTGCTTGAGCGCGAGCCGCGTGACGTTGCTGCCGAACAGATGGCCGACGGGCATCGCGCGCAGATGACGGTCGCGCTCCGGATTGAACGCGATATCCGCCATGATCCCGACGCCCAGCCCGAGTTCGACATACGTCTTGATGACGTCCGCGTCGATGGCTTCGAGCACGATATCCGGCGTCAGCGACCGCAGCGCGAACGCCTGATTGATCTTGGTGCGGCCGGCGAACGCGGCATCGTAGGTGATGAGCGGGTACTGCACGAGATCGTCCAACGTGAGAAGCTTGCGCTCCAGCAGCGGATGATCGGGCAGCATGACCGCGAGGTGCTGCCACTGGAAGCAGGGCAGCGACACGAGTTCCTTGTAATTGGCGATGGCTTCCGTCGCGATGGCGATGTCCGCCTGATCGTGGATGACCATTTCCGCGACCTGCGTCGGGCTGCCTTGCAGGATCGAAAGGTGCACCTTCGGAAAGCGCTTCTTGAACTCGGCGATGGCCGCCGGCAGCGAGTAGCGCGCCTGCGTATGCGTGGCCGCGATGACGAGATTGCCCTGATCCTGCGCCGCGTAGTCCTTGCCGACGCGTTTCAGGCTTTCCACTTCCTGCAGGATCTTCTCGACCGAGGCGAGAATGATGCGCCCCGGCTCGGTGAGCGAGCGCACGCGCTTGCCGTGACGCGTGAAGATCTCGACGCCGAGCTCGTCCTCCAGTTCGATGATCGCCTTGGACACGCCCGGCTGCGATGTATACAGTGCCTTCGCTGCTTCCGTCAGGTTGAAGTTCTGCCGCACGGCCTCGCGCACGAAGCGGAACTGATGCAAATTCATTTAGAACCCTTCGTTATTACCTGATTGCATATCAAAGTAATTTTTCAGTCGTTTGCAATATATAGCAGGTTTATTACTATCAGTCCAATTTTTCCAATATGCATAGCTGTTTTCGTCATTAGCAAATGATCGTTCGATCTGAACGGTATGCGCTGCGACGAATCAATGATTATCTGCGCCGCGCAATCTGGGACGCCGGCGCTCAAACAAAAATTTGGGGCCCCCGAATGTACCAATACGATCAGGTCGACCAGCGAATCGTCGACGAGCGAGTCGCACAGTACGCCGATCAGGTTCGCCGGCGTCTGTCGGGCGAGTTGAGCGAAGAGGAGTTTCGTCCGTTGCGGCTGCAGAACGGCCTGTACATGCAGCGCCACGCGTACATGCATCGCATCGCGATTCCTTACGGCAACCTGCGCAGCGACCAGCTCCGCATGCTGGCGACGATTGCGCGCGAGCACGATCGCGGCTACGGCCACTTCTCGACGCGCACGAACATCCAGTTCAACTGGGTCGAGCTCGAGGAAACACCGGAAATCCTGCGCAAGCTGGCTTCGGTGCAGATGCACGCCATCCAGACGTCGGGCAACTGCATCCGCAACATCACGGCGGACCAGTTCGCGGGCGTCGCGCCCGACGAGGAAGTCGATCCGCGTCCGTGGGCCGAAATCCTGCGTCAATGGTCGACGTTCCACCCCGAGTTCGCCTGGCTGCCGCGCAAGTTCAAGATCGCGGTGTGCGGATCGGCGGAAGATCGCGCGGCGGTGCAGATTCACGACCTGGGCGTCTATCTGAAGAAGAACGCGCAGGGCGAAGTCGTCGCGAGCATTCTCGCGGGCGGCGGGCTGGGGCGCACGCCGATCATCGGCGCGATCATCAAGGAAGACTTGCCTTGGCAACATCTGCTGACGTACTGCGAAGCCGTGCTGCGCGTGTACAACCGCTACGGCCGCCGCGACAACATGTACAAGGCGCGCATCAAGATTCTGGTGAAGGCGCTGTCGGCGGAGAAATTCTCGAAGCAGGTCGAGGAAGAATGGCTGCATCTGAAGGACGGCCCGTCGACGCTCACGCAGGAAGAAGTCGAGCGCGTGTCGAAGTTCTTCGCACCGCCCGCCTACGAGAAGCTGCCGGACACCGACGCTTCGTATGAAAAGCATCTGATCGAGAACAAGGCGTTCGCGCGCTGGGTCGAGCGCAACGTGCGTCCGCACAAGGTTGCGGGCTATGCAGCGGTGACGCTCTCGCTCAAGCCGACGGGCATCGCGCCCGGCGACGCCACCGACAAGCAGATGGACGACGTCGCCGATCTCGCCGATGCGTTCTCCTTCGGCGAAATCCGCGTGTCGCACGAGCAGAACCTGATTCTCGCGAACGTGAAGAAGCGCGATCTCTTCAACGTGTGGGAACGCGCGAAGGCGGTCGGTTTCGCGACGGCGAACATCGGCTTGCTGACGGACATCATTTCGTGCCCCGGCGGCGATTTCTGCTCGCTCGCGAACGCGAAGTCGATTCCGATCGCGCAAGCCATCCAGCAGCGCTTCGACGACGCCGACTACGTCTACGACCTGGGCGACCTGTCGATCAACATCTCGGGCTGCATGAACGCGTGCGGTCATCACCACGTCGGCAATATCGGCGTGCTGGGCGTCGATAAGGACGGCTCGGAGTGGTATCAGGTGACGCTCGGCGGCGAACAAAGCTCGGGCGCGACCGGCGCGCATCTCGGCAAGGTCATCGGCCCGTCGTTCTCGGCCCATGAAATGCCGGACGTCGTGACGAGCGTGATCGACACCTTCGTCGAGAACCGCATCGAAGGCGAGCGCTTCATCGAGACGTTCAACCGCCTCGGCATCGCGCCGTTCAAGGAGCGCGTGTACGCATCGCGCCAGGCACACGCTTGAGGATTTGAAGATGACGTTGATTATCAAGAACCGCGCGATCGTGGAAGACGATTTCACCGTGGTCCGCGCAGCCGAAGACGGCGCGCTTCCGGCAGTCGATGCGTTGCCCGCCGGCAAGGTGATCGTGCCGTTCGCGCTGTGGAAGGAACACAAGGATGCGCTCGCCGCATCGCGCTCGAAGGACGAACTCGGCGTGTGGCTCGCGCCCGACGACGAACCCGCCGATCTCGCGCCGGACTTCAGCAAGATCGCGGTGATCGCGGTCGATTTCCCGGTGTTCCGCGATGGCCGCGGCTTCTCCATCGGCCGTCTGCTGCGCGAGCGTTATCAGTGGACGGGCGAACTGCGCGCCATCGGCGACGTGCTGCGCGATCAGGTGTTCTTCCATTACCGCTGCGGCTTCGACGCGTTCGCCGTGCGCGCGGACAAGGACATCAACGACGCGCTCAACGCGTTCAACGAGTTCACGGAGTTGTATCAGGGCGCGAACGACAACCCCGAACCGCTGTTCCGCCGCCGCGCCGCGGTGCTCGCCACGCTCGGAGCCTGAAGGCATGACGCCAGAACTGCAAGCCAAGGTTGAACGTCTCGATGCGCTGCTCGATTCGATCGCAGCGCGCCACGAGCGCGTCAAGCTAGCCAGCAGCCTCGCCGCGGAAGACATGGTGCTCACGCACGCCATTCTTTCGCGCGGGGTCAAGATCGGCATCTTCTCGCTGAACACGGGTCGCCTGCACGCGGAAACGCTCGGCATGCTCGACACCGTGAAGGCGCGTTATGGCTACGACATCGAGCAGTTTCATCCGCAAGCCGATGCCGTCGATGCCTACGTCCGCGATCACGGCGCGAATGCGTTCTACGAGAGCATTGATTTGCGCAAGAGCTGCTGCCATATCCGCAAGGTCGAGCCGCTGAATCGCGCATTGTCGGATGTCTCCGCGTGGGTCACGGGCCAGCGCCGCGAGCAGTCCGTGACGCGCGCCGAGCTGCACGAGGAAGAGCACGACGCGCCGCGCGGCATCGCGAAGTTCAATCCGCTCGCGGACTGGACCGAAGCCGATGTCTGGGATTACCTGAAGGCGTTCGACGTGCCCGTGAATCCGCTGCACGCGCGCGGTTATCCGAGCATCGGCTGCGAGCCGTGCACGCGCGCCGTGCGCCCCGGCGAGGACAGCCGCGCGGGCCGCTGGTGGTGGGAATCGCGCGATACGAAGGAATGCGGCCTGCACATCACGAACATCAGCAGCATCAAGATCGTGGAAGAAGCGCCAAGCTCGGCGATCTGAAAGACACAAAGGCGCAGAGACGCCGCAGCAAACCCTGTTACCGAACGCGGTGTCCGAAAGACGCCGCCATAAAAGGATCGACGAATATGAGCACGACGCTCGACCCCAACGTCACGACCCCGATCGTCAACCGGGCAACGCGGATGGACCATCTCGACTGGCTCGAAGCCGAGTCGATCCACATCCTGCGTGAGCTCGTCGCGGAATGCAGCAAGCCTGCGCTGCTGTTCTCGGGCGGCAAGGATTCGGTCGTCGTGCTGCATCTCGCGCTCAAGGCCTTCGGTCTCGGCGCGGGCCGCAAGACGCAGTTGCCGTTTCCGCTGGTTCACATCGATACCGGCCACAACTTCGACGAAGTGATCGACTTCCGCGATCGCCGCGCGGCGGAAATCGGCGCGGAACTGGTCGTCGGTCACGTGGAAGATTCGATCAAAAAGGGCACCGTGCGCCTGCGTCGCGAGACGGATTCGCGCAACGCCGCACAAGCGGTGACGCTGCTCGAAACCATCGAGGAATACGGCTACACGGCGATGATCGGCGGTGCGCGCCGCGACGAAGAGAAGGCGCGCGCGAAGGAGCGCATCTTCTCGTTCCGCGACGAATTCGGCCAGTGGGACCCGAAGGCGCAGCGCCCGGAACTGTGGAGCATCTACAACGCGCGTCTGCACAACGGCGAGCATCTGCGCGTGTTCCCGATCTCGAACTGGACCGAACTCGACGTGTGGCAATACATCGCGCGCGAGAAGCTCGAACTGCCGTCGATCTATTACGCGCATGACCGCGAGATCGTGCGCCGCAACGGGCTGCTCGTGCCCGTCACGCCGCTCACGCCCGTGCGCGAAGGCGAAACGCCGGAGATTGCGCAAGTCCGCTTCCGCACGGTCGGCGACATCAGTTGCACGTGCCCGGTCGCGAGCGATGCCGACGACGTCGAGAAGATCATCGCGGAAACGGCCGTGACGGAAATCACGGAACGCGGCGCGACGCGCATGGACGATCAGGCGTCCGAAGCCGCGATGGAGCAGCGCAAGAAGCAAGGCTATTTCTAAGCAACGCCCAAGGAACCAACGAATCATGAGCATCTATCAAGCTGAAGACCTGGGCGTGCTGCGCTTCATCACGGCGGGCTCCGTCGACGACGGCAAGAGCACGCTGATCGGCCGCCTGCTGTACGACAGCAAGGCCGTGTTGTCGGATCAACTCTCGGCGATCTCGCGTGCGAAGAACAAGCGCACCGTCGGCGATGAAATCGATCTGTCGCTGCTCACCGACGGCCTCGAAGCCGAGCGCGAACAGGGCATCACCATCGATGTCGCGTATCGCTATTTCGCGACGGCCAAGCGCAAGTTCATCATCGCCGATACGCCGGGCCACGAGCAGTACACGCGCAACATGGTGACGGGCGCATCGACGGCGCATGCCGCGATCATTCTCGTCGACGCGACGCGCGTCACGTTCGAGAACGGCGTCGCGCAATTGCTGCCGCAGACGAAGCGCCATAGCGCGATCGTGAAGCTGCTCGGCTTGCAGCATGCGATCGTCGCCATCAACAAGATGGATCTCGTCGAGTACAGCGAGTCGCGCTTCAACGAAATCCGCGATGCGTACGTCGCGCTCGCGCGTCAGCTCGGCCTCGACAACGTGCGCTTCGTGCCGGTGTCGGCGTTGAAGGGCGACAACATCGTGACCGCGAGCGAGCGCATGCCGTGGTACGCGGGCGAACCGCTGCTTGATCTGCTCGAATCCCTGCCGGTCGCGCAGCCGAACGATCAGGCGCTGCGCTTCCCGGTGCAATGGGTCGCGCGTCAGGACGGCTCGCAGGCCGACGACTTCCGCGGCTACATGGGCCGCGTCGAGGCGGGCGAAGTGCGCGTCGGCGATGCGATCACCGTGCTGCCGGCGAATCGGCAGGCGACGGTCGCGGAAATCATCGCGCCGGTGCCGGGCGGCGTGAGCCCGGTGGATCGCGCGTTCGCGGGCCAGACGGTGACGATTCGTCTGACCGAAGACGTCGACGTGTCGCGCGGCGATACGTTCGTGCCGGCCGCCGCGACCGTCGATCCGGCGAAAAAGCTCGAAGCGGATCTGTGCTGGTTCGACGAAGAGCCGCTGTCGCCGCAGCGCAAGTATCTGCTGAAGCAGACGACGAACACGGTGTTCGCGCGCATCGGCGCGGTGAAAGAGGTGCTCGACGTGCATACGCTGTCGCATTCGGTGGATCGCACGACGCTCGCGATGAACGACATTGGCCGCGTGGCGCTGACGCTGCAAAAGCCGATCGTCGCCGATGCATACGACACGCATCAGGGCACCGGCGCGTTCGTGCTGATCGACGAGGCGACGCATCACACGGTCGCGGCCGGCATGATCCGCGCCGTTTCTGCCTGAACGTCAACGTGAGTGGATGCAAATGATGGGTAAGGTCTATCTGATCGGAGCGGGGCCGGGCGCGGCGGATCTCATCACCGTGCGCGGCATGCGCCTGCTCGAATCGGCGGATGTCGTGCTGCACGACGCGCTGATCGAACCGGCGATGCTCGACTACGCGCCCAACGCGAAGAAGATCGCGGTCGGCAAGCGTTGCGGGCAGCGATCGACGGCCCAGCATTTCATCAACAAGCAGATCGTCGATGCGGCGCGCGAGCATGGCGTCGTCGTGCGTCTGAAGGGCGGCGATCCGATGCTCTTCGGCCGCGCCGACGAGGAAATGCGCGCGCTGGAAGCGGCGGGCATCGAGTATGACGTGGTGCCGGGCATCACGGCGGCGCTCGCGAGCGCGGCGACCCTCAGGCGTTCGCTGACGCTGCGCGGCGTGTCGCGCAGCGTGGCGCTGGCGACGCACAGCCGCGCCGCCGACAGCGACGCCATCCGCGAGCAGGCGAAGGCGGATTCGCTCGTGTTCTACATGGGCCGCGACAGTGCGCCGGATATCGCGCACCAGCTCATCGACGCGGGCCGTCCCGGTTCCACGCCGGTGGCGATCGTCGAGGCATGCAGCACGCCGCGCGAACGCACGCTGACGCTGACGCTCGCGCAGATGGCGCTCGGCTGTGCGCAGGAATGGCTCGATCCGTCGCAGCCGAGTTTGCTGATGATCGGAGAGGCGTTTCGGGAACGCGCGTCGGCGGTGAAGCCGCGGGTGCATCTGAAGGGGATGCAGGCGGCGGCCTGATCCGAGCGGAAGTTGTGATAAATGAAAGCGCGTCCTGTGATGACGCGCTTTTTTCTTGCGTGCCGATCTTGCGCGGCAGTATGCTCCCGCGTCTTTTTAGCGGGAAGGTAGCAGTCGAATGCGCATGGTGTCGAGCCGCATATTCCGGAGTGCGATGCAATGGGCGGCGCGCGCGCTGGCCGTTCTTCTTTGCTCGCTGCTGGCTTACGCGCTGGCCGCGCTCGTGGCGGCCGTGCTGCCCGTCAATCGGAATTGGCAGGCGGTCGCGCCCGATCACGGCGTGACCGTCTGGCTGACCACCAACGGCGTCCATACCGCGCTTCTGATGCCGCGCAATGCGGCGGGCGTCGACTGGGCCCGATACTTTTCGCCAGCCGATACGCGCGCGCCCGCGGCGTCGGATCGCTACGAGATGGTTGAAGTCGGCTGGGGCGATCGCGAGTTCTTTCTGAATACGCCGGAATGGAAGGATCTGCGCGCGTCGACGGCGTTTCACGCGCTCGTGGGGCTCGACGGCACGGTGCTGCACGTGGAGTTCACGACGGCGCCGCGTAGCGCGTCGGAAGATGCGCTGCCGGTGACGATTTCTCACGCCGCGTACGGGCGTCTGGCGGCGCATGTGATGCAAAGTCTGCGGCTCGATGCCAGCGGGAATTCCACGAGTGTGCCGGCCCATCACTACAACGACCACGACGCCTTTTACGAATCGCACGGCAGCTACTCCGTGTTCCTGACGTGCAACCAATGGACGCGCAATGCGCTCGACGTTGCAGGCGTGCGCGTGCCGGCGTGGACGCCGTTCGACAGGCCGTTGTTCTGGCAGTTGCGGGGGAGGGAGGCTTCGCGCGCGTCGGGAACTGACTGAGGGTTCGCCGCGAAACCCCGAAGGTTCAGCTCTTGAAGGTAACGGCCCTTAATCGCTGCTGCTTCGAATTCCGCGCCAGCACGGCGTCGAGTGTCGCCATCGCCTTGGCCTTGCAATCGAGAGCGGTCGCAAGATGAAGCGCGTCGCCAGCGCGGAGCCCGGTCGACGCATCGAGCGCGAGCAGCGCGCCCTGATGGAAAACGGGCGGCTCGATAGGCGTGAGCTGGATGTCGCCCTGGCACATCCGTTCGAATGTACGCCAGGCGAAAGCCGAATCCTCTTCGGATATCTGGCCCGTCCGCTGTTTGATACTGAGCGCACTGGCGAATTCGGTAATGCACCAGGTGCCTGCAATCAGTTCGCCGCCGAAATCCGCGTACCAGGCCGCGACGGCAGCGGTCATCGGCTCCCGGACACAAAGCGCGACGAGCACGCTGGTATCGACATACACCATCAGTAGCGCGCTCCGCGCCGGAGTTCGTCGATGACCGATTCGCCCATCGGCATTGCGTCGCGCGTAGTGGCGATTTCCTGAGCGAACGCCCGGCGATCCCACTTCGCCGCGCGAAGGTAAATGCCGCCGTCGACCGTCAGACTGGCCTGGACCTGATCGCCCTCGGAAAGGCCGATGTGCCGCAGATATTCGGCCGGGATGCGCACGGCCAGGCTATTGCCCCACTTTGAAATGAGCAGGTTCATGGGTCACTCGGATGGATATACAGGAACGTATAGCCATTGTAGTCCCCGTTTCGCGGCCCCGAAAGTCGGCCGAACGGCTAACGTCAGCCCCTAACCCTGCCTCAAACAATACCCCGCGACCGCATCGAGGACGGCTTCGTCCTCGCCGACCGCCGTCGCGCAATGAATCGCGACGTTAGGATTCGCCACCCGACACTGCTCGACGATCTGCGGCAGATCCCGCCGCACATGCCCGCCCTGCCCGAAGAACACCGGCACGACAGTAATCGCCTTGCACCCATCGGCCGCTTGCGCAGCGATCGCGCCCGGCAGATCCGGCGTCATTAATTCGAGAAACGCGAGCGAAACCGGATCGCCGCGCATGGCGCGCAGCTTCGCCGCCAGCCGCTCGAACGGCTCGGCCCAGCGCGGATCGCGCGCGCCATGACCGAAGAGGATGATGCCGTGCTTGCCCATCGCGTGCTCCGGAAAGACTCAGTGCCGCTCCACCCACTTCAGGCCCAGCAAGCCGATTGCCAGATAGGCGAGGGCGGGCGCCGCCGCCGTGATCGGCGCGGGCCACGTATTCAGCGTGCCGATGTGCGAGAACAGCGTGTTGAACAACTGGAAGCTCATGCCGATCATGATGCCGCCGAACACCTTCACGCCGACGACGCCCGCGCGCGTATGCAGATACGCGAACGGCAGCGACAGCACCAGCATCACGAGCACCGCGAACGGATACAGAATCTTGCGCCAGAACGCGATCTGATACCGCTGCGTGTCCTGATGATTCTCAGTCAAGTGCTGAATATAGCGGAACAGGTTGAACATCGACATCCGGTCCGGCGACACCAGCAGCACCGACAGGATCTGCGGCGTCAGCTCCGAGCGCAGCGAATATTCGGGCAGCGCCGTTTCCTTCGCGCGATACACCGGATTGAGCGCATCGCCGGGATTGGCGGCTTGCGGCGCGGCGTCGATCAATTGCGTTTCGGTCACGCCCGTCAGCTTCCAGTGACCCGGCGGCTGAAACACGCCGCTCTGCGCGATGCGCACGTTCGACAGCCGGAACTTCGAATCGAATTCGTAGATGCGCACGTTGGCGATCGTCGTGTCCGGATTGAGCGTTCCCACGTTGACGAAGCGCGTCACCTGTTCGCCGTTTTCCTTCGCATTGAGCGTGTCCTTCACCCACACGCCCGACTGAAAATTCGACGACACCGACGATCCCAGCGCCTCCAGCCGCACGCGCTCGGACAACTGGTCCGAATACGGTCCGACCACTTCGCCGATGATGTACGTCACCAGAACGATCGGCACGCCGATCTTCAGCAGCGAGCGCAGCGCGGTGCCGGTGGACAGGCCCGACACGCGGAAGATGGTGAACTCCGACGCCGCCGCCATCTGCGCGAACACGTAGATCGCGGAAATGAGCGCGGCGACCGGAATGATCTCGTAGAAGCGCGAGGGCGTCTGCAGCGCGACGCGCAGCACCGCGAGCGTGAACTTGTAGTTGCCGTGCCCGACCGTGTTCAGCTCGTTGATCAGGTCGAAGAAGAAGAACAGGCCCGAGAACGCGAACAGGATGAAGATGAACGCGAGATAGATCTGGCGCGCGAAGTATCGTTCGTAGATGCGCATCGCGTCACGCTCCCTTCGTGCGCGTGAACGTCGCGCGCGTGAAGAGCGGCCGGTTGCGCACGCGCAGCCAGAAGATGAACGCGACGAGCGCGCTCACCAGAATATGCAGCCCCGCGATGCCGACGCCGAACGAGAGCTTGCCCTGCTCGATCCACGACTGCACCACGTTCAGCAGGTTCGAGTACGTGAGATAGATCAGCACGGCCATCACGAGATTGATGGTCCGGCTGCGGCGCGGATTCTGGTACGAAAGCGGAATGGCGAGCAGCATCAGGTTGATGGCGATGAGCGGCAGCCCCATGCGCCAGGCGAATTCGGCGAGGTTCTGCTTGGTCGGATCGGCGAGGAGATCCGGCGTGGAGATGCCCGTCGTCGATGGCGTGTTGACCACCTGGTGACTCAGAATCTTCACGCCGTAACGCTCGAATTCCATGATCCGGAAGTTGGGCTGGCCGGGCTCACCGTCGTAACGGCGGCCGTTTTCCAGCACGATGAAGCGGTCGCCGTCCGCGCGCGTTTCGGTGTGGCCGTTCTTCGAGACGATCACGTTGACCTTGCCGCCTTCCGTGCTCGTGACGAACACGTTTTCCACGTGTCCCTGATCCGGCGACATCTTCTCGATGAAGAACACGCGATGGCTCGACGGCGATTCGCGGAACTGCCCCGGCGCCAGCAGCGACACTTCATCGCGCTGCTGAAACCGCGCCTTGATGAGCTTGCTTTGCTGATTCGACCACGGCCAGCCGACGAACGCGAAGAAGACGATGAGAATGATGATCGGCGTGGCGAACACGGCGACCGGCTTGATCAGCTGCGTCTGGCTGACGCCCGAGGCGAGCCATACCACCATCTCCGAATCCCGATACCAGCGCGTGAGCACGAAGAGGATGGAAACGAAGAGCGTGACGATCAGCATGACGGCCAGATAGCCGATGACGGTGAGCCCGATCAGCACGACGACATCGCGCGGGTCGACCTGGCCCGACGCCGCGAAGCCGACGATGCGGATCATCATCGTCGTCAGCATGATCGTGAGCAGCACCATGAACACGGCGCCGGCCGTGTACGCGAGTTCGCGCTGCAGGGAGCGTTCGAAGATCATTGATTTTTGCTTGAGGCCGGCGGCGGCTATGCGGACTAACGTATGAGAGACGCTGAGGGCAGAGCTTCGTTCCCTTGCGCCGCGAGCCTGTGACCGCCGCGGTAAAAATAGCGGATAATTGCGGCTTTCATCCTTCAGCCCAGATTTTACCGAGGATAAGCGCGATGGACTTTAGCATAAAAGCCTGTGATTGGAGCAAAGGCGAGGCAAATGGTTTCCTCACCGGGAAAGCCGATGTCGTCGTGCTCGGCGTGTTCGAGGCACAGACACTCACAGGCGCCGCACGCGTCATGGATATCGCGACGAAAGGGCTCATTTCGCGCATCGTGAAGGCGGGCGACATGAGCGGTCGCGCAGGCACCACGCTGATGGTTCCCGAAGTGACCGGCATCGGCGCGGCGCGCGTGCTGCTCGTCGGGCTCGGCAAGCAGGACGCCTTCAATCAGAAAGCTTATGGCGAAGCCGTGCGCGCGGCATGGCGCGTGATTCTCGGCACGAAGATCGCGCAAGTGACCTTCACGCTCGCGCAATTGCCCATTCTCGAACGCACCGGCGACTGGGCCGTGCGCGCCGCCGTTCTCGCGCTGCGCGAACTCACGTACAAGTTCACGCAGATGAAGAGCAAGCCGGACAATGGCGCGGCATCGCTCAAGAAGATCGTCTTCAGCATCGATACCGCCGACGAGAAGACCGCGCGCGTCGCCGTGAAGCAGGCTGTCGCGATCGCGAACGGCATGGACCTCACGCGCGATCTCGGCAATCTGCCGCCGAACGTCTGCACGCCGACCTACCTCGGCCAGACCGCGAAGAAGCTCGGCCGCGACTGGAAGCTTAAGGTCGAAGTGCTCGGACAGAAGCAAATCGAAGCGTTGAACATGGGTTCGTTCCTGTCGGTCGCGAAGGGATCGGTGCAGCCGCCGCAGTTCATCGTCATGCATTATCAGGGCGCGGGCGAAGCGGTGAAGACGCGCGGTAAGAGCGCGTCGAATGCGTCGAATGCACCGATCGTGCTCGTCGGCAAGGGCATCACGTTCGATTCGGGCGGCATCTCCATCAAGCCCGGCGAGTCGATGGACGAGATGAAGTACGACATGTGCGGCGCGGGTTCCGTGTTCGGCACCATGCGCGCGGTGGCGGAAATGGGCCTCAAGCTGAACGTGATCGGCGTCGTGCCGACCTGCGAGAACATGCCCGCGGGCAACGCGGTGAAGCCGGGCGACATCATCACGGCGATGAACGGCACGACCATCGAAGTGCTCAACACCGATGCCGAAGGCCGCCTCATTCTCTGCGACGCGCTGACCTACGCCGAACGTTTCAAGCCGGCCGCCGTCGTCGATATCGCGACGCTCACGGGCGCGTGCATCATCGCGCTCGGTCATCACAACACCGGCCTCTTCTCGAAGGACGACGCGCTCGCGGGCGAATTGCTCGACGCGTCGCGTGAAGCGGTCGATCCGGCCTGGCGTCTGCCGCTCGACGAAGAGTATCAGGATCAGCTCAAGTCGAACTTCGCGGATGTCGCGAACATCGGCGGGCGGCCGGCGGGCAGCGTGACGGCGGCGTGCTTCCTCTCGCGTTTCGCGCAGAACTATCCGTGGGCGCACCTCGACATCGCCGGGACCGCGTGGAAGAGCGGCGCGGCGAAGGGCGCGACCGGGCGGCCGGTGCCGCTGCTGTCGCAGTTCCTGATCGATCGCGCGGGGCAGTGAGACGGCCGTGACGCGCATCGACTTCCATACGAATGTCGGCGATCCGCTCGCCTACGCCTGCCGCCTCGCGCGCAAGGCTTATGCGAGCGGGCGGGCGCTCGTCGTGCTCGCGGAGCCCGCGCGCCTCGCCGCCTTCGACGAGCAGTTGTGGACCTTCGCGCCGCTCGAATTCGTGCCGCACTGCATGGCGAAAAGCCCGCTCGCGCAGGACACGCCGGTGGTGCTCGCATCGGATCTCGACGGCGTGCCGCATCATCAGGTGCTCGTGAATCTGGGCGCGCCGGTGCCCGCGCAGTTCGCGCGCTTCGAGCGGCTGATCGAGATCGTCGGCAACGAGGGCGACGAACTCGCCGCCGGGCGCGAGCGCTTCCGCTTCTATCGCGATCGCGGCTACGCCATCGAAACGCACAAGCAAGGCGGCTGAACGAACAGTGCGTGGCCGTGCGCGCGGGTAGCATCGGCGCATGGCGACCACTCACGAGCAGCCGGACATCATGACCGATACCCCGAACCCGCCCGAATCCTTCGATCCTTCCATTCCCGTTCTGACCGATGTCGTCGTGCCCGGCAAGCCGGAGTACGCGCGCGCGGCGGCGGTCGCGTACGAGGCGCAGCTCATCGCGGAACGCATGCAGGGGCGCGTCACGCAGTTTCTGAGCGGTGACGCGCGCGCGCTGATCGAGGCGCGGTGTCAGGACGTGCTGCGCGCGCATTCGGCGAAGCTCGTGCAGGACATCACGCGCGAAGTGTCGCTCGCGCTCGAAGCGCACATGCGCGAATGGGTGAGCGTGGCGGTGGAGGAGGAGTTGCGCCGGCAGCGGGAGGGTTGAGCGCGACGTGTTTCGGAACTGGCGATAGCAAGCGGAAAACGACAAAGGGGCGCATTGAGCGCCCCTTTGTTTTTACCTGCGACTACGCGTTGCCACGCGCGACGCCGCTCAGCCCGTCACCGCCCCGCGATTCGCCGGCAGCGCGAGCGTCGCGTACTTCGCCAGCACGCCGCGCGTGTATCGCGGAGCCGGCTTCTTCCACGCGGCGCGACGGCGCGCGATCTCGGCATCGTCCACGTTCAGTTGCAGCAGCAGCTTGTGCGCGTCGATGGTGATCGAATCGCCTTCCTGCACGAGGCCGATGGTCCCGCCCGCGAACGCTTCCGGCGCGACGTGACCGACCACCATGCCCCACGTGCCGCCCGAGAAACGCCCGTCGGTGATGAGACCGACCGATTCGCCCAGGCCCTTGCCGATGATCGCCGACGTCGGCGCGAGCATCTCCGGCATGCCGGGGCCGCCTTGCGGGCCGAGGTAACGCAGCACGACGACATCGCCCGCCTTGATCTTGTCGGCGAGGATGGCTTCCATCGCGCTTTGCTCGTCGTCGAACACGCGCGCCGGGCCGGTGATGACCGGATTCTTCAGGCCCGTGATCTTCGCGACCGCGCCGTCTTCCGCGAGATTGCCGCGCAGGATCGCGAGGTGGCCTTGCTTGTAGAGCGCCTGCTCGATCGGGAAGATCACCTTCTGATCCGCGCGCGGCTTGCTCGGCACGTCCTTCAGTTCTTCTGCGAGCGTGCGACCGGTGATCGTCATGCAATCGCCGTGCAAAAGGCCCGCGTCGAGGAGAATCTTCATCACTTGCGGAATGCCGCCGGCCTTGTGCAGATCGGTGGCGACGTACTGGCCCGACGGCTTCAGGTCGCAAATCACCGGCACTTTCTTGCGCATGCGCTCGAAGTCGTCGATGCTCCATTCCACTTCCGCCGCGTGCGCGATCGCCAGATAGTGCAGCACCGCGTTGGTCGAGCCGCCCGTCGCCATGATCAGCGCGACTGCGTTTTCAATCGACTTCTTCGTGATGATGTCGCGCGGTTTCAGGTCCTTCTTGACCGCTTCGACCAGCACGCGCGCCGATTCGGCGGCGGAGTCGACCTTCTCGTCGTCCGGGTTCGCCATCGTCGAGGAATACATCAGCGACATGCCGAGCGCCTCGAACGACGAGCTCATCGTGTTGGCCGTGTACATGCCGCCGCACGAGCCGGTGGACGGGCACGCGTTCTTCTCGACGCCCTTGAAGTCCTCTTCCGACATGCGGCCCGCCGTGAATTCGCCGACCGCCTCGAACGACGACACGATGGTCAGGTCCTTGCCCTTCCAGTTGCCCGGACGGATGGTGCCGCCGTACACGTAGATGCCCGGCACGTTCATGCGCGCGAGGCCGATCATGCCGCCCGGCATGTTCTTGTCGCAGCCGCCGATCACGACGACGCCGTCCATCCACTGGCCCTGCACGGCGGTCTCGATGCAGTCCGCGATCACTTCGCGCGACACGAGCGAGTACTTCATGCCTTCGGTGCCCATCGACATGCCGTCGGAGATGGTCGGCGTGCCGAAGATCTGCGGGTTCGCGTCGGACTGCCTGATCGCGGCGATGGCGGCATCGGCGAGGCGCTGAAGGCCCGCGTTGCACGGCGTGATGGTCGAATGCCCGTTCGCGATGCCGATCATCGGCTTGTCGAAGTCTTCCTCCTTGTAGCCGAGGGCGTAGTACATCGAACGGTTGGGCGAGCGAGCAACGCCCTGCGTAATGTTTTTCGAGCGGCGATTGAAGGCCATTTGGGGGCTCCTTGAAGATTTTTTTGTCTAGTGGCGGAAGAATGCAGCGTCGGCTTGTGTCTGTCCAATATATTATTCAAGGCTTATTAGGTCGCGGAATATATCAATGGATGAACGGAATCCGGCCATCGAGCTGCGTCTGTTGCGTTATTTCGTGACGGTCGCCGAAGAGATGCACTTCGGCCGCGCCGCCGCGCGTCTCGCGATGACGCAGCCGCCTCTCTCGCAAGCAATCCGCGCGCTGGAAGACGCGCTCGGCGTCGCGCTGTTCGCGCGGACGAAGCGCACGGTCGAGCTGACGCCCGTCGGCAAGGACTTGCTGCCGGAAGTGCGCCGCCTGCTCGCGTCCGCCGATGCCCTGCGTCCGCTCGCGCAGTCGCTCGCGCGCGGGGAGGCGGGCGTGCTGTCGCTCGCGTTCGTGTCCACGGCGGACTACGGCCTCTTGCCCGCGCTGCTGCGCGATTTCGGCGCGCGCTATCCCGGCGTGCGGCTGCAACTGACCGAGGCGACGAGCGACGTGCAGATCGAGGAACTCGTCGCCGGACGCATCGACGCGGGCCTCGTCATTCCGCCGCTGCCGCCGCGCCACGCGATGTCGCTGTCATATCTCGCGATCGCGCGCGAACCGCTCGTCGTCGCGATGTCGGCGGAAGCGGCGGAACAATTGCAGCAGGGCACGGCCGAATGGGCAGACACGCCCGTCGATCTGCGCGAACTGGCCGCCGCGCCGCTCGTCGTGTTTCCGAGGCGTCTCGCGCCGGGCTTATATGACATCATTATGGGCTGCTATGGCGCGGCGGGCCTGACGCCGCGCATCGGACAGGAGGCGATCCAGATGCAGACCATCGTGAGCCTCGTGTCCGCGGGCATGGGCGTCGCGCTCGTGCCGCAGTCGCTGCGTCATCTGCGGCGCACGGGCGTGGTGTATCGTCCGTTGCGCCCGGTCGCGGATGCGCCCGTCGTCGAAACGGGGCTCGTGTGGCGCGCGGCGGAGGTGAGCCCGGTGCTCGCCGGGTTCATCGACATCGTGCGCGCGCGGGCCGCGGCCGTCTCTGCTTTATGATTCGTGCCTGACTTCGCTTTTCGAACATTCAACGATGCTCATCCACCCCAATTTCGATCCCGTCGCCATTCATCTCGGACCGCTCGCCGTGCGGTGGTACGGGCTCATGTATCTGGTCGCGTTCATCTCGGCCATCGTCATCGGCAGGTTGCGGCTGCGGCTGCCGTATGTCGCCGCGCAGGGCTGGAACGCCAAGGACATCGACGACATGCTGTTCTACGGCGTGCTCGGCACCATTCTCGGCGGACGTATCGGCTATGTGGTCTTCTACAAGGCGAGCTATTACGCGACGCATCCGCTCGACATCTTCAAGGTGTGGGAAGGCGGGATGTCGTTTCACGGCGGCTTTCTCGGCGTGACGCTTGCGATGGTGCTGTTCGCGTATCAGCGCAGGCGCACGTGGCTGCAAGTGACGGATTTCGTCGCGCCGATGGTGCCGCTCGGGCTCGCGGCGGGGCGGCTCGGCAACTTCATCAACGGTGAACTATGGGGCCGCGTGACGGACCCGAGCGCGCCGTGGGCCATGCTCTTTCAACATTCGACGAACGACGACGCCGTGTGGCTCGCGAAGAATCCGCAGCTCGACGCGAAGTGGCACCTGACGGAGATTTTCCAGCGCTATCAGATGCTGCCGCGCCATCCGTCGCAGTTGTACGAGATCGCGCTGGAAGGCATCGTGCTGTTCATCGTGATCTGGACGTTCTCGCGCAAGCCGCGTCCGATGGGCGCTGTCTCCGCGCTGTTTCTGATCGGCTATGGACTCGCGCGCTTCACGGTGGAATTCGCGCGCGAGCCGGACGATTATCTCGGCCTGCTCGCGCTCGGCCTTTCGATGGGCCAATGGCTTTCGCTGCCGATGATCATCGCGGGCATCGTCATGATGGTGTGGGCGTACAAGCGGCATCGGCGCGTGCCGGCCAACGCCGCCTGATACCACGCTCGCGCGGTATCAACGCCCCATCTGCACCGAACCGGACACGTCGACGGTCACCGTCGTCGTGCCGGCTTCGAGCGCCATCGGCGCGGCCATCTTCGCATCGGCGGACATGCCGCGCGCCTGCATCATCATCACCGGACGCGGCGCCGCGCCGCTCTGTCCGACGTTCACTTCACGGATCGTGAAGCTGCCATAGCCGAATGCCTGCGATGCCGCCTGCGCCTGCTTGCGGAACGAATCGATGGCCTGCGTCGAGAGCTTCTGCGCGGCGGCGCGCTGCGCTTCGGGCGACAGCGAGAACGTGACGTTGCCGACCTGCATCGACGAACTCATCTTGCCCGCGAGCTTGGACGCCGCCGCGAAGTCATGCGATTCGAGCACGACTTCCGTGCGTCCGCGCCACGCCGATATCTTGCCGTCGCGATCCGTCGACGGATACACGCTGAACGCGCCGCTCTTCGCGGTCACGCCATCGACGCCCTTCGCTTCGCGCAACGCGGCTTCGGCGCGCTGATTGAGCGTCGTGGTGAGCGATGAGGGATCGGCGGCTTCCTGCTCGTAGAAGAGCGTGATGGTGACGACATCCTGCGGCACTTGCGCGCTCGCTTGCGCCGACAGCGAGAGCACGCCCGAAGGCTGCGGACTGGCGATGACCGTCTGCGCGACGGCCGTGGCCGAAAAGGTAAGCGCGGCGCTCGACATCGCGAGCGCGAGGGCGGCGGCGGTTTTCTTGTTCATCATCGAAGGACTCCAACGCTTGAGCGTCGCGCGTTTCGCGACGGCGTTTAGGCGGTCCAACCGCGCGCTAAGTTCCTATTTCCCGGCGAGATGCTCGGTAATAAAGCGCCACTGCGATTCCGTGACGGGCGTGATCGAGAGCCGGTTGCCGCGCGCGAGCACTTGCATGTCGGCAAGCTCTTCGTGCGCGCGCAGTTCGGCCAGCGAAATGAGCGGCGTTTTCTTGACGAAGCTCACATCGACGAGCAGCCAGCGCGGGGTTTCCTGCGTGGACTTCGGATCGAAGTAGGGACTCTTCGCGTCGAACTGAGTGGGATCGGGATAAGCCGCCGATGCGACCTTCGCGATGCCCGCGATACCCGGCTCGGGACAACTCGAGTGATAGAACAGCACGCCGTCGCCGACCTGCATGGCGTCGCGCATGAAGTTGCGCGCCTGATAGTTGCGCACGCCGGTCCACGGCAGCGTTTTCTTCGGCGCGTGCGCGAGATGATCGATGCTCGCTTCGTCCGGTTCGGACTTCATCAGCCAGTAGCGCATGAGGGGAGCGAAGAATATCGACGATGAGATTGACGATGCAAATGAAAACGGCATCGGATAAACCGATGCCGTTTGTGCCGTTTGTGCCGCTTGTGCCGCTTGTGCCGTTTGTGCCGTTTGTGCCGTTTGAATAAGGTCCCCGCCTCAGCCGCTAGGCCGGCATCCTGAACCTGGGTTCAAGATTGGTCGCGGTAAGCAACACTTCGGGTACATCAGACAGAGTGACGCGCGCGCCCGTGTTACAAGGTTCCGCAACCGTGCCAATGTGACATTGGTTCAAGGAATATATGACCTTGGCGCACTAGGCAGGGAAACATCACTCTACACCAATCATTTGTCTTATGCAGCCCCTCGCGGGCCTCGCGCCGGTATCTTTTTTTGATTGACACCCACATGCCGATTAGGCCGGCGCATCGGTGCTTATTGCACGTCGTTTTGGAGGCCGTTTCGCACGTCGTTATTGCACTTCGTATTGCGCGATCACCGCGCCGAGCTGCTGGTTCATCGAATGAACCGTGCGGCGGATTTCTTCGGCGGGGAACGCTTCGCCGTGACGCACGCTGTCCTGCAGCTTGAGCAATTCGGACGCCAGCGAAAGGGCGGCCATGACCGCGATGCGGTCCGTGCCGCGTACGCTGCTCGCATTGCGAATCTTGTTCATTTCGGCATCGACGCGGGCCACGGCTTCGCGCAACGCGGCTTCCGTTTCAGGCGAGCACGCAAGGCGATACGGCTGTCCGAGAATGGATACTTCGATCTGCTTGGTCGTCACGCCTTCTCTCCCTGATGATGTTCGCCGTGCATTTCTTCCGCGTGCGCATGTTCATGCTGCGCTTCGCCCGAAGCTTGCGATTCGGCATTGAGAAGGTCGAGCTGATTGTCGCTTTCGGCATGATGCGCTTTCGCGCGCGGCAGCTTTTCGAGGATCGCGTTCAAGCGCACTTGCGCGTCGTCGATCTTCGCGGAGAGCGAGTCGCGCTCGGCTTGCAGCGCGTCGCGTTCGCCTCGCACCTGCGCGAGTTCGGCCTGGACGCCGGCGAAGTCTGCGCGCAATGCTTCGATTTGCGCTTCGAGCGCGAGACGCGCCTGATTATGGCGCTCGCTGATCTGGATCAGCCGGCCGATGTTTCCTGACAGTGATTCGAGTTCGTTGAGCATGTGCTGCGTCCTCTAAAGACCTGGCATTTTAGCGCGGTTCAATGCAGCTTCCGATAATTGTCTCGTTTCGAGACGTAACATCCCCGGATCATGCGTGCATCGCGATGCATTTGTGTGTGGAATGAGCGAGCGAGGCGCGGCGATCGTGGTCGCGATGCCCGGCGCGCGTTCTTGACGGCCCCGATCCCCGCTCCTACACTTGCGGCACTTTTGGTGCTCGCGTCCGCTTCTCTCGCGGATGCAGTCAAACGGGAAACAGGGAGCGAAGTTCCGGCGCATGACCGGAGCGCGCCAACCTGTGCTGCCCCCGCAACGGTAAGCGACCGCAACGCAAGTTGCAAGTCGTCCCTCGCGCGTTTTTCGCGGCGTATCGCGTGATTTTTTATCGCGGATGCCGTCTGCAAGAAACGTGTCGACGCCACTGCGCGCCATGCGCGGGAAGGCGGGACGAAGCGTCGCCAGCCCGGATACCGGCCAATCGTCCAGCACGCCGTTATCGTCGAACGAGTCAGTAATCGTACGATGCGGCGCGCGCGTCGCGCACAGACCTCGCGGGGAGCGGGGCACGCGCCAGCCCTGAACCGGAATTCTTCACGCATGGTCCTGCCTTCGTCCGGCATCGAACGTCGCGCCGTCTGCGCCGCCGTTTGCGCCGCCCTCAATGTGCTCGCGCTGCCTGCACGCGCCGATACCACCGAACAGGTCCTCACGCCCGTCGTCGTGACCGCGACACGCAGCGCGCAGCCGCTCGCCGATTCTCTTCCGCAGACCTCGCTCTTCGACGAGCAGGACATCGCCGACTCCAACGCCGACGACGTGCTCGGTCTCATCGCGCTCGCGCCCGGCGTGCAGATCACGCGCAACGGCGGGCCGGGCGCGAACTCGGGCGTGTACATACGCGGCGCGGCGTCGTCGCAATCGCTCGTTCTGATCGATGGCGTGCGTGTCGAATCGGTGTCGCTCGGTGCGGCGCAGTTGTCGCAACTGATGCTCGATCAGACCGATCACGTCGAGGTCGTGAACGGCAACGTGTCGGCGCTGTACGGGTCGAATGCGATCGGCGGCGTCGTGCAGATTTTCACGAAAGAGGGCGACGCGCATCCGCCGCGCTTTCACTTCGAAGCGGAATACGGCAGCTATCACACGCAGCGGCAATCGGCGGGCGTGGACGGCGCGCTCGATGCCGATGGCCGCACCACGTTCAGCCTGAACGTGTCGCGCGAAAAGACCGATGGCTTCTCGTCGATCGATCCGGCGCTCGCGCCCGGCGCGAATCCGAACGCAAACGGCTATCTGAACGAAAGCGTCGCCGCGACGCTGCGCCACAAGTTCACCGACAAGTGGGACGCGGGCGTGCGCTTCCTGCAATCGAACGGTGTCGACAGTTTCGACGATGCCTACGGTTCCCCGACCGACATCAACAAGACGCACGACCGCGTGCGCTCGGCGTCGGTGTTCGCGAACGGCAAGCTGACGGACCGCTGGACTACGCACTTCACGGTCGCGCAGGGACAGGACCGCGCGAACATCGAGCAGAACGGCGTCTATACGAGCCGCTTCAACTCGGAGAATCATCAGTATCTCTGGCAGAACGACTTCAAGCTCGCCGATGCGCACAAGCTGCTGTTCGGCTACGAACATCTGGATCAATCGCTCGATTCGGATCAACTCAGCGCGCCGGATCGTCACGTGAACTCGGTGTTCGCGGGCTATGTGGGACGCTTCGGCGCGAGCGACGTGCAGGCGAACGTGCGTCACGACCAGTACTCGGATTTCGGCGGCGCGAACAGCTACTATCTCGGCTACGCCTACAACTTCGATGCGCACTGGCGCGCGAGCGCGAGCTACGCGGCGTCGTTCCGCGCGCCGAGCTTCGACGACCTCTACTATCCGTTCAGCGGCAATCCGTCGATTCAGCCGGAGCGCAGCCATTCGGTCGAGGCCGCGCTGCAATACGCATCGGGCAAAGTGGGCGTGCTGCGCGTGACCGCGTTCCAGACGCGCTATTCGAATCTGATCGATTACGTGTCGGACGGCAGCGGCTTCTATATCGCGCAGAACGTGGGGCGCGCGAAGGTGCAGGGCGTCGAGGGATCATGGGCGGGGCATGTGGGCGCCACGGACATCCGCGCGGGCGTGACGTTCCAGAATCCCGTCGACGAAACGAATCACGAAGACCTGACGCGCCGCGCGCGGCGCTTCGCCACGCTGTCGGCGCATCGTTCTTTCGGACGATGGCGCGTGGGCGGCGAGTGGATCGTGAGCGGCGCGCGCAGCGACTACGATTCGACGCTCGCGGGCTACGGCGTGGTGAACCTGTCCGCGCGCTACGACATCACGAAGTCGTGGTGGCTGAGCGCGCGCATCGACAATCTGTTCGACCGGAACTATGAACTTGCGTACTCGTACAACACGCCCCGGCGCGGCGCGTACATCACGCTGGGCTTCAATCCGTCGTGAGCGTGGCGTCTGACGCGCGGCGTCCCAAGGCGATGACCGCCAGCCGCGCCGCGCTCGTCTGGCTCGCGCTCGGCGCGGCGGCGTTCGCCGTGCTCGCGGCGTCGCTCGCGCTCGGCAGCGTGAATTTGCCGATGCCGCGCGCAATCGCCGCGCTGCTGCACGCGCGCGCGGCCACGCCCGATATCGCCGATGAAATCGTGCTCACGCTGCGACTGCCGCGCGCGCTGGCGGGCTTTGCATCTGGTGCGCTGCTCGCGCTCGCAGGCGCGCTGCTGCAAGTGCTGCTGCGCAATCCGCTGGCCGAGCCGTACGTGCTCGGCGTATCCGGCGGAGCGGCCACGTTCGCGCTCACCGCGATGCTCGCGTCGATGCCCTGGTGGGGCGTGAATATCGCCGCGTGCGCGGGCGCGTTCTTGTCGATCGTGCTGGTGCTCGGACTCGCGCGCACGCATCTTTGGCACGGCGAACAGGACGCATCGCCACGGCTTTTGCTCACGGGCGTCGTGATCGCGGCGGGGTGGGGCGCGCTCATCACGCTGATACTCAGCGTCGCGCCGGAGAACCGGCTGCGCGGCATGCTCTTCTGGCTCACCGGCGACCTCAACGGCGCAGCGACGCCGTGGCCCGCGATGATCGCGCTCGTCGTCGCGCTTGCCGTCATTGCGCCCGTCGCGCCGCAATTGAACGTGCTGCTGCGCGGCGATGCCACCGCGCGTGCGCTCGGCGTGTCCGTCGAGCGGCTGCGGCTGCGCGTGTATCTCGTGGCGTCGATCGCGGCGGCGGCCGCGGTGACGACGGCGGGGACCATCGGCTTCGTCGGGCTCGTCGTGCCGCATCTCTTGCGGCTCGCGTTCGGCAACGATCAGCGCATGCTCGTGCCCGCCGCGCCGCTCGCGGGCGGCCTCGCCGTGATGAGCGCCGATCTCGCCGCGCGCACGGTCATCGCGCCGGGTCAGTTGCCGGTGGGCGTCGTGACGGCGCTCGTCGGCGTGCCGATGTTCCTCTGGATGCTGCTGCGCCGGCCGCGATGAACACGCTTCATATCGACAATCTCTCGTTGCGCGCCGGCGATCGCATTTTGGTGCGGGCCTTGAGCGCGACCATCGCGGCGGGCGACGTGTGGTGCATCGCCGGGCCGAACGGCGCGGGCAAGACGACGCTCATCGGCGTGCTCGCGGGCCTTGCGAAACCTGCGTCGGGTTCCGTATCGCTCGATGGCCGCGCGCTTTCCGCATGGCACGCCGCCGATCTCGCACGAAGGCGCGCGCTGATGCCGCAAAGCACGCACGACGCCTTCAGCGCGACCGTGCTCGACACCGTCCTGCTCAACCGCTTTCCGTATCTCACCGGCTGGGGCTGGGAAAGCGACGACGACCGCGCCGCTGCGCACGCCGCGCTCGATGCGCTCGGTTTCACCGCTTTCGCATCGCGCGACGTGCTGACGCTCTCGGGCGGCGAACGGCAACGCGTCGCGCTCGCGGCGGTGCTGTGTCAAAACGCGCCGCTGCTGCTGCTCGACGAACCGCTCGCGCATCTGGACCTGCATCATCAGATCGATTGCCTGGACGCGCTCGTGAAAACCGCGCGCGATGAACGGCGCGCCGTCGTGCTCTCGTGTCACGATCTGAATCTCGCGCGCCGCTTCGCCACGCATGCGCTTTTGCTGGACGGCCAGGGCGGCGCGCATGCCGGTCCCGTCGCGGATGTGCTCACGCCCGAACGTGCGAGCGCCGCGTTCGGCTATCCGCTCGTATTGATTCGCGATGGCGCGCATGAAGCGCTCGTGCCGTCGATCCACCGTCACTGACCAAGGAACGCCGATGTCCCACGCCATTCCGATGCCCCGCGCGCTCGACCGCACGCTCGAAGCGGAGCTGCGCCGCATCATCGACATGAAGACGAAGCCGCCCGGCAGCCTCGGGCGGCTCGAATCGCTCGCGCTGCAAATGGGCCTGATTCAACGCACGACGAAGCCGCGCATCGAGCGTCCCGCGATGATCGTGTTCGCGGGCGATCACGGCATCGCGGCGGAAGGCGTGAGTCCGTATCCGCAGGAAGTGACCGCGCAGATGGTCGCGAATTTTCTGGCGGGCGGCGCGGCGATCAACGCGCTCTCGCGTTCGGTCGGCATGACGCTCGAAGTCGTGGATGCGGGCGTCGCATCGCCCATTCCGATTGATAAGGGATACGAACGATTGTCGCTCGGCCTCGGCACGCGCAACTTCGCGCATGAACCGGCGATGTCGCGCGACACGGCGCACGAAGGCATCGCGCGTGGCGCGGCGCGCGTGCGGCATCATGCGTCGCTCGGCACGAACGTGATCGGCTTCGGCGAAATGGGGATTGCGAATACGTCGGCGGCGGCGTGCCTGATGAGCCGGCTGTGCGCGTTGCCTATAGACGATTGCGTCGGACGCGGCACCGGTCTCGACGATCGCGGTCTCGCGCATAAACGCGACGTGCTGCGCCGCGCGCTGGCCGCGCATCCATCGGGCGGCGATGCGATCGACACGCTCGCCACGTTCGGCGGCTTCGAGATCGCGATGATGACGGGCGCGTATCTCGCGGCGGCCGAGGCGCGCATGACGATTCTCGTCGATGGCTTCATCGCGACATCGGCGTTGCTCGTGGCATCCAAAATTGCGCCCGAAGTGCTGGATTACTGCGTGTTCGCGCATGCATCGAACGAAGCGGGGCACGCGCGCATGCTCGCGCATTTCAATGCCGCGCCGCTTCTGCAACTCGACTTGCGGCTCGGCGAAGGCACGGGCGCGGCGCTCGCGTTGCCGATTCTGCGCGCGGCCGTCGCGTTCGTCGACGAGATGGCGAGCTTCGATTCGGCTGGCGTCTCGAACAAGAACGACGCACGAGCATGAGCCGTCCGCTCGACGAGCTGCGTTACTTCTTCACGGCGCTCGGCTACTTCACGCGCGTGCCGGTGCCGCGCTGGGTCGGCTTCGAGCGTGAATATCTGAACGCGGCGGCGCGCTATTTTCCGCTCGTCGGCGCGATGGTCGGCGGCGTCGCGGCGCTCGTCTATCTCGCGGCGTTGCGCGTGTTTCCTGCGGGCGTGGCCGTGCTGCTCTCGATGACCGCGACGCTCGTGCTCACGGGCGCGTTCCACGAAGACGGCCTCGCCGATTGCGCCGATGCCTTCGGCGGCGGCTACACGCGCGACGACGTGCTGCGCATCATGCACGATTCGCGCATCGGTGCATTCGGGGCGATCGCAATCGTGATCGCGCTGGCGCTCAAGTGGCAGGCGCTCGCCGCGCTGCCGCCGATGCGCGCCGGATCGCTCATGATCGCCGCTCACGCCGCGAGCCGCGCGTGCGCGATCAGCTATCTCGTGACGCTCGATTACGTGCGCGCCGAAGGCAAGGCGAAGCCGGTCGCGCAGCGCATGAGCATGATGTCGTTCGCGCTCGCGATGGTCTTCGGCTTGCCGTGGCTGTGGTGGTTCGGCTGGAAGTTTGCCTGCGTGACGATCGTCGTTCTCGCGGTCGTGCGCTTCATCGCCGGCCGATACTTCGTGCGGCGCATCGGCGGTTATACGGGCGATTGCCTCGGCTGCGCGCAGCAAGTGTTCGAACTTGCGATCTACCTCGTGGGACTCGCATGGATCTCGTACTGATACGGCATCCGGCTGTCGCGATCGATGCCGGCATCTGCTACGGCCAGACCGATGCGCCTCTGTTGCGTGATGCGCACGAATCGGCGAGTGAGCTGACAGAACGGATGCGTGCGCTGAACGTGCCCGTTTGCGTCGATGGATGGCATGCGAGTCCCTTGCGTCGATGCGCGTCGCTTGCGCAGGCGTTGGGCTCTGCTCGCATCGATGCGCGGCTGTCCGAGATGCACTTCGGCGCGTGGGAAGGCTGCGCGTGGGACGGCATCGATCGCGCGCTCATCGATGCGTGGGCCGCGGATATCGAACATGCGCGTCCGCATGGCGGCGAAAGTCTCGCGCAGTTCGGCGAGCGCGTGATTGCATGGTTCGACGATGCGTCCGCCGATGCTTCAGACGCGATGCACGTCATCGCGCATGCAGGCGTGATGCGTGTGCTCGCGGCGCATGTGCTGCGGATCGATCGCGCGAGCGTGCTGCAATGGGCGCTGGATTTCAGCGGGATCGTGTGGCTTCGTCGATCGTCTTCAGCATGGACGATCGTGCGATGGAATGTTTAGACATCCTGATAATTGATTCACCGCCGCCCCCGCGCAATATCCAGATCTCGACACAACTCCGCGGCTCCGATCGCGATACGCGGCGTCGGACGATTGATGACATCGCCATCGATGCCGAACAGGTTTCCGCGCGCCACCGCCGTGATCGATGTCCATTGCTTCCAGCGGTCCAGCGCCGGCAACGCGCGATCCGGCTTCGTCGCGCCGGGCGTCGCGGTGACGATCGCTTCCGGGTTCGCGGCGAGCACGGCTTCCGTCGATATCGTCGGCACGCGCGGCGTTTGCGCCGCGAACACGTTCACGCCGCCGCACACGCCGATGACTTCGCTGAACACGTTGTCGCGATTGAGCGTCATGAGCGGATCGTCCCAAACCTGATAGAACACGCGCACCGGAGCGAGGCGCGCGTACTTCGCACGCAGTTGCGCGATATCGCGCGTGAACGCCGTCGATGCCGCGCGCGCCGTGTCCTCGGTGCCGAGCAGCACGCCGAGCTTGTCGATGCTCGCGGCGATATCGTCGAGATGCGTCGGCTCGCTGTAGTAGAGCGGAATGCCGAGCGCGGCGAGCCGGTCCATCTGACGCGCGGCATTGCCATGCCGCCACACGACGATCAGATCCGGATGCAGCGCGACGATGCGTTCGAGATCGAGCGCCTTGTTGTCGCCGACGCGGGGTATCGATTGCGCCGCTTTCGGATAATCGCTGTAACTCACCGTGCCGACGATGCGCGCACCGCCGCCCGCCGCGAATAGCAACTCCGTGACGTGCGGCGCGAGGCTCACGACGCGCCTGGCCGGGCCGGGAAGCGTGACTTGCGCGCCGGTGTCGTCGGTGACGGTGAGGGCGGCGTGGGCGTGCGTCGCAATGAGCATGGCGATGAACGCGACGAGGATCGAGCGCATCGTCATGCGCAAATCTCCGCGATCGCGCGTTCGAGCCGCGCCCATTCGCCTTCGCTTCCCGGCAGGCCGATGCGCAGGCTGGCCGTCATTCCCGGTTTATCGAAGAGACGCGTCCAGATGCCGCGCGTCGCGAATTCATGTTGCAAGGAAGGCGCGCGCGGCGTGGGCGTCCATGCGAAGAGCGGCGTCGCGCGGACGTCGAAGCCATGACGCGCGATGAGTTCGGCCAGGCGCGCGCCGTCTCGCTGCAGACGATCGCGCGTTTCGTGCTGCCACGCGTGATCGGCGAACGCGGACATCACCGCGTGCCGCGCCGGGCCGCCGACGGTCCATGCGCCGAGCGCATCGCGCAAGGCATCGGTGAGCGCGGGCGCGGCGAGCACGAAGCCCGCGCGAATGCCCGCCAGCCCGAAGAATTTGCCGACCGAGCGCAGCACGACGAGGCCGTCGCGCGCCGTATCGGCTGCGAGCGATGCGGCGGGATCGGTGTCGGCGAAGGCTTCATCGACGATCAGCGTTCCGCCTCGCGATGCGAGTTGCGCGTGCCAGCGCAGCAAGGTGTCGCGCGAAAGACGATCGGCGGTCGGATTGTTCAGGTTCGCGACGATCACGTGATTCAGCGCGGCGGGCAAGTCGGCGCTGGCGATGTCGAGCGTTTCGATGGAATGCCCGGCGCGCGCGAACGCCGGCGCGTATTCGCCGTACGTCAACGGCGCGATGCCCGCGATGCCGCGCGTCAGCAGCAACGGCAACGCGCGGATCGCCGCTTGCGAACCGGCTACCGGCAGCGCATGCGGCGCGCCGTAATGGCGGGCGGCGCAATCGGCGAGGCCGTCGCCGTCTTCGGGCAGGCGGCGCCAGGCGTCGGGCGGAACCGGCGGCACCGGATAGCCGCGCGGATTGATGCCTGTCGAGAGGTCGAGCCAGTCGTCGAGTGGGATCGCGTAGCGGCGCGCGGCTTCGCGGAGGTTGCCGCCGTGAGGGATCGAGTCAGCCATTCCTGATTGCACGAAAGGTTATGGGAAGCGATAGCGTTGCGATGACCCGGCGGCGCGCCAGAGCGATTCACCCATTCGTCGTCACGCTGAAAACCGCCAGCACGAGCAGCACCGCGAGCCACAGCATCATCGACCGGTCGACGAGCCGCAGCGCCGCCACCACATCGCGCGGCGACGCATCGTGCCCCGCGCCGAGCGTGGGCCGCGCTTCGAGCACGCCGTGATACACCGCCGCGCCGCCGATCAGCACGTTCAGACTGCCCGCGCCCGAGGCCATCACCGGGCCCGCGTTCGGGCTGTCCCACGAGCGCGCCTGCGTGCGCCAGCAGTGCCACGCCATGCGCGTGTCGCCCGTGAGCGCGTAGGTCGCCGCCGTCAGCCGCGCGGGAACGAAGTTGAGCACGTCGTCGAAGCGCGCCGCCGCCCAGCCGAAGCGCAGATAGCGCGGCGTGCGATAACCCCACATCGCGTCGAGCGTGTTGGCCAGGCGAAACGCGAGCGCGCCCGGACCGCCCGCGACCGCGAACCAGAAGAGCGCGCCGAAGATCGCATCGTTGCCGTTCTCCAGCGCCGATTCGACCGCCGCACGCGAGAGCGCGTTTTCATCCGCATGCGACGTATCGCGCGACACGATGCGCGAGGTCAGCACGCGCGCGCCGTCGATATCGCCGAAACTGAGCGCGCGCGCGATCGGCGCGATGTGCTCGCGCAAGCTCTTCGCGCCGAGCGCGAACCACAGCAGCAGCACGTGCACGAGGCACGCATACGTGAACGGCAGCACGCTGACGAGCATCCACGCGATGACAACGGGCGGCGCGACCGCGACGAACCACGCGGCGATTCCCGCCGGCCGCGCGCGATGCCCGGTGTTCATGCGCGACTCGATCTTCGCCGCGAGCTTGCCGAAGCCGACGAGCGGATGCCGCGTGCGCGGCTCGCCGAACACGCGATCGACGATCACGCCGAGCACCGCGAGCAAGGCCATCGCGTAGACGGAGAGCAGGAGCATCGCGTCAGCCCTTGAGCGCGAGCGGCAGGCCGGCGGCCATTAGCACCGCGCGCGTGCTCGCGGCCGCGACGCGCTGATTCAGGCGGCCGAGGTCATCGACATAGAGGCGCGTGACCGAGCCGAGCGGCACCACGCCCAGACCGATCTCGTTGCTCACGACGATGACCTTGCCGCGCACATCGGCCAATGCGCGGTCGAAGGCATCGAAAGCGGCGTGGGTAAGCGGCGGCGCTGCGTCGGGCGTCGCATCGGGCGGGCAGAGCAGATTGGCGAGCCACAGCGTGAGGCAATCGATCAGCACGCAGTGTCCTTGGGCGTCGGCGTTGCGCAGCGCGAGCGCGAGATCGAGCGGCGCTTCGACGAGCGTCCAGTGCGCGGGCCGCCGTTCGCGATGATGCTTCACGCGCTCGGCGAATTCGCTATCGCCGATGCGCGCGGTCGCGATGTACGTGACGGGCAGGCCGCTCTCGCCGGCAAGGCGCTCGGCGTAGGCGCTCTTGCCCGAGCGGGCGCCGCCGAGGATGAAAGTGAGGTCGCGCGAAAGGGCGTTCGAGGTCATCGCAATATTGTAGCGGCGGGATAAGATAGCGGGCTGCGCTTCCGAGGAACTTCCCGATGCAATTCAAGCCTCGCGGCACGTTGATGATTCAGGGCGCCACGTCCGATGCCGGCAAGAGCACGCTCGTCGCGGGCCTGTGCCGTCTCGCGCGGCGAAGCGGCGTGAAGGTCGCGCCGTTCAAGCCGCAGAACATGGCGCTGAACAGCGCGGTGACGATCGACGGCGGCGAGATCGGCCGCGCGCAGGCGCTTCAGGCGATCGCGGCGGGCGTGCCGGCGCGCATCGACTTCAATCCGGTCCTGCTCAAGCCGACGACCGATCGCGGCGCGCAAGTCATCATCCACGGCCACGCGCACGCGAATCTCGACGCGCGCGCCTATCACGCGTACAAGCGCACCGCGTTCGACGCCGTGCTCGCGTCCTATGCGCGGTTGCGCGCCGAGTTCGATGCGGTCATCGTCGAAGGCGCGGGCAGTCCCGCCGAAATCAATCTGCGCGACGGCGATATCGCCAACATGGGCTTCGCGGAACATGTCGATTGTCCGGTCGTGCTCGTCGCGGACATCGATCGCGGCGGCGTGTTCGCGCATCTCGTCGGCACGCTTGCGTGTCTTTCGGAGAGCGAGCGGGCGCGCGTGAAGGGCTTCGTCATCAATCGCTTTCGCGGCGATATTTCGCTGCTGAAGCCGGGCCTCGACTGGCTCGAAGCGCAGACGGGCAAGCCGGTGTTCGGCGTGCTGCCGTACTTGCATGGCTTGACGCTGGACGCCGAGGACATGCTGCCGGGCATCGCGCATTCGCGCAGCGAGCGGGCGGCGCTGAAGGTGATCGTGCCGGCGCTGCCGCGCATCAGCAATCACACGGACTTCGATCCGC
This sequence comes from Caballeronia concitans, assembly GCF_001544615.1. Classification (GTDB taxonomy): domain Bacteria; phylum Pseudomonadota; class Gammaproteobacteria; order Burkholderiales; family Burkholderiaceae; genus Caballeronia; species Caballeronia concitans. Next base: position 900,091 of record NZ_FCNV02000001.1, read on the forward strand.
TGCGGGCGCATCCGCAAGTCGAGTTCGACTACGTGCGCGCGGGCGTCGCGCCGCCGCCGGCGGATCTGATCGTGCTGCCGGGATCGAAGAGCGTGCAGCGCGACCTCGCGTGGCTGCGCGAAAACGGCTGGGATCGCGCGATAGAACGGCATCTGCGATACGGCGGCAAGGTGCTCGGCATCTGCGGCGGCATGCAGATGCTGGGACGCGAGATCGACGATCCGGATGGCGTCGAAGGCGCGGCGGGACGTGTCGATGGGCTTGGCTTGCTCGATCTTTACACCGTGCTCACGCAGAGCAAGCAGCTGGAGAACGTGAGCGGGCGCTTGATGATCGACGGGACATCGGCGCCCGTGCGCGGCTACGAGATTCACATGGGACGCACGAGCGGCGCGGCGCTGGATCGGCCTTTTGTCGCGCTCGATACCGGGCGCGTGGACGGAGCGATATCGGACGACGGGCAAATCGCCGCGACGTATCTGCACGGCGTCTTCGATACGCCCGAAGCGTGCGCCGCGCTGCTCGCGTGGGCGGGCGTGCAGGATGCCGCGCCGCTCGATTATTCGGCGCTGCGGGAGGCGTCGCTGGATCGGCTGGCGGATGTGTTCGCGGGTGCGCTGGATCTCGATGCGGTGATGGCGGCGTTCGGTTGAGCGCGGGCTGCGATATCACATGCAACTCCACCTCTATGAGCGTGTTTAGCTGCTGCATTCGACGCGTTTCGGTGGGTGCAGTCATAACCGCTCGGCAGCCTTGAGCCAGTCACTTACGCCATTCACATTGAGACTCAGTAGAGCATCTTGAAGATCGACTACGCGGGCGAGCATTGCACCGCCATCTGCTTGTTCTTGTTCTTCGGCCTGTGCGAATAGCCGGGTGAGCAACTGCGTTAGATTGTTCTCATAGTTGTAGATGAAGATATTCTTGCGCTTAATGAACCGAATGTAGATTTCCGCAATGTCCAGCGCATGCGTCGGATTAAGCAACGACATCGTGTTGAGCCAAACGTCGAGGCCAAAAACATCGCTTCTAGACGCGGCTGCTTTATTCTCCTGCAGATCGAAGTAGCGTCTGAGCAGCTCGATCGGTATTTCGATCATCGGCGCTCCTCTTGCGAAGATGTCGATGAAGCATTCGGCCACGACAGCAGCGATGGCTTCGGATCCGAACAATCCCGCGAAAAGGCCGGTGAGACAAATCTGCTGGTGCTGCTTCAAATTTCCTGCGTTCGTCCAAACGTTTGCGGCGCCTCGCCAAGCTTCCTTCGACCCGAGAGCGTCGAGATCATTGAGAAAAGCAGAGACCGTTATGTGTTGCGAAAGAACGGCGAGAGCGGATATGCGTCCCCATGTCTCCAGAGCTTCGTTGTCACGGCTGCGGAAGATGCGCGCGAGCCAAAGGCGAACCATGCCGAACCTTCGGTGGTAAGCGTGGTAAAGGCACGGCTCTGCTATTCCCCAAAGCCCAGAGGCATCGCGCATTGCTACCCGGAATAGTTGCCAACCTAATCGTTCACGGCGGCTTTGGAGATACGGCAGATGTCGGAGCATGAGCGCGCGGACAGCTGGATCGTGGTCGTTGGCGAACAGTCGCAGGGCCGGTGCCAACGTCGCCGGCGAGGGGTCGTCATTTTCCGCGAATTTGCTTGCCAATCTCATTAAGGCTTCCACCGCCCTGCCACGCGACATGTTCAGGCCCTTGGTCAGGAGGTTGACCGAATCCCCCGAGATGGAGCTTTGTTCTCGAAGAGTTGAGAAGTCCGCCGCCCATTCGATTACCTTCGCGATTTCTTTTGCACGCGAGACTACGCTCGCGCAACCTTCTATTGCCTCTGAAGCTATTTGGGTGTGGCGCCATTTGATCGGATGCGCTTCCAGTTCGGCAAGTATCAAGTTTGCCACCGTCTCGGGGGCCGGTTCATCCTGCGGTGACCATTCGCCGTTCGGTCGCAAATTGCCGTGACGATGCGCGAGATATCGACTAGCTCCGGAAAGTATGTTCTCACGGGTCGAATCGGATAAACGCGTCCATCCGATTGAAAGGAGATTCATGAACCGGGTCGGGTGGCGTGAGGCTGCCTCGTCAAGCTGCCGCCCAACTTCCCGCTCTCCTGCGACCAAGGTGTCTTGAATCCAGTTTTCGTCGTGTCCGTCGTAATGAGCTAGCAGTTTGAACACGACCTCATCACTGGCATCCAGGAATACTTGAAAAGAGAACGGGGGGTTAACGAAGCCACCACTCATATAGATAACCGGGTTTCGAATGAGCGGCCAAACGTCTCTCTCGCATTCATCCAGTATGCGCTGCGCATCCCCTAACCGAAGATGTCGTGGTATCGCCAAGATAAGCTGCGCTTGACGGCGACGTATCCAGTTCAGGCGAATCGGATCCTCGGCATCGTCATCCGATATTGTCAAGATGGTTGCTTGCACAGCGTCTTGAGTATCAGCTGGAAGTTGCCAAAACGCGGCATGGATCAGTGTGCCCAACTCATGAGCCAGATCGGAATCAAGCAGTGCTTTTTCGCACAGCAACTGACCAATTATGTCGAGGTTCGAACTTGGCGCTGCGGTACATGCCAAGACAGCAAAATAACGCAATGCTCCTTCGGAGCTGAAGGACAGACGGCGGCGGTTGCTTGACCACCACGGCGAGGCAACGGACGCATGACTTACTACGGCGCTTTCGATTGCATCTAACAATAGACGCTCGCTATCCAAATGCCGCTTATCCGTCTGTGAATGTGCATCTTCGTAAGACGTGCTACGCAGAAAGCCTCGCCAATAGCTGGTCGGCGTGTCTTCCCGGTCTGCTCTTCTGATCGCACTCCAACGTTCGATCGTTGCTACCGCCATGTCGAGAAGGTCCGTCGACTGTTTCATTCGGGCAGCAATAAAGGTCCCGCCACTCTTCCCAAACTCGTGCGGTTGACAATGCAACTTGTTTCCGAGTTTGAAGGCAAGCAAATCTGCGTCGCAAATCTCGCCGGTTACATAGTGCCAAAGCAGCTCGTCGTTCGCGGCACCTGCTCTGATGCAAGCCGCCAATACCTCGCCAAGGAAGTCGTGTTCAGGGCGTGGCGCGTTCAACAACTTGACGACGAGGGGGCCGAAGAGCGGCAAGAACTCATTGTCTACCCGGGTGATGCCGTATGTGATCGCAACCGCGAGCTGCGGCTTATCCAGATAGTCGAATTCCAGCACGTCATGCCAAAAAGAACTGACGCCTGCAGCATCCACGTTTGCCCACTGGCACACTCGTTGCGCATGCATCGTGAGCGCTTCTCGGTCACGCGTGTTAGTCAAGACCGGCAGGAGGTGTTTCATCCAAAAATAATGCCATTCGACGCGACTCGCTTGCGCATAGATGACTTGAAAGATCTCCCGGTGTTGCGCCCACAAGTCCCGCACCAAGGGCCAGTCATTGTCATGCGGGACTTGCTCTGCGAATGATTCGGCCACGAGCCGGCGGACGTGGAATGCGTGACTGCCCGTGAGAACCATACGCAACTGCAGCCGAAGTTGGCGTCGGTCGCCTGCGGCTAAGTGAGCAACGAAGCTTCGGATTGTCGGTCGAACGAAAGGCACCGGAGGCAATTGCCGAATGAACGCGTCCAGGGATAGATTGGCGCGAGTTGCACCGCTTATCACCAACACGTCCAGCAGTGTCTGATGTCCAAAACTTAGCTGCCCATGCCGTGTTTCAACCAAGACGTTGTTGCTGAGCAGTACCCGTTCGATGGCCGTTGATGCCTTGAATCGCTGGCGAGGGATTGAAAGACTGCGGGCTGTGAGCATCTCGGTGGCGAGCGCTTCGACAGCGGTCATCGCGATGTCGCCAAGTTCGCTGTTGGCTAGGACGGTTTCTTCTAGGTAGCGTTCGGCCAGCGCCTGACTGGTTACAACGTTGAAGGTCTCGCCTTGCTGTGCCAATTCGACATACAGCGCCAATTCGCGCGGATTACACAGAAGTTGACGAGTGTTGATATCAATGCCCGATGCGTCGATATGGAGCCGCCCCAGCAATGGCGCGATGTCGCGTTCCCAATCGAATGGCTCACAAGTTATCTTCTTATCCCAAATCCTTTGGGCAATGCTTCGGTCGTAAGAGCAGTCGAACTCGCGACATGCTGTGACGACCGTGACATTGGGATTTGTCAACAGACGGTCGATCTGAGCAAGGAAATACTTTAGAGCCGTGTGCTCGCGGGCGATAGACAGCACATCCAGCGAATCGATCAACACAACCACATGGGCACGTTCCGCCATACGTGCCGCTTGCTGCACCCACTGATTAGCAAGCCCAATGTCACTGCGCTCTTGGGCGCTGATGGCGTCGGAGAACTCGCGCGACTGGATGAATAGCGGTACCAGTGGCTGGCCAGCGTGGAAAATTCGTTCCAACTCGTCCTGCACTGCCAGCATCACGCACGTCTTGCCCGAGCCGGGCGCACCGGTAAGTAAGATAGAGCGGTGCTTTGCTTCGATTGCCTGCATCACTTCGCGGACTGAAGGACTGTCGAGGCGCTGATCGCGGACGGCCCTTTGCCATGATCGGCCGATGGCAGAAATGCTGTGAAAAGACGCCTGGATTGCACTAACGTCCATTGGCGGCGCTATCATCGCACCGGCTTCGTTCAGCAAGCTGGCCAAGTCTTCCTTGCTCAAACGATGCCGGACGGCGGTGTTCGCTTCGTGGCCTTCAAGGCGCATGCCTAACTGATCGAGATGTGCCCATAGCGTGTTGAATGCGGCTGACGCGTTAGACGACAAGTTGGCCAACCGCTCGAACAGTCTTCTCCGTAGGTCGCCGAGTCCTGGCGTCCCTTCAAAGCTCGTGCGCTGCAGAAATTCGTAAGTCGAGACACTCGGCGTGTTTTTTTCGAGCAGCGCCCGAAGCTGGCTTTCCGTATCTCGATGTGCCTTGCCGAGATGCGCATGAAACAAGGATTCGTCAGGATAGCTTGCGCCGAACTCCTTCAATGCCGCGAGCTCTCCAAACGGGCTGCGCGAATAGAAGCGTACCGACGCTTTTGGATCAGCGGCTAACAACTTGCCCGCTTTCTCGACTTCTTGGCCGAGGTCGGAAACAGACCATGCCTTATACGATGACTGGTTTTTCTTACATTGGCAGCAAATTCTGACTCCGTCGGCCCTGCCGATGACGACGTCATCCACCGGCGAGGTGACCGAGTCAATTTCGAGCCATTCGTAGTCGGCGCTAGAAAGAATCGTCAGAGCCCAATCAAACGCTATCAACGTTTGATATCCATCACCGCGATTCGACTGAATTCCCGCTTTGCTCATTTCTTGACGGTCCTTTGTGACCTGACCGTCCTGACTTGTTGGCTGCCATGATGTATTGCGAAGGCCAATCGTGCTGTAGACTCGGCAGGTCGGGCGAACGATAAAGAGTCGATTTTGCAGAAGTCAGTCTCGATTGCCAAGATACCGTGCTGGTACCCAGGCATGGCGCTGGCCAATTGACTTCGGTCGAGGCATTGCGCTCGTCAATACAGAATCATCTGCGTACACCGAAACATCGCGATCAGCTTGCCGTCGCCGTTGGTGACGGTCGCGTCCCATACATGCGTGCTGCGCCCGAGATGCACGGCGCTCGCCTTCGCGACGATCTTCCCGTCGCGCGCCGTTGAAACGTGATTGCTCTTGAGTTCGAGCGTCGTGAAGTTCTGCGCCTTGTCCGGCAGATGCGCGATACACGCATACCCGCAGCACGTATCCGCGAGTCCGACGACGGTCGCCGCGTGCAGAAAGCCGTTCGGCGCGAGCAGTTCCGGCCGGATCACGAGTTCGCCGGTGAGCGTGCCTTCACCGAGCGATACGACCTGGATGCCCAGCAAATCGGGCAAGCGGCCTTTCTGACGGTTGCGCAAATAGTCGAGCGTGACATCGGGGCGAAGCGGCATGAGCGTGATTCCTCGAAGGGTGAGCGGCACCGCGCGAGCGTTAGCCATTCGGCCAATCTGCCGCGCGCGCGACTTTTGCCGATAATATCAACGGCTCGAATCATGCATCCGTTCTATAACGACGAAACCGTGCGCGCCGTTCCGGGATAAATGCGCGCCGGACTAACGACAGGACCTTTCATGACCGTGATCGTGGTGGCAAATCCGAAGGGCGGCGTCGGCAAGAGTACGCTCGCAACCAATCTCGCAGGCTATTTCGCGGCGAACGGCGAGTGGGTCGCGCTCGCCGATCTCGACAAGCAGCGCTCCGCGCACGCGTGGCTCGCGCTGCGCGTCGATACGCTGCCGAAAATCGAGGAGTGGAGCGTCGATGTCGATGCCCCCGCAAAGCCGCCCAAAGGTCTGGAAAAAGCCATCGTCGATACCCCGGCCGGCGTTCACGGCAACCGGCTCGCGCTCGCGCTGCAACTTGCCGACAAGGTCATCGTGCCGCTGCAGCCGTCCATGTTCGACATCCTCGCAACGCAAGATTTCCTCGCGAAGCTCGCGAAGGAAAAGGCGGTGCGCAAGGGCGCGGTCCAGATCGGCGTCGTCGGCATGCGGGTGGACGCGCGCACGCGATCGGCGGACCAGTTGCATCGTTTCGTCGAAGGGCTCGATCTGCCGGTGCTCGGCTTTCTGCGCGACACGCAGAACTACGTGCAGCTCGCCGCGCACGGGCTCACGTTGTGGGATGTCGCCAAGAGCCGCGTCGAAAAGGATCTGGAGCAGTGGCAGCCGATCATCGACTGGGCGGAGAAAAAGTAACAAGGCCGGCGGTCCATGACGGATGCGCCGGCCTCGTGAAGAGCAAAATCCAAGGCAAAGCTCAGGAGATTACGTCCAATTCTGCGTCGGCACGTGATCGCGGCTGCCCTTGATGCGGTTCTCGCCGTCGACGAACACGAGGTTCGGCTTCCAGCCGGCCTTGATCTCGTTTTCGTCGACCTGCGCAAATGCCGCAATGATCACGAGATCGCCCAGTTGCGCGCGGCGCGCCGCCGATCCGTTCAGCGAGATCATGCCGCTGCCGCGCTCGCCCTTGATCGCGTACGTCGTCAGGCGCTCGCCGTTGTTCACGTTCCAGATGTCGATCTGCTCGTTTTCCAGCAGATTCGCCGCTTCGAGCAGATCCTCGTCGATGGCGCACGAGCCTTCGTAATGCAGCTCGCAGTGCGTGACCGTCGCGCGATGAATCTTCGATTTGAGCATGGTGCGTTGCATGGTGCCGGCTTCCTTCAGATTTCCAGATTGTCGATGAGGCGCGTCGCGCCGAGCTTCGCCGCGGCGAGCACGACGAGCGGCGCGTTCGCATCCGCCTCGCCCGGCGCGAGCAGGTCGACGCGTTTGCGCACGCTGATGTAGTCGGGTTTCCAGCCGCGTTCGGCAAGCGCGTTCATGGCGTCGCGCTCCAGCGCGGCGATATCGCGATTGCCCGACAAGACGCCCTCGCGCACGCGATTCAGTTGCAGCGCGAGCTGCGGCGCTTCCGCGCGCTCGTCCGCCGACAAGAAGCGATTGCGCGACGACAGCGCGAGCCCGTCGTCGTCGCGGACGGTTTCGGCGGCGACGATTTCCGTCGGCAGCGCGAACTGATGGCACATCTGGCGCACGATCATCAACTGCTGGTAATCCTTCTTGCCGAACACCGCGACGCGCGGCTGCACGCACGACATCAGCTTCATCACGACCGTGCACACGCCCTGAAAGAAGCCGGGGCGGAATTCGCCTTCGAGAATGTCGCCGAGATTGTGCGGCGGATGCACGCGATACTGCTGCGGCTCCGGATACATGTCGCTTTCGGTCGGCGCGAAGAGCACGTAGACGTTCTCTTTCTGCAGCTTTTCGATGTCGTCCAGCAGCGTGCGCGGGTATTTGTCGAAGTCTTCGTTCGGGCCGAATTGCAGCCGGTTGACAAAGATGCTCGCGACGACGGGATCGCCGTGCTGGCGCGCGAGGCGCATCAGCGAGAGATGGCCTTCGTGCAGGTTGCCCATCGTCGGAACGAAGGCGGTGCGGTTCTGACCGCGCAACTGATCGCGCAGTTCGTGAATGGAGCTGATGACTTTCATCGAGCGGGTGTCTCCTGGCGGGCGGCGGCAGACCGGCCGCTCCAAGGGAAAGGTAAGGAAAGGGCGGCTTCTAGGCGGGAGAGTACGCCAGTCTCACGTAGATGGGCGCATAAGGCTCCGCCTGCGTGATTTCGATCAGCGATTCGCGCGACAGCTCGAGCATGGCGATGAAGTTCACCACGACGACCGGCACGCCGCGCGAGGTATCGAAGAGTTCGGTGAATTCCATGAAGCGCGCGTTCTGCAGGCGGCGCAGGATCACGCTCATGTGCTCGCGCACGGAAAGCTCCTCGCGCGAAATCTTGTGATGCTGCACGAGCTTCGCGCGCTTGATGACGTCGGCCCAGGCGGCGCGCAGGTCGTTCATGTCGACGTCGGGGAAGCGCTGTTCCGTCGACTGTTCGATATAGACATCCGCGCGCAGGAAGTCGCGGCCGAGCTGCGGCAACTGGTCGATGCGCTGCGCCGCGAGCTTCATCTGCTCGTATTCGAGCAGGCGCCGCACGAGTTCGGCGCGCGGATCTTCGGCGTCCTCGCCGGTGTCGGCCTTCTTGACCGGCAGCAGCATGCGCGACTTGATCTCGATCAGCATGGCCGCCATCAGCAGATATTCCGACGCGAGTTCCAGATTCGACTGGCGAATCTGATCGACATAGCCGAGATATTGCGCGGTGACATCCGCCATCGGAATGTCGAGCACGTTGAAATTCTGCTTGCGGATGAGATACAGCAAGAGGTCGAGCGGGCCTTCGAACGCTTCGAGAAAGACTTCGAGCGCGTCGGGCGGAATGTACAGATCGGTCGGCAGCTTCCAGAGCGGCTCGCCGTAGAGATGCGCGAACGCGACGCCGTCGATGGTGTCGGGCGTCGAATCGGTCGCGGGCGCGGCGAGCGCCGCGTCGCGCGTGTCCCGTGCTTCATCGCGGGAATCGGCGCGGGACGGTTGCGGCTCGTGGCCGGCGCTCACGTTCAGAAGTTCTGGTAGTAGACGTAAGGCGTCTGCTTCACGCGCGAAGTCTGCTGACGGTCGCGCTCGTCGAGGTCGATCGGCTGCTTGTCCCACAGGAGCGCGCGTCCGCGGCGCTGTTCGTCTTCCAGCGACGGCTTTTGCGCTTTCAACTGATTGATGAACTGGGTGATGTCCGACTGATACATGATCCGGCTTCCGTGGGTTCGATGCGGTTCGTTGGATGGCGGCGCGTCCGGCGTGCCGTGATGCAGTGCGCTTCGGCAGGGCCATTTCGGCGACGCGGCCGCAGGTTCGCCGGAATTTTACCGCAAGCATCGGCGGCGTCGGGCATATCGGACGCCTCGCGCGGTGGCTGATTCGCGCATGCGCGTGCGAAAACGCGGGGAACCGGGCGCGGCGCGAGCCGTCCAACGGCGCACGGCGAAAGGCGCCTATGCCGGATTTTTACGTCGCCCGGACGTAGCGGTGTGGTGAAATAGCGCTCGCGCGCCGTGCTGCGCTCATCGCACGAAAAACGTCGCATGGCGGACCCGCTTCGCCTTTCAATCCATTTTTTTCCGATGCCGGAGGTCGCGTTTGGCGGGGCGTTCGTTTGATTTGCTGTGTGCGGTCCGCGGCCTCGCCGCCAAACGGCGCACGATGAAGCCGCTCGCGCCGGCCGCCGGTCATCGCCCGCATTCGGCGTTGAGCGCGCTCATTGCGTTCACCGCGCTCACGACGCTCACGATGGCGACGCCCGCCTTCGCGAAATACGACGTGGACATCGACGCGCCGCGCAGCATCAAGAAGCTGCTGAAAGATCACCTCGAGCTTTCCCGTTTCGCCAAGCGCGACGACGTCAGCGACGACCAGTTCCAGTTTCTCGTCACGGCCGCGCCGAAAGACGTGCGCGATCTCGTCGCGACCGAGGGATTTTTCACGCCGGTCGTGCGCACGGACGTCACGACCGTCGACGACAAGCGCTCCGTCAAGGTGAGCGTCGATCCCGGACCGCAGACGACAATCGCGTCCGTCAACCTCAAATTCACGGGCGCGGTGACGACGGAAGACCGCACGCAGGAAAACGCCGCGCGTTTCGCTTTCTCGATTCATGAGGGCGATCCCTTCACGCAGGACGCATGGGACAGCGCGAAGAGCGCCGCGCTGAAGGCGCTGCAGGCGCGCCGCTATCTCGGCGCGCGCATCGTGCGTTCGCAGGCGCGCGTCAATCCGCGCACGCATATCGCGGATTTGTCCGTCACGTTCGACAGCGGCCCGACCTTCACCTTCGGCAAGCTCGATATCAGCGGCACGAAGCGGTATCCGCAGAAGATCATCGAGAACGTGAATCCGATCAACGAAGGCGAAATCTACGACGTCGCGCGCGTGAACGAACTCCAGCGGCAAGTGCAGAACACGCCGTATTACGCGAGCGTCGCGATCGACGTGGCCAACGACGTCGAGAAGCCGAACGAGACGCCGCTGCACATCAAGGTCAGCGAGTATCCGTATCACAGCGTGCGCTATGGCGTCGGCTATGCGACGGACACGGGCTTCCACGTGCAAGGCGCCTACAGTTATCTGAACACCTTCGGCGCGGCATATCCGTTCACCATCTCGGGCCGGCTCGACCAGACGCAGCAGTACGGCCGCGTGCAGCTCGCCATGCCGCCGGATTCGCGCGGCTGGGTCAACGCGGTCTTCGGTTCCTACACGATCACCGACGTTTCCGACACGAACATCTACAGCGCGCGCGTCGGCGTGCAGCGTTCGCGTTCGACGCAGAACATCGACACGACGTATTCGCTGACGTTCTACGACGACCGCCTGACGCAGAACGAGCCGAATCCGTCGACGGCGCGCGCGCTCGTGCCGGCGTGGACGTGGATTCGCCGCGATGTCGACGATCCGCTGTTCCCGCGCCGCGGCAACGTGATTCGCGCCGAGGCAAGTTTCGCGGTGAAGAACGTGCTGACCGACCAGACTTTCGCGCGTCTGTACACCAACATGCAGCAATACCTGTCGCTCGGCAGGAGCGATCTCCTCGTGTTTCGCGCGGAGTTCGGCGGCGTGTTCACGAGCGGGCCGTCGAGCGGCGTGCCGGCGTCGCTGCTGTTCCGCGCGGGCGGCGCGAATTCGGTGCGCGGCTACAGCTATCTGGGCATCGGCCACAACGTTTCCGGCTCCATTCTGCCGACGAAGTACATGGTGACGGGCAGCACCGAGTATCAGCACTGGTTCACGCACGATTGGGGCGGCGCGGTGTTCTTCGACATCGGCACCGCGACGGATACCTGGGGCGAGCGCGTATTCCAGCCGGGCGTGGGCGTCGGCGCGCGGTGGCGCAGCCCGGTCGGGCCGGTCAACGTGGATGTCGCGTATGGACTCAAGAACAAGAGCATCAAGCCGTATCTGACGCTCGGCATCGCATTCTGAGCGATGCATCGACGAATTTCGACTAACGAAGCATGACGGATCCAGTCAATCAGGCGAACGACGGCAACGAAAACAACGACGCCGCGCCGAAGACGCCGCCACAGACGCCGCCACGCAAGCGGGGCGGGCGGCGCTTTTTGCGCTGGATCGGCGCGCTCGTGCTCGTCGTCGTGCTGATCGTGGCGCTGGCGCTCGGGACGGTTTTCTTCGCGCTGACGACGGATCGCGGTACACGCGTCGCCTGGAACGCGGCGACGTCGCTGCTCGACGGAAAGCTTTCGGGCAAGCTCGACGGCGGCGCGATCGCCACCGGCCTGCAACTGCGCGACGTCCACTGGAAGGACGGCAAGGGCACGGACGTCGGGGTGGACAGCGTCTCGGGCCGCTGGGCGCTCACGCGCGATCCGCTGCGCTTCACCATCGACTATCTGCATGTCGGGACGATCGACGCGCACATCGCGCCATCGAACGAGCCGAGCAAGAAAACCGGGTTGCCGAACGATTTGCGGCTGCCGATCCAGCTCGCCGTGCGCGATCTGCGCGTCGCGAAGCTGCGGCTGCACGAAGGCGCGACGACGACCGAATTCTCCGGCCTCGTCTTTAACGGACGCAGCGACGGCCAGCTCCACGAAGCCACTGTCGAGCGGCTCACGACGCCGTTCGGCTCCGTGACGGCCGCCGCGAAACTCGACGGCGGCGCGCGCCCGTTCCCGCTTTCCGGCGACGCGACCTACGCCGGCAAGGTCAAGGACGAGACGGTGCAGGTGAGCGCGCGCTTGTCGGGATCGCTGGAAGATCTCGTCGCGGACGTCGATGCCAGCGGCCTGAAGCTCGCCGGCCAGGCGCACGTCGAAGCCACGCCGTTCGCCGACGTGCCGCTCAAGCGCGCCATCGTGACCGCGGACCACATCAACCCGCAGGCGTTCAGCGCGGGCGCGCCCGCCGCCGACCTCGCCGTGCGCGCCGAAGTGAAGCCGGTTGCGGGCGAGAAGACGTTCGTCGTGAGCGGGCCGGTGTCGATTGTCAACGCGAAGCCCGGTTCCATCGACAAGAAACTGCTGCCGCTCATCGACGCCCGCGCGAACGTGCGGCTCGACGCGTCCGCGCAAAGCATCGCGGACCTGAACGTGCGGCTCCTGAAGAACGCGACGATCACGGGTGGCGGTTCGCTCGCGGGCGGCAAGGGGCGCTTCGACCTGAAGGTGGCGAAGCTCGATCTCAACGCGATCGAACCGAGCGTGCGCGCGACGGACTTCGCGGGGCCGGTGAGCGTCGTGCTCGCGGGCGATTCGCAGGCCGTGACCGTCGATCTGAACGATCACAAAGCGGCCATCCGCGCGCAGGCGAAGGTGAGGCTGGACGCGAAGCAGACCACGCTCGACGAGGTGAAGCTGACCGTCGGCAAGGGGCGCGTGGAAGCGAGCGGCGCGCTGAAGAAAGACGTCCATTCGAGCTACGACGTCAAAGCGAAGTTCGTCGAATTCAATCCGCTGCTGCTGCAGCAGCAATTGATCGCGCCGAAGGTCACGCAAAAGCCTGCCGCCAAAAAGACGGCCGCGCCGCCGCGCGTGATCGAGGCGCGCGTGAACGGCACGCTCGCCGCGTCGGGCATGCTCGCGCCGACGCTCACGACCAAGGCCACGTTCAAGCTCGACGACAGCACGTACGACAACCTGCCGCTCACCGGCGCGGGCACCGTGCAGATCGCGGGCACGCGCATTTTGCCGAGCACGGCGAAGCTCTCGGTGGCGGGCAACGATGTCGATCTGAACGGCAGTTTCGGCGCGCCCGGCGACCGGCTGCGCTTCCGGATCGACGCACCGCAACTGGAGCGCCTCGGTTTCGGACTGGCCGGCACGGTGAAGGCGGACGGCGATCTGACCGGCTCGATCGCGCATCCGAACGTCGCGGCGAATTATCAGGCCGATGGCGTCGTGTTCGGCGCGAACCGGCTCGGTCACGCCGAAGGCCACGCCGATATCCGCGACGGCGCGAACGGCGCGCTCGTGTTCACACTGAAGGCACGCGATGCGCGTGCATCGGGCGTCGAAATCGCCAAGCTCGACGCCAACCTGAACGGCACGCGCATGCAGCACACGCTCGCGTTGACCACGACGGGCAAGGTGCAGGGCCAGCCGGTGAATCTCACGCTCGGCGCGAACGGCAAGTTCACCGACGCCGTCGACGGCCCGCACTGGGACGGCGTCATCACGAAGCTCACGAACAAGGGCACGCCGTCGGTGAATCTGGAGTCGCCGCTCGCGGTGAGTTACGGGCCGAAGCGCATCGTGCTCGGCGCGACGCGGCTCGTCGCGGAAGGCGCGGCGCTCGATCTCAAGTCGTTCGCGCTCGAAGGCGGGCGCATTCAGTCGGCGGGGACGCTCACGAATCTCTCGGTGCCGCGCCTCCTGGAAGTGCGGCGCGCGATGACGGGCGAGGAATCGTCGATACGCACGGACCTGATCTTCGACGGCGACTGGAATTTCTCGCTCGGCGCGACGGCCACGGGCTACGCGCAGATCAAGCGGCGCGGCGGCGACGTGACCATCGACGGCACGCGCGGCGTCGCGGCGCTCGGCATCTCGGAAATCGTCGCGCGCGCGGATTTCACGGGCGGCGACCGGCTCAACGCGACGCTGCACGCGAAAGCGAGCCGCATCGGCGTGATCGACGCGAACGTGCACACGACGCTCGTCCCGCGCGACGGCATGCTCACCGTGGCCGACGAAGCGCCGCTTTCGGGCGCCATCGACGCGAACGTGCCGGAATTGCGCACCACCGGCGGCCTGCTCGGCGCGAACTATCTGCTCGGCGGCAAGATCGCGCTGAAGCTGACGATCGCGGGCATCGTCGCGAAGCCGAGCCTGTCCGGATCGCTGACGGGCGACAACATATCCGCGACGGTCGTCGACCAGGGCGTGCAGTTGAAGGACGGCATCATTCGCATTGCGCTGTCGGAGAATCTCGTCGATTTCCGGCAAGTGGAGTTTCACGGCGCGAGCGGCACGCTGCGCGCGACGGGCAAGGTGCGGCTCGATCAGCAGGAGCCGGATCTGACGGCGAGCATCATCGCGGACAAGCTCGAACTCTTCGCTTCGCCGGACCGGCAACTGATGCTGTCGGGCAGCGCGAGCATCGCGAACGCGGGCTTGCAGGGCGGCATGGCGATCAACGGCAAGTTCACCGTCGATCACGGGCTCTTCGACCTGCCCGAAAGCTCCGCGCCCGCGCTCGGCGACGACGTCGTGATCGTGCGCCCGGACGGCACCGTGAAGGGCGAGAACGGCAAGCAGATGGTCGCCGCAACCGAGAAGCCGGTCGGGCCGTTCACGCCGCGCGCGAACATCGACATCGATCTGGGGCAGCGCTTCCGCTTCAAGGGCGCGGGCGCGGACCTCGGGCTCGCGGGCACCATCACCGCGACGAGCGCGCCGAACATGCCGCTGCGCGCGGTCGGCAACGTGCGCGTGACGCCGGGTTCTACATATACGGCGTTCGGGCGCAAGCTCGGCATCGAGAACGGCTTTTTCACGTTCAACGGGCCGGTGGCGAATCCCGGCATCAATATTCTCGCGATGCGGCGCAATCAGGAAATCGAAGCCGGCGTGCAGGTGACGGGCACGGTGCAGTCGCCGGTCGCGAAGCTGATTTCCGAGCCGAACGTGCCGGACAACGAAAAGCTCTCGTGGCTGCTCTTCGGCCACGGCACCGATCAGGGCAACAACGTCGGCCAGCAAAGCGCGATGACGAGCGCGCTCGCGCTGCTCGGCAGCCGTGGCGGCGCGAAGATCGCGCAGACGGTGGGGCTCGATGAACTGACGGTCGGATCGAGCGAAGTCGGGCTGACCGATCCGCAAGTGGTGCTGCTGTCGAAGGCGATCAACGAACGTCTCGTGCTCGGCTACGAGCAGGGCTTGCAGTCGGCGCAGAACGCCGTGAAGGCCACGCTCGCGCTGTCGCGATTCTGGTCGGTGACGGCGTATGGCGGCACGTATCAGGGCCTCGACCTCTCGTACACGCGGCGCTTCAATTCGTGGGCGCGCCTGTTGTCGATGTCGTCGTCGCCGCGATCGGCGGAGCAGCCGTCGGCGGCATCGGGCGCGTCGGGCGTCTCGGCGCCGCTCGGGGCTTCGTCGGCGCTGGAATCGGATTCATCGGGGGAGTAAGGACGCTTAGGCAAAGCAAAAGGGCACGCAAACTTCGCGTGCCCTTTTGCTTTTTAGCCGATGCGCCTTACTTCACGCGCATGCCCGGCTTCGCGCCGCTATGCGGCTCGAGGATGTAGAGGCCCGGTTCGGCTTTCTCGTCGGCGGCGGAAGCGGCCAGCACCATGCCTTCCGACATGCCGAACTTCATCTTGCGCGGCGCGAGGTTCGCGACCATCACCGTCAGCTTGCCGATCAGATCCTGCGGCTGATACGCCGACTTGATGCCCGAGAAGACGTTGCGCGTCTTTTCCTCGCCGACATCGAGCGTCAGTTGCAGGAGCTTGTCCGAGCCTTCGACCGCCTTGCAATCGACGATCTTCGCGATGCGCAGATCGACCTTCGCGAAGTCGTCGATGGAAACGACTCCGGATTCTTCCTGCTTCGGCTCTTTCTTCGCGGCAACCTTCGGCGCGGCAGCGACGGCTTCCGTCGCCGGTTGCAGCGATTCGCGATTCGCGGCCAGCAACGCATCGATCTGCTTCGGATCGACGCGCGTCGTCAGATGCTTGTACGCGTTGATCGCGTTCGCCGACGACAGCGGCTTGTCCGCATCGGCCCAGGCGAGCGGCGCGATACCCAGGAACGCCTCGACTGACTCGATCAATTTCGGCAGCACGGGCTTGAGCGCGAGCGACAACAGGCGGAACGCTTCCAGACTCACGCTGCAGGTTTCGTGCAGCGCGGCCGCGTTCGCCGGGTCCTTAGCCTGTTCCCACGGCTTCGCGGAATCGACGTAGTGGTTGACGGCATCGGCGAGTTCCATCGTCGTGCGCAGCGCGCGGCCGTATTCGCGCGATTCGTAGAAGCCCGCGATTTGCGGAATCGCCGAGCGCAGTTGCGCGATCAGCGGATGCTGCATCGCGCTATCCAGCACACGGCCGTCGAATCGCTTGATGAGAAAGCCCGCAGCGCGGCTCGCGATATTCACGTACTTGCCGACGAGATCGCTGTTCACGCGCGCCTGGAAGTCCTCGAGGTTGAGGTCGATGTCTTCCATCGTGCTGTTGAGCTTGGCCGCGAAGTAGTAGCGCAGCCACTCCGGGTTGAGCCCGGTGTCGATCACGCTTTGCGCGGTGATGAACGTGCCGCGCGACTTCGACATCTTCGCGCCGTCGACGGTCAGGAAGCCGTGCGCGAACACGTTGGTCGGCGTGCGATGGCCGGAGAACTGGAGCATCGCGGGCCAGAACAGCGTGTGGAAATACAGGATGTCCTTGCCGATGAAGTGATACTGCTCGGCGGTCGAACCGGGCTTGACCCACGCATCGAAATCGATGCCGGCGCGATCGGCCAGATTGCGGAAGCTCGCGTAATAGCCGACCGGGGCATCGACCCAGACGTAGAAGTACTTGCCCGGCGCGCCGGGAATTTCGAAGCCGAAGTAGGGCGCGTCGCGGGAAATGTCCCAGTCGGCGAGTTTGGCGTCGCCCTTGTCGCCGAGCCATTCGCGCATCTTGTTCGTCGCTTCCGGCTGCGCGAGCCCGCCGACCCAGCCGCGCAGGAAGTCTTCGCAGCGCGGATCGGAGAGGCGGAAGAAGTAGTGCGTCGAGGTCTTGCGGATGGGCGTCGCGCCCGAGACGACCGAATACGGGTTGACGAGTTCGGTCGGCTGATAGGTCGAGCCGCAGACTTCGCAGTTGTCGCCGTACTGGTCCTTCGCGCCGCATTTCGGGCATTCGCCCTTGATGAAGCGGTCCGGCAGGAACATTTCCTTGACCGGATCGTAGGCTTGTTCGATGTCGCGCGCCTCGATCAGGCCGGCTTGCTGAAGCGCGGTGTAGATCGAATTGCACAGGACGCGGTTTTCGTCGGCATCGGTCGAATAGTAGTTGTCGAAGGAAACCCCGAAGCTGTCGAAATCGCGCTTGTGTTCTTTCCAGACGCGCTCGATCAGCTGCTTCGGCGTGATGCCTTCCTTTTCAGCGCGCAGCATGATGGGCGTGCCGTGGGTGTCGTCGGCGCCGACGTAGTAGACCTCGTGGCCATGCATTCGCAGCGTCCGAACCCAGATATCCGTCTGAATGTACTCGACCATATGGCCGATGTGAATCTGACCGTTCGCATAAGGCAGCGCGGACGTGACGAGGATCTGGCGACGGCCGCTGGAAGCGGCGGACGCGGCGGGTGCAGTGGCGGAAATCGGTGCTGACATAAAGGCGCGGCCCGGAGGGAATTGCTTCAGGTTGTGAAAAAAGCTGATTTTCGATTTTAGCAGGGCGGGGGATGGGGGCGCGGCGACGGCTCGTGCTGGCGGGGAGAGGCTGCTTGTTCGCAACTATAAAATACAACAAAAAAGTTGCATTTTTCGCTTGGCGCGATATAACATGTATGTTGTATTTTGACCTCTCCGCAATGGTGGGAGAGGTTATGAAATTCAGTGAGTTCAAGAGGTGGCTTCGCGAGCAGGGCGTGTGTATCGCGCCGGGCAAAGGAAGCCATCTGCGCGCGTCGCTCAATGGCAAGAGGTCCACGATCCCGGATCACGGCAGTAAGGAAATTGGTAAGGGAATCGCGGAGAAGATTAAGAAACAACTCGGATTGAAATGAGCGAGGTCGCAATGTTCCTTGGAGAAACCAATACCATGCTGTCCTATCCAGTCAACCTGGAACTCGACACGAACAACACCTTTCTTGTCACCTTCCCGGACATTCCGGAAGCGATCACCGCTGGTGACGACGAAGGCGAAGCGCTGCTTAACGGACTCGAGGCGCTTGAAACGGCCATCGAAATGTATTTCGACGACAAGCGCGAAGTACCCATGCCCTCCAAGCCCAAAAAAGGCCAACTGGTCGTCAATCTCCCTGCGCTGGTGGTGACAAAAGTGCTGCTTGCCAATGAAATGATCCGCCAAGGCGTGCGCAAGTCGGACCTTGCCCGACGGCTCAACGTCCATATGCCACAAGTAGACCGTTTGCTCGACCCGCGCCATTCATCGAAGTTTGAAGCGATGGAAGCAGCTTTCCGGTCGCTCGGCAGACGCCTTAATATTTCCATCGCCTGAGCAAGACCCGCGAATCGAAAGCACAAAAAAAACCGGGGTCCAATCGGGCCCCGGAGCAACAACGACAAGAGGAGAATGGCAGGCGATGGCCCAGCCATCCACCTACCGTAACAAGAGACACGCGCCGTGCCGGCAAGTTTCAAAATTTTTTCGGCCGCCTTTCCCGAGGCGTCGCCAGCACGCATCCGCTCGTTGCTTCTCCAATCAAATCAGACGCTTACTGCACCTGACCCGGCTGCGCCGTCGCGCGCAGATAGATTTCCACGCGACGATTCTGCGCGCGGCCAGCTTCCGTCGAATTGTCGGCGATCGGCTGGTTCTGACCCATGCCCTGCGCCGACAGGCGCTGCGCCGGCACGCCGTGCGTCGAGATGTACGACGCCACGCTCTGCGCGCGATTCTGCGACAGCGTCTGGTTGTAAGCCGCCGTGCCGGTGTTATCCGTGTGGCCGACGACGCTTGCGATCAGCTCCGGATGCTGTTGCAACGTTTGCGTGACCGAATTCAGAACCGGATCGAACGACGGCTTGATCGAGTAGCTGTTGGTATCGAACGAGATGGAGTTCGGGATGTTGACCTTGAGCGAGCCGTCCTGCTGCTCGGTCACCTGCGTGCCGGTGCCTTTCGAATCGCCGGAAATCTTGTTGCGGATGGCCTGCCAGTTGTAACCGGTGATGCCGCCGACCGCCGCGCCCGTCGCCGCGCCGATGGCCGCGCCCTTGCCGCCGCCGAAAATCGCGCCGATGCCGGCGCCCGTGGCCGCGCCCACGCCCGTGCCGACGGCAGTGTTGGTGCCCTGCTGCGATGCGCAGCCGGTAACGAGCGCGCCAACGAGGGCAAATGCGGACAGGCGGGTCAACAACTTCGTATTCATCTTGATCTCCTTGATTCAACTAGCGATTCGGCGACACGCGCCGACAGTGCGAAAGGG
Organism: Caballeronia concitans; assembly: GCF_001544615.1. GTDB lineage: Bacteria > Pseudomonadota > Gammaproteobacteria > Burkholderiales > Burkholderiaceae > Caballeronia > Caballeronia concitans. The sequence continues at coordinate 919,654 of NZ_FCNV02000001.1, forward strand.
TCTTCGGACGGGCTTTCGGGCAAGCCTCTACAATATCGGGAATATTGAGAAACACGCCCGTCCGCCCGGTGCGATGCGTCCCCGGAAAGCCACAGCAGCGGGATAGTGCAGCGCGAAGCGACTCGCGCGCAACGGCGCTAACAAATACTTTCAATTTCCTCAGTTTGTTGCAACGCGACGCAGCCTGAGCAACAAGCGTTCCCTGGAGTTTCAATGAGCATTGATCGCGCGCGGATCGACACCGCACTCGCCACCCTGACCGATCCGAACACCCACCGCAAGTTCGTCGATACCAAGAGCATTCGCAACGTCTCGATAGAGGGCGGCAAGGTTTCCGTGGCCGTCGTGCTGGGCTATCCGGCGAAGACGCAATTCGAATCCATCGGCAAGCTGGTCGCCGATGCGCTGCGCCAGGTGCCCGGCGTCACCGACGTCTCGGTCGCCGTTTCGTCGCAAGTGGTCGCCCACGCGGTGCAACGCGGCGTGAAGCTGCTGCCGAACGTCAAGAACATCATCGCGGTGGCATCGGGCAAGGGCGGCGTCGGCAAGAGCACGACGGCGACGAACCTCGCGCTCGCGCTCGCGCAGGAAGGCGCGTCGGTCGGCATGCTCGACGCGGACATCTACGGCCCTTCGCTGCCGATGATGCTCGGCATTTCGGGCCGCCCGGAATCGCCCGACAATCAGTCGATGAACCCGCTCACGGGCCACGGCATTCAGGCGAATTCCATCGGTTTTCTGATCGAGCAGGACAACCCGATGGTCTGGCGCGGTCCGATGGTCACGTCCGCGCTCGAACAGCTTCTGCGCCAGACGAACTGGAAGGATCTCGATTACCTCGTCGTCGACATGCCGCCGGGCACGGGCGACATCCAGCTCACGCTGTCGCAGAAAGTGCCGGTGACGGGCGCGGTGATCGTCACGACGCCGCAGGACATCGCGCTGCTCGACGCGAAGAAGGGCCTCAAGATGTTCGAGAAGGTCGGCATTCCGATTTTGGGCATCGTCGAGAACATGAGCACGCACGTCTGCTCGAACTGCGGCCACGAAGAGCACATCTTCGGCGCGGGCGGCGGCGAGCGCATGGCGAAGGAATACGGCGTGGAGATTCTCGGGCAATTGCCGCTCGATATTTCGATCCGCGAGCGCACCGATGCCGGACAGCCGACGGTCGTGTCGCAGCCGGAAAGCCGCATCGCGGAGACGTATCGCGCGATCGCCCGCCGCGTCGCGATCTCGATCGCCGAACGCCAGCGCGACATGACGTCGAAGTTCCCGAGCATCGTCGTCCAGAACACGTGATCTAGACGCGCGGCCGGGCGCGCTTCGTCGCGTCTTTCGCGAGCCTTGTGCGGCGCGGCTCGCGGTATCATGTCGCCTTCTACGCGGGGCAGCGTCGGCGCACGGGGTGCCGGCGGGCCGCCAAGAGGATCGCATGAGAGACAGATTCGACGGGAGGGCGCTTCTCGCCTTGTTCGCGACGGCCGCGTGCAGCGTTGCGCTGAGCGGCTGCGGCATCATCTTCCAGAATCACGAAAAAGTCGCCGACGCCACGCTGAAGCCCACTCCGGGCAACACGGCGCGCGGCACCATCACGCTGACCGAGCGCTCGGACGGCGTCCAGGTCACCTACAGCCTCACCGACATGCCGCCCAACAGCGATCACGCGCTGCAGGTTCACGAGCGCGGCGACTGCATCGCGGTGAATGGCGCCGACACGAGCCCCGTGTTCGCGCTGCCGTCCGAACGCGGGCGCGCGGGCGGCCGGCTCGAGGGCGAACTCGGCAACATCCACGCGGACGCGAACGGATCGGCCACGGGCTTCATCGTCGCGACGGACGTTTCGCTCGACGGCGTGCGCTCGGTCATCGCGCGCGCGATCATGCTGCATCGCGAAGCCACCGACCCCTACGCGATGAGCCCGCACAACGTGGGTCCGGCGCTTGCGTGCGGCGTGATTCGCCGTTGAGCGCATCGGCTGAACGGCCGGCTTCGCCCTTAAGATCATTCGCGTAAAATACGCGCTCGTTTTTCGTCTTTCGTCTGGCCGCACGGGCCATGCGCCGTTTCACCGAAGGCCTGCGGTCACATTGTCGATTGCAGGCTGCAACGCTGGGTAGCGTTCCTATGAGCATCAAGTCCGACAAGTGGATTCGGCGCATGGCCGAAGAGCACAAGATGATCGAGCCGTTCGTGCGCGATCAGGTGCGCGTGGCCGAGGACGGCCGCAAGATCGTGAGCTACGGCACGTCGAGCTACGGCTACGACATCCGCGTGGCCGACGAATTCAAGATCTTCACTAACATCAATTCCACCATCGTCGATCCGAAAGCCTTCGACGAGAAATCGTTCGTGGACTTCAAGGGCGATGTCTGCATCATCCCGCCGAACTCGTTCGCGCTCGCGCGCACCGTCGAATATTTCCGCATTCCGCGCTCGTGCCTGACCGTGTGCCTCGGCAAGTCCACTTACGCGCGTTGCGGGATCATCGTGAACGTGACCCCGTTCGAGCCGGAATGGGAAGGCTACGTCACGCTCGAATTCTCGAATACGACACCTTTGCCTGCGAAGATCTACGCGAACGAGGGCGTGGCCCAGGTTCTGTTCTTCGAAAGCGACGAAATGTGCGAGACGTCCTATGCGGATCGGGGCGGCAAATACCAGGGGCAGCACGGCGTCACGCTGCCGAAGACCTGATCGCCGCCGCGCCGCCAGCACCGCACGCGCTTGTCGAAAGACCGCTGACACGAGCTTAGAGTCTCGGGCAGCGGTCGTTCCATTTGGAGATTCGCCTCATGAAGTTTCGCTTTCCCGTCGTTATCATCGACGAAGACTTTCGCTCCGAGAACATCTCGGGTTCCGGCATCCGCGCGCTCGCCGAGGCGATCGAGAAAGAAGGCGCCGAAGTGCTCGGCCTGACGAGCTATGGCGATCTCGCCGCGTTCGCGCAGCAGTCGAGCCGCGCGTCGTGCTTCATTCTTTCGATCGACGACGACGAGCTTTTGCCTTACGCCGATAACGTCGTCGTCGAAGGCGATACGCCCGAACTCGCGTCGGCCATCGTCGCGCTGCGTGCGTTCATCGACGCCGTGCGCCGCCGCAACGCCGACATCCCCATCTTCCTGTACGGCGAAACGCGCACATCGCGCCATCTGCCGAACGACATCCTGCGCGAACTGCACGGCTTCATCCACATGTTCGAGGACACGCCGGAGTTCGTCGCGCGGCACGTCATTCGCGAGGCGAAGGTGTATCTCGACTCGCTCGCGCCGCCGTTCTTCAAGGAACTCGTGCAGTACGCGGAAGAGGGTTCGTATTCGTGGCACTGTCCCGGTCACTCGGGCGGCGTCGCGTTCCTGAAGAATCCGCTCGGGCAGATGTTCCACCAGTTCTTCGGCGAGAACATGCTGCGCGCGGACGTGTGCAACGCGGTCGAGGAACTCGGTCAACTGCTCGATCACACCGGCCCGGTCGCGGCCTCGGAGCGCAACGCGGCGCGCATTTTCAGCGCGGACCATCTGTTCTTCGTGACGAACGGCACGTCCACGTCGAACAAGATTGTGTGGCACGCAACGGTCGCGCCGGGGGATATCGTCGTGGTGGACCGCAACTGCCACAAGTCGATCCTGCACGCGATCACGATGACGGGCGCGATCCCCGTGTTCCTCACGCCGACGCGCAATCACTTCGGCATCATCGGTCCGATTTCGCGCGACGAGTTCAAGCCCGAAGTCATCCGCAGGAAGATCGAGGAGAATCCGTTCGCGCGCGAGGCGCTGGCGAAGAATCCGAAGGTCAAGCCGCGCATTCTCACGATCACGCAGAGCACGTACGACGGCGTGGTCTACAACGTCGAGATGATCAAGGATCTGCTCGGCGACACGGTCGACACGCTGCACTTCGACGAAGCATGGCTGCCGCACGCCGAGTTCCATTCGTTCTATCAGGACATGCACGCGATCGGCGCGGGCCGGCCGCGCACGGGCGCGCTCGTGTTCGCGACGCACTCCACGCACAAGCTGCTCGCCGGCATTTCGCAGGCGTCGCAGATTCTCGTGCAGGACAGCGAGAACAGCACGTTCGACCGTCATCGCTTCAACGAGGCGTATCTGATGCATACGTCGACGTCGCCGCAATACGCGATCATCGCGTCGTGCGATGTCGCAGCGGCGATGATGGAAGCGCCGGGCGGCCCGGCGCTCGTGGAGGAATCGATTGCTGAAGCGCTCGATTTCCGCCGCGCGATGCGCAAGGTCGATGCCGAATACGGCGACGACTGGTTCTTCAAGGTCTGGGGCCCGGACGCGTTGGCCGAGGAAGGCATCGGCGACCGCGAGGACTGGATGCTGAAGCCGAACGACCGCTGGCACGGCTTCGGGCCGCTCGCGGAAGGCTTCAACATGCTCGATCCGATCAAGGCGACGATCATCACGCCGGGACTCGACGTGGACGGCGAATTCGGCGAGACGGGCATTCCGGCGGGCATCGTGACGCGCTATCTGGCCGAGCACGGCATCATCGTGGAGAAGACGGGGCTTTACTCGTTCTTCATCATGTTCACGATCGGCATCACGAAAGGCCGCTGGAACTCGATGGTCACCGAGCTTCAGCAGTTCAAGGACGACTACGACAACAACCAGCCGCTGTGGCGCGTGCTGCCGGAGTTCGTCGCGCAGCATCCGTCGTATGAGCGGATCGGCTTGCGCGATCTGTGCCAGCAGATTCACAGCGTCTACCGTGCGAATGACATCGCGCGTCTCACGACCGAGATGTATCTGTCGAGCATGGAGCCGGCGATGAAGCCGTCCGAAGCCTACGCGAAGCTCGTGCACCGCGAGATCGACCGCGTGCCTATCGACGAACTCGAAGGCCGCGTGACGAGCATTCTGCTCACGCCGTATCCGCCGGGCATTCCGCTTCTGATTCCGGGCGAGCGCTTCAATCGCACGATCGTCGATTATCTGCGCTTCGCGCGCGAGTTCAACGAGCGCTTCCCGGGCTTCCACACGGATATTCACGGGCTCGTCGGCGAGATGATCAACGGACGCATCGAGTATTTCGTCGATTGCGTGCGCGACTGACGTTCGCGTATTCGATGCTGTAACGAGAAACGGCCCGCGAGGGCCGTTTTCTTTTTGATGCCGTGGATAACGCAACTGGCGTCAGATGAGGCCTTCGGCCTTCATCGCCGCCTGCACGCCCGCCCGTGCGCCGACGCGCGCCTGATACGCGGTCAGTGCCGGCCACTTGCCGAGATCGAGATCGATGTGCTGCGCCCAGCCGAGCACGGTGAAGAGATACGCATCGCCGATGCTGAATTCATCGCCGACCAGATACTGCTTGTCGTCGATATGCTTCGCGACGTAAGCGAGACGGCGTTCGAGATTGCCCATCGCGACCGCTTTCCATTCACTCGTGCCGGCCGGATTGAAGAACGGCGAGAAGTTCTTGTGCAGCTCGGTGCCGATGAACGTGAGCCAGCCTTGCAGGCGATAACGCGCCATGCCGTCGGCGAGCGGTGCGAGGTGCTTGGCCGGCACCTGATCCGCGATGTATTGCATGATCGCGGGGCCTTCGGTCAGCACTTCACCGCTGTCCAGTTGCAGCGCGGGCACGTAGCCCTTTTCGTTGATTGCCGTGAAATCGGCGCCGCTTGCGGTGCGCTTCGTTTTCAGATCGACTGCTTCGATTTCGAAGGGCAGACCGGATTCCTGCAGAACGATATGCGATGCGAGCGAGCAAGCGCCCGCTTTGTAGAACAGTTTCAAAACAATTTCTCCAGAAAAAGTCCGCACGATTATGAATGAAGTCGTGCGCGGGCAGTACCCGCCATGCGGAAACTATCTGTGTCGTTTGGTGAAAGACCGCTTTCAAGCAAACTACAGTTGCCTGAAGGCAATCCATCCGGTATCAGTCGAGGATGAAATCGCGAGAAGGCGAGTAGGGCTTCGGCGCGAGAGGAAACTCCGGATCGGCCGCCATGTCATGCAGCGCGAGTTCGATGCCCTCGCACATCGCGTTCAGCGCGAGGTCGTTCTCTTCGACGCCGAACGGATCTTCGATCTGCGCGGCGATCGCTTCCAGCGCCATGAACGCATAGGCGACGAGCAGCGCGAAGAGGGGCGTGAGCAGACCGGCGCCATCGACGAGACCGAACGGCAGCATCGCGCAGAAGAGATAGACGGTGCGATGGATCATCACCGAGTACGAAAAGGGCAATGGCGTGGCCGAGAGCCGTTCGCATCCGCCGATCACATCGGAAAGCATGTTCAGATTGTGCTGGATCGCGAGCGCCGAGTAGCCGTCCAGCGTGCCTTCGCGCCTGCGCTCGGCCACCCATTCTCCGAGCCAGAGCATGATTAGCGCGGGCCGGTATTTCGCGGCTGCGACGCGCGCGTGCAAGTCGGCCGGCAATCGGGGAGCAAGATCGGCGAGCGCATCGGTGCCGCGCAGCTGATGCCGAAGCGCATGCGCCAATGCGCCGAGCGCCGCGAGAAAACGGCGCGACTGACTGCGATCCCGCGGCTCCGGCGACGACAACACTTGCTGCGCCAGTGCGCGCGACGTGTTGAGCAACGCTCCCCACAGCTTTCGGCCTTCCCACCAGCGCTCGTAACTTGCGCTGTTGCGAAAGCCGAGAAACACGGCTAGCGCGATGCCCACGAGCGCGAACGGCGGCGTGCCGAGCCCGATCGGATAGTGGCGCATGTGGTCGTGCATGAAGATCGCCGCGATGGACAGCGCGAAGATCAGCGCGAGTCTCGGCAGCAACTGCGGCAGCACGGAGCCGCGCCAAACGAAAAGGAGCCGGAACCAGTTCAGCTTCGGGCGAATGATCATCTTTCGGGTCTGTCTCCGGATTGAACGGCGATGCGTCGCGATACGGCAGGCTCGGGCGTTGCCCGCCATGCATTCTAAGTCAGCGCGGCGCTTGACTGCCTGCGGGTTATTCATCGTCCGCGGCGGACACGACTGATTCGCCGCGCGCGTTTCCTCGTCGTGCAGTCACGAGAATGGGAGGCCATTCAACCGAGCTTCATCCACATCATTTAGATGCGAAATAAGTGCGCCGTTGGTCACGGTGCCGGTGCCGTGAACCGGTATAAAATTCGGAATGCTTATTAACGCGATGCATGGGAGTGGCCGCCATCGTTTCGTTATGGGTTGTTTCGTTTCGAGGCCTGGAACTGTTGCGGCTTTCGACGCGTTATGCGGTTGGCTGAACGCGCCGTGCGGAAACACTGGTAACCGAACGATCCACGCGAAGAAAGCTCTTAGTAAGGAAGCGGCTTCCCTGAAGCGCGAATGCCTGAATGACGCGATGCGTTCGCGTCGTTTCCGGAATCGAATCGCACGGGGCCATCATTCGATTCGATGTCTACGCGCAAAAAAAGACCCGCATTGCGCGGGTCTTTTCCGATGCCTCGACGACGCGTCTCAGGCAAGTGATTCGCGCGCCGCCTTCGCTGCCGCGCGCACCTGATCCGGCGCGGTGCCGCCCGCGTGATTGCGGCTCGCCACCGAACCTTCGAGCGTCAGATAGTCGAACACGTCTTCACCGATCAGATGCGCGACGTTCGGCAATTCGAGGCGCATCGCGTCCAGCGACAGGTCCGCGATATCGCAGCCGCGATCGTCGCAAATTCGCACTGCATGCGCGACGGCTTCGTGCGCATCGCGGAAGGGCAGGCCGCGCTTCACGAGATAGTCGGCGAGATCGGTGGCCGTCGAAAAGCCTTGCAGCGCCGCCGCGCGCATCGCCTGCGGCTTGACCGTGATGCCCGCCGCCATTTCCGCGAAGATGCGCAGCGTGTCCGCGACGGTATCGACCGTATCGAACAGCGGTTCCTTGTCTTCCTGATTGTCCTTGTTGTACGCGAGCGGCTGGCCTTTCATCAGCGTGAGCAGCGCCATCAGATGCCCGTTCACGCGTCCCGTCTTGCCGCGCGCGAGTTCGGGCACGTCGGGATTCTTCTTCTGCGGCATGATCGACGAACCCGTGCAGAAGCGGTCCGCCAGATCGATGAAACCGACGCGCGGGCTCATCCACAGCACGAGTTCTTCCGAGAAGCGCGACACGTGCGTCATCACGAGCGCGGCCGCCGCCGTGAATTCGATCGCGAAGTCGCGGTCGGACACGGCATCGAGCGAATTCGCGCAGATGCCGTCGAAGCCGAGCGTGGCGGCCACCGCGTGACGATCGATCGGATAGCTCGTGCCCGCGAGCGCCGCCGCGCCGAGCGGCAGGCGATTCACGCGCTTGCGGCAATCGCGCATGCGCTCGGCATCGCGCGAGAACATCTCGACGTACGCGAGAAGGTGATGCCCGAACGTCACCGGCTGCGCGACCTGCAAGTGCGTGAAGCCGGGCATGATCGTGTCGGCGTGCTTCTCGGCCATGTCGATGAGCGCGACGCGCAAGTCCTTCAGCAACTCGCCGATGCGGTCGATTTCGCCGCGCAGCCACAGGCGGATGTCGGTCGCGACCTGATCGTTGCGCGAGCGGCCGGTGTGCAGGCGCTTGCCGGCATCGCCGATCAACGCCGTCAGCCGCGCTTCGATATTCAGATGCACGTCTTCGAGATCGAGCTTCCATTCGAACTCGCCGCGCTCGATTTCACCCCTGATCTGCGCCATGCCGCGCTCGATGGCCGCGAGGTCGTCGGCGCCGATGATCTTCTGCGCCGCGAGCATCGATGCATGCGCGAGCGAGCCTTGAATGTCGACGAGCGCGAGCCGCTTGTCGAAAAACACCGACGACGTATAGCGCTTGACGAGCTCCGACATCGGCTCGGAGAAGCGAGCCGACCAGGCTTCGCCTTTTTTGTGAAGTTGGGACGTCATGGTGTTTTCTCAGCGGGAGGGTTTGGCTTGATTCTGCTTCGGAAAGACGAAAATTTTAACATTCGACACTATTCGGACCCGACCAGGATCACGAGCTTCAAGTCTTCGCGATGCGCGGGCTTGAACGTGATCTGATTGAACACGACGCGCCCGCGCGACGGATGCTCGAACGCGCGCTCGCCGCCTTCGCGTTCGAACACGTCCTGCGAGGCCCAGAAGCGCGCGAAGGCATCGCTCGCGGCGGAAAGCGAATCGATCAGCGCGCGCGTGGGCGCATCGTTCAGATGGCGGATGGAATCGGCGCGAAACTCGGCGGCGAGACGCCGCGCGCGCGTTTCCCAATCGACGATCAGCGAGCGCGCCGCCGGCGACGTGAACGTGTACGTCAGCAGATTGCGGTCGTGCGCGCCGTCGAGCCAGCCGACGAAAAGATCGGCGGCGGGCGCATTCCAGCGCAGTGCGTTCCACTGCCGGTCGAGCACGTACGCGGGCGCGTCGATCAGCCCGACCGTTTGCAGCAGCGCGGCGGGAACGTCCTGCGCGGCGGGATCGGGCTCGGCGGGATCGCGCTGGGCGGCGAGTTCGAACAGATACGCGCGTTCGGCGCGCGAGAGTTGCAGCGCGACGGCGATGCGCGCGAGGGCATCGGCGGAAGCGGACACCGGGCGGCCTTGCTCGATCCACGTGTACCAGGTCGGACTGACGCCGCAGAGTTGCGCGACTTCCTCGCGCCGCAAGCCGGGCGTGCGGCGGCGCGGTCCGGGCGGCAGGCCGACGGCGAGCGGCGACAGCCGTTCACGATGCGTGCGGATGAATTCGCCGAGCGCGCGCGCGGGCGTTTCCGCCAATGGCTCGGAAGAAGTTTTCTCAGGATGCATTCGGACTTCGACGGGTGGTTCAGATACCAGAATAATTGCTCAACTTGTACTGGTACCGGGCGGGCTCTATTGTAGCGGGCAGGCGCTTTGGCCCATAACGAAACCGGAGAGCAGGATGAAACATCACGATCAGGTCGCCGACGCGTTCGGCTCGACCGCCGCCGCGTATCTCACGAGCCAGGTTCACGCGACCGGCGCGGACCTGCAGAATCTCGCGGCGACGTTCGCGGCTACGTGCGGCAACGCGCGCGTGCTGGACATGGGCTGCGGCGCGGGGCACGCGAGTTTCGCGATCGCGCCGCACGTGCGCGAAGTGGTGGCGTACGACATCGCGCCGCAGATGCTCGCAACAGTCGATGCCGCCGCGAAGGAACGCGGCCTGACCACAATCCGCACGCAGCAGGGCGCGGCCGAAACGCTGCCGTTCGACGACGCATCGTTCGACTGGGCCGTGAGCCGCATGAGCGCGCATCACTGGCGCGACGTGCCGCGCGCGCTGGCGGAAGTGCATCGCGTGCTGAAGCCGGGCGGGCGGCTGAAGTTCATCGACATCGCGGGCATCGACGATCCGCTCTACGACACGCATATCCAGGCGATCGAAGTGCTGCGCGATGCGTCGCACATTCGCGACTATCGCGCGGACGAATGGATCGCGATGCTCGACGCCGCCGGCTTCGACGCGCACGTGACCGAGCGGTGGCGCCTTCCGCTGGAGTTCGAAGCGTGGGTATCGCGGATGCGCACGCCGCCCGAGCGCGTGACGGCCATCCGCTCGATGTGGACGAGCGCGCCCGACGAAGTGCGCCAGTACTTCGCCGTGAAGGACGACTGCTCCTTCGAACTCGACGCGCTGATGATCGAGGCGAAGCGCCGGGACTGAAGCTTGCCCCAAGCGGGATCGTCAGCCGGTGTTGCGCAAGCCCGCCGCGATCCCGTTGATCGTCAGGTGAATGCCGCGCCGCAGCCGCACGTTCTGATCTCCCGCGCGATGGCGCTTGAGCAACTCCACTTGCAGGTGGTTCAGCGGATCGAGATACGGGAAGCGGTTCTTGATCGAACGCGCGAGCAGCGGGTTGTCGGACAGGCGCTCGTGCCGGCCGGTGATCTCGCCGAGCACGCGGCACGTGCGCTCGTGCTCCGCGACGATGCGGTCGAACACGAGCTTGCGCAGCTTCTTGTCGCTGACGAGCTGCGCATAGCGCGACGCCACCGCGAGATCGGTCTTGGCGAGCACCATGTCCATGTTCGACAGCAGATTCTGGAAGAACGGCCAGGTCTTGTGCATCTTGCGCAGCGTGTTGAGGCGCTTGGCGCGATCGGCGTCGGAGCCGCCCGCCTCGAGAAACGCCGTGACCGCGCTGCCGAAGCCGTACCAGCCCGTGAGCAGCAGGCGGCATTGGCCCCACGAGAAGCCCCACGGAATCGCGCGCAAGTCTTCAATCTTCCGATGCTTCGGGTCTTGCAGCTTGCGCGACGCTGGCCGGCTGCCGATGTTCAGCTCCGCGATTTCCGCGATCGGCGTCGACGAGAAGAAGTAGTCGGTGAAGCCGGGCGTCTCGTAGACGAGCGCGCGATACGCGGCCATCGCGGCGTCCGAAAGCGTCTGCATCGTCGCTTCGAATTGCGGCAGTTGCGCGGGCGCGTTCTCGTGCGGCAGCAGCGATGCCTCCAGCGTCGCGGCCACGACCGTTTCCAGATTGCGCCGCCCGATCTCGGGATTGCCGAACTTGCTCGCGATGACTTCCCCTTGCTCGGTCAGGCGGATTTGACCGTCGACGGTGCCGGGCGGCTGCGAAAGAATGGCCTGATACGTCGGGCCGCCGCCGCGTCCGACCGTGCCGCCGCGCCCGTGGAAAAGCCTGAGCGTCGTGCCGCGTTCCTTGAAGAGCGCGACGAGCGCCAGTTCCGCGCGATACAGCTCCCAGTTCGACGTGAGGAAACCGCCGTCCTTGTTGCTGTCCGAATAGCCGAGCATGACTTCCTGCTCGCCGCCCTGATTGGCGATGAGCGCATCGACGCCCGGCAGCGCGAACAGATCGCCCATGATGACGGGCGCATTGCGCAAGTCCGCGATCGTCTCGAAGAGCGGAATGACCATCAGGCCGTCGCGCGCGGGATCGTTCTTCGCGCCAAGACAGCCTTGCAGCACGCCGGTTTCCTTCTGCAGCAGCATGACTTCCAGCAGATCGCTGACGGTCTCCGTGTGCGAAATGATGTAGTTGCGCACCGCGCGCGCGCCGAAGTTCTCGCGGATCACGCGCGCCGCTTCGAGCACGCCGAGTTCGCTTCTCGCGAGATCGGAATACTCGGCGTAAGGCAGGCGCAGCGGGCGCGGCTGTCCGAGTTCCTTCAGCAGCACGCGTTGCTTCTCTTCCTCGGAAAGCGCCGCGTAATCCTGCTCGACGCCGCCGCGCGCCAGCAATTCGGCGATGACCGCTTCGTGGATGTCCGAGCTTTGCCGCAAATCGATGCTCGCCAGATGGAAGCCGAAGACTTCCGATGCCCGCGCGAGCGGCGACAGGCGCGCGGCCGACAGCGACGCGCCGTGATGCTCGGCGAGCGAATCGATCAGCACGTGCAGATCGCGCGTGAACTCGGCGGCGTCGGCGTAGGGCGTCGCGCGGATCGGGGCCGCGCCGCGTCCGGCGCTGCGCACCGCCACGACGCCTTCGCCGAGCCGCACGCGCGCGCTCGCGGCAAGCCGCGTGTAGATGCCGATCAGCGCGCGCCGATACGGCTCGTCCGTGCGATGCGGCGAGCGGTCCGGCGAGGCTTCCGCCAGCGCCTGCAACGCTTCGCTCGATCCCGAGAGCAGCTCCGACACCGACAGCTCCGCGCCGAGCTTGTGCACCTCTTCGAGATAGTGCTCGAAGATGACCGTCGCTTGCCGCGTGATGGCGTTTTCGAGCGTCGCGGCGGTGACGTTCGGATTGCCGTCGCGGTCGCCGCCGATCCAGCTTCCCATCTGGAAGAACGGCGGAAGCCGCGCGGGCAGGCCGTGCTCGGCGAGCGCGGCTTCGATATCGGCGTACAGCGCGGGAATTTCATCGAGGAAAGTCGCGCGATAGTAGGACAGCGCGTTCTCGATTTCGTCGGCGACGGTGAGGCGCGAGTCGCGCAGCATCCGCGTCTGCCACAGCGACGTGACGCGGGCGCGCAGCACCGCTTCGTTCTGCGCGCGCTCGCGGGCGGTCAATTCCTGATCGCGCTCGGCGAGCAGGCGCGCGATGTCGTGCTGCGCATCGAGAATGCTCTTGCGCTGCACTTCGGTCGGATGCGCGGTGAGGACGGGCACGATCAGCGCGTCGTCGAAGAATTTCTGCAGCATCTTGCGCGTGGCGCTGACGTTCTTCTGCTCGCGCATGCGCTCGATCGCATACGCGATGGTGCCGGGCCTCGGCGCGCTGCCCGCGAGCGCGTGAATGCGCCGCCGGCGGTTGTGATGCCGGTCTTCCGCGATATTCGCCAGATGCGAGAAATAGCTGAACGCGCGCACGACGCTCACCGTCTGCTCCGGCGACAGCGCGCGCAGGCGTTTTTCGAGCGCCTGTGAGGCGTCGACATCGTCCTCGCGGCGGAATTTCACGGCGGTCTGACGAATGGTCTCGACCATGTCGAACACGGCGTCGCCTTCCTGCTCGCGCAGCACTTCGCCGAGCAGCCGGCCGAGAAAGCGGATGTCCTCGAAAAGCGGGCGATCCTTGTCGTCGCGGGCGCGGCCTGCTGTCGCGGGCTTCGCGCGTTCGGCGGATGCGTCGCCGATGACGGCATCGGCCTTCGCCTTCTTGCGCGGCTTGGCCATGTCCGCTTTCTTCGAAGGCTTCGCCTTCAGCGCGACGGCGGAAGGCGGCGGCGTCACGTGCGGCATGGGCGACGTGGCGGACGCGATGGAGGATGAGTCGGGCGATGCGCCGTTACTGCGAGCCTGGCGGGCCGATGCGGAAGACGTCACGTTGAATTCCTCTCTGATGCAAGCCAAAGACCATCGACAGGCGCTTAAGGCGAGAGCCGGCGCCCGGGTGTCATGCGGACCATCGAAAGCGAACGCGCGTAAAGCGCCGAGTGCGCGCACGTGTCTCCCCGTGCTGCGCCCACGCACGTCGCCGCCCTCGCGGACGCCCGGAAGGCGCGCCGGACAAGGCTCCGGCGTGCCGCCCGCGCCAAATGGACCCTGGCGTGCGTGCTACCATTGTTCGTTATTTCATCCCGTCATCCGATCGAGCATCAATGAATTCCGAGACGCATTCAACGACACCGCCCGCAAGCCTCGTCATCGCTTCGCGGGAAAGCCGGCTCGCGATGTGGCAAGCCGAGCACGTGCGGTGTGCGCTGCACAAATTATATCCATCTTGCGACGTCAAAATTCTCGGAATGACGACGCGCGGCGATCAGATTCTGGATCGCACGCTTTCCAAAGTCGGCGGCAAGGGACTCTTCGTCAAGGAACTCGAAGCAGCGCTCGCCGAAGGCCGCGCCGATCTCGCCGTCCATTCGCTCAAGGACGTGCCGATGCAGCTTCCCGAAGGCTTCACGCTCGGCGCGATTCTCGAACGCGAAGATCCGCGCGATGCCTTCGTGTCGCCGCATTACGCGTCGCTGGCGGAATTGCCGGCGGGAAGCGTCGTCGGTACGTCGAGCCTGCGCCGCGAATCCATGATCCGCGCACGCTTTCCGCATCTCGATGTCCGGCCGTTGCGCGGCAATCTCGATACGCGCCTCGCCAAGCTGGATCGCGGCGACTACGCGGCCATCATTCTCGCGGCCGCCGGACTGAAGCGCCTCGGCATGGAAGCGCGCATCCGCGCCTTGCTCGACGCCTCCGACAGCCTGCCCGCGGCGGGCCAGGGCGCGCTCGGCATCGAGATTCGCGCGGATCGCGCCGATCTTGCCGCGTGGCTCGCGCCGCTGCACGACGAGGCGACCGCGCTCGCCGTCGAAGCGGAACGCGCGGTGTCGCGCGCGCTCGGCGGAAGCTGCGAAGTGCCGCTCGCCGCGTACGCGCAGTGGCAGGGCGACGCGCTGCATTTGCGCGGCGCCGTATCGATGCCGGACGGCAAGCGCGTGCTGCGCGCCGAGGAACACGTGCGCGCGCCCGATCTCGCGGCGGCGCTCGCGCTCGGCCAGCGCGTGTCGGCGGATTTGGAAGCGCAAGGCGCGATGGACATCGTCAACGCGCTTTCCACGATGAGCCGCGCCGACGCGCCCAATGCCGCGCCCGCGAAGCAGGACGAACTTCCGCCGTCCGCGGCGAATCCGTCCTGATGGCGAGCGCGCGCCGCGCCACCGTCGTCATCACGCGGCCGGGCGGCCAGTCGTCCGGGCTGATCGCGCGGCTTACCCGCGCCGGTTTCGACGCGTTCGAATTCCCGCTCATCGACATCGCCCCCGTTTCCGACGATGCCCTGCTGCGCGCCGCCCTCGACGAGCTGTACGGGCCCGAGCGTTACGCGCTCGTCGTGTTCGTCTCGCCGAATGCGGTCGATCACGCGTTCGGCCGCCTTTTCGCGCCGTGGCCTGCCGACGTGCCGGTGGCGGCGGTCGGGCCGGGCAGCGTCGCGGCGCTGGCGCGGCAAGGCGTGAGCGCGCCGGGGCATCGCGTGATCAGTCCGTCGGCGGAACATGCCGATCCGCGCTTCGACTCCGAGGCGCTGTACACGGCGATCGAATCGCACTTCGGCGCGAACGGGCTGGAAGGCAAGCGCGTGCTGATCGTGCGCGGCGACGGCGGGCGCGAATGGCTCGCCGAACGTCTCGCGGAAGCGGGCGCGCGCGTCGAAAAGGCGGCGGCGTACCGGCGTCTGTTGCCCGAACCGTCGATGCAAAAGTGGGAGCGCATCCACACGCTGCTCGCGGGCGCGCCGCATGCGTGGCTGCTGACGAGTTCCGAAGGCGTGCGCAATCTCGACGAACTCGCGCGCGAGCATCTCACCGCCGACGAAATCGTGCGCATCAAGCGGGCGCCGGTGGTCTGCCCGCACCCGCGCATCGCTGAAGCCGCGCGCCAGGCGGGTTTTGATAGGATTACGGTGTCCGGCGCCGGCGATGAGCGCATCGTGCAGTCGCTCGAAACGCTGTTTCCAGGCGATGAATCATCGGCGGCCGTATCGACGGACCACTCACCGGCCAGTTCGGCGGACAACTCACCGGCTCATCAACCGGCTCAATCACGCATGACTGATTCGAACGATTCCAAGAAAGCTTCACCTCAGCCGAACGTGACACCGCCCCTGCCGCCCAACACGCCGTATGCGCCCTACGAGCAGCAGAAGCGGCGCGGCGGCGCGGGCAACGTATTGCTGTGGTTCGTCATCGCCATTCTGGCCATCGCGGCGGGTGCGGGCGGCTATGCGCTGAACCGCAAGCTCGACCGCAAGGAACAGGAACTGACGCAGCGCGTCGCGCAGGCCGATGCGCAAAACGCCGAACTGCGCGCGAAGGCCGATCAGGCCGCGAGCGCGACCGGCGCGCTCAACACGCAGATCATCCAGTTGCAAGGCAAGCTCGCCGATGCCGAAGCGCACAGCCAGGCGTTGCAGCAGCAGTATCAGGATCTCGCGAGCAATCGCGACGACTGGACCATCGCGGAAGTCGAGCAAATTCTCTCGAGCGCGAGCCAGCAACTGCAATTGACCGGCAACGTGCAACTGGCGCTCTTCGCGCTCGAAAGCGCCGACACGCGCTTGGCCGCGACGACCGGCCCGCAGGTCGTGACCATCCGCAAGGCCATCGCGCAGGACATGGACAAGCTGAAGGCCGCGCCGACCACGGACCTGACCGGCCTCGCCATCAAGCTCGATACCGCCATCGAACAGATCGACACGTTGCCGCTCGCGGGCGAAGCGCCGATCGAGCGCGCGCGCGCGCAAGCCGCCGCGCCGGCCGATAGCGCGTCGATCGCGGCGGCGACCGGCGAGCCGCGCTGGAAGGTGCTGTGGCGGCAGATCACGACGGGCATCGGCCAGCAACTGGCGAGT
Source organism: Caballeronia concitans (assembly GCF_001544615.1). Taxonomy (GTDB): domain Bacteria; phylum Pseudomonadota; class Gammaproteobacteria; order Burkholderiales; family Burkholderiaceae; genus Caballeronia; species Caballeronia concitans. The sequence continues at coordinate 936,350 of NZ_FCNV02000001.1, forward strand.
CTCGTGTCCGTGCGGCGCATCGACAACGCGGACGCCATGCTCACGGCGCCCGATCAGGGCTACTTCGTGCGCGAGAACGTGAAGCTGCGGCTGTTGTCCGCGCGTCTGTCGCTGCTCTCGCGCAGCGAAGCCACGCTCAAGTCCGATCTTCAGGCCGCCGACGCATCGCTGGGCCGCTACTTCGATCCGTCGTCGAAGAAAGTGGAGGCCGTGCGCGGTCTCGTGAAGCAGGTCGATCAGGCATCGGTCGCGGTCGCCGTGCCGAACCTGAACGCGAGCCTCGCCGCCGTGCATCAGTTCAAGCGAGGCGGATGATGACGATTCGTGGACTCATCTGGCTCGCGCTGCTGTTCGCGGTCGCGGTGATCGTCGCGACGGTCGGCGGCTTCGACGGCGGGCAGGTTCTGATCGTGGTGCCGCCGTATCGCGTGGACGTGTCGCTGAATCTGTTCGTGGTGGCGCTCGTCGTGCTCTTCATCGTGCTCTATGCGCTGATTCGCGCGGCGCGCGGCGTGTGGAAGATGCCCGAGCGCGTGGCCGCGTATCGCGCGCGCAGCCGGCTCGCGAAGGCGAACGCGGCGTTGCGCGACGCCATCGGCCATTTGTATGCGGGCCGCTTCTCGAAGGCGGAGAAGGCTTCGCGCGATGCGCTTTCCGTCGATGCGAACAAGGGCGCGGCCAGCCTGATCGGCGCGCAGGCGGCGCATCGGCTGCACGAGTACGCGCGCCGCGACGAATGGCTCGCGCAGATCAGCGGCGCGGACTGGCAGGACGCGCGTCTCATGGCCACCGCCGACATGCGCGCCGATGGCCGCGACGCGGACGGCGCACTCATCGCGCTGACGGAAATGCAGGCGCAGGGCGGACGGCGCATCCACGCGCAGCAGATCGCGCTGCGCGCCCAGCAGCAATTGAAGAACTGGGGCGAAGTGCTGAAGCTCGTGCGGATGCTGGAAAAGCGCGAGGCGCTGCATCCGGCGGTCGCGGTGCGTTTGCGTCAGGTCGCGGCGGAAAACTTGCTGCGCGATCGCCGGCATAATCCCGACGCGTTGCTCGAGCTCTGGCAATCGCTCTCGGTGACGGAGCGCCAGTCGCCGCGTCTCGCCGATCTCGCGGCGGAACTGCTGATCGCGCTCGATCGTCGCGCGGAAGCGAGGAAGATCGTCGAGGATGCGCTCGCGCATAACTGGGACGCGCGGCTGTTGCGGCGCTATCCGGATTGCGTCGTCGGCGGCGACGCGTTCCCGCTTATCCAGCGCGCCGAAGCGTGGCAGAAGGAGCGCACCGAAGACGCGGACCTTCTCTTCACGCTCGGGCGGCTCTGCCTGCATCAGCAGTTGTGGGGCAAGGCGCAGGCGTTCCTCGAATCGGCGCTGAAGCTCGCCGACAACGAGCCGCTGAAGATTCGCACGCATCGCGCGCTGGCGCGTCTGCACGAACAGCTCGGCGATGCCGACAAAGCCGCCGAGCACTATCGCGCGAGCGCGCTGGCGATGAACGTCGTTTAAGCCGGTTCATCGTCCGATTCATTCGAAGCCGCATGCCTGCAAAGGCGTGCGGCTTTTTCATTTCTTCGTCCGCGTCTGTTCGTTAGCGCACGGCCACGAACCGGCGTAGCGTGATCTATTCTCGTTCAGCCATCGCGCGAGCCATGAAAGGAGACGAAGTGGACACTGCGAACCGACTTCGGAGGCTCGTCGCGCCGGCATTTTGCGCGCTGCTTTCTTGCGTGGAAGCGTCGCCGGCACACGCGCAGACCGGCGCGCCGCTGTGGACGGGCACGTGGTCCGCCGCGCCCGCCATCACGAGCGATCCCGGTTTCGACAACCAGACGATTCGCCAGATCGTGCATACGAGCATCGGCGGGACGGCCGTGCGGCTGCGCTTCTCCAATCTCTTCGGCAGCCAGCCCGTCACGCTCGGCAACGTGCATGTCGCACAGCGGGCGAGCGGCGCGCAGACCGTCGCCGCGACGGATCGCGCCGCCACGTTCAACGGGCAAGCGTACGTGACGATTCCGGCAGGCGGCTCCGTCGTCAGCGATACCGTCGCGTTCCAGGCGCCCGTGCTCGGCGACGTGGCGGTGAGCTTCCACGTGCCGTCGAAGACGCCGCCGAATTCGACCGGCCATCCCGCCGGCTTGCAGGACGTCTATATCGCGCCCGGCGATGTGAGCGGCGATGCGTCGTTCGCGGGCGGCGTCGCCAACGCGGCGGGCGGGCCGTCGTACTATTTCCTCGCCAATCTCGATGTCGTCAACGCGGGCGCGACGGGCGCGGTCGTCGCGTTCGGGGCATCGATCACGGACGGCCTCGCGTCCACGCCGAACATGAACCGGCGATGGCCGAACCGGCTGGCCGAGCGGCTGATCGCCGCGGGCATGAACGTCGGCGTGCTGAATCAGGGCATCAGCGGCAACAACTTCTTTTCCGACGGCGATTCGTCCGGGCAGGCGGGCCTCACGCGCTTTCAGCGCGACGTGCTGCAACAGGCCAACGTGAAGTGGGTGATCGTGTCCGACGACGCCGTGAACAATCTCATCGGCGGCAATCCGCCGACCGCGCAGCGGCTGTCCGGCGCGTTCGAACAGCTGATTTCGCAGGCGCATGCGGCGCACGTCAAGGTGATCTGCTCGACGCTCACGCCGTTCGAAGGCATTGCGCGATGGACGCCCGCCATCGAGGACACGCGGCAGGCGGTGAACGCGTTTCTGCGCGATCCATCGAACGGATGCGACGGCGTGCTCGATCAGGCCGCCGCGCTCGGCGGTCCCGGCGACGCGTCCATCGCGTACGCGAGCGCGTTCAATAGCGGCGACGACCTGCATCCGAACGATGCGGGCCTGCTGGCCATCGCCGATGCGGCCAATCTCGACTGGTTCGCCGGGCTGCCCGCCGTACGCGCGCCGTCGGGCTGCGGACGGCTCGCGCAGGGCGAGGGCTTGTCGATCGGGCAGACGCTCGCGTCCTGCGACGGGCGTTTCACGCTGACGCTGGGCCGCGACGGATTTCTCGCGATCGTGTACGAAGGCGCGGCAATCTGGTCGACGAGCGATGCGGGCGCGCCGGGCGTGGAGATGCGTTTCGAGGAAGACGGCACGCTCTCACTATTCGATTCGAACGGCGCGCGCGTGTGGCAAAGCGGGAAGACGGACATGGCGGTCGGCTACGCCTACATGCAGCGCGACGGCAACCTCGTCGTCTATTCGACGGCCGGCAAGCCGGTCTGGGCGACCGGCACGGTAGTCAATAAGTAGGAACGGACGGATCGACCTGACGCGACCACGCGTCGATGCCGCCGTACAGATTGAAGATGTTCGTGAAGCCGCGCGATTCCAGGAACATGCCGACCGAGGCGCTGCGCGCGCCGTGATGGCAGATGCAGACGATCTGCGCGTCGTCGTCGAGTTCCTCGCTGCGCGCGGGAATGTCGCGCATCGGGATCGACACGACGTTGTCCATCTTCGCCGTCTGAAGCTCCCACGGTTCGCGCACGTCGAGCAGCACGGGGGCAGGGCGGGACGAATCGGCGAGCCACGCGGCGAGTTCGGGTGCGGTGAGATTCTGCATGGGATCGAAATCGGAACGGACGATGAGGGCCCGCGGCGGCGTTAAGTCCGCGCCGCGGTGCGATTGAGTTCAGAACCTGAACGGCGAAGGATGCAGCGCGTTCTTCAGCGGCGCGACGAGCGTTTCGAAGATATCCGACACGCGGAACTGCTTTTCGTCGACGCGCGTGATGATCTGCGCCTTCATGACGGGCGCCGCGCCGACGAACGCCGCAATGCGCCCGCCGATGCTGAGCTGCTCCAGAAACTCCTGCGGCATGATCGGCAGGCCGCCGGACACGCAGATGACGTCGTACGGTGCGCCCTGGTCCCAGCCGCGCGCGCCGTCGCCCTGCGCGACTTGCGCGTTCGTCACGCCGTTCGCGGCGAGATTCTGCTTCGCGAAATCGGCGAGTTCCGGCGAGATTTCGACGGTCGTCACGCTGCGGCCGCGATGCGCGAGCAGCGCCGCCATGTAGCCCGAGCCCGCGCCGATTTCCAGCACCGTTTCGGTCTTCTTCACCGCGAGTTCCTGCAGGATGCGCGCTTCGATCTTCGGCGCGAGCATGCGTTCGCCGCCGGGCAGCGGAATTTCGAGGTCCGCGAAAGCGATGTTGCGATAGGCGGCGGGAACGAAGTTCTCACGCTTGACGATCGACAGCAGGTTCAGTACGTCCTGGTCCAGCACATCCCACGGACGAATCTGTTGCTCGATCATGTTGAAACGCGCTTGCTCGATGTTCATTTTCTGTGTGCGTGTTGACGACCGGAGACTGACGCCCCGATGCCCCGGCGCGTGCGCCGGAGGAGGGCGGATTGACTTCGCGATTGTAGCAAACGGGGGCGTTTTTCCGTCTGTATCGCGGGTTCAGCGCGGCAGGCGGATATCGAATTTGAAGGTGATGAGCCGCGCGACGAGGATGAACGCCGTCGACATCAGCACATTGTAGATCGGCTCGACGGCGAACTGCTCCAGCCCGATGTACATCCAGCAGCCCGCGAACGCGCACACCGCGTAAGGCCGCGAATCGCGCAGGATCAGCGGGACTTCGTTGCACAGCACGTCGCGGATGATGCCGCCGAACACGCCGGTGGTGACGCCCATCATCGTCGCGGTGAAGATGGGCATTTGCGCGTCGAGCGCGATGGAGGTGCCCGACACGCTGAAGAGGCCCAGCCCGATGGCGTCGGTGACGAGCAGCGCGCGCTGGTCGAAGAGGCGCGTCGTGAGGCGAAGAAAGAGCGGCGCGAAGATCGACATCGCGAAGATCGCGAGCACGTATTCCTGATGCTCCACCCAGTAAAACGGGCGGCGCGAGAGCAGCACGTCGCGCACGGTGCCGCCGCCGAACGCGGTCGCGAGCGCGACGAGAAACGCGCCGACCGCGTCGAGCCGGCGCTTCCTCGCTTCGATGAGGCCGGAGAGCGCATACGCGAAGATCGCGAACGCCTCCATGATGGAAATGGCGAGGGTGAGTCTGGGATGCACGTGCGTTCCGTCGTTCAGCGGGTCTTGTCTTGAGGATGATTGTGGTGACGCGGCGTCCCGCCCGGCTGCAGCAGCACGAGCACGGCGCCCGCGCCGCCGTCGTGCGGACGCGCCTGACAGAACGCGATCACTTCCGCCTTCTGCACGAGCCACGCGCGCACCTTGCCCTTGAGCACCGGATGCTTGCCGATGGAGCCGAGCCCCTTGCCGTGAATCACGCGCAGGCAGCGCAGCCCGCGCTTCACCGATTCGCGGATGAATTCGGCGAGCGCCTCGCGCGCTTCCTCGCGCCGCATGCCGTGCAGATCGAGCTGCGCCTGCACGATCCACGCGCCGCGCCGCAGCTTCTTCACCACTTCCTGGCTGACGCCGGGCCGGAGATACGAAAGCGTCTCGTCGATGTCGAGCAGGCTTTCGGGATCGTATTCGTCGGAAAGCGCTTCCTGGAGCACCGCTTCTTCGTCGCGCAGGCTTTGCAGCGGCAGCGGGGAAGGCGGCACGCGCACGACGGTCGTGCGCGGCGGCGTCTTGAGCGGCTCGATCTCGCCGATCGCGCGGCGAAACTCGTCGGCATCCGCGACGGCTTCACGCTCGGCCCGCGCCGCCGCGACGCGTTCGGCTTGCCGCTTGTCGGCGTCGGCCTTGAGCGCGGTCTTGAGCGACGCGAGACCCGAGAGCCCGTCGCGCTTGACCGCCGCCGATACGTCGCGCGGATCCGCAGGCTTTTCGGCGGGCGCAGCCGGGCGCGGCGCTTGTGGCCGGCGGGCTTTCGGTTCGTTCGGGTGAGGATGATTTTTCGGCATCGTTCGGCCAGAAGAGTCGGCTGCAAGTCAGCGACGCGCGGCGCGCCGATTTTGCCATGCGCGCGGCGGCTGTCGAATGGGCGAAGGTGAAATGCGCGTACCGACGGAAAGAAACAAAAAAACGGGCCGTGGCCCGTTTCGTTCCGCCTACGCGCCACGACGCGCCCGAGCGCCCACACGCCGAAACCGCGCGCCGGCCTTCATTCTAATGGCCGGGCGCGCGGCATCGCTTGCCGCTCAACGATCCTTTTCGTGGCTCATCGAGTGCGGCGTCGGCGTTTCGTCGATGGTTTCGAGATAACGCTGCGCATCGAGCGCGGCCATGCAGCCGGTGCCGGCGCTCGTGATCGCCTGGCGGTAGATGTGATCCTGCACGTCGCCCGCCGCGAACACGCCGGGGATGCTCGTCGCGGTCGCGTTGCCGCTCGTGCCGCCCTGCGTGATGATGTAGCCGTTCTTCATCTCCACCTGGCCGGCGAAGAGGTCCGTGTTCGGCTTGTGACCGATCGCGACGAACACGCCCTGCAGCGCGACGTCGGTGGTTTCGCCCGTGCTCGTGTGCTTCACGCGCAGGCCGGTGACGCCGGAATCGTCGCCCAGCACCTCGTCGAGCACGTGGTTCCACTTGATCTCGACGACGCCTTCCTGCTCTTTCGCGAGCAGGCGGTCGATCAGGATCGGCTCGGCGCGGAACTTGTCGCGGCGGTGAATGACCGTCACTTTCTTCGCGATGCCCGACAGATACAGCGCTTCTTCGACCGCCGTGTTGCCGCCGCCGATGACCGCGACTTCGCCGTTGCGATAGAAGAAGCCGTCGCACGTGGCGCACGCGGACACGCCCTTGCCCATGAACGCCTGCTCGGACGGATCGCCGAGATATTGCGCCGATGCGCCCGTCGCGATGATGAGCGAATCGCACGTGTACTCGCCCGAATCGCCGATCAGACGGAACGGCCGCTCATTCAGCTTCGCGGTATGGATGTGATCGAACACGATCTCGGTGTTGAAGCGGCGCGCGTGTTCTTCCATGCGCTGCATCAGCTCCGGACCTTGCACGCCCGAGGGATCGCCCGGCCAGTTTTCGACGTCGGTGGTGGTCATCAGCTGGCCGCCTTGCGCGAGGCCGGTGACGAGCAGCGGCGACAGGTTCGCGCGCGCCGCATAGACGGCGGCGGAGTAGCCGGCGGGGCCGGAACCGAGAATCAGCACTTTGGCGTGCTTGGGCGCGCTTTGGGATGAAGACATGGCGATGGTCCGTTATTGATGGTCTGACCGGAAGCGGAAGGAATGACTTTCGCGCAGCAAGTTCGACTCCCGCGCGCGTCGCTTCCCGGTGACTCGTAGTTGGATGCAAGTCCTCGATTATAAAGGGCCGTGCAAAACCCTTCCGAGTGAACCTTTCAATCGCGTTGATAGGGTAGCGTCGCAGAAATGGCGCGAAAAACGCACGCTCGCGGCATGTGAGGAGTGTTACAGGATGCAAGTGCCGGCCGGTTTTTGCGCCTGTCCCCGCAATGCAGCGTTTACAATAGGCCACCGTTCATGCAGCCCGGATCGCCACCGGCGCGAAATCTCCGAGGGCTGCGAAAAGCGACACCGAATCAATGGCAAAAGCATCCTATTCCGCGAGCCCGCAGGCGTTGCCGCACCGCATGTCGCGGCTCTTCACCGAGATTCGCTGGATTCTCCAGGTCGCGCTCGGACTTTTCCTCGTGATGGCGCTGATTTCCTACAGCCGCAAGGATCCGAGCTGGACGCACGCGGTGAGCGTCGATCACATTTCGAACTGGGCGGGACGCGTCGGCGCGTACGCGTCGGACATCCTGCTGCTCGTGTTCGGGCTGTCGTCGTACTGGCTCGTCGTGCTGCTCGGGCGGCGCATCGTCGCGAATTACCGGCGCATCAGCGAACCGGCCGCGCAGTCGTCCGCCAGCGATGAAAACGCCCCGCGCGACCGCACCTGGCTCGCCGAAGCATTCGCGTTCGTGCTCGTGCTGCTCGCGAGCGACGGCATCGAGGCGCTGCGCATGTGGTCGCTCAAGGTGCCGCTGCCGCGCGCGCCGGGCGGCGTCGTCGGCGATATCGTGGCGCGGCATGTGTCGCATGCGCTCGGCTTCACGGGCGCGACGCTCTTTCTGCTGATCGCGCTCGCGATCGGGCTGTCGCTCTATTTCCGCTTCTCCTGGCTTTCCGTCTGCGAGAAAGCCGGCGAAGGCATTCTCAACGCGATCACCGGCGCGCAACTGCGGCGCGAAGCGGGGCGCGATCGCAAGCTGGGCGAGGAAGCCGCGTCGAAGCGCGAAGGCAAGGTCGTGCGCTCGCGCGTGAAGCATGAAGATCACGAGCCCGTGGTGATCGTGCCGCCGGTCGCGACGCCGCCGCGCTCCGAACGCGTCGAGAAGGAAAAACAGGTGCCGCTCTTCACGGACCTGCCGGGCGATTCCACTTTGCCGCCCATCTCGCTGCTCGATCCGCCGCCGAAGACGCAGGAGACCATCGCCGCCGATACGCTCGAGTACACGTCGCGTCTCATCGAGAAGAAGCTGAAGGATTTCGGCGTCGAGGTGAGCGTGGTCGCGGCGTATCCGGGGCCGGTCGTCACGCGCTATGAAATCGAGCCGGCGACGGGCGTGAAGGGCAGCCAGATCGTCGGGCTGGCGAAGGATCTGGCGCGGTCGCTGTCGCTCGTGTCGATTCGCGTCGTCGAGACGATTCCGGGCAAGAACTACATGGCGCTCGAATTGCCGAACCAGCGCCGGCAGACCGTCAAGCTCTCCGAGATTCTCGGCTCCGAGGTCTATGCGAACGGCGCGTCGCCGCTCACGATGGGTCTCGGCAAGGACATCGGCGGCAATCCGGTCTGCGCCGATCTCGCCAAGATGCCGCACTTGCTGGTCGCGGGCACGACGGGTTCGGGCAAGTCCGTCGGCATCAACGCGATGATCCTTTCGCTGCTCTACAAGGCGAGCGCGGATCAGGTGCGGCTCATTCTGATCGACCCGAAGATGCTCGAAATGAGCGTCTACGAAGGCATCCCGCATCTCTTGTGTCCGGTCGTGACCGACATGCGGCAGGCGGGGCACGCGCTCAACTGGGCGGTCGCGGAGATGGAGCGCCGCTACAAGCTGATGAGCAAGATGGGCGTGCGCAATCTCGCGAGCTTCAATACGAAGATCGACGAAGCGAAGAAGCGCGACGAGAAGATTCCGAATCCGTTCAGCCTCACGCCCGACGATCCCGAGCCGCTCACGCGCCTGCCGAACATCGTCGTGGTGATCGACGAACTCGCCGACCTGATGATGGTCGTCGGCAAGAAGGTCGAAGAGCTGATCGCGCGGATCGCGCAGAAGGCGCGCGCGGCGGGCATTCACCTGATTCTCGCGACGCAGCGGCCTTCGGTCGACGTCATCACCGGTCTCATCAAGGCGAACGTGCCGACGCGCATGGCGTTCCAGGTGTCGTCGAAGATCGATTCGCGCACGATTCTCGACCAGCAAGGCGCCGAGTCGCTGCTCGGCATGGGCGACATGCTTTATCTGCCGCCGGGCAGCGGATTGCCGGTGCGGGTGCACGGCGCGTTCGTGTCGGACGAAGAAGTGCATCGCGTCGTCGACAAGCTGAAGGAGCACGGCGAGCCGAATTACATCGAAGGCATTCTGGAAGGCGGCCTCGCGGGCGATGGCGACGAGGGCGCGGCCGGTGCGGGCGCGGGATCGACCGACGGCGAAGCCGATCCTCTGTACGACCAGGCGGTCGAAGTCGTCATCAAGAACCGGCGGGCGTCGATTTCGCTGGTGCAGCGGCACTTGCGCATCGGCTATAACCGGGCGGCGCGGCTTCTGGAACAAATGGAGAACTCGGGCCTCGTTTCGGCGATGTCGTCGAACGGCAACCGCGAGATTCTCGCGCCGGCGCGTGAAGCGGAATAACGTCGCGCGCTGGACGGCACTATCTGGATGGAGAACGAGACTATGAAGCAACGAACGGGGAAGATTTTCGGCGCGGCGATTCTGTCGGCTTCGATGCTCTTCGCAACGCAGGCATTCGCGAGCGGCACCGAGCAACTGAAGCTCTTCGTGTCGCAGGTGCACGCGGCGCGCGGCGACTTCACGCAGCAGGAAGTCAAGGCGCCGGGCAAGGCGAACAACGGCGCGACGGCCACGCCGACGGCATCGAAGGGCGCGAACTCCAGCGGCACGTTCATGTTCGCGCGACCGGGCAAGTTCATCTGGTCCTACGAGAAGCCGTATTCGCAGGTCCTGCAGGCGGACGGCGACAAGCTGTACGTCTATGACAAAGACCTGAATCAAGTGACGGTGCGCAGCCTTGGTGGCGCGCTCGGCGCAAGTCCGGCAGCGATTCTTTTCGGCAGCAACGATCTCGACAAGAACTTCACGTTGCGCGATGCGGGCGTGAAGGGCGGCATCGACTGGCTGGAACTCACGCCGAAGGCGAAGGACACGCAGTTCGAGACGGTGGGCATCGGCTTCAAGGACGGCAATCTTCAGGCGATGGAGTTGCACGACGTCTTCGGCAACGTCACGCTGCTGACGTTCTCGAACATCCAGAAGAACCCGCCGATCAAGGGCGATACCTTCAAGTTCAACGTGCCGAAGGGCGCGGACGTGATCAACGGGTAATAAAAAACGCGGCTCCCCGGAGCCGCGTTTCGTTTGTGACGTCTACTTTTAGTGATAGTTCGTGACGAGCGTCACGCGTTTCGCGGACGCGTCCTTGCCCTGCATCGACAGCACGCCGCCCGATGCGCCCACATGAAATGCACCGCCGCTGTTCGGCGCGATACGCCGGCCTTTGCCGTCCGCGAAGCTCGCGTTCAGCGCGCCGGGCGTCGCGCGATGATTGTCGATAGACAACGAAACATCCGCGCTCGGCGCACTGTTCGGCTCGGGCGTGAACGTCACCGATGCCGCGTTCCCGCTTTGGTCTCCTCGCGCGGAAAATCCGGGGCCGTCCGCTGACGTTCGCGCATTGGTCGAGAGTCCGAACGGCGGCGCGACCAGTGCTCCCAGGAAGGTGATCGTGCCTCCCGGAACAGTCACCGCGCCGGCGGAAACGGCGAAGCAGGCGGCCGCGCCTGCAATGGCGATTCGTCCGAGCCGGATGGCGTGCATCGTCGTGTTGCGCATCTCGTTCTCCTTTCTTAGTCGTTTTGTTTCGCCCGCTTAAGCGGATCGTTCTGATCCGATTCGTCGAAGCGTAAGACGATAATAAGAGGAGTCCGATTCGATTGCCAAGAGGAATCGCGCGGTCATCTCAAAATAAATGCGATGCGCGTAGAGAAGGCATCGATTGGTTCGTTTTGACTGCTTACTAGCCGCTAAACTCGTTTCGTCATTTCGATGCGATGCGCCCGCGCCATGTCCTCGATAAAGGCATCGACGATATCGTTTTTCGCGCTGTGCGCGCCGCGTCCGCCGCCTCTGCGATCGGCGCGCGTGACCATGTGGAACGCGACGCGATAACGCATCGTCGATTCGTTGAGCGGCGCGAGCAGGCCGTCGTTCACGTAGGACGCCGCGAAGTGCTCCGGCAGATAGCCGAGGTGTCGCCCGGAGAGGACGAGCATCGCGACCGCTTCCATGTTGTCCGCGACGGCGCTGATGGAGCGCGGCGCGAGCGCGCCCGCCTCGGGCAGCGGATAACTGCGCCACGCCCAGTCGTGCTCGGCCGCTTCGACGAGCGTCACGTGGCCCGCACGGTCGAAAAGCGGATGCGTCCGCGTGCAATACGCAAGCTGGTCCTCCGCGAAGATCTCCGTGTAGTCGAGCGACGGCACGCGATGCCAGAAATAGCCGATCGCCACGTGAATGCGGCCGGCAAGCAGCATTTCTTCGAGTTCGCCCGGCGAGCGCACGAGCACCGAAAAGCGCACGGATTCGTCGCGTTCCCGGAAGCGCGCGATGGCTTCGCTGATCCGCGCGTTCGCGCTGACCGGTGTGTTGCCGATCATCCCGAGCGTCAGCGTGCCGACGAGCTTCCTGCCGACGTTGCGCGCCGTCGAATCGAACGTTTCGACGGCGGCAAAGAGCGCGCGGCAGGCATCGACGAACTGTTCGCCGCGCGGCGTCAGCGCGAAACCGCCGCGCCCGCGCTCGCAAAGCCGATAGCCGAGCCGCGTTTCGAGCGTCGCGAGCTGCGTGCTGATGGTCGACTGGCCGACGTTGAGCGTCGCTTGCGCGGACGAAACGCCGCCCGCATCGACGATGGCGAGGAACACGCGGATGAGCCGCAGATCCAGATCGGAAAGGTGAGTGAACATTGGCGCCGCCGTTTGTACGGATACATCGATCGGAATCGATGTGAAGTTGATTTCGGCTGCATTTTAACTCGGCGCGAAAGGCGGTATTTCTAGCGAATGCCAGTCACTCGCTCACATTCGACATCATGAATACGTCCTCGCTATTCGCGCCCGCCGAACACTTCGATTCCCATTTCCGCGATCATCGCGCCGAGCGGCCGCAGCCGTTGTCGGGCAACCAGATGCCGCGCTGCGGCGGCATCACGACGATGATGCGTCTGCCGCATGTTCCGTCCGCCGCCGGGCTGGACGCGTGTTTCGTCGGCGTGCCGTTCGATCTCGGCACGTCGAACCGCACCGGCGCGCGTTTCGGCCCGCGTCAGGTGCGCAGCGAATCGGTGCTGCTGCGCCCGTACAACATGGCGACGCGCGCCGCGCCGTTCGATTCGTTGCGCGTCGCGGATATCGGCGACGTGGCGATCAATCCGTACAACCTGCTCGATTCCATCGACCGGATCGAGCGCGCGTACCGCGAAATCCTCGAGCACGACTGCAAGCCGATCACGCTCGGCGGCGATCACACCATCGCGCTGCCGATCCTGCGCGCCATTCACGCGAAGCACGGCAAGGTCGGGCTGATTCACGTCGATGCCCACGCCGACGTCAACGACTCGATGTTCGGCGAGAAGATCGCGCACGGCACGCCGTTTCGCCGCGCGGTGGAGGAGGGCTTGCTGGATTGCGAGCGCGTGGTGCAGATCGGTCTGCGCGGAACCGGCTACGAAGCGGGCGACTTCGACTGGTGCCGCGAGCAAGGCTTTCGCGTCGTGCAGACGGAAGAGTGCTGGAACAAGTCGCTCGCGCCGTTGATGGAGGAAGTCCGCGCGCAGATGGGCGACGGGCCGGTGTACATCACGTTCGATATCGACGGCATCGATCCGGCGTTCGCGCCCGGCACCGGCACGCCGGAGATTGCCGGGCTGACAGTGCCGCAGGCGCTGGAGATCGTGCGGGGCGCGTGGGGGCTGAATATCGTCGGCGCGGATCTCGTGGAGGTCGCGCCGCCCTACGATCCGTTCGGAACGACGGCGCTGCTCGCCGCGAACATCGCGTTCGAGTTGTTGTGCGTGCTGCCGGGCGTGCAGCGGCGGGTGTGACGAGTTACGAAGCCAACGCCGCGCGCCGCGTCGAAACCAGCAGCAGATAACACACGGCGCCGAGCGCGAGCGAGGGCAGCGTCGCGCCCAAATCCGGCAGCCATTGATTGATGGCGTGATAAGCCGCAATGCCGATCGCCCACGCGATGAACGCGCTCACGTGCCAGCCGCCCGAGTAACCGTAGCGGCCGTCGGTGCGGCCGAGCGCGGCCGTATCGATCCGGCGTTTCCTCACGATGAAGTGATCCGCCAGCACCACGCCGAAGAGCGGCGCGAAGACCGAGCCGATCAGCAGCAGGAAGTTCTGATACTTGCCCATCGCGACGACGAGCGCGACCAGCGTACACAACGCGCCGTAGCCGGCCGACAGCATCGGCACGCTCGTGCGCGCCCAGAACGTGCCGGTGGAAACGGCCGCCGAGTGGATGTCGGCGAAGGCGTTGTCGATTTCATCGATCAGAATGAGGAGCAGCGCAATGCCGCCGCCCGCTTGCGCGAACGCGACCGTGAGCAGCGCATCGCCGCCGCCCGCCGCGAGTCCGTACACCGCGCCGAGCGCATAGAACCAGAGATTCGCGATGCCATAGCCGAGCAGCGTGCCGCGGAACGTGCCGCCCGCGCTGCGCCCGAAGCGCGTGTAATCGGCGATGAGCGGCAGCCACGAAAGCGGCATTGCCACGACGAGATCGATGCCCGCGCCGAACGCCATCTCGCCGGTGCCGGGACGCGCCATCAGCGAGGCGAGATCGTGCTTCGAGAGCAGATTCCACGTGAGCCAGCCCGCGCCGCCCAGCAGCAGCCAGATGCCCCACGTGCGCAGAAAGCGCCGCACGAAAGACAGCGGACCGCTGATGGCGAGCAGCGTTGCAAGCGCGCCGAACGCGAGCGTCCAGACGAGCGGCATCGACAAATGGAAGGATTGCTTCGCGAGCGCGTCGGCGGAATCGCGCATGACGATGATCTCGAACGAGCCCCAGCCGACCAGTTGCACCGCGTTCAGCACGGCCGGCACCGATGCGCCGCGCACGCCGAGCGTCGGACGCAGCGACGACATGGCCGCGAGCCCCGTGTCCGTGCCGATCACGCCCGCGAGCGCGAGCAGCACGACGCCGATCACGGTGCCGATGACGATGGCCACCAGCGCGTGCGGCAGCGACAGTCCCGGCACCAGCAGCGCGCCCGCCTGCGCGACCAGAAGGCCGATGCCGAGCGAAAACCACAGCGCGAAGGCGTCGCTGATGCCGAAGGCGCGCCGCTCGGCGGGTACGGGCACGAGCGGCGCGTAAGTGGACGTGTTCTCTTGCTGCATCGGATTCGATCCCCAAATAGTGTCGGTCATGAATGACGCCGCGCTTCCGTCTGCGCGAATCGTCTTCGGCGCGCGGCTGTCATAATCACCCGATTCGCGACCTATTTTGCGCCGCGCCACGCCGCGCGGAAACCTGGCCGAATGGCCGATGCACCGCGCTCCAGGAAAAGCGCAAGATTATCGCCGCGTGCGACAACCGCGCCAACCCGCATTCACTCGCGTTCACAGCACCATGTTCGAAGAAAACCGTGGCAACGTTCCGCTCGCGGAGCGCCTGCGCCCCCGCACCATCGACGATGTGATCGGCCAGAAGCATCTGCTCGGGCCCAACAAGCCGTTGCGCGTCGCGTTCGAGTCGGGCGAGGCGCATTCGATGATTCTCTGGGGGCCGCCGGGCGTCGGCAAGACGACGCTCGCGCGCCTCATGGCCGCCGCCTTCCACGCGGAGTTCATCTCGCTGTCGGCGGTGCTCTCGGGTGTGAAGGATATCCGCGAGGCCGTCGAGACCGCGCAGATTCATCGCGCGAACGGGCGGCAGACGCTCGTGTTCGTCGACGAAGTGCATCGCTTCAACAAAAGCCAGCAGGACGCCTTCCTGCCGCACGTCGAATCCGGCTTGTTCGTGTTCGTCGGCGCGACCACCGAGAATCCGTCATTCGAAGTGAATAGCGCGCTGCTCTCGCGCGCGGCGGTGTACGTGCTGAAAAGCCTCGACGCCGACGAACTGAAGGAGCTGCTCGAACGCGCGACGGTGGAACTGGGCGGCCTCACGTTCACGGACGAGGCGCGCGACGCGCTCATCGGCTCGGCGGACGGCGACGGGCGCAAGCTCCTGAACAATCTGGAGATCGTCGCGCGGGCGGCCGCGCAGCAGAAGACAACCGAGGTGGATGGCGCATTGCTCGGCAGCGCGCTCGCCGAAAACCTGCGTCGTTTCGACAAGGGCGGCGACGCGTTCTACGATCAGATCAGCGCGCTGCACAAGTCGGTGCGCGGCAGCAATCCGGACGCGGCGCTGTACTGGTTCTGCCGCATGATCGACGGCGGCGCGGACGCGCGTTATCTGGCGCGGCGCATCGTGCGGATGGCGTGGGAAGACATCGGGCTGGCGGACCCGCGCGGCGCGCGCATCGCGCTCGACGCCGCCGAAACGTACGAGCGGCTCGGCTCGCCGGAAGGCGAACTCGCGCTCGCGCAGGCGCTTTTGTATCTCGCGGTCGCGCCGAAATCGAACGCGGGCTACAACGCGTACAACGAGGCGCGGCGGTTCGTCGGCAAGGACCAGTCGCGCGGCGTGCCGGTGCATCTGCGCAACGCGCCGACGAAGCTGATGAAAGAACTCGGCTACGGCCACGAGTACCGCTACGCGCACGACGAACCCGACGCCTACGCCGCCGGCGAAACCTATCTCCCCGACGGCATGCGCGACCCGCATTGGTATCAGCCGACGCCGCGCGGACTCGAAGGCAAGATCGGCGAGAAACTGTCGCGGCTCGCGGAACTGGACGATGCGTGGCGGCGCGAGCATCGCGAGGACAAGAAGCGGTAGCGCGATGGCGTCCCGCGCATGACCGTCGAACAGACTTCGGCGGTAATGCCGAACAGTCAGTGCAGACTGACCGGTGCGCTAAAATCGGCGTTTTCGAATACTCAACAAAAGCAGCCCGCCATGCTCGACATTCAACTTCTCCGCAAAGACCTGGACGGCGTCGCGAAGCGCCTCGCCGATCGAGGCTACACGCTCGACGTCGCCGCCTTCGCCGCGCTCGAAGCCGAGCGTCGCGAGATCCAGACGCGCACCGAGGAACTCCAGGCGCGCCGCAACAGCCTGTCGAAGCAGATCGGCGCGATGAAAGGCCGCGGCGAGGACACGTCGGCGGTGATGGCGGAAGTCGGCGGCATCGGCGACACCATGAAGGAATCGGCGGCGAAGCTGGAAGACATTCAGAAGCGCCTGTCGGACCTGATGCTGACCGTGCCGAACCTGCCGCATGAAAGCGTGCCGGTGGGCCGGGACGAGACGCAGAACGTCGAAGTGCGGCGCTGGGGCGCACCTCGCTCGTTTGACTTTGAAGTGAAGGATCACGTCGATGTCGGCGCGCCGCTCGGCCTCGACTTCGAAACCGGCGCGAAGCTCTCGGGCGCGCGCTTCACGCTCCTGCGCGGGCAGATCGCGCGGCTGCATCGCGCGCTCGCGCAGTTCATGATCGACACGCACACCGAGCAGCACGGCTACACCGAGGCTTATACGCCGTACATCGTGAATCCGGAGATTCTTTACGGCACCGGCCAGTTGCCGAAATTCGCCGACGACATGTTCCGCGTCGAAAAGGGCGGCGACGAGAACACGGTCACGCAGTACCTCATTTCCACGTCGGAGATTTCGCTGACGAATACCGTGCGCGACAGCATCCTCGAAGCGAACGCGCTGCCCGTGAAGCTGACGGCGCATTCGCCGTGCTTCCGTTCCGAGGCCGGATCGTACGGACGCGACACGCGCGGCCTGATTCGCCAGCATCAGTTCGACAAGGTCGAGATGGTGCAGGTCGTCGCGCCCGAACATTCGTACGCGGCGCTCGACGAGATGGTCGGCCAGGCCGAAGCCATCCTGCAGAAGCTCGAACTGCCGTATCGCGTGATCACGCTGTGCACCGGCGACATGGGCTTCTCGGCGGCGAAAACGTTCGATCTGGAAGTGTGGTTGCCGGCGCAGAACACGTATCGCGAGATCTCGAGCTGCTCGAACACCGAGGCGTTCCAGGCGCGGCGCATGCAGGCGCGCTTTCGCAACGCGCAGGGCAAGCCGGAGTTCGTGCATACGCTCAACGGCTCGGGGCTGGCGGTCGGTCGCACGCTCGTCGCGGTGCTGGAGAACTTCCAGAACGCGGACGGATCGGTGACGATTCCGGCGGCGCTGCGGCCGTATATGGGCGGCGTCGAGCGCATTGAAGTCCGCGCAACGGCATGATGTTTATTTGCAAAAAGGTGCTTGAAAAGTTTCGCGTCTCCGATATACTTTCATTCTTCGTTGAGCAACGACCCGTTTTGCGAAGGCCGGCGGAAGCAAGCTGGTAGACGGAAAGGTGGCAGAGTGGTCGAATGTACCTGACTCGAAATCAGGCGTACGGTTTCCCCGTACCGTGGGTTCGAATCCCACCCTTTCCGCCAAGACATATAAACCCCGCAAGTCGCAAGGCTTGCGGGGTTTTCGTTTTGGGCTCGGAATTTCGAGCGCTTCGCGTCCCCGCGCCGTCGCGGCGCGGTCGCTGAAATCAGACGGTGCACCGCGCCACGTCGAATCTCAGTTGCGGCTCGGGCACGCCGCCGTCATCGCTCGTAGACTGCTGCACCTTCACGATCGACCCATATCCCGACGGCGTCAGCGTGACGAGCCACGCATTCGATCCCAGCATCAGCTCTGTCGATCCCTGATCGCGCGTCACTTGCACCGAGGGCAACATGCGCTGCAAACACGTCGATATATCCGACGCAGCGCGCGCCGACGACACGTAAATCACCGGCTTCGACGCCCGCAGTTCGGGACCGCTGGTCGATCCGCACGCGGCGAGCGCGCCGGCCGCGCCTACACAAGCGACAACGAGAGAAAGGCGATGCAAGGTCATAACGCTCCTCGAGAAAACGCAATGCAGCCGACGGCCATGAGATTCACTCATGAGGCTGCCAAAAAGCAGCGCAACGGGCGGCAAGCACGCGTCCGTCGTCCGGCGGGAAGAGCGGCAATGCTATCATCGGCCCAATTGTCCTCGTGCGCGGTCCTCGTGCGCGGCGCACGTCCGGCACTCGCCGACGGCGGCCCGACGCCCGCGTCGAGGCGGCACGAATCCATCCGCATCGCTCAATGGCCATCACCCTCAAGACTCCCGCCGACATCGAGAAATTGCGCATCTCAGGCCGCATGGCCGCCGAAGTCCTCGCGATGATCGGCGAACACGTGCGCCCCGGCGTCACCACCGACGAACTCGACGCCATCTGCAATCGCTTCATCGTCGATGAACTGAAGGCCGTTCCGGCGAACGTCGGCTACATGGGCTTTCCGAAGACCGTCTGCACGTCGGTGAATCACGTGGTCTGCCACGGCATCCCCGGCCCGAAAGAACTGAAGGACGGCGACATCATCAACATCGACGTCGCGATCATCAAGGACGGCTACTTCGGCGACACGAGCCGCATGTACTACGCCGGCACGCCGGGCAAGGAAGCGCGGCGTCTCACCGAGACCACCTACGAAGCGATGGTCGCGGGCATCCGCGCGGTGCGTCCGGGCGCGACGCTCGGCGATATCGGCTTCGCGATTCAATCGATCGCGCATCGCGAAGGCTTCTCGGTGGTGCGCGAGTACTGCGGGCACGGCATCGGCCGGGTGTATCACGAAGATCCGCAAGTGCTGCATTACGGCCAGCGCGGCGCGGGCCTGCGCCTGAAGCCGGGCCTCGTCTTCACCATCGAGCCGATGATCAACGCGGGCCGCGCGGCCACGCAGCAATCGCGCGATGGCTGGACGGTCACGACCAAGGATCGCTCGCTGTCCGCGCAGTGGGAGCACATGGTCGCGGTCACCGAAGACGGCTTCGAACTGCTCACGCCCTGGCCGGACGGCACGGGCGACTATGCGCAACCGTGAGCGGCACAGCAGCCTGGAAAGTCGCGAAAAACCACAGAAAGCCACGAAAGGGTGCGCTGTGAAGCACTTTCCAGGATTTAGGAATTGACGGGTTCGCCCGTTCGGATGAAGCTACGCGAATGGGCCTGCGCCCGCGCCGTCGCGAGGCGCCTTTAGCAGAGCCAGAAAGCCAGAGAGATAATCGCCCGCATGAGTCCCTCACTGACCGTCAGCCGCATCGGCGCGCAACAAGGTTCGGTTTTGCGCGAGCTTCGCACGGCATCGCTGCGCGAAGCGCCGTACGCATTCGGCGAAACGCTGGAAGACGCGCTGCTCGTCGATCCCGCTTCGTTCGACGACACCGCCACGCTGCACGCGAACTCGCCCCGGCTCGCCACCTTTTTGCTGTACACCGAAGGTCATCCGGCCGGGCTCGTGCATGCGTATATCGAAGAAGCCGACGGCGCGCGCGCATTCGTCAGCGCGTTATGGGTCGCGCCCGCGGTGCGTCATCTGCGCGGCGGCGAGCTGCTCGTGAACTTCGCGTCGCAGTGGCTCGCGGAGCAGGGCGCATCGCAGGTGCATGCATGGATCGCCGATGAAAACCGCAACGCCATGCGCTTCTACGAACGTCTCGGCTTCGGCCCGACCGGCGATCGCCGCGCGATGCCGTCGCACGAGCAGGAAGCCGAATCGCTCTACGTGCGGCACATGCAGCCGGACCGCGACGTCTGAGACTTTCTCCGCGCACCCGCTGCGCACTCATGCTTTCATCGCCAGAAAATCGGCCTTAAAAACTATGGCCGCGAGCGTGTACGCCTGTAAAATACGCAAAATTTTTGGCCGTTCCTATGTCGCTCAACAAAACGCCCTTCTTCGAACTGCGCAGCGGCTCCGTCGACACGCTTCTCTTCGTCGTCAAGACTCCCGACCTCGATGCCCTGCGCACCGAACTCACGCGGCGCTTCGAAGCGACTCCCGAATTCTTCGCTAACGATGTCGTCGCCATCGACGTGCGGCGTCTCGCCGCTACGGACGGCGGCGAAGGCGAGCGCGTGTCGCTTGCGGTGCTGGAGACGCTCCTGAAGAGCGTGCGCATGCGTCCCGTGGGCATCGTGGCGCTGCCTTCGCAAGCGTGGGCGATTCAATGGGCGAACGCGGGCGGCTTGCCGATTCTCGAAGCGCGCGACCGGCGCGGCGCGCCGAAGCCTTCGGTCGACGAAGCGAAGCCGAACACCGAAGCCGCCGCCGTCATCGAAGCGGCCGTCGCGAAAGAGCCGCCGCCCGCGCTGCCGCAACCGGCGACGATCATCGACCGGCCGCTGCGCTCGGGGCAGCAGGTGTACGCGAAGGGCGATCTCATCGTGCTCGGGCTGGTGTCGTATGGCGCCGAGGTCATCGCGGAAGGCAACATCCACGTGTATGCCCCGTTGCGCGGCCGCGCGCTCGCGGGCGTGCACGGCAATCTCGACGCACGGATCTTCTGCACGTGTCTCGAACCGGAACTGATCTCGATCGCGGGAATCTACCGGACGACCGAGAACCCGCTTTCCGCCGACGTGCAGAGCAAGCCCGTGCAGATCTGGCTGGACGAAGAAAAACTCATGATCGAACCGCTGCGGCTGACCTGAAGCCGCGCGCCCGATGCGTTTGGCGCGCGCCGATGTGCCACGCGCGAGCGGACCTATTGACGAACACAAGGTACTTGTATGGCAAAAATCATTGTGGTGACTTCGGGGAAGGGCGGCGTCGGCAAGACGACCACGAGCGCGAGCTTCGCATCGGCGCTCGCGATTCGCGGCCACAAGACGGCCGTGATCGACTTCGACGTCGGTCTGCGCAACCTCGACCTCATCATGGGCTGCGAACGCCGCGTGGTGTACGACCTGATCAACGTCATTCAGGGCGAAGCGAACCTGCATCAGGCGCTCATCAAGGACAAGAAGTGCGAGAACCTTTATATCCTTCCGGCGTCTCAGACGCGTGACAAGGACGCATTGACGCTCGAAGGCGTCGAGAAGGTCATCGACGAGCTGATCAAGATGGACTTCGAGTACATCGTCTGCGATTCGCCCGCGGGCATCGAATCGGGCGCGCTCATGGCCATGCACTTCGCCGACGAAGCGCTCATCGTGACGAATCCGGAAGTGTCGTCGGTGCGGGACTCGGACCGCATTCTCGGCATCCTCGCATCGAAGACGAAGCGCGCGATGGAAGGCAAGGAGCCCGTCAAGGAGCACCTGCTGATCACGCGCTACAACCCGAAGCGCGTGTCCGAGGGCGAGATGCTGTCGCTCAACGACATCCAGGAGATCCTGCGCATCGACCTGATCGGCGTGATTCCGGAATCCGAAGCGGTGCTGCACGCGTCGAACCAGGGTTTGCCGGCCGTGCATCTGGACGGCACCGATGTCGCGGAATCCTACAAGGACGTGGTGTCGCGTTTCCTCGGCGAGGAAAAGACGCTGCGTTTCACCGACTACCAGAAGCCTGGCCTGCTGCAACGCATCTTCGGCACCAAGTAAGGGGACGCAATGTCGATTCTTTCGTTTTTGCTGGGCGAGAAAAAGAAGTCCGCTACGGTCGCGAAGGAACGCTTGCAGTTGATCATTGCGCACGAGCGCGCGGGTGGCAAAGCCGCCGCCGATTATCTGCCGGCGTTACAACGGGAACTCGTTGCCGTGATTTCGAAGTACGTGAAGATTTCCGACGACGATATTCGAGTGAGCCTCGAACGTCAGGACGATCTGGAAGTGCTGGAAGTGAAGATCGAAATTCCGCAGGCGTAAGTCGCAAGACGCCAGGCGTAGTGCATGGCGTCGTCCGCTTCGCGCGGCGGCGTCGAAACGAAAAAGCCAGGATCGCGTGTCCTGGCTTTTTGCTTTTGCGCGCTATCGTTTGCGCGGGGCTTGGGCGCGGCGTTTCACGCCTGTTTTTCGATGCGTTCTTCTTCCTCAGGGTTCGGCACTTCCGGCGACGGCGCCTCGGGCGCCACGGCCACCGGCGTCATATACCGCACCGCCAGCGCCTCGTACAGCGGCGGCGCGAACACGCGCGACACGCGGCTCGATATGAGCGCGGTGCCCATCAGCGAGATGACGAGCGCGTGCCCGTTGATCATCTCCATCACGATGACGAACGCCGTGATCGGCGATTGCGTCACGGCGGCGAGGTAGCCGACCATCGCGAGCGCGATGAGCATCGGCAACTGCATGTCGGAGAAGAGCATGTGGAGCACGTTGCCGAAGCCCGCGCCGATCGACAGCGACGGCGCGAAGATGCCGCCGGGAATGCCGGGCAGATACGAGCCGATCATCGACACCATCTTGAAGAGCGGATAGAGCACCGACAGTTGTTCACGTCCCTCGAGCAGGCCGCGCGCTTCGGCATAGCCGCTGCCGAACGTCGTGCCGCCCGACACGAACCCGACCGCCGCGATGATGAGCCCGCACAGCGCCGCGAACGCGACCGGCTGCGACGTATGCAGCGCGCGCAGCGGCGCGGGAATCCACTTCGCCGTGTTGAGCAGGAGCCAGCAGAAGAGGCCGCCCGCGATGCCCGTGACGACCGCCGTGACGACGACCGCCACCGCGAGCAGCTTCGGAAAATGCGCGCCGACGTCGATGGTGCCGAAGTACGTGTAGTTGCCGTTCAGCCCCAGCGCGACGATACCCGCGACGATGATCCCGGTGATCAGCACGCCGCTTGCGCGCGTCGAGAAGCTGCGCGTCAGCTCCTCGATGGCGAACACGATGCCCGCGAGCGGCGTGTTGAATGCGGCCGACAATCCCGCCGCCGCGCCCGCCAGCACGAGCTGCCGTTCGATCAGCGAATTCGAGCGCGGGTAAAAGCGCCGCATGTTGAACATGAGCGCCGCGCCGACCTGCACGGTCGGACCTTCGCGGCCGATGGTAAAGCCGCCGAGAATCGCGATGAACGAGACGGCGATCTTGCTCGCGAGAATCCTGAGCGTGAGGAGCCGCCCGCCTGACGCCGACGTCGGACCATGCAGCACCGCGATCACCTGCGGAATGCCGCTGCCTTCCGATCCGCGAAAAAAGCGTCGCGTGAGAAAGACGCACAGCGCCGCGACAGCCGGCGTCACGATGAGCGGCAGCCACGGATGCTCCGCGCGCTGATGCATGAAGAGGCCGTATCCCCAGTCGATGAGCCGGGCGTAATACACCGCGACGACACCGACGAGAATCGCACCCAGCCAGAAGATGCCGTAACGCCGCCAGAGGCTGCGCGTGCGGCGCGTGGTGATGGTCGAGAGGGAGCGGAGCGCTCGGAGCATGCTGTGGCCGTCGCTTTTGTCGAAGCGCCGATTATATCGGCCATCTCAAAAACGACGCGGCGCTTGTTTCGTTCAGAAACGGCGGCACAAAAAAGAACAGGCGCGAGGCTTTCGCCGGGCGCCCAGGAAACGCTCCCGTGAAGCAGGAGCGGAGAGGAGAAGAGCGCCGCGCGCGCCGGAGTCGTTCATTGGCATGCGCGGCATTACCCGTTCCGACTGTGCGGTCCGGCGGAAGTTCAATCGAATTGAAAGTCGTTTTGCGACGGCGCTCAGGCGGTAAGCACTTCGAAAGCAACGACGGCGGCGATTGCGCTCAAGTTCGCGATGATCGCTTCGCACACGACACCACGCCATGTCGCGGGCCGGAACCGGATGGCGAGCAGCAGGGCGACGGACAGCGCTATCGCGATCATCGCGACGAGATGTGAACCTTGCAGATACACGCGCATGACGTTCTCCGTTGGACGCCTGACTCCTTCGAGTATAAGCAGCCTGCCGCGCGCCGAAAACCGACAAAACCGCCATGCTCCCGCCACCTTGCGGACGGTGATCCGGTGTTACTTTTCATGCACGCATTTCAGGGAATCTTCTCGCCGGCCTGCATACCAACCCGTATGCGCGCCGCCTGTTTTCGAGAAGCGCGCCCGACCGCAGTCCGTGGAGCATTTGCCCGATGACTTCCCCGACGACACGTTCTCTCGAAGTCGATTTCTTTCGAGGAATCGTGCTGCTGATTATCGCGGTGGACCATATATCGGGAAGCGTGCTGTCGCACTTCACGCTGCATCAGTTCGCGTTCTGCGACTCCGCGGAAGTGTTCGTGTTTCTTGGCGGTTATGCGTCGGCGGCGGCTTATACGGCGCTCGCGACTCGCCGTAGTCATTCGGCCGCTCGCCGACGCTTTTTCAAGCGAAGCTGGGAGATTTACCGTGCGTATCTGCTGACGGCGGTGCTGATGCTCGTCTGCGGCGCGCTGCTGATGCTCCTCAAAATCGATTCCCCGATGCTGCAGTACACCGAATGGCCGGCGTTGCTCGCGCGTCCGTTCGGCCTCGTGTTCGATATCGCGACGTTCCGTCAGCAACCGTATCTGTCGTCCGTGCTGCCGATGTATTCGCTCTTCGCGCTCGCCGTGCCGATGGCCGCGCCGCTCGCGCAACGCAAGCCCGTCATCGTGATGTTCGGCAGCCTGCTCCTGTGGCTCGCCGCCGCGCCGATCGCGCACGCGCTGCCGTCGTCGTACGGACAGGCGTGGTCGTTCAATCCGTTCGCCTGGCAGCTCATGTTCGTGACGGGCGTGCTCGCGCGCGTGCAGCCGGTCAGCGACACGTTCCACGCGAGCCGGACCGCGCGCTGGCTCACGTGTGCCGCAATCGCGTTCGCGCTGACGTTCGCGTTCGCCAAGCTGTTTCTCGAAACGCAGGCGCCGCCGGGATACATGAAGCAGAATCTCGCGACGCTGCGCATCGTGAGCTTTGCCGCCGTTGCGTGGATCGTCGCGCGGGCGGTCTATGCGGGATGGATCGGCGATCTCGCGCGCAAGCTGCCGAGCGTGGTGACGGTCGGGCAGCAGGGGCTCGTGTGCTTCATCGCGGGAACGTGCGTGTCGCTCGTGCTGGATTCGGCGTTGCGTGCGATGGGCGTCGAGAACCTGGGGCGCTCGCCGTCGCACTGGCTCGCGGGCCTCGCCGCCGATGCCATCGCCATCGGCGCGCTGCTCGCGCTCGCGCGCTTCTGGGCGGATCGCAAGGCTAAGGCGGCCCGGGCGAAGGACGCGGCGCGCGTGACATCGTCCAAACCGACGCCGCGGCGCCTGCCTGTCATCGAGCGGCGGCCCGTGCCCGCGCACGCCGGCAACCGGCGGCGCGAGCGCTGAGCGGATCGCTCGAATCCGCTGCGATCAGTCGAGCGCGATATCGCGTGTCTCGCGCATCGCGAGCACCGCCAGAAGGCTCACCGCCGCCGCCACCGACACATATCCGCCGACCCACGCCAGCCCGCCGCGATTGGCGAGCAGCTGCGCGATATACGGCGCCACCGACGCGCCCAGAATCCCGCCCAGGTTGTACGCGACGCCCGCGCCCGTGTAGCGCACGTTCGTCGGGAAAAGCTCGGGCAGGAGCGCGCCCATCGGGGCGAAGGTGACGCCCATCAGGAACAGTTCGATGATCAGGAACAGCGCGACGTAAGCGGTGTTGCCGCTACCGAGCAACGGAGCCATCGCGAAGCCGGAAAGAATCGCCGCGATGCAGCCGACGATCAGCACCGGCTTGCGGCCGAAGCGGTCGCTGGCGATGGCGGAGATCGGCGTGGCGATCGCCATGAACACGACGGCGAGGCACAAGAGGCCGAGGAATTTTTCGCGCGAGAAGTGCAGCGTCGCGACGCCGTACGACAGCGAAAAGACCGTCGAGATATAGAACAGCGTGTAGCAGACGACCATCGCGAACGCGCCGAGCAGCGTCGGGCCGAGATAGCGGCTGAGCAATTCCGCGATAGGCACGCGCACGCGCTCGTGGCGTTCGAGCGCCGCGCGGAACGCGGGCGTTTCCGCGATTTTCAGGCGCACGTAGAGCCCGAGCGCGACCAGCACCGCGCTCACGATGAACGGCACGCGCCAGCCCCAACTGCGGAACTGCTCGTCGGAGAGCGAGAGCGCGAGACCGAAGAACAAGCCGTTCGACGCCAGGAAGCCGACCGACGGCCCGAGTTGCGGGAACATCCCGAAGAGACCGCGCTTGCCCTTCGGCGCGTATTCGGTCGCGAGCAGCGCCGCGCCGCCCCATTCCCCGCCGAGCCCGATGCCTTGCCCGAAGCGCAGCACGCACAGCAACACGGGCGCGAGACTGCCGATGGAATCGTAGCCTGGCACGAGGCCGATGAGCGTCGTGGAGACGCCCATCACGAGAAGCGAGGCGACGAGCGTCGATTTGCGGCCGACGCGATCGCCGAAATGTCCGAACAGGAACGAGCCGACCGGTCGCGCAAGAAACGCGATGCCGAACGTGACGAATGCGGAGAGCGCCTGCGCGGCCGGCGATCCGTGCGGAAAGAACACGGGGCCGATGACGAGCGCGGCGGCGGTCGCGTAGACGTAGAAGTCGTAGAACTCGATCGCGGTGCCGATGAAGCTCGCGAAGATCACGCGCGAGGTGCTTTGGGCTTTGTCGCCGGGATTGGCGGCGGAAAGCGAGGGTGAGGCCATGATGTCTCCGTCTGTCGTGCTTTGTGATGCTGTTATGTGGAGCAGTGCCGCGCGCATCGGCAACCGATGAGCGATGGCGCTGGTCATGCTTCTATGCTTCTTCGGGATCGCATGCCTCGAGCTGCGCGGGAGTGTGCGCGAGGCGAAGGCGGCGTGGCCGCCTGGGCGCTTCGCACGGCGCGCGGGGTGGGCGCGCGGCGAAGGCGTGCGCCGGGCGGAGCCGGCAGGGGTGCCAAAAATTATAGCGACGGGGCGCGGCGAGCGCCATTCGGATGCACGCCGGCTATTCGATGCTCGTTGCTTGCGGCGAGTGCGACGTCTGCAACTGGAACTGGCCGTTGTCGTTGAACATCCATCCTTCGAAGAGTTCGATCTGCCCACTGCCGTTTAGAAGCCGCGCGGGCGGCGCGGGCAGCGGCGCGGCGCGGCGCAACGAGGCGAGCGCGGTGGCTTCGGCTTCGTCGTCGCCGTTGGTGCGATACACCGACGATTGCACGAGCCGCCCGCCGCGATCGACGGTGAATGCGACGAGGACGAACGAGCGCAGCATCGCTTGCGGCGTGCCACGCAGCACGAGCGACGGATTGCGCTCGAAGATGCGCTGCGCGATGCGCGACTTGTAGTCGTCGAGCGTCGGGCTGGGCGCGGGCGTGGATGGCGCGGCGGCGCGCGCGCTGACGACGCTCGGCGGCGGCGTGATCGTGCAGGCCGTGGTTGCGAGAAGGATGATCGACGCCAGGAAGGTACCGGACCGTCGTATGAATAGAGTCGTCATGGAACCGGCACCGAGGAAACGATACTTCAATAGTAGTCCGTGATCGCGGCGGGTGCATAACTTGCTAACCATGCTCATACGTATCCGAACATCGAACATCGAACATGAACGGAGGAAGACATGAGCAGCGAACAGAATCGCCCTGAGGATGTGCAGCCGGCGGAACACAGCGACAACGAGAAGAGCAAGCTGCCGGAGCGTAACGATGAAGGCCGCAAGCAGGCGCCGCACGATCATCCCGGCAAGCAGCCGGGCGAGGGCGAAACGCCGGTGGGTTGAGCGCACGGACGGTGCGGTGCTAAGGTAGGAGAAGGCCGTTCCACGCCTTTGGGAGGATGTCATGTCGACCGCCAATGATCCCGCTTCCGCCGCCCCGTCCGAGCAACAGCCGCCATCCCCGAACGAAGCCGGCGCCGCCCCCGATGCCGACAAGGCGGAGCCCGCGCCGCACGAACGTCCGCCCGTCAGGACGGACGACAACTGACGGCGGCGTTCGCGTTGTTCAGTCGCGGTACGGCTGGACGAGTTCGGCGCAGCGCAGCGGCGTGCTGGACCGCGCCGCGGCGGATTCCGTCGCGCGCGTTTCGACGCAGCGGTACACGCTGTTCGTCTTCTGCAGCATGTAGACGTCGCCCGGCAGCCCGGAAGTGCGCGCGGCGACGCTCGTCGTGCCGACGATGGCGTAGCCGTTCTGGATCAGATCGAACATCGACATTTCTGCGGCGCGCCATTGCGCGTTGGGCAATGCGTCGGCGTGCGCAGATGCCACGGCACAGCCGGAAGCGAGCGCCACGAGGATCGTCAGGATGCCGCTTGGCGTTTTCATGCGGAGGTCTCCGTGTGAAGGCGGTGAGCGGGGTTAGATGGGGCGGGCGCGTTCATGATTCCATGCGAAGGCGCATGCGAGGAACGGCATCGGATATTGAATGTGAATGAACCGCCACGCGGAAAGAGCGAAGAACCGTACGGCGTTTCGGGAATACGATGTTTCCGGACGGAAACGAAGAGGCGGGGAAGGAAGCTGGCGGAGGCGGTGAGATTCGAACTCACGGAAGGATCGCTCCTTCGCCGGTTTTCAAGACCGGTGCCTTAAACCGCTCGGCCACACCTCCAGCAAGCCGCGTATTGTAGCGCAAGTCGTCGGCGGCGAGGAGCGCTCAGCCTTCCAGCGTGCGCGTCGCCTTCAGCGCGGGGAACAGCCGCATCCACAGAAACGCGACTGCGATCGTTCCGATGCCGCCGATCAGTACCGCCGGCACCGCGCCGAACAGTCCCGCCGTCATCCCCGATTCGAATTCGCCGAGCTGATTCGACGTCCCGATGAAAAGCGAATTGATCGCGCCGACGCGTCCGCGCATGTCATCGGGCGTCTGCAACTGCACGAGCGACATCCGCACGACGACGCTGATCACATCCGATGCGCCCAGCGCCGCCAGCGCGATCAGCGAGACATAGAGATTGCGCGACAGCCCGAACACGATCGTCGCGATGCCGAACGCAATCACGCCGCCGAAGAGCGCCGTGCCCGCGCGTCGGCGCAGCGGAAAATGCGCGAGCCAGATGGATCCGGCCAGCGCGCCCGCCGCCGGCGCCGCGCGCAACACGCCGAGGCCCCACGGACCCGTGTGCAAAATGTCCCGCGCGAACACGGGCAACAGCGCGGTCGCGCCGCCGAGCAGCACCGCGAAAAGATCGAGCGACAACGCGCCGAGAATCACCGGCTTGCTGCGAATGAAGCCGATGCCGCTGAACAGCGCCTCGAACGACAACGGCGCGCGCATGCGCACGGCTTCGTCGATATGGATCGCCGCCACCGCGCACGCCGCGACGAGAAACGCGGCCGTCACCGCGCCGTACACCGTCAACGCGCCGAGGCTGTAGAGCAGGCCGCCCATCGCGGGACCGAGAATCTGCGCGGTCTGATTGGCCGATGTCGACCACGCGCTCGCGTGCTGCAACTGATTGCGCGCGACGAGATTCGGCAAGAGCGCCGCCATCGACGGCGATTCGAACGCGCGCGCCGCACCCGTGATGGTCGCGATCGCGTAGATCGGGCCGACGTGATTCCAGCCGCGCCACGCGCCGAAGCACAGCATGAGCGCCGCGATGCCCTCGATTGTCTGACAGACGTACGCGATCGTGCGCCGGTCGTATCGATCCGCGACGTGACCGACGACCAGCGTCAGCACGAACATCGGCACGAACTGCGCGAGCCCGACGAGACCGAGCGCGAACGCGCTGTGCGTGATCGAATAGACCTGCCATCCGATCGCGACCGACATTATCTGAAACGCCACCGACGACATCACCCGCGCGCTCCAGAAAAGCGCGAACGGACGATGCCGCATCACCGAGCCGGGCGCCATCGTCGGCGCGCTCAACGTTGCGGATCCTTCAAGAACAATTCCTGCAGATCGTTCAGAAAGCGCTGACCGAGTTCCGTCGGCGCGATGCGTTCGAAGTTGCGCGTGATGAGTCCGCGCTTCTCGGCTTCGACGAGCGCGGGTTCGATCGCGGACATCGCGAGTCCCGTGCGCTCGATGAACGCGTGCACCGGAAAGCCCTCGACGAGCCGCAGTGTGTTCAGCATGAATTCGAACGGCAGATCGCGCGGGCCGACTTCGCGTTCTTCCTGGATCGCGCTTTCGGTCGGCGACAACGCCTGATCCATATACGTCGACGGATGCTTGAAGCGCGCCTGCCGCAGAATCTTCGACGGAAACGACAGCTTCGTATGCGCGCCCGCGCCGATGCCGAGATAGTCGCCGAAGCGCCAGTAGTTCAGGTTGTGCCGGCTCTGCCGATGCGGCTTCGCATACGCCGACACCTCATACCGCTCGTAGCCCGCATCGCGCGTGCGTTCGTGTATCCAGTCCTGCATGTCGGCGGAGGCGTCGTCGTCGGGGAGCACGGGCGGATACTTCGCGAAGAGCGTGTTCGGCTCCATCGTCAGGTGATACAGCGACAGATGCGGCGGCGCGAACGCAATCGCCGTCTCGATGTCCTGTCGGCATTCGTCGAGCGTCTGCTGCGGCAACGCGAACATCAGGTCTAGATTGAAGTTGTCGAAGTGCTTCGCGGCGATTTCGACGGCTTTCCTCGCTTGCGATGCATCGTGGATGCGCCCGAGCGCCTTCAGATGCGCCTCGTTGAAACTCTGAATGCCGATCGACAGTCGATTCACGCCGCTCGCGTGGAACGACGCGAACTTCGCGGCTTCGAACGTGCCGGGATTTGCTTCGAGCGTGATTTCGGCGTCGGCGTCGATCGGGAGCAGCGCGCGTGCATCGGAAAGCAGTCGGTCCAGCCCCTTCGCCGACAGCAACGAAGGCGTGCCGCCGCCGATGAAGATCGTATGCACCTGACGTCCCCACACGAGCGGCAATGCGCTTTCGAGATCGGCGCGCAATGCATCGAGATAACGCTCTTCGGGGAACGTATCGTCCTTCGATTCGTGCGAGTTGAAGTCGCAGTACGGGCACTTGCGCACGCACCACGGAAAATGCACGTACAGCGAAAGCGGCGGCAGCGACGTCAGCCGGATGCTTCCCGGCGACGTGAACGCCTGCACGACGTTGATGGTTTTCGGTCCGGCGCTCACGCGAGTTCCTTCAGCCGTTGCAGCAAGTCAGCGAGCGCGAGCGCGCGATGACTCAGCGCGTTCTTGCGCGCGGGATCGAGTTCGGCGGCGGTCGCGTTCAGCGCCGGCAGAAAGAAGTGTGGGTCGTAGCCGAAGCCGTTCGCGCCGTGCGGCGCGTCGATCACTTCGCCATGCCAGCGGCCTTCCGCGATGAGCGGTTCCGGATCGTTCGCATGCCGCACGAGCACGAGCACGCAGAAGTAATACGCGCGACGGTCCGCTTCGTTCGCGAGATCCGCGACGAGACGCGCGTTGTTGGCCGCATCGCTCTTTTCGCCGCCGTTCATCATCGCGTAGCGCGCCGAATAGACGCCGGGCGCGCCGTTCAGCGCGCGCACGCAGAGGCCGGAATCGTCGGCGATCGCGGGCAGGCCCGTCAGCGCCGACGCATGCCGCGCCTTTGCCAGCGCGTTTTCGACGAACGTCGCGTGCGGCTCCTCCGCTTCCGGCACGCCGAGTTCGCCCTGTGCGATCAATTCGATGCCCGCGGCTTCCAGCAGCGATGCGAATTCGCGCAGCTTGCCCGCGTTGTTCGACGCGAGCACCACGCGCTTCATGCCATTCAGGTCAGACACCTTCGATCTCCAGCGCCGCCTTTTGCTTCGCGATCA
Organism: Caballeronia concitans; assembly: GCF_001544615.1. Lineage (GTDB taxonomy): Bacteria > Pseudomonadota > Gammaproteobacteria > Burkholderiales > Burkholderiaceae > Caballeronia > Caballeronia concitans. The sequence goes on from NZ_FCNV02000001.1 coordinate 968,063, forward strand.
GCGCCTTGATGCCGCTGTCCGCAAGGGCCAGCAGCGCATTCATTTCCTCACGCGAAAACGGCGCGCCTTCCGCCGTGCCCTGCACTTCGACGAAACCGCCCGCGCCCGTCATCACGACGTTCATGTCGGTATCGCATTGCGAGTCTTCTTCGTAGTCGAGATCGAGCACCGGCGATCCATCGAAGATGCCGACCGAAATCGCCGCGACGAAGTCCTTCACCGGCGATTTCGCGATGCGTCCGGCAGCGAGCAGCTTGCCCACCGCGTCGTGCGCGGCGACGAACGCGCCGGTGATGCTCGCCGTGCGCGTGCCGCCGTCGGCCTGGATCACGTCGCAATCGATATGCAGCGTGCGCGGGCCGAGCGCGTTCAGGTCGAAGACCGAGCGCAGCGCGCGGCCGATCAGGCGCTGAATCTCCTGCGTGCGGCCCGTCTGCTTGCCGCGCGCGGCTTCGCGGTCGCTGCGCGTGTGCGTCGCGCGCGGCAGCATGCCGTATTCCGCGGTGAGCCAGCCTTGATCGCGCCCGGTGAGGAACGCGGGCACACGCTCGGCGATGCTCGCCGTGCAGATCACCTTGGTATCGCCGAACTCCACGAGCACCGATCCTTCCGCGTGCTTCGTGTAATGCCGCGTGATGCGGACATCGCGCAACTGATTGTCGCGGCGGCCGCTCGGACGCGGGATGGAAGGCTTGAGCAGGGGAGAGTCGGTCATGGCGAGGAAGAGTAGAGGAGGTCAGGCGCGCATTCGAATTGCCGATGATCGCGCCGCGTGCAGCGATTTTATCGTCAAACAACCGCCGGCGTTGCGCGCGCGGCGTGCGCCGGAACGCCCCGTGCGGGCGGGCTGCGCGGCAAAAATGGGATAATGCCGATTCATCGCCCGGCGGCACACATGCGTGCTCATCCCAATGCACCTTCCCACGCGCCGGGCGTTTCGTTGAACCGGCCTTCGCAACGAAGGCTCACATCGCGAGACGTACCATGATCTACAGCATGACAGGCTATGCCAGCGCGACGCGCGAAGTCGTCGCGGATGGCGCCGGACCCAATGGCGCGGGCGGTTCGGGCGTCGGTGTATCGGTGGAATTGCGCACGGTGAATTCGCGCTTTCTCGACCTGAATTTCCGCATGCCCGAAGACGTGCGCGCGACCGAACCGCAATTGCGCGAAATGCTGATGACGAAGCTCTCGCGCGGCAAGGTCGATATCCGCATCAACCTGAATCGCGTCGAGCAGACGGCCAACGCTGGCGCGCTGAACCGCGACGCGCTCACGCAGCTCGCCACGCTGGAGCGCGCCGTGCTGGACACTTTCCCCGACGCGGAACGCATGCGCACCGGTGAAATCCTGCGCTGGCCGGGCGTGCTCGCGGAAAGCTCGGTGTCGGCGGAAACGCTGCGCGAAGCCGTGCTCGCATGCGGCAAGCAGGCCATTGCCGATCTCATCGAAGTGCGCGCGCGTGAAGGCGCGGCGCTCGGCAACGTGCTCATCAACAACGTGACGGAGATGGAAGCGATCGTCGCGCGCATCACGCCGCTCGTGCCGGAGCTCATCGCGAAGCATCAGCAGAAGATCGTCGAGCGTTTGCAGGACGCGCTCGGCATCGCGACGGCCGACAACGCCGCGAGCACCAGCGTGCCGCGCGAGGAGATCGCCGAGCGCATCCGCCAGGAAGTGACGATGTACGGCATTCGCATCGACATCGCCGAGGAATTGCAGCGCCTGACCGCGCATCTCGCCGAAACGCGCCACGTCTTGCAGAAGGGCGGCAAGGTCGGCAAGCGGCTCGACTTCATGATGCAGGAGCTTAATCGCGAAGCGAACACGCTCGGCTCGAAGGCGGCGGCGAAGGAACTCGCGGATGCATCGATGACGCTGAAGCTGCTCATCGAACAGATGCGCGAACAAGTACAGAATCTGGAGTAACGCTCGATCATGCCGCATACCACGCATCGCTCGCATAGCAACTATACGGGCGTCTATCCCGGCAACCTGTTCATGGTGGTCGCGCCGTCGGGCGCGGGCAAGTCCACGCTCGTGAACGCGCTGCTCGCACAGGACCCGGCCATTCGCCTGTCCGTGTCGTACACGACGCGCGATCCGCGTCCGGCGGAAACCGACGGCGTGCAGTATCACTTCGTTTCCGTCGATGACTTCATGGAGCGCCACAGCAAGGGCGAATTCCTTGAAAGCGCCGAAGTGCACGGCAACTACTACGCGACGTCGCGCCTCTGGATTGAAGACCAGATGAAGATGGGCCACGACGTGCTGCTCGAAATCGACTGGCAGGGCGCGCAGCAGGTGAAGAAGCAATTCCGCAACGCGGTGGAGATTTTCATTCTGCCGCCGTCGCTGGATGCGCTCGAAGATCGGCTCAAGAAGCGCGGACAGGATTCCGAGAAAGTCATCGTGCGACGCCTGCTCGCGGCCGGCAGCGAGATGGCGCATGCATCGGAAGCGGAGTATGTGGTGATCAACGAGAACTTCGATCGCGCGCTCGCCGAACTGCAATGCCTCGTCATGGCGACGCGCCTGCGCTTCACGTCGCAATACGCGCGTCATACGCAGCTCTTCGTCGACCTCGGCATTCATCCGTCGCACCCGCAATGAGGCGAGGGGTGGCCGAGCCGTATCGGTCACATAAGGTAGAATAAAACCCATATTGAGAAGGAAACAAACATGGCCCGCATCACCGTTGAAGACTGCCTGAAACAAATTCCGAATCGCTTCGAGCTCGCGCTCGCAGCAACGTATCGCGCGCGTCAACTCGCGCAAGGTCACACGCCGAAAATCGAAAGCCGCGACAAGCCGACCGTCGTCGCACTGCGCGAAATCGCAGCGGGACAGGTGGGCGTCGAAATGCTGAAGAAGGTGCCCGTCTAAGGGCTTCACCCGTTTCATTTCCTGCAACCGGCGCAACCGATGCTCGAGCGGCGCGTCACACGAACACGGAGGCGAACATGAGTCAGACACCGTTGCCCGTCTCCGCGTCCGTGGAGCCCGACACCGAGATCGACCAGGACGCGCTTCTCGACGCCGACAAGCCGCACGCCGCGCGCAAGTACATCGATGCGGTCCTCGAACAGTCGTTCCGCCATCTGTTCGGACCGACCGCCACGCCGGAGCAGCCGCGCAAGCATGACGTCGTTTCCATTGCGAATCTGACGAACGCGCTCGCGAGCTACATCACTCCGGAAGAGATCAAGGAAGTCAAGGCGGCGTTCCACTTCAGCGACGAAGCGCATCTCGGGCAGTATCGCCAGAGCGGCGAGCCGTACATCACGCATCCGGTCGCCGTCGCGGAAATCTGCGCGGGATGGAAGCTGGACGCGCAGTCGATCATGGCGGCGCTCCTGCACGACGTGATCGAAGATCAGGGCGTGACCAAGACCGAGATCGCGGAGCGCTTCGGCGCGAAGGTCGCGGAACTGGTCGATGGCTTGTCGAAACTCGACAAGATGGAGTTTCGCAATCGCGAGGAAGCGCAGGCGGAAAACTTCCGCAAGATGCTGCTTGCAATGGCGCGCGACGTGCGCGTCATTCTCGTCAAGCTCGCGGACCGGCTGCACAACATGCGCACGCTCGGCGCGGTGCCGCCTGAAAAGCGGCGTCGCGTGGCGCGCGAAACGCTGGACATCTACGCGCCGATCGCGCATCGGCTCGGCCTGAACAACACGTATCGCGAGCTGCAAGATCTCTCCTTCGCGAACTTCAATCCGAACCGCTACGCCACGCTCGAAAAAGCGGTGAAGGCCGCGCGCGGCAACCGGCGGGAAGTCGTCGGCAAGATTCTGGAAGCGGTGCAGCGCACTATTGCAGATGCGAAGATTTGCGCCGAAGTCACCGGCCGCGAAAAGACCATCTACAGCATCTACAAGAAGATGCGCGACAAGCAGTTGTCGTTCTCGCAGGTGCTGGACGTGTACGGCTTTCGCGTGGTCGTCGAGAGCGCGCTGGAATGCTATACCTGCATCGGCGCGCTGCACGCGCTCTACAAGCCGGTGCCGGGCAAGTTCAAGGACTACATCGCGATTCCGAAGGTCAACGGCTATCAGTCGTTGCACACCACGCTCGTCGGCCCGTTCGGCGCGCCGATCGAGTTCCAGATTCGTACGCGCAAGATGCATGAGATCGCCGAGGCGGGCGTCGCCGCGCACTGGCTCTACAAGAACGGCGGCGCGGATCTCAACGATGTGCAGAAGCGCGCGCACCAGTGGTTGAAATCGCTGCTCGACATACAAAGCGAAGCCGGCGATTCGAGCGAATTCCTCGAGCACGTCAAGATCGATCTGTTCCCGGACGCGGTCTACGTGTTCACGCCGAAGTCGAAGATCATGCCGCTGCCGCGCGGCGCGACGGCGCTCGACTTCGCGTATTCGATCCACAGCGACCTCGGCAACCAGTGCGTCGCGGTGAAGATCAACAACGAGCTTCTGCCGCTGCGCACGGAGCTGAAGAGCGGCGATATCGTCGAAGTGATCACCGCGCCGTATTCGAAGCCGAATCCTGCGTGGCTCGGCTTCGTGCGCACCGGCAAGGCGCGCTCGGCCATCCGTCACTATCTGAAGACGATGCGCCTGAACGAATCCGTCCAGCTCGGCGAGCGGCTCGTCGATCAAAGTCTCAAGGGCTACGGCCTCGCGCTGTCCGAAGTCACGCCGGAAGTGTGGGAAAAGCTCGTGCAGTGGACGGGCAACAAGACGCGCCAGGAAATTTTCGCGGATATCGGCCTCGGCCGTCGCGTGGCGGCGGTCATGGCGAAGCGCATCGAAGTGTTGATGAACGGCATCGCCGATGACGAGGATCATCCGCATCGCGAGCATCACAGCACGAATACCGCGCCGCCGGTGGTCATCACGGGCACGGAAGGCATGTCGGTGCAACTGTCGCCGTGCTGCCGCCCGATTCCCGGCGACGACATCATGGGCTACATCGGCATCGGCCTCGGCATGGCGATTCACACCACCGAGTGCCGCGTCGCGCAACGCATTCATCGGCGCGATCCGGGCCGCTGGATCGACGTCGCGTGGGCGCCGCAGCCGGGCCGTCTCTTCGACGTCGCCGTGAAGGTGCTCGTGAGAAACACCAAGGGCGTGTTCGCGCGCGTCGCGGCGGACATCACGTCGGCGGACGCGAATATCGTGCATATCGCGATGGACGAGGACGTGTCGCAGGAAGCCAAGCTCCTGCGCTTCGTGATCCAGGTCAGCGACCGCGTGCATCTCGCCAACGTGATGCGCCGCGTGCGCACCAATCCGGACGTGATGCGCATCGCGCGCGAGCGTCCGAGCGACGAGCCGCATCATCGCAATCAGGACGGCGGCATGCGCATCGAACGGGAACGCGCCGACTACTGAGCGGCGCGGGAACGCGGCGTGCATGCTTTTCGTCAATAGACCGAAAGCATCGGAGAGCGCCGCAATGAACACATCGAATCTGGAAGGCGCCACGCTCGACTACTGGGTCGCGCGCGGGCTCCACGACTTCATCAGGGAAATCCACTTCACCGACAGCGGAGAGACGCTCTCCATTCGCGGCAACGACCGCGGCAAGGCCTGGGACGGGCGCTTTTTGCCGTCGACGTCATGGGAGGCGGCGTCCGTCGTGCTGGAACGCGCGTGCCGGCTGGAAATGACGGATCTTGGCCGTGGCGAAGTGCGATGCACGGCGGTCTTCGGCAAGGACGGACAAGCGGTGGAAGGGCGCGGGCCGTCGCTGCGGATCGCGTTGCTGCGCGCGTTCGTGCGGCATTCGTTCGGCGAGACGGTGGATGACGTCTATCTGCGGCATCCGCAGACGCTGCTCGGAACGCGATCTGAATCGATTTCGGAGCAAACCGCTGTTTCCGCGACGGGCGATGTTCCGGTACCGGAAGGGCGCATCGGCGATGTGAGGTCGCCGCCGCGTCCGTGATGCCGAATCGCACGCAATGCGTAGGTAGAAACAAAAAGGGCCTTCCGTATGGAAGGCCCTTCGAAAGATGGCGCGGCTGGCAGGATTCGAACCCACGACCCCTTGGTTCGTAGCCAAGTACTCTATCCAACTGAGCTACAGCCGCACGCAAAACGGTACTGCTATGTTACTTCAATGCGCTTTTGGTTAAGCGCTCGATGCTTTCGCTTGAAAGTGAAAACACCGGAATAAGTGGCGCGGCTGGCAGGATTCGAACCCACGACCCCTTGGTTCGTAGCCAAGTACTCTATCCAACTGAGCTACAGCCGCACGCAAAACGGTACTGCTATGTTACTTCAATGCGCTTTTGGTTAAGCGCTCGATGCTTTCGCTTGAAAGTGAAAACACCGGAATAAGTGGCGCGGCTGGCAGGATTCGAACCCACGACCCCTTGGTTCGTAGCCAAGTACTCTATCCAACTGAGCTACAGCCGCACGCAGAAGCGGAATTATAGCGAAGCTATTTTCAAAAAGGAAGGGTTTTTCGCCGAAAAATCGCTGACGCCCCCGAAGTAGCTGCGACGCCGCGGTTCGCGCGGCGTGGTAACTTGATGGTCTGAAACCAACAGCGGACACCGGAAAAAGCGGTTTGCACCATGAACAAGGCATTTGTCAAAGAATCCGACGAGAGCGACGACGACCTCGAACTGAGCCACCCGGACGTTCCGGCGGGCACGAAGAACTACATCACGCCTGCGGGCCATCAGAGGTTGCGGGACGAGTTGCTGCAACTCCTCGATACCGAGCGTCCCGAAGTGGTCAAGCTCGTCTCCTGGGCGGCGTCCAACGGCGATCGCTCCGAGAATGGCGACTACATTTACGGCAAGCGTCGTCTGCGCGAAATCGACCGGCGCATCCGCTTTCTGACCAAGCGGCTCGATCTGGCGGAGGTGGTGGACGCGAGGAAGCAGGAGAACGTCGATCAGGTGTTCTTCGGTGCGACCGTCGATTATTCCGGCGACGATGGCATCGTGCATACGGTGACCATCGTGGGCGTCGATGAAGTGGATCTCGATCGCGGCCACGTGAGCTGGATCTCGCCGGTCGCGCGTGCGCTCCTGAAGGCGCGCATCGGCGATACGGTGCCGCTGCACACGCCTGCCGGCATCCAGCAGATCGATATTCTCGACGTGCGCTATCCGCGCTGACCGAGAGAGAAGGGCGGAGACGAAAAAAAGCCGCTCCGAAGAGCGGCTTTTCTACAACTGTGCTGCAGCCAAGGCTTAGAAGCGGTGACGAACGCCAACCGTTGCCGAAACCTGGTTTTCCGTCGACGACACGCCAACGCCGTTGATCGTCGCGCCCAGGCCCGAATCGCCCGTGCCCGAAACGTGCTGGTACTCGCCTTGCAGGTACACGTCGGTACGCTTCGACAGCGCGTACGCCGTTTGCAGGTCGACCTGGTGGAACTTCGGCTTCTGGCCGAGGATGCGAGCATCCGTGAACGTATAGTTCGCAGCGAGCGACAGAGCCGGCGTGAGGTTGTAGCGGCCGTTCACTTCGTAGTTCTGGAAGCGCGCGCTGTTGCCGAGGCCGACCGCGCCCTGACCTTGCGTGCCGACGTTCGTCAGACCGACGCCGCTGTCGAGCATGGTCTGCGTGAACACGAAGCCAACCGTCGCCGGGCCGAACGCGTAGTTCAAGCCGCCGCCGAAGATACGCTGACGGCCCGATGCGAACGGCGTCTGGTCGTTCGTGATCGCGCCAGCGGTCTGGACGCCAGTAAGCGGGTTAACCGAGCCGGCGTTGTTCGATTGGAAGTACGCACCAGCGACGTTCAACGGACCGTAGTTATACGACACGCCTGCGCTGTACGCACGGTTGTTGGCGAAGCCGCCGGACTGGTTCGAGAAGCCGTACATGGCACCGAACTTCAGGCCAGCATAGTTCGCGCTCGTGTACTTGACCGAGTTGTCGACGCGGAACGTGTTGTCGAGGTTGTCGTTGTCGAACGGGTGGGCGAACTGCGTGCCGCCGTATTGCGTGCCCGTCAGAGCCAGAGGCCCGAGGAAGTCGACCACGGAGTCGTATTGACGGCCGAGGGTCACCGCGCCGAACTGGTTGCTCGACAGACCGACGAATGCCTGACGGCCGAACTCACGACCGCCTTGGCCGTTCGTGCCGTTCATGATGTTGAAGCCGTTCTCCAACGTGAAGATCGCCTTCAGGCCGCCGCCGAGGTCTTCAGCGCCGCGCAGGCCCCAACGGCTGCCGTTGACCGAGCCGCTCGTCGCCTTCCAGTTGCTGTGACCGTTCTGGTTGTTCGTGTAGGTGATGCCCGCGTCGATCAGGCCGTACAGCGTGACGCTGCTTTGTGCTTGAGCGGCGGTAGCGAAGACGCCCGTGAGGGCTGCGACGATGAGAGTCTTTTTCATCTTTGTAACTCCGAGAGCAGATTGGGCGTTAGGGACCCAGGCTTTGAGGAAACCTCCGTGCGACGCGCTGCGAGAGGCGCAGTCGAAGGGAGCAATGCGTCCGAAGGTGCGACACATTTGTTTCCGGACCAGACGAAGTGTAAAGACGGTGTTACAGACAGGGCATTCCACTTTCCGCAATAAATCATTCTCCGATCCGCAATGATCGGAAGACGGCTATTTTCCCTTTAAACACAATGATTTATCGGCGAATAAAGACGTAAGCGCGGGAGTGTCAACCAAGAGACGTTGCAGAAGTGCGACAGGAATTTCCGGCGTTTTTCAGTGGAGAAAGCTCGGAATCGATTGTTGAGATTATTGGAACAGCAGTTTGCGATATTTGAGAGTAATCGCGCTGGGCGGTGTCGCTATACTGTCGATTCTGCTTTCCGAAGCAGACTTTTTCGTTGACGGAAAAGATCTCCAAACTTTGTCAGCGCGACTTCCCGGTCGCGCTTTTTTTTCGCGCGTGCTCGTCGCGTGGCCTATTAGAGCGCCTCGGCCCTTGCTGGCTCTAGGTTTGCGGGGACCAGGTCGTCATCCAGCGGGCTTGCCCAGTCTTCCATTACATAATGGCGCGCATCCATCGGCGACGACAGCAAGTTCTGCCAGTGGCCACCGTGCCATGAGGAATCTATTTCCGCCGACTGACCGTCTTCGCTTGCACAGATAATCGATGTTGCGAACATCGACTTCAGCCACGAGGCGAGGCGTTGGATCGACTTCATCATCGGTCCTCCCGATTACATTCACGCACTAACGAAGCTCCATCTTGCTTAATGTTGGAGAATCGGGCAAGACGAGGAAAACACTTACGTTCGTTACTAAAATCGAATGCGTTTTTTTTGCGATCACGAATTGACTCGCAATATCCCGTATTAATGAGATACAGAAAAACCATAATCACGGGACAAAGCGAGTTAATGAAATGCACTGATTCGTTCGATAAGGCTCCAGTTGCGGCCATTGTCGATTGCTCCGAAGGCCTCAGCCGCTGTCCCTGCCGGCCGCGACGGGTGTAGCTGTCAGCCTTGCAAGCGGGCGAGCCGGAGCTGCTCGCGTCCTAGCATGCCGAAATCTGCGTCAATAAAGAATAGGGTATTGCCGTTGCATTCAAGACAATCGGGTTATCCGCAGTAGCCTGCCCGGTGCAAATACTGTTTGCAGGCAAAGGCGGTGGAAGTGTTGTAACTCCATTTTCCGTAAATCAGTGAAACTACTAACGCCGACTTTCCAAATTTGCGCGTCCGTAAGATTTGCCGCGCGAAAGCCATCCCATTCCGCTGACCAATGGGCAAACATGTCGTACGTTAGAATGGGCAATTCTGATCGCCTTTCGCGATGCTCAAAACCTCCGACCCCGCCGCTCAAAGATGCACCTCGATCCGCTCCCCGATTTCGCCCTGCCTTCCGAACCGCTCGTCTTCGTCGATCTTGAAACGACCGGCGGAACGCTGGGCGTCGATCGGATCACGGAGATCGGCATCGTGGAAGCGGGGCCGCAGGGCGTGTCGCAATGGACATCGCTCGTGAATCCTGGCAAGCCGATTCCGGCGTTCATCCAGCAGTTGACCGGCATCGACGATTCCATGGTCCGCCACGCGCCGACCTTCGAGGAACTTGCGTCCGGCCTGCTCGAGCGGATGAACGGACGCCTGTTCGTCGCGCATAACGCGCACTTCGACCACGGATTCCTGAAGGGCGAATTCAGGCGCATCGGCATGCGCTTTTCGCCGGACGTGCTTTGCACCGTTCAGCTTTCGCGCGCCATTTATCCATCGGAAACACGGCACGGCCTCGATGCGCTCGTCGGCCGTCATGCGCTCGTGCCATCGGCGCGGCATCGTGCGCTCGCGGATGCCGATCTGCTCTGGCAGTTCTGGCAGCACCTGCATCGCGCGCACGCGCCGGAGGTTCTGCGCGCGCACGTCGAACGCGTCACGCGCCGGTTTCAGCTTGCCGCTCAGATCGATGAAGACACAATCGAGCGCATCCCCGCCGGCTGCGGCGTCTATATGTTCTATGGCGATGACGACGCGCCGCTCTACGTCGGCCGCAGCGTGCGGCTGCGTCAGCGGGTGCGGTCGCATCTGACGGGGCCGCGCCGGTCGGCGAAGGATCTGCGGCTCGCCGCGCTCGTGCGGCGTGTCGAATGGAAGGCGACGGGCGGTGAAATCGGCGCGATGCTTGCCGAAGCGCAGCTGATCGCGACGCTGCGTCCGACGCTCAACCGCGCCCCGAAGTCGCGGCCCGGCGATGCGCGCGGTGCGCCGTGGCTGCACCCCGGCGCGATTGCGATCGAGGAGCGCGATTCGGCGACGGGCGAACGTGCGTGGCACGTCGTCGATAGGTGGCAGTATCTGGGCACGACGGGGTCGCTCGCCGAAGCGCGCGCGCTCCGAGCGCCTGGCAACGCGCAGGCATTCGACCTCGCGATCTATCGGATTCTCGGCGAGCGTCTCAAGCGTGGGTTGCCGATCACGCTGCTCACGCTCGATCCGCTCGATGCCCTCACGAACGCAATCTGACGCGCCCGTCTCAGCCCACGGCGCCCACGCCGCCCGCCGCGCAGACATGCGATAGCGCGCGCGAAAGCGGCGCGTTCATCGACGAGTTATAGCGCGTCAGATGTTTCCATCGCGCGACGCTGTCGGCGAGGCGAGAAGGGCAGTCGTCGGCATGGCGGATCGGCTCGACGCGCGCCAGTGCCGTCAACAGCGACCGCGTGAGCTGATCCAGTTTCGGACGCGTGTCGTTGGCGAGATCGGGCGGCGTGCCTTCCGGCGCGGCCCTCAACGCGCGCCAGTTCGCGAACAGCGCGTTTTGCACGTCCTTGCTCGCGTCGATCTGATCGCGGAAAAACTGTTGCGCGAAGTCCGGATCGACCTCCGCGGACCGCGCCCGCTCACCGACTTGCTTCAGGAGCGCGGCCTCGCGCGGTTCGTCGGTGATCGGCTCGTGATTCGCCCATTTCCAGCGGGCGACGGGTTCGGCCAGCGCGAGCCGTTGCGAAACGAGGGCGATGAGATTGGTGAACGCGGTGTCGTCGCCGTCCGCGTGCGCGGGGGCCGGAGTGGCGACGGCGAGAAAGAGCGCCGAAGCGGCGGCTATCGCGCGGAAGGAACGAAGAGTGGGGAATCGGCGCATCGGTCGGTTGGCGGAAAACTGGCGGAAGCGCCAGCATAGCGCAGCGACGTCAGCAGGCGAGGCGAAGCCCCGCCGGGCAAAACCGGTCGAGCATGTCGATGCGCGCGACTCGTCCTGGCGTGAGCCATACGCGGACCGTGCAGTCCGGGTGCGCCGCGCGCACGGGCGTCGCGATCACGACGGCGAAGTATGAAATCCGCCGACGTTACTTGGACGAAGCCATCCTGCGCTGTTCATCGAAGAACGCGCGCACGTGCTCGGGCAGTTCGGTCGCGAGAAATTCGACCGCCACCGGTTCCGGATCCGGGGAAAACACTTTGTCGGGCGTCGGGATCTTCGTCGGTTTCGCGTCCATGATTCTCTCCTCGGGTGACATCAACAATTTCGACTGCGTGCGGATGCGGCCCTTTTACGCCGACCGCATCCTTGCTAATCCAATACTGCTTACGCTGTTGATGCGTTATCGGATGCTCGCTGCTTCGACTTGAGCCGAAAGCGGCGCGCTAAATCCACGCATGATCGTTCGTGAGTCCTTCGGTAAATTTCGCTTAATGCATTCACGGCGACTGGCATTTATCAGCAATATCTTCGTGATCGCGCGCCGAAGGGCAACTGCCCGCAAAGCCGCGTGGCGCTTGGCTCCGCGCCTCTCCACAGCATCGACTCTAACGTCGTCTCTATAGGTATAACGATACCGGGAAACGATCGTTGACGCCTCATGCTGCGGGGCGGAAAATGGCTCGTTGTTGTATGAAAGCGCACATAACAAGCGAATTCGCGAAGCGGCCGGTGGGGAACGTGAAACGCATGGGCCGGAATTCGCCGAATTGCGCGCGAAGCTGAATCAATGCTGTGTGCGTTGCAGAAATGCAAACGCCGAAGCAGGGGCGGGCGGAGATCTCGGACAGCCCAAAAGCAAAAACCCGCGTCACTTGCGTGAACGCGGGTTTTTGTTTGCTGCTGAATCTTGATGGTGCCGGAAAGAGGAATCGAACCCCCGACCTTCGCATTACGAATGCGCTGCTCTACCGTCTGAGCTATTCCGGCATCAGAGAAACAAGATTATAGCGACCACATTCTCGTTTTGGCAATAGCCTGAATCAAATTTTCTTTTCGAGATGGTAGCGGGTCACGCGCTCGACCTCGTTCTTCGAGCCGAGGAACACCGGCACGCGCTGATGCAGGCTCGTCGGCACGATATCGAGGATACGTTGCTCGCCGTTCGTGGCCGCGCCGCCCGCTTGCTCGACGATGAACGCCATCGGGTTCGCTTCGTACATCAGGCGCAGCTTGCCGGGCTTCGACGGGTCGCGGCGATCGGCGGGGTACATGAAGATGCCGCCGCGGGTCAGGATGCGATGCACGTCCGCCACCATCGACGCGATCCATCGCATGTTGAAGTCTTCCCCGCGCGGGCCGTCCTTGCCCTCGTTCAGTTCGCCGATGTAGCGTTGCACCGGCTCGTACCAGTGGCGGCTGTTCGACGCGTTGATCGCGTATTCGTGCGTGTCGGCCGGCACTTGCATGTCGCGCTGCGTGAGCACCCACGATCCGAGTTCGCGGTCGAGCGTGAAGCAGTTCACGCCGTTGCCGGTGGTCAGCACGAGCACCGTCTGCGGGCCGTAGACCGCGTAGCCCGCGGCCACTTGCGCCGAGCCGGGCTGCATGAACGCTTCTTCGGAAGGCTCCGCGCCGTCGGGGCAGCGCAACACCGAGAAGATCGTGCCGATGGACACGTTGACGTCGATGTTCGACGAGCCATCGAGCGGATCGAACGTCAGCAGATAGTTGCCCTTCGGATAGCGATTCGGAATCGGGAAGATCTTTTCCATTTCTTCCGATGCCATCGCGGCCAGGTTGCCGCCCCATTCGTTGGCTTCGAGCAGGATTTCGTTCGACAGCACATCGAGTTTCTTCTGGACTTCGCCCTGGACGTTCTCGCTGCCGGCGGAGCCGAGCGCGTCGCCGAGCGCGCCCTTGCTCACCTGATAGCCGATTTGCTTGCAGGCGCGCGCGACGACTTCGATCAACAGGCGCAGGTCGGCCGGCAGGTTCTGATGCTGGCGCTGCTGCTCGATCAGGTACTTGGTGAGCGTGGTACGGCTGGAAATGGAGGACATGCTGGGCTCCGTGAGCGTTTAGACGAATGTTCACGATTCTAACCGCTCGATTCGGTCATTCCTTATGACAGCCTCCGGCATCGCCCGCCATAAGCGAGAACGGCCGCCGCACGAATCGTCGTGCGGCGGCCGTTCAAACTGCAAAATATCGTGACAAATCAGGCGTCAGCCGGCGAGCGCCTTTTCGACCACTTCACGCACATCGCGCGATTTCACCTTCGACGCAACCTCGGTCAGCGCGGCGTGCATCTTCTCGCGAAGCTGCGGGGTGAAGCGTCGCCACATTTCGAGGCCACGCGCGAGGCGGGCGGCGACTTGCGGATTGAGCGCGTCCAGCGCGATCACCTGTTCGGCCCAGAACGCGTAGCCCGAGCCGTCGACCGCGTGGAACTGCGCCGGATTGCCGCTGCAGAAGCTGAAAATGAGCGAGCGCGCGCGATTCGGGTTCTTGATGTTGAACGCCGGATGCTGCATCAGCTTGCGCACGATATCGATCACCTTGCGATCCGCGCCGCCGCGCTGCGTGGCCTGCAGCGCGAACCACTTGTCGATGACGAGCGGCTCGGTCTCGAACCGGCGATAGAAGTCCGCGAGCGCCGCGTCGGCGACGCTTGCATCCGCGCCCGCCGTCGAACTCGCGAGCAGCAGCGACGCGAGCGCAGCCGACCGGTCGGTCATGTTGTCGGCGGCGTCGTATTGCTTCTGCGCGAGCTGCACGGCTTCTCGCGCATCGTCGAGCTGGCTCAGATAGGCGAGCGCGAGATTCTTCAGACCGCGCTTGCCCGCATCTTCCGGCGTCGGCCGATATTCGCCCGGCGTGCGGTTCGCCTCGTAAAGCGCGAGCCACTTGTCGCGCAACTGCGAAGCCAGCCGCCGGCTCATGAACACGCGCGCCGCGTGAACGGCCGCCGGATCGGACACGCTCATCTGTTCGGCGAGATAGCTTTCGGACGGCAGCATCAGCGCGAGTTCGCGGAACGCGGGCGTGAGCGTCGTATCGTCGAGCACGCGGGCGAACGCGGCGATCGTTGCATCGTCGATGGAAAGCGCCTCGCCCTTCGACGCGCGGTCCGCGAGCGCGAGCAGTTCGCGCGTGGCAAGGCGCTGGCCCGCTTCCCAGCGGTTGAACGGATCGCTGTCGTGGGCGAGCAGGAACGCGAGCTGTTCGTTCGTATAGTCGAAATCGACGATGACCGGCGCCGAGAAATTGCGCAGCAGCGAGGGCAGCGGCGGCTCGTCGACATCGACGAACACGAACGACTGCTCGCGCTCCGTGAATTCGAGCACGCGCGTGGTGCCGCCCGGCTCCTGCTCGCCTTCGAGGCGCAGCGGCAAGTCCGCGCCGTTCGCGCCGATCAGGCCGACGGAGAACGGTATGAGCAGCGGCCCCTTCTGCGTGGCGCGCGAGGCCTCCGAGCCTTCGCCGTAGCCCTGCGTGAGCGTCAGCGTGTAGCGCTTCGCGGCGGCATTGTAGGAAGCACGCACCGTCACGCGCGGCGTGCCCGCCTGGCTGTACCAGCGCTCGTACTGCGTGAGATCGCGGTTGTTGGCGTCGGCCATGGCGCGACGGAAGTCGTCGCAGGTCACGGCCTGGCCGTCGTGGCGCTGGAAGTAGAGGTCCATGCCGCGCCGGAAGCCGTCGCGGCCGAAGAGCGTCTGATACATCCGCACGACTTCCGAGCCTTTCTCGTAGACGGTCATCGTGTAGAAATTGTTGATCTCGACGTAGCTTTCCGGGCGCACCGGATGCGCCATCGGGCCGGCGTCCTCGGCGAACTGCATCTGGCGCAGCACGCGCACGTCTTCGATGCGTTTCGTCGCCCGCGCGGCGGCGCTCGCCGCGCCTTCCACGTCGCCGGCGGCCATGTCGGCGGAGAACTCCTGATCGCGGAACACGGTCAGGCCTTCCTTCAGGCTCAACTGGAACCAGTCGCGGCACGTGACGCGATTGCCCGTCCAGTTATGGAAGTACTCGTGGCCGACCACCGCTTCGATATTCGAGAAATCGATGTCGGTCGCCGTCTCCGGATTCGCCAGCACGTACTTCGTGTTGAAGATATTGAGGCCCTTGTTCTCCATCGCGCCCATGTTGAAGTCGCTCACCGCGACGATCATGAAACGGTCCAGATCCAGTTCCAGCCCGAAGCGCTTTTCGTCCCAGCGGATGGAATGAATGAGCGAGTCCATCGCGTGACGCGTCTTGTCGAGATCCTGCGGCTCGACCCAGACTTGCAGCAGCTTTTCCTTGCCCGAACTCGACTGGATGCGCTCCTCGAGACACACGAGCTTGCCCGCGACGAGCGCGAACAGATAGCTCGGCTTCTTGAACGGGTCTTCCCATTTGGCGAAGTGACGGCCATCGGGCAAATCGCCTTCTTCGAGCAGATTGCCGTTCGACAGCAGCACCGGATACGCCGCCTTGTCGGCGCGCAGCGTGACCGTGTACGTCGACATCACGTCCGGCCGGTCCAGGAAATAGGTGATGCGCCGGAAGCCTTCCGCTTCGCATTGCGTGAAGAAGTTGCCGCTCGACACGTAAAGGCCGGAGAGCGTCGTGTTCTCGGCCGGATTGCAGACGCTTTCGATGACGAGTTCGAAGGCGTCGCCGGGAATATTGCCGATCGACAGTCCGTTCTCTTTCACCTGGACATCGGCGTGCGGCGCGCCGTCGATCATCGCGCTCACGAATTCGAGCTGCTCGCCCATTAGTTCGAGGCGGGGCGCAGGGCCGGCGGCGTCGGGATTGCGGCGCAGGCGCATGGTGTTCTTCACGACCGTGCGCGACGGCACGAGATCGAACTCGAGCGCGACCGAATCGATCAGGAACGCGGGCGGCGTGTAGTCCTCGCGGCGGATAACAGCGGATGCAGTCTGTTCGGTGTTGGACATGGCAGGATCGTGTAGGTGAGATGAGCGCGGCCGCATGGCGCATGCCGGATGCGGCGCCGCTACGGCACGAATGCACGCGCGGCAGGTCGAACCATTGTACAAAACGCCCGGCCGACGTGAGTCCACGGCGGATCGAGCACGTTCGGCAAGCCTGGTATCGGCTGTCTATAACTGAGAAAGGCAGTAGACGAAGTGAGGAAGACCATGAATCTCCCGATCCCGGCGACGCTCCTCCGCGCCGTCTGCGCGCTGGCCGCGCTGTGGCTCGCCGGCTGCACGAGCTACGTTCAGACGCGCGTGACCGCGTTCTCCGACTGGTCCGGCAGCGACGCCACCCGCACTTGCGCATTCACGCGCACGCCGGAGCAGCAGAACAGCATCGAACAGGCGACGTACGAGGTGCTCGTCGCGAACGAGTTGGCGCGGAATGCGTTCAAGCAGGCGCCGGAAGCGAGCGCGCATTACGAAGTGGCGCTCGCGTATTCCGTTCGCGGCGACATGATGACCGTGCGCCAGCCCGTCTATTACGATCCCTGGCCGATGTACGGCTACTACGGCCGCCCGTACTGGGGTCCGTGGGGCGGCTTCGGGCCGTATGGTCCGTGGGGTCCGACGGGTTACGTCGATCAGAGCTATCCGGTCTTCATCCATGCGCTGCAGATTCGCATGACGGACCGCGCGACGGGCCGCGAGGTCTACAAGGTGAGCGCGGTCAATTCGACCGGCGACGCATCGCTTTTCAACGCGATGCCGTACCTGGCCCGCAGCGCGCTCGCCGATTTCCCGCTCGGCAACGGCACGGTCCGCACGGTGACGCTGCCGTTGAACGCGAACGGCGGTGTCCCGAACGAGACGGCCGCATCGGTCGGTTCCGGGACCGGCGACCCGGCGGCGAAACACGTCGAATGAAGCGGGCGGCGCAATCCTTCCGCGCTTGTTCCGCGCGACGGATCGCCTCATGATCGCCCGCTAGCCTTGATGGAACGGGCGTTCGCCGGCGATGAACCGGGCGCCTGACCATGCAGTACGGCCCGATTAGCGATATATTCGCGGTCATGACAAAACCGTGTCCGCCCGATCCCACAGCCGTTCCGAAGCCCTCCACATGGGATGCGCGGCTCGCCCGCCGACTCGTCACTCCGCTCGTCGGCACCCCCGTCACGCCGAATCATTTGACGACATTGCGCCTGGCCATCGGCCTCGCGGGCGCTTACTACCTTTCGCTCGGCGATTTCTGGCTTTGCACGCTCGGCGCGCTGCTGATCGCGCTGTCGAATTTCGTCGATCATACCGATGGCGAACTGGCGCGCATCAGCGGTCAGTCGAGTAAAATCGGGCATTTTTACGACCTCGCGTCCGATGCGCTCATCACCGTGCTGCTGTTTCTCGGCATCGGTTTTTATGTGGCGGCGCATCATCCGTCCGTGGCGACGGCGGCGCAATGGCTCGGCGGCATCGCGGGCGTGGCGGTCGCGATCATTTTCTTCCTGCGCATGCGCATCGAGTCGATGGTCGGCAAGTCCGGCACGAAGCAGGCTTCGATGGGCGGTTTCGAAACCGAAGACGTGCTGTATCTGCTGCCCGTCGTCACGATTCTGAACGGCATGACGCCTTTTCTGATCGCCGCGTGCATCGGCGCGCCGCTGTTCGCAGTCTATGTCGCAGTGGATTATCGGCGAGTCGTGCGGCGCGTGCAGTCGGAAGCGGCGACGGGCGCGAACGTCACGACCAAAGCCACGCGCGGCAAGGACGGCAACGATTTTCAGGCGGTGAGATGAGCGATACGGTAATCCCGGTCAACAATGTCCAATACGAGCGCAAATCGACGCAGGCCGGGCGTCCGACGCCAGGCGAAATCGACGCAACGCTTTCCGCCCGTCTCGCGGCGCTGCCTGCGCCGAAGCTGCATTCGGACTACGAGAAACAGGGTTCCTTTCTTTATCTCGAAGATTTCCTGCCGCGCGAATACACCGAACGCCTGATCGCCGCCGTGCATGACGTGACGCCGGCCGTGAACCGCAACTATCTGCCGGGACACAAGGCGGGCGGCAGCGTGAGCCGCCATACGCTCGACAAGCTTGCGCCGTTCATCGCGGACCTGTACCGGTCCGAGGCGCTCATCAAGTGGCTCGAAGCGGTCAGCGGCGACAAGCTGCAACTGTCGCCGGAAGACGATCCGCACGCGTACGCGCTGTACTTCTATACGCGACCGGGCGACCACATCGGCTGGCACTACGACACGTCGTACTACAACGGCCGCCGCTACACGATGCTGCTCGGCGTCATCGATAATTCGTCCTGCCGGCTCGACTACGAGCTGCACACGCGCACGCCGAACGCGACGCCCGAGCCGGGCTCGGTGCAGTATCCGCCGGGCGCGTTCGTGTTTTTCGACGGCGACAAGCTGCGTCACCGCGTGACGCCGCTCGGCGAGAACGAAATGCGCGTGTCGCTCACCTTCGAATACGTGACGAACCCGCACATGCGGCCGTTCCAGCGCTTCATTTCGAACATGAAGGATTCGATCGCGTACTTCGGCTTCAAACAGGTCTTTCGCCGCAAAGGCGGCAAGAACGGACAGGCATGAGCCGCGCCGGAACATTCATGCTGTCGGTCGGCGTGGTGTTGTTCATCGCGCTGCTCGGCTGGCAGGGTTTCGGCTCCGTCGCCTCGACGCTGGCCGCTGCGGGCTGGGGGCTCGTCGCGGTCGCCGCGTTTCACTTCGCGCCGCTTCTGCTCGACGCCGGCGCAATCAGCGTGCTTTTTTCCCGCAGACAGCGCGACGTTTCCCTGCGCGATGCGCTGCTCGCGCGCTGGGCCGGCGAATCGGTCAACAGCCTGATGCCCGCGGGCCAGATCGGCGGGCCGATGCTGATGGTCCGCCATCTCTCGCAGCGCGGCATGCGCGCACGCGACGCCGCCGCCGTCATCACCATCAGCACGACGATGCAGACCGTCGGGCAATTGATCTTCGCGCTCGTCGGCGTCGTGCTGCTCACCGATTACGCGGCGGGCGGATCGTCGGGAGCCGTGTCGATTGCGGTGCTCGCGGTCGTCGGCGTGATCGGCGCGCTGATCTTCGGCTTCTATCTCGCGCAGCGGCGCGGTCTCTTCGGCCGCTCCATGCGCTTTGTCTCCGGCATCGCCACGCGGTTCTCGAAGAAGCGCGACTGGTCGTCGCTCGTCTCGCGCGCCGAAGCCGTCGATGTCGCCGTCCACGATCTCTATCGCGAACGGCGCAAGGTCGCGGCGAGCTTCGGCTTGAGCCTTGTCGGCTGGATTGTCGGCACCGGGGAAGTGTGGCTCGCGCTTAGCGTGCTGGGCCATCCGGTCGGCTGGACCGAAGCGCTGCTGCTCGAAAGCCTCGGCCAGGCGATTCGCGGTGCGGCGTTCATGATTCCCGGCTCGCTCGGCGTGCAGGAGGGCGGCTACCTGCTGCTCGCGCGCCTCGTCGGCCTGCCGCCGGAAGCGGCGCTCGCGCTGTCGCTCGCCAAGCGCGCGCGCGAACTGCTGCTCGGCGTGCCGGGCATCGTCTATCTGCATTTCGTTGAGAAAGGCTGGCAGCGCCGCCGTCTTGCGCGCGTGCCGGAAATCGACTGACTACCCTCGAAGGGAAAACAACCATGCGCGCAATCATTCTTGCGGCCGGGATGGGTTTGCGTCTCGTTCAGCCCGAAGGCCAGCAGAAACCGAAGTGCCTGCTGCGCTTCGGAGACACATCGGCGGGCTCGGCCGCCGATGCATCGCTCCTCGAACGCCATCTGCATTATCTGAAGACCGCGGGCGTCGATGAAATCGTCTTCGTGACGGGCTTCAAACACGAGCAGATCGAAGCGGAACTCGCGGCGATCGACTGGAAGCCGACGACCTCGACCGTCGTCAACGAAGAATTCACGCTCGGCAGCGTGCTGTCCGTGCACACCGCGCGCGAAGCGATGACGCGCGGCGGCGACGTGCTGCTGATGGACGCCGACGTGCTCTACGACGAGCGCATCATCGAACCGCTGGTGGCGGGCGGCTCCGTGAATCGCCTGCTGATCGACCGCGACTTCGAAGCCGGCGACGAGCCGGTGAAGCTGTGCATCGAAAACGGTGTGCCGGTCGAACTGCGCAAGCAGGTGGCGGCGGGACTGAAGTACGACACCATCGGCGAATCGGTCGGCTTCTTCCGTTTCGACGAAAAGACGGCTGCGCGTCTCGCCGATATCGTCGCGGATTACGTGAACACGGGCCGCGCGAAGATGCCGCACGAAGAAGCGGTGCGCGATCTTCTGCTGGAAAAGCGCCACGTGTTCGATATCGCCGATGTGACCGGCGCACCGTGGATCGAAATCGACTTTCCGAACGACGTGACGCGCGCCGCTGACGAAGTCTTGCCGCAACTGCGCCCGCTGCGTCAGTTCGCGGCGTAAGAGATAAGAGGACAATTCGACAATGAACGCACCCAGCAACATTCCGGTCGGCTATTCGCGCACGCTGCGCCTGCGCGAGATGCTGACGAGCAACCGCCTCGAATTCCTGATGGAAGCGCACAACGGCATTTCCGCGCGCATCGCGAAGGAAGCGGGCTTCAAGGCGATCTGGGGCTCGGGCCTCTCGATTTCCGCGCAGTTCGGCGTGCGCGACAACAACGAGGCGAGCTGGACGCAGGTCGTCGACAACCTCGAATTCATGGCCGACGCGAGCGATCTGCCCATTCTGCTCGACGGCGACACAGGCTACGGCAACTTCAACAACGTGCGCCGTCTCGTGAAGAAGCTGGAGCAGCGCGGCATCGCGGGCGTGTGCATCGAGGACAAGCAGTTCCCGAAGACCAACAGCTTCATCAATGGCGAAGCACAGCCGCTCGCCGACATCGACGAATTCTGCGGCAAGATCAAGGCCGGCAAGGATTCGCAGAGCGATCCGAATTTCTCGATCGTCGCGCGCGTGGAAGCGCTGATCGCCGGCTGGGGCATGGAAGAGGCGCTCAAGCGCGCCGAAGCGTATCGCCAGGCGGGCGCGGACGCCATTCTCATTCACAGCAAGCTCTCGAAGCCCGACGAGATTCTGACGTTCGCCCGCGAATGGGCGGGGCGCGGTCCGCTCGTGATCGTGCCGACGAAGTACTACAGCACGCCGACCGACGTGTTCCGTCAGGCGGGCATCAGCACGGTGATCTGGGCGAACCATCTGATTCGCGGCGCGGTTTCGGCGATGCAGGCGATCGCGAAGGAAATCCACGACAGCGAGACGCTCGTCAACGTGGAAGACCGCATCGCGTCGGTGAACGAAATTTTCCGCCTGCAGGACGCCGACGAATATTCCGCCGCCGAGAATCTCTATCTGACCGCCGCGAACGAGAAGCGCGGCGCGGTCGTGCTGGCGGCGAGCCGCGGCGCGGGCCTCGAAGCGGTCACGGCGGATCGTCCGAAGGTGATGCTGCCGGTCGCGGGCAAGCCGCTTTTGCGCCATCTGGCCGAAGCGTTCAAGAAGGAAGGCATCAACGACATCACCGTCGTCGGCGGTTATCGCGCGGACGCGATCGATGCGTCGGGCATCCGCCTGGTCGTCAACGCGAAGCATGAAACGACGGGCGAACTCGCGTCGCTCGCGTGCGCGGCGAAGCACATCACCGGCGATACTGTGATTTCCTACGGCGATCTGCTGTTCCGCAGCTATATCCTGCGCGATTTGGTGGAATCGGAAAGCGACTTCTGCGTCGTCGTGGATTCGTCGCAGACGCCGCAAGCGGGCGCATCCGCGACGGACTTCGCCTATTGCTCGACCGCCGACGATCGCGCGCTCTTCGGCCAGAAAGTGTGGCTGGAAAGCGTCGTCGGCGCGGGACAAAGCCTGACCGAAGGCCGCGCGCCGCAAGGCCGCTGGATGGGCCTCATCAACGTGCGCGGCGGCGCGCGCGAGCGTTTCATCGACACGCTGACGCAGCTTCAGCAGCGCGCGGACTTCGACACGCTCGACATGGCCGCGCTGCTCAACGCGCTGATCGCGGCGGGGCAAAAAATCGAAGTGCAATACGTGCACGGCCACTGGCGCGGCGTGAACGATCTCGACGACTTCCGGCGCGCGGGCGATTTCGCGCATGGTCAGACGCCTATCGGTTCGGAAGGCATGGAGAACGCGCGTGATTGAAGCCGCCGAGTTCGTCGAAGCGGCGCGCGCGCGCGGCTTCGACTGGTATGCGGGCGTGCCGTGCTCGTTTCTCACGCCGTTCATCAACTACGTGCTGCAGGACGAATCGCTGCATTACGTGTCGGCGGCGAATGAGGGCGATGCCGTCGCGTTGATCGCGGGCGTCGCGCTCGGAGGCGGGGCGAAGCGTCGCGGCATCGCGATGATGCAGAACTCCGGCCTCGGCAACGCAGTGAGTCCGCTGACGTCGCTCACGTGGACGTTTCGCCTGCCGCAGCTTTTGATCGTCACGTGGCGCGGGCAGCCGGGCGTCGCCGACGAGCCGCAGCACGCGCTGATGGGCCCCATCACGCCGCAGATGCTCGACACGATGGAAATTCCGTGGGAGCTGTTCCCGACGGAGAGCGATGCCATCGGCCCGGCGCTCGATCGCGCGACCGAGTACATGGATCGCACCGGCCGTCCGTATGCGCTCGTGATGCAGAAGGGCAGCGTCGCGCCGTATCAGCTCAAGAAGACCGGCTTGTCGGGCGTGCGCGTTGCCGCGCAACCGGCGGCGGTCGCGCGCTTCGAAGGCGAGCGCGTGTCGCGGCACGAAGCGCTCGAACGCGTGATCGCAGGAACGCCGAAGGATTCGACCGTCGTGCTCGCATCGACGGGCTTTTGCGGCCGCGAACTCTACGCAATCGACGATCGCGAGAACCAGCTCTATCTCGTCGGCTCCATGGGCTGCGTCACGCCGATGGCGCTCGGTCTCGCGCTGTCGCGCCCGGACCTGACGGTCGTCGCGCTCGACGGCGACGGCGCCGCGCTCATGCGCATGGGCGCGTTTGCGACGCTCGGCGCATACGGTCCGTCGAACCTGCTGCATTTGTTGCTCGACAACGGCGCGCACGAATCGACCGGCGGACAGGCGACCGTCTCGCGCGGCGTCGATTTCGCGTCGATCGCGTCGGCGTGCGGCTACGCGCTCGCGCTCGATGGCGACGACATCGGCGTGATCGATCGCCTGTTCGAAGCGAAAGCGCCCGAAGGCGCGCGCTTCGCGCGGCTGTCGATCAATACCGGCACGCCCGCCGACCTGCCGCGCCCGAAGATCACGCCCGAGGACGTGCGCGCGCGCCTGCAACGACACATCGGAGAACGCTGATGCTGCTGCTCAATCCTGGCCCCGTCACGCTGACCGAGCGCGTGCGCAACAGCCTTCTGCAAACGGACTTGTGCCATCGAGAGCCCGAGTTCTTCGATCTTCAGGATGAAGCGCGCAAACGTCTCGTCGCCGCTTACGAGCTGGATCCCGCCAAATGGACGGCGGTGCTGATGACCGGCTCCGGCACGGCGGCCGTCGAAAGCATGGTGGCGGGCATCGTGCCGGAAGGCGGGCGTCTGCTCGTCGTCGAGAACGGCGTGTACGGCGACCGTATCGCGCAGATCGCGAAACAGTACGGCATCGAGCATGAAGTCGTGAAGTACGAGTGGATGCAGGCGCCCGACATCGACGCGATCGTCGCCATGATCGACGCGAAGGCGTTCACGCATGTCGCGATCATCCATCACGAAACGACGACCGGCCGCCTGAACGCCATCGATGCGCTCTCGCGCGCGTGCGGCGAGCGCGGCGTGGGCTTGCTCGTCGATGGCGTCAGCAGCTTCGGCGCCGAAGCGATCGATTTCGACGGCGGCGGCATCGTCGCGGTCGCGGCGACGGCGAACAAGTGCCTGCACGGCGTGCCGGGCGCGGCGTTCGTGATCGTCCGGCGCGATGCGTTGACGAAGGCCGCGAGCCGCACGTATTACCTCGGCATCGCGCGGCTCGCGAAGCTGCAGGACGAGCGCAACACGCCGTTCACGCCGTCGGTGCATGCGTATTACGCGCTCGTCGAAGCGCTGCGCGAGTTCGAGGACGAAGGCGGCTGGCGCGCGCGCCACGCTCGCTATGCGGCGCTGGCCGAGCAGGTTCGCGCGGGGCTGGCTGCGCTGGGCATCGAGAGTGCGTTGCCGCCGGATGAATCGTCGGTGGTGTTGCGCGCGTATCGGCTGCCCGCGGGCGTCACGTACGAAACGCTGCACGACGCGCTGAAGGCCAAAGGCTTCGTGATCTATGCCGGGCAGGGCGGTTTGTCGAAGAGCCTGTTCCGCATCTCGACGATGGGCGCACTCGACGCAAGCGACATGGACCGGCTGATCGCATCGGTCGCCGAACTGGTGCGCTGATCAGGGCTTGCAGAAGATCGCGGTGACGAAGGGCGCGACGTGGTGCACCACCGCGTCGCTGCCCGCCGCGCGCACCCGCTGTTCCACTTCGTCGTCCCCGCCCCACACGACGGCGCCGTACGCCGCATCGCCGATCGGTTCGCCCTTGCCTTGCCTGAAGAGCGGATCGTCTTTCTGATACGCCACGAGCGCGTACACCTTGAAGCCATAAGCCGTCAGCGTCGATCCCTTCGTCGGCCTGAACGCATTGACCGAATTCGGTTCGACGCGCATCGGTTTCTTTTCGAGCAAGCCGTCGTCCTGCAATGGCGCGATGAAGTCGTGCGGCGTGGACTTGCAATCGAGTTGCGATTCGAGCGCCTTGGTGCCGGCGTGCGCGAACGTAGCCCACGCGGTCAGCGCGAACGGCAAGGCGAGGCGGATGATTGGGCGGGCGAGCGTCATGTCTAAGCGACGTAAATGGCATCGGGCATGCTAACCACAATGCAAAAAACATGCATGAGCCGCGCCGCGCAGATTCCCCCGCGCGAATCTCGCTCAGGCCGCCAGTTCCAGCTTCGCGGTCTTGCGGTTGTCGCGCGCATGCACGCGCTTGCCCGCCGCGTAAGTCTCGTACACCGCGCGATCGTCGCCGAGCAGCGCGAACGCAAAGAGCAATTCTTCGAGCGATTCCGTTCGCGCCGTGCGACGCGCAAGCAGCGGCGTCGCGGCCGGATCGAGCACGACGAAATCCGCTTCGCTGCCCGCCGCCAGCGTGCCGATCTTGTCGTCGAGATCGAGCACGCGCGCCGCGCCCGTCGTCGCGAGCCAGAACATGCGCGTCGCGGTCAGATGATGACCCGTCAGGCGCGCGACCTTGTGCGCTTCGTTCATCGTTTGCAGCATCGAGAACGACGTTCCGCCGCCCACGTCCGTCGCCAGCGCGACCGGCATGTTTGACGCGCCAGCTTTCTCAAAATCAAACAAACCGCTGCCGAGAAAAAGATTCGATGTCGGACAGTGCGAAGCCACCGCGCCGGTTTCGGCCATGCGCTGGCGGTCGGCATCGTCGAGATAGATGCAGTGGCCGTACACCGCGCGCCGCCGCAGCAGGTTGTAGTGATCGTAGATGTCGAGATAGCTGCGATGCCCCGGAAAGAGGCTTTCGACCCACTTGATCTCGTCGGTGTTCTCCGCGACGTGACTCTGGATGAACACATCGTGATGCTTCTGCGCGAGCGCGCCGCACGCTTCGAGCTGCGCTTCCGTCGATGTCGGCGCGAAGCGCGGCGTCAGCGCGTAATGCTGGCGGCCGCGTCCGTGCCAGCGCGCGATGAGTTCGGCGCTGTCGTCATAGCCGGATTGCGCCGTGTCGCGCAGGAACTCGGGGCAATTGCGATCCATCAGCACCTTGCCCGCGACCATGCGCAGATCGCGCGCATCGCTTTCGGCGAAGAAGGCATCGGCGGACTGCTTGTGGACCGTGCAGTAGACGAGCGCGGTCGTCGTGCCGCAGGCGAGCAGTTCGTCGAGGAAAAAGCTCGCCGTCTCGCGCGCGACGGCCGGATTCTCGAAGCCGCGCTCGACCGGAAACGTGTACGTGTTGAGCCACGGCAACAGGCCCGACGCGGGCGACGCGATCATGTCCGTCTGCGGATAGTGAATGTGCGAGTCGATGAAACCCGGCACGATCAGCTTGTCGCGCATGGTGTGGACGGTCGCGTCCGGGCCGAGCCTGTCGCGCAGCGACGCATACGCGCCTGCCGCGGCCACCTTGCCGTCCTCGACGATGAGCAGGCCATCGGCCTCGTACACGGCGCCATCGGCGGCATGCGCGGGGTCGTCGCGGAAGGTGAGCAACTGGGCGCGGTAGGCGGTCTGAGTCATGGTGCAACGTCTCCGGTTTCTAGGAATGTCTACAACTGCGAAAGCAGCACGATCGAGAAGGCCGCGATGACCCACATCGCCGGCTTGATTTCCTTCGCGCGTCCCGTCGCCGACTTCAGCACGACGAACGCGATGAAGCCGTACGCCACGCCGTCCGTGATGGAGTACGTGAGCGGGATCAGGATCATCGCGAGGAACGCGGGAATGGCTTCATCGAAGCGATGCCATTCGATCTTCGTGATCGCTTCCATCATGAACACGCCGACGAGCACGAGCGCGGGCGCGGTCGCGATCGCGGGAACGAGCGACAGAAGCGGCGAAAGAAACAGGAACGGCAGGAAGCACAGGCCCGCGACGACGGCGACCAGCCCCGTGCGCCCGCCCGCCGAGATGCCCGCCGCCGATTCGATATACGCGTTCGCCGGGCTCGTGCCGAGTGGCGCGGAGACGAGCGCGGAGAAGGCGTCGACCATCATCGACTGGCGGATGTTGCGCGGATCGCCCTTCGCGTCGTAGAGCTTGCCGGCTTCGGAGATCGCCATGAACGTGGAGAGCGCGTCGAAGAACGACGTGAACAGCATCACGAAGATGAACGGCCAGTAGACCACCTTCAGCGCGCCGACGAGATCCAGTTGTCCGATGCCCGAGAAGTCCGGCGCGGAAAAGAGACCGTTCCAGTTGACGAGCGTTTTCGTGGCGATGGCGGCGGGCCAGTACGCGGTGCCGTCGCCCCAGACGCGGCCGATCGGAATCGCGATGATCGTCGTGAACACGATGCCGAGCATCAGCGCGCCGGTCACTTTGCGCGCGACGAGAATCGTGGTGACGGCGAGGCCGATCAGGAACGTGATGACGACCGGATTGAGCGATGCCGAATGCACGATGGTCACCGGATCGCCGACGACGAACTTCGCGTTCACCAAGCCGATCAGGCTGATGAACAAGCCGATGCCGCATGACACCGCATGCCGCAGGTTCGCGGGAATCGCATCGACGACGAGCTTGCGCGCGTTGAAGACCGCGAGCACCGCGAAGATCACGCCGGCCCAGAACACGCAGCCGAGCGCGGTCTGCCACGGCATCTTGCCGCCATGAACCATCACGAAGGCGAAGAGCGCGTTCATGCCCATGCCGGGCGCGACGAGCACCGGATTGCGCGCATAGAGACCCATCGCGCAGCTGCCGAGAAAACTGACGATGACGGTGGCCGTCAGCGCCGCGGGAAACGGCACACCCGCTTGCGAAAGAATGCCGGGATTGACGACGATGATGTACATCGCCGTGAGAAACGTCGTGATGCCCGCGACGACTTCGGTCTTGGTGCGCGATCCCGCCGCGCGAATGCCGAAGAAGCGTTCGAGTGCGGTGGTGTCGCGTTGAGTGGTGACTGTGGTTTCCATCTTTATTGCTTGCAGTGCGTTATTGCGGGTTATTGCAGGTATTGCAGCGTCTTGCGGTTATTGCTTCCAGTACGCGTCGAGGCGCGCGATCATGCCGTCGCGTTCTTCATCGCTCACGAACGACGCTTCCAGGCTGTTGCGCAAGAGCGTGTAGACCTCCTTGTCCGAGAGCTTCAGCGCATCGACGATGGCGAAGTAATTCGCGTTGACGTAGCCGCCGAAGTACGCGGGATCGTCGGAGTTGATCATCACCGCGACGCCCTGATCGAGCAGGTCCTTCAGCGTGTGCTTCGTCATGTCGTCGAACACGCAGAGCTTGAGGTTCGACAGCGGGCAGACGGTCAGCGCGATGCGTTCATCCGCGAGACGCGCGACCAGCGCCGCGTCTTCGATGCTGCGCACGCCGTGATCGACGCGATCCACTTTCAGCAGATCGAGCGCTTCGTACACATACGACGGCGGACCTTCCTCGCCCGCGTGCGCGACGAGCTTCAGCCCGCGCTCGCGCGCCTTCGCGAACACGCGCTCGAACTTCGACGGCGGATGCCCGCGTTCCGACGAATCCAGCCCGACGCCGATCAGCCGATGCGGATACTTGTCGAAGAGCGGCAGCGCGGAATCGAACGTGGCGAGCGCGTCTTCTTCCGAAAGATGACGCAGGAAGCACAGGATCAGGCGCGAACTCAGGCCGCGCGCTTCGGCTTCGGCGAGCGCGCCTTCGATGCCCGCGACGACCGTTTCGATCGGCACGCCACGTTCGGTGTGCGTCTGCGGATCGAAGAAGATTTCGGCATGCGCGACGTGGTCTTCGAGCGCGCGCTCGACGTAGGCCATCGTCATGTCGTAGAAATCCTGCTCGGTGAGCAGCACGCTCGCGCCGGCGTAGTAGATGTCGAGAAACGATTGAAGGTCGCTGAACGCGTAGGCGGCGCGCAGGGCGTCGATGGAGCCGTACGCGAGCTTCACGTTGTTGCGTTTCGCCAGTTCGAAGATCAGCTCGGGTTCGAGCGATCCTTCGATGTGGATATGCAGCTCCGCCTTGGGGGCGTGCGCGATCTTGTCGGCGAGTGTGGGATTCATGGGCTTGTTGTTGGGCAGTTAAACGGTTTGCGACGACGAAGCATGCGCCATGTTGGCTTCGACCGCCTGCAGCAGCTGGGCTGCCGCTGCAACGGCGATCACTTCGGGCGCTTTATCGACGATGCCGTCGATGCCGATCGGACATACCATCCGTCGGATACGCGCGGGGTCGATGCCGCGCGCCGCCAGCCGATGCTCGAACTGCCGGCGCTTCGTGTGCGAGCCGATCATGCCGAAGAACGCGAAGTCGCCGCGCGCGAGAATGCGTTCGGCAAGCGCGAGATCGACGGCATGGTTGTGCGTCATCACGACGAAATACGTGCCGGGCGGCGCGTTGTC
Organism: Caballeronia concitans; assembly: GCF_001544615.1. Lineage (GTDB taxonomy): Bacteria > Pseudomonadota > Gammaproteobacteria > Burkholderiales > Burkholderiaceae > Caballeronia > Caballeronia concitans. The sequence goes on from NZ_FCNV02000001.1 coordinate 997,618, forward strand.
GACGGCTTCGTCCGGGGCGTCGTTCGGCTCGATCGTCACGTTGCCGGGGACGAATTGCGCGGCCGGAAAAGCGGCGTCGCGTTCATCGACCCAGGTGACGTGGCAAGGCAGCGTCGCGAGCACGCGCACGAGGGCCGCGCCCACGTGACCCGCGCCGAACAGCACCACCTTGAAGTCGCGCGGCGCGACGGTTTCGGTGAGCAGCGCGCCGCTTTCGTCGAAACCGGCGCCGTCCCACAACAGGCAGTCGGCGTCTTCCGCGCCCGGCTCGGGATCGGAGAGCATGACCGCGGCGGGCATCGGCGCGAAGGAAACGCTGCGCACGGTCGAAAGACCTTGCGCCGTGCGTTTCGCAAGCGACGTCACCCAGTTGAGGTCCGACACGTCGAGCCGCTCGAAAGCGAGCACGACCGCGCCGCCGCAGCACTGGCCGAGGCTCGGGCCGAGCGCGAAACGCTCGAGCCTTCGCATGCGCTGCATGTGCATGCCGTCCTTAAGCACTTGCCGCGCGGTTTCGATCGCCTTCCATTCGAGATGGCCGCCGCCGATGGTATAGCGGGCGTCCTCGCGCGTGACGATCATCTTCGTGCCCGGCTCGCGCGGCGCGGAGCCTTCGACACGCGCGACCGTCACGAGCACGACCGCGTCGCCGTGCGCGAGCAGGTGTTGCAGGTCGGTCAGCCAAACTTGCATCGATGGGGCTCCGGAAAATGATCGTGTTTGCGTCGTCGCAGGCGCTAGTTTACCGGCAGGGCTTCGTTCGCCTCGACCGTGAGCGCGTCGAGCGCATCGAGAATCGCTTCGGGCGTCGCGGGCGCGCGCAGCTTCGGCGCGTCGGGCGCATCGGGCGCAATCGCCGCGATTGCACGCCGGATCGCCAGCAGCACGGAGAACGCGAGCAACAGCGGCGGCTCGCCGACTGCCTTCGAGCGGAAGATCGTCGGCTCGGCGTTGCCGTTGTCGTACAGCGCGACGTTGAACGCGGCGGGCGTATCGTTGACGGCGGGAATCTTGTACGTGGAGGGCGCGTGCGTCATGAGCCGCCCGTCGCGGTTCCACCAGAGTTCCTCGGTCGTGAGCCATCCCATGCCCTGGATGAAGCCGCCTTCCACTTGCCCGATGTCGATGGCCGGATTGATCGAGCGCCCCGCGTCGTGCAAGAGATCGGCGCGCAGGAGCTTCCATTCGCCGGTGAGCGTATCGACGACGACTTCCGACACCGCCGCGCCGTACGCGAAGTAATAGAACGGATGGCCGGTCAGCGTCTTCGCGTCCCAGTGGACTTTCGGCGTCGCGTAGAAGCCGTCCGACCACAACTGCACGCGCGCGAGATAAGCGGCCGCGACGAGCTGATCGAACGGCATCTGCCCGCCGTTCGACGCCACGACGCCGCCGGAAAAGCGCACGTCCGCCGCCGCGCCGCCGAGCTGCTTCGCGGCGAGATCGGCGAGACGCGCGCGGATGGCGAGCGCGGCGTCTTCGGCAGCTTTGCCGTTGAGGTCGCTTCCGGTCGATGCCGCCGTCGCCGACGTATTCGCGACTTTCGACGTATCCGTGGCCGTCACCCGCACGCGCGCGAGGCCGATGCCGAACACGCTCGCCACGACCTGCGCGACCTTCGTGTTGAGCCCCTGCCCCATTTCCGTGCCGCCGTGATTGACGAGCACCGAGCCGTCCTTGTAGACGTGCACGAGCGCGCCCGCCTGGTTCAGGAACGGCACGTTGAACGAGATGCCGAACTTGACCGGCGTGAACGCGATGCCGCGCTTGAGCACCGCGCTCGCCGCATTGAACGCGGCGATGTCGGCGCGGCGCGCGGTGTAATCGCTCGATGCGACCAGCGCGTCGGTCAGCGGTGCGATCACGTTGTCCGCGACCGGCTGGCCATACGGCGTGACGTCGCGCTCGCCGATGCCGTAGAAATTCGCGCGCCGCACGTCGAGCGGATCGCGTTTCAGCCGATGCGCGATTTCATCGAGCATCACTTCCATCACGAGCGCGCCTTGCGGGCCGCCGAAGCCGCGAAACGCCGTGTTCGACTGCGTGTTCGTCTTGCAGCAGAACGCGCGGATATCGACATCGCTCAGGAAATACACGTTGTCGAAGTGGCAGACCGCGCGCGTCGCGACCGCGCCGGACAAATCCGCCGAATAGCCCGCCCGCAGCGCGATGTCGACGCGCGCGCCTTCGATGCGCCCGTCGTCGTCGAAGCCGACTTCGTATTCGTAGACCGCGTCGTGGCGCTTGCCGGTGATCATGAAGTCGTCGTCGCGGTCGGCGCGCAGCTTGACCGGCCGCTTCAACAGATGCGCCGCGAGCGACGCGACGCACGCGAACAGCGCCGATTGCGATTCCTTCCCGCCGAAGCCGCCGCCCATGCGCCGGCATTCGCACACCACCGCGTTCGACGGCCAGCCGAGCATATGCGCGACGACTTGCTGCATTTCGCTCGGATGCTGCGTCGAACTGTAGACGAGCATGCCGTCCGATTCCTTCGGCACGGCGTACGCGACTTGTCCTTCGAGATAGAACTGTTCCTGCCCGCCGACTTCGAATTCCCCAGCGATACGATGCTTCGCGCCCGCGATGCGCGCGTCCGGATCGCCACGCTTCAGATGCAGCGGCGGCAGCACGAACTGCTTGCGCGCTTTCGCTTCGCGCGGCGTCAGCACGGCTTCGAGCGGCTCGTAACGCACGACGTCTTCGGTGCGTGCGAGCGCGGCGGCGCGGCGCGCCAGATCGTGCGTCTCGGCGATGACCGCGAATACCGGCTGGCCGAGATACTGCACTTCGTCGGCGGCGAGGATCGGATCGTCGTGGAGCACGGGGCCGCAATTGTTCTCGCCGGGAATGTCGGCGGCGCTCAGCACGGCGATCACGCCCGGCGCGGCGCGCACGGCATCGAGATCGAGCGAAACGATGCGCGCGTGCGCATGCCGCGACAGCCCGAGCGCCGCGTGGAGCGTGCCGCGCAATTCGGCGATGTCGTCGGTGTAGATCGCCTCGCCGCTCACATGCAGCGCCGCCGATTCGTGCGGCAGCGGGGCGCCCGCTGCGTCGCGCACGGCGGCATCGAGTTCGACCGGTTCGCTGGCCTTGTTCATGGCTGCTCCTCGGAAACGGATGCGTGCGCGCCGTAGGCGAACGCGTTCACTTCGGCGAGCGCGAGCGGCGCGTCGGCACGCGTCTCCAGATAGAAGCGCAACAGCACGTTACGCGCCACCTTCGCGCGATACGCGCTCGATGCGCGCATGTCGGTGAGCGGCTGGAAATCGCTGTCGAGCGCGGCCATCGCGGCGCGCACGCTGGCTTCGGTCCAGTCGCATCCGGTGAGCGCCGCTTCCGCATTCGACGCGCGTTTCGGCGTCGCGGCCATGCCGCCGAACGCGATGCGCGCGTCCGTCACGCGATGCGCGCCGTCGAGCCTGATCGCGAACGCCGCGCAGACGGCGGAGATGTCCTGGTCGTAGCGCTTCGACACCTTGTAGGTGCGGAACCGCAAGTCGGCGCTTGGCCGTGGCACGCGAATCGCCGCGACGAATTCGCCCGCCGTGAGCGCGGTCTTCTGATACGCGAGGTAGAACGCATCGAGCGGCACGGTGCGCGTCTTGTCGCCGTGTTGCAGCACCAGTTCGGCGTTCAGCGCGATGAGCGCGGGCATGGAATCGCCGATCGGCGAGCCGTTCGCGACATTGCCGCCGATGGTGCCCGCATTGCGTATCGGCCGCGACGCGAAGCGCGTCCACAATTCCGCGAGTTCCGGGTAATCGGCGGTGAGCGCGGCGTAGGCATCTTCGAGCGATGCCGCCGCGCCGATCGTCAGATGCTGCGCGTCGCGCTCGATGCGCTTCAACTCGTCCACATTGCCGATGAACAGAATGTCGCCGAGATCGCGGAATTGTTTCGTGACCCACAGGCCGATGTCGGTGCTGCCCGCAAGCAGCCGCGCGTTCGGATTCGCTGCGCGCAGGCGGGCGAATTCGGCGCGCGTGACGGGCGCGCGATAGACGCTCGCGTCGCTGGCATCGGTGGCGCGGTATTCGAAGGTCTGCGTGCGGCGCAATTGCGCGAGCGACGCCTCGATCGCCGCGCGGTCGAACGACGGCTGCGGATAGTCGAACATGCGCTCGGCGGCATCGACGATCGGCCGATAGCCGGTGCATCGGCACAGATTGCCGGAAATGGCGGTGGCGATTTCGTCGCGCGAAGGCGGGCCGGCATCGTTCGGATGCGCGTGATACAGCGCCCACAGCGACATCACGAAGCCCGGCGTGCAGAAGCCGCATTGCGAGCCGTGGCAATCGACGAGCGCCTGCTGCACCGGATGCAGCGCGCCATCCGCGCCGCGCAGGTCTTCGACGGTGAACAGGGCGCGGGAGTCGAGCGTCGGCAGGAACTGGATGCACGCGTTGACGGCTTTAAGCGCGAGCTTGCCGGCTTCGTCGAGTTCCCCGACGACGACCGTGCACGCGCCGCAATCGCCTTCGGCGCAGCCTTCCTTCGTGCCGGTGCAAAGCTCGGTCTCACGCAGATGCTGGAGCACCGTGCGTGTGGCGGGCGCGTCGTCGATTTCGCGGACGGCGCCGCGCCAGAGAAAGCGGATGGTTTGCGTTGTCATGAGCGAGCAGGGACATTGCGGACCAGGCGCGCGTTACGCGGTTTGTCGCTTGTATCGCCGAAGGCGGCAAGCGGACTGCGCGCACGTAGATCGCCATCCAGCCTCGACCATAGCACCGCAATATCCCAAAAATATTTTCGGGACGGTATCAAGATTATGCGGAAGCGCTGATGCGGGGAAGCGAAAAGCGAAGGAGCGGTTAAGCGACGCGCGCGGGCGGGCGGCAGACTGCGCGCCCGCGCGGGAGAAGAATCAGCGGACAGCGGCGCGCAGCCGGCGCTTCGAGAACAGGCTCGCGAGCACGAGCACGAAGATGATGCCGAACGCAACGAGCGACCACTGCGGCAGCGACAGGCCGAGTATCGGCGGATACGGCGTTTCGCAAAGACCAGCCACCTTGAACACCTGCGGCAGCCAGCGCGCGGGCGGAAGGCTATCGACGACGGGCTGCAGCGTATCGAAGCCGCAACTGAAGCCGGGACGCGCCTGCACGTAGACGTGCCGCACGGCCGTCGCGATGCCGCCGAGCGCCGACAGCGCCACGAGCGTTTCGAGCACCGCAATGCCGCGCCAGCCGTTCAGGCCCGCGCCGAGAAACGCGAACACGGCGATCAGCACGAAGAAATAGCGCTGGATGATGCAGAGCGGGCACGGATCTTCATGCTGAAAGAACTGCAGATAGAGCGCGCCGCCGACGAGCGCGAGGCACACGAAGCCGAGCAGCGTAAGGAGCCGGCGCTCGCGTCGCACGACGCGGTCGTCCTCGTGCATCGTGAAGTGATGGAGATGGTTGTTCATTATTTCGCAACGATTCGGGAAAAGTGCGCCATTCGGCGGGGATCGCGCGGGAATTCTAGCGCGATCCCCCGATGGCTCGATCGGGACGCGATGCCGCTTTCAGCGCGTCGTTTCCAGGACGGCTTCGACGGCGCGTCCGATCGACAGCAGCGTGTCGTCGCTGTTCGGCGCGCCCGCGAGCATCAGGCCGACGGGCGCCCCGCCGCGCGGATGACACGGCAGCGACAGCGCGCAAGCATCGAGAAAATTGAAGGCGGTCGGATTGCGCAGAATCAGCGCGTTGGTGCGGTTGAACAACTCGTCGTCGCTTTCCAGTTCCGCGATGCGCGGCGGGAGCACCGGCACCGTCGGGCATAGGATGGCGTCGAAGCGCTGCCAGAGCGTCGTGCGGGCGGCTTCGATCATCGCGGCGCGCGCGTCGCATAGCTCGATGTAATCCGCGGCGCTCGCCGTTTCTGCGCGCATCAGGCGCGCGAGCACGCGCGGGTCGTACTCCGCCGCGTGCCCGGCAATCAGCTTGCGATGCCACGCATACGCTTCCATCGAAACGAGGCCGAAGCGGTTCAGTTCGGGCAGACGGTCGAGCGGAGCGAAACGCACGTCATCGACGAGCGCGCCCGCCGCCGACAGATGATTGACCGCCGCCTGCACCGCCTGCGCGACGGGCGCTTCCACGCCATCGGTCACGTAGTTCGTGAGCACGCCGAGGCGCACGCCGTCGAGCGGGCGCGTGGCGGGCACGTCCGGCTCGCGTCCCGCCAGAATGCGATCCACCAGCGCGCAGCACGCGACCGATACGCCGATCGGCCCGAACGAATCGAGCGTCTTCGAAAGTGGCACGCCGCCTTGCTTCGGGATGCGGCTCGCGGTCGGCTTGAAGCCGGTGAGGCCGCACATTGCGGCCGGAATGCGGACGGAGCCGCCGGTATCGGTGCCGAGCGCGACGGCCGCCATGCCATCGGCCACCGACGCCGCCGCGCCCGCCGACGATCCGCCCGCGATGCGCGCGTCGCCCGGCACGTCGGCGTGATACGGCGAGCGCGGCGTGCCGTAGTGCGGATTGAGCCCGAGTCCGGAGAACGCGAACTCGCTCATGTTCGTGCGCCCGACGATGACCGCGCCCGCCCGCCGCAGCCGCGCGACCGTGATGGCGTCGGCTTTCGCGGGTGCTTCGTTTGCGAGTACGCGCGATCCGGCGCGCGTCACCTGGCCTTCGATATCGAACAGGTCCTTCACGGAAACCGGAATGCCCGCGAGCGGCGACAGCACGATGCCCGCGCGGCGCAGCGCATCGTGGGCGTCGGCGGCGGCGCGGGCGTGCTCGGGATCGACGTGCGTGAAGACGGTCGCGCCCTGGCCGTTCGGATCGGCAATGCGTTCGAGCGCTTTTTCGACGAGCGCGCGGCTGGTGGTGCGGCCGCATTGGAGGTCGGCGGCGAGGAGGGCGAGCGGGGCGAACTGCGGCGAAGTGGTCGGCATGGCGTCGGGCAGTGGCTTGCCGGCGGCAGGCTTCACTTCACGCATGCCGGACGGCGGTCCGATGCGCCGCTTCGGGCGGGCGCATCGACGGTGTAAGGGCGGGCGCGGTCATCCGCGAGCGAAGACCGGGCGCCGAAGGTGGCTGTCATTCTAAGCCAGCGAAGTAAGAAATACTCGAAGAACGGCGCGTGCGCGGCGGAGTATTTCTGAGGCGGATGCTTCAGATGGTGCGCGAAAAGCGCTTGAGGCTCGCCTGGCCCAGATAGCGGTCGAACACCGATGCCACGTTGCGCACCAGCATGCGTCCGGCGGGGAGCACGCGGATCGCGTTGCCGGAAATGTCGATGAGACCGTCGTCGGCCATCGGCGCGAGGCGGGCGAGTTCATCGGCGAACGTGTCGGCGAACGCGATGCCGTGCGCGCGTTCCACGTCCGCGAAACGCAGCGTGCCGCCGCACATGAGCCGCATGATGACGTCGCGGCGCAAGATGTCGTCGGCGGTGAGACGCACGCCGCGTTTGATGGCGAACTGGCCGGCGTCGATGGCGGCGGCGTAGTCGGCGAGATCGCGGGCGTTCTGAGCGTAGACGTTGCCGACCTTGCCGATCGACGATGTGCCGATGCCGATCAGATCGCAGTCCGCGTGCGTGCTGTAGCCCTGGAAGTTGCGCTGGAGCGTGCCGGCTTCGTATGCGCGCGCGAGTTCGTCGCCGGGCAGCGCGAAGTGATCCATGCCGATATAGACGTAGCCCGCGTCGCTCATGCGCTCGATCACGCGGCGCAGAATGGCGAGCCGCACGGCGGACGACGGCAGCGCGCTTTCGTCGATCTGACGCTGCATCTTGAAGAGCGACGGCATGTGCGCGTAGCCGAACACGGAAATGCGGTCCGGCGCGAGCGCGATGATCGCGTCGAGCGTGCGCGTGAAGCTCTCGACGCTCTGATGCGGCAGGCCATAGATCAGATCAACGCTCACCGACTCGAAGCCGTGATCGCGCGCGGCGCGCATGACGTCCTCGGTCATCGCGCGGGGCTGGACGCGGTTGACGGCTTGCTGCACGCGCTCGTCGAAATCCTGCACGCCGAGGCTCAGCCGATTGAACCCGAGTTGGCGCAGCAACGCGATAGTTTCCGCCGACGCCTCGCGGGGATCGACTTCGATCGAATATTCGGCGCGCTCGTCGGCGACGAGATTGAAGTGCTCGGCGGTCGCGGCCATGAGTTCGGCCATCTCGCCGTGCGAAAGGAAGGTCGGCGTGCCGCCGCCCCAGTGAAGCTGCGTGACGGGCCGCGCCGTGTCGAAGGAGGCGGCTTGCATCGCCAGTTCGCGCTTCATGCGGTCGAGATACGGGCGGGCGTGCGCGCGATTCTTCGTCGCGACCTTGTTGCATCCGCAGTAGAAGCAGACCGTGTCGCAGAAAGGAATGTGAAAGTACAGCGACAAATCCGCCGATGCGCCGCCGCGTGCGGCTGCTTCAAAGTAATGCGCGGCATCGAACGATTCCGTGAACTGAACGGCGGTGGGATACGACGTGTAGCGCGGGCCGTGTGCGTCGTAGCGGGCGAGCAGGTCCGGGCGGAAGAGGGTGTCGACGAGATTCATGGGCTGGCCTTTGCGATCCGTCAAGTTTAGCCAGAGCGGGCTAACGCGCCTTGCGTGATAACGTCGCAGCCGCACAGGCGTGGGACAATGCCGGTTTCGTCGGCCTTCTCGCGTATCGCCATGTCTTCCTCCTCCCATGCTTGCCGCGAAGGATGCGGCGCGTGCTGCATCGCGCCCTCGATCACGAGCGCGATTCCCGGCATGCCTCACGGCAAGCGCGCGGGCGAATCTTGCGTTCAGCTCGACGCCGACCTGCGCTGCAAGATCTTCGGCGACCCGCGACGGCCCGCGTGCTGCGGCGGTCTGCAGCCGTCGGCCGACATGTGCGGCGACACGCGCGAATATGCAATCGCCTGGCTGACGCGGCTGGAGGTCGAAACGCAACCGCAGTGACGTTCGCCTGTCCAAGCTCCGTTCCAATATCGAATCGAGGAAACCCCGCATGACACACCCCGTCGCGCCGCGCCGGCGCCGGTTGATGCTGGCAGGGCTCGCCGCCTTGCCGGCGTTCGCGTTCGCATCGGCGGCGCGGGCCGCATCCATCTTTCCGTTTATTCCGGATCACTACACATTTTCACAAAAGCAGGTTCAGGAAGCCGTCGCGCGCAAGTTTCCGCTAGAGCGCACGGCGCGGCAGATCTTCGATGTCGTGCTGAGCAATCCGGTCGTCGGCATGGCGGCGGATCGCAATCGCGTGACGGTGAAAGTCGATGCACGGCTCGCCACGCCGTTCATGCCGAATCCGGTGAACGGCGCGTTCACGCTCTCGACGCAACTCGCCTACGACGCCCCGAGCCGCTCGGTCGTTTTGGTGTCGCCGACTGTTGACGATTCGCAGTTGACCGGTGATGCCGCGCAGTACAACCAACAAATCGCGGCCGCCGGCGCGATGCTCGCCGCCCAGCTGCTCGACCGCTATCCGATCTACACCTTCAAGCCCGAAGAATTGCAGTTTGCCGGCGTTTCTTACGAACCCGGTACAATCACAGTCCTTTCAAACGGCATACGCGTTCAGATCGTCGAGAAGTAAGTCGAAATCTTTGCGCGCAGTGCTCCGCCAACAGCGAAAACAGCAAACAAGGGCTGACGGATGGACTGGATTTTGATATTGAAGGCGCTCGTTCTGGGCGTCGTCGAAGGCTTGACCGAATTTCTGCCGGTTTCCAGCACGGGGCACCTGATCGTCGCGGGGAGTTTGCTCAATTTCACCGACGCGCAGGCGAAAACGTTCGATGTCGTCATCCAGTTCGGCGCGATTCTCGCGATCTGCTGGGAATATCGCGCGAAGATCGGCTCGGTGGTCGGCGGTTTGCCGAGCCGCCCGGACGCGCGGCGCTTCGCGACCAACGTGATCATCGCGACGATTCCGGCCGTCGTGCTCGGGCTGCTGCTCGAGAAGAAGATTAAAGCGGTGCTGTTTTCGCCGGTGCCGGTGTCGGTGGCGCTGATCGTGGGCGGCATCGTCATCTTGTGGGCGGAGGCGCGCCAGCGCGACCGCGCCGAGCCGCCGCGCGTGCATTCCGTCGACGATCTCACTTACGCCGACGCCTTCAAGGTCGGTCTCGCGCAATGCTTCGCGCTGATTCCGGGCACGTCGCGCTCGGGTGCGACGATCATCGGCGGCATGCTGTTCGGCCTCGACCGGCGCGCGGCCACCGAGTTTTCGTTCTTCCTCGCGATCCCGATCATCTTCGGCGCGACGCTCTACGAAATGGCGAAGTACTGGCGTTCGTTGTCCGTCAACGATCTCGGGCTGTTCGCGATCGGCCTCGTGGCCGCGTTCGTGAGCGCGTTCGTCTGCGTAAGATGGCTGCTGCGCTACGTCGCGTCGCACGATTTCACGGCGTTCGCGTGGTACCGCATCGGCTTCGGGCTGCTGATTCTGATCGTCGGTTATAGCGGCGGGTTGAGCTGGGCGGATTGAGCTTTTTCGGCGCGCGCATGTGAAAACGCCACGGCTTGCCGTGGCGTTTTGCTTTCTGCTTTCCGCTTAAGGCGCGGTGTTACTTGCGCCGGAACAGCAAATCCCAGACGCCGTGTCCGAGCCGCAAGCCACGGCGTTCGAACTTCGTCACCGGGCGATACTCCGGGCGCGGCGCGTAGCCGTCGGCGGCATTCTCGAGTTCGGCATCCGCCGACAGCACTTCCAGCATCTGCTCGGCGTAGTTCTGCCAGTCCGTCGCGAGATGCAGATAACCGCCCGGCTTCACGCGCGAAACGAGCAGCGACACGAACTTCGGCTGAATCAGCCGGCGCTTGTGATGCCGAGCCTTGTGCCAAGGATCGGGGAAATAGATGTGCACGCCGTCGAGGCTCGCGGGCGCGATCATGTGTTCGAGCACTTCCACGGCGTCGTGCTGGAGGATGCGGACGTTGCCGAGCTGCTGCTCGCCGATGAGCTTCAGCAGCGCGCCGACGCCCGGCTCGTGCACTTCGACGCCGATGAAGTCATCGCCCGGACGCGCGGCGGCGATCTCCGCGGTCGTCGCGCCCATGCCGAAGCCGATTTCAAGCACGCGCGGCGCGTTCCTGCCGAAGACGGCGTCCCAGTCGGCGAGTTCGGGCGAGTAGGGCACGACGAAGCGCGGACCGAGTTCGTCGATCGCGCGCTGCTGCCCCGGCGACACGCGGCCCGCGCGTGTGACGAAGCTGCGGATGCGGCGATGATGCAGCGTCGATGCTTCGCTGTCTGCGGGTTGCTCGGCGGCGTTGGCGTCGTCCTGGGGATCGTGATTCATGGCGAGATCGGAATGCGGATGCAAGAAGCGCTGCGCGGGATGAATGAAGCGCGCGCGGAAACTAAAAAGCCGCCTCGATGACAGAAGGCGGCTTTCGCTGTGATGCTGGAGCGGGCGATGGGAATCGAACCCACGTCAGTAGCTTGGGAAGCTACGGTAATAGCCATTATACGACGCCCGCGTGAGTCGGCTGTGAGTCGGCTATTGTAAGCGCAAGACGCGCCGCCGCGCAATTGCGGGCGGCGCCGCGCTCAGATGCCGAAGAGCGTCATGGAGACGGCGACGCGCGTGACCACCATCAGCAGCACCTGCACGATCACGAAAAGCAGGATCGGCGACAGGTCGATACCGCCGAGACGCGGCAGGATGCGCCGCAGCGGATCGAGGAACGGCGCGGTGATCTGATAGAGCAGCGGCATCGCGGGCGATTGCGGGTTGAGCCACGAGAGCAGCGCCATCAGGATCGTCATCCAGATGATGAGGTTCAGCGCCCATTTGACGACGGTCAGCACCGCGACCAGCAGAAGCATGGGCATCATGTAGGTCGGATCGACGCCGGCCAGCACGACCATCAGCGTGACATACACCGCCGCCGCGATGAATGCCGCGAGGATGCTCGCCCAGTCGATCTTGCCGCCCGGCAGGATCTTTCGCAGCGGCAGCACGATCCAGTTCGTCGCCTGCATCACGGCGTTCGATACCGGGTTGTACGGCGGCATGCGCACGACCTGCATCCAGGCGCGCAACAGAAGTGCGGCGCCGAAAAGGGTGAAAACGGTGTTGAGCAGAAAACGGGCGATATCGCCGAACATCTCGGGTCCTCTTGGAAACGTGCGCGGCGGTCAGCTGCGCCGGGGGTCGGAAAGCGACAACGAAAGCGAAAGCGTTGAGGCGACGCGCTTGTCAGCAGGCCGCGCCGGGCCGATGAGCGGGGGCATCGTCGTGAAAGAAACCGCGCGGGTCGGGCGAGTCGTACAGACTGAGCTTGGTCATTGTTCGTTCTCTGGGCTGAATCTCACGCCGAATGGGTCGCCGAAGTGCTCGCCGGAATACACCGATTGGCATCGCGGATGGCCGAGCGTCGCGCGTCTCTGTTTTGCAACGATGGCGACTTGCCTTCCCCGCCCACCGCCAATGCCGGTGGGGCGCCGGACGTCACCTTAACATGGCTTGCGTATCGCTTGGGCGCGTTGGCGAACAAGCGGCAGCGATTGTGCCACGAGCAAAATGAAAGCGTACTGCAAGCACGCGAATCGGGCGCTGGCAGCATCGGAAAACCCTGATGTTGTCAAAGCGATACTGTCCCGAAAAAGAGAAAAATGCCACGATACGATGACAGCATGTGGGAGAGAGCAGCGACGCCGGAAAATGAGCTGGATTTTCGGCATGGTGAGTGCTGAATGTGGCTTGGCACACGTCGAATGCGGTATTGGGTTTCCTTGCGAACATTATTGGACGAACAGGGCGCGGAATACTTAACAAAAGACGGACTTCAATGGAATGGCATCGCTTGTCACTGCATGCGTGCTTTTCTCAAAGGTTTAATCGCTACGTTCGGAGGTCGCATGAGCATTTTCTCTTATCGAAAACATCTGCGGTTCTTGAGCCAGGCGCAGCGGCGCCGCTGGTGGGATCAAAAGAAGCGGTTGACGCCGCGCGTCGTGATCGGAGCGGCATATGTGCCGCCGAACGTTTCGCGCGAATTCGCTTATGTGAAAGTCGGCTGATACCGACCGCCTTCAAGTTCGCGTAAAGCATTAAGTGCCCCGCTGGATGAACCGTCCAGCGGGGCTTTTCATTTCATTTGTAATCAGAAGTTACTCGCTTTAGCGCATGTCTAATTCACTTCGGCGACGTACATCGTTTCGAGCCCGCGCCGGACGGACTCACGGTTCGACGCAGCGCCTTTCGCTTGGCCGAACCGGGTCATAAAGCTTGCAATTTGCAACATATGACTTCTGCGCCCCCACGCTTTTTTCGCTAAATTCAGCTTATGGCGTTGCGCGCCGGACGCAGGCGATACGCAGCGAGGAGAAAGAAAGTGAAAAAGCTCAGTGGTTTGGTGATCGGTGGCGCGCTCGCGCTTAGCGCCGCAGGGGCGGCGCAGGCAGGCGGCGTATCGATCGGCGTCGGCATCGGGGTGCCGGCGTATCCCGTTTATCAGGCGCCGCCCGCGCCGGTCTACGTCGCGCCCGCCGCGCCGGTATATGTCGCGCCGCCGCCGCCCGTCGTTTATGGGCCGGCGCCAGCGGTCGTCGTCGGTGGATACAACTACGGTTACTATGGCCGGCCGTACGGTCGCCCGTATTGGCATCATCACGGTTATTACCGTGGCGGCTATGGTGGATATGGCGGCGGCTGGCACCGCTAATCGCCCGAACTCGATTCGATAAACGCAAGCCCCGCTCGGGCTTGCGTTTTTTTATGCGTGACGCGATGAGCCTATTCCGATTCGCGCCCGAACTGCGGAGAATGGTGGCTTCTTCACACCACGTTTCCTCCGATGCCCTCACTTCCCGCTCCGACTTTCGATGACGTCGCCGATGCCGCACGGCGCATCGACGGTTTCGCGCATCGCACGCCCGTCCTCACGTCCCGCACGGCGGACGAAATAGCGGGCGCGTCGCTGTTTTTCAAATGCGAGAACTTCCAGCGCATGGGCGCATTCAAGTTCCGCGGCGCGTATAACGCCATTTCGCATTTCAACGACGAACAGCGCGCTGCCGGCGTGATCACGTATTCGTCGGGGAATCACGCGCAGGCCATCGCGCTGTCGGCTAAGCTGGCCGGCATCCGCGCGACCATCGTCATGCCCGAAGACGCGCCCGCCGCGAAGATGGAAGCGACGCGCGGCTACGGCGGCGAAGTCATCACGTATGACCGGTACACGCAAAATCGCGAGGAAATCGGCCGCGCGCTCGCAGAAGAGCGCGGCATGACGCTGATCCCGCCGTACGACCATCCGCACGTGATCGCGGGCCAGGGCACGGCTGCGAAGGAACTGATCGAGGAAACCGGCCCGCTCGATTATCTCTTCGTGTGTCTCGGCGGCGGCGGGCTGATCGCGGGCTGCGCGCTCGCGGCGGCGGCGCTTTCACCGTCGTGCAAGGTGATCGGCGTGGAGCCGGAAGCGGGCAACGACGCGCAGCAGTCGCTCGCGCGCGGCGAGATCGTGCATATCGAGGTGCCGCGCACCATCGCCGATGGCGCGGCGTCCACGCACGTCGGCGAGTACAACTTCCCGATCATCCAGAAGCATGTGGACCGCATCGTCACCGTGAGCGATGCGCAGCTCATCGACACGCTGCGCTTCTTCGCCCAGCGCATGAAGATGGTCGTCGAGCCGACCGGCTGTCTCGCGGCCGCCGCCGTGCTTCAGAAGGTGGTGCCGGTGGAAGGCAAGCGCGTCGGCGTGATCGTGAGCGGCGGCAACGTCGATCTGCCGCGGCTCGCGCAGTTCATCGCGTGACGAAAACGGTCGTCACGACGCCGCGTGCACGATGAGATCGCGGTAGCCGTCGACGATCACGCTGTACGAGAAATAAGCGAAAAGCACGGCCGAGAGGACATGGCACACGCGCAACAGGCGCGTGCCGGCGCGCTTGCGGCCGTGGCTCGCGAGCGTGCAGATGAAGAGTGTCCAGCCGAGTCCGCCGCAGAAAAAGCCGAGCAGGAACACGGATGCGCTCACCGGGCTCGTCGCGCCGGCTTTCGCGATCAGCGCGCCGCCGACCGCCGCGAACCAAAGGATCGCACTCGGCGACGACACCGCGAGCAGGCATCCGCGCAAGAAACTCTTGAGATGGCTCTGACGCGGCATGTGTGGATCCGCTTCGCCCGCGACGGGCGGCGCGGTGGCGGGCTTGAGCGCCTCGCGCGCCATCTTCCAGGTGAGCACGAGCAGCACGATGCCGCCGCCGATCCACACGACCCATCGCACCGCGGAAAACTGCAGCAGCGCCGACATGCCCGCGAGTGCGAGCGCCGCATAGAACAGATCGCCGAAGCACGTGCCGAGGCCGAGCACGAGGCCCGGCTTGAAGCCGTGCGAGAGCGCGAGCGAGATGATCGCGACATTCGCGATGCCGATATCCAGACACAACGACAGCGACAGGAAGAACCCGTCGGACATCAACGACCACGAATGCATCATCGACGTCCGTTCAGCGTGAGGGTGACGTCCAGCCGTCCGGTATCGACGCCCACGGTGTTGCGCATCGCCGGATAACGGAAGTCGTCGAGCGCCGCGCGCTGCTGCGCCGTGCCGATGCCGAGCAGCGCCAGCACGTGCGCGACGATCGCGTGCATGACGACGAGATTGCCGTCCTCCACCTTCACCGCGATACCGAGCGCGCCTTCGTCACGCTTCACGCCGATCGCGTAGCTCGCATCCGCGCCCGTCTTGCCGACGACCGCGCCGCCGAACGCGCGCATGAGGCGCTCGCAGAAGCGGCCTTCGCCCGACACGAGTTCCGGATACGTCGTCATCGCGCGATGGATGCGCGCGAGCGGCGAGCCTTCCGGCGCCGCCGCGAGCTTCATGTACAAGCGCGCGAGACGGTCGAGCGGGAAGGCGGGCGTCGGCAGGTTGCATCCGTCGATGGCCCATTGCACGTCGTCGTACGGCAGATCGACGGCACGCGCCACCGTGCGCTTCACGTGCGCCTGGAGCGCATGGCCGGGCAGGTGATAACCGTCGATGGGCGCGTCCATCGCGCGCGCGGCGGCGAGCATGCCGGCGTGCTTGCCCGAGCAGTTGCTGCACGCGGGCGTCGGCGTGAAATCGCGCCTGATCCAGTCTTTATAGACCGCGTCGGAAATCGGCGGATGGCCGCCGCAGCGCAGATCGGCTTCGCTGGCGTCGGACTTGGCGAGCATCGCGCGGGCGCGCTCGATATGCCGCGCTTCGCTGCTATGCGATCCGCACATCAGCGCAAGGTCGGCATCGTCGAAACCAAAGCGTTCCAGCGCGCCCGTTTCGATGATCGCGAGCGCCTGCGCCGGCTTCGCGGCGGAACGCGGCAGCGTCACACGATGCGGATCGCCGAACGAATGCAGCAAGTTTCCGTTCGCATCGACGACGGCGACATGCGCGCGATGCGTGTTTTCAATGGCGTTCCCACGATAAAGCGTTGCCGCGATCATGCTTTCTTCCCCGCTTCGTCGAGACCGATTTCCGTCCACAGCGCATCGACGCGCCGCTTGACGGCCGCGTCCATCACGATCGGGCGGCCCCATTCGCGGCTCGTTTCGCCGGGCCACTTGTTGGTCGCGTCGAGGCCCATCTTCGAGCCGAGCCCCGCCACCGGCGATGCAAAGTCGAGATAGTCGATTGGAGTGTTGTCGACCATCACCGTATCGCGCGTGGGATCGACGCGCGTGGTGATTGCCCAGATGACTTCCTTCCAGTCGCGCACGTTGACGTCTTCATCCACGACGACGATGAACTTCGTATACATGAACTGGCGCAGGAAGCTCCAGACACCGAGCATCACGCGCTTCGCATGGCCGGCGTAGCTCTTGCGCATCTGCACGATCGCCATGCGGTAGCTGCAGCCTTCGGGCGGCAAATAGAAATCGGTGATCTCGGGAAACTGCTTCTGCAGAAGCGGCACGAAAACTTCGTTCAGCGCGACGCCGAGCACCGCCGGCTCGTCGGGCGGCTTGCCGGTGTAGGTGGAATGGAAGAGCGCGTCGCGGCGCATCGTGATCTTCTCGACGGTGAAGACCGGAAACCATTCCTGCTCGTTGTAGTAGCCGGTGTGATCGCCGTACGGCCCTTCGAGCGCGTGTTCGTAACGTGCGGCCGCGCCCGTCGACGGACGCGGCGGCGCGCCTTCCGGGGCCGGCGGCAACGCGCCTTCCTGCGGATGAATGAAGCCTTCGAGCACGATTTCCGCGCGCGCCGGCACTTGCAGATCGACGCCCGGCGTCAGGCACTTCGCGAGTTCGGTGCGCGACCCGCGCAAGAGTCCGGCGAACTGATATTCGGAGAGCGTATCGGGGACGGGCGTGACCGCGCCAAGGATCGTGGCGGGATCGGCGCCGAGCACGACCGCGACCGGATACGGCTTGCCCGGATTGGCGAGCGCGAACTCGCGGAAATCAAGTGCGCCGCCGCGATGCGCGAGCCATCGCATGATGAGCTTGTTGCGCCCGATCAGCTGTTGACGATAGATGCCGAGATTCTGGCGCGGCTTGTTCGGTCCGCGCGTGACGGTGAGGCCCCAGGTCAGGAGCGGTCCGGCGTCGCCGGGCCAGCAGGTCTGGATCGGTAGACGCGCGAGATCGACGTCATCGCCTTCCCACACGATTTCCTGGCAAGGCGGCGCGCTCACCGATTTCGGCGCCATGTCCCACACGGCTTTC
The DNA here is from genome assembly GCF_001544615.1 of Caballeronia concitans. GTDB lineage: Bacteria > Pseudomonadota > Gammaproteobacteria > Burkholderiales > Burkholderiaceae > Caballeronia > Caballeronia concitans. The sequence goes on from NZ_FCNV02000001.1 coordinate 1,015,223, forward strand.
GCGAGCGAGAGCAGCTTGCCGGCGTCCTTCAGGCCACGCGGCGGCTCCGGCTCTTTCAGCGCGGACAGCAGCCGGCCGACATCGCGCAGCGAACTTAGCGCGGCGGTGTCGCTGCCGAGGCTCGCGTCGGCGCTGGCCGGCGTCTGCGTTTCGATACCCATGCCGAGCGCCACGCGGCGCGTCGTGCCAAACAGGTTGGCTAGGACCGGCATCGTATGACCGGTGGGCGCTTCGAATAGCAGCGCGGGGCCGCCTGCGCGCAGGACACGATCGGAGAGTTCGGTGATTTCGAGGACGGGGGAAACAGGCTGCCGGACGCGGCGCAGTTCACCGAGCGCTTCGAGGCGGGCGGTGAAGTCGCGCAGATCTTTATATTTCATCGATGGTCGGAGAATGACTCGAGGCCGCTACCAAGATTGAAGCGGAGGAGCGGGACGGCTGCGCGCTTGGCGATTGTCGATTTTACCTGCGTGCGCGTCCGTGCGCTGGGAGACGTTCGGCGATTTCCCGTGGAAACTGCGCCGCGGATGTGCGTTGGCGCTCCTAAACGGTGTTCATCATTACTGTAAGTAATTGAAACACAAAGCTATAGCATTGACGGATCATTAAACCCTGCTAGAATCGCTTCGCATCAGTTGCAGGTTTTGAAATTTTTCACCGCTGCCTCAGGTTTTCTTCAGACGCTGTGCGTCGCCTGCGCCGTACCTGCCCGGCGATTCATGGCTGTTGGTTGTCACTGCCGGCGTTTCTCACGCCGGTTTTCGCGTGGAAAGCCATCTGCGCACGAAGGGCACGCTGTTCGTGCCGCGCATCCCGGCGTGTTTTGCCGGACCGGTTTTCCAGACGGCGCATGCCGTTTCCCCGATGCCGCTTACGCCTTGCCAAGAGCGAGCGGTGTCTGATTTACGCTTCGATTTCCTGGTTTAGCCGGTAATCATCAGCCTAAATCATGCAACATTGGGAGCATCGATGAACGCTTGGTTAACGTGGCGTGCCGATACGCGTGCCGCGCAGGTTCTGCGCGCAGCGCTGCGTCGTGGCAGCCGTATGAGTCACTATCTGTTCAGTCTGGTCGGCTGCGCGGCCGTCGTCACGGCGCTCGCGCTGTGGCTGTTGCCTTCCTGGCGCACCACTTTCGCCGCACGAATCATGCCTTTCGTGTCCGCGGCGGTTCAGGCCGGTCCCGCGCGTCTGCTCGCCGGCCAGCCGATTCCGCCGTTCTCGGCGGTGCATCGCCAGCCGGGCGATGCCGGTACGCCTGTCGCCCTCGCGGCGAACGCAGGCGCGCCTGTCGCACCGAAGCCGCTCGTCCCGTCGCTCGGCGCCGCCGCCAGTGACGACGAAAGCACGCGGCAACTGACCGGCGGCATCAGCCTCGCCGTGTCGCCCAACGGCCTCGATCCGCGTTCCATGCCATCCGTCGCCATGCTGGCGAAAGCGATTCCGACGCAGCGCGTCGTCGCTGATGCGCGCGACGACCGCATCCTCGTTTCGACGCGCGAGCAGAAGCTCGTCGCCAGTTTCATCGCGCGGCGATATCGCGTGGCCGAAGAGCCGGTGAGCGAGCTCGTGCGCGCCGCGTTCGATACGGGCCGCGAAGTCGGTCTCGATCCGCTGCTTCTGCTGTCGGTCATGGCCATCGAATCGGGCTTCAATCCATACGCCGAAAGCGGCGTGGGCGCGCAGGGCCTGATGCAGGTCATGTCGAAGGTGCATTCGGACAAGTTCCAGTACTTCGGCGGCTCGCACGCGGCGCTCGATCCGCTCGCGAACATCAAGGTCGGCGCGCTGGTGCTGAAGGACTGCATCGCGCGCGGCGGCTCGGTGGCGGGCGGTCTGCGCTATTACGTCGGCTCGACCACACAGGACGACGGCGGCTACGGCGCCAAGGTGCTGGCCGAGCGTTCGCGTCTGCGCGATATCGCGCGCGGCCGCAACGTGCCGATCAACGCGCCTCAGGCGCCGGTGCAGGCTGCGCCGAAGCAGGTGCTGGCGTCGGCAGCGACGAACGATGCGGCCAAGCGCGTCCACGTGACGATCGACACGCCGAAGAAAGCCGACGCGCAAGACGATGGCGATACCGGCGAATCGAAGCACGTGGCGTCGGCGGAATACGGCGCTTGATGCTTGTCTGACGTTTGCGGAACGTAAAAGGGCGCCTTGACGGCGCCCTTTTTCATTGCATCAAGCCAGCCGACGTAGGGTCAGCGCCGGAACAGACCGCCGAGCCGCCCGACCGCTTCTTCCAGCTTGGCATACGCCGTCGCGTACGAGAGCCGTATGTAGCGCTCCGGCGCGTGCACGCCGAAATCCGCGCCCGGCACGAGCACGACGCCCGCATCGTGCAGCATCGAGCGCGTGAGCGCTTCGCTGTCGCCCGCGGCGGGATGATGAACGCCCGTGGTATCGGCGTAGACGTAGAACGCGCCGTCCGGCACGACCGGCACGCCGAAGCCGAGCGAGCGCAGCGCCGGCACGATGTAGTCGCGCCGCCGCTTGAACTCGAGCCGCCGGGCTTCGTAAATGGCGATGGTTTCCGGCTCGAAGCACGCGAGCGCCGCGTGCTGCGCCAGCGCCGACGCGCAGATAAACAGGTTCTGCGACAGCTTTTCCAGCGGGCCGACCATTGCGTGCGGCACCACCAGCCAGCCGAGCCGCCAGCCCGTCATGCTGAAGTACTTCGAGAAGCTGTTGACGGTGACGACGTCATCGCCGAAGGAGAGCGCCGACACCGGCTTCGCGTCGTAGCTCAGGCCCTGATAGATCTCGTCGACGATCGTGAAGCCGCCGCGTTCGCGCACCGACTCGACGATCCGCGCGAGTTCGCCCGGTTCGATCGACGTGCCCGTCGGATTCGACGGCGACGCGAGCAGCACGCCGCGCGTCTTGTCGCTCCAATGTTCCGCGACCTGTTCGGCCGTCAACTGAAAGCGCTCCGCCGGGCCGCTTGGGATCAGCACCGGCTTGCCGTCCGCCGCCGACACGAAATGCCGGTTGCACGGATAGCACGGGTCGGGCATCAGCACTTCGTCGCCGTGATCGACGAGCGCCATGCATGCGAGCAACAGCGCCGCCGACGCGCCCGCCGTCACCACGATGCGCGACGGATCGATGTTCAGCCCGAACACATCGCGATAATGCGCGGCGATTGCCTCGCGCAACGCCGTCACGCCGAGCGCATTGGTGTATTGCGTGACGCCGCGGTGCAGCGCGTCCGCGGCGGCGCGCGTGACGGGCTCGGGCGCCGTGAAGTCCGGCTCGCCGATGCCCATGTGGATGATGTCGCGCCCGGCGCGTTCCAGCGCCTGCGCGTCCTTCATCAGCTCCATCACGTAGAACGGCTCGATCGCGTCGACGCGCGACGCAAGCCGCATCAACGGCTCGGAAACGGTGCTCATCTGCGTGCCTGCGCTTCGGTCGGGCGCATCGCGACGGCGAGCTTGTCCAGCACGCCGTTCACGTACTTGTAGCCGTCCGAGCCGCCGAACGTCTTCGTCAGTTCGACCGCCTCGTTGATGACCACGCGATACGGAATGTCGATGTGATGCTTGAACTCGAACGCGGCGACGAGCAGCACCGCGCGCTCGACCGGCGACAACTGTTCGATCGGCCGGTCGAGACAGGGCTGCAGTTGCGCGGACAGTGCGTCGGATTCCTTGATCACGCCGTGCAGGATGGCGTCGAGATGGGCGCGGTCCGCCTTGTCGAAACCTTGCGCGTTGCGCAACTGCGCGTCGATCTCGCCGCCGGGCGCGCCCGACAGCAGCCATTGGTAAAGCCCTTGCGTCGCGAGTTCACGCGAGCGGCGTCGAGCGCTCTTCATGCGCGGTCCTCGTCTTCATCTTCGTCGTCTTCGTCGCCGCCGAGCTGCTCCAGCGCAACCGACAGGTTCGCCATCTCGACCGCCACGCGCGCCGCGTCGCGGCCCTTTTCCGTCATGCGGGCGACGGCTTGTTCGTCGTCTTCGGTCGTGAGCACGGCGTTCGCCACCGGAATGCCGAAGTCGAGCGCGATGCGCGAAATGCCCGAGCCGCTTTCGTTCGATACGAGCTCGAAGTGATACGTCTCGCCGCGCACGACCGCGCCGAGCGCGATCAGGGCGTCGAACTGGCCGGATTCGGCGAGCTTTTGCAGCGCGAGCGGGATTTCGAGCGCGCCCGGCACGGTGACGAGCAGCACGTCCTGGCCGATCACGCCGAGGCGTTCGAGTTCTTCGATGCACGCATCGGCGAGGCCGTTGCACACCGGTTCATTGAAGCGCGACTGGACGATGCCGATGCGCAGGCCGTCGCCGTCGAGATTCGGCTGATATTGTCCGATTTCCATGTAGTGGTCCGTTGGTTTGGAATAGGGTGGGCGCCTAAGTGTTCGCTCAGGCCGAACGCAGATGCGGCACGGTCGAGTCCGGCACGCCGGCCGCGTTTGCCGCCGTGGCGGGCGAGCCGGGCATCGGAATGAAGCCGGTTACTTCGAGCCCGTAACCCGACATGCTGCCGAGCTTGCGCGGCGTGGCGAGCACCTGCATCTTGCCGACGCCCAGATCGCGCAGGATCTGTGCGCCGATGCCGTAAGTCTTGAAATCGATCGGACGGCGCGCCGGTTTGGCCGACGTGTCGTTCGGGTCGAGCGCGCGGAAAGCGTCCACGAGATGGTCTTTCGTGTCGCCGCAATTGAGCATGACGATCGCACCGAGATCGCGGGCGGCGATTTCGCGCAAGGCGGCGTCGATGGTCCAGGAGTGCGTGGACGCGTCGATGTCCAGCAGGTCGAGCACCGACAGCGGCTCGTGCACGCGCACGGGCGTTTCGGTGTCCGGCGACGGCGTGCCGCGCACCAGCGCGATATGCGGCGAGCCGCTCGGTTCGTCGCGATACAGCACCGCGCGGAACGGGCCGTGAGCGGTGTGCATGGTGCGCTCGCTGACCTTTTCGATGATCGATTCCGTGCGGCTGCGATAGTGGATCAGATCGGCGATGGTGCCGATCTTGATGCCGTGCTGCGCGCCGAATTCGATGAGATCGGGCAGGCGCGCCATTTCGCCGTCGTCGCGGATGACTTCGCAGATCACTGCCGCCGGCGACAGCCCGGCGAGCGCGGTCAGATCGCAGCCGGCTTCCGTGTGGCCGGCGCGCACGAGCACGCCGCCCGGCTGCGCCATGATCGGAAACACGTGGCCCGGCTGCACGATGTGCTCGGCGCGCGCATCGGGCGCACACGCCGCGGCGATGGTGCGCGCGCGATCGGCCGCCGAAATGCCCGTGGTCACGCCTTCCGCCGCTTCGATGCTGACCGTGAACGCGGTGCCGTATTGCGTGCCGTTGCGCTGCGTCATCAGCGGCAGGTTCAGCAGCTTGCAGCGTTCTTGCGTGAGCGTGAGGCAAATGAGGCCGCGGCCGTAGCGCGCCATGAAGTTGATGGCTTCGGGCGTGATGAAATCGGCGGCCACGATCAGATCGCCTTCGTTCTCGCGATCTTCTTCGTCGACGAGGATCACCATGCGGCCAGCTTGCAGCTCGGCGATGATTTCTGGGGTGGAGGCGATCGACATGGTGCGTCCCGATAGGTGCGTTTGGGAAAGGGCGTATTTTACGCCACGCCCGATGGACAGGCGGTGAAATCGCGGTGGGGCGGGTTTGGGGATTCGGCTTATGGCGTTTGGGGGAATGGTGGGGCGGCGGCGGGGGTGCGACGATACCAAAACATTACTCTTTCGGAAGCGAGAAAACCGTACCATGTTACGTACATTAAACCGTACGGAGCCGAGAATGGCTTTCACACCCAAGGATGTCGTTTCCCTTTCTCAGGCGCGCGCGAATCTGTCCGAGTTGATCGACGAAGTGCAGAAGGGCGCGGACAAGATCATCACGAAGAACGGCGAGGCGAGCGTCGCGCTCATCAGCACGGAGAAGCTGGAGAACTACTATCGGGCAGAGCGGGCCCGTATCCATCTCTTGCTGCTCCAGGACGCCAAGGAAGCCGTTACCGCGTTGAAGTCTGGTGAGCCGAGCGAAGACGCACGTGATTTCTTCGGGCGTCTGCGGGCGCGACTGCGCACGGAGCGGGAAGAACGGGAGCGAAACGGGCAGCAAGGAGGCGGTGCGGATGACAAGTGAGGCACCCAAGCGCGCGGTCATCCGAATCTCGAGGCAGTTCGAGGCCCGAATCGCGGATATCGAGCGTTACTGGCAGCGGCTGGATCAGCCGCGCAGCTTCGAACGGATGGTCGAAGCGTTTGAAACGAAAGCCGAGCCGTTGCTCGAACGATTTCCGGCTATCGGCCGCCTGTTTTTGAACACGGTCCCCGACACTTACGTCGCATTGCTGGACTGCGAGGAACTGATCCAGGAAACCGAGGGTGCGAAGGAGCGGGCCGAGTTGCGCGAGTTCGTGTTTGACGACTACGTGCTTCTGTACCTGCTCGTGGGCGACACGGTGCTGCTCGCGTCAATCCGCCACTGCAAAGAACTCTCCTTCGATTTCGACCAGATCTGGGGCCCGGAGCGCTGACGATGGCTGCGACTCAGCGCCCCAAGCGATGAATCACGCCCCGCTCATCATCCGCTCCACATACCGCGCGATCAGATCGATCTCCAGATTGACCTTGGCGCCGGCGTGCAGCGCCTTGAGCGTCGTGACTTCCACGGTGTGCGGAATCAGATTGATGGAGAACTCGCAGCCGTCGGCCCGATCGCTGACCGAGTTGACCGTCAGGCTCACGCCGTTCACCGTCACCGATCCCTTGTAGGCGAGATATTTGCCGATGTCCTTCGGCGCGACAACCCGCAATTCGTGCGATTCGCCGACGCGCTCGAACCGCGACACCACGCCGAGCCCATCGACGTGGCCGGACACGAGATGCCCGCCCAGCCGGTCATGCGCGCGCAGCGCTTTTTCCAGATTGACTTCCGCGCCAGCCTGCCCGAGTCCGACGGTCTTGTTCAGACTTTCCCGCGATACATCGACGTCGAACGAACCGGGCGACTTTTCGACCACCGTCATGCAAGCGCCCTGAATGGCGATGCTGTCGCCGAGTTCGACGTCCGCGAGGTCGAGCGCGCCCGCCGCGACGGTCAGACGCACGCCTGCTTCCGGCTCCGCGCCGAGCGGCGTGACTTTTTCGATGCGGCCCACCGCCGCGACGATTCCTGTGAACATGAAATGCCTTCCTCGGTTCTATTAACGCGTTTCGCTGGCGCCGTGCGTTCCGGCGAACCGCGCGAGTATGCGCAGATCGTCGCCGAGCCGGTCGATGCGATGAAATTTCAGATGCGGTCGCGCATCGAGCGTCGCGGGCGGCCCGAAGTCGAACATGCCCGGCGCGTTGCCGAGCAGGCTCGGCGCGAGATAGATCAGCAGCTCGTCGACGCAGCCCTCTCGCAACAGCGAGCCGTTCAGTTTGTGCCCCGCCTCGACATGCAACTCGTTGATGCCGCGATCGGCGAGCGCGGTGAGCATCGCGGGGAGATCGACCTTGCCGTGCTCGTTCGACAGTTCCACGAGCTCCGCGCCTTTGTCGCGCAGCGCGTCGGCGCGGGCGGGATCGGCATCGGCGGAATGGAAGATCCACGGCGGCGCGCCATCGAGAATGCGCGCGTCGAGCGGCACGTCGAGGCGGCTATCGATCAGCACGCGCTGCGGCTGGCGCGGCGTGTCGACCGCACGCACGGTGAGCTGCGGGTCGTCCTCGCGCACCGTGCCGATGCCCGTCAGGATCGCGCAGGCCCGCGCGCGCCAGGCGTGGCCGTCGGCGCGTGCGTCTTCGCCCGTGATCCACTGGCTTTCGCCCGATGGCAGGCCGGTGCGCCCGTCGAGCGTCGCCGCGACCTTCATGCGCACCCACGGACGCCGCCGCGTCATGCGCGACACGAAGCCGATGTTCATCTCGTGCGCCTCGTTCGCGAGCAACCCGCAGCGCACGTCGATGCCCGCGTCGCGCAGCATCGCGAGACCGCGTCCGGAGACGGTCGGGTTCGGATCTTCCATCGCCGCGATCACTTTCTCGACGCGCGCGTCGATGAGCGCATGCGCGCACGGCGGCGTGCGGCCGAAGTGGCTGCACGGTTCGAGCGTCACGTAGGCGGTCGCGCCGCGCGGGTCCTTGCCGCGCGAGCGGGCGTCCTTCAGCGCGCGCACTTCGGCGTGATCCTGGCCGGCCGGCTGCGTGAAGCCCATGCCGATCACTTCGCCGTTCTTGACGAGCACGCAGCCGACGCGCGGATTCGGCGTCGTCGTGTACATGCCGCGCGACGCGAGCGCGAGCGCGCGTTCCATGTAGGTGAAGTCGGATTGCGAGAACATCGTGGCGGCCCGTGCGACGCGCCGTTAAGCCGCGACCGACGCGAACGCGCCGCGCGCGGCGTCGAGCGTGGCGTCGATGACCGCGTCGTCGTGCGCGCTCGACACAAAGCCCGCTTCGAACGCGGACGGCGCGAAGTACACGCCGGCATCGAGCATCGCGTGGAAGAAGGCGTTGAAGCGCTTCGTGTCGCCCTGCGCGATCTCCGCGAAGCTGCCCGGCACCTTGTTCATGAAGTAAAGGCCGAACATGCCGCCGATGGAGTCGGCGGAGAAGGGCACGTTCGCCGCGCGCGCGGCGGCGCCGAGGCCATCGACGAGCTTGCGCGTCTGTTTCGCGAGGTCGTCGTAGAAGCCGGGGCGCTGGATCAGTTGCAGCGTCTTGAGCCCGGCGGCGACGGCGATCGGATTGCCCGACAGCGTGCCCGCCTGATAGACGCCGCCGAGCGGCGCGAGATGCGCCATGATGTCGCGCCGGCCGCCGAACGCCGCCGCCGGCATGCCGCCGCCGATGACCTTGCCGAGGCACGTGAGGTCCGGCTTGATGCCGTAGACCTGCTGCGCGCCGCCGAGCGCGACGCGAAAGCCGCACATCACTTCGTCGAAGATCAGCACCGCGCCGTACTCGTCGCAACGTGCGCGCAGCGCATTGAGGAACTCCGGCGTCGCGCGCACGAGGTTCATGTTGCCCGCGACCGGCTCGACGATCACCGACGCGATCTCCGCGCCGAACGCCGCGAACGCTTCGTTCAGCTGCTCGACGTTGTTGTACTCGAGCACGGTCGTGTGCTTGGCGATATCCGCCGGCACGCCCGCCGAAGTCGGATTGCCGAAGGTCAGCAGACCGGAACCCGCCTTCACGAGCAGGCTGTCCGCGTGTCCGTGATAGCAGCCCTCGAACTTGACGATGCGGCTGCGGTCCGTGAAGCCGCGCGCGAGACGCAGCGCGCTCATCGTCGCTTCGGTACCGGAGGACACCATCCGCACCTGTTCGATCGACGGCACCAGCTTGCAGATTTCTTCCGCGATCTCGATTTCCGCTTCGGTGGGCGCGCCGAACGAGAAGCCGTCGGTGAGCACGCGCTGCACCGCTTCGAGCACTTCGGGATGAACGTGGCCGAGGATCATCGGTCCCCACGAACCGATGTAGTCGATATAGCGCTTGCCGTCCGCGTCCCAGAAATACGGGCCTTGCGCGCGCTCGATGAAGCGCGGCGTGCCGCCGACCGAGCGGAATGCCCGCACCGGCGAATTCACGCCGCCGGGAATGGTCCGCTGGGCGCGTTCGAAGAGAGCTTGATTCTTGGACATGGATGAAGGCCTGCTGAAAGTGGATGCAAGACGCGCGCGGGACGTGCAATCGACCGCGGCGCAAGGCGCGGCGCCGAAAAGCGCGCTGCCGGCGCCCGGCGTCCGGCGCGACGATTGTTGCTGAAATTGTACCGGAGTCGTTGCAAGCGGGCGGGGTCGGGCGGACCCGCCGACGGCCTTCAGCGATGCAGCGCGCCGGGACGCCCGCGCCGGCCCGTGCGCTCGGTCCAGAGCTTCTCGAGCGCGCCTTCGGCCATCGGCTTGATGATCGTGCCGGAGCTTTGCGCGTCCCACGTCTGCACGGAAAACGGATGGGCGCGCAACTCGTCGCGCGTGACGACGACATGCTCGCGCGCATCGGCGAGCCAGTCGTACACGAAGTCGATGCACAGCCGATAGCCGCGCTTCGACTGCGCATCGGGCACTTCGTAGGGCGCGCGCGTGACGTAGCCCGAGGCGAAGATGCCCTTCGGCTCCTGCGACACGCGATGCACGAACACACGATCGCCCGGCAGCAGGCCGCGCGCCGTGCCGCAGCCCCAGACATCGGCGACGGCTTCGCCCGCTGCGACGCGGCGCGCGACATCGGGCAACTCGGGCCACGGCCATTTGCGCGGGCTCCAGATCAGCAGGAAGGCGGTCATCGTTCGAGATAGAGGAAAGCGGATCGAGCGCCGAGCTTAGCGCAACGCGAAAAAAGAGGGTCGCGTACAATGGCTCGCTCGCCTTCAACGCCGTCCGCGCCGCGAAGCGCCTCGTCTTTTTCCAGCGCACCCGATGTCAGACACCATCCGTCGCCGGCCCGATGGCCGGCTGATCCTGTTGCTCGGCGCGCTCGCCGCATGCGGCCCGCTGTCCATCGACATGTATCTGCCGAGCCTGCCGTCTCTCGCCGCCGCGTTCGGCACGAGCCCGGCCGCCGCGCAAAGCACGCTGACGAGCTTCATGTTCGGCTTTTCGTTCGGCATGCTGCTCTACGGTCCGCTTTCCGATGCCTATGGCCGCCGTCCGGTTCTGCTCGGCGGCATCGCGCTGTACGCGATTGCGAGTGTCGCGTGCGCGGCGGCGTTTTCCATCGATGCGCTCGTCATCGTGCGCTTCCTGCAGGCGCTCGGCGCAGGCGCGGCGTCGGTGCTGGCACGCGCGATCGCCCGCGACGCGCACGCGCCGACCGATGCCGCCCGCGTCCTGTCGATGCTTTCCATCGTCACGTCTATCGGCCCGTTGCTCGCGCCGCTGATCGGCGGACAACTGCTGCTGCTGGGCGGCTGGCGCGTGGTGTTCGTCGCGCTGACGCTCTTCGGCGCGGTCTGCGCCGTGACCGCATTCCTGCGCGTGCCCGAAACCTGGCCGAAGGAAAAGCGCGCGGGCGCGGCGCTCGGCAAGTCGTTCGCCGCTTACGGACATCTCCTGACCGATCCGGTCACGTGGGGTCACGTGGTGTGCGGCGGCATGGCGTTCGCGTCGATGTTCGCGTACATCACCGCGACGCCGTTCGTTTATATCGACTACTTCCACGTGAAGCCGCAGCATTACGGCCTGCTGTTCGGGCTGAATATCATCGGGATCATCGGCGGCAATGTGCTGAACACGAAGCTCGTCGGGCGCGTCGGCGCGTTGAAGATGATCTCGGGCGCGGCGTTCGTCAGCGTGGTCGCGGCGCTCGTGGTCGCGCTCGTCGCGCTGACCGGATGGGGCGGCTTATGGTCGATCGTCGCGAGCCTCTTCTTCGTCGTGGGCGTGGTGGGCTTGCTGTCGGCCAATTGCACGACCGAGCTCATGCACCGCTATCCACGCAACGCGGGCGCGGCGGCGGCCGTCTTCGGCGCGATGCAGCTTGCGCTCGGCGCGCTGGCGAGCCTCGCAGTGGGGTTTTTTCACGACGTATCGCCGCACGGCATGGGCGTCGTCATCGGCGTGTGCGGCGTGCTGACGTTCGCCGGGCGTACGCTCGTGCTGCGTTCGCATGCCGCCCCGGTGCGGGTTTGACCGGGTCTGACGCGGCTTCGACGCGAGCATGTCCGCCGGCGAGCGCAGGCGAAAAAAAACCTCGCGCAATGGCGAGGTTCAATGGGTCAGAGTGTTTCTCTCGGTCTTTCTTCAGTCCATGCCTTGGGTCAGAAGTGTGTCCTGAGTCGAGCCGTTATGGGCCGGCATTCTTCGGGTCAGAGATGAATGGCCGGTCAATTCGATTTTGGCGATAGGCGTCTCCTCCTGGGCATGGATCGGAACCGGCTGGGTCAGAGGCGTTCCAGATCGTTTCGATGGAATGAAACAGTTAGCACGTCGTACTGCTGCTCGCCGAGCGAACCCGCGCTGTCCACGTGCGGGTTCTTCACCGGCGGGCCGCTCCCGTCCACGAAGGCGGCTCGCCGTTGCAGCAAGCAGTGTTCAAACTATAGGCGCGCTGTAATGACGGCTATATCAACCGAATTCGAATTCGTAAGGACGCGCGGCGCTTTCGCCGGACAAGTCTGAATTACATGATGAAACTCAAGCCGCCGGCGGCAGCGGTCCAACGGTCGACGCGAGGAAAGTGAACGCCGCCGCCTCGGCCTGCGCGACGGCTTCCGGCTCGACGCCCGCACCGTGGCCGCCGTCGCCCGTTTCCTGATACCAGACGCGCTCGTGCCCCTGCGCCTGCATCTTCGCCGCCATCTTGCGGGCGTGGCCGGGATGCACGCGGTCATCGCTCGTGGATGACGTGAAGAGCACGGGGGGATACGTCACATCGGCTTTCACGTTCTGATACGGCGAATACGCGACGAGATGACGACGATCGGCGGCATCGTCGGGATCGCCGTATTCGTCGATCCACGATGCGCCTTGCAGCAGCGTATGGAATCGCATCATGTCGAGCAGCGGCACTTCGGACAGCACCGCGCCGAAGCAGTCGGACCGCTGCACCATGCAGACACCGGTCAACAAACCGCCGTTGCTCGCGCCGCGAATGGCGAGGTGTTTCGCGCTCGTGACGCCGCTTTTGGCGAGCGCTTCGGCAACCGCGACGAAATCGTCGAACGAGACCTGCCGGTTCTCGCGCAGCGCCGCCTGATGCCACTGCGGGCCGAACTCGCCGCCGCCGCGAATGTTCGCGACCGCGTAAAGACCGCCGCGTTCGAGCCACGCGATGCCCGTCGTCGCGTCGTAGCTGGGATCGAGCGCGACTTCGAAGCCGCCGTAGCCGTAGAGCAGGCAGGGGCGCGGTTGAGCGGGCGATTGCGCATCGACGTCGCGGCCGATCAGCCAGTACGGAATGCGCTCGCCGTCGGGCGCGATCGCGTGACGGCGCACGGCGGTGAGGCCGGTCGCGTCGAACTGCGCGGGCAGGCGCGCGAGCAGCGTCCAGGGCGCGTCGCTGGCGAGGTCGGCATGATGGAGCGACGGCGGCGTGAGGAAATGTTCGACGTGAATCAGCACGGTATCGTCGCGCTCGCTGTCGATCGAATCGACGTACGACTGGCTCGCCTCGGGCAACGCGACGTCGCGCGATTGCCATGCGGCCTTCGTGTCGGCATCGGCATCGGCATCGGCGTTCGCGGGCGGGCGCCACAGCGTGACGCGCGGGGCGCCGTCGTCCATCTGCGAAGCGATCAGCCAATGCTTCGTGAAGTCGATGCCCGCGAGCACCCGACGCTCCGCCGGCTCGAAAAGCGCGGTGAAGTCGCGCGCGCCGTCCAGAAACGCAGCGCGCCGGATGACCAGCAGCGAGCCCGCCGCGTGACGCCTTCCGCCCGTCGTCCACGCCTTGCGCGGCGTGACGAAGAGCCAGCCGTCCCAATGCTCGATTTCGACGTGCTGCGGCAGATCGTACTGACGCCATTCGTTCGCGGTTTCATCGAGCCAGAAATGCAGCGTGTCCCAGAACGTGACGGCGCGCGAGGCTAGATGCAGCTTTTCGAGCGGATCGTAGTCCGCGCCCGCCGATACATCGCGCCGCTTGCCTTCAAACACGACCGGCGCATCCGCGAGCGGCGTGCCGCGCTTCCAGCGCCGCGCCTGACGCGGAAAGCCCGACGTGGTCAGCGCGGGTCGCGCGTTCGTCTTGCTGTCGTCCCAGCCGACGTAGACCGTGTCGCGATCGATCCACGATACGTCGTGCTTGCCGACATCCGGCAGCGCGAAGCCATCGTCGACGAAGCGGCGCGCGGCGATATCGAACTCGCGCACGATGCACGCGTCCGAGCCGCCCGGCGACAGGGAGACGAGCGCGCGGTCGTAAGCGGGGTAGAGCATGTCGAAGTCGGAGAGCGCCCAGCGCGTGTCGTCGGCCTCGTTCGTGTTGAGGTCGAGCGCGTCGACATCGAGCACGATGTCCCATTCGGGCGTCCCGGCGAGCCACGCGCTCCACGGCGTGCGCCGCACGATGCCGAGCGGATGTGCGTCGTCCTGCCACGTGTTGTACGCCCAGTCGCCGTAGCGCGAACACGTGACGATGCGGTCCTGCGACGTGTACGCCGCTTCCAGCCGCGCGGCGAGCGCGCGCGCATCGGGCGTCTCGCCGAACGCGGCTTCGGTGCGGCGATTCTGGGCATCGACCCAGGCTTGGGCGGCGGGATCGTCGAGGGATTCGAGGCCGATGAACGGATCGGGGCCATTGGAAGCCGGCCAGGCGAGATTGGGATGCGTGGAAAGCAAGGTCATGAACGAGGGCAGCGCGTGATGCTCGATCGAGTGATGAAACGGTGATTGTGCCGCATTCGCTAGATCGGGCCGCTTTGTGCGCGGAACCACCCGACCGCGCAAAGAAAAAGCCGCGCAATATGCGCGGCTTCCGAAGAACTGCGGCGAGGGAAGGCGGTCAGGCGAGCCGCTCTTCCGTCTGCGGATCGAACAGCACCGCCTTCGACACATCGAAAAGCAGCGTCATGTTCGTCATCGGCTGCGGATTGCTCGCCGGATGCACACGCGACACGACGCGCTTGCCGTTGACCTGCGCGAACACGAGCGTGTCCGGGCCGGTCGGCTCGATCACGTCGACGCGCACGTCGATCGGCTGCAGGCTCGCGTCTTCGACGTTATGCGCGCTGCGCGCATCGGTGATGCGCTCCGGACGCAGCCCGAGCACCACGTCCTGGCCGACCTTGCCGCGCAGCCGCGATGCATCGAACGGCAGGTTCAGCACTTTCTTCGCGACGCCGGTGTCGATCTGCAAGCCGACGCCCGAGCCCGACTCGACCAGCTTGCCGGTGATGAAGTTCATCGGCGGCGCGCCGATGAAGCCCGCGACGAACAGGTTCGACGGCGAATCGTAGATTTCTTGCGGCGCGCCGAACTGCTGCACGATGCCGTCCTTCATCACGGCGATGCGGTCGCCGAGCGTCATCGCTTCGATCTGGTCGTGCGTCACGTACACGATCGTCGTGCCGAGACGCTGATGCAAGAGCTTGATCTCCGAGCGCATCTCGATACGCAGCTTCGCGTCGAGGTTCGAGAGCGGTTCGTCGAACAGGAACATGACGGGATCGCGTGCGAGCGCGCGGCCCATCGCGACGCGCTGACGCTGACCGCCCGACAACTGCCCCGGCTTGCGGTCCAGCAGATGGCCGATCTGCAGCGTCTCCGACACGCGATCGACGATCTTCTTCTGCTCGTCCTTCGGCACCTTGCGGATGTTGAGGCCGAACGAGATGTTGTCGCGCACGCTCATGGACGGGTAGAGCGCGTAGGACTGGAAGACCATCGCGATATCGCGGTCCTTCGGCGAGAGATTGTTGACCGTCTTGCCGTCGATCATGATGTCGCCGCGCGTCACGGTTTCGAGACCCGCGATCATGTTGAGTAGCGTGGACTTGCCGCAGCCCGAGCCGCCGACGAGGATCAGGAACTGACCGTCCTCGATATCGATGTTGACACCCTTGAGAACCGGCACCCCGTTCGGGTAGGTCTTGTACACGTCACGGATGGAAAGGCTTGCCATGCTTGAATCCTCTATGTTGTCTGTTCAGCAGGGGACGCGCGTCGAAAGCGCGCTCAACCCTTCACCGCGCCCGCCGTCAGGCCGCGCACGAAATAACGTCCCGCGATCATGTAGACGAGAATCGTCGGCAATGCCGCGATGATCGCGCCCGCCATGTCGACGTTGTATTCCTTCACGCCCGTCGACGTATTCACGAGGTTGTTCAGCGCGACCGTGATCGGCATGGAATCCACGCCCGAAAACACGATGCCGAACAGGAAGTCGTTCCAGATCTGCGTGAATTGCCAGATGAGGCAGACCATGAAGATGGGCAGCGACACGGGCAGCAGAATCTTCGTGAAGATCATGAAGAAACCCGCACCGTCGATGCGCGCCGCCTTCACGAGCTCCGCCGGAATGCTCACGTAGAAATTGCGGAAGAACATGGTCGTGAACGCGATGCCGTAGATCACGTGCACGAGCACGAGGCCGCTCGTCGTGTTCGACAGGCCGAGAAAGCCCTGCAGGCGCGCCATCGGCAGCAGAATGGCCTGGAACGGGATGAAACAGCCGACGAGCAGCATGGTGAAGAACGCATCCGCGCCACGGAAACGCCAGTGCGTGAGCACGTAGCCGTTGAACGCGCCGACGATCGACGAGATCAGCACGGCCGGAATCACCATGCGCACCGAGTTCATGAAAAACGGCTGCATGCCGTCGCAGCGCACGCCGGTACACGCTTCCTGCCACGCCTTCACCCACGGCGCGACGGTGAAGTGCGACGGCGGCGTGAGCAGGTTGCCCGTGCGAAGCTGGTCGAGGTCCTTGAACGACGTGGACAGCATCACGTAGATCGGGAACAGGAAGTACAGCGCAAACAGTATGAGCACCGCGTAAATGACGGCGCGGCTGATCGTCATCTTAGGCTGCATTGCGGGTGCTCCTCGATTCGAGATACATGAGCGGCACGAGCACCGCGACGACGGTGGCGAGCATCATCATCGACGAAGCGGCGCCCACGCCCAGTTGTCCCCGGTTGAACGAGAACGTGTACATGAAGATGGCCGGCAGCGACGACGACGTGCCCGGACCGCCCGCCGTCAGCGCGACGACGAGGTCGAAGGTCTTGATCGTGATGTGGCAGAGAATCAGCAGCACGGAGAAAAACACCGGCCGCATGCTCGGAATCACGATCTTGCGATAGATGGTCGGCAGCGTCGCGCCGTCCACCTGCGCGGCCTTGAAAATTTCGCTGTCGACGCCGCGCAAGCCCGCGAGGAAGAGCGCCATCACGAAGCCGCTCGACTGCCAGACCGCCGCGATCACGACGCAGAAAATGGCCTTGTCCGGATTGCCGAGCCAGTCGAACGAAAAGCTCGTCCAGCCCCAGTCGTGCAGCACTTTCTCGATGCCGAGGCCGGGGTTCAGAATCCACTGCCACGCGGTGCCGGTCACGATGAACGAGAGTGCCATCGGGTAGAGAAAGACCGCGCGCAATGCGCCTTCATTGCGGATCTTCTGGTCGAGCAGGATGGCGAGGAACAGCCCGAGCGCCACGCAGATGCCGATGAACGGAATGCCGAACCAGCCGAGGTTGGCGGCGGACGTCCACCAGACGTCGTTGTCGAAAAGCTGCCGATAGCGGTCGAGGCCCGAGAATTCGTAGCGTGGCATCAGCCGCGAGTTCGTCAGCGACAGATAGCCGGTGATGAGAATGAACCCGTACACGAACACGAGCGCAATCAGGATGCTGGGAGCGAGCACCAGCTTCGGAATCCAGCGATCGGCGAGCGCCGCTGTGGGCGAAGCGCGGCGAGGCTGGGGCGGCGTTTTTTCCGCGGTACCGCTGAGGGAGGCAGTCACAACTCGACTCCTGGAAGATGCGCCGGCGCTTGTTCGCGCTCTTGCGCGCTGTAGGACACTGACTCGCGCGCTTGTGGCGACAGGTGGTGCTTTCGGATTGGGCTGGCTTGGAGCGTAACGAACGCTCGATGCAAGGTGTTGCTGGCCGGGCAGCGCGCGGCGAGGATTCCCCGCACGCCGCCCGGCCTTTCGACTTCGTTCTTACTTCGTCTTGGCAGCGTTCGCGAGCGCTGCAACCGCGCTCTTGGAATCCTGCGACGAATTCATGAACTTGGTCACGACGTCGGTCATGGCGCCCGCGGTGGCGTCGCCCTGAGCCATGCCATGCGCGAGCGACGGAACGTAGCCGCCCGATTTGATGGCCGTCTGTTCATCAGAGTAGGACTTCTTCGCGCAGTCGTCGAACTTGTCCATCTTCACGCCGAGGCGAACCGGGATCGAGCCCTTGTTCAGGCTGAACTGTTCCTGGAAATCGGGCGACATGATGGTCTTCGCGAGCGCGAGCTGGCCCGGCGTGGCGGTCTTCTGGCCCTTCTGCTGGAAGAACACGAACGAATCGACGTTGAACGTGTACGACTTCTCCGTGCCCGGCACCGCGGCGCAGATGTAGTCCGTGCCCGCCTTCTTGTTCGCGCCGGCGAATTCGCCCTTCGCCCAGTCGCCCATGAACTGCATGCCGGCCTTGCCGTTGATGACCATGGCCGTGGCGAGGTTCCAGTCACGGCCCGTGCGGCCGTTGTCGAAGTAGCCCTGGATCTTGCGGACCGTGTCGAACACCTGAACCATCTTGTCGGACGTCAGCGTCTTCTGGTCCAGATCGACGATAGCCTTCTTATAGAAGTCCGCGCCCTGCGACAGCACGACGTCTTCCCACAGCGTCAGGTCTTGCCACGGCTGGCCGCCCATCGCGACCGGCATGATGCCCGCGGCCTTCATCTTGTCGGCCACCTGGAAGAACTCTGCCCAGGTCGTCGGCACCTTGCCGCCTGCCTTGTCGAGCGCGGCCTTGTTGATGTACAGCCAGTTCACGCGATGCACCGAGAACGGCGCGGCAACGTAGTGGCCGTCCGCGTGGATGATCTTGTCGATTTCAGGCGGCAGGTTCTTCTTCCAGTCACCCGCGACGGAATCGATCGGCACGAGCACGCCTTGCTCCGACCATTCCTGGATCAGCGGTCCCTTGATCTGGGCTGCCGACGGCGCGTTGCCCGAGATCACCTGCGTCTTCAGCGCGGTCATCGCGGCAGCGCCTGCGCCGCCCGCGACGGCGAAGTCCTTCCAGGTGTAACCCTGCTTGGTCATGTCGTCCTTGAGCACGCCGACCGCCTTCGATTCGCCGCCCGAGGTCCACCAGTGCAGCACGGACACGGCTTCGGCAGCCTGCACCGCCGACGCCGTCGCGCCGCACAGAAGACCTGCGGCGCACAGCGCGCCCATGAGCTTACGGACTTTCATTGTTTATCTCCTCCAGACACCTGAACAAAAAACGATTGGCCCCTGATGTCGCCAGAAGCGTTGAAAAAAGGTGGTTCAAACGGGCACTGCTGGGTGGCCGGGGAATCGGCGGTGTCGGCGGGGAAGCGAGCGGCGTGCTCCATGAGTCGCACACGCGCGTGCAAGGCCGGCAGACCGATGATCGGCCGCACGGCTCTCAAGGAATGAGTGAGTTGGATCGCAACGACTGTCTCCTCTCGACCGAAGCCGGCGGTTTTTGCGCCTTTTCCGGTCCCATGCAAAGTAATTGCTTTTGGTTTTTGCCTGCGCAGACGGCCGACATGCGTTCGGACAGCCGATGCGAGCGGGAGGCCGACCGCACGAAAAGCCCGAACGTGCCTGAAAGCAGCGATGTCCGGACTCCGTTAACATGCGTTCAGAACGATCACCTAGGGAAAACACTCAGCTTTTGATTGACAAGCCATTTTTTTCCCGGATCACATTTCCTCTTGATTTGGATTGTAGTTAAACTACAATTCAGTGTCAAAAAAAATTTTGTCGAACTACGATGACCTTTCGTTCGACGTCCCACCGACTTCACAACCGGCCTCAAACCCATGCAAAGCGACTCGAATTTCATTTTCGTGCTGTTCGGCGGGACCGGCGACCTGTCGATGCGCAAGATCCTCCCCGCGCTGTTCGAGGCGCATCGCGCCGGAATGCTCGCGGCATCGGGCAAGATCGTCGCGGTGGCGCGCGGCGCGCAGGCGCCGGGCGAATACCTCGCGTGGGTCGAGGAGCACGTGAAGCCGCACGTGTCGAAAGAGGGCATCGATGAAACCGCGTGGCGCAGTTTTCTCGATCGCATTCAGTATGTGCAGCTCGATCTCGGCCGCGCCGAAGACTTCGTCGTGCTGCGCGACGCGCTCGCCCAGCACGACGGCACGCGCGTCTTCTATCTGGCGACGGGACCGTCGCTCTTCGTGCCGATCTGCCGCGCGCTCGCGGACGTGGGGCTGAACCAGAACGCGCGCATCGTGCTGGAAAAGCCGCTCGGCTATGACCTGAAGTCGTCGAACGCCATCAACGACGCCGTCGGCGAAATCTTCCAGGAAGAGCAGATCTACCGGATCGACCATTACCTCGGTAAGGAGCCGGTGCAGAACCTGCTCGCGCTGCGTTTCGGCAATGCGCTGTTCGAGCCGCTGTGGCGGCGCGAATGGGTCGAGAGCATTCAGATCACCATTGCGGAAGAGCTTGGCGTGGAAGCGCGCGGCGACTTCTACGACAACACCGGCGCGCTGCGCGACATGGTGCAGAATCACTTGCTGCAGCTGCTTTCCATCGTGACGATGGAGCCGCCGCACTCGATGGATTCCGACTCCGTGCGCGACGAAAAACTGCGCGTGCTGCGCGCGCTGAAGCCTATCGATGAGCGCGATATCAGCCGCGTCGCGGTGCGCGGCCAGTACCATGCAGGCGTGATCCGCGGTGCATCGGTGCCGGCGTACGCAACCGAGCCGGGCGTGCGCCCGGACAGCACGACGGAAACCTTCGTCGCGCTGAAGGTGGAGATCGAGAACTGGCGCTGGGCCGGCGTGCCGTTTTTTCTGCGCACGGGCAAGCGGCTGGCGGATCGCGTCGCGGAAATCGTCGTCAATTTCCGGCCGGTGCCGCATTCGGCGCTCGGCGCGAACGCGTTGCGCGCGGGCGCAAACCGGCTCGTCATTCGCCTGCAGCCGAACGAAACCATTCGCCTCTATTGCCTCGCGAAGCAGCCGGGCGAGGGCATGAATCTGGCAAGCGTTCACCTCGATCTGGCGTTCGACCAGTTCTTCAAGGAAGGGCAGATGGAAGCGTATCAGCGGCTCTTGCTGGACGTCATTCACGGCCGCCTCGCGCTTTTCGTGCGGCGCGACGAACAGGAAGCCGCGTGGCGCTGGGTTGAGCCCATTCTGAACGCGTGGGCATCGTCGACGAACAAGCCCAAGCCCTATGCGGCGGGCACGTGGGGACCGGCGGCATCGAGCGCGATGCTGGCCCAGCACGGCACATGCTGGCTGGAAGAGGAAAATTGAGACAATGAGGCGCTCAGCCGACGGTCTCCACGAGAGAGACGCGGCGCGGACGCCAGCACCGAACACCGCTTCGCGGGCCGCTCGCGGCATCGCGGTAAAGGCGGGTCGATAAACCAAGACAAGCAGGATGGAGGAGCAGTGATCGAGCTTCGCACTTTCGACGACCCGCGCGCCCACTCGGACGCGCTGGCGAAAGCCGTCAGCGACGCGCTCGCCGCGTCCCTCGCGGCCAGAGGCGCCGCATCGGCCGATGCCAGCGCGCAGCCAACCGGACAATCCGCTCACGCCACGCTCGCGGTATCGGGCGGCACGAGCCCGCGTCCGTTCTTGCAGACGCTTTCGCAAGAAGCGCTCGACTGGGCGCATATCGACGTCACGCTGGTCGACGACCGCTGGGTGCCGGAATCCGACGCCGCGAGCAACGCGCGCCTCGTTCGCGAGACGCTTCTGCAGAACGCGGGCGCGGCGGCGTATTTCCTGCCGCTCGTCGATACGTCCGCATCGCTGGACGCGCACGTTGCCGCATTGAACGCGGACGCGCGCCGCGGCCTGCCGGACGTCGCCGTGCTCGGCATGGGCGAGGACGGCCACACGGCATCCATCTTCGCGGACGCGCCCGAATGGGACTTCGCCATTTCGACGCCGGACCGCTTCGTCGCGGTGCATCCGGGCAGTGCGCCGCATGCGCGCGTGAGCCTGTCGATGACCGCGCTCAAACAGGTCAGCCAGCTTTTTCTCTTCATCTCCGGCCAGAAGAAGCTCGACGTACTGAATGCAGCGCTCGCCGCCCGCCAAAAGAACGCCATCTCGACGTTGGCCAACGATGAAGGAGTGAAGCTCGATGTCTACTGGTGTGCATAAGGCCGCGCCGGCCGCGAGCCACGCCGATGGACCGAGGCTGCTTGCCGACATCGGCGGCACCAACGCGCGCTTCGCGCTGGAGACGGCGCCGGGCGAGATCGGGCAAATCCGCGTGTATCCGGGCGCCGATTACCCCGGCATCGCGGAAGTGATGCAGCAGTATCTGAAGGACACGAAGGTCGGCCGCGTGAATCATGCGGCGATCGCGATCGCCAATCCGGTGGACGGCGATAACGTGAAGATGACCAACCATGACTGGAGCTTTTCGATCGAAGCGACGCGCCGCGCGCTCGGCTTCGATACGCTGCTCGTCGTCAATGACTTCACCGCGCTCGCGATGGCGCTGCCCGGCCTCACGGATGCGCAGCGCGTGCAAATCGGCGGCGGCGCGCGCCGGCAGAACAGCGTGATCGGCCTGCTCGGTCCGGGCACGGGTCTCGGCGTGTCCGGCCTGATTCCCGCCGACGATCGCTGGATCGCGCTCGGCAGCGAAGGCGGCCATGCCACGTTCTCGCCGTTCGACGAGCGCGAGGACGTCGTCACGCGCTATGCGCGCCGCAAGTTCCCGCACGTGTCGTTCGAGCGCGTGTGCGCGGGGCAGGGGCTCGAGCTGATTTATCGCGCGTTGGCGGAGCGCGACGACGTGACGGTCGCCGACACGTTCACCGCCGCCGACGTCACTGCACGCGCGCTGGCGGGCGAAGCGCTCGCGCTCGAAACGGTGAATTGCTTCTGTGCGATCCTCGGCACGTTCGCGGGCAATATCGCGGTGACGCTGGGCGCGCTGGGCGGCATCTATATCGGCGGCGGCATCGTCCTCAAGCTGGGCGAACTGTTCCACAAGTCGCCTTTTCGCGAGCGATTCGAGGCGAAAGGGCGCTTCCAGCAATATCTGTCGGGCATTCCGACTTACGTCATCACGGCGGAATATCCGGCGTTTCTCGGCGTGTCCGCGATTCTCGCCGAACAGCTGTCGAACCGCGCGAACAGCGGATCGTCCGCGGTGTTCGAGCGCATTCGCCAGATGCGCGACGCGCTCACGCCCGCCGAGCGGCGCGTGGCGGATCTCGCGTTGAATCATCCGCGCTCGATCATCAACGATCCGATCATCGATATCGCGCGCAAGGCCGACGTGAGCCAGCCGACCGTGATCCGCTTTTGCCGCTCGCTCGGCTGCCAAGGGTTGTCCGACTTCAAGCTGAAGCTCGCGACGGGCCTCACCGGCACGATTCCGGTAAGCCACAGCCAGGTGCATCTCGGCGATACCGCCACCGATTTCGGCGCGAAGGTGCTGGACAACACCGTGTCCGCCATCCTGCAGTTGCGCGAGCATCTGAACTTCGACAACGTCGAGCGCGCGATCGAGATTCTCAACGGCGCGCGGCGCATCGAGTTTTACGGGCTCGGGAATTCGAACATCGTCGCGCAGGACGCGCACTACAAGTTCTTCCGCTTCGGCATCCCGACTATCGCTTATGGCGATCTGTACATGCAGGCGGCGTCGGCGGCGCTGCTCGGCAAGGGCGATGTGATCGTGGCCGTCTCGAAGTCGGGCCGCGCGCCGGAGTTGCTGCGCGTGCTCGAAGTGGCGATGCAGCAGGGCGCGACCGTGATCGCGATCACGTCGAGTAACACGCCGCTCGCCAAGCGCGCGACCGTGGCGCTGGAGACGGATCATATCGAGATTCGCGAGTCGCAACTGTCGATGATTTCGCGCATTCTGCACCTCGTCATCATCGACATCCTCGCGGTCGGCGTGGCGATTCGCCGTGCCGCGCCGCAGCCGGGCGCGAAGATCAGCGAGACGGTGGAGAAGGCGCGTCGATCGAGCGACGATGACGCCGCCGCCGTGCTCGACTGGCTGAGCCACGGGGCATCGGGCGTGGCGAAAGATTAGCGCTTGACGAGCGTGCAATGACGAAGGGGCCGCCGATGAAGAATCGGCGGCCCCTTTTTTATACGCGCAAGCGGCGAGGAAAAACGGAGCGGCGTTCCGAAGGACGCCGCGCCGTGATGCGCTCGTCGCCGTTTAGAACGAGTGCTGAATGCCCGCGTAGACGCCGGTCTGGCTGCGGCCCGGGAACGGATTGTCCGTCGATACCGACGAGCCGAAGTTGTTGGCGTTCAGGCCGTAGTTCGCCGTCTTGCTGTTCTGCACCGTCGCGACTTGCATGTCGAGCAGGGTGCGCTTCGACAGGTTGTATGAACCACCCACGGTGTACATCGTCGCGTTGCCAGCGCCGTTGTTGCCGTTCACGTGATAGACGGCAGCGGTCAGCGCGGCCGCCGGCGTGGCTTGCCACGTCACGCCGCCCCATTCGTGATCGAGCGTCGTCGGCTCGCCGGGAAGCTGGCCGGTCATGCCCGACGAGCGGACGGCCTGATAACCGGCCTGCAGCTTGAACTGGCCGAGGAAGACGTTGGCCATCGCGGAGTACTCGCGGGAGTAGGAGTACACGCCATTGTTGCCGGCGTAGTCGCCGCCGAGCGCGCCGTTACCGGGGTTGCGGATTTCGTCGTACATGCCGCGAACCTGGAAGTAGGGCGACGTGTAGGTGATGTACGCGCCAGCCTCGCGGCCCTGTTCCGTGCTGCCGTTACCGTTCCAGTTCGTAGCGTTGGACAGCGCGTACTGTCCGTAGAAGTCGAAGCCCGCGATCTTCGGCGACTGATACGAGATGTTGTTGCTCGATTGCGGCCAGTTGCGGCCACGCACCAGCGACGCCGACGACCACGCCGACTGACCGAACGGATCGAAGTCCCACACACCGTTCGACACGAACAGTTCGCGGCCGACCAACACCGTGCCGAACTGGTTGTTCGCGATACCGACCGTCGCCCAGCGATTGAAGATGCGGTTGCTGCCGGGACCCTGTCCGTTCATCGTGTTGAAGCTGCCTTCGAGCTGGAACACAGCGCGATTGCCGCCGCCCAGGTCTTCAGCGCCTTTCAGGCCCCACAGGCTCGTGCCCCAGTCGCCGCTTTCGGCGCGGATGCGGCTCGCCGTGACATTCGATGCGTTGCCGGTCGGCACGCCGTTCATGTATTCGAGCCCGGCGTCCAGGCGGCCATACAGCGTCACGCTGCTTTGGGCATGCGCCGCGGCGCCGAACGTCATCAGCGCTGCCGCTGCAAGCAAAGCTTTCTTCATCATCTCCTCCAACTCCGTCAAAGTGAACTCACTGCTGCCAAGCGGTTCGATGCGGGATGCACCGACCGGAATTCGTTCGGGGAGACGCTTGCGCACTGTCAGGAGCTCGCAGTCAGGTCCCCGCTTTTCGGACGGATTTTGAAGGGAAACTACTTTCTGGATGGGGTCGAACCTGTACTTTTGATTCAATATGACAAACCACACCACACTGCGTCGTAGCCTTTTGCGAGCGCGCCAAACCGCCGCGCCAATAAAAAACGGTGCGATACCCTTTCGGGCACCGCACCGATACGCGCCTCTCGCAGCAGCGTGAAAACTCTATAAGACTATTCTTTGCTCAGACTCGCCGATCGAAACGATCAGAACGAGTGCTGGATGCCTGCATACACGCCCGTCTGGCTGTGGCCCGGGAACGGATTGTCCGTCGCTGCCGCCGTGCCGAAGTTGTTGGCGTTCAGGCCGTAGTTCGCGGTCTTGCTGTTCTGCACGGTGGCGACCTGCAGGTCGAGCAGCGTGCGCTTCGACAGGTTGTACGAGCCACCGACCGTGTAGATGTTCGCGTTACCCGCGCCGTTGTTGCCGTTCACGTGGTAGACCGCTGCGATCAGCGCAGCCGCCGGCGTTGCTTGCCACGTCACGCCGCCCCATTCGTGATCGAGCGTCGTCGGCTGGCCGGGCAATTGGCCCGTCATGCCGGACGAGCGGATCGCCTGGTAAGCGCCCTGAATCTTGAACTGGCCGAGGAACAGGTTGAACATCGCCGTGTACTCGCGCGAGTACGCGTAGACGCCGTTGCCGTTTGCGTTGTTCGCGCCGGTGGTGCCGCCGTTGAGCGCGTTATAGGCGCCGCCGAGCGTGCCGTTGGCCGGGTTGCGGATTTCATCGTACATGCCGCGGATCTGGAACAGCGGCGTGGTGTAGGTAATGTACGCGCCACCTTCGCGGCCTTGCGGCGTGGTGCCGTTACCGTTCCAGTTCGTCGCGTTCGACAGCGAGTACTGGCCGTAGAAGTCGAAGCCCGCGAACTTCGGCGACTGGTACGAAATGTTGTTGCTCGATTGCGGCCAGTTGCGGCCACGGACCAGCGACGCCGACGACCAGTTCGACTGACCGAACGGATCGAAGTCCCACACGCCGTTTGCGATGAAGAGTTCGCGGCCCAACAGCAGCGTACCGAACTGGTTGTTCGCGACACCGACCGTCGCCCAGCGATTGAAGATGCCGTTATTGCCCGGGCCCTGACCCGTCATGGTGTTGAAGCTGCCTTCCAACTGGAACACGGCGCGATAGCCGCCGCCCAGATCTTCGACGCCCTTCAAACCCCACAGGCTCGTGCCCCAGTCGCCGCTTTCCGCACGGAAGCGGTGCGACGAGCCGGTAGCGGCGCCGTTCGCACCGACACCGGTCGGCACGCCGTTCATGTATTCGAGCCCTGCGTCCAGGCGACCATACAGCGTCACGCTGCTTTGAGCGTGCGCTACCGCGCTGAACGTCAGCAGTGCTGCTGCCGCGAGCAAAGCTTTCTTCATCATCTCCTCCAACCCTGTCAAGAAATAGAACCCAAAGTGCTGCTGTGTGCGGTTCGATGCGGGCGCATCCAACCGGAAATTGTTCTCAGAGGCAGACACACGCGCGGGCTGTAGGCTCATGGCGATTCGCGCGTCGGACGCGAACGTGACGCCGACCCGTCGATCGGTGTCTCCTCTTCTTGTTTTGAAGTAAAACTACTTTTTCGGTACTTCGTTTTGGTACTTTAGTTACCAATTTAACAAAATACATCGCACACGCCAAAGGAATTTGGCACCGCATGAACGTCTGTGTCAAAAAAGCAATGAGGATGTGGCGTAAGTGCGACCCAAAGCGTGGGAATCGCCGCGCAAAGCCTTGTGGGATAAGGGTTTGCGATAGCGCCGTTTAAGGGGTCAGGTGTGACGCCTATTGACGAGCGGGCACGGCGGCGCTAGGCCGCAAAAACGGCGAAAAAGCGGCGCGCGGACGTAAAAAAAGCGCCTTTCGGCGCTTTTTTTTGCGGACTTTCGTCAGCTTATTTGAGACTGCCAGAGAGGAACTGCTTGAGCCGTTCGCTCTTCGTGTTGCCGAAGACCTCGTCCGGGCGACCTTCTTCCTCGATGCGCCCCTGATGCAGAAACACCACGTGATTCGAGACATTGCGCGCGAACGCCATCTCGTGCGTGACGACGATCATCGTGCGGCCTTCTTCCGCGAGCGTCTGCATGACCTTCAGCACTTCGCCGACGAGTTCCGGATCGAGCGCGGAGGTCGGTTCGTCGAAGAGCATGACGTCGGGATGCATGGCGAGCGCGCGCGCAATCGCCACGCGCTGCTGCTGTCCGCCCGACAAATGCGACGGATACTGCTTCTCCAGCCGCGGCGCGAGCCCGACCTTCTCCAGATACGTGCGCGCCCGCTCCTCGGCTTCCTTCTTCGAGAGGCCGAGCACGTTCACGGGCGCTTCGATCACGTTCTCGAGCACGTTCATGTGCGACCACAGGTTGAAGTGCTGGAACACCATCGACAGCTTCGAGCGGACCTGGCGCAACTGCTTCGGATCAGCGACCTTCAGCGCACCGGCCTTGTCGAGCAGGGTGCGGACTTCGTTGCCGTCGACGAAAATGCGCCCGCGATTGGGCTGCTCGAGGAAGTTGATACAGCGCAGCATCGTGCTCTTGCCCGAGCCCGACGACCCGATGATGCTGATCACGTCGCCGGCGTTCGCCTTCAGCGATACGCCTTTCAGAACTTCGTTGCTGCCGTACTGCTTGTGGATGTCATCGACGAACAGCTTGTGCTTCTGGGAATTCATGAACGGTCCTTGGCCGGAGCGATTGCCTGACTTATTTGCCTTGAGGCCGCAGGTACGCGAGCCAGCGATACTCGGCGCGGCGAAACAGCCACACGAGCGCAAACGAAATGACGAGATAGAGCAGGGCGGCGATGCCGAACGCCTGGAACGACTGATACGTCGCCGAGTTCACGTCGCGGGCAATCTTCAGGATGTCCGGCACGGTCGCGGTGAACGCGACGGTCGTCGCGTGCAGCATGAGGATGACCTCGTTGCTGTAATAGGGCAGCGCGCGTCGCAGCGCCGACGGCAGAATTACCCGGCGATACAGCGTGAAGCTCGACATGCCATAGGCGCGCGCGGCTTCGATTTCGCCGTAGGGCGTCGCCTTGATCGCGCCGGCGAAGATTTCCGTCGTGTAGGCGCAGGTATTGAGCGTGAACGCGAGCAGCGTGCAGTTCATGCCGCTGCGAAAGAATTCGCCGAGCAGTTGATGATCGCGCACGACCTGCAGGCTATAGAGGCCCGTATAGCACAGCAGCAGCTGCACGTAGAGCGGCGTGCCGCGAAAGACGTACGTGTAGAGCCATACCGAGCGCGACAGCAGCTTGTTCTTCGACACGCGCGCCACCGCGAGCGGCACCGAGAGGCAAAATCCGAAGCCGATGGAAACGACGAGCAGCCACATCGTGATCGCGAGACCGGTGATGCGATAGCCGTCGGTGAAAAGGTAGTTCTTCCAGTATTCCTGGATGATTTCGATCATGAAGTCCGCCGCTCTTAATCGCTTTAGATGGCTGGTTGAAGGTGATCAGAGATCCGCTTTGCGCACGCCGATGGAATAGCGCCGCTCGAGCCAGATCAGCACGAAGTTCGAGATCGTCGTGATCGCGAGATAGACCACGCCTGCGAGCAGCGTGAAGAAGAAGAACCGCTGCGTGCCCTTGCCCGCGTCCTGCGCGGCTTTCACGACATCCGCGAGGCCGATGATCGACACGAGCGCGGTCGCCTTGACCATTACCTGCCAGTTATTGCCGATGCCCGGCAGCGCGAAGCGCATCATCTGCGGAAACATGATGCGCGAGAAGGTCTGCCACGGCGTCATGCCGTAGGCCGCGCCCGCTTCGAGCTGGCCGCGCGGCACCGAAAGGAACGCGCCGCGGAAGGTTTCGGTGAAATACGCGCCGTAGATGAAGCCGAGCACGAGAATGCCGGCGAGGAACGGATCGATGTCGATCTGATCCCAGCCGAGCTGGTCGGTCAGCAGATTCAGCCAGATCTGGATGCTGTAGAAGAGCAGCAGCATCAGCACCAGATCGGGCACGCCGCGGATGAGCGTCGTGTAGACGGTGCCGACGCCCGAGGCGAGCCGGTTCTTCGAGAGCTTCGCCGCCGCGCCGATCAGGCCGATCACGAAGGCGAGCCCGAGCGACAGCACCGCCAGCTTGACGGTCTGCCAGGTGCCCGCGAGGATCAGCGGACCGTAGCCTTGCAACATGGTGATTCCTTCCTAAGGTGCGCCACATATGACGGGCGCGCACTGGGCGGCTTTCGGCCGCCATCCGTCCGCGTGAGTTGCGCTCGCGACATGCCTGCTTCCGGCGTTTCGCCGGCGGTGCGTATTCTAGGTGGCCAAAATTGGCGAGCCCGCTGTGTTGCTGCTGCTCTTCCGGCGATCTTCCCGGCGATCTTCCCGCCGCGCGGTGGTTCGCCACGCATGAAACGGCAAGAATGACCGCCAACCGGCGTCTCTCGCGGCGCCGCGCCGATGCCGCCGGCCGAAAAGCGCGGTATTTTACCCGAACCCGGATCGCGCGCGGGCGATGTCCGGACATGTCCGATTACATCCACCGGCGGGACGGTGTAGTGCCGGCGCGCTCGTTGTTCCAACGGGCTGCCGCCCTTACATTCTGTCCATCGCAGTTCAACGTCTACACCGGGAGCAACATCATGTTCGAGATTCGCCGCAGCAACGAACGCGGTCATGCCAACCACGGCTGGCTCGACTCGTATCACACGTTCTCGTTCGCCGATTACTACGATCCGGAGCACGTCCACTTCGGCGCGCTGCGCGTGATCAACGAAGACCGCGTCGCGGGCGGCCAGGGCTTCGGCACGCACGGTCATCGCGACATGGAAATCGTGAGCTATGTGCTCGAAGGCGCGCTCGCGCATCGCGACAGCATGGGCAACGGATCGACCATCCGCCCCGGCGACGTCCAGCGCATGAGCGCCGGAACCGGCGTGCGACACAGCGAGTTCAACGGATCGCCGAACGAAACGGCGCACTTCCTGCAAATCTGGATCATTCCGGATGCGCCGGGCGGCGCGCCGGGCTACGAGGAAAAGCGCTTCACCGACGATGAAAAGCGCGGCCGCCTGCGCGTGATCGCGTCGCCGGAAGGTGAGGGCGGGTCGGTGAAGATCGGCGCGGACGCGCGAATCTTCGCGGGCCTCTTCAATGGCGACGAACGCGCGGAGTTCGCCGTGCCGGCGGGCCGTCGCGTGTACGTGCACGTGGCGCGCGGCAAGGTGTCGGTGAACGGCGAGGCGCTCGGCGCGGGCGATGCCGCGAAGATCCAAGACACCGCGACCGTCACGCTGGATGCGGGCGACAACGCGGAAGTGCTGCTGTTCGATCTGGCCTAAGGCTGCTGCTGTATCGACGACAAAACCGCGGAGCGCGTGAAGCGCCCGCGGTTTTTTTGCGCGCTGGACACATCCCCGACGCGCGTCCGTCCATCGAAACTTAGGGCTTCGCCGTGGCCGATGCCCCCGCAGCCGCGCCCGGCGTGCCGTCCGCACCGCCGCGATTTTTGCTCCAACCCTCGTGCATCTTGTGCTCGTGCTCGCGCATCCTGGCGAAGTGCTTCTTGAGCGCGGTGCTGACCGTCGTCTTCTGCTGATCGTTCAGCGCGTTGTAGAAGTTGAGCCACGCGGTCGCGGTCTCCTCACGCAGTTGCGCCTGCTGCTGCTCCAGCTTTTGATGCGCCGCGTGCATCGCGTTCAGGTCGAGAATCGGCTGATTCTGCATCGCCTCGAATTGCTGATGCATCTGGCGATGCGCCTCACGCATGGTGTCGCGCTGATGCTTCATCGTGTCGAGCGCGGTCTGCCAGAGCTTTTCCTGATCCGCGTTGAGCTTCAACTGGCCGTGCAGCTGGTCCAGTTGCTTCTGCATGCGCATTCCCATTCCCATGTGATGACCGCCGGGGCCGCCCATCATCATGCCCGGACCGCCCGGAGGCGGCGCGCTGGGCGCATCGTTGGTGGCGGCGTAGGCCGAGCCGAAGGACAGCGCGAGTGCGGTGGCAGCGGCGGTGAGGATGCGGTATTGCTTGCCCATCGTGAGACTCCCTTTATTGATTGTCGGAGCCGAATTGCGAGCCTCGTCGAGGTTTCGCGCTTCCGGTGAGACACAGCGTAGAGGCTCGCGCGGCATCGCGTGTTACCGCTGCGGCGTTTCGTATTACGCTGGTTTACGCGCTCCTTTCGCGGTAACACCCGGTAACCCTTTGGGGCGCGCGAGCCGTCAAACGGCCCGGGGTCACGCGCTAAACTTCCTCACATGACTACACAAATCCTTGTCGTCGACGACGACGCCGAACTGCGCGACCTTCTGCGCGACTATCTGGTCCGGCAGGGCATCGAAGTCTCGGTGCTGCATGACGCCGGTTCCCTCGAACGCCGGCTGGAGCGCGAGCGCCCCGATCTGATCGTGCTCGATCTGATGATGCCGGGCGTCGACGGCCTGACCGCGCTGCGAAAGCTCCGCGCATCGGGCGACGACATCCCCGTCATCATGCTGACGGCGCGTGCGGACGACGTGGACCGCATCGTCGGACTCGAACTCGGCGCGGACGATTATCTCGGCAAGCCGTTCAATCCGCGCGAGCTGCTCGCCCGCGTGCAGGCGGTGCTGCGCCGCCGCCGCACGATTCCGTCCGCCGCGCCGGAACAGCGCGAGCCGTATTCGTTCGGGCGCTTCCGGCTGGATTTCCAGTCGCGCACGCTTCAGCAGGACGACAAGCCGCTCACGCTGTCCGGCAGCGAGTTCGCGCTCCTGAAGATCTTCGTGAACAACCCGATGCGCACGCTCACGCGCGAGCGCCTGCTCGAACTGTTGCACGGCCCCGAATACGACGGCACCGACCGCGGCATCGACGTGCAGGTGTGGCGTCTGCGCCGCATTCTGGAAAGCGATCCGTCCACGCCGCGCTTCATCCAGACGGTGCGGGGGCGCGGCTACGTGTTCGTTCCTGACGGCGAGCAGAATGCGCCGGCCCATTGATTCGCTTTTCGGGCGTCTCGTCGTTCTGGTGATCGGCGTGCTCGTGCTGTCGCACCTCGCGTGGTTCGCGGTCATCCGCGTCGAGCGCGACAACTCGCAGACGCGCTATGCCGTCGAAGAGGCCGCGTTCCTGGTCGAAGCGGTGCGCCAGCACGTCGCGAACAATCCGGATCAGCCGCTGCCTTCGCGCGTGCGCGTCGTGCCGCTGAACGCGCCGGACGTCCCGCAGCCCGCGAGCGAAGCGATCCCGCGGCCGCTTTCGCGCTTTCTCGACGACATGAAAGACCGCCTGCCCGACGACACCGACGTGCGCCCCGGCGAACCGGGCGCGCCGCCGAGCGTGTGGGTGCACGGCGCGAAGGACGCCGGCTGGATCGTCGTGCCGGTGCAGCCGCTGCGTCCGCCGCGCTCGCGCGACCGCATGCTGGTCTGGCTCGCCATCATCTTTTCGACGGCCGTGCTGGCCGCGCTCTTCGCCGCGTGGCAGTTGCAGTCGCCGTTGCGCTCGCTCGCGCAGGCGGTCGGCCGCTTCGGACGCGGCCAGCCGACGCCGCCCGTGCCCGAACGCGGCCCGCGCGAATTGCGTCAGTTGACGCACGGTTTCAATCAGATGGTGCGCGAGGTCTCGCAGACCGAGAACGACCGCGCTGTGATGCTCGCGGGCGTCGCGCACGATCTCAAGACGCCGCTCGCGCGTCTGCGTCTGCGCGCCGAAATGATGGACGACGAAAAGGTCCGCGACGGCGTCGTGCGCGATGTCGCTTCCATGGCGCATATCGTCGATCAGTTTCTGGTGTTCGCGCATGACCGCCCGGACGGCAGCGAGCCGGTCTCGGTGGATCAGACTTGCGAGCGCATCTCGCGGGCGTATCGGGCGGTGTCGCCGAACGCGGAGCCGATTCGCCTCGCGCTCGAAGCCGGGCCGAGCTTCGTGCTGCCCGCGGCGACGCTGGATCGGCTGCTGTCCAATCTGCTCGATAACGCGCATGCGTACGGCGCGCCGCCCATCGTCATCGAGACGCGGCGCGGGGCGAATGGCTGGGTGCTGGTGGTGGCGGATCACGGCAAGGGCATCGCGCCCGACGACCTGATCAAGGCGAGCCGACCGTTCGTCCGGCTCGATCCGGCGCGCGGCGGCAGCGGACATAGCGGACTCGGGCTCGCAATCGTCGAGCGTCTCGCGCGGCGCGCGGGCGGGGAGTGCGAAGTCGGCAATCACGCGCAAGGCGGCTTGCAGGTCGTGATGACTTTTCCGTTCGACATCGCCACGCGGCCGGTCGCGGAGCGCCGCGCCGGGCCGCAGCACGAGGAGCGCGCGCTCTAGCGAAGGCGCGCGTCCTTCATTTGCTGCCGGAAAAGCGCGAAAGGTCTCAGTCGAACAGCGTCTCGAGCGCCGAGGCCGCCTCGCTATCCACCGTGTTGTACGTCACCGTCGACGCCTCGAAGATGTAATGCGTCGTGTACTTGCCGAGCCGCGAGAGAATCTCCTCCTGGATCACCTCGGGCGCGATGTCGATCTTCAGATACCACGCGGTGGACGAGAGCCGCGTCTGAAACGACCCGTACTCGGCGAGCAGTTGGTCGAACGTTTCAGCATCCTGATCGCGGCACACGATGACCAGATTCCCCTTCATGCAATCCTCCCGATGACGGCAACGGCATTCGATATCCAAAGTCGATGATACCTGCCCGCACGCGGCAGCGCCGTGTCCATCGGCGCGTCCGCGCGCTTATTTGCCGGCCAGCGAGTTTTCGGGATGACGCGCCGGCGGGATGGGATCGGCGGGGCGCACTTCGCTGCGGTCGCGCCCGCGCGATTTCGCTTCGTAGAGCGCGAGGTCGGCGCGGGAGAGAATCCATTCGAGCGCGTCGCCGCTGGCCAGCTCGGTAATGCCGATGCTCACGGACAGTTCGGCACCGTCGGGAAGATGCCCGCAGTGCTCGTGGTTGAAGCGCTTGCGCAGGCGTTCGAGCACGGCTTGCGCGTCCGCGAGCGACGTCTGCGGCAGCAGGATGCCGAATTCCTCGCCGCCGAGCCGGCCGATCGCGTCGTTCGGGCGAAGCTGCGCGCGGCACACGTCCGCGAAATGCTCGAGCGCGCGGTCGCCGGTTGCGTGGCCGTAGCGGTCGTTGATCTGCTTGAAGTGGTCCAGATCGGCGATGGCCACCGAAAGCGGCGTGCCGGATGAACGCGCCAGTTCCACTTCGTGACGCAGCGTATCGAGGAAATAGCGGCGCGACAGGGCGCCCGTGAGCGCATCGTGGCGGGCTTCGGCGGAAAGCATCGTATTGGCGGACTGCAACTGCTCGGCGAGATCGCGCGTCGCGCGGTGCAGCCGGCGTTCGCGCGAATACGAGGTCGCGATCACCACCGCGAGCGTGACGACGCCGAGCATCGTCAGAAACACGAGCAGGCGGTCGCGGCTATGGTTGCGGCTGATCTCCGGCCAGCTCGTGAGCGGATGCACGATATGCGCCGACAGACCCGAGTTCAGGCCCGTGCGCTCGTCGTAGAGCGAGGGCGACGCGTCGCCGTTCGCGGTGTAGACGCTCTGCGCGAGCGCGGGCGCGAGCCAGGGCGCGGCCTGGCGCATCTGCTCGCCGACCGGCGCGACGCGCAGCGGCGGAAACGAATCGCGGCGATAGTGCTCGAAGCGCTCCGAAGGCGTCATGCGGGCGACGGGGGCATCGGGCATCGCCTGATATTCGAGGCGGCCGTCGTGCGCCATCACGACGACGCCGTTTTCGTCCGTCACGAACGTGCCCGCGCGCGACACCCAGTGCCGCAGCCGGTCGATGCTCACCTTGGCGATCACCGCGCCGACGAGCAGCCCGTCTTCATAAACCGGCGCCGCGATGAAGATGCCCGGCTCGCCCGACAGCCTGCCGACGCCGTACATCTCCGCGAAGCCGCCGAGCAGCGCGCGGCCGACGTAGGCGCGCGCGCTCATGTCATAGCCGATGAAGCTGTTCGCATCCGCCGCATTGCTCGACGCGATGCAGAAGCCCCGATCGTTCACGAGCCAGATCGAATCGAGGCCGGAGAAGCCCTGTGCGTCGTGCAGGAAGGCATCGACGCGGGCGAGGTTCGGCAGCGCCATCCATTGCGCGCGGCGCGCCGTTTCCGTCGCCTTCGGGTTCAGGGCATAATGCCGCGACTCGGCGAGGGCGCGCTGCATCAGGTCCATCTGCGCGAGCGTGGCCGGAATGGCGCGGGACATGGCCAGGTCGCTCGCGATACTTTGCGCCATGTTGTCGACGATGGACGCCGCCATCTGCCGCTCGGTGCGCACCGTGGCGGTCATCTCCTGCTGTACCATTCGGTCCGAAAGCAGGCCGGCGGCAACCCAGCACCCGAACACGAGCATCGCGAGGCAGAGCGTCGCGATTACGCGGTGCAAAGTGAGCTTGTTCATCATTCGGCCGGTACGGACGTCACGCCGCACGCATCGGGCGCGCGGATGGCGCACCGTCCGCAGCGAACGTGCCGGCCCCGCGCCGGGACTCGCCGCCGTCAGCCAAAAACGGGATAATCGCCGGCCTGAGCGCGCGGCTCAGCCGGACGCAGCGGGCGCGTTCATTGCGTCGCGTCCGAACGGCAGCCGCGGTCCTTCCATGCGCACCCGGCCGGGCGACGCGGCAAGGACGGTCTCTCGAGTCTGTCGGACGGCCTTCCGACTTGGATTTGGCGTCACGCATTGCATCGGCGCTCAATTTATTGTTTGTGGTAAGTCAAGATTGGACGATGTTTTTTGTCGTCTATCAAGGGTCTTCTCGCCGCGGGCGACGTGTGTCCAACACAATGCCACGCCGCCGTGCTCGCGCTTGACTCGTCACCCCGGCTGACGACCGCTGCATCGGCGGACTCTTCATTTTTGCCTTCGTCGTGCCGAAGAGCAACAGAAGCATCGCATGAAAGGGCGAAGTTCGGGAGGAAGGTTGTGCCTGTCATCGTGCTTGGTGTAGTGTCGCCCGGTTCGGCGCGCTTTACGTGTAGTCGATTCGGCGGCCGGGCGCGTTGAACGTCCGGCGGCGCGAGAGGAGCGCGTGGGGACGCCTCCGGGACCGGACGACGGCGCTGGCCGTCTCGAGCATCACCCGCGCCTTGCGCGGTCGGAAGAAAGCCTTACGGGGAGGGCCTTGAATGGAATTTGGTTTCAATCTGAATCGCACGGCGAACGCGTCGGCGTGGCGGCTCCTGCCCAACCGGTGGGACTTCGTCGCGTTCCCGATGATCATCTGCATGATCGCGCTCGCCGCTGTCGGTTTCCATGAGACCCTCGCGCCGATCTCGACCCTGCAGACGCAGGCGATCTCCCTCGACCCCGCGAATCTCCCCGAATACGCGCTGCGCACGACCTTGCGCATGCTCGCCGCGATGGTCGCCTCGCTCATCTTCACGCTCGTCTACGGCACGCTCGCGGCAAAAAGCCGGCGCGCGTCCATCGTGCTCGTGCCGATTCTCGACATTCTTCAGTCGGTGCCGGTGCTCGGTTACATCTCCTTTACCGTCACGTTCTTTCTCGCGCTGTTCCCCGGGCGCGTGATCGGCGCGGAATGCGCGGCGATCTTCGCCATCTTCACGAGCCAGGCGTGGAACATGACGTTCAGCTTCTATCAGTCGCTGCGCACGGTGCCGCGCGACCTCGACGAAGTGTCGCGCGGCTTTCATCTCACCAACTGGCAGCGCTTCTGGAAGCTCGAAGTGCCGTTCTCGATGCCCGGCCTCATCTGGAACATGATGATGTCGATGTCGGGCGGCTGGTTCTTCGTCGTGGCATCCGAGGCGATCACGGTCGGCAACCGCACCGTCGTGCTGCCGGGCATCGGCGCGTATCTGGCGGCGGCCATCGGCGAGCGCAATCTGAGCGCGATCGGCTGGGTCATTCTCGCGATGACCGTCGTCATTCTCGCCTACGATCAGCTGATGTTCCGCCCGCTCGTCGCGTGGGCGGACAAGTTCCGCATGGAGAACACGAGTTCGGGCAACGCGCCCGGATCGTGGCTGCTCGATCTGATTCGCCGCACGCGGCTGATTCACCGGCTGCTCGTGCCGGCGGGATGGATTCTCGCGCGGGCCGCGCGCGTGCCGATTCGCCTGCCGTCCATTCAGCGCGTGAAGCTGCCGTTGCGCGCGCCGGTCGCATCGACGCGCGCGGGCGATATCGCCTGGGGCGCGGTCGTGCTGCTGCTGACGGTGTTCGTCGTGTGGAAAGTGGTGTCGTTCGTCGCGACGGGCGTCACGTGGGGCGAAGTGGGCCACGTGTTCGTGCTCGGCTTCATCACGCTGATCCGCGTAGTCGTGCTCATTGCGATCGCGTCGGTCGTGTGGGTCCCGGTGGGCGTGCTGATCGGGCTGCGTCCCGCGCTCGCCGAGAAATTTCAGCCGCTCGCGCAATTCCTCGCCGCGTTCCCGGCGAATCTGCTGTTTCCGGTGTTCGTCGTCGTGATCGTGCGATGGCATCTGAACCCGGATATCTGGCTCTCGCCGCTCATCGTGCTCGGGACGCAGTGGTATATCCTGTTCAACGTGATCGCGGGCGCATCGGCCTATCCGAACGATTATCGAGAAGCCGCGACCAACTTTCAGATTCGCGGCTGGCAGTGGTGGAAGAAGGCCATGCTGCCCGGCATTTTTCCTTACTACGTCACCGGCGCGATCACCGCGTCGGGCGGCGCGTGGAACGCGAGCATCGTCGCGGAGGCGGTGTCGTGGGGCAACACGAAGGTCGTCGCGCATGGCTTGGGCGCGTATATCGCGCAGACCACCGCTGACGGCGATTATCCGAAGATCATCCTCGGCATCGCGGTGATGTCGCTCTTCGTGACGCTCTTCAACCGATTGTTGTGGCGTCCGCTGTACGCCTACGCCGAAGCACGGCTTCGACTGGATTAAGGACGAGTTCCGATGCAGAACCTCAAGAACACGCAGACGCCCGCCGCGCAGGTCGCCCAGCGCACGGGCGCGGCCGCGCAGCCGACCAAGCCGCCGCGTATCGGCAACGAAATCCTGCGCGTGCAGAACGTGAGCCGCGGCTTCAACAAGACGCAGGGCGAACTGCTCGTGCTCGACGACGCCAATCTCTCGTTGCGCGAAGGCGAGATCGTCGGCTTGCTGGGGCGTTCGGGCTCGGGCAAATCGACGCTGCTGCGCATCATCGCCGGATTGATCGAGCCGACTGCCGGCGAAGTCACGTATCTCAACGAGCCGTTGCGCGGACCTGCGAAGGGCGTCGCGATGGTGTTCCAGACGTTCGCGCTGTTCCCGTGGCTGACCGTGCTGCAGAACGTGGAAGCGGGTCTGGAAGCGCAGGGCGTCGGCGCGCGCGAACGTCGCGAGCGAGCGCTGGCGGCGATCGACCTGATCGGTCTCGACGGCTTCGAGAACGCGTATCCGCGCGAGCTTTCCGGCGGTATGCGGCAACGCGTGGGATTCGCGCGCGCGCTCGTCGTCGATCCGACTCTTTTGCTGATGGACGAGCCGTTTTCCGCGCTCGACGTGCTGACTGCCGAGAACCTCCGCACCGATCTGCTCGATCTGTGGACGCAGGGCCGGCTGCCGATCAAGTCGGTGCTGATCGTGACGCACAACATCGAGGAAGCGGTGTTCATGTGCGACCGGATTCTCGTGTTGTCGTCGAATCCCGGCCGCGTGATGGCCGAGATCAAGGTGCCGTTCAAGCATCCGCGCAACCGGCTGGATCCGGCGTTCCGGCGGCTCGTCGACGACATCTACGCGAAGATGACCGCGCGCCAGATGGACGAAGCGAAGAAGAAGGGGCTCGAGCTCGGAAGCTGGCTGCCGTCGGTATCGACGAACCTGATGGCTGGTCTCATCGAAACGCTCGCGGCCGAGCCGTACCACGGCCGCGCGGACATGCCGGAAATCGCGCGGTCGCTGCATCTCGAAGTGGACGATCTCTTTCCGGTCGCGGAAGTGCTGCAGCATCTCGGCTTCGCGGACGTGCGCGAGGGCGACATCTACCTGACGCCGCAGGCGCGCGTGTTCGCGGAATTCGGCACGCAGGAACGCAAGATGATGTTCGCGGAGCATCTGCTGCGCCACGTGCCGCTCGCCGCGCGGATCAAGAAGGTGCTCAACGAGCGGCCGGGGCATCGTGCGCCGCGCGTGCGCTTCGAGCAGGAACTCGAAGACTTTCTCTCCGACAAGGCGGCGCAGGAAACGCTCGATGCGGTCATCGACTGGGGGCGTTACGGCGAGATCTTCTCGTATAACGACCAGACGGAGATGCTGAGTCTGGAGGATGTGGAGGCTTGAGGCTTCGGCTCGATGTCGGATGGCGCAAACCAAGCGCGGTGGCCAGAGATGGCGCCGCGCTTTTGCTTTTGGCGTAGGCCGTTTGGATGACTGCCGGTAGCGAACACGCCGCCGTAAATTTCCCGTCTTCAATCACGCGCTTCGTGTGTAAAATTACACACGAAGCATTCGGAGACGGGATGGATTCATCGCGCTTGATACGAATGCTTCTGGATGATGGCTGGCAACTGGTGCGCATCCGAGGCAGCCATCACCATTTCAAACACGCAACGACCAACGCACGCGTGACAGTGGTTCACCCGAAGAAGGACCTGGCTATCGGAACAGTCAGAGCCGTTCTGAAGGCCGCCGGACTGCTGAACCGGCTTTACTCGTCGTAGAGGACTATCGGACATGGAATTCGCCATCGCCATTCATAAAGATCCTGAGAGCTGTTACGGGGTGACCGTGCCCAACGTGCCCGGAGTTTTTTCCGCCGGGGACACGATCGAGGAAGCGCTGCGCAATGCGAAGGAGGCGATCGTCTGCCACGTGCAGGCGATCATTGAGGAGGGCGACAAGGTCATCATCGACTCGACGAGCATCGAAGAACTCGTTGCGAATCCCGACTACGCCGACGCCATCTGGGCCTTCGTCGAAGTGGACCTCTCCAAGCTGGACTCCAAACCCGAGCGCATCAACATCAGCCTGCCGCGTTTCGTCCTTCACAAGATCGACAGCTACGTCGAAGCGCGCCACGAAACGCGCAGCGGCTTTCTCGCGCGCGCCGCGCTGGAGGCCATCGCGCACGGCTGACGCAACAAAAAAGCGCGGTTCCCGTCGCCGGAAACCGCGCTTGTGGCATCGCACGTACGTCGCGCCTACTGCAAATTCCCCCAGCGCTCGACCGCCGGCTCCGCCGACGCCCATTTCCAGCCTTCGGTTTGCTTGCACGCCGTCGCGATGAACCACTCCGCATGCGAATTCGGCTCGTCGCCATCCGCGACGGAGAACGCGAATTCCTTGCAGCTCGCAAGCGCGTTGTCGAATTCCCGCAGCACGCGAACGTCGCCGTGGCCGTTCTCGATCGGCAACGTGTGCTTCACCTTCCAGGGCCGGGTCTCGCCGACCGTCGATACACCCGCCGCCGACGCGATCGCCACTTGCTGATCCGTGTGCAGCGACTTCGATACGCGTTTTACCGCTTCGTCGGTGGCCGCCTGAACCGCGATACCCACGCCGATGCCGATCGCCGGATTCGTCGTGACCGCGCCTGTCGCGACGCCCGCGACCGCGCCCGTCGCCGCGCCGATGGACGCGCATCCGCTCACGGCCGCGCACGCCGCCGCGACGGCGGCCAGAAGCGCAAGGCGCAGCGCTCCTGCATTCGTCAGGCGCACCGTCATTGCAGCGAGCCCCAGCGCGGCGTGGCCGGTTCCGCCGACGCCCATTTCCACTTCGGGCCATCGCGGCAGACGGATGCGACGTAGAACGCGCTGTCCGCGGCGCGATCCTTGGTGGCGTCGCGATCCACCGAGAAGACGATTTCCTTGCAATCGAGCGCGCCGCTGCTGATTGCCCGGCTCACGGTCACGCGGCCTTTCTCGTCCTCTTCGAGCGGAACGGAATGCACGGACACCCACGGCGCGACCGCACCGACCGCGAGCGGTCCGGCGGCGGCGGCGATCTTGTCCTGCGTATCGGTATGGATGACGCGCTGCGTGTACTGCACGCCCGCGCGCGCCGCCGCGACCGCGCCCAGGCCGATGCCGGTCGCCACTGCCGCGTTCTCCGTCACCTTCCCGGCGACGGCCGCACCCGCGATACCCGCGCCCGCTGTCGCGCCTTCGCTGTAGAGCGAGTTGCATCCGCTCAAACCCAGGCACGCGACGGCGCCTGACAGAAACGCGGTGAATGCGGCGACGCGTCGGCCGCGCCGGGGGACACAGATCTGCATGTTGCTTTTCCTTCGTCTGCCGTTTTTATTGGCGCTGCGATCGAACGAACGCGGCTGATTTTTCCCTGCCACCGATCGCGGAGACTTGTCGCACAAGGCTCAAAAGCGCGACTGGCCGCGAGCTTCGCGCATTTTGAAGCATGCTTCTAATTACGGGTGCGGGAAAATTGCAAGAAATTGCAAGCGGACGGAACGCGTTTCGCAGTTCGTAATACTGAATGGGCGGCTGGGGACGACGGTCCGCGAGCCGCCCAGAAGGTCAGCCTTCGCTGGCTGAGGAAGAGGAATCGTTGCCTTCGGTGTCTTCGTTCTCGTAGGCGCCGAGCCGGTTATACAGCGTCTTGAGACTCACGCCGAGCGCCTTCGCCGCGCGCCGCTTGTCGCCGCCGCAATGCTTGAGCGTGCCGAGAATGATCTGCTTCTGCGCATCGGCGAGCGGCGTGCCGACCCAGACGTTCATCGCATCGCCCTGAGTAATCGGCTTCTTCACGCGCGACGCGAGATGCGGATGCGCGATTTCCACCGTTTTTTCCGCGAGAATGAACGCGCGATACACGGTGTTCTTCAGCTCGCGCACGTTGCCCGGCCACGAATAGGTGCGCAACACGTCGAGCGCGCGCTTGCTGAACGCCTTGTTCGTGCCTTCCTGCGCGTTCATTTCGGCGAGGAAATGCTGCGCGAGGAATTCGCGGTCCGAATCGCGCTCGCGCAACGGCGGCGCGCGCAGCGGAAACACGGCGAGGCGATACATCAAGTCTTCGCGCAGCCCGTTTTCCTTCACGGCGACGACGGGATCGCGATTGGTGGCGGCAATCACGCGCACGTCCGAACTGATGAGGTCGTTGCCGCCGACACGAAAGAACGTGCCGGTTTCGAGCGCCCGCAGCAGCTTCACTTGCCGGACCGGCGACATTTCCGTCACTTCGTCCAGAAAGAGCGTGCCGCCGTTGGCGTGCTCGAAATAACCGACGCGACCCTGCACCGCGCCCGTGAAACTGCCTTTCTCGTGGCCGAAAAGCTCGGCTTCGATCAGGTTGTCCGGAATCGCGCCACAGTTCACGGCGATGAACGGCGCGTCCTTGCGTGCGCTCTGGTCGTGGATGGTCCGCGCGATGAGTTCCTTGCCGGTGCCGGATTCGCCGATGATGAGCGCCGTCGCGTCGGTGCCGGCGACACGCTCGATCTGCGAATACAACTCCAGCATCACGGGCGATGAGCCGTACAGCAGTCCATAAGACTTCAAACCCGGCACGTCGCCCGCTGTGCGCTTTTTCTGCGCGGGTGTTTCGCCTGCGACAAGCGGCGGGTCAAGATCGGTTGACGCCATAAGTCCTGATGGTTCCTGAGTTCTGCGAATGTGGTTGGGTCGGGCGGCGCTTCGCAGCAGTCGAAAGAGAAGCGCCGCCGAAGCGGGCTGGGCTCGATCGCGGTTGCACGCCGGGCCGGGCCTCGATCGTGCTGTGGACTTCATCGCGCGTGGCATGACGCACGCACGTATCGACCGTCCGCATCAGCGATCACGCGCTGGCGCTGCTGTCGTGCTCTCGATTGCGATGAGCCGTCCCTCTCCATGCGTCGGTCCGGAGTCTCGCGCGGCGCGGCGTTGCACGCCGGTTGCGGCGCGTTGATCGCGCATCGCCGCGGACGACTCTATCTCATAAACGCTATTTAACCATTCGCGGCGATATTGCGGCAATGCGCTCTTGAGCGGGCAGAGGCAATTTGTCTGATTGCCTGAGGCCGCGTCCGGCGCTTCCGGAAAGGTTCGCCGCATGCGCCGCGAATTTACAAGCCGACGGCGTAAGACTTACCCGCCGTCTTCGTCGCTGAATGGTTCGTGGCGCGTGAAAGCGATATGGCACGAATGCTGCTCCACGGTGTTCATCCTTATTCGAATGCCCGAGAAAACGCCGAAGATCGCAGGGCAGTGCGAGGGGCCGAACACATCATGGAAGACATCTTTGATATCGATTTATCCGCGCGCGATTACCGTGCGTCCGCCAGCGCGAGCCGGCCTGCCTCGGCGTCCAAGGCGGGCGGCCGCGAACGGCCGGCGGGCGATCGGCAGGAACTCGCGACAGGCGAGGCGATCGACATTTATCACTGGGCGGCCGTCGCACTCGTGACGGCGCTGATGTGCGCGGTGCTCGCCTACGCGGCAGGCACGCCGGCGCTGGCGGGCGCGGCCAACGTGACGAGCCTCGTGTTCGGCGTGGCGGGCGGCGCACTGACGGCGAGCGGCATCGTGCGCCGGCTGCGCGCGCGCCTCACCGTCAACGGATCGCGCGATCCGTTGACGGTGACGGTCGCGAAACCGCAATGACGGCGAATCAAGGGCGATCAGCTAACTTAAATGGCAAAACCCAATGTGGAGGACTGATTCCATGAGTCAAACGACTGTCCAGCTTGCGTTGGGCAAGCAGAAGATCATCGAAGACATCAAGGTGCTGCTGGACGACTCGGAAGAGTTGCTGCGGCTCTCGGCGACGCTGCCGGGCGAAGGCGTCGACGCGCTGCGCTCGCGCCTGCGGACGCACACCGATACGGCGCGCGCCGCGCTCGAAGACGCGCAGGCAAATGCGCAGAGCCGCTATCGCGCGGGCGTCGACTGCACGGAGAAATACGTGCGCGAGAACCCGTGGCAATCGCTGGGCATCGCGGCTGCTGCCGGCTTCGTGCTGGCGCTCCTGATTCAGCGCTAAAGGCGCACGGCATGCGCCGCCGCCTGGCGGCATCGATCATCAACAACGACAGGAGAAAAACACCATGGCACGTTCTTCGATTGGAGTGTTCGGGGCGCTGTTCGCTGTCGGCAGCGT
Source organism: Caballeronia concitans (assembly GCF_001544615.1). Classification (GTDB taxonomy): domain Bacteria; phylum Pseudomonadota; class Gammaproteobacteria; order Burkholderiales; family Burkholderiaceae; genus Caballeronia; species Caballeronia concitans. The sequence continues at coordinate 1,059,243 of NZ_FCNV02000001.1, forward strand.
GCTCGCGTGGAAATGGATGCAGTCGCAGGACGCGGCCGGACGCCGCTTCGGACGCGATCCGAATCGCACGGTATCGGCGTCGCGGCGGCGCTCGGCGGCGGACGGTTACGTCGTCGGCGGCACGCCCGACGCGTGGCACTTCCCGCGAAGCTGACGACGGCCGGAGCCGAAGCCCGGCTCCAAACCAGCGATCGCGATTGACCGAAGCAGACGCACGCCTTTACCGGCGTGCGTTTTTATCTTAATAAACCCTTATAATTGAGAAACCTCTGCTATAAGTCGCCTAAATGGCAAAACTTACGGCGGTCGCCCCAAGCGTGCGGAAATTTCGGAAATTATTTTATTTTTAGCGCTTCAGGCCGGGTTCGATCGATGATCCCCGGCCGCAAGACGCACCGGCCCGGACGGCGCCTTGTCGCCCGGAGAAGACCACGCTGCCGCGCAGCGTGTGACCCTGAAACGCTTTGGAAGAATTCGAGACGCAATGCCACACGTATTGATTGTCGATGACGATCCCAGTACCCGCGAGGCGCTAGCCGCGATCATCGGCGAAGATGGACTGACGACGGCCACCGCCAGCGATTTGCGCGAGGCGCGCATTCAGCTCGTGAGGCAGACGCCGGACGTCGTGTTCACGGACCTCAAGTTGCCCGACGGAACGGGCGTCGACCTGTTCGAGGATCTCGATCCGCGCTCCGGCGTGGAAGTGATCGTGATCACCGGTCACGCGACCGTGGAATCGGCCGTGAGCGCGCTGAAGATGGGCGCGACCGACTATCTGGTCAAGCCGATCAACATGCAGCGCGTGAAGGCCATCCTCTCGCGCCTGCCGCGCGCCGGCGACCTGAAGGCGGAAATCGGCACGCTGCGCGGCGAACTCCGCCGCATGGGCCGCTTCGGCCTGATGCTCGGCAATTCGCCCGCGATGCAGACCGTCTACGACCAGGTCGGCCGCGTCGCGCCGACGGCGGCCTCGGTGCTGCTGATCGGCGAATCGGGCACGGGCAAGGAGGTGGCCGCGCAGACGCTGCACGAGCTGAGCCTTCGCCGCAAGCATTCGTTCATCGCGGTGAACTGCGGGGCGATTTCGCCGAATCTGATCGAGTCCGAAATGTTCGGCCACGAACGCGGATCGTTCACGGGCGCGGATCGTCAGCACAAGGGCTATTTCGAACGCGCGAACGGCGGCACGCTGTTCCTCGACGAAATCACCGAAATGCCGATCGAGCTGCAGGTCAAGCTGCTGCGCGTGCTGGAAACCGGCATGTTCATGCGCGTCGGCACGACGAAGGAACTCGAAACCGACGTGCGCCTGATCGCGGCGACGAACCGCGATCCGGAGCAAGCGGTGCTCGAAGGCAAGCTGCGCCTCGACCTGTATCACCGGCTGAACGTGTTCCCGATCAACCTGCCGCCGTTGCGCGAGCGGGGGAAGGACGTCGAACTGCTGGCGCAGGCGTTCCTCGACGAGCTGAATTCGCGCTACAACACGCGCAAGGACTTTCCGCCGGCCGTGCGCGACATGCTCGCGTCGTACAACTGGCCCGGTAACGTGCGCGAGCTGAAGAACTACGTGCAGCGCGCGTACATCATGTCGGCGTCCGATTCGGACAGCACGGCGACCGTGCCGCTGCAGATCTCGCTCTCGAAGGCATCGGCGGGAACGGCGGTGACGATTCCGTTCGGCACGTCGCTCGCGCAGGCGGATCGGCAGTTGATCCTCGCGACGCTCGAGCAGTGCGGCGGCGTGAAGACGCGCGCGGCGGAAATACTCGGCATCAGCCTGAAGACGCTCTACAACCGGCTCGTGGAATACGGCGAAGACGCGAACAAGGCAGCCGTCGGCGAGGGTGGCGATCCGAGCGACGCAGACGGCGAAAATCTCTGAACGTCGGCTATCTTCACACGAAAACAACGCCCGCTGCTTGCAAAAAGCGCGGGCGTTTTTGTTGGCAGGCGCGCTTTCAGCCACCATAATGGGGTTCATGGACGCGACTGGAATCGCGAAATTGGGGAACAGACCTTGCGGAAGAATGAGCGCATCCTTCCGACTCAGCAGCGGATGTAATCACGATCACAAGACCGCAAGGAGCCCGACATGACCGATTCCGCACGCGCGCCCATCAGTGCGCAGACGCCGCAGCCGCCGGACCCGCCGGTGACGCCGCCCGATCAGCCGCCGCCGAACCCGATTCCGCCCGACACGAACCCGGACCCGACACGCGATCCGCCCGAGCAGCCGATGCAGCCCATCGGCGATCCGCCGCCCGGGCCGGGCGACGCGCCCCCGGTGGCTTAAGCGGCGTGTCGGACGCATCGGCGGCGTCTTCCGGACCGATTCACCGAATTCGTGCAAGGCTTGAATAAGTTTCCATCCCGACGGTAGGGATTACAACGAATGCCGCAAGAATGACCGGTTTCGCACGTGGTCACCGGTCCTTTTTTCTCAAGAACGCGTGGATTCGACGCCCGGAAACGGCGACGAACCGCGCATCGGTCTGACGCCGCCGAGGTCTATTCACGACGGCCTTCTTTCTGGAGGCACCATGAGGCATCCCGCACTTCGACGCTCCGCGCGTCACTCATCCAAACGCGAAGCACGCGCCGAAGCCGCGAAGAACGGCACGGCCCAGAACGCCTCTCCGCCCCCCGCCGATCACGACCCCGCCGGCCAGAACCGCCCCGCGCCTGGCGCTCCGCCCGATGGCGAACATAACCAGGGCGGTGTGCGCCGCGAGGGCATCGACTATCAGCGCGACCTCGGTTCCGAGCAGGACGCGTGACTTGCCGCGATCACGCGGCGCACCGACACCGACGAAAAGTTCGACGCGCCGACGTTTTGGCGCGTGCTTTCGTTCGTCCGTAACATCTGGATACGAATTTTTCACCGGGAATGTGCGCAAAACGGCATAAGACTTGCGTAACTTGATGTCGTCCATTCGGGCATGCAACGACAACTGAAGAGGTGAGCCTGTAATGAGCAGATTGATCGTGGTATCGAATCGCGTCGCGCCGGTGCAGGAGGGCAAGCCCAGCGCGGGCGGTCTCGCTATCGGCGTGTTGGATGCGCTCAAGGAAACGGGCGGCGTGTGGTTCGGCTGGAGCGGCGAGATCGTCGGCGAATCGGCCGCGCCGGTCGTCGAAAAGAATGGCAATGTCACCTATGCGACCGTCGGCCTGACCCGCCGCGACTACGACCAGTACTATCGCGGCTTCTCGAACGCGACGCTATGGCCGACCTTCCACTATCGCAACGACCTCTCGCGTTTCGATCGCGAGGAATACGCGGGCTACATGCGCGTCAACGCGACGCTGGCCGCGAAGCTGAAGACGCTGCTTCAGCCGGACGACATCATCTGGGTACACGACTACCACATGCTGCCGTTCGCGCAGGAGCTGCGCAAGATCGGCGTGACGAACCCGATCGGCTTCTTCCTGCATATTCCGTTTCCGGTGCCGGAAGTCATGCGCACCGTGCCGCCGCACGAGGAACTGATGGCGGCGATGTGCCAGTACGACGTCGTCGGCTTTCAGACGGACAGCGACAAGCAGTCGTTCGTCGATTACATCGAGCGCAGCGGACGCGGCCATTGCAGCGACGACGGCATGCTGCAGGCTTTCGGCCGGATGCTGAAGGTCGGCGCGTATCCGATCGGCATTTATCCCGATGCGATCGCGAAGGCCGCCGAGCAGTTTTCGACGCGCAAGCAGGTCAAGAGCCTGCGCGACAGCATGCGCGGCCGCAAGCTCATCATGAGCGTGGATCGCCTCGATTATTCGAAGGGTCTCGTCGAGCGCTTCCAGGCCTTCGAGCGCCTGCTGCTGAACGCGCCGGGCTGGCACGGCCGCGTGTCGCTCGTGCAGATTGCGCCGCCGACGCGCGCGGACGTGCAGACGTACCAGCGCATCCGTCAGAATCTGGAGGGCGAAGCGGGGCGCATCAACGGGCGTTTCGCGCAGCTCGACTGGACGCCGATTCAGTACCTGAACCGCAAATACGAGCGCAATCTGCTGATGGCGCTGTTCCGTCTCTCGCAGGTCGGCTACGTGACGCCGTTGCGCGACGGCATGAATCTCGTCGCGAAGGAGTACGTCGCGTCGCAGGATCCGGAAGATCCGGGTGCGCTCGTGCTGTCGCAGTTCGCGGGCGCGGCGGATCAGTTGCCGGGCGCGCTCGTCGTCAATCCGTTCGATTTGTCGCAGATGTCCGAGGCGCTGGAGCGCGCATTGTCGATGCCGCTCGCCGAGCGCCAGGCGCGTCACGCCGACATGATGGCGCCGCTGCGCGAGAACAATCTCTCCGTGTGGCGCGATTCGTTCCTGTCCGATCTGCGCAGCGTCGCGACGGCCACGTCGGTGACGGCGAAGACCGTCAACACGGTGAAGCAGGGCGCAGCCGAAGCGAAGCGGGCGGCGAAGGCCTGATCGCACGGCGTCGCATCGCGTAAGAAAGCCCCGCGTCTCGCACGAGCGCGGGGTTTTTTCATGACGAATCGCATGCGGAACGGGACTTGCGATCCTCTCATCGACACAATCGAAGGAGGTCATCATGACGGGAAGCACACTGAATCCGCCGGATGAAGGCGGCACGGAATGGGGCAAGGGTCACGGCACGGGCGCGCTCGGTCCGAGCGATTCGTCGGATAGCGGCTCGGACGTGCAGGGCGAAATGCGCCGTCCCGCCGATATCGAGGACGAACTCGACGCCCACGCGCTTGGCTTGTCGGACGCACAGCTCGACAGCGATACCGACCGCTTCGGCACGGGCGAAGACGCATCCGCGGACGGCGACAACAATCTCGCGGTTGACGGCGACATCCTGCCGGACGAAGTGGAAGACGACGACGTTGAGTCGCTGAGCGACGAGGGCGCCGACCCCGCCGACGACGACGAACGCATCTGAACGCCGCTTGCCGCAGCACCCAAGGCGCGCGCGGACTTTCCGCCCGCGCCTTTTTTACACGCGTCGCGCGCGGGGAGGCTAACATCGGCGCTTGACGTTCCAAACGGTCCCGCACTCGCCGATGAACCGCGAAGTCCCCCAAGTCCCCAATCCGTCCGCTCCCCTGGCGGAAGGCCGCACGTCGCGGTTCGGCTGGCTGTCGTGGCTCGCCGATCCCGTCACGCAATGGATTCAGGACCACTGCCTCATGTTCTCGGCGGCGATCTCGTTCTTCGCCGCGTTTTCGCTCGCGCCGACGCTCGTCATCGTCATTTCGGTGGCGAGCATTTTCTTTGGCGCCGATGCCGTGCAGGGCCGGCTCTTCGCCGAAATCAGCGGCGTCGTGGGCGTGGACGCGGCGCACACGCTCGAAGCGATCGTCGCGAACGCGTGGCACGCCGACATGGCGCGGCGCACGGCCGTGCTGTCGATCGCGGGCGTGCTGATCGGCGCGTCGGCGACCTTTTCGTCGCTGCATAGCGCGCTGAACGTGATCTGGCCGACGCCCGCCGTCGGCGCGCGCGCGAGCATCTTCGCGCTCGTGCGCGTTCGGTTGGTGTCGTTCGCGCTGGTAGTGGGCGCGGGGCTGCTGGTGGTCGCGCTGCTCGTGCTCGATGCGCTCGTCGAAGTGCTCGGCCACTGGGCGCTCGGCGACGGCAATCCGTTCGTCGTGCTGTCGACGGTGACGCGCCGCGCAATCTCGCTCGCCATGCTGATGCTCGCGTTCACCGTCCTCCTCAAGTTTCTCCCGACGACCCGCATGCGCTGGTGCGACGCCGCGCTCGGCGCGACCGCCGCCGCGATGCTGTTCGAATGCGGCAAGCGGCTCTTCGCGTTTTATTTGCAGCACGCGGGCACGGCGAACATGTTCGGCGCGGCGGGATCGCTCGCGATCATCCTCATGTGGCTCTATTACTCGGCGGCGGTGTTTCTGCTTGGCGCGGAACTGTCGGCGACGGCGGCGCGCAAGCGCACGCATCGCGAGTCCGGCTGGCGCTAGGAAGGCGCACAAAAACGCGGGCGAAAAAAAGGCCGCCCACGAAAGGCGGCCTGACAGCCACGCTCCTTTGATTCCACTCATGCGACTCGCTTTGACCGGGTCGTCGCTCGAGCGCGGGGAGCGCAAAACCGTTAGCGGTGCTTCATGCCTGGCGGCGCAGTTCCGCCGGCGGCACCTTCATCAAATGCCGATACTTCGCCACCGTGCGGCGCGCGACGATCACGCCCTGATCGGCGAGCATCTTCGCGAGGCTCACGTCGGAGAGCGGATCGCGCGTGTTTTCCTTCGAAATCATTTCCTTCAGGAGCGCGCGCACGGCGGCGGCCGAACACGTGCCGCCGCTTTCGGTCGACAGTTCGCGCGGGAAGAAGTGCTTGAACTCGAAGATGCCGCGCGGCGTGGCCATGTACTTGTTGCCCGTGGCGCGCGAGATGGTCGATTCGTGCAGGCCGAGTTCGTCGGCGACATCGCGCAGAACGAGCGGCTTCAGCGCGATTTCGCCGTAATCGAAGAACGCTTTCTGATGCGAGACGATGCATTCGGCCACGCGCTGAATCGTCGTGAAGCGCTGCTGTGCGTTGCGGATGAGCCAGCGTGCTTCCTGCAACTGCTGCGCGAGCGGCGAACGGCTCGCGCCGGCCGATTGCGCGAACAGCTCCGCATACATGCGATGAATCCGCGCGCGCGGCAGCACCGCCGGGTTGATCGTCACGACCCATTGCTTCTTCACCTGACGCACGATGACGTCCGGCACCACGTAGTTGTCCTCGCTTTGGCCGTAGTTCTCGCCCGGCTTCGGATCGAGACGGCGCACGAGCGCGCACGCAATGCGCAGTTCGTCCGCGCTGCAGCCGATCTTCTTCTGCAGTTCGGCCTGCTCGCGGCGGGCAAGCCGTTCGAGATGATGCACGACGATCTCGCGCGCCACTTCGCGGCCCGGCGTGTCGTGCGGCATCGCGTCGAGCTGAAGCGTCAGGCATTCGGACAGATTGCGCGCGCCGACGCCCGGCTTGTCGAGCGACTGCACGAGCTTCAGCGCGATGCTGAGTTCGTCCTCGCTGATGGCCGGCTCGATATCGACGACGTCCGCCAGTTCGCTCAGTTCCTGGCGCAGATAGCCGTCGTCGTCGAGCGCTTCGATGATCAGTTGCGCGACCGCGCGATCCCGCTCGTTGAGCTGATACATGCGCAGCGAGTCGTGGAGCGTTTCATGCAGCGACGGTTCGATGCGCACCCAGTCGGCGGGATCGGAGCCTTCGCCGTCGCCGTTGTTGCGCGACGCGCTGCGGCCGAACGGATCGGACGAGAACTCGCTCATGGAGTCGTCGCGCGAACTGGAATCAGCGCCGGAGTCGCCGTCCATGCTGGATTCGGTGGAGAGCGGCGCTTCGGCCGTGCTCTCGGTGGAAGTCGAGAGCGATGCTTCGCTCATCGAATTGCCGTTGTCCGCGCCGAGGGCGTTGTCCTCGGTCTGCGATTCGTCGTATTCGAGGAAAGGATTCGTGTCGAGCGCGTTGCGCAACTCCTGCTGGAATTCCAGCGACGAAAGTTGCAAGAGGCGGACGGACTGCTGCAGACGTGGCGTCAGGGCCAGGCTTTGCTTGGTACGGAGTTCGAGTGAAGGCGGCATTGCTGGCTAATCCTCGAGTATTCGTTCGTGATCGATATGTTCGTCGACCAGCAAAAGCAACCACCGTGCCATGCGTCGCTAAGGTCATGCTTCGCATACGTTTTTGGTTCTGACGCGCGTTCGTTCGAAGTGTGCGGACCCCCGCTTTCACGCAGTTTTTACACGGCCTCAGACAAAAGGACGGCCCGCCGCGCGGCTTGTTCGACGGGCTTTTCATGGCGCTCGCCCGCCTGTTCATGATTTGTCGCTTCGGCTCGCGGCGTCGGCGGTTCAAGGCGTCGCGCCGATGTTCGGGCGCACACACGAGTTTTCCGAACGGAGCCGGCACGCGAGTTGCGGTACTGACCATGCGATCGGCGCGGCGACGCGCGGACGCTATCGAGGCAACAACAATTATCACGAAGAAGCGGGGCGCCTCGTGCGCGTGCTCGACAAGACACGAGCATGCGGGCACGTCAGCGTGACAGGGGCGCGCAAGACTAAAACCGAGAACAAGGAGTATCACTATGAAGACGACTCAATTCCTCAAGGCAGCCGGTGGTATCGCATGTGTCGTGTTCGCGCTGAACGTGAACGCGCAGACCAACTCGACGTCGTCCTCGGGTGCTTCGGACACGTCCGTCAGCCAGAAGGTCGATGACAGCGCGGTGACGACGAAGGTCAAGGCCGAACTGCTGAGCGCGAAGAACGTCAAGTCGACGCACATCCACGTGAAGACGCGTCGCGGCGTCGTTTCGCTGACCGGCACGGTGCCGTCGGCTGAAGACAAGACCGCCGCGGAAGAAGTGGTGAAGGAAGTATCGGGTGTTGCATCCGTGAAGAACCATCTTAAAATTGCTGCCAAGTAAGACGGAAGTGATGGCATAGTTCGTATGCGCGGCGCGCTTCAGGCGGGCCGCGCTCGAAACCGCAGTACCGGAACCCGCGCGGGGTTCGATGATTCGTCGTCGCAACGAGACATCGGGCCTTTCAGCGCGGGTTCGCACATCGGGCGGCGCTTCTTGTCGCCTGTTTGTTCGCTTCGCCTGCTTCGCTTGTTTCACACGGCACGTGCATCACCTCGCAGCATGTTTGAAACCCTAAAAACGAAGGACGGCCGATTCAGGTCGTTACTCACAGGCGGCTCACGAAGCGTCGTGCATGCGGCGCTCGAAGGCCCCGGCAAAAGGAGCTCTTCATGAAGACGAAAAAGACGGCATTGATCGGCGCGCTGGCTCTCGCATTCTCGGCGACGGCGTTCGCACAGGCGGCATCGGATACGGCGGGCATGGCAGCCCCGGCGTCCGGCGCCCACGCAAAAAGCAAGGGCACGACGCTGCATCAGCAGAACAAGGCGCACAAGCTGAAGGGCGCATCGGCGGCTGCGGCGGCTTCCTCGCTCGGCACCAACGACAAGGGTCAGCCGCAGTAACATCGGCTGCTTGCGCGCTCGAAGAAACGGCCACGCAAGTGGCCGTTTCGTTTTGTCACGTTGCTCCGGCCGCATCGTCGTGCGAAAAAAACGCCGCCTGAAGGCGGCGATGATGCGGCTATGCTGCGAAACGCATTACGACTTCGTGGCCGCGTATTGATCTCGCAGGTCGCGGATGCGATCGTGGTTCTCGATCACGCCCTGATACTGACGCTCGACGACCGCGCGCACATCGGCCGGCAGGTCCTTTTCGAGCGCCTCGCGATAGTTCTTCTTCGCGGCGTCCTCACCGCGCTCGCATTCGGCGAGAATCGCGTGGTCGCTGTGGCCGCTCACTGCCGACTTCACGTCGACCCAGCCGCGATGCAGCGCGCCCGCGACGGAGCCGCCCGTTTCCGGCTTGCCGCCCAGGCGCTGAACCAGGTTCTGCAATTCGATTGCGCCTTGTGCGCATGCTTCGGCGCGATTCTGGAACAGGAGCTTGAGGCTCGGGTCACGCGTGTCTTCGGCGGCCTTGAGGAAACCCTTCTCTCCGTCCTTCGAGGTTTCGATGAGATCATTGAGTACCGATACGACGTTCGTGCTCATAGGGATACCTCCTTTGTTGGCGAATTGGCTTGAGCGCTGCGTCCCTTGCGGGATGCGCTGGTTTTAGCGCATGCACGCAGCGTGCCCGGAAGCAGTCGATCGAACGCGGCATGCCGTTTGCTTTTTGGTCGCGTGCATTCAGACGTTCGTCCCACGCAGGACGACGCAACGACAAGGCAACAGGAGAAACCGGATGAAAAGATTCAGCGCGCTCGCGAATCGCGAGTTTTTGGTATTGGTGGCGATCGTCGCATCGGCGGTCACGCTGCATGTGCGCGAACGAGCGACCGAAACGCCCGTGGCATCGCAAGTCAGCTATCCGCACATGTGCGAGCCGACCGGCGCGGCGGGCAACAAGGCAAAGATCCTGCCCGCCGGCTGCGACGTTCGCACCGACGCGAAAAAGGATGGCAACGCGCGTCCGTGGGTCTGACGCCGATTCAATCAACGACGCAATGCAAAACGCCCCGGACGTCGAACGTCCGGGGCGCATACAAGAGCACTTGCCTCACGCGCGCGGCTGCGCGAATTCCTTCACCGTCTGCGGCGGCTTCAGCGGATCGAAGTCGCTCCAGCGGCCTTGCTTCCAGCGGCCCGACGCGCGCTCGATTTCCATCCCGCCCGCTTCCTGCAAGATCGACGCTGCCCTGTCATGCGTCTCCGGTGACACGTGCACGGCCACCAGCACGCCGGAATTGCGCATCGGTTCCTCGGCCTGCATGGGCGCGGCGTTGGGCTTCTTCTTCGTGTGCGACATGGCGCCCGCCAGCGAGCCGATATACGCGCCGACGCCCGCCGCGACCACGGATACGAAGAGCGGCGCCTTGAACACGGCGAAGATCGCCGCGCCGATGATCGCTCCGACGACCGCGCCGATCGTCACGCCCTTGCCGGCGCCCTTGGGCGCGGCGCCCGCGCCTTTATCGGTGGACACGTCGCCGCCAATCGGAAAGCGCGCGTGCTGACCGCTCGGGTTGACGAAGAAGAGCGTCACGTCTTCTTCCACGAAGCCGTTCGCGAAAAGCCGCTGCGCGGCGGCTTCGGCGGCGGGAAAGGTCTCGAATCGGCCGGCGATGATCAGGGACATGTTCCCTCCTTCTGAGTGATGGGTTGCGTGGAATCGGCCAGAACGCGCCTCGGTGCGGGCGCGGTTCGATGCGCGGCCGCGATCATTCGGGTTCCAGGCCCGCAACGCGGAAGAGGCCGCTGCGCAGCACGACGGGCTGGCCGCCGTTGTCGTCGAGCGCTTCGGCGCATACCGCGCGGATGCGCGCCGCGCCGCCTTCGAACGCGGGCATCAAGTCTTCCTCGCGCGGAGAGGCCGCGCCGAAATGGTCTTCGAGCGCCTCGGCGCTGATCGAGCAGACGACCGGCTCGCCGTCGACGAGAGCGGTGAAATGGATCGCGAGGTCGTCGCCGTCGAACACGGGGCGTTCGTCCGAAAACGTGATGTGCATGGTCGAGTCCTCATAAGCCGGCCTGGGACCGGCGGGCGCGCGAACGGGCAGGCCGTCGGCACGTTCGATGAAATGCGGGGCGTTCATGGCGCGGCCTTCGGCGAAGCGTTGCCGAGTTGCTGCGCCATCTCGTAGTGATGACGGATGACCGGCAGCGCCTTCGCGGCAGCGGCCTTCAGCGCGGCATCGTTGCCGTTTTCGCTTTCCTTCGTGAAAAGCTCAACGGCCTTCTGATGACCCGCCAGCGCGACCTTTTCAATATAGGCTTTGTCGAAGTCGGCTCCCTGAAGATTTTGCAGACTGCCGACGACCGACGAATCGGATGCCGGCGGCGTCGTGATGCCGTGGCGTTTGGCGATCACATCGAGATTGCGCGCGAGCGCCGTGTGATCCGCGATCATTCGCTGTGCGAACTCCTTCACCTGTTTGTCGCCCGAACGCGTGAGCGCGAGCTTGCTGGCGGCGATTTCCGTCGCGCCCGCGGCGCCTGCGTCCTGGATGAACTGCTGATCGACGGTGGAGAGCTTCTGCGTCTGCATCTTGCTCGCGCTTTCCCGGGTCTGGGCGTGCGCGGGCGCGAGCGCGGCGGAAGCCGTCAGCGCAAGGGCGATGAAGCACGATGAAACGCGTGGCATCGGCTCGGCTCCGGTTGTATCGAATGGGTCGGATCGGGGCGATCAGGCCGCGCGCTACTTGCCGAGCGCGTCGATGAGCGCCTTGTTGAACGCGGGCAGGTCGTCGGGCTTGCGGCTCGTGATCAGATTGCCGTCGATCTGCACTTCCTGGTCGACCCACGTGCCGCCCGCGTTGCGCACGTCGTCCTGAAGGCTCGGCCAGCTCGTGATCGTGCGGCCCGCGATAATGCCCGCCGAGATCGGCAGCCAGCCGCCGTGGCAGATCACCGCAATGGGCTTCTTCGCCTGATTCGCTTCCTTCACGAAGGCTTGTGCTTTGGCGTCGAGACGAATGGCGTCGCCGTTCACCACGCCGCCCGGCAGCACGACCGCGTCGTATTCGCGAGAGGTTGCTTCGTCGAGCGTGCGATCGACGGCGACGGCATCGCCCTTGTCGACGTGTTTGAAGCCCTGAATCTGCCCCGGCTTCTGCGAGATGACATCGACCTGCGCGCCGGCTTCCTTCAGCGCGCGCTGCGGCTCGACGAGCTCGGCCTGTTCGAAACCATCGACGGCGAGAATCGCGACCTTGCGGCCATTGAGGGAACTTGCCATGGGATACACCTCCTTCTTATTGCTTGTTCGGACGTTCGCGGCGAGCGGGTCGCGCGCGGATGGACGTTCGAAACGGCAGCAAGGTGTGTGCCCAAATCGAGGCGCGATGGCCGCCGTAGGCCATCGCGGTGAGGAGCCGGATCAGGAGACCGTTTCGACTCGACGCTTGCCCGTGAGTCTCAGCATGCTGACGACAGCCGCCGCCGCCGCGAACACCGCCGCGACCGCCAGCGCGATGATCGGCCCGCGTTGCGGCTCGACGCCGAAGATCAGCGCGACGAGCGCGGCGCCGAGCGTCTGCCCGGTGAGGCGCGCGGTGCCGAGCATGCCGCTCGCGCCGCCGCTGCGATGACGCGGCGCGGAGGACAGCATCTGCCGGTTGTTCGGCGACTGAAACAGCCCGAAGCCGAAGCCGCATATCGCCATGCGCCACGCCACGTCGGTCGGCGTCGGATGCGCGCCCACGGTTGCGAGCAGCACGAGGCCGACGCACAGCACCGCGAGCCCGATGCCGCCGAGCAAGCCCGCCGAATAACGGTCCGCGAGTATGCCCGCGACCGGCGCGACGAACACGATGACGAGCGGCCACGGCGTCATCAGAAAACCGGTTTCAACCTGGCTCATGCCGAAGCCGTTTTGCAGCAGAAAGGGCAGCGAGACGAACGCCAGCATTTGCGCGCAGAACGAACACACCGATGTGCCGATCGACAGCGCGAACACCGGAATGCGCAGCAGATCGACAGGCAGAAGCGGCGCGCTTTGCGTGAGTTGCCGCCGCACGAAGAAGTAGCCGATGACCGCCGTCGCGACGAACTCGCCGATCACATACGGGCGATGCTCGCCGTGCCCGAGCCCATCGACGGCGACGATCGCGATGCCGAAGAAGAGCGCGTTCATCACCGCGCTCACGTAGTCGTACGGTTGCCGATGCCCCGGCGTGCGCGGCAGCGCCTTCGCCCCGATGGCGAGCGCGGCGATGCCGATGGGCACGTTGATCGCGAAGAGCCACGGCCACGGCGCGACGGCCAGCACGCCGGAGGCGACCGTCGGCCCGATCACCGAGGAAATGGCGACCACCGTCGCGTTGATGCTGACGCCGCGTCCGAGCTGCTTGTGCGGATAGATCATGCGGACGATCGCCGTGTTCACGCTCATGATGCCCGCCGCGCCGAAGCCCTGCACGACGCGCGCGATGGTGAGCGTGGCGAGCGTGCCCGACAGCGCGCACGCCAGCGACGACACCGTGAAGAGCGCAAGCCCGCCCATGTATACGCGCCGGTAGCCGATGCGATCGCCGAGCGAGGCGAGCGGCAGCAGCGAAATGGTGATCGCGAGCTGATACGCGTTGACGACCCAGATGGAATCGGCGGGGGAAGCGTTGAGATTGCGCGCGATGGTCGGCAGCGCGACGTTGGCGATGGCGCCGTCGAGCACCGCGAGCGTGATGCCGAGCGCGACGACGGCGATCGCCCAATAACGTTGGGGAAGGGGAAGACCTTGGTCGGAATCCATCGGAAGGCTGTGGGTGGCGGGGCGGCGCATTGTATGTCGCGCCGTTTTCAAATCGCTTGTGGCTGCTTTTCATCGACGCGGCCGCGAAACCATCGCGGCCGCGTGCGCTTCATGCCGCTTCGTTCACTTCAGTTCGTAAAGTCCCGTGTAAGACGCCGAATCGATCTCGTTCAGATGTGTCATGAAGCGCGCGACGGCGTTCGTCGCGTTCGGATCGAGCGGCAGATTCTCGGCTTCGAGGGCATGGATGCGGAAGATATAGCGATGCGGCTTGTCGCCGCGCGGAGGCGCCGCGCCGCCGAAGCCGACCGTGCCGTAGTCGTTACGAAGCTGCAGCGCGCCGGCGGGCAGCAGGCTGCCGTCGGCCTTGCCCGCGTTGCGCGGCAGCGACCGTACATCGGCCGGAATGTTGACGACGATCCAGTGCCAGAAGCCGCTGCCGGTGGGCGCGTCGGGATCGTAGACGGTGAGCGCGAAGCTCTTCGTGTCGGCGGGCGGGTCTTCCCACTGCAGCGCGGGAGAGATGTTTTCGCCGGATGCGCCGAAGGCTTGCAGATCGAATTCCTGCGCGCGGGTCAGAAAGCCGTTTGCCGGGAATTCGTCGGACCAGATGCGGAAATCAGCCATGAGAGTCATGCCTCCTTGTGAGCTCCAGTGAGGGATGGGGAATGCGGCCCGATGCACGGCACGCCGCGCAGCAAATGTGCCCAGCGAGGCGCGACATGCGCGGGAGGCCGGATAGCCGATCGAGTGTAGCATCCGCCCCTCATTCGGACATGCGCCGGGAAGCGAATCGCTTGACGCAGTAAAGGCAGGAAATTTGGCGGACTACAATTGTGAGATGACACGAGAGCCCGTAAAAATGACCGGGTAGACGTTCAACGAGCCGGCGCGAGCCGAGAAAATGACGATGCCAAACGACCCGCGCCGCGCCGCCGGCCAATTCACGCCGGCGAGGCTTCCCGAAGACGACGCCGACATGTTCGACCTCGCGCCCATTTCCCTGTGGCTCGAAGACTTCAGCGCCGTGCGCGAGCGGCTCGAACAATGGCGCGCCGCCGGCGTCACCGATTTGCGCGCGTTCCTGACGGAGGACACGGCGCGCATCGCCGAATGCTCGTCGCGGATTCGCGTCGTGAAGGTGAACCGGCGCACGCTGTCGCTGTTCGGCGCGCGGGACATCGACGATCTCGTGCAGAACCTCGCCCGTGTTTTTCGCGACGACATGCTGACCACGCACGTCGACGAACTCGAGCAGCTGTGGTCCGGCAAGCTGCGCTTCGTGAGCCAGACGGTCAACTACACGCTCGACGGCAGGCGGCTGGATGTGCTGCTGAAAGCCGTCGTGCTGCCGGGACACGAGGACACATGGGGCCGCGTGCTCGTCACCATCGAAGACATCACCGAACTCGAAACCGTGCGCCGCAAGGCCGCGGAGAGCGAACTCTACGCGCGCGGGCTCTTCGAGCATTCGCCGGTCTCGCTGTGGGTCGAAGACTTCAGCGCCGTGAAGATGCTGCTGGACGAAGTGCGCGAGCGGGGCATCGTCGATTTCCGGACGTTCGTGAACGTGCATCCGGAATTCGTCGAGCGATGCATGCAGGAGATTCACGTCCTCGACGTCAACGAGCACACGCTGCGCATGTTCGCCGCCCCCGACAAGCCGACGCTGCTCGCGCGCCTGCCGGACATCTTTCGCGACGACATGCAGCAGCACTTTCAGGAGCAGCTCGCCGATCTATGGGAGCACAAGCTCTTTCATCAGCGCGAAGTGCTCAACTATTCGCTCGATGGAAGCGAAGTGCACGTGCATCTGCAGTTCTCGGTGTTTCCGGGGCACGAGGCGCGCTGGGATCTCGTGCTCGTCGCGCTCACGGACATCACCGCGCGCAAGAAGGCCGAAGCGTATCTGGAATTTCTCGGCAAGCACGACGTGCTGACCAAGCTGAAGAATCGCTCGTTCTATATCGATGAAATCAATCGGCTGGAACGCAAGGGGCCGTTCCCGGTGACGGCGATCGCGGTCGATGTGAACGGCCTGAAGAGCGTCAACGATCAACTGGGCCACGCCGCCGGCGATGCGCTCCTGCGACGCGCGGGCGAAGTGCTCTCGAAGGCCGTCGAGAAGCCGTTTCAGGCGGCGCGCATCGGCGGGGACGAGTTCATGCTGCTCTTGCCCGGCACCGACGAACGCGGCGCGGAAACGGTGATGGGCGGCATCCGCCAGTTGCTCGAGGTGAACAATCAGTTCTACTCGGGCATGCCGTTGAGCTTCGCGATGGGCGCGGCGACATCGCGCGAAGGCGAGCGGCTCGAAGCGATGCTGCAACGCGCCGATGCCGCGATGTACGTCGAGAAGCGCGCGCAGTACACGCAGGGCGCGCAGGGTGAGTGACGAAACTTACTGCGTGACTTCGTCGATCCCGCGATCCAGCGCGGGGCACGCCTCGTCGATTTCCTTCTTGTACTCGGCGGGATTGCTCGTCTTGAGCTTGTCGAATCGATCGACCGTCGCCTGCGCCTGCCGGTAGCCGAGCGCCCATTCCGCTTCGAAGTCGGGCGCGTCGCGGAAGTTGGCGCGCGCGGCGTCCTTGAAGTGCGCGATCTTCGTGGCATCGATATGACAGACATCCGCCGCGCCGCGCGCGATGTTCGCGCTCGTCATCACGCCTTCGGCTGCGAGCAGTTGCGGCGACGATGGATGTCCGGGCGGCAGTTGCGTCTGCGCGGAAGCGCCGAGCGCAAAAAGTGCGAGTGAAGAGGCGACGACTTTCGATGGCGACATGCGGTAAATGAAAGCGGTGACTGGATCGAAAAAGTATAGATGAAGCCCTGGAAAACCAGTGTCCTCGAGGCGAAAGACGCTATGACCCCCATGCTAGAATCGATTCCCACCGCCGTTTTCAGACACAACAATGAAAAAAGGAAGCAAGGCCGCGACGCCCGCCAGTGCTGCGCCCTCGCCGACCGGGTCGGAAGGGCGGCGCAAGTACGATCCTGAAGAAACCAAGCGCAATATTCTCGATATCGCCACGCAAGAATTTTCGGCGATGGGGCTGACGGGCGCGCGCGTCGATGCCATCGCGGAGCGCACGAACACCACGAAGCGCATGCTGTACTACTACTTCGGCAGCAAGGAAGGGCTGTACGAAGCGGTGCTCGAACAGGTCTACGGCGACATCCGCGCGCTCGAACAGGAACTGCATCTCGCGGACATGGAACCCGAGGAAGCGTTGCGCGAGTTCATCGGTTTCACGTTCGACTATCACGACAAGCATCGCGATTTCGTGCGCCTCGTGACCATCGAGAATGTGCATTCGGCGAAGTACATCGAGCAGTCGAAGACCTTCAAGGCGCGCAATTCGACGGTGGTGAAGACCATCGAGGATCTCATCGCGCGCGGCGTGGCGGCGGGGCGCTTTCGCGACGACGTCGATCCCATCGATCTGCATCTGATGATCAGCTCGTTCTGTTTTCATCGCGTGGCGAATCGCCATACGTGGAGCGCGGCGTTCGGGCGCGATCCGTCCGGTCCGCGTTCGCGGGCGCGGCATCGCGAGATGGTCATCGATGCCGTGCTCTGCTTCATGCGTCGCGAAGACTGAGCGCACAAAAACAAAACGGCGGCTCTCTTGCGAGGCCGCCGTTTTTCGTGATGCTTCGCGTCAGTCGAATCAGGCTTCCAGCAAGCGCTGGAAATGCGCGAACATGCGCTCCGCGTCGGGTTCGCGGCCCGTGAAGATGCGCAGCGCATCCACGGCCTGACACACGGCCATGCCGCCGCCGCTGACAGTCTTGCAGCCGAGCGCCTTCGCGGCCTTCAGCAGTTCCGTTTCGAGCGGAAAATAGACGATCTCCGCGACCCACAGATCCTTGTGCAGATACTCCGCCGGCAGCGGCAGGCCCGGCAGCTTCGCCATGCCGGTCGGCGTCGCGTGGATGAGGCCGTTCGCCGCGCGCAGTGTCTCGCGCAAGTCGCCGCCGCTCGTCACTTCGCGATCCGGAAAGCGCGCCGCGAGTTCCTGCGCTAGCGCCGACGCCCGCGCCTCATCCGAATCGAAGAGCGTGAGCGCGCGCGCGCCCATCGTGAGCGCCGCATGCGCGACGGCCGCGCCCGCGCCGCCCGCGCCGAGCTGCACGACGCGATCGAGCGGCGCATCGGGCAGGGCGCGCTGAAACGCGCGCGCGAAGCCCGACCAGTCCGTGTTGTAGCCGATGCGCTTGCCGTCCTTCAGCACGACCGTATTGACCGCGCCGAGCGCGCGCGCGTCGGGGTCGAGATCGTCGAGCAACGGGATCACGCTTTGCTTGCACGGATACGTGATGTTCAGGCCGTCGTAGCCCATGCGTTCGGCGGCCTCGAGCAGTTCGGGCAGCGCCGATGGTTCGAGCTTCAGCGCTTGCAGGTCGATGCGCCGATACACGTAGTTGAGCCCGAGGACGCGGCCTTCTTCTTCGTGCATGGCCGGCGTGAGCGAACCGCCAATGCCCGAGCCGATGAGTCCGATGAGGTATGAAGTTTTGCTGGTCATGCGAGATGCTCCCGCGAAAGAAGCCAGGCTAAAACGCCTAGCGTACTGCAGAAAATGAGGGCGCGATGTTGCATCGCGACAGCGATAGAACTTAGGACCGAAGTGTGACCGCCGCAGCGGCCGGTGTCCGTCCGTATTTTCACGGATTTTGTACGATCTGGTTAGTTTGTTATGCTGCCGCACAATGACGTGGCATGCGTGCGCAGCGCCTACACTGAATCGATCACCCCGCATCACACCGAATGCAACGAGGAGGCAGCATGCTGCGTTCAATCCCGACATCCATCGCGACGGTATCCATTAGCGGAACGCTCGTGGAGAAGCTCACGGCCATCCGCGCGGCGGGCTTCGACGGCGTCGAAATCTTCGAGAACGATCTCCTGTATTTCGACGGCACGCCTGCCGATGTCCGGCGCATCTGCGAAGACTTAGGCCTCGCCATCTATCTGTTCCAGCCGTTTCGCGATTTCGAGGGCGTGAACCCGGAGCGCTTCACGAAGAACATCGAGCGCGTGAAGCGCAAGTTCGACTTGATGCACGAACTCGGCGCGGACCGCATGCTCGCGTGCAGCAACGTGTCGCCAGAGACGATCGGCGATGACGCGCTCATCGTCGATCAGCTCGGCACGCTTGCGCGGCTCGCGAAGGAAGCGGGCGTCGTCGTCGGCTACGAGGCGCTCGCGTGGGGCCGGCACGTCAACTCGTACAAGCATGCATGGCGTCTCGTCGATGCCGTGAATCACCCGAATCTCGGCCTCGTGCTCGACAGTTTCCATACGTTGTCCATCGGCGATTCCGTCGATGAAATCGCCGCGATTCCCGGCGATCGCATCGCGTTCGTGCAGATCGCCGATGCGCCCGTGCTCGCGATGGACGTGCTCGAATGGAGCCGTCACTATCGCTGCTTTCCGGGGCAGGGCGCGTTCGATGTCGCGGGCTTCACCGCGCGCGTGTTCGAAGCGGGCTACGCGGGGCCGCTGTCGCTGGAGATTTTCAACGACGGCTTTCGCGCCGCGCCGACCGCGATCACGGCGGCGGACGGGCATCGGTCGCTGCGCTTTCTCGAAGAGCAGACGCGCGCCGTGATGGGCGACAAAGCGCCCGCCGCGCTCTTCGATCCGCCCGCGCCGCCGGAGCACATCGGCTTCCAGTTCCTCGAATTCGCCGTCGACGATACGACGCGCGAGCACGTCGCCGAATGGCTGGGCAAGCTCGGCTTCCGGCTCGCGGGACGGCATCGTTCGAAGGACGTGACGCTCTTTCGGCATGGCGCGGGATCGATCGTGCTCAACGCCGAGGCCGATTCTTTCGCGAGCGCGTTTTATCAGCAGCATGGCTTGTCGCTGTGCGCGTCGGCGTTTCATGTCGATGACGCGAAGCTCGCGTTCGAGCGCGCCGCCGCTTACGGATCGAAGCCGTTCTCGGGACAGGTCGGGCCGAACGAGCGCGTGGTGCCGGGCGTGCAGTCGCCGGATGGCAGCCTCGATTATTTCGTCGATGAAGCGCCCGGCGCGCCCACGCTGTGGGAATCGGATTTCGTGCTGACCGATATCGATGGTCCGTATGAAGTCGGGCCGCTGTCGCGTATCGATCATGTGTGTCTTTCGCTGCCGGCCGAAGCGCTCGATACGTGGGTGCTCTTCTTCCGCAGCGCGTTCGGTTTCGAGACCGAGCCGAGCGTGATCGTGCCGGACCCGTATGGCCTCGTGCGCAGCCGCGCGGTGCGAAGCCGCGACGGATCGGTGCGCATTGCGCTGAACGCGTCGGTGGATCGGTACACGGCGGTGGCTGAATCGCTTTCGACGTATCGCGGTTCCGGGCTGAATCATGTCGCGTTCAGCACGCCCGATATCTTCGATGCGATCCCGCGCCTCGCCGCCGACGGCGTCAAGTTCCTGCGCATCCCGCGCAATTACTACGACGATCTCGTCGCGCGCTACGGCCTGCCCGACGAACAGATCGACGCGATGCACGAGCACAATATCCTCTATGACCGCGACGAGCGCGGTGGCGAGTTCTTCCATGCGTACACGGAGCAGCTCGATCAGCGCTTCTTTCTGGAAGTGATCGAGCGGCGCGGCGGCTACGACGGCTATGGCGCGGCGAACGCGGCAGTGCGGCTCGCGGCGCATGCGCAGCAGCAGCGCGCGCGGCAGGCGTGACTATCATGAAGACAGGGCGGCAATCGATAGCGGGAGGGCGCCATGATGGACTTATCCGGCATACTGATCGGCGTCGCGATCATGGCGGCGCTCGGCATCGTGTTGTTCGCGCATGACTGGCGGACCGGGCATCGCAGGGACGAGCCGATGCACACCGGCGCGCGGCGTCAATCGCTGCGCGACTGGTGGATGCGGCATCGTCATTGAACGATGCTAGCCGCTTTGACCGCCCGCCGCCGCGATCGGCTGGTCATCGCGCACGGCAGATGCGGTCTCGAAGGCATCGATATACAGATGGAGCCGATGCACGATCTGCACTTGCGTGGGCGAAAGATGTGACTGGCGCGTGACGGCGGCGAGCCGTTCGCGCCAGTACGAAGGCGGCAGCAATGGACCGCCAAGATCGCACGACAACGAACGACGCATCACCCTTTGCAGGTGAGCCAGGTCCTGGTCTGCCATCAGCGCCGCAAACGCGCCGTGGGGTTTCATATGAGGAGTGGGGTCCATTACTCCGATGGCGGCATCGTGCGCGGAAACTTGATAGGTGCAAACCCGAGGTTTCGTGTGCCATCGTCTCAGGCCGACTTTTCGGTCCCCACGTTCGATGACGCCGCGATGCGTTTGCTATACTCTGCGCTCTCGCCGCTCAGGCGGGATGCACGGTCCGCTCCCCGTAGTTCAATGGATAGAACGAGTGCCTCCTAAGCGCTAGATGCAGGTTCGATTCCTGCCGGGGGGACCAGAGAAAAGTATTTATTCGACGTTGGCGTGAAGTTCGCGTAACGCACTCGAAAACAAAAAACCCCGCGCAAAGCGGGGTTTCGTTTTATGCGCCCTTGTCGTGGCGTTCTAGCCGTTGTCGCCGCCTGCAACCGGCAATACGGCGCCCGTGATGTAGCCCGCTTCGTCGGATGCGAGGAAGAGAATCGGCGCGACCTGTTCGTCGAGCGTGGCGTAGCGTTTGAAGAAGGTGGATTCGGTGACTTGCTTCACCGCTTCGCTCATCCACATCTTCTCTTGCTCGCTGTCGCCGGCGGCGTTGCGAGGCACGCGTCGCGGAGGCGCTTCTGTCCCGCCGGGCGCGGCAGCCACCACGCGGATGTTGTGCTCGCCGTACTCCATCGCAAGCGACTGCGTCATCGCATTGACGCCGCCCTTGGCCGCCGAGTACGGCACGCGTCGAATGCCGCGCGTCGCATTCGATGACACGTTGACGATCGTTCCGCGCCCTTGCGCGAGCATCGCCGGCAGCACCGCGTGGCACGCGTACAGCGTGGGCATGAGCGAGCGGCGAATTTCCGCATCGATCTGCGCCGGTTCGAACTCCGCGTACGGTCTCATGCGAATGGCGCCGCCCACACCGTTGACGAGAATATCGATCCGCCCGAACTTCGCAATGGCGAAGGCCATCGCCGATGCCGCGCCTTCGTACGTTTCGAGGTCCGCGACGAAGCCCGCTGTATCGGCGCCGGTTGCTTCGGCTGCGACTTCGGAAACGAAATCGGCGCGATCGACGAACAGCACCTTCGCACCTTCGGCGGCTGCACGCAGCGCGACACCACGACCGATACCCTGCGCCGCACCGGTGACGACCATCACCTTGCCTTCGAATCGCTGCGTATTCATGCGGTCACCGGCGCTGCGTTGGGCGTGAACTTCTCGTAGTGGAAGCTGTTGGGTTTGACGCCGTTGTCGTCGAAGTGCTTGCGCACTGCATCGACCATCGGAGGCGGGCCGCACAAGTACACGTCGACGTCGCCATCGTTCAGACATTCAGCCGGTATATGCTGCGTGACCCAGCCCTTGCGCGGATGACTGGACGCTGCTTCGGCGACCACGGTGCTGAACGTGAAGTTCGGCAGCTTCGATGCATACGCCTCGATGGCATCGACCTGTACGAGATCGAGGTCGCGCGTCACGCCGTAGATGAGATGCACCTTCTGCTGCGAGTTCGCGCGAACGAGGACTTCGAGCATCGAAAGAAACGGAGCGAGACCCGTGCCGCCTGCGAGGAACAGAAGCGGTCGCTCGACGGCACGCAGATAGAAGCTGCCGAGCGGCCCGGTCAGCGAGACCGCGCTGCCCGCCTGCGCGGATTCGAGCCACGTACTCATCACGCCGCCGGGGATCTTCTTGATCAGAAAGCTGATCTTCGATTCGCCGGGTGAGGATGAGAAGGAATACGAACGATGTTGGCCGCTGCCCGGAACATCGATGTTCACGTACTGCCCGGCGAGAAAGACAGGCGGAACGCCTTGCACGTCCAGTTCGAGGACCACGGCTGCATCGTTATGCTGCTCGACTTTCGTGACCGTCGCCGCGAACTTGATTTGCTCCGTCTTGCACGCCGTCGACGAAGCCGGCACGGCGATCACGCAATCGCTTTGCGGCACCATCTGGCAGGTGAGCACGATGCCGTTATCTTTCTCGTCTTCGCTGAGCGCGTCTTCGATGTAATCGTCGCCGAGGTCGTAACGGCCGCTTTCCGCGCGGCACTTGCAGGTGCCGCATACGCCGTCGGAGCAGTCCATCGGCAGATTGATCTTTGCGCGAAAAGCTGCATCGAGGACCTTTTCGCCGGCCTTGCATTCGACGAAGCGCGTCACGCCGTCTTCGAAGTTCAGTGCGATGTTGTAGCTGGACATGTTGCCTCCTACTTCCTGTTTCGTTCCGGGCCGTGCTTCAGACGTGATAGACGTCGAGCACCTGGCGGATGTAGTCGTTCTTCAACGCGATCTTCTTCTTCGCGATCAGCAGGCGACCATCGACCTTGCGGAACGTGACGTTGATGGTGCCGAAGAACTGGTCCGTGATCTTGTAGCGATGGCTCAGCGTGTTGAAGTTGTATCGAACATCCACTTCGTTATCACGCTCGGCCAGCACTTCCACATTGGTGACGTTGTGGCTCGTGCGCGGTTCCGGCATCGATGCGCCGCTGCGCTCGGTCTTGATGCGAAACACGCGGTCTTCGAGGCCGCCCCGGTCCGGGTAGTACATCAACGAGATCTGGCTTTGCGGGTCATCGGTGAGCTTGTCGTCGTCGTCCCACGCGGGCATCCAGTACGTGACGTCTTCCGTGTAGCAGGCAAGCCATTCGTCCCATTGACGGTCATCGAGGAAGCGCGCTTCCTGATACAGCGCATTGCAGACCTTTTGATAATCGAAGCTCATGATGTCGCCTCCGCTTGTTCCTTGCGCAGGGCGTCTCGCATCACCTGCACCCAGTATTCATGCTGAACCACGAAGAGACCTTCGTCCTCGCTGCGCTCGCCCGAGATCAGCGGATTCAAACCCATGCTCCGCGCGTTTTCATCCGGTCCGTGTATCCACAGCGGCGCGCCGCGCGAGAGGTCGTTCCACATGGTCGTCGATCCGGCGTAACCGGACTGGCACGCGCGGAATTCTTCGAGGTCGTCGCTCGTTCCCATGCCCGAGACGTTGAAGAAGTCTTCGTACTGGCGGATGCGAATGGCGCGGTCTTCGGCGCTCTCGCCTTTGGGCGCGAAGCAGAAGATGCTGACTTCGGTCTTGTCGACGCTGATCGGGCGAACCACGCGAATCTGCGTGCTGAACTGGTCCATGAGGAACACGTTCGGATACAGGCACAGATTGCGCGTCTGATTGACGACGAACTTCGCCTGATCTTCGCCCATGCGCGCAACGATTTCATCGCGATGCTGGTAGACCGGCCGCACTTCCGGATTCATCGTGTTGGTCCACAGCAGGATGTGGCCATGCTCGAACCCATATACGCCGGCCACGGACTTGCTCCAGCTATTCGCATCCACGGCCTTGGTGCCTTCGACCTTGCGGCGGCCCATCGTGGCGGCGTAGTTCCAGTGAACGGTGCTGACGTGATAGCCGTCGCAGCCGTTCTCCATCTGCATCTTCCAGTTGCCGTCGTAGATATAGGAGGAGTTGCCGCGCAACACTTCGATGCCATCCGGCGCCTGAGCCACGATCTGATCGATGATGACCTTCGTCTCACCGAGATAATCTTCGAGCGGCATGACATCCGCATTCAAGCTGCCGAAGAGAAAGCCGCGGTAGTTCTGAAAGCGCGCGACATTCTTCAGATCGTGCGACCCTTGTTTGTTGAATTGCACCGGATATTCGGTGGTTTTTTCGTCCTTCACCTTCAGGAGCTTTCCCGCGTTCGAGAAAGTCCAGCCGTGGAACGGACATGTGAAGCTGCCCTTGTTGCCGTGCTTGCGGCGGCAGAGCATCGCGCCTTTGTGCGCACACGCATTGATTACCGCATGCAAGTCACCGGTCTTGTCGCGCGTGATGACGATCGGTTGCCGGCCAATCCACGTCGTGTAGTAATCGTTGTTGTTCGGGATCTGGCTGTCGTGTGCGAGATAGACCCAGTTACTCTCGAAGATATGCTTCATCTCGAGTTCGTACAGATCGGCGTTCGTGAAGATGTCGCGGCGGCAGCGGAAGACACCGGCTTCCTTGTCATCCTGAACGGCCGAGCTCAGCAATTCTTCGAGTTGCCGGGCTTTGTCGATAGTTGCGGACATGAGTGCTCTCCCTATGCCGGCCTGCAGCGAGGCCGGGCATCGGTTCAAAATAAAGTCGAAGGAGTCGGTGGCGGGCGCGTCGGTTGCCGCCTCGGGCTATTACGCCGTGACAGATACGCGCGGGCGATTGACGAGCTGGTTGTCCTTGCCTTCGACGAGCGGCGTCAGCGCGATGTCGAATTGAATCTCTTTATACGCATCGTCCTTGAGACCCAGCGCCGTGCCGCCGGTCTTCTCGATCACATGAGGCACGAGTTCCTCGCGGGTCGCATAGGCGAAGTCGTCCCAGATGAGCGGGTCGCCTTCGATGTTGATCTGCGTGGTCAGCTTGCGCGTGTTGTCGCTCGTGACGAAGAAGTGCACGTGCGCCGGGCGGTTGCCATGACGCGCCATCGCGTCGAGCAGCTGCTGCGTCGCGCCTTGCGGCGGGCAGCCATAACCCACGGGCATGAGCGTGCGGAACTCATACTTGCCGTCCGCGTCCGTTTTCACTGCGCCGCGAAGATTGAACTCGCTTTGCGTGCCGGTCGGGTCGAAGTGCGAATAAAAGCCCTTCGAATTGGCATGCCAGCATTCGACGACCGCGCCCGCCACGGGCTTGCGGTCCGGCCCGGTCACCGTGCCGCGGATGACGAGCGGTCCCGCGTTTTCGTCAGCGTCGATATCGATCTTCGTTACACCGTCGCGCAACGGCGCGCCAGCGACATACAACGGCCCTTCGATGGTGCGCGGCGTGCCGCCATGAATATCGGCTTCGCGGTCTTCGGCGTCCATCCGGATGTCGAGATACTTCTCCAGACCGAGGCCCGCAGCGAGCAGGGCCGCTTCGCCATCGCGTCCGAGCTTGTTGAAGTAGTTCACACCGGTCCAGATTTCATCGGGCGTCATGTCCAGGTCATCGATGGCCTTGAACAGGTCGCTCAACAAACGATGCGTGATCTGCTTGGCGCGAGCGTTGCCGTCGTCGCTGCCAAGGTTCGCGGCTGCCTTAAGAAGGTCCTGCACTTCCTTCGTATCGAACACTTTGACGTTCATCGTCTGCTCCTGACTCTCTATTCTTTGGTGGGGGTTAACCCTCGTTTCGGCCCGGTTCGAGTATGCTCAGAAGGTATAATCGGGCAGTGAAACTCGGTGTGAATGCAGAATAATTGACGGCAAATACCCCAGTCCAACACTGATTTAGTATTGGGCTATATCCAGGAGGTATCGAATGGAACTGCGACACCTTCGCTACTTCGTGGCGGTGGCCGAAGAGCGCAATTTCACGCGGGCGGCGCAGCGGCTTCACATCGCACAGCCGCCACTCAGCCGGCAGATACAGCAGCTCGAAGAAATTCTCGGCGTGCAACTCTTCGAAAGAAACTCACGTCCGCTGAAACTCACTGAAACGGGTAAGTTCTTTTACGCTCACGCGGTGCAATTACTCGCGCAGACATCCGAACTCGAATCGATGACACGGCGAGTCGGCAATATCGAGCGCAGCATGTCGGTAGGTTTCGTCGCATCGACGCTTTATGGGCTATTGCCGAAGATCATCCGCCGCTTTCGCGACGAGAATCCGACTGTCGAACTGAGCCTTCACGAGATGTCGACGACAGACCAGATAAGGGCGCTCAAGGACGGACGGATCGACGTGGGTTTCGGCCGTATCCGGCTCGAGGATTCAAACATCCGGCGCGTGGTCCTGAGAGAAGAAAAGATGATCGTTGCATTTCCTGCCGGTCATCCGCTCTCGATTGCCAAGCCCGTTTCGGCCTTGCGCGATCTCGTCAACGAAACGCTCATCATCTATCCGAAGACGCCGCGTCCGAGTTATGCGGACCAAGTCCTCGCCGCCTTTCAGGACCGGGGCCTGAAGCCGCGCAAGATTTATGAAGTGCGCGAGATTCAGATTGCGCTCGGGCTCGTCGCGGCGGGCGAGGGCATCTCTATCGTTCCAAGCAGCGTCTATGGCCTGAAGCGCGACGACGTGAGCTACAAGGAACTGGACGACCCGACGCTCGTGTCGCCGATCATCATGAGCATGCGTGCGATGGACGAATCGCGCGATATCAACGAAATGCTCGACCTGATTTACCGGCTATACGAGGAAGCGCAGATTCCTTTCGTCGCCCGCACCGGCAAGGGGCAATGAGCGACGATACCCCGGGGGTATGGCACTAGACGTCGATGGTCTTGGACAGGCGAATATTGCGCACGCAATACTTCATCAACCCATCCACTTCGTCATTTCAGGTATGAACCCTCAAATCATCTCCGTCGAAGCGATTCTGGTCGATCTTCCGACCATTCGCGCGCATCAGCTATCCATGGCGACGATGCAGCAGCAAACCATGGTCATCATCCGCTTGCGTTCGAGCGATGGCATCGAGGGCATCGGCGAAGCCACGACCATCGGCGGTCTTTCATATGGCGAAGAGAGTCCTGAAGGCATCAAGCTGACGATCGATACTTATCTCGCGCCGGCGCTCGTCGGAGAGGATGCGACGAACATCAACGCCTCGATGCTCAGGCTGAACAAGGTGGCGCGCGGTAACCGCTTCGCCAAGTCGGGCATCGAAACGGCGCTGCTGGATGCGCAGGGCAAACGTCTCGGCGTGCCGGTATCGACGCTGCTCGGCGGCGCGGTTCGCAAGACGCTTCCGGTTCTGTGGACGCTCGCGAGCGGCGATACGAACCGGGATATTGAGGAAGCCGAAATGTTATTGGCGGAGCGTCGTCACAATACGTTCAAGCTGAAGATCGGGCGACGCAGCGTTCGCGATGACGTCGCGCATGTGTCGAAGATCAAGGCTGCGCTGGGCGATCGCGCCAAGGTGACGGTGGACGTGAATCAGGCGTGGAACGAAGTCGATGCCGCGCTGGGTATCGAAGCGCTGGAAGCGGCGGGCATCGACCTCGTCGAGCAGCCGACGCCGCGCGAGCATCGCGGGGCGCTGGCGCGGCTGGCGGCGCGTTTCATCGTGCCGATCATGGCCGATGAGGGCGTCACCGGTCCCGAAGACGCGCTCGAACTCGTGCGTGGCGCGTGCGCCGATGTGTTCGCGCTGAAGATCGCCAAGTCCGGCGGCATCTACGGAATGATGCGCACGGCCGCTGTCGCCGATGCCGCCGGCGTGCTGCTCTACGGCGGCACGATGCTCGAAGGCAGCATCGGTTCCATCGCTTCGGCACACGGCTTCTGTGCGCTTCCGCAATTGGCCTGGGGAACGGAGTTGTTCGGTCCGCTATTGCTCAAGGACGACATCGTGACCGCGCGTCCTCAATATCGCGACTTCGATCTCCATATTCCGGAAGGCCCGGGACTCGGGCTCGAAATCGACGAAGAAAAGCTCGCTCTCTATCGGCGCGACAAGCGCGCCTGAGCGCGGCACCGAAATCATCCAGCATCTACGTGGCGCTTATTCGAGCGCCCTTTGAGGAGACGTCATGCTTTATCTCGTACGAATGGACGTGCGTTTGCCGCACGATATGCCGCCCGCGCAGGCCGAAGACATTAAAGCGCGCGAGAAGGCTTACTCTCAGCAATTGCAGCGGGAAGGGAAGTGGCAGCAGTTGCATCGCGTGGTCGGTGAATACGCCAACTACAGCGTCTTCGATGTCGACTCGCACGACGAACTGCACGACATTCTCTCGCGCCTGCCGTTGTTTCCTTACATGACGATGCAGGTCACGGCGCTTGCGCGTCATCCTTCGTCTATTCGCTAGGAGAGGCGCGGTCGCGTGCGCCTAGCTGAGCGCTTCGATCGTCGCGATCGCTTTTTCCGCAGCGGGCGACAGCGTTCGTTGCGCGAGATAGGCGATGGAATATTGCACGTTGAGATCGCGCATATCTTCGATGTGCAAGCGGACCAGCGCGCCCGTTTCCAGTTCGTACTTCAGCGCGCGGTCTGGCGCGATGAGCACGACGTCCTCGTGGATGGCAAGCTGAGTCAGCGCGCGAAAGTCGTTGCTTTCGACGCGCGAGGTCACGTCTTCGCCGGGGCGGCATCGAAGAAGCGTGCGCCACTGTTCGTGTGCCGCGACCGGTAGCGGCACCGAAGCGAGTCTTGCTTCGCGAACCTGCGCGAGGTCCACCGTATTCCCGCACAGCGGATGAAGCGGCCGCACGAAGAAGCCGACCGGTTCAGGCTTCAGCGGGCGCAGTGCCAGTTCAACGGTCAACGGCATCAAACGATTAGCAGTCAGAACGAAATCCAGCTGCTCCGATTGCAATGCCGCAAACAGCACTTCGCTGCAATTCACATCGGCGGCGACGCGCAGGTTCGGCCAGTCGCGCTGCATGACGCGAAGCACGTCCGACAGCAGAATGGCCGCTGGAAACGGGCCCATTCCGAACCGCACGCTGCCCATTTCATGTTGACGAAGAAGCTGCAGGTCGCGCTCCAGACAACTTGCCTCGAACAGGATGCGTCTTGCCCGCTCCAGCACCATCTGGCCGGTCGATGTCAGCGTCACTCCGCGCGCGCCGCGATCGAAGAGCGCCATGCCCACTTCCTCTTCGAGCGCCTGAATACTGCGGGTTAATGCGGGTTGCGTGAGATTGACGTTTCGTGCGGCGGCGGCAAGCGTTCCTTGCTCAACGACCGCCACTAAATGTTCCAGCCGCTTAAGGTTCACGATTAACCTTTTCTGCATATTTCGGATGAAAAACCTGCAATTGCATTATATGAGCCTTGGTTGTGAAATGTGGGTGGCCCACCCGCTTGGGTCTCGCAACATGCTGGTCGTTTGCTGCCTTGTTTTGACGTAGCCATGCGATGTATCCGGCATGCAGTCGCGTCGTCATCGCTCGCAACGAGTCATTCAATCAAGAGCCGGAACCTCAACGATGTCGCATCCACAAGATCTGTCAGCCGAGAAAGCCACCCTTGCGACCGTGGCGGCGCACAAGCAGGCCCTTCAGGATTTACCCTTAGAAGATCATCTCGACGAGGAGGAGGCAAGGCGAGGGTTTATCGGCACCGTGCCCGATGCAGAAGTTCGCGATGCATACGGTGCGCTAGTCTGGAGCGTGGCTGACTATCAGTTCCTCAGCGATCCCGTCGCGCCCGCGACCGCGCATCCCGCGCTTTGGCGTCAGGCGCGGCTCAATCTCATTCACGGCTTGTTCAAGGTCACCGATCGCATCTATCAGGTTCGCGGCTTCGACTTGTCGAACATGACGATCATCGAAGGCGACTCGGGCCTCATCATCATCGATCCGCTGACGTGTCGCGAGACGGCGAAGGCGGCGCTCGATCTGTATCTGAGTCATCGTCCGGGAAAACCCGTGGTCGCCGTCATCTATAGCCACAGTCACGCCGATCACTTCGGCGGTGTGAAGGGCGTGACGGACGAAGCCAGCGTGCGCAGCGGCAAGGTCGCCGTGATCGCGCCCGAAGGGTTCATGGAAGCGGCCATCTCGGAGAACGTGATGGCCGGCACGGTCATGTGGCGGCGCGCGCAGTTTCAGGGCGGATCGACCTTGCCGCGCAACGCCTGCTGTCAGATCGATGCGGGCCTCGGCAAGACCGGTCCGAGAGGCACCGTGACGCTGATCGAGCCTACGTGGCTTATCCGCGAGGAGACCGAAACGCATGTGATCGACGGCATCGAGATCGTGTTTCAGTTGACGCCGGAAAGCGAAGCGCCCGCCGAGATGCACTTCTTTTTCCCGCAACTGCGCGCATTGAACCTGGCCGAAAACGGCACGCGCACGTTGCACAATCTCTGCCCGCTGCGCGGCGCGCAAGTGCGTGACGCTCGACTGTGGTCGCGCTATCTGAACGATTCGCTGGAACGTTACGCGCCGCATGCCGATGTCGTGTTTGCCCAGCATCATTGGCCTACCTGGGGCAGGGCGCGCATCACGGCTTTCATCGAGCAGCAACGCGATCTCTACAAGTTCCTGCACGACCAGACCGTGCGGATGATGAATCACGGCCTCACGGGCGTCGAGATTGCGGAGCGCATGCGGCTGCCCGATAGTCTCCACGCCCAATGGCACGCGAGGGGCTATTACGGCACGGTCTCGCACAATGTCAAGGCCATTTACCAGTATTACCTCAGCTGGTACGACGGCAATCCGAGCAACCTGCATGCGTTGCCGCCGGAGATGTCGGGGCCGCGTTATGTCGAATACATGGGTGGTGCGCAGGCGATGATCGAGCGGGCGCGCGAGGACTACGAGCGCGGTGAGTATCGCTGGGTCGCGCAGGTGATGAATCACCTGATCTTCGCCGAGCCGCAGAACAAGGATGCGCGCGAACTGGGCGCGGCGGCGCTCGAACAGATGGGTTTCCAGGCCGAGTCGGCCACGTGGCGTAATGCTTTTCTGCTCGGCGCCCGCGAACTGCGGGAAGGCCGCGGACGTGCCGCCACGGTCAATTCCCGCAGCGCCGACATGGTCCGCGCAATCAGCGATTCCCTTTTCTTCGACTATCTCGCGATCCGCATCGATGGTTTGAAGGCGCAGCACATGCATAGCCGCATCGCGTGGAATTTCACCGATACGGGCAAGCGTTACGCGCTGACGCTTCAGCACGGCGCGTTGACCTGCTCCGAAGCGCCGCATGTCACGCCCTCGCATGTCACGGTGTCGATGTCCCGCGAACATCTCAACGAGATTCTGCTGGCGAAGACCACGTTTGCAGATGCCATCGCTCAAGGGCAAATCATGCTCGAAGGCGACAGCGAGCGCTTCACCTCTTTGCTGGGCATGCTCGACCGCTTCAACGGAGATTTCAACGTCGTCGAGCCGTGATCGTTGAGTGCGCCGGCACGCCGCGTGAAGTGGCGTGTCTTCGGCCGCAGCGGTATATCGATCCGGTCGGTTGGCATGATGCTTCGTAGTCCGTATATATGGAATGGTTATGCGCGTTGCTCCTCCCGTCGTTCTTACGTCCGTCGAGCGCGACGAACTCGTTGCGTTGATTGCTCCAGTCGACGGCAATTCCAAACTGGCCCAGCGTGCGCGCATCGTGCTGATGGCGGCGGACGGCGTGCAAAACAAGCGGATCGCGAGCGAACTGGGGATCGGTCGCGTGCAGGTGGCGCGATGGCGCGAGCGGTATGTGCGTTCGCGGCTCTCGGGCATCAAGGAAGAATTGCCGCGCGGTGCGCCGCCCGTCAGAGTGGACGTCGCGCGGCTCGTCGCACTGACCACCGACGCGCCCGGCACGGGCGGCAAGACATGGAGCACGCGTAAGCTCGCGGCGGAACTCGGCGTCAGTGCCGCGAGCGTGTCGCGGCACTGGCGCGCGACGGGCATTGCATCGCATGGGGGAAGCGCGCAGCGCAGCGATGGATTGCTCGACTTGTACGGGCAACGCGCGGCAATCGTCGGGCTCTATGTCGCGCCGCCCGAGCACGCACTCGTATTCGCGCTGGAATCCGTGGACGAATCGCCCATGCGAGCGCGCGAGGCAGTGCGACCCATCCACGCGTGGCAGCGCCATCTGGCGACATCGCTCATCACGTCGCTCAAAGGATTGATGAGCAACGCTTCCGGCATCAACATCGAAGTGCAGCGGCACGTGTCGTGGCTCGGCTTCTTAGGCGAACTCGAACGGAGCGTGCCGCCGGGAAAGGTCCTGCTCGTCGTCGCGGACAACCATCTTTCCCATCATCATCCGGCGGTTCAGCAGTGGCTTCGCGGCCACGAGCGCATCCAGGTCCGGCTCGCGCCCAACGCGGGCGCGTGGCTGCGCCTGCTGCAAGGCTATTTGCGCGATGCGCAGTCCGGGCTATGCGCAGGCGGCTTGCCCGAGCACGTTGCCGATGTGCTGTCGTTCATCGAGCGGCAACGCGGGTCGCAGGGTCATCACGTGTTTCATTGGTGCATGGGCGCGGATGCAGCGGGGGAGTCGCGCGCGATCGAGTGTGAAGATGACGCCCCGGCCGACGCCGAAGCGCCGCCGCTCGACACGGCGCACGAAGCCGCGCCCGCCGCCGATGGGCCATCCAGTGACGACATGCCGCTCGATCGCACCGTCCGCCCCGTTGCCAGCACCAAGCTGCTGCCGCCGCGCAGCACGCGTCGCCTGATGTCGCGGGACAGCTTCATGACGCGCCTGCTCGACGCGCGACGTCATCGTTGCATCGTCATTCAGGGGCAGGCAGGCAGCGGCAAGACCAGCACGATGATCGTATGGCGCAAGGCGCTGATCTCGCTGGGCTTCGACGTGAGCTGGCTGTCGCTTTCCAGCGAGGACAACGAGCCGGCCAGATTCTTCGACTGCCTGCTCGCGAGCATCGCCGAAGTCGATCCCGTCGTCGTGCGCGATGCGGCGCTTCTCGTGGCGCAAGCGGGCGGCGATACGGCGATCGAGCATTGGGTCATCACGCTCGTGCAGGCGCTCGCCAAGCGCCAGCGTCACATCATGCTGATGATCGACGATCTGCATCACGTCTCCGATCCGCGCATCTTCGAAGCCCTGCAATGGCTGCTCGACTATGCGCCGGCACAGTTGCATCTCGCGCTGTGTTCGCGCAGCGCGCTGCCGCTTTCCATGGAGCGGCTGCGTTCGCAACACGTGCTGAGCGAGTTCGACATGCGGGACCTGCGCTTCACCGAAGCGGAATCCGAACGCTATCTGCGCGAGCAACTCGGCAGCATCGACTCGCGCGACGCGGCGGCGCTCCATGCACTCACGGAAGGCTGGGTGGCCGGCCTGCAGCTCTTCGCGGTCGATCTGCGCACGCGCCAGGGAAGCGACTATCCGGTGGTGAAGGTGCACGATCCGCGCACGTTCGCGAGCTATTTCGAATGCGAAGTGCTCACGCGGCTCGCAACGGACGATCTCGACATGCTGACGCGCGTGGCCGTGTGTCATCGCTTCAATGCGCCGCTTTGCGCGAGCGTGATCGGGCAGGGCGCGGATATGTCGCGCATCAGGGCGCGGCTCGTGCAGCTCGAAGCCGACAATCTTTTCATTACCGAAGTGGGCAGTCACGATCGCGAGACGTGGTATCGCATTCATCCGTTGCTGCGCGAAACGCTTCTCACGCGGCTGGCGGAACACGATGCCGAAGCGTTGCGCGACTCGCACGCGGTGGCGTGGCGCTGGTTCGAATCGCATGGTCAGATCGACAGTGCGGTGTTCCATGCCGTGAAGGCCGGCGATCCCGCTGCCGCCGCCGCCATGGTCGAGCGATGCGCGCAGGCGCTCTTGGCGCAGGGCGAACTGAACCAGTTGTCCGGCCTGCTGCGGATGCTGCCGCTCGAGTTCGTGCAGAAAGGCTTCGCGCTGCATATCGCGATGGCTTACCTCCATCTCTACTCGCGCAACTTCAAGGCGCTTGGGCGAAGCCTCGAACAGCTGGAAGCATCCGCCGATGCGCTCGACCAGCGGCAGCGCTACACGCTGTGCCTGCTGCGAGCCGGTCTCGCGCTCCAGCAGGACGACACCGATGCCCTCGTCGCCATGCTGCCGGAACTGCGCGCCATCCCCGAAGACGCTGACGATTTCGCCTGGAACGGCCGCAGCAACGTGCTTTCATGGCTGCACATGTCGCGCGGCGAATACGACGAAGCGCGCGCCGTGCTCGACGACATGGGCCGGCACGCGGGCGCGCCGCGCAGCAGTCTGCTCGGGCGTTGCATGGGCGCACTCAGTTTGTCGATGGAAGGGCGCATCAAGGAGGCGGAAAAGATCATTCGCGGCGTGCTGCACGAGTCGGAGCGGCAGGGGCCGCCGTATGTGGGCGTGTCGTGCATGGCGGCAAGCCTTCTCGCCGATACGCTCTACGAGCTCAACGACTTCGAGGCGGCGTGCCAGCTGCTGGAATCGCGCATCGGCATGCTCGAACGGGTGTCGTTGCCGGAGATCGTATTGCGTGCGTTCACGGTGCTGTCGAACGCGCACTGGGCGGCGGGGCGGCGCGCGCAAGCCTGTTCGTGGCTGGATCGGCTCGAAGCCTATGCCGGCCGCTACGGACTCGATCGCGTGCTCGCGGAAACCCTCGTTCTGCGCTTGCGCCGGCATCTGGAACAAGTGGAAACCGAACGGGCCAATACCGTGCTCGAACGCCTCGCCGTGCTCGAAATGCGTTACGCCGACTCGGGACCGGACATGGCGGCGCGCATCCGCTTCGCCGCTGCTCGCGCGTGCGTCGAAATGTGCCTGCACACCGGCGACTATGCGGGTCTCGCGAGCCGTCTCGAAGCGCTGATCGCGACGGCGGAGGCGAGCGGGCGACGGCTTCTTTCCACGACGCTGAGACTGCAGCTTGCCGTCGCGCAACACGGAACCGGCAACGAACAGGCTGCGGCCAAGGCGTTCGGCCAGGCCATCCGGCAGGGGCATGCGCTCGGCCTCATGCGCACGCTGCTCGACGCGGCGGCGGGCGCACCGGGCAGCTTTGCCGCGCTGGCCAGCCAGTCCATCGCCGATCCCGTCCTCGCGTTCTACGCGGAACGCCTGCTGTCGGCGGCGGAAGCGCGCGCGGCGATCGCGTCGGTTGCCCGCCCGTCCACAGCCGCGTTGCCCGTCGATGCCCTGAGCGAACGCGAACGCGAAATTCTCGCGTTGCTCGCGCAGGCCATGTCGAACAAGAAGATCGCGACGGTGCTCAACGTGTCGGCGGAAACGGTGAAATGGCATCTGAAGAACATTTATCTGAAGCTCGGCGTGGGCGGACGAGGCGGCGCGGCCGCGCGCTTCCGCGATCTCAGCGCGCGCGACGCCGGTACGCACGAGTCCGCGTGAGACACGCCGCATGACGGGGCGAAACATATGGATAAGTCCCGTCGCTGCGCCCCCCGCGCCGGGGAGTGGAGTGTCAAAGGCGCGCAGTGATGATTCGATGAACGGGACGCCGTCCCGCCCAACCTTGCGACCCACCTCCATGGCGCGACTGACCCGACACTATGCTCATTGGCCTCCGGGGGTGCCTCACACCCTGGAAGCGCCCGAATGCAATCTCTTCGACTTTCTGGCAGCCAGCGCCGCGCGGTGCCCAGAGAAGACCGCCATCGACTATTACGGCGCGCAGATGAGCTACCGCACGCTACTCGACGCCGTGCTCAAACTCGCGGGCTACATGCAGCAGCGCCTGTCCGTGCGTCGCGGCGAGCGTGTGGTGCTGCTCATGCAGAACTGTCCGCAATTCGCCATCGCGTACTACGCGGTGTTGCGTTGCGGCGCGGTCGTGGTTCCCGCGAATCCCATGTGCACGCCCGCCGAGGTCGCCTATTACGTGGCGGACTCCGGCGCTCGCGTGGCGGTCACCACGCAGGACATGCTGCCGCGTCTCACGCCGCTGCTCGATAACGGCGCGCTCGCCGGATGTCTCGTCGGCGCGTGCTCGGAGTTCGCCGGCCAACCGCGCGACGTGCCGTTCATGGAGATTCCCGCGTTCGTGCGCGAGCCGCGTCAACGCTTCACGCATCCGGGCGTGCACGAATTCGCCGGCGCGCTGGCCGCGGGCATCGCGCCGACGCCGCTCGTCGATACGGCGGGGCTGGCGGTCATCGGCTATACGTCCGGCACGACCGGCGAACCGAAGGGCGCGATGCTCAGCCATCGCGCGTTCTCGTATGTGGTCAGCCAGCGCGTGCTGTGGTTCTCCGACAATCCCGATAGCAGCGACCTGATCACCCTGCCCGTGAATCACGTGGCGGGCATGTGCGCGCTCAATCAGGCGCTGGTTCAGGCGCGGACCATGGTGATGCTCGCGCGCTGGGACGCGGCGGCCGTGCCGCGTTTGATCGAGCACCATCGCATCGGTTGCTGGGCGGCGGTCACGCCGATGCTCGTCGAACTGCTCGGACGCCCGGAACTGGCCCAGCACGACGTGTCGTCGCTCAGGCGGCTCTACGGCGGCGCCACCGCGATGCCCGAAGCCGTGGCGCGTCAGGTCGAGCAACGCCTGGGCGTGCCGTACATCGAGTGCTACGGCATGACCGAAACCTGCGGCAGCACGCACATGAATCCGCCGCAAGCGCCGCGTCTGCAGTGCGCGGGCATCCCGCAAGTCAACGTCGATGCCCGTGTGATCGATCCCGACAGCGGCGTCGAGCTCGGCGTCGATCAACCCGGCGAACTGGTAATGCACTGTCCCACGCAATTCGACGGCTACTGGGGACGGCCCGAGGCGAGCGCGGGCGCGTTCATCGAGATCGAGGGAAAGCGCTTCGTGCGCAGCGGCGACATCGGTCATTACGACGAAGACGGCTACTTCTACATCACCGACCGGCTCAAGCGGATGATCAACGCGTCCGGGCTGAAGGTATGGCCGGCGGAAATCGAATCGCGGTTGCACGGGCATCCGGCAGTACAGGAGGCGTGCGTGATCGCGGCCCACGACGCGCGCCGGGGCGAGACGGTCAAGGCGCTCGTGGTGCTGCGCGAGGATGCGCGCGGCACGCTCACGCCCGACGCGCTGATCGAATGGGCGCGCGGCTGCATGGCTGCGTACAAGGTGCCGCGCGAGATCGAGTTCGTGCAGAGCCTGCCGCGCTCGGCCGCCGGCAAGCTGCTGTGGCGCATGGTGCAGGACCAGCAGAATCAGATCGATAGCAAAACGAATCAGGTAGCACAGACAGAGGACCGGTGAAACGCCGATCGGCGCGCCAGGTTCCATCGACAGGAGACGGAAGTGAAGCAATTGAACACGTTCTACATCGACGGCTCGTGGGTCGAGCCCTCGGTGCCCGCGACATTCGTCGATATCGTCGATCCCTCCACGGAGACCGTCATCGGCAAGCTCGCGATGGGCGGTCCGCACGACGTCGATCGTGCGGTGGCCGCCGCGCGCAAGGCGTTTCCCGAATGGTCGCGCACGAGCCGGCAGACGCGGCTCGCATTGCTCGAGCGCGTCGTGCAATGCTACAAGGCGCGCATGGCGGACCTTGCCGCCGCCGTGACCGACGAAATGGGCGCGCCGTCGTGGCTGAGCCGCGACCTGCATGTGCCGGCCGGACTCGGACAGATCGCGACGACCATCGACGCGTTGAGGGACTTTCCCTTCGAGACGCAACGGGGCGCGACGCGTATCGTGCGCGAGCCTGTCGGCGTTGCCGCGCTGATCACGCCGTGGAACTGGCCGCTCAATCAGATCGCGGCGAAAGTAGCGCCCGCGCTGGCGGCGGGTTGCACGGTGGTGTTGAAGCCATCCGAAGCCGCGCCGCTCGACGCGCATCTGTTCGCCGAGATTCTTCACGAGGCGGGCGTGCCGCGCGGCGTCTTCAACATGATTTATGGCGATGGCGAACGCGTCGGCGCAGCACTGTCCGCACATCCAGGCGTCGATATGGTGTCGATCACCGGCTCCACGCGCGCGGGCGTCGCGGTCGCGATGAGCGCGGCGCCGACCGTCAAGCGCGTCGCGCAGGAGCTGGGCGGCAAGTCTCCGTATCTCATCCTCGACGACGCGGACCTCGCGTCGGCCGTCGCGACCGGCGTGACCAGCTGCATGATGAACTCGGGGCAAACCTGCATCGCGCCGACGCGCATGCTCGTGCCGCGGCAACACTATGCGGCGGCGGTGGAGATCGCGGCTGCCACGGCGTCCGCGCTGACCGTCGGCCATCCGCGCGATGCCGCGAGCAAGCTCGGGCCGCTCGCCAATCGCGCGCAGTTCGACCGCGTGCAGCAGATGATCGCGACGGGCGTACGCGAAGGGGCGCGGATCGTCGCGGGCGGTCCGGGCCGTCCCGATGGCCTCACGCATGGCTACTACGCCCGGCCGACCGTCTTCGCGGACGTCGGCTACGACATGACCATCGCGCGCGAAGAAATCTTCGGTCCGGTTCTCGTGATGCTTCCCTACGACGACGAATTGCACGGTATCTCCGTTGCCAACGATACCGACTACGGCCTCGCAGCCTACGTCTGGTCCGCCGACGCCGCGCGCGCGCAACGCGTGGCGGGCGAACTGCGGGCCGGCGCGGTGATGATCAACGGCGCGCGCATGGACCTGAGTGCGCCGTTCGGCGGGTACAAGCGCTCGGGCAACGGGCGCGAGTTCGGCGAATACGGCATCGCGGAATTTCTCGAGTTCAAGTCGGTGGTCGCTGGCGCGCGCTGAAAGGCGCCGCGAATGAATACAGTTCGCGCTACAGAATAAGGATTGCGAAATGAGTCATGACGGGAAGAACAATCACAACGCGTCGAACGTGACGGAGTTCGACTATATCGTCGTCGGAGCGGGGTCGGCGGGGTGCGCCGTGGCAAGCCGGCTCGCCGAAGATGACGGCGTGACGGTGGCATTGCTCGAGGCGGGACCGAACGATCACCATTACACGGTATGGACGCCCATCGGCATCGCGAAGACGGCGGGGCGCCAGGGGCTGCGCAACTACGGCTACTACTCGGAGCCGCAGAGCGGCATGGACGGCCGATGCTCGTGGCAGCCGCGCGGACGGGGCCTCGGCGGGTCGTCGTCGATCAACGCGATGGTGTATATCCGCGGTCATCGTCACGATTACGACCACTGGGCCAAGCTCGGCTGCGACGGCTGGAGTTACGCGGATGTGTTGCCGTACTTCCGGCGCAGCGAGTGCAACGAGCGTTATGAAGGCCGCGACGACAATCCGTGGCACGGCGGTTCCGGGCCGCTCTACGTGAGCGATCTGCGCAGCCCGAATCCCTATTCGCGACGTTTCCTGCAAGCCGCGCAGCAGGCGGGCGTCCGGCCGAACAACGACTTCAACGGCGAGCGGCAGGAAGGCGTCGGGCTCTTTCAGGTCACGCAGCACAACGGCGAACGCTGGAATGCCGCGCGCGCCTATCTGCATCGGGGCAACGCGCACGACTTGAACCTGAACGGAGGCCGCAAGGGATTGTCGGTGCTGACCGATACGCAAGTGCTGCGCATCGACTTCGAAGGTCGTCGCGCGGTCGGCGTGACCGTCGTGCGCGCGGGCGTGGAGCATACGCTGCGCGCCCGGCGCGAAGTGATCGTCAGCGGCGGAACCTACAATTCTCCGCAATTGCTCATGGCCTCGGGCGTCGGACCGGCC
The DNA here is from genome assembly GCF_001544615.1 of Caballeronia concitans. GTDB lineage: Bacteria > Pseudomonadota > Gammaproteobacteria > Burkholderiales > Burkholderiaceae > Caballeronia > Caballeronia concitans. The sequence goes on from NZ_FCNV02000001.1 coordinate 1,099,182, forward strand.
GAGCACTTGCGCAGCCTCGGCATCGACATCGTGCACGATCTGCCGGGCGTGGGCGAGAACCTGCACGATCATCCGGACATCGTCATCAATAAACAGGTCGATTCGATCGACCTGTTCGGCTATTCGGCGCGCGGTTTCGTGCGCATGTTCAGCGAGGTGATGCGTTACCGGCGTCATCGGACGGGCATGGTGGCGTCGAACATCGCGGAGGCGGGCGCGTTCGTGCGCAGCCGCCCCGAGCTTGCCGCGCCGGATCTGCAACTGCACTTCGCGGCGGCGATGGTCGGCGACCGCGGCAAGGGCAGCAAGCCGAAGCACGGTTATTCGTGTCACGCGTGCGTCTTGCGGCCGCATAGCCGGGGCCATGTCAGACTGAAGTCGGCCGACATGCGCGAAGCGCCGCTGATCGACCCGCGTCTGCTCTCCGACGAGCGCGATCTCGAAGGTCTCGTCACCGGCGTCAAGCTGATTCGCCGCATCTTCGCGCAACCCGCGCTCGCGAGCGAAGGCGGGCGCGAGCTTGCGACGGAAGCCTTCGGCGACGACAACGCCAACGACGAGGCCATTCGCGAGTTCGTCCGGGCGAAGGCGGACACGGTGTTTCACCCGGTCGGCACCTGCCGCATGGGCACCGACGACATGGCGGTGGTCGATCCGCAACTTCGCGTGCGCGGCGTCGAGGGGCTGCGTGTCGTGGATGCGTCGATCATGCCCACGGTGCCGGCCGGCAACACGAACGCTCCAGCCATCATGGTGGGCGAAAAAGCTGCTTCCATGATCCGAAGCGCCAACAGATGAAAGCTCGCCCGCACGCGCGCCGCGCGCGTGCGCAACGCGACTCAACGGAGACAATATGAGCACCACATACGAGCCCTTCAAAGCATGGCGCGTCGCATTGCTGATGCTGGCGTTTCTGATGGTCAACTTCTTCGACAAGGTGGTCATCGGCTTATTGGCCGTGCCCATCATGGACGAACTCCACATGACGCCGATGCAGTTCGGCATCGTCAGCAGCAGCTTCTTCTGGCTGTTCGCGGCGGGCGGCATCGGCGGCGGCTTTCTTGCGAACCGCTTCTCCGCGCGCACGCTCGCCTTGCTGATGGCGCTTGCCTGGTCGCTGTGCCAGTTGCCGCTGGTCGTTTCGACGTCGATGGCGGTGTTCATCGTGGCGCGCGTCGCGCTCGGATTGACGGAGGGGCCCGCTTATCCCGTCGCCGTGCATGCCGTCTACAAATGGTTTCCGCCCAGCAAGCGGATTCTGCCCGTGTCGCTCTTCGTGGCGGGCGGCAGCCTCGGCCTGCTGGGCGCAGGCGTGCTGGTGCCGCTCGTGACCCGGCATTGGGGCTGGCGGACGAACTTCATCATGATGTGCATCATCGGCGTGATCTGGTCGATTATCTGGATGGCGTTCGGCAAGGAAGGCCGCCTCGATGAAGCCGCCACTTCGACCGGCTCGCAGGCGACCGTGCCGTATCGCCGCCTGCTTTCGGATCGAACCGTGCTCGGCAGCATGCTGCTGCAGTTCGCGTCGTACTGGGGCGTCGCGCTCGGCTTCACGTGGTTGCCCGTGTACTTCCAAAAGGGCTTGTCTTACGACGCCGTCGCCTCGGGACGCTACTACGCTCTCGTGATGGCGGCGGCCGTGCCGGTATCGCTCGGCCTGTCATTCTTCGCGCAGCGCATGATCGCGCGCGGCGTGCGGTCGCGCATCTCGCGTGGCTGGTTCACCGCCGCGTGTCTCTTCACGTCGGGTGTCGGTTTCATGAGCGTGCTCGACGGTCACATGCCGCTGGGCCTGCGTCTCGGCATTCTGATCGTGACCTTCGGCTGCACGCCGATTGCCTATGGACTGTGCCCGGCGATGCTCGCCGAAGTAACGCCCGCGCCGCAACGAGCCGCGATTCTGGCGATCGGCAATTCGGTGGCGTCGCTGGCCGGCGTCATCGCGCCCGTGGTGATGGGCCGGCTCGTGCAGAACATAGCCGGCGCGTCCGGCTATGAAGCGGGATTCGCGGTATGCGGCGCGCTGGGCGTGGCGGGGAGCGTCATCGGCGCCATGCTCATTCATCCGGAGCGCACCATGAAGCGTCTGCGGGTGGGGCCGTTCCACGCCGAGCTTTCGACGGGCGAGTCTCCCGCGACTGCGACGGCTGCAAGGGCAAGCTGAGTCTCTGCGCAGTTCATCGGCGCGGCAAAGGTGCAATCTCAAGCGCCTTTGCCGCGCATCTCTTTGGCCGGTAAAAGAAACGGGCGTCGCCTCTTGTGAAGGCGACGCCCGTTGTGTCTTGTGGCTCGACGGTTAGAACGAATGCCGGACGCCCAGCAGCACCGCGATGGTCGCCTTGTCCGGCGCGACGAGCTGACCGTACGTCACCGGCACGCGCATCGTGCCCATGTTGTTCACGCCGCCCAAATCCGCATAGAAGACGGTCCGCTTCGACACGCTATAGTCGGCGGCCACCACCCACGTGATCGACTTGTTCGACGAGTTGTTCTTGTCCCTCAGGTAATAGACGCCGCTCGTCACGTCGAAGGCCGGCGTGAAGCGATATCCCGCACCGAGCGACCAGAGGTCGTAGTTCACGAGATTCGAACGCGCGGGGCTTCGGCCATTGCTGTACGAGCCCGATACCGAGAAGCCGCTGAACGTGTATTTCGCACCGAAGTACAGTTGCCGGTTGTTGTCGACACCGGTGGGCGCGGCAGGCGCAACGGGCGACGGGTTCGTGTCATGCGCGTCGTAGAAGGCTGCTGCGAGATCGAGGCCGTAGTTCTGATACGTGAGCACGGCCGATTCGCGCTGATTGGCCGGGAAGCTGCCCGCGACACCGCCGGGCGCATATTCGAGCGCGAGCTGCGCGCCCGCGATGCGGGGCGTCCGGTAGATGAGCGCGTTGCTGTCGAAGAGCGCGCCGATCGGCACATTCGTGCTGGCGCCCGACCATCCCGCCTGGAAGTTCATGCCCGCCCACGCAGTCAGCACGCTGCCAAAGTATTGCGCGTGACGAACGTCGGTATCGACCATCGCGATGGCAATGGGTGCGATCTGACGGCCGACGTCGAACGAACCGAACGGCCCCGACACGCCGACGCGCGCGATCTGGTTGAAGAGCGCGACGGTGCCCGCCGTATCGGGCAGGCCCATCGCGCCGGTGCCGGTATTGAACGCGCTTTGCAGCTTGAAGTTGAGGCGATAGCCGCCGCCCAGGTCTTCGGTTCCCAGCAAACCCCAGAAGCTGGAATAGATGCCTCCGTCCTTGTAGCGGAACACGGACCCCGTATTGGCCGCCCTCGGCGCAAGCGTCGCGGCAGAGGTGTTTTGATAAAGCAAGCCCGCATCGAGTGCGCCGAACAGCGTGACCGAGCTTTGCGCGTGTGCTCCTGTTGCCATGACTGCGAGTGCAGCGGCAGCGACCAACCTCAACTTCATAGCGTCTCCTGTCTGTGTATCCGGTCGCCTGCGAGGCGGCCGTTTATGTAGCGTCCGCCGAACGGGCAACGCTCCGCTTGGTCCGGACATAGATAAGGTGCAGCGCAAAGCGCAATTTGATGCCCCCCAACGTTGGGGGGCGCGCACGCATCGGCCATAAGCACTGTTGTGCATGCACGGACACCTTTGACCGGCACCATCGCGGGTCGGTACGCCACGGCGATGTTCACTACCTGGCGACGCTTATGAACCCCCAGCGGTGGGGGGCTTTTCGATCGAAGCGCTCCCGTACGATCCATCAAACTGGACAGGCGCTTATGCATCGCGTTTGCCGTTATTCTGGAGAGCTACGCATGGATTTTCGATCGGATCCGGGCCTCAGTGCATTCCGCGAAGAGGTACGCGATTTTCTGCACAAGCATTTGCCGTCCGACTTGCCGCGCCGGCGGGACGGCGTGCGTTCGCCGCGCGAAGAGCTGAGACAGTGGCAACGCATTCTGCACGAATACGGATGGGGCGCGCCGTATTGGGCGAAAGAACATGGCGGCACGGGCTGGAGCGTGCCTCAGTGTCTCGTGTTCGATGAAGAGTGCTCCGCAGCGGGTACGCCTTCGCAGGACACGTTCGCGCAAAGGCTGGTCGGTCCGGTGCTCAATCATTTCGCGACGCCCGAGCAGAAGGCCGAACATGTGACGCCCATTCTTCGTGGCGAGCGCATCTGGTGCCAGGGCTTTTCCGAACCCGGCTCCGGGTCCGATCTCGCGTCGCTGCGGACGCAGGCCGTGCGTGACGGCGACCACTACGTGGTGAACGGACAGAAGATCTGGACGAGCTACGGTCACGAAGCGGACTGGATCTTCCTGCTCGTGCGCACGGATACGTCCGTCAAGAAGCAGGCCGGCATCAGCTTCCTGCTCGTCGATATGAAATCGCCGGGCATCACGGTGCGGCCGATCATCAGCATCGACGGTCGTCATCATCTAAACGAAACGTTCTTCGACAACGTCCGTGTGCCGGTGGGCAACCGCATCGGCGCGGAGGGCGACGGCTGGAGGCTCACGAAGTTCCTGCTCAACAACGAACATGCATCGACGGCCGATCTGCCGTCGCTGAAGCGCTTCCAGCGCAAGCTGCGCACGCTCGCGCGCGAAACCCGTTTCGGCGATGCGCCGCTCATCGAACGCAGCGATGTAGCGTTGCGGCTCGCCGGCCTCGACGCCGAGTTGCAGGCCATCACCGTGCTCGTGCAGCGCGTCGCCGCGCTGGAAAAAGACCATAGCCCCGCCACGCATGCGCTCGGCTCCATCCTCAAGGTTCGCGGCACGGAATTGCAGCAGAAGATGAGCGCGTTCCTCGTCGAGTGTCTGGGCGATCACGGCGCGGTCGCATGGACCGGTGCGCGGGGCGAGGGCGTCGGCGCGCTGCCGGCGGGATTGCTGCAGGAAGAAGCGCAGGGCATCGCCGCCGAAATGTTCTTCCGTCGCGCGACCACCATCTACGGCGGAACGAGCGAAGTACAGCGCGGCATTGTCGCGAAGATGATGTTTCAGTTCTGAGGATATTGGCCGACATGAATTTCAATCTGAATGACGAGCAGCAGTTGCTCCAGGACAGCGTGCGCCGTTTCATCGACAAGGCCTACGCATTCGAAACGCGCAACGCGATTGTGAAGACGGCGCGGGGCGGCAACGCCGAAAACTGGCGCACGTTCGCGGACAACGGCTGGCTTGCCGCCGCGCTGCCGGAAGCATACGGCGGACTGGGCGGCACGCTGCTCGATACGGCGCTGATCACGCAGCAGTTCGGGCGCGCGCTCGTCGTCGAGCCGTATCTGGGCTGCGCGGTGCTCGCCGCTCAGACGCTCGTGGCCGCGGCAGGACCGGCGGTGATGGACACGTTGCTGCCCGCGCTTGCCGACGGTTCGCAACGCGTGGCGCTCGCGTACAGCGAAGCGTCGTCGCGTGGCGATCCCGCGATCGTGCAGACGACGGCGACACGCGGCAAGGACGGCTATCGCATCGAAGGCACGAAGACGCTCGTGCTCGGCGCGGCCGATGCCGACTGGTTCATCGTGTCGGCGCGCGTGGCGGATAGCGCTGACGTCGACGACGGCATTTCGCTCTTTCTGCTGCGCGCCGGATCGCCGGGGCTGACGCAACAGCCGCTTCCATTGCACGACGGCACGCATGCGGCCGAACTGACGTTCGCGCAAGTGGCCGTGCCTGCGAGCGCGCTGTTGGGCGAGCGCGGCGCGGGTCTTCGGGCGTTGCGGCATGGCTTGTCGCACGGCATCACCGCACTGTGCGCCGAACTGGTCGGCGCGATGGAGCGGGCTATCGAAATCACGGCGGAATATCTGAAGGTGCGCAAGCAGTTCGGCGTGGCGATCGGCAGCTTTCAGTCGCTGCAACATCGCATGGCGGATATGGCGGCGGAACTCGAACTATCGCGTTCGATGCTGTACGCGATGCTCGCTGCGTTCGAGGGCGAATGCGAAAAGACGCAGCGGCTCACGGTATCGCAAGGCAAGGCGTTCATCGGACGCGCGGCGAAGTGGGTCTGCGGGCAGGCCATTCAGTTGCACGGCGGCATCGGCATGACCGAGGAATACGCTGTCGGCCATTATTTCAAGCGGGCGATCGTCGCCGATATTCTGTTCGGCACCAGCGATCAGCACGAAGCAGCGAACGCGGCCGCGCTTCAGGAAGCGTTGCGCGCGGAAAGTGAAGCGGTTTGATGCGGTATGTCCGTGCTCGTGGCGCTGCCGTCGGGCACGGAAATGAAGCGAGCGGTGCGGAGCTTCTACTAAAGCCTTTCGGCGCGATGGAGACCAACATGATCGTGGCGGCTTCTGCCTTCGGATTGCCGACCACGACCAATTGCCGATTCAGCCTCAATGACCCGCAGAAGCAACAACGCGCATGGAACCAGTCAGTCCATGCGCGTTTTTCTTTTTATGGAGTCAAGGCGTGGCTCATTGCCGGAAGCAATGAGCTGCATGTCACCGAACCGCGCCCGTTTCCCGAAGATGCCCGATCGAAGATACATCGTAGCCGGCTGCGAGAAGAACCTCGTCGGTATGCTCGCCGAGCATCGGCGCGCGACGATAAACGCCGCCCGGCGTGCTGCCCATCTTGATCGGTACGCCGGCGATCTTGACGCGCTTCGCCGATCCAGGCTGCTCCACATCCACGAGCATGTCGCGCACGCGATAGTGCGAGTCGTCGAAAATCTCCGCCGACGTGTAGACGGGACCGAACGGCACGCGTCCGCCGAAGCATTCGGCAAGCTCGGCCTTCGTCCGCACCGATGTGAACGCTTCGACGATCTCCACCACGAGCGGCGTGTGCTTCACGCGCGCGGCGTTCGTGGCGAAGCGGGGATCGTCGATCAGTTCGGGCCGGCCGATCGCATTCGCGAACTTCTCCCAGAAGCCGTCGTGCGCGACGGCAATCGACGCCCAGCCATCGCGCGCCCGAAAGAGCCCGAACGGGCAGAGCAGCGGATGGCGATTCCCTTCCGGCGCCGGCACGACACCCGTGTACGACGTCTGATAGACGATGCGCTCGCACATGGCCAGCACGCAATCCGTCATGGCGACATCGACGAACTGACCTTCACCGGTCTCGCGCGCCCGCAGCACGGCGGCCAGCAAGCCGATGCAGAGCATCAGCGCGGGCACGGTATCACCCACGCCGGGGCCGATCTTCATCGGCGTTTCGCTGTCCGGGCCGGTGATGCCCATCATGCCGCCCATCGCCTGCGAGACGACATCGTAGGCGGGCCAGTCCGCGTAGGGGCTTTCGCCGCTGCGTGGATCGCCGAATCCGCGAACCGCGCCGTAGACGAGCCGGGGATTGACTTCGCGCAGCGCTTCCCACGCGAGGCCGAGCCGTTCCATGACGCCCGAGCGAAAGTTCTCGACGACGATGTCCGCGCCTTCGATCAGCTTGCGCACAACAGCAAGCCCTTGCGGCGTCTTCAGGTCCACGGCGACCGATCGCTTGTTGCGATTCACGCTCTGAAAATAGCCGCCATATTGACGCAGCGTGTCGTCGTCGCAATAAGGGCCGTTGGCGCGCGTGCCGTCGCCGCTCAGTCCTTCTATCTTGATGACGTCGGCGCCGTGATCGGCAAGAATCTGCGTGCAGAAAGGACCGGCCAGCATTTGCGTGAGATCGATCACGCGTATGCCCTTGAGGGCGCCGCCGCAACGCGCCGCGTCGGTCGAAATGCGCTCCATGTGCTTCTCCAATGGCTTGCGAAGGATGATTACGCGGCGAGCTTGCCGAGCAGGGCGTCGGAGATGATGCGCATCTGGATCTCGGATGTGCCTTCGAAGATCTTCGTGAGCCGCGCGTCGCGCCAGTAGCGTTCGGCGGCGAAGTGCGTCGTGTAGCCGGCGCCGCCGTGAATCTGCAAGCCTTCGCTCGTCACGCGCTCGGACATTTCGCTCGCGAAGAGCTTCACCATGGCGGCTTCGGTGTCGCAGCGCCTGCCGTCATCGATCTGTTCGCACACGGAATACAACAGCGCGCGCGATGCCTCGATCTGCGTCGCCATGTCCGCGAGCTTGAAGCGGATGGCCTGGAAATGGCCGATGGGCGAGCCGAACTGCGCACGATCGCGTGCGTAGGCGAGCGAGTCTTCGAGACTGCCCTGCGCGAGGCCGATCGAACGTGCAGCGGTGTGGGCGCGCGCGGTTTCGAGGCCCGCCGTCGCGATATAGAACGCCTTGCCTTCTTCGCCGACCATGCTGGACGCGGGCACGCGGCAGCCGTCGAACGCGAGTTCCCACGTCGTCCAGCCGTGATAGCCGATCTTCGGAATCGGGCTGCCCTTGACGTTCGCGGGCAATTCGCCGCGCGGCTTTTCGACCATGAACGCGGAAAGCCCGCGATGACGCGCTTTCGGATCGACCTCGGGATTGGTGCGCGCGATCACGAGGATGAAATCGGCTTCGTCGGCGAACGTGCACCAGTACTTGTTGCCCGTGATGACCCATTCGTCGCCATCGCGCACGGCGCGACAGGAAATGTTGGCGACGTCCGAGCCGGCGTTCGGCTCCGAAAGCGAGAACGCGCCGAGATATTCGCCGCGCGCCATGCGGGGCAGATATTCCGCTTTCTTTTCCGGCGAAAGGCTTTTGAGCGCGCCGATCAAACCGTTGCCCCGCGCGATCAGGCTCGCCACGCTCATCCAGCCGCGCGCAAGCTGTTCGGCGACGAGGCAGTATTCGTAAGCGCCGAGACCCAGCCCGCCGTATTCCTCCGGAATGAGGATGCCGAAGTAACCCAGCTCGGCCATTTCATCGATCAGTTCACGAGGAATCGTGCCTTTCTCGGGATCGAGCTTGTTGGCGAGCGGCAGCACGCGTTCCATCGTGAACTGGCGCGCGGCTTCCTGAATCATGCGTCGTTCATCGGTGAGTCTTTGCATCGGGGTCTCCTTGAAGATCGGGTCGTGTGGCAGAGCGCATGTGCGCACGCATATGTGCGGACATAGTAGCAGCGTGAATCGCGGGCGTTTCAACAAATTCGGGGGGGTGTTAAGTGCATAAAAGTGCTTAAAAATAGCCACCTTTCTGGAAATGACGCAAGCCCCTAAAACGATTGACGAAGCAAATCGTTTTGGACACTATGTACGGACATATGGCCGATCAACGGAAGGCTGTTCGAACAGGAGGACGAGTGACGAAAGACAGGAATGGCAACTTTTTCGAGGACTTCCGCGTCGGCATGAAGCTACGCCATGCCACGCCGCGCACGCTCACTGAAGGCGACCGAAGTCTCTACATCGGCCTGACGGGAAGCCGGGCGGTGCTCGCCACGGCCGAGACCAACGCGCGTCGGCTCGGTCTGCATGCCCGTCCGCTGGAAGATCTGCTGGTGTTCAACACGGCGTTTGGCAAGACCGTGCCGGATGTATCGCTCAATGCGGTAGCGAACCTGGGCTATGCCGACGTGCGTTTTCTCGCGCCGGTCTTTCCGGGCGACACGCTCGCCGTCGAAAGCGATGTGATCGGTCTGAAGGAGAACACGAGCCGCAAGAGCGGGATCGTCTATGTGCGATCCACGGCCAGGAATCAGCACGGCGCGGACGTGCTGACGTGGATACGCTGGGTCATGGTCCACAAGCGCGATGCGCAAGCGCCTTGCGCCGAAGCCGTCGTGCCGCCACTGGAGGCGGTGGTTTCGCCCGACCGGCTGCCGCGTCACGACTTCGGCGCGGCGGTGAGCAACGTCACCGCGCTGACCGGCGTCATGGATCTTTGGGACGACTACGAAGTGGGCGAGCGCATCGACCATCCCGGCGCGATGGCCGTGAACGACAGCGATCACAGCATCGCGACGCGGCTCTATCAAAACACCGCGAAGGCGCACTTCGACGCGCGCGCGGCATCGGCGGGCGGCGGTCGGCGTCTCGTCTACGGCGGCCACGTGATGTCGCTCTGCAAGGCGCTCGCTTACGACGGCCTCGAAAACGCGCTGACGATGCTCGCGATCAACGCGGGCAGCCACGTCAATCCCACGTTCGCGGGCGACACGCTCGTCTGCGCGACGACGGTCATCGACAAGTTCGATCTCGGCGACAACGCGGTCGGCGGCCTGCGCCTGCGCATGATCGGCGCGAAGAACGTAGATGCCGCATCGATCGTCTTTCCCGATGCACGAGCCGGCCGTCCGGTTCACGCCCCCGACGTGGTGCTGGACCTCGATTACACGATCGCTATACCGAAGAAATCCGCCACATGGAGCAACCGATGAGCCTCAACACGCATCCCGAAAGCGCGCTGTTTTCCGGCGAAAAGCCGTTTCCCGTCCTGCCCGCGTGCGAGCACTTCGCCGGCAGCGAGAAACTGATTGGCAAGGCGCTCGATCTTCAGCGCGAATACGGCCCGGTCTTCGACATCACCTGTGACTGCGAGGATGGCGCGGCGGCAGGGCAAGAACGCGAGCATGCGCAGATGGTCGCGCGCATGCTTCGCTCGGAGCGCAACCGGTTCGGCCGCGCGGGCGCGCGCATCCACGATCCGTCGCACCCTGCGTGGCGGCAGGACGTGGACATCATCGTGGGCGAGGCAGGGGATCGTGTCGCCTACATCACGATTCCGAAAGCGACGCAGGCTTCGCAGGTCGCCGACGTCATCGATCATGTTCAGCAGGTCGCGCGGCGAAGCGGCGTCGATCGCGCGGTGCCGGTTCACGTGTTGATCGAAACGCACGGCGCGCTGCGCGATGTCTTCGAGATCGCCGCGTTGCCGCATATCGAAGTACTGGACTTCGGCCTGATGGATTTCGTGAGCGGGCACCACGGCGCGATTCCCGCCTCCGCGATGCGCAGCCCCGGCCAGTTCGAGCATGCGCTTCTGGCGCGCGCGAAAGCGGACGTGGTGGCTGCGGCGCTCGCGAACGGCATCGTGCCGGCGCATAACGTCTGTCTGAATCTGAAGGATGCGGACGTGATCGCCGCCGACGCGAGCCGCGCCCGCAACCAGTTCGGCTTCTTGCGCATGTGGAGCATTTATCCGGCGCAGATTCAGCCGATCGTCAATGCGATGCGGCCGGACTTCGAGGAAGTGGAAGACGCGGCGGCGATTCTCGTCGCGGCGCAGGATGCCGCGTGGGGGCCGATCCAGTACAAGGGCGAGCTGCACGATCGCGCGACGTATCGCTATTTCTGGAGCGTGCTGGAGAAGGCGAAGGTGACCGGCATGCCGCTTCCGTCGGAAGCCGAGCGGCGATTCTTCGCGGGCTAGCGTCGGCGATCAAAGGGACGCGATGCCGTTCTGATCGAATGAACGTGACGGCATCGCGTCCGTGAGTCTTGCGACGACAACTTGTCGTCTGCTGCGAGACGCCGCATACAATCGATGCTTCTGCGAACCCGCGCCCCGCGCCTACGCAATGACGATTCAGCCAACGATGCGCGCGAAGCCCACCCACCATCCCGTCAGTCCCTCCATGCCGACCACCCGCTACGCCGAACTCGCGCAATCGCTCGTGAAGGCCATTTCCGGCGGGCAGTATGCGGTGGGAAGCCTCTTGCCCACGGAGCCGGAACTGGCCGAACTGCACGGCGTGAGCCGCCACACCGTGCGGGCATCGCTCAAGATGCTTCAGGACTTGGGCTACATCTCGCGCAGGAAATCGGTCGGCACGATTATCGAAAGCGCGAATCCGAGAACGGTGTTCACGCAATCCTTCGAGACGCTGGAAGACCTTACGCGCGTCGCGGCGACCGAAGTGCGCGCCATCGAGTCGGTGTCATCGGTCAAGCTGGATCGCGCGCTGGCCCGCAGTCTCGGAGCGCCTCCCGGCAGTCAGTGGATACGCCTTTCAGGTTTGCGCGTGGAAGGCGGGAAGCGGGCGGCGCCCATCGCGTGGGCGGACATTTATATCGATGCCGCGTTCGAGCATCTCGTCGACGAGATTCGCCGCCGTCCCGAGGAACTGGTCAGCGCGATCATCGAGCGTGACAGCGGGCAGCCGTTCGAGCAGATCACGCAGATCGTCAAGGGCGAATTGATCGACGCGCCGCTGGCAAAGCGTCTGCGCGTCGAAGCCGACACAGCCGGGCTGCGCATCATTCGCCACTATCGACGCCATGACGGCCGCATTCTCGAAATCACCGATACGCGTTATCCCGCCGACCGCGTCGCCGTTTCCTTTCAGTTGAAGCGAAACCGCGCGCCCGGCTGATTTCGCTTGCCGCTTTCAGTTCGCCGGCCGCCTGTGCATCGGCCAGAGGACCTTCATGGCTTCACCGTCCGCGCGATTCGTGTAGCAGCTATTGATGATCGCGGGCGGATTCATGGTTCCGGATTCATCGGCGGGACGGCGTCCGTTGCGCTCCACGCGGCCCACGGCGAAGCGTGTCTGCATCGCCGTATTGGCGATCAATCCCAGCAGTTCGGTCAGATGCGTGCAGCCGTTCACGCCGCCGACGACCGCCTTGATCTGCTTGCGAAATCCCGCGCCGATCTGCATGCCCTTGAGACCCGCATAAGCCGATTCGATGTCCACGCAATAAACGGTCGGCCCTGCCTCGATATGCGCCGACACGTCCTGAATCACCATCGCGGTATCGAGCGTCATGACGATGCGCATGTGATGGATCGGCTCGCCCGCCGGCACGAGTTTGAAGAGCAGGTCGGTCTCGATCGGCGTGATGTCGCGCAGTTCGCCCTCGACGTCGAAGAGGCCGTCGCTGCGAAGATAGCCGTTGCAGCTCATCGTGCGTGTGTGCATGAGCCGTCGTGTGACGGAGGATGTAGTCACGTAAGCGCTTCCTTTTCCACGAGTGAGAATGCGCTGCCCCGCGCGTTGGCGCGGGGCAGAAGGCGATGTCACGGCAGGACGTTGCGCGGATCGTCTCGCAACACGAGCTGCCAGGCTTCGCGGGCCATCGGCGCGCTCTTCTCTTCCATGATGTGGGCGAGAAGACCCGCCGAGCGGCCGACGAGCGACAGACCGCGCGCGATCAGCGGATCGAGACCCATCGCGGCGACGATGGCCGCGATCGCGCCGACCGCGTTCAGCGGAAGCGGCTTCTTCTGCTCTTGCGTGAGCACGTATGCAATCGCATCCATCAGCCGCCAGTGCACGTCGTAATAGCCGTTCTCGCGCGCGAGTTCGCGCAGCGTGGGCACGCGCGGGTCGCCGTCGATGTGAATCGGATGCCCCACGCCGTAAATCGCGCGACGCTGCTCCTTGTGCTGGCGGATCACATTGCGCGCGGCTTCGCGGATCTGCTCGTCGCCGGCATCGCCCGGCAGGCCTTTCGCGCCTTCGATCAGCATTTCGGCGGCGTTCTGCATTGTGCCGAGAAACACGCTGCCCGCGCCGAGCAGGCCCGCCGCGACCGCGCCCTGCAGCGCTTCCGGCGCGCCGATATAAGTCAGCCGGCCCGCGAGGGAACTCGGCGTGATGCCGTGATCCGCCGTGGTGACGAGCAGCGCATTGACCATGGTCTTCTCGCGCGGCTCGGGCTTGCGGCCGAGCGTCGTGAAAAAGATCATGTCGATGAAATCGAACTTGCCGATGATTTCCGTCGACAGATTGAGGCCGCGCACCATGATGGTATCGGTGGTCGTGTAGCCGATTTCGGTCTTTACCATGAGCTTGTCTCCCGCTTCACTGTGTGTTCGCCGGCGTGCGTCGCTTGAAGAGGCACGTGGCGGCCATCTCGGCGACGACTTCGTTGCGCTGATTGATCCCGCGACGCATGAACGCGATGATGCCGCGGTCCGGCCGGCTCGTTTCGCGCTGCTCGACCACTTCGATTTCCACGCGCAGCGTATCGCCGATGAACGACGGCTTCGGAAACTTCAGCCGGTTTTCGAGCACGCTAAAGAGCGCGCCTTCCATCAACTGATTCGGAATCGAGCGCGAAGTCAGCCCGGCCATGAACGATGCCACGAGCATGCCGTGCGCGATGCGCTGACCGAAAATGGTGCCTTTCGCGTACTCGGCATCGACGTGCACCTTGTTGAAGTCGCCCGTGAGCGCGGCGAACGCGGCCACGTCGCCTTCCGTGATCGTGCGCGAAGACGTGGTGTAGGTGGTGCCCGGCGTGAGATCTTCCCAGTAGATCGACGCTTTCGCGATCTCGTCGAGGACGTTGGTTTCGGTCATGCTGTGTCTCCTTAGGTCAGCGCCGAGATGCCGAGAATCTCGCGCCCGATGATGAGTGTCTGGATTTCCGTCGTCCCTTCCGGGATCATGCCGCCGCGCGTATCGCGGAAGATGCGTTCGATCGGAAGCTCGGTCGCGTAGCCCATGCCGCCGTGCACCTGAAGCGCGTGGTTCGCCACTTCGAAGGCGGCTTCGGTCGCGTAGAGCTTGGCAATCGAGCATTCCGTGCGCGCCGTGCCGTTCTGCATGGCGCGTGCAGCGCGATACCCCAGCGCGCGCGCGGCCAGCGTTTTCGCGGTCATATCGACGATATGCTTCTGCACCAATTGGAACGAACCGATTGCGCGCCCGAACTGCTTGCGCTGCTTCGCATACTCGATGGAAAGGTCCAGCGCGCTCTGCGCCGCGCCGACCGCGCCCATCGCCACGTTGAGGCGTCCGAAGTTCAGTCCGATCAGAATCTGCCGCAAGCCCGCGCCTTCCTCGCCGATCAGATTCGCGGCGGGAATCTCCGCGTTCTCGAACGTGAACGCGGCGGTGCCGGTGCTGCGCGCGAACATCGTTTCGACCGGGCTCACGTCGAACGTCGTCTCGCTGCGGTCGACGAGAAAGAGCGAAAGCGCGCCGTCGCAAGTCTCGCTAAACGTGCGCGCCACGACAATGCCGAAGTCCGCGAAGAGACCGTTCGTGATCCACAGCTTGCTGCCGTTCAACACGTAACGATCGCCGCGCTTGTCGGCGCGCGTCTTGATTTCGGCGACGTTCGATCCGACATCCGGCTCCGAGATCGACACGAACGTCTTGCGCTCGTTGCGCAGCAGCGGCCGCATGAAACGCTCTTTCTGATCTTCGGTGCCGTAGGCGTTGATGATGCCCGAGACGATGTTCAAGCCATTGAGCAGGATGCGCAGCGAGAGCCAGCAATAGCCGGCTTCTTCCATCATCACGGCCCACGTCAAATAGTCGATGCCGAGGCCGCCGTCCGCTTCGCTCAGGTGGCCGCCGAGATAGCCGAAATCGCCGAGACCGGTCAGCACTTCATGCGGGAAACGCTTGTCGCGCTCCGCCTGCTGAATGCGCGGCGTCACGTGTTGCTTCAGATAGCGGCGGATGTTGTCGCGCAGCAGTTGCTGGTCGCTGTCGAGGCCGTCGACGTCGCAGGCGAGATCAGCCATAGCGGCCTCCCGTCACGAAGAGCGTCGTGCCGGTGATATAGCGCGCGTGCTCGGAGGCCATGAAGGCGACCGCGCCCGCGATGTCGCTGGTTTGTCCGGCGAACGTCACCGCGTTCTTCGCGAGCGCGTTCTCACGGATGGTGTCGTAGTTCGGCAGGCTTTGAATGTATTCCGTTTCGATGAAGCCCGGCGCGATGGCGTTCACCGTCACGCCCTTGCGCGCCTGTTCGAGCGACAGCGCGCGCGTGAACCCGACGAGGCCCGCTTTCGCGCTCGAGTAGTTCGCCTGGCCCGGATTGCCGAAGAGCGCACGCGACGTGATATTGACGATGCGGCCCCAGCCCCGTTCATGCATGTGCGGCAGCACGGCGCGGCAGCAATGGAACGCGCCTTTGAGCGTGACGTTGAGCACGAGATCGAAGTCGGCTTCTTCCATCTTCAACAGCGTGCGATCCTTCACGAGGCCCGCGTTGTTGACCAGCACGTCCATGCGCCCGAACGCCTCGACGCCCGCGCCGACCATCTTGCGCACTTGCTCTTCGCTGCGCACGTCGCATTGCACGGCAATCGCCTTGCCGCCGTTCGATTCGATATGACGCGCAGTTTCCGTCGCGGCATCGAGGTCGAGATCGGTGATCACCACGGCCATGCCTTCACTCGCCAGCATGCGCGCCGTTTCCGCGCCGATGCCGCGTGCGGAGCCCGTCACGATCGCCACGCGATCTTTCAGTCCCAGATCCATTGTTGTTCCTCCATGACTCGTTGATTGGTTTGCGGCTGCCCGGATCTCAGGGATAGCGCCGCATGATCGATTCGGCGACGCAGACCGGCTTGGTCGCGCCTTCGCGCTCGACCGTCATTTCGATCTTGATCTGCGCGCCGTCGTTATCGAGCGGCTCCCACGAGAGCAGCCTGAAATGCGCGCGCACCAGGCTGCCCACCGGCACCGGAGCGGGGAAGCGCACTTTGTCGAGGCCGTAGTTCACGCCCATGCTGCTTTCGACGATATGAAACGCCGTCGACGAGAACACGGGCAGCAGGCTCAGCGTGAGAAAGCCGTGCGCGATCGGACCGCCGAACGGGCCGTTTTTCGCGCGCTCGGGTTCGACGTGAATCCACTGATAGTCGCCCGTTGCGTCGGCGAACAGGTTGACGCGGGACTGCTCGATTGCGATCCAGTTGCTCGTGCCGATCACTTCGCCGACGAGCGGCCGCAAATCGGCAATCTTTTGATAACTCTTCATGCGGATTCCTCGAGTTCGATGTCGTGTGCTGGTTGTCAGAACTGGAACAGTGCGCGTGCGACGATGCCGCGCTGGACTTCGCTCGTGCCGCCGTAGATCGTGGAGGCGCGGCGGAAGAACATTTCGTTCGCGAGACCGCGGCCGTGCTCCTGCATCGGCAGCGCTGCGGCGCTTTTCTCCTGGGGTCCCGGATACGCGATCGCCCCGTGATCGCCGAGCGATTCCACCAGGAACGCGCTCAACTGCTGTTGCAGCTCGGTGGCGCGTATCTTGAGAATCGAGCCCATCGCGTGCGCGGCGGAACTGTGGTCCTGTTCGAGCGCGGCCACGCGCTGCACCATCATCACGATGGCGTTCGTCTCGGCTTCGAGGCGCGCGAGCCGCAAGGCGAAGCTCGTGCGCTCGAAGAGCGGCCGCTCGCCGTCGCGCGCGCGCACGGCCAATGACCGCAGCTGCTTCAGATAGCGCCTGAGCACCGGCAGGTCGGCGGTCGATGCGTGCTCGTTGTTGAGCAGGAACTTGGTGATCGCCCAGCCTTCGCCCTCGGCGCCCACGCGGTTCGATACCGGCACGCGCACGTTGTCGAAGAACGTCTCGTTCAGGTGATGACAGTCGTCGATGCTGCGAATCGGGCGCACGGTGATGCCGGGCGTCTTCATGTCGACGAGAAGGAAGCTGATGCCGGCCTGCTTCTTCGCGTCCTGATCGGTGCGCACGAGCATGAAGATCCAGTCGGCCCGATGCGCGTAGCTCGTCCAGATCTTCTGGCCGTTGACGACATAGTGGTCGCCTTCGTCGTCCGTGACCCGATCCGCGCGCGTGCGCAGCGATGCGAGGTCGGAGCCCGAGCCCGGCTCGGAGAAGCCCTGGCACCATTGACGCTCGCCGCTCAGGAGCAACGGAAGATGCGCGGCTTTCTGCGCCGGCGTGCCGAACGCGTTGAGCACGGGACCGAGGAGCTTTTGTGCACCGCCGTCCTGAGTCGGCGCGCCGGCCGCGATGCACTCTTCGTCGAAAACGAGACGCTCCTGAACGCTCCAGCCGGGACCGCCATGCTCGGCGGGCCACGAAGGCGTGCCCCAACCCTGTTCGTTGAGGATGCGCTGCCAGCGCGTCACGTCCTCGCGCGCCGAACGCGTGCCGGTGCGCAGCGGGCGAACGAGGTCCGCGGGCAGGCGTTCGCGCAAGAAGGCGCGCACGGTCTGCCGGAAGGCCTCGAGGTTTCGATCAGGCTGGAAATCCATGTCTGCTGTTCCTTTGCTTGGGGCTTCGCGCGGCCTTGGTCAGACCGGGTCCCAGGCGAAGACGTCGCGCGAGAGTTCGAGCGGGAAGAACGATTTCTCGAACATCGGAATGGCGCGCTCCACGCACGATTGCACCGTCCAGCCTTCCGCCGTGTGCGCGGTGCGGATGGGGCGGGGCTGCGAGAACAGATAGATTTCGTTGTTGCGCACGCCGAAGATTTGACCGTTGACGTGCTTCGCCTGGTCGGTGAGCAGGGCGAGCGTGAACGGCGCGATCTTGCCCGACTCCATCGTCATGTAGACCTTCATGCGCTCTTTCGCTTCGTCCGATTCGGTCGGCACGCTGCCGACCATGCGCGTGAACGCGAACGGGGCGATGCAGTTCGAGCGCACGTTGAAGCGCTGCATGTCGATGGCGATGGACTTCGACAGCCCCACGATGCCCATCTTCGCGGCGGCGTAGTTGGCCTGGCCGAAGTTGCCGATCAATCCCGAGGTCGATGTCATGTGCACGAAGGCGCCGCTTTCCTGCGACTTGAAATGCGGCGCGGCCGAGCGCGACACGTTCCACGTGCCTTTCAGATGCACGCGCACGACGGCGTCGAATTCGTCTTCGGTCATGCGGTGAAACACCGTGTCGCGCAGATTGCCCGCGTTGTTGACCACGGCGTCGATGCGGCCGAAGGTATCGAGCGCTTGCTGGACGATCTTCTGCGCCGACGGCCATTCGGCCACGCTGTCGGTATTGGCGACGGCTTCGCCGCCCGCCGCGCGGATTTCGTCGACGGTCTGCTGCGCGGGGCCGGCGCTGCCGCCCGAGCCGTCGATGTTCACGCCGATGTCGTTCACGACGACGCGCGCGCCCTGACGCGCGGCCTCGCACGCGATGCCCTTGCCGACACCGGCGCCCGCGCCGGTCACGATGACAACCTTTCCTTCGAGCAAGCCCATTGTGTACTCCTCCTTGAGTCGGAATCCTGACGATCCGTTATGAGTGGTGCAGCCCCAGCACGCCGATGGCCGCGATGCCCTGATACGGGACGCCGCCCAGGTTGTGCGTGAGTCCGATGGCGGGCGACTTCAACTGGCGTTCGCCCGCGCGGTCCTGCAACTGGTTGTAGATTTCGTAGGCCATGCGCAGGCCCGACGCCGCGATGGGATGGCCGAAGCATTTCAGGCCGCCGTCGATCTGGCAGGGCACGCCGCCGTCGCGGTCGTAGAAGCCGTCGAGCACGTCGTGCACGGCGCGTCCGGCTTCGGAGATGAAGAGGTCTTCCATCGTCACCAGTTCGGTGATGGAGAAGCAGTCGTGCACTTCGATCAGGTCGAGCTGTTCGCGCGGATTCGTGATGCCGGCCTCGGCATACGCGCGTTGCGCCGCGTTGCGCGTGTTGCGCACGTGGCTGCCGTCCCACACGTTCGTCGTCGATTCGATGCCCGAACTCACGCTCAACTGAATGGCCTTGATCGTCACCATGTCGCGGCGGCCGAGCGCGCGGGCGATTTCCGGCGTCGTGACGATAGCCGCCGCCGCGCCGTCGCTGACGCCGCAGCAATCGAAGAGGCCGAGCGGTTCAGCGATGATCGGCGCGCCGAGAATCTGCTCCATCGTCACGGCTTTGCGCAGATGCGCCTTCGGACTCAGCACGCCGTTCTGATGGCTCTTCCACGACACGCGGGCCAGCGCGCGCTTGAGTTCGTCCTTCGCGATGCCGTGCCGCGTGCGATAGCCGTCCGCCAGTTGCGCGAAGCCCGCCGGCGCGGAGCCGAGCGGCAGCCACAGGTCGTTCATGGTGCCCTTGTACGTGGGCGGCAGCCCGCCGTAGCCGGTGTCCTTGAGCTTCTCCGCGCCGATGGCGAGCGCGATGTCCACCGCGCCCGAAGCGACCGCGTACGCCGCGCCGCGCAGCGCCTCGGTGCCCGTCGCGCACATGTTCTCCATGCGGCTGAACGGAATGCCGTCCAGCCGCAGCGCGAGCGAAGCCGGAATGGCCGAGTTGCCGACGTTCACCGCGTCGAGACACGAGCCGTACCACGCCGCGCCGATCTCGTTGCGGCCGATGCCCGCGTCCGCGAGCGCTTCGTCGAATGCTTCCGCCAGCAGGTCGTGCGTCCCCGCGTCCCAGCGCTCGCCGAACCGCGTGCAGCCCATGCCGATGATGGCGACCTTGTCCTTGATACCGTTTGCCATGATTGTCGGCTCCGTTATGCCGCGAGCGGCGTGGCTTTCCAGAAATAGCGCGGATAGTTGCGCGCCCGGTCGATGTCCTTGATGCGGAACACCATGCGCAGCGGCGTGCCGACATCGAGACCGGCGGCGCCGACATCGGTGACTTCCATGAGCACGCGCGCGCCGTTGTCGAATTGCACGAAGCCCACGTAAAGCGGCGGGGCGGGGTGGTAGGAGAGCCAGTCGGCCGTCATGGTCAGGACTTGCGCGCTGACGTCGTAGAGGGATGTCGGCTCGAACTGCGCGGCGGGCGCGTTGCAACTGGCGTTCACGCAATACGCGAGCTGCGGGAATTGCACCGTGCCGCAGCAGCCGCACTTGCCCGCGACGAAGCCGCCGAGCTGATGCGCGCTGCGGTATTGCTCGGTGAACGCGGTCTTGACCTGCTTCTCGGCGCGCATGCCCCATTCGAGGTCGATGGCGTTGTCGTACGAGAGCATGCGCAGATAGTCGCCGTGCACCTGCGCGTCCGCGATGGCTTGCCTCACGCCCCGGCGCGGTTTGAACGACGCGATGTTGTCCGTCGCCTTCAGCACGAGCACGTCGCAGCCCTGGCCGAAGCCCGCGACGACGATGAGATCGCCGGGTTTCGCGCGTTCGAGCGTGGCGGCGAGCATGAGACACGGATGCGCGGCGCCCGCGTGGCCGCATCGTTCGTCGAGATGGTCGGCGACGGCATCGGCTGCAATGCCGATGCGCTTCGCCACGGTCGCGCCCACGCCCTTGAGCGGCGCGGCGAAAACGAAATGGGCGATGGCGTCGGCCGGCACGCCCGCGTTGTCGAGCGCGGCCTTGACCGCGGCGGGGACGATCTTCGCGTAGCCTTCGTCGCGAATCCAGCGCTCTTCCCAGTAGTAGTCGTACTTGCCGTCGGCGGCGCGGAAATGATCGACGAAGAGCGCCGTTTCGCTCGCACTGCCGACGAGTTCCGCGATCACGCCTTCGCTGCCGAGCGTGAACGCAGCGGCGCCCGCGCCGTAGGTGAGTTCCTGCGCGCTGGCGGGCTTCGCCGACGGATGATCGCTCGCGACGAACAGCACGTTCTCGCGCGCCGCGAGCAGGTGGTTCAGCAGGCCGCTGACGCCCGCGCGCTGCGATTGCCCGATTTCGAGCGTGCGCACGCTGGCCGGAAGCTCAAGCGCGCCGGCGACGATGCTCGCGCTTTGCAGATCGGCGAAGGCGGGGCGCGTGGTGGCGAGCGTCAGCGCGTCGATGCCGATGCGCTGACGCTGATCGAGCGCGTCGCGGGCCGCTTCGACGGCCATCGTGACGCTGTCCTCGTCCCAGCTGCAGAAAGCGCGTTCGCCTTTGGGCGATGCGCCGGCCGCGCCGCTAATCCAGCGATGCGCGTCGGCGATCGCCGCGCGTTGCATGCGCAGGCGCGGCACATAGCCGCCGTAGCCGGTGATGCCATAGGGGATTGGCGTTCGGGTCATGCTTACCTCGCGGTCTCGTATGCGTGATGGGTCATGCTGCCGGGCGGATCAGGGCGGTCCGGGACGACACCCGTGTGATCGAATCATCGCTAGCGGCCCGCGCGCGGCCACTCCCCGACGCGGGGGGCGATGACGACGGGACTTAAATCACGGGCGGAAAAGGCGCATGACGTGCATGAGGCGCACGCGAAAAATCGAAGCGGAACTTAAGCGCGTGCTTCGTTTCGATGCCCCCTGAGTCGAGGGGGCGGCGCTTTCGAATCGCGGGCGCAATATGGGCGCAGACGATACTTTCCATTTCAGGGCGGCGCGTCCCGACGTGGAAAACACCAACGGAGACGATTCAGATGTACCTGACCCAATGCCTTCATCGCGCGCTTCAGCAATATCCGCAACGCACGGCGACCATCTTTCGCGGCCGCCGGCGCAGCTACGGCGAGTTGAGCGATCGCGTCGCGCGCCTCGCGGGTGCGCTGGTGGGCCTTGGCATGGCGCCGGGCGACCGGGTCGCCATGCTCGCGCCGAATTCGGACCGGTATGTCGAGTACATGATGGGCGTGTGGTGGGCGGGCGGCGTGCTCAATCCCATCAACGTGCGCTGGAGCGTGCCGGAAATCGTCTATTCGCTCGATGACTGCGACACGCGCATCCTTTTCGTCGATGAAGCGTTCCAGCATCACGTCGATGCCATCCGCCGGCGCGCGAAGCATCCGCCCACGCTGATCTACGTCGGCGACGGCGCGGCCCCGGACGGCATGCTGTCGTTCGAGACGCTGATCGGCACGACATCGCCCATCGACGATGCCTGGCGCGGCGGCGGCGATCTCGCCTGCATCATGTACACCGGCGGCACCACGGGCTTTCCGAAAGGTGTGATGCAGACGCATCTGAACCTGTGGTCCGGTTGCGTGCCGCGTCTCGCCGAGATGCCGCAGCCGCCCAACAGCGTGGTAATGCACGTCGCGCCGCTGTTTCACATTGCCGGGCTGGGGCGGGTCGTCACGCAGTTCCTCGCGGGCGGCACGCACGTGCTGGTGCCATCGTTCGACGCAACCGAATTGCTCGCGACCATCGAACGCGAAGGCGTGACCGAATCCGTGCTCGTGCCGACGATGATTCACGCGCTGCTCACGCATCCCGACATCTCCCGCTATAACCTGAAGAGCTTGCACAGGCTCTACTACGGCGCGTCGCCGAGCGCGGGGCAGATGGTCGAGCAGTTGCTCGCGCAGCTTCCGGGCATCGAGCTTTCGCACAGCTACGGGCTGACCGAGACGTGTCCTGTCGTGTGCAGCAATCCACCCGAGAATCACAGCGAGGCGGCCCGCCGCAGCGGATTGTCGCGGTCGGTGGGGCGCGGCGGGATCGGCGTGACCATTCGCATCATGGACGGCGAGGGACGCGAAGTGCCGCGCGGCACGGTCGGCGAGATCGTCGTGCGCGGACCCAATATCACGCCGGGCTACTGGAACAAGCCGGAGGAAACGGCGCGCGCCATGCGCAACGGCTGGTCCCGCACCGGCGACGGCGGCTACATGGACGAGCAGGGCTACGTGTTCATCGTCGATCGGATCAAGGACATGATCGTGAGCGGCGGCGAGAACGTCTACTCCGCGGAAATCGAGAACGTGATCGCGCGCCATCCGGCCGTGGCGATGTGCGCGGTGATCGGCGTGCCGCACGAGCATTGGGGCGAGGCGGTGCATGCCGTGGTCGTGCTCAAGCCCGGCGCGCAGTTGGACGAAGACGCGTTGCGCGAGCATTGCCGCGAGTTCGTCGCGGGCTACAAGTGTCCGAAGTCGGTGGAGTTTCGCACCGCGCTGCCGCTCTCGGGCGCCGGCAAGATTCTCAAGAAGGATCTGCGCGAACCGTATTGGAACGACACGCCGCGCGACGCGAAATAGCAAGCCTCTTCGTTCTATGCCGCTCGCGATAGCCGCCGATCAACGCATGGCGATTTGCTCATGGACACCTCGCTGATACCGTTGCGCGATTCGCAACTCGTCATCACGCGAGGCATCGCGGAATTCACGCATCAGCGCCCGGATATCCGGAACGCATTTTCCGAAGCGTTGCGGCTCGACTATGCCGACATGCTGGATATCGTGGAGAAGGATCGGGCAATCCGCGTGTTGATCGTCACCGGATCGGGAGGCAGTTTTTGCGCGGGCGGCGACCTGAAGGCGCTCAAGGCGCTTCATGAACACGCTGATCCTTCCACCCGAAGCGCCGATGCAATGAGCCGCCGCGTACAGGACATGCACACATGGCTGCGAAGGCTGCGCCATCTCGACATTCCCGTGATCGCAGCGGTCGATGGTCCTGCCGCCGGAGCCGGCTTCTCGCTCGCTTTGGCGGCGGATTTCGTGCTGGCTTCGACGCGCGCGTTCTTCTGCATGTCGTTTGCGCGCATCGGCTTGATTCCCGACCTCGGCGCGTTATACGAATTGCCGCGCATGGTCGGCATGGCGCTGGCGAAAGAGCTGACGTTCACGGCACGCAGGCTGACGGTCGAAGAGGCATTGCGACATCGCATCGTGCATTCGGTGCATGCGCCCGAATCGCTGCTCGACGAGACGCGGCGATTCGCCCGACGCCTGAGCGCCGGTCCGCGCGAAGCGACCGCGCTCGCCAAACGCATGCTCAACACGTCCTTCGACGTGTCGTACGAAGCCGCGCTCGAAATGGAATGCCGCGCGCAAGGCCTCGCCGCCACGACGCCGTGGCACGCCGAGGCGGTGGCCGCGTTCCTTGCGGGCGAGCCCGCGCGCTTCGATTGGGAGCGCAGCGGCGGGGCGTGATTCTTTCGAGCGCCTGGATCGGCGGCGAAAGGTGCATTCCACCCACGTCGGGGGGTGAGGCGGGCCGCGCAAGGCGATACGTTAGCTACACGAATCAGCCATGCCGGGTGTTCCGCTGAAGGCATCGCGCTGAATGCAGACGTTATCGGAGTGAACGATGCAAACCACCGGTAGATCGTTGCGTTTCCTTGTCGAAAAGTGGCTCGGCACGGGCCCGGAGCGGCACGCGCGGGTGACTGCGTTCGGTCATTGCCGTCGACGCGCGTGGCGTTACGTTCGCGTGGAGACGACGCATCCATCGGGCGTCCGCGAGATGTTGTTCTTCCGGCATGAAGACGGTTCATGGTGCGTCTTTCCCCCGGATATCAGACGGCCGGCGATGCGCGTCGCGTGAGTGCGGCGGCTTCCGACGCGGCTGTGTAAATCAAATATTGGCAGGCATGGAGGCTTGGCTTCGTGAGTACCTCGACTGTTGAACAAGACGGCTTTGCGCTCATGCGCGATTCGATGGAATACGACGTAGTGATCGTCGGCGGCGGTCCGGCCGGCCTCTCGGCGGCGATTCGCCTCAAGCAGCTCGCCGAGGAGAAAGGCACCGACATCAGCGTGTGCCTGCTGGAAAAGGGCTCGGAAATCGGCGCGCATATTCTCTCCGGCGCAGTCATGGACCCGCGCGCGCTCTCCGAGCTGATCCCGGACTGGAAGGAGCAGGGCGCGCCGCTGAACGTGCCGGTGACCGAAGACCGCTTCTTGTTTCTTTCGGCGACCGGCGCGAAGGCGGTGCCGAACTGGATGTTGCCTCACAACTTCAAGAACCACGGCAACTACGTGATCAGCCTCGCGAACGTCACGCGCTGGCTCGGAACCGTGGCCGAAGCGATGGGCGTCGAAATCTTCCCGGGCTTTCCGGCAGCGGAGATTCTCTTCAACGACGACGGTTCGGTGAAGGGCGTGGCCACCGGCAACATGGGCATCGGCAAGGACGGCCGGCCGACCGAGAACTTCCAGCTCGGCATGGAATTGCACGCGAAGTACACGCTCTTCTGCGAAGGCTGCCGCGGGCATCTCGGGCGGCAGCTCAACGAGCGGCTTCATTTGAGCAAGGATTCGGATCCGCAGGTTTATGGCATCGGCATGAAGGAGTTGTGGGAGATCGATCCGGCGAAGCATCAGCCGGGCCTCGTGATCCACACGGCGGGCTGGCCGCTCGAATCGGATACGTATGGCGGCTCGTATCTGTATCACACCGACAATAGCCAGGTGATGGTCGGCTTCGTGGTGGGCCTCGCTTATACGAACCCGTATCTGTCGCCGTTCGAAGAGTTTCAGCGCTACAAGACGCATCCGGAAATCCGCAAGTTCCTCGAGGGCGGCAAGCGTGTGTCGTATGGTGCGCGCGCCATCACGGCGGGCGGATTGATGTCGTTGCCGAAGCTGGTTTTTCCGGGCGGCGCGCTCGTGGGCGACAACGCGGGCTTTCTGAACGCATCGCGCATCAAGGGCAGCCACGCGGCGATCAAGACCGGCATGCAGGCAGCGGAAGCGGCCTTCGATGCCGTTCAGGACGATCGTCAACACGACGAGCTATCGGCGTATCCCGAAGCGTTCCGCAAATCGTGGCTGCACGACGAACTGCATCGCGCGCGCAATTTCAAGCAGTGGATGAGCAAGGGCCTGTACCTCGGCACGCTGATGGTGGGCATCGAGCAGAAGCTCTTCGGCGGGAAGGTGCCGTGGACGCTGCATCATCGGCATCGCGATCATGAGATGCTCAAGCCCGCGTCGCAGTGCAAGCCGATCGACTATCCGAAGCCCGACGGCAAGCTCACGTTCGACCGTCTCTCTTCGGTGTTCATCTCGAACACGAATCACGAGGAAAATCAGCCGGCGCATTTGACGCTGAAGGACGCGACCGTGCCCGTGAACGTGAATCTGCGCGCGTATGCGGGTCCGGAAAGCCGTTTCTGTCCTGCGGGCGTGTACGAGTTCGTGAAGGACGATAGCGACGAGGATCGTCTGCAGATCAACGCGCAGAATTGCGTGCACTGCAAGACATGCGACATCAAGGACCCGACGCAGAACATCGTCTGGGTGACGCCGGAAGGTGGCGGCGGGCCGAACTATCCGAACATGTGAAGAGTGTTCGAGCGGCGTCGCGCGGTATTTCCGGCGACGCCGCTTTTCCGTTCAACGCCTCACTGCATTCCCTAGAGCAGGCTTTCGCCGGGACGCAAGGAGCGCGTCGCTTCGGCGTCGTGTACTTCGAGGCGAAATGATCCTGGCGGAACGCGATCGCGCTTCGTCGTCTTGTCTCTTTTCGGTGTCGCAGACCGCGATGCCACGAGTCTCGCGCGAAATTTGTATCAGCCAGGCGCCGTATAGGATATGAAGCCGTTCACGATTCGGGGTTGACGTTGATCGCACTGGACAACGTCGCGCCCCGGCTGCTTTTCACGGTGCTCGATGACGCGACGCGAGCCGAGCTGTTCGCGCCGGAAAGGATATGCGCTATCGGCAGGGCGACCGGAATCGCAAGTTTCAGTTCATCATCGACGGCAACGTGAGCTTCAGCCGTCTCGATAGCGCGGGCCAGAGAGTGAGCGGGCGAATCGTTCGGCGAGCTTCCGTTGCTCACCGGGCGGCCGCGCACGCATGACGCCGTGGCCGTGGGCGCGGTGCGTCTGCTGAGCATCTCAGACCGTGAGTTTCGCGATCTGTTGAACCGGCGGCCGAATCTGCGCGATCGCCTGCTCGCCGAGACCGCCGAAAGGCTGATCCACGCGGCTGACCGGCTCGACAGCGCGCTTTGCCTGTCGGTGCCGCAACGCGTCGCTCGGTTTCTCGTCGCGGGCATAGAGCGGGGCGGCGGCGGGCCGTCGCTTGCCGTGCGGCAGACGGACATTGCAGAGACGCTTGGCGTGACGCGCGAGGCGGTTTCGGCTGCATTGAGGCGATTCCGCGAAGCGCGCCTGATCGACACGCGTTACCGCGTCATCGATGTTCTCGATCCCGATGGCCTGCGTCGCGCGATGGAAGGCGGCGCGGCGGTCCGAATCGACATCGCGGCCACTCGACATCACTCGACATTGAACGCCCGCCCGCTTTCCCGCGATAATGCGACGACTCCACCTCGCGCCTCACGGCTCATGCCTCCATGACCGAAATCCAGTCCGCGGTGCTCGTTTTCGTGCTGCTGCTCGCGAGCACCGGCATCGGCGCGATCGTGCGGCCGCTGCTGCCCGAAGAGCACAAGGCGCAGGAGACGGTGCAACTCGTGCAGTTGCTCGTCGGCATGCTGGTGACGTTCGCGGCGCTGGTGCTCGGACTTTTGACGGCATCGGCGAAAACGGTTTTCGATACCACCGACAACGACGTGCGCAGCTACGCCGCCGCCATCATCGAGCTGGATCACACGATGCGCGACTACGGCCCGGAACTCGACCGCACCCGCGCGATGCTGCGCGCCTACACCGCCGCCGCGATCGCGAGCACGTGGCCCGCCGAGCCGCCGCCGCCGGGCGATTACTACCCGAAAATCCCGCCGATGCCGCATGCGAACGGCAAGCTCGCGGACCGCGGACTCGGCGAGATGCTCGATCGCGGCCAGCGCCAGGTGCGGCTGCTCGAACCCGCGGACGCCTATCATCGCAAGCTCGCCGACGACAGCGCCACGCGCTTCGAGCAGTTGATCGCGCTGCGCTGGAAGCTGATCGAGGAAGCGCACGGAACGATTTCGTATCCGTTCGACCGCATTCTCGTCGGCTGGCTGCTGATCATTTTTCTTTGCTTCGGGCTGATCGCGCCGCGCAACGCGCTCTCGCTCGTGACGATCATGCTGGGCGCGCTGTCGATTGCGTCCGCCGTGCTCGTCATCCTCGATCTCGACACGCCGTTCACCGGCCCCATCATGATTCATAGCGAGCCTATGCGCGAAGCGCTCGTCTACCAAAGCCGATGACCTCCCCGAATCTCTATTCCGATCCGCGCCTCGTCGCGCTCTACGACGCCCTCAATCCCGCCGGTCCCGATACCGCGTTCTACGTGGCGCTGGCCGAATCGGCGGGGCATGTCGTCGATCTCGGCTGCGGCACGGGTCTGCTCGCGTGCGAACTGGCGGAGCGGGGCTATCGCGTGACGGGCATCGATCCGTCGCGGGAAATGCTGCGGGTGGCGCGCGGGCGGCCCGGCGGCGATCGCGTGACGTGGATCGAAGGCGATGCGACCGCGCTGCCGTTCGTCGGCGCAGCGGATCTGCTCGTGATGACGGGCCACGTCGTGCAGATTTTCCTCGACGACGCCTCGCTGCTCGCGACGCTCGTCGCCGCGCGGCGGGCGTTGCGGCCGGGCGGGCGTATCGCGTTCGAGAGCCGGAATCCGGCGGCGCGGGCGTGGGAGGGCTGGACGGCGGATCGCTCGTTACGACGCATCCGCGCAGCCGAAGGACGCATCGTCGAAACGTGGCAGCAGCGGCACGAAGCGCCGGATCCGCTCGCGACGGGCCGCGTCGCGTTCACGACGCATTTTCGCTTCGCCGAAAGCGATGAAACCTTGCGTGCGCCAAGCGAACTGCGCTTTCGCACGCAGGACGAACTCGCGCGTTTGCTGACGCGGACGGGATTCGCGCGCATCGACTGGTATGGGGACTGGAACCGCGCGCCGGTGGATGAAACGAGCCGCGAGCTGATCGCGGTGGCGCGCTAGGAAATGCGAAAACGCCGCGAAGAACGCAGCGCTTTGGCTCAATACGGCATCAGAACTCGACGACGACGAAATCTTCCTTGCCGACGTCGCATTCGGGGCAACGCCAGTCGGCGGGGATATCGGCGAAACGCGTGCCCGGCGCGATGCCTTCGTTCGGCAGGCCGTCTTGTTCGTTATAAACCCAGCCGCAAATCAGGCACACCCAGCTTTTGTATTCGATGACTTCGCTCACGACAAACTCTTGATCTGAAATGGAAACATGCCGTCCGCGAGGCGCTCCGACGCGGCATCCGGCGACCCGGCATCTTACCCGAATCGGCGCAAGCGTTCGTTCTAACGGCGGCTGACCCCGATGCGCGCGGCGGAAAGCCGGGTGTATGCTGGGTCGCGGTTTGTGGCTGCCCTCGACCAGGAGAACACGATGTTCAAAAACACGCTTTTTGCCGCCGCGCTCTCGGGCGCCCTCGCGCTCGCCGCATTTTCGGGCGCGGCCCACGCGCAATCGCGCGTCTATTTCGTCGAGCCGAAGGACGGCGCGACCGTCACGAGCCCGGTCCACGTCAAATTCGGCGTCGACGGCATGAAGATCGAGCCCGCCGGCACGATGACCGAAGGCACGGGGCATCATCATCTGCTGATCGACAGCGGCCCGCTGCCCAAGGGCACGGTGATTCCCGCGAACGATACATCGCTGCACTACGGCAAGGGCCAGACCGAAGCCGACGTCAAATTGCCCCCCGGCGACCACACGCTGACGATGCAGTTCGGCGACGGCGCGCATCGCTCGTACGGGCCTGAGATGTCGCAGACGATCAAGGTTCACGTCAAGTAGACGCGTGACAGCGTGCCGCCGCGCCTGGGTTCGCGGCGGCCGCCCCTCGTCCGTTCGGCCAACGCAACGCGGGTGCGCCCGGGCGCGGCGGATACATCGGTACAATGACCGCTTCCACGGTATCGCCATTGCTGGCGAATCGTTCACCGTTCGTTCGCAATCATCCCCATGTCGCTTTATTCCATCTCGGACGCACAGCTCGCGTTCGGCCACGTCGCATTGCTGGATCACGCGGATTTCTCGCTCGAAGCAGGCGAGCGCGTCGGGCTGATCGGCCGCAACGGCGCGGGCAAGTCGTCGCTCCTGAAGATCGTCGCGGGGCTCGCCGCGCCCGACGACGGCCTCGTCACGCGCCAGAACGAGCTGACCACCGTCTACGTGCCGCAGGAACCCGAGTTCGATCTCGACGCATCCGTGTTCGATGTCGTCGCTTCCGGCCTGACCGAGGCGCGCGCGCTGCTGGACGAATACGACCAAGTCGCGCATCGGCTCGCGGACACGCCCGAGGGCGCCGAGCACGACGCATTGCTCGCGCGCATGAACACGCTTCAGTCCGCGCTCGATACCCGCGACGCGTGGAACTGGCGCACGCGCGTTGCGACGACGCTCGCGCAGATCGGCCTCGACGGCGACGCCCGCGCGGGCGCGCTTTCCGGCGGCATGAGAAAGCGCGTCGCGCTGGCGCGGGCGCTCGTCGTGCAGCCGGACGTGCTGCTGCTCGACGAGCCGACCAACCATCTCGACTTCGAAGGCATCCGCTGGCTGGAGGATTTGCTCGTCACCTTGCGATCCGGCTTGCTGTTCATCACGCACGATCGCGCGTTCCTGGATCGCGTGGCGACGCGCATCGTCGAACTGGATCGCGGGCGGCTTTTGTCGTATCCCGGCAATTTCAGCGCCTATCAGGTTCGCAAGGCGCAGCAGCTCGAAGTGGAGCAAGTGGAGCAGGCCAAGTTCGACAAGCTGCTCGCGCAGGAAGAAGTGTGGATTCGCAAGGGCGTGGAGGCGCGGCGCACGCGCAGCGTCGGACGCATTGCGCGGCTCGTGGAAATGCGCAAGGAACGCCAGGAACGCCGCAACGTGCAGGGCAACGTCAAGCTCGACGTGGGCCAGGGCGAAAAGTCCGGCAAGATCGTCGCGGAACTGACGGACGTGACGAAGCGTTACGGCGAGCGGACCATCGTGGATCGCTTCACGGCCACCGTCATGCGCGGCGACAAGATCGGCTTCGTCGGGCCGAACGGCGCGGGCAAGACCACGCTGCTCAAGCTGATCCTCGGCGAACTGCAGCCCGACGAAGGGCGCGTTCGCACCGGCACGAATATCCAGACCGCGTATTTCGACCAGATGCGCGCGCAGCTCGATCTGGACAAATCGCTCGCGGACACCATCAGTCCGGGCAGCGAATGGGTCGAAGTGAACGGCGTCAAGAAACACGTGATGAGCTATCTCGGCGACTTCCTGTTCGCGCCTGAACGCGCGCGCTCGCCGGTCAGGTCGCTCTCGGGCGGGGAGCGCAATCGCCTGTTGCTCGCGCGGCTCTTCGCGCGTCCGGCGAACGTGCTCGTGCTCGACGAACCGACCAACGACCTCGACATTCCCACGCTCGAACTGCTCGAAGAACTGCTCGCGGACTACGACGGCACTGTGCTGCTCGTGAGCCATGACCGCGCGTTCCTCGACAACGTCGTGACCTCCGTGTTCGCGGCCGAAGGCGGCGGCAAGTGGCGCGAGTATGTCGGCGGCTTCTCCGACTGGCAGATTCAGCGCGAACGTTCGGACCGCATCGCCGAGGAAGCGGCGAAGCAAAGCGCGAAGGAAGCGCCGAAGGAAGACGCGCCGAAGGAAAGCGCGGCGGGCCGCAACGCGCAGCGCACCGTCAAGCTGTCGTTCAAGGAGCAACGCGAACTGGAGGCGCTGCCGGGGCGCATCGCGGAGCTGGAAGAGGAGCAGAAGCGCATCGGCGCGCAGCTCGAAGACGGGTCGATCTTCGCGAAGGACGCGAAGGAAGGGGCGCGGCTTTCCGAGCGGCACGCGGCGATCGAAGAGGAATTGCTGGTCGCGTTGGAGCGCTGGGAAGAGCTTGAAGCGAAGCGCAGTTGAGCGCGCTTGCATGGCTTTCGCGCTGCCGTCAAGATGGGCGCGGCCCGCGAAAACCGCTATTCTCCTAGCGCGGCGAGGCGGGCGGACGCGGCAAGGTCCGCTCGACGCCAGCCTCGCCAGGCAATTCTCGAGCATTCGACCAAGCATTTTCCGGCGTCACGGACGCACGCGCGATGGCCATTCTTGCGCGTTCGTCCGCTGCCGGATCAACGTTCAGCTATGTCCACGAAAAAATCCAGTGCGGCCGAAGCAGTCCCCACGAAGCGCGCCATGAGCGCGAAGGCGGCCGGTTACAGCGAAGCATCGATCAAGGTGCTCAAAGGGCTCGAGCCGGTCAAGCAGCGGCCCGGCATGTACACGCGCACCGAGAATCCGCTGCATATCGTTCAGGAAGTGATCGACAACGCCTCCGACGAAGCGCTCGGCGGTTACGGCAAGCAGATCACCGTCACGCTGCACGCGGACAACTCGGTGTCGGTCGAAGACGACGGCCGCGGCATTCCGTTCGGCCTGCATCCCGAGGAAGGCGTGCCGGTCGTCGAGATCGTGTTCACGCGCCTGCACGCGGGCGGCAAGTTCGACAAGGCCGCCGGCGGCGCGTACACGTTCTCGGGCGGCTTGCACGGCGTCGGCGTCTCGGTGACGAACGCGCTCGCGACGCGCCTCGAAGTCACGGTCTGGCGCGACAACAAGGTCGCGCAACTCGCGTTCGCCAACGGCGACGTCATCGAAGAACTCACGACGCGCGGCGCCGAGCGCGGCGCGAAGAAAAGCGGCACGCGCGTGCGCGCCTGGCCGAATCCCAAATATTTCGATTCCCCCAACCTGCCGCTCGGCGAACTCCAGCGTCTCTTGCGCTCGAAGGCCGTGCTGCTGCCGGGCGTCGAAGTGGTGCTCGTCATCGAAAAGACCGGCGAGCGTCAGACGTGGAAGTACGAAGACGGCCTGCGCGGCTATCTGCTCGAAGGCATGGGCGGCAGCGATTTGCTGATTCCGCTCTTCGAAGGCGAGCGCTACGCCGAAAGCTCGAAGAATACCGAGGAAACCTTCGCGGAAGGCGAAGGCGCGTCGTGGGTCGTCGCGTGGAGCGAGGAAGGGCCGCTCTTGCGCGAATCGTATGTCAACCTCATTCCGACGCCCGCGGGCGGCACGCACGAATCCG
This sequence comes from Caballeronia concitans, assembly GCF_001544615.1. GTDB lineage: Bacteria > Pseudomonadota > Gammaproteobacteria > Burkholderiales > Burkholderiaceae > Caballeronia > Caballeronia concitans. Next base: position 1,132,177 of record NZ_FCNV02000001.1, read on the forward strand.
GCCTGCGCGACGGTCTCTTTCAGGCGGTGAAGAACTTCGTCGAGATTCACAATCTGCAGCCGAAGGGCGTCAAGCTGCTCGCGGAAGACGTGTTCGCGCGCGTATCGTTCGTGCTGTCGGCGAAGGTGCTCGATCCGCAGTTCCAAGGGCAGATCAAGGAACGCCTCAATAGCCGCGATGCCGTGAAGCTCGTGTCGTCGTTCTCGCGGCCGGCGCTGGAGTTGTGGCTGAATCAGCATGTCGAGTACGGCAAGAAGCTCGCGGAACTCGTGATCCGTCAGGCGCAGGCGCGCACGCGTGCCGGCCAGAAGGTCGAGAAGCGCAAGAGCTCGGGCGTGGCGGTGCTGCCGGGCAAGCTGACGGACTGCGAATCGACGGACATTTCGCGCAACGAACTCTTCCTCGTCGAGGGCGATTCGGCGGGCGGCTCCGCGAAAATGGGCCGCGACAAGGAGTTTCAGGCCATCCTGCCGTTGCGCGGCAAGGTGCTGAACACGTGGGAAACGGAGCGCGACCGGCTCTTCGCGAACAACGAAGTGCATGACATCGCGGTGGCGATCGGCGTCGATCCGCACGGCCCCGACGATCAGATCGACCTCTCGAATCTCCGTTACGGGAAGATCTGCATCTTGTCGGACGCGGATGTCGACGGCGCGCACATCCAGGTGCTCCTGCTCACGCTTTTCTTCAAGCATTTCCCGCAGCTGATCGAACGCGGTCATGTGTGCGTCGCGCGTCCGCCGCTCTTTCGCGTCGATGCCCCCGCGCGCGGCAAGAAGCCCGCGCAGAAGCTCTATGCGCTCGACGAAGGCGAACTCGAAGCGATCCTCGACAAGCTGCGCAAGGACGGCGTGCGCGACACGCAATGGAGCATCAGCCGCTTCAAGGGCCTCGGTGAAATGAGCGCGGAACAGCTCTGGGACACGACGATGAACCCCGACACGCGCCGTCTCATGCCGGTGGGCTTGGGGGATCTCGGCTTCGATCTCACCGTCTCGCGCATGACGATGCTGATGGGCAAGGGCGAAGCGGCATCGCGCCGAAGCTGGCTCGAAGAGAAGGGCAACGAAGTCGAAGCGGACATCTGACGCTTAATCGACGCAACGCTTCAAGAACGGATATTCGATGGGAATCACAGACGATCTCTTCGCCGAGCAGACCGCACCGGACGGCGAAAAACTGACGCTCGGCGACTACGCCGAACGCGCGTATCTCGACTACGCGGTGAGCGTGGTCAAGGGCCGCGCGCTGCCCGACGTATCGGACGGGCAGAAGCCCGTGCAGCGCCGCATTCTCTACGCGATGAGCGAGATGGGTCTCGCGAGCACGGCCAAGCCGGTGAAGTCGGCGCGCGTGGTCGGCGACGTGCTCGGCAAGTATCACCCGCACGGCGACCAGTCCGCGTACGACGCGCTCGTGCGTCTCGCGCAGGACTTTTCGATGCGCTATCCGCTCATCGACGGTCAGGGCAACTTCGGCTCGCGCGACGGCGACGGCGCCGCGGCCATGCGATACACCGAAGCGCGCCTGACGCCGATCGCGCGTCTCTTGCTCGATGAAATCGATCAGGGCACCGTCGATTTCATGCCGAACTACGACGGCTCGTTCGAAGAACCGAAGCTCTTGCCCGCGCGCTTGCCGTTCCTGCTGCTGAACGGCGCGTCGGGGATCGCGGTGGGTCTCGCGACGGAGATTCCGTCGCACAACCTGCGCGAAGTGGCGCAGGCCGCTGTCGCGATGATCCGCGATCCGAAGCTCGGCCACGCGGGCGTGATGGAAAAGCTCACCGGCCCGGACTTCCCGGGCGGCGGGCAGATCATTTCGTCGCAGGCGGAAATCTCGGCGGCGTACGAAAGCGGGCGCGGCAGCCTCAAGGTGCGCGCGCGCTGGAAGATCGAAGACATGGCGCGCGGCCAGTGGCAGCTCGTCATCACCGAATTGCCGCCGAACACGTCGGGCCAGAAGGTGCTCGAAGAGATCGAGGAACTGACGAACCCGAAGATCAAGCTCGGCAAGAAGACGCTCACGCCGGACCAGTTGCAGACCAAGCAGACGCTGCTCGGCCTGCTCGACACCGTGCGCGACGAGTCCGGCAAGGACGCGCCCGTGCGGCTCGTGTTCGAGCCGAAGTCGAGCCGTATCGATCAGACGGAGTTCGTGAATTCGCTGCTCGCGCACACGAGCCTCGAATCGAATGCGGCGATCAACCTCGTGATGATCGGCGCGGATGGCCGGCCGCGTCAGAAGGGCATCGTCGAAATCCTGCACGAGTGGGTCGGCTTCCGCTTCGTCACGGTGACGCGCCGGACGCAGCATCGGCTGAACAAGGTCAACGACCGCATCCATATTCTCGAAGGGCGCATGATCGTCTTCCTGAATATCGATGAAGTCATTCGCATCATTCGCGAGGCCGAGGAGCCGAAGCAGGCGCTGATCGCGCGCTTCAGGCTGTCGGACCGGCAGGCCGAGGACATCCTCGAAATCCGGCTGCGGCAACTCGCGCGCCTCGAAGCGATCAAGATCGAGCAAGAATTGTCCGAGTTGCGCGACGAAAAGACGAAGCTCGAAGAACTGCTCAACAGCGACGCGGCGATGAAGCGTCTGCTCATCAAGGAAATCGAGGCCGATGCGAAGCAGTTCGGCGACGATCGCCGCACGCTGATTCAGCAGGCCACGCGCGCGACGTTCGAAGCGCGCGTCGTCGATGAGCCGGTGACGGTCGTCGTTTCGCAAAAGGGCTGGGTGCGCGCGCTGAAGGGCCACGGGCTGGATCCGGCGGGCTTCACGTTCAAGGCCGGCGACAGCCTTTACGCGGTGTTCCAGGCGCGCACGCCGGATACGCTCATCGCGTGGGGCAGCAACGGGCGCGTGTATTCGGTGCCGGTCGCGACGCTGCCGGGCGGACGAGGCGACGGCGTGCCGGTGACGTCGCTGATCGAACTCGGATCGGGCACGCACTTGCTGCATTACTTCGCGGCATCGGCGGATCAGCCGTTGCTGCTGGCGTCGAGCAATGGCTTCGGCTTTATCGCGAAGATCGGCGACATGGTGAGCCGCGTGAAGGCGGGCAAGGCGTTCATGACCATCGACGAAGGCGCGGTTCCGCTTGCGCCGATGCCGGTCGTGCCGGGCGCGACTTACGTCGCGTGTCTGTCGAGCATGGGCCGCCTGCTCGTGTTCGGCATGGACGAGATGAAGACGCTGTCGGGCGGCGGACGCGGCGTCACGCTGATGGCGCTCGATCCGAAGGAAACGCTGGTTCAGGCGCTGGCTATCGATGCGCGTGGGGTCGTGCTGACCGGAACGGGGCGCGGCGGCAAGGTGAGGGACGAGAAGCTCAGCGGGTCGCAGCTGCAACTGCATCTCGGCAAGCGGGCACGGAAGGGGCGTGTGCCGGATACGTCGCTGAAGGTGAGCGAGATGCGGCCGGTGTTCGAGGGGTGATGGCGGCGGTTGTTGCTTGATGAGCGCCTCGCAGCGATGTGCTGCGAGGCGTTTTGTTTTGTGGCCTTTTGCGTTACGGATTCAAAGGACGGCGCGATACGTCGCCAGCGCCCTGCAAGTCTGCACCATGCCTTGCTTGAGCATGATGTCGAGGTATCGATCGATATCGAGTGGGGGATGCCGAAGCTGTTTGCGCTGCCGCTGTGCGGCCTGGATGACGGCGGCCGGGTCCAGGTCGAACAGGTCGTCGACGAAGGTATCGGGATGTTGTGCTTCGATGCCGAACTCGTCGAGCACTGCGGCCGGAAAGTCCCTTTCGTTGAACGTGACGATGACGTTCGCACTGCAACGGATGGCCGCGGCAAGAACATGGCGATCATTCGGGTCTGGCAGCGTCAAACCGGCGATGAGCGCTTCGTGTCCGCTTACAATCGCATCGGGAATCGCGTCGTTCATCAACGCTGCTGTGCGATCGAGCTGTTCAGTGCTCAAGTCCGGGCGGTTCTTCAGCAGGTTTCGCTTCCACTCGTCGTGAATCTGCTCGCTCCATCGCGCGCGAAACCGTCCGGACAGGCCCAGCCACATCAGAAAGTCGCGCAGAGGTGCGGGGTACAGCACGCACGCGTCATAAATAACGGTGAAGCGGGAACTCCTCATTCGTAGCCCATTCCTAGTTCTTGTGCTTGTCGGGCTAGTGCGGCCATTGCTTCTTCGCTTGCCTGCTCACGTTCCGCTTTGTAGCGCATCAGATCGGCAAAGCGAATCCGCCGATGCTTGCCGGTCTTGTGAAAGGGCAACGCCTGCGCTTCGAGCAGCTTGACGAGATGCGGCCGCGAAACCTGCAGCAGATCGGCGGCTTCCTGCGTGGTGAGTTCCGCATGGACCGGGACGATTCGTACCGCGTTGCCATCGGCCAGTTCAGCGAGGATGTCGATCAGGAGCCGCAGTGCGGATGTAGGAAGTTCGACCTGGTGGGCCTCGTTATTGTCGTCGTAGATCTGGATACGCTGGGTATCGAAGCCGGTCGAGAGATAAGCGGCCAGCGCGCGCTGACCTTCGACGGCAAGCTGAACCTCGCGTTCGACGGGCAGGCTGGTCCCGGAAGGGGCGATATGCGTCATGGCTTTCTCCGCGTCTGGTTCGACAAAGCGCTATTTTATTCGAAATAAACGAAACGCACGTCGTGCGATGTGACGCCGGTCGCACGAGCGTACTGCTACTTTTAACTTGGACCCCCCATGACCAAAGCCATCGAAGCCGCGCTCTTTCTCCATCTGATCGGCGTGGCCGTGTGGATAGGCGGCATGGTCTTCGCGCATTTCTGCCTGCGCCCGGCGCTCGGCGATCTCGCGCCGCAACTGCGCCTGCCGCTGTGGGAAGCGGTGTTCGCGCGGTTCTTCAACTGGGTCGCGGGCGCGGTGATCGTGATTCTGCTTTCCGGCGGCTTCCTGCTCATGCAATTCGGCGGCGGCCATGCCGCATGGCCGCTTCACGCGATGGCCGGCCTCGGCATCGTCATGATGCTGATCTTCGGGCATATCCGCTTCGCGGTGTTCCCGCGCATCCGGCGCGCGGTGCAGGCGCAGAACTGGCCGGACGGCGCGCGGGCCGTCGCCACGGTCCGGCGGCTTGTGGTCGTGAATCTCGTGCTGGGCATCGTGACGATCGGAACGGCGGTGTTGTCGCGCGGGTTCTGATCAAGAAGAAAATCACCCGCCGCGCTCACCACTCAGCGCCGCGTCCTTCCGCCCACGCGGCGCGCGCCCGACCGGCCAGCCGCACACGCCGAAGCGGTCGAGCAGCGCCTGCACGCCATCGGCGGGAACGGGTCGTGAAAACAGGAAGCCTTGCGCTTCCACCGGCCCGAGCGCCGCGAGCCACGCAATCTGTTCCTCGCGCTCCGTGCCTTCCACAACGACCGTCAGCCCCAACGAGCGCGCGAGATTCACGATCGCCGACACCATCACGCACACGCTGCGGTCTTCGGGAATCGCCTGGATGAACGAGCGATCCACCTTGAGCGTATCGACGGAAAAGCGGTTCAGATACGACAGCGACGAATACCCCGTGCCGAAGTCGTCGAGCGCGATGCGCACGCCCAGTCCCTTCAGCGCGACGATCTTCTCTTCCACCAGCTCGGGATATTCGACCATTACGGTCTCGGTGATTTCGAGTTCGAGCTTCTCCGGCGGAATGCCGGTCGTCTCGATCGCGCGCGCAACCGTCTCCAGCAGATCGCCGCGCCAGAACTGCACCGCCGAGATGTTCACCGCGAGCGACAGCGCCGTATAGCCCGCGCGCTGCCACTGCGCGAGCTGCGCGCAGGCGGTATGAATCACGAAATCGCCGACCGCCACGATCAGCCCCGTCGATTCCGCGACCGGAATGAACTCGTTGGCCGGAATCAGCCCGTGTTGCGGATGATTCCAGCGCACGAGCGCCTCGAAGCCCGTGATGCAGCGGCGCGCGAGATCGATCTTCGGCTGATACACGAGGAACAGTTGCTCCTCCGTCAGCGCGACGCGCAGTTGCTGCTCCCACTTCATCAGATGATCCGCGCGATGCGACAACTGCGGCGAATAGAACTGATAGCAGTTGCGGCCCGCGTCCTTCGCGCTGTACATGGCAAGATCGGCCTTCTTGAGCAGGTCGATCTCGCTTTCGTTCGATACCGAAAACAGCGCAATGCCGATGCTCGCATGCAGCACGAACGCGCTGCCGCGCACGTCGAAGGGCGTGGCGAACATCGTCGCGATATCGTTGGCGAGCGTGACGGCGCGCTGCTCGACATCGTCGCCCTTGACGACGACCACGAACTCGTCGCCGCCGATGCGCGACAGCGTCCCGCTATGACCCACGGTTTCCGCGAGCCGCGAGGCGGTCATCTGCAGCACGATGTCGCCCGCGTTGTGGCCGAGCGTGTCGTTGACGGTCTTGAAATTGTCGAGGTCGATGAACAACAGCGCGAGCCGCCCGATGTTCTCCGTCTGCGCAACGTCCTGACGCAACGCACGCAGCGTCGAATAGCGGTTGCGCAGGCCGGTGAGCAGATCGTATTCGACGAGATGCGTCATTTCGCGTTCGCGGCCGAGCAGCTTGCCGATCAGCCCCGTCGCGACCGCGAAGAAACCGAGCATCGCGAACGAAATGAAGCTCGCCATCAACAGATAGACGTTGCGCGTGTGATGGTAGTCCGCGAACTCCTCGCGCACCGACAATCCGACGAGCACGCCGAGCGGATAACCGTCGATATGCCGATACGACACGATACGCTTCACGCGGTCGATCGGATCGACATACATGCCCGACGCGTGATCCGATGTCGGATAGACGCCGCTCGCGCTGAATTCGGCCTGGGGCGCCGCACTCGGATTGCGCGCGCTGCCTTTCATCACGTCCGCGTGCGACGACGGGTCGGTCAGCGTGCCGCCCGTGCTGCGTGCAAGCACCGCGCCGTTGTCCGACACGACCGCGATCACGCCTTCGCGCCCGATCGACGCGACGTTGTAAAAGTCATTGGTGAAGTAAGTCGGATCTTCCGACACGACCACCACGCCCGCGAACGACCCGTCCGGATGATTCAGCCGCCGCGTGATCTGCAACGTCCACTTGCCGGAAACGCGCCCGCGCACCGGGCGGCTGATGTAGAGCAGATCGTCGTTGGAACTCACATGGACCTTGAAGTGCTCGCGGTCCGAGAGATCGATCGGCCTCGGACGCGGGTCCGACGTGTTCGCGACGAGCCTGCCGTCTTCGTCGATCAGCGAAACCTGCACGAGCGTGTCGCTTTGCACGACGCCCTTGTCGACGGTCGCGATCAGATCGAAGTTGGCCGGCGACTTCTCGTACTCGTACTTGACGAAGCGCGTGATCTGGTCGACCTGATGGATCGCCTTGATCGTGTGCTGTTCGAGCGCGGACGAAAGAATCGCGGCGGAGGCCATCGATTCGTGCGTCGTCGCGTCGCGTTCCACCGAAAGCCGCGCGAAGATCACGGCCCACAGCAGCATGAGCACGAGCGTGCCGAGCACGGGAATCGCCAGCAACGCACGGCGCCGCCGCGTCGCGGAAGCGCTCGGGCGGGGATCGGTTGCTGTCTGAAAGCGCGCGCGCTTCATAGGGCGCCCGCAGCGAGAGGATCGCTCAGCGTATGCCGTGCCGCAAACCGCGCGGGATGAAAAGGGCGATGCATGTCCTGAGGCGTTCCCCGAAACGAATCATTGAAGCGTAGCGCGCGCAGTGCGCGGCCGGAGGTCCGGAAGCGACGCCTTCCGGACCGGCGCGCAGATTGTCGACGATTTTTACGACGCGACTGGCGAGCATACGTTTGCGTGTCGGCGGTTGGCTTCTTTCGCTCGCGACCGGCCGTACCGTCGCGCGCCGAGCCTGTTGTCCGACCCCGAATGTTCGGATAGTACTGAAGGCGCCGGAATTAAGGAAGCACGATCACGCCGGCTCGGGGTTTACGCGTTGCGCGTGCAGGTCATTGTTTCAGAAGCGGAAAGTGCCGTCGATGACAGTCACCGAATCGCCGCCGATCCATACCGGCGAACCGTCCGAGCGGTCGTCGTAGGCGATGCTGACGCGCCCATCGCGATCGAGCGCGGTGCCCTGGCGCACGGTATAGGCATCGCCGGGGCGCTTGTTCTGCGCCGTCAGCAGCATGGCCAGCGCCGCGTTCGCGCTGCCGGTCACCGGATCTTCGATGTTCTCCGCGCCGAACAGCAGCGCGCGCAATTCGAACGTCGCGAGCACGCCGTTCTCGTGCGGGCCGTACACGACGATGCCGTGCGTGCCGGTTTCCGCCACGAGCGCGGTGAGCGCCTCTTTCGCGGCGGGCGCAAGCGTGAGCGAAAGACATTGCGCCGCGTCGCGCAGACGGACGATCAGCCACGGCGCGCCGTTATCGACCGCGCACGGCGGCGCGCTGAAGTCGATGGAAGCGGGCGCGAGCGCATCGGTGAGACGCTGGCGCTCTGCGTCGTCGAGCGGCGTGATGCGCGCGGGCGGCGCGGCGAACGCCCATCGTCCGCGATCGTCCTGCGCGAGCGTCACGAGCCCGACGCCGCATTCCTGCACGAGCTTGCCCGGCGTCTTCGTCGCGTAGCCGCTTTCGAGCAGCGCGTGCGCGGTCCCGAGCGTCGGATGGCCGGCGAAGGGCAGTTCGGTCGCCGTCGTGAAAATGCGCACGCGATAGTCGGCGCGCGGATCGGTCGGGCGCAGCAGGAAGGCCGTCTCGGAGAGATTCGTCCATCGCGCGATCGACTGCATGCGCTCGGTCGAGAGATCGTCGGCATCGAAGATCACGGCGAGCGGGTTGCCCTTGAAGGCGACGGACGTGAAGACATCGACCTGCTTGAAGCGGACGGCGCGAGTGGACATGGTTTTCGGCAATGGAAATTAAAAAACCCGGCGCGCGGACACGTCGGGTTTTCGTTGGAACGATGAAAGCGGTGAACGCGTGCTCAGCCTACTTCCGCGATCATCTCGATCTCGACGCACGCGCCGAGCGGAATCTGCGCGACGCCGAATGCGGAGCGCGCGTGCTTGCCGGCATCGCCGAAGACTTCCGCGATCAGTTCGGACGCGCCGTTCGTCACGATGTGCTGCTCGGTGAATTCGAACGTGGAGTTCACGAGGCTCATCACCTTGACGATGCGTTTCACGCGGTTCAGATCGCCCGTGTGCGCGTGCAGCGTCGCGATCAGGTCGATGGCCACGTTGCGCGCCGCGGCCTTGCCTTCCGCGGTGGCGATGTCCGCGCCGAGCTTGCCCGCGTGGACCTTGCCGTCCTTCTTCGCGATATGCCCCGACAGATAGACCGTGTTGCCGCTTTGCGCGCTCATCACGTAAGCGGCGGCCGGCGCGCCCGCCACGGGCAGTTCGATACCGAGTTCCTTCAGCTTGTCATAAACATTCGATGCCATCGTTGCTCCTTGATTGCGATGAAAGATTCAGACGCTCGCGCGAATCAGCGCGCCCAGCTTCGCGACCCCTTCGTCGATGGTCGCGGGCGGCACGGTGACGAACGAAAGGCGCATTGTATTGTGCTCGGCCTGGTTCGCGAAGAAGGGACCGCCCGGCACGAACGCCACGTTTTGCGCGATGGATTGCTCGAGCAGTTTCATCGAATCGATGTGCTTCGGCAGTTTTACCCACACGAACATGCCGCCTTCTGGCCGGTTCCATTCGACGCCCGCCGGCATGTGACGTTCCAGCGCCGCGAGCATGGCTTCGCACTGGTTGCGATACAGCGCGCGGATGGTCGGCACGTGTTGATCGAGGAAACCGTCCTTCACCACTTCATGCACGATGCGCTGCGTGATGCTCGGCGTGTGGAGATCCGTAGCCTGCTTCGCCTGCACGAGTTTGAAGTGCAATTCCTCGGGCGCGATGATGTAACCCACGCGCAGTCCCGGCGCGAGCACCTTCGAGAACGAGCCGAGATGAACGATGTGATCGGGCGCCATCGAGAGCATCGTCGGGAGCGGGGCGCCGGCGTAATCGAGCGCGCCGTAGGGATCGTCCTCGATGATGGGGAACGCGGCCTTTTGCGCGAACGCGGCGAGCGCGCGGCGGCGTTCGAGCGGCAGGCGGCGGCCCGTCGGATTCTGGAAGTTCGGCTGCGCGTACAGAAGGCGCGCGTTCGCGACGAGCGCGGCGTCGAGTCCTTCGGGAATCAGGCCGGATTCGTCCGTCGGCACCTGCACGTAGGACGGCTCGAACATCGAGAACGATTGCAGCGCGCCGAGGTACGTCGGCGTTTCGACGAGCACGCGGCTGCCCGGATCGACGAGCACCTTGCCGAGCAGGTCGAGCGCCTGCTGCGAGCCGGTCGTGATGAGCACCTGCGTCGGGCGGATGGCCGCGCCGTTCACCGAATAGCGCGCGGCCACCCATTCGCGCAGCGGCATGAAGCCTTCGGTCGCGCTGTACTGGAGCGCGGCGGCGGGCTGATCGCGAAGAATGCGCTCGGACGCGTGGCGCATCTGCTCGACGGGAAACGTCGCCGGCGAGGGCAGGCCGCCCGCGAACGAAATGACTTCGGGCCGTTCCGTGACCTTGAGAATCTCGCGAATCGCCGAACTGGTGAGCTTGCGGGCGCGTTCTGAAAGTTGCCACGGCGTGGCGCGAAGATCGGCTTGATTCATGAAAGGTCTCGTTTGTCTCGGGTTTTAGTCGGAAATCGCGTGCAAAAGGAGGACGCGCAAACTGCGATTATCGCGCGGGCGCGTCGCTGCGTCACTTCGTCACTTCGGCCGGCCCGTGCGCAGGGCGATGGGCGCATTATCGACCGCGCCGGCCGCGACGCGCGCCGCATCGCTGCTGCCGCCAGCGGAAGTGCGCCGCGCTTGCGGAGCCGGAGCCGGCGTCGAGACGACAGCGGGCGCCGCCCGCACCGCGGCCTTGCGGCCCAGCACGACGGTCACGATGACCGCCGCCGCGTACAGCCACGTCGACGTGCTCACGTGTTCGCCGAAGAAGAGCGCGGAAAGCGCCATCGTGAAGAAGATTTGCAGCAGTTGCACTTGCCCGACGCGCGCGATGCCGCCCATCGCCAGGCCCGCGTACCACGCGAAGAAGCCGATGAACTGCGAGAAGAGCGTCACGTAGCCGAACGCGAGCCAGGTGCGCAGCGCGAGCGGCTCCGGATGCGCCGCGTGATGCGCCCACGCGAGCCAGCCGACCGGCAGCAGCAGGAACGGCGCGGACAGCACGAGCGCCCAGCAGATGACCTGCCAGCCGCCCATCTGACGCGCGAGCCGCGCGCCTTCCGCGTAGCCGAGCGCGCCGATGCCGACCGCGACGAGCATCAGCAGGTCGCCCGCCTGGAGCCCGCCGCCGCCCGACTGCAGCGCGAACGCGACGACGATCGCGCTGCCCGCCACCGCGCTCGCCCAGAACGCCTTCGACGGCCGTTCGTGCGAGAGCCACGCCGCGTAGATCGCGACGCACAGCGGCTGCAGGCCGTTCACGACCGCGCCGTGCGAGGCGGGCACGGTTTTCATGGCCCAGGCGGAAAACACCGGAAACGCGATGATCACGCCCAGCGCGACGACGGCGAGGCTCTTGACCTGCGGCCACGTCGGCAGCTTTTCGCGCCGCCACGCGAGCAGGAGCGCGGCGGGAATCGCCGCGACGAGCGCGCGCCCGAGGCCGTTCAGGAGCGGATGCACTTCCTGCACGACGATGCGCGTCATCGGCAGCGTCAGGCTGAAAATGACGACGCCGATCAGGCCCAGCAGCATGCCTTCGGTTTCGCGGGTCTTCATGATGCGGCGTCTCCTCGTATCGATTACGGTGCGTTAATCAGTTGTATCGGTGGAAAAGGGCAATTCGGGTTCGGCTGGCGCGTCGGCGGTCTTACTGCCCTTTGCGCGACGGCGCTTGCCCGCGTCCTGCTGCGCAACTCGCGCGGCTTCGGCCGTTTCCGCAGCTTCGCCGAGCGTGAGCGTGGAGCCGTCCGGCAGCTCGAATTCCGCGACGATCACGGGCGCGCCCGCCGTCGGCTCGACGCGCATCAAATGCGACGCACCGAGCCACGCCAGCTGTTCCGCGACGGCATCCGCGTTCGGATGAAAGCCCGTGAGCGAGCGCAGCAGGATGCCGCTCTCGGGCAACGCGTCGCCCGGATGGCGCGGCGTGTCCCACGGGATCAGCGAGGGCAGCACGCCGTGGCCGGCGTCGCCGCACGCGGGGAACGCGCCGTCGTCGGGAACGGTGAGGCTCCAGGTATTGCCGCCGCGCGACATCGCCACGACAGGTGCGATGCGTTCCGGATACTGCTCGCGCCAGCGCGAGAGCGACTTCGGCCGATCCACGCGCGCTACCCAGTGCACGAGTTGCGGACCATTCGCGAGGCGTTCGTGCATCGCGGGATCGTCGAGCGCGAAGAGGCGGGCGCGCGGCGCTTCACGCGGCGCGGCGGCCGGATCGACGGCGATCACTTCCAGATACGCGCCACCCCACAGGTTCAGCAGGCGATTGTGCGTGCCCATCAGCGGATGCGCGCCGCCCGGCGCGGTCTCAATGCCGAACTTCGCGGCGACGAACTGCGCGCCTTCCTCGAGCGTGCGGGCGGCGATCACGAGATGGTCCAGTTTCAGCGGATGAGCGGTCATGGTCAGCGGTGAGCGAAATCGGGCCGTTAGCATAACCGTTCGCCCGGCGGGGCGAAAAGCGCGCTGATTCGATTGCCGGAACGCAAAATGTAGCCGTAACCACCAGAACAGTAACGGTACAATCGGCCAGATTGGATTCGGTACAGTTTTCAGCCGATGGCGTTAGCGCCGCTGACGAGGAACCCGCAATGTCCGTCCCGCTCGATCAAATTCCCGCCCCGCACGACGCCAGCCCGCTCACGCTCGTCGAACAGCTGGTTCAATGGGGCCGTCGACGCATCGACGAGCGCGTGTTTCGCCCCGGCATGCGCATGCCGTCGATCCGCAAGCTCGCCATCGATAAAGGCGTGTCGCGCTTCACCGTCGTCGAGGCTTACGAGCGGCTCGTCGCGCACGGCTATCTCGATTCGCGGCGCGGCTCCGGTTTCTACGTGCGCGATCGTGTCGTGTCGGCGGCGAACGCGGTAGGCGCGTCGGGCGCGGCGGCGCAGAGCGAGCCGGTTCAGAGCGCCATCGACGTCGTCTGGCTCTTGCGCAACATGCTGCATACCGCGAGCCCGGAAAAAGGCCCGGGCCTCGGTTATTTGCCGGGGCGCTGGCTGGACGGCGAACTCATCACCAACGCGCTGCGCTCGATGAGCCGCCTCTCCGGCGCGCAAATGCTCGGCTTCGGCACGCCGCAGGGCTTCCTGCCGCTGCGCCAGCAATTGCAGACGCGGCTCGCGGAACTGGAGATCGGCGCGTCGGAGCAGCAGCTCGTGCTCGTGTCGGGCATCACGCAGGCAATCGACCTGATCGCGCGGCTCTACGTCAAACCGGGCGATGCCGTGATCGTCGGCGATCCGGCGTGGTTCCAGATGTTCGGCCGATTCGCGTCGCAGGGCGCGCGGCTCGTCGGCATGCCGTATACGCCCGACGGCCCCGATCTCGACGCGCTCGAAACGCTCGTCGCCACGTGGCGGCCGAAAATGCTCATCATCAATTCGGTGCTGCACAACCCGACCGGCACGTCGCTGACGGCCGCGCAGGCGTTTCGCATCCTGCAACTCGCGCAGCAATACGACTTCATCGTCGTCGAGGACGATGTCTACGGCGATCTCTGCCCGACCGGTTATCCCGCGACGCGCCTCGCATCGCTCGATCAGCTCAAACGCGTGATCTTTCTCGGCAGCTTTTCGAAGACGCTCGCGGCGAATCTGCGCGTGGGCTATGTCGCGGCGTCGGCGGACGTGGCGAAGGCGCTCGCCGACCAGAAGATGCTCGTCGGCATGACGAGTCCGGAACTGAACGAGCGCGTCGTCTACAAGGTGCTGACCGAGGGACATTACCGGCGACACGTCGAGCGGCTGCGCACGCGGCTCGACGGCGTGCGCGACAAGACCGCGCGCATGCTCGAACGGACCGGCCTGCGGCTATTCACGACGCCCGAGGCGGGCATGTTCCTCTGGGCCGATGCGGGCGTGGATTCGGATGGTCTCGCGGCGGCGGGTCACGAAGCGGGCTTCCTGCTGACGCCCGGCAGCCTGTTTTCGCCGCAGCAGTCGCCGACGACGTGGATGCGCTTCAACATCGCCAATTGCGGCGATCCGGCGTTGCCCGCGCTCATCGAGGGCCATCTGGAGAAAGTCGCGCGGCGCGGCGTTTCGGCAGATGACGGCGATCGGACGGCGCGTCGATGAAATCCGCGAGCACGGCTTCGAAGAGCGCGAGCGCATCGGGCGCGTGGCGGTAGCGCGGTTCGTAGAGGCGGCTCGGGGCGTCGCGAAAGCGCAGCGCGAAATAATCGGCAAGCAGGTTGCCTTGCGCTTCCATGTTGTAGTCGGACAGACGCCTGCCAACGCCGAGCCTGTAGCCGTAATCCAGGCCGATGCGGATCGCGCCGCGCGTGCGCACCCAGTAGCCGAGCTGGAACTGCCAGACGTGCGTCATCTCGTGGATGAACCACATCTGGTCCGAGATGCCGCACGCGGCGAAATCGTCCTGATGACAGGCCGGCGGAAAATAGAGGTTGCCGTTGGGCGCCATCGCGGTGTGCGGCGGCTGCAGTCCGAACGGCAGATACGGCCGCGCGTGGACGCGGACCGTCGAGTAATCGATCGCATCGCGAAAAACAAGACGCGCGAGCGCGATTTCGTCCGGCGTGAGCGGACGGACACGGCGATCGGGCGTGCGTGGCAAAAGCATGGCGGTTCGTTTCGATGAATCGGGATGCGGATGCTGGCGAAACGCGCGGGCATCGGCTCTTGAAAAGGAACGGATCGGCCTCATATCGGACGAATTCGCCGGGGCGCGCAATTTTACGCTGCACGAAAGCGCGCCCGGCGGCCTGACAGCTATTGACGAACCCAACTCAGAGGACCCGACCATGGCGCAAGAAACCATGAGCTTTCAGGCGGAAGTGAAGCAGCTTCTGCACCTGATGATCCATTCGCTCTACAGCAACAAGGAAATTTTCCTGCGCGAGCTGATTTCCAACGCGTCCGACGCCGCGGACAAGCTGCGCTTCGAAGCCATCGAAAACAGCGCGCTGTACGAGAACGATCCCGACCTGCGCATCCGCGTGTCGTTCGACAAGGCCGCGCGCACCGTCATCATCGACGATAACGGCATCGGCATGAGCCGCGACGAAGCCATCTCGCACCTCGGCACCATCGCGCGTTCGGGCACCAAGGAATTCTTCTCGAAGCTCTCCGGCGACCAGCAGAAGGACGCCGCGCTGATCGGCCAGTTCGGCGTGGGCTTCTACTCGGGCTTCATCGTCGCGGACAAGATCACGGTCGAGACGCGCCGTGCCGGTCTGCCGGCGAGCCAGGGCGTGCGCTGGACGAGCGCGGGCGAGGGCGACTTCGAGATCGAGGACATCGAGCGCGCGCAACGCGGCACGACCATCACGCTGCATCTGCGCGCGGACGAGGACGAACTGCTGTCGGCGCATCGGCTGAAGTCGATTATCCAGAAGTATTCGGATCACGTCGCGCTGCCCATCCTCATGAAGAAAGAAGAATGGGACGCCGAGAAGGGCGAGATGGTCGAGAAGGACGAGGACGAGACCGTCAACCAGGCGAGCGCGCTGTGGACGCGTTCGAAGAACGACATCACGGACGAGCAGTACAAGCAGTTCTATCAGCACATTTCGCACGATCACGACGATCCGCTCGCGTGGACGCACAACCGTGTCGAAGGCCGCAGCGAGTACACGCAACTGCTGTACGTGCCGAAGCACGCGCCGTTCGATCTGTGGAACCGAGAGCATCGCGGCGGGCTGAAGCTGTACGTGAAGCGCGTCTTCATCATGGACGATGCCGAGCAACTGCTGCCCGCGTATCTGCGTTTCGTGAAGGGCGTGGTCGATTCCGCCGATCTGCCGCTCAACGTCTCGCGCGAAATCCTGCAGGAAAGCCGCGACGTGAAGGCCATTCGCGAAGGCGTGACCAAGCGCGTGCTGTCGATGCTGGAAGAGATCGCGACGTCGTCGGCGGAAGCCACGGAAGACGCCGACAAGCAAAAGTATCAGACGTTCTGGAACGAGTTCGGTCAGGTGCTGAAGGAAGGCATCGGCGAGGACTTCGGCAACCGCGAACGCATCGCGAAGCTGGTGCGCTTCGCATCGACGCATAACGACAGCGACGCGCAGAACGTGTCGCTCGCGGATTACGTCGCGCGCATGAAGCCCGAGCAGACGAAGATCTACTACGTCACCGCCGACAACTGGCAGGCCGCGAAGAACAGCCCGCATCTCGAAGTGTTCCGCAAGAAGGGCGTCGAAGTGCTGCTGATGACGGATCGCGTCGACGAGTGGATGCTGTCGTTCCTGAACGAGTTCGATGGCAAGCCGTTGCAGAGCGTCGCGCGCGGCGATCTGGATCTCGGCGCGCTGAACGACGAGGAAAAGCAGCAGCAGGAGAAGGTCGGCGAGGAGATGAAGCCGCTCGTCGAGAAGATGAAGGAAGCGCTCGAAGGCAAGGCGAAGGACGTGCGCCTCACGTTCCGCCTGACCGATTCGCCGAGCTGCCTCGTCGCGGATGAAGGCGACATGAGCGGCTATCTGCAGCGCATGCTGAAGGCGGCGGGGCAGAAGGCGCCGCAAGCGGAGCCGATTCTGGAAGTGAATCCGGATCATCCGCTCGTGAAGGCGCTGAATGCCGACGACGCGAACTTCGGCGACTGGTGCCATCTGCTTTTCGATCAGGCGATGCTGGCCGAAGGCGGCGTGCTGGAAGATCCGGCGAGCTTCGTCAAGCGGACGAATGCGTTGTTGCTGGCGCGTTGATGGTTTGATGCGGTGAAGAAGAGCGCGCCGCCGGGGAACCGGCGGCGCGTTTTTGTTTGGCCCTGCAATACTTGTTGAATGGCGGCAAGGTCGAATCTCGAACTCCGGCGCGGTTCTATAATCTCCGCCATGTCGATTCCCAACGATCCCGCCGATGCTCACTGGCGCATCACGCCGCATCCCGCCTGCACCGACGATCAAAAAGACTGGCTCACCCGCGGCGGTTCTCTCACCGCTCACTTGCGCGTGCTCGGTGCGGTAACGGTCGATGTGACGCGCGAAGCCGTCGATATTCCGTGGCGAGACGAATGGCGCGCGATCGGCGTCACGCCGCGCACACCCGTCTGGACACGCGAAGTCACGCTGAAAGTCGACGGCGTGCCGTTCGTCGCCGCGCACAGCATCGTCGCGCTTTCGCACAGCACGGGCGTATGGCAATCGATGCGCCGTTTGCGCACGCGCCCGCTCGCGGAACTGCTTTATAGCGACAGCAGCGTGTCCCGTTCGATGCTCGCGAGCCGCGTGCTGACCGCGCGTCATCCGCTCTATCGGCTGGCGGCGCAAAGCGCGAAGCGAGCCGGCGCGCCGCACGCACCGCACGCACCGCACGCACCGCACGCACCGCACGCACCGCACGCACCGCACGCACTTGTGGCGCGCCGATCCGTCTTCGTGCGCCACGGCGCGCCGCTGATGGTCACCGAATGCATGCTCGATGCGCTCTGGCGCAAGCTCGCCGCGTCGCACGGCGAGCGGCATCATCGCGAACATGCGCGTGCTTACGGGCATCTCGCGTCGCATGCGAAGCGCGTCGTGCGCGGCGAGGCCAAATGAAACTCGCAGGCTTTCCGCCGATCGGCGATCACGCGACGCACACGCTCATTCTCGGCAGCTTTCCGGGCGTCGCATCGCTGGCCGCGACGCAGTATTACGCGCATCCGCGCAACCAGTTCTGGCGGCTCGTCGGCGCGGCCATCGACGAACCGCTGCACGAACTCCCGTACGACGCGCGCATCGGCAAGCTGCTGCAAAACGGCATCGGCTTATGGGACGTGCTCGCCGCATGCGAACGCGAAGGCAGTCTCGACAGCGCGATCCGCAACGCATCGCCGAACGACTTCGCCGCCTTTCACGTGCGCTTTCCGAAGCTGCGCAAGGTGTGCTTCAACGGCAAGACATCGGGCAAATTCGCGCCCCTGATCGGCGCGGCGGGGTACGCCACGCTCGTGCTGCCGTCGTCGAGTCCGGCCAATGCTATCCTCTCGTTCGACCAAAAATTGCGCATCTGGCGCGACATCCTCACTCATGACGAATCTGATCAAGCGCGCGTCGGCTGAAGCCCGCGCGTTCGGCCGCAAGAAAGACAGCGGCAAGCAAGCACGCCGTAACAAGTCCGATGCCGACGACCTCGCCAACGCACCGCGCATCGACGCGCCGCGCAAGCCGCGCTTCGCGCCCGTGACGTTCTCCGAAGAAGGCGGCGTGCGCTTCCTGCATTTCGGCACCGAATGGGTCCAGGGCGCGATGCGCCTCAAAAAGCCCGATCACATCGAACTCGAATACGCGCAGCAGATGATGGCGTGGCTGCTCTTCATCGAAACGCCCGAGCGCATCGTGCAACTGGGCCTGGGCGCGGCGGCGCTCACGAAGTTCTGCTACCGGTTTTTGAAGCGCGCGAAAGTGGAGGCGGTGGAGCTGAATCCGGCTGTCGTCATCGCGGCGCGCGCGATGTTCGAGTTGCCCTACGACGACGCCCGCCTCACCGTCACCGAACGCGATGCGTGGGAGTTCGTCAACGACCGCGCGAATCACGGAACCATCGGCGCGTTGCAGATCGATATCTACGACGCCACCGCGCGCGGCCCCGTGCTCGACAGCGTGTCGTTCTATCGCGCATGCCGCGCGTGTCTCACGCCGGAAGCGGGCGTCGTCACCATCAACCTGTTCGGCGATCATCCGAGCTTCGTGCGCAACATGCGTCACTTGAACGAAGCATTCGATCGCCGCGTGATCGCGCTGCCCGAAGTGCACGACGGCAATCGCGTCGCCATCGCGTTCGCCGGACCCGCGCTCGACGTGCCGTTCGCCGCGCTCAACGAACGCGCGAAACTGCTCGAAGCGCAACTCGGCCTGCCCGCGCGCAAGTGGGTGCAGGGCCTCGTCGAAAGCGCCGGCGTTCCGGCGAACGGCTCGTTCACCATCTGAGCGCATCGGCACGCATTGCACCGACGCAGGGCGTGACCCCGTTACAAGTGTCTTTCACGTAAGGAGAATGGTCGGGATTCCCCCTGCTTGACCGTGTTTTGGCGGTCCCTATACTCCTCCTGTTATTTCGGGGGCGCTTCCAGCGGCGTGACTGCCTGCCCGCCGCACCGGCCGAGCCCGCAGGCTCTCCGGGCGCGGCTCGAGAAGCGCATGCTCAAAACAAAGCGAACAATTTGCATGGGACCGGAGTAACGGGCAATGTCCGGCTCTGGCCGCAAGAGGAGACGGTCATGGCTTCCGATCCGAGCCGAACAGGACAACCGCGCAACAAACATTGGCTCTGGCTGCTGATCCTTCCGTGGATCGGCGTAGTATGGGTGCCGTTCTACAACAAGATCGAGCCGGTTCTCTGGGGCTTTCCGTTCTTCTACTGGTATCAGCTTCTCTGGGTGCTGATCAGCGCGGTCATCACGGCGCTCGTCTACAAGAAGACGAAGGCGCTGCCTTCGGGCCGTAACGCCCAGGGAGGTGCGCGATGATGAACGGCACCGCAACCTTCGTCTTCGTTCTGTTCTTCGTCGGCGTGACGATCCTCGGCTTCATCGCCGCTCACTGGCGCAAGGGCGATCTCGCGCAACTCGACGAATGGGGCCTCGGCGGCCGGCGCTTCGGGACCATCGTTACGTGGTTCCTGCTCGGCGGCGACCTGTACACCGCGTACACGTTCGTCGCGGTGCCGGCGCTCGTGTTCGGCGCAGGCGCGACGGGCTTCTTCGCGCTGCCGTACACCATCCTCATCTATCCGTTCGCGTTCGTCGTGTTTCCGAAGCTGTGGAGCATCGCGAAGCGTCATGGCTATGTGACCGCCGCCGACTTCGTCCACGCGCGATACAACAGCCGCATGCTCGCGCTGGCGGTCGCCGGGACGGGTATCGTCGCGACGATGCCGTATATCGCGCTGCAACTCGTCGGCATCGAAGTGGTGATCGGCGCGCTCGGCTTCAGCACGCAGGGCTTCGTCGGCGACTTGCCGCTCATCATCGCGTTCGCGATTCTCGCCGCGTACACGTACACGTCGGGGCTGCGCGCGCCCGCGATGATCGCCGTGGTCAAGGACGTGCTGATCTACATCACGATCATCGCCGCGATGATCGTGATTCCCGCGCAGCTCGGCGGCTTCGGCCACATCTTCGGTTCGGTGCCGCCCGCGAAGCTGCTGCTGAAAGCGCCCGACGCCGCGAGCCTCAACGGCTACAGCGCGTATGCGACGCTCGCGGTCGGCTCGGCGCTCGCGCTCTTCCTGTATCCGCACTCGGTGACGGCAATTCTCTCGTCGAACTCGGGCAACACGATCCGCCGCAACATGTCGCTCTTGCCCGCGTATTCGCTGGTGCTCGGGCTGCTCGCGCTGCTCGGCTACATGGCGCTCGCCTCGGGCGTGAAGGACATGCCGGAGTACGCGTCGTACTTCAAGGCGTACGGCGCGAACTTCGCGGTGCCGGCGCTGTTCCTGCACTACTTCCCGTCGTGGTTCGTGGGCGTGGCGTTCGCGGCCATCGGCATCGGCGCGCTGGTTCCGGCGGCGATCATGTCGATCGCGGCGGCGAACCTCTACACGCGCAACGTGCATCGCGAATTCGTGAATCGTTCGATGACGCCCGAGCAGGAAACCAACGTCGCCAAGCTGGTTTCGCTGATCGTGAAGGTCGGCGCGGTCGTGTTCATTCTCGCGCTGCCGCTGACCTACGCCATTCAGCTGCAACTGCTCGGCGGCATCTGGATCATCCAGACGCTGCCCGCGCTCGTGCTCGGCCTCTACACGCGCGTGCTCGATCATCGCGGCTTGCTGATCGGCTGGGCGGTGGGCATCGGCGTCGGCACGTGGATGGCCGTGTCGCTGCAACTGAAGGGTTCGATCTATCCGCTGCATCTGTTCGGCTACGTCGTGCCGGGCTATGCGGCCGTCTGGGCGCTGATCGCGAACCTGATCGTCTCGATTGTCGTGAGCGTGCTCGTGCGCGCGCTCGGCCTCAAGCGATCCGACGACCGCACGCGGCCGGAGGATTATCTGGACGTCGTGGAAAGCTGACCTCGCGCGCCCGCGCATCTCGCGGCATCGCGTCTGCTACGCTAACGCCCGTAATGGCCACCGGCCGTTGCGGGCGTTTTGTCTTCAAGGCAAGCGAAACAGCAAGCACTCATCGACGCGAGCGAACCATGGCTTCATCGACATCGGCGTCATTGCGCAAGGGCCGCGCGCGGCGGTTGTGGCACGGCGTCAAGTCGCCGTTTTTCCGATACCGCCACGCGAAGACGATTCACGCGGTGCGCGTCGCGCTCGGCATGGCGACGTCGTTTCTCGTCACCACGGGCATCGACGTGCCGCACGGCGTGTGGGCGTCGGTCTCGCTGATCGTCGTGATCGGCGGGCTGCAGCATTACGGCAATATCCGCAAGAAGGCGGCCGAACGCGCGATCGGCACGGCGCTCGGCGCGGCGATCGGTCTCGCGTTGATCCTCGTGCATATGCTCTTCGGCTCGCTCACGCTGTTCTTCGTCCTGATGTCGGCGATCGCGGGCGCATGCGCGTATTACGCGATCGGCAAGGCGGGCTACGTCGCGCTGCTGACCGCGATCACGATGGTCATCGTCGCGGGCCACGGCGATTCCCCGTTCGATGTCGGCCTGTGGCGCACGGCGAACGTGCTGATCGGCATTGCAATCGCGCTCGCGTTTTCGTTCGTGCTTCCGCAATACGCGACCTATTCCTGGCGATACCGTCTCGCCGACAATCTGCGTGAATGCGCGCGTCTTTATGGCGCGTTGCTCGACGGCAGGCCGCTGATCGCCGAGGAAACCACGCGGCGCTTTCTCGCGATGACCCAGCGGCTCGTGCAGTCGCGCGCGCTGATGGATTCCGTCGCGAAGGAAACGGGCGTGCCGATCGCGCGGCTGGAGGAGATTCAGCGGCTGCATCGCTCGATACTCGCCGCGCTGGAGATGCTGGTGACGTCGCTGCCGGAAGCATCGGGCAATGCGCACGGCCTCGCGCTCGACTGCACGCCGCGCGAGCAGCAGACGCGGCACAGGCTGTTGCAGATGGCGCGGGCGCTGCGCTTCGGGCGCGTCGGCCTGCTTTACGTTCACGCCGGCGCGATGACGGAAACCGGCGAGGAAGCGGAATCGGCGCAGCAGGGCATGCATTGGCTCGCGATGCGTTTCGACGAGCAGGTGGATCGCCTGCGGCTGCGTCTCGGTGAAATAGAACGGCAGTGGAATATAGAAGGCGCGCGGCCCTTCAACGGCTGACGCGCCTTGCGCTTCACGCCTCTTGAGGCGCGGGCGCAGCGGCCGGTTCCACTGAATCGACGACGTTGATGAGCCACGGCACGCCGAAGCGGTCCTTGAGCATGCCGAAGCCCGTCGTGAAAAACGTCGATTGCCACGGCGTCAGCACGGTGCCGCCTTCGGCGAGGATGTTGAACGTGCGCTCGCCGGATGCGGCGTCGTCGGCGCCGATGGATAGCGTGAAGCCGTGATATTCCTTCGGCGGCTGGCCGAACTGCCCGTCGGACACCATGATCGCGCTGGAGCCGAGGCTGAACAGGCCGTGCATGACCTTGTCCTGCCACTCGGGCGGCACGTTGGCTGCGTCGGGCGTGTCTCTGAAACGGATCAGCGTGTGAATCTGCGCACCGAACGCGGCCTGATAAAGCGCGAGGGCGTCCGCGCACCCGCCGTTATAAAAAAGATACGTATCCAGTTGCATGACTGACTTCTCCGGGCCTGGCGGCGTACCCGCCAAAGCAGGAAAGTCTATTTGATGCGGATTACGTCCCGGCCGCGAAACGGTCAATTTAGGTCAAAGACGACCGAAAGGCACAGTTTCGGGAAGCGATGTCACGGGGAAAGAGAAGGCGGGCGCCTGACGCGCCCGCCAGCGCGCTTATTGCAGCGCGGTGATCAGCTTTTCGAGCTTGATGGCATCGGCGGCGAATGCGCGGATGCCTTCCGCGAGCTTTTCCGTCGCCATCGCGTCTTCGTTGACGAGGAAGCGGAAGGTCGGCTCATCGACGCCGATTTTCTCGATGTTCTCGTTCGACACCGCTTCCGGCGAGAGCTTGCGCTCGACCTTTTCGTCGCTGTCGGCCAGCTTCTTCAGCAGATCGGGGCTGATCGTCAGCAGGTCGCAGCCGGCCAGTTCCATGATCTGGCTGACGGTGCGGAAGCTCGCGCCCATCACCTCGGTCTTGTAGCCGAACTTCTTGTAGTACGCGTAAATGCGGCGCACCGACTGCACGCCCGGATCGTTCGCGCCGCCGTTCTTCACTTCGTCCCATTCGGCGCCGGCGGACTTCTTGTACCAGTCGTAGATGCGGCCGACGAACGGCGAGATCAGTTGCGCGCCCGCGTCCGCGCACGCGGCGGCCTGTGCCAGCGAGAAGAGGAGCGTCATGTTGCAGCGGATGCCTTCCTTCTGCAGCACTTCCGCCGCGCGGATGCCTTCCCACGTCGACGCCAGCTTGATCAGCACGCGCTCGCGCTTGATGCCGGCGTTTTCGTACAACTGGATGATCTCGCGGCCCTTGTCGATGGACGCCTTGGTGTCGAACGAGAGGCGCGCGTCGACTTCGGTCGAAACGCGGCCCGGCACGATCTTCAGAATCTCGGTGCCGAAGGCGACCAGCAGATGATCGATGATCTGACCCATCGGCTTGCCCGCGTGCTCCTTCACGGTCTTCTCGAGCAGCGGCTTGTAGTCGTCCTTCTGGACGGCCTTCAGGATGAGCGACGGATTCGTGGTCGCGTCCTGCGGCTTGAACTGGATGAATTGCTGGAAGTCGCCCGTATCGGCGACGACCGTCGTGTATTGCTTGAGCTGGTCGAGAGCGGATGTCATGTGGATTCGTCGGCGCAGGGCGCCTTGTCAGAGTGCGGTAAACCGCGGTTGTCCATGATCGCGATGCCGCGCGCATCGTGCGGCTCGCCCCTGAAAGCGTTGAGCTATTCCACCATTTTAGTCCCGGGCGAGGGGATCGCGCTGATCGCTGTTCGCCCGCCCGTGTGGCTCGGCTGGTTCGACCGGGCGGGCGTCGCGGCGTTCCTCAGCCGATGGCGCGGGCCGGTTCGTGCCGGCGGCTTTCCAACTGTAGGCATTGTAGGCCGCGTCGGCGTCAGCTTCGGCGGGCGTTCAGCACGAGATGCGTGACGACGCCCGCGATCAAGCCCCAGAATGCCGAACCGATGGATAGCAGCGTGAGCCCCGATGCCGTCACCATGAACGTGACGAGCGCGGGTTCGCGCTGGCGCGCGTCGTGCATGGCGTTGGCGAGGCCGCTCATGATCGAGCCGAAGAGCGCCAGCGCCGCGACCGACACGACGAGCGCCTTCGGAAACGCAGCGAACAGCGCGGCGATGGTCGCGCCGAAGACGCCCGCGATCAGATAGAACACGCCGCACCAGACGGCTGCGGTGTAGCGCTTGTCGCGATCGTCGTGCGCTTCGCGGCCCGTGCAGATGGCCGCCGTGATCGCCGCGAGATTGACGCCGTGCGAGCCGAACGGCGCGAGGACGAGCGACGCGATGCCGGTCGTCGAGATGAGCGGCGCGGAAGGCGTCGTGTAGCCGTCCGCGCGCAGCACGGCGATGCCGGGCACGTTCTGCGACGCCATCGCGACGACGAAAAGCGGCACGCCGATGCTGACGATGGCCGAGAGCGAGAACGCGGGCATCGTGAAAACGGGATGCGCGAGCGCGACGTGAAAGCGCGAAAAGTCGAGCAGCCCGAGCGCGCCCGCGACCGCGACACCCGCGAGCAGCGTCGCCGGAATCGCGTAGCGCGGGGCAGCGCGTTTGCCGACGAGATACGTGAAGAACATCACGAGCACGAGCGCCGTCTGATGCTCGGCGGCGCGGAAAATCTCGATGCCGATCTCGAACAGGATGCCCGCCAGCAGCGCCGCCGCGATGCCCGCCGGGATGCGCGTCATCAGCGTGTCGAACCAGCCGGTCAGACCGACCGCCGTGAGCAGCGCGGCACAGACGATGAACGCGCCGATCGCATCGGCGTACGGGACGTTCGGCAGCGACGACACGAGCAGCGCCGCGCCGGGCGTCGACCATGCAACGACGATCGGCGCGCGAAAGCGCAGCGAAAGTCCGATGGTGCAGACCGCCATGCCGATCGAGAGCGCCCAGATCCACGAGGAGATTTGTGCGTCGCTGAGATGCGCGGCCTGGCCCGCCTGGAACATCAGCACGAGCGAACTGGTGTAGCCGGTCATCATCGCGACGAAACCGGCGACGACAGCGGAAAGCGATGTATCAAGGAAGAAGCGCGGCGCGGCGGGCGCCGGAGCGGAAGCTTTCATGCGTGTTCTTTTTTCGGTTACTTCGACAGCGCGCGCATGGCCGTTTCCAGTCCGGCCATCGTGAGCGGATACATGCGGTTGCCAAGGACATTGCGAATCGCCGATATCGACTGCCGGTATTCCCACAGCCGCTCGGGTTCGGGATTGAGCCACGCGTGATGCGGGAACTGATCCGCGAACCGGCGCAGCCAGACCGCGCCGGCTTCCGCGTTGTTGTACTCGACGGAACCGCCCGGCTGAAGCACTTCGTACGGGCTCATGGTCGCGTCGCCGACGAAGATCAGCTTGTAGTCGGGCGTGAACTTGTGCAGCACATCGAAGGTGGACGCGCGCTCGGTGTGGCGGCGGCGATTGTGCTTCCACAGATAGTCGTAGACGCAGTTGTGGAAGTAATAGAACTCGAGATGCTTGAACTCGGCCTTCGCGGCGGAGAACAGCTCTTCGACGCGCTTGATGTGATCGTCCATCGAGCCGCCGACATCGAGCAGCATCAGCACTTTCACGTTGTTGTGGCGCTCGGGCACCATCTTGAGGTCGAGCCAGCCCGCGTTCGCGGCGGTGCTGCGAATGGTATCGGGCAGATCGAGCTCTTCCGCCGCGCCTTCGCGTGCAAAGCGGCGCAAGCGGCGCAGCGCGACCTTGATGTTGCGCGTGCCGATCTCGACCTGATCGTCGTAGTCGCGATACGCGCGCTCGTCCCACACTTTCACCGCCGTGCGATTCCCCGCCGATTCCCCGCCGACGCGAATGCCTTCCGGGTTATAGCCGCCATGCCCGAACGGCGACGTGCCGCCGGTGCCGATCCACTTGTTGCCGCCTTCGTGACGCTCCTTCTGCTCGTCCATCAGTTCCTTGAGGCGCTCCATCAGCTTGTCGATGCCGCCCAGCGCCTCGATGCGCTTCTTCTCTTCCGCCGTGAACTCGCGTTCGAGCCGCTTCTTCAGCCAGTCGAGCGGGATGTCGAACGCTTCGTCGGGAAGCTGCGTCACGCCGTGAAAGTACGCGCCGAACGCGCGATCGAACTTGTCGAAGTACTTCTCGTCCTTCACGAGCGTCATGCGCGCGAGGAAGTAGAACTCGTCGAGCGAGGGCGAGATGACCTGCGCCTTCAGCGCTTCGAGCAGCGTCAGATATTCCTTCACGGACACGGGCAGCTTCGCGTCGCGCAGCGAGTAGAAGAAGTCGATCAGCATGGCGCGCTCCCTTTCGTGACGTGAATCAGCGGTCGAGACGGTGCTTCAGATGCCCGCGCACCGCCGGCCATTCCGATTCGATGATCGAGAACACGACGGTATCGCGATACGCACCGTCCTTGCCGATCTGGTGATTGCGCAGGATGCCGTCCTGTTTCGCGCCGAGCCGCGCGATGGCCGCGCGCGACTGATGGTTCATGAAATGCGTGCGGAACTCGACCGCGATGGCCTTCAGTTGTTCGAACGCGTGGCCGAGCAGCAGCAGCTTCGCTTCGGTGTTGAGCGCGGTGCGCTGCACGCGTTTCGCGTACCACGTATGGCCGATTTCCAGCCGACGATGCGCCGCCTCGACGTTGAAATAGCGCGTGGAGCCGACGACATCGCCGCTCTTCGCATCGATGACCGCGAACGGATGCGCGCCGAGCCGCTCGCGCATGTCGAGGGCCGCGTCGATATAGGCGCGCGCCGTATCGGGCGAGGGCACGCTCGTGTACCAGAGCTTCCACAACTCGCCGTCGGCGGCGGCGCTGGCGAGCGCGGCTTCGTGCTCGACCGTCAGCGGCACCAGCTTGACGTGCTCGCCTTCGAGCGTGACGGGTTCGATCCAGCGGCTCATGCGTGCGTGTCCTTTTTCTTCGTCGTCGGGTAAAGCGTCAGCGGTTGTTGCGGTTCATGAAGAGCAGCCGCTCGAAGAGCGCGACATCCTGCTCGTTCTTGAGCAGTGCGCCGTGCAGCGGCGGAACGATCTGCTTCTGGTCCGACGAGCGCAGCGCGTCCGGCGGAATGTCTTCCGCGAGCAGCAGCTTGAGCCAGTCGAGCAGCTCGGACGTCGATGGCTTCTTCTTCAGCCCCGACACGTTGCGCAGCTCGAAGAAGCTCTGCATTGCGGCGGCGAGCAGGTCCTGCTTGATGCCGGGAAAATGCACGTCGACGATGGCTTTCATCGTCGTGGCATCGGGGAACTTGATGTAGTGGAAGAAGCACCGGCGCAGGAACGCGTCGGGCAGCTCCTTCTCGTTATTGGACGTGATGATGACGAGCGGCCGATGCTTCGCCTTCACGAGTTCGCGCGTCTCGTAGACGTAGAACTCCATGCGGTCGAGTTCGCGCAGCAGGTCGTTCGGAAATTCGATATCCGCCTTGTCGATTTCATCGATCAGCAAGACCGACTGCTGGTCCGACTCGAACGCCTGCCACAGCACGCCCTTCACGATGTAATTGCGGATGTCCTTCACGCGCTCGTCGCCGAGTTGCGAATCGCGCAGGCGCGAGACGGCGTCGTATTCGTACAGACCTTGCTGCGCCTTCGTCGTCGATTTGATGTGCCACTGCAGAAGCGGCATGCCGAGCGCGCCGGCCACTTCCTCCGCGAGCATGGTCTTGCCGGTGCCGGGCTCGCCCTTGATGAGCAGGGGCCGCTGAAGCGTCATCGCGGCGTTCACCGCGAGCTTGAGGTCGTCGGTTGCGACGTACTGCGATGAGCCTTCGAAGCGCATGACGAGGATCCGGTGAGGAAAAAAATCCCAGTATAAGTCAGAAGCCCTTTCCCGACGGACGCCTCGCCGCTATCGTTGCAGCCTCGTTCACGCACGCGCGAAAGGGCGCGAAAGACGCCGTTTCGAACGAAGCACGCGGCTTGCTGAAGCGTGGACGATTGCGAAGCGTGCGCGATGTGAAGAGGCGAATTGTCGCAGGTCGAATGTTCGACTTTCAGCCGTTTCCCATTGCCATGGCGGCTTTCAGCCTGTCTCCGATAATGGACGGTGCGGAGGTCGCGCGGTACAATTAGCCCGATTTTTTTGGCCTGCGCGGCCAGCCTGCGGCCATCGGATACAGCCGGACTGACGATGAACCGCTCAAGAAGCAGCGCGGAAGGCGAGTGCGCTCGGCGCGGGCCGCGCCTTCGGAGCGCCGATTTCCCCTCATGCTAGGTTAGAAGCTATGAACAATTTCGTCGGCAAATGTGCCGTGATTGCAGCGCTGTCGGGTCTTGCCGGCTTCGCGACCCAGGCGTCGGCGGACGTCGTGGGCAACGCCAAGGCCGCTCAGGGCAAGGTCGCGATGTGCATCGGCTGCCACGGCATTCCCGGCTATCGCACGGCTTACCCCGAGACCTACGAGGTGCCGATGCTGGGCGGCCAGAACGCGCAGTACATCGCCAATGCGCTGCACGCGTACAAGAAGGGCGACCGCCACTTCGACACGATGCGCGCCATCGCGGTGACGCTGTCCGATCAGGATATCGCCGATATCGCCGCGTACTACGCCGCGCAGACGCCCGAATCGAAGAACAATCCCGACAAGTGATTCCCGTTGGCCCGATGCGCGTTTGAAGCGCCATCGGACGGCGCGGGACAGACAACATTGCATGGGGCGGGGCGACGCGTAGCGAGCGATCCCGGCCGACAGGAGAATTCATGAAGCCCTCTCAGGCACTTCAAACCAGCTTCAAGGCAGCATGCGCGGCGGCGGCGCTCATCGGCATGACGGCGCTGAACACGGCGCACGCAGCCGACGCGGGCAACGGCAAGGTGCTTTCCGAAAGCCACAACTGCGCGGCCTGCCACGGCCCGAACCTGAACAAGCCGGTGAGCGGCGAATATCCGAAGCTCGCGGGCCAGCACGCGAGCTACATCTACTGGGCGCTGCGCCAGTATCAGATGGGCAACGGCAATCCGAACTTCGGCCGCAACAACGCGATCATGGCCGCGCAGGTGCAGAGTCTTTCGCAAAGCGATCTGAAGGATCTCGCCGCTTATATCGAATCGCTCGACGGCAGCCTCGTGCTGAAGAAGTAAGCGCGACTCGGCCGTACGCATAAACGAAACACCCCGCATCGAGCGGGGTGTTTTGGTTTGGAGCGATGTTTAGTCCCTCGAAGCGCGGCGCTCGATGAGCGCGAGGTACGCATCGGTGTCCGGCGGCGCGTTGCTTCGCTGCGCCTCCCAGATCACCTGACCGAGACATTCCATGATCGCGTGCTGTGCATCGTGCGGCGAGCCGAGCCGCGCGACCAGCTTGTCGTGCGCGCGTCGGATGCCCGGCGGCTGATCGATCGACAACTGCTCGCTGATTGCGAGATGCATCGACAGATGCAGGAACGGGTTGGTGCGGCCGCGGTCCGGAGAATAGTCGGCGACGCGGGCGTCGGGATCGGCGAGTTCGGTTTGATATTCCGGATGCTCGCGGATCCAGTCGGCGGCCATGCTTTCGAGCGGCGTGAGAATTTCGCCCGCGCGCTCCTTGCGCCACGTTTCGGTGAAGAACTGGCGGACTTCGTCGCGGCTAGGGTTGAACATAAGCTATTGATTCCATTGCGGCATTCATGCCGATATTGTAGCTGCGCGGCGCTCAGACGACAGGCGCGGGCGTCTTCGGCCGATACTCGCAAAGCGGCTCGATGGCGCAATGCCAGCATTCCGGCACGCGCGCCTTGCACACATAGCGGCCGTGCAGGATGAGCCAGTGATGCGCGTCCTGAAGAAACTCCTTCGGCACGTTCTTTTCGAGCGCCGTTTCCACCGCGCGCACGTCCTTGCCGGGCGCGATGCCCGTGCGATTCGCGACGCGGAAGATATGCGTATCGACGGCGATGGTCGGCTGCCCGAACGCAACGTTCAGCACGACGTTCGCGGTCTTGCGTCCGACGCCGGGCAGCGCTTCGAGCGCCTCGCGGTTGTCGGGCACTTCGCCGCCGTATTGGTCGACGAGCATGCGGCACGTCGCGATCACGTTCTTCGCTTTCGTCCGATACAGCCCGATGGTGCGGATATAGTCCGTCACGCCTTCCTCGCCGAGCGCGAGCACCTTGTCCGCCGTGTTCGCGACGGGAAACATCCGGCGCATCGCCTTGTTGACGGACACGTCGGTGGCCTGCGCCGACAGCATCACGGCGATCAGCAGTTCGAACGGAGTCGTATATTCGAGCTCGGTCTTCGGATGCGGATCGAGGCTTTGCAGTGTTTCGAAGATCGCGCGTCGCTTTTTGGCGTTCATCGTGGCGTGTCTGAACCGCTATCGTTTGAATCTTCGTTTGGATCGGCGTTCGGGTCGCTCATGCGCAGACGGCGGCGGCGCTCTTCGGCGGCGTCGATCTGCGCCTGCACGGCGGCGCTCACGTGCTCGGTGTTCTTCGGACCGGCGCCAAGCTTTGCCATCTCTTCCTTCTTCTTCCGCGAGCGTTCGAGCGCAGCCTGGATGATCGCGCGTTTCTTGGCCTCGGCGTCGTCGTTCGATAGAGCGGCCGGCGCGGCTTCAGGCGCGGCCTGCGCCGCACGCGATGCCTGTCGCGCCGACGCCCGCGCTTCCGCCTCCATGCGTTCCCGCTCCATGCGCGCGATGCGCCGGTCGTGACGTGTGCGCGCGGCATCGGCCTGTTCCTGCGTCCACGCGTCCCAGCCGGTGGCGTCGCCGGTGACGGGAATCATCGCGATGCAATCGACCGGGCAGGGCGGCACGCACAGATCGCAGCCCGTGCACAGCTCCGCGATGACCGTATGCATCTGCTTCGCCGCGCCGGCGATGGCGTCGACGGGACAGGCCTGCATGCACAGCGTGCAACCGATGCACAGGTTCTCGTCGATGACCGCGAGCGGACGCGGGCGTTCGACGCCGTGCGTGGTGTCGAGCGGAATCACCGGCTTGCCGAGCAGCGACGCGAGACGCGCGACGCCCTCCTGGCCGCCCGGCGGGCACTGGTTATAGCTGGCCTCGCCGGCGGCGATCGCCTCGGCGTAAGGCCGGCAGGCCGGATACCCGCACTTGGTGCATTGCGTCTGCGGCAGCAGATCTTCGATGCGCGCGGCGAGCGTCTTGGGCGTCGTGGAAACGGTTGCGGTCACGTGGGGTAAAAAGCAGAGGACTCGAAGTGAAACTTGTCGGAGCGGCGGCTTCCAGGTGGACATTGCTGCGGCATCGCGCGCGTCCGGTTTAATGCTTCAGACATCATTATCGCCGAAGTCCGCAATGTTCTGCGTCCGTGGCCTTTTATCCCAATTGCCAATGCCTCTGCGATGTGCGCATAATCGAACCGCTTTATCGATTGACCGCAGGACGGTGTTCCCCAATAACTTTGGCGCGCCCGTTCACGTCATGTACCCCAATGCGGGCCGCGTGACGCATATCCGGACAACGCGGCTCCCGACTCATGCCATCATGAATCAGCCGAAAATCAAAAGAGATCCTGAAGGAACCCGCCGCCGTATCCTGCTTGCCGCCGCGGAGGAATTCGCAGCGGGCGGCCTGTTTGGCGCACGCGTGGATCAAATCGCCCGGCGGGCGGAGACCAATGAACGTATGCTGTATTACTACTTCGGTAGTAAGGAACAGCTCTTCACGGCCGTACTCGAACATGCGCTCAGCGCGCTTGCCGAGGCCGAGCGTTCGCTCGATCTCGAAGGCGTCGCGCCCGTCGAGGCCATGACACGCCTCGCGCATTTCGTTTGGGATTACTACCGCGACCATCCCGAGCTGCTGCGTTTGGTCAACAATGAGAATCTGCACGAAGCGAGATATATCAAAGGATCGAATAGGACGCGCGAGCTGATTTCGCCCGTCGTCGATACGCTCACGAACATCCTCGAGCGCGGCCAAAAAGCCGGGCTGTTCCGCACCGATGTCGACCCGCTTAAGTTGTATATCGCGCTGTCGGGGCTGGGGTATTACATCGTGTCGAATCGGTTTACGCTGGAAGCCACCTTTGGTCTGGATTTCAGCGAACCCGCGCAACGTGAACAGATGGTGAAATTGAATACGGAATTGCTGCTCGCGTATTTGATGCGCCGCTGAAACACTGCGCCGGCCGGGAACAAAAAAACGTCGCGCCTTTTGCAAGGCGCGACGTTTTCATTTTAAAAATGGAATCGGTACCGGAGCCAATATCAGGCTGGAACCGCCTCCGTTTTCGGCGATTTGTCGTGTTCGAGAATGAACTCGCGCAACTGCGGATACACCATCGTGCGCCAGCGACGGCCCGAGAAAATGCCGTAATGGCCGGCTTTTTCCGCCGTGAAATGGCGCTGGTTCTTTTGTGGGATGCCGGTGCACAGGTCGTGCGCGGCGCGCGTCTGGCCGCTGCCGGAGATGTCGTCCAGTTCGCCTTCGATGGTGAAGAGCGCCGTGTTCTTGATGTCCTGCGGACGCACCATTTCGCCGTTGACTTCCCACGTGCCTTCCGCCAGCCGGAATTCCTGGAACACGATGCGGATGGTCTCCAGGTAATACTCGGCGGCCATGTCGAGCACGGCGTTGTATTCGTCGTAGAAACGGCGATGCTGTTCGGCGTCGTCATCGTCGCCGCGCAGCAGGTTTTGATAGAAGTCCCAGTGCGCAGTGAGATGCCGCTCCGGATTCATCGCGACGAAGCCCGCGTGCTGAAGGAACCCCGGATACACCTTGCGGCCCACGCCCGGATAGTTCGCCGGCACCGTGTAGATGACGTTGTTCTCGAACCATTCGTACGAGTGCTCGCTCGCCAGCGAATTGACCGACGTGGGGCTGCGGCGCGCATCGATCGGGCCGCCCATCATCGTCATCGTGCGGGGCGTGGCCTCGCCGCGACTCGCCATCAGCGAGATCGCCGCGAGCACGGGCACCGTCGGCTGACACACCGAGATGACGTGCAGATCCTTCGCGCCGATGTGGCGGATGAACTCCTGAATGTACTCGACGTAATCGCTCAGATCGAACGCGCCGCTTTCGAACGGCACCATGCGCGCGTCGATCCAGTCGGTGATGTACACCTTGTGATCCTGCAAGAGCGTGCCGACCGTGTCGCGCAGGAGCGTCGAGTGATGGCCGGACAGCGGCGCGCAGACGAGCACGATCGGCTCGTTCTTCAGCTTGGTGACGGTGGCGCTGTCGTCGGCGAAACGCTTGAAGCGCAGCAGCCGGCAAAACGGCTTTTCGACGACCGTCTGCTCGACGATCGGAATGTTGTGACCGTCCTTGACGATCTGATGAATCCCGAACTCCGGCTTCTCGTAGTCCTTCCCGAGACGGTAGAGCAGTTCGTAGCCCGCGGCAAAGCGCGTGGAGCCGGGAACATAGGCGAGGGGGCTGGCCGGATTCACGAACGACTTCGACGCGGCCTGGGCCCATGCAGTGAGGGGAGACAGCATGGCCCGTTGAAATTCGTGGATTTGGTAGAGCATGTTGGCCCCAGTGACTTCGGTACGAACCGGTCTGCCCGCCGAATCCGGTGATGCTTCCGTCCGGAGCCGACGGCAATCGAAAAATCCCGGCGGCGCGGTGGCTGACCGTGCCGCAAGGTGCAAAGGTTGCTGGCCGCAGCGCGCCTGCACGCTACGGCCGTCCATCCGATCAGGCGGAAAACTTGACTGAACGCAATATTTTCCGCCTATCGGGTGGCCGGTACAACCACCCGGTGAATTTTGCCGGCTTCCGCGCAACAGTGTTGCCGTTGTGCAGTGCATCAATACTAGCGGCAAGCGAAGGGGCTGGCTAATGAAATCAATCGCTTGCATCGTTTCTTAACGTTTCCCGCTGGCCGCATCGACGGCGACTTCGGCCCCGCGGCGCTCGGAACTCGACGGCTGGCCGGTCGCCTTGGCCATCTCTTCCTCGTGGCGCATCAGGTTCATTCCCGTATGCACGAGCGCCACGTGCGTGAACGCCTGCGGGAAGTTGCCGACCATGCGCTTCGCCTCGGTGTCGTATTCCTCCGCGAGCAGGCCGACATCGTTCGCCAGGCCGACCAGGCGTTCGAACATCGCATGCGCTTCGTCGTGCCTGCCTTGCAGCGCCAGATTGTCGACCAGCCAGAAGCTACAAGCCAGAAACGTGCCTTCCCCCGGCGGCAGACCGTCGGAAACTTCGGTCGTGTGGTAACGCTTCACCAGTCCATCGTGCGTCAGATCGGTCTCGATCGCATGTACGGTGCCGGTCACACGCGGATCATCGGGCGGCAGAAAGCCCAGCAGCGGGATCAGAAGGAGACTCGCGTCGAGCGCATCGCCGTGATAGGCCTGCGTGAACGCGTTCATGGCCGGATTCCAGCTTTTTGCGCAGACATCGGCGTGGATGCGGTCGCGCACCTCGCGCCAATGGTCGACAGGGCCGGGCAGATGAAATTTCTCCGCCGATCTGATCGCGCGGTCGTACGCGACCCACGCCATCACCTTGGAGAACGTGAAGTGTTGGCGTCCGCCACGCACTTCCCAGATGCCTTCGTCGGGTTGTTCCCAGATGCCGTCGAGATGCTGGAGCATCGTGCACTGGATGGACCACGCGGTGTCGTCGCTTTGCAGGCCGCCGACGCGCGCGAGGTGTAGCGCGTTCATCACTTCGCCGTAGACGTCGAGTTGCAACTGATCGACCGCGCCATTGCCGATACGCACCGGCTGCGCGTTCTCATAGCCGGGCAGCCACGGAATCTCCCATTCGGGCAGCCGCCGCTCGCCGGCGATGCCGTACATGATCTGCACCTGCGACGGCGAGCCGGCCATCGCGCGGCCGAGCCAAGCACGCCACGCGCGGGCTTCGTCGTAATAGCCGCCGCGCATCAGCGCGAGCAGCGTGATGGTCGCGTCGCGCAGCCAGCAATAGCGATAATCCCAGTTCCGCGTGCCGCCGAGCTGCTCGGGCAGCGATGTGGTCGGCGCCGCGACGATGCCGCCCGTCGGTTCATACGCGAGTGCCTTGAGCGTGATGAGCGAGCGGCGGATCGCGCCGGCCCAGCGGCCCTTCAGTTCGCTTTGCGCGGACCAGTCGCGCCAGTGGTTTTCGGTGCGCGCGAGCTGCGTGTGCGGATCGTGCGCGGGCGGCAGACGCAAGTGCGACTGCGAATAGCAGAGCGAGAACGGCACGCGCTCGCCTTCGCTGACATCGAAGGAGGCCGTCGTTCGCATGTTTTCGCCGACGAGATCGACGGGCGTGCGCAGCACCGCGAGATCCGGGCCGGCGATGGCGCGGATGCCGCTATCGTTGGGCAAACGGCTGACCCACGGCACCGCCGATCCGTAATCGAAACGCAGCACGAGTTCCATCTTCATGCGCACCGTGCCGCGCTTGCCGACGACGATGCGCACCAGTTCCGAATGGCCATTGCGCGACGGCATGAAATCGACGACGGTGACGGCGCCTTCCGGCGTTTCGAAATCGGTTTCGAGGATGAGCGTGTCGTCGCGATAGCGGCGGCGCGTGACGGGCGATTCGCCGTCGGGCATCGAAGGCGCGATGAGCCATCGGCCGTGCTCGGGCGTGCCGAGGAGGGCGGCGAAGCACGCGCCCGAATCGAAGCGGGGCCAGCATAGCCAGTCGACGGAACCGTCGCGGGAGATGAGGGCGGCGGTGTGGCCGTCGCCGACCATGGCGTAGTCTTCGATCAGTGCGGGCATAAGCGAACGTCGTTGCAATCGGCGCGCGATGCGCCGGGTTGTCGGGGACGGCGCGGCACCGGCTGGCGCGGCGCAAGTGCCTTCCAAATGTGCATCTGCATGTGGCCGCATTCTGCCGCAATCGTTCGTGGCGAGCAGAAAACCGGGCGCTTCCCCTTGGCGGCGCGGTGCGCGCGAAGCGCTGCGACGGCGTGCCGCGCCCGCTTGGCCGATAAACGCTACTCAAGCGCCGATTGCGCCGTTGCCAAAAAAATGAGCTGATGTTTGAATGAACGTCCGCGCAATGGTTTGCGCGCCTTTCGGAAGACGCCGTCGCTTGCCGTTACGGCGCATGTCGCGCGGATGCTGCTTCGTTTCCTTCACACATCGTTGCCACGCATTTCGAGGACACATAACTATGCTTAATCCGTCGAAAGCTGACTGCATCGCCATTCTTTCCGCTGCAAGCGGCGTCCGCGATACCGACGCCTTGCTCACGCTCGATCACAAACGTCTCGGCCTGTCGCGCAACGCGATGGACACCGCCGCCGTCTTTCTCACCGAACGCGGATGTTTCCGCCACTATCGTTTCGGCGCGAGCGGCTTGTCCGTCGGCGCGTTGTCCCTGCAAGGGCGCATGCGGCTCGATCAGCTCGCCAATGGCTAACTGACCGAGCCGAATCGGCGCCCGAGTCGACATCGAAAAACTCGTCCAGACGCGCACGCGTGCAGCTCGAACACTGCACGCGTGCGTTTTGCTTTCAGTGTGAAGAAAGCCTTACACGCGGAACCGTTGGCGCGAATCGGCGTCACAAGGCAACGTGATCCTTAGAGATGCGCCGCGCCCGAGCCGAACAAGCCGATCAACCCGATGACGATCAGATAGATCGCCACGATAAAGTTCAGCAGCCGCGGCATCACCAGAATGAGAATGCCGGCGATCAGCGAGATAAGCGGTCCAAGGCTCAGGTGAATGTCCATCTCATCAGCTCCTTTGTTGGTTCAAGTCGTGTGGCCTGTTCATTGGCATCGAAGCGGCGATTCCCCGCGGTCCGTAACTTGCTGCCGCTCAACGCCGTTCCGTGCCGGCCGACGCCCTTCATAACAAGCAGCAAATAGACGATGAGGAGGTTTCATGCAACCGACCCCTTCCCGCGCCGCGACGATTCCGCCCTTGCAAGCACCGCGCCAGCCCGCGCCGGCGAAGCGCTGGACGAGAGGCATCGCGTTCATGCTGACGCTCGCCGCCGCGCAAGCCTTCGCTCAAACGTCAGGCGGCGCGGCCGCGTCGCCGTCACCGGGCGCGAGCGGCGTGCAAGCCCCGGGCACAGGCGAAGTCTATGACCTGCTCATCGGCACCTACACCGGCGGCGGCAAGAGCGAAGGAATCTATGTCTATCGTTTCGATACGGGCAACGGCGAGCTGACGCGCGTGGCATCGGCGCAGACGGTGAATCCGTCGTATCTCGTCGTCAGCCGCGACCGCAACTATGTCTACGCCGTCAACGAACTGCCCGGCGACAACGGCCCCGCGTCGCAGCGCGGCGGCGTCAGCGCGTTCCGCTTCGATCGGGCGAGCGGGCAACTGAGCTTTCTCAATCGCGTGTCGGCGGACGGCAACGATCCCTGCTATCTCGCGATCTCGCCCGACGGCAAATATTTGCTCGCCGCGAACTATTCCGTCGCGGCGAATCCCGGCGGCAGCTTCGCCGTCTTTCCGCTTGCCGGCGACGGGCACGTCGGCGCGTCCGTGCTGACCGTGCATCACGAAGGCAGCGGCCCCGTCAAAGGGCGGCAGGACAACTCGCACGTTCATTCGACGGTCTTCTCGCCGGACGGCAAATATCTTTTCGCGCAGGATTTGGGGGTCGACAAGCTGTACGGCTATCGCTATACGCCCGATGGCAGCCGCGGCCTGTTCGGTCCGACCGAAGCGCGCTACACGCCGATCAAGGCGGGCGCCGGCCCGCGCCACCTGATCTTCGACGCGAGCGGCCGGCACGCCTACCTGACGACGGAGCTGAACGCGTCGGTAACCGTATTCGATTACGCCGACGGCAAGCTCACCGAAACGCAGTCGCTGCCGATGACCGCGCCGGGTTTCAAGGGCAAGATCGGCGGCGGCGCGCTGCATCTGTCGCCGGACGGGCGCTTTCTCTACGCGACGAATCGCGGCGACGTGAACGAACTCGTCGCGTTCTCGGTGAATCCGGCGAACGGGCATCTCAAGCTGCTGAAGCGCTATTCGACGCTCGGCAAGACGCCGCGTGAATTCGCGATCGAGCCGGGCGGCCGATGGCTCGTCGTCGGCAATCAGGAAAGCGACAGCGCGGTCTTCTTCCGGCGCGATCCCGAGACGGGCGAGCTCGCGTCGGATCCGAAACGCCTCTCGATTGGATCGCCGGTAGACTTCAAGTTCGTCTCGCCGTCGTGATGACGGCACCGTGCCGTACCCGGATTAGCCACGCAGTTCATCCACGATGACAACAATAAAGGTCAAGGCGGTCACGGTTTCACTGTTGTCTCTTTCGTTCCTGGCGCACGCCGGCGAAGCCCAGTGCGACTACAAGCACGAGTGGCTGTCCTCGGCGTGCGAGCGTGTGATGCGCGTCGCGCACGACGGCACCTGGGACTTGTACGTGACGGGCTATGGCTGGCACATCGACGGCTATAACAATCGCAGTGAGCTGAACCCGTGGTCGTGG
Organism: Caballeronia concitans; assembly: GCF_001544615.1. GTDB lineage: Bacteria > Pseudomonadota > Gammaproteobacteria > Burkholderiales > Burkholderiaceae > Caballeronia > Caballeronia concitans. The sequence continues at coordinate 1,170,822 of NZ_FCNV02000001.1, forward strand.
GGCGGCGGCGCGGGCAAGCACTGGATCGACGCGAACGGCAACGAGGACCTGCTCTTCGCCATCGCCTTCTCGGACTCGCATCACAACTTCGAGCCGATCGTCGGGTACGCGCGCCAGTGGTACACGAATCCGGCGCTGGGCGGATTGCAGCTCGGCGGCGGCTTCTTCGCGGGCTTCACCGCGCGCAGCGACGTCGCGCATTACCTGCCGCTGCCCCTCGCGTTTCCGGTTGCATCGATACGCTATCGGCGCACGTCGATCATGGGCACGTTCATTCCGCGCATTCCCGGCCTCAACGACGGCGACGTCGCGTTCTTCTTCGGCCGCTACGAGTTCTAGTACGATGCCCCGGCGGCCCGGCAGGCGGGCCGCCATCGACCCTGGTTTTTGAAAGGCAGAAGCAAGATTGGATACCACCCGCATTCCCGATACGCCCTCGCGCAGAAGCGCGGAGCGCAACGACCAGACGCCGCCGGGCTTCATCAGCGCGTTCGACTTCGCGGGCGGCGAGGCGCTGCGGCTTTCGTGGGATGAGGCGCGCAGGGCCGTCGCCGGCGACGGTCTCACGTGGCTGCATCTTTCCGCGAACGACGACGCCGTCGAAAGCTGGCTGGAAAGCGTCTCGGCAGTGCCCGATGTCGCGCGCGAGTTCCTGAACGGTGAGGACAAGCGTCCGCGCGTGCACATGGGCGGCAACTTCATGTACGGCGTGGTGGCGGACCTGGAACTCGTCGCCGCCGCGCCGCAAGCCGCGACGCCCGGCGCGCGCGAGGACAACCGCGCGACCGGCGCGCTGCGCTTCTATGTCGACAAGCACCGCATGATCACCGTGCGCGCGCGGCCGCTGCAATCCACCGACCGGCTGCGTCACGCGGTGCTCGAAGGCGCGACCTTCCGCGATACCGTCGATCTCTTCGCGGGCCTGATTCGCGCGCTGAACGAGACGTTCGTGGATCGCATCGACGAAATCGGCGACCGGCTCGACGACGTGGAAGAGGGCGTGCTCGAGAACAGCCACGCGAACTGGCGCGCGCAATTGGGCGACGTGCGGCGGCGTCTGGTCGAGGTCAAGCGCTTCATCGATCCGGAACGCAACGCGCTGACGCAACTCGTGACGCGCCGCCTCGAATGGGCCGAGCCGCGTTCGATGGAAGCGCTCGTGCAGGCCATTCAGGTGCTCAATGGCCTGGGCGGCGGACTGGAAGGGCTCTATGAGCGCGCGAAGCTGCTGCAGGATGAGATCGCAGCGCAGCTTTCCGAGGACATCAACCGCAAGCTCCTTTGGCTCGCGATCATGTCGGCGTTGCTGCTGCCCGCCACGCTCGTGACGGGCATCTTCGGCATGAACGTGGCCGGATTGCCCGGCACGCACGATCCGCATTCGTTCTGGATCGTGGTCGGCGTGATGGCGGGGTGCGCCGCCATCACGATCCTGCTGTTGCGCAAACTGCGCTTATGGTGAACTGAGCGCGTTCACTCGCCGGGGCCGGGCGGCGCGAGCACTTCGCGATTGCCGTTGGTGCCCATCGGCGAGACGAGCCCGGCCGCTTCCATTTGCTCGACGAGCCGCGCCGCGCGGTTATAGCCGATGCGCAATTGCCGCTGCACCGACGAAATCGACGCGCGCCGCGTGCGCACGACGAACGCGACGGCTTCGTCGTAGAGCGGATCGGCTTCCGCGTCGGGCGCGTCGCCGAAGAGGTCCTGCGAGCCGCCTTCCGCCGTCGGTCCGGACAGAATGCCTTCCTCGTACTCCGGCTCGCCGAACTGCTTCAGATACTCGACCACGCGATGCACTTCGTCGTCCGCGACGAACGCGCCGTGCACGCGCTGCGGATAACCGGTGCCGGGCGGCAGGAAGAGCATGTCGCCCGCGCCGAGCAGCGATTCCGCGCCCATCTGGTCGAGAATCGTGCGCGAATCGATCTTCGACGACACCTGGAACGCCACGCGCGTCGGGATGTTCGCCTTGATGAGGCCCGTGATGACATCGACCGAAGGCCGCTGCGTCGCCAGAATCAGGTGGATGCCGGCCGCGCGCGCCTTCTGTGCGAGCCGCGCGATCAACTGTTCGATCTGCTTGCCGGCGACCATCATGAGATCGGCGAGTTCGTCGATGACGACGACGATCAGCGGCAGCGTCGAGAGCGGCTCGGGCGCATCGGGTGTCAGCGAGAACGGATTCGTGAGCTTCTTGCCCGCGGCTTCGGTGTTGCGCACCTTCTGATTGAAGCCTTGCAGGTTGCGCACGCCGACCGCCGACATCAGCCGATACCGCTTCTCCATTTCGCCGACGCACCAGTTGAGCGCGTTCGACGCGAGCTTCATGTCGGTGACGACGGGCGCGAGCAGATGCGGAATGCCCTCGTAGACGGAGAGTTCCAGCATCTTCGGATCGATCATGATGAGGCGCACGTCCTCGGGCTTCGCCTTGTAGAGCAGCGAGAGGATCATCGCGTTGATCGCGACGGACTTGCCCGAGCCCGTCGTGCCCGCGACGAGCATGTGCGGCGCTTTCGCGAGATCGGTCACGACCGGATTGCCGACGATGTCCTTGCCCATCGCGATCGTCAGATTCGACTTCGACGCGCGATACACGTCCTGCTCGAGAATCTCCGAGAGGCGGATCATCTGGCGCTTCGCGTTCGGCAGTTCGAGGCCCATGCAGGTCTTGCCGGGAATCGTTTCGACGACGCGGATGGACGTGAGGCCGAGCCCGCGCGACAGGTCTTTCATCAGGCCGACGATCTGGCTGCCGCGCACGCCGAGCGCCGGCTCCACTTCGAAGCGCGTGATGACCGGCCCCGCCGACGCGCCGACGACCGTCACCGGCACCTTGAATTCCTGCAGGCGCTGCTCGATCAGCTGGCCGGTTTCGGCGAGGCGTTCCTCGGAGACGGGCTCGACTTCGTCGGAGGCGGGTTCGAGCAGGTCGAAGGGCGGCAATTCGACCGCCGATGCCTGCGGCGCGTGGAATTCGAACGCCGCGCCGACGGAACCGCGCACGGGCTGGCGGGGTTCGGGCGCGCTGGCCGGTGTCTCCGGGCGGGGGGAGGGCACGGGTTGTGGCGCATCCAGCGTCGGAAGTGACGGCGGCGTGGACGCGACGTCGTCGTCGGACCAGGGCGGCGTTTCCATCGACAACGGCGCTTGCTCGCGGTCCAGCAATGCGTCGGGAAGAGGCGGCGGGAGAATGGGCGCGGCGTCGAACGGATAGCTCGTCGGTTCGAGCGCGGCCGGCGCAGCGGGCATCGGCGCTGATGAGGATGCCACGAAGGCGCTCATTTCAGGCGATGCGGGCGCTTGCGTCGGGGTCCATGCGGGCTCGCGAGGGTACGCGGGCTCGGGCGCGCGTTCAGTTGCGGAGGCCGTGGTCTCGCGGCTGGCCGATGCGGTCGCCGCCGTCGAGATGCTTTGCGTTGCTTCGCCGCCCGCTGAAGAAGGCGCGATGTGACGTGGGTCGGCGTCGGCGGCGCTGTGAGCCGGGTAACCCGAGCCGTCTGAATGCGATGCTTCGAATGCGGACGGCGCAGTCGGCATTGCGGCTGCATCACTTGCACTCGACCATGCACCCGCGCCGGACAGCGAGTCGAACGATGGCGGTTCAGCAGGCAGCGCGGACGTGGACGTTGCCGCGTCCGCGGCGACGACAGCTGGCGCGAACGGTGCGTTGGGAATCGCGTTTCGATGCGGTGCGACCGGTTCCGGCTCGCTTGCCACCGTCGATGCGAAGTTCCCGTTGATGGGAGCGGCGGAAGCATCGACCGGTGGGTTGAGGAGCGCATCGCTCTCGGGCGTGACGGTCGCGGCTTTTGCGTCGGTGTAAGCAACCGTGGACGCCACTGCATCGCTCGGCGACGGCTCCGGGATATTCGGACGCACTTCCGGCTGCGGCATTCCGGCAGGACTCTGCAGCGCTGTCGCCAATGCATCATCGCTCGGCGAGTGCGGCGCGTGTTCAGGACTTTCAACCGATGACGCCGCCGCGCTGCCGTCCGCCTTCTCCGTCGTCGTCGACGGGGTATGCGAATCATCGCTTGCAAATACCGACGAGCGGGAGTCGGCCATACGCGCCGCACGATCGCCACCGGCTTGCAGTGCATCGACACGAGCGTCCGCATCCGTGCCGACGAGCGCCTGCACGCGCTTCACCGTCGAGCGCTCGGTTTCTATCCCGCGAGCCGATTCCGCCGCGAAGGACGCGAGCCGGCTCGACGCGAACGGCGCATTGACCTCGGACGCCACGCCTGCGGGAGCGTGCATCGCGCCTTCTGCTCGAAGCGATGCGGGCAGGGCGGACAGAGCAAGACCGCTCGCGCCCGACGATGCGGGCAGCACAGCACCCGCCGCATGTTCCGGCAGCGTCTGCGCTTCATGATCGCGGGCAAGACTCGCCCCGGCGAGCGACGTCCAGAGCGCGGCGTTTTCTTCGATCGAGCGCAGCGTCGCCTGAATCGCTTCGGGCGGCGGCGGAGGCGTGGCGGGCGCCGGCGCGCGCGAGAAGGCGGGCGCGGCGAAGGGCTGCGAACGCGCATCGCGTGCGGCGGCGGTCTGCGTCACGTTTCGCGACGGCGTGCGCGCGGCGGCCGCCCTAGAGATCGGAGACGGCGTCGAACCGGCCGGCGGACGCGACGCGGCCATCGCGTTCGCATTCGCGCTCGTGGAAACGGAAGCCCTGGCGGGCATCGGCGCAAGCGCAGGCTTAACGGACGGCCGGCTGACCGGCGCGCCTGCAGTCGATAACGAAGGCGCAACGGATGCCGACGCAGGCATCGCCGCGCGCGGAGGCGACTGCACGCGCGCATCGCCGGCGACGGACGCATTGGCCGTCGTCCTGCCCGTGGACATAGCGGATCCCAGCGCAGCCGTCGACGTCGACAGCGAATTCAGCCATCCGTCCGGCGCGACGGGTTCGACGAACGCCGCCGGCACCGCCGTTCCCGCGCGCTCGAAGGCAGGGCGCTTCGAGTACGCTTCGGCCGTCGCCGCAATGTTCGCGGCGCCCGTCTCGGCGCGCTTGACCGGGCGCTTGCCCGTCTCAGGCGGACGCCACACTGTCGGCCGCTGATAGCGCCCGTTGCGATTGGCCGATGGCATGCCGAGCGTCGCTTCGTCGTGCGACGTGCGCGAACCCATCGCATCGAAATGTTCCCCGCCGATGCCTCTGACCGACCCGCTCACTGACCCGCTCGCTGCAGGCTCCCGCGTGCGGCGCTCACGCCAGCGCATCTTGCCGGGCCTGGACTTCGACTTGGCGCTGCCGGAATCGCGAGGACGCGCCTCGCGCTCGGAATCGTCGGGCGGCGTGGTCCAGCTTTGTGGAAGCCCGAAGCCGAACGCTTCTTCCACCCAGCGAAGCACCGAGCGCCAGCTGAATTCGACGAGCCACGGCAGGCTGATCGCGAGCAACAGCGCCGCGATGGCGATGGCGCCTGCCGGCTGCGCGATGCCGGCAAGCGCGCTCGCCAAGGCCCGCCCGCCGCGGTTGATGTTCTGCTGCGCCTCGAATGCGCCGGCGAGCCCGCCTTCGAGCGCGGCGCTCGACAGCAGCACGCACAAAAAGCCCAGCCACAGCCGGATGGTGCCGGGGCCGCGCAGCCCCGCGCCGCCCGGCAGCACCGATTTGACGACGCGCCAGAAAAGCGCAAGGAACCAGACGACTGATGCACCGAACCAGCCGAGAACTACCGTGTGCATGCTAAGGATGAACCAAGGTTGGGTGAGACGGATGGGACTGCTGCCCGGCAGCACGCATCGCGCGAAGGCCGGGCATATCGATCGAGCAGTTTAACGGGTCGCGGGCGAAGCCGACGCGCCTGGCGCGAGCACGCAACAACTCCGCACCGGCCAGGCGGCGACGCGCGACGCGCAAGCGGTCATTTTTCGCGTCGCGCGAAGGTAAGCACTTGCCCGTCATCGAGCGTCAATCGAAGCGATTGCGGCGGTTTCATCTGGACGCCGCTTTTCGCGACATGCGCGAGGGCATCGAGATAGGGACGCTCCAGTGTGCCGCCCAACGCGTTCGGCCCGGATACGCACGCCATGCGCGTCCCCGCGAGCGGCCCGAAGCTCAGCTTGCCGTCTTTCAGATCGTACGTGCCGGTGTAGCGATTGCAGCCGGAGAAGCCGCTCGCGCGCCGGCGTCCGCTTTCCGTCGAAAAGACCAGCGTGATCGGCTGCGCGCCGACTGCGGCGGTCGGAATGGCGCGCGGTTGGCCGCCGGCTTCGGTCCAGGCGGTGAGTTCCCATTGCGTGTCGTCGAGCAATTGCGTCGCGGCGGGATTGTAGGGATCGGTGGGCGGCGCGCTTGTGTCGGGATGCTGCGGGATCGCGCAGCCGCACATGACGGTCGCAGCGACGAGCGCGGCAACGGCGCAGCGCGATGACCATGAAGAACGCGAACGCGATGCGCGGGGGAATTGCAAGGACATCGATGATCTCAAAGCTGGCGAAAGCGTAAGGGTATCGCACGCGTCCTGTGATTTGTCCAGCGTTGACGTGCAACAAAATGATCGGCGGCGGCGTCGTTGGTCGATGCCGCCGGGGAATTCGGGCGCCACGAGCGAGTCGATACCGCTTGTCAATATGCCGAACGGCAGAGGAGCTTCCGCGGACGGTGCGTGTTAACATCGCCGCCTATCGGTTTTGCAGGGCTTTTCACGCCCTCGCGCCGACGCACAACCCGATTTCACTGGAGTACGCATGCACACCGATCCGTCCGGCAACCACGCAGCGAAGGACTTCGCCTCGTCAATCGGCACGCCGCTTTCTTCGCATGCCACGCGCGTCATGCTGCTCGGCGCGGGAGAGCTTGGCAAGGAAGTGATCATCGCGCTGCAGCGGCTCGGCGTCGAAGCGATCGCGGTGGATCGTTACGCGAACGCGCCGGGGCATCAGGTCGCGCACCGCGCGCATGTCATCGACATGACCGATCCCGCCGCGCTGCGTGCCCTCGTCGAGCAGGAGCGGCCGCATCTGATCGTGCCGGAAATCGAGGCCATCGCCACCGACGCGCTCGCCGAAATCGAAGCGTCGGGCGCGGCGACCGTCATTCCGACCGCGCGCGCCACGCAACTCACGATGAACCGCGAAGGCATCCGCCGGCTCGCCGCCGAAACGCTCGGTTTGCCGACATCGCCGTATGCATTCGCGCAATCGCTCGACGAGATGAAGGCGGCGATCGCGAAGATCGGCTTTCCGTGCGTGGTGAAGCCGGTGATGTCGTCGTCGGGCAAGGGCCAGTCCGTGCTCCGGAGCGAAGCGGATGTCGAACCCGCATGGAATTACGCGATGGCCGGCGGGCGCGTGAATCACGGGCGCGTGATCGTCGAGGGCTTCATCGACTTCGAATACGAGATCACGCAACTCACCGTGCGCGCCGCCGATCCGGCGAACGGCAAGACAGAGACGTATTTCTGCGAGCCGATCGGGCACGTGCAGGTGGCGGGCGATTACGTCGAATCGTGGCAGCCGCAGCCGATGAGCGCCGCCGCGCTCGACAAGGCCCGCGACGTCGCCGCGAAGGTGACGACGGCGCTCGGCGGCCGCGGCCTCTTCGGCGTCGAACTGTTCGTGCGAGGCGACGACGTCTGGTTCTCCGAAGTGAGCCCGCGCCCGCACGATACCGGCCTCGTCACCCTCGCGACGCAGCGCTTCTCCGAATTCGAGCTGCATGCGCGCGCCATCCTGGGCTTGCCGGTGGATACTTCGCTTTCCACGCCCGGGGCGTCGGCGGTCATTTATGGCGGCATCGACGAGGCGGGCATTGCGTTCGAAGGCGTAGGCGAGGCGCTGGCGGTGCCGGGCGCGGACTTGCGGCTCTTCGGCAAGCCCGAGAGCTTCGTGAAGCGCCGCATGGGCGTGGCGGTGGCGACGGGCGTCGATACCGGCGAGGCGCGCGAACGTGCGAAGCTGGCGGCGTCGAAGGTGCGCCCGGTTTCGACGAAGTGATCGCACGTGTCTCTCGCGCCGACAGGAGAAACTTGGTGAAACACTTGGGGCTGGCCGCGCTCGTCGCGGCATGCGTGGGACTGTCGGGGTGCGGACTGGCGGCCGCGCCGTGCCGGATCGTATCGGCGGGCCTGAAGATCGTGCCGGTGGTCGGCCATGTCGCCGCCGCGCCGACCGACGCTTGCGCCGATGTCATCGATCCCTGATTCGCTGACACGCGCTCACCACGAACGACGGATCGACCGATGAACAGGCTTTTCGCACTTTCGATCGCCGGCATGGCTGCGCAATTCGCGCAGTCCGCGCTTGCGATGCCGCTGACGGTCCCGCAGATTCAGACGGCATCGACCGAAACCACGCGCTACGACTGCAAGGACGGCAAGACCGTGTCGGTGCAGTACACGAACACGCGCAATCGCCAGAGCTTCGCGGCGCTGACGGTCGACGGGCGCAAGCTGCTGTTCGTGAACGTCATCGCGGGTTCGGGCGCGAGATACGTCGCGGATCAATACACGTGGTGGACCAAGGGCCCGCAGGCGAATCTCTACGACGAGATGGCCGCGAAGGATTCGCCGCCGCTGCTCGCGGATTGTCAGGCGCGCCAAAAATAGCGCCGAAGCGCGTTGAAGAGTGCGGAAGGGGGCGCGGCGCAGGACCGCATCGGCAGACGCTTCGAGCGCCGGAGCGCTTTGCTGGGCGGTGCTACAATGCACGGTTTTCCGGCAATGAAGCCGGTGGCTGCGATGGCGGGCGATCACAACGCGGTCCATGCAGCGCCAGAGCCGATTGCAGCGAGCGCGCCCGATCGATCCGATGTCCCGAAAGCGTCATCGAAACGGTGTTCCATGAAGCGCGGATCGCCTGAGCCGGGTAGCGGCACCGGGCGCGAACCGAAAAGCGAGCGGAAAAGCCAGCGAACAAGCGACCCCACCGCCCGGCGCGGCCCACCGATTGCACCGTGCGAACGCCGGACGCCGAATCTCTTGCATATTGCGTCGCGCATCATTGCGCGCCACCGAAACACACACGCGTGACCGACCGGACTCTCTCGAACGATCCATCACGCGCGCCGCATCGAGCGGACCTTTAGCGAAAGCCAACATAGTCACCATGTCTGATTCCGTCGCCACGAACACGTCCACCGAAGAAGCCACGGCCGCGCTCACGTTCGATCAGTTCGGCCTGTCCGCCGACATCCTGAAGGCGGTGAGCGAGTCGGGCTACACCAAGCCCACGCCGATTCAGGCGAAAGCCATTCCCGTCGTCCTGTCGGGCAGCGATGTAATGGGCGCGGCTCAGACCGGGACCGGCAAGACCGCGAGCTTCTCGCTGCCGATCATCCAGCGCCTCTTGCCGATGGCCAACACGAGCGCATCGCCGGCGCGGCATCCCGTGCGCGCGCTGATGCTCACGCCGACGCGCGAACTCGCCGATCAGGTCGCCGCCAACGTGCAGACGTACTCGAAGCACACGCCGCTGCGCAGCACGGTGGTGTTCGGCGGCGTCGACATGAATCCGCAGTCCGAAGCGCTGCGCCGCGGCGTCGAAATCCTGATCGCGACGCCGGGCCGCCTGCTCGACCACGTTCAGCAAAAGACGCTCAATCTCGGCCAGGTGCAGATGCTCGTGCTCGACGAAGCCGACCGCATGCTCGACATGGGCTTTCTGCCGGACCTGCAGCGCATCCTGAATCTGCTGCCGAAGGAACGCCAGACGCTCCTTTTCTCCGCGACGTTCTCGCCGGAAATCAAGAAACTCGCGTCGACCTATCTGCGCAACCCGCAGACGATCGAAGTCGCGCGCAGCAATTCCACGGCGACGAACGTGCGCCAGATCGTCTACGAAGTGCACGAGAGCGACAAGTCGGGCGCGGTGGCGCAGATCATCCGCGAACGCGAGCTGAAGCAGGTGATCGTGTTCTGTAACAGCAAGATCGGCGCGAGCCGGCTCGCGCGCGTGCTGGAGCGCGACGGCATCGTGGCGACCGCGATTCACGGCGACCGTTCGCAGAGCGAGCGGATGCAGGCGCTCGATGCGTTCAAGCGCGGCGAAATCGAAGCGCTCGTCGCGACCGACGTCGCGGCGCGCGGTCTCGATATCGCCGAACTGCCGGCGGTCATCAACTTCGATCTGCCGTTCAACGCGGAAGACTACGTGCACCGCATCGGCCGCACGGGTCGCGCGGGCGCATCGGGCGACGCGCTGTCGCTGTGCAGCGCCAACGAGCGCAAGCAGCTCGCGGACATCGAAAAGCTGATCAAGCGTCCGCTCGAAGTGCAGACGCTTCAGGTTGCCACGCCGATGCGTCGCGACGGCGCACGGCGCGACGAGCGGCCCGCACGCGGCGAGCGCGCGGAACATCGTCATGGTGCGCGTGACGAGGCGGGATCGCGCCGCCGCACGTCGTCGAGTTCGTATGACCGGCCGCGCGGCCGTCAGCAGCCGATCGACGAATTCTTCCTGAAGCCGTATGAGCCGTCGCCCTCGGCGATGAAGCGGCAGGAGGAAGCGCCCGAGCCGGAGCGCAAGAGCGCGTCGAAGCAGCCGCTCGCGGCGTTGCTCGGTGGGCTGGGCATGCCTCGCAAGACGTCCTGAACGTCGTGGTTCAAGTGAAGACGGCAGCCGGTGCGGCTGCCGTCTTCCTATCTAGCGCCCGAAGCGCCGCGCCCAGCCGGCTGTCGCGGTCGCGTAGAACGCATCGAGCGTCCGCGCCGACGATGCATCCAGACCCAAATGCCGCGCCGCCTGCACGAGCGCATCGAGCGGCGAGTTGCGCTCGAGCGGCGCCGCGCCCGTCTGCTTGCTGAGCTTTTCGCCGGCCTCGTTGTTGAGTACCGGCACGTGCAGATACGACGGCGTCGGCACGCCCAGGCATCGCTGCAGATAGATCTGGCGCGCGGTGGAATCCAGCAGGTCCGCGCCGCGCACGATATGCGTGATGCGGGCGTCGGCGTCATCGACGACTACGGCGAGTTGATACGCCCACAAGCCATCCGCGCGCTTCAGCGCGAAATCGCCCACTTCGGTCGCCAAATCCTGCGACTGCGGCCCCTGCCAGCGATCCACGAACGCGATGCACGCCGCATCGCCGTCCGGCACGCGCAGCCGCCACGCGCGCGCCGGGCGGCCGTTCAAGCCATTGCGGCAAGTGCCGGGATAGGCGAGCGTCGCGTGCCGCGCATGCGCATGCACGAGCGAATCCGCGATCTCGCGGCGCGTGCAGCCGCACGGATAGATGAGGCCCGCCGCCTGCAACTGCGCGAACGCCTGCGCGTAGGCGTCGTCGCGCTGGCTTTGCCAGACGGGCGGCTCGTCGGAATGCATGCCGAAATGCGCGAGCGTCGCGAGGATGTCGTCGGCGGCGCCTGCGACGGTGCGCGGCGCGTCCACATCTTCGATTCGCACGATCCATCGCCCGCCGTGCGCGCGGGCATCGAGATAACTCGCGAGCGCGCTCACGAGCGATCCCGCATGCAGCGGGCCGGTGGGCGAGGGCGCGAAACGGCCGCGATAGGTCATCGGAGGCGCTTTAAGCCGCCTTCGCTTCGGGATGGCACGCCGGACACGATTCGCCCGGCTTGAAATACGGCGATTGCTGGTCCTCGACGCTCACCACCGCGCGGCACGCGAAGCATTGCGACGTCGCCGTCGGTTCGAGCTGCGGATTGAGCGCGGTGCGGTAATCGAACACGAAGCAGTCGCCGTTGTAGTGCGCGCCGCCCACTTCCTCGAAATATTTCAGAATGCCGCCTTCGAGCTGATAAACATGCTCGATGCCCACTTCCTTCATGTGAATCGCGGCCTTCTCGCAGCGAATGCCGCCGGTGCAGAACGACACCACCGTCTTGCCTTCCAGATCGGCGCGATTCTGCTCGATCACCGCCGGGAACTCGCTGAACTTGGTGATGCGGTAGTCGAGCGCATGGTCGAACGTGCCGACATCGACTTCGAACGCATTGCGCGTGTCGAGCATCACGACGGGGCGGCCTTCATCGTCGTGGCCGCGGTCGAGCCACGTCTTGAGCGTGGGCGCATCGACGGCGGGCGCGCGGCCGAGTTCCGGCTGGATCGCGGGCTTCTTCATCGTGATGATTTCGCGCTTCAGGCGCACCAGCATGCGGCGGAACGGCTGCGTGTCCGACAGGCTCTCCTTGAACTGCAGGTCGGCGAAACGGCCGCCGAAAAGCGCGTCGGTCCGAATGTAGTCGATGAACTCGCGCACTTCGCGAATCGGCCCCGAAATGAACAGGTTGATGCCCTCCGGCGCCAGCAGGATCGTGCCCTTGAGGCCGAGCGCATTGCAGCGTTCGGTGACGAGCGGCCGCCACGCGGCGCCGTCCTCGATCGTGACGAATTTGTAGGCGGAGAGATTCAATATGTTCATGATGAAAAGCCGGCGAAACGGGTAAGAACGAAACACGCGCGGCAGCGGGCCGCCGCGCAAAACTCGTATTATCCCGCAAACGGCGGGCGGGCTTTCACCGGCGCGAGCCGACCTTCCCGCAAAGCCTTGTCGCCGCTCAATTTCGAGAGTGCGGCAGCGCCTTATCCGTTCGGCCAACGCTGCCCGCGCGGGCTTTTTTGCGACGGCACGGATGTACAATGTCGCCCATGTCAGATCCCCGCTTCGTTCATCTCCGCGTCCACTCCGAATTCTCGATCGCCGATGGCATCGTGCGGCTGGACGACGTCGTCAAAGCCGCCGCGAAAGACGGTCAGGGCGCGCTCGCGCTCACCGATCTCGCCAACGCCTTCGGTCTCGTGCGCTTCTACAAGGAAGCACGCGGCAAGGGCATCAAGCCGATCGCCGGCTGCGATGTCTGGATCACCAATCCCGCTGATCGCGACAAGCCTTCGCGCCTGCTCTTGCTCGTGCGCGACAAGATCGGCTATCTCAATCTGTGCGAATTGCTGAGCCGGGCTTGGCTCACGAACCAGTATCGCGGGCGCGCGGAAGTGATGGTCGAATGGCTCGAAGAAGGGCTCGCCACGGGCCTGCTCGCGCTGTCGGGCGCGCAGGGCGGCGATATCGGCATGGCGCTCGCGGCGGGCAACGAAGCGAGCGCCGAGCGTCACGCCACGCGCTGGGCGCAACTTTTTCCGAACGCGTTTTATATCGAGCTGCAACGCGCCGGTCAGCCGGGCGAGCAGGCGTATATTCAGGAAGCCGTCGCGCTGGCGGCGAAGCTGCGCCTGCCTGTCGTCGCGACGCATCCGATGCAGTTCATGACGCCCGACGACTTCACCGCGCACGAAGCGCGCGTCTGCATCTCGGAAGGCGATATCCTCGCGAATCCGCGCCGTCAGAAGCGCTTCACGCAGGACCAGTTTTTCCGCACGCAAGCGGAAATGTGCGCGCTGTTCGCGGACATTCCGTCGGCGCTCGCGAATACCGTCGAAATCGCGAAACGCTGCAATCTCACGCTCGAACTCGGCAAGCCGAAGCTGCCGCTTTTCCCGACGCCCGATGGCATGTCGCTCGACGACTACCTCGTGCAGTTGTCGAAGGAAGGGCTGGAAGTCCGTTTGCAACAGCTTTATCCCGATGACGCCGAACGTGAAGCGCAGCGCGAGACGTACTACGCGCGCCTCGAATTCGAGTGCGGCACGATCATCAAGATGGGCTTTCCGGGCTACTTCCTGATCGTCGCCGACTTCATCATGTGGGCAAAGAACAACGGCGTGCCGGTCGGCCCGGGGCGCGGTTCGGGCGCGGGCTCGCTCGTCGCGTATGCGCTCGGCATTACCGATCTCGATCCGCTGCGCTACAACCTGCTGTTCGAGCGATTCTTGAATCCGGAACGCGTGTCGATGCCCGACTTCGACATCGACTTCTGCCAGGAAGGGCGCGACCGCGTCATTCAGTACGTGAAGGGCAAGTACGGCGCGGACGCCGTCTCGCAGATCGCGACGTTCGGCACGATGGCGGCGAAGGCGGCGGTGCGCGACATCGGCCGCGTGCTCGATCTCGGCTACATGTTCACGGACGGCGTCGCCAAGCTGATTCCGTTCAAGCCGGGCAAGCACGTGACCATCGCGGACGCGATGAAGGAAGAGCCGACGCTGCAGGAACGCTTCGATTCCGAAGACGAAGTGCATCAGCTGCTCGAACTCGCGCAGCGCGTGGAAGGGCTGACGCGCAACGTCGGCATGCACGCGGGCGGCGTGCTGATCGCGCCGGGCAAGCTCACGGACTTCTGCCCGCTTTATACGCAGGGCGAAGACGGCGGCGTCGTCAGCCAGTACGACAAGGACGACGTGGAAGCCGTCGGTCTCGTCAAGTTCGACTTTCTGGGCCTGACCACGCTCACCATTCTCGACTGGGCCGAGCGCTATATCCGCCGGCTCGATCCGTCGAAGAAGGACTGGAGCCTCGCGCAGGTTCCGCTGGACGATCCCGCTTCGTTCACCATCCTCAAGAAAGCGAACACCGTCGCCGTGTTCCAGCTGGAAAGCCGCGGCATGCAGGGCATGCTGAAAGACGCGCAGCCGGACCGCTTCGAGGACATCATCGCGCTGGTGGCGCTGTATCGGCCGGGCCCGATGGACCTGATTCCGAGCTTCTGCGCGCGCAAGCACGGGCGCGAGATCGTCGAGTATCCGGATCCGCGCGTCGAACCTGTTCTGAAAGAGACCTACGGCATCATGGTCTATCAGGAGCAGGTGATGCAGATGGCGCAGATCATCGGCGGCTACTCGCTCGGCGGCGCGGACTTGCTGCGTCGCGCGATGGGCAAGAAGAAGCCCGAGGAGATGGCGCAGCATCGCGAATTGTTCGCGGAAGGCGCGGCGAAGAACGGTCTCTCGCGCGAGAAGTCCGACGAAATCTTCGACTTGATGGAGAAGTTCGCGGGCTACGGCTTCAACAAGTCGCACGCGGCGGCGTATGCGCTGCTCGCGTATTACACGGCGTGGCTGAAGGCGCATCATCCGGCTGAATTCATGGCGGCCAACATGTCGCTCGCCATGGACGACACCGACAAGGTGAAGATCCTCTTCGAGGACTGCATCACGAACGGCATGGCCGTGCTGCCGCCGGACATCAATCGCTCGGCGTATCGCTTCGAACCGGTCGCGGAAGCCGACGGCAAGCGCTCGCGCACCATTCGCTACGGTCTTGGCGCGGTGAAGGGGAGCGGCCAGAACGCGATCGAGGAAATTCTGCGCGCGCGCGAGGACGGACCGTTTACCGATCTCTTCGATTTCTGCGAACGCATCGATCGCCGCGTGGTGAATCGTCGGACGGTGGAAGCGCTGATTCGCGCCGGCGCGTTCGACACCGTCCACGCGAACCGCGCGCAACTGCTCGCGTCCGTGCCGATGGCGATGGAAGCCGCCGACCAGGCCGCCGCCAACGCCATGCAGGCCGGCCTTTTCGACATGGGCGACGCGCCGCTCGCGAAACACGAATACGTCGATGAACCCGCTTGGTCGGACAAGAAGCGCCTTCAGGAAGAAAAGACGGCGCTCGGGTTCTATCTGTCGGGCCATCTTTTCGATGCCTACAAGGGCGAAGTGCGCCGCTTCGTGCGCCAGAAGATCGGCGAACTGAAGGAAGGGCGCGACAAACTCGTCGCGGGCGTGATTTCGTCGCTGCGCACGCAGATGACCCAGCGCGGCAAGATGCTGATCGTCAATCTCGATGACGGCTCCGGACAGTGCGAAGTGACCGTCTTCAACGAGCAGTTCGAAGCGAACAAGGCGCTCTTCAAGGAAGACGAGTTGCTCGTCGTGCAGGGACAGGCGCGCAACGACGCGTTCACGGGCGGCATCCGGTTCACCGTCGATACCGCGATGGACCTCGAACGCGCGCGCAGCCGCTATGCGCAGTCGGTGAAGGTGGAGATGAACGGCAACGCCGATGCGCTGCGCCTCAAGCGCGTGCTCGAAGCGCACACGGCGGGCGCGGAGACGGCTCCGGCGCCCGTCGCGCAGCCATCGCGCGAGAACGGCCGCTCGCGGCAATCCGCGCCGATTCCGAACGGGCTGAACGTGAGCATCGTGTATCGCAGCGAGCACGCCGAAGGCGAAGTGCGCCTGGGCGATGCGTGGCGCGTCAAGCCGACCGACGAACTCATCATGGCGCTACGCGGTGAGTTCGCGGGCAGCGAGGTCGAGGTCGTTTATTGATTCCCGCGTTCGTTCAGATGAGCGAGCTTGAGGAAGCGGTAATACACGGTCTCGGCGTTGAACACGGCGATCATGAAGCCCGATCGCCCGTCGAGAAAACCGCGCCGCAGCACGTAGGTTCTGAAGAACGCCCATAGCCCGCGCGTGACTGCCATGCCGAGACTCCCGCGCTTGCCTGCGGCGTGGCGTTGCCGAGCGCCGGCCGTCGAATAGGCATCGAGCTTGCGCGCCACCGTTTCGAAGTCTTCGTACGAGTAGTGCAGCAGCTTGCCTTCGAGCCGCGCGACGGGCGCACCGGTTTGCACGACGAGGCGTTCGTGCACGAGATCATTCGAAAAGCGCGCCGAACCGCGCTTGAAGAGGCGGGGAATCCAGTCGGGATACCAGCCGCTGTGTCTGATCCATTGGCCGCAGAAGCTCGAGAGCCGGTCCACCGCATACACATCGGCGCGCGGATTCGCGATCGCGGCTTGGATTGCCGTGGCCAGTTCCGGCGTGACGACTTCGTCGGCGTCGATGGAAAGCACCCAGTCGGTCGCGAGCGCGTCGAGGGCGCGGTTTTTCTGCGGGCCGAAGCCCGGCCATTCGCGCTCGATCAGCACGCGCGCGCCGTGCGCCTTCGCGATATCCACGGTCGCATCGGTGCTGCCGCCGTCGATCACGACGATATCGTCGGCGAAGGAAACCGAATCGAGGCATTGCGCGAGCCGCGCGGCCGCGTTGTGCGTGATGAGGGCGATGCCGAGGCTTGCGTGCGTCATAAGGTCGGGCCAGTGCCCTTCGTGGCTGGATGGATCGTGGCGCGTATTTTAAGACCATCGGTTGCGTTTCACGCCTGCAACGCCTAGTGAGTCGCGGGTGCCCGTCGGTTTAGAATGGCGGATTGTTGTGGCGCCGGGCTTTGCGGTCCGGCGTGGTTTTTCCCCGGCTGCGCGTTCGTTCGCCGGGACAACGCAGCGCAGAGGACGATTTGAGCGAGAAGCAGACACTAAGGAAGACCATCGGCGCGGGCGAGACTTCATCGTCCACGGCCGTCATACGGCGGCTTTGGCCTTACCTCAGGCCGCTCATGGGCTTCGTGCTCCTAGGCCTTCTCGCGATGGGCTTCGTCGCCGCGAGCGAAGCCGGCATTCCGATGCTGCTCAAGCCGCTGCTCGATCACGGTTTCGGCACGAAGGGCAGCGACAAGGCGCGCTGGCTCGTGCCTGTCGCGGTCGTCGGCCTCGCGCTGATTCGAGGCGCCGCGCAATACGCGTCCGGCTATTTCCTCTCGTACGTGTCGAACAAGATTCTGCTGCAACTGCGCCTGCAGATGTTCGACCGCATGATCCACACGAGCGCGGGCTTCTTCCAGCGCGAGACCGCGAGCACGATCATCAACGCGATCGTGTTCGAAGTGAACCAGATTCTGCAGGTGCTATCCAGCGTCGTAGTGACGCTCGTGCGCGATTCGCTCACGGTCGTGTTCCTGCTCGGCTATCTCTTCATTCTCAACTGGCGTCTCACGCTGATTGTCGCGGTCATTCTGCCGGGCATCGGCTGGCTCGTGTCGAAGATCAACCGGCGTTTGCGCCGGCTCAATCGCGAGCATCAGATGCTGACCAACGAGCTGTCGTATATCGTCGAAGAGACGGTCGGCGGCTACAAGGTCGTGAAGGTGCATAACGGCGAACCGTACGAAATGGGGCGCTTCACGGAGATGAGCAACCGGCTGCGCGGCTACGCGATGCGCATGCAGGTGTCCGGCGGCCTCGCGCAGCCGCTCACGCAGTTTCTCGCGTCGATTGCGCTCGCCATCGTGCTGACCATTGCGGTGCTGCAGTCGGCGAGCGACCAGACGACGGTCGGCGGCTTCGTCGCGTTCGTCACGTCCATGCTGCTCGTCATTTCGCCGCTCAAGCATCTGATCGATGTGAACCAGCCGCTGCAGCGCGGCGTGACGGCGGCCGAGCTGATCTTCGGCCTCATCGACGAACCGCCCGAGCCGGCCGGCGGCGGACGTTCGCTCACGCGCGCGGAGGGCCGCATCGAGTTCCGGGACGTGTCGTTCAATTACGGCACGCAGGACCGCGCCACGCTCGATCACGTCTCGTTCAAGGTCGCGCCCGGCGAGATGGTCGCGCTCGCGGGGCCGTCGGGCAGCGGCAAGACCACGCTCGTGAACCTGCTGCCGCGCTTCTTTGATCCCGCCGGCGGTCAGGTGCTCGTCGACGGCGTGCCGATCTCCGAATACGCGCTGCACGACCTGCGCGCGCAGATCGCCATGGTCAGCCAGGACGTCGTGCTCTTCAACGACACGATCGCCGCGAACGTCGCGTACGGCACCGTGCCCGACCGTGACCGCGTGCTGGCCGCGCTCGCCGCCGCCAATCTCGCCGATGTCATCGCTTCCATGCCCGACGGCATCGATACGCTGATCGGCGGCAACGGCATGCGCCTGTCCGGCGGGCAACGGCAACGGCTCGCCATTGCGCGCGCCATCTACAAGGACGCGCCGATCCTGATCCTCGACGAAGCCACGTCGGCGCTGGATTCGGAATCGGAACGTCACGTGCAGTCCGCGCTCGAGACGTTGATGAAGGGCCGCACGACACTCGTGATCGCGCACCGGCTGTCGACCATCGAGCGCGCCGACCGCATCCTCGTGCTGGAGGCGGGCAAGATCGCGGAACAGGGCAGTCATGCCGAATTGCTGCGGCTCGGCGGTCTTTACGCGCATTTGCATCGCATTCAGTATCAGCAGCAGGCGGCCTGAGTTTCTCGTGCTGCTTGCCTTTTCAAACTCGCCTTTGTCGAACGAACGGTTTCCACCATGCAAGCGATCGCAGAATGAAGCGGGTTTTGATAGTAAAGGTCAGTTCTTTGGGCGATGTCATTCAGGCGCAGGCAGTTGTCGGTGACCTGCATCGCGCGTTTCCGGGCCTCAAGGTCGACTGGGCGACCGACGAGAATTTCGCCGACATTCCGCGCTGGAACGCGGGCGTCGCGCGCGTGCTGTGCGCGCCGCTGCGGCGCTTCAAGAAGGCGCGCAACCTTCAGGATCTGAAGGCGATCTGGGCGTCCATTGCCGATTTGCGGCGCGAACGCTACGACGCCGTGTTCGATCTGCACGGCGTGTACAAGAGCGCGATCATTTCGTTCCTCGCGCGCTCGAAGCGGCGCTTCGGCTACTCGAGCGTGAACTTGGGCGAGCGCGGCGCCGCGTTCGCCTATACGCATCGCTTCGCGCCGCGCCACGACGCGAACGCGTGGCGGGGCATGCGCCAGACGCTCGCCGACACGCTCGGCTATTCCATCGACGCCGCGCCGCCCAGCGTCTTCGCCATTCCAAAACCTGCCGCGCCGCTCCCGGTGACGAAGGACATGCCGTTCGCCTTGCTCTTTCACGCGACATCGAAGCCGGAGAAGCGCTGGCCGCTCGACAGATGGATCGCGCTCGGCAAGGCGCTCGCCGAGCGCGGAGTCACACCGCTTTTGCCGTGGGGCTCGGATGCCGAGCGGCGCGACGCCGAAGCGATCGCGCAGGGCGTGCCGGGTGCGCGTGTGCTGCCGAAACTGACGATCGAGGCGATGGCCCAGCACATTGCGCTGGCGGCGCTCGTCGTCGGAACGGATACGGGCCTCGTGCATCTCGCGAGCGAACTGCGCCGCCCGACCGTGATGATTTTCAGTGCGACCTCCCGGCCGCACTTTGGTGTGGATGTTCCCGGCCTGTGCGTTTCGATCGGCGATGAAGGCAATCCGCCTTCCGTCGATCAGGTGCTTGCGGCCATTGATTCTGTAGGCATGCGCTCTTGAAGATACTTCTGACTAATTTTCACGATGGCCGCGGCGGAGGCCATGACACGTATATCGTTGCAATCGCGCAGGCGCTGTCTGCGCGGCATCAGATGTTTGTCGCAGCGCCGGGCACGAGCCGGCTGATCGAGCACGCGCGCGCGGTGCCGGGCATCACGGTGCTGCCGATGGACTTCCCCGCGAAGATCAAGGACTTCCCGCGAATGCGCGCGGCCTGGCGCGCGCTGCGGACGTTGATCCAGCGCCAGCGGTTCGACGTGATTCATGTCAACGGCTCGCCGGATCACCGCCTGCTGCTGCTCGTGATGTTGTGGTGGAAGGGGCATCGGCCGCGCATCGTTTTTACGAAGCACAACTCGATTGCGATCAAGCGCGATTTCCTGACACGTCTTCGCGCGATGCGCGCCACCGACGCGGTCATTGCCGTCGCGGAGTCGACCGCGCAACTCGTGCAGCAATCGGTGTATGCGCATTGTCCGGTGACGGTGGTCAAGAACGGCATTGACCTTGGCAGATATGCGCCGCGCGATATTGCGGGCGCCGATGAACAGCGCAAGGCGCTCCTCGGGCCCGAGCGCGCGAAGCGGCTCGTGATCGGCACCGTCACCGGCTTCGATTCCTACAAGGGAACGATGGACATGATCGCAGCGGTGGCCGCGCTTCCTGACGCATTGCGCGAGCAGGTTGTCGTGGTCGTGGTCGGCACGGAGCCGAACGATGAGCAACGGCAGAGCATCGACGCTTTGGACATGAAAGATCATGTGCAAGTCGTCGGCTTCGTGGAAAATGTGGCGGACTTTATCGCCACGTTCGACGTGGGCTTCGTGCTTTCGTATGCGGTGGAAACCGTGTCGTTCGCGTGCCGCGAGATGATGGCAATGGCCAAGCCCGTGATCGTGACGCGCTATGCCGGCCTGCCCGAGAACATCGACGACGGCCTGGACGGGTGGATCGTCGAGCCGCGCGATGTGGAGGCGCTGAGTGCGACGCTCGAGTCGATCATCACGGGGCGCAGCCAGTTGCCGGCGATCGGCGCCCGCGCGCGTGCGCGAGCGGTGCGCGAGTTTTCGAGCAAGCGCTTCATCGACGCGACCGAAGCCGTTTATCGGCGCGTCGCGCCGGTTGTGTCCGCACGGACGCCACATGGCCCGAGTTGAATCCCGACGCGTTCATCTACCCCCAACTAAGATGCCCGACGCCTTGCCCAAGCCGATCATTCACCTCATCAACGGATTCATGAATGAAAACGGCGGCAGCGAGCAGGAAGCGCTGCACATCGCCCGCCTGTTGCGCGATCGCAGCGATCTCACGCTGTGGTCGCCTTCGTCGCGTTGCTCGCCGGAGCTGGCGCGTCGTCATGGGATTCGGCGGATCGGGCTTGGCGCGGGGCATCGTCCCAATGGCGGCACGTTCGTATTCGTCGGATCGCACTGGCGCAACAAGCTGTGGCCGTATCTGTGCCGCGCGCCGCAGCGTCTCATCTATGTTTTCAACACTTTTCATCCGAAGCTGCTCTCGCTGACCGCGACGCATCCGCCGATGCTGCGCTGGCCGCGCACCGAATACGTGTTCATTTCGGAGTTTCAGAAGACGCTGCTCGGCGTGGATGGCGACTTGCAGCCGTCGCCGATCGACATCGCCCGGTTCTCGCCCGCGCCACGGCGGCATCCCGCGAACGCGCGGCCGGTGATCGGCCGCCTGAGCCGCGATACGCCCGACAAGCACGATCTCGAAGACATCGCGCTCTACCGCGCCTGGGCCGGCGAAGGCGCCGAGATCCGTCTGCAGGGCGCGACGGCGCTGCGTGCGGCCGCGGAAGACGCGCTGGCCGACGCACCCGCCATCCGCATATTGCCCGAAGGCGCGATGCCCGCGGTCGACTTCCTGCGCGGGCTCGATGTCTTTTATTATCGGACCGGCGCGCACGTGGAGACGTTCGGCCGCGTGGTGCTCGAAGCGATGGCGTGCGGGTTGCCCGTCGTCTGCCACCGGCGTGGCGGCTATGCTGAATGGATTCGTCACGGCGAGAACGGCTTTCTCTTCGATACGACCGAGGAAGCGCGGCGTCTCGTCGGCGCGTTGCTCGCCGATCGCGCGTTGCGTGCATCGGTTGGGGAAGCAGCGCGGCGCACCGTCGAATCGATCTATTCGGACGACGCGTTGCGCGCCAGGGCCGATTTTTATTTGCGCAGCGCCAAGTGAGGCGACGGGGTAGCGGAATCACACAATGCAAGTCACATCTATTTCGAAGCTGGGCCGGTCGGGCGCCGAGTCCTTCCAATTGGTTTTCGCAAGGTGGTTCGCCGTCCTGACGCTGTGCCTCGTGCCGATCTCGACGGCGGCGGTGAATCTCGGCTCGGGCGTGTTCGCGGTGCTGGCGCTGACATCGCCGGAAGTCTGGCGGCGGGCGCGATCGCTGCGCGCCAGCTCGCCCGCGGCGCTGGCGGCGCTCGTGCTGTTCGTCGCGCTGACGTCGAGCCTCGCGTACACGTCGCCGGACATCCACGAGGCGACCGACTTTCTGATGAAGTATCGGAAGCTCCTGTTCATTCCGCTGCTTTACCTCGTTTTCGCCGACGATAAATCCGCGCCCTGGGCAACGCTCGCCATATGGGGCCTCTTCGCGTCGCTCGTGCTGACGATGGTGCTGACCTACACGAACTACCTCGGCTGGACGGCGGTGGGACCGGTACACGGCACGGACCCGATGACGCGGCCCTGGGTGTTCAAGGACCACATCTCCGGCGGCCTGATGATGGCGTTCCTCGTCTGCCTGTCTTTTTCGCTTGCGAAGTCGGTGAAGCACACCGGTGCGAGCCGGGCGCTATATGCGGTCGCGATTCTCGCGAT
This sequence comes from Caballeronia concitans, assembly GCF_001544615.1. Taxonomy (GTDB): domain Bacteria; phylum Pseudomonadota; class Gammaproteobacteria; order Burkholderiales; family Burkholderiaceae; genus Caballeronia; species Caballeronia concitans. The sequence continues at coordinate 1,193,550 of NZ_FCNV02000001.1, forward strand.
GATCAACGTGCTGTTCGTGCTGCAGGGCCGCACGGGACAGGTGGTCGCCATCGCGTATCTGGCGATTTATCTCGTCGTGCACGCGAGCCGGTTCCGCCGATACGACACGCGCACGCGCTGGATCGCGGGCCTCGGGGCGGTCATCGTGTGCGTGTGCGTAGGCGCGTTCGTGATGCACGGGAAGAATTCGCGCCTAGCCGATACGGCGCAGGAGATCACCCAGTACGAAACGCAGAACAAGAACACGTCGATGGGCGTGCGGATCGAATTTTATCGACGCAGTATCGAACTGATCGCGCAGCGGCCGATTGCGGGCTATGGCGTGGGCAGCGTGCGCACGCAGTTCGAGCGGCTCGCGAGCATGCAGACGGGCGGCCGCGCCGCGATGGCGGGCAATCCGCACAACGAATTCTTCCTGATGGGTGTGCAGCTCGGGCTGATCGGCGTGGCGCTGTTCGTGTGGTTCCTCGTCGCCGTGGCGCGCGCGTGCAAGCGCCTCACCGAGCCGGCGCGGGACATCGCCAATGGCTATCTCTTCGCGTTCGTGTTGGGATGCCTCGCGAACTCGCTGCTGCTGAATTTCACGGAAGGCAATCTGTTCGTGTTCCTGATCGGCATTCTGATCAGCGCCGCGCCGAAGGAAGCGCGGGCGGTTTGAGTCGATGAGGCGGGAGCAGTATCACATCAACACGATGTCGTACTGCTCCTGACTCAGATTCGACTCCACCTGCAACGAAACCGGCTTCCCGATGAAGTCCATCAGCATCGCCAGATGCTGCGACTCTTCCTCCAGGAAGAGATCGATGACCTGCTGCGAAGCCACCACGCGAAACTCGCGCGGATTGAACTGCCGCGATTCGCGCATGATCTCGCGCAGCACGTCGTAGCACACGGTGCGCGGCGTCTTGACCTGCCCCTTGCCCTGACACGTCGGGCACGGCTCGCACAACACGTGCGCGAGCGATTCGCGCGTGCGCTTGCGCGTCATCTCCACGAGGCCGAGCTGCGAGAAGCCATTGACCGTCACCCGCGTGCGGTCGCGCGACAACGCCTTCTTGAGTTCACCCAGCACCTGATCGCGATGCTCGACATTCTCCATGTCGATGAAATCGATGATGATGATCCCGCCGAGATTCCTCAACCGCAGTTGCCGCGCGATGGTATGCGCTGCTTCGAGGTTCGTCTTGAAGATGGTGTCGTCGAAATTGCGTGCGCCGACGTAGCCGCCCGTATTCACGTCGATGGTCGTCATCGCTTCGGTCTGGTCGATCATCAGATAACCGCCCGACTTGAGATCCACGCGCCGCGACAGCGCCCGCAAAATCTCCGCCTCGATGTTGTACAGATCGAAGAGCGGCCGCTCGCCGGTGTAGTGATGCAGCCGCGACGCCACCGCCGGCGTGAACTCCGCCGCGAAATCCGCGAGCATCTGATACGTCTCGCGCGAATCCACCTGAATGCGCGTCGTTTCGTCGTTGACGAAATCGCGCAGCACGCGTTGCGCGAGATTCAAGTCCTGATAGAGCAGCGTCGTGGGCGGCACGCGCTGCGCCTGCGTCACGATGGTCGCCCACGTCTTGCGCAAATAGGCGACATCGGCGGCAAGCTCTTCGCTCGTCGCGTCCTCGGCAATCGTGCGCACGATATAGCCGCCTTTCTCGTCGGCGGGCAAGACGGCGGTCAGCCGCGCGCGCACGGCTTCACGATCCGCTTCGCTCTCGATCTTCTGCGAGATGCCGATATGCGGCTCCTGCGGCAGATACACGAGCGTGCGCCCGGCAATGCTCACTTGCGTCGATAGCCGCGCGCCCTTCGTGCCGATCGGGTCCTTCACGACCTGCACCATCAGCGCTTGTCCTTCGAACACGATCTTTTCGATCGGCACATGCGTGCCCGATCCATGCGCTTCGCCCGCGATGCGCGGATGCCAGATATCGGCGACATGAAGGAACGCGGCGCGTTCGAGACCGATATCGATGAAGGCCGACTGCATCCCCGGCAACACGCGCACGACCTTGCCGAGATACACGTTGCCGACGCGCCCGCGCGACAGCGTGCGCTCCACATGAAGTTCCTGAACAGCGCCTTGCTGAACCAGTGCGACGCGGGTTTCCTGCGGTGTGACGTTGATCAGGATTTCTTCGTTCATGGCCTTTTTAGAATTCGACGCGCGCCACGCGCAAGAGTGCTGCGGTTTCGCAAAGGGGCAGACCCATGATACCCGAATAGGACCCGTCGATTCGCTCGATGAACTCCGCCGCGCGGCCCTGTATGCCGTACGCGCCGGCCTTGCCGAGCGGCTCGCCGGTGGCGGCGTAGCGTTGCAGCGCAGCACGCTCGACGGCCGCGAAACGCACCGTCGAGCGCGACAGGACCGGTTCGAGCAGCGCGCCCTCTGCATCGACGACGGCGATCGCGGTCAGCACCTCATGCTCGCGCCCGACAAGGCGTTCAAGCATTGCGACGGCATCGTCTTCATGCAAGGGCTTCCCGAGAATGAGCCCGTCGATGGTCACGGTCGTATCGGCGACGAGAATCGGTGCGGCGGCATGCCCGCCCGTAACGAGCCGATCGCGCGCGGCCTGCGCCTTCAGCGCGCACACGCGCACGACATACGCATCGGCAAGTTCGCCTGGCAACTCGGCTTCGAGCGCTTCGGCGTCTTCATCGGGGCGAGGCAGCAGCAGTTCGTAACGCACGCCGAGCTGGCGAAGCAGCTCTTGTCGGCGCGGGCTCTGCGAGGCGAGATAAACGAAGGAATGAGCGGTGGAATGAGCGGACATCGGATAGCGGGATTCGAAGTGCGCGGCCCTCGACGTCCAACTATCGGGAAGGCTCACGCGCGATGGTAGGGGTGATTCTGCGTGATGCTCCACGCGCGGTAAAGCTGTTCGGCGAGCAGCACGCGCACCATGCCGTGCGGCAGCGTCAGGCTCGACACGCGCAGCATGATCTCGGCGCGCGCCTTCACTTCGGGCGCAAGCCCGTCCGCGCCGCCGATCACGAAGGCCACGTCGCGTCCGTCCTGCTGCCAGCCGGGCAGGGCGTTCGCCAGTTGCATCGTGGTCCAGTCGCGGCCGCGTTCATCGAGTGCGATCACGCGCGCGTTCTTCGGCAAAGCGGCTTCGATACGCTGCCTCTCCGCAGCCATCACGCTCTCGGCGTTGCGTCCCGACGAGCGCTGTTCGGGCTTGATCTCCTTCAGCTCGATGCGCAACTCAGGCGGCATGCGCTTCGCGTATTCGTCGAAGCCATTCGTGATCCAGTCGGGCATCTTGTGTCCGACGGCAAGGATGACCAGCTTCATGAAGACGCCGCGTTACGCCTGCTTGCGCGTGGTCTTGCGCGCCGGGCGCTTGACGGCGGGCGCTTCGTCTTCGTCCTCGTCTTCGTCATCCGTGACACGCGCGCCGCCGAACATGTTCGGCTTTTGCAGCTTCACGCGCACGGGCTTGTCGCCCCAGACTTCTTCGAGGTTGTAGTACTGGCGCAGCGCCGGCTGAAGAATGTGCACGACCGCGTCGCCGCAATCGACCAGCACCCATTCGCCGATCTCTTCGCCTTCCGTGCTGACGATGTCGCCACCCGCTTCCTTGACCTTTTCGCGCACACTGTTCGCGAGCGCCTTGGTCTGCCGGTTCGACGTCCCGCTCGCCACGACCACGCGGTCGAACAGCGACGTCAGGTGGGTTGTGTTGAACACCTTGATGTCTTGCGCCTTGACGTCTTCGAGACCGTCGATGATCGCGCGTTGCAGCTTTTGAAGTTCCATAATTCCGTGTCTTTACCGTGTCCGGTACAGGTGATGTTGAACAATATAGTCCCATACGGCCGATGGGACCTGGGCGCGGACGCCGCCCGAAACCGGGCTCGCCGCTGCCGTCGATGATTGGCGCGCTTCCTCGCGGATCGCCGTGGCGGATACGTCGATGAGAAGCGTCTCGTCGATCAGCACGTGTCCATGCGGACTCGCGCGCAACACGTCGGCCGATGCGCGGCGCGCTTCGACTTCCGCCGCGACTTCGGCGGGCAGCGTGCCTAAGCCGAAGCCCGGCCGCGTTTCGACGCACACGTGCGCGAAGTCGAAGAGCCGCTTCCATTGATGCCACGAATCGAGCTTGACGAGCTGATCCGCGCCGATCAGAAGTGAGATCGACGCCGCCGCGCCTTCGCGCTCGCGCCAATGAGCGAGCGTGTCGATGGTGTAGGTGGGGCCGTCGCGTTCGATTTCATCGGTGGCGACGGTGATTTCCGCGCCGTCCAGATCGAGCGATGCCGCCGCCGCGCGCGTCATCGCCAACCGATGATGCGGCGCCGATACGCCTTCTTTCTGCCACGGCTGGCCCGCAGGAAGCAGCACGAGTTCGGTCAGCCGCAACAGGTCGGCGAAGCGCCGCGCGAGCGCGAGATGACCCGCGTGGATCGGATCGAAGGTGCCGCCGAGCAAGCCGACGCGCCTCGCGCACATTGCGTTCGCGGCGTGATTCGACGCGCCGGTCACAGCCATTCCCTGCGCACCAGAAAATCCCGATACAGCCGCGCTTCCGGCGTGCCGGGTTCGGGTTGCCAGTCGTATCGCCAGTGGGCGACGGGCGGCATCGACATGAGAATGGACTCGGTGCGTCCGCCGCTTTGCAGGCCGAAGTGCGTGCCGCGGTCGAAGACGAGATTGAATTCGACGTATCGGCCGCGCCGGTATGCCTGAAACTCGCGCTCGCGCTCGGTCCACGGCGTGTCGCGCCGGCGCTCGATGATCGGCAGATATGCTTTCAGGAACGCATCGCCGACGCTGCGCATCATCGCAAACGAGCGCTCGAAACCGGGCTCGGAGAAATCATCGAAGAAAATGCCGCCGATACCGCGCGCTTCGTTTCGATGTTTCAAATAAAAATACTCGTCGCACCACGTCTTGAAACGCGGATACAGGTCCGAGCCGAACGGTTCGAGCGCGTCCCGGCACACACGATGAAAAAGCACCGCGTCTTCCTCGTAGCCATAAATGGGCGTGAGATCCATGCCGCCGCCGAACCAGAAGACGGGCGCTTCGCCTTCCTTCACCGCCGTCAACATGCGCACGTTCATGTGCACGGTCGGGCAATGCGGATTGCGCGGATGCATGACGAGCGATACGCCCATCGCCTCGAAACCGCGTCCCGCGAGCTGCGGACGTGCCGCGCTGGCCGACGGGGGCAGGGCGTCGCCTTGCACGTCCGAGAAACCGATGCCACCGCGCTCGAAGAATCCGCCGCCTTCGAGAATGCGCGTGACGCCGCCGCCACGCAGATGCGCGCCGGGCTCGCGGGTCCAGGCGTCGGTGGCGAAGGGCGTGCCGTCGAACGCGCCGAGCGCATCGGCGATGGAGCGTTGAAGGCCCGTCAGATAATCGCGGACGGCCGCGATGTCGGGCGATGCGTCCAGTCGTGCCTGGTTTTCCGCGCTGCGGTTCGGTTCACTCATCGATCGATGCACTGCGCCAGCCGGCTGGCGCGTAGGTAAATGATGCGCTTGAAACACGCTGCCGGACGCGAGGTCCGGCAGCACGGTGTCGCGTTGAGCTGCGGGGCGCCTCAGCCGTGACGGTCGGACTGCTTGCGGTTGACCGCGCGGTAGCCGATGTCGCGGCGGTACTGCATGCCGTCGAACGAGATCTGGTTGACTGTATCGTAGACCACGGATTGCGCGCCGCGCACGGAATCCGCGAGGCCCACGACGCACAGCACGCGTCCGCCGGACGTCGTCAGCTTGCCGTCAGCGAGCGTCGTGCCCGCGTGGAACGTCACGGAATTGTCCGTTTCGGCCGGAATGCCGGTGATGCGGTCGCCCTTGCGCGGCGTTTCCGGATAGTTGTGCGCGGCGAGCACTACGCCGAGCGCCGTGCGGCGGTCCCAGTCAAGTTCCGCGCCGTCGAGCTTGCCGTCGATGGCCATTTCCACGACCTTCGAGAAATCTCCCTTGAGACGCGCCATGATCGGCTGCGTTTCGGGGTCGCCCATGCGGCAATTGAATTCGAGCGTCTTCGGATTGCCGTTCGCGTCGATCATCAGGCCGGCGTACAGAAAACCGGTATAACGGATGCCTTCGTTCTCCATGCCGCGCACCGTCGGCAGGATGATTTCGCGCATCACGCGGGCGTGCAGTTGCGGCGTGACAATGGGCGCGGGCGAGTACGCGCCCATGCCGCCGGTGTTCGGACCCTTGTCGCCGTCGAGCAGGCGCTTGTGGTCCTGGCTGGAGGCGAGCGGCAGCACGTGCTTGCCGTCCACCATCACGATGAAGCTGGCTTCCTCGCCCGTCAGGAATTCTTCGATCACGACGCGCGCGCCGGCATCGCCGAACTGGTTGTCGGCGAGCATGGAATCGACGGCGGCGTGCGCTTCTTCCGCGCTCATCGCCACGACCACGCCCTTGCCGGCGGCCAGTCCGTCCGCCTTGATGACGATCGGCGCGCCTTTCGCGTCGATGTACGCGTGCGCGGCGGCGGCGTCGGTGAAGGTCTCGTATTCGGCGGTCGGAATGTTGTGGCGCTTCATGAACGCCTTCGCGAAGTCCTTCGAGCTTTCGAGCTGCGCGGCTTCCTTCGTCGGCCCGAAAATCTTGAGGCCGCGTGAACGGAACAGATTGACGATGCCCGCCGCGAGCGGCGTTTCCGGTCCCACGACCGTCAGCGCGACGTGCTCTTTCTCGACGAAATCGGCGAGTTCCGCCGGATCCGTGATGTCGATGTTGCGCAGACGCTCGTCCTGCGCGGTGCCGCCGTTGCCCGGCGCCACATAGACGATCTGCACGCGAGGCGACTGTGCGAGCTTCCATGCCAGCGCATGTTCGCGACCGCCGGAACCGACGACGAGTAACTTCATTTGAATCCCCGAAAAACTGTGTGAAAGCAGTGGCGGCGCACCGGCCGGCGCTCGAACGAGCGAGCGCGAGAGACACGGCAGGACAACGGCGCCGGACGTCCGGCGGCGCGTCGCGACGGTTCGAAGGCGGCTCGCGCGGACATCGGCTGCGTCACGCGCCTTCCCAACCGTGAAGCCTCAAGCGAAAGGCATTCCAATGCCGCGAGGCGGCTTTGCCGCGCGGTTACGCCTCGTTGATCGCGGCGTTTGTATAGACTTCCTGCACGTCGTCGAGATTTTCGAGCGCGTCGAGCAGCTTTTGCATTTTCACGGCGTCGTCGCCGGTGAATTCGACTTCCGTCTGCGGTTTCATCGTCACTTCGGCGAGTTCCGCCTTGAAGCCCGCGGCTTCGAGCGCGTCCTTCACCTTCTGGAAATCGTTCGGCGGGCAGATCACTTCGATGCTGCCGTCCTCGTTCGTCACGACGTCGTCGGCGCCGGCTTCGAGCGCCGCGTCCATCAGCTTGTCTTCCGGCGTGCCGGGCGCGAACAGGAACTGCCCGACGTGATCGAACATGAACGACACCGAGCCGTCCGTGCCCATGTTGCCGCCGAACTTCGAGAACGCGTGGCGCACTTCCGCGACGGTGCGGGTGCGGTTGTCCGTCATCGTGTCGACGATGATCGCCGCGCCGCCGATGCCGTAGCCTTCGTAACGGATTTCTTCGTAGTTCGCGCCATCGACGCCGCCGACGCCGCGCTGGATCGCGCGGTTGATGTTGTCCTTCGGCATGTTGGCGTCGTAGGCCTTGTCGACGGCGAGCCGCAGACGCGGGTTCGAGTCGATGTCGCCGCCGCCCATGCGCGCCGCGACCTGAATTTCCTTGATGAGGCGCGTCCAGACCTTGCCTTTCTTCGCGTCGGCCGCTGCTTTCTTATGCTTGATGTTGGCCCATTTCGAATGACCCGCCATTACCTTTCTCCGTCGCGCGCGGCGAGAAACCGAGCGCCAAATGTGCTGTGATGCGTGCTGAAAATATCCGCGCCGCCTGTGTTCGCGCCTCGTTGCTGCCGAGCGGCGGTATTTTTGCCGGCCGACGCGGCGGCGTGCGCGCGTCTTTCGCGAGGCGTCTGCATGACGCGCCGCCAGGGCTTAAAGGCCCGCTTTGCCGGCTAGGAACAGACCGAAATTTTATCATGACCCCAAGCCCCGGCAGCAGCCACGGGCTTCATTGGGCGATGAAAACAGAACCGCCGCACGGGCGTGCGGCGGCGAAAGAAGTGAAAAGAAGCGAAAAGCGCGTGTGTCAGTTTCTGGTGCCGAACAGGCGATCGCCGGCGTCACCCAGTCCGGGGACGATATACGCATGCTCGTTCAGATGCGAATCGAGCGACGCCACGTAGAGCTTCACGCCCGGATGCGCGTCCTGGAACACCTTCACGCCTTCCGGCGCCGCCACGAGCGCGACGAAGATGATGTTCTCGTCCAGCACGTTGCGGCGCTTCATCACGTCGACGGCGTGCACCGCCGAATAGCCCGTCGCGACCATCGGATCGCAGAGAATGAACACGCGCTCCTCGAGATCGGGCGGCAGGCGCACGAGATATTCGACCGGCCGGTGATCGTCCGCGCGGTACACGCCGATATGCCCGACGCGCGCCGACGGAATCAGGTCGAGCAGGCCGTCCGACATGCCGATGCCCGCGCGCAGCACCGGCACGATCGCGAGCTTCTTGCCGGCGATGACCGGCGCGTCGATCTCGACGAGCGGCGTGGCGACGCGTTTGGTCGTCAGTTGCAGGTTGCGCGTGATCTCGTAGCCCATCAGCAGCGTGATTTCGCGCAGCAGTTCGCGAAACGTGCGCGTGGACGTGTCCTTGTCGCGCATGTGGGTGAGCTTGTGCTGAATCAGCGGGTGATTGAGGATGAAGAGATTCGGAAAGCGGCTGTCTTGTTTCATGGGTCTCGCGCAATGCGCGTCCTGCTCGGGTGATGGTTCTGCCGTGGGCAACCGGTGCGCCGGACAAGGCAGTGGCGACAGTTTACCGAAAAGGCCGCCATCGCTTAGGAATAATCTTCCGCGGTTTGCCCGTCAACGCACGCCGACGTTGCTGCCCCGATTCTTCTAGAATGCGCGAGAGGCGTTTCGAAGCGCGCAACGCACGACGCTTCGGGCCAACGATTCGAACACGCAACAACGACAGGAGGAAGGACGATGGATATGGGAATCGCGGGGCGCACGGCGCTCGTGTGCGCAGCAAGCAAGGGACTCGGGCGCGGCTGCGCGGAAGCGCTCGCCGCCGAGGGCGTCAATCTGGTGATCACGGCCCGCACGGCCGAAACGCTCGAAGCGACCGCCGCGAGCATCCGTTCGAAATACGGCGTGAACGTGCAGGCCGTCGCGTGCGACATCACCACGCCCGAAGGCCACGCCGCCGCGCTCGCCGCGTGCCCGCAGCCGGATATTCTCGTGAACAACGCGGGCGGCCCGCCGCCGGGCGATTTCCGCAACTTCACGCACGACATGTGGATCAAGGCGCTCGAAGCGAACATGCTCACGCCGATCGAGCTGATCAAGCGGACCATCGACGGCATGATCGATCGCGGCTTCGGGCGCATCGTGAATATCACGAGTTCGTCGGTGAAGGCGCCGATCGACGTGCTGGGCCTCTCCAACGGCGCGCGTTCGGGGCTGACGGGCTTCGTCGCGGGCGTGGCGCGCAAGGTCGCGTCGACGGGCGTGACCATCAACAATCTGCTGCCCGGCACGTTCGATACGGACCGCATCGCCGTCACGTTCGAGGCGCAGGCGAAGGCGCAGAACGTTTCCATCGACGAAGTGCGCGCCCGCCGCGCCGAAGCGCTGCCGGCCGGCCGCTTCGGCAATCCGGACGAATTCGGCCGCACCTGCGCGTTCCTGTGCAGCGTGCACGCGGGCTACATCATCGGGCAGAACATCCTGATCGATGGCGGCGCTTATCCGGGGACCTATTGAGCCATGAGCACACGCGTCGCGCTGATCGCGCACGACATGAAAAAGGACGACATCGTGGCGCTCACGGGCCAGTATGTCGACACGCTCGCCCAGTGCCAGCTCGTCGCGACCGGCACGACCGGATCGCGCATCGCGGCGGCGCACGGGCTGGACGTCGAGCGCAAGCTGTCCGGCCCGCACGGCGGCGACCTGCAGATCGGCGGGGAACTGGCGGAGGGCCGGGTCGACGTGGTGATCTTCCTGCGCGACCCGATGACACCGCAGCCGCACGAGCCGGACATCAACGCGCTTGTGCGCGCCTGCGACGTGCACAACGTGCCGTGCGCGACCAACATCGCGACGGCGGGCATGATTCTCGACGAGCTGCGCGCGCGCCTCGTGCACGCGGGCTGATGCATCCACGAAATCAGGAGACGATCGAGCGATGACCAAGGCAATCCGATTCGACAAGACAGGCGGCCCCGAAGTCATGAAGTGGGTCGATGTGGACGTGGGCGAGCCGGGCAAGGGCGAGATCCGCGTGAAGCATCATGCGGTGGGGCTCAATTTCATCGACGTGTACTTCCGCACCGGCCTCTATCCGATGCCGCTGCCCGGCGGTCTCGGCATGGAAGGCGCGGGCGAGGTGACGGCGGTCGGCGAGGGCGTCACGCAGTTCAAGCCGGGCGATCGCGTGGCGTATGCGTCGCGTCCGCCGGGCGCGTATGCCGAAGAGCGGGTGATGGCCGCGGATTACGTCGTCAAGCTGCCGGATGCGATCGGCTATGAAGACGCCGCGTCGATCATGCTGCAAGGGCTGACCGCGCAATACCTTTTGCGCCGCACGTATCGCGTGAAGGAGGGCGATACTGTGCTGATTCACGCGGCGGCGGGCGGCGTCGGCATGCTCGCGTGCCAGTGGGCGAAGGCGCTCGGCGCGACGGTCATCGGCACGGTCGGCTCGGACGAGAAGGCCGAGATCGCGCGCTCGCATGGCTGCGATCACCCGATCGTCTATACGCGCGAGAACTTCACGCAGCGCGTGCGCGAGATCACGAACGGCGCGGGCGTGCCCGTCGTCTACGATTCCATCGGCAAGGACACGTATATCGCCTCGCTCGATTGCCTCGCGCCGCTCGGGCTTTTCGTGAGCTTCGGCAACTCGTCGGGGCCGGTGCCGCCCATCGATTCGTCGGAACTCGCGGGACGCGGGTCGCTGTTCTTCACGCGTCCGACGCTCTTCAGCTACATCGCGAAACGCGCCGATCTCGATGCGATGGCCGCCGAGCTGTTCGAGGTCGTCTCGTCGGGGAAGGTGAAGACGAACGTGCGGCAGCGGTATCCGCTCGCGGACGCGGCGCGCGCGCACGAAGACCTGGAAGCGCGCAGGACGACGGGCTCGACCATTTTGTTGCCTTGAGCGAGCCGTCATTCACCGTCGTCCTGATCGAGGACGAGAAGCAGATTCGCCGATTCGTGCGCGTGTCGCTGGAAGCGCAGGGCATGACGGTGCACGAAGCGGAGAACGGCCAGCAAGGGCTCGTCGCCGCCGCGACGCGCAAGCCGGATCTCGTGATCGTCGATCTCGGCTTGCCGGACACGGACGGCATCGACGTGATTCGCGAGCTGCGCGGCTGGACCGACGTGCCGGTGATCGTGCTTTCGGCGCGTACGCAGGAAGAAGAGAAAGTCGCCGCGCTCGATGCCGGCGCGGACGACTATCTCACCAAGCCCTTCGGCGTATCCGAACTGATGGCGCGGATTCGCGCGCATCTGCGGCGGCGCAATCAGGCGGCCGGCAGCGAGACGCCCGTCGTGACGTTCGGCGATGTCAGCGTCGACCTCGCGTTGCGGCGCGTCACGAAGAACGGCGAGAACGTGCATCTGACGCCGATCGAATATCGCCTGCTCGCGACGCTCGTGCGTGACGCGGGGCGCGTGCTGACGCACCGGCATTTGCTGCGCGAGGTGTGGGGGCCGTCGCATGTCGAGAGTCCGCATTACCTGCGCATCTACATGGCGCATCTGCGGCAGAAGCTCGAGCGCGACGCCGCGCAGCCCGAGCATATCGTCACCGAAACCGGCGTGGGGTATCGGCTCGTCGGCGTGAGCTAGCTTCGCTGAATGTGCCGCGCGAGCACGGGCGAAAGCGGATCGGTGGCGAAGAGCGCATCGAGCGCGTGGTCGATCGGCTCGTTGCCGCCGACGAAGCCGATCTTTATATCCTTCACGCCGCGCATCACGCATCGCACCGCCAGTTCGGCGACATCTTCCCGCGATACAGGCGGCAAGTTCAGCGTGCGCTCGCCGGCCAGCGCGATGCCGCCGTGCGCCGGTTCGTCGGAAAGCGGACCGGGCCGCAGAATCGCGTAAGGCACGCCACGATGCGCGATGTAATCGTCGGCTTCGCGCTTCATGCGCGAATAGTGACGCAGCGCGAACGGACTCTTCTCCGGATGCAAGGCCAGGAGCGCGCTCACGACGACGAGCTGCCGCACGCGGCGGCGCTTCGCGTAATCGGCGGTGCGCATGACGGCGTCGCGGTCGATCGCGCGCTCTTCCTGCACGCCTTCCGTCTCCGCCGATCCGGCCGCGTAGATCACGTGCGTGATGTCGTCGAAGGCGTGGGAGAAGTCGTTGTTCAGGTCGCCGAGCACGATCTCCGCGCCGAGCGCCGCGAACTCGCTCTTCTGCGCGGACTTGCGCAACAGCGCGCGAAAGGGGATGCCGTGTTGATGCAGTCTGCGCGCGACAGGGCGGCCCGTGCGGCCGTGCGCGCCGATCAGCAGGACTTTCATCGCTAACATTCGGGTCGCTCCGTTCCCGTTGCCGGTCTGAACACCCTAGGCGATTTTTACGATGCGCGCCACGTGAACTTGCCCCAAGGCTCACGTGGGCGCGCTTCCCGAATCAGTCGGCCGCGCCCGCCGCCTGCGCGCCGCTCTTGCGACGCGCCCGCCGTGCTTCCGCACGCACGCGGAAGCGGTCCATGTACAGGTAAACCACAGGCGTTGTGTAGAGCGTGAGCATCTGGCTGACGATCAGCCCGCCGACGATCGCAATGCCGAGCGGCGCGCGCATCTCCGAGCCTTCTCCCGTGCCGAACGCGAGCGGCAGCGCACCGAGGAGCGCGGCGGCGGTCGTCATCATGATCGGGCGGAAGCGCAACAGACACGCTTCCTCGATCGCATCGCGCGATGTCTTCGCGCCGTGCCGCGTCGCCTCGATGGCGAAGTCGACCATCATGATCGCGTTCTTCTTCACGATGCCGATCAGCAGAATGACCGCGATCAGCGCGATGATGCTGAACTCCGTCTTGAACAGCAGCAGCGCGAGCAGCGCGCCGACGCCGGCTGAAGGCAGCGTCGAAAGAATCGTGATCGGGTGGATATAGCTCTCGTACAGAATGCCGAGCACGATATACACCGCCGCGAGCGCCGCCAGAATGAGGAGCGGCTGATTGTTCAGCGACTGCTGGAACGCCTGCGCCGTGCCCTGGAAGCTGCCGTGGATGGTCTGCGGCACGCCGATCTCGGCCATCGTCTCGTAGATCGCGGCGGTGGCGTCCGAGAGCGATTTGCCCGGCGGCAGGTTGAACGAAATGGTCGACGCGACGAACTGGCTCTGGTGGTTCACCGACAGCGGCGTGTTGCCCGGCCCGAACTTCGCGATGGCCGAGAGCGGCACCATCGTTTCCTTCGACGTGGACACCGCCGCGCCCGACGACGATCCCGACTTGCCGCTCGCCGCGATCGCGTTGGTGGCCGAGTTGCGCACCGATTCGAGCGCGAGCGCGGAGGCGGTGTCGGCTGCGCTCGTCGACGAACCGCCCGCGCCGGTCGATCCGGTGGCCGCGGTGGATGCGGTGCTCGTCGCGCTGGACGTGGTCGTCGAATTCGTCGATGCCGATCCGCTCGCCGTGCCGCCCGACGTGCTGATGTAAAGCTGCTTCAGCATCTCGGGGTCTTGCCAGTATTTCGGCGCGACTTCCATCACCACGTGATACTGCGACAGCGCGTTGTAGATGGTCGAAACCTGCCGCTGGCCGAACGCGTCGTAGAGCGTGTTGTCGATCTGCGCGGGCTTGATGTTCAGGCGTGCGGCGGTCGCGCGGTCGAACGTGACCATCGCCTCGAGCCCGCCTTGCTGCTGGTCGGAATTGACGTCGGTGAGTTCGGGGCGTTTCATCAGCGCGTCGGTGAGAAGCGGTCCCCATTTGTAAAGATCGGCTGTGGTGTCCGAGAGCATCGTGAACTGATACTGCGCGTTCGACTGCCGCCCGCCCACGCGAATGTCCTGCACCGCCTGAAGGAAGGTGCGCGCGCCGGCGACATCGGAGAGCGGCTTGCGCAGGCGATTGATCACCTGATCCGCCGAGACCTTGCGCTCCTTCTTCGGCTTGAGCGAGATGAACATGAAGCCGGAGTTGGTCGAACGGCCGCCTGTGAAGCCGGCGACGCTGTCGACCGCCGGATCGGCTTCGACGATGCGCATCATCTCCGAGAACTTCGTCTTCATCGCCTGGAACGACGTGCTCTGGTCCGCCTGAATCCCGCCGATGATGCGCCCCGTGTCCTGCTGCGGGAAAAAGCCCTTCGGCACGATCACGTAGAGATACCCGTTCAGCACGATGGTCGCGATCAGCACGAGCAGAATGAGCAGCGGATGCCCGAGCGCCCAGCCGAGCGTGCGCGCATAGCCGCGCTGCAGGCGGTCGAACTGCCGTTCGAGCCAGCGCGCGACGCGTCCTTCCTCGCGCTTTTCATCCGATTCGGCGAGCAGGCGCGAGCACATCATCGGCGTGACGGTGAGCGACACCACGAGCGATACGCCGATGGCAAGCGAGAGCGTCAGCGCGAACTCGCGGAACAGCCGCCCGACGATGCCGCCCATCAGCAGGATCGGCAGGAACACGGCGACGAGCGACACGCTGATCGACAGCACCGTGAAGCCGACTTCGCGCGCGCCGACGATCGCGGCCCGCCTGCGCGGCACGCCGTTTTCGACGTGCCGCGAGATGTTCTCCAGCACGACGATCGCGTCGTCCACGACGAAGCCCGTCGCGATGGTCAGCGCCATCAGCGAGAGATTGTCGAGCGAGAAGCCGAGCAGATACATCGCCGCGAACGTGCCGATGATCGATATCGGCACGGCGACGCTCGGTATCAGCGTCGCGCGCCAGTTGCGCAGGAACAGGAATACGACCATCACCACGAGCGCGACCGCGATCACGAGCGTGAGTTCGGTGTCGTGCAGCGACGAGCGGATGGTGGTGGAGCGGTCGGCGGTCGGCGTGATCTGGACGTCGGCGGGAAGCGCGGCCTGCAGTTGCGGCAGCATCGCCTTCACGCGGTCGATCGTCTCGATAATGTTCGCGCCCGGCTGGCGATACAGAATGACCAGCACGGCGCGCTTGTTGTTGATGAGGCCGAGGTTGCGCAGGTCCTCGACGGAATCGACGACTTCGCCGACGTCCGACAGCTTCACCGCCGATTTATTGCGGTACGCGACGACGAGATCCCTGTACTGCGACGCCTTGCTCGCCTGATCGTTGGTGTAGAGCTGGACGTGCGTGCCCTTGAATTCGATGGCGCCTTTCGGGCTGTTCGCGTTCGCCGACGCGAGCGCCGCGCGGACGTCTTCGAGGCCGATTCCGTAGTGAAACAGCGCGCCCGGTTCCAGCTCCACGCGCACCGCCGGATTCGCCGAGCCGCTCACGTCCACTTCGCCGACGCCCGGCACCGTCGAAAGCGTCTGCTGCAGCACGGTCGCGGCGGAATCGTAGAGCGACCCGGCCGTGCGCGTGGGCGACGAAAGCGCGAGCACGAGAATCGGCGCGTCGGCGGGATTGACCTTGTGGTAGGTCGGGTTCTGGCGCAGCGATGTCGGCAGGTCGGCGCGCGCCGCGTTGATCGCGGCCTGCACGTCGCGCGCGGCGCCGTCGATGTCGCGGTTCAGGCCGAATTGCAGCGTGATGCGCGTGCTGCCGACGGAGCTCATCGAGGTCATTTCGCTCACGTCGGCGATGCTGCCGAGATGCCGTTCCAGCGGACTCGCGACGCTCGTCGCCACCGTCTCGGGGCTCGCGCCCGGCAGCGTCGCCTGCACGGAGATGGTCGGGAAATCGACCTGCGGCAGCGGCGCGACCGGCAGCTTCACGAACGCGAACATGCCGGCGAGCGCGATGCCGATGGCAAGCAGCGTCGTCGCGACGGGCCGGTCGATGAAAAGGCGCGACAGGTTCATGGCTTACTCCACGTCGCTCGCGGGCCGGGCGTCGGGCAGGCCGCGCCCGAAGCGCGCGCGCAGCCGCTGCCCGAGCGAATCGAACGCGAGATAGATCACGGGCGTCGTGAAGAGCGTCAGCAATTGCGAGACGATCAGGCCGCCGACGATCGCAATGCCGAGCGGATGCCGCAACTCGGAACCCGCGCCCCAGCCGAGCATCAGTGGCAGCGCGCCTAGGAGCGCGGCCATCGTCGTCATGAGAATGGGGCGGAAGCGCAGCAGACACGCCTGGAAGATCGCCTCGCGCGGCGGCTTGCCCTGCTCGCGCTCCGCTTCGAGGGCGAAGTCGATCATCATGATCGCGTTCTTCTTCACGATGCCGATCAGAAGCACGATGCCGATGATCCCGATGATGTCGAGATCGTGCCCCGTGATCATCAGCGAGAGCAGCGCGCCGACGCCCGCGGAAGGCAGCGTCGAAAGAATGGTGATCGGGTGGATGAAGCTCTCGTACAGCACGCCGAGCACGATATACATCGTGACGATGGCCGCCAGAATCAGAAACAGTTCGTTCGACAGCGACGCCTGGAACGCGAGCGCCGCGCCCTGATAGCGGATCTGGAACGAAGCGGGCAAGCCGATCTCGTTCTTCGCCTGTTCGATGGCCTTCACCGCCGCGCCGAGCGATGCGCCCTTGGCGAGGTTGAACGAAACGGTGGTCGCGGGAAACTGGCCGAGGTGCGTGACGAGTAGAGGCGCGGCGCGCTCGTGGAACTTGGCGATGGCCGAGAGCGGCACCTGCCCGTTCGTCGCGGTGGAGGAGGGCAGATAGATGCCGTTGAGCGTCTCGCTGTAGTGCGCGTCGCTCGGTTCAGCTTCGAGGATCACGCGATACTGGTTCGACTGCGTGAAGATGGTCGAGATGATGCGCTGGCCGAACGCGTCGTAGAGCGCGTTGTCGACCGTGGCCGGTGTGATGCCGAAGCGCGCGGCCGTCGCGCGGTCGATTTCCACGTACACCGACTGGCCGTTCTGCTGAAGGTCCGTGGCGACGTCCGTGAGGATCGACGTGTGCTGCAGCTTCTCGACGAGCTTCGGCACCCATTCCGCGAACTCGGCGGCGTTCGGGTCCGTGAGCATGAACTGGTATTGCGTCGGGCTGACGGTGGAGTCGATCGTCAGGTCCTGAACCGGCTGCATATACAGCTTGATGCCGGGAATGTCCGCGACTTCGTCCTGAATGTTGCGGATGATTTCGCTCGACGTGTTGCTGCGGTCGTCGCGCGGCTTCAGGTCGATGAGCATGCGCCCGCTATTGAGCGTGATGTTCGTTCCATCGACGCCGATGAACGACGTGAGACTCTCCACGTCCGGGTTCTGCAGAATCTGCTTCGCGAGCGCCTGCTGCTGTTCCGCGACCGCCTGATACGACGCCGCCTGCGGCGCCTGCGTGATCGCCTGAATGACGCCCGTGTCCTGCGTCGGGAAAAAGCCCTTCGGAATGAACACGTAGAGCACGGCGGTCAGCGCGAGCGTGAGCACGGCGACGACGAGCGTCGCGCGCTGCCGTTCGAGCACCCATTCCAGCGCGACCGCGTAACGGCCGATCACGTAATCGATGAACCGGTGAGCCCGCGCTTCGAAGCGCTTGCTGTCGCGCGGCGGCGTGTGGCGCAGGAGCTTCGCGCACATCATCGGCACGAGCGTGAGCGAGACGATCGCCGAAATGACGATGGTCACTGCGAGCGTGATCGCGAATTCATGGAACAGCCGGCCGACGACATCGCCCATGAAAAGCAGCGGAATGAGCACGGCGATGAGCGAGACCGTCAGCGAGATGATGGTGAAGCCGATCTGCCGGCTGCCTTTCAGCGCGGCTTCGAGCGGCGGATCGCCTTCTTCGACGTAACGCGCGATGTTCTCGATCATCACGATGGCGTCGTCGACCACGAAGCCGGTCGCGATGGTCAGCGCCATCAGCGAGAGGTTGTCGAGCGAGAAGCCGCACAGGTACATGACCGCGAGCGTGCCGACGAGCGAGAGCGGCACCGAAAGGCTCGGGATGATGGTTGCGTAGACGTTGGCGAGGAACAGATAGATGACCATCACGACCAGCACGACGGACAACGCCAGTTCGAACTGCACGTCGCGCACGGACGCGCGGATGGTCGTGGTGCGGTCCGTGACGACGCGCACGTCGAGTGCCGCCGGCAACGACTGCTGCAACTGCGGCAGCAGCTTCTTGATGCCATCGACCACCTGAATGACGTTCGCGCCCGGCTGGCGCTGCACGTTCAGGATGATCGCGGGCGTGGAATCGACCCACGCGCCGAGCTTCGTGTTCTCCGGCCCCTGCACGATGCTCGCCACATCCGTCAGCATCACTGGCCGGCCGTTGCGGTACGCGACCACCGCGCTCTTGTACGCGTTGGCATCGGTGAGCTGGTCGTTCGCGTTGATGGTGTACGCGCGCGTCGGGCCGTCGAAGTTGCCCTTCGGCGTGTTGACGTTGAGATTGGAGATGGTCGTGCGTAGATCGTCGATATTGAGTCCGTACGACGCCAGCGCGCGCGTGTTCGCCTGGATGCGCACCGCCGGGCGATTGCCGCCGCTGATCGACACGAGACCCACGCCCGCCACTTGCGAAATCTTCTGGGCGAGGCGCGTATCGGCGAGATCCTGCACTTGCGTGAGCGGCAGCGTCTTCGAGCTGATCGCGAGCGTGATGATCGGCGCGTCGGCGGGATTCACCTTCGCGTAGATCGGCGGCGCGGGCAGGTCGGACGGCAGCAGGTTGCCCGCCGCGTTGATCGCGGCCTGCACTTCCTGCTCGGCGATATCGAGCGGCAAATCGAGACTGAACTGCAGCGTGATGACCGATGCCCCCGCCGAACTCTGCGACGACATCTGGTTGAGGCTCGCCATCTGCCCGAACTGCTTTTCGAGCGGCGCGGTGACGCTGGAAGTCATCACGTCGGGCGACGCGCCGGGGTAGAACGTCTGGACCTGGATGGTCGGATAGTCGACGGCGGGCAGCGCGGACAGCGGCAGAAAGCGCAGCGCGACGAGGCCGACCAGCATGATCGCCGCCATCAGGAGCGCCGTGCCGACCGGGCGCAGAATAAAAATGCGGGAGGGATTCATGCGTTGGCCTGACGATTACTGCGGCTGCTGCTGATGCCGATGATGACGTGCGCCCGACGCTGCCGTTGCCGGCGCGGCGGCGGAAGCGGCGGAAGCGCCCGACGCACCGGAAGCACTCTTGGGCTTGTCGGCCGGAATGGTGATCTTCGCGCCTTCCTTCAGGCGATCCGACCCGTCGATCACGACGCGCTCGCCCACTTGCAGCCCGGACTTGATGCTGGTGCGCTCGCCATCGACAGGACCGGTCTTCACGTTGCGCACGGTCACGGTGTTGTCCGGCTTCACGACATACACGAACGCGCCCGACGACCCGTTCAGCACGGCGGAAGTCGGCACGATGGTCGCGTTCTTGATGACATCGACGAGCAGCTTCGTGTTCACGAACTGGTTCGGAAACAGCATGCCTTCCTTGTTCTGGAAGGTGGCGCGCAGCTTGACGGTGCCGGTGGTGGTGTCGATCTGGTTATCGACCGTTTCCAGATAGCCGGCTTCGATCGCGGTGGTGTTCGCGCGGTCGTACGCAGTCACGGACATCTTCGAGCCCGTGTGCAGCGGCTTGAGAATGGCCGCGAGGTTGTCTTCGGACGTGGTGAAGATCACGCTGATCGGCTGCAACTGCGTGATGACGACGACGCCGTTCGTGTCGCCCGTGGTCACGTAGTTGCCCGGATCGACCTGCCGCAGTCCCACGCGGCCCGACACCGGCGCGGTAATGCGCGCGTAGGTCAGATCGAGCTTGTAGGTATCGACGTTTGCCTGATCAGACTTCACTGCGCCTTCGTATTGCTTGACGAGCGATGCCTGCGTGTCCACCTGCTGCTTCGCGATGGAGTCCTGCGAAAGCAGCGTCTGATAGCGCTGCAAATCCAGACGCGCGGTTTGCAGCAGCGCCTGATCGCGCGCGAGCGTGCCTTCGGCGTTGCGCAGCGAAATTTCGTACGGACGCGGGTCGATCTGCGCGAGGAGATCGCCTTTCTTGACCATCTGGCCTTCGGTGAACGCGACGTTCATCAAGGTGCCGTTCAACTGCGTCTTCACCGTGACGTTCGCGAGCGGCGTGACCGTGCCGAGCGAATTGATGACCACGGGCATTTCGCCTTGCGCGACGGTGGCGACATGAACCGGCTGCGGCTGATTCATCGGGTTCGCGCCGCGGCGTCCGCCCTGACGCGCTTCCTGCGGCTGGCCCGGCGTGCCGTCGCGATTCCACGGATGCCACCACGCCACCGCTCCCGCGACGATCAGCACCGCGACCACGAGCGGCACGAGCCGGCGACGGCGCGGCGGCGTGACGGCGGTGACGGGCGGGGCGGGATCGGCGGGACGCGTGGGTTGCTGGCGTGACTGCGCGGGAGTGGTCTTTTGATCGTCCATCGTTCGGTGGCTGGGTGTTTCCAAGTCTGTCGTGCGGGGCGCGGATGGGCGGCATCTCGCGATGCGGTCGGGGCGGGGGCCGGGAATGTTGCGGCGGGAGAAGCCCGCCGGTTCGAGGAAACCGATATGCGGCAAGCGTTCGCCAGCGTTCCCGCGCGGCCCCGGTGCGCGCGAAGCATGATGCTACGTCCCGCGCCGATGCCCGTCCACACGGCATTCTTTCTGTTGATTACGGCTGTTACATGAAGCCTTCGATCCGGCTTTCGATGTCCACCGATCTCTCGCCGGCGATGACTTCGCGCAGCAGCGCGGGCCATCGACACCAGGCGCGACAGTTTACTTAATCTCGCGCAGGGGCGTCTTGTTGCCCGCCGTGCCGCCGATTTCGCGCGCGATATAGTCGACGCATTCGAGCAGCGCCGGAGCGATGGTCCCGACAAGCGTTTCGTGGGGGCATTGATGCGCGGCGCCGCCGCAGTTGACCGAATAATGCTCTTCCGACGGACCGACGAAGCCCGCCGCCACCGCATTCAGCCCGAGATGCCATTCGCCGAGCGAGGTCGCGAAGCCGTAGCGGCGCGCATCTTCGAGACCGCGCTGCAGGCCGCCGGCGATCGCCGGCCAGTCGTCGCCCGATGCGGTCTGCAGGCTTCCGATCAGCGCCAGCCTGTCGGCATCGGGCAGCACCGAAAGGTACGCGCGTCCGACCGCCGTTCGGCTAAGATCCATCCTTCCGCCGACTTCGAGCCGCGAAACGAGCACGGCCGAGCGCGGCCGGATTGCGTCGATGACGACCATTTCCAGCCGGTCTCGCACGGCGAGATGGACGCTCAGGCCGGTGCGTTCCGCCAGCGCGATCAGAAACGGCCGCGCCCGCGCGCGGATGTCGAAATTGCGCAGGAAGCCGTTGCTCAGTTCGAGCACGGAGGCGGTGAGCACGAAGCGCTCGCTGTCGGGCAGACGAAGCAGCAATCCGGCGCCGACGAGCGTCGCCGTGATGCGCGAGACGGTCGGCTTCGGAATGCCGGTCCAGTCGGTCAGTTCGCGATTGCTGACAGGCGCGTCCGCCGCAGCGATCCGGCGCAATACGTCGAGTCCGCGTGCGAGCGCGGTGACTTCATCGCTATCTTTCTCTCTCGTCTTGTCCCGGTTCGGCGACCGGCTGCTCATCGTATGCATTGGTATTTGTGAAACATCGTTTCGGATGCGAGTTTCGTGGACGACTATGACGACGCCGCTGCAAGTTTGCAAGCCATGCAAGCCCAGATCATAAGTGGTACGGCGTATGTAACTTTTTGATGATACGTCGCCGCAACACACCCTTCGGGCAGATGCCCGGACGCAGAAATTTTGCTTGACTTGAGCAGTGATCCCGTAAAAAATGGAACCCGATTTCGAAACCGGCCGGCGATGTGCGCGAGCGCTTTCCGCCCCCGAAACTCGGATACAGGCTCTCAGGTTCTAGCACGGCCCTCGGAATGGCTAGAACTTTTAAGGCGCTACGGAAACGTAGCGCCTTTTTTTTTCGCCGACGATTTTTGGTCGATCGGCTCCGACGTGGCCCTGAATATACGCTGAAAGCGCGCAAAGCGCTTAATTTATAAGCACTGGAACGAGGGGCTGCGGAGGCGAAGTAGGCGGCAGATCGGGCGCAAATCGGGCGGCAAATCGGGCGGCGACGGATGCGGCGCGGGCGGAGCAGTGCGTGACCGCGTGCCGGTCGCAACGCCCGTTCGGAGCCAGCGGAAACTTCGATTCAGTGAAGCGCGTTGAACACGCGACGCTGCCTCAAGAGCAGCCTGCCGCGCACGAGCCAGTACACGCTCGCTGCGAGCAGCACGATGGCAATGGCGAACGGGAGGAGCGGATTGATCCGTTCGGGTGCGGGTTGACTCGTTGCCACCAGCAATGCCGCGAAAAAAGCGCCGGCGGCTTGGCAATAGGACCGCTTGGCGAGGATCCGCCGCATGCGATGCGTGGCAAAGCGGGACACGGGAGCGCGCGTAAACGGTTCGAACAGCATCAGCCCTGCGACGAGGGCGACGGCGATATTCATGTAAAGCATGGCAGGACTTCGGTAGGAGGGCGGAAACTGCCGGCGAATATATGCCGAGGCGGGATCGCTCAAAACCAGAAGTCTCCTAAATATAGAGGAAAGACTCTACTGCGCCGCGCTTTCGCTGGCGTTTTTCACCTAGGCGCAGTTCGCTTTCGATGCAAGCTTCGCCGGTGAACGATTGCGGACAGCGTATGATGAGCGCGCATTTCGAGCTGGACGGCGCGCGTACCTAACGCATGCCTGACGCGCACCTAACGCGAATGTCATGCGTATCTGACGCGCCGCGCATCCGTGCGCCGAATCGCGCACGTTTCAACGTAGGAGCAAGACCATGCAGATGACTCCCTTTACTCGCATCGCGGTGGCGCTGGCGGCGTTAGGCCTCCTGGCCGCGTGCGAAAAACACGACGCCACTGCGGGACAGGCCGCGAGCGCGCTGAACAATCTCGCGAGCCAGACGAACCAGAAGTTCGATCAGGCGGCGAGCTACGTCGGCCAGAAGGTGGATGCCGCGAAGCAGTCGGCACAGCAGAATCTCGACAAGACCGGTTCCATGCCGGATCTGTCCGCGAGCGATGCCGTGGCTTCCGCGCGGGCGAACCTTCAGGGCGCGGCGAGCGCGACGAACGCCGCCATCGCCGATGCCGCCAGCGCGACCGGCGCGGGCCTCCAGTCGGCGGGACGCAAGCTGCAGGAGTGGTCCGCGAAGGACGGCGGCGCGTCCAGCACGAGTCCCACGGCCGATCCGTCCGGCACGCGCACGGACATGGACAAGTAGCGCGCCTTCATCGACTTCGCACGCCGCGCTTAACATTCGGTTACCTCACCGATGCGCGGCGCGTCGAAGTCAGCCGGTAAACTGGCGGGCTTTCGGATATCGAGACCGTTATGAAGCTACGCAAGCTCGCGCATCGCGTCGCGCTGGCGTTCGTCGCGAGATCCCGGATGCCGGTGTTCGCCGCCACGCGCGCGCGGCCGGCGCTGACGCTCGCGACCTTCCTCTTCGCCGCACTTTCCTTCCTGGCGATCTCCTCCGCAGAAGCCGCGCCCGCGCTCGATCTGCCTTCGTTCCAGGAACTCATCGCGCCGCCCGCGCCGGCATCGTCGGCTGACGGGCAGGGCGCTGCGTCCGCGCCCACGGTGTCGGATGCCGACGTGCTCCGTTCGCTCGACACCGTCATCGCGACGCTCGACAACGATCGCCAGCGCACGGCGCTCGTCGCGCAACTCAAGCGCCTGCGCGAGGCGAAGCACGCGGCGGCGTCGGCGGCGAGCACGTCGTCCGGTTCGTCGGGTTCGACCGCTCCGTCCGCTTCGTCAGCCGATAAAGCGCCGCCCACCGCCGATGCCGCCGCAGCCTCCGCCGCCAGCGCCGCCGCGAGCGCGCCGGTGGTGCCGTCGGTGGTGGCGAGCATCGCGCAGAACGCGGGCTTGCTCGGCGCGATCGCCTCGGCGGTCACGAGCCTCGAAGCCGACGTGAAGCGCGGCAAGACGCCGCTCGCCTATTGGGGCGGGCGCTTCAACGCGGCGGGCAACGAGCTTTTCACCATCGTCACGAGTCAGAGCCGAGAGCCGTTCGGCCGCACGCTGCTCAACTACTTCGGAATGCTTGCCGGCTGGGGCGCGTGCGCGTTCGCGCTCGTGTATTTGCAGCGGCGCGTGTTGAACCGCTATGGCATCGACAGGTCGCTTCATTCGAATCCGACGACGCGCGAACTGCTGCTCTTCGCGATGCGCCGCGTCGCGCCGTATCTCGTCGCGTTCCTCGCGGCGCTGACGTTCGCGCGCCTGATGCCGCAATCGCTCGGCCGCACGCTCGCGATGGTCACCGCGTACGCCATCGTCGCGGGCGCGGTGTTCTCGGCCATCTGCCTCATCATGTTCTCGCTGTTCGGCTCGGCGCACCGGCGCGTGGCGGTGAACGTGCTGATCATCCACGCGCGGCGTCTGCTGTTCCTGATCGGCACGCTCGGCGCGCTCGGCGATGCCGCCGCCAACTACGACGTCGCGCAGCAGCTCGGCACCAACCTGTCCGCGCTTATTTCGACCTTCGCGAACATGGCGGCCGCCGGGCTCACGGCCTATTTCGCGCTCGCGTTCCAGCGGCCGGTCGCGCATCTGATTCGCAGCCGCACGTACGAGCAGCGCTTCACGCGCAAGGCCGCGACCGAAACGTTCGATGTCGTCGCCTCGCTCTGGCAATTGCCCTTGCTGCTGCTCGCGTCGGCGTCGGTGGTGGCGACGCTCGCGGGCATCGGCACGTCGGAAAACGTGCTGCAAATGGCGATTGCAACGGCGGGCTTGCTCGTCGTCGCGTTCTTCCTGTCGGCCATCGTGATCCGCATCACGCGGCCCAAGTCGCGCCGGCCGCGCCGCCAGTCGGCGTATGTGCGGCGGCTCGTGAAGTTCGTCGGCACGATGATCGTGGTCGGCGTATGGCTCGCGTTCCTCGAAGTGTCGTCGCGCTTCTGGGGCTTCTCGCTCGCGGACATGGCCGAGCGCAGCGTCGCGGCGCGCGGCATCACGCACGCGGTCAGCATGATCGTGCTGACGTTCTTCGTCGTATGGCTCGTGTGGATTCTGATCGACACCGGCATCCAGGAAACGCTCAAGCCCGACTCCGCGCGGCGCGGCGGGCGCGGCCCGAGCATGCGCGCGCGCACCATGCTGCCGCTTCTGCGCAACGTCGTGTTCGTCGTGCTGCTGCTGATCGCGGCGATCGTCACGGCGGCGAACCTCGGCCTCAACGTGACGCCGCTGCTCGCGGGCGCGGGCGTGATCGGTCTCGCGGTCGGCTTCGGCGCGCAATCGCTCGTGGCGGATCTGATCACGGGGCTGTTCATCATCATCGAGGACACGATTTCGGTCGGCGATTCGATCGAGGTCGAAGGCGGCCACGCGGGCATCGTCGAAAGCCTGACGATCCGCACCGTGCGCCTGCGCGACGGCCAGGGCGCCATTCACGCGATTCCGTTCTCGCAGATCAAGACGGTGAAGAATCTGTCGCGCGATTTCGCTTACGCGGTGTTCGAAGTGCGCCTGCCGTTTTCCGCCGATGTCGATCAGGCAACCGAAATGATTCGCGAGGTCGGTGCCGAACTGATAGACGATCCGCGCTACCGGCGCGAGATGCTGGGGCCGGTGGAAGTGTGGGGACTGGACCGCTTCGATCCGAACTGGATGGTCGTGAAAGGGCAGATCAAGACGCGGCCGCTACAGCAATGGAGCGTCGCGCGTGCGTTCAATCTGCGCATCAAGCGGAAGATGGACGAAGCCGGCATGGAGATTCCGGTGCCGCAAATGCAGGTGCAGATGTCACGCGATCCGGGCTATCACGGTGATTCCGACGATCGCGCGGCGAAGTCCAGACGCATCTGGATCGACGAGGAAGACGCGGCCGATGCCGCCGAAGCGCCGCGCGCCGTCGCGGTCGATGTATCGCACGAGCCGCGGCCCGCGCCGCCTCCGACGGATCACTCGGTGCAGATTCCGCCGCAGATACCGACCGCGCCGGAGCCGGGCAAGGGCTGATGGTCAGGCTTCACTCGTCACGCGGCGAGCAGGTCGTTGACGTGCGTCGCAATGTGCTCGCCCGCGACGCCGTAGATGTGAATCGACACGGCGCGCGTGGCGGCATCGGCGGGATTGCCGAGTTGATGGATCGCGCCGCGTCCGGCATCGGCATATGACACGGCGCCCGCTTCGCGCGGATGACGCCGCGTTTCGACCGCGCGATGCGTCTCTGCATCCCAGCGATAGAGCGTTTCCGACAGCGCGCCCTCGATGACCGCGTACCCGCACCACGTCTGATGCGCATGCACGGGGCTCGCTTGCCCGGGCTCCCACACGAGCGCCGCGACGGCGTAACGATCGAGCGGATCGGCTGCGAGCACATGACGGCGATAGCCAAGCGGACTGCCGATGCGCTGATCGGGGCCGAGGAGCGCGGGATCGGCGATCGCACGCGTGAGCGCCGCGCGCACGCCCGGCCCGAACGAAGCTTGCGGACCGTGCAGCGCTGCATCGATTTCACTGCAGAGACGGCGCACGGCCGGATTCGCATTCGCGCAAGCGTTGAAGGCGTCGGCGTGATGCCGCATCGGGCGGACGATGGATTCGAGATTCATGATGACGTTGCGGTTCAAATCGGAACGTCATTTATAGCGGCTTGCATCTGGAATTTGTTTTCATATAATTCCGCCGATACTTCGAAAAATAGAAAATTTTCCTATCGGGGATGCAGTATGGGAATGGACCTCATCGACCGCAAGCTGCTCGAACTGTTGCAAAGCGACTCGTCAATGCCTATCGCCGAGCTTGCCCAGCGCGTCAATCTTTCGCAGACGCCGTGCTGGAAGCGCGTGCAGCGGCTCAAGGAAACGGGCGTGATCCGCGCGCAGGTCGCGCTGTGCGACCCGAAGAAGCTCGGCGTCGGCACGACGGTGTTCGTCGCCGTGCGCACCAACCAGCACACGCAAAGCTGGGCCGACGAATTCACGCGCGCCGTGCGCGACATACCGGAAGTGGTCGAGGTGTACCGGATGAGCGGCGAGACGGACTATCTGCTGCGCGTGGTGGTGTCGGACATCGACGATTACGACCGCGTCTACAAGCAGCTCATTCGCGCGGTGCCGCTTTACGACGTGAGCTCCAGCTTCGCGATGGAGCAGATCAAGTATTCGACGGCGCTGCCCGTGCGCCCCGCAGCTGACGCCTGAGCGCGCGGCGAACGACAACCGCAAAAAGAAAGCCGCCCGGGGAGGGCGGCCGAACACGTCCGGTCACGAGGTATCCCGGCCAGCCCCTTTCAACCCTGGCCGGAATCGGACGCGCATGGAACCCGCTGGAGTATGGTCAACGGGGCGGGCATCGTTCAAGCGGGACGGTGCAGCAGAGAATTTCGGCGATGCCGTTCGCTTGGCGAAACGCCGGGCGCAATCCAACTGAAAACGAAGCCGGGTACGATGTCGGCTTATCTCGAAAACTCCGAAGAGCCGCCGCGCCCCATGACCGACGATCCCCGCAACAGCCGCCCCAACGACCGCCGCGACGCCCCGCAAAGAAAGAAGAATCCGACGCTCGGGATCAGCGTGTTCATTGTCGTCGTGGTGTTGCTCGTGATCTTCACGCTGCTGTTCAACGCGATCCGCGAGAAGCGCGATTTCGAGGAGCAGAACGCGCCGCCCGCCGCCACGAGCGATGCACGTCCCGCGTTGCCGGCGACCGGCGCATCGCAATAACGCGTTCTTACGACGGCAGATGAATCTGCGCGGCGTCCTTGCGTATCAGCGTGGACGCCGTGAGCATCTGCTTGCATTGATGCGCGAGCAGCTTGAGGTCGTGGATCGCGCCGGCGGGAAGCGTCTGTGCGCGCTCGGCGGCGGCGACCATCGTGTCGAGATCGCGGCGTAGATTCTTGATGGCGTCGTCGCTGGAAACGACGCTTCCCGCGTCGGAAAGATTGTCCCGGACGATGCCCAGCGTGCGCTGCAGCGGCTCGAACGGCTGCGCCTCGGCCTCGTTGATGGCTTGCAGAAGCGGCGCCGCCGCCGTGATCTGCGACGCGAGCACATGACTTTGCACGAGCAGGTCGTTCAGTTCGGCGACGTATTTCTGCTGCGGCTTCGGCTCCAGCATCATGCGCTGGAACGCCTGCGCGAGATTCGCGAATGCGACATGCACGTTCTTGCGCGCGAGCCGATAGCGGAAGTCGCGATCGAGCGCCGTGGCGGCGACCGTTGCCGCAGCGGATGCGCCCTTGCTCGTCGTCGCCGCCGTGCTCTCGCCGATATTCACTGCCGACAGCCGCTCCGCCGTCGCGCTCGCCGCCTTGATGACGGGCGCGTCCTCGGGCTTGATCGCGGCTTTGATTTCAGCGTCGGCCTCGACCTCGGTTGCGACATCGGCATCCGCCGCCGACACGAGCGCGGCACCTGCATTGGCGTCGGCGAAAGCGGCGCTCGGCACTGACGCCGGCGCACGCGAAGCCGCCGTTGCGGCCTTGGCCTTCCACGACCAGCTCGCTTCGAGATAATTTCGCGTCGCACCGAGGAGATCCTTCACGAGCTTGCCCATCAGCCGGTATTCCCAGTACGGGAAGAGATGGCTCGCGGCGATGGCGATGGTGCAGCCGACGACCGTGTCGATGGCGCGCTCGCCGATCAGCCGCAAGCTGCCCGGCGCGAGCAGGTGGAACATGAGCAGCACGTAAGACGACGTGAACACCACGCTGCCCGCGTAGTTGAAGAGCAGCAGGCTGTAGCTCATGACCATCGACGCGAACATCGCGACGAGCAGCACATGCGGGTCCTTCACCACCAGAATCAGCGCGATGGTCACCGCGCAGCCGATCGCCGTGCCGATGATCCGCTGCGTATTGCGCTGCTTGGTGAGCGAATAGCCCGGCTTCAGGATGATGACCGTGGTCATCACGATCCAGTATGCATTGGTGAGCGGCAAGAGCCGCCCGAGCCAGAAGCCGACGCCGACCGCGATCGTCACGCGCAGCGCATGGCGGAAGCTCGGCGAGGACATCGTGAGATTCGAGAAAATCTGCCTGAACGGCACGCGCCTGCTCGATATGAAACGCGACAGCGCGTGATCGATCTGCAGCTCGGTTTCATTCAGGCTCGCGTCGTCGTGCGTGCGGCGGCGCATCTTGTCGATGAGACGCGTCGCGCTCCAGAGTCGCCGGAACACGGCCGCGGCCGCCGCGTAGGCTTCGGGATTCTTCTCGGGCAGCGCCTGCTTGCGCATGAGTTCGAGTTCGTATTCGATCGCGCGCAACTCGGCCTTCATGCTGATCTGCTTCGGCGCGGGCCGGTTTTGCAGCACCGCGAGGCCGATTTCGTCCAGATCTTCACTCGCCTTGCGCATCAGGTCGCGATAGAACACGAGCACGTCGGAGCCAGCGAACGTCTTGCGCACGAGCGGATAGTCCGTGTGCGCGCCGACGAAGAACTCGTGCAAATCCACGATGTTGATGAAGAGATTGAAAAGCCGCGCGCGCCGGGCGTCGAGCTTGCCGCTCTTGACCTTCGGCAGATTGCGCAACACGATTTCGCGCGCACCTTCCTGCTGCTCGACCGCCGCGATCTGCTTTTCGATAAGCTTTCGGTAACACTCGTCGAGGTCGGCGTCGTTGTCGTAGAAATCGGCGCGCGCCTGAAGATACTCCGCGCAACTGAAGATGCTCTGCGCCAGCGCCTGCCGCTCGATGCGGTACACGAGCAGATGCGAGACGAGCGTCGCCCAATACGTGTACCAGAGGCCGCCGAGCAGAATCCACGACGCGTTGATGAGCGCCTGCATCGGCGTGAAATGCTCTTCGAGCGTCACGATCATCATGAAGAGCGTGGCGAAGCTGATTTGCGGCCAGCGGTTGCCGTAGACGACGATCAGCGAGAGCACGAACGTGAGCGGCACGACGGTGAGCCAGAGCGTCAGCGGATTCGCCGTTGCGATGCCCGTGGCGAGCGCCGAGAAGAAGCCGATCACCGTGCACGCGAGCATCTCGTTGTGCTTGTGCTTGAGCGGGCCGGGCATGTCGACGACGCATGCGCCGAGCGCGCCCGTGGCGATGGTGAAGCCGAGCTCGCGATTGTGGAACACCGTGAGCATCAGCACGGCCGGAAGCGAGATGCCGAGCGCGCTGCGCAAGCCGCCGAAGAAGTACTGGCTGTAAATGAACTTTCTGATTTCGAACGAGTAACGCATCGACTTCCTGACTGGACGATCGAGGGGCGGGCCAAGGGCAAGAGCGAGGTCGAGTCTAACGCACTCGACCCGCCTTCGGACCTCGGCCGAACGGCCAGGTTCTCGCCGCCAGGCCCCTTTGTTATGCTGGCGCTTGATTTGACAAAGCTTTGCATCTGACGCCTTGCCAGGTTGTCCGGCAGCGCACCCAATCCCGCTCTTCATGCTCGAACTCTTTTATTCGAACCGCCACGAAACGCTTGCCGCCGCGCTTTTCGAGGACCTCGACGCATTCGCGATGCGCGAGGGCGATCCTTTCGCGAGCGAATCGGTCATCGTGCCGAGCGCGGCCGTGCGACGCCGGCTCGAACTCGACATGGCCGAGCGCTTCGGCATTTGCGCGAACGTCGAGTTCTGCTATCTCGCGCAGTGGCTGTGGGCGCAGATCGGCCGCGTGCTGCCGGTGCCCGCGCGTTCGCCGTTTTCGCCGGACCGGCTCGCGTGGCGTTGTTATCGCCTGTTCGACGAACCGTCGTTCAGACAGGCGCCGCGTCTGTCGACTTATCTCGATGCCGCCGACGATTCCATGCGCTACGAACTCGCGCGCCGCATCGCGACGGTCTTCGATCACTACCTGACGTATCGCCCGGAATGGCTCACGCACTGGCAGGCGGGCGGCTCGATTCTCGCGGGCGGCCGCGCTCAGACGGACGCAAGCAGCGACTCACGCGGGCCGCGTCTCGCGGGCGCGAGCGACATCCAGCGACAGGACGAACGCTGGCAGTCGGCGCTGTGGCGCGCGTTGCTCGACGATCTGAAGGCCGATCCTGAAGCCGATCCCCACGCGCCCGCCGCCGATCAGGACCCGACGCCGCCCGCGTATCGCTTTCTCGCCGAAGCGCCGCGTTTCGATCTCGATACCGCGATGCGCGCCGAATGGCCGAGCCGCATCAGCGTGTTCGCGCTGCCGACCATGCCGCCGCTGCATATCGCGTTGCTGCGCGAGCTGTCGCGCTGGATCGACGTGCGTATTTACGCGCTCAATCCGTGCCGCGAATTCTGGTTCGACATCGTGAGCGAGGCGCGCGTCGAGCAACTGCAACTGAAGGGCGAGGCCGATTTTCAGGAAGTCGGTCATCCGCTGCTCGCGGAGTGGGGCCGTCAGACCCAGGCGCAGCTTCACATGCTGCACGAACTGACGGAAAGCGCGGCATCGAGCGAGCGCGAATTGTTCGAAGAGAACACCGCGCCGACGTGGCTCGCGCGCGTGCAGAACGGCATCCTGACGC
Organism: Caballeronia concitans; assembly: GCF_001544615.1. Taxonomy (GTDB): domain Bacteria; phylum Pseudomonadota; class Gammaproteobacteria; order Burkholderiales; family Burkholderiaceae; genus Caballeronia; species Caballeronia concitans. Next base: position 1,225,150 of record NZ_FCNV02000001.1, read on the forward strand.
TCGACGAAGAGAATGCGGAGCCGCAGCCGGACGAGATCGTCGATGCCGGCGTGGAAGTGCATGTCTGCCACAGCCTGTCGCGCCAGCTCGAAGTGCTGCACGACCGCCTGCTCGACTGGTTCGACGAGATCGAAGGGCTGGAGCCGTCCGATGTGCTCGTCGCGTTTCCGGATCTCGCGGTGGCCGGTCCGCTCATCGACGGCATATTCGGCACGGCGCCGGCGGGCGCGAGCAACGAGCGCAGGCGCATTCCGTATCGCATCACCGGCCTGCCGCCGTCGCAGGCGAACCCCGTCGCGCGCGCGATGCTCGACTGGCTCGCGCTCGCCGAACGCGGCGTCGGCGCGCCGGAGCTGATCGAATGGCTGCGCGTCGATGCCATCGCAACGCGCTACGCGATCGATGCGGCATCGCTCGAAACCGCGCAGGAATGGCTCGCGGCGGCGGGTGCGCGTCGCGGGCTGCGTCCGACGGAAGCCACCGGCGAGCACGTGCCCGCCGCGCGCCACACCTTCGCCGATGCGCTCACGCGCCTCTATCTCGGCTACGCGCTGCCGGGCGGCGGCGCGCCGGTCGCGGAATGGCTGCCGGTGGAGGGCGCGCAAGGCTCGGAGGCCGAGTTGCTCGGACGCCTGACGCGTTTCATCGACGATATCGACGCCTTCGCCGCGCAAATCGAAACGCCGCGCACGGCACGCGCCTGGGGCGAGTTGCTGCAGGACACGCTCGCGCGTTTCTTCGATGCGGGCGTCGCGTTCAACGACACCATCGGCGACGTGCGCCACGCCATCGACGCGCTGATCGTCGCGATGGACGAAGGCGCGCGCGACACGGAAGTATCGGCCGCCGTGATCCGCACCGCGCTCACCGACACGCTCGACGATCCCGCGCGCGGCGGCGTGCCGTGGGGCGGCGTGACGTTCTCGTCGCTGACGAGCTTGCGCGGGCTGCCGTATCGCGTGGTGTGTTTGCTCGGCATGGACGACGGCATGTTGCCGAGCCTCGCGCGCGCCGACGAATTCGACCTGATGGCGAGCTTCGGCAAGCTGGGCGACCGCCAGCGCCGCGACGACGAGCGCAATCTGTTTCTCGACCTGATGCTCGCGGCGCGCGACCGGCTGATGATCGCGTACACCGGGCGCAGCATCCGCGACAACGCCGTGCTGCCGCCCGCCGCGCTCATCGACGAATTGCTCGATTATCTGGCCGAAGCCGTCGCGGGCAAGCACGCCCCGCCGGAGGAGCTGGCGAAGGCGCGGGCGTTGTTCGTTCACGAGCATCCGCTGCAGCCTTTCGCGCCCGAGTATTTCGAGCCGAACGGCCGGCTCTTCACCTACGAGCCGGAGCGCGCGGAACTGGCGCGGGCGCTGGCGGCGGGCCGGGCGCAGCCGAGTGCGCCGTTCTTCGCATCGCCGTTGCCGGCGGAAGAGGAGGACGCGGGCATCGTCGCGTTCGACGATTTCGTGCGCTTCTGGCGGCATCCGGCGCGCGCGCTGCTGCGCGACAGGCTGGGCATTGCGCTGGTCGATGCCGAAGCCGAACTCGATATCACCGAGCCGTTCGAACTGGGCTTCGCTGGCCGCGATGCGCTCGCCGCGCGCGTGCTGCCGTCGCTGCTCGAAGTGGAAGACGAAGCCACGCATCGCGCCCGCGAACGCGCGCGGCATGTGGCGCGCACGAGTCCCGAGATGCCGGGCGGCGCGACGGGCGCCGTGTGGCAGGCGCGCGAGATGCACGCGCTCGCGAATCTCGCGGACCGCATTCGCGTGTCGGTGGCCGAAGGCGCGGCGCGTCTGCCGTTCTCGCTCGACATTGTGCCGCGCTGGCCGGACACGGGCGGCGTCGCGCTTTTCGGCTCGCATGACGATGCGCTCATCGACGAGCGGCCGCTCACACTGTCCGGCACGCTCAATCGCCTGACGCCGCAAGGGCAGGTGATCTATCGCTACGACCAGCCGCGCGCCCGCGATTACCTGTCCGCGTGGCTCGCGCATCTCGCTTACTGCGCGGCGCTGCCGGACGGCCCGCGCCGCACGATCTGGCACGGGCGCGGCGCGCAGTCGGCGGATTTCGAGCTGACGCCCGTCGCGAATCCACACGCGCATCTGGCGGCGCTCGCGGCGTTGTATCGCGCGGGACGCCGCATGCCGCTGCGTTTCTTTCCCAAGAGCGCGTGGCTCAAGATGACCGAAGGCGATTCGAAGGCGCATGCCGCGTGGGAATCCGACCGCACGCGCGCCGAATCGGACGATCCCGTTTATCGCATCGCGTTTCGCGGTGAATCGCTCGCGCTCGACGACCGCTTCGCCGCGCTCGCGCGCATCGTATTCGAGCCGCTTTCGCAACACCTGCAAAGCGACGCATGATGACGACCGCCATCCAAGCCATGAACCCCGCCGCCGTGCAGGAGCTCGACGTCTTTTCCTGTTCGCTTGACGGCGTCAATCAGATCGAAGCGTCCGCCGGCACCGGCAAGACCTGGAACATCTGCGCGCTCTACGTGCGGTTGCTGCTCGAAAAGCAGTTGAGCGTCGAGCGCATTCTCGTCGTCACGTTCACGAAGGCCGCGACCGCCGAGCTGCACGAGCGCATCCGCACGCGGCTCGCGGGCGTCGCGCATGCCATCGAAAACGGCGATCCGGCCGGCGATCCGTTCATCGAACGGCTCTTTGAAACGACGCTCGCGGACATCGATTCCGACGAGGCGCTGCAACGCATCCGCATCGCGCTGCATACGTTCGATCAGGCCGCGATCCACACGATCCACGCGTTCTGCCAGCGCGCGCTGCAGGAAGCGCCGTTCGCCGCCGCGATGCCGTTCGCGTTCGATATGGAAGCCGATGACAGCGCGTTGCGCTTCGAGCTTGCCGCCGATTTCTGGCGCGAGCGCGTGGAGCCGGCGGCGGCGCGCACGCCGTCGTTCGCGTCGTGGCTCGTCGCGAAGGGCGCGGGGCCGGCATCGCTCGATGCGCAACTGGCGCGCCGTCTCAAGAAGCCGCTCGCGACACTGCGCTGGGGCAAGAGCGAAGCGGAACTCGCCGCCGAAGCCGTCGATGCGCAAGCCTTGTTCGACGAAGCCTGCGCGGTGTGGACCGCCGAGCGCGGCGCGATCGCGAAGCTGCTCTTCGACGCCGAAGCAATGCTGAAGCAGACCTCGCACAAGCGCTCGATGATCGAAGCGGCCCTCGACGCGTGGGCGCGCTATTTCGCCGATGCCGACTGCCACGCCGAACCGCCGAAGGAAGCGCTGAAGATCACGGCGTCGGCGCTTGCGAAGGGCACGAAGGTCAAGCACGCGCCGCCCGCGCATGAATTCTTCGAGCACGCCGAGGCAATCGCCGCGTCTGCCGCCGCTGCCGAGGCCGCGCAGCGCGCGATATGGCTCGACATCGTGCGCGAATGGCTCGACTACGCGCCCGCCGAACTGTCGGCGAGAAAGCGCGCGCGGCGCGTGGTGTCGTTCGACGACTTGCTCTCGAACCTGCATCGCGCGCTCGTCCAACATGCGTGGCTCGCACAGACGTTGCGCGAGCGTTATCCGGCCGCGCTCATCGACGAATTCCAGGACACGGACCCGCTGCAATACGCGATCTTCAACCGCGTGTTCGCGCCGCACGGTCCGCTTTTTCTCGTCGGCGATCCGAAGCAGGCCATCTACAGCTTCCGCGCCGCCGACCTGCACACGTATCTCGCCGCGCGCGACGGCGCGAGCGCGCGCTACACGCTCGCGGTGAACCAGCGCTCGACGCCGCGCATCATCGAGGCGTGCAACCGCGTGTTCGGCGCGAATCCGTCGGCGTTCATTCTCGATGGGCTCGACTATCAGCCGGTGCGCGCGGGCGCGCGTGCGCGCGGGCCGTTCGTCGATGCCACGCCCGCCGCCGCCTATTCCGATATCGCCGATTTTTGCGTCTGGATGCTGCCGCACGGCGACGCCGCGCTCTCCAAGGGCAACGCGCAGCGCGAGGCCGCGCAAGCGTGCGCCGCCGAGATCGCGCGCCTGTTGAGCGGCGCGCAGCGCGGCGAAGTGCACATCGGCGACAAGGCGCTTTCCGCGGGCGATATCGCCGTGCTCGTGCAGACGCATCGGCAGGGCAGCATCGTCAAGCGCGTGCTCGCGGCGTGGGGCATCGGCAGCGTGGAACTGGCGCAAGCGTCGGTGTTCGGCTCGCTCGACGCCGAGCAGATCGAGCGCGTGCTCGCCGCCATCGACACGCCCGGCGACCTGCGCCGACTGCGCGCCGCGCTCGCGACCGACTGGTTCGGGCTGGACGCCGCCGCGCTGTGGCGGCTGGAACACGCGGCATCGACGGATGAAAGCGGCGCGAACGACTCGACGAGCTGGGTCGAACGCTTCTCGCGGTATCGCACGATCTGGCACGAGCGCGGCTTCGCGGTGATGTGGCGCACGCTGGCGCGGGAACTGTCGATTGCCGCGCGCCTCGTTTCGCGCGCCGACGGCGAACGCAGGCTCACGAACGTGAACCATCTGGCGGAATTGCTGCAGGCGCGCTCGGCGGAGCAGCCGGGCATCGCGCCGACCTTGCGCTGGCTCGCCGCGCAGCGTGCCCAGCAGGGCGGCGGCGAGGATGCGCAACTGCGCCTGGAATCCGACCGCAATCTCGTGCAGATCGTGACCGTCCACAAGTCGAAGGGGCTGGAGTACGCGGTCGTGTTCTGTCCGTTCCTCAACGACGGCGCGGCGCGCGATGCATCGAAATCCGGCTTGCCCGACGCGAAGGAGTACCACGACGACGCGGGCGAGGCAGTGCTGCACTATGGAATCGACGACGAGGAATCGAAAGAGGTGAGCGCGGCCATCGCGCGCGAACAGGCGGCCGAGCGCGCGCGTCTCGTCTACGTGGCGCTGACGCGGGCGGTGTATCGCTGCTACGTGGTCGCGGGCGTCTACATCTCGAACATGTCGAACAAGTCGACGAAGGAATCGCGCAGAAGCGTGCTGAACTGGCTCGCCGCCGGCGCGGGCCGGGACTTCGACGCGTTCTGCGACGAGCCGCCCGACGAAGCGGGCATTGTCGCGGCGTGGCGCGCGCTGGAAGCCGAAGCCGATGGCGCGATCGGCGTGACGCCGCTGCCGGTCATCGATGCACGCGAGCCGCTTGCCGCCGAAGCGTCCGGCGCGCACGAGATCGCCGCGCGCACGAACCGGCGTCTGTTGCGCGACCGGTGGCGCATGGCGAGCTTCAGTTCCCTGGTGGCGGCCGGCGCGCGCGACGAGGCGAATCAGCCGCAGCCCGCCGAAGCGCGTCCCGATCACGACGAACTCGCCGATTCCGCGCTGCCACCCGAAACGCCATCGCGAGCCGAAGCCGCGCTCCCCGACGACGACATTCTCGCGTTCCCGCGCGGCGCGGCGGCGGGCGAGTGCCTGCATCGCATGTATGAGCTGGCGGATTTCACGCAGCCGTCCACGTGGCCCGAGGCGGTCGAGCGCGCGTTGCGCGAGCATCCGATTCCCGCGCCCGAGCCGCTCGCGCAGCGTCTTCGTCCGATGATGCTGCGCCTGCTCGCCGATACGCTCGAAAGCGAGATCGCGCCGGGCATGCGGCTGTCGGGCATCGCGATGAAGCGGCGCATGAACGAACTGGAGTTTCTGTTCCCCGCGCCGTCGCTGGATTTCGCGGCGCTGCGCCGGCTTCTGTCGATGCACGGCTATCCGGATGTCGCGCTCGAAGCGGGCGCGTTGCGGGGCTTCGTCAAGGGATTCATCGACATGATCGTGCTGCACGGCGGGCGTTACTGGATCATCGACTGGAAATCGAATCATCTGGGCGATGCCGCCGCCGATTACAGCGCCGCGCCGGTCGCCGAGGCGATGGCGCATCACGCGTATCACCTGCAGGCGCTGGTTTATGTAGTCGCGCTGCATCGTTACCTGCGCGCGCGGCTCGCCGATTACGACTATGAAACGCATGTCGGCGGTTATCTTTATTTGTTCGTGCGCGGCGTGCGTCCGGACTGGCGCGACGGCGAGAACGCGAGCGGGGTCCATCGCGGACGGCCCTCGTTGGAACTGGTGGAAGCGCTCGATCGGGTGATGGGCGGAGACGCGGTATGAGCACAATGGAAAGAATCAACGTGGCGGCTGCGGCCGCGTCCGCCTTCGCCGATGAAAGCGCCGCGCTCGCCGAAGGTTTCGCGCGGCGCATCGGCGAGCTGTCACGATGGTCAGGCGCGGACGCGCGCGCCATCGCGTGGGCGGAACGCGCGGCGCTCGCCATCAGCCGGGCGACGGCACTCGGGCACGTCTGCATGCCGCTCGCCGCGCTCGCGCGCCGTCACGGAGAAAGCATGCGCGAAGCCCGCGATGCGCTGCTCGCCAGCGGCGTCGCGACGCTCGCCCGCACAGAGGCGCGCATCGACGCTGCCGATCTGCGGCCGCTCGTCATCGACGAAGACGGGCGGCTCTATCTCGCGCGCTATTTCGATTACGAACGGCGGCTCGCGGTCGCGCTGGTCGAGCGGGCGCGGGGCGCGCGGATCGACGTTTCGCAGCGCGAACTCGCGCAAGAGGCGCAGCGTATCGCGCACTATTTCGGAGAGGCCTCACGCGACGCCGACGACATCGACTGGCAGCGCGTCGCCGCGCTGGTCGCGCTGGCGGGGAGGCTGACGATCGTGAGCGGCGGACCGGGCACCGGCAAGACGACGACCGTCGTCGGCGTGCTCGCGTGCCTGCTCGACGCCGATCCGGGCTTGCGCATCGCGCTCGCCGCGCCGACCGGCAAGGCGGCGCAACGCATGCAGGAAGCGTTGATCGAGCGCGCGGACAAGCTGCCACCCGAGCTTGCAGGGCGTCTGCCGCGCACGTCGTTCACGTTGCAGCGGTTGCTGGGCGTGCTGCCGGACGGCGGCTTCCGGCATCATCGCGACAATCCGTTGCCTTATGACGTGATCGTGGTCGACGAGGCTTCCATGATCGACGTCGCGCTCGCGGCGCATTTGCTGGAAGCGGTCGCGCCGTCGAGCCGGCTCGTGATGCTCGGCGACAAGGATCAGTTGTCGGCGGTCGAGGCGGGCGCGGTGTTCGCGGAACTGAGCGCGCAGCCGTCGTTCAGCGAGGGCGGGGCGCGGCGCATCGCGGGCGCGTTGGGCGTGGAGCTGGCGCGGTTGCGGGCGGCGTTGCCGTCGGTCAACGCGGCGCATAGGCGTGCCGGTGATGCAAGCGAGCCGGCGCCCGATACATTCGACGACCTGTTCGCAAGCCAAGACGATCTCACCGACCGAGCGGACCTTGCACATCGCCGTACCGAAGCGCACGACGAAGGCTACGCCGATCTTTTCGCGGACCACGACGCCTACACGAGCGACGAAGCATCGGACGCGGACGATGAAGGCTACGCCGACCTTTTCGCGACCATCGGCGACACGTCGCGCGACGAAGACAACGAACCAAGCGACAAGGCCCCGCTCACCGATTGCGTCGTCTGGCTCGCGCGCAACTATCGCTTCGGGCTGGATTCGGCGATCGGGCGCTTGTCGATCGCGATCCGCAACGGCGACGCGCAAGCCGCGCTCAACGCGCTCGACACCACGCCTTCCACGGCATCGGAAGCGCCCGCCGCCATCCTGATCGACGATGACCACGCGACCCTCTCGGACCGCACGCTCGCCCATCTGGCCAAGGGATTCGCGCCGTACGCCGATGCGCTCGCGTCGCTGCTGCGAAACGATCGCGCGCCATCCGACGAAGCCCGGCTCTTCGACGCGCTCAACCGCTTCCGCGTGCTATGCGCCACGCGCAAGGGCCCGCGCGGCGTCGATGAAGTAAACGCGCGCATTGCGTCCAAGGTTCGCGAGCAGGCGGGCATTGCGCTTGCACTCGGAGCACAGTGGTTCGCGGGCCGCCCGGTGATCGTCACGCGCAACGACTATGCGCTCGGACTCTTTAACGGCGACATCGGCATTGCGCTGCCGGGCGCGAACGGCGCGCTGCGCGTCGCGTTCCGAATGGCGGATGGCTCGCTGCGCTATGTGTCGCCCGCCGCGCTGCCGCCGCACGACACGGCGTTCGCGCTGACCGTCCACAAATCGCAGGGCTCGGAGTTCGAGCACGCCGCGCTCGTGTTGCCCGGCAGTTTCGTGCGCGTGCTGTCGCGCGAGCTGGTCTATACGGCGATCACGCGGGCGAAGCGCCGCATCGAAGTCATCGGTTCGGCGGCCATCTTCGCACAGGCCGTCGATACGCCGACGCGTCGCGATTCCGGTCTCGCCGCGCGAATGGCGCGGCTGGCGCGCTTGGCGCAATCGGCGCGTTCGCGGCAACGGTCTTGAACGGAGGGAGCCAAACATGTCCGATAGCCTCATGGTGCCGCCGGGCGAAGTCGAGCTGACGGCCGTGCGCGCGCAAGGCGCGGGCGGCCAGAACGTCAACAAGGTATCGAGCGCGATTCATTTGCGGTTCGATATCCGCGCGTCGTCGCTGCCGGAGCACATCAAGGCGCGGCTGCTCGCGCTTTCCGACAGCCGCGTCACGCGTGAGGGCGTGATCGTCATCAAGGCGCAGGAGCATCGCACGCAGGACATGAACCGCGCGGCGGCGCTCGCGCGGCTCGACGAGCTGATCCGCAGCGTGAGCGTCACGCGGCGCAAGCGCATCGCGACGAAGCCGACGCGGGCGTCGCAGGTGCGTCGGGTCGAAGGGAAGATCAAGCGGGGCGCGGTCAAGGCGGGGCGCGGGGCGGTGCGGGGAGAGTAGTTCGTCGCGCGCTTGCGTTGAATGCGCGCGGCGCAGTCGTCGCGGAGGCTACGGTTCGCGCGATCAAGCATCAACGACGACAGCACGCGCGAACCGCGCGGTGAGCCTCAGGTCGCCTGTCGCGTGCCGCCGCGTCATCGCGACTTCATCGGCGGCGCGGTTTCGGGCAACCCGGTCGCGAGCGGCATCGTCGACAACATGCCTAGCCAAGCCGCCATCCCATCACCGCATCATTCCCCGTCGCGCGAGAAACGGCACCTGCTTCACGATTCCGGTCGCGAGCGCCGTCCCCACGAGCACGACAGCGCAACCTTCCAGCATCGCCACCGACACATGCTCGCGCAAGAACACCGCGCCCCACAGAATCCCGAAAAGCGGAATGACGAACGTGACCGTCATCGCGCGCGCGGGTCCCGCAGCGGCAACCAGCCGGAAATACAGGAAATACGCGATGCCCGTGCAGCACACGCCCAGCGCGATCACCGCCGACCACGCGTGCGCGGACACCGGCGTCGCGGGCCACGTGAGCAGGGCGATCGGTGCGAGCGTGATCGTCGCGCCGATCATGCTGCCTGCGGCGTTCGTCGTCGCGTCGACGTCCATCAGATACTTCTTCGCGAAATTGCCCGCCACGCCATACAGCGCCGATGCCGCGAGGGCAGCCGCCGCCGCCAGCATGCCCCGGACGGGCAGCCCGCCCGATGCCGGCCCGCTCGTCGCGATCTGGTTCCACACGAGCAGCAGCACGCCCGCGAAACCGATCGCCATGCCGATGGTGCGCATCGTCGTCAGCCGGTCCTTCAGCCACACGTAGGCGACGAGTGCGCCCCAAAGCGGCGTCGTCGCGTTGATGACGGACGTCGCGCCCGCCGACAGCGTCAGTTCCGCGAACGCGAAGAGGCAGAAGGGCGCGGCCGAATTCAGTATGCCGACGACGAAGAGCGCCAGCGCGCGCTTGCGCATCGTCGCGAGCGTGGCAGCGGCGTTGCGGCGTGCAAGCAGCATCGCGACGAGAAACAGCGCGCCGATGCCGACGCGCACCGCCATGAGCGGCGCGACGCCGAACTCGGCCACACCGACACGGATGAACAGGAACGATGCGCCCCACAGCGCGGCGAGGACGATCAATTGCAACAAATTGGCGATGGACATGACGATGCGGACTTCAAGACTGCTGATGAAAAAAGTCCGCGCATGTTAGCACCGCATCGCGCGTGAAAGAACGCAAAAGAACGCGCGTGGAATGAGACCGCAAGAAGCCGGAATTCAGTGCGGCGGAATCATCCATGTCAGCACGTTCTGCTGCAGCCAGACGAGCACGCCGAGAATCACCGTCAGGAGAATGGAATGCTTGAACGTGCGCGCGAAGACGAGGCCTTCCTTGCCCTTGAGTTCGGTCGTCGCGACGCCGGTTGAAATATTTTGTGGCGAAATCATCTTGCCCATCACGCCGCCGGACGAATTCGTCGCCGCCATCAGCACCGGATTCAGATTGAGCTGATGCGCCGCGACCACCTGCAGATTGCCGAAGAGCGCGTTGCCCGACGTATCGCTGCCGGACAGGAACACCGCCACCCAGCCGAGGAACGCCGACACGAGCGGAAAGAACGGCCCGACCGACGCCACGCCGAGACCGAGCGTGTAGTTCATGCCCGAGTAGTTCATCAGATAGGCGAGGCCGACGATCGTCGCGACCGTGAGAATCGCGATGCGCGTCTGCACCCACGTATCGACGATCGCCGCGCCGTACTCGCGCGCCGGCAGCCGCACGAGCGCCGCCGTGATGATCGACGCGACGAGAATCGCGGTGCCCGTCGCGAGCGGCTGGAAGTCCCAGATCGCGCCGTAGGGCTGGTTGTACAGCGTGATGTAGACAGCCTTGTCGAGGCCCGGCCACGCAATCTTCACGTCGCCGATCAGGAAGATCTTCGCGACCGTCCACACGATCACCACCACCGACACCACGATCCACGGCAGCCAGCCCTGTCCGCCCGAGACGGTCCCGCGCGTCTGTCCGAGCCGGTCGACGTTCACGGCGAAACGCCCATCGGCGACGGGCTTCCAGACGCGCAGGAACGCGATCGTCAGGATCAGCGAGACGAGCGACGAAAGCACGTCGGTGAGCGCATAGCTGATGTAGTTCGACGTCACGTACTGCGTGAGCGCGAACGCCCCGCCCGAGACGAGCAGCACCGGCCATACGCGCATCATGTTGCGGAAACCGGCGTAGATGCCGATCACGTAGAACGGCAGAAAGAACGCGAAGAACGGCAACTGGCGGCCGACCATCTTGGCGAGCGCGTCGGTGGGAAGGTGCGTCACCGCGCCGAGCACGGTGATCGGCACGCCGAGCGCGCCGAACGCGACCGGCGCGGTATTGAAGATCAGCGTGAAGGTGAGCGCTTCGAGCGTCGGAAAGCCGAGCAGGATCAGCAGCGAACTGGTGATGGCGATCGGCGTGCCGAAGCCGGAGATGCCTTCCAGCAGCGCGCCGAACGAAAAGCCGATGACGACCAGCACGATACGCCTGTCGTTAGGCAGATTCTCGACCATCCATACACGGAACGCCTCGAAGCGGCCCGAGCGTTGCGCGACGTTGTAGAGCAGGATCGCGGCGAACACGATCCACATGACCGGCCACAGCGCGAACACGGCGCCGGCCGCCACGGAATCGAGCGCGAGGCCGACCGGGAAATGCCACGCGCCCACCGCGATGACGAGCGCGACGATCAGCCCGGCGAGCGACGCCTGCCACGCGGGACGCCGCGCCCAGCCGAGCAGCGCGAGCACGACGGCGATCGGCAGCGCAGCGACGATGAACGACAGCGCGAGCGAATTCGCGACCGGGGTGAGCAGCTGATGGAACATCGAGGTCTCCTGTCGACAGGCGTCGCATTCTTATACGCAGGCGGCGTCGAGCCGCGATGCGCGTCGCGAGCCGGTGCTTCCGCGGCCTTAAGCAGTTGCCTAAAGTGCAGACTAAGAATAGGTGACCGATGGCCTCCGTCAAGCGGAAAAGCGCTCAGCCCTCGACGGCTGCTCCGGGCGCGGGGGCATCGTTGCCCGATTGCGGCGTTTGCCGGAACACCCAGACGGTCAGGAGCGCGAGGGAAGCGAGCATCCAGAGCAGGAAAAACACAAAGGCCATCATGTCCGATCCCCGAGAACGAAGTTCGCGACGGCGGGTGTGCCGTCGCGTCAAGCGATTTGCGAGGGTGATTAGCCAGAACCGTGCCAATTGTCTGGCGAAATCAGCCGGAGGCTTGTCGGAAAAGGGAAGAGCTTTGTCGTGTGGACGCGAAATGCGGACGCGAACCGGATCTGTCGACGGTTCGCGTCGGAAAATGTTGCAGAAGTGTTACGTCAGACGAATAGACGGCCGTCCGGCGGGGTTTCGTTTGTATCGTCCGCGAAACATGGTTTACGCGAGTCAGTGACGTCCCCCGTGGCCGCCGCCGTAACCGCCGCCATAGCCGCCGTGCCCACCCTGCCATGAGGTGTTGCCGCCGTGCCATCCGCCACCGCCGTGCCATCCACCGCCGTGCCAGCCGTGGCCGTGTCTCCAGCAGCATCCGCCGCCGCCCCAGTATCCAAAGCCTATGGAGATTGCCGGGTAGCCCCAGCCGTAATACGGCGGATACGCGGGATAAGCCGCGTAGGCCGGATAAGGCGCGTAGTACGGGTAAGCGGGCACGGCGTAATAGTCCGCACTCGGCGACGCCGCCACGTATTGATACTCGACCTGCGCGGTCGAATACGTGGCGCCCGGTGCGGAAGCCGTTGCGGCGCCCGATGCACCCTGCGCCGGCACGGCGAACTCGCGCTGCGTGTAGGCGGCAGGCACGGTCGGGTAGTAATAGGCCGGGTAGTCGGGATAAGCGGGGTAGTAGCATCCGCCGACGAGCACGCCCGTGGCGAGCGCTGCAACGATTGCCCTGATTCCGGTGATAGGAGAGGTGACGGTGAAGCGGGCGGGGATCATGGTGCTGCTCCTTGCGTGATGCTTGCCGGACTCTTGGCTCGCACCGGTCCGTTAAGAGGAGCTTACTCGAACGCACTGCGCCGCGCTTCCGAGGTTCTGTGAAAAAGTATTGCGATGCGGCGTCTTGTAACAGTCCTGAAACAGCGGCGCAGGCGATGGACGCCGCGCCGCCTGTGCGTGGTCTCGTTACTTGCCAACCTGGTTGCCGATGACTCCCCCGACTGCCGCGCCGCCGAGCGTCGAAAGCGCGCTGCCGCCGATCACCGCGCCGCCCGCTGCGCCGACGCCCGCGCCGATCGCGGTATCGCGTTGACGGGTGGTCATGCTGTCGCAGCCGGTGAGGCCTGCAAAGAGTGCAACGACCATTGCAGCGGCGCCGATTTGTTTGATGTTTTTCATGTCGACTCTCCAATACGATGTTGAGGTGAATCGGCTGCGGCTCGCATGGAACGGCGCCGCAAAGTCTCGCCGGTTCATCTGGCTTACAGCAGGAAAGGTGCCTGATTCGTCCGATCCGCCAGCCACGCAGAAATGAAAACGGCCCGCCGCACGCACAGTGCGACAGGCCGCCGTCAACATCGAATCACCATCAAACCCGCATCAAGTCGGCTGATAAATCTCCGCGCCCTTCTTCACGAACTCGATCGCCTTCGTCTGCATGCCGTGCGTGAGCGCATCGGTTTCGCTCACGCCTTGCTTCGCCGCGAAATCGCGCACGTCCTGCGTGATCTTCATCGAGCAGAAGTGCGGGCCGCACATCGAGCAGAAATGCGCGACCTTGGCGGAATCCTTCGGCAGCGTTTCGTCGTGGAATTCGCGCGCCTTGTCCGGATCGAGGCCGAGATTGAACTGGTCTTCCCAGCGGAACTCGAAACGCGCCTTCGACAAGGCGTTGTCCCGCACCTGCGCGCCCGGATGACCCTTCGCCAGATCCGCCGCGTGCGCCGCGAGCTTGTACGTGATGATGCCTTCCTTCACGTCGTCCTTGTTCGGCAGGCCGAGGTGCTCCTTCGGCGTGACGTAGCAGAGCATCGCGGTGCCGAACCAGCCGATCATCGCCGCGCCGATGCCCGACGTGATGTGGTCGTAGCCCGGCGCGATGTCGGTGGTCAGCGGCCCGAGCGTGTAGAAGGGCGCTTCGTCGCACCATTGCAGCTGCAGGTCCATGTTCTCCTTGATGAGCTGCATCGGCACGTGGCCGGGGCCTTCGATCATCACCTGCACGTCGTGCTTCCACGCGACCTGCGTCAGCTCGCCGAGCGTCTTGAGTTCGCCGAGCTGCGCTTCGTCGTTGGCGTCGTAGATCGAGCCGGGACGCAGGCCGTCGCCGAGCGAGAACGAGACATCGTATTGCTTCATGATTTCGCAGATGTCTTCGAAGTGCTCGTAGATGAAGCTTTCCTTGTGATGCGCGAGGCACCACTTCGCCATGATCGAGCCGCCGCGCGACACGATGCCGGTCATGCGGTTCGCCGTCAGCGGCACGTATTGCAGGCGCACGCCCGCGTGGATCGTGAAGTAATCGACGCCTTGCTCCGCCTGTTCGATGAGCGTGTCGCGGAAGATCTCCCATGTCAGGTCTTCGGCTTTACCGTTGACCTTTTCGAGCGCCTGATAGATCGGCACCGTGCCGATCGGCACCGGCGAATTGCGGATGATCCACTCGCGCGTTTCGTGAATATGCTTGCCGGTCGAGAGGTCCATGACCGTGTCGCCGCCCCAGCGGATCGCCCACGTCATCTTGTCGACTTCCTCGCCGATCGACGACGTCACCGCCGAATTGCCGATATTCGCGTTGATCTTCACGAGGAAATTGCGTCCGATGATCATCGGCTCGCTTTCCGGGTGATTGATGTTCGCCGGGATGATCGCGCGGCCTCGCGCCACTTCCTCGCGCACGAACTCGGGCGTGATTTCCTTTAGCGCGTCCTTGCCGAATGCCGCCGCGCCGAACGCCTGACCGGGATGCTGGCGGCCCATCATCGCGGCGAGCTTTTCGCCGTTCGGCCCGCTCGTGCGAAGGCTTTCAAGGTATTCGGCGCGGCGCTGGTTTTCGCGGATCGCGATGTATTCCATCTCAGGCGTGACGATGCCGGCGCGCGCATAGTGCATCTGCGTGACGTTCTTGCCGTCGACGGCGCGGCGCGGCTTGCGATGCAGCCCCGGAAAGCGCAGTTCGGCGGTCTTCGGATCGGCGGCGCGCTCGCGGCCGAATTCGCTCGACAATCCCGCGAGTTCCTCGGTGTCACCGCGTTTGTCGATCCAGCCGGCGCGCAACGCGGGCAAGCCCGAGCGGATGTCGATTTTCGCGTCCGGATCGGTGTACGGACCCGACGTGTCGTACACATATACGGGCGGATTCTTCTCGCCGCCGAAGCCGTCGGGCGTGTCGGACTGCGTGATTTCGCGCATCGGCACGCGGATGTCCGGCGTCGATCCGCTCACGTAGACCTTGCGCGAGTTCGGCAGCGGCGCGATGGCGGCTGCATCGACAACGGCGTTTTCGGACAGAAACTTCGGATTGGCATTCATGTGCTGTATGTCTCCTGCAGGGACGAAAATTCCAGCGCGAACGTAGACGCACGGCTGACTCAGGAGCTAAACAGGGAGGAACGAGACGGAAAGGTGCGGGTTCGGAAGAAGTGGTCTGAGGCGAAACCGACGAACCCGAACGCTTCCCTGCGCTGGCATTATCCAGATCAGGTTCAAAGGGTATTTCTCACCCACGATACACGGGCGATTCGACCGGTCATGCCGACTCGAATCGCGATGTGCAGCGCAGGACCCCCGCGTTAGCAGCCGCCACCATACACCGCACCGTGGCGTGTTGGCAACCATCGACGATTTGCCCGCTTCACGTTCCGTCGTTCCTGCATAATGGCGAGCGCCGCGTTTTAGGTACTTACCCCAGAGGTACTTACCCGAAAACGTGGTTTCGCGACCGCCGCCGCGCGTTCGCCTCTCGATCGCCTTCCATCGCTTCATCATGCCGTCGTGTCTTCTTCGTCCTGCCGCGCTTTGCAGGCGTCGCACCACCAGCCGTCCGATGTGTCCCTCTCGTGCCGCATGTGGCGCGGCCTTCGCGGAGTGATGCATGTCCGCCTTGCCGCCGCGTCTGCCGTTCTCGCTTCCCGACCGCTTTCCGTTTCGCGTGCCGCGCTCCCATAAGGGACAGGTCGCGTTCGCGCTCGCCGTCGTGTATGTCGTCTGGGGATCGACGTATCTCGCCGTGCATCTGTCGCTCGAATCGTTTCCGCCGCTTTTGCTGTCCGGAATGCGCAATCTGTTCGCGGGCATCGGACTCTTCGCGCTCGCCGCGCGCCGCCAGCCCGTCTGGCCGACGATGGCCGAAGTGCGCAACGCCGCGATCGTCGGCACGCTGCTCGTCGGCTTGTCGAGCGGGATGCTCGCGTACGGCATGCGCACCGTCGAAACCGGCACCGCCGCCGTGATGGTCGCGACGGTCCCGCTTTTCGCGACGATCATCGCCGCGCTCACCGGCCGGCGCATCGCGAAAGGCGAGTGGGTCGCGGTCGGCCTCGGGCTCGCCGGCATCGTGCTGCTCAACCACGGCAACCAGGGCTCGGGCGCGACCGCCGGCAGCGTGGCGATTCTCTGCGGCGCGATCTTCTGGTCGGGCGGCGCGCATCTCGCGAGCCGCCTGAAACTGCCGTCGGATCTTTTCGTGTCGACGGCGCTGCAGATCGGCCTTGGCGGTTCCATTTCGACCATCGTCGCGCTCTTGTCGGGCGAGCGGCTGACGAGCCTCGGCTGGGTGCCCGCGTTCTCGTTCGTCTATCTGATGCTGATCGGCACGATGGCCGCCTACGTCGCGTATGGCTTTCTCATTCGCCACACGAGCCCGATCATCGCGAGCAGCTGCATGTATGTGAATCCGGTCGTCGCGGTGCTGCTCGGCGCGCTGCTGCTCGGCGAGGCGATCACGCGCTGGACGGTCATCGCGACCGTCGTGATTCTGGTGAGCGTCGGGTTGTCGTTCTGGTTCGAGCGTCGCCGGCGCGGGCTCGCCTGAATTTGCTTCCCTTCTTGTGACGCCCGCAAAAAGGCGCGCACAAAAAAATCCCGCCGCGCGAGGCGGCGGGAAAGACAGGGAACTACGTTTAAATCGAGTCGGAGACCGGCTGGCTTACTTATGCTCTTCAGCCGAGTTCGAGATGGCCTGGCCGCCCTTCGAGAGATCCTGGCCTGCGCCCGAAATGGTGTTGCAGCCCGCGAGCGCGGCCGTGCCGGCGATCAGCAGCAAAGCGATGATTCGAGTCATGTTCATTCCCCTTGAAGTGAATGGCGTGGTTGATCGTGTCTGGATTGGCCGCTGATCGTTCGACGGGCCTCACCGGTGTAAACAATCATAAAAAAAGCGGGTGGGCCTCGGCTGTAGGCACGCATGTGTTTTTTCTGTCGGTGTGATCCGTACTTGGCGTCGGCATCGTCCTACGCAGCGGAGCGGGCCGGCGCGGGCTCTGCATCGCCATGAACGCGCTCGCGCGGCATCGATACGCTGATGCTCGTGCCATGCGGCTTCACGCGCTCGATCTCGAAGCGTCCGCCGCGCGCCGACACGCGCTGCCGCATGCCGACGAGCCCGTGCGTCTGCGTGCGCTTCAAATCTTGCGGACGGATGCCGACGCCGTCATCGGCGATATGCAGCGACACGACTGCCGCATCCATCGTCAGCGCGACGCGTATACGGCTCGCGCGCGCGTACTTCGCCGCGTTCGTGAGCGTTTCCTGCGCGACGCGAAAGAGCGCGATTTCGATGGCCTCGCCGAGCTTCACGTCCTCGCCCGGCAGATCGAATTCGACGGTCCAGTTGTTGCGCTGCGCGGCTTCGTCGACGAGCGAGCGCAGCGCGGTCACCAGGCCGAAGTTGGCGAGCACGGTAGGCCGCATGTCCTCGATGATGCGGCGCTTGAGCGCAATGCCCTGATCCAGATTGACGATGGCGCGCGAGAGTTTCTCGGCCATCGCCGGTTCGCTTTCGCGTAGCTTGCCGCGCACCCACGCGACATCCATCTTGCTCGCGGTGAGAATGGAACCGAGTTCGTCGTGCAGTTCGCGGGCGAGCTGCGTCTTCTCGTCTTCGCTCACCGACTGCAAGTGCCATGCGAGCGCTTCCAGTTGCCGTGTGCGTTCGAAGACGAGCTGATCGAGTTCTTCCTGCTGCGTGATGAGTTCCTTTTGCACGCGATCCTGCTTGTCCAGCTGAATGCCGAGATTCCGAAAGAGCAGCAGAAACAGCACGATGTTCAGCGCGCACAACGCGCCGACGCACAACGTGGAAATGCGCTGATCTGCGCGGCTCGTATCGAGCGCGTGCTGCGCGCGCTGCTCTTCGTTCAGGCGCAGGAGGGAGAGGGCGGCGTCGAGCGTGGAGTTGTCGGAAGCGGAAGGCTCGGCGGCGTCCGGCGATGATCCCGCGAGCCGCGCCGCGCCGCTTTCGATCTCCTCATTCGCCGCCGCGCTGACCTGCGCGAAGCTGGCGAGCGCGGTGTCGTCGCCGATGCGGCGGTAATAGGCATCGAGCGTCGACAGCGCGCGGCGCACGTGCGCGGCGGTCGAATCGAACTGCGACTTGTAGGCCGGGTCCGGCTGCAACACGAACGCGCGCCGTTGCGCGGAGAGCGTCGCGATGTCGGCGGCGAGCGCGGAGAGATCGGCGGTGGCGGTTTTTGCATCGAGCGCGGTCTCGTATTCAGCGGCGATGCGCATGCGTCCCGATTCGAGAATCACGAGACCGCCGACCGTGATGACGATGGCGACCGTCATTGCCACCAGCCAGCTATAGCGGCGCATCCATTCGTTGATGCGGGCAAGTCCGGCGCGCGGCGGCGCGGACGGCGGGTCGTGGGCAACGGGCGACAGAGTCGCGCGAGGTACGTGGCTCATGGCGTGGTCTCAGGCGTCGCGGGGGCGAACGATGATTCGCTCGCGGAGCCGATTGAAAGCTGATGTCGGTGGATTCTCACAGCAAAAAAGGAGCCAGCCCGAATGCGCATCGGTGAGTGCACCGCTAGGATGGGCTCACTATCCATTCCTACGGGGAAAGATCATGCTGAAGTGGGCACTGTTCTTTGCAATCGTGGCCGTGATCGCCGGTCTGCTCGGCTTCACCGGCATCGCGGCGGGCGCGGCGTCGATCGCCAAGTTCCTGTTCATCCTGTTCCTGATTCTGTGCGTCGTGTTTCTCGTGCTCGGGTTCGTCATTACCAAGAAAGCGGTCGATTAGCGGGGCTTCATCGCATCCCTAATCACACTGGAACGTGAGGGCGGCGGCATTTCCGAGCTGAGCCCCGCCCGAGCGGACTCTGACAAGAACGATCAACGAGGAGGTTCCATGCTTCATTACGCCGCCGTTTTCTTCGTGATCGCGATCATCGCCGCCGTGTTCGGTTTTACCGGCATCGCAGCCGGCGCTGCGGAAATCGCGAAGATCCTGTTTTATATTTTTCTCGTGGTGTTCGTCGTCACGCTGTTGCTCGGCGTGTTCAGGACATGACGGCCACGCACTTTTGATACGCGGTTCCGGCGCGCCGTCCCGAGCGGGCACGGCGCGTGCATCGAAGACGATGATCGGATAGCAGGGCGCTATGAAGAGAACGCGCGGACCTGCATCAACGACCGCCAATCACCCCATCCACAGGAGCCAATCACATGTCCAAATCGTCTGCTGTAAATGCGCCGGGCCAATCCTCGGACGCTTTCGTCCTCGACGTGGAGAAGATCCGGAACGACGCGCGTCAGCACATGGACGAAGGCCCGGTCACGTCGACGTACAGCGCGGACCGCGAGACCGTGCTGAAGCTGCTCAACGACGCGCTCGCGACCGAATGGGTCTGCACGCTGCGTTACAAGCGCCACTATTTCATGGCGAAGGGCATTCATTCGGAAGCCGTCGCGAAGGAATTCGCCGAGCACGCGACCGAAGAGCAGGAGCACGCCGACATTCTCGCGGAGCGCATCGTCCAGTTGGGCGGCGAGCCGAACTTCGCGCCCGATAGCCTCAAGTCGCGCTCGCATTCCGAGTACAAGGAAGGCACGGATCTCATCGACATGATTCGCGAGAACCTGATCGCCGAGCGCATCGCGATCGACACGTACCGCGAGATCATTCGCTATCTGGGCGACAAGGACGTCACCACGCGCCGTATCTTCGAAGAGATTCTGGCCGTGGAAGAAGAGCATGCCGACGACATGGCCGACCTGCTCGAAGGCCGCAACGGCTGATTTCGCGGAACCTCAGGATGCGATGCGCGGGCGAGCGGAACCGCGCATCGCGCATGAACGAAGCATGCGTACAATGACCGCTCACCTATTCAAGCAGTGCGGACGGCGCGAATGATTCGAGTCTTGATAGCCGACGATCATGCGATCGTGCGCAGCGGGTTCAGGCAGTTCGTCGCCGACGAACCCGATATGGAAGTGGCGGCGGAAGCATCGACCGGCGACGAAACCATCGCGCTCGTGCGCGAGCAGGCATTCGACGTGGTGCTGCTCGACATCGCGATGCCCGACAAGAACGGCGTGGACACCTTACGCGTCATCAAGCAGATCAGGCCGCAGCAGGGCGTGCTGATGTTGTCCGGCTTTCCCGAGAGCCAGTACGCAATCAACCTGCTCAAGGCCGGCGCGAACGGTTATCTGAACAAGGACGCCGCGCCCGACGAGATCGTGCGCGCGATCCGCACGGTGGCGCGCGGGCATCGGTATCTGTCGGAGTTCATCGCCGATGCGCTCGCCGACAAGCTCGACAAGCCCGCAGCCGAACGGCCGCATGAAATGCTTTCCGAGCGCGAGTTCCAGATTTTCTGCAAGCTCGCGGGCGGCCGGATTCCGACGGAGATCGCGCAGGAGCTGCATCTGTCGGTGAAGACGGTGAGCACGTATCGCGCGCGCGTGCTGGAGAAGATGCGGCTCGCGAACAACGCCGATCTCACGTATTACGCGATCAAGAACGGGTTGATCGAATAGAACGGAACCGAGAACATAACCGAGCGCTTGCCGCCGACGAGGACGCAGTAAAGCGGAGGATGCCCGCCGTGGGCCACATCACCATCGACGATTCGGCAGAACAGCACAGACCGCGCGGCGCGCCGCTCGCGGTGCTGCTGATCGAGGATTCGCCGCTGATCCGCCGCAGTCTCACCGAAGCCATCGACGCGCTCGGGCCGTGGCGCGTGACCGCTTTCGCCGATGCACCCGACGAGGCCATCGCGCTGTTGTCGTCGCAGCCGTTCGATGCGGTAATCGTCGATCTGCAACTGAAGCGCGGTTCGGGCATCGACGTGCTCGCGTGGCTCAAGGGCGCGGAAACGCGGGGCGTCGCGAAGGGCGCGTTCGTCGTCGTGCTGACGAATCACGCGTTGCCGGCTTATCGCGAGCGGTGTCTGCAATACGGCGTGCGCCATTTCTTCGACAAGTCGCTCGAGTTCGATCGCGTGCTCGATGCGATGGAGGAGTACGCGCGGGAGCGGGTTTGAACGGCCGCACGGAACGGTGTTCGCACACTGCGCGCTTCTATCCCACCGTCAGCGCTTCTCGCGGCTCCATCGTCCCGCTATTCCCCGCTCACGCGCCGCTTTCCCGCACCGCGCGCGTCTGGCGCCCGCGCCAGTGACTGAAGCCCGCGAGCGCCGTCGCGCCGAGCCCGACGATGCACACGCCTGTCCAGCCCATCGCGTGCCATGCGAGCGACGCGAGCGCCGATCCCGCCGCCCCGCCGATGAAGTACGCCACCATGTAGACCGTGTTGACCCGGCTGCGCGCCTCGGGCTTGAGCGCGTAGATGCGCGACTGGTTCGAGATCTGCGCGGCCTGCACGCCGACATCGAGCACGATCACGCCGATGACGAGTCCCGCGATGCTCTTCGCCGACAGCGCGAACACGACGAACGACACCGCCACGAGCACGATCGACAGCGTGATGACCGCGCGCGGCCCGCGCTTGTCCGCGGACTTGCCGGCGAGCGGGGCGGCGAGCGCACCCGCCGCACCGACGATTCCGAAAAGTCCCGCCGCCTGCGGTCCCATGTGAAACGGTTCGCCCGCGAGCAGGAGCGTGAGGAGCGACCAGAACGCGCTGAAGCCGGCGAAGAGCGCGCCGCCCGTGAGCGCGGCCTCGCGCAGCGCCGGGCTTTCGACGGTCAGATGCCACATCGACGCGAGCAGCTTGCCGTAGGAAAGCGTGGATGTCGGACGGCTTTTCGGCAGCCGCAGGATCACGACGATGGCGAGCGCGATCGTCGCCGCTACGGACGCCGCGAACACCGCGCGCCAGCCGAAATATTGCGCGACGAAGCCCGACACCGTGCGCGCGAGCAGGATGCCGAGCAGCAGGCCGCTCATCACGGTGCCGACGGCGTGACCGCGCTCGGAGGCGGGCGCGAGTTCGGCGGAGAAGGGCACGGCCTGCTGCGCAATCGTCGATACGACGCCGATCGCGAGGCTCGCCGCGATGAGCACCGCGAGCGTCGGCGCGGTGCTGGCCACGATGAGCGCGACCCCGAGCGCCGCGAGTTGCAGGAGGATCAGCATGCGCCGGTCGAATCGATCGCCGAGCGGCGCGAGCACGAGCATGCCGAACGCGTAGCCGAGCTGCGTGGCGGCGGGCACGGCGCCGATCAGATAGGCGCTTTCGGGAAACGACGCGCGGAAATCGCCGAGCAGCGGCTGATTGAAGTAGATGTTGGCGACGGAGACGCCCGCGATGGTCGCGAGCAGCCAGAGCGTCGCGCGCGAATAGTGCGGATGGCGCTCGGGCGTTTGATCGTGAGAAGCGTGCGGCGACTGATGCGATGACGCGGACATGGTTCGTTCCGTCGGACGGGCAGGAGGGCGGCTTGAGGCAAGCCGCCGATCATACTGGAGACGGAGAAGGTCTGCTGGCGGGGCGATGATACGAAGCGGCTTCGCGCGCCGTCACACGGTCCTGACACGGCGCACACGATGGTAGAATCGCGTCCGCCCTGCCGGGGTGATGAAATTGGTAAACATAGCGGACTTAAAATCCGCCGCCTAACGGCTTGCCGGTTCGAGTCCGGTCCCCGGCACCAGGCGTGAATCACTGCATGGCCGACCAACGGCATTCCTACGCCGAAACCGTCGCGCTCTAAACCGCATGCCCCAGCACGCGCGCCACGTAATGCCGTCCCCAGGCTTCCCCATGCGCGAGCGCCTCGGCGACCGTCTCGAACGGACCGTGATCGCCCGTCATTTCGCCTGAGTCGTCGGTGAGCGTCGAGCCGTGCACCGGTCGCTGATCCACGCGCGTCACGCGCACGCGAATCGCGTAACCTTCGACGGGCGCTTCATCTTCGCCGTCGCGCTGCAACGGCGTGGGCACCGCGCTCATGTTCAGCATGTAATCGCCTACTTCGATGTCCTTCTGCATGGCGGCCTCCGCATCGTCGGGCGGGAAACGAATCATCAAACGAGACTTGCGCCGATTGTGCTACCGCGCCCGAGCGTCGAACAAGTGGCTTCGCGCGTGTTATAAAGCTTCGCCGCAAACTCACATTTCGCTCCGATGCGCCCGCGCCGCGTCGGGCATCGACCGATTCCATCGATGAACATCCGCTCCCGCCTGCTTCCGCTTCTCACGATTCCGCTCGCGCTCATGGCCGGCTGCACGTCCTATTACCGCAACATCGACGCGTGCAAGGAACGGATGCACGCCGAATATCCGGATGCCGCGAGCGCGCCGCTGAAAGTCACCGGTTCGGGCGCGGCTATCCACGGCACGCGCGTCGTCGTGCACGGCACGATCAAAACGCCGGCGACGCCGCCCGCGACCAAGACCACCGACACGCCCGCCGCCGCCGAATGCACGTTCACCGACAACACGCTGACGGCCTTCCAGTGGCTCGCGCCCGCGAAGCTCGTGCCGAAGCCGCAGGCGGACGACGACCAGTAGGCATCGCCCGGACGCGCGATATTGAAAGCCATTCGACAACCTCGCGCACCTCACGCATAATCGGCGACTCACTTGCCACGGCTCGTTCGAAGCCAACTCGCGAGGACATCCAATGGGCAAGACCCGGCTCGAAGCGTTCAGCGATGGCGTCATCGCGATCATCATCACGATCATGGTGCTGGAACTCAAAGTCCCGCACGGCGACGACCTCGCCGCGCTCGCGCCGCTCGTTCCCGTGCTCGCCGCCTACGTGCTCAGTTTCATCTACGTGGGCATCTACTGGAGCAATCATCACCATCTGCTGCACGCCATCAAGCGCGTGAACGGCTCCGTGCTGTGGGCCAACCTGCATCTGCTCTTCTGGCTCTCGCTTTTTCCGTTCACGACGAACTGGATGGGCGAGAACCATCTCACCGCCGTGCCGACCGCCTGCTACGGCTTCGTGCTTTTCATGACGGCCGTCGCGTACTACATCCTCACGCGCACGCTCATTTCGATGCACGGCGAGAACTCGCCGCTCGAACGCGCGCTCGGCGCGGATCGCAAGGGCAAGATATCCGTGCTGCTGTATCTCGTGGCGATCGCGGCGTCGTTCTGGCAGCCGTGGATCGCCGCCGCGATCTATGCGATCGTCGCGGTCGTGTGGCTCGTGCCGGATCGACGCATCGAAAACATGCTGGTGAGCGAGGAGCAATGACGCGGTGATTCGCATCGGCCTCATCTCCGATACGCACAACCTCGTGCGCCCCGAAGCGCTCGACGCACTGCGCGCGTGCGATCACATCATCCATGCGGGCGATATCTGCAAGCGCGAAGTCCTCGACGCGCTTGCGTCGCTTGCACCGCTCACCGTCGTGCGCGGCAACAACGACATCGGCGAGGACGTCGCGTCGCTGCCGGAGCACGCGCGCATCGAACTCGGCGGCGCGACGATCCACGTCGTGCACGATATCGCCGATCTTCCCGCGCAACTCGACGGCATCGATGTCGTCGTGACCGGGCATTCGCACAAACCTGTTGTCGCGCGGCGCGACGGCGTGCTGTTCGTGAATCCGGGCAGCGCGGGGCCGCGTCGCTTCAAGTTGCCGGTCACAGTCGCATTGCTCGACGTCGATACCGATGCTGAAACGATCGATGCGCGCATCGTGACGCTCATCGCCTAGGGACAAAAAAAGGGCCGGCGCTTGACGCGCCGGCCCTTCTTCACATCGACCCAAATCGCTTATGCGCGGGCGGCGTTGTCGAACATGGAATCGTCCATTTCCGCAGCCTCGCGATGGCCGCGCAGGATCGCATGCGCTTCCGAATGCGACGCCACCGCGGGCGGCGAGCCCTTCAGCGGCTTCTTCGCCGTTTCGTGCAGCGCGAGCACCGACACGATGCCGATCACCGATGCGCCCATCAGATAGTACGCGGGCATCATCAGCATGCCGGTCTTGTCGACGAGCCATGCCGTGACGAGCGGCGTCGTGCCGCCGAACAGCGACACCGACACGTTGAAGCCGATCGCGAGCGCGCCGTAGCGGATCTTCGTCGGGAAGAGCGCGGGCAGCGAGGAGGGCATCACGCCCGTGAACGTCGAAAGCAGCGCGCCGAGAATCATCATGCCCGCGAAAACCGACGGCATCGTGCCGACGCGAATCAGCGTGAGCGCCGGAATCGAGAGCACCAACAAGCCGACGCAGCCCGCGAGCATCACCGGCTTGCGGCCGATGGCATCCGACAGACGGCCCGCGAGCAGCGTGAGCGGCACCATCAGCACCATCACCACGAGCACGATGAAGAGGCCATGCGTCTCGTTGAACTTGAGCGTCGCGGACAGATAACTCGGCAGATACGACAGCGCCATGTAATCGGTCACGTTGAAGATCAGCACGAGGCCGACGCATTGCAGAAGCGGCTTCCACTGCTGCACGAGCGTTTCGCGGAACTGCGTCTTCGTGGTTTCGTGCGCGGCCGCTTCCATCTTGTCGGCTTCGCGCTGGAACGCAGGCGTCTCTTCGAGCTTCATGCGGATATACAAGCCGATGAGCCCGAGCGGACCCGCGACGAGGAACGGAATGCGCCAGCCCCAGCCGAGCAGCGCGTCCTTCGACAGCACGCCGGTCAGCACCGCGACCACGCCCGCGCCGAGCACGTAACCGACGAGCGTGCCGCATTCGAGGAAGCTCGACATGAAGCCGCGCTTCTTGTCCGGCGAGAATTCGGCGATGAACGTCGCTGCGCCGCCGTACTCGCCGCCCGTCGAAAAGCCCTGCACGAGCCGCGCGACGAGCAGCAGCACGGGCGCCATCACGCCGATCGTGTCGTAGCTCGGAATCAGGCCGATACAGAACGTGCCGATGGCCATCATGATCATCGTCATCGCGAGCACGCGCTTGCGGCCGATGCGGTCGCCGAGCGGGCCGAACACCATGCCGCCGAGCGGACGCACGAGGAACGCGGCCGCGAACGTGCCGAAGGTCGCGAGCAGCTGCGCGGTCGGGCTGCTCGACGGGAAGAACACCTTGCCGAGCGTCACGGCGATGTAGCTGTACACGCCGAAGTCGAACCATTCCATCGCGTTGCCGATGGCCATGGCGCCGACGGCGCGCTTGAGAAGTGATTGATCGACGATGGTGATGTCGTCGAGCGTGAGACTGGTCGATGCATTCGATGCTTGGGACGCACTGCGCTTGCGCCAGAGGCCGTCGTGTAGAGCGGTCATAGGGTGAAGAACTCCGTGTTCAAATGCCCAGCGCTCCCGCGAAAACGGCTCGCGAAAAGCGTCGGGCGCGCCGGCGAGCGGCGCGTATTGCCGGATAGTGCAGTTTCGTGACGGCGCCGCAGCGCATTCGGATCGTCGATGCGAAAGACGATGGTTCTTCGCGCGCCGGACGAGGAAGTCCGAAGCGGAAGATCGAATGGCAAGCACGGTGCCGGTGCCTCGCGGCGGAAGTCGCGAAATTGCACTCGGGATGAAACAAACGAATTTGACGGGCGGACGGCGAACTCGGGGAGCTGCCGCGGGTGGAACCGCTACGTCGGCGAAACTACAAGGCTTGGAACGAAAAAGGCCGGCGTGCGCGAAAAACGCTAAATACCGACAAGCCTCTTTGTATAAAAACTGTCACTACCACGCAGTGCTTGATGCAACCGCCTGCGCGTGAATGATGGTGAATTGCTGTTGATAACGAGCGAGATAATAACACGATGACAGACGATGTGCAAACCGGCCCGTCGGACGGGTTCATTGCGCATCGCTGAATCCCTTGTGGGACATAGGATTCGGCCTAGTTGCGTCTTAACTTTTTAGTACGTATTTCGGACGCGCCGGCCAACAAAAAACCGACCACGGCGGGTCGGTTTTTCGTCTAAGCAAAGGCCGGATCAGCTTTGCGGCGGCACGTAGCCGGAAGCGGTATCGGCGCCTTCGCCGAAGAAGTACTTTTCGGTCTGTTTGATCAGATACTGACGGGCGCGCGGATCGGCCATGTTCAGGCGATTCTCGTTGATGAGCATCGTCTGCTGCTTGAGCCAGCCTTGCCATGCTTCCTTCGAGACCGTCTCGTAGATGCGCTTGCCGAGCTCGCCCGGCAGCGGCGGAAAGTCCAGTCCCTCGGCTTCCTTGCCGAGCTTTGCGCATTGAATCATTCGGGCCATCGTGTGTTTCTCCTGTATCGGGTGCGGGACGCGTTTTATGAGTGCGCGCGTCCGGAAATCGTGTTCAAAGCTGTTTCATCAGCACGAGCGACTTGCGCTGCCAGTTGTAGAGGCGGCGGCGGTCTTCGGGCAGATCGTCCACCGTGACTTTCACGAAGCCGCGTTTGAGGAACCAGTGCTCGGTGCGCGTCGTGAGCACGAAGATGCGCGTGAGGCCGCGCGCGCGGGCGCGCTGCTCGATGCGCTTCAGGAGCCGCTCGCCGTCGCCCGAGCCTTGCGCTTCCGGCGCGACCGTCAGGCACGCCATTTCGCCGATGCGCTCCTGGGTGTACGGATAAAGCGCCGCGCAGCCGAAGAGCACGCCGTCGTGCTCGATGACCGAAAAGTGGTCGATATCCCGCTCGATCTGGTGACGCCCGCGCCGCACGAGCGTGCCGTCGGATTCGAGCGGCTCGATCAGCGTGAGAATGCCGCCGACGTCGTCGGGCGTGGCTTCGCGCAGGCTTTCGAGGTTCTCGTACGAGATCATCGTGCCGACGCCGTCGTGCAGGAAGAGTTCGAGCAGCACGCTGCCGTCGAGCGCGTACGGAATGATGTGCGCGCGCGCCACGCCGCCGCGGCAGGCGCGGATCGCGTGCTTCAGATAGAAAGCGGTGTCGCCCTGAAGCTCGCCGGATTCGTGCAGGCGATACGCGTCGTCGAGCGACATTTCGCGCACGAGCTCGCCTTCCTGATCGACGAGGCCGGGAATTTCGGTGACGAAGATGATCTTGTCGGCGCGCAGCGCGATGGCGGCGGCGGACGCGACGTCTTCCATCGACAGATTGAACGCCTCGCCCGTCGGCGAAAAGCCGAGCGACGAGAGCAGCACGAGCTTGTTGCTCGCGAGCGACTGGCGGATGGAATCGCCGTCGATCTTGCGCACGACGCCCGTGTGCTGGAAATCCACGCCGTCCAGAATGCCGACCGGCCGCGCCGTCACGAAGTTGCCCGACACGACGCTGATGTGCGCGTGAGCCATCGGCGTGTTCGGCAAGCCTTGGCTGATCGCGGCCTCGATGTCGAGGCGCACTTCGCCGGCGGCTTCCTTCGCGGATTCGAGCGCGCGGGCATCGGTTATGCGAAGCCCATGCGAGAACGACGATTCGACGCCGTGCAGGCTCAACTGTTCGTCGAGCTGCGGGCGCGAGCCGTGCACGAGCACGACGTGGATGCCCATGGCGTGCAGCAGGCCGACGTCCTGCACCAGCGCGTTCAGCCGTCCTTCCTGCACCAGTTCTCCGCCGAACGCGACGACGAACGTCTTGTTTCGGAACGCGTGAATATACGGGGCGACGGAGCGCATCCAGTCGACGAACTGGGCGAGGGGATTGGGCGCGTCGGCTTCCATTGCAGCCGGCTGCGACGCGAGGGCGAGGTCGGTTTGGGAATTCATGCCGGGATTATAATGCGACGCTATGCCGAATGTTTTCAAACGCCCCGCGCAGCCGGGCAAGCCGCAATCCGCCGATAAAGCCCTCGATACCCAGGAGCAGTTGAAGAAGCTGCGTGAGAATCTCTTGCGCGAGGCGAAGTCCGGCGCGGAAGAAGAGGGGCTCAGCAAGAAGGAACTGGCGGCGCGCCGCTTCGCCGGGGCGGGGGATGCGCAGAAGCAGCCCGCGACGTCATCGGTTCGCGATGCGGGTGGCAGCAAATCGTCGATGCGTTCGCAAGATGCGGTCGGGTCGAAGGCGGTCGTGATTCCCGGCGAGACGAGCGGACGCGCGCAGTCGCACGAAAGCCGTGGCAAGTCATCTGTGCAGAATCGCGATTCGCGCACCGATCGCAATGCGTCGCAAGCGAAAGATTCGTCACAGCGAAGCGCTGAAGTATCGAACCGCGATACGCGTAGCCAACCGACCCAAGCCGCCGACGCGCCGCGCACGCAAGCGAACGTCGATCGCAAGCAGGAAGCACCGCAACGACGCGACCGCAGCCAGCGTACTGCCAACTCCGCGCAGGAAACTTCCCGCGCGCCCAACCGCGATAAGCAATCGTCCGACGCGCGACGCACCGAGGCGAGCGTCGATCGCAACGATAAGGCTGACCGAAGCCCGCGCGCCCCACGCCCCGACGCCGCCGCGCAGCAAACTGCCCGCGCGCCGAACCGCGATACGCGCAGCGCGCAGGCGCATTCGTCCGAAGCGAGACGCTCGAAACCCGAAAACGACCGCAGCGAGCGCGCGGAACGTGTCGCGGTTCCGGGCCAGCGCCGTCAGCCACGCACCGACGACTCCACGCCGGAAAGGGCCCGCGCATCGAACCGCGATGCGCCCGCTCGCCGCCCCCGCGAGCCACGCGTCGTTACCCCGAACCCGATCCCGCCGATCAGCTTCCCGGAAGCGCTGCCCGTCTCTGGCCGACGCGAGGAAATCGCGCGCGCGATCGACGCGAATCAGGTCGTGATCGTCAGCGGTGAAACCGGCTCGGGCAAGACCACGCAGCTTCCGAAAATCTGCCTTGCGCTCGGACGCGGCCTCGGCGCGGGCGGCAGCGGCCTGATCGGTCATACGCAGCCGCGCCGCATCGCGGCATCGGCGACGGGCCGGCGCATCGCGGAAGAACTCGGCACGCCGTTCGGCGAAGTCGTCGGCTACAAGGTGCGTTTCACGGACAACCTCGCGCCGGGCGCATCGGTCAAGCTGATGACGGACGGCATCCTGCTCGCGGAAACGCAAACCGATCCGCTGCTGAACGCCTACGACACGATCATCATCGACGAGGCGCACGAACGCAGCCTCAACATCGACTTTCTGCTCGGCTATCTGAAGGAAATCCTGCCGAAGCGCCCCGATCTGAAGCTGATCGTCACGTCCGCGACCATCGACGCCGAGCGTTTCGCGCGCCATTTCGGCAGCGATGAAAAGCCCGCGCCGGTGATCGAGGTGAGCGGGCGGCTGTATCCGGTGGAAGTCCGCTACCGGCCGATCGAAGAGGAAAGCGAGGCCGTCAAGAACGCGCAGGGCACGGCGCAGAAACGCAACGACCGCAAGACGGACCGCGATCTGATGGAAGGCATCGTCGATGCCGTCGATGAACTCTGCCGCGTCGGTCCCGGCGATGTGCTCGTGTTCCTGCCCGGCGAGCGCGAAATTCGCGACGCGGCGGAAGCGCTGCGCAAGCATCATCCGCCGCACACGGAGATTCTGCCGCTCTTCGCGCGCCTCTCCGCGCAGGAGCAGGAGCGCGTGTTCAGGCCGTCGAACGCGCGGCGAATCGTGCTTGCTACCAACGTCGCGGAAACGTCGCTGACGGTGCCGGGCATCCGCTATGTCGTGGACACAGGCATGGCGCGCGTGAAGCGTTATTCGTATCGCAACAAGGTCGAGCAGTTGCAGATCGAGCCGGTGTCGCAGGCGGCGGCGAACCAGCGCGCGGGCCGCTGCGGGCGTGTGGCGGACGGCGTGTGCATCCGTCTCTACGACGAAGCCGATTTCCAGGCGCGGCCGCGCTTCACCGATCCCGAAATCTTGCGTTCGTCGCTCGCGGCGGTCATTCTGCGCATGAAGTCGCTGCATCTGACGGCGATCGAAACGTTCCCGTTCATCGAGCCGCCGCCGGGACGCGCGATCGCGGACGGCTATCAGTTGCTGAACGAACTCGGCGCCGTCGATGACGACAACGCGCTCACGCCGCTTGGCCGCGAACTCGCGCGCCTGCCGCTCGATCCGCGCGTCGGCCGCATGATTCTCGCCGCGCGCGATCATCACGCGCTCACCGAAGTGCTCGTGATCGCATCGGCGCTGTCGGTGCAGGATCCGCGCGACCGGCCGATCGAGGCGCAGGAGCAGGCGGATCAGGCGCATCGGCAGTTCGTCGACGAACGCTCAGAATTCCTGCAATGGACGCGCATCTGGAAGTGGTTCGAGGAAGCCGTCGCGCACAAGAAGTCGAACAAGCAACTCGCCGATGCCTGCCGCGCGAACTTCCTGTCGCATCTGCGGCTGCGCGAATGGCGCGACGTGCATTCGCAATTGCTGACGGTCGTGCGCGAACAGGGCTGGCGTCTGAACGAATCGGAAGCGACGTTCGAGCAGATTCATCTCTCGCTCCTGACGGGCCTGCTCGGCAATATCGGCCTCAAAGCCGACGACGAGCCGCACTACCTCGGCGCGCGCGGCATCAAGTTCCATCTGTGGCCCGGCTCCGCGCTGCTGAAGAAAGCGGGGCGCTGGGTGATGGCGGGCGAACTCGTCGAGACGAGCCGTCTGTATGCGCGGACCATCGCGAAGATCGAGCCGGAATGGCTTGAAACCGTCGGCGGGCATCTGCTGCGCAAGTCGCTGTCGGACGCGCACTGGGAGAAGAAGGCCGCACAGGTCGTCGCCTACGAGCGCGCGACGCTGTACGGGCTGACCGTGTACGCGCGCCGCCGCGTGAGTTTCGGCAAGCAGGACCCGAAATACGCGCGCGAGCTGTTCATCCGCGGCGCGCTCGTCGAAGGTGAATTCGACACGCGCCTGCCGTTCTTCGCGCACAACCGCAAGCTGGTCGCGGATATCGAGCAGCTGGAGCACAAGTCGCGCCGCCAGGACGTGCTCGTCGACGACGAACTCATCTACGGCTTCTACGATTCGCTGATTCCCGACGGCATCTGGACGGGCGCGGCGTTCGACCGCTGGTATCGCGACGAGCAGAAGAAAGAGGGCAACGAGAAGCTTCTCTTTCTCTCGCGCGACGACCTGATGCGCCACGAAGCCGCCGGCGTCACGACCGATCTCTTCCCGAAGCGCATGACGATGTCCGGCATCGAAATGACGCTGTCGTATCACTTCGAGCCGGGCGCGCCGCGCGATGGCGTCACGCTCACGGTGCCGCTGTACGGGCTGAATCAGATCGATGCGCGCCGCGTCGAATGGCTCGTGCCGGGCATGATCAAGGAAAAGACGCAACTGCTGCTGAAGTCGCTCCCGCAGAAGCTGCGCCGCCATGTCGTGCCGCTGCCGGAATACGCGGCGGGCTTCGCGGAACGTCATTCGGGGCCGAAGTTCGGCGCAGGCGGACTGGTCGATGCGCTCATCGCCGATATTCGCGAGGAAACGCAGATCGCCGTGAAAAGCGCGGATTTCAAGCTCGAAACGCTGCCCGCGCATCTTTTCATGAACTTCAAGGTGATCGACGAGCACGGCCGCCAGCTCGCGATGGGCCGCAATCTCGCGCAGTTGCGCGCGGAACTCGGTGGGCAGGCGCAGCAGCAGTTCCAGAAACTGACCTCGGCCGCGGCGTTCGATGCACTGTCCGGCGAATCGGAATCGGCGCCGCTGGCGGCGCAAGCTGGCGAGGGCACCGCGCTCTACGAAAACTTAACGACGTGGAATTTCGGCAAGCTGCCCGAACTGCTGGAGATTCGCCGTCGCGGGCAGACGCTCTTCGGCTATCCCGCGCTCGTGGATCGCCTCACGCATTGCGACGTCGAAGTGTTCGATTCGCCCGAGGAAGCGGCGCGGATTCATCGCGCGGGCTTGCGGCGGCTTTTCGCGCTGCAGTTGCGCGAGCCGATCCGCTATCTGGAGCGCAATCTGCCGGGCTTGCGCGAAATGTCGATGCAATACATGGCGCTCGGCACCGCCGATGAATTGCGCGATCAGATCGTCGAGACGGCGCTGGATCGCGCGTGCCTGCAAGACCCGCTGCCCGACGACGACGCAAGTTTCCACGCGCGCCGCGACGCGGCCAAGGGCCGGCTCACGCTGCTTGCGCAGGAAATCGCGCGGCTCGTGGGGACGATCCTCGCGGAATACGCGGCATTGACGAAAAAGCTCGCGCAGGCGAAGCCGTTTCCCGCCGCGTACGCCGACATGCAGGCGCAATTGAACGCGCTCATCGGCAAGCGTTTCGTGATCGACACGCCGTACGCGCAGCTCGCGCATTTCCCGCGCTATCTGAAGGGCATCGGGCTGCGCATCGACAAGCTGAAAGCCGATCCGTCCCGCGATGCGCGTCTCTCGGCCGATTTTCTGCCGCTCGCGCAGAACTATCTGCGGGCGATGTCGCAGCGCGGCGGTGTCGCGGATGCACGGCTCGCCGAATATCGATGGCTGCTCGAGGAACTGCGCGTGTCGCTATTCGCGCAGGAATTGCGCACGCCGATGCCGGTTTCGGTCAAGCGGCTTCACAAGGTCTGGGATTCGCTGCAGCGGTAGCCCCGCGCGCCGGATGTGCCAAAGCGCCGCGGAAAGCGGCATTTCTTGCGCCGGCGCATCCTATCGCGCAAAAAGAGCCGCAGAGTCAACGTGTTGCAGCATGCAAACGTTCTACAATGACGCCTGCTTTCCGACGTGAACAATTCATGCGCTCCAATTTCTTCTCCGGCCGCCTGCGCGCGGCCGCCGCGCGCGCCACGCGTCTCGTGGTTCCCGTGACCGCAGCGCTCGCCGCCACCGCGGCTTTCGCCAACAACGTCATCGTGCTCAATTCGGCGGAAGCCACGCTGAGCCTGATCGACGAAAACACGCATCAGGTCGTCGGCACCGTGCCGACGGGCAAGGAGCCGCATCACCTGATGCCGACGCCCGACAACTCGTCGCTGATCGTGGCGAATTCGGTGTCGAATAATCTGATGTTCGTCGATCCGAAAACCGGCGGCTTGCAGCGCTGGGTGCAGGACATCGAGGACCCGTATCAGATCGGCTTTTCGCCCGACCGCAAGTGGTTCGTCTCGACCGGGCTGCGGCTCGATCGCCTGGACATTTATCACTTCGACGGCAAGGCGCTGACGCTCGCCAAGCGCCTGCCGCTCGCGACCATGCCGAGCCACATCGCGTTCACGAACGACAGCAAGACGGCGTTCATTTCGCTGCAGGTGTCGGGCGAAATCGCGGCGATCGATCTGCCGACGCAGACGGTGAAATGGAAGATGAAGGTCGGTCCGGTGCCGGCCGGCGTCTGGCTCACGCCGGGCGACAAGAATCTGCTCGTCGGCATGACGGGCGCGGATTACGTGGCGGTGGTGGATCTCGCGACGCAGAAGGTCATCAAGACCATCCCGACCGGCAAGGGCGCGCACAACTTCCGTTCGCTCGTGGATGGCAGGCACGTGCTGATTTCGAATCGCGTGGCGAACACCATCAGCATTATCGACGAAGAGACGCTCACGAACGTCGGCAACATCACTGGTCTCTTGCCCGGACCGGATGACATGGAACTTTCCGCCGACAAGAAGTATCTCTGGGTGACGTTCCGCTTCGCGAAGCATGTCGGCGTGATCGACCTTGCAAACCGCAAGCTGATCGAGACCATCAAGGTCGGACGTTCGCCGCACGGCATCTACTTCTACAACCGCGCGCCGGTGACCGCGCCGAACGGCGCCTGACGCGTCGCGGCGAAGGCGGCGGCGACGGCGAATGGATAGGGCACAGGGCGCTCGGGGGCGCCCTGTACTACGATTGAGCCAAGGGCTGCAGTTTCGACGATTCACCCGGCCCCGTTTCTGTTCCACGGAGCACCATGTTTCAGTTCATTCTTTCGTCTCTCGACAGTTTCGTCTCCGCGCTGCAGACCACGCTTTACGTGGATGTGGTGCAGCCGCTGCTGTTCAAGCTCGGCATGATGGACTACGACGAGGACACTTACGACGCGCTGTACTGGGTGATCGTCGGCGTGCTTGAAGTGTTGGCGATGTACGCCGTCCTGCGTCCGCTCGAAGCCTTTCGGCCCGCCGAAACGTGGACGGATCGCAAGGGCGTGCGCGTGGACGTGCTGTACACGTGGATCGTCAAGCTCGGCATCCTGAACCTGTTCTTCTTCTTCACGTTCCAGCCGCTCTTCGATTCGCTGCAAAGCTGGCTGCGCATTCACAACGTGCCGACGCTGGAAATCGACAATCTCTGGCCCGGCGTCACCACGCAGCCGCTCGTCACGTTCGTCATCTACCTCGTGCTGCTGGATCTGGCGGGGTACTGGTATCACCGGCTGGAGCATCGCTTCGGCATCTGGTGGGAACTGCACGCGGTGCATCACAGCCAGCAGAAGATGTCGCTCTGGTCCGACGACCGCAACCATCTGCTCGACGACATTCTGCAGGCCGGCTTTTTCGCGACGGTCGCGCTCGTGATCGGCGTGGAGCCGTCGCAGTTCGTCGTGCTCGTGGCGATCACCAATCTGATGCAAAGCGTGCAGCACGCGAACATTCGCCTGCATTTCGGATGGCTCGGCGACCGGCTGATCGTGAGCCCGGCGTTTCATCGCCGGCATCACGCGATCGGCTACGGCCACGAAGGCACCGCGTACGGCTGCAACTTCGGCGTGCTGTTTTCGTTCTGGGACATCCTGTTCCGCTCGGCCTCGTTCGACCGCACTGTCGAGCCGACCGGCATCCGCGACCAGCTCGGCGCACCGGGCGTCGCGCCGGTCCACTACGGCGACGGCTTCATCGAACAGCACTGGCTGGCGTTCAAGCGCATCGGCGCGCGCCTCACAGCGCGTCGGGCCGCCGCTTCCGACAAGCGTTCCGCTGCGCTCTGACGTCCACATTTTCCGCACTTCCGCACCTGCCAGCGCGCATCCCGCGCGCTGGTTTATCCTGTCGTTTCCTCTCTTTTCGACGAATCACGCATGAATGATTTGCTGCGTTCGTTCGTGCGCGCGCTTGCGAACGTGTTTCACCCGCGCATGCTGTGGCTCACGCTGATGCCGTTCGGCGTCGCCACCATCGTGTGGGGCGCAATCCTCTGGTATTTCTGGCAGACGCTTACCGGAACGGCCAACGGCTTGCTCGACGGCTGGGCGCTGACGTCGACGATGTATCGCCTGTTCGATGCCGTCGGGTTCTCGTCGCTGCATGCGGTCATCGCGCCGTTTCTCGTTGTCATCGTGACAATTCCGCTGATCGTCGTGACCGTCCTGCTGCTGATCGCCACGCTCTCGATGCCCGGCGTCATCACGCTGCTCACGCGCCGTCCGACGGGGCATTACGCCACGCTCGAAGCGCGGCGCGGCGGCTCGTGGTACGGCAGCCTCGGGCACTCGGTGGTGACGACGATCGTCTGTCTCG
Organism: Caballeronia concitans; assembly: GCF_001544615.1. GTDB lineage: Bacteria > Pseudomonadota > Gammaproteobacteria > Burkholderiales > Burkholderiaceae > Caballeronia > Caballeronia concitans. The sequence continues at coordinate 1,261,454 of NZ_FCNV02000001.1, forward strand.
TCGCGCTCGTCGTGACCTTGCCGCTTTGGCTCATTCCGCCGTTTTTCGCGCTGATTCCGCCGCTTCTGTGGGGCTGGCTCACGTATCGCGTGATGACTTATGACGCGCTTGCGCTGCACGCGAGCGCGGACGAGCGGCGCGCGATCGTGCGCGATTCGCGGTGGCCGCTGCTCGCCATCGGCATCGTGAGCGGCCTGCTCAGTTCCGTTCCGACGATGCTCTGGGCGTGGTCGGTCTGGCTGTTGCCGCTATTTCCCGTCGTCGCCGCCGTGACGATCTGGGCGTACGCGTTCATCCTGGTCTTTTCCGCGCTGTGGTTCGCGCATTACTGCCTACACGCGCTCGAGCGGCTGCGGGCCAACGAGGCGCGTTACGACGCGATCACGGTCGAGACCCGCGACGTATCACTGAAGCAATAAAGGGGCATTCATGGGCATTGGCGTCATCATCATCGGCGACGAAATCTTGTCCGGGCGGCGCACGGACAAGCATCTGCCGAAAATCATCGAATTGCTGGGCGCGCGCGGTTTGTCGCTCGACTGGGCTGAATACGTCGGCGACGATCCCGCGCGCATCACCGCGACGCTCGCGCGCACGTTCGCATCGGGCGATGTCGTGTTTTCGACCGGCGGCATCGGCGCGACGCCCGACGACCACACGCGCCAGTGCGCGGCGAAGGCGCTCGGCGTGCCGCTCGAACTGCATCCGGAGGCGGCGGAACTGATCCGCGCGCGTATCCGCGATACGGCCGAGCAGGCCGGCAAGCCCGTCGATCTGGAATCGCCTGAGAATCTACATCGGCTGAACATGGGCACGTTTCCGAAGGGTGCCGAGATCATTCCGAACAGCTACAACAAGATTCCGGGCTTTTCGGTCGGCGATCATCACTTCGTGCCGGGCTTTCCGGTGATGGCGTGGCCGATGATCGAGTGGGTGCTGGACACCAGGTACGCGCATCTGCATCACGCGACGCCTTACGTCGAACGTTCGCTGCTGGTGTTCGGGCTGCCGGAATCGCGCATCACGCCGCTGATGGTCGCGATCGAGCGCGGTTTTGAAGGCGTGCGCGCGTTCAGCCTGCCGAGCGTCGGCGATGCGGCCCGCGGCGCGCTCTATGCCCGCGCGCATATCGACCTGGGCGTGAAGGGCGATCCGGTGCACGCGAACGCCGCGTTCGACGTTCTGCGCGATGGCGTGATCGCGCTCGGCGGCGAAGTCGTCGAAGTGCCGGCGGAGGACGCGCAATGACCCTGCTGGAAGTCATCGCACTGACGGCGGCCGACGCGCGCGCCGCCGAGCGCGGCGGGGCGAACCGCATCGAACTCGTCACGGCGATGGGCGAGGGCGGTCTGACGCCGAGCATCGGGCTCATCGAATCCGTCGCGGAAGCGGTGCGGATTCCGGTGAACGTGATCGTGCGGCCCCACAGCCGCTCGTTCGTCTACGACGCCGACGACTATGCGGTCATGCTGCGCGACGTCCGCGCGATTGCGAAGACGGGCGCGAACGGGATCGTCGTGGGCATGCTGACGCCGAACGGCGATATCGATACCGACGGGCTGTCGCGCGTCATCGAAGCCACCGATGGCCTGCAGGTCACGTTTCACCGCGCATTCGACGAGGCGCGCGACCTGCACGCCGCGTTCGACACGCTGCTTAAGTTCGAAGCCGTGACGAACGTGTTGACGTCGGGCGGCAAATCGTCGGTGCTCGATGCGGCGGATACGGTGCGAACGCTCGCCGGACGCGCGGCGGGGACGCGTTGTACCGTGCTCGCGGGCGCGGGCTTCACGGTCGATGCCGTCGCGCCGTTCGTCGCGGCGACAGGCGTGCGCGCGGTGCATTTCGGGTCCGGCGTGCGCGTGGATGGCAAGTCGCTCGCGCCGGTCGATGAAGAACGCGTTCGGCGCGTGCGCCGCCTTTTGAACGAGGCCGATTGAGGCATTAGCGCGGACTCACGCGCCCATCCACGGCAAGCCCCGGAAGCACCATCCTGAGACGGTCTTCCTGTGGCCTTGTCCGTCCTTGTCGCCTTCGAAACCTTCCAGCAGATCGTAGGCCTTTTTGAAACCTTCCTTCTGTGCCGCGACAGCCGCGAGCTTGGACCGTGCGGCGCTTCGGCACAGGAAGAGAATCGGCGTATCCGGAGTGGCGATTTGTCGTAATTGTTCGATAAACTCAGCATTCGGCACGGAGCCGGGGTAGCGAATCCATTCTACGTGCGCGTATTGCTCGCCGTTGATGGCCGGACGGCCGACCCAGTCGAGTTCGGCGCGCGTGCGGACGTCCACGAGGCGCGCGTTCGGTTCGAGTTGCAGCAGTTCGAAGGCTTCGGCGGGCAGCAGCGCGCCGGCGTAGGAGAGGTGGTTTTCGGCGGCCCGGCGGGTTGCCTTGTCGTACAGTTGTTCGAGCGTGCTCATGGTTGATGTCTCCGCGAGGCAGAAATAATTCATTCTAGCTTGGCGGAAGACGGCGCAAACCTAGGCCGAATGGCTAACGCGCAGGCTCCAAATTGGTGCGAAGCGCGCCCGACGCACGCGAATGGTGCGCTCAAAGGGAGGGGCTAGCGGGGACGCACTATTTCGGTGCGAGCGACGTGGGCGATCTGTCACCCGCGCCGATCGAACCGCGCACGATGCAGCAAAAAAATGCACGCTGCTTCAAGCGCTTAGCGCAAAGTTGTTGCGCTTGGCACGGAAGCTGCTTTTTGATCCTCGATTGAAACGGAAGTGCAGAATTGGTCGAGGCGGCGGAGCGATTCGCCGACTTTTGTTAATCAGGAGATAGGTAATGAGTAAATCCGTGGCCGACGTCATGCAACTCGTCAAGGACGAGGACGTCAAGTTTGTCGATTTCCGCTTCACCGACACGCGCGGCAAAGAACAACACGTTTCCGTGCCGGTATCGGCATTCGACGATGACAAATTTGAAAGCGGCCACGCTTTCGACGGCTCGTCCATCGCCGGCTGGAAGGGCATCGAAGCGTCGGACATGCTGCTCGTCCCGGACGCGGACACCGCCTTCATCGACCCGTTCTACGAAGAATCGACCCTCGTGCTGACCTGCGACGTGGTCGAGCCCGCCGACGGCAAGGGCTACGAGCGCGATCCGCGTTCGCTCGCGAAGCGCGCGGAAGCCTATCTCAAGAGCTCGGGCCTCGGCGACACCGCGTTCTTCGGTCCGGAACCCGAGTTCTTCATTTTCGACTCGGTGCAGTGGAACACGGATCAGTCGGGCACGTTCGTGAAGATCGGTTCGGAAGAAGCGCCGTGGTCGTCGGCGAAGGAATTCGAAGGCGGCAACACCGGCCACCGTCCGGGCACGAAGGGCGGCTACTTCCCGGTCGCGCCGGTCGACACGTTCCAGGACATCCGCTCGGAAATGTGTCTGCTGCTCGAACAGATCGGCATTCCGGTCGAAGTGCACCACCACGAAGTGGCGGGCCAGGGCCAGAACGAAATCGGCACCAAGTTCTCGACGCTCGTTCAGCGCGCGGACTGGCTGCAGCAGATGAAGTACATCATCCACAACGTGGCGCACACGTACGGCAAGACGGCGACGTTCATGCCGAAGCCGATCGTCGGCGATAACGGCTCGGGCATGCACGTTCACCAGTCGATCTGGAAGGACGGTCAGAACCTGTTCGCGGGCAACGGTTACGCTGGTCTGTCGGAATTCGCGCTGTTCTATATCGGCGGGATCATCAAGCATGCGCGCGCGCTGAACGCGATCACGAACCCGGGTACGAACTCGTACAAGCGCCTCGTGCCGCACTTCGAAGCGCCGGTCAAGCTGGCTTACTCGGCTCGCAACCGTTCGGCATCGATCCGCATTCCGCACGTCTCCAACCCGAAGGGCCGCCGTATCGAAACGCGCTTCCCGGATCCGCTGGCGAACCCGTACCTGTGCTTCTCCGCGCTGATGATGGCGGGTCTCGACGGCGTGCAGAACAAGGTTCACCCGGGCGAAGCCGCGGACAAGAATCTGTACGACCTGCCGCCGGAAGAAGACAAGAAGATCCCGACCGTGTGCGCCGGCCTCGACCAGGCGCTGGACGCACTCGACGCGGATCGCGAGTTCCTGACGCGCGGCGGCGTGTTCACGGATTCGATGCTCGACGCATACATCGAACTGAAGACCAACGAGCTGCAGCGTTATCGTCAGGCGGTGCATCCGATCGAGTTCGAGATGTACTACTCGCTGTAAAGCATGACGGCAGCGCTTCATTCATGGCTGTTCGATGAAGCGCGCGCCGCGATGTGATGCGACAACGAAAAGGGACGGCGCGCCGTCCCTTTTTTTAATCGCCGTCGCGTCGCTGACGCATGTGACTCATGCGCGTTTGCGTCACTCAAGTAGAACAAGATCGAGTTTCAAGAAGCGACCTCGCTGGCCAACCCTTTTCCTGCTCGATGGTGCTAAAGAATCTGATCAAGGCCCGCAAGGGTCACGCCGATGCGCTCTCCGACGACGCCCAGCTCGCCGCGACCGGTCTCCTGCCCGGCCTCGAAGCGCTGCCGACCGTCGTGCTCGTGCTCGACAAGCGCACGCTCAGGATCGCGTATGCGAACCCGTCGGCGGAATCGATGCTCGAGCTGTCGCGCAAGCAATTGACGCAGACGCACTGGCCCGATCTCTTCGCCAACGCCGACGAACTCGCGACGACCATCGCGTCGATCGCGGAGAACCGCTTCAACGCGACGCGGCTCGACGCCGTGCTCGACCGCGCCGGACGCGAGTCGGTTCACGTTCACGCGATCGTTGCGTATCTCGAAGCCGCGACGGATTACGTGCTGCTCGAACTCTTCGAGAACGAGCGTCATCTGCGCACCGACCGCGAAGAGCGCATTCACGATCTCACGGCGGTCAACAAGCAGCTCATCCGAAATCTCGCGCACGAGATCAAGAATCCGCTCGGCGGCATTCGCGGCGCGGCGCAACTGCTCGAATTCGAACTCGGCGCGCTGGAGCGCGACGAGCTGCGCGAATACACGCAGGTCATCATCAAGGAGTCCGACCGGTTGCAGACGCTCGTCGACAGGCTGCTGGAGCCGCATCGGCATCCGCATATCGTCGGCGACGTGAATATCCACGAAGTGTGCGAACGCGTGCGCGCCGTGATTCTCGCGGAGTTTCCGCGCGGCCTCACGATCGAGCGCGATTACGACGTCAGCGTGCCCGACCTGCGCGGCGACAAGGAACAACTGATCCAGGCGGTGCTCAACATCGTGCGCAATGCGGCGGAAGCGCTCAAGGAGCGCATCTCGCAAGGCGACGCGAAGATCGAACTGCGCACGCGCATCGCGCGCAAGGTGACCATCGGCAAGCGGCTGCACAAACTGGCATTGGACTTGCATATCACTGACAACGGTCCCGGCATTCCCAGCGAAATTCGCGATCGCATCTTTTTTCCGCTCGTGTCCGGGCGCGAAGACGGCAGCGGTCTCGGTCTCACGCTGACGCAATCGTTCGTGCAGCAGCATGACGGGCTGATCGAAGTGGAAAGCAGGCCGGGCTGTACCGAGTTCACCATTCTGTTGCCCTTCGGGAACTGAGGGCACTCGCCGACATCGACCGACAAGGACCATCTACCTTTCACCGCCGCCGCGCAACCAGAAGCCTGACCGTTCCGACGGGCACACACCGAACCACACGAAGACTTCTCGCCGAACGATATGAAGCCGATCTGGATAGTAGACGACGACCAATCCATCCGCTGGGTGCTGGAAAAAGCCCTCGCACGAGAGAACTTCACGACGCGCAGTTTCTCCGGCGTCCGCGACGCGCTCGCCGCGCTCGAAACCGAAAGCCCGCAAGTGCTCGTCTCCGATATCCGCATGCCGGGCGGATCGGGGCTCGAACTGCTGCAAACCGTGCGCGACCGGCTGCCGGGGCTGCCGGTCATCATCATGACCGCGTTCTCCGATCTCGATAGCGCCGTCGCCGCGTTTCAGGGCGGCGCGTTCGAATATCTCGCGAAGCCGTTCGACGTGGACAAGGCGGTCGAGCTGATCCGCCGCGCCGTCGACGAAAGCATGCGCGGCGAGGCTGCCTACGACGAGCGCGTCACCGAGACGCCCGAGATGCTCGGCCAGGCGCCCGCGATGCAGGACATGTTCCGCGCGATCGGCCGCCTGTCGCATTCGGCGGCGACCGTGCTCATCACGGGCGAATCAGGCACCGGAAAGGAGCTTGTCGCGCGCGCCTTGCACCGACATAGCCCACGCGCGAACGGACCGTTCATCGCGCTGAACACCGCGGCGATTCCGAAGGATCTGCTGGAGTCCGAACTGTTCGGCCACGAGCGCGGCGCGTTCACGGGCGCGCAGGCGATGCGTCAGGGCCGCTTCGAGCAGGCGGAAAACGGCACGCTGTTTCTCGATGAAATCGGCGACATGCCGTTCGATCTGCAAACGCGGCTGTTGCGCGTGCTGTCGGACGGACAGTTTTATCGCGTGGGCGGGCACAATCCGCTGAAGGCGAACGTGCGGGTGATCGCGGCGACGCATCAGAATCTCGAATCGCGCGTGAGACAGGGCTTGTTTCGCGAGGACTTGTATCACCGCCTGAACGTGATTCGCCTGCGTCTGCCCGCGCTGCGCGAACGTAGCGAAGACATTCCGCTGCTCACGCGCCATTTCCTGCAAAAGAGCGCGCGCGATCTGGGTGTCGAGCCGAAGCGCGTATCGGACGATGCGCTCGCGTATCTCGCGTCGCTGCCGTTTCCCGGCAACGTGCGTCAGCTCGAGAATCTCTGCAACTGGCTGACGGTGATGGCGCCCGCGCAGGTCATCGAGCGGAAGGACTTGCCGCCCGATCTGACGGCGCGTCACGAGCACGCGCCCGAGGCGATCGCGGTATCGACCGATGGCGCCGTCGCGGTCAACGGGTCATCGACGGTCGGCGCGACGCCGACGGCAGCCGCGCCGGCTGGCGTGCCGGTGAGCGTGTGGGAAAGCGGACTGCGCACGGAAGTCGCGCGCCTGTTGCGCGAGAATTCCGCCGATGTCATGGATGAACTCGCGCGCCGCTTCGAAGCGGCGGTCATTCGCGAGGCGCTCGATTTCACGCGCGGGCGCAAGGTCGAGGCGGCGGAGCGGCTGGGCATCGGCCGCAACACGATCACGCGCAAGATTCAGGAATTGCATCTCGACGCGTGAGCCTGCAGGGATCAGCAGCCGATATTCGCGATGACCGGCGCGTGGTCGGACGGCTGGTCCCATTTGCGCGGCACTTTGTCGACTTCGCATGACGCGCACAGTTCGGCCAGATCCGCCGACAGCAGGATGTGATCGATGCGCAGCCCCGCGTTGCGCCGGAACGCCATCATCCGGTAATCCCACCACGTGAAGAGTTTCTCGGGCTGCTCGAACTTGCGGAAGGCATCGGTCAGGCCCAGTCCGACGAGCTGCAGAAAATGCGCGCGCTCTTCGGGCGACACGAGATTCTGGCCTTCCCATGCCTTGGGATCGTGCACGTCGCGGTCGTCGGGCGCGATGTTGTAGTCGCCGAGCAGGGCGAGCTTCGGGTACTGCCTCATTTCTTCGCGCAGCCATTCGCGCAGCGCATCCAGCCAGCGCATCTTGTAGGCGAACTTCTCGCTGCCGGGCGCCTGCCCGTTCGGGAAGTAGGCGGACACGATGCGCACGTCGTTGACCGTCGCGGCGATCACGCGCTGCTGCAAATCTTCGAAGCCGGGGATGTTGCGCACGACGGTCGCATCGTGAACGTCGATGCCGTCGCGCACCAGAATGCCGACGCCGTTATACGTCTTCTGTCCCGCGAACCAGCTCTTGTAGCCGGCGGCTTCGAGTTCGGCGCGCGGAAATTTCTCGTCGGGCAGTTTCAGTTCCTGAAGGCACAGGACATCGACTTGCGAAAGCTGCAGCCAGTCGATGACGTGCTGAAGACGGACCTTGAGAGAGTTGACGTTCCAGGTGGCGATTTTCATTGGACGGCGAGTGCGTGGTTCGTGAATGCGTGACTTCGAGCGAAGCACGAATGATAACGCCATGAGGCGTTCGGGCTTGCTGTGTCCGTCGATATGAAACATTTTGGCTTGGGCGGAGTGGGCGCAGCAGGGGCGGTGTAAAGTCTCGCGGCCGTTCTACGGCTACCTTGCTCGTCCGGCGTGGAGTGGTTTTGCGGTTTTGATGTCGACTGTGATGCATCGGAATGCTAAGTGTGTCCGGGAGCGAGCCGCAAGGCGATTGCGCTGGCAAGCGGGCCGAAGGTGGCGACGGTGAAGGCAAGCTCGCCCGTCAATAACCATTCGCAGCCTTGGCTTCGCGGCCGCGCGCCGGAAACCGTCATTTCCCATGCTCAAGAAAGCCCTCATAACGACGCTACTCGCCGCAGCCGCAGCATGTTCGCAAGCAGCCGGGCCGTCCGCCGTCGCGATCGGCGACCGTGCGACGTGGCCCGCGCCGTTCGCTTCCGGCGATGACTTCGATCGTGCCTCACGCGCCGAATTGCTCGCGTTCGGCAAGGCGCTCGCGGACACCGAACGACTCAGCGACAGCCAATTACAGGCGCGCCTGAAGGTGAAGTCTTTCGATCACGCGTCGGTGGATCGCATTCGCGCGCGGTATTGGCAGCGTCTGACGGCGAACTACATTGCGGCATCGGCGCATTGCGGCAACGATGCGGCGTTTTGCGAGACGGTGCGCGATCAGGCGGGTTTCATGCGCGCGGCGCGCTCATTCGATACACCGGAAAACAGCGCCTATCAAGCGTGGTTCTCGCAAGCCTCCGCGTTTCACGCGACGTACGTGAATGAACTGCTGCGATTGGCCGCGCTGTTTCCGCGTATCAGCAGTGAGATCGACACATACTCTTCGCGCGAAATCGACGGCAGCGGCTTGCCCGATCGCACGTTCCTTCTCACGTTCGACGATGGTCCTTCCGCTCGCGACGGTTCCACCGACAAGCTGCTGCAAACGCTGCGTGCATCGCGTTTGAATGGCGTGTTCTTCACGCTCGGCACGCAATTGCAGGCGCGCTTGCAGCAGTCGGGCGCACCGGTGACGAAGGATGCTTATCGCGGGATGTGCGTCGGCTCGCACGGATGGGAGCATCGCTCGCATAGCACATGGCCTGCGTGGCAGGAGTCGGTTGCGCGCAGCATCGGGCTCGTGCGGGCGAACCTGCCGGACAGCGTCGTGCCGCTTTTCCGTCCGCCGTATGGACAGCGCAAGGCCGACAGCGGTGACTTCTTCGCATCGCAGGGCTTGCATGTCGCGCTCTGGAACATCGATTCGCAAGACTGGAACGAGAAGGTCAGCGCCGATGAAGTCAAACAGCGCGTGATGACGCTGATGCTGCTTTGGCGGCACGGAATCGTTCTTTTCCATGACATTCACCCGAAGGCGCAAGTGGCGGTGCCGTGGCTGCAACAGCAGCTTGGCGGCGCGGGCGTTCAGTGGATGGACTGCAAGCGTTTCGTTGCGGCCAATATCAACAATCCGTATTGAGCAATCACAGAGCGGTGCTTGTCGCCGTTCCCTATCATCACGATGAAATCGATGAAAAGAAGAAACTTCCTTCTGGCCGCAGCGGCGGCGCCTTTACTCCTGTCGGGCTGCATAACCGAATCCTTGCGCGATGAAATTCGCGAAGGCGATTACCGGACTTACACGGAATCCATCGACAGCGTGCTGATCTCGGCAGACGGCGCGAAGCTCGTGTTCCTCGGCGCAAAGTATCACTACATTTTCGATGCGCCTGCCCACTTCGCTGAATTGCTCGATTCACCGTTGGATGCGAAGGTGAAGGTAGACATCAGACGATTCAATGCCGATGAACACGGCAGTGTCAGCGGGACCATCGAAATGGAACTGAACGACGCGACCGCCGACGAGATGGCGCTGGCAGCGCAACTCGGTTTCAGGTCAGACGGTCGATCGTCTGCGTATAGGTCGATCTACCTGACCGGAACGCGATACAGCGCCAAAGGCTTCGATGCGTCGAAGGTCGACAGAAAGCTGCTGCGCAAGACATATGCGGTCGAGATCAACGAACCGAATCCGTTGAACGGAAGAAAGGTGCTGTACTTGCTGACGCCGGTCACGGTAGCGGCCGATGGAGCGTTGTTGCTCCTTGGCTCGCCGCTCATCCTCGTGGTGCTCATCGCCTTCTCGAACTCTCACGTCTGCTGCTTCTAGCGCGCGAAAGACCTCGCGGCTTTTCTGTCTCGCTACAATCACCGAACAGCCACCGTCGGAGGGTTTCGCAGATGGATCTCATCATTCGCCGCGCGGCGCTCGTTCGCTCGGGCGCACTCGTCGATATCGGCATGGAGGCGGGACGCATCGCCGCGATCGAGCCGCATCTGGACGCGACCGCGCGTGAGGAAATCGATGCCGGCGGCTCGCTCGTTACCGCGCCTTTCGTCGACGCGCATTTCCACATGGACGCCACGCTCTCCTACGGCTTGCCGCGCGTGAACGCTTCGGGGACGCTGCTGGAAGGCATCGCGCTGTGGGGTGAACTGAAGCCCGAACTGACGCAGGAAGCGATCGTCGAGCGCGCGCTGCAATATTGCGACTGGGCCGTCGCGCGCGGTCTGCTCGCGATCCGCTCGCACGTCGATGTCTGCGACCCTCGTCTGCTCGCGGTCGAAGCGCTCGTCGAAGTGAAGCGGCGCGTGAAGCCGTATCTCGACCTGCAACTGGTCGCGTTCCCGCAGGACGGCGTGCTGCGCAGCGCCGGCGCGTTCGACAACCTGAAGCGGGCGATCGAGCTGGGCGTCGATGTCGTCGGCGGCATTCCGCACTTCGAACGCACGATGGCCGACGGCGCGGCATCGGTGAAGCTGCTGTGCGAATTCGCGGCGGAAAAGGGCTTGCGCGTGGACATGCACTGCGACGAATCCGACGATCCGATGTCCCGCCACATCGAAACGCTCGCGGCGGAAACGCATCGGCTCGGGCTGCATGGACGCGTGACCGGCTCGCATCTCACGTCCATGCATTCGATGGACAACTACTACGTCAGCAAGCTGATCCCGCTGATGCGCGAAGCCGGCGTCGCGGCGATCGCGAATCCGCTCATCAATATCACGCTGCAAGGGCGTTCGGACACCTACCCGAAGCGGCGCGGCATGACGCGCGTGCCGGAACTGATGGCGGCGGGCATCGACGTGGCGTTCGGCCACGACTGCGCGATGGACCCGTGGTACAGCTTGGGCTCCGGCGACATGCTCGAAGTCGCGCATATGGGGCTGCACGTCGCGCAGATGACCGGCGTCGACGCGATGCGCGCCTGCTTCGACGCGGTGACGATCAATCCCGCGAAGATCCTCGGTCTGGAAGGCTACGGCATCGAAGTGGGATGCAATGCGGATTGCGTGATTCTCGACGCACGCGATTCGATCGAAGCGATCCGCCTGCGCGCGGCGCGCACAGCCGTGATCCGAAGAGGGAAGGTGGTGAGCCGAAGCCCGGCCGTGCGCGCGACGCTCGCGCTCGAAGGCCGGCCTTCGGAAGTGGACTTCAAAATCAAACGCTGAACGAAAAACCCCGGCGCGTGGCCGGGGTTTGAAGCATCGAAGGTCAGTGCAGCGTCTGCCCGGCCATGCCGTTATGACGCAAGAGCGCGTCGATGTTCGGCTCGCGTCCGCGGAACGCCTTGAACGAATCCATCGCGGGACGGCTGCCGCCGACTTCGAGAATCTCCCGGCGATAACGCGTGCCCGTTTCCGCATCCAGCACCGAGCCGTTCGCGGCCTTCGCGGCTTCTTCGAACGCGGCGTAGGCATCGGCGGACAGCACTTCGGCCCACTTGTAGCTGTAATAGCCCGCCGCATAGCCGCCCGCGAAGATATGGCTGAACGTGTTCGGCCAGCGCGAGAACGGCGTCTGCGGAATGACGTGGAACTTCTCGTTGATCTCGCGCGCGAGGTCGTTCACGTTTTGCGTGGCGTTTGCCGGATAGTAGGACGTGTGCAGCACCATGTCGAACATCGAGAAGACGATCTGGCGCAGCGTGCCGAGACCGCTCTGGAAGTTCTTCGCGGCGAGCATCTTGTCGAAGAGTTCACGCGGCAGCAGCGCACCGGTGTCGACGTGCGCGGACATGTCGGTCAGCACGTCCCACTCCCAGCAGAAGTTCTCCATGAATTGCGAAGGCAATTCGACTGCATCCCACTCGACGCCGTTGATGCCCGACACGCCCAGTTCATCGACGCGCGTCAGCATGTGATGCAGCCCGTGCCCGAACTCGTGGAACAGCGTGATGACTTCATCGTGCGTGAAGCACGCGGGCTTGCCGCCGACCGGCGCGGAAAAGTTGCACGTGAGATACGCGACCGGCGTCTGCACGCCGCCTTCGCTGCGCTTGTGGCGCGCGCGGGCGTCATCCATCCAGGCGCCGCCGCGCTTGCCTTCGCGCGCGTACAGGTCCAGATAGAACTGCGCGACGAGCGAGCCGTCTTTGTTTTCCACGCGGAAAAATCGCACATCGGGATTCCACACGGCGGCTTCATCGCGACGAATGGACACGTTGAAAAGCGTTTCGGTGACCTTGAACAAACCCTTCAGCACGGCTTCCTGCGGGAAGTACTGCTTCACTTCGTTCTCGGAGAACGAATAGCGCTTCTGACGCAGACGTTCCGCCGCGAACGCGACATCCCACGGCTGAAGCTCGGGCATGCCGAGTTCGGTGGCGGCGAATGCGCGCAGTTCCATCCAGTCGTTCTCGGCGTAGGGACGTGCGCGCACGGCGAGGTCTTCCAGGAACGCGATGACCTGCGCCGGCGACTCCGCCATCTTCGGCGCAAGCGACACTTCCGCGAAGTTCTGATAGCCCAGCGTGCGCGCTTCTTCGAGACGCAGCTTCAGATGCTCGACGATGTTCTCCGTGTTGTCCCACTCGGCCTTGCCGTGACCGTACGTTTCGCCAAGTTCCGACGCACGCGTGACGTACGCGCGATACATCGCCTCACGCATCGGCCGATGCTCCGCGTATTGCAGCACCGGGAAATACGACGGAAAGTGCAGCGTGAACTTCCAGCCTTCCTTGCCGTCGCGTTGAGCGGCTTCGCGCGCCGCTTCGATCACGTCGTCGGGCAGGCCGGCGAGATCGCTTTGCTGCGTGACGATGTATGCGTACGCATTGGTCGAATCCAGCACGTGATCCGAGAACGCCTTCGACAACGCGGCTTGCTCTTCCTGTAATTGCGCGAAACGCGGCTTGCGGTCTTCGGGCAATTCGGCGCCGGACAGACGAAAATCGCGCAGCGAGTTTTCGAGAATCTTCTTGCGTTCCGGCGAGAGACCGGCGAACTCGTCGCTCGCGGCGATCGCCTTGTACTTCTCGTAAAGCGCGAGATTCTGGCCGACGCTCGCGGAGAATTCGGTGACGCGCGGCAGATTTTCGGCATGGGCGGCGCGCAGTTCGGGCGTGTCGGCAACCGCGTTCAGATGTCCGATGATGCCCCATGCACGCGAGAGCTTTTCCGATTCGCGCTCGACCGTCTCGACGACATCCGTCCACGTGGCGGGCGTCGCGGGCGCGCTCGCGCGATCGACGGCGTCCTTGGCCGCGGCGAGCAGCACGTCGAGCGCCGGGGTGACATGCTCGGGCTTGATGTCGCCGAAGCGCGGCAAGTCGGAAAAATCGAGCAGCGGATTGGATGCTGCGGTCGGCGTGGCTGCGGTGGTATCGCTCATGGCTCTCCCAGTTCGTGTTCAGTGAAGCGCGGGACGGGCCAGCAATGCCGAGGCCCGCGCCGCTTGGTGTCCCAATGCTTCTCAGGACATTATTGGGGCGGCGGGGCCAAAATCCAATCGATTGTTTTTAAGGAGATGATTAAGCCGTCGCGCTTAAGGCCGATGCGGCGCGCTCGGCGGCTTCGATCGTGTTGACGAGCAGCATCGTGATGGTCATCGGGCCGACGCCGCCCGGCACCGGCGTGATGTAGCCGGCCACTTCCTCCACGCCCGCGAAATCCACGTCGCCGCACAGCTTGCCCGCGTCGTCGCGGTTCATGCCGACGTCGATGACCGTCGCGCCCGGCTTCACCATGTCGGCGGTCAGGATGTTGCGGCGGCCGACCGCGGCCACGACGACATCGGCGTCGCGCGTGTGCTTCGCGAGATCGCGCGTCTTGCTGTGACAAATGGTGACGGTCGCGCCGGCTTCGAGCAGCAGGAGCGCCATCGGCTTGCCGACGATATTCGAGCGGCCGATGACCACCGCGTTCGCGCCAACGAGATCGATCTTGTGCGCCTCGAACATCTTCATTACGCCATACGGCGTGCACGGGCGAAAGAGCGGCTTGCCGGTCATCAGCGCGCCCGCGTTCGCGACGTGAAAGCCGTCGACGTCCTTCTCCGGCGCGATCGCTTCGATGACCTTGTGGCTGTCGATATGCGCCGGCAGCGGCAGTTGCACGAGAATGCCGTGAATGGCGGGATCGGCGTTCAGCTTGTCGATGTGCGCGAGCAGTTCGCCTTCGGACAGCGACGCGGGGAAGCGGTCCATCACCGAGTGCAGGCCGTTGTCCTGACACGCCTTGACCTTGTTGCGCACATAGACTTCGCTCGCCGGATTGTCGCCGACGAGCACGACCGCGAGGCCCGGCTTGTGTCCGCGAGCGGCGAGGGCGGCGGCGCGCGCGGCGACATCGGTGCGGAGAGTCTTGGAAAGGGCGTTGCCGTCGATGAGTTGGGCAGTCATGGCGAATCAGTGAGGATGGCCGGGTGGCGTGAATTGGCGAGGCCGCATGCGCAGGCGGGCTGCGGGCGGACATCGTGGGCGCACGGTTGCGCCCTTGGGGAAGGGCGAGATTATACCGCCGGGCGCTTTTCAGCGTCCGGCGGCCGGGGAGTGACCCGGTTCAGGGAGAAACGGGCTGCCAGGAGGCGTCCGGATCGAAGGACTTGATCGATGCCGCGATGCGCGACGTCGCCGGGCCGAGGTTTTTCTCGTACACCTGACCGTCCTGGTTGACCATGAACGTCATCACGCCGGTTTCACCGACCTTCGCCGGCCACGCGATCATGCCGAAGCCCTGCGTGAGCGCGCCGCCTTCGGCGTAGTTCTTCGCGCCGCCCTTCGCCTTCGGGCCCTGCGCGGTGAGGATGCGGTAGTGATAGCCGTAGTAGGCGTCGCCCGGGTGCGTCTTGTTGGGCATCGTCGCCGCGAGGGGCCCGAGCGGGCTTTCCGGTTCGCCGGGCGCGGTGTCCCAGTAGAGGCCGTCGCGCTTGCCGGGCGTGCTCACGAAGCGGTCGGCGTAGCGGTTCATCAGCTTGCGATAGTCGTTCTGCGCATCGACGTAGGCGAGCGCGACGTGCATCACCGATCGCTCGTTGCGGCCGATTCGCCGCGTCAGCAGTTCATCGCGCGCGGCGGGCATGTCAAAGCGCCAGCCCTTGCCGGTATCGACGAGCGGAATCGGCAGCGTCCAGCCGCTGTCGCCGGTTTCGATACGTGCGCTTTTGTGCCCGTCGATCGGCTTCGCATCTTCGATGATGCGATGTCCCTTCGCCCACGAGCCAAGGTATTGGTAAATGTCGTCCTCGCCGATGTTGCCGGTCGGCACGTAGCGCGCGTGGTCCTTGCCGAGCACTTTGGAGAGCGCGGTTTCGTTGTTGGACGCGATGGCGTCGGTCAACGCCTGTGCGGCAGCTTCGGGCGTCGGATAAAGGGCCTGCGCCTGCGTGAGCGAGGCGGTAAGGGAAAGCGCTGCAGCGGCGAGCGCCGCGCGCAGCAAAGGCTTCCTGGATGAGGCGAGCGTTCTGTTCTGATTCATCTCGTGCTCCTGAGTCGGGCGTGTTCTGGGAAAGAGGTGAAGGGATCAGCGGCGACGAAATCCGCCGCCGCCGCCATGAAAGCCGCCTCCCGCACCGCCGCCCTGGAAGCCTCCGCCGCTGTGCTGCACGCCGCCGCCTCCGGCGCCCAGGCCGCCGCCCGCGTTCGGATGCGCGCTTGCGAGCGACTGCCGGCTCGCCTGTCCGCGCTGCATGTCCTGCCGCGCGACATTGCCGTCGCCGGCGCCGCGCAGCGCGTTGTCGCGATTGACGTTCTGCGCGCGCTGATGCACGTCGTTGTTGCCGCCCACGCGGTCGGCGCCGCCTTGGCGCATGTTCTGCACGCGCTGGTTCGCCGATTGATTCATGTTCTGCCCCGTGCGCTGCTGCAAGGTTTGCGCGGCCTGCGCGCGCCCCTGATCGCGCCCGCGGAACTGATCGCGATTCACCCCAGCGAGATTCTGGTTGTTCACGCGGTTCTGCCGGTTCACGGTGTTCCGGTTGAACTGCGGATCGTTGCGGTTCCAGCGCACGTTGTTGTTGTTCGTCGTGATGCGGTTATTGACGTTGATGTTGTTGTAGCGATTCACGTTCACGTTGACGTCGCGATGATTCCAGTCGCAGCCGCCCCACAGCGAGTTGGCGACGGCGATGCCCGCGCCGAACGCGAGGCCGGTGGCGAAGCCGGTCGCGATCGCATAGCCGGGCGGCGGCGGCACGTAGACCGGCGGATACGCCGGATAAGGCCACGCGCCGTACACGACGGTCGGGTTGTACGTCGGCACGTACACGACTTGCGGATTGGCCGGCACGATCTGAATGGTGCTCTGCTCGACGACGACCTTCTGCTGCTCGGTCGTCTTGAGGTTGCCCGCGGTCTGGGCCGCGCGGCGCAGGCGCTGCACCGAGTCCATCACGTCGCCCGATTGCGCGATGAACGCGTTGCCGAGCTGCGTCGTCCAGTCGAGCTTCGAGGCCATCGTCGCCAGGGCTTGCGGGAACGCAACGAGCGATTGCACGCTCGGGTCCCACGGCTCGGACTGCACGGCTTTCACGGCGTCGTCGCCCTTCACGTTCGCATTCGCCTTCGACCATTGCGCGGCAGCTTCGATGTCCTGCGGATAGGTAGCGGCCATCAGCACTTGCGCGAGCAGCGCGTCCGGATACAGCGCGATGGGCGCGACGAGCGCATCGATCTGCTGGTTCGTCAGGCGCTGGCCGGTCGCGGCGTTGTTCGGCGTCTGGGCGGCGGCGGTGGGCGCGTGAAGCATCGCGAGCGGCGCGGCGGCGAGCGTCGCGGCGATCGCAAGCACGCGCGCCGCGCGCAGGCGGTTCGCAAGCCGGAGGGTGGGTGTGTTGTTCAAGGCTGAGTCTCCTGTACGTGATGCCTGACGCGCGAAAGCGATAACGGAACGCGGGCCGCCGGTCAAGGAGGCTCGCGCGACGCCAACAGAGGAGCAACGGGAAAGCGAGGCGCGGCAACGAAGCCAGGCAGATGGCCGACGCTCGCGAGACGGAATCGGCGCTTTGCCTGTGAAACGTTTGCGCGACCGGCTCCGTTGTTGGGGCACGATCAACTTACGAGGCGCGCTTGTAAGGTGTCAACGCGAAAGACGAAATGTCACGTTTCGCGCTTGCGTCACTCGCGTGTATCGGAGGGGAAGGGAAGAAACCGGAGAGCAATGACGAGCGTGGCCGGTTGGATCAACCGGCCACGTCGGGGGACAGCGCACGAAGCGCAGAAAGCGTTACTGCTGGGGCTTGTTCGACAGCGCGAGGCGCAGAAGATCGGCGACCGTGTTCACCGACAGCTTCTCCATGATGTTCGCGCGATGCGCTTCCACCGTCTTGATGCTGATGCCGAGGTCGTCGGCGATCTGCTTGTTGAGCCGCCCGGCGATGATCCGCTCGAGCACCTGATGCTCGCGCGCCGTCAGCTTGCCGAGCCGCTCGGCGGCCGCGCGCTGCTGCTGCACGCTGGTGCTTTCGCTGCGCGCCTTCTCCAGCATGCGCTCGACGAGCTTGCGCAGTTCGGCTTCGTCGAACGGCTTCTCGATGAAGTCCATCGCGCCCTTCTTCATCGTGGAGACGGCCATCGGGACATCGCCGTGGCCGGTCACGAAGATGATCGGCAACAGCGAATTCTCGGCGATGAGCTTCTCCTGCAGTTCGAGGCCGGTCATGCCGGCCATGCGCACGTCGAGAATCAGGCAGGCGATGGCGCCGGAATGAGCGATCGGCAGGTAGACATCGAGGAACGATTCCGCGCTGGAAAAGCATTGCACGCGATAGCCGTTCGCCTCGAGCAGCCAGCGCAAAGAATCACGCACGGCCTCGTCATCGTCGACGACAAAGACGGTTTCCTGAGTGGTGACTGGACTGCTCATAGTTCTCCCGTAACTGTTTGTTGTCTCGTATTGGTGTGTTCTTCGTCCGCATCGTCGCCGGAACCCGAACCGTGCGAGCCGTCCACCTCGCCGATCGGCAGGCTGCAATGGAACGTCGCACCCGTCACATGGCCGTCCGGATCGACATTGTTGACCACCCACAGGCGGCCCCGATGCGATTCGATGATCGAGCGGCAGATGTTCAGACCCATGCCCATGCCGTCCGATTTGGTGCTGTAGAACGGCTCGAACAGGCGCTCGGCGGTGGCTTCGTCCACGCCCGGACCCTGATCGACGACGCTGATGCACACCGAGCCGCCGTCCGTGCGCAGCACGACCACACGGATGACCGGATCGACGGCGTTCGGTTTCGCATCATGCATCGCTTCGGCCGCGTTTTTCAACAGGTTGACCAACACTTGTTCGATCAAAACGGGATCGACGTAGATCACCGGCATGCGCGAGCGGATCTCGGTGACGATGCGTATCTTGCGTTTGCGCGCCTCGATCTCCGCGAGACCGACCGCATCCGCGACGATATCGGCGACGCGCGTCGCCTGGCGCTTCGGCTCCGAGCGCTTCACGAACTCGCGGATGCGCTTGATGATCATCCCCGCGCGCACCGCCTGCTGCGCGGTCTTTTCGAGCACCGGCAAGAGCGTTTCCTGCGTCATGCGGCCGGACTTCACGAGCGCGACGCAGCCCGAGCAGTAGTTGTTGATCGCGGCGAGCGGCTGATTCAGCTCGTGCGCGAGCGACGACGCCATTTCGCCCATCGTCATCAGGCGGCTCGTGAACTGGAGCTTCTCTTCCTGCTGATGCGCGAGTTCCTGCGCCTGCTTGCGCTGCGTGATGTCGGTCGCGATCTGCATCTGCGCGAGATGGCCGTCCACCCACTGAATGTACTGGCGGCGCACTTCGAACCACTTCTGGATGCCTTCGACATAGACCTCCTGCGCGTCCGCCGAGCTTTCGGTGAGCGCGGCGGCGGGCAGGCCCGCGTAGGTATCGATCATGTCGATAGTGTCGGACGAACTGTGGCTGCTGCCGTCGAAGGCCGCGCCCGCGAGTTGCAGATGGCCGTCCGGCCGGATGCCGAACAGATGCCGGTAATAGCGGTTCGCGAAGAGCAGCTCGGCTTCGTCGGCGGCGAGCACGGACACGGCCGCGTCGAGGCTTTCGAGCACGGTGGTGAAGCGCTCGTGCGCGGCGGCGAGCTCTTCGCGCGCGCGCTTGGGCTCGGTGATGTCCGTCATCGACGACATCCAGCCCGTCTGACGCCCGGAACTGTCGATCAGCGGCGAAACGTAGAGCCGCGCGTGGAAGAACGAGCCGTCCTTGCGGCGCACGCGCAGTTCGAAGCCGGAAG
This sequence comes from Caballeronia concitans, assembly GCF_001544615.1. Classification (GTDB taxonomy): domain Bacteria; phylum Pseudomonadota; class Gammaproteobacteria; order Burkholderiales; family Burkholderiaceae; genus Caballeronia; species Caballeronia concitans. The sequence goes on from NZ_FCNV02000001.1 coordinate 1,280,962, forward strand.
AGGGCGCCTTGCCGCGCAAGGTCATGTCGAGCTGACGCTGCATTTCGGGATACGCGTCGCGCGGCCAGTACGGGAACGGCGCGTTCTTGCCGACGAGATCGCTTTCGTCCCAGCCCGTCATGCGGCAGAACGCCGGATTCACGTGCGTGATGCGCCCGTGCATGTCGAGCACGCGCATGCCGATCAGCACGGAGTTTTCCATCGCGCGACGGAAAAACGCTTCGGCGTAAAGCGCCTGTTGCGCCTCGAAGCGCTGGCGCGTGTGCTTCCACAGGCTCCAGAGACTCCACAGCACGAAGCACGACAAGCCCGCGACGAGCCACACCAATGTGTTATTCGTGAAGTTCGTGAGCTGCGGATACGAGTACACGCGCACCGACAGCCCTTGCCCCGGCGGATCGAGCGGCAGGTCGTAGAACATGTCGCGCGGCAGGCGCGGCCGGCTCGATGTGGTGGCGAGTTCGCGATTGTTCAGATCGGTGATCGAGATCTTGTATTTCGCCGACAGTTCGCCCGGAATGTCATGCTTGAGAATGCCTTCGATCGAAAAGACGGCGGCGATCGATCCGAGGAATTCGCGGTCGCGGAAAACCGGCGTCTGCAGCGTGATGTAGCCGTTGCCGAGGTCGTCGTAAAGAAGGGGGGAATAGACCTGGCGGCGCGTGCTGCGGGCTTCGTCGAACGCGGCCTGGACGGCTTCGTCCATCTGCGTGTCGTTCGGCTTGGCGAGACGCGATCCGAGCACGGGCAGCGGCGTGTTGGGCCAGCGCGGCTTGTGCTCGCTCGTGTACCAGTTCATGTAGAGGATCTCGGGATGCCCCTGCATGATGTCGGTCGATGCCGTCTGGAAGTTCTGCGGATCGCCGTGGCCGCCCGCGATGTCGCGCGACAAGGCCTGGATTTGTTCTTGCGCAGCGGTCATCGAAAGACGAATCTGCTGTTGAGCCCACGCGACGTTGCGATACAGCGTGTCTTCCTGCTGCTGCTGCTCGCGCCGGTTCAAACTCCAGAGAATCAGACTCATCACGACCAGAAAGACGAGGATCGAAATGAGCGGCGTGAGTAAATAGGAATTCGACCACCACGGTCCGTGGTGCCAGCGGGAGGGCGACGAGTCGGTAGGTTTCTTTACGACGCGCGCCGAGCGTTTGATCAGCCGGTCGGTCAACATGGAAGCGATTGTAACGCAGCACCCGATTGTTAATTGGCGTAAAAAAGCGCTAACAATGAGGGATTTGCAGGAAAAGGAGGAGAAACATCTGAGCTTAAAACCTATATCGGACGGTGCAATGCAGCAATTTTCCGCATTGTGAGATAGCCTCTCATGATTCGAAAAATTCCTTGCTTCAAGCTCTGGACCCTCTTTAGAATTGCCGGCACGCGGCCAGCGCCCGCTTTTGTGCTTTCGCGCGGGCGTGTGTTGGCGGTTTAAGGAGCGTTCCTCACATCAGGAGACGAGCATGTCCGCTGTACCCGACGAAGTTCTCAAATATGTCGCCAACGCAAAAGACGACGATCCGCAGGAAACCGCCGAATGGCTCGAAGCGCTCGATGGCGTGATTTCCGCGGTCGGCCCTGACCGCGCGCACTACCTGATCGAGAAACAAATCGAGTTCGCTCGCGTGCATGGCGAGCACCTGCCGTTCTCGGCGAACACGCCGTACATCAATACCATCCCCGTCGCCGCGCAGTCGAAGATTCCGGGCGACCAGGACATCGAACACCGCATCCGCTCGTACACGCGCTGGAACGCCATCGCGATGGTCCTGCGCGCGGGCAAGGACACCAACGTCGGCGGCCACATCGCATCGTTCGCATCGGCGGCGACGCTGTATGACGTCGGCTTCAATCACTTCTGGCATGCGCCGTCGAAAGAACACGGCGGCGATCTCGTGTTCGTGCAGGGCCACTCGTCGCCGGGCGTCTACTCGCGCGCGTTCCTGCTCGGCCGCCTGACCGAGAAGCAACTGAACAACTTCCGCCAGGAAGTGGGCGGCGAGGGCATCTCGTCGTATCCGCATCCGTGGCTGATGCCGGATTTCTGGCAATTCCCGACCGTCTCGATGGGCTTGGGCCCGATCATGGCGATCTACCAGGCGCGCTTCATGAAGTACATGCAGGCGCGCGGCATCGCGAAGACGGACGGCCGCAAGGTCTGGGCGTTCCTCGGCGACGGCGAGACGGACGAGCCGGAATCGCTCGGCGCGATCGGCATGGCCGGGCGCGAGCGTCTCGACAACCTCGTGTTCGTCATCAACTGCAATCTGCAGCGTCTGGACGGCCCGGTGCGCGGCAACGGCAAGATCATTCAGGAACTGGAAAGCGAATTCCGTGGCGCGGGCTGGAACGTCATCAAGGTCATCTGGGGCAGCCGCTGGGACGCGCTCTTCGCACGCGACAAGACCGGCGCGCTCATGCGCCGCATGATGGAAGTCGTCGACGGCGAATACCAGACGTACAAGTCGGAGTCGGGCGCGTTCGTGCGCGAGCACTTCTTCAACACGCCGGAACTGAAGGCGCTCGTCGCCGACTGGTCCGATGACGACATCTGGAATCTGAATCGCGGCGGCCACGATCCGCACAAGATCTACGCCGCGTTCGACGCCGCGACCAAGACGAAGGGCGCGCCGACCGTCATCCTCGCCAAGACCATCAAGGGCTATGGCATGGGCGAGCACGGCCAGGCGATGAACATCACGCACCAGCAGAAGAAGCTGCCGATCGACACGCTGAAGAAATTCCGCGACCAGTTCCGTCTGCCGCTGACCGACGAGCAAATCGCCGACGTGCCGTATCTCACGTTCGAAGAAGGCTCGAAGGAACTGGAGTACATGCGTCAGAAGCGCATGGACCTGGGCGGCTATCTGCCGTCGCGCCGCGAGAAGGCGGAATCGCTGCCGGTGCCGGCGCTCGCCGCGTTCGAACCGTTGCTCAAGGGCACGGGCGAAGGCCGCGAAATCTCCACGACGATGGCCTTCGTGCGGATTCTGAACATCCTGCTGAAGGACAAGGCGCTCGGCAAGCGCATCGTGCCGATCGTCCCGGACGAATCGCGTACGTTCGGCATGGAAGGCCTCTTCCGCCAGATCGGCATCTGGAATCAGGACGGCCAGAAGTACATTCCGGAAGACTCCGACCAGCTGATGTTCTACAAGGAATCGGAGACCGGCCAGATTCTGCAGGAAGGCATCAACGAAGCCGGTGGCATGTGTGACTGGATCGCGGCCGCGACGTCGTACTCGACGCACGGCGAGATCATGATCCCGTTCTACATCTTCTACTCGATGTTCGGCTTTCAGCGCATCGGCGATCTGGCGTGGGCCGCGGGCGACATGCGTTCGCGCGGCTTCCTCCTGGGCGGCACCGCGGGCCGCACGACGCTCAACGGCGAGGGCCTGCAGCACGAAGACGGCCACTCGCTGCTGTGGGCGGCGTCCGTCCCGAACTGCGTGAGCTACGACCCGACGTTCGGCTACGAACTCGCGGTCATCATGCAGGACGGCCTGCGCCGCATGGTGGCGGATCAGGAAGACGTGTACTACTACATCACCGTGATGAACGAGAACTACGAACATCCGGCGATCCCGCAAGGCGATGCCGTTGCCTCGGACATCATCAAGGGCATGTACGCGTTCAAGAAGGCCGACGCAGCGGGCAAGGCGCACGTCCAGCTCATGGGCGCGGGCACGATCTTCAACGAAGTCATCGCCGCGGCTCAACTGTTGAAGGACGACTGGGGCGTTTCCGCCGACCTGTGGAGCGTGCCGAGCTTCACCGAACTGGCCCGCGACGGTCAGGCGTGCGAGCGCTGGAACCTGCTGCATCCGACGGACGAGAAGCGCGTGCCGCACGTGACGAAGCTGCTCGACGGCGCGAAGGGTCCGGTGATCGCATCGACGGACTACATCCGCGCGCTCGTCGACCAGATTCGCGGCTATGTTCCGAACAAGTTCGTGGTGCTCGGCACCGACGGCTACGGCCGCTCGGACACGCGCGAGGCGCTGCGCCACTTCTTCGAAGTCGACCGCTATTGGGTGACGCTGGCCGCGCTGAACGCGCTGGCCGACGAAGGCACGATCGAGCGCAAGGTCGTCGCCGAGGCGATCAAGAAGTACAACCTCGACCCGTCCAAACCCAACCCGATGACCGTCTAAAGGCATCGCCCCCGAGCGTTGTGACGCGGCCTCTTTCCGAAGCGGAAGGAGGCCCGCGTGCAACCCAGGAGACACTAATAATGAGTCAAGCGATCGAAGTCAAAGTGCCGGACATCGGCGATTTCAAGGACATCCCCGTGATCGAAGTGCTGGTCAAGGTGGGTGATACGGTCGAGCCCGAGCAGTCGCTCGTCACGCTCGAATCCGACAAGGCGACGATGGACGTGCCCAGTTCCGCGGCGGGCACCGTCAAGGAAGTGAGGGTCAAGGTCGGCGACAACGTGTCGGAAGGCACGCTCATCGTCGTGCTGGAAGGCGGCGCGAACGGCGCGGCCTCGCCCGCTGCGCCCGCGAAGCAGGAAGCGCCCGCGCAGACGCAAACCCAAGCCCAAGCGCAGCCCGCGCAGGCGTCGGGCGGCGGCGGATCGGTCGAAGTGAAGGTGCCGGATATCGGCGACTTCAAGGACATTCCGATCATCGAGATCGGCGTCAAGGTCGGCGACAAGGTGGAGAAGGAGCAGTCGCTCGTCACGCTGGAATCCGACAAGGCGACGATGGACGTGCCGAGCCCCGCATCGGGCACGGTCAAGGAACTGAAAGTCAAGGTCGGCGATACGGTCTCCGAAGGATCGCTGATTCTCGTGCTGGAAGGCGGCGACGGCGCGCCTGCTGCAGCAGCGGCTCCGAAGCAGGAACCCGCGAAGCCGGTCGAAGCGCCGTCCGATGCGCCCGCGAAGCCCGCGCCCGCATCGGCCGCAAAGGAAGCGCCGTCCGCGCTCGCGCAGGCGCCCGTGATGCCCGCCGGCGACGGCTTGCGCACGTCGAGCCACGCGTCGCCGTCGGTGCGCAAGTTCGCGCGCGAGCTGGGCGTCGATGTCACGCGCGTGAAGGGCACCGGTCCGAAGGGCCGCATCACGCAGGGCGACGTCACCGCGTTCGTGAAGGGCGTGATGACGGGTCAGGGCGCGGCGCCCGCCGCGGCGGCTGCACCGGCTGGCGGTGGCGGCGGCGAGTTGGGTCTGCTGCCGTGGCCGAAGATCGACTTCACGAAGTTCGGTCCGGTCGATCCGAAGCCGCTGTCGCGCATCAAGAAGATTTCGGGCGCGAACCTGCATCGCAACTGGGTGATGATCCCGCACGTCACGAACAACGACGAAGCGGACATCACCGAGCTGGAAGCGTTGCGCGTGAAGCTCAACAAGGAAAACGAGAAGGCCGGCGTGAAGATCACGATGCTGGCGTTCGTCATCAAGGCGGTCGTGTCGGCGCTGAAGAAGTTCCCGACCTTCAATGCGAGCCTCGACGGCGACAACCTCGTCTTCAAGCAGTACTACCACGTCGGTTTCGCGGCCGATACGCCGAACGGCCTCGTCGTTCCGGTCATCCGCGATGCGGACAAGAAGGGCTTGATCGATATCGCGAAGGAGATGGCGGATCTGTCGAAGCTCGCGCGCGAAGGCAAGCTGAAGCCGGATCAGATGCAGGGCGGCTGCTTCTCGATTTCGTCGCTGGGCGGCATCGGCGGAACGAACTTCACGCCGATCATCAACGCGCCCGAAGTGGCCATTCTCGGCCTGTCGCGCGGCCAGATGAAGCCCGTGTGGGACGGCAAGCAGTTCGTGCCGCGCCTCACGCTGCCGCTGTCGCTGTCGTACGACCATCGCGTCATCGACGGCGCCGAGGCCGCGCGCTTCAACGCGTATCTGTCGGGGATTCTGGCGGACTTCCGTCGCGTGATTCTTTGATCTTCTGATCTGACCGACGGCGGAACCTCGGGCGTTGCCATGAGGTTCCATCCGCACATCTCTTAGGGGACAACATGAGTCTCGTCGAACTAAAAGTACCCGATATCGGCGACTTCTCCGATGTCGATGTCATCGAAGTCAATATCAAGCCCGGCGACGTCATCGAAAAGGAACAGGGCGTCATCACGCTCGAAACCGACAAGGCGACGATGGAAGTGCCCGCCGATGTCGCTGGCACCATCAAGGAAGTGAAGGTCAAGCAGGGCGACAAGGTCAGCCAGGGCTCGGTCATCGCGATGATCGAAACCGAAGGCGCCGCAGCCGCTCCTTCGCCTGCACCGGCACCCGCCGCTGCGCCTGCGCCGGCTGCTGCTTCGGGCGGCGCAGCGCAAGACGTGAAGGTGCCGGATATCGGCGACTTCAAGGACATTCCGGTCATCGAAGTCCACGTGAAGCCGGGCGATACCGTCGAGAAGGAGCAATCGCTCGTCACGCTCGAATCCGACAAGGCGACGATGGACGTGCCGTCGCCCGCCGCGGGCACGGTCAAGGAAGTGAAGATCAAGGTCGGCGACAACGTGTCGGAAGGCACGCTGATCCTGACGCTCGAAGCGCAGGGCGGCGGCACGACGCAAACGCCGACGAAACCGGCCGCCGCGCAGCCGCAGCCGGCGGAAAAGGCGAGCGCCGCGCCCGCGCCGCAGGCGGGCAGCTACTCGGGCAGCGCGGATGTCGAATGCGACATGCTCGTGCTCGGCGCGGGCCCCGGCGGTTATTCCGCTGCGTTCCGTTCCGCCGACCTCGGCATGAACACCGTGCTCGTCGAACGTTATTCGACGCTCGGCGGCGTGTGTCTGAACGTCGGCTGCATTCCGTCGAAGGCGCTGCTGCATACCGCGCTCGTGATGGACGAAACGAAGGAACTGGCTGCGCACGGCATCAGCTTCGGCGAGCCGAAGATCGATCTCGACAAGCTGCGCGGCTTCAAGGAAGGCGTCGTCAAGAAGCTGACCGGCGGTCTCGCGGGCATGGCGAAGGCGCGCAAGGTGCAAGTGGTGACGGGCGTCGGCACGTTCGTCGATCCGCATCACATGGAAGTGCAGGGCGAGGGCGGCAAGAAGGTCGTGAAGTTCAAGCAGGCGATCATCGCGGCGGGCTCGCAGTCGGTGAAGCTGCCGTTCTTCCCGGACGATCCGCGCGTCGTCGATTCGACCGGCGCGCTCGAATTGCGTCAGTTGCCCAAGCGCATGCTGGTGGTGGGCGGCGGCATCATCGGGCTGGAAATGGCGACCGTGTATTCGACGCTCGGTGCGGAAATCGATGTCGTCGAAATGCTCGATGGCCTGATGGTCGGCGCGGACCGCGATCTCGTGAAGGTCTGGGAGAAATTCAACGCCAAGCGCTTCGCCAACGTCATGCTCAAGACGAAGACCACGAAGGCCGAAGCGAAGGACGACGGCATCTACGTCACGTTCGAAGGCGAGAAGGCGCCGGCCGAGCCGCAACGCTACGACCTCGTGCTGCTGGCGGTCGGCCGCAGCCCGAACGGCGGAAAGATCGGCGCGGACAAGGCGGGCGTCGCGGTGACGGATCGCGGCTTCATCAACGTCGACAAGCAGATGCGCACCAACGTGCCGCACATTTTCGCGATCGGCGATCTCGTCGGCCAGCCGATGCTCGCGCACAAGGCTGTGCACGAAGGCCACGTCGCGGCGGAAGCGGCACACGGCGAGAAGGCGTATTTCGACGCGTTGCAGATTCCGTCGGTGGCTTACACCGATCCGGAAGTGGCGTGGGCCGGCAAGACCGAGGAGCAGTGCAAGGCCGAAGGCGTCAAGTACGGCAAAGCGGTGTTCCCGTGGGCCGCGTCGGGCCGCGCGATCGCCAATGGCCGCGACGAAGGCTTCACGAAGCTGATCTTCGACGAAGAGACGCATCGCGTGATCGGCGGCGGGATCGTCGGCTTGAATGCGGGCGATCTGATCAGCGAAGTGTGCCTCGCGATCGAGATGGGCGCGGACGCGACGGATATCGGCAAGACGATTCACCCGCACCCGACGCTCGGCGAATCGGTCGGCATGGCCGCCGAGTTGTACGAAGGCGTGTGTACGGATCTGCCGCCGCAGCGCAAGAAGTAATCGCGGCGCCCGTATGCGCAAAAGGCGCGTTCCCGAAAGGGGACGCGCCTTTTTTTCAACTCATTTTCTCGCGATAAACGAAAAACCCGGCCGGAGCCGGGTTTCTTGCTTCATCCATCGCATGCAGCGTCCAAAGGACGCCGGCGAAGACTTAGGCGACGGTGCGCTTGGCCGAGACCGAAGCGGTGCGGGCAGCTTGCTCGGTCGCTTGCGTGGCAGCCTTCGTCGCGGCCGTGGCGGCGGCGTTGAAGTTGCTTTCCGCGATTTCGACGGCTTGCTTCGTTGCCTTATGAACCGTTTCGTACGTCGTGTTGGCGGCGGTGATGGCCGACTTCATCACGGCGACGGCCGTTTCCGAACCGGCGGGCGCATTCTTCGCGACGTTGTCGACGAGCGTTTGAACCTTGCGGTTCTGCTCTTCGTATTGCGCTTCAGCGACGCGGGCGAATTCGGCTTGCGTAGCCGATGCGATTTCATACAGGTGACGGCCGTACGACAGCACCTTTTCCGCGACCGGCTGGGACAGGCTGGCTTGCAGCGCGAGGAGTTCCTGCGCGTCCTTGACGGACAGCGCGCGTTGCGTGTTTTCCTGGCTTTCGGCAAGCGTCGACTTCACGACTTGCAGATTCAGTTCGACCAGCTTTTCGATGCCTTCGAACGCCTTGTTCGTCAGACCGAACAGCGTGTCGAAGTTGGCTTTTTGCGCAGCGGCGATTTGCTCGGGGGTCAACAACGTCATCTCAGGCTCCTGATAGCCGACCCATCGATGCGGGTCGTGGTTTGGTGGGTGCAGCAGCTTGCTGCCAGATGGTGCAGCTCCGATTGGTGCGTCGCAACATGGAACCCATTTTAGAGATATTCTTATCGATGTCAAGCGGTTTTTGTGCATTGCACAAATAGTGGAAAACCCTTGCCAAACAATATGTTAAGTAAGCGCTGATGGTGTGAGGAAACAAGCAGCGTGCGCGGCGTGCACCGGCGTGGCTCGCAGCCCAGAGGAAGCGGACGGCGAATGGTGATAGGAAAATTCGCGTGATCGTCTTACTTTTCGGACGATGCCGTACACCAAATTGTCAAAGAACCGTTAACATTTCGGCTGACGACTCAACGCTTCTCACAGCACGTCGACGGGTAATAGGTTATTGGTCAAGCCAGCAAAGCCCGGCAGCGTCGTTCTTAAAGTTACCTCTCAAGTTCGAGAAAGTTTTGCCGATAACGCGTAGGCGACGAAGTCGAAAGCGTGTTTTTCGCAGAACCGGTTGCGCGGGGCCCGATCGTTTTTTCCGATCAATGCGCGCAATGTTTCAGAATCAAGCAATCGCCGCTTACAAATCGGTTTAACGTGCGTCGATAAGTGCTTAATATTGCTTAAATTTCGCAGCTTCACTACACTTGGCGGTACTCTCCAGCCGCCCTATAGAACACTAATGAAAACCGAAATGTTTTCGTCGCTGAAGGTGGTGCATGGCGTGGCATTGCGCTCCGCATTGTCGATCGCCGTTTCGCTCGCCGTCGCGACATCCTTCGCAGTGGCTCCGGCTGAAGCCCTCGCCAAAACCACCAGCAGCAAAACCGTCAAACACACCGCCAAACCGGCCGCCGAAAGCAAGACCGCCAAGCCCGCCCGCGTGGCGAAGGCGGCTAAAGGTGCGCGCGCAGCCAAGGTCGCGGCCGCCAATGAGGACGACGACGCGCCCAAGGCATCGCGCAAGCATCGCGTGAACTATCGGATGGACCCGCGTGCGCGCCGCGCCGCAGTGCATTCGGTGGCGTATCAGCCGCGCGCGACGTCGGTCGGACAGGCGTTCGGCCTGCATGACACGCCCGACAGCCTCGCGTTGCGTTCGAGCGTCGCCTACGTCGTCGATCAGGGCACGTCCGAGACGCTCTTCGACAAGAACTCGCGCGCCGTGGTGCCGATCGCGTCCATCACCAAGCTGATGACGGCAATGGTCACGCTCGACGCGCACTTGCCGCTCACCGAAGAAATGACGGTGACGGACGAAGACCGCGACTACGAGAAGTACACGGGCTCGCGGCTCGCGGTGGGATCGGTGCTGAATCGCGAAGACATGCTGCATATCGCGCTGATGGCGTCGGAAAACCGTGCGGCGGCGGCGTTGTCGCGCTACTACCCGGGCGGGCGTCCGGCGTTCATCGCCGCGATGAACGCGAAGGCGAAGGCGCTCGGCATGACCGACACGCACTTCGAGAATTCCACCGGCCTCACGAGCCTGAACGTATCGAGCGCGCGCGATCTCGTGAAGATGGTCAACGCGGCGTATCAATATCCGCTGATCCGCAAGTTCTCGACGGATCGCAGCTACGAAGTCTTCACCGGCAAGCGCACGCTTGCGTACAACAGCACGAATGCGCTGGTACGCAATGCGTCGTGGGATATCGGCTTGCAGAAGACCGGGTTCATCAACGAGGCGGGCGAATGCCTCGTGATGCAGGCGAACGTGCATGGCCGGCCGGTCATCATCGTGCTGCTGGATTCCTACGGCAAGTACTCGCGTTTCGCCGATGCAGGCCGCCTGCGCTCGTATCTCGATACGCTCGGCGAGCCGCGCATCATGAGTGCGGACATGGGCGGCGGCGCGAATCCCTGAGCGGATTTCCGGAAAGCTTTAGCCGAAAAGAAAGCCGGATGCGTCGCGAGACGCATCCGGCTTTTTCATTCAAGCGCGAGCGGCGCTTCAGCGCTGGGCTTCTCGTTGAGCTTCTCGCTGTCCTTGCGCGGACAGTTCCGGGTGATAGCCGAGCGATCGCGATATTTCGAGCGCGGTATGGCTCAACTGCTTGAGCCACGCGTCCTGCAGACGATCCGCCGGCGCGGAAAGCGACAGCCCCGCGACGAGCCGACCGGTGTCGTCGTAGATGCCTGCCGCGATGCAGCGCACGCCGAGTTCCAGTTCCTCGTTGTCGCGCGCGCACGATTGCTGGCGCACGAACGACAGCTCGCGTTCGAGCTTCGCCAGATCCGTGATGCTGTTCTGCGTGTGCCCCGACAAGCCGGTGCGCATCGCGTAGGCGCGCACGCGGGCGGCTTCGTCGGCGGCGAGAAAGAGCTTGCCGACCGACGTGAGATGCAGCGGCGCGCGTCCGCCGATCGCCCGCACGACCTGCATGCCGGATCGCTCCGAATACGCGCGCTCGATGTACACGATCTCGTCGCCCTGGCGCACCGAGAGGTTCACCGTCTGTCCCGTCTGCCGATGCAGCTCGCGCATCGGCGGCATCGCGGCTTCGCGCACCGAAAGGCGCGCCTTCACCAGATTGCCGAGTTCGAGCAGGCGCATCCCGAGCCGGTATGTGCCCGGATCGGACCGGTCCACGAGCCGGCAGAGCACCATGTCGTTCAGGATGCGGTGCGCGGTGGACGGATGCAGGCCAGTGCTATGCGAGAGTTCCTTCAGGCTGACGGGATCGGTGTGATCGGCGAGCGCGTCGAGCAGGCTCATCATGCGTTCGATCACCTGAATGGATGTCTTGGAGTCCGGGTTCGTATCGCTCATCGTGAAAAATCGGTTGATGCGTCAAACAGCGGAATATCGATTGTATCTCATAATGTGAAAAGAAAAGTCGATGGCGTTCGAAGCCGCCGCGCTTTCGCGGATAATCGACGTGCCCTGCAATACACGAACAACAAAGGAACGCCCTCATGCGAGTCGGTTTATTCGTCACGTGTCTGATCGACATGATGCGCCCGGAAATCGGCTTCTCGGTCATCAAGCTGATCGAGCGCGCCGGCTTCGAAGTGACCGTGCCGCCCGCGCAGACGTGCTGCGGCCAGCCGGCGTACAACTCGGGTGATCGGCGGCTGGCGCGCGATCTCGCCGAGAAGACGCTGCGCGAATTCGAGCAGTTCGATTATGTGGTCGTGCCGTCCGGCTCGTGCGGCGGCATGATTCGCGCGCATTACGGCGATCTTTTTCGCGACGATCCCGAACTGATGAACCGCTTCGCGCGGCTGCAACCGCTTGTGTTCGAGCTGACCGATTTTCTCGTCAACGTGGCGAAGGCGCGCATGGAGCCGGGCGTTTTCGACGGCATGGTGACGTATCACGATTCCTGTTCCGGCCTGCGCGAGCTCGGCGTGAAGACGCAGCCGCGCGAGCTGCTCGCGCAAGCCGGCGTGCCGGTGACGGAGATGGCCGGCTGCGAGCATTGCTGCGGTTTCGGTGGCACGTTCGCGGTGAAGTACGGTGATATCTCGACGGCGATCGTCGATGAGAAATGCGCGAACATCAAGGCGAGCGGGGCGCAAGCGGTGGTGCTGGGCGATCTCGGCTGCATGCTGAACATCGAAGGGCGGCTGCGCCGCACGGGCGATACCGCGACGCGCGTGCTGCATATCGCGCAAGTGCTCGCCGGCGACGCGCAGCGCAACGCATCATAAGAGGGCGCACATGCAAGTCCAGACGATGCACTTCAAGGCGCGAGCCGGCAGCAAGCTCGCCGACGAACGGCTGCAGCAGAACCTCACCAAACTCTCGACCAAGTTCGTGAGCGCGCGCGCAACCGCCGTGCGCGACATCGACTTCGAAGCGACGCGCGCCGCGCTCAAGGAACGCCGCAATCGCGCGCTCGACAATCTCGACGTGTGGCTCGAAACCTTCGAGCGCGAAGCGACGCGGCGCGGGGCCACCGTGCTGTACGCGGAATCGACGCAGGACGCGGCGCGGCTCGTCGCGGAGATTGCGCGCGAACACGGCGTGAAGAAGGTCATCAAGACCAAGTCGATGGTATCGGAAGAGATGCAGCTGAACCGCGTGCTCGGCGAGATGGGCGTGCAGTCCATCGAGACGGACCTCGGCGAATACATCCTGCAGATCAACGATAACGAACCGCCGAGCCACATCATCGCGCCCGTCGTTCACAAGGACAAGGAGCAGATCGCCGACCTCTTCGCGAAGACGCACGGCAAGCCGCGCCTGACCGACATCCCCGCGATGACGCGCGAGGCGCGCGAAGTGTTGCGGCCGCATTTCATGTCGGCGGACATGGGCGTGACGGGCGGCAACTTTCTGATCGCGGAGACGGGGTCGGTGGCCGTCGTCACGAACGAGGGCAACGAAGGCATGTGCACGGTGATGCCGCGCGTCCATGTGGCCGTGACGGGCATCGAGAAAGTGCTGCCGACGCTCGAAGATCTCGCCACCGCCATGCGCCTCTTGCCGCGTTCGGCGACCGGGCAGACCATCTCGAACTATTTCTCGCTGCTCACGGGTCCGCGCGCGCCGGGCGAGACGGACGGTCCGGAGCACATGTATTTCGTCCTCGTCGATGGCGGGCGCACCGGGCTCATCGGCGGCGAGTTCCAGGAAATGCTGCGCTGCATTCGCTGCGGCGCGTGCATGAATCACTGCCCGGTGTATCAGAAGATCGGCGGACACGCGTATGGCTGGGTGTATCCCGGCCCGATGGGTTCCGTGCTGACGCCGGCTTATGTCGGCATCGAGAAGGCGCTCGACCTGCCGCAAGCCGCCACGCTCTGCGGCGAGTGCAATAGCGTGTGTCCCGTGGGCATTCCGCTCTCCGACTTGCTGCGCAAGCTGCGCGAGAAGCAGATGGAGCGGCGTCTGCGTCCGTGGACGGAACGTGCGGCGCTCGCCGCGTGGGGTTATCTGGCGATGCGCCCGACCGCGTATGCGCTCTTCACGAAACTGGCCGTGCGGGTCATGGAGCGCATCGGCGGCAAGCGAAAGGCGATTTCGCGACTGCCGTTTGGCGCCGGATGGACCGCCACGCGCGATATGCCCGCGCCCGTCGGCCGCACGTTCCGCGAGTTATACAAGGCGCAGCAGTCGCATATCGGATGAAAACGCCTCGCCCAAAGGAAAGGCCGCGCCGGATCGTGTGATCCGGCGCGGCCTGTCTTCATTGCAGCGGCCTGTCGGCGATCAGCCGCCGGTCCGCCCGAGAAAGCCGCGGTCGTTGCCGCCGTGATTGCTGGCACCGCCACCGCCACCACCGCCTCGCGCTGGAGCCTGCTGCGGTTGACCTTGCGGCTGCGCTTGCGGCGGATGCGGCCGCACGCCGCCGACCGCCTGAGGCATCGGCGCGCCGCCGCCTGCTTGCGGGGGCGGGCCGCCGTGTTGCGGTGGGCCACCTGCCTGGCCGCCGTGGCCCGGCTCGCCGTGCGGCCGATTGTTCCAGCCGCCAGGCGGCGGGCGGCGATATCCAGGGCTGTCGTCCCAATAACGGCGTGGTCCCGAGTAATACCCGCCATTGATGACGACGCCCGGCTGCACGACCGGCCCGCCGTAGTAAGCAGGATAGGCCGGGTAGGCGGCGTAGCCCGGATCGTCGTACGTAGCGGGGTAACCGCCGCCATACATCGGACCATCGGGATAGGCCGCGCATCCGCCGAGCAGCAGCGCCGAGGAAACCATCACTAAACCAGCGACTTTCATGACCGTTGAATTATGGGTTGTGCGTATAAGCATTAAGACACCGGCGCAGGGACATTGTCCCCAACAACTTTGTAAGCCTTTATGACGGCGTGACGCGGGGTTTCGTCAGGCAGCGAGACAGGCCGAGAACTTGCTTGTTGCCATTAACGCAACGAACCTTCCCTGTTCGACGACTTTTTCAGTAACGGCCGATTGCGTACCATCCAAACGTCGACAAGTGGGCGAGCGCGCCTGCAACGGCATCGAACTGAAGGCAGTCCCATGAAAAAGACAATATCGACTTACTGGCCTCTCGCCATCCTGTTAATCGCCGTGCTGACCTTCTGCATGCATGCGGAAGAGCGCGAATCGGCGGCGCTTCGCCGTCAGCAAGTGGACGTCGGAAGCGTGAGCGCGGAACTGGCGCGCGCGATCTCATACGGTCTCGTCGATTCCGACGACGCGACAGCGCCTGTCGCGCATCCCGCGCCGCGCACGCTCTGACGAAAGCGCGCGCCTGCCGCCGAGGCGGCGCTTGCATCGAGCACAAAAAATGGCGTCCTTCCACGCGAAGGACGCCATTTCTGTTTGCAGCGAACGAAGCTTAACGCAGCACGCTGGCGACCGCGTTGGCGACGACATCCAGATTGCGCGTATTCAGCGCGGCCACGCAGATGCGGCCCGTGCTCACGGCGTAGATGCCGAACTCTTCACGCAGACGATCTACTTGCGCGGCGGTCAGCCCGGAGTAGGAGAACATGCCGCGCTGCGCATCGACGAACGAGAAATCGCGATCGACGCCCGCCGCCTTCAGACGCTGCACGAGGCCGTTGCGCATCGCGCGGATACGGTCGCGCATTTCGCCGAGTTCCTGCTCCCACGTCGCGCGCAATTCGGGCGACGCCAGCACCGCCGCGACGACCGAGCCGCCGTGCGTCGGCGGGTTCGAGTAGTTCGTGCGGATCACGCGCTTCAGTTGCGACAGCACGCGCGCCGATTCTTCCTTCGCGGCCGTGATGATGGACAGCGCGCCGACGCGCTCGCCGTACAGCGAGAACGACTTCGAGAACGACGACGACACGAACACGTTCAGATCGGACGCGGCGAAAAGGCGCACGGCGGCGGCATCGGCGTCGATGCTTTCGCCGAAACCCTGATACGCGATGTCGAGGAACGGCACGAGGTTGCGCGCCTTCACGACTTCGACGACCTGGCGCCATTGCGCCTCCGTCAGGTCGACGCCCGTGGGGTTATGGCAGCACGCGTGCAGCACGACGATCGTGCCCGGCGCATAGCCGTTCAGCGCGGCGAGCATGCCCTCGAAGTTCACGCCGTGCGTGGCGGCGTCGTAGTACGGATAGTTGACGACTTCGAAGCCCGCGCCTTCGAAAAGCGCGCGATGGTTTTCCCAGCTCGGATCGCTGATCGCGACCTTCGCGTTCGGGTTCACGCGCTTCAGGAAATCCGCGCCGATCTTCAGCGCGCCGGTGCCGCCCAGCGCCTGCGCGGTGACGACGCGGCCCGCGGCGATCAGCGGCGAATCCTTGCCGAGCAGCAGCGTTTGCACGGCGGCGTCATAAGCGGCGATGCCCTCGATCGGCAGATAGCCGCGCGGCAGCGCGGCGTCGACGCGGGCTTTCTCGGCTTCGCGCACGGCGCGCAGCAGCGGAATCTTGCCTTCTTCGTTGGTGTACACGCCGACGCCCAGATTGACCTTGGTCGGGCGCGGATCGGCGTTGAAGGCTTCGTTGAGGCCCAGAATCGGGTCGCGGGGGGCGAGTTCGACGGCAGAGAAAAGAGACATGGTCTATCGGCAGTGAGGAAAGGACATGCGGCAGGAGTGCGGACGGCGGAGCTTCTCGACCGCGTCGCGCCTCGATGGCCGGAAAGCTGGCTCGGCGCGCGGGCGTCATCGGCATGAAAGAGGCGTTTCGAACGCCGTCTTGCCGGTGAGCGCAGTCGATCATTGTAACGAATCCCGCCGATGTTTCGTCGGTGGCTGACGCGAATCCGCGTGCTTTTTACCGGTATCGTCGCGGAAGATCGACACATGCCGCCGCGCCGCGCTTGAGATATCGAGCGGGAGCCCAATGTGCTGGAAACGACGCGCGGCATGCGGAGAACTTCCGGATGCCGCCCCATTCCGCCCACCGTCCGGGCGCTGCGGCAGTTCCGCGGCAGCCGTTAAAATGGATGTTTGCCCTGGCGAAGACTCTCGTTCCCATGTCCGATACCCTCATCGAAGCGCCCGACGCTCTGGACGAGTCGAAGTTCGTCACGTTCGACGGCTCGCCGTTTCAGCTCTATCAGCCTTATCCGCCCGCCGGCGACCAGCCCGGCGCGATCGCCACGCTCGTCGAAGGCGTGGAAGACGGCCTCTCGTTCCAGACGCTGCTCGGCGTCACCGGCTCGGGCAAGACGTTCACCATGGCGAACGTCATCGCGCGGCTCGGCCGCCCGGCGATCGTGTTCGCGCCGAACAAGACGCTCGCCGCGCAGCTCTACGCCGAATTCCGCGAGTTCTTTCCGCGCAATGCCGTCGAGTATTTCGTCTCGTACTACGACTATTACCAGCCAGAAGCGTACGTGCCGCAGCGCGATCTTTTCATCGAGAAGGATTCGTCGATCAACGAGCACATCGAACAGATGCGGCTTTCGGCCACCAAGAGCCTGCTGGAGCGGCGCGACGTGGTGATCGTGGCGACCGTGTCGGCGATCTACGGTATCGGCAATCCGTCCGAGTATCACAAGATGATTCTCACGCTGCGCACGGGCGACAAGCTCGGCCAGCGCGACGTCATCGCGCGCCTGATCGCGATGCAGTACACGCGCAACGAAGCCGATTTCCAGCGCGGCACGTTCCGCGTGCGCGGCGACACCATCGACATTTTTCCGGCGGAACACGCCGAAATGGCCGTGCGCGTGGAATTGTTCGACGACGAGATCGAAGCGATGCAGCTCTTCGATCCGCTCACCGGCCGCGTGCGCAACAAGATTCCGCGCTTCACCGTGTATCCGTCGTCGCATTACGTGACGCCGCGCGACACGGTCATGCGCGCCATCGAGACGATCAAGGAAGAACTGCGCGATCGGCTCGAATTTTTTCATCGCGACGGCAAGCTCGTCGAAGCGCAGCGGCTCGAGCAGCGCACGCGCTTCGACCTGGAAATGCTGCAGGAACTCGGATTCTGCAAGGGCATCGAGAATTACTCACGGCACTTCTCGGGCGCGGCGCCCGGCGAGCCGCCGCCGACGCTCGTGGACTATCTGCCGCCCGACGCGCTCATGCTGCTCGATGAATCGCACGTTTTGATCGGCCAGTTGAACGGCATGTACAACGGCGACCGCGCGCGCAAGGAAAATCTCGTCGATTACGGCTTCCGCATGCCGTCCGCGCTCGACAACCGGCCGCTCAAGTTCAACGAGTTCGAGCGCAAGATGCGCCAGGCGATCTTCGTTTCCGCGACGCCCGCCGATTACGAAAAAGCGAAAGCGGGGCAGGTGGCCGAGCAGCTCGTGCGTCCGACCGGTCTGGTCGATCCGGAAATCGAAGTGCGGCCCGCGCGCTCGCAGGTGGACGACGTGCTCTCGGAAATCAATGCGCGCGTCGCGGCAGGCGAGCGCGTGCTCGTCACCGTGCTCACCAAGCGCATGGCCGAGCAGCTGACCGAATTCCTCGCCGATCACGGCGTGAAGGTGCGCTATCTGCATAGCGACATCGACACGGTGGAGCGCGTGGAAATCATCCGCGACTTGCGGCTCGGTACGTTCGATGTGCTCGTCGGCATCAACCTGCTGCGCGAGGGGCTGGATATTCCGGAAGTGTCGCTCGTCGCGATTCTCGACGCCGACAAGGAAGGCTTCCTGCGCGCCGAGCGCTCGCTGATCCAGACCATCGGCCGGGCGGCGCGGAACGTGAACGGCAAGGCGATTCTCTACGCCGACAACATGACCGACTCGATGACTCGCGCCATCGGCGAAACCGAGCGGCGGCGCGCCAAGCAGATCGCGCATAACGAAAAGATGGGCATCACGCCGCGCGGGGTCGAGAAGCGCATCAAGGACATCATCGACGGCGTCTACAGCGCCGACGACGCGCGCGCCGAGCTCAAGGAAGCGCAGGCGCGCGCGAAGTTCGAGGACATGACCGAGAAGCAGCTCGCGAAGGAAATCAAGCGGCTCGAAAAGCAGATGATGGATCACGCCAAGAATCTGGAATTCGAGAAGGCCGCGCAAACCCGCGACCAATTGGCGCTCCTGCGCCAGCGCGTCTTCGGCGCGAACGTGGGCGATCACGTGAGCGGCGTCGGCGGGAAGTAAGTGCGGACAAGCGGCTACAGGCGGCGGACAGGCGATCCGCCGCTTTCTTGATCGCGATGCCGCGCGTCGTCCGGCGCCCGAAAAGCCTTACTGCGTCTAGGTTGTAAGCTCCGTCAAATTGTTGTGCTCATCGAACGATGCTAAACTGGCGAAAATTGAGAATGGTTCGTATTAACGTTCGCGATGACCGTGCGAGTGGACGTCGCGTACCGGTGCGAATCGTCTCGGCGGGAGGTTGTCCCGACCTGCGCGGCGAGAAGCGCCGTTTCGGCCGGGCTGTCCTGTAGCGTGGCCGCGCGGCAGCACTGCGCCGCGAGCCGATCCATAAAAACAAGGAGTATCTGATGGGTTCTACGTTGATGCGCGGCCTTGTCGCCGCCGCTGGCCTCACGGCGATGATGGCGGCTTCCGCTGCCGAATATCCGATCGGAAAGCAGCATATCGAAGGCGGCATGGAAACCGGCGCCGTCTATCTGCAGCCGATCACGATGGCGCCGGAAGGCATGATGCGCAAGGCGTCGGATTCGGACATCCATCTGGAAGCGGACATTCACGCGGTCAAGAACAATCCGAACGGTTTCGCCGAAGGCGACTGGATGCCGTACCTGAACGTCACGTACGAACTGAACAAAGTGGGCACGACGCAGTCCGTCAAGGGCGACCTGATGCCGATGGTCGCAAGCGACGGCCCGCACTACGGCGACAACGTCAAGCTCTTCGGGCCGGGCAAGTATCACCTGAAGCTGCATGTCTCGCCGCCGTCGGAAACGGGCCACATGGCGTTCGGCCGTCACACCGACAAGGAAACGGGCGTCGGTCCGTGGTTCAAGCCGTTCACGATCGAATACGACTTCCCGTTCGCGGGCATCGGCAAGAAGGGCGGGTATTGAGCATCAAGCGCCCGCGCGCATGATTCGCGCGCCCGGCAGTCGCGTTGCCGGGCGCGTTCATTCAGGAAGTACCCATGAAATCAAGAAGGCAGTTGATTGCGCTCGCGGCGTTCGCATTCGGCGCATGCTTCGGCAGTGCGCAGGCCGCCGATCTGCCGACGTTCAAGCTCGAAATGAACGACGGCAAGCTCAATCCGGCGCGCATCGAAGTGCCGGCGGGACAGCGCATCAAGATCGAGGTGCATAACGTCGGCAAGGGCGCAGCGGAATTCGAAAGCGTGCAATTGCGCAAGGAAAAGGTGCTGGCTCCCGGCGCGGATTCGTTCGTCGTCATCGCGCCGCTCGATCCGGGCGAGTACAAGTTCTTCGACGATTTTCATCAGACGGCGCAAGGCGTCATCGTTGCGAAGTGATGTGCCGGGCGCGCGGGACTGCTCCGCGCGGCCGAAGTGAAGCAGAACTGCGGGAGGTTCGGTAATGGGGCAGGTCCTTTTCATCGTTTGGCGGGAAAGCGTCGAGGCGCTGCTGGTCGTCGGCATCCTGCATGCGTGGCTGAAAAACGGCGACCATCAGGCGCGGCGCGGCCTCCCTTACCTGTGGTTCGGCGTCGCCGCCGGGCTAGTGGCGGCGATCGCGCTGGGTGCGGCGCTCATCGGGTTCACCGAAGTGCTGTCGGGCAACGCGCAGGATTACTTCCAGACCGCGATGGTGCTGATCGCCTGCGTGCTGATCGTGCAGATGGTGCTGTGGATGAAACGGCACGGCCGCACGCTCAAACGCGACATGGAAACCTCGCTCCAGAAGAGCACGCAGGACGGGCACTGGTGGGGCATCGCGGTGCTCGTCGCGCTCGCCATCGCGCGTGAGGGCAGCGAAACGGCGGTGTTCCTCTACGGCGTCGGCTTCGGGCAGTCGGGGCACGTGCCGGCGTCGCAATATGCGGCGATCATCATCGGCTTCGGACTCGCGCTGCTGACGTTCTACGTGCTTCAGCTCGGCGGCAAGTTCTTTTCGTGGCGCTCGTTCTTCCGCGTCACCGAAATCATGCTGCTTTTCCTCGCGGCGGGTCTCTTCGAAACGGGCGTCGACAAGCTGATCGACATGGAAGTGCTGCCGGTCATCGTCAATCAGGTGTGGAACACGTCCGCGCTGCTCGACGATTCCAGCACGTTCGGCTCGCTCGTCGCGGCGCTCACCGGCTATCGCGCGCATCCGGCCGGCATGAATCTCGTCGCTTATGCGGTGTACTGGATCGTCATCTATCTGCTGATGCGCCGCTCCAATAACCAGATGGCGCAAAAACAGAAGGCGGCCAGCCGCCCAGCATGAGCTCCATGATGCAACAAGGTGTGCAAGCCCCGAGCCGGCTTCAGCAAGCCGGCCAATGGATGCAACGTCATGGCAGCA
The DNA here is from genome assembly GCF_001544615.1 of Caballeronia concitans. GTDB lineage: Bacteria > Pseudomonadota > Gammaproteobacteria > Burkholderiales > Burkholderiaceae > Caballeronia > Caballeronia concitans. The sequence goes on from NZ_FCNV02000001.1 coordinate 1,302,014, forward strand.
CGATCCGCGCAATTCAGTGGGTCGTGGTTGCCGTGTATGCATTTCTGATCCTCGTTCCCGCCGTGATGCCGCTGCCCGATGGCTCCGCGCATCTCTGGAACAACCTGACGCTCGCCGCGCAGTTCGTGTTCTGGGGCATCTGGTGGCCGTTCGTGCTGCTGTCGATGGTGATGCTCGGCCGCGTCTGGTGCGGCGTGCTATGTCCCGAAGGCGCGCTGACCGAGTTCGCGAGCCGCTTCGGTCGCGGCCGCGCGATTCCGCACTGGATGCGCTGGGGCGGCTGGCCGTTCGTCGCGTTCGGCCTCACCACGATCTACGGCCAGATGGTCAGCGTCTATCAATATCCGAAGGCCGTGCTGCTCGTGCTCGGCGGATCGACGGTCGCGGCGATGATCATCGGCGCGCTGTATGGCCGCGAGAAGCGCGTGTGGTGCAAGTACCTGTGCCCGGTGAACGGCGTGTTCTCGCTGCTCGCGCGCCTCGCGCCGTTCCACTACAAGGTCAACGAGGACGCCTGGCGGCGCTCGTACACCAAGGGCGAGCACGGGCATCGCGTGATTCCGATCAACTGCGCGCCGCTCGTGCCGCTGCGCAACATGAAGGGCGCGTCCGACTGCCATATGTGCGGACGATGCAGCGGCCACCGTGATGCCATCGCGCTGTCGTGGCGCTCCCCCGCCGAGGAAGTCGTGAATCTCGGCGACAAGGCGGCGAATCCGTGGGACACCGCGCTCATTCTGTACGGTCTGCTCGGCGTCGCAATCGGCGCGTTCCACTGGACCGTGAGCACGTGGTTCGTCGATCTGAAGCAGATTTTCGCGGGCTGGCTGATCGATCACGATATCCTGTGGCCGCTCGACGCCACCGCGCCGTGGTTCCTCTTCACGCATTATCCGGAGCAGAACGACGTCTTCTCGTGGCTCGACGGCACGATGGTAATCGGCTACATCATCGCGACGGGGCTCGTGTACGGCACGGCGCTCCTTGCGCTGCTCGCGGCGGGCGCGGGCATGCTCGGCGCGTGGGACACGAAGCGGCTGCATCATCTGGCGCTCGCGCTGATTCCCATTGCGGGCGTCGGCGTGTTCCTCGGCCTTTCCGCGACGACGGTTTCGCTGCTGCGCGCCGAACACGTGCCGCTCGGATGGGTCACGGGCTTGCGCCTGGGGCTGCTGGCCGGCGCGAACGTGTGGAGCGCATGGCTTGCGTGGCGCGTGACCGGCCGCTATGCGACGAATCTTGGCCCTCGCGCGCTCTCGATGCTATGGTTTGTGGCAGCGCTGGCCGTTGCGGACAGCGCGTGGTACCTGATGTTCTGGGGCTTTTCCCGCTAACCGGACCGCGAGCGAGCCAAATGAGAACGAAACCCGTATTGACCGACGATGACGTCAAGGCAATGGCCGCCGCCGCCGAGGCGTTCGCGAAGGGCCATCAATGGAACGTGACGATCGCTATCGTCGATGACGGCGCGCATCTGCTGCATCTGCACCGCCTGGAAGGGGCGGGCGCGAGCACCGTCGACATGGCCATCGGCAAGGCGCGCACCGCCGCGCTCGGTCGGCGCGAGACGAAGGCGTACGAAGACACGATCAAGCAGGGGCGCACCGCGTTCCTGTCGGCGCCGATGAACGCCATGCTCGAAGGCGGCGTGCCCATTCTCGTGGGCGCGGAGATGGTCGGGGCGGTGGGGGTGTCGGGCGTGAAGTCGGACCAGGATGCGCAGATCGCGCGCGCGGGCATCGCGGCGCTGGGAATCGAGAACGTCTAGAAGCGTCTGACGCGCTTCAAAACAACGGCACGCCTTCGCGATGGAGGCGTGCCGTTTTGCTATCGAGATGATGGTGCGCATACGCGCGCATCGCATCGCGCGGGAACCAAAAAAAGCGGCTTCGCTGGCTATCGACGACTGGCTGGTGTTTGCACGAAGGGGTCTAAATTCTTGCGTGCAAGTCGTCCTCGCTGGCTAAGGCCAAACACCTCTTGGCGAGGTGGTCCCCACAATACCCGGTACGTACTGCTGTTCTTTCTGGCTACTTCGTCAGGATGAGCTTGCCCAGACGGGTTGCGCGCAACTGATAGGTCTCCCCGTTATGCACGATGGCGATATGGCTGCGGCCTTGCAGCAGCGTATCGCTGCGAAGCGTCCGCTCGCCGTTCGTCTGGACCGTGGCGGCCGCGGCAGGCGTGGCGGCCTTCGGGCGGGTGATGGCCGCATCGCGGACAGCCGGGCGGCGCAGCCTGAGCGTGGAGGATCGCAGCGTGTCGGTCATGTCGGTCGGAAAGTGCGTTCGTTGATTCGATGGATCTATAGTAAATGATAACCATTCCTATTCGCAACCAAGACTTTCCGATGAAAGCGCGACTTCCGATAGCCGCGCTTGATGCCTTCAGTGCAGCGGACTTTCACCCGTGCGCCCGTGCGCGTATTGGCGGATCAGGCGCACCGTATCGATATCCGATTCGCGATACGCCGACTTCACGATCTCGTGCGTCTGCCGCTCGTCCTGCGTCGCGTTGTCGTTTTCCGGCAGCGTGGTGCGGTACGTGAAGCGCAGGAAAAGCTGGAGCGCGTCGGGCTGCTCGATCGCCATCGTCAGCGAGCCGCCGACGTGTTCGGCGGTCGGCAGAATGTCGTAGCGGACGCTGTCGTTGGGGAAGAGCGTCACGCGATCGCGCACGACGGCCTGGCCGTAGTGCAACTCGCGCTCCATCACGTCGCCGTCGCGCGAAAGGATGGCGCAGCTGTCGAGGCCCAGCACGAAAAGTTGCGGCTGTTCGGCGCGCAGCACGAGCCCTTCCCACAACTGTTCGCGCGTGAGCGACGCGACGAGCGGGTTGTGCGGATCGTTGATCTGGATAAGGTGTTCAAAATTCAAGACGACGTTTCCTTGGACGTTCGTGGTTCCGATGCGCGCCGCTTCAGGCGTCTGCGAGCCCGGAGTCGATGCGTATCGCACCGGACAGCACTTTGTGCATCGGACACGCATTGGCAATTTGCAAGAGCCGTTCCCGCTGCTCGCCGTCAAGCGAGCCCGCCACGGCAATTCGGCGATCGATGATCGTGCCTTCCGCCGTGCTCTTCATCGACAACTCGACGTTCACCGATTCCAGCGCCCAGCCCTTGCGTTTCGCGTACATGCGCAGCGTGATCGACGTGCATGCGCCCAGGCTCGCCAGCAGCAGCGCGGCGGGTTGCGGCGCGGAGTCGGCGCCGCCGAGGCTCGCGGGTTCGTCGGCGAACCAGGTGTGCGTGCCGTCGTCGAGACGGGTTCGAAAATCAGTCTCGCCGATGCTGGCGGTCACGACAGGAACGGACATGCGCTTTTTCCGTAAAAGAGTGAGCGGACGCGCGAAAGCGGCGCGGGACGAACGGCCATTGTGACGCAATGTGCTCGTTCGTGCCGCGCCGCTTTGCGCAGTTGCATCAGTGGACGATCAGTGCGTGATCGCGCCCATCCGGCCAGCTTGATAATCAGCGACGGCCTGACGGATCTCGTCTTCCGTGTTCATCACGAACGGGCCGTAGCGCACGACCGGCTCCTTCAGCGGCACGCCGCCGAACAGCAGCACTTCGACGGGCTCGTCGCCGGCGGCGAGCGTGATGGTATCGGCATCGTCCTTGAAGATGACCATCTGTTGCGCGCGCACCGGCTGAGCCTGCGGACCGTGCAGCGCGGTGCCCGACAATCCGTAGGCGAACACGCGGAAGTCGCGCGGCACGCGATGCTCGATCTTCGCGCCCGGCTGCAGCGAGAAGTGCTGATAGAGAATCGGCGTGCGCGTGTCGATTGCGGCCTTCACGCCGAGCGCCTCGCCCGCGATGACCTTCACGCGCACCTTGCCGTCATCGCTCGTGGCGACGGGAATTTGCGCCGACGGAATCTCCTGATAGTGCGGCGCGATCATCTTGTCGCGCTGCGGCAGGTTCACCCACAGCTGCAGGCCGTGGACGCGTCCCCCGCGCCGCGCGAATTCTTCACCCGGCATCTCGCTATGCAGGACGCCCGCGCCGGCCGTCATCCATTGCACGTCGCCCGGGCGCAGCGTGCCCGCGTGTCCGGCGGAGTCCTTGTGGCCGAACTCGCCTTCGAGCATGTACGTGACGGTTTCGAAGCCTCGGTGCGGATGGTCGGGCGCGCCTTTGGCCTCGCCGGGCGCATAGTCGACAGGACCCATCTCGTCGAGGAGCAGGAACGGATCGAAGTCCATCAGGAGGCGCGTCGGAAACGGGCGATGCACGACGAATCCGCCGCCTTCGACGGTCCGGATCGCGGGAATGATGCTCGAAATGGTGCGGCTCATGATGTCCTTGCCTCGCGTCGCCATTAGGGGAATAGCGCTAAATTTGAAACGATGAGGCTATTATATGGCCCGTATTTGCCGGTAAAAGACGCCCGAGTGCAATGCATTGTCCCGCTGCGATAAACAAACGGGCAACGAACCATCCCGCCGACGACAAAGAGCGACGCACGAAACATGAAAGCCGATTCGCACGACCTCAATGATCTGATGTACTTCTCGCACGTGGTCGAGCACGGCGGGTTCTCCGCCGCCGAACGCGTGCTCGGGATTTCGAAGTCGCGGCTGTCGCGGCGCGTGTCTGAGCTGGAGGCGTCGCTCGGGGTGCGGCTGTTGCAGCGCTCCACGCGCAAGCTCGCGCTCACCGAGGCGGGTCAGCTTTTCTACCAGCATTGCCAGGCGATGCTCGCCGAGGCGCAGGCGGCCGTGAACGTCGTGCAAAGCCTGCGCGATTCGCCGCGCGGCACGGTGCGCGTGAGCGTGCCGGTGACCATCGCGCAGACGTTTCTTGCGTCCGTGATGCCGGAATTCATGCATCGCTATCCCGAAGTGCGCGTCGTGCTGCGCGTGACGAACCGCGTGGTGGATCTGTTCGAAGACGCGATCGATGTCGCGCTGCGCGTGCGGTCCGAGGCGCCCGCCAGCTCGAACGTCGTCGCGCGGCCGCTGTGGCGCACGCAGCAGATGCTGGTCGCCGCGCCGTCGCTCTTGAAGCCCAATGCGCCGCCGATGACCGTCGCCGATCTCGCGCAATACGACACGCTCGACATGCCGTCGTCGGACGGGCGGCACGTGTATCGCCTGATCGCGCCCGACGGCACGCGCCACGAATACGAGCACGAGCCGCGGCTCGTCACCGCCGATCTCTCGATGATCCGCGAGGCCGTGATGCGCGGCGTCGGCATCGCGGCGTTGCCCGAGATGATGTACGGCGCGCCGTTGCGCAGCGGCCAGCTGTCGCCGGTGATGCCGGGCTGGACGTTCCCGACGCCGCAACTCTACGCGGTGTTTCTGTCGCGGCAGGGCATGGTGCCTGCAGTTCGCGCGTTCGTCGATTTTCTCGTGGAGTCGATCGAAGACGGCAAGCGCTTTCCCGGAGAATGTCCTGTCATCGAGCGGCCGGAACGCGAAACGGTTTGATCGATCGGGCGCGCTGCATCGTCTATGACATTCGGCCGCGCGCTTGCGATGGACAGATTCAATCGCCGCAAATCTTGTCCCGCGAAATCGTCGGCGTTATATTGGGGCTCCTTTCGCTAAGGAGCTTCTTATGCGAAAACTGACGGCTACTCTGATAGTTAGCCTGATAGGGCTGATCGCGCTGTCCGTGTCGAACACGGCTGCTGCATGCGGCGATTCAGCGGGTTCGGATTATTCGAGCCCCAAGTAATTGCCTCGCCCGAATGCGCTGAGTGCGCAATAAAAAGGCCTTCATCTGGCGATGAAGGCCTTTTACTTTGTTGCTTGCGAAGCGACGCGCGGATTTATTTGCCGCCCTTCGGCTCGGTGACGAAACCGATCTTCGTCAAGCCGCCCGCCTGCGCCGCCGACATGAGATCGGCGACACGCTCGTACGCCACCTTGCGATCCGCACGCAAGTGCAGTTCCGGCTGCGGCGTCTGCTGCGACGCCTGCGCGATGCGCGCGTTGAGCGTCGCGTCGTCGATTTTCTGGTCGTCCCAGAGAATCGAGCCGTCGGCCTGAATCGCGACGTTCACGTGCGCGGGCTTCTCGTCCTGCGGCTGGCTGCTCGCGTGCGGCAGGTCGATCTTCACCGCGTGATGCATCGCCGGAATCGTCACCAGGAAAATGATCAGCAGAACCAGCATGACGTCGACGAGCGGCGTCATGTTGATCTCGCTCATCATGCCGTCGTCTTCGTCGCCGGCGAATGGGCTCATGGCCATGCGAACCTCCGCTTAGCTGGCGCGCGTCGCGAGACGCAAGCTGTCGGCTTGCCCGTTCGCGGCGGGCTTTCGCGACGAGAGCTTCGCGCCCGTCACGAAGAATGCGTGCAGGCCGTGCGCGAAACGGTTCAGCTTGGTCACGATGCTCTTGTTCGCGCGGGTCAGCGCGTTGTAGCCGAGCACCGCCGGAATCGCGACGAAAAGGCCGAAGGCGGTCATGATGAGCGATTCGCCGACCGGGCCCGCCACTTGATCGATCGACGTCTGACCCGTCGCGCCGATGGTCAGGAGCGCATGATAGATGCCCCACACCGTGCCGAAGAGGCCGACGAACGGCGCCGTGCTGCCGATGGACGCGAGCACGGCAAGACCAGCCTGCATGCGGCCGACGCTTTCGTCCATCACGTCTTTCAGGCAGCGCGTGATCCAGTCCGACACGTCCATGCGGTCATGCAGATGCGGCTGCGTCTGAGTGTGATGCTCGGCCGCTTCCTGACCGGCGAGCGCGAGCGCGAGGAACGGGTTGTCGGCAGGGCTCGACGACTGGCCGCCGAGCTTCTGAATGCCGTCGTTGAAGTCGTCGGAGTGCCAGAACGCCTGCTCGGCGTTCTTCGTCAGACGCTTCAGACGCACGACGTTCCACGCCTTCACGACGATCACCGTCCACGAAAGCACCGACATGATGACGAGTGCGAGCGCGATGCCGCGCGTCACGAAATCGCCTTGCGCCCACACGTGCGCAATTCCGTAGTTTTGCATTTCCAGTTCCTGTATCTAAAAAGCGGTCAGTCGTTCAAGCTGAAAACGAACGGCACCGTCGCGGTGGCGCGAATGGCTTCGCCGTTTTCCTTATACGGCTTGCAGGCGCTCGATCGAACGGCTTCGAGCGCCGCGTCGTCGAGGCGCGACGAGCCGCTGCTCTTCTGCAATTTCACATCTTCGATCTTGCCGGAAAGCCCGACCGTCAGCTTTACCATCGTCGTGCCCGTCTCGCCGCGGCGGCGCGACATCGCCGGATAGTCCGGCTGCGCGATGTTGCATGACAGGCGCGCGACGTTCTTCGGCGCGGCGAGATCCATCGTCGGCTTGCCAAGAGCCGGCGCGGCGGGCGGCCGCGGCGCGGGCTGCGGCGGGGCAGGCGGCGCGGGATCGGGCGCGGGCGCGGCGATCTGCGACGGCGCTTCGGTCACCGGCATCGGCGTGGGCTTCGGCTCGACCTTGGGCTTGACCTTCGGCTTGGGCTGCGGCTTCGGAACGGGCTTCGGCGGCTGCGGTGTCGGCGGCGATTCGACCGCGACAGGCTGCGGCGCCGGCTGAGGCGTCTCGCTGACCAGTTGCGCGGTGATCGTCTTCGTTTCGATGGGACGCGGCGGCGGTTCGTGGCGCATCGTCAGCGCGACGCCGAGCAGGGCGGCATGGATCGCCAGCACGAGCGCGCAAGCCGCCATCACGCGCGGATTCAGGCTCGATGCGGGCGCCGGCGGAAATGCGGCAGTGGAAGTCGGGGACTGCATTCTTATTTGCTGCGTGTGTGGCTGCGGATCACACAGTCATGCGAAACCGATAGGGCGCATGCGGCGCGGAACGAACCGGACGACATCATTTTCGAAAGATAACCAGGGAAATAAACAGGGTAGTCACGAAACCAATCAGCAATTCCATCTTTCCCTCCTCGGGGCAAGCGTTGCTTGGCTGGCTGAACGACCCGGGGAGGCCCCAAGGTACCTGGCTCGCGAAAAGCAGACATGCGACTGAACGGCGCGCGCGATGCGCGTCCAGCCGCTCGATGATACTCGGGCTGTTTCAGGCAGCCTGGCGCTCGTAGAACGTCAGCGGCGCCGTTTGCGGACGCTCACGCTGAACCGAGCCGCAGCGCGACGCGCAGACGCCGCTTTCGGCCATGACATCTCGAACGCTTTCCTCACACTTGCCACAGCACATGGCGACGCCGAGTTCGAATTGCAGTTCGTCGAAGGAGTCCATTCCATCGGCGATGGCGGCGCGGATCTTCCGGTCGGACACTGACTTGCAGACACACACGATCATGATTGCTCGCGATAGCTTCAGTTAATGGGAATTATTATCATTCAGTGTGTCCGCCTTTGCAAGCGAGTGACTGTGTTTTTTGTAACACGTCACAGAATTCAGCGGACTTGTTGCCGGGAGCCTTGCGGGGCGGGGGAAAGCGGCTCGCGACGACGCGCGCGCCGCAAAGAAACCCTCACGCGAGGGGGGATTCGGCGAGCGCGGATGCAAGCCGGGACGGGATGTCGACATGCTCGACGGCTGCGTCGAGCTGAAGGAGGGATGCGGCGAGTTGCCGCTGGGATTCGCCGTCTGCGGTCGAGCAGAAGCGGGGCATCAGTTCGAGCGATGCGTCGCTATTTTTGAGCGCGTTCGCATCCAGGAGGCGCGCGAGCTGGCGCGCGACCGCCACGCTCGTATCGACGATCTGCAGGCGCTCGCCCGCGATATCGCGAATGGCGCGGTCGAGAAACGGATAGTGCGTGCAGCCGAGCACGAGCGTATCGGCGCCGGCGTCGAGCATCGGCTTCAGATAGCTTTCGAGCAGCGCCATGAGTTCGGGCGACGACGTATCGCAGCGTTCCACCGCCTGCACGAGTCCGTGCCCCGGCTGGCAGATGAAGCGGCAATCGCCGGCATAGCGGTCGAGCAGCGACTGAAAGCGCGTGCTTCGAAGCGTGACCTGCGTGGCCAGCACGCCGACGACGCGCGACTTCGATACCGCCGCCGCCGGTTTCACGCCCGGCTCGACGCCGACGAGCGGGATCGCGAGCCGCTCGCGCACGAAGGCGATGGACTGTGCCGTCGCCGTATTGCACGCGACGACGAGCGCCTTGGCGCCTTGCGAGACGAGCCATTCGCCGATGGCCATCGTGCGCGCGGTGATGAACGCGTCGTCGCGTTCGCCGTAAGGCGCGTGGAGGGAATCGGCGACGTAAATCAGCCGTTCGTGCGGCAACACGGCGCGCACGGCGCGCAAGACCGAGAGACCGCCCAGGCCGGAATCGAAAATGCCGACCGGCGCGCCGGCATCGGGCACGGTGCGCACGTCAGGCGTAGCGGTAGGTACGGCGACAACGGACATTGCGATTCGCGGATTACTCGTCGCCCATCATGCTTTGCTGGTAGTTCTGGATGCCGACCTTGTCGATCAGGTCCAGTTGCGTTTCCAGCCAGTCGATGTGCTCTTCGGTGTCGTTCAGAATCTTGTCGAAGATATCGCGCGAAACGTAATCGCGCACGGATTCGCAATACGCAATCGCTTCCTTGCAGGTGGACTGCGAAATCTGCTCGAGCTTCAGGTCGCACTCGAGAATTTCCTTCGTTTCCTCGCCGATCAGGAGCTTGTGCAGGTCTTGCAGATTCGGCAGGCCGTCGAGCATGAACACGCGCTGGATGAGCCAGTCGGCGTGCTTCATTTCGCCGATGGATTCGTCGTATTCGTGCTTGTTCAGCTTTTCCAGGCCCCAGTGCTTGTACATCCGGGCGTGCAGGAAGTATTGATTGATCGCGGTCAGTTCGTTCTTCAACTGCGCGTTCAGATATTCGATGACTTTTGCGTCGCCTTGCATGGTTATTCCTTGTTGGGAGCCTGGAGCATTTTGTGAAAGATAAGCCTTGAGCGTGTCTCTGCCAAGGTTAGTAAGAAATTTTTTGTTCCGGATGAAACTGAGAACGAATGTCCTTACCGGCTGCGCGGCCTTCAATGAAAAAGCCGGGCGGAATGCCCGGCTCTTCGTTCCCGGCGGCCGCGATGCGCCGCCCTTGCGCGCGCTTAGACCGTCGCGACCGGAATCTTGCCGATCTTCGCCTGCCATTCGGCGGGGCCGGTCTTGTGCACGGACGTGCCGTTCGAATCGACGGCGACCGTCACCGGCATGTCCTGGACGTCGAACTCGTAGATCGCTTCCATGCCGAGGTCTTCGAACGCCAGCACCTTCGCCTCGCGGATTGCCTTCGACACGAGATATGCCGCGCCGCCGACCGCCATCAGATAAGCCGCGTTGTGCTTCTTGATGGCCTCGATTGCGACCGGGCCGCGCTCGGCCTTGCCGATCATCGAGATAAGGCCGGTTTGCGCGAGCATCATCTCCGTGAACTTGTCCATGCGCGTGGCCGTGGTCGGGCCAGCCGGGCCGACGGCTTCGTCGCGCACCGGATCGACCGGGCCGACGTAGTAGATCACGCGGTTCGTGAAGTCGACCGGCAGCTTTTCGCCCTTGGCCAGCATGTCCGCGATGCGCTTGTGCGCGGCGTCGCGGCCCGTCAGCATCTTGCCGGACAGCAGCAGCGTCTGGCCCGGCTTCCACGATGCCACTTCTTCCGGCGTCAGCGTGTTCAGGTCGATGCGCTTGCTCGTCTCCGTGTTCGGCGCCCACGTGACTTTCGGCCAGGCGTCCAGCGACGGCGCTTCGAGCTTCGCGACGCCCGAGCCGTCGAGCGTGAAGTGCGCGTGGCGCGTCGCCGCGCAGTTCGGGATGATCGCGATCGGCTTGCTCGCCGCATGCGTCGGCGCGGCCATGATCTTGACGTCGAGCACGGTCGACAAACCGCCGAGCCCTTGCGCGCCGATGCCGAGCGCGTTCACCTTCTCGTGCAGTTCGACACGCAGTTCCTCGATCCAGTCCTGCGGTCCGCGCGCGATGATGTCCTGAATGTCGATCGGGTCCATCAGCGATTCCTTCGCCATGACCATCGCCTTTTCAGCCGTGCCGCCGATGCCGATGCCGAGCATCCCCGGCGGGCACCAGCCGGCGCCCATCGTCGGGACGGTCTTGAGCACCCAGTCGACGATCGAATCGGACGGGTTCAGCATCGCGAACTTCGACTTGTTTTCTGAGCCGCCGCCCTTGGCCGCGACTTGCACGTCGACCTTGTCGCCCGGCACGATCTCGTAGTGGATGACCGCGGGCGTGTTGTCCTTCGTGTTCTTGCGCGCGCCTTCGGGCGGGCTCACGATCGACGCGCGCAGCACGTTGTCCGGGTTCAGATAACCGCGGCGCACGCCTTCGTTGATCATGTCGGTGACGGACATCGTCGCGCCGTCCCATCGCACGTCCATGCCGACCTTCACGAACACGGTCACGATGCCCGTGTCCTGGCAGATCGGGCGCTTGCCTTCCGCGCACATGCGGCTGTTGGTCAGGATCTGCGCGATCGCGTCCTTCGCGGCGGCGCTTTCCTCGAGCTCGTAGGCGCGGCCGAGCGCCTGAATGTAGTCGAGCGGATGGTAGTAGCTGATGTACTGCAGAGAATCGGCGATGCTCTGAATCAGGTCTTCTTGCTTGATGACGGTCATGGCTTGGGCTCTGGGGACGAAAGTCGGCTTGAGTTCTCGCGTGTGGGCTCGGAACGCTTCAGTCGAGTGCGCTTCGTGGTGCGACGGTTTCGCTGTGAAAGTGCTTCGGATGGGTATGCGTGGTCAGCCGGTCGACATACGCCATGATCAGCGCGGACACGAGGAAAGCGATGTGGATCACCACTTGCCACATCACCGTATGAAAGCTGTGTTGATCGGGGTTGATGAACGTTTTCAGCAGATGGATGGACGAGATGCTGATGAGCGCCATCGAAAGCTTCACTTTCAGCACGCCCGCGTTCACGTGGTCGAGCCATTCCGGTTCGTCCGGATGACCTTCCACGCCGAGACGCGACACGAAGGTCTCGTACCCGCCGACGATCACCATGATGAGCAGATTCGAGATCATCACCACGTCGATGAGGCCGAGCACGACGAGCATGATGTTGGTTTCGTCGAGCGTCATCGCGTGCGTGACGAGGTGCCAGACTTCCTTCAGGAAGAGCACGACATAGACGCCTTGCGCGATGATGAGCCCGAGGTACAAGGGCACCTGCAGCCAGCGGCTCATGAAGATGATTCTCGGCAGCGCCTTCATCGTGCCGGGTTGAACGGGCGAATTCGGAGTGTGCTTGGGAGCGGACATGGGGCGGCTAGTCGGGTCGTGCGGTCGGCAAAGAAGAGGCGGCTGGAAAAGCGACTTGAACGAAATAAACCGGAACGCGCGGCGGTTTTACTCGGATTCAAAAAGGCCGTGCGGAAAAGCCCGCTATTGTAGCGCGTCGGCGGGCGATGCCGCCCGGATGACCGTTCCAGCCGAGCGTTCAGACGCCGGATTCAGACGCCGCTTTCGCGGCTCTCGCGTGGCCCGCGTCTGAGGCTCGCGAGCAGGATGCCCGCCATCACGCAGGCGAGCGCGACGCCATGCGCGAGCGTCGGCCGTTCGCCGAGAAACGCCATGCCGTAGAGCGCCGCCGCGATCGGCAACACGGCCGAGAACACGCCCGCCAGGCTGCCGGCCACATGGCGGATGCCTTTCATCCAGAGCCAGAACGAGAACACGCTCGCCGAGAGCGCATACCATCCGACGAGCGCCCACGTGCCCCAGTCGACGGCGCTCCAGTCGAATGCGAGCGCGGACGGCAGGCCGAGCGGCAGCATCAGCAGGAAGCCGAGGCCGTGCGTGTACGCGCAGATATCGATGGCGGGCAGCGTCTGCGTCAGGCGTCGCGAGAGAATCACGTAGAGCGATTCGCAGCACACCGCGCCGACGACCATCAGATTGCCCGCGAGCGATCCCGCGCCGCCCGCATGAACGCCGCCGCTCTGCGCGACGTTGACGATTACGACGCCCACCACCGCCAGCGCGATGGAAGCGAACGCGCGTCCGCCTGGTTTCTCCTTGAGGAAGAACCACGCGAAGAGCGCGACGACGGCCGGCATCGTGCTCGTGATGACGCCCGCCGCGACCGCGCTCGTGCGCGCGACGCCGTTGAGCATCAGAAGCGTGAAGCCGAACGTGCCGAACAACGCCTGCAGAAAGAGGTTGATCCACTCGGCGCGGGCCACGCGCTTCATCTTCGACGGACGTAAGAGCGGCCACAGCACCGCGAGCGCGATCACGAAGCGCAGCAGCGCGAAGAGCGGCACGGGCACGCTCGCGACGATCGACTTGCCGATGCCGACGTTGCTTCCGACGAGCAGCATCGACGCGATGAGATAGAGGGCGTAGCGATTCACGCGATGAATTTCCGCGACGCGTGCACGACAAGCGCGCGACGAGTTCAGTTAGGATTGTGGGGACGCATTGTAGAAGCCGCGCCGACTCGGTGTATACCCCGTGCCGCCTGAGGCGGGCGCGTAAGAAGCGGGTAAGTTGGGCGGCATATCTTGAAGCCAATGCGGGATGATATCGGAGCGAATGCTCAGGCGTTCGCTCTTATCGACAGCTTTGCACGAGACGCGGGTAAGGCGCTGACGCGCGAGGTCGTGTCGACAATGGAGACAAGGTTGGGGCAAGCGCGAGCGCTCGCTTCCCAGCCTCATAACATGTGGCGTGTTCCGCTTCGCACGAGGCGCACGCCGGCGGCTTTTGGAATCATCATCAGAGGGGTTGTCGATGTCTGCGATCGAATCGGTTCTTCAGGAAAAACGTGTGTTCCCGCCGTCAGCGAAGGCATCGTCCGGGGCGGCGATATCGGGCATGGACGCGTACAACGCGCTCGTCGCCGAAGCCGAACGCGATTACGAAGGCTTCTGGGCGCGGCTCGCGCGCGAAACGCTCGCGTGGCACAAGCCGTTTTCGAGCGTGCTCGACGAATCGAACGCGCCGTTCTACACGTGGTTCGCCGACGGCGAGCTGAACGCGTCGTATAACTGCATCGACCGTCATGTGGAAGCGGGGCGCGGCAACGATACCGCGATCATCTTCGAAGCCGACGACGGCACCGTGACCAACGTCACCTATCAGGATTTGCTCGAGCGCGTGTGCCGCCTGGCCAACGCGCTCAAGAAGCGCGGCGTGAAGAAGGGCGACCGCGTGGTGATCTATCTGCCGATGTCGGTGGAAGGCGTGGTCGCGATGCAGGCGTGCGTGCGCATCGGCGCGACGCATTCGGTGGTGTTCGGCGGCTTCTCGTCGAAGTCGCTCAATGAACGTCTCGTCGATGTCGGCGCGGTCGCGCTCATCACCGCCGACGAACAGATGCGCGGCGGCAAAGCGCTGCCGTTGAAGAGCATCGCCGACGAAGCGCTCGCCGCCGGCGGCTGCGAGAAGGTGAAGGATGTCATCGTGTATCGGCGCACGGGCGGCAAGGTCGCATGGACCGAAGGCCGCGACGTGTGGCTGCATGAGATCGTCGAGAACGAAGCGGCGCAGTGCGAACCCGAGTGGGTGAGCGCGGAGCATCCGCTTTTCATCCTCTATACGTCCGGTTCGACGGGCAAGCCGAAGGGCGTGCAGCACAGCACGGCGGGCATCCTGCTGTGGGCCGCGCAGACGATGAAGTGGACCTTCGACATGAAGCCCGGCGACATCTTCTGGTGCACGGCGGATATCGGCTGGATCACGGGGCATAGCTATATCGCGTACGGGCCGCTCGCGATCGGCGCGACGCAAGTGATGTTCGAAGGCGTGCCGACGTATCCGAACGCGGGCCGCTTCTGGGAGATGATTCAGCGCCACAAGGTCACCATCTTTTATACCGCGCCTACCGCGATCCGCTCGCTCATCAAGGCGTCGGAAGCGGACGCGAAGGTGCATCCGAAGAGCTACGACCTGTCGACGCTGCGCATTCTCGGCACGGTCGGCGAGCCGATCAATCCGGAAGCGTGGATGTGGTATCACGAGAATGTCGGCGGCGGACAATGCCCGATCGTCGATACGTGGTGGCAGACCGAAACCGGCGGCCACATGATCACGCCGCTGCCGGGCGCGACGCCGCTCGTGCCGGGCTCGTGCACGCTGCCGCTGCCGGGCATCATGGCCGCGATCGTCGATGAAACCGGTCAGGACGTGCCGAACGGCCAGGGCGGCATTCTCGTCGTGAAGCGTCCGTGGCCGTCGATGTTGCGCAACGTCTGGGGCGACCCGAAGCGTTATCAGACGAGCTACTTCCCCGAGGAACTCGGCGGCAAGCTCTACCTCGCCGGCGACGGCGCGGTACGCGACAAGGAAACCGGCTACTTCACGATCATGGGCCGCATCGACGACGTGCTGAACGTTTCGGGGCATCGTCTCGGCACGATGGAGATCGAGTCGGCGCTCGTCGCGAATCCGATCGTCGCGGAAGCGGCGGTCGTCGGCCGTCCGGACGATACGACGGGCGAGGCGGTCGTCGCGTTCGTCGTGCTGAAGCGCACGCGTCCGGAAGGCGACGAAGCCAAGCAGATCGCCACCGAACTGCGCAACTGGGTCGCGAAGGAAATCGGGCCGATCGCGAAGCCGAAGGACATCCGCTTCGGCGAGAATCTGCCGAAGACGCGTTCCGGCAAGATCATGCGGCGTCTGTTGCGCTCGCTCGCGAAGGGCGAGGAAATCACGCAGGACGTGTCCACGCTCGAGAATCCCGCGATTCTCGATCAGCTCGGCGAGGCGCGCTAAGCCGCGCTTGACCACGGCCGCCGCTCGCAACGGGCAGCGGTCGATCCTTATTGCCGACGACATGCGGTTTTGTTAAAAAACCGCATGTCCGATTCTTCCAACCCGACGCTTGCTCCGCCGCCGCCCGTTCCGGCGGCGATGGCGCGCGCGCATCGCGTGTACTGGCGCTTCAATGTCGCGCTGATCGCGGTGCTGATGACGATCGGCTTCGTCGTCTCGTTCGGCGTGCCGCTTTACGCGCATCGGCTGCAGCACGCGCGCATCGCGGGGTTTCCGCTGCCGTTCTACTTCGGCGCACAGGGCGCGATCCTCGTCTACGTGGCGCTGATCGTCGTGTATATCGTGCTGATGCAAATGGCCGATGCGCGTCTCGCGCGCGCCGTCGCACACGCGGGCGTGGCCGATGCGCCGCCGGACGACGCAGCGCGTAAGTGACGATGAAGCTCACCAACCGCCTCATCGTCACTTACGCGCTGTACACGCTCGGCTTCCTGCTGTTCATCTTCGTGATGGAGCGCATCGAGCGCGTGGCGGGCGCGGGCATGTGGGTCGGCTATGTGTTCCTCTTCGTGCCGATCGCCGTGTACGCGGTCATCGGGCTGCTCTCGCGCACGTCCGATCTCGTCGAGTACTACGTCGCGGGGCGGCGCGTGCCATCGGCGTTCAACGGCATGGCGACGGCGGCGGACTGGCTGTCGGCGGCGTCGTTCATCGGGCTGGCGGGATCGATCTACGCGAGCGGCTACGACGGCCTCGCCTACGTGATGGGCTGGACGGGCGGCTACTGCCTCGTCGCGTTCCTGCTCGCGCCGTATGTGCGCAAGCTCGCGCGCTACACCATTCCGGACTTTCTCGGCACGCGCTTCTCCAGCAATCTCGTGCGCGGACTCGCGGCGATCGCGGCGATTCTCTGCTCGTTCGTGTATCTGGTCGCGCAGATCCAGGGTATCGGGCTGATCGCGTCGCGGTTCATCGGCATCGAGTTCTCGATCGGCATCTTCTGCGGGCTCGCGGGCATTCTCGTCTGCTCGTTTCTCGGCGGCATGCGCGCCGTCACGTGGACGCAGGTCGCGCAATACATCATTCTGATCAGCGCGATGCTGATTCCCGTGTCGATGATCGGCCATCGCGACGGCCTCGGCTGGTTTCCGCAACTGAGCTATGGCCGCGTGATGGAACGCGTCGAAACGCTCGAGCGCAGCCTGGCCGCGTCGCCCGATGAGGCCAGCGTGCGCGCCGAATATGGGCGGCAGGCGGCGCGCATGCAGCGGCGCATCGACGCGCTTCCGCAGTCTTATTTCGATGAACACGCACGCCTCGTCGATGAAATCGCGGAGCTGCGGCGGCGCAACGGGCCGCTGCGCGAGATCAACGCACGCGAGCGCGAGCTGGCATCGTTTCCGCGCGATCCCGCCGATGCGCAGGCGCGATGGTCCCGCGAACGCGACGCGCTGAGCGAGCGCGTCGCCGCTCCGGTGCCGATGACCGATGCGTTCGCGCGCGCGTCCGCCAAAGATGAAAGCCCGCGCGCGCATCAGTTAAATTTTCTGTCGCTGATTCTGTGTCTGTCGATCGGCACGGCGAGCCTGCCGCACATTCTCACGCGCTATAACACGACGACGTCCGTGGCGTCGGCGCGGCGCTCCGTCGGCTGGACGCTGTTTTTCGTCGCGCTGTTCTATGTGACGGTGCCGGTGCTGGCGGTGCTCATCAAGCACGAGATATTGACGGGGCTCGTCGGCCATCGGTTCGCGGATTTGCCGCAATGGGTGACGCAATGGCGGCGCGTGGAGCCGTATCTGATCCGCATCAGCGATGTGAATGGCGACGACATCGTGCGATGGGCCGGTATTCAGATGCAGCCGGACATGGTGGTGCTCGCGGCGCCGGAGATTGCGGGGCTGCCGTATGTAATTTCGGGATTGATCGCGGCGGGCGCGCTGGCGGCGGCGCTTTCGACGGCGGATGGCTTGCTGCTGACCATCGCCAATGCGCTTTCACACGACGTGTATTACTGCATGGTCGATCGCCACGCCACCAGTCAGCGGCGCGTGACGATCTCGAAGATTCTGCTGCTCGGCGTGGCGCTGCTGGCGTCGTATGTGGCGTCGCTGAACGCGGGGAACATTCTGTTTCTGGTGGGCGCGGCGTTTTCGCTGGCGGCGTCGAGCCTGTTCCCGGCGCTCGTGCTCGGCGTGTTCTGGAAGCGCACGACGCAGCGGGGCGTCGTCGCGGGGATGATTGCGGGGCTGGTGGTGTGCGTGTACTACATCGTGTCGACGTATCCGTTCTTCACGCACCTGACGGGCTTCGACGGTCCGCGCTGGTTCGGCATCGAGCCGATCAGCTCGGGCGTGTTCGGCGTGCCGGCGGGTTTTGCGGTGGCGATCGCGGTCAGCCTGATGGACCGCAAGCCCGATGAATACACGCGCGCACTCGTCGATTACATTCGTCACCCGTAGGGGCTGGCGCGCTTTCCGGAACTTGGTATAATCGCGGTCTTCCGGAGAGATGGATGAGCGGTTTAAGTCGCACGCCTGGAAAGCGTGTATAGGGTAAAACCTATCGGGGGTTCGAATCCCCCTCTCTCCGCCAGAGCAATGCCAAGTCACTGAACAGCTTGGAAAATCCCGATAAATCAAACGTCTTGAGCCTGATGGCCCACGAAAAGTGGTACACAGAGGACTCGGACAACTTGAAGAATAAGCCGGGATTGGTGTCCAGAAGCGGCACCTACTATGCGCGGGTGCGCGTTCCGACATTGCTCGTCGGACTTCTCCAAAAGCACGAAATCAAAATCAGCCTCAGGACGAAGAACCTGAATGAGGCTCGTGCAAGGCTGCCCGACGCACTCATCGAAATCCACAAACAGCTTGCTGCCGCGAGCAAGGTAGCGGATGCCGTTGCTCCGCCCGCCGAAGAGGTCCGACGCGGTACGCTTGAGCAGATTGCCCGCACTTGGTTCGAGCCACGTTGGCGCGCGACGGGCGAAGCCCTCTGGAAGCCGACGCCGGCCGGAATGACCGCCGAGGACGCGTTGTGCAACATCGATCCCGAACTCGCCCGTTTGACGCCGCCTGACGAAGTGTTGTTTGGCGAGTACCTGCATCAGGCGCGTGGCCTGCTCGTGGCAGCCGGGTATGCCGAGCCATCGGGTAGCAGCGTCGAAGTGCTGGCGCAGTTCATGGTTCGTGGCGAGATCGAGTGCCTCAATAGGAGCCGTCGGTTCGTGGTTGATGGGCGACTCTACGATGCGATCGAAGACCCGCTGTATCGGCCCATAGGCGGCTCCGGAGATGGTATTGCGCCGCTGGGGGCCGCTACCGTCCCGGCCGGCATCACGGTCGATGAGGCCATCAAGCGATTCGAGAATGACCCGCAGCGCGCGAAGCTAAGCAGGAAGAATCTCGATGGCTACCAGCATAGCTTCAGGCTGTTACGCGAAATCGTTGGCGGCAATATGCCGTTGAGTGCGGTAAACCGCGACCACGCCCGTGAAGTGCAGGAGGTGTTCGCGCACCTACCAGCGAATGCGACGAAGAGGTTCTCAGGGATGACGTTGGTAGAAGCCGCCGCGCACGCCAGAAAGAGAGGCCTTCCACCGATTTCCGCGAAGACTGCCGAAGTCCAACTTGGCAATTTTTCGAGCTTCTTTAGTTGGGCAGTGCGGGAGCACCTCATCGACAAGACCCCCGCCGCCGGGTTGCGGCCGCTTCAGGAAAAGCGCAGCAAGGACGAGGGCCGCCAGCCGTTCAGTGATGCCGACCTCGTAAAGCTGTTCTCTGACGATCTGTTTCGTGAGCCGTATCGACGTGTTGCGCCCGGCTGGCTGGGGCGGTACTGGGTTCCGTTGCTCGCGCTCTATCACGGTGCGCGACTGAACGAACTGTGCCAACTGGAAGTGGCCGATGCCGGCGTGGCAGACAGCATTCCCTTCCTCCACTTCCGAGAAGAAAGCGCCGCTGACGAGGAAAAGCACCTGAAGACCCGGAACTCGGAGCGCGTCATTCCCATTCACCCGGTTCTTCAGCAGCTTGGGTTCGTCGAGTATGTTGAAGCGACGCGCAAGGCGGGACATGCGCGCTTATTCCCGAGCTTGACGAAAAGCGCCACGGGGTACTATTCCGACAACTTCTCAAAATGGTTCGGCCGGTTCTGCGAAAAGTGTGGCGTGACCGACAGCCGGCTTGCCTTCCACTCGTTCCGGCATGGCTTCAGAGACGCTGCTCGCGCCGCTGACATCCCACGCGAAATAGCTCAGGCATTGGGCGGTTGGTCCGATGGCGATGACTCCACGAGCGAGGACTATGGGAAGGGCTACACTCTGAGCCGCAAGGCCGACGAGCTTGCGAAAATTCGGTTCCCAGCTGTCGAACGACTGCTTGCCGCAGTGACGCCGGTTTCCGGGTGACGAGACCTGATCCCGTTCGGTGAATGGGCCGCTCCTCCGTTCGCTACGGGTCCGGGAAGCGTTCGTCACTCGCAGTTCCGATCTCCGCCTACACGCGTGCCACGCATTGTGTTCGCCGGCCAACGAGCAATAAGTTGCGCCAGATGTGACCGGCCGCAAGTTGTGCATGTTGCGTCACGCGCGACCGTCTAAATCGGCAACTTACGTCAGAAGCGACCTTGTTCTTAAGGAAGTTGCGTCACCGGCGACCCTAAGAAAAACACATTCCTCTTAGAACTACACATGCCGAATAGAAAGGCACATGTATGTGCGTCGCAGCTTTCGCCGCTCGCACGACTCTTTCCTTTAAAAGAAAAATCCGGATGCTTCGCATCCCAAAGACCGGCTCCGCTTTGCTCCGCCATTCAAAGAAATCTGAATG
This sequence comes from Caballeronia concitans, assembly GCF_001544615.1. GTDB lineage: Bacteria > Pseudomonadota > Gammaproteobacteria > Burkholderiales > Burkholderiaceae > Caballeronia > Caballeronia concitans. The sequence continues at coordinate 1,322,477 of NZ_FCNV02000001.1, forward strand.
CCGATGAGATTTTGAAACTGGTTTCAACTGATTTTTCTTGTGCTCCTTATCGGCATGGCGATAGGATAAGTGCGCCCTGCTTGAACTTATCGCAGGCAAAAAAAAGCCCGAGTCGGACTCACGATCCTATCGGGCAAATATCTGTTTAAGCCCGGTCAGTATGACGAAGCCGGGCGAAAATGACAACGACAATATCGCACCATGAGTAACTCATTTAGGCTTGAGACGCTCGCCGATTACATCGAGAGCGAGACGTTCATTCCAACCAACTCGGAGCACCTCGGCGTTGTTGCCATTCGCAACATCTACGACTATGTGGCTCGTGATATTGCTCCTCACTGGAAGCCGGTTGTTGTACGCCAGTTGCTCTATCTGCTGCGCTTTACTGTCGGGTACGGTAAGGCGAGCTTCTCGCAGGGCGCATTTCGGTGTGCAAGGGGGCGGCCAAGCAATGGCGGGAAACTGAATGCTCCCCCTAACGGGGCATCTCCTCGTACGACTCAGCGCGTTAACGCGATCATCGTGGAGCAGGGCTGGTTCCACTGCGAAAGCGCGGGTCGCTCTGGAGGACGCGCAAACATCTACCGCCCTTCCGACGAACTTCTCACGGCGGCGATGGAGAAGCGGAACGATGTGGTCTTCGGTGACATGGACGCCTTGCCGGTCGCGAGAGAGTATGAACGCCTGATTGACGAAGGCAGCCATCTAACAGCCCCGGAGTTCGCTTGCGCTTTATGGTCTGTGTACGCGTTGCGATCCACTGCATTGGTGAGTGACCCAAATTGGAAGCGGTACGGCTCGTGGGCCGATTTAGCAACAGGCAAACGTAGCGATGAGGGACGTTTGATCTTTCCGGCAATCAACCTGGGCAGGACTGCAATGAAGAAGGCGTTCCACGAACTAGATGAGGCTGGATTTCTTAACATCCACCACCGCGCAGGTCTGCCATCCATCTGCGAAATGCCCGCGTGCGCAACCGCAATAGCCAACATTCGTCGAGCAAATCGGTCGTCCTCTGACGCCGTTCGCGTGGATAAAGCGAGCGAGAGACTATCGGCCGTAGTTCATCCACGCAGAGAGGACCAAGTTGACCATTTCGTTAAAAACCGGACGCTCCACGAGTTTCGTCGCGCGACCGAGGTAAGCTGGCTTTGCCGCGTATGGCGGGTGGCAGTGCATAAACGCGACCCAGAACTCGTGGAGCACCTTATGGTGCCCAGCGCCGAGGAGCGCAACTGCGCGAAAGCCATCCTATGGCACCTGCGGAGGAACCGTGTTCAATCCGAGCTTGATCAGCGCCGGTTTCTATTCTTCGCTGTGGCTCGCTCGTCATCTCCGGATTGGTTTCGTTTCACGCACCTTAATCGACTTCAGATACTTGATCCATTGATTGAGCAATTTCTCGCTCAACACATCCAGCAGGCAGCGTAATCAGGGGTTGGCGATGCGAAACAGCGTCCGGGTTAGATTTACTGATCCTGCCGATATGGGCAACGTGCAAGAGTGGGAAAGTCTCGCATCCGCCGCGAAAGCTTTAGGGGTGGGGGTGCAAAGCTTCAGGGCGGCGCTTCCAAGCCGAGCCGGTGAGTCGCGTTTGTATCGCGGATGGTTGGTCGAGCGCTTGGATGATCCGCCTCGTCGGCGTACTGAGATGGCCGAAATCGAGAACTGGGCGCATGTCATGGCACTGGGGGACGCCAAGCAGGCCGTCCTCGCTCGGAACAGGCAAGAGGTCACTTCGTTAGATGACAAGTGTGCCGACGACGCAATCGCTCACGAGTACAAGGAGAGGTACGCTTGGTATCTCGCCACAGCAGTCATTGAAGAGATTCACTGGCGCACCGGCCATGAGATGAGCCGAAGCCGGCCGGGTATCGCGCACGAACCAAGCGCGCCAACCAATGAACGACGTGCGGGAATACCGGCGATCCGTCAAAGGAAGCGACCGCACCGTTCATAACCCGCCGTGCGGGACCCCCCCCATTGGCTGGCGGAAACCGCGCGGAACCGGCGTCGGTCGCGGCGGCATCGCTGAGTGCCTCTCCTTCAACCATCGAGCGCCATGTCTTCAATCAGTTCGCGTATCAGGCGTTACGGGTGCAGAAGCGGTTTGCCGCTGTCGCGTGGTGCCGCTGCCGGGCTGATGCATTCCTCGCGTCCAGACCAGAGGGCTAGAGTGCCGGTAACGGCGATACATTTCGCCCTTCGCCGAGGCCTAGTCACCGGCGCGAGTTCGTTCCGAATGCTCTGCAAGGCGGGCTTCCGCAGCGGCCAAGAAGGCGGAGGGAGTCAAGCCAAGCACTCCACATAGCTTCCACACGATGCGGATGCTTGGGCTATGTCGGCCCAATTCAATCAGCGAGACGTAGTTCCGTTCCATGTCGGCGGCATGGGCGAGCGCTTCCTGCGACAAGCCTTTCCGCCGTCGCAACGAACGTAACACCTCCCCTACCGCCTGTTCCGGCTCCAACGCCGCTGCCCTCAAGATGCAAGACGCTCGACGTTAAGCACCCGTCATCGGCATGTCTTCACAAAATATTGGGCAAACCGGATCAGGCGCGGTATTGTTGCCTCATTCGAAGGTGTACCCGCAACCACTGACAAGAAAGACGAAAAATGAGTGAATGCTTGACGCTGAAGGAGCGTGCGGAAACTGACCCGGCACTTCAAAGAGCGCTGGAATTCCATCGTGTGTTGGCGCAGTCCTTAGCAAGGGATTACTGGAAGACCTTTCAGGAAACCCACGCAACGTCTGACCTACAGTCTGCGCTCCGATGGGCGATCAAGATGCACGAGGCCATTGAGCATAAAGCTGCGGAATATGAGGCTGAGGCTGGAATTCCCGGGCTTGGCGAACAGTACCTCGCATATTTCCGAGAAGAGCGAGAAAGGCTAAGCGAGGAGTTTCCATTCGATTGGGGGGCGACCGTGAGCACTAGCTTTGACGCACCCCCACCGGCACAGAAGCCAGCATCGGCTGAGCCAGACAGGCGACGTATGTCAATGAGTGAGGTGGACGACGCCTTGACTTTGGAAAAGCGAGCGGAAACCGACCCAGTGCTTCAAAGAGTGCTGAGTACCTACCGCACGGTAGGCCAGAGCATCGCAAGGGACTATATGAAGCTTAGTCTGGAAGCCCTTGATACTGGTGGCATAGCCGCAGTAGACGTGTGCCGGACCCAGTTCTTAGAGGGCGTCGCGAGTAAAGCTAAGGAATATGAGGCGGAGGCCAACATCCCAGGGCTCGGCGATCAGTACATCGCATACATCGACGAGGAGCTAAAGCGGCTGAATCAGGAGATTGACCGGGACCCGGCGGCCTTGAGGCGTAACCTCGGAGTACCTCCGCCGCCACCGAAGCCTGTGCCGAGTCGGCAAGGAAACCAGCGTATGTCGATGGGCGAGATGGCCGTGCGTACTGCCGTGCGTGCCACGGTATGGACGCTTGTCCGGGATGCGATTCGGGCGATCTTCCGATAGAAGACACCGCGTGAATCACCGCTGCGGCGGTGATGGCCACCTGTCACACCGGCCACAGCATGACACGCTTTAGGCGCGGATTTTGAAACCGGTTGCACGCTCCCAACAAGATGGACACCAACCTGACTTCGTTTACCCACGTACCCGAGCCTCGCACTGCCGATCGCGGAACTTACGAAACAACGCATGACACGTGTTGTCGGCGGGGAAGTGACAATGTCATCGAGCCCGTCGTGCATCGCTTCCAATTCGTCACCTTTGCCTTTGGTAAGCCGCAGACGGTGTTCCGCCTTCCTCAGTGGCGCTGGCCCGTCACGCGCCCGTATAACGGGTTCAGCGGGGGAGCGCGCATCCGGGGCTGGCAACTTCTGCGCTTCTACCAGCAGAACGGCTGGCTTTACTACGACGACGTGTGTTCGGTCACCGGCATGGCTGGCGGCGTGGGTCTTCACAACGAGGACTATTCGCGACCGTGGACCGCTTATCCAGTCTCGAAGCGTTCACACACGCTGATTCACGCGCGCGCCCGGTATCCGAACGCATGGACCGAATTCCTCGCTAACGAGGCATTGTCCGGCACGTGGGCCAAGGGCCTTTCACATGATGGTGGCGCTTCGACCGCCGATCGAGATTGCGGCGTCGTTCACTTACTCGAACACGCGCCACACCCGCAATGGGTTGTCGTGCCCGAAAACGAATTCGACTGCCGCTGACCAAGTGCAAAACAAGTAGGCCCGTCACTAGCACGCCTCACTGCACCGGACCGGCCTGCACAGCTTGATTCCTACGACCACATGGAGGCGTATCTCATGAAACAACCACTCACGACCACATCAACGAAGTGTATCGGCGTCACCGTCGCCTGCCTGTTCGTAGGCGTTGCCCATGCGGAAATCCGGCCGGCGACATGTCACGAATTCGCGAACGGTCTGAACCATATGAATCGCGCCAGAGGACACGGCGTCGAGTACTCGGTGAACCAGAAGTTGGATTTTGAACACAAATGCGGCGTGGTCAACTCGGACGACATAGTGCCGGGCGGCTGGCAGTTCGACACTGCGACCAGCGAGATCATCTCGCCCACCGGCGTGCGCGGAGACGCCAGCGAATAGCGCAGCATGGACGGGCCTCGATACGTCCATCTTTTCGCCGCCCGCGCGGTTCCATGTTCGACTGCTGCTGACAACGGGTATCCTATCGACAGCTTCAATATCCAGCCGCGATAAATCAGCGGCAGTGGGAGAAATCGGGGTGGCCATCAACATCGACGGCGTCGGGAAAGAGCATGTAGTCGAGGCAGCCGCGCGCTGGCGCGCGGAACCGGGCTACGGTGGATTCGGAGAAAGCACGCGCTACGACATCCTGATCGAAGGCAGGTCATATCCGCCGAAGGCCATCGCGGCGATCGCGTGCGAGTGCGCCGGCGTGCCACGACCGAACCCGTCGGAGTTTAACGGGGCGTGGAACAGCCGCTGGCACAAGGCCCTGAGGGCCCTCGGCTTCCCCATTGTGCCGAAGGTGGACTCCGGGGAAGCCGCCCATAGCGAGGCCCCGACCGAGTCGGCCGCGCAGATCGAAGCCGACCTGCGCGCAATTGACGCACAGCACGCAGATAGCCCAACGACGCGCGAGGCGCTCGTGAAGGCCCGTCTAGGGCAAGGGCGCTATCGGCGTGAATTGCTCGCCCGTTGGGCGTACCGGTGCGCTGTCACGGGCTGCGAAGTGCCCCAAGTCCTGCGAGCTTCCCACGTAAAACCATGGCGGCATTGCAGCGACAGCGAGCGGCTCGACCCCGACAACGGATTGCCGCTCGTCGCGACGCTTGATGCGCTTTTCGACGCGGGGTTGATCACCTTCGACACGAGCGGCCGTATGGAGATATCGACTCATCTCGACGAGAACCAGCATGCGCCGCTTCTGCTCGGCGTGCCCCGGACGCTCGCGAAGACGCCGTCGAAGGCGCTCGCGGAGTACCTCGCAGCGCACCGGCGGCACGTGTTCAAAATAGAGCGATGATCTTTTAGCAGGATTGACGATGGTAGATACCCCAGCTGTGTATCTCGTGTCGTGCGTCGGAAAAAAGCTCGACCGCGCAGCTTGCGCGAAGGACTTATACGACTCCACGCTGTTTCGACTTGCGCGCCGCTACGTTGAGCGGCGGCAGGGGGAGTGGTTCATCCTTTCGGCCAAGTATGGCCTTGTGGCACCGGACCAGCACGTCGAGCCCTACGATCACACGCTCAACGGCATGAAGGTCGCCGAGCGGCGCGCATGGGCTCATCGCGTGCAGCAGCAGATGGGCGCAGAGATGCCGTCGGGCGGTCGCTGCGTGGTACTGGCCGGGAACCAGTATCGGGAGTTCTTGATGGACTACCTGAGCACTCGGTTCACGACCGAGGTTCCCATGAAAGGACTCAGGATCGGCGAACAGCAGCGCTGGTTGCTGGATAACTGAGCCGGCGCTTGAGTTCGCTCAGGCCGTCTCGTTCGACTGAAGGTTCGGGCACACCGTCGAGGCGTGCGCTCGAACCAGACTTTGCTCTGATTAACGCTCGACTGGCCGCCACGAGGCAGGCCGCCGTTCGTTGCGTTCAAAATCGTCCGGTTTTGGACATCGCACCATGTCCTGTCCAAAAATCTGCTTGACACACTTTTGGATGCGATCGATATTTCGTACATGGTTTTTGGACGGGAGTGTGAAATGGGAAGAGTGTTTGCGTACTGCCGCGTCTCGACGTCTGATCAGACGACCGAGAACCAAGTCCTCGAAGTCCGGTCGGCTGGATTCAACATCGAGCCGCGCCGCGTGGTTTCCGAGTGCGTATCTGGTTCCGTTGCAGCGAAGCAGCGCGCCGGCTTTTCAAGGCTGCTCGACCGGTTGGAAACGGGCGACGTGCTGGTAGTAACGAAACTTGACCGGCTAGGTCGTAACGCGATGGATGTCCGGGCGATTGTCGAAGAACTTACGACGATGGGCGTCCGTGTCCATTGCCTCGCGTTGGGCGGAGCAGACCTCACGAGCGCGGCCGGCAAGATGACTATGTCGGTGCTGTCCGCGGTCGCCGAGTTCGAACGCGACTTGTTGCTTGAGCGTACCGCTGCCGGACTCGCGCGCGCGCGGGCGGTCGGGAAGGTACTGGGACGCCCGAAGGCATTGAGCGACAAGCAGGAATCGAGAGCGCTGGAGCGCCTCGCCCAAGGGCTGACGGTCGCCGCTGTAGCCCGCGAACTGAATGCGAGCCGCCAGACGATCATGCGTCTGCGCGACCGTTCAGCAGACCAAGCGATCCGCTAAGGCGAGCGCGGCACAAGTTGCAACCGGTTGCAAACCTCAGGGCCTGCGCGAGGCGTCTCAGAACGACTAACTTCAGTTAATCGACATACCCTCCGAGATCGCCGACAATTCTTCAAGCAAACCAATGTGGCATCGCGTTTACCATGGCGCATAAACGGTTGACGCACTGCACTACCGAATAATGTTCAATCGGGGCCGGCATGGACATCCACGACAGAATTGACACAAGACTTGGCGAAACCGTCGTGGTGGCATCGCTTGCGATCCCCGAAGGCGACGCCATTTTCCTTTCGATTGATGCTCACGGGACGCCCGGTGCTCTCAATCAATACGTACTAGAACATCTCGGCCTTGATCAAAAAAGCCTGCCTCTGTCCAATGATCTGACGGACGGATATTTCATTTCGCCAGCCGGGCGAACCCTGCTCTGTTACGTTGTGACGATCGACGGCGGCCCGCCCGCGCGTTTGCTCGAAGACAATCTCGAGAATTGTCTGCGCGATAGCCGTCTGCAGTCGCTACGCAAACTATGGGTGCCTCTGATGGGGACCGGGACCGCGCGGCTGTCCTTGGTTGAGAGCTTCCGGATTACGCTTCAGGTACTGATCCGGAACGGCTGGGCCGACCGACCAGCGACCTCGGTCACGATTTCGACGCCCGGCCCGGAAGCTAATGGCTTTGACGCCCTGGCCGCGGCTATTCAAACACTAGTTCCATCATCGTCGCTCCCGGACGAGGCTTCCGAGCCGAAGAATAGGTGGAGTCCTTCACTCGCTGCCGAGGCAGTGCTCTCAATTGCGCATGCGCTCGGCAAGAGCAAGAATGAGTCCGAGCTTACAACTGAGTTGTTGCTATTCGCGCTCGCGGATGCTGCGCAAACGGATGCTTTCTCGCGCATCGGCAGTGATCGGTCCGTAGGGGCCTTTTGTACTGCGATTCATGAGCTGGCTGGGGATCGTTACGAACCGGCCTGGAGTCAACTTTTCAAGAAGGATTGGATCGCTCCCCAGAACATTGAGGGCGGCCATTTTGCACGGACCACGCACAACGCCGGCGCCATACTCGACCGCGCCGCTGCGCGTGCAAGAACATCGGGCCGCAAACAATTCATTGTCGATGATCTTGTCCGCGCCCTGCTCGAAAGCCCGGGAATCTTCGTCGATTATTTGCGCGTGATGGGTATCGAAGCAAACGCGCTACTCGAAGGCTATGAGGATGTGCTGACCGGGCAGGTTCTGATGAGCTTGCACAACGATGCCGCGTCGATTCAGGATCGCCTCGGTTATGCTACCTACGCAGAAGCAATCGCTTCGTTCCTCTCCAATCCAAGCACTCCTGCGCCGATCAGCGTCAGCGTGCAGGCTCCTTGGGGCGCAGGCAAGTCGTCGTTGATGCAGATGATCCGAGAGCGTCTCGACCCGGAGCGCATCCGCGACGCTTATCGCCTCAAGGTCGGGCAAACGGCTTTCGGCGCGCTCAATCTCGGCTCGGTTCTGAAGCTCCTTGAGCGAAAAAAAGATATTGGACCCGAATTTCTACACGACGCCTACACGAAAACGGTAGCTCAAAATGAAGACATTGCGACGCCACCAATTCGCCACGAAGGACTATTCACGATCTGGTTTAATGCTTGGAAATATGAGTCTTGCGAGCAGGTTTGGTCGGGTTTAGTCGACGCGATCGTATCGCAGATCAGCGATCGGCTCCCGATCGTGCAGCGCGAGGCTTTCCTCCTCAGGTTGCACCTTGCCCGGATCGATGACGGAATTGTGCGGCGAAAGATTTATGATCGCGTGCTCACCATCTGGTGGGCGCAGGTGCGACGTGCGCTCCTAATCGGGGTCGGTGCGACCGTTTCCCTGATCGGCCTAGGGGCAGCCAAAACGGTATTCCCGGACCTCAGCCCGCTTGCGACAAACATCAGCAAGATGGGGTATTGGGGCGGCATTGTTGGACCCGTCCTTCTCTCGGCCTATCTCGCACTTCGTTACTGGGTGACCCGCGAGAAGACTTACGCGGAGCCAGCCGAACTTAGTTTGGCACCATACCTAACCGTGCCGGACTACGCTCAATCGGTCGGGGCGATCCACCAAATACATGCTGATCTGCGGCGGGTACTAGCCGCGGCTCCGAAGGAAGCCGCTGACACATTCACACCAATCGTAATTTTCATTGACGATCTAGACCGCTGCTCTCCCACAAAAATCGCAAGCGTCGTGGAGGGTGTTAGCATGCTATTGGCGAGCGACACTTACCGGTGCATGTTCGTAATTGGCATGGACCCACAGATGATTGCCGCCGCGCTCGAAAAGGCGCATGCGGAAATCCGCGAGAGGCTTCCCAGTTACGAGCGCGGCGTGCCGCTCGGCTGGCGCTTCATGGACAAGTTCGTCCAACTGCCATTCACGATCCCGCCTCAGGCAAATATCAATGAGTATCTTAAATCGCTTGGTGCAGCGACTAACTTTGTTTCCGTCGACCCGTCCGTTCCGTCCAGCCCCCCCTTAACGCCTGACGGCCGGAATTCGCTCGACGCAGGCACCAATAGCCTTGATGATTTTGCGGACACTGGTGACAGCGGTGCGCAACAGCCTGGTCAGGAAAAATCCGCCGTTCCCTCGAACGATAGTAAGGATGTCGGGCGCATCATTCGCGAGCTTGGGCGCTATAGCGCGGGCAATCCTCGAGAGATCAAGCGCATGGTCAATCTCGCAAGGCTCTACTTGGCGCTGCGGAACGAGCGGCGGCGTGTCGCCCCGTTCTGGCGTGCACCTTCACTTGAGCAGTATGCACGGTGGATCGCGCTCACGCTTCGTTGGCCCGACATGATGCGATGGCTGCAATGGGGAGCAGATGAGGCGATCTGGTCGGCCGAGGACAATAATACCGCCCTCATTGTCCGTCGTCTCAAGGTACTTGAAGCTGCAGCAGAAGAAACATCTAAGGTTGCTGACTGGGCTGCGAGGATCGAGCGAGAACTCTATCTGGACGAGGACGATGCAGTTGAGTGGCGCAAGGATCCGAAGCTGTTCGAGTTATTTCAGAATTGCAGTCAATCTCCGCCGGGACGTAGGCTTTCAGCCGCTGCCGAAATTGGACTTTGGTAACGCTTCCTTTCTGGATCGGGGAGCAGGTTTGCTTTTCCCCGTTATGCGACTGTGACCTGAATGACCACTCTGCGAGTACGCGAATGTCTCATGGGAGTGTCGAACCGGTGCGCGCGCTAGACCGGCGAGTGGAGCTTTAGTGGCGCATTCATGTACGCCCAAGTACCATGGGCTATTCGGTCATTTCCGTTGGCGACCTACCGCAACCGGCGGCTGATCTGTTGGCCGTTGCTCGTTGTGGCCTGATGTTGCCATTCGCGGGCACGGTGCAAATACAAAACGAGTAAATCTGTGGAAAAGATCTATCTGAGAGAACTAGAAAAGGCGCTTGCGCTTCCGTCCCCGGCAGAATCCCTCAGCTATTTGTCGTCGATTCTCCGCTCGCTGTTACAGAGCCTGTCGATCGCAGCTCTCGAAACGGTGGTTCAAGCTACACCAACGGTTGACGATGACGTTGACTTGAAGCAATTCTGCGACCGCTTTGCTCAACCGTCAGACGGGCTGCCGGTCGAGATACTGGATGCCCTCGTACCCAGAATTCGTGGGATGGTGTTCCGGGGATATATGACCGGTTGGTTCGAGACGCCGTCGGGACAGAACGAAAACCTCGTGACAGCGCTTGTCAACTGGGTGGAGTTTCGCAACAAGCGGCCGGCACATGGCGTACTCGACGCTCCGACCACTGAGCTCTGGGCGAACAACACCGCTGAACTGATTCGACGGGTGGTGGCAGTTGCTGGTGGAGCGCTGCCATCAGTAACCTCATCCGCCGTTGCCGCCCACGTCGGCGACGTGCTGATTCCGATCTCTATTCCCTTGGTGCTTGGGGATCAAGGCATCGTCATCGGAAAAGTTGCGTCACGAAAAGGCGTCTGGAAAGTTCAGGGACAAGTACTCTCCTGGACCGATGCGCGAGAAATAACGTTTGACTTGGCACCGTCCAACATATTTGCTGCGGAAGATAAGATCGTCGACAAATTCAAGTGGAGAGAGGTCCCACGGTCGTCAAAATCCTTTCTTATCCTGAATAACGTCCCTGGCCGTCAAACCGCGAACTTTGTCGGACGCACGAAGGAACTGGACAAGCTTAAAGACTGGTTAATGGATATAGCAGATTCCAGAACATGCCTGGTTTTTGGTGATGGAGGGTTTGGTAAGACAACGCTTGTTCTGGAGTTCTTCAACAATCTGTTGGAGGGTTGCGTCGAAGGCGATTTCAAGCTGCCATCCGTTATCGGTTTCTATACAGCAAAGCGTACCAAGTGGACCGAGGAGGGACTGGTCCATTTCAAGGGGATCTCCGACGCGATGGAAGATAGTGTTCGTGAACTCATGTACTGCTTTAGCCCTGTCTTGGGTAAGGAATGGTTCAAGGTAGACGGTAGGGCCTTGATTGACAAAGCGGTGACGGTGTTTTCCGGGGAGGGCTTCACGCGGGACGACGTGTTGCTGATCATTGATAACACAGAAACTCTATCCACGTCGCAGGTGGACGCCGAAGAGCTTGGAAGTTTTATCTCACAGGTAGCCAAACGCATCGGTCGTGTAGTCATAACTTCCCGTCGTCGCGAATTGCTTGCTGCTGAGCCTGTTCCCGTTAGCCAACTCCCCGAGTCTGAGGCCCTTCTTCTGTTACAAAAGCTCGGCAAAGAATACGGCGCCCGCGCTGTGATTCAAGCGGGAGAACCTCGTTTGCGCCAAGCTTGCCAACAGTTAATGTGCAAGCCGCTTCTCATAGATACCCTTGTACGCTACATCGCACGATCCTCATCAGGCATTCCGGAGGGGCTAGATCAGATCCTGCGGAAAACCAGCGACGAACTGCTCGAATTTCTGTACGAAGATGCCTGGGCCCGAATGACTGCGGCCGTTCAAGATGTTTTTATGGTACTTGTGTCGCTCGCTAGTCCGCTCGACGGGAAATGTGTAGGCGACGTCTGCACGCAGATCGGCGTTCAGCATGCAGAGTTCCAGTCGAGTCTTGGTGAAACGTACTTTGCTAGCATCGTCGACCAAGGAGATTCATACGACCTTGAAATAGTGGAGCTTGCAAAAGATTTTTTTCGGCAAAAAAAGCGCAGAGTACCCGGAGAGGAATCGGAGCGACTGGACAAGATTGCTTTCAAGGTCGACAAGCAGGCGACGGAGCGCTACGAGATCGATCGAAATTACAGAATGGATCGCGTGGCCGACGGCTTTAGAAGTGAGTATGCGAAGGCCGCAAAGATAGCGACGATAAAGAAGGAGTATGGGAAAGCCAAAGAATTGTACGATCTGGCGATCTTAGAGGAGCCACTGAACGCAGCATTGCACGAGAGGTACGCGTCGTTTCTTCTGAGGACCCTTGGAAAGGCGACGGACGCTTTGCCTTATGCTAAACGTGCGACCCAGCTGGATGCACACAGCGCGGACGCATGGCTCACGTTGGGCCTCGTGCAGTATAAGCATGGCGACCTAGCTGCAGGTGATGCTGCGATGAGCAAGGCGGCTAAGTATGGGAAGACGGCTCAGCTTTGTTTCCTGCGAGAAGCAATTGCGCGCTATCACGTCGCCAAACAAGAGCCATACAGCAAGCGGGCGATGCCATTGCTCAAAGAAGCAGATCGGCTGGTGACTTTGTCAGTGAAGTCTGGCATGTCAAGCGATTTTTACTATCTTAAAAACAGGCGAGAAGCGGAAAAGTACACGCACCTGATACGTACCCTGGTGACGCAGATAAATCGGCGCGAAGTGTTGGCGGAGAATGCTGCCCAGCGCACCTAATCATTATCCCCATCTCTGCTTGGATGCGGGCATCTACCAATCGCTCGCCTTCATGAGGCTGTCCGCAAAAGGCGGAGGGGCGTCTTATCAGCGCAGCGTCCCACGTTATAGTTCCGCCAGTTAACTAGATAGTTAAACATCTTTAAATATCATGCTTTCACCCCGCGCCATTCGACTCATCCTGCGCCACTTTGATGCTCTCGACGAGGCAGTCGCTAAACGCCTCACGAGGAAGCGACCGTGGCAGGAAGAGGCACTGACAGGTCTGCTTTGTGATTTGCTGGATGCTGAAACTCAGGTCGAAGAGAAAGTTAGCTACACACTCAATCAGTTGCACGAAGACCTCGCCAAATCAGACGAGCCCGTTGGAATTCGCTTGGAAATTGACTCACACCAATATCCGAAGCACCTAGAGCGCTGGGTTACGCAAGCCGACTTTGGCTTGATCATCAAATACCAGGATCAGTTCGATCACAATCACTCGACGTCTGCGGCGTGGCTGATGCAGGCAAAGCGGGCGTTCCCAGCTCGAAATGGCGACTACGAGACCAACTCGAAGTTCGCTTCTGCCGACGCCGCGCAGGACGCCCGCATGAAGGCCCTAAGAGATTGGGCTGGCGAGGACTTCATCAGGTACTTTCTGTATTGCCCACGCCCAAGAGACCTTCAGCAACCCGTCCGCGAAGCACTCAATCAGGCGCGGACAAACGCGCTCTCTGGGGATATATTCGACTACACACTGGGGTTGGAACTGCGCGACGATATGCTATCTGCATCGCCAACGATTGCCGCGGGCCTATTCGTTTCAATGCTTGATGAGATTCCGAAGACGCTCCTTGAGACGCATTCATCGTTATTCAGCCGTACGACGCCTTTCTCGTGGTTCATCATCCAGCACATGGCGAACGGACGGCACAGCATTCACCATCGTCGCGCGAGCCCAGAGTCAATCCGTGCTGGGACTCGTGGTCGTCGTTCTCGGGAAATCGAACAGCTGGTACGAGGCGACCACCGAGTACTGGCCGGTATGGAACTTCCGGATAGCTTAAGTCTCGATACACAAGCTCGCATCCTCCCGGCCCATACCATCACGATCTCAGTTATCTGCGGCCTCGACCGTCCGCGCCAATGAAACCGAAACCAACATCCCGGTGGACCGCCTTCGGCCGCCGCCGAATTCAGTCATTAAACTATGACTTCCGCCTCGTCTGATTGGCTGCTTAGGGTGCTCCCGATCGCGACCCAGTGAGATGCGATCTGTCCACGCATGTTGCATGCGGCACCGATCGGCCATGGCAGCCGGTCTACGTCTTCGAACTGCTCGACGGCGGTAGTAGTCGCGAGGAAGCCGCGCTTGTCGTTCTTAGAGGCCACCGCGTGCTAAGCTCGGTTCGTAGATTTTGAAGCCGGTTGCATGGACAGCTGGTACACAGTGGCCGGTACACGGTCATTTTTGGTTTGGTGTCGGGGCGTTGATTTTTAAGGATTTTGTTGGTGCCGGGAGCCTGTCCCCCTCTCTCCGCCAGAACACAAGCCCTTGGGTCTTCCCAAGTGCTTTTTTATTTTTCCGCGACCGCGCTGAAACCCTTCCTCGCGCATCGCGTTCCAGTCTGAACCCGCCCCAGCACCGCACCCGCAACAAACCGGACTACTAACCGTCACCGGCAAAAAATCGTTGCAATCCCTTTCGAATCGTCCCGCACGGTCAACTGGTCCTCACAGTCCACGTTAAGCCGCGGCAGGCTTTGTGCGACAAGCGACGAAGCGCCAAGCCTGCGCCTTCGCAGCATTACCAATCGAAAAGGACACAGACATGAGTATCTTCGGTGACATCGTGGGGAAGATCTTCCACAAGGCCAAGCCTGCAGAGCCGGCGCCGGCCGTCGAGCCGGACCCGGCGCCTGCGCCCGCCGTCGAGGCAGCCGCTCCCGCGCCGCTTACGGACATCGACGTCGCTGCCGTAATGGATCAGCTCGCCGATGAAAGCAGCCAGACGCTGAACTGGCGCGTGTCGATCGTCGATATGATGGTAAGCGCGCAGAAATGGACGTCTGGAACTGTTTGATCTGAGCGCGCAGGCTATGTCCACTGTTTCGATGAACTGACCCCGGAATGTTGGACGCGGTGACGTTAGTGCTGCTTATATTTCATTCTGTACTGGACAGGGCTGAGTCCTTGCAATCTTAGCTTGATTCGATCGTGGTTGTAATAGTGGATGTAGTCCTTGATGCCGGTTTGCAGTTCGTCGACGTTGCGAAACCTGTTCATGTAGAAAAATTCCGACTTAAGCGTACCGAAGAAGCTCTCCATCGTGGCGTTATCGAGACAATTGCCTTTGCGTGACATGCTCTGTCTTACTTTCTGCTGTTTAAGCCGGCGACCATAGACCGGCATCTGGTATTGGGCGGATTCAACCGGTCGTCGCAACACCTTTAATCGAGGAGGTGTTGCGTGGTGCGAAGTGCAAAGCAGGTGTATCG
>NZ_FCNV02000006.1 GCF_001544615.1 Caballeronia concitans
CTGGAGCGGGAGACGAGTCTCGAACTCGCGACCTCAACCTTGGCAAGGTTGCGCTCTACCAACTGAGCTACTCCCGCATGTACTGCTTTTCTGAATTGCTTCGCTTTGCTGCTTTGTTCGCTGCTTCGTGTCGCGCATCAGAGAAACGAGATTATGTAGAAGCCAAAGCGAGCTGTCAACTGTTTTGTCTGCGGTTTTTTCGGGTATGACGCAATTTTTTGCGTTTATGGTCGGGGCCGTTTCAAAGCATGCCGCCGCGTTCCCGAATCTGCGGCCAAGCGAGCTTCATGTAGTAGAACATCGACCAGACGGTGAGGAACGCCGCCACGTTGATGAGCCACAAGCCCCACACGCGCGAATCGAGCACCCAGTGCGTGCCGGCGATGGGCAGGCGCCCGTAGAACAGCAGCATCGGGATGGCGACCATCTGACAGACCGTCTTGAACTTGCCGAGCGAATTCACCGCCACGCTCTTCGATGCGCCGATCTGCGCCATCCATTCGCGCAGCGCCGAAATGGTGATTTCGCGTCCGACGATCACGAGCGCGATCACCGCGTTGAGCCGCGCCAGTTGCACGAGCACGAGCAGCGCGGCCGTGACCATCAGCTTGTCGGCGACGGGATCGAGAAACGCGCCGAACGCGGACGTCTGGTTGAGCTTGCGCGCGAGAAAGCCGTCGAACCAATCGGTGAGCGCGGCGAGCACGAAGATGATCATCGCGAGCAGATTGCGATGCTCGAGGCTCAGCATCATGTCCGGCAAATAGAACACGCCCACGACGAGTGGAATCAGCACGATTCGCAGCCACGTCAGGAAGATCGGTAGATTGAACGGCATGGGCGAAAGTGATTGCGAGAGCGAGATGTAAGGGAGGTGCCATTGTGCCGCGTCGGTTCAACGCTCACAAGGCGCGGACTCACGCGCCGCGCGGCTTGCAGCGGGCCGCGCGGCAGGCCCTGACGCCGATGCGCGTCAGTGCAACTGCCGGTAAATCTGCTGTGCGAGCGCAAGAGAAATGCCCTCGACGCTCGCGAGGTCCTCGACGCTCGCCGCCTGCACGCCGCGCAATCCGCCAAAGCGCGACAACAGCCGCTGACGACGCTTCGCGCCGACGCCCTCCAGTTCTTCCAGCCGCGACGTCTGGCGCGCCTTCGCCCGCTTCGCACGCATGCCGGTGATCGCGAAGCGGTGCGCTTCGTCGCGGATCTGCGCGACGAGCATCAGCGCCGCACTTTCCTTGCCAAGCTCGAGCGCGGGACGGCCGTCCGCGAAAATCAGCGTTTCGAGGCCGACCTTGCGCCCCTCGCCCTTCGCGACGCCCACCAGCATGCCGTGATCGAGCCCGAGTTCCGCGAACACCTGCCGCGCGATCTCCACTTGTCCCTTGCCGCCGTCGATCAGCACGATGTTCGGCAGCGTTCCGCCCGCCGCCACGGCCGGCGCGGCATCGGGCGTGACGTTGGGGTCGGCGGCGTCATCCGGCTGCAAGGTCGTGGCTTCCTCGTTCGCGTTCGCCGCCGCCTGCGCGACCATCTTCTCGTAGCGGCGAGTGAGCACCTGACGCATGGCGGCGTAATCGTCGCCGGGCGTGATGCCGGTGATGTTGTACCGCCGATATTCGCCCGACTGCATCTTGTGATGGTGATACACGACGCACGACGCCTGCGTCGCTTCGCCCATCGTATGACTGATGTCGAAGCACTCGATGCGCATCAGCGCGAGATCGTCCATCTCCAGCCCGAGCGTTTCGGCGAGCGAGCGCGTGCGCGCCTGCTGCGAGCCTTGTTCCGACAACAAACGCGCGAGCGCGAGCTTCGCGTTCTGCTCGGCCATCGAGAGCCAGACGCGCTTCTGCCCTTGCGGCTGACGCAGCAGCGTGACCTTGTGCCCGGCCTGCTCCATCAGAAGATCGACGAGTTCGCGGCTCGCCGGCGCGTGGCTCACCACGAGCACCGGCGGCACGCGATTGCCGATGTAATGCTGCGCCATGAACGCTTCGAGCACTTCGGCTTCGAGCGCGCCTTCGCGGGGTTCGGGCTCGGTGCCGGCGTTCGTGATTGCGACGGTCGCTTCGATCGCAACACCGGCGTCGGCCACGGCTTCCACGACGTCCGCGTCCGTAAGAGTCTCGCCCGGCTCGCCGTCCTCGATTTCGTCGTCGTCCGCGCCGAGCGCCATCGCGCTTTCGAGATGCGCCGGGAAATACGCCTTGTCGCCGAGATGCCGGCCGCCGCGCACCATCGCCAGATTCACGCACACCTTGCCGCCGAGCGCGACGACCGCGAGGATATCGACATCGCTTTCGCTGCCGACTTCGATCGCCTGCTGATGCAGCACGGTCGACAGCGAGCTCATCTGGTTGCGCACCGCCGCCGCCTGCTCGAACTTGAGATCGGCGGCGAACGCGTGCATCTTTTCTTCCAGCTCCTTCATCACTTCGCCCTGCCGCCCGAGCAGAAAGCGCGATGCGTTCGACACGTCGCGCGCGTAATCTTCCTCGCTGATGAGGCCGGTGCACGGCGCGGTGCATCGCCCGATCTGATGCAGCAGGCACGGCCGCGTGCGATTGCTGAACACCGAGTCCTCGCAGGTGCGCAACTGGAACACGCGCTGCAGGATCTGGATGCTCTCGCGCACCGCCCATGCGCTCGGAAACGGCCCGAAATACTGGTTCTTCTTGTCGACCGCGCCGCGGTAATACGCCATGCGCGGGAACGCGTGCCCGGTGAGCTTGAGAAACGGATACGACTTGTCGTCGCGAAACAGGATGTTGTAGCGCGGCGCGAGCGCCTTGATGAGATTGTTTTCGAGCAGCAGCGCTTCCGCTTCCGATCGCGTGACGGTCGTCTCGATCTTGCGGATGCGCGTGACCATCATCGCGATGCGCGGCGAATGCAGCGTCTTCGTGAAATAGCTCGACACGCGCTTCTTGAGGTTGCGCGCCTTGCCGACGTAGAGCACGTTGCCGTCGCCGTCGTAATAGCGGTATACGCCCGGCAGATGCGGCAACTGCGTGAGCGTCTTTTTCGGATCGAAAGCGGAATCGGGGGCGTCGGTCTGGGTCATGCAGCGAATATCGTGACGATGCGCGCAAGGGTCAGGGCAGGCGGCACCGCGCGGCGGACGGTGTCATAGAATCGCCAGTTTAGATCATTACGACGCGGTCCCGCCGGCCGCGTTCCACGCCCATGTCCACGCCTTCGACGTCCATCACCGGTCCTGAACTCGCCTGCGACATCTTCTGCGCGGTCGTCGACAACTTCGGCGACATCGGCGTGTGCTGGCGGCTCGCGCGTCAGCTTCGCGCGGAGCACGGCTGGCGCGTGCGGCTCTTCGTCGACGATCTCGAGGTCTTCCATGCGCTGTGTCCTGCCGTCGATGCATCGCTCGCGCGGCAGGAAGCGGCGGGCGTCGTGATCGAGCACTGGCGGGAACCTGCGCACGCGGGTGACGTGCTCGATATCGCCGATGTCGTCATCGAAGCGTTCGCCTGCGAGATTCCGCATGCGTATATCGCGGCGATGGCGCGTCGCGAGCGCAAGCCCGTCTGGGTCAATCTCGAGTACCTGAGCGGCGAAGACTGGGTCGCGGATTTTCATACGCGGCCGTCGCCGCATCCGCGCTATCCGCTCGAGAAAAGCTTCTTCTTCCCCGGCCTCGGTCCGGGCACGGGCGGCGTGCTGAAGGAGCGCGGCCTCGACGCGGCGCGCGAGCAATTCGATGCGGCTTCGTGGTGGCGCGAGCGCGTCGGCATCGAACGGCCGGACGCGGCGTCCACGGTGGTGTCGCTCTTCGCGTACGAAAACCCGGCCGTCGATGCGCTCCTCGCGCAATGGCGCGATGGCGCTTCGCCCGTCGTTCTGCTCGTGCCCGAAGGACGCATTTCCGGCGCGGTCGCGCGCTTTTTCGGGCGGCCGAACTTCGCGGCGGGCGCATCGGCGCGCGCGGGCGCGCTAACAGCGCATGCGCTCGGCTTCGTCGAGCAGCCGCGTTTCGACGAATTGCTCTGGACCGCCGACATCAACTTCGTGCGCGGCGAAGACTCGTTCGTGCGCGCGCAATGGGCGCGCAAGCCGTTCGTCTGGCACATCTACCCGCAAGCGGACGACGCCCATTTGCCGAAGCTCGATGCCGCCCTCGCCCACTACACGCGCGGACTTTCGCACGCGGCGCGAGACGCGATCGGCCGCTTCTGGCACGCATGGAACGGCGCGGGCGCGCCCGACTGGGCGGACTTCTGGCGGCATCGGCGGGAATTCGAGGCGCGCGCATCGCGATGGGCGGACGAACTCGCGGGCATCGGCGATCTGGCGGGCAATCTCGCGGCGCACGTGGACGCGCGGATGGCCCCGCGCCTCATCGCGTGAAGCGGCTGCAGGCCGCCGGCCGACTGGTCAAAGAGGCAAAAACTCAGTTAAAATAAGCGGTTATCCGAGCGGCGGGCCGCGGTCATCGCGACTTCAGCGGCGCTCCGGGCAGAATCATCCGATCAGCAATCCGCAACATACAAGCCAAATTCATTTGTAAGGACCCAGTTTTTATGAAGACCGCACAAGAACTCCGCGTCGGCAACGTCGTCATGATCGGCAACGATGCCATGGTCGTGCAGCGTGCCGAATACAACAAGTCCGGCCGTAACGCAGCGGTCGTCAAGATGAAGTTCAAGAACCTGCTGACGAACGCCGGCATGGAAACGGTCTACAAGGCCGACGACAAGTTCGACGTCGTCGTGCTGGACCGCAAGGAAGTGAGCTACTCGTACTTCGCCGACCCGATGTACGTCTTCATGGACGCCGACTACAACCAGTACGAAGTCGAAGCCGAAATGATGGGCGACGCGCTCAACTACCTCGAAGACGGCATGGCGTGCGAAGTCGTGTTCTACAACGAGAAGGCCATCTCGGTCGAACTGCCGACCACGCTGGTTCGCGAGATCGTCTACACGGAACCGGCCGTCAAGGGCGACACGTCGTCGGGCAAGGTGCTGAAGACCGCGAAGCTGAACACCGGCTTCGAACTGCAAGTGCCGCTCTTCTGCAACATCGGCGACAAGATCGAAATCGACACCCGCACGAACGAATACCGCAGCCGCGCGTAAGCGGCTTGCGTAAGCCTTACGCCGGGTCTTCCGGCGACGGGCGACGGTTACGCAACCGTCTGTCAAGGCTGTCACAAAAAAGCGCCCCATCGCGGGCGCTTTTTCTTTTGCATGAATTTTTTGACAAATTCAGGCAAACTTTACCGCTTGAGAGCAATGCTTTTTGACGCTGCAAGCCGGCCGACTCTTCGCTAGTTCCCTGTTTCTGTTGCATTTACATGGCCGTTTAACGCTCCGTACGTGTATTGCATGAATTGGCACGATTTCTGCTTTTTCTGCGCATCCGGACTGAATTGCACGACATGCGAAACCAGTATTCGATTCTTGGCCGACTGGTGGTCGTCGCGACGCTCGCGTTGCCCGTGGCTTTCGTCGCGGGCTGCAAGTCGACTCCGGCCGGCGAATCGGCTGGGGATTACGCATCGGATGCCTCGGTGACCGCGCGTGTCAAAGCCGCGCTTCTCGCCGATCCGGGCTTGAAATCGCTCGCCGTGAGCGTCGCGACTTATCGCGGCGTCGTGCAGTTGTCCGGTAACGTGAATTCGGAGGAAGAGATTCAGAAGGCCGTCGCCGTATCCCGAAGCGTGTCGGGCGTGCAATCCATCAACAACGATCTGCACATCAAGCCGCAATGACGCAATAGTCGATAACCGCAAGCGCAGGACAAGAACAAACAACAGCGGGACGAGGCGCCGCGTCATCGAAGCAGGATGAAGCGTCCTTGCCCGCCCACGAGCGCCCGAGTTCCAAGCGTCGCCCTTTGCCCGGCGACGCATGCGGCAACGGTGATTACAGTCTATTTTGATACGTTGTGTCTGCCATGCCACACGCACTGATTGTCGAAGACGATCCCAACAGCCTGTCTGGCCTGTCCGCGATTCTGTCCGCGGATGGCTTCTCCGTCGATACCGCGACGACGCTCGCCGAAGCGCGTTCCGCGTTGACGCGTTTCATCCCCGATGTCGTGCTGATCGACCTGAACCTGCCCGACGGCAGCGGCCTCGATCTGTTGCCGAGCCTGCCGGCGCAACCGCCCGACGGCGCGCTGCCCGTCATCGTGATGACCGGCAATGCGACAGTGGAAAGCGCGATCGAAGGCTTGCGACACGGCATCTGGGACTACTTGCTCAAGCCGGTGAACATCCCGCGCCTGCGCAGCCTGCTCGCGCGCATTCCGCGTCCGTACGAGCTGACCGAGGAAGTGCAGTCGCTGCGCTCGACCCTGCGCGAGCTGGGTCATTTCGGCGAGATGCTCGGCCGCAGCGCGGTCATGCAGCAGGTCTACGATCAGATCGAGCACACCGCGCCGACCGAAGCCGCCGTGCTGATCTGCGGTGAGCCGGGCACGGGCAAGAAGCTGGCCGCGCGCACGATTCACCAGCTGAGCCGCCGCCGCAAGGGACCGTTCGTCAGCTTCGATTGCTCGACCGCGCGCGACGACGGCCCGCTTCGTTCGATGGAAAGCATTCTCTTCGGCCACGAGCGCAACGCGTTCGCGGGCGCGGAGAATCGCGAGCCGGGTTTGCTTGAGCAATCGGGCGGCGGCACGCTGTTCCTCGATCAGATCGATTCGTTGCCCGCCGCGCAACAGGAAGCGCTGCTGCGCGCGCTCGATTCGCAGACGTTCATGCGCGTGGGCGGCAGCAATCGCATCATGACCGACTTCCGCCTGATCGCGGCGTCGCGCACGCCCGCACGCGATGCGGTCACGAGCGGCGCGCTGCGCGAGGACTTGTTCCAGCGGCTGTCGGCGTCGTCGATCATGTTGCCGCCGCTGCGCGAACGCGACGACGACATCGCGCTGATGGCCGAGCAGTTCGTCGATGAACTCAACCGCGAGAACCATATCGCCGGCATCACGAGCGGATCGCCGAAGCGCATCAGCCCGTCGTTCCTGCGCGAGTGCATCGCGAACGAATGGCCGGGCAACGTGCGCGAGATGCGCGATCGCGTGCGGCGCGCGTATCACGCGTCGGGCGAGACGATCGAAACGCTGCGTGTGGACGAGCAAGGCGGCCCCGGCGGGCGCGGTCTGAACGGCAGCAGCGTGCAGGTGACGGTCGGCACCGCGCTCGCGGATGTCGAAGACATGCTGATTCGCGCGACGCTCGAAGCGGTCGGCGGCACGCGGCACCGCGCGGCGACGCTGCTCGGCATCAGCCCGAAGACGCTCTACAACAAGCTGCAGCGCATGAAACTCGAATAGTAAGCAAAGGCTCGCCTCAACGAAAAAACGCCACGGCAGTTTCAATGCCGTGGCGTTTCTTTTTGCGGCCTGCGAACGTCAGCCCAGCGTCTTCGCGATCAGCGCCCGCGCCGCCTGATAGTCCGGCTGATTCTGCAGCTTGCTCCAGCGCAACGCCTTGCCGCGCGGACGCATGCGCGAGATGCGCTGCTGCGACGACTTCGAAGGCGTGAAGCGCAATTGCTCCAGCACCTTGCCCGCCTCTTCCGGCTGATTGCAGATCAGCACCATGTCGCAGCCCGCCGTCAGCGCGGCCGTCGCGGCTTCGGTGAGCGTGCCGCCCGCGCGCGCGGCTTCCATCGAAAGATCGTCGCTGAAGATCGCGCCGTTGAAGCCGAGCTTGCCGCGCAGAATGTCCTGCAGCCAGATGCGCGAGAAGCCGGCGGGCTTGTCGTCGACTTGCGTGTAGATCACGTGCGCCGGAATCACCGATGCGAGCGACATGCCCAGCCAGTCGTACGGACGCACGTCGGCGGCAAGGATGTCGTCGAGCGGGCGATCGTCCGTCGGCAGCGCAACGTGCGAATCCGCCGATGCGAAACCGTGCCCCGGAAAGTGCTTGCCGCAGTTCGCCATGCCCGCGAGCGCGAGCCCGTGATTCAGGCTCTTGGCGAGCATCGTGACGACGCGCGGATCGCTGTGCAGCGCGCGATCGCCGATCACTTGCGACTGCCCGTAATTCAGATCGAGCACCGGCGTGAAGCTCATGTCGATGCCGCACGCGCGCAGTTCCGCCGCGAGCACGTAGCCGAACGCGGTGGCCGTCTTGGTGGCGAGGAGCACGTCCTTGTCCCACAGCGCGCCGAGCGTGCCCGGCGCGGGCAGCACCGTGAAGCCATCGGTGCGAAAGCGCTGCACGCGCCCGCCTTCGTGATCGACGGCGATCAGGATGTCGTCGCGCACCGCGCGAATCGCATCGGTCAGCGCGACGAGCTGCGCGCGATCCGTGAAATGGCGCTTGAAAAGAATGACGCCGCCCGTCATCGGATGCGAAAGGCGCTCGATATCCGCGTCGGAGAGCGTCGTGCCGACGACGTCGAGCATGACGGGGCCGGGAGTGCGTTTCATCGGATTCAATTGGCTTCTTGTGATGGTTGGATTGAGATGCGTGCGCTTCAGGCTTGGTCCGCCACTTCCGCGATGACGAAGGTCACCGCGTAATCGCGCTCGTCGGTCACGGTGACTTGCGCGGTGATGCCGCGTTGCGCGAGCCATTTCGCCAGTTCGCCCGATGCGGCGATCACAGGCTTCCCGCTCGGCTCGTTGAGCGTCTGCAGCGCGCGCCAGGTCATCGGCCAGTGCATGCCGAGGCCGATCGCTTTCGAGAACGCTTCCTTCGCGGAAAAGCGCGTCGCGAGGAACGCGAGGCCGCGCACTTCGGAACGCGCGCGCCGCGCGTGATAGATGCGCAGTTCGTCGGGGCCGAGCACCTTCTCGGCGAAGCGTCCCTTGGTGCGCTCCATGACCGCCGCGACGCGGCTGACTTGCACGAGATCCGTGCCGATTCCGTAGATCGCCATGACGCCGCGCTCAGCGTTTGGTCTGCGACGCGAGGCGCGACGCGACCATGATCGCCTTCATCTCGCGCACCGCGTTGTCCCAGCCCGCGAAGATCGCATGCGCGACGATCGCGTGACCGATGTTCAACTCGACGATGCCTTCCAGCGCGGCGATCGGCTGCACGTTGGTGTAATGCAGCCCGTGACCGGCGTTGACCTTGAGCCCGAGCGAATTGCCGAAATCGACGCTCTTCGCGACGCGCTCGAACTCGCGCTGCTGCTCGGCTTCGTCGTGCGCTTCGGCGTAGCGGCCCGTGTGCAATTCGATGACGGGCGCCTGCGCTTCCTTCGCGGCGCGAATCTGCGTCTCGTCCGGATCGATGAACAGCGACACGCGGATGCCCGCATCGGCCAACTGCTTGCACGCGGCCTTGACTGCTTCGAACTGGCCGGCGACATCGAGACCGCCTTCGGTCGTCAATTCCTGGCGCTTTTCCGGCACGAGGCAGACATCGTGCGGCTTGATTTCGCACGCGATATCGAGCATCTCGCGCGTCACCGCGCATTCGAGATTCATGCGCGTCTTGAGCAGCGGCCGCAGCGTGCGCACGTCGGCATCGACGATATGACGGCGATCCTCGCGCAGATGCAGCGTGATCGCGTCCGCGCCCGCTTCTTCGGCGGCGAGCGCGGCGCGGATCGGATCGGGATAGGACGTGCCGCGCGCGTTGCGCAGCGTGGCGACATGATCGATGTTCACGCCGAGATCGATCACGCTCGCGGGCGATGAGAGAAAGAAGCTCATAGATTTTGCAGGTCGATCAGAATCTGACGGGTGGCGAGCGGCGCGCCGCCCAGGTGGTAGTTCAGCAGGAAGCGCATCAGCGTCTTGCTTTGCACGGCGGTCTGGCCGCTGCTGTAGTCGTCGCGCTCCATGTCGAGCAGCGTCTGCCCGGCGATGACCGGCCACTGCGCGGGAAGATCGTCGGAGGCTTCGCGCACGCCGCGCTCCGGATCGAACGTGTAGCGGCGTTCGGGCAGCACGTCGTCGCGCGCGACGGTGCGCGTGAGCGCCATCGCATAGCCGGTCTCGCGCAGCAGCACGCGTTCGAAGGACCGCAGCACCTGCACGGCCGGCTCGCCGTGCGCGAGGCGCGAGAGCGTCAGCACGTAATGATTGAAGAGCGCGGGATGCGCGTCCTCGCGCGCGCAGAACTTGACGAGCAGTTCGTTGACGTAGAAGCCGCAAAGAAGCGCATCGCCGGTCAAAGGCAGCATGCCGCCGACCCATTCCGCCGTGGTCAGCGTGCGGACTTCGCCTTTGCCGGTCCACGAAAGGCCGAGCGGCTGGAACGTCTGCAACACGCCGCGCAGCGCCGAATGCGGACGCTTCGCGCCTTTCGCGACGAGCGCGATGCGCCCGTGATCGCGCGAGAAGACATCGATGACGAGACTGGTTTCGCGATACGGATGACTGTGCAGCACGAAGCCCGGCTGCTCGCTGACGCGGAAATCGGAGCGCGGCGCGGCGCGCGGCGGTCTGGCTTTCTCCGCGCCGCCGGCAGCGGACGATGACGACGACGGCGCGCGCCGCCGCTTCGGAGCCGGCCGTACGGGACGCTCGGGCGCGTCGAAGTCGTCGTCAGGACGATCGTCGGCGGGCGGCGACATCCACGCGTCGTTCGTGCCGGCGTCGATGGCGTTCATGGCTTCGTTCCATGCGTCATTCGTAGCCGTAAGCGCGCAAGCCTGCTTCGTTGTCCGCCCAGCCGCTCTTCACCTTGACGAAGGTTTCGAGATACACGGGGCCGTCGAAGAGCTTCTCCATGTCGAGCCGCGCCTCGGTGCTGATCTGCTTCAGCTTCGCGCCTTTCTGGCCGATGATCATCGCCTTGTGGCCGTCGCGATCGACGAGAATCGTCGCAAAGACGCGGCGCAGGCGCCCTTCCGTCTCGAACTTGTCGATGAGCACCGTGCTCGTATACGGCAACTCGTCGCCGGTCCAGCGGAACACTTTCTCGCGCAGGATTTCGGCGGCGAGAAAGCGCTCGCTGCGGTCGGTGAGATCGTCTTCGCCGTAAATCGGCTCGCCTTCCGGCAGATACGGCTTCACGACCGACATCAATCGCTTGATGTCTTCGGGATGCTTCGCCGACAGCGGCACGATCTCGCGGAAGTCGCGCAGCGCGGACATCTGCTGCATGAACGGGAAGAGCGAATCCTTGTCGCCCACGCGGTCGAGCTTGTTCGCGATCAGGAGCGTGGGCGTGCCGGTCGGGATCAGGTCGAGCACCTTCTGGTCGTCGGGGCCGAAGCGGCCGGCTTCGATCACGAAAAGAATGGCATCGACCGATGTGAGCGTGGACGTCACCGCGCGATTCAGCGAGCGGTTGAGCGCGCCGCTGTGGCGCGTCTGGAAACCGGGGGTATCGACGAAGATGTACTGCGCGTCGTCGAACGTGTTGATGCCGGTGATGCGATGACGCGTCGTCTGCGCCTTGCGCGACGTGATGCTCACCTTCTGGCCGACGAGCGCGTTCATGAGCGTCGATTTGCCGACGTTTGGCCTGCCGACGATGGCGACCATGCCGCAGCGGAAACCGGAAGATGTGGGAGCGTTCATAGTGGTGTGCAGCCTGAATTCGTTGGGCGCGTTTAAGCGGATGCGCGTGGAGCGTGCGCGTCAGTGGCCGGCGTCGGCGGCGCGCACGACGCGGTTCGCCGGGGCGTCGCCGCTCGCGCTGCTGTTAGTTTCCGGTCCTTCGTCGCGTTCGGCGGATGGCTGGGGCGCATCGCTTTTCGCCGCCTTCTCCGGCCGATGAATCACGTGCCGTTCGGGCTTGTCGGCGGCGGCGTATGCGCCCGCGGACGGTTCGACGTGCGTCGCGCGGATCACCGCGAGCGGCGCGGCTTCGTGCACCTCTTCCGCTGCATGGCTGCGCTGACGATCCCGCTCCCGCCGATCCGGCGAGCGCAAATCCAGCGCGGCCTGCACGCCGATGCCGCCCGGCATCGCTTCGGCCTCCGCCAGCTTCGCCGCCCGCGCGCCCTTGCGCTTCGGCTTCACGCCGAGCGTCGGCGCGGCAGCCACGACTTCGTCGAGCGCCTTTTTCGCCGCAGCCTGTTCCGCCGCGCGACGGCTCGCGCCCGAACCCGACACTTTCACGTCGAGCTTCGGCACCGAGCATTCCACTTCGAACTGCTGGTTGTGCGCGGCGCCGTGCGTGGCCACGACCGTGTAAGTCGGCAGCGCGATCTTGTGGCCCTGGAGATATTCCTGCAGCAGCGTCTTCGCGTCCTTGCCGATGGTGCGCGGATCGATGTGATCGAGCACCGGGGTGTAGAGACGCTTGATGACGGTGTGCGCGGCGTCGAAACCGCCGTCGAGGAAGATGGCGCCGAAGATGGCTTCGAGCGTGTCCGCGAGAATCGACGGACGGCGGAAGCCGCCGCTGCGCAGTTCGCCTTCGCCGAGCCGCAGCCCTTCGGACACGTTCAGCGCCTGCGCGATTTCATAAAGCGACTGCTGTTTGACCAGATTCGCCCGGACGCGAGACAGATCGCCTTCGTCGAGTTTGCCGAATCGCTGGAACAAAAGCGCAGCTACCACGCAATTTAGAACGGAATCGCCGAGAAATTCGAGCCGTTCGTTGTGCGTGGCGCTGTGACTGCGGTGGGTCATCGCCTGGCGCAGCAATTCCGCATTGCGGAATTCGTACCGCAGCCGGCTTTCCAACGGAGAAGAGGGCATGGACAGAGTATAACGCGCCCGCCAAGGCGGCTGATTCCGCCCGGCGGGCCGGGAAAACGCGTGGCGAGACGGTGTTAGCCGCGCTTCTTCACGCCGTTTCGAAGCGCGCGCCGGCACGTTCCCGGCGGCGCGCGCGAATCATCACTGGAACGAGCCGATGCGCTTCAGGTTGCTGAAGTTCATCCAGATGAAGAACGCTCGTCCGACGATGTTCTTGTCCGGCACGAAGCCCCAGTAGCGGCTGTCGGCGCTGTTGTCGCGGTTGTCGCCCATCATGAAGTAATGGCCCGGCGGCACCTTGCAGGTCACGCCTTGCGCGTTGTAGACGCAGTTGTCGCGAAAGGGGAAATCGTCCGCGCCCATGACGAACGGCGGCACTTGCGGGTTGTTCAGGATGGCGTTCTTGCGGCCATCGAGGTCTTCGACGAACTGCTTCGCATAACCGATGCGCTCTTCGTCGAAGTAATCCGGCTGGGGCGCTTCGGGCACCGGCTTGCCGTTGATCGTGAGTTGCTTGTTCTCGTACGCGACGGTGTCGCCCGGCAGGCCGATGACGCGCTTGATGTAATCGACCGATTCGTCCTTCGGATAGCGGAACACCACGACGTCGCCGCGCGTGAGCGGCTTGCCGTTGGTCAGCTTCGTGTTGCTGATCGGCATACGCAGACCGTATTCGTACTTGTTCACGAGGATGAAGTCGCCGACGAGCAGCGTCGGCACCATCGAGCCCGACGGAATCTTGAACGGCTCGACGATGAACGAGCGCACCACGAACACCGCGAGAATCACCGGGAAGAAGCTCGCCGTGTACTCGAGCCACCACGGCTGGCGCAGGCGCTCGTTGCGCAGACGGGCGCGCGTTTCGGCCGCGTTTTCGTCGGCGAAACGCTCGCCGACGCGTTCCTGCTGGCGGTCGAATTCGGCCGCGGCTTCATCCGCCGCGCGGCGGCGTTGCGGCGCGAACACCAACTTGTCGAGCACCCATGCAATACCCGTCACCACGACGAGGATCAAAAGAATCAGTGCGAAATTCATCAAACGCTTCCGGTTGTTATCGTCGGTTGTTGTTGTTCTGCGCCGGGTTGCGGCGCGCGAACGTCATTCGTCCACGCGCAGGATGGCGAGGAAGGCTTCCTGCGGAATCTCGACCGATCCGACCTGCTTCATGCGCTTTTTGCCCGCCTTCTGCTTTTCGAGCAGCTTCTTCTTCCGGCTGATGTCGCCGCCGTAACACTTCGCGAGCACGTTCTTGCGCAATGCCTTGATGTTTTCACGCGCGATGATGTTCGAGCCGATGGTCGCCTGGATCGCCACGTCGTACATCTGACGCGGGATCAGCTCGCGCATCTTCGACGCCACTTCGCGGCCGCGATGCTGGCTCTGCGAACGGTGGACGATGACGGACAGCGCATCCACCTTGTCGCCGTTGATGAGCATGTCCACCTTCACGACATCCGCCGCGCGGTATTCCTTGAACTCGTAGTCCATCGACGCGTACCCGCGCGACGTCGACTTCAGGCGGTCGAAGAAATCGAGCACGATTTCCGCCATCGGAATTTCGTAGGTGAGCTGCACCTGGCGGCCGTGGTACTGCATGTTGATCTGCTGGCCGCGCTTGTTCGTACACAGCGTGATGACCGAGCCGACATATTCCTGCGGCATGTACAGGTTCACGGTGACGATCGGCTCGCGCACTTCCTCGATCTTCTGCGGCTCCGGCATCTTCGCCGGATTCTCGACGGAGATCGTCGTTCCGTCGCGCTGGACGACCTCGTAGATCACGGTCGGCGCCGTGGTAATGAGGTCCATGTCGAATTCGCGCTCGAGCCGTTCCTGCACGATTTCCATGTGCAGAAGGCCGAGGAAGCCGCAACGGAAACCGAAGCCGAGCGCTTGTGACACTTCCGGTTCGAATTGCAGCGAAGCGTCGTTCAGCTTCAGCTTTTCGAGCGATTCGCGCAGCGCGTCGTACTGGTTCGCTTCGACCGGATAAAGCCCCGCGAACACCTGCGGCTTCACTTCCTTGAAGCCCGGCAGCGGCTCTTGCGCCGGACGATTCGCGACGGTCACCGTATCGCCGACCTTGGCAGCGGTCAGTTCCTTGATGCCCGCGATCACGAAGCCCACCTGCCCCGCCGACAACTGCGCGAGGTTCGTCGACTTCGGCGCGAACACGCCGAGATGCTCGACCGGATACTGCGCGCCGGTCGCCATCATCTTGATCTTGTCCTTCGGCTTGAGCGTGCCGTTGACGATACGCACGAGCATCACGACGCCGACGTAGTTGTCGAACCACGAATCGATGATCAGCGCCTGCACCGGCGCGTCCGGATCGCCCTTGGGCGGCGGCACTTTTGCGATCAGCGATTCGAGCACGTCCTCCACGCCCAGGCCGGTTTTGGCGCTGCAATGCACGGCGTCGGTCGCGTCGATGCCGATCACGTCTTCGATCTCGGCAATCGCGTTCTCGGGGTTCGCGGCGGGCAGGTCGATCTTGTTCAGCACCGGCACCACTTCCACGCCGAGTTCGATCGCCGTGTAGCAATTGGCGACGGTTTGCGCTTCGACGCCCTGGCTCGCATCGACGACGAGCAGCGCGCCTTCGCACGCCGACAGCGAGCGGCTGACTTCGTAGGAGAAGTCGACGTGCCCGGGCGTGTCGATCAGATTGAGGTTGTAGACCTGGCCGTCGCGCGCCTTGTAGGACAGCGCGGCCGTCTGCGCCTTGATCGTGATGCCGCGCTCGCGTTCCAGGTCCATCGAATCGAGCACCTGCGCTTCCATCTCGCGATCCGACAGGCCGCCGCACAACTGGATGATGCGGTCCGCGAGCGTCGATTTACCGTGATCGATGTGCGCGATGATCGAAAAGTTACGAATATGATTCATTCAGTGCCGATCAAGCGAAAAAGGCGCGCCCTCACACACGCGGAGCACGCCTTGAAAATTTGGGGAAAACTTCTGCATTTTAGCCGAAAAGGGGGTGTACAGGCGTTTTCGGCGTCGGACGGCTCATGGGCGGCGCTGGCGGAGCGCCGCGTGCACGGCGTCCCGGTCCAGCCGGTAGTGACACAACTCGATGCCGTCGAGCATCAGCACCGGCACGCGCTCGTTGTACCGCGCGTCGAGCAGCGGATCTTCGTCGATGTCGATCCATTGAATCCCGACGCCGAACCGCTTTGCGATGGGCTCGAGTTCGGCGCGCATGTCCTCGCACAGATGACACCAGGCGCGCCCGTACAGGACAAAAGGCGCGCCTTCTTCGGTCATCGCCGGACGTTACTTCTGCGCCGGCACGCGCGGGCGCAACGGCACGAACTGCGTGTTGTCGCCACGGCGCACGAGAACCGCGACCATCTTGCTCGCATCGAGATTCTGCGCGACCGCTTCGAACTGCTTCGCGCTCGTGATGTCCGTATCGCCGATGCGCATGATGATGTCGCCCTTCTGGAAGCCCGCGCGCGCGGCCGGCCCTTCGACCGCATCGACCAGCACGCCGGTCGTGAGCTTCAGCGCCTTTTTCTGCTCGGCGGGAATATCGCTCACGGCGAGACCCAGCGAATTGCTCGCGCGCTCCTTCGGCTGCGGCGCGCGGCGCTGCTCGGTCTTCGCGACCTTGTCCGGCTGCATTTCGGCAATGGTGATCGGCAGATCGCGCGACTGGCCCTTGCGCCAGATCGTGATGGTCGCCTTCGTGCCGGGCTTGCTGTCGCCGACCATGCGCGGCAGATCCGTCGCCGTTTCGACATTCGTCCCGTTGAATTTCAGGATGATGTCGCCCGGCTGCACGCCGGCCTTGTCGGCGGGACCGCCCGACTCCACGCTGCTGACGAGCGCGCCCTGCGCCTTCGCCAGCCCGAGCGAATCCGCGACGTCCTTCGTCACTTCGCCGATGGCCACCGCGATGCGCCCGCGCACGACCTTGCCCGACGTCTTCAGCTGATCGGCGACGCGCATGGCTTCGTCGATCGGAATGGCGAACGAGATGCCCATGAAGCCGCCGGTGCGGCTGTAAATTTGCGAATTGATGCCGATGACTTCGCCCGCCATGTTGATGAGCGGACCGCCCGAGTTGCCGGGATTGACCGCCACATCGGTCTGGATGAACGGCAGGTAGTCGCCCGTATCGCGCCCCTTCGCGCTGACGATGCCCGCGGTCACGGTGTTGTCGAGGCCGAACGGCGAGCCGATCGCCAGCACCCATTCGCCGACGCGCACCTTGTTCGAATCGCCGATGGTGATGGCCGGCAAGTTCGCCGCGCTGATCTTCACGACCGCCACGTCCGTGCGTTCGTCCACGCCGACGAGCCGTGCCTTGAATTCGCGCTTGTCGGTGAGCGTGACGTAGATGGTGTCCGCGTCGTCCACGACGTGCGCGTTGGTCATCACGTAGCCGTCCGTCGACAGGATGAAGCCCGAGCCGACGCCGCTGCTTTGCTCCGAGTTGTCCTGGCTGTCGTCGGGCGGAAGGCTGCGGCTGCCGCCCTTGCCCTGATCGCCGCCGCCGCCACCGCCGCCTCCACCGCCGCCGCGCGGCGAGCCCGGCTGTCCGGGCATCGGAATGCCGAAGAAGCGTCGGAAGAACTCGGACATGTCGCCTTCATCGAGGCCGGGCGGCAGGCCGCGCAGATCGTTCGCGGTGCCGACGCGCGATGTCGTGCGGATATTCACGACCGACGGCCCGACCTTGTCGACGAGCGACGTGAAATCCGGCAGGTTCACCGTGGGCACCGCCGCCGCCGTCTGCGAGACGAACGGCAGGCACACGGCGAGCGCCGCGGCCGCGATGAACTTGCGCAGCGAGTAGTGGCTCATAGGCTGAAGGCGAGGGATTCGATTACCGGGAAGGCTTGTATTCTATGGTAGAGGCAAATTGCTGCAAGGTGGCTTGCGGCACTTCCCCAAGCAAGGTAATCCAGAAATCGCCACGGCGCTTCACGAGCACATGCGTCGCGCCGCTATTGCCCGCGCCTTCCTTGCGCGCACTCTTCTCGACCGGTTCCACGAACACCGAAATGGCGGCGAGGCCATCCGAGAACACGGCCTGATCGACGGGAATCGGCGCCTGACCTTGCTGGCTCGACGCCATCGGCCGGCGCAATTCGCGAATCTTTTTGAAGCCCGGGATGGTCGGCTTCAGTTGCCAGCCTTGCGCTTCCATGTCGACCGGCTGCACCGGCGGCCGCACGACGGTCCAGCCTGACGTGCTGCGCATGCCGTTCGCAATCGACGCCTTGTCGATCGCCCCGCCAATGCGCACCTGCGAGAACGAAAGCTGTTCGAGCACCTGGCCGTCCGGATCGAGCGTTTGCGCGCGCAGCAGCAGGCCGGTTTTGGCATCGGCCCAGAGCTTGTAGGCGAAACGATAGGAATCTTTGGGATCGAGTTCGATGACCTCGCTGTCCACGCCCGCCACGCGGTCGTTGCCGAGCAGCTTCGGCTCGTACACGGACAAGACCTGATCGCCGCTCGTGGCGAGTAGCGCGGGGAACGAGTCCCGGCTCTGCCGATGCTCCATCACGAGCAGATGCCGCTCCGGAACGAACGTCATCATGTCGTCGTCGTGACGCAGCATGCGGCGCGGGGCGCCGTCGAGGCTTTCGAGCGATTCGTATTCGCCGTCGCCGCGCGCCGCGACGTGCGTGATGCGCGACGACTGCACGGTCGTGCCGCGCTGGTAGACGAAGGTGCCCTCGTAATTCTGCTGCAGGGCCGCTTCGTGGATGCGGTTGAGCAGGCTGGCCGCTGTCTTGCGCTGCGCGGAGTCGTTGCCGTCAGCAAACGAACCCGATGCCGCCGACAACAACGCGGCTGCGCAGAACATCAATGCCGGCAGCCGCCCCCAAGATCTAGTTTTGTTCAACCGCACATCCGCCCTCGGTTATTGGCCTTGCGAAGTCACGGCCGCGCGAATCAGAGGCATGGAGCCGGGCATCGCAGGCTGCTGCGAGAACTGCTGATGCGCTTCGAGATATTGATCGAGATTCGCGTCTCGAATGATGTTCGCCTCGACGACCGGCGACCCCGTGCTCACCGCCGGCACCGACGCCAGCGCCACGCGCTGCACCGAATCCGGCTGCGCGACGCTCGCCACCTGCGCGCCCGAATGACTGCCGATGCCCTGCATCTGCGGCACGACGATCCACGTCAGCGTAGCCGCCGCGGCCGCCACCGCGAACGCCGGCACCACGCGCCGGCGCAGCAAGCCGCCGCGCGCCTTCGACGACGCCGGAAGCGCGGCGGGCGCGAGCACATGCGCTTCGGCCTCGAAACGCGCGGAGAACGAAGCCATGAATGCGCTGCTCCGCACCGGGCTTTCGGCGAGATCGTCGGAACGCAGCGCGTCGCCGATCAGGTGATAGTCGGACCACGCCGCGCGGTCCTGGCTCGTCAGTCCCGCGAGGAACTGGCTGATGTTTTGAATTTCGTCGAACGATTCACCGTCGACGAACGCCGACATGCGCTCGCCGCGCGTGCCCGCCTGAGAATTTGTCTGCGAATTTCCGTGCGCTTGCATCGAGACCGACCCCATGATGCTCCCCAATCCTCTGATACCACCCCGTAGTGACACCAACTAACCCAGATATCGCTTCCCTGTCCCGTGGAATTTCGCCGCCTACCAGCGCTTGCCTTCGGGAGTGTCCAACAAAGGACGCAATTTTGCCGCAATGGCTTCGCGAGCACGGAAAATTCTCGATCTGACGGTGCCGATCGGGCAATCCATCATTTCAGCGATTTCTTCGTAGCTCATCCCTTCTATTTCCCGGAGCGTGATGGCGGTGCGCAGTTCTTCCGGCAGCATGGCCATCGCAGCATTGACCGTTTGCGCGATCTGCTTGCTCATCAACATCGACTCGGGCGTGTTGATATCCCTTAGTTGGTCGGCGTCGGAGAAAGTTTCCGCCTCTTCGGCATCTGCTTCGGTAGAAGTGGGAGCGCGGCGGCCCTGCGTTGCAAGGTAGTTCTTTGCCGTGTTGACGGCAATCCGGTACAGCCAGGTATAGAACGCGGATTCGCCCCGAAATTGCGGCAGGGCGCGGTAAGCCTTGATGAAGGCGTCCTGCGCGACGTCCTCGACCTCGGCGGGGTCGCGCACGAGGCGCGAGATCAGTCGAATGATCTTGCGGTGGTATTTGGCGACCAGCAGTTCGAACGCGGCTTTGTCACCCTTCTGCACGCGTTCGACCAGCACTTGGTCGATTTCTTTTTCGCTCACCTGGGAATCCGTTTGACATGGGGGCTGTTCGCGGACGGCTATTGTAGCGTTACCGACTTCGCGTTATCCCCGATGCTCATGCACCGTTACAGTCGTTACAGGAATGCGCTCGCGGCGCGGCGGGCGCGCACTGCAAGTTGGCGGAAGGCGTCGGGGTCGATGGAATCGGCGGCGACGAAAAGCGTGCGCGGACGGCATTTTCCCGACGACACGGTCAGCGCGAGCAGCCGCCCGCTCCATTGCGCGCAGCCGGTGATGGCGAGATATTGCGCCCCGCCTGCGCGATCCCAGACGGTGACGCCGTCCGCGTGCAGGCCGATCGCGGCCGGTTGGCGGCGGAGCCATCGCAACGCTGGGATTCCGAGCAGCGCGACGGCGACGAACGCCGCCACCGCGCCGTGCAACGCCCCGAAATGGTCGGCGGCGCAATCGAAGACCGCCGCGCCCGCCAATGCGACGAACGCACCGAGCGCGACAAGCAGAAAGCGAGACGGCCGCATCGGGACGCGCGGCGGTGTGCCTGCTTCCCAATGCGGCCGATTTTCATGCGCGCCCGACATCACGTTCTCAGTTCCGGCGAGCGCGTTCGGCTCAGTGACGCTTGAAGACGAGCGAGCCGTTCGTGCCGCCGAAGCCGAACGAGTTCTTCACCGCGACATCGATCTTCATTTCCCGCGCGGTGTTCGCGCAGTAGTCCAGGTCGCACTGCGGGTCCTGGTCGAAGATGTTGATGGTCGGCGGCGAGATCTGGTTGTGGATCGCGAGCACCGTGAACACCGACTCCAGGCCGCCCGCGCCGCCCAGCAGGTGGCCGGTCATCGACTTGGTGGAATTCACGACGACGTTCTTCGCCTGATCGCCAAGCGCGCGCTTGATGCCGATGGTTTCCGCGATATCGCCGAGCGGCGTGGACGTGCCATGCGCGTTCACGTAGTTCACTTCGTCGGCGTTGACCTTCGCGTTCTTCAGCGCGTTGACCATCGCGCGGCGGCCGCCGTCGCCGTCTTCGGGCGGTGCGGTCATGTGGTACGCATCGCCGCTCATGCCATAGCCGAGCACTTCCGCGTAGATCTTCGCGCCGCGCGCCTTCGCGTGCTCGTACTCTTCGAGCACCATCACACCCGCACCTTCGCCGAGCACGAAGCCGTCGCGATCCTTGTCCCACGGGCGGCTGGCGGTGGCGGGATCGTCGTTGCGCTGCGAAAGCGCGCGCGCCGCCGCGAAACCGCCGATGCCGAGCGGCGACACCGTCGCTTCGGCGCCGCCCGCGATCATCACGTCGGCGTCGCCGTATTCGATGAGACGCGACGCCTCGCCAATGCAGTGCAGACCGGTGGTGCACGCGGTGACCATCGAGAGATTCGGGCCCTTGAGGCCAAAGCGAATCGACAGATGGCCGGAGATCATGTTGATGATCGACGCCGGCACGAAGAACGGCGAAATGCGGCGCGGACCGCGATTGAGCAGTTCGGTCTGCGTGACTTCGATCATCGGCAGACCGCCGATGCCCGAGCCGACCACCACGCCCACGCGCTCGGCGTTGTCTTCGGTGATCTCGAGGCCGCTGTCCTGCATTGCCTGGACGCCCGCAGCGAAGCCGTAATGGATGAAGGTATCCATGTGGCGCGCTTCTTTCGCGGGCATGTAGTCCTCGATGTTGAAGCCCTTCACCTCGCCCGCGAAACGGGTCGAGAAGTTCGTGGCATCGAACTTCGTGATATTGGCAATGCCCGACTTGCCCGCCACCAGATTGGCCCAGCCGTCGGCAACGGTATTGCCGACAGGCGAAACGAGCCCAAGGCCTGTAACAACAACTCGACGACGGCTCACGGTAACCCCTTATCCATAGAATGACAAAAAGCAAAAGCCACAGCGGCCACAGGAAACCGCCCTGTGTGCCCTGTGGCTGTTAAATCGGTTTTCGCAGCGACGATGCTTCAAGCTCGAAGAGCGACGAGTCGCCGGCGCGTCCGGCCTTAGGCCTTGACGTTCGCGCGAGCGTAGTCGATCGCTTGCTGAACCGTGGTGATCTTCTCCGCCTCTTCATCGGGAATTTCCATGCCGAACTCGTCTTCCAGCGCCATCACCAGTTC
This sequence comes from Caballeronia concitans, assembly GCF_001544615.1. Lineage (GTDB taxonomy): Bacteria > Pseudomonadota > Gammaproteobacteria > Burkholderiales > Burkholderiaceae > Caballeronia > Caballeronia concitans. Next base: position 21,904 of record NZ_FCNV02000006.1, read on the forward strand.
AACGGTATCGAGCGAGTCAGCGCCCAGATCGTTCACGAACGACGCTTCGTTCTTGATTTCGGCTTCGGCCACGCCCAGTTGTTCGGCGACGATCTTCTTCACGCGCTGTTCGATGTTGTCCATGCAACCCTCCGAGGGAATAAAAGTTCAAAAATACAAGTGCGCGCATTTTATCAGGTTTGGTCCCGCAAAATACGGCGCTTCAGTTCATGCTTCGCCGCCCGCTGCGCTTCATCAAGGGCGCTCGTGACGGGTCGCATCGTTTGTTGCCGCCGCGCTTCCGACGGTGCGCGCATGCCGGTCAAGCATTTCGCGCGCCCGTCTCCGGCGCGGATATTAAGCGAATTTCGGCGAAATGCCTATTACATGTACATGCCGCCGTTCACGTGCAGCGTCGTGCCCGTGATGTAGCCCGCAAAAGGCGACGCCAGGAACGCAACCGCATGCGCGATATCGTCCGGGCTGCCGAGCCGGCCGAGCGGAATCTGCGCGGTCAGCGCGGTGCGCTGCTCTTCCGGCAGAACCTTGGTCATGTCCGTGTCGATGAAGCCCGGCGCGATGCAGTTCACCGTGATCCCGCGGCTGCCGATCTCGCGTGCGAGCGCGCGCGTCATGCCCGCGACGCCGGCCTTCGCCGCCGCGTAGTTGGCCTGGCCGGGATTGCCCGAGCTGCCCACCACCGACGTGATGTTGATGATGCGTCCGCCGCGCGCCTTCATCATCGGGCGCAGCACGGCGCGCGACAGGCGAAACACGGCGCGCAGGTTCGTGTCGATGACGGCGTCGAATTCGTCGTCTTTCATGCGCATCGCGAGCTGATCTTTCGTGATGCCCGCGTTGTTCACGAGAATGTTCAAGCCGCCGAATTCCTTCACGGTCGCGTCGATGAACGCATCGGCGGCTGCCGCGTCGTTCACGTTCAGCACCGCGCCGCGGCCCTTGCCGCCCGCCTGCGCAATCGCTTCGCCGATGCCCGCCGCGCCGCTTTCGCTCGTGGCCGTGCCGATGACCGTCGCGCCCTGGCGCGCCAGTTCCAGCGCGATCGCGCGTCCGATGCCGCGCGATGCGCCCGTGACGATGGCTACCTGATTGTCCAAGTTCATGTCGTTCTCTCTCTTGCTTATCCAGCGATCAGTTTGCGCGTTTCTTCGAGCGACGCCGGATCGAAGATCGAGCCGCCGACCAGATTCCCGTCGATACGCTTCGTCAGACCCGCGAGCACCTTGCCCGGCCCGCATTCGACGACGTGCGTGACGCCTTCGCGCGCCATCGCCTGAACGCATTCGACCCAGCGCACGGGACCGGCCGCCTGTCGCACGAGCGCGTCCTTGATGGCGGCGGGATCGGAGACGATCGCGACATCGACGTTATTGATCAGCGGAATGCTCGGCGCCTTGATTTCGACCTTCGCGAGATACTCGCGCAACTGGTCCGATGCGGGCTTCAGCAGCGACGAATGGAACGGCGCCGACACCGGCAGCGGCAACGCCCGCTTCGCGCCCTTCGCCTTCGCTACTTCGCACGCCTTTTCGACCGCCGCCTTCGCGCCGGCGATCACCACCTGCGCGGGCGCATTGAAGTTGACCGCTTCGACCACGCCCGCCGACGCCGCTTCCGCGCACACCGCGCGCACCGTGTCGTCGTCGAGGCCGAGGATCGCCGCCATGCCGCCTTCACCGACCGGCACCGCGTTTTGCATTGCCTGGGCGCGGAATCGCACGAGCGGGACGGCATCGGCGAAAGCGAGCGCGCCCGCCGCGACGAGCGCCGTGTACTCGCCCAGGCTATGGCCGGCGACGATCGCGGGCTTGAGACCCGTTTCCTTTTCCCACACGCGATAGATCGCGTAGGCCGCGGTCAGCATCACGGGCTGCGTGTTCGTCGTGAGATTGAGCTCTTCCGCCGGGCCTTCCGCGATCAGCTTGCCCAGATCCTGCCCGAGCGCATGGGATGCCTGTTGCACGGTCTCGCGCACCACGGCGTGATCGGCGAATGCGTTGAGCATGCCGATCGACTGCGAGCCTTGGCCCGGAAAAACGAACGCAAATTTCATATCGTCCTCGTTGATTGGAATGATCCGGAGGCCTTCACGGGCTGTCGCGCGGGCCGCGCGCGCGTGCGGCGCGCGGCGGCTGTCGTGAAGAGGATCAGTTGCAGATGAGTAGAGGGGATGGATGAACGGATCAGTAGCGGAAGACCGACGCGCCCCAGGTGAAGCCGCCGCCCACGCCTTCGATCAGCACGTTCTGTCCGCGCTTGATCCGGCCGTCGCGCACCGCGACGTCGAGCGCGAGCGGAATCGATGCCGCCGACGTATTGCCGTGATCGCCGACCGTCACCACCATGCGCTCTTGCGGCAAGTGCAGCTTGCGGCACGTACTCTGCATGATGCGGATGTTGGCCTGATGAGGAATCAGCCAGTCGATTTCCTGCGGCGTGAGCTTCGCCTTTTGCAGCGCCTCGATCGCGACCTTCTCCAGCACGTTGACCGCGAGCTTGAATACCGCCTGGCCGTCCATGTGCAGGAACGCGCTGCCCGCGACCACGCCGCCGTTCACGTTGCCCGGCGTGCAGAGAATGTCCGCGTAGCTGCCGTCCGCGTGCAGCGCGCTCGCCAGCACGCCCGGTTCTTCGGACGCCTGCAGCACGACCGCGCCCGCGCCGTCGCCGAACAGCACACACGTGGTGCGGTCCTTGAAATCGAGAATGCGCGAGAACGTTTCCGCGCCGACGACGAGCGCCGTGCGATGCATCCCGCTGCGAATGAAGCTGTCCGCCGTCGCCATGCCGTACGCGAAGCCGGAGCACACGGCCTGCACGTCGAAGGCCGCGCCGTTGTTCTTGATGCCGAGCTTGTTCTGCAGCAGGCACGCGGTGCTCGGGAACACGAAGTCCGGCGTGGACGTCGCGACGATGATGAGGTCGATCGACTGCGGATCGATGCCCGCGGCCTCGATGGCCTTCTGCGATGCGATCAGCGCGAGATCGCTCGTGGTCTGATCCGGCGCCGCGAAGTGGCGTGCATGGATGCCGGTGCGCGCGACGATCCACTCGTCGCTCGTCTCGACACCTTGCGACGCGAGACGGTCCGCCAATGCCTGATTCGTGATGCGCTCGGACGGCAGATAGCTGCCGGTGCCCAGCACGCGAGCGTAAAGATTGGATTGAGCCATTATGCCTTCGTGGGTAGCGCGGTGCCGGACGCATCCGGCGGGTTTGGCAGGGAATTCGGCTGAGCGGCCGCGTCGCCGTTTGCTGCATCGGCGGAACCGGCGGCATCGGCAGCCGCTGCGCTCGGACCGGCGTCGCGCGCGGGCTGAGCATTCTCTTCCATCGCGCGGACGAGGCGTTCGAGCACGCCATTTTTGACGGCATCATACCCGCGTTTGATCGCCCACTCAAAGCCGTAGGCTTCCGCCGAACCGTGACTCTTGATGACGAGCCCGCGCAGGCCGAGCAGCGCGGCGCCGTTGTATTGCGCCGGATCGACGCGCTTTCTGAAGCGCTTGAGCACGGGCATGGCGACGAGCGCCATCAGCTTGCTGGACAGCGAACGCGTGAACTCTTCCTTGATCATGTCGGAGAGCATCTTCGCGAGACCTTCGGAGGTCTTTAGCGCGACATTGCCGACGAAACCGTCGCACACGACGACATCGGTGGTGCCTTTATAGATGTCGTTGCCTTCCACGTTGCCGTAGAAGTTGAGCGTGCTCGCGCGCAGCAGTTCGCCCGCGCGCTTGATCGTCTCGTTGCCCTTGATGACTTCTTCGCCGATATTGAGCAGCCCGATGGTGGGCCGCTCGCGCCCTTCGATCGCCGAGACGAGCGCGTGGCCCATCTCCGCGAACTGCAGCAGATGCTCCGGCTCGCAGTCGACATTCGCGCCCAAGTCGAGCACGGTGGTGTAACCCTTCTGGCTCGGCATGGCGAACGCGATGGCCGGGCGCTCGATGCCCGACAGCGTCTTCAGCACATAGCGCGACACGGCCATGAGCGCGCCGGTGTTGCCGGCGGAAATGCAGGTCTGCGCCTCGCCGTCCTTGACGAGGTTCAGCGCGACGCGCATCGACGAGTCTTTCTTCTTGCGCAGCGCGACTTCGACGGGATCGTCCATGGCGACCACCTCGGTCGCGGGAACGACCGTCAGACGCGGCTCGTCCTGCGCCTTCGCCTTCTTGAGCTGCGCGCGGATCGCTTGCTCGATGCCGACGAGCATCAGGTGCGCATCGGGATGCGAGCGCACGAAATTGACGGCGGCGGGAACGGTCACGGCCGGTCCGTGGTCGCCTCCCATGCAGTCAATGGTTATCTTTACGGTCATGGAAAGCGACGAATTTCAGGCACAAAAAAGCGGCAGTGAAATGCCGCCTTCTTGTCGTACCGGGAAAGTGTCAAAGCGTGCCAGGCGCGCAAGGCCGCGGAACGGCCACGCGCATGCGGCGAAGCGTTGAACGAACGCTTAGTCGTTCTTCGTCTTGACGACTTTCTTGCCACGATAGTAGCCGTTCGGGCTCACGTGGTGACGCATATGCACTTCACCCGTGCCCGGCTCGACAGCCAGCGGAGCCGTCGGGAGGAAGTCGTGGGAACGGTGCATGCCGCGCTTCGACGGCGACTTCTTGTTTTGCTGAACTGCCATGATTACTCCAGAAAAATTTTGCGAATTCTAACACAGGCCCAACTCCGCGTTCGCGGAGGAACTGCCGGGCCGTCTGGCCCACCGCCTGAAGCGGGAGGTCGCCGCGCGGCCATGACTTCGCCGCGCCGCCACATCAATGCTTCTTGTCGTTCGGATCGCTCGATTTGAGCTTTTCCAGCACGGCAAACGGATTCGGTTTCTCATCGCTCTCGCCGCCCTCAACCGCCTCGTCCTCTTCGCTGCCCGAGAGCAGGCTCTCGTGCACTTCCGGACAGACGCTGTGCTTCGGCACGAGCGGCAGCGACAACAACAACTCTTCTTCGATCAGCTCGACGAGATCGAACTGGCGCGAGCCGACGATCACTTCGACTTCATCGTCGTCGAGCGGATATTCGTCCGCTTCTTCCTCCGTCGCCACGATCCGATACGTCGCGTCGACGTCGAGATGTTGCGAATACGGCGAAAGACAGCGCTGGCACATGAGCCACACCGAACCGTGCACCGCGAGGCGCAGATAAGGCTGCGGCGCTTCCGTGCCGTCGTCCTGCAACTCCGGCTGGGTGGAACCCTCGCCCTGCCAGGTGAACGCGGTGTCGCGCTCTGGCGCATCCGCCGGGACTTCGGCTAACATGCGCGGCAATTGCGAAACGCGCAGCGCGCCCGCCGCCTGCCGCTTGTGTTCGGCGAAATCGTAGAGGTCGAGCGCGCGCAGATCGGCGGGGCTCGCAGGTTTGCCAGGATTCTGAGTCATGTGCGCTCCTGCCTATGCCTTTTTGTTCATCTTGCGTTTCAAGCATGTCCGGCGCGCCGGACATGGCGTGGGCTCAGTATGCACCGTCCGCCGCATATTGGTTGCACGATCGCAGGCGTGACTTGCCCGAATTGCCAACCGCCGCACCAGCGGCACTCGCGTTCATACTGGCGCCCGCGCTTCATCGAACAAGGCTCAACCGGCCAGGCGATGAAAAGCCCAAAATCATATAGGCTTTATTCTTTCGAGTCAAACACTTAAGGGTGCGCCACTGTTGCACGCGCGCCCCGCCGTTTCTTTCCTCATCTTTCACCCATTTCGTTCATGCCGGCTACAGACTCACCGCACCTCGTCCTCGCGTCCAGCTCGCCGTATCGGCGGGAGTTGCTCGAACGCCTGCGCGTTCCGTTCGACGTCGTTTCGCCCGATATCGACGAAACCCCGCTTCCCGGCGAAACGCCCGAGGCGACGGCCGTGCGGCTTTCCATCGCAAAGGCGCGCGCCGCAGCCGGGCGCGTCGGGCATGCGGGCAGCGCGCTCGTCATCGGGTCAGATCAGGTCGCGACCTTCGACGGCCGTCAGATCGGCAAGCCCGGCACGCACGAGAACGCCGTCGCGCAGCTTCAGGCGATGCGCGGCCGCGCGGTCGATTTTCACAGCGCGCTCTGCGTGTTCGATTCCCGCACGGGCGGCCATCAATCCGCCGATATCGTCACGCGCGTGCGTTTTCGCGATTACACCGACGGCGAAATCGAAGTCTATCTGCGCGCCGAAACGCCCTACGACTGCGCGGGCAGCGCGAAATCCGAGGGATTGGGCATCGCGCTGCTGGATGCGATCGAGTCCGACGACCCGACCGCGCTCATCGGCCTGCCGCTCATCGCGCTGACGAAGATGCTGCGCGCCGCCGGTTTTCCGATGCTGGGGGCGGCATGAGCGGCGTTCTCTATCTGATCCCGAACACGCTCGGCGAAGGCGACGCGGACGCGCTCGCCCACGTCCTGCCCGAACCGGTGCGCGCGCAGGCCGCCGCGCTCGGCTACTACATCGGCGAAAACGCGAAGACCACGCGCGCGTTCCTGAAGAAAGTCGGCACCGTGCGGCCGATCCAGGAAATCGAAATTCGCGAGTTGAACGTGAACACGCCGCCCGCCGAAATCGACAAGCTGCTCGCGCCGATTCTCGCGGGCGCGGACGCCGGCCTCGTCTCGGAGGCGGGCTGCCCCGCCGTCGCCGATCCTGGCGCGCTGCTCGTGCGGCGCGCGCATCAGCGTGGCGTGAAAGTGGTGCCGTTCGTTGGTCCGAGTTCGATTCTGCTGGCGCTGATGGCGTCCGGCATGAACGGCCAGAGCTTCGCGTTCAACGGGTATTTGCCGGTGGATGCCGCCGAGCGCGGCAAGCGCCTGCGCGAGCTGGAGCAACTGTCGCGCAAGGCGAACCAGACGCAGATTTTCATCGAAACGCCTTACCGCAATCGGCAGATGCTCGACACGCTCATCGCTTCCTGCGCGCCGTCGACGCTCATTTGCGTGGCCGTCGACCTGACGTTGCCGGGCGAAACCATCGTCACGCGCACGGCGTCGGACTGGAAGAAAGCCGCCGCGCCCGAACTGCACAAGCGCCCGGCGATCTTCCTGCTGCTGGCGTCGTAGGACTCAACGCAGTTGCACCTTGCCGCCGAGCGTCAGCGCGCGCACGGCGGCATCGCCGATCGACGCCCCGAAGCGCCGCACCACGCGCTCGCTGATGCTTTCCTTTTGCGTGTAATCGACGATATCCGGCTGCTTGATGACTTCGCGCGCGACGTAATTCGCGTCGCCGAAGCCATCGGCCAGACCCAGTTGCACACTCTTCTCGCCCGTCCAGAACATGCCGGAGAAAAGGTCCGGATCGTCCTTCAGGCGCTTGCCGCGGCCCTGCTTCACGGCGTCGATGAACTGCGTGTGGATCTGGTCGAGCATGTCCTGCGCGTGCGCGGTCATCTTCGGCGTCTCGGGCGAGAACGGATCGAACGCGCCCTTGTTCGCGCCGGACGTGTGCATGCGGCGCTCGACGCCGAGCTTGTCCATCAGGCCGGTGAAGCCGAAGCCGTCCATCAGCACGCCGATCGACCCGACGATGCTCGCCTTGTCGACATAAATGCGATCCGCCGCCGCCGCGATGTAATAGCCGCCCGACGCGCACATGTCGTCGACGACGACGTAGAGCGGCGTCTTCGGATACTTCGCGCGCAGCCGCCCGATCTCGCGATACACGATGCCCGCCTGCACCGGACTGCCGCCCGGGCTGTTGATGCGCAGGATCACGCCGGCCGTGCCGTCGTCCTCGAACGCGCTTTCGAGCGCGGCGTCGATGTTGTCGGCGCTGGCGTCGCTGTTGGCGGAAATTTCGCCTTGCAGGTCGATGAGCGCGGTGTGCTTCGCCGCCTTCGACACGTGATCGCCCGTGAAATCGAACACGCCCCACGCGATGAAGAGAATGACCGCGAGAAACACGAATCGGAAAAAGATGCGCCAGCGCCGCGCCGCGCGCTGCTCGCGGATGGCGGCGAGCGCAATGCGCTCGAGCGCGTCGCGCTCCCAGTTGTCGTTGCCGCGCGGGTTGGGAGAAAGGTTATCGGACATGCGTGGTCTTTTGGGCGTGCAGCCGCGTCGAGTAGGAAAAGAGGGTCAGGCCGGGCGAAGCGTGTCGTCGGGCAGCCAGAAGACCGCGCGGCCTTCGGGCGTCTCGCGTTCCTCGACGTTCACGGGCCGAAGACGCCCGCCGCGACACGGTCCGCCGACGCATTTGCCGGTGTCGGGCTCGTAGATCGCGCCGTGCGTCGCGCACATCAGATAGAGGCCTGAGCTTTCGAAGAACTGGCCCTCGGCCCAGTCGAGTTCCATCGGCACGTGCGCGCAGCGGTTGAGGTAGCCGTACGGCTTGCCGTCGTATCGCACGAAGAACACGACGGCCTCGCCGCTCGCCTCCTTCGCATCGACGCGCACGCCCGCGCCGCCGTCGGCCAGTTCGTCCGATGCGCACACGCGCACCGCATCCGCCGCTTCTCGCAATGGATCGCTCATGCGTGCTCCCGCAGCCAGCCGGCCAGCGACGCGACGCTATCCGCGCAGAAACGCGGCTGCAACGCCGTGAGCGAATCCGCCGGATGCGCTCCGTACGCGACGCCCACGCCCGCCGCGCCCGCGTTGATGGCCATTTGAAGATCGTGCGTGGTGTCGCCGATCATCACCGTGCGCGACAAGTCCTGCCCGAGCTCGCGCGTCAGTTCGTGCAGCATCGCGGGATGCGGCTTCGAGAAAGTTTCGTCGGCGCAGCGCGTGCCGTCGAAAAGACTCGTCAGCCGCGACTGATCCAGCGCCCGGTTCAGCCCGACGCGGCTCTTGCCCGTCGCGACCGCCAGAAAATAGCCCTCGTCGCGCAGTTCCTGCAGCAGTTCGCGCACGCCCTTGAACAGCTCGGTTTGCTGGCCCGTCGTCAGAAAATGGAAGCGATAACGCTCCGCGAGACGCGGATAGTCCTTCGGATCGAGCGTCGGCGCGCAGATCTGCAGCGCGTCTTTCAGCCCGAGGCCGATGACGTAGCTCGCGGATTCATCGGCGGGAACGGGCAGCCCCAGGTCGCGGCAGGCCGCCTGGATGCTGCGCGTGATGTGGACGGTGGAATCCATCAGCGTGCCGTCCCAGTCGAATACGATCAGATCGAATTGCTGCCGCGCCATTTATGACTCTCGGTTTTTGAGTTGTTCGATGAAGCGCCGGCACTCCGCGGGAAGCGGCGCTTCGAATTGCAGCGGCGCGCCCGTCGCCGGATGCGTGATTTTCAGGCGATACGCGTGCAGAAACATGCGTTTGAGCGAAGGCTTCGCGCTCGGCCGCGCCAGTTCCTTGTTCAGCGCGAAGTCGCCGTATTTGGCGTCGCCCGCGATCGGCAGGCCGATGCTCGCCATGTGCACGCGAATCTGATGCGTGCGGCCGGTCTTCAGTTCGGCCTCGACCCACGCGTAATCCTGCCAGCGCTCGATCAGATTGAAGACCGTATGCGACGGCAAACCGTTCTCCTGAATCCGCACGCGCCGCTCGCCGTCCGCCGCGACGTACTTGTGCAGCGGCGCTTTCACGATGCGCCGCCGTCCCCAGTCGCTTTGCCAGTCGCCGTGGCCGAGCGCGTAATAACGCTTGTCCACGCGATTTTCGCGGATCTGCTCGTGCAGATTGACGAGCGCGGCGCGCTTTTTCGCGAGCATCAGGACGCCCGACGTTTCCCGGTCCAGCCGATGCACCAGTTCGAGGAACTTCGCGTGCGGCCGCGCATTGCGCAATTGCTCGATGACGCCGAACGCCACGCCGCTGCCGCCGTGCACTGCGACGCCCGACGGTTTGTCGATGACGATCAGGTGGTCGTCTTCGAAAATGATCGGGAATTCGGCGGCGGGCGCATTCGACGACACCGGCGCTTCCTCGGCCTGCGCGACGCGAATGGGCGGCACGCGCACTAGATCGCCCAGTTCCAGCCGATACGCGGCATCGATCCGGCCCTTGTTCACGCGCACTTCGCCGCTGCGCAAAATGCGATAAATATGGCTTTTCGGCACGCCCTTGCAGACGCGTAAAAGGAAGTTGTCGATGCGCTGCCCGGCGGCGTTTTCGTCGATTTCGATCATCGACACCTGCTCGCTTGCGACCGGTTTATGGGATGTTTTGCCTAACTCATTCATTCTGAATATAATTTGCGAGCAGCCTGAATGGGCTGCGGTGAATAAGAGCCGCAGCCGCGATTGATCAGACTGTACAGGCGCAAGCAATAAACCATCATTTTACTTGCGCCCAGGGCCGGTTGCTCACCCGGAAAATCGAGCGACGAGTTGCACGCACGGCGATATCACCGGCAGGGACGGAGCCCACAGGCGCGTTCGGTCGGGTCGATCGCCGACGGTAACGGATTTCTGGTCAAAAAGAATTTCATCGGCGAGAAGCGATTGGCGCCCGGCGTAGAACCGGACGCTCGCCCGATTCAGCCCTGCCATCGAGCATCGGGCGAAAACGGCACATCGCGGCTCGCCGGTTTGCGAACAACTGACGACGCAACTCGCTGCTGCGCTGATTCCGGCGAAGCGCGAGACGCTAGATAAGCGTCGCATCGAGGCGAGACACGGCAAGCCGCCGGGAGCACGTGAGCCCGCGGCCGCCGCGCGGCACGACCGCAATGACGAAGAACGGTAACCAGGCATCGCGCCGGTTCGCGCGACACTGCCTGAAGCCCGCTCTTCGCGTCGCGATCGCCGTCGGGAGGACAAGGCTCTGCTTGAAGAGCGCAGCGGGTTCGGCGCGTCCATTCTGAGACGCGGAGCCCCGGCGCCGCCGTTCATCCTCACGCGGGCCGCATCGCCCTCGGCGCCTCTGTTGTCGCATGTGCCCCTTGGCTTCGCCGCCGCTTTCCGCGCCGAAGCCAGCTTTCGGCAATTCTCCCGCCAGAAGTTCCGCTCCAGCGTGCTTTGTGACAACACACAAGAAGCGTGGCATGCCCGCCCTCCCGCTTCGCGCGCCCGATGTCGACTCACGGCGGCGATTCGCAAGACGAGGGACGGCAGAGCTGCTCTGGAGCCGTTCAATGAAACGCATGCTGTTTAATGCGACGCAGCAGGAAGAACTCCGCGTCGCCATCGTCGATGGGCAGAAGCTCATCGATATCGACATCGAAACCGCCGGGCGCGAACAGCGCAAAGGCAACATCTACAAGGGAGTCGTCACCCGCATCGAGCCGTCGCTCGAAGCCTGCTTCGTCAACTACGGCGAAGACCGCCACGGCTTTCTGCCGTTCAAGGAAGTCGCCCGCCAGTATTTCCGCGACGGCGTCGAGATGCGCTCCGCGCGCATCCAGGACGCGCTGCGCGAAGGCCAGGAACTCATCGTCCAGGTCGAAAAGGAAGAGCGCGGCAACAAGGGCGCGGCGCTGACCACGTTCATTTCGCTGGCCGGCCGTTACCTCGTGCTGATGCCGAACAACCCGCGCGGCGGCGGCGTGTCGCGCCGGATCGAAGGCGACGAGCGGCAGGAACTGCGCGAAACCATGGCGCAGCTCGAACTGCCGGAAGGCATGAGCATCATCGCGCGCACGGCGGGTATCGGCCGTTCGGCGGAAGAGCTCCAGTGGGACCTGAACTACCTGATGCAACTGTGGCGCGCGATCGAAGCCGCGTCGCAGAGCGGCGTCGCCGGCCAGCCGATGCTCATTTATCTCGAATCGAGCCTCGTCATCCGCGCGATTCGCGACTACTTCCAGCCGGATATCGGCGAAATTCTCATCGACACGACCGAAATCCATGACCAGGCGCGCGCCTTCATGGACATCGTGATGCCCGACAACCTCTCGAAGGTGAAGCGCTATCACGACGACGTGCCGCTCTTCTCGCGCTTCCAGATCGAGCATCAGATCGAAACCGCGTACTCGCGCACGGTGCCGCTGCCGTCGGGCGGCGCGATCGTCATCGATCACACCGAGGCGCTCGTCGCCATCGACGTGAACTCGGCGCGCGCGACCAAGGGCGCGGACATCGAGGAAACGGCCACGCGCACCAACCTCGAAGCCGCCGACGAAGTCGCGCGCCAGTTGCGTCTGCGCGATCTGGGCGGCCTGATCGTGATCGATTTCATCGACATGGAATCGGCCAAGAGCCAGCGCGAAGTCGAGCAGCGCCTGAAAGACGCGTTGAAGCACGACCGCGCACGCGTGCAGATGGGCAAGATTTCGCGCTTCGGCCTGATGGAACTGTCGCGTCAGCGTCTGCGTCCGGCGCTGTCGGAAGGCAGCCACGTGACGTGCCCGCGCTGTAACGGCACGGGCCATATTCGCGATACCGAATCGTCCGCGCTGCAAGTGCTGCGGATCATTCAGGAAGAAGCGATGAAGGAAAACACCGCGGCGATCCATTGCCAGGTGCCGGTCGAGGTGACCGCCTTCCTGCTGAACGAAAAGCGCTCGGAAATCAACAAGATCGAGTCGCGCTTCAAGGTCAACGTCGTTCTGATCCCGAACAAGCATCTCGAAACGCCGCACTACAAGCTGGAACGTCTGCGTCACGACGATGCACGCCTCGACGATCCGCGCGCGTCGTGGAAGATGGCCGTCGAAGCGGCGAGCGAACTGGAATCGGAGACCGGTTACAGCAAGCGCACCGAAGAAGTGAAGCCGAAGCAGGAAGCGGCGGTCAAGGGCATCACGCCCGAGAAGCCGGCGCCGAGCGCGCCGGTGAAGCCCGCGCCGGTCGAGGCCGCGCCCGCTCCGGCACCGGCTCCGGTGGCGGCGAGCGGCGGTTTCATCGCGTGGATCAAGAATCTGTTCGGCATTCAGCCCGAAGTGAAACCGGCTCCGGCGCCCGTCGAGGCACAGCCGGCGGCGCGTCCGCAACGCGAGCGCACCGAACGCACGGAGCGCGGCGAGCGCGCGGGCGGTGGCGATCGCAATCGCAATCGTCGTGGCGGCGCGGGGCGTGAAGGCGCGGCGGCGGCGGGTACTACGGGTGCTGCAACCGGCGCCAACGGTGCGGGCCGTCAGGGCGCGCGTCGTGAAGATCGCGAGGCGCGTGGCGGCCGCGAAGGTCGTGAATTGCGCGAAGTGCGTGAGCCGCGTGAAGCTCGCGAGCCGCGTGAAACCCGTGAACCGCGCGAAGCACGTGAACCGCGTGAGGCTCGTGAAGCACGCGAGCCGCGCGAGGGCCGTGAGCCGCGTGAGGCACGCGAACGCAACCAGGATCGCAACGCCGAGCGCGCGCCGCGTCCGGAACGTGCGGAACGCGGTGAGCGCGTCGAGCGTCCGGAGCGTGCCGAGCGCCCAGAACGTGCAGAACGTTCGGAACGCGCCGAGCGTCCGGAACGCGGCGAACGCCGCAAGCAGCCGCAACCCGACGCAGCCGTCGAGGCGCTGACGGCAGCGGAGCCGGTTGAATCCGATATCGTCGACGCAGCGCAGCTCAACGCCGATGCCGAGCAGCAAGGCATCGACGCCGCTTCCGCCGATCAGGCCGCCGCGCGCGATGGCGAAGAGCGCCGTCGCCGCCGCCGTGGCCGTCGTGGCGGCCGGCGCGATCGCGACGAAGAAGGCATCACGGTGAATCACGCCGCCGATGTCGCCGAAGCGGAAGGCGCAGCCGACAGCATGTCCGCGCAAGCCGGCGTGTTCGACACCGAAGCCGCCCAGGAAGCCGCCGCACGCCGCGAAACGCGCCCCGCCGCTGCCGAGCAGCCGGCAGCCGCCGAAAGCGACGTGAAGCCGGTGGAATCCACGCCGGTCGCGGCGGAAGTTCCGCCCGCGCAAGCCGAGCCGCTGGAAACGAAGGCTGAAGTCAAGCCCGAGACGGTGGAAACGCCGCAGGCAGCCGCGCCGACGCCGGATATCTTCGCGAAGCCCGCACCCGCGGCGCCGGTCGAGAATCCGTTCGGCCCGACGCCGAAGGTCGGCGAGACGAAGATGGCCGATCCGTTCGCGCCCGCCCCGGCCCCGGTGGAAACGTCGAAGCCGGCTCAGACGGCTGCCGAAGTCGAAGCAGCGGAGCTGTCCGCGCCGCTGAAGCCCGCGGCGATCGCCAGCACGCCGGAAGCAACCGCCGTCGAGCCGATCAAGTCGGCCGAACCGGTCGCGACGGCCAGCACGGAGCCGCTCGCGGTCGAATCGGAGCCGGTGAAGACCGAAGCGGTCGCGCCGACGCCCGAGGCAACGGCGGTATCGACGGTATCGGCGGTATCGGTGGATAAGCCGGCATCGACGGTGACGACGGCAAAGGCATCGTCGGCGGGAACGGACGCGCTCAAGCCGATGCTCGAAACCGCCGGCCTCGTCTGGGTCAACACCGACGCCGACAAGCTGCGCGAAGCCAGCGCCGCCGCCGCGCGTGAACCGCAGCCGGTGCGCGTGCCGCGCGAGCGCAAGCCGCTCCCGCCGGTCGACACCGCGCCGATGCAGCAGGTGGAAACCGCGAAGAACGAGCATTGAGCGGCATCGCGTAGTCATGTGGCCGGCAAGTCCGGCTGCATGGAAAGTGACGAAAACGCCATCGATTCCGGTCGATGGCGTTTTTTTCGCCCCGCGCGATGGACGTAGTGGAAAGCCCGAGCCGCCGCGCCACGGGCTGCGCCGACTCGTCCGACGCGCTTCCGCTAAAATGGGACGATTCAGCATTGTCCGAACGAGTCCAACGCCTCGTCAACGCCCTATGTCCCGACGCATCATCCCCTTAGCCGATGTCAGCGCGATTCCGGATTTCTCCGGCGGCGTGTCGTCGCCATCCGGGCTGCTGACGGACACGCTCGCGCGCCCGCTGCGCGACCTGCGCATTTCGGTGACGGATCGCTGCAACTTCCGCTGCGTCTACTGCATGCCGCGCGAGGTGTTCGACAAGAATTACCAGTTCCTTCCGCATTCCGCGCTGCTCTCGTTCGAGGAAATCGAGCGGCTCGCGCGCGTGTTCGTCGCGCATGGCGTCGAAAAAATCCGGCTGACGGGCGGCGAGCCGCTCCTGCGCAAGAACATCGAATTCCTGATCGAGCGCCTCGCGCTGCTGCGCACGCCTGAAGGCCGCCCGCTCGATGTCACGCTGACGACCAACGGATCGCTGCTCGCGCGCAAGGCGCAATCGCTGAAGGATGCGGGTCTGACGCGTGTCACCGTCAGTCTCGATGCCCTCGACGATGCGTTATTTCGTCGCATGAACGACGCCGATTTCGCCGTCGCCGACGTGCTCGACGGCATCGCCGCCGCGCAGGCCGTGGGGCTCGCGCCGGTCAAGGTCAACATGGTCGTCAAGCGCGGCACGAACGACCAGGAAATCGTGCCGATGGCGCGTCACTTCAAGGGAAGCGGCGCGGTCCTGCGGTTCATCGAATACATGGATGTCGGCGCGTCGAACGGCTGGAACATGAGCGAAGTGCTGCCGTCGGCGCAAGTCGTCGAACGGATCGCGGAATACTTCCCGCTCGCGCCGCTCGAAGCGCACACGGCCGCCGAAACGGCGCAGCGCTGGGGCTATCGCGACGGCAGCGGCGAAATCGGCGTCATTTCGAGCGTCACGCGCGCGTTCTGCGGTTCCTGCACGCGCGCGCGGCTTTCCACCGAAGGCAAGCTGTATCTCTGCCTTTTCGCGACAGCCGGCCACGACTTGCGCGGACTCATCCGTGGCGGCGCGAGCGATGAAGCCGTCGCGACTGCCATCGCGCGAATCTGGGAAGCGCGCGGCGACCGCTATTCGCAATTGCGCGGCAGCGCGTCGGCGGTGTCGCGCGAAGACGGGCCGCGCGTCGAAATGTCGTATATCGGCGGCTGACGGACGCGTCGCTCGTGGCCGCCCCCGCTTCTCCTTCCAGCATCACCGGCCTCGTGCTCGCGGGCGGCCGCGGCTCGCGCATGGGCGGCGTCGACAAGGGCATGCAGCCTTATGGCGGCGAACCGCTCGCGCTGCACGTACTGCGCGGGCTTCAACCGCAAGTCGGCGCGATGCTCGTCAGCGCCAACCGCAACGCCAATGCCTATGCGCAACTGGCCGCGCCGTTCGGCGCACGCGTCATCGCGGATAAGCTCGCTGATTACCCCGGCCCGCTCGCGGGCATCGCGGCGGGCCTGCGCGCCGCGCGGACGCCGTTCGTGCTGACCGCGCCGTGCGACGCCCCTTTCGTCTACGCGCGGCTCGGCGCCGTGCTGGCGCAGGCGCTCGAAGAAGCGCAAGCCGACATCGCCTATGCCGCGACGACGGAGCCTTCGGGCGAGCGCATGCCGCATCCGGTGTTCGCGCTCGTGCGGGCGTCGCTCGCGGACGATCTCGACGCCTGGCTCGCGTCCGGCGAGCGCAAAGTGCGCGCGTGGTACGAACGCCACAAGGCGGTGCAAGTGCCTTTTGACGATGATCGTGCGTTTTACAATATCAATGATTTGCGCCAGCTAGCCGAGCTGGAGCGCCGGTAAGCCGAACCATCGGTCCCCGCTCATCCGCTTGCGCCAGCCGCCCGGCGCGCTGTCATCACACGGCCTCGCGGCCATTCTCTCGCCCGGCGTTCGTCGCGCCTCACTCCGATTCATGACCACGTTGAAGCCACTCTCCGGTTGCGTCGCCCACTACGATCCCAACGCGTTGCCCGTCGAAGCGGCGCGGGAAATCGTGCGTCAATGGGCGATACCGCGAGAGCACGAAGCGCGCGTGGAACGCGTCGGCCTGTTCGACGCGCTCAACCGCGTGCTCGCGGAAGACGTGATTTCGCCCATCGACGTGCCCGCCTTCGACAACTCCGCGATGGACGGCTACGCGTTCGCCGCCGGGTCGCTCACATCGGCGCTCGCCTCGGGGCGCGAGACGGTGGAGCTGAACGTGGCGGGCACCGCGTTCGCCGGCCAGCCGTTCACGGCGCAAGCCGATGCCGGCCAGTGCGTGCGCATCATGACGGGCGCGCTGATGCCGCCCGGTTGCGATACGGTCATCCCGCAGGAACTCGTCACGCGCGAAGGCGACGCCGTCCGCTTCGCCGCCACCGCCGTGCGCGCAGGCCAGAACCGGCGGCTCTCGGGCGAGGACCTCGCGCGCGGCAAGCCGGCGTTGCGCGCGGGACGCATCGTGCGCGCGTCGGATCTCGGGCTGCTCGCGTCGCTCGGCATAGCGGACGTCGCGGTGCGAAAGCGCATCGTTGTCGCATTCTTTTCGACGGGCGATGAACTGCGCTCCATCGGCGAACCGCTGACGCCAGGCAGCCTCTACGACAGCAACCGCTACACGCTCTTCGCGATGCTGCGCCGGCTCGGCGTGGAAACCGTCGATCTCGGCATCGTCCGCGACGACCGCGCATCGCTCGAAAACGCGCTGCGCCGGGCGACGGAAGCGGCGGACGTGGTCATCAGTTCGGGCGGCGTATCGGTCGGCGATGCCGACTTCACGCGCGAACTCATGAATTCGCTCGGCGACGTCGCGTTCTGGAAAATCGCGATGCGCCCCGGCCGGCCGCTCGCGTTCGGCCGCCTCTGGTCGGGCGAGCGCGCGGGCGCGGGCAAATCCGCCCTGTTCTTCGGACTGCCGGGCAATCCCGTCGCGGTCATGGCGACGTTCTACTTCATCGTGCGCGAGGCGCTTCTCGCGATGTCCGGCGCGGCGCTGCAGACGCTCGTCGCCATTCGCGCGCGCGCCGGCGAACCGGTCAAGAAGCGCGCGGGCCGCACCGAGTTCCAGCGCGGCATTGCCACGCGCGACGACGCGGGCCAATGGCACGTCGTCACGACCGGCCCGCAAGGCTCGGGCGTGTTGAGTTCGATGAGCGACGCGAACTGCTTCATCGTGCTCGAACACGCGCGCGGGAACGTCGAAGCCGGCGACGAAGTGGACATCGTTCCCTTCGATGGCCTCATCTGACGGCGGGCAAGACAGGCACGCGCCGCCGCGGCAACCACTCCAATCATCGACAGACGGGGTTTTCCTTCCATGAAAAAGCAGATTTCATTCATCGCGCCGGGGCAGACCGCGAAGGCGCTGATCCTCGTGTATCTCACTTTCAGCGTGCCGATCGTGCTGCTGGGCGTGGTGGTCGCCTTCGTGCGATACGGCTCCGTCGAATTCTCCACGGTCACGAGTGCGCTGCTTCTGAACGCGATTCTCGGCTTCGTCCTGCTGTGGATCGCGTGCCACGCGTACAACTGGGTGGCGTCGCGTTTCGGCGGCATCGAGATCGTGCTGTCCGACGCGCCGGAGGAAGCGTGAGCGCCGCGTCCGTTCGTGCCGCCACGCCCGCCGATGTCGACGCGATCTTCGCGTTGATGTACGAGCTGGCCGAATTTGAAAAGCTCACGCATCTTTTCGTCGCGACGGAAAGCGCCCTGCACGAAGCGCTCTTCGGCGCGCGGCCCGCTGCGGAAGCGCTCGTCGCGGAGCAGGCGGGCGAGATCGTCGGCTATGCGCTCTTCTTCCACAACTTCTCGACGTTCCTCGCGAGGCGCGGTCTGTATCTCGAAGACCTGTACGTGCGTCCGGCGATGCGCGGCAGCGGCCTCGGCACCATGCTCCTGAAGAAGCTCGCCGCGCTCGCGGTCGAACGCCAGTGCGGGCGATTCGAATGGTCGGTGCTCGACTGGAATCAGAACGCAATCGACTTTTACGAGAAGATGGGCGCGACGGTGCTGCCGGACTGGCGCGTGGTGCGCGTGACGGGCGATTCGCTCGACCGCCTCGCCAACGGCGCCGCCTGACGTTTCATCACACCTCGTCGTCGCTTTCGGGCGACGACGCATCCCCCAGCAATCCCGCCGCCTGTTCATGCGGCAACGCCTCGACGTCGCGCAGGCGCTTGCCCATCTGACGCGTGCGCGTCTGCGCCGCCTCGATGGATCGCGTGACGGTCTCCAGTTGCGCCTTCGTTTTCGCGAGCACGTCGCCGAACTTGCCGAACTCCGTCTTCACCGCGCCGAGCACCTGCCACACCTCGCTCGACCGCTTCTCGATGGCGAGTGTCCTGAAACCCATCTGCAGGCTGTTGAGCAGCGCGGTCAGCGTCGTCGGCCCGGCCACGCTCACGCGATATTCACGCTGCAGAAAGTCGCTCAAGCCCGGACGACGCAGCACTTCCGCGTACAGACCCTCGGTCGGCAGGAACAGCAACGCGAAGTCAGTGGTATGCGGCGGCGCGACGTATTTCTGCGCGATGGCTTTCGCCTCGGCGCGCAACCGCCCTTCCAGCGCACGCGATGCGTCTTCCACCGCGACGGGGTCCGCCCGCTCCTGCGCATCGATGAGGCGTTCGTAGTCCTCGCGCGGAAACTTGGCGTCGATGGGCAGCCACACGGGCGTGGCGACATCGCCCGATGATCCGGCCACGCCCGGCGCGTCGTGTCGGCCCGGCAGCTTGATCGCGAACTCCACGCGCTCGCTGCTCTTCGGAATGGTCGCGACGTTCTTCGCGTATTGATCGGGCGTGAGCAACTGCTCCAGCAACGATTCGAGTTGCACTTCGCCCCAGATGCCGCGCGTCTTGACGTTGGTGAGCACCTTCTTCAGATCGCCGACACCCGCCGCCAGCGATTGCATCTCGCCCAACCCGCGATGCACCTGCTCCAGCCTCTCAGACACCAGCCTGAACGATTCGCCGAGCCGCTGCTCCAGCGTGGCATGCAGCTTTTCGTCGACGGTGCGGCGCATTTCCTCGAGCTTCGCGGCGTTGTTCGCTTCGATGTCCTTGAGACGCGCTTCGAGCGTCGCGCGCACTTCGGCGAGCCGACGGTCGTTGGTCTCGGACAGTTGCGCGAGATGCAGCGTCATCGAATCGGCGAAGCGCTTCAGCGCGTTGCCCTGATCCTCGCGCGCCTGCTGGCTTTGCTGCGCGAGTTGCTGCGCGAGCGCGTCGAACTGCGCGTTCTGCACGCTCGACGTGCTGGCGAGTTGCGCCGAAAGCGTCTGGTGGAACTGCGCGAAGCCGCCCTGCGATTCCATCCGCGACACGCGCGCGCTCTCGGCAATGTCGCCGCGCAAGCCGCGTTCGAGCCGCTCCTGCGCGCGCGCGTGCGCTTCGCCCATGTCGTTCACGCGATCAGTGAGCGCCGCGAATTCCTCTTCGAGATCGACGTTCGATTCGCGCCGCATCGTCGAGAGCAGCGCGAACAGCACGATGACCAGCGCGACCGCGAGCACTGCGACCGCGCCGTACAGCAATTCGATCATTTCGCGAGCACGCCAGGGTTGATCGGATTCGGCGGATTGCCAGCGCGCGGTCCTTCGCCGAGCGCGGCGATCAGGTTGTCGGCGGCGAGGTTCGCCATCGCGCGGCGCGTGGATTCGGTCGCGCTCGCGATATGCGGCGTCAGCACGACGTTTTCCAGCGTCAGAAAATCCGGATTCAGATTCGGCTCGCCTTCGAACACATCGAGGCCCGCCGCCGCGATACGCTTTTCGCGCAGAGCCGCGATCAACGCAGCGTCATCGACGATTCCGCCGCGCGCGATATTCGTCAGCGTCGCCGTCGGCTTCATCAGCGCGAGTTCCGCCGCGCCGATCGTGTGATGGCTTTCCTTCGAGTACGGCACCACGAGCACGACATGGTCCGCGCGCTTGAGCAGGTCTTCCTTCGACGCGTACTCCGCGTTCAGTTCGGCCTCGATCTCGGGCGCAACGCGCGAGCGGTTGTGATAGATCACGCGCATGTTGAAGCCGCTTGCCCGCCGCGCGAGCGCCTGACCGATGCGTCCCATGCCGATCACGCCGAGCGTCGAGCCGTAGACATCGGCGCCGAGGAAGGAGTCGAACGACCACTTCTGCCACTTGCCCGCGCGCAAAAAATGCTCCGACTCGGTCACGCGGCGCGCGGCGGCCATCATCAGCGCCCAGCCGAAATCGGCGGTGCTTTCGTTCAGCACGTTCGGCGTGTTGGTGCCGAGCACCTTGTGCGCGTCGAACGCCTGCATGTCGAAGTTGTTGTAGCCGACCGCCATGTTCGCGACGACCTTCAGGTTCGGCGCGCCCGCCAGTTGCTTCTCGCCGACCATCTCGCCCGCCGTGAACGCGCCGTCCTTGTCGGCGAGACGCCGGGCGAACTCGTCTTGCGGGAGCACGTCGCCCGGGTTCAGATCGACTTCGAAATACTGCTTCAGGCGCTCGATCACATCGGGAAAAGTGGGACGTGCGACAAGTACCTTCTTCATCGATTGCTCCTAGAAAAAAAGCCAGCCGGAAACGGCGAAAAGCGGCAGCAGGACGACGCAAGACCAGCCCATATAGCCGAAGAAACCCGGCATGCGAATGCCGCGCGATTCCGCGATCGCCTTCACCATGAAATTCGGCGCATTGCCGATATACGTGTTCGCGCCCATGAATACCGCGCCCGCCGAGATCGCGGCGAGCGTCGTCGCGCCGGTGGTCATCAGCGTTTGTGCATCCCCGCCGGCGAGATTGAAGAACACAAGATAGGTCGGCGCGTTGTCGAGAAACGAGGACAAGAGTCCGGTCGCCCAGAAATACGCGAGATCGACCGGCTTGCCGTTCGCATCCGATACCGCGTGCACGATGCCCGCGAATGCGCCCGCCTCGCCCGCGCGCAGGATCATGATGACCGGCGCGATGGTCACGAAGATGGCCGCGAAGAGTTTGGCGACTTCCTGGATCGGCGCCCAGCCGAATGCGTTGCCCGCGCGCGCGCTTTTCGGCGTGAGCGCGAGCGATGCGAACAGCACGATCACGAGCGCCGCGTCCCGCACGATGTTCTGCAGCGCAACGTGTGTCCCGAACACGCTGAACTCGACGCCCGGCTTCCAGAGGCCGCTCATCAGCACGAGCGCGACGATCGCCGCGAGCAGCGCGAAGTTGATCTTGCCGTCGATGCCTAAGCCATGCGTGTCCGGCGTCGGATCGAGAAAGGCGGATCGCGCTTCCTCCTTCCTGCGCCAGTAGTAGCGGTCAACCGCATAGAACAGCGCGAGCAGGATGCCGCAGATGAAGAGCATCGGCAGCGCGAGATGCAGCGTGGTCCAGAAGAACCCGACGCCGTTCAGAAAGCCGAGAAAGAGCGGCGGATCGCCGAGCGGCGACAGCGAACCGCCCGCGTTCGCCACCAGAAAAATGAAGAACACGACGACATGCACGACGTGCTTGCGGTTGTCGTTCGCGCGCAAGAGCGGACGGATGAGCAGCATGGCCGCGCCCGTCGTTCCCATGATGCTCGCGAGCGCGGTGCCGAGCGCCAGCAGCGCCGTGTTGACGGCAGGCGAGCCGTGCAGATTGCCGCGCACGCAGATGCCGCCCGCCACCGTGTAAAGCGACGCCAGCAGAATGATGAAGGGCACGTACTCTTCGAGCATGGCGTGGACGAGCACGCCGAACGCCGCGCCGAAGCCGAACGCGGCGGCGAAGGGAATCAGCAGCGCAAGCGCCCACGCCGCCGCGATCTTGCCGAAATGGTGATGCCACAGCCGATGCGCGACGAGCGGCATCACCGCGATGGAAAGCAGGATGCCGACGAACGGAATGCCCCAGGCCGCCGAAAGCGATGCGCCATCGAGCGTGGCGGCCGTTGCATCGGACATCGCGAAAAGCAGCGGAAGAAAGCCGAAAACGAAACCCCGCACGCTGCTCACGCTCCCCGCACGACGATTACATGCACGCGATACGGCCCATGCGCGCCCAGCACGATGGTCTGCTCGATATCGCCCGTGCGCGACGGTCCCGACACGAAATTCACGGCGCGCGGCAATTCGCCCCGCTCGGCGCGGATCAGCGCGAACGCGTCTTCGTGCGAAGCCACGATGCGCGACGCCGGCACGATCGCGATATGCGTCTGCGGCAGCAGCGCTCCCGATGCAGGCGTTTCGGCGCCCGAGAGCAACACGAGCGAACCGGTTTCGGCGGTCGCGCAAAAGCAGCCGGTGATGCCGACGAGATCCGCATCCGCCGGTTTGCGCAGCGACGCCTGAATGCCCGCGTTCGCCCACGGCAGACCGGCGAGCGCGGGCCACGCGACGACATCCGATGAAAGATCGAGCGCGTGCAGATAGCGCGCGGCTTCGGCGGGCGCGTCGTCCAGAGAATCGACTTCGGCGACGGTCGTGGCGAGCCGTTCGGCCTCGAGACTGAAACGCGCGATCAGTTCGTCGCGCGTGACGGGAAGCGGCGGACGCGGGCCAGCGGGATGCCGCGTCAGATAATCTTCGGCGGCGGCGCGCTCGGCGTCCGTCGGCGCTCCTCGCCTGCCCTGCGCGCTGCGAATGCGCGCGAGAATATTGCGGCGCGCGGCCGATGTGTCCATGGTGCCGTCCTCATATTGCCTGCGGGGAAACGTTCGCGGCGATCAATCCGCGACGCGAAGCAAATTATATCGACCGGTCCGCGCGCACGGACCTCATCCGAACGGCATAGGCCGAGTCTGAATCAGCCTTCTTCGACAGGCTGCTCGATGCCGAAAACCTGACGCAGATAGGCGAGATACGCCTTGTCGTCGCACATGTTCTTGCCCGGCGAATCCGAGAGCTTGGCCACCGGCTGGCCGTTGCAGCGAACCATCTTGATGACGATCTGCAGCGGCTGATAGCCGAGATCGTTGGTGAGATTCGTGCCGACGCCGAACGCGAGCTGGCAGCGTCCGCGAAAGCGTTCGTAGAGTTGCAGCACCTTCGGGATATCGAGCGCGTCCGAGAACACGAGCACCTTCGTGCGCGGATCGCAGCGATTCTCCTCGTAATGCCTGAGAAGACGCTCGCCCCAGTCGAAGGGATCGCCGGAATCGTGACGCGCGCCGTCGAAAAGCTTGCAGAAGTACATGTCGAAATCGCGCAGGAACGCCTTCATGCCGTACACATCCGACAGCGCGATCCCCAAATCCCCGCGATATTCCTTCGCCCACATCTCGAAGCCGAAGATTTGCGAATCGCGCAGGCGCGGACCGAGCGCCTGACACGCCTGAAGATATTCATGCGCCATGGTGCCGAGCGGACGCAGACCGTGTTTCATCGCGTAGAAGACGTTGCTCGTGCCGGCGAACTGCTCGCCAAGCTTTTCTTTCAGCGTCAGCACCACTTCTTCGTGCCACTGCTTCGAAAAGCGGCGGCGCGTGCCGTAATCGGCGATCTTGCAATCCGAATATTCGGGCGGCGTGGCGAGCAGCTTGATCTTGTCGCGCAGACGCTCGCGGCCGGTTTCATACTCGGGCTTGCGCTGCGTGTTGCGGAAGTAGACCTCATTGACGATCGCGAGCACCGGAATCTCGAAGAGGATCGTGTGCAGCCACGGCCCTTCGATCATGATGTCGATCTCGCCGTTGTTCTTCTTCGACGGCGCGATGCTGATGGACTTTTCGTTGAGATGAAAAAGCGCCAGAAAGTCGATGAAATCGCTCTTCATGAAGCGCATGCGCCGCAGATAGTCGAGCTCTTCTTCCTTGAAGCGCAGGCTGCAGAGGTGGCGCACTTCATCGCGGATCTCGTCGATGTACGGCACGAGATCGGCCTGCGGCGTGCGGCACCGGAAGCGATATTCGACATGCGCGGCCGGGAAGTGATGCAGCACCACCTGCATCATCGTGAACTTGTAGAGATCGGTATCGAGCAGCGAATTGATGATCATGGTTCTGACTGGGACAGCGAAGCGAGCAGACCGCGCGACAATGCGCTGCGGGCCTTTGGGCCATGTTACCCGAATGCGCGCCCGGGCATGGCCATGCGTGCCCTTTAAAGAAACCGCGCATACATACATTGCAAATCGATATAAGCCATGCCCGCTGGCCTTCGCGCCGGTTTTTATCGTTAAGCTACAATATGCGTTTTGGCGAAGACTCGCCGCGCCATGCAGCGCGCCGGGCGCCTCCCCCACGAATTCCGCATGCAGGAGCCTGAATGACTCACGTTGTGACCGAAAGCTGCATCAAGTGCCGCTACACCGACTGTGTGGATGTGTGCCCGGTGGATTGCTTCCGTGAAGGTCCCAACTTTCTCGCGATCGATCCGGACGAGTGCATCGACTGCGCCGTCTGCGTGGCCGAGTGTCCGGTGAACGCCATTTACGCCGAGGAAGACGTTCCGAGCGATCAGCAACACTTCACCGAGCTGAACGCCGAACTCGCACGCAATTGGCCGAGCATCACCAAGACCAAGGCGCCGCTGCCCGAAGCCGAAGAGTTCAAGGACGTGAAGGACAAGCTGAATCTTCTCGAACGCTAATCCGTAACGGTGTTTCGGCAGCGCGTTTGTCCGTTTAGAACAAGTTCGATGCAATGAAACAAGTTGTGTTGAGTCAGAATTCGGCGTTGACAGGCTAAAAGTCGCTCCTTATAATTCCGCTTCTCTGCTGTAGATGTTCCCCGATAGCTCAGTCGGTAGAGCGCCGGACTGTTAATCCGTAGGTCCCTGGTTCGAGCCCAGGTCGGGGAGCCAACACTTCAGCAACGCAGTTTCTTGAAAAACCCAGTCGGATTGCTGGGTTTTTTAATCAGTTTTAGTGGTAGATGTTCCCCGATAGCTCAGTCGGTAGAGCGCCGGACTGTTAATCCGTAGGTCCCTGGTTCGAGCCCAGGTCGGGGAGCCAAAGCATTGAAAGCCCAGTCATTCGACTGGGCTTTTTGCTTTTCCGCGCTCAAGTTGCGTCGTTCCCGCCCCTGCTCCGCCGCACTGCAGTACGCGTTTCAAGCGGAGTTTCTGTTTCCATTTGATAATTTGGTCACCTTCCACGGGTGGCAAAACTGCCCTTGGCGTCGGAAACGGGGGCACACATGCGCTGGGTGTTTCTTCTCGTCTTCATCGCGTGCGCCGCTTACACCCATTGGCGCGGCAAGGTCCGTCACGGCTTTTTCCGGCAACTGTCGGATCACTCGACGTTCATGTCGCCGATCAACGGCTTCGTTTATCTGTTCTCGCGCGTGCCGTCCACGCCGTATCTGAAGCCGTCGCTTTTCCCCGAACTCGCGCCGATCAAGGCGCAATGGCAAACGATCCGCGCCGAAGCCGTCGCGCTGCACGAGGCGAGCAAGATCCAGGCGGCGGAAAAGTACAACGACATCGGCTTCAACTCGTTCTTCCGACGCGGCTGGCGGCGCTTTACCTCAAGTGGTACGACCGGCCGCATCCGTCCGCGCAGGCCGCTTGCCCGCGAACGCTCGCGATCCTCCAAGCTATCCCGACCGTCAAGGCCGCGATGTTCGCCATGCTCCCGCCCGGCGGCACGCTCACGCTGCATCGCGATCCGTACGCCGGGTCGCTGCGCTATCACCTCGGCCTTGCGACGCCGATCGACGACGGCTGCGCGATCATCGTCGATGGCGAGCGTTATTCGTGGCGCGACGGCGAGGAAGTCGTGTTCGACGAAACCTACCTGCACTGGGCCGAGAACAGGACGGACAAGGACCGCATCATTCTGTTCTGCGACATCGAGCGGCCGATGAAATACCGCTGGGCGCAGGCCGTGAACAACGCAGTCGGCGGCTTTCTGATGCGCGCGGCGGCGTCGCCGAACGAAACCGGCGACCGCACCGGCGGCCTGAATCGCGCGTTCAGGTACCTCTATTCGGTCCGGCTCGTCGGCAAACGCCTGAAGGCGTGGAACCGGACCGTCTATTACATCGTGAAGTGGCTACTGTTCGGCGGCATCGCGGTCGCCATTTTTTGGCGATATTGAGCCTTATTGGGCCAGCCACACGACCGTCAGCGAACGCACGCCCTGCGCGCCGCGAATCAGCACGCCTTCGATATCCGCCGTAGCCGATGGTCCCGTGACGAGCGCCGCGTAGCGCGCGGACCGGAAATCGGGCCGTCGATAAACCTGCTGCAAGCCGTCGACGAGTTGCGCCGGATCGAGCAGCACGACGAGATGCTGCGCGAGATAGCCGATCGAATTGACGACATACTCCGCTTCGCTGAACCACACGGAGCCGGTTTCCGCGACGCCGAAGCGCCCGCGCACGACGCCCACGTCGACGTCCTGCAACGACGCCGGCACGGTTTCCGGCGACAGCGTGCGCGTCGCCGCGATGCCTTCCACCGCCGACGCGACCACCGCGCCTTCACCGAAGCGCGCGGCGATCATCGCGTTGACTTCGTCGATGCCGTGCGCGTGCGCGCAGGTGCCGCCCATCGCGGTGAGCGCGGTGATGAAGCGCGTCATGAGATCGCCTTCGGGCGACGGGAACACGGGCACTTCCGGGCGCGGGCGCGATGCGGGCTGCGCCGCGCGAATCTTCGATATGAACGCTTCGCGAGTCGTCATTTGGCGGGCTTCCTGTTTTTCTTGTACCACTCGTGAAAGGTCTCGGCGGGCGCTTCGGGGAGATCGCGCTGACGCCCCCAGATGTTGAGCGGGTTGTACAGCACGAAGTTGGGCAAGCGCTTCAACGCGCCGCCAAGCGATGCCACCGTCGCGCGATAAAGCGTCGGGCTCGCGAGCAGGCGCCCCGCCATCTTCAGCACTTCCTTCTTCACGAACGGCACTTCGTGTTTCTCCGCGATCACCTCGCGCCACTTGTAGATTTGCTCGTGGATGTTCACCTTCGTCGGGCAGACGTTGGTGCAACTGCCGTTCATCGTCGAGGCGAACGGCAGGCTGCTGTAGCGCTTGAGGTCGTGAGTCGGGTTGATGATCGCGCCGATCGGCCCGGAATACGTGCCGCCATACGACAGTCCCCCGCTTCGGCGATACACCGGACAAGTATTCATGCACGCGCCGCAGCGGATGCACTTGAGCGAATACCAGAAGTCGTCGAGCGCGAGCCGCTCCGAGCGTCCGTTATCGACGAGGATGTAGTGCATCTCCGTGCCCGGACGCGGCGCGCGAAAGTGCGACGTGTATTGCGTGATCGGCGAGCCGAGCGCGCTGCGCGACAGCATGCGCACGAACACGCCGAGATCGGCGATCGTCGGAATGAGCTTTTCGATGCCGATCGACGCGATATGCAGCGGCGGCACGTTCGCCGACAAGTCCGCGTTGCCCTCGTTCGTGCACACGACGACCGTGCCCGTTTCCGCGACCGCGAAGTTGCAGCCCGTCATGCCCGCCGTCTTCTCGCGCACGAAGTACGGCCGCGTGTTCATGCGCTGGCTTTCGGCGAGATAGTGGATGTCGCTGTTGGCGGGATCGGTGCCGATGGTGCGGCCGAACAGTTCGGCCACGTCCGCGCGCAGCTTGTGCACGGCCGGCACGACCATGTGGCTCGGGTCCTGATGATCGAGCTGCTGGATGCGCTCGCCGAGATCGGTTTCCATCACCGTGATGCCGCGCGGCTCCAGATAGTCGCGCATGTAGCATTCGTCGGTGAGCATCGACTTGCTCTTGACGAGCGTGGTCATGCCGCGCTCGCTCATCAGCTTGTGGACGAGCGCGTTGTGCTCTTCCGCGTTCGCCGCGAAATGCACGACGACGCCGTTCTTCTCCGCCTGATCCACGAACTGCGTGATGTAATCGGCGAGATTCGAAAGCGTGTGTTCCTTGATGCCCGAGGCGAGTTCGCGCATCGCTTCCCATTCGGGGATGCCGTGCGCCTGCGCATCGCGCTTGCTGCGCAAGTCCCAGAGCCGCTTGTCGTGGAACGCGACGTGATCCGTCTTCTGCAGGAACGCGCCCGCCGCCTTCGCGTGGTCGATCTTCACGGTCTTGCTCATGCGCGCGCTCCATTCAAGACCTGCGCGATGTGGATGAACCGCGCGTCGAGCTTCATGCGTTCCGAGCAGCCTTGCTGATGCATGAGGCACGACATGTCGCCGGACACGATGTACTCCGCGCCCGCGCCGATGTGATCGCGCACCTTGTCCTGCCCCATTCGCACGGACACCGCTTCCTCGGTCACGGAGAACGTGCCGCCGAAGCCGCAGCATTCGTCGGGACGCGCGGGCGTGACGAACTCGATGCCCTTCACGCCTTCGAGCAGCGCGCGCGGCTTCGAATAAGGCGTTCCGGCGACTTCCGTGTTCGACGTTTCGCGCAGATGCCGCACCGCGCTGCAACTGTTGTGCAGCCCGACGCGATGCGGAAACTCGGCCCACGGAAACTCGCGGACCTTCAGCACGTC
Organism: Caballeronia concitans; assembly: GCF_001544615.1. Lineage (GTDB taxonomy): Bacteria > Pseudomonadota > Gammaproteobacteria > Burkholderiales > Burkholderiaceae > Caballeronia > Caballeronia concitans. Next base: position 50,780 of record NZ_FCNV02000006.1, read on the forward strand.
GTGCAGGAATTCGACGAGTTCGTACGTGTTGCGCCGAACCTTCTGCACGTCGCTCGTCTGCTCGATCGCCGTGAAATGCTCGCGCACGTGATGCGTGCAGCTCGCCGACGGCCCGACCACGTAGTCGTAATCCGCGAAATTGCGCGCGAAGACGCGCTCCGCGCCGGCGGCCTCCTTGTGCGCGCCGCTGTTGGCCATCGGCTGGCCGCAGCACGTCTGATCTTGCGGGTAATCGACATCCACACCGAGCCGCTCCAGCAATTCGAGCGTGGCGATGCCGACTTGGGGATAGAACGCATCGATGAAACAGGGGACGAACAGGGCAACTTTCATGGGCATCGTGGGGGAAGAAAACTGCGTCTTGGTCAGCTTGGTCTGACCAAGACTTTAAGGATGCGCGGCTTTCGTGTCAAACTAGGTTAATCCAGCGTCCCTGCAATTGCGTTTCAACCGAACGATGACTTTTCAGCCCGTCCACTCCCATTCGTACTCCCGCGTGCGCCTGTCCGATGTCGTGTCCGGCCAGATCCGGGAACTGATCTCGAACGGCACGCTGCTGCCCGGCCAGCGCCTGCCCGCCGAGCGCGATCTGGCCGAGCAGTTGAACGTGTCGCGGCCATCGTTGCGGGAGGCGCTCATCCGGCTCGAATCCGATGGATTCATCCGCGCGGTGGCGCGCGGCGGCTTCGTCGTGTCGGATGTGACGGCGCCGCTTGTGTCGCTGCCGCTCGCGGCCTTGCTCGAACAGCAGCCGAACGCGAGCGCCGACGTGCTCGAACTGCGTCACGGCCTCGAAACGCTCGCGACCGCCTACGCCGCCGAGCGCGCGACCGAAACCGATCTCGCGCGCATCGCCGCTGCGTTCGATGCGCTGCACGCCGCCGTCGCCGAGAAAAGCGCGCGCATCGCGGAGAAGGACGCGGCGTTCCATCTCGCCATCGCGGACGCGACGCACAACATCGCGCTCACGCATGTGATGCACGGCCTCAACGAACTCGTGCGCGAATCGATGCTGAGCTCGCATCGTCTCGTCGATTACGACGATGAAGTCGAAGCCGACCTGCTCGCCCAGCATCGCGCGATGCTCGATGCGATCGTCGCCCGCGATCCCGCGCGCGCCCGCGACTGCGCCGGCGCGCATCTGGACTACGTGCGCGCGCTTTATCGCGACCAGCCGGCCAGAAGAACACGCAGCCGCCTTTCTCACGATGACATGACCAATCCGTAAGCCCGCGTAATAGACGATAGGACTTCACCTACACGCATTTCGGACGCACACGGCTAACGCGCGCTTCGCGGCTCCGCGATACTGGAACCGTCTAAAACAACATGCGCAAGGAGGACAACATGCCTTATCTTCTCGGATGGCTGCTCGGTGTGCCGGTCGTGGTGCTCGTGATTCTGTATCTGATCTTCCATTGAAGGTTGGACGGCGGACGCGCAAGACCGCATCAAAGCGAACGAAGGGCGTCGTTACAATACGACGCCCTTTTATTTTTTCCTGAAGGATTGCGATGAACCGCGCCGCCTATTTTGCAGCAACCGCATCGCTCGTTCTTTCGCTTGGCGCGACCGTCGCGCACGGCGAGGAGATCGCGAGCGTCAACACGAACTTTCGCATCACCGGATCGGACCGCGTGAGCGTCGAGGCTTACGACGATCCGCTGGTCGGCGGCGTTACGTGCTATGTCTCGCGGGCGCGCACGGGCGGTGTGAAGGGCACGCTCGGCATCGCCGAAGATCCGACGGAAGCGTCCATCGCGTGCCGCCAGGTCGGGCCGGTGAAGTTCGCCGGACCGCTCAAGCAGAAAAGCGATGTGTTCACGGATCGCATGTCGTTCATCTTCAAGACGCTGCATGTGGTGCGCATCGTCGATGCCAAACGCAACACGCTCGTGTATCTCACGTACAGCGACCGCATCGCGAGCGGCAGCGCGAAGAACAGCGTGACGGCCGTGCCGGTGCCGGAAGGAACGGCGATCCCGGTGAAGTGAGCGCGGCTCGCGGGCCGGCGAAGTTGTAGACTGATCGATCCGCCTTCGACCGAGCCACGCCATGAACGCCCCGCGCTTTTCCAACGCCGCACGCTACTGGCGCTCGCCGCTCGTGCCGGACGCGGACATGGTCACCGCCGAGTACTACGACCACGCATTCACGCCGCACTGGCACGACGCGTACACGGTGCCCGTCATCGAAGCGGGCGCGGAATGCTACGACTATCGCGGCTCGCGCTACGTGGCGGAAGCGGGCTCGGTGCCGGTCATCAATCCGGGCGAGCTGCATACGGGCGCGCGTGCCGTCGATGCCGGATGGCGGTATCGCGTGTTCTATCTGCCGGTGCCGTTCGTGGAAGGGATCGCGCGCGAGATGTCGCCACGCGCCGCGTCGCCGTGGTTCGCCGCCGAGATCATCCGCGATGCCGATCTGGCGCGGCGGCTCGTGATCGCGCATCGGGCGCTGGAAAGCGCAGGCAGCCGCGCCGATCCGCTCGCCGCCGAAACCGCGCTCGTCGATGCCGTCAGCACGCTGCTCGCGCGCCATGCGCTCGAGAGGCCATCGGCCGCGCCGCCCGCCGCCGACGCCGTGCGCGTCGCCACGATGAAAGCCCGCCTCGCCGACGATATCCTCGAGCCGGTCACGCTCGCGGAACTCGCGCGCACGGTCGGGCTATCGACATTCCATGCGGCACGCCTTTTCACGCGCGAGACGGGACTTGCGCCGCACGCGTGGCGCAATCAGTTGCGCATCGTGCGGGCGTTGCCGGCGTTGCGCGCGGGGGCGTCCATCGCCGATGTCGCGGCCGCCAGCGGCTTCACCGATCAAAGCCATTTCACGCGACATTTCAAGCGCGCGTTCGGCGTCGCGCCGGGGCGCTGGCGCTAAATCACGACCGCAAGAACGTACAAGCCAGCAAGGGCGGCGTTGGCTTATGCTCCGCGATCACGTCGTATCGGCCGGAACGGTTTCCGGCCAGCAGGAGGAAACGATCTTGACCGCAGCATCGCCCAACGCCCTCAACGAATTCGCCGCCGGCGCACGCGACACCATTCCGATGATGATCGGCGCCGCGCCCTTCGGCGTCATCTTCGGCACGCTCGTCACCGCGAGTCCGCTCGCGCTGTGGCACGGCCAGCTCATGTCGCTCGCCGTGTTCGCGGGATCGGCGCAATTCATCGCGGCCGGCATGATCGCGGGCAACGCGAGCTTCGCCGTGATCTGGGCGACCACGTTCGTCGTCAATCTGCGGCACGTTCTCTATTCGGCGACGCTCGCGCCCTACGTCGCGCATCTGCCCGCGCGCTGGCGCTGGGCGCTCGCGGGCCTCATGACCGACGAAGTCTTCGCCGTCGCGTACGCGCATTACCAAAAGCGTGCGGCGGGCGAGATCGGCCCGCATTACTTCTTCGGCTCCGGCGTCGCGATGTACCTCAACTGGCAGGCGTGGACGCTCGTCGGCCTCTTCTTCGGCGCGGCGTTTCCGGGGCTGAAATCGCTCGGACTCGACTTCGCGATGGTCGCCACGTTCATCGCGATCATCGTGCCGCAACTCGTCGCGCTGCGCTTCGTGGCGGCGGCGCTCGCGTCGGGCGTGCTGTCGTTCGCGTGGCAGGACTGGCCGTACAAGCTCGGGCTGCTGGCTGCGGTGCTCGTGGGCGTCGCGGTCGGCATGATGCTGACGATGCTCGAAGCGAAACCTCGGCTCGACAAGGAGCGCGCGCAATGAACTATGTCGTGCTGATTCTCGGGATGGCGCTCGTCACCTATCTGATCCGCGCCGCCGTGTTCGTGCTCGGCGAGCGGCTAGCGTTTCCGCCTGTCGTGCGGACCGCGCTCGGCTTCGTGCCGGTGACGGTTCTGACCGCGATCATCGTGCCGATGACCGTTTCGCCGCACGGCAACGGCGCGGAAGTCACGTGGCGCAATCCGCAGCTCGTGGCGGCGGCTGTCGCCGTCGTCGTGTGCGCGTTGACGCGGCGCGCGCTGGTGACGATCGCCGTGTCGCTCGCGGTGTTCTTCTTCTGGCAGCTGGTCGTGCTGCGCTAGGCACCGCGAAGTCAACACAGCTTCGCGCCTTTCAAACACCCCTCAAGTTTCCGGCTCGCGCGCCGATATCAGAAACGAATGGCCTTCCGCTTTTGCGGCGGGCCGACAGCATTTCCCGCCAAGGCCACCCCAGCGCGGAACCGGAAACCAACATGCGTCAAATCACCCTTTCGCTTCGCGACGAGACGATCGCTTCGCTGCAGCGCGACTTCGAGGCGTTCCTGCGTCTTTCGCTCAAGCTCGATCCGCAGTTCATCACGCCGTCGTTCGAGGACTATCTGCGCGCGAAGCTGCTCGACAACGACACGCCGCTCACCGAGCAAGCCGTGCAGCGCATGCTCACGCACGGCCAGTACGCGTGGGCGAAGCGCGCGCTCGACAAGGAGTTTCCGGATGTCGTCGAGATTCTGATCCGTCAGGCGGCGGAGCACGGCTTCGCGTTCGCGATCCGTTCCGACTGGAGCGCCGAGGATCTGCTGAAGGCATCGCGTGCGTGGGCGACGGCGATCGTCACCGAGGCAAAGGGCGACGAATCGCAAGTGGACGTGCTCGCGTCGCAGATCAAGTCGGCGGCGATGGATATCCGCGAGGTCGAGGAAAAGATGCACACGCCCGCATGGCGTCTTGCCGATTCGCTGCGTCAGCGCGTGTACGAAGGGAAGATCGCGGTGGAGACAAACGTCGGCTCGGCGGCGCGCGAAAAGCTCGGCGAACTGCGCGCGCTGCTGCGGCTCGCGATTTTCTATGGATCGGTGCAGAAACAGGAAGCGCAGCAATTGCTCGAATACTTGCGATCGCTGCGGCCGGAGCTTTTCATCGACGAGCCTTACGACGGCTTCACGCGCTTCGCCGCATGGCTCAGAAGCATCTTCGGCCACGCGCCGCGCGTGCCGAAACCCACGCGAGCGTCGCGTTAAGCAGCCCGCGCCCTACTCCCACATTCCCTTGAGCCGCGCAGCGATATCGATCTTCGCCTTCGCGGCGGCCGCGAGCCCCGCTGCCGTCGGCGCGGCGGCAACCGGCACCGGCGGCCACGCGGCGGCCTCGAAGTTCTGCATCAGATGCGGCGGGATGAAGCGCGTGCGCTGCGCCCACACATGCCGGTCGCCGAGATTCGTCTGGTTGTACACGTAGAAGCGCTGCGGCGTGATGATGTGCAGGTCTTCCTTCGCGCGCGTCATCGCGACATACAGCAGGCGGCGCTCTTCGTCGATTTCCTCTTCGCTGCCCGTGCCGAGATCGGACGGAATGCACCCGTCCACGCCGTTCAGCACGAACACGTTGCGCCATTCCTGGCCCTTCGCCGAATGGATGGTGGAGAGAATCAGATAGTCCTCGTCGATGAGCGGCACGCCCGATTCGTCGCTCGTCGCGTCGGGCGGATCGAGCGTGAGTTCGGTCAGGAAGCGCTCGCGCGTCGGATACGTGGACGCGATGCTCTCCATCTGCATCACGTCGCCGATGCGGATGGCCGCGTCCTCGTGATTGCGTTCGAGGTGCGGCTCGTACCATCGGCGGATCATTTCGAACTCGGCGGGCCAGCCGGACTCGCGCCCGCAGAGCTTCGCCATCAGCGCGACGAAGCGCGGCCAGTCTTCGCTCGCGCGCGCGGGCGCCTGAAAACCGGCGATTGCGTTCGACGCCACCGCGTCCGGCGCGCTCACGCTGTCGAGCAAGCGCCCCGCGATCGCCGGGCCGACGCCCGGCAGCAGCTGCGCGACGCGAAAGCCCGCGACGCGATCGCGCGGATTTTCCGCCCAGCGCAGCACCGCGAGCACGTCCTTGACGTGAACCGAATCCAGAAACTTCAGCCCGCCGAACTTAACGAACGGAATGTTCCTGCGCGTCAGCTCGATTTCGAGCGTCGCGCTGTGATGCGCCGCGCGAAACAGCACGGCCTGCGACTTCAGCTTCATGCCGCCCTCGCGCGCCTCCAGCACTTTTTCGACGACATAGCGCGCCTGGTCCGCCTCGTCCGCGACAGCGACGACGCGCGGCTTCTGCGCCGATGCCTTGTCGGTCCACAAGTCCTTCGTGTAGCGCTCGGCGGCGAGCCCGATGACCGCGTTGGACGCTTCGAGGATCGGCTGCGTCGAACGGTAATTGCGATCCAGCGTGACGGTCGCGGCGGGCGGCGTGAAGTGCTGCGGAAAATCGAGGATGTTGCGCACCGTCGCGCCGCGAAACGAGTAGATGGACTGCGCATCGTCGCCGACGACGGTGAGGCCGCGCCCGTCCGGTTTCATCGCGAGGAGAATGGTGGCCTGCAGGCGGTTCGTGTCCTGGTATTCGTCGACGAGCACGTGATCGAAACGGCTCGACAGATCGGCGGCGATGGCCGGCTCGGCTGCGAGATGCGACCAGTAGAGCAACAGGTCGTCGTAATCGAGCACGCTTTGCGACTGCTTCGCGCCGACGTACGCGGCGAACAGGCGCTTCAGGTCGGCTTCCCACTCGCGGCACCACGGATACCACTGGTCGAGCACGGTCGCGAGCGACGCGCCCGTGTTGACCACGCGCGAGTAAATGCTGAAGCACGTGGATTTCGCCGGAAAGCGCTTCTCCTTCGACGACAGCCCAAGCTCGTGCCGCACGAGGTTCATGAGATCGGCGGAATCTTCGCGGTCGTTGATGGTGAACGACGGCGCGAGCCCGACGATATCGGCGTAATCGCGCAAGAGCCGCGCGCCGACGCTGTGAAACGTGCCGGACCACGTGAGGCCTTGCGCGATGGCGCTTTTGTTGCCGAGCGCGTTCGTCGCGATGCGCGTCACACGTCGCGTCATTTCGAGCGCCGCGCGCCGTGAAAACGTCAGCAACAGAATGCGATGCGGATCCGCGCCCTTCACCAGCAAATGCGCGACGCGATGCGCGAGCGTGTTCGTCTTCCCCGACCCCGCGCCCGCGATGACGAGCAGCGGCCCGCCGCAGCGCTCGGGTTCGTCGACGCCGAATTCGACGGCCTGCCGCTGCGCGTCGTTGAGTTTCGCGAGATACGCTGCCGCCGCCTGATCCTGGATGGGCGCATCGGTGGCGGTGTCGGTGGCGGTGTCAGGAACGGTGAGCACGGGAATGGACGGCAGAAGGAAGCGACGCGACACTGTATATCCATACAATGCGCGCGTGCAACCCCTTGTCGGCGCTCGCCTTTTGGCCCTAAAAAGCAGACGGCCCGGGCAACTTGCCCGGGCCGTCCTTGCGCCGGATCACGCGCGTCAGTCCGCCTTCTTGGCGTCTTTCAGCTTGGCGTCCGCTGCGGCTTCGTTCGCTTCGGATTGCGATTCCGTCTTCTTCTTGTCGGCCTTCGCCTGCGCGACGGCAGCGTCCTTGTCGGCTTCGGCCTGCTTTTTCGCGGCCTTCTTGTCGGCGTGGGTCGCCGGGGCGTTGGTGGTCTGCGCGATCGATGCCGCGCTCACGCTCGCCAGCGCGCCCGCGACGAGCGCGGCCAGCAGTGCATTCATGCGTCGTGTCATGGTGTCCTCCCGTTGGTGGTTGCCGCGAAGTCCCGCCCGGGAGCCTCGCGGCTTCTGTCAGTCCGGCAGCTTAATGCTGCTCGCCCTGATCCTTCGGCGCGTGGTCGGCCGCGGCATTCAGATCGTCCTTCGCGGCTTCCTTGTCGGCCTTCTTGTTGATTTTCGCGTTGCGCACTTCCTGCTTGTATTGCGCCTTGGCTTCCTTGTTCGCGGCCTTCAGTTCGGCCTTGGATGCCTTCTTCGACGCGCGATATTCCGCGCTCGCCTGCGCGTCGGCATTGCGCTTTTGCACCAGCGGATCCGGCGATGCCGGCGCGACCAGGTTCTGCGGCGGCGGCGTCATCGGCTGCTGGGCCTGCATCGAGACCTGGCCTTGCGCGTCGGCGCCCGGCGCGGCCTGCATCGGCTGTGCGGTCTGCGCGTGCGCGGCGGTGGTTGCGAGGGCCGCGAAAGCGGTGCCGATCATCAGAATTCGAGCCTTAGTCATGAGCGATTCCTCTCTTTTGGTAGCGCGAACGCGTGGCTTCACGGGGAAGCGCAGCGCACGACGCTTGTCGTTTCGGAGATGACCGAAGCTGCATCGATCAAATTGAGAGACCGGGCGATCACCCGTCGAGTTTCGCGAAATCAGTCGCTGTTACCGACCGTTTCACTTGGCTACATTCTCGCCGGTCTCACCGTCGAACCGGTCGATACGGCTTTCCGTTCGATCGTTCGCGGTCCATGAAGCTAGAGCACGTCGCGTACCCGATGATTTATGATGGCTGTCTTTGCACCGCTCTCCCCCGCCCGCCATGCCGCAGCTTCAATTCACCCTCACGGGCGACTTCGTCGAACTTCACAACCTGCTCAAGCTCATGGGGCTTGCCGACAGCGGCGGCTCCGCGAAGGCGCGCGTCGCGATGGGCGATGTCACCGTCGACGGCAAAGTGGAACTGCGCAAAACCTGCAAGATCCGCGCGGGCCAGGTCGTGATGCTCGACGGGCAGAAGATTCGCGTGCGCGCGCCCGCCGCCGAGTGAGCGCAGCGCTTGCGCGAAAGCGCCGCCGGATTGTCAAAACCCGGCCATAACGGGACGCGTCATCGACATGCCGCGCGCCACGCAATAAGCTAGTCGTCTTTCGTTCGGGTTTCAGCGCCCCGGTTCAGGCCTTTCAAGCGTGGACCGCGTTTCGCCGTTGCGTCCCGTTCCTCAGTCTTCTTCGATCATGCAATCGCACACCACGCGCGTGAAGAACGCGCAACACGCGCATCAGGGAGCGCCGACGCTCTCGCGCCATGCCGTCGATACCGCGCGCCTCGCCGCGCCGCTCGCCATCGCGCAGCTTTCGCAAATGGCGATGGGCGTCACCGACACCATCCTGCTCGGCTCGCTCGGCCCCGACGCGCTCGCGGCCGGCGGCCTCGGCGCGAACCTGTTCTTCGTCGTGGTGACGCTGCTGCAAGGCGTGCTGACGTCGGTGAGCGTATCGGTGGCGCATGCGCGCGGCGCGAACGCGGAAGAGCGCGTGCCGAGCATCTACTGGACGGGGCTGCTGCTTTCCGTGCTGCTCGCGGTGCCCGCGTTCGTGCTCCTGAGCTACGCCGAGCCGATTCTGCTCGCGTTCCACGAACCCGCGACGCTCGCGCACAACGTCGGCGAGTATTGCGCGGTGCTGCGCTGGGGCACGCCGGGCAGCCTGATCGGCATCGGGATGATGCGCGCGTTCCTGCCCGCGATCGGCGCGGCGAAGCGGCTCTTGTGGGTGTCGATCGGCGGCGTGTTCGTCAACGGCTTTCTCAACTACGGGCTGATTCACGGCGCATACGGCCTGCCGCGCGAAGGTTTCGTCGGCTCGGCGGCGGCGACGACCATCACCGTGTGGCTGACGGCTTTCGCGCTCGTCGCGCTGCTGCATCTGCGGCCGCGCTACCGGCATTTCGTGGTGGCGGCGCGTCCGCATCTGCCGCTGCTCGGCGAACTGTTCGGCATCGGCTGGCCGGTGGCGATCACGTATGGCGTCGAATCCACCCTCTTCCTCGCGACCGGCATGATGGTCGGCCTGCTCGGCGAAGCGCCGCTCGCCGCGCATCAGATCGCGCTGAACGTCGCGTCGGTCGCGTTCATGGTGCCGCTCGCGATCGGCCAGGCGGCGAACGTGCGCGTCGGCTACTGGGTCGGCGCGGGCGTGCCGGTGGCGGCGCGGCATGCGGGCTTCGTCGCGCTGGCGCTGGGCGTCGGCTTCATGATGTGCTCGGGGCTCGTGCTGATTACCGCGCCGCACGCGATCGTCGGCCTGTATCTCCATCTCGACGATCCCGCCAACGCGCATACCGTGTCGCTCGCGGCGTCGCTGCTGGGCGTGGCGGCCGTCTTCCAGATCGTCGATGGCATGCAGACGGTCGGCTCCGGCTGCCTGCGCGGCCTGAAGGACACGCGCGTGCCGATGCTCGCGGCGGCGTTCGGCTACTGGGGCGTCGGCTTCCCGACGGGCTATGCGCTCGCGTTCCACTTCGGGCTCGGCGCGAAGGGCCTGTGGTGGGGACTCGCGGCGGGGCTCGCGAGCGTCGCGGTGCTGATGACGCTGCGGTTTCATCGCATCAGCAAGCGGCTCGTGGCGTCGGGCGTGACGCCTTCGGCGGCTTCCGTCGATACGTCGCCGCGCCGCGCCGCGTGAGTCCGCGCGCGCATATGCAAAGCATGAATGCTTGGTTGGACCGCGCGCGCCGCGTTGTTACGATGAACCCGTCTCCTCCTTGAGACTCCAGTAACAGGGGTTGTAGGCCCGCTCTGCCGAGCGGGCTTTTTTTTGCGCGCTCGATTGGCAAGTCGATTGGCAAGTCGTGCGTAGCTTCCCGTCTTTCGCCCGATCGCGGCTGCATCGGTAAAAGTGTCGGCGCACATAGAATGTTTTTAAGCGAACGCACTCAAGACGGGTCAAGCCCCTTCCCGCACCGCCGTAAACGTGAGCATCAACGCCACCCTTTGCGGTCATGCCAGCTCACAACGAAGCCTCACGACGTCCTCTTTCCGGTTCAACCGATTCACTCAACTCGCCAAAGCGCAGAACGTTTCTCGCGATGATGCTCGCGTCGGCCGGCAGCGCCGTGCTCGCCGGTTGCGGCGGCGGTGGTGGCGGCGCGCAGGTTCCCGGCAGCGCGACCAAAGCGACGCCGACACCGGATGCCGGCACGCAGGCGGCGACCGGCACCGCGAGCACCAGCGCAAACAGCGCCGCGCAATCGGCGACGCAAAGCGCATCGGCGTCCGCATCGGCATCGGATGGCCTCTTCTACGGCATCAACGGTCACATGGCGTGGGGCGAAGGCATCTACAAGACGATGCCGCCCGCCGACCAGCTCGCCATCCTGCTCGATCTCGGCGTGACGAGCTATCGCTGCGACATCGCGGACGGCGGCATGGCGACCACGCTCGCCAACGCGCTGAAGGGACCGTTCGCCAACAGCGGCGTATCGATCCTGCCGGTGTTCAATCCGCTTTCCGCGCATTGGGACCCGCACAGCAGCGAAGCCGATGCCTACTCGCTCGGCTACGACCTCGCCGTGCGCTGCACGCGTCCGCTGAAGGGACTCGTGAAGTACATCGAGTGCGGCAACGAACTCGATGTCGATCTGAAAATCGCGGGCGACGGCAGTTCGACCGCCGACTGGGATCCGGCCTCCTGGCCGTCGTTCCGCGGCGTGCTGCGCGGCATGATCGACGGCGTGCGCGCGATCGATCCGACCATCCAGTGCGGCGTCAACGTGGGCATCCCGATGGCCTATCGCGCGCTGCAAATGCTGTGGAACGGCATCGCGCCCGACGGCACGGCGCAAGGCGTGAGCGGCGCGGCATCGTTGCGCTGGGACTTCACGACGTATCACTGGTACAAGAGCTCGGGCGATATCCAGTGCGGCGGCCGCAACAACGCGTGCGTCGACGTGCTGCAAGTGCTGAAGGATTCGTTCAACGTGCCGATCTGGCTGACCGAATGGGGCTGGTCCGGCGCGAACGACACGCCGCAATCGGCCGCTGCGTACACGGCCAAGGCACTCGCGCAGTATCGCGCGATCAAGGACCGCTACAACATCCAGTCGATCATGATGTACGCGGTGATCGACGCGGACTACGGTCTCATTCAGGCCGATGGCGTGACGAAGAATCCGGCATACGCCGTGTTCAAGAATTTCGTCGCGGCGAACCCGGCGTAATTCGAGTACGCAACCTTCCGGCGGGCTTCTGCTGGCGTTTTGCTGGATCGTCGCGACGATCGACGAGAGACGCCGGCGCCCGCCGCACCGCGTGTCATGCGCGCGTGATCGCCCGTCGCCCTGGAATCGTTCCGGCGAAACCAAAAGTACCGAGCACGTTCCTTGCTCCGCGCGAACTTACATACCGCGCTCGCATTCGCTCGAGCCGGGCCAAGACGATCACAAGAAGAGGTTGCCAGTGTTCGAAAGCCGGGGAATGTCAGAAGCTGCAAATAAGCTTGTAAAGAACGAAGGCCGGAATGCATCGAGCGCACGGAGCATCACGGCACGATGCATCGCCACGTTAGCCGCCTCGGCCGCGCTCGCGCTCACCGCCTGCGCGGCTCGTCCGCCCGCGACCGCCTTCGATCGTCCGCCGGGCCATGCGCTCGCGACGACCGTGGAGACGCCGCTCGCCGCCGCTCTGGCGCCGCTGGAGAAGCAGCACCCGGACGAATCCGCCGTGCGCCTGCTTCCGACAGGCACCGATGCGCTGCAGGCCCGCATCGCGCTGGCTCGCGCGGCGACGAAGACGCTCGACATGCAGTACTACATCGCCGAGGAAGACAACACCGGCAAGCTGCTGCTCGGCGCCGCGCTCTATGCGGCGGATCGCGGCGTGCGCGTGCGCATGCTCGTCGACGACCTGAACTTCAAGGACATCGACCGCATCATGGCGGCGCTCAACTCGCACGACAACATCGAGATTCGCGTCTTCAATCCGTACGGCAGCGCGCAACGCAGCTTCTCCGAGCGCACGCGCAACTTCTTCACGAACCTCGATCACTTCACGCGCCGCATGCACAACAAGGCGATGATCGCGGACAACCAGATCGCGATCGTCGGCGGCCGCAATCTCGGTGACGAATACTTCAGCGCCAGTCCGACGCTGCAATTCCGCGACCTCGACGCCTTCGCCGCCGGTCCCGTCACGCGGCAAATTTCCGCGAGCTTCGACGATTACTGGAACAGCACGCTCTCGTACCCGCTGCGCGTTCTGAACAAGCAGAAGTTCGATCCCGCCGATCTCGACAAGACGCGCGAAGACCTGCGCTCGCACTGGCGGCACGAGGCCGATCCGCTGAACGCGAAGCCGCTCAACGCGACGCCGCTCGCGCAGCAGATTGCGCGCGAGGAAATGGGCCTCACGTGGGCGCCGGTCGAATTTCACGTGGATTCGCCCTCGAAGATCGAGCATCCGAGCGACGACTACAAGAGTCCGCCGATGACGCGCCTCATCGATCTCTTGAAGGACGCGCAGAGCGAGTTCCTGATTCTGTCGCCGTATTTCGTGCCGCACGATGTCGGCGTGAAAGCGCTCGCCGATGTCTCGCACCGGCACGTGCGCGTCGCGGTGCTGACGAATTCGCTCGCCGCCACCGATGCCGTCGCGGTCCACGCCGGCTACGCGCCGTATCGCATTCCGCTTTTGCAGAACGGCGTCGAACTGTACGAATTCAAGCCGATGCAGGTTGAAGGCGAAGGCCGCCCGCGCGCCGGGCTGTTCGGATCGCAATCGCGCGCGAGCCTGCACGCCAAGGCGTATGTGATCGATCGGAGTATCCTCGTGATCGGCTCGATGAATCTCGATCCGCGCTCGGCGCAACTCAACACCGAACTCGCGCTCGTGATCCACAGCAAGCCAGTCGCAGAAGAAGCCGCCGGACTGTTCGATCGCGGAATCTCGCCGCAAGCGAGCTATCGCGTGGAACTGGCGAGCGCGGCGGTGACGGCGGAACGGCGCCGCACGCGCTCGCCGCAATCCGGCCTCGTCTGGACGACGCACGAAGACAAAGGAACGGTCACCTACGACCTGGACCCTGAAGCCGGCCTTTACCGCAACGTGATGACGGGCCTCTTCATGCTGCTGCCCGTCGACAATCAGCTTTGATGACATTCACGAGGATCTTCACACCATGACACAGAACGCGCAGGGCGATGTACGCATGGAGAAGGACACGTTCGGCGAGATTGCCGTGCCGAACGGCAAGCTCTGGGGCGCGCAGACGCAACGCTCGCTGCAAAACTTCAGGATTTCGTCGGAGAAGCAGTCGCCCGAACTGATCACCGCGCTCGCCATCGTCAAGCGCGCCGCCGCCGAAGTGAACGCGGAACTCAAGCAGCTCGACGCGAAAAAGGCGCAGGCGATCATGCAGGCCGCCGACGAGATCATCGACGGCAAGCATCCGGACGAATTTCCGCTCGCGGTCTGGCAGACGGGCTCCGGCACGCAGACCAACATGAACCTGAACGAGGTGATCGCCAATCGCGCGAGCGAGATTCTCGGCGGGCCGCGCGGCGAAGAACGGCTCGTGCATCCGAACGACGACGTGAACCGCGGCCAGTCGTCGAACGACGTGTTTCCGACCGCGATGCACGTCGCCGCTGCATACGCGATCGTCAAGCATCTCGTGCCGTCGCTGAAGACGCTGCGCGCGACGCTCGATCAAAAGTCGAAGCAGTTCGCGGATATCGTGAAGATCGGCCGCACGCATCTTCAGGACGCGACGCCGCTCACGCTCGGCCAGGAATTTTCTGGCTATGTCGCGCAGCTGGATCAGGGCATTCGTCATGTGGAAGCCACGCTGCCGCATCTCTATCAGCTCGCGCAGGGCGGCACGGCGGTCGGCACGGGACTCAACGCGCATCCGGAATTCGCGGTGAAGGTCGCGCAGGCGATCGGCAAGCTCACCGGCCTGCCCTTCGAAACCGCGCCGAACAAGTTCGAAGTGATGGCCGCCGCCGATGCGCTCGTCGCCGCGCACGGCGCGCTGAAAACCGTCGCCGCGAGCCTGATGAAGATCGCCAACGACATCCGCTGGCTCGCGAGCGGGCCGCGCTGCGGGCTCGGCGAATTGTCGATTCCGGAAAACGAGCCGGGCAGTTCCATCATGCCGGGCAAGGTGAACCCGACGCAGTCCGAAGCCGTCACGATGCTCTGCTGTCAGGTGTTCGGCAACGACGTCGCGGTGAACATCGGCGGGGCGAGCGGCAACTTCGAACTGAACGTGTTCCGGCCGATGATCGTGCATAACGTGCTGCAGTCCGTGCGCCTGCTGGCGGACGGCGCGCGGAGCTTCAACGACAACTGCGCGGTCGGCATCGAAGCGAACGAGGCGCGCATCGAGAGCCTGCTGAACGAATCGCTGATGCTGGTGACGGCGCTCAATCCGCACATCGGCTATGACAATGCCGCGCAGATCGCGAAGAAAGCGCACAAGGAAGGCACCACGCTGAAGGCCGCCGCGCTCGCGCTCGGCCATGTGACCGAGCAGCAGTTCGACGAATGGGTGAAGCCGCAGGACATGGTCGGCAAGCGCTGAGCGGCTTCCTTCAACGCGCGGCGGGTCAGACCTTGCCCGCCGCCACTTCTTCCGGCTTCAACTCGACGATCGCGTCGAGCGCGTCTTTCACGTCCATCGCGTAACGCGCGAGGCGCTTCTCTTCGTCCGATTCCGGCACGAAAGCGGGCACGGGCGTCGGCTGGCCGGTTTCATCGACGGCGACGAAGACCATCAGGCAATCCGTGGTCTGGGCAAGCTCGCCGACTTTCGGATCGCCCGCGTGAACCGAAATATGGATGTGCATGCTCGTGCGGCCGGTCGCGACGACGCGCGCGCGCAGTTCCACCAGATTGCCGACGAGAATGGGCCGCCGAAAGCGGATGTTGCCGACGCTCACCGTCACCGCATAGCGCCCGGACCACATCGCCGCGCACGCGTAGGCGGTTTCGTCGATCCATTTCATCAACGCGCCGCCGTGCACCTTGCCGCCGAAGTTGACGGAACTCGGCTCGGCGAGAAAGCGAAACGTGGTTTCGGCGCGGCCGTTGCGCGGCGCGGGCGTAGCGGCGGAAGATGAGATCGGCGTGTTCATGGCGATGGTGAAGCGCAAAGTGACGAAGCGCGCATTATAGGTTCGCCAAAACGCGCCTAGTTATGCACGGTGACACCTTGGTCGATGGTGCCGTACATGGTGATGCTGCCGCCCGAACCCGACGACGCCGACGACGGCCCGCCCGCGCATCCCGCGCAGAGCATCAAGGCGCCGAGCGCGGCGGCGATGGCGATGAATCTGGACATGCTGACTCCCCTTCCTGCGTGCGTGCAATGCGAGCGGCCATTTTAGCGCTGCACGCTTTGCATCGACATTTCATGCGGCCGTGAAACGTCGGTTACGCGGGCGCGTTAGAGTGAGGGCATCGACCGTTTCCGGCTGAATCGACATGAACGACGACTCCCGCTCCCGGCATTTTCCCGGCCTGTCGCGCATCGGCGCGCTGCTCGCCGATCCCGGCCGCGCCGCGATGCTCTGGTCGCTGATGGACGGCGCCGCGCGTCCCGCCGGCGAACTCACGATGATCGCGGGCGTTTCGCCATCCGCCGCGAGCGGCCACCTCGCGCGGCTGACCGAGGGCGGGCTGCTGGCGCTCGAAGTCAGCGGGCGGCATCGCTATTACAGGATCGCGACGGCGGATATCGCCGCGGCCATCGAAGCGCTCGCCAATCTCGCCCGGGCGAGCGCGCCGCAACGCGCGCCGGAGCATCGGCCGAGCGCCGTGCCGCTGGAAATGCGCTATGCGCGCACCTGCTACGACCATCTCGCGGGCGAACTCGCCGTGCGGCTTTTCGACGGCATGATGGCCCGTGGATGGCTCACGGCGGCATCCGAAACGCTCGACGCCACGCCCGACGGCGCAGACGCCTTCGCGCAACTCGGCATCGACCTGAACGCGCAGCGCGCGCGGCGTCGGCGGTTCGCGTGTACGTGCATCGACTGGAGCGAGCGGCGGCGCGCTGGGCGCGGCCTATCTCGACGCCTGCGAGACGCACGGCTGGATCGAGCGGACGGCGAAGCGTCGCGTGTTGCGCGTGACGCCCGCCGGACAGCGTCATTTCGACGATTTCCTGTCCCGGCGGCAGGCGTAAAAAAAGCGCGGCTTAAACCGCGCTTCGTTCGATCAGACCGCCATCGGCGCGCTGATCGGATCGTGATGCCTGTACCCTTCGAGCGCGAAATCCGCCGGCTCGACCTTTTCCAGCCATTCCGGCTCGTACCGCTTCGTGACCGCGTAATCCGGCACGCGATCCGAAATGATCAGTTGCGGCGACGGATACGGCTCGCGCTTCAACTGCTCGTTCAGCATGTCGAGCTGATTCTCGTAGATGTGCGCATCGCCGATAAAGTACGTGAACCAGCGCGGCGTATAGCCCGTGAGCCGCCCGACGAGATGCAGCAGCGCCGCGCCTTCCGTCAGATTGAACGGCGTGCCGAGCCCGACGTCGTTGCTGCGGATATACAGGCACAGCGAGATTTCGCGCTTCGTCACGTTCGGAAGAAACTGGTACAGCAAGTGGCACGCGGGCAACGCGATCTCGTCGAGCTTCGCCGGGTTCCACGCATGAAACAGAATGCGCCGGTCGGTGGGACGCTCGATGATCGTATCGAGACACTGGCGCAACTGGTCGATGGCCTTGTACAGCAGCACCTGCTCGCGCCCGTTTTCGACGAAGCTCGTCACCAGCTCGTAGCCGCGATTCGTGGCGTCGGCGATCTGCTCGCCCGCGCTCGCGTCGATGAGCTTGTACGCGGGCCATTGACGCCATTGCACGCCGTAGACATCGCCGAGATCGTCCGGTCCCTGCCGATACGGGTTGTCGAGCCACTGCGGATTTTCGTTCGCGTTGGCGTCCCAGACCTTGCAGCCGAGCGCCCGGAAATCCGCCGCGCTGCGCGACGCGCGCAGGAAGCCGACCATTTCGCCGATCGCCGACTTGAACGCGAGCTTCTTCGTGGTCACGGCGGGAAAGCCTTGCTGCAAATCGAAGCGCAACATGGCGCCGGGCATACTGATCGTGCGGATGCCGGTGCGGTTTTCCTGCCAGGTGCCGGTATCGAGGATCGTCTGGACGAGCTCGAGATACTGTTTCATTCGATGTTCCTTGGATGCCGGCACGAGCCGCGCGAGAAGAGGCGGAAAGAATCGATTTTACCAAGCGGAACAACGGGCTGCGTTGCGTCGCGAAAATAGAAACGGGCGCCTTTCGGCGCCCGATTTTCAGCAGCAATCTTGCAGGATCAGCCGCGCGTGGCGTGCTCCGGCGGGGCATCGACTTCGATGTGACGCATGCCGTGCGCGCTCAGCAGCCGATACAGCGTGACGCGCGAAATGCCGAGCTCGTGCGCGGCATCGCCCAGTCGTCCGCGATGGCGCAGAAGCGCGAGTTCGATCGCCTGCCGCTCCGCCGCTTCGCGCGCCTGGGCAAGCGAAACGGGCGCGACTTCGACGTATTCGCCCAGTTCGAGGTCGCGCGCGGTGATCTGCCGGCCTTCCGACATGACGATGGCGCGGCGCACGCGGTTGATCAGCTCGCGCACGTTGCCGGGCCACCCGTAGTTGTGAATCGCCGCGATGGCGCACGGCGAGAATCCGCGCAGGCGGCGGCTCGCGTCCTTCTTGAAGCGGTCGAGCATGTGCTTCGCGAGCAGTTCGATGTCCTTGCCGCGCGCGCGCAGCGGCGGCTCGTCGATCTGCAGCACGCAGAGGCGGTGATACAGGTCGGCGCGGAAACGCCCTTCGATCATCGCGGTCTGCATGTCGACGTGCGTCGCCGAGATGATGCGCACGTCCACCGGCGTCGAACCGTGGCCGCCAAGACGTTCGACCTTGCGCTCCTGCAGGAAGCGCAACAGGCTCGCCTGGCTTTCGAGCGGCAAATCGCCGATTTCGTCGAGGAATAGCGTGCCGCCGTTGGCCGCTTCCACGCGCCCGATCTTGCGCTGATTCGCGCCCGTGAATGCGCCGCGTTCGTAGCCGAAGAGTTCTGATTGCAGCAGATGCGCGGGAATCGCGCCGCAGTTGATCGCAACGAACGGCTGATCGCGCCGCGCCGAGCGCTCGTGGATGGCGACTGCCGTCAATTCCTTGCCGGTGCCCGATTCGCCGGAAATGAACACGGGCGCGTCGGTCATGGCGACTTTGCGGATGGAGCGGAACAGCGCGAGCATGGCGTCGCAGGAACCGACCATTTCGCCTTCCGCGCGGCCTTCGATGCGCGGATCGTTCGAGGCGGCGTCGTGCAGCGAGACCATGCCGAATGCGTGGCCGACGGAATCGACGATGCGGTCATTCGACGTCGGCAGCGTCACGTAGTCGAAACAATAATCGCGGATGAGCCGGCGCACGGCGGCGTCTTCCAGCTGGCCGGAAATGGTCGCCGCGACCCAGCCGACGTTGGTCATGGTCAGCGACGATTCGAACGCCGCGAGTTCGTGCGATTCGAAATGACTCGAGAGATCCAGCAGACCGCCCATTGCCAGGTCGCTGCGCAGCGCCTTACGGGTATCGCGCGCGCTGGCCACGATCTCGATTTGCCACCCGCGCTCCTCGAACCGCGCGCATAGCGTCTCGCTGGGATCGCGAGTCACATAGATGAGTTGCCGCCGAGCGACGTCCATTATTCAGATCCTTGGTTCAACGTTCGTTGAAAAGGTCGCGTAGTTCAGGCTCTCGCTACATGCAGACTTCGTAGCCTTCGCATGTGCTGCGAACGGACTTGCAATTTCAATACGTTGCCCCCGGGAACACGCGCACGAAACACCTGCGCCCCTTCCGCGAAACCCTTTTTGTATGATTCTGCGCCGCGATGGAGAGACTACTATAACCCAGAAACAGCGAAAACAAATACCATGAAAGCGTGCGACTATTGCCACGAACCCTTACTGGCTGTGGCTCTGCACGATCCTCACACGCCTCGATTAAAAAATTGCGTCCCCGTTTTTATAGGACGAAAGCATATAACGTATCCGACGGAAATTCAGGTTTTTCTCGCGCGGCGTATCACGGTTGAAACGTTTTCGCGCGATTGGAAGACGACACTGTACACGAGATTGCCTCAGAGCCATGTGTAGCAAGCGCCAACCGAGAATGGCACGCATTTGGCTTAATGCGCTGACGTTGCGCACGACATATCTGCCGCAACGGCGAGCGTAACCGGAATGAATTTCCGGTAATGCCTTTCATACCGGGTTTCTAATAACTTTATTTCCGCGAATAGCGTCCCGGAATAAATTGCTGGTATTTTCGTGGTCAATGATGGCTCTTGACAAGATTTTACCGCGTGGCGGCTTGGCCATCGCGCAATTCGCAGAAGGCGATGAAACCGACGGCTCCGGCTGGATTTCGGAGCGCACCCCGGATATCGGTTGGCGCGTGATCGAGCGCTCGGCGGGCGTAAGTCATAGCGTGACGCTGTGGGACGAGGTTTCGCCCGAGATTCAGCGTTCGACGCCCGACCGCGACGACGATTCGCCGGACGCCTGACGGCTCTACGGCACTCCACGCGACATTCGACATAGGCATGCCGATGGAACGGCGGGCTGCGCGCGCGGGTTAGAATCGTGCCCGGCCGTTGTGGCCTGACTTTCTACTGCACATGACGACGTTGACTTTGATTGTCGCGCGGGCGCGCAATGGCGTGATCGGACGTGACAACCAACTGCCGTGGCGCCTTCCTGAGGACCTGGCCTTTTTCAAGCGTACGACGATGGGTGCGCCGATCATCATGGGTCGCAAGACGCATGAGTCGATTGGGCGACCGTTGCCGGGCCGACGCAACATCGTGGTGACGCGCGACGCGGCGCGCCGCTACGAGGGCTGCGATACGGTGACGAGCATCGAGGAGGCGCTGTCGTTGGCGTCGGCGGATGGCGCGGCGGAGGCGTTCCTGATAGGTGGCGCGCAACTGTACGGCGACGGAATCGGCCGCGCAAAGAAGATGATCGTGACGGAAATCGACGCGGATTTCGAAGGCAACGCCCGCTTCGAAGCACCGGACGCGCTGCAATGGCGCGAGGTATCGCGCGAGCGCCACAGGTCGACGCCACCAAACGAATTTGATTACGCGTTCGTAACCTACGAACGCAGAGAATAAAAAGAAAGAAGCGTTGGTGTTAACGAGCCGAGGGGCTCGGAGGACGTGGCGCTCAGCGGGCGCGGAAGGTGATTCAGGGCTGTGTCAAGCTGAGTGCCAACGTGGCTCTACGGAGTGCACCATCAGAAACGAAGTGCGGGAAAGAAAGCTGCTTTCTTTGGTTACTTTCTTTGCAGCAGCAAAGAAAGTGACCCCCGCCCCGGGGAGGGGCGAGCCAATAGACCGACACGAAAACAAGCTCCCCGAAAAAAGGCTTACTGTCCCGCGACAGTCATCCTTTCGATGAGCACAGACCCGATAGCCTTAGTGCCACGCACGACGGTATCGGCGCCAATAGCTTCGATGTGTCGAAACATCTCCTGCAGCGTACTGGCGACAGTAATCTCCTCGACGGCATACTGAATCTGCCCGTTCTCGACCCAGAACCCCGACGCGCCGCGCGAATAATCGCCGGTGACGTAGTTCACGCCCTGCCCCATCAACTCGGTGAGCAGCAGCCCGGTGCCGAGCTTCTTGAGCATCGCTTCGAAATCATCCTCAGGCCGCGTATGCGTGCTTCGCATGGAAAGATTGTGCGAACCGCCGGCATTCCCGGTCGTCTGCATGCCGAGCTTGCGCGCCGAGTAAGTCGACAAAAAATACCCCTGCACGACGCCATCCTCGACGACATTGCGCTTTTGCGTGCGCACGCCTTCCTCGTCGAACGGCGCGCTGCCCATGCCGCCGCGCACATGCGGATCTTCGACGATCTGAACGTGCGGCGCGAACACCGGCTTGCCGAGGCTATCGACGAGAAACGTGGTCTTGCGATAAAGCGCCCCGCCGCTCACGGACTGCACGAACGCGCCGAGAATGCCCGCCGCGAGCGGCGCTTCGAACAGCACGCGGCACTTGCGCGTATCGAGGCTGCGCGCGTTCAGACGCGCAAGCGCGCGCTGCGCAGCGTAACGTCCGACCGCTTCCGGATCGGCGAGTTGCGAGGCATCGCGCTTGGACGTGTACCAGTCGTCGCGCTGCATGTCGCGGCCGCTCGCCGCGATGGGCGCACACGCGA
The DNA here is from genome assembly GCF_001544615.1 of Caballeronia concitans. Classification (GTDB taxonomy): domain Bacteria; phylum Pseudomonadota; class Gammaproteobacteria; order Burkholderiales; family Burkholderiaceae; genus Caballeronia; species Caballeronia concitans. The sequence goes on from NZ_FCNV02000006.1 coordinate 72,515, forward strand.
TGTAATGCCGCGAATACGGATACCCCGCCATGAACCCGCGCGACGTCGCGAGCACGAACTGCGAATGCTGCGCGGACACGCTCGCGCCTTCCGAATTGCTGATGCGCTTGTCGACGGCGAACGCGGCCTGCTCGGCGCGGCGCGCGATCTCGGCGGCTTCGTCGGCGTCGATGTCCCAGGGATGATAGAGATCGAGATCCTGCGGCGCCTTCTCGAGCAGATCTTCCTCGGCAAGCCCCGCCGCGCTGTCTTCCGCCGTGAATCGCGCGATGTTGTACGCCGCCGCGACCGTGTCGCGCAATGCCTCGCGCGTGAAGTCGGCGGTGCTCGCGTTGCCGCGCTTCTTGCCGATGAACACCGTCACGCCGACCATCTTGTCGCGGTTGTGCTCGATCGTTTCCACTTCGCCGCGCCGCACGCTCACCGAGAGGCCGTCGCCTTCGGAGATTTCGGTGGCGGCATCGCTCGCGCCCAGTTCCTTCGCGTAGCGCAGGATGTCGGAGGCGATCTCCTTCAGTTCGTCTTGCGTATGCGGGAAAAAGCGCTGCTTGACGTCGATGTCTGCTGCCATTTGTCGTTGCCTTGGGTTTCGTTGACTGCGGGAGCCGGGCGCGCCACGCGCCTCCGGGTCTTCGGGTCATTCCGGAATTCGGTGACGATGCCGGTCGATGGGCGAAGCATTCGCTGACGCATCGACCCGTCACGCGATCATAGCAAGGACGGCGTGCATTCACTCGCCGGCACGCGTCGGCCGCGCCGGTGCCGCGCGGGCGCAAGCTACAATGACGGCATGAACCGTAAAACCCGCATTCAACCCATCGCAGCCGATCGCAACGACGCCGACGCCGACGCCGACGATCACGGCTACGATCGCCCCAGCAAATCGCAACTGAAGCGCGAAATGCACGCGCTACAGGAATTGGGCGCGGCGCTCATCGCGCTGCCGAAAGACGCGCTCAAGCGCATGCCGATGCCCGAGGACCTGGGCGACGCCGTGCGCGAGGCGCGCCGGATCACCGATCACGAAGGCAAGCGCCGTCAGTTGCAGTATGTCGGCAAGGTCATGCGCTCGCTCGGCGAGGAACAGATCGCCGCGCTGCGCACCGCGCTCGACACGCATCGCGGCGTGAACAAGGCGGAAACGGCGCGGCTGCACTGGATCGAACGCACGCGCGACAAGCTGCTCGCCGACGACGCCGCGCTCACCGAATTCATCCGCCAGCATCCGGGCGTCGATCCGCAGGAAGGCCGCACGCTCATTCGCAACACGCGCAAGGAGCGCGAGCAGCAAAAGCCGCCGCGCTACTATCGCGAGCTGTTCCAGTGGATCAAGAACGCGGCGGGCGTCGAAGCTGACGACGACATCGACGACCTGGCCGAAGGCGACGAAAGCGACGACGAGGACCGCGATGATTCCGAAGCGTAATCATCCCGACGAGCTGATCGTCGGGCTCGTGTCGATCAGCGATCGCGCGTCGCAAGGCGTCTACGAGGACAAAGGCTTGCCGGCGCTGCAGGTGTGGCTCGGCGAGGCGTTGTCATCGCCGTGGCGCGCCGAGACGCGGCTGATTCAGGACGACGCCGCGACCATCTCCGCGACGCTCATCGAACTCGTCGATACGCTCGGCTGCGATCTCGTGCTGACCACGGGCGGCACCGGCCCCGCGCGCCGCGACGTGACGCCGGAAGCGACGCTTGCCGTCGCCACGAAGGAAATGCCCGGCTTCGGCGAGCAGATGCGGCAGATCAGCCTGAACTTCGTGCCGACCGCCATCCTGTCGCGGCAAGTCGCGGTGATCCGCGAAACCGCCGATCACGCCGCGCTCATCATCAATTTGCCGGGACAGCCGAAGTCGATCCGCGAAACGCTCGAAGGCGTGAAAGACGCCGAAGGCAAGACGGCCGTGCCGGGCATCTTCGCGGCGGTGCCGTACTGCATCGATCTGATCGGCGGGCCGTACATGGAAACGCGGGCCGAAGTAGTCGCCGCGTTCCGTCCGAAAAGCGCGATCCGGCCGCCGAAGGATTAAGACGCGTCGGCCACCGCCGACGGAATCAGGAAGTGCTCGCGGTAATACTTCAGCTCGTCGATGGATTCGTGGATATCGGCGAGCGCCGTATGCATCGCGCGCTTTTGGAAGCCCTTGTAAATGGCCGGCTGCCAGCGGCGACACAGTTCCTTCAGCGTGCTGACGTCGAGATTGCGGTAGTGGAAGAACGTCTCCAGTTCCGGCATCCAGCGCGCCATGAAGCGGCGATCCTGGCAGATCGAATTGCCGCACATCGGCGACTTGCCGGGCGGCACGTACTGGCCGAGGAATTCGCGAATCTGCCGCGTGGCTTCGGCTTCATCCACCGTCGATGCCTTCACGCGCTCGGTCAGCCCCGAGCGGCCGTGCGTGTTGCGGTTCCACTCATCCATGCGCCCGAGCGCTTCCTCCGACTGGTGGATGGCGAACACCGGACCTTCCACCATCTTGTCGAGCGTCGAATTCGTCACGACCACCGCGATCTCGATGATGCGGTCATTGTCGGGATCGAGCCCCGTCATTTCCATGTCGAGCCACACGAGATTCATGTCGCTGCGCGCAAGGACGGGTTCGGCGGGAAGGCTGGAAGAGTCGGTCATGAATGCTGCCCAAGGAAGAGGATGAGGCCGCGTGCGCGCCCGTCGCGCGATGGCATGATGTGACGACGGCGGCAGAGCCAAGAACCTATAATTCTCGCATAGTTCAATCGGAATTCCCGGATGACCAACCTCACTCTCGCTTTCTCGACGATCTTCGTCGTCGCCCTGGTCGCGATGGTTTCGACCAAGCTCTGGCTCGCGTCGCGCCAGATCCGGCACGTTGCCGCGCATCGCAACGGCGTGCCGCCGCAGTTCACCGGCACGATCCCGCTCACGGCGCATCAGCGCGCGGCGGATTACACGGTCGAGCGCACGCGGCTCACCATGATCGAAGTGGTGACGAGCGCCGTCGTGCTCGTCGTGCTGACGCTCTTCGGCGGCGTGCAGGCGCTCGACAACGCCATCACCGACTGGCTCGGGCGCGGCTATCTCGGGCAGATCGCGCTGGTGGCGTCGGTCGTGGTCATCACGAGCGTCATCGACCTGCCGTTCGATTACATCCGCCACTTCGTGATCGAGGAAAAATTCGGCTTCAATCGCATGTCGAAGAAGCTGTTTTTCGCGGATCTCGTGAAGGGCACGCTGATCGGCGTGATCGTCGGGGCGCCGCTTCTGCTTCTGACGCTGTGGCTCATGGACCGCGCCGGCGCGTACTGGTGGCTCTGGACGTGGATGGTGTGGGTCGCTTTCCAGTTGCTCGCCATGGTCATTTATCCCACGTTCATCGCCCCGCTCTTCAACAAGTTCGAGCCGCTGAAAGACGAGGCGCTCGTCGCGCGCATCGAAAACCTGATGTCGCGCACGGGCTTCGCGGCGAAAGGACTTTTCGTGATGGACGGCAGCCGCCGCTCGGCGCATGGCAACGCGTATTTCACGGGCTTCGGCGCGACGAAACGCATCGTTTTCTTCGATACTCTGCTCGCGCGTCTGTCCGGCAGCGAAATCGAAGCCGTGCTCGCGCACGAACTCGGCCACTTCAAGCGCCGCCACGTGCTGAAGCTGATGATCGTGATGTTCGGCATCAGCCTCGCGATGCTCGCGCTGCTCGGCTGGCTCGCGCAGACCGTGTGGTTCTACGAAGGGCTGGGCGTGCGGCCGTCGCTCGTCGGCGGCAATAACGGACTCGCGCTCGTGCTCTTCATGCTGGTGCTTCCCGTGTTCATGTTCTTCATCACGCCGCTCGGCAGTCTCACTTCGCGCAAGAACGAGTTCGAAGCGGACGCCTTCGCGGCCAGCCAGACCGATCCGAAGGATCTCGTCAACGCGCTCGTGAAGCTGTACGAGGACAACGCGTCGACGCTCACGCCCGATCCGCTCTACACGGCGTTTTATTACTCGCATCCGCCGGCATCGCAACGCATCGATCGCCTGATGCAGCACGCCGCATGACCGCGCGTCCCACGCGCAAGGGCGGCGCGGCGGCCGCCGGACGTCTCGCGGGTACGGTCATCGCCGCGCACGGGCGGCACTATCTCGTCACGCCCGGCGACGGCGGCCCGATGCTTCAGTGCTTCCCGCGCGGCAAGCGCAGCGAAGTTGCCGTCGGCGACCACGTGCTTTACGAGCAATCGTCGGCGGATCAGGGCGTAATCGTCGAGATCGGGGAAAGGCGCAACCTGTTGTACCGGTCGGATCAGTTCAAGTCAAAGCTCTTTGCCGCGAATCTCGATCAACTGCTCGTCGTGCTCGCGACGGAGCCGCATTTCAGCGAAGACCTGCTCGGACGCGCGCTGATCGCCGCCGAAGCACACGGGCTGGAGTCGCTGATCGTGCTCAACAAGATCGATGTCGAAGGCGCGTTGCCGCTTGCGCGCGAGCGGCTCGCGCCGTATCGCGAGCTTGGATACACGGTCATCGAGCTGTCGGCGAAGATGCAGCCGGGCGAGGTGCATCCTCAGCTCGACGCCCACCTGAAGGATCGCGCGACGATCCTGCTGGGCCAGTCCGGCATGGGCAAATCGACGCTCGTGAACCTGCTCGTCCCCGACGCCGACGCCGCCACGCGCGAAATCTCGTCGGCGCTGAACAGCGGCCGCCACACGACCACCTTCACGCGGCTTTATGCGCTGCCGGGCGGCGGTTCGTTGATCGATTCGCCCGGTTTCCAGGAGTTCGGCCTGCATCATTTGTCCGAAGGCCAACTGGAGCGCGCGTTCGCGGACTTTCGGCCCTATCTCGGCCATTGCCGCTTCTACAACTGCCATCACCTGCACGAGCCGGGTTGCGCCGTGCTCGAAGCGGTCGATGCCGGCAAGATCAGGCCCGAGCGCCATGCGCTCTACGCGCAACTGGTTCACGAAGCCAGCCAGATCGTGCGATGAAACGGCTCACGCGCGCGCCCAACCTCATCATCGCGCATCACTGGTTGAACGTGTTGAGGACGGCGGGCGTGCCGTGCGAACTGCATAACCGCTATCTGAACGGCGCGATGGGCGAGATCCCGGCGGATCAGTGCGCGCCGGAAATCTGGTTAGTCGACGAACGCGACGAGACGTTGGCGCAGCGCATTCTCGAGCGCGCGCAAAAAGGGCCGGACGCGAACGCCCGGCCCTGGATCTGCAAACATTGCGGCGAATGGCTCGAACCGCAGTTCACCGTCTGCTGGCAGTGTCAGACGGAACGCGATCCGCTCGACGATTGACCGCTCACGCCAGCCACACGGCGATGGTCAGCATCAGCAGCAGCAACATCCACAGAATGACCGCGCGCCACACGAGGCCCACCGCCGACTGCAGCGTGCGCGGCGTGCAGTCGTCGCCGACGGGCAACGGGCTTGCATCGCCGACGGCCAGCGCTTCCACGCTCAGCGGCTCCGCGAGCGGCCCCGCGAGACGCGCGCCCAACGCGCCGCTGCCGGCGGCGAGCAGCACGCCCTGATTGGCGTCGGGCCACTGACGCGCGTGGTTGCGCCAAGCGTAGATTGCGTCCTCGAAATTGCCGACGATGGCAAAGCCCATCGCGGTGAGGCGCGTCGGAATCCAGTCGATCACGAAGAACGCGCGCTGGGCGAACGACGAGAACTCGGCGGTGCGCTCCGGACTCGGCGCGGCCCACGCACGCGCCAGATATTCCGCGATCCGATAGAACACCGCGCCGGCCGGTCCGATCGGGATCAGGAACCAGAAGAACACGCCGAACACGTGCCGATGCGACGCCACCACCGCATGAACCAGCGTATGACGCACGATTTCGCTGACGGGCATATCGACGGTATCGAGCCCGGTCCACTCGGCGAGCACTTCGCGCGCGCGGGGCACGTCGTCGTTATTGAGCGCGAGGTGGATATCAGTGAAGTAGTGGCTGAACTGGCGGAAGCCGAGCGTGAAGTAAACGACCACGACGTTCCACAAGAACGCGAGAACGAAGTTGATGCGATAAAGCACGTAATAGACGAGGCCGACTGCCAGCGTCCACGGCAGCACGACGACGAGCCACGCTACGATGCCATGCTTCTGCTTGCCGGCATCGAAGCCATGCGCAGTGGACTCCGCATGATAGTGAAGCAACGCCGAAACAGGATTGTGCGGCGTGAGCGCGCGCACTTGCTCAATGATGAGGGCCAGCAATACGGAAAAAAAAGTCATGCGCAGCGCCGAAACAGTCGGTTAGTTCGAGTTTCGCGTAACGATAGCACAGCGCCTCGCGCGTTTCGCACGCGGGACAGTCGCGTGGCGCGCGCGCATCACGCACGGCTTTGCGCGAAGGCGCTCATGCAGCGCTCACGCGACGAGGAAGCGATAGAAGTTGCGCAGCATGCCGGCCGTCGCGCCCCAGATGAAATACGGCGCCTTTCGCTCGCCGGGCGTGTAAGGCATGGCGAAAAAGCGGCGCTCGCCGCCTTCCCATCGAAACACGCGGACTTCGTGATTCGATGGATCCATGAGCCACGCGAGCGGCACTTCGAAGATATCGGCCACTTCGCGCGTGTCGGCTTCTAGCGAGAACGGCGGATGAACCAGCGCGACGACCGGCGTCACGCGAAAACCGGTGCCCGTCAGATAGTCGGGCATCGCGCCGATCACTTCGCAATGCTCCGCGCCCAAGCCGACTTCCTCGCGGGCTTCGCGCAACGCGGTCGCGGCGGCATCGGCGTCTTCGGGCTCGCGGCGTCCGCCAGGAAAGCTGATCTGGCCGGCGTGATCCGACAGGTGGTCGGCGCGCTGCGTCAACAGCACGGTCAACCCGCCCTCGCGCACGACGAGCGGCACGAGCACCGACGCCACGCGCGGATCGCCGCCGATCGCCTTGATGCGCTGCTCGGGCGGCTCCTGCGTCCACTCGAGTTCCTTCGCGAATCGTGCGCGCAGGCCGTCCGGCGTGAGAAGTTCGGGCGGGACCGGCGGCATGCTTTTGCCGGTCGAGAGAACGGGCATCCGTTCGGGTTCGAGAATGCGCGGAGTCGATGTCTTGCCGGTGGACACGGTCTCAAGCCTGAATGGGGAAGATACGATTTGAACACATCAAAGAAAAAAGCACCCGCGAGGGGTGCTTTTTCCGGTGCAGCGAACTACTGAGCCACTTACTCGGCGGCGGGAGCAGCGCGGTCCTTCGAGACCAGCTTTTCCTTGATTCGAGCCGACTTGCCCGAACGCTCGCGGAGGTAGTAAAGCTTCGCGCGACGGACGTCACCGCGGCGCTTCACGACGATGCTCGCGAGCAGCGGCGAGTAGGTCTGGAACGTACGCTCGACGCCTTCGCCCGACGAAATCTTGCGGACGATGAAGTTCGAGTTGAGGCCACGATTGCGCTTTGCGATCACGACGCCTTCGTAAGCCTGAACGCGCTTACGCGTACCTTCGACGACGTTCACGTTGACGATGACCGTGTCGCCCGGACCGAAGTCGGGGATGGACTTCTCGCCCAGCACGCGCGCGATCTCTTCCTTCTCGAGTTGTTCAATCAGATTCATTACTGACTCCTTGTGCCATCTTGCCGGAGTTGTGTGCCTCGCACATTGCTTTAATGAGGCCCCGGTAGAGGATGGGTTTACTTCCGGCGCCGGCATGACCCGGCGCCCCCATTTGCCCGCTCGTCGGCGCGATGCGTTACTGCCGCTTCGACGCTTCCTTCGCGAGATCTGCGAGCCACGCCTCGTCGGCACGGCTCAGCATCTTGCTTGCGCGCGCCCGTTTGATCAGATCGGGCCGCTTGAAAAAGGTATTGCGTAATGCTTCGCGCCTGCGCCAGGCGTCAATTTCCTTGTGATGGCCGCCGAGCAGCACATCCGGCACGCGCACGCCTTCGTATTCCTCGGGCCGCGTGTAGTGCGGACAATCCAGCAACACGTCGACGAAACTGTCCTGCACCGCCGATTGCGCGTCGTTCAACACGCCGGGCAGATGGCGCACCACGGCGTCCATCAGCGCCATCGCGGGCAATTCGCCGCCCGACAGCACGAAGTCGCCGAGACTGACTTCCTCGTCCACCACGCGGTCGATCAGACGCTGGTCGATCGCTTCATAGCGGCCGCACAACAGCACGAGGCCGGGTTCCTGCGAGTAACGCATGACGCGATCGTGGTCGAGCTTCGCGCCTTGCGGCGACATCATCACGACGCGCGTGCCTTCGATGCCCTGCTCGCGCTGCGCGGCTTTCGCCGCCGCGATCGCGTCTTCCAGCGGACGCGCCAGCATCACCATGCCGGGGCCGCCGCCGTACGGACGATCGTCCACCGTGCGGTAGTTGTCCGTGGTGAAATCGCGCGGATTCCACGTGCGCAGGCCGAATCGCGCCTGCTTTACCGCCCGGCTGGTGATGCCCCAGTCGGTCAGCGCGCGAAACATCTCGGGAAAGAGCGTCACGACATCGAACTGCATCGCCCTCTCCGTTTTCTGCCGATGCCCGAAACGAACACCGGATTAATAGTCGGCGTGCCAGTCGACGATGATGCGCTTCGCCGCCCGATCCACCGTCTTCACATACACGCCGACGAACGGAATGAGCCGCTCGCCGGTAACAGGCTCGCCATCCTTCGTCGCGCCCGGATACTCGATCCGGAGGATGGAATGCGCGCCGTTGTCGATCATGTCGGCAACGCGGCCGAGCGCCACGCCCGCCTCGTTTTCGACTTCCATGCCGATCAGATCGACCCAGTAGAACTCGTCTTCGTCGTCGAGCTTCGGAAAGTCGCTACGGGCGATATGCACCGTATGACCCTTCAGCGCGAGCGCGGCGTCGCGGTCGTCGCAGCCTGCGAGGCGCGCGACGATCGAATCGCTGTGCACCTTCGACTGCATGCAGCGCGCGGACTTGCGATCGCGGTTCTTGACGAGCCACCAGCGCTTCACGGCCAGCATTGCGTCGCCGCCCGACTTGCCGTTCGCATGCGGCATGACCTTGACCCAGCCTTTCAGGCCGTAGGCATCCGCGATGAAACCGACTTCCACCGCGTCTTCCGGAAGCTGCTCGACCGGCTCGATACCGCCAGCGGGCTCTTCGTTGTCAGCGGCAGAAGCGCCGGCCGCCACGCGGCGCGCGCCCGGCTTGCGGACGAACGCGCCAAACGTGGCGGCATCTTCCTGTTGCCCCGGCTTCGGTTGACTGATGGCGCCGGTTTCGCGGCCGTTTTGGGGATCACGCGCGGGCATCAGCGAACCTTTGGGCAAATTTGGAACGACTACGCGATCAAGCCGCGCCTTGCGGCGCGAACGGATCGCTTCGATCGATCAGACGACTTAGTACGCCTAGCTTAGGCAGCCGGCTGAGCTTGCTGCGACTGCTTGACCAGACGCTCGACGGTCGGCGACAGTTGCGCGCCAACGCCTTGCCAGTAGCTCAGGCGATCTTGAGCGATACGCAGCGACTCGCCCTTCGTGGCGACCGGGTTGTAGAAACCCACGCGCTCGATGAAGCGGCCGTCACGGCGGCTACGCGAATCGGTTGCGACGATGTTGTAGAACGGGCGCTTCTTCGAGCCGCCACGAGCCAGACGGATGATGACCATGCTGAAATCCTTGAAAACCGGGGTTCGGAACTACCAGAACACGCGATTATAGCGGGAAACCAAAGCGCGAACAAACACTTAACGCATTTTTCGCGTGCAGCGTGCGTCTGGGAAGATTTTTGACCGACGCCCAGCCGCCCGGAAAGCCGCAATGTGACGTTCTGTTGCGGCTGTCGCCTGCGTCGTAGAATGACGGATTGCGCGGCGTCCGCACGCGTATGTTCACCTTTTAATACTGCTTTCGCTGATGACTTCCCCGTCCGTCGCCGCGCATTCCGCCCCGAAGCCGACCCCGACTTACTTTCGCTCGAAGACGCTCACCGCGGCGCTGGCGTTTCTCTTCGGCAGCATCGGTCTGCACCGCTTCTATCTGTATGGTCTGCGCGACAAGTACGGCTGGGCGCATATCGTCGGCATTGTGATGGGCGCGTTCGGCTATCTGATGCTCGCGGCCACCGAGCGTACGTCGGTGCTCGGCTGGGCGCTCGCGGTGCCCGGCGCGATCTCGCTGCTGGCGGCGTTTCTGTCGGCGATCGTCTACGGCCTGCGCCCCGACGCGAAGTGGGACGCGCAGTTCAACGCGCACACGAATCGTCAGAGCGATTCCGGGTGGACCGTCATTTTCGTCGTGATCTTCTCACTGCTGATCGGCGCGTTTCTGCTCATGACCGGACTGGCGCTGACGTTCCAGACTTACTTCGAAGGCCAGGTCGAGGCTGCGAAGACACTGTCGCAGTAATCGACGGCTTCAGAACAAGTCGAGCTGCCCAGTTTTTGGTGGCATTTTAACGATCGCCGGCCGCTTGAAATCCGACATGTCCAGAATGCCGCGATTGCGCTGATTTAGCCCGAGCCGCTTGGTCGCCTGATGGAAGCGCTGCTTCAGCATGTCGGCCCATAAGCCCTCGCCCTTCATGCGCGTGGCGAAATCGGAGTCGTAGTCCTTGCCGCCGCGCATGTCGCGCACGCGGCTCATCACGCGATCCGCCCGCCCGGCGAAATGCGCGGTCAGCCAGTCCTTGAAAAGCGGCGCCACTTCCCACGGCAGGCGCAGCACGATATAGCTCGCCGTCGTCGCGCCCGCCTCCGCGCACGCTTCGAGCACGCGCTCGAGATCCGGCTCGGTCACGAACGGAATGACCGGCGCGATGCTCACGCCCACCGGAATGCCCGCCTCGGCGAGCGTGCGGATGGTGCGCAGCCGGCGCGACGGCGTGGCCGCGCGCGGCTCGAGCGTGCGCGCGATGTCGGCGTCGAGCGTGGTGACGGTGATTGCCGCCATGAACTGCCCGCGCTCGGCCATCGGCGCGAGCAGATCGATATCGCGCTCGATCAGCGACGACTTCGTGATCGCCGCGAACGGATGCCCGCAGTCGTGCAGCACTTCGATCACGCGGCGCGTCAGCTTCAGGTCGCGCTCGACCGGCTGGTAAGCGTCGGTGTTGACGCCCAGCGCGATGGGATCGGGTTGATAGTTCGGCTTGGCAAGCTCGCGTTCGAGCAGCTCACCGGCATTGATCTTCGCGTAGATGCGACTTTCGAAATCGAGCCCGGGCGATAGCCCGAGGTAACTATGCGTCGGCCGGGCGAAGCAATAGATGCAGCCGTGCTCGCAACCGCGATACGGATTCAGCGAAACGGTGAACGGAATATCCGGCGAGTTGTTGCGCGTAAGAATGCTCTTGGCGCGCTCTTCGAACACCTGCGTGCGCAAAACGGGCGCGCCGTCGTCGTCGGCTGTTTCGTGCGTCCAGCCGTCATCGACGGATTCGCGCGCGTCCTTCTCATACCGCCCCTGCATGTTCGTGACCGCGCCGCGCCCCTTGAGCGGCGCAGGCGGAGCAACAGGAAATTCGCGGTCCGGCGTGGGCATTGCGGTGAGTGCGTTCGTCGATATACCTGTATAAATATACAGTATCGCCACGTCACCGCAAGCGAAAATTTCACACTTCGACGGGGATGGTCAGCGTCTCCTTGATCTCTTCCATCACCACGTAGCTTTTCGATTGCACCGCGCCCGGCAATTGCAGAAGGATGTCCCCGAGCAACTTCCGATAATCCGCCATTTCACCGATGCGCGCCTTGATCAGATAGTCGAAGTCGCCCGAAACGAGGTGGCATTCGAGCACTTCCGGGATGCGCTGCACTTCGCGCCGGAACTGCTCGAACATGTTGCCGCTCTTGTGATCCAGCGTGATCTCGACGAAAACGAGCAGCGCCGCGCCGAGATGCGTGGGGTTCACGCGCGCGTAATACCCGGTGATGACACCATCGCGCTCCATGCGCTTCACGCGCTCGATGCACGGCGTCACCGACAGCCCGACGCGCTCCGCCAGATCCTTCATAGCAATGCGTCCGTCCTGCTGAAGAATGTTCAGGATCTTGTGATCGAGCTTGTCGAGCGCCCGGACCGGATTTCGCTGCGTTCTCATGTGTTATTCCTGAAAATCCGCCAAATACGATAACTAAAACTGGCTCTCAATCAATATTATAGGCGATAACACTAGACGGACAATCTGTCGCAGACCACATCGGCTGCCGTGTCCCGTCCATCGAAGAAACGGAGATCTCATGCGTATCGTTATTCTCGGAAGCGGCGTCGTCGGCGTGACGAGTGCGTACTATCTGGCTCGCGCCGGACACGAAGTCACGGTCATCGACCGCGAAGCCGGCCCCGCGCTCGAAACGAGCTTCGCCAACGCGGGACAGATTTCACCGGGATACGCGTCGCCGTGGGCCGCGCCGGGCGTGCCGCTGAAGGCCGTCAAGTGGATGTTCGAGAAGCACGCGCCGCTCGCCATTCGTCTCGACGGCACGGTGAATCAGCTTCAGTGGATGTGGCAAATGCTGCGCAACTGCACGCAGGAGCGCTACACGGTGAACAAGGGCCGCATGGTGCGGCTCGCCGAATACAGCCGCGACTGCCTGCAGGCGCTGCGCGCCGACACCGGCATTCAGTACGAAGGCCGCACGGGCGGCACGCTGCAGCTTTTCCGCACGCAACAACAACTGGATGGCGCGGCGAAGGACATCGAAGTGTTGAAGGACGCGAAGGTGCCGTTCGAGCTGCTGTCGTCGGCGGAACTGGCGAAGGCGGAGCCGGCGCTCGCCGCCGTGTCGCACAAGCTGACGGGCGGGCTGCGTCTACCGAACGACGAGACCGGCGACTGCCAGATGTTCACCACGCGCCTGGCCGCGATGGCCGAAGCGCTCGGCGTCAAGTTTCGCTACAACACGCCGATCGATGCCCTCGCCGTCAACAACGGCCGGATCGCGGGCGTGAAATGCGGCGCGGAACTCGTGACGGGCGATTCGTATGTCGTCGCGCTCGGCTCGTATTCGCCGAAGCTGCTGGGCGATCTCGTCAAGATTCCGGTTTATCCGCTGAAGGGCTATTCGATCACCGCGCCGATCGTCGACGCGAACCGCGCGCCGGTTTCCACGGTGCTCGACGAGACGTACAAGATCGCGATCACGCGCTTCGACGACCGCATCCGTGTGGGCGGCATGGCGGAAATCGTCGGTTATGACAAGACGCTGAAGCAGGCGCGCCGCGAGACGCTCGAAATGTGCGTGAACGACCTGTTCCCCGGCGGCGGCGACACGGCGAGTGCGAGATTCTGGACGGGCCTGCGCCCGATGACGCCGGACGGCACGCCGATCGTCGGCCGCACGCCGGTGCCGAATCTGTTCCTGAACACGGGTCACGGCACGCTCGGCTGGACGATGTCCTGCGGCTCGGGCCAGTTGCTCGCCGATCTGATGTCGGGCAGGCAGCCGGCCATCCGTTCGGACGACTTGTCGGTGCATCGCTATACGGGCGATATCGGCAGGAATACGCGTCCGGCTTACGCGGAAGTCTGATCGTCGAGTTGAATTCGACAAAAAACGGCGCCTTCGAGACTGAAGGCGCCGTTGTCTTTTCTAGAACTGATCTTCGCTCAGCGCGAGCACGCCTTCGCTGCCGTTCGCGCTGACGATCGCCGCTTCGAGCCCCGGCGCGAGCGACAGAATGTGCTCCGCGTAGAACTGCGCCGTCGCGATTTTCGCCGAATGGAACGGCTCGTCTTCCGCGCGCCGCGTGTGCGAGACGAGCATCGCGCGCGCCATTTGCCATCCGCACAGCACGATGCCCGCGAGCCGCAGATACGGCACGCTGCCGAGAAACACCGCGTTCGGATCGCTCTTCACTTTCGCGACGATGAATTCGATCGACCGCCCGAGCGACAGGCTGCCCGCGCTCAAGTGACGATGCATCGACTTGAACGGCTGGCCTTCGACATCGGAGAGCGCCGCGATGGTCTGATCGATCTGCGCGAGCAGCAGTTGCGCGGTCGCGCCGCCGTCGCGCACGGTCTTTCGGCCGATCAGATCGTTCGCCTGAATCGCGGTCGTGCCTTCGTAGATCGGAAGAATGCGCGCATCGCGGTAATACTGCGCGGCGCCTGTCTCTTCGATGAATCCCATGCCGCCGTGAACCTGCACGCCGATGCTCGCGACATCGACGGACATTTCCGTGCTGAAGCCTTTGATGATCGGCACGAGAAATTCGTAGACCGCCTGATGCTTCTTGCGCTGTGCCTCGTCCGGATGCGCATGCGCGATATCGCTGTGCGCGGCCGCGACATACGCGAGCGCACGCGCGCCTTCGGTGTACGCGCGCATCGTTGCGAGCATGCGGCGCACGTCGGGATGATGAATGATCGTCGCCGCTTCCTTCGCGCTGCCATCGACGGGACGACTTTGCACGCGCTCTTTCGCGTACGCGACCGCATGCTGATACGCGCGCTCCGACACGCCCACGCCCTGCATGCCGACTGCAAAGCGCGCCGCGTTCATCATGATGAACATGTATTCGAGCCCGCGATTTTCCTCGCCGACCAGATGGCCGGTTGCACCGCCGTGATCGCCGAATTGCAGGACCGCAGTCGGGCTCGCCTTGATGCCGAGCTTGTGCTCGATCGAGACGCAATGCACGTCGTTGCGCGCGCCGAGCGAGCCGTCGTCGTTGACGAGAAACTTCGGCACGATGAAAAGCGATATGCCTTTCACGCCTTCGGGCGCGTCGGGCGTGCGCGCGAGCACGAGGTGCACGATGTTCTCCGCCATGTCGTGCTCGCCGTATGTGATGAAGATCTTCGTGCCGAAGAGCTTGTACGTGCCATCGCCTTGCGGCTCGGCGCGCGTGCGCACCAGCGAGAGATCGGAGCCGGCTTGCGGCTCGGTGAGATTCATCGTGCCGGTCCATTCGCCCGCGATGAACTTCGGCAGATAGCGCGCCTTCTGCTCGTCGGTGCCGGCGGTGAGCAGCGCTTCGATCGCGCCGTCCGTCAAGAGCGGACACAGCGCGAACGAGAGATTCGCGGAGTTCAGCATTTCGATGCACGCGGTCGCGATCAGCTTCGGCAGATTCTGTCCGCCGAACTCGGACGGATGCACGACGCCTTGCCAGCCGCCTTCCCCGAACTGACGGAACGCGTCCTTGAAGCCGGGCGTCGTCCGCACTTCGCCGTTCGACCATGCGCTCGGATCGCGGTCGCCCACGACGTTCAGCGGCGCGACCACTTCGCCGGAGAAACGCGCGGCTTCCTCGACGACGGCCTGCGCGGTATCGAGGTTGCCGTCTTCGAAACCGGGCAGCGTGGCAATGCTGTCCAGGTCAGCCAGTTCCCTCATGACGAACAGCATGTCCTTGATCGGGGCGCGGTAGCTCATTGTCGTGTCTCCTCCATGTGCAATGCTTTTCTCGTCCAGCGGATACAAAAAAGGGCGCAACGGTCGTCGCGCCCTTCGCTCCTGCGTGCAGCGGCTCACGCCGCGCGCGCTCAGCCGAGCTCTTTGACCAGCTCCGGCACGACCGCGAACAGATCGCCGACGAGGCCGTAATCGGCCACGCTGAAGATCGGCGCTTCGGCGTCCTTGTTGATCGCGACGATGACCTTGCTGTCCTTCATGCCCGCCAGGTGTTGAATCGCGCCCGAAATGCCGACCGCGACATACAGTTGCGGCGCGACGATCTTGCCCGTCTGACCGACTTGATAATCGTTCGGGACATAACCCGCATCGACCGCCGCACGCGATGCGCCCAGCGCCGCGCCGAGCTTGTCCGCGAGCGGTTCGAGCACTTGCGTGTAGTTCTCGCCGCTGCCCAGCCCACGGCCGCCCGACACGATGATGTGCGCGCTCGTCAGCTCAGGCCGATCCAGCTTCGTCACTTCGCGCGACACGAACGACGAGATGCCCGCATCCGCCGCGGCTTCGATCTTCTCCACCGACGCATTGCCGCCTTCCGCCGCGACCGCATCGAAGCCGGTGCCGCGTACGGTGATGACCTTGATCGGATCGCTCGATTGAACCGTCGCGATTGCGTTGCCCGCGTAGATCGGACGCTCGAAGGTATCGGCGCTGACGACGGCGGTGATGTCGCTGATCTGCGCGACATCGAGATGTGCCGCGATGCGCGGCGCAACGTTCTTGCCGTAAGCCGTGGCCGGCGCGACGATATGCGAATAATCCTTCGCGATGTTCAGCACCGTCGCTTCGACGTTCTCGGCAAGCCCTTCGGCGAGTTGAGGCGCATCGGCGAGCAGCACCTTGGAAACGCCCGCGATCTTCGCGGCTGCATCCGCCGCGCCTTGCGCGTTCGAACCTGCGACGAGCACGTGCACATCGCCGCCCATCTTGGCCGCTGCCGCGACCGTGTTCAGCGTCGCCGATTTGATCGACGCATTGTCGTGTTCCGCGATTACGAGAGTCGTCATCAGATCACCTTTGCTTCGTTCTTCAACTTCTGGACCAGCGTGCTGACGTCGGGCACCGTGACGCCCGCGCTGCGCTTCGGCGGCTCGACGACCTTCAGCGTCTTCAGACGCGGCGTCACATCGACGCCGAGATCGACAGGCTTCACCGTAGTCAGCGGCTTCTTCTTCGCCTTCATGATGTTCGGCAGCGTCACATAACGCGGCTCGTTCAGACGCAGATCCGTCGTGACAACTGCGGGCAGCTTCAGCGACAGCGTTTCCGCGCCGCCATCCACTTCACGCGATACGGTGGCCTTGCCATCCGCGACCGTCACCTTCGATGCGAACGTCGCTTGCGGCAGACCCGCCAGCGCGGCAAGCATCTGACCGGTTTGATTCGAATCATCGTCGATAGCCTGCTTGCCGAGGATCACCAGCTCAGGCTTCTCCTGATCGACCAGCGCCTTCAAAATCTTCGCGACGGCGAGCGGCTGCAAATCTTCGTTCGACTCGACGAGAATCGCGCGGTCCGCACCGATCGCGAGCGCCATACGCAGCGTTTCCTGCGATTGCGTCACGCCGCACGACACGGCGATCACTTCGGTCGCCACGCCTGCTTCCTTCAGACGAACCGCCTCTTCCACGGCGATTTCATCGAACGGGTTCATCGACATCTTCACGTTGGCGATATCGACGCCCGTGTTGTCCGACTTCACGCGGACCTTCACGTTGTAGTCGACCACGCGCTTGACTGGCACCAGAATTTTCATGCACACGCTCCAAAGTTACGATTACGTCAACCCAGGCTCATTATACGAGCGGCGCGTCTGCCGTTTCCCCCCTTAAACGGGTGGGCCGGGTTAGCGTGCAATAGATTGGGATTGAATCGAGCTTGCGCCCAATGTAAAAGAACGACCGTTCGATTTCAATCCCAAAAAACCCCAACAGCCGTCGCCGCGATTACCACGCCGTGATGACCGCGCCCGCGTACTTGCCTTCGATGAACTGCTTCACTTCCGCCGAGTGATACGCGGCGACGAGCTTGCCGACCCACGGCTTGTTCTTGTCGGCGGCGCGGATCGCGATGATGTTCGCGTACGGGCCGTGCGGATCTTCGATGGCGATCGCGTCCGACTTCGGCTTGAGGCCCGCTTCCATCGCGAAGTTCGTGTTGATGGCGGCGGCATCGACGTCGGCGAGCGAGCGCGGAATCTGCGCCGCGTCCAGTTCCACGATCTTCAGCTTCTTCGGATTCTCGACGATATCGAGCGGCGTCGCCTTCAGTCCGGCGTCCGCGCGCAGCTTCAGCAAGCCCTGCTTTTGGAGCAGCAGCAAGGCGCGGCCGCCGTTGGTCGGATCGTTCGGCACCGCGATGCGCGCGCCGTTCTGCAATTCGGAGAGCGACTTGAGCTTCTTCGAATAGATGCCCATCGGGAACGTGACGGTATCGGCCACCTTGATGAGCTTGTAGCCGCGATCCTTCACTTGCGCGTCGAGATACGGCTGATGCTGATAGCTGTTCGCGTCGAGATCGCCGGCGGCCAGCGCGGCGTTCGGCTGCACGTAGTCCGAGAACTCGATGACGGTGATCTTCAGCCCGTTCTTCGCGGCGACCTGCTTCACCACTTCCATGACCTGCGCGTGCGGGCCGCCCGTCACGCCGACCTTGATGGCGTTGTCATCGGCATGAGCCGCGCCGAACAGCGACGCCGCGCCCAGGGCGGCTGCGAACTTCAGAATGAATCGACGTTGCATCTGCTGACCTTTCCTTTCGATGGTTTTATTTATGACTCAGACGGCGCACGAGCCAGTCGCCGAACGACTGCACGAGCTGCACGAAGACGATCAGGATCACGACGACCGTCAGCATCACTTCGGGCAGGAAGCGCTGATAGCCGTAGCGGATGCCCAGATCGCCCAGGCCGCCGCCGCCGATCGCGCCCGCCATCGCCGAATAGCCGACGAGCGACACGAACGTGATCGTCAACCCCGCGACGACGCCCGGCAGCGATTCCGGCAACAGCACCTTGAACACGATCTGGCTCGTGGTCGCGCCCATCGCCTGAGCGGCTTCGATGAGGCCGCGGTCCACTTCGCGCAGCGCCGTTTCGACGAGACGCGCGATGAACGGCGCCGCAGCGATGGTCAGCGGGACGACCGCCGCCGCCGTGCCGATCGACGATCCGACGACGAGCCGCGTGAATGGAATCACCGCGACGAGCAGGATGATGAACGGCGTCGAGCGCACCGCGTTGACGATGCCGCCGAGCACGCGATTCACGCCCACGTTCTGCAGCACGCCGTCGCGATCGGTCAGATAAAGCAGCACGCCGAGCGGCAAGCCGAGCGCCGCGCCGATGAGCCCCGAGATGCCGACCATGATCAGCGTTTCCCAGGACGACTGCACGAACATGTCGAACATTTCACTCAACATGGGAAAGCTCCTCCACCACGACGCCTTGCGTGCGCAAATAAGCGATCGCCTCGGCGACCTTCACCGGCTGTCCGCCCGCGAGCACCGCGAGCGAGCCGAACGCCTGGCCCTGAATCTCGTCGATCTGGCCATGCAGGATGTTGAAATCGAGTTCGTAGCGGCGGATCGTTTCCGAGAGAATCGGCTGATCGACGCCCGAGCCCGTGAACGCGAGCCGCAGCAAATGACCGCTGCCGGTCGAAAGACGTTCCGCGACGCGCGCCTTCAATGCAGGCGGCAACTCGTGCGCGATGACATCGCCGATCAGCGCGCGTGTGACTTCGTGACGCGGCTGCATGAACACATCGACGACCTTGCCTTCTTCGACGACGCGCCCGGCATCGAGCACCGCGACGCGATCGCAGACCTGCTTGATCACTTCCATCTGATGCGTGATGAGCACGATCGTCAAACCCAGCTCGCGATTGATCTTACGCAGCAAATCGAGGATGGCGCGCGTGGTTTCGGGATCGAGCGCGGACGTGGCTTCGTCGGAGAGCAGCACGCTCGGCGTGCTCGCGAGCGCCCGCGCGATGCCCACGCGCTGCTTCTGGCCGCCGCTGATTTGCGCCGGATATTTGTCCTTGTGCTGGGTGAGGCCGACGAGATCGAGCAGCGGCAGAACGGTCTCTTCGATTTCCGCGCGATTCTTGCCCGCGAGTTCCAGCGGCAGCGCGACGTTGCCGAACACCGTTCGCGACGACAGCAGATTGAAGTGCTGAAAGATCATGCCGATGTCGCGGCGCGCGGCGCGCAAATCGTCCTTGCCGAGCGTCGTGAGATCACGTCCATCGACGACGACATTGCCTTCGCTCGGACGCGTGAGCAGGTTGATCGTGCGGACCAGCGTGCTCTTGCCCGCCCCGCTGCGCCCGATGATGCCGAAGATTTCGCCGGCGGGAATCGCCAGATTGACGTTATGCAGCGCTTCGACCCAGCCTCGGGGTCCCGCGAAGCGCTGCGAGAGATTACGAATTTCGATCATGCGCCGGTCATGAAAATGCAAACGGCGGAAGGCTTCGCCGGGTGGAGACACCCGCGCAGCCGGCCGCCGCTGGTTTTTCTGCTGTTTTATGAGAAGCGCAATTTTACAGGACGGCCATCATTCTGTTTAATAATGAATTCCGATCGACTAATTACTGCGGGATATTTAAAGGCTCATGGCACGGAACGTTTATTCGACGAGCAGCATCACGACACGGCAAGGCGTCGAACTCTTTCTGCATCGCTGGCAGCCTGCGCCGCCGACCGAACTGCGGGCGCGTATCGCGCTGCTGCACGGACTCGGCGAGCACGGCGGCCGATACGACGCGCTCGCGCTGGCGCTGAACGCGGCGGGCATCGAAGTGATCGCGCTCGATTTGCGCGGACACGGCAAGTCGACGGGCGAGCGCGCGTATGTGCGCGTCTTCAACGACTATCTGAGCGATGCCGACGTGCTGCTCGAAGCGTGCGCCGCCACGCCGCCCACCGATACGCCGCTCTTCCTGATGGGCCACAGCATGGGCGGGACGATCGCCGCCTTGCACGCCGCCGAACGCGCGCAGACGCGCAAACTCGCGGGACTGATTCTGTCGAGTCCGGCGCTCGTGCCCGGCAAGGAAATGCCGCGCTGGAAAGCGAAGCTGAGCCGGATCGTCGGGACGCTGCTGCCGCGCTGGCGCGCGTTCAAGATCGATCCCGCGTTGCTTTCGCGTGCGCCCGGCGTCGTGGAGGCGTATCGGCGCGATCCGCTCGTGCATCACGGGCCGATTACCGCACGCACCACCGCGCAGATTCTTGCCGCGATGGAGCGCATTGCGGCGAAGCGCGGCGAGATCGAGCTGCCGTATCTGATCTTCCACGGCGCCGCCGACGCTATCTGCGATCCGGCGGGCACACGCGAATTCGAAGCCAACGCCGGCTCGACCGACGCGACGCTCGCGATCTACGAAGGCAGCTATCACGAGACGCTGAACGATCTCGACCGCGACCGCGTGATCCGCGCGATCATCGACTGGACGACGGTGCGCGCGGACTATGCGCGCAGCCGCCCGGTCTAGATTTCCGCGAGCGAGCGCAAGTGCGCGACCACGCTGCGCCCGAGCGCCGACAGGTTGTATCCGCCTTCCAGACAACTCACGATGCGCCCCTGCGCATGCCGGTTCGCCACCGCGCGAATCTGGTCGGTGATCCACGCGTAGTCGTCTTCGACGAGGCCCATGTTGCCGAGATCGTCCTCGCGATGCGCGTCGAAGCCGGCCGAGACGAAGATCATCTGCGGCTTGAACTCGTTCAGACGCGGCAGCCACATCAGATCGACCACCTCGCGCACCGCCATGCCTTTCGTGCGCGCGGGCAGCGGCACGTTCACCATGTTCGGCGCGTGGCTGTCGGCGCCGCTGAACGGATAGAACGGATGCTGGAAGAAGCTGCACATCAGCACGCGCGAGTCGCCGGTGAAGGCGGCTTCGGTGCCGTTGCCGTGATGCACGTCGAAATCGATCACCGCGACGCGCTGCAGGCCATGCACTTCGAGCGCATGACGCGCCGCAATGGCGACGTTGTTGAAGAGGCAGAAGCCCATCGCGCGCGCGGGCTCCGCGTGATGACCGGGCGGACGCACGCTGCAGAACGCGTTGTCGTAACGCCCTTCGATGACCGCATCGGTGGCCGCGATCGCCGCGCCCGCCGCCCGCAGCGCCGCGCGATACGACGCCGGGCACATCGATGTATCCGGGTCCAGCTCGCTGCGCCCGTGCTCCGGCGTCCGGCTCTTGATGTAATCGATGTGCGCCTGCGTATGCACGCGCGCGAGATCGTTCTCCTCGGCGAGCGGCGCTTCTTCGCGCTCGATCAGGGAATCGATGCGGCTCGCGATGAGCTGGTCTTCGATCGCCTGCAGCCGCGCCGGGCACTCGGGATGCCACTGGCCGTTGTCATGCTGCAGGCAGTCGGGATGGGTATAGAAGCCGGTGGCCATGATGTCTCGCAGTGCCGTTGTCGTCGGCTCTCGTCTCGTGTTTTTTCGTCATACGCGATTCCCGCGCCGCGTCTTTGGCGTTAAGTTACCACACCGTTCCGAACCGCTGCTTCCGGGCGGGCATCGGGCTTGCGCGCATGGGGCGTCGGTTATACTGCCCCGACGCCTCGGCAGGCCGGCCCATGATCGACGGCATGTTGCAGGACGTTGCGTCCGGTCGAGAATCGTTGCATCGGGAACGGCGGCGCGTCGAAGAAAGCGCGCTCGACTATCCGGCATCGCCCCCTATCGCCTCATCACGCACACTATGACTTTTCAGTTTGCCCCGCTCGACTCCACCTTCAGGCCGCTGACGCGCGCGTTCATCGCTTCCCTCTTCTGCGCAATCGGCGTCATGTCCGGCACCAGCGCCGTGGCGCAGTCCCAGCAGCCGCAAAACGCGACGCAGCAAGGGCAAGTGTTCGAAGAAGAGATCGTGCCGCAGCGTTACGCGAACAACCCGAATGTCGAAGCGTTCATCAACGACATGGTCGCGCGCTACGACTTCGATTCCGCGAAGCTGCACGATCTCTTCAATCGCGTGAGCTACTCCGCGACGGCCGTGAAACTGGTGCTGCCGTCGCCGACGCCGTCGACGAAGAACTGGCGCGTGTATCAGTCGCGCTTCATCGAGCCGGTGCGCATCGACGCGGGCGTGAAGTTCTGGCGAGCGAATCAGGCGACGCTGCAGCGCGCGTCGGCGCAGTTCGGCGTCCCGCCGGAGGTGATCGTCGGGATCATCGGCGTGGAGACCATCTACGGCCGATACATGGGCAACTTCCGCGCGCTCGATGCGCTGACCACGCTCACGTTCGATTACCCGAACACGCCGAACCGCCTCGAGCGTCAGGCGACGTTCCGCAAGAATCTCGAAGACCTGCTGGTCTGGACGCGCGATTCGCAGATCGATCCGTCGAGCGTGCTCGGCTCGTACACCGGCGCGATCGGCATTCCGCAGTTCCTGCCGAGCAGCATCGTGCAGTACGCGGTGGATTTCGACGGCAACGGGCGCATCGATCTGCGCACGAGCCAGGCCGATGCAATCGGCAGCGTCGCGAATTATCTGAAGCAGAACGGCTGGGAACCGGGCCGTCCGGTCGTGTGGCGCATTGCGGGCGACGAAGGCAGCCAGGGCATCGCGCAAGCCGCCGCCGATGGTCAGGCGGAGCCGCACTGGTCGCTCGCCCAGTTGACGAAGGCCGGCATGCTGATGGCCGAGCCGGGGCTGGATATCGCGGCTGAAGCGGCGACGCCGCTCACTGTCGTCGATCTGCCGACGCCCGGCCGCGCGACCGAATACACGCTCGGGACCAAGAACTTCTACGTGCTGACGCGCTATAACCGCAGCTTCTTTTATGCGCTCGCGGTGTATCAGCTCGGCGAGGCGGTAAAGGCGCGCATGGCGGCGACGAGCGCCAGCCAGTAACTTGGGATTCGATTAAAACGCGCGGTTGCCGGTTGCGACGGACCGCGCGTTATTCGTTCAGGCGGGGAAGACGCCCGTCGACAGATAGCGGTCGCCGCGATCGCACACGACGAACACGATGGTCGCGTTTTCCAACTGACGCGCCACGCGCAGCGCGACTTCACACGCGCCGCCCGACGAAATGCCGGCGAAGATGCCTTCCACCGATGCGAGCCGGCGAGCCATCGCCTCCGACGCCGCCTGACTCACGTTCTCCACGCGATCGACACGGCTGCGATCAAAAATCTTCGGCAGATACGCTTCCGGCCATTTGCGAATGCCCGGAATGCGCGAGCCTTCTTCCGGCTGCGCGCCGACGATCTCGATATTCGCGTTCTTCTCTTTCAGATACTTCGACACGCCCATGATCGTGCCCGTCGTGCCCATCGACGAAACGAAGTGCGTGATGCGCCCTTCGGTCTGCTGCCAGAGTTCAGGACCCGTCGTTTCGTAGTGCGCGAGCGGATTGTCCGGATTCGCGAACTGATCGAGGATGATGCCCTTGCCGTCGCGCTGCATCTGATCGGCGAGATCGCGCGCGTATTCCATGCCGCCCGTCACTGGCGTCAGGATGATCTGCGCACCGTACGCGCCCATGCTCTGGCGACGTTCGATCGACAAATCCTCCGGCATGATCAGCACCATCTTGTAGCCGCGCACGGCGGCGGCCATGGCGAGCGCGATGCCCGTGTTGCCGCTCGTCGCTTCGATCAGCGTATCGCCCGGCTTGATGCGGCCGCGCTCTTCAGCTTTCCTGATCATCGACAGGGCCGGACGGTCCTTCACCGAGCCCGCCGGGTTATTGCCCTCGAGCTTGCCGAGCACGACGTTGTTGCGGCTGCGGATTTCATCGTCCACGACGCGGACGAGTTGCACGAGCGGCGTGTTGCCGATCGTGTCTTCGATAGTCATGTAAGCCATAAGCGGACCGGATGTCGATTCCCGCGGCGAACGCATCGGCGGCGCTCGGGGGATTGTGATGTAGGAATTGATCGATTGTAGCCCACCGGTCTCCCGGATGCGTCGCGCCCCTCTCGCGCGGATGGCTTCCGCGCTCACGCAAAAACCCGCGGCGAGACAAAGCCGCGGGGAGCCCAATACATCTGAAGGCTGAAGGAGCGTGATCCGATCCGGCGTGCCGGCGCCGACGCTGCGCCGGCACGCCGCGCTGCTTACTTCTTGACGACAACCGGCTTCGACGCCGACGACGACGCCACCGGCGTCGCGTTGACGCCGTTAGCGCCGTTAGTCCCCGCCGCTGCCGTCTTCGGCGCGTTGCCGATGCTCAGGCCCTCCGCCTCCAGACGCTGCACCGTCTTGCCGCCCATGCCTTTCACACGCGAGCTGAGATCGGCCGCGTCCTTGAACGGGCCGTGCGCCTGACGCTCGTCGAGAATGGCTTTCGCTTTCGCCGGACCGATGCCCTTGATGCCGCGCAGTGCATCGGTATTGGCGGTATTGACGTCGACCGCCGCGAGCGCCGACCCGATGGAAAGGGTGAGCGCGAACGCGACGATGGTTGAGAGTGCTTGCTTGAACATACTGGTCTCCAGAAGAACCGGCCGGCGAACAGTGCCGACCGCGAGACCAGTGTAGAGAGACTTCGAGGCCGTTTATAGCTGGCCGAATAGCCAACGCACGTAGCGATCAACGCCTTCCTGAACGGTCAAAAACGGCGCGTCGTAGCCGGCTGCGCGCAAGCGCGATTGATCGGCTTGCGTGAAGCATTGGTACTTGCCGCGCAGCGCGTCGGGGAACGGAACGTACTCGATCAGCCCGCGCTGCACCAGTTCGGCGAGCGACAGCGCCGCTTCGCCGTTCATCGCCCGCAGCGAATTGACGACGGTGGACGCGATGTCGTTGAACGGCTGCGCGCGCCCCGTGCCGAGGTTGAAGATGCCCGACTTCTCCGGATGATCGAGGAAGTGCAGATTGACCTTCACCACGTCTTCGACGGAGACGAAATCG
This sequence comes from Caballeronia concitans, assembly GCF_001544615.1. Taxonomy (GTDB): domain Bacteria; phylum Pseudomonadota; class Gammaproteobacteria; order Burkholderiales; family Burkholderiaceae; genus Caballeronia; species Caballeronia concitans. The sequence goes on from NZ_FCNV02000006.1 coordinate 97,734, forward strand.
CGCGTCTGCTCGCCCGCCGCATAACCGTTGTATTCGCCGAACAACTTGACCTTGCCTTCCGCGCGGAACTGGTTGAAGTTGTGGAACGCGACGGACGCCATGCGCCCTTTATGCGTTTCACGCGGCCCGTAGACGTTGAAGTAGCGAAAGCCGACGATCTGACTGCCCGCCTTCGGCAAGACCTGACGCACGATCTGATCGAACAGGAACTTCGAATAGCCGTACACGTTGAGCGGCTTCTCGACTTCACGCTCTTCGACGAAGCGGCTCGAACCGCCGTAAGTCGCCGCCGACGACGCGTACAGAAACTGCGCGCCCTGCTCGAGACAGATGTCCATCACGTCCCGGCTGTAGCGGAAGTTGTTGTCCATCATGTAGCGGCCGTCGGTTTCCATCGTGTCCGAACAGGCGCCTTCGTGGAAAACGGCACGCACGCGGCCAAAATCGCCGCGACGAAAACGCTCGACGAATTCGCTCTTGTCGAGGTAATCGTCGATCTCGCAATCGACCAGATTCTTGAATTTGTCGGCGCGGGTGAGGTTGTCCACCGCGATCACGCGATGCTCACCGCGCTCGTTGAGCGCCTTGACGATATTGCTGCCGATGAAGCCGGCCGCTCCGGTAACGATAAAAGTCATGGCGATGTGTGGAAGTGGATCAGGCGAAGAGTTCGTTGTATTCGACGGTCGCCGTGCCGAGCTTGCCCACGACGATACCCGCCGCGCGATTGGCGTAGACGATGGAGTCCACGAGCGGCACGCCCGCGCCGAGCATCGTTGCAACCGTTGCAATGACGGTGTCGCCGGCACCCGATACATCATACACTTCACGCGCTTCGGCCGAATTGTGCAGCACTTCGCTCTCGGTGAAGAGCGTCATGCCCTCTTCCGAACGCGTGAGCAGGAGCGCGCTCAGGTCGAGGTCCGCGCGCAGCTTCGTCACCCGTTCGTGCAAGTCTTCTTCCGACTTCCACTGGCCGATCACTTCGCGCAACTCCGCGCGATTCGGCGTGATGAGCGTCGCGCCGCGATAGCGCTCCCAGTCGTCGCCCTTCGGATCGACGAGCACGGGTTTGCCGGCGGCTTTGGCGTCGCTGATCATCTGCGTGACGTGCGTCAGGCCGCCCTTCGCGTAATCGGACATCAGGATGACGTCGTGCTGCGGCAGCAGTTCCGCGAAGCGTTCCTGGCACGCGCGCAGCACTTCGTGATTCGGCGTGTTCTCGAAATCGACGCGCAGCAGTTGCTGCTGGCGCGACAACACGCGCAGCTTGATGGTCGTGAGCAGTTCGGGATCGCGGGCGAGATGCCCCGTCACCTTGCTCTCGCCGAGCAATTCGACGATGCGCTCGCCCGGTTCGTCATGTCCCACCACGCAGAGCAGGCCCGCCTGGGCGCCGAGCGCCGCCGCGTTGCGCGCGACGTTCGCCGCGCCGCCCAGTCGATCTTCCTTCTTCTGCACGTGCACGACCGGCACCGGCGCTTCGGGCGAGATGCGGTTCACATCGCCGAACCAGTACCGGTCGAGCATCACATCGCCGACCACCAGCACGCGCGCCGCCGAAATGCGGGCGCGCGGCACCACAGGGATATTGGCCGGCTTATTGCCGGCTGCCATTGCCGTCGAGTTCGACATGGGGACGTCCTATTGCAAAATAATCGATGCCCAGTTCGGCCATCGTTTCCGGTTCATACAGATTGCGGCCGTCGAAGATCACCGGCATCTTCAGCTCGCTCTTCAAGTGCCCGAAGTCGGGGCTCTTGAATTCCTTCCACTCCGTCACGATGACGAGCGCATCCGCGCCCGTCAACGCTTCCTGCTGCGTGTTGACGAAATTGAGACGCTGCATGTCGTCGTTGCGGTCGGCAAGATCGAGCGCGAAGACGCGCTGCGCTTCCTGCATCGCAACGGGATCATACGCGCGCACCGTCGCGCCGCGCTCCAGCAGCGACGCGATCAGGCGGCGGCTCGACGCCTCGCGCATGTCGTCCGTGTTCGGCTTGAACGCGAGTCCCCACACGGCGAACGTGCGGCCGCGCAGGTCCTCGCCCATGCGCTTGACGATCTTGTTGACGAGCACTTCCTTCTGGCCGTTGTTGACCTCTTCCACGGATTCGAGAATCCGCAGCCGATGCCCGTTCTCGCGCGCCGTCTGCACGAGCGCCTGCACGTCCTTCGGGAAGCACGAGCCGCCGTAACCGCAGCCCGCATACAAAAAGTGATAGCCGATTCGCGGGTCCGAGCCAATACCGCGACGCACCGATTCGATATCCGCGCCGACGGCATCCGCGAGATTCGAGAGGTCGTTCATGAACGAGATGCGCGTGGCGAGCATGGCGTTCGCGGCGTACTTCGTGAACTCGGCGGAACGCACGTCCATGTACAGCGTGCGCTCGTGATTGCGGTTGAACGGCGCGTAGAGGCGCTTCATCATTTCGCGCGCGCGATTGCCGGCCTGATCGTCGTCGATGCCGATCACGATGCGATCCGGTCGCATGAAGTCGTCCACCGCCGCGCCTTCCTTCAGGAACTCCGGATTCGATACGACGGAAAAGCCGTGCTTGTCCGCGCCATCGAGACCACGCGCCTTCAGCTCTTCTTCGACCACGCGCTTCACTTGAAGCGCCGTGCCCACCGGCACCGTCGACTTGTCGACGATCACCTTGAAGCCGTTCGAATAGCGCCCGATGTTGCGCGCCGCCGCGAGCACGTACTGCAGGTCCGCGGAGCCGTCTTCGTCGGGCGGCGTGCCGACCGCGATGAACTGGATATCGCCATGTTCGACGCTCGCCTTGACGTCGGTGGAGAACTGGATGCGCCCCGCTGCACGGGTGCGCTTGAGCATTTCCTGAAGGCCCGGCTCGTGAATCGGCACGCCGCCACTGTTGAGGATATCGATCTTGCGCGGATCGACGTCGACGCAAAACACATCATTGCCAATTTCAGCGAGACATGCGCCGGTCACCAGACCGACATAACCCGTACCCACGATGGTAACTTTCATAGCTCTCCGTTGGTTCAAAGGAGCCGGCCGTGGCGGGCGTTGAGAAGAACACGCCCGCCTTCATGGCGATTCAGGCCGGGCTCGTGATGGGTTCGACGCGTCGCGGCGTGTAAGTTTCCCAGCCGCTGCATCCAGGACATTGCCAATAGAATAGACGCGCGCGGAAGCCGCACGTCTGACAGGTATATCGCGGCAAATTCTTCGTGCGCTGCCTGACGAGCGTGCGCATCAGTTCCAGTTCGCCTCGGCGCGGTTCTTCGGCGGTCGCTTCCTGTGCTTCGAGCAGGCGCGTCATGCCGGCGAGATTCGGCGCGCTTTGCATCTGCCTGCGTGCGAGCGCGTGCGCCGCATCGAGGCCGCGCAGTTCCTGAACGTGCTTGTACGCGACATCGAGCAGATCGTTCGACGGATAGCGCGTCGCGTAGTCGATCAACAGATCGACGCCCTCTTCCTTGCGCCCGAGCGCGGCGTATGCCTTCATCAGCTTTTCCGCGACGAGCGGCAGATACGCCTCGTTCTGCGCTTCGACGCGCTTCCATCCCGCGATCGCGGCGTCGAGATTGCCGGCGGCGGCTTCGACATCGCCGGCGAGAATGGTCGCGCGCACGTTGTCCGGATTCGATGCCAGCGCGAGCTTCAGTTCGGCGCGCGCATCGTCGAGATTCTTGCGTTGCAGCGCTTCCTGCGCGAGCTCGCAATGGAAATGCGCGATTTCCATATGCAAGGAAGGCGCGCCCATCTTCTCGATGCGCTCCGCGGTCGCGATGGACTTCGGCCAGTCCTTTTCGATCTCGTAAATGGTGAGCAGCGCGCGCTGTGCGCCGAGCGAGTATTCGCCCGCTTCGAGCGACCGGAACGTCTCTTCGGCGCGATCGAGGAGACCCGCCTTCAGGAAGTCCTGGCCGAGTTCATACAGCGCGTGATCGCGTTCGGCGGCGGGAAGATCCGCGCGGCTCAACAAGTTCTGATGCACGCGGATCGCGCGGTCCGTCTCGCCGCGCCGGCGAAACAGATTGCCGAGCGCGAAGTGCAGTTCGATGGTTTCGGGATCGAGCTTGGCGACTTCGATGAACGCGTCGATCGCTTTGTCGTGCTGCTCGTTGAGCAGGAAATTGAGGCCGCGAAAGTACGAGCGCGGCAAATTCGCATTCTCCGACAGCAGCGTTTTCAGATCGTAACGCGACGCCATCCAGCCCAGCGCGAAGGCCACGGGGATGACGAGCAGCCACCAAAAGTCTAGATCCATGCGAGTTTGTCGTTGAGTCGGTTAGGTGTCTGCCGTTTCGCAGTCTTTAAGGCGCTTGCGAAGCCCGCCGCGTCGTCGTGGCGAACGATGCTCAGATGAGCGGCGGCATCGGCGGTTCTTCCCTGACCACCGGCGTTTCGCGCGCAACGCGCAATTCGCGCTTCAGGCGGCCGTTCTCCATGCGCAGGCGCAGCATCGGCGTGACTGCCGAGACGAGCCCCGCCAGCAGGCCCACGCCGAAGAACGCGAGCCCGATGAGAATCAGCGGCGCTTGCCAGACATAGCCTGCGAGAAACCTCAGTTCCGCCGTCTGGGTATTGGCGAGCGCCAGCACCAGCAGCAGCACGAAGACCAGAACGCGGATCAGCCAGACAATGAATTTCATGTGGGGTCTCGCAAGAGCGGTTGCATCTCGCGGCCTTCCCGCCGGTCGGCCTACGTGATTACCCGAGTCAAAGTGACCGGTATTGTAATGTATGCGTTCGACCGGAAGCATCGAAGCACGGGCAACGCCTCGGCCGGAATGTAAGCGTCTGTGTGCGCTACCGAACGTGCGGACGGTAACGTCGACGCGAAGCGCTCGCGGCGGACGTAAAAAAAGCACCCCGAGGGGTGCTTTCTGGTCGATTGCCTCATGGCCGGACGTCGCGACGATCGGTGTTCCCACGTACGCAGGAACCGGTCGGCACGGATGCGCGCCGATCAGAGATCGTCCGCATCGTCGTCATTCGACGCCTTCAGCGGCTCGCCCGCGCGGCCATCGACGCGTTCGCGCAATTCCTTGCCCGGCTTGAAGTGCGGCACGAATTTCTCCGGCACCAGCACCTTTTCACCCGACTTGGGATTGCGCCCCACGCGCGACGGACGACGATTGAGCCCGAAGCTGCCGAAGCCGCGAATCTCGATGCGATGACCGTTGGCCAAGGCCTCCGACATCGCATCGAGCATCGTCTTCACTGCGAAATCCGCGTCCTTGAGGACAAGTTGCGGAAATCGCAGCGCCAACTGGGCGACCAATTCACTTTTGGTCATACTGCAGCAGTGCCTTTAAGGCTTAGCTGTTCTGGCCGTCGAGCTTGGCCTTGAGCAGCGCGCCGAGGTTGGTCGTACCGGTCGCGGCGGCGTTCGAATCCGAAGCCTGCAGGCCGCGCATGGCTTCCTGCTGTTCGGCCGAATCCTTCGCCTTGATCGACAGGTTGATACCGCGCGACTTGCGATCGATGTTGATGATCATCGCGTTGACCTTGTCGCCTTCCTTCAGGACGTTGCGGGCATCTTCCACGCGGTCTTGAGCGATTTCCGAAGCACGCAGGTAGCCTTCGACTTCGCCCGACAGCGTGATGACCGCGCCCTTCGGATCGACCGACTTCACCGTGCCGTCGACGATAGCGCCCTTGTCGTTGATCGCGACAAAGTTGCTGAACGGGTCGCCTTCGAGCTGCTTGATGCCGAGCGAAATGCGTTCCTTCTCGACGTCGATGCCCAGAACCACGGCTTCGACTTCGTCGCCCTTCTTGTACTTGCGTACGGCTTCTTCGCCGGTTTCCGACCACGACAGATCCGACAAGTGAACCAGACCGTCGATGCCGCCAGGCAGACCGATGAACACGCCGAAGTCGGTGATCGACTTGATGGCGCCGCTGATCTTGTCGCCCTTCTTGAAGTTGCGGCTGAAGTCATCCCACGGATTCGGCTTGCACTGCTTCATGCCGAGGGAGATACGGCGGCGGTCTTCGTCGATTTCGAGAACCATGACTTCGACTTCGTCACCGAGCTGAACAACCTTCGACGGCGCGACGTTCTTGTTGGTCCAGTCCATTTCCGACACGTGGACGAGGCCTTCGATGCCCGATTCCACTTCGACGAATGCGCCGTAGTCGGTGATGTTCGTGACCTTGCCGAACAGGCGCGTGCCCGACGGGTAACGGCGCGAGATGCCTTCCCACGGATCGTCGCCCAGTTGCTTGATGCCGAGCGAAACGCGGTTCTTCTCTTGGTCGAACTTGAGGATCTTCGCGGTGACTTCCTGGCCGACCGACAGCACTTCCGACGGGTGACGCACACGGCGCCATGCGATGTCGGTGATGTGCAGCAGGCCGTCGATGCCGCCGAGGTCCACGAACGCGCCGTAGTCGGTGATGTTCTTGACCACGCCTTCGACGATCGCGCCTTCCTTCAGCGTCTCGAGCAGCTTCGCGCGCTCTTCGCCTTGCGTCGCTTCGATGACGGCGCGGCGCGACAGCACGACGTTGTTACGCTTGCGGTCGAGCTTGATGACGCGGAATTCGAGCGTCTTGCCTTCGTACGGCGTCGTGTCCTTGACCGGACGCGTGTCGACGAGCGAACCCGGCAGGAACGCGCGGATGCCGTTGACCATCACGGTCATCCCGCCCTTCACCTTGCCGGTGATGGTGCCGGTCACGAGTTCGTTGTTGTCCAGCGCCTTTTCCAGCGACAGCCACGAAGCAAGACGCTTCGCCTTGTCGCGCGACAGAATGGTGTCGCCATAGCCGTTTTCCAGCGCGTCGATCGCGACGGAAACGAAGTCGCCCGCCTGCACTTCCACTTCACCCGCGTCGTTCAGGAACTCTTCGAGCGGAATATAGGCTTCGGACTTGAGACCAGCATTGACGACCACGAAGTTGTGGTCGACGCGCACGACTTCGGCGGAGATCACTTCGCCGGCGCGCATGTCTTGCTTGGTCAGCGACTCTTCGAACAGAGCCGCGAAAGATTCGTTATTCGGGGTGGAGGTTTGCAGGTCGGACATAAAAATCGATATTTGCACAGCCTTGGCGCGATGGTCCTCGGTGGTCCGGATTGCCGGGCGCTGGACCGGTAAGTGCGCGAAGCCGCACGGGGTTAAAGGGTTTAACACACGCTCCGCCTCGCGGCGGAACACCTTGCTTTACAACAGATACTACTGGGCTACCACGAAAAATCAGACGCGAACCGCGCTGTACCAGCCGATGATCTGCTCGACCGCCTGGTCGATGGACAAGCCGGAGGTGTCCAGCGTCTTCGCATCCGCTGCGGGCTTGAGCGGCGCGGCGGCCCGGTTGGTGTCCCGGGCGTCGCGTTCGCGCAAATCGCGCAGCAAGTCATCCATATTAGCAGAAAAGCCTTTTTGCATCAATTGCTTATGCCGTCGCGCCGCGCGGGCCTCGACACTCGCGGTAAGAAAGACCTTAAGCGTGGCGTCCGGGAAGATCACGGTGCCCATGTCGCGACCATCCGCGACGAGGCCCGGACGCTTGCGGAACGCGCGCTGGCGGGCGACCAGCGCCTGCCGCACTTCCGGATGAACGGCGATGGCGGACGCGCGATTGCCGACTTCTTCCGCCCGGATTTCGCTCGATACATCGACGCCGTCGAGCTGCGCGCATCCTTCGCGAAACGTGATATGCAGGTCGCCGACGAGTTTTGCAAGCGCGGCGGCGTCGCCGTTGTCGATGCCGTAGCGGATGCTCGCCAGCGCCGCGAGCCGGTAGAGCGCGCCGCTGTCGAGCAGGTGGAAGCCGAGCGTGGCCGCGACCAGCGCCGCGACGGTTCCCTTGCCCGAAGCCGTCGGCCCGTCGATGGTGATCACTGAAATGGGGTCGAAAGGACGGGTCGGTTTCATTGCATGTGGCCCATCAGGCCCGTTGTTGCGGTCGTTGAACTGAAAATCGTCGCGCTTCACGATGCGTCGCTCCGGTCATGCCGTCACGAGCGTCGCGAAACGGTCGAAATAATCGGGGAACGTCTTGTTGACGCACTTCGGATCGTTGATGCGCACGGGCACGCCGCCGAGACTCACGAGCGAGAAGCACATGGCCATGCGGTGATCGTCGTAGGTGTCGATCGCGGCGTTCGGCGTGAGCGTGGCGGGAGGCGTGACGACGAGGTAATCCGCGCCCTCTTCGACCGTCGCGCCGACCTTGCGCAGCTCCGTCGCCATGGCGGCGATGCGGTCCGTTTCCTTCACGCGCCAGCTCGCGATATTGCGCAGCGTCGTCGTGCCGCTTGCGAAAAGCGCGGCCACGGCGATTGTCATCGCGGCGTCGGGAATCAGGTTGAAATCCATGTCGATGGGCGCGAGCCGGCCGTCGTCCGACTCGACGCCGCGCACTTCGATCCAGTCGTCGCCCATCATCACGTTCGCGCCCATGCGATTGAGCGCGTCCGCGAAACCGACGTCGCCCTGAATGCTCGAGCGCCCGACGCCTTCGACGCGCACCGGGCCATGCCCGATCGCGCCCGCCGCGAGGAAATACGACGCCGACGACGCATCGCCTTCGACCATGATCGCGCCCGGCGAACGGTAGCCCGCGCCCGCCGGCACCGTGAAGCTGGCCCAGCCGTCGCGCTCGACCGTGACGCCGAAGCGTTCCATCAGCCGGATCGTGATCTCGATGTACGGCTTCGAGATGAGTTCGCCTTCGACTTCGATCGTGACCGGACCGCTGCGGCCTTCGATCACGGGCAGGCTCATCAGGAGCGCGGTGAGGAACTGGCTCGACACGTCGCCGCGCACGCGGATCGGCTTGTCGACGGCGATCTTCGCCGCGTGAATCTGAAGCGGCGGAAAGCCGTCGTTCTGCTCGTAGTCGATGGACGCGCCGATCTGGCGCAAGCCGTCGACGAGATCGCCGATCGGCCGCTCGTGCATGCGCGGCACGCCGTGCACGCGATATTCGCCGCCGTTGACGGCCAGCGCCGCCGTGAGCGGGCGCACCGCCGTGCCCGCGTTACCGAGAAACAGCTCCGCCGATTTCGACGGAAACGCGCCGCCCGTGCCGGTCACGATCACGCGCTCGCCATCGCGCTCTACCGAAACGCCGAGCGTTTCGAGCGCGGCGAGCATCACGCGCGTGTCGTCGGAATCGAGCAGATTGGTGATCGTGGTTTCGCCCGCCGACAGCGCCGCGAGCAGCAGCACGCGGTTCGAAATGCTCTTCGAGCCGGGCAGCCGCACCGTGCCGGACGCGCGAGCAAAAGGTCCGAGATCGAGATGTTCCATGGTGTGTCCTGGGATGTGCTTATTTCGCGGCGCGATCGCCGTCGCCGGAATTTCTGATGCCGCCGCGTTCCTGCCATTCCTGACGTGCGACGCGCGAACGCGCGAACGCCGCTTCGAGCGCCGCGCCGTCGGATGCGTCGATGGCCGCACGAAAGCGCGCGAGCACGTCGGTATACGCATCGAGTTCGGCGAGCAGCGCGGTGCGATTCGCGAGGCACACGTCGCGCCACATTTCCGGGCTCGACGCAGCGATGCGGGTGAAATCGCGGAAACCGCCCGCGGCGAACGAAAACTTGAGTTGCGCGTCGGGCGCTTCGAGAATCTGCTCGACGAGCGCGAACGACAGCACATGCGGCAAATGGCTCACCGACGCGAACACGCGATCGTGCTGCCCCTCGCTAATCTGACGCACGCACGCGCCGGTCGCGCGCCACATCGCCGCGATGCGCTCGACCGTTTCCGGCGCGTTCTCGGCGAGCGGACACAGCACCACGTTGCGATCGACATAAAGCTCGGGCAATGCGGCATCGACGCCGCTCGATTCGCGCCCGGCAATCGGATGCCCCGGCACGAACTGCGCGACGCGGGCGCCGAGCGCCGAACGCGCTGCCGCGACAACATCGCTCTTGGTGCTGCCAGCGTCGGTCACGATGGTCCGCGCATCCAGAAACGGCGCGATGCGCGCGAGCAGCGGCCCGGTCTGCGCGACCGGCGCGGCAAGCAGCACCACATCCGCGCCTTCGAGCGCGCGGGCGAGCGCGGTGTCGTCGTCGAGGGCGGCGGCTTCATCGATCACGCCGATTTCCAGCGCGCGCGCCACTGACTGTGCCGAGCGCCCGACGCCGACGACGCGCCCCGCCAGCCCCGCCCGTTCGCGCAACGCGCGCGCGAGCGAGCCGCCGATCAGGCCGACGCCGAAAATAACCAGTTTATTGAATGTGAACGCGGTCACGGAACACCGGGAAAAACGCGTCGCCAGGACGCGGAACGATCAAACGGCTCAAAGCGCGGATTTTACCGGGCGCGCGGATACGACCCGAGAATCTTCAGGAACGCGGCCTTTTGACCGAGTTCATCGAGCGCGGCGGCGACGGCGGCATCGTCGCGATGGCCTTCCACATCGATATAGAAGTAATACTCCCACGTGCCGACGCGCGCGGGCCGCGACTCGAAGCGCGTCATGGAGACGCCGTGCTTCGCGAGCGGTTCCAGCAGCTTGAACACCGCGCCCGGCTCGTTCGCCACCGAGACGATGAGCGAAGTCTGGTCGTGACCGCTCGCGCCGGTCGGCTGCTTGCCGATGATCACGAAGCGCGTGCGGTTGTGCGGATCGTCCTGAATCATCGGCGCGACGACGCCCAGGCCGTAATGCGTGGCCGCGCGATCGCCGGCGATGGCCGCGACCGTCGGATCCGACACCGCGATGCGCGCCGCTTCCGCATTGCTCGACACCGCTTGCCGCTCGAGGTGCGGCGCGTGCGCCGTGAGCCAGCGCTGGCATTGCGCGAGCGCCTGCGGATGCGCGCACACGCGCGTGACGCCGTCGAGCGTGCCGGATGCGGTCAGCAGATTGTGATGAATCGGCAACGCGAGTTCGCCGCCGATGAGCAACTGCGTTTGCAGCAGCAGATCCAGCGTGCGCGACACCGCGCCTTCCGCTGAATTCTCGACCGGCACGACGCCGTACTGCGCCGCGCCCGCCTCGACGGAGCGGAACACTTCATCGATGGACGGACACGGCATGCCTTCGATCGAATGGCCGAAGTATTCGAACATCGCCTGCTCGCTGTACGTGCCGACCGGCCCGAGGAACGCGGCGCGAATGGTCTGTTCGAGCGAGCGGCTCGCCGCCATGATCTCGCGCCAGATCGCGCTGATGTGATCGTCTTCGAGCGGGCCTTCGCTCATTTCCTGCAGCCGCGCGATCACCTGCATCTCGCGCTCGGGACGGAACACCGGCGCGTTGAAATGCTTCTTCACTTCGCCGACTTCGAGCGCGACGGAAGCGCGCTGGTTCAGCAACGCGATGAGTTGCGCGTCGAGCGCGTCGATGCGCTCGCGCAGCGGTTTGAGTCTTGAATTGAGATCGTCGTCCATGCGGTGCTTTGAGGTCTGAGGCGAGGATTAGGCGCTTTCGCGCTCGAATTCCTTCATGTATTCGACGAGGGCCCGTACGCCCTCGACCGGCACCGCGTTGTAAATCGATGCCCGCATGCCGCCGACGGACTTGTGGCCCTTCAGTTGCAACAGGCCGCGCGCTTTTGCGCCGGCCAGGAAGTCGGTGTTGCGCGATTCATCGGCGAGAAAGAACGGCACGTTCATGCGCGAACGGTTCCGCCGCTCGACCTTGTTGATATAGAAATCGCTCGAATCGATGGTGTCGTACAGCAGCTTCGCCTTCTCGACGTTGCGCGCTTCGATCGCCTGCAGGCCGCCCTGCTTCTTCAGCCACTTGAAGACGAGCCCGGCGATGTAGATGGCATACGTGGGCGGCGTGTTGTACATCGAATTGTTCTCGGCGACCGTCTTCCATTCGAACGCCGACGGACAAATGGCCAGCGCGCGGTCCAGCAGATCTTCGCGCACGATCACGACCGTCACGCCTGCCATACCGATGTTCTTCTGCGCGCCGCCGAAGAGCACGCCGTATTTCGCGACGTCCATCGGGCGCGAGAGGATATGCGACGACGCATCCGCGACAAGCGGGATGTCGCCGAGATCGGGGATGTCGAAGGCTTCGACGCCGTCAATGGTTTCGTTGGTACACAGATGCACGTAGGCGGGATCGTCCGACAGCTTCCATTCGTCGACGCCCGGCACGCGCGTAAAGCCCTGCTCGGTCTTGCCGGTGGCGGCCAAGTGCGGCGTGCAGTACTTCTGCGCTTCCTTGAACGATTTCGTCGACCACGAACCGGTGATAACGAAATCCGCGGTCTTCTTCGTGCCGAGCATGTTCATCGGCACGATGGCGTTTTCGCCGATGCCGCCGCCCTGCAAAAACAAGATGCGATGCGACGCCGGCACGTTCAGCAATTCGCGCAAGTCGGTGAGCGCGGCCTCGTGGATCGACATGAATTCGGCGCCGCGGTGGCTCATTTCCATCACGCTCATGCCGCTGCCTTGCCAGTCGAGCATTTCATCGGCAGCTTGCCTCAACACTTCTTCGGGCATCGCGGCGGGGCCGGCGGAGAAATTGAACACGCGCATCTGAGGGTCCTGATTGGCAGGCGCTGGCCGGAGAAGGACTGGCGAAGAGACGTTCCGCTCCTCTCTTTCGTCGCGCCGCGCCTGAAAAAGAAATGGCTGCTTGCGCTCGCGCGCAAACAGCCATTATCGCATCGTCTTGAAAACCCGCCAACGCGCGGGGCGGCATGCCCCGGCGGCGAATTCCCGCAGACGGCAGGTCCGAGCTTACTTGGCCGGCTTGACGCTTGCCACTTCCGAATCCGCTTGCGTGCGCGTTGCCTTGATGGCTTGCGGCATGTACTTCTGCATCAGGCCGTTCACGACGTCGCGGCCAACCTGGTCCTGAACCTGGATGAACTTGCGGCCCGTCGTGCTCTTGTAGAAGTTCGTCAGGTCCTTGATCTCGTCGGTCGAGTAGTACTTCGCGTAGGCGTCGTACTGAGCCTTCATGGCGTCCTGACGGAAGCTGTCCGTTGCGAAGACCTGGCCTGCCGAGTCAACCAGCTTCGGCACTGCGTTCTTTTGCAGCGTCGGAACAGCGGCTTGCTTCTGCTTGTCGTTCAGCGACTTGTTTTCCGACAGCGCGTCCGACAGGATTGCCGGGACCAGCTGCTTTGCCTGCATCTGTGCGCTGTTGCCGATTGCGCCGACGAGCTTTTGCGCGTCGATTGCGTCGAGCAGGTCCTTGATCGCGGCTTGCTTGGCCGGATCAACCGGTGCTGCTGCGGCCGGCGCCGCCGCCTGGTTCGGCGCCTGGTTCTGAAGCGACTGAGCCATCGCGAAAGTCGGCACGAAAGCGGCCAGCAACATCCACTGCTTGAAACGTCCTTGCATCATTACTCCCTGTAAAAAATATTCAGTTCAGCCCTGGCGACGCGCCTTGCATACCGGTATGCGCTCGACGCCGGCTTCGCGGGAAGCGAAGCGCCGCGCCGGCACGAAGCTCACGTCGCGCAGCTTAACCAATCCAGGCTTACAAAAGCGATAACGAGAAACCGGCGACACAAAAAATATCAGGCGGTTTCGCCACCCTCTCCGTTTTCCGTGTCGCCCGGCGTGGGCGCGGCGCCGTTCGCGGCTGCATCGGCTTCGTCGAGTTCGGCTTCAGCCTCTGCCTCGGCGATATGCTGCAGTCCCGACAACTTCGTCCCTTCGTCAAGGCTGATGAGTGTAACACCTTGGGTTGCCCGCCCCATTTCGCGTATCTCGGAAACGCGGGTGCGGATCAGCACGCCTGCCGTGGTGATGAGCATGATCTCGCTTTCCGGCTCGACGAGCGTCGCCGCGACGACCTTGCCGTTGCGCTCCGAAGTCTGGATCGCGATCATGCCCTTCGTGCCGCGGCCGTGGCGCGTGTATTCGTTGATCGGCGTGCGCTTGCCGAAGCCGTTCTCGGTTGCCGTCAGCACCGACTGCGTTTCACCGCCCGCGACCAGCATTGCGATAACCTGCTGCCCGTCTTCGAGCTGCATGCCGCGCACGCCGCGCGCGCCGCGGCCCATCGCACGCACGTCGTTCTCGTCGAAGCGAACGGCCTTGCCCGCGTCGGAGAACAGCATGACGTCGTGTGCGCCGTCGGTGATCGCTGCGCCGACGAGGTAGTCGCCCTCGTCCAGATCGACCGCGATGATGCCCTTCTTGAGCGGCCGGCTGAATGCTTCGAGCGGCGTCTTCTTGACGGTGCCGAGCGAGGTCGCCATGAACACGTAGGCGTCCGCCGAGAATTCCTTGACCGGCAGCACAACGTTGATCTTTTCCCCGTCCTGCAGCGGGAACATGTTGACGATCGGACGGCCGCGCGAGTTGCGCGAGCCCTGCGGCACTTCGTAGACCTTGATCCAGTAGACGCGGCCGCGGTTCGAGAAGCACAACATGTGATCGTGCGTGTTCGCGATGAACAGCGTGTCGATCAGGTCGTCTTCCTTCATCTGCGTAGCCTGCTTGCCGCGACCGCCGCGCTTCTGCGCGCGATACTCGGAAAGCGGCTGCGACTTCACGTAGCCCGCGTGCGACATGGTCACGACCATTTCCTGCGGCGTGATCAGGTCTTCGGTGTTCAACTCGGTCGCGTTCATTTCGATACGCGAACGGCGCTCGTCGCCGAATTCGGTACGCACCTGGCCGAGCTCGTCGACGATCATCTGACGGATGCGTTCCGGGCGCGCGAGGATATCGAGCAGATCGGCGATTTGCGCCATCACGTCGCGATATTCGCCGACGATCTTGTCCTGTTCGAGACCGGTCAGGCGCTGCAGACGCATCTGCAGGATTTCCTGCGCCTGCACGTCCGACAGCTTGTAGAGACCGTCTTCCTGCAGACCGTACGCCGGATTGAGCCCTTCCGGCCGATACGCGATGCGCCCGCCGGAAGCCTCGGTTTCGGCGCGCGTGAGCATTTCGCGCACGAGCGACGAGTCCCACGGACGGTTCATCAACTCCTGCTTCGCGATGGGCGGCGTCGGCGCGGCCTTGATGATCGCGATGAATTCGTCGATGTTCGCGAGCGCGACGGCGAGACCTTCGAGCACGTGCCCGCGATCGCGCGCCTTGCGCAGTTCGTATACAGTGCGCCGCGTCAGCACTTCCCGCCGGTGCGACAGGAAGCACTCCAGCATTTCCTTCAGATTCAGGAGCTTCGGCTGGCCGTCGACGAGCGCGACCAGGTTCATGCCGAACGTGTCCTGCAGCTGCGTTTGCTTGTACAGGTTGTTCAGCACGACTTCCGGCACTTCGCCGCGCTTCAGCTCGATCACGACGCGCATGCCGCTCTTGTCGGATTCGTCGCGAATGTCGGAGATGCCCTCGATCTTCTTCTCGTTGACGAGTTCGGCGATGCGCTCGAGCAGCGTGCGCTTGTTCACCTGATACGGAATCTCGTCGACGATGATCGCCATGCGCTGCCCGCGATCGATCTCCTCGAAGTGCGTGGCCGCGCGCATGACGACGCGCCCGCGCCCCGTGCGATAGCCGTCGCGCACGCCCGCGACGCCGTAGATGATGCCGGCGGTCGGGAAGTCAGGCGCGGGCACGATCTCAATGAGTTCGTCGACGGTGGCTTCGGGCGTATTCAGCAGATGCAAACAGGCGTCGACGATTTCGCGCAGGTTATGCGGCGGAATGTTCGTCGCCATGCCGACCGCGATGCCGGCCGAGCCGTTGATCAGCAGATTGGGAATGCGCGCCGGGAGAACGAGCGGCTCGCTTTCGCTGCCGTCGTAGTTCGGACCGAAGTCGACGGTTTCCTTGTCGATGTCGGCCAGCAGCTCGTGGCCGATCTTCGCCATGCGGATTTCGGTGTAACGCATGGCCGCGGCGTTGTCGCCGTCGACGGAACCGAAGTTGCCCTGACCGTCCACCAGCATGTAGCGCAGCGAGAACGGCTGCGCCATGCGAACGATCGTCTCGTAGACGGACGCGTCACCGTGCGGATGGTACTTACCGATCACGTCCCCGACGATACGCGCCGACTTTTTGTACGGGCGATTCCAGTCGTTGTTCAGTTCGTGCATCGAGTACAGCGCCCGGCGATGCACCGGCTTCAGGCCATCGCGGACATCGGGAAGCGCACGCCCGACGATTACGCTCATCGCGTAATCGAGATACGAACGGCGCATTTCCTCCTCGAGGGAGATTGGCAGAGTCTCTTTGGCGAATTGATCCATTATCCGTGTCTTCAACTGTGCAGCAGCGACACGGCAGCGCGCTCAGGAAACCGCTCAGGAAACTCGCGACACCCCATCCGCCGGCCGCGCGGCCCGCGCCGGGCAGGCGCGCAGCCGACGTACGCTGCGGCGCCGCGAACGCAGCGCATCACGAGATTCTACCATGCGAGATATTCGCGCCCGACCGTCGCCGTATACATAGTGTTGGACCGTCAAAAGCGGACGTCGAAAGCGCGGTTTCCGGATCGAAACGGCGCTGCCGCACTCTCGTACCAATTACTTACAAAAAGTGGGGAACGTTTTCCGGCAATTCGTCATGAAGCCGGGCTATCATGCCGCCTCACCCGTTTCCGTCGCGTACAAACGTCCGCGACGGAAATATGCAGGAAAGGGATTTCGGGCACGCGAAATGCGCATGTGGGGCGCCTTCGCTGACGACCGCAGTCTCCTGTCCCTTTCTTGTTGCGGACGCACCACATAAGGTTGCGAGCAGACTGGGTGCGGGGATATTTTTATCGTTGCAAGGGAACGATATGGCAAAATGCGAACGCACAAAGTTAGACACTGCTCGAAGTCTACACACAGCGTTTTGCACCGCGGGGAATGTTATACTTCGAGCAATGTATGACTTGTCTTCGTCTACAGGCTCGCAGTAAACCTGCGGTAATCTCAATTTCGAGAGGAGAAATATGAATAAACTTTCAAAGCTCGCGTTCATTGCAGCTACCGCAGTTATGGCTGCATCGGCCTCGGCACAGTCGGTGCCGGCCTCGCGACAAGCCGTGAATGACAACTGGGTGAACGGTACGGGCGAGTATGTGTGGATGAACGGCACGAACGAACTGTGCTGGCGCGACGCGTTCTGGACGCCGGCAACGGCTAACGCAAAGTGCGACGGCGCACTGGTCGCTCAGGCACCGGCTCCGGCAGTCGCTCCGCCGCCGCCTGCCGCTCCGCAAATCACGACGCAGAAGGTCACGTACCAAGCTGACGCTCTGTTCGACTTCGACAAGGCTGTTCTGAAGCCGGCCGGCAAGACCGCGCTGGACGATCTGGCATCGAAGATCGGCGCGCTGAACCTGGAAGTCGTGGTCGCAACCGGCTACACCGACCGCATCGGTTCGGACAAGTACAACGATCGTCTGTCGCTGCGCCGTGCGCAAGCTGTGAAGGCTTACCTGGTCAGCAAGGGCATCGAAGCCAACCGTATCTACACGGAAGGCAAGGGCAAGCGCGACCCGGTCACGAAGGGTTCGTGCAACCAGAAGAATCGCAAGCAACTCATCGCCTGCCTCGCACCGGATCGTCGCGTGGAAGTCGAAGTTGTCGGCACGACGCGTCAGCCGCAGCAGTAAGCTGTCGGATTGCCGCAGATCGAACCCCCGCCTCGGCGGGGGTTTTTTTATGCCCCGGCTCGCCGTGTCGAGCGGATTCGCGCGCTTTCTTGCCGAATGTTGGCGGCATCGCCTGTTGCGCTTTTTGCCCGCCCTCATCACCGCCTATATACTCGGTCTAACTGATTCATGATTTAGAAGGGCTTTCTCTCATGACCAATGTCGATCCCCACGAACTGCAGAAATTCAGCGAGCTGGCGCATCGCTGGTGGGACCCGAACGCCGAGTTCAAACCGCTGCACGAACTGAACCCGGTGCGGCTCGCCTGGATCGATGCGCACGCGCATCTGATGGGCAAGCGCGTCCTCGACATCGGCTGCGGGGGCGGCATCCTCTCGGAGTCGATGGCCACGCGCGGCGCGACGGTAAAAGGCATCGACCTGTCGTCGAATGCGCTCGGCGTCGCCGATCTGCACAGTCTCGAGAGCGGCGTGGAAGTTGCGTATGAAGAAATCTCGGCCGAAGCGCTGGCGGCGCGCGAGCCGGCATCGTATGACGTCGTGACGTGCATGGAAATGCTCGAGCACGTGCCGAATCCGGCGGGCACCGTCGCGGCGTGCGCGGCGCTCGTGAAGCCGGGCGGATGGGTGTTCTTCTCCACGCTCAATCGCAACGCGAAGGCCTACCTCTTCGCCGTCATCGGCGCAGAATACATTGCGCGGATGCTGCCGCGCGGCACGCACGATTACGCGCGTTTCATCAAGCCGTCCGAACTCGCGACGTACGCGCGCACGGCGTCGCTTTTGCCCGTCGACATCAAGGGCATCACGTACCGGCCGATCTCCAGGCACTTCGGCCTGTCCAACGACACGAGCATCAACTACATGATGGCCTGCCGCCGGGAAGCGTGACGCGATGAATCAAGAAGATCAGGACGAAACGGGCGTCGTCCAGACGAAGCCTTTGCCCGACGATCCCACTCCCCTGCCCCAGCGCGCCGCCGATGGCGATTCGCTCGGGCTTTGCCAGGCGGTGCTCTTCGACCTCGACGGCACGGTCGCCGACACCGCGCCCGACCTCGTCGCGGCGGTCAACAAGATGCGGCACGACCGTGGGCTCGAGATGCGTCCGCTCGAAATGCTGCGGCCGTATGCGTCGGCGGGCGCGCGCGGGCTGCTTGGCGGCGCGTTCGAAATCGGTCCGGAGCATCACGAGTTCCCGTCGATGCGCGAGGAGTTTCTCGCCAACTACGAAGTGGACTTGTGCATCGAAACGACGCTGTTTCCGGGCATCGCGGAGCTGCTCGATCAACTCGATGCGCGCGGCGTGCGCTGGGGCATCGTCACGAACAAGGTGACGCGCCTCGCGGCGCCGCTCGTCGCGCTGCTCGGCCTCGACACGCGCGCGGCGTGCCTCGTGTGCGGCGACACCACGCCCCATTCGAAGCCGCATCCCGCGCCGCTCCTGCATGCGGCGGAACTGCTGGATGTGGCGCCGGAACGCATCGTCTACGTGGGCGACGATCTGCGCGACGTGCAGGCCGGCTTCGCTGCGGGCATGGTGACGGTGGCGGTCGCTTACGGCTATTGCGGCGACGATATCCCGCCGCGTCGCTGGCACGCGAATCATGTCGTCGATACGCCGGAGGAGTTGCAGCAACTTTTGCGCGACATCGCTTGACGCCCGGGCGACGGCGTCTTGCAAAGGCGGCCGTTCGCCTCATATGGCTTTTCGTGGGATAATGAAATTTCCGCTTTGGGGGCGACCTGGTTTCGACAGGGGTTGTGAAGCGGTCAGGGCATACCGAGGACCCGTCACCTCGTTAATCAATGGGAAAATCGTAACTGCAAACGACGATACGTTCGCACTGGCAGCCTAAGGGCCGCCGTCCTCTCACTAGTTCACTGACGGGCTAGGGTAGCAATACCGCGAGAGGTCATATACGTCAGTTAAGCCTCGGTGGCGTCACGACGCCAAGGTCGAAAATTTAGTGAATCGCCGTAACGCAGCGTGTTCGTCCGCGTCGTTGCGGTTAAATCAAAAGACAGAACTAAGTATGTAGAACTGGTCGTAGAGCGCTTCTGGACGCGGGTTCGATTCCCGCCGCCTCCACCACCCCCTTTCAAAAACCCGCGATCGTGAAAGCGTCGCGGGTTTTTTCTTTTCGGCCTTGAAACCCTGTGCATCTCGCGCAGGCGAAAAAAAACCCCGCACGGGGCGGGGCAAACATCCTTTGAGAGACATAGCTACGGCAGAGACGACGTAAGCTACGTCGTCAAGAATAAAGGCCGCGACGCGTTCTTCGAATCGGAGCGGTCTGAATAGTGCCTTCGAGCAGCGATTCACCGATCGATTCTCGATCGCACCGTCGTTTCGCCGACATAGTTGATAGTCAGCAATTTGTTTTGGCAAAAGGCTGCTTACTCAGATATGTCCGATGCTCGCGCGTCCAGTTTTTGCCTATCCTACAAGTGTCCTTCGATCGCGCCGGAAGACACCACCGGCGTCCGAGGGACCATTCCAAGTACTTGCGCCTCGCCTTCGGGCGAGGCTTTTTTTCGCCCAGCGTCCGGCGAGCCGCAGCTTCGGCCTCGCATCCTTCATACGTGTTCGCTTGGCCACCGACTCGGCCGGACGAAACGCGCAATCTTCTGCTTTATCGTTCGAATTCACTCGCGCGATCGCGCGGACGAGGAAAGCATGCGCGGAAGCAGACGTGGCACCTGGGCGAAAACGACGTGGCTTTCGCTGGCGTGGGCCTGGTGCGTCTGCCTCGCCGCGCTCCTTCCGATCCGGGCCCACGCCGCGACAGCGTCGACGGCGCCGGCGGATTGCCGCGCCGGCACGCTCGTGACCGTCGTCGCGCATCTCGACGACGACCTCCTCTTCGTCAATCCCGGCATCAGCGACAAGCTCGACGCCGGCTGGTGCATCACCACCGTCCATCTCGTCGGCGGCGCGAACGGCGCGAAGTTCGACTACGTGCTGCTGCGCGAAACCGGCACGAAGCTCGCGTATGCACGCATGGCCGGCGTGGCCGACCGATGGCAGGAATCGACGGTCACGTTCGCCGGCAAGCCGGTTCATCGGCTCGTCCTGTCGCAGCAACCGCGCGTGAAGCTGCTCGAATTGCGCCTGCCCGGCGGCGGCGTGCGCGGCGGCAAGGTTCCGCTCGGCCTGCTATGGGACCGCGGCCAGACGCTCACGAGCTACCCGATGAACGCCGACGGGACCGCCCCGACGACCTACGATCGCGCATCGCTCATTGCGACGCTGCGCGCGATTCTCTCCGACGCCACCGAGATCTACACGCTCAATCCCGACACCGTCGCGTTCATCGAGCATCCGGATCACATCTACGCGGCGCGCATCACGCGCGTGGCGGCGCAAGGCCTCCCGCGCAATCTGCCGATCGGCTATCACGTGACCTACCCCACCGGCGGCTTGCCGAAGAACCTCGACACCGCCGAAACGCT
This sequence comes from Caballeronia concitans, assembly GCF_001544615.1. Classification (GTDB taxonomy): domain Bacteria; phylum Pseudomonadota; class Gammaproteobacteria; order Burkholderiales; family Burkholderiaceae; genus Caballeronia; species Caballeronia concitans. The sequence continues at coordinate 118,644 of NZ_FCNV02000006.1, forward strand.
TCGCAAGCGCGATGTCGTCGGCAGCTATTTCGCCGTCGATGGCAACGACGCCGGCCACGTCTTCGGCGAATACATGTGGGACGGCAACTGGGTCGCACGCCGCTACTGGCGCGCCGGCCACACGAACGACGCCGGCCCCGACTTCCAGTTGCGCCCGTTCCAGCTCGTCAACGAATACTCCAGCCGATGCCTCGCGTCCGGCGGCACAGGCAGCGCACCGCGCCTCGACGCGTGTTCGGGCGATGCATCGCAGAACTGGTTCTGGAAGCAATTGCCCGCGACGCCGGGCGAAAAGAACGACGCGCTGCTCGTGAACGCATCGACGCACGCGTGCATCGCGGAGCGCGATTCCGGACTCGTCGAAACAGCGTGCGACTTGACGAGCGCATCGCAACGATGGACGCCGTGGGACTTCGGCTTCGTTTACACGCCGCTCAACCATTGCCTCGGCGAGAAGAACGGCGCGCTCACCGCCGGCCGATGCTCGCTTCTGACGGCCGAATACCGATGGTCGCCATCGCCGGAAACGGTGTGGACCGACACGCGTCAGGAAGGCGCGCTCTATGGCGACGTGCGCGGCGCGGGCCGCGACAGCACGGTGTATGTCCAGCGTCGAAAGGACGGCCCAGGCTTCAACGTATGGGTGGCGGAGATGTCGCGCATGGATCAGGCGGACCCGTGGTATCTGAACGCGGTCCCGTTCGATCCGCAAGCGACCGCGCCCACGTGCCAGGCCGATACGCTCTGCTTCGACAGCGCGCGCTTTCTGCTCGCCGATTTCGACGGCGACGGCCGCGCCGATCTGATGGTCGTCACGCCGCGCAACGGCGGCACCGCGTTCTGGCTGTTGCGAAGCGCGGGCACGCATTTCGAAGCGCCGCGCCTGTGGCTGCAAACGAGCGACGCGTGGACGCCGGACACTGCGCAGCAATACGTCGCGGGCGATTTCAACGGCGACGGCCGCGCCGATGTCGTCATCGCGCAAAAGCGCAAGGACGCGGGCCTCGATCTCTGGATGCTGGCTTCGGCAGGACTCGTCGGCCACGCGCCCGCCCTGTGGCTCGAAGCCTCCACGCTCGACGCGGGCGCGCGCTTCCTGCCGGCGCGCGTCGCGGGCTCGCCGCGCGCGGGGCTCATCGCGATGGAAAACCTGAACGGCGCGCTCGCGCTCTCGCAACTCGCGAGCACGGGAAGCGCGTTCGCCGCGAGCTATCGCACCAACGTGTATCCGCAGTTGCGCGCGGCTTCGGTGAAAGTCGCGGCGGGCGATATCGACGGCGACGGCATCGACGATCTCGCGGTGCTCGAACCGCGCGGCGATTCCGCGAGCACGCGCGTCTTCACGATCAAGGGCGGCAAAGTCTTCCGCCCGGCGCATGAGGCGGCGACGTTGCGCGACACGTCCTACGCCGATTCGCTCCCCGCGCTCATCCGCCGTGACGAGCACGACAATCACGCCACGCTGATGCTGTTCAAGCGCGCCAATGCCCTGCTCAAGGAGTTCTATTACACGGGAGGCGCGCCAAGCCTGTCGGGCTACGACATCGACGCGTCGTTCCGGCTCGGGCCGGTGCAGATCTGGGGCGAGTTGCCGGGACTGTTCTCGGAATCGCTCTGGCTCAAGACGCTGGCTTACTGGCAGCGCTAAAAGCAAAACGCAAAGCGCCGCCCGATGAAGGCGGCGGTCTCGCTCAGCTCAATCCCACCCGCACGTTCAGCACATCGCGCGCGATCGCGAGATAACGGTCCGCCGTGCTCTGCAAGGTCAGCCCGTGCAGCGGACGCGTGGCGCGCGGCTGCGTCAGCGCATGAAGGAGCGCGCGGCCGTAGACGTCGATATCGTTCGTATCGAGCAGTTGCACGCCGGAAAAGCCGCCCGCGAATGCAAACGACGCGATCGCGTTCCCAACCACTGGAATCCCCGACGCCAGCGCCTCCAGAAAGCCGATGCTGTGCGCCTCGAAGCTGGACGGCATCGCGAAGACGGCCGATGCACGCAGAATCTGCGCGACGTTCTTGTGCGGCCCCTCGATGGTCACGCGATCGTTCAGCCCCAGTTGCGCGACGCGCTCGACCACCGCCGCGTGATACGCCAGATTCTCGATCACGCCGCACAGCAAGAGCCGCGCATCGGGATCGGCGCGCGCGACGTGCGCGAACGCTTCGACCGTCTGCAGCTGGTTCTTCTCGGGAATGTAGCGGCCCACCTGCACGATCTGCTTGTACGCGACGGCCACACGCGGTCCGGCATCGTCGGCGAAGCGCGAGACGTCGACGCCGTTCGGCACGACGATCATCGACGGATGAAGCCCGATCTCCTTCACGTATTCGTCGATATTCTTCTGCGACACGCCGATCACCGCCTTCGCGCGATTCGACAAGAGCCGCTCGGCGCGCATGAGCGCGGCGTTCGCGAAGTCGTTCGCGCCGGAATGCATGACCCAGACAATGGGCACGCGCGTCGGCAAGGCGCGCACGTAGAGCGCGGGAATCGTCGCGTGCGCGAAGATGATGTCGGGCCGGAACGTGCGGATGGCCCGATGAAGGAACAGCAGGCGGCCGAGCTTGCTCGGCGTCTTTTCCGGAAAGAGACACGACACGCCGTGCGCGCGCAGCTCGGCGCTGATGTGGGCGAAGTCGTCGTGTTGCGGCATCAGCGAGGCGATGGAAACGTCGTGACCAGCGCGCTGGTGTCCGATCGCGACACCCTTCGCAAGTACTTCCGCCCCCGATAGGCGAGGCGCCAGTATGACCTGGAGAATACGCATGTGTGCAGTCCCTCGGATGGTCCGAAGTGCGCTCGGCACCGCGCACCATTCCCCGGGCATCGCGGTTCCGTGCATCGCCCGCGCGCGGTATCCGCGTCTTTTCAGGCAAGCCAGCGCACTCGTGTTTTTCTGATTTTCGAATGGGAGAACAACGGCCGTGCGCACCGCAAGACTCGCGATGACACGCCCGGTTTAAGGTACTGCCGACGGCGCACCGGACATCCGCCATCTCATAGTGCTTTTCGGTCCGCGCTGCGTTCAATGCGCGCGCAATGCGGCAGCGCGCACACGCTGCGTGCGAACGGCTACAAAGGGAACGGGCGGGGAAGAGAAAAGCAGAAGCCGACGACGGCGCGCATTGCACGCGCCGCGATTCGTTCAGGCTTTAGTTGGTGCCGTCTTTCGGGCACTTCAGATTGCAGCCGTTGGGGTCGCCGTTGTCGGCGCGGCGGCGCATGGCGGACGTGCCACGCTGATACTTGTCGGACGGCGCGGACGCCGCGAACGGCATCTGCGGATGCTCGTTGATGCGAAACTGGTCCTGCAGGACGCCGCCAGGCATGCCCGGCGAATTCTGCGCGAAGGCGACGGGCGCGAGATAGATGGCGCCGGCGACGAGCGACGCCGACAAGGAAGCGAGCAACGAGAATTTCATGGCGGTATCGCGCGGCAACGCGCGTCAGAACAGAGTGGAACTTGGCAGCAAGGCGTTAGGTTAACCCAATTCGCGCCGGCGAGCCGCATTCGCCGCCCGTCTTCCTCTTACGATTCGTTTCGACGCTCGTTCGCATTCACCCGCGCAAGCCCTCGTCGATATCGAGCAGCGTGCCGCATCGCTCGGGATCGTAGCCTTCCAGATGCGCGACGCTGCGATTGAACGCCTCGCTGCGCAGCACGCCGAGCACGGTCGAAAGCCGCGCTTCGTCGAGCCGCGCGCGTTCGCACGCGAAGAAATAATCCTCGTCGATGATCGGAATGAAATCGAGCCCGAAGTGCTGCGCCGCGGGCTGCACGCCGAAGCCGAGATCGGCCATGCCACTCGCGACGAACGCCGCGATCGCCGAATGCGTGAGTTCCGTGGACGCATAACCGTTGATCTGGTCCGGATCCACGCCGACGCCGCGCAGCGCCAGATCCAGCAGCATGCGCGTGCCGGAGCCGGGCTGACGGTTCACGAAGCGCACGTCGTCGCGCGCCAGATCGCGCAAACCGGCGACGCCCTTCGGATTGCCCTTCGCGAGAAAGAGGCCCTGCGTGCGTCGCGTGAGGCGGATCAGCTGATGCTTGTTCGCATCGAGATACGGACGATAGATCTCGGCGCACGTCGAGCGGAATTCGCCGATCGGCAAATGGAAGCCGGCCAGTTCGCACTCGCTCCGCGCGAGCGCCCTCACCGCCTCCGCGCTCTCGCGATACTTGATGTCCACCGGCACGCGCCGCTCGCCGAGCGCGCGCACGAGCGTCGCGACCGCGTAGCCGTGCGATGCGTGTATCCGCACCTCCGATACTTCGCCCGCCAGCCGCCGGTTCAGCTCGGCGGCGACATCGTTGGCCACGGCCTGCAAAGGCGCTTCGAGCCGGTCGCCGCACATGCGCTGCGCGCGCAGCACCGATTCCCCCAGCTCCGACAGCACCGACCCGCGCCCCCGCGATTTCGTGATGAGCGCGCCGCCCAGCCGCGCCTCGATCTCGCGCAACAGGCCCCACGCGTGGCGATAGGACAAACCCCTAGCCGCCGCCGCATTCGCAATGCTGCCCGTCTGCGCGACGAGCTGCAAAAGCGGCACAACCGCGCTCAGACTGGTTTCCCGGCCATCGGCGTCCCGCAAGATGAGTTCGGCACGACATGCGATGTCGACCATATGCATTGCCCCTTCCTATTGCCAAGATATATCACGACGCCTATTGTTCCTTCACAGGCTCGGCGCCCCTGATTATATGATCGAAATATGCATCGATAAAACATATGCCGAGCGTGGAGGAGCCCCGATGACACAACCGCTTTCCGCCGCCGCCGCAGAAGAACTCGTGCGTCGCCATGCCGTGCAAGGCGCGACGCTGATGACCATCCTGCACGCCATCCAGGACGAAACCGGCTTCGTGCCGCCCGAAGTCGTCCAGCCGCTCGCTCGGGTTTTGACGCTGTCGCGCGCCGAAGTCCACGGCACCATCACCTATTACCATCACTTCCGTTCGGCGCCGCCCGCGCGCATCACCGTGCAGTTGTGCCGCGCGGAAGCGTGCCGCAGCATGGGGACGGAAGCGCTGAAGGATCACATCGAAGGTCATACGGGCTGCCGCTTCGATAGCGGCCACGCCGAGGATACCGAACTCGAATCGGTGTACTGCCTCGGCCAGTGCGCGCTCTCGCCTTCGATGACGATCAACGGCGAGATTCACGCGAAGGTGACGCCGCAGAAGTTCGATCGTCTGTATGACGCGGCCAAGGATAAAAGCGAGGTGACGGCATGACGCGCATCTATGTCCCCTGCGATTCCGCCGCGCTCGCGCTGGGCGCCGACCGCATCGCGAAGGCGATCGCCGATGAAGCGCAACGACGCGGCGTCGATGTGCAGATCGTGCGCAACGGATCGCGCGGGCTCTTCTATCTGGAGCCGCTCGTCGAAGTGGAAACGGCGCAAGGGCGCATCGGCTATTCGAACGTCGACGAAGACGAGATCGCCGCGCTCTTCGATGCGGGCTTCCACGAAGGAAAGGACCACGCGAAGAACGTCGGCATCGTAGACGAGATTCCGTACCTCAAGAACCAGCAGCGTCTGACGTTCGCGCGCATCGGCATCACGGACCCGCTTTCGATCGACGATTACACCGCGCTCGGCGGATTGCAGGGCTTGCGCAACGTGCTCGACATGAACGGCGACGCCGTCTGCGAGGCGCTCGTCGATTCGGGCCTGCGCGGACGCGGCGGCGCGGCGTTTCCGGCGGGCATCAAGTGGAAGACCGTGCGCGCGGCGCTGAGCGATCAGAAGTACATCGTCTGCAATGCGGACGAAGGCGATTCCGGCACGTTCTCCGACCGCCTCGTGATGGAAAGCGATCCGTACATGCTGATCGAAGGCATGATCATCGCGGGCGTGTCGACGGGCGCGACCAAGGGCTACATCTACGTTCGAAGCGAGTATCCGCACTCCATCGCGACGCTCAATCGCGCGATCGACAAAGCGCGCGACGCGGGATGGCTCGGCGCGAGCGTGCTCGGCACGTCGCATGCGTTCGATCTGTTCGTCGCGAAAGGCGCGGGCTCGTATGTGTGCGGCGAGGAAACGGCGCTGCTCGAATCGCTCGAAGGCAAGCGCGGCATCGTGCGCGCGAAGCCGCCGGTGCCGGCGCTCGTCGGCCTGTACGGCAAGCCGACCGTCATCAACAACGTGATCACGCTCGCGACCGTGCCGATCATCTTCGCGAAGGGCGCGGCCTTCTATCGCGATTACGGCATGGGCCGTTCGCGCGGCACGCTGCCCTTCCAGCTCGCGGGCAACGTGAAGCAAGGCGGACTTGTCGAACTGGCGTTCGGCGTGACGTTGCGCGAACTCATCCACGAGTACGGCGGCGGCACGGCGAGCGGACGTCCGGCGCGCGCGGTGCAAGTGGGCGGACCGCTCGGCACGTACCTGCCCGAAAGCCAGTGGGACATTCCGCTCGATTACGAAGCCTATGCGAAGGTCGGCGCGGTGGTCGGCCACGGCGGTCTCGTGATCCACGACGACACATCGAATCTCGCCGAACTCGCGCAATACGCGATGCACTTCTGCGCGATCGAATCGTGCGGCAAGTGCACGCCGTGCCGCATCGGATCGACGCGCGGCGAGGAAGTCATCGCGAAGATTCGCGACGGCGATACGTCGGTGAAGCAGATCACGCTCCTGCGCGAACTGTGCGACACGATGGTTGCCGGTTCCCTCTGCGCGATGGGCGGCATGACGCCGTTCCCGGTGCTGTCCGCGCTCGACCACTTCCCCGAAGACTTCGGCCTGCCGCGTACGCCGGCGCAGAAAGCGGCATAAAAAAACGGAGACACAGACATGTCCAACACCACCAATGGCTGCGGCTCCGGCAATTGCGCGTGCAAGAGCGCGGCATCCGTGCAGCGCCGCGATCCCTTCGACGATACCGACTACGGCACGCCGCTGCGTCACGCCGACATCGACGTCACGCTCGAAATCGACGGTCAGGCGGTCACGGTGCCCGCGGGCACGTCCGTGATGCGCGCGGCGATCGAAGCCGGCGTCAACGTGCCGAAGCTCTGCGCCACCGATTCGCTCGAACCGTGGGGCTCGTGCCGTCTGTGCCTCGTCGAGATCGAAGGCAAGCGCGGCTATCCGGCGTCGTGCACCACGCCCGTCGAGGCCGGCATGAAAGTGCGCACGCAAAGCGACAAGCTGCAATCGCTTCGACGCAACGTGATGGAGCTTTACATCTCCGATCACCCGCTCGACTGCCTCACCTGCCCCGCCAACGGCGACTGCGAACTGCAGGACATGGCGGGCGTCGTCGGCTTGCGCGAAGTGCGTTATGGCTACGAAGGCGCGAACCATCTGAAGGACAAGAAGGACGAATCGAATCCGTACTTCACCTACGATCCGTCCAAGTGCATCGTGTGCAACCGATGCGTGCGCGCATGCGAGGAAACGCAAGGCACGTTCGCGTTGACCATCGCCGGACGCGGCTTCGAATCGCGCGTGGCGGCCAGCGAAAACGTGCCGTTCATGGAGTCCGAATGCGTGTCGTGCGGTGCGTGCGTCGCCGCGTGCCCGACCGCGACGCTGCAGGAAAAGAGCGTCATCATGCTCGGCCAGCCGGAGCATTCCGTCGTGACGACGTGCGCATATTGCGGCGTCGGCTGCTCGCTGAAGGCGGAGATGAAGGGCAGCACCGTCGTGCGCATGGTGCCGAACAAGAACGGCCAGGCCAACGAAGGCCACGCGTGCGTGAAGGGCCGCTTCGCGTGGGGTTATGCGACGCACAAGGATCGCATCACGAAGCCGATGATCCGCGCGAAGATCACCGATCCGTGGCGCGAAGTGTCGTGGGACGAAGCGATCAACTACGCGGCGAGCGAATTCCGCCGCATTCAGGACAAGTACGGGCGCGATTCGATCGGCGGCATCACGTCGTCGCGCTGCACGAACGAGGAAACGTATCTCGTGCAGAAGCTCGTGCGCGCCGCGTTCGGCAACAACAACGTGGACACGTGCGCGCGCGTCTGTCATTCGCCGACCGGCTACGGTCTCAAGACCACGCTCGGCGAATCGGCGGGCACGCAGACGTTCGCATCGGTCGAGAAGGCGGACGTGATCGTCGTGATCGGCGCGAATCCGACCGACGGCCATCCGGTCTTCGCATCGCGCCTGAAGCGCCGCGTGCGTGAGGGCGCGACGCTGATCGTGATCGATCCGCGGCGTATCGATATCGTCGATACGCCGCACGTGAAGGCATCGCATCATCTGGCGCTGCGCCCGGGCACGAACGTCGCGATGGTCAATGCGCTCGCGCATGTGATCGTCACCGAGGGCCTCGTCGACGAGGCATTCGTCGCCGAGCGATGCGAGCCGCGCGCATTCCAGCAATGGCGCGACTTCGTCTCGCAGGAAGAAAACTCGCCTGAAGCGATGGAAGCGATCACCGGCGTGCCCGCGCAGAAGGTGCGCGAAGCCGCGCGCATCTACGCGACGGGCGGCAACGCCGCGATCTACTACGGCCTCGGCGTCACCGAACACGCGCAAGGCTCCACGATGGTCATGGGCATCGCGAACCTCGCGATGGCGACGGCGAACGTCGGGCGCGAAGGCGTCGGCGTGAATCCGCTGCGCGGCCAGAACAACGTGCAGGGCTCGTGCGACATGGGCTCGTTCCCGCACGAGCTGCCGGGCTATCGCCATATCGGCGACGGCGCCACGCGCGCGCTCTTCGAAGAAGCGTGGGACGTGAAGCTGCAGCCGGAGCCGGGCCTGCGCATTCCGAACATGTTCGATGCCGCGCTCCACGGCACGTTCATGGGCCTGTATTGCCAGGGCGAGGACATCGTTCAGTCGGACCCGAATACGCAGCATGTGGGCGCGGCGCTGTCGTCGATGGAATGCATCGTCGTGCAGGACATCTTCCTCAACGAAACCGCGAAGTACGCGCACGTGCTGTTGCCCGGCTCGACCTTCCTCGAAAAGGACGGCACGTTCACCAATGCGGAGCGCCGCATTTCGCGCGTGCGCAAGGTGATGCCGCCGCTGCCCGGCCTCTCCGACTGGGAAGTGACGATCAAGCTCGCCCGCGCGCTCGGCTACGAGATGAACTACGCGAATCCGTCCGAGATCATGGACGAGATCGCGCGCCTCACGCCGACGTTCCACGGCGTTTCGTACGAGAAGCTCGACGAACTCGGCAGCATTCAGTGGCCGTGCAACGAGAAGGCGCCCGACGGCACGCCGACGATGCACATCGACGAATTCGTGCGCGGCAAGGGCCGCTTCGTCATCACGAAGTTCATCGCGACGCCGGAGAAGGTCACGCGCAAGTATCCGCTGCTGCTGACGACGGGGCGCATCCTTTCGCAATACAACGTCGGCGCGCAGACGCGGCGCACGGAGAATTCGCGCTGGCACGACGAAGACCGGCTGGAGATTCATCCTGTCGATGCGGAAGATCGCGGCATCAAGGCGGGCGACTGGGTCGGCATCGAATCGCGCGCGGGGCAAACCGTGCTGCGCGCGAAGATCACCGAGCGCATGCAGCCGGGCGTCGTCTATACGACGTTCCACTTCCCCGAATCGGGCGCGAACGTCATCACGACGGATTCCTCCGACTGGGCCACGAACTGTCCCGAGTACAAGGTCACGGCGGTGCAGGTCTTGCCGGTGGAACAGCCGTCGCAATGGCAGCAGGATTATTCGCGCTTCAACACGCAGCAGCTCGAACTGCTCAACATGCGCGACGTCGCGACCACTTCGGGGAAATGACACATGGACGTCGATAACCTGATTGAGATGGCGAACCGCATCGGCCAGTTTTTCGATTCGATGCCGGACCGCGCGGAAGCCGTCGATAGCGTGGCGGATCACATCCGTCGCTTCTGGGAGCCGCGCATGCGGCTCGCCATTCTCGCGGCGATCGATGACGAAGCCGCGAGCGCGACGATGGAGCCTATCGTGCGTGAAGCGCTCACGCTGCATCGCGCCGATCTGCAGCCGAAGACGGTTGCGGCCTGAGCGACTTTCCAAACGCCTCAGTCTTCCGGATACTCGCTCACGGTGCGCTGCGGCGCGCTCGGCCGCTCCTGGCCGAACCATATTTCGCAGTGGCGCAGCAGCGCGTGCACGTCGGACGGCGCGCGTCCTCGCGCGGCGATATAGCCGTCCGGCCGCACGAGATAGAACGCGGGACGCGTGCGGCCGTAGTTGTCCGTGAGCGATTGCGCGCCGTCGCCGCTCGTATCGGTGATGCGCCAGACGCGCACCGCGTTCGGCAGGATCGCTTCAATGGATTGCGCGAGGCCGTCGAGATCGGGATCGCGCATGGCGTGCGCCACGGTGATCGTCGCGGGCGCGAGCGCGATGTCGTCCTCGCCCGCCGGATTCATGAGCAGGAACAGCGAGAAGCAGCCGGGATCGTGCAGGTCGTAGAGACAGCCGACGCCCGGCAGCCGGCCGAGCGGACCGTCGATGACATGCACGCGCGCATCGGGCGCACGCTCGCCCGCGCGCGGGCCGCCGTCGAGCAGACGTTCGAGCGTGAGCGGGCTCTTGCGATAGTTGATCGACAGTTCGCTCACCGTGCGCCGCATCGCGTCGCGCATGGGGCCGATTGCGACGAGCGCGGGCATCACGTGTTCGCGCAGCAGCTTCATCGGACCGTGCTCGGCTTCGGCAATCTGCGTGAGGATGCTCGTCTGCCGCAGCACGTCGCGTTCTATCGGATGCCGCTCGGCGTGATAGGTATCGATCAGCCGTTCGGACGCGCCGCCCGCGAGCATCCGCGCGATTTTCCAGCCGAGATTGAACGCTTCCTGAATGCCGGTGTTCATGCCCTGCGCGCCGGCGGGGCTGTGGACGTGCGCGGCATCGCCCGCGAGGAAGATGCGATCGACGCGCAGGCGGTCCACCATGCGGCTGTTCACATGAAATGTCGATGACCACGTGAGGTCCGACAGCATCACGCGATGATGCACGCGCCGTTCGACGAGCGCGCGGCATTCGTCGAGCGTGGGGCCGGGCTTGCGTTCGTCAGCTTTGGTCGCGACGGCGGCGGCGGGCAGATCGGCGATGAGGCGCGCGCGGCCATCGCCCATCGGGAAGAGCGCGGCGAGCCCCTCGCCGGACGCGAAGATATGGAACTCGTCGTCGGGCCAGTCGGAATCGGCTTGCAGGTCGGCGAGCAGGAACGTTTGATCGAAGGTCTTGCCGTCGAAGCCGATATCGAGCCGGTGCCGGACGGAGCTGTGAGCGCCGTCGGCAGCGATCATGTACGAGGGGCGAAGCGTTTCGTCGCGTCCGTTCGGGTGGCGCAGCGTGGCTTGGACGCCGGCTGAGCCTTGCGTGAAGTCGGCGAGTTCGATGCCGCGTTCGACGTGCACGCCTGCCTCGCGCAGATGCTCGGCCATGAGGCGTTCGGTTTCCGATTGCGGCAGAAAGAGCAGATAGGGATAGCGGGTTTGCAGCGGATCGAAGTCGAGCCGTGCGAGGCGCTGGCCGTTGGAATACAGATTGGCGACGCGCGCGCGGTGTCCGAGTTCGAGAAAGGGCTTGACGATGCGATGCTGTTCGAAAAGTTCGAGCGTGCGAGCCTGAATGCCGATGGCGCGGGAATAAGGCGATGGCTGGCGCGCTTTATCGATGAGGCGCACGGGGATGTGCGCGCGCGTGAGGCTCATCGCGGCGGCGAGCCCCGTGGGACCGGCGCCGACGATCAGGACCGGCGCAACGTCGAGTTTGTCGTTCGGGTTCAGCTTTTGCGCGAACATGCTCGGAGTTTGCTCCCGTTTTTGCTTACCCTGCCGGGTAGTGTACGCCCGTTGCACCTCGGCGTTTTCCACTGCTGCTTACGTTTAGTCGTGTCGGTCTATTTACTCGCCCCTCCCCGGGGCAGGGGTCACTTTCTTTGCTGCTGCAAAGAAAGTAACCAAAGAAAGCAGCTTTTCGGGCCCGAAGCACTGACTGCGTGACCACTCCGTAGAACCAGATTGGCACTCAGCTTGACACAGCCCTGAATCACCTTCCGCGCCCACTGGGCGCCACCCCATGCGAGCCCCCGGGCTCGTTAACACCATCGGCAGGCAACGCGTCACGCAAAACTACAAGTCATAAGAGAAACCGAATCAGCACCGTCACCAAGTGCATCTGCACGTCGCGCGTGATTTGCGGCTCCGTGTGTCGATTGCTTTTGCGTGGGCGGTAGTGCCCGATGGTTTTGTCGAGCCGAGGGGCTCGGAGGACGTGGCGCTCCGTGGGCGCGAAAGGTGCTCCAGGGCTGTGTCAAGCTGAGTGCCAACGTGGTTCTACGGAGTGACTAGACAGTCAGTGCTTCGGGCCAAGAAAGCTGCTTTCTTTGGTTACTTTCTTTGCAGCAGCAAAGAAAGTGACCCCCGCCCCGGGGAGGGGCGTGCTAATAGACCGACACGAACATAAGCACCCACAAAGCGCACAGCAAAAAAAGCCCTCACGCGCTCAGCGCAAATTGAGTACACATTCCGAAGCAGCATCCCCGAAATCGACCTGTACGGTCGCATGGTGCATCGCATAATCGCGCCGAAGCGTGGCAACGACGTTTTGCAGAAACGAATCCCCGGGATGCCCTTGCGGCATGACGAGATGTACGGTCAACGCATTCTCCGTCGTAGAAAGCGCCCACACATGAAGATCGTGTACACCGCGCACGCCCGGCAGCGCCGATAAGTACCCCTGAATACGCGCAGTATCGATCCCCGGCGGCACGGCCGCCATCGCCAGCCGCATCGCATCGCGGCCAAGGCCCCACGTGCCGTAAAGAATGACGGCGACCACGACGATGCTCATCACCGGATCGATCCAGTTCCACCCCGTATAAAGAATCACAAGCCCGCTGACGGCCACCGCAGCGGAAATCGCGGCATCCGCGGCCATGTGCAGGAACGCACCGCGCACGTTCAGATCCTCCTTGCCGCCGCGCATGAAAAGCCACGCCGAAAAGCCGTTCACGAAAAGACCCAGCAACGCGACGATAAACACATCCAGTCCCGCCACCGGCGACGGATTCAACAAGCGCTGCACCGCTTCGAGCACGATCGCGCCGCACGCAAAGAGCAACAGCGCAGCATTCGCCAGCGAGGCGAGAATCGATGAACTCCCCAGCCCGAACGTATAGCGCGCATCCGGCCGCCGCGCGCCAAGCCACACCGCGCCCCACGCGAGCAAGAGTCCCAGCACGTCGGAAAGATTGTGGCCTGCATCCGCGAGCAAAGCGGTCGAATGCGCCAGCACGCCATACACGGCCTGCACCACCACGATCAACACATTCAGCCCCACCGCCAGCGCGAACGTGCGCCCCTGCCCCGCCTGCGGCGCATGATGATGGTGATGCCCGCCCGGCCCGTGACCATGGCCACCATGCGAGTGCCCGTCACGACGAGCGTGGTCGTCATGCTCGGAGTGATCGTGCGCGTGGGAATGATCGTGATGCGAATGCGTGCTCATCGGCTTAAATTCTCGGTTCAGTCGGTTGATTCGATATCGGCGGCGTCCGGCTGCGGCTCCGCGACGTGCTCCAGCAACTCGCCCAGCATCGCGCTGATATGACGGTCGGCCGCAACGTAAAAGACCTGCTTGCCCTGCCGCTCCGCTCGCACGATCCGCGCCGCGCGCAACAGCCGCAAATGGTGGCTCACGAGCGATCCCGACAACCCCAACAATTCCGCGATCGCCCCGACCGCGCGCCGCCCCTCGACACACGTCAGCACGATGCGCAGCCGCGTCGGGTCGCCAAGCAACCGGAACAGGTCCGCGAGCGGCACCACGCGGTCATCGGATGTCGCGGAATCGGGAAGAGAGGACGCCACTGGATATCACCAACATATGAATAAGTGTTCATATATTAATTAGCGCGGCGGCAACCTGTCAACGATAGATTCGGAACGCGCGCTCTTGGTATGGGAAAATGCGTGGTTTGCAACATTTCTCCGTCATGGATACCGTATTCGCCCGCGGCTTCGCGGCCCATCGTGACGGCCGCCTGACCGATGCGGAACGCGACTATCAAGCCGCGCTCGCCGCCGAACCCGCCCACGTCGAAGCGCTGCACTATCTCGGCGTGCTGCGTCATCAGCAGGGCCAGCACGAGGAAGCGGCGGAACTCGTCGGCCGCGCGGTCGATCTGCGTCCCACCGACGCCGCCCTCCAACTGAATCTCGGCAACGCGCTGAAGGCGCTCGGCCGCATCGACGACGCCATCGCGTGCTTTCGCAATGCGCTCACGCTCGCGCCGGGCTTCGCGCTCGCGCAGTACAACCTCGGCAATGCGTACACGGTGATCGGCCGTCACGAAGACGCCGCCGATGCCTTCGAGAAAGCGCTGCGCGCCCAGCCCAACGATGCCGCCGCCTGGAACAACTTCGGCAACGCGCTCGCGGCGCTGTCGCGTCACGATGACGCCGCCCGCGCCTTTCGACGCGCGCTCGCGCTCAAGCCGCGTCACGCGGGCGCGCACAACAATCTCGGCATGGCGCTGAACGCGCTCGGCGACGCGACCGGCGCGATCTCGCACTTCCGCGCCGCCATCGACGCCGAGCCGAACTACGTCGCCGCGCACTTCAATCTCGGCAATCTGCTCGATGCACGCGCGCACGCCGAAGAAGCGCTGCCGCTCTTTCGCAAGGTCGTGAGTCTGCAGTCACGTTTCGCGCCGGGGCATTTCGGGCTCGGCCATGCGCTCGCCAAACTCAATCGCCACGAGGAAGCCGTGCTGTCGTATGAACGCGCGGTCGGGCTCGATCCGAAATACGGCGTGGCGTGGCTGTGTCTCGGCAATTCGCATCTGGCGCTCGCCGCGCACGCCGCCGCCATCCGCGCTTTCGACGAAGCCCTGCGCCTCGATCCGGACATGCCCGCCGCGCATCTGAACCGCGGTCTCGCGCTGCTCGCGACGGGCGATTACGAGCGCGGCCTCCCCGCCTACGAATGGCGTCTGCGCACGCCCGGCAGCGAATCCGCGCCGGCGCTTGCCCGCTGGACGGGCGAGCCGTTGCCGGGCCGCACGCTGCGTGTGCGCGCGGAGCAAGGTTTCGGCGACACGCTCCAGTTCGTCCGCTTCGCGGCGTTCGCGGCGAAGCGCGTCGGCAAGCTCGTGCTCGAAGTACAGCCGGCGCTCGTGCCGCTGCTAGCGCCGGCGGCGAACGCGGCGCGCATCGAACTGAAAAGCCGCACCGACGAACCGCAGGCCCGCGCCGACGCCTTTTGTCCGCTCCTGAGCCTGCCGCTCGCGCTCGGCATGACGTCGATCGAAACGATTCCCGCGCGCGCGCCGTATATCGTCGTGCCGGCCGACTATCGCCGCAAATGGCGCGGCTCGCTCGGCGGCCAGCACAAGCGCAAGATCGGCATCGCGTGGTCGGGGCGGCTGCAGCCGGGCGAAACGCGCTCCGCGCCGCTCAGCGCGCTCGCGCCGCTCTTCGCGCTTGAAGGCATCGACTGGATCGTGCTGCAGCCGTTTCTCACCGACGACGAACGCGCGGCGCTCGTCGCGCAGCCGCGCGCGCAATCCATTCATCGCCTGGAAGGACGCCTCGAGAATTTCGCCGATACGGGCGCGATCGTCGATCGGCTCGATGCCGTCGTCTCGGTCGATACCTCCGTCGCGCATCTGGCGGGCGCGCTCAACAAACCGGTGTGGGTAATGCTGCCCTTCGCGGCCGACTGGCGCTGGGGTATCGCTGGCGACAGAACCGCGTGGTATCCGAGCGCGCGGCTCGTGCGGCAGCGCGCGCCGGGCGACTGGGACGGCGTCGTGGCCGAAGTCGCCGCCGCGTTGCGAGGCTGATCGGCATCCAACTAAAAAGCCCCTCGCGCCGACTGGCGCGAGGGGCTTTTCGTATCCGCATTCGTTCGATGCGGCTGCTCGATCAGGCGGTCTTGTACTGATTCCGCGCTTCCGGCGAACGGTACAGCACGAGCGTCGCGATCAGGCCGCACACGGCGGCGAGGCCCATCCAAAGGCCAGGCGCAGCCTTGTTGTCGGTCTCGTGGATCAGGAACGTCGAGATGGCGGGCGTGAAGCCGCCGATGGTCGTCGCGAGGCTGTAGGCCATCGAGAAGCCGGTGGTGCGGACATCGGCCGGCATGACTTCCGTCAGCGCCACGACCATCGCGCCGTTATAGCTGCCGTAAAGGAACGAGAGCCACAGTTCCACCATCAGGAGACGCCCGAACGACGGATCCGCGACGAGCCACTGCACCGCCGGATACGACGTGAGGATGGTCAGGATCGTGAAGAACAGCAGCACCGGACGGCGGCCGACGCGGTCCGACACGGCGCCCATCACCGGCAGCCAGACCAGATTCGAAAGGCCGACGCACACGGTCACCACGAGCGCATCGATGGCGCTGAGCTTCAGCACTTCCTTGCCGAAGGTCGGCGTGTAGGCGGTGATCATGTAGAACGACACGGTGGTCATGATGACCATGCCCATGCCCGCGAGCACGACGCCCCAGTTCTGCGCGATGGAGCGCGCGATCTCGCCCATGCTCGGACGATGCTTTTTCGCGAGGAATTCGTCGGTTTCGCGCAGCGAACGGCGCACGATGAAGAGGAACGGCACGATCAGGCAGCCGATCAGGAACGGCACGCGCCAGCCCCACGCGGTCATCTGGTCGGCGGGCAGGAGCCGGTTCATCAATACGCCGATGAGCGCGGCGAACACCACCGCCACCTGCTGGCTGCCGGACTGCCACGAGCAATAGAAGCCCTTGTTGCCCTTGGTCGCGATCTCGGACAGATACACCGAGACGCCGCCCAGTTCCACGCCCGCCGAGAAGCCCTGCAGCAGGCGCCCCGACAGCACGATGATCGGCGCGAGCGCACCGATGGTCGCGTAGCCGGGCACGAGCGCGACGAGCGCGGTGCCGACCGCCATCAGCGCGAGCGTGAGGATGAGGCCCTTGCGCCGGCCATGATGGTCGATATACGCGCCGAGCACGATCGCACCGACCGGGCGCATCAGGAAGCCCGCGCCGAACACGGACAGCGCGAGCATGAGCGAGGCGAAATCGTTGCCGCTCGGGAAATAGGTCTTGGCGATCGCCGAAGCGTAATAGCCGTAGACCATGAAGTCGTACATCTCAAGAAAGTTTCCGCTGACGACGCGAAATACCGTCTTGGCCTTGGATTCGTTGGCGGGTGCTACGTGGGTCGTTGACATGGGACTTTCTCGGAGCTAGCTGAAGCGCTGGCGCGGTACGGGACAAAAAGCCGCGCCGACGCCGTTTTATTAGGGTTAACCCTTTACATTTCGTTGTAAGTGTGGGTATGCGGAATCTTACCGCTTCGGCGCGCTCCGTTGCACGGAACTTCGGCTAAATCCGGTCATTTTTCATTAAATTTAACTTACTTCAAATTGTCTTTTTGCTTACGACATTAATGCGATCGAAACGCCCGTGCGAGCGCGAATGCCGCGACGGAAATAAGGCGCAGCCATGCGCACCACAGCAGTCGGATTTCGTCAATCAGTCATCCTATAAAATTCTGTGTTTCGGAGAAATCTGGTCGCAGGGTGCTCAGGCGTTCCGTATCATCGCGGGTCAACTTTGGTTTCGCCGCGCGAGGCCTCGGCGCGCCGCCACGCCTCGCAACGCGGTTCGAGGCGCGGCGCAGGTCTCGCGCCCGACCCATGCTTCTGGAATCTTCATGACCGAACCCCTGATCGCCATCGAAGGCAACCTGCGCCTGCCGCCGCTTCGCGCACTCGCCAATCCGTCGCTGACGTTCGGTCGGGAATGGTCGCCCGCGCGCACTCGCCCCGTTCGCTCGCACTCCGAAGTCCCGATCACGGCAGCGCGCTTCGAAACCGCTTACGTCGAACCGCTCAGTGTGCGTGACGGCGAATCGCCGTATCGCGCGGCGAACATCTGGGGCATGTTCTCCGAAGGCCGGTCGCACCGGAAGCCGATCCAGCCGACTCAGACCGAAGCGGTATCCGCGAAACCGGCTGCGCACGATGACGAACGAAAGGAACCGCGCCTGGGACCCGTCCCGATTCAGCTCGGCGTCAAGGCGCCGGCTGCGGCTTCGGCGGCGACGGCCGCCGCGCAAGGCCGCTACGGTTTCCTGCACAAGCCGGTGAAGGGCGCCATCGCGCTCGCGTGCGCCGCGCTCATTGCATGGCTCCTGTTCAGCCACGAGCAGCATCCGGCGAACGAGGAACCCGCCACCGTCGTCGCGGCAACGAATGCCAATGCAAATGCCGATGCGAAGCCCGTGGCGGCATCGCAGGTCGAAGCAGGCGGCGCTATGAATACCGGACAAGCCAGAAGCACCGCAAACGTAGCGACCGCACAGCCGGCGGCCGTCGTCGCGCGGAATACCGAGCCGCAAGCCAGCGCCAGCAGCGTGACCATTCATCGCGCGACGCTGACCAAACCCACACCAATCACGGTTCACGCGAGCGCGAAGCCGCGCGAGCTTCGCACGCGAGGTGCGAGCATCGAACGTCAGGCGCAAGCCGCGTCACCGGCGGTTCATGCGCCGGCACGCAGCCAGACGCGCATCGCGGCATCGAAGCTGCCCGAGAAGCGCGGATCGCATGCAATCGCCGCTCGGGGCGCACACCGGAGCACCGTGGAAAAAGACTACATCGTGGCCGATACCCCGGCCTGGACGGCCGAGCCCGCACGCCGCAGCCATCACGCTGCTTATCGCGGTTATCGCGGTTATCGCGAGCAAGTCGCACAGGAGCGCGCGCTGCCGCGCCGGCAGCCGTCCGGTTCGATGAACGTCGAGGCGCTCTACGCGATCCTTCAGCACAACCCGGCGCTCGACAACAACTCCAGGCGGCACGCGGACGATGCCACCGTGAACTAGAATCTTGGCCACCCACGCCGCCCGTTCAACCTTTTCGGCATGACGCCAACATGAAGCACTCACGTCTTATCCGTTTCGCCACGTTCGCCGTCGCTGTGTCGCTTCTCGCGGGGTTCGCGAACGCGTTCGCCGCGCCCGCCGCGAAAGGAGCGCCGGCTGCATCGCAGGCGCCGTCGCCGGACGACTTGTCGAACGTCCAGGCCGATGCCGCCTCGTCCGTCGCCGGCAATCTCGCCGAGTTGCAGGACATGATCCAGGCGGGAAGCGTGACCGAGCTGCGGTCGACGCGCAACGCCAGCTACGGCGCGAAGCTCTATTTCCTGCCACAGGAAATGCTCTACTACGTCGCGCTTCAGCAGGAAACGCGCTTGTGGCGCGTCGTCAAGACGCAGGACCAGGGGCGCGCCGAATCGGTCTACTCGCAATTCGCCCGCAAGACCTACGAACTCGCGGACGGCGAAATCCGCCGCACGCAACTTCAGGCGCAGACGGCGCTGCTCGAACGCGTGATCGCGGTATCGTCGAACCGGGCGAGCCGCCTGTCCGCGGACCTCGCGCTCGCGCAGCAGCAGGACAGTCAGGTGTCGGAACGGCAGCAGAAGCTGCAGGCGGAATCGGTCGCGCTGCAGGGCGACAAGCTCGAAGCGGAGCGCAAGCTGCGCGCGTTACAGATGCAGGTCGATCAGCTTCAGCGCGCAACGGAAGCCGGACTCACGCCGGTGATGTCGACGCCATCGCGCTGACCGTCACGCAAGCCGCAAAAAGCACAAACGCAGAAGGCCCGCTCGAAAGCGGGCCTTCTGCGTTTCAGAGGCATGAAACCGGGCGAGCGCCTAGAACCGCGTCTCGCGCGCGACGCGCAGGAACGTATCGAGCAGCGGCGTGCAATCGAGCAGTTCGTTGCCGCCCGCGCGATGAAACTCCGGGTGCCACTGCACGCCGACCACGAACGGCGCCTTGCGATACCGCACCGCCTCGATGATCCCGTCCGCCGACGACACCGCCTCGATGTTCAGATCGCGTCCGAGCGTCTTCACGGCCTGATGGTGGATCGAATTGACGATCGCCTCGCGCTGATGCGGGAACATGTTGACGAGCGACGAGCCGTCCGGAAAGCGGATCGAATGCCGATGCTGGTCGTAGTGCTCGTTGACGTGGATGCCGGCGGTCGGCACATCGGTGGCGATATCGCCGTAGAGCGTGCCGCCGAACGCCACGTTGATGAGCTGGCAGCCGCGGCACACGCCGAGCACCGGCTTGCCCGACTCGACGAACTCGTGCAGCAGCTCCAGCTCGTACATGTCGCGCACGCGATCGCCGGGCCATTCGGGCCGCGTCGTCGCTTCTTCGTACGACTGCGGCGAAACGTCCGCGCCGCCCTGCAGCAGAAGGCCATCGAGATGCTTCGCGTAGTCGCGCAGCCGGATATTGCTCGGATGCAACATCCCTTGATGACCGACCGTCGGAATCATGAAGACGAGCACATCGCGCGACATGACCCAGTGCGCGATCGATTCTTCCAGATACTGCAGCGTCTTGCCGCGCAATCCGCGCGCGCCTGGTTCCGGATGGAAGATGCGCGCCGACACGCCGATGCGCAGCGTCCTTTGCGTGATGCGCTGCCCTGCCCGGTCAAAAATCTGCCGCGCGCGCGCCGCGATGATGCGCCCGAACACCGACCACGCCGAATCCGTCTGCTTGAGATAAGCGGGCGGCGCGGTGGCGTCCGTGGTTTGCTGCGGCGGATTGAGCTTGCTGAAGTCCGGCGCGGCGCCGAATTCGGACGGCAGAACCTGTGCCTTCACCGGGCTTTCGACATCCGCGGCAGCCGATGCTTCCGCTTCGGTCGCGGTTTCGAGGTTTTGCGCGAGGCTGGCTTTTGCGTCGACGGGATCGACACGCGCCGGCTGCTTCGCGCGCACGGCGGCCTCCTGGGCGGCCGTCGCGCTGGCGGCGTTGGCGCGGGCGTCACGTGCCGACTGCTGCGCTTCCTCGCGGCGCGCGGAGGGGGTATCGACAGGCTCTACAGCCGATGCGCTCGCGGGCGAATCCGTCGAAGCGCGCTGCGTCGCGCTCGCCGTGGCCGACGACGCGCCTTCGCGCGAGCCGCCGGCGCCGGAAGCATCCGCGCCGCCTCGCCGGGCTTCGGCGCTGCGGCTGATCGGGCTGTTTGGGTTATCTGCGGTGTTGCCTGAGTCGTTGGACGTATTGTTTTCGCTCATCCCGATGTCAGGCGCGCGCGGCGCCACGTGAAGTAATGGACAGTTTTTGATTATCCGCCCATCGAACGCGGCGACGCAAACCAGCACACATTTGCTCACATCTATCGCGACTATCGCGACGCGAACGGCCGCGCATCAGTGCTCGCGCGTTTCCTCCAGCGTTTCGCGCAATGCGATCTGCATCGTCGCGTGGATTTTCACGCACCAGCGCCAAAGCACGGTCAGCAAAAGCGCCGCGCACAGCAAAACGCCGACCATCAGGCCGAACGGCGGAAGAATGCCGCCCGACAGCGCCGCGACGAGCAGGAAAACGCCGAACATCGCGACGATCGGAATCAGGCCGGAAATGGCGGTGCGGATGGCGCGCGTGAAGCGGCCAGCCTTCGCGGGATCCACGCTCACTTCGGCGAGCAGCAGAGCGAGCGATTCCAGCTTGCGATACACCGCCACCAGAAACGGCAACGCGATGACGAGCGCCGCACCCCACAGCACGACGCGCTGCGCGTTGTCGGTATCGAGCCAGCGCGAAAGATACTGCGACGCGAACGGCGCCGAGTACGACGCGCTAAGGAAGATCGCCGCGACGAGCGCGAGGTTGACCGCGATCTGCACCACGATGCGGCGCGTCATGGAAAAGAGCGTCGCGCCGCCGGATGCCGCCGGCGCCAGGCTCGCGAGCCATTGCGAATAGAGGCCGAAGGTGTTCGCGAGCGGCGCGGGCATCGCGCGGGCGAGACGCAGGGTGAGCGGATCGGCGGCGCGGATCAGATACGGCGTGAAGAGCGTCGTGAGCGCGGACACGGCCACCGCAATCGGATAAAGAAAGCTGCTCGTGACCTTCAGCGACAGCCCGAGCGACGCGATGATGAACGAGAACTCGCCGATTTGCGAGACGCTCATGCCGACGCGCATCGACGTGCGCCCGTCCTTGCCCGCGAGAAACGCGCCGAGCCCGCACGACACGATCTTGCCGAGCACGACCGCAACCGTGATGACGGCGATGGGCCCTGCATAATCGACGAGCACGGTCGGATTCAGCAGCAACCCGATCGTCACGAAGAAGATCGCGGAAAACATGTCGCGCACCGGCGCGATCAGGTGCTCGATGCGCGCGAGATGCTTCGATTCCGCCATGATCGCGCCGATCAGGAACGCGCCAAGCGCGATCGAATAATCGAGCTTCACGACGAGCAGGCAGAAACCGAAGCAGAAGCCGAGCACGGTGACGAGCAGCATCTCGTCGCTCTTTGCCTTCGCGACGTAGTTGAGCGCGCGCGGCACGGTCAGAATGCCGACGACGAGCGACACCGTCATGAAGAGCAGCAGCTTGCCGAGCGTGACGACCGCGACGCCCGCGCTCACCGAACCCGTCTGCGCGATGCCGGAAAGCAGCACGAGCATCGCGATGGCGAGAATGTCCTCGACGATCAGAATGCCGAACACGATCTGCGCGAAGTGCTCGCCCTTCATGCCGAGTTCGGACAGCGCCTTCACGATGATCGTCGTCGACGAGATCGCGAGCATCGCGCCGAGAAAGAGCGAGTCCATCGAGTTCCAGCCGAACCATCGGCCGATTTCGTAGCCGACCCAGATCATCAGCACGATTTCCGACAGCGCCGCGACGAACGCGGTCGCGCCGACCTTGAAGAGCTTGCGCAGACTGAATTCGAGCCCGAGCGAGAACATCAGGAAGACGACGCCCAATTCGCCGAGCGTCTGAATGGTCGCTTCGTCGTGAATGAGATTGAACGGCGGCGTGTACGGCCCGATGATCACGCCCGCGGCGATATAACCCAGCACGACCGGCTGCCGCAGACGATGAAACAGCACCGTCACGACGCCCGCGATGGCCATGATCACGGCGAGATCCTGAATAAAGCCGATCGCGTGGTGCATCGACGAATCCTTACAGAAATATTATCGAGCCGATGTTACCGCACGGCGGCGCTTGCGGCTTGGCTGATTTGAAGCGGCGGACGGGAGACACGCGCATCGCGCTGGTGCATGCGATGCGGGAAACGACAAGCCCGCTCGGGCGAGCGGGCTTCGATGGCGCGAAGAGCGAAGGAACGCGCGGCGCTCAGACCGCTGCTTCGTTTTCCTCGCCGGTGCGAATGCGGATGACGCGCTCGACATCCGCGACGAAGATCTTGCCGTCGCCGATCTTGCCGGTGCGCGCCGCGCCGATGATCGCGTCGATGACCTGATCGGTTTGATCGTTCGCGACGACGACTTCGATCTTCACCTTCGGCAGGAAGTCGACGACATACTCCGCACCACGATAGAGCTCGGTATGCCCTTTCTGGCGGCCGAAGCCCTTCACTTCCGTGACCGTGAGCCCCGTCAGACCGACTTCGGCGAGCGCTTCGCGGACTTCGTCGAGCTTGAACGGTTTGATGATGGCGGTGATGCGTTTCATGGCGTGCCTCGCTTCGGAGTCAAGAGTTCAGAAAAGTGGTCGTCACTCGCGTGACGGATGCTTATCGATTCTAGTCGCGTTTGATCGCGCCAGCGCTTTGCTTTAAGCGAAGATGATCGTCATTCGGTCTCGGGAATGCGCGCCAGATCGTTGAGCCACACGGTCGCTTGCGAATCGCTCGGTGCGCGCCAGTCGCCGCGCGGCGAAAGCGATCCGCCCGAGCCCACCTTCGGTGCATTCGGAATGCACGACCGCTTGAACTGGCTCGTGCGGAAGAAGCGGTCGAGAAAGATGCGCAGGTTCTTGCGGATATCGGCAAGCCCGTACTGATTGCGCGCGACGTTCGGATCTTCGGGCCAGTCGCCGGCATCGCGGTCGCGCCACGCGGCGTGCGCGAGGAACGCGACCTTCGAAGGCGCGAAGCCGAAGCGGACCGTGTAGTACAAATTGAAGTCCTGCAGCTCGTACGGCCCGATGACGCTTTCCGTCTTCTGTTCGAGCGCCCCGCTTTCCTTGCCGGGAATGAGTTCCGGGCTGATGTCGGTGCTGAGCACGTTTTCGAGCACGTCGCTGCCCGCATCGCCGATTTCGCCCGACTCCGCGACCCAGCGCACCAGATGCGTGATGAGCGTCTTCGGCACGCTCGCGTTCACGTTGTAGTGCGACATGTGATCGCCGACGCCGTACGTGCACCATCCGAGCGCGAGTTCGCTCAGGTCGCCCGTGCCGATGACGATCGCGTTATTCAGATTCGCGAGCCTGAAGAGATGGCTCGTGCGTTCGCCGGCCTGTACGTTCTCGTACGTGATGTCGTATTGCGTGTTCTCTTCGCTGTGCGGATGGCCGATGTCGGCGAGCATTTGCGCGCAGCTCGCGCGAATGTCGATCTCTTGCGCCGTGCAGCCGATGACCTGCATCAGTTCGCGCGCCTGACGCAGCGTGCGGTCGCTGGTGGCGAAGCCGGGCATCGTATAGGCGAGGATGTTCGAGCGCGGCAGGCCGAGACGGTCCATCGCCTTCGCGCACACGAGCAGTGCATGCGTGGAGTCGAGCCCGCCCGATACGCCGATCACGACCTTCGATATTCCCGACGACCGCAGCCGCTGCAAGAGCGCCTGAACCTGGATGTTGTAGACCTCGTTGCATCGCGCGTCGCGGCGCGTGCGATCGGCGGGAACGTACGGAAAGCGCGCGACGCGCCGTTCGAGCGGCAGCGCATCTTCGGTCGGCGCGGACAGCGCGAACTCAACGACGCTGAACTTCGCGACTTCATCGGCGTGGCGCGCGGTGGATCGCCCGAAGGTGGTCTGCTTCATGCGCTCGCGCGAAAGCCGCTCGAGATCGACATCGGCGAAGATCACGTGCGACTCGCCCGCGAAGCGCTCGGACTCCGCGAGCATCTCGCCGTTCTCGTAGATGAGGCCTTGCCCGTCCCACGCGAGATCCGTGGTGGATTCGCCCTCGCCCGCCGACGTGTACAGATACGCGGCCACGCATCGCGCGGACTGTTGCCCGACCAGTTGATGCCGATACGCCGACTTCCCCACGACGATATTCGACGCCGACAGATTCACGAGCACCGTCGCGCCCGCGAGCGCCGCGAACGACGAAGGCGGAATCGGCACCCACACGTCCTCGCAGATTTCGACATGGAAGCGGAACAGCGGCAGATCCTTGATCTGAAACAGCAGCGATGCGCCGAACGGCACGTCCTGACCGCAGAGCGAGAGCGTGCGCGCGGTGGCGGCATCGGCGGGGCTGAACTGGCGCGCTTCGTAGAACTCGCCGTAGTTCGGCAGATAGCTCTTCGGCACCACGCCGCGAATCGCGCCATCGGCCACGACCACCGCGCAATTGAAGAGCTTGTGCTCCGCGCGCACCGGCAAGCCGACGATCATCGCGATCTTCGCTTCCTTCGACGCCTCGACGATGCTTCGCAGCGCGTCCTCGCATGCATCGAGGAGCGCTCTTTGATGGAACAGGTCGTCGCACGTATAAGCCGAGAGACCGAGTTCGGGAAATGCGACGAGCACCGCGCCGCGCGCGGCCGCCTGCTTCGCGAGCTTGATCGTCTCTTGTGCGTTGAATGCCGGGTCCGCCACCTTGCAGTTCGGAATGGCGACGGCGACGCGCGCGAAGTCGTGGCTGTAGAGGTTGAAGAAGTTTCTGCTCATGTTCATCTTCCTGCGCGTGGTGTGTCGGACGAAAGCGGCTACAACGACGAAGCGACGAAGCGACGTGTCCGATCGATTATCGCATGCGGTTCTAGCCCTTTTTTCTGAACGGCGTATGCGCTTCCAACTCTTCGATGTGCTCGTTCATCGCGGTGGTTTCGGCATCGAGAAACTCGCTGATGGCCTCGGCGAAGCGCCGATCCGCGATCCAGTGCGCGGACCACGTCGGCGTCGGCAAGAGCCCGCGCGACATCTTGTGCACGCCCTGCGCGCCGCCTTCGAAACGCGCGAGCTTATGCTCGATGCAATATTCGATCCCCTGCATGTAGCAGGTCTCGAAGTGCAGCCCCGAGATGAACTCCCGCGTGCCCCAATAGCGGCCGTACATGGTGTCGCCGCCGATCATGTTGAGGGCGCACGCGAGCCGCTCGCCGTCCGCTTCGGCGATGACGAGCAGCATGCTGTCGGGCGCATCGGCGTGAATCTGGCCGAAGAATTCGCGCGACAGATACGGCGCGTTCCAGTGCTCGCGATACGTGTTGTCGTAACAGTCGTAGAAGAAGTCGAGCGCGCTCTGGTCAATGTCATGGCCGCGCAGCCACGTATAGGTCACGCCCGCTTCCGTCACGCGCCGCCGATCCTGCTTCACCTTCTTGCGCTTGTCGTGGCTCATCGTCGCGAGGAAGGCGTCGAAGCTCGCATAGCCTTCGCCAGGCAGATTCTCCCAGTGGAACTGCACGCCTTCGCGCAGCATGTAGCCGGCGTCCGTTAGCGCGTCGATGTCCTGCGCGTGCGGAAACAGCACGTGCAGCGATGAAATGTCGAGCCGGCGCGTGAGTTCGATTGCACCGCGCGCGAGCAGCACGCGATCCTCATGCTCCGCCGCGATGAGCCGCGGACCCGTGACCGGCGAGAACGGCACCGCCGACACCGCCTTCGGGTAATAGCGCAGGCCGTGGCGCTCGAAGGCATCGGCCCAGGCGTGATCGAATACATATTCGCCGCGCGAATGCGACTTGAGATACAGCGGCATTGCGCCCGCGAATTCGCCGCCGCGCCGCAGGATCAGATGATGCGCGCGCCATCCCGTGCGCTTGACCGCGCATTGTGTGTCCTGCAGCGCCGAAAGAAAGCCGTGCCGCACGAAAGGATTGTCGCCGGCGATGCGATTCCAGTCGGCGGCCGGAATGTCGTCGAGCGAATCCACCACATGAATTTCGACTTCGCGATTCAACAGGCTACCTCGCTATAAAACCCGTCAAGAGACCGATGAGCGCGTCATGCGCGAAAGGGGCTATTCTCGCGCAAGTCGATAAAAGGCGTCGGGGCGGCCGGAGTGCGCGGGCATCGGCGATAATGCGCGGCAATTCCCCCTGACTTCCCGATACGACGCGATGCCGTGGTTCCTCTATCTGATCGAATGCGCTGACGGCAGTCTATACACGGGCATCGCCACCGATGTCGACGCGCGCTTCGCCGCGCACGCCGCCGGCAAGGGCGCGCGTTACACGCGAGCGAGAAAGCCGCTGCGCGTGGCGGCGTCGTTTGAACTGGCGGGAAGATCGGAGGCGTTGCGCGCGGAATATCGCGTGAAGCGTTTGCCGGTGCAGCAAAAGCGCGCGTTGATCGCGGGAGAACGGACGCTCGAATCCGTGTTGCCGCAAATCGAAGAAGCATAAAAAAAGCCGCCGCGCTTCAATTGCGCGGCGGCGTTCGCATCGATGCGACGCGCTTACTTCTTGTAGTTCGCGACGCCTTCGGTGATTTCCTTGTGCGCGGCATCGATGCCCGCCCAGCCTTCCACCTTCACCCACTTGCCCTTTTCGAGCGCCTTGTATTGCTCGAAGAAGTGCTTGATCTGATCCTTCAGATACTCGGGCACGTCGTCGACGGACTTGATGTTCGCCGTCATCGGGCAGATCTTGTCGTGCGGCACGGCGATCAGCTTCGCGTCCACGCCCGATTCATCGGTCATTTGCAGCATGCCGAGCGCACGCGCGCGCACAACCGAGCCTGCGAGCAGCGGGAACGGCGTGATGACGAGCACGTCGACCGGATCGCCGTCGCCCGAGAGCGTCTGCGGGATGAAGCCGTAGTTGGCCGGATAGCGCATGCCGGTGCCGATGAATCGATCGACGACGAGCAGGCCCATGTCCTTGTCCGCTTCGTATTTGACCGGATCGCTCTGTGCGGGAATTTCGATGATGACGTTGAAATCCTGCGGGAGATCCTTGCCGGGAGGTACGTTGTTGAAGCTCATGAGCGCTCTCTGAGAAGTTGAGTTCGGGATGCCGGATGGCGCATCTCGCGCGATGCGAGCCACGCGTGAAACGCCGGCGCGGCGAGGTGAAACACTTCAGGCATTATAGCCAAACGAGCTTTCCGGACCGGGCGCGCCGCCGCACCAAGCCTCTCACGTATGGCGCGATAATCGGTTCGTGAGCATTCGCGAAGACGAACGATCGCAAGGAGACGTGCATGGAAGAAGGCAAGCATTTCATCGGCAACCGATGGACCGCGCCGTCGGTCCACGAAACCATTCCGGTCGTCGATCCCTCGGACGGGCAAGTGTTCACGCAGATCGCACGCGGCACGGGCGCGGACATCGACCGCGCCGTGAGCGCCGCGCGCACCGCTTACGACGGCGCCTGGGGCGCGATGAGCGCCGCCGAGCGCGGGCGCATCCTCGCGCGGCTCTCGATGCTGATCGCCGCGTGCCACGAGGACATCGCGCAGATCGAGGCGCGCGACACCGGCAAGCCGATGACGCAGGCGCGCGCGGACGCAACGGGCATCGCGCGCTATTTCGAGTTCTACGCGGGCGCCGCCGACAAGCTGCACGGCGAGACGCTGCCGTATCAGTCCGGCTTCACCGTGCTGACCATCCGCGAGCCGCACGGCGTCACCGGCCATATCGTGCCGTGGAACTATCCGCTGCAGATTTTCGGGCGCAGCGTCGGCGCGGCGCTGGCCGCGGGCAACGCGTGCGTCGTGAAGCCGGCCGAGGACGCGTGCCTGTCGCTGCTGCGCGTCGCGGAACTGGCCGCCGAAGCGGGCCTGCCGGAAGGCGCGCTGAACATCGTCACCGGTTACGGATACGAAGCGGGCGCGGCGCTCGCGCGTCATCCGGGCATCGATCATATTTCGTTCACGGGCTCGCCCGCGACGGGCGCGGCCGTCACCAAGATGGCCGCCGACAACCACGTGCCCGTCACGCTCGAACTGGGCGGCAAGTCCCCGCAAATCGTTTTCGCCGATGCCGATTTCGACGCCGCCCTGCCCGTGCTCGTCGCGGCGATCGTGCAGAACGCGGGACAGACGTGCTCGGCGGGCAGCCGCGTGCTGATCGAGCGTGCGGCTTACGAGCCGCTCATCGAGAGGCTGTCGGAAGCGTTCGCGGCGCTGAAGGTCGGACCGAGCAAGCTCGATCTCGATTGCGGCCCGCTCATCAGCGCGAAGCAGCAGCAGCGCGTGTGGGACTATCTGTCCGATGCGCAGCACGACGGCATCGCGATGGCGGCGCACGGCGAAGTCGTCGCGGAAGCGCCGGAAGC
Source organism: Caballeronia concitans (assembly GCF_001544615.1). GTDB lineage: Bacteria > Pseudomonadota > Gammaproteobacteria > Burkholderiales > Burkholderiaceae > Caballeronia > Caballeronia concitans. Next base: position 147,834 of record NZ_FCNV02000006.1, read on the forward strand.
AGGCTTCTATCAGTCGCCGACGCTGTTGCGCGATGTGCCGCGCACGCATCGGCTCGCGCGCGAGGAGGTCTTCGGGCCGGTGCTCGCCGCCATGCCCTTCGACGACGAAGCCGACGCGCTCAAGCTCGCCAACGACACGAACTACGGCCTCGTCGCGGGCATCTGGACACGCGACGGCGCGCGGCAGATGCGCCTTGCGCGGCGCGTGCGTTCGGGCCAGGTCTTCATCAACAACTATGGCGCGGGCGGCGGCGTGGAATTGCCGTTCGGCGGCGTCAAGCATTCGGGACACGGGCGCGAAAAGGGCTTCGAGGCGCTGTACGGCTTCACGACGTTGAAAACCATCGCCATCAGACACGGGTAAGGAGACAGCATGCGACTGCAAGGCAAGACGGTGATCGTGACGGGCGCGGGTTCGGGCTTTGGCGAGGGCATTGCGAAGACGTTTGCGCGCGAAGGCGCGAACGTGGTGGTCAACGACCTGAACGGCCCGGCGGCGGAGCGCGTGGCAAGCGAGATCGCGCTGGCGTCGTCGCCGGAAGCGAGTCATGGGCGCGCGATCTCCGTGGCGGGCGACGTCACGAAGCGCGACGACTGGCAGCGCCTTTTCGATGCGGCCATCGAAGACTTCGGCAGCGTGCAGGTCGTCGTCAACAATGCGGGCACGACGCACCGTAACAAGCCCGTGCTCGACGTGACCGAAGCCGAGTTCGACCGCGTCTATGCGGTGAACGTGAAGAGCATCTACTGGAGCGTCGAGCAGTTCGTGCCGTACTTCCGGCAGCAAGGCGGCGGCGCGTTCATCAACGTTGCGTCGACGGCGGGCGTGCGGCCGCGTCCCGGCCTCGTCTGGTACAACGGCAGCAAGGCGGCGGTGATCATCGCGAGCAAGGCGCTGGCCGTGGAACTGGGCCCGGATCGCATCCGCGTGAACTGCATCAACCCGGTGATGGGCGAAACGGGTCTGCTTACCGAGTTCATGGGCATGGAGGACACGCCCGCGAACCGCCAGAAGTTCCTCGCGACGATTCCGCTCGGCCGGCTTTCGACGCCGCAGGACATTGCGAATGCGGCGCTGTATCTCGCATCCGACGATGCAGAGTTCATCACGGGCGTCGCGCTCGAAGTGGATGGCGGACGCTGCGTCTGACGAAAGTCGCGGCGCTGACGCGATTGGTGTTTTCCCCAGCCGAAACAGCCGCTTGGCGCGCAGCCGAGCGGCTAGAATCCTTACGCGAAGATAACGATGCCTTCATGGCACGACCGTAAGGAGACGAGATGTCCAGCACTGCCAATCCCATGCCCCGTCCCGGCGCGAGCGCGCCATCGAGTTTCGAGGAAGCGACGTATCGCAAGGTTGCGTGGCGGCTTTCGCCGCTGCTCCTGATCTGCTATGTGGTGGCGTATCTCGACCGCGTGAACGTCGGCTTTGCGAAGCTGCAGATGTCCACCGATCTCGGTCTTTCGGATGCCGTTTATGGCTTCGGCGCGGGCATATTCTTCTTTGGCTATTTCATCTTCGAGATACCGAGCAACGTCATTCTGCATAAGGTCGGCGCGCGTGTCTGGATTGCGCGGATCATGATTTCGTGGGGCATCATCTCGGCGCTCACGATGTTCGTCACCACGCCCACGATGTTCTACGTGATGCGCTTTCTGCTGGGCGTCGCGGAAGCGGGCTTCTTTCCGGGCATCATTCTTTATCTGACGTACTGGTATCCGGCGCAGCGGCGCGGGCGCATGACGACGCTCTTCATGACGGCCATCGCGTTGTCGGGATTGATTGGCGGGCCGGTATCGGGCTGGATCATGAAGACTTTCGATGGCGTGCATAACTGGCACGGCTGGCAATGGCTGTTGCTGCTCGAGGGCATTCCGTCGGTGATCGTGGGCATTGTCGTGTTGCTGATGATGGACGATCGCATATCGAAGGCGAAGTGGCTGACGCAGGAAGAGCGCGATTTGCTCGAACGGAACATTGCGGCGGATAACGTGGAGAAGGAAGATCCGCCGATCAGCCGCATTCTGTCGAGCCCGAAGGTGTGGCTGATGAGCCTCATCTACTTTTCGTTCGTGATGGGTCTTTATGGCGTGAGCTTCTGGCTGCCGACGATCATCAAGGCGACGGGCGTGACGGATGCGCTGACGATCGGGCTGCTATCGGCGATTCCTTATGGCGCGGCGGTCGTGGGCATGTTGCTCGTGGCGCGCAGTGCGGACAGGCGCGGTGAGCGTCGGTGGCATATTGCCGTGCCGGCTTTTGTCGGAGCGATCGGGCTGGTGCTGTCGGTGGTGTGGGCTGGCAATACGCCGCTTGCGATGCTCGGACTGACGCTTGCCACGATGGGCATTCTCACTACGTTGCCGTTGTTCTGGAGTCTGCCGACGGCGTTTCTCGCGGGCACCGGCGCGGCGGCCGGGATCGCGATGATCAATTCACTCGGCAATCTTGCCGGGTTTCTTAGTCCTTATCTCGTGGGGTGGCTTAAGCAAGTCACTGGTGCCAACTCTAGTGGGATGTATATGCTCGCCGGGTTTCTTTTGCTTGGCGCGGTGTTGGTCCTTAGTGTGCCTGCGCGTATGGTCAATCGTTGATGCTTTTCCTCCCCTGCGCGGGGAGGGCGTTTTTTATTCGTCGGGGAGCTTGTTTTCGTGTCGGTCTATTTGCGTTGCCCCTCCCCGGGGCGGGGGTCACTTTCTTTGCTGCTGCAAAGAAAGTAACCAAAGAAAGCAGCTTTTCGCCCGCTGTTCATTTTGATACCGCACTCCGTAGAGCCACGTTGGCACTCAGCTTATAGGCAGCCTTGAATCACTCTCCGCGCCCGCTGAGCGCCACCCCATGCGAGCCCTCTGGCTCGTCAACACCATACTCACTCGGACGGCTTCGCGCCTCATCAACACCACCGCACACCGCCGCCGCCCGAGTGAGTTTTCCACGAAGTTGCATCTCGGCTCTCACAAGCTCCCTCCCATCAACTTACTATCCACGGCGCGTTGCTGTCGCGTCGGTGTTAACGAGCCCGGGGGCTCGCATGGGGTGGCGCTCAGCGGGCGTGGAAGGTGATTCAAGGCTGTGTCAAGCTGAGTGCCAATCTGGTTCTACGGAGTGATCACGCAGTCAGTGCTTCGGGCCAGAAAAGCTGCTTTCTTTGGTTACTTTCTTTGCAGCAGCAAAGAAAGTGACCCCCGCCCCGGGGAGGGGCGTGCTAATAGACCGACACGAACATAAGAAACCCGGCCGCACGCGGAGTGCAGAAAAAGAACCGAGTCCGCACCGCAACGATGCACCCATCAACGCGACCTGCACCAAAACCAACCGTAACGAAGCCCGAGCACGCGGAGCACAAGCCGATAAAAACCCTATAAAACCAAGCCCAGCCGTGCAAACGGCCTCAATTGGCATAGCCCTTGCAGAACCCCGCCCGCTGCTTACGGAAAAGCAGCGAACAAAACACATCGGCAAGGGGAACATCAATGAAACGACGCAGTCTGCTGAAGTTCGGCTCCATGTCCGGCGCACTCGCGCTCGCGGGCCAGCTTCCCATCTCCAGAGCGCAAGCCGCCGATACCGGTCCGATCAAAGTCGGCATTCTGCATTCGCTGTCCGGCACCATGGCGATCTCCGAAACATCGCTCAAGGACACCGCACTCATGACCATCGCCGATATCAACAAGAACGGCGGCGTCATGGGACGTCAACTCGAACCCGTCGTCGTCGATCCCGCTTCCAACTGGCCGCTCTTCGCCGAAAAGGCCCGCCAGCTCCTCACGCAGGACAAGGTCGCGTGCGTATTCGGATGCTGGACGTCGGTGTCGCGCAAATCCGTGCTGCCCGTGTTCGAAGAGCTCAACGGACTGCTCTTCTATCCGGTGCAATACGAAGGCGAAGAGATGTCGCGCAACGTCTTCTATACCGGCGCTGCGCCCAATCAACAAGCAATCCCCGCCGTCGAATATCTGATGGGACCGGAAGGCGGCAGCGCCAAGCGCTTCTTCCTGCTCGGCACCGACTACGTGTACCCGCGCACGACCAACAAGATCCTGCGCGCCTTTCTTCATTCGAAGGGAGTCAAGGATGCAGATATTCAGGAGGTCTACACACCGTTCGGACATAGCGACTATCAAACCATCGTCGCGAACATCAAGACCTTTGCGCAAGGGGGAAAAACCACAGTCATCTCGACGATCAACGGCGACTCGAACGTTCCGTTCTACAAGGAACTCGGTAATCAGGGGCTGAAAGCCACCGACGTGCCCGTCGTCGCGTTCTCGGTCGGCGAAGAAGAACTGCGCGGCATCGATACGAAACCGCTCGTCGGCCATCTCGCCGCATGGAACTACTTCATGTCGGTGAAGAATCCCACCAACAAGAAGTTCGAAACGCAGTTCGCCGAATGGGTCAAGACGCAGAACCTGCCCGGCGGAAACAAGCGCGTCACCAACGATCCGATGGAAGCAACGTTCGTCGGCATTCACATGTGGAAGCAGGCCGTCGAGAAAGCAAAGAGCACCGAAGTGGACAAGGTGCGTGTCGCGATGGTCGGTCAGACGTTCGCCGCGCCTTCGGGCTTCACGCTCACGATGGACGGCAATCACCATCTGCACAAGCCCGTGATGATCGGCGAGATTCGCGGCGACGGTCAGTTCAACGTCGTCTGGAAAACCAAGACCGCGGTCCGCGCGCAACCGTGGAGCCCGTATATCGCGGGCAATGAAGGCAAGCCGGATGTCGTGACATCGATTCCGTCGTTCCTGCGCCGCTCGCGCGTGCGTACGGCCTGAGCGCCATGCATTGATGGCTCGATGCAAGGCCGCGCGTTCCCCTCATGCATGAACGCGCGGCCGTTTCAGTCTTACCAGAAAGGCCACCATGACCGGTTCGCTTGCCTCCCCCATTCTGCGTGTGTTGCTCGCGCTCTTCATTGCGTTCACGCCGTTCGCCGCCCACGCACTCACTGCCGACGATCTCGCCCCGCTCGCGGGCGATGATTTCGAAGCGAAGTCCGCCGCCATCGACAAGCTGATCGCCAACGCCGATGCATCTTCCGTCGCGGTGCTGAATGCGCTCGCGGACGGCTCGCTCGTCGCCACCGACGACGGCCACGTCTACATGCAGACCGACGACGGCAACAAGGACCCGATCACCAACAAGATGGCCGATGCCCCCGACGCGCAAGCGATCACGCTGAACAACCTGCTGCGCACGAAAGTAGCGGGCGCGCTGTCGGGACTGCAACTCGCATCGCCCGATATAGCCAAACGCCGCGAAGCCGTTGCCGCGCTGCTGCGCAATCCGGATGCATCGATGAAGCCGTTGATCGATCGCGCCCGCGCCGCCGAAACCGACGTCGAATTGAAGAAGCGCCTCGACACGCTCTGGGCGATGACCGCGCTGCACGATCCCGATGCAAACAAGCGCCTCGAAGCCGCGCAACTCGTCGCGGCTCGCCATGATCTCGACATGTATGAACTGCTGCGCCCCATCGTCGCGAAGAAAAGCGATGGCAGCTATAGCGAATCCGATGAGCGCGTGCGCGCGGCAGCAGAAGCCGGCATCAAGGAACTCGATTCGATCCAGCGTCGAAGCGAAATCGCGGGGACGATCTTCGCGGGCCTCTCGCTCGGCAGCGTGCTGTTGCTCGCGGCGCTCGGACTTGCGATCACGTATGGCTTGATCGGCGTCATCAACATGGCGCACGGCGAGTTCCTGATGATCGGTGCGTATGCCACTTACGTGGTGCAGAACCTCGTGCAGCACTACGCGCCCGCTGCGTTCAACTGGTATCCGCTGTTCGCGGTGCCGGCTTCGTTCATCGCGGCGGCGCTCGTCGGCATCGTGCTGGAAAGGCTCGTTTTGAAGCATCTTTATGGACGTCCGCTCGAAACGTTGCTCACCACGTTCGGCGTCAGCCTGATCCTCATTCAGGCGACGCGCACGATCTTCGGCGCGCAGAACGTGCAAGTGACGAATCCCTCGTGGATGAGCGGCGGCGTCGCCGTCATGCAGAACCTGATCCTGCCGTATAACCGGCTGACGATCCTCGCGTTCTCGCTGGCTGTCGTGCTCATCGCGTGGGCCGTGCTCACGCGCACGCGGCTCGGCCTCTTCGTTCGCGCGGTGACGCAGAACCGGCGCATGGCCGCGTGCGTCGGCGTGAAGACCGCGCGTGTCGATTCCTATGCGTTCGCGTTCGGCGCGGGCATCGCAGGGCTAGGCGGATGCGCGTTATCGCAGATCGGCAATGTGGGCCCGGACCTGGGTCAGAGCTACATCATCGATTCGTTCATGGCGGTGGTGCTCGGCGGCGTCGGTCAACTGGCGGGCACGGTGATCGGCGGCTTCGGGCTCGGTCTCGTCAGCAAGGCGATCGAGCCGTTCTGGGGCGCGGTGCTCGCGAAGATCGCGGTGCTCGTGCTGATCGTGTTGTTCATCCAGAAGCGTCCGCAGGGCATGTTCGCCCTGAAGGGCCGCAGCGCGGAGGCCTGATCGATGACCGCCTCGACCAACATCGGCGCGAACCTCGACGTCGCGCCGCAACTCGAAGAAAGCGCCGCGCGTGCGGGCTTCGCGCTCGGGCTACCGCCGCGCGCCGCGCTCTTGCCGCGCAATGGATGGATCGCGCTCATCGCCCTTCTCATCGCGATGGGCGTCTGCGTGCCGATCATGGCGCTCGTGCTGCCGGAAACGAGCACGTTCCATTTGTCGGCTTATGCGATGACGCTCGTCGGCAAGCTCATGTGCTATGCGATCGGCGCGCTCGCGCTCGATCTCGTGTGGGGCTATTGCGGCATTCTGAGCCTTGGCCATGCGCTTTTCTTCGCGCTCGGCGGCTATGCGATGGGCATGTACCTGATGCGTTCCATCGGGCGCGAAGGCACGTATCAAAGCGATCTGCCCGACTTCATGGTGTTTCTCGACTGGCATGCGTTGCCGTGGTACTGGCAAGGAACGGAGCATCTCTGGTATGCGCTCTTGCTCGTCGTGCTCGTGCCGGGCGTGCTTGCATGGGTCTTCGGCTTCTTCACGTTCCGCTCGCGCGTGAAGGGCGTGTATCTTTCGATCATCACGCAGGCGATGACCTTTGCTGCGATGCTGCTCTTCTATCGCAATGAAACGGGTTTCGGCGGCAACAACGGCTTCACGGACTTCAAGCGCATTGCGGGCTTTCCGGTCACGCATCCGGGCACGCGCACGGCGCTCTTTCTCATCACGTTCGCGGTGCTCGTGCTTGCGTTTCTCGCGGCGCGATGGATCGTCACGTCGAAGCTCGGACGCGTCGTCACGGGCGTGCGCGATGGCGAAGCGCGCCTGATGTTTCTCGGCTACAGCCCGCTCGCGTACAAGCTTTTCATCTGGACCGTGTCGGCGGTGCTGTGCGGCATTGCGGGCGCGTTGTATGTGCCGCAGGTCGGCATCATCAATCCGAGCGAGATGTCCCCTGCGAATTCGATTGAAATGGCGATCTGGGTCGCGGTGGGCGGACGCGGCACGCTGATTGGTCCGATCATCGGCGCGTTCGCGGTCAATGGCGCGAAGAGCTTTTTTACTGCGTATTTTGCGGAGTATTGGCTGTTTTTCCTGGGCCTCATCTTCACGCTCGTGCCCTTGCTTTTGCCGAACGGCATCATGGGTCTCATCGATCTCGTCCGCCGAAAGAAGATTGCAGGAGACGCCGCAGAATGACCGCTCATCATGCATTGATCGTCGATTTGCCGCCGCTTCCGCAAGCGCCTGAGCCGGAGGAAACGGGCCACAAGAACATCAACGTGGTCTCGGGCATGGGACATGTGCTGGCGCCCGGCGAGATCGACGTATCGCACGGCACGATCCTTTATCTGGAAGACGTGACCGTGAGTTTCGATGGCTTTCGCGCGCTCAACAAGCTGACGTTGTCGATCGACGTGGGTGAGTTGCGTTGCGTGATCGGCCCGAATGGTGCAGGAAAGACCACGATGATGGATGTGATCACTGGCAAGACGCGTCCTGACGACGGCAAGGTTTTTCTCGGGCAGACGTTGGATTTGACTCGCATGTCGGAGCCGGTGATTGCGCGCACGGGAATTGGCCGCAAGTTTCAGAAGCCGACTGTGTTCGAGAATCATCCCGTGTGGGAGAACCTCGAGCTTGCGATGAAGACGGACAAGCGGTGGTTTGCGTCGTTGCGTGCGCGGCTGGATCGTGCGGCGCAAGCGAGGATTGAAGAGACGCTCGAACTGATTCGCTTGCAGCATCAGGCGACGCGGCTTGCGGGTGAGTTGTCGCATGGACAGAAGCAGCGGCTGGAGATTGGCATGTTGCTCATGCAGCAGCCGGCGCTTCTATTGCTCGATGAACCTGCGGCTGGCATGACCGATCATGAGACGATGGAACTTGCCGAGTTGCTCAATACGCTGCGCGGGTCGTGTTCGATGATGGTCGTCGAGCATGATATGGAGTTTGTTGCTGCGCTCAGCGGGGATAACGGCAAGGTTACTGTGATGGCCGAAGGGTCGGTTCTTGCAGAAGGCACGCTCGATAGCGTCAAACGGGACGAGGCCGTTATTGAGTCTTACCTCGGACGGTGAGTTTTTGCGTGCGCCTGTTTTAGGGTGCTTTTTTTCGTGTCGGTCTATTAGCGTGCCCCTCCCCGGGGCGGGGGTCACTTTCTTTGCTGCTGCAAAGAAAGTAACCAAAGAAAGCAGCTTTTTTCCCGCGGTTCAGCTTAATGGCGCACTCCGTAGAACGACATTGGCACTCAGCTTGATAGAACCTTGAATAACCTTCCACGCCCGCTGACCACTAACGTCCTCCGAGCCCCGGGCTCGACAAAACCAACGCGCATTACGCGCATCGCAGTGAAGCGCAATTGAAGGTGTGTTCCGGCACGGTTGTGGTTTGGACGTGAGCGGTTGTTCTAGTTCGGTGTTATCGAGCCGAGGGGCTCGGAGGACGTGGCGCTCAGCGGGCGCGGAAGGTGCTCCAAGGCTGTTTCAAGCTGAGTGCCAATCTCGTTCTACGGAGTGACCGGAGAGTCAGTGCTTCGGGCCAGAAAGCTCCTTTCTTTGGTTACTTTCTTTGCAGCAGCAAAGAAAGTGACCCCTGCCCCGGGGAGGGGCGTGCTAATAGACCGACACGATCACAAGTTCAACGACAAAGAAGCGCCAGCAAGGACAAACGAGCAATGTTAGAAGTCGAAGACTTGAATCAGTACTACGGCGGAAGCCACATCCTGCGAAACGTGAGGATGACCGTCCCCGACGGTAAGCTAACCGTGCTATTAGGCCGCAACGGCGTCGGCAAGACGACGCTACTGCGTTGCGTAATGGGCGTCGTGCCGACCAAAAGCGGCACCATCACCTGGCGCGGCGCGAAGATATCGTCAATGCCGACTCACGCCCGCGTCGCAAGCGGACTGGCCTACGTGCCGCAAGGACGCGACATCTTCGGCCGCCTGACGGTGGAGGAAAACCTGCTCGTCGGCGCGGCAAGCCGCAAATCGCCTTCGAAGATTCCAGACCGCATCTACGACCTGTTCCCCGTTCTACGCGACATGAAACATCGCCGCGGCGGCGATCTCTCCGGCGGCCAGCAGCAGCAACTCGCCATCGGCCGCGCACTGATGAGCGAGCCGCAACTGCTCATACTCGATGAACCGACCGAAGGCATCCAGCCTTCCATCATTCGCGACATCGGCCGCACGCTGCGTCAACTCGTCGATGAAATGGGCATGACCGTGCTGCTCGTCGAGCAGTATTACGACTTCGCGCGCGAACTCGCGGACCGCTATTGGGTCATGAGCCGCGGCGAAATCGTCGCGGGCGGCGCAGGATCGGAAATGGATGCGCATGGAGTGCGCGAGCTGATCGCCGTATGATGGCGCATCGTTCCCGATAGCCTCTGTCCATGCATCACGAATCTCACGCGGCGCTCGTCAATCCCGATATCTGGCGCGGCACGCTCGAACTCGGCTTCGCACGCCAGCATGGCCGCACCGTCTGCGCCCATCGCAAGCATGAAGGGCCGCTGCGCATGCAACGGCCGCTCTATCCCGAAGGCGATATCTGTCACGCAGTCATCGTGCATCCGCCAGGCGGCGTGGCAGGCGGCGATCGTCTGAACATCGACGTCAAGCTCGGCGATGACACGCACGCCGTCATCACGACACCGGGCGCAACGAAGTGGTACAAGGCCAACGGCAAGCTCGCGACGCAACGCATCGATATCGACCTCGCGCCGCATGCGAAGCTCGACTGGCTTCCGCAAAACAACATCGTGTTCGAATCGTCGAATGTCGAACTCGAGTTCAACGTCACGCTCGATGAGACCGCGACGGCCATCGGCTGGGATGCGATGCTGCTCGGCCGCGCCGCCGCCGGTGAGCGCTGGACGCAAGGTCATATCAAGGCGATCTCGCGCATTGCGCATCGCGATGGACGCACGCTGTGGTTCGAACGCAGCCTCATCGATGCAAGCGATCCCTTGCGCGACGCATCGCAGGGCCTCGCAAGCTTTCCCGCCTACGGCACGCTATGGGCAGTCGGCTCCGCGTGCGACGACGCCCTCGCCGAAGCACTCACCGCGCAACTGCCGTTCGATGCCGACATGCGCGCCGCTGCATCATGCGTGGCTCCCGGCGTGTTGATCGTCAGGGCAATCAGCCGTTCGATGGAGCCGCTGCAACGCGCGCTCACCGAATACTGGATGCACTTGCGCCCGCTCGTGCATGGTGTCGATGCTCGACCGCTGCGCTTGTGGACCACATAAGCGACGCACCACGAAAGCGCATGCGCGCGCCCCGCGCTTGTGCGCAACCCTTGGCGCTCATCGCGCGAACGCACACGGTATAAGGCTTTTCCATCGATGGCACGGCTCTCGCTTTAAGCGTCGAACCAAGAGCCGCGCAAATCCCATGCGGCCGTTCGAAGCCTGAAGGATCATCGATGCCGAAACTGTTTTCCCGCACGCGGCGCACCGCCCTCGCCGCCCTGCTTCTTTCTTTCGCGCCTTTCGCCGCGCACGCCGACGCACTCGACACCATCACGAAGAGCGGCATGTTGCGCGTGGCCGTGCCGGAAGACTATCCGCCATTCGGATCGGTGGGCGCGGACATGAAGCCGCAAGGCTATGACGTCGATATGGCCGCGCTGCTCGCCAAGTCGCTCAAGGTCAAGCTCGAACTCGTCCCTGTGAACAGCGCGAACCGCATTCCGTATCTCACGACGAACAAGGTCGATCTCGTGATTTCATCGCTCGGCAAGACGCCCGAGCGCGAGAAGGTACTCGACTTCTCCACTGCTTATGCGCCCTATTTTCAGGGGGTTTTCGGTCCCGCCGACATCAAGGTGAACGGTCCCGCCGATCTCACCGGCAAGACCGTCGGCGCGACGCGCGGCGCGCTCGAAGAAATCGCACTCTCGCAGATGGCGCCGAATGCAACCATCAAGCGCTTCGAGGACAACAACGCGACCATCTCCGCATTCCTCTCGGGACAAGTGCAATTGATCGCCGCGGGCAACATCGTGGCTGCCGCGATTCTCTCGAAGAATCCGCCGCGCCGTCCTGAAGCGAAGTTCATCATCAAGGACTCGCCGTGCTTCGTCGGCATGAACAAGAACGAGCCGCGCCTTCTCGCGAAAGTGGACGACGCCATCGCACAAGCGAAGAAGGACGGCACACTCGGCGCGATGTCGAAGAAATGGTTCGGCCAGCCGCTGCCCGCGAGCCTCTAACGAAGGACGCCGCATTCGATGGCCTATCAACTCGACTTCGCCGATCTCGCGAACTATGCAGGCATGTTCGCGAGCGGCGCGGCGACGACCCTCGCGCTCACGGCCGTTTCGACTGCGCTCGGCGTATCGCTCGGCGTGCTCGGCGCGGCCGGGCGCGATAGCCGTCATGCATGGCTGCGCTCGATGGTCGGCGCGTATGTCGAAGCAATCCGCAACACGCCGTTCATCGTGCAGCTCTTCTTCGTGTTCTTCGGGCTGCCCGCGCTCGGCATTCATCTGAGCGAATATGTCGCCGCCATTCTCGCGATGACGCTCAATCTCGGCGCCTATTCCATCGAGATCATTCGCGCGGGCATTGCAGCGGTGCCGAAGGGACATCACGAAGCGGCGGCTTCGCTTGCCCTTTCACGCGGCGAAGCGTTCCGTCATGTCGTGCTGCCGCAGGCGCTTGCCAAAGTCTTTCCCGCGTTGACCAGCCAGATCGTCATCACGATGCTCGGCTCGGCCGTGGTCTCGCAGATATCCGTGCCCGATCTGACCTATGCGGCGAGCTATATTCAGTCGCGCAATTTCCGCGCGTTCGAGACGTTCTTTCTGATCACCGCGACTTACCTCGTGCTCGCGTTCATCGTGCGTGCGGCGCTGAATGCGGCGGCAAAACGTCTCTTTGCGCATGAGAGGAGCATCGCGCGATGATCGAATTCACGCTTGCGCAGATCGTCGAGAACCTGTTGCTCGCCGCGCGATGGACCATCGTGCTGTCCATCGTTTCGTTCGTGCTGGGCGGCATCGTCGGCTTCGCGCTGCTCCTCATGCGCGTATCGAAGTACGAGCTTCTGCGTACGCTCGTCAAGGGCTATATCCAGATCTTTCAGGGCACGCCCTTGCTGATGCAGCTCTTTCTCGTGTTCTTCGGCTTGCCGTTGATCGGCGTGGAAGTGTCGCCCTGGTTCGCGGCAACCGTCGGCCTCACGCTCTTCACGAGCGCGTATCTCGCGGAAATCTGGCGCGGCGCAGTGGAAGCCGTGCCGAAAGGCCAGTGGGAAGCGTCGTCGAGTCTTGCAATGAGCTACTTCGAGCAGCTTCGTCACGTGATCCTTCCGCAAGCCACGCGCATCGCCGTGGGGCCGACAGTCGGCTTCGCGGTACAAGCGGTGAAGGACACGGCGCTCGTATCGATCATCGGCTTCACGGAACTCACCAAGGCTGGCACGATGATCTCCAACGCGACGTTCAGACCGTTCCTCGTGTATGGCCTCGTCGCCGTCATCTACTTCTTGCTTTGCTATCCGCTGTCGCGATATGCGCGCACGCTCGAAAGGAAATGGAATGCCGCTCGTTGAAACCCGCAATCTGCAAAAGCAGTTCGGCTCGAATCAGGTTCTGAAGAGCATCGATTTTTCGGTCGAGCGCGGACAGGTCGTGTCGATCATCGGGCGCAGCGGCTCGGGCAAGAGCACGCTGTTGCGTACGCTCAACGGGCTCGAGAGCATCGACGAAGGCTCGATCGCAATCGACGGCGAGCATATCGATGCGCGCCACGCCGACTTGCGCGCGCTCCGCCTCAAGGTCGGCATGGTGTTCCAGCAATACAACCTCTTTCCGCATTTGACCGCCGGTCAGAACGTGATGCTCGCGCAAACGGTCGTCAAGAAGGTTCATAAGGCGAAGGCGCGCGCCACCGCGCAGGGCGTGCTCGAACGCGTGGGCCTCGGCGACAAGTTCGACGCGTATCCCGACCAGCTATCCGGCGGACAGCAGCAGCGCGTGGCCATTGCGCGTGCATTGGCAATGAAGCCGACCGTTCTTCTGTGCGATGAAATCACGTCCGCGCTCGATCCCGAACTCGTCGGCGAAGTGCTCACCGTGGTCGAATCGCTTGCACGCGACGGCATGACGCTCATCATGGTGACGCATGAAATGCGCTTTGCACGCAGCGTCAGCGACAAGGTCGTCTTCATGCATCAGGGGCGCGTGTGGGAATCCGGCGCGCCCGAACAGATCTTCGAAAGGCCTTCGACAGTCGAACTGCAACGCTTCATTCAATAAGCTTTCATGCCCTGAAATACGAGGCCAAGTGCTAGCATTACGAAGCCCATCGCTCATTAGAACAAGTCCATGAAACTCACGCCTCGCGAAAAGGACAAGCTCCTCATCTTCACGGCGGCACTGCTCGCGGAACGCCGTCGCGCGCGCGGCCTCAAGCTGAATCATCCGGAAGCGGTCGCCTTCATCTCCGCCGCGCTGATGGAAGCCGCACGCGATGGCAAGACCGTCGCGGAGGTCATGCATTACGGCACCACGCTGCTCACCCGCGACGACGTCATGGAAGGCGTGCCGGAAATGATTCCCGACATTCAGATCGAAGCCACCTTCCCCGATGGCACGAAGCTCGTGACCGTCCACCATCCCATTCCCTGAGACGCGCGATGATTCCCGGCGAATATCTGATCGACGACGGCGAGCACGAACTCAACGTGGGCCGCGAAACCGTCTCGGTCGTCGTGGCCAATAGCGGCGACCGGCCCGTGCAGGTCGGCTCGCACTATCACTTCTACGAAGTCAACACGGCGCTTATCTTCGATCGCGAGAAGACGCGCGGCTTCCGGCTCAATATCGCAGCAGGGACCGCCGTGCGATTCGAGCCGGGACAGGAGCGCACCGTCGAGCTCGTCGCGCTTGCAGGCGATCGTCACGTGTATGGCTTCAACGGCCTCATCATGGGCCCGCTTTAACTCAAAGCCAAAGGAAGACTATGACGCTACGCATCGGCCGCCGCGCTTATGCGGAAATGTTCGGCCCGACTACCGGCGACCGCGTGCGCCTCGCCGACACCGATCTCATCATCGAAGTCGAACGCGACTTCACCACGTATGGCGAAGAAGTGAAGTTCGGCGGCGGCAAGGTCATTCGCGACGGCATGGGCCAGTCGCAACGCCCCTCCGCCGAGGTGGTCGATACCGTCGTGACCAACGCGCTGATTCTCGATCACTGGGGCATCGTGAAGGCGGATATCGGCATCAAGGGCGGGCGCATCTTTGCCATCGGCAAGGCCGGCAATCCCGACATCCAGCCGAACGTGACCATTGCGATCGGCGCGGCCACGGAAGTGATCGCGGGCGAAGGCATGATCGTGACCGCGGGCGGCATCGACACGCATATTCACTTCATCAGCCCGCAGCAGATCGACGAAGCGCTCGCAAGCGGCGTCACGACGATGCTCGGCGGCGGCACCGGTCCCGCCACCGGCACCAACGCGACCACCTGCACGCCGGGGCCGTGGCACATGGAACGCATGCTGCAAGCCGCCGATGGCTGGCCCATTAATCTCGGCTTTCTCGGCAAGGGCAATGCGAGCCTGAAGGAACCGCTCGTCGAGCAGATCAAGGCGGGTGCGATCGGCCTCAAGCTGCACGAGGACTGGGGCACGACGCCCGCGGCCATCGACAATTGCCTGTCCGTCGCCGACGATACGGACACGCAGGTCGCCATTCACACGGACACGCTCAACGAAGCGGGTTTCGTCGAAGCGACCATCGCCGCGTTCAAGGGCCGCACGATCCACACGTATCACACGGAAGGCGCGGGCGGCGGGCATGCGCCGGACATCATCAAGGTGGCGGGCGAATCCAACGTGCTGCCCTCTTCCACCAATCCCACGCGGCCTTATACCGTCAACACGCTCGACGAGCATCTCGACATGCTGATGGTGTGCCATCACCTGGACCCGTCCATTGCGGAAGACATTGCGTTCGCGGAGTCGCGCATTCGCCGCGAGACCATCGCGGCGGAAGACATCCTGCACGATCTCGGCGCGCTGTCCATGCTTTCTTCGGATTCCCAAGCAATGGGACGCGTCGGCGAAGTCATCATTCGCACATGGCAGACCGCGCACAAGATGAAGCTACAGCGCGGCGCGCTGCCGGAAGACAACGCGCGCAACGACAATTTCCGCGCCAAACGCTATGTCGCGAAGTACACGATCAATCCCGCGATCACGCATGGCATTGCGCATGAAGTGGGATCCATTGAGCCGGGCAAGTGGGCCGATCTCGTGTTTTGGGAGCCGGCGTTCTTCGGCGTGAAGCCCGCGATGATCGTCAAGGGCGGCATGATCGCGGTGGCGCAAATGGGCGATCCGAATGCATCGATTCCCACGCCGCAGCCCGTGCATTATCGCGAGATGTTCGCCACGCGCGGCGGTGCGCTCGGCAAGACATCGCTTACATTCGTATCGCAGATGGCGCTCGAGTCGCGTATCACGGAACGTTATGGCTTGCGAAAGCAGGTGGTCGCGGTGAAGAACTGCCGCGCGGTGAAAAAGGCCGACATGATTCACAATGCATGGCAACCGTCCATCAGCGTCGATCCGCAGACGTATCAGGTGATCGCCGATGGACAATTGCTCACCTGCGATCCCGCCACCGTGCTGCCGATGGCGCAACGCTATTTCCTGTTCTGACCGTTTCCATGCGTACCCTCGACAAACGCCTCACCGCCAAACTCGCCACCGTGCTCGTCAAGCGCGCTCCCACGCTGACGCTCGCTTTCGATGCGCGCTGCAAGAGCCGCATAGCCGTCACGCTGGATAACGGCGAGGAAGTCGCGCTCGTGATGCCGCGCGGCACCGTGCTCGCGGATGGCGACATGCTCGTAGCCGACGACGGCGGCTTCGTGCGCGTCATCGCGGCGGCTGAAGACGTGTTCGTCGTGCGCGCGGTGAATCCGCTCACGCTGATGCGCGCGGCATATCACCTCGGCAATCGGCACACGCCGGTCGAAGTGCATGCGGATCATCTGAAGCTCGAAGCGGATGCCGTGCTCGAAGACATGCTCAAGCGTCTCGGCGCGACGGTCACGCGCGAATCGCAGCCGTTTCAGCCGGAAACGGGCGCGTATGGCGGCGGCCACAAGCACGGACACGACGAGACCTTCAGCGAGGACTACGCACTCGCGCAGAAGGTTTATCACGAGCATCACGGGCACGATCACTCGCAGTGCGGGCATGATCACTCGCACGATCATGCGCACGACCATCATCATCATCACGGTCATGCGCACGACTGAACTCACGGCGCTCTTGCATCTCGCGTCGCCTGCGCTGCCAATCGGCGCATTCAGTTATTCGCAAGGCCTCGAATCGGCGATCGAACACGGCTTCATTCACAATGCCGACAGCGCGCGCGAATGGATCGCAAGCGGTCTTGCTCATGTGCTCGCGCGTGGGGAATTGCCGTTCATCGCGCACCAGATGGAACGCTGGCGCGCCCATGATGCCGCCGCGCTTGCCCGTGCCGACGACGAATACATCGCGAGCCGCGAGTCCGCAGAATTGCGGCGTGAGACCGAGCAGATGGGATGGTCGCTCGCGCAACTGTGCGCATCGCTCGAATGGGGCGATGCAGCACGCCGTTCGACGCTCGCCGCGATGAAGCCCATTGCGCAGCCCACGGCGTTCGCATTCGCCGCCTACGCGCACGATGCTTCGCCCGATGCCGCGCTCGCCGCTTATGCGTTCAGCTGGGTCGAGAATCAGACGGCCGCCGCGCTCAAGGCGGTGCCGCTCGGACAGCTTGCGGGGCAGCGGATCATCGTTGCGTTGCGCGCGCCCATCGACGATGCCGTGAGCCGCGCGCTGGCTACATCGCCCGATGAAGTGAATACCTTTGCGCCGCAGCTCGGCATTTTGTCGGCGCGCCATGAGTCGCAGTATTCGCGGCTCTTTCGTTCTTAACTCGCTTTAGCATTCGAACCGATATCGCATGAACGCACCCGCTTATTCCGCCGCCGCTCGCCGTACCAAGAAACTGCCGCCGTTGCGCGTGGGCGTCGGCGGTCCGGTCGGCTCCGGCAAGACAACGCTGCTCGAAATGCTCTGCAAGGCGATGCGCGACAAGTACGATCTCGTCGCCATCACCAACGATATCTATACGAAAGAAGATCAACGCCTGTTGACCGTGGCGGGCGCCTTGCCGCCCGAGCGCATCATGGGCGTGGAAACGGGCGGCTGTCCGCATACGGCCATTCGCGAAGATGCATCGATCAATCTCGAAGCGGTGGACAGGATGGTGTCGCGCTTTCCGGACGTCGATATCGTTTTCATCGAATCGGGCGGGGACAATCTGGCGGCTACGTTCAGTCCCGAGCTTTCCGATCTGACCATCTATGTGATCGATGTCGCCGGTGGCGAGAAGATTCCTCGCAAGGGCGGGCCGGGAATCACCAAGTCGGATCTGCTCGTCATCAACAAGACGGACCTTGCGCCTCATGTCGGCGCGAATCTCGATGTGATGGCCAGCGACGCTAAAAAGATGCGCGGCGAAAGGCCGTTCGTGATGTGCAATCTCAAAGCCCTCGATGGGCTGGATGCAGTGATTTCTTTCATCCAGAAGAAAGGGTTGTTGGCAGTGTGATGGGACGATGATTCGTTGGCGGCCGCTGGACGTGGTCGCCAAGCATTGCAAGCTCGAATTGACTCGCTGTTTTATGTAGCTGTTCTAATAAAATCCGCAGCACAAACACCTTCCATCAGCTTTGTCGCGTCCCTCTGGAATTTCCGGAACGTCAAGGCCGTTTACCTTGCTCCAGCGCCAATTCACAGAGCAGGTCCTCATCAATTTGGACCAAGGAGGGTGTCATGTCTCATGTCTCCGGATGTTTGAAAGCAGCCGTTGCGATGGTCGTTGCCGCCGGTTTCACGACCGCTCATGCGGGCCATGACGATGCGTATGTCGTCACACCGCTCGTCTCGAATGTGGCAGGCGCCGCCCCGAAGGTGGACGGCGTATTGCAGAACGCCTGGGGCATTGCGTTCAGTCCTGCCGGCAGTCCTTTCTGGGTGAACGATAACGGCACGGGATGCTCCACCCTGTATGACGGCGAAGGCACGAAGCTGTCATTGCAAGTTGTCATTCCGCTACCGGGCAATGTCATACCGGCGGGCGCGTGCCGGGCGGTCTTTCATAACAATCCGCCGAATCCTGCGCCTGCTGCGCCGACAGGCATGGTATGGAACGCCTCGGCGGCATTCCTCGTGCCGGGCACGACCATCCCCGCTGCCTTTATCTTCGCGACCGAAGACGGCACGCTTTCCGCCTGGGCCGGCGGACTGAATCCGGCGAACAACGCCGTGATCGCAGTCGACAACTCAGCCGTTCCTTCCGTTGCCAATCATGCCGTCTACAAGGGCCTCGCGTTCGGCGTCAACAAGAAAGGCCTCTTCCTCTTTGCGACGAATTTCCGTTCGGGCCGCATCGACGTATTCGGACCCAGCGGCGGCGCAAACGGCCGCTATATGAGCGTGTCGACAGACGGCGGCTTCATGGATCCGCATATGCCAGCGGGCTTTGCACCGTTCGGCATCGCGAATATCGACGGCGATCTCTTCGTGACTTATGCCCAGCAGGATGCTCAGAAGCACGACGACGTCGCCGGCAACGGTCTCGGCTTCGTCGATGTATTCGACACCGACGGTCATCTGTTGCGTCGCTTCGCCAGCCGGGGAACGCTCAATTCGCCGTGGGGCGTGACGCGCGCATCGTTCGATTTCGGACCGTTCAGCGGCAAGATTCTCGTCGGCAATTTCGGCAATGGCCGGATCAATGTCTTCAACAACGACGGCACGTTCGTCGATCAACTGGAAGATGTGTATGGCAATCCTCTGACCATCGACGGCTTGTGGGCACTCACTCTGGGCGGCGGACGGAATTCGAACTCGGACACGCTTTACTTCTCGGCAGGTCCCAATGAAGAAGCGAATGGCCTGTTCGGAACCATTAAGCCGGTGCGCGGCCACAAATGAAGCCTTAAGCACGGCGTCTCGCTTTGCAGACAACACTCGATGCAGATCACACAACGTCGTTCGCGCCCCTTGCCTCCTCCTTGCTCGGAAGGAAAGCGCAAGGGCCGCTGAACGACAAAATCACGTCAATGCAAGACGAAAAAACTCCGCATGTGTTCGCCGCTTCACATATCCGTCGAAGGCAAGCTGTTTAGAATCGGTCTTCTCGTGCCGCATCTTCACGTCCGGCCTTCGACGCGCGTTCGATTTGTTCAACTGAACAAATGATCGTTCGATTTCGATTAATGTGGAGAATTTATGAATACGAGCGCAACGTTCAAAGCGGAAATTAAGCGGCGAGTGAAATGGTCTTTGATCGGCGCGGTCGCGAGACTTCCGGATTCCGTACAGACTCTTCTTTTCGTTTCAGCCATTCGCAAATACGGCAAGCGGGTGCCCATTCTGAGAGCCGTCTACAGCGGCTGCTACAGGACTCATCCGATCGACCGCACGCTCGGCACGGATACCGGGGGCATATATCCGCCCGAATCCGTGACCGGCACCAATGGCCCGGAAAACGGCAACCTGCCCTATATGGGCTGTCAGCCGAGCATTGTCCGGCACGCGCTGAATCAGCTTGGCGACGTAAGCGGACGCACGTTCATCGACATCGGTTGCGGCAAGGGCCGGCCGATGATCGTCGCGACGGAATTTCCCTTCGATGCCGTGCTGGGCTACGACATCGCGGCGCCGCTCGTCGATGTTGCGAACCGCAACGCAAAGATCGTCGCGCGCCGCTTTCCGGAACGAACGATCATGCGCGCGTTCGTCGATGACGCGACACGCATGCCCTTTCCTTCGAAGGACATCGTCGCGTTCTTCTTCAACCCGTTCGGCGCAGAACTCATGAGTGTCATGCGGCAGAAGTTCGAGGCTGCGTTGGCCGATCACACGCTCGAACGCCTCACTATCGTCTACATATATCCGACGTGCGCGCATGTGTACGACGGGTCGCCGATGCTCGCGCGGCAAGCGTCGTTCAATACCCCTTACGCCCCGAGCGAAATTGGCTATGGGCCGGACTTGCAGCAGGAAGTCATTATCTGGAACGACGCGCGGCACGCGTGAGCGAAAACACTCGCCCTATAACTGCGAATCCAGCAACGCGACCACGCGATCCACGACCTTCTCGCGCAGCGGCCGCCGACGCCAGTCCGCAAGCGTGATGCGTTTCGCCTGCGCGATATCGCGATCGAAAACCGCCGTCTGCTGACGCGCGAAATCGCGATCGTAGATGTTGAGATTGGCTTCGTCGTTGAGCTTGAACGACCGGCTGTCGAAGTTCGTCGAACCGACCGACACGAGATATTCATCGACCACGATCACCTTGCAGTGAAACATCGTCGGCTGATACTCGTACATCTCCACGCCCGCCTCGAGCAGATCGCCCCAGCACGCGCGCGACGCCTCGCGCACCGTATGCGTATCGATGCGCTTGCCCGGCGTGATGACGCGCACCTTCACGCCCCGTTTCACCGCCTCGACGATCGCGTTGATCGTCAGCTTGTCCGGCACGAAGTACGCGCTCGACAATTGAATGGAATGCGTCGCGGCCGTGATCGCCATCAGATACATGAGCTGCATGTCGTCGCTGCCGCCCGAGGGCGAGCTGCTGAACATGTGCGCGAGGCCGTCGCCCGCGGCGTCGATCTGCGGAAAGTAATCCGGGCCGTGCAGGACATTGCCCGTCGATTTGACCCAGTTGTCCATGAAGACCGCCTGCATCTGCCCGACCGCCGGGCCTTCCACGCGAAAGTGCGTGTCGCGCCAATGCTTCTCGTCCTGCGCGTGCCCCGTCCATTCATCGGCGATCCCCACGCCGCCCGTGAAGCCGATGCGTCCGTCGATCACGAGCAGCTTGCGGTGCGTGCGGTCGTTCATGCGGCCGAGCCCGGTCCAGTGCGGCTTGTGATACAGCACGACTTCGGCGCCCGCCTCGCGCAGCATCCGCAGATAGCGCTTGTCCATCTTCGACGAGCCGACCCAGTCGAGCAGCACATGCACCGCGATGCCCTCACGCGCCTTGTCCGCGAGCGCGCTCGCGATCTGCTCGCCAATCCCGCCGGACCAGTAAATGAAGGTTTCGAACGTGATGGTGCGGCGCGCGGAGCGGATGCCTTCGGTCATCGAAGGAAAGATCTGATCGCCGTTCACGAGCACCTCGAAGCGGTTGCCGCCGACGACGGGCGGCCCGAGCAGCAGTCCCATCGAGCGGAGAAACTGCGGATCGTCGCTGGAGTACAGCCGTTCGATCCTGTGCTCGATCTTCTTCTCGCCGCTCGAAAGGTTCGCGATGACCAGCACGACGACGAGCGTCACCGCGATGGTCAGGACAATCAGGGCAATCGTCGGCATGCGCGGTCCTCGCTTGACGGACGGTCGTCCGGAACCGCTAGTGTACGGGCGTTTCGAAAGAGGGATGGATTAGGCGATCCTCTATGATGCACGCGCGGCCCTTACGTTTCGCGGTCTTCCAGCAACGCCCCCAGCACCTTCACCGTCCGCTCCGTTGCCCCGCGATGCCGCGCCGCGAACGCCGCCGCCGCTTCGCTCATCGCGATCCGGCGCGGCTTGTCCGCGAACAGTTCGCGCAACGCACGCGCAAGACCGTGCGGATCGTCGACACGCAACGCCGCGCCCGCCGCGATGGCATCGTTGGTCGCCTGAGTGAAATTGAACGTGTGCGGCCCGATCAGCACGGGCACGCCCGCCGCGCATGCTTCGATCAGGTTCTGCCCGCCGAGCGGCAACAGGCTCCCGCCGATGAACGCCAGATCGGCCGCCGCGTAATACGCGCCGAGTTCGCCCATCGAATCGCCGAGCAGCACCTGCACGTTCGACGCCAAGCGCGCCGGCACATCCGCGCCCGATCCCGCCGCAACGGGCTTCGGCGCCCAGACGGAACGGCGCGCGCCCGTCATGCCCGCCGCCGCGATCAGCGCGGATACTTCATCGAACCGTTGCGGATGACGCGGCACCAGAATCAGCAGCGCGTCCGGCACGTTCAGCGCGGCGAACGCCCGCAGCACGAGCGTCTCCTCGCCTTCGCGCGTGCTCGCCGCGACCCAGACGGGCCGTTCGCCGATGGCCGCGCGCCAGGCCTGCCCGCGCGCCACCAGTTCGGGCGGGGCGGTCATGTCGAACTTGAGATTGCCGAGCACCGCGACATTGCGCGCGCCGAGCGCGGTCAGCCGTTCCGCGTCGGAAGGCGTCTGCGCGAGCACGCGCGTGAAGCCGCCGAACACTTCGCGCACCGCGCGCCCGAACCGTGCCGCGCGCCGGTACGAGCGCTCCGACATCCGCGCGTTCGTCAGCACGAGCGGCACGTCGGCGTGCTTGCATTCGTCGATTAGCGTCGGCCAGACTTCCGTTTCCATCACGATGCCGAGCGACGGCCGCCACGCGCGCAGGAAGCGCCGCACGAGATGCGGCAGGTCGTAGGGAAGATAGCTGCGCAGCACGCGGTCGCCGAACAGGTCGATGCCCGTCGCGCGGCCGCTCGGCGTCATGTGCGTGATGAGCAGCCGCGCGTCGGGATGCGCCTTCATCAGCGCTTCGATGAGCGGCTGCGCGGCGCGCGTTTCGCCCACCGATACCGCGTGCACCCAGATGAGCGGCGCGAGATCGTCGGGGCGGCGCGCGGGGCCGCGTCCGAATCGTTCGCCGATATGCTCGCGATACCCCCGCTCCCTGCGCGACCGGATGTAAAGCCGCAGCACGGCCAGCGGCGCGACGATCCACCACATCGCGCGATAGATCGCCCTCAGCACGACAGCCGAGAACGGCGCCGCCGGCGCGGATGCAGCGCCGCTCAAACGAGCGCCCTGCCCTTCAGGCGCTCGAGAATGCCGAGCGGCGCGTGATCGGGGCGCGCCATCGCCTTGACGGGCAGGAAGAACGTCTGCTCCATCATGAACTGGCCGGACATCACCGCGTGCGACGCCTGATCCGAGAAGCAGATCCACACGCAGCCGGGCGGAAACGGCATCGTCTCCTGCGGCGACGACTTCTGATAATCGAGGTCGGCCTTCATCGCGTCATGCAGATGCAGCATCAGATGGTCATACTCGCTGCGCTTCGTCTTCGTGATGTGCAGCAGGTTCATGAGCCATGCCGATCCCGGCGCCTGCGCCTTGATGGCGGGCAGAAAGCGCTTGGCCATGTCCTCGAACGGCTCGCCCACGCGCCACACGCGCGGCGTGCCGTTCGGGTTCACGTTCGTGAAGACGCGCAGAATGCGCTCGCCGTAGTTCGGGCGCGACGGGAATGCATCGACGTGCAGGCGGCTGTCATCCTTGCGCCACGACGTCTCGCGCGTTTCCACCTGATGCAGCCGCAGGCTCGTGGGCGCGACGCGCAGCTTGCCGTCGTATTCGGGAAATAGGCCGTCGACGAGCGTGCGCGCATTCGTCTGATACCGGCCGATGAGCGAGCGCACCGCCGACTGCATCACGTTGTCGCCCATGACGCCGTTGAGCGCGCCGCCGTTGGGCGCGAGGCTGATGTTTTTGCGCTTCGGGTCGGCGATTTTGGGGTCGAGCAAAGCCTGCTCGCCGCCTTCGATCGCGAAACGCAGATTGGGAAAATAGAGGACCTTGCCGTCTTCCACGGCGGCGAGGAGCGTCTCGCGCGGTACGGACAGGTTCTTGCCCTGCCAGTCGCATGAAGCGACTTCGATGATTTGAGATTCCGTCATGTGCCTTCGAACTTGAGTGGGCTCGCGCACGGCGCTACGCGTCAAGGCATCGAAACATCGAAACGTCGAAGCGCGTCAAAGCAGGCCGAAACCCGCGAGCGCGGCCTTGACTTCGGCGAGCGTCGGATGCCGGCTCGCGTCGCCGAGATTGATCACGTTCGGCGACCAGTAGCCGCCGGTGCGCCATGCGGTCGAGAAATTGTACAACTCGACGGTGGGGCGTTTCAGCGCTGCGGCAATATGCACGAGGCCCGTATCGACGCCGACGGTCGCCGCCGCGCCCTCGATCAATCCGACGACCGCCGGCAGCGAGAGCTTCGGCGGCACGACGGCGGCCGCGCCGAATTCCTTCGCGAGCTTCTCGCTCGTCGCGCGTTCGGCTTCGCTTCCCCACGGCAGCACGATCGATGCCCCGCGCGTGACGAGCGCCTGCCCCAGTTCGATCCACGCGGCTTCTGGCCATTGCTTGTCGGCGCGGGACGTCGCGTGAACGAACACGACATACGGCACCGGCAGATTCAGCCCGAGCGCGGACACGGCGAGCGTCGCGCGGCGCGTGTCGATGCCGAAGTCGATGTCGTCGGTCATCTGCGGGCGCGGCAGATCGAGCGCGGCGGCCACGAGCTGGCGCGTGCGCTCGACGACATGCGTGCGCGGCTCGATCGGCACGCGGCGGTCATAGAAGAAGCGCACGGGCCATTCGAAGCCCGCGCCGTCCGTGCGATTCGCGAGCCCGACGAGCGGCCCGCGCGCCCAGCTCGCGACCCACGCGGTCTTGATGAGCCCCTGGCAGTCGATCACGAGATCGTATTTTTCGGCGGCGAGTTCGCGCCTGAACTTGCCGATCTCACGCCAGTTGGCCGCCGACGCAAAGCCCTTGCGCCAGCGGCGCAGCGAGAACGGAATCGCGCGGCGCACGCCATCGACCAGTTCGACGAGACTCGCGAAGCTCTCTTCGACGAGCCAGTCGATTTGCGCATCGGGATAACGGCGGCGAATGTCGGCGATGGCCGGCATGTTGTGAACGACGTCGCCGAGCGACGACACGCGGACGATCAGGATCTTTTGCACGCTGTGAGGGAAGGCGCGGATCGCGCGTGGAGAAAGAACGGGAAGCGGGGATTTTAGCGCGGCTCGCCGGCGCGCCACGCAATAAAAAACGGCGCGACCTTCCGGTCGCGCCGCTTCTTCACCCGTCAAACCTTAGAACGGCAACTGTGCGTCCGGCTTCTCCGCCAGAATCACGCGGCGGAAATCTTCCTGAATGCGCTTCAGCGCTTCCTCGCTGTCCGCTTCGAAACGCATCACCACGACCGGCGTCGTGTTCGACGAACGCGCGAGACCGAAGCCGTCCGGATACTCCACGCGCAAGCCGTCGATGGTCAGCACGTCGTCCGCGCCTTCGAACTTCGCCGACTTCTGCAGACGCCCGATCAGCTCGAAGTTCTCGCCTTCCTGCAGCTTCAGTTGCAGTTCGGGCGTCGAGAGCGAGTTCGGCAGATCGTTGAGCAGCTTGCTCGGATCGTCCACGCGCGAGAGGATTTCGAGCATGCGCGCGCCCGTGTACAGGCCGTCGTCGAAACCGTACCAGCGGTCCTTGAAGAACACGTGGCCGCTCATTTCGCCCGCGAGCGGCGCGCCCGTCTCGCGCAGCTTCGCCTTCACGAGCGAGTGGCCCGTCTTCCACATGACCGGCTCGCCGCCCTGCTCGCGCACCCACTTCGCGAGATTGCGCGTGCACTTCACGTCATAAATGATCTGGCCGCCCTTGTTGCGCGACAGCACTTCCTGCGCGAACAGCATCAACTGGCGATCCGGATAGATCACCTGCCCGTCCTTCGTCACCACGCCGAGACGGTCGCCGTCGCCATCGAATGCGAAGCCGATTTCCGCGTCCGTTTCCTTCAGCGCCTTGATCACGTCCTGAAGATTCTCGGGATGCGCCGGGTCCGGGTGATGGTTCGGGAAGTTGCCGTCGATGTCCGTGAACAGCTCGACGAGTTCGCAGCCGAGCGCCTTGAACAAACGCGGTGCGAGACCGCCCGCGACGCCGTTGCCCGCATCGACGACGATCTTCATCGGACGCACCGGCTTGATGTCGGAGACGATGCGGTCGAGATAGAGTTGCGACACGTCGAATTCGGTATAGCTGCCTTCGCCCGATTCGAAGTCGTTATTGACGATGCGCTGATACAGGCCCTGGATCTGCTCGCCATAGATGGCCGCGCCGCGCAGCACCATCTTGAAGCCGTTGTAGTCGGGCGGATTGTGGCTGCCCGTCACGACGATGCACGAATCCACGCGACGCTCGCCCGAAGGCAGCGGCAGCGGCACGCTCGCCGCGAAATAGCCGACGGGCGTCGGCACCATGCCGATATCGACCACATCGACGCCCGCTTCGCGCAGGCCGTCCGCCAGCGCGCCGACGAGTTCCGGACCGGACAGGCGGCCATCGCGGGCCACGACGACGGAATCGCCGCCCTGCTTGCGAATCTCGCTGCCGAATGCGCGGCCGATGCTCTTCGCGACATCCTTGTCGACCGTCTTGCCGACGATACCGCGAATGTCATAAGCCTTGAAAATGGACTGGGATACCTGGCTCATAAGATGGCTACCTCTTCTGTATTAATTGATGAATTCTCGGCGATGCAGCCATAAGGGCGTGGCAAGTCGTGGCGAGATGAGCGCGCCCGACTTCGCCAACATGCGCGCGAACGACTGCGAGGCTCATGGGTCGAGCGTCGAACCCTCGCGAACCTGCCAACGAAACGTCGAAGCTCGAGCGAAGGGCGGGCTTCGGTTCGCACTTATAATCGCTGTCTTTCAGCGCTTTCGATGTTGCGCGTCGCGGTTCAAGCCTGCGCATTCAATTCTAATCCAATGCCCAAACGCTCTTTCGCCTCCAGGCCGACGAATGAGTCGCCTTCGCGCGCAACCGCACATAAATCGATCTTTGGCGCGGAATTGTTACGCAACGCGCAGCACGGCGAACAGGTTCCGGTAGCACGCCGCGTGCCCGGCATTGCAATGGGAACGCGCGCATGAAGGTGCTCACGCGATCAGGCAATCCGGACGTCGCCCGCGCGCTCGCGAACATCGTCTGGCTCGGACTCGAACGGCTCACGCAGATTGCCGTGGCCATCGTCATTTCGGGTCTGCTTGCGCGCTATCTCGGCCCCGACGCATTCGGCAAGTGGCAATACGCGAACACGCTGCTGCTCGTCATCGCGCCGATCACATGGGTATGCGGCGCGGAGATTCTCGTGCCCACCATCGTCGATAAACCGCCCGCGCAAACCGGCGCCGTGCTCGGCAGCGCGTTCGTCTTGCGTATGGGCGTGTCGGTCATCGCGCTGCTTCTCACATGGACGTGGATCGGACTCGGCGGCACGGACCCCGTCGTCGGCGCGATGCTCGCGGGGCTTGCCGTCACCATGCTGTTTCGCGAGCCGTTCATCGGCGTGATCAACGCGTGGCTGCAAAGCATGACGTATAGCAAGCCGCAGTTGATCGCGAGCATGACGACGGCCATCGTCAAAGCCGCGCTCGTGTATGCGCTCGTGCGCATGGCGGCGGGCGCGGCGAGCTTCGGCTGGCTGTGGGCGCTCGAAGCAGCGGCCATTGCCGGCGCGCTCGTGCTCTATTACATGCGGCGGCACGGCGGTGCGCTCGGCTGGCGCTTCGACCGCACGCTGTTCAAACACTTCGCGAGCGCGGGCACGGTGTTCTGGATCGGCCTCATCGGCATGTATCTGTTCCTGAAGCTCGACCGTTTGATGCTCGCGCATCGCGTATCGTTCGCCGAACTCGGGCTTTATTCCGCCGCGCAACAGCTCAACGAAAACTGGATCGCGCTTGCGTTGATGCTGTCGCAAACCATCGCGCCCGCGTTCGTTTATCGCGTGACGGAAACCGCGCAACTCAGGCGCAATCTGCTGCGCCTCTTCGCGATGACCGCCGCGCTGATGATCGCGGGCGCGGCCGTGCTCGATGCGCTCGGCGGCTTCATCATCGCGCGCGTGTTCGGGCCGAACTATGCGGGCGCAACGGACATCTTCCGCTGGGCCGTGTGGCTTTCGGTGCCTGCCGGGATAGAGGCGATCGGCAATCTCGTGCTGCTCAAGTATCAAGCGCGCTACGTGCTGCTCTCGAAGTGGCTGCTTGCACTCGCGGTCGCGTTCGCGGTGAACGTGTTCGCCATTCCGCGCTTCAACGGCTATGGCGCATTGATCGGACTGGCGGCGGGCTATGTCGCGGCTGCATCGGTCAACTTCTACTACATTCGTTTCCGGCTGCGCGCATGACTGATCTTTCCGATGTCGCCGTCCTGATGCCCGCGTTCAACGGCCAGGCCGATGTTGAACGCACGCTCGCATCGTTCAGGGAAGCGTCGCGGGTGCGCGTCGTGATCGTCGATGACGGCAGCACGCCGCCGATCGTCGCGCCTTCCATCGACGGCCTCGACATCGAGATCGTGCGCATGGCGAAGAACGGCGGCATCGAGCGTGCATTGCAGGCGGGCATCGACGCGCTCGCCGAACGCGGCGTGCGTTACGCGGCGCGCATCGACGCGGGCGACCTCGCGACGCCCGGCCGTCTCGCGAAGCAGCGCGCGTATCTCGAAGCGCACGCGCGCGTGGCGGTCGTCGGCATGTGGACGCATGTCGTCGCGATGAACGGCGCCCCGCTCTTCGATCTCACGCCGCCCACCGATCCCGCCGCCATTCGCCGCACGATGCTCGCGCGTTCGTGCTTCGCGCATCCTTCGCTGATGCTGCGAGTCGATGCGGTGCGTGAAGTGGGCAACTATCGCGCGCACTATCGCGCGGCCGAAGACCTCGATCTGCTGCTGCGCCTGATGACGCGTTATGACGGCGCGAACCTGCCGGAATTCGGCCTCTATTACGAACTGAACGAAGGCGGCATCAGCGCGACGAAGCGCCGGACGCAAACGCTGTCAACGCTGCGCCTGCAACTGCGTTACTTCCGTGCGGCGAATCCGCTCGACTGGATCGGCGTCGTCAAGAGCATCGCGCATTTGCTGCTGCCGTATCGCGCGCTGAGCGCCGTCAAGGCGAAGCTCTTCAAGGCTGCATCGCGCTAAACGAAAAACACCGGATGAACAACAGACAGTCCAGCCTACGCATCGCCCTCGTGTGCAACACGGCCTGGGCCATTTACACGTACCGGCGCGGCGTCTTGCGCATGCTCACGCGACAAGGCGCGCAAGTGACGATCATCGCGCCGCGCGATCGCACGTTCGAACCGCTCATCGAAATGGGCTGCCGTTGCGTCGAATTGCCGGTGGCGTCGAAAGGAACGAACCCGCGCGAAGACCTGAAGACGATGATGGCGCTCTACCGTGAATATCGCGCGACGCGTCCGCATCTCGTCTTTCACTACACGATCAAGCCGAACATCTACGGCTCGCTCGCCGCGATGCTCGCGCGCGTGCCGTCCATCGCGGTGACGACGGGCCTGGGCTACGTGTTCATTCAGAAGAGCCGCACGGCGCAGGTTGCGAAGCGCCTATATCGTTTCGCGTTCCGTTTTCCGCGCGAAGTGTGGTTCCTGAATCGCGACGACCATCAGGCTTTCGTCGATGAAAACCTGCTCGCGCATCCCGATCGCGCGCGACGCCTGCATGGCGAAGGCGTCGATCTCGATGAATTCGCGCTCGAGCCCTTGCCGCGCCGCGAGGACTTCGTGTTCATCCTGATCGGACGGCTGCTGTGGGACAAGGGCGTGGCCGAATACGTGGAAGCGGCGCGGCGATTGCGCCAGCGCTATCCGCACGCGCGCTTTCAGTTGCTCGGGCCCGTTGGCGTCGATAATCCCAGCGCGATCAGCCGCACGGATGTCGAGCAATGGGAACGTGAGAATATCGTCGAGTATCTGGGCGAAGCGAACGACGTGCGCCCGCTCATAGCCGCCGCGGATTGCGTGGTGCTGCCGTCGTATCGCGAAGGCGTGCCGCGCACGCTGATGGAAGCCTCCGCGATGGGCCGCCCGATCGTCGCCACCGACGTGCCCGGCTGCCGCGAAGTGGTCGAGCACGGCGTCAACGGCTTGCTGTGCGAAGTGAAGAGCGCGGACAGCCTGACCGAGCAACTCGAACGCATGATGACGCTGCCGCTAGAAGCGCGCGAAGCGATGGCGCTGCGCGGCCGCGAGAAAGTCGCCCATGAATTCGACGAGAAGAACGTCGTCGAGCGATACAAGAGCACAATACACGCCATTACCGGCATTTCACTTTGATCTGGGCGTCCCGGAGAACACACGAATGAACGACATTACGAAGGGCAACATCCTCGTCACGGGCGGCGCGGGCTTCATCGGCTCGCACACGTGCGTGGAACTGCTCGATGCAGGCTACGGCGTGGTGGTCGTCGATAACCTCGTCAACAGCCGCGCCGAATCGCTGAAGCGCGTGGAGCGCATCACGGGCAAGCGCGTGACGTTTTATCAGGAAGACGCACGCGACGAAGCCGCGCTCAAGCGCATCTTCGACGCGCACGCGATCACCGGCGTCATCCACTTCGCCGCGCTGAAGGCGGTGGGCGAATCGGTCGCAAAGCCGATCGATTACTACAGCAACAACATCGGCAGCCTGCTCGCGGTGCTCGGCGTCATGCGCGAGCGCAACGTGCGCAACTTCGTGTTCAGCTCGTCGGCGACGGTGTATGGCGTGCCGCAATCGGTGCCGATCGACGAATCGTTCCCGCTGTCGGCCACGAACCCGTATGGCCAGTCGAAGCTCATCGCCGAGCAGATTCTGCGCGATCTCGAAGTGTCCGATCCGTCATGGCGCATCGCGACGCTGCGCTATTTCAACCCGGTGGGCGCGCACGAAAGCGGTCTCATCGGCGAAGATCCGGCGGGCGTGCCGAACAACCTCATGCCTTATGTCGCGCAAGTGGCGGTCGGCAAGCTGGAGCGCCTGCGCGTTTTCGGCAACGATTACGATACGCACGACGGCACCGGCGTGCGCGATTACATTCACGTGGTCGATCTCGCGCGCGGACATATCGCCGCCATTGACGCGCTGAAACGGCTCGATCGCAGCTTCGTCGTCAATCTCGGCACGGGGCAAGGCTATAGTGTGCTGGATGTCGTGAAGGCGTTCGAGCGCGCGTCCGGCAAGCCCGTGCCTTACGAAATCGTGCCGCGCCGTCCGGGCGATGTCGCCGCCTGCTACGCCGATCCGAGCGCCGCTGCATCGCTGATCGGCTGGCTCGCGGAGCACGGCATCGAACGCATGTGCGCCGATCACTGGCGCTGGCAGTCGCAGAATCCGCAAGGGTTCGCTTAAAGTCGCGCCGCGCCCGGCATCGCCGTTCGTTTCGATGAACGCCGGGCGCTGTCATCAACCGGTCCATTTTTCATGCTTAGTTTCGCGCTTGCTTTTCTGGTCTCGCTCGTCGTGACCTTGTTGATCGTGCGTTTTGCACACTTGCAGGAAGGCGTGCTCGGCGACACCGATCTCGCCGGCGTGCAGAAGTTTCACGCGCGGCCCGTGCCGCGTATCGGCGGCGTCGGCATTCTGTGCGGGCTGACCGCATCGGCGGTGCAGTTGCGATGGACTTATCCGCTCGTCGCGGCCGGCATCCTCGGCGTCATCGCGTGCGGCATGCCGGCGTTTCTCTCCGGACTTTTCGAAGACCTGACCAAGCGCGTGACGCCGCTCGTGCGTCTCATCTGCACGATGGCCGCCGCCGGTCTTGCGTATGCGTTATTGGGCATCGCGGTGACGCGCATCAGCGTGCCGCCGCTCGATTTCCTGCTCTCCTACGCGGTCATTTCATGCGCGGTGACGGTGCTTGCGGTCGCGGCGCTGGCCAACGCGGTGAACATCATCGACGGCTTCAACGGCCTCGCATCGATGGTCACGTTCATGATGTTCGCCTCGCTCGCGTATGTCGCGTTCCAGGTGCATGATCCGGTCGTGCTGTCGGGGTCGCTCATCATGATGGGCGCGGTCATGGGCTTCTTCATCTGGAACTTCCCCGCGGGCCTGATCTTTCTCGGCGATGGCGGCGCGTACTTCGTCGGCTTCATGCTGGCCGAATTGTCGATCATGCTCGTGATGCGCAATCGCGATGTCTCCGCGTGGTATCCGGTGCTGCTCTTCATGTATCCGATCTTCGAGACGTGCTTCTCGATCTATCGCAAGAAGTTCATTCGCGGCATGTCGCCCGGCATTCCGGATGGCGTGCATCTGCATATGCTGGTCTACAAGCGGCTGATGCGCTGGGCCGTCGGTGCGCAGAACGCGCGTGAAATCACGCGCCGCAATTCGCTGACGTCGCCCTATCTATGGCTTTTATGCCTGATCGCGGTCATTCCGGCGACGCTGTTCTGGCGGCATACGGTGCATCTCTTCTGCTTCGTCGTGGTCTTCGCGGTCACGTACGTGTGGCTGTACGTGAGCATCGTGCGCTTCAAGGTGCCGCGCTGGATGGTGTTTCGCAGACCGCACACGGTGAAGAAATAACGCGTTCCTTCGCACGACCGACGCCGCCCTTATCAGGCGGCGTTTTCGTTTGGTGCCTTATTTCAGGTGCTTTTCGAAGAAATCGGCGGTGCGGTCATTGGCGAGCTTCGCGGCGGCGGCATCGTAATGCGCGCCGTGATTGCGCGCGAACGCGTGATGGCAGCCGGGATACGTGTACGCCTCGATGTTGCCGCGTCCCTTGATGGCGGACAGCACGCGATTGCGCGCATCGGCATTGATGAACTCGTCTTCCTCGGCGAGATGGATGAGCAACGGAATCTTGATGTTCGGCACCTCGCCCACATGCTGATCCGTGCCGCCGCCGTAATACGATACCGATGCATCGACATCCGTGCGCGCCGCCGTCAGAAACGACAGCAGTCCGCCCAGGCAAAAACCGACCGAGCCGATCTTGCCCTGCACTTGCTGTAGCCCGCGCGCAA
Organism: Caballeronia concitans; assembly: GCF_001544615.1. Lineage (GTDB taxonomy): Bacteria > Pseudomonadota > Gammaproteobacteria > Burkholderiales > Burkholderiaceae > Caballeronia > Caballeronia concitans. The sequence continues at coordinate 181,016 of NZ_FCNV02000006.1, forward strand.
AGCCGATGGTCGCCGCGATATCCTCGACGCCCGTGTTCAGATCGAAGGCGTTGTAGTACTTCATCGCCTGCTGCCATTCGCCTTCAGTGCGGTCCGTGAGATTCACGTTCGGCTCGAGCCGCCAGAACAGGTCAGGACATAACGCGACATAGCCCTGACGCGCGTAGGCATCGCTGGTCTCGCGCATGTCCGCGTTGATGCCGAAAATCTCCTGAAGAACGATGACCGCGGGCGCAGGCGTCTGCGCGGGATAGGCCACGTAAGCGTCGAAATCGCCGTCGGGGGTTGAGATGCTGAGCATGTCGGACATGGGGTCTCCTTCCATGAGGGCTGCAGCCTTCTCTTTGATACGCGAAAAACGGCACATGCGCCAGCATTGGTTGGCTGGCGCATGCGATGACAGCCATGTGACGTGTAGAACTTGCCGCTCGATGCTTCAGGCAGGCGCTGGGTCCGGCGCGCCGCGCACCACGTCACGCGCGACGGCAAGATAACGCGCGGCCGTATCGGCGAGCGTGAGGCCGTTGAGCGGCCTGTGCGCGCGCGGTTGCGTGAGCGCGGCGACGAGCGCATCGGCGTAAGCGGCGGTGTCGTCGGGATCGCAGAGATGCACGCCGGGGAAATCCGCTGCGAAAGCGAACGGGCGGATCGTGCTCGCGACCACCGGCACGCCGGACGCCAGCGCTTCCAGAAACGCGATGCTGTGCCCTTCCGAACGCGAAGGCATCGCGAAGACGCTCGACGAGAACAGCAGCTCCGCGACATCCGAACGCGGCCCTTGCAGGCTTACGTTATTCGACAGCCCGAGCTTCTCGACGAGATCGCCCACGGCCGCGTGATACGCCGGATCTTCGATCACGCCGCACAGCAGCAGCCGCGCATCCGGCACGCGCTCTACAACGCGTTGGAAAGCATGCACCGTCGAAAGCTGGTTCTTGACCGACGTATAGCGCCCGATCTGCACGATCTGATTCGACGCATTCATGGCACCGTGCCCCGCACGCATCGAAAAGCGAGACATGTCCACGCCGTTCGGGATCAGCGTCATCGAAGGATGGCGGCCTACCGCGCTCACGTAATCGTCGATATTGGCCGGCGACACCGCGATCACCGCGCGCGCACGACGCGACAGCATGCGTTCGACGCGCCTGAACGTGGCGCTTTCGAAGTCGTTGGTGGCGGAGTGCATCACATAGACGACGGGCGCCGGAAGCGGCAGCATGCGCGCGTAGAACGCGGGGATCGTCGCATGCGCGAAGACCACGTCCGCGCGATAGGCGCTGATGGTGCGATAGAGATTCCACAGCTTGCCGACGCGTCCCGGCTTCCGCTCCGGGAAGAGACACTGCACGCCGTTCGCGACCAGTTCCGCCTGCAACGCGGTGAAGTCGTCGTGCGCGGGCGTGAGCGACGCGATCGCGACCGTCTGCCCGCCACGCTGTTGATGAATCGCCAGGTCTTTCGCCAGCACTTCGGCGCCGGAAAGACGCGGCGCGAGCACGAGATGGATGATGCGCATTACGCCTCCCTGACGCTTTTATAGAGCATCCACGCCGCGGCTGTGCCGAGGCCCGCTGTCATCGCCCATGCAATGCCCGTCACGCCCCACAGATGCGTGGCGATGGGCACCGTGACGCACAGCACGATGGCCTGAAGAATGGACGCGTGCGTCGCGACCTTCGGCATGCCCGCCGCGCGCAGCCACGAGACGAGCACCGCGATGACCGCGCCGATCGCCATGTTGATGACGAAGATCCTGAAGAGCGGCACCGCCGAAAGCCACGCCGGTCCGAGCACGAGATTGAAGAGCGGCTCGGCGGCGAAGCGCAGCACGATCACGAGCACCGTCAGGCCCGCGCCCGCGATCAGCAGATAGCGGCGAAAGAGCTTGCGCGCGCCCGCGACATCACGCCGATGATGCTCGGAGAACGTGGGAAAGAGATACTGCGACATCGCGATGGCCGCATCGGCGAGCAACATCTGCGCGAGCTTCGACGACATCTGATACGCGCCCAGTTGCACCGGTCCGAGCAGCTTCGCGACGACGACCTTGTCGAACTGATTGAGCAGCAGATTGACGACGCTGCCCGCCCAGATCCATCGGCTGAAGTTGACGTAGTGCGAGATGCCCGCGAACGAAAAGCGAATGGGCGGACGCGGCGACATGGCAGTCCACGTGAGCGTGGTCTTGAGCAACTCGCCCGCGACGAGGCCGATCAGCACCGAGTACGCGCCCGCGCCCGAGAGCGCGCATGCAAGGCCCACCGCGCAATCCGTGAACGCCGCCGATGTCTCCACGCCCGCGAGCTTCTGAAAGCCGCGCTGACGCGTGACGATGAAGTACGCGGGCGATGCGATGCCGCGCACGATGGGCAATGCGGCTGCAAGCAGGATCAGGCCGATCGAGCCGCTCATATGGAACTGGCTCGTCATCAACGGCGCGAGCGCGGCAATCAGAAGGCCGATCAACACGCCGCGCATGGCGAGCGTCGCCCATACCGCGCCGAGCTCGTCGTGCGTGGGCGCATTGCGTCCCTGCACGACGGCCTGTGCAAGCCCGGTATCGGACAACGATTCGGCGATCGCCACCGCGAGCAACGCGATGCTGACCGCGCCGATCGCTTCAGGTCCGAGTATGCGGCCGATGGCCAGGAACTTGACGGCGACGAACCCGCGCACCGCCACTTGCTGCAAGAGCACCCAGAACGCCGCGTCGTGCTCGAAGCGCGCGCGTGCTGGCAAGAAAGATAGCCGGACAGATCTCACTCAATTTCCCCGCGCTGCTGTCATTTTCGATTTTCGTGGCACGTCGATAGGTCTATATCGCGCGCGATGCGCCTTGCGTGTCATGCAACGCACCATGCCCGGACGACGGGTGCGCGCACGACGACGCTTGTATTCAGGCGACTGTCGCAAAAGTATCGTGGCCGGCTATGTTCCGGACGACAACGCGTAGTGCATATCGGCCCGGCATGCGCGTTATCGCGGGTTGACGCGTGCTGCAACGTGTCCTCGGCCACATCGCGCGTTGCGAATAAGGGCTGAAATGTGGCCGTTGAATACGCCGACGCGATGTTAGTGTTCATCCGTCCGCGCAACGGACCATGCTTCAATCCACTTCTACATGCCGGGTACGAACTTCATGGCGAAAGAGACCGTCCTCATCATCGAGCCTGATTTCAGCGGCCATCGCTGGCGCTACGCGGAATGGGCCGCGAACGCGTACATGGAAGCGGGCTATCGATGCCTCATCGTGACCACGCCGCGCAATGCCGCGCATCCGCTCGTCAGGAAGATCCATGAAGAAGGCGGCGATGCGCTTCGCATCACGCTCGTTGCGCCGCCCGAGCACGGCGCGCGCAAGGGTCTTTCATCCATCAGCTATATGCGCGCGCATGCGGAGTTCCGTCATGCCTACGCGATGGCGAGCCGCGAGCACAAGGTCGCGCTCGTGGTCGTGCCTTATGTCGATTACTTCCTGCTCGCGCTGCCGTTCCTGCGCTCGCCGTTCGGCACGACGCCGTGGGTCGGCGTCACGATGCGTTCGAACTTTCATCATCATCTCGTCGGCGTGCGCGCGCCGCGCCGGCCGCTCGTCAACGCGGTGAAGTCGAAGCTCTTCGCGCGCGCGGTTCGCGTGGGCGGCATGAAGACGTTGCTGACCATCGACCCGACCTTGCCCGACTGGTGGAAGCGCAACGCGAATCACGCGGGCGGCACGAGCATCGACTATCTCGCCGATCCGTTTCCCGATGCTCACGCGGCGGAGCCATCGGCGGCGAAGCAGAGGCTCGGGTTATCGGACGGCAAGCACGTGCTCGTGTATGGCGCGATCAACGATCGCAAGGGACTGTTCGAACTGATCGATGCGCTCGCCGCGCGCAATGGCGATGCACGCGCGCCCACGCTCGTGATCGCAGGCAAGCAGGACGACGATGCGCGCGACTTGCTGACAGCGGCGGTGAAGAAGCTCGAGCCTGCGCCTATCGTGATGGATCGCTTCATCCCGAGCGAGATGGAGCTGGATCTGTTCTCCGCCTGCGATGTGGTGTGGCTCGGCTATAAAGGCCATTACGGCATGAGCGGCGTGCTCGTGCAGGCGTTCCGCTTCGGCAAGCCGGTTGTCGCGACAGCCGATGGACTTATCGGCTGGTTCTGCCGCACGGGCGACCTGGGGCCTGTCATCGACGATCTCACGCCTCAATCCATCAATCGCGCACTCGACGATGTGCTCGCGCGAAGCACGCAACCTCTCGTTCAAGGGCATCTGCTCGAACGCAATACGCTCACGCAGTTCAAGGAGACGTTGCGCCAGGCGATGGCCTGATCTGGAAACGATAAAAGCCCGTTCCTGCGATAACCGCAGGAACGGGCTTTATTCTTTGTGCATCAAGCCTGCCGGCCTGCCGCCTCCGGCACTTCGGCCTTGCGCTTCGCGGGAAACAACGCATCGCGAATGCGCAGGAACGGGAACTCGATCGCGCGCGTCGTCACATAGCCCACCACGATTGCAATGGCGAACTGCGCCAGCATGATCGCGCCCCACGCGGGAATGGCCGGCAGATGCCACGCGGCCGCCTTGCGGATGAGCATGTCGCCCGGTGCGAGCGCCAGCGAATGCCACAGATAGATGCCATACGAATACACGCCGATCCACCCGATCACGCGATAGAGGATCGACCCGCGAATGCGTCCCGAATACTCGACCGTGAGCACGATCAACGCGCAATAGCCGATGGCCTGCACCGTATAACCGATGCTTTGATCAACCGACGCGTTGCGCGTGCCGAACACGAGCCAGAGCACGAGCCCCGCGACCGCCGCGATCAACAGGCCCTTTCGCTGCGCAATGCCGCGATACACGCCGGGCTTGAGCCAATAGATCGCGGCGAGCATCACGCCGAAGAGCAGGCTGTCGATGCGGTATTGCGTATAGAAGAACGTGCCTTCGAGATCGCCGTTATAAACCGCGACGCTGCGCCCGATCAGCACGGCGACGCAAATGGCGCCGAGGACCGTGAGTATCGTGTTGACGCGCGTTTGCCAGCGCGAGAACAGGATGAGCAAGAGCGGCAGGAACAGATAGAAATGTTCCTCGACCGCAAGACTCCATGTCTGCGCCACCGACGAGCCGAAGTAGTTCTGCATGTGCGTGAGGTTCTGCACGAGGAACGTATCGGTCGGATGACGCCCCACGATCACATGAAACAGAATGAGCGCGTAGTACGCCGGCCATATCTTGAAGATACGGCGCACGATAAAGCGCCCGGCATCGATACGCCCTTCCTGCGCGTATTGCCTGAGCAGCAAGCCGCCGACAAGAAAGCCGCTTAGCGTGAAGAACAGATTCACGCCTTCGTGGCCGAAGTTCTTGAGCGGATACTCGATGGCGGCAATGAAGGCGCTGCCGGTCGGATACGAATGGAAGTGAAACCCCATCACTGCGATGATGGCAAGTCCCCGGATGAAATCGAGCTCAATCGATCGATTGGGTCCTGGCATGCGTGTCACGCCGAAAAGGCTCATGGCCTTCCCCCTGTCTGCGAAGGTCTTGTTTATGTTGGATGCCTCGCCGCCCGGGTTCCTCATATCGGCGCACGCACGCGCATCGCTATTTGTCGTGGTCTCACGCCGGTTCTCCGGCAGTCCAATGTTCGTTGCAGACGGCTGTCGCGGTCCGCCAGAATCACGCGCCTAAACGACACCGCAACACGCGCTGTGCGGCCTTGGCAACACATGCGCGAACCGTTCGATGCGAGCGTGGTGAGGCGCACATGGCCATCCGTCGATTCGCGCCGAAGGCTAGTCGCTAAACGCCGCCGCTTTCGCGAGCGCTTTTGGCCGCTGATATATTCGACTCACAAATACGGGGTACCCGGGGACCATCGCACGAGCTTCAGCCGAAGCTCACGACACGCGAATCCAGGCTTCCAGGGCACGCAGCGGCATCACACCGCGACGCCATCTAAAAGAGAACGCCATGCGCAACAAGTTCGCCGTCGTCTGGATCTGGCTTTTTCTGCTTCCGCTCGCATTCGACTTCAAGGCCGCGGAAACCGCCAGCAAGGCCATTCAGATTCTGCTCACCGTGCCCGCCATGGGCGCGGCCGTCGCGCTATTGATGATCGCGCCGCGCTTTGCGCATCGCTCGCGCTTGCGCACGCTCGTCACATCGCTCCTTCTCATCACGATACTCGGCAGTGCCGCGACGCAAGTGCTGCAAGGAAACGACTCGGGCAACTACATGCGCGTGATCCTGCCGTTCATGCTGATGCTGCTCGGCTATTTCGTGGCTTGCCGTCCGTGGGATTCGCAGCGGCTCGAACAGATCGAACGCGCGATGTTCTGGTCGATGGTCGCATCGCTCGTATTCAGCTTCGCCTATGGCATGGCGACCGGCGGCGGCCTCGAGAACGTGCGCTTTCGCATCGTGTCGGTCACGTTCCTCTGTCTGCAAGGGCTGCTGCTGCATGAGTTCGTCGTCGCGAAACGCATCACCAAGTTCACCGTGCTGCTCTTTCTTGCGACGGTCGTGATCGAGCTGCTCAGCGTCACGCGCAGTCTGCTCGTCGGCTCGCTGCTGTTGTTCGTGTTCGCGACGTGGCTCGCCGCGCCATCGCCGAAGCATCTCTTCAAGGCGGGCTTGCGCGCACTCCTGATCGCCTCGCTGCTCGGCGCGATGGTCGCCGCATCCGCTGCGTTCTTCCCGGCCGTCGCGGAACACTGGTCGCAGCGCATGTCGTTCGCGAAGGCCACGGAATCCGGCCGCGATCCGACCACCATCACGCGTCTTGCAGAAATGAAGGACCAGTACGACCAGACGATGTCGGACACGCTCTCGGTCTTCGTCGGCAAGGGCTACGGTCACGACTATCGCTATTCGCCCGATTACCTGCCGGACCTCGCAGGCCAGTTCACGCCGAAGGACTTCTACGCGATCAAGGAATGGGCGGCGGGCCATAACTTCTGGATCTATCAGTTCTTCGCGGGCGGACTGCTGTTCGGCGTTGCGTTGCCCATTGCCTTGCTGTGGGCGCTGTATCGCGGCTCGATGGCGTATCGCTCATGGCGGCGCCGCTCGCCCGACGCGATGTATCTGCCGGTGCTTGGCCGCGCGCTGCTCGTGGTGGCTGCGCTGCCCGCGACGTCCGTCGGCGGCAATCCGCTCGGCAATCGCTTCTCCGGCATCGTGTTCGGCGTCGCGCTCGGCCTTCTCGTCGCGGCGTTCGGACGTATCGCACACAACATGCGGATGCGCGCGGAGCATGCATCGCAACTGGCATCGTTCAAAAGGCGATATTCCGGCATGCGCCCGGACATGTATGCGCATGACGAGCCGCTGTCGGATCTGCTGCCCGCGCATGCAGCGCAAGCGCCGGGCATCGCATACGAACGTCACAATGAGCCGCCGTCGGGCGCGAGTTCGCTCGCACCGTCCGCGTGAAGCCAGCGAGAACGGAACGTCGCGTCATGAGAATTCTGCATCTGCTATCCACCGTCGATCCGCGTGCGGGCGGTCCCACCGAAGGCGTGCTGCAAAGCGGCCTCAGCATGCAGGCGATGGGCCATGAAATCGAAGTCGTATCGCTCGATGCGCCGGACGCGCCCTATCTCCGCGCGTTCGGCTTGCGCCTGCATGCGCTCGGTCCGTCGCGCGGCTTCTACGGGCTATGCCCGCGCCTCGTGCCTTGGCTGCAAGAACATGCACCACGCTTCGACGCGATCATCGTCAACGGGCTGTGGCAATACCATAGCTTCGGCGCATGGAAGGCGCTGCGCGGCAGCAAGGTGCCGTATTACGTGTTTCCGCACGGCATGCTCGATCCGTGGTTCAAGCGCACGTATCCGCTCAAGCACTTGAAGAAGTGCGTGTATTGGCCGTGGGCCGAATATCGCGTGCTGCGCGATGCGAGGCGCGTGCTCTTCACGACAGAGGAAGAGCGCCTGCTCGCGCGCGAGTCGTTCAGGCTTTATCGTGCGAATGAAGAAGTGGTGTCGTTCGGCACGCGTCAGCCGCCCGCCGATTCGCCTGCGTTGCGCGATGCCTTTCTCGCGAAGTTTCCGCAGCTCCGGGCCAAGCGCGCGATTCTCTTCCTCGGCCGCATTCACGAAAAGAAAGGATGCGACCTGCTCTTGAAAGCATTCGCCGCCGTCCGCGATATCGATCCGCGCGCGCATCTGGTCATGGCCGGCCCCGACGATAGCGACTGGGCCGCGCAATTGCGCACGCTCGCGAAGGATCTCGGCATAGAAGACCGCACGACATGGACCGGCATGCTCACGGGCGATCTCAAGTGGGGCGCGTTCCGCACGAGCGACGTGTTCGCGTTGCCGTCGCATCAGGAGAACTTCGGCATTGCGGTCGCGGAAGCGCTGGGATCGAAGCTGCCGGTGCTCATCTCCGACAAGGTCAACATCTGGCGCGAAGTGAAGGAAGACGGCGCGGGCATCGTTGCAACCGATACGCTCGACGGCACCATCGACGCGCTATCGACCTGGCTGCGCATGGACGCACGCGCTGCCTCGGTCATGCGCGAACAAGCGCTCGATACGTTCATGCGGCGCTTTCACGTCGATGCGATGTCGAAGGACCTCGTCCGCGTGCTGCGCGATACGGCGAACACGCGCGACGACGGCATTACACGCGGCGCATTGTCCGCGTCATTCGAACGCTAATCAGCGGCCGGATTGAAGGAAGTTCGCGAAGCGGTTCTGCACTGCGATGATCTTGCTCGCGCAATCGTCGAAGTCGGAACCCTTCGCGCTTTCGGGGCCGTACATGCCGCGGCATTGCGCATAGAGCGAGATCGTCGCGCCATCGCCTTTCGCCACGCGCGTGGCCGAATACACGGGCTTGCCGGAGCGCGAAGGCACGTCGCTTTCGATCGCGACGGCATCCGCGCGAATCACCGGCTGATTCGAGTTCTGCTCGATATAACGCTTCGTCAGATCCCACATCGCATTGCATTGCGCGGCATCGCGGCACTGGACGCTCGCGCTGCGTTGCGCCGCCTCGAGCGATTGCTGCGAGCGCGCGAAACCCTGCGCTTGCTGCGCTTCCTTCTCGGCTGAAGAACAGGCCGCGAACATGAGCGGCAGGAGCGATGCAAGTGCGATGACTGTAAGCTTGTTCACGTGCGGACATTCCGAAGCAAAAGGACGGATGCCGATTATAGCCAGCAAAGAAAACGCCGCCGGTCTTCCGAACCGGCGGCGCCCCCTTCCCCAACTGCCAGGCTGCTACGCCAGGTCTCCTCGCATATGCATTGCAGACGCCGCCATCGGCAGCGCTTCGGCTTCTTTCTCATGACGCATCGGCTTGCCCGATGACGTGACGATGGTCGGCGCGGTATCGTCGCTCTTGATGACGCGTTGCAGATGAGCCGCCAGCCGCAAGGTCAACGCCGCGATGGTGATCGTCGGGAAATTCGCGCCGACGGTCGGGAACACCGAGCTGCCCGCCACATAGAGGTTGCTCATGCCGTGGATCTTGAGGTTGCGGTCCACCACGCCGTTCTTCGGCGAATCGTGCATGCGCGTCGTGCCCATGTGATGCCACGTGCCTTCGAGTTGCGCGGGCCACGGCTTGCCTTGCAGCGGTTCGTCGAGCGTGACGTCCGCCACGCCGCCGCGCCGCAATTCAGCCGCGAGATGCGCGACCGTGCGATCGAACGTGCGCTTGACCAGTTCGGTCACCTGCCAGTCCACCTTCACGCGATTCATGCCGAGCGCGTCTTTCTGCCCCGACAGCGTCACGCGGCTGTCGCGATTCGGCTCGGCCTCGACGATCGTTTGAATCTTCACGTCGGTGATGAGCGGACGCGGCTGCAACAGGCGCGCAAGACCGAAGCAGGCGGTATCCACGGGGTTCGTCATCATCGTGACGAGATCCGCCGCCATGCTGTAGCCGGGCTGATCCTTCTTGAGCATGGCCTGCTTCGCGCGAATCAGCGCTTCCGATCCCTTCGTGTTCTCGCCGCGGAACACCGAGTAGAACCACGAGCGCGCGTTGAGCAGCTTCTCGCGTTTCAGCACCTTTTGCGTGAGCGCGAACTGCGACGAGATGAACGTGCCGTTCGCGGAGACCGCCTTGTTCTGATAGTGATACTTGATGTCGTAGAGCTTGTTGCGCGCCCATTCCTTCTTGAAGTGCACGCTCGCCGACATGATGCGCGGATGGTCCATGAAATAGCGGCCGACGAGGTCGTTGCCGTTGCCGAGACCGGCCGCCTGCACCTTGTTCGACGAAAGCAGGAGCCGCGCATTCTCGATGCCGCCCGTCGCGAGCACGAACACCTTCGCGCGAATCGCGAAGCGGCGGCCCGTCAGCGTGCCGACGTCGATCTTCGTGACCGAGCGCGCGTCGCTGTCGGTGTCGATGTTCATCGCGTTCGCATGCAGGAACACGCGCACGTTCTTCGCCGCCAGCAAGTCCTTGCGATACACCTTGCCGAAGCGCACCGGCGGGCTGAACTGCGAGATCGTGTCGCGCACGTTGCCGCTCGGGAACGGGTGACGGCGCACGTCGGACCGGTTGATCGCCGTTTCCCAATGCGCGGGATCGAAATTGTTTTCGCCCAGTTGCAGCAGCGCATGCGTGCGCTCGTAGTACGGGCGCAGTTCTTCGAGGCCGAAGGGCCAGCCGCTATCGGTCACCCAATCGCGCTTTTCGAAGTCCCACGGATCGAGCGGACGGCACCATCCGCCCCAGCAGTTGCTGCTGCCGCCGAGAAAGCGGCTGCGGCAACCGTCCGCGAATTCGTAAGGAACCCCAACGTTTTCCCCGCGATACAGGTCGCGCGTTTCGTTGTCGGCGCGGTATCCGCCGCTTTCGAGCAGACATGCGCCGATGCCCTGCTTTTCAAGCTCCAGCGCCAGCGTGATGCCGGCGACACCCGCGCCGATAATGCAAACCGTGGTCTCGATGACTGCGCCTTCTTCAACGTTCCGGCTGTCGATGAACATTGCCCCGTGCTCCTTCTTGTTATGCCTTTAGCGATGCCGCCCTGCCGCTCGCGATGCATCGCGCTCGTGCTGCGTTGCCCATGCGTCGGGCGTCGTATGTCATGCGGGAAAGCGCTTCCTTAAGAACCGCACCGGATTGCCGCCGTACACGCCTTCCGCTTCCAGCGAGCGGTGCACCACCGAAAGCGGCGTGACGAGTGCCGAACGTCCGATGGTGACACCCATCTGCACGACGCATTTGGATGTGATCCACACGCCGTCCTCGATCACGATCGGCGCGACCTGCAAATCCATGTTGCCCGCCGCATCGTGCGATCCCGTCGTCAGAAACGTGCCTTGCGAAATGCACACGTTCGAGCCGATGCGAATGTCCGCCTGGTTATAGATCCACGCATTGACGCCGAACCAGCAGTTGTCGCCGACTTCGAGATTCCACGGCGCTTTCACGCGAATGGGATGCGGCATGCGACAGTTCCTGCCGATGCGAGCGCCGAACGCCCGCAACAGCGCTACACGCACGAACGAAACCGGTATCAGCTTGTTATTGATGAAGCATGCTTCCACGAAGAACCACAGAAGCTCCATGACGAAGCCGCGCTTCGCCACGAAATTGCCCGGCCCCGCGAGCGAGAGATCGATTACACCGCCGCGCCTGACGCGCGCATCGGGCATGTGGTTGCCGCGCTCATCGCTGGCCGCGCCGATGCATCGCTCGTCGATCGCTCTGTCCATGAAATCCCCGCTCGCGTTGCTTATCGCTTATCGCTTGTTGCTGGTCGCTTATTGCTTATCGCTTGTTGTTCTGCGCATCGCCGGCGTTCATTGCGCCTGACCCGATACGGTGAACCGATTATCAGCGAACGCCAAAAAGCGCCATGTGCGCCATGACACGCATGGCTGCATCGGCAAGACTTTTGGCGGTCGCGGTCGGAGCCCTGCCTTAAGCTTCTTTCGTGCGCATGCAATTCATCATGCCGCGTGAAGTAGCGTACCGATGCATCCACACCGCGTCTGTATAAAGCTCAACGAAACATTAGAGAATGCATGCCGTTCACTTGCAACAAGCCACGGAGAATCCAATGAAACACGAGCTGCGCGCGGCGATCATGCCGCTTGTATTGGCTGCGCTGGTCGCATCGCCCTTGGCGCATGCAGGCAATTTCTCCGATGCAGCGCTCGTCCAACAAGCGGGACCGGGCGTGCCATCGGAAATGGATCTGCTTGGCAGCCCCGACCGATACGCCGATCCCTACGGCGCGCCGGTCAACGGCAAAGGCGGCAAGCGCGGACCGATCACCAATGCGCAGACGGCGCAAGGCATTTCGCCCACCGACAAGCTGCTCGCGAAACAGAATGGCTATGTGGATGACGCGGGCGCGGGCCCGCAAGTGCGGCGTGCCGGACGCAATGCCGACGCGAAGGCGATGATGATGCCCCAGGGCGCGGCGGCCACGCTTTATCGCACGCCGAATGGAATGAAGCCGCCGGCGGGCGCCATGCGGCAGAGGGAGATTTACAAGTCGCCGTATTGATGCAGCATCGGCCGTTCAGCGCGCTTCGGCGCACCGAACGGCCGGCGCATCGTTCACTCGATCTTCTCGACTTGCGGCAGGATGGGCCCGCGTTCCTTCATGCGGACGATGGGCATCTCGACGACATCGCTTGCACGCGTGACGGCTGCATCGCCGACGAGAGACTTCAGGCGCTCTTCGAGGCGCGCGAACACCGCCTGCGGCGAGAGCCGTTCCTGTGCAAAGAGTCGCCCTTCTTCGCCATAACGCGCACGCAATGCGGGATTGCGAACGAGCATGGTGATCGCGTCGGTCAATGCTTCGACGCTTTCCGGTTCGATCACCACGCCGCGCCCCGACACCGCTTCATACAGCTCGGTGCCCGGATGCGCCATCGCCACCACCGCGCGCGCGCTCGCGAACATGCCGGTGAGCTTCGAAGGCATCACGAGATCCGCGACATCGCCGCGTTGCGGCAGCACGTGAATGTCCGCGAGGTTCAGCAGTTCGTTGAGACGCTCGACCGGCTGAAGCGACAGAAAGCGCGTGTTCGGCAGATCGGCACAACGCTTCTGCAATTCGGCCTTCGTCGCGCCGTTGCCGCAGAACACGAACACGACGTCATCGCGTGCAGCGAGCGCGGCGGCGGCTGAAGCCAATACTTCGAGGCCCTGCTTCGCGCCCATGTTGCCCGAATAGAGCACGACCTTCGCATGTTCGCCGATGCCGAGTTCGCGCCGGAAGGCACTCGGGCGGTCGATCGGATAGATGGCGGTCGTATCGACCCAGTTGGGCAGATGGAAGGCATCGGCAGGCGCCACGCCCTTCTTCACCGCGCGCTCGACCATTTTGTCCGAGATCGACGACACCACGTCGAAGCGCCGCATGAGCCAGCGTTCGAACGCAAGCGCGCCACGCGCCGCGCGTGCGTTCTTGAGCAGACCGAGATCGAACGCTGCGTCTACTTCGAAGTCCTGAATATGCAGCCAGGACCGCGCGCCCGTCAGACGCGCGAGCGCGAGCGCGCCCGGTGCATTGGCCAGGCTCGGCGCAATGGTCATCACGACATGCGGACGCCAGAGTCCGTGCATGAGCACCGCCGGCAGCGAGCTGAGCGCGAACGAGCACAGATGCAGCATGCGCTTCGCTCCGCTCGGTTTCTTCGGCACCCACAACGGCGCGCGCCAGAGACGCACGCCCTTGCGCGTCTCGAAGCGATGCCGCCAGCTCGCATAGCCATCGCCGACTTTCCATTCCGGATAGTACGGCGGTGCGCAGACGACGCGCACGTCATGGCCGCTTTGAGCCAGCGCTTCCGCCATTTCCGCCGTGTATTTGCCGGTTCCCGTCAGTTCGGGCGCGTAATTCAGCCCGTAGATCAGTATTTTCATGTGGTCCCTCGCCCGACAATCGCGCTTCGAGTCCCGGGCGTGTCCTCGTCGCCCGGCAAAGCGCCAGCCCTCGATCCCCGCGTGTGTGCCGTCCTCCTTCGTCCGTGCATACCGACTCATCGAGTCATCAGTTCGTCAGCAGCAGCGCACAGCCCCGCGCAATGCTCGCTGCAGCCGACGGCGGATCGAAGCGCTGAATGACATCGGTGCAGCGCCTCGCGACGCCCGCCGTATCGGCGAACGCTTCGATCGACTTGAGCATGGTTCGATGCAGGCTGCCGACATCGCCCGCCGGGAACGCGTACCCCGATACGCCTTCCACCACGAGTTCCGGCACGCAACCGCAACTCTCGCTCACGATGACCGGACAGCCATGATTCAACGCTTCGTTCGTCACGAGCCCCCACGGTTCGCGCTTGCTCGGCAACACCATGCACGTCGCGCCGAAATACTCCCGCGAGAGCGGCGCGTCCTGCAGGCTGCCGAGAAAATGCACCGCGTCTTGCAGGCCCGCATCCGCGACCTGCTTCTTCAGCTCATCGCCGAGCGGCCCCGTCCCGACGATGCGTAACTCCGCTTCCGGCACGCTCCGCTTCAACAGCTTGAACGCATCGACGAGCGTATCGATACCCTTCTCCGCCGACAAGCGCCCGACGAACAGAAACACCGGCTTGTTGCCCTGCCGATGCGCAAGCCTGTCCGGCACGACCTTCTCCGGCGAGAACGAGCGCGGCAATGCCGCGGCCTGGCACGGAATGAAGATGTTTTCCTGCTTCGCACCGAGCGACATCAGATACTCGCGGCTGCGCGTGCCGAAGGCGAAGTACCCATCGCATAGCGAAAAGAACACGCGCTTCGGAATGGACGTCAGCATGCGGCGTGGATTGTCGCGCGCGGTCGAGTCGCAGAACACGGCGCGGCGCTTGCCCGTCACGATGCATGCGGCCATCATCGCCCAATACTCGGGACGGTGATAACCCGGCAAAACCACGAGATCGGACTTGGCCTTCAGCACTTCCCAGACGAGGCGCAGGGTCATGCGCCATGTGGGCACGTCTTCATAGCATCCGCTGTAGAGCTTCTTCATCGGGTAGCGATGAAACGAGTAATCGACATCCGAAAAGCCGATGCGATCGTGCTCCGTATCCGCGATCTGCACCATCGAGTACTGGATGGGACCGGACCCCGAGATGTTGTGCAGCGCGGACAACACTTCCCCTTTGTGCCGCGACCACACCACGTTATGAAAGATGGTCACTGAAGCTGACATTATTCTTTTATCCCCGCGAAAGGATGCGGCGCGACTCAGGCAGTCACCAGTGTCCGCGGCATCGAAGCATAGCGTTCAAGGAAGTCCCCGTACGTCGCGCGTATGCCTTCCTCGAGCGCGATCGACGCCTTCCACCCCATGCTTTCCAGTTTCGATACATCGAGCAGCTTGCGCGGCGTGCCATCGGGCTTGCTCGCATCGAACACGAGTTCGCCTTCGAAGCCCACGACGCGGCAGACCGTCTGCGCCAGCTCGCGAATGGTCAGGTCATCGCCGACGCCGACGTTGAACACGCCTTCGTTCACGTCGCTTTCCATGAGGAACGCGGCGGCATCGGCGAGATCGTCCACATGCAGAAACTCGCGGCGCGGCGAGCCGGTGCCCCAGACGGGCAGCGTCGCATCGCCACGCAGCTTCGCTTCGTGCGCCTTGCGCATCAGCGCGGGCAACACGTGGCTGCTCTTCAGATCGTAGTTGTCGTTCGGGCCGTAGAGATTCGTCGGCATGAGCGAAACGAAGTGCGTGCCGTATTGACGGTTGTACGCCTCGCACATCTTGAGGCCCGCGATCTTCGCAATGGCATACGCTTCGTTGGTCGGCTCCAGTTCCGATTGCAGGAGATACTCCTCCTTGATCGGCTGCGGGCACGCCTTCGGATAGATGCACGACGACCCGAAGAACACGAGCTTCGACACGTTCCAGCGGCACGCCGCATGGATCACGTTCGTTTCGATCGCGAGGTTCTCGTAGATGAACGAGGCGGGCATCGTCGAATTCGCGAGGATGCCGCCCACGCGCGCCGCCGCGAGAAACACCACGTCGATCTGATTCTCTTCAAAGAAGAGATTCACGCCGCCCTGATCGGTGAGGTCGAGATGCGCCTTCGTGCGCGTCACGATGTTCTCATAGCCGGCCGCTTTCAGACGCCGCACCAGGGCCGATCCCACCATGCCCCGATGCCCCGCCACGAAGATTCGTGCTTGCTTGTCCATGGCGTCTTACTCGTGATGTTCGAGAGCCTTGAAGCCGGCGAGCGTGACGAGCGCGTCGCGTCGTGCGATCTGATAGTCCGCGCGCACCATTTCCTTCACGAGCGACTGGAAGGACGTGGCCGGACGCCAGCCGAGCTTTTCGTGCGCCTTGGTCGGATCGCCGAGCAGCGTTTCGACTTCGGTCGGGCGGAAGTAGCGCGGATCGACGCGCACGATCACCTGTCCCGGACGCAGCTTCGTTTCGCGGCCTTCCACGCGATCGACGATACCGATCTCGTTCACGCCCTCGCCTTCGAAGCGCACATGCACGCCGAGCTCGGCCGCGGCCTGCTGCACAAACTCGCGCACGCTGTATTGCACGCCCGTTGCAATGACGAAGTCTTCCGGCTGCTCCTGCTGCAGCATCATCCACTGCATCTCGACGTAATCGCGCGCATGGCCCCAGTCGCGCATCGCGGAGAGATTGCCGAGGAAGAGGTCGTCCTGCAGTCCCGCTGCGATACGCGCGATCGCACGCGTGATCTTGCGCGTGACGAACGTCTCGCCGCGCACCGGCGATTCGTGATTGAACAGAATGCCGTTGCACGCGTACATGCCATACGCTTCGCGATAGTTCACCGTGATCCAGTAGGCATAGAGCTTCGCCACCGCATACGGGCTGCGCGGATAGAACGGCGTGGTTTCGCGCTGCGGAATCTCCTGCACGAGGCCGTACAGTTCCGAGGTCGATGCCTGATAAAAGCGCGTCTTCTTTTCGAGGCCGAGAATGCGGATGGCTTCGAGGATGCGCAATGCACCGAGGCCGTCGGCATTGGCCGTGTATTCGGGTTCTTCGAACGAGACCGCCACATGGCTTTGTGCAGCCAGGTTGTAGATCTCGTCGGGCATCACGCGCTGGATGATTCGCACGAGGCTCGTGGAATCGGTCAGGTCGCCGTGGTGCAAAAAGAGTCGCTGGTCCGGATCGTGCGGATCGCGATAAAGATGGTCGATGCGGTCGGTATTGAACAGTGAACTACGGCGCTTGATGCCGTGTACCTCGTAACCCTTGTTGAGCAACAGTTCGGCCAGATAAGAGCCATCCTGCCCCGTGATGCCCGTGATCAAAGCAACTTTGCGGTCCATGCATAACCTCTCGTTCTCGTTCTGCGGTCTGAATTGCGGCGCGTGACCACGCGCCGCTTATTTTTCTTGCGGCCTTGCTTGTTTTTATTCGGCGATGCTTTCGTAGCCGTAATAGCCTGCGTATGTGCTGCCCATCAGGATCTTCGACTGGGGCACATCGGTCAGCAGAACACCCTTCATGTTCACGCCGCCGTGATGCAGGCGCTTCATCGTCTCGCCGATTTCCTGCACCTGATTCTTGCCATGCCGCACGACGAGCAGGCTCGTGCCGGCATGCTTCCCGATCACCGTCGCGTCGGTCACAGCGAGTACCGGCGGCGTATCGACGATCACGAGGTCATAAAGCTGCTTCAGTTGCTCGAGCACTTCGCCCAGACGATCGCTTGCGAGCAGTTCCGACGGATGCGAAGGCAGCGAGCCCTTCGTGATGAGGTCCACGCCCGGCAGCACGTCATGCAGGATCGCGCTTGTGACATCGGCGCCCATCAGCACATCCGACAGACCCGGCGAATGACGCACGCCGAAGTGCGAGTGGATATCGCCGCGGCGCATGTCGCCGTCGATCAGGAGAACGCGCTTTCTCGTCGATGCAACCAGCGTCGCGAGATTCGCCGACAGGAACGACTTGCCGGCTTCGGGACGCGAACCCGTGAGCATCACCACGTTGTTGTGCGCATCGGCCATCTGCAGTTGCAGCGACGTGCGAAGACCGCGAATGCCTTCCACCGCTGCATCTTCCGGCGCCTGTGCGGCGAGCACGTGCAGCCCTTCGCGGCGCATGCCGACCTTGCGTTGCAGACGCAGTTGCTCCGTGCTGCGCGGCACGATGGCGAACACACGCACGCCGAGTTGCTTCTCGATCTCTTCCGGACGCTCCACGCCGCCGTACAGCGACTTGCGGACGAACGCGAACAGGATGCCGAGCACGAGGCCCACGCCAGCCGAGATCAGGATGACGATGAGACGCTTCGGACGCACGGGATCGTCGGCGGCCTGTGCGTAGTCCACGACGCGCACGTTGCCGATCTGCCCCGCCTTCGCAATGCGCAGTTGCTGCGCGCTGTTCAGCAGGTTCGTGTACAGCTCCGTATTCACGCGGACGTCACGCAGATAGCGCAGCGCGGTCTGCTCGGTATCGGGCAGCGTCGACACGCTCTTGCCAAGACGCGTTTGCGCACCGGACAAGGCACCGATCTGCGCGTCGAGCGCCTGCACCGAAGGATGATTCGGCGTGAAGCGTTGCGACAGTTCCGCGCGCTGCTGTTGCAGGTCCGAGAGCTTGGTCTTGTTATCGACGATCTGCTGCAGCAGCAGGCGGCTTTCCTCGCTCAAGTCCACCGTGCCCTGGCGATTACGGAACGTGTTGTAGCGCTGCTCCGCATCGTCGAGCTGCTTCTTCAGAACCGGCAGTTGCTGGTCGAGGAACGCGAGCGTGTGCTCCGCTTCCGCCGAACGCTTATCCGCATCTTGCTGCACGAAGCGGTTCGCGATGTTGTTGACGATCTGCGCGGTCTCCTTCGGGTTGCGCCCTTCGAGACTCACGCTGATGATGCCCGACTGCAGCGCGGTTTCTGCAACGGTCAGACGCTGCTGCAGGTTGTCGATGGTCGTGAGCGTCGAGAAGCGCTGCACGTCGAAGTGCACGCCCGGCGCGCCGACGAGCTTCTCGATCTTGAGCTTCACCGGACCATAGGCCGTCATGCCCGATGCTTCCTGGCCGACCTTGCCCGTGAGGATGGCGACGCCGTCCGGATCGTTCAACACGTATGAGCCGTTCTCGCCCGCGACGACGGTGAACTTCTTCTCGTACAGTTCCTTCGGCGTGTCGAAGAGCGGCACGTCGATCTGCTCGTTGCCCCATGCGAACTGCGACAGGTAACCCGCCGGCATCTGCATGTTGAGCATCGAGACCGCGCTTGCGATGGCGCCGCCGATCACCGGCACGGTATGCGGCACCGCGCTGATGTCGAGATGAAGGCGGCGCACCGTGTCGTCGACGACGAGGCGCGAGCGCAGCAATTCGATCTGCGCAGCCGTGGTCGATTTCGCATCGAACATCTGCGACACGGCTTGCACCGCGTTGACGTTCGCGTTCGCGTTGTTGTTCGCGTTGGTTTCTTCGGTCTGAATCAGCGCGTCGGCCCGGTAGGTCGGCGGCGCGATGAATGCGTACGCGGTCCCCAATGCGACCACCGCGAGCATTACGACCGTTACCAGCTTCCAGTTGCCGAAAACGGCCGCCAGATAGTCGGACAATCGCAACTCGTCGCCGGTCGAGACGTCCGAGTAGCGTGCATCAAAGTTTATGGCCATGGTCTCGCTCGCTTATTTCTTTGAAAAGTCGCACAGGAACTACGGCGCGCCCCGCGCGCGCCGCTTGAAGCCAGAAACGAAGTCTTACTTGGTGATCACCGCCGCCGTCAGACCCGCGTTGATGGCCGGCAACAACAGGTTCAGCACGCGGCTGAAGCGAACCAGACCGTTGTTGTCCACGTAGACGACGTCCTTCGGCTGCAGCTCGAAGCTGTTCGCGAGCAGCATGGACACAGGCGAACGCGCATCGAGTTTGTAGACCTCGGGGTTGTCCGTCTGGCCGTTGCGAATCACGTACAGCTCCTTCGGATCCGACGTCTCGGCGTTGAAGCTGCCGGCCTGCGAGATCGCATCCGAGAGCGTCAGCTTGCCGTTGCGCATCGGGATCACCGTTGCAGGCTTCGTCACTTCACCCATCACGTACACGCCGTTGTCTTCGCGCGAATCGATGCGCAGTGCATCGCCCGGCTTGAGCATGATGTCCGAAGGACTACGACCCTTCGCCGTCATGCCTGCCATGTTGATGTGATAGGTCACGCCGTCACGGATAAGCGTGACACGGCTTTGATCCGCCGTCGGTGCGAAACCGCCCGCACGGCCGATGGCTTCGGTGAGCGTCATCGGAATGTCGTTGATCTGCTGCGAGCCGGGCGTGCGCACTTCGCCGTCGATATAGACCTGCGATGCACGGAACGATGCGACGCGCACCGTCAGTTGCGGCTTCACGAAGACCTTCGACAGCTCCGAGTACAGCTCGCGCTGAACCTGCGATTCCGTCTTGCCCGCGACATGCAGCGCGCGGTTGACATACGGGAACTGCAGATTGCCGTCCGCATCGACGACGAAGCCGGGCGCGGCATCGGAGGTACGCGTCTGCGTTGCCGGCTGGCCGAGCGCAGCCACGAGTTCGGGGTGATCCCAGACCGTGATCTGCAGCACGTCGCCCGGTCCGAGCACGTAGGCCTTCGGCTTGCCATAGAGGCCCGCGTTCGGATCGACGGACTGCGAAGGCTGCGCGGCCTTCAGCTTGCGCACGAGCGAGAGGTCGATCGGCGTGATCGGAATGTTCACGGCCGTGGCCGTATCGCCCTGGTCGTTCGACGTTTCGGCGAGCGCGGCGGGCTTTTCCATGTGCATGCCCGGCGCGAGCGCGCAGCCCGCGAAGATCACACAGAGCGAAGCAGCAGCCGCCAGGCTCGAGAGCCGGAAGACGCCCGACACGTTGGTATTGGCGGCCATGGATGTGGTGCCCGGTTGTTGTTGGTTGTGCATGATGGTCGTCCCCTGCATCAATAAGCGTTGGTGTGGCGTAGTCCCTTGAAGATCGTCGCGGCGATGATTTTCATATCGAGGCCGAACGACCAATTACCCAGGTAGTACAAATCGTGAGCGACGCGTCCTTCCATTTTTTC
Organism: Caballeronia concitans; assembly: GCF_001544615.1. Lineage (GTDB taxonomy): Bacteria > Pseudomonadota > Gammaproteobacteria > Burkholderiales > Burkholderiaceae > Caballeronia > Caballeronia concitans. The sequence continues at coordinate 201,995 of NZ_FCNV02000006.1, forward strand.
GATGAGATCGGTTTCTCCGCGAAAGCCGTTGACCTGGGCCCAGCCGGTGATGCCCGGCTTGATCCGGTAACGATGGATGTACCCCGACACGACCTTCTGATAAAGGTCGTCATGCTCCAGTGCGTGGGGACGCGGGCCCACGACCGACATGTCGCCGAGCAGAACGTTGAAGAACTGCGGCAGCTCATCGAGGCTGGTACGGCGCAGGAAGGCTCCGACACGGGTCACGCGCGGGTCGTTGCGCGTGGCCTGGCGAACCACCCCGGCCTGTTCCGTATGCAGGCGCATGGAACGGAACTTGTAGATACGGAAGACGCGTCCATCCGCGCCCTTGCGGCGCTGCCTGAAGAACACCGGACCACGCGACGTCAGCTTGATCGCGATGGCGATGCCCAAGAGCAGCGGCGATACGGCGATGATCGCGGCGAGCGCGAACACGCGGTCGAAGATTTCCTTTTGCAGCAGCGCGCTTTGCGAGATCGGCGATGCAACGAGGTTGATCGCGGTTTCGCCGATCAGGTCCGTCGTGCCGGCTTCGAAAAGCGCGAGGCTGCGCACGTCGGGCATGAAGCGCACGTTCACGAGCTCGTCGCGGAACTCGTTCACGAAGCGATGAATGGTGCGTTCCTCCGACAGCGGCAACGCGAGCCACACTTCATGCACGTTGTGCGTGCGAACGTAGTTCACGAAGGCATCGTGATCTTCGAACACGGGCACGCGCGTGTTGAGCCGGCCCGATTCGGGCGACACGTTGAACGCGGCGCTCGCACGGAAGCCCGAATTCTTCGCGCGTTCCAGCTTCCTGACGATGGAATTGCAATGCTTGCCGCATCCGACGATCGCGACCTGATGCAGGTTCATCCCTGCATTGCGCATGCGTGCGAGCACGACATGCGTGAGCAGCCTGCCGCCGATCATGAGTCCGCCGGACATTGCGGTCCAGTAGGCGAACCACAGGCGCGACACGTAGTCGATCCTGTGCAGCGAAAACATCAGTGCAAGCGCACAGCCTTGCACCACGAGCCAGCCAAGCGACACCTGGCAGGCCAGCATGACCTTGCTACGGCCGCGCCATGATTGATAGACGCCGAAGCCCGGAAACAGGGCAAGCGAGAACGCTGCCGCAAAAGCGACGAACACCACCGAATAGGCGGGCGCCGTTATGTCCTCGAACCTGATCTGCGACGCCACCGCCGCGCCGCCCACGATCATGGCGACGTCGAACAGGCGCGCGAGCAATCCTTGTAAATCGCGCATCTTTTCTCCCCGAACGAAATCGATCCCGCCCAGCTACCGTTATGTCTCCTCCCTCGCATCCGGTCTTGTGTGCTGCACGCCGTTTGCGAGGCCCCGTCCCTCATCCGCTAGCCGATGCGATCAGCTGCGGCCATACGTGTCGTCGAAACGAACGATGTCGTCCTCGCCGAGATAACTGCCCGACTGCACCTCGATCATTTCGAGCGGTACCTTGCCCGGATTCTCGAGACGATGGCGGACGCCCAGCGGAATGAACGTCGATTCGTTCTCCGAAAGAAGGAACTGTTCTTCGCCGCGCGTGACGAGCGCCGTGCCGCACACGACGATCCAGTGCTCCGCGCGATGGTGATGCATCTGCAGCGACAGCTGCGCGCCCGGCGCCACCACGATGCGCTTCACCTGGAAGCGTTCGCCATGCTCGATCGAGTCATAGAAGCCCCACGGACGGCGCACCTTGCGATGCGTGTCCGCTTCGGGCGCATGCTGCTCGCGGATGCGCGCGACGAGGCCCTTGATGTCCTGCACGCGCGAACGGTCCGCGACGAGCACCGCATCGTCCGTTTCGACGACGATGATGTTGGTCGTGCCCACGCATGCGACGAGGCGTCCGCCTTCGGAGCGCGCATAGCTCGAGGTCGCGCCTTCGAACACCACGCGGCCGCTCGCGACGTTGCCCGAGTCGTCCTTGTCCATCGCGTCCCACACGGCGTCCCACGAGCCGAGATCCGACCAGCCCGCGACGAGCGGAACGACAACGCCTTCGCACGGCGCGTTCGGCGTGCCGATGTGCTCCATCACCGCGTAGTCGATCGAATCGGACGGCGCGCTGCCGAACTGGGCTGCATTCGGACGGAAGAACTTGCCGTCGTCCTTGCCTTCGCCGAGCGCCGCGCAGCAGGCTGCGTGCATGTCGGGATTGAGCTTCTGCAGCGCGGCGAGCCACACACTTGCGCGCACGACGAAGATGCCGCTGTTCCACCAGTACGTGCCCGCTGCGACGTATTGCGCGGCGAGTTCGGCGGCGGGCTTCTCGACGAAGCGGTCGATCTGGTGCGCGCCGTCGTTCAGCGCGCCGCCCAGGCGGATATAGCCGAAGCCGGTGTCGGGGCGCGTCGGCGGAATGCCGAGCGTCGCGATGGCGCCGCGTTCCGCGTGTTCGGCGGCGATCGCGATCGCGCGATGCAGCGCCGGGATGTCCGCGATCGAATGATCGGCGGGCATCGCGACCATGATCGCGTCGCGGCCGTCCTTGCATGCGGCGAGCGCGGCGAGCGTCAGCGCGGGCGCCGTGTCGCGGCGTGCCGGCTCGACGATGATCTTCGCGGTGACGCCGCTTTCGCGCGTCTGTTCTTCGGTCGTGAAGCGATGTTCTTCGCCGCAGACGATGATCGGCTCGCCCGCGACATCGAAGTCGCCGGTGAAGCCTTTCATGCGCGATACGGTCGCCTGAAGAAGCGAGTCGCGGCCGACCACGCCGATCAACTGCTTCGGGAACTGCTCACGGGACATCGGCCACAGGCGCGTGCCCGAGCCGCCGGCCAGAATGACGGAAACCAGCCGGCGGCAAGGCGTGGCCGTCGTGGCCAAACTCGTCTGTGCATCGCTGCTGCTTACCATCACTCCGCCTTCCGTGCGTGTCTCATTGCTCATCGTAGGACTCCTGCCTGCATGTTCGTGCGCGGTTCACGTGCAATCCGTGCCGCCCGAGAATGATTGGGCCCCGGACCAAGATGGTCCGGCCAAATGTTCGACGCTAAACGCCACCCCTGTCCGCTACCCCACACAGAGGGACGCATGGTGCTAAGGCCTTGCTGTCTCCTGGCCCTTCTGACGCGTCCGGCTTTCAGCCGTTTGCCTCACGCCGGCTTTGCATCCGGTATTCGGTCGGCGAAATCAGAAGGCGCTTGCGGAAAATCTTGGCGAGCCGGTCGCCATTGCCCATGCCGCTGCGGCGCGCGATCTTGTCCACCGGCAACTCGGAGTCGGTGAGCAGCGCGCACGTCACGGCAAGGCGTGCCTGCAGCAGATAATCGGATGGCGTGATGCCCATCTCGATCTTGAAGCGGCGCAGGAAGTTGCGCTCGCTCATCGCGGCCACCTGCGCCGCATCCACGACGGAAATCGGCCGCTCGCAGTTGTCCTGGAGCCACCGCGCCGCCGCGCGAATCTTGTCGCCCGCCGATGCCGCGCCGCTGTCGCCCAGGATCGACACGAGCTTCGCGGCGGAGCCGGGCATGAGCCGCTCGGCCACGCTGCGCGATACGTCGAGGCCCAGGTCGCGCTTGACGAGCATGAGCGCGCCCTTCATCGACTCGTAGCGGTCGCCAGCGTCGCCCTGCTGATCCTCGCGCACGAGCTGGATCATCGCGTTGCCGTAGCGCGCCTGCGCATCGTGTGCGTGACCGATGCCCGCGGCTTCGAGCACCTTGCGGCCTTCGGAGATGGACTTCATCACCGTGGTCTTCGCGTTCACGCGGCGCAGCCATTCGACGATGCGTTCGTCCTTCGCGGCTTCTTCCGCGCCGCGGCCGCCGGCCACGAAGAGCGCGTCGAAGCCGCCGTAGTGACGCGCGTCGAGGCCGTCCGTCCATACGCGGACCGACGACGAGCAGGCGACGTTGCCGCCTTCGACGGACAGAAAGCGCACGTCGTACGTGCAGTCCGCCTTGGCCTTCACCGACGACAGTTCATTTGCCATGTGAAAGACTTCAGCGACGATTCCCGCGCCCAGTAGCGAGAATCCGTCGAACAGCAAAATCGCAATGCGTTTCACCTCGGCCTGCGACGGTCTCGTCGAGGGAGGCATCCAACCCATCACTGCGGGTTCGAGAGTGGCGTAAGGCATGGTCATCCTCTGCAGCTTTGTTTCCAGGGTGCGGAAGAGTTACTCGGCCATTGCGTTGCATCAAGGCGTATCCCGAACTGCGCCGGGTTGCCGTGACCGATGGGAACGAGAGGTTGGCGGAATCGGCTCCGCTGGTGTGAATAATAAGCAGACAAAGATTTCCGTGGGCCGTATTTTCGCGCTTAAACCACAAAATCTGTTCTGATATGAGGGTGACCGCACATTGATAACCCTCTCGCTCAATCGGATTGAACTTCTTTCAATGCCGGACATCGCGAATTCATTAAATCTTCATACGAACGAACGTTTCATTCATCGGAAACGGCTGGCTTCTTTTGCATATACGCTGCCGACCGAATGCCTGGAAGCCTTGTCACGCGCGGCTGTGCGGCTTATCGCACGTTGCGGCGCCCCGCACGCGGCATTCAAAATTGATTCATCGATGAAACATCGGCGCGGATAACGCGTCCTCTTCGCGCCATGTGAATCGGAAATTTTTGGTTTATGAACGGCCAAATTGCAACAAGCGATTTACGCATTCTATGCAAGGTATTTAATCCGTCATTCTACTTTTTATTAATCGAAGTGCATTTTCGATTTACCGCAGCAAAACTGAATAGACGCGCTTTTAAATTGCTTTGCGAGTATTTATTCACCGACATAATCGGGTATTTTGATATGAATTAAGATGCTGCGGCGCGCAAGGGTCGAACGCCCGCGAGCCGCCCTGTTCAAAGGGGTCGCGGACCGGACGTTTCCGCCAAAACCTAGTTCATTTGCGGCGGCGCACCGATTTGGGTAATTACGAACGAGCGGATGTTAAGCGGTTCAATCGTCCGGGGAATAGCGGAAAACCAGAACGAAAAAATTGCGGTCCGCGGACGCTTTCAATCACAACACGCAATCGTCTGATGCATCGGTCAACTTTGCCGGTTCCGTCGGCCGCAGCAACAATTTGGCGCACGGGGGCGTGTGTTTCACATCTGAAAAGTAGGCCGCCGCTGGAATGACGCATTCATCGGACGAAGGACAGGCGCACGTGCGCGCGCGCACGGTTCGCCTTGCGCGCGGCAGTCATCGTGGGCGCTTCCGCACGGCTCGAGTTTCGCACGATGATTCCATTCCCTTCCGCCCGCCGCGTGACGGCAGCCATCGCCCTGCTGCTGACGATGACCGCCTGCGACAACGCCACGTCCGACGAAGCCGCCACGCACGCTATCGCCAACACGCGCGCCACGTTCGATACACCGCCGCTACGCTGCGACGCGCCCGCTTCGCCCGAAGCTGCGGGACGCGACGGTCCCGCGATCGAAGCCGATACGCCCGGCAGCGACGGCACGCGCATGTTCGCGCTGAACGCGCCGCTGCGCATTGCGATCACGACGCGCGCAAGCTCCGCCGATGCGGTCAGCTGGGAGATCCGCGACGCGTGGAACGTCGTGAAGGCGAGCGGCCGCTTCGCCGTCGATGCGAAGCCCGGCACGTACACGCTCGCGTGTTCATCGCGGGCGGCGGGGTATTTCGCGGTGAGCGCATCGCTCGAATCGGAGAAGAGCGCGTTGCCCCAGCGCGGCACGCGGCCCGCCGGCATCGCGACGTTCGGCGTGCTGCCCGATGTATCGGCGGCGCTGCCGGCCGTGACGTATGCGCATCCGGATCAGCATCGCTTCGGCGGACAGGGCGCGGCGTATCTCAAGCCGGGCGAAGGATGCTGCTCGGGCGACGGTTATCGCCCGCTCTATCCGGATCTCGGTCTCACGTGGGTCAACGACAATCGCAACTGGTACATGACCGAGGAGAAAGGTCCGCACGCGTTCTCCGCGACCGCGGACAATCTCGCGCCCTTCTTCAAACCCGGCGATCTGCTGCGCCTCATTCAGCTCGACGGCATTCCCGCATGGGCGAGTCCGACCAAAGAGACGACGCACAGCTACGCGCCTGCATCGGCATTTTTCGATGCCTACCGCGACTACATGAAGCGCGTAGGCGAGGAATCGAGCACGGTGCGCAAGCGCTGGTTCCCGCAACAGGCGCACAACTACTACCAGGTCACGTGGGAGCCGGATTACGAAGGCGGCCTGCCCTGGCGCGATTCGGATGCGAACCTCGTCGCGATGTACAAGGCCACGCACGAGGCCATTCATGCGGGCGATCCGAACGCGGTCGTGATGGGGCTGACGCTATCGAATCTCGCTTCGAACACGACGTGGCTCGAGCGTCTCGCGCCGCTTGGCATCGGCAAGTATCTGGATGGCGTGAGCGTGCACGGCTACTACGACGTGGGCACGTCGCCGTCGCATCCGCCGGAACGTTTCGATGCGGATGCCTCCACGTCCGCCAAGGCGATGCCCGCCGCGATGCGCGCATTGCGTCGCGCGATGACGAACATCGTGAAGCCGGGCGCGAAGCTCTTCGTGACGGAGACGGGCGTGAGTTATGACATCGGCAGCAAGTACGGCGCGCATACGCCCGACTGGAACGTGCTCTATGCACAGGGCGCGGTGGTCGCGCGCGCGCATCTGATCCTGCTCGGCGAAGGCGCGGACGTGAGCTTCGTGTTCTATAGCGCGGATCCGCCCGAAGTGGGTTATGGCGTGTTCTTCGATCTCGTGAATGCGGCGGGCGGTTATGGTCAGAAGCAGATCAGCCCGAAGCCTGCCGCGATGGCGGTGGCCGCGATGACGCGCATCATCGACGGCACGACGACGCTCGGTTATATCGACGGCACGCCCAGGGGCGTCTATGCGTATGCGTTCCAGCGCCTGAATGGCGGCAAGGTGGTGACGGCGTTGTGGACGCATCGCAATGCAACGTGGCCGGGGCCTGATGGCTTCGATGCGACGCATGCCGTGAATTACGCGCTCGCCGTCGATGCGCCGGGCACGTCGGGCACGGTGACGCTCATCGACATGATGGGCAATGCATCGTCGAAGCGATACAGCGATGGACGCGTGACGCTCACGTTGAGCGAAGCGCCGGTGTATGTGGTCTCCGATAACGCCGCCGCGATGCGTGCGCACGTGACGAAGCCTGCGGGTTATGTCGGGCAATGACGCGCCAGTGAGGGACGTTCGGCCGATGGCATGCGCTAGCGATCTTTAGTCGGTTATGACCAGTGCTGCGGCTGACTGCCGCATGCACGCGCGCGCTACACTGAATTTGCGCTGAGTCTGATGAAAAAACGGGGACCGGCATCCATCATCCATAACGATCAAAACAAAAATGACCAACGCAACGGCGCTGCTGAGCGAAGCGGACTTCATGACGGTGGTGCGGCTGACTCCGCTCGTGTCGATCGATCTCATTGTTACCGATGGCAATCGGCGGGTGCTTGTGGGGCGGCGTCGGAACCGGCCTGCACAGGGGACGTGGTTCGTGCCGGGCGGGCGCATTGCGAAGGACGAATCGCTCGACGCGGCGTTCAGGCGCATTGTGCACAATGAGCTTGGCGTCGCCAGTGTGGAGCGGTCATCGTCGCGATTCTTTGGGGTGTTCGAACACTGCTATGACGATAATTTTTCTGGTGCTCAAGGGTTTGGTACGCACTATATCGTGCTCGCTTATGCGATGAGTCTATCGGGCGCCGTCCCTATCGGACGGTTCGATCAGCACAGTGAGTATCAATGGTTGCACCTTGAGGATCTGCTCGCGCAGAACGACGTGCATGAGAATACTAAGGCTTATTTTCGTTAATTTGCTTCTTTCTCTCGTGCAAGGGTTTTTGATTAGGTTGCCGAATTATTTTTGGTGAACTTGTTTTCGCGTCGGTCTATTGGCTCGCCCCTCCCCGGGGCGGGGGTCACTTTCTTTGCTGCTGCAAAGAAAGTAACCAAAGAAAGCAGCTTTCTTGGCCCAAAGCACTACCGGCGTGACCACTCCGTAGTGCCACGTTGGCACTCAGTTTGAATCAACCTTGAATCACCCTCCACGCCCACTGTGCGCCACCCCATGCGAGCCCCCAGGCTCGATAAAACCATCGCGCACATCGCACCACGCACAGCACAAACTCACAGAAACCTACTGATCATCGCCATCAATGCATGCGCCCTTGCTTGGTGTGCGTGGGTTGCCGGGCTTAGGCTGCCGGGCTTGGTCTGCCGGGCGTGACTTGGCGAGCTTGGTTAGCGATTGGAGATTTGCTGCGTGGATTCGTTTTTATCTTGCGTGAGCGGTGGTCTTCGATGGGTGTTGTCGAGCCGGGGGGCTCGCGTGGGGTGGCGCTCAGCGGGCGTGGAAGGTGATTCAAGGTTGATTCAAGCTGAGTGCCAATCTGGTTCTACGGAGTGATCACGCAGTCAGTGCTTCGGGCCAGAAAAGCTGCTTTCTTTGGTTACTTTCTTTGCAGCAGCAAAGAAAGTGACCCCCGCCCCGGGGAGGGGCGTGCTAATAGACCGACGCGAAAATAAGTAGAGCAAATCCCACTGGCCCGAGAGGCCACCCCCCCCCGGGGCAGGAAGCACAAAAGCAAAAAGCTCAAGCCTCAGCAACAGGCAAAGGCACGACATCAGAAACGCTCTCGGCATCGAGAACATCCTCAACAACCGCCGGAGGCAAGAACTGACCTTTCAGATATTCTTCGAACTCGGTTCGAACCTCAGGATGTCGGAGTGCAAACTCCACAGTAGCCTTGAGATAACCCAGCTTGCTGCCGCAATCGAACCGCTTCCCGCGATACCGATACGCCAGCACCTGCTCCTGCGAAAGGAGCGTCTGAATCCCGTCGGTCAACTGAATCTCGCCGCCCGCGCCGGGCTTCTGGTTCCGCAGGAATTCGAAGATCCGCGGCATCAGCACATATCGCCCGACCACGCCGAAATTCGAAGGCGCCACCGCCGGCTCAGGCTTCTCCACCACACGCGACAGCTTGAAGAGTCCATCGTCCCAAGGCTTGCCTTCGATCACGCCATACGAACGCGAATCCTTCCGATCGATCTCCTCGACCCCAATCACCGACGAATGATAGTGATCGAATACATCGACCATCTGCGCCAGCACAGGCGGCTGGCCATCCAGCAAATCGTCCGCGAGCACGACAGCAAACGGCTCATCGCCGACGAGCTTCTCCGCGCACAACACCGCATGCCCGAGGCCGAGCGCCTCGGCCTGCCGCACGTACATGCACGTCACATGGCTCGGCAAAATACCGCGCACGAGTTCGAGCAGCTTCGCCTTGCCGCGTGCTTCGAGCTCGGCCTCGATCTCATACGACTTGTCGAAGTGATCCTCGATCGCGCGCTTGCTGCGGCCCGTCACGAAGATCATCTCCGTGATGCCCGCGGCCATCGCCTCTTCGACCGCATACTGAATCAGCGGCTTGTCCACCACCGGCAACATTTCCTTCGGGCTCGCCTTCGTTGCGGGAAGAAATCGCGTACCGAGTCCCGCCACCGGAAATACCGCTTTGCGCACTTTTAGCATCGGCTCACCTTGTTCGTTGAATGTGCAAAGCGACCGCGACGCTTGATCGAGCGTTCGCAGCCGCCTCTTGTTGGGTTGTCGCCGTCGCCGAATTCGTCAGACGACACGAGTAGCGTCAGCTTATTCGCCCGATATCGAAATCATCTGCCAACACTTCGTCATTTTCAGACTGGCGACGCGACGGCTGTTCGGTGCCGCGTATAGTGCGACGCATGTGAGCTTAGTTTTCCCGCTTCGACGTTCCTGCCCGGAACAAGGGGGATGAAAGCAACCGTCTTGCATGAGACCTACGCGGCACGCCGGTGACACGCTCGTGACATCCGCTGCGCCCGCCACGGTCGACAGGAGAAAGTCGATGGTATATGCCAATGGTATGGGCCGGCTGCAAGTCGTGCGCCCGCCCGAGCCCGGCGCGCGGTCCGCCGACATGGCAAAGCGGATCGGCATTCTGGTCTTCGAGGACTTCTCTCTCGTCGAAGTCAGTTCGATCTCCGAGGTCTTCTCGCTTGCCAATGAGTTGTGCCCCGCGCCGGACGATTCGCGCGGCCAACGTGAGCAACCGCACGCTTCTTCAACATCGTTTGCAGAAACGCCGAACTATTCGCTGCAGTTCGTGTCCAGCGAAGGAGGCAGCGTCGCGAGCAGTTGTTCCATGCGCGTCTGGACCGAAAGCCTCGACGCGCGATGGATGAACGAGTGCGACGCGCTCTTCATCGCGGGCGGCCCCGGCGCACGGCGCGCGCGCCACGATGCGCTGCTGAAGAAGCAGCTCGGCCGCATCGCGCCGAAGGTTCCGTTCATCAAGGCAATCGGCGAAGGCGCCCACCTTCTCGCGGCATCGAATCTGACGCTGCAGAACCGCTCGCTCGATTTCGCCGATGAACCGGCGGCGGAAGCCATGTCGCCGGCATTGTCGAATGCGCTCTTGATCGCCGAGCAGACGCTCTCGCTCGACGACCCGAAAGGGCCGATCGCCGCGGCGCTGTCCATGGTCAAGCGCGATTACGGCGCGGCGGTCGCGCGCGAAGTATCGGAACGATCGATACCCGGCGCGTGGCAAAAGCTCGCCATGGTGCTCGACGACACCGACGGCGGCGGCGTGCGTCAGAAGATCGACGCGGCCGCGCGCTGGATCCGCGAGAATTACGTGCGGCCGATTTCGATCACCGATGCCGCACGCGTCGCCGCGATGAGCGAACGCAACTTTCTGCGTCGCTTCAAGGCGCAAATCGGCCTGACGCCGTCGGAATACTTGCTGCGCGCGCGGCTCGATGCGAGCTGCATGCTGCTCGCCGCCACCGATCTGCCCGTGGACAAGATCGCGCGGCGTTGCGGCGCGGGCAGCGGCGACGGCCTCGCGAAAATTTTTCGCAAACGGCTCTCGATCTCACCGACCGAATATCGCATGGCGGGACGCCGCAAACAGGCGGACAGCTCGTAGCCGTTTCAACACTGCGATACCTAAAACGGACACGTATGGAAACAAAGGTACTCTGGATTTGTTCGAACCTCGGGGATGCGGCGCTGACATTGCCGCTCGCGCTCGTCTGCGCGTTGTGGCTCCGCACGGTGGATTTTCGGCTCGCGCTGCGCTGGGCCGCGCTGCTCGGCGCAGGCATGGGGCTCGTCGGCCTGTCGAAGATTCTCTATGCAGGCTGCGGGCTCGAAGTCTCCGCCCTCAACTTCCGGATGATCAGCGGGCACACGATGCTCGCCGCATCCATCTACACGGTCGCGGGCGCGCTGCTGTTCGGCAGCCTCGGCGGCGCGTGGTATCGGCTGGGCGCGGCGGGCGGCCTCGCGCTCGCGGCCATGATCGGCGCGAGCCGCATCATTCAGGATGCGCATACGCCGAGCGAAGTCGTCGCCGGCTGGATACTCGGCGCCGCCATCGCCGCGATGCTGCTCGTGCGCGTGTTCGAGCAGCCGCGCAAGATGCCGCGCGCGGCGGTCGCGGGCGTCGGGCTGCTCGCGGTGTCGTCGATTGCGTATGGGCATCACGCGCCGTTTCAGGCGCTCATCGAACATTACTCGTGGTGGCTCTGCCGGGGCCTCGGCCTCTCCTGAGCAAAGCGGCGAGGTCGTGAGTATGATGCCCGCTTGATTCGCAGGCTCATACACGCCGCGCGCCCGATGACGGTTCGTCACGCGCGCGGCCAAGACTTCGGACATCGAGCATGGACCGCTTCCTCGCAATGAAAGTGTTCGCGCGCGTCGTCGAATCGGGCAGTTTCTCGAAAGCCGCCGACGCGCTTCGCCTTCCGCCCGCGAGCGTGTCGCGCACGCTGCAGGCGCTCGAAGCGCATCTCGGCGCGCGGCTCCTGAACCGCACGACGCGCAGCATCAGCATCACCGAAGACGGCGAAGCCTATTACGAGCGATGCGTGCGCGTGCTCGGCGAAGTCGACGACATGGAAGCGTCGCTGTCGCATTCGAAGCTGAGTCCCAAGGGCAACGTGAAGGTCAGCCTGCCGCAAGTGATGGCGAAGAGCACCATCATTCCCGCGCTGCCTGAGTTCTTCGCGGCGTATCCGGATATCGGCGTCGAATTGCTGTTGACCGACCGCCAGGTGGATCTCGTCGAAGATGCGGTCGATTGCGTCGTGCGCGTCGGCGCGATCGGCGATGTCGGGCTGGTGGCGAAACGCATCGGCGCCTATACGCAGATCACGTGCGCATCGCCGGGATACATCGAACGATATGGCGAGCCGCACACGCTCGACGATCTCGACCGGCATCTCGCCGTCGGCTACGTGCTCAACAAGTCGGGGCGCGTGCGGAACTGGGAATTCGTCGTCGATGGCGAAGCGCGCAGCATCGCGCTCAAGCACAAGATCGCCGTCAACGATGGCGATTCATACATCGCATGCGGCCTCGCGGGACTCGGGCTGATCCAGAGTTCGAGCTACACGCTCGCGCCTTACCTGCAAAGCGGCGCGCTGCGGCGCGTGCTGACGGACTATCCGGCGCATCCGCGCGTGGTGTCGGTACTGTATGCGGCGAACCGGCATCAGCCGCGCCGCGTGCGCGTGTTCATCGACTGGGTCGCGGAGTTGTATGCGCGGTTGCCGGCGTTTCAGCAAGACGCGAAGGCGCAGTGATACTTCAGCCCGCCGCCTCGCGTCCGGTCGCTGCGTTCGCTGCCTTGGCGACCTGCACGCTCTGCAATACAGGCGCGACAGCGGTCTGATATTCGGGCACCCAGCGGCGCAGATCGCGGCGCACTTCGTCGTCCGACAACACGCGATGCTGCATCAGCCAGGGCAATAGCTCGTCGATGAACGCATCCGGCACGCCCCGCGCCTGCGCGATCCGCAGCTTCGGATGCGGCGTGCGCGTGGTGGTTTCGTCGTCGGCAAGGAGTTCTTCGTAGAGCTTTTCGCCGGGACGCAAGCCCGTGAACACGATGCGAATCTGCTCTTCGCTATAGCCGTAGAGCCGAATCAGGTCGCGCGCCAGATCGACGATCTTCACCGGCTGCCCCATGTCGAGAATGAAAATCTCGCCGCCCCGCCCCATGCTCGATGCCTGCAGCACGAGTTGCGCGGCCTCGGGAATGGTCATGAAGAAACGCGTAATTTCGGGATGCGTGACCGTGACAGGACCGCCCTTCGCGATCTGCTGCTGGAACTTCGGGATCACGCTGCCCGCGCTGCCGAGCACGTTGCCGAAGCGCACGGTCTCGAACTGCGTGCGCGGCGCGGTCTGCTGCAGCGCCTGACACGCCATTTCCGCGAGACGCTTGCTCGCGCCCATCACGTTGGTCGGGTTGACGGCCTTGTCGGTGGAAATGAGCACGAAATGGCGGACGTCGTGACGAATGGCCGCACGCGCGACGCGCAGCGTGCCGAGCACGTTGTTGCGCACGGCCTGCCACGCGTTCTGCTCCTCCATCAGCGGCACGTGCTTGTAGGCGGCGGCGTGGAAGACGATATGCGGCGTGAAGCGCGCCATGGTCTGATCGAGCAGCAGCGAATCCTTCGCGTCGCCGACGACCGGCACCACCGACAACTCCGGAAACCTCTCGTGCAGCTCTTCGATCAGGCGATACATCGCGTATTCGCTGAGATCGTAGGCAATGAGTTGCGCCGGCGAAAAGCGCAGGATCTGGCGGCACAGCTCGGAGCCGATCGACCCGCCCGCGCCCGTCACCATGACGACGCGACCGTGCAGCAATTGCTCGACGTGCGGCATGTCGATCTTGACAGGCTCGCGGCCCAGCAGGTCTTCGAGGTCGATCTGCCGCACGCGCGACAGGAAACCGCCCTCGCCCTGCGTCAACTGATTGAGCGCGGGCAGCACCATCACCTTGACGCCCGCGCGCACGCACAATGTGGCGACGCGGCGCTGTTCATCGACGGAAGCGGACGGAATTGCGATGATCGCGTAATCGGTCTTGTACTGCTCCGCGATCTTCGCCAAATCGCCGAACGAGCCGAGCACTTTGTGGCCGAGCACTTCGCGGCCTTGCTTGGAGGAATCGTCATCGAGCAGGCCGACGAGACGCCATTCCGACGAACGCGCCAGTTCGCGCGCGAGCATCGCGCCGGCCGTGCCCGCGCCGAGCACGATCACGGGCTTGCCCTGCCCGACCAGACCGCCATACAGATAAAACTCCTTCCCCGCGCGATACAGCGCACGCGCGCCGCCCATCGCGAGAAAGAGGAACAGCGGCTCGACGATCAGCACGGACCGCGGGATGACAGGAATCGGCTGCAGCAGCACCGCGCCGATCATCACGACGAGCGCGCCGACCACGACCGACTTCGAGATGCGCATCAGGTCCGGCAGGCTCGCGAACACCCACATGCCGCGATACAGCCCGAACACGCGGAACATCACGCCGTAGACGGGCAGCACCCAGATGAGCGCGACGAGCGCGCCGTGCTCGAACTCCGGCGGCACCGAACCGTTGAAGCGGATCAGGTAGGCGACGAGCCACGTCGCCGCCACCGAGAGAAGGTCGAAGGTGAAGGCGCCTGCGGAAAGCCACGAAGCCTTGAATCGAATCATCCGCGTACACCTCGAGATTGTTCGGATAGATGCGCCCGATGGCGCCGCCAGCTTGCATCGACGACGAGACCCGCCGCCACGAGCACGATGACCCACGTCGCGACCGCCGCCCACTGCCCCGCCGGCGACCACGCGAGCGCTCCGTTGGCGAGCGCGACGCCCGCGAGCATCAGCGCGTACCACGCGAGCGCGGTCCGCGCGTGGCCGGCGCCCATCTGCACCATGCGTTGATAATAGTGCTCGCGATGCGCCTGCCAGAACTTCTCGCCGCGCGCGAGCCGCCGCAGCAGCGTGACGGACGCATCCGCGATGAACGGCGCAAACACGAGCGCCGGGAACCACACCGGCCACGTACCTTTCAGCCAGCCCCAGTAACCGAATGCTCCTGCAAGGAATCCTAGGGGAATCGACCCCGAATCGCCTAGGAAAATCCGTGCCGGATGGAAATTGAAGAGCAGAAAGCCTGCCGCCGCCCCGGCGATCGCCGCGCTGGCGATGCCCAGATCGATTTGCGGCACCGGTCCCGAGAGCGCGGCGACGGCGTAACCGCCGAATCCGAACAGCGCCATGCCGCCCGCGAGGCCGTCGGAACCGTCCATGAAGTTGTAGAGATTGACGAGCCAGACCATCAGGAAGCCGACGGCCACGAGCGCCCACCACGGCGCCGGCGCGGGATTCAGCGCAATCAACAGCGCGACCGCGACGACGTGCGCGCCGAAGCGCACGCGCGCGGGCAAGCCGCGACGGTCATCGATCTGCGATACGGCGGCGAGCGCGGCGGCGAGGAGCGCGGCGAGCCACATCGAGCGCGTGAGCATCAACATGGCGATGACGCCGACCGGCACGATGCCCCATCCGCCGACGCGCGGCGTGGGACGCGTGTGCAGAGAACGATCGTTCGGAATGTCCGTGGCGAGCCGCCAGGCAAGCCCGGTGCGCAGCAGCAGGAACAGGATCAGCGCGCACGCCGCCAGCGATGCCGCCGCGACGCACAGTGCGGCGATCCAAGGCGAATCGACGACGAAGGGGGACAGCGGGGCACTCATTTCCCGGAATTGCCTACGTTTATGTTCTTTTGACTAGGCGAATCATGCCGGTTTCCGGCCGATCCGCGTGTTACTGCCGCCTTTCGGGTGTTACGGGACGTTAGCCTTTTTCCGAACGCTCCCGGTTCCTCAGAAACCACGCGGCGGTGGCAGCCAATCCCGCGTCGAGCGAGAACGGAGGGCGCCAGCCTAGCACATCCCGGATATGGGACGAATCCACGCACAAGCTGCCCGTAAGACGCTCGATCTGCGCCGTTTTGCCCGTCAGCCGCCCCGCCGCTTTCAGGATGCCGACTGGCACCGGAACCAGGCGCGCCGGCCGGTTCAGATGATGCCCGAGCCGGCGCGCGAGTTCGGCGACGCCGGGATCTTCGCCATCGGTGACGTGGAAGAGCTGGTTCGCGGCGCGCGGATGTGTCGCGCATTCGACGATCGCGCTCGCGAGGTTGTCGACGTAGACGAGGCTTCGTTGCGCCGTGACCGCGCCGATTGGCAGCGGGATGCCTTTCGCGATGGCGCGCATCAGCGCCAGAAAGTTCGCGCGCACTTCGGGGCCGTAGACGAGCGGCGGGCGCACGATCACGATCTCCAGCCCCGTGCGCGCGCCGAATTCCTGCAGCATGACTTCGGCTTCGGCTTTGGATACACCGTAGGGATCGGGCGGACGGCGTTCGTCGGTTTCGGTCAGCGGTCGGCCGTCGTCGAGTTCCGCGAGCGCCTTGATGCTGCTCACGAAGACGAAGCGCGTGGCGCCGGCGCTGTGCGCGGCGTCGGCGGTTTTGAGCGCGCCGTCGACGTTGACGGCGCGGAAAGCGGCGAGCGGATCGGCGGCGGCGTCGTTCATCACGTGGACGCGCGCGGCCAGATGGATCACGGATGCGCAGCCTTCGAAGACGGCGGGCGTGATGGCGTCGAGCGAGTTTATTCGGACGGAATGCGGGCCCGCGCTCTGACGAACGATGCCGAGCGGTTCCCTGCCCCCATCGAGCAAAGCGCGCGTGACCGCACGTCCGACGAAACCGTTCGCCCCCGTGATGCCGATGCGTTCGCTCATAGCCACTTCCATCCGAACCGGTTGAAGAACTTGTACGCCGACGCGATGAAGAGCTTGATGTGCGTCCAGCCCTTGCCCGCCGCGTCGCCGCCATGATGCAGCACGCGCACGGAAGGCACGTAGGCCACGCGCGCGACATCGTGTGCGCGCAGGCTCAGGTCGTAGTCTTCGAAGTAGAGGAAATAACGCGGGTCGAAACCGTTGAGCTGTTTCAGCACTTCGGTGCGGAACAGCATGAAACAGCCGCTGACGATGGGCGGTTCCCAGACGATGTTTCTATCGCCGATGACGTCGCGCATTTCGTATCTTGCCAGTCGCGCTTTGAATGGCTTTCTCAGGCTTCGCGGGAGGAAGCCGCGGATGAAGAGGTCGAAGACGGTCGGGTAGCGGCGGCAGAGGAACTGCTGGCTGCCGTCGTCTTCCAGGATGAACGGGGAAAGCAGGCCGACTTCCGGGTGCGCATCCATGAAGGCGATTGCCTGCACGAGCGCGTCGCTTTCCAGTTCGATGTCGGGGTTCAGGATCAGGTGGTAGCGGCTCGATGTGCGTTCGATGGCGAGGTTGTGGCCTCGGCCATAGCCGACGTTGCCCTGGCCTTCGATGACGTGCGTCTTAAGCGCCGTGTCGCCGGCAACCTCGGACAGGCTGAACCCTTCGTCCGTTCCGTTGTTGATCAGATACAGCGGCGCAGAGACGCTGAGATCCGCGGGAAACACACAATGCAACGCGTTATCGAGCGTTATCAGCGTGCGTTCAAGAAGCTGCCGATGCGGCCGGTACACAACGAGGGATACGCTTATCAATTGAGCTGAGCTTGCGCTGGCGTATTGGGAGTTCAACTGCATCCTTAGCGACTGAGTTCTGAACGCGCCACCCTACTGTCGGACGACGCAGCCGACATTTTCCCTGAAATGAGCCGCGCGTAGGAAATAATCAAACGCGGCTAATGCCGGCGGGATGGATGCGCCGCCCCTGTCGAAGCCTGCGAACCTCGGTATTTCCCACAAGGTGCTCGTCTCGACGCTCTTCCAAACGTTAGTCAATTTTTCCGCGGGGCAGATGCTTGGGGAGCAAGCAGCGTATGAAGGTTGTGGCTATGGCAAACGCACGGCCTGCTCTCTCTGATTGGCATAACGCGACTTTCACCGCGTCACCATCACGTTGAAAGAACGACGTCTGCCTCGGAGCTCCGATGTAGAGGGACGATTCTGAACAGGTGGACCCAACTGTTCAGATGGCGCCGAAATAGGTTGACGTACCAAGTCCCTCGACGTACTCGCTGCTTCAACGTCATCTCTTTTTCGGATCCTTTATTGTCGATCACAGCGACCAATACACCTGGCATATTCCGGTCATTCTTTTCGCAATTGGCATCTTCCCGGACCAGCAAGATGCCGCAGGTTCTAGCATAAGGTAGCTCCGGTGCGGTGACCGGTACGCATCGCTTCCCCTTTCACGATGAAATTGCACGCACAATGACTCCATCACTGGTGCACCACAAAACCTCCTGCAATCAACGACGCGGACATGCGTCGTTGTTATCAGCGTTTAACGCCGCAGCCCGCGCTCTCTCTTTGCTCTTCTCTAATAGCGTGCAGCGCAAATCCGTTAAATTAATGCGCCTGCGACTTTTGGATGCTGCTTCCGCGAGGGCCTGCGGAGCCTGAGTGCTGCTGGACACACGCGTGCTATGACTCGCAGTTCCCAACGAAAAGGAGGAGCGACTGAGGATACGTCCGCGCGGACGCCACCGATTAGCTTTGTATTTGTCACGACCGATCGCGATCTGTTCAAGCAATTTAGCCGGGGAGGGCTGCTTGCCAGTAAGCCCGCTCATCCGATAGCATGATCCCGACTGCAGTGAGCGACATACTGGACAAGTCGATGGCGAGGCATGCGCGGCGCTAAACCCGAAACGATCGTTATTCAATAACACACGTCACGTAAGCAGCAATGCCTAACGGCGACCCAATCGCACACTACGCAGCCACTCGGGATATCTGAGACTTCACGTGTAGCCAGATTGATAACTGCCGTTCGAGATATTTGCGAAATTTGCTGTCGCCATTGCGTGCAAAGGTAGTAACTGTATTGGTTGTCGCATGCCGCCAATGGCCGAAAATAAGCACAGTGTCGTTTCGCTTGAGCGAATGCAACCATTCAGCTTGATTGGTCCATGCCGTGGCGTGCGCGAGTTCTCCTACCATCGGGTCACGAGAATATGAGTGCACTGCAGACGACTTCATATGCAAAACATACAACGACCGACCATGTCTCTCGATAGTCTCAATATTGGCTACCGTGCCCACAAGCGTGACCGGAAAAGAAGTTGCAGTCTTACCGAGCCAACGATAGGCTGCGAGAAATCGCGCTTCCTCGTAATAGAAATCCTCCCAATTGACTGACATCCCATCGAAGACGAATTCGAGACGGTCTCTAAGACCGGAATTGCTCGCACACAAACTTCGAAGTTCTATCACTCGCTTCGCCGCGTTAATGTACGCCGACAGAAAACGGCGGGAGTCGCTTGAAAAGAACGCACTGCCGTCTCCTGCCATATCGGCCTTGCGAGATATTTTCGGACGCTTTGAAAGCTTGTCCACGTCGCGTATATCAGCGATTGCGAGCAGACGAAAACGATATTGTCCGCGTTCGATGGCCTGCAAAAGACCGAACGAACGACGCGCAATGATTTTCAGTTGCTCCTCGACATTGAACATGCACCGCGTGTTATGCGCCACCTTCGGAAACAAGCGGAAATACGCCTTGACCGTGCAGGCTTTGCCCCGACTCTCGCGTGCGTGCTGCGGAACGTAACTGACGGGCGCGCTGCAATTCACACATCTCAACGGCGGAGGCTCTTGGAGAGAACCGATCGTCTCGGCGGAGACTTCTTGCCCATCCATTGTTCTAGCCACCCACATTCTTGCAGCCATCTTTTTCCCTCCTTGTTCGTTCGCGAAACACGGTGAAGACCATGCAATGACGCGATGATTTGATGCCACTTCCTTTTCCTTCAGCGCCGGCGAGTCAACCCTGGCGTCTCTGCGTGCACTGACCCCAAGACGGAATCACGGGGCGGATACGAAAGTGCGGGCGACGGGTCGCTTGGTGAAGCCTCGGCTGGCACCTTCCGAAAGCGACCGCGCTAGCCCGGCGTCCATCTTTTTCCGCGCGATGCTGTTTTTGCGGTAGGGTCGCGTCGGTGCTCTTCGGTTGTGGCAGCGGTGACGGTGATGAGCGTCCCGTTGCCGACGGACACCGCTCGTCAACAACGACAACTGAATTCGTGGGCACCGGAGGCACCCTCGCCCTTGCACCTCAATGTGCGTCGGTCTTCTAATCCCTGCCCTCGTAGGCCGGGCAAAGCAGAGCATCCCGGTTTAAGTACGCCGACGACCGAGGCGGGACAACGCCTTAGAGATTGACGTTGAGAAGATTCTTTCGCGGGAGCAACGAAGCGCGCACTGCGGCGTAGGGCCCGACGGCTATGACGACCGGAATTCTCAGCAAGACGTGAGTGCCCCGATTCATTGGACCCGTAAGTGGCGCGAGCGGAATCGCCAGTCGTTAATGAGGCAGACCACGCCAAGCGGCGTGGTCTGCACAAACAACGTCGATCGACTTTGAAATCAACGTCGCGTCGACGAACGGCCGAACCACTGCTACGAAGAAGCCAATAAGGCAAGCTTCAGCATCATCGTCACGTCGATTCGTGATCACCCGGAAAGCACATATGTCCGATGATGAACAGAGCCGCGGACGTGACGCAAAGCAACGCGGTTTCAACGATGACACCTGCGTCCCAGTCCTTGCTTGACTGAACGAGGTAGCACGCGCCGATCAACGAAAAGGCACTCAGCATATGGGCGAAGCGCCGGTTGAGTCGCCGTTGAGCGCGATTGGGAGTTGCGACACTTTTCAGCGTCGTGACTAGACGCTCACCGAAAGGCAGCTTGGCCCCCACCGCAAATTCGCCGTCGGGGGCGCCTGTCACGCGATAGATGACGCCGTCTACCGAAACTCGAATCGACGTGCGGTGCTCTGTCTTTTCGAGCTCGGTAAGCATCGCGCTCAAGCGCGGCGGCAGCAAAATCCCGGATGACGCCTGAACGACAACGCGGTCGGTCAGGATCAAGCCACCTGCATAGCGGACTTCTAGTACGGCGAGTTTCATAAAGCCTCCTTGGCTAAGAAAGTAGCGGCCTTCGGCGGTTTGCCAGGCCAGACTACGGTGGTGAAATAGGACAGCGGTGGATCGTGCGCGACGCATAACTGATCGCGCAGCGAACCAGCGTGGCGCGCGAGATGCTGAAAACGGATGACGAGCAACGTCCTGCGACCACGGGTGCGCAGGGGTGGCCGTCGAACAGATAACTGTGTTGGTGCGAGACAACGGCTTCGTTCCGGCCGCAAGCGCGCTTGTCTTGCACGGAAACACGAAGGACGACGCGACGGGGGACCAGCGCTCGTTACAACGATGGGAAACGGTGGCGGGTCGCTCAATGAACTCGCGTGCGAGCCGGGACTGCAATTGCCCCGAGCCGCCAGGTATAAAAGGAGTGGCAAGCGCGCGTCAGCCGTGCGCTTGGCTAAGGTCGATGCGTGAATACGCGGTGGGTGCAACGAATATAGCGCGCCCATTGGAAGGTTTCCGCTCGAAAGCTTCGTAAAAACGGCGTCTTTCCAGTCTGATGGCGGATATCGATTTCACGGAGCGGGCAGCTCAGGCGGCGGTTGCCGTTCGAGCGCGATAGAGATCGGTGTGCCCGACGCTGCGCCACGGACAACGTTCGAGGGTTGGCTCCGGTTTAACGTGGCGGGCGCGCTGCGATATAACGAAACAGCGATTCCGGGTACCGGTATCACGGGCGCGAGCGCCCGCGAGAGCAAAGCCAGTCGATATGGCAAGCGAGGTTGTCCACATCTAAATAGCGCCGGTGCGTTGCGCGGAAGCGGTTCAACCTCGTGCGCACGAAGTAGTGCACGTCTGGCAAGGTCAAGACGCCATCCGGCACGGTCGGATGCAGGCTGCCGCCCGCTTCGCCTAGAACGGCGATACTCTCGACCGGACAGTCGTGCTGAGACAGCACCGACCGCAAATGCCGCACGGCCGGCTTCGCTCGGCGCAGCGGCGACGTATGAATCGTCACGTCGCCACGGTCATCGACGACGGCCAGTTCATCTTCGTTGGTTCCCGGTTTGACCAGGCCTGTCCAGTGGAGGTGGTTCACGACGAACACGCCAAACGGTGTGATCGCGAGGCAATCAACCTGCGTTGTTGGATTCTTGGTGCCCGGCGCGTGTTCGAGCTCGATTGCATGGCGCACATGCGCTCGGCCATCGCACGCATGCTGAAAGATCGGCGCAATGCGCATCAGCAACGCGCGGCTCACGCGTGGACGGTTTTTCGCTGCGTTGGTCGCGTCTTTCCTTGTCCTGCGGGAATGGCTGAAGGTTTCGTCAGCGGCGCTGGCCGTCTCGTTCGGTAGGTCGTGCGTCGGCATTCGGTCTTGGTCGTGCTTTCTCATTTGGTCTCTCGGCTTTCGTTGATGGGGGTGACTTCTAAGGGAAGTCATCGCATGCCACTGCGATCTCATTTGCAAGTCAGGCCGCCAACCGCGCGGCCACCTCTGGCGGCATAGCTCGACCGAGCATCATTGAGTGAGGCGAGCGGTAATGGGCGAATAAGAAGGTGGGTAGGTTGCGCTACGAGAACACCGCCAGGCGAACCTACGCGCATTGACACTCGTGCGGCTCGCTCTCCAGCAGCAAGCTTCGCAATGCCGCGATGCGTTGCTGCTGAGTTGGGATGAGGCAAGTCTTTTGCTTGATGCGCTCGAGCCGTGCGAGCCAATACGACTGAGGCAGGTAGGCATGTAAAGACGCGCCGTGCGCGCCAGCGACGTGACGAATCACCGCTTCAAGATGTCGGATTTCGGCGTCCGCGCATCGTGCGGGCAGACGCACCGTTGGGGACGGGATGCTGAGGGCAGACGGACCTGTTGATCGAGGTAGGCCTTGCCGGAGGGGATGCTTGCGCGCTGCGTGCACTGGGGTGCGAGTGCGTTCGCGTTCGGACGTGTGTTCGATCGAACCGCGAGCATGGGTCGGCGCCGCTCGCTGGGCGGAATGCGCGCGGCAGGAACGTTTTTGTATTGGCATGTCTGCACTCATCTCGTTGGGACAAATCCAGCATGCCTGCTAGTTCACGATGTCAAGGCATAGGGACGGCATGGGACCGGATTTCGGTCCCGGGGTTCGCCTCCAATACCTTCAGCCTGCGACGGCTCCGCCGCGCTCGGCGGTCGCCCACGTGTATAAGACGTCGCTTTACCACCCGCGCCGGCGCAAGGTTGGTTTGCGCTTGCATGGAACTTTAGTTATCAGTCGACGCACCAGCCGTCATTACCATTCGTAATCTAACTAACAAGTCCGCCAAAGCGATGTGTGGCGGCCCGTTCTAGCCATCTCCGTGATGCGAGTTTCGCCGACTAGCGCTCACGCTCAACACAAGAACAAAGCGTCGGTTGAGTCAAGTCGCCGCTGCGCGACGTTGGGGGTTACAACGCTACGGCACACTGGAGCGTCGCACGGAATCGCTCGCGAAACTTCAGGCGGAACCCTGCATTCGCCGCCAAACAGAATGACTTCACCGCTCGTGACGATGGAATGCGTCGGCGGAATCGAGTATTCGTTGGCGGGCCGCCACAGCCCTACTTGCAAGCGCTGAGCAGCAGGTCGGTCATTTCGGTGCGCTCAAAGTTCCAGCCCTTGCAATATGCTGCGTTCCGACGGATGCGGAAGAAGTGTCCGAGTTCCTTCGTCGTAACAAGCGACGTCGGCAGCCCGCGAACCAATGTGCAGCGCTCGTCGTCAAAGACGGCGAGCGCCTCAATCGAACCTGGGAAGTCGGCGAAAAGCGCTCGAAGGAAGCCCACCACCGCCATCGTGCATCTTAACGGCGATCGGTAACGGCGGATGCCGCCGGTTGCGTCTTGCACTATCAGACTATGCTGATCTTCGCCGCGGCTGACGAAACCATCGCACTCCATCCGGCTGATGACAAACACACCAATGCCGGTCACCACCACGAAGTCTGCTTGAGCCACGGGACCAGTCATCCCTTGCGACGTCATGACCGTAAGCTGTTGAACAATGTGGGCATGGTCAGCACCAAGCGATGACATGACATCGCCCAATTTTCTAGTGAACGTTTCAATCTTTCGTTGTCGTTCCTGTAGCGTTGTATCGCTTGCGTTTCCCTTCGGTTGGCCGAGCAGGGCCCGCGTGGGGATGAAGGGCGCATCGTGCCAGTAACCACAGGTCGGGCATTGCTCTTGAATACTCGTCTTTCTAGATAGTGACATGGGAGGTACTCGCTGGGTTGCAGAGTCTGTCGGATTCCGCCGTTGAAGCAATGAGGCCTTCTATTACGTGGCGGGCCGAGCTGATATGTGACAGCACGGGTCAATGCTTACCCTGCATTGGTCTGTTGCAACACGCTCGCAATCGCCGGTATATGCCTTCCGTATCGACTCGCCGATAGAAACCGCGCATCTGCTCTTCCTTAACTCTCAAGAAGTGCTGTAGCTCGCACAGCTTCAACATGTTGAGCGGGAGCGTCTTTGCGAGTTGACAGGCGGGGTTGTCAAAGATGGTGACGGCCTCGACGGGAAATGCCAAATCTCTGAGGACGAGCTTAAGCGCGCCCGCAACGGGGGTGGGATCTTGGTAGCTGAAAACTTCTCGATTGCCCAGTCCGTGGCTTGCGCCGAGTTCCCCACGCTGCTCGTCGCTGGTGATGAGTCCGCTGGCGCTGATGCGAGCAATGACGAACAGTCCGAAGGAGGTCACGAGGACGCTATCGGCGCGCATCACTGGAGTAGCAGACGGCCGACCTACAAACACGCTCAATTCCTCTTCCAGAACAAAGTCGTCTCTTAGGAGACGAAAGAGGATGCCGTTCAGGTGATGTGCGAAGTCAATGTAGCTGTGCCGTTTCGCAGTCAATTCGTCGAGGTTACCTAGATATCCCCGGTAACCAAGGCGTAAATGTATGGCCTTGGAGAGTTCGTCGCTTCTTTGGTGATCACAGTGCTCGCACACATGCATTGGTACTACCTCCTTTTTAGTCGTCCGCTACACCCCGTGATGAAACCGGGTGCAGCTCAGCACTGAAGATAGTAGAGGGCGTCAGTCGAGCGATTACGGACAATGGTGACGAATTTAATATCTCTTTCCCTCACGCGACCATAATATCGATCGCAAAAAGGTGGTTTCCCACGAATGCGGCCTTTCGTCGATTTCGGTCGGTGTGGCCGAGCGACTATCGCCGGGACGCGGAAACCGTCGCCAGAGAGCGTTAAGCAGCACGGCCGGCATGTTGCGCGTTGTGTCTGTCGCCGGCCTTGCGGCGGTGGTGACATTCGACGTTGAACTCGAAGATCGTCGAGTGATGCACAAGCCGGTCGTGTTCCCCGACCCCGGCATGACGGTGGCCGCCATCGTCAGAAGACCTTTTCGCTCGTTCCTCTCAGCAATCAGCTCGAACAGAACGCTGGTCTTCAGCTGATCCTTGCGGGCGTACGAAAGATCGTCGAGGATGATCAAATCAAAGCGATCGAGCTTGGCCAGCGCGGAAGGCAACTGCAGGCTCTGGCGCGCGGCCTGCAGTTTCTGGACGAGCTCGCTGGTACGCAGGAACAGCGCGCGGTAGCCGACGTCGATTGCGATTCAGTACGTGTCGTTCGATGCGTCGCTTCGCGCTTGGCGCTTGGCGCGTTCGGCCAGCTCGTGCTCATCCAGTGCGCCGAGCAGGCGTGTGGCCGGCAAGCCTTCCTTATCCGTGCGCTCGGCGAACTCACGCCATAACCTGCTGATCGTTGGCAAGCGTAGCTCGTTGAGCATCAGGGCCAGCCGGCCACCATCATGCGGGGGCGCGTTCATGGGGCCATCGCCCGGAGCAGTTTCTCATAGACGGCAACGGGCGGCATCTGAACCTCCACCTCAGGGCACCGGGCCTCACGGGGTGCGTACTGCTCACGAAGCGCTTTGAGATCGGGAAGCTCGCCGGCTCCGAGCAACGCATCATCCTGCCCGGCTGGTACCGCCTCCACGCCGTGCTGGCCTGTGAGCTCAAGCAGGCCGACCATCGTCTTGCATGCGTCGCGTTGTGACAGGCGGGCATCGAGTTATTCCCAGCTTCTGCGGTACGCCTCGCGCGGGAACAGCGCGTCGCGAAACGCGAGCTCCTTCAATCCCTGGAGTTTGCGCTTTAGGGAGTCAATGAAGTGGCGGTAATCAAGCGCGTGGCGGTTGTCGTGCGCACGTGAGCCGCGAGCGGTGCTGTGGACAGAACGCCGGACACGTACAGTCGAGGCGATCGCCGTTGCACGCCTCAGCCGGTGGCCCCTCAGGCGCGCCCGCACACCGCAAGTATTGCGGGCCCGACTTTTAGGGCGAGCAACGCTCTCCGGAGAGCGTCCCACTGCGTTGCCCGGGCAATTCAACCCGTTGATCCGTATAGGAAATCCGCTTGTTACAAAATGCGCCGGATATTCACACCCCCCTTATTCGGCTCACTTTTCGCCATGCGGAATGGCGGTTGCGCGGCATGGATCCGGCTGTTCATGGCGATTACAACGGCATGACACGCTGGAACAGGCGGCGGGCCTCGGTACTTTCGCCGCCAAAGGAAGTCGCCGACCGTTCCTCGCTTAACCGAGATCTCACAATGTAAAAAGTGTGCCGGATAAGGGGGATGTAAATATTCGGCACGTTTTCTAACGGGCCGATTTCCCATAGGAACCAACGGGTTGCCATTTCCTGCACCGATGGTGGGACGCTCTCCGGAGAGCGTTACTCGACGCTAAAGTGCGGGCCCGCAGTGTTGCGCCGCTATGACAAGATCCAGTTGGCTAGACACGAAACACGTCGTCCGAAGCCGGCGCCGTCGAAGGTCCGGTCTGTCTTGGCTATGCTAGTCCACCCAAGTTTCTGGGCAGCGGACGTGGATGAGTGTAGTGACGAGGTAGTCGCACAGTTGCATCACCACAGTCGTCGCGGGTCGAAGAGGTTCGGACCCGCGCGATCGCATGGTCACCCTCGTCCCGGAAAAAGCGTGCACTTTGGCCGGGCAACTCGTGCGACTACCGCGAAAGACGACGAGCGACGCGGTGTAGGCTAGCGCACGGCGTCTGCCTCGCTTGCGCAGGGAATTGTTTCGATGACCGTTCATCGAAACAAGCGTCGACCCTCGACTTTCGCCCGATATGCGAAATCCGTCGCCACTGATGACGACTGCCATGTCGCCCATGGCGACGGTAACCCTATTCAGCAAGCAGTGAAAGCTGGTCCGGCGTGGCGTTGCTGATCGTCTGAGCCAACCGTGGCCCTTGGAGGAACTCGTTAGGCGCGGATGTTACCGGTGCTTCGATCTCGCCGGCGTTTGCAGGCGTAACAGTCGGCAAAGGACCGCCTTTTGCAAGTAACCGATAAAGCGCCTGCCTTGAAATTCTCAGGCGCTTTGCGGCCTCTGATTTGACGCCGTTCGCCGCATCAAGAGCGGCGATCGCCTGCTCGAAGCTCACCACAGGTCGCGACAGGCGCTCCGCCGTCGCGAAGGTTGAGATGTAGGCTGTCGCCTTCGATGCCAGGCTATGCCCCGCGGCTTCGACCAGCTGTTGCATGGCCCTTTGGTGAAGTTCCGGATCGGGCCGATGATCAGGCAGTTTGATCGGTGCCGGCACCCCGGTTATAGCCTCGTACATCTTCTGGAGGTAAGCGTGGCGCAGTCCGTGAACCGTGACGCCCAAGCCACTACGCGTGATGCCCTCCTTCTGGAGAACGTGGTAGAAATGGCGGTACCACCGCTTGAGCGACCATGGCTCCGGAATCATTGAACCGGTGCGCGGATTCGCGAGCCTCGCTGCACGGATGAGGACTTCGTATTGCCATTCAGCATCGATCGGCACGAGCCGGGGCCTGCCGCCCTTCGTACCATCGATGACGTGCAAGTGGCCCGAAACGCGCAGGCATTGCAGTGGACGCAGAAGCATGCTTTCTTGCGCGCGCAAGCCGAACGTCGCTTGCAGTTCGACTTGAATGGCGACCCACCGATCATGCTCGCAGAGCCGGGAGATCACTTCGTTGACGTCAACGTTAGCCGCCTCCCAGGATTTATCTTCCTGCGCGACGTAATAGCGGCGATAACCGTCGGGCCGCTTGATGTAGTCATCGACCGTGCCCACGAGCTGGTGCTTTTTCATCCAGGCGGCGAGCGTGCGCCAGTAGGTCAGTTTGTTTTCGACCGTGCCGGGCGCCTGGTCTTTTTCCGCGACCCAAAGCTTCACGAGAAACGCGATGTGCTTTTCGGAAAGGTTCCAAGGCGACTGTAGAGCGAAGCCGCCCTTTCGCAGTTCGCGAAAGCCGGCGATCAGATGCCGTACGCGATAGGTCTGCGTCTTGATGGAGATTGCGTTAGACGTGACGCGCGTCGTGCTGTGGGGTTTCGATAGGTGCCGATTGAAGAGTTCGGCGAGCTCTTTGGTGAGCCGCTGAGGCAGCCCTGCATTGTCCAACAGGGGTAAAAAGTTGAATTGGATCTTCATGACCGTCGCATCAAAAGCGACGTTCTCACCTATCAGAAGAACGTCCCGGGTTGTTGGAATACTGCACGCTTTGCTTTCCGGGATCTTAGAGATCAGATTTTCGATTCACCCGGCGCAGGGAAGCACTGCCGCCTGATGATCCATGCGCCGGACGAACCGATGCACGGCTACTTGACCGCAGGCGTAAGCCCGTCGAGCCAAGCAATTCCTTTTGCGCTTTTTGGTATCGGCAGCGCGAGCCGACAAAATGGGATATAGAAATCCGCACTCAGGGTGCAAGTGATTTCCCGTCTTGCGAGCTTGTTCATCACGATCGCCTCGATTTGGAACCGCGCGATTCAAGCTTGGCGAGAGTCGCCCTCGACGAAAGGCATAGGTGACGTTCGCACTGTCCGTGCGAAGTTGTTCTCAGACGATGCGAAACTGCGTTTCGCTTGGAAAGCCAATGCTAGCGCCGTTCTCGGAGCACTCAGTTTTCGGCACGGCGCACATGGCCAAGATCGCAGGGTCACTGCGCGGGCGAAGAAAGTAGCGTCCGTCGGACGCTGCGAGGACAGAGACGTAGTGCATTGCACTAGGGTCGATGCGTTGGAACGCGGATAGGTGAATAAGATGATGCGCCCAATCGCGCTCGAACGTTGGCGGAAAGCTTGCGATTTTGCTATCTCTTTCAGGCTTTTCCGTCAGACACCGGTCGGTCGAACGTGACCGGTCCGGGCCGATCGGCCGATCGTCATGGATACGTCGCGAAGCGTCCCGAACCGGTTCTCAAATGCGACTGCAGACATGACCGTCCACCGGCGATTTGGTAGCAACTAAGTACGTGCGTCTGGGGTTTTGTCTCTACATCAGGGAAGCGGGCGCAGTGGCGCAGTCGCACTCCGCGTTACTGCGCTGCGTGGAGCCAAATCCGTTTGAGCCAACGGCTCGGTTTGGATCCGTCCCTTCCGGAACCTTTACGTAATCTCCTCTACGCAACAGTAGTGTGATGCGTGAAATTAAGGCAGACTGTCGCGTCTTTTGCTCGCCTGACTTGATAATACTATCCCGCTGATCACTGCCCGAAATGACTATTGGATCCACGTCCGCCATCACGACCAAAACGGTCAAACTCGACTTCATTCAGGCTTTGCGTGGAATAGCCGCCCTGGGCGTCGTACTGTGCCACGCGCGTTTCCGTGTGATGGACACGCCCTGGTGGGACTTCGCGCAACGCTATGTCGTCTGGGGCGCGGGTGGTGTCGACCTGTTTTTCATCATCAGTGGCTTCATCATGGTGTACACCACTCGCAACTCGGGTGGTTCCGCGCGCGATGTGGTCCGCTTCGCGCTGCGACGATTTGCGAAGGTCTGGCCGCCCTACGCCCTCGTATCGATCGTTTCGATTTTCTTGGTATCGAGCGGATGGACCTACGTTAGGCACGAAAGCGGGCACTTATTCCGCAGTCTTCTGTTCCTTCCGATCAAAGCTGAAGAACCCATGTATCTCGGCGCCGGAATGATGCCCCTGCCAGTGGGTTGGACACTGAATTTCGAGGCGTATTTCTACGTTGTGTTTGGTATATCGATGCTATTCCGGCGCATGCGATGGGTGGCGTTTTTCGGTTGGATGCTCCTGACCCTCGTTGCCCTACCCGCGATTCAGGGCCAACTGACATTGATCCCGCTCGTACAGATGGGGTTCCGCTCCGCCTATCTATCGATGATCACCAATCCCATCATTTGGGACTTCGTTGCAGGCGTGCTGATTGGTTTGGTGTTCTTGTCTGGACTTGTCATCACGGCACGTGCCGCTTGGCTACTTTTGGTGACAGGCTTGACGATTGCGCTGTGGGGCTTCGCCGGGAATATCGGCATTGTTGCCGGAATAGCGCCAGGTCTGCGCGGATGGGGCGGATTTTCGATCCTCATCGTGCTCGCGTACGCGATGCTGGTGAAAGTTCACACGCTGCACGTCCCGCGATCATTGGTTGCCCTCGGCGACGTGTCGTTCACCTTGTATTTGATTCACGGCCCGGTCTTCGCGCTGATCGACCGCTTCTTTGCTCACGTTCACCATCCTGAACTATTGCAAACGTGGGCCAACGCCTTTTTGTCCACCGGATTGTCGGTCGTGGCTGCTGCCGCCGTGGGAGGTCTGCTTGAACGGCGACTTCACGATGCTACGTTGAGCCGACTGCTTAAGCTGTTCTCATTGCAGAAGACGGTGCGCGCAACGGACGGGATTGCTCGTTGAGACGGCATAGTTATCTGGGCAACGGGCCGAACATGCCGTTGCCCAGATTCGACGTCATTCTTATCTTGCTCAGGCTTTAGAGATAGAAACGCTGCAGTACCGCTTTCAACACCTCTACGTACGAGTAGATCGGAAAAGCCATTAGCAAGGCTATTGCGATCGCCCTGAGTTGGATTCCGTCGCTGGCGTACACGGGCTCCTCCGCCCTCCGCGCTACCGCCATCGATGTAGCAAGCGCGAGCAACGGCGCTAGCCCGAGAAAATATCGTCCTTGTACGCCTTCGACGACATCTTTACCCACCGGCGTCCAAAACAGATAGAGCGATCCAAAGATCATGCCAAGACAAGCTAGACACGCAAGCACGACGACGCCTGCGTTCAAGAGCGAATGGACTGTGATCCGCCTCAGTTCGAACACCGGAAGAATAAGCGCCAGAAGAAAACTGCCAAACGCAACGCGGTAGTACGCTGTGTTCATATGCGTATCCAGCCAGCCAAGAACGCCGACAAAGCTCTCCCAATAAAAGGCGCCCCACACTTTGAACGTCGCCAGCGCAATGTGCGGAACACTCTGCAGGTGCGAGAGAAGGAAATGTATTTGCCCTGGAATCGAACGCGGAGGTGTTACGGCGATCCATGCCGTATAGCTGAACAGCTTGGTGACGGCAACGGATAGCAGCCCGGTTCCGACGGCCGCAATCACGCGCCGCAGCGGATGATATGGGGTTTCTTCGACGCCAAACCGAAGCCCCGGCAAGAACGCCAACAGCAATAACCCGACATAAGGCGGCCGCGCCGTGATACACAGCGTCGCCAGCAATGCCCCGGCGACGAGGTTGCGTGCAAGCAGCACGCGATTATCATGTTGGAACCGATCCGCATACGCGATCAGCAGGAAGCACGCGGGGATCAATAGTACTTCGTCGCTGACGGAAGAGAAGAGCATCAACGCACAAGGCAGCAAACCCACGACGAAGATCGCTAAGGCAACGCGCCGCGCCACGAATATTGCCCACGCCGTAAGCGCAACGCTAACCAGAAGATCGAAGATGCATGCGAGCGTGTAGGTTCGTACCACAGGCTGATTCAGCGCACGGCCAACTCGGAAGGCAAATGCTTGCGGGAGATAAGCATAAGCGGGATAGATCGCCGAACCGGGAAACTCGGCGTCCACCTTATGGCCGGTCCATTGCAGGCCGATCGTGCGGGCGCGCCATGCCGCGTCGTACTTCTTATCGGTCCGCGTAGCCATGGGAAACATTATCTTCGCCAGGTCAACCAGGGCCGAATCCACTTCGCCCCCCGATGAATTGCCTATTCGCTTCGCGATTATCCCGCCGTCCGAGACCTGGAAAGCGCGGTACACATGGAAGATCGCGTCCGGCGTCTGCAGCGGTGGCGTGACCACCGCAAGGTACAGTCCGGTCGGAACAGCAAAACAGACGTAAAAGACGGCAAGCTGTTGCCGGGCCAGGTTGGCAAATCGTTTAAGGTAGCTCATGAATCAGCAGATGCAGTGGCGAGCCAGGCGCGACCGCCGTCGCGCAAGGGCACGTGTCGGCCAAACGGCGAGGAAGAGATGTGCGTCGACTGAACCAGCATTAGCCAAAGCGGCTGGTTACGATCAGTCCGCACATGATCATGATCGTTCCAATCAGGTAACCGCGCGTCAGCGACTCGCCAAACGCAAAATGGCTCGCAATGGGCACGATGACGAAGCAAAGTGCCATGAAGCTATACGCTCGATTGAGCGAGACGAAACGCAGGAGATTGATCCACAGCAGTGTCGCCACGGCATAAATGACGAGGGCGCAAAAAACCGTGACCAGCGCGCGGGGGGACATCCAGGTGCCTGCCGCCTGAATTTCCAGGCCGGCTTTCTTGAACAGTAGCTGGCCACTCGCAATAATTGCGACGCACGCTAACGTCCAGATGATCTGCAAAAAGGTCATGACGCTTTAGGGTTAGTTGTTGACGTCGGCGTGTCGTTCGCTTCAACTGCGTCCATCACTGCATGTTGTCCGTCTAGCGTTCGAGGCAGCAAGCGACCGATCGGCCTTGAAGGCGTGTTGGCGACGTCGTAATTCAGGAAGCTAAGGATCAATTGCAGTCCGATGAGGATAGGAAGCGCGGCAACCATGATCGTGCCGAGCGGCGTAGGGATATGGCTTGAAATGGCGGAGATCCAATGCGAGACGCCAAATGCTAAACCAAAAAGCAGCAAGAGCCCACCGATAACCAGTTCGAATGTGGCCGCTGTCATGTCGCGGAGAAAATAGTTATAAAAAATCCGCTTGAAAAGATTGCTGGCGTGTTTTCCAGAAAACTCGAACAGCACTTTCGATATTTTCAAATTCGATTCTTCGTCCGCGTAATGCGCATCCATGGGAACATCTGCGACGACCGCGCGCAATGTATTCAAGCGAAACAGCATGTCCGTTTCGAAGAAATAGCGCTGACTGATTTTATCGAGTGGTAAATGACTGGCAACCTGAGCGCTGATTGCAGTATAGCCATTGGTTGGATCGAACACATTCCAGTAGCCAGTGGAAATCTTCGTCATGAACGACAAACCCGCATTGCCGATCAGCCGTGCCTTGGGCATCCGGCCAATATGTGTGAGATCGTAGAAGCGATTACCCTTGGTGTAGTCCGCCCAGCCTTCAATGATCGGAAGCGCGAAATACGGCAGAAGGGCAGGATCCATTTGCCCGTCGCCATCGATTTTGACGATCACGTCTGCGCCATTTTCGATTGCCGCACGGTAACCAGTCATAACCGCACCGCCCACGCCCAGATTTTGCTGGTGATACTCGATCCGCACGCGCTCATCGTTGCAATTGTCGCGGACGAAGTCTCCGCTCTTTACCGGACAGCAGTCATCGACCACGTAAATCTGCGATACCTCAGGGCCGATTTTCTCGATCACGCCCAGAATGTGCTCTTTGACCTTGTAACTGGGAATTACGACAGCGATGATGGTGCGCTTTTTTCGCACGATGAATCCCGTAACGTAAGCGGACCTATCCCGCGTTTATTGAGCGAAGCTTGAGCCGTAACAAGCCCGGAAATGTTCGATTTCGAGGACGTCGCGCCTTGCGCATTCCAGCGAGGTCACGTGCAACCCAAATCGGGATAACACTTTACCCGTTAGAGTGCGTTCACACAATCGCGCGCCCAAGCGGTCGTTGACTATTTGCGCAACACGTGCTAGCTGATAGCGCCCGCGATACTTGGCCCGTTCTGTCGGACTTTTTTTGGGTCTTGCCTGAACGGACGGCAACTCACTGTGCCGCGCGAAGGACCTGGCCTTGATGTCTGCGCGTAAGGTCCTGAGCAACAGACGAACTATCATCCTGCTGCAAGACCGCGAGCAACGCGTCGATTACGCCGATATTGTGACGCTTGATACAGAAGTCCATCAGGATCAGTAGGTCCGACACCTGAGACAACGACTTGGTTGTCCAGAAAGATTAGGTATCCACGATGGACGGCAGCCATCCGGACAGGTTATGCCGGTGAATACGTTGCAAGGCAAGCGGCATATCGATATATTCGCGAGACTGCAACGCATGCGCGAACTCGACCGTCTCAAAGTCGCTTTGCTTCGCACTTCGCAAAAGCGAGCTCCGAAAGTCGAGGGCAGCCTGAAGTAAGGAGCGCGCCGATCAGCCAAGGCGCGAACGGAACAATGCCGAACTGGGCGCTCGGACCATAGATACAGATACGGTGCGCGCGCCAGAAGAGCGGTGCTAACTCCGGGTCCAGTAGTGAATCAATCAGCCGGCAATCGGACAAGTCCGCAGCGAAATGTGGTGTCGCAAGCTTCATCTGCGTGCGCTCCGACCTGTATTTTAGTGTTGAATTTTGAATGCTTCGAGCATAGATCCGAACTGACCGAACGTCCGATAATCCCAGCGCAGTCGCACGCCGCGCCGCGAACAGAGCCCCGTCGTCGATTCTGGCTATTTCACACTGGCTTCGTAGGCGGCAAGCACTTCCTCGGTCGCCCCGAACATCCGCACGTTGCCCTGTTCCAGCCACAGCGCCTTTTCGCACGTTTTGCGGATGGTCGCATTGTCGTGCAACGCAAGCACCACAATCTCGGAACGCTCGTGGAGCTCCGCCAATCGCTGGTTAGCCTTTTCCTTGAAAGCGGCATCGCCAACGCCCATGACTTCATCAAGCAAAAGGATATCAGCGTCCACCGCAGTGGATATGGCAAAGCCCAGCCTGACACGCATCCCACTCGAATAGGTTCGGATGGGGAGATCGAGAAAGCTGTCCAGTTCCGAGAACGCGGCGATTCCCTCTTCCTTCTCGGCAATCTCCTCGTCCCTCATGCCAAGAAGAAGACCGCGCAGGCGAATGTTCTGCCGCCCAGTCGAGTTTTCATCCATACCGAGGCTGATATCGAGCAGCGGCACCGTCTTGCCTTGCGTCTCGACGACGCCTGATGATGGCGCGTAAATGCCCGCAAGCACACGCAGCAGCGTCGATTTTCCTGCGCCGTTATGCCCGACTAGTCCGAGTCTGTCTCCGCTTTCGATGCGAAACGAGAGATCGTTCAGTGCTCGCAATACCACCGTGTCGGAACGTTCATTCACGTCCGAATTACGATTGCGCAACGAAGCGAGCCGCTTTTTGAGCGAGCGACTCTGCACGTCATAAATAGGCAAGTCCAGTGACGCGTTTTTAAGGGCGATGTAAGCCATTTCAAATCCAATACGGAATGCGCTTCTCGAAACGCCCCGTAAGCACGAGCGCGATTACCCACCCAATCACGGCAACGCCGGCGCACACAGCCCAACTGAGCATGCTCGGAAAGACACCAACAAGCGGACTGCGCACCAGTTCGATGAAATAGGCGAGCGGATTGAATTCGACGATCCACGAGAATCGGTTGAGCGACGTCGGCTTGTAGATAATGGGCGTGACGTAAAACGCGACTTGCAGCAGCGCAGCGATGATCTGCGGCAAGTCCCTGAAGCGCGCGGAAACGAGCGCAGCGAGCATCGCAATCCAAGTCGCGTTCAGCAGGAAAAGCGCGAAACCGGGAATGATGAGAGGCAGGGCGCGGAAGTCGCGTACTCCAAAAATGAGTAGCAGCGCGACAACTATGATGAGGTTGTGGCCCAGAATGACCGTATTGCGCCACAAAACCTGCAGAATGAAAACCAGGCGTGGTGTGCGTATCTGGCGTATATACGTGGCGCTATTAATGTATGCGAGTGCGCCTTCGCTGACGATGGAGGAGAACATCGTCCAAAACACCAGGCTCACTGCGAGGAACGGCAGGTAGTCGTGCATGTCCTGACCGAATAGCGTGCCGTATACGAGCCCTATGGATGTCACCATAACGCTGGTGCTGATCGTGAGCCAGAAAGGCCCTATGCGCGAGCGAGCGTAGCGCTGCCGAATCTCGAGCCAGCCGAGAAGCATCCAGAGACGCCAACGGACAAGGCTTTCGCGCAGATCGCAGATTGCGACGTACATGCTAGTTATTCTCTAAGGGAAGATATGCGATGCCGCGACAACCACCCGCGACAAACCCGCATTGTAACTGATGCGTCTCCCGGGGAACGTTGAGCTCGGCAGTCATCAGACCTTCAACGGTGTCCGGTTCGCACGGAGTGTGCCGACCCGTTGGGTGGAGCGCGTTTTAGCGGTCATTGCACATAGAACCGGTCGATGATCGTCGTAACCGCCTGCTGAAAAGCATAAAACGGCAGGGCAAGCACGATGAGCGTCAGCACCCGCCTTAGAAGTGCAACACCCTTGCTATCGTTGCGCCAACGCAGGTTCAGCTTGGGCATGGCGAGCGCCAGCAGCGGGAGGAGCGCCGTGAGATAGCGCCCTTGCACACCCTCCACGACCCACTGCCCCACCGGCGTCCACGTGAGATAAAGCGCAGCGAAGGTCAATCCGAAGCAGATGAGCATCGGCAAAACGAGCATCAGCCGCCGCCTGTTGCTTGCCTCATCGAACGAGTTGCGATCAAGCGACGTAGCGATCAACGCGGCGACGCATGCCGCGCCGGCCGCCAGGTAGAAGCTTCTGGTGAGCGGCGCATCCAGCCAGCCGAGCACACCGGTGAAACTGGTGAAATAGAACCAGGCGTTGGTGCGCAGAGTCTCAAGCGCAATCGTGAACACCGCTGCCGGATGATGCTGCAAGAAATTGAGTTGCCCGGACACTGAGCGAGGTGGGCCGGGTGGGAGCCACGCTGGCGACTGAAAGACTTTCATCGCTATGAAACTAGCCGCGCCCGTCGCAACCGCGATGGCGATCCGCGTCCAGCAACGATAACCCTCGCCCTTTGCCACTCGCAGTCCGGGGTAAAACAGCAGAAGCGCGAGCGCGCCGTACGGCGGACGCGCCGAAGCGCATAAGGCAACCGCGGTGCCGAACACCCATCGCCAACGACCTTGCAACACCCATTGCAGCGCGACGAAACGCTCGAAATACGCGATCGTCAAGAAGCATAGTGGAATCATGACGACTTCCTGACTCACGGATGCCGAGATCATCATCGTGGTCGGCAACAACGCAAGGAAAAAAATGAAGCGCGACGACGTTCGCGCAACTCGCAGCGCCCAAGCGGTCAGCAGCATGCTTACCAGTAAGCCCACCAGGCAGGTCAGCCTGTAAGTGCTCCACACGGTCATATGCAATGCACGACCGACCGCCACAGCCAGCGCTTGCGGGACGTATGTGAAGGCCGGATAGATTGCCGTATTGGGAAAACCGGTCTCGATGAGTTCGCCAGTCCACCGAAGCTGCCGCACGGACTCGGCCAAGGCGCGGTTCGCCTTGACGTTGGCGCGCGCTTTAATCGGTTCGTACGTGGTTGCTAATTTGACGGCGTTCGAATCGATTAGCCCGCCCGATGTCCCATCGAAGCGATAGCCCCGCCACTGACCTTCTGATATCTGAATCGCGCGATAGAAATGGTTGGCGGCATCCGGCGTCTGAAAAGGCGGTGTTGCATATACCAAGAACA
This sequence comes from Caballeronia concitans, assembly GCF_001544615.1. Taxonomy (GTDB): domain Bacteria; phylum Pseudomonadota; class Gammaproteobacteria; order Burkholderiales; family Burkholderiaceae; genus Caballeronia; species Caballeronia concitans. Next base: position 239,479 of record NZ_FCNV02000006.1, read on the forward strand.
ACCCGAAAGGCATCGCGAAGAAAACATAAATCCTCCACAGTGGAAGCCGGTCGATCTCAGCGAGAAACGCTCCAATTGATCGCATGTGTCGGTGTGGCGCGGGCGGGCCGTTGCAGGACGCCATCGCCGCAGATTGGGAAAGTCCGGATTGTACCGAAGGGCAGACTGCCTATTCACCACAAGCTTAGCTATACAATACGTCAGTCATCGCGGCCCATGCCGATTATCCGGATCATCATGCCCAATCGTTACCCTGACCTGCGAGTGGCCGTCGTCATCCCTTGTTATAACGAAGCGGCCGCCATCGCCTCGGTGATCCGTGATTTCAAGACTCACTTACCAGCAGCTTCGATCACGGCTTTTGATAACAATTCGACGGACGGCACTGCGGACATAGCGCGCGGCGCCGGTGCACGAGTCGTCGCGGTACCGTTCCAGGGGAAGGGAAATGTCGTGCGGCGCATGTTCGCGGACATCGACGCAGACGTCTATGTCATGGCCGACGGTGACGCGACATACGACGCAGCCGTCGCCCCTGAGCTCGTCGATACATTGATCCGTAACAAGCTCGACATGGTGGTCGGCTCCCGCCTGAGTGACGAACAGACCGCTTACCGGCTGGGACACCGGTTCGGCAACGTCATGCTGACGCAATGCGCTGCGACCATCTTCGGGAAAACGTTCAAAGACATGCTTTCGGGGTACCGCGTGTTCTCCCGCCGTTATGCCAAGACGTTTCCTGCGCATTCGAAGGGCTTCGAGATCGAGACCGAACTCGCGGTACACGCGCTGAGCATGCGCATGCCGGTTGCCGAGGTGGCGACCAACTATAAGTCGCGCCCCGAAGGGTCGCACAGCAAGCTGAACACATATCGCGACGGTTTCAGGATTTTGATGACCATCATTCGGCTATTTAAATCCGAGAAGCCGTTTGCGTTCTTCACAGCCGGTTTCGCCATCTGCGCCGCCCTATCCGTGGCTCTCGCGATTCCGGTCTTTCAGACGTTCATTGAGACCGGTCTCGTACCGCGCATTCCGACGGTCATCCTGAGCAGCGGTTTGGCGATGGTTGGCGCGATACTGCTGATCTGCGGCATCGTGCTCGACACGGTCACCCACGGCCGCAATGAGAATAAGCACCTCGCCTATCTTTCGATTCCCGCATGGGACCCGAAGGACGATTGAACATGAGTTCGCAATTTCTGCGCTTCGCTTTTGCGGGCGGCGTTGGCTTCCTGGTCGACGCGGGCGTGCTTTATGTGATGCTCCATCTCGGCGTTGGCCCGTATGCCGGGCGGCTGGTCTCTTTCCTTTGCGCTGTCTTTGTGACGTGGCGGATAAATCGGCGCATCACGTTCGCGGCAACGAATAACCGTTCGATCTGGCGCGAGTTCTATGAGTATCTGCTTGCCATGATCGGCGGCGGCGCGTGCAACTACGGTGCATACGCGCTCGCGCTAAGACTTTTGGGCGCAGATGTCTGGACGCCGCTAGCGGCTGTGGCTGCGGGCTCCATCGCTGGCATGGCGGTGAATTTCATGCTCGCGAAGCTTTGGGTGTTCCGCCACAGCCAAGCGGGCGACCAGCGCTAGCCGCTCGGGGGTCGCCATTACTCGAAGCGGCCGATTCGCGGCGGAAAGGCGAGGCCAAACGTTGCGCCCGAGGCTGGGCCGCCAAGAGCGAGATTCGGGTTGTAGCCGCGGTCATTTGCAAGTTCCGCAGGCGAACGTTCAAATGCCGGACCGTGCCCGCGCGCGGCAAGGTGCGCGTGAATCGTCACGCCGGCCCTCGGCACAAAAACATTGCGCAAACCGCGTTGTGCAACGCGCCGGCACAGCGATACATCGCGGGAAAAGTTTTCGTTGCTCGTCCGATCGAAGCCGCCCGCCGCGATAAAGTCGGACCGACTTATCACCGCGCAGGACAGAGACACAGCCGATACAGTCTGAGTGAGCATGGCGCGGCCGAAGTACCCCGCGCCGCGTCGCGTGATGCCCGCGTGAATCGGCACGCCGCCATCCTGTGACACCAACACTAGCCCGCCTGCGTAAAGATTTTCATCCGGCTGCCACAACGATGCACCCACGACGCCGACATTTTCGCGGCACGCGAGCTTCATCAGCTCATGGAGCCATGACGGGTCCGTCACTTCGACACGTTCATCAACGAAGCAAATGTAGGCATCGTCGACACGATTGACAATATCGTCGATTGACTCGACGATCGACGCGCATTTCAACGACGCGACCAGCTGCGTCAGCGCTTCCTGTGTGTCCGCATTTAACCCGCAGGCAACACCGGCAACGATCGACAGGCGCCGGTTCGCATACCGGGTACGCGAGACGATGCTTGTCACGCAGCGACGCAAGGCGTCCATGTCTCCCCCGTGCGCTATCAAGATGTGAACGGTTGGCGGGACGGCAGGCAAGCCGTAGTCGATCCGGACAAACGGAAATTCGGCTTGCGGCGCGACAACTGTGGCGTTGGTATCCGTCTCGCGCAGATGATCGGAGATCGCCCGCACGGTTGCCATGACGGCGTACGGCTTCTCTTCCACGCTAACCGCCGTGCTGCCTTCGATCGTCCTCCAGTGATACAAGACGTGCGGAATATGCACAACGGCGGCATCGCCGGCCAGTCGCACGCAACGCAGCAACAAATCATGGTCCTGGCTGCCTTCTAAACCTTGGCGGAAACCGCCGACATCGCGCATGAGTTGCGTCTCATACACGCCTAAATGAGAGAACGCGTTGTGTTGAAGAATCAGCTCTGGGTCCCAGTCCGGCTTGAAATGCGGCGTGTGCCGGTGCCCTTCCTCGGAAAGCTTGTCTTCATCACTGTAGAACAGTCGTGCCGCGGGATGCGCATGGATATATTTGGCGACGACGCCCAACGCGTGGGGCGGCAGGACGTCGTCATGGTCAAGCAACGCCACGAACGGTCCACGTGCGAGTTCCAGCGCGCTGTTGCTTGCTTCAGAAATATGACCGTTCACCGCGCGATAGATTATGCGGATGCGTGCGTCGCGTAGCGCGTATTCGCAGAGTACGGCGCGCACGTGAGGGGCCGTGGAGGCATCGTCCGCTATACAGAGCTCCCAATGCGGATACGCCTGGCGCAACACCGACTCGATCATTTCCCGCAAATAGCGCTCTGGCGTGTTGAACACTGGCACAACGACCGAGATGAGCGTATCGATGCCGCCCTCCTCGAGTTGCCGTCGAAACGTTGAAAGCGCAGCGTCGTCGGGACTATCGTATGCGCCGATCCACTTCGGGTATCGGCCTGCCTCCTGCGACACTCCCCCGATGCGCCGCGCCGCGCCGCGCAATCCTTCGCGCCGGATCAGACGGACGGTCGCCCGTGCCGCAGACATCATGCCGCCGGCATCGCGCATCTTAGTTAGCGCACCGTGGAAGCGCTGCCCGGCCTGCGCAAGGCGGCTTTCTGCCTTCTTACTCATGAGAATCCGGTGACACGTCAGAACGACATGGTCGCGGCCGCAGGCTGTGCGGCACTCGCGGCTGCTTCCTTCAGTAATGCGTGCAGTTCGACGGCTTGTTCGTCGAACAGGCGGATGCGGTCCTTATACGGATTGCGATAGCCATCAAGCCTTCGCGGATCGTCAAGCAAAGCGGAGATAGCCGCCGTAAGCTCTGCGGGGTCTTCTGTCAGTGCGATCACCTGTCCATTTTCGCCCTCCACGATGTCTTCCACGGCGCCCCCCGCGTCGGTCGAGATGACCCACACGTCACGAACCAGCGCCTCACGCACCGTCATGCCGAAGCTTTCCTTGCACTGCGTTGGGAAGAGCAGTACGTCGATCCCGGCGAAGAATTGGTCAATATCGTCCTGAGTGTAGGCCGGCACCACATGCAGCTTGCCCTTAACCTTCCAGGTGTGCGTCTCGATGGTGTGCATGCCCAAATTTCGCGCGTTATCCACGACGAACAGTTCATAATTCGAGCGCGGCAGTCGCCTGAACGCATCCTTGATGAGTTGAGCGCCCTTAATGGGCGTTTCACCGCCGACGTAGCCGAAGCGCAGTGAGCGGCCGGACAGCGGCGGACGCTCGATGTGCTTCGCGGGCGCCATAATGCCGTTCTTGTTGAGCAAGATCTTCGCGGGATCGAAGCCGTTATCCGCGTAAAGGCCACGGAAGAACTCGCTTGGAGCGAGCAGCATGGCCGCCGACTTGAGGATGTCGTGCAACCGGAACTGCCGATACGTGTTGAGACCGGCATCATCGACGCACTTGGAGCAAATGTTCAGGTCGATCTTGCGCTGGAAGCAATAGCGATGCTCGCCGGTGATCATGAATTGCCGGCCGCATATCCACCAGGCATCGTGCAATGTGGCGACGTAGGGAATTTTTTCTTCCTGACATACTTCGGCAATGCTTGCGCCGATGCCTTGAATGCTGTGCAAGTGGACCACGTCAGGGCGAACTGCACGCACGGCTTCGCGGAACGCTTTCACCGACTTCGGATTCTCAAAACCGTATGCCGGATCGGCCTCCTGCGGCAGTCCCATACCAAACACGCCTCCTGCGCGCGCCTCATAGCGCTGAAGAGCGTACGCGTGCACCTCGTTTGCAGGCAGCGACGTGAACATGACGTATTCCATGTCCTGCGTGTCGTTGATACGCTTCGCCATCGCTTCAGCGATGATCGTGGCGCCCCCGAAACTGCGCGGCTCGAAGTAGACGTTGACGCCGAGAACGCGCAACTTCTTCCGCTCCGTTTTGTATGGCGCGAGAACCGGCGCCACCTGGCGCTCGGAGATGGATTGCGGTGAATAGTCGGCCAGAACGTGGTCGTAAGCGCGGGCAGCCATGTCATGCCGAAGTTCGGCATCTTCGATTAGTGCGAGCAATGCGTCGCTCCAACCTGCTGGCGTTTCAGCCAGGAAACCCGTATCGCCGTGGCGAATCGCTGTCTTGAACGCGGCTGCGGGCGAGCAGACGGATGGCAGCTTGACGATAGAGGCCTCGAGATATTTGATGTTCGACTTCGCATCGTTGAAGATGCTGTTCTCGAGCGGCGCTATGCTGATGTCGCACTCGGCCAGCCGGGCCAGATAATTCGGATAACTTGAAGACGGCAGCCGCTCGATTTGCGAGGCGACGTCCGCATAATCGTCCGGCAGCCCGAGTTCGCCGATGATGCGCAACTTGACATCGGGCCGCTGCCGCAAGACCATCTTGATGCCCGCTGCCGCGACACGAAAGTCTGCATCGTGCGTCTTGGTCCCCGAGCCATAGACGATGCGCACGAACTTGTCCTTCCTACGCCTGCTTGACGCGTTGATCGTACTAGCCGTGCGCACCGTTTCCTCATCGAGCGCATTCTCGATCACGAACGTCTTCTTGACGCCTGCATCGATCATGGCCTCCGACAAGCCTTGTGTCGATGCGATGCTGTAATCACATGCGAGCATGGCCGCGCGGTATAGTGGAACACCCGCGAGCACTCCACGCTTGGCCTCTAGTCCAACGTCCCGTAAGTTCGAGTTGAGAATGTACTTCTCAGCATCAAAAATCAGGTCGTCGACTTCCCAGAACGTCACGAGACCCAATGCTTTGGCGCGCTCGATCATTGCCATAGGGCCCGGAAAGCCGGGCACGCGGTAAAAAATGACCATCGAGTGCGTCTGCAGCAAGCTCATGCACGACTGCGTGTCGGTCCAGCTCGCCACCGAGCAATCGACGCCGAGGCTCTCGATCATGCGCTGTTTCTGTGTGACGCGATATTTCAGGCACTGAGGAATGCTCGTCTCAGCAATGATCAGCACGCGCAACGCGAGGCGCTCCATCGCGGGCAGAATGGGCAATACCGATTCGAAAGCGGGCGCCATCAACACGCCGCCAGCGCCGCCCTCGCGCAGCAACCCGGAAATGCCGCGCCGTCGCGACGTTTCAACGATCTTGCGCAGCGTCGCGTTCCAGCCATGCTGATTTATGGAGTTTCGAACGATGGCTGAGAAGTGGCGCATCCGCGACAGCGCTGTTCGGGGACGACGCATCGAAATCGAGGCAGCGCGGACTGGCGCCGTCAGCCGCCATGACGTGGACGTGCGCAACGCAACCACTTCTTCGTTGGCGCGGGCCAGCGTCTCGTGCGCAAGCTTTCGAGCGTCCTGCTCCATGGCGAGTTCGCTCGCCAGATCTTCGGAGCGCAATGTCTCGTGCTCCAGTTCGAGCTCCAGGCGCCGATGCTCATCCTTGAGATCGGCGAGTTCGGCCATGTAGCGGTCACGGTCCTCAGTCGCGCGGTCGAGCAAACTATGCGTCGCCTCCAGTTCACTGATGCGTTCGCCGAGCGTGGTGCGCGTCTCATTTTGCGCCTGTTGCAGAGCAATTGCGCGGCCGAGTCGCGCATAGATCTCGCGCGTTCCATTGCCTGCATCGTCCGTCGCATCGAACAGCGAGCGCAATGCTTGGGGAATCTCGGTGCCGACAGCCAGGACGCCAAGACCATAGCCATGGAGAAATTCGAAACAAGGGTAGCGATGACTCAGTTCCGACCACAAGCGCCAAACACCGAAGTTTCGTTCACGGACGTTTGTGTCGTGTAGAAGGACGATCCCGCGGACAGACATTTTCCTGAGCCAGCTTTCGAAGTCGTGCCGCGCACTTTCGTAGTCATGCTGGCCGTCGATATGCAGCAGGTCAATGGAGCCGTCAGGAAAGTGTGCGAGCGCATTATCGAAACTGGAACGGATCAGGCTCGAGAATCTAGAATATGTGTCGTTGTTGTATTGGGATAGATCGAGAAACACCGACTCGTCATAACGTCCGGCGTGGTCATCACCGAGCCATGTATCGACGGCATAACAGCGCGTCGAAAGCTCCAGCCGTTCGACAGCCTGACACCAGACTCCGTATGAAAACCCGTTATGGGTGCCGAGTTCAACGATCGTTCCTGGACGCAGCACGCTCATCAGCCAGAACGCGAACGGAGCATGCTCCAGCCACGCCGAGCGTACGATGCGCGCTGGCCACCAGAACGACTCCGGTTTTACCAAGTCAATGCTCCTCGATTCTGACCGACTTTCCATTTCCGCCATTCCCGATGTCCAAGAGATTTTGTTCCGGCCGAATCGCTTTCGGCTACAAAAAAGTTATAACAAACGGCACGCGCAGGCGCCGCTTGACGGCTAGCGTAGTTTCAGTGGACCGAGCCTGCCGCGCAGACCGTCCGCTATACCGTTGCATGCCATTGTTAAATGGCGCCACCGAGGTTGGAGAAACAGGGCGTAGATCACGAGCCGAACAGGCAACTTCACCAGTTCGCTCGATTTCCACGACCAGGGAATGTCGCGCCTGAGGATGAGCGAAACCGCGTTCCTGAAAAGATAGTAATGGCGCGTGGGGCTATGCGACGGATATGCGCGGCCGAAGACGCGCACAGGTTCGCCACCGAGCGAATGGCGCATGTGAACCCATGGGATGCCATATAGACTGAAGCCCTTCCTCTTTGCCCGGATACACCACTCGAGATCAACGAAATCGATGAACAGGTCATCCTGCATCGGTCCTATGCGGCTCCACAAGCGCAGGTTCACACACGATCCCGAGCTGATGAGAAAGTCTGTGTGGACGGGCGTCGAACCGAGCGCCGGAATGCGCAGCAGGCGGCCGTGCGCGAAACGCACAAAGGGCGTTGGAGTTCTACCGCCCAGGCGATCGTCGACATATGCGGGGCCGACAAGCGCCGTCTGAGGATCGGCCCGCAAGAGATTCGACATGGCGCGCGGCAACTCGATCAGCAGATGCTCGTCCGGTGCACTGTCCTGATCGAATAGCAGCGCCACGTCACAACCGATTTCAAGCAGACGCGCCACGCCCCGATTCAAGGCGGTGGCAATACCTTCATTGATGCCGCTGGGAAGATAGTCCACCCTCTGATCCAGGTTGCCATTGCAGCCCGGCGCGCTGCCTTCCGTGTTGTCGATCACCACGCAGCGTACACGCTTCGCCAGTTCGTTCGCGTTGCGATAGCACGCCGCGTCGGGGTGATAAAACACGACGACGGCCCCGACGCGCAAATTGATCCCCGCGTGTCCGTCCGCGCGAAGACCATCGTCAGGTTGCGCTGTCCTCATCTCCGCATCCCGAATACAGCGTTAGCGGGCGAGACATAGTGAAAGCGCGTCGCGCCAGTCCGGCGCTTCGAGACCAAAGACCTCGCGCAGTCTCGCGCCGGACATTCTCGAATTAGCGGGCCGGATGGCAGGCGTCGGATAAGCCGACGCCGGAATAGGCTTTACTTCCGGCCTTTTCTCCAACGCCGACAATTCGAAAATCGCCTGCGCAAACCCATGCCACGAAGTCGATCCACCCGCCGTCAGGTGATACACGCCCGACTTCTCCGCCCACCAGCCGTCACCTGCCGCAACGCTTTGCGCCAGCACATTCGCCGTCAACGCCGCGATGGTCACCGACCACGTCGGCGCGCCGATCTGATCCGCGACGACGCTGAGTTCATCGCGTTCCGCGCCGAGCCGCAGCATCGTCAGCAGAAAGTTCTTGCCGCGCGTGCCGTACACCCAGCTCGTGCGAAAAATCAGATGGTCGCAGCCCGAAGCAGCGATGGCCTGTTCCCCGGCGAGCTTGCTCTTGCCATAGACGTTCTGCGGATTGACGGCATCTTCTTCGACGTACGCACCTTCTTTCGTGCCGTCGAACACGTAGTCGGTCGAATAATGCACGAGCGCCGCGCCCACGCGCTTCGCCTCTTCTGCGAGCACGCCGGGCGCTTCGCCATTGGCGCGCATCGCGGCGTCGACATCGGTTTCCGCCTTGTCCACCGCCGTATATGCGGCGGGATTGACGATCAACGACGGCTTCAATTCGCGCACCACGCGACGAACCTGATCGAGATCGCCGAGATCGAGCCGGCTACGATCGACCGCGACCACGCGACCCAAGCCCTGCAGCGTCCGCGCCAACTCAAACCCGACCTGACCATTGACGCCGGTCAACAGAATCGTGCGTTCGCTCATGCGAACACCTCAGCTTCGCCCAGCCGCTTCCCCGCCGCATCCTTCGCCGCGAGCATCGGTTCGAAGTCGATCGGCCATTCGATGCCGATCTCCGGATCGTTCCAAACGATGCTTCGCTCGTGCGCCTGATACCAGTAATCCGTCGTCTTGTAGAGAAACTGCGCCGTCTCCGACAGCACGACGAACCCGTGCGCGAACCCCGGCGGCACCCACAACTGCCGATGATTCTCTTCCGACAGATTCACGCCCACCCACTTGCCGAAGTTCGGCGAGCTTTTGCGGATATCGACGGCGACATCGAACACTTCGCCCTCGACCACGCGCACGAGCTTTCCCTGCGCATGCTGAATCTGATAGTGCAGCCCGCGCAGCACGCCTTTCGCCGAACGGGAATGGTTGTCCTGAACGAACTCGACGCCCGCTTCCACCTGCTCGGCGAACTCACGCGCATTGAAGCTCTCGTAAAAGAAGCCGCGGGCATCGCCGAACACCTTCGGCTCGATGATCTTGACTTCTGGCAACGCCGTTGCCGTTACCTGGATGGCCATGCGACTTGGTCCTTCGGAAGATTGAGCAAATATTGACCGTAGCCATTCTTCGCGAGCGGCTTGGCGAGCGCGAGCAGTTGTTCGTCGCCGATCCACTGCTTGCGGTAAGCGATCTCTTCAGGACACGCGACCACGAGCCCTTGGCGCTTCTGCAGCGTCGCGATGAAGGTCGCCGCTTCGATCAGCGAATCGTGCGTGCCCGTGTCGAGCCACGCATATCCACGGCCCATGATCTCGACATCCAGCTTTTGCTGTTCGAGATAGCGCGAATTGACATCGGTGATTTCGAGCTCGCCGCGCGGCGACGGCTTGATGTCCGAGGCGATGTCGCAGACGTTGTTGTCGTAGAAATAGAGCCCCGTCACCGCGTAATTCGAGCGCGGCTTCGCAGGCTTTTCCTCGATGGAGAGCGCGCGGAACTTGTCGTCGAACTCGACCACGCCATAGCGCTCCGGATCGTGCACGTGGTACGCGAACACCGTCGCGCCGTTCGTGCGGGCGTCGGCGCTTTCGAGCTGCTTCGCGAGATCGTGCCCGTAGAAAATGTTGTCGCCGAGAATGAGCGCCGAAGGATCGTTGCCGACGAACTCCTTGCCGATGATGAACGCCTGCGCCAGCCCGTCCGGCGACGGCTGCACCGCATACTGGATGTTCATGCCCCACTGGCTGCCGTCGCCGAGCATCGCCTCGAAGCGCGGCGTGTCCTGCGGCGTCGAGATCACCAGCACGTCACGGATGCCCGCGATCATCAGCGTCGACAGCGGATAGTAGATCATCGGCTTGTCGTACACGGGCAGCAGCTGCTTCGATACTGCATGTGTGATCGGATAAAGCCGCGTGCCGGACCCGCCGGCGAGAATGATGCCTTTGCGCGCCATGTCGTGCTCCTTATGCGCGCTGCGCGTAGTTCGTTTCGACCCACTTCCGGTATTCGCCGGAAGCGACTTCGTCCGCCCACGCCTGATTGTCCAGGTACCACTGGACCGTCTTCGCGAGGCCGGTTTCGAACGTTTCCGCCGGCTTCCAGCCGAGTTCGCGTTCGAGCTTGCGGGCATCGATTGCGTAACGGCGGTCGTGGCCCGGACGATCCTTCACGTAAGTGATCTGATCGCGATACGAACCGCTCGCCTTGGGCTTTTTCTCGTCGAGCAAATCGCACAACGTATGCACGACTTCGAGATTCTTCTTCTCGTTCCAGCCGCCGACGTTGTACGTCTCGCCGGACTTGCCGTTGGCCAGCACTTCGCGGATGGCCGAGCAATGGTCGCCGACGTACAGCCAGTCGCGCACGTTCTGGCCGTCGCCATAGACAGGCAACGGCTTGCCCGCGAGCGCGTTGGCGATCATCAGCGGGATCAGCTTCTCGGGGAATTGATACGGGCCGTAATTGTTCGAGCAGTTCGTCGTCAGGACCGGCAGGCCGTACGTATGGTGATACGCGCGCACCAGATGGTCGGAGCCGGCCTTCGTCGCGGAGTACGGGCTATTCGGCGCGTAAGGCGTGGTTTCGGAGAATTGCGGATCGGTCGCGGACAGCGAGCCGAACACTTCGTCGGTCGAAACGTGCAGGAAACGGAAGGCTTGCTTCTTGGCTTCCGGCAACGCGCTCCAGTACATGCGCGCGGCTTCGAGCAATGTGAACGTACCGACGACATTAGTCTGTACGAAATCGGCCGGGCCGTGGATGGAGCGGTCGACGTGACTTTCCGCAGCGAAGTGAAGGATGGCGCGCGGCTTATGCTTCGCGAGCAGATCATCCATTGCTGCGCGGTCGCAGATGTCGGCGCGGACGAACAGATGGCGGGCGTCGTCCTTCAAAGATTTCAGGGTGCCGAGATTTCCCGCGTACGTCAGCTTGTCGACGTTGAGCACGGGTTCATCGGAGCCTTTGAGCCAATCCAGAACAAAATTGGCACCGATAAAGCCGGCGCCGCCCGTCACGAGAATCATAAATACCCTTTTGGCAGCCTAGTCCAGATGGACTACGAACACACGCGCATTGCGTGAAAAATTGCGTATCGAGCGAAATTGCGCGCAACTCACGGAATTAATTACCGGACGCGATCACAACCCCGCCATGCGGTTAGGCGCCAATTATAAAGCCACGAAGTGCAAAAACTACATGGCTAACAACTTGATACAGCCTTTCGCCGACCGAAACGCGCGACGGGCTGTCGCTGCGAATACTTGTCGGCAGACGCTCTTCATTGCCTGTTTCATAATGGCCGGATCATCCACGCGACGTTTCTCCAAGCATTGCACAACGCGCTTCGCATACACGGCATACATCCTCAATGACCGACGCATCCAATAGCCGCTCCGCCCCCCTAGTCTTCGGCGACCTCCAGGGCTGCTGCGACCCCTACCATCGTCTGCTCGGAAAAGCCGCACCGTCGCCCGAAACGCCGCTCTGGTTCGCTGGCGACCTCATCAACCGCGGCCCGAAGTCGCTCGAGACGCTGCGCGAAGTGATCGCGCTCGGCCCGCGCGCGACCGTCGTGCTCGGCAATCACGACCTGAACCTGTTGTCCGTCGCGGCCGGGCTGCGGAAGCCAAAGAAAGGCGACACGCTCGACGACATCCTCGCCGCGCCGGACGTCGACGATCTCATCGACTGGGTGCGGCACAAGCCGGTCGCCCATTACAAAGACGGCGCGCTGATGGTTCACGCGGGCGTCGTGCCGCAGTGGGACGTGACAATGACGCTCGAACTCGCGCACGAGCTGGAAGCCGCGTTGCGCGCGCCGAACTGGAAATCGACGCTCGCCGATTTGTACGGCAACGAGCCGCATCGCTGGGAAGATTCGCTGACGGGCATGGATCGCCTGCGGGTGACGTACAACGCACTGACGCGCATCCGCTTCTGCACGGCGGAAGGCGCGATGGAGTTCGCCAACAACGGCGGCCCCGATACCGCGCCGCCTGGCTATATTCCGTGGTTTGACGCACCGAACCGCCGCACGCAGGATGCGACGATCGTTTTCGGACATTGGGCCGCGCTAGGCCTGATGATCCGCGACGACGTGTTGTGCCTCGATTCCGGCTGCGTTTGGGGCAACAAGCTGTCAGCGGTACTGCTGACAAAAGATCCCGCCGGACGGGTGGTCACGCAGGTGAGTTGCGCGGTCAATCACCCCGGCACACGCCGGAGCTCCTGAAGTATTCACGAGGTCGAGATTGACCAGACCCAGCGCTTTAGGGCGCTACGTTGTGTGGAGACAGTACACTCACCGTCGAATGCTTCCTCAGTTCGACGCTCTGGAAGTCGCAGCAGCAGACAAGCCCCGGGTAGGTACGAAACGGGCTGCGACGGAAGCGAAAGCTTCGCCTGCCGCACAAGATGGTCGAGGGGAGCCATACCAGAAGGTATGCGTCACTAGGCCCGTAAGGGCACCCGCGCCGGACGGGTTTCGGCTGCAGTGACAGCGGAGTCGTTGTGGCTGTTTTTGTATTGGACCGAAAATGTCAGCCGTTGATGCCATGCAGCGAAAAACGCGCAAGGTTATTGCTCGTGCGCGGCCGCGCACATGTACATCGCGTGATGCCATTTGTCATCCGGCTCATGGACCGCGAAAGAGTCACGAGCCAGTTGCAGCCATTGCGTGTCAAACTCGACCCGGGCAGCAAAGTCACCGGGCTCGCGCTCACACGCGACAGTGAGACGGTTCACACGGCGACCGGCGAGCTTCATCGCGGCGCGGCCGTGCTTAACCTGTTCGCTCTTGTTCACCGCGGTCGGCAAATCAGTGAAGCTCTAACGGCCCGCCGAGCGATGCGTCGGTGGCGCCGCGGCAAGCTGCGTTACCGTTCGCCGCGCTTTTTAAATCGTTCGCGGTCTCCCGGCTGGCTCCCACCGTCCCTCCAACATCGGGTCGATACCACGATGGCGTGGGTGAAGCGCATCATGCGGTGGGCACCGGTAGTGGCGCTATCAAGCGAACTGGTCCGCTTCGACATGCAACGCTTGGAGAACCCGGAAGTCAGCGGCGTCGGATATCAGCAGGGCACCTTGGCAGGCTATGAAATCCGTGAATACTTGCTGGAGAAGTGGGGCCGGCATTGCGCCTACTGCGACGCGAAAAACACTCCGTCAGTTAGAGCACATCGTGGCTAAGTCTCGCGGTGGCAGCGACCGTGTGTCCAATCTAACGCTGGCCTGCGAGCCTTGCAATAGGGCGAAAGGCGCGCTGCCCATTGAAGAGTTTTTGGCCAAGCGGCCGACGCGGCTCGCGCGTATTCTGGCTCAATCAAAGCGTCCGCTGAAGGACGCGGCAGCGGTGAACGCGACGCGATGGGCGTTGAGCAACGCACTGAAGGCAACCGGTATGCCATTGGAGCTTGCGTCAGGCGGACGCACCAAGTTCAACCGGGTGGCACTGGGTGTACCGAAAACGCATGCCCTCGATGCCGCTTGTGTCGGCGCACTGTCTGGGCTGACCCACTGGAAGCGGCCCACACTTTCAGTGAGCTGCACCGGCCGCGGCAGTTATCAGCGCACGCGACTTGACAGGTATGGCTTCCCGCGGGGCTATATGACACGGACAAAGCGCGTGCACGGCTTCCAAACTGGCGACATCGTGCGCGCTGAAGTACCGACCGGCAAACGGGCCGGCACGCACGTAGGCCGGGTAGCGATTCGCGTCAGTGGGAGCTTCAACATTCAGAAGGCCAGCATTGTGGTGCAAGGCGTGGCGCATCGTCACTGCCAGTTGATCCAACGAAGCGACGGCTACGGATACGCAACGATCCCTTTTCCCGAAAGAACCTAATGCGAGCCCTGCCGCGCATAGCCCGCAATCCCTTCCAAGCTTAAGTGCCGGAGCGTTCCACGCGCTCGGATGACGAGGTGGAGATTGTGTTGCCAGTCAACACGTCGGCCGCAATAGCCGGCGCGCCGCGCATGCGCTCCAGCGCGGCCTGAACCGCCACCTGCGCCTCGCTGGCGAGCAAGCGCCGCTCGGCACCGGGCGCAAGCGGATCGCACACGTAGAGATGCGCGGTCACCGGGCCGCCGCGCAAGAGCGCATCGAGCGAATCGTTGAGCGACATGTCGCCGATATAAGCCGGCGCGGTCGTCTGTCTGCCGCGCGCATCCTCGTACATCAAACAGACGGGCTGCACCGGACACGACGCCGACACCGCCGCCTGAAACAGGTTCGCGTGAAACGGCAGCAGCGACACACCATCGCTCGTGGTGCCTTCGGGGAACACGAACATCGTTTCGCCCGCGAGCAGCCGGTCGGCGAGTTCGTGCATGATGCGCTTCGCGTCGCTGCGCTTCTCGCGCTGCACGAACACCGTGCCAAGCTGATCCGCGAGCCACCCGACCACCGGCCACTTGCGAATCTCGGCTTTCGAAACGAACGGCGTCGGACGCCACGCGTTGATCACGTAGATATCGATCCACGAAACGTGATTGCCGACGACGAGCACGCCCGCATCGAGCCGCGCGCCGTCGTTATGCACGACGAGCTTCATGCCCGCAAGCCGCAGCATCTCCAGCGACCACGCGCGATTCATTGCCATGCGCTCGCTCGCCGTCGCGTGTGGAAAGCGCCGCGCTACGATCCACGCGCCGCGCAACAAATGAACCGCCAGGCGCAGCTTGCGCAACACGAACTTCATGAATCAGCGGGTCTCGAAGGCGAGATGTCCGCCGACGATCGTCGCGCGCACGCGAGCCGGCAGTTCGTAGCCGAGGAACGGCGAATTGCGCCCCTGGCTCTTGAGCTTCGCCGGATCCACACGCCACGACGCGTCCGCATCGAACACGCAGACATCCGCCAGCGCGCCCGTCGCGATGCGCCCCGCCGGCAGCTTGAGCACATCGGCGGGCGCGGACGTAATGCGCGCCAGCGCCTTCGCGAGCGGCACGTTCGCCTCGCGCGCCCACTTGAGCGTCAGCGAAAGCAGCAGTTCAAGGCCGGTCGCGCCGGGCGTCGCTTCGGCGAACGGCAGCAGCTTTTCGTCGTCGTCGAGCGGCGTATGGTCGGAGCAGATCGCGTCGATCGTGCCGTCTTCGAGCGCGGCGCGAATCGCTTCGCGGTCGCGTTGTTGACGCAGCGGCGGATCGAGTCGGAATTGCGAATCGAAATAGCCGATGTCGATATCGGTCAGATGCACGTGATTGATCGTCACGTCGCACGAAACGGCGAGCCCTTCGGCCTTCGCCGCGCGCACGAGCGCCACGCCCGCCGCTGACGACAGATGCGACAGATGCACCCGCGCGCCCGTCACGCGCATCAGTTCGAAGATGGTGTGCAGCGCGATGGTTTCCGCCGACACCGGCACGCCCGACAGGCCGAGCCGCGACGCCACCGCGCCGCTCGCCGCCACGCCGCCGCGCGACATGTACGCGTCTTGCGGACGCAGCCACACGGTGTAGCCATACGTCGTCGCGTATTGAAGCGCGCGCTGGAGCGTGCGGGTATCGACGATCGGGTTATCCGCCTGCGAGAAGCCGACACAGCCCGCTTCCGTCAGTTCCACCATCTCGGTGATGCTCTCGCCCTTCAGCCCGACCGTCAGTGCGCCCAGCGGATACACATGCGCCTGATGCAGCTTCTGCGCGCGGAACTTGAGCATTTCGACGAGGCCCGGCTCGTCGAGCGTCGGATCGGTGTCGGGCGGGCAGACGAGGCTCGTCACGCCGCCGGCCATCGCCGCGGCCATTTCGGATTCGAGCGTCGCCTTGTGTTCGAAGCCCGGCTCGCGCAGACGCGCCGCCAGATCGACGAAGCCCGGCGCGACGTACAGCCCCGTCGCATCGATGACCTTCGCCGCGTTGAAATCGGCGGGCGCTTCACCGATGCCGACAATCCGCCCCGCCGCGATGAATACGTCCTTGCGCGCTTCCGTGCCCGCGGCCGGATCGATGATCGTGCCGCCTTGAATCTGGATCTTCATGTCGTCTTCGTTAATCGCTGTTGCCGGCCACGATGCCCATCACCGCCATGCGCACGGCGATGCCAAACGTCACCTGATTCAGAATCACCGACTGCGGGCCGTCGGCCACTTGCGAATCGATTTCCACGCCGCGGTTCATCGGGCCCGGATGCATCACGATCGCATCGGGGGCGGCGAGCGCGAGACGCTCGGGCGTCAGACCCCAGCTCTTGAAATATTCCTGCGCGGACGGCAGCAGCGCGCCGCTCATCCGCTCATTCTGCAGGCGCAGCATGATGATGACGTCGACGCCCTTCAGCCCTTCGTCGAGGTTGTGATAGACGTGCACGCCCATCTGGTCGAGATTGCTCGGCAAGAGCGTGCGCGGACCGATCGCGCGCACTTCCGGCACGCCCAACGTCGTGAGCGCATGAATGTCCGAACGCGCGACACGCGAATGCAGAATGTCGCCGACGATCGCCACGCGCAGCTTCGTGAAGTCGCGCTTGTAATGGCGGATCGTGTACATGTCGAGCAGGCCTTGCGTCGGATGCGCATGACGGCCATCGCCCGCATTGATCACGTGGACGTGCGGCGCGCAATGCTCGGCGATCAGATACGGCGCGCCGCTCGACGCATGACGCACGACGAACATGTCGGCGTGCATCGCGGAGAGATTGTTGATGGTGTCGAGCAGCGATTCGCCCTTGCTCGTCGACGACGCGTTGATGTTCAGATTCAGCACGTCCGCCGACAGGCGCTTCGCCGCGATCTCGAACGTGGTGCGCGTGCGCGTCGAGTTCTCGAAGAAGAGGTTGAACACCGATTTGCCGCGCAGAAGCGGCACCTTCTTCACTTCGCGGTCGGTCACGCTCACGAACTGCTCGGCGGTATCGAGAATGTGCGTGACGATCGAGCGCGGCAAGCCTTCGATGGTCAGAAGGTGCTTCAGCTCGCCGTTCTTCGTGAGCTGCGGATTGCCCTTCAGAAAGCCGTAGCGGAACTTGTCCGCGGCCTTGTCGCTGAACTTGTCGCTGAGCTTGTCGGATTCCTGCGCGCCCGGTTCGGCGGCGCTCTGGGTGGCGGTGTTCATGGTGATCCCAGGTGATTCTTTGGAAGGAGACTTCGAGGCGCGGGCCGCGTCTTACACGCTCGCCGCGCCTCGCGTGCGTCAGTGCGCGCGCGGTTCGGTCGTGAAGGCGAAGGTGCCGCTGCCCTCGCGCGTGAGCACGAGGTCGTCGCTCGCCGGCACGTCCACGCTGCCGCCGACGAAGCGCGCTGCAATCGGCATCTCGCGCCCGCCGCGATCCGCGAGCACCGCGAGATCGATCGACGCCGGGCGGCCGTAATCGTAAAGCTCGTTGATCGCCGCGCGCACGGTGCGGCCGGTGGACAGCACGTCGTCGATGAGCACGATGCGCCGGCCGTTCACATCGAACGGAAGCGAGGTCGGGCTAGCCTGGCTGTGCAGCCCCTTCTTCGCGTAATCGTCGCGATGCAGCGCCACATTCACCACGCCGAAATGCGGCGCGTTCAGGTCTTTCGCGAGCCGCTCGGCAAGCCACGCGCCGCCGCTGTAGACGCCCGCCAGCACGGCGCCGTCCTCGGCCGCGAGCGACGCGCCGTAAGCCGCGCGAATCTGTTCGACGAGCGTGCGATAAAGCGCCTCGGCGTCAATGGAACTCATGATCGTCGGGAAGTCCGTCGAAATATTGTTGAAGGATGACGCGCGCAGCTTCGGCGTCGATGTCGTCGAAGCGGCCGCGCGCGTTCGGGCGCACGCCGCGCTCGCGCAGATCGGCTTTGGCATCGACAGACGAATAGCGCTCATCGATCCATTGCACCGGCACGTTGAAACGGCCGTTCACCTGATTGCCGAAGCGCTTGGCGAGCGCGCTCATTTCGTGCGGCGTGCCGTCCGGATGCATCGGCATGCCGACGACGATCGCGTCGGGCTTCCACTCGTCGAGCAGCTTGCCCACTTCCTTGAAACGATAGTCGCGGTCGCGGTTTTCCAGCACGACGAGCGCGCGCGCATTGCGCGTCAACGTATTGCCGACGGCGACACCAATGCGTTTCTCGCCATAATCGAATGCCAGCAGCGTGGCTTCGCGGCTCATGCGTGCCCTGCTTCGCCGGACAACATGGAACGCGACACGCCGAGCAGCGAGAGCGCCGCTTCGAGCCGGTCTTCGGCGGGCACTTCGAAGATGATGCGCGGATCGGCCTCCACGGTGAGCCAGCCGTTCTTCGAGATTTCCTCTTCGAGCTGGCCCGCGCCCCAGCCCGCGTGGCCGAGCGTCAGCAGGAAGCGCTCGGGGCCCTTGCCGCTCGCGACCGCTTCGAGCACGTCCTTCGACGTGGTCATGGCGAGGCCGCCGGGCACGCTCATCGACGAGCTATAGGGTTCGCCCTCGCCCGCTTCGTGCAGCACGAAGCCGCGCTCGGTCTGCACCGGACCGCCGAAGTAGACGGGCAAATGGACGAGCGGCTCGATTTCGAGCTTGAGGTCGATGCGGTTGAAAAGCGATTGAAGGTCGATGTCGGTCGGCCTGTTGATGACGAGACCCAGCGCACCGCGATCCGTGTGATCGCAAAGGTAGACCACCGTTCCCGAAAACGTCGGATCGGCCATGGAGGGCATGGCGATCAGGAACTGGTTCGTCAAATTGATGCGATCGGAAGTCTTGGACATAATTCAGGATTTTAACAAAGGCGCCGCCGGATGGCCGACTTTGATCTGGGTCTTATGTGGTTCAGGCGGGACCTGCGCACGGCGGACAATGTTGCACTCTATCACGCGCTTACGCGCTGCCGTCGCGTGCTGTGCGCGTTCGTTTTCGACCGCGAAATCCTCGATCCGCTCGCGCGAAACGACCGCCGCGTCGCGTTCATTCACGCGAGCGTCGTCGAGCTCGATCGCACGTTGCGGGAGGCTGGCGGGGCGCTGATCGTGCTGCACGGCGTGCCGGCCGATGCGATTCCCGCGCTCGCCCGCGAATGCGGCGTGAACGCCGTTTTTGCGAACCGCGACTACGAACCGTCCGCGAAAGCCCGCGACGACGCGATCGCCCAAACGCTCGCGGGCGCGGGCGTGCCGTTCTTCAGCTTCAAGGATCAGGCGATCTTCGACCACGACGACGTGCTGACCGGCAGCGGCAAGCCCTACACCGTCTTCACGCCGTACAAGCGCAAGTGGCTCCAGACGCTGACGCCGGACGCGCTTGCGCCGTATGCGTCGGAGGATCATCTGCACGCGCTGACAAAGCCGCCGGCAAAGGCCGACAGCGGAGTTCCGTCGCTCGCGGAAATCGGCTTTCCCGATGCCCACGCGCCCGCGTTTCCGCCCGGCACGAGCGGCGCGTACGAACTGTTCGACGACTTCCGCGATCGCATGACGGACTACGACCGCGCCCGCGATTTTCCCGCGCAGAAAGGCCCGAGCTATCTCGGCGTGCATCTGCGGCACGGCACGGTGTCGATTCGTGCGCTCGCCCGCGTCGCGCACGACGCCCAGCGCCACGGCGACCGGGGCGCGGCCACGTGGCTTTCCGAACTCATCTGGCGCGATTTCTACTTCGGCGTGCTGCACCATTTTCCGCGCGTGGGCATGCCGGGCGATCATCGCGCGTTCAAGCCGGAATACGATCGCATCGAATGGGAAACGGGCGACGCCGCCGACGCGCATTTCGCCGCGTGGTGCGCGGGGCAGACCGGCTACCCGCTCGTGGACGCCGCCATGCGCCAGATCAACGCGTCCGGCTACATGCACAACCGTCTGCGCATGGTGACGGCGAGTTTTCTAACGAAGGATCTCGGCATCGACTGGCGGCGCGGCGAGGCGTATTTCGAGGCGCAACTCAACGACTTCGAGCTGTCGTCGAACAATGGCGGATGGCAGTGGGCCGCGTCCAGCGGATGCGACGCGCAGCCGTATTTCCGCATCTTCAATCCGGTCACGCAGTCGCGCAAATTCGACGCGGCGGGCAACTTCATTCGCCATTACGTGCCGGAACTGGCGGGGCTTTCGGACCGCGACATCCACGCGCCGTGGCTCGCGAAGCCCGACGCGCTGAAGGCGGCGAACGTGGCGCTCGGCGTGGATTATCCGGCGCCTATCGTCGATCACGACGCCGCGCGCAAACGCACGCTCGCGCGCTACGACGTCGTGCGCGGGCCGGGCAAGCGCGCCGTCATCGAAATCGATGACGACGAAAGCAGCGACGACTAGCGGACGATGGCCGCGGGCCGCTCGATCATCGCGGTGAGCGCGACGATCGACGCGCGGCCTTCCGACGGTGCAATGCCGGCGGCCGCCTGATGCAGCATCGAACGCAAAGTGTGGGCGGCGCGTTCGGGAATGGCGGCGTCGAGCGCGGCGGCATCACCCTGTTCGGCGCCGTCGCCCTGATGTGCGATGCGCCGCCACGCGAGCCCGAGCATGTCCGCGAGCAACGCGACGTGCCCGAGCCCGAGCGCGCACGCCGCCGCGCCCAGCCGATGCGACGCGTTGGCCGCGTGCAGCGCGGTAGCGGCATCGACGGCGCCGGCTTCGCTCGCCTGCGAACCGCGCTCGACGAGCCCTTCGATCGCCGCCTCCGCGCTTTGCAGAAAGTCTTCGTACGCCGCCGCGTTCACGCGCAGCACGCCGAGGTCGCGCGTGAACGCGTCGCGCGTGCCTTCTTCGCTCGCCTGCGCCGCGCTTTGCTCCCACGCTGCTTCCGATGCGGGCGTCGCCGCGACATGCCACGTCACGGTCAGACCGTAGTCGCGCAGCACGTCGACGTGCTCGGCGTCCTCGGGCGTCGCGCCGTACAGCGCGAAATCGCGCCAGAGCAGCGCGAGCGTCGCGCGCACGAGCGAACGCGGCGCGAACGACGACGCATGCGCCTGATCCGCGAGCACCAGATTGAATCGGGCGTAGAGACGTTTGGCGTCGGCATGACTCGAAGCCGGCGATGCGTCGCCGCGCGAGCGCAACGCGCGCACCGTCGATGACGCGAGCCGCCAGAAATCGTAAGGATCGGAACCGGCCAGGTCCGCGAGGCAGGCGTCCAGACGCGCAAAGGTTTCGTCGGCTTCGGCTTGCGTCTGACCGGCGGGCGCGCGCAGCAGACCGAGCAGCGTCTGCTCGTAATGCGCCCGCACCCGCGCGAGCCTGTCCGGTGCGATGCCCCGCAGCGTCGCGGGCGCGATTGCGCGGCCAGCGAGCGCGAGGTCATCGTAGGAAACCGGCGCGATGCGCGTGTGCGCGGCGAGCAGCGCGTGCAATCCGCGATAGTGATCGAACAGCTCGGTCGAGCACGACAGCTCGCGCAGATTGTGACGCTCGACGGCTGCGCCGAACACGGATAGCGCGCTTTCGACGCGCTGACGCGTGCCCTCCGACTCATCGCCGAGCGGCGCGACCAGCGCGAGCGCTTCAGCGAAACGCTGCGCGGGGAGCCATCCGGCCGAATTCAGCGCGGCGATCGCGCGCCGAAGCGCCGGCGCTGTCTCGCCCTGCCGCTGGAACGCGTGCAACGCGTCCGCGAGCGCCATTTCGGCGAGTCGCACGGAACCGCCACGCGGATTCGGCAGTGCTTCGATCGGAACGGGTAGATCGGGACGAGAGGTCATAACGGGCGCTCACAAGCCGGATCGCGTGCGCGGCGATGCGCCGGCGCGCGGGTGAACTGCATCATGGACGGGCGCAAGTGCCCGCTTTTCCGAAAGCGTATGCGTTTCTGAGCCGATGCGCGAGCCGATGCGCAAGCCAGCGCGCGAACCGATGCCGGAAATGGACTTTCCCGCGCGTCACGCCGCCGAACGACTTCCGCGCTGAAACGCAGGCCGCAAAAAACACGCGCCGCATGACGTAAGCCATGCGGCGCGGGAGAGCATGCAGATCAGATCTGGACCATCTCGAAATCTTCCTTGCGGGCTCCGCATTCGGGACAGGTCCAGTTGATCGGAACGTCTTCCCAGCGGGTGCCCGGCGCGATGCCCTCTTCGGGCAATCCCGCCTCTTCGTCGTAGATCCAGCCGCAGATCAGGCACATCCAGCTTCTGTATTCCATACTTATGCCGCGTCGATTGATCGGTTTAAATTAGGACATGATGGTACCGTGTTGCCGAGTCGATGCCTAGCAAGCCGCCCCGCCGCCGTTCTCCCGAATAGCGGGACGACAGCGCCCGCGCATCGAAAAAGCGCGGATGCGACAGCAGGCGGGCGGCAATAGGACGCATAATCGAACATGGCCGGGCAGCGCGCGCGAGTGCGACGCATTCCCGGACCGCTCCGTTCCACTTGCGCCATCCAATTCGTATCAAAACATCGAAAATGTCCGCTTTTGCCATGACCGGCGACTCTCCACCGATCGTTCTGACCTTTGGCCTCTCGGACCCGACGGGCGGCTCGGGCTTGCAGGCCGACTTGCTGACGCTCGCGAGCATGGGCTGCCACGGCGCCACGGTGCTGACCGGCTACGCCGTGCGCGACTCCGCGAGCTGCGACGAAGTGAACGGTCTCGACCCCGACGCCGTCGCCACGCAGGCGCGCATGTTGCTCGAGGACATGCCGGTCGCCGCGTTCAAGATCGGCGCGGCGACGCGGGCGGAAGTCGTATCGGCGATCGCCGAAGTGGTATCCGATTACGACGACGTTCCGCTGATCCTCGCGCCCGACTTTACGCTCGATGACGAACACGTGCTCTCGGCCGACGAATTGCGCGAATCGCTCGCCGATCTCCTTGTGCCGCAAACGACCATGCTGATCGCCGATCACGCCACGCTCTTGCAACTCGCGCAGCCCGACAGCGACGCCGAAGCGCCCACGCTCGATTCCGCGATTTCCCATATTCTGTCGCAGGGCTGCGAGTACGTTCTCGCGATGGAAACCGGCACGCACCGGCACGTGAACACGCTGTACAGCGAGGAAGGACAGGTGCGGCAGGACATGTGGGATCGGGGGCTGCATCGCGTGATGGGCCTGACGGATACGCTGGGCGCGGCCGTCGCGGCGCTGCTGGCCAACGGACAGGAGCCCGCCGAGGCCGCCCGCGAGGCGCAGGAGTACGTGTTTCAGGCCGCGCGCGCGGCGTTCCGTCCGGGCATGGGCGCGTATCTGCCGGACCGCTTCTTCTGGGCGCGTTCCAACGATGCCGACGACGAGACCGACGCATCCGCGCTCTCCGACGAATCGGCCGGGCTGCCGGGAGAAGCGCGGCACTAAGCAAAACAAAAGCAGAAGCAGTGAACCGAGGTAGCAGGAGACCACACAAGGGAGGCTTCGCGAGCGCATGCCGTATCGATTGCCCCATCTGCACAAGCCCGGCCCGCAAGGCGCGATTCGCGTCGGCTGCGCGGGCTGGTCACTGACGAGCGCCGTCTCCTCGAGTTTTCCGGACGAAGGCTCGCACCTCGAACGCTACGGGCGCGTGCTCACCTGCGTCGAGATCAACTCCAGCTTCTACAAGCCGCACCGCGAGCAGACTTACGAAAAGTGGGCGCAGAGCGTGCCGGAATCGTTTCGATTTTCGGTGAAGCTGCCCAAGGCGATTACCCACGACGCGCGGCTCCTCGAGACCGAACCGCTCATCGAGGATTTCCTGCACGGCGCCACCCTTCTCGGCGACAAGCTCGGCTGCTGGCTCGTGCAGCTGCCGCCGAGCCTGCCCTTCGAGCACGATCTGGCCAACGCGTTCTTCAAGGCGCTGCGCGAGCGCACGAAGCTGCCGGTCGCGTGCGAGGCGCGGCATCCGACGTGGTTCACGGCGGAGGCGGCGGCGCTTTTGAAGGCGCATCAGATCGCGTACGTCGATGCCGATCCGATTCCCGACGATTGCGAGATCAAGCATCGGGCGGACGCGTCGCTCGTGTATGTGCGGCTGCACGGATCGCCCGAGCTCTACAAGTCTTCCTACGACTACACGTATCTCGACCATCTCGCGCATACGCTGCATGCGCGCGCGAAGAAAACCGCCGAGGTCTGGTGCATCTTCGACAACACCGCGCAAGGCAACGCGCAGCCCAATGCGCTGCATCTGATGGAACGATTGCGGATTCATCACCGCTGAACGCGGTTCAGGTTTGCCTTTTCCATACGGAGAAGCCCGATGCACAAGCCGGCACGATGGACCGCACGCCTCGTTCAGGCCGCGATGTTCGCCTCGCTCTTTCATTTCGCGCTGCCTGCGCAGGCTCAGACCAGCGCGCCGCAAGTTCCGCCCGCGACGCCCGCCGGCGACGGCACGTTCCTGCTGACCATCTTCCTGAAGCATGATCAATCGAAGCCGCTGCCGAAGATAAACGAACAGTTGAAGGAGCAAGGCTTCTTCAAGACGTTTCCGCCGCCGGGCGTCGAAGTGGTGTCGTGGTACGTGATGATGGGCATCGGCCAGGTGGTGACGCTGCGCGTGCCCGCCGAGCGGCTGCGCGAAGTGAATCGCGCGATCGAAACAACTGCGTGGGGCGGCTACAACACGGAGTTCTATCCGACCTACGACTATAAGGCCGCCGCGCAGAACCTGCGCGATCAGATGAACAAATAGTGCCGCGTTTTCGATGGACGAAGAAAAACCCGCATCGCTGCGGGTTTTTTTCTGGCATGACGCGAGCCTCTTTCGAAGCTCGCGCCGATGTAATTCGGCTCGGAAGCCAGATTACATGTCCATGCCCATGCCGCCCATGCCGCCGGGCATGCCGCCAGGCATCGGAGCATCTTCCTTCGGCAGTTCGGCGACGGCTGCGTCGGTCGTCAGCAGCAGGCCTGCCACCGATGCCGCGTTTTGCAGCGCCGTGCGCGTCACCTTCGTCGGGTCGACGACACCGGCTTCCACCAGGTCACCGTACTCGCCGGTTGCCGCGTTGTAGCCGTAGTTGCCCGAACCCTGAGCAACAGCCGCCACCACGACGGAAGCTTCTTCGCCGCCGTTCGTGACGATCTGGCGCAGCGGCTCTTCCATTGCGCGCAGGACGATCTTGATACCTGCGTCCTGGTCGGCGTTCGCGCCCTTCAGGCCGTCGATTGCACGGCGAGCACGGATCAGCGCAACACCGCCGCCTGCCACGATGCCTTCTTCCACAGCTGCGCGCGTGGCGTGCAGTGCGTCTTCGACACGTGCCTTCTTTTCCTTCATTTCGACTTCGGTCGCAGCACCGACCTTGATCACTGCAACGCCGCCGGCCAGCTTGGCCACGCGCTCTTGCAGCTTTTCACGGTCGTAGTCCGAGGTCGCTTCTTCGATCTGCTTGCGCACTTGCTTCACGCGAGCTTCGATGTTCACGGCTTCGCCAGCGCCGTCGATGATCGTCGTGTTTTCCTTGCCCACTTCGATGCGCTTCGCCTGGCCCAGTTCAGCCAGCGTTGCCTTTTCGAGCGTCAGGCCGGTTTCTTCCGCGACGACTTGACCGCCGGTCAGGATCGCGATGTCTTCCAGCATGGCCTTGCGACGGTCGCCGAACCCCGGAGCCTTGACGGCGACGGTCTTCAGGATGCCGCGGATGTTGTTGACGACGAGCGTTGCGAGCGCTTCGCCTTCGACGTCTTCAGCGATGATCAGCAGCGGACGGCCAGCCTTCGCGACTTGTTCCAGCACCGGCAGCAGATCGCGGATGTTGGAAACCTTCTTGTCGTGCAGCAGCACGAACGGGTTTTCCAGAACGGCGACTTGCTTGTCCGGGTTGTTGATGAAGTACGGCGACAGGTAGCCGCGATCGAACTGCATGCCTTCGACGACGTCCAGCTCGTCTTGCAGCGACTTGCCGTCTTCGACGGTGATCACGCCTTCCTTGCCGACCTTGTCCATTGCTTCAGCGATGCGCTCGCCGATGGACGTGTCGCTGTTCGCCGAGATCGAGCCGACTTGCGCGATTTCCTTGTTCGTCGTGCAGGGCTTGCTGATCTTGCGCAGTTCTTCGATTGCAGCGGCAACCGCCTTGTCGATACCGCGCTTCAGGTCCATCGGGTTCATGCCCGATGCGACGTACTTCATGCCTTCGCGAACGATGGATTGCGCCAGGACCGTAGCGGTCGTGGTGCCGTCGCCGGCGTTGTCACTGGTCTTGGAAGCGACTTCCTTGACCATTTGCGCGCCCATGTTCTGGAGCTTGTCCTTCAGCTCGATTTCCTTCGCGACCGAAACACCGTCCTTGGTGACCGTCGGGCCGCCGAACGAGCGCTCGAGCACGACGTTGCGGCCCTTCGGGCCCAGCGTGACCTTGACCGCGTTGGCCAGGATGTTCACGCCTTCGACCATCTTGGCGCGTGCGGAATCGCCAAACGTGACTTCTTTAGCTGCCATATCCAGACTCCTTGATTCGTTTCAGTGTGCTCCGGCTTCGGCGCGGCGCGCTGCGTAGCGCTGCCTCAGTGGCGAAGCCGATTGCAGGAAGGATGCTTACTTGACCAGAACGGCCATGATGTCTTCTTCGCGCATGACGAGCAGTTCCTGCCCGTCGACCTTGACGGTCTGGCCAGCGTACTTGCCGAACAGAACGCGGTCGCCGACCTTCACGTCGAGGGCGATTTGCGCGCCCTTGTCATCGCGCTTGCCCGGGCCGATGGCCAGGACTTCGCCTTGATCCGGCTTTTCTGCCGCTGCTTCCGGAATCACGATGCCCGATGCGGTCTTGGTTTCCTGGTCCAGACGTTTGACGATGACGCGATCGTGCAAAGGACGAAGGTTCATACACACTCCTCTCTTGAATGAGACTGAAAACGCGGGAAAACCCGTCTTTTAGGTGAAAACCCGCCGGACGGAAATCTTGTTAGCACTCTCGTGCCGTGAGTGCCAATTATATGGACGGCATTTGACAATTTCAAGGAGCTAGCTGCCCGGGGGAGTTCTTTGGTGTCGAAGTTCACCGTACATTGATGTTGAGATCCTAACTTTGAACTTTGCTCACTCAACTCTGAACTTCTACCGAGCATCCCAGCCGGCTGCGGGGTGGGCTTTTCTTGACGAAACAATAGCTTAGTGGATAGCTCGTGGTTCTGCGGTGCCCGCACCAACCGGCTAACGCCCGCGGTTTTTAGGTGGCCTCCCGCACAAACGTCGGAGGTCGCCGACTCAGTAGGGTAAACCTCGTGGATTAGAGCCCGCGTATCGCTTAAGTGTGAACGGCCATGAAAACGACGCGCCGTGTAGCGGCCGCTCAACACCGAGAAGTGGCCCCTTTTTACATCTGAAAACCGGCTTGAATCGGTTTTACGACTAAGCTGGGGCACCCGTAGATTGCCGCAAGGTTGTCTGGCGCCAAGGAGAGCGGAAAGTTCGCATTCGCTGCGGGCTTCTGGTCGATCATGGACCGACACTCACAAAGGACGGAGCGCGTGCAAGTGATCGGATTAGCTGTCGATTCCGCTGGTCTCTTACAGGAGCGGAATTCGTTGTCCACGAAGGTGCTGATACGAACGACTGCCGCGCTACGGAAGTGAGCGGCACGCCGACAAGATCAGGTCAGAGGGTGAAGGCAGCTGGCGCCCATGAACGGCCGTCGAGGTCGTCGTCCAGTTCGGCTATCGGAGGCCCCGTCCCTCCCGGCTCAATGACCGTTATCCGGCGATCAGTTTGGCGCCGGCACTGCCGCAAGTCGGCCACCTCCGGACGTTGGCCTCCGCCGTCACGCGGACGTTCGAACGTCGTCTCGGCCCAGGCAACGGACCTTCGTGAGCGGACCATGTCCGTCGGCTTGTCGGTCGGCACAACCGTTCTTATTGGTTTCGCACGCCGGTTTCGATAGCTTGCCTGCAATAGAAAAACGAGCTGGGCGCATGCGCGATCAATAAACCGGAGGCATGCCCTCTGGACGATGTTTGAAGCGTCGATGCACCCAGTAGTACTGGGCAGGAATCTTCAGTATCTGGGTCTCGAGAAACGCATTCATGCAACGCGCATCATTCGTATCGCTTTCCGATGGAAAATCGCTGAGGGGCGCAAAAACGCTCAACCGATACCCTTTGAAATCCGGCAGCACTTCCGTGACGAACGGCACAACGCGCGCGCGCCCTATTCTCGCAAGTCGCGAAACAGAGGTTAGCGTGCACGCCGGGATGCCAAAAAATGGCACAAAGACTGAGTTTTCGATGCCATGGTCCATGTCCGCAGCAAGCATGACCGGTTTGCCCTCTCGAAGAAGTCGCACGATCTTTCTCGCGCTGGTCGAACGTTCGATCATTTCTGCGCCGAATCGGCCCCGCTGCCGCCTGGCTAGATCACAAAGACGAGTGTTCGACATGTGCGTGAACAACGACGCGACTGGCATCTTCTGTGAGTAACGCATGCACCCGACCTCGATGCCCACGAAGTGAAACCCCATAAAGATCGTGGGCGGCGCATCGCGGTCCTCGAGATCAATCGCGCTTTCGACCTGGACAAGGCTTCGGATCCTTCGCGCGCTACCAAACCATTGCACGCCTCGTTCGAGATAACTGCGGACGACCTGCCGGAAGTGTTCCCTCGCAAGCTCATCGCAGTCAGGTTCCGACTTTTCCGGAAAGCAGAGGCGCAGGTTCACAAGGACTATGTGTTTGCGGCGACTGGGAAGCGCATATAGGGCCGCGCCGATCGCGCTGCCAAGCCTGGCGATTAATTGGTAAGGAAGTAACGAGAGCGTGCGAAGTAAAGCTACGACGAGCAGATGACCGAGTTGCTGCAAGACCTGCTCCTGTGTCGCGGACAGCCAAGCTACCTGGAAATGCTTCCATTCGCTGACCACAAACGTTGATCCATAAAATTTCCAGGGCGAAGTCGCTGTCCTGGCGTGTCCCATTTAAGGGGTGCGTCGATAGGGGCTAAGTCAAACTCCGGCCCGACTTCATGGTGCTGTCCACGCGACGGCTGGTGGAAGCGGCGAAGATTGGCCGGGGTGTGGACATCGTAGTTGGCCTTTTCACGGTACCGCGAGCCAATGGAGTATCGCACGCTGCTGCGGGCGAATGGGCTTTGAGCACGACCAGGAACCTTCCTGAGTCTTGCGATGAAATTAGAAGCGTTCTGGTTGGATTGCGGCGTGGACGGCTACGCACAACTGACTGCCACCGCGCGTCCTGACTGCGCTTTCCAGCGCTCTTTACCTTCGAAAACTGAAAATTGGTGTATTTGCGGAAAGGCTAGCAGCCGAAACGAAGGCTATCACAAAAGCACGGGACGGAACTCGCCGTCGGCTTTGGCGGAGGACAGGTAGCGGGCGACAGCCGCGCGGGCTGTCAGGCCTGCGTACCAGGCCCGCAGCGCGGCGAGCGACGCAGCGTCCGGAAAGTGCGGCGAGGCAGGTGCAGCGAGCGTAGGCGCCGGAGACTGAAGCGTTCTCATGCCTTCCAGTTTAGGCACGAAATCAGGCGATTACGATAAGAAGACTTATCGCAACGGCACAGCGTGGAAGCACATCTGTAACCGGAGCCATGCTTCGGCAAGTCGTCGCAATCCTCGAACAGCGGCCGTCCGGCGGAGACTATTGGCTCTGGAGGACCGGCTCCGGACAGACAGCAGCCCGCAAAGCGGTCAGTCATCCGAACCCAGATTTTGCGAACGGGTTGCCACTAAGCCGCCGTTGGGCACCTAACCCAACCGGCCAACTTCTGCTGTTCTCTTGTACTGTGTAAAAGTCACGCGACCGGCTGGTCTTTCTTCGGAACCTGACCTTGAGCTCGCCTTGCGAGCATCGGCCATAGCCACCGTTCCCCCCGAAAGGCGGCGACAGCGCAGTGCGTATCAGTCGCTCGCGACTTGGAATGTGCCAGAGATCTGCAACCCGTCAGCCGAGGGCCTGACAACTTTCGCGCAGCCGTGCTTTCAGACACCGTGAGCAATCCCTCGTTGACAAAGCTAAGACAGTTGGAGGGAATGGAATTTGTTCGTTGGAATGCTATACGAGCGTAGCGGCCATAACAGCCGGATTAGATACGACTGAGGCCTTTTTGCTCAAGTCGTTTCCCGGGTATTCCGCACCATTTCGCAAGGCTAATGAAGTGCATCCGCTGCATCGCAGTTGCCTGCCCGCACAATTTGAGTTATCACCGATGCCATTCCTCTGTAAGCCAAATGCACCGCTTCAAGTCTTTCGTTTGGACGGCCGCTGACTGGTCTCACGTGGCGGAGCCTGTCAGAAATCGAACAAAGCCTCGGACACTGTTAAACCTACACATAAATTACTTGGGACGGGCGGCGTCGAGTAGCCTCAGCAATTGACCTATATCGACTGGCTTAACTAAATGATGCTCAAATCCGGCCGTCATGGTTCGTAGCCGATCCTCCGCCTGTCCATACCCGGTGACTGCGATAAGCATAGGTCTTACATCGCCTTTTTTTCGAATTTGTCCAGCTAATGCGTACCCGTCCATATCAGGAAGGCCAATATCGAGCAATGCTACGTCAAATCGGCGAAGATCAGCAGCGCCGATGGCGGACATTGAGTCGTACACTACCGTTACGTCATGGCCCTCCGCTTCGCAGAGCAGGGCTAGCGAATCAGCTGCATCATGATTATCGTCAACGACAAGAACCCGAGCAGGCCTAGCAGGAGACACCGGTTTACCAGGAGGCAAAGGGCCATGAGCAATGTCGGTCTGTTCATGGTTCAAAAGCGGGAAGTTGATAGTGACAGTAGTTCCTTGCCCGGGGCCGGGACTTTCCAGATCAATGTCCCCGTTGTGCAACCGCACTAGCTGCTTTACTAACGAAAGACCGATACCGAGGCCTCCTTCTGACCGATCAAGCGTACGCTCACCTTGTGAGAAAAGCTCGAAGATATGGGGAAGCAATGTCGGGGAGATTCCACTCCCATTATCACGAATCACGATGACAGCGACCTGACTTGAGGCGTGCACCGCGATTTCAACCTGCCCCTCTTCCTGCGTGTACTTACTCGCATTGTTCAGCACGTTGACAAGTATCTGCGAGAGCCTGGCGGCGTCCGCGCAAATCCAAATAGGGTCTGGCGGTAGGGTCACCGTGACATTTTGCTTACGTGCCTTCGTCATCGAGGCCACGGTCTCGACTGCTCCATATATAGATGAGCCCACAATAAGCGGTGTTAGCCGAAGCTTGATGCGACCATGTGTGATTCGGGATACGTCCAGCAGGTCGTCTACGAGGCGGGTCATATGGTCAACTTGACGACTAATCATGCCGACAAGTTCCGCCTGCGGCACGGGGCCCCCTCTCTCCATTAGTGTGATGGCGGATTTCATTGGCGCCAAAGGATTGCGGAGTTCGTGAGCAAGCATTGCAAGAAACTCGTCTTTGCGCCGGTCCGCATCACGCAGCTTTTGTTCTGCTTCTTTGCGCGCCGTAATATCGCTAGCTGCGCCGATCCACTCGTAAATATTCCCAGCGTCGTCGAGCATAGGAACGGCCCTGGAAATCACCCATCCAAAGTCTCCACTCGCCCGTCTCACGCGATGCTCAAGGTGATAAACGGATTTGGTACGAATCGCTTCATCTACTGCCGCTTTCAGCGGTGGCTGATCGTCGGGAGGAATGAAATCGTCCAGCCAAAGGGCATCGGTTACGACGACATTTTTCAGAATCCCACGTCCCTCTAGTGGATGCAGTTCTGTCCAATTCGGGTTAATGCGGTAGATGACGTCCTCCGTCGCGTTGGAAAGAGCACGAAACCGCTTTTCACTTTCTTCCAACGCGTTTTGGTACCGAAATTGCTCGGTAATGTCGACCGTCGTATGCAGAATACATGCGATCTTGCCGGCTTCGTCATGTATCGGTGTGTTTGTCGCGGCCCAGAAACGTTCCTCGTATGCCACCCGTCCATTCGCGTCTTCAATTCGGATGGGATACCGCTGTGCGGGGAGGCGATCAGACTTTCCAGTCTCACGGACGCGTGCGAGGGATCTACGGAGGGCTCTTTCACCTGTGTCCTCTGCGTCGTTCGGATTTCCTGGAAAAGCGTCAAACAAACTCAAGCCAACCAAATCTTCCCGTCTACGCGATGATGCTTGGAGAAACGCGTCGTTGACTGCGAGGATGGTGGCTTCAGGGTCAGGCGAAAGCAAATAGTTGCCGGCCGGCGAGCTGTTGAAAACGATTTCGAAAATATGCGGTGTAAGCATCGTCCTATGGCCCATGGTGAATCCGTGCGAATTAGCACATTTCAAGAAAACGCAAGTTTGATTCCATGACCGCGTTGCCGGGGCCGCCATGTCCCGGTTCCCATGGTGCGCTTGCGGGACTGGCAGCAGCCGGCATCATTTCGCGCAACCGGGCGCTCGAGGCTGCCGGAGAGAAGAACGGTGACTAATACGGCGATCCTCGGACTAGTTCAGTAAGCGGCCGGGCAACTCACCTTGATCGTAGTTGAAGCGCTTGGGAGTATCGTGTCCACCAAAGCGAATAAGCGGACAACGAAAGGTTTCCTTCGCGAGATCATGCACCTGTTGGCGGAGGTCACTCGCCTGGCGGTCGATCACAACATGAGCGCCCGGGCGCGCATCGTTGAGATCATCTTCCGTCAGGAGAAGGCGTACGACATCAGGATGGGCACCACGATGGTCGAGGACCGTGTGTGTGCGCCGCAGCTCGAAGCGGCGATGGCCACCGTCATGGGTCTCCTGCCGGCCAGCTCAACATATTCGTTGAGGCGGTCACGCAGGAGGAAATCGACCTTCACTTCGGTGTGTACGAGCGGATGCTCGCCGAGAAGCTCGGTACAGTTTCGCCGATACGGTAACTTCGGCACTCGAACTCGGCGCTGGGGGGCAGTGCTTCATTCGTAGGCGGCAACGACGCTCCCCTCCTTGTTTAGCCGAAGTCGACCAGCAAAGGAAGGGGAGGTCGCGGCGTCGGATCTTGCGCAGCGCAAGAGTGCATCCACATCTAGGCCGAACCAGAAAAGGCACCATCAGGCCGCTTCGCGCAGCTTTACGCAAGGCGGCTTTTTCTTTGGCGCTGTGATTTCGGTAGCAATGCCATATTGCTCTTTAAGCTCGCGCCCGCGTCACCGCATAAACATCGCGATCAGCTCGATCAACTGGCTGTGGGCTACGCCTTTTTGCAGGTAGCCATCGAATTCGTCATCCTTGATCTGGCGTCGCACCTCGCTTTCGTCCAGTGCGGTATAGGCGATGATCGCGATTCCACTGGTGCGTGGATCATGCCGTAGTACGCGCGCGGCCTCGATACCGTTGCATTCCGGCATGGAAACATCCATCGGAATGACGTGCGGCATCCACATTTCCGCGGCAAGGATGGCTCCCCGGCCATTGAAGGCAGTGCGGGGCTCAATCTGTTCCAACGACAGATATGTCGCGAGAGCCAGTGCCCCGCTCGGTTGTCATCGACGATCAGGACGCGAGGGGGAACGCCGTTGATGGCAACGCGGCGGGTGGTCCAGGGCAAGGCGAAACGGAGGAAGGCGCGGAAAGGTGGAATCAACATCTCGAACTATTTCTATGGACGCCGCAGTCGGTGTGCCCGCCCCTCGATTTGCACGGCAAGAGGCCGTGTTTGGTCCGTCGGAATTATGGCGTGCCGTTCGGTGATCTGGTTTATTATCGCTGCGTTGTTGTTAATACAATGTCAACGCAATCAAGAGCGCGAAGCGGCCGCGCGTCGAAGCGGGGAAACGACGTTTGCGCGCTCCAGATCACGCTCGCCAGCCGCAGCGGAATGCGCGATCAAGACTAGATCCGAGGTTTTCCTGTTCTCCCGCAGGCGGCCGGCCACGTCCAGCCCTGACATGTCGGGCATCCAGATGTCCAGCAAGACGATTTCCGGCCGCCACCGCGCAGTGGCGTCAATCGCCGCCCCTCCGCCATAGACTGCAGCGGCGTCGAATCCGCTTAGGCCCAGCACCATGCTGATGGCGTCCGCCGTATCGACATAGTCGTCCAGTAATGTTGCGCGCAACATTACTGGATTTATGTGTAGCGCGCGGTTATGTGGAGGGGTCGTGCAGCAAGGCAAACCCGCCTGGTTTGAGCATTCCTTG
>NZ_FCNV02000009.1 GCF_001544615.1 Caballeronia concitans
GCCTCGTGAGTTTCGTCGGCAAGCAGTTTCTCCAACCTAAGCGTGACCGGGTGTCCGGTTATGCGGGGGCAAGTCCACCACGGCCAGTTCTACCGCACCTTTACTGGCGCGATCGCTTGCTTCGCCTAGTCAACACGTTTCATCTCCTTCCACAGCAGTCCGGGGCCATTGATGAGCTCTTGCGTCGACTCGATCGTTACGAGGATGGGAGGTACAAACGCTGACCAAGGTCGGCCGCTGCAGCTTGTGCGCCTGTTCAATTCACCACAGACGATCGCACGAGCCGTCAATCGCTTGCAACTCGCCCAGCACGTACCATCGGGGGCGATATTGGACGGCGGGACATGCCGTTAATAGCAAGAGGTATTCGTCCGGTGCCGAGATCGCGCGAATACGTTCATCAGTTCCGCAACCGAAAGAATATTGCCCGGTCCGTAACAGGCGCCCCGCATGCGTACGAGGCGCCCTGACGGCTGCGCATCTTCCTCCCCGCCGGCGGGCGCTACGAGCTTCATCGCGGGGTCAATACCGACGGACACCGGTGATCGTTAGACCGCGTACTGGCGCAGACGCAATGGAAACGCCTCGATCGCCTGGATGCCGCTGTGCTCAGCCGCGCGGCACCACTTCTGCAACTGCTGAACAGCTGTTCGCGCGACGCACTCGAATGAGCCCAGATAACCAACGGTCCGTGACGCAACTCGATGCAGGTGCGCAGCGTCGAGTTATCTATCCACGCGCCGGGGAATGGCGGCAGCTGAGACGGCTTGCCGCAAGCGGCCGACGCCTGCGGCCGAAGCAATTCGCGCACGCTGCACCGAAGCACAATCTTTTCCCGGCGACGGAGGTGCCGGTCCCTCGCTAAGGCCTGGACGCAGACGACTTCCGCAGACTTTAGATATGAGGCCATGACCTCATGGCGGTGACGCAGTACCGCGCTTGCAGCGTGGCGCCGTCGACTGTGCGCTTGCCGGCGATCAGGCGCGGCGGCAGCGACACTTTCCTGACAGTCGCGAGCTTGAGCGCCGACAGGATGCGAATGTACATCCAGCCCACATCGAGTTCGTACCACTTGTTCGACAGCTTAGCGGACGTCGGATATGCATGGTGATTGCTGTGAAGTTCCTCCCCTTCGATTAGGATGCCGAATGCAATCGCGTTCGTGCTCGCGTCATCGGTATCGAAGTTGCGATAGCCGAGGAAGTGCCCGAAGCCGTTGACAACGCCGCCCGCCCAGAAAGGGATCCACATCATCTCCACCGCCCACACCGCCACGCCGAGCACGCCGAACAGCGCAACGTCAATGACCATCAGCAGGCTGACGCCAAGATTTCGGTATCTCATATATACATTTCGCTCTAGCCAGTCCGTAGGCATACCCGAACCGAACCTGCGCAAGGTCTCCTCACTCAGCGACTCGGCGGTGTACAGCTCCGCTCCCTCAAAGACTACTTTACGGACTCCGCGCATTCGCGGACTATGCGGGTCATCCGCCGTCTCGCACTTCGCGTGATGCTTCCTATGCACCGCGGCCCAGGAGCCGCCGGATATGCCAGTCGTCAACCAAAGCCAAAACCGAAAGAAATGACGGACGGCCGGGTGCAGGTCGAGCGAGCGGTGCGCGAGGCAGCGATGAAGGTATAGCGTCACGCTAACGATCGTGATGTGCGTCATCACGATCGTGCTCAGCAATACTTGCCACCATGAAAGCGCAACTAGGCCACTGGAGAGGAACAGGAGCAGATTGCCTAACATATAAACTTCTTTCAGCCGCTGAGCGACAGATGTGTGCTTGTTCACTGGCATGACAGCTAAAAGATTTGGTATCCGGCAAAGCCCATTCTCAGCCGCCCGCGTCTCAACCACCTGCCGCCTGGCATCAAGGCCGAGCGCTAAGGCCGGCTCAACTTGATCCCCCGCACCCAGCTATCGACGCGCTTGTTTCCATGACGAAGCTAATGAATTTCCCTGCAACGTAAATTTCCTGTCCGTCATGACGCGGGCGTCGACTTCTGCGATGTCGCTCGCGGCACCTGGCGATGCGGCAGATACTTTCGATAAATCGGGGGCAGAAGGAAAGTGCAATCCCGTTCCGCATCGCAAGAGTTTTCGATGCCGCGCGAATTACGAGAAATATCGACGCGACGCATGGCGCTCCGCGAAACCTGGCCATACGTGCCCACGTCTGGGGTCGCAGTATCACAGCGATGTGCGCGCCGTTGCTGCCGTTGCGTCGATTTGAAGAGTGGCTTGCAACTCAACCCAACGAGAGATAACCGTCGGGTCTCCCGTCAAAAACAGCGGCGAGGACACCCATTCAGTAACATCGTCGTCCGACCAGGCCATCTCAAAGATCCGCAAATCCTCGTCTCTGCTCCTCCCGAATCCAACCAATTCTGTGCAAGAGTGAAGGCCGTAGAGCGAAACGACATCTGTCGATACGTTATATACAGCGCACACTCCGCGAAGCGCTATTCTCCACGCATCGTTGCGATTCGCCGCAAGCATGAATACAGTTTGCTTTCCGGGAAACTCCAAGATCATGCGATACAGATGTTTTCTGCAGTCTTCGCTTAGCTGGGTCATATCAATCCCCTCTCAACTCTGCCCCGCACGAATCCAAAATTCGTCAGTACGTGGTCGTATTCCCCGTCGTAGTGGTCTCACGTATCGCCGTCAGTTCGCGCTTCCTGAACCACTTCCTTCTCCGGGCTGTTTTCCGTGCTCTGTTCGACGGCCTTTTCGTCGTCGTCCTCGGCGATCCGCATCCCATCATCCGTCGCATTCGCTGCGGCCTGCCTGCTAATCCTGCTCTCCGTCGGTCCTTCCGCATCTACCGGTTCATCGATCATGATCTTTTCACCTCCATCGAGATGAGCTGCAACGACGCGTTGCGCTCGTACCGCATTTTGAGCGATACGAACAACCATAAGTCTTTACTTCTATATTCTTTACTTAGACGCCCATTGATGTTCAATCTGGCATCGCGAGCCACGGCCGGGATCGCGGACATTTATCCATTTCTATGCCCCCCAACTTCACGCGCCGCAGCGAGTGCAAAGAACGCAGAGCGCGTCAGATGACGCTGTTTTGCGCACGCATCGACTTGACGCAGCAGGCTCTCCGGAAGGCTGAACTCAACGCTTACAGCCTGCGATGTGACCCGCACCAGGTTGATCTCGACGTACATCCAAATGCCCTGACCATCGTCCATTGCCAACGACTGGAGTTCCGACATGCTGCCGGTCGGCGCGGGTATGAGCTGCTCACTTCGGTCGTACTGCAGTTCCACCGCGCCCTGTGCATTCGACCGGAGTTCATCGAGCGTGGCGCCATGAGCGCAGGCGAGGGGTAGATCGGCGAAGCTAGCGCGGAAACCGCTACGGCTGTCACCGTGCACATATATTGGGTATTGCATAAGGTCTTCCCTCTGACTGCCCACGTTTGGAGCCGATACTCATAGTTTGGTCGCGAAAACGCTTCCGTCAACGAAGGCCAACTACCCGCGCGCCGTCAGTGTAGGGAAACCGTGGCAACGGTAAGCTGGCCGCCACAGAGCTCGTGTCTGCAGTTTCGGCCCATCAAATAGGCCCATCGTTTGGTGAACAAGCCGTCAAGCAGCGATTCTAGATAAGTGCGTCAAGATCGGCTTTTCATACGGTCAGCAGGATATCGCCACTTGCTCAAAGTCGAATCGATGAGTGCATAGCTGATGCGCCTTTGGTCTGCCCGCTCAGCGTCCTCAGCTTGAAGAACGAGGTGGCGCGTCCGACGGTCCCGGTTGTAGGGCGTTTCGTTCGCCGTAGTGGGAAGTGCATTCTTATTTTCTAGTCGCATAAATACCTCTGAAGGCCGCCTCCATAAAACGCGAGGCGTGTTCCGACTGTACACCTTTGAACGCCGCGGGAGATGATTTATTTTGGCCAGCTTACGCGGCTGGGTCATCGTATTTCGCACTCCCGATCTCATTGATGCGGACTTATAGGCAGGATGATGAAAGGCGCTTTAATGCGTTGCTTTGCGACCTCTGCCGCCGCGTATAGAAGATGAATGGCCTAGATGCGCAGTGCTACGCCGGGTCGTCGCCTTCGATGCGCGGGTGTCAAACGCCTTTACCGACGCTCATGACCATGGCGGTCTCGAAAAGTAGACCAGCGAGGCGCTGAGGTCGGTCGTCAATCGTGGAGAGCAATGGTCTAAGCTGCGAGTCGCATCTTATTAAATTGTTGGGTGAAGGCGGCAGGAGATAGATAGCCAAGACGGGCCTGCTTTCGCTGCCGGTTGTAAAAGATCTCGATACATTCGGTGACGGCTTGTCGAGCCTCAGCGCGCGTCGCGAATCGGCAGTGATACACGAGTTCGTTTTTGAGCGACCCCCAAAAGCTTTTCATTGGCGCATGGTCGTAGCAATCGCCCTTGCGGCTCATCGACATCGTCATGCCGAACTGTTTTGTCAGATCCCGATAATGGCGGGAGCAGTATTGGGCGCCGCGATCGGAATGGACAATCAGTGCCGCCGGTGGCCGCTTGAGCGACACCGCGCTGAATAACGCCTGCATCACCAGGCTGCGAGTCATCCGTTCGCTCATGGCGTAGCCGACCAACTCGCCTTTGAACAGGTCTTTGATACCAGCAAGATACAACCAGCCCTCGTCGGTCCACAGGTACGTGATATCACTTACCCAAGCCTGGTTCGGCGCGCTCATGTCGAAATTGCGTTCCAGCAAATTCGGTGCGACTGGCAGATCGTGCTTGGAGTCTGTCGTATTTCTGAATTTTCGCTTTTGCTTGCATCGAAGTCCCAGTTTGGAGCGAATGCGCCTGATGCGATGAAGGCCAACGCGCACGCCGTGATCACTCAGATCGGCTTGCAACCGCTCTCGCCCATACGTGTGCCGGGTTCGTTCATGGGCCGCGGCAATCTGGACTTCAAGCCGGGCGTTCTCTCGTGCACGCGGCGACTCGGCGCGTCGACGCCAAGCGTAATAGCTACTGGCTCCCACCCCAAACACCCGACACAGCACAGCGATCGGATATTCCTGTCGCATCGCTTCAATCCGGTCGTATTTCACCGCGACCCCTTCGCGAAATAGACCGTCGCTTTTTTAAGATGTCGCGCTCCATCGTAACTGTTGCCAGCTCTTGCTTGACCCGCGCCAATTCCGCTTCTAGCTCGTTCTGTGGCTTTTGCGTCCCACCAACTTTCGCCAGCGTCCCTTTTCGTTCAGCAACGACCCAGGCGCCCAGCGTCTTGACTGACAACGATAATCGGCTGGCGGCTTCCTGAACCGCCCCGGAAATGTAGGAGACTTCGGATCTTGGCTGTAACGGGAGATTTGAAGCATGGAAAGCGAAGGCAAGGCAAGGAAGCCCACCGGGACGCGATATTCGGATGAGGTCCGTGAGCGAGCGGTGCGGATGGTGTTCGAGCACCAACACGAGTATCAAACGCAGGGGGCGGCAATCCGCTCGATCGCCTCGAAGATGGGGATGTCGCGAGAGACGCTTCGCAACTGGATCATTCAGGCTGAGCGCGACCGTGGCCAACGAGCGGGCGCGACAATTTCGGAGCTGGCGCGTCTGAAGGAACTGGAGCGCGAGAATCGTGAACTGCGCACGGCCAACGAGATCCTGCGCAAGGCCTCCGCATATTTCGCGCAGGCGGAGCTCGACCGCCGATCGAAGCCATGATCGCGTTCATCGATGAGCATCGCGACGTCTACGGTATCGAGCCGATCTGCCGCCTGCTGCCGATCGCGCCGTCGACGTATTACCGGCACGCTGGGCGGCGCAGCGATCCGGAGCAATGGCCAGCACGAGCGCATCGCGATATTGAACTGAATGCCCTCATCCGGGCGGTCTGGGACGAGAACTTCGGCGTGTATGGAGTGCGCAAGGTCTGGCGCCAGTTGTTGCGCGATGGCGTGAAGGTCGCGCGCTGCACGGTTGCGCGCCTGATGAAGGTGATGGGCCTCGAAGGTGTGCGGCGTGGGCGCCGGATCAAGACGACGCAGCGCGACGATGCGGTGCCGTGCCCGCTGGACCGGGTCAAACGTCAATTCCGGGCCGAACGGCCTAACGCGCTGTGGGTCGCAGATTTTACCTATTGCTGGACATGGTCGGGCTTTGTCTATGTGGCCTTCGTGACCGATGTGTTTGCGCGCCGTATCGTCGGTTGGCGCGTGTCGGCATCGATGCGAACTGATTTCGTGCTGGATGCACTGAACCAGGCGTTACACGATCGCCAGCCACCGCCCGGGCTCATTCACCATAGCGACCACGGGTCGCAAGGCGGATTCAACCGGTCGTCGCAACACCTTTAATCGAGGGGGTGTTGCATGGTGCGAAGCGCAAAGCAGGTGTATCGGTTGACGGGTCGAGCAGCGATGTACTCCCCGGGCGCCCCATCACTTGGACATGAGGTTGAGCGTCGGTTCTGGCAACAGATCGCGACCGGCATTACAAGCGAGAAAGCGGCGCAGGCGGTAGGCGCATCACAAGCGGTAGGCTCGCGTTGGTTCCGCTATCGTGGCAGCATGCCACTATTCATGTCCAAACCTATCGCTGGTCGATACCTGTCGTTCGCTGAGCGGGAAGAAATAGCCTTGCTCTCTGTCCAGGGGTTCGGGGTGCGCGAGATCGCCCGCCGTATCGGACGGAATGCATCGACCGTATCACGAGAACTTACGCGCAATGCTGCGACTCGAGGTGGGTGTCTCGAGTATCGTGCTTCGGTTGCGCAGTGGAAGGCTGAACGGTTCGCTAAACGACCCAAGCCCGCGAAACTGGCGACTAATGTAGAACTGCGTCAATATGTACGGGAGCGCCTGGAGGGCAAGGTACATGACGCTGACGGTCGTAAAATTGACGGGCCCAAGCAGACGCCGTTCAAGGGGCGAAATAAACCGCATCGCGGGGACCGAAAGTGGGTCAATGGTTGGTCACCTGAACAAATTGCTAATCGGTTGCAGGTAGATTTCCCGGATGATGAATCGATCCTAGATATTTGTCGCTTTTGCCACCCTTGGCCTGTTTCAACAGTTTTATTTGATTTTGGCAGTTATGCTGAGGGGAGCCTGTCGGTGTCATGGCCGAAACGCCTTGTTTTTACGACTGCCCCCCGGAATGTCTATCTTTTCAGGCCGAATACAGCTATAACTAGTGTCCTGAGTTAGAAGTTCGTTGAATCAAGTTTTGGTCGCTCGCGAATGACGAAGTGTTGGTTGAAGAGCCGCTCGGACTCGCGCAGTCCTTCTTCGGTAAAGATCACAGATTTGTTCTTGTTGACTGGGTCTTCGATGAGACCGCGTTCGTAGAGCCGGTTCAGCACATCCCAGTCGAAACCCTTCCATGCGCGGTATCGGTCATGCAGGGTCAGGTAGAGAAGTGCCAGGGCAACTTCATCGATTGCATCGGTGTTGATATTCATGATGCTCTTCCCGGGGCCTTCTGGACCCGCATGCAAAACCGTTCGAGACTGGCCAGAATCTCATCGGCCGACTTGTTCCAGGCAAACGGTTGGGGATCGGCGTTGTAGATGTCCAGATATCGACGGATCGCGTCTTCCAGTTGACGTGTCGATCGATGCGTACCGCGTCGAAGGTACTTTTCAGTCAGCGAGGCAAACCAGCGCTCGACCTGATTTAGCCAGGACGCCGAGGTGGGCGTGAAGTGAACATGGAAGCGAGGATGACGAGCGAACCATG
The DNA here is from genome assembly GCF_001544615.1 of Caballeronia concitans. Taxonomy (GTDB): domain Bacteria; phylum Pseudomonadota; class Gammaproteobacteria; order Burkholderiales; family Burkholderiaceae; genus Caballeronia; species Caballeronia concitans. Next base: position 7,707 of record NZ_FCNV02000009.1, read on the forward strand.
CTTTGATCGCGCGTGTTTTGTGCGTGCCATAGTTGTCCATCACCAGGTGCACATCCAGATGCGACGGCACACTGGATTCAATGGTGCGCAGAAACCGCACGAATTCGCTGCTGCGATGGCGCCGATGTACCTCGCCGATCACTTCGCCGGTGGCAATATCCAGCGCGGCGAACAAGGTGGTCGTGCCGTGGCGCATGTAATCGTGCGTGCGTCGTTCCGGGATGCCAGGTGCCAATGGCAACATCGGCTGCGTGCGATCGAGCGCCTGAATCTGGCTCTTCTCGTCCACGCACAACACCATAGCCTTAAGCGGTGGATCCAGGTAAAGCCCGACGATATCTCGTACCTTGTCGACGAACATCGGATCACTGGAGAGTTTGAACGTTTCCTGCCGATGCGGCTGCAAACCAAAAGCACGCCAGATCCGCGTGACAGCCGTCTGCGACAACTTCATCTCACGAGCCATCGTGCGCGTGCTCCAGTGAGTCGCGCCAACAGGTACGCACTCGAGCGTCTTTGCAATGACCGCATCGACGCGTGCGTCATCAATTGTCCTCGGCGCGCCCGCCCGAGGCGCATCGAGCAGTCCGTCCAGACGATGCACTACAAACCGCGCCCGCCACTTCGAGACGGTTTGCTGAGTGACCCGCTGTTTCGCCGCAACGCTCTTGTTGTCCAAGCCATCGGCACAGGCCAACACGATGCGTGCTCGCAACGCGAGGGCCTGTGCGGTCTTGCGTCGCATCGTCAGTGCTTGCAGTGCTACGCGCTCCGAATTGCTCAGCACGAGCTCCCCTTTGGGCCGTCCGCTCATCTTTGCCGCCTCGCATCAAGTGCCATACAGACACTTTAGTACGCGATCGCCATCATTCAATGAATTTTCAACTCAGGACACTAGTCATCTATTGGTAATTCGCAACGATTAGCGGACAAGAACTAGTGTGGCCCTTTCCACCGTCTTTCTCATGCTACGGCCGAGTGTCTTATTAAGTTGTGGACGCGCGGCTAACTTAACAAGGATTTGAAATGGAGCAAACTATTGAGACCTTCCTGAATGCTATAAGTGAGGACCTAGCAGCCGTGATAGACGATATGGCGTCTAAGGGTAAGGACGTTAAAGATATCGCAGACTCGCTCAATATCCCGAAAGAGCAATACGAGGGGCTGTCTCTGTTCGTATCAGACCGATACGAGTACTGGATGCTGTTTCAACGCCGTACGAATCTGCATCACAAGCTAGCGAAAGTTTCACCCAATATAACGAAACCGCTAATCGACGCTATAGCCGATTCATTAGATGCAGGTAGAGAGCCACAGTATATCGAACATGAGCTATATGAGGCCATACGAGTATTGGACCAGATAGTACGTATTCATGGTGAGCTAATCCCTACCTTCCATTAGACCAATGAGCGGCAGCGAGTTGCGCGCACGCTGGACTACGCAAATAAAAAGGCGACCCGACACGGGGCAAGTTCTTTGTAGATCTGGCCCGTAACACACAGAGCACAGATACCTAGTAGAGCATGGTGTTTGCCAAAACTTGTTCCCTGCAATAGTTCCGGAAACCTCGCCCTTACTGGCTCTACCTAGCAACTAAATCGCTTGCTTTCCTCGCCACAGGGCGTACTGTGGAACGCGTGCGCCGGCTCATGAGTCAGGCTGACGTACGGTCCTTTATTGAAGTTTTCGGCCCACCCTCGGTGGACCTCTTTGTTTGTGACAATGCAGTTCGACAAATACGACTAATACACTTCCACGCGGTCCGGGTACACGCCCGTTTCCCGCGCAGCCTCCTCCACTTGATCCGGGCTGTCGTATCCGTCGAAAGAGCCAATGTCCGCCTCGCCGACAAGGAGACAGCCCGCCCACCGTCCAGAAGGTGCGCGGTAGATACGGAGCGTAATAGGCTCGTGTTTTTCGTTTTCCAATTCAGGGTCCCAAGTGGGCCACGCAATGATTACAGAATAGCGCGATATCCGCCCCGGCAGTTGACTAAAATGGGCCGGGTTAAATTGGACCGAGTGACTAGTGTTGGCAGCGGCGTGAATTTCGTCTAAACGGACGGTTTGAAACGCACCATGGCGAAGGCGATCACGCGGTCGCGGGATCGGTGCCGTCCTGGTCTTTCATGCGGTAGCTTTTGCCTTCGATGAGGACGGGCTTGACTTTAGTCCGCGCCAACGACGCCGATAACTGAGCGTCCGCATTGGCCGAGCATCAACGCTGCTCCATTCAGAAATAACGTAATGGCCGGTTGCGGCTTGGAATCGACGCCTGAATGTCTGAACGACAGTACGCGCGAGTGACCCTTCATGGCCGGGTTGTGTCGGACCGCTGTGCAAATTCATCGCCGGAAAGCGGCCACCGGAATTCCGCTCCCGGAAGCGGCCGGTCGTCAACGCGAACTCCCGGACCCGTTGCAGCCGCTGGACCGTAGCCATTTGAACGGCTGCTTCCGAGGCTTGAACGGTCGCCCGCGACAATGCCGCTCGCACCGAACCGCGAAGCTGTCGCTAGACAGAACGCGAAGCTCTTCAAAAGGGCAACGCCTACCTCGGTCGATGGCCCCTATCGCCGCCGACCGTAGAGAACGTCCTGAAGTCGTCACGAAGGATTTTAACCGGCGAAATGGTGCCTGTCATCACCTTCCGGGTTGCGATCGAAACGATCCTTTGGTGATTGACGTGCAACGCTTTGTTGTCCCCTTCTACTGAGCCATCCGAACCAAAAATGTCGATCAAGCACTCGTGTGTGACTTGAATTCGAAACGTCTTGTTGACAATTCGCTGCTTGAAGAAGATATCTCCGTCCAAGCGCAGCACAGGTAGTTGAGGTGGTGCAGTCATGAAGGAACGTCCTTTATAGCCATGCGAATATAGCCATGCGAACTGCTGAAGCACTTACCCGGGAGGTTCACTGGTTTGCGCCGCACCGCTGCTGCGACAAGTCAACGTCTATAGAGCCGAGCGCGCCGACGTGCGTAGGCTGAACCGCGGCTGTACGCGTCTTCTTCGGTAGGGAACATAACTGCGCTGTCGTGGCGAGCCTCGGTGATTTTGGGTCCTGTCAGGTCTATGTCGACAACGGTGAAGGCGAAGCCGCCAGCAACCAGCGGGTGTACCACGACGTGGTACTCATGATTTCCAACCTTAATCAAGCGCGACATGGCGAATTCCATCGGTAGCGAAACACAACGAGGTAATCATTGTGCGCACTTTCTGGGCCACGAAAAGACAGTTTAAGAAGCCTGCTGCTCTGTCGACGTCGAATGACTGGTAAACAGGCACATGTGAGCGAAAACGACTCGCCAGCATGTGCATGGCGGCGTTCCGGCCCGACTATGCCGATAATTAGACATTCGGATAGCGAAGCGGTGGGGAGAAACCGTGACAAGGAGACATTTCGATTCTCAGCGACCGAGAATTGGCGAACTTCGAAGAGGTTATTCAGACTGGCGCTGCACCGGCACTTCCATCGTTGGCACACCCGTCGATAAACCGCTTTGCTTGCCGTTCCGCATATCTGAATCCGTTATCGAGAGTAAGGAAGTTGAGCTGCTCGGGAAGACTAATGACAGGCGAAGCGCCCGAGTCGAATGAAGCAATCGTCCAAGAGACAGCGTACCGGACCTGCTGGCCGTCAAGGGACGGCGATTGGCTAGCAACGACGCGCACGTCGATGGTATACCCGCGATAGGGCACACACGACTGGTTTTCCATGCTCGCTCCCTTTGCACACCTTGAGCGGCATGTAGAAACACTATACGTGCTATCTAAGTCGCACGCCGGAAAACTGCCCGGCAGCGCGAACGGAACCAAAACAGCGGCGCCCTTCAGCGCCGCAATGAATAGGGAGGGGTAAGACCTGTGCGCAAGACGGATTCGAGAGTGATGTCGCCGTGCACTGCATGACGGTTCACCGCGACGATGGCGTCAAATCGGCGGTCAACACAGTTGATCAGGCGCACCCCAGCGCGCGCGAGCTCCGATCCGCATAACGATGCTTTCTTCGGTGTCGCGGTCAACGTGTACCACTGCTGGTGGGACCCTCAGTTGGACGAAGCGCTTACCTCGATCGGCAATGACAATCGCATTGTCGCTGATCATGTTTCCGACTGGATGGTTCGGACGACCGATTCGTCGCTCGATGGGGGCATGATGGGAGACGGCGTGATCGCCCTGAAGGGGCTCCCGGCGAAGTGCTGAGAATTCGGCTATGACGATATGCTTCAAGTCGAGATTTTTTCGCGCGACAACTGGTGGAAACTTCCGCTCGACCTCGGCTTGCAAACATGCGCGAAGCGATTGCAAGCGGTCGGCTGAGCGTCGAGCCAGCGACATGTCAAATCCTAAGTAATACGCATCGCATGCTCTTCAAGGAAGCGTGCGGCCGGCCTAACGACGAATCGGAACGGCTCATGCCACATAAGAGCGGTCAATTGAACGTCCGCTGATATCTCCTGTCGAGCGTCGCCTCCTGGCCGGTTGAGGCAGTGCCTCCGGCAATTTGCTCGCCGGAAAGCCGCCATCGAGCAGGGACGAACGAGACCTTGGTCTTTAAAACCAAATGTCGACCTTGACGGGCGGTTCATGGGCCGACTGCGACCGGCAACTCCTCTGAGAATTACGAAGCTCTCATTTGAATGCCTTCGTCGAAGTAAAAATGGCTTTCTTCGGTCAATTGAATAAACAGCGGCCGCGACAGATTTGCCGCCCGGACTTAGTTATGTAGCCACATACGGGTAAACCATCTTTTCGGTCAAAAGCCCATGCACCATATTGGTTCGGTGTCCGAACGATACCCGGCGCGACCAACAACGAGTCTGGAGAGCACGAATGCGAAACCGTTCACTTCCGAGGCTGTTTGCTCGCGCTGTCGCGCCGCTATTAGCGGTCGCAGCGCTGATGTCCGCGCCTGCTTCCTTCGCACACGATCAGCGAGATCGCGATGTGAGCGACGGATGGCTATCGACTTGGACCGCGAGCGCCGACCGCAACAACAACATCACGACGCCGCAGAACTTCAATGCCGCGACGACCATCCGGCAGATCGTGCACACGAGCGTCGGAGGCAATCAGGTACGCGTGCGGCTCACCAATGAGTTCGGTCAGTCGCCGGTCACCGTTGGCCCCGTCCATATCGCGGTATCGGCGGGCGGATCGAAGATCTACCCCAACACGGACAGGACGTTGACGTTCGGCGGTAAAACCTCCGTCACGCTTTACGCTGGCGCGCCGATACTCAGTGACCCTCTCGATATTACCGTCGGGCCGTTCGCGAACCTTGCGATCAGCCTGTTCCTGCCGCAAGCGACTAAGCTTGAGACCGTACATCAGCTTGCAGTGCAAAACGCCTACGTATCGAGTGGCGACAACACGGCCGCGCCAGACCAGCCTTCGCCCAAGACTTACACGAACCGCTTCTATCTGTCGGGCGTGCTCGTCAACACGCGCGGTCGCACCGATGCCATCGTCGCATTCGGCGATTCCATCACGGACGGCTACGCCTCGACGGTCGATGCAAATCGCCGCTGGCCGGACAATCTCTCGCAGCGGCTCAACAGCGGACAGTCTCGCCACGGCACGGCCATTCTCAACGAAGCGATCAGCGGAAACAGAGTGCTGAGCGATGGCGCCGGGGTGAGCGCACTCGCACGCTACGATCGCGACGTGCTCAGCCAGCAAGGCGTCAAGTGGGTAATCATGCTGGAAGGCATCAACGATATCGGTTGGCCTGGCACTGCGCTTGATCCATCGGCGCCTCAGGCCACGGCGGAAGAAATCATCGATGGCTACAGACAGATCATCGCGCGTACCCATCTGCGGGGCATTCGCATCATGGGGGGCACGCTCACGCCCTTCCGCAATGCACTGCAAGGTACGCCGAACGAAGGCTATTACACGTCTCAGAAGGAAGCGGTGCGGCAGGCCGTCAACAACTGGATCCGCAATAGCCGCGAGTTCGATGCCGTCGTGGATTTCGATGCCGTGATTCGCGATCCCGCGCACCCGATCTCGATGCAGACGCGATACGATAGCGGCGATCATCTGCATCCGAACGATGCCGGGTACGTTGCGATGGCAAATGCGATCGACCTGTCGGTCCTGCGCGGTCGGGACGCGGACAGAGATAACGACGAACAGTAGTCCAGCTTTGCTTCGTCAGTGAGGCCAAGGCCCCGCGATTAGCTCGGCGTTGGCCTCTTCACACTTGGCGAAAGGGATCGCCACGCGTGAAAACATTTAGCTCTATAAGTCGGGACCTAGGCAAACCCCTCTTCTGGGTACCGGAAGATGATTCATCAATTCAAAGCATCGGTGATGCGGCGGATTTCGGAGAGTACCGGTCGTCCGCACGACCTTCATATGGCTCTGTTGAGCGGCAGAAAGTGGGCCACCAGCGGTCCAATGTGCTCTTTGCCGTCGGGCGCGTGGGCGGAAAGTTCAGGGTAATGAACCAAAACTGCGGACGGTTCAAAGTTTAGCGATCCAGGGTTCAAGATAGCCTGAGCGCTGGTCTCGCAAAGCCTTATTTCCACAGCGCGACGAGTTTCGAGTTTAGTGAGTTTCGACTCGACGCTCATCGGACGCTGAACGCTGCTCGTCCAGACCCGAACTCGTGCGCGAAGCACATCGCCCGACGCCGATAGCCGGGAGAAGTCATGAGGTTGCGAACTGAACCCACACGAGGAACGCTCAAAGTTGTTTCGCAAGAGGCGCGCCCGCGTGCCGGTGATCCGACACCAACGAGCCGTTTCTGTTGCGCCTCGCAAAACGGCGTTTGGCATTGCCCTCTTCTGTCGCTTGTCCGTCGGCGATCTCGAATACGCGCTCACGGCTGCAAGAGCGAAGATTCAGCCGCCGGGTCGCGCCCAGCGCCGTGACGCGTCTTCCAAAAGAATAAATGCCTCGAAACCAAGCGGCGTCGTTTAAGATATGCATGGCATGGCGCCGCCGCCATTTCCGGCACGGCCATAATCGTTCGCACCACGTAATACCATACGAGGGTGACGGCAATGACCACGATGACCCCGGTCGGCAACTTTCGAAAACGCCTGAAGCGTCGCGTCAAGTGGCCGCTGATCGCCATCGTCGCGGCCTTGCCCGATAGCGTGCAGACCCTGCTCTACCTCCCGCGCGTCCGCAAGTTCGCGCAGCATGTACCCGTCCTGAAGGTCGTGTACACGGGCTGCTACCGCACCCATCCGCTCGACAAGGCGCTCGGCACCGAAACGGGCGGCATTGAACCGCCCGAAGCCATCTATGGCGACGACAAGAACGCCGGCAGCTTTCCCTACATGGGCTCGCAGCCGAGCACCGTCCGGCTCGCCCTTCGGCAACTCGGCGATCTGCGCGATCACGCCTTCGTCGACATCGGCTGCGGCAAAGGCCGGCCAATGATCGTCGCGACCGAATTTCCGTTTCGCGAGATCATCGGCTACGACCTCGCCTCGCGTCTCGTGGACATCGCCAATCGCAACGCGCGGATCGTCGCGCGCCGCTTTCCGGAGCGTGTGCCGATGCGCGCCTACGCGGCCGATGCGCTGCAGGCCGACTTTCCGCCCGGCAAGCTGGTCGTCTATCTATTCAACCCCTTCGGCATTCAGACGATGACACGGCTGCTCGACAGCCTCACCGCCGCATACGAGCGCGGCGCGATCGAAGCGTTGTCGATCGTGTATCTCAACCCTTTATGCAAAGAGCTTTTCGATGCTTCGCCTATCCTCGATTGCCGCTTTTCCGCTTCGGTGCCTTACGCGGCGGATGAAATAGGCTACGACGAGGGCGTGACGCAAACCGTGCACATCTGGACGTCGCGGCCGCGCGCCTGAACGTGAGCGGGCGCGCCTCGTTCAGAGAATCGCCCGCATCGGCTTCATGCAGCCCTTTCGGAAAGCGGACTGCGCTTCGCGAACGACACACGATAAGTCAACACGATCCCCAGCACCGTGAGCACCGCGCCCGAAAGCGAAAACGCCTGAACGCTTTGCTGAACCGGCAAGCCCGCCAGCTTCGTGAGAAACAAGGTCGTCAGAAGCGCAATGCAACTCGTGAGCTGGAACAAAAAATCCGTGCGCTGCGACCTGATGGCGAGAAAGACCTGTGCAAGAGGCAGAAAGACGAGTTGCAACGTGAACAGCGGAATCAGCCGATAAAACAGCTCGATCGTCTCCTGCCAGTCCGGGCCGAGCGTCAGCCTTACGAGCGGCGCGAAGAGCAGGCTTCCCGCGAGCGCATAGAGCGCACCGAAGAGCGCGAGCGTGCGCGCATACGTGACATAGACCTGGCGCAAGCCTTCGCCACCGTCGTTTTTCGACACGGCGGCCACTGCATCGCGCCGGAATACGCCGCCCAGACTTTGCCCGACGAGCGCCACGGGGAAAAAGCCGAGCCGGTACGCCGCCGCGAAATACCCGCCGCTCTCCGCGCCGAACCATAACGGGATGACGATCGAAAGCGAGTAATGCACGACCGAATTGCATAGCGTGGACGGCAGGATATAGATCGCAAAGCTGCGGTTGTCGATGAAGAAGCGCCTCGAAAGCCGGCACGCGAAGCCCTGCTTGCGCCCGCTTCTGATGATGCTCAACGTCATCGCGAGCGCAACGCCGAACGTGATCCACGTGTACCAGACGAACGGATTCGATCCTCGCGAAACATCGAAGACGTGATCGACGAGCAGGAAGCCGACAAACGCCGCGTTGATGGCGATGCGCGAAAGCGCCATGCGTCCATACCAGCGCAAGCTGTTGTAGTACAGCGACGCCGCCATCTGAATGAACGACGCAAGCGAGTACAGCTCGATGAGCCACAGATCGGGATGACCGAGCAACGATGTCAAGACGAACGACATCAACGCAACGACGGCCGCCAGAAGGCTCGCGTTGACGAAGGCGCTGAACGACTCCGCCGGCGAATCATCGACACACGCGAGTTCATAGCGGAACGCAAGGATGGAACTGGTGAAGGAGCCGATCGCCAGCCAGTAATTAAACGTGCCGAGCGTGCCCGGGCCGTACCAGTGGCCCAGAAGATACACACAGGCGAACATCACGATCTGGCCCACGATCACCAGGGACATTGACACCATTGAATCTCTTGGGTTGGTCAGGCTTCCCTGATTTTGGCGGCGCATGTCGAAATAGCCTCTCCACTGCTTGAAGGAAATCATGGCGACGTGGTGCCTGCGATCGGCACATGTCCATCGCGCGCGGTGCTGTTCTCGCGGCGCACCTGTGTCGATGACGTTCGTATCTGCTTCAGATAGTCGAAGCCCCATTTCCTGGTCGGCTCAATATAGGAGCCTTCACCGAACTCGTTCCAGCAGCAGATGACCACCGTGCGCAGCGTCTTCTCGGGATACTGGTCGAGCACGGCCTGCGCCTGTCGAAGATGCTCGCCGAACTCGCCCGGCGTGCCGTACGACATGTCGTGCAGCCTGTCGGGACTCCCTCCCCACGGACGCTTGTCCCAGCCGGAGGTGACGGGCACGAAGTACGGCAGCTTCGAATGCGCGAGGATCCACATCCAGCTTTTGCGGTATCCTCCGGCCAGTTCCGCATACGAATGCGACAGCGGCGTGTTTCGCGACCAGCTTCCGTCGAGTCCGAAATGGTAGTTGTACGCGCTGATCGCGGCGTATCCCATGTCGGGGAGATCCTGCTCGACGGGGCCCGCCACGGCCTGGCTCGTCGCGACGAAATAGATGCCCGGCAGGCCCGCCTGGACCGCTTTCTCACGCGCGCGTTCGAAGAGCTGTGACACGTCCGTGCCGAAAGAAGACGCCTTGCCTTGAAGATCGTAAGGCGCAAAGATGAAGACGACCGGCATGCCGTTCACGCGGTAATACGACGCCTGCCCGAAGTAATGCGCGATCCAGTAATCGACGATGGCATCGAACTGTTCGACGGAACTCGGCGTATCGGTGTGGTTGGCCCAGAGTATCGAAAACTTGACCGAGGAGCGCGCGGGCGATTTCAAATAGGCGTCGATCGCCTGCGTGAGCGCCGCGCCTCCCTCGTTGACCCAGTACCAGTCGTAAATGACGAAGTCGATGCCGTAATCGTGCATCCACTGAAGCTGACGTGTCGCGACATCGACACTGCCCTCGTCATACCAGCCGAGAAGCGGCTCTCGGCCGCCGTACTTGCGAATCGCGTCCCACGGATGATCGTTGACGAGCGGCGGGGAATGCTTCCACCCGGGATAGTAGTAGACGCCGACGTTATCGCGCTTGACCACGTTATCGTCGGCGCATGCCGTCGACAGCAGCAGTGCGCTGAAGAGCGCGACGGCCCAACAAAACGCGCACTTCATCATCGCGCCCCTGTCGCTTCGTCGACGTCGAGCCGAACTCGCCGCTGTCCCGCGCGCCGGAACGAAGCGCCTCTGGCGTACGCGGCCACTTCCGATCTGTCGGAAAACAGCAGGACGAAGAACATGACCGGGAGGTATTTATAGAACCCGTTCACGAATGCCGCAACGAAAATGTACAGGCCCAGCAAACAAAGCAGCCGTGCCGATGCACGCCGCCGTATCGCTACCTTGAGCGCGATCAGATGCGGAATGAGATACGCGGAGAAAACGAATATGCCGTACGCGTAGAACGCGCTGAGGAAGTCGTTATGGAACCAGATATTGAGTCCGATCTTGCGCGAGTTGAAGTCGAACGAGCTGGAAAAATTCCGGCCGACGAAGAAGTCGAGCCCGTTGAAGTCCGATATCGCCGAGAACCAGCTGTCCCAGATAATCACTCGGCTCAGGCGGTCGAAGTTGTTGATCACCGTGTCGAAGAACGAAAGGTACTGGTAGAGAAAGCTGCCAAAGAGGAAGTCCATCATGTCCTTCATATTGGCGATGACGAACCCCGCGATCACGAAGATGACCACGGTGATCAGGATCTCTCGCGCCTGCAAGCGGAAGTTCGCGACGAGATAGGCCGCGCCCATCACGATGATCGGTGTGCGCGACCCCGTGTACAGCGTAAGAAAAAGAAAGATCGCGGCGAGCAGGAAGTGTCTGGCCTTGTGGCTGAAAGACGCCACGTATGTCCACCAAAGACAGGCAAAGGCAAGCAGGTACGACGCTACATGAGGGAGCCGATACATGCCCTGGTTATAAAGCCTGAGAAATTCGATGTCTCTCGATCCCGAGAGGAATACGTCCGGGTCGGCCTCGGAGCTTCCCGCGTTGATGCCGACGAGCGCCGGCAGGAAAAGTATCGCGAAGACATACGTGGCGTGGCTGATCGCGGCGGGACTGACCCGCGAGTTCTTCGCGTAAAAGAACGCCGAGAAAAACTGCGCGAGAAAGAGAATGTCGGATAGGTCCTCGATTGATACGGCGAAGCGAAAGAAGTTGACCACCGCGGAAAAGCCGAGGCACAGGATGCACGCGATGAACCACAGACGGTCGAGCCGGTTGCGCGTCAGGCGGAACATCAACAATAGCGACACCGGAATCGACGCGACATACACCGGCACCGCCACGAAGTAATTGACGATATTGTCGAGAGCGAAGGCGCCGACAATATAGTAGATGAGCATGTCATCCATCTCACGGCGCATTTCGAGCGACCTCCCGGACGCAATGCCTCGTCGCCATCGAACGATATGGCGTCGTGTTGTCGAGCCATGCCGCTGCATGAACGTTCATGCCGCTGCAAACATCGAACGAAATCTGTCGCATCATCTTCCCGGCCGCAAGATGAAAGTCGTCGTGATCTTCCGCATTAGTTTCTTAGGATAGCAAACTGATGATACGCCTGCCCAAAGACATTTTGAAATCACCGATCGCGATGCGAGATAGTTTCGGTAAGACTTGATGAACCAGTAGTAGGTCACCACGCGCCAGCGCGGCGTGTAGACGCCGAAGATGGTGTCGCGAAGCTCATACGTCTTCGCGATAGTCGAAAACTTGAGGCTGTTCGAGGCGCTCTTTTCGTGTATCCGATAGCGGATCAGCGGCTCGGGCACATTGCCGAATCGCGCACCGAGCTTGAGAAAGCGCGCGAAGATGTCGTAGTCTTCTGCCGGAACGTTTTCCTGAATGTACGGAATGCGCTTGAAGAAGGTCGTGCGGCCGAGCACGGTGGCGTGAAGCACGCCGTTCTCCCCTTTCAGTATGGTCCTTTCGATCTCACCGTGCGTTGCAGGGAAATTGGTCTGGCAGATGACGACGTTGGTCGAGTCGTGGAACATGATCGCGTTGCTGCCGACCACGTCGAGTTCATGTCGGGTGATGTAATCGTACTGGCGTTCTATGCGCTCGGGGTGAAGCACATCGTCCGGGTCCATGCGCATGACGAACGTCGCGGACGCATTCGCGATGCCCACGTTCAGTGCATTGGCAAAGCCCACATTGACCGGCAGCGCGATGATCTTCATGTTCGGCAAGGCATGGACTGCCTGGCGGGCGATGCTCAGCGAATCATCCTTCGAACCGTCGTCGACGAAGATGATTTCTCGCGGCAAGCGCGTCGATGTCCGCACCGAGTCCAAAAAGTCCTCGAGATAGCGGCCATTGTTGTAATTGGCCACGACGAGGCTCACATCCACCATCTTGTTGGTCCGCATTCGCCACTCCTTAACCGTCTTCATCTCCGATCAGCGGCCTACACGTTCTTGCGCGCCGCCATCTTCATCGTGTTGCGAACGCGAATTCTTCGGGTGCGTTCGCGCAGCCAGTCACATTCCGGCGCTGTGGCGTTGATGCTTTTCGCCAGAACGCCCGTGCTGAGAAAGTACTCGAGCGCTTTCTTCACGCCTGAATCCGAGGGCCAGAGAAACTTCCTGAGTGTCCCGCTCTCTATCGAACAACCATGCCGCTCGAGCATTTCGCTCGCTATCCGCACATGTGCGTCTCGCTGACGTTCGGTGCGCCAGGAATCCGCGCGATCGTGATGCGTGCGGTATCGCAGCAGCGGAAGCGAGATATTGGCGAACTCGCCGTGCGTGGCGAGTTCGGTCCACAACCTGTAGTCCTCGACGTACTTGTCGTCGGCCCGGTACTGCAGACTTCGTTGCTGAATCACACGCGCGCGCATCATCACCGTCGGGTGCGCGAAGCAGCTTTCGATCATCAGCAAGGCCTTGCATTCCTCATCGGTAGCCGGCGTCGATACGTACTGAAGCGAACGCCCGAATTTGACGATGTCCGTTCCGCACGCCACCAGACGCGGCTCCGCTTCCATGCGTTCGAGCTGAATCGAAAAACGCATGGGATGCGCGACATCGTCCGCGTCCATTCGCGCCAGATACATCCCATTCGCATGGCTGATGCCGAGGTTCAGCGCCGCGACGATACCGGCCTTCTCCTGAGACAGAAGCTGCACGCGCGGATCATCCCGGCTGATCCGCGTGGCGATGGCATGCGTCTGATCGTCCGATCCGTCGTTGACGATCAACAACTCGAAGTTTCGGTACCGCTGCTGAAGGATCGACCGGATTGCCTCCTCGATGAATGCCTCACCGTTATGCACTGGCATCAGCACGGAAATCCTGGGTTGTGGCATATGTCGTTGTAGACGAAGGTGAGCCTGTGACCGCGAGAATCGCCCGCTTTCCGACTGGCGTTCCAAGTCGGGACTCGCTATTCGATGAGCCGGGGCGGTTCGGGATACGGGTGCGGCGTATAGCGATAGGCGCCGTAGGTCGGACCGAATCCGTAGCGGCCGAGACTCGGATTCGCGCCGTTGAAGATCACGCCGGCCGGAACCACGCCGTTCTGCGAAAGCCGCTTCACGCACTCCGTCATATCGCCCGCCTTGGTGACGCCCGCCTGTGCAACGATGAACACGGTGCCCGTCGACGAAGCGAGCACGGTCGCATCGGTGGCGGTCAGGATGGGCGCGGAATCCATCAGCACCACGTCGTACTTGAGCGACAGATCCTTGATCAGATCCTGCACGTTCTTCCGGGCAAGCAGTTCCGACGGGTTATGCGGAAGCGAACCCCTCGGAATGAAATCGAGGTCCGGCCCGACCTTGCGAGTCACGGTCTCCAGACTCGCCTCGCCGGTGATCACTTCCGTGAAGCCCGCGTTGGCCTGCGCGCCGAAGCAGAGATGCAGATGCCCGTCGCGAAGATCGCAGTCGATCAGCAGAACGCGCTTGCCTGTCGTCGCGAGGAGAGCCGCGAGATTGGCCGACACGAACGACTTGCCGACTCCCGGCGTCGGGCCCGTCACCATCACCACGGCGTTCTTCGCCTGATCGAGTGCGAACTGCAAGGCCGTGCGCAAGCCTCGCAAGCTCTCGATCGACGGATCATGCGGCGCTTCGTAGGCCAGCAGCTTGCAAGGGCGCTTCGTGCCGCGCCGCGAGAACGACGCCTGGATCTTGCTGAACGGCACGGTCGAAAACACGCTCAGGCCAACGCTCTTCTCGATCTGCGACGGAGAACTGAAACCGCCGAACAGCACGCTGCGCGTATAGGCCGCCACGGTGGACGCGATGAGCCCGAAGAGCAGCGTGGCCGCGAGCACGAGCGATTTCTTCGGCTTCACGCCTTTTTCCGGCAAGTCCGGCGTGTCCACGAGCCGCACGTTGCCCACTTTGCCGGCCTTCACCAGCATGAGTTGCTGGGCGTTAGTCACGAGCGACGTATAGAGATCCGTGTTCACCTTCACGTCGAGCATGACCCTCGCCAGTTCCTGCTGCAGCTCGGGCAGCCGCTTGATCTTGCCCTCGAAGTCGTCCGCCTGCTTCTGCAGCGTGGCAATCTGCTGGTCCACTGCGAGCACGTCCTTGGAACTGCCGCTAAAACGCGAGGACAACTCTTGCTTCTTCTGGATGAACTGGATCAGCCGTGCCTTCGTTTCGGAAGACTGGGTGAGCATGATGCCGGCTTCCACGTCCAGATCGAAGGTGCCGTGCTCGTCGCGAAATCGCGTCAGCCGCTCCTGGGATGCCCGCAGCTGCTGCTTCAGCAAAGGCAGTTGCGTATCCAGAAACCTGAGCGATTGCGCCGCTTCCTCGGCTTTTCTGTCGACGTTCTGCCGGACATATTCTCTGCCGATCTGCGTCATCAGATCGCGCAGATAGACGTTGTCCTTGCCCTGCAACGTGGCGATGACCACGCCGGATTGCTTGATCTTTTCCTGAATGTTCAGACTCGACTGGATGTCCGCGATCGTCTCGGCGCGCGAGCGGCGAGTCAACGAAAACGCCGCGCCGGGCTTGCCGGCGAGCGAATCGACCATCAGCCGGATATCGCCGTTCCGGACGCGAAACACTTCCTTGTGCCCGATGCGTCCCTCCACGCCCGCTTCCACTCCGGGTCCGGTCAGCTCGTACCGATCACCGGGCAGAACGGTCAGCGTGAAGGTCTTTTCCTCGCTTCGCGTGGGTACATCGAAGGACGAAACCTTGATGGTTTCCGTGCCCCACGTGTAACCGCCGTGCCCGAACAAGCCGGGGTTCGACACCTCCGACGCTTCCTTTGCGACGAGCCGCCCGATGATCGGCACACGCTTGGGCGCGGTGATGATGTACGCGTGCACCGCATCGACTGCGCGCGACACGACGAGGCGCGACCCGAGTATTTGCGCTTCGGCCGGAGCGGTCGATTTCACATCGAAGAGCGCCGATACGTCCGCAATGGTGCTTCGGCTAGACGAGATTTCGGGACTGTCCTCGACCTGCAGCATGATGTCGGCCTGATACACCGGCGGCGCGAGGAAGGCATACAGCACGCCCGCCAGCACACAGGCGATCGTGACGAGCACCATCATTCGACGCTGCTCGATCAGGATGTCGATGAGCCGCACGAATCCGTATTCGTCGGACTCTTCCGTTCGGTCCAGCGCGGGTGATTTGCCGTGATTCATCGTGTTCGTTCCGGATTGCCGTGACTATCTGATGCGTTGCAGGAGCCTGTCGTCGTCGCATGACGCGCAAACGTCCCTTTTCTTGTGTGCGGCGTTCGGCGGCTCAGTGCCGGCCGGATATCTCGGTCTCCTCGAAGATGGCCTCGACCTCGACACTGGCAAGGTGAGGACGCGCCTCCGTCGCGGGAAGCGTGCTGCTCTTCATGGTGGCGGCGGGTTTGAACAGCATGCCGAGCGAAGCCGATTCGACTGCCGGCGGCACCGGGAAAACGTTCGGCTTCTTCTCGTTGACGAGATTGCGTTCGAGCAGCGCTTCGTACTGTGCGAGGACGCTGTCCCATCGGAATGCGCTGTCGAATCGGCGGCCGCTCGCCTCGCGCATCGCCCGCACGGTCGGCGGGTCGGCGAGCAACGCGGAGATGTGCAGGTCGCATTCGGATTCGTTGGCGAAGAAGCGCGCGTCGGGACCGGCGACCCAGCGGTTGAACTGATTGTCGTGCGCGATGATCGCGGAACTCGCGCCGAGCGATTCGACCAGCGACGGATTCGTGCCGCCCACCTGATGCCCGTGCAGATAAAAAAGCGCGTGATAGCGCAGCGCCTTCACGGTGTTCTGGTCATAGATCGCGCCTGGAAACAGGACTTCGGGACCGGCCGCGTCCATCACTTCGCGGTGGTACGCATTGCCGACGGGATCATATTTGCCGAGCACGACGAGCTTCGCGCCGCGCGGCCGGCGCGAGAACGCAGTCACGATCTCGACGATGGAATTCTCCGGCTCCGGACGCGCGATCACGAGCGCATAGCGGACCTGCCCGAGTCCGAGTTCACGCGGCACGGTGCAGCCCGATCCCTCGATCCGGTCCGCGCCATAGGGGATCATGGTGATCTTCCGGTTCTTCACGCGCGTCGCGAGATGCATCGCAATCGACGGATGGTCGGCGATGAGATGATTCCCCGTCCAGCAGCCGATGCGCTCGTTCATGTACAGCCATGTGCGCTCGTACCAGCGCCATTTGGTACGACGCCATTCGAGCCCGTCCATGTTGATGAGGTTCTTGACGCCGTGCGCACGAAGGTAAGTGCAAAAGACGGCCGTGTTGTAGCCCAGCGTGAGAACCAGCGGCGTCTCGCGTTTCGCCGCGATCTGAACAGCTTTCCAGTCGAACTCGACCGTGCCGAACGCACCGTCGCGCTTGACGGGGACGAAGATCCGCTTCACGCCGCACCAGGTGTCTTCCACGACTTGCGTGCCTCCGACCTGCCCCTGGCAATAGACCGTCACGATCCATCCTCGCTTGGTCAGGTAGAGCGCAAGCCGCTCGGCGAATGTCTCGAATCCGCCATGCTGTGCCGGGATGCCCCGCGTGCCCATGATTGACAGCTGCTTTTCTGACATGTTGATCGACCCGGTCGTTGGGATTCTCGCCACTACGGCATATAAGCCTCAAGGCTAGAGCGGGTCGTGTGGCGAATTCCGTCACTGTCGTGATCGAATCCGACAACCTGGATGGCCGGCGCCTTCGACTGCTCATCCGCATGACGGCTTGGCGGTTTTGAGCCCGCCTTTGACGGAAAGGAATAGATAGTTTTCCCTAGCATCGTGTTGGTCGACGCGAGAGGAAAAGAACTGCCATGAAGATCGAAAAGATTCCCATGTCCGCGGTTCCGGCTCCCTTGAAACCGCATTCCGTGAAGCGCTCGGCGGATCAGGCGCTGGACCCGCTGCATCCTCATCAGCCGAACAAAGGTCTGACCGAACGAACCCTTTTTCACGAACCGTGGTGGCTAGACGCCACGACGGATAACAACTGGCAGGCGGCCGTCGTGAAGACGGGCAACGAGACCATTGCCGAGATGCCTTACTCGGTCACGACGAAGAGCCGTCTGTGGCGCGTGTCGTATCTGCCGCCGCTCACGCGAACCCTCGGCCCCGTCATTCGCCGGCAAGCCGCGGACGCAGGCGGCCCCGAGTGGGTGCATCGCCTCGAAGTCACGCGACAACTGATCGCGCAGTTACCCGACTGCGCGCACTTTCATCAGCTCGCCGACCCAAGCGCCTCCGATGCCGAAGCCGCCGCGTTCAGGCTCGCGGGCTACAACGTGTCCGTGCAGTTCACGCTCAGACTGTCGCCGGACGCGGACGAGGAATCTGCGTGGAGCAGGCTCAGATGGAACACGCGAAACCGCATTCGACGTTCGTCCGAGCGTTTCCTCATACGGGAGATCGAAAATGTCGATACCTTCGTCGACTTCTACGATGCGAATCTCGTCACGCGCCGCCTCGAGAACGAATACGGCTCCGAGGTCATGCGGCGCGTGCTGCGAGAAGTATTCGCGCGCCGTGCGGGCACGATCATCGGTTCGTTCGATCACGACGGCTCGTTGTGCGCCGCGACCGCGCTCGTCTGGGACCGCTGCAACCTCTACTACCTGCTGACGACGCGGCAAGCCACGTCGCATAGCGGTGCGGTCGCGCTGCTTGTCTGGGAGGCGATGAAGATTGCACGCGAAAGAAAGCTGGACCTCGACTTCGACGGCACGTCGACTGCGGGCATTCTTCAGTTTCTGGCGGGCTTCGGTGGACATCTGATCCACCGATACCAGTTCGAGAAGATACGGGCCGATTTCGCCATTTGCCGCGGCATCCGAAGCCGATCGCGTGAGCGCGCGAAGCGACGGAGCGAGGCGAGCAAGTCGGAGCGGTCTAGCGAAACGAACGAGTCTAATCGTTAGTTTTACGTATTAATGATTCTATCTATAGGCCGGACGATAAGGATGGCTATGCCAAGGGCAATTGACTCAAAATGACAGAGACCTTGATCGAGCGCGTACAGGAACTGATCGACCGCGCAAAGAAACTCCGCATGAAATCCGTCGCCATACCGGTGAGCGAACTCGAAGAACTCGTGCGTCGATGCGAAGTCGATCGCGCCGATCGTCTCGTGCTCGCGGCGAAGGGACGCCTCAACGCGGAGCAGGACCGCGCGCTCGAGAAGCTCGCAAAGCGCCTCTACGCGCTCTGGCGATGACGGGTGGACCAACAACGAGACTTCGTCACGCGCACGAATGCAAGGGTGCGCGATATCGCGAGTCGCTGGATCGAACGAGCACGCGGCGGCCACTGGCGTTGCGCGAGCGATATTCCGTGGGCGTGGTCGACAGATGCTTCTTGAACAGTTTCGCGAGCTGCCCGCCGCTGCCGATACCGCAGCGGCGCGCAATCTTGTCGACGGGCAGTTGCGATTCGATCAGCATCCTGCAACTCAACTCGAGTCGCGCCCGCTGCAGATAGTCCGATGGCGTCACGCCGATTTCCGCCTTGAAGCGGCGCAGGAAATTCCGCTCGCTCATGGCGGCGACTTCGGCGGCCAGTTCGATCGAGATGGGACGCTCGGCGTTGGCCTGAAGCCAGCGCGCCGACGCCATGATCTTGTCGCTGACGGGATGCGGCAATTCCGCGCCGGCGGAGAAATCGGCCTCGGTGTCGTCGGCGTCGTCGGCGTCCGGCGCAAGCGCGCGCGCGAGCCGCTCGAGCATGCCGTCGCGCGGATTGTCCCTGGGCGTCCGCAACGCAGCCCGGACTGCATGCGCGCTGTGCGACTGATCGTGCCGATGAATGCGATGAACGTTGGGCGCATCGGCATGCGGTTCGTCGTATCGCGCGGAGAGTCCGGCGGCGTCCAGAATGAGCTGGCCCTCGGAGATCGGGCACACGATCGTGCTCACCGCGTGGCGCTGGCGCACCCACGCCGACAACCGTTCGTCGCAGGCCGCGCGCTCGGCGCCCGCGCCGCCCGCGATGAACAGCAGAATCGTCGGGCTCGACGCGCGCTGCGCGGCGGTGTTCTCCGTGCAGACATGTACTGACGACGAACTGACGACCGATCCTCCCGAAGCCGACAACAGCGACACGTTATAAAGCGGCGCACCGTCCGATGGCGCTCGCGCGGATGCGTTCGCGCGCTGAAAGATTTCGATGACCGCCGCGACGCCTGGCAGCGAGAATCCGTCGAACAGGACGATTTCGACATCGACGCTTGCGATACGCAACTGCGTCGATACTTCTTTGCACCACTGACTTTGAGTTGAGTTCATATCTTTCTCCAGGCAAGGATGCATGCTTGCAATCGCGCTACGTGTTTTCGTGACGCACCGGCATGGATGGCCGACGGCTTGCGCGTGCTTCGCGCATGGCATGAACGACGCGTCCCCATGCCGAATGCGCGATTTCCAGGGTCGACACGGCCGCAACGTTTCCTTTGCTCCAGTAAGGCTTGAAACGTTCGTCGCCCACGCCGAGATCGAAATCCTGTTTGCGTTCCAGCGCCCACTTCACCCACGCTTCGACGGAGATCGCGCCGGGCATGAGCTTGGCGTGACTCGGATCGAAGCTGTTCATCACGCCCAGCATGCTGCTTTTACCCATGCCGACGAGACTCACCGCGATGGGCGCGTCGTTCATTTTGAGTACGAGGATGCGGGCACACGCGTCTTCATCGCCCTCGCCCGGCTGGTTGGCGAGCGCGACCAAAAAATCCCGGTACGCGCGCGAATAGAGCCACGTGCCCTTCTTGTTCGCACGCTCCGCCCACTCGCGCTTGCTCGCCAGCATCCAGTCGATCATCCGCGCGTTCTCTTCCGTGTCTTCCGGGCCGAGCATCGTCGCTTCGACCTTTCCCTTCTTCTCGATGCGCCGGCGCAGCGCGCCCGGCTTCCATCCCGACATCGTGCCGAGCGAAGCCGCGAAGCTCTCCCAGTTCGCTTCGCGCGACAGGCGCGCGACCGCATACGAATCGACCGTGTTTCTTATCAGCCCGTCATGCTCGACGGCGAGCTGATACAGATGACTCGCGCAGCCGAGGTAAGGAAGCACGATGAGATCGGCCGCGCACCGCTTTTGCGCCGCGAGCCAGATGGACTTCGTCAGTTGAACCGAGGCGTGATCGGGATCGGCCAGCACGGTCGTATAGTCCGCCGAATCCGGACCCAGCGGCTGCAACACGGTCCAGAGACGGTGACGCGAACGCACCAGCGGCCACACCGCGATGAGGCGTCGATCGCGGCGCACCGTGATGACCCGAAGCGATCTGCCCGCCGGCTTTGCGACCCGGTCCCACGCCAACCAACAGACGATAAAAGATTCGTGGTGCTTGCCCTGCGCGCGAACCCATAGCTCATGCCATTGCTCACGCAACGCATGAAAACTCTCAGGTGTGTTGATAACATCAATTTCTTCGAGAGGCTCGTACATTCGCAGTCCTATCTGTGAGGGTGTTATCCGTTTCATAGGACGTGAGCAAAGCGTCGTTCAACTGCGCTTGCCATTGCTTCTCGTGCTAATCGCCGCTTGTCGTCGTAGCAAACCGCTCGCGGCGCCGCCTGACGCGACGATATTGCAATGTCAAAGGGATAATGAAAGGAACACCTTTCAGCACACGCTCAAGGACGTCTCTTAAGGCCCGTCTTTCTTCACTAGCCCGCAATGTCGCGTTACATTCCGTGTGATACTGGGGAAAACGATAACGTCGCTTGCTTAATCGGGCTTCCGAGTCACCGATAACAGATCACTGCCCGAATTCGAGCGTGCATCGCGACTCATGTTGCGACCTATTCTCACTTAACCCGGAATGACTCCGGCTTCAGAACCATAGAAGTCCTGGGGAATTCAGTCGGGCAGAAAGCTTGTAATAGTGTGAAGTATGTAGCGAGATATTCGGCTTGCAGCCCCCGCCGTCGCACAAATTGCAGAGAAACCTGGCTGTCTGCAATGTGTCTGATACTGCATGCTGATAGAACCAGCGAACTGTGTGTCAGCGCACACAGTTTCCGCTTGATTAAATGCACCCCGAAAAAATTGCCATGTTCTGACAAACCCAAAGCGGTCTCCGTCAAATCTCTCTATGATACGACCGGGGATCGCGCGGCTTCCGCCACAGAGCACGGGCCCTTGGTTCGCATCCACAACTACACAACACTGTGCCGACCTAATTTTGCAGTCCGATTTGCTTGCTTGGCGTCGACCTGTTTATTATCTGAGGGCGGCATCCGCCGGGCGGTCATGCCCGATGCAACTGTCTCGTCGAAGACGGCGAACGTTGCGCACCGAAGTCCCTATTCGTTCGTGCTTAGACTCCACTCGCGAGGTTTTTCCGGGCATCGCGAGACCTGCGCCACGCCTGCCAACGGAGGTAAGGGATGCAACGTGAAATCGTCCAGAATGATGTCGAACGGCTGGATGGAAACAAGTACAACAACGAAGTCCATTACGTCGTAGTCATTTATTACGCGAACTATATTGCGAGAATCGCGAAGGTCGCATCGGCGCTGAATGAAACACAAAGCGTCAGGACGTTGCGCCTGATAATCAACAACGCTGAAATCGATGACCGCGCAGTCAAACAACATTTCGACTATCTCACCGCGCCGGTGTACGTGCTACGGCACGACAATGCCGGTCTGGAATTCGGCGCGTACCAATTAGGACTCGACGATCTGCGCCACGCCGGTGCCGATGATTTTCCCTGCCTTTTCGCCAACGACACGGTCGGCAGTCATTATCCGATCAACAAGTTTTTCATTCGAAAGTTCAGCCGCGCGGCCCAGGCTGATCTTGGTCCGAATGTCGTTATCGGCAATATAGACTCCGTGCCTCGGCGGCTCGAACTGTGCGGCGAACATACGAGCCGCTGGGTGCGCTCGAATCTGTTTCTCATGGACAAGCAAGCGTTGCAAAACCTGCATAACCAGATTTACGTGCCGGCGCTCAATGCGTGCATCAATGAAAGCCCGAACGAAGACGAATTTTTCTCCGACCACGTTGCGCCTTCGCTGCGGTCTCATATTTCGCATTGGCTGTTTTCCGGCTCGCCGGACGCCTGGTATAAATCAGAGCCGCTGTCGCCTGATAATTATCGGCGAATGGCCGCGAAAGCACGCTGCATCTTGCAAGAGCTTTTTCTCAGCATGCGTCTGGAAGGCGCTCAGGCCGCGCTCGTCCAGCCGCAGTTGAGCCGTGCGGAAAAAGCGATGGTTATCCTCGGTCTTGCGGCGGTCTAACGAAAACAACCATGTCGATGAAAAAGGTGATTGCCGCGCTGTACTCGGTTCAGTTGCTGAACTATGCCGTGCCCATCGTGACGTTGCCCTACTTGTCGCGCGTGCTCGGGCCGACGGGGTTCGGCATCGTCGGGTACGCGCAAACCGTCGCGCAGATGTTGCTGATCCTCGTGGAGTTCGGCTTCGACCTCACGAGTGCGCGCAAAGTCGCCATTCATGCGAACGAACCCGAAACGCTCAACAAAATCTATTGGACTACCGTCAGCGCAAAATCGCTGCTTGCCGTAGTTTGCTGTATCGCGCTGACCGGCATCGCCTTTCTCGGACACGGCAGCGATGCCAATCGCGTGTCGATGCTTCTCAGCATGTTCATCATCTGGGGAAGCGTGCTCACGCCTGTATGGTTTTATCAGGGCACGCAGCGAATGCCGACCCTCGCCCTTTCGATGCTGCTCGTCCGCGCGGTCATGCTGGTCCCGCTTTTCATTTTCGTCAGAACGCCGGCAGACGTGAATATCGCCGCCGCCTTGCAGTTTTCTCCGCCGTTGATTGCGGGAACGCTATTGACGATATGGCTTTTCACGGCACGACAGGTCTCATTCGGATGCAAGGTCACGGTCCGCGATATCGTCCACGACATGAAGGATGCATATCACATATTCGTGAGTTCGGCGCTGACATCGGTTTATATGTACGCGAACGTCGTGTTCCTGCGCGCCATTGCGGGCAACGCCGATGTCGGATACTACGTCGCCGCGGAAAAACTGACGACGCCGCTTCGCCAGCTTTCCTTTCCGTTGATCCAGGGTTATTTCCCGAGAGTCTGTCAGTTATACGCGAACGGGCAGGTTTCGTCGGCTGTTGAACTATTACGCCGCATCGTCACGATCTTCACTGTTTCGGGTGTAGCGCTTTTGATCGGTTTCCAGGTGTTAGGAAAGTGGTTCGTTGAACACTTTTACGGCGCCGGATTCAGCAAGACCTACGACATCTTGCAGGTAATGATATTGGTGCCCGCCATCATCGGTGTCGCCGCGACGCTGGTGCAGTTATGCATCGTGGCTTCGGGTAATCAGAGCGTGTTGAAGCGCATTTATGTCGGCGGCGCGGTCTTTCATCTTTGCCAGATGCCGTTGGCGATCTACCTCTGGGGCGGCGTAGGAGCGGCGTGGTCGGTGGCCGCAACGGAGTTCTTCATGACCGTGGTCATCTGGTTCAGGACCGCGAGGATCAACACTCACCTCCTGGCGAACGGTCAGTCCAAGAATGCGGCAGGAACGCCCTGATCATCGACACGCTCGCCAAGCCGCATCGATCCATTGATGTCAATCCGACAATTCTGATTTCGTCGTATTAGGGTTTTTACTAGGTTCCGACGCGCCTACACTGCCTCTCAACGACGAAGCAGTGCCAAACCCGCTGCAACGTTCCCCGAATCAGAATGCGGAGATTTCATCATGTTCAAGTCGATCGTTCCTGCCATCGTCATCGCGTCTGCCCTGGCTGTTCCGGCTTTCGCCCAGGCGCAAGACACTGGCGCCCTCACCCGCGCCGAGGTCAAGGCGCAACTGGCTCAACTCGAACGCGCCGGCTACAACCCGGCCGGCGATCAGACCACTTACCCGGCCAACATCCAGGCCGCGCAAGCCCGGCTGCAAGCGCAGCAAGGCGTCGCCGCGACGTCGTTCGGCGGCGCGACCGAAAGTGCATCGGCATCCGGTGGCGCGCAACGCGCAGCCGTGAACGCGGTCGACTACAGCCGCCCGTAACATCGCCCAAGCGACTTGCCGCTCGCCGGCCCGGCTTGCACGCCGGGCTTTTGGGCGTCCGGAAACGTCGCACAAAAGACCGAACTACCCGCCTTTCAGCCGGTCATATCACTGTAAGCCACGGATTTCAAAAAGATTTCGGATTTCGCTTTTTCCACCGACGAGTCCGACGGCACTACAATTTGTGTCTGCCGTGTCACACATCTCGTTCTCGCCGCCGCCATGCCCATCTCGTCGTTGCGCCTTGCTGTCGTTTCCCTCGGTCTTCTTGCTCTCGCCGCTTGCGGAGGCCGTGCCGCCACCACTCCAACCTATCAGCAGGAGCTTTTCAATTCCGGCACGAGCCCGTTCGCGCACAATTTCGACGCCACCGTGAACGCAACCTGCGAAGCCGCGCGCCGCGCGCTGCTGTCGCAAGGCTTCCTCACGACGATGGCCCAGCCCGATACCGTCGATGCCACCAAGAACTTCCAGCCGACCGCCGACACGCACGTCGTCGTGTCGTTCCACGTCGTCTGCACGCCGGGCGAGAACACGGCGAATCAGAGCATCGCTTATGTGAATGCCGTGCAGGACGGCTATACGCTGAAGAAAAGCGATACGTCGGCGAGCGTCGGCCTGAGCGTGCTCGGCTCGCTTTCGCTGCCGATCCGCTCGAACAGCGACGCGATGGTCAAGATTTCGAGCGAAACCGTCCCGGCCGGCAAGTTCTATGACCGCTTCTTCAATCTGATGGGCCACTATCTGCGGACGGTGCCGCGCAGTTCGCCCGTTGCCGCCGATGAAATCGACAGCAAGCCGCTCGCGCCGTCGCTGATCGTGACGTCGCCCGAACTGACGCCGACGCCGATCGTCGTGGAGGCGCCCGCCGCCGCCGCGACCGCCATTCAGGCGCCGGAAGCCGCAGCCGAGACGAAGCGGCAGGCGCAGGCCGCGGCGGCATCGGACCCGGTGGCGGCATCGGCGGCGGAGCCGGCATCGGCCGTCGTGCACTAAAAATCGAGCAAGCACAAACGACAACGGGCCCCGGCAAAAACCGGAGCCCGTTCGGACCTGCTTCGAAGCGGTCCGTTCGACCGTTCGATTATTTCCCGCCGTTCTGCGCGCTCAGCGTGAGCTTGTTCGAAACCGACTTCACGCCCGACACGCCCTTCGCCACTTCTTCCGCCTGCGCGATTTGCGCGCCTTCCGGCACCGTGCCGGTCAGCGTGACCGCGCCGCCACGCGCACGGACGAAGACATTCGACACGTCGAAGCCTTGCGCCTTCGACAGCGCGCGGCGCACCGCGTAACCGAGCGAGCGATCGCTCTTCTTGGTCGCCGATTTCTCCGCCTTGGTCGGCGCAGCGGATTCGGTGCTGGTGGTGGCCGCCGCATCGCTCGACTGGGCATAGGCGCTCGACGCCACCGTCACGCAGACCACGACGCCCAGAGCCTTCAACAGATCGACTGCTTTCATGGTTTCTCCTTTTGTTTCGCTTGTTGACTTCGCACAGTGCTACTTCGCTCGTTTGCACATCAAACCGGACCGCATCGCGCGATCGTGGCCGCGCGAATCGTCGATGAGAACGACTGACGATTGCGCGGCGAAGAAGCCCGCGATGCTGTGATGCAATGCTGCGAGAGGCTGGCGAACGAAACAAACCCGGCCGATCGATCGGGCTCGATGGCCCTCGGCTCGTCTATGGAATCCTGCCGCACGGCGCGCTCGATGCGCACTGTCGCGCCAGGTGGCGCGGCCCTGAAAGCCCAAATATCGGGCCGCGGATAGAAATTTTCTTATCGTACGGCGGCGAACGTCAATTTAGCCCAGCGCGGCCATTAGCGCAAAGCATTTAACGACGCGCGCGCCGTTGCTGCGACGGCTCGCAACAGTGCGATGAACGCGTCCACACGCGTGTAACACTCATCGGCTGAGGCCGCGCCGCCGCGATCGACAGACCGCCCGCGCCGCGCCTTCGGTTAAGCTCTCGGGCAGGAATCCGACTCGACGCATCGACATGACCCAGCCTGAAGCGGATACCGAATCCGCACAATCCGACGCGAAGTCCAAATCGCGGCGCCGTCCGCAACCGAAGATCGTCGCGCGCTTCGTGGCGATTTCCTGGCGCGATTTCGCGATGACTTTCGGCCCGATCGTTCTCGTGGCCATCGTCGCGCTGTATTTCGCCGTGCGCCTGATCCAGCCGGCGCCGCCGAACTCGCTGACCATCGCCGCCGGTCCGAAGGGCAGCTCGTTCTGGAACAGCGCGCAGAAGTACAGGAAGATCCTCGCGCGCAACCGCGTGACGCTCAACGTGATCGAAACGCAGGGTTCCTTCGACAACCTCACGCGCCTCTCGGATCCGAAATCCGGCGTCGATGTCGGCTTCGTGCAGGGCGGCATGACCAAGCCCGGCGCGACGCCCGACAATCTCGAATCGCTCGGCAGCGTGGCGTACGTGCCGCTCGCGGTGTTCTATCGCGGCGCGCCCGTATCGCGATTGTCGGAACTCAAAGGCAGGCGGCTCGCGATCGGCGCGGAAGGTAGCGGCACGCGCGCGCTCGCGCTGACGCTTTTGAAGGCGAATCACATCGAGCCTGGCGGCGACACGCCGCTTCTGCCGCTCGCCGGCGACGCCGCCGCGAAGGCGCTTGAAGACGGCCAGGTCGACGCGGTTTTCCTCACCGGCGATTCCGCGCAGCCGCCGACGATGGCCAAGCTCGTGCGCACGCCCGGCATCCGCTTCATGGATTTCGCCCAGGCCGATGCCTATGCGCGCCGCTTTCCGTATCTGACGGAAATCGAACTGCCGATGGGCGCGTTCGATCTCGCCACGAACCTGCCGCCGCGCCCGGTGCACATGATCGCGCCGACCGCCGAGCTGATCGCGCGCGACAGCCTGCATCCCGCGCTGTCGGATCTGCTCGTCGAGGCCGCGCGCGAAGTCCACAGCCGCGCGAACCTGCTGCAGCGGGCGAACGAATTTCCCGCGCCGCTGGCCCACGAATTCCGGATCAGCGACAACGCCGAGCGTTATTACAAGTCGGGCAAGAGTTTCCTGTACCGCACGCTGCCGTTCTGGCTCGCGAGTCTCGCGGATCGCGTGCTCGTCGTGCTGGTGCCGCTGATCGTCGTGCTCATTCCCGGCTTGCGGCTCGTGCCGGGGCTGTATCGCTGGCGCGTGAAGTCGCGCATCTATCGCTGGTATGGCGCGCTGATTGCGATCGAACGGGAAACGATCAGCGGCCCGGACACCGCGCAGCGCGATGCCCTGCTCGACCGCATCGACGGGATCGAATCCGCGGTGAATCGCATGAAGATGCCGCTCGCGTTCGCGGATCAGTTCTACGTGCTGCGCGAGCATATCGGCTTCGTGCGCGAGCGGCTGGCGAATGCCGCCGTCGCTCCGGGCGATACCGATGCCGACGCCACGCGCCGCCGGGCGGCTGCATCGGCGCAAGCGTCGTCGCGTGCAGACACGGAGCAAGGCAGCACGTAATATCTAAAGGTTCGATCGTGGAAAGCGATCGAGAGGACACGCGGCGCTTTTTGGCCACGAAGAATGCAGGACACGACGCCCGCGCCTGATGAAGACCGGCAAAAGCTCGCGACACCCGCACCATCCAGCGACGAGCGACGAGGCCACGCCAGGCGCCAAAAGCAAGGAGAAACGACATGAGTGCCCCGCATTCGACCGCTGGCGGTCGACCGTACTTTTTCTTCGATTTCATCTCGCCGTTCTCCTACCTGCTCCTCGAGCAGCATGAGAAGTGGCCCGACATTCCGTTCGAATTCGTGCCGGTGCAATTGCTGAAGCTGCTCGACCGCTGGAAGCAGCCGCACGCCGCGACAATTCCCTCGAAGCGCGTCTTCACGTATCGCCACGCGCTCTTTCGCGCCGAACAGCTCGGCATTCCGTTTCGCATGCCGCCCGCGCATCCGTTCGATCCGGTGAAGGCGCTGCGCCTCGCCGTGCTCGCGGATGGCAATATCACGTGCGTGCGCGACATCTTTCGCTTCATCTGGCGCGAAGGGCGCGATCCGTCGACGCCCGAAGGCTTTCGCGCGCTGTGCGAGCGCGTCGGCATGCCGGAGGCGGAATCGCGCATCGACGATGAAGACCTGAAGGCGAAGCTGCGCGACAACAACGACCGCGCCGTGCAGATGGGCGTGTTCGGCGTGCCGACGTTTATCGTCAACGATCAGATTTTCTGGGGCGAAGACACGCTGCCGATGGTGCTGTACGTGGCGCGCTCGCCGAACTGGCTCGAAGCCGCCGAGGTGAAGCGCATCAGCAATCTGCCGATGGCGCCGAGGGAAACGGACTTCGGCAACGCGGCGGAAATCGGCGCCTGAGCGCACGGGGCGGGCACGCGGCGCGATCGTGGCGCAACCGTGGCGCAATCGCCGATGCCGCGCATAGGGCTTGCGCTATGGCGTCAATAATCGGAACGCGGTTAACTTCGGGTGCGGCGTGGCGCGCGTGAAGAAGCGGCGCGCCGCCGCGCCCTTCGTTTTTTCGTCCCAGGCCCATGAACGATCCCGCCGATTCCCTCGACATCTGGCTCATTCGCGTGTTGCGCACGCTGCTTCTGGAGCGCAGCGTCACGCAGACCGCGCAGCGGCTGAACCAGACGCAGCCGGCAATCAGCACCGCGCTGCGCCGCCTGCGCGAAATCCTGGGCGACCCCATTCTCGTGCGCGGCAAGCAAGGCATGGTGCCGACCGAATACGGCGAGACGCTGCTCGCGCCGGCGCAGCGCGCGTTGCGCGAGGTGGAGTTCGTCGCCACGCCGCACGGCGATTTCGACGCCGCCAGTTCCCGCCGCACCTTTCGCGTCGCCGCGCCCGATTATCTGAACGATTTCTTCATGCCGACGCTCGTCGCCGCTTTCCGCGATGCCGCGCCGAACGCGCGGCTGGAGATCGAATCGCTGAATCCGATGCGCGATCACGAACGCGCGCTCGACGAAGGCGAGATCGATCTGATGTTCGCGAACTGGACGAAGCCCGAGCCGCGCTTCGAGCGCCACGACCTGTTCACCGATGTCTTCGTGTGCCTGATGCGCGCGAATCATCCGCTCGCGCGCGAGCCGCTGACCGTCGAGCGTTATGCGCGCGCCGCGCATCTCGCGCCGACGCCGTATAGCGGCGCGAAGCGGCATCCGATCGATATCGGTCTTGCTCGGGCGGGCGTGCGGCGTCGCATCGTCACGACGATTCCGTACTTCGGGCTGGTGCCGCAAGTGTTGTTGCAGTCGGATCTGATCTTCACCGCGCCGCGCCGCTTCGCGCAGCATTACGCGGCGATGCTGCCGCTCGCGGTGCTCGAATCGCCGGTGCCGTTTCCGCGCATCAAGTGCTATCAGCTTTCGCTGCCGCAGCCGGACGAATCCACGGATGTCGCGTGGTTGCGCGCGTTGATCGCGAGCGTGTCGGATTCGCTGACACGCAGAAAAGCCGCCGCCGCCGAGGAGTTGGCGGGCGCGATGTCGAAATAGCGCGTCGGGCTTCGGATATGGACGCACTCGACCGGTTGATCCAGCTCGCGCATCTTTCCGGCGCGCTCGACTTGCGCTGCCTGCTCGCCGGCCCGCTGGAACTCGATCACGCGAAAGCGCCGGCGGGCGAAGCGATCTATCACGTCGTTCTGGACGGCACATGCGAGGTCGTGCGCCACGGGCATCCGCCGATCGCGTTGAACGCGGGCGATATCCTCTTTCTGCCTCGCGGCGATGCGCATGTGCTTTCCATCGCGGCGGGCGCGGCATCGAAAGCCGACGCGATGCACGCGCGCGACAACGGCGCGGTCATTGTGCAAAGCAACTGCGGCGAGGAAGCGCCCGCGCTGGACCTGCTATGCGGCCGGTTTCTTCACGCGCCGCGCGCGTTGCTGATCGATGTGTTGCCTGATGTCGTGCACGTATCGTTCACGCGCGCGTCCGCGCCTTATCTCCCGCCGCTCGTCGCCGCCATGCGACGCGAAGCGGAGGAAGCGCAGCTTGGCGCGCCGTCGATCGTCGCGGCGTTATCGACCGCGCTTTTCACGATGCTCTTGCGCGCGTGGCTCGCCGAGCAGCCGACGCTCGCGGGCGTGCTCGGCTTGCTCGCGAACCGGCGGCTCGGCGCTGCGGTGATCGCGATGCTCGAGCGCCCCGCCGAACCGTGGACGCTCGAACTGCTCGCGAAGGAAGCCGCGATGTCGCGCGCCACGTTCATGCGCGCGTTCTCGGCGCATTCGGACAGTTCGCCCGCCGCGCTGCTGAGCCACGTGCGGATGCAACTCGCCGGCACGATGCTCACGCATACGACGAAGAGCATCGCGGATATCGCGGCGGAAGTCGGGTATCAGTCGGAAGCCGCTTTTTCGAAGCGGTTCAAGGAGATTCACGGCGTCGCGCCCGGCGGGTTCCGGGCGCGCAATGGGATCGCTTGAAGGAGGCGTTCACGCCGTAACGAACGCCCTCGCCGAAGAGAATCGCGCCGTGGTTTCCCGCACGCGCAACAGTTCCGCCGCCACGGCCAGCGCGATGGAAGGCGGCGCCTTATCGACGATTCCTTCGACGCCGATCGGACACGTCATCTCGCGCAAACGCTCCGCCGCCAGTCCACGTTCGACTAATCTGCGCTCGAACTTCACGCGCTTCGTCGCCGATCCGATCAGCCCGAAATACGCGAAGTCGTCGCGCCGCATGATCCGCTGCGTGAGCGCGAAGTCGAGCGAATGATCGTGCGTCATCACGATGAAATACGCCCCGGCGGGCGCTTCGTCGACGATGACGTCCGGCGTGTCCGTCGCTTCGATCTGCACGTTGGCGGGGACTTCGTCGGGGAACAGTTCGTCGCGCGCATCGACCCACTGGACGACGCACGGCAGCATCCCGAGCACCTTCGCGAGCGCGTGGCCGACATGGCCCGCGCCGAACAACACGACGTGCATCATGACCGCGCGCTCCTCACCGCGTTGACGGCGCGCAGAATTTCCTCGGCCGTCGCCGGCGCGTTCAGCGGCGGATTCACCTTGTGATCGCCGACCGCCGAGACCGCATCGCGGATCGCGAAGAACACCGAGAACGGCAGCAGGAGCGGCGGCTCGCCGACTGCCTTCGAGCGATGAATGCTGTCCTCCGCGTTGCGGTTCTTGAAAAGCGACACGCGGAAATCCGCGGGCATGTCGTTCACGGTCGGAATCTTGTACGTCGATGGCGCGTGCGTCATCAGCTTGCCGTTATCGTTCCACCAGAGCTCTTCGGTCGTGAGCCAGCCCATGCCCTGCACGAACGCGCCTTCCACCTGCCCGATGTCGAGCGCCGGATTCAGCGATGCGCCCACGTCATGCAACGCGTCCGCGCGCAGCACGCGCATTTCGCCGGTGAGCGTGTCGATGACCACTTCGGACACTGCCGCGCCGTACGAGTAGTAGTAGAACGGGCGGCCCTGCATCGACGCCTGATCCCAGTAGAGCTTGGGCGTCGCGTAGAAGCCGTCGGACCACAACTGCACGCGCGCGAGATACGCCTTCGCGACGACTTCGCCGAACGGAATCGCGTCATCGCCGACGATCACGCGGTCGTTCGCAAAGCGCACGTCCGCCGCCGTCACCGCGCCCGCGCCGAACTTCTCCGCCGCGAACGATGCGAGCCGCTCGCGCAACTGGCGCGCGGCGTCCTGCGCGGCCTTGCCGTTGAGGTCCGTTCCCGTCGATGCCGCCGTCGCCGACGTATTCGCCACCTTGCTCGTATCGGTCGCAGTCACGCGCACGCGCCCGAAGTCGATGCCAAGCTCGTGCGCCACCACTTGCGCGACCTTCGTGTTCAAGCCCTGCCCCATCTCCGTGCCGCCGTGGTTCACGAGGATCGAGCCATCGGTATAGATATGCACCAGCGCGCCGGCCTGATTGAAGTGCGTGACGTTGAACGCAATGCCGAACTTGACCGGCGTGAGCGCGAGGCCCTTCTTCAGAATCTCGTTGTTCGCGTTGAACTCGCGAACGGCTTCGCGGCGGCGGCAATAGTCGCTCGTCGCGGCCAGCTCGCCGATCAGCTCGTGCAGCACGTTGTCTTCGACCGTCTGCCCATACGGCGTGCGGTTGTTCTCCGTCTTGCCGTAGAGGTTGGCGAGGCGCACATCGAGCGAATCGCGGCCCACGGATCGCGCGATGTTGTCCATGATGTACTCGATGCCGAACGCGCCCTGCGGCCCGCCGAAGCCGCGAAACGCGGTGTTCGACTGCGTGTTGGTCTTGCCGCAATAGCCTTCGATCGCCACGTCGGACAGCCAGTACGCGTTGTCGAAGTGACAGACGGCGCGCGTCATCACAGGTCCCGACAGATCGGCGGAGAAGCCGCAGCGCGACGTCATGTCCACGGCGACGCCTTCGATCACGCCGTCATCGTCGTAGCCCACTTCGAAGTCGTACACGAAGTCGTGGCGCTTGCCGGTGATCATCATGTCGTCGTCGCGATCGGGGCGCAGCTTCACCGGACACAAGAGCTTCCACGCCGCCAGCGACGCGCAGCACGCGAACATCCCCGATTGCGATTCCTTGCCGCCGAAGCCGCCGCCCATGCGCCGGCATTCGACGAGCACGTTATGCGAATGCACGCCGAGCACGTGCGCGACGAGATGCTGCATCTCGGTCGGATGCTGCGTCGAGCAGTACACGTGCATGCCGTCGTCGTCCTTCGGCACGGCGTACGCGATCTGGCCTTCGAGATAGAACTGCTCCTGGCCGCCGAGCTTCATCGCGCCGCGTTCATGATGCGCGGCCTTCGACATGCGGGCCGCCGCGTCGCCGCGCGAGAGCTTCAGCGGATTGAGCACATACGATTGCGCGCGCCGCGCGTCCTCGGCGGTGAGCACGGCGGGCAAGTCTTCGAACGCGATATCCGCGCGGCGCGCCGCGAGCCGCGCCGTATCGTGCGATGTCGCGACGACGATGAACATCGGCTGGCCGACGTACTGCACGACGCCGGGCGCGAGAATCGGATCGTCGTGGATGATCGGGCCGCAGTCGTTGACGCCGGGAATGTCATCGGCGGTGAAGACGGCGACGACGCCGGGCGTCGCACGCACGGCATCGAGATTCATCGAGACGATCTTCGCGTGCGCTTTCGGGCTGAGGCCGAGCGCGGCGTGCAGCGTGCCCGCGACGAGCGGGATGTCGTCCGTATAGCTCGCGCGCCCGCTCACATGCAGATGCGCCGATTCATGCGGACGCGAAACGTGGACCTGCTTGAAATCGTCGGCGGCTTCGGCGGCGGATTGCGCTTCGGCGAGAAAGGCTTCGGCTTGCTGATTCATTTGTCTGTGTCCTCACTTCACTTCGACGAGTTCGATCGCGCGCACATCCAGCTTCGATTTTTCGAGCGGATTATGCGGACGCGTCTCCAGCCAGAAGCGATACAGCAGGCTCTTCGCCGTATCCAGCCGATACGCGCTCGACGCGCGCATGTCGGTGAGCGGCGCGTAGTCGTCGGCGAGCGCGCGCATCGCGGCTTGCGCGGTCGCTTCGTGCCATTGCGCATCGGCGAGCGCGGCTTCGGTGCGCGCGGCGCGCTTCGGCGTCGCGGCCATGCCGCCGAACGCGACGCGCGGCTCGCGGATCACGTCGCCATCCGCGATATACGCGAACGCGGCGCACACGGCGGAGATATCGGAGTCGAAACGCTTCGAGAGCTTGTACGTGCGAAAGCGCAGATTCGCGCGCTTGCCGGCGCGCGTCGGCACCTTGATGGCCGCGACGAATTCGTGCTCCGCCATGTCCTTCTTCTGATACGCGAGGTACAAATCTTCGAGCGGCATCTCGCGCATGCCGTCGATGCTCGCCAGCACCACGCGTGCGTTCAGCGCGATGAGGCCGGGCATCGAATCGCCGATGGGCGAGCCGTTCGCGACGTTGCCGCCGATCGTGCCCGCGTTGCGGATCGGCAATGACGCGAAGCGCAGCCACATTTCCTCGAGTTCGGGATACGTCTTGAACAGTTCCGCATACGCGCGCTCGACCGTCACGCCCGCGCCGATCTCGATCCACTCGTCCGTGGTCTCGACGCGCTTCATCGCCTCGATCTGGCCGATGTAGATGACGTCGCCGAGATCGCGCAACTGCTTCGTCACCCACAAGCCGACGTCCGTGCTGCCCGCGAGCAGGCGCGCGCCCGGCTTCTGCGCCTTGAGTTGCGCGAGGGCTTCGACGGTGCGCGGCGCGTCGAACTCGCGGCCCGCGTGCTCGTAGTGGAAAGTATCGCCGCGCTTGAGCGTATCGAGCGTGCGCGCGAGCGATTCGGCATTGAGCGGCGCGAGCGGCGCGTGATCGAACATGCGCTCGGCGGCATCGATGATCGGCCGATATCCCGTGCAGCGGCACAGATTGCCCGTGAGCGCATCGCTGATTTCCTGGCGCGTCGGCACGGTCTTGTGCGCGCAATTCGCGCTCGCGTGGCCGTGCTTCTCGTAGAGCGCGAACATCGACATGGCAAAGCCCGGCGTACAGAAGCCGCACTGCGAACCGTGACAATCGACGAGCGCCTGCTGCACCGGATGCAGCGAGCCGTCCGGTTGCCGCAGGTCCTCGACGGTGAAGAGCGCGCGGCCATCGAGCGTCGGCAGGAATTGCACGCACGCGTTGACCGCCTTGAACGCGACGCCGCCCGCGCCGTCCGGCTCGCCGACGACGACCGTGCACGCGCCGCAATCGCCTTCGGCGCAGCCTTCCTTGGTGCCGGTGCAGCGCGCGTCTTCGCGCAGGTATTGCAGGACGGTGCGAGTGGTGGACGCGCCGCTGACTTCGCGAACGGCGTTGCGATGGTAGAAACGGATGGGCTCGCTCATGGAATCGTGTCTCGCGGGGCTTCGATGTCTCTTGCTGGTTGCGCGGGGTGCGCAGCCGGTGGCGGTGAGGATCGGCGGCATCATTTTCAGATTAGTCCGACCGCCTCGATGGTTCGAAAGCTACCACTGCCAATATCCGTGACCCATAGCCGACATTGCATGTACGACATATTCGTGTCGCGATAAGTCCGCGAAGCCTTGCTGGACAAGCCTGGCGCCGATACCGCACGATCGTACGCGACGGCAATTTGGTCCATCCGGTTACAAAACGCCCGCGACGCTGCGCCGCAACATATGGGAGAATCACGGCTTCCCGCCGAGTTCAACCCCGCATTTTCCCTATGTCCACCGAGTCCCGCACCGCCGCGCCGCCAAGCGATCTGGCCGTCACCTTACGCATCGTGTCGGTCGTGCTGTACACGTTCCTCTGCTACCTGACGATCGGCATTCCGCTCGCGGTGCTGCCGGGCTTCGTGCACACGGATCTCGGCTATGGCTCGGTGATGGCGGGCGCCGCGATCAGCGTGCAGTACTTCGCGACACTGCTTTCGCGTCCGCTCGCCGGCCGCACCGCCGATACGCTCGGGCCGAAGAAAACCGTGCTCTACGGGCTGGCCGCGTGCGCGGCGAGCGGCGTGCTGCTGCTGGGATCGGCGCTCGCGGCGCAATGGCATGCGGTGAGCCTCGCGCTGCTAGTCGTCGCGCGGCTCGTGCTGGGCTTCGGCGAAAGCTGGGTCGGGACGGGATCGATCACGTGGGGCATCGGGCGCGTGGGCGTCGCGCATAACGCGAAGGTGATTTCGTGGAACGGCATCGCGACTTACGGCGCGCTCGCGATCGGCGCGCCGCTCGGCGTCGCGGTCGATCATTCGCTGGGCTTCGGCGCGCTCGCGTTGATCGTCATTGCGCTCGGCGCGATCGGCTACTGGCTCGCGACGCGCATGGCGAGCGTGCCCGTGGTGCACGGCGAGCGCATGTCGTATCGCAGCGTGTTCTTCCGCGTGCTGCCGTATGGCTTCGGGTTGGCGCTCGGATCGGCGGGCTTCGGTTCCATCGCCACCTTCATCACGCTTTTCTACGCGGCGCATAACTGGCCGAACGCCGCGCTTTCGCTGACCGTGTTCGGCACGACGTTCGTCGGCGCGCGCCTGCTGTTCGCGAACACGATCAAGACCTACGGCGGATTCCGCGTGGCGATCGTGTCGTTCGCGCTCGAATGCGCGGGCTTGTTGATGCTGTGGCTTTCGGCGGAACCGACGTTCGCGCTCGCGGGCGCGGCGCTGACGGGCTGCGGCTTCGCGCTCGTGTTCCCGGCGCTCGGCGTCGAGGCGGTCGGACTCGTGCCACCCGCGAGCCGGGGCGCGGCGCTGTCGGCGTATTCCGTGTTCCTGGATTTGTCGCTCGGATTGACCGGGCCGCTCGCGGGATATGTCGCGGGCGAGTTCGGGTATGGATCGGTGTTCCTGTTCGCGGCGGTCGCGGCGGCGATGGCCGTGGCGTTGTCGGTCGCGCTTTATATGCGGGCGGGGCGCGGGGTCGGTGGGGCGGCGACGGCTTGACGCCGCGCGCGTTCCGACTGTCGCTAGGAGCCGGCTTTCGAGCCGTGCAGTCGAAGCCCGAGCGCTTTGACGACTTTCAGGATCGTGCCGAAGCTCGGGTTCCCGTCTTCGGACAGCGCTTTATAAAGCCCTTCGCGGCTGATGCCGCTGTCGCGCGCAACTTGCGCCATGCCGCGCGCCCGGGCGATCACACCGAGCGCATGCGCGATGAAAGCGGGATCGTCAGCGCCTTCCTGAAGGCACGCGTCGAAGTACTCGGCGATGTCGTCGTCGGTTCGCAGGTGTTCGGCGGAATCCCAGGGGCGGGTTTTGAGTTTGGCTGCGGTCATCGTTCATTCCAGATCAAGGTAAGGCAACATTCCGTGCGCAGACTTGATGTCTCTCGCCTGGGTCGACTTGTCGCCACCACATAGAAGAATCACCAGCACATCTCCTCGCTGCACGTAATAGACGCGATAGCCCGGCCCGTGGTCAATGCGCATTTCGACAACCGGTGAGCCCGCCGAGTTGGTGTCTCCCGGATTTCCCATCGCTAATCGGTCGATGCGGGCTTGTATTCGGCGCTTGTCGATGCGGTCTTTCAGCGACTCAAACCAGTCATCGAAGATCTCGGTCGTGCGAATGGTCAACACGGTCATAGTAATCCATGGTTCACATCACGTAAACTGCAGTTCACACCGCGGCTTCCTCGCGGCAAGCCTGCTCGCGCTTGCCAATCACGAGAGCGTACGAGACTGCACTCCCCTTCGTCTCCACGCTTTGTCTTAAAATCGCCGCTTAGCCCACAGCGTCCGATTTATGAACTCGACCTCGGAAGACCGCTGGCGCGACTTGCGCCCGGACCCGGACAGCGACACGCCGCTTTATCTCCAACTCGCCCGCAAGCTCACCGACGCCATCCACGACAATCGCTGGAACGCCGGCGAAGCGCTGCCCTCGGAACGCGTGTTGTCCGAAGCGCTCGGCGTATCGCGGATCACGTCGAGAAAAGCCATCGCGCTGCTCGTCGAACAAGGGCTCATTCGACGCGAGCAAGGCGCCGGCAGCTTCATCCGGCCGCGCTACGAAGACCCGCTCTCGCGGCTCTCCAGCTTCTCGGAAATGCTCAGGCGACGCGGCTTCCAGCCCAGTTCGAAATGGCTCTCGCGCACCATCGAGCCGGCCAATCGCGAAGAAGTCATCCAGCTCGGGCTTTCGCCCGCCGCGACCGTCACGCGCCTGAAACGCCTGCGTCTCGCCGACGACATCGTGATGGCCGTCGAGAACTCCACCTTCCCCGCGTCGCTCGTCCCGGATCCGCTTTCCATCGGCGATTCGCTCTACAGCTATCTCGATGCGCGCGGCCTCTCCATCGTCCGCGCGCTCCAGCATTTCCGCGCGGTGAACGCGAGCCCGGAGATTGCTGAGCAAATGGGCATCGCGCCGCACGACGCACTGCTGCTCATCACGCGCGTGGGCTATACCGCCGATCAGCGCGCGATCGAGCTGACCGATACCTACTGTCGCAACGACTACTACGACTTCGTCGCCGAACTGCGCAAATAACGACGTCGCCCGCCCATGACCGATACCGCCGCAGCCCAGCCGTCCGACAGATCGCTTTCCATCATGCTGTGGCTCGTGGCAACGGGCTTCTTCATGCAGACGCTCGATTCCACGATCGTCAACACCGCGCTCCCCGCCATGGCGCGAAGCCTGGGCGAAGCGCCGCTGCGCATGCAGGGCGTCGTCATCGCCTACTCGCTCACGATGGCGATGATGATTCCCGTCTCCGGCTGGCTCGCGGACAAGCTCGGCACGAAGCGCGTGTTCTTCAGCGCGATCCTCGTGTTCACCATCGGCTCGCTGTTGTGCGCGAAGGCGCAGTCGCTGCAGGCGCTCGTCGCGTATCGCGTGGTGCAGGGCGTGGGCGGCGCGATGCTGCTGCCGGTCGGACGGCTCGCCGTGCTGCGCGTGTTTCCGGCGGAGCGCTATCTGTCCGCGCTCGCGTTCGTCGCGATTCCGGGGCTGATCGGGCCGCTCATCGGACCGACGCTCGGCGGCTGGCTCGTGCAGATCGCGTCGTGGCACTGGATCTTTCTGATCAACGTGCCGGTGGGCGTGATCGGCTGCATCGCGACGAACCTGTACATGCCCGACAGCCGCAATCCCGCGACGCCGCGCTTCGATCTGGCGGGCTATCTGCTGCTCGCCATCGGCATGGTCGCGCTGACGATCTCGCTCGACGGCCTCGCCGATCTCGGCTTGCAGCACGCCATCGTGCTCGTGCTGCTGATCCTGAGCTTCGGCTGCTTCGTCGCGTACGGCCTGCATGCGACGCGCGCCGCGCAGCCCATCTTCCCGCTCGATCTCTTCAAGATCCACACGTTCAGCGTCGGCTTGCTCGGCAATCTGTTCGCGCGCATCGGCAGCGGCGCGATGCCTTATCTGATCCCGCTGCTGCTGCAAGTGAGCCTCGGTTACAGCGCGTTCGAAGCCGGCATGATGATGCTGCCCGTCGCCGCCGCCGGCATGCTGAGCAAGCGGCTCGTGACGCGGCTGATCGAGCGCTTCGGCTATCGGCCGGTGCTCGTCGTGAACACCGTGCTCGTCGGCCTGATGATGGCGAGCTTCTCGCTGACGAGCGCGCATCAGCCGCTCTGGCTGCGCCTCGTGCAGCTCGCCGCATTCGGCGCCGTCAATTCGATGCAGTTCACCGCGATGAACACGCTCACGCTGAAAGACCTGGGCACGGGCGGCGCGAGTAGCGGCAACAGCCTGTTCTCGCTCGTGCAGATGCTCTCGATGAGCCTCGGCGTGACCGTCGCCGGCGCGATTCTTTCGACCTTCACCGGACTCCTGCCGCGGGTGACGGAGACGAACTCGCTGCCCGCGTTCCACGCGACGTTTCTTTGCGTGGGCGTCATCACGGCGGCGACCGCTTGGATCTTCGGGCAGCTCGCGCCGGAAGTGCGCGGCGCGCCGCGAAAGCCGGATCCGCAGGAATCGAACTGAACGATGCACGGGCGATCCGCCACCCCGAAGTGCGCACCGCACCGCCCCGGTGCGCCCGGCACCGCGACGCGACGTTCTCGCGATGCTTCGCCTTCCCGCATCGCCAATGCACACACGAATGCCGCGCAATGCCCGGCCGATATTCGATTCGCACGCTTTTTGCTCGAACTATCGAACGCCCGATCTTGTAAACTGCCGGTATCTCAATAAGCCGATTCCCGCGCGCCCAAACCATGAGCATGGTTGACATCGATCCTCCCCGCTTCCAGCCGCCGCGCCCGGTCGCCGGCGACGACGGCTCGCGTCGCACCGTGCTGTACGGCGAGTACACGGTTTTCAGCGTGTTCCAGCCGGTGTTTTCGGTGTCGCACCGGCGCGCGATCGGCTATCACGCGTCGCTGCGTGCGCGGGACGATACGCATCGCCATGTGCCGTCGCATGAAGTCTTCACGCAGGCCGCGCGGCGCGGCGACCTGCTCGAACTCGGGCGGCTCGCGGAATCGCTTCATCTCGGCAACTTCAACGCATTCGACAGCCACGACGAATGGCTCTTTCTGAGCCTTCATCCCGCCGCGCTGATGGACACGAGTTACGGCGATGCCCTCCTCGCCGCGCTCAAGGACATCGGTTTGCCGCCGCAGCGCGTGGTGCTCGAAGTGCCCGAGCAGGCGGGCGGCGAGACCACGCGGTTCACGGAAATCGTCGATTCGCTGCGCAAGTCGGGCTTTCTGATCGCGCTCGACGGCTTCGGCGTGAAGCATTCGAACATCGACCGCGTGTGGCATCTGCGGCCGGACATCGTGACGCTCGACCGCTGCATCCTTCAGCAGGCGACCGAGCATTCCCATATCGAACGCGTCCTGCCGCGGCTCGTGTCGCTGCTGCATGAATCCGGGCAACTCGTGCTGATGGGCGGCTTGACGACCGAACGCGACGCGCTCATCGCGCTGGAATGCAACGTCGATTTCGTGCAGGGCGCGTATTTCGCGCAGCCGAGCGTCGATGCCGTGCACAGCGAAGTCGCCGCGAGCACGATGGATGCGCTGTCCGCTGCATCTCGCGAACGCGTCGCGGCCCGCGAGCGCGCGCAGGCGGCACGTCTGGAGCCGTACGTGAGCGGACTGGAACGCGCGGCCGTCAAGCTGATGGAAGGCGAAACGCTGATGGCCGCGACGAGCGAGCTGCTGCAACTCGCCGATACCGCGCGCTGCTTCCTGCTCGATCACGCCGGGCGTCAGATCGGCGATAACGTCGTGCCGGTCGTGCGCACGTCGCAGCGCGCGAAGCGCTTCAGCCCGCTGCTGCATTCGGAAGGCGCGAGCTGGGAGCGCCGGCCGTATTTCATCGAGGCGCTGCGTGCGCCGGGGCGCGTGCATCTGACGGCGCCGTATCTGTCGATCAACGAGGCGCACTTGTGCGTGACGGCGTCGATCGCGGCGCAAACGCCTTATGGCTTGCAGGTGCTATGCGTCGATATCAACTGGGAAGCGGCGCGGCGTCAGTAGAAATCAAGCTGTCCGAAATAAATCACGACTCTTCGTTCGATTCGGGCCGCAACAGGTCGAAGCCCGCCAGCGCGAGCACGCCCGACAGAACGATGAACGCCGTGGAATGCCGCCCGAAGTAAAGCAGCGCGGCAGCCGACCACGCCGTGAGGCATAAAGCTGCGAAGCGTTTCATGATGCGAATGCGTGCGATGCGTGCGACTAAACCGCCATTTTAACCGTCGGCATGAACGGCATCGCGCGTCGGACAGGCGCAAAAAAGCCCCCGCATGGAGGGCTTTTTTCGTATCGGCCGGCATCGTGAATAAACCGGCTAGAACAGCACTTACGCGCCGAAATTCTTCGCGGCGAAGTCCCAGTT
Source organism: Caballeronia concitans (assembly GCF_001544615.1). Classification (GTDB taxonomy): domain Bacteria; phylum Pseudomonadota; class Gammaproteobacteria; order Burkholderiales; family Burkholderiaceae; genus Caballeronia; species Caballeronia concitans. Next base: position 49,597 of record NZ_FCNV02000009.1, read on the forward strand.
CACGATGTTCCAGAACGCTTCGATGAACTTCGGACGCGCATTGCGATAGTCGATGTAGTACGCGTGTTCCCACACGTCCAGCGTCAGGAGCGGCTTGCTGTCAGTGGTGAGCGGCGTGGCGGCGTTGCTCGTCGACACGATGTCGAGCGTGCCGTCGGTCTTCTTCACGAGCCAGGCCCAGCCCGAGCCGAACGTGCCCACGGCGACCTTCGCGAACTCTTCCTTGAACTTGTCGACCGAACCGTACTTGGCGTTGATGGCGTCGGCCAGCGCGCCGCTCGGAGCGCCGCCGCCGTTCGGCGACAGGCTGTTCCAGAAGAACGTGTGATTCCACGTCTGCGCCGAGTTGTTGAACACGCCGCCCGACGACTTCTTCACGATCTCTTCGAGCGACATGTTCTCGAATTCGGTGCCCTTGATCAGCTCGTTGAGCTTGGTCACATAGGTCTGGTGGTGCTTGCCATAGTGATACTCGAGCGTTTCTTCCGACATGTGCGGAGCGAGCGCGTTCTTGGCGAACGGCAGCGGCGGGAGCGTATGTTCCATGATTGCGAGCTTCCTTTCTATGTGAATTGTGGGACTGTGAGGAGTGAAGCAGTGGAGCAATGGATTGTAGGCGAGTTGGGATAACCCCGCAAACCGCCGGCCTTTATGAGGAAGATCGCTTTCATACCGCTAAAAGAGGCGTAAAAAGTGCTCGCGATGATGCATCGGGCGGGATCGCGGCACGTCAAAAATGCGCCGCGCCCGCTTCAGAATTCGTCCGACAGACGCGGCTGGACATCGGCGAGCAGCACGTCCGCCGACCCTTCCGCGAGATGCACGGTGAGCGGGCGCTTCGGCTTCAGCGCATTCGGCGCACGCAGCGCGCGGCCCGTTTGCGCGTCGATCAACGCAGCGTAGCCGCGTTCCAGCGTGCGCTGCGGACTCAGCACCTGCAAGCGCGCCGACAACTCCGACAAGCACGCCTTCTCGCGCTCCCGCTGACGCTCGCTCGCCTGCCTGATGCGCCCCGCGAGCCGCTGCACATGCTCGCTTTGCGCGGCGATATCCGGGCGCTTGCGTTCCCATCGATACCGCACGAGCGCGAAATGCGCGCGCGCGTCGCGCACGGGCCGCGCGCCCGCCGCCGCGAGCCGGCTCGCGAGCTGCCGCAGATGCACGCGCTGCCGCGCAAGCCGTTCGGCGGGACTCACGAGCCGCCGCGCGAGCCAGTCGAGTTGCTGCGCGCGACGTTCCATCGACCGGCCGAAGCCGCGTGCCAGCGCCGCGTGCCGATGATCCAGCTCGCGCAACAGCAATACGCGCTGCGGGCTGACGAGTTCCGCCGCGCCGGTCGGCGTGGGCGCGCGGACATCGGCGGCGAAATCGGCGATGGTGAAGTCCGTCTCGTGGCCCACGCCGCTCACCACCGGCAGCCCGCTCGACGCGATCGCGCGTGCGAGCACTTCCTCGTTGAACGCCCACAAGTCTTCGATCGACCCGCCGCCGCGGCACACGATCAGCACATCGACTTCGCGCCGCGCGTTGGCGGCTTCGACCATCGCCGCGAGCTTCGCGCCGACGCCCGCGCCCTGCACCGGCGCCGGATACACGATGACCGGCACGTGCGGCGCACGGCGCGCGAGCGTGGTGAGCACATCGCGCAACGCGGCCGCCTGCAGCGACGTGACGATGCCGATGCCGCGCGGATGCGTCGGCAGCTTCCGCTTTCGCTCGGCGGCGAAGAGCCCTTCGCTTTCGAGCTGCGCCTTGAGCCGCAGGAACGCTTCGTACAGCCGTCCCTGGCCCGTGCGCCGCACCGCTTCGACGCTCAGTTGCAATTCGCCGCGCGGCTCGTACATCGTGACGAGCGCACGGACTTCGATCTTGTCGCCTTCGCGCGGCGTGAATTCGGCGTACTGAGCGCGGCTGCGGAACATCACGCAGCGCATCTGCGCGTTGGCGTCCTTGATCGAGAAGTACCAGTGGCCGCTCGCGGCGCGCGTGAAATTCGATACTTCGCCCGACACCCACACGAGCGGAAACGACCGTTCGAGCATTGTGCCGATCGCGCGATTGAGGACGGAAACGGGAATGACGGCGTCGCCGCCTGGCGTCGGCAAGGAGTCGGGAGTCATGGCCTGAAGTCGATGTAAGCGGACCGCGCCGATGCCGGCCGGTCTGGACAGATGCGTGCCAGTGTAGCAAGTGTCCACAAAGAAAGACTTACCGAAGCGCGTGCGCGATGCCCCTGAAAGGCTCGTGAGTTCGTGGCAACCCGTTGATTCGATGAGACAAATCTTAATAGACGAGCGCTTTTCCCGGAGCAACTCTTTCCCATCGCGGATGCAGCCGTTTTCGGCGGCAAGTTCTTCACAGACTTATCCACAGGACGTACGCCTCGAGCCGCGACTGGCGCGCGGCCCGCTCGCGCGATAGAGTGCCGGGTTCGTGCATCGGCGCGACGCCGTCCGGGGCTTGAAGCAGACGCCTTGGACCTCGAGGGCGCCGCGCCGGTCGAACCGTTCAACGAGAGACCGAAACCGAAGGAGTTGCCGTTGCGCGCCCTGCCGTATCCGACCTCTTTGCCGCGTCCCGACGCAAAGGCGGTCCATGTCTGACTTCAAGCCGCCGATCGAAAACTTCCTCGCCCGCCAATGGCGCCGGCGCGGTCCCGTCGCGTGGGCGCTGACGCCCTTCGCGTGCATTTTCGGCGCGATCGCCGCGACGCGCCGCGCGTGCTTCGAGCTGGGCTGGATGAAGCGCGTCGATGTGGGCGTGCCGGTGGTCGTCGTCGGCAACGTGACCGTCGGCGGGACCGGCAAGACGCCGACCGTCATCGCGCTCGTCGAAGCGCTGCGGGCGGCGGGCTTTCAGCCGGGCGTCGTCTCGCGCGGATACGGCGCGAAGGTCGCGCAGCCGACGAGCGTCACGCCGGCTAGCGCCGCCGCGCAGGTCGGCGACGAGCCGCTCTTGATCGCGCGCCGCACGCACGCGCCGGTGTTCGTGTGCCCGGACCGCGTCGCCGCCGCGCGCGCGCTGTTGCAGGCGCATCCGAACATCGACGCGATCGTGAGCGACGACGGCCTGCAGCACTATCGCCTCGCCCGCGCGTTCGAACTCGTCGTGTTCGACGACCGCCTCGGCGGCAACGGCTTCCTGCTGCCCGCCGGACCGCTGCGCGAGCCGATGTCGCGTCATCGCGATGCCACGCTCATCAACAGTCCCTACGACCGCACGCTGCCGCCGTGGCCGAACACGTTCGCGCTCGAACTCGAATCCGGCGACGCGTGGCGCCTCGACGATCCCTCCATGCGCCGTCCGCTCGCCGCGTTCGCGGGCGAGAAAGTGGTCGCGGCGGCGGGCATCGGATCGCCCGAGCGATTCTTCGCGACGCTGCGCGCGGCGGGCATCGCGCCCGCGACGCGCGCCTTCCCGGATCACTACGCGTATCGCGAAAATCCGTTCGCCGCCGTGGAGGCGGACGCCATCCTGATCACCGAGAAGGATGCAGTAAAATTCGGGGCCTGGCGCGATGCGCGCATCTGGGTCGTTCCCGTGCAGGCCGTACTCAGGCCTCGCCTCATCGCTCTCGTTGTGGAGAAACTCCGTGGACGCACGTCTGCTTGAAATCCTCGTCTGCCCGATCTGCAAGGGCCCGCTCAACTACGACCGCGGCGCGCAGGAACTCGTCTGCAACGCGGACAAGCTCGCCTATCCGATCCGCGACGGCATTCCCGTGATGCTCGTCGACGAAGCGCGCCAGACGGTCGAAGGCACGCCCGTGGAGCCGCTCAAGCCCGTCGGCGACGCGTAAGCGCCGCGGAGCCGTCGCCATGTCCGTGCCGTTCATCGCCGTCATTCCCGCGCGCCTCGCGTCCACGCGCCTGCCGAACAAGCCGCTCGCGGATCTCGGCGGCAAGCCGATGGTCGTGCGCGTCGCCGAGCGTGCGCGCGAATCGGGCGCGAGCCAGGTGCTCGTCGCGACCGATTCCGACCGCGTCGTCGAAGCAGCGCGCGATCACGGCATCGAAGTGATGCTCACGCGCTCCGATCATCCGACCGGCACCGACCGCCTCGCCGAAGTCGCGACGCGCCTGAACTGCAACGACGACGCGATCGTCGTCAACGTGCAGGGCGACGAACCGCTCGTCGATCCGCAGCTCGTGCGCGATGTCGCCGCGCATCTGGCGGCGCACGGCGAATGCGCGATCGCCACGGCCGCGCATCCCATCCACGATCCCGCCGACGTGTTCAATCCGAACGTCGTGAAAGTCGTGCTCGACGCGAAGAGCGTCGCGCTCTATTTCTCGCGCGCGCCGATTCCCTGGACCCGCGACGCGTGGCAGCCGCACTGGCCCGACGTCGCCGCGCTCTCCGCGCTGCCGGCCGTTCCCGAAAACGTGCTGCGACATATTGGCCTATACGCGTATCGCGCGAAGTTCCTGCGCGGCTTCCCGAATCTCGCCCAGGCGCCCATCGAAGCGGCCGAAGCGCTGGAGCAATTGCGCGCGATGTGGCACGGCGAGCGCATCGCGGTGCGCGTGACGCACGACGCCCCGCCGCCCGGCGTCGATACCCCGGCCGATCTCGCCCGCGTTCAGGCGCTCTTCGCCCGCGCCGGCTGAAAGCATCGCGCAACCGGTGTATACCCCCGCCAAACGCTTGTGCGGCGGGCATCGTCGCGGTTTCCATAGTCGCTATTAGGGCCGCGATCGTAATGAGCCGTGGCATAATCAGGCGATTGCGCGAGCCTCCCGGTCAGCGCCACGCTCAACGTTGCGCCGCTGTCCGCGGGTGCCGCGCCGGCTTTCGAATCGGCCGCGCCGTCCTGTCGTCGACGCCGCACGAGCGTCGGCATCCAATATGACGGGCCTCGTGCCGAGCGGTTTCTAGACGATTCGGAGATATCACCATGCGTTTGATCCTGTTGGGCGCGCCCGGCGCGGGCAAGGGCACCCAGGCAAACTTCATCAAGGAGAAATTCGGCATCCCGCAGATTTCGACCGGCGACATGCTGCGCGCGGCCGTCAAGGCGGGCTCGCCGCTCGGCGTCGAGGCGAAGCGCTTCATGGATGCAGGCGAGCTCGTGCCGGATCTGCTCATCATCAATCTGGTGAAAGAGCGTCTGCTCGAAAGCGACTGCGCGAACGGCTATCTGTTCGACGGTTTTCCGCGCACCATTCCGCAAGCGGAAGCCATGAAGAACGCCGGCGTCGTCATCGATTACGTGCTGGAAATCGACGTTCCGTTCGACGAGATCATCACGCGCATGAGCGGGCGTCGCGTGCATGCGGCGTCGGGCCGGACGTATCACGTCAAGTTCAATCCGCCGAAGAACGACATGCTCGACGACGTCACCGGCGAACCGCTGATCCAGCGCGAGGACGACAAGGAAGAAACGGTTCGCAAGCGTCTCGACGTGTACGAAGCGCAGACCAAGCCGCTGATCGCCTATTACAACGACTGGGCGAAGAGCGGTCCGTCGAATGGGCTGAAGGCGCCGGAGTATCGCCGCATTTCCGGCCTCGGCACCGTCGATGAAATCCGCGCGCGCGTGTTCGACGCATTGAAGTAAGGCAATCGCGCAAGGTATCGAAACCCGCTCCAAAAGAGCGGGTTTTTTTACGGCCTTTTTGCGGGCAATCCCGTGACTACAATCAGCGAGACTCGCCAGAAGGCATCTATCTACCCACAAGGAGACGAGACATGGAGATGAAGGACAACGTTGTGCTGATCACCGGCGGCGCATCGGGTTTGGGTGCGGCGACCGCGCGGCTCGTCGCGGCGAACGGCGGCAAGGTCGTGATCGCCGACATGAACGAGAAAGCGGGCGCCGCGCTCGCGCGCGAACTGTCGGGCGAATTCGTGAAATGCGACGTGAGCCAGGAGAACGACGCGCAACGCGCCGTCGATGCCGCGACGAAGCTCGGCACGCTGCGCGGGCTCGTGAACTGCGCGGGCATCGCGCCGGCCTCGAAGACGGTCGGACGCGACGGCCCTCACCCGCTCGATCTCTTCAGCAAGGTCGTCGCGGTGAATCTGATCGGCACGTTCAACATGATCCGGCTCGCGGCGAGCGCGATGTCGAAGAACGAGCCGAACGGCGCGGGCGAACGCGGCGTGATCGTGAGCACGGCGTCGGTGGCGGCGTACGACGGGCAGATCGGCCAGGCGGCGTATGCGGCGTCGAAGAGCGGTGTCGCCGGCATGACGCTGCCGATCGCGCGGGATTTGTCGAGAAACGGCATTCGCGTGATGACCATCGCGCCCGGTCTCTTTGAAACGCCGATGCTGCTCGGCATGCCGCAGGACGTGCAGGATGCGCTCGGCGCAATGGTCCCGTTTCCGCCGCGCCTGGGCAAGCCGGACGAATACGCGATGCTCGTCAAGCAGATCTTCGACAATCCGATGCTGAACGGCGAAGTGATCCGTCTGGACGGCGCGATCCGGCTTCAGCCGAAGTGATGTGAAATGAAGTGGCGCGCGCTCAGTCGTCGTTATGCTGCGCGCGCTGCCGAAGCTCGTACAGTTCGGATTCGACGACGGTCGCGTCTTCCGCATCGGGCCGGTCTTCGAGATAGCGTTCGAGGTCTTCGAGCGCCGGCCGCAGATAATCGAGCCGCGCATACGCGAAACCGCGATCGCGCACTTCCTCGATACTTCCTGGCAGCACGATCACGAGCCGCTGCTGCACCGCGAGCAGCCGCTGCCAGCGCTCGGTCTGCAAATAGATGCTCTTCAGATTGCGCAGCATCCGCGCGACGATTTCGCGGCGCGTCGCCGGCTGCAACAGCACGCGCAACGCGCTACCGATGGATTCGCCCGCGCGCTGCACATACGGCTCCAGCATCTCGACCATTTGCGCTTCGGAAAGCGTCTGGCCGGTCGTCGGATCGAGCATCAGATCGCTTTCCGGCGTCGTCACGCGCAAGAGGAAATGCCCCGGAAACGACACGCCGCGCACCGGCAGCCCAAGTTGCTCGGCCATTTCGAGGTAAATGACCGCGAGCGAAATCGGGATGCCCCGACGGCGGCGCAGCACCGCGTTCAGATGACTGTTGTCGGGATCGTAGTAATCGTTGAGATTGCTTGAAAAACCGAGTTCGCGGAAGAAATAGCGATTGAGCGCATCGACCTTTTGCCGGACATCGGCGTCCTCGGGCATGCGGCGGCGGGCGCGCACCACGAGTTCGTCCATCTCAGCGAGCACCGCCTGCATGTCGAGGTCAGGATAGGCGTCCTGCGCCAGCGACAAGGCGGCCTCCGTCAGCGGCAGACTTTCGTCGTCCGCCATCAGCGAGGAGAAGTAGTCGAGGATGCGCGTCGTCGTCATCAAAGCGTGCGTCTCTTGAAATAGGCGTACTTGAAGCCCATCGCCGACAGAATACCGAAATATAGCGCCGCGAACAGAACCAGGCTCGCTCCGAGCAGCATGATTCGTGCGAACGGCGTCGCGCGCATGCCGATCCAGTCGAAGTTCGCCGATACCCAGTGCATCGTGCCCGCCAGCACGAGGCACGCGCCGGTCAACTGCACGAAAAAGCGCAGCCAGCCCGGCGACGGCCGGTAAATCTGGCGGCGGCGCAGCCCGACGAACAACAGGAACGCGTTGGCGAGCGCGCCGAGACCGATCGAGAGCGTGAGGCCCGCGTGCGAGAAGATCGGCACGAAGATGTAATTGCTCACCTGCGTCATGATCAGCACGCCGACCGCGATCTTCACCGGCGTCTTGATGTCCTGCTTCGCGTAAAAGCCGGGCGCGAGAATCTTGATCAGAATCAGCCCGATCAGCCCGATTCCATACGCCGACAGCGCGCGGCCGACCATCACGACCGAATGGCCGTCGAACTTGCCGTAGTGGAAGAGCGTCGCCGTGAGCGGCTGCGCGAAGAAGAAAAGCGCGACGGCGCTCGGCGCGGCGAGCAGAAACGTGATGCGCAAGCCCCAGTCGAGCAGCGCGGAATATTCGACGGCGTCGGCATCGACGTGCGCTTTCGACAGGCTCGGCAGCAGGATGGTGCCGAGCGCCGCGCCGAGCAGCGCCGTGGGGAATTCCATCAGCCGGTCGGCATAGTTGATCCACGATACCGCGCCCTGCCCGATATTCGACGCGATATTCGTGTTGATGATGAGGCTCAGCTGACCCACCGACACCGCGAACGTCGCGGGCACCATCTTCGCGAGCACGCGCTTCACGCCGGGATGCGCGAGCGCGCGGCGGAAGTTGAAGCCCACGTGCGGCATCATGTCGATCTTCTTGAGGCCGGGCAGTTGCACGAGCAATTGCAGCACGCCGCCCGCGATCACCGCGTAAGCGAGCGCGTAGACCGGAATCTTCAGATGCGGCGCGACGAACACCGCCGCGAAGATGAACGCCACGTTCAGCAGCACGGGCGCGAACGCGGGCAGCGAAAACTGTTTGTACGTGTTGAGCACGCCGGACGCGAGCGTGGTCATCGAAATAAAGACGATGTACGGGAACATGATCCGCGTCATCTCGACGGCGAGTGGATACGCCCCGCCGTCGTGCTTCAGCCCCGACGCGACCGCGAACACGACCCAGCTCGCGCCCGCCATGCCGACGAGCGACAGCACGACGAGGCCCCAGGTGAGCACGGTGGACATCGCGTCCACGAGCGCCTTGGTCGGATCGTGGCCCTTGCTATTCTTGAACTCGGCGAGGATCGGCACGAACGCCTGCGCGAACGCGCCTTCCGCGGACAGACGCCGCAGCAGGTTCGGAATACGGAACGCGACATAGAACGCGTCGGTGTAGAGACTGGCGCCGAAGGCTCGGGCGATCAGCGTTTCGCGGATCAGGCCGGTCACGCGCGACAGCAGCGTGAAGCCGCTGACCGTCAGGAGGGCTCGGAATAGATTCATGGGGCGCTTATTATACGGGCGGCGTATGACCCGGCTCCGTTACCCTGGCGTGTGAATCCGCGAGAATGACGGATTGCACCAAATCCGTCGCGACACGGCGACGCCGCCCCGGCGAAACCGCGCGCTTGTCACATCGTGTAGTCGCTTGCTATAATCGCGGGTTTCGACGCTCCGTTTCGGCGAAGTCGCGCCGAACGCACGTACTGGATGGATTGCGCAGCCTGCGCTGCGGGTCGTACAGGTATCGTGGCAGTACCGCTTAAACGTTCCGGGGCAATCGTTCCCCGGATTTCAGATCAAGGCAGCGCGCACCGTTCAACGCTTCCGGCCCCGCCGGGCACCGCGTGAAGGCCGCTCCGACAAGTAACAGCAGAAACAGGACAAGGAACCGTCATGGCAAATACCGCACAAGCTCGCAAGCGCGCCCGTCAGGCCGCCAAAGCCAACTCGCACAACTCGGCGCTGCGCTCGAAGTTCCGCACGGCCATCAAGGCAGTTCGCAAGGCAATCGATGCCGGCGATCAGGCCAAGGCTGCCGAAGTGTTCAAGTCGTCGGTCAAGACGATGGACATCATCGCGGACAAGAAGATCGTCCACAAGAACAAGGCCGCTCGTCACAAGAGCCGCCTGGCTGCAGCCATCAAGGGTCTGCAGGCTCCCGCAGCCCAGTAATTCCGGCTCGCGTCCGGCGCCAAGTCTCGTTCGCGAGGCGTTCGCCGGAACGGCTTCCTGTTTCCGCTGCGCAGTAACGAAAAAGCCCGCTTCTCGCGGGCTTTTTTGCGTCCTGCTCCGATTGCGGATCAGTCTTTCGGCTGGGTTTGCGGCTCGGTTTGGGCTTGGGGTTGGGCTTGCGGCTGTGATTGTGCCTGCGTCTGCGTGCCGTGATGCGGCGGCAGCTCGCACGCCTCGGTCACCAGGAGATCGTTGTCCTTCGCGAAATTCAGCACGAAATCGAACGCCATCGGCTCGATGTCGCGCAGGCGGGCATCAAGGATCACGACCTTGATGTCGTCGATCATCGTGGGGCGCACGTAGATGGAATATTGCAGACGCGCATTCGGCCCCTTCGCCTTCGGACCGTACGCCGACATGACACCGCACAGGCGCTCCGACCAGTCGCTCGGACGAAACTTTCTCCCGCTTTTGGTAATGCCTTGTATGAAGTACTGGGTCGGGGATGATTCAGCCATGTAGCGATACCTTTTGTCGGCCGGTGGCGGCACCGGCGAATGCACACGCTCGACGCGGAATTCACGCCGGCCGGCACGCAACGGCGCCGGGCGATGCTTTGTGAAACGGTCCGGAGAAGACCGCACATGCCCGCGACATAATGGCGGACTCGGCAGCACGGCGGATTCGCATGCGCAAAAGAACGCCGAGCGGACTCTTGCGAGCTTCGCCGACCTAGCGCGTGAAACGGTGCTGAGCGTTACTGAGTGTTGCAGAGTTGTTGAGACAAGCGGCAGCGATTATACCGCAGCCCCCTCTTTTCCGCAGCGCACACGAGCGGACGCCCGCCCGCGCGAGCGTCGGACAGGGCCGCGCGCCGGGCCTCCCGCATGGGCATCGGCCTTTCGGCCAGCCTCGTCAAAGTTCGCAAAATCCTTTATGCTCGAACGCGATACCCACTCCGACGGCGGCGGCGCCCGGTCTGGCGAGGCTCCTCGCGAGTCGCGCAGCCGGTTCGAAGCCGCCGCTTGCGTTTTCATGACCGCCAAGAAAATTCGCCACTATCTTCAGTTCAAGGATTTTTCGCTCGACGATTACGAGTACGTGCTCGAACGCGCCCGAATCCTGAAGCGCAAGTTCAAGAATTACGAGACGTACCATCCGCTGCACGACCGCACGCTCGCGATGATCTTCGAGAAGAACTCGACGCGCACGCGCCTTTCGTTCGAAGCGGGCATCTTCCAGCTCGGCGGCCACGCGGTGTTCATGAGCACGCGCGACACCCAGCTCGGGCGCGGCGAGCCGATCGAGGATGCGGCGCAGGTCATTTCGCGGATGGTGGACATCATCATGATCCGCACCTTCGGGCAGGACATCATCCGGCGTTTTGCCGAGAATTCGCGCGTGCCCGTCATCAACGGACTGACGAACGAATATCACCCGTGCCAGGTGCTCGCGGACATCTTCACCTACTACGAGCATCGCGGGCCGATTCACGGCAAGACCGTCGCGTGGGTCGGCGACGCGAACAACATGCTCTACACGTGGATCGAAGCGGCGCAGATTCTCGGGTTCAAGCTGCGCCTGTCGACGCCGGAAGGCTACAAGCTGGATCGCGCGCTGGTGTCGGCGGATAGCGCGCCGTTCTACGAGGAATTCGACGATCCGAACGAAGCCTGCGCGGGCGCGGATCTCGTGACGACGGACGTGTGGACCAGCATGGGCTTCGAGGCGGAAAACGAGGCGCGGCTGAAGGCTTTCGCGGACTATTGCGTCGACGCCGAAATGATGGCGCGCGCCCATCGGGACGCGCTTTTCATGCACTGCCTGCCGGCGCATCGCGGCGAGGAAGTGAGCGCGGAAGTCATCGACGGGCCGCAGAGCGTGGTCTGGGACGAAGCCGAAAACCGGCTCCACGTGCAGAAGGCGCTCATGGAATATCTGCTGCTCGGCAAGCTGAATCACTGACGCAGCGTCGCGCCCGCGCCGGTCAGAGGCAGACCGGCTCCATTTCCAGCTCCACGCCGAAGCGCGCGCGCACATCGCGCTGGATGGCTTCGGCGAGTTCGAGCACTTGCGCGCCGGTCGCGTCGCCGCGATTCACGAGCACGAGCGCCTGCCGCTCGTGCACCGCTGCCCCGCCGATGCCGCGCCCTTTCCACCCGCAACGGTCGATCAGCCAGCCTGCCGCGAGCTTGACCTGGCCGTCCGCTTGCCGATACGACACGACGCCCGGCTCGCGCGCTTTGAGCGCTTCGAACGCATCGGCGCTGACGACGGGATTCTTGAAGAAGCTGCCCGCGTTGCCCAGCACGGTCCAGTCCGGCAACTTCGCGCGTCGCACCGCGATGACGGCGTCGAAGATCGCTTGCGCGTTATACGCCGATGCGCCTTCCAGCGCGCGGGCCACATCGGCGTAGTCGGCGCGCGGCGTCCACGCTTTCGGCAGCCGGAACACGACCGACGTGATCATGAATCGCCCGCGCCCTGCCCGCTTGAAGAAGCTGTCGCGGTAGCCGAACGCGCACGCGTCGCGGTCGAATTCGGCGCGCGCGCCGGTTGCGAGTTCCACCGCGTGCAGCCGCTCGAAGCGCTCGCCCATCTCGAGGCCGTACGCGCCGATGTTCTGGATCGGCGCCGCGCCGACCGTGCCCGGGATGAGCGCGAGATTTTCGAGGCCCGGCATGCCCTGTGCGAGCGTCCACGCGACGAACGCGTGCCAGTTTTCACCGGCGCCGGCTTCGACGAGCCACGCGTCCTCATCCTCGCCGATCACGCGTTTGCCCATGATGCCGACGATGAGCGCGACGCCGTCGAAATCGCGTGTCAGCACGACATTGCTGCCGCCGCCGAGCACGAGTGTCGGCATGCCGGCGATGCGCGCATTGTCCACGAGCGCGGCGGCGGCTTCGACGCTATCGATGTGCATTGCATGACGCGCGCGCACGTCGAAGCCGAACGTGTTGTGCGGCCGCAGGGAATAGTCCGCGAGTAAGGAGGCGTGGGACATGAAAAACCGCGTGGAAAAGCAGGAGAACGGGCGCGGTCTTGGGGAAAACCAAGGCGCGTCGGTAGAATGACGTCAGGTCCGTGATTATAGCGATTGCGCGAGCCGCTCCCGGGCGCTCGCCTCAAGGAAGGGGAAGACACATGCCATCGTTTGACGTCGTCAGCGAAGCAAACATGATCGAAGTGAAGAACGCCATCGAGCAGTCCAACAAGGAAATCTCGACGCGCTTCGACTTCAAGGGTTCCGATTCACGCGTCGAGCAAAAAGAGCGCGAACTGACGCTCTATGCCGACGACGATTTCAAGCTCGGCCAGGTCAAGGACGTGCTGTTGTCGAAGCTCGCCAAGCGCGGCGTCGACGTGCGGTTCCTCGACTACGGCAAGCAGGAGAAGATCGGCGGCGACAAGCTGAAGCAGGTCGTCACCGTGAAGAAAGGCGTCTCGGGCGATCTCGCGAAGAAGATCGTCAAGATGGTGAAGGACAGCAAGATCAAGGTGCAGGCGAGCATTCAGGGCGACGCCGTGCGCGTGACCGGCGCCAAGCGCGACGATCTGCAGAGCGCCATCGCGATGCTGAAGAAGGACGTGACGGACACGCCGCTCGACTTCAACAACTTCCGCGACTGAGCGTCGCCGCGCGCTGCAAGGAAAAAGCCGTTCCGCATGACTGCGGAACGGCTTTTTTTATTCGACGGCCGCCGGCTTTTTCTTGTCGCCGATCCTGCTTTCCTTGCCGGCGAGCAGCTTGGAAATATTGGCGCGATGCCGCCAGACGAGCAGCGCGCTCATCGCCAGCACGGCAAGCGAAATGCGGCTCGGCCCGAACAGGAACACTTGAAAGAACGGCGCGAACACCGCCGCGACGAGCGCCGCGAGCGACGAATAGCGGAAGAAGAACGCGATGATCAGCCACGTCAGCAACGTCGCGAGCCCGAGCGCCGGATGAATGGCGAGCAGCACGCCTGCCGCCGTCGCCACGCCTTTGCCGCCCTGAAACCGGAAGAATATTGGGTACAGATGCCCCAAAAACACGGCGATGGCCGACAGCGCGATGACCGTCGCCAGCCCGGTTGCGTCCAGCCCGAACCGCGCGCCGAAATGGCCGACGAGCCACACGGGCAGCCAGCCCTTGAACGCATCGCCGACGAGCGTGAGGATCGCCGCGAGCTTGTTGCCGGTGCGCAGCACGTTGGTCGCGCCGGGATTGCCGGAGCCGTAGGAACGCGGATCCGCGAGGCCCATGGCTGAGCTTACGACCACGGCAAACGAAATCGAGCCGATCAGATAGGACGCGACGGCGACGATCAGATAAATCATGGGTTCTCTTTTGTCTTAAAAAACGCGGTGAGCATTCTAATCGACGCTCGCGCACTGCACGGGTTTTGCGTAAAGCAGTTCGGTGAGCACTGCCGGATCAAGGCTCACGAGATATCCGCGCCGCCCGCCGTTCAGGTAGATGGTGCCGAGTTCGAGGATGCTCGATTCAACATACACGGGCATGGCCTTTTTCGTGCCGAAAGGCGACGTGCCGCCGACCAGATAACCCGAATGCCGGTTCGCCACTTCGGGCTTGCACGGCTCGATGCGCTTCGCACCGGTCTGTCGCGCGAGATTCTTCGTGGACACGGTGCGGTCGCCGTGCATCAGGACGATCAGCGGCTTCGCGTGCTCGTCTTCCATGACGAGCGTCTTGACGACGCAATGCTCGTCCACGCCTAGCTGCCGCGCGGATTCTTCAGTGCCGCCGTGTTCGACGTAATCGTAAGGATGCTCGCCGAACGTCACCTGGTGGCGGCGAAGGAACTGCGTCGCGGGCGTTTCGGATACGTGTTTCGATTTGGACATGAACGCATTGTAGCGGCGCGCCATGCGGCTCACCATTGGCCGTTCGGCCTAGTGTACGAATGGGGCGCGCGCGGCGTACGATCGTTCGCCTGGAGGGAATTGCCATGAACGAACGTCCGTACGCGCCCCATAGTGCCATTTCATTCTGCGATCCTGAATGGCCTAACCGTATGAACGTTCAGTGCTGCACATCATCTCTCTCAAGGCAATACTTTCCGCAGGCTTTCGTCGCGCATGCATCGAATCGGCGCAAACGTGCGGTAACCCACCTTCGCCCCGAATTAGATCAGCGAACATGCGCGAGGCCGTTCGGGCCGCGCGCCATGCGCCCCTGCTGACGAGAAGCGCCCTGTCGACTCAACGTCTGGAGATTGTCATGGTCAACGAACCAGTCTTGCGCCGCGGTGTTCGCTGGATGCTGCTCGTCGTGGTGTACTACGTCGTCGCGGCGGCATCCTATAACGGCTATTTCACGAAATGGCAGTTCCGCGATGAGACGCCGCGATGGGCGTTGCCCGGCATGCTCGAAGGCACCATCGAGCGTCCGTTCGTTTATAGGCAGTTGCTTCCGGCCATCGCGAACAGCGTCGAACACGCAATGCCTGCGAAGCTCAAAGAGCGCGTGAACAGGGTGCTGCTCGACGACAACCGCACGCATCATCCGATCACCTGGTTTTATCCGAGCGCCGTGGACGCGCGCAATCCGCAGTACACGCTGCGCTATTACATGGTCTTCGGCATGTCGTTCGCGTCCCTGTTTCTCGCGATGTTCGCGATGCGCGCCGTCTGCATGACCTTCCAGGTGAATCGCACCGCAAGCACGCTCGCTCCCATGGCGCTCGCCGCCATTTTTCCGTTGATTCTCACCGACGGCGCCTACTTCTACGACTTTCCCGAGCTGTTATTCATGAATCTCGCGGTGTGGCTCGCGGCAAGAGGCCGCGTGCTGTGGCTCATTGCGCTCACGGCCGTCGCCACGTTTAACAAGGAATCGTTTCTCTTTTTCACGCTAACGCTCTTTCCGTTTCTCTACCTGCGTTATTCGCTCGGCAAGGCGCTGGCCTTGCAGGCGGTCACGCTCGCCATTGCCGGCGGGATCAACCTCATCGTCAAGATGAAATACGCGGGCAATAGCGGCGGAATCGTCGCGTTCAACCTGTATGAGAACCTCAATTTCCTGATTCATCCGCTGAGCTATCTGCGCTTCGAATACAACTACGGCGTGATCATGGCGAAGGGATTCAACATCATCACGATCGCGATCGCCGCCATTCTTTTGCGCTCGGGCTGGAGCAAGCTGCCCGTTGCGCTGCGGCGTCATGTGCTGATTGCGCTCGCCATCAACGTGCCGCTTTTCATGGCCTTCGGCTTTCACGACGAATTGCGCAACCTGAGCATGCTGATCGTCGGCGTCCTGATGATCTTCTGCGTGAACATTGCGCTCGTGCTCGAGCAGGCAAGCGTGCGTGCAGTCGCGGATACACCGAGCGGCAGCGCCATCGACGATAGAACGCCATCGTCGCGCCTGAGCGATCACGGCGCGATCGCGCGTTCCGCGCATCATCGCGCGCGCTTGGCCGATTCCCCGCATCGCAGTTGCAGACAGCGAGGCGCGGGAATATCGTCGGGCTGGAAGTAATTTCGCTACATCCGCGCGTGCGTCACCGAAGTGCTCTAGCGCACAGAGCGGGCAAATGACGGCTCGCTATTCTGTACGCAAACGATTCACGAGCCGCACCCCAATCGACAGACGAATGACAACGACGAGGAAGCTATGTCCGAAGCAAGCGTTCCGCTCTGTGTCGATCTCGATGGCACGCTGACCGCCACCGATCTGCTCGTCGAATCGCTTCTTGTGCTCGTCAAGAAGAATCCGCTTTATGCGCTGCTGTGCATCGTCTGGCTGATGCGCGGCAAGGCGCATCTCAAGGCGCAAATCGCGCGGCGCGTGGCTATCGACGTTTCCGTGCTGCCGTACAACGCGCGCTTCGTCGCGTATCTGCACGAGCAGCGTTCGTGCGGACGCGATCTGTACCTGTGCACCGCGTCGAATCAACAGTTCGCCGAACAAATCGCGAAGCACTTCGGCATCTTCAAGGGCGTGCTCGCGAGCGATGAAGCGCACAACCTCAAGGGCCGTCACAAGGCCGGCGCGCTGACGAAAGAGTTCGGCGCGCATGGCTTCGATTACTGCGGCAACGCGCTCGCCGATGTCCCCGTGTGGGAGCAGGCCCGGCAGGCTATCGTCGTGGGCGACCGGCATATCGCGACGGCGGCGGAACGGGTCAACAAGACCATCGTCTTCTTCGAAGAGAAGCGTTCGCTCGTCCTGCTGACGCTGAAAGAGATGCGCGTCTATCAGTGGGTGAAGAACCTGCTGATCTTCGTGCCGCTGCTCGCGTCGCACCGCTTCACCGATCCGTCGATGCTGCTCGCCGAAACCATCGCGTTCTTCTCATTCTGCTTCTGCGCGTCGGCGGTGTATCTGCTCAACGACATGCTCGATCTCGATTCCGACCGCCGTCACGAGAAGAAGCGCAACCGGCCGTTCGCGTCGGGGCAACTGCCGCTCACGTTCGGGATGGCGCTGACGGTAACGCTGCTCGTCGCATCGGCGACGCTCGCGGCGCGGCTCGAACCGAACTTCCAGCTCGTGCTCGGCGGCTATTTCATCGCGACGCTCGCGTATTCGTTCAAGCTCAAGCGCATGATGCTCATCGACGTCTTCACGCTCGCCGCGCTCTATACGTCGCGCATCATCGCGGGCGGCGTGGCGGCGGACATCGTGCTGACCGACTGGCTCATCATGTTCTCGGTGCTCATCTTCCTGAGCCTGGCGATGGTCAAGCGTTACACCGAACTCGACGCCCTCCTTCGCGACGGCAAGGTGTCCGCCGCCGGACGCGGCTACGTCACGCAGGACCTGGGCATTCTTCGTTCGTTCGGCACGGCGTCGGGCTATGCGGCCGTCGTCGTGCTCGCGCTCTATGTGAACTCGGCGGACGTGCGCCTTTTGTATCGGCATCCGCAAGCGCTGTGGGTGCTCTTCGGGCTTCTGTTGTACTGGGTCAGCCGCGTGTGGATGCTCGCGTTTCGCGGCGAAATGCACGACGACCCGGTCGTCTATGCCATCAAGAACCGCCTGAGCCTCTTCGTCATCTGCCTGTGTGTGGCGACGGTGGTCGTCGCGATCTGACCTTCATTCTCGATGCCCTATATCACGCTTCTTTTGAGCGGCACGTGCAGCGCGCTCGCGAGTATCCTGCTGCGTCTCGCGGGCACGCTTCCGGCCGGGAGCGGCGCCTTGCTGTTCGGCATGGAGGCGCGTCCGCTGATCTACCGGCTCGGCGCGATCGGCGCGTACGGCGCGGGCTTCGTGCTGTATGCGCTCGCGTTGAAGCGCGTGGAATTGAGCGTCGCGTATCCGCTGATGGTCGCGGTGACGATTCTCGAAATCATGCTGGTCGGCGTCGTGCTCGGCGAAGCGATGTCGCTGCGCACGCTCGCCGGCGCGACGCTCCTGATCGCAAGCGTGCTGCTGCTCTACGCGCCCGCTGCGACCACCGCGTGAGCCGGCCGCATCGCCAATTCATCCGCGCGGATGATGCTCGCGATGCAGCTTTTGCAGCCGCTCGCGCGCGACGTGCGTGTAGATCTGCGTCGTCGAGATGTCGGAGTGGCCGAGCAGCAATTGCACGACGCGCAAGTCCGCGCCGTGATTGAGCAAATGCGTCGCGAACGCGTGACGGAGCGTATGCGGCGACAGCGGCGCATGCACGCCGCCGTTCAGCGCATGACGCTTGATGATGTTCCAGAACTGCTGGCGCGTCATGCCTTCGCCGCGCGCGGTGACGAAAAGCGCATCGGCGGCGCGCGGGCCGAGCAGCGCGGGCCGTGATTCGCGCAGATATCGCGCGATCCATCCGTGCGCCTCTTCGCCAAACGGCACGAGGCGCTCTTTCGAGCCCTTGCCCATCACGCGAACGATGCCTTCGTTCAAACCCAGCTCGACGGTCTTCAGCGTGACAAGCTCCGTCACGCGCAAGCCGCTTGCGTACATCAGTTCGAGCATCGTGCGATCACGCAGGCCGAGCGGCGTCTCGATGTCTGGCGCGCCAAGCAGCGCTTCGACTTGCGCTTCGTTGAGCGTCGACGGAAAACGCGGCGGCTGCTTGGCCGAACGCAGCTTCAAAGTGGGATCGGCGGATGCGCGATGCTCGCGCAGCGCCCACGCGTAATAGCGGCGAAACACCGAGAGCCGCCGATTCGCGGAGGTCGCCTTGTCGCCGCGGCGCGCGGCCATGTAGCCGTTCATGTCGGCTTCGCTGGCGGTGTCGATGGACGCGCCGCGCGTCTTCGCGAGCCATTCGGCGAAGAGCCGCAAGTCGCGCCGATACGCATCGAGCGAGTTCCTGGCGAGCCCGTGTTCGAGCCACAACGCGTCGCAGAAGAGATCGATCGCGTCGCTGCTCGCGACGAGTTCGGGCGTCTGCGGTTCTTCAGTGATTGCGCTCGTCATCCGATGGATACACCTTCATGCGCCAGCAGCCAGCGCTTCACGTCACGAAAAAAGCCGTCGCCGGGATGATGCGCGAATCCGCCGATCCCGCTCGACGCCACGACCCGGTGGCACGGTATCACGATCGGCAGCGGATTGGAGCCGCACGCCTGCCCGACCGCGCGCGGCACGCTGCCGATCTCGCGCGCAAGCTGACCGTAGGTCCACACCTGCCCCGCCGCGATGCCGCCGATGCCGCGCCACACGCGCTGCTGAAACGCGGTGCCGCCGATGCCGAGCGGCAGATCGAAGCGCATCGACGGCGCGTCGAAATAGCGGCGGATTTGCGCGGCGGCTTCCTGCGCGAGCGGCCTCAGCGGATCGACGGTCGCCGTGTCGTGCGGAAGATAGACGATCTCGCGCACGAAGCGGTCGTCGGCGCGGATGCCGACCCGGCCGAACGGCGCGTCGATGACCGCATCGAATGAGACATCATTCATGCTCGCTTCCTTGCGAAAGTGCCCAGCGCACATGCTCGCGCACGAGTTCCGAAGCATCGTCCGCGCGCGCTCGCAGCGCATGAGCGATCGCCTCGCGTTCGCGCGCATCGAGCGAGACGTCGCGCAACGCGTTGCCCATCGCCACGGCGATATTGCGCAGCCATCGCTCATGGCCGATGCGCCGGATCGCGCTGCCCTGCATGCGCGTGTCGAATTCCTCGGCGGTCCACGCAAAAAGTTCGACAAGCGTCGCGCGATCCAGCCCGTGACGCACATCGAAATCCGCGACCGGCGCGGCCTGCGCGAACTTGTTCCACGGACACACGAGCTGGCAGTCGTCGCATCCGTACACGCGATTGCCGATGAGCGGCCGCATTTCTTCCGGAATGCTGCCGTGCAGTTCGATGGTCAGATACGAGATGCAGCGCCGCGCGTCCACGCGATACGGCCGGACGATCGCGCCCGTCGGACATGCGCCGATGCAACGCGTGCACTGGCCGCAATGCGCTCCGTCGTGCTCGGGCGCGGGATCGACGGGCAGCGGAAGATCGACGTAAATCTCGCCGAGAAAGAAGAGCGAACCGGCGTCGCGATCCAGCAGCAGCGTGTGCTTGCCGCGCCAGCCGTTGCCCGCCTTCTGGGCGAGCGCCACTTCGAGGACCGGCGCGGAATCCGTGAACGCGCGATGCCCGAACGGCCCGATTTCCTTCTCGATACGTTCGGCCAGTTGTTGCAGCCGGTTGCGCATGACCTTGTGATAATCGCGGCCGCGCGCGTAAATCGAGACTTGCGCTTGCGCCGGCTGCCCGAGCCGCTTCCATTCGACCGCGCGCCAGTCGTTCTTCTGACCGTCCGCTGTCGCGACGCTTTCATCGCCCGAATGCGCGAGCGTCGCGGCGGGGAGATAGGCCATGCGCGCCGTGATGACCCGTCGCGTTCCGGCCACAAGCTCGGCCGGCCTCGCGCGTTTCATCCCATGTTTGGCCATATAATCCATTTCGCCGTGATAGCCTGCTTCAAGCCAACTGTTGAGGCCTTCCTCGGCATCCGTCAGGTCGATATCGCTGATTCCGACCGCACCGAATCCCAGCTCGCGCCCCCACGCCTTGATGCGCTGCGCGAGTTCCGCCAGCGCGGCCTCGTCGTTTTCCAAATGATGCAAGGCGCGCAACTCGACGGCGGCGTCGCTCGACGCGGTCGTGACTTCATCGGAGTGTTCCGGCAATCGGTTCATCACGACATTTTACGAGCAATGCCCGAAAGCCCCGCACCATCGACATTCGATTCACCCGCCGCGCTTCTCGAACGCCGCTTCGAATTGCGCGACGAAGCCGCGACGCTCGCGTTCGGTGAGCGCTTCGCGCGCGCCATCGGCGAGACGCGGGCGCAGGCATCGGCTGAACCATTCCACGGCTTGCAAGTCCAGTTGATCGGCGACCTGGGCGCGGGCAAGACCACCCTCGTGCGCGCGACGCTGCGTGCGCTCGGTCATGCGGGCCGCGTCAAAAGCCCGACTTACACGCTCGTCGAGCCGTACTCGCTTCATACTGAAAGCGGCCCGCTCGACGTATATCACTTCGATCTCTATCGCTTCGCCGATCCGGCCGAATGGGCCGATGCCGGTTTTCGCGAGTATTTCGACCGGGGCGCGTTGTGTCTCGTCGAATGGCCGCAGCAAGCGGGCGGCTTGCTCGGCGTGCCGGACCTCGTTTTCGCGCTGACGCTGCCGGATGACGGCATCGCGGGAAACGAAACAACGCAAACGAACGAAGAAGAAGGCCGCGTGCTGACCGCGCGGGCGTTTAGCGAAACAGGAAAGACATGTCTCGAAAGATGCTGATCAAGCCGTTCCATTCGATCGAATCGAGCGCGAGCGCGCCGCACAACTGGCGCAGGCGCCAGGTGTTGCGCGCGGGCGCATCGACGCTCGTGCTCGCGCTCGTCGCGCCGAAGCTCGCGCACGCGAGTTCCGTGCTCGGCGTGCGCGTGTGGCCCGCGCGCGATTACACGCGCGTGACCATCGAATCGGACCAGCCGCTCACCAACAGCAACCAGTTGCTTCAGGGGCCGGACAGGCTCGTCGTCGATCTCAACGGCATCGATCTCGATCAGGCGTTGCGCGAGCTCGTCTCGAAGATCACGCCGAACGATCCGCAGATTCAGGCCGTGCGCGTCGGGCAATATCAGCCGCATGTCGTGCGGATGGTGTTCGACCTCAAGGGTTCGGTGAAGCCGCAGGTGTTCACGCTCGGGCCGATCGGCAGCTACAAGTACCGGCTCGTGTTCGACCTGTATCCGGCCGTCGCGCCCGATCCGCTGATGGAGCTGCTCGCGCAGACCGAGCGCAAGCAGGAGGCGTTCGACCGCGCGAATCCGAATCCGTCCGCGCCGCCGCCCGCGACGCTTTCCGGGCCGGCCACCACGCAGAAGCCGCTCGCGCAGGATTCCACGGACGACTTTTTCCAGAAGTACGCGCAGGGCGATCTCTCGAACGACACGCCTGCGCCTTCCGTTCCGAAGCCGGCGATACCGGTGCCGACGCCCGCGCCGAAGCCGCGCGTCGTGCCGCCCGTTATCGCCAAAAAGAACGACGACGACAATGACCAGTTCGCGTTCTCCACGCCGAAGCAAGATCGTTCGGGCACGACGCGCCTCCTGACCGTCGCGATCGATCCGGGTCACGGCGGCGAAGACCCTGGCGCGATCGGCGGCAGCGGCACGTATGAAAAGCACGTCGCGCTCGATATCGCGAAGAAGCTGCGCGCGAAGATCGACGCCCAGCCGAACATGCGCGCGATGATGACCCGCGACGCCGACTTCTTCGTGCCGCTCAACGTGCGCGTGCAGAAGGCGCAGCGCGTCTCGGCGGACCTTTTCGTGTCGATTCACGCGGATGCGTTCACCTCGCCCGACGCGCGCGGTTCCTCCGTCTTCGCGTTGTCGGAGCACGGCGCGTCGAGCGCGGCGGCGCGCTGGATGGCGGCCAAGGAGAATTCGTCGGATCAGGTCGGCGGCATCAACGTGAAGTCGCAGGACGCGAGCGTGAACCGCGCGCTCTTCGACATGTCGACGACCGCGCAGATTCGCGACTCGATGCGTTACGGCAGCTTCGTGCTGAACGAGATCGGCGGGATCAACAAGCTGCACAAGGGATCGGTCGAGCAGGCGGGCTTCGCCGTGCTGAAAGCGCCGGATATTCCGTCGATCCTCGTGGAAACCGCGTTCATCAGCAATCCGGACGAGGAAGCGCGACTCAACGACGACGCGTATCGCGACAAGATGGCCAACGCGATCATGAAGGGCATCAAGCGGTATTTCGCGGCCAATCCGCCACTCGCGAAGAGCCGCATGACCTGATGCGCTTTCAGCGGAGGCGTGAGCGCGCCTCCGCGAACCTCACCGCGCCGCCGACACGAACCGCTGCGCGATCCGCCCGCCGAACACGTTCACCGCGAGCCCCGCCATGACGAGCGCCGCGCCCGCGACTTCCATCGCGCTCATGCCTTCATCCAGAAACAGCGCCGCCGACGCCAGCCCGATCACCGGCACGAGCAGCGAAAACGGCGCGACATGCCCCGCCGGATAGCGCGCGAGCAGCTTGCCCCACAAGCTATAGCCGACGAGCGTGGCAACGAACGCGAGATAGCACACCGCGAGCACCGACACGAGCGGAATGGCCGCGAGGCTCGACGCGATGCGCGCCGGGCCTTCGAAAATCAGCGAAAGCGCGAGGAACGGCAGCGGCGGAATCAGGCTCGCCCACACGACAAGCGACAGCAGATCCACCTTGCCCATGCGCTTGGTCGCGATATTGCCGAGCGCCCACATCGACGCCGCCCCGAGCGTGAAGAGAAAGCCGGTGAGCGTCATGGCCTGGCCGCCGTGCATGCCGATCAGCGCGAGGCCCGCCGCCGCGATCACGAGACCGAGCACGTTCGCCGCGCGAATGCGCTCGCCCAGGAACATCGCCGCGAAGATGAGCGTGAAGAACGCCTGCGCCTGCAGGACGAGCGACGCAAGGCCCGCCGGCATGCCGACCGCCATGCCGTAGAAGAGCAGCGCGAACTGCCCGAGCGAAATGGTGAGGCCGTAGGCGAAGAGCCATCGCAGCGGAATTTGCGGGCGCTTGACGAAGAAAGCGGGCAAGGCCGCGAGCGCGAAACGCAGCGCGCCGAGCAGCATCGGCGGGACGCCATGCAGTCCCAGCTTGATGACGACGAAGTTCACGCCCCACGCAAAAATGACCACCGTTGCAATCAGCAAATCCTTCGGCGACATCGCCACTCTCCTTTTTCGCGCGCAAGAGGCGCAATCGGACGAGTGTAGCGAAGCGGCATTGCGAAGGATTGTGAAAAACTGCGCTCGACGTGGGATTGGCGGGATCGACTAAAAAGCGAAAAGCGCCCGCACCGCCGAACGGCACGGGCGCTTCACGCGCTCCCGAAGGCGCCGCGCTTACTTGCTCTGGCCGGATTCCGTGCCCGCGTCGTTGCCGGTTTCGGCGGCCGGCGTCTTCTTGGTCGCCGCCGACGACTGCGTGCCGTGCTTGTGCATCTTGTGATGCTTCTTCGTCGTCGTGCCGGACGTGCCCATCGACGCGTCGCCGCCTTGCGTGGTGGCCGCGCCCGTATCGCCGCCCATGGCAGCCGACGAATTCCCCGACGAGGTCTGCGCAAACGCGCCCGTGGCGGCCGTTGCAGTGAAAAGGCCCGCGGTGATGGCGATCAACAGCTTGTTCTTGCTCATTGTTTCCCTCTCCTATCAAGATTGCGCGACCTGCACGCATGCTTCAAAAAGCGCGGCCGGTCACGACCGCACGGAACGTTGGAAGGGTCGGCGCACGCGGAACCGCCGGGCAATGCGCCGCTTCGCGGCCACCGGTAGAATCAACGGTTCAGGTGCGCCATTCCGGCGCCCGCCTTCATCCGGTGAACCGCCATGTCCTCGACGATTCGCGCGCAGTTGAAACCTCACGAACACGATGTCGGCGGCCTCATGGTGAGACGCGTCCTTCCCGCGCTCGCCGCACGCACCGTCGGACCCTTCATCTTCTTCGACCACATCGGACCCGCAACCGTCGTGCCCGGCAAGGGCCTCGACGTGCGGCCGCATCCGCATATCGGCCTCGCCACGGTCACGTATCTCTTCGACGGCGCGATCATGCATCGCGACAGCGTGGGCTCCGTGCAGAAGATCGTTCCCGGCGATGTCAACTGGATGACCGCCGGGCGCGGCATCGTCCATTCGGAGCGCACGCCGGACGAAGAGCGCGCGAGCGGCCAGTCGATGCACGGCATCCAGACGTGGGTCGCGCTGCCGGTCGCGAGCGAGGACGTGGAGCCGTCGTTCGAACATCACGCGGCGGCGACGTTGCCGCAAATCGAGCGCGACGGCGTCACGCTGCGCGTGATCGCGGGCAGCGCGTTCGGCGCGACCGCCCCGACGCGCACTTTTTCGCCGACGCTCTACGTCGCCGCGCACTTCGCGGCCGACAGCGAACTCACGCTCGATGCGGAGCACGAGGAACGCGGCGTGTATCTCGTCGACGGCGACCTGTCGATCGACGGCGAACCCGCCGCGCCGCAGCAAATGTCGCTGCTGAATTCGGGCGCGTCGGTGCGGCTCGCAAGCGCGGGCGGCGCGGTCGTGATGCTGCTCGGCGGCGCGCCGCTCGACGGCACGCGCTTCATCGAATGGAACTTCGTCTCCAGTTCGCGGGACAAGATCGAAGCGGCGAAACAGGCGTGGAGCGAACAGCGCATGGGCCATGTTCCCGGCGAAACCGAGTTCATCCCGCTGCCGCCGCCGCGCCGCGAATCGCGCGCGCCCGAGGCATGAGGCGTGCGAAGCCCATTGACAGGCCCGGGCGTCGTCCCCATCTAAGAATTTCGAGATAGTTCGCCAGCAGAGGAGAGAACGCATGGATACCACCCTTGCCACATTCGAGAACGACGTGATCAACGCGTCGATGCTCGCGCCCGTCCTCGTGGATTTCTGGGCGCCCTGGTGCGGCCCTTGCAAGACGCTCGGCCCGATGCTGGAAAGGCTCGAAGCCGAAGCCGGCGGCAAATGGAAGCTCGTGAAGGTGAACGTCGACGAGAACCCGGAACTCTCGCAGCACTTTCAGGTGCGCAGCATTCCGCACGTGATCGCGTTCGCGGACGGGCATCCGATCGATCAGTTCATTGGCGTGCTGCCCGAAGGCGAGTTGCGCGCGTTTCTCGACAAGCTCGTGCCGGACGGCGCCGATTCCGAGCGCCGCGC
Organism: Caballeronia concitans; assembly: GCF_001544615.1. Taxonomy (GTDB): domain Bacteria; phylum Pseudomonadota; class Gammaproteobacteria; order Burkholderiales; family Burkholderiaceae; genus Caballeronia; species Caballeronia concitans. Next base: position 75,250 of record NZ_FCNV02000009.1, read on the forward strand.
CGCGCACAACGCGTGGGCGACGGGAAAGCGCAAGGAGGCGATCGATCGCATCAAGGCCGCGCTCGCGCTCGATCCCGGCTACGACGACGCCCGCCTCGACCTGATCGAATGGCTGCTCGCGGAGCGGCGCATCGACGAGGCGAAGGAAGAGGACAAGCTGCTTTCGCCGAAGACGACGCAGGGCATCGACGCGCGCTACAACGCGCTGAAGACCGAGCTCGACGCCGCCGAAGCCGCAGCCGACCTCCCGCCCGCCGACGCGCTGATCGACGCCGTCAACGCGAATCCCGACGATCTCGAAGCGCGCTTCGCACTCGCGAACCGGCTGATCGCAGGCCGCGACTATGCGGGCGCGCTGGAGCATCTGCTCGCCATTGTCGAACGCGACCGCGCTTTCATGGACGATGTCGGCCGCAAGACGATGCTGTCGGTGTTCGAACTCGCGTCGAATCAGCCCGATCTCGTGTCGCACTGGCGGCGCAGGCTGAGCATGGCGATCAACTGACCGCGTTTTATTACCCGCTGAAACGAGAACGGCCAGCTACGTAAGCTGGCCGTTTGTCCATCCGCATCAAACGACGGTCACGCCGCCCGCTTCGCCAGTTCCCGCAGCACGAACGCCGCCGCCGCGAAGCCGAAGCTCGCGGTCACGCACACGCTCGACCCGAAGCCCGCGCAATTCAACCCGACCGGACCCGCGTAATTCGCGCCCGTTTCCAGATGCTCCGCGCCCTGGCTGATGTCGCACGCGGGCGCGTCGGGATAAATCAGCGGCTCGTCCGAATACACCGCGCTCACCTTGAAACGCGACTTCGGCCCGCGCGGAAAGCCGTGCTGCTTGCGCAACTGGCCGCGCACCTTTGAAAGCAGCGGGTCCTGAATGGTGAGCGCGAGATCGTCGATGCGGATGCGCGTCGGATCGAGCTGCCCGCCCGCGCCGCCCACGGTAATGAGCGCCTGCTTGCGCGCGACGCACCACGCGATCAGCGCGGTCTTGGTGCGCACGCTGTCGATCGCATCGACGATGAAATCGAAGCCGCCGCCGAGCGTCGCATCGAAATTGCCGGGTTCGACGAAGTCCTCTATCTGCCGCACGTCGCACGCCGGATCGATCAGCGCGATGCGTTCGGCCATCGCGGTCACTTTCGCCTTGCCGTAGTTGCCGTCGAGCGCGTGAATCTGCCGGTTCGTGTTGCTTTCGGCGACGTTATCGAGATCGATCAGCGTCAGCTTGCCGACCGCGCTGCGCGCGAGCGCTTCCGCCACCCACGATCCCACGCCGCCGATGCCGATCACCGCGACATGCGCGCGTTCGAACGTGTCGAGCGCGCTCGCGCCGTACAAGCGTGCGATGCCGCCGAAGCGCCGCTCGCGGTCGGCCAGGTCTTCAGCGGATAGCGTGTCAGTGGCGGTGGCGTCGGATGAAGTCATGTAGGTACACGTGAGTGAAGGACGGAAAGTACGCCCAGCAAGGCTTACAGGCGGCTGTCGCGCACAAAAAGTTCGCAGTCCGTTCATGCAAAATGCGGCCGAATTGCGTATTCTGCCTTATCGATACCGAAGACGTGATAGCCGCACCCGATGTCATTGGAGAAATATGTCTCAGATATCCGAAGCTTTGACGATGATCATTGCAAGCTTGGCGTAATCGGGGCAAGAACGTTTCACCTTGGCTATACTGACGCGACTGTAGCGTTTGCATAAAAATGACGACCCTAGCAGACCTCCGTAAAGACTATTCTCGCGGCGCGCTCGACGCCGCTCACGTCGATTCCAATCCGGTGAGCCAGTTCCAGACCTGGTTCGCCCAGGCCCTCGACGCCAAACTGCCCGAACCCAACGCCATGACGCTCGCCACGGTCGATGCACGAGGCCGCCCGTCCGCGCGCATCGTGCTGATCAAGGGCGTCGACGATCGCGGCTTCGTTTTTTTCACCAATTACGATAGCCGCAAGGGCCGCGAAATCGCCGAGAACCCTGCTGCCAGTCTGCTGTTTCATTGGATCGAACTCGAGCGTCAGGTGCGCATCGAGGGCACGGTCGTGAAAACGAGCGACGCGGAGAGCGATGCCTACTACGCGTCGCGTCCGCTCGGCTCGCGCATCGGCGCATGGGCGTCGGATCAGAGCCAGCCGATCGACAGCCGCGAAACGCTCGAAGCGCGCGAACGCGAAATGATCGCGCTTTATGGCGACGCGCCGCCGCGCCCGCCGCACTGGGGCGGCTACCGCCTCGTGCCCGACACCATCGAATTCTGGCAGGGACGGCCGTCGCGGCTGCACGATCGCATCGTCTATACGCGCGACAGCGCGAACGGCCCGTGGCGCATCACGCGGCTCGCACCGTGACGCAGGCGCACCGGCAGGCGGACTGAAGAAGACCGCCCGGCACACGGCAGGACGCGGCACGGCAACGAACATGAAGGCGCGAGCCTTCACCTTGGATTTTCTTAGCGCGGAGAAACAAGCATGTTCTGGGAGAAGAAGCTGACGCAATGGGTGGAGGAAGTGCGGGAGAGGGCCAACCTGCCCGCGCGCCTCGTGCTGTGGGACGGACAGCAGCACGATTTCGGCCGCTTCGCCGCGCCTCAGGTGACGCTGCACGTGAAGAGCGCAACCGCGCTGCCGTATTTGCTCGAACCGAGTCTCGACAATCTCGGCGAAGCGTATGTGAAGGGCAAGATCGATATCGAGGGCAAGCTCTCGGACATCATCGACATCGGCTATTCGCTTGCCAAGAGCACCGTCACGAACGCCGGCAAGCTCGCCCGCGTGCGACGCTACTTCACGCACTCGAAGACGTCGGACAGGAAAGCCATTCAGTACCACTACGATGTGTCGAACGAGTTCTATCAGCTCTGGCTCGACAAGAACATGGTGTACTCCTGCGCGTATTTCGAGAACGGCGACGAAGACCTCGCCACCGCGCAGATCAAGAAGATCGATCACATTCTCACCAAGATTCAGGTGCAGCCGGGGCACCGTCTGCTCGATATCGGCTGCGGCTGGGGCGCGCTCGTCATTCGCGCGGCGCAGAAGTTCGGCGCGCAATGCGTGGGCGTCACGCTCTCGGAAAACCAGTTCAAGCTCGCGACGCAGCGCGTGAAAGACGCCGGTCTCGAAGGCCAGATCGAGATCCGGCTGCAGGATTATCGCGACGTGCCGGGCCAGTTCGACCGCATCACGAGCGTCGGCATGTTCGAGCACGTCGGGCGCAAGAATCTGCCCGGTTATTTCGCGAAGATGCACGATCTGCTCGTCGATGACGGCGTCGCGATGAATCACGGCATCACGTCGTCGGATGCCGACAGCGGCGAGACGTCGCTCGGCGGCGGCGAGTTCATCGACAAGTACGTGTTCCCGGACGGCGAGCTGCCGCATATCAGCCTCGCGCTCGAAAGCATGCAGCGCGGCGGACTGGAGGCCGTGGACGTCGAAAGCCTGCGCCGCCATTACGCGCACACGCTCGACCTCTGGGCGGACAACTTCGAGGCGCACGCGGAAGAAGCGAAGAAGCTCGTCGATGACGAAAAATTCCGCATCTGGCGCGTGTATCTGGCGGGCTGCGCGTATGCGTTCGAAAACGACGACGTGTCGATCTATCAGGTCGTCTGCCGCAAGGCAGGACGCAGCGCGAAGACGCTGCCGTGGTCGCGGCGTTATATCTACGAGAAGCCGCTCTGAACCAGCCGCAAACGCTGATCGACACCGGCGCGGACGACGACGAACAGTTCGACCTGTTCGGGTCCGCCGCGCCGGATTCCGTGGCGCAACCGGCCAAGCCGGGCAAGTCGGGTAAGTCGGCCAAGTCGATCAAGCCGCGCGCCGTCCTGCCCGCGCCGATGCAGCCGGAATTGGAAGCGATCGCGCATCGCCTGCCGGCGCGCGTTCATCTCGGCACATCGACATGGTCGTTTCCGGGCTGGCGCGGCGTCGTCTACGGCGACGATTATTCGAACACCAAACTTTCCCGCGACGGCCTCGCCGCCTACGCCGCGCATCCGCTATTGAAGAGCGTGTCGATCGACCGCTCGTTCTACGCGCCGCTGTCGCTCGCGGAGTATGCGCGATACGCATCGCAGGTGCCGGCGCATTTTCGCTTCATCGTGAAAGCGCCCGCTTCCGTCACCGATGCCTTCATTCGCGGCGAACGCGGCGCGCCCGCTTCCGAGAACCCCGCGTTCCTGAACGCGCAAATTGCCATCGACGAATTCGTGACGCCGTGCATCGGCGGACTGGGCGAGAAGGCGGGCGCGCCCGTATTCCAGATTCCGCCGCTGCCGGACGCGATGATCGTCGAACCGTCGCGCTTCATCGACCGTCTCGCGGCATTTCTAGGCGCGTTGCCGCCGCTCGAAGGCGACGCGTGCTACGCCGTCGAACTGCGCGACGCGGTGATGCTGACGCCGCGTTTCATCCGAACGCTCCGCGACGCGAACGTGCGGTACTGCGTCGGCGTGCACGCGCGCATGCCGGACGTGCGTCGGCAGGCAAAGGCGCTGGCGCTGCTGGACGAAGACAGGTTGGGACCGCTCGTCGTGCGCTGGAGTTTGCACAGCGGCTTTCGCTACGAGCAGGCGAAGGCGAAGTACGAGCCGTTCGACAGAATCGTCGATGAAGATCTCGATACGCGCAAAGCGTTGGCCGAACTGGCCGCGCAATACGCGATCGCGGGCCAGCCGGTGGTGATCGCGGCGAACAACAAGGCGGAAGGCTCCGCGCCGCTGACGTGCTTCGAGCTGGCGCGCGGCATCGCAACGGAGTGCGAGCGCGCGCAGTCGAACTCGGAGAATTAACGCAGCATCACGCCTTCAGCCGATGCGCGAACTTCTTGCGGAACTTCGCCACCTTCGGCCCGACGATCGCCGCGCAATAACCCTGGTTCGGATGCTGCGCGAAGAAGTTCTGGTGATACGCCTCGGCGGGATAGTAGTCGTCGGCGAGCGGCGTGACCTCCGTCACGATCTTGCCGCCGTAAATGTCCTCGCGTTGAAGTTCGTCGATCACTTCGAGCGCAACCTGGCGCTGCTCGTCCGAATGCGTGAACACCGCCGAGCGATACTGCGTGCCGACATCGTTGCCCTGCCGATTGATCTGCGTCGGATCGTGCGTCGCGAAGAAAATCTCGAGAATCTCGCGATAGCCGATGACAGCCGGATCGAATACGACCTTCACCACTTCCGCGTGGCCGGTGTCGCCCTCGCAAACCTGCTCGTACGACGGATTCACCACCTGGCCGCCCGCATAGCCCGATTCCACCGACTCCACGCCTTCCACCGCCAGAAACACGGCTTCGGTGCACCAGAAACAACCACCGCCGAGCGTCGCGGTTTCGAGTCTCTTCTGTGCGTTTTGCTGGGTCATGCCTGCTCCTCGTCACGTTCGTGCGGCCACGCCGCGGACCCTCCATGTGGTTGCGCGACGCCGCTTCTTCAATCAGACGAGCTTACCGGCTTTTACAAAGCGGCGTTGGCCACACTGCCGGTACTGGCTTATGGCGGCTTCCGATGGCCGATTCCGCTAGAATCGACACAAATCTACAGCTTTTTATGTTTTCAGAAAAAATCGTTCCGACTCAGGCGCGACGCGCGGCCGGCTCGGCGGCACACGACACACTCGACCGTTCACTCGCCCGCACAGTTGCCAAATGACACGCGCCAAAACTCCGAATTTCGACCCGACCGCTTTCCGCGCCGCGCTCGGCCAGTTTGCGACCGGCGTGACCGTCATCACCACGCGCACCGATTCCGGCCAGTTGATCGGCATCACCGCGAGTTCGTTCAATTCCGTTTCGCTCGATCCGCCGCTCGTGCTGTGGAGTCTTTCCACGCGCTCGGCGTCGATGCCCGTTTTCCGCTCGAATAGCCATTACGTCGTGAACGTGCTGGCGGCTTCTCAGATCGATCTGTGCCGGCGCTTCGCCACGGTCAAGGGCGACCGCTTCGCGGGCGTGTCGCACGCGGCGGGCGATACCGGCATGCCCGTGCTCGACGGCGCGCTCGCCTGGTTCGAATGCCACAATCGCAGCCGCTACGACGAAGGCGATCACGTGATCTTCGTCGGCGAAGTGGAACGCTGCGGCGTGCGCGAGAACGCGTCCGAAGTCGCGCCGCTCGTGTTTCAGGCGGGCGGATTCCACACGATCGGACCGCTCGAATAAGGCCTCGTCCGGCCGCAGCCTCAGGCGTGCGGCGCGCCGCGCGACGGCTGATCGATCAACGCGACGGGCACGCCCGCGTCGTCCTTCATGGTCTGCAACACGATGTTCGAGCGAATGTCGATCACGCCCGGCGCCTTGTAGAGCTTCGTCAGGATGAAATCGGAGTAGTGCTTGAGGTTGTGCGCGAGCACGCGCAGCACGTAGTGCGTGTCGCCGGTCACGACGAACGCGCCGACCACTTCCGGCCATTCGCGCACCGCCGCCGCGAACTTCTCGTGCCAGTTTTCCTGATCGTTGCGCATGGAGACGTGGACGAACGCCTCCAGTTCGATGCCCAGCCGCTCCCGATCCAGGCACGCGCGATAACTCGCGATCACGCCTTCTTCTTCGAGCAGGCGCATTCGGCGCAGGCACGCCGACGGCGAAAGCGAAATGCGCTCCGCCAGGTCCAGGTTGCTGATCCGTCCATCTTCCTGCAATACCGCCAGAATTCGGCAATCCGTTGCATCGAGCGTGAATCCGGTCACTTTTTAGCCTCCTAGCCCGTTTCATCGAATTATGTTCTAGTCAGAACGTTTTTGGGTGGTTATTTCGCAAGCACCTTTCGGAATTGGACGGCTATGATTTGACGCATATCCACACTCTCTGCTAGGCCGCGCCATGACGCTTCTCGACATTTCCGCGCCCGTCGCCGCAGGCACGCCGGTCTGGCCGGGCGACACGCCTGTGAACATCGAGCGCGTCTGGCGGATCGAAACGGGTTCGCCCGTGAACGTCGCGCGCGTCACGCTTTCGCCGCACACCGGCACGCACGCCGATGCCCCGCTTCACTACGACGCCGACGGCGCCGCCATCGGCGCGGTCGATCTGGACACGTACATCGGCGCGTGCCGGGTCGTGCACTGCATCGGCGCGAAGCCGCTCGTCACGCCGGACATGCTCGCCGCGCATCTGCACGACGCCCCGCCCCGCATTCTCCTGCGCACCTATGGCCGCGCGCCGCTCGACGCGTGGGACAGCGCATTCTGCGCGGTTGCGCCCGAAACCATCGATTTGCTCGCGGACAAAGGCGTGAGGCTCGTCGGCATCGACACGCCTTCGCTCGATCCGCAGGAATCGAAAACGATGGACGCGCATCGCCGCATCCGCGCGCATCGCATGGCGATTCTCGAAGGCCTCGTGCTCGATGCCGTCGCGCCCGGCGACTACGAGCTGATCGCGCTGCCGCTCAAATTCGCGACGCTCGATGCAAGCCCCGTGCGCGCCGCCCTTCGCCCGCTCTGCTAACTATCCGCCACAACATGGACTTTTCGATGAAACATCGTGACGATGCCGCCGCGCTCGACCGCGACGATCCGCTCGGCGCATTGCGCGCCCAGTTCGCGCTCTCCGACGGCGTGATCTATCTCGACGGCAATTCGCTCGGCGTGCCGCCCAAGGCCGCGGCCGCGCGCGCGGCCGGCGTGATCGGCGGCGAATGGGGCGAAGGGCTGATCCGAAGCTGGAACACGGCGGGCTGGTTCGCCATGCCGAAGCGCCTCGGCAACAAGCTCGCGCCGCTGATCGGCGCGGGCGAGGACGAAGTCGTCGTCACGGACACGATCTCCGCGAACCTGTTCAAGGTCCTCTCGGCGGCGCTGAAGCTCGCGAACGAACGCGACTCGAAGCGCCGCGTGATCGTCTCCGAACGTTCGAATTTCCCGAGCGATCTCTACATCGCGCAGGGTTTGATCGAGCAACTGGATCGCGGTTATGAACTGCGTCTCGTCGATGACGCCGCCGAGCTGCCCGCCGCCATCGACGAACACACCGCCATCGCGATGATCACGCACGTGAACTATCGCACCGGTTACATGCACGACATGGCCGCGCTCACCGAAATGGTTCATCGCGCGGGCGCGCTCGCCGTCTGGGACCTCGCGCATTCGGCGGGCGCGGTGCCGGTCGATCTGAACGGCGTCGGCGCGGACTACGCGGTCGGCTGCACGTACAAGTATCTGAACGGCGGCCCCGGTTCGCCCGGCTTCGTGTGGGTGCCGAAGCGCCATCAGAACGCGTTCTCGCAGCCGCTTTCCGGATGGTGGGGCCACAAAAAACCGTTCGAGATGGACCCGGTTTATCGGCCGGACGCGGGCATCGCGCGCTTTCTGTGCGGCACGCAGCCGATCGTTTCGATGGCGCTCGTCGAATGCGGACTCGAAGTCTTCCTGCAAACGGACATGCAGGCGTTGCGGCGCAAGTCGCTCGCGCTCGCCGATCTGTTCATCGCGCTCGTGGAAGCCCGGTGCGCCGATTTTCCGCTCACGCTCGCGACGCCTCGCGATCACGCGCAACGCGGCTCGCAAGTGAGCTTCCTTCATCCGTACGGCTATGAAGTGATGCAGGCGCTGATCGCGCGCGGCGTGATCGGCGATTATCGCGAGCCGCGCATTCTGCGCTTCGGCTTCACGCCGCTCTACACGCGTTTCGTCGATGTGTGGGACGCCGTCGAAATCCTGCGCGACGTGCTCGCGACCGAAAGCTGGCGCGCGCCGGAATTCGCCGAACGCGCATCGGTGACCTGAGGACTGCGATCATGAGCGAAACGCAAGGTTGTCCGTTCGGCCATGGCGCGGCATCGGAAAAAGAAGGCTGGCACGACGCCAAGCTCGACTTCTCCGATTCGATGAGCTACGGCGATTATCTCGGCCTCGATTCGATCCTGAACGCGCAGCATCCGCTGTCGCCGGATCACAACGAGATGTTGTTCATCGTGCAGCATCAGACGAGCGAGCTGTGGATGAAGCTCGCGCTCTACGAACTGCGCGCGGCGCTGGATTCCGTTCATCGCGATGAACTGCCGCCCGCGTTCAAGATGCTCGCGCGCGTCTCGCGGATCTTCGAGCAACTCGTGCAAGCGTGGAACGTGCTCGCGACCATGACGCCGTCCGAATACACCGCGATGCGGCCGTATCTGGGCGCGTCGTCGGGGTTTCAGTCGCATCAGTATCGGCAGATCGAGTTTTTGCTCGGCAACAAGAACGTGCAGATGTTGAAGCCGCACGCGCACAGGCCGGAGATTCTCGGGCAGGTGCGCGAGACGCTCGAGGCGCCTTCGTTCTACGACGAAGTCATTCGCCTGCTCGCGCGGCGCGGTTTCGAAATTGCGCCCGAGCGGCTGAATCGCGACTGGACGCAGCCGACCGCGCACGATGCATCGGTCGAAGCGGCGTGGCTCGCGGTGTATCGCAATCCGTCGGAGCACTGGGAGCTGTACGAGATGGCCGAAGAACTCGTCGATCTCGAAGACGCGTTCCGGCAATGGCGCTTTCGCCACGTCACGACGGTCGAGCGGATCATCGGCTTCAAGCAGGGCACGGGCGGCACGGCGGGCGCGCCGTATTTGCGCAAGATGCTCGATGTCGTGCTGTTTCCGGAGCTATGGCACGTCCGGACCGTGCTTTGACCGCTTATCCGGCGCGGTTCAGCCGAGCCGCGCGGCGAGCGCCTTCAGCTTCGGGCCGATGACTTCGCGAAAATAAGCCTCGTCCATCGACGATGCCGGTCCGCTGCTGCTCAACACGAGCCATCGGCCATTGCGCACGTCGCGAAACGGCGCGGCGATCGCGTTGACGTCGTCGTGCCACTCGCGGAACGAATAGCAGCAGCCGTCACGCGCGTAGTCGCCGATGGCGCGCTTCGCCGCTTCGACACGATGCGCGCCATCCTCGCCCGCCGCTTCCCCCAACTCGTCCAGCAACGCCGCGCGCGCCGCCGGTTCCTGCACCGCAAGGTACGCGCGGCCCATCGAACTGGTGAGCATCGACAGGCGCGATCCAGGCGCGAGGCCGAGCGTCAGCGCCGTTTCACTGCGGATGGTGTCCAGATAGATCATGTCGAGCCCGTCGCGGCATCCGAGCGATACCGCCGCCCCGATTTCCCGCGCCAGCGCGCGCATGTGCGGACGTGCCAGTTCGAGCGAATCCGCGCCCGCGAGCAGCGCAAAGCCGAGCGACAGCACGCCGGTGTCGAGCGCGTACTTGCCGGCGGCGTCGTCGAAGCGCAAATAGCCGAGCGTCGCGAGCGTGTAAGCCAGGCGGTTGACCGTCGCTTTCGGCAAGCCGGTGCGTTCGACGAAATCGCGGTTGCCGAGCAAGGTTTCGCCGGGCCGAAATGCGCGCAATATGTCCAGACCGCGCGCCAGTGCGACGACGAATCTGCGCTCGTCGATGTCATCGGCTGCGACACGGCGCGTCGATTTAGAAGCGGACTTGCGATTGTTGGCGGAATCCATCGAATGCTAAACTCGGAGTTCGTTTTGCAGAACATTGTTTCGCATAGCGGAACTCGCGTCAAGCGCCGCGTCTTGGCGCGTCAACACTACACACCGGAGAACGCACATGGCCGACGCCGCCCGTTTCAACTGGGAAGACCCGCTGCTCTTGGATCAACAACTGAACGAAGACGAACGCATGGTGCGGGACGCCGCACGCGCCTACGCGCAGGACAAGCTGCAGCCGCGCGTCATGCAGGCGTTTCGCGAGGAAAGGACCGATCCGGCGATCTTTCGCGAAATGGGCGAACTCGGGCTGCTCGGCCCGACGATTCCCGAGCAATACGGCGGGCCGGGGCTCAATTACGTCAGCTATGGGCTGATCGCGCGGGAAGTGGAGCGCGTGGATTCGGGTTATCGCTCGATGATGTCGGTGCAATCGTCGCTCGTCATGGTGCCGATTTACACGTTCGGCAGCGACGCGCAAAAGGAAAAGTATCTGCCGAAGCTGGCGCGCGGCGAGTGGATCGGCTGCTTCGGGCTGACCGAGCCGAACGCGGGCTCCGACCCGGCCAGCATGACGACGCGCGCGAAGAAAGTGCAGAACGGCTTCTCGCTTTCCGGCACGAAGATGTGGATTTCGAACTCGCCGATCGCGGATGTCTTCGTCGTCTGGGCGAAGCTCGAAGAAGACGGTCGTGACGAGATTCGCGGCTTCATCCTGGAAAAAGGCTGGAAGGGACTGTCCGCGCCCGCGATTCACGGCAAGGTCGGGCTGCGCGCGTCGATCACCGGCGAGGTCGTGATGGACGAGGTCTTCGTCCCCGAAGAAAACATCCTGCCGAACGTGCGCGGACTGAAAGGTCCGTTCACGTGCCTCAATTCGGCGCGCTACGGCATCTCGTGGGGCGCGCTCGGCGCCGCCGAAGCGTGCTGGCACACGGCGCGTCAATACACGCTCGATCGCAAGCAGTTCGGTCGTCCGCTTGCCGCGAATCAATTGATTCAAAAAAAACTCGCCGACATGCAGACGGAAATCACGCTCGGACTGCAAGGCGTGCTGCGCCTCGGCCGGATGAAGGACGAAGGCACGGCGGCCGTCGAAATCACGTCGATCATGAAGCGCAATTCATGCGGCAAGGCGCTGGAGATTGCACGGCTCGCGCGCGACATGCTCGGCGGCAACGGAATCTCGGATGAATTCGGCGTCGCGCGCCATCTCGTGAATCTCGAAGTCGTGAACACCTACGAAGGCACGCACGATATCCACGCGCTCATTCTCGGCCGCGCGCAGACGGGCATTCAGGCGTTCTTCTGAGAACGGTGGCAATCGCTTTGTAACTTTCGATTCGCCGCTGAAACTTTTACGGGACAGATCGCCTCCATTCAGCACGGTGTCGAACTATCGACGAAGGCGGCGCGAAAGCGCCATCGCGCCGCCATAAACGGGGCTGGAACGAAACCTGCGTGACTCGCGCCGCAGTCGAGCCTCCTCGTCAGCGATGGCATCTTTGGTTACGATTCCCCGTAGCCTCACCGATTGGAGCCTTTAATGTCAGAAATCAATAAGGAGCAGTTCATGTCAGACATCAAAAGCGTTCTCGCTGACGCCGAAGACCTTCTGAGACAAGCCGCCGCGGCGACGGGCGAGCGGGCTTCGGAACTGCGCGAAACCGCGATGACGCGCCTCAAGCAAGCCAAGGAAAAGGCCGCCGATGCGCAGGTCGTCGTGATCGAGCGCGGCAAGAAAGCTGCGCGCGCCACCGACGATTACGTGCACGAGCATCCGTGGGCGTCGATCGGTATCGCGGCGGGCATCGGCATGGTCATCGGTCTCCTCATCAATCGCCGGTAAGCGTCTCGCGCGGGCCGCGTTCGATTCGAAGCGCGCTTTTCGAACAATGGCCCGCCGTTTGCTGATGCGGTAACCGAAACGATCCGGACCTTCCGAACGGATCGGCTCAACGAACCGCGAGCGCCCTGCCCGGGCACGCGGCTCGACATTCGCGCCGGCCGGCTGCCTCGTGCACCGGCCGGGACCACCAAGGCCGCACCCAACGCGCTCCCGCACCCAAACCATGACGACAGAACGGCTACCGCGCGAAACGTCCCAAGGACCCTTGCGCCGCATTGTGAGTTCCGCTTTCGCCATCTTCGAGACGCGGCTTGAACTCATCGGCATCGAGCTACAGGAAGAGAAGGAGCGGCTGATCGGCGTGCTGTTCCTCGGCCTCGCGGCGATGATGCTCGCCATGATGGCGCTGATCTCTCTCACGGTGCTGATCGCCATTTTCTTTTGGGACAACTACCGCTGGGAGGCGCTCGGCGGCATTACGTTGCTGTACGCCGTGATCGCGATCATCTGTGGCCTTTCCGCACGCAACAAGCTGCGCAACGCGCCGCATCTGTTCGACGACACGCTCGACCAGTTCCGCAAGGACCGCGACATTTTCGATTGAGATGCGCGGCGCGCTACTCTCCCCGTTCACGCTGAACCACCACTTGCCCGTTCGACCATGAGCCATAACGACGACACCTACAAGGCAGGCAAACGCGAAGTGCAGCAACAGCTTCGCACGCCGCACATGCGCACGCTGCGCAAGGAACTGCTGCTTGCTCGCGCGGATGTCGAGCGCATGGAGTTGCGGCAAGCGACGAACGATCTGCGCGATTCCGTCGCGCATCTGCCGCTCATCGGCATGCTCGTGCCGGGCGTCCGTACCGGGCGGCGCTCGGCACGGCGCGGCGCGGCGGGCGGCGGTATCGGCAATCTGCTCGGCTCGCTGCTTGGCGGCAGCAGCGGCGGTCCGGCTGGCGGCAAGTTCGCTTTCCTCTTCAAGCAATATCCGGTCGTCGGATCGCTCGCTTCGCTCTTGCTCACGCGGCCGGTGCGCAACACGGTGCTGCGCGGCGCGAAGCCGCTGCTCAAATGGGGCGGGCTCGGGCTTGCGGCTTGGGAAGCGTGGCGCATCTACCAGCAGATGAAGGTCACGACCACGGAAACGTCGACCAACGCGGTGGACCCGACGGTTTTCTGAACGCATCATCCCTTTCCTGTCCAGCACGCGGACGACTTCGCCGCATCGAGCAGGGCTGCGCCATCCGCTAGGCGGTTCGAGCGCAGCCCGGTTGCATCGATGACGAACACGCCGCATGCGTCATTCTGCATGACGCCGGTTGCGATTGGCGCCGCTTCGATCGTGTAGCCGCCGTTCGTCGCGGATTCCTGCAACAGCGCCAATCGATAAACCGGCGTGCCGCTCGACGGCGCCTGATCCAGCCCGGCGCCGAGCGCGACGGCATCGGTTCCCGTCTGCGCAAGCCGCGCCGTTTCGACGAATTGCACCGCGCGCATGAGCGCCGCCGTTGCCTCCAGCCGATGCGTCTTCGCCACATGCGCCCGATACGCCGGCAGCGCGAATGTCGCGATGATCGCGGCGACGCCAAGCGCGATCATCAGTTCGAGCAGGCTGAACCCCGCGCGCTTTAGATGCCGATTCATTACTTTCCTCAAAATGGTTTCGCCACCACGCGCCGCCAGTGCTGCGCGATGCCACTGTTTGTCGAGTCGATCCGCACCTGTAGCCAGGCCTCGGTCTGCGGCTGCGCGCCGAAGCCGCGCGCGGTGACCAGATACGAAGCCGCCGACGATTGATCCGCTCGCGCCCACGCTTCGATGAGACATTGCGGCGCGCGCATCGCGTACGGCCACGCGGCAAACGGTGCCATCGCCACCGCCGACGCGCCCTCGAACGACGCCTTCGACCGCCAGCGCGCCGGTTCCTGATTCGCCGATCCCGTCGCGGGCAACGCCGCCGACAGCATTCGGCTGCAGCGGATGAGCGCGCTGTCCGCCGCATGGAACGCCTGGATGCGCTCGCGGGCCGCGACCGTCGTCCGTGCGGCGACGAGCGATGTCTGCAGCCACGCGCTCGCGGTGACGAGTATCATCGCGGCGAGCAGCAACACGATGGGCAACACGGTGCCGCGAGATGTCGAGCGTCGCCTCATGCCGCACCTCCACCGCTTGTCGCCGCCGCATTGCGTATCTCGACGCGACGCCAGAACGCCTGCCGCAGCCGGCCATCGGCGACGACGACGGACGCGCCGTTGCAATCGACGTAACTCGCCCTTGCCTTCGCCAGCACCACGAAGCCGCGCACGAGCACGCACAGGTCGGCGGCGTGAACGTCGGGCCATCGGTCGCGCGGGATCGCGGAGGCATCGACCGCGCTCGACGCGCCCGTCAGCCAATACAGGACGCGAATGCGCTCGATGCCTTCCACCAGCGGCTGCGCCTGCTTGCCGCTGCCTTCGCAGTACAGTTCGGGCTCGGCCGCCGACGTGCCGGCTTTCGCATAGAAGCGATTGATGACGAACGCGGTGGCGACGGCCTGGCCGAGGCAGTCGGTCGGCGCGCCCGTGGACGTGGGCCACGTCGAGACGACATCCGCCGCGTACCGGACCTGCACGCCATCCGACCGGCTCGAGAGCGATTCGCACGTCGCCGACGTCTCCGCGCCGATCACACGGCCTTGCGCGCAGCCGAAGAGCGGCGCGTCGGCGCGCGCGGCTCCGAAGCCCGCCATCTGAACATGTTGCGCGAGCAGTTCGAGCGCGGTGACCGCGCCATCGTGCATACGGGCAACGTCGGCGGCGCGCTCGAAAGCGGCACGTTGCGCGCGATACAGCGAGAGCGCCGCGACCACGATCAACATGCCGAGCGCAAGCGCAATCGTGAGTTCGAGCAGCGTCTGGCCGCGCGCGATGACAGAACGCTTGCTCATCGCGCGAACGCCACCGCGATACACGAAGCGCGCGGCTTCGCCTGCGGCTCCGGACAGGGATCGGCGCGATCGTCCGCGCGCCAGCTCACGGTCGCGACGTGCGTGCCATCGGCGCGATCCTGCACGGCGACATCGGCATCGGGCAGCAGGGTCGCCGCCCTCGCCTGCCATTGCGACACGACCGCGCCGCGATCCGCATCGCTTCGCATACCTTCGACGACGGAATCGGCGATCAGCGCGGCGCGTTCCCGCATCAGCGCTAGACGCTCGCCACGCGCAAGCGCGCTCTGCACGGCGACGAAGCCGAGCGTGGTGATGGCGGTAATCGAAAGCGCGATCATCACTTCGAGTAACGAATCGCCGCATTGGAACGTTCTCATGCCGATGCTCCGCAGCTTCCCGCCGTCATGCGCGGACGCCCGCCCGCCGCGAGCCGGATGCAGCGCCGCGCCGATGCATTCGCGGCGGATTCGGCGCCGCGCGGGGCGAGATCGAAGCTGCGAAAGCCGCCGATTACTTGCCCCGCAGGCGGCGTGAACGAGAGATCCGTGGCGGCGCCCGCAATGGCAATCGACGTTATCGCCGGTTCCACGCGCAAAAGCGCGGGGACGCCGTCGCGATCGACGAATAAGGCCCAGCCGCAAGACCAGTCCGTGATGCCGCTCTCGCAGCTTTTTCCCGATGCAAGGCAATGCCGCGCGGCATCGATGCGGCATAGCGTCACACGCGCGCCGCGTCGCAATGCTTCGGCGCGGGCAAGTGAGAGCGTGGAAAAAAGCGAGCGCGCGCGGGCATCGACCTGATCGCGCGTCTGCCATGCGAAGAACGAGGGCGTCGCGAAGGTCGCGATGATCGCCATGACGGCGAGCACCACGCAAAGTTCGACGAGCGTAAAGCCCGTGAAGGACGTGCGATTCATCTGCATTCCTTATCGATTCGAATTGAACGAACGCCGAATCTATCGGGAAACAACGCGCGCCGCCATTAGCCGAACGGCCTAGTGTTCGAGCGGCGTCGCCCTCGGCACACTACGCGAGGGAAACGGAAAAGGCCTGGCGGAGGAAGGATGAAACGAGAATCAGCGCTTACGGGAAGCGGATTTCTTGGGCGCGGCGCGGCGGAATTCGTCGAGCACGTCTTCGAATTCGGAGACGTCTTCGAAGCGCTTGTAGACGGACGCAAACCGCACGTAGGCGATGGTATCGAGCTGGCGCAATTCGTTCATCACGAGTTCGCCGAGCCGTTCGCTTTGTACTTCGCGCTCGCCGCTGCCAAGCAATTGATATTCGATGCGCGCGACAGCGGCATCGATGGCGTCGGCCGCGACGGGCCGCTTGCGCAACGCCAGCTTCATGCTCGCGACGATCTTGCGGCGGTCGAACTCGGTGCGGCTGCCGTCTTTCTTGACGACCGAAGGCAGCGCCAGTTCGACGCGCTCATACGTGGTGAAACGCTTGTCGCACGCCGGACAGCGACGCCGCCGCCGAATGGCCGCGCCATCCTCCGACACGCGAGAATCCACGACCTGAGTGTCTTCGTGTCGGCAGAATGGGCAGCGCATTGGCGTGTGTCTCGCGAATCAGCGGTAGACCGGGAAGCGCTTGGTCAGCTCGGCCACTTGCCCGCGCACGCGTTCGAGGTTCGCCTGATCTTCCGGATTGTCGAGCACATCCGCGATGAGATTGCCGACGATCTCCGCTTCCTTCACGCCGAAACCGCGCGTGGTCATCGCGGGCGAGCCGAGACGCACGCCGCTCGTGACGAACGGCTTTTCCGGATCGTTAGGAATCGCGTTCTTGTTGACCGTGATGTGCGCGGCGCCGAGCGCGGCTTCCGCAGCCTTGCCGGTGATGTTCTTCGCGCGCAGATCGACGAGCATCACGTGGCTTTCCGTGCGAC
Source organism: Caballeronia concitans (assembly GCF_001544615.1). GTDB lineage: Bacteria > Pseudomonadota > Gammaproteobacteria > Burkholderiales > Burkholderiaceae > Caballeronia > Caballeronia concitans. The sequence continues at coordinate 92,347 of NZ_FCNV02000009.1, forward strand.
CCGACACGATGCGCAGGCCGCGCTTCACCAGCGTTTCGGCGAGCACGCGCGCGTTGTCGATCACGCCTTGCTGATACGTCTTGAATTCCGGCGCGAGCGCTTCCTTGAACGCGACGGCCTTCGCGGCGATCACGTGCATGAGCGGGCCGCCCTGAATGCCGGGGAAGATCGCGGAGTTGATCTGCTTCTCGAACTCCGCCTTCATCAGGATGACGCCGCCGCGCGGGCCGCGCAGGCTCTTGTGCGTGGTCGTCGTGACGAAATCCGCGTGCGGCACCGGGTTCGGATAGAGGCCGGCGGCGACGAGACCCGCGTAGTGCGCCATGTCGACCATGAAGTAAGCGCCGACGGCCTTCGCGATCTTCGACAGACGTTCGAAGTCGATACGCAGCGCGAACGCCGACGCGCCCGCCACGATCAGCTTCGGCTTGTGTTCCTTGGCGAGCGCTTCGGTCTTTTCATAGTCGATGTCTTCGGCTTCGTTGAGGCCATAGCTCACCACGTTGAACCACTTGCCCGACATGTTGACGGGCGAGCCGTGCGTCAAGTGACCGCCTTCGGCGAGGCTCATGCCCATGATGGTGTCGCCCGGCTTCAGCACGGCGAAGAACACACCCTGGTTAGCCTGCGAGCCGGAGTTCGGCTGCACGTTCGCGGCTTCCGCGCCGAAAAGGTGCTTCACGCGGTCGATGGCGAGCTGCTCGACGATATCCACGTATTCGCAGCCGCCGTAATAGCGCTTACCGGGATAGCCTTCGGCGTATTTGTTCGTGAGTTGGGAACCCTGCGCGGCCATGACGGCGGGCGAGGTGTAGTTTTCCGAGGCGATCAGTTCGATGTGATCTTCCTGACGGCGGTTTTCCTGCTCGATCGCCTTGAGCAATTCGGGATCGACTTTGGCAAGGGTACTTTCGGCTCTGTCGAACATACGTTTTCCGTGAAATCAGAACAGGTTGACCGGGACGCGCGGGCGCATGAAGGGCTGGACACCGATGAAGTCCAGACGCGACGGATGAGGGAAGACTCCGGTTTCGCGGAACGGACAGCCACCGGCAACGCAGCGACGGCGCGCGGATCTCAGCTGCCCAGGCGAACGGCAAAACGACGCTCCGCGCTTCCTAGTGGGTCGTTCCACCTTGAATCCGAAGATCCTATCGCCAGTCACGCGGGGTTTGAGCGTTGTAGTTTAATGGGCGGCAGGGCTTTAGGCAACCGGCCCCAGGGCCAATGGGCATGCGGCTCGGGCGGGCCGCGGTCGCGCTCAAAAGCACGACCGTTCGCACGCACGGTTACTTGCCGCGCCGCATCAACCGAAGTACTCTTTGCGCCGTTGCCGGACACGCGCCCGCGCGCGGTCCGGTTCCGTCTATCGCTCCTATCGAACCGGAGTTCGACCATGATCGTCTTCGTCACCGGCGCATCCGCCGGCTTCGGCGCTGCCATCGCGCGCACTTTCGTCAAGGGCGGCCATCGCGTGATCGCGGCGGCGCGTCGCAAAGAGCGGCTCGTCGAGCTGTCTAAAGAACTCGGCGACGCGCTGCTGCCCATCGAGCTCGATGTACGCGACGGCAACGCCATCAAGAATGCAGTCGCCTCGCTGCCCGAAGCGTTCGCGCACATCGACGTGCTGGTGAACAACGCGGGCCTCGCCCTGGGCCTCGAACCCGCACAACGCGCGAACCTCGACGATTGGCAGAACATGATCGACACGAACTGCGCGGGCCTCGTCGCGGTCACGCACGCAATCCTGCCGGGTATGGTCGAGCGCAATCGCGGTCACGTCTTCAATCTGGGCTCGGTGGCGGCGACGTATCCGTATCCCGGCGGCAACGTGTACGGCGCGACGAAGGCGTTCGTGCGCCAGTTCAGCCTGAATCTGCGCGCCGACCTCGCGGGCACGGCGCTGCGCGTCACGGACATCGAGCCGGGACTTTGCGGCGGCACCGAGTTTTCGAATGTGCGCTTCAAGGGCGACGACGATAAAGCAGCGTCGGTCTATAAAGACGTGCAGCCGCTCACGGCCGAAGACATCGCCGACGCCATTTACTGGATCGCCACGCGCCCCGCTCACGTCAATATCAACGCAATCGAACTGATGCCGATCGCGCAGACGTTCGGACCGTTGCAAATTCACCGCGGCTAAAGCACCAAGTCTCAGAGGATTTGGCGAGCGCGCAGCGTGTTCCGGTAAAATGCCGCCGATGAATATTTGTCAAAAAGCAAGCCATAGCGGGCCGGTCGGCCCGGGCGCGAGCGGGACGGCGCAAAGGTGAGCGATCCATTGGTTTTCGAATGGCCGATTCGCGTGTATTACGAGGACACCGACGCCGGTGGCATCGTTTTTTACGCGAATTACCTGAAGTTCTTCGAGCGGGCGCGCACCGAATGGCTGCGCGCATGCGGCATCGACCAGCAGCGTCTCGCGGAATCGGACGGCATCGTGTTCGTCGTGAAAAGGACGTCGGTCGATTATTCGGCGCCCGCGCGTCTCGACGACGTCATCCGTATCGCGAGCCGTATCGAGCGGCTCGGTCGCGCATCGGTGGACTTTCATCAGGAAGCGTGGCGTGACGGCGTGCTGCTCGCGACCGGCGATATTCGTGTCGCTTCGGTGAATCGCGCGTCGATGCGGCCTGCCGGCATTCCCGAACCCGTGCTCGACGGATTAAAGCGCGGTCCTCATATGGCGAGCATCGCGATTGCTGAACAGCCCTCCTTGCCCGAATGCGGATCCAGCCGTGGTTAGCGAAGTAATGACAATCGAAAAAGAGCCGGCCGTCGCGCGGCTTTCGTTTTATTCACATCTGACTCACGAAAGCGTAACGCGCTCCTGACCGAATGCCTTTTCCGGGACGCAACAGCAGACCTTTATGAACAATACACAAGACTTGTCGATCGTTTCTCTCGTCGTACACGCGAGCGTCCTCGCTCAAGCCGTGATGGCGTTGTTGCTGCTTTTATCGCTTCTTTCGTGGACTTTCATTTTCCGCAAGTGGTTTGCCATTCGCCGCGCGCGTGCGCAGACGGAGCGTTTCGAACGCGATTTCTGGTCCGGCGGCGACCTGCAGGCGCTGTATCAGAGCGCGGCGAACAATCGCCACACCATCGGCGCGCTGGAGCGTATCTTTGAATCCGGCATGCGCGAATTCCTGAAGGGCAAGGAACGCCGCATCACCGATCCGAGCGCGATTCTCGACGGCTCCCGCCGCGCCATGCGCGCCGCCTTTCAGCGCGAAATGGACGTGCTCGAAGCCAATCTGGCGTTTCTCGCTTCGGTCGGCTCAGTGAGTCCGTATATCGGTCTCTTCGGCACGGTGTGGGGCATCATGAACTCGTTCCGCGGTCTGGCCAACGTGCAGCAGGCGACGCTTGCGAACGTCGCGCCGGGCATCGCCGAGGCGCTCGTCGCCACCGCGATCGGCCTGTTCGCCGCGATTCCCGCCGTCGTCGCGTACAACCGTTACGCCCACGACATCGATCGCCTGGCGATCCGCTTCGAGACCTTCATCGAAGAGTTCTCGAACATCTTGCAGCGTCAGGCGCACTAAGAGGAGCTCGCGATGGCAGGCCCGATTCGTTCCAGCATGCGCGGCAGCTCGCGTCGCGCGATGGCCGACATCAACGTCGTGCCGTACATCGACGTGATGCTCGTGCTGCTCGTCATTTTCATGGTGACGGCGCCGCTCGTTTCACCGTCGATCATTAATCTGCCGACCGTCGGCAACGCGCAGCCGCAGGAACAGCAGCCGCCGCTCGTCATCAACATCAAGGCCGACGGCAGCATGAACGTGCGCTACAAGGAAGAAGGCGGCGCGACGCAAGAACAGAAGATGACGATGGCCGACCTCAATAGCTTCGTGCTCAACCGGCAGGAGTTGCATCCGGATCAGCCCGTTGTGATCGCGGCGGACAAGACGGTGAAATACGAAGCCGTCATGAACGTGATGTCCGATATGAAGGCGCGCGGCGTGAAGCGCGTCGGATTGCTCGTCAAATCGCAATGATCGATCGTCGCACCAGTCCGCCCCAGCAGGCACGTCCACGCTCCGCGCGGCCCGCTCGCCCGCCGCGCGAACGCGGCACGGGCAAGGCGTTCGCGCTCGCGGCGGTCATGCATCTGCTGCTCGGCTGGCTGCTTTATCACGGCATCAACTGGCAGAACAACACGCCGGCAGGCGCGGAAGCCGAAATCTGGACCGACATTCCGGACATGTCCACGCCGACGCCGCGCCCCGCTCCTCCGCCGCCCGCGCCGGTGAAGGTGCAGCCCGCGCCGCCGCCCGCGAAGGACGAAGAGGCGGACATCGCCTTGCAGGAAAAGAAGCGCAAGCAACAGGAAGCCGCCGCGCGCGAAGCGCAGCTCGCCGAGCAGCGCCGCCAGCAGGAAGCGCGCGACGAAGCCGAAGCGAAGCGTCAGCAGCAACTGGCCGCGCAAGCCGCCGCCGCTGCCGCCGCGCAAAAGGCAATGCAGGACAAACAGAAGCAGATCGAAAAGCAGCGTCAGGCCGATTTGCAGAAGCAACAGCAGCAGCAGAAGGCGCAGCAAGAGAAGGAACGCCAGGAACAGCAGGCCGAAGCCCAGAAGGCCGAGCAGCTCAAGGAACAGAAGGAAGCCAAGGAAGCGAAGGCCAAGGCCGACGCTCAAGCCAAGGCGAAGGCCGATGCCGACGCGAAAGCCAAGGCAGCGGCCAAAGCGAAGGCCGACGCCGAAGCCAAGGCGAAGGTCGATCAGGAACGCAAGGCTCGGCTCGCGCAGTTGCAAGGACAGTTGGGCGGCGGCACCGCGTCGAGCGGCGAAGGGTTGGCGAAGAGCGGCACCGGACGCGGCGCGGGCGGCAACGCCACGTCACCGGGTTATGCGGAGAAGGTGCAGCGGCGCGTGCGGCCGAATATCGTGTGGGCCGGCGAAACCGCGGGGCTGGAAACGGTCGTTTCGGTGCGCTGCTCGCCCTCGGGCACGCTGCTGTCGGCGAGCATCAGCCGGTCGAGCGGCAATGAACAATGGGATCAGGCGGCGCTGCGCGCAGTGCAGCGTTCGGACCCGATGCCGGTCGACACCGACGGCAAGGCGCCCGATCACTTCACCATCACGCTGCGCCCGGCGGGAGGCTGATCGCCCGGCTGCGCAAGGCGTGGCCGGTGGGAACGAATCGTGCAATCGGGGGTCTTTCTGCATTCCCCGGACACTTGAAAACGCTTTTTTCGGAACCTAAACAGCATGAGTTTGATGACGAAGCTTGGCCTGAAAACGCTGGTCGCATCCTGCCTGATCGCAGCCGGCACCGCCGCACACGCCCAGTTGAACGTGCTCGTCACCGGCGTCGGTTCGACGCAGTTTCCGATCGCGACGGCCAATTTCGCCAACGAGGCGAGTTCGCCGCAGCAAGTCAGCGCGATCATTCGTCAGGATTTGCAGAGAAGCGGCAAGTTCACGAACATCGACGCGGGCGGCACGCCGGTGTCCGAAACGGACTCGGTCGATCTCGGCGCATGGAAAGCCAAGGGCGCGGACGCATTCGTGTCCGGCAGCGTCACGCGGCTGTCGAACGGACAGTACGAAGTGCGCTTCCGTCTCTATGACACGGTGAAGCAGCAGAGCCTGGGCGGACTGTCGCTCGTCAGCGCGGAAAGTGGCTTGCGCATGAGCGCGCACAAGATCGCGGACTACATCTACGCCAAGCTGCTCGGCGGCCGAGGCGTGTTCGCCACGCGTCTGTCGTACGTCATCCAGACGGGCGGGCGTTATCAATTGCAGATCTCGGATTCGGACGGCCAGGACGCGAAGATCGCCCTCTCCAGCCCGGAACCGATCATCTCGCCCGCGTGGTCGCCGGACGGCACGAAGGTCGCGTACGTGTCGTTTGAACGCAAGAAGCCGGTCGTCTATATCCATGACCTGCCGACGGGACGCCGCGTGATCGTATCGAATCAGAAGGGCAACAACAGTGCGCCGGCGTGGTCGCCTGACGGGCGCAAGCTCGCGGTCGCCCTGTCGCGCACCGGCAATACGCAGATTTTCGAAGTCAACGCGGACGGCTCCGGCCTGCGCCGTCTGACACAAGGCAGTTCCATCGATACCGAGCCGTCCTACTCGCCCGATGGCAACTCCATCTATTTCACGAGCGATCGCGGCGGCCAACCGCAGATCTACAAGATGCCGGCGGCGGGGGAAAGCGCCGGCGCGGCCCAGCGGGTCACGTTTGCGGGGAGCTACAACACGAGCCCGCGCGTGAGTCCGGACGGCAAGCAACTCGCGTACATTTCGCGCACTGGCGGCGGCTTCAAGCTGTATCTGCAGGACCTCGCGTCCGGCACGGCAACGGGGCTGACCGACACGACGCATGACGAATCGCCGAGCTTCGCGGCGAATGGTCAGTACATCCTCTACGCCACCCAAGTGAACGGACGTGGCGTGTTGGCAGCCGTGTCGACCGATGGTCGCACGCGGCAAGTCTTGTCAGTTCAGGGCGGTGCGGTGCGCGAGCCGTCCTGGGGTCCGTTCATGCAATAAATCCAGCAACAACGTTTCACATACAACGTTCAGCTACAACACAAGGAGAGGTACCATGATGTCGAAACTTCGTATCGGCCTGGCAGTTGCGATGGTCGGCGCATTGGCAGCGTGTCACTCGGGCGTGAAGCTCGACGAAGGCGCGAACAAGGGTGCGGGCACGGCGCAGCCGAACCCGCGTGACGTTCAAACGGTCAATGTCGACCCGCTGAACGATCCGAACAGCCCGCTCGCCAAGCGCAGCATCTATTTCGACTTCGACAGCTATGCCGTGAAGGACGACTATCAGCCGCTGCTGCAGCAACACTCGTCGTATCTGAAGAGCCATCCGGAGCGTCACGTCCTGATTCAAGGCAACACCGACGAACGCGGCACGAGCGAGTACAACCTCGCGCTGGGCCAGAAGCGTGCGGAAGCCGTGCGTCGCGCCATGTCGCTGATGGGCGTTGCGGATTCGCAGATGGAAGCCGTGAGCCTTGGCAAGGAAAAGCCGACGGCGACGGGTCACGACGAGTCGTCGTACGCGCAGAACCGTCGCGCGGATCTCGTGTACCAGCAGTAAGTCGTAACACTCTCAGTCACGTAACCAGTCACGGGTGAGTCGCCCTATGTTGTATCGCTTTCCCTTGCTGCGGGTGGCCGCAGCCGCGTGTTTCGCCGTTTCGGCGATGTCGGGCGCGCCCGCGCACGCCGGTGTCTTCGACGACAACGAAGCGCGCAAGGCCGTGCTCGATCTGCGCACGAAAACGGATGGCCTCGCCAGCCAGTTGTCGGCAGCGCAGCGCACGATCCTCGATCAGTCGAACCGTATCGACCAGTTGAATCAGCAGGTCGCCACGCTTCGCGGTCAGAACGAGGATCTGGCGAATCAGGTCACGACGCTGCAGAAGCAGCAGAAGGACTATTACGCCGATCTCGATGCGCGCCTGAAGAAGTTCGAGCCGCAGCAGCAGACCGTCGACGGCGTGACCGGTTCGGTCGAGCCCGGCGAGACGGAAGCGTTCAACGCAGCATCGACTCAATTCCGTAACGGTGACTACAAGAACGCCGCGGCGTCGTTCAAGGCGTTCGTATCGAAGTATCCGCAGAGCCCGTATCAGCCGACCGCGCAGTATTGGCTCGGCAATGCGTTGTATGCGCAGCGCGACTACAAGGGATCGACCGCGATCTGGCAGAACCTGGTGAAGACGTATCCGACGCATCCGCGAGCACCCGAAGCGTTGCTGGCAATCGCGAACAACCAGATCGAGCAAGGTCAGAAAGCGGCTGCGAAGCAGACGCTCCAACAGATCATCTCGCAGTATTCGGGCACCGAAGTCGCGCAATCCGCGCAGAGCAAGATGTCGCAAGTGAAGTAAGCGGAGCTTCGGCTTTCGCGCCTCTCGATGAGGACGCCCGCGGGCGTGCATGCCGCGGGCGTTTCTCTTATCGATAACAGGCCAGATCGGTTGACAGCATCAGAAAACGCCGATTATAATTTTGCCTCTTTCGGGTCGTTAGCTCAGCTGGTAGAGCAGCGGACTTTTAATCCGTTGGTCGCAGGTTCGAATCCCGCACGGCCTACCAAAGAATCAAGCAGATAGCCCAGTCATTGCGACTGGGCTTTTTGTTTTTGCGGCGTCATTTGCGCTTGCATCTCACGCGCAGCATAGTCCTCCGCACCATCCCCGCCCACTCGCATCAAGACACAATCTGTCCCGATCGTTCCTATAATCGAGTCATTGCTTTCCAGCCAGATCGCCATGACCTCGAGCCTCGACGAAGCCATTCTCCGCGTGCTGCCGACCGAACGCGACGCCGTCGCCTGGCTGTCGACGCCCGAAGTGCGTCGGCGGCTCGAGGAACGTGGGCATCGCGTCGGCTATACGAAGAAAGTGCAGCGCCACCTCACCGCGCTCGAAGCCGAATCGCGCGTGCTTTCCACCATCAACGGCCGCGAACTGCTCTGGCAGCGCAAGCCGTGGCTGCATGGTTTGCAGGAAGGCGTCGGGTTGATGAGCGCGTCCGAGGCCGTCGCGTTCCATATTCTTCAGCGCTTCGCCGGCAACAAGCTGCCGACTGCCGTAACCAAGGACATCGACCCGCTCTTTCAGGCGGCCGAAGCGCGGCTGTCGCAGGAGAAGGCGGATAGCCGGATTTATCGCGCGTGGGCGGACAAGATCGATTCCGTCGATGGCGCCTTCACGCTGATTCGCCCGAAGCTGCGTCCGGAAATCTTCAACGCGGTCGCCACCGCGACGTTCTTCGAGCGCGAACTGCTCGTGCAATACCGGCCCGCGTACAAGAGCGAGGCAAGCGGCGATCAAAAGACCCGGCGTCTCTGGCCGCTCGCGCTCGTGGAATCGGCGGGCGTCATGTACATGGTCGCGCAGGACCCGGGCCGCGCGCCGCGCGCCGAGAAAGGCGAGTCCGAAGCGGCGCGCGCGCTGTATCGGCTGGACCGGATTCGTTCGGTGACGGAATCCGGCGAGCCGTTCACGTATCCCGAAGACTTCAAGCTGCGAAAGTACATCGAGACGCAGCAGGCGTTCGACTTCCTGCCCGAGCCGGCCGTGCGCCTCGAGCTGGCTTTCGAAGGAAATGCGGGCAATCAGCTGCGCGAATCGCCGATGTCGAAGGATCAGCACATCGACACGCTGCCCGATGGCCGCATGAAAGTGACCGGCACCGTCACGCCCAGTCTCAAGCTGCGCTGGTGGCTGCGCGCGCTGGGGCCGGGCGTCGAGATTCTCGCGCCGCAATCATTGCGCGATGAATTCGCCGACGATTATCTGAAGCTCGCCAAGCGCTACGCCGCGCATCGGGAAGCCCACGCATGACAGACGAAACCAACCTTCGACAAGCCGCCGAATGGCTGCGCGACGCCGACGGCCTGCTCGTCACCGCGGGCGCGGGCATGGGCGTCGATTCGGGCCTGCCGGACTTTCGCGGGCCCGAAGGTTTCTGGCGCGCGTATCCGGCGTTGCGGCATCACGGCTTCTCGTTCGAAGAGATGGCGAATCCCGGAGGCTTCACGCGGCATCCGCGCCTCGCGTGGGGCTTCTACGGGCATCGGCTGGCGCTGTATCGCGCAACGGAGCCGCACGAAGGTTTCCGCGTGCTCCAGCGCTGGGCCGCGCGCATGGCGCACGGCGCGTTCGTCTTCACGAGCAATGTGGATGGCCAATTCCAGCGCGCAGGCTTCGCGCCCGAACGCGTCGCGGAGTGCCACGGCTCGATTCACGCGATGCAATGCATCGACGGATGCACGAACGATATCTGGCCCGCCGACGATTTCGCGCCGGTCATCGACGAAAGCCGCTGCGAACTCGTCAACGCGTGGCCGGTGTGTCCGCATTGCGGGCGCATCGCGCGGCCGAACATCCTCATGTTCGGCGACTGGAACTGGATCGACACGCATGCCGCGCGTCAGGAAGGCAGACTCGCCGCGTGGCTCGATGGCGTCGAGCGGCTCGTGGTCGTCGAAATGGGCGCGGGCCGCGCGCTGCCGACCGTCCGGCGCTTCAGCGAACGCCACGGCCCGCGCGTGATCCGCATCAATCCGCGCGAGCATGACATTGCGCCGGGCGTGGGCGTCGGCATCGCGGGCGGCGCGATGGCGACGCTTCTGCGCCTCGATCAGCTCATGTAGCGCACGTTGACGTGCGGCCCGAACACTTCGCGCACCATGCCGACGAGGTGATCGTGGTGGCTCAGGAAAATCACCTGCGTGCGCTTCGCCAGATGCGCGAGCACGCGCAGGCCGGCGCGGGCGCGGGCGTCGTCGAAATTGATGAAGAGATCGTCCGCGACGAACGGCAGCGCGGACGCCTTTTCTCCGTGCTCTTCGAGCGCCGCGAGCCGCAGCGCGAGAAACAACTGGTCGCGCGTGCCCTCGCTCATGCCGCCGATCTCGACGTGCTCGCCGCTGGCCGCGCGCACGGCGGCCAGCGCCATCGGCTGGCGATCGTAATCGACGACGAGCCGCGCGAACGCGCCTAGCGTCAGCTCGGAGAAGATCGCGCTCGCCCGCGAGAGCATCGGACCTTGCCGACGCTCGCGGTATCGGTCGATCGCCCACTTCAAGAGCGTCGATGCCGTCTCGACCTTGACGAAGCGCTCGGCGGCATCGGCCATGACGGACAGCGCTTCCTGGCGCTTCGCCTCGGCGCGCGCGGCGTTGGCTTCGCCGGAAATGGCGTCGAGTTCGCGGCGCGCGGCGGCGAGTTCGGCGGCGAGCGCCGTCGATGCGTTCACCGACTCCGTCAACGCCCCGCCGATCAGCGAAAGCTCGGCCTCCACGCTCGCGATGTCCGCGCCCGCCACGTCCGCGATGAGCGCGTCGAGCGTCAGCCCGTCGCCGCCCTTGATGAACGCGTCGCGCGCGTCGTTGACGGCGGCGGTCAACTCGCGCTTGCGCTGCGCCTTCGCGATGCGCGCCGCGAGCAGGTCTGGCGTGTCGACGCCCGCGAGATCGTAGAGCGGCCGCAAGCTCGCGCGCGCTTCCTCGAAGGCCGTTTTTGCAGCGCTCACCTGTTCGTTCGCGGTCGCCAGTTCCTTCCGGATGCGCTCCGCTTCCGCACGCGCCGCACACGCGCTTTCGAGCCGCGTCGACAATTCGAGCGAAATCCCGTTCGCTCCGAGCGTGACGAGTTCGCTGTCGATCTGACCCGCGAGCCGCGCGGCATTCGACGCCAACGCCGCGAGCGACGCGCGCATCACGTCGATCTGACCGGTGCGAATGGCGTCCACATGCGCAAGCTGCTCGCCGATTCTCTTCACGATGGCGATGGCCGTTTCCGCCGCCGACTGCGAATCCGCCGCGACCGCGACGCCCGCCTTCGCGACCGCCGCCGACCACTCGCCCTGCCAGCGCGCGAAGGCTTCGTTCGCCGCTTTCGCCGCGCTTTGGCGCGCGACGCTCTCGGCGCGCGCCGTATCGAGTTCCCCGCTGATGTGACGACGCGTGAGCGCCGCCGCATCGATCGCGCCGATGTGGGCTTCCGCGATGTCGCACAGCGTGTCGAGACGCGCGAGCGCATCGGCGGCGACGCCCGCGTCCGCGAGATGGCGCGCGAGGGCGTCGCGGTGCGCGGCGGCATCGGCGGATTCGCGGGCGAGCTCGGCGGCGTGCTTCGCAAGCGTCTGCGATGCCGACAGCGCTTCACCGCGACGCGCGAGCCACGACGGCACATCGTCGAGCACCATGTCCGCTATTTGCGATTGCGCGGCCAGCGTGCGCCACGTCTCGTCGAATTGCTGCAACGCCGAAGCCGCTTCGCGCTCGGCCTGCTCGCGGCGCGCGACGGTCTGCTCGTCCGCCGACACGCGGCGCTTCAACGCGGCAAGCTGCGTCGATTGGCCGACCGAGCCGAGCTGACGGTCAGCGAGCGCATCCGCCGCGTGCATCGCGGTTTCGAATTCCGGCGCGGCGGACGAAAGCGGCGCATCGCCCGATTTCATTGCGCGCCAGGCGGCATCGCGCGTGTCGCGAGCCTCGCGCACTTCGTCGCCGGTCACGACCTGATGCGTCTGCACGAAGTCGCCGAGTTCGGTTTGCGTGTCGTGAAGCGCGTCCTGCGCTTCCTTCACGCGATCTTCGGCCAGCGCGAGCCGCGACGCCAGCGCCTGCCGCTCGTCGCGCAACGATGCGATGCGCTCGGCTGTCGGCAGCGTCATCGCCTGAAGTTCGGCGAGCGGGCGCGTCCATTTCCCCAGCGATGCGAGGCCCGCCTGCAGTGCGTGCTCCGCGTCACGGCGCGCGTCGTCGAGGCGGCGTTGCGTCGCATCGGTATCGCGATACTTCTGCGCGGCGCGCACGGCGGCTCGCAAACCGGGCGCGACATCGGCATGCGCGATCGCAGCGAGACGCGCTTCCAGCGCCGCGATTTCCGCGACGCCCTCCTCCACCGCCTGCTCCGCATGACGCGCCGCGAGTTCGAGTTCGCCGCGCTCGAGCATCAGGCTCGACACCGTCTGCAACGCGAGTGGCCCCGGTAGCGCGCGGCGCGCGCCCGCTTCGTCCTGCGGCCAGCCGAGTTGCGCGCAATCCTGCGCGATCTGCCGCAGACGCGCAGCGACTTCCTGTTCCAGCCGCGCGATTTCGTCCGCGTGATTCGCGCACCGATGCCGCGTCGCTTCGAGCGCGCGAATGTCGGCTTCGACGGCGAGCAGCGCCTGATCGATGCGTATCTCGCCCAGATCCTTCTGCAATTGATCGACGGCGTTCGCGTGCAGATCGAGCGCGGTCTGCGCGGACGCGAGCCGCGTCAGCGCGCTTTGCAGCGTGGCCTCGGCGTTGGCGGGGAGATCGGCGGTATCGCCGAGTTCGCTCAGTTCCGCCGCCTTGTCGCGCCACACGTTCAGATACGGCGCGACGCGTCGAATGCGTTCGAGCCGCGCGCGCTTCGCTTCGAGTTCCGCGCGACGCGCTTCCTGTTCGCGACTGCGCTCCTGCACGTCCTCGACCGCGCCGTGCGCACGACGCCACTGCGCGGTCCGCACGCTCGCGGTCTTGAGTTCGGCGGTCGCTTCGTCGTATTGCTTCAGGCCGATGTAGTACGCGCGCTCGCCCGACTTGCGCTTCGCCCAAAGGCTGTCGGCTTCGTCGGCGAGACGCTGGCGCACTTCGCCCAAGCTCGCGATGCCCGCCGCCGATTGAAACAGCACCTGCCCGACATCGCTCGATGCATCCAGAATGCTCTGGCCGCCGCGAATCAGCGCCGTGTGATCGAGGCAATACATCTGCTCGAAGAAGCTCTTGTCGGCGGCGCCGAGAAAAGGCGCGAGCGCGTCGGCAGTCAGCGCGTCGCCATTGGACGTGACGAGCGGCGACTTGCGGCTCTTCGTGCGATGAAACGCAATGCCCGCGCCATCCTTTTGCAGCTTCGCGCCGAGCCGCAGGTCGCTTTGCGCGTGCCGGAACGCCAGCGACGAACTATGCGGCATGCCGAAGAGCAGTTCGGAGATGGCCGTCTTGATCGTGGATTTACCCGCTTCGTTCGGGCCGACGACAAAATGAAAATCGTGCTCCGCCGACGGAAAGTCGACGGTGTGATCCGTGAATTTTCCGTAGCGAATGAGATCGAGTTGACTGATGCGCATGCGTCACTCCGCGTCCGCGAGTTGCGCGATGAGGCCGGAGCGCACTTCGCTCACGAGCTTCGCGAGGTCGCCGTCGCGCACGTATTCGAGTTCGGGCACGGACTTCTGCAATTCGGCCGGCGCCTGCGAGGCCAGCGTGATGAGCCGCTCTTTCAGCATGGCGATGAATTCGGGATCGGATTCGGCTTCGATCAGAAGGCCGTGGAGATCGGCGAGCGCATCGGCGGCGCCGTCTTCATTCGATGCCGGCAATGCGCGCGCGATCGGCTGCGTCGTCACTTTCACCTTTTCGAGCCACAGGCTCTCGTGGCTGATCGCCGCGATCTGCGCGAGCACTTCGGCGCGCAACTGCGTGGCGTTGGCGAAAAGTTCGCCGTGCGCTTTCGTCGCGCCGGTGACGGTCACGCGCACCGCATGCGGCACCGGCCGCTCGGCGCGTTCGATCAGCGCTTCGAGCGCACGGCCGGCCGCGCGCGCGACTTCATCGAGCGTGGCGAGACCGGACGCATCGACGATGACGGATTCCCAGCGCAACACGTCGATAAAAAGCCGCTCGACGCTCAACTTGTCCGCCTCCGACACGTTGACGATCACCGCGCCGCGCCTGCCCGTCTCGCGGATGTTGCGCCCTTGCAGATTGCCCGGAAACACGATCGTCGAGGCTTCGTCCCACATCGCGAATTCATGCACATGCCCGAGCGCCCAGTACTGATACTCCCGCGCGTGCAGCTCGGCGACGGTGCACGGCGCGTAGTTCGCATGCGCCGACGAGCCTTCCAGCGCCGTGTGCAGCACGCCGATATTGAAATAGCCATCGACGGGCGACGGATACGCGGCGGCCAGATTCGCCGTCACCGCCTTGTCCTTGAAGCTGTGGCCGTGCAGCGCGACCTTCAGCGCGTCGATGCGATACGTCTGCGGCTTTTTCGTCGAAAACGTGTGGACGTTGTCCGGCAACTGGAGCTGGCTGGTCATTTCGCTTTCGGCGTCGTGATTGCCGTGGAGCACGTACACCGGAATGCCCGCGCGGCGCAGCTTGCCCATCTCCTTGCAGAAGAAGATGCCGGTGTTGTGATCGCGCCAGGTGCCGTCGTACAGATCGCCTGCGATGACCATGAAATCGACTTGCTCGTCGATGGCAACCGCGACGAGCTTCGAGAACGCCTCGCGCGTGGCGTTGCGCAGCATGTCGGCGGGCGCGTCGGCGTAGGCGGACAGGCCGTGCAGCGGGCTGTCGAGATGAATGTCGGCCGCATGGATGAAGCGCATCGCGTTGTCTTCCCCTTGAGTATTGGTGTCGCGCGGTGTCGCGCCGGCCGAATGCGGACGACGATCGTCGCACATGAACGGGACACTTCGCGTCTCGTTCAACGCGTGAAAAGCGGCACGCGCAAGAGACGCGAAATGTCCCGACGCGCACGCACAATCATCGACGTCAACACGAAAGCGAGGTCTACCGATGACCAGTCCCTACACCACGCATAACGTCGATGCCGCCATCGTCCATCTGGAACGCGTCTTGTCCGCCGAAGGCGCGAATTCGCTGTTCGGCCAGACGTACTGGCGCACGCGCGTGCAGCAGGTCAGCGCGACACGCGGCCTGCAACGCGATCAGCGCGTGCGGCTCGACCGGCTGATGTCCCGGCTCGCCGATGCTTCCCGCGCCGGACGGCCGCGATGAGCGCGTCTATGCACGCTCCACGGCCTGCGCAAGCGCAACGAACTCCGCGACCGGCACTTCTTCGGCGCGGCGCGCGAGATCGAAGCCGAGCGCGTCGAAGTCGATCTTGTCGCGATACGCGGACAGATTGTTGCGCAGCACCTTGCGGCGCTGGGCGAACGCGGCCTTGACGACGTCGCTCAGCACCGCGTCGTTCACCGCCGGCAGTTCGTGCGGCGCGAACGGAATCATCCGCACGATCGCGGAATTCACCTTCGGCGGCGGGTTGAACGACTCGGGCGGCACGTCGATCAGCTTGTCCATCACGTAGCGGTATTGCAGCATCACCGACAAGCGCCCGTAGTCCTTGCTCGCCGGCTCCGCGATCATGCGTTCGACCACTTCGTCCTGAAGCATGAAGTGCTGGTCGATGACCTTCGGCGCGAACGCCGTCAGATGGAACAGGAGCGGGCTCGAAATGTTGTACGGCAGATTGCCGACGATGCGCAGCGTCGGTTTATCGCCGTCCAGCGCGAGCGAGCCGAAGTCGAAGTCGAGCGCATCGGCGGAATGCACGACGAGCTTGTCGCCGAAACGCTTCTCCAGTCGGCCGATCAGATCGCGGTCGAGTTCCACCGCATGCAGCGGCGATTCGGGCGTGGACACGCGTTCGATCAGCGGCTCGGTCAGCGCCGCGAGCCCCGGCCCGATTTCGACCATGCGCTCGCCGCGTTTCGGCGCGATGGCGTCGACGATGGAATCGATGACGCCCTGATCGACGAGAAAGTTCTGGCCGAAGCGCTTGCGCGCGAGGTGGCCCTGATGTTTGGTGGACATACGTGTTTCGGTAGATGCGGTCGCCCGCGTGACGTTAGGCGTGACGCTGAAGCTGGCGCTTGTGACGCGCCATGGTGACGGCGGCGTCGATCGCGGCGATCATGCTGCCCGCGTCCGCGCGGCCCGTGCCCGCGAGATCGAGCGCCGTGCCGTGATCCACCGACGTGCGGATGATCGGCAGGCCGAGCGTCACGTTGATGCCTTCGCCGAACGTCGCATATTTGAGCACCGGCAAGCCCTGATCGTGGAACATGGCGAGCACGCAATCGGCGTCTTTCAGATAGCGCGGCTGGAACAGCGTGTCGGCGGGATACGGACCGGGCGCGTCGATGCCGAGCGCGCGGGCGCGTTCCAGCGCGGGCGCGATGACGTCGATTTCCTCGCGGCCCAGATAGCCGTTCTCGCCCGCATGCGGATTGAGCCCCGTCACGAGAATGCGCGGCGCGGCGAGGCCGAAATGCGCGCGCAAGTCGTGATGGATGATGCGAAGCGTCTGAACGAGCCCGTCGATGGTGAGCGCGGCGGACACGTCCTTGAGCGGCAGATGCGTGGTCGCGAGCGCGACGCGCAACGGGCGCTCGCCGGTGCCCGCGAGCATCATCACGACGCGCGGCGTGTGCGTGCGCTCGGCCAGATATTCGGTGTGACCGGTGAAAGGCACGCCGGCGTCGTTGATCGTGCTCTTTTGCAGCGGCGCGGTGACGATGGCGTCGAAGCGGCCCGCAACCGCGCCGTCGATGGCCGCGTCCAGCAAGCCGAGCACGTAGCGCCCGTTGGCGGCGTTCAGCTTGCCGGCTTCGGCGGGCGCCGCGAGTGCGTGATGTTCGATGTCGACCGGCTCAGCGTTCGCCGGCCAGCCCGCGCCCGCGCCCGCTCGCGCTTCGAGCAACGCGCGGTCGCCGAGCACGGTGAAGCGCACCGCCGGCCAGCGCGATTGCGCTTCGCGCAACGCCACCGCCGTCAGTTCCGGACCGACGCCCGCCGGTTCGCCCGTCGTGATGGCGACGGTGACGGCTTCGGGCTGGTCGGAATGCGCGGCGGTGCTCATGCGGCTTACTGCTGCGCCTCTTGCGCAGCGATGCCCTTGTACTGCACGTAGGCGGTGTCGCGAAGTTCGCGCAGCCAGTCGGAGTACGCTTGCTCGGCCTTGCGCTGGCCGATCGCCTGACGCGCGATGTCGAGCTGCTGCGTAGCCGACCCTTCGGCCTCGCGGCGGCCGAGCACCTGAATAAGGTGATAGCCGTATTCGCTGCGCACCGGATCGCTGACGGCGCCGTCCTGCAGATTGTTCATCGCACGTTCGAACTCGGGCACGGTTTCGCCGGGGCTGATCCAGCCGAGATCGCCGCCCTGCGACGCCGAGCCGTCCTGCGAATAGGTGCGCGCGAAGTTCGCGAAGTCGCCGCCCGACGCCACTTGCTGCTTGATGTCGAGCAGTTTCTGGCGCGCGGTTGCTTCCGACATGCCATCCGACACGCGCAGCAGGATGTGGCGCACGTGCGTCTGCACGAGCTTCGGCGCATCGGCAGCGGTGCCCTGGCTCGCGCGGCGCTCGACGAGCTTCAGGATCTCGAAGCCGCCGTCGGTGCGCAGGAGCGTCGGCACGACCTGACCCGGACGCAGCGTCGATACCGCCGAAACGATGCCCGACGGCAGTGTGCCCGGCGCGCGGAAACCGAGGTCGCCGCCCTTGCTGGCGTCGGTATCCTGCGAATTCTGCTTGGCGAGCTTCGCGAAGTCGTCGCCCGCCTGCGCCTGTTTCAGCACGGCGTCGGCCTTGGCCTGCACGGCCGCGACGTCCGACTCCGGCGCGTCCGAAGCCAGCTTGAACATGATGTGCTGAAGGTGCAGATCGCTTGCGTTGCGCGCGCCCGGCCCGCGCTGGCTGGCGATGTAGTTCGCGACTTCGCCGTCCGACACGGTGATCTTGCTGTCGACTTCCTTCTCGCGCAGCTTGGAAAGCGTGAGTTCGGTGCGCGCGTCGCGCATGAAGGTGGACCAGGGCACGCCCTGCGCCTCGATGCGCGAGCGGTAGACGTCGAGCGTCATCTGGTTCTGCTTGGCGAGGCGTTCGAGCGTGCGGTTGACGGTGGCGTCGTCGACCACGATGCCGTCTTCCTTCGCGCGCTGCAACTGGATGCGCTCGAGCACCATCTGGTCGAGCACCTGCTGGCGCAGCTGATCGGCGGGCGGAACCGGCGCTTTCTGCTGCTGCAGCCGCTGCGCGATGAGATTCGAGCGCTCTTCCAGTTCGCGCTGCGTGATGACGCCGTCGTTGACCACCGCGACGACGGAATCCGCGACCTGCACATTGCGATTCGACAATGCCTGCGCACCGGCCGGCGAACTCACCATCAGCGCCGCGGTGAGCGCGGCGGCGGCCATTGCCGTCGATCGAAACAATTTCATGTTTGCCACAGATACTCCATCAAATCCACACTTGACCCTTTGTGCGCTGCGCGTATGCCCGAGCGGCGATCCGGGTGCTGTCAGAGAATGCCTGCGTCGGCCTCATTCGTAATTGCTGAAGCGCGCGAGCGGCGGAGCCGACGGCGGCGGCGGCTGGTAGCCCTGGACGCTGGCCCTGAACGCGCTCACGAGACCGTTGTCGACCTTCGACAAGCCCTTGAACGTGATCTGCGCGAGCACGCGCGTGCCGGACGAAGGCTGACCGCTCGTGTTCACGCCGTTCGCATAACGCTGCGCGCCGAAGCCGAACGCCCAGCAGTCGGCATCGTACTGGAAGCCCACGAGGCCGTCGACGAGACGGTGGCTGGCGAGATCATAATTGACGCGCGCGACGGCATAGAGGCGATTCGTCAGCGGCCATTCGCCAGACACCAGAAGCTGGTTGATCGGCTCGTTCACCAGCGTGGTCTGGTTCGAGCGCGTGTACCGGTAGCCGACGTTGATGACCTTGCGCTCGGCCGGACTGTACGCGAAGCCGATGCTCGAACGCACGAGCTGGTTATTGTCGACATTATATTGGAACGCCGTTTCCGAGGCGAAACCCGCGCCCAGCTTGATCGCCGCGCCCGCGATCAGGTCCGAGTGCTTCGCCTCATTGATCGGCTGATCCTGCGAAATCGTGACGCGCTGGCTCGTGAAATAGTACTGCTGCGCGATCACGAAGCGCGCGCGCTCGTCGCCCGTCGCCGGGTTGATGAAGCGCGTCGTGAGGCCGGCGGTCAGGCGGTTCGCATCCGCGATCCGGTCGTTGCCGACGAATGTGTTCGGCGTGTAGATCTCGGCTAAGCCGAAGTCGGCTTCGGCGGTATCGAAGATCGGCGCGAAGTTCTGATTGCGGTACGGCGTGTAGACGTAATAGAGCCGCGGCTCCAGCGTCTGGATGTAGTCCTGCCCGAAAAGCCGCACCGAGCGGTCGAACACGAGGCCCGTGTCGAGGCTGAGCGTCGGGATCGATTCGGTGAAGTTCTTCGGCTGGCCGGCGGGCGTGAGCGGCTGCCCGGCGATCGGCCCGGTCGCGATATGGCTCAGGTCATACGACGCGAAGTGCCATTGCACCTTCGGCGTGAAGAAGTAGCCCGGCGCGTTGATCCCGTAGCTCAGGTACGGGTTGAAGTACATGCGCTGACCGTCGGTCGCGCCTTCCTGCGTGATCGTGAAGCGCGTGAAATCGGCTTCCGCGCCGTAATCGAAACCGCCGACGTTGTACTTGTTGTACTGCACGTTCAACTGCGGCTCGCGCGCGTACGGCGGAATGGACGGCTGCAGCGTCTGCCAGCGCTGTTCGCGGCCGAGCACGGACCACGGACCGTTGTTGTACGTGAGCCCGGCTTCCTGCTGATACAGCAGCTGCGTGCCGTTCAGGAACTGGTTCGACGCGTTGCCGAGATCTTCCGGATACTGATCGTCCGAAACCTTGTTGTAATTGACGTAACCGCCGAACCCGCCGCCGAAATTCTGCCGATGCTGCCAGAAGATCGCATAGCGGTTCGTATGCGTCTCGCTGTCGTTCGGCAGATAGTCGACGGTGAGCGAACCGGAATACGTCGGCGAGAGATAGCGATAGTTCGCCTCGCCCAGCACGCCCCGGCGCGACATGAAGCGCGGCGTGAGGGTCAGGTCGCGGTTCGGCGCGATGTTGAAGTAGTACGGGACCGTTGCTTCGAAGCCGGTCGTCGAGCTGACCGAGAACGTCGGCGGCAAGAGGCCGCTGCGTCGATCGCCCGTCAGCGGGAACGACAGCCACGGGCTCGCGAACACGGGCACGCCCTGGAAGAACAGCACGCCGTTATGCGCGACGCCCTCTTCCGAGCCGGTATCGAAATCGAACGCCGTTCCCTTGATGTACCACGACGGGTCCGTCTCGCACTGGCACGCCGTGTAGGTGCCGTGATCGACGCGCGCCCGCTCGTTGTCGATGATGTCGATGCGTTCCGCGCTGCCCGAGCCGCCCGTCACGTTGAAGTGGTACTTCGGGTTCGTCATGAACCCTTCGTTCGAACTCACCTTCAGATGCGCTTCCGGCCCGACGAACGACACGCCGTTGTTGATCAGCCTGACATTGCCGAACGCATCGGCCATGTCCGTATCCTGATCGTAATGAAGCGCGTCGCCCTTGATGACCGTGACCGTGCGCCGGATTTCGGCCGAGCCCTTCGCGGCCATGTCTTCGTCGGACGTGCCGGTGGCTTTGTCGCCGAGCAGGAAGGTCGTGGGCTGCTGGCCGTTCTTCAGCGGACGTTCGAGCAGTTGCGGCGCGAGCCGCAGGCTGCCGGGGCCGTCGAGCGGCTGCGCGTCAGCCGCGGCGCCCGCGAGTTGAGCGTGCGCGAGAGCGGGCATCAAGCCCGGTACGGAAAGCAAAGCGGCGACGAGCCGCCGCCTGCGTGGCTGAGCATCGCCTTTGATCTTCGATACGGGAAACTGTCGTGGCGGCATGTATGGGTGGCGGTTCGATCCCGTTCGCGTCACGCGCTCCATGCCGCCGAGTGAGCGGCCGCAATTCGCCCGCGTCGATGCCATGGCCGAACTCGACGCTCGGTTGCCATGCAGGGACGACACTCGATGGAACGTTGACGCGGCACGGTCGTCGGCGCCTGGCGCCAGGCGCGAACAGATCGCTCAAGGATCGCTTAAAAAAGTCGTGGGGTATTATATGGCAAGATGTTTTGCCTCTCGAATTTATGACGCACATTCCCTCCGACGCCCGCCTCGATCAACTCCGTTCCTGGCTTCAAACCTTTGCCGACCGTTACCGGCTCGATCTCGCGACACTCGCGCCCGCCTCCGCCGACGCGAGTTTCCGCCGCTATTTCCGGCTCGCGAGCGAATCGGAGCATGGCGGCACGCTGATCGCCGTCGATGCCCCACCGCCCGAAAAATGCCGCGAGTTCGTTCAGGTCGCCGGTCTGCTCGAAGCGGCCAACGTGCATGTGCCGAAGATTCTCGAAGCGGATTTCGACGCCGGTTTCATGCTCGTCACCGATCTCGGCACGACCACCTACATTTCCGTGCTCGACGAGAAGAACGCGCGAGCGCTGATGCGCGCGGCCATCGAGACGCTGATCCGCTTTCAGCAGACCGCGCGCGAAGGCGTGTTGCCGCCGTTCGACGAAGCGTTCCTGCGCCGCGAGATGGAGTTGATGCCCGAGTGGTTCATCGGCCGCCATCTGGGCCGCGAAGTGACCGCCGACGAACGCAAGACGCTCGACGAAACCTTCACGCTGCTCACGCAAAGCGCGCTCGCGCAGCCGCAGACCTTCATGCTGCGCGACTTCATGCCGCGCAATCTGATGGTCTCCGAGCCGAATCCCGGCGTGCTGGATTTCCAGGACGCGGTGTACGGGCCGATCACCTACGACATGGCCTCGCTCATGCGCGATGCGTTCATCAGCTGGGACGAAGAGTTTCAGCTCGACTGCATCGCGTGGTACTGGGAACGCGCGAAGAAGGCCGGGCTGCCCGTCGATCTGGATTTCGGCGAGTTTTATCGCCAGCTCGAATGGATGGGCCTGCAGCGGCATATCAAGGTGCTCGGGCTGTTCGCGCGCATCCATTATCGCGACGGCAAGCCGCGTTACCTCGCGGATCTGCCGCGTTTCATCGGCTATGCGCGCAAGGTCGCGGAACGCTATGCGCCGCTGTGGCCGTTCGCGCGCCTGCTCGATTCGCTCGAAGGCCGCGCGATCGAAACCGGTTACACCTTCTGAATTCACGATGACGCACGCTTTGAAGACGGCGATGATCTTCGCCGCCGGCCGCGGCGAACGCATGCGCCCGCTCACCGATACCTGTCCGAAGCCGCTGCTCGAAGCAGGCGGCAAGCCGCTCATCGTCTGGCAGATCGAGCGGCTTGCGGCGGCGGGCGTGCGGACCATCGTCATCAATCACGCATGGCTCGGCGCGCAGATCGAAGCCGCGCTCGGCGACGGATCGCGCTGGGGCGTCGATCTGCGCTTCTCGCCGGAAACCGAAGCGCTGGAAACGGCGGGCGGGATCGCGCAGGCGCTCGACCTGCTCGGATCGGGCGTGTTCATCGCGGTGAGCGGCGACGTGTTCTGCGACTTCGACTTCGCCAGCTTGCGGCATCGCGCCGAAACGCTCGCCGCGCAAAACGCGCCCGGCATGCATCTCGTCATGGTGCCGAATCCGCCGTTTCACGCGAAAGGCGACTTCGCGCTGATCGACGGCAAGCTCGCGCTCGACGGCGCGCCGCGCTACACGTTCGGCAACATCGGCCTGTACGACACGCGCATGTTCCGCGATCTCGCGCCCGGCACGCGGCGGGCGCTGACGCCGTACTATCGCGAGACCATCGAAGACGGACGCGCGAGCGGCGAGCTTTACGAAGGCCGATGGGAAAACGTCGGCATGCCGGCGCAACTCCACGCGCTCGATCTGGAACTGCGCCAGCGCTGACGCGTGCGCGGCCCGGATTGGGACGCATCCGATGGTAAAATGCGCGGTTCTCCCGTCTTTTCCTCCCAGCCGCAAGCGGCGCCGACACGTCACCATGTCCGATACCCGTCCCGATACCCTCTTCGCGCTCACCGCGCTTTCGCCACTCGACGGCCGTTACGCCGCCAAGACCGAAGCCCTGCGTGACTGGCTTTCCGAAGCCGCTTTCATGCGCCATCGCGTGACGGTCGAGATTCACTGGCTGATCGCGTTGTCGCGCGCCGGTTTCGCCGAAGTCCCGCGCTTCTCGGAGGCATCCGAGCAATTCCTGCTAAGCCTGGCCGAGCGCTTCACCGCGCACGACGCCGCGCGCATCAAGGACATCGAGCGCGTCACGAATCACGACGTGAAGGCGGTCGAATACTGGCTCAAGGAATCGGTCAAGGGCCAGCCGGAACTGGAGCGCGCGAGCGAGTTCATCCACTTCGCGTGCACGTCCGAGGACATCAACAACACGTCGCACGGGCTGATGCTCGCGGGCGCGCGCGAACACGTCATGCTGCCGGCGCTGCGTTCGGTGCACGAGCGCCTCGTCAAGCTGGCGCACGCGCACGCCGAACAGCCGATGCTCTCGCGCACGCACGGCCAGCCCGCCAGCCCGACGACGCTCGGCAAGGAAATCGCGAATGTCGCGGCGCGTCTGTCGCGCGCGATCGAGCGCATCGAGAAGATCGAATTGCTCGGCAAGATGAACGGCGCGGTCGGCAACTTCAACGCGCATCTGTCGGCGTATCCGGAATTTGACTGGGAAGCGTTCTCGAAGGATGTCGTCGAAAACCGCCTCAAGCTGACGTTCAATCCGTACACCATCCAGATCGAGCCGCACGATTACATGGCCGAACTGTTCGATGCCGTCGCGCGCGCGAACACCATCCTGCTCGACCTCGACCGCGACGTGTGGGGCTACATTTCGCTCGGCTACTTCAAGCAGCGCACGAAGGCGGGCGAGATCGGTTCGTCGACGATGCCGCACAAGGTCAATCCGATCGACTTCGAGAATTCGGAAGGCAACCTCGGCCTCGCGAACGCGACGCTGCGCCATCTCGCCGACAAGCTGCCGATTTCCCGCTGGCAGCGCGACCTGACGGATTCGACGGTGCTGCGCAATATCGGCGTGGCGTTCGGCTATTCGCTGCTCGCCTACGACGCGCTCATTCGCGGCCTCGACAAGCTCGAAGTGAACGCGGCGCGCCTGAACGAAGATCTCGACAATTGCTGGGAAGTGCTCGCGGAGCCGGTTCAGACGGTGATGCGCCGTTATGGCATCGAGAATCCGTACGAGCAATTGAAGGAACTGACGCGCGGCAAGGGCATCACGCGCGACGCGCTGCAGACGTTCATCAACGGCCTCGCGATTCCGGCCGACGCGAAGCAACTGCTGCTCGACATGACGCCGGCCACGTATATCGGCAAGGCGGTGGAGCTGGCGAAGCGCATCGGCTGAACGCGGTTTGTGCGTCGCATGAAGAAAAGCCCCGAATTTCGGGGCTTTTTCTTTTATCGCGTCTTCAGCTTCTCGATCACGTTATCGACGATCTGCTCCGGCGTCAGCTCGATGCTCTCCGTGATCGCCTCGTCTTCGCCCGGTTCTTCGAGCGTGTCGAGCTGGCTCTGCAGCAGCGACGGATCGAAGAAATGGCCGGTGCGATGCCCGAGGCGTTCGCGCAGCACGTCCATCGAGCCTTTGAGATAGACGAAGCACACGTCCTTGTCGCCGTCGCGCAGCACGTCGCGGTACGAGCGCTTCAGCGACGAACACGTGAACACGGCCGTTTCGCCCGCGCGCTGCTTTTCCTCGATGGCCGCGCGGATGGTTTTGAGCCACGGCCAGCGGTCCTCGTCCGTCAACGGAATGCCGTGATGCATCTTTTCCTTGTTGGCGGCACTGTGGAACGCGTCGCCGTCGGTGAACGGACAGTGCAGCCGCTCGGCCAGCAATTCGCCGATCAGCGATTTGCCCGCGCCCGATACGCCCATTGCGATCAGAATCATCGAAGTCTCCTTACAGAACCGCTGCGAGCACGAAGGTCAGGCCGAGGCCCATCAGCGAAATGATCGTTTCGAGCAATGACCACGTCTTGAACGTCTGACCGACGGTCATCCCGAAGTACTCCTTGATCAGCCAGAAGCCGCCGTCGTTCACGTGCGAGAAAATCAGCGAACCCGAACCGGTCGCGAGCACGAGCAATTCCGGCTTGATGTTGCCGCCGGCCGCGGCCGCGATCGGCGCGACGATACCGCAAGCGGTGGTCATCGCCACCGTGGCGGAACCGGTCGCAAGACGGATCAGCGCCGCGACGAACCAGCCGAGCAGCAGCGGCGACAGGCTCGCCTGCGTCGCGGTCGCGACGATCTGCTGCGAAATGCCGCTGTCGCGCAGCACCTGGCCGAAGCCGCCGCCCGCGCCGACGATCAGCGTGATCCCCGCGATCGGCGCAAGACACTCGCCGCAGAACTTCTGAATCTGATCGCGATTGAAGCCCTGCTTCGCGCCGAACGTCCAGAAACTGACGAGCACGGCGATCAACAGCGCCATATCCGATTGACCGATGAAACGCAGCAGATCGTTCGGCAGCGTCTTCGGCGCGAAGACGAGATCGGCCCAGCTTCCGATGAGCATCAGAATGACCGGCAGCAGGATGGTGAACAGCGTGATGCCGAAGCCCGGCAGTTCACGGTTCTTTTGCGTATCGCCATGCTTTTGCACGAACTGCTCGGCGAGCGCGTTGGCGTCCGGCAGCTTGATGTACTTGTGGATCATCAGCGCGAAAAGCGGTCCGGCGACGATTGCCGTCGGAACGCCGACGATCAACCCGTACGCGATCGTCTTGCCGATATCCGCGTGATACGCCTGCACCGCGAGCAGCGCGGCCGGGTGCGGCGGAATCAGGCCGTGCACGACGGACAGGCCGGCGACCATCGGCAGGCCGATCAGCAAGAGCGATTTGCCCGTGCGGCGCGCGACGTTGAAGGCAATGGGAATCAGCAGCACGAAGCCGACTTCGAAGAACACCGGCAAGCCGACGATGATCGCGACGATCATCATCGCCCAATGAATGTTCTTCTCGCCGAACAGATTGATCAGCGTATTGGCGATGCGCTCGGCACCGCCGGATTCGGCCATCATCTTGCCGAGCATCGTGCCCAAACCGACGACGACGGCAATGTGACCGAGCGTGTTGCCGTTGCCGGTTTCGAATGCCTTGACGATCTTGTCCATCGGCATGCCGACCGCGAGGCCGAGCAGGACAGACACGATCATCAGGACGAGGAACGGATAAACCTTGTAACGCGCGATCATCAGGATCAGAACTGCGATCGCGATCACCGCGTAGAGCAGCAGCATGCTCCCGTGGACGGCCGGCATGACGCCTCCTTGATTTTGTTGAGGTTATTTGCGCTATGCGTGCGTTTGCCGTCGCTGCCTGCTTAAAAGCGCAATGTCCGGCAAGCGCGCACACGGCGCGGAGAAATCGGAATTTTACTGGTAAGCCGCAGTTGGGTGTCTGCAGGCTGCCTCTAAGGAGACTAGGGACTTACTCGGGCGCGTTCGAGAAGACGAAAAAACCGCGCGCAGAAAAGGAAAAGCCGGCGTTCGATGAACACCGGCTTCAATTCATTGCTGGCCTGAAGAAGGACGCTGCGCTTACGACGCGCACCTGAACGTGATCTCTCGCGGATTGCGATTTTGATCGCCTGGCGCGCCGTCGATCGCTTGCGCCGACACCACCTGACGTTCTTTGCAAACCTGAGCGGCGGCCGCCAAGCAGGACTTCTGCGATTCGAAGAGGCCCGAGCACGTCACGCGGTACGCATCCGGCTGGCCGGCGATACTCACCTTGCGGGATGTGTACGTCACGCCGGTATCGGTCGAGCACGCAGCGAGCAAAAGCACGAACGCGCCGACGGCACTGATTGATTTGAACATCACGAATTCCTGTTGCAACAAAAAACGGACCGGGCGATCGCGGACATCTGCGACCGCCCGGTCCGTGAGCGTGAGCGTCAGCTCAGCTCCCCCTGGTCAGCTCAGCCCACCCTGCTTACCAGCGATACGACGCGTTCGCGCCATACACCGTGCCGTTGCGGCTCGTGCCCGCTCCGGCCTTCAGCACCAGGTTCTGCGTCACGCGCAGGTTCACCGCGACCGCAGCGGCCGCATAGCCCTGATACGAGGCGCCGCCCACACCGACCGACATCGTCTTGTCCTGATCGATGTTCGGGACCATCGCCATGGCCGTCGCCGCCGCGATACCAGAGTAGGCATTGCGCGCGACACCGTTGACTGCGCCTTGCATCGCACCGACTTGCTGATCCGTGTAGCTGTTGGCCGACGATACCGCGTCGTTCAACTGGTTCACGTTGACCATGTCGGTGTCCTGCGTACCGGCCGCGACGTTGGTGATCTGACGTTCGCTGCCGGCCGCGCCCACGGAGACCGTCTGCGCACGATCCGACACCGAGCCTGCGCCCAGCGCGACGGAGTTGTCGGCGTCTGGCCGTCGAGGTGGATGTCGACAACGAGCTGATACCGGTGGACAGCGAACTCGCGCCCGTGGACAGCGAGCTGATGCCGGTCGAGGTCGAAGTCGACAGCGAGCTCACGCCGGTGGACACCGTGGGCCAGCGCTTCAGCTCCCAGGGCAACTGATCGGTGATCGGCACCGACGTCGTATTGACGAGCACCGTGCTCGCCACGTTTGGACACCGATTCAGTGCTTCGGCAAGAAAAACCGCGTTTTGCTTGATGCCATTATTCCAGAGCGTTTCGGCGGCATGATGCAGGCCGATGGTGATCCCTACACGCAGCTTCTTCATCGCCCCGCACTCCGTTGTTCCGTTTGAGTCAATTCATTCATGTTGGTCATGTCCTCGCGCAGACGGCCTCGAGCGCTTCGGTATAAACGCGGACGTTGTCCTCGTTCTCAGGATCGAGTTTTCGGATGAGCGCATTCGCCTTCGCGCGATAGCTGTCGAGATTCGCGTCGTGCGTCTCGAAGGCACGGCGCAGCGCGCGCCCGCCCTCTTCGCAATCGAAATCGTGATAGCGATATCCGCAGTCGCCAATCAAATGCGAATTGTGTATCAGCGGATATCCGCCATGAAGCGCTTCGTAGTACACATAATTCTGCGCGTTCTCCCACTGGTGACTGACAACCGCATCCACCGAAGCCGGAACGATTTGCGCAAACGGATAACGTCCCTCGAAGAAGCCCATGCCGTGCTTGACGATATCCAGACTTTGCGCGAAGCCCACGAACGCCGGATGCTCTTTCAGCTTGTTGGTGTTATAAGCCCACATGCGTTCGATCATGTCCGGATTCTCGCGATGCGCCATTTCGCAGCAAAGCATCGGGATATAACTGGTCTTGACCATGCAGACATTCGGCTCGAACAGGCCGATACGCCAGCGCCGGCGGCCCGGCTGATAGCCGAACTTCTGCCCTTCGGGCAGTTTCGCGGCTTCGCGCTCGAGCACGACGGGGCTCCACAAATGCGGCATCAGCTTGACGGGCGCGCGAAACAGCGTCTCGAAGTACGGTTTGCAACTGCTTTCGTATTCGGGCAGCGTCCAGACTTCATCGTAGGGCGCACCTGAAATCAACAACGCGTGTTGCAAATTGAAAACCATACGTTCGATGTCGATCACATAATCGTTACCCACGCGCATCGTGATTATCTTGCCGCCGCGCTCGCGGAACTTCACCGCCCATTCGCGGCCGAGCTGCGCGCTCATTTCGATCATCACATCGAGTCTCGACATGGCGGTTTCCATGTCGATCAACGGAACGGGCGAATCCGACAGAAAGCGCTTCGCGTCCTCGGGGCCGCCATCGCCGCCGCCCGTCACGAGGTACGTCGACTTCACGCGCGGTGAACGCAGCAGCAGCATCACGAGGTAAAGGCAGTTCTGAAAAATGCCGTTTTCCCAAAGCGATTGCTCGCCCTTTCGGATAAAGATCGAGACGCCGACATTGAGCCGCTCGGGCATGCGGGATTGAGTGTGCTTGTTCATACGCGGAGCTTCGCCTCGTTGTGCTTGAACAGGTTCAGCAACCGGTCGGCGAATGCGTCGAGGTTGGCCTGATTGAAAGGATTAACCGCGTCGATGACCCGCTGCGCCCGCGCGCGATAATCCGCCAGGGATGAATCGTGCTCACGCGCCGCCACCAGCAATTGACGTCCGCCTTCTTGCGCGTCGAAACCCGGATAGTAGTAACCGGCGTCGCGCATCCACGGCGAGTTATGAATCAACGGATAACCGCCATACAAAACGTCGAGATACAAATAGTTTTGGTCGTTTCCCCATTGATGCGAAACGACGGCATCGGAGAACTGTGCCATGAAACCGGCAATATCGTTGCGCCCGTGAAATATCGCCTTGCCCGCTTTCACGATATCGAGCGAATTCGCCAGGTGATTCAGCGTCGGGTGATCCTTCATGTGCAGCGTGTTGAGCGCATGCATTGCAGACACACTGCATTGATCGGCGCGATATGCCTCTTCGCAAATCAGCATCGGAATGCTGGAGGTTTTGACGACGGAGATATTCGGCTCGAAAATAGCCACGCGAAAACCCTGCGGCTTTTGTTCCGGCGCCATCGATGCATCGCTTCGCGGCTGATAGCCGTATTGCAAGCCATGCTCGTTCACTTCAGCGATGCGTTGTTCGAGAAACTGCGGATGCCAGATAAACGGAATCAGATGCACGTCGCAACGGTGAAGGCTGCGCATCAACGGAACGGAAAGACGGTCTTTCGGCATCAGCCAGATTTCGTCGTAACGATCCGGCCGCATGACATGCACCGGTTTCTCGAATATCGGCGCCTCGATAAGCCCGACATAAGGCTGGCCGCAGCAGTAATAGACCACTTTCTTGCCGCGGGCGCGCATGAGGTCGAGCCATTGCGTATCCAGCGCGCCGCCCATTTCGAACACGACGTCCACCGCGTCGGCGGCATCTTTCGTGCGCATGATGCGCAGGCCCTTGGCGTTCATATCGACTTGCGGCGGCAGGACGTGCTGGTCACCGACGTCGATAAGCGAAATCGATTCGACGAAAGGCAGCTTTTGCAACGCCTCAGCGAAAAAAATCACATTCTGGCCGAGTCCGTTCTGCCAGATGTTCTGCCCTTCATGGGTAACGATTGAGATCCCGATTCGAATAGTCACCGGATTGATTTCCCGAATTAACTGAATTGCGCCTCACGACAACAAATGCACGCGCGCTTTCAGTTGACGCTCCCGACCGAGCGTGTGCGCGATGCAAGAGGTGAATCCCGATGCGCTCTCGCGCTGCGGCTGCGTGCGTCATGAGACGGTACGCAATTAAATATATAGAAGAACGATGAAAATTCCCAGCAAACGGGGATTTAATGAGACTGGTCTTATCGCTCAGTTGAATCGGATAATTCTTATTCGACTATCCAATTCAGCGTTTTCTTATTTTATTTCTTAACGCGATTCCGGCTCGAATGATGCCGTTCTAGAATTACGGGGAAAAGCGGGGATGCTGGACCGCGCGAGAACCGCGCGGCCCGATGGAAAAAGCGCGCGGTGAGGACCGCGCGCCGGTGGTGCTTACTTGAGCTGCGCCAGTTCGCTTGCAGCGCGTGCGAGCCGCGTGACTTCTTCCCAGTTCTGCGCGGTCAGCGCGGCCTTCGGCGTCAACCACGAACCGCCGACGCACACCACGTTCGGCTGCGCCAGAAAATTCGATGCCGTCTCGGCCGTGATGCCGCCGGTCGGACAGAACTTGAGGTTCGGAAACGGACCGTAGAAAGCCTGAAGCATCGGAATGCCGCCCGCCTGTTGCGCCGGGAAGAACTTGACGATCTCATAGCCGAGTTCTAGCGCGTTGATGATGTCGCTCGGCGTCATCACGCCCGGCAACAGCGGAAGTCCGGCGTCCTGCGCGGCCTTGTGCATGTCCTTCGTGAGACCCGGCGACACGCCGAACTGGGCGCCCGCCTTCTTCGCCTGCTCGCAGTGCTCGGGCTTCGTGATGGTGCCGACGCCCACCACGATGTCTTCCGCAAGCTGACTCGCCCGCTCTATGGCCGCGATCCCGGCCGCCGTGCGCAGCGTGATTTCCAGCACCTTCACGCCGCCGGCGTGCAGCGCGCGCGATACGTGTTCGCCCTGCTCCACCGAATCGAAAGCCAGGACCGGGATCACCGGTCCGAGACGCACGATTTCGCTTACTGTTTTCATTTGATGCGACTCCTGTTTTTTGTGCGGCGACTTCGCGTCGGTCCGCGGGTTCGTGTCAGGTTCGACCGCTCGTGTCCGTCTCGGCTTCACGCCGATGCATGCGCGTGCGAGGCATCGCGTGCGGCGTGGCGATCGTGGGCTGCCGCCGCGCCGATCATCGCACCGAACACGGACGCGCCCTGTTCCGCCGGCAATGCCGCGCTACGGAACACGCCGAACAGTTCGCGCCCGAAGCCCGCTTCGTTGTCCGCCTGATTCGCCGGCGCTTGCACTTCGCGGGACGCCCATTCCTTCGCGTCGATGTCGATATCGAGCACGCCCGCCGGCGCGTCGATCACGAGCATGTCGCCCGTGCGCACCTTGCCGAGCGGCCCTTGCAGCAGCGCTTCGGGCGAAACGTGAATGACCGCCGGCACCTTGCCGGACGCGCCGGACATGCGGCCATCGGTCACGAGCGCGACGTGAAAGCCCTGATCCTGCAACACGCCGAGAAGCGGCGTCAACCGATGCAGCTCCGGCATCCCGTTCGCGCGCGCGCCCTGAAAGCGCACGACCGCGACGAAATCGCGCTTCAGCTCGCCCTTGTCGAACGCTTCCTGCACTTCTTCCTGCGAATTGAACACGATGGCCGGCGCCTTCACCACGCGATGCTCCGGCGCGACCGCCGAAATCTTGATGACGCCGCGCCCGAGCTTGCCCTGCATCAGACGCAGGCCGCCGTCCGGCTGGAACGGCTCGCGAATGCCGCGCAGCACCTTCGTGTCGTGACTTTCGGCGGCGCCGTCGACCCACTGCAGCTTGCCGTCGATGAGCTTCGGCTCCTTCGTGTAGTGCGACAGCCCGCGACCGGCGACCGTCTGCACGTCCTCGTGCAGCAAGCCGCCTTCCAGCAGATTGCGCACGAGGAACGCGACGCCGCCCGCCGCGTGAAAATGGTTCACGTCGGCCTTGCCGTTCGGATAGATCTTCGCGAGCAGCGGCACGACTTGCGACAGCTCGTCGAAATCGTTCCAGTCGATGACGATGCCCGCCGCGCGCGCGATCGCCACCAGATGCAGCGTGTGATTGGTCGATCCGCCCGTCGCGAGCAGCGCGACGATGCCGTTCACGATCGCCTTTTCATCGACGATATGGCCGATCGGCGTGTAATTGCCGCGCTCGACGGTGATGTCGAGCACGCGGCGCGCGGCTTCGGCGGTGAGCGCATCGCGCAGCGGCGTGTGCGGATGCACGAAGGCCGCGCTCGGTAGATGCAGGCCCATCACTTCCATCAGCATTTGATTGCTGTTCGCGGTGCCGTAGAACGTGCAGGTGCCGTGGCCGTGATATGCGGCGGCTTCGGCTTCGAGCAGCGCGCCGCGATCGCACTTGCCCGTCGCGAATTCCTGGCGGACCTTGGCTTTTTCGTCGTTGGTGAGGCCGCTCGTCATCGGGCCGGCCGGGACGAAGATGGTCGGCAGATGCCCGAATTGCAGCGCGCCGATGGCGAGTCCCGGCACGATCTTGTCGCAGACGCCGAGACACAATGCCGCGTCGAACATGTTGTGCGTGAGCGCGACGGCCGTGCTCATCGCGATGACCTCGCGCGAGAACAGCGACAGCTCCATGCCCGCGTTGCCCTGCGTGATGCCGTCGCACATGGCCGGCACGCCGCCCGCGAATTGCGCGACGCCGCCGTGTTCGCGCGCCGCCTGCTTGATGATGTCCGGGAAGCTCTTGTACGGTGCGTGCGCCGAAAGCATTTCGTTATACGACGACACAATGCCGATGTTCGGCTCGCGCACCGCCTTGATCGCGAACTTCTCCTGGCCTTCGAGACCGGCGAAGCCATGCGCGAGGTTCGCGCACGAAAGCGCGCCGCGGGCCGGGAATTTGTCGTGCGCGGCATCGATGCGCGCCAGATAAGCCGCGCGCGTCGGCTTGCTGCGTTCGATCACGCGGTCGGTGACCTTCTTCAAATGCGAATGCGGGGAAACCATCGAAGCTCCTTCGTCTCACTCCGGCGCGCCTGCCGTCGTTTGGGGTTGGACATCGTGAGGAACGGCGGCTGCGTCGTTATCGTGTCGTTGGCCGTTTCGCGCATATTAGTAGAAAAACTACACGATTTCAACGACGCATCTCGCGTATATTGTTAAGCATGCGCCTACCTTGATGTCTTGCGGCACGCGCGTTTCAGGGAAATCCCTTAGAAACATCAAAGTCTGCTTGTAGTATTTGTACAAGTCCGTTCATCGGCTATAGTCCCAGCAATTTCCAGCATAGGCGAGTTTTCCGATGTTGCTGTCCCAAGTCGAAGCCATGCGCGAGCAATTGCGCCCATCCGAGCGCAAGCTGGCCGATTACGTGCTCGAAGCGCCGCGCGAAGTGCTCGACCTGTCGATGACCGATTTCGCCGCGCGAGCCGGCGTCAGCCAGCCGACCATCGCGCGGTTCTGTCAGGCGCTCGGTTTCTCAGGTTTCCGCGAATTCAAGATCCGCCTGGCGCAAAGTGTCGCAGCGGACGTGCCCACCGTTTATCGCGACGTGCGCAGCGACGAGCCCGCCGCCGGCGTCGCGGCGAAGGTGCTCGACCGGACCATCGGCGCGCTGATCGCCGTGCGCAACAGCCTGTCGTCGGACAGCGTGGCGGCGGCGATCGCGATTCTTTCAGATGCGCGCCGCATCGAGTTCTACGGCGCGGGCGGCTCGGGCATCGCCGCGCTCGACATGCAGCACAAGTTCTTCCGGCTCGGCGTGCCGTCCGTGGCGTACGCCGATCCGCACACCTACACGACCTCGGCGGCGTTGCTGCGCGAAGGCGATGTCGTCGTCGCCATATCGAACACGGGCCGCACGAAGGACATTCTCGACGCGTGCAAGTCGGCGCTGAACGGCGGTGCGAAGGTCATCGCGATCACGCACGGCAACTCGCCGCTCGCGCGCATGGCGACGGTCGGGCTTTTTGCAAACGTCGATGAAGACACGGACATTTTTTCGCCGATGACGTCGCGGGTCTCGCATCTCGCGATCGGCGACATTCTGGCGGTGGGACTGGCGCTGGCGCGCGGGCCGGAGCTGGCGGAAAAGCTGGCGGAAGCGAAGGACGTGTTGGAAGCGCGCCGCGTGGGAACGTGAGCGGCGCGCGGTGCGCACCGGCTCACGCGGAGAACGTCAGAACGGTTTGATGACGACGAGCAGCGTCGCGCCGAGCAAGCCGAGCACCGGAAGCTCGTTGAACATGCGATACCACTTGTCCGAGCGCGTGTTTTCGCCGCGCTGGAACGTGCGCAAGAGGCGCCCGCAATACGCGTGATAAATGATGAGCAGCACGACGATGCCGAGCTTCGCGTGCAGCCAGCCCTGCCCGCGCCCGATGCCGACGACGAGCCACAGCCACAGCCCGCACGCGAGCGCCGGCACGGCGATGAACGTCATGAAGCGAAAGAGCTTGCGCGCCATCAGCAAGAGACGTTGGATGGCGGCGGCGTCCTTTTCCATCGCCAGATTGACGAAAATGCGCGGCAGATAGAACAGCCCCGCAAACCACGACGCGATCAGCACGATATGCAGCGATTTGATCCAGAGCATCGCGCGCCTTATTGACGCACTTCGCCGTGGCCGAGCACGACATATTTCAGCGATGTCAGCCCTTCCAGCCCGACCGGCCCGCGCGCGTGCAGCTTGTCGTTGGAAATGCCGATTTCCGCGCCGAGACCGAATTCGAAGCCGTCGGCGAAGCGCGTCGATGCGTTGACCATGACGCTCGCGGAATCGACTTCGCGCAGGAAGCGCATCGCGCGGTCGTGATCTTCGGTGACGATCGCGTCCGTGTGATGCGACCCGTACGCATTGATGTGCTCGATCGCCTCGTGCATGTCGCCGACGATCTTCACCGCGAGCACCGGCGCGAGATATTCGGTGCTCCAGTCGGCTTCGGTGGCGTCCACGAGCGAGCCGATGTTCGCCGCTTCCAGCACCGCGCGCGCTTCGGCGTCCACGCGCAATTCCACGTCCTTCGCCCGGAACGCGTGAGCGAGCACCGGCAGCGCGTCGTTGGCGATGCCGCGCGCGACGAGCAGCGTTTCCATCGTGTTGCACGTGCCGTAGCGATGCGTCTTCGAGTTGTCGCAGATCGCCGCCGCTTTCGCGAGATCCGCGCGGTCGTCAACGTACACGTGGCAGATGCCGTCGAGATGCTTGATCATCGGCACGCGCGATTCTTCCATCAGCCGCGCGATCAGGCTCTTGCCGCCGCGCGGCACGATCACGTCGACGAATTCGGTCATGGTGATGAGCTTGCCGACCGCCGCGCGATCCGCCGTCTCGACCACCTGCACCGCGTCCTGCGGCAAGCCGGCGGCCGTCAACCCTTCACCGATCAGCTTCGCGAGCGCCGTGTTGCATTCGAGCGCTTCCGATCCGCCGCGCAGAATGGTCGCGTTGCCGGACTTGAGACAGAGCGCGGCGGCGTCGATGGTCACGTTGGGCCGCGATTCGTAGATGATGCCGATCACGCCGAGCGGCACGCGCATCTGCCCGACCTGAATGCCCGTCGGCCGGTACTTCAGCCCGCTGATCTCGCCGATCGGATCGGCGAGCGATGCCACTTGCCGCAAGCCTTCCACCATCGTGTTCAGCGCCTTGTCCGAGAGCGTGAGACGGTCGATGAACGCCGCGTCGTGCCCCTTCTCGCGCGCGCGTGCGAGGTCGCGCCCGTTCGCGGCCTTCAGCGTGTCGCGCTCGCGCTCGATTGCATTCGCCACCGCGACGAGCGCCGCGTTCTTGGCCGCCGTCGACGCCCGCGCCATGGCGCGCGACGCCACACGGGCGCGTCGGCCGAGGTCGGTCATGTATTGGTCGATGTTCATCTGGGTCATTCCGTCTGCCGGTTCCGCGCTGGTCGGCGCGGCGTCGCTGAAGCGTGGCGTCAGCGCGATGAAGAAGCGCGCCCGGGCGCAAAGGCCGGACGCTGAAACAATCATTCTAAGCCGTGACGCGCTTCAGCGACGCGGTCGCGCAGGCGCGGCGGCCGCTTTCGACGCCGGCTTGCCTTGCGCCACGGCCATCGCCAGTTCGAACATGCCGGCCCACGGATCGGGCGGCGGTTCGCTGCCGCGTGTGCCCGCGCTGCCCGACAGCCCCTTGACTTGCCGATCCAGCCGCGCCGCCAGCGACAGCGCCTTTTCGAGCGCCTCTTCCGTCACGCGCGAAAGCGCCGGGCCGATGAGCCGTTCGCGCGGCCCCCACACGCGGTTCTCGCGCAAAAGCGTGGCGAGCGGCTTGCCGGACGCGACGCCGCGCTTGATGCGCAACAGCGTCCGCACTTCGTCGACGAGCGCCCACAGGACCAGCACCGCCGCCTCGCCTTCGCCCTTGAGGCCGTCGAGCATGCGCGACAAGCGCCCGACATCGCCGGTCAGCATCGCCTCGTTGAGCTTGAACACGTCGTAGCGCGCGACGTTCAGCACGGCGTCGTGGATTTGCTCGAAACTCAGCACGCCCGCCGGATACAGCAGCCCGAGCTTCTGAATTTCCTGATGCGCCGCGAGCAGGTTTCCTTCCACTCGTTCCGCGATGAACACCAGCGCGCGCCGCCCTTCCTCGCCCGGCTCGACGCGTTGCCCTTGCAGCGATAACCGCTGATTGACCCACATCGGCAATTGCGCGCGCTCGACCGGATCGATCTTCAGCGCGACGCCCGGCCCGGTGAGCGCGGTGAACCACGCGGATTTCTGCGTCGCCGAATCGAGGCGCGGCAGCGTGACGAGCGTGACGACGTCGGGGTTGTCGGCGGCGGCGAGCGTCTTCAAAGCTTCCGCCCCTTCCTTGCCCGGCTTGCCTGTGGGAATGCGCAACTCTATGAGCTGACGGTCGCCGAACAGCGACATCGACTGCGTCGCACCGATGAGCGCGCTCCAGTCGAAGCCGCGCTCCACGGTGAACACCGTGCGGTCGGTGAAACCGACCGCGCGTGCCGTCGCCCGGATGCGGTCGCACGCTTCCTGCGCGAGCAGATGCTCGTCGCCATACACGACGTACAGCCCTTTCAGGCCTTTGGCGAGGTGCGCTTCGAGCGCATCGAGCTTCAGTTGCATGATGACGGATGGACCTTGACCGCTAGCCGCCCGCGATCAGAGCGGCGGCGTGGGCAGCGGCGCACGCGGCGCGATGCCCGGCGCCTGCTCGCCCGGCGACGGATGCAGCGAGCGCACGACCGCGAGCCGGCGCGTCAACTGATCCACGGCGTCGAGACGCATGTCGTTGTAGAGGAGCGTCGCTTCCTGCGACTTCCCGAGCGTGTACTGGTTGCTGTACGTCATCGCGCGGTTCAGCGCGATCACGCTTTGCGGGATCAGCACCGTTCCGTCCGCGCCGATCAGCGAATAGGCGAGGCTGTACGTCAGCTCGTATTCCTGCACGACGCCCTGCGAATTCAGGCTCAGCGTGCTCAGACCCTGCCCTTCGGAAAGAATGAGCGTGGCGTCCGGCTTTTCCCATGCCTTGACGATGACCGTGTCGCTGCCGCCCTGCACCATGCGCTCGAGGCGCGCGACCATCTGCGGCACGCCGCCCGAGACCGCGAGCCGCTTGAACGCGTAGTCCTGCTGGCCGCGCAACTGGAAGCCGCATGCGGACAGCGCGACCGCGCCGCCGAGAAGCGCCAGAAAGGAACGCCTGCGCATGCCGGCTCGCGGCGTCGTGGTTTCGCTACGTTTCTTCACGGCTTGTCCGGTCACACTCACTCCCTTGGCCTCTGCCATCAAACGACGACGTTCACGAGACGCCCCGGCACCACGACGATCTTCTTCGGCGCGCGGCCTTCCGCGAACTTCTCGAACATCTCGTGCGCGATTGCCGCCTTCTCGATGTCCTCGCGCGATGCATCCTTCGGCACCGTCAGCGCGCCGCGCACCTTGCCGTTCACCTGAAGCACGAGTTCGATTTCGGATTGTTCGAGCGCGGCTTCATCGACCTTCGGCCAGGGCGCGTCGAGCAACGGTCCGAATTCGCCCTCGTAGCCGAGTTCCGACCACAACTGGAAGGTGACGTGCGGCACCACCGGATACAGCACGCGCAGCAGCACGCCGAAGGTTTCGTTCAGCACGCCTTCGCCCGCGTTCTTCGCGCCTTCGATCGCGTTCAGCATCTTCATCGCGGCGGACACGACCGTGTTGTACTGCAGGCGGCCGTAGTCGAAATCCGCTTGCTTGAGCACGGTGTAGATTTCGCGGCGCAGCGCCTTGTCGGCGTCGTTGAGCTTCGATGCATCGAGCTTGCCGTGCTGACGCAGCGCTTGTGCGTTGTCGTGGCCGAAGTGCCAGACGCGGCGCAGGAAGCGGCTCGCGCCTTCGACGCCCGCGCCCGACCATTCGAGCGACTGCTCCGGCGGCGCCGCGAACATCACGAAGAGACGCGCGGTGTCCGCACCGTACTGATCGATCAGCGTCTGCGGATCGACGCCATTGTTCTTCGACTTCGACATCTTCTCGACGCCGCCGAGCACGACCGGCTGGCCGTCCGCGTTGAGCGTCGCGCCGATCGGGCGGCCCTTGTCGTCGTGCGATACGGTCACGTCGAGCGGGTTGTACCAGGTCTTCTTGCCGCTCGCGTCTTCGCGATAGAACGTCTCGTTGAGCACCATGCCCTGCGTGAGCAGGTTCTTCGCCGGCTCGCCGAACTTGACGAGGCCCATGTCGCGCATGACCTTGGTCCAGAACCGCGAGTACAACAGGTGAAGAATGGCGTGCTCGATACCGCCGATGTACTGGTCCATCGGCATCCAGTAATCGGTGCGCTCGTCGACCATCGTCTGCGCGTCCGGCGCGGTGTAGCGCGAGAAGTACCAGGACGAATCGACGAAGGTGTCCATCGTGTCGGTTTCGCGCTTCGCCGCCGCGCCGCACTTCGGGCACGTGCAGTTCAGGAATGCTTCGGACTTCGCGAGCGGATTGCCCGTGCCGTCCGGCACGAGGTCTTCCGGCAGCACGACGGGCAGGTCCTTTTCGGGCACCGGCACGTCGCCGCAGCTCGGGCAATGGATGATGGGAATCGGCGTGCCCCAGTAGCGCTGGCGCGAAATGCCCCAGTCGCGCAGACGCCACGTGACTTGCTTGTCGCCGAAGCCCTTTTCCTTCAGGTCGGCGGCGATCGCGTCGATGGCTTCGTCGGTGGTCATGCCATCGTACTTGCCGCTGTTGATGAGACGGCCCGCGCTCTTGTCGCCGTACCACTCTTCCCACGCGTCGGTCGAATACGTCTTGCCTTCGACTGCGATGACCTGCCTGATCGGCAAACCGTATTTCTTCGCGAACGCGAAGTCGCGCTCGTCGTGCGCCGGCACGCCCATCACCGCGCCTTCGCCGTAGGACATCAGCACGTAATTGCCGATCCACACTTCGACTTGCGCGCCCGTCAGCGGATGCGTGATGAAGAAGCCGGTCGGCATGCCCTTCTTTTCCATCGTGGCGACATCCGCTTCCGCGACGCCGCCGCGCTTGCATTCTTCGATGAACGCCTGAAGGTCCGCGTTGTCTCGCGCGAGACGCGTGGCGAGCGGATGTTCCGCCGCGATCGCCGCGAACGTGACGCCCATGATGGTGTCGGCGCGCGTGGTGAAGACGCGCAAGAGCTTCGATTCGCCGTCGATCTCATACGGGAAGCCGAAGTTCACGCCGAAGCTCTTGCCGATCCAGTTCTGCTGCATGATCTTCACGCGCTCGGGCCAGCCGAGGCCTTCCAGATCGTCGAGAAGTTGATCCGCGTAATCGGTGATGCGCAGGTAATACATCGGGATCTCGCGCTTTTCCACGAGCGCGCCGGAGCGCCAGCCGCGCCCGTCGATGACTTGCTCGTTCGCGAGCACGGTCTGGTCGACCGGGTCCCAGTTCACCGTGCCGGTCTTCTTGTACGCGATGCCCTTTTCCAGCATCTTGAGGAACAGCCACTGGTTCCACTTGTAGTACTCGGGCGAGCACGTGGCGACTTCACGCGACCAGTCGATGGCGAGGCCCATCGACTGCATCTGCTTCTTCATGTACGCGATGTTGTCGTAGGTCCACTTCGCGGGCGGCACGCCGTTCGCCATCGCGGCGTTCTCGGCGGGCATGCCGAACGCGTCCCAGCCCATCGGCATCAGCGTGTTGTGGCCGTTCATGCGCAGATAACGGTACATCACGTCGTTGATGGTGTAGTTGCGCACGTGACCCATGTGCAGCTTGCCCGACGGATACGGCAGCATCGAGACGCAATAGAACTTGGGTTTAGTCGACGTCTCGGTCGTCCGGTAGACGTCGTTCGCGCGCCAGTTGCTCTGCGCGGCGGATTCGACGTCGGCGGGTACGTATTTATCGTGCATGGTGTGGTGTCTGGCTTGGAGCAAATGCTGGGAACGGACCTCGGAACCTACACGGCTGCGCACGCACTCACGCGTGGCCTTCGCTTTCAACTTCGGTCTCTCGTCGGGAATGCGACCTGCCCGAACATGCAGGCGCACCGGACGGGCAAAGGGCGATTATACCGTTGTGTCCGTCCGTGCTGGCGCGCGGGACTTCGGGCAATTTCCCGTGGCGAGCGCGCGTTTTCACGGAAATTAACGTATCGGACGAGCGATGGATACTCGGCCGTTCGGCATAGTCATTTCGCGCGTTGCGGCGGTGCACCTGGCGCGACCGGCTGCGTGACGAACCCGATTTTCTCGATGCCCGCCTGCTGCGCCGCGCCCATCACCTGCGCGACGACCTCGTAGCGTGTTCCGCTCGACGCCCGCAAATGCAGTTCCGGCTTCTCCGCCGCCTTCGCAGCCGCCGAGAAGCGCGTGCGCATATCGTCGGCGGTGACGGGCGTGTCGTTCCAGTAGAGCTTGCCGGCGTCGTCGATGGAAAGTGTGATGGTCTGCGGCGTCTCGCGCGCGGCCTGCGACGAAACCTTCGGCAAGTCGAGCCGGATCGCGTGCGTGAATAGCGGCGCGGTGATGATGAAGATGACGAGCAGCACGAGCATGACGTCGATGAGCGGCGTCATGTTGATGTCGGCCATCGGCTGGCCGTTGGGTTTGTTGTCGAGTCCGCCGAAGGCCATTGCGCGTATTACTTCGCGTCCCCGCACACGAACGCATGCAGATCATGCGCGAAGCCGTCCAGCTCCTCGCTGATCTGCCGCACGTAGCGGCCGAGCACGTTGTACGCGAGCACGGCAGGAATCGCGACGACGAGCCCGAACGCCGTCATGATGAGCGCCTCGCCGACGGGACCCGCGACATTTTCGATCATCGCCTGCCCGCTCGCCGCGATGCTCCCGAGCGCGTGATAGATGCCCCACACGGTGCCGAGCAAGCCGACGAACGGCGCCGTCGCGCCCACCGACGCAAGCAGAACCTGTCCGAATTCCAGCCGCCGCTGCGAGCGCAGCAACGCCTGACGCAGCGCACGCAACACGCGCTCGCTGCGCTCCACGCGTGCGAGCAGCGCGCCCGGCACTTCCGCCTCCGCCGCGTGCCACGCCGCTTCGGCGAGCGGCAGAAACACACGCTCGCGATCCGCGCGCTGCAACGCGCCGACGCCGTCCTTGAGACTCGCCGCCTGCCAGAATCGCTGCAACGCGCGCGGACCCTGCCACTTGGCGCGCACGATCACCCACGTCTTGACGAGCAAAAAGCACCAGCTCGCCAGCGACATCGCGAGCAGCACGCCCGCGACCGCATGCGTGACGGCATCGCCGCTTTGCAGATAGTGGATTACGCCCGTCGCCGCCATCGTTGGAAAAATGGGGATTAGCGCAGACCGAGCACGTCTTGCATGTCGAAGAAGCCGGTCTTGTGCCCTTCGAGGAAGCGCACCGCCCGCAGCGCGCCCTGCGCATAGGACAGGCGGCTCGCCGACTTGTGCGTGATCTCGACGCGCTCGCCGATGCCCGCGAACAGCACCGTGTGATCGCCGACGATATCGCCGCCGCGAATCGCCGAGAAACCGATGGTCGACGGGTCGCGCTCGCCGGTCACGCCTTCGCGCGCATAAACGGCGCAGTCCTTGAGATCGCGCCCGAGCGCGTTCGCGACGACTTCGCCCATCGCGAGCGCGGTGCCGGACGGCGCATCCACCTTATGCCGATGATGCGCCTCGATAATCTCGATGTCGTAGCCCTGCGCGAAGTGCTTCGCCGCGTATTCGAGCAGCTTGAGCGTCACGTTCACGCCCACGCTCATGTTCGGCGCGAACACCACGCCGATCTTCTCGCCG
This sequence comes from Caballeronia concitans, assembly GCF_001544615.1. GTDB lineage: Bacteria > Pseudomonadota > Gammaproteobacteria > Burkholderiales > Burkholderiaceae > Caballeronia > Caballeronia concitans. Next base: position 134,786 of record NZ_FCNV02000009.1, read on the forward strand.
GCCTGCCTGAGCTGCGCCTTCTGCTCTTCCGAGAAACCGGTCGTGCCGATGACCATCTTCACGTTGTGACGCAGCGCCGCTTCCAGATGCGTCAGCGTGCCTTCGGGGCGCGTGAAGTCGATCAGGTAATCGGCATCGGCGAAAACGCGTTCGATGTCATCGGTGAGTTTCACGCCCGTGGTCTTGCCGAGAAACGCGCCCGCGTCCTGCCCGAGCTGTTCGACGCCCGGACGGTCGAGCGCGCCGACGAGTTGCGCGTCGGGATCGTTGAGAACGGTTTCGATCAGCATCCGGCCCATGCGGCCCGACGCCCCGGCAATGGCGATCTTCATGACTGTCTCGTGTTGACCGCGCGGCTCGCGCGCGGCTTGAGTGATGTGACGCCGCAGCGCCAACGCAATGCGAAATCCGGCCGGGAAGCGCGCCACTGCGCGCGCGCCCGCCGGACTGCCCGCGTTACTGCGGCATGGTGAACTGCGCTTGCCCGCCCGCCGTGGCAGGCGCGGGCGACGTGCTCGCCGGACCCACTGCGCTGCTGTCCGGAATGTTGATCGTCTGCGGCTTGCGTTGCAGCTGGATCTGCGAATTGCCGCCCTGCGGGCCTGCGCCCGGCGCCGCGCCCGCGGTTTGCGGCACGTTCGCGCGCACCGACGACTGCGTGCGGCCCGTGGGCATTTCGACTTGCGCGGTCGCGCGATTCGCGGCCTGCGCGGCCTGCTGATTCGCATCGCCGGCAAAAGCGGCCGCCGTGTTCGGCTGCGTGGACGGCTCACCGGCAGGCGCCGTCACCGCCGCTCCCGATGCCGCCACGCCCGACGCCGCCGCGACCGCTGCCGGCGCTGCGACAGGCTTCGCGACCTTCACGCCCTTGTCGCCGTCGATTTCGGCGAGCAGTTCGAGATTCGACGGCAAGTTCTCGCCGCCCGACCAGCTCACCACGCGATCGCTCGCGAAGTTCACGACGAAGTCACGCTGCTGCACGACCGAGGTCGAACCGCGCTTGAAATAAAACACGTAGTCCCAGCGGTCCGCGTGGAACATGTCGGTGAGAAGCGGTGTGCCGAGCAGCGTCCGGACCTGTTCGCGCGACATGCCGACCTGCATCTGGCTTGCTGCTTCCTGCGAAACGAAGTTGCCCTGCACGACCGTGATGCGATACGGCGTGATGCTTTGCGCGATCTTCTGCGTGACGCTGTCGTACGTCGAGCAACCCGCCAGCAACGCGGCGAGGGTTGCTGCGATGATGGTTCCCCGCATGCGACGGCTCTCCCTGCAATTCGATAAAAATTTTGAGAACATTTCACCTTTCGCGCACAGCGCCAGAAGGCCGTGCTCTTCCTTCAGTTCTTCATCCGGTAACGCTCAGATGTCAGGATTCAGAAAAACGCATTACTATGAGAACCTTGAATTGTACTCTAGGGATGCCTAGCCATGACCAATCCCGCCGATCTCAAAAATATCGGGCTTAAGGCGACCCTGCCCCGCCTCAAGATTCTGGAGATCTTCCAGCACAGTCCGGTGCGGCATCTGACGGCCGAAGACGTGTATCGCAATCTGCTGAGCGAAGAGCTCGACATCGGGCTCGCGACGGTTTATCGCGTGCTCACGCAGTTCGAGCAAGCCGGCCTCTTGTCCCGAAGCAATTTCGAATCGGGCAAGGCGGTCTTCGAGCTGAACGAAGGTTCGCATCACGATCACCTCGTGTGCATCGACTGCGGTCGTGTCGAAGAATTTTTCGATGCGGAAATCGAGCGCCGCCAGCAATCGATCGCGAAAGAGCGCGGCTTCAAGCTGCACGAGCATGCGCTCGCGCTGTACGGCGCGTGCACGAAGGAAAACTGCCCGCACCGCAAGCATTGAGCGGTTCGCGCCCCATGCGGCGCGCGATGCGAGAACCGCCGTCCATCGGCTTCGATGGACGGCGGTTTCGTTTCGTCCGTACACAGAGGAATTCGCGGTTGCGGACATTCCATCGATAGAACGGCACTTCTCGCGACGGCCGATGTCATAGCGACGGTCCCCAGCTCTCGATAGCCGCCCAAGGCTTCGATCGGCTTTCGGCGGACCTGCAAATAGCCGAACGTAATAGGAGTCACGTCGATGGACGTCCAACAACTCGTATCAGACTTCCTGTCCTCGTCGCACGGGGCGCAGGCCACGCAAGCGCTCACCGATCAGGGATTCAGCCCCGAAGATAGTCAGCAAATGCTCAGCACAGCTGCGGAAACGGCGCACGCGCACGCTGAAGAACAAGGCCAGGGCCTCTTGGGCGATCATCCCGGCAAGAGCTTTTTCGCGGCATTTGCTGCGGGTCTCGTGCGCGGCGACGGCTTCTTCAAGTCGCTCGGAGAAGGCGGCGAAGGCGTGCTGACCGGGCGCATCGCCGAATCGATCGGTGCACGCATGGGCCTCGACCCGGGCACGGCATCGACGGTTGCGGCGGCGGCCACGCCATACGTCATATCGTTCCTGCGCGAGAAGTTCGCCTAAACGCGAAGCAAAAAACAAAGCCGCTCCGAGGAGCGGCTTTGTCGTTCAGACGGCGAAAAAACCAGCTATTTCGCCTTGCTTCGCCTTACTTTGCATTGGCCAGCGCGACCGCCGTATCCAGCATGCGGTTCGAGAAGCCCCACTCGTTGTCGTACCAGCTCGACACCTTCACGAGACGGCCCGAGACCTTCGTGAGCGTCGAATCGAACGTCGACGAAGCCGGGTTGTGGTTGAAGTCGACCGACACCAGCGGCGCGTCGTTGTAGCCGAGGATGCCCTTCAGCTCCCCTTCCGCCGCTTCCTTCATGATCTTGTTGACTTCTTCCACCGTCGTGTCGCGCGCGGCGATGAACGACAGATCCACCACCGACACGTTGATGGTCGGCACGCGGATCGCGTAGCCGTCCAGCTTGCCGTTCAACTCCGGCAGCACGAGGCCGACCGCCGATGCCGCGCCCGTCTTCGTCGGGATCTGGCTATGCGTGGCCGAGCGCGCGCGGCGCAGGTCTTCGTGATACACGTCGGTCAGGACCTGATCGTTCGTGTACGCGTGGATGGTGGTCATCAGGCCGTTCACGAGGCCAATCTTGTCGTTCAGCGGCTTGACGAGCGGCGCGAGGCAGTTCGTCGTGCACGACGCGTTCGAGATGACCGTGTCCGATGCCTTCAGCACGTTGTGGTTCACGCCGTACACGATGGTCGCGTCCACGTCCTTGCCGCCCGGCGCGGAGATGATGACCTTCTTCGCGCCGCCCTTGATGTGCGCGCTCGCCTTTTCCTTCGTCGTGAAGAAGCCGGTGCACTCCATCACCACGTCCACGTTCAGCTCGCCCCACGGCAGTTCGGCCGGGTTGCGGTTCGCCAGCACGCGGATTTTGTCGCCGTTGACGACGAGGTAATCGCCATCCACCGACACTTCGCCCGGGAACTTGCCGTGCGCGGTGTCGTATTGCGTGAGGTGCGCGTTGGTCTTGGCATCGCCGAGATCGTTGATGGCGACGATCTCGATGTCATGCTTCTTGCCGTTTTCATACAAGGCGCGCAGCGTGTTGCGGCCGATCCGGCCGTAGCCGTTGATTGCAACGCGAATCGTCATGGTCTATCTCCTTGGCTTAAAAAACCTTTCGCTGACGCAGCGTCACGCGGCGGCCAGAACGGCCTTCGCCGTCGCGACGACATTCTCCACCGTGAAGCCGAAATGCTTGAAGAGCGCACCGGCCGGCGCGGATTCGCCGAACGTGTCGATGCCCACCACGCCGCCTTCCAGGCCCACGTACTTGCGCCAGAAATCCGTCACGCCCGCCTCGATCGCGACGCGCGCGACGCCCTTCGGCAGCACGCGCTCGCGATACTCGGCGTCCTGCTTGTCGAACACGTTGGTGCAGGGCATCGACACGACGCGCGCGCCGATGCCTTCCTTCGCCAGCGCCTCGACCGCCTGCATCGCAAGCTGCACTTCCGAGCCGGTTGCGATGAGGATGATCTTGCGCGCCGGGATGTCGTCGTTCCAGTCGTGCAGCACGTAGCCGCCCTTCGCGATGTTCGCGATCTGGATATCGTTGCGCGACGAGAACTGCAGGTTCTGGCGGCTGAAGATCAGCGTCGACGGGCCTTCGTGCTCGATCGCGTGCGTCCAGGCCACCGCCGTTTCGACGGTATCGGCCGGGCGCCACGTCTGCAGTTGCGGAATCAGGCGCAGGCTCGACACGTGTTCGACCGACTGGTGCGTCGGGCCGTCTTCGCCCAGGCCGATGGAATCGTGCGTGAACACGAAGATCGACCGCGACTTCATCAGCGCGGCGACGCGCAGCGCGTTGCGGCTGTAGTCCGAGAAGGTCAGGAACGTGCCGCCGAACGGACGGAAGCCGCCATGCAGCGCGATGCCGTTGATCGCTGCGCTCATGCCGAATTCGCGCACGCCGTAATTGATGTGATTGCCCCACTGGATGCCCGCGTGGCCCGCGTTCGCGTTTTCCGCGTCGCCGGCGGCGCGCACGGCTTTGGACGCCTTCCAGTTGGTCAGATTCGAACCCGTCAGGTCAGCCGATCCGCCGAGCAATTCCGGCAGCGCGGCAGCGAGACCTTCGATGGCGTTCTGCGATGCCTTGCGCGTCGCGATGGTTTCGGCGCGCTGGTTCGCGTCCTCGATGATCTTGGCGGCGCTCTGCTTCCAGTCCGCGGGCAGTTCGCCCTTCATGCGGCGCGCGAATTCGTCGGCTTGCTGCGCGTACTTCGCGCGATACGCGTCGAACGCCTTGTTCCACTCGCTTTCGGCGCGCTGGCCCTGTTCCTTGCCGTCCCACGCCGCATAGACTTCCTGCGGAATGAGGAACGGCTCGTAGCTCCAGCCGATCGCCGCGCGCGTCGCCGCGATCTCGTCGCCGCCGAGCGGAGCGCCGTGCGCGTCGTGACCGCCCGCCTTCGTCGGCGCGCCCTTGCCGATGACCGTGCGACAGCAGATCAGCGTCGGCTTGTCGGACTTCTTGGCCTGCGCGATGGCGGCATCGACGGCATCGACGTTGTGGCCATCGACGCCGCGGATCACGTTCCAGCCATAGGCTTCGAAGCGCTTCGGGGTGTCGTCGTGGAACCAGTGCTCCACGTGGCCGTCGATGGAAATGCCGTTGTCGTCGTACAGCGCGATCAGCTTGTTCAGCTTCAGCGTGCCCGCGAGCGAGCAGGCTTCGTGCGAGATGCCTTCCATCAGGCAACCGTCGCCCAGGAAGACGTAGGTGTAATGGTCGACGATCTTCGCGTCGGCCTTGTTGAACTCGGCGGCAAGCAGCGCTTCGGCGAGCGCCATGCCCACCGCGTTGCCGACGCCCTGCCCGAGCGGGCCGGTGGTCGTCTCGACGCCCGGCGTGATGCCCACTTCGGGATGGCCCGGCGTCTTCGAATGCAGCTGGCGGAAGTTCTTCAGCTCGCTCATCGGCAGGTCATAGCCGGTGAGGTGCAAGAGCGCGTACAGCAGCATGGAGCCGTGACCGTTCGACAGCACGAAACGATCGCGATCGAACCAGTGCGGGTTCGCCGGGTTGTGCTTCAGATGGCGCGACCACAGCGCGACGCCAATTTCAGCCATGCCCATCGGCATGCCGGGGTGACCGGAGTTGGCTTGTTGAACGGCGTCCATGGCGAGCGCGCGGATTGCGTTGGCCATGAGGGCGGTCGGGCTGGAAGTCGGGATCGTCATGTCGGGTGTCGGCGGCTACGAGAGCTTTGTGGCAGGTGCTGAAATGATCCACGGTGCTTCTTGCCGCATGCCTTCAGCCGATGCTTTCGCACCGGACGCCGGCCCTGCGGCGAACCACGAGTACACCATGTTTTCAGGACCGGAACGACGAGAAACGACGAGGATCGGGAGTCGGTCATTCTAGCAGACCGGTCCGATCGACAGGCGTGCGGCAGCGCTCGGAACGCCGCGCTTCGGTCAGTTCGATGCGGGCATGCGGCGTGCAGCGAGCGCGCCCGGCGGGAGCGCGAGCGCGCCGGTTTCGCGCGTCGTGGCAAAATGCCCGTCAATTGACTGTGCAACGAAGCTCGAAGGAGTGCTTTCGATGACCGATCCCCGCCCCGCCGATGTCCCCTGGTTGACGCCCTATCTCACCGTGCGCGACGCGCGCGTGAGCATCGCGTTTTACGAGAAGGCGCTCGGCTTCGCGGTGCGCGACAGCGTCAACGACGACGGCACGATCATCCACGTCGAGATGACGTATCGCGGGCAGTTGATCGTGATGTTCGCGCCCGAAGGCGCGTACGGATCGCAGGCGCGCACGCCGAAGAGCGCGGGCCAGATGGCGCCGCAGTCCTTTTACCTTTATGTCGACGACGTCGACGCCACGTACGCCCAGGCGCTCGCCGTCGGCGCGAAGCCGCTGATCGAGCCGCAGGACCAGTTCTGGGGCGACCGTTTCGCGCAGATCGAAGACCCGGACGGGTATCGCTGGGCGCTGGCGCGGCATCTGCGCTGACCGTTTTCTCACGCTTTCATGCCACGTTTCTACGTCGAAGGCCCGCTCGCGGCGGGCCACACCCTTTCCCTTCCCGATGATGTCGTGCGCCACGTCCAGGTGCTGCGCCTTTCGACCGGCGACGCGATCACGCTCTTCGACGGCACGGGCGGCGAGTATCACGGCGAACTCGTCGATATCGCCAAGCGCACCGCGCTCGTTCGCATCGATACGCATAGCGGCCGCGAGGCCGAGCCTCCGTATCGCGTGACGCTCGCGCAGGGCGTCGCGGGCGGCGACAAGATGGACTGGCTCATCGAGAAGACGGTCGAACTGGGCGTCGCGGGCATCGCGCCGCTGACGGCCGAGCGCGGCGTCGTGCGGCTCGCGGGCGAGCGCGCGCTGCGTCGTCAGGCGCACTGGCAGGCGCTCGTGCGCGCGGCGTGCGAGCAGTGCGGACGCAATCGCGTGCCGGAAGTCGCGCCGCCGCGCGATCTGTCGGCGTGGCTCGCGGACTTGCCGGCTGCATCGGATGGAGATTTGCGCCTTTTGCTGTCGCCGCGCGCCGAAGTAACGTTCGATGCGCTGCCCGTCGAGCCGCCGCGCGGCCACGTGACGCTCGTGATCGGACCGGAAGCCGGTTTTTCGCCGAAAGAAGAGCGCGATATCGTCGATGCCGGGTTTTCCTCGCTCGGCCTCGGACCGCGCGTGCTGCGCACGGAAACGGCGGGTATCGCGGTGCTGGCAGCGCTGGCGGCGCGCTGGGGCGGCTGGTGACGCGCGGCTAACTCATTGCCGCAGAAACGAAAACAGCCCGGCGAGCGTGCTCGCCGGGCTGTTTTCGTTCGAATGCTAGCGCGTCAGACGAACGAATAAAAAACGCGGAATGCCACGCGCCGCTCGGCCCAGAATTCGGCGGCATCGCGGAACACGTCGAGCAGCGTCTCGCGCCCTTCCTTGTCGAACTTCTGCGCGATCGGCAGTTGTTCCAGCACGATTACGAAGCCCGGCTGCGATCCCGCCTTGTGCACGAGGTCGGTCAGGCAGTCGTACAGCGCGTCGTAGTTCTTGCCGAAGTGCTTGGGAAACAGGAACGACAGCGCGATGGTCTCCAGCACTTCCTGTTTGCTTTGCGCCTGGCCGAGATACGCATACAGAAAATGCTGGCCGAGGCGATTGGCTTCGTCGGCGAGTTCCTGCACGCGGAAGGCGCGTATCGACTGCACGATGTTCGGCCGCACCGTCGCGAAAAGAGACTCCGATTCCTCCTGCGGATGGGCCTCCGCCTCCGGATTCGGGGGCGGATTCGGCTCGTCATCGGGTCTGTTGTCGTGTTCTATCATGCGTAGCCGCAATACTCGCTGGAACAGGTTGCCATCGCCGGTGGCGAAAAGATCACCCGCGACGCCGTTGTCGTGCGCGTAGATGTTGTCGCTCATGCCGTTAATCCCTATTTATCCCGCAATGCGTTTAAAACTGGCGTAGTGGTCGTCCGAGTAGTAGCAATCGTCTGTCTGCCGCTTCGGGCCACCGCATACGATCCGGCGCGCACCGCGATCCCGCGCGCGCGGCGTGGGGACTGTGTATTCGTGGTAGTAGCCGCGTGGATGCCGCGGCAGCAAACGCTCGCGATTGCCGAATACGACGCCGTCCTTCTCGAAGGGAAACGGGCCGCCCGCTTCGATCAGCCGCAATGTCTCGACCGCTTGCCTGGGCAGTTGCGCGACGCTGATCGTCCCGGGGTCCTTGCCGCGCGCCTGACTGGGAGCAGGCTGTTCGGCGCCCGAAGGAGCGACTGCCGCATCCGGCCCTGCCGACGCCTTCCCTGTCTGATTAGACTGCTGGGCGGCCGTTTGCGTTTCCGACACGCCGCTCCGAGATTCGTCTTTGCCGCAACCGCCCAGAACAAGGCTGAAAGCGACGATGCAGGCGAACGCCGATGCGCGCTTCACGAAAAGATTGCCCCCGCGTTGAAACCGATTTCGACGACCATGAAAGATGTAAGGGTATCGCTAATGACTGGACGAAGCAACGTTCCGCGGGATTTCGGAAATTTTTTCTCAACTCCGCCCGGCGCACCACCTTCCGTCCGAGCAAAAGCGGTCGTTTTTAGCCTAAATCTGAGAGACTTTTCAACCGTACAAGCTAGAATTTATCGCCGTAGGGATTGAAACCTCTGGACGAGTTGCCTCACTTGTCGCCAGTTTCGCGCGGTGCGCTTCACCGTGATGCTCTGCACTTTGGGGAGGGGCGATCCCCTTGCCTCTGCCCCAAGGCGTGCCCGCACCGCGGCACGCTTTTTTTTTGCGCCAAAACAAAACGCGGCAGGTTCGACCCTGCCGCGTTGAGCGTGTTACCGCGCGTTGCCGCGCTGAACAGCGAGTGCTTTAGCGCGCGGCCGTCGTATCCGCCACCAGCAGCGCGGTCATGTTGACGATCCGCCGCACGGTGGCCGAAGCCGTCAGCACGTGCACCGGCTTCGCTGCGCCGAGCAGAATCGGGCCGATGGCGATACCGCTTCCCGCCGCCGTCTTCAGCAGGTTGTACGAGATGTTCGCCGCGTCGATATTCGGCAGGATCAGCAGGTTCGCATCGCCTTCGAGCGTCGATTCGGGCAGCACTTCCTTGCGCAAACGCGCATCCAGCGCGACGTCGCCGTGCATCTCGCCGTCCACGTCGAGATCGGGCGCGCGCTCCTTCAGGATGGCGAGCACGTCGCGCATCTTCTGCGCGGTCGGCGCGTTGCTCGTGCCGAAGTTCGAATGCGACAGCAGCGCGATCTTCGGCACGATGCCGAAGCGCTTCACTTCTTCCGCCGCGAGAATCGTGATTTCGGCGAGCTGCTCGGGCGTCGGATCGACGTTCACGTGCGTATCGACGATGAAAATCTGGCGGCCCGGCAACACGAGCGCGTTCATCGCCGCGTAGACATTGCAGCCGTCCTTCTTGCCAATCACCTGATCGATGAAATGCAGATGCCGGTGCGTGGTGCTCACCGTGCCGCAGATCATGCCGTCCGCTTCGCCCTTCTTGACGAGCATGGAGCCGATCAGCGTCGTGCGGCGGCGCATTTCGAGCTTCGCCATCTGCTGGCTGATGCCCTTGCGCGCCATCATCTGGTAATAGGTTTGCCAGAAGTCGCGGTAGCGTTCGTCGTGGTCCGTATCGACGACGGTGAAGTCCACGCCCGGCGTCAGGCGCAGGCCGAACTTCGTGATGCGCTGCTCGATGACCGCCGGACGGCCGATGAGAATCGGCTTGGCGATCTTTTCATCGACGGCGATCTGCACCGCGCGCAGCACGCGCTCTTCCTCGCCTTCCGCGAACACGATGCGCTTCTTCTCCGGCTCGACGCTGCGCGCGAGCTGGAACACGGGCTTCATCGTCGTGCCGCTGTGATAGACGAACTGCTGCAAGTGCTGCTCGTAGGCGTCCATGTCCTCGATGGGACGCGTCGCCACGCCGGATTCCATCGCGGCCTTCGCCACGGCCGGCGCGATCTTCACGATGAGACGCGGATCGAACGGCTTCGGAATCAGATATTCCGGACCGAACGACAGATCCTGAATGCCATAAGCCGTCGCGACAATATCGCTTTGCTCCTGACGCGCCAGTTCCGCGATCGCGTTCACGGCCGCGATTTCCATTTCCTTCGTGATCGTGGTCGCGCCTGCATCGAGCGCGCCGCGGAAGATGAACGGGAAGCACAGGACGTTGTTGACCTGATTCGGGTAATCCGTGCGGCCCGTGGCGAGCACCGCATCCGGACGCACTTCCAGCGCGAGTTCCGGCAGGATTTCGGGCGTCGGATTGGCGAGCGCGAGAATGAGCGGCTTTGCGGCCATGCCCTTCACCATCTCCTGCTTCAGCACGCCGCCCGCCGAGAGGCCGAGGAACACGTCCGCGCCTTCGATGACTTCGGCGAGCGTGCGCGCGCTGGTTTCGCGGGCGAAGCGCTCCTTGTCCGGGTCCATCAGTTCGACGCGGCCCTTGTAGACCACGCCGGCCAGGTCCGTCACGTAGATGTTCTCGAGCTTCATGCCGAGATCGACGAGCAGATCGAGACATGCGAGCGCCGCAGCGCCCGCGCCGGACGCGACGAGCTTCACTTCGCCGATGTTCTTGCCGACCACCTTCAGCCCGTTCGTGACCGCCGCCGCCACGACGATGGCCGTGCCGTGCTGGTCGTCGTGGAAAACGGGAATCTTCATGCGCTTGCGCGCTTCACGCTCGACGATGAAGCAGTCCGGCGCCTTGATGTCTTCCAGATTGATGCCGCCGAAAGTCGGCTCGAGCGCGGCGATCACGTCGACGAGCTTGTGCGGATCGGTTTCGTTCAGCTCGATATCGAACACGTCGATGCCCGCGAACTTCTTGAACAGCACCGCCTTGCCTTCCATGACCGGCTTCGACGCGAGCGGCCCGATATTGCCGAGCCCGAGCACCGCCGTGCCGTTCGTCACGACGCCGACCAGATTGCTGCGCGCCGTGAAGCGCGCCGCGTTCAGCGGGTCCGCGACGATTTCTTCGCACGCGAACGCCACGCCCGGCGAATAGGCGAGCGCGAGATCGCGCTGGTTGATCATCTGCTTGGTCGGAGCGATCGCGACCTTTCCGGGTGTCGGAAACTCGTGATAATCGAGCGCGGCTTCGCGCAACTTCGTATTGGCGGGAGTCGTCATAAGGCGGGCAAAAAGTGCGGGAATTAGAATAGAGATTCGAACGCATTGTAGCGCCAAACCCTTACGGTTTCGGGATCACAGTCCGTGCATTTCGGCTACAAGTGTCATGACCGTAGAACGTCTGATCGCCTAGCGGGGCAAGGCTCGCAGCGCATCGCCTTGTTTTTTCGAGACAAACGCAGCGGGTTTGGCTTATCCGGATTCGCGCTTCGTCCGTCATGTCGTTTTCTTCTTGCAGCGCACAAAATCATTCATTGCCGACGATGCCCTCCGAGTTCTCACTGATCGATCGATTCTTCGCACGCCGCGCGAAAGCGCCCGCGCCACGTCATGACGAAGCGCCGCTCGGCATCGGCGACGACTGCGCGCTGATCGCCCCGCCTGCGGGCCATCAGCTCGCAATTTCGACGGACATGCTCGTGGAAGGCCGCCACTTCTTTGCCGATGTCGATCCGCACGCGCTCGGCCACAAGGCGCTTGCCGTCAACCTGTCCGATCTCGCCGCGATGGGCGCGAAGCCGCACGCGTTCACGCTCGCGCTCGCGTTGCCGCGCGCCGACGAAGCGTGGCTCGAAGCCTTCAGCGACGGCATGTTCGCGCTGGCCGAACGCCACGACTGCGCGCTCATCGGCGGCGATACGACCGGCGGGCCGCTCAACATCTGCATCACCGTGTTCGGCGACGTGCCGAACGGCGCCGCGCTGCGCCGTGACGCCGCGCGGCCCGGCGACGACATCTACGTGTCCGGCGTGCTCGGCGATGCACGCGCCGCTCTTGGCGCGATGCGCGGCGAATGGCCGGCGCCGGCCGATGCGGCGCCGGCATGGCGGCGTGCGCTCGAACGCCCGGAACCGCGCGTCGCGCTCGGCATGGCGCTCTGCGGCGTCGCGCACGCGGCGCTCGATATTTCCGACGGCCTCGCCGGCGACCTCATGCACATCCTCGAACGTTCGTACATGCGCGCAACCGTCGATGCGGACGCCGTGCCCTGCTCGGCCGCCGTGCGCGCGCTGCCCGACGCCGCGCGCCGCCGATGCACGCTCGCGGGCGGCGACGACTACGAGCTTTGCTTCACCGCGCCGCCATCGGCGCGCGAATCGCTTGTTCAAATTGCGATGCGGTTGAACGTGCCGCTGACCCGCATCGGTAAAATCGAGACTTCCGGTTCGCCGGACATTGCCTGGCGCGACGGCGCGGGCGCACCGCTTTCCCTGACGTTGCAAGGCTTCGACCACTTTCATGCAGACTGACCCGACCGTAGCGAGCGCGCCCGAGCGCCCGCGCCCCGCGCCGCGCAAGGCGACCGCGCGCTTCATGCTCAACCATCCGGTGCATATTCTTTCGTTCGGCTTCGGCAGCGGGCTTTCGCCCATCGCGCCGGGCACCGCCGGAACGCTGTTCGCGTGGGCGTCGTTCGTCGCGTTCAACCGGCATCTGACGGTCGCGGAATGGGGCGCGCTGATCGTCGTGGGCTTCATCGCGGGATGCGGCTTCTGCAGCTTCACGGCGAAGAAGATGAACGTGGCGGACCCGTCGGCGGTGGTGTGGGACGAAATCATCGCGTTCTGGCTCGTGCTGCTGTTCGTCACGCCCGCGACCTTCACCGGACAGTTGTGGGCGTTCATCGTGTTCCGCTTCTTCGACATGGTGAAGCCGCCGCCCATCCGCTATTTCGACCGCCGTTTGAAAGGCGGCTTCGGCATCATGTTCGATGACCTCGTCGCCGCGTTTTTCACGCTGCTCGTCATTGCGCTGTGGCGCATGACGGTCTGACGTTTTTCGATTCCCCTTGTCTGCGAGACACGCCATGGCAACCGATACCGTCGTTCACCAACTCGCGATCCGCGCCGGCAACAAGCTGCGCGACGAACGGCTGATGCTCGCCACCGCCGAATCGTGCACGGGCGGCATGGTCGCGGCCGCGATCACGGACATCTCGGGCAGCAGCGCATGGTTCGAGCGCGGTTTCGTCACGTATTCGAATCTCGCGAAAACGGAGATGATCGGCGTGCCCGCCGCGATGATCGAGCAACACGGCGCGGTGAGCGAACCCGTCGCGAAAGCGATGGCCGAGGGCGCGCTGCGCAACAGCCGCGCGCAGGTGTCCGTGTCGATCACGGGCGTCGCGGGTCCGGCGGGCGGCAGCGAGGCGAAGCCCGTCGGCACCGTGTGCTTCGCGTGGAGCAACCGGCTGCACACGGCGGTCGAAACGCAGCATTTCAAGGGCGATCGCGAGCAGGTCCGCACGCAGGCGGCGGCGCACGCGCTGAGAGGACTGCTGGAATTTCTGGACCGTCGCGAACGGTAAAGCGCTGAACGAAGTGAGCTTATGAGCAAGACCCAACGCGAATCGGCCGATTGGCCCGCATGCAGTGAAGATCAGGTGGCCCAATGGATGGGCCGCTCCACATTCGACAAGGCGCTCGGTTATATCGGCGCCGTTTCCCAAATCCGCGTATTCGACGGCATCCTGTGCGCCAACGTGAAGGGCACGCAGACGCTGCCCTATTCCGTCGAGATCGTGTTCCGCAACGGCAAGCCGCACGGCTCCTGCTCGTGCCCCGTCGGATACGGCTGCAAGCACGTGGCCGCGACGCTGCTCGCGGCCATCGGGCTTCGGGAACAGGCATCGAAAAAAGGCGTGCGCCCGGAAGTCGAGACTTGGCTCTCGGGCTTTCGCGCGAAGGCGGAAGAGGCGCAACGCGCGCAACTTTCGCAGGACACGGGGCGCAAGCCCGCGAGCGGCGCGGTTCATCGCGTGCTGTATGTGCTCGCGCCCGTGCCGTTCGAAGAGCAGGCTTTCGAAGTCTCGATGCTGAAGGCGCGGCTCGGCGTGGATGGCGCCATTCGCGCGACCGAAAGCTGGCAGCCGAACTATCAGGCGTGGCAGAACCCGCCGAAGTTTCTGACGCCGGAAGACGACGCCATTCTCCGCGCGCTGAGAAACGAATCCAGTTATTCCGATGGTCGTTACGCCGTGCTCGGCGCGAAAGGCGCGCAAGTCTGGAGGATGATGCTCGGGACCGGCCGGCTTTTCTTCGAAGAGGACAGCCACGCGCCGCAGCTCACCGCGCCCTTGCGCGAAGGCGCGCGCCGCGTGGCCGCGATCGAATGGATGCCGCTCGACGGCGACATGATCCGTCCGCTGCTCGCCATCGATCCCGACGCCGATGTCCTCTTGCGCACCGAACCGCTGTGGTACGTCGATGCGCTCGCGAACGAAACCGGCGCCATCGACGCGCCGATCCCCGACACGCTGCTCGCCGATTACCTCGACATGCCGCCGCTGACGATGCGCGAAAGCGCCGTCGTGCGGGCATCGCTGAGCGAATTCGCGCCTACGCTTCCCGCGCCGCCGGCGAGCGTCAAGTCGGGGCTGCGCACCGTCGATGTCGCGCCGGTGCCGGTGCTCACGCTGGACACGGTCGCGCTGGAGCCGCCGCGCAAGCTTAACGCGCCGGCCATCGAACTCGACTTGGCGTCGCTCGGATTCGATTACGAGGGCATCGTCGTTCCGGCAAACAGTCCGGACGTGCTCGTGCCGATGCCCGGCGGCGAGCTGGTCGAAATCACGCGTCACGCGGACATCGAGCAAAGCTGCATTCGCCGCCTGACCGACGCCGGCCTGCAATCCATCTCCACCGCGCCCGCGAGCCGCGAGGAAATGCGTTACGCGGGCGGCTTCATCATGCACGGGCGCGATGCGTGGCAGCCGTTCATCGACACGCTGGTTCCCGCGTTGCGCGAAGCGGGCTGGCGCGTGGTGATCGCGCGCAATTCGCGGTTCGACGCGATCGAAGTCGAAGCCATCGAGGGCGTCGCGCACGCGAGCGATGCCGGCTGGTTCGACCTCGAACTCGGCATCACGGTGGAGAAGCGGCCCGTTCGCCTCGAACCGCTGCTGGCGGACCTGCTTCAGCGCGATTCGCGCTGGCTGAACGGCGGCGTGGACGTCATCGACGATGCCGAGCCGATTCCCTTCCGCACCGACGAAGGCCGGCGCTTCCGGCTGCGCGCGGCGCGGCTCAAGCCGCTCGTGCGCACGCTGATCGACCTGTTCGACGCCCGCACGCTCGACGAAGGCGCGCCCTTGCGCCTGCCCACGCTCGAAGCCGGCCGCCTGACGGAACACGACGAAACGCTGCGCTGGCAGTTCCACGGCGACACCTCCGTGCTCGAACTCGCTCGACGCCTGCGCGGCGTCAGCGGTCCTCGCCGGATCGAGCCGCCGAAGGCTTTGAACGCGCAACTGCGCGACTATCAGCTCGACGGCCTGGACTGGATGCAATTCCTGCGCGAACACGGCCTCGCCGGCATCCTCGCCGACGACATGGGCCTCGGCAAGACGGTGCAGACGCTCGCGCACATCCTCACGGAAAAGGAAGCGGGGCGGCTGGATCGTCCGGCGCTGATCGTCGTGCCGACCACGCTCGTCAACAACTGGCAGGACGAAGCGCGGCGATTCGCGCCGTCACTGAAGCTGCTGAATCTGCACGGGCGCGAGCGGCAGCAGCGCTTTGCGTCGATCGCGGAGCACGATCTCATCATCACCACGTATCCGCTGCTGTGGCGCGATCACGAAGCGCTCGCGCTCAACGACTATCACCTTCTGATTCTCGACGAAGCGCAATACGTGAAGAACGCGTCGAGCAAGGCGGCGGCGATCATTCGCACGATCGGCGCGCGTCACCGGCTGTGTCTCACCGGCACGCCGCTGGAAAATCATCTCGGCGAGTTGTGGTCGCAGTTCGACTTCCTGCTGCCGGGCTTTCTCGGCACGCAGAAAGACTTTACTAGCCGCTGGCGCAAGCCCATCGAGAAACAGAACGATCGGACGCGCCGCGACCTGCTCGCGCGCCGCGTGCGGCCGTTCATGCTGCGCCGCCGGAAAGACGATGTCGCGACCGAGCTTCCCGCGAAGACGACCATCGTGCGCACGGTGGATCTCGAAGGCGCGCAGCGCGATCTGTACGAAACCGTGCGATCGGCGATGCATGAGAAAGTCCGCGACGCCATCGCGAAACAGGGCTTCGCGCGCAGCCACATCCTGATGCTCGACGCGCTCCTGAAGCTGCGGCAAGTCTGTTGCGATCCGTCGCTCGTGAAGCTCGCGGGCGCGAAGCTGGTGAAGCAATCCGCGAAGCTCGAGATGCTGATGGAGATGCTGCCCGCGCTCATCGAAGAAGGCCGGCGCGTGCTCGTGTTCTCGCAGTTCACCGGCATGCTCGCGATCATCGCGGCGGCGCTCGACGACGCGGGCATCGCCTATGTCACGCTGACGGGCGATACGGCCGACCGCGCCGCGCCCGTGCGCGCGTTCCAGTCGGGCGAAGCGCCGATCTTCCTGATCAGCCTGAAGGCGGGCGGCGTCGGCCTGAATCTCACCGCCGCCGATACCGTCATTCACTACGATCCGTGGTGGAATCCCGCCGCCGAGAATCAGGCGACGGACCGCGCGCATCGCATCGGGCAGGAAAAGCCGGTGTTCGTCTACAAGCTGGTGGCGACCGGCAGCATCGAAGAGAAGATTCTGGAGATGCAGGAGAAGAAAGCGGCGCTCGCGGCGGGCATTCTGTCCGAGGACGCGGGCGCGGTGGCCCGGTTCTCGGAAGAGGACATCGCCGCGCTTTTCACGCCGATGCCCGACGCGTAAGCGTGTTCACCGATACGCGTTGATCGTGTCGCGCGTCTTCTGCGCGGCGGCGGCTGCGGCGGCCGCGTAGTCGTCGCCCTTGCCGGCGTAGATGATGGCGCGCGACGAGTTGATGAGCATGCCCGCGCCGTTCGCGGTGCGGCCGGCGCGCACGGTGGCTTCGACATCGCCGCCTTGCGCGCCGATGCCCGGAATCAGGAGCGGCATGTCGCCGACGATGCCGCGCACCGCTTCGATTTCCTTCGGAAAGGTCGCTCCGACGACGAGCCCGAGTTGGCCCTTGTCGTTCCACTTCTCGGCCGCAAGCTGCGCGACGACCTGATACAGCGGCTTGCCATCGGCGGTGTTCAGGAATTGCAGGTCCGAGCCGCCCGCGTTCGACGTGCGGCACAGCACGATCACGCCCTTGCCGTCATGCGCGAGATACGGCTCGATCGAATCGAAGCCCATGTACGGATTCACCGTCACCGCGTCCGCGCGATAGCGTTCGAACGCCTCGCGCGCGTACTGCTCGGCGGTGCTGCCGATATCGCCGCGCTTCGCATCGAGAATGACGGGAATGCCGGCGTGTTTATCGTGAATATGCGCGATCAGCGCTTCGAGCTGGTCTTCCGCGCGATGCGCCGCGAAGTACGCGATCTGCGGCTTGAACGACGACGCGTACGGCGCGGTGGCGTCGACGATGGTCTTGCAGAATTCGAAGATCGCGTCGGCGCGGCCGTTGAGCGCGCCCGGAAACTTCGACGGCTCGGGATCGAGGCCGACGCACAGGAGCGATTGAGTCCGCGACCACGCGGCGTTGAGCGATTGAATGAAGGACATGGGAAGAGTCGATGAACGTCGATGCCACGCATTTTAGCTTGCGCGCGATCAACGTCCCTTCGCCGCTCCGCCGAATTCAGCGCGCCAGCGCCGCGCGGGTCCGCGCCTTCGACCCCGCCCGCGTGCGCGGCCTGCCCCGCCGCGCCGCTTGTCCGGTGCGCTCGACGGTGAAGCGAAACTCACGCGCGAGCCGCTCGCCGGGTGCAAGCACGGTCATGCCGTTCGCCTCGCCGCCGCCGGGAAGATTCACCGCGTTGATCGGATGATCGACCGGCTCGAAGCAGAAAAAGTCCTCGCCGGGCGGCGCGTAGAGCACGTAGTAATCGGTGTCGGCGGCGATCGTGAGCGAGAGGCGGCGCTTCGGCCACAACACGCTCGTGCGTCCGCTCCAGCCGGTGAACGCGTTGTTCACCATCTCCGACGGCATCGGATACGCCACGCCGAACTGCCACGCGGGCGGCGCGGGAACGTGACGCACCGGCAGCCAGTCGTCGCCACACAGCCACAAGCCGCCCGCCGCGGCGGACAGTTCGGTATCGGCTTCGCGCATGAGAAACGGATGCAGCCCGAGGCCGAAGGGCAGCGCTTCGTCGCCGGTATTGCGTATGTCGAGCGCGACGGTGAGCGTCGCTTCTTCGAGCGTGTAGGTCTGCGTCGCGCGGAACGAATACGGCTTGCCGTCGCGGCGATCGAGCGTGAGCCGCACGTGCGCCGCGTCCTCTTCCTCGACATCCCACGCGCCGAGCCAGCCGTCGCCGTGCAGCGGCAACGGTTCGTCGGGGCGATTGCGCGGCACGTCGATCGCGCGTCCGGAGAACTCGAACTGCCCGTTGCCGATGCGGTTCGAATACGGCAGCAGCGGATAACACGCGAGTTCGTTCGGATCGGTGCCCGGGCCGGGATCGGCGCACGGCCGGAAAATCGGCACGAGGCCGCCTTCGTGACGCCAGTCGAAGCGCGTGATGCCGCCGCCGAGCGCCGGCGCGACGTCGAGCCGCAAATGCGCGTTCGCCAGCGTGATGCAACCTTCGACGCCCGCGCCGCCAATCGCGACGACCGCCGTGCTCGGGCCGGGCCGTATCGGCGGTTCGGCGGCGGCGGCGAGACGCGAGCGGCGTGCGTTCGCCTGCGCGGAGGATGTCGTCGATGCGGGTTTCAGCCTTTGCTCCGTGCGCGCAACAGTCATGACTCGTGCTCCATCGAGAGGCGACCGACCCGGCGTTGCCGGGGCCAGAGCGGGCGGCGCGTCATCGTGCGCGCCGCCTCGTTTTGTGCGTTCAAGCCTTGCCCGCGAAGACCGGCTCCGCGATCCCGCGCGCACCCGGCTGCGCGGTGAAGACGCCGCCCGCGTGGGCGTCGGTTTTGAGCGCGTCGTCGCTAAGGCCGCCGCGCGCGGTCGTGATGAAAAGCGTATCGAGCGATGCCCCACCGAACGCCACGCAACTCGGCTGCGCGCTCGGCACCGCGATGCGCGCCGTCTCGCGGCCATCGGCGGCGTAACGCACGACGCGCCGCCCGGCCCACTGCGCGTTCCACAGACCGCCATCGGCATCGACGGTGGAGCCGTCCGGAAAGCCGGTGTCGTCCGAAAGCTCGGCGAACACGCGCTGATTGTGAAAGCTCGGGTAATCGCACGCGCGAATCTGGCGCGTGGGCGTATCGCAGTAATACATCGTCGCGCCGTCCGGGCTGAACGCCGTGCTGTTGTTGATCGCGAAGTTGCCGAGCGGCAGGCGTTCCAGGGACAAATCCAGGTTCAGCCGATAAAACCCGCCGATCGGCTGCGCGTCGTCCACATCATGCTTGGTGCCGAACACGAAACGCCCTTCGCGGTCGCAGCGGCCGTCGTTGAGGCGCGTCGGCAGATCGGCTTCGACTTCGACGATCGTCTCGATCCTGCCGGACGCGATCTCGAAGAACGCGAGCCGCGACGCGAGACCGAGCAGCAGCACGCCGGGATCGGCGCACATCGCGAAGCACCCGAGGCGCTCGGGCATCTCGAACGATTCGGTCGCGCTGTCGCCGCTCTTGCGCGGATCGTGCCGAAACAGGCGCTTGCCTTCGATATCCGTCCACCAGAAGCGCCCGCCCGCCGCGCACCACGTCGCGCCTTCGCCGAGCGTGCATTTGCTGTCGATCAGAAGCTGCGCGTCGCGTGCGTTCATCAAACCCATCCTCCGTCGATGATCATGTCCTGCGCCGTCATCATGCTGCTGTCGTCGGAGGCGAGAAAAAGCGCCGCGCGCGCGAGATGCGACGGCAGCAGTTCGCCGTCGATGCACTGGTTCTGCTTCACCGCGATCTTGCCGGCTTCGTCGAACCAGAGGCGCTTCTGCTTTTCCGTCATCACCCAGCCCGGCACGAGCGTGTTCACGCGGATGCCGTACTGGCCGAGATCGCGCGCGAGGCCGCGCGTCATGCCCTGCACCGCCGATTTCGCCGAAAGATACACGGGAATGCGGCTGTTCTTGATCATCCAGCTCACCGAGCCGAGATTGATGATGGAGCCGCCGCCGAGCTGCTTCATGTCGTCGATGACCGCCTGCGCCGCGAAGAACTGATGCCGCAGATTCACGGCGATGCACGCATCGTAGTACTCGGGCGTCACTTCCTCGATCGTATGGCGCTTGTCGTTGGCCGCGTTGTTGACGAGCACGCCGATCGGTCCGAGCGCGCTGCGCACATCGGCGATGCCCTGACGCAATGCATCGATGTCGGTGAGATCGACGCGCAGGAACATCGGGCGCGAGCGGTCCGTGCCCAGATCCGCGCCCAGGCGGTCGGCGAGCGCTTCGCCCGCGTCGGTATCGATATCGAAGAACGCGACCTTCGCGCCCTGATCGAAGAAATGCTCGACGAAGGCCGCGCCGATGCCGGTCGCGCCGCCGGTGATGAGCACCGTCTTGCCGGCGAGGCTCGGAAAGCGCGCGAGTTTGCTGTCGATTGCGTTGTCGTTCATGAGTTAGTCCCGCGATCCGCGATTCTTCAACTGGTCGAGCAACACGGCGGCGAGCAGGATCGCGCCGCGCACGAGGTACTGGTAGAACGCGTCGATGTTGAGCAGGTTCATCACGTTCTCGACGGTCCCCATGATGAGCACGCCGATCACCACGCCCGAAATCGTCGCGCGCCCGCCGAGCAGCGACACGCCGCCCAGCACGCATGCCGAAATCACGTTCAGTTCGAAGCCTTGCGCCGCGTTCGGCTGTCCGGACGTGATCCGCGATGCAAGGATAACCCCGGCGAGCGCCGTCACCGCGCCCTGAATCAGGAAAATCCACACGCGCGTGCGTTCGACGTTGATGCCCGCGAGCCGCGACGCCTCGGGATTGCCGCCGATGGCGAGCGTATTGCGGCCGTACACGGTCTGGTTGAGCAACACGCCGAACACGATGAAACACGCGAGCGTGACCCAGATCGGCAGCGAAATGCCGAGCACGGTGAGGCCGCCGAGTTCGATGAACGTATCCGACGACACGCCCACTGCCTGCCCGTGCGACACGATGAAGCCGAGTCCGCGCACGATTTCCATGGTCGCGAGCGTGGTGATCAGCGCGTTGATGCGCAGATACGCGATCACCGCGCCGTTCACGAAGCCGATCACCGAGCCTGCCGCCACCGCCGCGATGATCGCGATGAACGTGTTGTTGGTCGCGTTCAGCACCATCGCGCAGAGCACGCCCGCGAACGCGATCGTCGATCCGACGGACAGGTCGAAGTCGCGCGAGGCGAGGCAGAACATCATCGTGCAGGCGACCATGCCGATCTGCGAGATCGAGAGCGCGAGGCCCAGCATGTTCTCGATGGAGAAGAAGTGGTCGACGCTCAGCGACATCGTGACGAACATCACGATGAAGATGACGATCAGGCTGTACTCGGTGATCTGCTGCCACCACTTCTGCTTGTCGTTCTTCTGCGGGATCAGCGCGTTCGCGACCGTTTCGCTCGCCTGTCCCACGATGTTTTCTCTTGCTTCCATGATTCGCTCCTCTTTTCTTTACGCGGCCTGGGCGACCGTCTCCGCCTGCGGCAGTGCGAGACTCAGCACCGATTGTTCGCTCGCCTGCCCGCGCGGCAATTCGCCCGCGATGCGCCCCTGCCGCATCACGACGATCCGGTCGGACACGCCGAGCACTTCCGGCAACTCCGACGAAATCATCACGATGGCGCAGCCGCGCTCGGCCAGCTGATAGATCACGTTGTAGATTTCGTGCTTCGCGCCGACATCGATCCCGCGCGTCGGTTCATCGAGGATCACGACTTTCAGGTCCGGCTCCGCGAGCCAGCGCGACAGAATCGCCTTCTGCTGATTGCCGCCCGACAGAAAGCGGATGCGCTGCCGGCGGCTCGGCGTCTTGATCTTCAGCAGCTGAATGAAGCGGTCCGCCGTCTGCGCTTCCTTCTTGCGGTCGAGAAACAGCCCCGCGCGCAGGTAATGACGGCGGCACGAGATGTTGATGTTCTCCGCGACCGTCGCCATCGCGACGATGCCCTCTTCCTTGCGATCCTCCGGACACAGCACGATGCCGTGACGGATCGCCTCGCCCGTGCTGCGCACCTTGATCGGCTGGCCGTCGAGCTGGATGGTGCCGTCCTTCTTCTTGTCCGCGCCGTACACGAGGTGCATCAGTTCGCTGCGGCCCGCGCCGACAAGCCCGAAGAAGCCGACGATCTCGCCGCGCCGCACTCCGAAGTTCGCGGGCGCGGAAAGCGCATCGCCTTGCAGATTCTTCACCGCGAAGCGCACGTCGCCGAGCGGCCGCGCGCGATAGTTATAGATGTCGCTGATCTCGCGCCCGACCATCTCCTGCACGAGCGTGTCGCGCGGCACCTCGGCAAGCCGCGTATGCGACGCGATCTTGCGGCCGTCGCGGAAAATCGTGCACGCGTCGCACAGTTCGTAAATCTCGTCCATGCGATGCGAGATGTAGATCAGCGCACGCTTGTCCGCCTTCAGATCGCGCACGAGCTTGAACAGCACTTCCGTCTCGCGATGCGACAGCGACGAAGTCGGTTCGTCGAGCGCAATCACGCGCGCGTTACGCAGCAGCGCCTTGCAGATTTCGACCATCTGCCGCTGCGCGATGGAGAGCTTGCGCAGCTTCGCGTTCGGATCCAGATCGACGCCCATCGCCGCTAGCCGCTCGCGCACGTGCTTTTTTGCCGCGCTCTTGTTCACCCAGCCGAGCCGGTTCGGCAACGCGCCGAGCAGCAGGTTTTCGGACACGGTCAAGTCCGGCACGTACTGCAATTCCTGGTGAATCACGGCGACGCCCGACGCAATGGACGCCGCCGCGCTGCCGAAATGCACTTCCTTTTCGTCGATGAGCACGCACCCCGAATCGGGCTGATACTCGCCGCCGAGAATCTTGAGCAAGGTCGATTTACCCGCGCCGTTCTCGCCCATCAAGCCGTGAACTTCGCCGGCATTGACGTCGAACGACACGCCGTCGAGCGCGCGCACGCCTGGAAACACCTTGCCGATATTGTCGAAACGCAGCGTCGCTGACATATCGCCTCCTATTCTCAAGCGGACCGCACGCGCGGCCCGCTTCTCGCACGAAAGACTTAGTTCGACGCCAGGCCCATCTGCTGACGCACCGACGCCACGTTGTCACGCGTGGCGAGCATGCCGGTCGTGAGCGTGAGCATCGGCGGGGTCTTGCCGTCCTTGATCCACGCGTACATCAGTTCCGACGTTTCCTCGCCATGACGCTTCGGGCTGATGATGACGGTGCCGAAGAAGCCCGTCGGCTGCGGCTTCTTGAACTCGTTCAACGCCGAGTCCGATCCGCCGATGCCGATGCCGATCATGTTGTCCGCCTTGAAGCCCCGGCCTTCCGCTGCGCGCACCGCGCCGAGCACGCCTTCGTCGTTGAGCGCGTAAGCGACCCAGTGCTTGAACTGCGGGTTCTTCGTGAGCGCGATATTCGCGGCGTTGAACGCGTTCTCGGTATCGGTCTTCGCTTGCGGCGCGGCGATGATGTTCGCCTTCGGGAAGCCGGCGGCGACGAGCGCATCGGTGGCGCCCGTCGTGCGGTCGTGCGCGGTCGGCAATTGCTCGTAAGTCACGTCGATGGCGCCGACATCCTTCATGTCCCAGCCGCGCTTCTTGATCTCGGCGGCGATGCCGTCGCCCACTTGCTTGCCGATGTTGTAGGCCGAGATGCCCATGTGCGGCACGGACTCGATCGGCTTGCCGGAACCGTCGACGAGGCGGTCATCGACGGTCATCATCTTCAGCTTGTCGGCCTTCGCCTTCGCGACGATGCCCGGCCCGAGCTTCACGTCCGGCGTGCAGATGATGAAGCCCTGCGCCTTTTGCGCGGCGAGGTTGTCGATCGCGCTCATGACCTTCTCGCCCGACGGCGCGCCGATCTTGACCAGCGTGAAACCCTTTTGCTTCGCGGCCATTTCGGCGAACTTCCATTCGTCCTGGAACCACGGCTCTTCCGGCTGCTTCACGAGGAAGCCGATCTTGACGTCGTCGGCCGCCTGCGCGACGGGCGCGGCGATCATCGTGGCGCTCGTGGCCGTGGCGGCGGCGATCAGCGTGAGGAACAGTCTGCGTTTCATTTTTTGTCTCCCGAGTTTTCCCGTTGTCTTAAAAAAAGCCCGCGTGATGGGGCCGGTGGTGAAGCTGTGTGTCCCGCCGTGCCGCGCCGTTGCGCCCCGCGCGGCATGTTCTAGTCGTGATACAGCGCCGAGCGCCCGCCATCCACGGTGATGCAGCTCGCATTGATGAACGGCGCTTCGTCCGATGCGAGGAACACCGCCGTCATCGCGACTTCGTGCGGCTGGCCGATGCGCTTCATCGGCTGAAGATCGAGCGTAGCCTGGCGCGCGGCCTTCGGATCGGCTTGCGAATTCCACCAGTCGAGCGTCAATTGCGTTTCGATGTAACCCGGCGCGATGGCATTCACGCGCACGTTGTTCGGCGCGTATTCGATGCCGAGCGCGCGCGTGAGGCCGATCACGCCGTGCTTCGCCACCGGATACGGAAAGCAGCCGGGGATGATCTTGAACGCGTGCGTCGACGCGATATTCACGATGCTTCCCTTCCCGCGCGCGACCATGCCCGGCAACGCGGCGCGGCAGCCGTTCCAGACGCCGTCGAGATCGACGGCGAAGCAGCGCCGCCAGTCGTCGTCGGTCATGGTGAGCGGATCGCAGAACACGTTGATGCCGGCGTTGTTCACGAACACATCGAGCGGGCCGAACGCGCTTTCCGTCTGCGCGACCGCTTCCTTCACCGACGCGCTCTGCGTCACGTCCGTGCGCACCGCGAGCACGTTCTTCGCGCCCGTTTCCTGCGTGATGCGCAGAGCCGTCGCCTGCGCCGTTTCGATGTCCAGCTCCGCCAGCGCCACCGATGCGCCTTCGCGCGCGAACGCCAGCGCGATCGCCGCGCCGATGCCGCGCCCCGCGCCCGTGACGATGGCGACCTTGCCGGCGAGGCGATTCATCGCTTCTCACCTTTGGCGATGGCCAGGCCGCCGACGAACGCCTTCGCGTGCAACGCCGTCGTCTTCACGCTCTGGCCCGGCTTATACAGCGCGGAGCCGAGGCCGAAGCCGTTCGCGCCCGCCGTCAAAAACGGACCCATGTTGTCCGGCGAGATGCCGCCGACCGGCACGAGCGGCACGTCCTTCGCGATCACCGCGCGCCACGCCTTCACGACCGTCGGCCCGAGCTGCTCGGCGGGGAACATCTTCAGCACGTCCGCGCCGTTCTTCAGCGCGAGGAAACCTTCGTTCGGCGTCGCGACGCCCGGCGCGCACGCAAGCCCGTGCGACTTGGCCGCACGCACGACATCGCCGTCGCTGTGCGGCATCACGATCAGTTCGCCGCCGGCGGCCTTCACGTCATCGACATAGCTCGGATGCAGCACCGTTCCCGCGCCGACGATCGCATCGGCGGGCAGCGCCTGTCGGATCGCCGCGATGCTGTCGAACGGCTGCGGTGAATTGAGCGGCACCTCGACGATGCGAAAGCCTGCTTCGTAGAGCGCGCGGCCGTGCTCGGCGGCGTCGGCGGGCGTGACGCCGCGCAGGATCGCGATGAGCGGGCACGCGGCGAACGCCTTCGCGAGACCGGCGTGCATCTGATACGGCGCGGGCAGATTGATGGGTGGCTGCATCGTGTTGCTCCTGTTTCGCGTGCTGCTCAGGCCGTGCGCGCGGGCGCCGTCACGAGCCCGGCTTGCACGGCGATTCGATAAAGGCCCTGTTCCGTGGCGTGCGCGACGGTGCGGGCGTCCTGACAGCCGAAGCGCGCGAGCGCGGCGCGGTAGCGGTCGCAGAGCGCATCGTTGCCGATCAGACGCAGCGTCCGCCCCGCCAGCGACGATTGATCGCGCGCGAGGACTTCGGACAAGCCGCGCAGTTCGTGGCCGATCAAGAGCCCCGACAAATAATCCGGCTGCTGCCCCGGCGTGAGCTGTCCGGTGAGGCCGAGCGTGCGCGTGCTGAAGATGGTCGCGAGCACGCCGGGATGACCGGCATCGCGCGCGGTATCGACGCCACGCTCGAACGCCGACGCATCCGATGCCGCTTCGGACTGCATCGTGCGCCCGAGGATCGTGTGATCGCGCAGCGCGCTGAACACTTCGCCCGTCATGAACGTGTAGAAACGCTCGATGCGCCCTTCGCGCACGAACGCCCACTTCGCGTGCGTGCCCGGCAGGCCGATCAGCGCGCCGCCTTCCGCGTTCAGCGATGCATCGCTCGCCAGCGCGCCGAAAATCTGCGTTTCCTCGCCGCGCATCACGTTCGGCAAGATGCCGCGTTCGAGCACGCCCGGCACGATGCGCACCGTCACGCCGCGCGCCGTCTTTATTTCGACGATGCCCGCCACGAGCGCGTTCGCATCGGCGGGCGTTTCGACGTAAGGCGCTTCCGCCCAGCCCTGCGCGCTGCCGACCATGCCGGCGGCCAGCACCGGCAATGGCGGATGCGCATCGAGCCACGCGCCGCAGGTTTCCTCGAACGCCTCTTCGAAGCCGCCCGCAGGCAGCTTCATGATTCCCGCCGACGATCCGCGCGTGTCGAGCGCGACGCCATCCGCGCCGAGCAGATACGCGCGCAGCGAAGTCGTTCCCCAGTCCAGCGCGACGAGCGCCGGTGCGGCCGTGGGCGCGGTCATCGCTTGATCCTGCGGTTGCTTTGCGGCGCACGCCAGCCGAGTTCGGAGGAGATCGCGCGCGCTTCGCGCTGCACGACCGGAATCAGTTCTTCCATGCGCTCTTCCGGCATATAGGGAATGGTGCTCGCCACCGACAGCGCCGCGACGATCGCGCCCGACGCATCGCGCACGGGCGCGGCCACGCAGCGGATCGACGCTTCGTTTTCTTCGAGGTCGAACGTGTAGCCGCCTTGCGAATAGCGCGTCATGCGCTGCACGAAGGTGCCCACATCCGGCCGATTCTCCGGCTTGAAACTCGTGCGGGCGAGCGCGCGATGCGACGCTTCCAGCAGCTTCTTCCACGCGTTCGTTTCGAGGTCGAGCATCATCGCCTTGCCGATGCCCGTCGACGCCAGCGGCATCCGGTGCCCGACGCGCGAGCGCATCTCCAGCCCGCGCGTGCCGGGAATCTTGTCGATGTAGAGCACGTCGTCGCCGTCGCGCACGCCGAGGTGAATCGTGTCGTGCGTATGCTGCGCAAGCGACTGCAAATACGGACGCGCGACCGTGGTGAGCGGCATCTGTTCGAGCGCGATCGTGCCGAGTTCGATCAGCTTCGGCCCGAGCAGATAGCCGCCCTGCACTTGGCGCAGATAGCGCGCCTGCACGAGCGAACTGACGAGCCGATGCGTCGTGCTGCGCGTCGTGCCGAGCGCGGCGCTGAACGAGCGCAAATCGCGCGCGCCGTTCGCGGCGGCTTCGAGAATCGCGAGTCCGCGCAGAAGCGTCTGCGTGCCGGCCTGCTGCGGCGTGATATCGACGAGCGCGCTCGGCAGCGCGATGGCGTCGGGATCGCGGCCGAGAGGCTGGCCGTGGGCGGGAGCTTTCGTGCGCGCGTCGCTGGCGCTGGCGCTGGTGGAGTCGTCGGTCATGTCGCGTCGCCCTCGCAGGTCACGCAGCGTGCGCAAGCTCGGGCGCTTGCAAGAGATGGCGCGCGTCCGCGCGCAGAACAGATGAATCGTGCAACGCAACCCGCGAGCGCGGGCAAGCGATCGAATGCATGACGTGTCTCCGAATTTGTTCTTATGGGCGCGTGTCTGTGGCGCACGCGCTCGGGCTTCGTGGCGCATCCATCGATAGCCTGCACGGATTGTAGGTCCGCCTATCTCGATAATTCAATATGTGACCGACTCGCTCACATAATGGGAATGAAGCTGACAGATGAAAGCCAGCCAAAAACGAAAAAGCCCTGATTAATCAGGGCTTTAATATGTTTAGCGACGCCAACTAAATATCATTCGGGCAATTCCGCCGCGCCCATTCGCCGCGCGATCACGCGCGAGCGCGCCGAGAGATACGCGGAATTGCGATGGTCGTCGAAATACTTCGGGCGCGGCAGCATGACGGCCAGACGCGCGCTTTGACCCGCCGTCAGTTTCGCCGCCGAAGTCTTGTAGTAATACCGCGCCGCCGCTTCCGCGCCATAGACGCCGTTGCCCCACTCGACCGAATTCAGATAGATCTCGAAGATGCGCTGCTTGTCCATCCAGAATTCGAGCATCCACGTGATGACCAGCTCCTGCGCCTTGCGGACATAGCTCTTTTCCCGCGACAGAAACAGGTTGCGCGCGAGCTGCTGCGAAATGGTCGATCCGCCCGCGACGATTTTCCCGCGCGCCTTGTTCTTCTCCCACGCTTGCAGAATCGCGTCCGTTTCGTAGCCGTTGTTGTTGACGAAGTTCGCATCCTCCGACGCGATGATCGCCCGCTTCAGATTCCGCGATATCTGGTCGTAAGGCACCCACGCGCGTTGCAGCGCGGTGCCGGGGCGCGTCTTCGCGAGCGTCCACGCGTCGGCGCGCATGAAGGCGGTCGAGCCGGGATCGAGCTTCGTCCAGATGCCGATCTGCACGAAGAAATAGAGTTGCGTCGCGATGACCGCGATGACGAACACCGATACCGCGTAACCGATCCATCGCGCCGGACCGAGCCGGACGCCCGGCCGCGTCTGCCGCGCGCGCGGCGGCGACGTGCGGCTCGGAGCGGGCGCGGTCGTCATCAGGCTTTCGCGGCGAGCGTCTGGCGCAATTCGCGCAGCACCGCGCCGCCGTCCGGGCGCACGCCGCGCCAGATGAAGAACGATTCGGCCGCCTGCTCGACGAGCATGCCGAGACCGTCGGCGGCGCGCGCGCCCAAGCGTTCGGCGTGCTCCATGAAAACCGTCGGCTTCGGGCCGTACATCATGTCGTAGGCGAGCGTGCCGGGGCCGAACGCGGCGTCGTCGCATTCGGGGAGCGCGGCGTCGAGACTGCCGGCCGTCGCGTTGATGACGACGTCGTAGCGCACTTTTTCCGCGCTCTCCGCGCCGCCGCCCGTAAAGCGCACGCCGCTTTCCTTTGCGCGCGCCGCGAACTGTTCGACGAGTTCATGCGCCTTCGCCGCCGTGCGATTGACGATGGTGAGCGCCGCCGGCTGCCGGTCGAAAATCGGCAACACGACGCCGCGCGCCGCGCCGCCCGCGCCGAGCAGCAGAATCCGCGCGCCTTTCAGGCTCACGCCGAGATTCGCTTCGATGTCCCGCACGAGGCCGACGCCATCGGTGTTGTCGCCGCGCACGCCGTCATCGCCGAAAGAAAGCGTGTTCACCGCGCCCGCCGCCGCCGCGCGCGGCGACAGGGAATCCGCGAAGGCGTGGGCGTCGAGCTTGAACGGCACGGTCACGTTCATGCCGCGCCCGCCCGACGCGATGAAGGTTTTCACCGCCGCCTCGAAGCCGCCGAGCGGTCCGAGAATGCGGCCATATTCGACCGGCTCGCCCGTCTGCTCGGCGAAGCGCGCGTGAATCCACGGCGACTTGCTGTGCTCGACCGGATTGCCGATCACCGCGTACTGGTCTTTCATGCCGTCGGTTCCTCCGCGTTGCCGGGCGTTTCCGGTTGAGGCTGCTCCGCCGAAGCCTCCGCCTGCGCTTCGGCTTCGCTTTGCGCGCTGAGATCGTCGGCTTCGATGATCTCCTCTTCCGCTTCGTCTTCTTCGGCGGGCGCGCTCGCGGACGGCGCGTCGATCACGTTCAGCAGACGGCACGACGCCTCGACGGTCAGCTCGTCGATCGACACCACTTCGAGCATCACGCGCGTGCCGCGCGCATGCACGCCGAGACCCGGCACGTGCAGGATCAGCGGAATCTCTTCGAGACGCACGAGATCGTCCTTCACCACCGACGCCGGCACGTGCCGCTTGTTCTCCTGCTTGAGCCAGCGCAGGCACCAGAAATACTCCATCCGGCGCTGATGATCGGCGTACGCGGTATAGGTATCGTCGAAACCCTGCACGACGGCGAACAGGTCCGCGTCCTTCGGCTTGAACGGCGCGGCGAGCTTCGCGGTCACGCCGTGCTGCACGCACGCGAGCAGTTGCCACTGATTGACGAGATCGACGTAGCGGCGCAGCGGCGACGTGCTCCACGCATATTGCGCGACGCCGAGACCTTCGTGCGGCGCGGGCGTCGTCTGCATGCGCGTGCGCTTGGGGCCGGGACCGCCGAAACCGCGCTGCGAGCGATAGATGCCCGGCACGCCGTGATCGTTGAGGAACGCGCCCCACGACGAGTTCGCGAGAATCGCCAGTTCGGCGACGATCAGATCGAGCGGCGAACCACGGCGGCGCGGCGTGATGGTGATGTGCTCGCCATCGACATAAAAGTTGAAGTCGTTGTTGCGCTGCACTTCGCGCTTGAGGCCGAACGTCGCGCGCGCCTGCTGACGCTTTTCGAAAAGCGCCTGCGCCAGCGGCCACAGCACGGCGATGTCTTCCTTGTGCGGATAATCGCCCGTGCCGGCGGCGAGGCTTTCCTCGGTGACGTGTTCGTCCAGATGGTTGTGCCGCAGATTGCTCTTCACGAAGACGCGTTCGGCGCGCGTTTCCGTCGCGACGATGTCCTGCGTCTCCCGATTCACGATGATGTAAAGCGACAGCGCCGGACGCAGACCGCCTTCGCCGAGCGTGAAGACCTCGACGACGTTGTCGGGCAGCATCGTGATCTTGTCGCCGGGCATGTAGACCGTGGACAGACGGCTGCGCGCGATCGAATCGATGGTGTCGCCCCGCGCGATGCCGAGCGCCGGCGCCGCGATGTGGATGCCCACGCGCACGCGGCCATCGGCGAGATGTTCGACGGAGAAGGCGTCGTCGATTTCCGTCGTGGTGACGTCGTCGATGGAAAACGCCTGAACGTTCGCTTCGGGCAAATCATCCGGCAACGGCGACGGTTCCACCGCCGGAAAGCCGATGCCGTGCGGGAAGAACTCCGACAGGAAGCGCGCTTCGTGCAGCGCCCGCGCCGACGCGATGCCGCCGCATTCGAGCATCAGCCGCGCCTGCGAAATGCCGCGTGCGGCGGCGGCGGCTTCGAGCGCCTTGTACTCGATCGAATTCTTGTCCGGCTTCGTCAACAGGCCGATGGCCTTGCCCTTGAGCGCCTCGGGCAGCTTGCCGGCCTTCAGTTCCTCTTCGTAGCCCGCCTGCACGAGCGCCTGCTGACGCTTGCGCTCCAGCGACGCGAGCGCCATCTGCAACTGCTCCTGCGGCGCGCGCTGATACTGCCCGCGACCCTTGCGGCGGAAATAGACCGGCGAGCCGTGCATGCGCAAGACGAGCGCCGCGCGTTCGGCCGGGCCGAACTTGTCGCCGAAATAATCCGCGCCGAGCGCGGCGAACGGAAACTCCTCGTCGGGCGCGCATTCCCACAGAAAATCGAGATCGATTTCCTGCGCGATGGCGTCGGCTTCCTGCATCAGATCCGCGGCGGCGGGCTTTTCGAATTCGATCAGCACGTCCTTCGCGCGCACCTTGGCGCGGCGTCCGCCCGGCAACTCGACCTGGAACGCGTCGCCCTGTTTCGACAAGACCGAGCCGGCCTTGAAACTACCCGATTCCTCGAAGAAAACGTTCACTCAATACTCTCGTAAGACGGTGGACCGGCTCGCGACACGCGCGCCGGCGTATGAATGGATGTCACGCGGCCGCGGGCGCGAGCGCCGCGCGCGGCGTTTGATCGCAGAACGCGAGCACGTCGGCGAGATGGTCCGCGAAGTCGCTGATCGCGTGATTGCTGCCTTCAATCAATGTCGTGCGCACGCCGGGATAGTGGGCGAGCATCGCGCGATAGTCGAGCACTTCGTCGCCGGTCGCGGCAATCAGGAAATAGCGCTCGGGGCGCGTGACGGCATCGACGTGAAGGGCGCGCAGTTCATCGAGATGGCGCGGCAACACGGTGATGCTGCCGCCGCCGTGCCACAACGGCTGATCGCCGAGATACGCGCTGAGATCGACATCGGGCATCACGGCGGGATTGAGCAGCACTGCGCGCCAGCCGTGCTTTTCCGCGAGCCACGTTGCGTAATAGCCGCCGAGCGAACTGCCGACGACGGTGACATCGTCCGGATTCGCCGCGCCGCCGATGGTTTCCGCCAGCGCGATGGCGTCGCGCGGCGAGACCGGCAACACCGGGCACTGCCATTCGCTCAGCCGGCCGAGTTCCGCGAGGCGCGCGCGCATCATGCGCGCCTTGAACGATTGGGGAGACGAGCGAAAGCCGTGCAGGTAGAGAATCACGCGGGGCCTCTTGCGGTTGTCCCCGGGGTGGGACGCGCCGACAGCGCGTCGAGCAATTTCTGATGCACGCCGCCGAAACCGCCGTTGCTCATCACGAGCACGTGGTCGCCGGGGCGCGCGGCGGCTGTGACCGCTTTGACCAGCGGTTCGATGTCGTTGAACGCCTGCGCCTTGTCTCCGAGCGGCGAAAGCGCTTCGGCCAGATCCCAGCCGAGCTTGTCGCGGCCTTCGCGCGCGCCGTAGCCGAACACGAGATCCGCGCCGGCGAGGCTCGCGGGCAGTTGCGCTTTCATCGTGCCGAGCTTCATGGTGTTCGAACGCGGCTCCAGCACGGCGAGCACGCGCGCGTGACCCGAATTGCCGATGCGCGTGCGCAATCCCGCCACCGTCGTTTCGATGGCGGTCGGATGATGCGCGAAGTCGTCGTAGACGGTGACGCCATCGACGCTGCCCTTCACTTCCATGCGCCGCTTGACGTTGCGAAAGCTCGCGAGCGACTTCACCGCCTGCGACGCCGGCACGCCGACGGAACGCGCCGCCGCGATCGCCGCGAGCGCATTCATGCGATTGTGCTCGCCCTGAACCTGCCATTCGACGACGCCTTGCCGTTCGCCTTCCCAATACACGGCGAACTGCTCGTCGACGGCCTCGCCGTCGCGCGCGGGCAGCGCCTGCCATCCGCCTTCGACGCCGAATCGTTCGACGCCCGACCAGCATCCGCGCGACAGCACGCGTTCGAGCGCGTCCTCGCGGCCGTTCGTGACGATGCGCCCCACGCCTGGCACCGTGCGCACGAGATGATGGAATTGCGTTTCGATGGCGGCGAGATCGGGGAAGATATCAGCGTGATCGAATTCCAGATTGTTCAGCACCGCCGTGCGCGGCCGGTAGTGGACGAACTTCGAGCGCTTGTCGAAGAACGCGGTGTCGTACTCGTCGGCTTCGATGACGAAGAAGCTCGAATCCGTCAAACGCGCGGAGATGCCGAAGTTGAGCGGCACGCCGCCGATCAGGAAGCCGGGATTCATGCCCGCGTCTTCGAGCAGCCACGCGAGCATGGAGCTCGTCGTGGTCTTGCCGTGCGTGCCGGCGACGGCGAGCACCCACTTGCCCGCCAGCACGTGCTCGCCGAGCCATTGCGGACCGGACGTGTACGGCAGGCCGCGATCGAGAATGGCTTCCATCAGCGGATTGCCGCGCGACACCACATTGCCGACGACGAACAGATCCGGCTCGAGCGACAACTGCTCGACGCCATACCCTTCGATCAGTTCGATGCCCTGCGCTTCGAGCTGCGTGCTCATCGGCGGATAGACGCCCGCGTCGCAGCCGGTGACCTTGTGGCCCGCTTCCCGAGCCAGGACGGCGAGACCGCCCATGAAGGTGCCGCAGATGCCGAGGATGTGGATGTGCATAAACCGTGTCGCGCCGCGCGGGCGATGAAGTGCGGAAAAGAGAGACGGGCGCTCGGCGACGAAATTCGTGCAGGAACGCGCCTGGAGGCGCATATTGTAACCGAGCGCGCCGGCCGCCTTGCAGCGCGCCTGCAGGCCGCAAAGGCCGCCGCGCGTTATCTAGTATGATTCCCCAATGGTTCGCAAATCACACATCGATCCGCAGCGCGTGCGCGAGGAAATCGCGATCGCGGCAGCGAGAATGATCGCCGAAGACGGCCTCGACTACTCCACCGCGAAGCGCAAGGCGGCGCGGCAAGTCGTCGGCGAGGCGAAGATCGGCGGCGAGTTTTTGCCCGACAACGATCAAATCGAAGAGGAAATCCGCGAGTATCAGGCGATTTTCCAGAGCGACAGCCAGCCCGCCGTCCTGCGCCGCATGCGCGAGGCCGCGCTCGACTGGATGGAGCGGCTCAAGCCCTTCGATCCGTATCTGACCGGCGCGGTGCTCAACGGCACGGCAGGCGAGCATTCGGACATCCATCTGCAATGTTTCTGCGACAACCCGAAGGAAGTCGCCATTTACCTGCTGAACGCCAACGTTCAATACGACGTCTCCGAGACGCGGCACTTCGCGGGCCGCGGCTATGTCGAGACGCTGAGCTTTCTGATCCGCGAGCGCGGCGAGGAACCGATCGGCGTGCATATCGCGCTGTACGGCACCGACGATCTGCGCGGCGCCGTGCGTGCCGACGGACGCGGACGGCTCGCGCGTGCGAACGCGGCGGCCGTGCGCGCCCTGCTCGATGATCCCGGCCATTCCGATCGCCCGCCGCTCGAAATCGGCGGATGAATCTCACGGATCTCTCACCTTCATGAATAGCAAACGTATCCTGGCGGCCCTCGTGGTCGCGATTGCCGCGACGATCGGCGGTTTCTACGCGGGCCACTACTTCACCGGCGTCGATACCGAAGCCGCCACGCCGAACACCGGCGCAGTCGATCAGTTGTGGAAGATCACGCCGCCCGCCGCCGCCGGCACGTCGCGGCCGCTCGCGGCCTTCAAGGGCAAGCCGGTCGTCGTCAATTTCTGGGCGTCGTGGTGCGGCCCGTGCGTCAAGGAAATGCCGACGCTCTCGGCCATCCAGCGCGAGTATCAGAAAAAAGGCATCACGTTCATTGGCCTCGGCGTGGACAGCGAAAAGAACGTCAACGACTTCCTGAAGAAAGTCCCGGTCGACTATCCCGTCTACGTCACGGGATTCGGCGGCGCGGATCTTGCGCGGAGTTTCGGCAACAACGCGGGCGGGCTGCCATTTACCGTCGTCATCGACGCAAAAGGCGCCGTTCGGTCGACAAAACTCGGCGAAGTCAACGAAGCGGAGCTGAAGCGCACGCTCGACGCGCTGTAAAAAATCACCGCTGATTGGCGCGTGTTTTGCATAAGTAAGCAGCAACTTAGCGTGCTTTTGCGGGAACTTCGTCCTACAGGCGTGACAATGGCGGTAAATTGTCCCGTCGCGTTTTCGACGTCCGCACGGTAAAACTAGACAAAATTCTCTAAACGGCGCTAAAGTGCGCCGAATTCCGCACAACCCGAAGCGACCATGATCATTCCGCCGGTGCCGAAAGGCCATGCAGCCGAAGTAGCCGATAGCCGCGCAAGCGGCCCCGGCTGCCGCGCCGCGTGCGATGTGACTGCTCGCGTGCCGTTCGGGCGCGCGCTTCAAAGCGATCACGCGGAAACGTTCACGCTGAACGCTTCCGACGTGCCGATCGACTCCGCCGATTTTGTCGCCGGCGCATGGACGGGCGCATCGATGCGCCGCGCGCATGCGTACGCCGCACGGCTGGCCGCGCCGGCTCGCGGCTGACAGTCAGAACACCCACAAATCAAGTCAAGCACCGGGCAGTCCCGGTCTCCAAGTATTGAAAGGGGATTTTTCGATGGACCTTCGTAAACTGAAAACGCTGATCGACCTCGTCTCGGAATCCGGCATCTCTGAGCTGGAAGTGACGGAGGGCGAAGGCAAGGTTCGCATCGTCAAGAACGCAGCACCGGTCTACATGCAGGCGCCGCAGCAGTACGCGCCGCAAGCCTCGGCTCCGGTCGCGCCGAGCATTTCCGCCGGCGTCGATGCCGGCGCGGGCGCGCCCGCGACGCCCGCCTCCGCTGCGCCGCAAGGCCACATCGTGACCTCGCCGATGGTCGGCTCGTTCTACCGCGCGCCGTCGCCGGGTGCGGACCCGTTCGTCCAGGTCGGCGATACGGTGAAGGAAGGTCAGACGATCTGCATCATCGAAGCGATGAAGCTCCTGAACGAGATCGAAGCCGACAAGTCCGGCGTCGTGAAGGAAATCCTCGTCGAGAACGGTCAGGCGGTCGAATACGGCCAGCCGCTCTTCGTGATCGGCGACTAAGCGCGTCGGGCCGTGCGCCGGACGCGTCGCTCCGGTCCGCCCGGCTTCACCGCGCCGGCGCACGCCATCCGGAAAACAGCCGGACGCGCGCGCCGCCGATTCGAATCCCGAGGGCCGCTCGCGCGTGCCCGTTGATGAGCCGACCCACAGCCATGTTTGAAAAAATCCTTATTGCGAACCGCGGCGAAATCGCGCTTCGCATCCAGCGCGCGTGCCGCGAACTGGGCGTCAAGACCGTCGTCGTCTATTCGGAAGCCGACAAGGAAGCCAAGTACGTGAAGCTCGCCGACGAAGCCGTGTGTATCGGACCGGCGCCGTCGAACCTGTCGTATCTGAACATGCCGGCGCTCATCAGCGCCGCCGAAGTCACCGACGCCGAAGCGATCCATCCCGGCTACGGTTTCCTTTCCGAGAACGCCGACTTCGCCGAGCGCGTCGAGCAATCGGGCTTCACGTTCATCGGGCCGCGCCCCGAAACCATTCGCCTGATGGGCGACAAGGTCACCGCCAAGCAGACGATGATCAAGACCGGCGTGCCGTGCGTGCCGGGCTCGGAAGGCGCGTTGCCCGACGATCCGAAGGAGATCGTGAAGATTGCGCGCGCGGTCGGCTATCCCGTCATCATCAAGGCGGCGGGCGGCGGCGGCGGACGCGGCATGCGCGTCGTGCATACGGAAGCGGCGCTCGTGAACGCGGTCAACATGACGCGCGAAGAAGCGGGCCGCGCGTTCGGCAATCCGCAGGTCTACATGGAGAAATTCCTGGAGAACCCGCGGCATATCGAAATTCAGGTGCTGTCGGATTCGTTCCGCAACGCCATCTGGCTCGGCGAGCGCGATTGCTCCATGCAGCGCCGCCACCAGAAAGTGATCGAGGAAGCGCCGGCGCCGGGCATCGCGCGGCGGCTGATCGACCGCATTGGCGACCGCTGCGCCGACGCGTGCAAGAAGATGGGCTATCTCGGCGCGGGCACGTTCGAATTCCTGTACGAGAACAACGAGTTCTACTTCATCGAAATGAACACGCGCGTGCAGGTCGAGCATCCGGTGACGGAGCTGATCACGGGCGTCGATATCGTGCAGGAGCAGATTCGCATCGCCGCCGGCGAGAAGCTCGCGTTCCGCCAGAAGGACATCCAGTTCCGCGGCCACGCGATCGAATGCCGCGTCAACGCCGAAGATCCGTTCAAGTTCACGCCGTCGCCGGGGCGCATCACGTCGTGGCACGCGCCGGGCGGGCCAGGCATCCGCGTCGATTCGCACGCGTACAACGGCTATTTCGTTCCGCCGAACTACGATTCGATGATCGGCAAGCTGATCGCGTACGGCGCGACGCGCGAGCAGGCCATCAACCGCATGCGCATCGCGCTGTCGGAAATGGTCGTGGAAGGCATTTCGACGAACATTCCGCTGCATCGCGAATTGATGATCGACGCGAAGTTCGTCGAGGGCGGCACGAGCATCCACTACCTCGAGAACAAGCTGGCCGCGCGCCAGGCGGCGGTCGCCGAAGAGTCCTGAGTTCGATAGAGACACGAGCATGAGTTACCGGGAACTGATCGCCGAGCTGGACCGCGAGCACGCCGAAGCGCTGTCGGATGCGCTGCTTGAAATCGGCGCGCTGTCGGTGTCCGTCGAAGACGCCGACGCCGACACGCCCGACGAGCAGCCGCTCTTCGGCGAGCCCGGCCTCACGCCGGAGCGAAGTGCGTGGAAGCGCTCGCGCGTCGTCGCCCTGCTCGCGGAAGACGCCGATCCCGCCGTGCTGCTCGCCGCAGCCGCCAACGAGATCGGCCTGAACGCGACGCCCGCGTTCAGCGTGCGCGAAGTCGAGGAGCAGGACTGGGTGCGTCTGACGCAGGCGCAGTTCGAGCCGATTCCCATCGGCCAGCGCATCTGGGTCGTGCCGTCGTGGCACGACGCGCCGGATCCGTCCGCGCTCGTGCTCGAACTGGACCCCGGCCTCGCGTTCGGCACGGGCAGCCATCCGACCACGCGTCTCTGCATGGAATGGCTCGAGCAGTCGGTGCAGCCGGGGCAGTCGCTGCTCGACTATGGCTGCGGCTCGGGCATCCTCGCGATCCTCGCGAAAAAGTGCGGCGCCGATCCGGTATTCGGCATCGACATCGACCCGCAGGCGGTCGAGTCCGCGCGCCAGAACAGCGAGCGCAATCGCGCGGAAGTCACCTACGGCCTGCCCGATGAATGTCCCGAAGGCGAGTTCGATATCGTCGTCGCGAACATTCTCTCGAATCCGCTCAAGCTGATGGCCTCGATGCTTGCCGCGAAGGTCAAGCCGGGCGGACGCATCGCGCTGTCGGGCATCCTCGCGCGACAGGCCGACGAGGTCGCGGCCGTGTATGCGCGCTGGATCGATATCGGCGTCTGGCGCGAGCACGAAGGCTGGGTCTGCCTCGCCGGGACGCGGCGCGAAAGCCTTTAGAATAGCGCCATCGTTCACGACGCGGCCGCAAGGCCATTGGCACTTTCATATGGCGCTGGCAACCCGCTGCCCACACTGCGAAACCGTATTCAGGCTCGATCCGCATCTGGTCGCGCCGCATGATGGCCGTGTGCGTTGCGGCCATTGTCAGGAAGTATTCGATGCCGCGCATCATCGCTTCGAGCTTCCCGACGACGCGGCCGCAGCGGGCGAAGCGCAGCACGCCGCCATCATCGACGATGAAGTCGCGGTCGGCCCGTCCACGTTGTCGCCCGGAAATAACGCCGAAGCGGAACCGCCCACGCTCGTCGTGCCCCGCTCGCTCGAACTGGGCAACCGCGCCGCGAGCAAGCCGCCCGCGCCCCCTCCCGCCGACGAAGACGACGATCCCACGCTTCGTGCGAACACGCCGGCATTCGCTGGTGCGTCGTCGCGTCCTGCGCGCAACGATGCCGCCAACGAACCCGCCGTGCAGCCGCCCGCCGACGATCGGCGCAAGCCGTTCGTTCGCGTGAGCCCGCCGCACGACGATCCCGCGAAGCGTCCGCCGCCGCGCCCCGAGCCGCCGCCGACGACGCGCTTCGTGAATCCCGTCGACGATCGAGCGGAACCGTTCATCGGACCGGCTCACGGCAACGCCGATGCACCGCCCGCGCGTCCCGCCCCGCCGCCCGAGCCCGCTCCCGCATGGCGTGACGACGACGAGCCCGGCTTCGGCGCTAGGCCGTCCGCACCCGGCGCGGCCCACGCGCCGAGTGCCAATGAAGCCTTCCCGGTGATGCGCGAACCGCGCCCCGCAGCACAGCGGCCGAGCCCTGGGCGCAAGGGATTGATCGCCGCCGGCTACGTGCTGGTGGTCGTGCTCGCGCTGTTGTTCCTCGTGCAACTCGCGTGGTGGCAGCGCGAAGCGGTCATGGTGTACATGCCCGGCACGCGCGCGCTATACGCCAAGGTCTGCATCGAAACCGGCTGCACGTTCTCGCCGCCGCGCTATATCGCGGGGCTGCAGATCGAAAGCTCGGGGTTGCGTCAGGTCGACGGTCCGCACAAGCTCGAACTCAAGCTGATGCTGCGCAACCGCGCGGACGTCGCGCTCGCGTATCCGGCGCTGGAACTCACGCTGCTCGACGACAAGAACGAGGTCGCCATCCGCCGCGTGCTGTGGCCGCAGGATTACGCGCGACCGGGTACGATATTCGCCATCGGCCTTCCGCCGCAAAGCGCGCAACCGGTCGTCGTGCGGCTCGATACCGGCGACGCCGTCGCCGCGAATTACCGCGTTCAGGTCTTCTATCCGTGATCGCGCATCGGCGTATCGTCGCCGACGCGCACGCGATGCCAAGTGCATTTTCCCGTCAGCATCTGACACCTCTCTGGAGCGCAACATGAGTCAAGTTACCCTCGGCGGCAACCCCATCGAAGTCAGCGGCACGTTCCCGAGCGCAGGACAGCAGGCACCCGAATTCACGCTCGTCGGCACGGACCTCGGCGACATCTCGCTCGCGAGCTTCGCGGGCAAGCGCAAAGTGCTGAACATCGTGCCGAGCCTCGACACGCCGACCTGCGCCACCTCGACGCGCAAGTTCAACGAATCCGCC
Organism: Caballeronia concitans; assembly: GCF_001544615.1. GTDB lineage: Bacteria > Pseudomonadota > Gammaproteobacteria > Burkholderiales > Burkholderiaceae > Caballeronia > Caballeronia concitans. The sequence continues at coordinate 174,974 of NZ_FCNV02000009.1, forward strand.
GGCAAGCTCGACAACACGGTCGTGCTCGTCGTCTCAGGCGATCTGCCGTTCGCGGCCAAGCGCTTCTGCACGACGGAAGGCCTCGCCAACGTGGTGACGGCATCGACATTTCGCGGACGCGATTTTGCGCAGGCGTACGGCGTCGACGTGACGAGCGGCCCGCTCAAAGGACTGACGGCACGCGCGGTCGTCGTGCTCGATGAGAACAACAAGGTGCTGCACTCGGAACTCGTGCCGGAAATCAAGAACGAGCCGAATTACGACGCAGCATTGTCCGCACTGAAGTAATCGCAAGACCGGACCGCCACGGCGGTCCGCATACGGGGCGCGGCAACGCTTCGAATCTGGAAGCATCCGCCGCCGCGCGCCGTATGCGCCTCATCTTCCTCGGCACCTAAACTAAAAGGACGTTCGCCTTGGCTACGCTCATCTGCGGCTCGCTCGCCTACGACAACATCATGACCTTCCAGGGCCGCTTCGGCGACCACATCCTGCCGGATCAGGTGCACATGCTGAACATCAGCTTCCTGGTGCCGACGATGCGGCGCAACTTCGGCGGCTGCGCGGGCAACATCGCGTATGCGCTGAAGCTGCTCGGCGGCGATCCGAAGATCATGGCGACGCTCGGCGAAGCGGACGCGCAGCTCTACATCGACCGGCTCGATGCGCTCGGTTTGTCGAAGGAATACGTGCGCGTGCTGCCCGAGCAGCATTCGGCGCAATGCTTCATTACCACCGATCTCGCGAACAACCAGATCACCGCGTTCCACCCCGGCGCGATGATGGAATCGCACCTCAACCGCGCCGACGAAGCACAGGGCATTTCGCTCGGCATCGTGGCTCCGGACGGCGCCCGCGGCATGCGCGAGCACGCCGACGGCCTGGCGCGCGCGGGCGTTCCTTTTGTCTTCGATCCGGGTCAAGGATTGCCTATTCTTGAAGGTGTAGAGCTTTGTCGCATGATTGAACTTGCCACATACGTGGCGGTCAACGATTACGAAGCCAAGTTGTTGAGCAACAAGACCGGCTGGTCGATCGAAGACATCAAGAGCCGTGTAGATGCGCTCATCGTGACGCGCGGCGAACATGGCGCGCAGATTTATCATGAAGGCGGCGTGCTCGAGGTGCCGGCGGTGAAGGCGCAACAGGTCGTGGATCCGACCGGTTGCGGCGACGCGTTCCGAGGCGGGTTGCTGTACGGCATCGAGAATAAGCTTGGCTGGGAAAAGACGGGGCGTCTCGCGAGTCTGATGGGTGCGTTGAAGATCGAGCATCAAGGCCCGCAAACCTACGCGCCGACGCGCACCGAAATCGAAGAACGGTTCAGGCAGGCGTTTGGAAGCAGCCTGTCGTGACTGCGTGGATGATTGGAGTAAAGGGATGAAAACGGTAAGTCGCATCGTGCTGGCAGCAGCGCTCATCGGCTCAGTCGCGCTGACGGGCTGCGCCTACAACAGCAGTTCGCCCGATGTCTACACGGCGTCGCAGGCGCAGCGCGAAGAAACGGTGCGCATGGCGACCGTCGAAAGCGTGCGCGGCGTGAAGATCAGCTCGAACAACGGGCAGCCGACGGGCCTCGGCGCCATCGGCGGCGGCGCGCTCGGCGGCGTCGCGGCGGGCAGCGCGATCGGCGGCGGCAACGGGTCGATCATCGCGGGAATCATCGGTGGCCTCGCGGGCGCGGTCGCGGGGAATGCGGTCGAGAACAGCGTCGCGACGAAGAACGGGCTGGAAATCACCGTGCGCCTCGACAACGGCGACATGCGCGCGATCACCCAAACGTCGAACGGCGAAGTGTTCCAGGCGGGCGAGCGCGTTCGCCTGCTGTCGAGCGGCGGCGTGACGCGCGTGACGCACTAGGCATCGAGGTATTCAGCCGAAGAATCCGCAGCGAATCTTTGGTGGCTCACAGAAGCGCATGTGTCGAAAGACGCATGCGCTTTTTCTTTGCGATGCGCGTTCAAGCGCGAAGCAGAGTCGCTTCGTTCGCCGAAGCGAAAAACCCGCCGCCGGATTGCCCCGGCGGCGGGTTGAGGCCGGGTAGGCCTACCCGGTCTTAAGGCACATCGAAGTGTGCCGTGGCGATGCGTACCGTTTGTGCCGACGCTTACGGGCGGCTGCCCGTCGGGAACGGCCATGCCGCTGCCGGGTTCAGCGCCGTCTTGACCGCAGCGGCCGGAGCAGCCGGAGCGGGCGTCGAGACGGTCGTTGCCGTCGTTGCAGGAGCGGCAGCCGTCGTCTTCTTTGCAGCAGCAGCCTTCTTGGCCGGAGCCTTCTTTGCAGCAGGCGCGGCCTTCTTCGCTGCGGGAGCAGCCGCAGGAGCGGAAGCCGAAGCGGGAGCAGGCGCAGCGGGCGCAGGAGCGGAAGCGGACTTCGCCGCCGCCTTCTTCGCGGGGGCCTTCTTCGCAGCAGCCTTTTTCGCGGGGGCCTTCTTGGCGGCAGCCTTCTTCGCGGCCGCTTTCTTCGCAGGCGCCTTCTTCGCGGCAGCCTTCTTCGCCGGCGCTTTCTTCGCGGCGGCCTTCTTGGTCGCTACTTTCTTGGTGGCGACCTTCTTCGCTGCGGCTTTCTTAGCGGGCGCCTTCTTCGCTGCGACCTTCTTGGCAGCGGCCTTTTTCGCCGGCGCCTTCTTCGCTGCGACCTTCTTCGCGGCTACTTTCTTGGTGGCCACTTTCTTCGCTGCGGCCTTCTTGGCCGGCGCTGCCTTCTTCGCGGCGACCTTCTTCACTGCGACTTTCTTCGCAGCAACCTTCTTCGTGGCGACCTTCTTCGCTGCTACTTTCTTCGCCGGAGCGGCGGCCTTCTTGGCGGTGACTTTCTTAGCTGCAGCCTTTTTCGCGGCGGGTTTCTTCTTGGCAACTGCCATGGTTTTCTCCTTCAGGTTTTCAGATGAGAGTCAGTTCAAACAACACCCTTCGTCAAAACCCGCTTCCCGCGTGGAGGCTCTCGGGGCACACGCTACGAAGCGGATTATTCATCGGCGTACGCTGATCCCACCTGCTTACGCTAATGAATACGGCAAGGCGCGCCGTGCCCCAAGGCACCGCGCGCCAAATTAAGTCAGCGCAAATACCGCGCGCCGCCCATCGCTTGATCGAGCCAGCGAGCTTGCCGCTGGCGTTTTCCGGGGGGAAGTTTGCCCATCCCTTTGAAGGGAACGCAAAACGCCTGTCTTCAGATCGGACCACTCGGTCCGCCAGTTCAGTAGGCGCACTTTGCATCAGGCGACCGTTCTCCTAAACCTTGTCGGCCAGGCGCGCGTGAGTGTCACGCCGCTGCCGGGCCGTCCCATCGATTTCGTCTGCAACACGTCCTGGGCTTGTTGTTATTCCCAGGTCAGCGCGCCGCCGGTTTGATACTCAATCACGCGTGTCTCGAAGAAGTTGCGTTCCTTCTTCAAGTCGATCATTTCGCTCATCCACGGGAACGGGTTTTCCTCGTTCGGGTAGAGCGGGTCCAGGCCAATCTGCTGGCAACGCCGATTGCAGATGAAGCGCAAGTAGCTCTTGAACATCGACGCATTCAGGCCGAGCACCCCGCGCGGCATGGTGTCTTCAGCGTAGCGATATTCGAGTTCCACCGCTTCCTTGAAGAGCTCGCGGATGTCGGCCTTGAAGTCGGCGGTCCACAGTTGCGGCTCTTCCAGCTTGATCTGGTTGATGAGGTCGATGCCGAAATTGCAGTGCATCGATTCATCGCGGAGGATGTACTGATACTGCTCCGCCGCGCCCGTCATCTTGTTCTGGCGACCCAGCGCCAGAATCTGCGTGAAGCCCACATAGAAGAACAGTCCTTCCATGATGCAGGCGAACACGATCAACGACTTGAGCAATTTCTGGTCCGCTTCCAGCGTGCCCGTGGTAAAGGCCGGGTCGGTCAGCGTCTGGATGAACGGGATGAGGAACTCGTCCTTGTCGCGAATCGACTTGACTTCGTGATACGCGTTGAAGATCTCGCTTTCGTCGAGACCGAGCGATTCGACGATGTACTGATACGCATGCGTGTGGATCGCCTCTTCGAACGCCTGGCGCAGCAGGAACTGGCGGCACTCCGGAGCGGTGATGTGACGATACGTGCCGAGCACGATGTTGTTCGCGGCGAGCGAGTCCGCCGTCACGAAGAAGCCCAGGTTGCGCTTGACGATGCGGCGCTCGTCGTCGGACAGGCCGTTCGGATCTTTCCACAGGGCGATGTCTCGCGACATGTTCACTTCCTGCGGCATCCAGTGGTTCGCGCAGCCGGCGAGGTACTTTTCCCACGCCCACTTGTACTTGAACGGGACCAGCTGATTGACGTCGGTCTTGCCGTTGATGATGCGCTTGTCGGCGACATTGACGCGCGCTTCGCTCTGCGCGGCGATGGCGCCTGCGGAGGGCGTGGCGGCTGCCGGAGGCACGAAGCCATCCGAGAAGATGTTCGTCGAGTTCGACTGAGCAGTCTGATGGGTTGCTTGATGAGCAGCAGCATGCGCCGCTTGCGTACCGAAAGTCGTGCCTTGAGCGTTGCGCAACGGGTTCTGTTGCGAAGCGCTCGAGGGAGCTACGGCAGTGGTCTCGTCATCCCAGTTGAGCATAAATTCTCACCATCAATTTAGATCGGTTTGTACCATCTTTTCATGAGCGATAAAAGAGCTTGCTCATGAAAATTCTCGTTTTCTATCGTTTGAGGTTCAGCGTTGCTACCTGCATACAACACTTGGCTCGAAGCTATGTGTGCGACGCGTGTTGCGAGCATCGATGAGACGAGTGTGAAGCGGTCCTCATCGACTGTCATCGAAGGCTTCGATGCGTGCTTTATTGCGTGCTCTACTGGGTTGCATCGATGCTTCGACAGCCTTGCCGCGCGAGGCTTCGCGGCCGGTGACCGGAATGCTTCGAAGCGAAGGTGCGAACGCAAGAGAAACATGTGTCGACGTGCGGCTCGTGATGATTCGCATGCTTGATCGACGCGGTGACGCTCATGCGACTTCGCTTCGTGATTCATGCGATGTCATCGACGATGAAGCGACATGTCCCACGCGCCATATTCGATTGCCTTCGAGCGCACTCGCACACGTCGCGCGAGTGACTAAAGCACGTCACTTGATTGGCCGCCGCGTGCTTCGAATTCGTTGCCGAAGTTTAGCATCCGCGCGCCGCTTTCTACAAGATATTGTGTCCCTCGTTGCGGCCCCATACAACCTATAGCGTCGATGCGCAAGCACGAAAAAGCATCACTGTCGCAGCGGATCGAGCAGAGAACGCAGATTGTTGTGATCGATCTCGTGCATGAGCGCGAGCAATACGCCGAGCTTGCCTGCAGGAAAACCCTCACGTGCGAACCATGCGAGATAGTGGCCGGGCAAGTCGGCGAGAAGCCGGTCCTTGTACTTGCCGTAGGGCATCGTCTGCGTGACGAGACGTTGCAGGTCTTGCGGGTCCATCGTTGCTTCACTCCTCGTGTATGTTCATCGCATCACATAGCGCGGCGCGCGTGGTCAACATGTGCTCCATATCGGTGCCATAATCGCCGCTCCTCCCGCCATGATGATCGCGCTCCCTGATGCCGCTCGCCGTCAAAGCTTTCATTGCCCCTCTCATCGTCGCGTGTGCGATGTTCATGGAAAGCGTCGACGCGAATGTCATCGTTACTGCGATTCCTGAAATGGCCCGCGCGTTCGGACGCGATCCCGTCACACTCAAGATTGCCGTCACGAGCTATGTGCTCGGCCTCGGCGTGTTCATTCCCATTTGCGGCTGGGTGGCCGACCGCTTCGGCGCACGCGTCGTGTTCCGCACGGCCATCGGCATCTTCGTGGTGGGCTCGCTGCTGTGCGCGGCGTCGACGTCGCTTGGCGCCTTCACCGTCGCGCGTTTCATTCAGGGCGTCGGCGGCGCGATGATGGTACCCGTCGGACGCATCATCATCTTTCGTTCGGTGCGCCGCTCCGAGTTCATTCGCGCGATGAACTACCTGTCGGTGCCCGCAATGCTCGGACCCGCCGCCGGTCCGTTGCTGGGCGGCTTCATCACGACGTATCTGCACTGGCGGCTGATCTTCTTCATCAACATTCCGATCGGCATCGCGGGCATCTACCTGACCAATCGATACATCGCCGACACGCGCGAGGAGCATCCGGGCCGGCTCGACTGGTTCGGCTTCTTTCTTTCGGCGAGCGCGGGCGTGTTGCTGCTGCTCGGGCTGTCGCTGGTCGGCGGCGAGCTGGTGTCGCAGAGCGTCGCCTTCGCGATGTGCGCCGTCGGCGCGCTGATGGTCGTCGTGTACGTCCTTTACGCGCGACGCGCCGAACGTCCGCTGCTCGACTTGCGTTTCTTTCGCGTGCCGACGTTTCAGGCGAGTGTCGGCGGCGGTTCGCTCTTTCGTATCGGGCTTGGCGCCGTGCCGTTTCTTCTGCCGCTGGCGTTGCAGGAAGGGCTTGGCATGACGGCGTTCAAGTCCGGCGCGATCACGTGTGCTTCGGCGTTCGGCGGCATGTTCATGCGATCGCTGGCGTCGCGGGTGCTGCATCGATTTGGCTTCAGGCAGACGCTTTTGTACAACGCGGCGTTGTCGGGGATCGCGATTGCCGCGTGCGGCGCGTTCTTCCCCGGCACGCCGACGTGGGTGATCTGGTCGGTCGTGCTGCTCGGCGGGTTCTTTCCTGCGCTGCAGTTCACTTCGCTCAACTCGCTCGCTTATGCGGAGATCGAGACGCGCGATGTCGGGCGGGCGACGAGTCTTGCCAGCTTCGTGCAGCAGGTATCGCTGGGGCTCGGCGTCACCATCGCGGGGATTACGCTCGAGCTTTCGCAATCGCTCAATGGACATGCGTCGGTGCGATGGTCGGACTTTTGGCCTGCGTTTGCTGTCGTTGGGCTTTTTTCGTTTCTCTCGATGCCGGTTACGGCGCGGCTGGCGCGTGATGCAGGACATGAGATTTCGCGTGGCACGCGGGGATGAACGGGGTTTTTTTGCCGTGCGGCGTTGGGGCGGGTTTGTTTGCTTCGCTCTTCGGGGAATTTGTATTCGCGTCGGTCTATTTGCGTTGCCCCTGTGCGGGGCGGGGGTTACTTTCTTTGCTGCTGCAAAGAAAGTAACCAAAGAAAGCAGCTTTTCGCCCGCACTTCGTTTTCTGATGGTGCACTTCGTAGAACCACGTTGGCACTCAGCTTGAATCAGCCCTGAATCACCTTCCGCGCCCGCTGAGCGCCACGTCCTCCGAGCCCCTCGGCTCGATAACACCATCGGGCACTACCGCCTTCGCAAAAAGAACGACTCCACGCGGCAACGGCACTCAGAGCTGCGCCACGAGCGATAGGTCACGCGCGAGAATCGGCGCGTGGCAAGTCACGTTCGATTCATTGCTGGCGGTGAACTTCTGCTGTCGCGTGGCGCGTTGCGCACCGAAGGTTTTGTCGAGCCCGGGGGCTCGCATGGGGTGGCGCTCAGCGGGCGCGGAAGGTGATTCAAGGCTGGATCAATCTGAGTGCCAATCTGGTTCTACGGAGTGGTCACGCAGTCAGTGCTTCGGGCCCAAAAAGCTGCTTTCTTTGGTTACTTTCTTTGCAGCAGCAAAGAAAGTGACCCCCGCCCCGGGGAGGGGCGTGCTAATAGACCGACGCGACTAAACGAAGAAACGAAAAAAAGAGAAGACCGGCACCGAGTCCACACTCCGACCACGGTAACCGGCCTAACCGCTCCGGGGAGAAGCCCCCGGGGCAGCGCACAGCTGAAAAAAACCTTACTGACAGGCTTCGCACTCGTCGAACCCAGGATCCCCCGGACGCATCATGCAAACCGGCCCATCGGCTTCCGGCGCAGCCGCAACCTGTGCGGCATTGAAACCACCGCCCGCCGCCGAGGCCGAAGAAGCCCCAAAACCGCCGTTAGCACCCGACGACGAAGCACCGCCGTCGCCCGAAGAAGGCACCGCATTGAGCGCACCGTGCGCAACGGTCGACTTCTCGACGTGCGTCGCTGCCATCGTGCGGAGGTAGTACGTCGTCTTCAGGCCACGCAGCCATGCGAGCTTGTAGACCTCGTCCAGCTTCTTGCCCGACGCGCCCGCCATATAGATATTCAGCGACTGCGCCTGATCGATCCACTTCTGACGACGCGACGCCGCCTCGACGAGCCACTTCGGATCGACTTCGAACGCCGTCGCGTAGATCGCGCGCAAGTCCGCCGGAATGCGATCGATGCGCGACAACGTGCCGTCGAAATACTTCAGGTCCGACACCATCACCTCGTCCCACAGGCCGCGCGCCTTCAGGTCACGCACCAGGTAGTCGTTGACCACCGTGAATTCGCCTGACAGATTCGACTTCACATACAGGTTCTGGAACGTCGGCTCGATACACGCCGACACGCCGATGATGTTCGAAATCGTCGCCGTCGGTGCAATCGCCACGCAGTTCGAATTGCGCATGCCGTGCGCCGCGATGCGCGAACGCAGCGCCGACCAGTCCATCGTCTCGGACGTATCCACTTCGACGTAACCGCCACGCGCTTCAGCCAGCAGCTTCAGCGTGTCTTGCGGCAGGATGCCGCGATCCCACAGCGAGCCGCGATACGTCGCGTAACGGCCGCGCTCTTCCGCCAGTTCCGTCGATGCGTAGTACGCGTAGTAGCACACCGCTTCCATCGAACGATCCGCGAACTCCACCGCCTCCTGCGACGCGTACGGCGTGCGCAGCAAGTGCAGACAGTCCTGGAAGCCCATGATGCCCATGCCCACCGGACGATGCTTCAGGTTCGAATTGCGCGCCTTCGCCACCGCGTAATAGTTGATGTCGATCACGTTGTCGAGCATGCGCATCGCCACGCTGATCGTGCGCTTCAACTTCGCGTGATCCAGCGCGAGCGTGCCGTCGGCCTGCTTCGTCAGGTGCGCGACGAGGTTCACGGAGCCGAGGTTACAGACGGCGATTTCCGTGTCGCTCGTGTTCAGCGTGATTTCCGTGCACAGGTTCGACGAGTGGACGACGCCCACGTGCTGCTGCGGCGAACGCACGTTACACGGATCCTTGAACGTGATCCACGGATGACCCGTCTCGAACAGCATGCCCAGCATCTTGCGCCACAGTTGCGCGGCCGGCACCTTCTTGAACAGCTTGATCTCGCCGCGGGCCGCCTTCTCTTCGTAAGCAACGTACGCCTTCTCGAATTCCGCGCCGAACAGGTCGTGCAGATCCGGGCAGGTGGCCGGCGAGAACAGCGTCCAGTCGCCGCCTTCGTGAACGCGCTTCATGAACAGGTCGGGAATCCAGTTCGCCGTGTTCATGTCGTGCGTGCGGCGACGGTCATCGCCCGTGTTCTTGCGCAGCTCGAGAAATTCCTCGATGTCCAGGTGCCACGTCTCCAGGTACGCGCACACCGCGCCCTTGCGCTTGCCGCCCTGATTCACCGCGACGGCCGTGTCGTTCACCACCTTCAGGAACGGAACCACGCCCTGCGACTTGCCGTTCGTGCCCTTGATGTGCGAGCCGAGCGCACGCACGCGCGTCCAGTCGTTGCCGAGGCCGCCCGCGAATTTCGAGAGCAGCGCGTTTTCCTTCAGCGCTTCGTAGATGCCGTCGAGGTCGTCGGCGACGGTCGTCAGGTAGCACGACGACAACTGCGAGCGATGCGTGCCCGAGTTGAACAGCGTCGGCGTCGACGACATGAAGTCGAACGACGACAGCACGTTGTAGAACTCGATGGCGCGCGCTTCGCGGTCGATTTCGTTCAGCGACAGACCCATCGCGACGCGCATGAAGAACGCCTGCGGCAACTCGATGCGCGTGCCGTCGACGTGCAGGAAGTAGCGGTCATACAGCGTCTGCAGGCCGAGATAGCCGAATTGCAGATCGCGGTTCGCGTCGAGCGCGGCGCCCAGGCGCTTGAGGTCGAACTGTTGCAGCTTCTCGTCGAGCAGGCCGGCTTCGACGCCGCGCTTGATGAACTGCGGGAAGTACTCGGTGTAACGCTCGCCCATCTCGGCTTGCGTCACTTCTTCTTCGAGAATCTCGCGGCGGATCGTGTGCAGCAGGATGCGCGACGTGACCTGGCTGTACGCCGGGTCCTTTTCGATCATCGTGCGCGCGGCGAGAATGGCCGAGTCGTAAACCTGCGCCATCGGCACGCCGTCGTACAGATTCTTCACCGTTTCGGCGACGATCGGATCGGCGGAGACGGCATCGCCCAGATTCGCGCAGGCGGACACGATCAGCGCTTTCAGCGCTTCGAGATCGAGCGGACGCGTGACGCCGTTGTCCGTCACATTGATGACGCCGCCGTCATGCGACTGCGCGTTCTGCCCGGCCGAACGCTCTTGCGAACGCTGCTGCGTGCGCTTCTCGCGATACAGCACGTAGGCGCGCGCGACGTTGTGCTCGCCGCCGCGCATCAGCGCGAGTTCGACCTGATCCTGAATGTCTTCGATATGGAACGTGCCGCCGTGCGGACGGCTGCGCACGAGCGCGCGCACGACTGCTTGCGTCAGTTGCTCGACCTGCTCGCGCACGCGGGCCGAAGCCGCGCCCTGCCCGCCATTGACGGCGATGAACGCCTTCGTCACGGCGATGGAGATCTTCGACGGCTCGAACGACACCACGCTTCCGTTGCGACGGATGACCTTGTAGTCGGCAAACGTCGTGTTGGGCGCGAGCGCCGGCGCGCCCGGAACCTGCGCACCGCCTGCGGGCTGTGCGGATGCGCCTTCGAAGGAAGTCGTGGCGTTTTCGGTGGTTTGCATGTGCAAAACTCCTGGTGTTCGAATGGTGCGGATGATCCGCGGATTTATCACTTGTGCCGCGCGTGCCGCGCCGTTGCATGACGACGATGACCGCGCGGTGTTTTTGCGGTGAAGCCGAGCCGTGAAGCCAGCAAGCCCTGAACGCGATTCGCGGCGATGCGGCCCGCACTGTTCTTGGCGTCGCGTGCGGGGCCCGCGTTGGCGCGCGGTTATCGGTCGACGCGACTCGCATTCACTTGCATGCGTTCTTCACGGTGCTGCTTGCTGGCGCTCGGTGCGCCAAGGCGTTTCCATGCTGCAAAACCGCCTTGCACACCGCCCCGGGCCAGCGAAACTTCTCTTACTCCGGAAAGCCAACGGCGCCGGCTCATGGGAGCGGGCGCCGCCTCAACAACACAAGATATAGTGCAAGGTACGTCTTTCGGCACCAAGTATAGTGGAACTTCGCACGGTCTCAAAAAGGTTTTTTTGCTGACGAAACGCGCCGCCGGGGTTGACTTCTGTGGCGGCAAAGCGCGACAAGGCCTCGCGCGCAAAGCTGCCGCGCTGCAGCGAGAAAGACCTTACGCGGCGCTCACTCGCGGCTCGGCGGTTGCTCAGATGCTGGGCTGAAATGGAAAAAACGATGGCGGCAGCGCGCTGTCGTGACGCAGGCGCGACCAGTCGAAGTGCGGACCGGGATCGGTCTTGCGGCCCGGCGCGACGTCGGAATGACCGGCGAGCGCATCGATCGGATAACGCGCCACGAGAACGCGAACGAGCGCGGCGAGCGCGTCGTATTGCGCGTCTTCGAACGGCACGCGATCGCTGCCTTCCAGTTCGACGCCGATCGAAAAGTCGTTGCATCGCTCGCGCCCGCAGAACGACGAAACGCCCGCGTGCCACGCGCGGTCATCGCAGGAAACGAATTGCTGCACGCCCCCGTCGCGCCGGATGACGAAGTGCGCCGACACGCGCACGCCGCGCAGGTGATCGAAGTACGGATGCGCGTCGTGATCGAGCGTGTTCTGGAAGAACCGGGCGATGGAATCGGTGGTGAAGTCGTCGGGCGGCAGGCTGATGTTGTGAATCACGATCAGCGTCGGCGCGATATCTCCCGGGCGCGCTTCGAAGTTCGGCGACGGCAGGCGCGTCGCGTGAGTGAGCCAGCCTTGCGCGTCGATGTGCGGATCGCGCGCGGACGACGTGTTCATCTCGCGTCGCGGCCGGTCGGGCGGGCCGCGTAACGGCGTGCGTGCTCGTTGCAGCAGAAGCGCTCGCCCGCCACGACGATCGACTCGCTGCGCGGCGTATGCACGCCGCATTGCGTGCAGCGGATGAGCGGATCGGGGAGCTGCGGGGCATCGGTGGCGCCGTTGCGCGCACGCGTCGAGTTCGTCGATCTTGCGCCGTCCGCCGCGTCGCGCGCGCCTGCTTGCGCACGCTCATTCGCGCGGCGCAGCTTCTTGAGCAGCCACTGCGTGACGAAGAACAGGAAGATGAGAAGAATGAAGTTTCGCATCGGCTAGAGAAGTGATTCGCCTTCAGATGACCGCGCGATGCAGCAGCACTTCGAACACGAAGCGGCTGCCGACATACGCGAGCAGCAGCGCCACGAACGACGCGAGCACCCAGCGCAGCGCGGCGCGACCGCGCCAGCCGGAGATGCGCCGCGCGGTGAGCAGCGCGCCGAACATCAGCCAGGAAAGGAAAGCGAAGACGGTCTTGTGATCGAAGCGCAGCGCGCGATCGACCAGTTGCTCATTGAACGCGATGCCCGACACGAGCGTCAACGTCAGCAGCACGAACCCGGCGCCGATGAGCCGGAACAGCAGCTTTTCGAGCGTGAGCAGCGGCGGCAACGTGTCGAGCCAGCTAGCGAGCCAGCCGTTGTTGCCGGAATGACGCATCGCGAGGCCGCGCATGCGCTGCAGGCGGCGTTCGAGCATCAGCATCAAAATGGCGTGCAGCGCGGCGATGGCGAACAGGCCATACGCGATGTTCGCGATCAGAAAATGCAGCTTGAACATCGGCGCGGCGGAATACGAGAGCACGCGCACGCCGCCGAAGACGAGCGGCATCAGCGACGCCAGGCACGCGAGCGGCAGCACGAGCAGACGCAGGCCGTCGAGCGGGAAGAAGAAGCTCTCGATCCAGTAGATGCCCGCGCCGAGCCAGAACATCGCGGAGAGCGCGAACGCGAAGCCGAAGACCATCGCGTTCTGCGGGAAGATGGTCGTGTGCAGCAGGAGGCCGTGAACGACCAGCGCTATTAATAATAGAGCGCGCCCGACGCCGCTCATTCCCGACGCTTTCGATGCGACCGCCGGCGGCGCGACGACGCCCGCCGGCACGCCCGCCAGCGCCGGCTCGACAGCCGTATGACGATGCGCGCGCCAGCCCGCCACGGCCAGTCCGCCGTAGAGAAGCGCAGTGAGGGCATACAGTACAATATCCATGTTCGAAGTTTACACTAGGCCCGGAACCCGCGACGTCTTCCCCCTTGCGCCGGAATAGAGCGCATCGCCTGAAGCCGCGTGCGCGTCGCGGGAAAACAAGGGCCGCATTTTCTACATTCCCCATGCTCGACAACCTCACTCAACGGATGGCGCGCGTCGTCAAGACGCTGCGCGGCGAGGCCCGGCTCACCGAGGCCAACACGCAGGAGATGCTGCGCGAAGTGCGCCTCGCCCTGCTCGAAGCCGACGTGGCGCTGCCGGTCGTGCGCGAGTTCATCGCGAAGGTGAAGGAAAAGGCGCTCGGCGAGGAAGTGCTTTCGAGCCTGTCGCCGGGTCAGGCGCTCGTCGGCGTCGTGCAGCGCGAATTGACCGCGGTCATCGGCGGCGACTATGAAGGCAAGGCCGCCGAACTCAATCTCGCGGTCACGCCGCCCGCGGTCATCCTCATGGCCGGTTTGCAGGGCGCGGGTAAGACCACGACGACCGGCAAGCTCGCCAAGCTCCTGCGCGAAAAGCAGAAGAAAAAGGTGCTGACGGTTTCGGTCGACGTTTACCGCCCCGCCGCTATCCGCCAATTGCAGACGGTGACCGAGCAGGTCGGCGCGGACTTTTTCCCGTCGGAGCCGGATCAGAAGCCTGCGGATATCGCGCGCGCGGCGATCGACTGGGCGAAGCGGCATTATCACGACGTCGTGATCGTCGATACGGCCGGCCGTCTCGGCATCGACGAAGCGATGATGACCGAGATCAGCCAGTTGCACGCGCTGCTCAAGCCCGCTGAGACGCTGTTCGTCGTCGACGCGATGCTCGGTCAGGACGCCGTCAACACCGCGAAGGCGTTCAACGACGCGCTGCCGCTCACGGGCGTCGTGCTCACGAAGCTCGACGGCGATTCGCGCGGCGGCGCGGCGCTCTCGGTGCGGCACGTCACCGGCAAGCCGATCAAGTTCGTCGGCGTCGCGGAAAAGCTCGATGGCCTCGAAGTCTTCCATCCGGATCGCATGGCGAACCGGATTCTCGGCATGGGCGACATTCTCGCGCTCGTCGAGGAAGCGCAACGCGGCGTGGATACCGCCGCCGCGCAGAAGCTCGCCGACAAGGTCAAGAAAGGCGGCGATTTCGACCTGAACGACTTCAAGGCACAGCTTTCGCAAATGAAGAAGATGGGCGGGCTGTCGTCACTCATGGACAAGCTGCCCGCGCAGTTCCAGCAAGCCGCGCAAGGCGCGGACATGAACAACGCCGAAAAGCAGATGCGCCGCATGGAAGGCATCATCAATTCGATGACGCTGCAGGAACGCGCGAAGCCCGAGCTTATCAAGGCGGCGCGCAAGCGTCGTATCGCGGCGGGCGCGGGCGTGCATGTGCAGGAAGTGAACCGCATGCTGAATCAGTACGAGCAGATGCGCGGCATGATGAAGAAGCTGAAGGGCGGCAATTTGCAGAAGATGATGCGCGGCATGAAGGGCATGATGCCGGGCATGCGCTGACACGCATTTTTATTGAACCCGCGTTCTCTTCGGGCGTGCGACTCGGAAGAAACGCGGGTTTATCATATTGCGCACGCCGCTTTTTTTTTCACACTGAGAAGTCCGCCTCCCCCGCTTTCCTATGAACCGCGAAGAAGCTCTCCATATTTTCAGCCACTCCGAAGAGATTGTGTCGGCTGACGAAGTCAACGCATCGATCGGACGCATGGCCGCGGCCATCAAGGCGGCGACGAGCGAAGATTTCCCGCTCGTGCTTTCGGTCATGGGAGGCGCGGCCGTTTTCACCGGCATGCTCCTGCCGCACCTCGACTTCCCGCTCGAATTCGACTACATCCACCTGACGCGCTATCGCAATGCCATCAAGGGCGGCAGCGAGATGCAATGGCGTGTGGCGCCGGCGGAATCGGTGAAGGATCGCGTGGTGCTCGTGCTCGACGACATCCTCGACGAAGGCGAAACCATGGCCGCCATCCGCGACCGCATCATGGCGATGGGCGCGAAGCAGTTCCTGTCGGCGGTGCTGTGCGAGAAGATCATCCCGAAGGCGAAGCCGCTGCGCCCGGATTTCTGCGGATTCGAAGTGCCGGACCGCTATGTGTTCGGCTGCGGGATGGACGCGAAGGGATACTGGCGGAATCTGCCGACGATCCGGGCGTTGACGGAAGGGGCGTGATCTTTCCGCCCGACATGAAAAAAAGCGGCCGAGGCCGCTTTTTTTTTCACAACTGATGCACGAAAGTCCGTATCCCTTCGAGCATCATCTCGACGGAAATCGCGACCAGCACCAGCCCCATCAAGCGCTCGAACGCCGTTACCGCGCGTTCGCCGAGCCACTGCTGAATCTTTTCCGCGAGAATCAGCACGACCGCGCAGACGATCATCGTCACCGTGAGCGCGCCGATCCACTCCAACATCTTCCCCGGCGCCTGCGATGTCAGCAGCATCACGGTCGCGAGCGCCGACGGCCCCGCGAGCGCCGGAATGGCGAGCGGCACGATCAACGGCTCGCCGCCGCGCGAGTCGCCGCCCATCGGGCCGTCCGGATGCGGAAAGATCATCCGCAGCGCGATCAGGAACAGCACGATCCCGCCGCCGATCCGCAGCGACAAATCCGTCAGATGCATCGCGCGAAGAAACCGGTCGCCGGCCAGCATGAACAGCAGCAGGATGCCGAACGCGATCGCCACTTCGCGCAGAATCACGACGCGGCGCCGCGCACTCGCGACGCCCCGCAGCGCATTGATGAAGATCGGAATATTGCCGAGCGGATCGGTGATCAGCAGCAGCAGCACCGTCGCCGACAGGAAGTTGTACTGCATTACTTCCCGAGTGCCGCGCGAATCTTGCCCGTCACGACGCCCGCCGCTTCTTCCACCGGCAGCAGCGTGGCTTCGGTATCGCGGCGGCCCTGATATTCGAGCTTGCCTTCCTTCAGCCCGCGATCGCCGATCACGATGCGATGCGGCACGCCGATCAGTTCCCAGTCCGCGAACATCACGCCGGGACGCTCGCCGCGATCGTCGAGGATCACGTCGATGCCCGCTTGCTGCAGCGTCGCGTAGAGCTTGTCGGCCTGCTCGCGCACGGCGTCGCTGCGGTCGTAGCCCATCGGGCAGATCACGATTTCGAACGGCGCGATGGCTTCCGGCCAGATGATGCCCTTGTCATCGAAATTCTGTTCGATCGCCGCGCCCAGCACGCGCGTCACGCCGATGCCGTAGCAACCCATCTGCATCGGCGCGGGCTTGCCGTTTTCGTCGAGATACGTCGCGCCCATCGACTCCGAATACTTCGTGCCGAGCTGGAACACGTGACCGACTTCGATACCGCGGCAAATTTCGAGCGTGCCACGGCCGTCCGGCGAAGGATCGCCCGCGACGACATTGCGGATATCCGCCACTTCCGGCTCCGGCAGATCGCGGCCCCAGTTCACGCCGGTCGTGTGGTAATCCACTTCGTTGGTGCCGACGACGAAATCGCTCATGTTCGCCACCGTGCGGTCCGCGATCACGCGCACCGGCTTCTTCGTGCCGATCGGACCGAGATAGCCCGGCGGCGTGCCGAACCATTCGACGATCTCCGCTTCCGTCGCGAAGCGATAGCCCTTGAGACCCGGCAGCTTGCTCGTCTTGATGTCGTTGAGCGAATGATCGCCGCGCAGCATCAAGAGCCAGATGGTCGGTTCCGCGCCTTCGTTGTCGGTGGCGAGGATGATCGACTTGATGGTCTTTTCGAGCGGGATGTTCAGCAACTGCGCGACGGCTTCGCACTTGGCGGCGCCGGGCGTCGGCGTCTTCTTCAGTTCTTCCGTGGGCGCGGCGCGCGTCGCGATGAGCGGCAACGCATCGGCCGCTTCGACGTTCGCGGCGAAGTCCGACGTCGGGCAATAAGCGATGTCGTCTTCGCCCGTTTCCGCGATCACGTGGAACTCGTGCGATCCGCTGCCGCCGATCGAGCCGTTGTCCGCCGCGACCGCGCGGAATTCGAGGCCGATGCGCGTGAAGATGCGCACGTACGCTTCGTACATCTTGCGATACGACTCGGCGAGGCCGGCGGTGTCCTTATCGAAGGAATACGCGTCCTTCATGATGAATTCGCGGCCGCGCATCACGCCGAAACGCGGACGAATTTCATCGCGGAACTTCGTTTGAATCTGATAGAAGTTGACCGGCAACTGGCGATAGCTCTTGATCTCGCGGCGCGCGATATCCGTCACCACTTCCTCGTGCGTCGGGCCGACGACGAAATCACGCTCGTGGCGATCCTTGATGCGCAGCAGTTCGGGGCCGTACTGCTCCCAGCGGCCGGATTCCTGCCACAGCTCGGCGGGCTGCACGGCGGGCATCAGCAGTTCGAGCGCGCCCGCGCGATTCATCTCTTCACGCACGATGGCTTCGACCTTGCGAATGGAGCGCAGGCCGATCGGCATGTAATCGTAGATACCGCCCGCGACGCGGCGGATCATGCCGGCACGCATCATCAGCTTGTGGCTGACGATCTCGGCGTCGGCGGGGGCTTCTTTCAAGGTGCCGATGAAGAAACGGGATGCTTTCATTCAGAAATTTTCCAAAAGCGGCGCGCGCCTCGAAAAGCGTTCGGCTACGAGGCTGGCGAGACAGGTGAACGACGGAAACGGTGAACGGCTCGGCGTGGACCGCAGCCACGCGACTTCGACTGACAAGACGAAGATTCTGCCGCCTTCCCGGTTGCCTGGCAAAGATTCCTCGCGCCGACGCAGCATTTCTGCCCCGGATGACGGCCGCCGCCACGGGTTGAAACCGATGCGCCGGGTCCGTTATCTGTTTATAATCAAAGCAATTTTAAAGGATTCGAAGGTGGTTGTATGCTGGATCGTGAAGGCTTTCGCCCGAACGTCGGCATCATCCTCTTGAACGCGCGCAACGAAGTGTTTTGGGGCAAGCGGCTGCGTGAACATTCCTGGCAGTTTCCGCAAGGGGGTATCAAATACGGCGAAACCCCCGTGCAAGCAATGTATCGGGAGTTACACGAAGAAACCGGCCTGCTTCCAGAGCACGTGAAAGTTGTAGGTCGCACGCGCGACTGGCTGCGTTATGAGGTGCCGGATAAGTTCATCAAGCGCGAAGTGCGCGGACATTATCGCGGTCAGAAACAGATCTGGTTTCTGCTGCGCATGGTAGGACGCGACTGTGACATTTGCCTGCGCGCGACGGACCATCCGGAATTCGATGCTTGGCGCTGGAACGAGTACTGGGTGCCGCTGGACGCGGTCATCGAGTTCAAGCGCGACGTTTATCAACTCGCTCTCACCGAGCTTTCCCGCTTCTTGCGGCGAACCAACGCTCGCGGCGATCGCGCCGCGCATCATGGGCCACGCTATCCGCGCGTCGTCCAGACGATGACGATCGAAGCACCTGCCGTAACCGCCGCTGGCGCCACGGTTCAGGCAGAATGCACGATCAGCGAGGAAGTGCAGATCATCGCGAGGCGTGCCTCGTGCGATTGATTTGCGTCAATCTTCGCTTACTTTGACCACGTTGACACTCGGCACTTTGCAGAACCCGGCACGCGAGCATGGCTCGCTGCGCCGGGCGCTTCGCCGTCCGCGCATCCGTTTTCCGGGAACATCGAATTGAAAGTCATCGTCTCATCCGCGGTAGCCGTCGCCATGCTCGCCGCGCTCGCCGGCTGCTCCAGTTCCAAGGAACCGTCCCAGTCCAACAAGGACGACGGCGTGTTCACCTATCTGCTCGACCGCAAGTCGGAATGGGTCGAAAACAAGATCGATACGCTGCCGCCTTTGCCGCAAGCGTCCAACTTGCTGCCGTTCAACGTGTCGCAGAATACGCCGCTGACGTTCGCCGTCGACAAGACTTCGCTCAGCGTGGGCACCGATGGCGTCGTGCGCTATGTCGTCGTGGCGACGAGTCCGGGCGGTGCGCGCAACGTGAATTACGAAGGCATCCGCTGCGATACCTACGAATGGCGGCGCTACGGCAGCATCAACGACGATGGCACCGGCTGGGATCGCGGCGCCACGTTCGATTTCCGGCGCATCGAGAACGGTGAGCTGAACGCGTATCAGGCGGCGCTGTATCAGGACTATTTCTGCGCGAGCAAGCTGCCGGTCGGCAATGCGAAGCAGATCGTCGAGAACATTCAGTACAAGCGCACGCAAAGCTCGATCAACCTGCGCTGACCGCTGTTTTCGCGCAGTAAAAAGCCCGCTGGCCTTTCGGTCAAGCGGGCTTTTTCATGGACTGCGGGACTTAAACCAGCACCAGGTTATCGCGATGAATCAGCTCGGGTTCGAGCATGTAACCGAGCACCGTTTCGATCTCGCCGCTCGGCCGGCGATGAATCAGCCGCGCTTCCGAACTGCTGTAGTTCGTGATGCCGCGCGCGACTTCCTGCCCCTGATCGTTCACGCACGCGATGACTTCGCCGCGATCGAACGCGCCTTTCACGTCGATGACGCCGATCGGCAGCAGGCTCTTTCCGTCCGCGGTGAGCTTCTGCACGGCGCCATTGTCGATGACGACATGCCCGCGCACTTGCAGATGATCCGCCATCCACTGCTTGCGCGCCGCGATGCGCGCCGTGCGCGCAACGAGTTGCGTGCCGATCATCTCGCCCGACGCGAGCCGCGTGAGCACGTCCGCCTCGCGGCCGCTCGCAATGACCGTGTTCGCGCCGCTGTGCGCCGCGCGCTTGGCCGCGAGAATCTTGGTGAGCATGCCGCCGCGCCCCAGGCTCGATCCCGCGCCGCCCGCCATCTGCTCGAGTTCGGGCGTGCCGGCATCGGCCTGTTCGACGAGCGTCGCCGCCGGGTCCCTGCGCGGATCAGCGGTGAAAAGGCCGCGCTGATCGGTGAGGATGACGAGCGCATCGCCTTCGATCAGATTCGCGACGAGCGCGCCGAGCGTGTCGTTGTCGCCGAACTTGATTTCGTCGGTGATGACGGTGTCGTTCTCGTTGATGATCGGCACCGCGCCCAGTCGAAGCAGCGTCAGCAGCGTGGAGCGCGCGTTGAGATAGCGCTCGCGGTCGGCCAGGTCCGCGTGCGTAAGCAGAATCTGCGCGGTGCGGATGCCGTGCGCGCCGAAGCTGCTTTCGTAGACCTGCGCGAGCCCCATTTGCCCGACGGCGGCGGCGGCCTGCAGTTCGTCGATTTCGCGCGGACGCTTGCTCCAGCCGAGCCGATGAATGCCCTCCGCGATCGCGCCCGAACTGACGAGCACGACTTCCTTGCCCTGCTCGCGCAGCGCCGCGATCTGCGACGCCCATCGGGCGATGGCCGCGTGATCCAGTCCGCGCCCGTCGTTCGTGACGAGACTGGACCCCACTTTCACTACGATTCGCTTCGCAGCGGCGATGACCGAACGCATCGTGCGCTTTCTCCTCGTGGTTGCTTTTATTCCTTCGTTGCGTCGTCGTCGCGGAAACGCACGTCGGCGGCGAGGTCTTCCGCTTCCGCCGCCCGCGATGCATCCGAATGCTGCGAGATGTAATCGAAGATGGCGTAGGTCAGCGCCTCGCAGCCCTGGCCGGTCAGCGCGGAAATCTCGTACACCGGGCCGTCCCATTCGAAACGTTCGATGAAGTCCTTCACGCGCGCCTGCCGCTCGTCCT
The DNA here is from genome assembly GCF_001544615.1 of Caballeronia concitans. Taxonomy (GTDB): domain Bacteria; phylum Pseudomonadota; class Gammaproteobacteria; order Burkholderiales; family Burkholderiaceae; genus Caballeronia; species Caballeronia concitans. Next base: position 195,724 of record NZ_FCNV02000009.1, read on the forward strand.
CGGGCACCATGTCGAGCTTGTTCAGCACGAGCCAGCGCGGTTTTTCGTACAGCGCCTCGTCGTACTTGCGCAATTCGCCGACGATCGCTCTCGCTTCGGCGACCGGATCGACGTTTTCATCGAACGGGGCGAGATCGACGAGATGCAGCAGCACGCCGGTGCGCTGCAAGTGCCGCAGGAAGCGATGACCCAGCCCCGCGCCCTCCGCCGCACCTTCGATCAGCCCGGGGATGTCCGCGATCACGAAGCTCTTGCTCGGCCCGACGCGCACGACGCCCAGATTGGGCGCGAGCGTGGTGAACGGATAATCCGCGATCTTCGGCCGCGCGTTCGACACCGACGAAATGAACGTCGATTTCCCCGCGTTCGGCATTCCGAGCAGCCCGACATCCGCGAGCACTTTCAGCTCGAGCTTGAGCATGCGGCGTTCGCCCGGCTTGCCGTCGGTTTTCTGACGCGGCGCGCGGTTCGTGCTCGACTTGAAGTGCAGGTTGCCGAGGCCGCCCGCACCGCCCTGAGCGATCAGAACCTGCTGATTGTGCTCGGTCAGATCGGCGATGATCTCGCCCGTTTCCTGATCCGAAATGATGGTGCCGACCGGCATGCGCAGCGTGATGTCTTCGCCGCCCTTGCCGTAGCAGTCCGCTCCGCGCCCGTTTTCGCCGTTGCGCGCCTGATGCTTTTTCGCAAACCGGTAGTCGATCAGTGTGTTGATGTTGCGATCCGCGACCGCGTAGACGCTGCCGCCGCGCCCGCCGTCGCCGCCGTCCGGCCCGCCGAACGGGACGAACTTTTCGCGGCGCATCGACGCGCTGCCATCTCCCCCGTCGCCGGCGATGACTTCGATCCTCGCTTCGTCAATGAACTTCATGCGTTGCTCCGTCCCGTGTTTCCGCGCGATGAGGCTGGTTCCGGCGATGACGCCGCGCCAGCCGACACGCTATTTTGCCGTGACCAGCGGACGCCGGTCACCGATAACCTTGAATTCTGATTCTGACGGCGCGCCTTTTTCGCGCACCAATGAAAAAGGCCCCGCGAACTTCGCGGGGCCTTTTCGGGCATTCACCCTTTTGCGGTCCTGAAGCCCGTGCAGTGAACCTTACGCTGCCGGGACGACGACGACCGTGTGCTTCTTCGCTGCGCCCTTCGTCGTGAACTGGACGTGGCCGTCGGTCAGCGCGAACAGCGTGTGGTCCTTGCCGATGCCGACGTTTTCACCCGGGTGCATGCGCGTGCCGCGCTGGCGAACGATGATGCCGCCTGCATTGATTGCCTGGCCGCCGTAAACCTTCACGCCGAGGCGCTTCGATTCGGAATCGCGGCCGTTGCGGGAAGACCCGCCTGCTTTTTTGTGTGCCATTTGCTATAGCTCCTTTACCGTTGCGCGACGCTTAAGCGTTGATCGCGTCGATGCGCAGTTCGGTGTAGTTCTGGCGATGGCCAGCGTGCTTTTGGTAGTGCTTCCGGCGGCGCATCTTGAAGATGGTCACTTTCTTGTGACGACCCTGGGACACGACGGTAGCCTTGACGGAAGCCCCACTGACCAGCGGCGTACCGAACTGAATCGATTCGCCTTCGCCTACTGCGAGAACCTGGTCGAGCGTGATTTCAGCGTCAATGTCTGCCGGTATCTGTTCTACTTTCAATTTTTCGCCAACGGCAACTTTGTACTGCTTGCCGCCGGTTTTTATGACCGCGTACATTGAGAACCTCACTCAGAATTTCGTTTTTCCACGCACCACGCGGGGAAAACACGAGATTATACATAGGGTTAGCCGGCGCGTCAAAAGGCATTGACATTTGCCGCATGCACGCGGCACGCGGGCGCAAGCCGCCATCCGCACACGGCCCGCGCCCGATCCCCAACGATTGCGCCCGTCCGCGTGACCGTCAGGCGTTCCCGCCGCCCGTGACCGGTCGGATTCGCCTTATAATCCGCCGCATTACCTAATTTGCCGATCATGTCGTCCACCGCCACTTCCTCCCCCAACGCCGCCGCTTTGCTTGCCCCGATCGCCGAGGACATGCAGCAGGTCAATCGCGTCATCCGGCAGCGCCTGGCATCAGAAGTGATGCTGATCAATCAGATTTCCGAGTACATCATCGGCGCGGGCGGCAAGCGGCTGCGTCCGGCGCTGCTGCTCCTGGTTGCCGGCGCGCTGGGCGATACGACCGGGCATCGTCATGAACTCGCGGCTGTCGTGGAATTCATCCACACGGCGACGCTGCTGCACGACGATGTCGTCGACGAATCCGATCTGCGCCGTGGCCGCAAGACTGCGAACGCGCTGTTCGGCAACGCGGCGAGCGTGCTCGTCGGCGACTTTCTGTACTCGCGCTCGTTCGAGATGATGGTGAGCGTCGGCAAGATGCGCGTGATGGAGATTCTGTCGGTCGCGACCAACATCATTTCCGAAGGCGAAGTCCTGCAACTGCTGAACATGCACGATCCGGACGTCGACGAAGCGCGCTACATGCAGGTCATCCGCTACAAGACGGCGAAGCTGTTCGAAGCGGCGGCGCAGTTGGGCGCGGTGCTGTCGGGCGCGGATGCGCGCACCGAAGCGGCGGCGGCGGAATTCGGCCGGCGCATCGGCACGGCGTTTCAGATCATGGACGACTGGCTCGATTACACGGGCACGCCCGAATCGATGGGCAAGAACGCCGGCGACGATCTGCGCGAAGGCAAGCCCACGCTGCCGCTCATTTATTTGATGGAGCACGGTACGCTGGAACAGGCGGCGCTCGCGCGCGAAGCGATCGAGCAAGGCGGCACCGACCGCTTCGACACAATTTTCCACGCAATCACCACGTCGGGCGCGCTCGACCACACGCTTCAATGCGCGCGGAACGAAGCTCAGGCCGCCGCCGACGCAATTTCTTCATTTCCCGGTTCCATTTTCAAAGAGAGCCTGCTAGAATTATGTTCTTACTCGACGTCGAGACAGTCTTAAACGAGACTTCAAAGCGCAAGATGTCCAAGTAAGTCGAATTCGGGGTGTAGCTTAGCCTGGTAGAGCGCTACGTTCGGGACGTAGAGGCCGGAGGTTCGAATCCTCTCACCCCGACCAGAATTGCAAAAAAACCCGCATGGTTCGCCATGCGGGTTTTTTCTTTTCCGGCCATCCGGTCATCGGCAACTGGCCGAACGGCCGAGGGCAAGGCTGGAAAGTCGTCTGTTATAGTCCATCCATCACCGCCCCTACTCGATCGCCGCGTGGACAACCTTCCCTTATGGGCGCAAATCTGCGCCATCTTCCTGCTTCTTTTCCTCTCCGGTTTCTTCTCGATCTCCGAAACGTCGATGATGGCGCTCAACCGCCATCGGCTCAAATATCTGGCCGGCCAAGGCTCGGTGGGCGCACGCACGACGCAAGCGCTTCTTGCCAAGACAGATCAGCTGCTTTCGGTCATCCTCATCGGCAATAACCTGATCAACACGATCATCCCGGTGCTCACGACATCCATCGCGCTGCACACGTTCGGGCACAACAACGTCGTGCTGTCGGTGACGACGGGCGTCATCGCGTTTCTCATCATCGTGTTCGCGGAGATCGCGCCGAAGATCGTCGGCGCGACGTATCCCGAAAAAGTCGCGCTGCCGGCGAGCCTCGTGCTTGCGCCGCTCATGCGCATCGCGCGGCCGCTCGTGTGGTTCGTCAATCTCTTCGCGAACGCCATTCTCGGCGCGCTGCATATCAACACCAAGGGCAACCGCGATCAGCGCCTTTCGCCCGAAGAGCTGCGCACCATCGTGCTGGAAACGGGCAGCTTCATGCCGACCAAGCACCGCAGCATCCTGTTGAATCTGTTCGATCTCGAAAACATCTCCGTCGATGACGTGATGATTCCGCGCCGCCGAATCGAAGCGCTCGATTTCGATGCGCCGTTCGACCAGATCCTGCATCAGCTCGAAACGTGCTATCACAACAAGCTCGTCGTTTATCAGGGCGACATCGACCGCGTGCTCGGCATTCTGCATGTGCGCAAGACGCTTTCTGCGCTGCATAACCAGGAACTCGAGCGCGAGACGCTGCGCGAGTTGCTCACCGAGCCGTACTTCGTGCCGACCGGCACGCCGGTCTTCCAGCAGCTTCAATATTTTCAGGAAAGTGGTCACCGTATCGCGATCGTGGTCGATGAATACGGCGAACTGCAAGGGCTCGTGACGCCGGAAGACATCATCGAGGAACTGATCGGCGAATTCACGACGACGATCCCGCGCGGCGCGGGTTCGCGCGGCTGGGATGAGAACGGCGAGTGCATCGTCGCGGGCAGCATGCCGCTGCGCGAACTCAATCGCTGGCTCAAGATCAGCTTGCCGACGGACGGCCCCAAGACGCTCAACGGTCTCATCCTCGAAACGCTCGAAGAAATTCCGGACGGCGACGTGTCCGTGCGCATCGCGGGCGTGCATTTCGAAGTCCTGCGCAGCGACGATCAGGCGATCCGCACCGTCAAGATCTTCCGTCCGCCGACGCCGGGCAAGCGCGCGCTGCGTTAGCCATTCGGACGAGTAGGCGCGCGTGAGCGGGCGCGTGATGATCGAATCATCTCGACCACACCCCGCTCGCCCCGATGATCTCCGCCTTCCGCGCCGCCGAACCGCCCTTCGATACCGCCTCCGATCGCGACGCGCCCGCCGTCTCGCTGCTCGCCGATACCTTGCGCGAGGCCGCCGAGCGCGGCGCATCCGATATTCACGTCGAACCATCCGAGCATGAATGGCGCATCCGCTTGCGCGTCGACGGCGCGTTGCACGTGCTGCGCCGCCCGCCGCCACATCTGCGCGATGCCTTCGTCACGCGCATCAAGGTGCTGGCGCGCATGGATATCGCCGAGCGGCGCGTGCCGCAGGACGGGCGGCTGCGGCTCGCGCTCGGCGGCGGACGCATCGGCGACTATCGCGTGAACTCGCTGCCGACGCTCTTCGGCGAAAAGCTCGTGCTGCGCCGGCTGGATGCGTTGCCGCCCGATTTGTCGCTCGACGCGCTCGGGCTGGACGAAGCGCAAGGGCGCATCGTCGAATCGGCGATACGCGCGCCGCATGGCCTCGTGCTCGTCACCGGACCCACGGGCAGCGGCAAGACTTTATCGCTGTACTGCTTTCTGCAAATGCTCAACGCGGAAGCGCGCAACATCTGCTCGGTGGAAGATCCGGCGGAAATCCAGCTCGCGGGCATCAGTCAGGTGAGCGTGCGCGAAAAGGCCGGCCTCAGCTTTGCCGTGGCGCTGCGGGCGTTCATGCGGCAGGATCCGGACGTCATCATGGTCGGTGAAATTCGCGACGCCGAAACCGCCGATGTCGCCGTGAAGGCAGCGCAAACGGGCCACCTCGTCCTCTCGACGCTGCATACCAACGACGCGCCCGCCGCCATCGCACGCCTGATCGACATCGGCGTGGCGCCTTACAACCTCGCGTCCGCGCTGCGGCTGGTGACCGCGCAACGCCTCGTGCGCAAGCTCTGCGGCGTGTGCCGCGCGCCGTCCGCCCTTTCGCTCGACGACGGCTTCCGCCCGTTCGAGCCGCGCGGCTGTCCCGCGTGTCATGGCATCGGGTATCGCGGACGAATCGGCGTGCATCAGTTGATGCCGGTATCCGATGCGATGCGCGAGCTCATCGTCGGCCGGACGGCGACGCACGCCATCGCGCGGCTCGCGCAATCCGAAGGCATGCCCGCCTTGCGCGATGCGGCGTTCGCCCGCGTGCGCGAAGGCGTGACGAGCGTCGCCGAAGCGGTCGAAGCGACGGAGATCGCATGAGCGCGCAGGGAACGTCGGAAATCCGCTTTGCGTGGCGCGGCGTCGATTCCGAAGGCGCGCGCAAGAGCGGCAAGCTGATTGCCGCCGATGCCGCATCGGCGCGCGCGTCGCTGCGGCGCGACGGCGTGATCGTGCTCGAACTCGAAGCGCGGGGCGACGCGCCGCCAGCGAAAGCGTCGGCGGCGGATGTCGGCATCTTCACGCGCCAGCTCGCCGGCCTCCTGCGCGCGGGCCTGCCGCTCGCGGGTGCGCTGGAGATGCTCGGCAACGCGGGCGGGCGTGGCGGGCTGCCGCGCATCGTGCGCTCGCTCGCGCGCGACATCACGCGCGGCGTACCGTTTTCGGCGGCGCTCGCGTCTCATCCATCGGCGTTCGGCGCGCTGTATTGCCAGCTCGTCGCGGTCGGCGAGGTGGCGGGCGCGCTGCCCGCCGTGCTTGCCCGGCTCGCCGACGATCGCGAGCGCGCCAGCGCCCAGCGCGCGAAGCTGCGTGCCGCGCTGGCTTATCCGGTGATGGTGCTGCTGCTGTCGCTGGCGATCACGGCGGGACTTCTGATCGGCGTGGTGCCGACATTCAAGACGATCTTCGACGGGTTCGGCGCCGCGCTGCCCGCGCCGACGCGCTTCGTGCTCGCGTTGTCCGATGCGGTCGCGCGTCACGGCCTGCCGTTCGTGGCGGTGTGCGTCTGCGCGGGACTCGTCGGCGCGCGCTGGATCAGGCGATCCGCGGAAGCACGCGAGACCGCGGACCGCATCACGCTGAAGCTGCCCATCGTCGGCGCGCTTTTGCGCTCGCTCGCCGTCGCCCGATGGAGCCGCGCGCTCGGCACGCTGCTAGCCGCCGGCACCCCGCTCTCGGACGCGTTCGACTCGCTCGCGCACGCGACCGGCAACCACGTCTTCGACCGCGCGACCGTGGATATCGCAGCGCGGCTGCGCAACGGCGAGCGGCTTGCTGCCGCGATGCGCGCGCTCGGCTGTTTCCCGCAGGACGTCGTGCAGCCGATTGCCGTCGCCGAGGAATCCGGCTCGCTCGACGCGATGCTGCTCGATCTCGCCGCGCTCGCCGATCGTCAGGTGGACGAACGCATCGGCGCATTCGCGAGCCTGTGCGAGCCGCTCGTCATCACGGTGCTGGGCGCGCTCGTGGGCGGCCTCGTCATCGCGATGTATCTTCCGATCATCCAGCTCGGCAACGTGGTGTAGCATCGCGGGCCAAAGACATCCATCCATATCATGCAGCTTCCGTTCGATCCGTCCGCCGCGCATCACGCGAGCGCCTATCTGGCGCCGTTCGCGGCGCTGCCCGTCGCCGCGCAGTACGCGTTCGCCGTCGTGTTCGGGCTCGTGATCGGCAGCTTCCTGACGGTCGTCGTGCATCGCTTGCCGGTCATGCTGGAACGCGCCTGGCGCGCGGAATTCGAAGCGGAGTTTCACCCTGATTCCGATAGCGCCGACGCCGCCAAACCGCCCGCCGACGCTTATCCCGCGCGCTTCAATCTCGCCGTGCCGCGCAGCGCCTGTCCGCATTGCGGGCATGTGCTGCGTGCGTGGGAGAACTTTCCGGTCGTGAGTTATGTCGCGCTGAGAGGCCGCTGTGCGCAATGCGGCGCGCGCGTGAGCCCGCGCTATCCGCTCATCGAATTGGCGACCGCCGCGCTCGCCGCGCTTTCGCTCTACGCCTACGGTCCGGACTGGCCCGCGCTCGCCGCGTTCGGACTCTGCGCGACCTTGCTGGCCGCGAGTCTCGTCGATTACGACACGCGCTATCTCCCCGACGTGCTGACGCTGCCATTGCTGTGGACGGGACTCATCGTCAATCTGGGCGAAGGCGGATTCGCGACGCTGCACGACGCGGTAGTCGGCGCGATCGCGGGCTATCTTTTCCTGTGGTGCGTGTACTGGCTCTTCAGGCTCGCGCGCGGCGTGGAAGGCATGGGCTATGGCGATTTCAAGCTGCTGGCCGCGATCGGCGCGTGGCTCGGCTGGGCGTCGCTCGCGCAAGTGGTCCTGATTTCGGCGGTGGCTGGCGCGGTCTTCGGTATCCTCGCGACGTGGCGCGGCCGCATGCGCTTCGAAGAGCCGTTGCCGTTCGGACCGTTCCTCGCGGCGGGCGGCGCGATCACGCTCTTCGTCGGCACGCCGCTTTACGCATTGTTCGGATGAAAAGAAGGAGCAGCGGATGTTCAGCATCGGGCTGACGGGCGGCATCGGCAGCGGGAAGAGCACGGTCGCGGACCTGTTCGCGGCGCGCGGCGTGCCGCTCATCGATACGGACGTGATCGCGCATCAGATGACCGCGCCGGGCGGCCTCGCCATGCCGCTCATCGGAAGCGAATTCGGCAGCGCGTTCATCGCGCCGGACGGCTCGCTCGATCGCGCCAGGATGCGCGAACTCGTCTTCGCCGACGACACCGCGAAAGCGCGTCTCGAAGCCATCCTGCATCCGTTGATTCGCGCGGAAACCGAGCGGCAACGGCACGCGGCGGGCGGTGCGTATCACATCGTCGTGGTGCCGCTATTGGTGGAATCGGGAAATTGGGCGTCGCGGGTGTCGCGCGTGCTGGTCGTGGATTGCCCCGTCGAGACGCAGATTGCACGCGTCATGCAGCGCAATGGCTTCTCGCGCGAGCAGGTGCTGGCGATCATCGCGAAGCAGGCATCGCGCGAAATGCGGCTCGCGGCAGCAGACGACGTCGTCCTCAACGACGACATCGCCACGCTCGAAACGCTCGGTAGTCAGGTCGACGAACTGCACGCGCGCTATCTTCAGCTCGCACGCTGACGGCCGTGGAGCCGGAAACATCGAAAAAGTTGCAAATTTCGCTTGGAAAAGCCGTAAAAGCAGCGCGAATGGTGCCCGATTTGCTAGGGTTCGGATGCAGCATTAGAATGTGCTGACTTCCGCTCATGGAAGCAACCGACCCACGCCGAGGCGAGCGCTTGATCCTTTACGAGTATCCCTTCAACGAGCGAATCCGGACGCTGCTGCGTCTCGAAGACTTGTTCGAGCGCTTCACGTTCTTCCTGACGCAGGAAGATCCCCGGGAGCATCACGTGGCGCTGACGACGCTCTTCGAAATCGCCGAAGTCGCGGGGCGCACGGATCTCAAAGCCGATCTGATGAAGGAACTGGAGCGGCAACGCCAGACGCTCGCGCCGTTTCGCGGCAATCCGGGCATCGAGCAGGAAGCGCTGGAAGCCGTGCTCGGCGAAATCGAGCAGACGCTCGCCGGGCTGGGCGACATGCACGGCAAGACCGGCCAGCATCTTGCGGACAACGAATGGCTCGCGAGCATCCGCAGCCGCACGATCATCCCCGGCGGCACCTGCAAGTTCGACCTGCCCTCGTATTACGCCTGGCAGCAGTTGCCCGCCGAGCAGCGCCGTCAGGACATCGCCAGCTGGGTCATGCCGATGCTCGCTTTGCGCGACGCGGCCGCCATCGTCCTCAGGCTCGCGCGCGAGTCGGGGCAGGCGTCGAAGGTCATGGCGATGCAGGGCAGCTATCAGCAGATGCTGTCAGGCCGCACGTACCAGCTCATGCAGGTGCGCGTGTCGCCCGAAGTGCGCGTCATTCCGGAAGCGAGCGCCAACAAGTACATGCTGTGGGTGCGCTTCACCGTGCAGGACGGTGACCTGAAACCGCGCGCCGTCGATGTCGACGTCCCGTTTCATCTGACGCTTTGCAGTCTTTGAAGCGGGCGATTCGTCCTTATATGATCGACTGTTGATCAACGCCGGCTCAATTCGTCACGCCTCACCGTCATGACCACTGTCGTCAAATGTCCGACCTGCGCCAAGGAAGTGCGCTGGGTCCCGGAAAACCGCTTTCGCCCGTTCTGCTCGGAGCGCTGCAAGCAGATCGATCTCGGCGCCTGGGCGACCGAGAAATACAAGATCGCGGGTAACTCGCAGGAAACGCCGCCGGACGACGACTCGCACGGCGGCCTGAACTAAACTCGCCTACTGCTCCGCTTCCGCCGCAAGCCATGCCAGCACGGGAATCGCGGCGGGCAGAAGCGGCGCGACTTCCACCGGAAGCGCCTGCCACGCGATAGCCTGTCCTTCGCGGCCTAGCGGCGTGCCGGTCCAGCCAGTTACCTTGCAGAAGAAAAGACGCACGTACGCATGCGGGTAATCGTGCTCGAGCGTCCGCCAGACTTCGCACGCGTTCACGTCGATGCCCAGTTCTTCGTGCAATTCACGCGCGAGCGCCGCTTCGACGCTCTCTCCCGCTTCCAGCTTGCCGCCCGGAAACTCCCAGTAGCCCTCGTACGGCTTGCCGTCGGGCCGCTGCGCCAGCAGATAGCGGCCATCCGGCTGCACCATCACGCCGACGGCCACTTCGGTCACCTTGCGGCCATCGGGTGCGACATCGCGTCGCATATCCGTCGTGGCGCTCATTGCTTGCGGCCCGACCAGTCGCGCGCGAACTGCCACGCCACGCGCCCCGAGCGCGAACCGCGTTCGAGCGCCCACACGAGCGCATCGCCACGAGCGGATTCGATTTCGGCGGCATCGACGCCGAAGTGACGGAGCCAGTGCCCGACGATCGTCAGATAGTCGTCCTGCTTGAACGGATAGAAGCTGACCCACAGCCCGAAACGCTCCGATAGCGAAATCTTCTCTTCGACGACTTCGCCCGGGTGAATCTCGCCATCGGGCATGTGCTTGTACGTCTCGTTGTCGCTCATGTACTCGGGCAACAGATGACGGCGATTCGACGTCGCGTAGATCAGCACGTTGTCCGACTGCGCGGCGACGGACCCGTCGAGCGCCACCTTCAGCGCCTTGTAACCCGATTCGCCTTCCTCGAACGAGAGATCGTCGCAGAACACGATGAAGCGCTCGGGCCGCATCGAGATCAGATCGACGATATCGCCGAGATCGTGCAGATCGTCCTTGTCGACTTCGATCAGGCGCAGGCCGTCCTTCGCGTAGGCGTTCAGGCACGCCTTGATGAGCGACGACTTGCCCGTGCCGCGCGCGCCCGTCAGCAACACGTTGTTCGCGGGCAGCTTGTTCACGAACTGCCGCGTGTTCTGTTCGATCAGCCCTTTCTGGCGATCGATGTTCTGCAGATCATCGAGCGAAATATGCGAGATAGACGGCACCGGTTGCAGAAAGCCGCGCCCCTGGCGCTTGCGCCAGCGGAACGCCACCGCGGATTGCCAGTCGATGTCGGGCGCCGCCGGCGGCAGCATGCCTTCGATGCGCGCCAGCACCGCTTCGGCGCGCGTGAGAAATTGTTCGAGTTTGTCCATGTCCATTTCTTTGCGCGCCGGTCGAGCGCGCGTTACGAGCGGTAATCGGCGTTGATGCTGACGTAATCGTGCGAAAGGTCGCACGTCCAGACGGTTGCTTCCGCGCTGCCACGTCCGAGCTTCACGCGGATCGCGATTTCGCTCTTCTTCATCACGCGCTGGCCGTCTTCTTCGCGGTAGTCGGGGTTGCGGCCGCCCGCCTTCGCGACGAGCACGTCGTCGAGATAAAGATCGATCTTGCCGACGTCGAGATCCGTCACGCCCGCATAGCCGATGGCGGCAAGAATGCGGCCGAGGTTCGGATCGGACGCATAAAACGCGGTCTTCACGAGCGGCGAATGGCCGATCGCGTAGGCAATCTGCCTGCATTCAGCAACATCCTTGCCGCCTTCGACCGTGACCGTCATGAACTTGGTCGCGCCTTCGCCGTCGCGCACGATCAGTTGAGCGAGTTCTTGCGCCACGGCCGTGACCGCGTCGCGCAGGGCGGCGTACGCGGGCGAATCCGTCGACGTGATCGCGGGCAGGCTCGATTTGCCCGACGCAATGAGGATGAACGAATCGTTCGTGGACGTATCGCCGTCGATCGTGATGCAGTTGAACGAGCGATCCGCCACGTGCTTCACGAGCGCGTCGAGCACGGGCTGCGCGACAGCGGCATCGAAGGCGAGGAAGCCGAGCATCGTCGCCATGTTCGGCTTGATCATGCCCGCGCCCTTGCTGATGCCGGACAGCGTGACCGTGTGGCCGTCGATCTGCACTTGCCGCGACGACGCCTTCGGCAGCGTGTCCGTCGTCATGATGGCTTGCGCAGCATCGAACCAGTGCGCCGGCTGCTGATTCGCGAGCGCGGCGGGCAGGCCCGCCTTCAGGCGATCGATCGGCAGCGGCTCCAGAATCACGCCGGTCGAGAACGGCAGAATCTGCTGCGCATCGAGGCCCGTGAGGCGCGCCAATTCCGCGCAGGTCTCTCGCGCGTGGGCCATGCCCGGCTCGCCCGTGCCCGCGTTCGCGTTGCCGGTGTTGACCACGAGCGCGCGAATGCCCTTGCCACCCGCGCGCACGGCATCGAGATGCTCGCGGCACACGGTCACCGGCGCCGCGCAGAAGCGGTTCTGCGTGAACACGCCCGCGACGGTCGCGCTTTCATCGACGCGAATCACGAGCACATCCTTGCGATTGGGCTTGCGAATATTCGCTTCGGCCCAGCCTAGCGTGACGCCGGCGACGGGATGTAGCGCGGCGGGATCGATCGAAGGGAAGTTGACAGCCATGTTCGCGACTCGCTGAAGGTGGCGAGTGCCGGCCCGATGCGCCGGCACGCTGTGGAAGACTGACGCCGCTCCGTAATTCGGGCGGCGCCGTGAAACGCTCGGGCGCGCAGCGCGGCCCTCGGTGAGACCTGCAAAGACAAACGACGCATCGCTGCGTCGCTTGTCCGTTCGTCGATCAGAAAGCTCTTAGGCGAGCTTGCCGTGACAGTTCTTGTACTTCTTCCCGCTGCCGCACGGGCACGGGTCGTTGCGTCCGACCTTCGGCACTTCATCGGACGGGCGCGTGGCGACGGTGATGTCGTCGTTCGTGGCCATTGCCTGGCTGACCATCTGCGCCGTGGCGGTCGCGGCGGCTGCCGCTGCGGGCGTGGCCGTCGGCGCGGCGGGGGCGCTGTAGTCCGCGTGCGTGAACGACACGTTCTCCAGATGGCTGCCCTTCTCTTCGTACTGCTCGGCGGCTTCTTCCAGCTGCTCAGGCGACTGGATCTGCACGTTCATCACGACGCGCGTGACTTCCTGCTTCACGGCATCGAGCATGGCGGCGAAGAGCTCGAACGCTTCGCGCTTGTATTCCTGCTTCGGATTCTTCTGCGCATAGCCGCGCAGATGGATGCCCTGACGCAGATGATCGAGCGCCGCAAGATGCTCGCGCCAGCGGCTGTCGAGCGTCTGCAGCATGATCGAGCGCTCGAACGCGCTGAACGATTCGCGGCCCACGAGCGCGACCTTCGCTTCGTACGCTTCGTCGGCGGCGGAGAGCACGGCTTCGCAGATTTCCTCGGCGTCGATCGAATTCGACTCGTTGATCATCTCCTGAATGGCGAGGTCCAGCGACCATTCGTTGCGCAGCACTTCTTCCAGCTCGGGCGCGTCCCACTGCTCTTCGATGCTGCCCGCCGGAATGAACGTGCGCACGAGATCGGTGATGACGCTGTGGCGCATCGCGGCGATGGTTTCCTGCACGTCGTGCGCTTCGAGCAGTTCGTTGCGCTGCTGATAGATCACGCGGCGCTGATCGTTCGAGACGTCGTCGTATTCGAGCAGTTGCTTGCGGATATCGAAGTTGCGCGCTTCGACCTTGCGCTGCGCGCCTTCGATCGAACGCGTGACCATGCCCGCTTCGATCGGCTCGCCTTCCGGCATCTTCAGGCGATCCATGATCGCGCGCACGCGGTCGCCCGCGAAGATGCGCAGAAGAGGATCGTCCAGCGAGAGATAGAAGCGCGACGAGCCCGGATCGCCCTGACGGCCCGCGCGGCCGCGCAGCTGATTGTCGATACGGCGCGATTCGTGGCGCTCGGTACCGATGATATGCAGCCCGCCCGCCGCCTTCACGTGGTCGTGCAGCGCCTGCCATTCGTCGTGCAGCTTCTGGATGCGCGCCGCTTTTTCGTCCTCGGGAATCGAAAGATCCGCCTCGATGAACGACGCCTGCTTCTCGACGTTGCCGCCGAGCACGATGTCCGTGCCGCGGCCCGCCATGTTCGTCGCGATGGTCACGACGCCCGGCCGCCCGGCTTCCGCGACGATGGCCGCTTCACGCGCGTGCTGCTTCGCGTTGAGCACCTCGTGCTTGACACCCTGCTGGCTCAGCAGGCCGGACAGCAGCTCCGACGCTTCGATCGACGTGGTGCCGACAAGCGTGGGCTGCCCGCGCTCGACGCAGTCGCGGATGTCGCGAATGACCGCGTCGTAACGTTCCTTCGACGTCTTGTAGATCTGATCCTGCTTGTCGACGCGCTTCGGCGGACGGTTCGTCGGAATCACGACCGTTTCGAGGCCGTAAATTTCCTGGAACTCGTAGGCTTCCGTATCCGCCGTGCCGGTCATGCCGGACAGCTTCGCGTACATGCGGAAGTAGTTCTGCAGCGTGATCGAGGCGAGCGTCTGGTTCTCGGCCTGAATCTGAACGTGTTCCTTCGCTTCGACGGCCTGATGCAAGCCGTCGGACCAGCGGCGGCCGGTCATCATGCGGCCCGTGAATTCGTCGACGATCACGACTTCGCCGTTCTGCACCACGTAATGCTGATCGCGATGGAAAAGCGTATGCGCGCGCAGGGCGGCATAGATGTGATGCATCAGCGTGATGTTCTGCGGCGCGTAGAGACTTTCGCCCTCGCCGATCAGGCCCCACTCGGCGAGCAGACGCTCCGCCTTTTCGTGGCCCGATTCGGTCAGGAACACCTGACGCGCTTTCTCATCGAGCGTGTAGTCGCCCGGCTTTTCGACGCCCGTGCCGTCCGCCTTCTCCTCGCCGATCTGCAGTTCGAGCAGCGGCGGCAGCGCGTTCATGCGCACGTAGAGGTCGGTGTGATCTTCGGCCTGACCGGAGATGATGAGCGGCGTACGCGCTTCGTCGATGAGAATCGAGTCCACTTCGTCGACGATCGCGAAATTGAGCGGCCGCTGCACGCGCGCATTGGTCTCGTAGACCATGTTGTCGCGCAGATAGTCGAAGCCGAATTCGTTGTTCGTGCCGTACGTGATGTCCGCCGCGTAGGCTTCCTGCTTCTGCCCGTGCTGCATCTGCGACAAATTCACGCCGCAGGAAAGCCCGAGGAAGTTGTAAAGGCGCGCCATCCATTCGGCGTCGCGCTGCGCGAGGTAGTCGTTCACCGTCACGACGTGCACGCCGCGGCCCGACAACGCGTTCAGATACGCAGCGAGCGTGGCGACGAGCGTCTTGCCCTCGCCCGTGCGCATTTCGGCGATCTTGCCGTAGTGCAGGACCATGCCGCCGATCAACTGGACGTCGAAATGGCGCATTTTCAGGACGCGCCGGCTCGCTTCGCGACAGACGGCGAACGCTTCCGGGAGAATCACGTCGAGCGACTCACCGCCGGCGACGCGCTTGCGGAACTCGTCCGTCTTCGCGCGCAACTGATCGTCCGAGTACTTCTCGACGGTCGGCTCGAGGGCATTGATCGCCGCAACGGTCTTTTGGTACTGCTTGACCAGCCGCTGATTGCGGCTGCCAAAAATCTTCTGAAGGAAACCGGTCGTCATCGGATCAGTGTCTGCGTCGCGGCTTCGGACGGACGGCAGCGTCTGCTGCGTCCGGGTGCGGAAAACCTCGGCGACTTAAGTCCATTGGGTGAAATTCGAATCGGGAATTTTAGCACGCGAGTCAAGTAGATCTTGCGTCGGCGTGGCCTGGCGGGCGTCGGTGGAACGCGACAGTCAACCGCTTGAAAGCCGGGCCGCGCGGGCGTCGGAACAAGGCGTCCGCGCGTGCCGGGCGGCGGGCTCGCGGTACAATCGAGGTGTCGCATCAGGCGTCCGTCGATCAAAGAATGAGCCGTTTTTCTACAAATTCAAGGTACGCGCCGCAGCGCTTCGATCCGCGCCGGCCGCAAGCCATAGCCGACGTGCTGGATCGGACGGATGCGTTTCGCGCATTGCGCGCGGGCGTCGAGCAAATGGCGGCGCTTCAGCGCGACCTCACCGCGCTTTTACCCGACTATCTCGCGTCGAACGTCGAACCGGGCTTCATCAAGGATGGCGTGCTGGCGCTCTTCGCTGCGCACAACGCGTTGGCGGCGCGTTTGCGGCATATCGAGCCGCGTCTGCTAGCCGATCTGCAACAGCGCGGCTGGGCCGTCGATTCGCTGAAAATCCGCGTGCGTCCGCAAGCCGTCAAGGAAACCGCGCCGCCGAAGCAGGCGCGCATGTCGGCGGCGGGCGCGTCGGCGTTGCACGATCTGGCGGAAACGCTGGCGCCGTCGCCGTTGCAGGAAGCGCTCGCGCGCATGGCCGCGCGTCATCAGGGGCGCGGGCAAAAAAAATGAGCGGCGCTTTCGCTGCCGCTCACTTCACTTCTTTGGTCTTTGCCGAAGGTCAGGCAAATGCCGTCTGCGTATCGAACGCGAAACCGCGCGGCGCCTTCTGCGTGTCGTCGAACGTGACGATTTCATAAGCGTCTTCGTTCGCGAGCAGTTCGCGCAGCAGCATGTTGTTCATCGCGTGGCCGCCCTTGTACGCCTTGTACGACGCCAGCAGCGGATGCCCCACGACGTACAGGTCGCCGATCGCGTCGAGCATCTTGTGCTTCACGAACTCGTCGTCGTAACGCAGGCCGTCGTTGTTCAGGATGCGGTATTCGTCGAGCACGATCGCGTTGTCCATGCTGCCGCCGCGTGCGAGGCCCAGTTCGCGCATCATTTCGACTTCATGCGCGAAACCGAACGTGCGGGCGCGCGCGATGTCACGTACATACGACGTCGTCGCGAAATCGACTTCCAGCGCCTGGCCCGTCTTGTCGACAGCGGGATGACGGAAATCGATGGTAAAGCTCAACTTGAAGCCGAAATACGGCTCCAGGCGCGCGAACTTGTCGCCGTCGCGGACTTCGACAGGCTTCTTCACCTTGATGAACTTCTTCGGTGCGTTCTGCTCTTCGATGCCCGCCGACTGAATGAGAAACACGAAAGAAGCAGCGCTGCCGTCCATGATCGGGATTTCCTCGGCGGTCACATCGACGTACAGATTGTCGATGCCGAGACCCGCGCACGCCGACATCAAGTGCTCGATGGTCGATACGCGCGCGCCGTCCTTCTGCAGCACGGACGCGAGCCGCGTGTCGCCGATCGCCATCGCGGATGCGGGGATGTCCACCGGCTGCGGCAAGTCGATCCGCGAAAACACGATGCCGGTCCCGGCCGGCGCCGGACGCAGCGTCAAATCGACCTTACGGCCGGAATGAAGCCCGATTCCCACGGTTTTGACGACGGTCTTGATTGTTCGCTGCTTCAACATGATTTTTGTCCGATAACAATTCCCAATAAAGAGAATCAATCGTGCCTTGAATTCTAATAGACCGAATTATACTCCATTCGGCGCACGCCGTCCCAAACCGACAGGTATCAACTGTTTCCCTGTGTTACGCCGGAGCGCAGGGACAGTCAAGTGAAATGGGCCGATGCCCGGAATGGAGGCATTTCCGGTCATCGGCCCCAAGTTGCGCCGCTTGCGAGTGCGTCTGTAAGCGTTGCGTAACCGCAACGCGACGCCGCTGCGATCAGCTCAACGTCGCCAGGATGCTTTGAGCATCGCTGACTTCGAACTTGCCGGGTGCTTCGACAG
Source organism: Caballeronia concitans (assembly GCF_001544615.1). Lineage (GTDB taxonomy): Bacteria > Pseudomonadota > Gammaproteobacteria > Burkholderiales > Burkholderiaceae > Caballeronia > Caballeronia concitans. Next base: position 213,109 of record NZ_FCNV02000009.1, read on the forward strand.
CGAGCGTCTTGACCACGCCGTTGTCGACCACCATCGCGTAGCGCTGGGAACGGATTCCCATGCCACGCTCGGACAAATCCTGATCCAGTCCGAGTGCCTGAGTGAAACGCGCACTGCCGTCCGCGATCATCTTCACCTTGCCCGCGGCTTGAAGATCGCGTCCCCACGCGTTCATGACGAACGCGTCGTTGACGGAAACGCACCAGATTTCGTCGATGCCGGCGGCGAACAACGCATCCGCTGCATCGATATAACCCGGCACGTGTCTGGCGGAGCACGTCGGCGTGAACGCGCCCGGCAATCCGAAGATCACCACGCGTTTGCCTGCGGTCCGCTCGCGCGCCGAGAACCCGTTCGGTCCCACGGCGCAGCCCTCGCTCGCCACTTCGATGAACTCGAAGAGACGCGCGTCGGGCAACGTTTCACCCACTTCGATCATGCTCGGTCCTTCCCTCGTCAGTGCTCGAACATCCTTGCGATTGACATCGTCCCGCAGTCGCCTCAAGCCTGCTTCGGCGGTGTCGGTTTCATCTGCACATCGGCAGATTCGTGGGGGTCGGCTGGCCACGGCCTGGCGTCGGTCCTCGACGCGGCCTTGGACAGTCGCCCCACGCGAAACCTGCATCGCCGGGCTCACCTCGACGTGCCTGCGGTGGCTGCACTTCGCATGCCAGCTACCGACCAAGCGCGAGGCTCGTCAGTCCGCCTGCTTGCGCAGGAACGCGGGGATGTCGTACGTATCGACGCCCTTCTCCTGCAATGCCTGCACGTGCGATGCCGCGGTTTCACGCGTGGAGCGCCACACTGCCGGCGTGTCCAGTTGACCGTAATCCGTTGCCTGCGCGTGCTGCGGCGCGTAGTTGCCATGCGCGGCGTGCGCGTGCGCGACCGGCTGGTTATCGGTGCCCGTGCGCAGGAGGGTCATCGGCGCCTGCTGCTGCTTCTTCGCCGCGCGGCCCAGGCCCGTTGCCACCACCGTCACGCGCAGCGCGTCCCCCATGGCGTCGTCGTAGACGGCGCCGAAGATCACGGTCGCGTCGTCGGCGGCGTAGGACTTGATGGTGTTCATCACTTCGCGCGTTTCCGACAGACGCAGCGAACGGCTCGACGTGATGTTCACCAGCACGCCACGCGCGCCCGACAGATCCACGCCTTCCAAGAGCGGGCTCGCCACGGCCTGTTCAGCCGCGAGACGCGCGCGATCGACGCCGGCAACCGTCGCCGTGCCCATCATCGCCTTGCCCTGCTCGCCCATCACCGTCTTCACGTCTTCGAAGTCGACGTTGACGAGACCATCGACATTGATTATTTCAGCGATACCCGCGACAGCGTTGTTCAGCACGTCGTCCGCGCACTGGAAGCACTTGTCCATCTCGGCGTCGTCGCCCATCACCTCGAAGAGCTTGTCGTTCAGCACGACGATCAGCGAATCGACGTGATCCTCCAGCTGCTGCGAACCGGCTTCCGCCACGCGCATGCGGCGGCCGCCTTCGAATTCGAACGGCTTGCTCACGACGCCAACCGTCAGAATGCCCATTTCCTTCGCGATCTGCGCCACGACCGGCGCCGCGCCCGTGCCCGTGCCGCCGCCCATGCCGGCGGTGATGAACACCATGTGCGCGCCGCGCAGTGCGTCGGCGATGCGCTCGCGTGCATCTTCCGCCGCTTCCTTGCCCTTCTCCGGCTTGGCGCCAGCGCCCAGACCGGTCATTCCCAACTGCAGGACCGCCGGCGCGCGCGAGCGGGCGAGCGCCTGTGCGTCCGTGTTCATCACGATGAAGTCGACGCCCTGCACACCGCGATTGATCATGTGCTGAACGGCGTTGCCGCCCGCACCGCCAACTCCGACGACCTTGATGATCGTTCCGTTGGTTTCCGTTTCCAGCATTTCGAAATCCATGTTGCCTCCGTCAAGAATGAAGATCGGCGTTATCCGGCAAGAGATCGGGCAACCTCTTGCCGCGCGCTAGCCGCCGGTACCGGCGCGAATTATATTCACTGCTTACATCAATTTGTTAGCACTGCTGTGCTGCGGACGACCTCAGAAGTTCCCGAGGAACCAGTCCTTCATCCGCGTGAGCACCTGTCCCATCGATCCGTTCTGCACCGCGACCTTGCGGCCGCGCATGCGCTGCGAGCGTCCTTCTGCGAGCAGACCCATCGCGGTGGAGTAGCGCGGATTGCGCACCACGTCCGCGAGACCGCCCGCGTACTCCGGCACGCCGATGCGCACTGGCTTCAAGAAAATGTCTTCGCCGAGTTCGACCATGCCGGGCATCATCGCCGCGCCGCCGGTCAGCACGACGCCGCTCGACAGCAGCTCTTCGTAGCCGGATTCGCGCACGACCTGCTGCACGAGCGAGAACAGCTCTTCGACGCGCGGCTCGACGACCGCCGCCAGCGCCTGGCGCGACAGCGTTCGCGGACCGCGTTCGCCCAAGCCCGGCACTTCGATCATTTCGTCCGGATCGGCGAGCGCCTGCTTCGCGATGCCGTAGCTGACCTTGATGTCTTCCGCGTCGGGCGTCGGCGTGCGCAGCGCCATCGCGACGTCGCTTGTGATCTGATCGCCGGCAATCGGGATCACGGCCGTATGACGGATCGCGCCTTCGCTGAAAATGGCGATGTCCGTGGTGCCGCCGCCGATATCGACGAGCACGACGCCCAGTTCCTTCTCGTCCTCGGTCAGCACCGCGAGCGACGACGCGAGCGGCTGCAGAATGAGGTCGTTCACTTCGAGCCCGCAGCGGCGCACGCACTTCACGATGTTCTGCGCCGCGCTCACCGCGCCCGTCACGATGTGCACCTTCACTTCGAGGCGGATGCCGCTCATGCCGATCGGCTCGCGCACGTCTTCCTGACCGTCGATGATGAATTCCTGCGTCAGGATGTGCAGCACCTGCTGATCGGTCGGAATGTTGATCGCCTTGGCCGTTTCGATCACGCGCGCGACGTCGGTCTGCGTGACTTCCTTGTCCTTGATCGCGACCATCCCGCTCGAATTGAAGCTGCGAATGTGGCTGCCCGCGATGCCGGTGAATACGTTGGTGATCTTGCAATCGGCCATCAGCTCGGCTTCTTCGAGCGCGCGCTGAATGGATTGCACCGTGGCCTCGATATTGACCACGACGCCCTTCTTCAACCCCTTCGAGTCGCTCTGACCGAGTCCGATTACCTCGTAGTGGCCTTCGCCCTTCAATTCGGCGACGATCGCGACCACCTTCGACGTTCCGATGTCGAGGGAAACCAGCAGGTCTTTGTAGTCTTTGCTCATAGCGTGCTCATGCCTGTGATGTCTGCTTACTTCTTGGCCTTGTCGGTGTCGTTGATGAAGCGCATGCTGGCGGCGCGTATCGCGAAGCCATTCGGGTAACGCAGATCCGCGTATTCGATCTCCTTGCCCCACCGCCCCGTCACGGAGGGCCACGATGCGACGAACCGCTTGCAGCGGTCGAACAGCGTGTCCTGATTGCGCTCGCGGCCCAGTTCGATCTGCGTGCCGTTCGAGAGCTTCACCGTCCACGCGAAGCGCGGCGACAGCGTCACTTCTTCGGGCTGCGCGTCGAGCGGTGCGAACCACTTCTGGAAGTCGTGGTAACGCGCGACTACTTCTTTCGCCGTGCCTTCGGGACCGTCGAACGCGGGCAGGTCGTCGTCGAGTTCGCCCTGATTCGCGGTGAACAGCTCGCCGTCGACGCTCACCAGTTGATCGCTGCCCCACGTGCCGAGCGGCTTGTATTCCTCGAGCGACACCGCGAGGGCGTTCGGCCACACGCGGCGCACGCTCGCATGGCGCACCCACGGCATCTGCTCGAACGCGGCGCGCGCGGTATCGAGATCGACGGTGAAGAAGTTGCCCTTCAAATGTCCGACCACGCTCGCGCGCACCGTCGGCGTATTGATGTGCGACGTGTCGCCGTCGATCTGAATCTCGCGCAGGCGGAACTCGGGACGCTGGATCGCCCATACGCCCGCGGCGCACAGCAGCATCAGCACGAGCATGGCGTGCAGCGCGCTGGCGGCGAGATTCATCTGGCGAACGTTGTTCCACATGGCTTGCGTTTCGTCTTGTTCCGTTGTTCCTGCGTTAGCTCTTCAGCGTGAGCGACAACACCTTCACCACCAGGTCCTTGTAGCTGATGCCCACCGCGCGCGCGGCCTTTGGCGGCAGCGAGTGATCCGTCATGCCCGGCGCCGTGTTCACTTCGAGGAAGTACGGGTTGCCGTTCGCGTCGAGCATGAAATCGGCGCGGCCCCAGTCGGTGCAGCCGAGCATGTCGAACGCGCGCTGCGTCAACTGCTTCATGCGCGATTCCTCGTCGGCGGTGAGGCCGCAGGGAATCAGGTATTGCGTGTCGTCGGCGATGTACTTCGCGTGGTAGTCGTAGAACTCGCCCGCCGGAATGATCTTGATGACCGGCAGATCGAGATCGCCCGCGATACAGCACGTGTACTCGCCGCCGCCTTCGATGCTCTTCTCGACGATCACGATCTTGTCGAACTGCGCGGCCTGTTCGAGCGCCGGCACGAGCGATTCCGGGCTCTTCACCTTGATGACCGCGACGCTCGATCCTTCGCTCGCCGGCTTCACGAAGAGCGGCAGCCCGAGCTTCGCGATGATGTCCCGCGCGCGCGATGCGAAGTCGTCGCCGCGCACGACGGTTTCGAACGGCGGCGTCGGAATGCCGGTCTGCTGCCACACGAGCTTGGTGCGCAGCTTGTCCATGCCGAGCGCCGAGCCCAGCACGCCGCTGCCCGTGTAGCGGATGCCGTAAAAATCCAGCGCGCCCTGCAACTGGCCGTTCTCGCCATAGCCGCCGTGCAGCGCGATGAACGCGCGCTCGAAGCCCTCGGCTTTCAGATCCGACAGCGGACGCTCGGCCGGATCGAACGGATGCGCGTCGATGCCGGCATCGCGCAGACCTTCGAGCACGAGCCGGCCCGAATTGAGCGAGACCTCGCGCTCCGCGGAATTTCCGCCGAGAAGCACGGCCACTTTGCCGAAAACTTTCGGATCGATGTTGTTCACTGTGTTGCTCATTGCGTCGTTCATTGCTGTCATCACTGCGGCTGGCTCTGCGCGAGCCGCCCGCACACACCGCCGATGGAACCCGCGCCCATCGTGATCACCACGTCGCCGTTGCGCGCGATGGTCGTCACCGCGTCCGGCACTTCATCCACTGTTTCGACGAACACCGGCTCGATCTTTCCGGCGACGCGAATGGCACGCGCGAGCGCGCGGCCATCGGCGGCGACGATCGGCGATTCGCCTGCGGAATAGACATCGGTGAGCACGAGGGCATCGACCATCGACAGCACTTTCACGAAGTCCTCGAAGCAGTCGCGCGTGCGCGTATAGCGATGCGGCTGGAACGCGAGCACGAGACGCCGGTCCGGAAACGCGCCGCGCGCCGCCGCGATGGTCGCCGCCATTTCGACGGGGTGATGACCGTAGTCGTCGATCAGCGTGTACGCGCCTTCGTTGTCAGCCGTCTTCACTTCGCCGTAGCGCTGGAAGCGCCGCCCGACACCGTTGAATTCGGCAAGCGCTCTCTGGATATCGGCATCGGCCACTTCAAGTTCAGTCGCAATTGCAATGGCCGCGAGCGCGTTCTGCACGTTGTGCAGGCCCGGCAGGTTCAGCACGATGTCGAGCGGCGGCGCGTCTTCGCGCATCGTCGTGAAATGCATGCGGCCTTCGCGCGCCTCGATGTTCACCGCGCGCACTTGCGCTTCCGCGCCGATGCCGTAGCGGATGATCGGCTTCGACACGAACGGCAGGATTTCGCGCACGTTCGGATCGTCGACGCACAGCACCGCGATGCCGTAGAACGGCAGCCGGTGCGTGAATTCGATGAACGCCTGCTTGAGCCGCGCGAAGTCGTGGCCGTAGGTGTCCATGTGATCGGCGTCGATGTTCGTGATGACTTCGATCACCGGGAAAAGATTCAGGAACGACGCATCCGATTCGTCCGCTTCCGCGACGATGAAGTCGCCCGTGCCGAGCCGCGCGTTCGCGCCCGCGCTGATGAGCCGCCCGCCGATCACGAAGGTCGGATCGAGCCCGCCCGCGGCCAGCACGCTCGCGACGAGCGACGTGGTCGTGGTCTTGCCGTGCGTGCCGGCGATCGCGATGCCCTGCTTCAAGCGCATGAGTTCCGCGAGCATCACCGCGCGCGGCACGATGGGCACGCGGCGATGGCGCGCGGCGAGCACTTCGGGATTGTCGGGACGCACGGCCGTCGATACGACGACCGCATTCGCGCCTTCGATGTTGTCTTCGTGATGCCCGATCTCGACGCGCGCGCCCAGCGCACGCAACCGTTCGGTGACCGCGTTCTTCGACAGGTCCGAGCCGCTGACCTGATATCCGAGATTGAGCAGCACCTCCGCGATGCCGCTCATCCCTGCTCCGCCGATGCCGACGAAGTGAATGTGCTTGACGATGTGTTTCATGTCCTAATGTGCCTCCCGAGCTTGCGCGTCGAAACGCGCGCCGGCCACGTCGGCGCAGACGCTTGCGACCCGTTCGGTCGCATCCGGCTTCGCCAGCGCGCGCGAGCGCACGGCCATGCCGGCGAGCGTCTCGCGCGTTTGCGCACGCAACCAGCCGGCGAGCCTTTCCGCCGACAAATCGCGTTGTTGTATCAACTCCGCAGCGCCGTTCCTGGCGAGGAACGCGCCGTTGGTCGTCTGGTGATCGTCGACGGCGAACGGGAACGGCACGAAGAGCGCCGCCACGCCGACCGCCGCGATTTCGGAAACCGTCATCGCGCCCGAGCGGCAGATCACGAGATCGGCGGATGCGTAAGCGCTCGCCATGTCTTCGATGAACGGCACGAGCTGCAGGTCGTCGCCGCGCGCGAAACCCGCCGCTGCGTAGTTCGCTTCGAGTGCTTCGATATGCTTCGCGCCCGCCTGATGCACGATGCGCGGACGTTGATCCGCGGGCAGCAGCGCGAGCGCCTTCGGCACCGTTTCGTTCAGCGCGGCAGCGCCGAGACTGCCGCCGACCACCAGCACGTTCAGCTTTCCCGAACGCGCGGCGTAGCGTTCTTTGGGCGGCAATGTCGCGTTAAGTTCCGCGCGAATGGGGTTGCCGGTCCATTCGGCATTCGGCAGCGCATCCGGGAACGCGACGAGCACGCGCTTCGCGAGATGCGCGAGCACCTTGTTCGCGAGTCCCGCGATGGAATTCTGTTCGTGCAGCACGAGCGGGCAGCCCGCGAGCTTCGTCATGACGCCCGCCGGAAACGTGATGTAGCCGCCCATGCCGAGCACGACATCCGGCTTGATCCGGCGCAGCACGCGCAGGCTTTGCGAGCACGCGCGCAGCAGGTTGACCGGCAGCATCAGCTTGGTCTTGATGCCCTTGCCGCGCACGCCGCCGAAGCGCACGTATTCCATCGGCACGCCGTGCTTCGGGACGAGCGTCGCTTCCATGCCGCTCGCGTTGCCGAGCCACACGACGCGCCAACCGTGCGCCTGCATCCAGTGCGCGACGGCGAGACCCGGAAACACGTGGCCACCGGTGCCGCCCGCCATGACCATCAAGGTGCGGTCGCGTTGCGCGGTCATACTTTCCCTCCGCGCATCAGAACCCGGTTCTCGTAATCCACGCGAAGCAGCACCGCCAGCGCGACGCAGTTCAGCAGAATGCCCGAGCCGCCGTACGAAACGAGCGGCAGCGTGAGGCCCTTGGTCGGCAGGAGACCGAGATTCACGCCCATGTTGATGAACGTCTGCGCGCCGAACCAGATGCCCACGCCCTTCGCCATCAGACCGGCGAACGTGCGATCGAGCGCGAGCGCCTGGCGGCCGATCTCGAACGCGCGGCGCACGATCCAGTAGAACAGCAGAATGACGACGATCACGCCGACGAAGCCCAGTTCCTCGCCGATCACCGCGAGAATAAAGTCGGTATGCGCTTCGGGCAGATAGTTGAGCTTTTCGACGCTGCCGCCGAGTCCCACGCCAAACCACTCGCCGCGTCCGAACGCGATCAGCGAGTGCGTCAGCTGATACGCCTTGCCTTGTGCATAACGGTCGTCCCACGGATCGAGGTACGCGAAGATCCGCTCGCGACGCCACGGCGAGAGCCACACGAGCATCGTGAACGTGCCCACCGCCGTCAGCACGAGGCCGCCGAACAGCTTGCCGTTCACGCCGCCCAGGAACAGCACGCCCATCGCGATGGCCGCGATCACCATGAACGCGCCCATGTCCGGTTCGAGCAGCAACAGCGCGCCGACTGCGCCGACCGCGACGGCCATCGGCAGAAAGCCCTTGCCGAAGCTGTGCATGAACTCCTGTTTGCGGACGGTGTAGTTGGCGGCATAGATGGTCACCGCGAGCTTCATGATTTCCGACGGCTGCATGTTCGTGATGCCGAGCGGAATCCAGCGGCGCGCGCCGTTCACGCCCTTGCCGATGTGCGGAATCAGCACGATGACGAGCAGCACGAGCGCGAAAAGAAAGAGCTTCGGCGCGTACTTTTCCCAGGTCTTCACCGGAATCTTGAACGCGATGACCGCGCCGACGAGCGCCGTCGCGATGGAAATAAGGTGACGCACGAGGAAGTGGTAGTCGCGATACTGCGCGTACTTCGGCGAATCGGGCATGGCGATCGACGCCGAATACACCATGACGATGCCGAGCCCGAGCAACGCGATGGTCACCCACAAGAGCGAATGATCGTAGTCGAGCATGCGCGAGCGCGCGGGACGCACGCCATTGACCGCGCTCGAAATGCCGCCCGCGCCTTCCGTGCGGCCGACGCGCGCGCTCGCACCCGCGCGACCGGCGAGCGAGTCGTTCGCGACCGCGTTGCGCTGGCCGGTCAGTTTCGATCCGAAGCGTTCCGACCAGCTCATAGCATCACTCCCCGCGCTGCGGCGATTTCTTCGACCGCGCCGCGAAACACGTCCGCGCGGTGTGCGTAGTTCTTGAACATGTCGAGGCTCGCGCACGCGGGCGAGAGCAGGACGGCGTCGCCGGCTTCCGCGATTCGTGCCGCCGCGTTGGTCGCGCCTTCGAGCGTCGCGTGATCTTCGAGCGCGACGCCCGTCGATGCGAGCGTCTCGCGAATGCGCGGCGCGTCACGGCCGATCAGCATTACTGCGCGGGCCCAGCGCGCCACCGGCGCTTCGAGCGGCGAGAAATCCTGGCCCTTGCCGTCGCCGCCGGCGATCAGCACCACGCGTTGCGCGAGGCCGTCGAGCGCGGCGACCGTTGCGCCGACGTTGGTGCCCTTGCTGTCGTCGACATAATCGACGCCGTCGATCTGGCCGATCACTTCCACGCGATGCGGCTCGCCGCGATATTCGCGCAAGCCATGCAAGAGCGCCGCGAGCGGCAGGTCGATTGCACGCGCGAGCGCGAGCGCGGCGAGCGCGTTCGCCGCGTTATGCAGACCGCGAATGCGCAGCGCATCCGACGGCATCAGCCGCTTGGCGACGACATTCGGCGCCGCCGTTTCCTGCTTGCGACGACGCGACGACGTGGGCTCGTCGGCGGCGTCGCGATCGATACCTTGCGCGAGCCACGCGATACCGTTGTCGCGCAGCAAGCCGTAGTCGCCGACCTTCGACGGCTCGTTCAGCCCGAACGTCACCACGCGGTCCTGCGCGACGTTGACGGCGAGCGCCATCGTGCGGGCGTCGTCGCGATTGAGCACGCGCGTCGTGCGCGGGCCGAAGATGCGGCCTTTCGCGGCGGCGTAGGCATCGAGGCCGCCGTGCCAGTCGAGATGATCCTGCGTGATGTTCAACACCGCGGCGGCATCCGGCTCGAAGGTGTGCGCGGTCTCGAGCTGGAAGCTCGACAGTTCGAGCACCCAGACGTCCGGCAGCGCGGTCTGATCGATGGCTTCGGCGAGCTTGTCGAGCATCGCCGGGCTGATGTTCCCCGCGACCGCGACGCGCTTGCCCGCGCGCTCGCACAGAAGACCGGTGAGCGCGGTTGTCGTGGTCTTGCCGTTCGTGCCGGTGATGGCGAGCACCTTCGGCTGATAGCCGTTCACGGCGAGTCCCGCGAGCGCCTGCGCGAAGAGTTCGAGCTCGCCCCACACTGGAATGCCGCGTTCCCTGGCAGCCGCGACGAGCGGCGCGAGATCCGGCGCGAGCGGCGACAGGCCCGGACTGACCGCGACGAGTTCGATGCCGCCGTCCAGCAGTTCCGTCGTGAACGCGCCGCCGACGAAATCGGCATCGATGTTATGGATGACGAGTTCGGAGAGATTCGGCGGCGTTTCGCGCGTATCGGCAATCCGCAGGCGGCAACCGTGCCTGGCGCACCAGCGCGCCATCGCGAGGCCGGATTCACCGAGCCCCAGCACGAGCACCATCGGACTTTGCCGACCGGAAAACTTCTCGCCAAACATCGCTTTTACCTTTGATCTAAACCGGAAACGGATGAACCTTCGGACGCTGACGAATCAACGCAACTTCAGCGTCGACAAGCCGAACAGACACAGCATCAACGTGATGATCCAGAAGCGCACCACCACTTGCGTTTCCGTCCAGCCGGACAGTTCGTAGTGGTGATGCAGCGGCGCCATCTTGAAGAAGCGGCGGCCTTCGCCATAACGGCGCTTCGTGAACTTGAACCAGAAGACTTGCAGCATCACGGAAAGCGTTTCCGCGACGAAGATGCCGCCCATGATGAACAGCACGATTTCCTGGCGCACGATCACGGCGATGGTGCCGAGCGCGCCGCCGAGCGCGAGCGCGCCGACATCGCCCATGAAGACCTGCGCGGGGTGCGTGTTGTACCAAAGGAACGCGAGCCCCGCGCCGCCCATGGCCGAGCAGAAGATCAGCAATTCGCCCGCGCCGGGAATGTGCGGGAAGAGCAAGTACTTCGAATAGACCGAGGAACCCATCACGTAAGCGAACGCGCCGAGCGACGCACCGACGAGCACCACGGGCATGATGACGAGACCGTCGAGGCCATCGGTGAGATTCACCGCGTTGCTCGATCCGACGATCACGAAGTACGTCATCGCGATGAAGCCCCACACGCCGAGCGGATACGTGATCGACTTGAGGAACGGCAGCATGAGGTCGGCGCGCGCGGGCAAGCCCATCGAAAGGCCGCTGCGCACCCACGCCATGAAGAGATCGAACACGCGCGCGTTGTTGGCTTCGGACACGCTGAACGCGAGATAAACCGCCGCGAAAATGCCGATGACCGATTGCCAGAAATACTTCTCGCGCGACGACATGCCGCGCGGGTCCTTGTGCACGACCTTGCGATAGTCGTCCACCCAGCCAATCACGCCATAACCGAACGTGACGAGCATCACGATCCACACGAAGCGGTTCGTGAGATCCGCCCATAGCAGCGTGGATACCGCGATGCCGATGAGAATGAGCACGCCGCCCATCGTCGGCGTACCCGACTTGACGAGGTGCGTCTGCGGGCCGTCCTTGCGCACGGCCTGGCCGACTTTCATCGCGGTCAGCTTGCGGATCACCCAGGGGCCGCAGACGAGACCGATCAACATCGCCGTCGCCGTGGCTCCCACGGCGCGGAACGTAATGTAGGTGAACACGCGCATGAAGCTGGCGTCATTCTGGAGCCATTGCGCGAGTGCAAGTAGCATGCTGGGCCTTCTCTTTCTGTGAGTCAGTGTGCTGCGGGCGTGCTGCCCGCGGCGGGTTGTGCGAGGCTCGTCAGGGCGTCCACCACGCGCTCCATCTTCATGAAGCGCGAGCCTTTCGCGAGATACGTTGCGCCGGGTCCGAACCCGGCTTGTTCGAGTGCTTCGATCAAAGCGGCGACGTCGTTGAAATGCACGCCGGTCTGCTTCGATGCCTTTGCGTTGAATGCGTTCACGGAATCGCGGCTGGCGTCGCCGAGCGCGAAGAGCGCATCGATGCCGCGTTCCGCTGCATAAGCGCCCACTTCGCGATGAAACGCCGGTCCTTCTTCACCGACTTCGCCCATGTCGCCCATCACGAGCACACGCGGCGATGCTTGCGCCGCGAGCACGTCGATGGCCGCGCGCATGGAATCGGGATTGGAGTTGTACGTATCGTCGATGACCGTCGCGCCCGCGAGCGCGCCCACCACCGCGCGCTTCACCTGCAAGCGGCCCTTCACCGGCTGGAAGGCTTCGAGCCCGCGCTTGACGGCATCAAGCGAAACGCCCGCCGCAAGCGCCGCAGCCGTGGCCGCGAGCGCATTGCGCGCGTTGTGTTCGCCGAGCGCGGAAAGCGCGACATCGATCGCGCCTTGCGGCGTGCGCACGTGCACCGTGGTGCCTTCGAGCGTGCCGGTGACGGCGGCCTTCGATTCATCGCCGGTGAGCGCGAAATCCATGACCGGATTGCCCGTCGCGGCGACGCGCCAGATGCTCGCGTAGTGATCGTCGGCGGGGAACACGGCGGTACCGGTTTCGCCGAGCGCATGAATGACGGACGCGTGTTCGAGTGCCACGGCTTCGACCGTCGCCATGAATTCCTGATGCTCGCGCTGCGCGTTGTTGACGACCGCGACCGTCGGCGCGGCGATCTTGCCGAGCACGTCGGTTTCGCCGGGATGATTCATGCCGAGTTCGACGACCGCCAGCTTGTGCGCGCCGTTCAGTCGAAATAGCGTGAGCGGCAGGCCAATGTCGTTGTTGAAGTTGCCCGCCGTCGCGAGCCGCGCGTCTTCACCCACCGATGCCGCGAAGATCGACGCGATCATTTCCTTGACCGTGGTCTTGCCGTTGCTGCCCGTGACGGCGACGAGCGGCATCGCGTAGCGCTTGCGCCAGCCGTGCGCCAGCGCACCGAGCGCCGCGCGCGTGTCCTTTACCTTGACGACAGGAAGCGGCCAGGCATCCGAATTGCGCAGCTCGCGTGAAACGAGCGCTGCAGCCGCGCCGCTCTTCGCAACCTGGTCGAGGAAATCATGCGCGTCGAAACGATCGCCCTTCACCGCGACGAACAGATCGCCCGCCTGCACGGCGCGGCTATCCGTCACGACGCGTGCGATCGCGATGCTTTCGTCGCCGATGACCACCGCGCCCGGAATGAGCGCGGCGGCTTCGCGCAGCGTGAACATGGTCATTCGGTACCTCCGCGCTGCTGCGTGGCGCGTGCTGCAAGCGCGAGGCGCGCGTGATCCTGGTCGGAGAACGCGCGCTTCTTGCCCATGATTTCCTGCGTGGCCTCGTGCCCCTTACCGGCCAGCACGACGACATCCTCTCGCGCCGCCGACCGCACCGCCTGAAGGATGGCGCTCGCGCGGTCCTCGATACGGCGCGCCTTCGCGGCGTCCTTCATTCCGGCAGCGATCTGGTCGATGATCGCAAGCGGGTCTTCGCTGCGCGGGTTGTCGCTCGTGATGACGACCTGATCCGCGAGACGCTCCGCGATCTCGCCCATCAGCGGACGCTTGGTCGCGTCGCGATCGCCGCCGCAACCGAACATGCAGACAAGCTCGCCGCCGCGCGCTTCCGCGATCGGGCGCAGCGCGGCGAGCGTCTTGTCGAGCGCGTCGGGCGTGTGCGCGTAGTCGATCACGACGAGCGGCTCGTCGCTTTGCAGCCGGCCGCCGAGACGCTCCATGCGTCCGTTCACCGATTCCAGTTTCGCGATGCGCGCGATGGCGGCATCGAACGGAACGCCCACTTCGAGCAGCACGCCGAGCACCGCGAGCAGGTTGCTCACGTTGAACGTACCGAGCGTGCCGACTTCGACTTCGGCTTCGCCCCAATCCGACGAAAGATGAAACGCGGTGCCGGTGGCCGTCGCGCGCACTTGCGTTGCGAGCAGCATGGCGTCGGCCGTCGGCGCGGCATCGGCGGGCATCTCGACGCCGTATGCAATCGTGCGGACCTTGCCGCGCAGCGATGCGATGAGACGCTGGCCCGCCGCGTCGTCGCGATTGACGATCGCCGTCTTCAGCGACGGCCACGCGAACAGGCGCGCCTTCGCGGTTTCGTACGCCTCGAAGGTGCCGTGGTAATCGAGATGGTCCTGAGTGAGATTCGTGAAAATGGCGATGTCGAAGTCCGTGCCGTTCACGCGCCCCTGATGCAGCGCATGCGACGACACTTCCATCGCGACCGCTTCCGCGCCCTGGCTCTTGAGCTGCGCGAGGTTGCGCTGGAGCTGCGGCGCATCGGGCGTGGTGAAGCCGCTATGCACGAGCTTGCCCGGCATGCCGATACCGAGCGTGCCGACGATCGCGCACGGGCGGCCCAGCGCGGTCAGCGCCGTGGCGATCCACTGGCTGCACGACGTCTTGCCGTTCGTTCCCGTCACGCCGACGGTCAGCATCGATGCGGTCGGCTCGCCGTACCACGCGGACGCGATCGGACCGGCGAGTTCGTTCAGCGCGGCCACGGCGCGCGTCTTCGACGCGTCCGGCTTGCCCGCGAAGTTTTCAGGCTGATAGAGCGCCGCCGCCGCGCCCGCGTTCAGCGCCGCGTCGATATAGGCGCGATTGTCCGCGCCATCGACGGCATAGGCGAAAAACACGTCGCCGCTTTTGAGCGAGCGCGTGTCGGCGTGCAACTGCGCCTCGGGCCGCGCGTGCGCGCGCAGCCATTCGACGGCGTTCGAAACGTCCTTCTGCATCTTGCTTTGACGGGCCGCGCTCATCGCACGACTCCCGGATGTGTCTCCGAATTGCTCGATACGGCGACCTTCTTCGCCGCATTCGCGTTGTTGGCGTTGTTCCCGTTTGCCGGTTGGGCAGGCGTTTGCGCGGCCGGGTTCGATTCGTCCGACACCACCATTTGCTTCACCGGCATGTCGGGCGGCACGTTCAGCGCGCGCAAGGTATCGCCGACGATGCCGGAGAACACCGGCCCCGACACCTGTCCGCCGAAGTGGCTGCCCGCCGTCGGTTCATCGACCGACACGGCCACCACGATGCGCGGATTCGGCATCGGCGCCATGCCGACGAACGATGCGCGGTACTTCGAATGATCGTAGCCGCGGCCCGCGTGCTTGTACGCCGTGCCCGACTTGCCGCCGACGCGATAGCCCGGCACCGCCGCATCCGGCGACGTCCCGTTCTTCGACACGACGGTTTCGAGCATCGCGCGCACTTCGCGTGCCGTGGTCGGCGAGAACACCTGCTGGCCCATCGGCGGCTGGTCGCCCGGCGTGCGGAAGATCGATA
Organism: Caballeronia concitans; assembly: GCF_001544615.1. GTDB lineage: Bacteria > Pseudomonadota > Gammaproteobacteria > Burkholderiales > Burkholderiaceae > Caballeronia > Caballeronia concitans. Next base: position 228,232 of record NZ_FCNV02000009.1, read on the forward strand.
CCGGCAGAACGGAGCCGTCATGCGCGATCGCCGTGTACGCGCGCGCGAGCTGGAAAAGCGACGCCGACAAGCCATAGCCGTACGACATCGTCGCCTGCTCGATGCGCCGCCAACTTTTCCACGGTCGCAGGCGTCCGGTCACCGCGCCCGGAAAACCGACCTTCGGCGCCTGCCCGAGCCCGATGCTCGTGTACATGTTCCACATTTCTTCCGGACGCAATTGCATCGCGATTTTGGTCGCGCCGATATTGCTCGACTTCTGAATCACGCCGCCGACGGTGAGCGTGCCGAAACCGGCGTCGTCCGTGATGCGCGCGCCGTCCAGCACGAACACGCCGCCGCCCGTTTCGACGAGCGTGTTCGGCGTCACGCGATGCAAATCGAGCGCGAGCGAAACGGTGAACGGCTTCATGATCGAGCCCGGCTCGAAGGTGTCCGTGAGAATGCGGTTGCGCAACTGCTCGCCCGTCATGCGCGAGCGGTCGTTCGGGTTGTAGGTGGGATAGTTGACGAGCGCGAGCACTTCGCCCGTCTTCGTGTCGATGACGATCGCCGCGCCCGCCTTCGCCTTCGACTTCTCGACGGCCGCCTTCAGGTTCGTGTACGCGATGTACTGAATCTTGCTGTCGATCGAGAGTTCGACGTCCGTGCCGTTGTGCGGCACGACCTGTTCGTCGACATCCTCGACGATATGGCCCATCCGGTCCTTGATGACGCGGCGCATGCCCGGCGTGCCGGCGAGCACGTTCTGGTCGCCCAGTTCGACGCCTTCCTGCCCCTTGTCTTCAATATTAGTAAAGCCGATCAGGTGCGCGGTGATTTCGCCTTCCGGATAGAAGCGCTTATATTCGCCGCGCGAATAAATGCCGGGGATGTCGAGCGCCGCGACTTTCTGTGCGACTTCGAGCGGCACCTGTCGCTTCACGTAGACGAAGGTCTTGTCCATCGAGAGCTTCGCGCGCAGGTCCTTCTGCGTCATGTCGAGCAGTTTCGCCAGTTCCGCGAGCTTGTCCGCGCCGAGATCGTTCGGCACGGCTTCGGGAATCGCCCAGATGGCCTTGACCGGCAGGCTCGTGGCCAGCACGAGACCGTTGCGGTCGCGAATCTGGCCGCGCGTGGCCGGCATTTCCAGCGTACGTTGATAGCGGCTTTCGCCCTGTTTCTTGAAGAAGGCGTTGCCGGGGCCCTGAATCCAGAATGCGCGCGCGGCCAGCGCGACGAATGCCATGAAAAGCAGGAACACGACGAACTTCGAGCGCCACATAGGCAGGCGCACGGCGAGGATCGGGTTCGGCGTGTAGGCGACGTCCTTTTGCTTCGCGGCTTTCTTCATCGTTTCGCTCCGCGAGCGGACGGCGCCGAGGCGGGCAGCGGCGGCGGCATGGGCGCATCGGCGGCCTTGGCGGTCGCCGGGTCGTAAGTGAGGTATTGCGTGCGGCCGGTCGTCACGGGCTGCATCTTCAGTGAGTTAGTGGCCAACTGCTCGATGCGCGACGTCTTCGACAACGCGCTCTGCTGATACTGAAACTGTGCGTAATCCTGCTGAAGCTGCCGCTCCTGCGACTGCGCCCGCTGCAACTCGATGAACACTTGCCGCTGCTTGTTCGTGGCGCTGACGACCGACAGCGCGCACCCGAGCACGATCATCAACAGGAAGATATTGAGACGGTTCATGGCGCGATGCGCTCCGCGATGCGCATGACCGCGGAACGGGCGCGCGGATTGGCGGCGACTTCGGCCTCGCTCGGAAACACGCGGCCGACGATCCGCAGAGGCGGACTCGGCAGATCGACCGCGCGGATCGGCAAACGACGGTCCACCGCCGGCGCGCTCGATTGCGCCTGCATGAACCGCTTGACGATCCGGTCTTCGAGCGAATGAAAGCTGATCACGACCAGCCGCCCCCCTTGCTCCAACAGCGAAAGTGCCGATTCAAGAACTACCTGCAGCTCCGCAAGCTCTTGATTGATGTGAATCCGTATAGCCTGAAAGGTGCGGGTTGCCGGATCCTTGCCCTTTTCACGGGTCTTGACGACGTGACCCACGATTTCGGCAAGCTCGCGCGTGCTGACGAGAGGCCCAAGACGGTCGGACTCTGCCCGGCGAGCAACAAGCGCCTTTGCAATCTGAAAAGCAAACCGTTCTTCCCCATAATCTCTGATCACCTCCGTCAATTCCTGCACCGTGGCCCGCGCGAGCCACTCGGCCGCCGACTCGCCGCGAGTCGGGTCCATCCTCATGTCGAGCGGGCCTTCCGCGCGGAAACTGAAACCGCGCTCCGGGTCGTCCACTTGCGGCGACGACACACCCAGGTCCAGCAGCACACCCGACACCTTTTGCACACCGCGTTCGCTCGCTGCATCGCGCATCGACGCAAAGCTGTCGTGCACGATCGAGAAACGCGGATCCTGAATCTGTTGCGCCGTGGCGATTGCAAGCGGGTCCTTGTCGAAGGCAATGAGCCGCCCCGCTTCGCCCAGCCGCTGCAAAATCGCCCGGCTATGACCGCCGCGCCCGAACGTGCCATCCATATAGATGCCGTCCGTGCGCGTGATCAGCCCGTCTACCGCTTCATCCAGCAGCACCGTGCGATGCTGCAGTTCATTTCCCATCGCAGGTGCCATGTCGTTGAGCGCCGCGTCAGAAAGTGAAGTTCTTTAGCGCTTCGGGCATGCCCTGCGCCATCGCCGCGGCTTCCTTCGCCGCGTACGTCTGCGAATCCCATAACTCGAAGTGCGCGCCCATGCCGAGCAGCGTCACTTCTTTTTCGAGCGACGCGGCCGCACGAAGCTCGGGCGAAACCAGCACGCGCCCGGCCGTGTCGAGTTCGACATCCATTGCGTTACCGAGAAAGATGCGCCGCCACCACATCGCTTCCATTGGGAGCGCGGCGACCTTGGCGCGAAAGACTTCCCACTCCGGACGAGGAAAGAGCAACAGGCATCCATCCGGGCTCTTCGTGAGCGTCACCCGGCCTTGTGCCTGCCCTTGCAGCGCTTCCCGATAGCGGGACGGAACCGACATCCGCCCTTTCGCATCGAGCGTCAGCGCCGACGCCCCTTGGAACACTCGCCCTTCTCCCCGTTGTCGACCGCCTCATTGCCCCATGAGCCGATCCGATGCAAAGCCGACGACGCCCACGATGACGTCACTGCTGCCCTGAAATTGCCGAAAAGTGGGTGTCGAATCACACAAACAACCACTTTCTGACACTGTCTCCCACTTTAGAGGAACGCATTTCCTGGGTCAAGACGCGGGTATTTTTTTAAGGGCGGCTTTTGCTCGCTAGAACAAGGACTTAGCGTTAAATCCTGAAGGAGCGATGGAGAAGAAAAGCGTTTGGAATTAGAGGGCTAGTGCCATAAGTGAAGGTAAAGCATGAATTCGGCGGGAAAGAGACGTGAAATGTAACGGTTTCTGCGCGCCGTTTTTGCCGCAAGGTGGGACGGCCGCGTTTCCTTTCGATGGCCTGTCGCGCAAAGATGCATGGCCATCGAAATCGGACGCCGGATCAAATGTAATAGGCCGTGCGTGTCATGACTTTCGATGCCGCGCGCATCAGCGCCCGCACCGGAAACGGCATTTCGCTGCCGCCCGCGCCGATCGCCGCCGCGGCGTGCGCGCTTTCATCGTTGCGCATTTGCTCGACGATCGCGCGCGATGCGTAGTCCGTTGCCGGCAACGTGCGCATGTGACCGTCCAGATGCTGCTCGACCTGACGCTCGGTTTCGGCCATGAAGCCGAGGCTCGCGCGATCGCCGAAGCGGCCCGCGACGAAACCGATCGCCAGCGCGCCCGCATACCAGAGCGGATTCAGCAGGCTCGGGCGCGAATCCAGGTCCTTCAGGCGCTGGGCGGTCCATGCAAGGTGGTCTTCCTCTTCGCGAGCCGCCTGTTCGAAGCTCGCCTTCAGCACCGGCGAATCCGTGGCCAGCTTTTGCGCCTGATAAAGCGCCTGCGCGCACACTTCGCCGACATGATTCACGCGCATCAAACCCGCCGAATGCGCCTTTTCCTTTTCCGTGAGCTGCGGCTCTTCGGCGAGTAAGCCGCCATCCGCGAGACCCGTCGGATTCGACTCGGGAATAGGCCGCGACATGCGGCTCACGCCGACCATGGAACGCAAGCCTCGATCGAACTCGCTAATGACTTCATCGAGCGTCATGTCCTCACCTCTTTCTTCGTGTTCATGTTTCCGCAACGCGCCGTGCGACGTGTTCAGCAAGCCGCATTCTCCGCGAACGACGATGCGAAAGTGCGCGCCCGCGGGTGCCGTTTTTTGTAATTAGGGCAAACGCGACTCGCGAAAATGCTGAAAAACCAAGATTTTAGCGCATGTTGCGTAAACGTCACACGAAGCGCGGACGCCACCCCGTTTTCCTTTTGTGCATCTGGACGTGTTTGTTACATTACGTGTCACCTTCGTATACGAAGTGTCCGGCAGGGACCGTCAACACACTGGCGCTAGAACAGTGACCTTGCCAAAAACAAGTCGCAAGAACACTCCTTGGAGATCTATTCAATGAAAAAGTCGCTTCTCGCTCTGGCAGCATTGGGCGTCTTCGCTGGCGCCGCACATGCGCAGAGCAGCGTGACGCTGTACGGCATCATCGACGCAGGCTTCGCATACACGAACAACACGGGCGGTCAGCACAACTACTTCACCAGCGCCGGCAACTTGCAGGGCAGCCGCTGGGGCCTGCGGGGTGCTGAAGACCTCGGTGGTGGCCTGAAGGCAGTGTTCGTGCTGGAAAACGGCTTCAACCCGTACACCGGTCAGCTCGGCCAAGGCGGCGATTTCTTCGGCCGTCAGGCTTATGTCGGTCTGTCGTCGGCTCAGTTCGGCACGGTCACGCTGGGTCGCCAGTACGACTCCGTGGTTGACTACACCGGCGCGTTCGAAGTCGGCAGCCAGTGGGGCACGTTCTACGGCGCGCACCCGGGCGACCTGGACAACATGAACAACTCGAATCGCGTGAACAACGCGATCAAGTACACGAGCGCGAACTATGCAGGCTTCACGTTCGGCGGTCTGTACAGCCTCGGCGGCAACGCTGGCCAGTTCAACCGCAACCAGATCTGGTCGGTCGGCCTCGGCTACTCGCAAGGTCCGCTGCAATTGGGCGCGGGCTACTTGAACGTCAAGGACCCGAACTACTCGTTCTTCGGCAACAACGCGAACTCGCGCACGGCGACGACCGCTGGCACGACGACGTCGAACTTCGGCGCGAGTCGCGTGATCAACGGCTACGCTTCGGCGAAGACGATGCAAGTGATCTCGGCTGGCGGCGCGTACACGTTCGGCGCAGCGACCGTCGGCGCAACGTATAGCAACACGCAATACAAGGATCTCGGTTCGGAGCCGGGCACGGGCCTGACGCCGGCGGGTGGCTTCACGGGCGGCACGGGCAAGTTCCACAACGCCGAAATCAACTTCAAGTATCAGCTGACCCCGGCGCTGCTGGTTGGCGCGGCTTACGACTACACGAAGGGCTACGGCCTGGGCAACGCAAAGTACCACCAAGGCGTGCTCGGCGCGGACTACTTCCTGTCGAAGCGCACGGACGTGTATGTCGATGGCATCTATCAACACGCCAGCGGCACCGATTCGACGAACCACACCGCGGTTGCGAACATCAACGGCCTGTCGCCGTCGTCGACGTCGAACCAGGTTGCTGCCATCGTCGGCATCCGCCACAAGTTCTAATAAGTCGTAAAGAAGCGGTATCCATTAAAGGCGCCTTCGGGCGCCTTTTTTTCTTGCCGCCTTCTTCGGGCACGCGGCGTAAAAAAACCGCCGAGTCTCGCGACGCGGCGGCCTTCACCTCTCGATTCACGCTCAGACCGTGCCGTCGCGCAATTCCCTTCGCAGAATCTTGCCGACATTGCTCTTCGGCAGATCGCTTCGAAACTCGATGATGCGCGGCCGCTTGTAGCCCGTGAGCCGCTCGCGGCAATAGGCCATCACGTCGGCTTCGGTCAGGTTCTCGTCCTTGCGCACGATGAAGAGCTTCACCGCTTCGCCCGAATTCTTGTCCTTCACGCCGACTGCCGCGACTTCGAACACGCCGGGCAGCATCGCGACCACGTCTTCGATCTCGTTCGGATACACGTTGAAGCCCGACACGAGAATCATGTCCTTCTTGCGATCGACGATCTTCACGTAGCCGCGCTCGTCGAACACGCCGACGTCGCCGGAGCGGAAGAAGCCGTCGGGCGTCATGACCTTGGCCGTTTCGTCCGGGCGATTCCAGTAGCCCGCCATCACCTGCGGTCCGCGGATGCAGATTTCGCCCGCCTGGCCGAGCGGCAACTCGTTGTTGTCATCGTCGCGAATGGAGATTTCCGTCGATGGCAGCGGCAAGCCGATCGTGCCGGTGTACTCGGTCGCCGTCACCGGATTGCAGGTCACGCACGGCGATGTCTCCGACAACCCGTAGCCTTCGACGATCGGCACGCCGGTCATCTTGAACCAGCGCTTCGCGACGGCCTCTTGCACGGCCATGCCACCGCCGTTCGCCGCGATCAGCTTCGAGAAGTCGAGCTTGCCGAAATCCGGATGATTCAGCAACGCGTTGTAAAGCGTGTTGACCGCCGGGAACGTGTTGATCTGGACGCCCTTCAGCTCCTTGATCATGCCGGCGATATCGCGCGGATTCGGGATCAGCACGCCGAGACCGCCGGTACGGATCGTGAGCATGCCGCACACGGTCAACGCGAAAATGTGATACAGCGGCAAAGCCACCACGCACACGAACTGATCGATGTCCGGCCGCTGCTTTTGCGCCGGCTCGAGCCACACCTCGGATTGCAGCACGTTCGCGATCAGGTTCCGGTGCGTGAGCGTCGCGCCCTTCGCCACGCCGGTCGTGCCGCCCGTGTACTGGAGGAACGCGACGTCGTCCGGCGTCTGCGCGACGGCTTCGAACGCGTGCCGGCCGCCTTCGGCGAGCGCATCGTTGAAACGAATGCTGCCCGGCACCGTCCACTGCGGCACCATCTTCTTCACGCGGCGCACGACGAAATTGACCACGAGCCCTTTGAGGCCCATGAGATCGCCCATCGACGCGACGACCACATGCTTGATCGCCGTGTTCGCGATCACCGCCTGCAGCGTCACCGCGAAATTTTCCAGAATGACGATGGCTTGCGCGCCGCTATCACGCAGCTGATGCTCCAGTTCGCGCGGCGTGTAGAGCGGATTCACATTGACGACGATGTACCCGGCGCGCAGCACGGCGGCGATCGCCACCGGATACTGCAAGACGTTCGGCATCATCAGCGCGACGCGCGCGCCCGGCTTCAGCCCTTTCTTCTGGAACCATGCAGCGAGCTTCTTCGACATGTCGTCGAGCTCGCGATACGTGATCGCCTGCCCCATGCACACGAACGCGCGACGGTCGCGGTTCTTGCGAAAACTGTCCTCGAGCAACTGCGACACCGACTGGTACGCCGACGCGTCGATCTCCGCAGGTACGCCGGCCGGATACGATTTCAGCCAGAGTTTTTCCATCCGGCGTCTCCTTATTTAATTTTCGAATGGTCGTGCGAAAACGAGATGCTAGCCGCTCGCCTCGCTTCCGACAATCCGGTTAGACGCCCCACTCCAGGCTCGCGCGAACCCAGCTTCTCCAAACTTCTCAATGCGATGACTCCACTTCAACCAGGCAATCGTAGAACGTTGCCGATCCCCCCAGATCGGTCAATGCCTGGCTCGTTACTTGATTGGCGTTGCAGCCATCGGGGGACAACTTTTTCCACCAGATCGACAAGCCGACGACGACGCCTTCGCGCGCGCGTTCCGTCACGCGTGCGCGCGCCTGCATCGAGCCGCGATCGTTGAAGATGCGTACCGGCATGCCGTCCGCGATGCCGCGCGCTTCAGCGTCACGCGGATGAATATCGAGGTGCGGTTCGCGCTCGGTGGCTCGCAGACTCTCGACGTTCACGAAGCTGCTGTTCAGGAAATTGCGCGCGGGCGGCGAGATCATCGCGAGCGGATAGCGGGCGGCCAGCTCCGGCGCGTTTTCCGAAGACTCGTACGGCGGGAGGTAATCCGGCAACGGATCGTGGCCTTCGTCCTTCAGGCGCTGACTGAAAAACTCACATTTCCCGGACGGCGTGCGGAAGCCGCCGTTTGCAAAAGGCGCATCGGGAAGATCGAGCTTGATCCAGCCCGACGCTTTCAGCGCATCCCAGTTCTGATCTTTCAGCGTCGGATGATTCCAGCGGAAAGCCTTCGACGCGATCTGCTCGTCAGTTTCGAATAGCGCCGGTTCGGTGACGCCCATCGCGCGTGCCAGACCCCGGAAGAATTCCGTGTTCGGGCGCGATTCGCCGACGGGCGCAATGGCGGGCAGATTCGCCATCACGTGTGTGTGACCGTACGACTTGTGTACGTCGAGGTGTTCGAGCTGTGTTGTCGCGGGGAAAATCAGATCCGCATAGTCGGCGGTATCTGTCTGGAAGTGTTCGAGAACAATCGTGAACAGGTCTTCGCGCGCGAAGCCCGCCGCGACCTTCGCGGAATCCGGCGCGACCGCGACTGGATTCGAGTTGTAGACAATCAGCGCCTCGACTTTCGGGCCGAAGGTTTCGTCGCCGGGATGCAGCAGCGCATCGCCGATCGCGTTCATATTGATGATGCGTGGCAGCTTATTCGGCCAGCCGGGCAGCAAGTCGGGACGTTCGAGCGCCGGGCCGTCGATCGGCGCCCAGCCCGACGACGACAACAGCAAGCCGCCCGAGCGCTCACGCCACGCGCCCGTCAGCGACGGAAGGCAAGCGACCGCTCGCACCGCGTTGCCGCCGCCACGCACACGCTGCATGCCGTAGTTGAGGCGGATCGCGGCCTTCTTCGTCGAGCCGAAAGCTCGCGCAAGGTCGACGACCGTTTGCTCATCGATTCCGCAAATGCCCGCGACACGCGACGGCGGATACTGCGCGGCGCGCGCCGCGAGATCGTCGAAGCCGAGCGTGTGGTTGTCGACGTAATCCTGATCGACGAGCCCTTCGCGAATCAGCACGTGCATCATGCCGAGCGCGAGCGCGGCATCGGTACCCGGCCGCAGCGCAATATGTTGATGGCACTTTTCCGCGGTCAGCGACTTGTACGGATCGATCGCGATCAGCTTCGCGCCGCGCCGCTTCGCTTCCTGCGCGCGCGTCCAGAAGTGCAGGCTCGACGCAATCGGATTCGCGCCCCAAATCAGGATCAGCTCGCTTTCCTCGAAGAAATCGACGTGCATGCCGAGGCTCGCGCCGTAGGTATAGCGCAGTCCGGCCGCGCCCGCGGCGGCGCAAATCGTGCGATCGAGTCGTGACGCGCCGAGCACGTTGAAGAAACGGGCGGCGATGCTTTCGCCCTGAACGAGGCCCATCGTGCCCGCGTAGCTGTACGGGAGAATGGCTTCTGGCGCGCGGCGCGCGATCGGCTGCAGCCGTTCCGCCGCGATGCGCAGCGCTTCGTCCCAGCCGATCGGCTCGAAACGCCCCGCTCCCTTCGGTCCGACGCGTCGCAACGGCGTCAGAAGACGGTCCTTGTGATGCGTGCGCTCGGCGTATCGCGTGACCTTCGTGCACAGCACGCCCTGCGTCGGCGCGTGGTCCGGATCACCGCTGACTTTTATCGCCTTGCCGTCTTGCACGGTGACGCGCATCGCGCAGGTGTCGGGGCAGTCGTGCGGGCATACGGCTCTTGCAAACTCGGCGGGAGCGTTCATCGAAAAGTCCGGTCAATCGAGAAAAAGGCGGCAGATGACGGAATTCTATTACGCCGGTTATGCGCCCGACCGTCCGATCCGCCAAATAGTGGCGGCGTAGAATGATTAATCCGCGTCGATACGCGCGATCCGAATTCGAAACGAGAGAGCATTTCAAATGAGTCTGATCCCGGAAATCGAAGCATCACACGACGAAATCAAGGCCCTCCGACGAACGATCCATGCTCATCCCGAGTTGCGTTACGAAGAGGTCGGTACTGCAAAACTGGTGGCGGAAAATCTGGAGCGGTGGGGCATTACGGTTCATCGCGGTATCGGCAAGACTGGCGTCGTCGGCGTACTGAAGCGCGGGTCGAGCAGCGCGTCCATAGGACTGCGCGCCGACATGGACGCGCTGCCGATACAGGAACTCAACACGTTCGACCATAAATCGACGCACGCCGGCCGTATGCACGCATGCGGTCACGACGGCCACACCGCGATGCTGCTCGGCGCGGCCAAGTATCTGGCGGAACATGGAAAGTTCGATGGGACCGTCGTGTTCATCTTCCAGCCGGCGGAGGAAGGCGGCGCGGGCGCCAAAGCGATGATCGACAATGGACTCTTTTCCCGCTTTCCCGTCGATGCGGTGTTCGGTATCCATAACTGGCCGGGCATACCGGCGGGTCATTTCGGCGTGACGGAAGGCCCGATCATGGCGTCGAGCAACGAGTTTCGAATCACCATTCGCGGGACCGGTTCGCACGCGGCGCTCCCGCATAACGGTCGCGATCCGGTGTTCACGGCCGTGCAGGTCGCCAATGCGTTGCAGAGCATCATCACGCGCAACAAGAAGCCGCTCGATACGGCGGTGCTGTCGATCACGCAGATCCACGCGGGAGACGCGGCGAACGTCGTACCCGACCAGGCGTGGCTCGGCGGGACGGTGCGCACGTTCACGGTGGAAACGCTGGATCTGATCGAAGCGAGGATGCGGAAAATAGTCGGAGCAACGGCGTCTGCCTACGACTGCGAAGCGGACGTGTACTTCCATCGCAATTACCCACCGACCATTAACGACGCCGAACAGACGAAGTTCGCCGCGCAGGTGATGGCGGAAGTGGTGGGCGCTGATAAGGTGAACACCTCTGTCGAACCGACGATGGGCGCGGAGGACTTCTCGTTCATGCTGCTGGAGAAGGCAGGTTGTTATGCGTTTCTCGGGAACGGCGACGGCGGGCATCGGGACCACGGACACGGCACAGGTCCGTGCACGCTCCACAACGCTAGTTACGACTTCAACGACGCGCTGTTGTCAGTGGGTTCGTCGTACTGGGTGCGAATGGCTGAACGATTCTTGGCCCGCTGATATTCGGGCTGCACGTGGCGATTAGCGGGTTTGCATCCAGCACTCCCGCATTGCATGCACTGATTTCGCCCGCCCAAACGCAAAAACCCCACCTTTGCGGGGTGGGGTTTTTGTTTAATGCATGAGGAGCCTGACGATTACCTACTTTCACACGGGCAATCCGCACTATCATCGGCGTGGAGTCGTTTCACGGTC
>NZ_FCNV02000019.1 GCF_001544615.1 Caballeronia concitans
TTCGCACCGCACGCCGCAAAGAAGGATCAACTGAAACCACCGACACCCGGTTTCTGCACATCTTGACGCACACAACTCTCTCTCACAGTCACCCGCACATACCTTGCGCGATAAGGCGTTGCGGGTAGAAAGCCTCTCGCCCACTCTCGCCTCTACCCGCAAAATTTCACCGTCATATGCGGGTAGAAATGTGGGTAGGGGGTAGAGGTGGCGGGGCGTCAGCTTCATCGATTGGGTGCACTGCAGATCGCGAAAGAAATATCGCCGGGCTATTACGCCGACGGTGGCGGCCTGTATCTTCAAATATCAACAAGCGGTTCACGCTCGTGGATTTATCGCTTCACGATCATGAGTCGCGCTTGAGAGACGTGTGCCGAGATGTCCTCTATGGCGAGGACATGTGTCGCACGGTCATCTCGAACCGTAGGCGAGCGTGCTCGGATTCGTCCGCCCAAATGTCAGGTACCACCCGGCTTTCACGGTCCCAGCCGGAACGAAAACATCGAAATGATTGTTGTTGCTCAAATCATAACGGCGAACACTCCCGATCTCTGTAGTGGAGGGCCCCCCGCCAGAGATGGGGACGAATAGCTTCCCACCAGGGCCAAAGAGAAGGGCCTGGGCATAAACGCGGTGAGCGTCATCGCCTGCGGTATAAAGATTAATTGTATTAACGAGTGAGCCAGGACTCCCATTAGAGGGTCCTTGGAACACGAGAATCTTGTCGCTGTCGGTCTTATCCGCCCGAAAGCTGGTGATATAAAGGTATCCATCAGGCCCGAACACCAAACCCTCGGGCCGGTTCAGGTCATTGCTGCTGTCAATGAAGACATCCTTGAAGGCTCCTCTGCCGTTAAGCGGATCGAACCTAATTACTTGCCCCCGTAGCCCCGAGCCCGTGCAGGTGTAGCTCGAAATGTAAATCAGGCCATCGGGACCTAGTACAAGTCCGCGCGGATGGAATTGACCTGAAACAGGGTTCCCGGGCGGCGGTACTGCGCATGTGCCGAACGATAAGTTGCTCGGGACAAAAGTGTCGACGAGTTTCCCTTCTGCCGTGTATTTCAGAAGGCGACCCGGAGTCGGCGGTTTGCTAGAATTTGGCTCGGTTGTAAAGTCAGCGACGAAAATAAAGTCTTGTTTGGCCCTGGAATCTCTCCAAAGTATGAGGCCGCGCGACGCAACGGGGGAGTCGGGGTCGTTGTGGACGACGAGTTTCTTCAACAGTTGGCCAGTGGCATCGTATTCGAGTATGTCGCTATTGGCCGACGTCCCCGTATTTTGGTCGGATACAATAAGGTCGCCATTCGCTTTAAAAACGAGTCCCATAGGCCCGTGCAAACCGTTGGTCGACTTGACGAATGTGCCGAGAGATTCCCCCTGCAGCCCGAACCGCTTTACCGTGTTATCGCCGTCGTCCGCGACATATAAAGAGTCAGTAGTTTGCGAAAAACCTGGTGCGCTAAAAATGAATTGTGTTGTTAAGACAACTGCTACGAACTGCGCGGCACGCTTGTTCATATTCATGACATGCTCCTCGCTTTCAGAAGACAGGTTTCGGATCTAACTCCTTGGAAGAGACGGGCGCGGGACTTTCAGAAAGCTATGCGACGGTTCTGCGGATTGCAAGGGAAAAATCTTTGCACATAACTGCGAACGCTTTGCGGTTGAAATTCTTTCACTTTACCCGTCCCATCGGCGTGGCCAAACAGTTCTTTCGCCGACAAGATACGAACCGTCGCCGAATACGGAACCAACGGGCGACGCAACCTTAGCGCGCTCGAATCGGCTCACAGCCGGGCGGCTAATTCAGCTAGGCATGTCGGAATGCTTTGCCGACCAAGTGGTCATAATCGGCGGGGTCGCTCTGAACGATCGTCAAGATCATCCGGCCGAACGCGGTATCGGGTACCAATTCGCTCGCCAATACACGTGCGGTACGCAGCGAGACCACGTTGCGTACGGGCTGCGTATTCAGTTCGTCGCTGATCGAAAATATGAATCGATGAAGCTCGTCCGACTCCGGTTCTACGGCTTCGTGAGCAAGGATCGTTGCGTTCACCTGCATCGTGGCTCCTCTGCGCCCTGAAAAGATTGGCTCAGCCGCAGCATAGACGATTCCTGGACATTCCGCGTTTCGGATGGGCGACTGGTCCATGCGAGCGCTCCACGCGGAACAGTTCGAGATCAACGGCGAGCCGTTGCAGATGGATCTCACACGCGCCTGGACGTTGATCCGCTTCAAGAACGCCGGGACTCTCCGGCTCGCGGGCTGCGCGCGCTGGCGCGGCAGGTTCGTCGCGCACAACGGCATATCGCTGCGTCGACGCTCCTAAAGCCATCCCACTGGTGGCATCCGACCGCTTGAGCGGCTAACGTAAGAATGTCGATCAGGCCGAAAGACGGGGTCCTCTTTCTCGCTGCTATGAACTGCTCGGCGAGCGCCGGTGCAATCCGAAGTCTGCACATCGCGGCGAGTTCTCCATACTTAAAGAGCTTCATCATCATGGGCCGGCTCGCCACCAAGCCACTCAACTTACGCGACGGTACTGCCTGCCGAGGGGTCTCCAATTCGTACTCAATCGATCGGTGAACCGAATCTTTCTACGAAGTTGTTACTTCACAATGCTGCTGCGCGAGCTGCTCGGCCGTCACCGGCCGCTGATAGAGGTACCCTTGTGCGAATGGCACCCCCGCTGCCCGCAAAGCCAGATGCTGAGATTCAGTCTCGACGCCTTCCGCAATGACTTGGAGCCCATAGTGCTTCGCGACTGAGACAATGCCCCTGATCAGTTGGGCGTCCCCTCTGTCAACCTGACTCACGAATTGACGGTCGATTTTCACGTAGTCGAACTGGAAGCGACCGAGTAGTTCGAGATTGCTATGCTGAGTGCCAAAGTCGTCGATGGCAAACTTGACTCCCTTGGCCTTCAGTGCGTTGAAGGTCGCCGCCGTACGCCCGCTCTCGCGAAGAAAAAATCGCTCGGTGAGTTCAAGAACGAGAGTGACACCTGCCGGCAGGCGAGCGGTCAGGGCCTGGACCTGGGCGACGAAGTCTCTGCGTTCCAAATCCCGAGAAGCAACATTGACCGCAATGCGTAATGGGATCGCCACCAATCGCTGCGCCATCTCGGCAACGGCCGTCCTCATCACGAATTGCGTCACTGGTCCCAGCATGTCACTGGACTCGACTTCCTCCATGAAGCTAGCCGGACTTATTGGGCCCCATTTCGGGTGGTGCCACCTCAGTAACGCCTCGACGCCGACCAACGAGCGGTTGGAAGTCTCGATAATCGGCTGGTAGACAACATGAAACTCGTTGCGCTCAAGTGCCTGACGCACTGCCTTCAGCAACAATCGTCGCGGGGCAAACGTGAGCAGGTAGCCCGCTGCGAGCAGCGCGTCAAGTAGCAGGCCGAGCGTCAGGCCCGCGACTCGGTACTTCCAGTGCATGCCCGACACGAAGCCTTCGGAGGGCGATACCAGGACCTCAAACGGCCACTTGAGAGATTCAATGCGCGTCGTGTATGCATCGGGCGGCGCAGAAGCTGGCGTGAACGTCCCACGCGCGTCGAGACGGCCCGTATTCGCGACCGATATCGACACGGTCTGCGCCCCGTACCGGAGACCGTGCGCCAGCGCATTCATGAGGTAATCACCTTCAACAATCGACAGTACACCGGCACCGGGCGCCGTCCGGTTGAAAACGACGAGCACCGGCACGCCTGGCTGGTAGCGCGTTTGGGCGAGAAGACCAATGCTGTCGCCACGGCCTATCGAGAGGGAATAATTCGACAGGGGCACGTCGATGCGTCCAAGCGCGGAAGAGCAGTAAAGACGGTCGCCAGAGACCAGCGCGACGGCGCGGACATATCGCAGATAGGTTTCCAGATCGGCCAGCAACGCCCCGACCTGGCTGCAGGGTTTGCCGGCGAGCGCAGCAAGTTCATTTCGGCGTAGCGAACTGACGCTGTCCAAAATCCGGTCAACGGATTGAACCACATCACGACCGATGATTTGCTCATGGTCGGCTATTTTGACCGTCGCCATATGTTCGCTAAACATGATGGCCGCGAGCATGACTGCGGCGCCGCAGACGACGCACAGGAGCAACGACAAGCGCGCTGGCGTCCGATAGATTCGATCAGGCATAGATTTCACCCGGTTTCTGACCCGGCACGATCTCGGCGGACTCGGCCAGCCGTCGGGCTACCTGCATGATCGCGCGTTGCTGCGGTTCAACCTCCGACAGACGCACCGGCCAGAGCGATGCATCAGTGTGATGTTGTCCGGCTGCATCGGGTCGCGGCTGTTCATCGCGCCCGACTCGGATTTTTCAATAGCCGCTACCACGGGGCGAGCGGGCAATTCAATTGACATGAGTCAAACCCGCCTCCGGGACATCGCCAAGCAGGTGATGCAGTGCGCACAATCGCTGCCGGTCGCCGCCCGTGATGTCGGCGCGGCCCAGCTGCCGCTCGACTTCGGCTCGCCAGTAGTCACGGCGGATCAGCCGTGGCCGGCGGACTAGCGTAAGCACCGTCTTTTCAAGTTCTCCAATCTCGTTGTTAGCCCGAGCCATTGCCTTGTTCTCCCTATGTGTCTCTGCCCACGGTTTGGCGACGCTTGGTCGAAAAACGGAAACTCGTCGCGACGGAGCTTGTGATTGAAGCGGTACGTTAATCCGCAAACCGGAATCGTGTAACGTTTGCTTAACGGCGTCTTTAGCGTTTACTTAAACGTGTAAACCCTAATTTGGTGCATTTGCGGATCACCTAATAACGCGATTGCAGCTCGCGCTCCGTTTACATTCGAGGAAACCGCCGAGGAGAAAAAACTACAAGGAAGAACTCGGTGCCGCTCGTCCGTTTTTCGAGAAGGCTGCCCGGGTCGCGGCAGGTGTGGCGTTTTGTCCCAGCGACACTGCTGATCGCCGCCTCAAGTGACCGGTAACCCCGCCGTAAACTGGTGTTTACCCGATCACGACTATGATGAAAAATATTCCTTTCCGGCTGCGCATGTGGATCCCCTTGGCGATCAGCCTCGTATGCCTCACCACGCTTTCCATTTTCGATGCCTTCCAGATGCGCGAGATCAGACTGGAGGAACGTCGCGCCATGCTCCAGGCGGTCACGGACGCCGCTCTCAATACGGTCAAAGACTATGCGGCCAAGGTCCAGACGGGGCAGCTCACGGAGAATGAGGCGCGCAAGCAAGCCGCCGAGCGCGTGCGTGTGATGCGTTACGGCGGCGGTGGCTATTTCGCGATCATCGATCCCAATGTCACGCTCGTGATGCACTCGACCAAGCCGGACATGGAAGGCAAGAGCGCCAGAGACATCCAAGACAAGGACGGCATCCACATGTGGTCCGATGCGGTGACGCTTGCGCAGCGCGACGGCCAAGGCTTCCTTCGCTATAGCTGGCCCAAGCCCGGTGCGACTGAAAGCGTGCCGAAGCTCAGCTATGTTGCCTCATACAAGCCGTGGCAATGGACGATGTTGACGGGCGTCTACCTTGACGATCTTCAGGCGGACTTCACGCGGTCGGTGTATCGCGCGCTTCTGGTGTTCGCCGGCATCGCAACGCTGCTTGCACTGACTACAGTGCTGCTTAACCGTTCTCTGCGACGTACTCTCGGTGGAGAGCCCGAATATGCGGTTCAAATCGCGGACGGTATCGCGAGCAACGACCTGTCGGTGTCCGTGGTGACCGCGCCGGACGATCGCACGAGCCTTCTGTATTCGATCAGCCGCATGCAGCGGCAATTGAAGCAAACCATCACGGCCATTAAGACGTCCGCGGATTCGATCGCGACTGCGTCCCAGCAGATTTCAGCCGGCAACCTCGATCTGTCACAGCGAACGGAGGAACAGGCGGCATCGCTTCAGCAGACTGCAGCGAGCATGGAAGAACTGACTTCGACAGTGACTAACAATGCGAGTAACGCACACGAGGCCAATCGTCTGGCTTCTGAAGCGGCAGACGTCGCCGACCGCGGCGCGAACGTGGTTTCCGATGTCGTGGCGACGATGGAAGCGATCAACATCGATTCCAAACAGATTGCTGAGATCGCCGGAATCATCGAAGGGATAGCGTTTCAGACGAATATCCTGGCGCTGAATGCCGCCGTCGAAGCCGCGCGAGCGGGCGAGCACGGCCGAGGCTTCGCGGTGGTTGCCTCTGAAGTGCGATCCCTTGCGCAACGGTCGTCAGTAGCATCGAAGGAAGTACGCGAGCTGATCGACCGATCCGTGGATAGAGTGCGCACGGGGAGGAGCCACGTCGAGGATGCCGGTGCAACAATGGCGCAGATTACCGGCGCTATCAAGCGAGTCACTGGGTTGATGAGCGAGATCGCCGCAGCTTCCGAAGAGCAGAGCAAGGGCATCGGGCAGGTCAATCAAGCGGTGTCGCAGATGGATCAGGTGACGCAACAGAATGCGGCGCTCGTCGAGGAGGCCGCGGCTGCGACGACTGCGCTTGAGGCGCAGGCTGGCGATTTGCGGGCGTCGACGGGGGTTTTTGTCGTTTGATGGCGTGCCTCTGACAACGCGAGGCTGTCGAGACGCCGCGGATGGCGCAAAAGCGAGCCGGCTGAATGGAGAGCGTTCGGCTTCGACGTGTGAATGCGTGAGCGCGGATGGTCGTCAGGCAGGCGCCACGCGCCGAGCATGACTTCGGAACGAGCGGTCTCGCGATCGGCGGGTCCCGTTGCCCGCTGTGGTCGCACCCGTCTCCCTTTCGTCGCCGATGCTTTTAGAACTGCTCTGCTCGCTTCAACGCTTCCAGGCTGCGGTGGAGAGCGAACAGCAAGTACCGTGACGTTGAGGCAGCCCTTCCAGCTTTCGTCTGTTGCGTAACCCGGTCCGTTTGGGCCGCAATTTGCCGCTGGCACTCCTCGATGGCCGTCTCGACGGCGTTGTGTTCATGGAACTCGAGTTTCATAAGCGCTCCGGCGAGTTCAACACAGTCAGTAGGCGAGTGACGCCTATAGAGTAGGACGTTCTTTTGCCGGCAAAAGGAGTGCGGAACCGATGTCTTTCGTACAGGCCGCGCATCTTGAATCGCCGGACCGCGCGGTTTAAAACGGTAACGTCTCCTCCAGAGACGACTCTCTCGTTGTACCTCACGCCCGCTTCTGCCCCCGGAAAGCGGGCTTTTTTTAGGGAGCGGGCTTTACGCCGCGTCGTCCTCGAATGTCGACGTACTTCGGGTATGGGCCCGCATCCGCTGCAGCCCGCTCGACCTCCAGCGTGGACGGAAAGGCTCCGACGTTGCCAAGGAGCGCCGTCACGCCGACGAGTCGATTCGCGACAGGGTGCTTCACCTCGGCTTCCTTCCGCCAGACGCCATAGACACTGAGCAGCGAAACTCCGAGTGCGCACCCCGGGTTCGTCGCCAAATGCGCACCGTTATCGGAGAAAAGCGGCGCGCGACGTGCGGAAGTGCGCAGTCGCGCGTGACTCGACGTGTTCAGCGCGTCATCAACAAAGCCCGCGCCTCGTCGCTCGAAAGGAGACCGCGGCCCCGGCGGTTCGCAGCACTCGTCGCATAGACTTCCCCACGCGCGTGCGTGATGCCGAGCGGCGCGAAGCCGTTGGCCGGATTGAACGCCATCTTGTCGATGTTCGCTTCGTCCTCGCGCGAAGGCTGCGACGCGATTTCCAGCTCGCCAATCCGAATGACCGGCGACTTCCAGGCAACCGACGCGTCGTTCACCGGGGTCGTGGCTTCATCGACGAAAAGCTGCACGCCGAGCCACCAGCCGACCGGTCCTTCTTCCAGACGGTTGAACAAATCCGCGCGCAGATAGTTCTCGCCCTCGCCCGTGGCCTGCGTGCCAGAGGGCGTCGAATCGAAATGATGCAGCGAATATTTGATCGCCGCCGGGCCAAGCCGCACGACCGATCCCCAGAAATCCTCCAGGGTGACGCTCGCGACCGGATGCAGCCCGACCTGTTTGACGAGAATCGCGACGCTGTCCACGCCCTCCCCGAGATGGAGCTCGCCGGTCCGAAGCTCGTGTAGCGTCTGCCTGAGACCGCCGGCGACGCCGTCCGCGAGTTTCGCGACGATGATGTCGGATACGGCCATGAACTGTTTCGCGTCGCGCGCATGTGAACGGCCGCCTTCGTTGGTCATCAGGAGATCTGTTTCCACGCCGTCGTCGGTGAAGAACTTGATCGCGATGCCGCGCACGTCAGATTCGGTGTCGGCCTGCGGACAAGGCTGACCGTTCGAAATCCGGCACGCGACGCGGTACAGAATCGGTCCGGCCGAGGCATCGCGCTTCGCGAAGGGGCCGAACCTGACCGTATCGGGGATGTCGTCTGCAATGCGAAGCGTGCCGAAAGCGCCGAGCACCTGTTTCTGATGCTGCGCCCGATCGACTTGTCCGCCCAGACCGGTATGCCGGCTGCGGGCGAGTTTCGCCTGCTGCTCGCCGATTTTCGTGACCAGCTTCGTGATGGTGGTCGCGTCGTCCGGCTTGTCTGTCCAACCTGTTCCGTCATTGCCTGCGCTCATGATTCACCTCCGTTGCGCGCCATGAAGGAAGTCCTGCAATTGAAGTCTAGTCGCGTTCCCGAAGATGCCAAGCGCTTGTCGACGAAGCCCTCATCGGCCGTGCGGCGCCGCGCCGGGCGCGATGCTGCCGTCGGCGCGGCCCGCGAAGTAGCGATAGATCGCGTCGATGCGGTCCGCAACCAGCGGCGTGCCACGATAGGCGGGCATGCCCATCGGCGGATTGCCGTCGAGCACGGCGGCGAGGAAGCGCTCGCGGCCTTGCGTGCGCGCAAAGCCGACGATCGACGGCGCGGCCAGTCCCTCGTGATCCTTGCCGTGACAACGGGCGCAATCGGCGATGCGCACCGCGCGCCATGCATCGTCGAGCGATGCATCGGCGGCGGCATTCGGCTGCGCGTGGGCGTATGCGGCAAAGGAGGCGGCCAGCATGAAGGCCGCGCCGCGCACCAGCGATTTCCGCATGGCGAAGCACTCAGTGCTTGCGATCGGCGAGGCGGCCGACGAACTTCCAGCCCTGATCGCGCATCCACACGTAAGTGAAGCCCGTCGGGCCGTCGATGAACACGGTCATCGGTCGCTCCGCGCCGGACGCCCCCTTGGGCGGCTCAGTGGAAGCGGGCGTGATCCGCGCTTCCGTTGGCTTGAGGCTCGCGTCGCGGTCATCGAGCCGCCAGCCGTCTTCATCGATATAAGTCAGGCGCGACGTTCCGCCGGACGGCGCGAGAAGCGTGAGCGTAAGCGGCCCGCCGCCGTCGACGCCGATCGCGCGGGCGTCGGCCGTGTCCGCGCTGGTCGCCGCGACGCCGGACTCGCAGGCCGCGCCGAACATGAGGATGCCGAGCGCGAGGAGCATCGCGCACTTCGTTTGATGGGCTTTCATTTCGAATACCTCCTTCCTGGCCGCGTCGTGGCGGCCGTCCATGTGCCGAGACACGTGAGGCGCAGCGCGCCTGTGTAGTCATACGGAGAAGAGAGCGTTGCCTCGACGAATGTGAGGCCAAGAGAGCCGCAGGCGCGGGCGTTGATGTTTTCGTTGGCCCTTTCGCTGCAGGATGAGTGTTTGTCGTGTGGAGACACCGCCACGCGTGGCCGTTCGAAGGCCGTCTTGTGATGGCTTCACTATGAAGCGAACGGCCGTTGGAAAAAACCACGCATTCGCGGGGAAAACACCCCGCCAAAGGAGGACTGCGTAATGGACGGCGCCCTTGTGCGGGGCGCAGGCACGGCATGCCACCGCGCTGTTCTTCATCACGCATGATCCCAATGTCGTGGGCCATCTGCGCGATCGGATGCTCGTGTTCAAGTCCGGACGCGGGCGTCAGCCGTGCCGCGTGCCGATCTGCGCAATCGCTATGCGCGCTGCCTTGCGCACTTCGGGATCGCCGTCTTTCAGCGCGGCTTCGAGTACCGGAAGCGCATCGATGTCGCCGAGTTCGCCGAGCGCGAGCGCCGCTTCCTTGCGCACGTTGCTGATCGGATAGGTCAAGAGTTCCGCGACCGCAGGCGTGCTCGTCGCATCGCGCAACCGGCCCAGCGCGCGCGTGGCCTGCAACGTCACTTGCCAGTAGTCGTCGGCAAGCGCGCCTTCGAGCGCGGCGCGCGCCGACAAGAGGCGCAATTTGCCGAGCGTGGCCGCCGCTTCCTCGCGCACGCGCCACTCGCCGTCGTGAAGCGCGGAGGTCAACGTATCGAGCACGGTGTCGTCCGTGGCGAAGCCCAGCGCGCCGATCGCGGCATGCCGCACTTCCGGCGATGCATCGTCGCGCGCAAGCGATGCGAGTCGCGGGAGCGCTTGCGCATGACGAAGCCAGCCGAGCACGCCGACCGCTTCGCGGCGCACATTCGCCGATGCATCCGCCAGCGCTTCCAGTGCGGGCGTTGCCGCCGCCGGAAGACGCAGCTCGCGCACGCCGCGCAGCAACGCGGCGCGTGCGTAAGGTTCGTCATCGGCATCGGTGAGATGGTTCAGGACGCGCGCGCCCGCTGCCGCGTCCTTCAACGCCGTGAGGCTTTCCGCCGCCGCATTACGTACGTTCGCGTCGAGCCGCGCGTCCTTGATGGCGTCGCACAACGCATCGACGACATCCGCGGATTCCCATGCCCCGAGCCGCTGTGCCGCTGTGCGCTGCACTGCGGCGTCCGCATCGTGACGAAGCGCGTGGATCAGTGCGGGCAGCCACGCTTCGTCTTCCAGTTCGGCCGCTTCGATCACGGCGAGGCGGCGCACGGCGGGGTCGGCATCAGCGAGCCGAGCGGCGAGAGCGGCATCGTCGGAATCGGTGAATGAATCGAAGAGAGGCGATGCTTGAGTCATGAGGCGGTCTGCACTGAGCGATTGAAACGAACGCTCGCCGTCGCGTGATCGGCGGCGGGCGACGCGATGGGTTGATGGCGAAGCAGCGCGAGGCAACGGCGCTTGAGCGCGATGAATTCCGGCTCCGTAACGAGATCGCGCGTCTCGCCGCGCTCGCGCGGACGCGCGAACGGCACCTGCAAGTCTTCCAGCACCGTACCGGGGCTCGCGCTCATCACCAGGATGCGATCTGCGAGAAAAAGCGCTTCGTCGATGTCGTGCGTGACGAAGACCACGGTCGGCTTGCGCTCGCTCCAGACATCGAGAAGAAGGGCCTGCATCATCGCGCGCGTTTGCGCGTCGAGCGCGCCGAAGGGCTCGTCCATCAGCAGGACGCGTGGCGCAATCAGCATGGCGCGTGCGATTTCCGCGCGCTGCTGCATGCCGCCTGAAAGTTGCGCGGGATAGCGGT
Source organism: Caballeronia concitans (assembly GCF_001544615.1). Classification (GTDB taxonomy): domain Bacteria; phylum Pseudomonadota; class Gammaproteobacteria; order Burkholderiales; family Burkholderiaceae; genus Caballeronia; species Caballeronia concitans. Next base: position 11,295 of record NZ_FCNV02000019.1, read on the forward strand.
CCGCGAAGGCGCCGAGGCCCACGCGCTCCAGTAAGGCGCGTGCCTGCCGATGCCTTTCGCGCTTGCCGATGCCCTGCATCTTCAGGCCGAACGCCACGTTGTCGAGCGTTTTGCGCCACGGTAGCAAGGTATGCTGCTGGAAGACCATGCCGCGCTCGGGATGCGGCCCGTCGATGCGCTTGCCATCGAGTGTCGCCTGACCCGCACTCGTCGCGACATGTCCTGCGAGCGCCGCGAGCAATGTCGACTTGCCGCAGCCGGACGGCCCGAGTATGCAGACGAATTCGCCGGCCTCGATGGTCATGTTCACATCGCGCACGGCGGTGAACGCCTGCGGTCCATCGCCCAGCGTGAGCGCGACGTGCTCGAGCGTTACCCTGCCTGCGCTGCCTTGCGGATTCCGAGAAGTCATGGACGGCTCCCGCTTGTAAGCCACGGTGTCAGACGCCGGCCCGCCGCGCGAACGAGCGCGCTGCTTCCCATTCCGAGCAGGCCGATCAACAGCATGCCGACGACGACCTGCGGATATTGCTGCACCGTGTACGACTGCCACGTGTAATAGCCGATGCCGAATTGCCCGGAGATCATCTCCGCGGTCACGAGACAGAACCAGGAGGTGCCCATGCCGATGGCAAGGCCGGTGACGATGGCGGGTGCAGCGCCTGGCAATACGACTTCACGAAGAATCGTCAAGTTGCTCGCGCCCAGGCTTTTAGCGGACGATACGAGCCGCGGCTCCACGCCTTCGACGCCGTGTATCGTGCCAAGCAGGATGGGAAAGAACGCGCCGGTGAAGGTGATGAAGATCATCGACATTTCTGACGAAGGGAACATCAGGATCGCCAGCGGAATCCATGCGACGGCGGGAATGGGCCGCAATACCTCGAGCGGCGTGAGCAAGCACAGGCGCGCAAACTGCGAGCGTCCGATCGCGACCCCGAGCACAATGCCGCTTGCCGCCGCCACGCCATAGCCCGCCGCGATGCGCCGCAGGCTGCTCGACAAGTCCGCGAAGAGCTTGGGCGAGTGCGCCAGATCGACGATGGCCGCGATGGTATCGGCTGGCGTCGGCACGTTCGCGAACGTGATGAAGCCGAGGTTCCAGCGATGCGTCGTCGCGAGATGCCAGAGCAGCAACGTCAACGCGAGCGATGCCCACTGCACGCCGGCACGCGTGCCGCGATGGCGAAGCAGGGGAACGGAAGAAACGAGCGTCGCCATGCGCGCCTCAGCGATTCGCAAGTGCGGTCGGCTGCCGCGCGGCGGCGAAATCGAGCACTTGTCCACCGTGCTGCGCCGCCCAGGCTTGCGCGCGATCCTTCAGCAGGAATGCGTTCAGTTGCCCGTCACCGCTTCTCGCGAACCACGCCTGATTGCCGAGCAGCTTGATGCCGCTCTCGCGATCCTGCGCATAAAACGCGCGTACTTGCTTCCCTTCGCTTTCCAGCTTGCCCATCTGCTGCACGGCTTCTTCCGGCGACGCGTAGCTGCGCACCCGCGCTTCGCCGCGCACCCAGATCTGTGCGACGCGCTCCGTCCGCGCGATTGGCTTGCCGGTGCGCGCATCATTCGCAACAAGCGGCGTTTGCGCATAGTTGCGCAAGGCGGCGTCGTAATCGAGATGTTCAGCCTTGAAGGCCGCGCGCAGATAGCTGTCGTCGATGAACGTGTTCGCATTCAGATCGCCGTCGGCTCGCTTGAGCAGCTTCAGCGTATCGAACGATGTCTGCACCGCCTTGCGGTATTCGGGCTTCCATGTGAGATCGCGCGTCTGCAGACCGAGCGGCCCGTGGAACAAGTAATCGACTTCGGGCTCGATGCCCGTCACTTTGGCGATCAGTTCACTGTATCGCTCCGGCTCCGCGGCGAGCAGACGGTTCGCTTCGATTACCGCGCGCAGATAGGCGATAACGACTTCGGGATACTTCTGCGCATAGTCCTTCTCGACAAGCGCGCCATGCAGGGTCGGCGCATTGGCTTGCGAGCCGTCGTAGATCTTGCGCGCGAAGCCTCGATACGGAAACAGTTCGGCGAAGGGCACGAAGTCCGCGTGCGCCTCGATCTTGTGCGTCTGCAACGCCGGTCCGGCTACTTCGGGCGGCTGGGCGACGATGTTCACGTCGCGTTCGGGATCCCAGCCTTGGGCCGCGATCGCCCGCAGCAACATGCCGTGCGAGGTCGAGGCGAACGGCACCGAGATAGTCTTGCCCTTGAGTTCGGAGATCGACTGTACCGGAGAGTCGACCGGCACGACGATCCCGTTGCCGCTGCCGCGCACGCTGCCCGAGAGCACGCTGATGAAGACGCTGCTCTTGCCCGCCTTTTGATTCGCGACGCCGTTGAGCACGCCAGGAAAATCCGCCATCGAGCCGAAATCGAGCTTGCCCGCGACCATTTCGTTCGTGATGGGCGCGCCGCTCGTGAAGTTCTTCCATTGAATGTCGTACTGCGCGTCTTTGTACTTGCCGTCGTGCGGCAAGTACTTGTCGAGCAGATGCAGTTCGCGGATTAGCGCGCCGCCCGCAGCCGTGTTGATGGTCGTGTCCTGCGTGCCGATGGCGACGCGAATGGTTTCCGCCTGCGCATGCGCGCCAAACAGCGCGACGGTCAGCGCGAACAAGAGCGTTCGTTTCATTCTGGATTCCTCATCGAAGAAGATACGGTATATCGACATGCACCGCGTTGGTTGGGCAATCGCGTTCGCAAGGCATGCAGTACCAGCATTCGTCGAACTTCATGAAAGCCTTGCCGGTGTCGGGATCGATCGCCAGCAGATCCATCGGACAGACATCGATGCAGACTGTGCAGCCTTTATCGGCAATGCACTTGTCTTCATCGATCATGACGGGAAGGCTCGTGCGCAAATGCGCCTCACGAGGAACGAGGGCCATGCAGTCTCTCCTTAGGCAGCGACCGGTTGCGCGCTGCGGGCGACGCGCAGGCGCGAGTACGCGCCGCGCTCGGTTTCGTCGATGGGAACCACGTAAGGCTCAACGGCCTTCTTGAACGAGGTCATGCGCCCCGATGCATCCTTCTTCAGATGCGCGTGGCAGAACCAATCGTCATCGTTTCGTTGAGGAAAATCCACGCGATGGTGATAAAGCCCCCATCGGCTTTCCGTGCGATACAGCGATGCGCGGGCAGCCATCTCGGCGCAATCGAGGATTGCGGCGACTTCGGCGGCGCGCATGAGTTCATGTGCATCGGCAGCGCGCAGCTGCGCGATGTCGTCGCGAATCTCCGCGAAGCGTTGCAGTCCGATCTCCATGCGGCGCGTGGCTTTGGGCGGCTGAAGATAGTCGTTCACGAAGCGTCGCAGCTTGTATTCGACTTGCGCGGGTGGAAGGCCGCGTTCGCGTTCGAGCGGCGCGAAGACGCGAGCGCGTTCCGCTTCGACTTGCGATGCATCGAGTGACGGCAGCTCCCTGCCTGCCACGTGCGAAGCAGCGTCCTCTCCCGCGAACCAGCCGTAAGTGAACGCGCCGAGCATGTAGTTGTGCGGTACGGCGGCCATGTCGCCTGCTGCATAGAGTCCTTGCACCGAGGTGCGTGCGCTTTCATCGACCCACACCCCCGATGCGCTGTGTCCGCTGCACAAGCCGATCTCCGAGATGTGCATTTCGATCATGCGCGTCCGATAGTCGTTGCCGCGACGCGCGTGAAAGCGCCCGCGGCTCGGGCGCTCGTTCGTATGCAGAATGGTTTCGATGGTCTGGATAGTTTCCTCGGCGAGATGATCCAGCTTGAGGAACACCGGACCGTTGCCGCTCTGGAGTTCCTGATAGAACTCCCACATCATCTGCCCGCTCCAGTAATCGCATTCGATGAAGCGCTCGCCTTTGCCGTTTGCCGTATAGCCGCCAAGTGGTCCTGTCACATACGCGCATGCAGGACCGTTGTAATCCTTGATCAGTGGATTGATCTGGAAACATTCGAGATTCGCGAGCTCGGCGCCCGCGTGATAAGCCATCGCGTAGCCATCGCCGGCGTTGGTCGGATTTTCGTATGTGCCCATCAGATAGCCGGACGCCGGCAGGCCCAGACGACCAGCCGCGCCGCAGCAGAGAATCACCGCCTTTGCGCGAATGACGTAGAAGTGCGCGGTTCGGCAATCGAAGCCCATCACGCCCGCAATCTCACCGTGGGTCCCGGTCAGAAGACGCGTCGCGACGACGCGATTCGTGATCTCGACACGGGTGCGCTTCAATTGCCGGTAGAGCACTTTCTTGACGTCGTGACCTTCCGGCATTGGCAATACGTATGCGCCCATGTGATGCACCTTGCGCACCGCGTAATCGCCCGTCGGGTCTTTCTCGAACTTGACGCCCCAACGATCGAGCTCTTCGATCGTCTTGAAGCTGTGCTTCGCATACGCATGGATCGTGGCCTGGTTGACGATTCCGTCGTTGGCCACGGTGATCTCCTTCACGTACTGCTCGGGCGTCGCATGTCCGGGGATGATGGCGTTATTCAGGCCGTCCATGCCCATCGAGATTGCGCCGCTGCGTTTGACGTGGGCTTTATCGATGAGCAGGACGCGCAGCTTCGGGTCGCGCTGCTTGGCCTTGATCGCAGCCATCGGGCCGGCTGTGCCGCCGCCGACCACGACGATGTCGTATTCGAGTTCGTGTGTCTGCATGCTCGTAAAGACGTGGCGCCACCGCCAGCAGAAGCGCATCGGCCATCTGGCGCAGCTTGTTATGACAAGTTAGGACCAGATTGTATGAGCCGATGTGCGCAGCGGGAATCAATCGTTTCTGCTTTGCTTTCGCGTGCGCCGAATAACGGCTCAGCGGCGTTCAGACGTGCCGACGGCGGGCGGGACTCGCGGCGCGTGCCCGGTCGATGCGCAGGCGGTATTGGAACGTGTCGCCGCGAAAGTAGAGGTATTCGAAATCCACGGGCCGTCCGTTGGCATCGTGCGTGAGGCGCTCGATGCGCAGCAGCGGTTCACCTGCGGCGATGGCGAGTGCTCGCGCGATGCCGGGTTTTGCCGCGACGGCATCGATGGCGAGATCCGCGCTGCCCAGCGGCAGCGCGCAGTCGTTTTCGAGAATGAGGAAAATGTCGCGTGTGACGAGATCCGCGCGTTCGAGTTGACGCCCGAGCAGTTCCGGCAAGTACGTCATCTCATATGAAACCGGTGATCGATTGAGCAAGCGCACCCGATGAATCTCTGCGACTCGCGTTTGCTCCGGCAGCGAAAGCCGCGCGGCCACTTCCGCTGGCGCCGGTACGAATCGAAACTTCACTACACGGTTGATGATCTCGTGACCGCTGCGCGACATCGCTTCGGCAAAGCCCTGCAAGGACGTGATGTTCTGGAAGGCCTTCGGTTGCGAGACGAAGGAGCCTTTGCCGTGCACCTTGAAAATGAGCCCTTCCTTCTGCAGATCTCCGAGCGCCTGACGAATCGTGATGCGGCTGACGTCGAAGATCGTCTGCAGTTCGCTTTCGGACGGCATGCGACTGTGCGGCGGATAGCGACCATCGAGAATGCCCGAGCGTAGGGCGTCCTTGATCTGAGCGTAAAGCGGAACGTGGGAATCGGGGGAAACTTTGAGACGAGGCGGCATGGAGGGCTGTTGCGCGTCAGCCGGCCGGGCAGGGCGCCGTTTGCAGTTTGAATTGCGGAGGATTATAGCCACGCCTCGGCTAGTCCGACGGCGCGATGGTCGCGCAGTCACCGAGATCATGCCGGTCGGGGTTCTCGCCCGCGTTTAGCCGGGCGGCGGCGTGTTCGGCGGATTCACACCGGCTGTCTCGACGTATCTCGTCCACGTCACGCACGACAAGGCCGCACCCGGCAATTGGAAAAGCGGGCCGTCAGATGCAAGTCCGCGCGGCGTGCGTGATCCGTTGTCGATAAAGCGGCGATCGAAGCGCAGCTTCAGGCGGCATCGGTGAAAAACGTCTCGACAATATCGTCCCGCAACTGCGCGACCTTGCGATCCCCGAGCTTCCGCGGCCTCGGCACCGCGACCTCCACCACTTCCCCGATACGCCCCGGCCGCGCCTGCATCACCACGATCCGGTCCGACAGCAGCACGGCTTCCTCCACGTCATGCGTGACGAGCACCATCGTGATGCGCTCATGCTCCCATATGCGCTGCAATTCGAGCTGCAGGCGGCTACGCGTGAGCGCGTCGAGCGCGCCGAACGGTTCATCGAGCAACAGGAGACGCGGCCGGGTCACGAGCCCGCGCGCAATCGCCACGCGCTGCGCCATGCCGCCCGACAACTGATGCGGGTAATGCCGCTCGTGGCCCTTCAATCCGACGAGTTCAATATGCTCCGCCACCGCGCGCGCCTTCTCGGCCTTCGACAGTGGCGCGTTGCGCAATGCCACCGCGACGTTCTGCGCGACATCGAGCCACGGAAACAGCCGATGATCCTGAAACACGATGCCGCGCGACAGATCCGTCGTCACGACGCGCTCACCGCCGAAATCGATCTCGCCGTCGTAATCGCCATCGAGGCCCGCGATGAGCCGCAGCAACGTCGACTTGCCGCAACCGCTCGCCCCGACGATGCTCACGAACTCGCCGCTCGCGATCGACAGATCGATGCGATCGAGCACCGGCGCTGCCGCATCGCCAGCGAAGCGCTTGCTCACATGCCGCAGCGTCAGGCCGCCGTCCTGCACTATTTGTGTCGTCATTTCCGGATTCTCCTCAAGCCACGCGCGACGCGCCGAGCCAGCGCCGCTGCACGCCGCGCGCGAAGGCATTCAACGCCCACCCCGTCAAACCGACCACGATCACGCCGAACACGACGAGATCCATACGAAACTGTTCGCTGCCATCCACGAGCGTATTGCCGATCCCGCTGCCCGCGACGAGCAGATACTCCGCGCCGAGCGTCGCGAGCCACGAATAGATGAGCGCGAGATAGACGCCCGTGAAGATGGACGGCAACGCGGCGGGCAATACGACATAGGCGAGTGTCTGCAGCCTGCCATAGCGATACGCGCGCGCGACATCGAGCCAGCTCGCGGGCACGGCGCGGATGCCGTCGCTCGTATGCATCACGACGGGCACGAGCGCGGCGAGCGAAAGGAACACGACCTTCGCGACATCGCCCAAGCCGAACCACACGGAAATGAGCGGAATCCACGCGAACAGCGACACTTGCTTGAACGTGTTGAAGCTCGGCGCGATCGCACGATTGGCGAGCTTCGATATGCCGAGCAGCGCGCCGAGCGCAAGCCCGAGACTCGTGCCGATCGCAAAGCCCGTCAACTCGCGCGCAAGCGAGGCGGACAACGCACGCGCGAGCGCCCCGCTGCGGACCTGATCGACGGCCGTATTCCACACCTGTGCGGGCGAAACCATCACGCCGCGCCCCACTTGCGCATCGCGCGACACGTACCACCACACGGCGAGCGCGACTATCGGCAACACGAGTCCGCGCCACGATCCCTTGACTGTTCCCGCTTCCCAATCCAGCGTCGACATGGCTCCTCCTCAATTGGCGCGGCCGCGTTGCAGCTTGCGCTCGAATGCATCGAGCAGGCGATCGGCCGCATAGCCGATTGCACCGACGATGAGCACCGCGGCCAGCACGAGATCGAGCTGAAAGAGCTGTCGTCCATACACGATCAGATAACCCAGCCCTTCCGACGACGCGACGAGCTCCACGACCACGAGCGTCAGCCACGCTTTCGTGAACGCGAGCCGCACGCCCGTCCCGATGACGGGAATCGCGGACGGCAAAGTCACGCGCGTGATGACTTGCCAGCGCGTATAGCGATACACCGACGCGACTTCCTGCAACGCGCGCGGCGTGCCGCGAAAGCCTTGCAGCGTCGAGAGCGTGACGGGCACGAGCGCCGCATGCCCGATCAGCAGATACTTCAGGGGCTCGCCGATGCCGGCGACGATCATCAGAAACGGCAGCCATCCGAGCACGGGCACCTGCACGATCGCGTTGAAGCTCGGCAGCACGTAGGCTTCCAGCGTGCGCGACAGACCGAGCAATCCGCCGAGCACGATGCCGAGCAGCACGCCGCCGCCGAACCCGACAGCGGCGCGCGTCGTGCTTGCCAGCAGGTGCGTCCACAATTCGCCGCTCTTCGCGAGCGCGCCGAGCGTTTCGAAAACGAGCGCGGGCGGCGGCAACACTTGCGCGGAGATCCAGCCGTAGTGCGAGCCGAGCACCCACAGCAACGCGCACACGCTGGGCACGAGCCACGGCAACGCAGTCCAGCCGATCGTGCGCCACGTATCCGTCGATGAAATCCCGCGCGCACGATCCGCAGGCTGAACCACACGCGTCAGTGCATTGGCCATTTACCGGTTCTCCGCAAGACGTTCGCCGGAAGGCTTGCCCGCTGCATCGAAACGCGGCCAGTATGCTTCGAGCTTCAGCGACTTCAGCGCCTGATCGAGATACTTCGGCTCGAACCATCCATTCACGCTGACGGGCTGACGAATCAGATTCAGACGCAATGCGTCATCGGCGACGGCCTGATAGCGCGCGACCAGAAACGGATCGATGAGCGGCGACATGCGGTCCTTCATCGGCTGATTCGCAAACTCGGACGACCACGATTCGACGGGCACGCCGCTCTTCGCCCACAACGCGAAAAGCGCATTGCGATTGGCTTCGTCGGAGGACCATTGCGCGGCCTGCACCACGGCGGTCACCACCTTCTGCACCGTGTCGGGATGCGCGCGCTCGTAGTCTTCGAGCACGAGCAGATGCGCTTGCCGCGTGAACTGCACGCCGTCGTCGCGCGATGCGTAGACGATCTTCGCAAGCCCCTGACGTTGCAGCTTGAAGAGCGAGTAGTCGAGGAACACGGCATCGACGCCCTTCGATGCCAGCGCGGCCTGCGCAGCGGCGGTATCGAGATTGATGACGCGCAGATCGCGTTCGCTGAGGCCGTTTTCCTTCAACACGTTATCGGCGACGAGTTGCAGATTCGTGCCGCGAAAGATGCCGACGCGCTTGCCTTTCAGATCCTTGACGCTCTTGATGCCGGAATCCGGCGGCACCGCGAGATACACGCCCGTGCGCACGTTCGACGCGAGCAGCAGATGCGTCTTCAATCCGTTCGCGCGGCCGAGCACAGAGGGCAGATCGCCCTGATACGCGAAGTCGAGCTGCTTGTTCGCGAGCGCCTCGTTGACCGCGGGCCCCGCGCCTTTGAAGAAGATCCACTCGACCTTGATGTGCTCGGGCTGCAACGCATCTTCCACGCGATGCTGCAATAACGCGGTCGCGGCGGGCGATCCGCCGAACGTCGGCGGATCGCCGGTGCCCTGCTGCGCGACGCCGATGCGCACCACGGCCGGATCGGCGGCATGCGCGGGACCGATGAGCGCGGCGAACAGCGTCGCCGCGCCGACGAAGAGCTTGAATCGTAGTGTCATCGTGCAATGAGAAAGAGTGGATCGCCGGCGATGTCACTCGCCGGTGCATGCGGTATCGCGCGACGCGTCACGCCGTGCGCGTTTCCTGTTTGACGATGCGGCTCTTGCGCCCGTCGATGCCTACGGGCACATCGCCGTGCACGGTCGCGCGGCGCACGACGCGATGCGCGTCGGCGTAATCGGCCACCGCGTAATGCTGGGTCGCGCGGTTGTCCCAGATCGCGACATCGCCTTGCGTCCAGCGCCAGCGCACGGTGTTTTCGAGGCGCGTGACGTGATCGTGAAACAGCTCGGCGAGACGATCCGAATCGCGCTGAGAAAGTCCGATGAAGCGCTGCACGAAGTGACCCAGCACAAGCGTGCGTTCGCCCGTTTCCGGATGCACGCGCACGACCGGATGCTCCGTTTCGTAGAGCGTCGATGTGAACTGCTTGCGATACTCGCGTTCGGATTCCGTATCGGGCACGTTGCGCGTCGCGGCATAGTCGTAGGCGTTCGAATGCAGCGCCCAGAGCTTGTCGGCGAGATCGCGCAGCACTTCCGGCAGGTTTGCATACGCGGCGGCCGTGTTGGCCCATACGGTGTCGCCGCCTGCTGGCGGAATCACGACGCCGCGCAGAATCGAAATCTTCGGATAGGCATCGACGAACGTGACGTCCGTATGCCATGAATTCGCGCGCGTGCCGTGCTTCGAATCGAGCTCGAGCAGACGGCTTCCGCTCGAAAGCGACGGCACGGTCGGATGCGCGACGGTCTCGCCGAAACGCGCGGCGAAGGCTTCCTGCGCGGCGTCGTCGAGATGCGACTGACCGCGGAAGAACAGCACCTTGTGTTCGAGCAGCGCATGGTTGATCGCGGCGACGGCGTCATCGTCGAGATCCGCGGAAAGCGTCACGCCGCGCACTTCGGCGCCGATGCGTCCGCCGATCGGGCGCACCTGGAACGGTTCATTCGACGTGACAGGGGCAAGCGTGGACTCGGCGGCGAGCGTGGGAAGTTCGGGCATCGAAAGTCTCCGTTGGTTTGCGTTGGTCGGATGCAGACCGCATTGAATGTGACGGAAACATTGAAGCATCGTCGCGACGTATTACCAACGAAGCGTTTCGGCTATGCATATCGCTGCAATCCCGCGATGCTTTCCCGCAGTTCCCTGCTGGAGCCGCCGTCGGACTGCCGGAATTCGCTCGCAGCTCTGTCTGCCGGAACGCGGGCAACCAGCCGCGCTCGGGTTTTCCCGCGACAACCCTCTCGTGCTCGATGAAAACGTGCACGAGCTACGCGAGATGGTGCGAATACTGAGCCGAAATACAGAAGAAGGGGCGGCGCGGAGCACTGGCGCGTGGGAGTTGAAAGCGAAGCGCAAGTCGGGGCTTCTTGCTAGACGTTGGGACCGCGCGTGCTAGTGGCAAGCGCGGCTCGGATGACCAGTCAGGCGCTCGGCGAGCCGTCCTTGTGGACGAACCGGCCATCGGCGTTGGCGCTCATCATGTCGACATCGGAACAGATCGTCAGATCTTCGTAGACGCGCGCGCCGACTCTGAGATAGACCGCCAATCGCGACGAGCGGTTGATCATGTGATGACCGTTGCCCGTGCCCTTCGCGTTGCGGCACGTTCGCGACATCGATCCTGGGCATGGCGAAGCCTCGCTTTGAGACGCGCACGATGCGCGTTGGTCGCGGCTAGCCTGGCAGACTTTCACGATGAATCGGGCATAAGGCGCGCGACGCGTTCGGCTATGTACCTCTGAGTTGCACCAGCGAGGCGCGCTGCTGGCGTTGCGAATCGAAGTTGTCGTCGGCGAGCCATCGCTCGAAGGCCTGCCTGATGCGCGGCCAATCCTGATCGATGATCGCGTACCATGCGGTATCGCGATTGCGGCCCTTGTAGACGATCGCCTGTCGGAAGATGCCTTCGAATTCGAAACCGAGCCGTTGCGCGGTCTTGCGCGAAGGCGCGTTGAGGCTGTCGCACTTCCATTCGTAACGGCGATACTTCAGATCGTCGAAGACGTAACGCATCAGCAGATACTGCGCTTCGGTCGAGAGGCGCGTCTTCTTGAGCGACGGCGAGAAGGTCACGCTGCCTACTTCGATCACGCCATGCACGGGTTCGATGCGCATCAGCGCAAAGGTGCCGACCGCCTTGTCGTTCGCGCGATCGATGACCGCATAGTGCAGCGGATCGGTGGATGCCGCCGCTTGCACGAGGTAGCGGTCGAATGACTCGCGATCCCTGAACGGCTCGGCGAACAGGTAGGTCCAGTCGCGGCCATCGGCGGCCTGGCCGTATGCGTCATACAGATCCGCTGCGTGACGTGCGACATCGAGCGGTTCGATGCGGCAATGCGCTCCATCGATGACGATGCGTGCGGGCCGCTCGCGTGGCGTCCATCCGTCCACCGGCTCGCCGATGCTTTGCCCGAATCCGTTGGTTCTCGTCATGTTGTGCGGGTTCCTGTCGTAGTGTGCTGTCATTTATTGCTCAAGTCCACCGCGAATCTTCGGCGATTCATTTCCGAAACATCACTTGGTTGGCTTCTCTCAGTACGCCAACGGATAGATACGCCAAAGGGCCTACAGAACGCCTTTCTTGATCAGTTCGATAAATTCGCGAGTCTGCGCAATGTGCGCCTTCATCGTCTCTCGAGCGTCCAGCATGATAGTGAGCAGTCTTCGCGCATCATCGGTCGATAGACCTTTCTCGTCCAAACGCAGCAAGTGCCCCTCTTGGTCATCGATTCGTCGGTTCGCTTCCGCGAGGTGCTCCAGAGCCTTGCCAAGTTGAACTGTCTCGTATTCGAGGTCCATGTTCGTCTCCGTATGGGTGATGCGCTGCGCGTGCAGTGAATGCACACGCAGCGCCATTCCTTGGAACTCGATTTTACGACCGCGCAACCACCCCTGACTGCTCAGGCAAACGGAATCCGGATGGCCAATCCAAACAACACCACCGCGAAAGAGCAGCGTTGAAACCGCTCGGCACGTGGACTGCGCCGTAGACAGGACGACAGGTGCGACGCGCCGGCGACGCAGGCCAGGTCGAAGGCGATTTCCTGTCAGCACGAGGACGGAGCCGAGTTCAGCCGCTTGAGACGAGACGGGGGCTCGCCTTGGGATTCAGCAGGCTGCATAGCATTCCCGTGGCAACCGACGAGCGCAGCGTCGCTGCAGCAGCGCGTTTTACTGCTTCAATCCCCGAGCAGCTTCGGCAACTCAAGCAACGTCCGATGCGCGCCACCTTGCTCGACCGCATCCGCATATGTCGCGCGCACGGCGGCAGCGATCCCGTCGACGGCGCCGTTGTCACCGGCCATCGTCACGTAATAGCCGAGATCCTTGAGTGCGTTCGACATATGAAACGGCATGCCCGACGGATCGCCTTCGATGAGCGACGGACGCAGCCGCTCCAGCGCCGCACCGCCGCCGCCGCCTTTCGCGAGCACGTCGACGAACGTGCGCGCATCCACGCCCGCGCGTGTCGCGCAGGCCGCCGCTTCCGAGATCAGCGCAATCGTCCCGAGCGACACGAAGTTGTGCAGCAGCTTCATGCTGTGTCCCGCGCCAAGGCCGCCGACGAGCGTCACGTTCTCCGCATAGGTGCGCAGCAACGGCTCGATGCGCGCGAACAGCTCGGCTGACGCGCCGACCAGCAGGTTCAGACGTCCTTCGTGCGCTTCCTTCGCGGTGCGCGTCATCGGCGCATCGACGAAGAAGCCGCCTGCTTCCTCCACGAGCGCTGCCATGCGCCGCGTCGATGCGGGCACGGCCGTCGAGCAGTCGATGACGATCGTTTCCGGCCGCAATCCCGCCAGCACGCCATCGGGCGCGGTCAGCACCGCTTCGACTTCGGGCGAACCCGTCACGCACAGAATGACGATGTCCGATTCCCGCGCGAGCGCCGCGCCGTTCGCGACGGTCTTCACGCCGCCCGCAAGAAGTTCGTCGAGCGGCTGATTGCCGGGATGCTCGACCACCGTGAGCGGATAACCATGCTTCATCACGTTGCGTGCGATGCCGTGCCCCATCAGGCCGATACCGATCATGCCGATTCGTTGCTTCATGCGTGTCTCTTCCGTTGTCGTGTTCGAATTGATTCAGCGGTTGACGAGGCGCTTCGGCAGCATCATGGTGAGCACGATGCCGAGCACGAGGCAGCCGACCATCGAGAAAATCGGCAGCGTCATGCCGCCCGATGCCTGCTTCAGAAATCCGACCGCATACGGGCCGAAGAAGCCGCCGAGATTGCCGAAGGCGCTGATCCATGCAATGCCGACCGCCGCCGCGGCCTGCCCGAGCACCGCAGTCGGCATGCTCCAGAAGAGCGGCGGAAACGACAGCAATCCCGCATTGGCGATGCACAGCGCGATCATGCCGAGCCACAGATTGTCATGCCAGATCACCGAGAGCGACAGGCCGGCCGCGCCCATCAGCAGGAGCGCCGCAACGTGCATGCGCCGTTCGCCGCGCCGGTCCGCGCTGCGGCCGAACATCACCATCACGACGACGGCGACCGCGTTGGGCAATGCCGCGAGCGCGCCGATCGCGAAGTCGCCGGAAATGCCCATCGACTTGATCATGGTCGGGGCCCAGAACGTGTAGCCGTAGATGCCGAACACATCGAGAAAATAGATCAGGCAGAACGCCCACACGAGCGCGCTCGTGAAGAGGCCCTTGTGATTCGATTCCGCCGTCACCGCGCGATCCTCGGCGAGCACGCGCGACAGGAACACGCGATCCGTCTCGCTGAAGCGCGGGCTCTTCGTGACGTCGTCGTCGAGGCCTTTCCACGTGTAGACCGCCGCGATGAACGCGGGCAAGGCCTCCACGATGAAGATCCACTTCCAGCCGGCGAGGTGCATGAGGCCGTCGAAGTACTGCATGATGAAGCCGGTCAGCGGCGAGCCGATGAGACCCGCGAGCGCGAGCGCCGCATAGAACATGCTCAGGATGCGCGCGCGCCGGTTGCGCGGAAACGACTGGCCGATATAGAAGATGATCGCCGGAATGAAGCCCGCCTCCGCGACGCCGAGCAGGCAGCGCATCACGTAGAACTGCATCGGCGTGGCGACGAAGGCGGTCAGCCCCGACACGACGCCCCACGAAAGAATGATGCGCGTGATCCATCGGCGCGCGCCGACGCGCTGAAGGATCATGTTGCTCGGCACTTCGAAAACCACGTAGCCGAGAAAGAAGATGCCCGCGCCGAAGCCGAACACGGCATCGGAGAAACCGAGCTGCTGCGCCATTTGCAGCTTCGCGAAGCTCACGTTCACGCGATCGATATAAGACGTGATGTACGCGAACATCAGGATCGGCAGGACCTGCAGCGCGAGACGCCGGAAAATCCGGTCGGCGGTGGCCGCATCATGTGACGGCGCGGGCGATGCCGCGCCGTGCGGCATGTTGGTCGCATCGATTTCCACGTCTGTCTCCGTCTATGTTTTTTGAGTCCGGCTCGCGCGGGACGCGGCGGGACAGGAGAAATGTAGCGGCTGCAGAGCGCGGGTGATATGCGAAATCGCTGAAGCGGGCTTTCGAATACTTCGAACACGCGCTTTCCGGCACGGCGCGCGCCCCGGTCAGGGTTTTCCTGTACTCAAGCGCGACGCGGCGAGCGTAGGCGAATGCCATACTGCGCGGCATGAACTCTTGAGGGGCATCCGGTTTGTTCGATCTCACGTCGCTGGCTCTCTTTCTGCGCGCCGTCGAAATGGGCAGCTTGTCCAAGGCGGCGCAGCAATCGCACATGTCGCTGTCGACGGCGAGCCGGCGCATCGCGCTGCTCGAGCATCACTTTCGCGTGGGGCTCTTGAACCGCACGTCGGCGGGCGTCGAGCCCACGCCCGCGGGCGAAGCGCTCGCGCGTCACGCCACCGATCTCTTGCTCAAGACCGACGCGATCTATAGCGAGTTGTCCGACTATACGAAAGGGTCGGTCGGCCGGGTGCGCGTGTTCGCCAATATCTCCGCGATCAGCCAGGACTTGCCCGATCATCTGCGTGCATTCTCGCAGCGCTATCAGGACATCAAGCTCCATATCAGCGAACTGCGCAGCCTGGATATTCTTCAGGCCTTGCGCGAAGGGCGCGCGGATGTAGGCGTCGTGACATCGCAGAGCGGCATGGAAGGCATTCGCCTCGCCCCGTATTGCACCGACCGCATCAGCGTGGTCGTGCCGGAAGATCATGTGCTGCGCGGCGAAGAGATCGATTTTGCCGCGCTGCTCGAACACGATATCGTCGGCCTCGACGACAAGGCCGAAGTCACGCGCATGCTCGTCAAGGAAGCCGCGCTCGCGGGCCGCACCATCCGCTTTCGCGTGCAGGTGCAAAGCTTCGAGGGCATGTGCCGGCTGATCGCGGCGGGACAGGGCATCGGCGTGCTGCCCGAAGGCGCGGTGCGGCTCTTTCGCGAGCCGATGCGCCTGCGCTTCATCCGCCTGACGAATCCGTGGGCCGAGCGCGTGATGTCCGTCGGCATACGCTCGGGCGCGGCGCCCTTGCCCGCGCGCAAGCTCTTCGATTATCTGAGCGCACTCGCGCCCGCTACGCTCATCGCGCCGGGGGGCGAGCGCTCCGCCACGTGAAGCCTTGCGCATATTCGAAGACTCCCGTTTCCGCATTCGCACTTCCACCGCTTGCGCGCGTCCGCTAGATTGGCCCTCTGAACAGGCGTCGAAAAGAGGAGACATCGCGCAATGGCAACAACGCATCACATCGCCGTCATTCCGGGCGACGGCATCGGCAAGGAAGTCATGGTCGAAGGCTTGCGCGTGCTGAAGGCGGCCGCCGCGCGCTATGACATCGGACTCGATTTCGACGAATTCGCGTCATGGTGCACCGAGCACTACGTGCAGCACGGCACGATGATGCCCGCCGATTGGGACAGGCAGATCGGCAAGCACGACGCGATCTTCTTCGGCGCGGTCGGCACGCCGGACGTCGTGCCGGATCACACGGCCGTGTGGGAATCGATCATCAGGATTCGCCGGGACTTCGATCAATACGTGAACCTGCGGCCGGTGCGCCTGATGCCCGGCGTGCCTTCGCCGCTCGCGAACCGCAAGCCCGGCGACATCGACTTTCTGGTGGTGCGCGAGAACACCGAAGGGGAGTATTCGTCGGTCGGCGGACGCATGTTCGAAGGCACCGAGCGCGAGTTCGCGACGCAGCAGGCGGTCTTCACGCGCACGGGCGTCGACCGCATTCTCGACTTCGCGTTCCAGCTCGCGCAAAGCCGCCCGAAGAAACAACTGACCGCCGCGACGAAGTCCAACGGCATCTCGATCACGATGCCGTATTGGGACGAGCGCCTGGCCGAAGCGGCGAAGCGATACCCCGACATCGCGACGCGCAAGTTCCACATCGACATTCTGTGCGCGCATTTCGTGCAGCATCCGGATCGTTTCGATGTCGTGGTCGCGTCGAATCTGTTCGGCGACATCCTTTCCGATCTCGGGCCGGCTTGCACGGGCACCATCGGCATCGCGCCTTCGGCGAATCTGAATCCGGAGCGGCGCTTTCCGTCGCTCTTCGAGCCGGTGCATGGCTCGGCGCCCGATATCGCGGGCAAGGGCATCGCCAATCCGATCGGGCAGATATGGTCGGCGGCCCTGATGCTGCAGCATCTCGGGCGCGGCGACGCGCGCTATGAAGCAGCGGCGAAGACGATCGTCTCGGCCATCGAAAGCGTGCTCGAAAACGGCCCGCGCACGCCCGACATGGGCGGCACGGCGAACACCATCGAAGTCGGCACGGCGATCGCCGAAGCCGTCACGGAACACGCACTGATCACGGAGTAAGCATGGAATATCGTCACTTCATCGGCAATGCGTGGAGCGCGGGCAATAACGGCGAATCGCTCGATGTCATCGACCCGAGCACCGGCGAGCCGTTCGCGGCGATCGCACGCGGCAACGCCGCCGATATCGCCACGGCCGTCCACGCAGCCCGCAGCGCAATGGGCGACGCGCTCGACGGTCCGTGGGCGAAGCTCTCGCCTGCCGAGCGCTCGAACCTGCTGTTCGCCTACGCGAAGGCCGTGCTCGATCATGCCGACGAACTCGCGCAACTCGAAGCGCGCGACACGGGCAAGGCGCTCAAGACCGCGCGCACCGATGCGGCCGTGCTCGCGCGCTATCTGCAGTACTACGCCGGCTGCGTCGACAAGCTGCACGGCGAAACGCTGCCCTATGCGACCGGCTTCACCGTGCTGACGGTGCGCGAGCCGATCGGCGTGACGGGCCACATCATTCCGTGGAATTACCCGATGCAGATCTACGGACGCAGCGTCGGCGCATCGCTCGCGGCGGGCAACGCGTGCGTCGTGAAACCCGCGGAGGACGCGAGCCTGTCGATCCTGCGTCTCGCCGAAATCGCCGCCGACATCGGCTTTCCGGCAGGCGCGATCAATGTCGTCACGGGACTCGGCAGCGAAGCGGGCGCGGCGTTGTCGGCGAACGAAGGCATCGGTCATATCTCGTTCACCGGTTCGACGGCGACGGGCGCGCTCGTCGGACGCACGGCGGCGGAACGTCATTGCCCGAGCGTGCTGGAACTCGGCGGCAAGTCGCCGCAACTCGTGTTCGACGATGCCGATCTCGACGAAGCCCTGCCCGTGATCCAGAACGCGATCATCCAGAACGCCGGGCAAACGTGCTCGGCGGGCAGCCGTCTGCTGGTTCAGCGCGGCATCTACGAAACCGTGATCGAACGTCTCGCGCAGCGTTTCGAAGCGCTGCGTTCCGGTCCGCCGGCGATGGACCTCGACATGGGCCCGCTCGTCAACGCGAAGCAACATGCGCGCGTGCGCGGCATCGTCGAGCAGGCAGAAGGCGAGGGCATTCGCGTGGCGGCGCGCGGCAAGATCGTGGTGGAGGCATCGCGTAACGGCTTTTTCCAGGAAGCGGTGCTGTTTCGCGACGTGCCGCCGGAAAGCCGGCTCGCGCAGGAAGAAGTCTTCGGGCCGGTGCTCGCGGTGATGCCCTTCGACGATGAAGCCGAAGCCGTGAAGCTCGCGAACGGCACGAACTACGGTCTCGTCGCGGGCGTATGGACGCGCGACGGATCGCGCGGCCTGCGTCTCGCGCGCAAACTGCAGGCGGGTCAGGTGTTCATCAACAACTACGGCGCGGGCGGCGGCGTGGAGTTGCCGTTCGGCGGCGTGAAGGCGAGCGGGCATGGACGCGAGAAGGGCTTCGAGGCGCTGTACGGTTTCACGAGCCTGAAGACCATCGCGATCAGGCACGGCTAGTTCCGCGCGGGTTCACATCGTCATGGCGACTCTCAACATCATCGGCGCGGGGCGTGTCGGCGCGACGCTCGGCAATCTGATCGTCGCGAACCGCGTGCTCGATATCGGCGATGTATCCGACAGCGATATCGCGCACGCGCGCGAAGCGGTCGATTTCATCGGCGCGGGCCGCGCGCTCGGCGATATCGGCGCGATGCGTCCCGCCGATATCTGGCTGCTCTCGGTGCCCGACGCGCGTATCGCGGACGTGGCGCACGTGCTCGCACGGCATCGAAAGAACGACGCGCCTGCGATTGCCGTGCATTGCAGCGGCGCGCTCGATACCGACACGCTTTCGCCCTTGCGCGCGATCGGCTGGAGCGTGGCGAGCGCGCATCCGATGCTGAGCTTCGCCAAGCCGGGCACCGCCGTGTTCCAGTTCGAAGGCACGCCGTGCGGACTCGAAGGCGATCGCGCCGCGCGTGCGGCATGGAGCGAGATTCTCGCGGCCATCGGCGCGCGCTGCTTCGATATCGAGCCGGGCAGCAAGGCGCTCTATCACGCGGCGGCGGTCGTCGCGTCGAACTTTCTGCCGATTCTCGCGGCAATGTCCGTCGAGATGTGGCAGGCGGCGGGCATTCCGCAAGCGCTCATCGATGACATGATGCATACGCTCACGCGCAATGCCGCCACCAACGTCGTTTCGCTCGGGCCGCAGGATGCGCTGACCGGACCGGCGGCGCGCGGCGATCATGCGGTCGTCGAAGCGCAAGCGCAGGCCATCGGCGCGTGGGACGCGGTATCGCGCGATGCGTACGATGCGCTCTCGACGCTCGCCACGCGGCTTGCGCGCACGGGCAAGGTGCGTGAGGTATCGTCCGCGGATGCCGGTCTTAACGTCGCCCCGTCATCGCTTGGCCGTTGATGTGCGCACTTCCCCGCACTCGAGCCTTGACGCACAACCCGGCGAAACTCCAAAAACGCCCGAGCAATCGAGCGGTTTGTGCACTACGATTGCCTCTGCACGTTCCATACGTTGGGTAAGTCAGCCAGGCAGCACGTAACCCACAACGAAGGAGACGCCAGATGAGTGAGCGAGATGCGCTGTTTTGCGCGTGCTGCGGCAGTGTCGAGCATCGGGCAATGAGTCGCCGTACTTTCATGAGCCTCGTCGCCGGCACCGCTGCCGGACTCGTGGTGCCTCCGGCGTTCGCCGACGCTCAGGCCGTGCCGTCGATTGCTTACGACTCGATTGCCGATCCCGTTCATTTGCCCAAGGACATGTATTTCGGCGAGTGCTCCGGTGTCGCGCTCAACTCGCACGGGCACATCTTCGTGCTGTCACGCGGCAACACGATGGGGCCCGCCTATGGCGCCGCCGCGGCACAACTGCTGGAGTTCGCGCCGGACGGACGCTTCGTCCGCGAGATAGGGCACAACCTATACGCGTGGTCGTTCGCTCATACGGTGAAGGTCGATCGGCAGGACAACATCTGGGTGACGGACAAGGGCTCCGACATGGTGATCAAGTTCACGCCGGAAGGCCGCGTCGCGATGGTGTTCGGCCGCAAGCAGGAAGCCGCCGACGAGGAGACCGGCCCGCTGAAGCATCCGAACCCGCCGCTGCGCGCCGAGCCTGGCCGCTTCCGCCAAGTGACCGACGTCGCGTGGGACGTCGCGGGCAACACCTACATCAGCGACGGCTATATCAACTCGCGCGTCGCGAAGGTCGATCGCGACGGCAACTGGATCAAGTCGTGGGGCGATCGCGGTAGCGGCCCGGGTCAGTTCCATACGCCGCATAGCATCGCGGTCGATGCGAACGACAACGTCTACGTCGCGGACCGCAGCAACCGGCGCATTCAGGTGTTCGACACCGAAGGCAACTTCCAGCGGCAATTCACGATCGACGTTCCCGTGCCGCCGGATGCACGTCCGGCGATTGGCAACATGCCGGATGAAGCGGCCATCGCGGCCGGCACGTTCGCGCCGGGCTCGCCGTGGGCCATCTGCATATCGCCCGGGCCGAATCAGGTGCTCTACAGCGCCGATGCATTCCCGGGCCGCATCTACAAGATGACGCTCGACGGCAAAGTGCTCGGCGTGCTCGGGAAAGCGGGCAAGCAGCCGAAGCAGTTCGGCTGGATTCATCAGATGGCATGCCCTTCGGAGAACGTGCTATTCGTCGCCGAACTGCTGAACTGGCGCGTGCAGAAGCTGGTTCTGCACGCTTGATGAGTCGGCTATCGAGCAAGTCGCGGCGACCTGGCACATCACGCCGGTATGTCGCGCGTAGCGTGCGTATCGAGCGGGCGAGCTTGCAGGTCAGATGACACGGTCGAACGGATCACGGGCCGCAAGCCGATGACCGTGCGCAATTACGTCCTCGAGAATCGCGAGATTTTCACGCCTGCAGCGGGATAAATCGGTCCGTGTGCGGGCGCGTGTTGAACCGGTACAACTCCGCAGGATTATCGGTGAGTATCTTGCGGCGAACGCCGTCGCTTTCCACGAGCCGCATCGTCCAGTCGAGCATGCGGGCGTCGTCCGGCACCGGCTTGACGTTGGGATGCGGCCAGTTCGACGCCCACACGCCGCGCTCGGGAAAACGCGCGGACAGCGTGCGCACGAGCCAGGACACGTCGTCGAAATCCGGCGCGCCGGTGCGGGAGCTTTCATACGGCGCGGACAGCTTGATCCAGCAACGCGGTCCATCGAGCAGGCGGCACAGCGACGCGAATCCTTCGCTTTGCGGCGTGACCGGCGCGAGAAACTTGCCGAGATGATCGATGACGAGATTCGACGGCAGACGCGCGAGCATTGCTTCGTGCTGCGGCAGCGTGTGGCCGTCGAGCTGAAGGTCGATATTCCAGCCGAGCGGTGCGATACGCGCTGACTTATCCGCGAGCGCATCCCACGGCAGCACGCCGCCCGGCAGCATCATGAAGCGCACGCCGCGAATGCCGGCATCGTGCAGGCGCTGGAGTTCGTCATCGCCGATATCCGGCGGCACCACCGCGATGCCGCGCGCGCCGTCGCCCAGTTGCGCGATGGCCGCGAGCGTGCAGCGGTTGTCGAAGCCATAGCCCGTCGGCTGCACGACGATCGCCCGCGAGAAACCGAGCGCGCGCTGCACCTCCCGATACGCCGATGCGGGCGCGGGCGGCGGCGCGAACGTCGCGGTCTTCGCGAGTGGATAGCCTTCTTCGTAGACGTGAATGTGGCAGTCGCAAGCGCCTTCGAGGTTCATCGCGCGTCCGCCTGCATGTCGAAGCCGACGAGACGGAACGCGTGCGCCGCGTTCACCGCGCCTGCGGGAACGACGCCGTCGAAGAGCGCTCGCGTTTGCGCGACCGTTTCCATCGACTGATGCTCGATCGCGCCGGGCGTCAACCCGCCGACATGCGGCGCCGCGATCACGCGCGGATGTGCCGCGAGCGCCGGCGCGGGCATCTGATCCGCCGCGCGTCCGACATCGAGCGCGCATCCCGCGAGATGACCGCGCTCGAGCGCGTCGAGCAGCGCGTCATCGTCGACGAGTTCGCCGCGCGCGGCGTTGATGAAGTACGCGCCGCGCTTCATCGCGGAGAAAGCGCGCGCGTTCATGAGATTCGCCGTCTGCGCATTGGCGGCCGCGAGACACACGACGAAATCCGACTGCGCGAGCAAGTCGTCGAAGCCGGTCTGATGAAGGCGCGTATCGTCGATCGTCGCGAAAGGATCGGACACGACGACGCGCATGCCGAATGCCAGTGCGAGATCGCATAGATAGCGCGAAATCTGTCCGTAGCCGATCACGCCGAACGTGCTGCCGCGCAATTCGCGGCCCATCATCGGCGCGGGCGCTTCATGGCGATGAAAGGCCTCTGCATACGCGGTCGTCCCGCGCGCGAGATCGAGCATCGCGCCGATCACCCACTCCGACACGGACGGCACGAAGCCCGCGCTCGCCTGCGTGACGAGCACGCCGAACTCGCTGGCGGCATCGACATCGACGGTGCGGATATCGACCGCGCAGCGCACGAACGCGGCGAGCTTCGGCAACGCCTCGAACAAGGCGCGCGGCGCGGGCGTCTGACGGTACGCGATGATGACATCGGCATCGCGCGCGGCCTCGATGAGTTCGGCGGTCGTCAGCTCGCGATCTTCGCGGTTGTACGCGACGTCCGCGAACGCCGCGAGCGCAGCCGATGCGCGTGCGCCGAAGTAATGATCCAGCATGTGCCGGGGATGACTCACGAATACCTTGTTCATGTCCTCGTCCTGATTCGTTTCGCGGGCGCGGCGACCGACTCGCGCTCCACCAGCGTGATATTCGTGAACAGCGCCTGCTCCGATGCAGGCATGGGTTCGTCGTGCGGACGCATCGCGCGCTCGACCATCGCGGCGGCCATCGCGGGGACGGGAAGCTGCACGGTCGTGAGCGCGGGGTTCGAGATCGCCGCGAGAAAATGCCCGTCCATGCCGACGATCGATACGTCTTCCGGCACGCGCAGGCCGCACTCGCGCAAACCGGCCATCAAGCCCAGCGCCATCAGATCGTTGACGGCGACGATGCCGGTCGGGCGCGCGTCGTCCTTCGCGAGCAGACGCGCGAGCGCGCGGCCGTTTTCGGCGATCATCGAATCGCCGTATTCGTTCACCGGGCCACTGTCGAGCACGCGCGCCGTCTGCGTGAGACCCGCCTCGTCGGCGGCGGAAAGAAAGCCGTTGATCTTGTCGCGCCGGCTCATCGTCACGCCGGTCAGCGTGGCGAATGCGAGCCGCGTATGGCCGTGCGCGATCAGATGCCGTGTCGCGATGCGCGCCGCTTCGAAGTTGTCCGGCGTGACGTGCTCGACACGCGTCGCTTCGCCTTCGGTCGCGCGGCGGTCGTAACTGACGACGACCATGCCGCGCTCGACCGCGGTTTCCAGATGCCGCTCGTTCGCGAGCGACGAAATGACGATCACGCGGCGCACGCCTTGCGAGAGCAGATCCTCGAAGAACGATGCCTCCTTCGCCGGATCGCGATACGTGTTGCCGATCATCACCCGATAGCCGTAGCGCTCCTGCGCACAGGTTTCGACTTCGCGCGCGATATAGCCGTACATCGGATTGGCGATCGACGGCACCAGCAGTCCGATCAGCGGCGTCTGCCCGGTCTTCAACTGACGCGCGAGCGTGCTCGGACGGTATTGCAGCGCGTTCATCGCGGCCTGCACGCGTGCGAGCGTTTCCTGGCGCATCTGGTCGGTGCGGCCGTTCAACACGTTGGATACCGTGCTCACGGACACGCGGGCCTCGCGGGCGACATCCTGAATGGTGCTCATAAGGTTTGACATCTGCCGGCTACAGGCCGAGCCGGGTCGGCAACCACAACGAAAACGACGGCACGAGAATCAGCGCCACCAGTGCGATGAAAAGCACCAGCAAGTATTTGAGCATAGGGCGTGCGACAGCCTTCATTTCCGTGCCGGTGATGGCGCAGGTCGCGAAGAGCCCGAGCCCGACCGGCGGGGAGAACAGGCCCAGGCCCATCGCGACGACGATCACCGTGCCGAAGTGCAGCGGGCTGATGCCGAGCTGCGTCGCGATCGGCGTGAGGAGCGGCCCGAAGATGATGAGCGCGGGCGCGCCTTCGAGCACCGCGCCGAACACGATCATGATGAGCACGGACAGCAGCAGGAACATCGTGGGGCCGTACTGATGCGCGAACGCGATCATCGAATCGGACACGAGCGCGGGAATCTGCTCGATGGTCAGCGCGAACGACACGCTGGAAGCCGCCGCCACGATGAACAGAATGCTGCTCGCCATCGACGCCGAGCGCACGAACACGCGCACGACCGACTTCAGCGTGAGTTCGCGAAACGCGAGCCATCCGACGATCAACGCATACACCACGGCGAACGCCGACACTTCCGTCGATGTCGCGATGCCCGAAGTCACGCCTTTGCCGATCATCGTGATCATGACGAGCGCGACCAGCGCGCCCCCGGCGAGCGGCAGCCACGCGCGCGGATTCGTGAGCGCATCGGCGAGATTGATGCGCCGGCCGAAGATGACCGCGACGATCGCGAGCGCCACCGCCAGCACCGCCGCCGGCACGACGCCCGCGAGAAACAGACCCGCGATCGATATGTTCGCGACGAAGCCCATGATGATCATGTTCACGCACGGCGGAATGGTCTCCGCCATCACGGCGCTGCAGGCGAGCAACGCCGCCGCCTCGTTCGGATCTTCCTTGCTCTGGCGCACGGCGGGCATGACCACGCCGCCGACCGCCGCGATATCCGCGAGCTTGGAACCGGACACGCCGGAGAAGAACGCCGTCGCCATGATCGTGATGAGGCCGAGTCCGCCGCGCACGCGCCCGAAAATGCGCAGCAGCAGTTCGATCAGGCGCGACGACATGCCGTTGGTTTCCATCAGCAGGCCGGCCAGCACGAAGAACGGAATGGCGAGCAGCACGAAGTGGTCGGTGCCGGCCATCACTTGCTGCGAGTAGACGAGCATCGGCAGCGACGGTTCGGCGAGGAAGTAGAGCAGGGCCGAGAACGCGAGCACGAAGCCGATCGGCACGCCGAGCACGAGTCCGCCGATGAAACCGGCCAGCAGCAGGAAGCCGGGCTTCATCGCGTGAGCGGGCACCAACGCGTTCCACGCGAACACGGCTGCCGCGAGCAGCACGCAGCCGGCGAGCGTGCCGAGCACGATCTTGCGCGCGCCGTTCAGGGCATTGGCAAGCGCGAAGACCGTAATGAACACGCTGCCTATCACGAGCGGATACACGTTGATCCACGCGGGCAGGCCGCTCGGCGTCATCTGGCCATACGAATCGACGAGCAGAAGACACGACGACACGCACAGATTCCCCGCGACGCCCGCGATCACCCAATGCCCGACGTGCACGAGCGCGGGTTGCCAGCGTCCCGGCAACATGCCGCGAAACAGGTCGACGCCGACGTGCTGGCTGCGTCCGAGCACGGTGGCCGCGCCGAAGAACACCAGCACGATCATCAGCGCGCCGGCGACTTCCTCGGCCCAGTCGAACGGATCGTGCAGGAAATAGCGATAGATCACCGAGAGGAACACCACGATCACATCGGCGGCGAGCACGGCCGCGCAGAAGTATTCGATCCAGTGCATGAGGCGCGCGAGGCCGCGCGCAAGCACGGTCTCATGGCCGAATCCGGGCGCGGCGAGTTGCGCCTCCGGTCCGGGCGTCGCGGAGAAAGTGGTCATGGTGTCGGCCTCTTTGACGTCGTTCGCGTGGCTTTAGCCGCGCGCGGCGGCGATGGCGGTGAAGAGCGGCGCGGTCGCCGGATACTGCTTCGCGAAGCTCGCATACAACTGCGACTGCATTTCGGCGCGCGCGGTGTCGCGATCGGCCTTCGACATCGGGTAGAAGGTCATGCCTTTCTTCTTCAGTTCCTGCTCGGCCCCGGCGGCGGTCTGGATGGCCGTGGCGCGCTGCTTCGCGGTCGCGTCCTGCGCCGCTTTCTGGAACGCGGGCCGCAGATTTTCCGGAATCTTCGCGAGCGCGCGGCGGCCCATCACGACGACGAGCGGGCTGAACACGTGCTGCGTCTGCCAGCACGACTTCACGACTTCGTCGTACTTGCTCGCGAGAACCGTCGCGCAGTCGTGCTCGAAGCCATCGACGACGCCGGTCTGCGCGGCCATATACAGTTCGCCGATGGGAATCGGCGTCGGCACCGCGCCCATCAGCCTGAAGGTCTCCATGAAGGCGGGCGTGGGCAGCACGCGCAGCTTCACGCCCTTGATGTCGGCGAGCGATTGCGTGGGCTTCTTGGTGAACACGTTGCGCGCGCCGAAGGAATAGCCCCATGTGAGCACCGAGCAGCCTGCGCGCTGTTGCAGCAGCGTGTCGAACGACTTGCCGACGGTGCCGTCCATCGCGCGGCCGACGTGATCGAAGTTGTCGAACACATAGCCGAGATCGAGCATGCCGAGTTCGGGAAGCGCGGTGGCCCAGATCGACGAGCCCGTGACCATCATGTCGACCGCGCCGACTTTCACCTGCTGCACGACGTCGCTTTCCTTGCCGAGCTGGTTGTTCGGGAAGAAGTCGATGCGAATCTGATCGCCGACGCTCGCCTTCAGGTTCGCGGCGAAGTTCTGGTACCACACGTAGTGCGCGGCGTTTTCGTTCGGCGGCATCGAGGACGACAGCCGCAGCGTCGCGGCGGGCTGGGCGCGCACGATCGCGGGAAAGCCCGCGCCCGCGGCCGCGAGCGTCGTCGCCGAGGCAGCCTGAAGGAACCGTCGGCGGGAAAAGCCTGAAGCGAATTGCATGGTGTTGTCTCCTGGGTGCCGCTCTGAGCGCGGGCGGTTATATGAAGCGCGACAGCATACGAACGACGCGCTGTAACGATTTAGTGTATCGATACAGTAGAACGGAGCGCGCGCGAATCCTATCGACGTAAACCCGGGAGCAAGCAGTGCATTCGACGATAAACATCGTTCGTCACCGTCGCGCCGGCGCTCTCCCGCGATTTGGGACTGTCGGCTGACGAGGCGTCGTCGTCCCATGTCGGTGGACGCGAAGAGCAGGCATGTTGCGGTCAGTGATGCGCCCGTCCGCCGAGGATCTTCACGATGAATGCCGCCGCGCTTCGAACGCGTTTGCGTGTTTTGGATCGATCGATCTAGAATGAAGCGACATTGGCCACGGCACGGAGACAACCTGCATGATCGATTTCTACTTTCACCCTACGCCCAATCCCGCGAAGATCGCACTGTTTCTCGAGGAATCCGGACTGCCTTACGAACTGAAGCCCGTGGATACCAGCAAGGGCGAGCAGCATTCGCCCGAGTTCCGCGCGATCAACCCGAATGGCAAGGTGCCCGCCATCGTGGACAGTGAAGGGCCGGGCGGCAAGCCCGCTTTCGTGTTCGACTCCACCGCGATCCTGCTTTATCTCGCGGACAAGACCGGCCAGTTTCTCGGTGCGCCGGAAGATCGTCCGCAGCTTCTTTCGTGGCTCATGTTCGTCGCGAGTGGTCTCGGGCCGTTTTCGGGGCAGGCGGTGCATTTCCAGTACGCGGCGCCGGAAGGGCTCGACTACGCGGTGAACCGCTATCGGCGAGAAGCGGACCGTCATTATCAAGTGCTCAATGACAGGCTGAAGGGCCGCGAATTCATCGTCGGCGAAAGCTATACGATCGCGGACATGTCGGCGTGGGGCTGGGTCGATCGGGCATCGCGCGTGTTCAAGTCGAGTGAAGATCCGCTCGGGCCGTATCCCGAACTCAAACGCTGGTTCGCGAAGATCGACGCGCGGCCCGCTGTCGAACGCGCGCGCGGCGTGAACAAGAAGCACGCCTTCAAGACGGTGAACGACGACGAGACCAGGCGCGCGCTGTTCCCGTCGAACTATCCGAAGACGGCCTGAAGGGAGTCGCATGCCGCGTCCGCGTGAGTTCGACGAGGAGGCCGTGCTCGATGCGGCCATCGCGCAATTCTGGTCGCATGGTTACGAGGCGACTTCCGTGCGCGATCTCGCCTCGACCATGGGTCTGGCGGCGGCGAGTCTCTACAACACGTTCGGCGACAAGCGTGCGCTCTATGAACGCGCGCTCGAAGCTTACGTGGAGCGCGGCTTTCGCGAGCGGGTGAGGCGTCTCGAACATCACATGCCGCCGCGCGAGGCGATCGCCGCGTTCTTCGACGAAATCATCCGGCTTTCGGTGAACGATCCGCATCGCAAGGGATGCCTCATCGTGAACTCGGCGATAGAACTGGCACCGCACGACAGCCATTTTCATCGTGCCTTGAATGGCGTGCTGAAGGACATGGAAGGGTTCTTCTCGCGTTGCGTGGCGGCGGGTCAGGCGGACGGATCGATTCCATCGGAACTGAACACCTCCGACACGGCCAAGGCGCTCCTCGCCTCGCTGCTGGGCCTGCGCGTGCTCGCGCGTGTCAATCCGAAGCGCGAACTGCTCGAAGGCGCGGCGAGGCCGGTGCTCGCGCTCATCGGCGTGAAACCTCGCGCGCGCCGCAAGTCCTGATTACCGGCGCACGTGGCCGCTTTCGCGAACGGCGCGGCAATACGCTTCTACGACCTCAACGACGTCTATGCAGGCAAGGAGATCGGCCACCCGAGCGACAACATCGCCGCGTGTCTCGCGCAAGCCGAAGCAGAGGGCGCGAGCGGCCGCGATCTCATCGTCGCGATCGCGCTCGCCTACGAGATCGATTGCCGGTTGATGGATGCCGCGTCGATCAGCCAGCACGGCTGGGATCATCCGAACTTCAGCCTTCCCGCCGCCGCGCTGGCAGCGGGCAAGCTCATGAAGCTCGACGAAGCGAGACTCACGCAGGCAGTGAATCTCGCCATCAACGGTCACGTCGCGCTGAATCAGACGCGCGTGCAAACCATCTCCGACTGGAAAGGACTCGCCGATGCCGACGCGGCGCGCAACGGCGTGTTCGCAGCGGCGCTCGCGCGGGAGGGCATCACCGGCCCCTCGCCGATGTTCGAAGGCGATGCGGGCTTCTTCAAGCTGGTTTCAGGGCCTTTCACGCTCGACGTCGCGAAGTTCGGCGGTCGCGGCCGTCCGTTTCGCATCCGCGATTGCTCGGTGAAGTACTACCCGGCGCAGGCGCTCACGCAGACCGCGATCGATGCGGGCATCGACGTGGCGCGGCAAGCCGGTGGCGTCGACAGGATCACCGCGGTCGAGATACGCACGTCGCACGAAGGATGGTTCTCCGCCGGCAAGGATGCGGAAAAGTGGGCGCCGGAAACGAGCGGCACGGCGGACCACAGCCTGCCGTACGTGACTGCGCGCGCCATGTTCGACGGCGACGTCACGCTCGCCAGCTACAGCAAGGATGCGTTGCACGACCCGAAGCTGCGCGCGTTCATGAAGAAGATCAAGGTGATCGACGATCCCGAGATGTCGAAGCTGTATCCGAAATACTGTGCGACCGTCGTCACGGCGACACGCGACGACGGCAAGGCGTTCACGAAGCGCATCGACGACATTCCCGGCTCCGCCACGCGGCCGATGCAGCGCACCGACTTCGCCGCGAAGTTCAGGAAGAACGCAGCGCCGGTGCTGGGTGCATCGGCGGCCGACGAAGCGCTCGGCGTGCTATGGAGTCTCGAACAGCGCGCCCACGTCTCGGATGTTTTCGCGCCGCTCGTGCTGCGCGGCTAGCGCATCCACGCGAAGGCGGCGAGCGCGATCATGACCGTGATCGCGCCGCCGAGTCCGGTCTGCGTCGCGGTGACGATGGCCGCGTGGTTGAGCCCGCGGCCAGCACCGGACTGACGTCGAACCGACGTCGAACTTCACGGCGCCTCAGACGAAGATCAAGAGCGCCGCGCCATACACGATCAAGCCGAGCGCGAACGTCATCACCGTGAAGCCGAGCACGCGCTGCACGCCGACGCCTGCCATCGCGACCACGGGCGCGGCCCAGAACGGCTGCAACATGTTCGAGACCTGCTCGCCCATCGCGACGGCCATCGTGGTGGCGGGGACGGACGCGTGCAGCGCGACCGCGGCGGGCACGACGAACGGTCCCTGAACGGCCCAGTGGCCGCCGCCGCTCGGAATGAAGAAGGTGACGATCAGCGAGCACACGTAGCTCCAGAACGGCAGCGTGTGCGCATTCGAAATGGCGATGAAGAAGTGCGAGATGGTATCGGGCAGGCCGGTCGCGTCCATCATCCCCATGATGCCGCCATAGAGCGGGTACTGGAGCATCATCGAGCCGGTCTGCTTCGCGGCGTTCTTGATGGCGTCCGCATACGCGAGCGGATAGCCATGCAGAATCACGCCCGCGATGAACATCACGAAGATCACCGCGTTCACGCCGGAAAACGGGATCTTCTGGAATTGCGTCAATACGATCAGCGCCACGCCCACCACGCCGATGAACGCGCTGCCGATCCACGAATGCTCGATCCGGCGCGCGAAGCTCTGCTTGCCTTCGGGTCTCTCGCGCATGGGCGCGTCGGGAAACTTCTCCGTGTCGAGCGCGACGACATCTTCGTCGCGCGGCTTGAGCCAGATCAGCACGAAGGGCATCGCGAACAGCATGACGAGCGTCGGCACGAGGTTGAAGCGCGTGAACACGGTTTCGCCGAACGGCAGCACCGCGCCCGTCAGCTTCTGCACGACGTTCATGGAACTGCCGGGCGTCGATTGCGCCAGCGCGATGGAACTGGAAATGCCGCTCGCCCACACGACCCAGCCCGAAAACCCCGCCGCCACGATCCACGCGAAATCGACGCGCAATCGCTTCGCGACTTCACGCGCGAGCAGCGCCGCGACGACGAGACCCATGCCCCAATTGAAGAACGACGTCACCGCGACGAGCACGAAGGTCAGCGTGGCCGCCTGCGCGGGCGTGCGCGCGATCGAGACGAGCGCCTTGAAGATGCGCTGCACCGGCGGCGCATGCGCGAACGCGTGGCCGGTCACGAGAACGAGCGTGATCTGGAAGGCGAACGTGAAGATGTCGAAGAAGCCTTTGTACCAGCCGCCGATCATCTTCGGCACGGTTGCGTGCGGCGCGAAGATGAACGACAGCGCCGCGACGATCGCCGTGATCAGAATCGCCAGCACGAAGGGATCGGGGATAGTGCGCTCGAAAAGCTGAATGGTCGCTTCGGTGAAGCGTCTTTTGCGCACGGGGGGCGGCGCGGCGGCGGTTTTCATGCGGTGTCTCCGGGAAAGTCTTGTTCTTTTAGAGTGCGAAGCCGTAGAGCACGGCGGGATTCGTGACGAGGATGTGTTCGCTGGTCGCGTCGTCCTCGGTCCATTCGGCGAGCAGGTCGAGCAGGAAGGCGTCGTCGGGCTTCTCGGTCTCCGTCACGTGCGGCCAGTCGCTGCCCCACACGAGCCGTTCAGGAGCGGCCTGGACCCATGCGCGCGCCATCGGCGTGACATCCGCGTAGCGGTGCTTCAGCCCGACGGCCGAGTCGAGATAAGGACCGGACAGCTTGACCCACGCGCGGCCCGCATCGGCGAGACGGCGCACGATATCGAACGCCGCGTGATGCTCGCCGGCTTCGAGCGGCAGACGCGCGCGATGATCGAAGACCATCGTTGCGGGCATGCGCTCAAGCATCGCCTGATGCTCGACGATCTGCTCGGCAGTCCAGTGCAATTGCACGTGCCAGCCAAGCTCGGCGACCCGGTGCGCAAGCGGCTCGACCATCTCGAAGCCGACGGCCGCGTTCTTCGCCGTATAGAGCGTGAAGCGGATGCCGCGAATGCCGCCTTGATGCAGCGCGGCCAGTTCTCCGTCGGTGACGTCCGGATTCAGCACGGCGACGCCGCGCGCATTGTCGATGCCGAGCTGACGGATGGCATCGACGGTGACGGCGTTATCCGTGCCGTACACGCGCGGCGTCACGATCACCACGCGCCCGGTGCCGATCTTCGCCTGCACCTTGCGGTAGGCATCGACATCGGCGTTCTCTTGAAAGGCCGCCGCGTCGCCTTGCGTGAGGAACGCGCGGTCATAGATATGGATGTGCGAGTCGCAATTCATCGCTATAAGTCTCCTCCGTTCTTGTGTGCGGTGAGCCGGTCAGAGCACGGCGGCCTTCGCGCGCAATGCTTCGATCTGCATGTCGCTCAAGCCCGCTTCGCGCAGCAGGGCATCGCTGTGCTGCCCGAATGCGGGCGCGGCGAAAGGCTCGGGCAGCGGCGTCGCGCCGAAGCGCACCGGATGCTTGAATCCGCGATATCCGCCGACGCCCGGATAGTCGAACCGCGCGACCATGTCTTCGGCGAGCACTTGAGGATCGTCGAACATGTCCTCGATGCTGCGCGCGGCGGCGCACGGGACGGCATCGCCGAAAAGCGCTTCCCATTCGAGCGCCGAACGCCGTGCGAGCGCCGCGTGCAGCTTCGGCACGATTTCATCGCGATGAATCGCGCGCTTGCGCACGGTGTCATAGCGTTCGTCGGTTGCGAGCGCATCGAGGCCGGTCAGCCCGCAGAGCGACTTCCAGAAGTGCGGCGTATTGGCGGAAAGGTACAGATAGCCTTCGCGCGTCGGATGAATGCCGGTGATGCCGCCCGAGCGCATGTCGCGGCCCACGTCCTTCGGTTCGCTGTCGGCCCAGATCATGCGCGCGGATTGCATCGTGAGCGCGCTGCGCAACAGCGATACGCCGACGTACTGGCCTTCGCCGCTCTTCTCGCGCGCGAACAGCGCCGACGAGACGCTCGACGCCACCAGCGCCGCCGCGTAGTAATCGACCACCGATCCGTAAAGCACTTCGGGCGGACCGCCGGCGGGGCCTTGCAGCGCGCACATGCCGGTCATCGTTTGCAGAACCTGGTCGTAACCGGCCTTGTCCTTGTTCGGACCGGCTTCGCCGTAGCCCGTCACGGCGCAATAGACGAGACGCGGATTCACGTCGCGCAACTGCTCGTACGCGATGCCGAGCCGCGCCGGCACGCTCGGGCGGAAATTGTGGACGAGCACGTCGGCTTCCTTGACGAGCGCCAGCAGCACGTCGAGCGCCTCCGGTTGCTTGAGATCGAGCACGAGGCCGCGCTTGCCGCGATTCACGCCGAGAAACGCGCGGCTTTCGGCTTCGAGCGTCGACGGATACTTGCGCAGATTGTCGCCCGTGGGCGGTTCGATCTTGATGACTTCCGCGCCCTGATCCGCGAGCAGCGTGCAGCCGTACGGCCCGGCGATATAGGCGCTCAGATCGAGCACACGGACGCCCGAAAGCGGTCCGCCCCGTCCTGCCTGTTGTCCCATCTGACTTCTCCTTTCTCAAATGCCTGCGCAGGCGCGCTGTTCTTCCGAGAGCAGGCCGAGCCGCGCCGCGTCCGCGACGAGCGAGCGCGCCCGTTCGACGAACGGCGGATCGATCATCGTTCCATCGACGACATACGCGCCGATGCCTTGCGCGTCCGCGTCGCGCGCCGCCTGCACCACGCGCACGGCATGCGCGATGTCGTCATCGGACGGACGGAACACCTCGTTGGCAATCGCGATCTGGCTCGGATGAATGCAGCTCTTGCCGATGAAGCCGAACGCGCGCGCCATCTGCGCTTCGGCGCGAAAGCCGTCGATGTCCTTGATGTTGGCGAATGCGGTGTCGTAGGCGAACACGCCGGCTTCGCCCGCCGCGACGCGCAGCGCGAACATCGCCTGCTGGATCGCGGCGGTTTCCCGGCGCGCGATCGAAAGCGGCTCGAAGAGATCGCCGAGGCCGAGTTGCAGTCCGGCGACGCGCGGATGCGCGAGCGCCAGTTCCGCCGCGTGGCGCAATGCACGGGGCGATTCGACGTTCAGCAGCAGCCCGATCGGCGCGGTGACGCCGTTCGCGCGCTCCGCCGCTTCGAGCGCGGCAGCGGCGGCGCGGACGTCGTCGGGATGTTCCGGCTTCGGCAGGTTGACGAGCGATACGCCGTTGCGCGCGACCGCTTCGATGTCGGCGGCGAAATACGGTGTCGAGAGCGCATTGACGCGCACGATCAGCGTCTTGCGGCTCGCGCGGGCGTCGTCGGCGGCGAGCAGCGCGCGCAGATCGGTGCGCGCCTGCGGCTTGCGCTCCGGCGAAACGGCGTCTTCCAGATCGAACGACAGGGCGTCGGCGGCGCTGGCGAGCGCCTTGGCGAAGAGTTCCGGGCGCGAGGCCGGGACGAAGAGCTTGCTTCTCATACGTCTCCCTTGCTTTAGTATGCCGGTCAGTCTACGTTCGCTCACGTTTTAGATAAACTATCCGCGTCTATCTTAAAACGAAAGAAAAGCTAGCTTATGGAGACGGCATTCCTGTCCAACCTCCTGCTCGTCGTCGATACAGGTTCGATGGCGGAAGCCGCGCGGCGCGTCGGCGTGACGCCGGCTGCCATTGCACAGCAAATGTCGGCGCTCGAACGCGAGCTGGGTGTCGCGCTCCTGACGCGATCGGGCCGCACGGTGATGCCGACGGAGGCGGGATATCGCGTGATCGAGCGGGCGCGCGGCCTCGTCGCCGATCTCGCGGAATTGAAGGCGCACGCGCTGGAAGGCGAGGCGACGGGGGAATTGCGTATCGGCACCATCACGACGGCGCTTTTGAGCCTGCTGCCCGATGTGCTTGCCAACTTCGCACGCGCGTTCCCGCGCGCGAAGCTGCTGATTCGGGCGGGTACGTCGATGGAGCTATACGACACGCTTCAGCGCGGCGACCTCGATGTCGCCATCTGCCTCCATCCGGCTTTCGCGCTGCCGAAGGCGTACGACTGGCACCTGCTGCGAGAAGAGCCGCTGGTCGTGCTCGCGCCCGCGCGGCTCGCCGGCGAGGACCCGCACGAACTGCTTCAGCGTGAGCCGTTCATCCGCTACGACCGCACGCTCGGCGGCGGCAAGCAGGCGGATCAGTACTTGCGTGCCGCGCGGATCGTGCCGAACGAACTCTTCGAACTGAACTCGCTGATGGCGATTGCGATGATGGTCGATCGCGGACTGGGGGTATCGCTCGTGCCGGATATCGTCTCGCCGATGACGTCCGCGCTGTCGGTCGTGCAGCTCGCGTTGCCGGTCCGGGCGGAGCCGCGCCGCTTCGGCATGGTCTGGCAGCGGGCGTCGCCGCGCGCGCGGCTCATCTACGGCCTGATGCAATGCGCCGATGAAGTGATCGCGGCGAGCGTGGTCAACGGTGGCTGACCGTGGCCTCCCTGGATGCGCCGGCCTGAGAGCCTCGCGCTCAGTTTTCCCGCGCGCCGCTTGCATTTAGTTCGACGATCGCGTCGAGCGCACCGCTCACCATCCCGCGCACGACCGGCTCCACTTTCCGCGCGACCTCGGGCAGATAGTCGAACGGTGCATCCTCGCTCATGTAGGTGGACTGGCACATCTCCAGCTGCACCGCATGCACGCCGTCCTGCGGCGCGCCGGCGTGCCGCGTGATGTAGCCGCCTTTGAAGCGGCCGTTCGCAATCCACGTGAACGGGCTCGCGGCGGCGGCGCGCTGCACCGCTTCCTGCACCGGGGGCGCGGCGGTGCGGCCATCCTGCGTGCCGATGTTCAGATCCGGCAGCTTGCCTTCGAACAGGCGCGGCAGCACGCTCGCGATCGAATGCGCTTCCCACAGCAGCACGTTGCGATGCTGGCTGCGCAGGCGCGTCAGTTCATCGCGAAGGGCGTCGTGATACGGCTGCCAGTACGTGGCCACGCGGCGATCGCGCTCGGCCGCGTCGGGCGCGCAGCCATCGCGATACAGCGGCGCGCCGCGAAACGTTTCGGTCGGGCACAGCGACGTCGTGGTCTGCCCGGGATAGAGGCTCTCGTCGTTCGACGGCCGGTTCAGGTCGATCACGTAGC
This sequence comes from Caballeronia concitans, assembly GCF_001544615.1. Classification (GTDB taxonomy): domain Bacteria; phylum Pseudomonadota; class Gammaproteobacteria; order Burkholderiales; family Burkholderiaceae; genus Caballeronia; species Caballeronia concitans. The sequence continues at coordinate 47,209 of NZ_FCNV02000019.1, forward strand.
GCGACACGCGCGCGCCGAGGATCGTCGCGCCGAGCGCGCGGGCGAATCCGTAGAGGCGGTCGAGATGCCAGTCGGTATCCGCGACCGTCAGCGCGACCTCCGTGTACCGGTCGCGCAAAGCGTCGGGAATGTGCTTGCCGAGATGCGGAATGGAGATCATCAGCGGCGCATCGCCGCGTTCGAGTGAGAAGAGATCGGTCATGATGGCTGGGATCGGATGACGGTTGCGTTCAGGCGTCGGCGAGAAGCTGCGCCAGCGCCCGGCGATAGTCCGCGTAATGCCTGGCTTCGTCGCGATGACGGCGCTCGTGGATCACGCGCTCGCCGCCGACGAAGACATCGCGCACCGGCGTTTCGCCGTGTTCGCAGAAGACGGCGGACGAGAGCCAGGTCGCGCTGGTCTGTTCGGCGAGAGCGGGATGGTCGGAATCGAGCACGATCCAGTCCGCCCGCGCGCCTTGTTCGAGCGCGCCGACGGCACGGCCGGCCGCGCGCGCGCCGCCCGCGAGCGCGCCCCGGAACAGGCGGTCGGCGACATGCGAAGTCTGCGGCGAAGCCAGCACGTTGCGCTGACGCCGCGCGAGCCGCTGGCCGTATTCCAGCAGGCGCAGTTCCGCGCGCCAGTCCACGCCGATATGGCTGTCCGAGCCCACGCCGAACGCGCCGCCCGCATCGAGATAATCGAACGCGGGGAACAGGCCGTCGCCGAGATTGGCTTCGGTCGTGAGGCACAGGCCCGCAATCGCGCCGCTCTTCGCGAGCGCGAGCGTTTCGCGTTCGTCGACGTGCGTCGCATGCACGAGGCACCAGCGCGCGTCGACGTCGAAACGATCGAGCAGCCATTGCACGGGCCGCGCGCCGAGCGCCGCGAGGCAGGCATCGACTTCCGCTGTCTGCTCCGCGACGTGGATGTGCACCGGCGCGCCGGGCGACATCGCATCGAGCCCTTCGAGCGCGGCGCGCAACGTCTCCTCCGACACGGCGCGCAACGAATGCGGCGCGATGCCGTAACGCAGCGCGCCGTGCTCCGGACGCGCCGCGCGCAGCGTGGCGAGAAGCTCGAGGAAGGCGTCGGTCGTGTTGATGAAGCGGCGCTGGTCGGCGCGCGGCGGCTCTGCGCCGAAGCCGCTGTACTGGTAGAGCACCGGCAGCATCGTCATGCCGATGCCCGTTTCGCTCGCGGCGTCCACGACGCGCTCCGCCATCTCGGCGGGATGCGCGTGGCGGCTGCCGTCCTGCGCGTGATGAACGTAGTGGAACTCGCACACGGACGTATAGCCCGCCTTGAGCATCTCGACGTACAGCCAGCGCGCAATCGCGCCGAGCGTCTCGGGCGTGATGCGCGCGGCGAAGCGGTACATCAGGTCGCGCCAGCTCCAGAAACTGTCCGTCGGGTTGGCGCGATATTCGGTGAGGCCGGCCATCGCGCGCTGAAACGCGTGCGAGTGCAGGTTCGGCATGCCGGGCATGACCGGCCCCGCCGCACGCGCGGCATCCGGCGGCGCGGCAGGCGTATCGGGCGTGACGGCGACGAGCGTGCCCGCATCGTTCCATTCGAGCAGCACGTTGGTGCGCCAACCGTCCGGCAACAGCGCGTGCGCGGCGAACAGCGATTTCGTGGATGAATTCATGAGTCGGCTTCCGTATCCAGCGACGCGCACACCAGCACGCCGTCTCCTTGTATATCGATCTCGACGGAATGCGCCCCGTCGATGCGCAGCGTGTCGAATCGGCTCAGCGCGATGCGCGTCTCACCGGCCCGCACGTCGAACGAACCCTGAGCGCAAAGCAGCAACGCCGTGTCGGTGCCGAGCGCCCGGCGGCCCGGCGTGCGCAGGCGTTCGACCGAAGCGCGCGCGGCGCCGCGATACGTCATCAGGTTGAACACCCGCACCGGGCCGCTCGCGAGTTGTGCCGCAATTGGCGCGTCGCCGGCGAAGCGGGCAACGTCGAATGCACGCAGCACGCCGTGGCTGCCGAGCGTCACGCCTGCGCCGTCGAGCACCATCAACAGGCGGTCGATGCCGTCGAAGCGGGAGAACGGCCCGTCGCGATCGATATCGGCGATGCTCGCGCGCCAGGCGTTCGCGCGGGACGCGACTTCGCGCGTGACGCCGCCGCCGTTCTTCCACGGCGACGCCACGAGCGCGTCGCCGCGTATCAAGGTCAGGTTCATGCGCGCGACAGCACGGCCTGCAGGAAAGAGCGCGTGCGGGGCTGCGAGGGAGCCGAGAAAATCTGCGCGGGCGGTCCCGCTTCGACGATCTCGCCGCCGTCCATCACGACCACGACATCCGCCACTTCCTTCGCGAAGCCCATCTCGTGCGTGACGACGAGCATGGTCATGCCTTCGGAGGCGAGCAGCTTCATCACCTGCAGCACTTCGCCCACGAGCTCGGGGTCGAGCGCCGAAGTCGGCTCGTCGAAGAGCATGACGCGCGGCTGCATCGCCAAAGCCCGCGCGATGGCGACGCGCTGCTTCTGGCCGCCCGACAGGCTCGCGGGCATGGCATCCGCCTTGTGCTCCAGACCCACCTTCTTGAGCAGCGCGAGCGCGGCGGCTTCCGCGTCGGCTTTCGATGCGCCGCGCAGCATGCGCGGACCCACCGTGATGTTGTGCAGCACCGAGAGATGCGGGAACAGGTTGAACGACTGGAACACCATGCCCACTTCGGTGCGCAGCGCGTTGAGCGAGCGCTCCTTGAGCATCGCGCCGTGATCGACGAGCCGTTGGCCGCAGATATCGATCGTGCCGCGCTCGGGCTGCTCCAACCCGTTGCAGCAGCGCAGGAACGTGCTCTTGCCGGAACCGCTCGGCCCGATCACGACCACGACCTGGCTCGGCTGAATGTCGAAGTCGATGCCGTTCAGCACGCGATGCGGCCCGAACGACTTCGTGAGTTCGCGAATGCTGACGATAGGTTGAGCGCTGCTCATTGCACCATGCCTCCTGCGCGCAGCCGGCGCTCGACGCGATGAAGAATGAAGTTGGTCGCCTGCGTGAGCACGAGGTAGACGAGCGCGATCACGATATAGACCTCCAGCGACCGGTACGACACGCTGATGATCTTCTGGCCTTCGTGCATGAGATCGTGAATGGTCAGGAGCGACACCAGCGCCGAGTTCTTGATGAGCGCGATGAACTCGTTGCCGAGCGGCGGAATCATGCGCACGATGGCCTGCGGCAGAATGATCGCGCGCATGGCCTGTCCCGACGACATGCCGATGGAGCGCGCCGCTTCCATCTGTCCGCGATCCACGGACTGAATCGCGCCGCGCACGATCTCCGACACGTAGGCCGCCGAATACAGCCCGAGCCCGAGCATGCCGCACACGAACGCGGGCAGCAGGATGTCGAATTGCGGCAAGCCGAAGAACAGCAGGAACAACTGCACGAGCAGCGGCGTGCCGCGAAAGAAGATCAGGTAGCCGGTGCAAAAGCCGTAGACGAGCCGCCGCTGCGGATGGAGCCGGCCGATGCCGATCAGGAGGCCGAGCAGGCACGAGAGCACGAGCGCGGCGGCGGTCACTTCCACCGTGACCAGCGCGCCGTGCGCGATATCGGCCCAACCGGCGAAGGCCGGTGTGAAGTCGAGTTGCATGAGTCGGATTCGCCGGATTACTTCGCGCTTGCCGTGGTGCTGGCGCTCGTGCTGAACCACTTCTTGACGATGGTGTCGTAGGTGCCGTCCGCCTTGATCTTCGCGAGCGCGGCATTCATCTGGTCGCGCAGTTGCGGTTCGTCCTTGCGCACCGCGATGCCATACGCTTCGGTCGTCAGCTCCTTGTCGAGCACGCGGAAGCCGGGGCGCGTGCGCACGAACTGGTACGCGGCGGGCTTGCCGGTGACGGCGGCGTCGGCACGGCCGATACCGACGAGATCGAACATCTCCTGGTTCTTTTCCACTTCCACGCGCTGCACTTGCGGATAGTTGTCGCGCAGGAAATTGACCGACTTCGTGCCGACCTGCACGGTCACTTTCTTGCCGTTGAGATCGGCGAGCGTCTTGATCGGCGAGTCCGCCTTGACGAGCGCGGAGAGACCGCCCGCGAAATACGACTGCGTGAAATCGACGACCTGCGCGCGCTCCGGCGTGATGTAGATGCCCGAGATCGCCGCGTCGAAGCGCTTCGCCACGAGACCCGGAATCAGACCCTTGAAGTCGATGTCCGTCCACTGGACCTGCTTGCCCATTGCCTTGGCGAGCGCGTTCATGATGTCGATGTCGAAGCCGGTGCGCTGGCCCTTGTCGACGAATTCCATCGGCGGGAAGGTCGCGTCGGTCGCGACGTTGAGCACGTTCGAATCCTGCGCGGATGCCGTGCCGGGCGCGATCGCCGTCAGCAGCGCCATGCCGAGGCTCGCAGCAGAAAGAAGGCTTTTCAGTTTCATGGTGTGGGCTCCAGAGTGTGTGGTCGTCGTTGAGTGAGTCAGGCGGATTGCAGCCGGGCGGAGATGCTGTTGGCCGTGCGCACGGTCCAGTCGGCGAGTTGCCGCTCGCGGCCCGCGGCGCGCGAGGACGGGGCCATCAGCGTGATCGATGCGGTCGCGCCCGCGCCGCGCGACACGCGGCGGAACACGGGTGCGCTCACGCCCCAGACGCCGGGATCGACTTCGCTGTCGCTCACGGCGTAACCGCGCGCGCGGATGCGCTCCAGTTCCGCTTCGAGCGCGCCGCGCGCGGCGGGGTCGTCGGCGAACTGGCGATCGAGCGCTTCGTTGCGCGTTTTCTCGGACATGAACGCGAGCAGCGACTTGGCGGATGCGCCCGCGCGCAGCGGCACCGCGCGGCCTTTTTCGAACGAGCAGCGCAGCGAGTGGGTGCTCTCGATCATTTCCAGGCAGATCACCTGATCGTTGATGGCGACGATGAGTCCGACGCTCTCCTGCGTCGCGCGCGAGAGCTGCACCATGCCGTCGCGGCTCGCTTCGACCAGCATCGAATTGACGTCGAAGCCGAGCGCGAGCTGCAGGCTCACGGGGCCGGGCGCATAGTAGCCCGCGTCCTCCGTCACGAAGCCCCAGCGCTTGAGCAGCGCGACCTGGCGATAGAGCGTGCTTTGCGCGAGACCGGTCGCGCCGAGCATGTCCTTCACGGACATGGCCTTGCCGTGGCTCGCGAGCGCGGTGAGCACGAGCAGCAGGCGCTCGGCGCCGATAACGGTGGATTCCTGTGTCACGTTGAGTGTTGCCTGAAGGGAAGCGATCGCGATAACGCAGAATGCCACGTCACTCCCGCCGGACAAAAATAGGATTCCCGGCTGGTGAGAATAAGGGGCTAGGGTTTGCACTGATGGTTGTTGGGGGCGTGAGGGGAGAAGCACTTTGGTGAAGCGCGATTGCTTCAAGGGCGACGCTGACTAGACATCGGTGCGCCGCGAGAAGCGGTAATCGGCCATCGCACTGACCTGATTCCAATGTGGAAGCCCGCCGCCGCC
>NZ_FCNV02000008.1 GCF_001544615.1 Caballeronia concitans
TAAACCTTCCTCTTAATACTTCGTGTGAGACTCTTGATTACTTTTGCTATTGCCAATTCCGAAGAACCGGCCGCACTCGCCATCAAGCGCCCACACTTATCGGCTGTTAGTTTTTAAAGAGCACATCGCCTGACTTACCCACCTCACCGCACCGAGCGTCTTGCTCAGCGCCGCTTCCGTCTGGCGTTTGCTGCATCAGCAGCAGAGAACGAGATTATGTCTGGCGAGAGGCAACAGGTCAACCCCTCTCTGCGATTTATTTTCGACTCGTGTCCGCTGCTTAATAAGGAGGCACCCGGCAACCTCACCGATTCGATGATGACCCGAACGCCCCACGATCCGACACTGCACAACGCAATCGCTTAATTTCCGAAGTATGGAACGCAAAAGCCAGCGGGTCCCACGCAATCCGATGCGGACCACGAACCCCGCTGCGTCATCCCCGAACCCGTCGCGCCCGAACGCGCGCCGCCGTATGACTGATTCGCTCCATCCGCGTATTGCTGCGCGGCGACCTTGGCTTCGGCGGCCTGGATATCGGCAGGATACGCCGCGTTGTCTCCCGACGCCGCCGAATATCCGGCCCGCTCCAGTTGCACGAGTTCTGCCCGCACCTGCGCACGCGTGACCGGCGCGCTATTGCCCTGCGCGAAAGCAAAAGTAGGCGCGATGACCGCAGCGACCGACACAACGAGTTTGGCGATGGTATTCATGATGTACAGACTCCCACGATAGGTTGACCCGGACCGCGTGCGATCCACTCGCCTCATCGAGCGCAGGGACGATGGCCCAATGCACCCCCGATTTCCCCGACCCAGGTTTCAAGCGTTGAGGCTTCGATTGGTTAACCCGAGGACATCGCGATCTATTCCCATCATCGCGACGCAACGACACACTGCACTTGACACGCTTGCCGAGGCTCACGTACCGTTTGGTAGACCAACCAACAATTGTCAACCGGATCAGGGAGCGAGCGATGCCCCGCATTCTTCGCGTTCCACTCTGTTCATGTCTTCTCGTCGCGACACTGCTCGCGGCATGTTCGCGGCAAGACTCCAACGCCTTTCAGGGTTATGTCGAAGGCGAATTCGTTTATCTCGGTGCTTCGCAATCGGGCAAGCTGATCGACTTGCCCGTCGCGCGTGGACAAACGATCAAGGCGGCAACGCCCGTGTTCGCGCTCGAATCCGACGATGAAGCCGCCGCGCTCGATCAGGCGAAGCGCCAGCTCGCCGCCGCGCAATCGCAACTCGAAGACATCTTGACGGGCAAGCGCGCGCCCGAGGTCGCATCGGTTCGTGCGCAGCTCGCGCAGGCCCGCGCGAACGCACGCAAGGCCGCGCTGCAACTGAATCGCGACGAAGCGCAATTCAGCGCGGGCGGCATTTCGAAGGGACAACTCGACGACTCGCGCGCCAATGCGGACGCCACCGCCGCACAGGTACGCGACCTGAGCGAGCAGGTCGATATCGCGCGCCTGCCGGGACGTCCGCAGCAAATCGCGGCGCAGCGCGCACAAGTCGCGGCCGCGCAGGCCGTCGTCGCACAGGCGCAATGGAAGCTGGATCAGAAGCGTGTTGCCGCTCCCGCCGATGGCCTCGTCTACGACACGCTCTTTCGTCGCGGCGAATGGGTTCAGGCGGGCAGTCCGGTCGTGCAGATGTTGCCGCCTGAAAACATCAAGGTGCGCTTCTTCGTGCCGGAACGCACGGTGGGCACGCTGGCGACGGGACGCGCGGTCTCGATTCATTGCGACGGCTGCACCGCCGATATTCCCGCGAAAATCACGTATATCTCGCAGCAGGCGGAGTACACGCCGCCCATCATCTATAGCAACGAGAGCCGTGCGAAGCTCGTGTTCATGATCGAGGCGCATGCGAACGCATCGGATGCGCGCAAGCTTCATCCTGGCCAACCTGTCGCGGTGAGCCTGCAATGAACGAGCCGATCGACGCGCATCGGACGCAATACGTCATCGACGTACGCAAGCTCAACAAGCACTTCGGCGACAAGCACGTCGTCAACGATGTCTCGCTGCAAGTCGCGCGCGGCGAAATCTTCGGCTTCCTGGGTCCGAACGGAAGCGGCAAGACCACATCGATCCGCCTCATGTGCGGTCTGCTCACGCCCGATTCCGGCAGCGGCACATGCCTCGGCTACGACATCGTGCGCGAGAGCGAAGAGATCAAGCGCAACGTCGGCTATATGACGCAGCGCTTCTCGTATTGGGAGGACCTGACGATCCGCCAGAATCTCGACTTCGTGGCGCGCATCTATCAGATGGCGAATCGTCGCGAAGTGGTGGATCGTTCGCTCGAAGCGCTCGGCCTGCAAAGCCGCGCGAATCAATTGACGGGATCGCTTTCGGGCGGCTGGAAGCAACGCCTCGCGCTGGCTGCGTGCATGCTGCACGAGCCGAAGCTGCTGCTGCTCGATGAACCCACCGCCGGCGTCGATCCCACCGCGCGTCGTGATTTCTGGGAAGAGTTGCATCGGCTCGCGGCGAACGGCATCTCGGTGCTCGTGAGCACGCACTACATGGATGAAGCCGAGCGATGTCACAAGCTCGCGTACATCGCCTATGGAAAGCTCCTTGCCCAAGGCACCGCGAACGAAGTGATCGCATCGCAAGGGCTTGCGACATGGAGCATCCACGGCGAACGTCTGAGCGCATTGTCGGGACGCTTGCGCAAGACGCCAGGCGTCGATCAAACCGTGGTCTTCGGATCGGCGCTGCATGTCAGCGGCAGCGATCACGCAGCACTCGAACGCGCCGTGTACGATGCGACGAAAGACAGCGCGCTACGCGCCGAGCAAATCGACACGGGCCTCGAAGACGTGTTCATCTATTTGATGAGCCGCTCCACCGATAACTTCAAGGTGAGTTCATGAGCGCTCGCGTGCGTTTCTCGGTGACGCGCTGGTGGAGCATCGTGCTCAAGGAGTTCCTGCAATTGCGGCGCGACCGCATCACGTTCGCGATGATCGTCGGCTTGCCGATCATTCAACTCGCGCTCTTCGGCTATGCGATCAACACCGATCCGAAGCACTTGCCGACTGCGATCATCGCGGGCGAAAACAGCACGTTCTCGCGCAGCTTCATCGCGGCGATGCGCAACTCCGAGTACTTCGATATCGTCGAAACGCTTCCGGACGACGAAGCCGGCCGGCGCGCACTCGCGCAAGGCCGCGTGCTTTTCGTGCTGAACATACCGACGGATTTTTCACGCCGGCTCTTGCGTGGCGAACGCCCCGCGTTGCTCGTCGAAGCCGACGCGACCGATCCCACCGCGGTCAGCCGCGCGACCAGCGCATTGAGCGGCCTCGTTGCATCGGTCGAGTCGAAGGACATCACCGGCCCGCTCGCAAGACTCGCCGGCAAGCCTCCCGCGTTCGACGTGCAGGTGCATCATCTCTACAACCCTGAAGGCATCACGCAATATAACGTCGTGCCCGGCCTCATGGGCGTGATCCTGACGATGACGCTCGTGATGATGACCGGCCTCGCGATCACGCGCGAACGCGAACGCGGCACGATGGAGAATCTCCTTGCGACACCCGTGCGCCCCATCGAAGTGATGACGGGCAAGATCGTGCCTTACGTGTTCATCGGTTTGATACAGGCGACGATCATTCTTCTCGCCACGCACTTCGTCTTCCATGTGCCGTTGGCCGGCAATCCGATCGCCATCTATCTTTCGGCGCTGCTCTTTATCGCGGCCAACCTGACGGTGGGCATCACGCTGTCGTCGCTTGCACAGAACCAGCTTCAGGCGATGCAGCTCACGTTCTTCTATTTCCTGCCGAACATTCTGCTTTCGGGCTTCATGTTCCCTTTCGCGGGCATGCCGAAGTGGGCGCAATTCATCGGCAATCTTCTGCCGCTCACGTACTTCAACCGTCTCATTCGCGGCATTCTTCTGAAGGGCAACGGCTGGGCCGATCTATGGCCTTCGGTGTGGCCGATGGTCCTCTTCACGCTGATCGTCATGTGCATTGCGCTGCGCTTCTACCGGCGCACGCTCGATTAGGAGGCGCGCAAATGAAACCCCTCGCAGCCATTTGCGTGCTGATGCTCGGCGGCTGCACCGTCGGCCCGGATTTTCATGCGCCCGCCCCGCCCGATACACAGTCTTACACGCGAAGCACGTCGCAAGCCCAAGCCGTTGCCGATCACGCGCTGCCGCAATGGTGGAAGCAGTTCGGCTCGGATACGTTGAACGGTCTCGTCGATCAGGCGTTGCATAACAGTCCGACGCTCGGCCAGGCTCGCGCGCGGCTGACGCAAGCGCGCGAGGACTATCAGGCGCAAGCGGGCGCCACGTACTTCCCTGCTGTCGATGCCTCGTTCTCCGCCTCGCGTCAGAAAGTGGACCCCGCCGCGTTCGGCGTTCCGGTGCCGAGCCCCGGCCCGTTCACGCTATACGATGCATCGGTGAGCGTGTCCTATACGCTCGATGTCTTCGGCGGCGATCGTCGCGCGCTCGAAGCATTGCGCGCGCAAGTGGACTATCAATCGTTCGAACTCGATGCGGCGCGTTTGTCGATAGCGGGCAACGTCGTTTCCACGGCGATCCGTCGCGCTTCATTGCAGCAGCAGATCACGCTGACGCAAAGCATCGCCGATGCACAGGCGCAGCAGCTCGCCATCATGGAAGCGCGGCTGAATGCGGGCGGCGTGGCACGCTTCGATGTTCGGAGCCAGCGCACGCTCCTCGAACAGACGCGCGCGAGCTTGCCATCGCTCGTCACTCAGCGCGATGCAGCCGATCATCGGCTCGCGATTCTCCTGGGCGTCGAGCCATCGAAAGCGGACTTCGACGCGCTCACGCTCGATGCACTGCGCGCGCCGGACGACGTGCCGCTCACGTTGCCATCGACGCTCGCGCGCGAACGCCCCGACATTCGCGCGTCGGAGGCGTTGCTGCATCAGGCGAGCGCGAACGTCGGCGTGGCGACGGCGGATCTTTATCCGAAGCTCTCGTTATCGGCGGGCGTGGGTTCGCAACGCACGAGCATTCACGACATGCTCGACAAGCTGAATGTGTGGAACGTCGGCCTCAATCTGACGCAGCCGCTTTTTCGCGGTGGCGAATTGCGTGCGAGAAAGCGTTCCGCTGAAGCGGCCTACGATGCCGCGACGAGCGCGTATCGGCAAACCGTGCTCGATGCGCTTCAGCAAGTGGCGGATGCATTGACCGCGTTGCAAAACGACGCACATGCGGTGGCGTTGCGCGATATCGCGGCTGACGAGGCGCAAGCGAATCTCGATACGGTCCACGCGCGTCATGCCGCGGGTGGCGTGAGCCGCTTCGATCTACTCGATACGCAAAGGCAAGCGCTGCAAACGCAACTCGACCGCGCGCTTGCGCATGCGAGCCGTCTCAGCGATACAGCTGCGCTGTTTCAGTCGCTTGGCGGCATCGAAAAAGAGCGCTTGAATGATTGAATGAGCGCGCGGCTTACTCGGCGAAGCGGCCCTGTACCGCGCGCTGAATTTCCGCGAACGCGACCGGCTTCACGAGATGATGATCGAAGCCCGCTTCCTTCGAACGCTGGCGATCATGCGCCTGGCCGTATCCGGTCACGGCGATCAGCAATGCATCGGCGGTTGCGGGGCGCGCGCGCATTTCGGCGGCCAGCCGGAAGCCGTCCATGCCGGGCAAGCCGATATCGAGCAGCACGATCTGCGGAAGGAACGCCTCGGCGATATCGAGCGCCTCCGCCCCGTCATGCGCGGTGCGCACATCGAAGCCATCGGCTTCGAGAAGCAGCGCCATCGCGGTGGCCGCATCGACGCTGTCATCGACGAGCAATACGCGCTTGCCGCCTGTCACGCGCGGCGCTTCATCGACGGGATGCGACTCGGGCCGCGGCTCCTTCGCGAGCGGCAGCCACACGACGAACTCGCTGCCGTGCTGCGGCCCCGCCGAATACGCCTCGATGCGCCCGCCCTGCAATTCGACGAGCGTCTTCGCGAGCGGCAAGCCGATGCCGAGCCCGCCCTCCGACCGTTCGAGCGATGTCTCGGACTGCACGAAAAGATCGAAGATATGCGGCAGCATGTCCGGCGCGATGCCGATGCCGTTGTCGCGCACCGTGATGCGCACTTCGTCGCCGAACTGCGCGGTCTCGATCGCGATCTCGCCTTCCTCGATGCTGTACTTCGACGCATTCGACAGCAGATTGCCGAACACCTGCGCAATGCGCACGCTATCGCCGACGATATAGAGCGGCGCGTCCGCGAGCCGTGTCGTGAGCTTGTGACGCTTGCGCTCCAGCGCGGGCTGCGCGGTTTCGATAGCCGCTTCGACCGCCGCCGCGACATCCACCGCTTCCTGCCGCAGCGTGATCTTGCCCTGCGTGATGCGCGCGACATCGAGCAGATCGTCGACGAGGCGGCTCAAGTGCCGCACTTGCCGGTCGATGATCGTGCGCACCGTCGCGAAGTGCTGCGCGGACGGCGCGCGCTGCGGGTCGAGCAGATCGACGGCATTGCGGATCGGCGCGAGCGGATTGCGCAACTCGTGCGCGAGCATCGCGAGGAATTCGTCCTTGCGGCGATCGGCGTCGCGCAGCAGCATTTCGGCGGCCTTGCGCTCGGAGATATCGTTGACGACGCCCGCGATACGCACGGGCCGGCCATCCGCGCCGCGCACCTGCGACGCGCGCTCCGCCACCCAGAGCGGCCCGCCGTGCGCCCGCGCGATGCGGTATTCGACCTGATACGGCGCGCCGCTCGTCAGCAATTGCCGATACGCCGCCGCCACATGCTCGCGGTCCAGCGGATGAATGTCGCCGGACCAGTGATCCGGACCCGGACGCGGCGCGGGCGCGCCTTCGCCGGAATCCCACAGGCGCGCGTAGGCGGGACTCACGTAGAGCAATTGATTCGCGGCGGGATCGAGCATCCAGAATACGTCGTCGATATTCTCGGCGAGCTGCCGGAAGCGCTCTTCGCTTTCGCGCAGCGCGCTTTCCGCTAGCCGCACGCGCAACAGCGCGCGCACGTGCGCGATGAGTTCGGCGGGTTCGACCGGCTCCGTCAGATAACTGTCCGCGCCGCCTTCCAGACCGCGAATGCGGTCGAGGCTATGCACCGCCGCCGCCGACGTCTGCAGCACCAGCGTGCTCGCCGTCTCCGGCGACGCCTTGATCTGGCGGCACACTTCGAGGCCGTTGATATCGGGCAGCTTCACGTCGAGCAGCACCAGATCCGGCGATTCCGCGCGCACCCGCTCCAGCGCGGCGGTACCGGTTCCCGCTTCGATCACGTTGAAACCCGCGCGCGACAAGATACGCGTTTTCGCATAACGCGCGCCGTCGTTGTCATCGACGTTGAGAATCAGCACCTCGCTCCAGTCGCTTTTCATGATGTCGTTCCGTCGCCGCGAAGGGCACCGTTCATTCTGCCCGACACCATATCCAGCACGCCCGCCAATTCCCCGCCGGAAACCGGCTTTTGCACGAATGCGGCCGCGCCGAGCGCCTGGGCTTCATCGCGGTCTTCCGGCTCGCCCAGCACGACGACAGGAATATTGCGCGTGGCCGCCTGCGCGCGCAGCGCCGCGAGCCAGATCCACGCTTCGGACGGCGCGGGCCGCACGGCGAGCAGCAGCGCGGCGGGCGGCGTACGCGACAGCGCGCGGCTCGCTTCGTCGAGCGTGGCGGCGCTGATCGTCCGATACGGCGATTGCCGCAACGCCGCTTCGCAATCGAGCCGTTCGATCGGATTGCTCGCGACGAGCAGCACCGCCGGCACCGCCTCGCCGTGGGCGGCGGCGTGCTCGGCTTCGGAGACGCCGTAGAAAGCGGGAATCGTCGCGTTGAAGGTCGAGCCGCGCCCGGCCTCGCTTTCGAGCGACACATCGCCGCCCAGCAGCTTGCAGAGCTTGCGGCACAGCGGCAAGCCGAGGCCCGTGCCTTTCACATATTGTTGAAGCCGGTTCTCGACCTGGCCGAATTCCTCGAATACCACTTGCTGATGTTCCGGCGCAATGCCGATGCCCGTGTCCTTCACCGAGAACGTGATGAGCCGGCGCGCTTCGTCGTAATGCGCGGACACGCGCACTTCGCCGCGCTCCGTGAACTTCAGCGCGTTCGACACGAAATTGCGCAGCACTTGCGCGACCTTGGCTTCGTCGGTGCGAATGGGCGGCAGGCCTTCGCAGGACTCGAATATCAGTTCGACGGCGTTGCCCGGCGTGAGCGGCCGCAGCATGCCGCGCAGCGCGGAAAAGAGCGTATCGACTTCGAATTCGGCCGCGCGGACTTCGATCTTGCCCGCTTCGATCTTCGCGAGATCGAGCAGGTCATCGACCGTTTCGGACAGGTCTTCCGCCGCCTTGCGAATGAAGCGCACCTGCTTTTCCTGCTCTTCCGTGAGATCGCCGTCGATGCGTTCCAGCAGCAGCTTCGAGAGCGCGCGGATCGACGAAAGCGGCGTGCGGAATTCGTGGCTCATGTTCGACAGGAACCGCGACTTCGATTCATCCGCGCGACGCAGATGATCCGCGCGGGCGTCGAGTTCCGCGTACAGCGCGACGACGCCGCGATTCGTGTCTTCGAGTTCGCGCGTGAGGCGCGTCAATTCTTCCTGGCGTTCGCGCAGATCGGCGAGCGCGCCGATCAGTTCGCGGTTCTGCCGCGCGAGTTCGGCGGTCGAATCCTCAGTGTTCTGGCGCGTGAGCGTCGCGGCGATGGACTGCGCGGCGTTCGCATCGAGCGACACGCTTTCGGGCAGCGCCTTCGCGAGCGAGATGGACGTGCCGCCGTCGGGATCGTCGGCGATCGCGCACTGATCCATCAGACGTTGCGCGGCGAGCAGGCCGAGCGCGGCTTGCGATGCGTCGCTCTTCATCGCGCGCAGACGTTCGCCCGCGCCCGCGCCGGCGAGAAATCGCACGACGAAGCGCGGCGGATACATCGCGTCGTCGAGCAAAAAATCCGCACGCGCGCGCGGCCCCGCCGAGAGCACCGTGCGCGCCGCTTCGAGCACGGACGTGGAAATACGCGTCTGGTCCTGCGTCGAGAAGCCGAGCGCGGCGCTGGCATCGCGCGCCTTGCGCCGGGCGGCGACGATATCGCGCTCGTCGTCGATCTCCATCGAGTAGAGCGGACGCGCCATCATGCAGCTCCGGCCGCGCGTGCGACGAACACGGTCACGTCGTCGCGGCCGCGCGAAGAATCGCGGTACAGCACTGCGGCAACGAGCGCCGGATGCCGCGTGCTCAGGCCCGGATAACGTTCGAGGTCCCAGCGCGAGCCGAGTCCGTCCGAATGCAGGACGACGAGCGAATCGCGCGAATACGGCACGTCGAACTGCTGCACGCGCCGCGCCGCATGCCCGACGATGCCGCTATGCGACACCAGATGCCGGTGCGAACTGTGCGTCCACACGCTCGCCGCGATATTGCCGATGCCCGTGAACGCGACCTTCCCGTCCGCGCCCGCTGCCGCCGCGCCCGCCGGCATGCGCGCGATGCCGACCGCCGCGCCGCGCGTCGGACGCAGCGCTTCGTTGGCCACGTCCATGATGCGTTCGAGCGGCGCGTCGCCGTGCGTGCCGAGCACGCGCGCCGCCTCGATCGCGGCGACGTTGGCGAGCGGCCCGTGGCCGAGACCGTCGGCGACGAGCACGGTGAAGTCATCGTCGCCGAAATGGCAGGACCAGGCATCGCCCGATACGGTTTCGGTCTGAAGCGGCAGATTCACGACGCCGTACGTCACGCCCGCATCGTTCGTGGATGCCGCGCCCGCGCTGCTCCAGCACACGATGCGCATCACGGTGCCTTGTCCGGGCACGCTCCAGACATCGAGCTCGGAAGACAGGCGGCGGATGGCGCCCATGCCGTTGCCGGGGCTGCCGGCCGTGGTATAGCCGTCCTCGAAAGAGCGGTAAAGATCCTGAATGCCCGGCCCGCGATCGATGCACAGCATTTCGATGCCGCATCGCTGCGAGCCGTCCAGAAGCGGACGCACGAGCAGCTCGCCACTGCCCGCGTGCTTGAGCAGATTGGTGCCGCATTCGGTGACGACGATCGCGAGCTGGCCCGCGACCGTCTCGTTGAAACGGAGGCCGCGCGCCAGTTCGCCGATCGAGCGTCGCGCGAAGGCAATCTGGCTCGCCTCGGCGATCTCGTACCGCTGCTGCGCCGCCATTGATTCCTTCAAAACGGTTTCCATTTGGTGATCGAGACGTGCGTGCCCTCGCCGGGCGCCGAGCGGATGTCGAACTCGTCGCACAGGCGTTTCGCGCCGCCCAAGCCCAGTCCCAGGCCGCTGCCCGAGGTGAAGCCGTCCGAGAGCGCGCGGGCGATGTCGGGAATGCCGGGGCCGTTATCGACGAATTCGAGCTTGAGGCCGCGGCGGCCATTGCGTTCGACGATCGTGCAATGCACGTCGCCGCCGCCGCCGTAAATGAGCGTGTTGCGTGCCAGCTCGCTCGCCGCCGTCACGAACTTCGTCTGATCGATGAGCGACAGGCCCTGCGCCACCGCCTTTTCGCGCACGAACTGGCGCAGCCGCACGATCTGCTCGTCGTTGCGGATGGGCAGCGTGTCGGATGGTGGCGAGGCAAACTGCGCTGCCGAGGGTTGAAAGGTCATCATGGGCTGGTTCACAGCAGCCGTCAGGCCGCGCTGCTCCCGGTGAGGAGCGCCATGCCCTTTTCGACGTTGAGCGCCGTGCGCACGCCCGACAGCGTGAGCCCGAGCTCGACGAGCGTGATCGCGACCGAAGGCTGCATGCCGACGACGACCGTCTGCGCATCGAGCACGCGCGCCATCGCCGCCGTGTTGCCGATCATGCGGCCGATGAAGGAATCGACCACATCGAGCGATGAAATGTCGATCAGCACGCCGGTCGCGCCGTCCTTCACGATGCGGCCCGTCAGATCGTCCTGCAGCGCGAGCGCGAGGCGGTCGTGCATGTCCACCTGAATGGTGACGAGCAAGAGCTTGCCCATCCTGAGAATCGGAATGCGTTCCATCACGTGGCCCTGTTCAGTCGCGTTGCATGCTGTTGAAGAATCCGCGCGCCGTCATTCCGGCAGCGACGAATCGTGCATGCCGCCGGCCGCACCGTGGCGCGCCGCGCCTTCGTGCGCCCCAGCCAGCGTCACCGACTTGCCCGTGCGCTGCAACGCGACGACGAACGCGGCCGCGAGCGTCGCCTTGGTCGTCACGTTTTGCAGGTTCACGCCCAGATGCACGATGGTCTGCGCGATCTGCGGACGAATGCCGCTGATGATGCAGTCCGCGCCCATCAGCCGCGCCGCCGCGACCGTCTTCAGAAGATGCTGCGCGACGAGCGTATCGACGGTCGGCACGCCGGTGATGTCGATGATCGAGATGGCCGCGCCGGTCTCGACGATCTTCTGCAGCAGGTTCTCCATGACCACTTGCGTGCGCGCCGAATCCAGCGTGCCGATCAGCGGCAGCGCGAGAATGCCGTCCCACAGTTGCACGACAGGCGTGGACAGTTCGAGCAACTCTTGTTGCTGACGCACGATCACTTGCTCACGGCTCGCCTGGAACACTTCGGTGGTGTACAGGCCGAGTTCGTCGAACAGTGCGCTGATGGTCCAGGTTAGATCGGCGAGCGCGGCGGCGTCGTTGACCAGTTCTTCGCGAAGGCGAGCAACGAGCGGCTGCTTCAGCGAGAACACGAACATCGCCGTTTCGACCGGCGAGAAGCCCTGACGCGCGCGCTGGCCGGACATATCCGCGAGAAACGCGCGCACTTCCTGCCATTCGGCTTTCTTGAAGTCGACGCGATCAGACGCTCCCAGCGCCGCGACGAGCAGCGAGACGAATTGCGCGAACTGATTGCGCAGTTCCGCTTCGCCGACGAGCCCGCGCCGCGCCGCGATGGCGTGCTGTTGCGTGATCCATTCCGTCAGCAGTTCCGTCTGTTGGTTGCTGAAGAGTTTGGCGAGCCGCGTTCCGCCGACCATTTCCATGCCGAGATCCCTGTGCGAATGATGTTTTTGTGGGCGCCGAGCCCCCGACGAACGATGCGTCGCTTGACTGCAGATCAGGGCCGCGAGCAGTCGCGCACCGCGCAGAGCGACGCAAAGGCGCTCGGAATGTAGCACGCCATCTCAAAAATCGACAGTGCGCGGCCCCTTGATTCGAGAGACTTCGTCTGATTGTTGCGCGATTCCGCCGAAGAATCGTAAGGATCGGCACATGCTGCCGATCCGGCTCACTGACTCGGTCATAGTTTCCGTGCGAATCGGCAGAGGTTCATGGCATACCGCAGATAGCAGCCCGAATATTTTTTCGCGCGATGCACGGTGCAATACTGGTCCGGCACATTTCTGCCACCGGAGCGCACATGTCCCAAACGATTCATCCCGTCGACGAAGTGCTGCCCTTCGGTCAGATGCTCGCCGTCGGCATTCAGCATGTGCTCGTGATGTATGCGGGAGCGATAGCGGTGCCGCTCATCATCGGCGCGGCGCTTAAATTGCCGAAAGATCAGGTGGCGTTCCTCATCAGCTCGGACCTGTTCGCGTGCGGCATCGTCACGCTGGTGCAGTGCATCGGAGTGTGGAAGTTCGGCATACGATTGCCGGTCATCATGGGCGTGAGCTTCGCGCCCGTCGGACCGATGGTCGCGATGGCTTCGTCCGGCGCGGGGCTGCCCGCCATCTTCGGCGCGACCATCGCGGCGGGCGTGTTCGCCATCGTCATTGCGCCGTTTTTCGGGCGTTTGATGCGCTTTTTCCCGCCTATCGTCACGGGCACGATCATCCTTACGATCGGCATGACGCTCTTTCCGGTGGCGATCTACTGGGCGGCCGGCGGACGCGGCGCGCCGCATTTCGGCGACCCGCGCAATCTGATGATCGCGGGCATCGTGCTGCTCGCGATTCTGCTCATCAACAAGTACCTGCGCGGATTCATCGCGAACATATCGGTGCTGCTCGGCATGGCGATCGGCTTTGCCATTGCGCTGCCGCTCGGCCTGATCGACTTCTCCGGCATCGGGCGCGCCGCGTGGTTCGCGCCGGTGCGGCCGTTCGCGTTCGGCATGCCGACGTTCGACTTCGCGGCCATTGCTTCACTGTGTCTCGTGATGGTCGTCATCATGGTGGAATCGCTCGGCATGTTCCTCGCGCTCGGCGATCTCGCG
Organism: Caballeronia concitans; assembly: GCF_001544615.1. Taxonomy (GTDB): domain Bacteria; phylum Pseudomonadota; class Gammaproteobacteria; order Burkholderiales; family Burkholderiaceae; genus Caballeronia; species Caballeronia concitans. The sequence continues at coordinate 13,141 of NZ_FCNV02000008.1, forward strand.
ATGCGTCCGGTCTCGCGCGCCGACGCCACGCGCGGCCTGCGCACCGACGGTCTTGGCACGGTAATCGGCGGCATCTTCAACACGTTCCCGCATTCTTCGTTTTCGCAGAACATCGGGCTTGTCGGCATCACGGGCGTGAAAAGCCGCTGGGTGGTCGCGGTATCGGGCGTCATCCTGATGTTGCTCGGGCTCTTGCCGAAGCTGTCGAACCTCATTGCATCGATACCGGTCGTCGTGCTGGGCGGCGCGGGCATCGCCATGTTCGGCATGGTCGCGGCCACCGGCGTGAAGATCCTCAGCAAGGTGGATTTCGAAAGCAAGAACAACCTGCTCATCGTGGCGATCAGCCTTGGCGTGGGCGTCATTCCGCTGACCGCGCCGACGTTCTTCGGCCAGATGCCCGCGTGGGCCGGGCCGCTCACCCATAGCGGCATCACGCTGACGGCGGTGGTCGCCATTCTGCTCAATGCGCTCTTCAATCGAGGCCGGCCCACCGACGACGTGCAACGTGAAATCGCGGCCGATATGCCTCTAAGCTTGCGCCAGGGCGACGACAACGCTTGAGCCTCTGCGTGCGCCTCTTTAAGCGGCGCGTTTTATCATGCGGCTATTCCCCCACTATCCGCCGCGCACGATGATGGAACTGCTTGGGCTGCTGCTTGCCGCCATCGCGCTGGCTTACCTTGCCGCGCTCGCCGCGCTTTACTGGCTGCAAGGCCGCTTGGTCTATCCGCTCGAGCAGGCGCAGGCCGTGGTCGACGCCACGCTCGACGATCGCACGCAACTCATCACCGTTCGCACGCAGGACGGTCTCAATCTGGTCGCACGTTACGGCGCGCCGCCCGATGCCGCATCGCCGACGGTGCTGCTCTTTCACGGCAATGGCGAAGACCTGACGCAACGCGCGTTCATCGCGCTGGAATTGATGCAGGCGGGCTACGGCGTGCTGCTCGCCGAATATCGCGGCTATGGCGGCAATCCCGGCAAGCCGCACGAAGCGGGTCTTTATGCCGATGCCCGCGCCGCTTATGCGTATGCCGCCGCGCGTTCGCCATCCATCGTGTTGCATGGCTATTCGCTAGGCTCGGGCGTCGCGGTGCAACTGGCAAGCGAAGTGCGTATCGATGCATTGATACTCGAAGCACCATTCACGAGCATTGTCGATGTCGCTGCGGCACGCTTCAAACTCTTTCCCGTGCGATACCTTGCGCGCGACCGCTATGACAGTCTCGCGAAAATAAAGTCGGTGCGCGCGCCGATTCTGATCTACGGCGGCACGAAAGACTTCGTCATTCCGCCCGCGCATTTCCAGCGTCTTTTCGACGCCGCGCAAGGCGACAAACATCTTGCGTTCATAGAAGGCGCCGATCATATCGACGTGTGGGACCGAGGCGGACGCAAGCACGTGCTGCAATTCCTCGCATCGATCAAGGCGCGGGATAAACAAAAAGTCCACGACGCCAACTGACGACCGTGCTTTAAAAAATCAGGCGCGAAATGGGAACCGCTGTGGATGTGTCTCGTCTCAACGAACTCGTAGTCGATGAGCTTTGCGCCGTCCGGCGCGCTCCATTTACCGGTTGTTATTCGACATTCACAAGAGGAGCGGTCAATGTTTCAATATCCCGGCAATATCGCTTATCAGATTCCCTCGATTGCACGCGCCAACCTTCAGGCTTTTCTCAACGTCAGCGGTCGCTTCGCCAGCGGCTTGCAGCAACTCACCGAGTTGAACGTGCAAACGGTGCGCAGCGCAATCGAAGAAAGCAACACGCTTTTGCAGCCTGCCGATGACTCGGGCGCAAGCGTGCTCGGCTGGCAGTCCGTCATGCTCGCGCAATTCCCGCAGAAAGCGGCTTCGTATGGACAGAACGTGTGGTCCATCGTGACGTCGACGGAAGCGGACATCATCGGCGAAATGCGCAGTCAGTATGAACGCAACGGCATCACGTTGAAGGGCCTGTTCGACACCGCTTCGAGCGAGGCCGAGCAGACGGCGCAATCGACGGCGCAAGAAGCCGGCGTCGTCATCACGAATCTTGCGGAAGCAGCAAGCGAAGCAACGCAAGAGACGAGCGGCGCCATTCTGGATGCAAGCGGCAACATCGCCAACGAGGCGGCGAGCGCGCCCAAGCAATTGGGCGAGACGACTGAAACGCCGATCGCCAAGGCATCGCGCGCGTCATCGAGACGTCAGGTTTAAAGCGTCAGGCTTCGGAAGCTTTTTTCCTGCCGCGCGATTCCTTCAATACGACCCACGTGGGCGCATGATCGCTCGCGTGGGGTTCGCCGCGCACCCACTTATCGACGCCCGCATCCTGCAGTTTGGGAGCCAAGTCTTTGCTCAGCAAGATGTGATCGATGCGCAATCCCGAATTCGTCTGCCAGTGCTGACGAAAATAATCCCAGAACGTATAGATGCGCTCTTCGGGATATTTCTTTCGCAATGCATCGGTCCAGCCTTGCGCGAGCAGCCTCGCATAAGCGGCGCGGCTTTCGGGCTGAAGGAGCGCATCCTTGAGCCATGAACGCGTGTTGTAGATGTCTTCGTCGGTCGGCACGACGTTGTAGTCGCCCGCAAGCACCACCGGATGCCCGCTCTTCAGCAACGCCGCCGCGTGCGCGTTGAAGCGCTCGAACCATTCGAGCTTGTAATCGAATTTCGGTCCGGGCTGCGGATTGCCGTTGGGAAGATAAAGGCAACCGATCAACAAGCCATGCACGGCCGCTTCGATATAGCGGCTATGCGTATCGTTTTCGAAACCGGGCAGACCGCGCCGGCTGAGAATTGGCTGCGAACCCTTGGCGAGAATGGCAACGCCGTTCCATGACGCCTGCCCGTGCCACAGCGCGCCATAGCCCGCGTTTTCGATGGCGGCGGCGGGAAATTGCGCGTCCGTCGCTTTCAGTTCCTGCAAGCACACGATATCCGGCGCTTCGCGTTCGAGCCATGTCAGCAAGGCGTCGATACGCGAGCGAATGCCATTGATGTTGAAGGTCGCGATTTTCATTCGGCGGTGTGCATCGGATGATGGCGAATTTAACGATCCTACGCCCGATGCACGATGCGTGCCGCCACGCGATTCTCCGTCAGGACTGGACGCCCCAGCGCCGCACGGTCACGCGCTCGATGGTATCGAACACGAGATGTTCGACCGCGAGCCCGATCACGATGACCGCGGCAAGCCCCGCGAAAACGCGATCCGTATAAAGCTCGTTGCGATTCTGGAAGATGTACCAGCCAAGACCGCCCTTGCCCGAACTCGCGCCGAAGACAAGCTCTGCCGCGATCAATGTGCGCCACGCGAAGGCCCAGCCGACGCGCAAGCCCGCGAGAATGGAAGCCAGCGCGGCCGGCACCAGAATGAGCACGACATGCCGCAAGCCCGAGAGCCCGTAATTGCGTCCCGTCATGCGCAAGGTGGCCGGCACCGCCTGAAAGCCCGCATACGTATTGAGCGCAAGCGGCCACAATACCGAATGCACGAGCACGAACAGCAGGCTGCCCGTGCCTAGCCCGAACCACAGCAAGGCAAGCGGCAATAGCGCGATGGACGGCAAAGGATTGAACATTGCGGTCAGCATCGACAGAATATCGCGGCCGATGCGCGTCGACACCGCAAGCGATGTCAGCACGAAAGCAAGCGCCGCACCGAGGAAATAACCGCGCAGCAGCACCGACATGGAAATGGCGACCTTCTCGATCAACTCACCCGAGAGAATGCCTTGCACGAATGCGATGCACGTCGCGCTGAAGGTCGGCAAGAGCAGATCGTTATCGACGAAGCGCGCCGCCATTTCCCATATGCCGATCAATACCAGCGCGATGAGCGTCTTGCGCAGCCATGCGCGATCGACGAGGCGTGTGGCCAACGGCAAAGGCGCTTCGTGCGATGGCTGTTCGAGTGTGGACGGAACGACTTCGAACTCGGGCCGAACGGGCGGCTCCATGAATTGCGGCGTGCTCATCGCGCAACCTCTTCTTCGAATAGCAGGCGATGAATGCGCGCGACGCTTTGCTGAAACTCACCGCGCCCCACGCTTTCCTGCGAATACTGATGACTGTTCAATTCGGCGCGCACGCGGCCCGGATGCGGCGTCAAAAGCAGAATGCGATTGCCGACGATGAGCGCCTCTTCTATCGAATGCGTCACGAACAACAGCGTGAAGCGTTCATCGCTCCAGAGACGCAGCAACTCTTCCTGCATGCGGCGGCGCGTGAGCGCATCGAGTGCGGCGAACGGCTCATCCATCAACAGAACGCGCGGCTGCATGGCAAGCGCACGCGCAATCGCGACGCGCTGCTTCATGCCGCCCGACAGCGTGTGCGGATAGGCATCGGCGAAACGCGCAAGGCCGACCTTGTCGAGAAAATGCAGCGCACGTTCACGCGCTTCGGCACGGCCCAACTTGCGCGCCACGCGCAACGGAAACGCGACGTTCTGCAAGACCGTCTTCCAGGGCGGAAGCTGATCGAACTCCTGAAACACGACAATGCGATCCGCGCCCGGTCCCGTCACGCGTTCGCCGTCGATCTCGATGCTGCCGGATACCGGTTCGATAAAGCCCGCGACCGCCTTCAGCAATGTCGACTTGCCGCAGCCGGACGGTCCGAGCAATACGAATCGATCCGCGCCATAGACATCGAAACTCACGTCGTGCGTCGCGCGCACGAGACGTTCGGGCGTGCGGTATTCGAGCGTGACGTCACGCGCGGACAATAATTTGCCGCTCGTTTCGGCGGCCTGACCGCCTTCTATTGGATAAAGCAAGTGAGGATTGGCAGCCATGATCGCAGCGCGCTCAAATCAAACCACCAAGATACCGGCCCGCGATGCGCGCGCTAACCAATCATTGCGCATATTCAATGCAGCATCGCGGATAAGCGCCCGAGCTTTCTTTAACTGCCGTCGCGTGTGGCGGGATCGCTAAAGAAATAGTCTTGCCAGGACTTCGGCTCGTTCTTGATCGCACCCACGCGATGCATGAATTGCGCAAGCGCGAAGGTATTTTGCGGCGCGACCTTGAATTGCACCGCCGGGTCCTTGATGACCTTCAAGAGCAGGGCGCGATCGATCTTCGCCTGATTCACGCGCAGATAGATATCTGCGGCGTCTTCGGGATGTTGCGTGATGAAGCGCGCGGCATCGGCGAGGCCATCGACGAAAGCGCGATACGTCTTCGGGTTCGCGTCGCGAAATTTCTCGGTGGCGTAGAGCACGGTTGCGGAACTCGGACCGCCGAGTACATCGTACGAATTCAATACGATATGGGCCTTCGGATTGCCCGCAAGCTCCTGCTGCTGGAACGGCGGATTGCCGAAATGCGCGTTGATTTCCGTGCCGCCCGCGATGATCGCCGCTGCCGCGTCCGGATGCGGCACTGCTTGAGTGAGTTTGTCGAGACGATCATATTGCTTGTCGCCCCACTGCTTGGCCGCTGCAAATTGCAGAACGCGTGACTGCACCGACACGCCGACCGCCGGCACCGCGATACGGTCCTTATCGGTGAAATCGGCGATGCTCTTCACGCGCGGGTCATTCGACACGAGGTAGTACGGCAGATTGCCGAGCGATGCCACGCCCTTTACGTTCTGGCGGCCATGCGTGCGATCCCAGATGGTGAGCAACGGCCCGACGCCTGCTGCGGCGATATCGACGGAGCCGGACAGCAGCGCGTCGTTGATGCTCGCGCCGCCCGAGAGCTTGGCCCAATCCACCTTGATGTCGATGCCCTGCTTCTTGCCCTCCTGCTCGATGAACTTCTGATCGCGCGCGACATTGAGCAGCAGATAAACCACGCCATATTGTTCGGCAATGCGCAGCGTGCCTTCGGCATGAGCGTTCGAAGCGCCCACGCCGATCGACAGCGCCAACGCGGCGGCGAGCGCGCGCAACGCGCCCTTCCCTCGTCGAGAATGCATCGGAAACCCCGTATTTCAAGGACTATTTGTGTTGAGTCAGAAAGGCGCGTCGCCTTCTATGGTCGTGCGGTACAGCTTGCGACGCTGATCGTCCGGCGTGCCTGCCGCGAGATGCATGACCGAGCGGTTGTCCCAGAACACCATGTCATGGTCGCGCCATGCATGGCGATAAACGAACGCGGGCTGCACGCTATGCGCGAAGAGTTCGTCGAGCAATGCGCGGCTTTCGTCTTCCGGCATATCGATGATGCGCGTCGTGAAATGCTCGCTGACGAACAGCGCCTTGCGCCCGGTCTCCGGATGCGTGCGCACGATCGGCTGCTCGACGGGCTTCACTTGCGCGATCTGCTCCGCAGTGAGATTGGGCCGCCACGGACTGCGCTTTTGCAATTCCGCATACTTGGCGAGATACGTGTGCTCCGCCTTGCGCCCTTCAATCGCTTGCTTCAGATGCGTGGGCAGCGTGTCCCATGCGAGATGCTGATTGGCGAAGAGCGTATCGCCGCCGGTCGCGGGCAGCTCTTGCGCATGCAGCATCGAACCGAGGCTTGGCTTTTCTTTGTACGACAGATCCGAATGCCAGAAATGACCGGCATCGCCCAGGCCGATAGGCTTGCCGTTTTCCACGATGTTCGACACGATCAGCACTTCAGGATGCCCGTCGAGCGCGAATTGATGCAGCACGTGTCTTTGCAATGGCCCGAAGCGCTTGCTGAACGCAATCTGCTCATCGGGCGTGATGTGCTGATCGCGGAATACGAGTACGTGATAGTCGAGATGCGCGCGATGAATGCGCGCGAAATCCGCTTGCGAAAGAGGCCTGGACAATTCGAGGCCGATGACTTCGGCGCCTAGCGGGCCGTCGAACGGACGAATGGTGATGCCTGAATCGACGGCTTCCCGGGAAGCGTCGCGAGTCGGAGAGAGAATCGTCACGGTTGCATTGGAGTCGGCGGACAGACGAACAATCTACGCCGCCCGCGCCACGCGCGCAAACAACGATCCGCGAAATCGTTATGCAACCGCACGCTAAGCCGCGCTGTCAGTCCTCTAGCGCGTCGAATGGCAATTCCACTTGCACGGGCGCGACGAAAGCATCGGCTTCGCCTGCCGCGCTCAGCGCACTGACGCGCACGCCGAGCAACCGCAATCTTTTTTCCAGCACGATGCGCTTCAGGCATTCCGTCGCGGCGCGGCGAATTTCCATTGCGTCGGCAGTGGCGACGGGAAGCGTCAGATCGCGTGTAACGGTGCGAAAGTCGTCGAAACGCAGTTTGATGCCGACCGTGCGCCCGACATACGCTTTGCGCTGAAGGTCGTCGGCCACGCGCTGACACAAGCCGGTAAAAGCCGCGGATAAGGTCGCGCGGTCATGCTTCGGATGAAGATCGCGCTCGAAGGTGGTCTCGCGGCTCATCGACTTAGGCGTGGAACTCACGACGACCGGCCGATCGTCCTGTCCCTGCGCGATACGTGCAAGCCACGCCGCATACGTCGCCCCGAAATGCGTCTGCAAGAACCCGAGGTCCGCAGCGGCAATATCGCCGACTGTCACGATGCCGAGCGCCGCCAGCTTCTCGTTTGCCTTCGGTCCAATCCCATTCACCTTGCGCGCGGCCAGCGGCCAGATGCGCGTGGGCAGATCATTCATCGTGAGAATGGTGAGGCCGTCGGGCTTGTCCAGCTCGGAGCCGATCTTCGCAAGCAGCTTGTTCGGCGCGATGCATATGGAACATGTCAGTCCCGTCGCTTCGTAAACCGCGTTTTTCATGCGCTTGCCGATATCGGCGGAATCTCCGTCCAGGTCGCTTACGTCGATATAAATCTCGTCGATGCCGCGATTCTCTATTTGCGTCGTGAAGGTCGCGACAGCGGCTTTGAAGAGGCGCGAGTAGTGGCGGTATGAATCGAAATCGGTCGGCAGGAGAATGGCGTCGGGCGCGAGTTGCGCGGCCTTCATCATGCCCATTGCGGAAAAGACGCCGAATTTGCGCGCCTCATACGTGGATGTGGTCACCACGCCCCGGCCCGCGTAGTCGCGCAAGCGTGCGAAGCGCCGCGTGCCGTCAGGAAGCGTTTCCGGCGTGGCGTTGCGCCCGCCGCCCACGACGACCGGCTGCCCGCGCAATTCCGGATAGCGCAGCAATTCCACGGAGGCGAAGAACGCGTCCATGTCGAGATGAGCGATACGTTTGGGCGGATGCGTAGCGGGTGTCGAACTTGAAGCGTTCATCGACGGCTAAAGGGCTTTAAGGCACAAGCGGCAAAGGAAAAAACGCGCTTACTGTACATCCATACAGTCATTTGCGCCAGTGCGCCTCAATGCTTTATTCCGGCGTGCGCTTTTCCGCGAGCGCGCGGCTGCAATCGTCGAAAACCTGCCTCACGACGTCCGATTGATAGTTGAGATCCTCGCTATCGAGAATCTCTTCGACGGCGTCACGCGCCCAGTCCGCTTCGAGCAGTGCGCAATGACGCGTGGCGAGTTCGCGCGCGATGGCCGCGAGCTTCGCGACCGTGAGCCAGTCCGCAAGCCGTCCATGCCGGTCGAGCCATTTATGCGCCGCCTGCACATGAAACGCCGCCGCCGGCCAGTCGCCGTTGAGATAGAACGCGCCGAGGCTGCCGCACGTGAGCCAGCAGAGCAATTCGACGCGATCGCGGGCACTGAGAGTACGAGGCACATCGTTCATGGCGGCAGTTCACGAAAGACGTTTCGACGAGCGGCGCCGAAGCACGCGCTTACGTTCGTATTGAAACACGATAGCACGTGATGGTGCGGCGCGGCAGTGCTCTTACGAAGCGACATCGTGCGTTGACGAACGCTTGGCCGTGCTCACTGGCCGCTAATTCTCGGGGCTTAATCTGCTTTGCATCGACGGACGTTTGAACGCAATCAAGCAAGCGGGCACGTCGTTCTTAGTGATTATTTAGCGACGGAGTCCATCATGTTCGAACGAATCTCGAAGTCTTTTGGCGAATTGATTTTCTCGCGGCACGACACGTCAACAGACGCCTATTTCGCTTCATCGACCGATCTTGCCGATCTCGAGCGCCGCATGCGACACGTAGAAAACGACGCGCCCCGTTACACGCTGCCTTTTTGCGGTTCGATGAATGCGCGTGACGATGCGCACCGCTTTTGATGCGCCGCTATTTCGCATCGTCGCGGCCGGCCTGCCCGAGCATGACGGTCCAGCCAAGGCCACGCACGTTGCGAATCACGCCCGCGCCGAATTTCTTGCGCACGGAGTGAATGAGTACGTCCACGGCATTGCTTTCCACTTCCTTGCCCCAGCCATAGAGACGGTCTTCTAACTGGTCGCGCGAGAAAATAGTGCCGGGGCGTTCCATCAACGCGTGCATCAACGCAAATTCACGCGCCGAGAGCACGCCCGACGTCTCGCCGCATGTGAGCGTGCGCTGATCCAGATTGAGATTGATGGATTCGTCCCCGAGACGCGATACCGCGTATCCCGCTTTTCTGCGCAGTACCGCGCGAATTCTCGCAAGCAGCTCGGGCATGTCGAAAGGCTTGAGCAGGTAATCATCAGCGCCGAGATCGAGGCCCTGCACGCGCGTGTCGAGATCGTCGCGTGCAGTGAGAATCAGCACAGGCGTTGCGTTGCCGGCGGTACGCGCCTGTCGCAACAACTCGATGCCCGTCATGCCCGGCAAGCCGAGATCCAACAGCACGACCGTGTATTCGGCGGCGTCCATTGCCTTGCGGCCCGCGTTGCCGTCGCGCACCCAATCGACGGCGTAGTCCGCGTCCTTCAGAGCGCGCATGAGGCTCGTGCCGATTTGCACGTCGTCTTCGATCAGAAGAATTCGCATGCTGCACCTCGCACACCGGAGTGAGTTCGAGCGCGAGGCGATAAATATGCACGACCGATCTTTTATTGATATCGCGCCGCGTGGCGAATGAATTTTAGACGGCACTCACGCGGTTGCGGCAGTGTTTTCTCGTGGGGAGAGGTCCGCGCGTTCGTCGACGGGAAAGCCGATCGACGCCACGATTCCCGAGCGGCCATCGTCGCGATTGCGCAGCGTCACTTCGCCGTGATAGCGAATGGCGATAGCTTTCACGATCGATAATCCCAGTCCGCTTCCCTCTATGTCCGCATTCGCGCGAAAGAAGCGGTCGAACACGCGAGGCAGCAATTCTTCCGCGATGCCGGGGCCGGTATCGATGATTTCGATCCGTACCTTGTCGTGATCGCGGCGCATGCGTACATCGACAGTTCCTCCGTCGGGCGTATAGCGCACCGCATTGGAAAGCAGATTCATCACTGCAATGCCGATGTCCGCTTCCACCGCGCGCACGTGGGAGCCCACCATTTCTTCGGCGCCGACATCGAGGCCGCGTTGAAACGCAATCGGCAATACGTCCGCGATGGCGTCCCTGACGACCGTGGCCATGTCCACACGCACCATCGCTTCACTGTTCATCGGCGCATCCGCGCGTGCCATACGCAAGAGTTGCGTGATGAGACTGCCGCTGCGCGCAATGCCGCGTCGCAATTCACGGAATCGCTCCTGATTTCCGGGCGAAATATGCGGCGCGAGATTATCGGCCTGAAGCTGAAGCGCGGTTAGAGGTGTGCGCAATTCGTGCGCGGCGTCCGCAATGAAGTTGCGCTCGCTTTCGATCGACCTCGCCAGACGCTCGATCATCGTATTGATCGAATGAATGAAAGGCGCGATCTCCGCAGGCACGCCGGCAGCGGGCAGCGGCTTGAGGTGAGCTGTGTCGATGGCCTGCACTTCGTTGCCCAGGCGCTTGAGCGGGCGCAGCGAGCGCTGCACGACGAGCCCAACCGCAATCCACATGAGCGGCAACAGCACAGCGATAGGCCAGAGCGTCTTGGTCGCGCTGGCTTCGGCAAGCGCACGGCGCACGGACGAACGCTGCGCCACTTGAATGGTCATCGTCGGCTCCTTACGCGTGAAAATGCGCCAGTCTTCGTCGTTGAACATGGCGTTCGAAAAGCCCGGTGACGCGTCGGGGGAGAAATGCAATGCGGGATCGGTGGTGCGAAACGGCGTGTCCTCGCCGGCCTTCCAGACCACGACGACGATATCCCGATCATCTTGCGAGCCTCGCGCGGGATTTTGCGGAATGCCTTCTGCAAAGCCATCTCGCATGCGCGCCGCCACCTGTTCCAGACGCAAATCCAGCAGCGCGCTGATGCCGGTCTTGCTCAACTGATACGAACTCACGCCCTGCACGATGCCGATCACGCTCACGAGTAACCCGAGCGCGACGACCAGTTGGTTTCTTAGCGATTTGATCATGTGAGTCCGCAGCGTCGTCAATAATGAGGGCGAGCCGCTTGCGTGGCTGATTCTGCTTCGCGGCTTAAAGCGGAAGGACGGCATTGGAATCGATCAATACACTAAAAAAATGCGCAGGTCCCAGCGCGATAGTCGCGCAAGGTTCGAGAAAAGGCCAGGCCCAGCCTAGCGCACGAGAATGAGGAAAGAATGAGGGCCCGCAAGCGGCGTTTGGCGTACCGGGATACCATTGCGTGTCCTTTAGCGGCGGACTCTCGCGCCAATGCCGCTGCAGCCAGATAAAAACTCACTCGCATGCCGCAGCTCAAGCAAACCCAGCGTCCCCTCGTCATCGCTGCCGTGATGGCGTCCATGGCCATGGTCGCGATCGAAGCGACCATCGTCTCTACCGCGATGCCGCAAATCGCCACGCAACTCGGCGGACTCAATCTCTATAGCTGGGTGTTTTCGTCGTTCCTGCTGACGCAGACGGCGCTGACCGTCGTGTTCGGCAAGCTCGCCGATCTCTTCGGCCGCAAGCCCGCGATACTCGTCGGCATCGCCATCTTTCTGATCGGCTCGGTGCTGGCGGGCTTCGCATGGTCGATGCCCGCGATGATCGTCTTTCGCCTGATACAAGGCGTCGGCGCGGGCGCAATCCTGCCCGTTGCGCTCACTGTCGTCGGCGATCTTTATCCGGCGAGAGAACGCGGCAAGGTGCAGGGTTATCTCGCGAGCGTGTGGGCCGTGTCCGCCGTGCTCGGACCGATGGTCGGCGGGCTGCTCATCCGTCATCTGTCGTGGGCGTGGATCTTCTGGATCAACGTGCCGATCGGCGTGCTCGCCGCGCTGCTATTCGTGATGTTCCTGCACGAAGAGAAACGTCACGAACGCCCGGCCATCGATATTGCGGGCGCCTGTCTTTTCACGGCAGCCGTCGCTTCGCTGATGATGGCGCTCACCGACGCGGGCAGCGCGAACAACGCGCGCGTCGGCGTCGAAGTGGCGGTGTTCGTCGTGGCGAGCGTGCTCTTCGTGTTGCAGGAACGGCGCGCCGCTGATCCGATGATCTCGTTCGGTTTATGGGCGCATCGCCCGATTGCGGCCGGCAACGCGGCCACGCTGCTTGCCGGCATGGCGCTGATGGGCCTGACCACGTTCCTGCCGATGTACGTGCAGGGCGTGATGCATCGCTCGCCGGTGGAAGCAGGCTTCACGCTGACGATGATGATGGTCGGCTGGCCCAGCGGCGCGACCTTCACGTCGCGCACGTTCAGCCGCATCGGGCTGCGTCGTTTGCTCATCGGCGGGACGGTGTTCATCCCACTCGGCGCGATTCCGTTCGTGTTGCTCACGCCGCAATCGAGCCCCGTGCTCGCGGGCGTAGGGTCCGCTGTCATGGGCTTCGGCATGGGCGTGCTGAGCGTGTCGTGCCTCATCCTCATTCAGGAAATCGTGAAGCTGTCCGAGCGCGGCAGCGCGACGGCATCGAATCTCTTTGCGCGCAATCTCGGCAACACACTCGGCGCGGCCGTATTCGGCGCGGTGCAGAACTATGGACTCACGCATGCGAGCGGCTTGCCTGCGGTAAGCGCCGATCAACTCAAGCAATTGCTGACGGCCGTACCCGGAAATTTTTCGGCGAACACGGAGATACGGCTTGCCTTGCATCACGCGTTGCATCTGACCTTCACGTCGATGTTCGTGATCGCTATCGGCGCGGTCATATCGATGCTCTTCATGCCCACCGTGGAATTGGGACGTGCGCGTGAGACGGTCGAAACAGTCGATCCCGTGAAAGGCACGAGCGCGGAAAGACATATCGGCATCGACGTTTGAGCATGCTCTAGCGCCGATGCCTTCAGAGGCTCTTAATCCTGCGCCTGAACGAGCGGGCTGTCCTGCTTGTCCTTGGACACGCTGGCGTCGTTGCGGTATTGCGTCGCGGCTTCATCGGCTGCGATGGTTTGCGTGTTCATGCCCTGCTGCGACGCGGGCGCGCCGCTCGAAGGCGTGTAATGCGGCGCGGGGCCATAGCCGCTCGCGAGTGCATAAGACGCGGCAAGCGAAGCCGCAACGAAGATGATGCCGCCGAGTTTCCTGATCATGATCGTGCTCCTGAGGGTTTCAATGATCCACTTCATCGGCCTCATTGCACGAAGTTCAGCAAGCGACCTTCCGAAATGTGCACGCAGTCTACGTGCGTGCCTGTACATTGAAATCCCCCCGGAAGCGCGGATAAGAATGGATGGATGAGCGCTTCGTGAATGAAGCGCTTTGCGCGTTCACACGTTGTCTTCGACGCCTATCGATACCGCTCCCGCGTTGATGGTCAAGCGCGTGCGCTTGGCAAGCGGGGCCTGTGGCGCAGTGCGATCTGCGTTCAAGCCCTTCACCTTGTTGAAGATCGCGACGAACTGGCCAGGCGTGACGGTCGCCGATGCATAGCCCAGGCCGTCGAGATCCGAATACAGCATGTCCGGATTGTTCTGCATGACGAAGTTATCCAGCACGCTCGACGAGGTGATCAGCGACGCGAGCGGCATGCCCGCCGAGTAGGTCGCGACGTCCTGAAAGAACGGCCGGCTGCTGATGCCCGCGACCATCAGATCGATGATGACCGGCGTGCCGGTCGCGGGATCGGGCACGTCTCGCACGATGCCCGCCTGAAACGCATGAAGATCGCCGGTGATCGCGATCACGTTCGTGATGCCCTGCGTCTTCACGAACGAAGTGAGATCGGCCTTGTGTGACGGATAACCGTCCCACGCATCGCAGTCGAGCACGAACACGGCGTTGTCCGGTGCGGGCGCAATCGATCGCAAGTCGAGCCACATGCGGTTCAGCATCACTTCGTTGCCCCACACCTTCCACGTCGCGGTCGATGCCTTCAGCGTGTCCTTCCACCATTGCGTCTGCACGGGGCCGAGCATCGAAGGCACGCGCCCGAGACGCTGCGTATCGAGTGCCTCGAACTGCGCGAGCACCTTTTGCGGCACGAAGTAACGCGAGCCGACGAGGTCGTTGCCATTCACCGGATCGTGTCCGAGCGCCTGCGCAATGGCCGCTTCGCTGACGACGTGATCGTCGCGATAGAGCCGCTCGTCGGTCATCACGAGATGCAGCAGCGAACCGAAGTGGAAGTCGCGATAAATGTGGATGTTGTCGTAGTTCGCGTTGTTCAGATCGAACGAGACATCGCCCCAATCCACTGGCAGATATTCCGCCCACGCCTGATTCGCATTGCGGCGACGCGCGGTCTGTTGCAGGTTGGCGTTCGTGTAGGTTTGATGGTCTTGCCAGCAATCGTCGGTGAATTCGTGATCGTCCCAGATGGCGATTACCGGAAAGCGCGCGTGAACCGTCTGCAGACGCGCATCGCCGCGATACGTGCGATAAAGCGTGCGGTAATCGGCAAGCGTGTTCGCATAGACGCCGCCGCCTGCGAGCGGCAGGCCATCGGGCAAGGTGATCGGCGTATGCGCGGGTTCGGCCGCGTTGGTCTGGAGCGGCGTGCCCACCGTCTCGTAGATGTAGTCGCCCACGTGAACGACGAAGTCGAGATCCGTTTCCGCGGCCATCAAGGTCATGGCCTGCCAGTGGTTCGCGTTCCAGTTCTGGCAGGTGAACCACGCGAAGCGCAGTTGTGCGACTGCATCGTTCGCGGCGGGCGCGGTGCGCGTCGTGCCCATTGGGCTGACATCGCTGCCCGCGATGAAGCGGTAGTAGTAAGTCGTCTTCGCAGTCAGCCCCGTTATCTTCGCGCGGACCGTGAAGTCGTATGCCGGCACGGCGCTCAACGGCACGCTCGCGGCGAGCTTCGAGAAATCGGCAAGCGGCGACACTTGCAGCGTGAGCGCGACAGGCTGCGCAGCGTTTCCTCCGTTGGCGACACAACGCGTCCACAGCACGACGGACGTATCGCGAGGATCGCCGCTCGCGACGCCTTGTGCGAACACATAGGCGCCCGTGGGCGGCGGCGGTGGCGTGCTGCTGCCGTTATCGTCGTCGTCCGAATGATGACAGGCTGTGAGCGTGCCCGACGCCGCTGCAACGGTATAGAACGCGGACAGGGACAGGAACCGGCGGCGATCCATGCGAGCCTCCTAAAGGTTCCTTACAAGCTATAAACCACGCAAGGCGCTGTCAAGAAAGGCGGCGATCGAAGCGAAGCATCGAACGTTCGCTTTGTTTGCGTTATTGCACTGCTTTCAGCGGAAAAATCACTCTTGCCGAAATAAGGCCGAGCGCGCCGCCAAGCAACGTTTCCCACGCACGCGCCGCGAGCAGCGGCACCGAATGCACGCCGCTTGCCGCAAGCGTCACGATGAGCGCAAACGCAAACGCACCGCATGCAATGTCGTAGCGGTCCGGCGTGGCCATCGAAAAGACGATCATCGCGAACGCGGCCATCGACCAGACCACGAGCGGCGCATGTTCCCCAAGCGGCAAGCAGATCAGACCGACAGGCACGCCGACCAGCGTGCCATAGATGCGCCGCCGCACGCGCTCGGCTGTGCCGACCGCCGAGGTCGCGACGACATACACGCAGGCCGTCATCGCCCATACGGATTCAGCAAGGCCGAACGCAGCATTGAGCATTACCACGACGAGCGCGCCGCTCGCGGCCTGCAAGCCCATTGCGAATGCGGGCGATACCGCGTGCCTGCCATATGCCGATTCGGAAGCGAGCGCCGGCAGCACCGCGGGATGTTCCGCCGGCCCGCTCAAAAGACGCGGGACCATGGCGGCAAGCATCGCGATGAACAATGCAAGCACGATGGCCCACGCATCCACGCGCGCGAGATTCGTCGCATAAGCCACGAGCTGGCCGATATAGAACTGCGAGCCGATGCCCGCGCCCGTTACACCGAAGCGCTTCAGATAGCCCGCGAGAAACGCGCCCGGCACAAGTATCAATTCCGCGCCGCCGCGCCCGAGTTCGCGAGACAACGGCGCGAACAACACGAACGTCAACGCGCCGAACGCGGCGGCTGTGCAAAAGATGGCGAGATCGCGGCTCGATTCCGCGCGCGTCGTGCGCGCTTCCGAGACGCTCGCCCATAGCGCGAACGTCGCTGCGAGCGTGCCGACGGATACGCTCGCGGGCACATCGCGCGTGACGTCATGCAAGGTGCCGACAGCCGCCGCGAGTCCGTATGCCGTGACAAGCCGCAAGCCCTTGATACGCCGATGCGTGCCGGGATCGACGCGTTCGAGCCACGCGAGCATCGCGGACATGGAGAGCGCGCCCGAGTATTGCCGGTCGTTCATCGCAATCGGCCTCGCGTGATGGATGAATTCGCATGCGCCTGCAACGCATTCTAGGCGGTCTTTTTGCGCGTTGCGCGTTTGCGTGACGCCGCTTGCAGGCCGTCGGCCTCATACGCCGCTGCATCGACGATGCAGTCCGCAAGACGCGTCGCGGCATCGTGACGGCCGCGCCGCACACGCTCGACGAGCCCGATCTCGCGATGAAACGTATCGTCGCCGAGATCGAGCGCAACGGCGCCACGCGGCCACGCACCGATGCCCGCCGACTTCGGCAGCAACGCCACGCCCAAGCCGCGCGCAACCAATTGCGCAATGCCCTGCAACTCATCGACCTCGATTGCATCGCGCACATCGATGCGCTTCTTGCGCAGAAACACGTCGACTTGCCGGCCGCCGAACGAGCGACGGTCATAGCGAATGAACGGTTGCGTTTCGATCAGCTCGCGCCAGCCCATGCGCTTCTTCGCGGCCGGTGCGAGCAGCACGAAGGGTTCGGCGACGAGCGTGCGCCATTGCAATTCCGAGGGCAACGAGAACGGCGGACGAATGATGACGGCCATGTCCGTTTCGCCGGCATCGACTTGTGCAAGCAGATTGAGCGATACGCCCGGCACGAGCCGGATGCGCCACGCGGGCAACATGCGTCGAAATTCGGCGATGGCATCGGGCAAGAGCGCTGCATGCGCCGATGCGATCGCGCCCACGCCGAGCGTGCCGCTGCCTCCGCCCTCGCCTTCCGGTTCGGCAAGCCGCGCGTACAGCGCGATGAGTTCATCGGCGAGTTCGAGCGTGCGGCGGCCGGCCTTGTTGAGCGTCGCGGAGCGGCCCGTGCGATCGAAGAGCGCAAAGCCGAGATGCGCTTCGAGCCGCTGCATCTGCGCGCTGACCGCCGATTGCGTGAGACCGATCTGCGCGCCCGCGCCCGCAAACGTGCCGAAGCGCGCAACGGCAATGAAAGTAGTGAGTTCGCGCAGCATGGGAATTCATCGATTTAATTGATGGTGACAGTCGAAATATATCGTTTTTCACCAGATTTATTCATCAATACAATCGAGGCCTCGATTCACTTCTTTCGCTAAAGCGCAAACGAGGACAACCCACATGAGCACCCCGCACGACGTCATGCCGCCGTTTCATCTCGCGTTTCCCGTTCATAGCCTCGCCGCCGCGCGCGAGTTTTATGGCGATCTGCTCGGCTGCCCCGAAGGGCGCAGTTCGAACGAATGGGTCGATTTCAATTTCTACGGGCATCAGATTGTCGCGCATCTCGCGCCCGATGAAGTGGGGCATCGCTCGACGAGCGCCGTCGATGGCGACGCCGTGCCGGTACGTCACTTCGGCGCGGTGCTGTCCATTCCGCAGTGGGAGGCGCTTGCGGAGAAGTTGAAGGCTGCGGGAACGCGCTTCATCATCGAGCCGCATATTCGCTTCAAGGGCGAAGTGGGCGAGCAGGCCACGATGTTCTTCCTCGACCCGTCGGGCAATGCCGTCGAGATCAAGGCCTTTGCGAACATGGCGTCGCTGTTTGCGAAATGAAGGCTAGCGCCGTCGCATGAAGGCGCACAAAGAAAACGGGACGCTCGCGAGCGTCCCGTTTTTACAACTGTGAAGTCAAGGCTTACTGACCGGAGCCGCTTGCGCTGACCGGTGCGCCCGGGCCGCTCGGCGTTGCGGTGCCGCTCGGTGCCGTCGAAGGTCCGGTCTTCATCGACGACGTATGGCTGCCGTGCGACTTCTTCGAATGCGAGGACTTGTGCGACGTGCCCGGACCCTGAGTCGTGGTCTGCGCGTTGTCCCCTGCCTGCAGGCCCGTCGACGAGCTCGGCGGGTTGTCCTGTGCGAACGCGGATGCACAGACGAGAGCGAATGCGCCAGCAGCGCACGAGAGAGCGATACGTTTCATGTCCAATGACTCCTGTTAGCGGTTCTGTCAGCGGTTGCAAATCAGGTTGCAGATGCGATTCGTGCATTGTTCTGCATGCCGGCCGCCGCGGCTTTGCACGCAGCGGCTCGTCGCATTCGGTCTTGAGCACGCGACGTGCCACGGTCTGACGAAACGGTGACGCATGGCGCGCGCGTCAGAATTGCGCCGTCATCTGGAACCCGACCGTGACCCGCGACGTAGACAACGACGAAGGCTTGTAGAGCGGCGTACCCGCGAACACGTCGTAGCTGAAGCCCGCATACTTCGACGGCACGCCGCCGCGCAGGCCGATCACCGCGCCCGCGAGCTGCGTCCCGGCGAGAAACGCCGTATTCGGCCCGAACACGCGGCCATAATCGATTCCCGCGTAAAGCGACTGTCCCGACTGTCCGATCATCGCCTGCAACTCGTTGCGCCAATAGAAGCCGCGCTCGCCGGCCAGCATCTGTTCGCCATCGAAACCGCGCACGGTATAGCGGCTGCCGATGGTGAGATCGTCGATGTAATAGAGGCTGTCGTTCGTATATTGCGCGTGCACCGTGCCCACGTAGCGGAAGTTCTGCTGGCCGACTGCGAACGGCATCGAGAGATTCATATCGGCAACGGCCATATGAAAGCGATACGTCGGGCTTGCGGGCGCCGTGGCCGGCGTCGGCGCGATGTTCGGATCGTCGTCGATATGCGGGTCCGGCTTTGCACCGAATGCGCCGATGCCTTGCCGATACGCGAGCGTGCCATCGAACTGCGCGCGGCCGAAGTAATGACGGTCGGTCACTCCCGCTTCGAGGAACGTGTTGTTGCGGTTCTGGAGCGTGATGGAGGTATCGTCGATGAAGCTCTCGCCAAAGCGCCGCGACAGTTGCACGTAGCTTCCGACCACGTCGCTCTGGCCGCGCGACAACACGCGTTGCAGTTTGATACCAGCCGTCTGCGCATTGCCGCTCGAGACGAACGTCTGATTGACGCCCGCGATCTGCTGATGATACGTGTTCGTGTTGCCGAAGAGCGATGCGGTCCAGTATCCCCACGGAACGGAGTACGAGCCGTTGAAACCGTGCGAGCCACGCGCGTGATCGTGCAGATACAAGTCCTGGCTCGCGCCCGCGCTGAAGATGTCGTTGAGCCCGAGCGGATTGTCGATGCCGATGCCCACGTTCCCTTGCAGCTTGCCCGTTGCGCGGCTGCCTGAGTTGTCGATCGAAGCAACGATGCTCCACGACTTCGAGCGCTTCACGCTGATGACGACATCGCTTTCGCCGGGCGTGCTCGTGGGCTCGATTTTCATTTCGGCATCCTGACTTGATACGCGCTTCATCTGCTCGATGCCTTGCTCCAGATCCCGCAGGTTCAGCACGTCGCCGGCGCGCGCGGGAAACGCGGATTTCCACGAGCCGGAGGTATCGGATTGCTCGAAGCGCAGCGCATGGATGACGCCCGGGACGAGCGCGACCCGCAGCGTTCCCGTCGATAGATCCTGTTGCGGCAAGAGCACGCGCGTCGTGACCAGCCCGCGGCTCAGAATGGCCTGTTGCAGCCCCTTCGTCAACGCGTTGACGCTTTCCTTGCCGACACACTGTCCCTTGTAATGGTCGAGCCAATCGCGCGCGAATGCGAAACGATCGAGCGGCAACGCGGATGCGCCCTTCTCACGCACGGCTTCCGGCAACGTCGATGGAACATCGAGCGCGAATGTATCGATGCGAAAGCACGGCGTTTCCGCAGGCAGCGAGGGGAAGCCGCCGTCGCCGGGCACGCTGGAGCGCACGACCGGCGCTTGCGTGGCGGCTTCGCGTTGCTCGGCATCGCGTTGCTGCTGAACCTGCTGATTCTGGATGGCATTGGCGCGCGCGGCGGCGGCTTGATCGGCGGGGGACGGCGACTGTTGCGCGTGGACCGCGAACGATACGAGGGCTGCCAGCGGCAATGCCGCGAGCCTCATGGGTGACTTCATGGTGCTGATGGATGTGATCGATGATGCTGACGCGGCAGGCACGTTGATGCGCGTGGCTGCGGTCCGGGTTGACGCTCTGGCGTCTCACATGCGAAAGGCTCGCGATTCGCCGCTAGGAGACGGCATTTTAGTTTTGAGCCGTTCCGAGGCGGGATGTGATTTGTGGGTAGATGTGATATTTGGTTGCGCTCGACGTGCGTGCCGTGCGCGAAAGCGAGTCGTCGAAAGGTTCAGGCGTCGTAACGCGCACGCGCGGCGGCGGCGATGCGCATCAACGCATCGACGCTCAGCTTCGCCGCAATGCCCTTCACGTATTCGTGATGATGCGCTTCGAGCGGCGCATCGAGATATTGCGCATGCAGGTAGCGAATCAGCGCAATGCGCCTGTGTTTCAGCGCGATGCTGCGATCGAGCAGCGCGAGCGCCGCATGCGCGTCATGGCCCTTGCATGCGCGTTCGGACAAACGCGCCGCCGTATCGCGCGATGCGTTCATGCGATCGATACGGCGAGCGCCTGATGCGCACACCATGCATCGTAGTCCGAACGATTCCAGTCCAGCTCGAGTGCGAGCCTCTTCGTGCCTTCGCGAATCTTCGGCTTATGCAGGCTGAGCGTGAGCGCATCGAGCGCGGGCCATTCATCGAACGATAACGCGGCGATTTCCACCGCGAGCGTTTCGAGCAGGCGCGTATGCGGCTTGTCCTGCAGATACGCGGTCACGCGATTGCACCACGCTTCGTAATCGATGAGCCGCGCTTCGTTCGGCATGTCACGATAGCGCAGGCTCGCATCGATGGACACGGGCTGCGGCGCACGATGCTCGTGCTCGTACAGCCCGATGCGCGTCATCACGACGAGTTCATCGACGATGACGCGCCAGCCCCGGCCGCCCGCATGAAAAGGCTCGAAGGGCTTCACGACAGCAACGGCTCGGCTGCATCGAGCATGATCTTCACGAAGTAATCCGCGAAGCTCCGGCGCACGATGATCTCGAAGCGATCCGCACCGAGCGGCACGAGCGTGATCGACGCCTTGAAGTAATGGCTCTGCGCACACTGTCCCACGCCGAACATCTTCGGATGCAGGTCGAGCGGGCAGCCGCGCGACAGCACATCGCGTGTGCGCGGTCCGTCGATATCGAGCACCGTGTAGCCGCTGCCGATATCCACCGCCGACGCAAACGCGCCCGCGAACGCATCGCGCAAACGTGCTTCGAGCGGCGCGATGCGCGACGCATCATGCGCGACTTCCGACACCACGAGCCATTCGTCCGGGCCGAGCCACAGCATGTCGTAGCCGTTGCCCTTCGCGATGGTGTTCGGCCTCTCAGGCGGCGCACAGCCGATCACGCTCTGCACCGCTTGCACGAAGGCCGCGTCGCGCGTATCGCCGCGCACGTTCACGAGTTGCAGGAACGGACGCTCCGTCAAACGAAACGCCTTCGATGCGCCCGCCTGATGCGCCTTCATCAACGCATCGGCGCCCACGAGCGGCGACTCCTGCCACACGCCCTGCCCGACCGTCACGCGATCGACGACAGTCGAGGAACCTCTGGTTTCATTCAACATGCTGACGTGCTCCTTCGCTGTCGTAGAACACCGAACTGGTGATCTTTGCGTTGATCTGCTTGCCGCCCGCAAGCGGGATCGTGACCGATTCGCCGATCTTGTCGAGGCCGCCCTTCACGACGGCCAACGCAATCGAACGCTTCAAAACAGGGCTGAAATAGCTCGACGTGACATGACCGAGCATCGGCGCGGTATCGCCCTGGAACGGACCCGCGACGATCTGCGCGCCTTCGGGCAGCACGAACGACGGATCGTCCGTGAGCAAGCCGACGAACTGCTTGCGTCCCGCCTTCGCAGTATCCGAGCGCGTGAGCGAACGCTTGCCGATGAAGTCCTTCGACTTCGCGACGAGCCCGCCCATGCCGAGGTCGTACGGCGTCATCGAGCCGTCCGTGTCCTGCCCGACGATGATGTAGCCCTTCTCCGCGCGCAGCACGTGCATCGTTTCCGTGCCGTAAGGCGTGATGTCGAATTCCGCGCCCGCTTCCATCAACGCTTCCCATACCGCGCGGCCCACGTTCGCCGGCACGTTCACTTCATAGGCCAGCTCGCCCGAGAAGCTGATGCGCATCACGCGCGCCGATGCACCCGCCACCGTGCCATCGCGATAGCTCATGAACGGGAACGCGCCATTAGCGAAGTCGATGTCCTGACACACCTTCTGCAACACCTTGCGGCTGTTCGGACCGACGACGGCGAAGGTCGCCCAATGATCCGTCACCGATGCGAGGCGCACGCGCATGTCGGGCCATTCGGTCTGCAGCCAGCGTTCGAGCCACGTGAGCACGCGCGCCGCGCCGCCGGTGGTCGTCGTCATCATGTAGTGATGTTCGGCGAGGCGCACGGTCACGCCATCGTCGAAGATCATGCCGTTTTCGTCGAGCATCAGGCCATAACGGCACTTGCCCACTTCCAGCTTGCTCCACGGGTTCGTATAGACCCAGTTGAGCAGCTTGGCCGCATCGGGGCCTTGAATGTCGATCTTGCCGAGCGTCGATGCATCCAGAATACCGACGCTTTCGCGCACCGCGAGCGACTCGCGCGCGACCGCCGCGTGCATGTCCTCGTTGCCGCGCGGGTAGTACCACGGCCGCTTCCAGTTGCCGACATCCTCGAACATCGCGCCGTTCTGCACGTGCCATTCGTGAATGGCGGTCTTGCGCACCGGATCGAGAAACTCGCCCAGCTCGCGGCCCGCGAACGTGCCGAACGTCACCGGCGTGTAGTTCGGACGGAACGTGGTCGTGCCCGTTTCCGGAATGGTCTTGCCGAGCGCTTGCGCAAGAATCGCCATGCCGTTGATGTTGCCGAGCTTGCCCTGATCGGTGCCGAAGCCCATCGCCGTATAACGCTTGACGTGCTCGACGGATTCGAAGCCTTCACGCGCCGCGAGATAGATGTCGGCGGCGGATACGTCGTTCTGGAAATCGACGAACTGCTTCGGACCGCGCGTGGCAAGCTCGCGACCGCCGACGATCCACAGCGGCATCAACGGCGCTTCCACGATTTCTGCCACTTTCACCGCTTCCGGCCGCGCGACGATGTGCCCTGCCGCGCGCGCCGCTTCCGCGCCTGCATCGAGACCGAAGCGAATGCCGCGCGCCAGCGTGAATTCGCCCGCGCATGCGCCGACGCTGCTTTCGGCCTGCATCGCCTTGCCGGGAACGAAGCACGCTTTCTCGTCGTGCCAGTGCGCCTTCCCGCCCGATTGCGCGAAGAGATGCAGCACGGGGCTCCATCCGCCCGACATCGCGACGAGATCGCAAGGCAGGTCCGTTTGCTTCGCGCCGACTTGTCCCTTCGCATACGCGGCCACTTCCACCGACGACACGCGCAGCTTGCCGTGCGCCGCGGTCACGACCGCTTCGTTGAGCACGCGCACGCCATAGCGCCGCGCGGCTGCGGGCAATGCGCCTTTCGATTCCATCGGACGCGGATCGACGACCGTCACGTTCGCGCCCGCTGCCTTGAGATCGAGCGCGCATTGATACGCGTCGTCGTTGTTGGTGAACACGACGGCGTTGCGGCCCGGCAGCACCGCATAGCGATGCAGATACGTGGATACCGCCGATGCCAGCATCACGCCCGGCAAATCGTTATTGCCGAACACGATGGGACGCTCGTGCGCGCCCGTCGCGAGAATCACGCGCTTCGCACGCACTTTCCACATCAGTTCGCGCGTGCCCTTGCGCATCGACACAGGCAGATGTTCGGTCAGACGCTGCGTCACCGTGACGAGGTTGTGGTCCTGATAGCCGAACGCCGTGCTGCGCGAAAGTATCTTCACGTCAGGCATTTTTCGCAATTCGGCTTCCACTTTCTGCACCCATTGCAGCGCGGACTTGCCATCGATCTCGGCGCGGCACGACAAGAGCGAGCCGCCGAGTTCCGGCTGATCGTCGACGAGCATCACGCGCGCACCCGACAGACCCGCCGCATACGCAGCAGCGAGACCCGACGGTCCGCCGCCGACCACGAGCACGTCGCAATGCGCGAAGCACTTGTCGTAGCGGTCCGCATCGCGCTGTTCGGGCGCCTTGCCGAGACCGGCTGCATCGCGGATCACTTCTTCGTACTTCGGCCACATCTTGCGCGGCCACATGAACGTCTTGTAGTAGAAGCCCGCCGGAATGAAGCGCGCGATCTTCTGATTGACCGCCATGCGATCGTTCTCGATGTTCGGCTTCGCGTTCACGCTCTCGGCAACGAGTCCCTGATACAGCTCGACTTCCGTCGCGCGCGCGTTCGGCACCGTATAAGCGCCTTTTTCAAGCTGCACGACGGCATTCGGCTCTTCGACACCCGCCGTCACGATGCCGCGTGGCCGGTGATACTTCCAGCTACGCGCGACGAAGTGCTGTCCGTTCGCGAGCAATGCGGAGGCGAGCGTGTCGCCCTGAAAGCCCTGATACGTCTTGCCGTTGAACGTGAACGTCAGCGCGATGGCGCGATTGATGCGCCCGCCCGTGGCGAGTCGGTCTTTCTGGCTCATTTCGACGCTCCTTCCTTGTTGTCCATTGCAGCCAGCGGACGGTCGAACGTCTCGTAGCCCTGAATCTCATAGCTCACCGTGTCGCGCTGAACCTTGAACCAGCGACGGCAGCCCTGCGCATGCATCCATTGCTCGCGATGCACGCCGCGCGGATTACGGCGCATGAAGAGATAGTCGCCCCATTCCTTGTCGGTGAGCTTGTCGGTATCCAGCGGGCGCGCGATATCCGCTTCGCCGCCGCAGGAGAATTCGGTTTCGGCGCGCGGCCCGCACCAGGGGCATTCGATCAGCAACATGTGTCCTCTCCCTTCAGTGCGCAACGGCAGCAGCGCCGTGTTCGTCGATCAGATGGCCGGTATAGAAACGATCCAGCGAGAACGGCGCATTCAACGGATGCGGCTCGTCCTTCGCGATGGTGTGCGCATACGCCCAGCCGGAACCCGGCGTTGCCTTGAAGCCGCCCGTACCCCATCCGCAATTGAAATACAGGCCCTTCACGTCGGTCTTGCTGATGATCGGGCACGCATCCGGCGATACATCCACGATGCCGCCCCACTGCCGGTTCATGCGCACGCGCGAGAACACGGGGAACATCTCGACGATCGCTTCCAGCGTGCCTTCGATGATGTGAAAGCTGCCGCGCTGTCCGAAGCCCGTGTATTGATCGACGCCCGCGCCGATCACGAGATCGCCCTTGTCGGACTGGCTGATATACGCATGCACCGCGTTCGACATGACGACAGTGTTGACCACCGGCTTGATCGGCTCGGACACCAGCGCCTGCAGCGGATGGCTTTCGAGCGGAAGGCGCACGCCGGCCATGTCCGCGAGCGTCGTCGTGTTGCCCGCCGCGACGATCGCAACCTTCTTCGCCTTGATATGGCCTTTGGTCGTATCGACGCCGGTCACGCGGTTGCCGTCGCGACGAATGCCTACCACCTGACAGTTCTGAATGATGTCGACGCCCGCCTGGTCCGCGCCGCGCGCGAAGCCCCACGCGACCGCATCGTGACGCGCGACGCCGCCGCGTCGCTGAATGGATGCGCCCAGCACCGGATAGCGGCTATTCAGGTTGATGGTCGGCTCGATTTCCTTGATCTGCGCGGGCGTGAGGAACTCGGCATCGACGCCGTTGAGACGGTTCGCGTTCACGCGGCGCTCGGTATCGCGCACGTCCTGCAGCGTATGCGCGAGATTCATCACGCCGCGCTGGCTGAACATGACGTTGTAGTTGAGGTCCTGCGAAAGCCCTTCCCACAGCTTCATCGCCTTTTCATACAGCGCGGCGGATTCGTCCCACAGATAGTTGGATCGAACGATGGTCGTATTGCGCGCCGTGTTGCCGCCGCCGATCCAACCCTTCTCGAGAATCGCGACGTTCGTGATGCCATGTTCCTTCGCGAGGTAATACGCAGTCGCGAGACCATGCCCACCGCCGCCGACGATCACCACGTCGTATTCGCGCTTGGGCTCGGGACTGCGCCACTGGCGCTCCCAGTTCTCGTGATACGACATGCCGTTGCGCAGCAGGCTGAATATCGAATAGCGGCTCATGGTGTTTCCCTTGTTTCGTAGCGGTGTTTCAGCACTCGATGACGTTCACGGCCAGCCCGCCGCGCGACGTCTCCTTGTATTTCGTCTTCATGTCCGCGCCCGTTTCGCGCATCGTCTTGATGACGGAATCGAGCGACACGTAATGCGTGCCGTCGCCCTTCATCGCCATGCGCGCGGCGTTGATCGCCTTGATCGCGCCCATCGCGTTGCGCTCGATGCAGGGAATCTGCACGAGGCCGCCGACGGGATCGCACGTCATGCCGAGGTTGTGTTCCATGCCTATTTCAGCGGCGTTTTCCACTTGCGCGGGCGTGCCGCCCATGACGGCCGCGAGCGCGGCGGCGGCCATCGAGCACGCGACGCCCACTTCGCCCTGACAGCCCACTTCCGCGCCCGAGATCGACGCGGTTTCCTTGTAGATGATGCCGATGGCCGCTGCCGTCAGAAGAAAGCGCACGATGCCTTCATCGTTCGCGCCGTGCATGAACTTGACGTAGTAATGCAGCACGGCGGGGATCACGCCGGCCGCACCGTTCGTCGGCGCGGTCACCACGCGCCCGCCCGATGCGTTCTCTTCGTTGACGGCCATCGCGTAGAGATTGACCCAGTCGAGCATCGACAACGGATCGCGCAGCGACTCTTCGGAACGCGAGCGCAATTGCGCGGACAGGTCCGCTGCGCGGCGCTTGACGTGCATCGGGCCGGGCAATTCGCCGCGTTCCTTGCAGCCGCGCTCGACACATGCGGCCATCACGCGCCACACGGCGAGCATGCCTTCGCGCACGTCCTGTTCGCTGCGATTCGCGCATTCGTTCTTCATCGCGATATCGGCGATAGACAGACCTGTCTCCCGGCAGATGCGCATGAGGTCGTCGCCGGTGCGAAACGGATACGGCACGTTCGCGCCCGCGCGCACGCCGTTCACGCGATCGCCTTCGCGATTCACCACGAAGCCGCCGCCGATCGAGTAATACTCTTTCTCGACGAGCAACTGGCCGTGTTCGTCGAACGCCTGAAAGCGCATGCCGTTCGGATGCACGATGCTCGATCCCGCCGCGCCCGGCATCAGCTTGCGATAGAAGCCGATATGTTCGCGCTCGTCGAACGCAATGGCGTGCTTGCCGAGCAGCATCAGGCACCGCTTCTCGCGAATCTCCCTCAGACGCGGCGCGATGACGTCGGGATCGATCAGATCGGGCAGATTGCCTTCGAGACCGAGCAGCACGGCCTTGTCGGTGCCGTGGCCCTTGCCGGTCGCACCGAGCGAGCCGAACAGTTCGACCCGCACGCGCGTGACGAACGCAAGCAGATTCGCATCCTCGATATGCGATGCAAAGCGGCATGCCGCGATCATCGGCCCGACGGTATGCGAGCTGGAAGGACCGATGCCGATCTTGAACAGATCGAAAACGCTGACATTCATGGCGTGCCCTCAGGGTTGGCGGTTCGCATGCGTGGCCGGTTCATCACCCGATCACGACATGGCCTCATTGCACCAAACCGCAATTCCCGCTGATAGAACAAAAACGGCATGGAAATGGGATGGCGGCGTCAGCGCGTTCTTTCGCACGCTTCGCATGGCACGTTGCCGCGCGGTTTCGTTGGAAATCGGGAGTTTTTTGAGATTGCTCTGAAAGGCTGAACGGGTGGGCCTCGGTATATTCCCTAGGTCGCGAGAGCACGCCTCTCTTTACCGATTTCCCTCGTTCAACGGTTTGCAGCAATGGAAAGTCACGCCCTTCCCGATCAGTTCTTCAAGTCCTGGGTTTTCGCGTTCGTCGTCGGCGCTGGTGTCGTCGGCGTGCTTCAGGCTTTAGGCATCCTTTCGCCCGAACGCCTGCTCACGCGGGAAGCGCCCGTGTGGGCCGCGCTCGTCGTCGTGTGCTCGCTCGGCCCCGTGCTGCGCTACTTCGGCGTGTTGAAGGCGGAAGTCGAACAACGCTGGGGCGACTACACCATCGCGAGTCTGCTCGGCCGTTCGACGGGCGCGCTCATCGGCGGCGTGTTCTCCTGGGCGTTCGCCGTGCTCGGCGCTTAAATCAGCTGTCTTCACGCCACGTCTCACTGCGTGGCGTCCCTCATTCCGATCATGCTCGCGCGATGCGCGGCCGGTGTTATGCTCGCTGCATAATTCCAGCCGCCGCAATTCACGCGCATGAACCCCGCCGAGTCACTTCCGCCGCTCTCCATCGACGGCCAATCGAAATCGCGTATTCGCTTCGGCATCGTGCTGTTGCCGAACTTCACGCTGACCGCGTTCTCCGGCTTCGTCGATCTGCTGCGCCTCTCCGCCGACGAAGGCGATTTCAGCCGCCCCGTGCGCTGCTCGTGGAGCGTGATCGGCGAAACGCTCGCGCCCGTGCGCGCCAGTTGCGGCATTCAGATCACGCCGTGGGAGACGTTCGAGAACGCCGAGCCGTTCGATTACGTCGTCGTGGTCGGCGGCCTGTTGCATTCGGGACCATCCGCGAGCGACGCCACGCTGCAGTTCATCCGCCGCGCCGCCGCTGCGGAAGCCACCATTGTCGGCATGTGCACGGGCGTCTTCACGCTGATGCGCGCGGGCGTGCTCGACGGTCATCGCGTATGTGTGAGCTGGTTCCACTACTGGGACTTCGTCGAGCGCTTTCCGCAGGCGGACGAGCAGATGCTCGTCGCGGACCGGCTCTTCGTGATCGACAGAAGGCGCATCACATGTTCGGGCGGGCGCGCTTCCATCGACGTGGCCGCCGCCATCCTGCTGCGTCACTTCGAAACCGCGACGGTGCAGAAGGCGCTGCGCATTCTGCTCGTCGACGACATGCAAAAGGGCAACGCGCCGCAACCGCATCCGCCGGGTCTCGCGCCCGCCACGCATCCGAAGGTCAAGCGCGCGATACTGCTGATGGAGCAGCACGTGGGCCGCTCGTTATCTCTCGATGAACTCGCGCACAAGCTCGACATGTCCACGCGCCAGCTCGAACGTCTCTTCAAGTCGGAGACGGGCAAGGCGCCGCAAGCGTATGCGAAGCAGGTGCGTTTGCGCACGGCCGCGTGGCTGCTGACGAGTTCGGACAAGACGGTGGCCGATATCGCATCGAGTTGCGGCTTCTCGGATGCATCGCATCTGGGCCGCGAATTCCGCAAGCAGTTCGGCTTGCCGCCGATGATGTATCGCGAGCAACGCGGCGCGCAGGACGCAGAAGAAGTGCATCACGCAATGGACTACGACGAAACTTTCCCCGGCCGCGCGCAGGCGATCTAGCACATCTGTCCGACGTTTTCCGCGGCCATCCACCCAAGGAGAAGCGGCATGGAGACTCACGGTTATTCGCAGGAAGAATGGGCATTGCGCTGCGATCTCGCGGCGCTGTATCGCGTGATTGCGCATTTCCGCTGGACCGACATGATCTTCACGCACATCAGCGCGCGCGTGCCGGGGCCGGAGCATCACTTTCTCATCAACCGGTACGGCGTGCTCTTCGACGAAATGCGCGCGTCGGATCTCGTGCGTATCGATAGCGAAGGCCGCCCCGTCGATGCCGATCCCGCTCATCCCGAGCGATACCTCGTGAATCCCGCGGGCTTCACCATTCACTCGGCCATTCATATGGCGCGGCCCGATGTGGTGTGCGTCGTGCATACGCATACGCCCGCCGGTGCAGCCGTATCCGCGCAGAAGAAAGGCCTCTTGCCGATCAGCCAGCACGCGTTGAAGTACTACGGGCATCTCGCGTATCACGACTACGAAGGCATTGCGCTCGATCTCGCGGAGCGCGATCGCCTCGTCAACGATCTCGGCCTGCATAACGCGATGATCCTGCGCAATCACGGCCTGCTCACGTGCGGCCCGTCCATTCCGACCGCGTTTCAGGAGATGTACTTTCTGGAGCGCGCGTGCGAGATTCAGTTGCGGGCGCTCGCGGGCGGCGGCGAACTGAATCTGCCATCGGCGAAAGTGTGCGAAGTCACTGCCGCTCAGTATCGAAGCGACGAGATCGAGGGCGTGACCGCGCTGCAATGGCAGGCCGCGTTGCGGATGATCGAAGGCGGCAAGACGGATTATCGGACGTAGCGTTCGAACGGCGTCACGCAGAAAGACGCCGCTCGACACTCGGCGCATGTCCGAATTGCGCGCGATACGCCTTGCTGAAATGGCAAGGCGAATGAAATCCGCAGATGCTCGTCACGCGCGCAATCGATGCATCGGTGTTGCGCAAGAGATCGCGGGCGCGTCGCAGGCGCAGCGTCAGATAGTAATGCGTCGGCGATACGTTGAGGAACATCTTGAACATGCGCTGCAAGTGTCGTTGCGACAGATGAACGAGCCGCGCGAGTTCTTCGAGCGAGAGCGGCTCTTCGATGTTGGCTTCCATCAGGCGCACGACTTCCACGAGTTCCGCTCGCGAGAAGCCGACGCGCGCATCGACGGGAATGTGCTGATAGTCGCTCGAACCGCGTATGCGTTCGACGATGAACTGCTCCGACACCTGCGCCGCGACCGCTTGCCCGAGCCTCAGGCCGACGAGATTGAGCATGAGATCGAGCGGCGCGGTGCCGCCCGTGCAGGTCACGCGATCGCGATCGATCACGAAGAGCTCATCGGCGAAGCGCACGTGCGGAAAGCGCTTGTTGAGCGGCGACATGTCTTCCCAATGCACGGTGCAACGATAGCCGTCGAGCAGCTTCGCCGCGAGCAGCGCATAGGGACCGGTGCAGATGCCGCCGAGCGGAATGCCCGCGTCGTGCACGCGTTGCAGGAGCGAGATCACGGTGTCGTCGACATAATCGGCCACGTGCCAGCCCGCGCAGACGATCAGCACGTCGGGCATGCCGGCTTCGTCCAGCGTGGTCGTCGGCTTCACGGTGATGCCGTTGCTCGCGCGCGCCGGCTCGCCGTCGGGCGTGATGACGGACCATCGATAGTGCTGCGCGCGGCCCACGTAGTTGGCCATGCGCAGCACCTCGACCGCGCTCGTGAACGCGATCATCGAGAAGTTCGGCAGCGTCAGGAAGCCGAAGTGCGAGAGATTCGCAAGCGGCGATTCGCTGGCAGCCGGAACGATCGCGTCGCGCTTCATATGCGCATCAACCTTGCTGCGCAGCCGGCGCGCGGCGCACACGCATCACGCTGCGGATGCCCGAGAGAAGCGGGGCGCGCGCCATGCCGGGCGAACGTCCGAAGCTTTCCGTGATGCGATCGAGGACGATCGCGAGCAACACCACGGACAAGCCGCTCTCGAAGCCCAGGCCGATATCGAGCCGCTGAATGCTCGCGAGCACGTCGTTGCCCAGGCCGCCCGCACCGACCATCGACGCGATGATGACCATCGAGAGCGCCATCATGATCGTCTGGTTCACGCCCGTCATGATCGACGGCAACGCGTTCGGAATCTGCACCTTGTAGAGCAATTGCCACGGCGTGCAGCCGAAAGCCTGGCCCGCTTCCACGATCTCGCGATTCACATGCTTGATGCCGAGCGACGTGAGGCGCACCGCGGGCGGCATCGCGAAGATGACGGTGGACAGAATGCCGGGCACACGGCCGAGACCGAAGAGCATGGCTGCGGGAATCAGGTACACGAAGGCGGGCATCGTCTGCATCAGGTCGAGCACGGGACGCACGGCCATTTCGACGTATTTGCTCTTCGCGGTCCAGATGCCGAGCGGCACACCGAGCAACAGGCTGATGAATGTTGAGGACAACGTAAGACCCAGCGTGATGACCATCTGGTCCCAGAAGCCCGTCGCGTAGATCAGCAAAAGCGACAGCAAGGTGAACGCGGCGAATCGCCAGCCGACGCGCCATAAGCCGATGCCGACGAAGAAAGCCATCAGCGCCCACATGGGAATGGATTGCAGGCCGTGTTCGATGAGCGCTGCAAAGCTCTCGATGACCTTGCCGATGGAATCGAATGTTTTGGCGTCGTGGTCGAGCAGATAATGAACGCCCTGATCGACCCAGCTACCGAGCGGAATGATTTCAGACATGGGAACCTCGATGGCGCGTTAAAACCTGCAGTACGTTCGTCTTGTTGACCGAACCGCAATACGAACCGTCCGCGTCGACGACGGGTAGCGGCGCGGGGCTCGCGACCACACGGTTCACGACGTCGTCGAGCGTCATGCTGCGCTCGATGCATTCGATGTGTTTGATCTGCGGCGCGACGTTGCCGTTCGAATCGCGACCGACGAAGCCGCGAATGCGGCGTTGCGCGTCGAGCACGAACGCGTAATCGGCGCTGCCGTTGAGCGTCGCCGCGACGCTCGTTGCGTCGATCTGCGGCGAGTGCTTCATGAGCGGCACGGCGTCGGTCTGCATCAGATCGCCGGCCGTCAGATAGCGGCTCGTGTCGATGCCTTCGAAGAACGCCTCGACGTAATCGTCGGCGGGGTTCGTGATGATGTCCTGCGGCGTGCCGATCTGCACCACGCGGCCGCCTTCCATGATCGCGATGCGCGTGCCGATGCGCATTGCTTCTTCCAGATCGTGCGACACGAAGAGAATCGTGCGGCGCTGCTCGCGCTGCAGCTCAAGCAGCACGTTCTGCATTTCCTTGCGCTTCAGCGGATCGAGCGCGGAGAACGCTTCGTCCATGATCATCAGCGAAGGATTGACGGCGAGCGCCCGCGCAAGCCCGACGCGCTGCTGCATGCCGCCTGACAGTTGCGACGGCAGCTTCTGCGCGAACGCCGCGAGGCCGACCTGTTCGAGCACGGTCATCGCGCGCTTTTCGCGCTCCTTGCGTCCGACGCCCGCGACTTCCAGCCCGAACGCCGCGTTCGAAAGCACGGTGCGTTGCGGCATCAGCGCGAACGACTGGAACACCATGCTCATGTCCTTGCGGCGCAGCGCCGTCAGTTCGGAACGCGGCACGGCGGCGACATCGCGTCCGTCGATCAGCACCTTGCCGGCGGTCGGATCGACGAGCCGGTTGATCAGACGAATCAGCGTCGACTTGCCGGAACCCGACAGTCCCATCAGGACGAAAATCTCGCCTTCCTGGACGTCGAACGAGACGTTATGGACGCCCACGATCTGCCCGGTGCGCGAGAAGACTTCTTCCTTCGTCGCGCCGCCGGCCAGCATATCCAGCGCCTGTTTCGGGCTATTGCCGAACACCTTGCACAGCCCTTCGACTACCACCTTGGGGGAATTCATTGAAACCTCCGGAAAGCGTGGCGGACGTCCGTCCGCGCTGTGCATACATAGTTGCTAGAAAAAAGTGCCGCGAGCCGACTATTTGCGACAGCTACATGAAGAAATACGACAACGGAATATGACGATTCGGCGCGAGGCGCGGCGAAACCCTTGCCCGGCAAGGGTTTGCGAAGAGGCGGGAAGACAGGCGTGCGGTTTTTGGCGTGTCGCGCCGGGACAAGTCGCGGCGCGTTTTTCGATGCTCGGTCGCGTGTTCGCGCCGAGCCGCTCTGGCGCTCAGGCGCTCGGGCGGATCATCTGGAACATTTCGCCGATCTCGGCGTAGTCGGCGCGATACCCCGCGCGCATGATCGGGCGCGCGGCGGCGGTATCGAAAAGACCGTCTTTCAGGAATTCGCTGCGGATATGGACGCCGACGACCTGCCCGAGCGCGAGCCAGTTGTTCATTGGCTGGCCGTCGAGATCGTGCAGACGGACGACTTGCAGCAGCCGGCACTCGAGCGCCGCCGGCGATTCCGCCACATGCGGCACGCCGACATTGCGGCCCGGCGCTTTCGTCAAGCCCGCGAGTTCGAATTCGTCGATACCGCGCGCCACCGGCGCCGATGTCCGGTTCATGCGCTCGGCGAGCGGACGCGTCGACATGTTCCAGACGAATTCGCCGGTCGCCTCGATATTGCTGATGCTGTCCTTGCGGCCTTCGCTCGAAAAGCCGATCACGTACGGAAACGTCGCGAATGCGCCGAAGAAGCTGTACGGCGCGAGATTCACGCTGCCGTCCGCGTCGCGGCTCGATATCCAGCCGATGACGCGCGGCGCGACGATCGCCTTGAACGGGTCGTGGGGCAGGCGGTGGCCTTCGTTGGGATCGTAGAAATGGACGTCGCCGGTCATGGGGCGCTCGGTGCGTGAGAGTGAAGGAGACGAAAGAATACCGCGTCGGCGGATTCGGCAACGGGCGGGGAGGAAAGCGGCGGAGAGATGAAGCGTCGCGCGGCGAGCGCGGAGGGGAGAATCGTCGTACGACGAAGTGCGGAAATGGCTAGAAAAACTACAGAACTGTGAGAAAGCTGGCGGGCGGGTGTCCGGCTTGCGCCGTTGGATTTTGCTGGCTTGGTATGTCCCGCGCCGCCTTTAGTGACGCATTACAGACGAACGCCGAATGCGGTGCCGCGTGCCTTGCGCTGACGCTCCGCTTCACGGAAACGTGCTTGATACGAGTAGTCTTTATCCATCGGAAGGTGCGGCGATTCGAAGATCGAAGCGAATTTTTGCAGCAGGGCGAAGAGGTAGCTCATGTCTGACTCCGGTTAGTGATTGAGGGTTTTCCCTTAGCAATGATTATAGGGATACCCCTTCCGGATTTCTAGTGCAATGCAACATTTCTTGGCGAGAAATGTGGTAGTTTTTCTACATCGTCGGTCGATTTGACCGCTTTCACGCTGCTTTCATAAACAGGGACGAGACGCACGCGTCCATGCGACGGGCGTGCGCGACGAAATGCGCGACACGACGCCGCGCGAAACGGGAAAAGTGGGATCAGCGCCCGATGCGGGCAGCCGATGCGGTGGCATCGGCGTCGGACAGGAAAGCGAAGGTCGCCGGGCGGCTGGCGTGCAACAGCACCACCGTTTGCGCGATGCCGGCCGCGAGCGTCGTGAGCATGGCGCAGAAGGTGATGGTGAGCAGCGTCTTCGTGCGCCGTGCGTGGGCGGCAGCCGTCGCGCGTTGCTCGGAAACGACCGCGCGCAGTGCATCGACCGTATCGGCGAAAGCCGTTGCGCGGGCGCCGTCGAGGACGAGATCGGGCGCGGCGATCCACGCCACGCTCGCCTTCCGTGCGATGGCGGCGGCTTTGCCTGGCGTCGCCGGGCGAGGCGCGAGCGCATCCGCGATCAGATCGCCCTGCTGCTGCGCGGCTTCCACCGGCTCGCGCGGCGTCGCGTTGGCGCGCGCCGCACGCCGCTTCGCCGTCGATTCCACCGCAGCCAGAAACACCTCCGGCAACTCGAACCCTTCGAACGTGCCCTGGCGGATGTCCGTGTTCATCGCCTGCAGCGTGGCGCGCTCGGCGTCCTCGGCGAACAGATCGAGCGTTTCGCCGTAGCGCTGGCCATCGCTCAGATCGGCGAGACGTTGCGCGGAGCGCGCGGCGCGGTTCAGCTTTCTGTCGACGTCGATGTCGGCGTTCGCTTCAGCGGATCGCCGGAGCTTCGCGGATGCAGCGGTGTCGTCGTCGTCGATGTCGGATTGTCGGGGTACTGCGGGATCTGGCATAGGTCGAAAGGCTGCGGCGGCACTGCCGGCGCGCAACCGTCATGCGGTCAGGCAACAATTTTCGAGAGGCCGCATTGTCGCACGGCTGCGCGCCTTATCCAGCGGGCTTTTTGAGAAGAATAAACGCGCCATCGATCAATTCGCTTCTTCTTCGCGGAACTCGCGGACGCTCTGAAGTTGCCGCAGACGATCGCAGATCGCCCGATATTCCTGCGACGACACGCGCGAAAGCTCGACCTGCACTTCATCCAGCTCCGGCGTTTCCTCGCTTTGCTGCACGACGAACTGCTTCACGCGCACGCTGCCCGGGCCGAGCGCCTCGTGCAATCCGTGAAAGGAGAGCGAGCCGCGATCGACGAGCATCGTCAGTTGCCGGCGCTGCCGCACGGTGATGAAGCGGCGTTCGAGCGGCTTCAGCCCCGCGAGAATGAGAAGGATGATCGCCGTCGCCGCGATCGACGCCGTGTACAGCCCGCCGCCGACCGCAAGCCCGATCGCCGCGACGGACCACAAGCTCGCGGCGGTCGTCAGCCCGCGCACGATTTCGCCGCGCATCAGGATCGATCCCGCGCCCAGGAATCCGATGCCCGACACGACCTGCGCCGCGACCCGCGATGGATCGAGCACGACGTGATCGCTTCCGAGCGCATCGGCGAAACCGAACGCCGACACGATCATGATCAACGCCGACCCGACGCACACGAGCATATGCGTGCGCAGCCCCGCCGCCCACGAAAGGCGCTCGCGCTCGAAGCCGATCACGCTGCCGAGCGCCGCGGCCAACACGAGCCGCGAAATGAGTTCGACGTTGTTCAACATCTCGTTCATCTCCTGTGGTTGCAAGGCGCTGGCGCGCCGGGACGGGTTTGCTATGCTTCAGCGGCTACCCGCTAGCATTTTCGAAACATTTTTACAGAGTTGTCGTATGCAAGATCGACTCACGCATGGCGAACCGGCGACGCCATCGACGAATCCTGATTCCGGCGCCGCGTTGCGCGCGCATTACGCGGACATCGTATTGCCGATATGGCGCGGCCCCGGCTTCAACGAGGCGCGGCGTTTGCCGTTCGAAGCGGTCGCGCCCGACGATCACGCGCCGCTGCAGCCGTTGCGTTATCGCGCGATGGCGTGCGCGCGCCAGCTCTTCGTTTTCGCCGATGCAGGCGAGCTCGACCACGCGAAGACGCTGTTCGAATCGTTGCGGCACTCTTTTCGGGACACGCAGAACGGCGGTTGGTTCTACAGCGTGGATGCGGACGGCGCGCCGCTGGAGCGCCAAAAGGACTTGTACACGCACGCGTTCGTGATCTTCGCGTGCGCGCACTATGCGCGAAGAAGCGGCTCGACCGATGCGTTCGCGCTGCTCGATGAAACGTCGAAGCTCGTCGAAACGCGCTTCGCAAATGGCGGCGACATGCTGAATGCCGCGCTGTCCGAGGATTTCACGCGCACGCTGGAAGGACCGCTGCAGAATCCGCTGATGCATCTCGCCGAAGCGTGGCTCGCCGCGCGCGAAGCCAGCGGCGACGCCGCCTACGACACGCGTTTAGCGAAACTCGCGGAATCGGTGGCGCGCACGTTCGTCCACGAGCCGACGGGCTGCATCGCCGAATTGCCGATGGGCGCGGCGAACAACCGGCTGGAGCCGGGGCATCAGTTCGAATGGTATTTTTTGGGCGTCGGCAGCGGCCATGCGGCGTTTGCATCGGCGGGACTGGACACGCGGCTCGAGCGCGCGTTCGACTTCGCGCAGAAACACGGCGTCGACAAGGAAACGGGCGCGGTGTGCGCCGCGCTCGATGAAACCGGCCGCGTGATCGACGCCACGCAGCGCATCTGGGCGCAGACCGAATATTTGCGTGCGCTCGCCACGCGCGGCGATGCGCTCGGCGAGCAGATCGAGCGTTTTCGCGCGCGTTTTCTGCACGCGCGCGGGTGGATCGAATGCCGCTCGGCCGACGGTGAAATCAGCCGCGCGGACATGCCTTCGACCACGCCCTATCACCTGGCGACGGCTTACGCGTCGCTGCCGCTTTAGGCCAGCTGGAATACCGAAACGGCCGCCTTCAGTTGCCGCGTCTGCTCATGCAATGACGACGCGGCCGCTGCGGCCTGTTCGACGAGCGCCGCGTTCTGCTGCGTCATCTCGTCCATTTGCGTGACGGCCTGATTCACCTGTTCGATGCCGACGCTCTGCTCCAACGACGACGCGCTGATCTCCGCCATCATCTGCGTGACGCGCGAGATCGACGTGGACACGTCGCGCATCGCGGCGCCCGCGCGCTCGACGAGCACGGAGCCGTCGCTCACCTGCGCGACCGACTCGCCGATCAGTTCCTTGATTTCCTTCGCCGATTGCGCCGAGCGCTGCGCGAGTCCGCGCACTTCGCCCGCGACGACCGCGAAGCCGCGCCCTTGCTCGCCCGCGCGCGCCGCTTCGACGGCCGCGTTGAGCGCAAGGATGTTGGTCTGGAACGCAATGCCGTCGATCACCGAAATGATCTCCGCGATCTTGTCCGAGCTTTGCGCGATCCCGCGCATCTTTTCGACGACGTCATCGACCACGCTGGAGCCGCGCGACGTGGCTTCGAGCGCATCGCCGGCGAGCGTGTTGGCTTCGCGCGCGTGATCGGCGTTCTGTCGCACGGTCGCGGTCAGTTCTTCCATGCTCGATGCGGTTTCTTCCAGCGACGCCGCCTGATTCTCGGTCCGCGCCGAAAGGTCCGCATTGCCGCTCGCGATCTCATCCGCGCCGAAGTTGATCGACTCCGACGTTTCGCGCACCGTCTTCACCGTGCGCGCGACGCTTGCCTGCATCAACGCGAGGCCGGCGAACAGGCGGCCGATTTCATTGGTCCCGCGATCCGCGATGCGCTCGTCCAGACGCCCCTCGGCGATGCGTTCGAAGTGACGGCCCGCCTCTTCGAGCGGCGCGATCACGCCACGGCGCAGCCAGAAATGCACGAGCACGACGCCCGCAATCAGCGCCGCCGCGATCACGAAGCCCACCGCGCGGAACAACGTGTAGCGCGTGTCGATGGACTGCAGATACGCGTTGCTCGACGCATTGCCGAAATCCACGAACTTCTGCTGCTCGGCGAGATAGCGGTCCTGGAAGCCTTGCGTCGGCTGGTCGAGAAACGCCTGGAGGTTGTTCGAGTCGAGATACTGCACGAGCTCGGACAGCGCCTTCGCGTATTCGGCGTACTTGGCCTGCAGCGCGGCCGTGCGCGCGCGATTCTCGTCGCCGGTCTTCGGCGCATCGAGGAACGACGTGAACGATTTCTCGGCGAGCGCGATCTCTTCGCGCGCGTGCTGCACGATTTCCACCGGCTCCGTGCCGCCGCGCACCATCCGCGTTCCGGCGCGCGACAAGTTGATGCGCGCGTCCATCAAATGCTGCGTGGTCTTGTTGACCGCGTTGACCTGCTTCAACGCGATATTGGACAGGCTGCCGACGTCGTCGTGCGTGCTCGAAAGCGACCAGAACCCGAGCCCTTCGGTCACCAGCTGAAACAAGCAGAACACCACCAATACGGCAAGCAAACCCGATGAAACCTTGATCTTTCCGAACATCACTTCCACCCGACTAACGAATTGAGCCGTTTCAACTCACGGCGATAGTCCGGGTTTACGGCAGCGTCAACGTCGATCTTGAATCGCTTGCCGCGAAGCCTGTCTATGCGTTTGGCGGCCCGTTTTGTCGCCCGTTACGCCGATGATCGGCATTGCACGCGCGCACCGAAACGCGTCATTGCAGGAATTCCGCCGAACTTGCTTGCACAGCGCGCGAACGCTATCTATTGTCTTTGCAGTACGGTGCCGAACCCACCCAAGGAGTGTCCGAATGGCCGAAATCGTCGATATCGCGCGCGGTGCGCTGAATGCGCAACCGTTCAGCGCCTTGCTCGGAACCAAGCTGATGCAGGTCGACTCAGCGAGTCTCACGCTGTGTCTGCCGATCCGCGACGAGCTGAGGCAGCAGCACGGCTTCGTACATGGCGGTGTGGTGAGTTATCTGGTCGACAACGCGCTGACGTTCGCGGGCGCGCTGCGGCTCGGGCCGAAGGTGGTGACGGGGGAATACAAGATCAATCATCTGCGTCCGGCGGTGAGCGGCACGCTGATGGCCCGAGCGCGCGTCGTGCATGCAAGCATGACGCAGGCAACGTGTCAGTGCGATGTCTTCGTCACCGATGGCAACGCCGAGCGGCTCGTCGCGGTCGCGCAGGGAACGGTCGCGCGCATCGGCGATACGGCGGTCGAGGCGTTTTACAACGCCTGAATATTGCATCGCCGCTTTGCACGTGAAAAAGCCTCGCCGCGTGGCGAGGCTTTTCGTTCGTGCGCCTTGCTTCTGTTACTTCGCCGCGACGGTCTTCTGCTGCTGCTCGCCGAGACCCTGAATGCCGAGGCGCATCGTCTGCCCGGCCTTCAGATACACCGGGCTCGGCTTCACGCCCATGCCGACGCCCGGCGGCGTGCCCGTCGAGATGACGTCGCCCGGCTGTAGGCTCATCACCTTCGACAGATACGCGACCAGTTGCGCGACGGTGAAGACCATCGTCTTCGTGTTGCCGTTCTGGTAGCGCTTGCCGTCCACTTCGAGCCACAGATCGAGCTTCTGCGGGTCTGCGATTTCGTCCTTCGTGACGAGCCACGGACCGATCGGGCCGAACGTGTCGAAGCCCTTGCCCTTGTCCCACTGCGTGCCGTGTTCGAGCTGCCATTCGCGCTCGGAGACATCGTTGATCACGCAATACCCGGCGACGTAATCGAGCGCGTTGGCTTCATCGACATACTTCGCTTCCTTGCCGATCACGACGCCCAGTTCGACTTCCCAGTCGGTCTTCGTCGATGCGCGCGGAATTTCCACGTCATCGTTCGGGCCGCAGATGGCGCTCGTCCATTTGCCGAAGATGACCGGCTCGGTCGGTACCGGCAGGTTCGATTCGGCGGCGTGATCCGCGTAGTTCAGGCCGATGCACACGAACTTGCCCACGCGCGCGACACACGGCCCGATGCGCGGATTGCCCTCGACCACCGGCAGCGACGCCGGATCGGCCGCGCGCACTTTCGCCAGGCCAGCTTCGGTCAGCGTCGCGCCGGCGATGTCGTCCACGACCGACGAGAGGTCGCGAATCTGGCCATCCGCGTCGAGAAGACCCGGCTTTTCCTGACCCTTCGGGCCGTAACGAAGCAGCTTCATCTGGTTTGATCCTCTATTTCTGCAGCAAGTTGAAAAGCGATGCGCGGTCGGCCCGTTAGTTGGACCAGCCGCCATCGATGATGTGAATCTGACCCGTCGTGAACGACGACTCATCGGACCCGAGATACAGCGCGAGCGCCGCGATTTCATCGGCCCGGCCGACGCGTCCCATCGGCTGGCGCGCGACGAACGCCGCCTGCACCTGATCGACGCTCGCGCCCTGCGCCTTCGCCTGCTCCGCGATGCGCTCCTTCAGCGACGGCGACTCCACCGTGCCCGGACAGATCGCGTTGCAGCGAATGCCGCGCGTGACGAAATCGGCCGCGACGGACTTCGTCAAGCCGATCACCGCGGCCTTCGACGCGCCGTACACGAAGCGGTTCGGCACGCCCTTCACGCTGGACGCCGCCGACGACATGTTGATGATCGAGCCGCCGCCCTTTTCCAGCATCGCCGGAAGGAACGCGCGAATCGTGCGGTACATCGCCTTCGCGTTGAGGTCGAAGGCGAAGTCCCAGTCGTCCTCGCTCGCTTCGAGAATCGAGCCGGCGTGGACGTAGCCCGCGCAGTTGAACAGCACGTCGACCGGGCCGACTTCCTTGGCGAGATCGTTGATCGCCTGGGCGTCACGCACATCCAGCTTGCGCGCTTCGAACGGCTTGCCGTCGAGCGATTCGATGCGGATGTCCGTCGCGATCACGCGCGCGCCCTGCGCCGCGAACATCTCCGCCGTCGCGAGGCCGATGCCCTGTCCCGCCGCCGTGATCAGCGCGGTCTTGCCTGCCAGTCTTTGTACCATCCACTGCTCCAGTCGAAGTTGTTTTTGAGACATGCCGGGTATAGGGCGACACTAAAGTCGGTAGAACGCACGGGCGTTCGCGCCGAAAATCGCCTCTTGCCCGGCTTTTTCGAGATGCGCGATGAGGCGCGTCGCGGCGGCGTGCCAGCCAGTGTAGTCGCCGTTGAGATTCAGTACCGGCCAATCGCTGCCCCACATCAGCCTTTCCACGCCGAAGTGCGCGACGAGATGTTCGACGTAAGGTTGCAGCGTCGCGTCGGTCCAGTTCGCCGATGCTTCCGTGGCAAGGCCCGACAGCTTGCAATAGAGCTTTTGCGGCAACGCGGCGAGTTGCGCGATGCCGTCCGCCCACGGTTGCCACGCGGTGTCGACGCCGTCGCGGATCGGCGGCTTCGCGCCATGATCGACGACGATCCTGAGCTTCGGATACCGCCGCACGAACTCGATCAGCGACGGAACATGCCGCGCGAAGATCAGCGCGTCGAAGGCGAGATCGCGTTCGATCAGGCGCTCGATCGCATCGGCACGCGGGGCGTGGGCGATCCACGTATCGTCGGGCAAGTCCTGCAGCATCGGGCGAACGCCCTTGAACTTCGGATCGCGCGCGAATTCGTCGATGATTTTTAGTGCGTCGACGGAATCGAGCGGAATCCAGCCGACAACGCCCGCGATGGAATCGTCGTCGCGCGCAAGACGCAGCAGATAGCGCGTCTCGTCGACGGTCGGCGCGGCTTGCACGACGACGGTCCGCGCGACACCGGTGGCTTGTCGCAGCGGCGCGAGATCGTCCGGACCGAATTCGCGATAAAGCGACGGCATGTCCGGCGTGAGCCAGCCATAGTCGCCGCGCGCAGGGTCCCAGTAGTGCTGATGCGCGTCGATCGTGTCGGCGGCGCTCATTGCGGCACCGGCGCGTTTGCGTGAAGCAAGCCTTCCGCGCGCAACGCATCCCATAACGCGGACGGGATCGGCGTCGCGAACGATGCCGCGTTTTCGCGCACTTCGTCGGGATTGCGCGCGCCCATCAGCACGGT
Source organism: Caballeronia concitans (assembly GCF_001544615.1). GTDB lineage: Bacteria > Pseudomonadota > Gammaproteobacteria > Burkholderiales > Burkholderiaceae > Caballeronia > Caballeronia concitans. The sequence goes on from NZ_FCNV02000008.1 coordinate 56,065, forward strand.
CGCCACGACTTTATGCGCATAAGGAAACTGGAGCGCGGCGCTCGACAACGCAACGCCATGTTCGCGACACACGCGCTCCAGCTTGCCGACGCGCTCAACGATTTCCTTCGGCGCATCGCCGTAGTTGAACTTGAGGTCACCGTGCGCGTTGGCATCGAGACCGCGCGCAAGAATGCCGGAATTGAACGCGCCGCCGAGCAGGATGCTCACACCGCGTTTTTCGCACTCGGGCAACAAGTCGTCGAGCGGATTTTGTTCGAGCAACGTGTAGCGGCCGGCGAGCAGGGCGCAGTCAATGTCGTATTCGGCCATCGCTTCCATGACCGCCGCGCTTTCGTTCACGCCGAGGCCGACCGCTTTCACGCCACGCGATTGCTTCAGTTCGTCGAGCGCGCGAAAGCCGCCTTCATCGGTCAGTTGCCGCCAGTAACGCGCGTTCTTTTCGCCGTGCGTGTAGCGGCCGATGTCGTGGATCAGCACGATATCGATGTCAATCATGCCGAGCCGCTGCTGGCTGTCCTCGAAAGAGCGGAGGATGCCGTCGTAGGTGTAGTCGTAGATCGCCTGAAAGGGCAACGGATTCGCCCAGCCTTCGCTGCCGTCGTCGGGCGTCGTGCGCGGCACGAAGCGACGGCCCACTTTGGTCGAGAGCACGAAGTCGGCGCGTGGATAACGCCGCAGCGCATCGCCCAGACGATGCTCGGCCTTCGTGTGGCCGTAGTGCGGCGCGGTATCGAAGAAGCGCATGCCTGCGCGCCACGCGGCATCGACGGTCGCGCGCGCTTCTTCTTCAGTCAGCTCGTGATAAAGGCCGCCGAGCGGCGCGGTGCCGAGGGACAGCGCCGTCACTTCGAGCGACGTGCGCCCGATCTTGCGTCGACGTAAAACGACCTCCTGCGATTCTGCGCTCATGTGCAAACCTCGGTCGATTGATGCGGTGGCGTTCGGCGAAGCCGATGCGGTGGCGTCTACTGCGGCGTGACCATCGTGACAAAGCGTGCGTCATCGTCGGCGCGCGCTACGAGGGAAACCATCGATGCAACGGTTTATCAATGAACGTATTATTCATATTCGCACAAACCGAAGTCAAGAATTGTGGCGGACACCGCCGTCGGTGATTTCCCTAGAAGCCGTCGCCCGGCGACGTCGAACGTATTCCTCGAACTCCGCGCCTTCATGAATCGACGCACGCTCACCGCCGTTGACGCAGACGACAACGACGCCGAACGCTACCGCGCGCCCGCGCTCGACAAAGGGCTCGACATCCTCGAACTGCTGTCGGAGCAAAAGTCCGCGCTCACGCGCGCCGAAATCACGAAGCGGCTCGGGCGCAATGCGAGCGAGATGTATCGGATGCTCGAGCGGCTCGTCGCGCGGCAGTACGTCGTGCGCTCGCCGGAAGGCGACCGCTACTCGCTGAGCCTGAAGCTGTATGCGCTCGCGCATCGGCATCCGCCGACCGAGCGGCTAATCGCGGAAGCGCTGCCCGTGATGCAGCGGTTCGCCGATGCCGCCGAGCAATCCGTGCATCTCGCCGTCTACGATCGCGGCAATCTGCTCGTCATCGCGCAAGTGGACGGGCCGGGAACGTGGGGCATTTCGGTGCGGCTCGGGTCGCGCGTCGGCCTGATCGACACCGGATCGGGCCGCATCATGCTCGCGTTTCAGACCGACGAGCAGCGCGAACACATGCTCGCGGAGCACACAAAGGTGAAAGGCGAACTCGCGGTCGATCACGCAGTGCTCGAAGCCGAGCATCGGCGCGTCCGCGAACTCGGCTACTGGAAGAAGGACAGTCAGCAAACGTTCGGCGTCGTCGATGTCGCGTTTCCGCTGCTCGGGCCGTCCGGCCAGGCGATTGCGGCGCTCACGTGTCCATATATGCGACGCATCGACGATTACGTGGCGCCTTCCGTGGAAGACGTGACCGCCTTGCTCAAAGATGCCGCCGCTGCGCTCTCGATGACGCGCGACTGATCGGCGGACGCCTCGCGTTAGAATGGCGGCCCTCTCAAAAAGGCGGCCTGCGCGAATGCGGGCCGCCGCTCCATCTCACGCATTGCTCATGGCGAAACTTCTTTCCGATTCCGAATTCCAGCGTTTTTCCGAACTTCAGCAAAAGCAGGCGAGCTTCACGATCACATCCGATGAAGCCGACGAACTTCGCGATATCGTCGCGCGTGCGCAGAAGAAGCGCGACGACCGCGCGGCCGCCATGCAGGCGATCGAAGCGCATATCGCGCAATTCGACATCAGTCCCGACGAGCTATTCTCGCCCGAGCAAATCGGCGACGCGGCGCGGACCTACGGACTGATTCCCGCTGCGAAGAAGGAGCGCACGCTGCCGCCGCAACTGACGCACAACGGCAAGCCGTATCAGTGGACGTCGCGCTCGCTGCCCGATGAAATCCGCGAGCCGTTGTTCGAGGCGTTCACGGCGGGACAGTCGGTGAAGGCGTTCATCGCGACACCGAAGGACGCCTCGCGCTGCGCGCTGACCATCGCCCGGCTGGAACGGGAAACGGGAAGTTCGTATGCCGAAGCATTGCTGGAAGAGCTGTCGTTGTCGCGCGCACAGGTCGACGACGCGCTCGCCAAGCTGTCGGCCTAACTCCGCGCGTTTTCCGGTGGCTGTGCCGGCGCACCGCACAGCCGCATCCTGAATCCGACGACGCCGGGATCTTCCGTCTTCGTCAATTCAAAACCAGCCTTGCGCGCCAGCGCGATCATGCCGGCGTTCTCGCGCAGCGCCTCGCCGATCATCCATCGCGTCCCGCGTTTTCGCTCGTAATCGATGAGCCGCGAGAGCAGCAGCCATCCCAGTCCTTGCCCTTTCATGTCCGAGCGCGCGGCGAGCGCGAATTCGGCAGTCTCATTGTCCGGATCGGCGATCGCGCGGGCGACGCCGAGCGTCTCGTGCGTTCCGTCGTCTTTCTGACGCGTGACGATCAGCGCCATTTCGCGGTCGTAATCGATCTGCGTCATCCGCGCCAGCTGTGAATGATCGAAGCTGCGCACCGCGCCGAAAAAGCGCAAACGCAAATCTTCGGCGGTATTCGCGGCGACGAACGCGCGATGCGCGTCCTCGTCTTCCGGGCGTATCGGCCGGACCGTGATGCGCATGCCGCGCCAGTCGAGCGTCTCTTCCATCGCCCGCGGATACGGCACGATCGCGAGTGGCTTGCGATGCGCGCCGAGCGTGAGTTGCGGTTCGTGCACGGCGACGGAGTCGCGCGTAACGCGAATGGTCAGCCGCAGCGCGACGATTTCATCGATATAGCAAACGAGTTGCGACAGCGCCGTCAGCGTATCCAGCAACCTCTCCGCCGGCAATTCCCGCGCACGCGGCAAGCGCGCAATGAGGTCGCGCGCGAGCACGGGATTAAGCGGCGGCAGCGCGAATTCATGAAGCGCATCGGCAAGGCCCAGCGCGCCCGCAGTCTTGAATTCGAACACAGGGCCGAAGACGCGGTGATTCAGAAGGCGCGTATCGACGTGGATCGCATCACTGGAAAGCGAGTCGGTCGGTCCCGGCTCCACCGTGAGACCGAAGCGCGATAACACTCGAGCCGCGCGCTCACCGTTCAGTTCGGCGATACCGTTTTCGAGCGCGATGCGAATCTCGCTCTGCGCATCGTCGATGTCTTTCGGCACGTCCGCAGGAAGGCCGTCGGGTGTCTGCATGAGCAACTCACGGCCCTCTCTGAAATCGACGAGACGCGCGAAGCCGCGCGCGAGGCGATGCGGCGTCGTGTGAACGGGAATGCCGTTGGCGTGCAACTCGTCGCGGGTAGCGGCATCGACGCAACCGAAGAAGCACGCGAGCAAGCCGCGGTAAGCATGCCGCCGCTCGGCAATCAGCGTGCGCGCGACATCGGCGACGGGCGCGCTGTGCGTCGGCGCATGCACGATGAACACGGTCCCGGTCTCGCGATGCGGCGCGAGCGCTTCCAGCGCAGCGCCGAAATCCGCAGGCGATGCATCATCGCCGAGCAGGAGCGGATTTCCCGTTACAGCGCGAGGCAGCGCGGCGGCAACGGCGTCGCGTACATCGACGGACCACGGCGCGAAACCATCGCCGGCGGCGCTGAATGCGTCCATCGTCAACGCACCGACGCCGCGATCGCTCGTGACGACAGTCGCGACATCGCCCGTTGCCACCCGGCCTATACCGAGCGTTTCGATCTCATCGAGCAGGTCGTCAAGCGAATCGACGCGAACGAGACCTGCGCGGCGGAAAGCGGCGCCGTAAAGGCGGTCGAAGGGATCGTCACGGCCCGTGCGCAAAACGAGGACGGGCTTGTTCCTCGCAGCCGCGCGCGCGGCGGACATGAACTTGCGCGCGGACGTGATCTCTTCGACCGCAAGCAGGATCGCTCGCGTCGATGCGTCGCTCGCCAAGTAGTCGAGAACATCGCCGGAGTCGACATCGGCTTCATCGCCCAACGCGACGATCCGCGAAAAGCCGAGCCCTCGCGCCCTCGCCCAGCCGAGCACACCGTTTGTCAATGCGTTGGAACCGGAGACCCAAGCAACGCCACCGGGCTTGACGTTGCATGAAGGCGCGCCGAGGCACGCATTAATCGACGGCGACACGACACCGAGACTCGCCGGACCGACGATGCGCAGAAGAAAAGGTCGCGCAGCGGCGAGGGTGCGTGCGGTCCATTCGTCGCTGTCGCTGGACGCGGAACGCTTATGCCGATGACGGCTTTCGCGGCGACGGGCCTCGCCCACGATGACCACTGCTTTCGTCCCGCGCCGGCCCAGTTGTTCGACGAGCGATGGCCACGTCTGCGGCCGCGTGCATATCACGGCGACCGCCGGCGACTCGGGTAACTGACTGATATCGGCAAAGACCCGCTCCGCGCCAAGGAACTCGTGTCTGGGGTTCACCGGCCACACCGGGCCGGCGAAACCCGCGCAAAGCATGCGCGTCCAGACCATTTCACCGATGGTGCCTGGGCGTGACGATGCGCCGATCACTGCGATCGATTTCGGGGCGAACAGGATGTCAAGGTTGCGTACGGTCATCAGCGGCGCTTCACGAAGTTATGCGTCACCGATAAGGATAGGCGATGTTCCCCCGCAGGCGGGTGCGGTGGGGTCAAAGTCTTGTGGTTTGAGGCGGGCGGTGGAGACTTTATGCGCATAAAGGCAGCCGCAACGCGGGCGCAAAGCCGCCGCGAGTTCACCCGGCTTTATGCGCATAAAGCCGCTGCCGTCCTCTGCCGAATGGCTAACGCGTTAAGGTTTCTACAACAACGACTAGATATATTTCCGTCGCAATGTAGAATTCAAACGCAATCAATTTCGGAGTCTACTGTGGCGGCGGAAATCATAGCGATCACGCAGCAGAAGGGCGGCGTGGGCAAGAGCACCATCGCCATGCATCTTGGCGCGGCCCTTCACGAAAAGAAGAAGCGCGTGCTCGTGGTCGATGCGGATGGTCAGAACACACTGATTCATTGGTCCAGCGCGGCGTCGGACGACAACAACGGTATCCCGTTCCCGGTCGTCAATCTCTCCGAAGCAGGCGGGCAAATTCACCGAGAGATCAAGAAATTCGTCAACGACTACGACATCATCGTCGTCGATTGTCCGCCGTCCATCACAGAAAAGGTGTCAGGCGTCGTGCTGCTTGCGGCGAGCATCGCGGTGATTCCGACGTCGTCGTCGCCGGCTGATTACTGGTCGAGCGTCGGACTAGTGAAACTCGTGCAGCAAGCTCAAGTCATGAACGAAGACTTGCGCGCCGTTTTCCTGCTCAACAAGACAGAAGAGAAGCGGATGCTGACGCGTGAACTCAAGGTCGCGCTCGAAGAACTCGGCTTTCCACTGCTCAAGACCCAGATCCCGACACGGGAGTGCTACAAGCAGGCGATGGCCCTCGGCCAAACTGTCCTGCAGATGAGCGACCGGGGTGCACGATTGGCTGCGGCAGAGATACGCGCGTGTGCCGACGAAATCCTCGCCATGCTCCCGTGACTTTATGCGCATAAAGGACCCTGAATGAAACCGTCGCAGTTTGCCAAGGGCTTCAAAGCCCGTCCCGATACGACCAGCAGCGAGAAGCGGACTGCGCTGGATCGATTGAATGCGATCGATGGCATCGTCGACATACAGCACGCCTCCCAGACCGCCACCAACGGTCGCTCAAGCGCGTTCGCCGCAGATGAGCAGGCCGAAGCGGTTGCGGGGCCGGAGTCCGAGGAATATCGCGCCTGGCGCCGGGCTAACCGATATACCGCGGGGCAGATCATCGAGTTGCCGTTGAAGGCCATTAAGCCGAGTCCGTTCAACCCGCGCCATTTCTATCTCAAGGCATCGATTGCCGAATTGGCCGTGAACCTCGCGAAGCAAGGTCAGCAGCAGGCAATTCATGTCATTCCCGATTACGTGAATCCGGGCATGTTCTTCGTGAGCGACGGTGGCCGCCGTGTGCGTGCGTTGAAGGAGGCGAACAAGGAGACAGTCAAGGCAGTGGTGGTCGATCTGCCGGTGGGCATCGAAAGCTACAAGCTGGGTTACGACCTCAACGTTCAACGGGACTCGCAGACGGTGTTCGACAACGCCGTCGTTTGGAGACGCTTTCTCGATGAACAGCATTTCCAGAGTCAGCGTGAACTCGCGGATCACCTAGGACTCGACGAATCGACGATCGCGGTCGCTTTGTCGATCGCCAAGCTGCCCGAGAACGTCATGCAGGAGATGGTGGCGCGGCCCGACCGATTCGGCTCGAACATGGCGTACCAGATCTCGCGATACCACACCGCGCGCGGAAGCGATGCCACGCTGCGTCTCATCAACAAGATCACTTCCGACGATCTGAGCACGCGCCAAGTCGCCGATATCGTGAAAGGACGCGCCAGCGCGCAGGAAGCACCGAAACCCGCCGGACGCCAGCGTTATGCTCAGCGCCTCGAGATCAAGCTGGATGGCATCTCCGTCGGCGATCTCAAATCTTACGGGGAAGATAGACTCGAACTGCGGTTGCGCGGACTTTCACGGGAGAGACGCGATGAACTGCTGCATCAAATAGAAGCGATGCTTCGGCCGGACGGCTCGAAAAGTTGATCTGCCGGACGCGCGCGGTCTGCGTTAGGCCGCGCGTGACTGGCTCAGCGTGAACGATAACAAATCGCCGTCGGTCGGCTCGCCCCACGTTTTGCGAGCGAGCCAATCGAAAAAGGACGTTTCTGCCAACTTCGAATCGAGGCCACGCTTGCGCCAGTCATCGCGCATGTGAGCGCCCAACTCCGGCAGCACGGTTTCTTCGAAGCTCTGCCGCGCCAGTTCCCGTTCTTCCTCACCTTGCTCGTCGTACAGCGCACGAGCCTCCTTCCGCCGATACGCGGAGAATTCGCTCAGCAAGCGCGCCTTGAGATCATCGGCACCTGACGCACCGGTCGCTCCGACGCGAGCCGGCGCACCGTTTGCGGCAGTCGGCAGAGCCTCGACGGGCGGAGCGTAACCTTTCTTCAGCGCGTCCTTGAAGAGCGCTGCGGCGCTGCGCACGGCCGGGAGTGTGGTGCTACGCATCCGCTGCTCCGTCATTTGCAGCGCGGCGCGAATGCGGTTTTCCTCGCTGTCGGCGTAAAGCGTCTGGGCTTCCTTGAGCGGAATGCCGATTTTCACCATCCGGTCCACGAGCGTACTGTCGAAGACGTTCGGATGCTCGTCGAGCGCGAGCATTGGCTGCTTGCGCTCAGTCACGCGGAACTGAATTTCGGCGACGCGTCGCCCCTCCCGATGCTCCACCAGTTCGACGAAGATATTCGTCACCGCATTGACTTCGGCGATCGCCGGGCGCAGGTAATCTCGCTTGAAGTATTTGTACTCGCGCTTGGCTTCGTCGCCGGCTTCCGTATCGGGCGTTCCCGACAGAATGGGCCGCCACCACTCCCACGTCTCGCGCATCGTCAAATGGCTGGGGTTCGTCAGATAACGCACGCAGATCTCGTAGAGCGCCAAACCGGCGCTGCTTCGCAACTGGCTTTGAAACTGGAGGCTCAGGCGCGCATACTGCACCGGGTCGAGCAGCTTCTTCTTGATCTTCGGCGCGAATGAGAATTCGACCCAAACGCGGCGCGTCGTCGGATCTTCGAGGATTTCAGCGTCAGCAATCAGCGTCGAGATGCCCCATTTGCGCCCCGGCTTTTGGCTTGAGGTGCCGGTGCTCCACTCGACCTGCACGGACACCATCCGTCGCAAATGCTCTTTGACGAGGGCGGTATCGTTGGAATCGAACGCCGAATTGGCCACGATATCCGAGAGCAGCGCACGGTAGGTATCGCCCGACTCATCAGCTTGTTGCGCGACCGCAAGCAAAACGTTGAAGAGCTTGCGAGTTAGCAGCGTGATCTTCCCGCTCTTGGGCTGAATGGCAATGGCTTCGACAGCTTTGCGCAATTCGGCCGAGCTAGGGCTGACTACGTCAGTTTTCTTGGCGCGCTTGGTAGCCATGCGTCTAGGAGGAACGAGATTGCGAGAAGGATACCGGGTGTGGTGAAGCGCGTAAACGGCCAAGTATTCACCATTTCACGGTGACCGGCACGAGTGGACCGCCGCTCACTGCAGTGCGTTCCCGTAAAGCCTCACCGCTCACCGACGCAGCCCGACCTATATCGCCAAAGCCCACGCGGGTTAACGGTTTGCGGCGTTTACCGCGCTCGATTCTTGGGCAAGATTGTCTTCCCGAAAAGTCTCACCACGAAAAATTTAGGAGCGGTTTTCCGTGTTGTGCAGCGGATACACAGCTTTCACGGACCTTTATGGCAGCGTTATTGCAGCGGATGGACTCGCCATCGAGCCTCGTTTTGAAGCCTGATTTCCTAGTCCGCGCCTCGCCTCCTGCAAAACCTCACCTATGGATCCGGACTTTATCGTCGAGCCGCCGCGCCGTCGCCTTGACACGGCTTATTCTCGCCGCTCGAATCTCCTGCAAATCCTCACCTTGGCCTTAGCATTTGTGCATTTGCATGTCCCGAAGAGCCTCACCGCTGCACTCCCGGAAAGCCTCACCTTCTCCGGATTACCCTGTAAAACATCGACAAAACAATGGGTTAGTGCTCTGCATTTCGGCGGTCCGATCGCAATTGCTCCCGAAAATCCTCACCGATAGACTAAGGCGGCGACGAACATCTCCCGAACAAGCTCACCTTATTGCCGCTGCAGGCCAGAAAGCACCACGGCTAACCCGGTTTGAGGGCTAGCCAGCGTTGCGTTCGACGCAGCACCAGCCTGTCCAGGCGAGCCGATTCCCGAAAAGACTCACCATTCGCTCAGCCCCGACGGCCTTCCGCCTCATGTTGCGTCATCCGAGCTCCCGAAAGCTCTCACCTATCATCACTGACCGAGCTATTCGGGGACCCGAAAACCGATGGCGCAAGCCATCGGTAGCGACCTGCTCCTGAATAAACTCACCGCAACACCGAAAAGCCGCCCAGAGACGCGCTAGTCGTAGCCAACATCCTGAAAAATCTCACCGCGGCGCAGCTACTTCACCTGAAAAGCCTCACCGTCGGGCAAAATTGACCAAGATGGAGCACAAAGTTGGGACCGATTTATATTCCCGAACAAGCTCACCTTTGATGTTCCGCGCCATTCATACGAGGTCAAGCGCTACAAGGACGGCTGCCATTGCGTGTTCCTGCGTTAGCTCACCTACTTCAATTCGTGTCGCCCTGAATCCGCTCACCATGTCTCCCGGTTCTCCTCACGCAACGTCCCGAAGGCCGTCACCGCTCCATCCCGTACCGCCTCACCATTGGTCCCGCAGCATCTCACCTTGTCCCTCGCAGAGCCTTACTGCATAAGGCTTTCGCGAAGCGTTAACTGTTTTCAACAAGGTTCAAAGGTGTTTACTTTTATTACTCTCAAGGGAGCCTACGAGTACTCGCTACCAAAGCAAGAAGCTGGAACACCAAATCGCCGCGAAGTGCTGAAGCCCATGAGACCGTGTGACCGTGGAACAGCGTCCACAAGCCTTAGAATCTGAAAATCCACGTCAAAACAATAACTTAATTGCAGTTTCTTCGCGCGTTCCACGAAAATCAGCTATAACAGCTAGTCAGGGACGTCTAACCGCGCGGGTTTCGCCCGTATGATGCGTCTCGCCGACGCCCGGTCGCCGTTTCGTTTTCTTCATAACGTAAAGCGTTATGATTGATACATTTCACGCTGTCCAACACTATGGATCGACATATCCGCGACTCATTGCGCCAGGAACTGGAGACGATGCGGGCCACAGGCGCGCGCCGACAGGACCTGTCTCAGCACGCCTGCAAGCGCCTATTTTTCGATTTAGGCATCCGCCCTTCGGTCACGACTGTCCGCGAATTGACGCAAACAGGCAGCGCCAGCGATATTCCCCGCGACATCGAATCTTTCTGGGAGACAGTCCGCTCGACGTTGCGCGTGCGCGTCGAGGCCGGCGCGATTCCGGAAGCGCTACAGCAGCGGGCAGGCGAGTTGCTTGCCGAACTTTTCGCTGAAGCGCGCCAACATGCCGACGCCGCCCTCGGGGCTGATCGGGCACGGGTCGACGCGAGCATCCAGTCTGCGCAGGCGGCCACCCGCGATGCCGAGGTCCGGTGCCAGGCGATCGAACAAGCGCATCGCCGCGCCGAAGCACGTGCGGAGGCTGCCGTCGCGCGAATTGCATCCCTGGAGGCGGAACTTCGGACGCTGCAGGCTCGCCGGACCGATGCGCAGAATGACTCGCGCGACGTCATCGCGCGGCTCGAGGCGGAAAATCAGGCACTTTCGGAGCGGCTGACACGCGACCAGACCGACGCGGCGCGGCTTCGCGACCGTATCGACGAGTTGCAGAGCGAGCTGCGTCGCAACACGGAGCATTACGCTCAGCAAATCAAGGACGCGGTGAAGGATGCGGAGCGTCGCGTCAAGCCGATGCTCGTCGAACTCGACGCGCTGCGGGGCATGGCGGCGACATATCAGGCTCAAGCTCGCGAGGTGGGGCAAAAGGAATTCGATTTTATTCAACAACTTAGTGCGGCCCGAAATCGTGCCGATCGACTCGAATCGCAGGTACGCGAGCAGTCCGACGAGATCGATGCACTCACGCGCGAACGCGATGCGCACCGGGTCCGCGCAGGCATGAGTCAAGAGGTCGGCGGCCTGATCGCATCGCTCGTGGCGGAAGGACGCCTGACCGCGAGCGAGATTGCTGCGCTCGGCACGCAAGTCGACGCCTACGTTGTCGCGCCGCGAGACTGCCCGGCATGTGAAAGTGCCGAGCCCGAACTGCAGCGGCACGAGGACGAATACGAATTATCGTGTCCGAATTGCGAGCGAAGTTCGGGCGCGGTGACATCCAAACTGGCGGCGGTTCGGGCGTTCTTGAAAACGACGGGCGCGCCCACCTGATCGGCGCCGAGAAACTCGCATTTTTGCTTCCTACCGCCAAAGGTGAGCGTTTTCAGGACCCGGCGTCGTCCGCGCCGGCCCGTGCCCGCGCGACATCCCGCTCCCGTATTTGCTCACCCATCCACTCCTGCCATGCCCGGTGCAGGCGATGGACGGAAATGGACTGCTGAAAGCCCAGCCATTGGCCGACGCGCTCCGGGTCCGTGCCGTCGTCGAACAACTCGGCGGCGTAGGTGTTGCGAAGCGTCTGCGGACTCGCTCGTGCGATTCGCGATGCCGCGATGCCCGACGCCGCGACGACAGCGTCGACGGCGCGCAGCATCGTCGCCTTGTGCATCGGACGTCCGGACGGCGCGGCGGGGAACAGGAGTTCGCCCGCGAGGCCGACCGCCTTTCGCTCCGCGATCCAGCCGTCGAGCAACTCGACCGCGAACGGCGCAAGCCGCGCCTGGCGGATCAACAGCGGGTTCGATGCATCCACCGTGACGTACGGCGCACCGGCCGCGTAACAATCGACGGTGAGTTGCGCCGCCTCGCCCGTTTTCACCCCCGCCCCGAGGAACGCTGCGACGAGCGCGCGATCGCGGCGCTCGCGCCAGCGCTGACCGGCCGGCAACGCGCCGAGCGGCGAAAACAAATGCGCGATCAACAACGCGCGCTCATCGTGCGTCAAAAATCCGGTCGGCTCATTGTCGCGGGCCTTGCGCCAGGCGGCATCGCCGTCCTGTGCTATGAAGCGCGCCGGATTCGTCGCCGCTGATTCGACCTCGCGCACGTGATCCAGCACGCGTTCGATCAATCGCAGATACCGCATGCGCTGTGGCCGCCGAATATCGAGCTGTGAGACAAACTGCTCGATCACCGGGCGCTGCACCGTATGCAACGTCGTGCGCTTCGCGGTCAGCCATTCGAGAAAGTTTCCCCATTGCGCGCGATACACATCGGCCGACGATGCCCGAAACTGCTGCTGGGCAAGCCAGGCGTCGAAGGCGGCGCGCGGATCGGATTGCCAGTCGGCGCGGTGTTGGTCGAAGAGATCGGAAGTGTTCGGCATGATGTTCGTTAGCGTCTGATGTCGCCGTATCGCGTCCGGGAAAGAGTCAGGCTTCATGCGGCCCACGTCAAGAGTACAGAAGCGGTCAAATGTGTCGAAGTGTTCGCGCGACTGTCTTGTCGTGTACGCAGCCGGTTGCCTACTGTCTGGAGCAAGGACGATGATCGGCCTCGACGGAGATACAACGAGGAACAATGGACGGACGGTCCGCGACGCATGCGGCCGTGAGAAGAACGGCGTGCAAAGGGACGCGCGGCTCGGCAGCGCGCGTCGCGCACCGACGCCGACGTAGCTGCGCACTTCGCGTCTCGACATCGCCAAGAGCGCAACTCGGGCTTACTGAAGCCAGTGTAGGCTTCGACTCATCAGCGGGCTGCGAAGGAACGCGGTGGCTGGCCTTGCCGTGCGGCGCGTTCGTAGGCATCCACCGCGAACGCAAACACGGCCGGTAATGCGTCGGACGCAGCGATGTCGACAACGTCATCCGTTTCCGGGAAATGGAAATTGTCAGGTCTCGCAAAGAGTTCACGCAACGCGGCCTCGTGGCGGCCGGCGAAGCCCAGGTCTGCGACGGCTTCGGCTTCGATCGCGTGCAAAAGACGCCAAGTGAGCGGGACGCCTTTCTCGATGTATCGCCCTGCGATTTGTCGAGTGATGCGTTCGAGATCGCGAACCGCGCGCTCGAACTGCTTCTTGCTGAGATGCTCGCCATTCGACTCCATGTTCACTCCTTCTAGCGGTCTCCGAATACTGTATAAATATACAGTATCGACTCCGATGAAAATAGCGTCGTCCTGTTCAACTTCGATGTATGTGCGATTCCGCCTACGCGCGATTCAGACATGCGCCGCTACGCGCATGCAGTCGAGTAGCGCATTCTGAAGGCATGCTTTAAGCGACATCTCGCGCTCACCGCGCGAGGAATCTCAACGAAGCACTGCGCGATTTCGAGCGCAAAACCTTAAGGAGATCCAGCATGAATAAGGACCAAGTTGAAGGCGTCGGCAAGCAGGTTAAGGGGAAGATCAACGAAGTGGTCGGCAATGCGACCAACGATCCGGCGCAGGAAGCCAAAGGTGACATGCAACAGGCTGCCGGCAAGATCCAGAAGGGCGCGGGCGATGTCCGCGAGGACGTGAAGGACAGCGTTAAGAAGAACCCGTAACGGGTCAGCGACGCCGCATAAACGCGGTAATTAAACGGGACGCCATGCGCGTCCCGTTTTTACTTGGCGGCGGCGGCACGCCGACTTGATGCGCATAAAGTTCCGGACGGTCTACCGTTACCGCAGCCTCTCAACCGTGAATGACCACGAGCAGCGCTTTGGCTTCAGACCGTCCCGCGTTGCGAATGGCATGGCCCTGATCGGCTGCATAGCGCGCGGTCTCGCCGGCCTTCAACCGGCGAGTAGCGCTGGACGCCTCCACTTCGATGATGCCATTCAGCACCGTCAGATGCTCTTTTGTACCCGGTTCGTGCGCGTTTGACCGCAGCGACGCACCTGCCTGTAACGTCAGTTCATACCACTCGAATTTGCCCGCGAGTTCAATTGGCCCCCAGACGCGCAATTGATATCCACCGTTGTCGCCGCTTAGCGTCGGGATCTCGTGCGGCCCGGAGACGCGAATCGCCTCGACCGGTCTTTGCTGCGCAAACAATTGATCGAGGCTGATGCCGAGCGCGTTCGTCAGCCGCCACGCGACCGCTATCGTCGGGTTCGCCTTATCTCGCTCGATTTCCGACAGCATCGACTTGGATACACCCGCAGCGCGCGACAAGTCATCGAGCGTCAGCTTTCGTTCGTTGCGCAGTTTCTGAATCTGCTCGCCGACGCGTGGCGGCACCGATGCCGAAACCGGTGATTCTCCTGTCGCTATTTCCGGGCGCACGCTTGCCATGACTCTCTCAATCCCTTACAGTGTTCGACATACTGGAATGCAGTTCGAAATATCGAACGTGTCCAATGCGATGCATGGACTATAACAGGGCTAAAGGCCTCTTTGTTGGCCGCTCAAATCAAAAGGAAAGTGCCGATGAACAAGCGATACCTGACTCATTTGCGCACGACGATCGACGAGATCCGCGCGGCCGGCTTTTACAAGACGGAGCGGGTGATTGCGAGTCCGCAATCGTCGGCAATCCGGCTCGCGAGCGGCGCGGGCGTCCTCAACTTCTGCGCGAACAACTATCTCGGTCTTGCCGATGATGCGCGTCTTATCGAGGCGGCGAAGGCGGGGCTGGATGCTGACGGTTTCGGCATGGCATCGGTGCGTTTTATCTGCGGGACGCAGACTGTACACAAGTCACTGGAAGGAGCGATTGCGCAGTTTCTTCAGACTGACGACGCGATCCTTTATTCGAGTTGCTTCGACGCAAACGGCGGCCTATTCGAAACGCTACTGACCGAAGAGGACGCCATCATCAGCGACGAGCTGAACCACGCAAGCATCATCGACGGTGTTCGTCTCTCCAAGGCGCAACGTCTGCGCTACAAGAACAATGATCTGGCCGACCTCGAGACGCGGCTGAAGGAAGCCGATGCCGCAGGTGCGCGGTTCAAGCTGATCGCGACGGATGGCGTGTTTTCGATGGACGGCATCATCGCCAATCTTGCTGGCATCTGCGATCTCGCCGACCGTTATGACGCGCTGGTGATGGTCGACGACTCGCACGCCGTCGGGTTCATAGGCGAGAACGGACGCGGCACGCCGGAGCATTGCAGCGTGCTGGATCGCGTCGACATCATCACCGGCACACTCGGGAAAGCGCTGGGCGGCGCTTCGGGCGGATACATCGCGGCTAGCAAGGAGATTGTCGAACTCTTGCGTCAGCGCAGCCGGCCCTACCTTTTCTCAAACACGCTTGCGCCGAGCATCGCGGCCGCATCTCTAGAAGTGCTCGAACTACTCGCCAGCGATGAAGGCGCCGCCTTGCGAATCCGCGTCCGTGAGAACGGCGCGCGTTTCCGGAAAGCGATGACTTCGCTCGGCTTCGACCTCGTTCCCGGTGAACACCCGATTATTCCGGTAATGCTCGGCGACGCGCAGCTTGCGTCGAGGATGGCCGACGCCCTGCTCGACGAAGGCGTGTACGTGATCGGCTTCTCATACCCGGTGGTGCCAAAGGGACGCGCGCGCATCCGCACTCAGATGAGCGCCGCGCACACGCCGGAACAGATCGACCGCGCCGTGGATGCGTTCGCGCGCGTCGGCCGGTCGCTTGGCGTGATCCGATGAGGCGCCCCGGAATTGCGCCGGCTTTATGCGCATAAAGCCGGCCCCGGACCACCAACAGCCCAGCGATCAACCCTCAGGATCACATGCAATGAAAGCTCTCGCAAAACTCGAACGCGCCCCGGGTCTCACGTTGACCGAGGTAAAGCGTCCGGAAGTCGGCCACAACGACGTTCTCATCCGCATCCGCAAGACCGCAATTTGCGGCACGGACATTCATATCTGGAAATGGGACGACTGGGCCCAAAAGACGATTCCAGTCCCGATGCATGTCGGCCACGAGTACGTCGGCGAGATCGTTGAAATGGGACAGGAGGTGCGCGGCTTTGCGATTGGCGATCGCGTGTCCGGCGAAGGCCACATCACGTGCGGCTTCTGCCGCAACTGTCGCGCCGGTCGGCGGCATTTGTGTCGCAACACCGTTGGGGTCGGCGTTAATCGTGAAGGCGCGTTTGCCGAATACCTCGTCATACCCGCGTTCAACGCGTTCAAGATTCCGCCCGACATTTCCGACGACCTCGCCGCCATCTTCGATCCGTTCGGCAACGCGACGCACACCGCGCTGTCGTTCAACCTCGTCGGAGAGGACGTGCTGATTACCGGAGCGGGACCGATCGGCGTGATGGCGGCAGCCATTGCGCGGCACGTGGGCGCGCGCAACGTGGTAATCACGGATGTCAACGATTATCGACTCGACCTCGCGCTCAAGATGGGCGCGACGCGCGCAGTCAACGTCACGCGAGAAAACCTGCGCGACGTCATGCACGAACTCGGCATGACGGAGGGCTTCGATGTCGGCCTCGAAATGTCGGGCGTGCCGAGCGCGTTCACGTCGATGCTCGAATCGATGAACCACGGCGGCAAGGTCGCGCTGCTCGGCATTCCTCCCGCGCAGACCGCGATCGACTGGAATCAGGTCATCTTCAAGGGGCTCGAGATCAAAGGCATTTACGGCCGTGAAATGTTCGAGACCTGGTACAAGATGGTGGCGATGCTGCAGAGTGGACTCGATTTATCGCCGATCCTGACGCACACCTTTCCCGTGGACAATTATCAGCGCGCCTTCGACACGATGCTCTCGGGCAACAGCGGCAAGGTCGTGCTCGACTGGACGGGTGCTTAGTCCCCAAGCTCGGCGTGCGGTCCCGGGGGAACGCTGCGGACAGTGTGCCGCCCATGCGCTCGCGTAGGCAACCGCCCGAGCGTCGCCACGTGCTGACGACCCGCGACGTTCTCATTCCTGCACTTTAGCGAATTCCGCCTGAATCGCGACATGCACGTCGTCGCCCACGGCCGGGTACCAGGTCGTCAAGCCGAACTGCGCGCGGCTGAAGTGGCCATCGGCGGAAAAGCCTAACGTCTCCTGCTTCGTAAGGGGATTCACTGCATGGCCGTTGAAAGTGACGTCCAGCGTAACCGGACGCGTCCTGCCTCGAATCGTGAGGTCGCCGCTGAGCCTGCCCCGGTCGTCGCCCGTGCGCTCGAAGCCCCTGCTCACGAACTCGATGTTCGGATAACGGGCGACGTCGAACATATCCGGTCCCTTCAGCATCCGATCAAGCAGCGGCACGTTTGTGTTGACGCTCGACGCGTCGAGCGTCGCGCGCACCGCGCTGCCTTCCATGCCACGAGCACTCCAATCGAGCTGCGCCGTCGCCTTGTCGAAGCGGATGACGAAGCGCGAATAGTGGAAATGATCGACGTCGAAGCTGACGTTCCAATGATGCGGATCGAGCGTGTAGCGCCCCGCCGGTACGCTCGACTCGCTGGCGGACACGCGATGCGTCACCACTTGCAGCGGCGTGCACCCTGCCAACGCGGCACTCAGCAGCGCCACCGACGCGAGCGAATTTACAGCGAGCTTTGAGACGAAGTTCTTCGATTTCATCGCGCTAAACCTCGGATGCCATGTGCGAGTTTGCCAAATTTCGCCGAGAAATCGACGAAAGGCAGTAACGAAAGTCACGTTCGTTTCGCAAGCTCACACGAAAATCACGCGATCGGTTAGAGTTCGCCTCGACCTTCATCTCAAAAAAAGGCGCCATGCCATGCGGGCGATGGTGGACACACTTATGCGCTTTGGGCCGTTTCGTAGTGGATCGACTCGCCTTCGGGCCATCATGGCAGCGTCGATCACGTCTGCTGCGCTGTCGTGGACGCCTTCCGCCGACGCTGCGCTTTGCTCCGACGGACTCTGGGTCGATGCAATGATCGGCTCGCACCATGTTCATCCCGACAAGCACTTCGAGCAATTCAATCCGGGCATCGGCGTCGAATGCTGGGTCGCGCCGCAGTGGGCCCTGACCGCGGGCTATTTTCGCAATTCGCTATCGAAGCCGTCCTTCTACGGCGGCGGCGTGTGGGCGCCCGAATTCCTGCATTGGGGCTTTATCCGGCTGGCCGCGATGGGTGGACTCATTTCCGGCTACGACTACGGCCGCTGGGGCATCGGGCACGATCATATGGTCGGGCCGGTGGCGGCGCCGCTCGTGATGATGTCGTATAAGCGGATCGGGGCGAACATTATTTTGATCCCGCCGATTCCGTCGAGCGATCTTCCATTTACCATCGGATTTCAGATCAAAGTTGGGTTCTAGCGATGGCTCGAGCGCCATAAGTTAGCCAGTCCCGAAAAAGCTCACCTATCGAAATGGGGCAGCAGTCGCGACGCGTAGATCTGCGCATCGAGACCAAGCGTTCACAGCCGCATACCATCGAACGCTTGAATCACTTCGGCATACTGAATAAAACATGACGTCAACCTCCGTTGAATCTGAACCACGCGCTCGACGCTTCGTCCGAACATCGACGGCCCAAGCGTCACACCGGCGAGGGACCCAAACAATCTGCAAGCTTACAAATCATCAGCGCTACACCACCGTGAAAAAAGTCAGAAGATTGCCGGCACGATCGTTGCGACGCTCACGTTAAGCAGGCGGCGAACGCCTGCTGTTCCGGTCAGTTCAAAGGAGGCACGATCATGAGTAAGGCAACAAGCGCGATGATCGCGGCGGTCGCCGCACTCACGCTGTCGGGCGGTGCTTATGCGCAGGCCGGCGGCGGTGCGAACGGCGGCGGTACGGCAGGAAGTACCGCGAGCCCGTCGAATCAAGTCAACAACCCTTCAGGCGGATACGGCACGCCGGGCATGACCCATTCCGACAGCGGCATGTCGGGTACGGGTAGCAAGTCGGGTTTGCCGAGCAGCAATAGTGGCGATGCCACAACCAGCGCGCCCCCGACGAGTAACAACACGCTGGCGACGCCGAGCGTGAAGTCGCCGGCCTCCAGCCAATAAGGCTTCCAAAGCGTGAAAAATCAAGGACCACTGCCTCACGGCGGTGGTCTTTTGCAAAAACGTAGACTCACGATTGAATAAGCATCCCGAATCAAAACAGATCAATCACCCATCCGCTCGCTCAACAACGCGATAAATCGCTCCGCCATCGGCGAAAGCACACCGCTTCGTCGCGTGACGATGCCGAACGTCTGCGACGGCGACCGCAAACTCACCGGCAGAATCCTCAGCATCTTGTGCTCTGCAAACATCTCCGCGATATCCGTCGGTAGCAACGAAGCCAGATCCTTGCTCTGATTCAACAACGCGACAGTTACGAACGTCGATGCCGTGGAGATTGTGTTCGGCGGCATGTTCATGCCCGCCAGATCCATCTCCCGTTCGAGCAACGCACGCAACGGCATATGACTCGGATACGTCACCCAGCGGCAATGAGCAAGATCGCCGAATTCGATCGGGCCTCGAGATTTGGTCGAATGCCGATATCCCACGACCACGGATAGCGGTTCATCCGCGAGCTTCACGTATCGATACTTCGAAGGCTGTGCGCTCACCGCCGATCTGCCGATCACGAGATCGAGGCGGCCTTCATCGAGTTGCAGAAGCATGCGCGCGCTCGTGTCTTCGACGATTTCAATCGACACGTTCGGCAGTTCCGCATGCAGCGCCTCCAATGCAGGGACCACGATTGCCGGTATCGCGCCCATGATGGCGCCGATCGCAAGCCGCCCGCCGCGCCCCGATTGAATCTCGCTGATGTCCTGACAGAGCAGCGTGAGATCCGTCGTCAACAGCCGCGCATATTGAATAACGCGCCGGCCATATTGGTTCGGAATCATCCCGCTTGCGGACCGCTCGAAAAGCTCTGCCTCGAACATCGTTTCCAGTTCGTGCAGTGCCTTGCTTGCCGCCGATTGCGTGATCGCCATGACCGCCGCGGCCTTGTGCAGCGACTTGTGCTCGTCGAGCGCGATCAGCAGTTGCAGCTGCTTTATTCTGAGCCTCGACAGCAGCGTCTGGACGGTGTTCATCGGCAAGTAGAAAAAGTGATCGGGGGATGGAAACAATTCAATATACAGGCGGAAGACTGCAAACGTATAGTCGGCATCGGAGACAACATACATCGCCCCGTACGCGGGTAAAAACATGCAGAACGAAAGCCAGGTCAAAGGCCCGCGCTCAAGCGGCCAGCCCGATCAACCGACCGCCACGCGGCCGCGCCCCTTGGTTATCCGCCTTCACCGCGACGACGATGTCGTCATCGCGCGTGAACAACTCGTCGGCGGAACCACGTTGCCCGATGAGGGCATCACGGTATCCGGACTCATTCCGCCCGGCCATAAAGTGGCGACGCGCGCCCTCGAAGAGGGACAGGCAGTGCGGCGCTATGGCCAGATCATCGGCTTTGCAAGCAAGCCGATCGCGCCCGGCGAGCACGTCCACATTCATAACATCGCGATGGCCGAGTTCGATCGCGATTACGCCTACTGCGAAAGCTCGCGCCCGACGCAATATGCAGACACGTCCGCCACATTCGATGGCATCGTGCGCGCCGATGGCCGCGTCGCGACGCGCAATTACATCGGCATTCTGACTTCGGTGAATTGCTCGGCGACGGTCGCTCGCGCCATTGCCGATCACTTCCGCCGCGACACGAATCCCTCGAGCCTCGAGGCGTATCCGAACGTCGATGGCGTTGTCGCATTGACGCATGGCGTCGGTTGCGCGGTCGATCCCGAAGGCGAAGGGCTCGCGCTCTTGCAGCGCACGCTCGGCGGCTATGCGGTGCATCCGAACTTCGCGGGCGTGCTCGTCATCGGCCTCGGTTGCGAGACGAATCAGATCGCTCGCATGATGGAGACGCAAGGCCTCACCGAAGCATCGTTCCTGAAGACGTTCAACATTCAGGAGACGGGCGGCACCGCGAAGACCGTGGCGCACGGCATCGAAGTGGTGAAGGGCATGCTCGAAGCGGCGAATCGCGTGGAGCGTCGGCCTGTGCCGGCATCGCATCTTGTCGTCGGCCTGCAATGCGGCGGCTCCGATGGTTACTCCGGCATCTCGGCGAACCCCGCGCTCGGCGCAGCGGTCGATCTGCTCGTTGCGCACGGCGGCACCGCGATCCTCTCCGAAACGCCGGAAATCTACGGCGCGGAGCATCTGCTCACGCGACGCGCGGTGAGCCGTGAAGTCGGCGAGAAGCTCGTGGCGCGCATCCACTGGTGGGAAGACTATTGCGCGCGCAACCGCGCCGCGATGAACAACAATCCGTCGGCGGGCAACAAGGCGGGCGGCTTGACGACGGTGCTCGAAAAGTCGTTGGGCGGCATCGCGAAGGCGGGCAACACCGATCTCGTCGAAGTCTACGAATACGCGCAACCGGTCACGGCGAAGGGCCTCGTTTTCATGGACACGCCCGGTTACGACCCGATCTCCGCGACGGGTCAGGTTGCCGGCGGCGCCAATCTCATCTGCTTCACGACAGGACGCGGATCGGCCTACGGCTGCGCGCCGACGCCGTCGCTCAAGATCGCCACCAACGACGCGCTGTGGAATCGTCAGCAGGAAGACATGGACCTCAACTGCGGTCCGA
Organism: Caballeronia concitans; assembly: GCF_001544615.1. Classification (GTDB taxonomy): domain Bacteria; phylum Pseudomonadota; class Gammaproteobacteria; order Burkholderiales; family Burkholderiaceae; genus Caballeronia; species Caballeronia concitans. The sequence goes on from NZ_FCNV02000008.1 coordinate 77,634, forward strand.
TCCTGAGCGGCCAGCGGACCATCGAAGAGATGGGTGCGGAACTGTTCCAGTTGATGCTCGATACGGCGTCCGGCAAGCGCAGCCGCAGCGAAATTCACGGCTACGGGCAGAACGAATTCGTGCCCTGGCAGATCGGCGCGATCACCTGAATCGCTTGCGGTCTTCAACAGCCTCTCAAACTCAACCATTGCGATCATTCACCATGTCAAACAGCGGCCAATATCGCGGCGTGTTTCCCGTCGTGCCGACCATCTTCCATGAAGACGGCAAGCTCGACCTCGAAGGGCAGAAACGCTGCGTCGATTTCATGATCGATGCGGGCTCCAACGGGCTCTGCATTCTCGCCAACTTCTCCGAGCAATTCGCGTTGTCCGACGAAGAACGCGATGACGTCATGCGCGTCGTGCTCGAACACGTCGCGGGGCGCGTGCCCGTCATCGTCACGACGACGCACTTCAGCTCCGACGTCTGCGCGCGCCGCAGCGCGGCAGCGCAGGCCGCGGGCGCCGCGATGGTCATGATCATGCCGCCGTATCACGGCGCGACCATCCGCGTGACGGAGAAGGGCATCTACGAGTTCTACGGCAAGGTGTCCGACGCCATCGGCATTCCGATCATGATTCAGGACGCGCCCGTCGCCGGCACGCCGCTGTCCGCGTCGTTCCTTGCCCGCATGGCGCGCGAGATCGAGAACGTCGCGTACTTCAAGATCGAAACGGCGCAGGCCGCATCGAAGCTGCGCGAGTTGATCGAACTCGGCGGCGATAGCGTCGTGGGTCCGTGGGATGGCGAAGAAGCGATCACGCTGTATCCCGATCTCGAAGCCGGCGCGACCGGCTCGATGACGGGCGGCGGCTATCCCGACGGCATCCGCAAGATCGTCGATGCCTACATGAGTGGCGACAAGGAAAGTGCGGCATCGCTCTATCAGCAATGGCTTCCGCTCATCAACTACGAGAACCGCCAGTGCGGGCTCGCGGCCTGCAAGATCCTGATGAAGGAAGGCGGCGTCATTGGTTCCGATGCGGTTCGTCACCCGTTTGCGCCCGTGCATCCGAAGACGCGTGAAGGCTTGCTCGAAGTCGCGCGCCGTCTCGATCCGCTCGTGCTGCGCTGGAGCCGATAACGCATCGCGTGAGCGCCGCGTAACATCGCGGGTGAATAAACGCCCGCGCACTTCAAATAACAGTAATTAGGAGACCGGACCAATGAGCGTGTCCAGCGTGCAGTCCATGAGAATGACCAACGTCCGATGGAAGATCTTTCTTCTGTTGCTGGCGCTGGTGTCGATCAACTATATCGACCGTGCGGCGCTTTCCGTCGCCATGCCGTCGATCGCGCAGGAATTCGATCTGACGCCGGAGCGTCAAGGCCTGATTCTGAGTTCCTTTTTCTGGACGTATCTGTTCATGCAGGTGCCGTCCGGCATGCTGGCCGACAAGCTGAAGCCGCGCGCGCTCATCGCAGCCGCGACGGTCGGCTGGGGCTTCTTTCAAGCGCTCGGCGCGTTCAGCTCGGGCTGGTTCCTTCTGTTGCTCACGCGTCTCGGCCTCGGCGTGACCGAAGCGCCGATCTATCCGGGCGGCGGCAAGCTGAACGCGCTGTGGCTCACGCAAAACGAAAGAACGCGAGGCGCTGCGCTGCTCGATGGCGGCAGCGCACTCGGCTCGGGTGTGGGCGCAGTCGTCGTCGCGACGCTGATGGCGGTGCTCGGTTCGTGGCGCGCGGCGTTCGTCGTGGCGGGCGTCGGCACGATTCTCTGCGGCATCTGGGCGTGGTGGTACATCCGCAATACGCCGCGCGAGCATCCGTCGATCAATGAAGAGGAAGTTGCGTACATCGAACGTGCGCACGCCGAAGAAGACGCGAACGAGCCGAACGTCGCGCCGGGCGGCTCGCTGCTCCGCTTCTTTGCGTTCCGCTCGGTGTGGGGCATGTGCCTGAGCCATACCTGCACGAACCTGATCTTCTTCGGTCTGATGACGTGGCTGCCGACGTATCTCTTCAAGGTCCACGGTTTCGATCTGAAGTCGCTTGGCGGCGCGACGTTCCTGATCTTCTTCTGCGGCTTCGTCGGCGAAGTGCTCGGCGGCAATCTGGCCGATAAATGGAAGGCCTCGGGCGCGAGTGCGAATCGCGTGTATCGCACGATGATGGTCGTCGGTGCGCTCGCCGTGTCGCTCGCGATGCTCGGCGTCGCTTATGTCCGCGCACCGTTCATGGTCGTCGCGCTGCTGTGCGTCGCGCTCTTCTTCCTGCGTTGGTGCGGCGGCTGCAACTGGGCGACGCCCGCGATGCTCGCGACCCGCGCACGCGCCGGCACGCTCAACGGCATCATGAACTTCGTCGGCAATATTGCGGGCATCTTCGTGCCGATCTTCATCGGCTATATCGTGCAGACGACCGGCTCGTATTTCCTCGCGCTGATGTTCTTCGTTGCAGTGGCGATCTTTCAGGTGCTGTGCGTACTCAACATCAACTATCAACGCAAGCTGCCGGTTTGACCGGGCATGGAATCGGGGCGAGGCATTGAATGCCCGCTCCGGTCGAGAGGAGAAAGTGAAGTGCAACGTCGTCTTTATACGGGTAACGATCCGCGCCGCGCTCACAGCATCGAAGAGTTGCGGGGCATGGCGCGGCGGCGTGTGCCCAACTTCTGTTTCGAATATGTGGAAGGCGGCTCGGAGGACGAGTCCACGTTACGCCGCAATCGCGATGTGTTCGGCGAGATCGCGTTTCGGCCGCGCTCGCTGGTCGATGTATCGAAGCGCGATATCGGTATAAATCTGTTCGGACGACGAAGCAATGCGCCGTTCATGATCGGACCGACGGGTTTCAGCGGGCTGCTTTCGCATGAAGGCGATATCGCGCTCGCGAGCGCCGCCGCTGCCGCGGGCGTTCCGTACATTCTGAGCAATGCGTCGACGGTGGCGCTGGAGCAGGTCGTCGAACGCGCGGGCGGGCGCGTGTGGATGCAGGTCTATATGTATCGCACGCGCGACTTCGTTGCGAAGCTGGCCGCGCGCGCAAAGAAGGCCAATGTGGAAGCGCTCGTCGTGACCACGGATAGCGCCATCTACGGCAAGCGCGAATGGGATCTGCGCAACTATGCGAGGCCGCTCAAGCTCGATGTCCGCAACACGCTCGATGTGCTCGCGCATCCGCGCTGGATGATGGACGTGCTCTGGCCGCATGGCATGCCGCGCTTCGCGAATCTCGGCGATCTTCTGCCGCCGGGACAGGACAGCGTGCGCGGCGCGGCATCGGCGCTGGCGAAGGAACTGGACCCATCGCTTTCGTGGAACGATATCCGTTGGCTGCGCGATCTGTGGCCCGGCAAGCTCATCGTCAAGGGCCTGATTCATCCGGACGATGCCGCGCGTGCCGTTTCGCTCGGCGCGGATGGCATCGTGCTCTCGAATCACGGCGGCCGGCAGCTTGACGGCTCGGTTTCGGCGATGGACGTCCTGCCCGAAGTCGTCGATGAAGTGAAAGGGCGTCTCGCCATCATGCTCGACGGCGGCTTCAGACGCGGCTCCGACATCGTGAAGGCGATGGCGCTCGGCGCGGATGCCGTGCTCGTCGGCCGCGCGACGACGTGGGGTCTGGGCGCGGGCGGAAGGGCGGGCGTGGATCGCGCTATCGAAATTCTGAAGACGGAGGTCGATCGCGTGATCGGTCTGCTCGGCGTGAGCAGCATCGGCGAACTGGATACACGGTTCATCGAATGGGCGCGGCTCGGTGCAAGGCAGCCGAGTCACACGAAACAAGCGAGCGTCGAACTCGAACTGCAATGAACGCAAAGGGCGACATGGCAAACAGCAAGGGCATCCGGCTTCCGGCTCGCGTCGAACGCGTCGGCATGATCGGACTCGGATTGATGGGCAGCGCAATCGCGGGACAAGTGTTGCGCAAGGGCTTCGAATTGTCGGTGCTGGGGCATCGCAGCCGCGAGGCGCTGGAAGCGCTCGTGTCGCAAGGCGCGAAAGAAGTGACGAGCGCCGCCGGACTCGCGCGGAACGTGGATGCCGTCATCATCTGCGTGACGGGCACGCCGCAAGTGCGCGATGTCGTGTTCAAGGAGAACGGCGTGCTCGCGGGCGCGCATGAAGGCTTGATCGTGGTCGATAGCACGACCGCCGATCCCGAGTTCGCCGATGAAGCGGCCAGCGCATTCGCCGCTCAAGGCGCTGCCTTCCTCGATGCGCCCGTGAACCGCACGCCGAAGGAAGCGCGGGAAGGGCGGCTGAACGTGCTTGTGGGCGGCGATGCCGAAGTGCTCGATCTGCTGCGGCCCGTGATGGCCGCTTATGCGGAGACCGTGCATCATCTGGGCGCGCACGGGTCGGGATATCGCGCGAAGCTGATTCATAACTTCATCGCGCAGGCCAACGGCGCGATTCTCGCCGAAGCGTTCGGCACGGCGGCGAAGGCGAAGCTCGACTTGCACGAGTTCGCGGCGGTGTGCCGTCTGAGCGGCGCGCACAGCAAGACGTTCGACCGCATCGTTCCGTATCTGCTCGAAGGCGACGACAGCGGCCAGCAGTTCGCCATCCGCAATGCCGCGAAGGACATGCGATCGTATGCGCAACTGGCGTCGGCGCAGTCGTCGACGGCGATCATCGCGGAAGCCGTGCGACAGATCTATGTGCTCGCGACGAACCTCGGTCACGGCGACAAGTACGTGCCGCACATGTTCGACGCGCTCGCGCAGCTCAACGGTTTGCCGCCGACGCGCGGCGAGAGCAACGACACGCATTGAACCGCCGATGCATAATTCGCCCTTCGCATTTGAACACTCGATGGAAACGCGATGGACGTATTGTGGAAGGGCATCATCGGCGGCTTGGTCACCGCGTTGATCGTCACGGCTTCGAAACGCGGCAGCGTACTGCCCGGCATCCTGCCTCTCGCGCCCACCTTCGCCATCATCGCGCTGCTTGCAGTGGGCGCGAAAGGCGAGCGCGGCGGCTTCACGACCGCGTGCCTCTCCGGCGCGCGGACCATTCCCGCGTATCTCGTCTTTCTCGGCACGTGCTACGTGCTGATCCATTACGTCGATTACCGGCTCGCCATTCTCGGCGGACTCGCGGCATGGCTGGTCGTGGCGCTGGCCATCTTTCTTGCGCCGCGCTTCATGTAAGCATCGGTCACGGTTTGCGCCGCGTGAACCGCTGCTCGATCACCTTCGTGCCCCACTGACTTCCTTCGGCCTCTTCCGTCAGCGCGAAGCCGAACGATTCGTAAAGATGCCGTGCCGCGTCGAGGCTCTTGAATGTCCACAGATATGTTTCGTGATACTGATCATCGACAAAGGCCATCGCGCGTGACATGACCTGGCGGCCCATGCCGGTGCCACGCAAGCTATCGTCGATGATGAACCAGCGCAAATGCGCCACGCGCTTCTTCATATCGCCATCGATTGCAAGCGAGCCGAGCGTGCGTTCGCCTTCCATCACGAGCCAGAGCGCCTTGCCATCCGCGGGCAGCACTTCGGCGAACGATGCCAGTTCCGTGGCGACCTTGCGTTCGAAGAACACGCCGAAGCCCGCATGCTGCGCATAGAAGCGCGCGTGCAGGCTCGCAATGTCACCGATACATCCCGGCCGATATCCCTCGACGATATGCGCGCTCTCCGTATGCGCGGCGTGTGGCGTCGTGCGCGCGTCGCCATGATCGTGACCGTGCGAGAGCGCATCGGCGTAAAGCGCGAGGGAACGCACGAGGGCTTGCTGATCGGCGGGAACGAGACGCCTGAGCGCATCGGAGACTTGATCGGTCGCGAATTTGTCGATCTTGCGCCGCAGCTTCTGGCCGGACGCGGTGAGATACAGCTCGGACGATCGCGCGTCGTCGATCGATGTCTGCCGCGCGACGAGCCCTTCCGCTTCGAGCCGCGCGATCTGCCTGCTCGCGTTGGACTTGTCGAGCCGCAGAAGCGTGGCGAGGTCGCGTGCCGGAATGCCGGGCGTCGCGCCGATCTCGATGATCGCGTGCACCGCCGATGGCGCGAGCCCGCTGTCCGCGAGCGTGTTGCGCATGAAGCCGAGTTCGCGCACGAGCTTGCGCGAGAACTCCCGCAGTTCGAGGATGGTCTTGTCGCGCGACTGCGGCGGGGTATCGATGATGTCCATGCCGGCTCCCTGAAAGACAACCGAAGTAGATCGTCTTCCAATTTAGTTGCGATACGCAACTTTCGCAAGCGGAGCACGAATTGCTGAGGTCCCGAAAACGCTCACCTTGAGCACGCCGGGACGCCTTTCGCGTGGCGGTTGATTTCTGCGAATCCCGAAAACGCTCACCTTTAGCGATTGAAAGGCGAAAAAAAAGCCCGGCCGAAGCCGGGCTTGAACCGGATCGGGCGCGTTCCGAGTCACGCCCATCCGCGTGGACAATCCGTTGAAAGAGCCGGTTGGCGCCGCCGGGGAGCGGCAGGCCCGAGAGTCAGGCGGTATAGTGCGGCGTTCATGCTTATGCGATGCTTAAGCGTTTGAGCGACAAGGCGCGAAACAATGCGGGTTCGACGCCGGAAAACCCTCGGTTAAGGCGCGCTTAAGCGAGCGTCGAGGACAATCGGCGGGGATACTCAAGCCCTGGAGACGTACATGCGCCTGCTATTGGTGGAGGACGACGAGATGATCGCGGAAACTGTGCTGGCCGCGTTGCGTCACGCAAGCTATACCGTCGACTGGGCGCAGGACGGCCGGGCCGCCGAACTCTCGCTTGCGAACGGCGTGTACGACCTCGTGCTGCTCGATCTCACGTTGCCGAAGCGCGATGGCCTCGATGTGCTCGGCGCTTATCGCAAGAACGGCGGCGATGCGCCGGTGATGATTCTCACGGCGCGCGATGCCGTCGACGATCGCATTCGCGGTCTCGATGCCGGCGCCGACGATTACCTGATGAAGCCCTTCGATCTCGACGAGCTTGCCGCCCGTGTGCGCGCGCTGCTCCGGCGCCGCACGGGCCACAAGCAGCTCGTGTATTCGCACGGCGAACTCACGCTCGATCCGGCCGCGCACGAAGCCGCGAAAGACGGCGTGCCGCTTAACCTCGTGCCGCGGGAATTCGCATTGCTGCAGGCGTTGATCGAAGAGCCGTCGCGTGTCTTTCGCCGCCGCGAACTCGAAGAGAAACTCTATGGATGGGGCGAGGAAGTCGGCAGCAACGCCATCGAAGTGCACGTGCACAGCTTGCGGCGCAAGATCGGCGCGGAGCAGATCGTGACGGTGCGCGGCGTGGGGTATCGATTAAAGAGGATCGGATGAACTCCATCCGCCGCTGGCTGCTCGGCTGGCTCATCTGCGGACTGGCGCTTGCCTGCGTGATAGCGGGCTACGGTATTTTCCGCACGGCGCGCGTCGAGGCGGGCGAACTCTTCGATTACGAGCTGCGCACGGTCGCGCTCTCGCTGCCTCATAACATCACCGCTGCCGATGCCGCCGAAGGGCGTGCTCACGACCTGCACGGCATTGCGGACGATCAGCTCGTCATCGACATATGGGATCTGTCGGGGCGTCTCGTCTATCACTCGCCGCATGAGCCCGCGCTGCCGCGCTTCGGCGACGGCTTTCGCGATGCCGACCGCGAAGGGTATCGCTGGCGCGCGTTCGGCGTCTCGCTACCGGACCGCTTCGTGCAAGTCGCGCAGCCGTACTACATACGCGACGATATGGCGGCCGAGCTGGCGCTGCGCATCGTGTGGCCGCTTGCGTTGCTGATACCGGCGATCGTCGTGATCGTGCTCATTGTCGTCGCGCGCGGTCTTGCGCCGGTGCGCCGGCTCTCGGCATCGCTTGCCGCGCGCTCGCCTGAATCGCGCGAGCCGGTTGCCGCTTCGACGCCGTTGCCGGACGAACTGCGTCCGCTCGTCGATGAACTGAACGGCCTGCTCGTGCGCCTCAACGATGCGTCCGAGGCGCAGCGCGTCTTCGTCGCCGATGCCGCGCATGAACTGCGCACGCCGCTCACCGCGCTGAAGCTGCAGATTCAGGGCGCGATTGGCGATGGATCGCTGAACGTGGACGGCGCGACGCTCGCGAAGATCGAAGGGCGGCTGAATCGGCTGATTCATCTCGCGCAGCAGTTGCTCAGCATGGCGCGCGAGGACGCGGCGCGCGAGGCCGCCTTCGCGCCGATGAGCCTGCGCTCGTTGTGCGAAACGCGCGTGTCGGACTTCTCGCTGATTGCGGAGGCGAAGTCGATCGATCTCGGCCTCGTGCTCGAAGACACGCACGACGACCGCGACGCGTTCACGATACTCGGCGACGCGCATGCGCTCTCGGTTCTCGTCAACAATTTGCTCGACAACGCGATTCGCTATACGCCGCCCGGCGGATACGTCGATGTGACCTTGCGGCGCGAGACCGACGGCATCGCGCTGACCGTGCTCGATACGGGTCCGGGCATTCCGGAAGACGAGATCGATCGCGCGTGCGACCGTTTCTATCGATGCGTCGGCACGCAAGGACAGGGCAGCGGACTTGGCCTTGCCATCGCGCTGCGTGTGGCGCAGCGGCATCATGCCCGGCTCAGGGTGATCAATCGCGATGGCGGCGGTCTCGCGGTGTCCGTGCATGGATTGCGCGCGGTGGCACCGCTCGAGATAAGAGCGCAAGAAACGGGAAGCGCGGCTGTCGCGATGCGTTGATGCTCGATGTTATGAAGCTCATCGTTCCGTGTGTCGTCATCGCATTGCTTTCGGCCAACGTCGCGCATGCCGACGATGCCGCGAGCGCGCCTGCTGCGTCGGAAGCGAAGACGCTGAAGGAGCGCCTGGGCGACAAGGCGAGCGATGAACAGCGCGTCGACAATTGCAAGGTGCCGCCGGATAAACGTGGCGCGAAAATCCGGCCCGATGCGTGTGCGCAATAGAACGCGTGTCAGTCGATGCGCGTGCCGGTCAGCGCAATCACAAAGTCGAGAAAAGCCCTTGTTTTAGCGGGCGGATGATGCCGCGACGGATGGAACGCATAGAGCGGAAAGCGTTCGTCGGGCCAGTCGGGAAAGAGGTCGATGAGCTTGCCTTCGGCGATCAGATGCTCGTGGCCCAACTCCAAAATCTGCGCGATGCCATAGCCGGAAAGACATGCGCTCAGCAGCGTGCCGGGATCGTTGAGCGTGAGGTGGCCGCGCGTTTGCACTGTCATGCGCTTCTTCTTTCGATGAAACTCCCACGCGAATGGCCGTCCCGTTTCGGGATCGCGGAACTCGATGCACGTGTGCGCGTCGGTGGCGAGCGCTTGCGGTGTGGCGGGCCGTCCGCATCGCGCGATATAGGACGGCGCGGCGACGGTGCGCACGGGCGTATCGAGCAGCTTGCGTGCGACGAGGCTCGAATTGCGCGGCTCGCCGAAGCGCACGGCGAGATCGAAGCCGTCGGCGATGATGTCGCCGAGTCGGTCGCGCGTGAGGAGTTCGAGATCGAGTTCGGGATGCGCCTTCATGAATGCTTCGAGGAGCGGGCCGAGCACGAGCCGCGAGAAGATGGGATCGACGTTGACGCGCAAGCGGCCGCGCACGGCGGTGGTGCTGCTGGATGCGGTGGCGGCGGCTTCTTCGAGTCCGAGGAGATGCGGCATGACTTGCTCGTAGAAGCGACGGCCGTCGTCGGTGAGCGTGACGGTGCGCGTGGTGCGATCGAAAAGGCGGATGTTGAGTCTGGTCTCGAGACGGGCGATCGCGCGGCTGACGCCCGGTGCGGACATGCCGAGCTTGTCGGCAGCGGCGGCGAAGGTGCCGGTGTCAACGATGGCGGTGAAGATGGTGATGCCGGGGAGGATGAGGGTGGGGGCGGGCATGGGGGATTGGAACGGCGAGAGAATGAGGCGGCTGGTCCCGCGTAGCGGGCGCTTATGTTTAACCGTCATTGTGCGGCTGCACAATCCTATTGAGCCAGTCAGCAAAGCACGTTGCCCTTTAGATATGCCCACCGAAGAATTTCGCTGGCCCGAGCGATAGCTCGACCGATTCACAGCAAACGACGCCCCTATGCCGGTCGAGTAACGATCATGTCATCGACGTGCATCGAGTAGAGAGGCAATGGTACTCAACGACACCGAGGTCAGCACGCTGGAGGACGATCGACTATGACCTGCGCTGGCGCAGATAAGCCTCAAGCAACCCCTCAATGTTGGCTTTGCCGACGGGATTCGCGCTGTGAGCCGAGTAGACGAAATCGACAGGGATAAATGCACCGCCAGCGTCGAGGTCCATCGACACGAGTTTCTTGGCCACAATCATTGCAGTGTCGTCACCGCCGAGGTCGTGGTCGAAAGAAATTTCGAATGGGCAGCCGTGGGCTTCGAGAACTGAAAGGGCGTCAGAAGATGTACGTGCAATCACCCAATCGGATGCGATGGGGTCGCGAATGTCATCGATAAACAAGCGGTATCGCATTGCCATTTTTGTCGACCCTCGGAGCTTGGTAACGACGGCATCTGCGGTCTAACCGTGCCAGATACGCAGCGATTTGTTGGCGCTGAGAATCTTGCTTGGTGCCGTGAACAACATAAGACAGTTCCTCATTCGACGTAAGTGCAGCTTCCGTGATGTTAGCCGAGCCAAAGACTGCCGAATACTGTTGCCCTACTTCAAAGTAATAAAGCTTAGTATGGAGATACATTCGCCTGTGATCGACAACAATGTGTTCTACGCCGAGCGTGGCTAGCCGGTCAGCGGCGTCCTGTTCTGTGTGTTTGTCATTGGAGTAGAAGATGACGCGGGCTTCTCGGTCGATGGCCATCTTCAGTTCGTCCGCCAGCGCTTCAACGCCCCCGCGCTTCAAATGACCAGAGCACATTGAGATGATGTGCGCGCCAGCCAACTCCTTCTTGATAGTCGTGAGATGACCGTCGTTGCCTGCTTTCGATTGATTCCAAATGAATTGCGACATGAGTTGACTACTCCTTTATCTGGAAACGCTTGCCCTTAAGAGACGTGCTGGAAAGAAACGGTGCGTCTTTCTGAAAGAAAGGCACTGTGCGTGGCTGCGCTTTATCGGCTCGAACGATCTGAGGCGTTGCGATGACTCGCACCGGACGTTTCTTGTCTGGACAGTCCCGCGCCTGTCGCTTCGCCATATGCGACACAGAACGTTCCTTCACAAATAGCGGGATCGCCTGTGTCGCAGCTTTCGGTGATAGATCTCACGCCGCTGCCATTTCCGCCTCGCCCAAGCCATCAGCCTGTTAGTCAGCGACGCACGCGAACGTGAGTTCCGCCTCTTGCGGCGTCCAACCGCGAACGCCATGCGTCTGCATAGTGACCTGATGCATCCGCTTGCCTTGCTGCTTGCAGTATTCATCGGCGCGCTTCAGGCTTGACGCCTTGATCTCTCCCCAAGGAGTCATGCCGCCGCGTACTTGTGTAGTCACGGTGTAATTTGCGTCGCCAGCGGGTGCAACTTCCGAGATTGATGTGCAGGCGGCCAGAACGGCCAACGCAGAGAGAGCGGCAGGGAGTTTCATCTTGCTTGTATCGATGTAGGTTGGAGGACTGCATCCAGCGCGACATGGACGGGACGCCAGCAGTTCGCCCATCGGCGATTCGAGTCCTTGTTCACGCATAACGGCTTTCTCAGTCTGATCTTTAGCGCCGCCTTTCTGCGCTAAAGGTCCGCCTATGCCCACGATGCCGAGTTGAGGCCGCGGCCGGTGCAGTACCGCCTTCAGAAACAAAGTGCGCAATGCGACATACGCACGAAAGAGCAGGCGGTTGAGTTCGTATCCCGTGAGATGTTCTCCTCGATTGGCGATAGCGACATATCAAGAACCCTGAAACGTCGACCTCAAGTTCTTTGGCGAGCTTCCGTTAAACCCCGGTAGAAGCGAGTGGACGTCATGGGACTTCCGCCTCGTGTCTAAAACAACCGGGAGAAAAACAAGATGTTGGTAAGTCGTATCGCTGTCTGCAGCTTGATCGTGTCAATTCTCGCTGGATGCGCAGCGGGTCGTACAACTGTCGACGTCTCGGCGCCCGAAGGCACTAACCCTTCCACGGGAAAATATGTGCGCATCGATACCGCTCAGGATAAACGAACCTTCATCGTCGCGCCCCGCAGCGCTGATATAGCGTCACTCGATCCCGACGAGGATTCCAGCGACGCGTCTAAAGCGCGAGCAATCGGTCGAAAAAGAAACGGCTACGGCAAGGCGCTTGGCGACATCGTGCTTCCTCAGGGAAAGACTGTGTCCGGCTTGGTCGAGAGCGCGCTGACCACCGGTTTCCAGCAGGCGGGTTACATCGTCGTCAAGCAAGGCGATCCTAACTTTGCTTCCGCGATTCCAGTGAATGCCGAAATCATCGATTTCTGGGCTTGGTTTCAGCCCGGCTTCTGGTCCGTAACAACCAACCATAAATCAGAGCTGCGACTGTCTGGCGATGTCGGCGGTTTGCACGGTGATCAACTCTTGAAGACACGGGTGAGCGAATCCAAGCAAATGGTGACTGCGAGTGACTGGCAGGAGATCGTCGAAAAGGGCTTGTCAGCCATCACGCTTCAGACGAAGAACTTCATTAGCGGGAAGTAACGCTATTCGCCGGTAGGAAAGCGTTCAGGTGTGAACGCTTTCAATGCTGCCACCACGCATGGACGCAGCATTCGCAGTCTTCCAGCAAGCGGCCGTGCGAGGATGTCCCTAGGTCGCTTTGGTCCGCTCTACGTGGCTACCGTCCGTGCGTCGATAGCGCAATGTTGGTAAAGGCGGAGACGGCGCCAATCTGCGACGCTCATCCCATCGCCCTCAAGTCCACCACCGCGCCGCCCCCCAAACAAAAACGGGTCCCGCAGGACCCGTCTTTTTCACCACCGTCAGCAGCACCCCTCAAGCATGCACCTTCCCCCCTCGCCGGGTCTCCGCCATCGAATCGGCCCGCAGGCGCTCATACTCCTGCTCGGTCATCGGCACTGCATCCTTCTTGCCGAGATCATCCAACCTTACCCGATACGTCTCCCTTGCCGACCACGCCGCAATCGCCGCGATGATCGTCACACCGAAAGCCAGCGCCCCGATCGTCATCGGAATATTCGCTGATCCCGGCGGCGCAACCGTCGCGAACAGCGCCGGCAGCAGCGCCGTGATCGTCGTGCCGATGTTCTGCGCAATCGCCATCGCCGAGACGCGCGACCGCGTCGGGAACAGTTCCGGGAAGAAGCTCGGGAAAATCGCGTTATATCCCTGATACACCACGCCCCACATCAACAGCGACATCACGATCGCAAGCGGCACGTTGCGAATGCTGATCGCATACAGATACGCGAACGAAAGCAGACCCGCGAGCAGCGATCCGACGATCATCGGCATGCGACGTCCAATGCGATCCGACAGATTGCCGACATACGGAATCACCACCACCGCCAGAATATTGCCGACGACCGGAATCCACAGATAAACGCTCTTGTGAAAGCCGATGCCATACGAAGCCTGCACCGCATACGCCGCCCCGAAAATCGTCGCGACCACGGGAATCACGTTCATCAGCGCCATGCAAACCACGCGGATCATGTCGGGCGTGCTGTTCGCGAACGCTTCCTTGATCGGCGACTTGGGCAGTTCGCCATGCGCGCCTTCGGCCGTGAACGCCGGCGTCTCATGCACTTCACGACGGATGATGTAACCCGCGACCAGCACGAACGCCGACAGCAGGAACGGCACGCGCCAGCCCCACGAATTGAACATGTCTTCCGGCATGAACGCAGCGAGCGGCAGGAACACGGCAGCCGCCAGAATCTGGCCCGCCTGCACGCCCTGCAGCGTGAAGCTCGCGAAATAACCGCGTCGGCCGAACGGTGCGTGCTCGAGAATCATCGAACTCGCGCCGGAGATTTCACCCGCCACCGCAAAGCCCTGAATCAGCCGCAGCACGACCAGCAATGCCGGCGCCGCCATGCCGATCTGGTGATACGTCGGCAGAAGACCGACCGCCATCGTCGAAAAGCCCATCAGGAACATGCAGATGAGCAGCACGTTCTTGCGGCCGTGCGTGTCGCCGAGATGCCCGAGCACGAACGCGCCGATCGGCCGCGCCACATAGCCGACGCCATATGTCGCAAGCGATGCGACGATCGCCACCTTCGGATTGCCCGACGGGAAGAACAACTGTGGAAAGATCAGCGCCGCCGCCTGCGCGTAAATGAAGAAGTCGTAGTACTCGAGCGCCGAGCCGATCCAGCCGCTCGCCGTCGCCTTCTTCGCCTGGCGGCCGCCGTGTGCCTCTTCCTTAGGGCTAGCCATATGTGTCTCCGAACAATGGGTTTATCGATTGAACTCGCGTGCCGCCTTTAATTCTTCTAATTCGTCGTCCGCCGATACTTCCTACTTTCGGCGTTGGCGAGCGCGTCGCTCCGGGTGATTGGAGAATAGGGGCGCGGCTCTTCCGCAGCAACGATTTATAATAGATTGTGCGCGATTATCGCACGCGCGTGTCCGATAATCGATCGCTTTGGGGGTTAGCACTAGCTCTTTGCAAGGTTCGACGATGAACAAACCCGCACTCGACAAGCGCGACTGGATCGCGGGGCTGGAAAAGGGCCTGGCGATCCTCGAAGCCTTCGACGACCAGCACGCGCGCATGACGCCGACGCAAGCCGCCGCCCGCACGGGCATGACGCGCACGGCGGCGCGCCGCTATCTGCTGACGCTCGCGCATCTCGGCTACGTCCAGACGGACGGCAAGCTCTTCAATCTGACGCCGCGCGTGTTGCGCGTCGGCTGGTCGTATTTCGATTCGGCGCGGCTCCCGCGCATCGTGCAGCCTTATCTTCAACAGCTGAGCGCGACCATCCACGAATCCGTCTACGTGAGCGTGCTCGACGAATGGGATCTCGTCATCATCGCGCGAAACGGCTCTACGCGCGTGATGACCACCGGCTTCGTGCTCGGCGCGCGCGTGCCGGCCGCGCTGATGTCGGGCGGGCTCGTGATGCTCGCCTACAAGCCGGACGAGGATGCCGTCCGCCAGTGGCTCGACGCCACCGACTTCAAGCCGTTCACGCCGCTCACCATCACGAACAAAGAGAAGCTGCACGAGAAGATTCGTCAGGCGCGCACGGATGGTTTCGTCGCGATCGAACAGCAGTTGCAGGTTGGCGTGCGCGGCGTGGCGGTGCCGATCAAGAATCGGCACGGGCAAGTGGTCGCGGCGTTGTCGGTGAACATGCCGATAGGAAAGGAGTCGCACGATGCCGCCCTCGCTCGCGTGCTGCAGCCTTTGCAAGAGACCGCGCTCGCCATGCTGAACGTGATCTAACGGTGAGGACTTACGGGAGCGCTCCGATGGTGAGCGTTTCCGGGAGCCGGCGCGCGTTCAGATGCATACGCAGCAAATATGCTCCCTTATCCCGCGATCTTCACCGCAAGCTCGGCCACATGTTTGCCCTGATAGCTCGCAATCTCGAGTTCGTTCTGCGTCGGTTGCCGCTGGCCGTCGGGTCCGACTATCGTCGTCGCGCCGTAGGGCGTGCCGCCCGTGATCTCCTGCATGTTCGTGAGCGCGGGGCACGCATACGGAACGCCGACGATCACCATGCCGTGATGCAGCAGCGTCGTGTGAAACGAGGTGATGGTGGTCTCTTGTCCGCCGTGCTGTGAAGCAGTCGACGTGAACACGCTGCCGATTTTGCCGATGAGCGCGCCTTTCACCCACAGGCCGCCGGTCTGATCGAGGAACGTGCGCATCTGGCCCGCCATGTTGCCGAAGCGCGTCGGCGTGCCGAAGATGATGGCGTCGTAGTTCGCGAGTTCGTCGACGCTCGCGACCGCCGCCTGCTGATCCAGCTTCACGCCGATGACCGAAGCCTGATCGGCGGGAATCGTTTCGGGCACGCGCTTGACCGTCACCTCGACGCCCGGCACGCCGCGCGCGCCATCGGCAACGGCTTGCGCCATCGTCTCGACGTGGCCGTACATTGAATAGTAGAGAACCAGTACTTTCGCCATGAGATGTCCTTTCGTCCCTTATTTCTTCAGTCCTTCGTGACGCGAATGCACAAGATAGCACTGGCATCCGCACGCTGCAGAACCAGCAATCATTCACGTTATTCGCGCTTTAACAACTGTTCCGATTCCTTTTTTTGCGTCCCCGCCGATACGCGGCTACGCTCAAGTCAGACGCAAAGACAATCGCACGAACGATGCCCAACGATCATCCCGCCAGCCGCGCGCACCGCAGCGACCGCCTCGACGCGTTCGGGCATATCGTGCGCGACGCGTTCGCATCGGTCGGGCGCGAGTTGATCGCAATCAGGCCGTCGTCGGCGCGCGCGCTCTTCGCCACGCAGGCGATGCTGTCCGTCGCGCTCGCCGTCGCACTCGCTCATGCGTTCCATCTCACGAACATCTGGTGGGCCGCGATCAGCGGCTTCGCGGTGATGCAGTCGAAGTTCTCCGCGTCCGCGCAGCGCGGCGTGCATCGCGTGCTCGGGACGGTCGCGGGCGCGTTGCTCGGCGCGACGGCCGGGCCGCTCATCGGCGACGCGCCGTGGCTCTTCGTGCCGCTGCTCGCGCTCATCGCGGGCGTGTCGGTGTATCGCGCGTTCGTGTCGGATGCGGGCTATGCGTGGGTGCTCGGCGCGGTGACCTCGCTCATGGTCACGTTCGAGGCGCATCGGCTCGCGTCCGCATCCGCGACGGCATCGTTCGCGTTGCTGCGCGTGGCCGAGGTGATCGTCGGGACGTTCGCGTGCGTCGCCGTCTCCGCGCTCTTTCATGCGAGCGTGCAGCACTACCGCAAGTCGCGCGGCGGCGCGCCGATGCATGATGCGCAGGCGGCATCGACGGCGGATCGCGTGGATAGCGCAAGCATCGAAACGGCGGTCGTTCCTGTCATGCCTGCCGTTGCTGTACAAGACACGCAAGCCGCAACGCACGCCATGCGCAAGCGCCTCGCATGGCACGCCGCGTGGTCCGTGGCGATACTCGCGTCGCTGGCGTATGCGTGGGATTTGCCCGGCTTTCCGCAAGCGATGGTCACGGCCATCGCCGTGCTGATCTTGCCCGCATCGGCGCTCGGTCAGCCGACGCGCAAGCCGATTGCCGCGCGCATGGTTCAGCGCTTCGTCGGCTGCCTGCTGGCGGGCGCGGCGAGCATGGCGCTGTTGCCGCTCATCGGCGATAACGCCATCGCGTGCATGCTCGCGCTCTGCGCGGGCGTGTGGATCGGCTGTCACGTGCAGACGGGCACGCAAGGCGCGAGCTACGTGGGACGGCAGTTCACCATCGCGTTCATCATGGTGTTCGTGCAGGACGCGCACTGGTCGTCCGATCCGATGCCCGCGCTCATGCGGCTCGCGGGCATCGTGGGCGGCATCGCGGTGCTGGCTGCGGTGATCGCGACGGGCGCCGCCATCGAAAAACGGCGCGCGATGCGACCGTCGATGCGCTAGATCACGCCTCTTCCGCCCAGGCCAGATTCTCGCGCGCCATCAGCGCCGACGAAGCCGCCGGACCGAACGTGCCCGCCGTATAACCGCGCGGCTTGTCGCCGAGTTCCTTCCAGCCGTTCAGAATCGGCTCGACCCACGCCCACGCCGCTTCGAGTTCGTCGCGGCGCATGAAGTGCGTGAGACGCCCGCGAATGACATCGATCAGAAGGCGCTCGTACGCTTCCGCGCGACGCTGGGTCATCGCCTGTTGCAAGTCCAGATTGAGGTTCACGGGCAGCATCTGCATGCCGCTGCCGGGTTCCTTCGCGAGCATCTGCAACTGGATGGACTCTTCCGGCTGCAACGTGATGATCAGACGGTTGCCGTAATTGCGCGGCCCGCTCGGAATGATGGAGAACGGCAGGTCCGCGAAGTCGATCACGATCTCAGACTTGCGCGTCTGCATGCGCTTGCCGGTGCGCAGGAAGAACGGCACGTTGGCCCATCGCCAGTTGTTGATATGCGCGCGCAACGCGACGAAGGTTTCCGCGCGGCTGTCGGCGGGCACGTTCTCTTCCTGCAAGTAGCCCTTGACCGGCTCGCCGCCGACCGCGCCCGCCGCGTACTGGCCGCGCACGGTGTCGCGGGCGATATCGGCGACGCTCATCGGGCGCAGCGACTTCAACACCTTCAGCTTTTCGTCGCGCACGGCGTCGGGATCGAGCGATACGGGCGGCTCCATCGCGACGATGCACAGCAGTTGCAGCAAGTGGTTCTGCACCATGTCGCGCAGCGCGCCGGTGTGGTCGTAGAAGCCCGCGCGGCTGCCGACGCCCACCGTTTCCGACACCGTGATCTGCACGCTCTTGATATACGGCGCCTGCCACAGCGGACCGAAAATGGCGTTGCCGAAGCGCAGCACCATCAGGTTCTGCACCGTTTCCTTGCCGAGATAATGGTCGATGCGATAAATCTGCTCTTCCTTGAAGCGCTTGCCGACCGCGTCGTTGATGGCACGCGCGGACGCCAGATCGTGACCGAGCGGCTTTTCGAGCACGACGCGCGCGTGATCGTCGACGATACCGGCAGCCGCCAGGTTGTCGCAGATGGTCGTGAAAAGCTCCGGCGACGTCGAGAGATAGAACACGCGCTGCGCGCCGTCACGCGATGCTTCCGCGAGGCGCTTGAAGTCCTCGGGGTTTTCCACATCCACGCGCACGTAGTCGAACAGCGCGAGGAATTTGTCCCACTGCTGGGCATCGAAAGCGTTCGCGTCGATGAACGGGCGCGACTGCTTTTCCATGAAGTTCTTCAGGTAATCTTCGCGCGTCCAGTCCTTGCGGCCGATGGCGAGAATGCGCGTATCGGCGGGCAGGTTGCAGTGCGTGTGCGCCATGTAGAGCGCGGGCAGCAGCTTGCGTGCGGCCAGGTCTCCGCCGCCGCCGAAGATGATCATGTCGAGCGGGCGTTCGTTCGTGGGAGAAGTCGGGTTCGTCATGGTGCGTTGAGCCGTTGGAGTTCGGAAGAGCCGTTGCATCGCGCCGGAAACGATGCCCGGCGCAACACGCGCAAGAGAGCTATGTTGCATGGTTTGCCGTCATTTTGCACGGCCCGCGCCCTAACGGCCGTTCGATTTCCTCAAAGATTCACGAAGCGATGCGCCCCGCGTCTGTTTAGCCCGATCAGCGCAACGATGCATCCGCGCGCAGCGTGGCGACCGCGAGATCGAGGAACGCGCGGACCTTTTGCGTCACGTGCCGTCCTTCGCGATGCACGAGATGAATCGGCAGCGGCGGCGGTTCGTATTCGGGCAGCACGATGACGAGCCGGCCGTCGCTCATATGCTGCGCGACCTGATACGACAGAAGCCGCGCGATGCCGAAGTCCGCGAGCGCGGCATCGATGGCGGAGTCGTTCGTCGTCGTCATGAAGCGTGGATGCGTGCGCACGAGAATCGGACGGTCGCCGTCGCGAAGCCGCCATTCGGGCGGCGTGGACGATCCCGTCGATGCGATGATTGTGTGCGCTTCGAGATCGTCGGGATGCGCGGGCGCGCCGTGCTTCGCGATATAACCGGGCGATGCGCACAGCACGCGCCGCACGTGCCCTACCGGAATCGCCTGCAACGACGAATCCGGCAATTGCGCGATCCGCACGGCCACGTCGATGCCTTCATCCACCAGATTCACCACGCGGTCGATGAACCAGCAGTTCGCATCGGCTTCGGGGTAGCGCGCGAGATAGTCGAGCACGATAGGCGTCACGTGCAGGCGGCCGAACATCGTCGGCGCGGTCAGCGAAAGCACGCCGCGCGGCGCCGCGTGCGTGCCGCGCGCGGAGAGTTCGGCGTTATCGACTTCGCCGAGAATGCGGCGGCAGTCTTCGAAGAAGCCACTGCCGGCATCCGTGAGACGCACGACGCGCGTGGTCCGCGTGAGCAGCCGCACGCCGAGCCGCTCTTCCAGCTCGGTGACGACGCGGCTCACGACCGAAGGCGATACATCCAGCTTGCGCGCGGCGGATGCGAAGCCGCCAGTTTCGACCACCGTGACGAAGGTCGACATTGCCTGAAAGCGGTCCATGTCGGATGCGAGAAGCGGGCGAATGAGTTGCCGTGCATTCTCGGGCATGCGAGCGCGGGTCGCAATCGCGAACCTATGCGTTTAGAGATCGAGTTCGAGCGCGCCGTTCGAGTCCGCGGACGGCATCGCGCAGCAGATCAGCGCTTCGTTCTCGCCGGCTTCGAACGCCGGTTGTTTGTCGTATGTCACCGCGCCTTTCACGATGCGCGTTCTGCATGTCCCGCACGTTCCGCCCCGACAGTTCGATTCGGCATCGATACCGCACGCTTCCGCGAGTTCGAGCAGGCTGCCGCTTTCGGGGCGCCACGCTGCATCGCGGCCCGACTTCGCGAAGCGCACCGCGACGGCTTGCGTGGCGGGTGGGCGCATCGGCTTGTCATCGGCATCGCGATTCAGCGACGCCGGGCCGAACGCTTCCGCGTGAATGCGCGCGTTGGCGACGTTCAGCGCGCGCAAGCCGTCGTAGAGCGACTGCATGAACGCGCCCGGACCGCACAGATAAAAGTCGTAGTCGTTGAACGGCAGGTGGCTCGTCAACAAGTCGATGTCGATGCGCCCCGACACGTCGTAATCGCGCTTCAATTGCGCGCCTTGCGTGTCGCTCAGCACGCGGATCACGTGGACCGCGCCGCCTGCGCTTTGCACGAGCGCGTCGATTTCGGCGGCGAACGCGCGATTCGCCAGCGTGCGCGCCGATGCGATCAGCCACGTCGGACGCACGCGCCGCGTGCGCAGCCCTTCGTAGACGATGTGCCGCAGCATGGCGAGCATCGGCGTGATGCCGACGCCCGCCGCGAGCAGCACGGCCGGGCGCGCTTCGAACGCATCGATCGTGAAGCTGCCCGCCGGCGCGCGCGCCTCGACGATGTCGCCCACGTTCAGCGTGTCGTGCAGATGCGCGGACACGCGTCCTTCGCGCTTCACGCTGATGCGCGCGACGCCATCGCCCGGCGCAACCGAGAGCGTGTACGTGCGCACGAGCGGCTTGGCCGCGCCCGGCAGCGTCACGCGCACCGGCAAGTGCTGGCCGGCGGCGTGCGGCACGATGCCCGCGCCATCGGCGGGATCGAGCCAGAAGGAGCGGATGACATCGCTTTCCTCGACGATCCTGCTCACGCGATACGGCCGCCACGCATCCGCGAGCGCCGCCGCCTTCATGCGCCGCGCCGCTTCGTTCCAGTCGCCTGTCATCAGCGAATTCGGCGACCAGCCTTCGTCGCGAAACGTCCAGCGCAGCGGCAGCGCGTCCTCGCGCAACACGATGCGGCGCGGCGTGAAGCGCCACAACCGCTCCGCGCCCTGGAACGCGGCGGTTTCGGGGGAATCGGTAAGCACGTGCGCGTCGCCGGTGAGTTGCAGCACGTCGCCGGTGGCGAAGTCCGCGAACACGAGGCCGGCCTTGCCGTTAACCGAAATGTTGCCGAGCGTGTTGAAGAACAGATTGCCCGCGAAGTCGGGAATGGTGAGCGCGCCGTCGTCGGCCACGCGCACGAATCCCGCCTTGCCGCCGCGATGCGACACATCCACCTGGCGATGCCCGTCCTCGCGGTCGAAGTACGACGCCACGAAGAACGTATCCGCGCGCTCGATCATCGACCGCATGCGCGGCGATTGCGCATCGAGCGCGATGGGCTTCGACGGCGCGGGCTCGTCGCGCACAAAGGCGAAGTCGCGCAGCTGAATGTATTGCGGGCAATTGCCGAAGCTCTGCTCGACGCTCACATCGAACGCGTTTTCATCGCCCGCGCGATGAATCACGCCGTTCACGCGATTGCGGCGGCGCGTATGCAATTCGATGCCGAGCATGCCGACCGATGCGCCATCGCGCAGGCCGGCATCGGCGGGATCGAACGGATCGCGCGTGTGATCGACGGAAAGCGTCGTGGCATCCGGCGTGTGCAGGAAGCCGGGGCGGCCGGTCAGGAACGTCGCCCACGCGTCGCCGTGTTCATCGACCGTACCGGCAACGACGAACGGCAACTGCGCAAAGAACTGCCGATGCTGCTCCGGCATGTAATCGCGCACGACGCGCTGACCGAGCGCGCGCATGCGGTCGTAAGCGCCCGCGGCCTTTTGCAGCGCGATTTCGCCGCGATGCCAGGGCGTCGCCGTGGAAGACGGTGCAGACATGATCGTGGCCTCCCGGCGCGGATTCAGGCGGCCAGTCCGGCGGCCGTCTTCTGGAACGGCACGAAACCGGGCAACGCCTCGATGCGCCGCAGCCACGCGTTCACGTTGCGATAGCCGGACAGATCGACATTGCCTTCCGGCGCGCTCGCGATGTAGCTGTAGAGCGCGATATCCGCGATCGTCGGATGCGCGCTGCCGGTATCCGCAATCCACTCGCGGCTTTGCAATTCCGCGTCGATGACCTTGAGCACGGCATGCGCGCGGGCGATCACTTCGTCTGCATCGAACTTGCTGCCGAACACGGTAATGAGCCGCGCCGCCGCCGGTCCGAACGCGATCTGCCCCGCCGCGACCGAGAGCCAGCGCTGCACGGCGGCGGCGCCATCGGGCGTCTCGGGCAGCCATTGCGTCGCGCCGGCCCGCTTCGCGAGATAGACGAGGATCGCGTTGGAATCGGCGATGACGCGATCGCCATCGATGAGCACCGGCACCTGGCCGAAGCGGTTGATGCGCAGGAATTCCGGCGACTTGTGCGCGCCGGCGGCGAGATCGACCTGTTCTTCGTCGTGCGCGATGTTCAGTAGATGCAGGAAGAGGCGGGCGCGATGCGAATGACCGGAAAGCGGATGGTGATAGAGCTTCATGGCAATTCCCGAGTGGTCGGCCGGGAGACGTCCCGGCCCGATGGAAAGCAGTATCGGTTCTTGCCGTTTCGAGGTGAATATCAGCGAAATTCAAATGACTATTCTCGTTTCGAGAACAGTGGGAGCGCAGCAAGGCACAGCCGAGCGGCGGCGTTCTGCCTACTCCGCGCGCGTCGGAACGTTCACCTTGCTGCCCGCCAGCGGCGACCCATAACCGCCGCTGTTCGCGTTGTTCGGCAGGCCGTTGGACAACTGCGCGCGCGGATCGGTGGGATTGAGGTTGAGTTCGCCGGCTTGCGCGTTGCCGTGCGTCGGATACTCGCTGCCGAGCGGCGCGTTCGGCATGATGCGCGTGCTGTTGTTCGGCGCGTGCATGTCCGTCTCGGGACTCGGATGCAGTTGCGCGTGTACGGGCAATGCGACCGTCAGCAAGACGCCGCAGACATGAACCAGTGACCGCATGATCGCCTCCTTTGAAGCGCTACTTCTTGTGCTTCTTGAGCTTCGCTTTGCGCTCGGCTCGTTCATCGATGATACACACGCGATGCTTGTCCTTCATCTTCTTCCACTTCTTGCATTCGTCCTTGGTGCGCAGGCAGCCGATGCAGAACCCGGTCTTGTCATCGAATTTGCAGATGTTGATGCAGGGTGAATCGACGGCCATGTGTTTCGTACCTCGGCTTTGAACGAAGGATAGGCAATGTCCCATGCCGACGCGCAAGCATCCAACGGATTGTTTCGATGGCAGCGATAGCGCTCCCGAAAATGCTCACCGGCACATGCCTTGCTTAAATCGTCGACTCACCCCGACGAGCGCAATGTCCATGCCCCAGCTTCCCGGTCCGCGCCGGCCACCCACGAAAGTCCTGCCGCCCGATGCGCCGGGCCTGCGCGCGCTTGCGTCACTGGTGACGGGCGTTGTCGTCATCTGCGCGCTGTACTTCGGGCGCGCGGTGATGATCCCCATCATCCTCGCCATCCTGCTGAGTTTTCTGCTCGCGCCGTTCGTCGATTTTCTGCGACGCCTGCGCTTCGGGCAGGTGCCGTCGGTGATCGTGGCGGTGGTCATCGCGCTCTCGGTGCTGACGGCAGTGGGCGCGCTGATCGGCGCGCAGGTGGCACAGCTTGCAAGCGATCTGCCGAAGTATCAGGTGGCCGTCGAGCGCAAGGTCGACAACATCCAGCGCATGACCGTGGGCCGCGCCGACGCCTTCCTCGGGCGCGCATCGCGTGCGCTGAAGCGGATTTCGCCCGCGCGCGAGCAGGAGCCGCGCTCCGACGAGAACAATCCGGCTGCATCGCCGATCGATCAGCCGATGCCCGTCGAAGTCCACGAGCCGACGCCCACGCCGCTCGAACTCGCACAACGCTTCCTGTCGCCGGTGATCAGCCCGCTGGAGACGACGGGCATCGTGCTCGTGGTCGCGGTGTTCATCCTCTTGCAGCGCGAGGATTTGCGCGACCGGCTGATCCGCCTGTTCGGCTCACGCGACCTGCACCGCGCGACCACCGCGATGGACGAGGCCGCGCGCCGCCTCTCGCGCTATTTCCTGGCGCAACTCGGCATCAACGTGGGCGTGGGGACGGTGATCGCGATCGGACTCGCGATCATCGGCGTGCCCGGCGCGCTGCTCTTCGGCGTGATGACGACGCTGCTGCGCTTCGTGCCCTATGTCGGCACGTGGATCGCGGCGATCCTCGCCGTGGTGTTCGCGGCGGCGGTCGGCCCCGGATGGACGATGCTGATCTGGACCATCGTGCTCTACGGCGTCACCGATATCGCGGCCGGGCAGATCGTCGAGCCGCTGCTGTACGGGCATAGCACGGGGCTTTCGCCGTTCGCAGTGATCGTCGCGGCGATTTTCTGGAGCTGGATCTGGGGGCCGATCGGCCTCGTGCTCTCGACGCCGCTCACGCTGTGTCTCGTGATTCTCGGGCGGCATGTGGATCGCCTGGAATTTCTCGACGTGCTATTCGGCGACCGACCCGCGCTCACACCTGCCGAGAACTTCTATCAGCGGCTCCTGGCGAACGATCCGGACGAGGCGCTCGTGCAGGCGGAATCGCTTCTGAAGGAGCGCTCGCTGATCGCTTATTACGATGAAGTCGCGCTCGAAGGCTTGCGCCTCGCGCACAACGACGTGCAGCGCGGCGTGGTGACGAACGACCAGTTGAAGCGCATCAAGGAGTCGGCGCTGGACGTCATCGAGGGACTGGAGGACACGGAGGATATCGCGCCGGCCGTGTTGCGCAAGGAAGAGCCGCCCGCGAGCCCGATGTCCTCGGACGATGTGGCGAAGATCGCGTCCGAGACGCCGCCCGAGCGCTTCGATGCGCAATCGGAAGGGCATACGGCGTCGGTGCTGTGCATCGCGGGGAGAAGCGCGCTGGACGATCTCGCCGCGACCATCGCCGTGCAGCTTTTCCGCAAGCACGGACTGGGCGCGGATCTCGCGGGCTACGAGCGATTCTCGCGCGGGCGCTTCGGCGAAGTGGATCTGTCCGGCGTGACGATCATCTGCGTGGTGTCGTTCGATGCCGCCGAGTCGCCGCCGTATCTGCGCAATCTGCTGCGCCGGCTGCATCAGCGTGCGCCGTCGGCGGAACTGATCGTGGGGCTCGTGTTCGCGGAAAGTCCGCTGCAGGGCGAAGTGCTCGTGCGCACGAGTTCGGCGGCGGTGTCGTTCAAGGAACTGGTCGATGCGTCCGTGGCCGCCGCGCGTCGTCAGTCCACCGATGGCGTCGCGTGGGCCAGCCCCGACCTGCCGCCCGCCGATGCCGCGCAGAGCGACTTGCGCGCGGATGTCGCGGCGCTGCGCAACGCCTGACAGCGTCGAAGCCGCGAGGCGCGGTCAGCGATTTCCGTCGAAGAGATCGTTGAGCATGGTGTCGAACGCGGCCTGGGCGTCTTCCAGTTCCTGCAGCGCCGCGTCGAAAGTCTGCAGCGCCATTTGCGACGGGCGGCCGTCGCCTTCCGGCGGAAACTGCTTTTGCAAACCGAGAAACGCGGTTTGCACCTGCTTCGTCGCGTTCACGATCCGTTCCATCGCTCGCGCTTCTTCCACGCGGTTGTTCTCAGCGGTCATCGGGGCACTCCTCGTTGGCAATGCTCCGATAGTACCAAGCGACGCGCCGTTGCAGGCTACGCCGTCGTCCGCTCGCGCGCCGGCGCGACCGTGAAGAGCCGCACCGCTTCGTCCAGCACCACGGCACGCTCGGCCAGGCGCGTGGCCGTCGCCGCCGCCTGCTCGACGAGCGCGGCGTTTTGCTGCGTGGAGTCATCGAGATGGGCGACGGCCTGATTCACCTGCGCGATGCCGTCGGCCTGTTCGCCGCTCGCCTTCGCCACTTCCATGATGATCGTCGATACGCGGTTGACCGCTTCGTCGATCGCGCGCATCTGGCTCGTCGTGCGCGACACGAGGCTCGTGCCTTCCGCGATCTCAGCGACGCTCGTCGCCACCACGTTCTCGATTTCCTTCGCCGATGCCGCGCAGCGCTGCGCGAGGCCGCGCACTTCGGTTGCGACGACCGCGAACGAGCGGCCCGCCTCGCCCGCGCGCGCGGCTTCCACGGCGGCGTTCAGCGCGAGGATGTTGGTCTGGAACGCGATGCCGTCGATCACGTCGGTGATGTCCGCGATACGCCGCGACGCCGCCGTGATGCGCTCCATCGTCTGCTCGACCTGGCTCGCGATGCGCCCGCCGTCGTCGGCTGCGGCTTGCGCTTCCTTCACGAGTTCGAGCGCGCGCACGGTGGCGTCGGCGTTGCCTTGCACGGTCGTGGTGAGCTGGTCCATCGTCGCGGCCGTCTGTTCGAGCGATGCCGCCTGCAATTCGGTGCGGCGCGACAGGTCCGTGTTGCCGCTGGAGATTTCGCGCGCGGCGTCGAGCATGCCGCCGATCTGGCCGCGCACGTCGAACACGATTGCAGCGAGATTCGCCTTCAACTGGCCGAGCGCGCGCTGGACTTCGCCGAGATCGTCGTGACGCGCGACCGGAATGTCGGCGGTCAGATCGCCTGCGGCCATGCGCGCGGCGAAGCCGGACATCGTGCGCACGGGGGTATCGAGCTGACGCGAGAGCGCGAGCCATCCCGCGATGCTCACCGCCGCGCCCGCGCCGAACGCGATCCAGAACGGCAGCGGCGGCGCGCCGCGCCAGGCGGCCACCGCCGCGACCAGCGTGGCGGCGGGCACGGCGGCGAAACCCGTCGCGACGCGCGCGCTCACCGGCATGCGCGCGATCGCCGCGATCTTGCCCGCGATGCCGCGCCGCACGAGCGCGCCGCGCACGAGCCGATGCGGCGAATTCCCGGCGCGCATCGCCGCGTAGAGCGCTTCGGCTTCGTCGATTTCGGCGCGGCTCGGCTTCACGCGCACGCTCAGATAACCGACCGCCTTGCCGTGCTCCATCACCGGCGTGACGTTCGCGCGCACCCAGTAGTGATCGCCGTTCTTGCGCCGATTCTTGACGAGCGCGGTCCATGCACGGCCGGAGCGCACCGTCGACCAGAGATCGGCGAACGCATCGCGCGGCATGTCCGGATGGCGGATGATGTTGTGCGGCTGGCCGATGAGTTCGTCGCGCGAAAAGCCCGACACGGAGACGAAGGCCGGGTTGCAGTACTGGATGTTGCCGGAGAGATCGGTCGCGGAGACGAGCATCTCCGAGGCGGGGTAGTCGAATTCCTGCTGGGTGACGGGCTGGTTGTCGCGCATGATGTCCTTGTGCGTTCGATTCGCGCGCGCCGCCGGACGACGGGCGGCGCGCTTTGCATTACAAGGACATAACGGCAGATGGCCCTACAGTCTTTAGGGGAATGCGGCGGAATGACTCACGCCGCAACCGCCGGCGCGCTTACTGCGCGCTCCAGCCTCCATCGATCTGCAGCGCCGAACCGCGCATCTCGCTCGCGGCATCGGAACAGAGGAACACGGTCATATCGCCGATTTGCTGCGGCGTCACGAACTGCGCCGACGGCTGTTTCTCGCCGAGCAGCTTCGCGCGCGCGGCATCGGCCGAAAGCGATTCCCGCGCGGCGAGATCGTCGATCTGCTTTTGCACGAGCGGCGTCAGCACGAAGCCGGGGCAAATCGCGTTGACCGTCACGCCGGTGCGCGCGTTTTCCAGCGCGGCCACTTTGGTGAGGCCGAGAATGCCGTGCTTCGCCGCGACATACGCCGACTTGCCCGCCGATCCCACCAGCCCATGCACCGACGCGATGTTGATCACGCGGCCCCAGTTGCGCGCGCGCATCGCGGGCAGGGCGACGCGCATCGTGTGGAATGCCGAAGTCAGATTGATCGCGATGATCGCGTCCCAGCGATCGACCGGGAACTCGTCGATGGTCGCGACGTGCTGAATGCCCGCGTTGTTCACGAGCACGTCGAGCGCGCCGAAGGTCTCGTTCGCGAACGCGATCATCGCTTCGATCTCGTCGGGCTTCGTCATGTCGGCGGGATGGTGCACGGCCTTCGCGCCGGTCGCCTCGATCTGCGCGAGCGCGCCGGCCACGTCGCCGAAGCCGTTCAGCACGAGATTCGCGCCCGCGTTCGCGAGCGCCGTGGCGATGCCTAAGCCGATGCCGCTCGTCGAGCCGGTCACGAGCGCCGTCTTGCCGGCGAGCGTTTTCGATGCGGTTTGAGTCATGAGCGCCTTCCTCTTGTTTAGTTATCAGACGATGCCGGTCGCGTAGTACACGCCGATCACGAAGAACACGGCGAGCGTCTTGATGACCGTCACGGCGAAGATGTCGCGATACGACTCGCGGTGCGTCAGGCCCGTCACCGCGAGCAGCGTGATGACCGCGCCGTTGTGCGGCAGCGTGTCCATGCCGCCGGACGCCATCGCGACCACGCGGTGCAGCACTTCCAGCGGAATATGCGCCGCTTCCGCGCCCTTGACGAAGACATCCGACATCGCCGCGAGCGCGATGCTCATGCCGCCCGACGCCGACCCCGTGATGCCCGCCAGCGAACTCACGGAAATTGCCGCGTTGACGAGCGGATTCGGAATGCTCTTGAGCGCATCGGATACGACCAGGAAGCCCGGCAACGCCGCGATCACGCCGCCGAAGCCGTATTCCGACGCGGTGTTCATCGCCGCGAGCAGCGCGCCCGCGACCGCCGCGCGCGTGCCCGGCGCGAAACGCTCCTTCACGCGCGAAAACGCGGTCAGCAACACGAGCAGGATGCCGAGCAGCAGCGCGCCTTCGACGGCCCAGATCGCGATGACCGGCTTGATCGCCGTCACAACCGGCGTGTGGACGCCCGGCAGCGCTTCGGGCGCGACGGTGTAGCTCGCGCCGTACCACGTCGGAATCCAGCGCGTGAGCGCGAAGTTCGCGACGCCGACGAGCACGAGCGGTGCGATCGCGAGCAGCGGGCTCGGCAGATTCGTCGACTGGACGCGCTCCGGCTCGTTCACGAGCGACGTGCCGTAGCCTTCGCCCTTGGCCATCGCGGAGCGGCGTCGCCATTCGAGGAACGACAGACCGACCACGATGATGAACGCCGAGCCGATCACGCCCAGCCACGGCGCGGCCCAGCCGGTCGTCTTGAAGAACGTCGTCGGGATGATGTTTTGAATCTGCGGCGTGCCGGGCAGCGAATCCATCGTGAACGAGAACGCGCCGAGCGCGATCGCGCCGGGCATCAGCCGCTTCGGAATATTGCTCTGGCGATACATTTCCGCCGCGAACGGATACACCGCGAACACGACGACGAACAGCGACACGCCGCCATAGGTGAGCAGCGCGCACACCGCGACGATCACCGCATTCACGCGCGACTTGCCGATGTAGCGGATCGCCGCCGCGACGATCGACTCGGAGAAGCCCGACAGTTCGATTACCTTGCCGAAGACCGCGCCGAGCAGGAAGACGGGGAAGTAGAGCTTCACGAAGCCGACCATCTTCTCCATGAAGATGCCCGTGAACACCGGTGCGACGGCGGCGGGATCGGTCAGGAGGACGGCCGCGAGGGCGGCGATCGGCGCGAAGAGGATGACGCTGTATCCGCGATAGGCGGCCAGCATCAGGAACGCCAGGGCGGCGAGCACGATGAGGAACGACATTGAGTCTCCAAATGGTTGTTTTTTGCACTGATTCCGCGTCGCCTCTTGTGAAGGCGCAGTCGGCGGGCGGCTGAATGCAGCTTCCGTGCCAACGGCCGTGAGGCCCAGCGGGCGGGCATCGGTGGCGGAATTATGCGTCTCGGGATAGCGAAAGTCTATGAATCGAGACAACGATTCGCACCTGGTCTTGTCGTCGCAGGCTTTTTCTTGTCTCGATATTGAGATAGGCTGTCGCCACTATGAGAAAAACGGAGACGGCGCTTATGCGCAACGACTGGATCAACGTGCCCGCGGATTACGGCGACGTGCTGCGCCGCGCGATGGAATCGCTCTTCAAGACCTTCGAGAATTCGAGCGAAGGCACGTTCATCGTCGATGCGGACGCTCGCGTCGTCTGGATCAACAAGCGTTATGCGGCGCGCTTCGGCTTCTCCGATCCGAACGACGCCATCGGTCTCGACTGCGAAGCCGTGATCCCGAACAGCCTGATGCGCGAAGTCGTCGCGACTGGCAAGCCGATTCTGCTCGACGTGCTCGAAACGGATCGCGAGCCGCTCGTCGTCACGCGCCTGCCGCTGAAGGACGATCAGGGCGTGACCGTCGGCGCGATCGGCTTTGCGCTCTTCGACGAGATGAAGGCGCTCACGCCGCTTTTTGCGCACTACTCGCGCGTGCAGCAGGAATTGATCGCGACGCGGCAGTCGCTCGCGCAGGCGCGGCGCGCGAAGTACACGTTCGCGAGTTTCGTCGGCACGAGTCCGGCGAGCCTCGAAGTGAAGCGGCAGGCGCGGCGTGCGGCGCTCGTCGATTCGCCCGTGCTGCTGCTCGGCGAGACGGGCACCGGCAAGGAACTGCTCGCGCATGCGATCCACGGTGCATCGACGCGCGCGGCCAAGCCGCTCGTCACCGTGAACGTCGCGGCGATTCCGGACACACTGCTCGAAGTCGAATTCTTCGGCGCGGCGCCGGGCGCGTACACGGGCGCGGAACGCAAAGGGCGCGTCGGCAAGTTCGAGCTGGCGGACGGCGGCACGCTTTTCCTCGACGAAATCGGCGACATGCCGCTGCCTTTGCAGGGCAAGCTCCTGCGCGTGCTGCAGGACAAGGAGTTCGAGCCGCTCGGGTCGAATCGCATCGTGCGCGCGGATGTGCGGATCATCGCGGCGACGTCGGCGGATCTGCCGGCGCTCGTGGCGGCGGGGCGCTTTCGCGCGGACCTGTTCTATCGGCTCAACGTGCTGACGATTCACGCGCCGCCGTTGCGCGAACGTCTCGGCGATATCGAAGCGCTCGCCTATGCGATTCTCGAAGAGCTGTCCGGCGAAGCGCGTACCGGCCACATCAGCCAGTTCGTGCTGCACGACGACGCGCTGCGCCTGCTCATGTCCTGCGCGTGGCCCGGGAACGTGCGCGAGCTGCGCAACACGCTCGAACGCGCGCTGATGCTGTCGGAGCGCGAGCATATCGATGCGCGCGCGCTCGCGCCGTTCATCGATTCGAAGCCCGCGACGCTGCCGGCGCTCGCCGCCCCGGCCGATGCAAGCGCGCCGTCCATGCCCTACGCCGAAGCAATGAACGACTTCGAGCGGCGCTTTCTTACCGATGCGTTGCGCGCGAGCGGCGGACGCGTCGCGGATGCGGCGCAGCGCATCGGCATCGGGCGCGCGACGCTGTACAAGAAGATCGCGGCGCTGGGAATCGCCGTGTGACATCGGCCGCGATGGCGCGATCGAATCGACGCGAACGCTGCGCGTGGCATACTCGCGAAATCCATCGGAATCAAAAATAACGACCTGAAACAAGGGGTGCGGGATGAAGCTCGGCAAAGCAACTGGCCTATTCGTGATGCTCGCGGCGGGCGCGTCAGGCGCCTTGGCGCTTGGCGGATGCAGCAGCGCGCCGCCGCTTTTTTCCGCCGATGGCCGGCCCACGCAGCTCGTCACCTGCCCTGCGTATGGCGGCTGGAGACTGTGCGCCGACAACGCGAAAGTCGCATGCCCGAGCGGCTACGACGCGCTCGAGCAATCGAGCGAGAACAATCAGAACGCGCTGCTGTTTGCGTGCAAGGCGAACTGAACGCGCTTCAGCCGTGCTGCGTTTCGCGCAGCATCGTGACGTCGTAGCCGAGCGCACTCGCGCGAGCGAGCAGCGTGCGCCGCAGTTCCGCCGATGGGCGCGCCTCGCGCGTCAGAATCCATAGATAGCGCCCCGACGGTTCGCCGACGATGGACCACGTGTAGTCGTCGGCGTGATCGAGAATCCAGTAGTCACCGACATAGAACGGCCCGAAGAACGACACTTTCAGCTTCGTGCCGTTGGAGCCTGCGACGACCTTCGCGCGTCCCTCTGCCGCGCGATACGGCCCGGACAGGCTGCCCTGGCGGCACGCGTTGATGACGGAGATAAGCCCGTCCTCGCGACGCGCGTAGTTCGCGGTGGCCGCTTCGCAATTGCGTTCGAAGCGATTCTCGTAGCGCGCGAATTCGAACCAGTGGCCGAGATAGCGATCGAGATCCACGGCCTTCGACGGTTTCGGCACGTGGTCGTTGCCGCGCTGCTTCGCGCTCTGCGAGGCATACGCCGCCAGCGCGCCGATGCCCCCGAGCAGGACGAGCGCCGTCGCGCCGTAGGTCCAAGGTCTTTTCAATTTCATCGATGTTCGCGTGTTGTTTGCGTCCGTTGGGACGGCTTGGGGAGCAAGTGGCGTTCCGCGCCTCCCGAAAGTTCTCACCTTTGGCCGCGCCGTGCTCCATGCATCGACAAACTGCGCCTTTCAGACGGCTCCCGTATCGTCTCACCGCAAAACGACTTGGGCATGCTTGACGTTGCGTCATCACGTGAATCGCGAGCGTGGCGCAATCGCGCGCCGGATGGACGAAACGTTATGCATCAACCACTTGCAATCGCTTCTTAATGTTTCGCGATGCAGATGAGTGAGGCGGCATCGCCATCACACGCTCACCGTCGCGCGGCTCCCGAAAGCTCTCACCTTGGCGATCGCCGGTATCCTTGCGCTCTTCTCCTTTCGCGTCCCGCAAACGCTCACATGTCATCGCCGGTTTCAGCGCTTCTCGCTCCGCTCTTCTCCATCATCCTGCCGGTCTTCGGTCTCATCTTCGCCGGCTATGCGTGCCGCAAGCTCGACAAGCTCGGGCCGGCGGCGGCATCGGAGCTGAATCGCTTCGTCGTGTATCTCGCGCTGCCCGCGCTGCTTTTCGACACGATGGCCAAAACGCCGCTCGCCATGCTCGATCAGCCCGCGTTCATCGCGGTCTTCGGCATCGGCTCGGCGGCGGTTTTCGCGATGACGCTCGGCGTGCGGCGCATGCAGTCGCGTTCGCTCGCCGACGCCAGCATCGACGGGCTCAACGCGGCCTATCCGAATACCGGCTTCGTCGGCTTGCCGCTGTGTCTGCTCGCGTTCGGCAAGGAAGGGCTCGCGCCCGCCGTCATCGCGACGATTCTGACCGTGTGCGTGCTCTTCGGCGTCGCGATCGTGCTGATCGAACTCGGCTTGCAGACGGAGAAGCATATCGGCGCGACGTTGTGGCGCGTCGCGAAGTCGCTCGGCAAGAATCCGCTGCTCGTCGCGCCGGTCGCGGGTGCGCTGTTCAACGCGTCCGGATTGACGGTGCCGCAGGGCGGCGAGACGCTCATCAAACTGCTCGGCGGCGCGGCGAGTCCGTGCGCGCTCGTGGCGCTCGGGCTTTTTCTCGGCGCGAAAGGCGAGGCGCACGATGCCCGCACGACCGGCGTGCTCGTCGCGTTGAAGCTGATCGCGCAGCCGCTCTTGACGTGGTGGCTCGCGGTTCACGTCTTCCCGTTGCCGGCGCTCTGGGCGAAAACCGCGGTGATCCTGAGCGCGCTGCCGACGGGCACCGGGCCGTTCATGCTCGCGGAGTTTTATCGGCGCGACGGAAGCGTGACGTCGAGCACCATTCTCTTTTCGACCGTGCTTTCGCTCATCACGGTGACGCTTTGTCTGGCCGTGATGCTCTGAATCGCGCAAAAAAACCCGGCGCGCATGACGCCGGGCAAAACCACCTTCTATCCGACGGTGGTGGAGGGGCCGTTCGACTGCCTCGTTCGATGCTTACTGAGCCGCGCGATCACGCGCATCGGCACGCAACTCGGCATGCCGTTGCTGATACGGACGCAACTGCGGATAGCTCAACTGATTGATGGGGTCGAGATCGCCGGCGCGGCGCGCAGTCGCGAGTTCTGCCTTCACTTCCGCGCGCGACTTCGCGCCGTACGTCGATTGAGCGAAAGCAGGCGCAGCCGCGAGAAGCGCCGATACGACGATGCCAATGGTGAGCGAGCGATTCATGGTGGACTCCTTGTGTGCCTTACGTCCGGTTGACGCTTGGCAACGAGTCTAGGGTGAATCCCGTCCGGCAGAAACGCCGGTTGCGCCAACACATTGTTGTTCGGTTTGGAGGAATGGGGCGCCGCTTTGCTTGGCGCCATTGCTTGGCGCTTTCTGCGGCGTGAACCGATTATTACGTCGACAACAAAGATAACTTCAGGTTTCAGTGCTTTTTATGCGGACGCTCCATAGCTAAAGTTCGCTCACCGATCGGCAATGATCGTCGAACGAACCTCAGGAGGTGTCACATGAAGCGCATTCTTTCCATTCTCATCGCATCCGTCGCCCTTTTTGCCGCTGCCGGCGCAGCGCAAGCGGCAGAGTCGCAGCAGCCGTCGAGCTGCCAGGGCCCGGCATCGCAATGCAACGTGTTTTTCGGGCAGTAAAAACAGGCCGTTTTCGTGCCGCGTTCGGGGAACAGTCGGCAGCTTTGTTTCGCTAATGAATCGAAAACTGAACGGCGCCGGCGCTTTCCCCGACTTATCCACAGATTCTGTGGATAAACTTGGGGATAGCTGGCCGCAAACCGAGTATTCACGCG
This sequence comes from Caballeronia concitans, assembly GCF_001544615.1. Lineage (GTDB taxonomy): Bacteria > Pseudomonadota > Gammaproteobacteria > Burkholderiales > Burkholderiaceae > Caballeronia > Caballeronia concitans. Next base: position 112,338 of record NZ_FCNV02000008.1, read on the forward strand.
GCACGAACTGGACTGCGCGATTCATCACAAAAATAGGTGCAATCGCTCAAATCCGCGTCGGGTCACGCGCTTTCATCGTTACGAATATGATGTCTCCTCGCGCCCGGAAGAGCGGGCAGCGGGTCACTCACTTTCATCGACGGAGAACAGCTCATGGCCTACAAGATCGCGGTGGTGGTAGGAAGCCTGCGGCAGGGTTCGTTCAACAAGCAGCTCGCGCACGCGCTCGAAACGCTCGCGCCGGAAGACTTCACGTTCGAGCACATCGATATCGGCGGCCTGCCGCTCTACAGCCAGGACTACGACAGCGATTTCCCGGAGTCCGCGCGCACCCTCAAGCAGAAAGTCTCGGAAGCCGACGGCCTGCTCTTCGTCACGCCCGAATACAACCGCTCGATTCCCGGCGTGCTCAAGAACGCGCTCGACTGGGGTTCGCGCCCGTGGGGACAAAGCGCGTGGGGCGGCAAGCCCGGCGCGGTGATCGGCACGTCGGTGGGGGCGATCGGCACGGCCATCGCGCAATCGCATCTGCGGGGCGTGTGCGCGTATCTCGACATCGCGCTGCTCGGCCAGCCGGAGATGTACATCAAGCACGACGAGAGCCGTATCGACGCGAGCGGGAATATCGTCAGCGAAGACACGCGCAAGTACCTGCAAAACTTCATGGACAAGTACGTCGCGTGGGTGCGCAACTACGCCGCCGCGTGACCCAATGAAAACGGCCCGCGAGAGCGGGCCGTGTCGTCGATGAACGGGGAGTCAGATCAAATGTGATGATGCCCCGTCACGCGATCCCATCCATGACGGATCGCCGCCTTGAAGCGCTCCCACGTATCGCCTTCGGGATGCCGCGTCTCCCACTCGCGGCGCATTTCATACTCCATCTGATCGTCCCATGCGCGGCTGCGGAAACGGTCGTCGTTGCCGAGCGTCGCGCCGTACCGATACGCGCCCTGATAGTCCTCGTACGGCTCGCCGGTCGCGGCATATCGAGCGTCGTAATCCGCGCGGAAGTCCTCCTCGTACTCCATGTACTCGTTCGGCGTCGTGCGCGGGCCGAGCGGAACGGCCGCCTGCGATGCCGCCGACGTGCCGATCGGATCGCCCGACGCGCCCATCGCCGGCATCGACTGCGATTGCGATTGCGACGGATTCTGCATGTTCATCTGCTGCGGCTTCGCGGGTTCGTCGAGCGTGCTGAGCGGCTCGATGGACTCGATCGGCCGCCAGTCCGTGTGCGGATCGACGCGCACGCCCGAACCCACGCCGGTCTCCGCGCCGGGAGCCAGCGGATCGGGCGTGCCGGTCAGCGGATCGGTGCGGGAGAGCGGATCCTTGCTCGCGCTCCCGAGCGTGTCGCGCCGGCTCGCGCCTTCCAGCTCGTTCGACATGCCGCCGACCTCCGCGCCCGAAGCCAGCGGATCGGCGGGCGTCCCGGTGAGCGGATCGTTGCGGCCGAGCGTATTGCCGGCGTCGACGGAATCGCGGACGGCGAGCGGGTCGGCAGGCGTGCCGCCGAGCGGGTCCATGCCCGTCGTGGCGAGCGGATCACGGCCCGTGACCGGGTCGCGGCCCGCCAGCGGATCGGTCGCCGTGCCGGTGGCGCGCTTCGTTTCGACCTGCTCGTACTGCACGCTCGATGGCTCGGCCGTATCGCGCTGCGGGCGCGTGTGCGGCATCAGCGGATCGTCGGCGGGATCGCTCACGTAATCGCGCGATGTCACCGTCGCGGGATCGGTGCGCGCGGGCGTTTCGACACGCGGCGCGCCGACAGGATCGACGAGCGGATCGGACATCGATCCGGAAAGCGGCGCCACGGCCGGATCGCCGACATCCGAGCGCGGATACGCCCGCGCGCGCGGCCACGTGTCGCGCGGCTCGTTCACCGGCGCCTTGCCCGGCACGCCGCTGCCGCGTCCGAGGCCGAGTTCATCGAGAATCGAATGATCGCGGTCGTCGCTCGCGGCAGGCGTCGCCGCGCCGTGCGATAGCGTCGACCAGCTCGCCGCGCGTTCGTCGATGTCGATGGCCCCGCGATCCGACAGCGTCGCGCGGGCGATTTCGGCTTGTTCCTCGCTCGCGGTATCGACGGCGACGAGCACCGCGCCGCGCCGCACGGCTTCCGAATAATGCGCGACTTCGGGCGGCTGATCGCGTCCGCCGAATAGCATGCTGAAGAAGCGCTCGATGTTCGCGAGCACGCCCGGCTCCGCGTGCGTTTCCGCGTCGGGCGCGGCGGACGGCACGGCGGCGTCGTCGCGTTTCGGGTTCGCCTGCAACTCGATGTCGGTACGCGCGAAGCCCGCGCTCATCAGCGCCGCGCGCGCATCCTCGGCTTCGGCGTAGGTATCGAATACTCCAATGACGGTGTGTCGCATGGTCGCCTCCTCTCGCTTGAGCGGATTTCCTAAGTCGGCACCGCTCGATTGCCGCACGTGCGTATGCAACACGCAACCGGCGTGCCGGGTGGCAGGCGCTTGACGAACGGAGCGGCGCGGAACGTGCGCCGGCGGCGCTTTTACAAAAGCGCGATGCAAAACTGCGATCAGCGGTCGACCGGGCGCGCCGTCTGTCCTTCGCGGATGCCGCGCAAGAGCGAATCGAGCAGCGCGATGTCGAACGGTTTCGACAGCACGCGCGCATCGACCTGTCGCGCGCGATCGAGTTCTTCCGCGTAGCCGGTGACGAGAATCACCGGGACGCGCGGCTCGAACCGCTCCATGCGTTCGGCGAGATCGATGCCGTTCAGATGTCCCGGCATGTGGATGTCGGACAGGATCACATCGAACGGAGGAACCGGCGACGCGGCTTCGAGCATCGACATCGCGGTATCGGCGTTGAAGACGTAGGTGACGTGGTGGCCCATCATCGTCAGCAGCGCTTCGGTGCCGGCCGCGACTTCCTCGTTGTCTTCCACGAGCAGCACGCGCAAGCCGTCCGCTTCAGGCGGGCTCGCCGCGGCCTGGTCGGCGTCGCTGTCCGGCGCGCCCGTCGCACTCGCGCGCGGCAGATAGAGCCGCACGGAAGTGCCCGCGCCGATCGCGCTGTCGATGGTCGCGAGCCCGCCCGCGCGCTCGCAAAACGCGAAGACCTGCGGCAGGCCGAGGCCCGTGCCCATGCCTTTGGGCTTCGTCGTGAAAAGCGGCTCGAACGCGCGCCCGAGCACGTCCGAATTCATGCCGACGCCGGTATCTTCGAGCGTGATCTGCACGAAGTCGCCGGTCAGCGGAAAACCATCTTCATGACGAAAGCGCACGTTGTCCGCACGGACGGTGAACGTGCCGCCGCTCGGCATCGCGTCGCGCGCATTCACCGCGACGTTGATGAGCGCAAGCTCGAATTCAGCCGGATCGACGCGGATCGTGCCGACGTCCGCCGCCACTTCGACGTTCAGCGCGACCTTCGCGCCCAGCGACGCCCGCAGGAGTTCGCGCGCGGCCGACACCCACGGACCGAACGCAATGACTTCGCTTCGCAACGGCTGCTTGCGCGCGACGCCGAGCAACTGGCGCGTCAGCGACTGGCCGCTCTTGAGCGCGCGTTCCATCGCGGAAAGTTCGCGGTCGAGGCCGAGCGGGCCGCGCCGCCTCGCGATCTGCACGTTGGTCGAGACGATCATCAGCAGATTATTGAAGTCGTGCGCCACGCTGCCGACGAGATTGCCGAGCGCTTCCATCTTGCGCGCCTGGCGGTACGCGGATTCGATGGAGCGCCGCATCGACGCTTCCGCCTGCCAGCGCTCCCACGCTTCCTCTTCGATGGCGAGCCGCCGCAGCGACTGGCCGATCACGCCCCACAGCACGATGCACGGCGCGAGGATCGACAGCGCCAGCACGCTCAGGTGCCTATACCACTCGTCCCAGATCGTCGAAATAGGGTAGCCGCTCGACACATAGACCGGATACGCGCCCACGCGCCGGAACGCGACGATCTTCAACTGGTTGTCGAGGCCGGACAGCATCTTCACGACGCCGCTGCGCGCGCCCGACCGATAGGCGGCGCGCAACGGCGAATCGGGTGCGAGCGACATGCGCGTCACGGGCCGCTCGGGATACCACGCGAGCACTTCGCCGTCCGCGCGGGCGAGGCCGAGCGAGATCGTCGGGTTGTCGCCGAGCAATTCGCGATAGAACGCGTTGAAGTACGCCGGCCGCAGCGCGATCGACACCATGCCGGTGAAGCGGCCGTCCGTGGCACGGCGCGCGACCGCCGTGTTGAACACGCGCTCTTTCGCGACGCTGCCCATCATCACGCGCGAAATCTGCTCGAGATCCTTGGTGTTTTTGAGGCCGATGAAATCGTCGCGATCGCCGACGGAAATGTCCGGCGTCGGCCAGGCGCGGCTCGTCGCGAGCAGCTGGCCGTCCGGTCCGAACACGGATGCCGCCGCGACTTGCGGATACGCGCCGATCATCTCCGCGATGCGCTCGTGGAGGATGACGTCCTGCCGGTGAATCGCGTTGGGATCGAGGTCGCCGAGCAGATCGACGATGCGCTCGTTGAGCGTCACGTTCAGATCGAAGACCTTGAGCGCGTGCTCTTCGGCCACGCGCGCGTCGCGGGCGACGGTATCGGACGCGGCGGCTTCGCGGGCGTGAAAGTCGGAGATCGCGGTCACGGCGACGTACACGCACGGAAGCACGACGGCCGCGATCAGCAACGCGTACAGCGTCAGGCGTTGGGCGGCGAAGTTTCTTTCGGGAACGACGGGAAAAGGCGGCTCTTCCGGCCTGTGCTCGGAGGTGAGTCCGGCGTCGTGTTCCTCACGTTGCAGCGTCATCTTTGGCAGCGAAGTGGAAAACTTTACTCATGCGGCGCTCGGGCTGCCCGTGCCGACAAGGCCGGGCGACGATGCGTCGGGGTAAAGGTCTGCCGCAAGCACGAAACATACCGAGTGTCGATTGCGCGGCGCGCAGCCGGCGAAAGAACGCGCGTGCGGGCGGGAGAGTTAGCGAGATTATCGGAAGCGCAAACGTACACAAAAGGACGAAACGCGCAGCCGATGATTGTTTGAGTGTGATTCGATTGCTGTTTAGCATGAATGTGAGCGGTTCTATCCTTGTTTTGCGTTCTGACGAGTTGCTTGCGCATCTTCTTAGGCCGACAATGGAATCCTCTGATTTATACGCCCTAAGAGCGTCCATCGGGATAAAACAGCTTGCGGCGTACGCGCACGCAGGAACTAAGGCCAACGATCTGCGTGAGCCGTCGCGCGGACCACGCACGGGGCAATGCCATGACGCCAAACGACATCCGGCGCCGCGCCGCATCGGCGAAAGACCACGCAAGCGCCGCGTATTCGCACCCATCCATAAAGTTTGCTGCGGCGGCGCCGTAAACACATGCGAGAGCATGTCGTGTCTGTCATGACGGCTCTCGGCCCGAACGTTCATCCATCCGACCGACCATGCCTTTGCCGATTGTCATTGCCGATGATTCCCTGCTCGCCCGCAAGGTGTTGACGCGCGCGTTGCCCGAGGACTGGAACGTCGAGATTTCCTACGCGACGAACGGCCGCGAGGCGCTCGATCTGTACCGGGCGGGCCGCGCATCCGTGATGTTCCTCGACCTCACGATGCCGGACATGACCGGCTATCAGGTGCTCGACGCCCTGCAGCACGAGGACCTGAACACGTTCGTGATCGTCGTTTCCGCCGATGTCCAGCCGATGGCGCAGGAGCGCGTGCGCGCGCTCGGCGCGATTGCCTTTCTGCCGAAGCCCGTGACGTCCGAAGCGCTGCGTCCGGTCCTGAAGGAGTACGGACTCCATGGTTGACCCCGCCCTGAACGAAGAACAGCGCGACGCGCTGCAGGAAGTCGCCAACATGGCGATGGGCCAGGCCGCGACGCGCCTGTCGAAGCTGCTCGGCACGTTCATCGAGTTGTCGGTGCCGCGTGTGCGCGTGGTGGGCGTGTCGGAGGCGTCGGCGGCGCTGAGCCAGATGACCGGCATCACCGATGCCGTGACCGCCGTGCGCCAGGGCTTTCGCTCTGACATCAAGGGCGAGGCGATCGTGCTGTGCAAGAGCGGCAGCGTGGATCAGCTTTGCGCGCTCGTCGACGATCCGTATCCGAAGTCGGCCTACGAGGCGACCACGCGCACGGAGCTGATTTTCGACGTCGCGACCGTGCTCATGGGCGCGTGCGTGTCGTGCATCCTCGAGCAGCTTGGCCGCGCGCCGATCTTTTCGCCGCCGGGCATGCTCGGTCTGGAACTCGCGCTCGATGAAGTCTTCCAGCCCGCGATGCTCGCGTGGAAGACCGCGCTTTTGCTCGAAGTGAATTTCGCGCTGGAGGACCACAGCTTTCGCGCGCATCTGGTGATGCTGATGGCCGAGGACGCGATCCCGCATCTGCACGAAGCGCTGGATGCGCTGCTGTCGAGTCTCTGAGCCGCATCGACATGGAAGAACTGCGGCATGTGCTGAGCGAACTGGTGATCGAGCGCGTGGGCTTCGGCATTTTCGTGCTCGATCGCGATCTGAACGTGCTGATGTGGAACCGCTTCATGGCGGATCACAGCGGCAAGACGGCGGAGCAGGTCGCGGGGAAATCGATTTTCGCGAGCTTTCCGGAGCTGCCGCGTGTGTGGCTGACGCGCAAGGTCGAGAGCGTGTTCCAGCTCGGCAGTTTCGCGTTCAGTTCCTGGGAGCAGCGGCCGTATCTGTTCAAGTTCGATCATGACCGGCCGATCACGGGCGGCGTCGATTTCATGCAGCAGGACTGCACGTTCATGCCGCTCACGCACGAGCGCGAGGTGCGCGCGGTGTGCGTGACGATTTCCGATGCGACTCACGCGAGCATGATGCAGCGCGCCCGCGACGAGGCGGTGGCGAAGCTGCAGGAATTCGCGGATCGCGACGGGCTGACGGGCATAGCGAACCGGCGCTATTTCGAGCTGCGTCTGCGTGATGAGTTTTCGCGCTGGCAGCGTTATGACGGCGATCTGTCGATGCTGCTTTTCGATCTGGATCACTTCAAGCGCATCAATGACGAGCTTGGCCATCTCGTCGGTGACACGGTGCTGCGCGTGATGGCGGCGCGCGTCGCCGCGGCCGTGCGTGTGCAGGACGTGTTCGGGCGGTTTGGCGGCGAGGAGTTTGCCTTGCTGTTGCCGTGCACGAATCTCGAGGATGCGATGATCGTCGCGGAAAAGGTGCGGTGCGCTATTGGCGAAACGCCGATCGATGTACAGGGGGCACGGGTGCCGGTCACCGCCAGCGTCGGCGCCGCCTGTGCGCGGCGTGGCGCTACTACTTCGTACGAGGCACTCATCAATGAGGCTGACGCCGCGCTCTATGCCGCCAAGCGGGGCGGGCGGGATCGCTCGGTCGGGTTCGCTTAGGTTTTTGCCTTTGCCTTTGCCTTTGCCTTTGCCTTTGCCAGGCGGGCGTTGCTTCGTTTTTTCGCGTCGGTCTATTAGCACGCCCCTCCCCGGGGCGGGGCAGCCAAATAGACCGACACGAGAATAAGCACCAGAAAGAATTAAGAAGCACCCCGCCCCGGGAAGGGGCAGCCAAATGGACCGACGCGAAAATAAGCACCAGAGAGAATTAAGAAGCACCCCGCCCCCGGGAAGGGGCAGCCAAATGGACCGACGCGAAAATAAGCACCAGAAAGAATTAAGAAGCACCCCGCCCCGAGAAGGGGCAATAAAAAACCCGTCCGCGCCAAGCCCCGACAATTGGTATACTCTCTGCCGCTCCGGCAAGGGATAAGCGCGATTGCAAACGCCCATCTCCTTTCAGCGCCACGCCGTTCCGCGCGCTCCACGGATCGTCGAAACCCGGCGCCGGATCTCTTAATTTGCCCTTGGGGGCGCCACAGCGGAGTCCGTCTTGGCCGTTTCCAACACCATCGCCGACGAATCCACCACCGACGCCGCCAAGGCATCGTCGGGAAGTTCGTTCTATCTCGCCATGCGCATCCTCCCGGCTGCGCAGCGGGACGCGATGTACCAGATTTACGCCTTCTGCCGCGCAGTCGACGACATCGCCGACGAAGGCACGCTGCCGCGCCGCGAACGCGCACTCGCGCTCGAACGCTGGCGCGAAGACATCGACGCCTGCTACCGCGGCGCGCCCAAGCGCTCGCTCGAACCGCTCACCCGCCACATCCACGCCTTCCGGCTCTCCCGCGACGACTTCCACGCCGTCATCGACGGCATGGCCATGGACGCCGCCTGCGACATCGTCGCGCCCGACGAAGCCACGCTCGACCTCTACTGCGACCGCGTCGCGAGCGCCGTCGGCCGGCTGTCGGTGAGAATCTTCGGGATGCACGAGGACGCCGGCCGCCGGCTCGCGCATCATCTGGGCCGCGCGCTGCAACTCACCAACATCCTGCGCGATATCGACGAAGACGCCGCCATCGGCCGCGTCTATCTCCCGCGCGAACTGCTCGCGCGCGAAGGCATCTCCACGAGCGATCCGGCCGCCATCGTCGGCGATGCGCGCCTGCCGCGCGTGTGTGCCGTGCTCGCCGAGCGCGCGAAAGGACACTACGCGCAGTCCGACGCCATCATGGCCGCGTCGCCGCGCCACGAAGTCCGCGCGCCGCGCATCATGTCGGCGGCGTATCGGACGGTGCTCGACGCCAATCTCAAACGCGGCTTCGACCTGCCGCGCACGCGCGTGCGCACGCCGCGTGCGCGTCTGCTGTGGATCGTGGCGCGTAATCTGTTCTGATGTCCCGGCGGGTTTTCGTCGTCGGCGCCGGCCTCGCCGGACTCGCCGCCGCAGTGCAGGCGCAACGGCGCGGCGCACGCGTCGTGCTGTACGAAGCCGCGCCCTACGCCGGCGGCCGCAGCCGCTCCTATTTCGACGCACGCCTCGGCATCACGGTCGATAACGGCAGTCATCTGCTGCTGTCCGGCAATCATTCGACGCTCGCCTATCTGCGGGCGATCGGTTCCGCCGACAGCCTCACCGGGCCGACGCATTCCGAATATCCGTTTTTCGATGCGCAAAGCGGCGCGGCATGGACCGTCCGCATGTCGCCGGGACGCGTGCCGCGCTGGATTTTCGACGCCGACGCGCGCGTGCCCGCCACGCAGCCCGCCGACTATCTCGCGCTGCTGCCGCTCTTTTTCGCGAAGCCCGGCCGCACCGTCGAACAAACGCTGCACGCGCGCGGACGCGTCTGGAATCTGCTCGCGCGGCCGCTTCTGCGCACGATGCTCAACGCCGATCCCGCCGACGCCAGCGCGACGCTCGCCGCGAACCTGCTGCGGGAAACGCTCGCGGCAGGCGGACAGGCGTGCCGGCCGCTCGTCGCGAAAAACGGTCTCGCACACGCGTTCGTCGAGCCGGCGCTGCGGCTGTTGCAGTACGGCGGCGCGGACATCCGGCTGGGCGCGCGCATCACGGGCATCGGCTATTCCGGCACGGATTCGAAGGAACGGGTAAGCTCCCTCGCTTTCGAGCACGCGGGCGATCCCGTCGCGATCGATCCGGGCGATGGCGTCGTGCTCGCGGTGACGCCTGACGCCGCGCGCCGGCTTGTGCCGGACGTGGCCGCGCCCGACGAATTCCACGCGATCGTGACCGTGCATTTCGCGGTCGACGTGCCGATCGCCTTCGTCGGCTCGGAGCGCATGACGTTCTTCGTGAACGGCGCGGCGGACTGGCTCTATGCGACCGATGGCCGGCTCACGGCGGTCATCGCCGATGCGAACCGCCTGCTCGGCACGCCGCACGAAGAAATCGCGGCGAGCGTCTGGCAGGAAATCGCGAAGGCCGTGCGCATGCCGGGCGCGCCGACGCCGCCGTGGCAGGTCGTCGTCGAGGAACGCGCGACGTTTGCCGCGGTGCCGTCGCAGGAAGGCTTGCGGGCCGCGACGCGCACGCGCTGGCCCAATTTCACACTCGCGGGCGACTGGACGGCGACCGGACTGCCCGCGACGATCGAAGGCGCGATCCGCTCCGGCCAGAAGGCCGCGGATGCGCTGATGAACCCATCGATGGAACGCTGATGAACGATTTATCTCCGTCGGCCGTGGGCGCGCCGGTGTCGAACGCCGCGCTGGACCACGCCGTTACCGAGGCCACCAACGCGCTGCTGGCGGCGCAAAACCCCGAAGGCTACTGGCTCTACGAACTCGAAGCGGACGCCACGATTCCCGCGGAATACGTGCTGCTCGTCCACTATCTCGGCGAAACCGCTGACGAAACGCTCGAAGTGAAGATCGGCCGCTATCTGCGCCGCATCCAGCTCGACGACGGCGGCTGGCCGCTCTTCACCGACGGCGCGATGGACGTCTCCGCCACGGTGAAGGCGTACTTCGCGCTGAAAATGATCGGCGATTCCCCCGACGCCGAGCACATGCAGCGCGCCCGCCGCGCGATTCTCGCCGCCGGCGGCGCGGAGAAGGTCAACGTCTTCACGCGCATCCTGCTCGCGCTCTTCGGCGTGGTGTCGTGGCGCGCGGTGCCGATGATGCCCGTCGAAATCATGCGCCTGCCGGTGTGGTTCCCGTTCCACTTGTCGAAGGTGTCGTACTGGGCACGCACCGTGATCGTGCCGCTGCTCGTGCTGAACGCGAAGCGCCCGATGGCGCGCAATCCGCGCGGCGTGCGCATCGACGAAGTCTTCCGCGATCCGCCCGTCAACACCGGCATGCCGGAACGCGCGGGGCATCAAAGCCGCGGCTGGTTCGCGTTTTTCCGCGTGGCCGACGCCATCCTGCGCGCGACCGACCGCGCGTTCCCGAAGGCCGGCCGCGAACGCGCGATCGACGAAGCCGTGCGTTTCGTCGACGAACGGCTGAACGGCGAAGACGGCCTCGGCGCCATTTTCCCGGCGATGGCCAACTCGGTCATGATGTACGACGTGCTCGGCTATCCGCCGGAGCATCCGAACCGCGCGATTGCGCGCAAATCGATCGACAAGCTGCTCGTCATCGACGAAGCCGACGACGGCGAAGCGTACTGCCAGCCGTGTCTGTCGCCGGTGTGGGACACGTCGCTCGCGGCGCACGCGCTGCTCGAAACCGGCTTGCCAAAGGCGCGCGCGGCGGTGGCGCGCGGGCTCGAATGGCTGCGCCCGCTGCAGATTCTCGATGTGCGCGGCGACTGGGTATTGCGCCGCCCGAACGTGCGGCCGGGCGGCTGGGCGTTCCAGTTCGCGAACCCGCATTATCCCGATGTGGACGACACCGCCGTCGTCGCGATGGCGATGGAGCGCGCGGATCGCGAAAACGGCACGGCCATGTACACCGAAGCAATTGCGCGGGCGCGCGAATGGGTCGTCGGCATGCAGAGCAGCGACGGCGGCTGGGGCGCGTTCGAGCCGGAAAACACGCAGTACTACCTGAACAACATTCCGTTCTCGGATCACGGCGCGTTGCTGGACCCGCCGACCGTCGATGTCTCCGCCCGCTGTCTCTCGATGCTCGCGCAGCTCGGCGAAACGCCCGCGAGCAGCGAGCCGGCGCGCCGCGCGTTCGACTACATCGTGAAGGATCAGCAGCGCGACGGAAGCTGGTACGGGCGCTGGGGCATGAACTACGTCTACGGCACCTGGTCGGCGCTGTGCGCGCTGAACGCAGCCGGCGTCGCGCCTTCGGATTCGCGCATGAAACGCGGCGCGGAATGGCTGATCGGCATTCAGAATGCGGACGGCGGCTGGGGCGAGGACGGCGAGAGCTACAAGCTCGACTATCGCGGTTACGAACAGGCGCCGAGCACCGCGTCGCAGACGGCGTGGGCGCTGCTCGGGCTGATGGCGGCGGGTCTCGTCGAGCATCCGGCGGTCGCGCGGGGTATCGCGTATCTCGTGCGCACGCAGGTGAGCGACGGCCTGTGGGACGAAACGCGCTTCACCGCGACGGGCTTCCCGCGCGTCTTCTATCTGCGATACCACGGCTATCGCAAATTTTTCCCGCTGTGGGCGCTCGCGCGCTATCGCAACCTGACGCGCGAAGGCGAAACGCGCGTGACGGTGGGCATGTGAGCGGGCCGCGCGCTCCGTTCGTCGCGCGGTCCCGTGCTTCGGGCGGCGTGCCGGTCGTCGCGGTGACGGGCATGGCGTTCGAGGCGAAGATCGTGCGCGGACGCGGCGTCGAGGTCGTGTTCGCGGCGCGCGCGGACTGGCTGGAGCGCGCATTATCCGATGCGGTCGCGCGCGGCTGCTCGGGCATTATCAGCTTCGGGACGGCGGGCGGGCTCGCGCCGGACCTTGAGCCGGGCGCGCTGATCGTCGCGCAAAGCGTGTGCGGACCGTTCGGCGCGCAGCCGACCGACGAAGCGTGGTCGGCGCGCATCGTCGAAGCGTTCGCGGGCACGCCGCTCGCGCGCATCACGCGGCGCGGCACGATGGCGGGCGTCGGCGAGCCGGTCAAGAGCGAGGCGGAAAAGCGGTCGCTGTATTCGTCGACGGGCGCGCTCGCGGTGGATATGGAATCGCACATCGCCGGGGCGATCGCGACGGCGCGCGGCTTGCCCTTCGCGGTGTGCCGCGCGGTCGTCGATCCGGCGTGGCGCACCTTGCCGCCCGCCGCGACCGCCGGCTTGCGCGACGACGGAACAACCGCCATCGGCCCGATTCTGCGCGAACTCGCGCGCCAGCCGTCGCAGCTGGGCGCGATGCTGAGACTCGCATCCGATGCGCGCGCGGCCCGCGCGACGCTCGTTCAGGCGCGTCATGCGCTCGAAAAGGCCGGGACGCTGTCGTTCGCCTGAATGTGTCTTTTGTTCTTCATTGCCTTGAAGTCCCCTTGCTTTCTGCGGGTTAACCCTTAAATCAGTATAATTAGGGGAAAACCCTTAAGTCGGCGATACCATGTGCATGCGTCGCCGCAGGAACGCAAAGGAAGCGCAAATGAATTTTCACACTCGCAAATGGGTCAAGCCGGAAGACCTGAATCCGAACGGCACCTTGTTCGGCGGCAGCCTGCTGCGCTGGATCGACGAAGAAGCCGCTATTTACGCCATCTCGCAACTGGGAAACCAGCGCGTCGTGACGAAGTTCATGTCGGAGATCAACTTCGTCAGTTCGGCGCGTCAGGGCGACATCATCGAACTCGGCATCGCCGCGACGCATTTCGGGCGCACGTCGATCACGCTGCGCGCGGAAGTGCGCAACAAGATCACGCGTAAAAGCATTCTGACCGTCGAGAAGATGGTGTTCGTCAATCTGAACGAGCAGGGCGAACCCGCGCCGCACGGCCGCACGCAGATTCGTTATGCCGATGAACTGTTCGAGGCGTATCGCCGCGACCAGCGCGTGGTGGAAGCGCCGGCTGCATCTAGCGATGACTTCAATCGCGAAGAGGCCGCCGAAGAGGCGGCGCACTAAAAGCAAAAACGGGCGCATCGGCGCCCGTTTCGTTTTCCGCGTTTCCCGCGTATTTACTTGCTCTCTGCCGGATCTTCGTACTTCGGCAAGCCTTGGCCCTCGCTCGAACTCGACGACGGCGCGTTGCCGCTCTTCGGCGCGCTTTGCGTCGAGCTTTCTCCCGCGCCGGGCGCCGGCGACTTCGGCCCGATCCCGCCCGCGGGCGACGCCGCCGCGCCCGGATCCACGTAAGTCGGCAAGCCTTGCTCGCTGCTGCCGCCGCCTGTCGTGCCCGGCGCGGCCGGTGCGCTCGCGCCTTCCGGCGCGCTTGCGCCTTCGTCGCCGTAATCGGGCAGCGTCGCAGACGATCCGCCGCCCGTTAGCAAATACTCCCGGCGCTGCGTGTAGGCGTCGCGCACGAACGCGTATTTGTCGAGCGCGGCTTGCGAAAGCAGGTCGGTCGCGCCGAGCAGGTCGGCCCGCGCGCTCACGAAGTTCACGCCGTAGAGCGGCCAGCGGATTTCCGAATCGGCGTAGCTCACCGGGTTCACGCGCCAGTCGATAAGCCATGTCGTCGAATCGCGCACCGAACTCGGGCCGAGCAGCGGCAGCACGAGATACGGTCCGGACGGCATGCCGTAATGCCCGAGCGTGAGGCCGAAGTCCTGATGATGCTTCGGCAACCCCGCCGGCGATGCAATGTCGATCAGACCGCCGATGCCGAATACCGAGTTCATCGCGATACGCATCAAGTCCTGCGTCGCATCGGTGATCTTCAGTTGCAGCAGGTTATTGGCGAAGTTGCTGAAGTCGCCCAGATTCGAGAAGAAGTTGCTGACGGCCGTGCGGAACGGGCTCGGCGTCCAGTTGACGTAGAACTGCGCGACGGGCCGCGCGACGTAGGTGTCGAGTCCGTCGTTGAACTTGAAGATGGTGCGGTTCATCGGTTCGAGCGGATCGTGCGGATTGCGATCCGGCCCGGTTGCACATCCCGCCGTCAAAAGCGCGCCCGCGATGACGACGCCCGTCGCCAGTTTGCGAAGCCCCGCAGCGGCACGCGCCGCCGAAGCCATTCTCATTCTTCAATTCCTCTTAGATTGTCATGACGCTGGCTCGCGCGCAGCTTCGCGCGATCGGCGGCGCGCACCTTGCGCGGCTTGCCCATCAACACCGGCTGAAACACCACCGCGCCGACCAGCGTGCAGAAGAGCGACAGCGCGAGCAGCCGTCCCATGCTGGATGTGCCGGGGTGATGCGAAAACCACAGACTGCCGAACGCGGTCGCAGTGGTGGCCGCGCTGAACATCACGGCGTGCGTGAGGCTGGATTGCAGGAGCCGCGTTTGTCCGGACCGCCACGCCATCACGAAGTAGATCTTGAACGCGACGCCGACGCCCAGCATGAGCGGCAACGCGATGATGTTCGCGAAGTTGAGCGGCATCCGGAACACGACGCACAGCTCCAGCGTCACGATGGCCGAAACGAGCAACGGTACCAAAGTTCGCAGAACATCGCCGAAACGGCGGAGCGCGATCCACAGCAGCACCGTGATGGCGATCAGCGAGTACAGCGCGGCATGCTCGAACGCCTGGATGATGACCTCCGCCGAATGGCGCACCGAGATCGGCCCGCCGATCGCGTTCGGGGCGGCCTGCACGACGGCATCGGCGAAATGGGCGAGCAGCGTGTCGTCGTTCGGATCGACGCCCGGCGGCACTTTCGGCGACACGTTCACGAGCGCCTGGCCGTTCGCCGTGACCCACGTTTCGACCATCGATGGCGGCAGCGTCGCGCGCGTGATTTCGGTCGGCTGCAACAGCGCGCGAAGTTGCGCGAGCGCGAGGCGCAGCGGCTCGGCCATGGCGTGCTCGGCGCGATCGCGCGCGGCGGCATCGGCTTGGGCGAGCTTGGCGAGCGTCTGCGACAGATGCTTCGCCTCCGCCGCGCCCGCGCCGGGATGCTCGTCGGCGGCGAGCGCCAGCTGGTTCGACACGCGCTTCAGCGTCGCCACGCGCACCGCGTCCGTCACCGGCGACGCCACGGGCTGATTGAGCGCGGGCAGCAGTTGATCGGCGGCGGCCTTGATCAGCTCGAGCTTCTTCGGCTGATCGGCGGGAATCAGCGACGAAAGCGTCGTCGCGCGTTCCACTTCCGGCAGCTTGTCGAGCTTCGCCGCGATGCGATCCGCCTCCGCCAGCGACGGCGCGAGCACGGCGACATCGTTGACGGCGGCTTCGGGCGAATCCGCGAGCGAGATGAGCGTCGCCATCGACTCCGTGTGCGGATCCTTCAGATGCAGCGGATTGAAGTCGAAGCGCAGATACGTCAGGAGCGGCAGCGCGCCGATCACCACGACGAGCGTGCCGATCAGCACCGGCTTGCGATGCCGGTCGAGGAATTCATCGACGGGAGCGAGCATGGGAAAGCCCGGCGCCTTCGGTTCGCCCGGCGGCGCGAACACCTTGATGAGCGCGGGCAACAGCGTCATGTTGGTCAGATACGCGACGAACATGCCGACGCCCGCGATCAACCCGAGTTCAGACACTCCGCGATACGCGGTCGGCAGGAATGAGAAGAAGCTCGCGGCGGTCGCGGCGGCGGCGAGCGTGAGCGGCACGGCGACATGCCGCGCCGTTTCCGCGAGCGAGACGTCGAGCCGCTTGTGCGTGTGCCGCTCCTCGCGATACTTCACGCCGAACTGAATGCCGAAGTCCACGCCCAGCCCGACGAACAGCACCATGAACGCGACCGAAATCATGTTGAGCGCGTGCACCATCATGAGGCCGAGCGCGGCGGTAATCGACAAGCCGACGAACAGCGTGATGAACACCGCGAGAATCATGCGCTTGGAGCGCAGCGCGACCCAAAGAATGACGAGCACGACGAGGAAGGTCAGCACGCCGTTGAGCACGGCGCCGTCCTGCACGGACGCGAATTCCTCGTCGGCGAGCGGCTGCGCGCCGGTCAGATGCAGCGTCGCGCCGTACTTCTTGTCGATGCCGATTCTCGCGGCCACCGCGCGGATTTCATCGGACGTGCCGGCGGCGGCTTTCAGCGCGTTGAAGTCGAGTTCGGGCAACACGGTGACGAACGCGCGCCCCGGCCCGCTCTTCTTCGACGAATCCGCGACATCGCGCCACGAGAACGCGGCGGGTTCGTTCGCGAGCACGCGGTCGAGCACGGTCGCGCTGCGGCCGAGCAGATTCGCCATCTGGCCGAGATTGACCTGGCCGAGCATCAGCGGCACGTTGAGCGTCGTGTTCAGCGTCTGCGCGAGGCCGGTGAGCGTCGGGTCGTGCGCGAGCGTGTTGATGAGCGGCCGCGCCTGCACGAGCTGCTTCGTGACCTGATCGACCTTGTCGGCCGGCAGATAGAGCAAGCCGTTGTGTTCGAAGAACGCGCCGCCTTCCGGCTGCGATACCGACTTGAACCGCTGCGGCTCTTTCGCGAGCGCGGCGGCGAGTTCGCTCGCGGCGGCATCGGCGAATTCGGGGGCGGGCGCTTCGACGACAATCAGCAGCGTGGCGCCCCGCTGCGGAAACGCGGCGTCGATGGCTTTGCTTCGCGCGGCCCATTCGGGCTCGGTCTCGATCAGCTGACTGACATCCGTGCTGATGCGGAAGTGGTGAACGACATAAATCGTGCTCAGAATGCCGAGCAGCAATGAAACGGCGATAATCCACGCCGGCCGGCGGATCGCAAGGGTGACGAAGCGGGTGATGTTGGACGTCAGCATGAAGACGCTACCTGGGGTCCTGTTATTTTTTCGGGCGCCGCATGAAGCGGGCCGCGTGATGCGCTGCCGGGTTTCCGTCGCCGTTCCTGCTTCGGCGACCGAACCGCGAGTCCAACGACGACGGTTGATGCCGCGCAAGTATACCGGTCGGGGCGGTGGTGAACTGTCGGCCCGGCAGTCTGTCCATATACTGGCTCGACGGCCCGCGAATCCGCGCCACCGAACCGCAATCAGAGAATGAGAATGGGTGCCATGAAACGCTATCTGTCTGTCTGCTTCGCTTTCCTCGTCGCTGTCCTGTCGTTTTCGGATGCGGCGTTCGCACAATCCAATCCGGACGCCGTCGTCAAAAGCGCCGTCGAAGGCACCGTCAACGCGATGAAGGCCGACCCGCAAGCGCGCGGCGGCGACATGGCCAAAATCACGCAACTCGTCGAAACGCGCTTCCTGCCCGCCACGGACTTCCAGCGCACCACGCGCATCGCGCTGGGCAAGGCCTGGGGCAGCGCCACGCCCGAGCAGCAAAAACAGCTCTACGACCAGTTCCAGACGCTGCTCGTCCGGACCTACGCGGCGTCGCTTGCGCAACTGCGCGATCAGGACGTCAAGTTCCGCTTCGATGCACCCACCATCGACGCCAGCGCGAAAGACGCCGTCGTCGAATCGCACGTGATCTCGACGGGCGGCGACAACCCGGTGCGGTATCGCCTCGGCAAGACCGCGCAGGGCTGGAAAATCTACGACATCGACATGATGGGCGCGTGGCTCATCCAGGTCTACCAGCAGCAGTTCGCCGGCCAGCTTCAAAAGGGCGGCGTGGACGGGCTCATCAAGTACCTGTCCGAACACAACGCCCGTTCCGCCGGGTAAGGCATCAGGTGCGCCGGTGCTCCACGGCGTACTTGATGAGTTCGGCCTGACCGTCGATCGACAGTTTGCGCTTCAGATTCAGCCGATGCGTCTCCACGGTACGCACCGATAACCCGTGCTGCTGCGCAATCTGCTTGCTCGACAAACCCTGCGCGAGCGCATCGAGCACGTCGCGCTCGCGGGGCGTCAGGCGTTCGATGGGCGTCTGCATGGCCTGTGCCTGGATCATGCGCGCGGCGAGTCCCGCGCTGAAGAAGGTCTTGCCCGCGAGCACGGCGTCGATCGCCTGGATGATTTCGGCGGCGGGCGAATCCTTCAGCACGTAGCCGCTCGCGCCCGCCCGCACGGCCTGCGTCACGTACTCCACGTTGTCGTGCATCGACAGCATCAGCACGCGGATCGCCGGAAAGCGCTCGTGAAAATGCGCCGCCAGCTCGATCCCGCTCATTCCCGCCATTCCCACATCCATCAGCACGAGATCGGGCCGGCTCTCTTCGTCGTCGGCGAGCGCGAGCGCTTCGGCGCCGTTGCCCGCTTCGCCGGTCACGCGCAGATGCGGCACGGCTTCGAGCCGCGCGCGCAGGCCGTCGCGCACGAGCGGGTGATCGTCGACGATAACGATGCGGGCCGGTTCAGAAGTCATCGGAAAATCCTTGCAGGTTCGGAGCCGCGAGCGGCATCGGAACGGTCGCGGCGATCACGGTACGGCCGAGTTGCGACTGGATGGCGAGCATGCCGCCGAGCGTGTCGAGCCGCTCACGCATGTTACGCAGGCCGAGGCCGCTTGCGGGGCCGTACAGCGCGGTCTGCGAGTCGAAGCCGCGGCCGTTGTCGCTGACGACGAGACTCACCGCGTGCGGCGCGACATCGAGCGCGACGGTCGCGCGGCTCGCGTGCGCGTGGCGCGCGATATTCGTCAGCGCTTCCTGCGCGATGCGAAACAGCACGATGTTCACCGGATCGGGGAGCGCCGGGCGCTGCGCGGGACTCACCTGGCCGTTCGCCGTCGATTCGAAGCGCACTTCGATGCCGTCCTGCCCGTCGAACTCGCGCGCGAGTTGCTCGAGCGCGGCGGCGAGACCGAGGTCGTCGAGCATCGCGGGGCGCAGCGCCTGGGAGATGCGCCGCACTTCGCGCAGGGTGCCCGACAGACGCCCGAGGCCCGTGGCGAGCGCGGCTTCGGCGGCGGGTTCGCGCGCCTGTCCGCGTTCGAAGCGCGCGAGCGCCGATTCGAGCAGCAGCTTGACGGAGACGAGCATCTGGCTGATGCCGTCGTGCAGTTCGCGCGACAGCCGCGCGCGCTCCTGCTCCTGCGATTCCACCACGCGCCGCGCGAGGCGCTTCAACTTCGCGTCCGCGCTGCGATGTTCGCTGATGTTCAGTACCGCGCCGCACAACGCAATCGCCGCGAGCGCCGCCAGCGCGATGCCGCCGATCCACATCACCGTCCGGTCGATGTTCGCGGCCGCCTGCGCATCGATGCGGCCGAGCGTCGCTTCGACATCCTCCAGATAGATGCCGGTGCCGATCATCCAGCCCCAGCGCGTGAGCGGCTCGACGTAGCCGAGCTTCGGCGCGAGCTGACCGGTCGATGGCCGCTGCCACATATAACGCACGTAGCCGCCGCCCTTCGACGCCTCGCGTATCAACTGCTGGATCGTGAGCGCGCCGGCGGGATCGCGCATGGTCCACAGGTCGCGGCCGACGAGATCCGGCTGCCGCGGATGCATCAGCGACGTGCCGTGCATCGTGTAGACGAAAAAGTAGCCGTCGGGGCCGAAGTCCAGCCGATGCAGCGCGTCGAGCGCGAGCTGGCGGCGCTCGTCGTCGGAGCGTGGGTCGTCGGCGGGGGCGTCGTAATACGGCGCGATAGCGCTTCGCGCTAGTTCGACGTAATGCCGCAACTCCACTTCCTTGCTCGACATGTACGCCGTCTGCAGCGTGGCGTGCTGCGCGTGCGCGAGCGTCGTCGCCTGATGGCGCACGCCATATTCGATGCCGCCGATCGCCACGGCAAACGGCACGATCGCGAGCAAAACAATCTTCGCTTTGAGGTTCATGACACGGGTACGCTCGATGCTCCTACGTAGTTCCACGTAGCGCGGCTTACGTAGTTGTCCGGTTGTAAGCGTCTGGACGAAGGCGAATACTACACGCCCGAAGCGCCCGACGGCTGACGCCGGGCGCGCGGACATCGAAGGGCAACTAAAAGACAGGAGACACCATGAATCGGGCTTCCGGATTCCTGGTCTGGATCGCGCTCGCGCTCTTGGGCGCGTTCGCATTCGGCACCATCGCGCTCGCGCACGGCGAGCGAATCAGCGCACTGTGGATCGTCATCGCGGCGGTCTGCGTTTATCTCATCGCCTATCGCTTCTATTCGCGCTTCATCGCGGGAACCGTGCTGCAACTCGACGGCCTGCGCAAGACGCCTGCCGTTCGTCACAACGACGGCCTCGATTATGTGCCGACCAACAAGTACGTGCTGTTCGGCCATCATTTCGCGGCGATCGCGGGCGCGGGTCCGCTCGTCGGCCCGGTGCTCGCGGCGCAGATGGGCTACACGCCCGGCATGCTGTGGATTCTCGCGGGCGTGGTGTTCGCGGGCGCGGTGCAGGATTTCGTCGTCCTGTTCATCTCGACGCGCCGCGACGGCCGCTCGCTCGGCGATCTCATCAAGATGGAACTGGGCAACGTGCCCGGCGTGATCGCGCTGTTCGGCGCGTTCCTCATCATGGTGATCATTCTCGCGGTGCTCGCGCTGATCGTCGTGAAGGCGCTCACGGGCTCGCCGTGGGGCACGTTCACGGTCGCGGCGACCATTCCGATCGCAATCTTCATGGGCGTCTACACGCGCTACATTCGTCCGGGGCGCATCGGCGAAGTGTCGATCATCGGTTTCATCGGCCTGATGCTGGCGATCGTCTACGGCGGACATGTCGCCGAATCGCCGACGCTCGCGCCGTTCTTCACGTTCACCGGCGTGCAGCTCACGTGGATTCTGATCGGCTACGGCTTCGTGGCGTCGGTGCTGCCGGTGTGGCTGCTGCTCGCGCCGCGCGATTATCTTTCGACGTTCCTCAAGATCGGCACCATTCTCGGCCTCGCCATCGGCATTCTGATCGTCGCGCCTGAACTGAAGATGCCGGCGTTCACGAAGTTCGTCGACGGCAGCGGCCCCGTGTGGGCGGGCAACCTGTTCCCGTTCCTCTTCATCACGATCGCGTGCGGCGCGGTGTCGGGCTTCCACGCGCTGATCTCGTCGGGCACGACGCCCAAGATGATCGACAACGAAGTGAACATGCGCCTGATCGGCTATGGCGCGATGCTGATGGAATCGTTCGTCGCGATCATGGCGCTCGTCGCCGCGTGCGTGATCGAACCGGGCGTCTACTTCGCGATGAACAGCCCGGCCGCGCTGCTCGGCACGACGCCGGACGCGGTCGCGCAGACGGTCACGTCGTGGGGCTTCGCGCTCACGCCGGACATGCTGACGGCGACGGCGAAGGCGGTCGGCGAAACGACGATCGTCGCGCGGGCGGGCGGCGCGCCGACGCTGGCGGTCGGCATGGCGCAGATTCTTCATCAGGTGATCGGCGGCCCGGCGATGATGGCGTTCTGGTATCACTTCGCCATTCTCTTCGAGGCGCTCTTTATCCTGACCGCCGTGGATGCCGGCACGCGCGCCGGCCGCTTCATGCTGCAGGATCTGCTCGGCACCTTCCATCCGGCGCTGCGCCGCACGCAATCGCTGCCGGCGAACCTCGTCGCCACGGGTCTGTGCGTGGCCGCGTGGGGATACTTCCTGTATCAGGGCGTGGTCGATCCGTTCGGCGGCATCAACACGCTGTGGCCGCTCTTCGGCATCTCGAACCAGATGCTCGCGGGCATCGCGCTGATGCTCGGGACGGTCGTGCTGTTCAAGATGAAGCGCGAGCGTTTCGCGTGGGTGACGGTCTTGCCGACGGCGTGGCTGCTCATTTGCACGCTGACGGCCGGCTGGCAGAAAATTTTCGATGCGAACCCGAAGGTCAGCTTCCTCGCTCACGCCGCGAAGCTGCGCGAAGCCGCCGATGCGGGCAAGGTGATGGCGCCGGCGAAGTCGCTTGCGGAGATGCAGCGGATCATCGTGAACGATTACATCGATGCGGCGCTCGCGGGGCTGTTCATTCTCGTGGTGGCGAGCATCGCGGTGTACGGCGTGTTCGCGGTGCTGCGTGCGCGTCGCGAGGCGCGTCCGACGGTGCGCGAGACCCCCTTCGAGCCGATGCCGACGGCGGGCGCGGCCGTGCGCTCCGGCCATTGATACGGGTATAGCGAAGGAGGCAGCGATGTTCAGCGATCTTCGGCAAGCGGGCCGGTATCTCGGCCAGGCGATGCGCCTGATGGTCGGCATGCCCGACTACGACGCTTACGTCACGCACATGCAGAACACGCATCCCGACCAGCCGGTGATGACGTACGCGGAGTTTTTCCGCGAGCGTCAGGAAGCGCGGTACGGGTCGGGGGCGGGGAAGTGTTGTTGAGCCAGCTTGCTTTTGTGACTTAGTGAAGGAAGCGGAACGCGACGGTGATGAGCCGTCGCGTTTTTTTATTGGGCGTTCGCTTATGCCATTCGGATGAGGGTAAAATGACTAGTCGACGGTGACTAGGAGTTTTATCATGGCGGTCAAGCGAGTTTCGAAATCCGAGTTCAAGGCAAAGGCGCTTGAATATTTCCGGCTCGTGGAATCGACAGGAGAACATATGATCGTGACCGACCATGGGAAGCCGGTGCTTGAAGTTCGCCGGTATGACAATTCATCGCTCACGCCGCTTGAAGAGCTGCGCGGAAGCGTGCTGTTCTATGACGATCCGTTCGAACCGGTGGGACTGGAAGACTGGGAGGCGCTCAAATGATCGTGTTGGATACGCACGCGCTGCTGTGGTGGGTGAGTGGGGGAGCGCTCAGCAAGCAGGCTCGTGCAGCGATCGAGAGCGAATCGAGTGCAGGCGGCGAGATAGTCATCTCGACGATCACCGCATGGGAAATCGCTTTGTTGGTCAAGCGAGGCAAAGTCGGACTATCGATGGACACCGGCGACTGGATGGATAAGGTCGCTCGAATCGAAGGAGTGCGGTTCATGCCGGTGGACCGAAGCATCGCGATAAAGTCGGTCGACCTACCGGGCGAGTTTCACAACGATCCCGCCGACCGGCTAATCGTTGCGACGGCGCGCGCGCTGGCCGCGCCGCTGGTGACGAGAGACCGGAATATCCGCGCATACGAACACGTCAAGACGATCTGGTAGGCCAAGCAAAAAGGGCGGACGACCCTCAAGCCATCCGCCCTTCGTGCAACCTGCCGCTCAGGCAACGCTCAATGCGCTGCAGCCGCCGTCTTCGCGCCCTTGTTCTTCTGCGCGCGGCCGATCTCTTCCAGCTTGATCTCCACATGCTTCGAGAACACGTACTCGGCCGGGCGCTGCTTGTCGATCGGCAGTTCCTTCGCGTACGCGCCTTCGGTGCGCGGGCCGCGCAGCGAAACGCCCAGCGCCTTCAGCGGATGCGCCACCGTGTCCATCACGGCGGTCGCCTCGAAGCCGCTATGCACCATGCAGTCCGCGCACTTCTCGTAGTTGCCCGTGCCGTACTTGTCCCAGTCGGTCGTATCCATCAGTTCCTTGAAGGTCTTGGCATACCCTTCGCCGAGCAGATAGCACGGACGCTGCCAGCCGAACACCGTGCGCGCCGGATTGCCCCACGGCGTGCATTGATACGTCTGGTTGCCCGCGAGGAAGTCGAGGAACATCGCCGACTGGCTGAACGACCAGTTCTTGCCGTTGTTGCCGCGCTTGAAGATTTCGCGGAACAGCGTCTTCGTCTTGTCGCGATTCAGGAAGTGCTGCTGATCCGGCGCGCGCTCGTAAGCGTAACCCGGCGACACGGTGATGCCGTCCACGCCCATCGGCCCGAGCGTGTCGAAGAACTTCGCCACGCGTTCCGGGTTCGCGTCGTTGAACAGCGTGCAGTTGATGTTCACGCGGAAACCACGGCGCTTCGCCTCGCGGATCGCCTTCGTCGCCTTGTCGTACACGCCGTCCTGCGAAACGGAATGGTCGTGCATGTCCTTGTCGCCGTCGAGGTGAACGGACCAGACGAAGTACGGGCTCGGCTCGTAGTCGTCCATCTTCTTTTCCATCAGGAGCGCGTTCGTGCAGAGATACACGAACTTCTTGCGCTCGATGATGCCCTTCACGATCTGCGGCATCTCCTTGTGCAGCAACGGCTCGCCGCCCGCGATGGACACGACCGGCGCGCCGCACTCGTCGACTGCGCCGAGGCATTCTTCGAGCGACAGGCGCTGGTTCAGAATGGGATCCGGATAGTCGATCTTGCCGCAGCCGTTACACGCGAGATTGCAGCGGAACAGCGGTTCAAGCATCAGCGCGAGCGGATAGCGCTTGTTGCGCGTCAGGTGCTGCTTGAAGATGTAGGCGCCTACGCGGGCCTTCTGGAGCATCGGAATAGACAATTGTGTCCTCTCCTTATTCTTCGCGAATCGCCGTTGCATCTGCTGCCGACAACGCGGCGAGCGGCTGCAGGAGCTTCGCGGGGAGTTTGAATTCGACCTTTTCCTCGCGGCCGTTCATCGTCGTGACTTCGACGTGGCCAAAGGCGCGCAGGGCATCGATCACATGTTCGACCATTTCTTCGGGCGCCGAAGCGCCGGCCGTGATGCCGACCGTCTGCGCATGCGCAAACCATTCGGCCTTGATCTCGGAACCGTCCGCGACGAGATAGCTCGGCACGCCGCTTTCGGCGCCGATTTCCCGCAGGCGGTTGGAATTGGAACTATTGGTGGCGCCGACCACGAGCAGCACGTCCACCTCAGTGGACAGCTCGCGCACGGCGGCTTGGCGATTCTGCGTCGCGTAGCAGATGTCGCGCGTGTCGGGACCGACGATATCCGTGAAGCGGCGCTGCAAGGCGTCGATGATGCCGCGCGTGTCGTCCACGGAAAGCGTCGTCTGCGTGACGTAGGCGACGGGCGTATCGGCGGGAAGCGCCAGAGTCTGCACTTCGGCTTCGCTCTGCACGAGCACGACCTTGCCGGGAATCTGGCCGATCGTGCCTTCTACTTCCGGATGTCCCGCGTGGCCGATCAGAATCAGCGTGCGGCCCTGCGATACATACTGCCGGCCTTGCACATGCACCTTCGTGACGAGCGGGCAGGTGGCGTCGAGCACATCGAGGCCGCGCGCATCGGCATCGCGCTCGACGCTCTGCGCAACACCATGCGCGCTGAAAATGGCGACTGCGCCGTGCGGCACTTCATCGAGTTCCTCGACGAAACGCGCGCCTTTGCCCCGCAAGTTGTCCACGACGTGCCGGTTATGCACGATCTCGTGGCGCACGTACACGGGTGCGCCGTGCCGTTCGAGCGCACGATCGACGATCTCGATCGCACGGACCACGCCCGCACAAAAACCGCGGGGTTGAGCAAGGATGATACGCATGTTCGAACGAACTCCGACTGGCGCGGGTTTCGGATAATCGGGCGGCTAACGCGCGCTTTCGCTGTTGGAACCGCGCACGCAATTGGCATGCGACGGCTCCGGAAAGCAACCGGAAGAAGGTCCGGTAATTCTGTCTGCTCGCCGAAGTTGACCGTGTATTCTAACGCGTTCCCTTTTTTAGCGCTTGCCAGACGGCCTGTCTCGAACACGCCGCCGCGTATGCGTCGGATGCACGAAATACGGGCATCGACGGAAGTCTTTAAACTATCGGTCGCCCGGGATGCCGCGCAATGGCTCGCTGCGGCCCGCCGCCATCCCGAACGCACTTGCGCTGCGCTCCCGCTCGCGCATCCCCGGTTCCATGAGGCCGCGCTCACACGGACGCGGCTTCGTTCATCGTCGTTTCCTGTCTATCCATGCTACTGATCGCCTGGCTGTCTCTGCTCATCTGGATCGTGCTGCTCTTCGCGCGCGGCGGTTTCTGGCGCGCACAGCCCGCGCCCGCGCTGTCCGCCGCGACCGTCCATGCCGTCGGCAATGCCGAAATCGCGCGGCGCGGCGCGTGGCCCGCGCTCGTCGCGGTCGTGCCGGCGCGCAACGAGGCGGATGTCATCGGCCGCGCGGTCGGCTCGCTCTTGAAACAGGACTATGCGGGCGCGTTCCATGTGGTCGTCGTCGACGATCACAGCACCGACGACACCGCCGCCGCCGCGCTCGCCGCCGCCCGCGATCTGGGACTGGAGGACCGCCTGACCGTGCTGACGGGCAAGCCGCTGCC
Source organism: Caballeronia concitans (assembly GCF_001544615.1). Lineage (GTDB taxonomy): Bacteria > Pseudomonadota > Gammaproteobacteria > Burkholderiales > Burkholderiaceae > Caballeronia > Caballeronia concitans. Next base: position 138,496 of record NZ_FCNV02000008.1, read on the forward strand.
GCCCGGATGGTCGGGCAAGGTGTGGGCGCAGTCGCAGGGCATCGAGGCGATCGACGAGCTCGGCTTGCCCGCCGAATTCCTGCTGCTCACCGACGCGGACATCTACCATCCGGCCGATGCCGCGACGCAACTCGTCGCGCGCACGATTCTGGAAGATCGCGATCTCGTCTCGCTGATGGTGCGGCTGCGCAGCGATTCGCCTTGGGAAAAGGCGCTGATTCCCGCGTTCGTGTTTTTCTTCGCGAAGCTGTATCCGTTCGCGTGGGTCAACGACACCAAAAAGATGACGGCGGGCGCGGCGGGCGGCTGCATGCTCGTGCGGCGCGCGGCGCTGGTGGAGGCGGGCGGCATCGAGTCGATTCGCCGCGAATTGATCGACGATTGCAGTCTCGCGCTGCGCATCAAGCATCGCAAGGGTCGGGCGGATGCGCGCCCGATCCGTCTCGATCTCGCCGAAGGCAGCGAATCGCTGCGTCCTTATGACGACTGGCGCGAGATCTGGAACATGATCGCGCGCACGGCGTTCACGCAGCTGCGCTACTCGCCGCTGCTGCTGGCGGGCACGGTGCTGGGGATGGCGGTGATCTATCTCGTGCCGCCGGCGTTCTCGCTCGTGTGGGGCGCACGCGCGTGGCCCGCGTGCGCGGCGTGGGCGATGATGTGCGTCGCCTACGGACCGATGCTGCGTTATTACCGCCGCTCGCTGCTGTGGGCGCCGCTGTTGCCGCTCGTCGCGCTGTTCTATGTATCGGCGACGATCGGATCGGCGGTGCGTTACTGGAGCGGCAAGGGCGGGCAGTGGAAGGCGCGCGTGCAGGCGCCGACGCAGGAAAATTCTTGAGGCGTGCCGGGCGCGTCAGCGCTTGGTCAGCATTGCGTATAGCTCGACGACCATATCCGGCGAGAACGTGAACGGCACCCAGCCGTGTCCGGTGTGCCGCATGATGAGCAGGCGGTCGCCGTTGGCGTGCTTCTGCACCGCCATGACCGGATTCTTCGTCGCCGCGAAGCGCCAGCCGGGCGCGACGCCCATCGGCTGCTCCGCCGACATCGACGCCCGCACATTCGACAACTCCTGAATCAACTCGGACACGCCTTCGGGACTCAGCAGCACCGACTTGCCCGCGATGCTCATCTCGATCGCATTGCGGTCGGGCCGCGAAACGGTGAGCGTGGGCGGGGCTTCGGGTTCGGCCCGAGCTTCGGGTTGCGCTTCGGCTTCCGCAGCCGGCTTCAGTTCTTTCGGCTCCGCCGGCACGCCGACCTGCTCGCCATCGGTCGCGCGATAAGGCAGCGGCGCGGGGGCGTCGTTAGGCGTCGATTCATCGGTTGATACGACAGCAGGCGAAACGGCAGCGGGACGGGCGGCGGACTGGAGGAGCGCATCGAGGCTCGACTCCAGCGCGCCGAGCTGGTCATGTAGGTTCATGCGAATGTGTATGTCTTGCGAGGCTGGCAGCGAGGCAACGATTTTAACCGCTCGTCTGCGGCTGAGCCGCCACACGTTGTAACCAAATGCTTGAGGAAGGCGGATAGGACGACGCGAGCGCGTCTTTCGAGAAGGAGGCGCGCCGCATCGTCCGAAAGAAAGCCGGACGACGCGGCGCGATACACGCGAGACCGGACGGCCCGCGCGCCTTGCAGCGTCAAGCGTTACTTCCCCTGCACTTGCGACAACACGGCGTTGAACGTCTTGCTCGGACGCATCACCGCTTCGAGCTTCGCATCTTCCGGCTTGTAATAGCCGCCGATGTCCGCTTCGGCGCCCTGCACGACGGTCAGTTCCTCGACGATCTTCTGCTCGTTCTCAGCCAGGCTCTTCGCGAGCGGCGCGAAGAACGCGGCGATTTCGCGGTCTTCCGACTGACCCGCGAGTTCCTGCGCCCAGTACATCGCGAGATAGAACTGGCTGCCGCGGTTATCGAGCTGACCGGCCTTCGGCGACGGGCCCTTGTTGTTGTCGAGCAGCTTGCCGGTGGCAGCGTCGAGCGCCTTCGCGACGAGCTTGGCCTTCGCGTTGTTGCTCTTGATGCCCAGCTCTTCCAGCGAAACGGCCAGCGCAAGGAACTCGCCCAGCGAGTCCCAGCGCAGGTGGTTTTCCTGCACGAGCTGCTGCACGTGCTTCGGCGCCGAGCCGCCCGCGCCCGTTTCGTACAGGCCGCCGCCCGCCATCAGCGGAACGATGGACAGCATCTTCGCGCTCGTGCCGAGTTCCATGATCGGGAACAGGTCGGTCAGATAGTCGCGCAGGATGTTGCCGGTGACCGAGATCGTGTCCAGACCGCGAATGACGCGCTCGAGCGTGTAACGCATGGCGCGCACTTGCGACATGATCTGGATGTCGAGGCCTTCGGTGTCGTGATCCTTCAGGTACGTCTCGACCTTCTTGATGAGTTCGGCTTCGTGCGGACGATACGGGTCGAGCCAGAACACTGCCGGCGTGCCCGAGTTGCGCACGCGCGTGACGGCGAGCTTGACCCAGTCGCGAATGGGCGCGTCCTTCACGAGGCACATGCGCCAGATGTCGCCTTGCTCGACTTCCTGCGTGAGCGCTTCGAGCACTTCGTTCGTGGCGTTATCGACGATACGCGCCGTGCCGTCTTCCGGAATCTCGAAAGTCTTGTCGTGCGAGCCGTATTCTTCGGCCTTCTGCGCCATCAGGCCGACGTTCGGGACCGTTCCCATCGTACGCGGATCGAAAGCGCCGTTGGTCTTGCAGAAGTTGATGATTTCCTGATAGATGCGCGCGAACGTGCTTTCCGGAATCAGGCACTTCGTGTCTTGCGGACGGCCGTCGGCGCCCCACATCTTGCCGCCGGCGCGGATCATCGCGGGCATGGAGGCATCGACGATGACGTCGTTCGGTGCGTGCAGGTTCGAGATGCCCTTCGCGGAATCGACCATGGCGAGCGCCGGGCGATGTTCGTGGCAAGCGTGCATGTCGCGGATGACTTCATCGCGCTGGGAATCCGGCAGCGACTCGATCTTCGAGTACAGATCCACGAGGCCGTTGTTCACGTTCACGCCGAGTTCTTCGAAGAGCTTCGCGTGCTTGGCGAACGCGTCCTTGTAGAACACCTTCACGGCGTGACCGAACACGATCGGGTGCGAGACCTTCATCATGGTCGCCTTCACGTGCAGCGACAACATGACGCCGGTCTTGCGCGCGTCTTCCATCTGGTCTTCGTAGAACGCGACGAGCGCCTTCTTGCTCATGAACATGCTGTCGACGATCTCGCCGTCCTGCAGCTTGACTTTCGGCTTCAGCACGATGGTCTTGCCGCTCTTCGTCACGAGTTCCATGCGCACTTCGCGCGCGCCGTTGTTCGTGATGGACTTTTCGCCGTGATAGAAGTCGCCGTGCTTCATGTGCGCCACGTGCGTGCGCGAAGCCATGCTCCATTCGCCCATGCTGTGCGGATGCTTCTTCGCGTAGTTCTTGACGGCGAGCGGCGCGCGGCGGTCCGAGTTGCCTTCGCGCAGAACCGGGTTCACCGCGCTGCCGAGGCACTTCGAATAGCGTTGCGCGATGGCCTTTTCTTCGTCGTTCTTCGGCTCTTCGGGATAGTTGGGCACCTTGTAGCCCTTGCCCTGCAGTTCCTTGATCGCGGCGACCAACTGCGGCACCGACGCGCTGATGTTCGGCAGCTTGATGATGTTGGTGTCGGGCAACTGCGTGAGGCGGCCGAGTTCGGCGAGGTTGTCGGGCACGCGCTGGTCTTCGGTCAGGAATTCGGGGAATTCGCCGAGGATGCGGCCTGCGAGCGAGATGTCGCTCGTTGCGACGTTGACGCCGGCGGGCGTGGTGAAGGTGCGGATGATCGGCAGAAAGGCGCTGGTTGCGAGCAGCGGAGCTTCGTCGGTCAGGGTGTAGATGATGGTGGGTTGCTGGTTACTCATCGCTAGTCTCGACATCCAGAAACGGGTTGGGAAGGAAGCCGCCGGTCGGCAGCACGCCGGCATCAGTCCGCTATTTTGCCTGATTTTGGAGGCAAGGCGTGCAAAAGAAGGGGCGCCGTCGGCCCTGAAACGACAGTTTTTCTTTGAATATCAGGCACTTAATATTTTTTAAGTCTTATACAAGAGTTGTGTTTTTTAAGCGCTCAAATAGCCGTTCGCGCGAAACCAGTCCAGCGCGTCCTTCAGACCTTGCGCGTACGGCCGCGCCCGATACCCCAGCTCCCGCTCCGCCTTCGCCGACGTGAAGTACATCTTGTTCTTCGACATGCGCAGGCCGTCCACGGTCACGAACGGCTCCTTGCCGCTGATTTTCGCGTACAGCTCCGCGCCGATCGCCAGCGGGTAAAGCGGCCCGCGCGGCAGTTTGACGGTGGGCGGCTTGCGGCCGACGAAGCCCGCGATGTCCGCGAGCATCTGCTGGAGCGGCAGATTTTCGCCGCCGAGGATGTATCGCTCGCCGATGACGCCGCGCTCCAGCGCGAGGAAGTGGCCGTTCGCGACGTCGTCGACATGCACGAGGTTCAGGCCCGTATCCACGAACGCGGGTATCTTGCCCGTCGCCGCTTCCACGATGATGCGCCCGGTCGGTGTCGGGCGCACGTCGCGCGGGCCGATGGGCGTCGACGGATTGACGATCACCGCGGGCAGCCGATCGTTCGCGATCATGCGCTCGACCGCGCGCTCGGCCAGCACCTTGCTGCGCTTGTACGCGCCGATGGTGCTCGCCGCGTCCGAGGGCTTCGTCTCGTCGACGATCGCGCCCGAGCTCGTCACCTTCAGCGTCGCGACGCTGCTCGTGTACACGATGCGCTCGACGCCTTCCGCGAGCGCCGCGCGCATCGTCGCTTCGGTGCCCTGCAGGTTCGCGCGCTCGATCTCGCTGGGATCGGGCGCCCAGATGCGATAGTCGGCCGCGACGTGGAACAAATAGCGCACGCCCTTGAGCGCGGCGCGCATCGACACTTCGTCGCGCATGTCGCCGACCACGATCTCCGCATCGAGCGATTCGACGTTCTTGCGCGGACTCGTCGCGCGAACGAGCACGCGCACGTCGAAACCGCGTTCGATGGCAAGCCGCGCAACCGCGGACCCGACGAAACCCGAAGCGCCGGTGACGAGCACGCGGGAGCCGGAAAAATCAGTCATTGTTACCTCTTGGAAATGGCCTTGCTGCGGGCTTTCGGAACAAGTTCCGCGCGAAAACGGCCGCTTCGATTACCCGCCCGAGCCCATGTGACAAGGCGTTGCGGCTCGTGCTAAGGTCCGTGCCTGCTGCGGGGCGCGCGGCCCCGAAAAATGAAACTACGGTCAACGATGCCTCAAGACAATCGCAACCACACTCTGTGGATCTACTTCGCTATCGCGCTTTCGCTTGCGGTCGTGTTCGCCATCGACCTGCTCACGCCGATGCGCGTCGCGATCTGGGTGTTCTACGTGCTGCCCGTCGTGCTCTGCATGTGGGCGGACAGGCCCGCGCTGCCGATGGTCACGGCGGGCGGCGCATCGGTGCTGATGATTCTCGGCTACGCGTTCGCCACCGGCGACGCGGCCACCACGCACGACGTGCTCCAGGTCAATCGCGCGATGGGCATTTTCGTGCTGCTCGTGCTGTCCGTGGTGGCGCATCTATATATCAAATCGCGGCTTGCCGTACAACGCACCGGCTGGCTGCAGCAGGGCATCATGCAGATGAGCCTGCAATTGCGCGGCGAGCAGTCTCCGGCTTCGATCGGCGTGAGCATTCTGCGTTCGCTCATTCCGTATGTGAACGCGAAAGTCGGCGTAGTGTATTCGCTCAATGGCGATTCGCTCGAACGCGTCGCGGCCTGGGCGCTGCCCGACGAGAACGGCGCGCCGCGCCGGATCGCGCGTGGCGAAGGGCTCGTCGGCCAGGCGGTGGAAGACAAGCGCACGCTCAGCCTGTCCGATGCCTCCGCGCATTACCTGAAGGCCGGCTCGGCGCTCGGCGCGGCGGCGGCGACGCGCGTGGTGATCGCGCCGCTCTATGCGGACGGCGACGTGGCAGGCGCGCTCGAAATCGGTTTCGTCGGCAATGAAGGTCGTTTCGACGATGCCCGCGCGCTGCTCGAAATGGCATCCGAAGCGATGGGCATGGCCATGCGCTCGGCGCGTTATCGCACGCGGCTTGTCGAGTTGCTCGAAGAAACGCAGCGCCAGAGCGAAGAACTTCAAGTGCAGCAGGAAGAACTGCGCGTCTCCAACGAAGAACTGGAGGAACGCGGCCGCGCGCTGCAGGATTCACAGGCGCGTCTCGAACAGCAGCAGGCCGAGCTTGAACAGACGAACGTGCAGCTCGAAGAACATGCGCAGCATCTCGAACGCCAGAAGACTGAGCTTCTGCATGCGCAGCAGGAACTGACCGCGAACGCGCTCGAAATGGAGCGCGCGAGCCAGTACAAGTCGGAGTTCCTGGCGAACATGTCGCATGAGTTGCGCACGCCGCTCAACAGTTCGCTGATTCTCGCCAAGCTGCTGCAGGACAACCGGCAGGGCAACCTCACCGAAGAGCAGGTGCGCTATGCCGCGACGATCCATTCGTCGAACAGCGACCTCCTTTCGCTGATAAACGACATCCTCGATCTGTCGAAGGTCGAAGCGGGCCAGATGGACGTGCAGTTCGCGCCCGCCGCCGTCGAGTCGCTATTGCAGGCGCTGCGGCAATCGTTCGCGCCGGTCGCGGAGACGAAGGGGCTTTCGTTCATCACCGAAGTGGGCGACGACGTCCCGCAATACTTCGTCACCGACAGCCAGCGGCTCTTGCAAGTGCTGCGCAACCTGCTCGCCAACGCGTTCAAGTTCACCGAGCGCGGCAGCGTGACGGTGGCGGTGCAGCGCGCAAGCGACGATGCCGTGCGCTTCGAAGTGCGCGATACGGGCATCGGCATTCCGCGCGACAAGCAGGACCTGATCTTCCAGGCGTTCCAGCAAGCCGATGGCACGACGAGCCGCAAATACGGCGGCAGCGGCCTCGGGCTTTCGATCTCGCGCGAGTTCACGCGCTTGCTGGGCGGTTCGGTCGGCGTATCGAGCGAAGTCGGCCGTGGGAGCGTGTTCTCGGTGACGCTGCCGCTCGCCGCGCGCGAAGGCACGGTGACCGCGAAGCTGGATACGATCGGCCACATGAGCGAGCCGGAGCCGGCTGCGGTCAAGCCGCCGCCTCCGCCCGCGCCCGCGACGGTGCACATGCAAAGCGTGCAGACGCAGCCCGAACCGCCCGCGCCGAAGCCCGAGGCACAAGGCATCGACGACGATCGCGCGAACCGGCAGCGGCCGGATCGCGTGATTCTCGTGATCGAGGACGATCGCCGTTTCGCGCACATCCTCTACGATCTCGCGCACGAGCTCGACTTCGACTGCGTGCATGCGGCGAGCGCGACGCAAGGCGTCGAACTGGCGCGCTCGATGCAGCCGAACGGCATTCTGCTCGACATCGGCTTGCCGGATCAGTCCGGGCTCACCGTGCTCGAATGGCTCAAGCACGATCCGCTCACGCGCCATATTCCGATTCACATCGTCTCCGCGACCGATCACGCCGATGTCGCGCTGCATCTCGGCGCGATCGGCTACACGCTCAAGCCGAGCGCGCGCGATGAACTCGCGCAGGCCATCCGCAAGCTCGAAGCGCGTTCGTCGCAGGGCATGCGGCGCGTGCTCGTCGTCGAGGACGATCCCGCGTTGCGCCAGAGCATTCACGCGCTGCTCGCGAGCGAGACGGTGAACATCGTGGAAGCGGGGTCGATCGCGCAGGCGCTCGAACAATTGCGGCGCGCGAGCTTCGATTGCATCGTGATGGATCTCGCGCTGCCCGACGGCTCCGGCTATGAATTGCTGGAGAAGGTATCGACGAGCGGCGAATTCGCGTCGCCGCCGGTGATCGTCTATACGGGGCGGCAGATTTCGCAGGAGGAAGAGCAGCGCCTGCGCCGTTACTCGAAATCCATCATCATCAAGGGAGCGAAGTCGCCGGAGCGCCTGCTCGACGAAGTGACGCTCTTCCTGCATAGCGTCGAGAGCGCGCTGCCGCCGGAACAGCAGCGCATGCTGCGCGCAGCGCGTCAGCGCGACGACGTGTTCGAAGGCCGCACCATCCTGCTCGCCGAAGACGACGTGCGCAACATTTTCGCGCTTTCGCGCGTGATCGAACCGCTCGGCGCGACGCTCGAAATTGCCCGCAACGGACGCGAGGCGCTGGAAGCGCTGGCGCGTCACGATTCGATCGATCTCGTGCTGATGGACGTGATGATGCCCGAGATGGACGGCCTCACCGCGATGACCGAAATCCGCAAGCGGCCCGAGCACGCGCGGCTGCCGATCATCGCGCTGACCGCGAAGGCGATGCAGAGCGATCGCGAAAAATGTCTCGAGGCGGGTGCGGACGACTACATATCGAAGCCTATCGACGTGGATAAGCTCGTCTCTCTGTGCCGCGTGTGGTTGCGGCAGCGATGAACCGACAACGGACTCAATGAACGACAGCAAGCACGATGAAGAAGCCACGTTCGACATCGAACTGAAGCTGATTCTGGAAGCCATTTACCTGAAGTATCAGCACGACTTCCGGCACTACTCGGTGAGTTCGCTGCGGCGCAGGCTCGCGCAGGCCGTGCACGATCTCGAGTGCGCGACGCTTTCGCAATTGCAGGAGCGCATTCTTCGCGAACCGCCGCTGTTCGCGCGGCTCTTCCAGTACCTCACGGTGCAGGTCAGCGAGATGTTCCGCGATCCCTCGTATTTCCGCGCGATCCGCGAGCAGGTGGTGCCGATCCTGCAGACGTATCCGTCGATCAAGGTGTGGGTCGCGGGCTGCAGCAGCGGCGAGGAATTGTGGTCGCTCGCGGTGCTTTTCGCGGAAGAGAAGATCGCGGACCGCACCGTGTTCTATGCGACCGACATCAACGCCGAAGCGCTGCGTCAGGCCGAAAGCGGCATCTATCCGCTGGAACGCATGGCGGGCTTCAGCCAGAATTATCTGGCGGCCGGCGGCAAGCGCACGCTGTCCGATTACTATCACGCGGCCTACGGCGCGGCGAAGTTCTCGCAAACGCTCAAGTCGCGCGTGGTGTTCGCGGACCACAGCCTCGCCACCGACAGCGTGTTCCTCGAAGCGCATCTCGTGTCGTGCCGCAACGTGCTGATCTATTTCGACCGCGCATTGCAGGATCGCGCGCTGGGCCTTTTCAGCGATTCGCTCGTGCGGCGCGGCTTCCTCGGGCTCGGCAGCAAGGAGAGCCTGCGTTTTTCGAAGCATGCGGACTGCTTCGCGGACTTCAATCCGCGCGAGCGGCTTTACCAGAAGGTATAGCGATGAGCACCATCGACGCCATCGTGATCGGCGCATCGGCGGGCGGCGTCGAGGCGCTGAATCTCCTGCTGCCCGCGTTGCCGCGCGACTTCGCGCCGCCGGTGCTGATCGTCGTGCATGTACGGCAGGGGCAGCCGAGCCTGTTGCCGGGTCTCTTCGCCGAGCGCTGCAGCATTCCGGTGCAGGAGCCGTTCGACAAGGACGTGATCGCGCCCGGCACCATCTATTTCGCGCCGCCCGGCTATCACATGATGGTCGAGTCGGAAGACGGCGCGCCGCCCGCCATCGCGTTGTCGGTGGACCCGCCCGTGCGCTTCTCGCGTCCTTCGGTGGACGTGCTGTTCGAATCGGCGGCGCATGCGTATGGCGAGCGGCTGCTGGGCATCGTGCTCTCCGGCGCCAACGACGACGGCGCGCGCGGCGCGCGTGCCATTCGCGATGCGGGCGGCGCGTGCTGGGCGCAGGACCCGCAGACGGCATCGGCGCCATCGATGCCGCAGGCGGCCATCGCGCACGGCGCGGCAAGCGAGATCCTCACGCTGGACGACATGGCGATGCGACTCGCGACGCGCATACGCCGAACGCAATAACGGACGCGACGATGAATGCAATGAACGAAGGCATGGCCCAAGCAAGGAGTCACCCGATGACACAACCCATTCATGTGCTGATCGTCGACGACATCCGCAACAACATCACCGCGCTCGAAGCGTCGCTCGCGCGGCCGGATCTGTCGGTGCTCAAGGCCGAATCGGGGCCGGCCGCGCTCGAACTGCTGCTCAAGCATGAAGTCGCGCTCGCGATTCTCGATGTCAACATGCCGGGCATGGACGGCTTCGAGCTTGCCGAACTGATGCGCGGCAGCCCGCGCACCGCGCACGTGCCGATCATCTTTCTCACCGCGACGGCGCAGGACGTGAGCCGCACGTTTCGTGGTTACGAAGCGGGCGCGGTGGACTTTCTCTACAAGCCGTTCGATTCGCGCATCCTCAATTCGAAGGTGGATGTGTTCATCCAGATGGAGCGGCAAAAGCAGCAGCTCGCGACGCAACTCGCCACCGTGCAGCAACTGCTCGATGCGAACGAGATGCTGATGGCCGTGCTCGGTCACGATCTGCGCACGCCGCTTTCGGCGGTGATCGCATCGGCGGAATATCTGGCGCGCTTCGTGAAGGACGAAAACGTTGCCAATATCGGCACGCGCATCAAGTCGAGCGGCATGCGCATGGTCCGCATGGTCGATCAGTTGCTCAATCTCGCGCGTCTGCGCGGCGGGCGCGTGACGTTGCAGCCGCGCGCCGTGGAACTCGCGACGCTCGCGAAGAATATCGTCGAGGAATACGAGGCGCGCGTCGGCAAGGGACGCATCTTCGTGCTGCGTCACGGCGATACGCTCTTGCAAGGCGACGGCGATCTGCTTTCGCAGGTGTTTTCGAATCTCATCGGCAATGCGCTGCAACACGGACTCGAAGGATCGGCCGTTCAGGTGCGGCTCGAAGGCGGCACGAACGATGTGAAAATCGTCGTGCAGAACGCGGGCGAAATCCCGGCCGAAATATTGCCGACGATATTCGCGCCGTATCGGTCGGGGCGGCGTCAGAATGAATCGAGTGGATTGGGACTCGGGCTTTACATCACGCGTGAAATCACGGAGATGCATGGCGGCGAAGTGAAGGTGCGCTCGTCCGCGGAAGCGGGCACGGCGTTCGAAGTGACGCTGCCGCGCGTTGTGCGTCCGCATGCGGGCGATCGCGCGGATATCGCACAGCCGTTCAGGTTGAGCTGATTCGCGCTGGTGCCAGGTCATACGCGCAATCGCAGGCGTGTCTACAATGCGGCCTGTGAACGACTTGGAGGAATGCACGATGCCCGGCCCGGATCTTGATACGAGAATCGAAACTTATTACGTGCGTGTGAAAGGCGTGGTGCAGGGCGTCGGCTTTCGCCATCACACGGTGAGGCGCGCGCATGCGCTCGGCGTGCGCGGCTGGGTGGCGAATCTCGATGACGGCTCCGTCGAAGCCGTGATTCAGGGCGCGGCCAATCAGGTCGATCTGATGCTCGAATGGCTGCGGCGCGGACCGCCGCATGCGCGCGTCACCGAGTTCTTTAGCGAAGAGCGTTACGTCGAGAAGCGCTATGAACGCTTCGAACAGCATTGACGCTTCAACGCGCGACCAGCAGGCTCTCCGCAAACTGCCACTCTTCATCGCGCCATTGATGCGTGCATTCGAAGCCCGCGTCGACGGCAATGGGCGCGACTTCCTCGGCCACATACTTGTGGCTGCTTTCGGTCCAGATCGTTTCGCCTTGCCTGAAGTCCACGCGCAAGTCCGCGCCGCGCACGCGCACGGATAGCGCGCGTGTTGCACGCAAATGCATTTCGATGCTGCGTGCATCGGGATTGAACCGCGCGACGTGCTCGAAGGCATCGAGCGGAAAGTCCGCGCCCAATTCGCGATTGATACGCGCGAGCAGATTCAGATTGAAAGCCGCGGTCACGCCGATGGGATCGTCGTAAGCGGCGATCAACATGGGCAGGGGCTTGATGAGATCGGTGCCGAGCAGGAGCGCGTCGCCGGGTTCGAGCATGCCGCGAATCGAGCGCAGGAATTTCGTCGCGGCGAGACGCGCGAAATTGCCGATGGTGCTGCCGAGAAAGAGCACGAGCAAAGGCTCGCCTTTGTTGCGTTTCCCGCTCACTTCGGCGAGGCCCGCGAGGTAATCCCTTTCATAACCGACAATGGACACGCGTTCGATATCCCCGAGTTCGCGATGACACAACTGCAAGGCCGTGCGCGAGATTTCGATCGGGTAATACGCGGTCGGCTGCTTTTTGCAAAGCGCTTCAAGAATGCGGCGCGTCTTGCGTCCGCTGCCGCTTCCAAGCTCCGCGACTTTCACGTTGGCGGGCAGCGCATCGACGATATCGCCCGCATGCGCCTTGAGCACGCGTTCCTCGGCGCGCGTGACGCCGTATTCCGGCAACGCAGTGATGACTTCGAAGAGCGCGGAGCCGACTTCGTCGTACAGATACATCGACGGCAACTCTTTCTGCGGATGCCGCGAGAGACCGGCGTGAACGGCTTCTGCGAAGGCGCTTGAAAAACGGGGCGACAGGGCTGGCTGAGTCATGACGTCTCCATCGATGCGGCGTTTTCTTCGCGTGCCCGGATGACCACGCGCGTGGATGCTGCGGATGCAATGACGCTCGACTAAATGTCGACAATGCCGGTGATGCGTGTCTGGCGCTCAGACGTTCGAGGTGGTGAAGTAGCAAGAAGCGCGCTTGAGACAAGGCGCCGTTGACACTGCGTTTAGAATGCCCGTCAACGCATAAACAGCGCTCAAGCGCGAATTTCGATGAATCAGCATGGCCTGGGACGCGGCATTGCATTGTCAGTCGCCGCTTCCGCTCTCTTCGCGCTCATGTCCGGTTACACGAAGTGGCTCGCGCCGCTCGATGGCCTCGACATCTTTGCATGGCGCATCGTTTGGACATTGCCCGGCGCGTTGCTGCTCGTGGCCGTACGCAATCGATGGCCGCAATTATGCGCGCTCAGGGCGAAGCTCGCCAAAAACGTGCGCTTGCTTGCTGCGTTCGCCACCGCATCCGCGCTGCTCGGTGTGCAGTTGTGGATCTTTCTCTGGGCGCCGCTGCATGGCCGCGCCCTCGATGTGTCGCTCGGCTATTTTTTGTTGCCGCTCGTGATGGTGCTGCTCGGGCGCTTTTATTACGGCGAGCGGCTCGACGCACTGCAATGGGCGGGCGTTGCGGCGGCGGCTGTCGGCGTGGCGCACGAGTTCATCGTGACGAAGGCATTTGCATGGCCGACGCTCGTCGTCATGCTCGGCTATCCGCCATACTTCATGCTGAGACGGCGGCTCAACGTGGACGCGCTCGTGTCGTTCGCCATCGAAATCATGTTCATGGCGCCCGTCGCGTTGATCATGCTGATCGTGCGTCATTCGTTTGCGACGGTCGCGGGCGCGCCGCTATTGTCGATGGTGCTGCTGCCCGGCCTCGGCGCACTCAGCACGATTGCGCTTGCATCGTATCTTCGCGCGAGCCGTTATTTGCCGCTCGCGCTGTTCGGCATACTCGGCTATGTCGAGCCGGTTTTGCTGGTCGGCGTCGCGGTGATGCTGCTCGGCGAACCGTTCTCGGCAACTCACTTCGCCACGTATGGACCGATCTGGCTTGCGGTCGCGCTGACCGGCGTGCATAGCGTGCGGCTCGTCTTGCGCGAACGCGCGCGGGCGCGTAGCAGGTTACCGATGAGCGAATATCACGCGAGCGTGGAGCATGAGATCGGCGCGCAGGAGAAAGAACGCGTCGATTAAACGGCCGCAAAAAAAAGCGAGCCCGAAGGCTCGCTTGAACGACAACGCACGGAACCGCGTTAATGATGGCGCGACGGCCCGCGTGCGCGATGCGAGGACGCGGGCTCCCCTTACTTCTTCGCCGCGTCTACCTTTGCATCGGCGGCCGCCTTGTTCGCGTCGCTTTGCGCCTCGACTTTTTCCTTGTCGGCCTTGGCTTGCGCCACGTTGGCATCCTTCGCTGCGTCCTGCTTCTTGCTGTCGGCCTTGGACTGTGCAGCGTGTTTCTTCTTGTTGGCTTTCGCCTGTGCCTTCGCGGCGTCACCGCGAGCGTCGGAGGCTTGCTCCGGCGTGGTCGCCCGCGCTACCTTCGCGGCTTCCTTGTTGGCGTCGGCTTGCGCCGATGCCTTGTCTTCATTTGCCGATGCCTGCGCCTTGGCGGCATCGTGCTGAGCTTCGGTCTTTTTCTTGTTCGCCGTGGCTTGCGCCTCGGCCTTTTCGTGATTGGCTTTGACTTGCGCCTTGTCCGCGTCCGTCGTGGCGGTTTGCGCGAAAACGGTGGTGACGAGCAGCGTGGATGCGAGAGCAGCGACGATTTTCTTCATGATTGTTCGACTCCTTTAAGACTGCATTTTTCAAAGACGCATGCCAATGTGGGGCATGTGCCGATGAAAACGCGGCGCCGCGCAAAGCCGTTGACTGCTTTCTGGTGACAAACGGTAACCAGTCGCTAGCAATTGAAACTGCAGCTTTTAGTCTGCGCTTGAGGCCCCGTCAAGCATTCATGTGTTACCAGCGAGCGAATGTCTTGGCATCTGTAACGGCAGACGAAATGCTTTGGCATCCGAAGCGAGTCAATTTGTAATCGTTGAAATGCACCGTTACCAACTGCATCAGTTATTTCTTTAGACCGTGCTTAAGATGCGATTCATAAACCCGGACAACGGGATAGGAGAGAAAGTCATGAAGCGCACAGCACTTGTCTTGTTGATGATCGGTAGCCTTTCGGTGGCCGGTCAGGCGTCGGCGCACGGCCACGGGGGCGGACACGGCGGCGATGGCGGCGCAATCGTCGGCGCGCTGATAGGCGGCGCGGTGTTGGGCGCGCTGGTGAGTTCCGTCGCGAATGCGCAGCCGGTGTATGCACAGCCGGCTTATGCGCAGCCCGTGTACGCGCAACCGGCCTATGCGCAACCGGTGTACGCACAGCCGGCCCCGCCGGCAGGCTACTGCTACGACGGCTATCGACGCGCCTATGTGCCGTGCGCGCCCGCCGGTTACGGCTATTGAGTTAGACGAACGTTGAACGACCGCGGCACGTTGCTTGCGCCAGAGAAAGCGGCTGCTGCGGCACTGGATCCGCGCAGCCGGCACGCTAACTTGGGAGACTTGCAATGAAAGCGATCACGATGAAGCTGGTAGCTTCGGCTCTTGTTCTCGGCCTGTCGGGCGGTGTCTATGCTCAAGCCGGCGGCGGTGGTGGTGCGGGTGGCGGCGGCGGTGCGGGCGGTGGCGCAGGCGGCGGAGGTGCGGCAGGCGTCGGCGGCGGCATGGGCGCGGGCGGTAACGGTTCGGCGGGTGCGGGTTCGGGCGCGGCGGGCAAGGGCGGCGGCGTCGGCATGGGCGGCGCCGGCATGGGCGGCTCGACCGATGGCACGAGCGACACGGGCACCGGCGCAAAGAGCGGCATGGGCAACAACGGCGTGAACAACGGCATGGGCCAGGGCACCATGCAACGAAGCGGCCCCGGCTCGACGGGCAGCGCAAGCCCGGGCGGGATGTCGAACGGCAGCGGCCAGCAGCAAGGCTACTAATGCCGGTCAACTCACGTTGTCAGCGCGGTTGCGATCGCCGTGGGCCTCGAAGGCCATGCGGCATCCGCCACGCGGCGGCGCGTATAAAGAAATAATCGAAGAGAGGAAGCGCCCGACTTAATCGGCAGGCGTGGCCACTGGTTCAAACGTTTTCGCGCGCAAACTGACTTTTTGCGCGTAAGCACTCGATCCGCCGTAATTCTTCAGCGCGGCATCGACATCGCCTTTAGCGGATTTCAGATAGCCATGAAGGATGGCCGAGCCGACTTCGATGTTGGCCTCGGGCTCCGTCAGATCGACGTCCCGCACGAGCGTCTTGTGCGCCGAAGGCACGACCTGCATGAGACCCGTTGCGTTATTCGCGCCCCTGGCCGTTTCCTTGAAACGCGATTCGATGGAAATGATGGCGAGCAAAAGCGCCGGAGGCAGCGAGTATTTCGACGCCGACGACATTACCGCCGAAGCAATGGCCTGCGCCTTTTCGCGCGCCACGCCGAATCTTCGCGTGATGATTTCCGAGACCTTGTGACGCGCGTCGTCACCTTTCGATTCCTGCTGCACGGCTTCTTGCGTGATGGCGTCAGAGGCGGCCGGCGCGCTTTGCTGCGCGAGGGCGGCCTGCGTGCAACTCAGCAAGAGGGCGATGAGAAGGAATTTTCGGCGCATCGGACTCGTCACAGGAAAGCGGAGCCGCATTATAGCCCGATAAATTTTCCTTCCGGATCATGGACTTGTCCTAGATATGAAGAATTAATCGGGCAAGCGGAAGAAGTTACTTGCTTGGCCGTTCAACTTCAAGTCCGCTCTGCGCGCTTGGCCGACGAAGCGGAAATTCCTTACCCTGCATCGCGCGAAAGACGCGCGAACATCGGCAATGATGCGAGGACCAGCAGCGCCGTCGCGATGAAACCGCACGCGAGCTGCCAGCGTTCCGCCTGCGTGTTGCCCGAGACGAGCATCGTCGCCTGGATCGTTCCGGCGGCGACTGTCACGCCGAACGCTTTCATCAACTGCTGCGCCGTGCCCTGGAACGAGGTCGCTGCGGCGAGGCGCGCCTTGGGGACATCGGCGAAGGCGAGTGCGCCCATCGTCGCGAAACTGAGCGAGCGGCCCAGACCGCCGATGAGCAGCAACAGAAAGATGGCGCCTGCGGGCCACGCTTGCGACATCGTCGAGCAAACGGCCAGCACGGCCGCGAAGCACACGCTGCCCGCGCAGAGCACCGTGCGCACGGAGAATCGGCGCAATGCGAGCGCGGTCATCGGCCTCATGCAAAACGAGCCGAGCGCGCTGGCGAACGTGACGAGACCGCTGGCGGATGCGCTATAGCCGAAGCCCGTCTGCAGCGTGAGCGGCACGAGAAACGGCAGTGCGCCCGCGCCCGCGCGATAGAGACTGCCCGCGATGGTCGCGGCATGAAACGTCGGAATCGACAGCAATGAAAAGTCGATGGCGGGGTTCGGCGTGCGCCTGCAATGAAGCACCGTTGCTCTGAAAAGCAGCAAGCCGACCGCGACGCAAATCCACGCCACGCCAGTGGGCAACACATTGCGTCCCGCGCTTTCGATGCCGATCATGAAGAGACTCAGCGATGCGCCCGACAGCAACATCCCGCGCAAATCCGGCGGCGTGCGGCTTTCGGGCGGCGATGGCGGCAAGAGCTTCCATGTGAGCCATAGCCCGACGACGCCCACCGGCACATTGACCCAGAAGATGCTGCGCCATGAGAGCGTGTCGGTAAGAAAGCCGCCGAGCGGCGGGCCGAGCAACGGGCCGACGAGCGCGGGCATCGTGAGCCATGTCGTGGCTTGCAAAAGCTCTTCACGCTTGACGCCGCGAAAGAGAATGAGACGGCCGACGGGCACCATCATCGCGCCGCCCAAGCCTTGCGCGATGCGCGCGGCCAACAGTTGCGGCAGATTCATCGCTGCCGCGCACGCGACGGATGCAAGCGTGAATGTCGCGATGGCCCACATGAACACACGCCGCGCACCGAAGCGGTCGGCGACCCATCCGCTCGCGGGAATGAAGACCGTCAACGCGACGAGATACGCGGTGATCGCGCTGCTGAGATGAACGGCATCGACGTGGAGATCGCGGGCCACGGCGGGAATCGCGGTCGCGACGATGGTCCCGTCCATGTTCTGCATGAAGAGCGCGCTTGCGACGACAGCGGCCGTGATGCGAAAGTTACCGCCCTTCATGACGCGTGGTTCGCATGTACGTTGCAGGACTGCGGCCAAACGGTTCTGTTTTGATTAGCGTGCATGCATGCGAGTCTACGCCATGCGTTGTATCAGCGTCCTCGCGTTATGCTAGGTGCAGTGAATATGACGCGCCGATGGCGCAGCAATGACCGTCATGCCATTTGCCTTTCGTGGACGCCCGGAACTCGCAGGCCTCGACCGTCGTGCAAGAAGCGACGTGCGGCGGATTGCATGGCACTTTGCGCAGCGGCACTGGAGCCTCCATGCACCGGCGTTCGCGTGGCTCGTGTTCGTGCTGCTGCATACGCGCTATGGCGTCGTCGCTGAACGCAGTGAATATCTGTTCGTGACGGTGCTGTTCTTCATCGTCGCGGTCGCCGTCATTCGGCTGCACATTGCGCACTATTTGCGGCCCGCACGCGCAATTTACGATTTGCTCGGCGCCACGGCTACGCGCGTCATCGTTCGATGCTAGCTTCACGAAGGCCATGTTTTAGCGTGTTAGGATGCCAAGGCTTTTCCATTCAACGAACGCTAAAGAACGCTGATGGCAACGCTATACGAAGCGCTGGGCGTGAATGAACACGCCAACGAAGACGAGATCAAGCGGGCGTATCGCAAGGCTGCGATGCGCTGCCATCCTGACCGCAATGTCGGCAATGAAGACGCCGCGCGGGCGAAGTTCCAGGAAATAAAAGAGGCCTACGCCATTCTCTCGGACCCCGCGCAGCGCGAGGTGTACGACCGTATTTTTGCGGAGGAAATGGAGCGTCGCAAAGCGCAGTTGCGCGAGGAAGAAGCGGAACGTGAGGCGCTTTATGCAAGGCGCGTGTCGCTCGCCATGCGCTTTGCATCAGAAGGGCATAACCGCGATGTCGTGTTCGGCGTGCTGCTTGGCCACGAGTGCGATGAGCAGACCGCGCAGCATATTGCCGAAAGCGTCGTGGCGCTGCACGAGTCCCGCCAGGCGAAGAGCGAACCCGAGCCCGAGCCGCAGTCCGAGGAAAGCGAAGAACCTTCGCCGGCTAAGGAATCCACCGCAAGCGCCGCGAATCCGTTTGGCGCAATATGGATGCAGTTCTTCAACAACATGCGTCTCTAGTCTCTCACGGGCGCTTCACGCTGCAAGCCGTTCACTGCGCATGATTCTTTGCCTTGGTGCGGGGGGATAAACGCACCACTGGCCGTCATCGTGACGGAAGAAGAACAGTGCTCTCGATGCCGCGCCCTGCACGGTCTCGACGCAGACATAGCGCGTGTGATCGGCGCGCGTGCGACTGAAGTGCTTGACATGAACCGGCACGCTGGCCGGGGCGAGCCATTTCTCCACCTGGTAACGAAGGGATCGTTCGTTGACGCTTTTCATCTGTAGTCTCCTGCACGCGGCGTTCATGCTTGAATATCGGCCGGAAGCGTACGAGGCTTTAAGCCGCATGAATGACGCCTGCCGCAACGCACCACACTCGTGACAAAGCACTTTAACTCTACGCCGTGAATCCACCAGCCGTGTGCCATTTTGCGAAATAGCAACAACGCAAATGAAGGCTTACGCAGGCGGATATGTGCTTTTATCTTCGACGCGCGTGATGTGCGGGTATGTACGCGAACGGTCATATGAATGCGCCGGTGAGTACGTTACCCGTCACCCGATATTTAGCGAAACCCATGCCTGGGCTTTGCGCTGAAGCGTCAGAGCGGACGCGCGAAACTCAGTTCGTGGCCGTCCGGATCGGTGAGATGAAAATAGCGCTCGTTCCAGGGCGCATCGCGTGGCGCGAATTGCGGCTCGATGCCGTTTGCCCTGGCCTTGCGATAGAACGCGTCCACGTCGGACACGTAGATGATGACGCGGCCCCACCATTGAATCGGGCCATGCGTCTCGCTGGTGATGTTTAGAAACGAAGTGCCGAGCGCGAACGAGGTGAATGCTTCGTTCGCGCCGCCATGAACGATGCGAAATCCCAGCGCCTCATAAAAGCGCACCGCGCGCGGCATGTCGTGCGTGGCGAGCGTGATGGCGCTCAGGCTTTCGACGCGCGCATCGTCGTGATCGGAAGGTGGCATGAGTGGCGATGTCATCCGGGATGATGATGTGAAACGATGGACAACACGGACAAGTCGGGATGCGTGCCGTCGATGATGCTCTTGCCGATATGCCGCGCGTCGTCCACTGCGTCTTGCGCGCTTTTGTATTCGTCGTCGCCGTCGGCATGAAAGTGCACGGCTTCAGCGGGCGAATCCGCATTCGCACCGTGACGGCATACATGGCCGACGAACACATAGCGTTCGGCGGCGCGCGGCGGCGCATGTTCGGGCGTCGGCTTCAATTGCGGCAGCACGTGTATTTCGAAGCCTTCGTATTCGAAGACATGCCATTGTGATGCGGGTTCGCCGGACATGATGGCCTCTCTTTCTCGCTTGGCTTGCCCTTCAACGTTACTCCTGTTCGCGTGGCGAATCCATTGGGAACCACGTGAGGCTTCGTTGCGCGATGGCGGCTCGCATGCAATGCACGCAAGCCGCCGGCGTCCGCATCAAACGATATACGGCCCGCTGATGCGCCCTTCGAAGATCGCGATGTTGATCTGCCAGTCATCGACTGTGCCGGGCGTGCGGCCATCGACCAGGGCAGGCACGGATCGTCCGCCGACGACGCGCTGCATCTGTTCGCGTGAGAGCGTGGATTCCTTGAGGGATGCTGTGTCCAGCGGCAAATCTGCAATAACGAGAGTGCGTTGCATGATGGTTCTCCTGGCGGGTAGCTTGATGTGACTCGAGCATTCACTGATGCTCGAGCGAGTTTTTGCAAGCGCTATGCCAATTTGCGCTGAGCGGCTTCCGACAAGGCGCTCGATGAAACAGTCCGCGCTTGATCGACGCGCCACGCGGCGGTATGTTGGAGCAGCGCGAACACATTGACTCCCTGGTGTTGGCGCATTCAACGAGACCGGAACATGACTTTCATCGTGCGCGCCGTGAGTTTCCTGATTGCCAGTGCCATGCTCTTTAGCGCCTGCGCCCATGCGCAGAGTCAGCAGCAATCCATTGCATTGCTCGATTGCACGCTGATCGACGACAACGCCGCGTATAACGACGCCGACATCAATCGCATTCAAAGCACGCGCCTGCTCATGATCAGCAGCGCCTTGCGCGACGACCTGAACCAGCGCTCGCTGTTCCGTGTCGCGGATAACGCGCGCGCAAGCGATCTGATCGCGTCGCTGCAAAGCACCCAGGACATGAGCGCATGCAACGGATGCGAACTGCGTGTCGCGCGCGAGCTGGGCGTCACGCGTGTCGGCGTGTGCTGGGTGCAGAAGATCAGCAATCTGATACTCAACATGAATCTGCGCGTGGAAGATGCGACGAGCGGCGCGACGCTCTTTCAGCGTTCAGTCGATATTCGCGGCAATACGGATCAGTCCTGGCGGCGCGGCGCGAAGGCGCTAGTGGATTTATTAGCAGCCGATGCGTCCGCCTTGCGCTGACCGACTGGCACTCGAAGCATGACTCGCAACGCAATTCGGGAATTTCTCCCGCCCGATGACGTTGCGCGCGCCACGTCTTCTGAGCTAAGTTATTTTTCGGGGCAGGCTTGCCGCAATCGCCCCGCTCCAAAACGAACAAAGAACGTTTAGCCGGAGACGACCATGCAAGTCAGCTTCAAGACGGCGCGCTTGGCGTGCGCGTCGTTTCTCGCCCCATCCCTGTTCATTGCCGCGTTCAGCGCGCATGCCGCCGCTCAGACCGCCTATGTGACGAGCGAAACGGCCGGCGTCGGCGTGATCGATCTGGCGAATCTCTCGCTTGCGAGAACCATCGATCTCGGCAAGGACGGTCCGCGCGGCCTGAGCCTCAATAAAGACGGCACGCGGCTTTATGTGGCGAATAAATCGACGGGAGACTTGTCGGAGATCGATACGGCATCCGGCAAGATCGTGCAGCGCGTGAAGATCGGCAAGAATCCCGAATTCGTGCGTGTGGAAGGCGGCTATGCATATGTGACTTATGAGCCGGGCGAATCGGGCGGGCCGCCCAAGCCGGGCGAACCGGAGAAGGACGACGATGCCAACTCGCCGCCCGCGGAGATCGCCATCATCGATCTGAAGACGATGAAGGTCACGCATTCGGTCAAGAGCGGTCATGAAACGGAAGGCGTCGAGTTCTCGAAGGACGGCCAGCTGATGCTCGTGACGAACGAGGGCGACGACACGGTGTCCGTTTATCGTGCGGGCACCGGCAAGCCGGTACGCACCGTCAAGCTGCAACAAGGCGCGCGCCCACGCGGCATCAAGATGTCGCCCGATGGGAAGCAATACGTGGTGACGCTGGAGAATGCGAACAAGTTCATCGTGCTTGACGGGAAAGACCTGAAGGTCATCAAGACCGTCGATACGAAAATGGGCCCGTACGGCGTATCGTTCGATCCGGCGGGCAAGCGCCTGCTCGTGGCTGCATCGCGCGACAAGACGCTTCAGGTATTCGACGCCGGCACCTATGAGCACATCAGCGACGTACCCGTTGGCCAGCGCTGCTGGCATTTCAGCTTTACGCCCGATGGATCGAAACTGCTGCTCGCATGCGGCCGCTCGAATGCGGTGTATGTGCTCGATGCATCGAACTTCCAGACCATCAAGCAGATCGGCGATTTGCCGCTTGCATGGGGCATCGTGACTTATCCGCCCGGCGCGGGATCGATAGCCGGGCGTTGATCGCGCTTGCTGCACGGACGTTTCGTTTCGTGCCGCGCATCATTGCGCAATGCATCTCGCGCCTCGCCGTGGGCGGCTGCTAGTATCAGGTAGGCTCCCGGCGAGGACGATCATGCTGACATTGGCCGAGGCGTTCGATGCACTCTGCGACAGTCCCGCGCGCAAGCGGGTTCTGATCGCTGCTCAAGGCGGTACGGGCAATTGCCGCTGGCTGCCCGCGTTCATTGGAAAAGACGGCGCGCTTCGCTATGAACGGCGCGAAGAAGACATCGAACTGGACGACGATGCCACCGACGCCATTCGCCTTTTCGACGCCGGTTCGCTTTCTTCGTGTGCGCTCGTCGTGCATCTGGGCGCCCTTGGCGTCGGCGCGCTCGTGATGGGGCCGGAATCGCCTAGCGATGCCATGCGCATGCTCGAGCAACTGAAGGCGAATGCGCTTGGCCGCTTCGTCGAACATTACCTGGCCGAACTGCGTCAGCGGCGGCCCGCTCGCATTTATCCCTTCAAGCCGCGGTGAGATCAGCGCTAGTTCCACGCATAGCGCAAGCCAACCCATACGCCGCGCGGCGCACCAATGCCGAGAAACTGCTCGTTGACGGTGTCTGCGCCGTTGAACGTATGGTTCGGTCCGTTAAAGAAATTCTCTCCAAGAATGGCGACATTCGCATAGCGCTTGTTGAGCAGATTCTTGACCGTTGCATAGACCTGCAATTGCTTCGTGACGTTATAGGTCGTATCGAGATCGATCAGGAAATAACCGGCGATGCTGCCATTGACGTCCTGGTTGTTCTCGTCGCCACGCGCGAAGATATTACTGCGGTAAATGAGATCGGTGCCGATGTTCCATCGCGAGATCGGGTTGTAATCCACGCGCATTTTCACTGTATTCGATGGAATGCCGGGAATGCGGTCGCCCGAATGCACGGTGATGTTGCCGTTATCGTCCGCGCTCGAATTGCTCGCGCTGCTTTCGGTCCATGTCGATCGATACGTCGCATTCACATAGCTATAGCTCGCGGCTACGCCGAGCGGTCCCCATTGCGTGCGCCCCGCAAGCTCGAAGCCCTGACGGCGCGTCTTGCCTACATTTTGGAAATAGCCGAGCGTGCTCGCCGCGCCCTGGCTGCTGACGAACTGGATGTCGTCCGAAAGCGTGGTGCTGTACAGCGCGGCGCTCCATGTCGTCGCTTTGCCGATGTGTCCGCGCGCGCCTACTTCGAAGGTCCGCGAGATGACGGGCTTGAGTTCGGGATCGGCGATGAAGTCATTGGGCAGCGAGCAAGGCGCGTTCGGATCGGCGCATGCAAGTTCAATAGCTGTTGGCGAGCGCATGCCTTCGTTGTACGTGGCATAAGCGGTGAACCACGGCGTCGGATTCCAGTTGAAACCTACTGCCGGATTGAAGCGCGAGAACGTGTGGCGTCCATCGAGCAAGGGTTGCGCGCCGCTTTCATCGCCGATAGTGGCTCTAGCCCAGTTATAGCGGCCCGCAAGCGTCATCGACCATTGCTCGGTGAATGACAGTGTGTTTTCGAAGTAAATGCCCCAGTTCTCATTGTGCGTCTTCGCGTCGGTCGTGAACACGAACGGACCAGTGCCGACGGTCGCGCGGCTATCCGTGAATTGCGCCGCCTGCGATGACTGCGTGAAATGCGAATTGGCGAAGTCGCCTGCCGCGCCGAGGACCAGTTGATTGTCCTTGCCGAAGAGCTTGTTGAGCAGCGTGAGTTGCAGGCTTGCGCCATAGCTGTCGGTGACGATCACCGATTGATCGTTGGTGGCTTGAGTAAGATCGATATCGCCGTCGTCTTTGGTTTCGCCGTAGTTGTCGTTGACGTTGCTGCTCACGTTCTTGTTGCGATAGTGCCGGTAATAGAGGGTGCCGCTCAGTTCGACATTCGGCGAGAAATAGTGCTCGCCTGACAGCGTGATATAGCCGACCTGATTCTCATTGGTGTCGGGGAACGTGTACGCCTGCTTGTAGTTGTCGAGGAAAGAGCGCGGAATGGTCTGCGATCCGTTGAGCGTGTTGTCCGCGCCGCCCATCGAGAGGGAAATGGTGGTGTCGGCGTCGGTATAGCGGAGCTTGCCGAACGCCTGACGCAAACGGCTCGAATTTTGCGCGGCCCAGCCGTTGTCGTTGGTGACGTTCGCGGTGAAGTAATAGTCGAGATTGCTGCCGATCACACCGCCTTGTTCGATCTGCGCCGACTTTCTGCCCCACGATCCGCCGCTTACATCGATATTGCCGCCGGGATTCGTGCGGCCGTTCTTCGTGGTGACCGCGACTGCACCGCCCAGCGTGTTCAGACCAAAGGTCGGATTGGAGCCGGGGATGATCTGCATGCTATTGATGGCGGCCTGCGGAATGAGGTCCCAGTTCACGACATCGCCGAACGGCTCGTTGATGCGCACGCCATCGAGAAAAACCGAAAGCCCTTGCGGCGTGCCGAGCAAGGGCGACGCAGTGAAGCCGCGATAGTTGATGTCAGTTTGCGAAGGATTGCCTTGCGCGTCGTTGATATCCACGCTCACGACGTTCTTCTGCAGATAATCGGTAACGGTTGCGGAATGCTGCGCCTGGATTTCGTTGCCCTTGATGGTCTGCACGTTCGCAGGCACTTTCTCGAGCGGCGTGCCCACGCCGAGAAGCGGCGTCGTTCCCACGACGACAATGGTAGGCAGTTCGGTGTTCGGCGGCGCGCTCGCGGCGACAGGCGCAACGGCGGATGCAGGTGCATCGGGGGCGCTCGCCGTTTGCGCCCAGGCGCCGACAGTCATGCTTGCGAACGCGCCGCCGAACACGAGCCTGAGTCCCGCTCGGGGTTTGAACCGATGCGCGATCACGGACTTGCGCGGCATCCTCTTCATTGTCGTCTCCGGTTATTCTTTTAACCTTCTTTTAAACGATGAGTCTTTAATTGAAAGGGTCGCATAAGAATCCGCGCGCGCACCGGGAGCTTTTCCCGATCGCGCAGGGAAGCGTTCCCAAACGTGATTCGCATGCCCTACCGCGCGAGAATGTCGTGGATAGAATGGATTCCGTGATGCGATCCGAATCCTTGCCCGCTCTCGCTGACGATCATTCCGCCCGCACGCCGCGCTCGACGGTGTCGCGTGATCTCGCCTGCGTGCTCGTCGTCACGCTCATCGCGGGCGCATGTTTCGCCATGTTCGATTTCAGTGAGTTGACTTATCACTGGACACGCAGCGCCGAGCGCTTTCAACTCGACGAGCTTCCGGCCACATTGGTCGTGCTTGCGCTCGGCTGCGCGTGGTTCGCATGGCGGCGCTATCAGGAAGCACAACGTGAAGTTCGCCGAAGCCGCGCGCTCGAGAAAGAAGCGGAACACCTGCTTGCTGAAAACCGGCGGTTGGCGAGTCAGGCAATCGGCGCGCAGGAAAGTGAGCGGCGTCATCTTGCGCGCGAACTGCACGATGAATTGGGCCAGTATCTCAACGCGATATCACTCGATGCCGGACGCATCCGCGATTTATCCATCGCGCGCGAGACGGAAATTCACCGGCTTTCTTTGGCGGTCATGCAAAGCGCGACGCATGTGTATCGCGAGATAGGCGGCATGATTCGCAAGCTACGACCCATTGGTCTCGATGAATTCGGCTTGCCCACTGCGCTGGAACATTGCATCGAAGGCTGGCGCGAGCGCTTGCCGCAAGCAGAATTCACGCTGGCGGTAGAAGGCGATTTCGATCATCTAAGCGATGCACTCAACATCGCGCTTTATCGGCTGGTGCAGGAAGGTTTGACGAACGTATCGAAGTTCGCGCGTCAATCGCGTGTCGAAATCTATCTGGTACGCACGCCGGAAAGCGAGCGCGGTCCGGGAGAGATCGTCGTCACGATGGCCGACGATGGACCGGGCACGGACTTGTCGATACCGCGCAAGGGCCTGGGACTCGTCGGCATGCGCGAACGTGTCGAGGCGCTCGGCGGGGAATTCCATATCGCAAGCAGCCCCGGCGAAGGCTTCCTCTTCTGCGCGCGCGTGCCCGCTCAAGCGGGGCTGCCGTGGCCTAGCGAGCCGAATGAAGGCGCGTCGGGTGCGCCCGTGAAATCCGCGAAATGAAGCCCGAGTCGATTGGCAATCTGCGCAAGCTGCACGCCGTTATCCGCGCCGAATTTCTGACGTATCACCGATTGATGATTGGCCACGGTCTTCTGACTCAGGCCCAACTTTTCCGCGATGCTCGGCAACGTGTAACCCTGCACGAGAAGACGCAGCACCTCGAACTCACGCGCGGATAACTGCCGTCCGGGCGGTCCTTCCTGAATGGTCGCGCGCAACGCAAGCGCCTGCGAAATATCGGGGCTTAAATAGCAAATGCGACGCGCGACGGAACGCACCGCTTCGACGAGCACATCGGGTGCGCTTGCCTTGGTGACATAGCCGCGCGCGCCGGCATCGAGCGCACGGCGCACGAATATCGCTTCCTCGTGCACGCTGAAAATCAGCACGTGTGCATGAGGCTCGCGTGCCAGCATGCGCCGCATCGCTTCAATACCGCTTGCACCGGGCAGTGCAAGATCCATCACGACGACATCCGGCTGCAATGCGCAAAACTTCTGGTAAGCCTGCGCCGCATCCGCCGCTTCGCCCGCGACGCTGACATCGGGACTCAATTCGAGCAGACGCTTGTAGCCTTCACGCACCACGGCGTGATCGTCCACCAGCAGCACCGAGATATCGGCGTTCATGGCTATTCTTCTCCGACGTCGGGTCCATCCGTTCGATGCATGGAAGCGATGCGCCGCGAATTGGCATCGTTACGAAACACGATAGGCTGCTCCTGCGGCTCCTGTCTCATCGATGCTGCGCGCACCACTTCGATCACGCGTTCATGATGCGCGGACTTGTCGCAAACGGGGTCGGCATTCGCGGGGTCTTGCGTGAGCAGATAAGCCTGGCAACGACAGCCGCCGAGGTCGATCGTCTTCTCGTCGCAACTGCGGCATGGCTCTTTCATCCAGCCAAAGCCGCGAAAGCGGTTGAACGCATCGCTTTCGTACCATATGTCCTTGAGCGATGTATCGGTGACATTGGGGAACGTGAGACCCGGAAGCGAGCGCGCGGTATGACACGGCAAGGCCGCACCATCGGGCGCAATGCCGAGAAACACCGAGCCCCATCCATTCATGCAGCGCTTGGGCCGGCGCTCGTAATAGTCAGGCACCACGAAGAAGATCTTGCACTTGTCGCCAATCTCTTTGCGATAGCTTTCCACCACCGCTTCCGCTTCCTGCAATTGTTCGGCGGTCGGCATGAGTTGCGCGCGGTTCGTATGCGCCCAGCCGTAGTACTGCGTGTTCGCCAGTTCGAGATACTCCGCGCCCATGTCGAGCGCCATGTCGATGATGCGTCCGATATGCGGCAGGTTATAGCGATGCAGCACGCAATTGAGCACCATCGGAAAGCCGTGCGACTTGATTAGATTCGCGACGCGCTTCTTGAGATCGAAAGTCTTCGTGCTCGATAAAAAATCGTTCAGCTCTTGAGTGGAATCCTGAAACGAGAGCTGAATGTGATCGAGGCCGGCGTCCTTGAGCGCGGTGATGCGCTTTTCAGTGAGTCCGATGCCCGACGTAATAAGGTTCGTATAAAAGCCCAGCTTGCGCGCTTCGCCGACGAGTGTTTCCAGATCATCGCGCAACAGCGGCTCGCCGCCGGAAAAGCCGAGTTGCGCCGCGCCGAGCGCACGCGCCTGACGCAAGACATCGAGCCACTGCGCGGTGTCGAGTTCGCGCGAATGGTCCGTGTAATTCACCGGGTTGTAGCAGAAGACGCAATGCAACGGACAACGGTAAGTGAGTTCCGCGAGCAGCCACAAGGGCGGCGGAATGGCCACGCCTTCATGTTCCGGCTTGGCGATGGGTTCGGACAGATCGGTCATGCTTGCACCTCTTCACTCCAGCCAGCCACGCGCACGCGCACCGGCGATGAACGCGCGCACATCGTCGCCGATGCCTTTAGCGCTGAACGCCTGCTCCAGATCGGCGACGAGCGCGGGAATATCGCGCGTGCCGTCGCAACGAAGAAGAATTTGCGCGGCGCTTTGATTGAGCTTCACCATGCCTTCCGGATAGAGCAGCACATGCGCGTCCTGCGCCGGTTCCCATTGCAGACGAAAGAGGCGTTTGAGTTGCGGGCGCAATGTATCGTCCGGTGCTTCGACGGCTTCGTTTCTGCGCTCAGTCGGATTCGTATCGCTCATGCCGGGAATGCCTTTTCAATGGAATCGAGCATGGTCCAAAGAATATCCAGCTTGAATTGCAGGATGTCGAGTGCGCGTTGCTGTTGCTCGCGCGTCTTGAAGTGCGCAAGCGTGACTTCTAGCCCATGTTCGACATCGCGCTGCGCAAGCGAGACACGCGAGCGGAAATACGCAAGTCCTTCCGGTTCGATCCACGTGTAATGCTCGGGCCATGTCGCGAGCCGGTCCTTGTGGATTTGCGGCGCGAACATTTCCGTGAGCGACGAACATACTGACTCCTGCCACGGCGCGCGGCGCGCGAAATTCACGTACGCATCGACGGCGAAGCGCACGCCCGGCGTCACGAGCTTGAGCAACCAGAGATCGTCGCGCGAGAGACCGACTGCATCGCCCAGACGCGCCCATGCTTCGATACCGCCCGGCTGATCGTCATGGCCGTCGTGATCGAGAATGCGCAGCACCCAGCGGCGGCGCGTTTCGCGGTCAGGGCAATTCGACATCACCGCTGCGTCCTTGAGCGGGATGTTGATCTGATAGTAGAAGCGGTTCGCCACCCAGCCGCGAATCTGCTCGCGCGAGCATCCTCCGCTATTCATCTTCACGTTGAACGGATGATGAATGTGATACGCCGTGCCTTTCGCGCGCAGTTCTTCTTCGAACTGCTCGCGCGTCCACGCCGGGCCAGGCTCCTTCAATGCAGTGAAGTGCGGGCCGGTCGTGGGGTTCAGCATCGGCGAGAAAGCGTTGTCAGGCATTCGATGATTCTCCGCAATGTCATAGCTCGAAGGTCATGCCGTCGTGCGCGACTTCGATGCCATGCTCCGACAGCACGCGCCGTTCGGGACCGTCCTCGATCAGGATCGGATTCGTGTTGTTGATATGAATGAGCACCTTGCGCACGTCCGCGCGACCGATGGAATCGAGCACTTCGATCATGCCGCCGGGGCCGCTTTGCGCGAGATGCCCCATGTCCCCGCCGGTCTTCTTCGTCAGGCCGAGGCGGATCATTTCGTCGTCGGTCCACACGGTGCCGTCGACGAGCAGGAGATCAGCGGTGCGCATTGCATCCAGCACATGCGGCTCCAGTGCGCCCAAACCCGGCGCATAGAACGCGCGCTTGCCCGAAGCGTTATTCGTGAACATGAGGCCGATGTTGTCGCCCACTTCGGGGGCTTCGCGATGCGGCGAATAAGGCGGCGCCTTGCTCGAAAGCGGCAGCGCATCGATGCTCACGCGCGGCAATTCGGGCACGCTAAGCGCGTTGCCATCCAGTGCGATGCGGCGATGCTCGACGCCGCAGTAATGCGAAAGAATCGAAGTGATCGGAAAGCCGGTCGACAGGTCTTGCCATACCGCATCGGTCGTATAGAGAGGCAAAGGCGCGCCGCGCTCGCGCAGCATCAAGAGACCGGTCACGTGATCGATCTGCGCATCCATCGTGATGACAGCGGCGATGCCCGTATCGCGCACGCGGCGCGCGGGCTGCAATTCCGGATTCGCCGCGATCTGCGCGAGTATGTCCGGCGATGCGTTGACGAGCAGCCAGTCCTCGCCGTTGTCGCTGACCGCGATGGACGACTGCGTTCTCGCGCGTGCGGCGATGGTGCCGCGACGCACGCCCTCGCAATTGCGGCAGTTGCAGTTCCATTGCGGAAATCCGCCGCCTGCCGATGAACCCAGAACGCGAATTTTCATCGTCGGGTTCCATGTAGCGAAGTCATGGCCACATTCTCCTCAAGAGCCCGTCTTTGTCGATGAGCTGATGTTTCATTGCGCCAAGGAAGTGAAGAACGACGAGCGCGGCCATGATCCATGCAATGTAGCCGTGAATGCCGAAGAACAGCTCGCGCATTGCCTTGTCGTCCCAGCCCCATTGTGGCAGAAGCACGCCCCAGAAGCGCGTGCCGTACTTGTTGAACGACGAGCCGAGATAACCGGTAAGCGGCATCGCCACCATGCCAACATATAAAAGACCCTGCGTGATGCTCGCGGCGGCGCGTTGCCACGCTCCCATCGGCGGCAGAGGCGGCCGGCCATAAGCCAGGCGTACCATGATGCGGATCAGCACCAGCAGGAAAACCGTAAGGCCAAGCGACTTATGGAAGTTGATGACCGTCGACTTGAACGGCAGCCCGCGCGGCAGGCCCACCATGTAGAAACCGATGCACAGCATCGCGATGATGGCGATTGCAATGACCCAGTGAAGCGCGATGAGGGGCGGCGCGAAAGAATCGTTCGCCACGCGCGACTGCTCGCGCGTGGCGGGTGGAGTCCTCACAGCGGTCATGCATGCCTCCCTCGTTCAAAGGGCATCTCGCGCGCCGAATACAGGGTCCATTGTTCTCGTCCGTTCATGAATTAGCGATCAGCAATTCCCCCCGTCCGTCCACGGCAAGATCGCCGGCAAAGCGCTTGGGCAGCGCGCGTTGTTCGAGCCTCGCAAACGGTTCGATCTCGTTAGCGAGCATGCGCGTGAGCAGCAGCCAGAAGACGTCGAAGCCGCGTCCGCCTTCAGTGAACGTGCTCGGGACATTGGATGGCTTCGTCAATAGTACGACCGTGCCGCGCCGCATGCCATACGCAAGATGCGCGCCCGTCTCTCCCGCGATGCAGACCGTGCCCGCGACGATGCGCGATGCCGCGAAGTCCCCCGTATTTCCGCCGACGATTACGGTGCCGCGCCGCATGCGGTCGGCAAGGCGCGCGCCCACGTTGCCATGAACCGCAAGCACGCCGCCCGTCATGCCTTCCATGTTGCCGGGCAGCGCGCCGGCCGCGAAATCGCCGACATTGCCCTGCACGTCGATGCGTCCGCCTTGCATTTCGCAAGCGGCAAAGCGGCCCGCGTTGCCTTGTATGCGCAACTCACCGCCTTTCATGCCGATGCCCGCGTAATCGCCCGCATTGCCATGCACGGTCAGCTTGCCTTCGCCTAGCGATGCGCCGATGCGGTCGAGCCACGCGACATCGCCTT
Source organism: Caballeronia concitans (assembly GCF_001544615.1). GTDB lineage: Bacteria > Pseudomonadota > Gammaproteobacteria > Burkholderiales > Burkholderiaceae > Caballeronia > Caballeronia concitans. The sequence goes on from NZ_FCNV02000008.1 coordinate 170,043, forward strand.
CGATGTTCAGCGACGCGTCGGCGGCATCGGCGTGTGCAATATCAAAGAGATCGCCTAAAGCACATGTCTCGCCGTGGCCTTGCAAAGTGATTTCGGCCAATTCCTTCGAGGACATTTGCGCCAACGTATTGGGCAGTAAGTTCGACGCATCGACGCGAAAGCCCGGCGCATTTTTTACGCGCAACGTGATGGCGTTCATGCGCGACTCCCGCCAATGCCCGCCGACAACTCATGCAGCTTGAAGTGATAAGGCCCGAGCTTGCCGCCATAGTTTCCCGCCGATATGCGCAGCACGCCGCCCGCGCGCCCTATGGATGTCGCCGCGGCGATGCCCGCTGTCATTGCCGCGCCGACGTCGGCATCGGTGAGGCCGTCGATCACGATCTCGAGCACGCATGCAACCTCGGGTGTCAGCTCGCTCTTCTTCGATAAGCCGACGAGCGTGGGACAGAACGCGTCATTCGTGGATGCCGTCGCACCTTTGTACTTCGAGCCGATCTTCGATCCCGACCGGACCACGCCGCCCGGAAAGGGCGTGATGATATTGGGCAATGCATGCATCGCGGTCACTGCACTTTCGGCCGCGTGCAATGCGCTGTCGATATCGCGCGCAAGGAAGAGTAAGTTGCCGCCGCCGACTGCCTTGACCGTTGCAGTGAAATCTTCGCAAACGAACTCGCCGTCCATGACCGGCACGCGCCAGTAACGTGTCGAGCCGAGCACTTTCGATATCTGAAAGCCGTCGCCAAAGAAGCGCAGGCCCGCGCCGAGCGGTGCGTTGTCGGAAAGCGGCGCGCGGCTCGTTGAAGGATCGATGCCGCCATATACGGCCGTAGTCGGGCACGTGAGCACGCACTGACCGACGCGTCGCGCGATTTGTTTAGCCAATTCTTTAGACGATACGGCGAATATCAACACCGATACGCCTGGACGTCCATCGGGCGTTTCATTACCGCTCAAATCGCGTTCGATGCCGGCTTCGCATCCGCAGTCGATGACGGACGTTGCAAAGCCTGTGAGTGAGTTCGCTGCATGGCGCGCCCATGTCGATGTATGCGCGGTGATGACGAGACGCGTCGCCTTCATCGGAAAGGCTTCGGCGAAGGTGTCATCGATTTGCGTGTCGTTGATGCGCATGGTGGTCATCGTCGTTCGCATGGGACGCGCAAGAGCTTGCCGCCATTGTTGACCGAGTCCATTTCGTCGTCGCCGATAGCGATGTTTTCGAACCTCGATGCGAGATTCGCCTGCGCGTATTCGCGCACACGCGCTTCGATGGAGCGGTCGTAGTCGGGACGCACGTAATGGATGCCGCCCGTTGGCGTCTTGAGCAAGGTGCCGTCGCGTGCGATGAGTTCGCCGTCCTTGAACACGAACGCGGGCGACGTGAACATGCGCTCGCGATTCGCGTCTTCGCGATACACCGCGATATCCGCCGCCGCACCTGCGCCCAGATGGCCGCGATCCTTGAGACCCAAGAGACGCGCGGGACCCGCGCGCGTGATGATCGCGATCTCGTATAGCGAGAATTCACGCGTGATTTCGCTCAGCACGCTGGCGGCTTTGGCATCGGCATGTAGCTTGTCGAGTTGTTCGTCGCGGAACGGCTTGTCAGTAAGCAGGCGGATCAGATGCGGATAACTCGTGAAGGGCGCGCCGTTCGGATGATCGGTCGTCATCGAGACACGCCACAGATCGTCGACGAGCAGAAAGATTTCCAGCCCGATGATCCATTGCAGCGCATTGACGAAACTTTCTTCGCGATACCGAAACGGTACGACGCCGCAGCCGCCGTCGCATTCGATATCGCCGAGCACCCACTTACGCGGGTGGGCAAGCGGCGCATTGCGGAACTGCATCATGGTGTCGCCGGATGCGGAGACGGTCTGGCCGAACATGATCTGCCCGACATCGATGGTCACGTTGGGCCGCGCATTGACCGCTTCGGCAATCGCGCGCGCGCCCGAAGAGAATTTGCGCGCGCCTTCGGTTCCATAGCTATGAAACTGAATATGCGTGAGATGGATGGGCAGGCCATCGGATGCGTCCATCGTCGCGATGGTCGATTGCACATTGCCCGGCACGCCCAGATTGCTCGCATGCACATGCAACGGATGCGGCACCTGCAACTCACTCAGCGCACGCGTCAACGTTCTCAGTACATCGCGCGGCGTGATGCCGTAATGCACGTGTGCTTCATCGAGATCGAGTGAACGTTGATTGAACTTGAATGCGGATATACCGCCGGGATTCACCACCTTGACGCCGAGCGCCTTGTTCGCATCGATGGTCCAGCCCACGTAATCGCGCATGTGCTCGAAGTCTTCGTGCGCGGCGAGCATTTGCAGAAAGAGTTCGTCGTTGCCCATCATCACGTAGGCGCCGTGATCGATGATCGGCGTATCGCCCATTTCCAGATGCGTGTGGCGCGCATTCGATGCGACCATTGCCGGCTCGAATGCGGCCGTATAGCCCATTTCCGCGTAGCGATAGCCGGTAGCAAGCGTTCCGGGCGTGCATGTGCCGCATGAAGGCAGACGCATGTAGCGGCCTTCGTCGGGCTTGTCGGGTACGGCGCGCGCATCGTTGCGATGATCTTCCGGCAAGAGCAGGCGAGAGAGATTCGTCTTGCCGCCGCCGATATGCGAATGGAGGTCGATTCCGCCCGCCATCACGATCATGCCGCTTGCGTCGAAATCGCGTTCGGGCGCGATGCTTTCGCCCTCAGCATCATCGACGATTCGGCCATCGCGAATATAGAGATCGCGACGTTCGCCATCGATGCCATTGGCCGGATCATAAACAACGCCGCCTTTGATGCGCGAGAGCGTCATGACGATGACCTCGCGGCGCTGATCATTTCGCCGACGACAGCGGCGACGCTCGGCAAGCCTGCATTGCGTGCGGGCACGATCGGCACGACCACCGATGCATCGACGCGAAAGAGATGTCCGCTGCTATCCATGCCAGGCGTCGCGACGGGTATGAATACGGTGGGTGCTTTGCGTTCAGCGAGCATCGTGGCGGGGTGGCCGAGGATGATGACGGGCACGTCGTCGTCGAGCGAAGAGGGCAGCGGTTGCGGCTCGAAACTCGATATCCACAGGAACGTATCGATCTCCTTGCGACGCAACATATCGTCGGTGCGATAACGATGCGGATCATGATCGAGCGGCAGACCGTACGCGATGCGCGTGCGCAGCGGAAAGCCCGAGAGCCACGTCACAGTCTGGTTGACCGTGAGCGCGCCGTCGTCGCCGGTGAGGGCGAGTGCGCCTGCTCGCACCGTACGGTTCATGGTCTTGACGATGCGATTGATTGCTTCGATAGCGAGCGCCGCGTGCGGAGTCGGCAATGCGGCGGGCTCGTAGATGAACGCGGTATAGCGTGCGGCGTGGATGCGCTTGATCAGCGCGTCGAGTGCATGCGCGGTGCGCGGGTCGGAGAGCGCGTCGGCGCTGCGGCCTTCGACGAGTGCGGACCAGAGTGCGAGTATGTCGAAGGTATCGGCGTCTTCGAGGATGACGTCGGCATCCGTGGCGGCTGCATGAGCGGCTTTGCATCCGACGAAGACGATATTCGCTTGACGTTCGGGTTCGAGCACGCGTTCATAGAAGCGCGGATACCGGCGTGATGGCTCGCATGCGATGACGACGATGAGATCCGCGCGCGAGCGTATTTCGGAGAGCGTGGTGAAGAGCGCGCCGCGATCCTGGAGTGCGAGCGTGCTGGCGGCGAGTGAGTCGCCGTGCATGTGATCGACGATGGCGCCGCTGTGTGCGGCGAGTTCATAGAGCGCGCGAGCGCCGGCTACGTCGGTGGCGAGTCCGCTGAAGAGCGGCCGACGTGCGTGCGACAGGATTTCCGCGACACGCGAGAGCGCCGACGCGAGATCGGTGTCGTGGGCGTCGATCTGGGGACGGCGGCTGCCGTCGTGCTCGCTGAATGTCGCAAGCGCTTGCGTCATGCGTGGACACGCGGTGTTTGACGCTTCTGCGCGCGCGTCGGCGGTGTCGGTCAACGTGATGTCTTCGCATAGCAGCGGGCAGAATGGACAGGTCCAGGTTTTTTTTGCTTGCGCGGGCGTTTGAGTGGGGGGCATGGTCGGCGAGGTTTAGCAACCTTTATGCCGATATTTTTCGCTGGCGCTCGCGTTTCGGGTTTGCTTCGTTTATTCGCGTCGGTCTATTAGGTCGCCCCTCCCCGGGGCGGGGGTCACTTTCTTTGCTGCTGCAAAGAAAGTAACCAAAGAAAGCAGCTTTTCTGGCCCAAAGCACTGACTGTGTGGTCACTCCGTAGAACGAGATTGGCACTCAGCTTGACACAGCCTTGAATCACCTTCCGCGCCCACTGAGCGCCACGTCCTCCGAGCCCCCTGGCTCGTTAACACCGAGCGTGCGCTGGCGCGTCGCGTAACGCATAGCGTAATTTTCGAGTCGAGCGAAGCGTCCCGCTGGTTTTGTCGAGCCGAGGGGCTCGGAGGACGTTAGTCGTCAGCGGGCGTGGAGGGTGATTCAAGGCTCTATCAAGCTGAGTGCCGATCTCGTTCTACCGAGTGCACCGTCAGTCTGAACCGCGGGAAGAGAAGCTGCTTTCTTTGGTTACTTTCTTTGCAGCAGCAAAGAAAGTGACCCCCGCCCCGGGGAGGGGCGCACTAATAGACCGACGCGAAAAAACGAAGAAACCAGAAAACCCGAGCGCGAGCGAACTTTAGACCGACGCGAAAAGAACAAACCGACAACTGATTGAAACACACTGTCACGCCAAGGAAGCACCGCAACAAAAAAACGCGAGCCAGGCGAGCCAAAACCCGGTGGCATAAAAATTGAGTCACTCGAACACCGACCGCCCAAGCCGAAGCTCATGGATAGCAGAACCCACAAGCCACCCCCACGCGCCAGCGTGTCCAACCAGTGCAACATCGTCACCATGACGAACCCCGCCAGCGCCGATCAAACAGCGCTCGCCCGCTGCTGCGCGCACAGAGCCAAAGGTATCCATATCAGGTCCATCGTGAGCGCCAACACGATCCAGCGTCATGACGATCACGCGCGCCGGCCACCAGGCGCTATCCCCGTGCGATGCGCCAAGCGCCCGCCCTCCACGATAATCCAGCGAAAGAATCGGCTCGTAACCGGCCGCGTCCGCCTCGGCGATAGCACGCGCATCAGTCAAAGTCTCCGTGCCGAACACAGGCACCAACGACGCAGCAGCGCCACCGCATCGCAAGGAAACACGCTCGAACAAGGCCCGCATCGATGCAAAGTCACTAAAGCCCGCATCGAGCCAGATCGCAACGTCCTCGCCCAACGCAACGCACAGCGCAGCAAGCACATCGACATGTGCGCCGCGATCAAGAATCGCGCCGAGGTCTGCCACGTACAAGGTGCGCGCGCCCGTCGCGTGCAGCATCGCATGGGCGATATCGATCGGATCGCTCGTTGCGCACAACGAAGACCGAATCGGCCGATAGCGCGAACGCTCGCCGCGCACCGCGTGCACCACGTGGCCGTCGAGCAGATCGAGAACAGGTATCACCTGCATGGATGGCTTTTCCGTTGACCAAAATATTCGTATTCGAGTATCTCACCGGAGGCGGCATCGATCCGGACATCGCGAGCACAGCGAGCCTCGCGGACCTCAGCGCGCTCATCGTCGAAGGCCGCGTCATGCGCGATGCCATCGCAGCCGACTTGCGCGCGCTGCCCGGCATCGACGTGACCGTCGCGAGTTCACGCTTCGAGCAGATCGATGATCGCTATCCTCATCGACGCGCGCAAGCAGGGGAAGCCATCACGCATTTCGTATCGCGCGTCGCGCGCGAGCACGATTACGCACTCGTCGTCGCGCCCGAATGCGACGGCCTGCTGCTGCGCTTCCACGATGCCGTCGGCACTGCACGCTGGCTCGGTTGCGGCAAGGAAATCATCCGCATGACGTCGAGCAAGAGCGCGACGGCAGCGTGTCTCGAAGCGCATGGCATCGCCGCGACGCCCGCGCTCGAGCCGGAGCAGGCCGCATCGTCCAGGGCCATGCAATGGGTCGTCAAGCCCGACGACGGCGCAGGCGGTCTCGACACTTATGTCTATGACGACCTCGACGCCGCGCTAATGGAATACGAAGCGCGCGCGGCAGCAGGGCGCAACCCCGTCTTGCAGGAATGGATCCACGGCGAGCCGTTAAGCCTCTCCATCATCTGCAACGATGAAGGCGCGCGGCTCGTTTCGATCAATCGTCAGTGCATCGGCATTTGCAACGACGCGCAGTCGGATCGCCGCGAACGCATCGTTCAGTTCGATGGCGTCGAGGCCGATTACATCGATCGTGATAGCGCGCAAGGGCGCGTGCTCGAACGCCTCGCGCTGCGTGTCGCCGATGCGCTGCCCGGCTTGCGGGGCTTCACGGGCATCGACGTCGTGTGGAATGAAGAACGCGGACCCGTGGTCATCGAAGTCAATCCGCGGCTGACCGTGGCTTACGCGGAAATCAGCAAGCGGCGCAATCTCGCGGCGCAACTGCTCGCGGCGCATCGTGTGTCAGGCTTCGAACACGATGACACGCGCCTGCGGGAACACGGAGCCTCAACGTGACCGCGCGCGCCGGCGATGCGCCGGTGTTCGGCTGGGACGTGGGCGGCGCGCACGTCAAGGTGTCGATGGCGCGCATGGGCGCGCTCGTCGATGTCGCGCAATGGGCATGTCCGCTCTGGCAAGGCATCGCGCATCTCGAACGTGCGATCGAATGCGCGCTGGAACGCTGGCCCGATGCAACGCATGCATCCGCACGGCACGCGGTCACGATGACCGGCGAGATGGTCGATCTCTTCCCCGACCGCGCCGAAGGCGTGCGCGCGCTCACACGCACGCTCGCGCAACGGCTCGGTCCGCGCACCCTGTTCTATGGCGGCGAATCGAACTGGCTCGCGCGCTCCGCTTGCGCCGATGGCTGGCGCAAGGTCGCATCGGCAAACTGGCTTGCAACTGCGCAATGGGTCGCGACGCGCGTGCCCGACGCATTGCTCGTCGATATCGGCAGCACGACCACCGACATCATTCCGATCATCGATGGCCGCATCGCCGCACGCGGCACGAACGATGCGCAACGTCTCGCCAGCGGCGAACTCGTGTATCAGGGCATCGTGCGAACCCCTTTGTGCGGCGTCGCACATCGCATTGCATTTCGCGGCGAAAGCACCGGCGTGATGAACGAATGGTTCGCCACGACAGCGGACGTCTATCGTCTGACAGGAGAGTTGCTCGAAGCGCACGATCAGCACGCGAGCGCCGACAACGGCCCGAAGACCGAGGCCGCGAGCCGCGCGCGCATTGCGCGAATGATCGGACGCGATGCAGGCGATGCCAGCGCCGACGAATGGCGACGCTTCGCGCTCGCGTGGCGGCACGAGCAATTGCGCACGCTCGAAGCGAGCCTTGCGCGCGTCAGTGCGCAACATGCTTCGTCGATGCGGGCGCCGATCATCGGTGCAGGTTGCGGACGCTTTCTTGCTGAAGCGCTCGCGCGGCAGGAGGCGCGCGGGTATATCGACTTCGCGCGGCTCGCGGGCGTGTCGAATGCTGATGACGAACGCGCGGAATGGGCTTCGACGTGCGCGCCGAGCGTGGCGGTTGCGTTGCTCGCATCGTCGCCTTTTGCAGTGACGACAACGAATCTCGAACGAGGATGACGCGATGTGGGTGGTCAAGATCGGGGGAAGCCTGAGTCACGATCCGGCGCTGCGCGAATGGCTGATGCGGCTATGGGAAGTGGGCGGCGGGCGCGTCGTGATCGTGCCGGGCGGCGGAGATTTCGCGGATGCGGTGCGCCAGTATCAGCGCGAATGGGGCTTCGACGATCTCGCGGCTCACAACATGTGCCTGCTCGCGATGGCGCAATACGCGATCCTCATGCAAGGCGTCGTGCCCGAGCTCGTGCTTGCATCGAATGAAGAACGCATACGCCGCGCATTACGCGACGGCCGCGTGGCCATATGGGTGCCGACGGACCTCATGCGCACGACGCCCGACTCGATGACCAACTGGGACACCACATCCGACAGCCTCGCCGCATGGCTTTCCACGACGCTCAACGCGGAACGTCTGATGATCGTGAAATCATGCGATGTCGAAGCGCACGCGCCGCTCGAAGCGCTCGCCGCGAATGGCATCGTCGACCGGCGTTTTCCCGCTTACGTGCGCGACGCGAATTATCTCGTCGAAGTCTTCAGCAAAGGCGATGCATCGCGCATGAGAGAGAGGCTGCTCGCGTTTCAGGCCTGAGCGGCCATGCGTTCGCCATGCAACGCACGCGCCCACTGCTGCACGCGCTGCGGATCGAGACGGCCCGTGCGGCCTTCGCGTTCATCGCATAGCGCGCCTCTGAAGCCCGCGATATCCGGCGCAAGCGCGCGGATTCTATCCAGGTCCGACCAGCCGAGCGAACCGGCAAGCGCGGTCATCGTGCCGCGCGCGCGTGCCTGTGCCATGCATTCCGCCAACGTCGCGACATCGACGCAATCGAACAGCGTGCGGCCGTTCTTGCTCGCCGTATCGAACACGATGCCGACGAAGCCGAGTTGCGCAGCAAGCGTCGCGAGTTCGCGATCCACGCCTTCATCGGATAGCAGCACGGGCACGACCGACGCAGGCAAACCCGCGAGATGACGCAAGCATTCGGCGGCGCGCGGTCCCGGCGCGACACCGACCTTCACGTAATCGACGCCCGCAGCCGCGACTTCCAGCACGCGATGCGTGATCTCGTCGAGCGCATCGTTCGGCAAGTCGCCGATGGTCGCGCTGATCGGCCTCACCGCATATTGCGCCCGCAACGCACGCACGATGCGCGCGATGTCGTCCATCGCGACGCCGCCGAGCGCGCCTGCACGCGGCTCCTTCAAATCGATGAGTTCGGCTCCGGCTTGAGCGGCATCGAATGCTTCATCCGCTGAGCGAACGCTCGCGAGCAAGGCGGTCATCATCCAACTCCATGAAATTGCGTCATTCACTCGGTTTTGCGCGATGTTGTTCGATGGCCTGCAAGAGCCAGTTCCATGCAGTGCGTTCCGCATCGCCCGCGGTTTTGTCGATGGCGATACGCAGATAGGCAATCTCGCTATCCACTTTTTCGGGCGGCAACATGAAGAGCCGGCTCACGAGAATCGCCCCTTCAACGACAGCCGCTTGCGCACGATTGAAGCCCGGAAAAGGCGCATGCGTTTCGCGATGCACGCATGCCATGCGCAATACGGGACGCGTTTCGTCGTCGCGCAGTTCGCTCAAGCGGAGTTCCGTATGCGCGAGCGTATCGGCAAGACGCACGCTCTGCACTTGCGTTGCGACGACCGTCGGCCAGTCGCGTTGAATGCCCGTCACGCAGCCCGCAAACACGCGTACGTCCGTCGTCGTGTTGATGACGGCGCTTTGCGTCGCGACGATGTTGTCCAGCGTGACCGATGGACGGAACGGCGCAAGAATCGCGAAGCCTTCTTCGAAACGCACGCCCATCGGCGCGATATGCGGCCGCCCATCGCGGTCCGCGGTCGTGACGATGGTCTCGTAGATCATGATCGAAATTGAAGCCGCACGAAGCGTCGAGGCGATGCCCCGTGCGGGCTGATCCGCTTTAACGCGTGGCGATATACATCGTGATTTCGAAGCCAAAGCGCATGTCGGTGAAGCTCGGTGTCGTCCATTGCATAACTTTTTCTCCTTGACGATGTGAATGCGGCAGCGCCGCCCGGTAATCGGACGGTGCTCGCCGCATGAGCGACGCAAGCGCTATGCCAAAGGCGTCGTTTCGGTCTGCGCGCGGGCACTGTGACGAAAACGCAGCAAAGTGTCCCGTCCGCGCGCGTGACGCTCGATAAGCGATCGCTTAGGCTCGTGCAAGAAATTCGTGAATTCCCTTCGGCCCGGCGCGCGCCTACTCTGCATTCACAGCAAGGCGCAACACGAACGCGACGGTCGCCCGATGCCTTATCGAAAGCGCGCACGTCGTTCTCATCTCCCTTAAGCCGAGGAAACGGAATGAACGACTTCAGCAAGGCCGCTGTCGAGGCGGCGCGCAATCCGGCCGATCCGCGTTCGCGCTATGCGGCCGGCGTGATGAAGTATCGCGAGATGGGTTACTGGCAGCCCGACTACACGCCGAAGGACACGGACATCATCGCGCTCTTTCGCATCACGCCGCAATCGGGCGTGGAGCCGGAGGAAGCGGCGGCGGCGGTCGCGGGCGAATCGTCCACCGCGACATGGACCGTGGTGTGGACCGACCGGCTCACCGCATGCGACATGTATCGCGCGAAAGCGTATCGCGTGGAGCCGGTGCCCAATGCGCGCGCCGACGAGCCGCAATATTTTGCGTATATCGCGTACGACCTCGATTTGTTCGAGGAAGGATCGGTGGCGAACCTGACTGCATCGATCATCGGCAATGTGTTCGGCTTCAAGCCGCTCAAGGCGCTGAGGCTCGAAGACATGCGTATTCCCGTTGCTTACCTCAAGACGTTTCAGGGACCGCCGACGGGCATTGTCGTCGAACGGGAAAGGCTCGATAAATACGGGCGTCCGCTGCTCGGCGCGACGGTGAAGCCCAAGCTCGGCTTGTCGGGCAAGAACTATGGACGCGTGGTTTATGAAGGGCTCAAGGGCGGACTGGACTTCCTGAAGGACGACGAGAACATCAATTCTCAAGCCTTCATGCACTGGCGCGACCGCTATCTGTTTGCAATGGAAGGGGTGCATCGCGCGCAAGCGGAAACAGGCGAAGTAAAGGGCCATTATCTGAACGTGACCGCGGGCACGATGGAGGACATGTACGAGCGCGCAGAGTTTGCCAAGGAACTCGGCTCGTGCATCGTGATGATCGATCTCGTGATCGGCTACACCGCCATTCAGTCGATGTCGCGCTGGGCGCGCAAGAACGACATGATCCTGCATCTGCATCGCGCGGGACACGGTACGTACACGCGGCAGCGCAATCACGGCATATCGTTTCGCGTGATCGCGAAGTGGCTGCGCATGGCGGGCGTCGATCACGCACATGCGGGCACGGCGGTAGGCAAGCTCGAAGGCGATCCGCTCGCCGTGCAGGGCTATTACAACGTGTGCCGCGAGCCGCGTAACGAAGTGGACCTGCAACGCGGCATCTTCTTCGATCAACCGTGGGCCGGCTTGCGCAAGGTAATGCCGGTGGCGTCGGGCGGCATTCATGCGGGGCAGATGCATCAGTTGCTCGACCTCTTCGGCGACGATGCGATCCTGCAATTCGGCGGCGGCACGATCGGGCATCCGCAAGGCATACAGGCTGGCGCAACGGCCAATCGCGTCGCGCTCGAAGCAATGGTCAAGGCGCGTAACGAAGGGCGCGACATCGTGCACGAAGGCATCGACATACTCGAAGCCGCCGCGCGCTGGTGTACGCCGCTCAAGCTCGCGCTCGATACCTGGCGCGATGTGACCTTCAACTACGCCTCCACCGATACGCCCGATTTCGCGGTGACGCCATCGGTGGCATGAACGAAGAACGCATGAGGGAACTGAAATGCACATCACGCAAGGAACATTTTCTTTTCTGCCTGCATTGAGCGATGAAGAGATCGCCGCGCAGATCGACTATGCATTGAGTGAGGGCTGGTCATGCTCCGTCGAATACACGGACGATCCGCATCCACGCAACACATACTGGGAAATGTGGGGCCTGCCGATGTTCGATCTGCACGATGCGGCCGCCGTCATGATGGAAGTGAACGAGTGCAGAAAGACGTATCCGCAGCACTACATCAAGGTGAATGCGTTCGATTCGGTGCGCGGCTTCGAGACGATGCGGCTTTCGTTCATCGTGAACCGGCCTGCCGAAGAGAGAGGCTTTCGTCTCGAACGACAGGACAATCGCAGCCGCGTGCAACGCTATTCGTTCCGCACATACGCGACGGATCGTCCTGCGGGCGAGCGGTATTAGCCACGACGCCACGGACCATAAGGAGAACGCTCATGCAAGCCGACGACACGATCGAAGAGGCGCCGCAAACGCACGCCGACTTGATGGCGCTTTATCGCGAGTCACGCATCGGCGATGTGCTTGCCGAGCTGGATCGCGATCTCGTGGGCCTCGCGCCCGTGAAGACGCGCATCCGTGAAATCGCAGCGCACCTGCTCGTCGAGCGGGCGCGCGAAACGCTGGGTATCGCGAGCGGCGCGCCGACGCTGCACATGTGCTTCTCCGGCAATCCCGGCACGGGCAAGACGACCGTTGCAATGCGCATGGCGCAAGTGCTGCATCGGCTGGGCTATATCCGGCGCAATCAGCTTGTTTCGGTGACGCGCGACGATCTCGTCGGTCAGTACATCGGCCATACCGCGCCGAAGACGCGCGAAGTGCTCAAGCGCGCGATGGGCGGCGTGCTGTTCATCGACGAAGCGTATTACCTGTATCGCCCGGAGAACGAGCGCGACTACGGGCAAGAGGCCATTGAAATCCTGCTGCAGACGATGGAGAACCAGCGCGACGATCTCGTCGTGATTCTGGCGGGTTACGAATCGCGCATGGAGACGTTCTTTCGCAGCAACCCCGGCTTTCGTTCGCGCATTGCGCATCACATCGTGTTTCCGGATTACGAGCCGCATGAGTTGCTCACCATAGCCGAACATATGCTGGCCGACATGCATTACCGCTTCGACGACGATGCGCGTCGTGCCTTCGAAGCGTATCTTTCGCGGCGCATTCGTCTGCCGAACTTCGCCAATGCACGTTCGGTGCGCAATGCGCTGGATCGCGCGCGGCTGCGTCAGGCGAACCGCCTGTTTGCCGCAGCGGAGCACGGAAGTGGCCCCGCCGACGCCGACGCGCTGATGCAACTCGATGCATGCGACATACGCGCGAGCCGCGTGTTCACCGAAACGCAATCCTGAAAGGAGCGCGCCATGCAGGACGGACGCACGACGTTGTCGAAGTTCCTGATCGATACGCTCGATCGCAAGCCCGGTCCGCATGCGGCGAGCGGACTCTCTGCCTTGCTCGTGGATGTGGCTGCATCCATCAAGACGATCGCGGCTGCATTGACGCGCGGCGCATTGGGCGGTCAGCACGGCTCCGCGCAGAGCATCAACACGCATGGCGAAGAGCAGAAGAAGCTCGACCTCGTGACCAACGACATCTTTCTGCAGCACTGTGAATGGGACGGCTTGCTCGCGGGCATGGTGTCCGAGGAAATGGATGGTGTGTATGCGGTGCCCGAGCCGTATCCGCGGGGCGAATATCTGCTTGCGTTCGATCCGCTCGATGGCTCGTCGAACATCGACATCAACGGCGTAGTGGGTTCCATCTTTTCCGTGTTGCGAAGAAGCGCTTCGCAACATGACACGCCTATCGAAGCGGACTTTCTCAGGCCAGGAAGCGAACAGGTCGCGGCAGGTTATGCGATCTATGGGCCATCGACGATGCTCGTGATTTCCGTCGGCAACGGCACGCACGGCTTCACGCTCGAACGCGACGTCGGCAACTTCGTGCTCACGCATTCGGATATCCGCATACCGCAGGACTCCTGTGAGTTCGCGATCAACGTATCGAACGAACGCTTCTGGGAACCGCCCGTGCGCCGCTATGTGAAGGAGTGCAAGGACGGACGAACGGGATGCCGCGCGCAGGACTTCAACATGCGCTGGATTGCATCGATGGTGGCGGAGGTGCATCGCATTCTGATGCGCGGCGGTGTGTTCATGTATCCGCGCGACTTCAAGACGCCTGAGATGGAAGGGCGGCTGCGCCTGCTTTATGAAGCCAATCCAATGAGTTTCATCGTCGAGCAGGCAGGCGGACTTTCCATTACCGGACGCGAACGCATTCTCGATGTCACGCCGCAGAAACTACATCAACGCGTGCCGGTGATTCTCGGCTCCGCTAACGAAGTGGCGCGCATTCAGCGTTATCACGGCGAATACGATCGCGGCGAGGACAAGCCTTTCACGTCGCCGTTGTTCAACGAACGATCTTTGTTCCTGCCCGAGACGCCGGCGTGATGGTGTGATCGTGATCGCTCATAAAAGGCAAAGGGAGACAGCGCATGTCAGTCAAGCATCCGATCATTGCGGTGACGGGCTCCAGCGGCGCGGGCACCACCACGGTCATGAAGAGCTTCACGCATATTTTCCGGCGCGAACGCATCAATGCCCAGATCGTTGAAGGCGATGCGTTTCATCGTTACGACCGTCTCGGCATGCGTGAAGCGATGAAGCAGAGCGAACGCGACGGCATTCAGCACTTCAGTCACTTCGGGCCGGAAGCGAATCTGCTCGAAGAACTCGAGCGCCTTTTCTGCATGTATGGCGAGAGCGGGCGGGGCCAGTATCGCCGGTATATTCACGATGAAGCCGAAGCCGCGCATTTCAGTCAGGACGCGGGAACGTTCACGCCGTGGGAAGACATTGCATCCGATACGGACATGATGTTCTATGAGGGACTGCATGGTGCGGCCGTCACGGACAAGGTCGATATCGCGCGCCATGCGGATCTACTCGTCGGCGTGGTGCCGATCATCAATCTCGAATGGATTCAGAAGCTGCATCGCGATCAAACGATGCGCGGTTATTCGCATGAGGCCGTGGTCGATACGATTCTGCGCCGCATGCCCGACTACGTGAATTACATTTGCCCGCAATTCTCGCGCACGCATGTGAATTTTCAGCGCGTGCCGACGGTGGATACATCGAACCCTTTCACCGCGCGCGAAATTCCGCAGCCGGATGAGAGTTTTGTCGTGATTCGATTTGCGAAGCCCAAGGGAATCGACTTTCCTTATCTGCTCACGATGCTGCACGACTCGTTCATGTCGCGCCCGAACGTGATCGTCGTGCCGGGTGGAAAGATGGGCCTCGCCATGCAGCTCATCTTCACGCCGATGATTCTTCAGTTGCGCGATCGCCGCACGCGCGCCTGAGCCGCGTTTCCCTTGCAAACATGGAGGCATTCATGAATGCCGTCGCCGAAGCCTTGCCCAAAACTTTTCGCTCTCCCGATACGCGTCAGATGGCGAACGCATTGCGCATGCTCGCCGTCGATGCGGTACAGCAGGCGAACTCCGGTCATCCCGGCATGCCGATGGGCATGGCCGAGATCGCCGTCGCGTTGTGGAAGCGTCATTTGAAGCACAATCCGGCGGACCCGGACTGGCCCGATCGCGATCGGTTCGTGCTCTCGAATGGTCATGGCTCGATGCTGCTGTATGCGCTGCTGCATCTCACCGGCTATGACTTGCCGATGGACGAACTCAAGCGCTTCAGGCAGTGGGGAAGCAAGACGCCGGGGCATCCCGAAGTCGGTGTGACGCCGGGCGTCGAAACGACGACCGGGCCGCTCGGCCAAGGCTTCGCGAACGCGGTCGGCATGGCGCTCGCGGAGACGCTGCTCGCGCGCGAGTTCAATCGGCCGGGGCATGAGATCGTGGATCATCGAACGTATGTGTTCGTTGGCGATGGATGCCTGATGGAAGGCGTCTCGCACGAAGCGGCTTCGCTTGCAGGCACATTGCGCCTGAACAAGCTGACGGTGCTTTACGACGATAACGGCATCTCCATCGACGGTCATGTACAAGGCTGGTTCAGCGACGACACGCCACAACGCTTTGCGGCATATGGCTGGCATGTGATTCCCGGCATTGACGGCCACGATGTCGAAGCCGTGTCGCAAGCGATCGATGAAGCGCGATCATCGGATCGTCCGACGCTGATTTGCTGCAAGACGACGATAGGCCAAGGCGCGCCGTTGATGGCCGGCACGCACGATGTTCATGGAGCGCCGCTCGGTGCAAACGAAGTTCAAGCCACACGTCTTGCGCTCGACTGGCCGCATGCGCCATTCGAGATTCCTTCATCCCTCTATGAACGATGGAACGCGCGCGAGCAAGGCGCGGCGGCGCAACAGGACTGGAAGCGTCGCATGGACGCGTATCGCCATGCATTTCCGGCGCAAGCCGCGGAATTCGAGCGTCGCATGCGGGGCGCGTTACCCCCCAATTGGCGCGATGCCGCGCATGCGCTCGTACGCGATGCCGATCATGCAAGGCAGAACATCGCGACGCGCAAGGCGTCGCAGAACGCCATCGAAGGACTCGCGCGCGTGTTGCCCGAATTGCTCGGCGGGTCGGCGGACTTGACCGGATCGAATCTCACGCGATGGAAAGACGCGACCGACGTGACTGCATCGTCCGAACGCGGCAACTATCTTCACTACGGCGTGCGTGAGTTCGGCATGAGCGCGATGATGAACGGCGTCGCATTGCATCGCGGCTATCTGCCGTTCGGCGGGACCTTCCTCACGTTCTCCGACTATTCGCGCAACGCGCTGCGCATGGCCGCGCTCATGAAGACGCGCACGGTGTTCGTCTTCACGCACGATTCGATCGGTCTCGGCGAAGACGGCCCCACGCATCAGCCGATAGAACATGCCGCGAGTCTGCGCCTCATTCCAGGGCTCGACGTGTGGCGTCCATGCGATGCAGTAGAAACCGCGCAAGCGTGGGTCTGCGCGGTGGAGCATGACAGGCCGGCGTGTCTGCTGTTGTCGCGTCAGAACCTGCCCTTCGTGCCGCGCGATGAGGCGCAGATCGACGGCATCGAGCGCGGCGGCTATGTGCTCGCGGATTGGCCCGGCGCATGCGAGCGTGATGCGCGGCGCGTGGTGTTGATCGCGACGGGATCGGAAGTCGCGCTCGCGCTCACGGCCATCGAACCGCTGAAAAACGAGGGCATTCTTGCGCGCGTGGTGTCGATGCCATCGACCACCGTGTTCGATCGTCAATGTCACGCGTGGCGCGAGCGCGTGCTGCCCGAGGGCGTGCCGCGCGTGGCGATCGAAGCGGGCGTCACGGCGTTCTGGCGGCAATACGTCGGATTGAAGGGCGGCGTGGTGGGCATCGACCGCTTCGGCGAATCGGCGCCCGCGAGCGAACTCTATGCGCATTTCGGCGTGACGGTTGCGGCCGTCATCGATGAAGCACGCCGCGTCGCGGCATGAAAGAGAGAACGGAGAACGACGATGGCATTCATCGCATTGAGGCAACTGCTGGACCACGCAGCGGAACACAGCTACGGCGTGCCCGCGTTCAACGTCAACAACATGGAGCAGGTCCACGCGATCATGCAGGCCGCCGAGGTCACGAAAAGCCCGGTGATCTTGCAGGCGTCGGCGGGCGCGCGCAAGTATGCGGGCGAGGCGTATTTGCGGCATCTGGTGCTCGCGGCGGTCGAGGCGCATCCGGACATTCCCGTGGTGCTGCATCAGGATCACGGCGCGAGTCCCGCCGTGTGCCAGCAGGCCATTCGTTCGGGCTTCACGTCGGTGATGATGGACGGCTCGCTCTTGCCCGATCAAAAGACGCCCGCCGATTACGACTACAACGTGGACGTGAGCCGCCGCGTGGTGGATGCGGCGCATTCGGTCGGCGTGTCGGTGGAAGGCGAGCTTGGATGCCTGGGGTCGCTCGAGACGGGACGCGCCGGTGAGGAAGACGGTGTCGGCGCAGAGGGCGCGCTGGGTCACGATCGCCTGCTGACCGATCCCTATGAAGCGCGCGCTTTCGTCGATGCAACCGGCATCGATGCGCTGGCAATAGCGATCGGCACGTCGCATGGCGCGTACAAGTTCAGCCGCGAGCCGACGGGCGATATTCTCGCGATCGACCGCATCGCCGAGATCCATGCGCGCATACCGGATACGCATCTCGTGATGCACGGGTCGTCGTCGGTGCCGCAGGAATGGCTCGATGTGATCCGCGAATACGGCGGCGAGATTCCATCGACGTTCGGCGTGCCGGTCGCGGAGATTCAGCGCGGCATTGCGAATGGCGTGCGCAAAGTGAATATCGACACGGACATACGCCTTGCGATGACCGGTGCGATGCGGCGCGCGATGGCGTCGGCGAAATCGGAGTTCGATCCACGGCACGCGTTGAAGGCGGCGACAGCGGCGGCGCGCGATCTGTGCATCGACCGGTTTCGCGCGTTCGGGTGTGAAGGGCAGGCGGAGCGGATCAGGCCAATGGCGATGGAGGCGATGGCGAAGCGGTATCGGTGAGGAAGCGCTTACGCGGATAACGCGTCTTCCAGATACCCGGCAAGTTCGCGATCGGCAGTCAGGAACTTCAAGTCTTCCGTCAGCGCTTGCGCAACGAGCAGCCGGTCGAACGGGTCACGGTGAAGATGCGGCAAGTGCCGTACGGCTCTGGCATGCGCGAGCCGTACGGGAAGCTCGATGAACGGGTGATGTTCCACTTCGTCGATTGCGTATTCAGCGCGCGGCTCCAGCTTGCCGCGCGCAGCCTTGATGGACATTTCCCAGATGGTGGCCGTGCTGACGTACACCGTCTGCGCCTCCTCGATCGCGCGCCTGAGCCGAGGCGTCAGGCGGCGATCTTTGGAGACGCGCCAGATATAGACGTGGGTATCGAGCAATACACGCATCAGCGGCTCTCTACTCTGGCGGTGACGTCTTCGGGAAACAGCGGGCCGTAGAACTCTTCGATGATGTCGTCCGGCAGCGGTTTAAAGGCTTCGTCGTCGAACGCGCTCTCGTCCGCGGGATCGAACACGATAATCGATCCGCCCGCTTTATTGCCATGCTTGTCGACGAAGTTGCCTACTGACCGGACTTTTAGCAGTAACGTTGGATATTCGCCGCCGATAGCCACGTCTTCGCCTTGCGCCACCATTTCGAGCACTTTATGTAAATCCTTCTGCGCTTCCTGAATAGTGAGAATATGCATGAGTGATCCTTATGAGTTGAAAGAGCCTTCATGCTAGCCGAGCCGACGGGAACCGCCAATATGCCAAACAGCCAATTGGGAGCTCTCTCATGCCCACCGAATCTCCAGTCGCGGAACTGGGCGCGCTCGCACCCGCATTCACGCTTCCCGCGACGGACGGAAGCACCTGGTCGCTGGACTCACTCAAGCGCTCGAACGGCCTCGTGATCGTCTTCATGTGCAATCACTGTCCGTATGTAAAAGCGACGCTTGCGCACCTCATCCGCGACGCCATCGATCTCGAGAAAATAAACATCGGCATGGCAGGCATCAATTCGAACGATGCAAGCATCTATACCGACGATTCCTTCGACCGCATGATTGCGTTCGCAGACGAATGGCGCTTGCCGTTTCCTTATCTTCACGATGAATCGCAGGAAGTCGCGCGCGCATACGGCGCGGCGTGCACGCCCGAATGTTTCGGCTTCGACAAGAGCATGCGTTTGCGCTATCGCGGACGTATCGATGCATCGCGCAACGAGCCGTTAAACGACGCACGCCGCGACCTCTATGAAGCGATGCGCGCCATCGCCGACGGCCACGATCCCGAAGGCGAGCAATATCCCGCGCTAGGCTGCTCGATCAAATGGAAGCGTTAGCGCTTCTTCATCGTCGAACCGGGCGCATGCCACGCGGTGAGATCCTCTTGCGGCCGGTCCACCTCGCATCCCCAATCGAGCGGCTGATCCTGATCGAAGCGCTTGCCGAGCTGCCACGCTATCTCCGCGCGCGCGAGCTGCACGCCCATGTAGAACGCATGACCGCCATCGGCTTCGAGCTGCAATTGCGGATAAAGCGCGAACGGGTCCGTTTCCAGCCGATGCCCGTCGCGGTTATAGACGTGTATGCCTTCCGCCGAAACCTGCACGCGAAAATTCGGATCGCGCACGGCGGCAGCGAGCGCGTCGATTTCATCGGCGCTATATGGAAACGGGCGCTTCGCATGCAGCGCGGACAGATCGCTGCTGATGCCCTTCGGCAGCGTCTGCGTTTCGCGCGCGGCATGCATCACGCGACGCGCGACATCGGCTTCACGCACCGCCCGTCGCGCGTGCAAACTGACCGACGTCGTCAGCACCGCCGACACGCGCAACTCGGCGGCCATGCCGAGCAGCACCGCGTTGATGCCGCTCGTGTCCGCTTCGGTGAGTTCGGTGACGTTGCCCACGCCCATCATGATCGCGATATCCGCATGACGCTCGCGCAAACTCACATAACGCGCGATGGAAGCGGCCAGGCCGAACGGAATCGGATCGAGAATGGGATCGGCGAGAAAGGGACGATTGCGCTTTCGCATGACGTCGATGGCCGCATCGAGCGACGCCGTATCGCGCGGCTCGCGCGGCACGAGGATCGGCGTGCACGCGGCTTCATCGGCGATCCATAGCGTATCGATGTTCAGGCTCATCAGATAATCCGCGCCCGCGCGCGCACCGCGCAAGAGCTCGTCATCGAGCATCGAATCCACGCTCACGCGATAACCCTGTTCCTTCAACATCGCGACCGCATCTTCGAGATGCGGAAACGGCGTCTCGGGCAAACAGCCGATATCGATTACATCCGCGCCCTGGCTCGCATAATCGCGCGCGCGTGCGGCAATGCCGTCGAGGTCGAGACGCGGCGCATCGACGATCTCCGCGAAAATCTCCGTCTCGTAGCGCGATAAATCCACATGACGTGCCTCGCGCCCGAAGAACTGCGGTAAGTCCTTCACTTCTTCGGGACCGCGTTCCACCTTCACGCCATAGTGTTCCGTGAGTGCATCGAGATCGCCGCGGCATCGTCCCGGCACGATCATGCGGCTCGTGCCTTCGGTGAGCGGCAACGCAACGCGTCGGCGGATCATGTCGGCGGTCATCAGTCCCGCAACCTGCAAGCCTATCTCGCGCACTTCCCATGTGAATGGCGACGCCGCGCTCACGGGCGCAATGCCTTCGAGCACGCGAAAAAGACTTTGCTCGGCAAGCCGGCCGGTCAGGAAGACGATGTGTTCCATGCGAGCCTGAGTTGCACGAGCCGTCGATCGAGCGCGGCGCGCAGGTCATCGAGCGTATAGGCGACGGTCGTATGTTCGATGCGCGCGAGCCGCTCGACGTTCTCGAATTCGATCGCGCGCGGCCGCACTTCGACCCATTCGTGCGGCGTCTGCGTGATGACGGAGGGCGCCGTATCGCATGCGAAGACGATGCCCGGGACGCATTGCTTGCCCGCTTGCGCGAAGAGATTCGTGGGCAGCGTATCGGAGATGCCGAACGCGCACTTCGCGACGGTGTTGCTCGTCGCGGGCGCGATCACCACGGTGTGATAGTCGCCGTTATACAGCATGCCCACAGGCACGCTGCTCGCGCTGTTGTCGCGAAAGACCTTGAAGTGCTCACGCAGTTTATTGATGGGCCATCCGTAGAGCGGCAGCACTTCCTCGCCCGCCGATGACAGGAACAGATCGCAGCCCGGCAGGCGCAATGCAAGGTCGATCGATTCCTCGATCATGTGACCGGACCCCGTCACGCACCATGCGAAGCGCGCATCGGGCTTGAATTCATCGAGCCGGCGGGCGGGCGTCGGCTGCGTCATGCGTCGTTGGGCGCGGACGAATCATGCGACAGCCGTATATGCAGCCGATGCATCTTGCGATACAGCGTATTGCGGCTGATGCCGAGCACCTTCGCGACATTGCTCACGTTCCAGCGATGTTCGTCGAGCAGCAGCAGAACGGTCTCGCGCTCCTTGACCTGGATCGCGTTGAGCGCGCTCATTTGAGCATCGTCGGTGAGATGCGCAAGCGGCGCCGGCTGCGGGGATGGCGTGGCGCTCATCGCGCGCGCCGACGCACCGTTCAATATTTCCGGCGGCAGATGCGCGCAACGAATCTCGGGGCCGTCGCATAGCGCGATGGCCATTTGCAGCACATGCCGCAGTTGCCGGATATTGCCGGGCCACGGATAGTTGAGCAGCGCTTGCCGCGCTTCGGCGCTCAACGTGGGCGGGTCTTCGCATTCCGTTTCGAGAATATGACCGATGAGCGCGAGCGCATCGGCACGTTCGCGCAACGGCGGCAGATTGATCTCGATACCGTTGAGCCGATAGTAAAGATCCTCGCGGAACATGCCGTTCTGCACGAGTTCGATGAGATTGCGGTGACTCGCGCTGATCAGCTGAAAGTCCACCTTCACGGTAGTTTCGGCACCGAGCGGCGTGACCTCGTGTTCTTCGAGCACGCGCAAGAGACGCGCTTGCAGCGTGAGCGGCATGTCGCCGATCTCATCGAGAAAGAGCGTGCCGCCGTTGGCCTGCACGATCTTGCCACGCCGTCCTTCACGCTGCGCGCCGGTGAACGCGCCCGCGCGATAGCCGAACAACTCACTCTCGATCAGATTCTCCGGCAACGACGCGCAATTCACCGCGACGAACGCACCGCTTCCGTTCGGGCTGATGCTATGCAGCGCATTGGCGAACACTTCCTTGCCGGTGCCCGTCTGTCCGCGCAGGATGATCGGGATCTTGCGTTGAATGACACGCGCGGCAAGCTGAATTTGCGAAGCCATGCGCGGATCGCCGAACTCCAGATGCGAGAGCTTGTCGAGCCGCCCTTGGCCCGCCGTATCGCGCGTCTCTTTGCGGCTGGGCTTGGCGCGCGAATCGTTCATCAGGATGCGGGTGCCGCTATTCGCCGCTTCGCGCGGCGTCTGTGCAGTGAGAAAGAAACGACTGTTCGCTTTCGCGCTATACACGGTCACCGGATGAAACGAGCCACGAATGCTGCGCGCAATCATGTCTTCGAGCGTAGCGTTGAACGCTTCCTCGATACGCTTGCCGCACAGTTCAGCGGGCGAGCGCAGGTCGAGCTGAAACAATGCGCTGCGGCTCGCGGCGAGCACGATGCCTTCATCGCTCACGGCGAGTTTGCCCGCGTGCAGCGTGCCGACGAATTCCGGCCGGCTATGAAAGTGGATCATGTTCGCGTGCCGATAGCGCGCATCGATCAGACGATTTTCGATCATCTGCCGCGACATGCCGACGAGCACCAGCGAATGCTGCTGCAACAGCTTCGAGCGGCTCGTGACGTCGAGTACGCCGACGACCCCGCCGCGTTCGTCGAAAATCGGCGCGGCGGAACAGGTGAGGGACGTATAGCGCGGATAAAAGTGCTCGTGCTGACATACGGCGATGCAGTCGCGCTCGATCAGGCATGTGCCCATGCCGTTCGTGCCGGCTTCGCGTTCGCTCCAGAGTGCGCCGACGCGCAGGCCATCGGCGGCGACGGCTTCGCCGAACGGCACCGACGACACCTGATGCACGATGACGCCGTCCGAATCGACGAGTACGACCGCGAGTTCGGGGTCCGCGAGTTGCTGATACAGCGTGGTCATCTCGAGCTTCGAACACGCGATGAGATCGCTCGCAGCCTCGCGACGCTCAGTGAGTTCGCGTTGCGTGAGCACGGGCGGCATCACGAAACGGCCAGGGTCGAGATGGAATTCGGTGAGGCAGCGCGTCCACGATTGGGCGACCGAGTCACTCGCACGCCGCGAAGCCAGCGGGTTATTGACGATGTTCAGCACTTCCCGGACATGCGTATCTACGTCAGCAAGCGACGACATGAGGGCGTGTCTCCGTGGCGCCGCGTTCCGGTTGCGCGTCCCGCGCAGTCAGCCGACGCCGAATCTGTTGTGATATTCACTGGCGCCGCGGCTCGCGTGCGAATGCCGTCGTGTCTTGCGTGCTGTTGCTGCCTGCCGCACGCGTGCGCGCCTCGTAGCCGGGCTTATGCCTCCGTTCAGGACCCCGGTTCTCAAAAACTGTACATCCTATGACGCGCAGGTTCAATAAGTAGTCGCATAGAGACGGCATTTGCGCCCGTTTTTTGCTTGTCATGATGGCTTAAACCCTTACGGATTCCTTTAGCGCTTCAGCGCGAAATAATTGGCGAGGTCATACACATGGGCCGATTCGATCCGATCCGCGAAGCCGTTGGCGACGCCTTCACCGAAGAGCACAACGCGCCGATGGATATCGTTTATATCGAAGGACTCACGGGACAAACGGTGATCGGCATCGACAAGAGTGAGTTGCACGATGCGCAAACCGTGCGCATGAGCCTCATGATCGGCACGCCGTCGCTACGCGCATGCACGACGGATCACATCGACGACACCATCAATTACGCGGCGGTGCGCGAGGCCATTCACGCGCTGCTTGCATCGCACCGCGTGCAATTGCTCGAGGCGCTCGCGGAGCGCATCGCGCAAATGGTGATTGCGGAATTCGGCGCGCACTGGGTGAAGATCACGCTCGCGAAGCCCGCCAAGTTCGATGACGTCGATGCGGTCGGCGTGGTGATCGAGCGCCGGCGTTCGTGGTCCGCCACGCCGGGCCTCGGCTGGATCGGGCGCGGATATGTACCGCAATAAGGTACCGCAGTGAAGCGCCAATGAAGCGGCCTATTTCCCCGTCGATGTACGCTGCACGATGCCGCAAGCCTTGAAGGCATCACGCTGAAGGTCACGGAATTTCTTGGTCTGCGCCTTCGCGCGATCCACTCGAAATTCCGCACCGCCTTCGCCGCCGAGCGTGGCGTATTTGGAGAACGTCGACTGTTCGACGTAGTCGTCGTAATTGAGCACTTGCGCGATCTTGTCGATTGCGCACGAGCACTTATAGACGTTCACGAAGTCATGTCCGTTGTCGTCCATGCAGCTCAACACGTATTCGACGCGGCCTTCCGTCGGATAGTCATGCCCTTGCGCCGGCGCGCCGAATGACAGCGGCGAGATGAGTGCGAGCGCGGCCAGCATCGCGAGCGCGCGGCAACGTGGGATCATTCGGTGAACCTCGCTTGGTCGTTGCATACGTCGATGATGAGCGGCCGATGCTTCTGCGGTGCACCGGCCGTTTGACACGTTACATCATCACGCCGGCGCGAAAGGATGCGCGACGGAACCCTTTCTCGCTACCACGTCCGATGCCTTTGGTTCGCCCGCGACCGCACGCTTGATCGACTCCTTCGTGGCCTGATAGTTGAACTCCTGAATCTTCTTGTCGTCGGACGCTTCCCAGTGAATGAACACGCCGACGCAGATGAACAGGTCGTCGGCTTCGTCCGCTGGAATGGTGCCGTCCTCGACGCAATCCGCCACGGCCAGCGCCACCGCATGCTGTGCAGGGCCGAACATCTGTACGGCCTGTTTCGCTCCCTTGATGGTCACCTTGTTGAAGAGAATCGTGTTCGGCTTCGTGATGAGATTCGGTGCGACCACAGCCAACAATGACGTGAAGCCGTCCTTGTTGTTCGTGAGTGCGTTGCAGAACGCCGTTTCGGCAGCGGAACCTCGCGGTCCGATGATCAAGTCGATGTGTGCGACCTCGTTGCCCTCGCCGACCAGCGACTCTCCTATCATGACGCGGTTGATCTTGGCCATGCTGTTCCTCCAGTGATGGGTGGTTCTTGGGACGATCGACTTGCTGTCGAATCGCGGCGGCGTTCGGAGCCGCGCAAGACTCTTCGGTACTCTCCTGCACTCAGGCGCTGCAAAAACGGGCGGCATAACCGCGCACTTCCTAAACAGGAACCGTGCCAATTTTCATGAGGGACGTGTCGCGCATGGTTCATTACGCGGTCATCAGCGCGACGAAGAGCGTCGCGACCGCGAGGTCCGCGCTGGTGCCGGGATTGATGCCGCGTGCCTTGAGCTCGGCGTCCCATGCGTCGAGCGCGGGATCGGCGGCAAGACGGCCGGCAGCGCGCCAGCGTGCGTCGTGCGCGGCTGCATCGCGCGTGACACTTTGCGCCATCGCCGCGCCTTGCTTGCGCACTATGTGCGAGTCGGGCCACTTGCCTAGAAAGCTAAGGAATATCCCTAGTATTGCGGTGTTTTCTTCGATGCTTACGCGTTGCGCTTCATTGAACACATCCGCGAAACCATTTGCGTACTGGCGCGCGATGCTGTCGCGGTCGGCGGCGAGCGTCATGGCGGCGCGCAAGTCCACGGTCGGCGCTTCATGCACGGATTGCTCGGGCGCGTCCCCTAAGCCGCCCGGATTCGCAATGGCGATCGCGCGATAGGCGAGGCGGGCATCGTCGAGATCGAGCGATGCAAGCACGCGTTGCGTTTCGCGATGCCAGCTTGCAGCGTCGATGTGCGCATCGTTCGGCAGATGTTCGAGCGCCGCGCATAACGGCGCAGCCAGCAGCACGATGCCGAGATTCGTATTGCAGCCGACGGCGTCGAACGTGCGGCGCACGGCATCGAGAATGCGCGCGCCCACGCTCGCGCCCTGCGTGAAGAGACCAGCCGCCGCCGTTCCCGCGCTCACGATGAACTGCGCCGATGTCATGCCGTGTCCCGCGCTCGCAACGCTTACGTTGCCCGGCTTCGCGCATTCGACATCGAGCCGGCATGCACGCAGGAACGCTGCGCGTGCGCGTTCGTTTCGTGAATGATCAGGCGTGTCCATCGCGACCGGCGAGCGAAAGCGCGCGTTGCGGTGCAGCGAATGGCGCACACTTGCGATCCAGCAGATCATCGGCGAGCAAGGAAGCGATATCGAACGATGTCACCGATTGCAGCCCGCGCCACGCCGCTACGCCGTTCACTTCGAGCACGAGCGGACGGTCGCCGTCTTCCGCGCACGCGATCAGATCGACGCCCGCGTAATCGAGGCCGAGCGCGACGCTTGCGCGTACGGCAATGTCCGCGAGCGAGGGCGTCAGTTCGGCAGGCTCGCACTGCGCGCCGCGCGCGAAGTTGTGCACCCAGCCGTCGCCGCCCACGCGCTTCATCGCGGCGACCGCTTGCGTGCCGATCACGAGCACGCGCCAGTCGAAGCCGGGCCTGCCGCCATCGACATAACGCTGAAGATAAGCCACTTCATTGAACGCCGTGAGCGATGGAAGCGCTTCGCAAGCATCGTCGCCGAGCAGTTGCAAGCCCTTGCCTTGCGATCCGAAGAGCGGCTTGATCACGACCTTGCGGCTCGCTGCACGCTCGCGCATCAACACGCGTTGCGCGAACGCGCGCGATTCGCCGGCCCACGTCGCGGGTGTCGGCACGCCATGGCGATTGAGCAGAAAGCTCGTCATCGACTTGTCGACGCTGCGTTCGATGGCGCGCGCATCGTTATAGACGGGCACGCCGCTTTCGCGCAACGCATGCAGGATGCCGAGCCGCAACGTCACCTGTTCGAAGGTGCCGCCCGCGATGCCGCGCACGAAAACCGCGTCGGGCAACGTGTGACCGAATCCGGGTATCGCGATGCCGTGCGGCTTCCATGTCGTATCGATGCGGCAATCCGCGAGATCGACGCAACGCGCCTCCACGCCGCGCGCGCGAAACGCTTTCTTCAGGCGGTTCGTGTGCCAGCCCGTCTCGTCGGTCATGATGGCGATGCGTGTCATGACGCCTGCCATTGCGCGTCGAGCAGCGCCCGTTCGAGCTTTCCGCCGTGATACGTCGCGCCGCTTTCGAGGCTCGATACCCACACTTCGGCGGGCGCGAAGAGCGCGGCATCGATCTGATAGAAGTCGTAGTTGAACGACTTGAAGATCTCCGCGAACGGCTTGCCGTAATCGCGCGCATTCGACGACGGCAGTTCGTTCGCGAGCTTCTTCGCGACGGCATCGCTCTTCACGGTGAGATGCACGCGGCCGCCATAAAGGATCGCGTCGTTGGTGCGGCCCATCGCCTGCACGCCATCGGGCGAGGGCGGTGGTAACGGCGCATTGCCGCTTGCATCGACGATCTCGTTCAGATCGACGCCGATCGCATGCGTCTTGTGCAGCGCAACTTCGACGACACGCGCAACGACCTGCACCGTCCCCGCGACAGATTGCGTCGGCGTGACCGCGATCACCAGATTGGCGGGCGCGAGGCCGCAATCGTTCAGCACCTTGTCGATGACGACTTGCGGCGGCAAGCGGTCCACTTCCATCACGAGCGCGCCGCGATCATGACGGTCGCGATAGCCGAGTTCATCGAAGAGCGGCTCCTTGCACGCAAGCGCGCGCGCGGGACCTGAACCGAGCGAGAAGAACTTCTTGCCGCCGGTTTGCTCTTTCGTCGCGGAAAGGCTCCAGCCCGCATATTGACTGCCGAGGCACGCGAGCACCGGATTCGATGCATGCACTTCGATGAAGCTCGGCCAAAGCGGTGCGGCATCGAACGCGATGCGCCGCGATACGCGCCCGAGGCCGCCCATGCAGATGCGCGCGATCAACACGCCCGCATCGATGCTGCCCGCTGCGTTCACGCCTGCATCGACGATGATGGTGCCGCCCGCCGTGCGATTGAGTTCGACGTGAAGACGCTCGGCGTCGTCGATAAGCCTTTGGACGAGCGCCTCGCTGAGTGCATTGACGCTGAGTGATGAAGATAAAGTCATGAGTCGATGTCGTTGATACGTTGCAGAAGACGCGCCCGTTCGCGTTCGAGTTCGATGCGCAATGTATCGAGTGTCGATGCAGCCGTGCTCACGGTGCAGACCGGCATGCCCGCTTCGATTCGCGCGCCGGGCAAGGGCACGTCGTGGCAGGCGGGATCGTTGAAGCAGGCATCGCTGAATGCGTTCGTTACGGTGAAGCCGTGCGGCGCGAACACCACACACTGTCCCGCTATGGTTGCGGGCGTGCGCGTCCACATGTCCGCATTGAGTGGCAATTCGCCGTCGAGACAGGCTTCGACGTGCGCGCCGATCAATCCGCGCGGCCATGCATCGGGCCACGCAGTTTCGTAAAGCGCCATGGTCGATGAAGGGCGCGTGTTGATTTCGAGCACCTGAAACGTGTCGGCATCGAGCAGGAAGTCGATGCTGTTCAGGCCAGTGAGATCCGTTTGCCACACGATCGTTTCGATTGCGTGAACGATGCGCTCGGCCATATCGCGCGGCAACGCAATGGGTCCAAGCGAACCCGCGTGCACGAAAGGCAGCGTGCCCGCCGCCACCGTGAGTTGTTCCGCGAAGCCGATGACCGCGACTTCGCGATGCGCTGCAACGAACAGCGCGGACATCGAACGGCCTTGAGAAAGCCGCTGAAAATAGGCGTCGGCGTGAAGTTGATGCACGTCGCGCGCATGCTCGATATGCGTGCCGCCACAGCCATCCGAACGCTTCACGAGCCATCCGTCCGCATTTTCGGGCGGCGTGAAACGTACTTCCGGATGCGGAATATGCGCTTCATCGAGCAACGCGAAAAAGCGCCGTGGATTGCGCACCGCGAGCGCTTGCGCGCCATTGCCGATGAAACGCGGCACGCGTGGCGAACGGCTCAGTTCCATTGCGAGCGGCTCGAGTCCGCTCGTCACGATGAGGCCCAGCATGCGCGGCAGGCGTGCGGCGCATTCGAGCGCATCGTAGAGACGCGCGCGATCGATCGATAAACCATCGCCGCCGATATCGAACCACATGCCCGCGTGTGCGCGCGTATCGCGATCGCCGAAGATATCGAGCGCGACCACGTTGAGGCCCGCGCGCTCGGCTGATTGCGCGAGCAGACGCGCGGACAATCCGGCTACCGCGACGCGCGGCGCACGCGAGGTCATCATGAGTCTTGTCCCGCGACGATGGCGCGCGCTTCGTCGAACGCTTCGGGAAAGCCGAGATAGACGGGCTTGCCGCCGGTCCGCATGCGCACGAAGAGGCGATGTTCCGCCTGATACTTCACGTTGCCGATGGCGAGCGCGCCGATGCCGATGGCGTCCGAACGCGGCGCGCCTGCGAGCGGCTTGCCGTCGTCCATGACGTTGACGCCCGCGATGCCTTCGGGCGGCACGGCGTTGACATCGGCGGCAATGAGCAGATGTTTTGCGTGGGCGAGATCGGCGGCGGTCATCACCTGCACGCCGGCTACGGCGGTGGCGAAGACGATTTCCGCGCGCGCGAGTTCGCGATGCAAGTGCTCGGGCGTTCCTGTCGCGACGCCCACCGTGGCGATATCGAAGCGCCGGTTGATCTCGTCGCTCACTTGCGTGGCGCGCGACTGACTCGAATGGCTTGCAACGGCGACATCCGCCCCGAGCGATGCGGCCATCGCCGCCGCCACGCGTCCGACCGCGCCGGTGCCGCCGAGTATGAGCAGACGTTTGCCGTCGAAGCCCACGTTATGCACGGCCTTCAGATGCTTTTCAGCGAGCGCGACGAGCGCCGCGGCGGTCGTGTAGGCGCCGCTCGGATCGGCGAATACGGAGACTTCGAAGGGCGGCACCATCGCATTGCGCGCGCGTTCTAGCATGTCGGCGGCGAGCATGACATCGCGTCCGCCGATGAAGATGCCTGTGCGCGAGACGCCTTTGGGTCCGCGCGAAAAGATGGCGTCTTGAGTGAGTTGCACGACGCTGTCGATATCGACATTGCAATACGGCACGAGGATTTGATAGCCGGCGTCGGCTGCCATGTTGACATCGAACGGACTCATCTGCGGCGTGCTCGTGAACATGTGCAGGACATGGGGTCTTTCGGTGGCTTCGGGCATGGTGATGGACTCGTATCGATTGGAATGAGGGCGGCCGTGTTCTTCAGGCGGCGTCTGCGCCCGGCTGTCGATGACCGGCTGCGCGCCATGTTGCGCCGCGATTGCGCGCGGTCGCGATGGAGAACGCAAGCGATGCGTTTCGCGTGCCTTGCTGCGTCGCTCGTTGCGCCGTTTCGAGCGCGCGTTCCGCGGCGTCGGCACTTGCGACGAATGCGAAACCCACGGGTCCCCACGACGTTTGCCCGATGCCGGCTTTCTGTTCGGCGGCTACGGCGTCGAGTGCGCGGGCCACGTCGGGGCTTGCGAACACGCCGCCTTGCACGGGCGCGAAGTATTCGCCGATGGTCTGCTGCATCGTCGTGATGGCGCTGGCGAAGGTATCGAAGTCGCTCTCGGCGACGGCGGGCAGGATCTGCATCAACGCGAGATGCGAGAGATGCGCGGCGAGCGAAGCGGGGAAGGGCGCAAGCGCTGCGAGGCCGCGTTTTTCGGCGTCGCCGTGAAGACCTTCGCGGGAGGTATCGTCGATGAGCAGGATGCGCCAGGCATCGGGAAACGCGTGACGCGCGAGTAGCGGCGGGATCGTCGAGTGAGTTGGCGCGGTGCTGCGTCCGCCATCGACGATCAATCCGCCGTGATCGAAGCCATGAATGCCGATGCCGGAGCGGCCGCCCCGGCCGAGCATGTGCGCGATGTCGGCGGTGCTGATGTCGTGTCCCGTGATGCGGGCGAAAGCGGTTCCGAGCGCGAGTGCGAGTTGCGTGCCGGAGCCTAGGCCGGTGTGGGCGCGCGGTGTTTCGTGCACTTCGATTTCGACGGGACGCGGTTCGTTGAGCGCTGCGCGCAGGCGTTCGAGATGCGATTCGATGCGTTCGCGCTGCGCTTGCGTCGTGATGCCGTGGACGTGCGATGTGCGTTGCTGCGCGAGCCTTGCGGTGATGCGCGTGTCGTGTCCGTCGATGACGAGGCCGACGCTGCCGAAGGCGCGGCCCAGCGAGCCGTTCGGATCGATGAAGCCGAGATGCAGCCGGGCAGACGCCGAAAGGGTGATCGCCGGGGGCGGCGATAGGCGGCTTTTGTCGGTTTGCATGCGGGCGTGGGCTCCCTCTTTGGGCCGGGACTTGGGCCCCCGTTTTAGGCAAGTCCTGTACCAGGACGCGGGTTTTTTTTGCCTTTTCTGGCGAGGTGTCGCTTCGTTTATTCGCGTTGGTCTATTAGTGCGCCCCTCCCCGGGGCGGGGGTTACTTTCTTTGCTGCTGCAAAGAAAGTAACCAAAGAAAGCAGCTTTTCGGGCCCGAAGCACTGACTGTATGGTCACTCCGTAGAACCAGATTGGCACTCAGCTTGACACAGCCTTGAATCACCTTCCGCGCCCGCTGAGCGCCACCCCATGCGAGCCCCCTGGCTCGTTAACACCGTCGGGCACTGGCGCGTACGTAGAAATAGAAAACGCACACGTTAGCCACAAAGCACCAAGCACACACGCAAACCGCAAACTCCAACTGCAAGCCATGCGCGCGAACCACCACGAGTGAGAGTTAGCGGTGGCGAGTGACTGTCGTTGAAGCTTGCGCGATCGCGCGGCGCGTCGTGTACCGACGGTGTTGTCGAGCCCGGGGGCTCGCATGGGGTGGCGCTCAGCGGGCGCGGAAGGTGATTCAGGGCTGTTTCAAACTGAGTGCCAACGTGGTTCTACGGAGTGCAACATCAAAAACGAAGTGCGGGCGAAAAAGCTGCTTTCTTTGGTTACTTTCTTTGCAGCAGCAAAGAAAGTGACCCCCGCCCCGGGGAGGGGCGAGCTAATAGACCGACGCGAAAAAACGAAGAAACGAAGAAACGAAGAAACAAAGGCCGCCGCGTAAGGCAAAAAAACCTCAGTCATATTTGATGTAACGAAACCGCTGATCCCCGGAAGGGGTCCCCTCGAGGGCGCCGCCCTCTTTCCCCGGCTGCCATTGCACGACCTCTTCGATCTTCGAAGCCAGAGCAAAGTCCTTATCAGTAATGCCCTTGGCAGAATGCGTCTTGAGCTTCACGACGACAAACGCATACGACACCGTCAAATCCGGATGATGCCAGGCCGCTTCGGCCAGATGCCCCACGGTATTCACTACCATGAGCGTCCCTTTCCATCCTTCCGTTTTGATCTTGCGCCTGAGCCAACCATCCTCGAGATACCAATGCGCGAGCAATCCGGTCAGACGTTGCTGAATCTCGTCGTCGGTATAAACCTTCTCGGTCTGAGTCATGGCGATACCTCCCCGGGCAAGAACACACAGAGTCAGTATGCACGCGCAAAGCGGCCAGAGGCAAAGAGAAACCTGCTGCAATGCGTCAACAGCGAAGTGAAGCAAACGCTGTCTCAAACAAACAGAACATTTCGCGTATTTGACACAGTATGTATCGCTCATCCAGGCACGCATACGCAGCAAGTCACCACGCGCAGCCGCAAACCACCCCGCGCGCAAGCGTTTTAAAAACCGGCATGGAATATGCAATTGGCGTCGATACACAAAACGTCCGGCCATGACCGGGCAATGCGAATACGCGTTACCTGCATCCAGAAGGCGCGCACGATGCAAGCCGGTAGCGTGGTCATCCCTGGGTCGGAGGCATCACCTTTCTGGAGGAGACATGAACTTACGCACCCTGGTTCTTGGACTGGCGGTGGTCGCGACGGCAGGCCTGAATTCGTATGTGGCGCAGGCCGATCCACAACTCGACAGCCTCATCAAGAATCCCTCGAATTGGGCAGCGCAAGCGGGCGATTATTCGAATCACCGCTATAGCACGCTCAAGCAAATCAACGAGAACAACGTCGGCAAGCTACAGGTTGCCTGGACCATGTCCACCGGCGTGCTGCGCGGTCACGAAGGCTCGCCGCTCGTCATCGGCGATACGATGTACATTCACTCGCCGTTTCCCAACAAGGTCATCGCCATCAACCTGAAGGACCAAACCTTCATCTGGCAATACCAGCCCAAGCAGGATCAGCAAGTCATATCGGTGATGTGCTGCGATACGGTCAACCGTGGTCTCGCTTATGGCGACGGCAAGATCTTCCTCCAGCAAGCCGACACGAAACTCGTCGCGCTCGATGCCAAGACCGGCGATGTTGTATGGAGCGTTCAAAACGGCGATCCCAAGAAAGGCGAAACCAATACCAACGCCCCACACGTATTCGGCGACAAGGTGCTGACCGGTATCTCCGGCGGCGAATTCGGCGTGCGCGGCCGTCTCATCGCGTACAACATCAAGGACGGCAAGGAAGTCTGGAAGGCCTTTAGCACAGGCCCCGACGATGAGATGCTGCTCGACCCGCAGCAAACGATGACCTGGACCGACGGCAAGATGACGCCGATCGGCGCCGACTCGTCCATCAAGAGCTGGCAGGGCGATCAGTGGAAATACGGCGGCGGCACCACATGGGGCTGGTACGCATGGGATCCGAAGCTCAACCTTGTCTACTACGGCACGGGGAATCCCGGCACCTGGAACCCGACACAGCGCCCCGGCGACAACAAGTGGTCCATGTCGATCTTCGCGCGCGATCTCAATACGGGCAAAGCGAAATGGGTCTATCAAATGACGCCTCACGACGAGTGGGACTATGACGGCGTCAACGAGATGATCCTCTCGGACCTGAACATCGGCGGAAAGAAGGTGCCCGCGATCGTTCACTTCGACCGCAACGGCTTCGGCTATACGCTGAATCGTGAAACGGGCGAATTGCTTGTCGCGCAGAAGTACGACCCGGCAGTGAATTGGGCCGATAGCGTCGATCTCAAGAGCGGCTTGCCGATTCGCAATGCATCGTATTCGACGCAAAAGGCCGGTCCGGATCACAACGTCAAGGGCATCTGTCCCGCGGCGCTCGGCTCCAAGGACCAACAGCCTGCCGCGTTCGATCCGGGCACGAGTCTCTTCCTCGTACCGACCAACCACGTCTGCATGGATTACGAGCCGTTCCAGGTCGATTACGTGTCCGGTCAGCCGTTCGTCGGCGCAACGCTCTCGATGTATCCCGGTCCGAACCAAAACGGTTCGATGGGCAACTTCATCGCGTGGGATGCGGCCAAAGGCAAGATCGCATGGTCCAAGCCGGAGCGGTTCTCGGTGTGGTCCGGCGCGCTCGCAACGGCAGGCGGCATCGTGTTCTACGGCACGCTCGAAGGCTATATCAAGGCGGTTCGCATCAAGGACGGCAAGGAGCTGTGGAAGTTCAAGACGCCGTCGGGGATCATCGGCAACGTGTTCACGTATCAGTATCAGGGCAAGCAATACGTCGGCGTGTATTCGGGTATCGGCGGCTGGGCCGGCATCGGCATGGCAGCCGGACTCGAGAAGTCGACGGAAGGTCTCGGCGCGGTCGGCGGCTATCGCGAACTCGCCAAGTACACGGCGCTCGGCGGCACGCTGTTCATCTTCGCCATCCCGAGTTGATGCAACCTTCCTGACCTGAGCAGTCATGCGCGGCGGCAACTCACTCACGCCGCCGCGCATATCCGCTTCAAAGCACGATCATTATTCAAGGAGACAAGCGCATGAAAGGCCGATCACTCTTGGTGTTGTCGATAACGCTCGTTGCGTCTTCAGGCTTGCTTGCCCAGACCGATTCAGGGCAGATGAAGCCGGTGGCGTACAAGGTCGTCGACGGCAACAAGGTCGACAACGATACGCTGCAGGGCTGGCGTACGTGGCGTGCGCTTGCATGCGAACGCTGTCACGGGGCAAGGCAGGAGGGCATGGTCGGCCCTTCGCTGATCGATGCTTTCAAAACGCTCGACAAAACCGAATTTCATCGCACTGTATTTGGCGGCCGCGTAGAGAAGGGTATGCCCGACTTCAGTTCGAGTCAGATGATGCAAAAGAACTGGGAGAATCTTTACGCGTATCTGAAGGGACGTTCCGACGGCAAAATCAATCCGGGCGACTTGCAGGCGATCGATGCCAAATAGGCACGTCGACGTTAGATGACCGCGTTCACTCCCGGAGGCTTCATGTCTTACCGTCAAGCCAGCGGCGCGCTGTTTCGTTCGATGTTTCGTTTGATGACCACCTGTTTTACGGCACTTGCAGCGCAAGCGGCGTTTGCGCAAGGCGCGGGCGCGCCGCCTCCCAATCTGCCGAATAACGACGGCGCGGACGGCGTGCTGCGCGTATGCGCCGATCCGAACAACATGCCGCTCTCGAACCAGAAGGGCGAAGGTTACGAGAACAAGATTGCGAGCCAGATGGCGAGTGACTTCGGCTACAAGCTCGAATACACGTATTTCCCGCAGCGCATGGGCTTCGTGCGCAATACGCTGCGCGAAAAGGTGCCCGATACCGACCGCTATAAGTGCGATCTGATCATCGGCGTGCCGAAGGGCTATGAACTCACTGCGACCACGCGGCCGTATCTGCATTCGACATATGCAATGGTCCTGCCCAACCGACCCGAGTACGAAAGCATCAAGACGCCGGCGGACCTCATCAATCTGCCGCCCGATCAGCTCAAGAAGATGAAGCTCGGCATCTTCGTGAAGAGTCCTGCGGTGGACTGGCTGCTGAGAAATAACCTCATCGATCAGGCTGTGTCGTATCAAGGGCAAAGCGGCGATCCGGAAGCGTTTCCCGGCGAGATGATCGAGCGCGATCTTTCGAAAGGCAATGTCGATGCCGCATTCGTTTGGGGCCCTATTGCAGGCTATTTCGTGAATCGCTCTGATAACAAGGTGAGGCTCGTGGCCTTTCCGCCTCAACCGGGCATACGCTTCGATTTCGAAATCTCGATGGGCGTGCGTTATGGCGAAAAGGCATGGCGGGACAAAGTGGACAACTGGATTGCATCGAACCAGCCGAAGATCGATCAGATTCTGACGAGCTATCAGGTTCCGTTGCTGCCGCTACAGCCGATGCAGCCGGCGCAAACGCAATGAGCGCCGCGCATGTGGTGTTTCGCGCGCTCGCGACGGCGTGCGCGCTCGCCGGTGCCTTGTCGATCAATGCATTCGCCGCCGATGCGCCGCCCGCATCGGCGGCTGCGCCGGACATTGCGCCAGCCGAGCGGTTGCTTTTCATGCAGCCGCATATGACGGGCATCGATCCTCAGACGGAACTCGATTACGCAGTGGATTATTCGGGCCCGCCCGCCAAGGTCAGCGATACGTTGCGCGTGCTCGTGATGAGTCCCGGCAATAACAAGAACGACGCGCGCGTGACCGATCGCACAGGCAACGTCGATGTGCCAGGCGGCCTGCCATGCAATCCCGTCATCATTTATTTTCTCGAACACGATATCGCCGAGATGCAGCAATTGACCGGTGGACAGCGCCGCTATTTCCAGCAGCGCGTTCGGCTTGCGCTTGCCGCCGGTCCTGCGGTCACGCCCGTTTCTGGCGAGACACTCGGGATCAAGAACGGCAAGGGCGTCAAGGCGCGCCAGATCGTGATTCAGCCTTACCTCAACGATCCGAATGCCGATCGCTTTGCGCAATACACCGGCAAGCGCTATACGTTCGTCATTGCCGATGACGTGCCCGGTCGCGTGCTCCTCATTCGCACCGAAGTGCCCGGCGCGGGCAATGACTTCGCGCATCCCTTGCAGAAGGAGACGATTGCTTTCCAAGGCGCGCTCAAGAATATTTCGCCGCCTGCAAGCGCGCCCGTCAAGACGGGGAACGCACCGCGCGCGAGCCGGTGATTCGCTCCACGCTCTGCACCACGCATGAACTTCGTCCGTTCTCTCACGCTGCGTCAGCTTCAAATCTTCGTGATCACCACGCGCTGTCCCAGCTTCGCACGCGCGGCGGAAGAGTTGCATCTCACGCAGCCGGCGGTGTCGATGCAGATCAAGCAACTCGAAGACGCCGTCGGCTTGCCGCTATTCGAGCGCGTTGCGCGCCGGCTCGCGCTGACGGAGGCCGGCGAGAAGCTGCAGCATCATGCGAGCCGCATCCTCGGTGAAATCAAGGACGCGGAAGACGCCATGATGTCGCTCACGCAAGCGGATAGCGGATCGATTGCGGTGAGCATAGTGAGTTCCGCAACTTACTTCGCGCCAAAATTACTCGCGCTTTATTCGCAGCAATATCCAAAAGTCGATGTGCACTTTTCGGTGGGAAATCGCGAGACCTTGCTCAGGCTCTTGCAAGATAATGCAACGGATCTCGCGATCATGGGACGCCCGCCGCCCGAGCTTGGCACGACGGCCGAGCCGCTTGCCTATCATCCGCATGTGATCGTCGCGCCGCTGTCGCATCCGTTGAGAAATGCGCGTCGCTTCGACTTGCACGAACTCACTCACGACACGTTCCTGTTGCGTGAGCCGGGATCGGGAACGCGTGCCGTCGCGGAACATGTGTTCAAGCAGAATCTCTTCGTTCCATCGCGCAGCGTCACGCTCGGAAGCAACGAGACGATCAAGCAGGCTGTCATGGCCGGCATGGGCGTGAGCCTCATTTCACTGCATACGCTTGCGCTCGAATTGCGCACGGGCGGCATTGCGGTGCTGGATGTGAACGGCACGCCCGTCGAAAGAACATGGCAGCTCGTGCATTCGCGCTCGAAGCAATTGTCGCCCACGTGTCTCGCGTTTCGACGCTTTCTGCTCGAACATGCCGAGCCGTTTCTGGAGCGCGAGTATGCGGAGTTCGGCTTGCTGCGGCCCAGGCGTCTCGCGGATGCGGAAAGCGTTCGATGACAATAGCGTCGATGCTGCGCGCGTTGGCGTTATCGGCAATGCTTGCGTTAGGCGCCGCGAGCGCGCATGCGGAACCGGCGCTTGCGGTGCAGCAGATTACACCGGGCAATTACGCGCATCGCGGTCACGACGATGTCGCGACGCCTGCCAACGGCGGCGATATTGCCAACGTGGGCTTTATCGTCGGATCTCGCTGCGTGGCGGTCATCGACACGGGCGGCACGCTCGCCGAAGGGCGGCAACTTCGCGCCGCTATTCGACGCGTCACGCCGTTGCCTGTGTGCTATGTCATCAATACGCACATGCATCCGGATCATATCTTCGGCAATGCGGCGTTCAATGACCATCATCCGCAATACGTCGGCAGCGCGAAGCTCGCGGAAGCGGAGGCGGCGCGCGCGGACAACTACTTGCGAGCGTTGCATCGAGAGCTTGGCGCGGTGGCGGACGGCAGCGAAATCATCCCGCCGACCTTGTCGGTAGACGGAACCATGACACTCGATCTCGGCGAACGCACGCTGACGCTGCAATCATGGAAAACAGCGCATACCAACAACGACATCACGGTATACGATGAGAAGAGCGGTACGTTATGGCTCGGCGATCTGCTTTTCGTCGGATGCATACCGGTGGTGGACGGAAGCATTGTCGGCTGGCTTGAAGATATCGCGCGCATTAAGCAGATGAATCCGCGCTATGTAGTACCGGGACATGGTCCGCTGAATGTCCCGTGGCCGCAATCGCTGGATGCGGAGGAACAGTACCTTGCCGAACTGGCGCGCGATGTGCGAGCGGCCATCAAGCGAGGCGAAACCATTCAAAAAGCCGTCGATACGATAGGCGTGAATCAGCGCGGCAAGTGGCTGCTGTACGACGTCTATCATCGCCGCAACGTGACGGCGGCCTATGCGGAACTCGAATGGGAGCAGTAGCGGCAGAGGAGGACATCATGACGAGTCGACCCATTGCAGCGTTCGCGGCATTGTTCGTGACGCTTGCCCCCTGCATCGCGCAAGCCGCTCAGCCCGACGACGATCCCGATAAGGTCGCGCGCTGGCTCGACTTCAAGGAAGGCACGTTCAAAGGCCGCACGATCGATACACATGGCGATGCCGTCATCAAACTCGATGCACCCGCGCGCGCCGCCGATGCTGCCGTTGTTCCCATCGCGATCAATGCGCAGTTTCCACAAACGCCTTCCCGTTATATCAGCAAGGTCTATCTATTCATCGACGAGAATCCGGAGCCGTATGCAGGCTCATTCGAATTCACGCCGGAGTCGGGACTGGCAAGCATAGAAACACGCGTGCGCGTGGAGGACTACACGTTCATGCGCGTGATAGCCGAGACGAACGACGGACATCTCTATAGCGCAGTACGTTTCGTCAAGGCATCGGGCGGCTGTTCGGCTCCTGCAGGCAAGGACGATGAAGCGGGCGAACGCGAGGCCGGTGCCGTGCGTCTTCAGGCCGAAGGCAAGCCCGCAGCGGGCAAGCCCGAACTCGCTCAATTGATGGTGCGTCACCCGAACCGAACCGGCATGGCGATGAATCAGGTCACGCGCAATTACGCTACGGCCTATTTCGTGCGCAAGGTTGCCGTGACATATGCAGGCAAGCCGGTGATGACCGCGAACGTGAACTTTTCGATCAGCGAGAACCCGAATTTCCGCTTCTATTTCGTGCCGAGCGGAAGCGGTGAATTGAAGGCGCATATCGAGGATACGAAGAACAAGAACTTCGAAGGCGTGGTCGCGATCGACGCGCAATCGGCCCCGCAAACATCGGCGATGAAATGACGCCACGTTGCGTGAGAGCCTTCATAGGCGCGCTGCTGTTCGCGTTCGTCGATGTGGCGATGGCCGCGCTCGCCGGCATGCCTGCGCCCGTCGCTATCGCGCCGGGCGTGTATGCGTTCATCGGCACCGCCGATGCGGTTGCGCCCGCGAATCACGGCATCGTCGCGAACAATGGCTTTATCGTGGGGCCGAGCGGCGTGACGGTGATCGATACGGGGCCGTCTTATCGCTATGGACGCGCGATGATCGAAGCCATTCGCAAGGTCACGCCTTTGCCGGTGAAGCTCGTCATCATCACGCATCAGGCGCCGGAGTTCGTATTCGGCGCGGCTGCATTTAGGGATCGCGATGTGCCCATACTCGCGCACGCTCGCACTGCGCAACTGATTAAAGAGCGATGCTCGATCTGTCTCGCGAACTTGCGCAAGACGCTGGGCGAAGACGAGATGGCCGGATCGCGCGTGACCGTGCCGGATCGCACGGTCAATGGCACGACGGAAATCGAAAGCGGCGGACGCAAGCTGCAATTGCTGCATTTCGGTCCGGCCAGCACGCCCGGCGATCTTGCGGTGCTCGATACGCAAACGGGTGTGTTGTTCGCGGGCAGTCTCGTTTCGAATGGACGCATTCCCGAACTGCGCAACGAGCACATTCCCGGCTGGCTCAGCGCGCTGGACAATTTGCGCGCGCTGGATCTCACGGCCGTCGTGCCCGCGTTCGGCGCGCCGCTGAATGGCGACGACGTCATGCAGACAGGCGTTTATCTGCGCGAACTGGATGCGTCGGTCAAGCGCGCTTACAAGAGCGGCGTGGGTCTTACCGATGCGATGCATTCGGTGCAAGTCCCCGCCTTTAGCGGCTATAAGCTCTATGCCATTGCCCAGCCGCAGAACGTGCAGCGGCTTTATCTTCAGTTGGAGAAGCAATAGCGCCTTATTCGATGATTCGATGCATTAACGCCCACGACCACTCAGGAGACAACGACGATGGCCCAACTCATGGCGCTCTATAAAACGCCTTCCGACAAGGCAGCATTCGACGCCCACTACGCATCGACGCATGCGCCGCTTGCCAAGAAAATACCTGGTCTCAAGCGCTATGAAATCAGCACCGGTCCCGTGACGGTGGCGCAAGGCGAGTCGCCTTATCATTTGGTCGCGCTGCTGGAATTCGATTCACTCGATGCAATTCACTCGGGCCTGGCATCGCCCGAAGGCCAGGCGACGGCTGCGGATCTTGCGAATTTCGCGCACGCCGGCGTCGAACTCATCATGTTGGATACGAAACCCGCCTGAGCTTGAGCGCGAATCAGCGCGGTGTGCCCGGGTCGGCCATGTCGTCCGACTCGACATCCGGATCGGGCACGCTCAAGTCTTCGCGCCGATGATTGATCACGAGGAACACACTCATCAACACGAGAAAGGCCACGACGAGCAGGGTTGCGTTGAAGAACACGCGCTCATAGCCCAGCTCCGAAACATTGATGAACCAGTACGGATAGAAATCCGACGTGCTGCCGCGCCATAGCGTGATGAACAAATAGCAAAGCGGATAGACGAGCCATAACGCGCATCGTCGCCATGACAAGTGAAAGCGCGGCACGAACAAAAGCCAGTAGAGCGCTGCAAGCAAAGGCACGATGGTATGCAGCGCCTCATTGACGAGCGCGCGATACCCCGACGGCGTCCACCAGAAACGCAGCAGCGTGTTGTACGCGATGCCCACGAACACGATATACACCGCGACCGCCGTCACGACAGGCGGTTGCCGAAAGAATCGCGCGACAGGCGACTGCGCGCGCGTGGCGACGCATGTGAAGCACAAGGCCGTGAGCAGCACGGTCAGATTCGTCAGATAGCTGCTCATGCGCGCGAGGCCGTCGATGACAGTGAGTCCGCGACCGAGCGAACGCGCGATGCTCAGGTCCGTCTGCGCGGCAATGGCGAGCCACGCGATCATGGCGATGGCGGCGGCCATT
Organism: Caballeronia concitans; assembly: GCF_001544615.1. Lineage (GTDB taxonomy): Bacteria > Pseudomonadota > Gammaproteobacteria > Burkholderiales > Burkholderiaceae > Caballeronia > Caballeronia concitans. The sequence goes on from NZ_FCNV02000008.1 coordinate 211,757, forward strand.
GCAAGCGATGCCGTGCTCGGCGTGTGAAGCGGCAACGCGTGTTCGTTCGCTTTAGAGTGAGTTTGAGGCTTTCGCATGGGCTCATTCTATCGACGCATTCGAAGGCGTGCCGGAGCCGTTTCCGGGTATCCCCGCGTTGCGGAGGCGTCCTTTGTTGCGTACTCTCACGCGAGTCGTAAGGTTCGCTATGTGAATCGCTGTTCGTATCGCGAACATTCGGCGAATATCTGGCCTCTCAACATAAAGGGAATGAAGTGAGCAGAAGTCCAAGCGTGAACGTTCAGACGTTCATCAACGAGCATCCGTTCTCGCCGTTTCAGTGGCTCATCTTCGGGATGTGCTTCGTCATTGTCCTGCTGGATGGCTTCGATACGGCTGCAATCGGCTTTATCGCGCCGTCGCTGGTGACGGAATGGCATATCAGCCGCCCCGCGCTCGCGCCGGTGCTGAGCGCGGCGCTCTTCGGCCTTGCTGCGGGTGCGCTGCTGTCGGGGCCGCTGTCGGATCGCCTGGGCCGTCGACTGATGCTGCTTTCATCGGTGATTCTCTTTGGCGTCGCGTGTTTTGCATCGGCCTATTCGGCGGATATCACGCAACTCACGACGCTGCGCTTCGTCACGGGCCTGGGCCTCGGCGCGGCGATGCCCAACGCCGTCACGATGATGAGTGAGTTTTGCCCCGATAATCGGCGCGCGACGCTCATCAATCTGATGTTCTGCGGCTTTCCGTTGGGCGCGGCGTTCGGCGGCTTTCTCGCGGCGTGGATGATTCCGCATTTCGGCTGGCGCAGCGTGCTGTTTCTGGGCGGCGTCGCGCCGCTCGTGCTGTCCGTGCTGCTGCTTCTTACGCTGCCGGAATCGGTGCGTTACATGGTGGCGAAGGCGAAGCCCGTCGAGAAGATTCGCGCGACGCTCGCACGCATTTCGCAAGACGCGCGCAACGCCGGTTCTTTCTTCATGACCGAAGCGGCGCCTGCGGTTCAAGGGCAGAGCGGCATGAGCGTGGTGCTCTCGCGTTCATACATCGTCGGCTCGATCATGCTGTGGCTCGCCTATTTCATGGGCCTCGTGATCTTCTATGCATCGATCAACTGGATGCCGATTCTGCTCAAGGAATCCGGACTCAATCCGCAACGCGCGACGCTCATCTCCGCATTGTTCCCGCTCGGCGGCGTGGGCGCGGTGTTGCTCGGCGTGCTGATGGACAAGTTCAACGCGAACCGCATCATCGCCGCATGTTATGCGTTGACGGCGGTGAGCGTGTACTGCATCGGTCAGGCCGCAGGCAACGTGGGTTTGCTCGTGCTGGTGGTGTTCCTCGCGGGCGTGTTGATGAACACGGCGCAATCGTCGATGCCCGCGCTCGCCGCCGCGTTTTATCCGACGCAAGGGCGTGGTACTGGCGTTGCGTGGATGCTCGGCATCGGGCGCTTTGGCGGTATTGCGGGGTCGTTTCTTGTTGCCGAGTTGACGCGGCTGCACTTCACGTTTGGCGGGATCTTCGCGGTGATCGCGGTGGCGGGATTGGTGTCGGCGGTGGCGTTGCTCATCAAGCAGGCGGCGCATCCGCAAGCTAAGACTGCAGCCGAGCTTAAGGCTACGGGGCCGGTGGGGCATTAAGGGCTTTCTTCTCTCTCTCGTTTCGATGAGGAGTCTCGCCTCGCGTGGCTTCGGCTGCGCGAGGCGATTTGGTTTTATGTACCGGTTCATGCAGTGCTTCCTCCACCCACTTACGACAACCCCTGTCGCTCCCAACCAACCCCACGTCGCATTCCCCCCAACGTGTGAAGTAAAACCGTCCTACTCTCCCCCAACGGCCGCGTGCATCGCGACGAGACGCACGCGCGCAGCCGCCCACGAATCCAAGGAGACGAATGAGATGAGCACGAACCGCGGCGTCGTATATCTAGGCCAGGGCAAAGTCGAAGTCCAGTCCATCGACTATCCGAGAATGGTCGATCCCCGCGGCCGCGACATCGGCCACGGCGTCATTTTGAAAGTCGTCAGCACGAACATCTGCGGCTCGGACCAGCATATGGTTCGCGGCCGCACCACCGCGCCCATCGGCCTCGTGCTCGGGCACGAAATCACCGGCGAAGTCATCGAAATTGGACGCGACGTGGAGACGCTATCCATCGGCGATCTCGTCTCCGTGCCGTTCAACGTCGCATGCGGCCGCTGTCCCACATGCAAGGCGCAGCACACCGGCGTGTGCCTCAACGTGAACCCGTCGCGCGCGGGCGGCGCGTATGGTTATGTGGACATGGGCGGATGGATCGGCGGACAGGCCGAGTACGTGATGGTCCCGTACGCCGACTTCAACCTGCTCAAGTTCCCCGACAAGGCGCAGGCGATGTCCAAGATCCGCGACCTCACCTGTCTCTCCGATATTCTTCCGACCGGCTATCACGGCGCGGTCATGGCGGGCGTGAAGCCGGGCGCGACCGTCTATATCGCGGGCGCGGGGCCGGTCGGCATGGCGGCGGCTGCATCGGCGCGTCTGTTGGGCGCGGCCTGCACCATCGTCGGCGACATGAACGAAGAGCGCCTCGCGCATGCGCGCAAGATGGGCTTCGAGACCATCGATCTCTCGAAAGACGCGACGCTCGGCGAGCAGATCGAGCAGATTCTCGGCAAGCCCGAAGTGGATTGCGCCGTGGATTGCGTCGGTTTCGAAGCGCACGGACACGGAAGCGAGCACAACGCCGAAGCGCCCGCGACCGTGCTCAACTCACTGATGGAAATCACGAAGGCAGCAGGCGCGATCGGCATTCCAGGCCTCTATGTCACCGACGACCCCGGCGCCGCCGATGCCGCCGCGAGAAAGGGCAGCCTGAGCATCCGCTTCGGGCTCGGCTGGGCCAAGTCGCATTCGTTCCATACGGGACAAACGCCGGTGATGAAATACAACCGCAATCTGATGCAGGCGATTTTGTGGGACCGTTTGCCGATAGCGGATATCGTGAATGTATCGGTGGTCACGCTCGACGAAGCGCCGGAAGGTTATCGCAAGTTCGATGGTGGCGCGCCGCGCAAGTTCGTCATCGATCCGCATGGGTTGCTCAAAGCGGCTTAGTAAAGAACAAAGCGCCTCTAGAAAGAGGCGCTTGCTTTTCATGCGCTGAGAGAATTCAAGCGACCATGACCGGCACGGCACTCAAAGGCGGCACCTGCTTTCTGCGCTCGCGCGTGGGCGCGGTGCCGAACGCATCGCGATAACTCTTCGAAAAGTGACATGCGGACTGAAAGCCGCACGCCATCGTGATGTGCATGATCGACATGTCCGTCTGCAGCAGCAATTCGCGCGCGCGTCTCAGGCGCAGCGTCAGATAGTAATGCGTCGGCGTCATGCCGAGATGCTCGCGAAAAAGACGCTGCAATTGCCGTTGCGACATGCCCGCCAGCCGCGCGAGTTCTTCGCGCGAAAGCGGTTCCTCGATGTTGTTCTCCATCAGCGAGATCACTTCGAACAAGGACTTGTTCGCCGATCCGAGCCGCGCCACGAGCGGCATGCGTTGTTGCGCGCTGGTGTCCCGCACGTGTTCGACGATGAACTGTTCCGCGATCTGCGTGACTCGCGCCGTGCCGACACGCGCGGCGATCAGATTGAGCATCATGTCGAGCGGCGCGACTCCGCCCGTACACGTCACGCGATCGCGATCGATCACGAATAACTCTTTGAGAAAACGCGTGTCGGGAAACTCTTCCTTGAGCGCCGACATGTTCTCCCAGTGAATGGCGCACGCATAGCCCGCAAGCAATCCGGCGCGCGCAAGCGCATACGTTCCCGTACAAAGACTGCCGAGCACGCTGCCCGTGCGCGCGAAGCGACGCAATGCGGAGAGATGTTCGGGCGTAGTCGAATGCTGCACGTCGATGCCGCCCACCACGAACACGATATCCGGCTGGCCCACGCATTCCACCGGTCCCGTATCGACGGAAAGCCCATTGCTTGCCGCAACGGGTCCGCCCGTGGGACTGACGATAGACCATCGATAGAGCGGCTGCCCCGTCAGGTAATTCGCCATGCGCAGGACTTCCACTGCGTTGGTGAACGCGATCATCGTGAAGTTCGGCAGCGGCATAAAGGCGAAGTGCGACAGCGACGCCGTGCGATCGGGAGACATGTGGGAATTGATTCCTTGGAATCTATAGTTCGACGCCGAGACTTGCGGCGTGGTGTCACTCCAGCATTTTGTTTTCAAGTGCAACTTGCATGCCATCAGGCTAAACCCTGAATATTCAAGCCGCGCTTATCAATGTCTTCAAAGCACGCACTATTGCGGCGCGAACACGCGTGCTAAAAGCACTGACTCAGCGCACGAGCGTGCCGCCATAGTGCAGTGCATCCTTAAGGAGAAGCGTCCTACACCCAAAGCGATTCGGCCACTTGTCGAAAACAGACGCGCATGTCGGAAAAGGCCAAGAACACGTCTGAATTCGTAAATTGACCGGCAAGGCGAACGTCAAGAATAGACGCAAGCGATGAAGGCTCACGCGGCGCAAGGCACGCAACCCAGGCTTCATCCAATGATCGTTCTTACCTGACCACGGACCTGCCATGTCGAACTCGAATCCCTTCTTTGAAGCGCCGCTCGCCGCGCGCGATGCCTCCGTACGCGGCGCCATCCTTCGGGAACTGGAACGCCAGCAATCGCAGATCGAATTGATCGCGTCGGAAAACATCGTGTCGCGCGCCGTGCTCGAAGCGCAAGGCTCGGTGCTCACGAACAAGTATGCGGAAGGGTATCCGGGCAAGCGCTATTACGGCGGCTGTGAGTTCGTCGATGAAGTCGAGTCGCTTGCCATCGATCGCATCAAGCAACTCTTCAACGCGAAGTTCGCCAACGTGCAGCCGCATTCCGGCGCGCAGGCCAACGGCGCCGTGATGCTCGCGCTCGCGAAGCCGGGCGATACCGTGCTCGGTATGTCGCTCGACGCGGGCGGTCACCTCACACACGGCGCGAAGCCGGCGCTGTCGGGCAAGTGGTTCAACGCGGTTCAATATGGCGTGAATCGCGACACCATGCTGATCGACTACGAGCAGATCGAGGAGCTGGCTGAGCAGCACAAGCCGTCGCTGATCATCGCGGGTTTCTCGGCTTACCCGCGCAAGCTGGACTTCAAGCGGCTGCGCGCAATCGCCGATCGCGCCGGTGCGAAGCTCATGGTCGACATGGCGCATATCGCGGGCATCATCGCGGCGGGGCGTCATGACAATCCGGTCGATCACGCGCATGTCGTCACGTCGACCACGCACAAGACGCTGCGCGGCCCGCGCGGCGGCTTCATCCTGACCAACGACGAAGACATCGCGAAGAAGATCAATTCCGCCGTGTTTCCGGGGCTGCAAGGCGGTCCGCTGATGCATGTGATCGCGGGCAAGGCCGTTGCGTTCGGCGAAGCGTTGCAGCCCGAGTTCAAGACGTATATCGACAACGTGCTCGCGAATGCACAGGCGTTGGGCGAAGTGCTGAAGGCGGGCGGCGTCGATCTCGTCACGGGCGGCACGGACAACCATCTCTTGCTCGTCGATCTGCGTCCCAAGGGTCTCAAGGGCAATCAGGTTGAACAGGCCCTCGAGCGCGCAGGCATCACGTGCAACAAGAACGGCATTCCGTTCGATACCGAGAAGCCCACGGTCACGTCGGGCATTCGCCTGGGCACGCCCGCGGGAACCACGCGCGGCTTCGGCGTGGAAGAGTTCCGCGAAACCGGACGCCTGATTCTCGAAGTCTTCGATTCGTTGCGCGAGCATCCCGAAGGCGATCCGCAAACCGAACAACGCGTGCGCCGCGAGATCTTCGCGCTGTGCGAGCGCTTCCCCATCTACTGAGCACACGGAGCAAACAAGCGATGAGCACTTTGCACGACTCCAGCATCATCATCGACGGACTCAACATCTCGAAGTTCGAGCGCTCCGTGTTCGAAGACATGCGCAAGGGTGGCGTCACTGCCGTCAATTGCACGGTCTCGGTGTGGGAAGACTTTCAGAAGACCGTCGACAACATCGCGGAAATGAAGCAGCAGATCCGCGAATACAGTGAGATTCTCACGCTCGTGCGCACGACCGACGACATTCTCCGCGCGAAGAAAGAGAACAAGACCGGCATCATCTTCGGCTTCCAGAATTCGTATGCGTTCGAGGACAACCTGGGCTATATCGAAGTGTTCAAGGAGCTGGGCGTGAACGTCGTTCAGCTCTGCTACAACACGCAGAACCTCGTCGGCACCGGCTGTTATGAAGCCGATGGCGGTCTCTCCGGCTATGGCCGCGAAGTGATTCAGGAAATGAATCGCGTGGGCATTCTGGTGGATCTCTCGCATGTGGGCGCGAAGACGTCGTCGGATGCCATCGCGTGTTCCAAGAAGCCTGTTACTTACTCGCATTGCTGTCCGTCGGGCTTGAAAGAGCATCCGCGCAACAAGACCGATGAACAGCTGAGAGAGATTGTCGATGCGAACGGCTTCGTCGGCGTGACGATGTTCGCGCCGTTCCTGAAGAAAGGCCCGGACGCGACGGTCGACGATTATCTCGAAGCAATCGAATACGTGATCGATGTGGTCGGCGAAGACAAGGTCGGCATCGGCACGGACTTCACGCAAGGCTATAGCACCGAGTTCTTCGACTGGATCACGCACGACAAGGGCCGTTATCGTCAATTGACGAACTTCGGCAAGGTGGTGAATCCCGAAGGCATTCGCACCATCGGCGAGTTTCCGAATCTCACTGCCGCGATGCAGCGCGCAGGCTGGAGTGAATCGCGCATCAAGAAGGTGATGGGCGAGAACTGGCTGCGCGTATTCGGCGAAGTGTGGAACGTCTGACCATAAGAACGAGGAACCCGCGATGCAACCGCAACTGCCTATCGACGTCGATGCACAAACCGGCGTCTGGACCACCGACGCGCTGCCGATGCTCTACGTGCCGCGCCATTTCTTCACGAACAATCACGTCGCCGTCGAAGAAGCGCTCGGACGCGAGACGTATGCCGAGATTCTCTATAAAGCCGGCTACAAGTCCGCTTATCACTGGTGCGAGAAGGAAGCGGCGAAGCACGGCATCGTCGGCATGGCCGTGTTCGAGCACTACCTGAAGCGTCTTTCGCAGCGTGGCTGGGGTCTCTTCGATATCGTCGAATCCGATCCGCAAAGCTCGATGGCGCGTATCCACTTGCGTCATTCGTCGTTCGTGCTCGCGCAGCCCGGCAAGCAGGGCAAGCTCTGCTACATGTTCGCGGGATGGTTCGCAGGCGCGATGGACTGGGTCAACGACACCGCGCCCGATAGCGCGAAGAAAGGCCCGCGCTCGCGTTCCATCGAAACGCAGTGCGCCGCCGAAGGCCACGACCATTGCGTGTTCGAAGTGTCGCCGCTGCACGTCCACGCATAGCACGGATAGCACGCATCGCGCATAGAAAGCATCGAGGCATATTCAATCTTAGGTGGACCGCCATGCGTTACCCGAACCTTTTCAAGCCGCTCACGCTGAACAAGTTGACCTTGCGTAACCGCATCGTCAGCACTGCGCATGCGGAGGTTTATGCCGAACCGGGCGGCCTGCCCGGCGATCGCTATATCCGCTATTACGAGGAAAAAGCGAAGGGCGGCGTGGGACTGGCCGTGTGCGGCGGATCGAGCCCGGTATCGATCGATAGCCCGCAAGGCTGGTGGAAGTCGGTGAACCTGTCGACCGACAAGATCATCGATCCGCTGTCTCGGCTCGCCGAAGCCATGCATCGTCATGGCGCGAAGATCATGATTCAGGCGACGCACATGGGCCGCCGCTCGGCATGGCATGGCGAGAACTGGCCGCATCTGATGACGCCGTCGGGCGTGCGCGAGCCGGTGCATCGCGGCAACGCGAAGATCATCGAAGTGGAAGAGATTCGCCGCATCATCGAAGACTTCGCGGCCGCCGCGAAGCGCGTGAAGGACGCGGGCATGGACGGTGTCGAGATATCGGCGGCGCACCAGCATCTCATCGATCAGTTCTGGAGTCCGCGCACGAACTTCCGTACCGACGAATGGGGCGGCTCGCTCGAAAACCGCCTGCGTTTCGGCGTGGAAGTGCTGAAGGCCGTGCGCGAAACGGTCGGCGCGGACTTCTGCGTGGGCCTGCGCATGTGCGGCGACGAGTTCCATGAAGACGGCCTCGATCACGAGCAACTGAAAGAGATCGCGCAGGCGATGGCCGAAACGGGTCTCATCGATTACATCGGCGTGATCGGTTCGGGCGCGGATACGCACAACACGCTTGCCAACTGCATGCCGCCGATGGCGCTGCCGCCCGAGCCGTTCGTGCATCTCGCGGCCGGCATCAAGTCGGTCGTGAAGCTGCCGATCATGCATGCGCAAAGTATTCGCGATGCAGGCCAGGCCGAGCGTCTGCTTGCGAACGGCATGGTCGATCTCGTCGGCATGACGCGCGCGCAGATTGCGGACCCGCATATGGTCATCAAGATTCGCGATGGCCGCGAAGACGAGATCAAGCAGTGCGTGGGCGCGAACTATTGCATCGATCGTCAATACAACGGTCTCGATGTGCTGTGCGTGCAGAACGCGGCGACATCGCGTGAAGCGATCATGCCGCATGTCATCGAAAAGACGCGTGGCCCGAAGCGCAAGGTCGTGGTCGTGGGCGCGGGTCCCGCAGGACTCGAAGCAGCACGTGTTGCGCGCTCGCGCGGGCATGATGTCGTGCTCTTCGAAAAGAACGATTACGTCGGCGGGCAAATCATGCTTGCTGCAAAGGCGCCGCAGCGCGAGCAGATGGCGGGCATCGTGCGCTGGTTCGACATGGAAACGAAGCGGCTCGGCGTGGACCGGCGTCTCGGCGTGGCTGCCGACGACAAGGCGATCATGGCCGAGAAGCCGGACATCGTCGTGCTCGCGACGGGCGGCTCATCGTTCACGGATCAGGTGCCGGCGTGGGGCGTGGAGCAAGGTCTCGCCGTGAGTGCGTGGGACATTCTCTCGGGCAAGGTCGAGCCCGGCAAGAACGTGCTCGTCTATGACGGCGTGAGCACGCATGCCGGCGCGGGCGTCGCGGACTTCATCTCGTCGCGTGGGTCGAATGTCGAGATCGTCACGCCCGATGTGAAAGTGGCCGATGACGTCGGCGGCACCACGTTCCCCATCTTCTATCGACGCCTCTATGCGCAAGGCGTCATCCATACGCCGAACTACTGGCTCGACAAGGTGTACGAGGAAAACGGCAAGAAGATCGCCGTGCTGCGCAACGAGTACACGGAAGAGCAGGAGGAACGCGCGGTGGATCAGGTGGTGATCGAGAACGGCTCCACGCCGAACGACGCGCTCTACTGGAAGCTCAAGCCGGAGTCGCTCAATCGCGGGCAAGTGGATGTGCAGAAGCTCTTCGCATCGGAAGCGCAACCGTGTCTTTCGGAAGAGCTTGGCAACGGACGATTCCTCCTGTTCCGCGTCGGCGACTGCATCTCGATGCACAACATCCACGGCGCGATCTACGACGCGCTGCGTCTTTGCAAGGACTTTTGACGAGGGCATTGCGCGATGAACCCCGTGTTTGTCATCACCGTCTTGTTGTGGGCTTCGGTAGCGGGCCTCGCCTTCGCGATCATGCGGCGCGCCGCTTACTGGCGCGAAGGACGCGCCACCGTTGCAGGCGCTTATGGATGGGCCAATCTTTTCACCATCCCCAAGCGCTATTTCGTGGACTTGCATCATGTCGTGGCGCGCGATCCGTATATCGCAAGGACGCACGTCGCGACAGCGGGCGGCGCGATTCTCGCGATGGCGCTCGTGTTTCTCAACTATGGCCTCGCGATTTATTCGCCGTGGCTCGACAAGCTGATCTTCGTCGCGGCGCTGATCATGCTGACCGGCGCGTTCTTCGTGTACCGGCGCAGGCATGGTGCGAAGGAAGTGCCCGCGCGTCTGTCGCACGGACCGTGGGACAGCCTGCCTCTGTTGCTCGGCTCGTTCGCGCTCGGACTCGCGTTGTTCATGCTGCTGCCTGCATCGTGGATGTCGGGTGCGCTTGCGATCATCGTCGCATTGCTGATCGGCGCGGGCGCTTACACGATGACCTTCGGCGCGGCACGGGGCGGCCCGATGAAGCACGCGATGGCGGGTCTCCTGCATCTCGCGTTTCATCCGCGCCAGGAACGGTTCAAGGCGAAGCACGAGGAAGACGTGGTGCCGCCCACGGCATTGAAGAAGCCCGTGCTCGATGCGAAGGAATACGGCGTCGGCAAGCCCGTTGAATTTCGCTGGAATCAGTTGTTGAGCTTCGATGCATGCGTGCAATGCGGCAAGTGCGAAGCCGCGTGTCCCGCGTTCGCATCCGGTCAGCCGTTGAATCCGAAGAAGCTGATTCAGGACCTCGTGACCGGCATGGTCGGCGGCACGGATGCGGCTTATGCGGGCAGTCCCACGCCGGGCATTCCCATCGGCAAGCATGCGGGCGCGCCGGGCAAGCCGCTGATTTCGAGCATGATCGAAGCCGATACCATCTGGTCCTGCACCACGTGCCGCGCTTGCGTGCAGGAGTGCCCGATGTTGATCGAGCATGTGGATGCCATCGTCGATATGCGCCGCAACCAGACGCTCGTGGAAGGCGACGTGCCGGGCAAGGGCCCGATCACGCTTGCGAATCTGCGTGAGACGGGCAGCGCGAACGGCTATGACATCGGTGCGCGCTACGACTGGTCCGTGGACTTGCAGGTGCAGGTCGCGCAGCCGGGGCGTGCTGTCGATGTCTTGCTGATAGCGGGCGAAGGCGCGTTCGACATGCGCTATCAACGCACGCTGCGTGCGTTCGCGAAGGTGCTGAACAAGGCGGGCGTCGATTACGCGGTGCTCGGCGGCGTGGAAACCGATACGGGCGATACGGCCCGCCGCCTGGGCGATGAAGCCACGTTCCAGCAGTGCGCCACGAAGCTGATGGATACGCTTTCGCGCTACACGTTCAGGCGCATCGTCACGACGGACCCGCACGTGCTGCATAGTCTGCGCAATGAATATCGCGCGCTCGGCGGCTTCTACGAAGTGCAGCATCACACGGCGTTCATGGCCGAGCTCGTCGCGGGCGGCAAGCTCACGCCCAGAGCGGCTGCGGTGCTCGCGGACAAGAAGATCACGTATCACGATCCCTGCTATCTCGGCCGCTATAACGGCGAAACCGAGGCGCCGCGCAAGCTCCTGAAGACCATCGGCATCAAGGTCGTCGAGATGGAACGTCATGGCATGCGTGCGCGTTGTTGCGGCGGTGGCGGCGGTGCGCCGTTGACCGATATCCCTGGCAAGCAGCGCATTCCCGATATCCGTATCGCGGATGCGAAGTCGGTGGGCGCGGATGTGGTCGCAGTCGGTTGCCCGCAATGCACCGCGATGCTCGAAGGCGTGGTCGGTCCTCGCCCCGAAGTGCTCGACGTGGCGGAGCTGGTCGCCGCAGCGCTGGAGTAACGCATGAACACGATCAAACGAATCGATCCGCGCAGGCCTTTTATCGTCACGGCAGAAGGGCTCAAGCGCATCACGCTCGGTGAAATCGGCGACGGCGGTGACGTTCAGGCGTTCGCGCATGGCGGCCACAAGAGCGACGTGAAGCCGCGTCGCACGACGAAGCCCGCGCGCCGCTCGATGCTCGTCGCGGCGCATACGGATCGCGGCGCGCTCGACGATCACGCGCGTCAGGCGCTCGCGGCCGCCGCGTTGCTCGCGGATGACGAGACAGAAGTGGTGCTGATCGCGTTCGGCGCGTTCAGCGACGATGCGGCATCGCTCGGTGCGGATCGCTATATCGCACTCGATGCGTTCGATCGCCGCCGCTATGCGCCCGATGAAGAACTGCGCGCACTGGCTGCATGCGTGGCGGCATTCGCGCCCGCGCATGTCTTCATGCCCGACAACGCAACCGGCGATGGCGATCTCGGCCGCCGTTACGCCGCGCAAGCGGACGCGAGCATCGCAACGAATATCGTCGAGATCGATGCATCGCATGTTGCATCGTATGCGCACGCGGGCCGCGCGTTTGCCACGCGCGCATTGGCCGATGTGATGCTGCTCGCGCCGAACGCCGTCGATGCAAAGCTGCCCTTCGTCGGCGCAGGCGAGCGCGTGGCGAGCGAGGGCATCGTGCCCGCCTCGACTGAAAGCGCGTATGTCGATCTCGGCATCGAAGAGATGGACGCGGCGCAAGTGGCGCTGGAAGAAGCCGACTTCATCATTTCCGCGGGCAACGGCGTGTCCGACATCCCTGCATTCGAAGCGCTTGCGAGCACGTTGGGCGCGGCGATCGGTGCGAGCCGCGTGGCGGTGGACGACGGCAAGTTCACGCGCGACAAGCAGATCGGCGCAACGGGCAAGACCGTGGAAGCGAGCGTCTATATCGCGTTCGGCATCTCGGGGGCTGTGCAGCACTTGCAGGGCATCAAGGATTGCCGGCATGTGATCGCCGTGAACCTCGATGCGAGCGCGCCCATCGCGAAGCGCGCGAATCTCACCATCGTCGCGGATACGCAAGAGACCATCAAGGCGTTGACCGATGCCGCCGCCGCTGCGCGGGCCGCGCGTGCGAGCGGTGCGTCGATCGTCGAAACATCGCTTGCGGAAGGAGCGTTCGCATGAAGATAGCCGTACTCGTTTCCGTGGGGCGTCATCCGGTCAGCGGCACGGCGCGCTATAGCCGCAACGATGCAGCGGCGCTCGCCATCGCGCTGGATATCGCAAAAGCACATCATGTGCAACTCGATGTGCTGCATGCAGGCGATCCCGCGAATCCCGCGCTCGCCGAATATCTCGCACTCGGCGCGCCGCGTGTGGAAGTGCTGAATACATCGGGCGATGCCTGCGCCGCGCTCGCACAACGTCTCGCGGGCTACGACCTCGTTCTGACCGGCACGCGTGCCGAAGGCGCATTCGATAGCGGCACGCTGCCTTACAAGCTCGCGCATGCGTTGAACGTGGCGCTCGTCGGCTCGGCCGTGGATGTGAACGTGACGAGCGAAGGCGTGGAAGTGCGCCAGTTCATGCCGAAGGGTCTGCGACGGCGCGTGCGTGCGCCGTTGCCCGCGCTCGTCGCCGTGCATCCGCTTGCGAATGCCGCGCCGCGCTATGCGTATGCGCGCATGAAAGAAGGCCGCGTGGCGCCTGTCGCGGCCACCGCGCCGGTGGACGAGGAGCCGTGCGCATGGACGCTCGGCGCCGTCACTGCGAGGCCCAAGCGCCTGGCCGCGCCCGAGAAGCGTTCGGGCCACTCGCGCATGCTGTCCGCGACGACGACGGAAAGCCGCGGCGGCAGCGTCGTAATTGAAGGGAGTTCCGTCGAAAAAGCACAAGTGATTCTGGCGTATTTGCGCGAGCATCAACTCGTCGATTACTGATTTCGACGCACAAGCAGGCGAGCAGACACACGGGCCAAAAGCGATGCAGGAGCACACGATGAAAGTTTCGGCAGACGTTCGCGCAATGATCGAACGCCGCAAGAAGGGCTATACGCTCGAAGCGCCGTTCTACACGAGCGAGGAGATTCACGCGCTCGATATGAAGGCCATCTTCGGGCAGCACTGGATTCAGGTCGCGGTCGAGCCGGACCTGCCCGAGCCCGGCGATTACACGACGGTCGAGATCGGCGATGACTCGATCCTGATCGTGCGCGACGACGACATGCAGGTGCGCGCGTTCCATAACGTCTGCCGTCATCGCGGCGCGCGCCTGTGCAATGAAGAGAAGGGTTCGCTCGGCAATATCGTGTGCCCGTATCACAGCTGGACGTATAGCCTGAACGGCGATCTCATGTTCGCCGAGCACATGGGCGACCAGTTCGACCGCTGCAAGCACAGCCTGAAGAAAGTACACGTGCAGAATCTCGCGGGCCTCATCTTCATCTGTCTCGCCGATGAACCGCCCGCCGATTTCTCCGTCATGCGCGAAGCAATGGAGCCTTATCTGCTGCCGCACGGTCTCAAGGATTGCAAGATCGCGGCGAGCATCGACATTGTCGAAGAAGGCAATTGGAAGCTCACGATGGAGAACAATCGCGAGTGCTATCACTGCGTCGCGAATCATCCCGAGCTGACCATTTCGCTCTATGAATACGGCTTCGGCTATCAACGCTCGCCCGCCAACGAAGAAGGCATGGCCGCATTCGAGCGCACCGTGATCGAGCGCTCGAAGCAATGGGAAGCGATGAATCTGCCGTCCGCTGAAATCGAACGCCTGGCCGATCTCGTCACCGGCTTTCGCACGCAACGGCTGCCGCTCGATCGCGACGGCGAATCGCAGACGCTGGATGCGAAGGTCGCATCGAAGAAGCTGTTGGGCGGCTTCGAGCGCGCGGACCTCGGCGGACTGTCGTTCTGGACGCAGCCGAATTCGTGGCATCACTTCATGAGCGATCACATCGTCACGTTCAGCGTGATTCCGCTTTCCGCGGGCAAAACGCTCGTTCGCACGAAATGGCTCGTGCATAAGGATGCGCAGGAAGGCGTGGATTACGACGTCGATAATCTCACGGCCGTGTGGCGCGCGACGAACGATCAGGACCGCACGCTCGTCGAATATTCGCAACTCGGCGCATCCAGCAGCGCATACGAGCCGGGTCCGTACTCGCCGTTCACGGAAGGCCTCGTCGAGAAGTTCTGCGAGTGGTACATCGCGCGTCTTCACGACTATGCGGACGCACCCGACGAGAAGCTCGCATCGCATGGCGAGAAAGTCGTTTCCTTCATGCGCTAAGCGCGTTAGAGAGGCACAACATGATGCGCGATCAGGCGACGTTCGAGCCGGCAGCCAGCCGCGTGACCCAGCCGAAGTTCTGGGGCGCGCTGCCCGCGCGCTGGAACAGCGATACCGACGACGAGCTCGTCTGCTGTCATGTGCGGCAGGAAACGCATGACGTGAAGAGCTTTTTCTTCAGAGCGCCCGATGAACGCGCGTTCGTTTTCGAGCCGGGACAGTTCATCACGCTGGAACTGGAAATCGACGGCGAGCCGATCAATCGCTGCTACACGATCTCGTCGGCGCCCACGCGCCCGCATACCATTTCCATTACCGTGAAGCGCGTGCCGGGCGGGAAGGTATCGAACTGGCTGCATGACAACGTGGTGGCGGGATCGCGTGTGCGCGTGCTCGGGCCATCGGGCGAGTTCACGTGTGCGCGGCATCCGGCGCGCAAGTATCTGTTTCTGTCGGCGGGATCGGGCATCACGCCGCTCATGTCGATGAGCCGCGCGCATCACGAACTCGGCGACGATGCGGACATCGTGTTCCTGCACAGCGCACGCACGCCGGACGACATCATCTTCGCGCGCGAGCTGGATCTCATTGCGTCGAATCATGCGAACTTCCGGACCGCGTTCGTGTGCGAGCGCGTGGGCGCGCGCACGAATTGGCCTGGAATCACGGGGTTTTTGAGCTTGCCGCTATTGAAGCTCATTGCGCCGGACTATCTCGACCGCGAGATTTTCACGTGCGGTCCCGCACCTTATATGAAGGCCGTGCGCGATCTGCTCGATGAAGGCGGCTTCGATCGCAAGCACTATCACGAAGAGAGTTTCTCGTTCGAAACGATTGCCGAAGTGGCGTCGCAACTCACGACCGCGCATGTCGCCGATGCGCTCGCCACCGATGGCGAACTCGTCGAAGGCAACGGCTTTGCGTCCGCGCCGATCGACACCGCGATCGACACGACGTACAAGGTCACGTTCGCGAAGAGCCGGCGCGAGATCGAGTGCGGCAGCGGCGAACACGTGCTGGACGCCGCGAAGAAAGCGGGCGTGCGCTTGCCGTCGTCCTGCACGCAAGGCATGTGCGGTACGTGCAAGGTGAAGCTCGTATCGGGCGAAGTGGCGATGAAGCATGCGGGCGGCATTCGTCAGCGTGAAATCGATCAGGGCATGGTGCTGCTGTGTTGCAGCAAGCCGTTGAGCGATCTCGTCGTCGAAAAGTAAGCGAGGCAGCACGTCGTTTCTTGACAACTGCATGTCGCAAAAGCGCGTTACTGGGCAATTCTGGCTGGCGATTCTGACTGCACGGCGTGGGGCCGCAAAGGGGAAACCATATGAAAGCGATGAGAAGACTGTTCGTGCTGGGCGCGATGAGTGCGGCCCTGGCTGCGAGCATGGGGGCAAGCGCCGATACGAAGCCGACCATCAAGATCGGCTACGTGGAAGGCTGGGACGATAGCGTGGCGACGTCGAACGTGGCGGCGCGCATCATCGAAAAGCGGCTGGGTTATCAGGTGCAGCTCGTGCCCGTCGCAGCGGGCGTGATGTGGCAAGGCGTGGCGCGCGGCGATCTGGACGCGACGCTCTCCGCATGGCTGCCGGTGACGCACGGCGCATACTGGAACAACTTCAAGTCGAAGGTCGTGAATCTCGGGCCGAATTTCAACGACGCGAAGATCGGCCTGATCGTGCCGGATAACGTCGATGTATCGAGCCTCGCCGATCTCGAAGCGAAGAAGGCGGAGTTCGATTCGCGCATCGTCGGCATCGATGCGGGCGCGGGCGTGATGCAAAAGACGAGCGAAGCGATCAAGGCGTACAACCTCGATTACAAGCTGCTGCCGAGTTCGGGCAGCGCGATGACGGCGGAACTGGCGCGCTCGGAAGCGGCCAACAAGCCGATCATCGTGACGGGCTGGAAGCCGCACTGGATGTTCGCGAAGTACAAGCTGAAATTCCTCGACGATCCGAAGAAGGTGTTCGGGGAAGCGGAGCATGTCGATAACGTCGTGAATCCGGAACTGGAAAAGAAGGCGCCGCCGGTGGTCGCGTTCCTCAAGAAATTCCAGTGGAAGCCGGGTGAGATCGATAGCGTGATGCTCGCCACGCAGAATGGCGAGAAGCCGGCTGCCGCGGCCGATGCATGGATCAGCGCGCATGGGGACCGGGTGGATAGCTGGGTGAAGTAAGTTGGTTCGAAACTCACTGAATAGCGCCGCTTTCGAGCGGCGCTATTTGTTTTTGATGCGGCTTTTAAAGGTTTAACGCAGCACCACCGTCCTTTCCCCATTGATAAACACACGCCGCTCGACGAACGCCTTCACCGCGCGCGCCAGCGTGATGCATTCGACATCGCGTCCCGTGGCCAGCAAGCGATCCGGGCTATACGAATGATCGACGCGTTCCACTTCCTGTTCGATGATCGGGCCTTCATCGAGGTCATCGGTCACGAAATGCGCGGTCGCACCGATGAGCTTCACGCCGCGCGTATGCGCCTGATGATACGGCTTCGCGCCCTTGAAGCCCGGCAGAAACGAGTGATGGATATTGATCGCGCGGCCCGCCAGCTTGCGGCTCGTCTCGCCGGAAAGAATCTGCATGTAGCGCGCGAGAATCATCAGTTCCGCGCCGGACGTGTCGAATAGATCGAGCAGACGCGCTTCCTGCTGCGGCTTGGTATCGGCGGTAATGGGCAGATGATGAAAGCGCAGGCCATGCTGTTCCGCGAGCGGCGCAAGGTCCCTATGATTCGAAGCGATACCGACGATATCCATCTTCAGCTCGCCCATGCGCCAGCGGAACAGCAGGTCGGCGAGACAGTGCTCCAGCTTCGACACCATGATGAGCACCTTCGGACGCACGGCGAGATCGTGTATGGCCCAGGTCATCGAAAAGCGTTCGGCGATGGGTCCGAATTCGCGTTGCAGCATGGCGAGATCGAGCGTTTCATCGCGCTTCGCTGCATGGAAGACGCAGCGCACGAAGAAGCGTTCGCTGAAGTCGTCGTCGAATACGGTGAGTTCGTCGATATAGCCATGATGCCGCTCCAGAAAGCCGACGATGGCGGCCACCTGTCCCGCCGCGCTCGGACACGCGACGGTAAGCACCAGTTGATTGAGGCGTGATTCGGCTGACATGCGCGGCTCCATTGCAGATGATCGTCGCCGCAGATCGGCGAGCGTGCCGCTAGTAGAGCAAACGCGCCGGGCGCGGGGATAGAAGAGATGCGCCGTCGCGATGGAACGGAAGCGCCAGCGCGGGGCACTCAGACGACGAGCTGGTCGAGCGCGTCGCGCGTCGCAGGCGCCACGAAGTGACGGATGGTCCGAATCTGCGTTTCATCGATGAGCTTGTTGTCCTGATAGATGCCGAGCATCTTGCGCATGCGATCGAGAATGATCGCGTGAACGACCGATACGTCTTGCCCGTAATCGACAGCGCGGGCGGTGACGAGGCGGTCGATCGAGCTCACGATGGCGAGCACTTCGTCGGTCCAGCCCGGGTAGACCTGAAGAAACGGAATGACGATGCGTTCGATGTCGCCCGCATCGAGACCGGGATACCAGAGGGCCAGAAGCCGCCGGCGCGCCGTCTGCAGCCACGGCCCCGCGATGTCCGTCTGGCTGTTGGTGAAGCTGCCGCGATGTGAGCGGTGTTCAGTGAGAACCTCGTCGATGTTGGCGAGCTCGCCGCCCGCGGCCATGACCGCGGCGAGATAGCCGATGTCTTCGGCGCTCCGTGCGGTTTCATCGAACCGGATGTCGTGTGCCCGAACGAACGAGCGCCGCACCATGAGCGTGCCGCCGCTTATTGTGTTGACGCCGTCGAGCAGGCGAGCCTTGATATTCGCGTCGCCCTGCGCGCAATAGGCGACGCCGTCAGGCACGTCGCCGAACACGCTCGCATGCGATCCCGCCGCCGCGAGGCGATCAGAATTTCGGAAAGCCGCGACCTGAGCGGCAAGCCGGTGTGGTACCGCGCGGTCGTCGGAGTCCACGCGGGCGATGAATTCGCCCCGTGCCGCGTCGAAGCCCGCGTTCGACGCGGCGCTGATGCCCTCGTTGCGGTCGAAGCGGATGAGGCGGATGCGCGGATCGTCGCCGGCTGCCTGCCGGGCGGCGGACAGCGTCTGATCGGTCGAGCCGTCATCCACGACGATGAGCTGCCAGTCTTCGAGCGTCTGACGCTGAATCGAGGCGATTGCTTCACCGATGAACGGTTCGGCATTGAAGGCGGGAATGACGACGGTGACCAGGGGCGATGATGACAAGGCGGTCTTGGGCGTTAAGGGTTCGAACTGAACCGACAACCAGGCGAACGGGAGGACTCGACGCAGGAATTGGCCGGGCCGTTTCCGGCCGGCCGGAGCCGGCTTTTTTACAGATGCGGAAGTATGCGCAAGCGTCAGGTATGCGCCTATCGGGCTTGTCTTAATTCGAACAAGTTCGATCGACCCGCACGCGTCTTTGCAGTATCGCAATGAAACCGGGTAAGGAAGGAAGCGCGTCCGATCCTCGAAAGGTGGCCGGACCGGACGCGTGCACAGGCGGAGGCTAGATACTCGATAACACCTGCGTGAGCGCGAGCGCGACCGTTGCGAGCTGCGGTTCCACGACGAGATCGGTGTGCCGCCCTTCCACCTGCATGATGCGCAAGCCGTGCTTCGCGACGCGCCGCCACACCGGCAGCGGATCGCCGCGATCGTCCTGCTGGATCGACGCGCGCACATAGACGATCGGTCCGCCGAGGTAACGACGCGGCTTGTAGGTCGTCATCGCGACGCGCATGGATTCGCGCACGAGCATCAACGGCTTCGGCAGGCCGCGCGCTTCGGGACCGGGACGCTGCGCCGTCTGGCCGAAGCGCATGCGCACGCGGTCGGTCATCGCCAGCGCCTTGCCGCGCACGTAGTCGACGCGCTCACGCCCGCCGAGCGCACGAAACTCGCGCATGCGGTATGCGAACATGCTGGCCTGATAGCGCGTCCACGCGGTGAGCGGCAGACAGCGCTCGTGCACGTAGGTGTCGAGCAGGCAGAGCATTTCGATCTTCTCGCCCGCTTTCACGAGCTGCTGCGCGATCTCGAATGCAACCAGCCCGCCGAACGAATAGCCGACGAGCGCATACGGCCCGCTCGGCTGCACGCCGCGCATGCGCAGGACGTACGCGCGCGCCATGTCCTCGACGCTGCGCTGCGGCACTTCATCGCCGTCGAGACCTTGCGCCTGCAGGCCGTAGACCGGGCGCTCGCTCTGCAGCGTGCCCGCGAGCGTGAGGCATTCCATCACCGAGCCGGTAATGCTGTGCACCATGAAGAGCGGCCGCCCGCGTCCCGCGCGCATCTGCACGAGGGACGAGCTTTCCGCGCTCATGCTCGGATCGGCGGCGATGACGGCCGCGAGCCGCGCGATGGTCGGCGCGACGATCAGCGTTGCAATCGGCAGCGTGCGATTCGTCGTGCGCTTGATGTCGGCCAGCATGCGCGCCGCGAGCAGCGAATGGCCGCCGAGTTCGAAGAAGTTGTCGTCGCGGCCGATCGGCGAGAAGCTGAAATACTGTTCCCACAGCGCGCATAGATACGCCTCGATGCTGTCCGCCGACTCGCCGGGCGCGGGCAATTCGGTCGCCGCGCGCGAGAGCAGCGGATGGTCGCGGATGCCTTCGAGACAGTCCGGATTCGCAAGCGACGACACGTTGCGCGCGGGCAGGCCGTTGACGGCATCGCGGGCCGCGGCCTCGGACGGCTTGCCGTTGTGCGTGAGCGGCAGCCCCGCCACCTGCACGATGACATCGGGCACGAGCGCCGCCGATCCGTTGCGCGTCAACTCGCGCCGGATGCGGATGGCGAGCGTCGCGTTCAGTTGCGCGCCGTCGCGCAGCACGAGCAGCAGCACGATGCGCTGGCCGCCATCGCCCGCGCGCGAACCGGTCTGCGGCACGGCCATCGCCTGACGGATCTCGGGGATTTCGCTCAAAATCCGATAAATCTCGCCCGGACTCACGTTGATGCCGCGCACGTTGAGCACGCCGTCGCTGCGGCCATGCAGACGCGCGCCGCCATCCGGCGAGAATTCGATCACATCGCCATGCGTCCAGACGCCCGCGTTTTCCGCGAAGTACGCCTTGTGGAAGCGCGAGCCGTCGTTGTCACCGAAGAAACCGAGCGGGCGCGACGGAAACGGATTCGTGCAGACCAGCTCGCCGGGCATGTTCGTCGGCGCGCCATGATCGAACGCCTGCACGTCGAGCCCGAGCGTCTTGCATTGCGCCTCGCCCGCATGAACGGGCAGGTTCGGATTGCCGAGCACGAAGCAGCCGATGATGTCCGTGCCGCCCGAAATCGACTGCAACTGCAGCGGCTTCACGTGCCGATGCACCCACTGGAATTGCGTGTCGTAGAGCACGGCGCCGGTAGACATCATCGCGCGCAGGGCGGACAGGTCGTAGAGCACGCCGGGTTCGAGACCGGCATCTTCGTTCATCTTCAAGTAGGCGGGGCTGGTGCCGAACACCGTCACGCGCTCGTTCGCGACGATGCGCCATAACGTGTCCACCGCCGCCACCGGGCCGTCATACGTGACGATCTGCACGCCCGACGCGAGCGCGGACAACTGCCAGTTCCACATCATCCACGAGCAGCTCGTGAAGAAGAACAGCTTGTCGTCCGGGCCGAAATCGCTGTGCAGCCGATGTTCCTTCACGTGCTCGATGAGCGTCCCGCCCGCGCCGTGCACGATGCACTTGGGCTTGCCCGTCGTGCCCGACGAAAACATGATGAAGAGCGGATGGTTGAACGGAAAGCGCCGCCAGGTGAAGCGCGCCGGGTCGCCGAGCGCGATCAGTTCGCGGACCTCGTGCTGGCGCGTCGTGACCGTGCTCGGCAGCGGCGTTTCGTCGAGACAGACGATGTCCGTGAGCGTCGGCAGGGCGGCCGCCACCGCGGCGACGTGCGCACTGAGCGCGCCCGCGGTATCGAACGAACGCTGCATGGTGTGCGCGAACAGCATGCGCGGCGCGAGCGGCGCGAAGCGATCGAGGATGGCCTGCACGCCGTTCTCGGGCGCGGCGGTGGACAGCGTCGCGCCGAGCGCGGTGACGGCGAGCGCGGTGGTGATCGCTTCGGCGTCGTTGCGCATGATCGCGACCACGCGGTCGCCGGGTTTCAGCCCGAGTTCGCGCAACGACTGCGCGAGCCGGATCACGCGCTCGCGCAATTCGCCGCGCGTATAGGCGACTCGGGCGCCATCGGCGTAACAGGCGACGAGCGCGGCGGCGTCATCGGGCGCGATGCCCGGCGCGAGCAGATTCTCGGCGTAGTTCAGTTCGACGTTGGGAAAAAAGCGCGCGGTTTCGATTTCATCGCCGACGCATACGGGTTCGGCCATACCGGACCATTCGAGCCCTTCAGCCGATTCCAGAAAACATTGCCAGAAGAGCCGGTATTTCCGGGCGGAGTAATCGTGAAATGCGGAATAATCGTCGAAGCGCTCTCCTGTCAGCTTCCCGAAGCTGTCGATAAAGCGTGTCATGCGTGAGCGCGATATGCGCTCAGGCGTCGGCTCGTAAAGGGACTGGCGCAAATAGAACTGCGCACTCTCTCGAATGGCGTTTTGACGTTCCATCTCTCGAAGCACCTGTAATTGCACGGCGTTATAAATTTGTAATGTGCTCGGCAATTCGCTCCGGAAATCTCTCATTTCCCGGTGGTGCGCGTGATTGCCGGAGGCAGGTTCACTTCCTCGTCCTTGAGAGTACCGCGAGCTAAAGCGACGCAATGTGCGAGCAACCACAAAAGTGTGCGGCGTTTCAGGAAAGAACGCCCTTGCATTTTTGCAAGAAATTATGCTTTAGCGCTTTTTGTACGGAAAGAACTACCCCATTCGGTGCGGAGCGCATACAAATGGTGCCTTGCAGAAGGAAGTATTCCGGCTGAATGGGGACGATTTCTGCGGAAAGTAATTGCTTACACAAAAAAATATGAGGAAATAGATCCGTGCTATCCATTCCGCAGATGTATTTCGGGGCCGTAACAATGGGATGCGGATTCGCCGCGAAATTAGCTTTTCACCATTAATCGAGACGCGGTACTTGTTTGAAGAACATGCAGCACTATTTATCGCGATACGGTAAAACCCGCATTTTTGGTCAAAATCGCCATCTGGGCGACATAATGAGACGCGCCCGTCCATATCCACGCACGCGTAATCGCGCAAGACGCAAAGCCCATCTATCTTTAATTTGAAAGCGCATGCAAGCGGGCTACCGCTGCATACCGATTCGCGCGACGCGGCGATTCCGCTTTCTTTCGGCCACAACATCGCCGCGCATTCAAAGATCGCGGCAAAAGACTCGCGTCACGCGGGCCGCGTGACCGGCGTGGACCGGCGCGCTTCCCCGGCGTCCGCGCCCGCCGACGATCCGGCCCGGGCGCGCCACGTTCTGAGCAGCAGCGCGTTGGTCACCACGCTCACGCTGGAGAACGCCATCGCGGCGCCCGCGAACATCGGATCGAGCATGCCGAACGCGGCGAGCGGGATGCCGATCAGGTTATAGACGAACGCCCAGAACAGGTTCTGCCTGATCTTGCGATACGTGCGCCGCGAAATGTCGATGGCGTCGGCCACGAGCGCGGGGTCGCCACGCATCAGCGTGAGGCCGGCCGCTTCGATCGCCACGTCGGCGCCGCCCGCCATCGCAATGCCGATATCGGCGGCGGCGAGCGCGGGCGCGTCGTTGATGCCGTCGCCGGCCATCGCCACCACGCCGGTGCTGGCCGCCTTCAATTGCGCGACGACGGCCGCCTTGTCGCCGGGCAGCGTCTCTGCGAAAACCGCGTCCGGCGCGATTCCGAGCGCGCGCGCGACGGCTTTCGCGCTGCCCGCGTTGTCGCCGGTGACGAGCGCGCTTTTCACGCCCATTCCCGCCAGGCGGTCGATGGCGGCGCGGGCGGTCGGCTTGACCGTGTCGCCGAACGCAAGCAGCGCGACGGCGGCGGAGCGTTCGATATCGATCAGCCATGAAACCGTGTTGCCCTGACCTTCGAGTTCGCTGGCACGCGCGGCAAGCCGTGGCGGCACGTCCGCCTGCAGTTCGGCGAGCCACCGGCTGCTGCCGATCGCGATACGTCGCGTGGTTTCTTCAACCGATGCGCCGGCGGCGCGCACCGTCGCTTCCACGCCGCGTCCGGCGACCGCGCGCGCATCGGCGGCTTCGTAGCGCGGCGCGTGCTCTTGCATTTCGGCAGCCGTTGCCACCGCCTTCGCCAGCGGATGCTCGCTCATGCGCTGCACCGCCGCCGCC
This sequence comes from Caballeronia concitans, assembly GCF_001544615.1. Lineage (GTDB taxonomy): Bacteria > Pseudomonadota > Gammaproteobacteria > Burkholderiales > Burkholderiaceae > Caballeronia > Caballeronia concitans. The sequence goes on from NZ_FCNV02000008.1 coordinate 235,767, forward strand.
AACGCGAGCGCGTCGCCGCGATCCTGCCCCGGCGCGGCATCGAATGCGACGAGGCTCGGATGCCCGACCGTCAGCGTGCCGGTTTTATCGAACGCGACGACGGTGATCGCATGCGCTTGTTCCAGCGCCTGCGCGTCCTTGATCAGAATGCCCTGGCGCGCGGCCACGCCCGTGCCCGCCATGATGGCGGTCGGCGTCGCGAGGCCGAGCGCGCACGGGCACGCGATCACGAGCACCGCGACCGCGTTCAGTAGCGCCGTTTCCACGCTCGCGCCGTGCAGCAGCCAGCCGCCGAGTGTCACGAGCGCGATGCCGAGGATCGCCGGCACGAACACCGCCGACACGCGATCGACGAGCCGCTGGATCGGCGCTTTCTCCGCCTGCGCCGATTCGACGAGGCGGATGATCCGCGCGAGCGTCGTTTCCGCGCCGATGGCGGTCGTCTCGATCGCGATCACGCCTTCGCCGTTGATCGAGCCGCCCGTCGCGCGCGCGCCCGGCTCCTTCGCGACCGGCAGGCTTTCGCCGGTGATGAGCGATTCGTCGACGTGCGTGCGGCCTTCGCGCACGATGCCGTCCACTGGCACGCGCTCGCCCGGCCGCACGATGGCGATATCGCCTATGCGCACGTCCGCGAGCGGAATCTCGCGTTCGCGCGACGGATCTGCGGCATCGCGCACGCGCGCCTTGTCCGGACGAAGCGCGTTGAGCGCGCGGATGGCGTCGGTCGTCTGGCGCTTGGCGCGCGCCTCCAGCCATTTCCCGAAGCGCACGAGCGTGATGACCACCGCCGCCGCCTCGAAGTACAGATGCACGTGCGCGCCGCCGTGCGCGAACATCTGATAGACCGACAACCCCCACGCCGCCGACGTCCCCAGCGCGACGAGCAGATCCATGTTGCCCGCGAACGCCCGCACCGCGCGATACGCGCTCACGTAGAAGCGCGCGCCGAAGCCGAACTGCACGACGCTCGCGAGCGCCAGTTGCAGCCACGGCGAGAGCGCGCCGCCGAACATGGGCGCGAGCAGCGGCAGCGTCAGTAACGCGCTGCCGACGACAGCCGCGAGTTCGCCGTCCCACCGGCGCGCGGGCGTCGCAGCGGGCGGCGCTTCCGGCACGATCAGCGCCGCTTCATAACCCGCTTTGGTGATGGCGGCGACGAGCTGATCGTCGGTGACGGCGCTGGCCGCGTGAACGGTCGCGCGCTCGGTGGCGAGATTGACCGCGACGGAATCGACGCCCGGCACGCGCTTGAGCATCTTTTCGACGCGCGCGACGCAGGACGCGCACGTCATGCCGCTGACGGCAAATTCCGCGGTGCGTTCCGAAGTGGATGTATTCGACGACATGATGAAAAACGCTCCTGATCTGGCTGAACGGACGCCACGGTCCGTCGTGCAATATCACCAGTATCGACCTTCCAACGTTTGGAAGGTCAAGGAGCGATCGAGCGTTTTCAAGTGCGCGATGAACCGTCGAGCGTGGCGAGCATTGCGTCGGCGAGTGCGCCGGCTGCGTCGCCGCCGCGCCGGCGCAGGCCGTCGATTGCGCCGATGCGGTCGGCATCCGCCTTGTTCTGCGAGAGCTTGGCCTTGCCGACGAGCCGCGTCACCTCGATCTCGATACCGACGATCGCGGACAACATCTGGTCGATGAAATCGCGCGGCGCGTCGCCCATCTTCCACGGCGCGGGCTCGCCGGCTTCCATCTTGCGCGTGAGCCGCGCGACGACGCCGCGCACATAGGCTTCGTCGTCCCGAACCGTGATGCGGCCATGCGCGTGAACCACGGCGTAATTCCACGTCGGCACCTGCCGATGCGTCTCCTGCTTGCTCGGATAAAAGTTCGGCGAAATGTAGCCGTCATCGCCCTGGAAGATCACGAGCACGTCTTCGCGCGGCGCGACTTCCCGCCAGACCGGATTCGCCCGCGCCACGTGCGCGCGCAGCGTGCCGTGCTCGCTGGCGGCGGCATCGAACTCGAACGGAATGTGGTTCGCGTCGAGACCGTTCGGCCCGTGCGTGACCAGCGCGCCGAACGGGTTGGCGGCGATCAGCGCGTGCAGAACGTCGGTGCGGTTTTCTTCGAAATGGGCGGGCAAATACATCCTGGCGACTCGTCGAGGGTAAAGAAAACAGGAAAACGACACGAAACTCCGATACTACGCGATGCCGGCGCACGCGGCTTGCTAGCCGTATGGCATAGGCAAAACGCACCGGATCGTGCCCGAATCTGCAACGAGCTTGCCTATAGTCAGCGGATACGATAAAACGCGAATTCTGAGATGGCGCCGGGCTGGCTCTGCGACGGCGGACGAGGCGGGGCGTTGGATCGTCGCTCATCGCCCACGCGCGCCCGATGCAAAACAAGAACCGGATTCCAAATCGAATGAACCAAGAACGACGCTGGACGCTACCGCTCAACGCCGCTGTCTGGCTGGCTGCCGGCCTGACCGGAGCGGGGCTGCTCGGCGGTTGCGCCGCCGAAAAGGCGCCCGAGGCCAAGACCAGCGGCGGCTGGGTGAAGGACCAGGTCGCGGATGCCTATACGTTCGGCTTTCCGCTCGTCGTGTCGGACATCGCGCGCGAGCGGGCGAGCGGCAGCGCCGGCCAGCCGGGCCGCGCGCCGCTCAACACGTTCCGCCATGCCACCGCGCTGCCGCCCGTGGGCGCGAGCGGCTGGCCGAGCGTCGATACGCTCGATTCGACCGCGTGGCTCGATGTATCGGCCGAGCCGGTCATCGTCTCGCTGCCCGCCGCGCCGCGCGGCCGCTATCTCGACGCCCGCGCGTTCGACGCGTGGACCAACGCGCTCTATTCCAGCGCCGACACGACGCCGTATCCGAAAATGCAACTGATCGCGTTCGCGCCGGCCGGATGGACGGGCCCGCTGCCCGCCAACGCGACGCGCGTCGAAACGCGCACGCGCTACGTGTGGCTGTCGGTGCGCGTGCGCGTGAACGGCCCGCGCGACGTGCGCGAGGCGCGCAAGCTGCAAACGGCGATGCGCATCGAGACGCTCTCGCCCGCCAAAGGCGCGGACGGCGATACGACGTCCGTGGTCACCGGCGCGTGGCCGGGGAATCTGAGCGGGCAGCAGGCTGCGGTGCCGCCGCTGCCTTCCGCGTCGCCGACGGCATCGCCGGGTGCGCAGGCCGAAGCGCTCGACGCGAACGCGTTCTTCGCGCGGCTCGCCCGATCGCTCGACGCCAATCCGCCCGCCACCGCCGATACGCCCGCCATGAATCGCCTCGCCTCGCTCGGCGTGAAGCCCGGCGAGCCGGTGCAGTTCAAGAAGACCGACGCGCCGCTGCTCGACTCGGGCCTCGCCGATGCCCGCACGCGCCTCGCGACGGTTCCCACGAACGCGATCACGAAAAACGGCTGGACCTGGTTCGGCGATGGCGTCGGCATATATGGAACCGACTACATCCTGCGCGCCTATCTCGCGCGTCATCAGATGGCGGCGACCACGAAGGAAGGCGAAGTGAAGCCGGTCGCGCATCTCGACAGCGAAGGCCACGCGCTCAACGGCGCGAACCGTTATGTCATGCATTTCGCGCCGAACCAGCTTCCGCCGGTGCGCGGCTTCTGGTCGCTCACCGCGTACACGAAGGACGGCGCACTCGCCGATGACAAGCTCGCGCGCATCGCGCTGTCGGACCGCGACCGGCTGAAGAAGAATCGTGATGGCTCGATCGATGTGATCGTGTCCGCCGAATCGCCGGGCAAGGCGCACGCGTCGAACTGGCTGCCCGCGCCCGACGGCGAATTTCAACTGACGATGCGCCTCTACGCGCCGAAGCCGCAGGCAAGCGACGGCACGTGGGCGCCGCCGGCCATCGAGCGGCAATAGCCTTTCAGCGCGCAAAGACCAAAAGTTTTGACAACGTGGGCGGGGTGCATCGTCGTATACTCGGGCATCCCCTTCCGAACGGCGATCCCGCGCGCACGCGCCGCCCTCGCATCGAATGTCAAGCACCACGAAGTCAACCTTCACTACAGCCGGGCGAACGCTGCGCGACGTCGTCCATGCGCGGCGCACGCGGCGCATCACAATCGGGCTCATCGTTGCATTGCTGATCATCGGCGCGCTCGGTTTTTTCGTCGCGCCGCCGATCATTCGTCACGTTGCCGAAACGCAGCTCGCTCAACAGCTCGACCGGCCGGTGACCATCCGCCGCATCACGCTCAATCCGTACACGCTGCGCTTCGAAGCCGACGACGTGCATATCGGCGAATCGGCGGCGAACGTGGCGAAAACGCCGGGCGGCGCGGAAAATTTCGTCGATGTCTCGCGGCTCGTCGTGCGCACGTCGTGGGCGTCGCTTTTCAGGCTCGCGCCCGTTGTCGATGAACTGAAGATCGACTCGCCGCGCGTCAGAATCGCGCGTTACGACGCCGAGCATTTCAATTTCTCCGATCTGATCGCGAAGTTCTCGAAGCCGTCGCCCACGCCGTCGAACGGCCCGGCGCGCTTTTCCGTGTCGAATATCCGGCTGGAGAACGGGCGTATCGAGTTCGACGACAGGCTGACGAACGCGAAGCATGTGATCGATCGTTTCGCGCTCGGCATCCCGTTCATTGCAACGTTGCCTTCCGCGACGGATATCTTCGTGACGCCGCTTCTGCAGGCGCGCATCGACGGCTCGCCGCTCGTGATCAAGGGCCGCACGAAGCCGTTCGCGACTTCCCGCGAATCGGAAATCGCGCTCACGCTCGACGGTCTCGACATGCCGCAGGTGGCGTCGTATGCGCCGGCGTCGGTGCCGGTGATCGTGAAGGGCGGACGGCTTTCGACCGACCTCAACGTGCGATTCGCGTTTGCCGGCGACGTGCCGACGATCCGCATCGACGGAACCGCGAATCTCGCCGATGCCGCCGTGACGGATCGCGCCAACGCGCCGCTCGTCGCGGCCCGCGCGCTGCACGTGAAGATCGCGGACATGGAGCCGTTGCGAAACGTGTATCGCTTCGATGAGATCGCGCTGTCCGCGCCGGACGTGCATCTGGCGCGCGACGCGTCGGGGGCGCTGAACGTGAGCAAGCTCGCGCCGCCTTCGAAGCCCGAGGACAAGAAGCCCGCCGACACCAAAGACACGACGCCGCCGTTCGATCTTGCCATCCGTCATCTTTCCATCGACGGCGGCAAGATCACGCTCGACGACCGTTTGCTGAAACAGCCGGTGCAGGGCGCGCTGACCGGCATCGCGGTGACGCTCGACGGCTTTTCGACGCTTTCGAAAACGCCCGCGCGCTACACGCTGAAGACCGCGTTCGACAAGGGCGGCGCGCTCGATGCCTCCGGCAACGTGACGCTCGCCGCCAAAACCGCCGACGCGAAGCTCGCGCTCGATGCGTTCGCGCTCTCGCCGCTGCAGCCGTATATCGCGAATGCGGTGGCGGCGCGCGTCGCGGGCGGCACGCTCGGCGCGAATCTGCCGATGTCGGTGGACTGGTCGAAGCCGGACGCGGCCATCAAGGTCGGCGCGGGCGACGTGAAGCTCGATTCGCTCACGCTCGTGCCGGCGAACGTCACGGGCGCCGCGCCCATCAAGCTCGGCTCGGCGGTCGCGAAGATCAGTCAAGTGGATGTCGCCGCGCGCACCGCCGCGCTCGACAGCGTGCAGGTGAACGGCCTTTCGCTCGACGCGACGCGCCGCAAGGACGGCAGCATTGATCTCGCCGCGCTCGCCGGTCCGCACGAAGCCGCGCCGGAGGCCAGCGCCACGCGCAAGATCCAGAAGGCGCAGGCGGCGGGTCCCGCATGGCGCTACCGGATCGGCGAGATTTCGCTGGACAACGCATCGGCGAATATCGTTGATGAGACGCCCGCGCGGCCGGTGAAGCTGCATGTCGCGCCGATATCGGTCAAGGTCGCGCAGTTCAGCGACGACCTCTCGAAGCCGCTCGCCGTCGACGGCAAGCTCACGCTGAACGGCAAGGGCGCGCTCGGCGTGACGGGCAACGTCACGGTCAGCCCGCTCAAGCTCGCGCTGCACGTGAAAGGCGATCAGGTCGATGCGTCCGCGTTCGAGCCGTATTTCGGCGACAAGCTCAACGTCGCGGTGACGGGCGCGTACCTGAACGCGAACGGCGACGTGGCGATGTCGGGTAGCGGCAAGACGCTCGCGGCATCGTACAAGGGCGACGTGTCGCTCACGGACGTGCGCATGCTCGACAAGGCGACCTCCGACCGCTTCGCCGGCTGGAAGCTGCTCGGTCTTTCGAACGTGAAGGCGTCGTACGGCGAGCGCGGCACGGACGTCGAAGCGGCGCGCATCACGTTCGCGAATTTCTACGGCCGCGTGCTGCTGGATTCGCAGGGCAAGCTCAACCTGAAGAACGTCGTGGTGAGCGACAATGGCCAGGCGCAGTCGGTGACGCAGCCGGCTTCGGCGTCGGCCTCCGCGCCGGTCGCGGCGAGCGCGCCGCAAAGCACCACGAAGTCGGGGCCGCCCGTGAACATGCGCTTCGGGCAGCTCGTGCTGCAGAACGGCCGCGTCACGTATAGCGACAACTTCATCAAGCCGAACTACACGGCGAATCTGGTCGCCATCAACGGGACGATCGGCGCGTTCGGCACGCATTCGACGACGTCCGCGCCGGTCGATGTCACCGCCAAGCTCGCGGCGAACGGGCCGGTGTCGATCAAGGGGCAGGTGAATCCGCTGATCGAAAAGCCGGCGCTCGATCTGACCGCGAGCGCGCACGGTGTCGAACTGACGAATCTCACGCCGTATTCCGCGAAGTACGCGGGCTATCCGATCACGAAGGGCAAGCTCAACGTCGATCTGCACTACATGCTCGCCGACGACAAGCTCACCGCGAACAATCACCTGTTCATCGATCAGTTGACGTTCGGCGATCACATCGACAATCCAAGCGCGACGAAGCTGCCCGTGCGGCTCGCGGTATCGCTGCTCAAGAATTCGCGCGGCGAGATCGACGTGAACATTCCGATTTCCGGATCGCTGTCGAATCCGGAGTTCTCGATCGGCGGGCTCGTGTGGCAGGCCATCCTGAATCTGGTGCAGAAGGCCGTGACCGCGCCGTTCACGCTGCTCGCGCACGCGTTCGGCGGCGACGGCGCGGAGTTGAACTACGTCGAATTCGATGCAGGCTCGGCCACGCTCGGCGATACCGCGCAGAAGAAGCTCGACACCATCGCGAAGGCGCTGGCGGACAAGCCGTCGATCAGGCTGGAGGTGACGGGCCGCGTCGATCCGAAGGTGGACGAGCCCGGCTTGCGCAGCGCGTGGGTGGACGCGCAGGTGAAGCGCGCGAAGGTGCGTGATATGTCGGGGAATGGCGAGGCCGTCGACTGGTCGGCGGTGAAAGTGTCGGGCGACGACTACGACAAGTATCTGACGAAGGTGTACAAGTCGGCGGACTTCAAGAAGCCGCGCAACATGATCGGTTTGACGAAGAGCTTGCCCGATGCCGACATGAAAGCCGCGCTGATGCAAAACGCCCCGGTCGATGACGCATCGTTGCGCGATCTGGCGCAGCGTCGTGCGCAGGCGGTGCAGGAGTACTTCGACGGGAAGATCGACAGCAGCCGGATTTTTGTCGTCGCGCCGAAGCTGGATACGACGGGCATCGACGACAAGGGCGCGGGGAGTCGGGTGGAACTGGGGCTGAAGTGAGCACCGTTAGCCAAACGGACGATCTGGATGAAGAAAGGAATGCAAACTAATATCGGCGACACCGGGAACGAAGAAGAGAACGGGAGTCAGCCGATGGGAACGCCTTATGAGAAGGACGTCGTGGCGTGGGCCGAAGAACAGGCCGCGCTGCTGCGTGCGGGGAAATTTGCGTCCATCGATATCGAGCATATCGCTGAGGAAATCGAGGACGTGGGGAAAACCGAATCACGCGAGTTGCGAAGCAGATTGGCAGTGCTGCTCGCGCATTTGCTCAAATGGCAATGTCAGCCGGAGCGGCGAAGCAGGAGCTGGACGAGCACGATCCGCACGCAGCGAAGGGAAGCGCTGTTCGTGTTGAAAGAAGCGCCGAGCTTGCGGCGGCGCTTCGATGATGTCCAGTGGCTCGATCTGGTCTGGTCGAAAGCGCGAGCGCAAGCCGAAGCGGAGACGGGCATCGACTTCGATACGTTTCCAGAGAGTTGTCCCTGGCCGATGGCGACGGTGCTTGAAGAGGAATTCTTGCCCGACTAGCACTCAATGCGCCCCCGCCGCCGCCCCGCCTCCACCGCCTTTCGCCACCTTGGTAATCCAGATCAGCGGAATGATCAGGATGAAAATCACCGCCGAGATCAGAAAGATATCGTTCAGCCCCATCATCGCGGCTTGCGAGTTGACGGTGAAATTGAACATGCCGCGCGCCTGGGCTTCGCTGATATCGAGCGTCGATTGCGACATCCCCAGCGACTGCAGGAACGCCGGGTTATAGATGTTCGCCTGCTCGGTGAGCCGCTCGTGATGCAGCGCGATGCGGTTATCCCACGCATTGCCCGCGAGCGACGTCCCTACCGCGCCGCAAAACACGCGCGCGAAGTTCGATAATCCCGCCGCCGCCGGAATTTTCGATGGCGGCAAGCCCGACAGCACGATCGCCGTGAGCGGCACGAAGAACATCGCCATCGGGATGCCTTGCAGCAACGTCGGCAGCACGAGATGGAAGGTGTCGATCTCGATCACATACTTCGAGCGCAGCCAGAACACGAACGCGAAGCCGACGAACGCCATCGTCGCGATCACGCGGGCGTCGCTGCGCGGCAGCACCTTGCCCATCACCGGCGCGAGGATCACCGCGAACACGCCGAGCGGCGCGGTGACGAGACCGGCATCGACGGAACGGTAGTTGAGATACTGCTGCATCCATTGCGGCAGAAGCACGAGATTGCCGAAGAACACGCCATACGCGACCGATATCGCCACCGTGCCGCCGAAGAAATTGCGCCCGGCGAAGAGCTTCAGATCGACGACGGGATTCGCCTCCGTCAGCTCCCACGCGACGAAAAACGCGAACGCGATGGCCGCGATGACCCCGAGCACGACGATCACCGGCGACGAGAACCAGTCGAGGTCCCGTCCCTTGTCAAGCATGATCTGCAGCGACGCGACCCACGTGACGAGCAGCCCGAGGCCGATCACGTCGATGGGCGCCTTGCGCGTCGGCGATTCGCGATCGCGGTAGATGATCCACGTCACGCCCGCCGCGAAAATGCCGACCGGAATGTTGATGTAGAAGATCCACGACCACGAATAGCTGTCGGTGATCCAGCCGCCGAGCGCGGGGCCGGCGATCGGGCCGACCGTCGCGGTCATCGCCCAGAGCGCGAGCGCCATCGACGATTTCTCCTTCGGATATGAGCCGAGCAGAATCGCCTGCGAAAGCGGAATGAGCGGCCCGGCGACCGCGCCCTGCAGCACGCGCGCCACCAGCAGCACCGGCAGATTCGGCGCGAGCCCGCACAGCCACGACGACAGCACGAACATCAGGATCGCGCCGACGAACAGCCGGATCTGCCCGAGCCGCTGCGTGAGCCAGCCTGTGAGCGGAATCGAAACCGCGTTCGATGCCGCGAACACGGTGATGACCCACGTGCCTTCGTTGACGGACACGCCGAGATTGCCGGAGATCGTCGGAATCGCGACGTTCGCGATCGACGAATCCAGCACGTTCATGAAGGTCGCGAGCGCCACGGCGAACGTGGCGAGGACGAGTTGCGCGCCTTGAAGCGGCGGCGCGGCGGGCGGCGCGGCGTTGGCTGACGGCGGCGTGCTCATGCGTTTCCAATGAAAGCGCCGCGACATTCGGGCCGCGGCGGGTTGGTCGATCCGCAAGTGTGCCTGTTGTCAGCGAATGTTGCTGGCCAGGCGGACGATGCCTCCAGCTATGACGCGTCGCACGCGCGGCGCCGCCACCGCGCATGCGTTGGCTTACTTCGCCGAAATATCGATATTGCCCAGATACTTCTTCGCGTACTTGTCGATGGTCCCGTCCGCCTTGACCTTGGCGATTGCCGCGTTCAGCTTGGTCTTGAGCGCATCGTCGCCCTTGCGGATGCCGTACGCAATGCCGCTGCCGAGAATCTTGTCGTCCCGCACCGGCGCGCCGACGAACGCGAAGCCCTGGCCGTCCGGCTTCGAGAGAAAGCCGCTTTGTCCGGCGGGCGCGAGCACGAGCGTCGCATCGAGGCGCCCGGATTTCAGGTCCGTATAGACCTGGTTCTGGTCCTGATACGGCACGACCTTCACGCCTTCGTTCTCCCAGTGCGCCTTGGCGAACGTCTCCTGAATCGAGCCTTGCAGCACGCCCACGCTCTTGCCTTTCAGCGATGCCGCCGTCGGCTCGATGCCGCTGCCCGCCTTGGCGATCAGTTGCGTCGGCACGCGATACACGACCGTCGTGAAATCGATCGCCTGGCGGCGCTGTTCGGTGGCGTTCATCGCGGAGTTGATCGCGTCGAACTTGCGGCCCTGCAGCGCGGGAATGAGGCCGTCGAACGAGGTCTCGACCCACTTGCACTGCATCTTCGCGGCGGCGCAGACCGCGTTGCCGACGTCGATGTCCAGCCCTTCCAGCTCACCCGTCGCCGACTTCGATTCGAACGGCGGATATTGCGCTTCAAGGCCGAAACGCAGCGTGTCGGCGGCATGCGCGATGCCGCTCGCGATGGAGCATGCGAAAACGAGCGCGGCCGCAATGTGGTTCTTCTTCATCGTAATGGTCTCCGGGAAACAAGGCTAAATCAGGCAAAGGCGGCGCGCGCCTTCGATGAGCGTGTCGTCGTCCTTCGCGAAGGAAAGACGAATGAGGCGATTGTCGGTGCCGTCGGTATAAAACGCCGACAGCGGAATGGTTGCGACGCGCGCCTCGCGAATGAGCCGCAGCACGAAGTCGCTGTCGCGCTCGTCCGAGATGCCGCTGTAACGCGCCAGCATGAAGAAGCTGCCCGCGCTCGGCAATAGCTCGAAACGCGAACCTTCGAGCGCCTTCGCCAGCACGTCGCGCTTGTGCTGATAAAACGGCCCGAGATGCAGATAGCTCGATTCGTCCGCGAGCGCTTCGGCGAACGCCATCTGCATCGGCGTATCGGCGGAAAAAGTCATGAACTGGTGAACCTTGCGAAGCTCGGCGGTCAGCGCGGCGGGCGCGAGACAATAGCCGACGCGCCAGCCGGTCACGTGATACGACTTGCCGAACGACGACACGATCACGCTGCGTTCCGCCAGCTCCGGATAACGCGCCATGCCGTGATGCAGCGCGCCGTCGAATACGACGTGCTCGTACACTTCGTCCGAGAGCACCACGATCTTCGTGCCGCGCGTGAGCGCCGTGAGCCGCTCGATGTCCGTGGACGTGAACGCGCTGCCTGTCGGATTGTGCGGCGTGTTGACGAGAATCATGCGCGTCTTCGGCGTGATGGCGGCCGCGACTTCGTCCCAGTCGATGCTGAAATCCGCAGCCGACAGCTTGATCGCGATCGGCGTCGCGCCCTGAAGCTGCACGATCGGCGCGTAGCTGTCGAACGACGGCTCGAAGTAGATCACCTCGTCGCCGGGGTGCACGAGCCCGCTGATCGTCGCGTACAGGCCTTCGCTCGCGCTCGCGACGACCGTCACTTCCGTGCCCGGATCGTACTGCGCGCCGTAGAGCTTCTGCGTTTTCAGCGCGATCGCCTCGCGCAGCGCGAAGACGCCTGCCATCGGCGAGTACTGGTTATGTCCTGCCTGCATGGCTCGCGTGACGGCTTCGACGAGCTTCGGATCGCAGGCGAAGTTCGGCGCGCCTTGCGACAGGTTGAGCGCACCGTGTTCATCGGCGAGCTGGCCGATGACGGTGAAAATGGTTGTGCCGACGTTCGGCAGTTTCGACTCGGGAATGCAGGCGCTTTGCACGACGGGTGACTCCAGATTGCGTTCCGGCGATTCAACCGCGGCAATAAAGCGCCGACAATCGAAACTTTGTCATACTAGCCATGCTTGCCGATCATGGCTACTCGCCAAAAACCCGATGAAACCGCTGCCTTCCCTCGACGTGCTCAAGACCTTTCTGGTGGTCGCCCAGAAGCTGAATTTCACGCGCGCCGCCGACGTGCTCAACGTCACGCAAGGCGCGGTCAGCCGGCAGATCTCGGGGCTGGAGGCGCATCTCGGCTACGCGCTGTTCGTGCGGCAGGCGCGCGGCCTCGCGCTCACGCAACACGGCGCGCTGCTCGTCGCGCCATTGCAGCAGGCTTTCGCGCAGATCGGCGACGCGCTCGCCAAGAGCGGCAGCCAGTCCGGCACGCTGCGCGTGAAATGCCCGACGTGCGCGATGCGCTGGGTCTTGCCGCGCGTGATCCGCCTGCAGAACGAGCGGCCGGAACTGGTGGTGGAAGTGACGGCGTCGGTGTCGCATGGCGTCGAGTTCAACGCCGAACATTTCGATGCCGCCATCGTGTTCGGCGTGCCGGGCGTCGCTTCGTCGATGAAAGGCGTGACCGTGCATCATCTCTTCGACGAAGTGCTCACGCCCGTGTGCGCGCCCGAACTCTGGAAGCCGCGCAGGAACGCGACGCCCACGCCCGACGACCTCGCCGGCAAGACGCTGCTGCACCCCACGCGCGATCGCCGGGACTGGCTCTTGTGGCTCGGCGCGTATGGCTACGCCGGTTTGCCGTCCACGAAGGCGCAGCATTTCGATACGCTCGACCTCGCCATCTCATCCGCGATGCAGGGGCTTGGCGTGACCATCGGCGATGTTTCGCTGATCGAGGAAGACTTGCGCGCGAAACGCGTGATCGCGCCGTTCCCGCTGCGCGTGCCGAGCGGCGCGGCCTACTGCCTCGTGTATCCGGAGCGGCCGGCGCCGTCGCCCGCCTTGCAGCAGTTCGCGGAATGGCTCGAAAGCGAAGCCGCGACGACGCGCGAGCGGCTGCACGCTACATCCCGTGCTTCGTGACGATGGTTTCCCACTGTCCGTTCTTCACCTGATACAGCGTCGATGACGCGTTCTTCAGCGCGCCCTTGTCGTCGAACGCGATCGGGCCGGTAATGCCTTCGAAGGAAATCTTCTTCAGCGCCGGCCGATACACCTTCGGATCGGCGGAATTCGCCTTCTCCATGGCGTGGATGGCGGCCCACGCGGCGTCGTAGCCGAACGGCGCATACGAAAGAATCGCGACGCCGAAGCGCTTCTGGAACTTGTCGCCGAACGCCTTGCCTTGCGGCAGCTTGTCGAGCGGACTGCCGTATTCCCAGGCCTGCGCGCCTTCGGCGGCATCGCCCGCGAGCTTGAGGAAATCCGCGTCCATCACGCCGCCGCCGCCCACGAACTGCGCGTTCACGCCGAGCTGCTTCATGCGCTTGACGACGGCCGCCGCCTGACGATCCAGCCCGCCGAAAAAGATGAGATCCGCGTTCGCGGCCTTCAGGCGCGTGAGCTGCGCGCTGAAATCGACGGTCTGGTTGTCGCTGAATTCGCGCGCGACGATGTTGCCGCCCTTCGCCTTCACCGCCTTCTCGAACTCGTCGGCTTCGCCCTGACCGAAGGCCGTGCGATCGTCGATGATCGCGATGCGCTTCGCCTTCGTCGTCGTCACCGCGTAGACGCCGGCGTTGCCCGCGTTCTGCGCATCGCTCGAAATGACCGTGAAGACGTTCTCGAGGCCGCGCGTGGTGATCGTGGGATTGGTCGCGGCCGGATCGATCATCGGGATGCCGGCGTTGTTGTAGATGGGCGAGGCGGGCAGCGTGGTGCCCGAATTGAAGTGGCCGACGACGACCGCGACGCCGTCATCGACCAGTTTCTGCGCCGCCTGCACGCCGACGCGCGGATCGGCCTGATCGTCTTCCGCCGCGATCTCGAACTTCGCCGTTTTCCCGCCGATGCTGATTTTCTTCGCGTTGGCTTCGTCTAGCGCGAGTTGCACGCCGTTTTGGAGATCCTTTCCGTAACCCGCATTCGCGCCGGTGAGCGGCGCGGCGAAACCGACTTTCACCGTGACGTCTTCGGCTGCGGCCGTCATCGGCGCGACGGCGAAAGCGGCGATGGCGCAGGCCGCCAGCCATGCCGCCGGTTTGAGGTTCGTACGGATACGCATGGTTTCCTCTCCTGTTGTGGTTTGGCAATCCAATCGAACGTGGCCGCCGCATTTATGCGTGACCACCGCATGGAACACGACCAATTAGCCGCCGGCAAGACGGAATTCCCCTCGCCAGGACGGCGGACATGCGCAATGTAGGAAGCCAAATTCGCCGCGTCTTGTCGAATCGTCACGGACTGAATGCGGATTTCGGCACAGGCGCGATCACGCGCTCTCGCAAGTCGGATGCGGCCACGCGCGTTTCATCATCTCGCAGCACACGACGATTTGTGCCGCGTCTATCGAAGCGATAGAAACGCCGCGCTTGACGATTGTGCATATACACAATTAAGCTGCATCCCATGACATCGAACTCGTCTCCTCTGGACTGCAACTGCTTTGCCATTCGTCAGGCCGCGCGCTATGTGTCGCAGCTTTATGAGCGGCATATGAGCGTGATCGGGATTACGTCGGCGCAATTCACGCTGATCGCGTCGATCGATCGCAGGCCGGGCGTGCAGATGGCGGAACTTGCCGAATCGATGGTGATGGACCGCACCACGCTCGTGCGTGCGCTGAAGCCGCTTCAGCGCGATGGCATCGTCGAGATGGAGCCGCAATCGCCGAATTCGCGCGCGGTCGGTCTCACGCTGACGGCGGCGGGCAAGGTCATGCTTGCGCAAGGCGTGCAGCAATGGCGCGCGGCGCAGGCGGAATTCGAAGCGAAGGTCGGCGAAAAGCGCGCGAAAGCGTTGCGCAAGTCGCTCTTCGAATTGACCGCGATGGAGTGAGTTGAACTGAATCGTGGCCCGCATCCGCGCGGGCTTTTTTGAGTCATTAAAAGTGCATATGCACTATGGAGAAGCCGTCATGCAGATCAAAGGAAAGGTCGTTCTCGTCACGGGCGCGAATCGCGGCCTCGGCAAGCAGTTCGTGAAGTCGTTGCTGGACGCGGGCGCGTCGAAAGTCTATGCGGCGGCGCGCAATCCGGATAGCGTCGATATCGAAGGCGCGCAAGCGATCAGGCTCGATGTCACGAATGCCGCCGACATCGCGCAGGCCGCGGCGAAGTACGCGGACGTGCAAGTGGTCATCAATAACGCGGGCGCGTTGACGCGCGGCGCGCTGCTCGATCACGCATCGACGCAAGGCGTGCGCGATCTCATCGAAGTGAACGCGATCGGGCCGCTCAATGTGACGCAGGCCTTCGCGCCCATGCTCAGGAAGAATGGCGGCGGGGCGGTGGTCAACGTGCTGTCGGTGCTGAGCTGGGTCGTGTTGCCGGATGGCGGCGCGTATAGCGTGTCGAAGTCGGCGGCGTGGGCGGTGACCAACGCGTTGCGCGACGAGTTGCGCGGGCAGGGCACGCTGGTCGTCGGCGTGCATCCCGGCTACATCGACACCGACATGGTCGCGGAAGTCACGGCGCCGAAGACATCGCCGGCGAGCGTGGTCGAACAGGTGCTCGCGGCGATCGAGCGTGACGAGGAAGAAGTGCTCGTCGACGACACCGGCCGCGCCGTGAAGCAATCGCTTTCCACGCAAACGCCGATCTACATCACGGGCGTTCCGCGTTGAGAGTGCAATGAACGCGCGTTAGCGTTTCGCCGCTTTCTGCATGTCGTCGAAGCCTGCGGCGGCTTTCTGCACATCGGGCGGGAAGTCGCCGAACTCCTGCACCTGCCGCACTTCGATCATTTCGTTCGGCGATGCCGGGCAGCGCTTCGCCCATTCGATCGCTTCTTCGCGCGAACTCACCTGGATCATCCAGTAGCCGCCGAGCACTTCCTTCGCTTCGGCGAACGGGCCGTCGGTGACGCGCGGCTTGCCGCCTTCGAACGTGACGCGCGCGCCCATCGACGGCGGATGCAGCCCGTCGAGCGCGAGCAGCACGCCCGCCTTCTGCAGGTCTTCGTTGTACTTCATCATCGCGGCGACGGCTTCTGCGCTCGGCATCGTGCCGGGCTCGGCGTTCTCGTAGCCGTGCGGGATCATCAGCATCATGAATCGCATGTAAGTGCTCCGTGTGGGCTTGATGGGTGAGCGAGTGCGGCGCTCACACCTTACGACGAGCGAGCTAGTTTTAAATCGACGGCTCGACGTTTATACATTTTTCTTCAAATCGGCAGGGCGTGAAGTGCAATGGCGAGACCGCCGGAATAATCTGATTTATGTGGATTGATCACATTATTCATTGACGTCTCCCTGTTACAACCCTAAATTCCTACGAAGGTGCGGGGGCGTGGATCGCCTATCGTCCCACCTGTTTCGATAGGAATGCGAATGAACGCTGTAACGAAGACGCTGACAGACGCACTGAGCCATCCAGGCGCGCGCCTCACGCAGCAACTAAGCATATGGATCGGTACGCTCGATCTCCACCTCGACGTACTTAGATTCAAGGTCAAGGCAAAGTTCTGCGGCGACTACAAGGTCGAAGTGACCGCGACCTCGTCACTGCTCGATATCGACGGCAAGCTGGTGGTCGGGCGGCGCGCGGGTCTGCAAATCGACGAGCGGGTCGCCGTACCCTCAGTGAACTACTTCGAGCCCGTCGATCATGCGGCCGCTACCTTCAACGGCATCGTCACCCGCTGCAAGCGCATTCGCGCGAGTCGCGACGAGGCGACTTACAAGATTCGAATCGAGCCAAGGTTTGCCGCCCTGTGCAAGCGAGTGCATAAATCAGATGTCTTCAAGGACATTACGTTTCAGGAGCTCGTCACCCAACTGCTG
>NZ_FCNV02000031.1 GCF_001544615.1 Caballeronia concitans
GCCTCGTGAGTTTCGTCGGCAAGCAGTTTCTCCAACCTAAGCGTGACCGGGTGTCCGGTTATGCGGGGGCAAGTCCAGTCGACCAGTGGCGTGCGTACTATATAGATGCAACAAACGAACACCCGAACGTACTTAGTGGACTCGACAAACCGCAGCGAATTGCCCAACACCGAAGTCAACTGAGCGTGGCCGTCGAAGAGCTGACACAGCTTGCACGCGATCGAAATGAGCTCGCAATGAACTTTTGGGATCAGTGTAACGAAGTGTTTGCGCAGGGCTTAGAGGGACGTCCCATAACTGTGAAACTGGTAATCGAGTTGTATAATTATGGACTACTTATTCGGAACGGAATGGATTGGTTGAGTGTAGATTCGAAAGACGCAATTTATACGCGCACGGCACGGTACTCGTCCATGGCAGAACGCGAATTATTGCCCCTTCGTTCAGTTCTGGGTAAGGCTGTGGCAGAGCAAGCATTCAATCAACTTCAGGCTTTGATGGCGCTTGACGAGCAACGCCTAAACTGGGTGCTCCGCTCCCAACCTCTGCTTGACACTCTTAATGACGTGCTCGCGAAAATGGCTGATGACTCAACCACCTAGACACAGTAGACGTTGTTCGAAGTCTCACAGTGCGAGCCATGCAAGCTTCCGAGGGCTATTTTCTGCCTTCTATAAGCCGGAACTAGGGAAAACCTACGACAACTTGCCGATTGCGAGTGGGTCCGACTGCTATTGAGTTAAAAGACCTTCTTGGCTTCGAGCGGGCCATGCCCTCTATGAGGGCAGAACCGCATAGCTCACATCGAGATTTCCCGAGCTTTACATTTACTGCACTTCGATTAAATTCAACCGAGTCGCTGCCTTGAGCGGGAAACACGCCGGAATCTGGAACTTACACGGCTGACAGACCGACTTATGCCTGACTTCGGAAGGATCACGGGGTTGCGATCCGCAACGTGTGCTGCGAGCTCGTGTTGCTCTGCCGTCGGTTGATGGCGCTACCGTTGCTATCGACGCCAGCGAAATGAAGGCGGTCAACATCCGTGATTAGAACTTTACTGCGGCAAGTGTCAGGCTCACATGGACCAACTCAAGCAAAGCGATATTGTCGTGTAGCCGCTTGACGAGCGTCGATAGGTAAAGGACTGCTGAGCCGTACCCGCTTTCGGCGTGGACGCTCGCCACGCGGCCAAGGGACCGTTTGCGGCGCCCGACGCAATCGGACCGGGCCAAACGGCTCGTTAACGGAGGCTGTTGCGGCATGGCGCGACCAGAGGTATCTTAAACTTCACTCTACGCGTGAGAGAGATGGAGCATTCTCCCCTTGGTCAATCCGATGAGGCGATGCCATGCACCACTTTTTTGCGTCAGATACACAGAGTAGCGGTATCGGATTGGGAGCCGTCCGGGCGGGTGATCTCATTTTCGTCCACCCGCGCACGGGACGGGCCCACGAAAAAATTAAACGCTATCTGAACGTCAAAGGGCAACGCATATTGAGTGGTGCGCGCGAGGGCGAAAGAGTGTCGCCACTGAAGAGCGCGACGAGGCATGTTCGCGACTACTCTCACGTCATGCTCGGACTGGGCGGCGGTCTCATCATCCATGCCGATGGGAAAAAGGTGGTGATCGACGTCCTGCAGGACGTGGTTGAAGCGTGCACACCCGCGGACTCAACATTCAAGGTGTATCGGCGGAGGAGCCTGGACCCGAGTCAGGCCAAGGTTATCGTAAAGGCCGCGCATCGCTATTTTGCGACGAAGTACAGCTTCCTCTCCTATTTCACGACTCCCAGCGAGACCGACACTACTCAGTTCTGTTCGCGTCTTATAGCGCATGCCTATCGGTCCGCAAACCTCCCGCTCAGCCACCTTGCCGATCATCGCGTGTTGCCATTGCATCTTTATGCGGCTTGCCAGGCAGACGAATGGCAAGACGTTTCGTCCTGCTTTTTCCCTGTTTTTCCCACGGGACTTTCGTCGGAAGTGCTCGACTCGATTCGCGACCTGGGAATTTTTACACCGGAAGAGCTTAGTTTTCACGCAGACACGCTGCGTGGCCATGATGAAGACTTGCTCAAGGTTGGCCGCCTCCGCCGGGAGGCTGCCGCGGCGTTCTATGAGAACGCGCAAAATATCTTAGATATGCATAAAAACAGGACCCAATTAGTTACACTCCAATGGCAACTGGCCAATGAGATTGAGCTGACACCAGAAAACATCGAAGACACTGGGGCATCCATCATCGCCCGTGTTCTCGAGCAGCTCCCTCAGCTCCTAGAGCTATCGAATCTCCAAAACGTCGCAGACCTCATCGACGAGTCGATGCTGAACGGACTCCACGATGTGGACGGACTGAGCGAATACGTCGGCATACCGGATCACAAGACTTGGTACTTTTTGCGGGTGAGTACCGAGAAGCTCCGCCTCGCCACATACTTCAAGTTAGCGGAAGTCGGATTGTTCTCGATTCTTGCCCATACCACGACGAACGAGAAATACGCTCGATTCAAATCGGTCAAGCGGCAGTACGCGTCCAAGTTCGACGAAGCTCTTAAGTTTCCAACGGACTACCTCAAGTTCAAAGATCAGAGTGATACTTTCGCATGGCTCGATCATTCACAGGACCGGGAAACGTACAGGCAGGTAGTCAGGGACATCGTCCTTTGCCTTTCATACATTGCTGATAGGACATGCTCCGCCGGGCCCGACACGCAACAATCAGAGAATTAGTTATTGCGGTGGGATTGGCGCAGACCTTGACTATTGTGCCGATCCCCTTCGAGCGGAACGACCGCCTGAATAGCTGTGTGACTGGAACGACCAACCGACCAACGGCCGTTCCTGGCCGTTTGTTCGCGTTCGGACGCATTGCCTACAGGCTCGCGTGGACGACTTAAACGTCCGCTCCGGAGACCGTTCATCGAGCTGACGCTCTCGGCCAAGAAGGGACGTTCGCCTGATGGATCCGACCGCCCACAGTCCATGATGTAACCGCCATTACGCAATAAGGGAAGCGGTCGACCAACCGGGCCGCCGCTTGAGTCTTTGTTCCGGAAAACGGAATGGCCGGATCTAACTGGCAAACTGGAGTTTCGCTCCGCGTTCAATTTTCCGGCAGCAGCATTCTCCCGGACGGGCAGTTCAAATTCCTCCACTTATGGGCGCCCAAATTCCCCCACCCCGTGACGCAGGACGTGGTCGAGTTTTAGCCTTCTTTCGTTCTCTGTGCAAGCGCCTCAGCAGCTTCCTTGAGCCTGTAGCTGCGACCGTTAAATTCGAGGAGGTGGCAATGATGCATAAGACGGTCAAGGATCGTGGTGCTCATCGTGTTGTCGCCAAGGTAGGCCCCCCAGTCCTGCACGACACGATTGGAAGTGACGACCACGCTTCGACGCAACTTGTAGCGCTGATGGATTAGGGTCTGCAATAGTGCGCCTGCGTCGTCGGGGATCGTACGTGAGAGGAACAGGTCGTCGAGCACGAGCAGGTCGCAATCGAGAATGGCGCGCAGCCGCGCCTGCCGTTGCTCCTGCGCACTTAGCGCATAACGGTTGAAGAAGTCATCGGTCTCGAGATACTGCACCTTGTGCCCGTGGAGGACGGCTTGATATGCAACGGCCTTCGCCACGTGCGACTTGCCGGTGCCAGGCTTGCCGACAATTAAGCCGTTTTCGCCAGCGGCGATGAACTTCAGTGCGTGTAGCTGGAAGCAAGCTTGGCGAGGCAGCTTTGGATTGAACGACCAGTCCAATTCCGTCAGGGTAAGCCTCTCATCGAGACCCGATTGCTGGTAGCGACGCTCGATGAGGCGCGACTGTCGCCGGTCGAGTTCGTCCTGCAGAATCAGCGCGAAGGTCTCCAGAAATGGTTGCTGGCTCCCTTGGGCCTGCAGCACGCGTGTTTCGAGCGTGTCGCGTACGCCCGACAGGCGCAATAGCCTCAGTGCGCGTTCGATGTCCGGTAACGTGGTGGTCATACGGTTTCTCCCGTCGTTGAGGATCGAGATGTGGCGCTGTGCTGCGCCCCGGCGTCGAAGAGCTCGCTGTATTCGGTTGCGGGCCGGATCAACGGGTGCTCCTGGGTGAGTGGCAAAGCGAGTTGCGGCGCGCGATCAACGCGCTCAAGTGCTTGCTCGAACAGCCGTTCGAGAACGGCGCGCACCTGCCGGTAGCGATACAGGTGATGACGCAGCGCGTGGTCGCAGGCCTGCTCGACGAGCCAGGCGGGATACTTCTTCGCCAGCGCGACGATGCCCCACATGCCGCGATGTCCGACGCGTCCTTCGGCGTCGAACAGATGCTGGCAAAGTGCCTTAGTCCGTGGGCCGATGTCACCGGCGCTGGCGAGCGCCAGGCTCGTCTGGCGCGACGGATGAACGGTCGCTCGCTCTCGGGCAGTTCGAGTGAACCGGGCTGCGTGTGGCGTGGATGGGTGCGCAGCAGCTCCTGAGTGCGACGGTCGCGGATCTCGATCGTGGTGTCGTAGATACGCACGCTGACGAGGCTGCCGATGGGCGCCGGCCGCGCCGCATAATTGCTGCGTTCGACACTTACTGTGGTGTCGTCCCAGACGGTGCGTACGACTTCGGTGAAGGAGCGGAACGCGGTCGCAGGCAGCGGCCGCAGATGCGGCTTCTCCTCTTGGAACATCGCTTCGACCTGCCGCCGCGCTCTGCCGTGGATGCGCCGGGCTGCCCAGTTCTCCTCCCAATGCATCAGGAATTGGTTCTGAGCTTCGAGTGATTCGAAACGCCGGCCGGTGAGCGCGGTGTTCTGCGTATGTTGGATCGCATTCTCTACGGTGCCCTTTCGATTCGGGTCGCGTACGCGGGCAGGGTCGGCGACGACGCCGTAATGCTCAAGCATCGCCGCATAGAGCCGGTTGAGCTCCGGCTCATATAGATCGGGGGTGATGACACCTTCCCGGAGGTTATCGAGGACGACGTAACTCACGCTGCCACCGAAGTACCGGAAGGCGTCCTCGTGTAGTTGTGCCCAAACCTGCTTGCTGGACTTCCAGACCACTTGCCGGAAGCTGCGCCGCGAATAGCGTAGCGTCATGACGAACAAGCGCGGGCGCCGATACCGGCCCGTCCTCGGATCACGCGTCGGCGCGCCCTCACCATAATCGACTTGAGCTTCCTCAGCCGGAGCAAACTCAAGGCGGTCAAACTGCTCGGGATCGACGTGCCGGAGGGCGCGCACAAAGCGCTTGACGCTGTCGTAGCTCGCAGTAAAGCCGAACTGGTCGACCAGATCCTGGTAAATCGCTTGGGCATTGCGCTTCAAGCGTATCTGCTGCTCAATCCACTCGCGATGGGGTTCGCTGGCGGAACGGGCGAAATTGAACGGTTTGACCGGCGCGACGATCCGGGAAGCCGGCGGGCGCGAAAGTGGAGGAGTTTGCGCGCCCACCGGCTCCGCCATGCCGATGGGCGCGGGGGCGGAGGAATTTGCCTCGTCCGAGACTCGCTGCGATTCAAAGATCGACTGATAGCGACGGATCGTCTTGCGGTCGATCCTCGTGACCTCGTGGATCTTGCGCTGACTTGCCCCGCGTTCGAGCAGCGTGAATATCGTGGCTTGGAGATGCTGCTTCAAGACGTTCACCTCTCGGTCTCCTTCATGCCTGAAGGAGAAGAAATTAAACGTCCTGCTATGTCGCTACCGGCTACTCAACCGGGGGCGCGGGGTGGAGGAATTTGAAGTGCCCATCCCCGGAGGAATTTGGGTGCCCGCCGGGGGCATTCTCTGTGTAGGTCACCTCCAACTGCAGCTCACCTGTATCATTCTTTCACCCAAACCTTCTGACGGAGAGGAAACGCATGGCGACGTTCAAAGTGTTCGATGCAGAGGTTCTGCCACTCGGCGAGGCCGCAGTTATCATTACTACGGCATGGCTGGACAACGAGTCGCCAGGCGGTGAGGCATTTCTGATCCTTCCCGAGAAGGATCACCCTCTTGTTGCGCACGGAATCGCGTTCGACGCGAAGTCCTTCGCCGATTCGTCAGTGACGCTGGACGAAAATTTCATTCTGAACGAAGCGTTGAATCAGGCTCTGATCGACCTGCGGATTTATATTGCCGATTTTGCGCAGAAAAGACAGATTCCACTTCCTCTTTCCGGGCCGGCCGTTGTCGAACATCCGTGGACGCATCTCATTCAACTTTGGCTGCGTGGCAAGCACACCAAGGCTTTGCAAACGATCATGAAAGACTCTCAGGCACAGGAGCTCTCGGAGAAGCTCAAGGTCGCTACCAACATTCCCCCGATCAAAGTGACGACCATCGGGTCTGTTTCGAAATAGCTTTGGTTAATATCCGCCAGCTTGGCTGCGGATGAAGGGTCGATGTCATAGCCGCGGCCCAACTGCTCATCTGCCAGTTCTCGCGGCGCCTTTATTCCAGCAAGCGCTCTTGATTCGGCCCCGAGCGAACGCATCATCCCGGTTAACCTCCAGTTTGACGCCCGACGAGTTTGCGCGAATCGCAAAGGGGGCGACACGCGTTCCCGCGCGCGGAGGGCGGTCGTACATAACGGGGGAGCACCCGATCATCGCCTTGAGCGACTTTTAGTTAGGGCGCTCAAGGCGCTTTCAAAAAGGACTGACGCCGCTGCACCAAATACGGCGGCCATTCCGAAAACGACGAAGTCGACAAGATCTTTCCGACCAGTGTCAGTGCCACGGACGGTGACCTCTAAAGGCTCGAAACCTGACGCTTCGGTGTCTGCGGTAACTTCCGAGACCTCTGTCAATCTTCCGTATGTCCTGACAGCGGGCTCAACATCCGCGGCGGCGCCGGTTAAGGTCCGCACATCGTCAATTCGACTCAAGAAGTTGACACGGTTTACAGCTCCAAAGGTCGCTGTCGGGGAGTGCATTACACGGAATGCTTGATGCCATTCAAACTGCGCAAGGCCGTTCTGTCCATTTAACGGCGACGCAAACCTTAAATTGATATCATATGAAAGGGTTTTTTGTAGCAGAGGCCCGAGATAGAAGCCATCCGTGACGGTGACAAGATACGGGTGCCCGAAACTGAATCGATTGAAGATTTTGAAACTTTTCAGTCCCTCCACGGAAACAGGCTTTATCGAGACGTTTCCCTCGTCGGCGGGCTGAATTTCTCGATCAGAGACAACTAACAATTCAATCTTGTGATCGTTATTTGGCAGCACTTCAACCGGGTGCAACTTGCGGTCACGCCAAAACTGCAATGTCAGTTTAGCTTGACCCTCCTCTATTGCGGACGGTTCTCTACTTTCTACAAGCCGAAGTAGCTCCCCAAAAGGGGCAGGTGCCTTCGCCATAACTTGAGTATCAAGACTAACGGTGACGAATATCTCTCCCTTCTCGATAGCGTTGACTAGATAGCCGTCGTGTGCACTGGTTGGATCAAGGTCGACTCCGAAATTGAGATCGCGAGTGGCCCGCCCGAAATCGGGTACGCCCGTCACGTAGGAAACGACCCAGAGTGAAAGAGTCACGGCTAGGGCCGACGCGATCGCCCTAATCCAAGCAGAATGTTGCTCGACACCGGTCGCTGACGGCTCTACCCGAGTCAGAGAGGCAGGACGTGTAGCCAAGACTTCTCTTGGCCGCCGTAGGCGTTTCGGGGCTCGAAAGGATGACATTCTACGCCGCATCCTAGATAAACGGAAAGTAGACCGAATTTTTGGCATTCTTACCTTCCTGCTATGTGGCTGGGGATGGCCTTTGATGCGTACGCTTGTCGATCAAGCCAATTTAGCTGAAACACCGGCTCCGTAGCCAACATTATTAAAACTGTTCGGGTATCCCGCCCGTTGATGTCTCCGCTCGAATTGCGAGGTGGTCCAACCGATACGAACCTCCACCCCTGACGGTTGCCGATCGTGTATTAAGCGACGTCTGACTCGTTCCAGCGTCCGTTTCTATGTCGGCGGACTAAACCGCTCGCGCGGTAGGGGCTACGGTCAGACTTCGGTGGGCAGGGAGAGGCCGGCATCGTGGTTCC
>NZ_FCNV02000043.1 GCF_001544615.1 Caballeronia concitans
GACAGGAGTTGAAGGACACTTCTGTCTTTGCACAGCCTAAACAGCGCAGCACATGTCCGCCCAGTGCCGCTGTGCGGCACCGTTCGATGGCCGACATGACCTTCAGCTGCCCCAGGCTCAGGCGTGTGTTGGCTCGCCACGCTGGCCCGTGGCTGCGGAAGATGTCCGCAACCTCCAGCATGAGGTGTTACAGCGCTCGGGCCTACTCGGAAGGCAGACGGTCCAGCGGACTGGTGACCTCGTGTAGCAGATCGGTGGCCACCTGGACGTAGAGCGCGGTGTTCTCGAGCTTGGCGTGGCCGAGCAGCACCTGGATCACACGAATATCGACCTTCTGTTCGAGCAGGTGGGTGGCGAAGCTGTAACGCAGGGTATGCATGGATACGCGCTTGTCGATGTTCGCGGCCTCGGCGGCGGCATGAATGGCGCGGTTCAGTTGCCGCGTGCTCAGCTGATCGAGCGGATCGAGCCCGGGAAACAGCCACCCACCATCGAGCATCTTGCCCTGTGTACGGGCCACGCGCCACCACACACGCAGGCGCTCCAGCAGCACCGGCGAGAGCATTGCGTAGCGGTCACGGCGGCCCTTACCCTGCTCGATACGCAATGTCATGCGTTCGCTGTCGACGTCGGTGACCTTCAGCGCTACCACTTCGCTGGCGCGTAGCCCCGCGCCGTACGCCACCGACAGCGCGGTCTGGTGCTTCAGGTTACCGGCGGCCTCGATGAGCCGCCGCACTTCGTCGGGGCTGAGCACGATGGGCAATACGCGAGGCACGCGCACGGGTTGCATCCTGACCATCAGCTCGGGCCGGTCGAGCGTGACTGTGAAGAAGAACTTCAGGCCGGTGATCGCGTGGTTCAGCGAAACGGCCGATGTGCCGTGGTCGACCAGATAGAGCTGGTAGCGCCGCAGGTCCTCGACGGTGGCCGTGTCAGGTGAGCGCCCGAGAAAACGGGCGAACTCACGCACGATGTGCAGGTAGATGTCCTGGGTCTTGGGGGCAAGCTGGCGCATGCGCATGTCGTCAATCATGCGCTGGCGCAGCGGACTGACGTTTGACTGTGAGGAGGTCATGATTCGGCTCCTGCTGGAGAACGAGGCGGACTGCCTCATTCGCCAACATACGGAACCACGATGCCGGCCTCTCCCTGCCCACCGAAGTCTGACCGTAGCCCCTACCGCGCGAGCGGTTTAGTCCGCCG
>NZ_FCNV02000034.1 GCF_001544615.1 Caballeronia concitans
AGTGCGGCCGGTTCTTCGGAATCGGCAATAGCAAAAGTAATCAAGAGTCTCACACGAAGTATTAAGAGGAAGGTTTATGTCTTCGGACATTAATCATCGTCAGTACGTTGAGTGAGCGACCGGTTTCTAACGGAACCGAAAACAGTAACAGGCATTGAACTGAAGAGTTTGATCCTGGCTCAGATTGAACGCTGGCGGCATGCCTTACACATGCAAGTCGAACGGCAGCACGGGGGCAACCCTGGTGGCGAGTGGCGAACGGGTGAGTAATACATCGGAACGTGTCCTGTAGTGGGGGATAGCCCGGCGAAAGCCGGATTAATACCGCATACGATCTACGGAGGAAAGCGGGGGATCTTCGGACCTCGCGCTGCAGGGGCGGCCGATGGCAGATTAGCTAGTTGGTGGGGTAAAGGCCTACCAAGGCGACGATCTGTAGCTGGTCTGAGAGGACGACCAGCCACACTGGGACTGAGACACGGCCCAGACTCCTACGGGAGGCAGCAGTGGGGAATTTTGGACAATGGGGGCAACCCTGATCCAGCAATGCCGCGTGTGTGAAGAAGGCCTTCGGGTTGTAAAGCACTTTTGTCCGGAAAGAAAACTTCGTCCCTAATATGGATGGAGGATGACGGTACCGGAAGAATAAGCACCGGCTAACTACGTGCCAGCAGCCGCGGTAATACGTAGGGTGCGAGCGTTAATCGGAATTACTGGGCGTAAAGCGTGCGCAGGCGGTCTGTTAAGACCGATGTGAAATCCCCGGGCTTAACCTGGGAACTGCATTGGTGACTGGCAGGCTAGAGTGTGGCAGAGGGAGGTAGAATTCCACGTGTAGCAGTGAAATGCGTAGAGATGTGGAGGAATACCGATGGCGAAGGCAGCCTCCTGGGCCAACACTGACGCTCATGCACGAAAGCGTGGGGAGCAAACAGGATTAGATACCCTGGTAGTCCACGCCCTAAACGATGTCAACTAGTTGTTGGGGATTCATTTCCTTAGTAACGTAGCTAACGCGTGAAGTTGACCGCCTGGGGAGTACGGTCGCAAGATTAAAACTCAAAGGAATTGACGGGGACCCGCACAAGCGGTGGATGATGTGGATTAATTCGATGCAACGCGAAAAACCTTACCTACCCTTGACATGGTCGGAATCCTGCTGAGAGGCGGGAGTGCTCGAAAGAGAACCGGCGCACAGGTGCTGCATGGCTGTCGTCAGCTCGTGTCGTGAGATGTTGGGTTAAGTCCCGCAACGAGCGCAACCCTTGTCCTTAGTTGCTACGCAAGAGCACTCTAAGGAGACTGCCGGTGACAAACCGGAGGAAGGTGGGGATGACGTCAAGTCCTCATGGCCCTTATGGGTAGGGCTTCACACGTCATACAATGGTCGGAACAGAGGGTTGCCAAGCCGCGAGGTGGAGCCAATCCCAGAAAACCGATCGTAGTCCGGATCGCAGTCTGCAACTCGACTGCGTGAAGCTGGAATCGCTAGTAATCGCGGATCAGCATGCCGCGGTGAATACGTTCCCGGGTCTTGTACACACCGCCCGTCACACCATGGGAGTGGGTTTTACCAGAAGTGGCTAGTCTAACCGCAAGGAGGACGGTCACCACGGTAGGATTCATGACTGGGGTGAAGTCGTAACAAGGTAGCCGTATCGGAAGGTGCGGCTGGATCACCTCCTTTCTCGAGCTTCGCACGAAGTTATTAAGCGCTCACGCTTATCGGCTGTCAGAAAGACAGGCTAAGGGTCTGTAGCTCAGTCGGTTAGAGCACCGTCTTGATAAGGCGGGGGTCGTTGGTTCGAATCCAACCAGACCCACCACCCGCGGGCGTGCTGATGAGAGACGGAGTCGAAGTCAGGCCTACACGGGGGATTAGCTCAGCTGGGAGAGCACCTGCTTTGCAAGCAGGGGGTCGTCGGTTCGATCCCGTCATCCTCCACCAATCCTCAATGCACAGCGTTTGAATGAGCGCTGCGCATTGGCGATTGAAAGCCAGTTGATGTCGCAAGCAGGGAAGTACGCTTGTCGGCTAAACGTTCTTTAACAATCTGGAAGAAGTAGTAAAGAGAATCTTGAAAGCACTTAGAGATGGGTGTGAGTAGAAGATTCAGGGTAGTGATTGTATCGAGTATGAAAAGGTAATCGAAAGATTGCTTTGGAATACGGCACAACGCGAATACTCAGCCTGTAGCGGGAAGTGAAAGCGCGAGCAGACACACTCGTTATAGGGTCAAGCGAACAAGTGCATGTGGTGGATGCCTTGGCGATCACAGGCGATGAAGGACGCGGTAGCCTGCGAAAAGCTTCGGGGAGCTGGCAAACGAGCATTGATCCGAAGATGTCCGAATGGGGAAACCCGGCCCGTATGGGTCATCCATGACTGAATCCATAGGTCATGTGAAGCGAACGCGGTGAACTGAAACATCTAAGTAACCGCAGGAAAAGAAATCAACCGAGATTCCCAAAGTAGTGGCGAGCGAAATGGGATCAGCCTGTACTCTTTATCTGTGTTGTTAGCTGAACGCTCTGGAAAGTGCGGCCATAGCAGGTGATAGCCCTGTAAGCGAAAACAGCGTGGAAGAACTAGGGGTACGACAAGTAGGGCGGGACACGTGAAATCCTGTCTGAAGATGGGGGGACCATCCTCCAAGGCTAAATACTCGTGATCGACCGATAGTGAACCAGTACCGTGAGGGAAAGGCGAAAAGAACCCCGGGAGGGGAGTGAAATAGATCCTGAAACCGCATGCATACAAACAGTCGGAGCCTCGCAAGGGGTGACGGCGTACCTTTTGTATAATGGGTCAGCGACTTACGTTCAGTAGCGAGCTTAACTGATTAAGGCAGGCGTAGCGAAAGCGAGTCCGAATAGGGCGATCAGTTGCTGGGCGTAGACCCGAAACCAAGTGATCTATCCATGGCCAGGTTGAAGGTGCGGTAACACGTACTGGAGGACCGAACCCACTAACGTTGAAAAGTTAGGGGATGAGCTGTGGATAGGGGTGAAAGGCTAAACAAACTTGGAAATAGCTGGTTCTCTCCGAAAACTATTTAGGTAGTGCCTCGTGTATCACCTTCGGGGGTAGAGCACTGTCATGGTTGTGGGGTCCATTGCGGATTACTACGCCATAGCAAACTCCGAATACCGAAGAGTGCAATCACGGGAGACAGACATCGGGTGCTAACGTCCGGTGTCAAGAGGGAAACAACCCAGACCGCCAGCTAAGGTCCCAAAGATTGGCTAAGTGGGAAACGAAGTGGGAAGGCTAAAACAGTCAGGAGGTTGGCTTAGAAGCAGCCACCCTTTAAAGAAAGCGTAATAGCTCACTGATCGAGTCGTCCTGCGCGGAAGATGTAACGGGGCTCAAGCCAGTCACCGAAGCTGCGGATGCGTGTTTGACACGCATGGTAGGAGAGCGTTCCGTAAGCCTGCGAAGGTGCGTTGAAAAGCGTGCTGGAGGTATCGGAAGTGCGAATGCTGACATGAGTAGCGATAAAGGGGGTGAAAAGCCCCCTCGCCGTAAGCCCAAGGTTTCCTACGCAACGTTCATCGGCGTAGGGTGAGTCGGCCCCTAAGGCGAGGCAGAAATGCGTAGCTGATGGGAAGCAGGTCAATATTCCTGCACCATTGTTAGATGCGATGGGGGGACGGATCGCGGAAGGTTGTCCGGGTGTTGGACGTCCCGGTCGCTGCATTGGAGAAGGTGCTCAGGCAAATCCGGGCACAGGATTCAAGGGTGTGGCGCGAGTGACTTCGGTCACGAAGCAATTGGAAGTGGTTCCAAGAAAAGCCTCTAAGCTTCAGTCTAACGATGACCGTACCGCAAACCGACACAGGTGGGCGAGATGAGTATTCTAAGGCGCTTGAGAGAACTCGGGAGAAGGAACTCGGCAAATTGGTACCGTAACTTCGGGATAAGGTACGCCTCTGTAGCTTGACTGGCCTGCGCCAGGAGGGTGAAGAGGTTGCAATAAACTGGTGGCTGCGACTGTTTAATAAAAACACAGCACTCTGCAAACACGAAAGTGGACGTATAGGGTGTGACGCCTGCCCGGTGCCGGAAGATTAAATGATGGGGTGCAAGCTCTTGATTGAAGTCCCGGTAAACGGCGGCCGTAACTATAACGGTCCTAAGGTAGCGAAATTCCTTGTCGGGTAAGTTCCGACCTGCACGAATGGCGTAACGATGGCCACACTGTCTCCTCCCGAGACTCAGCGAAGTTGAAGTGTTTGTGATGATGCAATCTCCCCGCGGCTAGACGGAAAGACCCCATGAACCTTTACTGTAGCTTTGCATTGGACTTTGAACCGATCTGTGTAGGATAGGTGGGAGGCTATGAAGCCAGGACGCTAGTCTTGGTGGAGCCGTCCTTGAAATACCACCCTGGTTTGTTTGAGGTTCTAACCTTGGTCCGTGATCCGGATCGGGGACAGTGCATGGTAGGCAGTTTGACTGGGGCGGTCTCCTCCCAAAGTGTAACGGAGGAGTACGAAGGTACGCTAGGTACGGTCGGAAATCGTGCTGATAGTGCAATGGCATAAGCGTGCTTAACTGCGAGACCGACAAGTCGAGCAGGTGCGAAAGCAGGTCATAGTGATCCGGTGGTTCTGTATGGAAGGGCCATCGCTCAACGGATAAAAGGTACTCTGGGGATAACAGGCTGATACCGCCCAAGAGTTCATATCGACGGCGGTGTTTGGCACCTCGATGTCGGCTCATCTCATCCTGGGGCTGTAGCCGGTCCCAAGGGTATGGCTGTTCGCCATTTAAAGAGGTACGTGAGCTGGGTTTAAAACGTCGTGAGACAGTTTGGTCCCTATCTGCCGTGGGCGTTGGATATTTGAAGGGGGCTGCTCCTAGTACGAGAGGACCGGAGTGGACGAACCTCTGGTGTACCGGTTGTCACGCCAGTGGCATCGCCGGGTAGCTATGTTCGGAAGAGATAACCGCTGAAAGCATCTAAGCGGGAAACTCGCCTTAAGATGAGATATCCCCGGGGCTTCGAGCCCCTTGAAGGGTCGTTCCAGACCAGGACGTTGATAGGTCAGGTGTGTAAGTGCAGTAATGCATTGAGCTAACTGATACTAATTGCCCGTAAGGCTTGATCCTATAACCGGTGTGTTTGTGCTTCGCCGGTTGAGTGAGTCGTTGTGCAACGATCACTACCCAAACACCTCTACTTCTTCCCAGATTGGTTGTGGCGCCCCCCAACGCGACACAACAACAAGTCATGCCTGATGACCATAGCGAGTCGGTCCCACCCCTTCCCATCCCGAACAGGACCGTGAAACGACTCCACGCCGATGATAGTGCGGATTGCCCGTGTGAAAGTAGGTAATCGTCAGGCTCCTCATGCA
>NZ_FCNV02000005.1 GCF_001544615.1 Caballeronia concitans
GGCCTGGCGTCGCTGTGCATCGGCGGCGGCATGGGCGTCGCGCTGGCGCTCGAGCGTCCGTAAGGCGCGGCGAGCGTCGCGCCGGCAGCACGGGCAGGGACACGGAACGGCACAGGGGCAAGCGGGCGGCGCGGAGGGGCGCGGCCCGCATAACGAAAAGGGAGTCGGGAATGACGAAGCGCATAGCGTATGTAACGGGCGGGATGGGCGGCATCGGTACGAGCATTTGCCAGCGTCTGCATAAGGACGGCTTCACCGTCGTCGCGGGCTGCGGCCCGAATTCGCCGCGTCGCGTGAAATGGCTCGAAGATCAGAAGGCGCTCGGTTTCGACTTCATCGCGTCGGAAGGCAATGTCGGCGACTGGGAATCGACCAAGAACGCGTTCGACAAGGTCAAGGCCGAAGTCGGCGAGATCGACGTGCTCGTGAACAACGCGGGCATCACGCGCGACGTGGTGTTTCGCAAGATGACGCACGAAGACTGGACGGCGGTCATCGACACGAACCTGACGAGTCTCTTCAACGTGACGAAGCAGGTGATCGACGGCATGGTGGAGCGCGGCTTCGGGCGCATCATCAATATTTCGTCGGTAAACGGGCAGAAGGGACAGTTCGGGCAGACGAACTATTCGACGGCGAAGGCCGGCATTCACGGCTTCACGATGGCGCTCGCGCAGGAAGTGGCGACCAAGGGCGTGACGGTGAACACGGTGTCGCCGGGCTATATCGGCACGGACATGGTGAAGTCGATTCGCCCTGAAGTGCTGGAGAAGATCGTGGCGACCATCCCCGTCCGGCGTCTCGGCACGCCGGATGAAATCGGTTCGATTGTTGCGTGGCTGGCCTCGGAGGAATCGGGTTTTGCCACGGGCGCGGACTTCTCGCTCAATGGCGGCTTGCACATGGGCTGACGGGCGGCGGCTGTCGGATGGGCGCCCGGGGCGCCTGTCCGGACGGCCTCTGCTTGCCGGATATATCAATGATGCGGCGACCCGGCAGCAACGCTTTTTTGCGACAACGCAAGACATGCTTGCTGCCACCGCAGTAAAGTCTTGCGTTTAAAGGCGTTCAATGACCACCCCTACGACTACAAAGAAATCCGCCGAGCGACTCATAAAAAAATATCCGAACCGGCGGTTGTATGACACGGAGACGAGCACGTACATCACGTTGTCGGATGTGAAGCAGCTCGTGCTCGATCAGGAAGACTTCAAGGTGCTCGACGCCAAGTCCAACGACGACCTGACGCGCAGCATCCTGTTGCAGATCATTCTGGAGGAAGAGAGCGGCGGCTTGCCGATGTTTTCGTCGGTGATGCTTTCGCAGATCATCCGTTTTTACGGTCATGCGATGCAGGGCATGATGGGCACGTACCTGGAAAAGAACATACAGGCGTTCATCGATATCCAGCAGAAGCTGTCCGAACAGAGCAAGGGCATCTACGACGGCAACGCGCTGAATCCGGAAGTCTGGTCGCAATTCATGAACATGCAGGCCCCGATGATGCAGGGCATGATGACGAGCTATATCGAGCAGTCGAAGAACATGTTCGTGCAGATGCAGGAGCAGATGCAGAATCAGGCGAAGACGATGTTCAATACGTTTCCATTTCCCGGACAGGGGACTTCTTCTGGCGAGAAGAAGTAAGCAAGCGCTTTCTTTCCCTTCGGGGGATGCTTTTCGTTCGGTTTTTTTGCGGTTGCTTTTTATTCGCGTCGGTCTATTAGTGCGCCCCTCCCCGGGGCGGGGGTCACTTTCTTTGCTGCTGCAAAGAAAGTAACCAAAGAAAGCAGCTTTCTGGCCCGAAGCACTGAATGTCTGGTCACTTTGTAGAACCAGATTGGCACTCAGCTTGACACAGCCTTGAATCACCCTCCGCGCCCGCTGAGCGCCACGTCATGCGAGCCCCTCGGCTCGCCAAAACCGACAGGGCGCAAGGCGCAACACGAAACGCCAGCGCAACGCGTGAGAACGGCCCAAAGCAATCCGGGACGACAAAGGGTCAAGTTCGCTCGGAGCCACGTAGGCTCGCCGTGTGAGCGTGAATGCTGTCGGGGAAGTTGCGCTTTGCGTGACGCGTGGTGTCCCGAGGGTTTTGTCGAGCCGAGGGGCTCGGAGGACGTTAGTCGTCAGCGGGCGCGGAAGGTGATTCAAGGCTGTGTCAAGCTGAGTGCCAATGTGGTTCTACGGAGTGCAACGTGAACATGAACCGGGGGCGAAAAAGCTGCTTTCTTTGGTTACTTTCTTTGCAGCAGCAAAGAAAGTGACCCCCGCCCCGGGGAGGGGCGAGCTAATTGACCGACGCGAAAACAAGTTCAGCACAAGAGCCCGGTGTGCGGGCGCAAGAGCACTCGCAAAGAAAGCCGCCAACCCCATTCCGGTTAAAATAGCAAATTCGCCGCGACCCAGCGGCAAGGCACGAGCACGGTTGCAACCGTGCCCATCCCGGATGTCCCCGTGAATACTCCAGCAAAATCCACCGCCAGCGCGGCGCCAGCGCCAAAGATCGGTATGGTCAGCCTCGGCTGCCCGAAAGCCCTGGTCGATTCCGAGCAAATCATCACCCAATTGCGCGCCGAAGGTTACGAAATCTCCGGCAGCTATGACGGCGCCGACCTCGTCGTCGTCAACACGTGCGGCTTCATCGACGAAGCCGTGCAGGAAAGCCTCGACGCCATCGGCGAAGCGCTCAGCGAAAACGGCAAAGTCATCGTCACCGGCTGCCTCGGCGCGAAAAAAAGCGCGAGCGGCACCGGCCTCATCGAAGAAGTGCATCCGAAAGTGCTCGCCGTCACCGGTCCGCACGCGACCAACGAAGTGATGAACGCAGTGCACACGCATCTGCCGAAGCCGCACGATCCGTTCGTCGATCTCGTCCCGCCCGCCGGCATCAAGCTCACGCCGCGCCACTACGCGTATCTCAAGATTTCGGAAGGCTGCAACCATCGCTGCTCGTTCTGCATCATCCCGTCGATGCGCGGCGATCTCGTTTCGCGCCCCATCGCCGAAGTCATGCTCGAAGCCGAGAATCTCTTCAAGTCCGGCGTGAAGGAACTGCTCGTCATCTCGCAGGACACGAGCGCGTACGGCGTCGATGTCAAATACCGCACCGGCTTCTGGAACGGCAAGCCGCTCAAGACGCGCATGACCGAACTCGTCGGCGCGCTCGGCGAACTCGCCGCGCAATACGGCGCGTGGGTGCGGCTGCATTACGTGTATCCGTATCCGAGCGTCGATGAAGTCATCCCGATGATGGCCGATGGCGCGCTCAAAGGCCACGTCCTGCCGTATCTCGACGTGCCGTTCCAGCACGCGCATCCCGAAGTGCTCAAGCGCATGAAGCGCCCGGCCAACGCCGAGAAGGTGCTCGAACGCGTGAAGGCGTGGCGCGCGATGTGTCCCGATCTGACGATCCGCAGCACGTTCATCGCCGGCTTCCCGGGCGAAACCGAAGAGCAGTTCCAGACGCTGCTCGATTTCATCGCGGAAGCGGATCTCGACCGCGTCGGCTGCTTCGCGTACTCGCCGGTCGAAGGCGCGAGCGCCAACGAACTCGACGGCGCGCTGCCCGACGAAGTGCGCGAGGAACGCCGCGCGCGCTTCATGGAACTGGCCGAGGAGCTGTCGGCGAAGCGCATGAAGAAGAAGGTCGGCAAGACGCTGAAAGTGCTCGTCGATGAAGTCAGCGCCGAAGGCGGCGTCGGCCGGACAGCGGCGGATGCGCCGGAAATCGACGGCGTCGTGTATATCGCGCCGCCCACGAAGGCGTCCAAGCGCTACAAGGCCGGCGATTTCGTCTCGGTCAAGATCACCGGCGCCGACGGCCACGATCTCTGGGGCGAGGTCTGAACGATGACGCCGCTGAACCCGCTGAACCCGCTGAACCCGCACATTCTCGCGCTCGGCGAGGCGATGATCGAGTTCAATCAGTCAACGCGCAATGAACCGGCTTATCTGCAAGGCTTCGGCGGCGATGTCTCCAACTTTCTGATCGCGGCGGCACGGCAGGGCGCGGCGACGGGCTTCGTGTCCGCCGTCGGCAACGATCAGTTCGGGCAGTTGCTGCTCGATCTATGGCGCGCGGAAAACGTCGATACATCGGCGGTGCGGGTCGATCAACACGCGCCCACCGGCGTCTATTTCGTCTCGCACGGCGAGAGCGGGCATCGCTTCGACTATTTGCGCGCGGGATCGGCGGCGAGCCGCTATGCGCCGTCGGATGTGCCGCTCGATCTGATCGCGAACGCGAAGGTCGTGCATCTGTCCGGCATCAGTCTCGCAATCAGCGTGTCCGCGTGCGATGCCGCGTTCGCCGCCATCGACCACGCGCGCCGGCACGGCGTCAAAGTGAGCTTCGACACGAACCTGCGCCTGAAGCTGTGGCCGCTTGCGCGCGCCCGCGCGGTAATGCTCGAAGCCATTCGCGCGACCGACATCTGCCTGCCAAGTTACGACGACGTCACCGTGCTCACCGGCCACGACGACAAGGACGCCATCGTCGACGCGCTGCTCGCGCTCGGCCCCAAAATCGTCGCGCTGAAGCTCGGCAAGGAAGGCGCGTATATCGCGACGCCCGACGAGCGTCGCGTGGTGCCGGGGCGCGTCGTCAATGCGGTCGATGCCACCGGCGCGGGCGATTGCTTCGGCGGCGCGTTCATCGCGCGCATTGTCGCGGGCGACGATCCCTTCACCGCCGCGCGCTACGCGAACGTGGCGGCGGCATTATCGACGCGAGGCTTCGGCGCGGTCGCGCCCATTCCAGACCGGGCGACGGTCGAGCGGGCGCTCGGCGAATAACCTGAACGAGCACAACAAAGGAGACGACATGAAGCGCGAAGTGGTGGTGGCAAGCGGCGTGCGCACGGCAATCGGCGATTTCGGCGGCGCGCTGAAGGATTTCACGCCGAGCGATCTCGGCGCGCGCGTCGTGCGCGAGGCGCTTTCGCGGGCGCGCGTGACGGGCGATGAAGTCGGCCATGTCGTGTTCGGCAACGTGATCCAGACCGAGCCGCGCGACATGTATCTTGCGCGCGTCGCCGCGCTGGAAGGCGGCGTGACGCAGGACGCGCCCGCGCTCACGGTCAACCGCCTGTGCGGCTCGGGTTTGCAGGCCATCGTGTCGGCGTCGCAGTCCATTCTGCTGGGCGACGCGGACATCGCCATCGGCGGCGGCGCGGAAAGCATGAGCCGCGCGCCCTACGTGATGCCCGCCGCGCGCTTCGGACAGCGCATGGGCGACACGCGCATCGTCGACATGATGCTCGGCGCGCTCAACGATCCCTTCGACAAGATTCACATGGGCGTGACCGCCGAGAACGTCGCGAACAAGTACGGCATCACGCGCGAAGCGCAGGACGCGCTCGCGCTGGAATCGCACCGGCGCGCGGCGAAAGCGATCGAAGCCGGCTATTTCAAGGAACAGATTCTGCCGATCACGCTCGCATCGAAGAAGGGCGACACCGTCTTCGACCGCGACGAGCACGTGCGCATGAATGCGACGCCGGACGATTTCGCGAAGCTCAGGCCCGTCTTCGCGAAGGAGAACGGCACGGTGACGGCGGGCAACGCGTCGGGCATCAACGACGCCGCGGCGGCCGTCGTGCTGATGGAGCGCGGTGTCGCGGAGAAGCGCGGCCTGCAGCCGCTCGCGCGCCTCGTCGCTTACGCGCATGCGGGCGTCGATCCGAAAATCATGGGCATCGGCCCCGTGCCGGCGACGCAGAAGGTGCTGGAGCGCGCGGGCCTCACCGTCGACGATCTCGACGTGATCGAAGCCAACGAAGCCTTCGCCGCGCAAGCGTGCGCCGTCATGCAGCAATTGAAGCTCGATCCCGCGAAGGTCAATCCGAACGGCTCGGGCATTTCGCTCGGCCATCCGATCGGCGCGACGGGCGCGCTCATCACGGTGAAGGCGCTCTACGAACTGCAACGCATCGGCGGGCGCTACGCGCTGGTGACGATGTGCATCGGCGGCGGTCAGGGCATCGCGGCGATCTTCGAGCGCATTTGAAGTGGTATCGAAGGAAGGAAGCATGAAAGAAGCAAGGAAGCGCCGCGTAGTGTCGACCCGGCTGACGATCATGGCGGCGGCATCGGCGATGTTCGCGCTCGCGGGCTGCAACTCGCCGATGCCGCCGGATACGTCGTCGAATAGTGGAAGCAGCGGAAGCGGCGTCGTCCCGGAGGGCGAGTCTCACGGCGCGGACGAAGCCATCCGCACGCTTGCGCTGCCGCCGCAAAAGCCGCTCGCGCCGAATCCGGAGTACGCGCGCTTTCCGCGCTATGTCGGCACGCTCGGCGGCAGGCAGATCGAGATGAAGCT
This sequence comes from Caballeronia concitans, assembly GCF_001544615.1. Taxonomy (GTDB): domain Bacteria; phylum Pseudomonadota; class Gammaproteobacteria; order Burkholderiales; family Burkholderiaceae; genus Caballeronia; species Caballeronia concitans. The sequence goes on from NZ_FCNV02000005.1 coordinate 6,323, forward strand.
CGGCGCGAAAACCGACGAGCCTTCCGGCGTGCATGGCGAATACCGCTTCGCGGGCAGTCCGTCGGTGATTCTCGTCGCCGGCGACCGTGACGGCGAGACGCTCGAAATCGAGGAGTCGAACGACGGCACGCATATCACGGGCAACTGGGTCGGCAAATTCGAGGCGGACGGCAGCGTGTCCGGCGAGCGCATGGACCCGGACGATTCCAACGCGCAGCCGTTCGAACTGCGGCCCGCCGTCGCCGGCGCGAAGCTGCCGCCTTTGCCTGCTGCGGGCGCTGCGCTCCGCAGTCCCGCGCCTTCGCTCGAACCCGCGCCGCCGCCTGCGCCGCGTCCGAACGCGGTCGGCGGCACGACCAACGTGATCATCGGCGAATAGGCGTCTTTCATGCGAACGGGCGCCGCCGGAAACGCGGGCGGCGCCTGTCTTTTTGCTCTCCATTCATCACCATCGTTTCCCCGTCATGACCGATTCCAGCAGCCAGGACCGCGACCTGCAAACCCGCATCGTGCAGCCAGAAGACCGCATCACGCCCGGCTTCGAGTCGTTCGCGGTGCCGGTGGCGCGCGCATCGACGGTCGTGTTTCCCGATCTCGCGACCATGCGCGCGCTCGTCTGGAGCGACGATTCCAAGTGGCGCTACGGCCTGCACGGCACGCCGACGACGATCGCGCTCGCGCAACGCCTGGCCGCGATCGAAGGCGGCGAATACGCGCTGTTGCAGCCGTCCGGTCTTGCGGCGATCTCGAATGTGTACTTCGGGCTCGTCAAGGCGGGCGATCACGTGCTGATTCCGGACAACGCGTACTCGCCGAATCGCGAGCACGCGGACTGGCTCGCCGCCGACTTCGGGCTGGAAGTGAGCTATTACGATCCGATGGTGGGCGCGGGCATCGCCGATTCGATCCGTCCGAACACGAAGCTCATCTGGCTCGAAGCGCCGGGCTCGGTCACGATGGAAGTGCAGGACGTGCCGGCCATCGTCGCGGTTGCGCGTGCGCGCGGCATCGTGACGGCCATCGACAACACGTACTCCGCCGGGCTCGCGTTCAAGCCGTTCGACCATGGCGTCGACATTTCGGTGCAGGCGCTGACGAAGTATCAGTCGGGCGGCAGCGACATCCTGATGGGCGCGACCATCACACGCGATGCCGAGCTGCACAAGAAGCTCAAGCGCGCGCGGATGCGGCTGGGCGTGGGCGTCTCGGCCGATGATGCATCGCTCGTGCTGCGCAGCCTGCCGTCGATGAAATTGCGCTACGAGGCGCACGACCGCTCGGCGCTCGCGCTCGCGCGGTGGCTGAAGACGCGGCCGGAGGTATCGGCGGTGCTGCATCCGGCTATCGAAGATTGTCCCGGCCATGCGTTCTATGAGCGGGATTTCGCGGGCGGCGCGGGCGGTTTGTTCTCGATCGTATTCGATGCCCGGTACACCGCGGCTCAAGTCGATGCGTTCGTGGAATCGCTGCAACTGTTCGCGATCGGCTGGAGCTGGGGCGGCGCGCACAGCCTCGCGATGCCGTACAACGTTCGCTCGATGCGCACCGCGTCGCAGTGGCCGCATGAGGGCGTGCTGGTGCGCCTGTATATCGGCCTGGAAGACGAGGCCGATCTGCGCGCGGATATCGAAGCCGCGCTCGTCAAGGCGCTCGGCTGAGCGCCCGGACGGGTTGCGTCAGAACAAGCGCAGCAGCCCGTCCAGTCCCACGAAATTGAACGCGACGCTCGCGGCCTGACGCACGACCGGCTTCGCGCGAAACGCCACCGACAATCCCGCTTCGGCCATCATTTTCAGGTCGTTCGAGCCGTCGCCCATTGCAATGGCGCGCTGCGGGTCGATGCCGATCTTCTCGCACGTCTCGCGCAGCGTGCGCGCCTTGACCTCCGCATTCACAATTTCGCCGACGACCTTGCCCGTCAGCTTGCCATCGAGGATTTCGAGCGTGTTCGCACGCGTGTAGTCGATGCCGAGCCGCGCCTTCAGCCGCTCGGTGAAAAACGTGAATCCGCCGGAAACGAGCAGTGTCTTCAGACCGGCGGCGCGGGCGCCTTCGAGCATGCGCTCGGCGCCGGGCGAAAGACGCAGGCGTTCCTCGTAGACGCGTTCGAGCGCGCTCGCGTCCAGACCTTCGAGCAGCGCGACGCGGCGCGTCAGGCTTTCGTTGAAGTCCTTGATTTCGCCGCGCATCGCCGCTTCCGTGATCGCCGCGACTTCCGCTTTCAGGCCGCAGAAATCCGCAATTTCGTCGATGCATTCGATGGTGATGAGCGTCGAATCCATGTCCATCGCGACGAGGCCGAAATCCGAAAGCTGCGACTGCGGTTCCACGAACGCGTAGTCGAGCGCATGTGTGCCGCAATAAGCATCGATGTCGGGCCGTTGCAGCGGATCGGCGTCGATGAAGCGCAGCAGCGTATCGTCGATGTGCGCCGTTTCGCGGGAGCGGGCGAGGGCGGCGAGCGGCTTGACGTGCGCATCGGAGATCGGGGCGGGGCTTTGAATGACGAGGTTCATCGAAGGCGGTGCGGTGTGCGGTGAGTGCGCGGGAAACGGCTATTGTACGGGGCGCGGTGTGACTTTTTGAGATCGCTCGCGGCGTGGCGGGTTGCATTTTGCATGCATCATGCAGCGTGCCGCATGCAAAATGCCAAGCGGCTAGCGCTGCACCCGCTCCGGTGCCAAGTCCCAATAAGGCGGCTCGCCGAACCGTTCCGCGAGGAATTCGATGAACGCCAGCGTCTTCGGCGGCACGAACGCGCGGCTCGGATACACCGCCCAGATCGCGACGGTCTGCGCGAGCGGATAGTCATCCAGCACGGTCACGAGTTCGCCGCTCGCCAGCAGCGGCGCGACGCTCCACGTCGATTTCAGTCCGATGCCGATGCCGGCCGCGAGCGCATCGCGCAGCACTTCGCCGTTGTCGGTCACGAGCCGGCCCGACACGCGCACTTCCATGACGCCCGTCGGCGTGACGAAACCCCAGTCGCGCTGGTCCGCGAGAATCACGCATTCATGATGCGCGAGATCGGCGGGATGCCGCGGCGTGCCGTGCTGCTCCAGATAGGCCGGCGACGCGCACAGCACGCGGCGATTGCTCGCGAGCTTGCGCGCGATGAGCGTCGAATCCTTCAGCGCGCCGATGCGGATCGCAAGATCGATCCCTTCATCGACGAGATCGACGATCTGATCGGTCATGCGCAGATCCACGGAAACGCCGGGATACCGTCGCAGGAAGTCGGGGATCAGCGGCGAAATGTGCTGCCGCCCGAGCGATGACGGCATCGTCACGCGCAGCCGTCCGTGCGGCTCTTCGAGCGCCCGCCCGACCGATGCGCGCGCCGCTTCCGCTGCATCGAGCAGACCGCGCGCGTGCGCCGCGAAGATTTCGCCTTCCTGCGTGACGCTCACGCGCCGCGTCGTCCGATGCAGGAGCCGCGCGCCCAGCATCCGCTCCAGTCCCGCGATGCGCGCGCTCGCCACCGCCGGCGACAAGCCGAATTCCCGCGCCGCCGACGACAGATTCGCGAGCGCCGCGGCTCGCACGAAGAGCGCCACGTCGAGAAGATCGAGTCTGTCTCGCGCGTCGGCCGCCAGGATGTCGCCCGTCATTCGATGGATTTTCCGAAAAATGTTTCCACGATTATCGCGGTTTTTTGCATACCGCATGCAAGTTAAGATGCGCGCATCGTTCACGTATTGCTACAAGGAGCTACTCATGAAAGCCATCGGCCTGACGCGCTATCTTCCGATTTCGAATCCCGAATCGCTCGTCGATATCGAACTGGACAAACCGACGCCCACGGGCCGCGACCTGCTCGTGAAAGTGGAAGCGATCGCCGTGAATCCCGTCGACACGAAAGTGCGCGCGCCGAAGGACAAGGTCGAGGAAACGCCGCGCGTGCTCGGCTGGGACGCGGCGGGCGTCGTCGAGGCGGTCGGCCCGGACGTCACGCTCTTCAAGGCGGGCGATGCCGTCTACTACGCGGGCGACATCACGCGTCAGGGCGCGAACAGCGAATTCCATCTGATCGACGAGCGCATTGTCGGCGCGAAGCCGAAGTCGCTCGATTTCACGCACGCGGCGGCGTTGCCGCTCACGACCATCACCGCGTGGGAAGCGCTCTTCGACCGCCTGAAGGTCTCGGCCGAAGGCAAGGACGCGGGCAAGACCATGCTGATCGTCGGCGGCGCGGGCGGGGTCGGGTCCATCGGCATCCAACTCGCGAAGCAGGTCGCGAAGCTGCATGTGATCGCGACCGCGTCGCGGCCCGAATCGGCGAAATGGGCGACGGAGCTGGGGGCGGACCGCATCGTCAATCACTTCGACGATATCCCGAAGCAACTGAAGGACGCGGGCATCGGCCAGGTCGATTACGTGCTGATCTTCAACGACACCGACAAGCATTTCCCCGCCGCCGCCGAAGTCGTGAAGCCGCAGGGCGCCATTTGCACGATCGTCGAGAACGCGCGGCCGCTCGCGATCGATCTTCTGAAGGCGAAGAGCGCCGCGTTCCATTGGGAATTCATGTTCACGCGCGCGATGTTCCAGACGCCCGACATGATCGAGCAGCACAAGCTGCTGTCCGAAGTGGCGCGGCTGATCGACGCAGGCACGATCCGCACGACGCTCGGCAAGAACATCGGCAAGATCGATGCGGCCAATTTGCGCGAGGCGCATCGGCTTCTGGAAGAAGGGCGCGCAATCGGCAAGCTCGTTCTCACCGGCTTCTGAAACGGGCTTCCGAAACGATCGGCTGCTTTGTTTTGCCGCGTGCCCGCCTCGGGTTTTCCATGACGAAGGCCGGGCACGCGCGGCGCTAGACTGACTCCGCCTTAAGCCGATCCGGCGTGCGTTTCGCCGGATCTTCATCGAGTGCTTATCACGGAGGTGCCGGATGAATCGACGTTCGAACGCAGGCCGCCACGCCATCGCAGCCGTTCTCGCGACGAGCGTGCTCGCGACGGCGCATGCGACGCCCGGCATCAAGGTTCTCTCCGAAGCGCCCAACGACGGCCCGATCAAGTACACGGTCAAGATGGCGTCGAAGAACTTCGGCAACGAGCAGGAAACGCGCACGATCCGCTCCGGCCAGACCGACGACTTCACCTGGCAAGGCTCGGCTCCGAGCGGGGCGCAGCCGGTGCCGGACGGGTGCCCGCAAGTCGGATCGGTGCCGCGCAGCGCGGAAGGAATGGCCGTGCGACAGGTGCAGATCCGCTTTGCGCCGGTCGTCGCGGATAACGGCGTGGCGAACGTGCAGATCAGTTTTCGTGCGTATGCGCCGAAGGGCACGAGCAAAGTCACGGTGGGCGGCAAGACGCTGCAATGCCCCGCCGACAATCACGTGAGCCAGATCGTCCGTTTCTCCATGCCCACTTCCACCGGCTCGAAGAAAACCGTCACGCTCGATGACGGCACGCAACTGACCGTCACGGCTAGCCGCAAGTAGCGCACCGTTTTCTTCCAGCAAGGACCGGACGGCGCGCTTGCGTCTCGCGCCAGAACGCAACTAACGGTCGATTTTTCTCGCCACATTGCTTCGACGCCGCGCGTTGAAACGCCGATGCTCACGTGCCAGCAGCCACGCACGTACATGGCACGCTTCCTGCGGCGCCTCACCATGCGCAATGCGCCGCATCGGCGCCCCGGCGCACCATCGACCATTCCGATAGCGAGGTAATCGCGATGCCGCACATGATTTGGAAAGGCGCGATCAGCTTCGGGCTGGTCCACGTGCCTGTGCAACTCTATCCGGCGACGCAGTCGGAGAAAGTCGGCTTCAATCTGCTCGACAAGCGCTCGATGGATCCCATCGGCTACAAGCAGATCAACAAGAACACCGGCAAGGACGTCACGCGCGACAACATCGTGCGCGGCTTCGAATATGAGAAGGGCAAATACGTCGTGATGACCGACGCCGAGATCCGCGCGGCCAATCCCGAATCGACGCAAACGGTCGATATTCTTTCCTTCGTCGATGCTCCCGAAATCTCGTTCCTCTCGCTCGACACGCCGTACTACCTCACGCCCGATCGCAAGGGCGAGAAGGTCTATGCGCTTCTGCGCGATGCGTTGAAGGACACCGGCAAGGTCGGCATTGCGAGCGTCGTGCTGCACAACAAGCAGCATCTCGCCGCGCTGATTCCCGTGGGTCCCGCGCTCGCGCTCAACACGTTGCGCTGGGGCGATGAAGTGCGCGATTTCACCGAATTCAAGTTTCCCGACGAGGACACGAAGAAGGCCGGCGTCACGTCGAAAGAACTGGATATGGCGAAGCGCCTCATCGACGACATGAGCGACTCGTGGGACCCGACGAAGTATCACGATACGTTCCGCGACGACATCATGAAACTCGTCGATCAGAAGGTGAAGGAAGGCAAGATCGCCGAAGTGATGAAGTTCGAGGAAGGCGGCGAAGAGAAGGCGAGCGCCGACATACTCGATCTTTCCGAGCTGCTCAAGCGCAGCCTGAAGAGCGGCGGCGCGACGAAGAGCGGCAAGGCATCGCCATCGAAGGCCGATGCGGGCGATGACGCCGCCGAAGAACCCGCGCGCCCGGCCCGTAAGACGGCGCGTCGCAAGCGCGCTTGATCGCGCAGCGCATCGCATGGAAGAAGCACCGGCAAAGGAGCATTCACGACGATGACCGGCAAGCTCGAAACCTATCAACGCATGCGGCGTTTCAACGAGACGCCGGAGCCGTCGGGGGAGAAGGCCGCCGCGCGCAAGACGCCGTCGCGCGCGAAGAAGACGACGAAAAAGGCCCCAGCGCAGACACTTTCCTTCGTGATCCAGGAACACGACGCGCGCCGGCTGCATTACGACTTCCGGCTCGAACTGGACGGCACACTCAAGTCGTGGGCCGTGCCGAAGGGGCCGAGTCTCGATCCATCGGTGAAGCGGCTCGCCGTGCATGTCGAAGATCATCCGATCGACTACGGCTCGTTCGAAGGCGATATTCCCGAAGGCAATTACGGCGCGGGCAGCGTCATCGTGTGGGATCGTGGAACGTGGGCGCCGCAGACGGGCACCGCCGAAGACGCATCGCGCGATTACGAAAAAGGCAAGCTCAAGTTCGTGCTCGACGGCGAAAAGCTGCATGGCGGCTGGACGCTCGTGCGCAGTCACATGCGCGGCAGCGGCGACAAGGAGCAATGGTTCCTCATCAAGGAACGCGACGACGAAGCGCGTCCCGAGTCCGAATACGACGTACTCCTGAAGAAGCCGGGCAGCGTGCTCTCTGATTCTCTGGGCGCGCGGTTAGAAAACGGCGAGCTGCGCGATCGCACCGAACGCAAGGCGAAACCGGCGGCGCGTCGGACCGCGCCGCGTCCCGCGAACGAGAAGGGCGATGGCCACGCGCATCCGGATATCGTCGCGACGCGTAACGCGGAATCGCTGCGGGCGCTGTCGCACGATCCGGCGATAGAAGGCGCGACGAAGGCGAAGCTCCCCGAGCTGCTGAAGCCGCAACTCGCCACGCTCGTCGATGCCGCGCCGCCCAGCGATGATTGGGCGTACGAAATAAAATTCGACGGCTATCGCGTGCTGGCGCGCATCGAGCGATCGGGCAACAAGCGCGACATTCGCATCTACACGCGCAACGGCAACGACTGGACCGCCAAGTTTCCGAAGCAGGTGAAGGCGCTGGAGAAGCTGGACATCGAAAGCGGATGGCTGGATGGCGAAGCGGTCGTGCTCGACGATCGCGGGCTGCCGGATTTTCAGGCGCTGCAAAATGCGTTCGATGTCGGCCGTCCGCAAGACATCGTCGTGTACTTCTTCGATCTCGTCTATCTCAATGGCTACGACCTGCGCAACGTGCCGCTCGTGCAGCGGCGCGCGTTGCTGAAAGCCGTCGTCGAACCCGTCGACGATCCCGCGCTGCGCTATTCCGAAGACTTCGCCTTCAGCGCCGACGATCTGCTCAAGAGCGCGTGCGACATGTCGCTCGAAGGAATCATCGGCAAGCGGATCGACAGCACGTACGTCTCCGGGCGCAGCAATTCATGGATCAAGCTCAAGTGCCGGCGCAGGCAGGAATTCGTCGTATGCGGCTACTCGGAGCCAACGGGCAGCCGCGCGCAGTTCGGCGCGCTGCTGCTCGGCGTGTACGACGCTAAGGGCAAGCTGCAATATGCGGGGCGCGTCGGCAGCGGCTTCGATCATGCGACGCTCGTCGCGGTGAAGAAGGAACTCGACAAGCGCGAGACCGATCGCATGCCTTTCGAGCGCGAGCCGCAAGAGCGCAGCCGAACACCCGTGCATTGGGTGAAGCCGGAACTCGTGGCCGAATGCAATTTCGCGGAATGGACCAAGGAGCGCATCGTGCGACAAGCATCGTTCGTCAGTCTGCGCGACGATAAACCGGCGCGGCAGATCGTGAAGGAAGAGCCGGCATCGGCGAAGAAGGTCGAAGCGGAAGTCGAAGAGAGCGCCGCGAAGCCGAAGGCGCGCAAGACGGCGTCGGCGAAAACTGCCGCTAAAACCCCTGCAAAAACCGCATCGAAGACGCGCGCAAAAGCGGGTGCGAGCGAAGTGGAAGGCGTGAAGATCAGCCATCCGGATCGCGTGATCGACAAATCGACGGGTCTCACGAAGTTGGACGTCGTCGAGTATTACGCGTCGATCGCGCAATGGATGCTGCCGCATTTGCAAGACCGCGCCGTGTCGCTCGTGCGCGCGCCGGACGATATCGGCGGCGAGCTGTTCTTTCAGAAGCACAGCGCGCGGCTCGCCATTCCGCACATCACGCAGCATCCGGACGCCGATCCCGGGCATCCGCCGCTTCTGACCGTCGAGTCCGCGCAGGCGCTCGTCGGCACGGCGCAGATGGGCACCATCGAACTGCATACGTGGAATTCGGTGGTGTCGAACATCGAGAAGCCGGATCGGATGGTGTTCGATCTCGATCCGGGCGAGGGCGTCGGCTGGGATCGCATGCTCGAAGCGGCCACGCTCACGCGCGACCTGCTTCAGGAACTCGGCCTCGCGTCGTTCTGCAAGACGAGCGGCGGCAAGGGCGTGCATGTGGTCGTGCCGCTCGCGAAACAGGCCGGCTGGGACGAGATGAAGGGCTTCTCGCAGGCCGTCGCGCAGCACATGGCGAAGACGCTGCCGAAACTGTTCTCGGCCAAGATGGGCATGCAGAACCGGCGCGACAAGATTTTCATCGACTATCTGCGCAACAATCGCGGATCGAGCACGGTCTGCGCGTTCTCGCTGCGTGCGCGGCCGGGCCTGGGCGTATCGATGCCGATTGGCTGGGACGAACTCGCCGACACGAAGAGCGGCGATCAATGGAACATCGGCAACGCGCGCGAACGCATGGAAGCGCTCGCCGCCGATCCGTGGGAAGGCTACGCGAAGCAGCGTCAGCGGCTCACGGTGCAGATGAAGAAGCGGCTGGGTATCGGCGGATAAAGAGAAGGAGCTCACGATGAAGCAAACGAAGGACGCACCGAAGGACGGCCGCAAAGAAGACGCCGACAAGCCGCTCTTGCCGAACGAAGCAGATCAGACCGCGGAGTCGCAGCACGAAGAGGAGCCGCGCGATGTCGGCAAGCAGGCGCATGAAGACATCGAACGCGGCCTCGTCGATACGGACCGGCGCAGCAATCTCGACGGCGACGCGTCGCTCAAGTAATGAACCGGACGGTGAGTTTTGGAAGGAAAGGCACGCGTCGTGCATGACAGGGCGGCGGCCGGTTGCGTAGAATGATTCTCTATTCATGAAAGGGGCGCGATGCCGCACCTTTCTTACCGATCCGGCCGCAATACACGCATCCATCCGGTAATCACTTCCGATCAGCAGGCCTTTCGCTGCATCGCCGGAACCTCCGGCATGCAAGCCACACAATCGAACGATGCAACACACTCTTCTGTCACGCCTGAAGAACGACACCGCCGTGTGCCACACGCGGCTGGAGAACGCACTCGATCTGATGCGCGACGACCTCCAGCGCGACGAATATATCGCGCTGCTGCAACGCTTCTACGGCTACGTTGCGCCGTGGGAGGACGCGATCGGCGCGTGCATGCCCGCGTCGCTGCGCGCATTCTTCGATGAACGCCGCAAGGCGCCGCTGCTTGCCGCCGACATCGCGGATCTCGCCGCGCTGTCGGGCGAACGCGCCGCGCCCGATGCCCTGCCGCACGCCGATGCGCTCGCCGACTTGCCGCGCATAAGCGATATCGGCGGGGCATTCGGTTCGATGTACGTGATGGAAGGCTCGACGCTCGGCGGCCGCTTCATCGCGCCGCATGTCGCGCGGTTGCTGGACCTGCCGCCGGTTATCGGCAATACCTATTTCGACGGCTACGGCGCGCGCACCGGCAGCATGTGGAACGCGTTTCGCGAAACCGCCGCCGCCACCGTGCCCGAAGCGCAATACGACTCGGCCGTGAGCGCGGCCATCGACACGTTCGAAACCTTGCAGGCGTGGCTGTGCTCGTCGCTGGAAACGCCGGCGACCTCGGGAGCCGCCGCATGAGCGATCTTCCCGGCGCGCCGCGCGCACCGAACGAGGCGGAGGCACGCAGCGCAGGTCCGCCCGATGCCGAAGCGCGCCGCCGCACGCTGAGTTCGGGCGTCGTCGGCGAGGATTGCGGCGCGGAGCCGATCCACATTCCGGGCGGCATCCAGCCACACGGCTATCTGCTCGTGCTCGACGAACGCGGCGCGCAAGCGGGCGACACGCGCATCGTGCAGGCGAGCGAAAACGTCGCCGCGCTCACGGGCGAAAGCGTCGAAACGCTGCTCGGCAAGCCGCTCGATGCGCTGCTCGGGACGGCCGAGGCGCGCCGCATCGCGCAGGCGGCATCGACGATGGAAGTCGACGACGCACCGCTCTACGTCGGCGCGATGCACAAGCTTCCGGGCGCGCGCGAATCCACGCGGCTCGACGTGACGATCCATCGGCACGACGGCGCGCTGATCGTCGAAATGGAGGCGGCGGCGCAGTCGGAAGAATCCGCGTTTTCGTCGATGTATCCGCTCGTGCGCACGTTCGCGCGCGGTCTGCAAAACGCGGAGACGGTGCAGGAGCTGGCCGAACTCGCGGTGCGCGAAGTGCGGGCGATCAGCGGCTTCGGCCGCGTGATGCTCTACAGCTTCGACGCCGAAGGCCGCAGCCACGTGCGCGCCGAAGATCGCGACGAGCGCTACGCGTCGTTCCTGCATCAATTCTTTCCGGCGTCCGACATTCCGCCGCAGGCGCGCGCGCTCTATCTGCGCAACCGCATCCGCCTGGTCGCCGATGTCGACTATGTTCCCGCGCGGCTCGTGCCCGAGTGCAATCCCGTCACGGGCCGTCCGACGGACCTGACCTACGCGGCGCTGCGCAGCTTCTCGCCGGTGCATCTCGAATACATGCGCAATATGGGCACGCACGCGTCGATGTCGGTGTCGATCGTCGTGCGCGGCAAGCTGTGGGGCCTCATTTCCTGTCACGATCACGACCCGCGCCAGGTGCCGTTCAGCACGCGGCTCGCCATCGAGCATCTCGGGCACATGCTGTCCCTGCAGATCGAAGCGAAGGAAGAGCGCGCCGAGGCCGAGTATCTCGCCGAGCTGCGCCGCACGATGGCGCGTTTGATCGCCGCGATGGGCGAGCAGGAGAACTTCGTCGCCGGGCTGCGCGGCGTGCCGAACGACGTGCTGGGCTTCGCGCGTTCGGCGGGCGCGGCCATCGTCATGAACGATCAGGTGACGCTGATGGGCGCGACGCCCGACAAGGACACGGTGCGTGCGCTCACGGACTGGCTCGCGGAGCACACGTCCGGCGTCTGGGCCACGGATTCGCTCGCGCGCGAATGGCCGCCCGCGAAGGCGCACGAAGACAAGGCGTGCGGCGTGCTCGCGGTGCCGGTGTCGCAAATTTTCCGAAATTATCTGCTCTGGTTCCGACCCGAGCGGATGCAGACCATCAAATGGGCCGGGGAGCCGGTCAAGGTGCGCGGCGCGGACGGCGCGAGCGCGCCGCGCACGAGCTTCAGCCCGTGGCTCGAAACGGTGCGCGGGCATTCCGCGTCGTGGCGGCAGGGCGAACTGGAAATCGCGAGCGAGTTGCGCGGGGCGCTGCTGAACATCGTGCTGCGGCGCGCGGAAGAGCGCGCCGAACTCGCGACCGAACTCGCACGCGCGAACAAGGAACTGGAAGCGTTTTCGTATTCGGTGTCGCATGACTTGCGCGCGCCGCTTCGGCACATCGCCGGATACGGAGACCTGCTGCGCGAGCAGGAAGGCGAGCGCATGTCGGAGAAAAGCCGGCGCTTTCTCAACAACATGCTGGATTCTGCGCGTTTCGCGGGCACGCTCGTCGACGATCTGCTGACGTTCTCGCAAATGGGCCGCGCGGCGCTGCGTCCCGCGCCGGTCGATCTCGCGCCGCTCGTGCGCGCGATCGTGCAGGAATTCGAGGCGGACACGCCGGAGCGGCGCATCGAATGGGACATCCGCGACTTGCCGCGCGTCACCGGCGACGCGGCTTTTCTGCAACTCGCGCTGCGCAACCTCATTTCGAACGCGGTGAAATATACGAGAACGCGAGAATCGGCGAAAATTGAGATATTCGCGACTCGCAGCGGCGATGAGCACATCGTCGGCGTGAGGGACAACGGCGTCGGCTTCGACATGAAGTACGGAGCGAAGCTGTTCGGCGTGTTCCAGCGGCTGCATCGCGCGGAGGAATTCGAAGGGACGGGGATCGGGCTCGCCAACGTGCGGCGCATCGTCGAGCGTCACGACGGGCGCACGTGGGCCGAAGGACGGCTGGGAGAGGGCGCGACGTTCTACTTTTCCCTGCCGGTCGAGTTCCAGAGCGTCACGGGGCGCGAAGCTGCCCGCCCGAATTCCGGCGCGCCGCATTCGCAGCGTCAGTAACGAAGTCAACAACAGACCCATGCTTAAACCGATATTGCTCGTCGAAGACAATCCGAACGACCTCGAGCTCACGCTCGTCGCGCTCGGCAAAAGCCAGCTCGCCAACGAAGTGATCGTCGCGCGCGACGGCCAGGAAGCCATCGACTATCTGACCAGCGAAGGCGAATGGAAGGAACGCACGCCCGGCAATCCGGCCGTCATCCTGCTCGACCTGAAGCTGCCGAAGATCGACGGCCTCGAAGTGCTCGACATGATCCGCTCGAACGCCACGCTGAAGAGCATTCCGGTCGTGATGCTGACTTCGTCGCGCGAAGAGCAGGACCTGATTCGCAGCTACGAACTCGGCGTCAACGCTTACGTGGTGAAGCCGGTGGAGTTCGCGGAATTCGTCGAGGCGATCAGCGACCTCGGCGTGTTCTGGGCCGTCCTCAACGAGCCGCCGCCGGGCTCGACGCGCTTTCGCCGTCCGGCGGGGCAATGAACGCGCGCCCGCCCGTCTGCGAGGCCGTCTAGATCATGCAGCCTCTTCAACTGCTCCTCGTCGAAGACAACGCGCTCGATGCGGAGCTGACCATCGCCCAGCTCGAACGCGCCGATTATGTCGTGGAGGCGTCGATCGTCTACGACTCCGCGAGCTTCATCGCCGAACTCGAAGCGCGTCGTTTCGACGTGATCCTCGCCGATTTCGTGATGCCGACGTTCTCGGGCATCGAGGCGCTCGCCATCGCGAGCGAGCGCGCGCCGGACACGCCGTTCATCTTCGTGTCGGGGCTGCTCGGCGAAGAGCACGCGGTCGACATGCTCAAGCGCGGCGCGACCGACTACGTGCTCAAGCAGCGCCTGCAGCGGCTTCCCGCCGTCGTGCGCCGCGCGATGCGCGAGTCGGCGGAGCGCACGCAACGCATCGCCGTGGAACGGGCGCTGCGCGAAACGGAGACGCACTTTCGCCTGCTGATCGACGCGCTCAAGGATTACGCGGTCATCACGCTCGATCCGGAAGGGCGCATCCGCACGTGGAACGCGGCGTCGGAGCGTATTCTCGGCTTTCCGCCGCAGGACGTGCTTGGGCAGTCCGCGAGCATTTTCTATAGTCACGACGACCGCGAATCCGGCGTGTTCGACAACGAACTGGAAACGGCGCGGCGCGAAGGCAGCGCGTCCGACGATCGCTGGCTCTGGCGCAAGGACGGCCATTCGTTCTTCGCGTCGGGCGTGACGACGGCCATCCGCACCGAGCAGAACGAGCTGATCGGCTTTTCCAAGATCGTCCGCGACGCGACCGACGCCCACATGGCCGCCGACGCGCTGCGGCTCGCGAAGGATCAGGCGGAATCCGCGAATCGCGCGAAGGATCATTTTCTCGCGGTGCTGTCGCATGAGTTGCGCACGCCGCTGACGCCGATTCTCGCCGCCGTGCGCCTGCTCGAAATGAAGCATTCGCTGCCGCGCGAGGCGAGTCCGACGCTCGAACTCATCCGCCGCAACGTCGAGCTGGAAGCGCGTCTGATCGACGACCTGCTCGATCTCACGAGCATCGCGCGGGGCAAGCTGAGCCTGAATTTCGCGAGCGTTGCGCTGGACACGCTGCTCACGAGCGCGCTCGACATGTCCGACGCCGACCTGCGCGGGAAGAATCTCACGCTCGAAACGAAGTTCGACGCGGCGCGCTTCATCGTTTCGGGCGATGCCGCGCGGCTGCAGCAGATCGCGTGGAACCTGATGCGCAACGCGGTGAAGTTCACGCCGGCGGGCGGGCGCATCGAAGTGCGGACGTGGAATCCGGACGACGCGACCATCGCCGTTTCGGTGACGGACAGCGGCATCGGCATCAGCGCCGAAGCGTTGCCGCGCATTTTCTCGGCGTTCGAACAGGCCGACGATTCCATCACGCGCTCGTTCGGCGGACTCGGCCTGGGGCTCGCCATCGCCAGCACGCTCGCGCAGAAGCACGGCGGCACGCTTTCCGCCTACAGCGACGGCCGCGACCAGGGCGCGCGCTTCACGCTGACGCTGCCGCTCGCCCGCGTGCAGCCGACGCACGAGGCCGCGCCGCTTCCGCAGGCCGCGCGCGAGGAGCACGGGCATGCGCTCAAGGTGCTGCTCGTGGAGGACAACGAGCAGACGTCGTCCGCAATGGCCGAAGTACTCGACATGCTCGGCCACGAAGTCACGGTCGCGACGACCGTCGCCGAGGCGCTCGTGTGCGCGAAGAGTGGCCCGTTCGATCTGCTCATCAGCGATATCGGCCTGCCCGACGGCAGCGGGCTCGACATCGCGCGCGCGTGGAGTTCGCTGCAGCCGGGGCGGCCGTCGGTCGCGATCACCGGATACGGCATGGACGAGGACATCCGCCGTTGCCGCGAGGCGGGCTTCCGCGATCATTTGACGAAGCCGGTCAACTTCGCGCGGCTCGAAGCGCTGATCCAGTCCCTCGCGGACGAACTCGCGGGATAGCGGCATGTGAAAAATTGCGCTCCGTGCGCGGAACGATGTCGATTGGCGGCATGCTTGCACGTCGTAGGTTTGACCCGTTCTTCCACCTTTGTCCCTGCACGGAGCCGACATGACTGCATCCAACGTCAAAGCCATTCCCGAAGACATGCATTCGCTCACCCCGCACATCGTGTGCGCGGGCGCAGCCGAGGCCATCGAGTTCTACAAACGCGCGTTCGGCGCCATCGAGATGGGACGGCTGCCCGGTCCCGACGGCAAGCTCATGCACGCGATGGTGAAGATCGGCGATTCGGTGCTCATGCTCGTCGATGAAAATCCCGCCTTCGGCATGCTCGGCGCGACCGCGCTGAAGGGCTCGCCCGTCACCCTCCATCTGTATGTCGAAGACGCCGACGCCACCATGAAGCAGGCCGAAGCCGCGGGCGCGCGCGTGATCATGCCCGTCGCCGAGATGTTCTGGGGCGACCGTTACGGGCGTCTGGAAGATCCGTTCGGGCATCAATGGTCGGTCGCGACGCATGTGCGCGATGTCTCGCCCGCCGAGATGCAGCAGGCCACGTGCGGCCAGCGCGGCTGACGCGCGGGTAATCCGGCAAACGTCACGAAGGAGGAGCGCATGAACAAGATTTCGCCCTGTCTCTGGTTCGACGGCAACGCGCAGGAAGCCGTGGACTTTTATGTCGGCCTGTTCCGGAACGCGCGCATCACGCGGACCCTGCTGCATAACGAAGCGAGCCCCGGCCCGGTCGGCAGCCTGCTTGCCGTGGTGTTCGAACTCGACGGCCAGGAGTTCATGGCGCTCAACGGCGGCTCGGAATTCAAGTTCACGCCGGCCATTTCCCTGTTCATCAAATGCGACGATCAGGCCGAGATCGACCATTACTGGGACGCGCTGCTCGACGGCGGCCAGGCGATGGCCTGCGGCTGGCTCACCGATCGCTTCGGCGTGACGTGGCAGGTCGCGCCGCCGCGCCTGCTCGGGATGCTTCAGGACCCGGACCCGGCGAAGGCGAATCGCACGATGACGGCGATGCGGCAGATGATCAAGCTCGACATCGCGGCACTGGAGCGGGCGTATCGCGGGGAATGATCAGAAGCGGCGCTTCTTCTGCCGTTCGATCAGCTTCCCCGCCATGAACCGGTGATCCGGCGAGAAGAGCCGCCGGTAAGTCAGCACGACCGCGCCGACCACGCCCAGCCCGGACGCCGCCGCGATCAGAAACATGATGACGATCTGATACCGCACCGCCTGCAACGGCGATTGCCCCGCTAGCACCTGGCCGGTCATCATCCCCGGCAGGCTCACGAGGCCGACGACGGCCATCTGATTGAGCGTCGGAATCATGCCCGCGCGCACCGCCTGGCGCGCGGGCCCTTGCGCCGCTTCCCAGCGCGTCGCGCCGAGCGCGAGCGACATTTCGACGGCCCCGCGTCCCGCCGTCAGTTCCTCCGTCATCCGTTCGATGCCGAGCGATACGCCCGTCAGCGTGTTGCCGAGGATCATGCCGAGAATCGGAATGGCGTATTGCGGCTCGTACCACGGATGAATGCGGATGACCGCGAAGAGCCCGAACGCGCCGATCAGCCACGAGGCGCCCCATATCGACACGAGGCTGTCCACGCGCTGACCCGCGTAGGTGCGCCGCCCGCGATTCGACGCCGCGAGGCCGGCGATCACGGTCATCAGCGCCATCAGCGGCAGCACGACGAACCATCGGCTGAACGCGAAGACCCAGCCGAGCACGTAGCCGATCAGCAGCAGTTGCACGACCGTGCGCACCGCCGCGATCGCGAGACGCCGTTCGAGCCCGAGTTTCAGCGCGACCGACAGCGCGCCGTTCACGACGATCAACGCCGCCGCGAGACCGATATCGAAAAGGCTCAGGTTCTGATAGCCGTTCATCGCGCGTCCTTGGGTTCGGCCAGCACGCCCGCCGTCATCGTGAGATGCCGCGCGGCCACGCGGTGCGCCTGCTCCGGATCGTGCGATACCCAGATGCTCGCGCGCGACCGGTTCTCATCGCCGTCGTCGAACCAGGCGGCGACGAGCGCTTCGATTGCGCGCACGGAGGCCGGATCGAGCGATGCGGTCGGCTCGTCGAGCAGCAGCACATCGGGCGCGAGTTGCAGCACGCGAACGAACGCGGCGATCTGCGCCTCGCCGCCCGACAGCTCGCTCGCGGGCTTGTCGAGAAAATCCGCGCCGCGCCCGGCCGCATGCGCGAGGCGCGCGGCGGCGTCGCGATCGAAGCGGGCATCGTGATAGGCCTTCAGCGTGTACGGATAGTGCAGGTTGTCTTCGACGGTGCCGTCGAGCATGGCGGGCCGCTGCGCGATATACGCCACGCGCCGCCGATACGCCGGAATCCCCGCGCGCGCGATGCGTTCGCCGCGCCACGTCACGAAACCTTCGTCGCATGGATCGAGCAGCGCGAGCGTGCGCAGGAACACGCTCTTGCCCGATCCCGACGGCCCGGTGATCGAGAGGCGCTCGCCCGCGCCGAGCGTGAAGTCGGTGCGATGCAGCAGCATGCTGCCGCGCGCCGCGTCGAGGCGCACGACACCATGAGCCGCGACCAGCGGCACGGACGGATTCGTCATTGTTTTGCGTGGGGAAATTTTGACTGCCGCCATCTTACGCGCGATGCGTTTCGGGAAACGCGGGCATGCCTTGTGCTGGCGCAGAGCTAATCAGCAAAAACGGATGGAGCCGACATGGCGCAAGCCCGAACCGCGGGGAAAATCGGGAAGATCGTTGCATGGATCTTCGCCATTCTCGCGATCCTGATCGCGGTGCTCGTGGTCATTTTCCTGACCTTCGACTGGAACCGGCTGCGTCCGTGGGTGGATGACAAGGTCACGCAGGCCATCGGCCGGCAGTTCCATATCACCGGCGATCTGAAGGTCGGCTGGCGTCGTCCGCCCAACGAAACGGGCTGGAAACGCTGGGTGCCGTGGCCGCGCTTTTCGGCTGAAAAGATCACCATCGCGAATCCTGATTGGGCACGCCAGCAGCATTTCGCCACGCTCGACGAAATCGACTTCCAGGTGGCCGTGCTGCCGCTGCTCGCGCACAACATCGTGATTCCGACGATCAATCTCGTGAATCCGTCCGTCGATATCGAACGGCTCAAGGACAATCGCAACAACTGGACATTCAAGTTCAAGCAGTCGACACAGCCGTCGACGTGGAACCTGAAGCTCGGCGACATTTCGCTCGCGAAAGGCACGATCAACGTGCGCGACGAAGTGACGAAGGCCGACATGAACGTTGTCGTCGATACGCTCGGTCAGGCCGTGCCGATCGGCGAAGTGATGAAGCAGCAGGAAGCGGCATCGGCGAAGTCGTCGGCGGAAATGGTCGGCAAGGGCGGCGCCGCGAAGCTCGAAAAACAGGCGGATGTGGCGGCGGCTTCCGAAGCGTCGGCGGCATCGGCGGCGTCGGCGGCTGCGGCGGCGAACGCATCGGCGCCGAATCCGGCGAGCACGTCGGCGCAACAGAGCATCACCACGAAGAACGCGCCGAAGCCGCCCATTCCGCCCTATGCATTCGGCTGGACCGCGAAGGGCACGTACAACGGCGGCAAGGTGTCGGGCGAAGGCAAGCTCGGCGGGGTGCTCGCCGTGCAGGACGCGCAGCGCCCGTTCCCCGTCCAGGCCGATATCCGTCTCGGCGACACGCATATCGCGTTCGTCGGCACCGTGACCGATCCGGCGCATCTCGCGGCGCTCGATCTGCGACTGTGGGTCCAGGCCGTCAGCATGGCGCATCTGTATCCGTTCACGGGCGTGACGCTGCCCGAAACGCCGCCGTTCGCGACCGAAGGCCGGCTGACCGGACAGTTCCGCGAGGAAGGCAACGTCTTCCATTACGAGAACTTCACCGGACGCGTGGGCGGCAGCGACATTAACGGCTCGCTCGTGTATGCGGGCAGGAAGCCGCGTCCGCTGCTGCAGGGCGAGCTCGTTTCGCATCTGCTGCAGTTCTCGGATCTCGCACCGATCATCGGTGCGGATTCGAACGCGAGCAAGGCCAAGCGCGGCGAGGATAAGAAGCAGCCGTCCGCGAAAGCGCTGCCCACCGAGGAGTTTAAAACCGACCGCTGGAAGGCCGTCGACGCGGACGTGAAGTTCACCGGCCAGCGGCTCATCAAGGATCCGAGCCTGCCGATCACCGATCTATACACGCACGTGGTGATGAAGGACGGCGTGCTTTCGCTCGAGCCGCTGAAGTTCGGCGTGGCGGGCGGCACTTTTGCATCCAATATTCATCTGGACGGCAGCAGTGCGCCGCTGAAGGGCAAGTTTTCGGCGGAAGCGCGGCATTTGAAGCTGAAGCAGCTTTTCCCGACCAACAAGACGATGCAATCCGCGCTCGGCGAAATCAACGGCGACGCGGCGCTGTCCGCGACGGGCAATTCGCCGGCCACGCTCGCGGCGACATCGAATGGCGAAGTGAAGGCGCTCGTGACTGAAGGGACCGTGAGCCGGCTATATATGGAAGCGGCGGGCCTGAACGTGGCGAACGTGATCTACGAAAAGCTCTTCGGCAAGCGCGATGTGAACATCAATTGCGCGGCGGCGGACTTCGTCGTGACGGACGGCGTGCTCGATTCGCGCGTCTTCGCGCTCGATACCGACGACGCGGTCATCAACGTCGACGGCACCATCAATCTGAAGAGCGAGGACATGGACCTCGGCATTCATCCGCATACCAAGGGCTTCCGCATCTTCTCGCTGCGCTCGCCGCTCTACGTGAAGGGCACGTTCAAGGACCCGCACGTCGGCGTGAACGTCGGGGCGCTGGCGGTGCGGGGCGGGGCGGCGGTCGGACTCGGCCTCATCAATCCGTTCGCCGCGCTGATTCCGCTCATCGCGCCGAGCAACAACAAGCCGCTGCCTTGCCACCAGATGCTCGCCGACATGCGCAAGGCGCCGACCGCGCCGCCCGCGGGCGTGAAGGAGAAGGCGAAGGCCGCGCCGGCGTATATGTCGTCGGATGCGGCGGCAAGCGGGGCGGCGGCCGGCGCGGGCAAGAAGCCGGCGCAGAAGCCGGCCGCGCCGATCGGGGCGAGCGCGGCGCAGTATCGAGGAAGCTGAGCGGTTTGGGTGGACGGCGGGCGCGCGGCGTTTGCCGATGCGCCCGCGTGTATCGAAGAGAAACGAGAGACACGCGCTATCTGCATAGCGCGCTCATAAGGTCAGCGGGTCAAACGGAAATTCCCGGTCCGCCGTTGCTGCCGAGCATCTGCTCGACTGCGTCGGCGTCTTGATAGTCCTGCTCGGGCAAACCATCGAACACGGTGATGACATCGTTGCTGACGCCGGCTTCGCGCGCTGCGTCCACGAGCGCATCCTTGTTCGCGGGATACGTCACGCGGCGCAACACCTGCGCGATTTCGTCGTCGATCGGCTCGTCGTTCAATCCGTGTTGCTGGGATGGCTTGTCGGTCATCGTGGCGTCCTGTTGATGTTATTGGAATCCGGAAGCTGCGAGCGAGGATCAGGTCTGCACTTGAATCGCCTGACTGGCCATGCCATGACTCGGCGCGCGCGATTTCGGCAGCGGCACGTGACGCCAGCGCGCATGGTCGAGACTTTGCGCCGACACTTCCGGCGCGGGCGGAGCGACCGGCCCGGCATTCAGGCGCAACGCGGCCCGCGTGGCGGATGCAACGGCCGCCGATCCATCCGACGAACTCGTGTGCAGCGGCGCGGCATAGCACGACACCGAAACCAGAGCCATCGACAACAACGTTGAGGTCTTCATCGGGTAACCCCTCCTCACCTAAGCAGCGAGTAGCATCAAGCAAAGCATATGCCGATGCAGCACTCGCATGCCGTCCGCGCGTCGGCACTCAACGCGCCGCTGCGCACGGGCGCGACGAGCGGGCGTCGCGCGAAGATACTTCGAGTAATGCGTGAACTCTCCAACGAGTCGATGACGTCGCGCGCCTGATCGCGCGCGCCGGTAATGCGCCACGAAATTGCACGGCCGCGCAGTTTCAGCGCGGCGTCGGGTTCAAGCGGAAGTATGCGTCGAGTAGCGAGGTCTTGTACACGACGCCGAGCAGAAGCGGTTCGCTCTTGCGCTCGATCACCGGCAGCCGTTCGCCCTGGAACGCGAGGAAGTGCTGCAGCGCTTCGCCGAGCGACATGTCGGGCGTGAGCACGTCGAATTGCGGCTGAAGATAATCGGCGGCGGTTTTCGTGGCGGTATCGTGTTCTTCGAGCAGATCCGACGTGATGTCCTTCAGCGCGACCACGCCGCGAAAGTGCTCGCCTTCATCCACCACGTAGAGATACTTCACCGGATATTCGAGGAACACGCGCGTCATGTCCTTCACGTTCGCGGTGAGCGGCACGACGGTGTCGGCGGGCTTCACGAGTTCGCGCATCTGCGTGGCGGCCAGGCGCAGGCGTTCCTTCTCTTCGCGCGTGCGCCGCAGCGTGACTTCGTACATCGACGTCTGCTCGGACGTGCGCGCGATGAAATACGCCACCACGCAAGAGAGCATGAGCGGCAGCACGACCTGATACGACAGCGTCATCTCGAAGATCATGAGAATCGCCATGAGCGGCGCGTGCGTCGCGGCGGCGAGGAAGGCGCCCATGCCGACCATCGCGTAGGCGAACGGGGCCGACGTGGCATGCGGCCAGATGGTGTGAACGGCGATGCCGAACAGACAGCCGAGCACGGCGCCGACGAAAAGCGTCGGCGTGAAAATGCCGCCGACCGCGCCGGAGCCGGCGGTCGCGGCCGTCGCGATGATCTTGAAGGCGAGCACGGTCAGGAGCGCCGTCCACGTCCACGGCTGATGCAACAGCGAGTTCACCACTTCGTAGCCGTTGCCCCAGACTTGCGGCCACCAGATCGAAATGATGCCGACGATCAGACCGCCCAGCGCGAGCCGCAGCGGCAACGGCAGCGGCAGCAGCGAGAAGCGCTTCTTCGATGCCGCCAGAAGCCGCAGAAAGTGCGGCGCGAGCATCCCGCACAAGAGGCCGAGCACGACGAAGAGCAGCACTTCGACACCCGCGATGGTCGGAAACACCGGCATCTCGTACGGCGGCCGATAGCCGGCGAACTCGCGCATCGTGATGTTCGCGACGACCGAGGACACGACGATCGGCCCGAAGCTCTCCATCGCCATCGAGCCGAGCACGATCTCCGTGACGAAGAACGCGCCCGCGATCGGCGCGTTGTACGCCGACGTGATACCCGCCGCCGCGCCGCACGCAACGAGCAGACGCAGGCGCGGCGGATCGAAGTGGACCCATCGCCCGATGAGCGACGACGCGAGCGCGGCGAGCTGCACCATCGACCCTTCGCGACCGATGGAGCCGCCGCTCGTGATCGTGAACAGCGACGACAGGCTGCGCCAGAGACTTTGCTGCACGGGCACGGCGCCATCGCCGATGGTCACTGCTTCCATGTAGTCGGTGTTGCCGTTCTTCTTCGTATGCCGCCGCGCGACGATCAGGCACAAACCGGCGATAAGGCCGCCCGCCGCCGGAAGCACAATGCGCGCGGGCCACGGCAGGCTGTTCGCCAGCGCGACGAGTCCCTCGGAACGATTGCCGAGCAGCAGTTGCGTCCACGCGATGCCTTCGCGGAACACGATTGTCGCCAGCGCGCCCGCCACGCCGACGACCACGGCCCAGATGAGCATGGTGTGCGAATCGGACAGGCGAAAAAGCCGTTCGGCGCGCGTTCGCAGCTTGAGCAGAAATGAGAGCACGAGTTGTTAGCTGAAAACGTGGATAGCTAAGAAGCAAACGGAATAAGAGCGCCGCAAGGATAGCATTGCGCGGCGGGCGCATCGCCGCTTCGTGCGCAGAAAAAAGCCCGGCTCGCGTGAACGGGCCGGGCTTCATCGTGATGGCGGGCGCGTATTCGGGTGCGTCACCACTTCGGCGCGAACGATGGATTCGCGTTGCGCTTGCCCTCGTCGAGCTTGTCGATGCGAGCGATGTCATCGGCGTCGAGCTTGAGCTTCTGCGCGTCCCAGTTGATCTGCTGATGCTCCGCGTTCGTCGATGCCGACAGCACCACGATATCCCGCGACAAGAGCCACGCGAACGTCACCTGCGCGGGCGTCGCGCCATGTTTCTCGGCGATGGCCTTGATTGTCGGATCGTTGTGCGCGCGGCCCTCGCCGAGCGGCATGTAAGCGGTCACCTTGACGCCGAGCCGCTGCGTCGCTTCCACGAGCTCGCGGTTCGCGAGGAACGGATTCACTTCGATCTGATTGGTCACGATCTCGTGGCCGCCCGGCGCGTTCAGCGCCTCTTCGAGCAGCGGCGCCGTGAAGTTCGACACGCCGTAATGGCGGATCAACCCGCGCTTTTGCGCTTCCTGCATCGCGGCGAGCGTCTCGGCGATGGGCACCGCGCCGTCCGGCGACGGCCAGTGCACGAGCGCGAGATCGATGGTGCCGATGTCGAGTTGCGCATGGCTGTCTTCGAGGCTCGCGATCAGCTTGTCGCGCTCGAGCCGCTCCCACCAGACCTTCGTCGTCACCCAGACGTCTTCGCGCGGGATGCCCGAGTCGCGCACGCCCTGACCGACGGCGGCTTCGTTCTTGTAGAACTGCGCGGTATCGATGTGACGATAGCCGATCTGCAGCGCGCTCTTGACGGCGTGCACGGCTTTCTCGGCGTCGACGCGAAACGTGCCGAGACCGAAGGAAGGAATCGTTTCGACCATGGTGGCTCCTGTTATGAACAAGTGGGCATCGAATGGAACGCGCGGCTTACTTCGCGTCCTGATCGAGTTCGGGATAGTGGCGGAAGATGCCGGATTCGTTGAACGGAATGCGCCGTTCAGAATCCACATACGCCGCGATGTTCGGCCGCGCGAGGACGGCATCGTGCAGCGCGGCCACGCGCGGATAGTGCTTCGACAGCGTCTTCATCGCGCGAGGGAATGCATAATGCAATCCCTCGACGAGCTGGAACATCGACAGATCGACGTAAGTGACCGTGTCGCCGACCATCTGTTTATCGCCATGCGGATTCTGTTTCAGCACGCGCTCGAAATAGCCGAAGAACTTCGGCACGCGTTGCTCGATGAAGCTCCTCGCGCGAATCTTCGCGGCGTCCTTTTGGTCTTCAAAATACAAATCGGTGGCGAGCGGGTGATGCGTGTCGTGGACTTCGGTCACGAAATCGGCAATCGTCAGTTGCAGTCCATGCGCGACGTATCGCAAGCCTTCGTCCTTCGGCGCGAGATTCAGCTTCGGACCGAGATACAGCAGGATGTTCGCGACATGCGGCACGATCAGTTCGCCGTCTTTCAGAAACGGCGGCGCAAACGGAATATGCGGCTCGCTCTTGCTGTTGAGCACCTTCATCATCGCGTCCATGCCGTAGCCGCTTGTCTTCGATTCGCGGGCAACATCGATGTATTCCGCGCCGGCATCTTCCAGCGCGAGCCGCACGAATTCGCCGCGGCCTTGCAGACCGTCCCAGTAATAGAGTTCGTAAGCCATGCGTGAGGTCCTCGTCAGTCGTGCCGCAAGCGGCGGTCGTTGTTTATTGAAGCACGATTCGACGCGTGTTCGTTTGGGCGAAAGCAGTAGCGCGAGCAACGCCTATTCCCACTCCTGAGCCTTACACGCAGCGGTTCGGCCAAGAAAAAGCCCCGGTGTAGAATGGTTTTTTGCATGTTGCATGCCGCCGGTTGCATGCAGCATGCCGAATGCAAAAGCACATATCGACTTGGAAGCGGAGAAGGGATGGACAAGCAAGGCTTCACCACGGGCATCGTTCACGGCGACAGAAACACGGGTGTCGAGCACGGCGGCCTGCGCCAGCCGATCCATACATCGGTTCAGTATGGCTTCGATCGCGTGGAAGACCTGATCGGCGTGTTCCAGGGCACGAAAAAAGGCGGTTTCAATTACGCGCGCCAGGGCACCCCGACCACCGCCGCGCTGGAACGCAAGATCACGAATCTCGAAGAAGGCGTCGGCTCCATCTGCTTCAGCACCGGCATGGCCGCGATCACGGCCGTGTTCCTGACGCTCTTGCGCGCGGGCGATCATCTCGTCGCAAGCCGCTATGTCTTCGGCAACACGAACAGTCTGTTCGGCACGCTGCGCACGCTGGGCGTCGAAGTGACGACCGTCGATGCCGGCTCGCGCCAGAACGTCGCCGATGCCATCAAGCCGAACACGCGCATGGTCTTCGTCGAAACGATCGCGAATCCGGGCACGCAGATTCCGGACCTCGAAGGCATCGGCGAGTTGTGCCGCGAGCGCGGGCTGGCCTATGTCGTCGACAACACGATCACGTCGCCCGCGTTGTTCCGTCCGAAAGACGTGGGCGCGAGCCTCGTCATCAATTCGCTGACGAAAACCATCGCCGGTCATGGCGCGGCGCTCGGCGGTGCGGTGACGGATACGGGGCGCT
Source organism: Caballeronia concitans (assembly GCF_001544615.1). GTDB lineage: Bacteria > Pseudomonadota > Gammaproteobacteria > Burkholderiales > Burkholderiaceae > Caballeronia > Caballeronia concitans. The sequence continues at coordinate 32,079 of NZ_FCNV02000005.1, forward strand.
TCGACTGGAGCCAGTATCCGAACATCGCCGACGACTATCGGCGCTCCGCACCGAAGGAACAGGGGCTGCTGCAAATCCGCAAGAAGGGGCTGCGCGACATGGGCGCGGCGTTGTCGTCGGAGCAGGCGCATCAGATCGCGCTGGGCGCGGAGACGCTGGCGTTGCGCGTCGGGAAGTGCAGCGACAACGCGCTTGCGCTCGCGCGCTTTCTCGAGCGGCACGATGCGATCGGCAACGTGTTCTATCCGGGGCTCGAGAGCCATCCGCAGCATGGCATCGCGAAGTCGCTGTTCAAGAGCGGTTCGTGGCTGCTGTCGTTCGAGCTGCGCAATCCCGAGAAAATGGTCGATGTCATCAACGCGCTGAAGCTGCCCGTCAAGGCAACGGGCCTGGGCGACACGCGCACGCTCATCATCCCCGTCGCGCCGACGATCTTCTTCGAAGCCGGGGCGGACACGCGCAAGGCGATGGGCATCTCGGACGGCATGATCCGGCTTTCGGCGGGCATCGAGGAAATCGACGATCTCATCGCCGATTTCGAGCAGGCGTTGCGGCTCGCCTAATTTGGTTCTTTGAATGCGGCATGCTGCATGCAATCGAAAGTAGCAAAATGCGAAAGGCCGCCTTCATTTGAAGGCGGCCTTTTGCATTATTGATGCAGCTCGGTTCAGCCGAACAGGCGCTCGACGCCGATCGTGATCGCGAGTCCGCCGCCGATGAGCCATGCATACAAAATCGCGCCGGTTGCAATCGCACGCGGACCTGCTTCGCGAATTTGCGCGATGCGCGTTTCCATGCCGAGGGCGGTCATCGCCATCGTGAGCGCGAAGGTGTCGAGCGTGTTGAGCGTGCTGATCGCGGTATCGGGCAGGATGTGCAGCGAGTTCACGACGACGAGCGCCAGAAAACCGAGCGCGAACCACGGCACCGCGAGCTTGCCCTTGCCGGCCTGGGACGCTTCGTCCTTCGCGCCACGCGACCGGCTCACCCAGAACCCGACGAAGAGCAGCACCGGCACGAGCAGCATCACACGCGTCATCTTGACGATGGTCGCAATGTGCGTCGCTTCCGGACTCACGTTGCTCGCCGCGCCGACCACCTGCGCGACCTCGTGAATCGTGCCGCCGAAGAAGAGGCCCGCGCCGAGCGTGTCGAGATGCAGCCAGCCGGCGTGCATCGCAAGCGGGTAGAGGAACATCGAAAGCGTGCCGAACAGCACGACGCTGCCGACGGCCATCGCGCTCTTGTGCGGCTTGGATTGCAGCGTCGATTCGAACGCGAGCACGGCGGCCGCGCCGCAAATTGCGCTGCCGGCGGCGGTGAGGAGCGCGGTATCGCGATCGAGCTTCATCAGCTTCATGCCGGCCCAGGTGCCGATGGCGAGCGTGCTCACCACGACGAGCACCGACACGGTGATGCCGGCCAGTCCGACATGCGCGATCTCCTGAAGACTCACGCGCAGCCCGAAGAACGCGACCGCGATGCGCAGCAGCTTGCGCGCCGAGAAGTTGACGCCTGCGGCCCAGCTTTGCGGCATGCCGTCCTTGAGCGCGTTGCCGTAGATGGCGCCGGCGAGAATGCCGACGATGAGCGGGCTGATCCCGAGTCCGGCGATGGCGGGCAGCGCCGAAAGCCGCGTGACGGCGGCCGCGAACAGCCCGACGAACAGAATGCCGTTGAGTTGCCCGCGCGTGGCAGAGTGCGAAGCGGCCGGGGCGGACGATTGAACCGTGGACATGGTGAGCGTCCTTGCATGCAAAGTTGATCCAGTGCCCATATCCTAGTCTCGATATATGCATATGAGAAATCGTGATTTAGAATGCCAAATATCGGCCATTCTGATATTTTGAATGCATGACCCCCGAGCAGCTGATAACTTTCGCAACCGTCGCCGAGCATGGCAACATCAGCCGTGCGGCGGTCGCGTTGCATCTGTCGCAGCCGGCGGTTTCCGGTCAGCTTCGACTGTTGCAGGATGAGTTCGGCGAGCCGCTGTATCAGCGCGACGGTCGCGGCATCCGCCTCACGCCCGCAGGCGAACAATTGCGCATCTACGCCGAACGCCTGCGCGAAACGTTTCAGGCCGCCCACGCACTGCGCGATGCGATGCGCGGCCTCGAACGCGGCACCTTGCGCGTCGGCGCGAGCACGACGCCCGCGAGCTATCTGTTGCCGTACCTGATCGCGGCATTCCACAAGCAATACCCCGATGTCGCGGTGACGACCATCGACGGCAATACGACTGAAATCGTCGCGGCGCTCGGTTCGCTCGATATCGCGATCATCGAAGGGCCGGCGGGGCTGGAACTGCCGCCGACGGCGGGCGTGACCGCGTGGCGCGAGGACGAGATCGTGGCCATCGTGCCGGGCGGCCATCCGCTGGCCGACGGCCGCGAGGCCGCGACGCTCGCCGAGGTGAGCGAGCATCCGCTCGTGTTGCGCGAGCGCGGGTCGGGTGTGCGGCAGATCGTCGAGCGCGCGTTTGCGGAGGCGGGCGCTCAGATGCGCGTCGGGCTGGAAATCGCCGGCGTGGAGGGCGTGAAGGAGGCCGTGCGGGCGGGCATGGGCGTCGGTTTTGTATCGGCGATGTCGATTCGCCACGAGTCCAATGTGCTGCGCCGTCTTCACATTGCTCCGGCTCCGCTGACGCGCCGCTTCTCAATCCTCGTGCCGCACGCGGCCGCGCCTTCGCGGGCGGCGTCGAGATTTCTCGAGCTTTGCGAGCAGTCGGATTCGATCGGCTAGGGAATTCCACTATGGCGCCGCGTGAAGCGTCGAGCGCACTATTCGTCCTCAGACAAGGCGCTCCGGCGTCTTTTTTCTAACCGGGAAATGGAACCGGTTCCAGACAAGGCGAGAGAGCGTGGTGGAAAGCACGAAAAGCATGGAAGTGGTGATCGTCGCGAGCGCATTCGGCGTCGATGCGATCCGTCTTGACGGCCACGCCTTCTGGGCCGAGAGGGCCGCGCTCGCGGGCGCGGACGGCTTCGAAGTCCGCCGCGAATTGTTCGCCGACGACGCCGACACGCACCTCGATGCGCTGGCGCGTCTCGGCGAGCGTATCCACGCTGCGGGGCTTTGGTCCGTGCATTCGACGCCCGCGACGCTCTTTCGCGCGGACGGATCGCTGGATCGCAACGCGCTCACACTCGCGATCGACGAGGCGCATGCGCTCGGCGCGCGCATCGTGAAGCTGCAGTTGGGAGGGTTGGAAGGCAGCGTCGCCACCGATGCCGCGACCATTGATTGCATGATGAATGCAATTGGCGGCTCGCATGCGCGGGTCGTCGTCGAAAACGGACAGATGAAAGCGGGCGGTCTGCCTAGCGCATTCGAAGCACTGTTCGCCGCACTGCCGGCTGCAAGCGGCCTCGCCATGACGTTCGATACGGGCAACTGGCGCTGGGCGGATGTCGATCCGCTCGACGCCGCGAAGCGGCTTGCGCCGCACGTCGCGTATGTCCACTGCAAGACGACGCAAGGCGAGGGCGCGCGCCGCTTCGCCGTCGCGCCCGCGCATGACGACGCAGCGTTTGCCGCGTTACTCGCGCGCCTGCCGTCGGACGTGCCGCGCGCAATCGAATACCCGTTCCGCGACGAAGCCGACGCCGCCGTTCAAGTCGCGCGCATCGCTGCGTTTTGAATTCAGCATGCAATTGCCGCGCACAAGACATCACGCATAGAACACAAGGATCCGACATGCAAGCACAGCACGCAGCCCTCGATGTGGTCACTTACGGCGAAGCGATGGCGATGTTCGTCGCTGCCGCGACCGGCGATCTCGCGACGGTCGGCCAGTTCACGAAACGCATCGCCGGCGCGGATCTGAACGTCGCAATCGGCCTGTCGCGGCTCGGCTTCAAGGTGGGCTGGATGAGCCGCGTCGGCAACGATTCGTTCGGCCGCTACGTGCTCGACGTGCTCGCCGCCGAGGGCATCGACGCGCGCTGCGTGAGCGTCGACGAGCGTTATCCGACGGGCTTCCAGCTCAAAGGCAAGTGCGACGACGGCAGCGATCCTTCCGTCGAATACTTCCGCAAGGGGTCGGCGGCGAGCCACTTGTCGCTCGACGACTATGCCGCCGACTACGTGCTCGGCGCGCGTCATCTGCATCTGACGGGCGTGGCCCCCGCGATCTCCGCGACATCGCGCGAACTCGCTTTTCACATGGCCCGCGAAATGCGTGCAGCGGGCAAGACGATCTCGTTCGACCCGAATCTGCGCCCGACGCTGTGGCCTTCGCGCGAAGCAATGGCCGACGCGTTGAATGCGCTTGCCGCGCTCGCCGACTGGGTTTTGCCGGGCGTGAGCGAGGGCCTGACGCTCACCGGTTACGCGAAGCCCGAGGACATCGCGGCGTTCTATCTCGATCGCGGCGCGAAAGGCGTGGTCGTGAAGCTCGGCGCGCACGGCGCGTATTTCCGCACCGCCGATGACGCAGAGGGGATCGTGCCGGCCGTACCGGTGGCGAATGTCGTCGACACGGTCGGTGCGGGCGACGGCTTCGCGGTCGGCGTGGTCAGCGCGCTGCTCGAAGGGCGCGATGTGCGCGATGCGATTGCACGCGGCAACCGCATCGGCGCATTGGCGATTCAGGTTATCGGCGATAGCGAAGGCTTGCCGACGCGCGCGGCGCTCGATGCACTCGAAACACGGGATTCCAACGACAAGACGGCCCGAGCCGCAGTCATCGCCTGATCGTCGGGCAAAGCAGAGCCAAAGCAGAGCCGGACCGTCACCAAGGCCATCTCGACAGACTCAACCGACTCACGTTCGGAGACAAACATGCAATCTTCCTCGACACCTACGCTCGCCGTGCGCCGCTGGTGGGCGATCATGCCGATCGTTTTCATCACGTACAGCCTTGCCTATCTCGACCGCGCGAACTATGGCTTTGCGGCGGCTGCGGGCATCAATCAGGATCTCGGCATCAGCAAGGGCTTGTCGTCGCTGATCGGCGCGCTGTTTTTCCTGGGCTATTTCTTCTTTCAGATTCCCGGCGCCATCTATGCCGAGCGGCGCAGCGTGAAGAAGCTGGTGTTCTGGAGCCTCGTGCTCTGGGGCGGCTGCGCGGCGGCGACGGGCATGGTGAGCAACATTCCATCGCTGATGGTGATCCGCTTCGTGCTGGGCGTCGTCGAGGCGGCGGTGATGCCTGCGATGCTCGTGTTCATCGCGAACTGGTTCACGAAGTCCGAGCGCTCGCGTGCGAATACGTTTCTCATTCTCGGCAATCCGGTGACGGTGCTGTGGATGTCGGTGGTATCGGGTTATCTCGTGAACTCGTTCGGCTGGCGCCACATGTTCATCGCGGAGGGTTTGCCGGCTGTGGTGTGGGCGGTGATCTGGTGGTTCATCGTGAAGGACAAGCCCGCGCAAGTGAGCTGGCTTTCGGACCAGGAGAAGCGCGATCTCGATGCGACGCTGCGTGCGGAGCAGGCGGCCATCAAGCCGGTGAAGAACTATGGTGAAGCGTTCAAGTCGCCGGCGGTCATCAAGCTGTGCGCGCAGTATTTCTGCTGGAGCATCGGCGTGTATGGTTTCGTGCTTTGGTTGCCGTCGATCTTGAAGAGCGGTTCGACGCTCGGCATGGTCGAGACGGGCTGGCTTTCGGCGGTGCCGTATCTCGCGGCGACCATTGCGATGCTGCTCGCTTCGTGGGCTTCCGACAAGCTTCAGGCGCGCAAGATTTTCGTGTGGCCGTTCTTGCTTATCGGTGCGATTGCGTTCGCGGGTTCTTATCTTCTTGGATCGAGTAACTTCTGGGCTTCTTATGCGTTGCTCGTGATTGCGGGCGCGGCGATGTATGCACCGTATGGGCCGTTCTTTGCGATCGTGCCCGAGTTGCTGCCGAAGAATGTCGCTGGCGGAGCGATGGCGCTCATCAATAGCATGGGGGCGCTGGGATCGTTCGTGGGATCGTACGTTGTGGGATATCTCAATGGGGCGACCGGGTCGCCGGCGGCCTCGTACGTCTTTATGAGCGCTGCGCTGCTCGGAGCTGTTTGGCTTACTTTGGCTGTTAAGCCTCAAGGCCTTGTTAGTACTGGTGCTGTTGCACGGTCTTAATGCGCGTTTTTGTCGTTGAGCTTGTTTTCGTGTCGGTCTATTTGGCTGCCCCTCCCCGGGGCGGGGGTCACTTTCTTTGCTGCTGCAAAGAAAGTAACCAAAGAAAGCAGCTTTAAACCGCCCGAAGCATGCCCGGTGTGCCCATTCTTGAATCACGCGGTGGCACTCGCCTAAGTGTCGCCCCCACAAACCACACCGGGCTTGGTGCGAATAGCCACTGTGTCATCGCACCTTCAAACTCACTGGCACAGCACTAAACAGCTCCGGCCCGCTACGCGGCCGATGGGTTAGTCGAATCACTGAGTAAGTTGGTGCTTGTAGCGCCTCCACTGCATTGGAAGTGAGTTTTTCTAATTGCTTGCTTCTGCTTTGCTTTTCGCTTGTTCTAACCGGACGGCAGCGCGGAGCGCTGTGCCGGATGGATGAGCTGCTTACCACTAAGTTCGAGGGTGCGAAGGGTCAGTGGCTATTCGCACCAAGCCGGGTGAGTTTTGTGGGGGCGACACTTAGGCGGGGCCGGGGTGGGTGTCAAGTATGGTGAACTGCTTGAATTCAGTGGGCCTAATGAAAGCTGCTTTCTTTGGTTACTTTCTTTGCAGCAGCAAAGAAAGTGACCCCCGCCCCGGGGAGGGGCGAGCCAATAGACCGACGCGATAACAGTCTTCCCGAAACGGCATATCATCATCAGCAAGCAAGCCAAACCGCCAGATAAAACTTCCCGCCCGAGCAAGGGCAAAGACAACAGACCATGAACCGCAAAAAAATCGTAGCCTATAAACCTTTACCGTCCGACGTAGAAGCCTACTTGCGCGACCACGCCGAAGTGGTGACCGTCGACCCGAAGGACAAAGCCGCGTTCATAGCGGCACTCAAAGACGCCGACGGCGCGATCGGCGCAAGCGTGAAGATCTCGCCGGATATGATCGAAGGCGCAACGCGCCTCAAAGCGTTATCGACCGTCTCGGTAGGTTTCGATCAATTCGACGTCGACGACCTCACGCGCCGCGGCATCGTGCTCACGCACACCCCCGACGTGCTCACCGAATCCACCGCCGATACCGTATTCGCGCTCATCCTCGCCAGCGCGCGACGCGTCGTCGAACTCGCCGAATGGGTCAAGGAAGGCAACTGGAAAGCCAGCATCGGTGAAGCGTGCTTCGGCGTCGACGTGCAAGGCAAAACGCTCGGCATCGTGGGCCTCGGACGCATTGGGGGGGCAGTCGCGCGGCGGGCGGCGCTCGGCTTTCGCATGAACGTGCTGTACACGAATCGCCATGCCAACGAGCAAGCCGAACGAGACTATGGCGCCAGGCGCGTCTCGCTCGATGAACTCCTCGCGCAATCCGACTTCGTCTGCCTGCAAGTGCCGCTCACGCCGGAAACGCGCGGTCTCATCGGCGCGAATGAGCTGAAGAAGATGAAGCGAAGCGCGATTCTCATCAACGCATCGCGCGGGCCGACCGTCGATGAAGCCGCGCTCATCGATGCGCTCCAGAACGGCACCATCCGCGCCGCCGGCCTCGATGTCTTCGAAAAGGAACCGTTGCCCGCGGATTCTCCGCTGCTCGCCATGAAGAACGTGGTCGCGTTGCCGCACATCGGTTCGGCTACCCATGAGACGCGTCACGCAATGAACCGCAATGCCGCCGAAAACCTGCTCGCCGCGCTCGACGGTATGCTCACGCAGAACATCGTCAATCGCGAAGTGCTTAAGCGCTGACAGCGACGAAACCGCTCTTCGCATGCGCTAACATGCGAAGAGCGTGCGCACGCCATCTACAGGGGATGGCTTCGCCGCCCCACCCGCAGGAGGCAGGCCGCAATGACGAACATGTCCGACGATCCCGACCATTCCAAACAGCTAGCGCGTCTGCCGCGCGCCTTCGATGGCCGCCGCGCCACCATCACCGATGTGGCCCGCGAAGCCGGCACCGGCAAGACCAGCATTTCGCGTTATCTCAACGGCGAAACCGGCGTGCTGTCGCGGGACCTGCGCGCACGCATCGAAGCGGCCATCGAGAAGCTCGACTATCGCCCGAACCAGATGGCGCGCGGCCTCAAACGCGGCCGCAATCGGCTGATCGGCATGCTGCTCGCCGACCTCACGAATCCCTATTCCGTCGAAGTGCTGCAAGGCGTCGAAGCCGCGTGCCACGCGCTCGGCTACATGCCGCTCATCTGTCATGCCGCCAACGAAGTCGACATGGAGCGGCGCTATCTGCAACTGCTGACGACGTATCGCGTGGAAGGCGTGATCGTCAACGCGCTCGGCGTCAAGGAGGAACTGCTGCAAGGCTTCACGCAAGGCGGCATTCCCGTGGTGCTGGTGGATCGAACGGTCGAAGGCATCGTGACCGATATGGTCGGGCTCGACAATCCCGCCGCCGTCGCGCAGGCCACGCGTCACCTCGTCGATCAGGGCTTCGACGAACTGCTCTTCATCGTGCAGCCGGTGACGCATGTCAGTTCGCGGCGTCTGCGCGAAGCCGCGTTTCGTGAGACCATCGCGTCGCTTGGCGCAAGCGGCTCGACGCTCGTCGTCGATCTCGCCAATGCCGCATCCGCGCTCGGCGAACTCGATGCGCGTGTCGATGCGGCGCATGCAGCGGGCAAGCGCGTCGCGCTCTTCGCGGCGAACGGGCCGGTGGCGTTGCGCGTCGCCGTGCATCTGAAGGAGCGCTACGGCGCGGACTGGCAGGCGAGCGTGGCGCTGCTCGCCATCGACGATTCCGAATGGGCAGAGCTTGCCGGAATGACAGCGGTGCGTCAGCCGACTTACGAAATCGGCCGGCGGGCGGTCGAGTTCCTGCACGAGCGGCTCGGCGGAGCGGCGATGCCGGCGCGCGAGTGCCTCTTGCCCGGCGAACTCGTCGTGCGCGCTTCGACGCAGCGCGCGACGGGCGATACACCGCCGCAAGCGACGCACGAAATATCGCAAGGAAAGTGAAGGAAGTGGAATGATCAGTCTCCCGACGCTCGCGAGCCTTGCGCTCGTGACGCTCATCGTCGCGGCCATGCCGGTCGTGCTGTATCGGCGCATGCGTGGCCGCTTCGCCCTTGTGCCGCGCGAGGCGATTCTCGGCATCGCGGTGTTCGCGCTCTTCGCGATGGTCATCGAGCGCGCGCTGCACGGCTTCATGCTCGGCAATCCGGTGACGTCGGCGTGGCTTGCGAATCCCGTCGCGTTCGTCGTGTATGGCGCGCTGGCTGCGGGCGTGTGCGAGGAAGTGGGGCGCTTCATCGGCATGAAATGGCTCATCGAACGCGAGCCAGCGGCGCTGGAAAGAAAGGGGCCGGCGCTCGGATACGGCATCGGGCACGGCGGGGCGGAAGCGTGGATCGTCGGCGTGCTCGTTCAGGCGCAATGGATTGTCTATGCGGTGCTCGCGAACAACGGCACGCTCGATTCGCACTTCGAAAGCGCACCGCTCGATGCCATCGCGCGCATTCACATGATCCTGCTGAGCCTGTCGCCGGTGTCGGCGGGCATCTTTCTCATCGAGCGCGTGAGCGCGTTCGTGTTCCAGCTCGGTTTCTCCGCGCTGATGTGGCAAATGCTGCGCGAGCGTTCGCGTCACGCGCTCGGCGTGCTGATCGCGGCGCATGCGCTCGTCGGCTTGCCGGCCGCGCTGTTTCAGGCGCGCCTCATTCCGCTCATCGCCGCCGATGCGGTCTATCTCGTGCTGGGCGTGATCGTGGCGGCGGCGCTGGTGCGGTACTATCGCCGCGCCGCGGACGCTCTGCCGATCGACGCACGCCAACCCTGAACGACCGACATTCATGGACGATTACCAATACGACTGTCCGAGCGCGGACATCGACATGCTCGCGCACGTCATCAGCGATCTCTTTCCGGACCAGACGCAGTTCGCCGAACGTATCGACGACGCGGGCCGCACGTCGCTGACCATTCACTACGTCGCGATGCGTTTCGGTTCGACGGCGCGCCGCATCACCATCGACGTTCGCTTCGATCCGGCCGCGCTTGCGCGTTATCGCGCGATGCCGCCGCGCATGCACGCGCGCAGCTATGCGGTGCTGCGCGCCTATGTGGAAGCGACGCTCGGCTCGCTCGAAGAGATGCACGCGAACGGCGAGACCGTGCCGCGCGAAATGGAGATCGAGATGGGCGAGGACTTCGCGTGATGCGTGATGCTTGAGGCTTACGCGTCGCGATAGACCTTTGCAAAACGCGCCGCCTTGACGACGCCGTAGTCGCCCGGCGCGTACTGCATGACCCAGTCGCCGGTGTCGCCGGTGAGCACGTCGCCGGACGCGGAACGCGCGATGGAGAACGCTTCGGTCATCTGTTTGGCCAGCACGACGCTCGGCCGGTTGCGATACATGCCCGGCTCGCCATGCGCGATGCCGCCTTCGGGCAGATACTTCGCGTCGAACCGGTCGCGCGAGACGACCCAGCGCTCGCCTGACGCGCCCGTGACGATGGCGTCGCCGGGCGCATACCGGTTCGGCCCTTCCAGGCTCATCAGTTCGCCGGCGACGGCCGCGAATTCGACGTTCACCACTTCGCTCTTGACGACGCGGCGCGCGGCGGGATCGGAAGCGAGATCGGGTTGCGAGAGCTTGAGCATGGGATGGACCGATGTGGAGGAAGGAGCGCGATGCTAGCGGTAATCGCCGCAAAGTGCAAAAAGCCCGCATCGGTCGATGCGGGCCTGCGTTGCCTTATATCGATGACAGCGCTTACGGCTTGGTCGCCGATGCCGCGTCCGCGCCCGACGCGCGCGGCTGGCGATGCGCGTGTTCGCGCCGTCCGTGGTTGTGGCCTTCCTGACGGAAGCTCGTGTCGGCGAGCTTCTTCTGCTCCGGCGAGAGGCTCGCGTACAGCGGCTCGAATGCATCGACGAGGCGCTTCGTGCCGTCCGCGTTCGCTTGCGTGATCTGCTGATACTGCTTCATGTCGTCGAGCGCCGACATTGTGTCGCGTTGCGCGATGCGCTGCCGATACAGATCGGCCATCGCGCGTGCGTTTTCGCGCATGGCGTCGGCGAACGGCGCCCATTGCGCTTCCTGCGCCGAGGTGATCTTCAGGCCCGAGTGCAGTTGAGCGATGCGCTCTTCCACGCGCGCTTCGCGCTTCGAAGCGCCCGGCGTGGACGCAGCCGATACCGCCGGCGCAGCGTTTTGCGCGCCGGATGCAGCGGTGGGCGCGGAGGTTTGCGCGAAGGCCGCGCTGACGGCGCATGACGCCACGATTGCGACGAGTGTTTTCTTCATTCGGGGAATCCTTCGATCGATTCAAAAAGAGGCGAGCCGCGTCTCGCTGACAGTGCGCTGACAGCTGAAACCAGCAAAGACGGGCGTTGATGCCGTCGCCCGATATTAGTATCACGATTGAGCGGCGAATCGCCTGCGTTGCCACAACTGCTTACATTCGATACGTCTCTGGAAAATTCGCGATCCGCGTGCGGATGGCATTTTGCGTGCCGCATGTTGCATGCCGCATGCAAAAGCGATAATCGACACAAACGACAACGCATCCACAAAGGACGACATGAGACCGCCGCGCCTCGACCAACTCGACGATATCGACCGCAACCTGGTCGCACTGCTGCAAACGAATGCGCGCGAGAGCGTCGCCAATCTCGCGCGGCAGCTTGGCGTCGCGCGCACGACGGTGATCGCGCGCATCGCGCGTCTCGAGAAGAACAACGTGATCGCGGGCTACGGCGTGCGGCTCGGACAGGACGTGCTCGACGCCAGCATTCAGGCGTACGTGGGCATCAAGATCGCGCCGAAATACGGCCGCGACGTGCAGAAGCGCTTCGCGCGCATGCCGGAGATCCAGTTGCTTTGCGCGGTCAGCGGAGAGTTCGATTACGTCGCCTGGCTGCGCGCCGATTCGCCCGATCGCCTCAACGATCTGCTTGATGAAATCGGCGCGCTCGAAGGGGTCGAGCGCACGACGACGTCGATCATCCTGGCGCGCAAGATCGATCGCGCGGGTTGAGGTTTCGACGTATCGCAGCGCAGCGTCGTCGAAACGACGAAATGCGTCGTCGATGCGCATCACTTTGTGCCTGTATTCAAAATTCACGCGCTCCTAGACTGATGTGTGACGTCCATGCACACCCAGACAGGAGACAAGAAATGAAAGTGGCACTCATCGGCGCGGGCCTGATCGGCCAAGGCATCGCGCGCTTGCTGCGCGAAACGGGGGACTTCGATGTCGTCGCATTCGACCGCGACGAACACGCGCTCGCGCAACTCGACGCGCTCGGCATCGCGACACGCCGCGTCGATTCCGCCGATACGCCCGCGTTGCGCCAGGCGCTCACCGGCTTCGATGCGCTCGTCAACGCGCTGCCGTATTACCTTGCGATCAGCGTGGCATCGGCGGCGAAAGCGGCGGGCGTGCATTACTTCGATCTCACCGAGGACGTGCGCGCGACGCACGCGATCCGCGCCATCGCTGACGACGCGCACACGGCATTCATGCCGCAATGCGGCCTCGCGCCGGGCTTCATCGGCATCGTCGCGCACGATCTGGCGCGGCGTCTTCACAACGTGCGCGACGTGAAGATGCGCGTCGGCGCGCTGCCGGAGTTTCCGACCAACGCGTTGAAATACAACCTGACGTGGAGCATCGACGGGCTCATCAACGAGTATTGCCAGCCGTGCGAAGCCGTGCGCGAAGGCCGCACGCAATGGCTGCAGCCGCTCGAAGGCGTCGAGCATTTTTCGCTGGATGGCATCGAGTACGAAGCGTTCAACACGTCGGGCGGGCTGGGCACGCTATGCGAAACGCTCGCGGGCAACGTCGAGACGCTCGATTACAAGTCGGTGCGCTATCCGGGGCATCGCGATTTGATGAAGTTCCTGCTGGACGACCTGCGCATGTCCACCGATCGCGACGGCCTCAAGGCCATGCTCAAGCGCGCGATTCCTTCGACGACGCAGGATGTCGTGCTGATCTTCGTCACGGTGACGGGCATGCGCGGCGGTCCCGGCGGGCAACTCGTGCAGGACGTGTTCACGCGCAAGATCTTCGCGAAGGAAGTGTGCGGCGTGCCGATGAGCGCGATCCAGATCACGACGGCCGGCGCGGTGTGCGCCGAACTCGATCTCTTCCGCGAAGGCGTGCTGCCGCAAAGCGGCTTCGTGCGCCAGGAGCAGGTTCCGCTCGATGCGTTCCTCAACAACCGATTCGGCAAATTGTACGAAGGCGCGAACGCGCTCGCGACCGCGCGGCAACTCGCGGCGGCCTGAGCTTTTCTCTAATCTTCGGCGATGAGGCGCGCAAGCAGACGCGCCTCGTCATCGTCGGACGCGGATGCGTTGTCGAACATCAGCAGGTCTGCGGCGAGCGCATCGTCGGGAAAGAAAAGGCGCTGCCGATAATCCTCCCAGTGCGCGAGCTTGTACGCATCGTTCGGATCGCCGCGCGCGACGATGCGTTCGTGTGCCACATCCTCGCTCACGTGCACCCAGACGACGCGGATCGCGACGTCATCGCCGACGCCGAGCCATGCGCGATCGAACAGCCGCCGCTCGCGCACCTCGCGCGACAGCGGCGCGATCACCACCGCGCTCACGCTGAGCGCGAGATTTTCAGCGGCCGTATCGATCAGGCCGCGGTATTCCGGATCGCGCAAATGCTCGATGAAAAGCGGACTGTCGCGGTCGTGCGGATCGCCCGTCAGCGCGCCGATCGCCGCCGCGCTGTAGGCGCCGTAGAGCGTGTCCTTGTCGAGCAGGCAGAAGGGCTCGCCCGTCGCGCGCATGAGCGGCGAGAAGAGGCGCCTGGCGAGCGTCGTCTTGCCCGTGCCCGCGTGCCCGCAAAAGAAGATCAGGTGCTTCATGGAACGGCTCTCAGTCGTTGCTCAGTCGTTGCTCAGTCGTTGTTCTGAATGCGCTGATAGCGATTCATCAGTGGCGTCGATGTCACGCCATGCACGATCACCGATGCCGCGATCGCCGCGATCACGAACGGCACGAGCGGCGCGGCGACGTTCTTCGGCGCGTGCTCGATCGCATAGAGCAGATAGTAGAACGAGCCGACGCCGCGTATGCCGAACCAGCCCATCAGCAGGCGCTGCGGACGCGATGCGCCCGCGCCGATCAGCGACGCCTCCACTGCCAGCGGCCGCACCACGAGAAAGAGCGCGCCGATCAGAAGCGTCGCCTGCCACGTGAACAGTTCGCGCCACATCGCGCCGAGCACCGCGCCGACCATCAGCATGATCGCCACTTCGGCGATGCGTTCCAGTTCGATCGTGAAGCCGTGCACGCGCTCGGCCATGAACGCGTGCGCGCGCCGGGGATCGGCGGCGGTGGCGCTGACGTCGTCGGCATCGACGGTGCCGACCGCTTCGCGCGCGGACTTGTCGCCGCTTGCCTTCTGTTCGACGCGACGCGTCGCAAGCCCCGCCGCGAACACCGCGAGGAACGCATACGCGTGCAGCAGTTCCGCGACGCCATACGACAGCGCGATCAGCCCCAGCGCATAGAAGCCTTCGGAGCCGAGCGCCTCGCCATGATGCGTGCGCAGATACGCGACGAGACGCACCGTCAGCTCGCCGAGCAGCCAGCCGCTTGCCAGCGCGGCGAACGTGCCCCACGCGGCTTGCAGAAGAAAGCCCCAGTGGAGCGCATCGTCGGGCGATGCTTCGTAGCGGCATACCGCGAGGCCGAGCAGCGCGAAGGGCATCGCGATGCCGTCGTTCACGCCGCCTTCCGCCGTCAACGAGAAACGCAGCAGATCGGTGTCGCCGGGCTGTTCGACCTGCACGTCGTGGGCGAGAACGGGATCGGTGGGAGCGAGCATCGCCGAAAGCAGCAGCGACGATCCCCAGCTCATGCCGAGCACATACACGCAGAAGAACGTGAGCGGCACGATGGTCAGCACCATCGCGACGAAGCCCAAGCGCACCGGCAAAAGCCAGCGGAGATCGGTCGGCGGCACGCGCAGCCGCAAGCCGACCGCGAACAGCGACACGAGCATGCCCACTTCGGTGACGAGGCGCAGGACGGTGGCGTCGCCGTCGAGCCGGATGCGCAGCAGATTCGCCGCGCCCGGCCCGAGCGCGAAGCCGATCGCGAGATAACACATCGCGGTGCTGATCGGCAGGCGCTTGAACGCCGAACCGGCGAGTCCCATGAAGATGAGCACGCCGCCGACGACGAGAAACCAGATCGTCTCGGTCATGGAACGCCCTGAAAACAGCGGAAGGATGGGTAAGCCATCCAATGGGTGCGAGCACGCGCCGTGCCCGTCGGCGGCGTTGAGCGTAAGATGGCCGGGCGTTGGATCCAATAACACGTGCATTGTCCGATGTTTGGCCAGGCACGCACCGGCCACGGAGGCTTACGCATGTCACAGCATTTCGATGCAGTCGTCATCGGCACCGGGCAGGGCGGTTCGCCGCTTGCCGTGCGGCTCGCCGAAAGCGGCAAGCGCACGGCGGTGATCGAGCGGCATCTTTTCGGCGGCACGTGCGTGAATGTCGGCTGCACGCCGACCAAGACGTACGTGGCGAGCGCGCGCGCGGCGCATGTCGCGCGGACGGCGGCCAAGTATGGCGTCGATATCGGCGGCGACATCACGATAGACATGGCGCGCGTGAAGGCGCGCAAGGACGAAGTGATCGGCGCATCGCGCGACGGCATCGAACAATGGCTGCGCGGCACGCCGAACGTCACCGTGTTCAAGGGGCATGGCCGCTTCACGGGACCGCGCGCGCTCGCCATCCGGAGCGACGACGGCGCGACGCAGGACATTCACGCCGACATGATCTTCATCAACACGGGCACGCGCGCGACGGTGCCGCATATCGACGGGCTGGGCGGGCTCGACGGCGTTCCGTATCTGACCAACTCCAGCATTCTCGAATTGACCGACGTGCCCGCGCATCTCGTGATCGTCGGGGCGAGCTATATCGCGCTCGAATTCGGGCAGATGTTCAGGCGCTTCGGCAGCCGCGTCACGCTGCTCGTGCGCGGCGATCGCATCCTGACGCGCGAGGACGAAGACGTCGCCCGCGCGATGCAGGACGTGCTCGCGCGCGAGGGCGTCGAGTTTCGTTTCGGCGCCGAAGCAAAGCGCGTGCAGAAAACGAGCGGCGGGCTGCGCATCGAGCTGGGCGATGAAGCCATCGATGCGTCGCATCTGCTCTTCGCGACCGGGCGCACGCCGAACACCGACAATCTCGGCCTGGAACACGCGGGCATCGCGGTGAACCGGCATGGCTTGATCGACGTGGACGGCGAGCTGCGCACGAAAGCGGAAGGCGTCTGGGCGATCGGCGATGTGAACGGGCGCGGCGCGTTCACGCACACGTCGTGGAACGACTACGAGATCGTCGCGGCCAATCTGCTCGATGGCGAATCGCGCAGCGTCGACACGCGCATCATGACGTACGCGGTGTTCGTCGATCCGCCGTTCGCGCGCGTCGGCATGAGCGAAGCGGAAGTGAGAAAGGATGGCCGCGCGGCGCTCATCGCCACGATGCCGATGACGCGCGTCGGCCGTGCGCGCGAACGCGGCGAAACGGACGGCTTCATGAAGGCGCTCGTCGACGCCGACACGAAGCGCATTCTCGGCGCGGCGATCTACGGCATCGAAGGCGACGAGGTGATCCACACCTTCGTCGACATCATGAACGCCGATGCGCCGTACACCACGCTGCAACGCGCGATGCACGTGCATCCCACCGTGAGCGAACTGGTGCCGACGTTGCTGGACGGATTGAAGCCGCTCGTCTGAAGGCGCTGAAGCCGCTGGAGACGCGCTTCACGCCTCGACCGGCGGCTTCTCCACCTTCGGCGCGACATGCTCCGTGCGCGTTTCCGGCATCGCCAGCCAGACGAGAGCGACCGCGAGCGCGCCCGCGCCGGCGAGACCGAAGAAGCTCATCGCCGTGCCGAAGCGATCGGCCGCGAAGCCCGCCGCCGCCGTCGAGAGCGTCGCGCCGACGCCCGCCGCCAGCCCGAAGAAGCCGATCGTGAGGTTGTAGTGGCCGCGCCCACCGGCGACATCGGCGGCGATGAGCGGCAGCATCACGCCGAACACGGCCGCGCTGATGCCGTCGAGCATCTGCACCGGCACGAGCAGATACGGGCTACTCACGCCCGCGAACAGCAGCGCGCGGATCGGCAGCGCGCAGAAGCCGAGAATGAGGATAGGACGCCGGCCCCATTTCTGCGCCTGCCGTCCGACCCACGGCGACAGCGCCGCCACGATGAACTGCGGCACGATGATGCACGCCGCGATCACCAGTTGAACGTTGTCGCCCATGTGCGCGGTGACTTCGCCGGCGGCGAGATTCAGCATCGCCGCGTTCGAGAGATGGAACAGCACCACGCACGCCGCGAAAATCAACAAGCGCCGATCCTTCAGCAACTCGCGCAGCGACTCGCGCTCCTCGCCTTCGGGCGTGAGCTTCGGCTTGCCGGGAGGCGCGCGCGGCACGGCGGGCGGCGCATCGTAGTGAATCATGCGCAGCGCGACGATCGCGGGCAACGCGAGCGCCGCCGTCAGAAAGAACACCGAGCGCAGCGACAGATATTCGCCGAACGCGCCCATCAGTGCGGCGGTCAGTGCGCTGCCGATCGACGCCCAGCGCGCGTTGCGGCCGAGCCGGTCGCCGAGATCGGCGCGCGAGACGAGCGCGACGGAGATCGCGGCCATCGCCGGGACGAGCATGCAGCTCGCAAAGCCGTGCAGCACCTCGGCCGCGAACACGGGGATGAACGTCGGGCTCGCGGCGAGCAATAGCGCGCTCACGATGATCGCGATGATCGCCGAGAGCGCCGCGAACTTCTTGTTGCGCATGGCGTCGACGAGCGCGCCCGCGGGAAGCTGGCTTGCCATCGCGCTGATCGTGCCGACGGACAGCATCAGGCCGATCTCGCCCTGCGTCCACTTGTGGGCCGCGAGATACGAAGCGATGAACGGGCCGAAGCCGGTCTGCACGTTGGCGACGAAGAAGTTCAGCCAGTCGAGCGCGCGCAGACTTCGTGCAATTACCATGTCGTGAATCGGTTATCCATGTCGTGATCCGTTTATCGGGCCGGGCGCGCGCCGGATGACGAGCCCTGCGCCGCCACCGCGCCCGACGCCGTCGCGCCGCCCGACGATGGTGCCGATGACGCAGCGGTTGCCGTCGCCGATGAAGCGGGCGTCGCCGGGACGACCGGCGACACGATCTTGATCGGCTGTTCGGGCGCGTACGTCGGCGCGGCCTTGAGCTGCGCGTCGTTGAAATTCATTTGAAGCACGAGCTGCTTGTTGCGTGAAACGACCTGCAGATCGCCCCAGTTCGCCGCCACGTGACGCTTGTCCGCCGCGAGCGAACTCGACAGATCGACGACGAGCGCCTGCGGCTCCGCCTGCGAATCGACGAGCACGTCGACCACGCGTCCGATGCGCGCGCCGTTTTTCTGCGTCACCGTCGAATCGACGAGCTGCGTGAAGTTCGGCGGCGCCTCGTTCACGGGCTGCGGCTTCGGCACCGGGTCCGCGGGCTTGCCTTTCGCGGGCGGCGGCGGAGGGAGGAACGTGATCGGCGCGGCCTTCGAATTCGGCGCGAAGCGGAAGGCCGTCCACGGGAAATTGACCTTGCGATCGCCGACGCCCATGAAGCCCGCGAGGTTCACCATCAGCAGCTTCGGCTTCGCGGAGGCATCGACGTACATGTCCACCGCGCGGCCCACGACCTTGCCGTCGGGGCGCTGCACTTCGGCATCGAGCAGGCCGTGCAGCTGATCGTGCTGCATGATGCGCGTCGAAATGATCTGCGGAGGCGGCGGCGGTTCGGGCGGCTCGGCGGGCGCGGTGATGACCGGCTCCACCGGCTTCGGCTTCACGATGCGGCGCTTCGGCTTCGGCGGGGGCGGCGGCTTCACGGCGGACGCCGGTTCCGGCGCGACGACGACGGACGACGCGGGCTCTTCGGTATCGGCGGTTTCGGTTTCGTCGGGAGTCGGGATGTACGAGTGCTCGACGATCGGCGCGGGCGTCTGCTGCGGAAAGATGCCGCATGCCGAGAGCGCGCACGCGGCGAGCATGACGAGGCCGGCCGAGCGCGGCAGGCCGCGCGTGCGCCATGCCAGCGCGGACAACAGTACGATCAGGCGCGATGCGGCGTGCCAGGCGCGCCGTATTGCTGAAACCGGCGCGGAAACCAGCGTGAATGCCGCATTGTTGGCCAACGCATCACCCCGATGCGAGATACCGCCTGTCATCACAAAAGCTCCATGTGTCCGGGCCACCTTCCTGGTTTGTATTGTGTGGACCGGCGACGCGAGCGTCCGGCCGTGTGTCTCAGTGCGTGCATGCGCTCACGCGCTCACGCGCTCATGCGCCCGGCGATGCGTCCGTTCCCGGCTGCCGGCCCGCGAGCTGCGCGGCGGTATCGGCTGCTCCCATTCGGGCTGCGTACTCGCGAGCGGACAAGCCGTTCTGGTCGCGTGCATCCGGGTTCGCGCCGCGCGCGATCAGCATGTCGACGATCTCCACGCGATTGAACATCGCGGCGATCATCAGCGCCGTGCGTCCGTCGGGCGATGCGCCTTCGATGTCCGCGCCGTGCGCGAGCAGCGTTTCGATCACGTCCTTGAAGCCCTTGAACGCCGCGCCGGCGATCGGCGTCTGGCCGTTGTCGTTGCGCAGGTCCGGATCGGCCTTGTGTTCGAGCAGCACGCGCACCGCGTCGGCGTGGCCGTGATAGCTCGCGAGCATCACGAGGCTGTCGCCCTTGTCGTTGCGCAGGTTCGGCGGCAGGCCTTTGTGAAGCAGGGCGTCGAGCATCGAGGCATCGCCCCGGCGCGCGGTGTTGAACACTTCCGTTGCGAACGCAATGGTGTCTTCATCGGGGCCTTCGCGTCTCGTGTCTTGCATGTTTCGCTCCGGTTGGACACGCGGCTGTGCAGAGCCGGTGGTCTTTTGCATTCGATAATGTCGCCGCGCACATCACGCGCGGCGCGGGGAATCATCGGCAGCATACACAGGTTTGACGACGCGCCGCGTTTGCATCGCGACGCGGTAATGGGGACGTCAGGCAGCAGGTTTCGCGCCATGACTTTCGAAAGGCTGCTGCCGCTTGACGCCGCAGCCTGCGCGCCCTTAGTCTCGATAACATGTTTCGCTTATCGAGCCGCTTATTCAGCCGCATTCCATGACGCAAGCCTCATCGAATTCCGACGCCGGCGTGCGCCGCCGCGCACCCGCCGCCGAACGCAATCGCGATGCGATTCTAGCCGTCCTCGCACGCGTGCTGCCGAAGCGCGGCGTCGTGCTGGAAATCGCCAGCGGCACCGGACAGCATGCGGTGCATTGCGCGGCCGCGTTGCCGGACATCGTCTGGCAGCCGAGCGATCCGGACGCCGCCTCACGCGAATCCATCGCCGCGTGGCGCGCGCATGCGGGGCTGCCGAACCTGAACGCGCCGCTTTGTATCGACGTGACGCGCGGCGATTGGGGCATCGGCAAGGTCGCGGCGATCGTATGCATCAACATGATCCACATCGCGCCGTGGGAAGCGGCCGAGGCGCTCGTTCGCGGCGCGGCCGAACGGCTCGATGCGGGGGGCGTACTGTACCTGTATGGGCCGTTCCGGCGCAATGGCGCGCACACCGCGCCAAGCAACGAAGCCTTCGATGCGCAACTGCGCGCCACCGATTCGCGCTGGGGCGTGCGCGACATGGAAACGGTCGAGGCGCTCGCACGCAAGGCCGGATTCACGCTTGCAGAAACCGTCGCGATGCCCGCGAACAACTTCAGTCTGGTGTTCGTCAAGGACGAAGGGGCATAAGGTGAGCAGGCACACGAGCGCGACCCGACGGTCCGCTCGCGCCGAAACGGGCGACGCCGTGTAGACTGCGAGAGATCGTTCCTTTGCGCCCGCATTCGCGACAGGCGCTCACATCCGATCTCACTCCTCCCGGAGGCGTCCTACATGCACGCAGCGTTGCCGCAAGGCGAGCAGGAAACCGGTGCCGTCGATACGTCCGCAAGCCAGCCGCGCGATCTGCGCCGCATCGACATTCATCCCGATCACTGGTATCCGCTCGCGTGGTCGCGCGAAGTGAAGCGGGGCCATGCGCACGGCGTGCGCTTCGCGGGCGATCCCATCGTGCTCGTGCGAACGGACTCGGGCAAGGTCTTCGCGCTCGAAGACCGCTGCGCGCATCGGCAGGTGCCGCTTTCGGCGGGCGTCGTCGATGGCGAGTCCATTCGCTGCTGCTATCACGGCTGGACCTACGACTGCACCGGCCGCTGCACCGACATTCCCTATCTCGGACGCGAGCGCCTTCCCAACGGCGTGCGCGCGTATCCGTGCCGCGAGGAAGCGGGACTCGTTTTCGTGTTCACGGGCGATCCGCTTCGCGCCGACACCGCGAGGTTTCCATCGCTCGACTCCGCCACCGATGCGGCCTACAAGACGCGCCGCTTCGGCCAGGAAGTGAAGTGCCATTACACGTTCATGCACGAGAACCTGATGGACATGAACCACCAGTTCCTGCATCGGCGGCAGATGGGCAGCATGCGCGCGCGATCGCTCGGACGGCGGCGGGGCGAGGACTGGATCGAAGTGGACTACACGTTCGCGCGCGAGGCGGGGAAGCAGCCGATCGGCGAGGCGCTGGTGTTCGGCCAGAAGCGCGGCGCCAAGCCCGATGAGACGCAGAAAGACGTGATGACGGTTCGCACCGAGTATCCGTATCAAACGCTCAGGATCCGCACGAAGGACGAGGCGATGGTGATGGACCTGTGGATCGCCTACGTGCCGCTCGATGCCGAACAGCGCACCAATCGCACCTTCGGCCTGCTGTCGATCCGCCGCCCGAAGATTCCCATCCTGCTCGATGCCGCGTGGCCGCTGCTCGTGTGGTTCACCGAGCGCATCTTCAAGGAGGATCGATGGATCGTCGAGCGCGAACAGGAAGCGCATGACCGGCAGGGCGCCGACCACAATCACGAAGTCTTTCCGGTCATCAACGAACTGCGCGCGCTTCTGATGGAGCACGGCGTGCCGCATCGCGCGGCGGGCGCGCATGACGTCGATGCGCGGCGCGTGCATCGCATCGTGCCGGTGCAGGAAGTGCCGGCGTCGTGAGCGCTTACGGTGCTTTCGGGCGCTTGCGAAGCGCGCAGGCCGCGCGACGATCCGGCGCGGCACGCACGGATTGCGGCCATCGCGCGGCGGCGCTATACAGGAACGAGGACATTCGCACTTGCCACGGAGGCAGACCATCATGAACAGCGACCCGACCGAGCCGCGCGACCCACGCTCGACCGCGCCCGATCTTTCCGAGCGGCATCCGAACGTCGAGCATTTCGATGCGGCGATCACGCACGTCGACGAATCCGTCGCGGCGGGACGCATGGCCGCCGGCGCGGCGAAGGGCATTCTCTATAGCCTGATCGAGACGCTCGGCACGCTCGTCGGCGATCCCGATCTGCCTTCGCACGCGCGCTCGGGCTACGAAGGCTTGCTCGAGACCGCGCGCGAACTGCGGGCGAAGATCGAGCAATAAGCTTTACTGCAGTCCTTCCATCCTTCCTTCCGGGCGACGCGCCGCTTTCACGCGTCGCTCGCGTCTCACGGCACCCCATGCCGATGCTTTCCGCCTCCTTTCGTAGCAAGCCCGTTTTTTCTGCCTGCCGCGCCGCCAAACATTAGCTCCTTTCGGCGCATCTCCTTCCAACGGAAAGGCCCGTCGGCCATCTGCGGCAATATTTACCGGGCTGCCGTTGCGCCTTGTCACACGGGGCTTGCTCGCTGCGAGTCATGCTCCGACGCCACGTTACTGACAGCTTCTTGTCATGCTGGCGACCGAATGCCGAATATTTGCTTCGACGCAAATACTGGTTAACCACACGGTGCAAAAAAAACGACACCGACGAAGCCGATTCTTTCGGATTCCATCGGTAAGCCATACACTTGCCAGCGATAAAAGTTACGGTCGATGTAACCGCGAGCGCCGCCTGGTTCCGGTTCCAGTCCGATCACGAACGATTCGCTCATACCGCACGATGCAAGAGGAGAAGAAATGAAAGGCTTCAAGATGACCCAGGCCGCCGCCATCGCCGCGACCGCGTTCGCAGTCGCCGCGCCGGCTTTCGCGCAAAGCAGCGTGACGCTGTACGGTATCGTCGACGACTCGATCGTTTATCAAAGCAGCCAGACGAACCTGGCGAAGACGCAGGCAGGCCGCTCGAACGTCAAGATGGCATCGGGCATCTGGGCGGGCAGCCGCTTCGGCCTGAAGGGCGCTGAAGACCTGGGCGGCGGCAATAAGGCCATCTTCCAGTTGGAATCCGGCTTCAACATCAATAGCGGCGCGCAGCAGTACACGAACGCAATGTTCGGCCGCCAGGCATGGGTCGGTCTCACGAACCCGGCGTTCGGTACGTTGACCTTGGGTCGCCAGTACACGTCGTATTACACGCTGATGGCGCCGTACAGCCCGACGAACTGGCTGACGGGCTACTTCGGCGCGCACCCGGGCGATCTGGACGAACTGGACACGATCTACCGCGCGAACAACTCGGTCGTCTACACGTCGCCGAAGCTGTACGGCTTCACGGTGAGCGGTTCGTACTCGTTCGCAGGCGTGCCTGACAGCGTCTATCAGGGTTCGACCTGGTCGGCCGCGATCCAGTATTCGCAAGGCCCGATCGGCGGCACGGTTGCGTTCACGCGCATCAACAACTCGACGATCGGCGGCGGCGTCTACGGCGATTCATCGACGACGAACACGGCCGGTCAGTCGGGCGTGTCGGCGGTGACGAACGGTTATCAGGGCGCGCAAGCCCAGAACCGCTTCGCCGTGGGCCTCGGCTACACGTTCAACAGCGCGTGGGACATCACCGCGACGTATACGAACGTTCAGTACATTCCGGGCATCGCCTCGAAGTTCACCGACGAAGCCGTCTTCAACACGGCAGGGACGGTGCTGCACTGGAAGGCATCGAGCGCGTGGGACTTCGCGGCAGGCTACAGCTACACGTGGGCCAGCAAAGCGAACGGCATCACCGACGCAGCTTCGTACCATCAGTTCAACCTGTCCCAGTACTACTCGCTGTCGAAGCGCACCGGTCTGTACGCTCTGGAAGCGTTCCAGCGCGCCAACGGCCGCACGCTCGCGAACCCGTCGTTCCCGAACGGCCAGGTCAACGCGCAGACGGCCGCGAACGCGACGATCGGCGACGGCTTCCAGACCACGCCGTCCGCATCGCGCAGCATGTTCGCAGCAGGCGTGGGTATCATCCACCGCTTCTAAGCGGCGCTTGCTTCACGGAAAACCGGACGCCTAGGCGTCCGGTTTTTTTGCGCCCGCGTTTGCACTCGCGCGGCTTTCGCAGCCTCAGATGAACATGCCCCCCGACACCTCGACGCGCTGCGCCGTCATCCATCGATTGCCCTCGGACAGCATCGCCGCAATCGCGCCGCCGATATCATCCGGCACGCCCGCGCGCCCCAGCGCCGTGTTCTGCGCGATGAAGTCGTTCACGCTCTGGTCGTCGCGCACCACGCCGCCGCCGAAATCCGTTTCGATCGCGCCCGGCGCGATGGTGTTCACCGTGATCCCATGCGGCCCCAGCTCCTTCGCGAGATACCGCGTGAGCACTTCGATGCCGCCTTTCATCGCCGCATACGCCGCGTAGCCCGGCAATGCGAAGCGCGTGAGCCCGCTCGACACGTTCACGATGCTCCCTTCCTCGTGCAGAAAAGGCAGCAGCGCCTGCGTCAGAAAGAACGGTCCCTTGAGATGAATGTCCAGCAGCGTGTCGAATTGCTCGGGTGTCGTATCGACGAACGACGCATGCACGCCGACGCCCGCGTTGTTGATCAGAAAATCGAAGTTCGTGCGTTCGAACGACTGTTCGAGCGCCTTGCAGACTTCGTCGGCGAACGCGGGGAAGGTGTCGCATCGGCTGACGTCGAGCTCGAGCATCGCGCACTTGCAGCCGAGTTCCTCGATCTCGCCCGCCACCGCTTCGGCTGAAGCGGCGTCGCTGTTCCACGTACCGATGATGCCGACGCCCTGTTGCGCGAGCTTCAGCGCCGCGCTGCGCCCGAGTCCGCGGCCCGCGCCAGTGATGACTGCGACCTTTGTGCTCATGTATCCGTCCACTGGCTGCTCCTTTGCGTGGGTGAGATTGCATCGAACCATGATCGAACTGTAGGACGCCGCGCTGCACAAGGGAAATCTCGCGCGATGCTGCGGCGCACCGCGCGCGGGCGCGGGCCTTGCTGCACCGTCGCGATCAACGCATCGAAGGAGATAGCCATGAAAAACGAAGGCAACCCGAAGCAGGAGAACAACGCCGACACGACCCGCGCCCCGGACGACGCTGCCGCGCTCGCGCGTCCGTTCCGGCTGTTCGCGGTGGAGCAGCGCGTGCTCGCGCAAAATGTCGATGGCAAGGTGATCGACATCGGCGCGATGGATTCGAGCGGCGGGCAGTTCTGCGCGCGCCTCGACGTGGACGACATCGCGGTCGAGCCGAAGCGCAGTCCCGAGCTTGCGCTAAAGGCGCTCGTCGACAAGCTGACGTTCGATTATCTCGACGGCCTTTTCACGAGCGAGGGCGAAGCCGAGGTGGCCGGCCGCCTGCAGGATTTCCCGAGCGTCGAATTCGAACTCGACGAAACCCTGCCGCGCGACATGGTCGATCGCACGCCGCCGCATATCTTCTGATCGGCGACGCGCCTTTCCTTGTCCCTTGTCCCTTGTCCCTTGCCTCTCGTCACTCGCCGAGCGGCAAGCCGCGCAACTGCTCGCGCAGGGCCGGATAGGCATCGAGAAAGCCCGGTGCATCGAGCCGGTTGAAGAGACTCGGATCGATCTTCTCGTTGAGCGCCGTGCCCGCCGCGCGCGGCACCTTCTGGCAGACGTCGCGCAAGAGCGGATTCTTGCTCGTGAACTCGGTATACGAGTCGATCGGCTCGGATGCGTACGCGGCATCCGGGATCGTGATCGGCTTGTCGAACCCGAGTCCGTGCGATTCGGCCTTCTGGCGCAACCACTCGGCGGGAATCAGCGGCAGCAGGTCGGCCGGATCGCGCGGCGGGGTGACGTAGCCGCCGCCGACGTTGGCGTGCGCGCCCGCGAACCAGCGCTGCTCGAGCGGCAACGCGCCGCGATCTTCGGTGCCCTGCGTCCACAACGTCGGCTTGTAGAGCGAGCGGAATTCGTTCGCGGCGATCGCGTGATACGCAGCCTTCGTGCGATTCGAAAGCGTCGTGTCGTGGAACTTGTAGTAGCTCGCGAAGCCCGGCACGGCAATTCCGCCGATCGGAATGCCCAGCTCGCCGACCGTATCCCATACGCCGATGAACGCGACATCCACTTCGCGCGAGAACTGCTGGCGATACGCCTTCACCGAGTCGTCGTCGGCACTCACGCTCTGATCGCGATAGATGCCGTACGCCTGGCGGACGGAATCGCCGCTCCAGTCGTTCGCGAGTCCGCACTTGCGGATGAGGCCGGCCAGGCTGCGAGCGGAATAAGCGCCACGCGAAAATCCGAAAATATAGATCGATGCGCCCGGCTGATAGCGCTGACACAGCCACGCGTAGCCGCTCTTGATGTTGTCGGAGAGGCCGTCGCCGAATGCGCCGCCGAGGAACTTGTTGGCGAGCGAGAACAGCCCGTTGCCCTGTGTGCCGACTCCGGGCACGTAGAGCGTCTCCTGATCGTCGGTTTCCGGCGCGAGCTTGTAGAGAAGATAGGCGTTGGTGCGGTCGTTGGGCTCGTTCCAGGTGCCGTCGAAGAAAAGGGCGAGTTTCGTCATGACGGTCTCCTGGACGTGATCCGTGATCTGCTGTCTAAGAGATAGGAAATCGGCGCGCGGCATGCAAGCCCGCGATCGTGCAAGTCGATGCGAAAGGCATCGCCGCGCTCGACTTTGTCCGATACGACAGCACGCCAAGCGCCCCGATGTGCGATGCTAAAGCCTCACGGGACAGTCTTTTCGTGGAGTGAATGATGAATACAAAACACTTCGCCAAAGTTCTTTTTGTCGCCGCTGCGTTCGGGGCGGCCAACGCCCATGCGCGCGACGACGGGCCGCGCTTCGCGCAGGATCGGCTGGATGCGCTCGTCGCGCAGCACGCGGAAGCGAGCCGGCACATTGCGCGATCAAGCTCCGATACGCCGCCCGCGAGCGCACCCGCGAAGTGCAGGGATAGCGCTTCTTGAGTGCATTAAATGCGGCGCGCTCAGCCTGAACGTTGCTGCAAGCAGTCCGGATTGAAAACCCGCTTCGTCGATGCAGGGTTATTCGCCAGTTTCTCCGCCGGACGGCGTGGCCGGGGCACGAGTTCGCCGCCGCAGTTCGGGCATCTGGAATTCAGAATACGATCCGCGCAGTCCGCGCAGAAAGTGCATTCAAAAGTGCAGATGCGTGCATCGGCGGAATCGGGCGGCAGGTCTTTGTCGCAACATTCGCAACCGGGTCGTAGCTCCAGCATGATGTTTTCCCGTTGATGGTTCATGGCGAGACGGCCGGTTCAGGATAGCAAGAACGAGCGCTGCCGCGTGTGCTGGTGAATGGACGGTATGAGAATTGCTGCGCCGCCGCGGATGTTCCGCGGGCCTCGCGCCGACGATCCTCCTCGCTTACCTCCACTCAGAGCCCATGATCAGGACCCTAGCCAGCACGATCCCCAGGAAAGCCTTATCCGTCGCCATCCTCAGCGCGTCGCTTCTCGCGGCCGGTTGTTCGAGCCTCGGTCCGTCGCGGCTGAAAGCCGATCAGGTCGATTACGCCCGCGCGCTCGGCGATGCCCAGAAGCGTGAAATTCTCGCCGCCATCGTCGGGCTGCGCTTTGCCGATGCGCCGTCGTTCCTCACCGTCAGCAGCATCATCGCGGCATACAACTTCGATGCGTCCGGCGGTGGCATTTTGAATGCAGGATCGGGCGCGCAGCCGAACTATGCGCAAGCGACGGGCAGCGTGTCGTACTCGAATCA
Organism: Caballeronia concitans; assembly: GCF_001544615.1. Lineage (GTDB taxonomy): Bacteria > Pseudomonadota > Gammaproteobacteria > Burkholderiales > Burkholderiaceae > Caballeronia > Caballeronia concitans. The sequence goes on from NZ_FCNV02000005.1 coordinate 60,096, forward strand.
CCCGACGTTCACCTTTACGCCGACCACGGGCGATGCCTACGCGAGCGCTTACATCCGGCCGCTGCCGCCGACGCTCGTGCTGCCGCTCGCGGAAAGCGGCATGCCGATCGATCTGCTGTTGCGCATCACCGCGCAGTCCATCGCGGGTTTGCAGAACGGCAACGCGCTGGGCGGTCCGAATGCATCGGGCGCGCCGGAATTCTTTCTGCTGATCCAGGCTTTGCGGCGCTTGCAACTCGCGGGCGAGCTCAATGTCGAATCGCGCAATGAGGACCATGCGGCGCGCGTGTTCATCACGCTTGCCGCGACGCGTAGCGGCTCGAACAAGGCCATCACTGACGATCTCGCGCTGGTGCGCAGGCTGCTTCATCTCTCGCCGAAGATGAAGACATACGAGATCGTGTACGGGCAGTCGTCCGATAAGGACCGGATTCCGATGGTCACACGCTCGGTGCTCGGCATCCTGACCGATCTCGGCGCGCAGATTCCCGTGCCCGACCCGCAGATCGGCAGCGGCGCGACGAAGCCGACGATCGGTCTGATCGGCGGCGAAACGCGGCCGACGATCGTCGTGAAGGTGGGCGAGAAAGCGCCGCAGGATGCGTACGTGAGCGTGCTCTACGACAAGGCGCAATACTGGATCGACCGGGGCGACTTCGATTCGAAGTACGCCTTCACGGTCGTGCAGAACCTGATGGCGCTGGCGGAAGTGACGGATACGTCGAAGGCTCCGGTCGTGACCATTCCGGCCAACTAAGCGAATGGCATTTTGCGTCTTGCGTGTTGCGCGTTGCATGCAGCATGCAAAGCGCCTTCCCACCCTTACGGCATAACTGACAGCAAACCGACCGCTCGATGGCGCGGGCGACAGCTTGCTTCGCGAGGAACCGCAAACGTGTATGCATGCGACGCCCGCGACTTTCGCGCCACAACAACACTTCCCCAAAAAAACGCCAAAGATCTAAAGAAAAGCTTCCGCATAAACCCTCGCAACCGTTTGCGTGATTTGTTTTGTAAGCTTCATCTGTGTCATCGTATCGGGGCTTTTAAGCGACAGCCGAACAGCATTCGAACAACGAACACGAAAATCAAACGGGGCAGGCGGAAATTCGATGTGGATCGTAAGACTTGCACTCAGACGCCCGTACACGTTCATCGTCCTGTCGCTGCTGTTGCTGATCATCGGTCCGCTCGTCATTCTGCGCACGCCGACCGACATCTTTCCGAACATCGACATTCCGGTCGTCAGCGTCATCTGGAGTTACACAGGCCTGCCGCCCGACCAGATGGAGCGCCGCATCACGCTCAATTACGAGCGCGGCCTTTCGGTGGCGGTGAACGACATCGAGCACATCGAATCCGAATCGCTGCCGGGCATCGCGGTCATTCGCATTTATTTCCAGCCGAACGCGAACGTCGATGAAGCCATCGCCGAGATAACGGCGCTCTCGCAAACGCAACTGCGCTCGCTTCCGCCCGGCATCACGCCGCCGAACATTCTCCGCTTCAACGCATCGACGGTGCCGATACTGCGGCTCGCGTTGTCGTCGCCGGAACTGACCGAGCAGCAGCTCTACGACTTCGGCAACAGCTTCCTCAAGACGCAGCTCGCGACCGTGCAGGGCGCATCCGTGCCGTTGCCGTATGGCGGCAAGCAGCGGCAGATCATGGTCGATATCGATTCGCAGAAACTGCAGGCGAAGAACCTTGCGCCAACAGACGTCGTCAATGCGATCAGCGCGCAGAACCTGATCTTGCCGACGGGCACGACGAAGATCGGCTCGATGGAATATTCGGTCGGCCTGAACGCGAGCCCGAACACCATCGAAGGGCTCAACGATATCCCCATTCGCACCGGCCCCGGCGGCACGATCTATATCAAGGACGTCGCGCATGTACGCGATGGTTTTCAGCCGCAGACCAATATCGTGCGGGTCGATGGCACGCGTGCTTCGCTTCTGACGATCAACAAGAGCGGCAACGCATCGACGCTCGATATCGTCGCGCGCGTGAAGAAGCTCTTGCCGACCTTGCACGGCATGGTGCCGGAATCGCTGAAGATCGAACCCGTCGCGGATCAATCGTTGTTCGTGCGCGCATCGGTATCGGGCGTGCTGCGTGAAGCGGTCATTGCAGCGGGACTCACTGCGGCGATGGTGCTGCTCTTTCTCGGGAGCTGGCGCGCGACGCTCATCATCGCGATCTCCATTCCGCTCTCGATGCTCACGTCCATCGTCGCGCTTTCCGCGATCGGACAGACTATCAACATCATGACGCTGGGCGGCCTCGCGCTGGCGGTCGGCATTCTGGTCGACGATGCAACCGTCGCGATCGAGAACATCAGCCAGAATTTGGAGCAGGGCAAGGAGTTGGAACAAGCCATTCTCGATGGCGCGCAACAAATCGCCGTGCCCACGCTCGTCTCGACACTTTCCATCTGCATCGTGTTCATTCCGATGTTCCTGCTGACAGGCGTCGCGCATTATCTTTTCGTGCCGATGGCCGAGGCCGTTGTCTTCGCGATGCTCGCGTCGTACTTCTTTTCGCGCACGCTTATTCCTACGCTCGCAAAGTACCTGTTGCGTCACCATGAGCACATGGGCGGCGATGTCGAATCGATGAAGGGATCGCGCAATCCGTTCGTGCGCATTCACCTGGGTTTCGAGCGGCGTTTCGAAGCCGTGCGCGGCCGCTATCGCGCGTTTCTCGAAGCACGGCTCGTGCATCCGGGCCGCTTCGCTGCCATCTTTCTCGGATGCTGTTTGCTCTCGCTTGCGCTTGCGCCTTTTCTTGGTCGCGACTTTTTTCCATCGGTCGATTCAGGCGTCATCGCCATGCATATGCGCACGAAAACCGGCACGCGCATCGAAGAGACAGCGGCGCTCACGGACCGCGTCGACAATCGCATACGCGAACTGATTCCGCGCAAGGAGATTCACTCGGTCATCGACAACATGGGCTTGCCGGTGTCGGGCATCAACCTCTCGTATAACAACACGGGCACCGTGAGCGCAGCCGATGCCGACGTGCTCATCACGTTGAATGAAGATCACGCACCGACCGACGACTACATTCGCGAATTGAGAAGACGCTTGCCGCAAGAGTTTCCCGGCGTGACGTTTTCATTCCTGCCCGCCGATATCACGAGTCAGATTCTCAACTTCGGTTTGCCCGCACCGATCGATATCGCCATCACGGGACGTGACGTACGGGGAAATCGCGAGTTCGCCAATCACTTGCTCGAGAAGATTCGCCGAGTACCCGGCCTCGTCGACGCACGCATTCAGCAGCCTTCCGATCTTCCGTCGATCAACGTGGAAGTGGATCGCACGAAGGCGTTGCAAGCGGGCTTCACGCAACGCGACGTGGCGAACAATCTGCTCATCACGCTCTCGGGCAGCCAGCAGACGACGCCGACGTTCTGGCTCAATCCGGTCAATGGCGTGAGCTATAACGTCATCACGTCCGCGCCGCAATACGACATGAACTCACTGCAATCGGTGGCCAATATTCCGGTCACCTCCGCGAGCGGCAAGACGAACATACTCGGCGCGCTTGCATCGCTTTCGCGCGGCTCGCGCGATGCGGTCGTCTATCACTACAACGCACAGACCACCATCAATCTCTATGCGACCACCGAGCGGCGCGATCTGGGCGCGGTGTCCGACGACGTGCAACGCATCATCGACGAATCGCGCGCGCAATTGCCGAAGGGCTCGTCCATCGACATACGCGGACAAGTCGAGACGATGAACACGTCGTTCTCGGGCCTTGCGCTCGGGCTGATTCTCGCGGTCGTGCTCGTGTATCTGCTGATCGTCGTGAACTTTCAGTCGTGGCTCGATCCGTTCATCATCATCACTGCATTGCCGGGCGCGCTTGCGGGCATCGTATGGATGCTGTTCCTCACGCACACGACGCTCTCCATTCCCGCGCTGACCGGCGCGATCATGTGCATCGGCATTGCAACGGCCAACAGTATTCTCGTGGTGAGCTTCGCGCGTTCGGCGCTCGCCGAACATGGCAATGCGGTGCGTTCCGCGCTCGAAGCCGGCTACACGCGTTTCCGTCCTGTGCTGATGACCGCACTCGCGATGATGATCGGCATGGTGCCGATGGCGATCGGCCTTGGCGAAGGCGGCGAACAAAACGCGCCGCTCGGCCGCGCGGTGATCGGCGGGCTGGCGGTCGGCACCATCGCGACATTGTTTTTCGTGCCCGTGGTGTTCTCGATGGTCTACAAGCGTATCGAAGCGCGGAACCAGCGGAACCAACGTAACGAACGCATGAACGAAGCACAGTCCTGAATTGACGGAGCATGAATGGAAGAGCAGTTGACGCAACGTTCGGTGAGCGGCAAGCGCGGGCGCATAGGGCTCGTGATCGCGCTATTGGTCGTGGCGGGCATCGTCGCGCAAGGCATCTGGTCGCGGCATAGTCAACACGCCGAACTCGTGCGCGATGCCAACGAGCACGGCATGCTGACGGTCGAGGTGATCAAGCCCGTGCGCATGAAGCCGACGCAGGACCTGTTGCTTGCGGGCGATATCCGCGCGTTCTCCGATGCGCCGATCTTCGCGCGCACGAACGGTTATCTGAAACGCTGGACCGTCGATATCGGCAGCAAGGTGAAGAAGGGCCAGTTGCTTGCGGAGATCGATGCGCCCGAAACCAACGATCAACTCCGTCAGGCGCGCGCCGATGCGCAAACCGCGCGCGCGAACTATCTGCTCGCGAAGACCACGGCGGATCGCTGGGCGCAGATGGCGAAGAACAATTCGGTTTCGCGTCAGGAGACCGACGAGAAGAACGGCGACATGCTCGCGAAAGAAGCCGCTTTGAATGCCGCGCAGGCGAACGTGTCGCGGCTCGAACAGCTCGTATCGTTCCAGAAGATCTATGCACCGTTCGATGGCGTAGTGACCGCGCGCAACACGGATGTCGGCCAGCTGATCGATGCGGGCAGCGGCGCGGCGGGCCGCGAACTCTTCCACATTCAGGACGCGACGACGCTGCGCGTATTCGTCGATGTGCCGCAAGCCTATGCACGCATGGTGACGGTCGGCATGCCCGCGGAGTTGCTGTTGAACGAGGAACGCAACCGCAAGTTCGACGGCATCACGGTACGCACGGCCGGCGCGGTCGATCCGGTTGCACGCACGATGCGCGTCGAAGTCGATGTGAAGAATCCGGCTGGCGACCTGCTCGCAGGTGCCTATGCGCAAGTGCGTTTTCGTTTGACGAGCGCGAATCCGTCGTACACGTTGCCGGGCAACGCGCTGTTGTTCAGGCCGGATGGCGTGCATGCGGCGAGCGTCGATGCGAACAATCGCGTGAAGCTGCTGCCGATCACGCTCGGCACCGACTACGGCACGCGTGTGTCCATCGTCTCGGGATTGCATGGCGATGAGCGAGTGATCGTCAATCCGCCGGATTCGATCATCGATGGTGCGACTGTGCGCGTCGGGCAAGAGAAAAATAATAAGTCGAACGAACGATCATGAAGCCGATGCGCTGGATACTGCCGCTCGTATCAGTGAGCCTCGCCGGCTGCGCAGTCGGCCCTGATTATGTGCGTCCGGAAGTCGCGACGCCTGCCTCATACAAATCGACGATACCGGCGGATGCAGCGGTATCGCCGCAAGACTGGAAGTCCGCGCAACCCGCCGACGCAAAGCCGCGCGCGCCGTGGTGGGAAGTCTATGGCGATCCGCAATTGAACGCGCTCGAAGAACGCGTGGTCGCATCGAATCAGAACGTCGCCGCAGCAGCGGCGCGTTATCGCGGCGCGCGTGCCGCCGTTGCGCAGGCGCGTTCCGCGTTCTTTCCGACGATCACCGCGAATGCATCGTTCAATCAGTCGCGGGTGTCGTCGAATGTGCTGTACCGTTCGAGCGCGGGGAAGACCGTGCCCGACTATCTCGTCGAAGCGCAGGTTTCATGGGAGCCGGATCTGTGGGGCCGCATCTCGCGCGCAGTCGAAGGCGGGCGCGCCGAAGCGCAGGCCAGCGCCGCCGACTTGCAAAGCGCGATCCTCTCGATGCAGGCCGAGCTTGCAACCAACTACTTCGACCTGCGCGGCACGGTAGAAGAGGAGCGCCTGCTTCAAGAGACACTGCAAGCCTACGAAAAAGCGCTTGCGTTGACGCGCGATCGCTTCGAAGGCGGCGCCGCGGCGGAATCGGATGTCGCGCAAGCGGAGGAGCAGTTACGCGCGACGCAGGCGCAACTGATCGACCTCGAAACCACGCATACGAGTCTCGTCAACGCGATTGCGATTCTCGTCGGCGAACCGCCATCGACTTTCACCCTCGATGTCGCGCCGCTCAACGCGGATCATGTGCCGCATCCCGGCGCGGCGCTGGCTGCGTTGCCGCTCGCGGTGCCTTCGGCGTTGCTCGAACGCCGTCCCGATATCGCGGCGGCGGAGCGGCGCGTTGCCGAAGCGAACGCGCGCGTGGGCGTCGCGACTGCCGCGTTCTTCCCGAACCTTCTGCTCGCCGCGACCGGCGGTCTCGAAGCGACGCACTTCAGTTCGTGGCTGATGGCGCCGAGCCGCTTCTGGTCGCTCGGGCCGCAGCTCGCGTTCACCGCGCTCGACTTCGGCGGCCGTGCGGCGGCACGCGATGCAGCGCGCGCGGCATATGACGAGAGCGTCGCGGATTACCGGCAAACGGTGCTGACCGCATTCGGTCAGGTCGAAAATAATCTTAATGCGCTCGACGTGCTGCGCCGTGAAAGCGATGCGCAGCGCCAGGCCGTCGATGCCGCCAAGCGTGCGCTCGACAAGATCGGCAATCGCTATGAAAACGGCGCGATCACGTATCTCAATGTCGTGGTAACGCAAGCGACGGTGCTGTCGGACCAGCGCGCGGCGGTGCGCATCGAACAGCGCAGGATGGACGCGAGCGTCGCGCTCGTGAAGGCGCTCGGCGGTGGATGGACCACGGATCAGTTGCCTCGCGCCGAAGAAGTCTCGGCGCGAGAGTGAAACACCTGTGAGCCGCGATCAAACGCTTCCGCGTGGACGGCAAATCATGAAGTACTGCGAACTGATCCACCACGGTGCGTTCGGAACAGGACTCACATGCGCCGCATCGATGGCGAAACGTTCGCTCACCACATCGCGCAATTCGCGGAAATCGAAGCCCTTATGCGTGATGCGCGGATTGTCGGGCCGCTCCACGCGGATGCCGACCATCGATTTCAGCAACTCGGCGGGCGTGTATTCGGACTTCAACGTGCGGCTGCGAATCATCCAGTTCGATACCTTCGGCGCGATCGCGAGCCCATACATGATCGGCACCGAAATGACGAGCGCGCCGTTTGCCTTGAGGATGCGCGCGGCGTCGTCGAGGAGGGCGTGGACTTCGCTCGCGTAGAGATGCTCGCAGACTTCGAACGAAGTCAGCACATCGACACTATGCGATGCCACGCCGTCGAGCGATTCCGCGTACTTCACTTCGGGAAACGTCGGCGCCATGAACTTGTCGTGACCGATGAGCGTGATGTCGGGCCGCGCTTCGCCGAGCGTATGCAGAAAAAGCCCGGGCCCCGCGCCGAAATCCACCACCGTGCCGCGCATCGGGCAAAGGCCGGTGACGAGATCGGTCGCCATCGTCATTCGCGTTCGGTGCGCGAAACGCGCGAGCGGATTGCCTGACTTGACGGTCTGTGCTTCGTATGAAATCTCGCGCATTCGGAGTCCCCTGTTTTTTATCGACTCGTTATCGAATGATTTTTTGCTGGCCGTTTTTGGCGATATTGCCGAGACGCCACGCGCCGCGCAATCGTCTGCAGTAGGCGTTAGCCGCCTAACTTCTGCCGGCGTCCGCCATGCGCGAGTGCATCGAAACGGGGCATCGACATTATACGAAGAGCCATGCGCCGCATGCGATGAGCGCCACACTCCAGAGCCAGTCGACGTTGATCCAGCCCGTGCGCAGAAACCCTAAGCCCGCGCGTTCGTGCATCGACATGGCAAAGATCGAGATGGCGGCGATGACCGCGAGCATCGCCGCGGTATGAATCGACAGCGCGAGCGCGCCCGCTTCGAACGCCGCCGACGTTCCGCCCGCCGCGCCGCCGCAGAAGGGCAGCAGCGCGGGCACGAGCATGAGGCCCGCGCCATGTGCGCTCGACATCACGAAGGACCACAACGCGAGTCCCGCGAGACCCGTTCGCATACCGACAGCAGGGCGCCCGCGATGTCCGCGCCATGCACGCCATGCGCCCCAGCCGATCAAGAGCGCACCGCAGCCGCGCGCGAGCGTTTCGTGACCGACGACTGACCCCAGCGTGAGCACGCCCGCGAGCACGAGCGCAACCGATAACGCATGACCGAGCGCGATCGGCACGAGCGACAGCAGCACCACGCGCTTGCTATGCGCGTAGAGGCCCAAGGCCAGCGCGAAGAGCCAGCCCATTGCGGGATTGACGCCATGAAACGCGCCGAGCCCCGCAGCCGTGAGCCACAGCGCGGGCGTGGTGGTATTCATGCGGCCGCGCTCGCGCAATGCATCATGGATAGCAATACGAATCCGACGAGCAATCGCCGCCTTGCAGCCGGATCTGATGCGGGCGATGTCCCTTCGGCCAGTCGATGAAGAAGCGTTCGTCGGCAGTCAGCCCGCCATTCGCGCCGGCATCGAGCTTCACCATCCAGCCTTCGATGCCTTCCGGATAGAACTGCGCATCCACCGCACCGTAGAGTGAATTCGTGAAGTAGACGCGGCGTCCGTCGCGGCTCACTTCGACCATTTGCGGGCCGCCGTTGAGCTTGCCGTTGCTCGCGCCCGGATGCGTCGCGCGTGCGACGATGCCGCCGATGCGCACCTTGCCCGTGAGCTTTGGCGCGAAGGGATCGGAGACGTCGTATTGCAGCATGTCGCCGGTGCCCCAGCAGGACACGTAGAGAAAGCGGTCGTCCATCGAGAGATCGATGTCGGACACGAGCGGCGGCACTGCGCCGAAGCCCTGCAAGAGCGGTGGAAGCACGGAGGCGTCGGCGGGTTCGGCGGGAATGTCGATGATCTTCTTCACGGCCCACTTGTCCTTGTCGCGATACCACGTCCATATCGACGACGACAAATCCTTCAGGCTGATCACGCAATTGACGAAGCCATAAGCCTTGGTCGGATCATGCGCGGGACGCAGTTCGAAGACGAGTTGATACTCGTCGCCGAAGTCGATTTCCTGCACGTGCCTGCGCTTGGTCAAGTCCCAGAAATGCAGCTTGCGCCCGTATTTCGCGCCCAATAGCAACTCGGGCACGAGGCCGCTTTCGAAGGTGTCGGGCGTGCCCCATTCGCTCGTGACCATCGTGTCGTAGCCGAGATGCCACCATGCGTCGTAGGCGAGCTGCTGCGGCCCGCGATCCACTTCCCATCGGCCGAGCGGATCGAAGCTCTGCTGATCGAGCATGAGCACGCCGCCGGGCGCCTTGCCTTCCGCGTTGCCGAGCGCGGACACATAAATGCCGCCCGGTCCGCAATGAACGGTATGCGGCCGCGTATAGCCGGTCTTTTCCGCGAGCTCATCCGGCTCGATCGTCTTGACGATGACCGGGCTCTTCGGATCGGGCTTCGTATCGACGATATGAATGCGCGACGAACGCAGCCCCGGCACCACTAGGTAGCGCCGCTCCATATGCGGATGCGGCGCGTTGGGGCACAGACACGAGGAGCACGCGTTCCAGCCGAAGTGATGCAGCTCGTCGTCGACATCGGGCATCGCGAGTTCGCCCACGATCTGCGCATACTTCGGCGATTCGGGATCGACATCGACGACGGCCAGCTTGTCGGGCGTCTTGCGTTCGGGATCGAAGGTCGCGACATAGGCGAGCGTTTCGCGCGGCGCTTTGGCCGCGAGTCGCGGGGAAGGGTAAAAGCTCGGATCAGGTTTCCATGTCGCCATGTCGATTCTCCCAATGAGCGGTCCCTCTGCACTATAGGACACGCACGGGCCGATTGCGCCGGACCGCTTATAAGGGATTACGCAATACAAAGCATGCACGGATGCAACGCGCATCGATGACGCCGAAGCATCTACAATGAAGGCGTCGTCCTCTTGGACCCGAAGGAGGTTGCGATGACCGAGCCGATGATCAGCCTGATGGTCGGAGTCGTGGTGGTGCTATGCGCCGTCGTGATTCTGGTCATGCATCACAGGCACCCGCATATCCACCCGCCCAAAGCACGCTGGCTGGACACGCATCCGCCGCGCGACTGGATGCATCACAGGCATTGAATCAAGTTTGGCTTGCGTGCATGAAGCGCCGGTTTCCACCGGCGTTTTTTTTCGTTCAGCGTCTTGGCCCTTTCATCGCTTCCGCTTCCATCGCCGCGTGCCATTCCTCGCTGTGTTCGATAGGGTCGATACCTTCATCGATGGATGAGGACGCGCGCTCCGCGAATGCGCGCGTGTCCTCGTCGGCGTCTTCGCCGGATGCGTCGTCGTCGGGCGGTTCCAGCATGTCGTGCAGCATCGCCGCGAGTTCGGGCGTGTCCCAAGGCTCGCCACGCTGCTTTTTCTTCTTGATGTAATGCCTGACTTCGGCATCCTGCTCGGGCGTGAGCGGCAGGCCGCGAAACGTGCGCGTGGCGTCGTACTCGTTCATCGGATGCTCCCTCGCTAGAGCATGAGGCATGCCCTTAGTGTAGCGCCGTTCCATGCGTCGAACGAGATCTCTTCAAAGCGGCGGCAGCCTGCGCTCGATGGGCGTCGTCTTCACGATGGCGGTGCTCGTCGCGGCGCGATCCGTGACCTTCGCGAGGATGTCGTCGAGATGCTCGATGGAACGAAGATACAGGCGGCAGACGAAGCAGTCGTCGCCCGTGACCTTCACGCATTCGACGAACTCGGGAATGCGCCGTATCGATTCCTCCACGAGATGCAACTGGCCCGGCAAGGGCTGCACGCGCACGATGGCCTGCAGCGTGTAGCCGAGCGCGGATGGATCGATTTCGACGGTGAAGCCGCGTATCACGCCTTGCGCTTCGAGCCGGCGCATGCGCTCGGCCGTGCTCGGCGCGGATAAGCCGATGCGCTTCGCAAGCTCGCTCACGGCGATGCGTCCGTCGCTCGCGAGCACGCCGATCAGCGCGCGATCGATCGCGTCGATGCCCGGTTGCGGCCCACTGAGGTTTTTCTGCATGTCGGCCTTCGAAAGCAAGGTGATAAACACAAAGTGCCTTATTTTAGGCATGGTTTTCGGTTGCGCGCATCGATAGACTGCATGTCATCGAAACTGAATTCGCATCGCCGCCATGAATACTCGCGCACTGAGCCGGACGCACACTGCCGGCGACCATCGCCGGGGCGCCATCGAAATGACGCTCGCCATGCTGATGTCGGGCACCATCGGCTGGCTCGTCGTATCGTCGGGACAGTCCACATGGAACGTCGTGTTCTTTCGCTGCGTGTTCGGCGGGGCCACGCTCGTCGCCGTGTGCGCCATGCTCGGCTTCCTCAAGAAGCGCTATTTCTCGTGGCGCATGCTCGCGTGGGTCGCGCTCGGCAGCATTGCGATCGTCGGCAACTGGCTGCTGCTCTTCGCGGCGTATTCGCGCGCGTCGATCTCCATGGCGACGACCGTCTACAACACGCAGCCCTTCATGCTCGTCGCGCTCGGGGCGCTCGTATTGCGCGAGCGCATTTCGGCATCGACGCTCGCGTGGCTCGGCGTTGCGTTCGTCGGGCTCGTGATGGTGGTGCGCGTGGAGCCCGCCGTGCTCGCCATGCCCGGACGCTATCTCGAAGGCATTGGGTATGCGCTCGGCGCGGCCTTTCTCTACGCGATATCGTCCATCATCACCAAGCGCCTCAAAGACACGCCGCCGCATCTCATCGCGATGTTGCACGTGCTGCTCGGCATCGCGATGCTCGCTCCTTTCGCGCGCTTCGATGCGGCGCCTGTCACCGTCGGCGGCTGGGCGTGTCTGATCGTGCTCGGCATCATGAATACGGGCCTCATGTACGTGCTGCTGTATGGCGCGATCCAGAAGCTGCCGACGGCCACCACCGGCGCGCTCTCGTTCATCTATCCGGTGGTCGCGATCGTCGTCGACTGGCTCGCGTTCGGCCAGCATCTCGCGTGGCTGCAAGTGGCGGGCGCGGCGCTCATTCTGCTCGCGGCAGCGGGCGTGAACCTGAATTGGCGCATCGTGCCGGCGCGTCGGCGTGTCGAAGAATGACGCTGCATGATGCGGCGCGCGTCGTATAGAATGGCCCGCTTTTCCGAACAACATCGAAAGCGCCGCCATGTGGTTCAAGAATCTTCAGCTTCATCGTCTTCCCGCTCACTGGACCGTCACGGCCGATCAAATGCAGCAATGGCTTGCGCCGCTCGCCTTCAGCGCGGCGTCGAGCGTCGAGAACGAGCGGCGCGGCTGGGTCTCGCCGCGCGGCGACGATGCCCTCGTCTATACGATCAACAAGCAGATGCTCATTACGTATCGCGCGGAAAAGAAGCTCCTGCCCGCGTCGGTCGTCACGCAGTTCACGAAGGAACGCGCGCTCGAACTCGAAGAGCAGCAGGGCTTCAAACCGGGCCGCAAGCAGATGCGCGAACTGAAGGAGCAAGTGACCGATGAACTTCTGCCGCGCGCCTTCAGCATTCGCCGCGATACGCGCGTGTGGATCGATCCGGTGAATGGGTGGCTCGCCATCGACGCGGCATCGGCGACGGTCGCGGACGACATCATCGGCTTGCTGGTGAAGTCGGTCACGGACCTGCCGCTTGCGAGCGTGCGGCCCGCGCGCTCGCCGGTGTCGGCGATGACCGAGTGGCTCCTGACGGGCGATGCCCCCGCGGGCTTCACGCTCGATCGCGATACCGAGCTGCGTTCGGCCGGCGAAGGCAACGCGACGGTGCGCTATGTCGGCCACGCGCTGGAGGCCGAGGACATGCGCCGGCATATCGAGGCGGGCAAGCAGTGCATGCGTCTCGCGATGACATGGGACGACCGAGTGTCGTTCGTGCTGACGCCTTCACTGACGTTGAAGCGCGTGACGCCGCTCGACGTCATCAAGGAAGCCGCCGATCCCACCGCGGCCAACGACGACGAACGCTTCGAATCCGACTTCCTGCTGATGACGGGCGAACTCGCGCGCCTTTTCGCAGCGCTTACGGAAGCGCTCGGCGGCGAAGAGGATTTGCGCGCGGCGGCTTAAGCAGCTTCACACCGCTTCATGCTGCTTCCGCCGCAGGCGATGCGAACGCGAAGGCGTTCTTGCCGTTGCGTTTGACGGCGTACATCGTGTCGTCGGCGGCGGCGACAAGCCGCCAGTAGTCCGTCACGCGATCCGGATACGTGGCGATACCGATGCTCGCGCGCACGAGCGACAAGTCCATGCGCCCATCGGTTTCCGCCACGCACGTGATGATGCGCTGCGCGATCGCGGCCAGTTCGAGATCGCTCGAAAACTCCCGCACCAGCACCGCGAATTCGTCGCCGCCGATGCGCGCGACCACATCGCTATTGCGCACCGTCTGACGAAAACGCCGCGACACCGCAATCAGGAACTCATCGCCGATGCGGTGGCCGTGCGTATCGTTCACGCGCTTGAAGCCGTCGAGATCGATATACAGCACCGCGATGCGCTTGGCCGTCGCGCCGTGGCCGAGCTGCTCCGCGGTCTCTTCGAGCGCGGCGAACAACTTGCGGCGATTGGGCAGGCCCGTCATTGCATCGTGCAGGGACGCATGCTCGAATTCACTCGAAATGCCGACGAGCTGGCGATTGCGCTTTGCATACATGCCGAGCGCGGTGATCAACACGCCGAACACGATCGACGACAACGCGATCAGCGTATGCGACACGCTGACGATGCGCGCGCGCACATCGTCGCTCGCGCGATCGCGTTCGTTGCGCCAGTAGAGGTAAGCGGAATCGAGCGCACTGCTCGCCGCCTGGAAGTCCGATGCCGGCGGCAGCACCTCGGCGGGCAGCGCAGGCGCAGGTTCGGGACTCGATGCAATGAGCGCATGCAGGCTCGCGAGCCGCGCGGCGAACTCGGCGCGCGCGTCGCGATAGGCCGCGCGATGCGGAATATCGTCGGGCGGAGCATCCTGGAGCGAGAGCGTCGAGGCACGCGCCGTATCCGCGCGTTCGACGGCTTCCAGCACGAGGCCGATGTATTCCTGTTGAAGTTGCGCGGAGAAGATCGCGCGGACCTGGAACGCGAGAAACAAGAGACCGATCAGGAGACAGACCAGCGCGACGCCGGCTATCGGCGCGGGGCCGGGAATGCGCACGCGCCGGGCGTAGGCGCGTGCGGCGCGTAGGGCGCGCTGCGCGCGCGTCGTGAACGCGTCGTCGTCACGGACGGGAATATTCCTCTCGCTGACGGGATGTGGCATTGCGTCGATAACTCACTCGATGAAAGAACGCGCCCACGCGCGCGAAGAGTCCGGGCTCGGCCCGTTCACTCTGCGCACGACGCCGGGCGTTGTGATTCGCTTGCGCCGTGCGCACCGGCTTATCCGATGCACGGCTCGCGCGACTGGCCGGCTGCGTTGCACGACGCTGCGCGCTGTCGTCTTGCGCGATGCTGGCCGACGCTGCCGCGACGGGACTGAGCCCTGGCCGGTCCAATGTATCGGCAGGCGGGTTATCGGCGAGCGGAGTGGTTTCGATGCGCGGCGTCGTTGCGGCCGCCTCGACCACGCCCGATGACTGCGTGGCCGCCAGCACCGGCTGATCGACGCCGAGCGTCTGGCGCGCGCTCGTCATCGCTTCCGCGTAGACGCGCTGGTCGTGGTTGAACCACATGCTGTACGCGACGGTGCCGAGCACGCCGATGCCGAGCGCACTCGCCGACGCCGTCCACAACGCGAGCCGTCCGAAGCGCAACGGAGCGCGCGCGGGTTGCGCATCATCGTCGAAATCGCCGAGGAATTCGGGCGGCGACGCCGGAACGGACGGGTCGTTCGCGGGACTGGGTCCGCCTGCGAACGGCTCTTCGGGTAGCTCAGCGTGTTGAGGCATGGCAGCGCTCCAGAACATGTTCGTCGACGGCGGCAGGCGCTCGATTCATCCGGTGCGCAATGCGGCCCGCCGCAAAATACAGGTGAAGCGCCCGACGGCAACGTTCGCAAATGCGAGCGTGTCGCGGCGCATGCTATTCGAATTGAATGACGTCATGCGAAGCAAAAATCTCGCGCATATCGGTCTCGCTGCAAGCCGGCAAAATCGACCGTATGCGGCGCGTTCGAACAGGGTAAAAATGCCTGCACATCGTGGCTTGCGTGGCCACGTGGCATCGTTAATCAAACCAGACGATGCGCGTTGGTGCAAATGTCGAATAGTACCGTAGCATCGACCGAGCCAGCGGACATCCGAGATATTCCTCAGAGCAGGCATCGTGCGTTTGGTTGCATTCCGCACAGACCCGACATGGTATTTCATCGTTCAGCGCGGCGCCTGATCCGTAGTGAACGGTTGTGGTTTTTCAGGCTGCGGCAAGCCGAAGCGCTCGAACTCCGAGATGACCTGTGCGCCGAACAGCAGCAGCGTCGCGAGCGCTTCGAGACTGAACAGCACGACGATCGATGTCGTCAGCGACCCGTACACGACGCTTACTTGCGAGAGCGTTGCGAAGTACCAGACCAACACGTGTCGGGTGATTTCCCACAGTATGGCCGCCGTCACGCTGCCGAGCAGCGCGAGCCGGAACGATGGCCGTCCCACCGGCATCACGAGGTAAATGGACGTCAGCACGAAGATTTCGCCCGCGACGCCGAGCAGATAAAGCAGCAAGCGCGATGCGCCCTTGAGCGACACTTCGACGCCGAGCAGCATGACGCTGTTGTCGCCCATCGCCTGAAGGCCGTTCGACACGAGCGTGACGATCAGCATGCCCACGCCGAGAAACAGGATGTAGCAGTAAGGCAGGAGCGCGGAGAGTAGAAAATGCCGTCGCCGGACGGCCACGCGATGCACGAAGATGACCGACATCGCGTTCTCGAGCACGGTGAACGCGAGCGAGCTGAAGAAGATCATCGTGATGAGCAGCAGCCAGCCGATGACCGCGCGATGCGTCAGAAAGTTGGCGAGCTCGTTCACGATGGCGCGCGCCTGGCCGGGCACGAGCCATTCGAGCAGATGCGCGAGCGTTTCGAGCAACTCGCGCTGGCCGACGAACTTCGACAGCACGATGACGATCAGGATCAAAAGCGGCACGATGGACAGCAGCGCGTAATACGCGACCGCGCCCGCGAGCAGCATGCCCTGGTTCGCGCGAAACGCCTTGATCGTGCGCTTGAGAAAGCCGAACGGATCGCGCGCGACGCTGTAAAGCTGAGGCCCGAGCACGGGGCCGAGAATCTTCGACATGGGACCTCCGCGACGCGCGCTATTGCGGCGATGGACGCGATGTCCTGCCCGCCTGCCTCTTTGGGGGAAAGATAGTGCGTCGCGGAGCAAATTGCACGCCTGACGCGTGACTTGATTCGACCTTAAGGATGCTGCTGCGATGTGTTGCGCGCGGCGGCCTGCTGCGCGGCTTCTTCGAACGCGATATCGAGAAGCGTATCGATCTCGCCGGCGGGAAGAGCCGCTGCTTCAATGTTACGCAGACGGCAAAAGAGGGCGAGCGCTTCGGCGGCGGCGGCGAACGCGTCCCCCAGAACGGCCTGTGGCAGTTCTTTCGGCGTGGGTCCCAAATCGCGGGAGGATAGGCGTTTTTTTCTCATAGACCGCATATCGGCAGCGGCGCGGCTTTACTTGAGCGTGCGCACTTCGTTCACCTTTGCAGCGTCATGCATTACTCTTGAATCAGCGGCTGGCGCGATGAGTCGTGAACGCGTGAAGGAGCGAGCCGTCCAGTTTGCGAATGTTCATCGCGGCTTCTTTTGTCTGCCGAACGTGAGGCATCGAGCATTACGCTTCGGCCAGGGAGACGGTCATGCCAGCTTCTCACGTAGCCGATACCTCCGCGCTCGGCCCCGGCGCCGATATCGAAGTCGTCAATGCCGACGAGCGCCTCTATAACCACGATCTCGCGCCCGTGCCGCGCACGCGCCGAACGTGGACCGGCTACAGCATCTTCGCTATGTGGATGTCGGACGTGCACAGCGTCGGCGGCTACACGTTCGCGGCGAGCCTCTTCCTGCTCGGGCTTTCGGGCTGGCAAGTGCTGCTTGCGATGACCATCGGCATTCTCATCGTCTATGTGCTGATGAACTGGGTCGGCAAGCCGAGCCTCGTGCACGGCATTCCGTTCCCGGTCATGGCGCGCGTGTCGATGGGCGTCATGGGCGCGAATCTCGCCGCGCTCATTCGCGGCGTGGTCGGCATCGTGTGGTACGGCGTGCAGACGTATTTCGCTTCCAAGGCGGTCGCGACGCTCCTGCTGCTCTTCGTGCCGTCGGCCATCGCGCTGCGCGATACGAGCTTTCTGCGGCTCGACATGCTCGGCTGGATCAGCTTTCTTTTCATGTGGCTGCTGCAGCTCATCATCTTTCAGCGCGGCATGGAGATCATCCGCAAGTTCATCGACTTCTGCGGGCCGGCCGTGTATGTCGTGATGTTTTTTCTGATGGGCTGGATTCTGTATCGCGCGGGACTCGGCAGTCTCGATCTCACGCTCTCCGGCAAGGTGCTGCCCGGCGACCAGCAATTGCACGCGATGGTCAACGCGACCCTGCTCGTCGTGAGTTATTTCGCGGCGCTGCTGCTGAATTTCGGCGACTTCTCGCGCTTCGCGAAGAGCGAGCGGCAGATGAAAATCGGCAATTTTCTCGGGTTGCCGTTCAACTTCCTTGCATTCGCGATCATCACGGTGATCGTCACGGCGGGCAGCGAGAAGGTCTTCGGCGCGATGATCATGGACCCGGTCGAGATCGTTTCCCGCATCGAGAACAAGGTGGCGGTGGCGATCGGCAGCATCACGTTCATCATCGCGACGATGGGCATCAATATCGTCGCCAACTTCGTTTCGCCGGCGTACGACATCGCCAATCTTTTTCCGAAGCACGTTGACTTCAAGAAGGGCGGGCTGATCGCGTCGATACTCGCGGTGGTCGTGTGTCCGTGGATCTTCGTCGACAGCCCGAAGGCGATCACCATTTTCGTTTCGGTCTTCGGCGCCGTGCTCGCGCCCATGTACGGCGTGATGATGGCCGACTATTACCTCGTCAAGCGTCAGCAGGTGAACGCCGCCGAACTCTACACGATGCAACCCGGCGCGCGCTTCTACTACGACGGCGGATGGAACAAGGTCGGGCTCGCGGCGCTCGTCATATCGGGCGTCATTTCAGTGGGCTGGGAATTGTCGACGCAGCTTCTGAAGCTCCTGCCCGCGAACAATCTCGGCTGGCTGATCGGCGCGGCGGCGGGCGCGCTGCTGTACGTCGTGTTGATGCGTATCGCGCGACGGAAATAAGCACGCCAGGCGCCTGACGTTCCCGCTCACCCACTGCGCAAGCGCTCACGCTTGTCAGACGAAACGCGCCGTACGCATGCTGTCGCCGCCGACGCTGCTGACGATATCCGCGTTCGCGGATGCTTCAGGCCCGCTCGGTCCGCAGCGTGCCATCGACGAAATCGCGCAGGAAATCCACCCACGTCCTGATCTTCGCGTCGAGATACTGGCGCGATGCGTACATCGCGTAGATCGTCATGGTCTGCAGTTCCCATTCCGGCAGCACGCGCACGAGCGCGCCACTCTTTAGCAACGGCTGCACCGAAAGCGCCGGGAGCGGCGCAATGCCCAGGCCGTCCGTGACCGCGACGGCGAGCGCATCGGCGGCATTCACGCGCAATCGGCCGGGCGGCAATTCCACTTCGACACTGCCTTGCGGCCCGTCGAAGAACCAGCGATCGACCGGGAAAAACGCCGTCACGAGTTGCAGGCAGGCGTGTTTCGGCAGATCGTCGATGGTGCGCGGCACGCCCGCCCGCTCCAGATAACGCGGCGATGCGCACAGCACGCTCGGCATCGAGCAGATGCGGTTGGAGACGAGCGCCGAATCCGGCAACGTGGATGTCGTGATCTGCAGGAAGACGTCGTAGCCTTCGTCGAGCATGTCGGGGACGTTCTGCGAGAGCGTCAGTTCCACGCGCACTTGCGGATGCGCGTCGAGATAGCGCGTGAGCGCCGGCACGACATAGTGCTGCCCGAACGTGATCGGCGCGTGCATGCGCAGCACGCCGCTCGGCGACACTTGCGCGTTGCTGGCCTCGGCCTCCGACAGATCGACGAGCGCCGTCACTTCCTTGCAGCGGGCGAGATAGCGGTTGCCGGCATCGGTAAGGGCGACGCGCCGCGTCGTGCGATTCAGAAGCCGCGTGCGCAGATGCGTCTCCAGTTCCGTGACCGCGCGCGACGCCTGCGCGGTGGTGATGTCCAACTGCTGCGCCGCCGCAGTGAAGCTCGATGCTTCCGCGACGCGCGTGAAAATCCGCATGCTCCGCAACAGGTCCATTCGGTCATCCGCTTTCGACGAAGCCCGCACTATCCCACGAGCCGATGCGCAGGCGCAACGCCGCGCGCCTTCCGGCCGTTCTGCACCGTTCCGCGCGACCGTTCGTTTCAGCGTTCACATCTGTTACAGGCGTTGTAACGCAAGCCCGGCGGGCCGCGAATAACATGGATTCATGGCCGCATTCCCACGGCGGCTTTATCGGCAGAGGAAGAAATGAATATCAAGGGTTTCATCGGGCTTTCCATCGTTGCGTCCGCAGGCGTGGCCTGCGAGGCAGCAATGGCGCACGTGAGCATCGGGGTCAATCTCGGCGTGCCGGTCGTTGCCGCCGCGCCGGTTTACGCCGCGCCGCCGCCGCCCGTTTATGTCGAGCAGCAGCAACCGGCTTACGTCGAGCAGCAACCGGCTTACGTCGAGCAGCAACCCGTGCCGCCTCCGCCGCCGCCCGTCGTGTATCAGCCGGCGCCGCCCGTCGTCTATCAGCCAGCGCCGGTGGTCGTGGCGCCCGCGCCGGCCATCGTCATCGGCTGGCATGGCGACCGGTATTGGGACGGCGCCCGCTACTGGGACCGCCGCGACTGGTACGCGCATCACGGCGGCTATGGGTATCGGCACTGGTAAGCCAGGATTAGGCGGGAGACTGTTTCATGAATAAGCGATCAAAAAAGATATCGGGCAATCGCAGCGTCGGGCGCTTGCTGGTGCTGCCCGTCACGCTCGCGCTCGCGGCGGCGCTCGGCGGCTGCGTCTATGCGCCGCCCTACGGTTATGCGCCCGCACCCGCGTACGGCTACGCGCCTGCTTACGGTTATGCGTACGGGCCGGCGTATTACGCGCCGTCGGTTTCAGTGGGCGTCGGGTTCGGTGGTTACGGGCACTGGCACGGGCGGTAATCGCGAGGGCGTCGGTGTCCGGGTGACGCGGCGCTCGCACGACATGCGGGATCGCGACGGGAACATGCGTTGCTGCGCCACGGTAACCCTTCGCGGAGAACCCACCATGCCCGTGCAATCCGAAACGCTTCTGGCAGCCGACGCCCACTGCGAGCACTTCATGCTCGCCGCCAACGACTGGGTGCCGAACAACGCGCGCTTGCCGGTGTTGCTGTGGCGGGGCGCGATCGATCCCGAAGGGCGCGATTGC
Source organism: Caballeronia concitans (assembly GCF_001544615.1). Classification (GTDB taxonomy): domain Bacteria; phylum Pseudomonadota; class Gammaproteobacteria; order Burkholderiales; family Burkholderiaceae; genus Caballeronia; species Caballeronia concitans. The sequence goes on from NZ_FCNV02000005.1 coordinate 80,668, forward strand.
GGCAGCCGCTTCGAAGCGCTCTTCGCGCAGAACGGCTGGCCGCCGCAGTGGCGCGATGGCGTCTTCGACTATCACCATTTCCACTCGACGGCGCACGAAGCGCTGGGCGTGGCGTCGGGAGAAGCGGAACTGATCATCGGCGGTCCGCGCGGACGCGTGATTTCCGTGCGCGCCGGCGATGCGCTCATCTTGCCCGCCGGCACGGGCCATTGCCTGCTGACGAGCGGCCGCCGCTTCCAGGTGATCGGCGCGTATCCGCCGGATCAGCAATGGGACATCCGGCGCAGCGCGCTCGACGACGAGGAACTCCGCGCCATGCAGGCGCTGCCGTTTCCGGACAGCGATCCCGTCGGCGGCGATGACGGGCCGCTCACGCGGCTGTGGCGCTGAGCGGCGTAACGCGCGCGGCGAACGCGCTCACTGTTTCGCGCATTCCCGGCGACGGGCGCGCCATGAAGGCACGCGGCTGACGACGCCGGTCGCCAGCGCCGTCCCCGCGAGCACGACGCCGCACGCCGCCGCCATGCCGACCGACACCCGTTCCGCGAGGAACAGCGCGCCCCACAGAATGCCGAAGATCGGAATCACGAAGGTCACCGTGATGGCGCGCGCCGGCCCGGCCACCGCGATCAAATGAAAGAACAGCATGTACGCAACGCCCGTGCATGCCACGCCCAGTCCGAGCACCGCGCCCCACGCATTCATCGATACCGGCCCCGTTGGCCACGACGCCAGCGCGAACGGCACAAGCACGAGCGTCGCGGCGGTCATCGTGCCGGCGGCGACCGTCAGCGAATCCACGCCCATCAGATGCCGCTTCGTGTAGCTCGCCGCGATGCCGTAGCAGAGCGTCGCCGCAAGCGCGGCCAGCGCGGCGAGCGCGGTGCTCGCCGGCGTGATGGCGGAGGCGGCCGCGCTCGCATCGTGGACGAACATCTGGTCCCACACGAGCGCGAGCACGCCTGCGAAGCCGATCGCGAGTCCCGCGACGCGCAGGCGGCTCAGCCGGTCGCCCAGCCACAGGAATGCGACGAGCGCGCCCCAGAGCGGCGTCGTCGCGTTGATGACGGACGTCACGCCCGCCGACAGCGTCAGCTCGGCATAAGCGAAGAGACAGAACGGCGCGGCCGAATTGAACACGCCGACGACGATGAGCGGCCACGCGCGTTGGCGCATCGTCGCAAGGGCCGCACGCGGCGAGCCGCGCAGCGCCAGCACGATCAACAGAAACAGCGCGCCGATGCCGACGCGCAGCGCCATCAGCGGCGCGACGCCGAGATCGGTCACGCCGACGCGGATGAACAGGAACGAGCCGCCCCACAGCGCGGCGAGAACGAGCAGTTGAGCGAGATTGACAGGGTTCATGGCGGGCTTTGCAAAAGAGTCGGAGCGAAGCCATCGTAGGGGCGGGCGCGGCGCGAATGCTTCGGCGCGGCGTGAAACGAAACATGCTTCGCCTGACAGGAGAGTCATCGTAGGCGGGCGGGCGTTACGCGGCAAACGAGCAATTCTCACCGGTATGTGAAAGAAATTGCGATATGCGGCGCCGCCGCGCAGTGCGTTTCGCCTATGCCGAACGGATGAATGGCGCGTGCGGCGGTCCGGTGCGACTCTTGCGTCGTGATGATGCGCATTGATTGGCCAATGCGACAAACGACGCATACAGGAGAGGAAGTCATGGCTCAAGTGAACGGCAACGCATCGGGGATGACATCGGGAAGCGCGCCGAACGGCAGCGCCGGGACATCGTCCGCGCAGCCGCCCGAACCGCCGCTATCGCGCAGCGCGGTGACCAACGCAATGGAAGCGGCGCTCGGCCCCGGCATGGAACACAGTAACGACGACAACGTGAGCTCGCTTGCACCGGGCGCGGCGCATCGGCCGGTCAGGAACGTGCCGACGCGCTCGCCCGCGCATGTGCACGGCAGCGCGCTGGAGGGCGGCGACAGTCCCGCCGTGCTCGCGCAGCCGGCATCCGCCGCGTCTGAGGGGCAGGGCAGCCGCTTTCATCCGGACGCGACTTCGGCGGGCGTGCGAGCGAAGCGCGTCATTTCCGGCGCGCAGGACGTCGCCGTCGCGCGATACCGCCGCGTCACCGAAGGCACCGACGACTTCGTCCACGACAACCCGTGGAAGGCGATCACGATGGCCGCGATCGGCGGGCTGATCGTCGGCTTGCTGATGTCGCGCTGAGCATCGCCAAACGACCGGAGGCGCGCGGCGGGCCTCGTCCTTGCTTAAGGTCGGGTATAGAGCGGCGCTTATCGCCGTGCCGAACGGACATGGATGGAGAATCGAACCGGGCGCGGACGGGCCGCCGCGAAATCTGGACGCAACGCACCGCGGGGACGCCTCAGCCGCGGCGCGTGCTCATCGCGCACGTGGAACCGAATGTGGGCGATTCCTTCGCGCTCTTGCTCGCCATGCGCGGCTTCGAAGCCGTGCAGGTCGGCGATGAGCAGCGTGCCATCGAACTGGCGTCGACGTGGCGGCCGCAGGCGGTGTTCGTCGATACGCGTCTCGGCAGAGTGGCGGGCGGACAGGTGCGGCCCGGCACGTTCGACCACGCGCTCGTGCGCACGCTGCGCGAGCAAGCCGATACAGAGCAGCGGCTGGTCATCGCGTTCGGCGGCGACGAGGTGCGCGATCCGCCGGACGTGCTGCAAACGGCCGGTTACGACGGCGTGTGCCGCAAGCCATGTCCGATATGGTGGCTCGTGGATGTGTTGACGCGGTTTTATGCGCGGTGATCGCGCTTGCGTGTGGACAGGCTGAACGTCGCCACAGTTGAAGAAAGGCGTTACTGCATAGCGCTATCGTTAGATGAGCTTACCGGCGCGCGCGGTGTCGTCGATTGCGGAAAGCCGGTCGCGTCGGCCCCTTGAAATCGCGCGCCGCAACGGGCGCGCGTAAAGGCGTAAAGGTCGACGCGATCCGGCCGATGCGGCCTCAACTGCGTCTATTGAAATCGTTCGTTTCGAGTTCGACGGATTGGCCGCCATTGCGCTCCAGCGTCCGCCGGGCGGCCTCCTCGATTTCCACGCGCCCGCCTTCGAATGCGCTCAGCATCGCGTGCGATGACGTGCCGGCGTTGCCGAAGTGATCGTTGAGCGCGTCGAGAGAAACGCTGCACCAGACTTCGCGTCCGTCGACGGTTGCCTCGAATGCGACTCGCGCCGCCGCCACGACGTGACGCCGCCCGCTGAACTCAATCGCCATCCTTCACCTCCTGTTTTCGTTGGGAAAACGCTGACCGCAGTGTGTGCGACGAACCTGCAAGCCGGCGCATGGAGCGCAATGCCTTCGCAGGCCTTTGAGCGTGGAGCGAAGTGCCGATTTGCATGATACGCCGCGCGGCGCGTTCCGGATGGTTTGCAACGGCCATGCCCGCCGCGCTCGAACATGCCCGCGCGGCTGCAAGCGATGCCCGTCTAGCAACAGGAACAGCCCCCAACGTGACGCATGCCGTAGCCGCCGACGCCCTCGGATCCGGCCGAGTCCTTGCTGCTGCCGCCCACCGTCGGCGCGCCGATCGTCACGCGTCCAGCGGTCTCGCCGCAATCGGGACAGGATGCGGGGTCATCGCGTTCGGCGATGCGTCGCACTGCTTCGAAGGTGCCGCATCGCGTGCACTCGTAGTCATAAACGGGCATGGGATTTCTGTCGCGGAAGGGAATAAGAACAGTGTAGCAAGCCCTATCGTCAGCAAGAGGCATTCCGCTTGCCGACGCATGGGTTGCGCGTGGCATCGCTATTGCTGGATGAGCGGGTAATCAACACCAAAGGAGGCCTCAATGAAACCCAATGCAGTTCTGCTCACCGCGCTGGCATCGGCGCTCTTTGCCGCGGCGCCGGCCGTCACGCTCGCGCAGACGCAGGCAGCCAGCACGACGATGGCCAACGACTTGCCCGCGCAGGACAAGGAGTTCGTGCAGGCAGCGTCCATGTCCGGCTCGACCGAAATCGATGCGGCCAAGCTCGCGACCAAGCAATCGCAGGACAAGGACGTGAAGAACTTCGCGCATCACATGATGCTCGATCACACCAAGCTCACGATGCAGCTCAAGATGGCCGCGCCGCATGGCGTGACCGTGCCGAAGGACAACTCGGATACCGCCGTGCTCGATTCGCTGAAGGGCCTGAAGGGCAAGGAATTCGATACGGCCTACATCCAGAAAGTCGGTCTCGAGGGCCACCAGAAGGCCGTCGAGGCGTTCCAGAAGGAAGCGCAGGATGGCCAGAACGCCGACCTGAAGAAGGCGGCTCAGAAGGCGCTGCCGACCATCCAGCAGCACTTGAAGATGGCGCAGGATCTCGCGGCCAAGAAGGGCGTGCAGTAAGCAGCCAGTGAACGGCGCGGGTTCGCCGCGCCGTTGCAGAAGCGGGCGCTTAAGCCGCGCCCTGGCGCAGCAGACGCTCGCGCGCTTCGGGAATCGACTCGAAGCCGCCGCCGCCTTCGTCGAAAATCGACACTTCGCCTTGCCCGATGTCGTAGACCCAGCCCTGCACCTGCAGTTGCTTCAGCGCAAGCCGCCCGGCGACCGCCGGATGCGTGCGCAAGTGCGTGAGCTGCAGCCGGATGTTCTCCTCGACCATCGCCTGCACGACGCGCGCTTCTTCCAGCTTTCGCGCCATCACGACGCTGCGCGCGGCTTCCGCGTTGCGCAGCCAGGCGTGCACCGTCGGCATCTCATCGGCGATGGTCGCGCCCGATGCGAGGCCTTTCATCGCGCCGCAGTCCGAGTGGCCGCAAATCACGATCTGCCGCACGTTCAGCGCGAGCACCGCGAACTCCACCACCGCCGAGACGCCGCCGAGCATTTCGCCGTACGCCGGCACGATATTGCCGATGTTGCGGCACACGAACAGCTCGCCCGGTCGCGTTTGCGTGATCATCTCGGGCGACACCCGCGAGTCGGCGCAGGTGATGAAAAGCGTATGCGGCGTCTGCCGGTGCGCGAGGCTCTTGAAGAGCGCTTCGCTGTCGGGAAACACGAAGCGGCTGAAATCTTCGGCGCCTCGCAAAAGGTAGAGCAGGTCGGGCTGATCGGAGCCTTCGCGTTCTTCGGTCATCGTGGATTTATCGGACATGGGGGCCCTTGAAGTGCGGATTGGCGCGGATTGGCGAGCAGCCGCCCGCCGCCAGACAAGAGCTTGCGGGGTTTTGGGATGATGTGCAAGTCGTCGAACGTTTCAAAGCGCGAATGCGGCGCGTTCTCGCGCTGTTTCGTCTTTTGCACGGCTTTATAGTTATTGACGAATCCGCCAGGCGCGTCTGCTAGTTTTACCCTTTGGCAATCATCGAAAACGCGTCGTTCAGGCTTCGTTCATGCACTTTCATTCCCATTCTTACGATACCGCCGCCGCCCTTTATTCGAATGGCGATTTCGAGCAGGCGCTGTACGCACTGAATTCCTTGATCGCGGTATCGGCCGCGAACCCTGAAGCACTCAATCTGGCCGCCATTTGCTGTTACCGGTTGAACCGGCTCGACGATGCGGAAAGGCATTGGCGCCGCACCATCGACGACTATCCGGATCACGCGGGCAGCTACGGCAATCTCGCGAATCTGCTGATGTCGCAAGGGCGCGTCGCGGAAGCCGAATCGGTATATCGGCGGGCGATTTCGATTCGGCCGGACTTTTCCGAAGCGCATTACAACCTCGGCAATCTGTTGCGCCAGCTCGGGCGGCCGGACGAGGCCGAAGCGTGCTTGCGTGAGGCGGTGCGCGGTCGCCCGGATCTTGCCGAAGCGCATTACAACCTCGCGAACCTGTTGTCGGCTCGAGGGCGCTTCGCCGAAGCGGAAGCCGCTTATCGCAATGCGACGGCCGCACGTCCCGATTACGCCGAAGCGCATAACAATCTCGGCAACATGCTGCGCGAAGAGGGGCGGCTGGACGAGGCGCGCAGGGCGCTGCTTCGCGCGGTGCGGGCGCGTCCGGGCTTCGAAGTGGCACATCACAATCTCGGACTGCTACTGCAACAGAGCGGGAATTACGCACTGGCGCTGGCCTTTCACCGGCGCGCGACCGAACTGCGGCCCGATTACGTGGAGGCGCATTGCGGGGCCGCCCACTCGCTGACGTCGCTCGGCCGGTTCGCGGAGGCCGAAGCCGCGTTCCGCGCGGCGCTCGCCATTCGCGCTGATGACGCCGACGCCTTCATGGGACTGGCGCGCGTGCAGCGGGAACTCGGACGGCATGACGACGCGGAGCGCGCGTATCGGCACGTCATCGCTTTGCAGCCCGAGAATGCCGACGCGCGCGCCTGCCTCGCCGATACGCTTCACGCCCAACGACGGCCGCACGAAGCCGAAGCGGCATACCGCGCGGCGCTCGCGATGCGCCCGGACAACGCCGAGTGGCATTACAACCTCGGCGTGCTGCTCGGCGCAGAGGGACGCCTGGCCGAAGCGGATGCGGCATATCGACGGGTTATCGCGCTTCGCCCCGATCATGCGCATGCGCTTACGAACCTGGGCCGGATCGTGCGTGATCTCGACCGGCTGCCCGAGGCCGAGTCGCTGCTGCGTCAGTCGATCGCCATCTGCCCGGATTCCGCCGAAGCCCACAACAATCTCGCGAGCGTGCTGAAGGACATGAGCCGCATGGATGAAGCCATCGACGAGTTTCGCCGGGCGGTGGCGTGCGCCCCGGACAACGAATGCGTGCATCGCAATCTCAACTATGCGTTGACCTATCACGCGGAGACGCCCAAAGAGATTCTCGACGAATGCCTGCGCTTTGCCGCACGGCACGAAGCGCCGCTCCTTGACGCGCAGGTGCGCTACACGAACGACCGCTCGCCTTCGCGACGGCTGAAGATCGGCTACGTCGCGCCGGACTTTCGCGCGCACTGCCAGTCGATGTTCACGGCGCCGGTGCTCGCCCAGCACGACCATGCATCGTTCGAAATCGTCTGCTATGCGAGCGTCAGGCAGCCCGACGAGATCACGCAACTCATGCGCCCGATGGCCGACGTCTGGCGCGACGTCCACACGCTCGACGACGCGCAGCTCGCACAGGTGATCCGCGACGACGGCATAGACGTGCTCGTCGATCTGACGATGCACATGGCGTCCGGCCGCCCGTTGCTGTTTGCGCGACGGCCCGCGCCGGTGCAGGTGCAATGGCTCGCGTATCCGGGCACGACGGGCAGCCGCGCGATTCGCTATCGGCTGACCGATCCGTGGATCGATCCGCCCGGTCAATCGACGAGCGAGCGTTATAGCGAGCAGTCCGTCTGGCTGCCCGAGACGTTCTGGTGTTTCGATCCGCGTGTGACGTCGCCCGACGCGCCGGGCGTCGGACCCTTGCCCGCCGAACGCAACGGCCACATAACGTTCGGATGCCTGAATAATCCATGCAAGGCATCGGCGCGCCCGTTACGCATGTGGGCGGCGATTCTCGCGGCGGTACCGGATGCGCGCTTTGTTCTACTGGCCGGAGCCGGGCCGCGCGAGCGCTTCGGCGAACGACTGAGCGCGCTCGGCGTGGACATGTCGCGCGTGAGGTTCGTCGGCTATCAGGACCGCGTGGCGTATCTGCGGACGTATCGCGACATCGACATCGGTCTCGATACTTTTCCGTACAACGGTCACACCACGAGTCTCGATGCGCTCTGGATGGGCGTGCCCGTGCCTTCGCGTGCGGGCGAGACGTCGTGCAGCCGCGCCGGACTGAGCCTGTTGATGAACCTCGGCTTGCCGGAACTCGTCGCTCATGACGATGATGCTTACGTCGATGTCGTGACGCGTCTTGCGAACGATCGTCCGCGTCTTGCTGAACTGCGCGCATCGCTGCGAACACGCCTCGAAGCATCGCCGATGATGAACGCCCCGCGCTTCACGCGCCATCTCGAAGACGTCTACCGGCGCATGTGGCGCGCGTGGTGCGCGTCGCCTGCTGGCTGAACCGACACATCGCATGGCGCCTGCGCATCGCGCCGCGACACTTCGGTTTTTCCGAACCAATGCATCCGGATTCGTGCATTTCACGCCGTCGATCGTTCCGTTAGATTGGTTGCATCGAAAGCAATCAGAAAGGAATCGACATGAAATGCCCCGTCTGCCCCGCGACGGACCTGCTGATGACCGCACGCGAGGGCATCGAAATCGACTATTGCCCGAACTGCCGCGGCGTGTGGCTCGACCGTGGCGAACTCGATCACCTCATCCGGCGCGACGAGCAGGTTTCCGTGCAGCAAGCGCAGCCTTACCCGCGCGACCGTGACCGGCATCAGCACTATCGTCACGACGATCACCACTACGGCGACTCGAAAGGCCGGCACGGTTATCCGCGCCGCAAGAAGTCCTTTCTCGGCGAACTCTTCGACTTCGATTGATGCAGCGCAAATCATGCAACGGGAGAACGGCATGGCAACGGTGAAGCAAGTCCTGAAAGCGAAGACCGGCAAGTCGGTCCATACCATCGGCGCGCAGGCGAGCCTCTTCGAGGCGATCGGCATGATGTCGCACACGGGCGTCGGCGCACTCGTCGTGACGGCGAGCGGCGATCAGAACGGCGCGGTGCACGGCATCGTGACGGAGCGGGACTACGCGCGCAAGGTGATCCTGCAGGACAAGGCGTCGCGCACGACGACGGTCGGCGAGATCATGACATCGCCGGTCACGTCGATCGGTCTCGAAACGCGCACGGACGACTGCATGGCGCTGATGACGCACCATCGCATCCGTCATCTGCCGGTCATCGAGAACGGGCGGCTCATTGGCATGCTGTCGATCGGCGACATGGTGCGGCATCTCATCGACGAGCAGCAGTTCGCCATCGATCAGCTCGAAAGCTACGTACGCGGGCCGCACCACGAAGCGCCGACGTGCGCGCTCACGCGCCGCAGCCCGCTGCCGCAAACACTCGCGACGCGCCTCGCTTAAGCGCCGCGAGCAGGCTGTATCACGTCACGTCGAGTTCGGCGGCCGGCTCGACTGGACGCACGGCTTCCTTCGGTAACGCCTTCTCGTTGCGGCGCAGGCGATTCACCTGCGCCAGCCCGAGCGACAGGCCCGGATCGAGGTAATGAATGACGAGACTGCGGCGCTCGCCCTGCAGCACGTCCAGGTTGCAGTGCTGCATCAGAAAGCCGTTGAACACATACACGCTGCCTGCCGTGCCCCGGATGCGGTAACACTGGCCGCGCTCCAGATGACGTTGCGTGCGCGCCGCGCGAAGCGGAAAGGGCAGCGCGCGCTCGCCCCATTGCACGCTCTTGCGCAGGACGTTGTCGCGGCGTCGCGGAATGCCGCGCGGCTTCGGATAGACGATGAGATCGCCGCTGCGGTCAGCATCGCTTGCCGTTTGCAGCACGATCACGAGCGTGAGCACGTGCGAATCGAAATGTCGGCAATGACTGCCCGATGGCGACGCGCTGCTTCCCACGCGCAGACCGAACCACGGCCCCACGGTGCCGTCCACATGCATCGTCGACGACAGCCAGTTGGACGCGGTGCGTACCGCCTCGCTCTCCAGTTCCCGAAACGCGACGTCGTCGCGCAACGTCCGCACGATGTCCTTCGCGTAACCGAAAAACTGCTCGTGATCCGGCGTCGCAACATAGGCGGCGTCGAGATGGCGGTTGATGGCTTCGAGCGTCGGCTGCGATACCATCGATTCGAAAATCGCGATACCTCCTCGCGATGCCTGCGTCAGTGCGGCACGGTCCTGTGCATTCATAAAGCGCTCTCGGAAACGACGGGATAAACGGCGATTCGCTTACGCGCGAGACTCGATTCGAAGGCGCATGCGAAGGCGGCCGGGTCGGGCGTCGAAATGAATCGATGCGCGTTCGTGCATGACGTGCGCCGTGTTGTCCACGCGTGCCTTCCGGTCTTGCGGCACATTTGTTCTGCAATCCTATGCGTGACCATCGAGCCGAAATGTACGACGACCCACGCATGTGCGTTTCGTCACGCCGGCATGGTGCAAACACCGATTCCTGCTCGCTGAGCGCGGCGTATGTGCGCTGCCGCTCGTAGCGCCGATCGTGCGCATAAGCCGCGGTTTCCATATGCGCGCAAGCCGACACAGCGCAAGCGAACATGGGTCCGCGCCGGACGAGATTCGTGCGTATGCGCACGGATCACCGTGAACCGCATAGGTAAATTTGCGGGAACGGGGATGAGCCTGGCCAGGTTCGTCGGCAGTCACCCGAGCGTGCAAACAACAAGAGGCGGTCGATGCTTGCATTTCGCAAACGACGGCGCCCAACGACATGCGACGGTAATCAATGAACACGGTATCGAACAGGGCTTCGCTCGAAGACAGGCTGTGGGTGGCGACTTTCATCGCCGCCGTGGGCAGCGACGTGCTCTCGGGTGTCGTCCGCTATTACACCTCGATGATAGGCGTGCCGCAGGCCGCCTATCTTCCCAAGGCGCTGATGTTCGCGTGGGTGCTGTACACGCTCCTGCGGCGGCCCAAGGCGACCCATGCGTTCATCGCGTTCTACATGCTCGCGGAGTCGTGCGTTTCGCTTTCGCATGGCGTGGCGCCCGAAGCGGTCGGCTTCTGGCTATGGACCGTCATGCCGATGCTCTTCGCGCTCACCGCTTCGCCGCAAGCGCTCATGATGCTGAACGGGCGCGCGGCGACGACGGCATTCGCGGTGCTCGCCGCGCTGTGCGGCATCGGCATCCTGGCCAATACCTTCATGCCGATGCCCTGGGTCGGCGTGAGCGTGTCGGTCGGCGGCCATAACGTGCGAGCCGCGGTGGCGTCGTATGTGGGCATGGCGTCGCGGCTGTCGGGATTCGGACGCGACAGCGCATCGACGGGACTGATGGCCGGCCTGCTCACCACGTGGCTGCTCATGCGCACGCCCAAGCGCTGGATGCAGTGCGCGTTGCTCGTCGCCGCGGGCGCGGCCATTCACGCGACGACCAACAAGACGGCGCCCGTGTCGCTCGCGCTCGTCGTCGCGGTGCATTGCCTTTTCTCGACGATGACCTTCAAGCGCGCGTCCCTGTGCGCGGCGGCCTTCGCCGTCGTGTTTCCGCTCGCTTCGTTCGTCGCCGAGTTGATGTTCAATCTTTCCGGCACCGGTTTCACGACGCTCGCTTCGTTCCAGGACCGCATGTTCAATACGTGGCCGATCCTGCTCGAAGGGCTGCTGAAAGATAACCGTATTTGGCTCGGGCTCGGGCCGGGCGGCTTCGGATCGGCGACGACGTATTACGAGAGCGCGTTCGGCTTCAACGTCGCGTATGCGGACAACACGGTGCTCTATGCCCTCGCGAACTTCGGCTTCTTCGGCGCGGTGCTGCTCGTGGGATTCTTCGTGCGGCTGATGGTGCGCGCCGAGGCCAACGACCGGCCGTCGTGGGCGATGCTGCTGTTCCTGCTCTTCGCGTCTGCGACGACCGACATCTGCGAATCGATCGGCTGCCTGCTGTTCCTGGGCATCACGATCAGCTATCTGCGCGAGAACGCGACGCTCACGCAACCGCATATCTGGCGCATGCCGACGCGCTTCATGCCGGCCGGATGGCGCGCGCGAAACATGGGCACGCCGGGCACGACGGCCATGACGGTCATCGATACCCAGCACGACGGCCTGCGGGGTCTCTGACGCCATGCGAACGAGCGGCACCTTCAGGCGGCGGCTGACCGTGGCCGCGTTGCTCGCAATGTGCGGCGCGATGCTGCCCGCATCGGCGACGCCGACCATCGCGCTCGACGGCTCCGCGTCGTCGCTCGAGCGTGCGTATGTCGCGGCGCCGTCGTTTGCATCGGCGAGGGCGAACACGGGCGTGGCGATCCACCAGATCGGCGATACGAAGCTGCTCGACGCCGTGAAGGACGTCGGCTTCTCGTTCGTGCGCACCGACCTGTTCTGGGAAGCCGTGCAGGCGCCGGATGGCTGGCACTTCGCGGGCTTCGACGGTCTCGTGAACAACCTGCGTGCTCGCGGCCTCGGCGCGCTTTTCATCCTCGGCTACAAGCATTACGCGTATAGCCCGAATCAGCCGCCGACGTCCCCGCCGCAGCTCGCCGCGTTTCGCACGTATGTCTATCAGGCCGCATGGCGTTATCGCGATGCGCCGGTGCGCTTCGAAGTCTGGAACGAGCAGGACCACAAGGATTACTGGCTCGCGACGCCATCGCCATCGGCGTATCGCGCGCTGCTGGAGAGCGCCGTGAAAGCGGCGCGCTCGGCGAATCCCAATGTCGTCATTGCGACGGGCGGCGTGCAGCAGGTCGATCGCGGATTCATTCGCGCGGTCGGCGACATCAGCGCGACGCAAACCGGCCCCGATGCCGTGAGCGTGCATCCGTATCGGCAAGAGGAGCCGGAGACCGTGCTCGCCGACTATCGCGAGTTGCGTCACGACTTGTCGGGCTATGCGAAACGTCCGCAAGTGTGGGCAACCGAATGGTCATATCCGAGCGTCGGATATCACTATGTAGCCGATATCGGCAATGGTCATTCGAGCGAAGCGCGCGCACGGCAGGCGAACCATGCGGTGCGCCTGCTGCTGATGAACTGGATCGCGCAAGTCGGGCTGACGTCGTATTACGACATGCGCAACGACGGCACCGACCCGAAGGAGATGGAACACAACTTCGGTCTGCTCGATGCGGCGAACGGCAAGCTGCCCGCGTATCACGCCGTGAAGCATCTCTTCGCATTCACGGCCAACGCGAAAAATGCGCGGTATTTCATCGACGACAAAGAGCAAACGGTGGTGCTCAAGCTCGGAGACGCGCGTCGCACCAAGTATGTCGTCTGGTGCTATGGCGCGGGCAATGTCATGAATCTCGATGTATCGCGCTTACCGGCCGGCGCGGTCATCACGGATGTGTACGGTGCGCGGCGCAACGAGCGCAACGTGCTGGCAGTCACTGAAGCGCAGGGACCGGTGTTCATCACGGTCGATTAAAAGCGTCAAACGGCGTGCACGAGGGAACGCGCCGTCGTCGGTTGCGACCGACGTCTCAGGTCTTTTATTTCTTTGTTAGGGATATAACATGCTTTCATATAACATGCGCCCCGTCATGACGCCTGTACCGCAACGCGGCGACGGCCTGGCCGACTTGTGGCGCAGCGTCGTGCGGCACAAGACCTTGCTGGGCGCTGTCACCGGAACGTGTTGCGCAGCGGGCGTGCTCTACGTGCTGCTCGCCACGCCGCAATACCGCGCCGAAGCGCTGTTGCGCGTGCAAAGCAAGGCAGGCACGTCGATCAGCGCGCTGTCCGACGTCTCCGGCTCCATGGCCGCCGACGCTTCCGCCAGCGATGAAAGCGATGTGCTCACTTCACGTTCGGTCGTGAGCGCGGCGATCGCGGCGACGGGCGCGGAGACCGTCGTCGAGACCCAAAGCCACTTCCCGCTGATCGGCAATTACCTGGCCTCGCGCCACGCAACCGACAACGAACTCGCGCCCGCGCTGTTCGGACTCGATCAATACGCATGGGGCGGCGAGCGTCTCAAGCCCGGCGTCTTCACGGTGCCCGAGGCCGCGCTGAAAGCGAAGTTCCATGTGGTCGCGGGGCAGGGCGGACGCTGGACACTGTACGACAAGGACGACAACGCGCTCGCGCAAGGGCGCGTCGGCGAAACGGTGCCGTTCCAGGTCGATACGCCCGAAGGGCGCGCGCCCGGCGAACTGCGCATCGACATGTTGCGCGCGCGTCCCGGCGTGAGCTTCGAGCTGCGCAAATACTCGCAGCAGACGACTTTCGACAACGTGCTCGCGCGTCTGCGTACGGCCATTCCGCCGCGTGATTCGACGTTGCGCGATCCGGCGCTGATCCGTCTCAGCTATCAGGCCGAATCGCCGCTGGTCGCGCAGGGGATGGTCAACGCGATCATCAAGACCTATCAGGAACGCGATGTCGAGCGCCGCGCCGCGCAAGCGCAGACGAGCCTCGGCTTCCTGAAGAAGCGCCTGCCCGCGCTGAAGAGCGATCTGGAGGCCGCGGAAAACCGCCTGAACACGTTCCGCACGCAGACCGGCACCGTCGATATCGCGCAGCAGAACACCGCGCTCATCACGCGCATGAGCCGCCTCGAGGAGCAGCAGACGAACTTGCAGCTCGCGCTCGATGCCGCGCAGCATCGGTTTCAGCCGGGCAACGAGAACTATCAGAGCGCGCTCACGCAGCTCAATCAGGTGAAGCATGAGATCGCGGAGACGTCGAAGATCGCGTCGAACCTGCCGACGGTGCAGCGGCAATATGTTGAACTCGCACGCGATGTCGCCGTCACGACGCAGCTATATACGAGCGTGCTGACCAACGCGCAGCAGCTCGAAGTCGCCGCCGCCAGCACGCCGCCGGGCATTGCCGTGGTCGATTGGGCGGTCGCGCCGGAGAAGCAGTCGTGGCCGCGCGGATGGATCGTGTTGCTCGGCTCCATCTTCGGCGGCCTGTTCGTGAGCACGGTGTCGATCTATCTGATCGCGTTGAATCGCAAGGAACTTCGGAGTCCGGAGGAAATCGATCACTTCTCGCAGCTGCCGCGCCTTGCCGTGATCGCCCGTTCGACCGCGCAACTGAAGCAGGACGTGCGCGCGCTCACGCACAACGCCGCGCCCGCCAAACTGCTTGCGATGACGAGCCCGACCGATCCGAGCATCGAAGCGCTGCGGTCTCTGCGCAGCAGCGTGCGTGCGATGCTGAGCGGCGCGCCGGTCCCGATGAATCATCTGGGCCTGGGCGGCATGAACCCGTTCAATCAGATCAACGGCATGCCGTTCAACGGCACCACGACCGTGATGAATCCGTCGTATGTCGCGGATGCGAACCAGCCGGGCGGCAAGGTGATTCTCTTCACCGGCCCGACGCAGGGCGTGGGCAAGAGCTTCGTGTCGTCGAACTTCGCGTATCTGCTGGCTGAAACGCGCGCATCCGTGTTGCTGATCGACGCCGACATGCGCCAAGGGCGGCTGCGTCATCTCGTCGATGGCCGCACCGGGCCGGGTCTCGCCGAAGTGCTGGAAGGCACGGCGCGCGTCGACGAAGCGATCGTGCCGCTCGGCAATGGCGGGCTGTCGATCATGGATGCGGGCGCGGCGTATCCGGAGAACCCGGCGGAGCTGCTCGGCCGTCCGGCGTTCCAGGAGACGCTCACGATGCTGCGCGACATCTACGACTACATCGTGATCGATTCGCCGCCGGTGCTGCCCGTCAGCGACGCGCTGTCCATCGCCATGCAGAACTGCGACCTCGTGCTGCTCGTGTCGCGTGCGGATCGCACGGGCGCGCGGCAACTGGAGGAAACCTTGCGCCGCCTGGAGAACGTGGGCGCGAAGGTCGGCGGGCACGTGTTCAACGGCTTCGCGCCGGGACGCTACGGTGCGCGCGAGGAATACGGGTTCAGGGCCGTGGCGCGTTAAGCGGTAAGCAATAAACGATAAGCGGTGATCGGGAAGGGCGGTCCGGCGGTTTCAGCGGACCGCCCTTCACACGTCTGCGTGCAACATCCGCTGCAACGTGGCGACGACGTCGGTCCAGCCGCCCAGCTCCCGCGCCCGCACGAGCCGCATCGTCGGATACCACGGCGTCGACGTCGCCGCGCGTTCATAACGCCATTCGGCGACGTGATTCAGAAACATGTAGCTGCGCTTGCCGAGCGCGCCCGCGATATGGCTCAGCCCGCCATCGTTGCCGACGAACGCGTCCAGCCTGTCGATGACCGCCGCCGACTGGCCGAGCGTCAAGTCGAGGTCGAGCGTGGCGAAGCGGTCGAGATCCGCCGAGCGCGGATCGTTCAGCCAGCGCCGGCGTTCGAAGCCGCGCTGCATGATGACCCAGTAGATATCGCCCGGGCTATCGAATAGCGGGTCGAGATCGGGCAGACACAGACTGCGATTGGCAAAGTTATTCGCCGATTCGCACGACGACCAGAACACGCAGACGCAGCGCCGTCCACGCGCGCGCTGCCGGATGCGATCGACGACGGCATCGACGCTCGACGGATCGGCCGGTTCGATGTACCGGCGCGACGGCGCGTAGCCCAGCACGGGAAAGAGCGCGGTGAAGAGCGTGAACGGGTCGGTCCACATGGCGGTATCGCCGGACGGAGCAGTGAAGCCGGCGTCGTGCATCGCGCGCGCAAGCTCGGCCTGCTCGGGCTGCGGCATCGAGAGGCGGAAGAGGCGGGTGTCGTACTGCACCTCGACGCCCATCGCTTCCAGTGCCGCGATATAGCGCGCCCAGTTGACCAGGTCGCCGTAGCCCGATGCGACCGGTTGAACGTGCAGGCGTGCGGGCAGGGCGCGCTGGCCGGTCCAGTATTGTTCCAGGTCGAGATGCGGAAAAAGCACACGACGCGCTTCGTTCGACGACCAATATCGATGCATCGCCGCGACGCCGTGCGCGATGCCGTCTCGCCGCATGACGCTGCGCGCCTGATGATGGCCGAGCACATATTGCGAATGCTCGTCGAGTCCTTCCGGCGTAAGGCTGATAATCGGGTCGTCTTCACCGAGATAATGCCAGCCATATACGCGCCACAAATACGCGGCGATTGGTGCGGTGGCGGGTTTTCGGGCGAAATATTCAAGCGCCGCAAGTGCGATTTCCTTTAATCCGAGGTGCGCGCAAATGTCGCATAGACAATGAACGTGAAAAGCGAATATGTCGAATTCACGCGTGAGCTTGAAGCATATATCGAGCGCCTTGAGAAACTGACCGGCTCGTAAATGCGTAACGGCGCGCCAATGCCAGTAATCGGCGGAGTGGCCGTCCGAAGCGAGGCGTTCATCGAGAAAACGAAAACAATCTTCGATATTGCCTGCATAAAGCGCTGGATAAAGGTCGTCGTATTGCCCGATCATGGTGTGATCCTGGAAAAGAATCGCTGCGCGCGATGATGCGGGACTATGGCACGCTGATCGGAGAGTTGCACCTGCAGGATGGATCGCCGAAAAAATTTGACGATTATCGGATCATGCGCCTGACCGGGTGCCGGGCAGGGTGGTCGCGCATGGCTCAAGTGCGCCGGGCGGACGCCGCCACCGGAGGGCGCGTGTCTAGAACGGATCGCGCATGTCGCGTGCGGCGCGGAACATCACATCGATTTTCGGCGAGACACTTCCGAAAGCGCCATCTAGCAGACGCTTGCCCAGCAAAATCAAATCATCCAACTGGTCGCTCATGCTTCCAATTCCGATACGGTTCAGCAGAGCGATTTCTTCGAGAATGACCGGGTCTCGCAGTGTAGTAACGAGCAGAATGGGGACAGTGGGAAACCGCCGTCGAAATTGAGCAAGCAACTGCACGTTTCCGATATCCAGGTCCGGCTGTACAAACGCGGGATTCATAATCACCAGATCGACGATACTGTATTCCAGGCAGGAAAGAAGCTGGGGTTCGCGGGTCGCGATTTGCACCGAATTGCGAAACGAGCCGGCGCTGAGCAGATTCCTTATAGGCTCAGCAACTATCGGCAATGGTTCAGCAATGAGAATGCGGTGATGAACATTTCCCTGTTTCATTCTTGGCCTCACAGAGTGTTTGAAGATGAACCCCGATCCCCAAAACCGAGGATAACTGAGGAAATGCTCATGTACTATTAAATTCTTTCGATATTGCACTCTAAAAACAAATTCTCAATACATTTTTATAGATTGGACCGTTAAATCGATGCTTGCACGATGCATCGACGGATTCGAAGCAGTTAATTGGCGGTGGTCGGTGACAAATAGCTGCGGGAGATGGACGTAATCATCGAAGGTGCGGCCATGCAGGAAAACGCGCACGGCAGTAATACCTCGCAGATAACAACGCGGCGGCCGGTGAAACGTCTCGACTTCAGCACACCGCGCCGTGCTCACTAGCTGCCCTTGGATCTCTCCGATTTTTCGTCGCTCGGCGGCACACCCGCAGGACTCGGCGGATCGCGCAGTTCGGCGTCCTCGCCCGGACGGTGCGGCGGATCTTCGGGCTGTGCCGGACCAAGGTCGGTCAGGCCTTCGGAATCGATCGGGTTCTGAGGCGGATTGCTGTTTTCCGTGGACATGAGCGGCTCCGGTGTTGAACGTCATCGTGGAACGCTTGCAGCAAATCGCGTTCCGTCGCGGGCATTCTTCGTGCTGTCCGTGTCGTGCGCGATCGAGCGCGGCTGTCACACGTCACACTAACGCATGGATTGGAGATCATCATGACGATTCCGCAGAACGAACCCGGCACCGATGTCGTCGATACGGACAAGGCCAAGCAACCGGCGCCGACGCCCGAGAAGTCCAACGAAGACTTGCCGCTCACCGAAGCCGATGATGGCAACACCCGCACCCCGACGAACCCGTCATAAAGCGTTCGAGCACAGGCGGCCGCGCGTGAAAGGCCGCTTCCGACTCATGAAGTGAGCTGCTATAGAAAATGCGCTAATTTATCTTATGTCAAATGTGGTCCGTGCAGATGGATCATCGATCCAACTCCCCAGCGCGCCCCAATAAAAACTCCCGCTCCCTCGCGTTCCTCGCCAACTCTGCCGCCCGAAGAAACTCCTCGCGCGCCTCGTCCTTGCGCCCGACGCGCGCCAGTAGATCCGCCCGTACGCCCGGCAGCCAATGATAATTCCGCAGCGCATTCTCATCGCGCAGCCGGTCGACGATATCCAGCGCCGCCTGCGGCCCGAACGCCATGCTCACGGCCACGGCGCGGTTAAGCTCGACGACCGGCGTCGGTGCAACCTGCATCAGCACGTCGTAGATCGCGACGATCATCGGCCAGTCGGTATCCGCGGCGGTCGGCGCGCGGGCGTGACACGCCGCGAGCGCCGCTTGCAGCGCATAGACGCCACGCGCACCGCCCAGCGATTCGGCCCGCTTCAACGCCGCCAGCCCGCGCTGAATCAAGAGCGGATCCCATCGGCTGCGATCCTGATCCGGCAGCAGCACCGGACGTCCGTCTGCATCGACGCGCGCCTTCATCCGCGATGCCTGTATCTCCATCAATGCGACGAGCCCATGCACTTCGCTGTCCTCGGGCGTCAGTTCGGCGAGGATGCGCCCGAGCCGCAGCGCGTCGTCGCATAGCGCGGGACGCATCCAGTCGGCGCCGGCGGTCGCGGAATAACCTTCGTTGAAAATCAGATAGACGACTTCGAGCACCGAAGCGAGCCGCGCCGCGCGTTCATCGGCCTTGGGCGCTTCGAACGCGACGCGAGCCGCCGACAACGTCCGCTTCGCACGCACGATGCGTTGCGCGATCGTCGGTTCCGGCACGAGAAACGCGCGCGCGATTTCGTCCGTCGTGAGGCCGCCGAGCAGCCGCAAAGTCAACGCGACGCGCGCATCCAGCGACAGCACCGGATGACACGCCGTGAACAAGAGCCGAAGCAAATCGTCGCCGATATCGTCTTCGCGCGCGGCATCGAGGGCATCGACGAAATCGGGGGTGATGTGCCTCTCCTGCGCGTCCAGATCGCGGCCGAGTTCCTCGTGCTTGCGCGCGTGCAGCGCGTGCTGCCGCAGACGGTCGAGCGCCTTGTTCTTCGCGGTCGTCATGAGCCACGCTCCCGGCTTGTCCGGCACGCCCTCGCGGCTCCAGTGCTCGAGCGCTGCGACGAACGCGTCCTGCGCCAGCTCTTCCGCCAGCGCGACGTCGCGCACCACGCGCGCCACGCTCGCGATCACCTTCGCGGCCTCGATGCGCCACACCGCGTCGATGGTCCGCCGCGTCGCCGCTTCGCGTTCGTCGAAGGCTGCGCTCACGCGGCTTCCGGCGCCATGTGCACGAGTTCCCAGATGTGGCCGTCCAGGTCCTCGAACGCATGGCCGTACATGAACCCGTGATCCTGCGGCGGACGCGGCGCGCGCCCGCCCGCGGCGATCGCCTTCGCGACGAGATCGTCCACTTCCGCCCTGCTCTCGCACGACAGGCACACGAGCGTCTGGACCTGCGTGTGCGCGTCGATCAGCGTCTTGTCGGTGAAGGTCTGGAAAAACGGCGTGGTCAGCAGCATCGCGAAGATGTTTTCGCCGATGACGAGACACGCGGCATCGTCATTCGTGAACGCGGAATCGAAGCCGAGACCGAGCGCCTTGAAGAACGTCATCGATTGCTTCAGATCGTGTACCGGCAGATTCACGAAGATTTGCTTGTGCATGGTGCGGTTTCCTGGCTCTTGTTGGTTGTTTCGATGACGACGTTCCACGCGCGCACGAATCGACGCCGCATCACAAATAACACGGCCCGACCTTGCGGACTTCGACCGTGCACCACGACGCGGCCGGGCATTCGGCGGCGATCGCGACGGCTTCGGCGTGCGTCTCGCAGTCGAGCAGAAAGAAGCCGCCGATCATTTCCTTGGCTTCGGCAAACGGCCCGTCGATGACGCGCGCGTTGCCGTCGGCACGCGAGACGCGCGACGCATCCTTCAGCGATGTCAGCGATTCGCACGCGCGCAACACGCCGCGCGCCGTCAACGCATCGGCGAATTCCCCCATCTGCCGATACGCCTCGCGGCCTTCTTCCGGCGATCGCGCCGCGCGCTGTTCGACCGGTTCGACGATGAGCAACAGAAAAGCCACGGCGGTCTCCTTTCACGGTGTCGGTGTGGCCCAAGTTAAACCGTCGCGCCGCACTCGGCAATCCGGAAAAATTCGTATGACAATAATGCTCATTTGTCGGACGTTACATTGCGTTACGCGACGTTGCGTGCAAGATACGCAAATCGTATGTAGTATCTGCCCGCAATCGTCTGATCGCCCGCTGCCCGGCAGGCAAAAATGACCGGGCCATCCGATTACCGTCGTTATCCGGTTGTAATTCGCCGTTGTAGTTCACCGTTGTAGTTCGCGCTGCGATTCCCCGCTGCTTCCCGATGCGCATCTCCTGAATGCGTCGTTAGTTGACCTAATCGAACAATGAAGAAGAACCCGTTCCTGCTTTCCACGCTCGTCCTTGCGCTCGCCGGTTGCGGCGGTGGCGCCGATGATTCCTCCACGCCCGCTTCCGTCGTCAACGCGGCGGCCAGACCCGCGCTGACCTGCGCGTCGCCCGTGACGGCGGCGGCGTCGGGCGGCAGCGGACAGATCACCGTCGACACCCCGAGCACCGATGGTTCCCGCATGTATCCCGCCGGCACGAAGTTCCAGGTCGCGGTGACCACGCGCCCCGGCAGCGCCGATACGCTCAAGTGGAGCATTGCCGATGCGCTCGGCAAGACGGTCGCGAGCGGCAGCTTCGCCGCGCCCGCCGCCGCCACGAAAACCACCCTCACCTGTTCATCGACGATCGCGGGTTACTTCGCCGTCTCCGCGACGTTCGTCAACCACGGCGGCCGGGTGCAGACAGCGGGCACGCGTCCGAACGGCATCGCCACGTTCGGCGTGCTGCCGAATCTCGGCGGCGTCATTCCGCCCGTCACGTATGCGAAACAGGAGCAGCATCGCTTCGGCATGCAGGGCTTCAACGACAACGGCACGATGCTCGCGGCGCTCGGCATTTCGTCCACCATCGACGATCGCCAGATGTCCGTCATGGAGCCGAACGGCCGCAACACGTTCAACCCGTCTGCAAACAATCTCGATCCGTTCTACACGTCGGGCAAGGTCATGCGCCTCGTGCGGCTAGACGGCATTCCTGGCTGGGCGAGCGCGCACGGCCTGAGTCCGGACTACGGCTATCTGCCGAGCGATCCGTCGTACTTCGCGGATTATCTGTCGCGCGTCGGCCAGGAAACGGAAGCGATCCGCGCGCGCTATTACCCGACGATGTCCGCGAACTACTATCAGGTCACGTGGGAGCCGTACATTCTGTGGAAGGACACGGACGCGAACTTCGTCGCGCTGTACAAGGCGGCGTATCAAGGGCTGCATTCGAAGGATCCGCACGCGGTCGTGATGGGACCGGCCGAGCCGTTCCCGTCGCTCACGACGGAGCGCCTGAAGCGCCTCGCGCCGCTCGGCCTCGCGCACTATCTCGACGGCATCGCGACGCATGGTTATTACGATGCGGGCACATCGCCGTCGCATCCGCCGGAGCGCCATCACACCGACGCGAACGCCGCCGACGCCGCCAACTCGCTGCTCAACGAAATGCGCAATCTGCGCGCGGAAATGGCGAAGGACTACAAGCCGAACATGAAGCTGTTCGTCACGGAGACGGGCATCAGCTACGACATCGGCTCGAACTACGGTCCGAACTATCCGACGCCGAACGTGCTGTTCGCGCAGGGCGCGGTCGTCGCACGCACGCACATCATCCTGCTCGGCGAAGGCGCGGATCAGACTTACGTGTTCTTCGGGCCGGACTTCCCCGGTGAGCCTGGCTACGGCACGTTCTTCGATCTCGATCATCCGCAAGCCGCGTTCGGCACGACGAACATCAGCCCGAAGCCGGCGGCGATGGCCGTCGCCGCGATGACGCGCGTGCTCGACGGCACGATCACGCTCGGCCCGGTGAACAACCTGCCGTCCGGTGTGTATGCGTATGCGTTCCAGCAGCGCGGCAACGGTAAGGTCATCACCGCCTTGTGGACGCACAACAACGCGGTCTGGCCGGCATCGAACGGTGCGTTCAGCGCGACGTACAGCACGCCGTACAAGCTCAACGTCGATGCAGCCGGCACGAGCGGCACCGTGCAACTCATCGACGCGATGGGCAACGTATCGAGCGCGCCGTACACGAACGGTGTCGTCACGCTGACGTTGACGGAATCGCCGCAATACGTCGTGTCCGTGAATGCGGATGTCGCGAAGAAGAACGCGACGAAGCCGCTGGGCTATACCGGCGCGTAACGTACGTAACGTCTTGTCGAGGCGAACGGCATCTCGTTATTGACAGCGCCGCACGTTCGCCTCGATACTGCACGACATGCACGCAGCCCTTCTCATCGCCATCGCCGCGATTAAAAACCCAATGAACGCCATGGATGGCGGGTCATCGGGAGAGCGTGTGCGCTAGCGAAGAGAGAAGCAAAAGCTGGCAGAATCGATTCCGAAGGCCCCGCCGAAAGACGGGGCCTTTTGTTTTGATGCGTGCGTGGCCCTCCGTCTTCGGCTCACATCATGGAGAGCAGGATGGAAGAGCTGTCGAAAGTTGAAGGCCGTGGCGCGCGCGTCGTTGTGTATCTCGAAGTGGCCGCGCGCCGGACCGTGTCATGGCGCGTATCGCGCGATGCGGAGTTGCGCATCGGGAACGCATCGGTGTGGCTCACGCGTCATCGCGATCCCTACGACTACTGGATGCAGCCCGGCGACGTGCTGCGTCTCGTGCGCGGCGAACGCGTGTGGCTGTCGTCGGATTGCGATCACGCGGTCGAGGTCTCGGTGACGTCGTATCGCAAGGCACGTGAGCGGCCCGCGTGGACGCGCATGTTCGCGCGCTTCTTCCCGCGCTCCGTCAATGCGATATGAGCTGGTCGACGCTCACGGCGCGACGCATCGGAAGCTCGCCGCGAGATTGACGCTGCCCTTGCCGACATAGCGCGGATAGCCCGGATACCGGCAGATTGGCCGCGTGCGTCCGTTGGTGGCGGGCGCGATGTCGCTGCCGATGAGTGTCTCCGGCGCGACGCCGTTCGTCACCCAGTCGTCGAGCGCGCCGAGTTCGTCCCATGCGGGAATGAACACGCCGTTGCCGTGCTGGAAGCCCGGCACCATGTAAAGCCGCATGAACGAATCGACGGTGTCCTGCCCGTAATGCTCGATGAGCCCGCGATAAAACGCGATCGTCTGGTTCGGGCTGATGACTTCGTCGGCGAGGCCGTGCATGGCGACGAGCTTGCCGCCGTGCGCGATGAACGCGGAGAAATCCGGGTTCATCGCGCCGACGGTGTACGAGAGCGTGATGAGCCGCTGCCGGAAATGCGCGGGATTGTCGATGTCGAACGCGAGCGCGTTGAAGTTCGGATCGCGCGTGACGAAGTGGCGGATATACGCGTCGCCCTGAGCGAAGAGATAGCCGTTCGCCGCGAAAGTCGGCGGCGTGAGGAGCGTCGGCGAATCGCCGAGGCCGAGTGCGCCCGTGAAATCGACGCCCTGGAACACGTTGTAGCCGGGGTAATCGGCGACGCCGTACGCGAGCGCGTAAGGCATCGACAAACCGTCGCGCAGGAGTTCGAGCGTGTCGAGCTGCGCATCGGAGAGGCAACTGTCGCGCAGGGACGGACGCTGCCCGTTCGCGCAACGCAGCGACGCGATGATCTGCGGCTCCAGCTTGCGGCAGGCCTCCACGTTGCCGACGATGCCGTCCGCGAGACCGTCGAGCCGGTCGCACTCGTGCATGACGGTGTCGAACACGCGCCGCTGCTGCGCGATCCCGACGAAGCCGCCCGGTTTCGCATACGACGCCTGCCCGACCTTCACGCCGAAGAGCCGCACGCCCGAGAAGTTGATCGCGGGCGCGTTGGCGATCACGCCGTCGTAATCGTTCGGAAAACGTTCGATGACGGTGAAGCCTTCGCGGCCGCCCGTCGAGCCGCCCGCGAAATACGTCTTGTCCGGCATGCGCCCGTAGCCCATCTGGATGAGCGCGAGCGCCACGTCGCGCGTTTTCTTGAGATGCGCGAAGCCGAAATTGACGATGGCTTCGTCGTTCACCGCGAAGTCCGCGCGTCCCGAATTGCCGACGTGGCCTGAATCCGAGCCGAACGTCGCGTAGCCGCGCGCGAGCGGCGTCGAGTCGGGCGCGAACGGCATCGGCTGCGTGCCGGAAACGAGCACGCCGTTGTAGCCGCCGCCGCCCATCTGCAGCGCGCGGCCGTTCCAGCGGCTCGGCAAATTCACTTCGAAGCGGATATCGGGCGTGGTGTCCTGCAGCGCCTTGATGATGCCCGTGATGCGGCAGTACTCGCCGTTGCGGTTGCCCGGCGCCACGGCCTTCACCACCGATGCCGTCGCGATCAGCGCGCCGCGCGTCGGCAAGCCGATGACCGATGCGGGCACTGTCTTGCCGGCGAGATCGTCGCAATGCCTGGTGACGTAGGCGGCCGCGTGCGCGTTCGCGAGCGGGATCAGCGCGGCGAACGCGATCAGAAGCGCGCGGCACGCGAAGGGCAACCGGCGCCAGGCATCGGACGATAGGAAACGGCGTATGGGGAACACGGGTTGGACTGGATACTTCGATGGCCGCTCAATATATAAGAAGCGATCGGCGATAGCCATTCGGAGCCGCCGTCCGGCGTTGCAGCGGCACAACCGGGCGTGAGCAGACGGCATGCCGCGCCGCGCGCGCGTCGTTTGCGTTATTCCCCGTCCCATTCGCCGCGCAGGTCGCTGTCCTGCAGAAGCTGGAGCAGCGTTTCGGCGGGCCGGCTCAGATGCTTCGCCCCGAACGCGATGAACTCCACTTCCGGCAATTCGGGCAAATCCGCACGATTCTCGGGCGCTGCGAGTCCACGCCCCGCCAGGAAATGCGAGCGCACCGTGAGCCCGAGGCCGCCGCGCGCCGCCGCGATACAGCCCGCGTGACTGCTGCTCGTGCAGACCATCTGCCAGCGCGCGCCACTCATGGCGAGTGAATCGAGGACGACCGCGCGCGTGACGCTCGGCTCCGCGACGAGAATGAGCGGCAGCGGCAGGCTCGTATCGACGACGGTGCCCGGCTTTGCGAGCCATTCCAGCCGCCCGCTGAAAAGCCGCGTGCCGCGCGCATCGCCGAGTCTTCGCTTGCCGACCGCGAGGTCCAGTTCGCCCGAATCGACCAGTTGATAAAGCCGCCCCGTCATGCCGATGGTGATTTCCAGTTCCACGTCCGGATGCGTGTCGCGAAACGCGGCGAGCACGCTCGGCAGCGGCCCGAGCGCGAGGTCGTCCGACGAGCCGAGGCGCACGCGCCCGCGCAGCTTGCGCGAGCTGAACTGCGACTCGGCATGCGACATCGCTTCGAGAATCACGCGGGCGTGGACGAGCATGGCTTCGCCGTCGGCGGTGAGCGCGAGCGAATGCGTGTCGCGCACCAGCAGCCGCCGCCCGACGCTCTCTTCCAGACGTCGAATATGCTCCGAGACGCTCGACTGTCGCAGCCCGAGCTGCCGCCCCGCGTCCGTGAAACTGTGCGACGCGGCCACCGTCGCGAAGGTGTTCAGCCAGATGGGATTGAGCATGCGGCATTGTGATCGGCATTGCCGATCGCAGTCAATGCGGTTAGCGGGCTTCCCGATAACGCGCGCCGTCATTAAAATTTCATGATGCGTGCTGGAACCGGTATCAGCGGCGCTCTCACCATTGAATTCCATGACCAGACAGTCTTCGCACACGGCGCTTTTGTGGATCGTCGCCGTGGGCTTCTTCATGCAGGCGCTCGATACGACGATCGTCAACACGGCGCTGCCTTCGATTGCGCGCGACCTGCACGCCGCGCCGCTCGCGATGCAGGCGATCGTCGTCGCCTACACGCTCACGATGGCCCTGCTCACGCCCGCCTCCGGCTGGCTCGCGGACCGCTTCGGCACGCGGCTGGTGTATCTCGTGTCGATCAGCCTGTTCGTCATCGGATCGCTGACCTGCGCGATGGCGCATTCGCTCGATCAGCTCGTCTGGGCGCGCGTGCTGCAGGGCGTCGGCGGGTCGATGCTGCTGCCCATCGGCCGGCTCGCGATTCTGCGCGCCGTCAGCGGCGAAGCCTACGTCTCCGCGCTCGCGATGATCTCCGTCGCGGGTCAGGTCGGCCCCATTCTCGGCCCGACGCTCGGCGGCTGGTTCGTGCAGTCGTTCACGTGGCACTGGATCTTTCTGATCAACGTGCCGATCGGCGCGGTCGGGCTGTATGCGGTGCATCGCTTCCTGCCGAACGACACGGCGCACGACGCGCCGCCCTTCGATTTCATCGGCTGCGGATTGCTGTCGCTATGCATGGTGTCGTTTTCGCTCGCGCTCGATTGTCCCGTCGAAACGCATCGCGGAGCGGTGTCGGCGGCGCTCTTCGCCGTGGCCGCCGTTTCGGCGTTCGCCTACGTGCCGTATGCGCGGCATCGGCGTAATCCGCTCTTTCATCTCGCGCTGTTTCGCGAGCCGAATTTCAGCGTGGGACTCGTCGGCAATCTGCTGTGCCGCATCGGATCGAGCGCCGTGCCGTTCCTGTTGCCGCTCATGATGCAACTCGAACTCGGCTACAGCCCGCTGCACTCCGGCATGATGATGCTGCCCATCGCGATCGCCGGCACGCTCTCGAAGCGCTGGATCGCGCGGCTCGTCAGCCGTTATGGCTACGACAACTTCCTGCTCGTGAACACGGCGCTCGTCGGCGCGTCGATCGTCGCGTTCGCGGCGTTTTCGCCGTCGTTGCCGCTCGCCGTCGAGATCGCGATTCTCGTGTTGTTCGGCGCATGCAATTCGATGCAGTTCGCCGCGATGAACAGCGTCACGCTCAAAGGCTTGTCCAGCAAGGACGCGGGCAGCGGCAACAGCCTCTTCTCGATGGTGCAGATGCTCGCCATCGGGCTTGGCGTGTCGATCGGCGGGTTGCTCGTGCAAGTGTTCGAAGGACAGTTCGGCTCGGCGTCCGTCGGCTTCCGGCTGAGCTTCGTGTGCATGGGCGTGGTGACGCTGCTGTCGGGCGTCGTGTTCCGCCGGCTGGATTCCGCGCCGCGCGCGGCCGCGCAGGCATCGGCGGCGCGTTAGCGCTCGATACGCCGCTTTAGTCCGCTTCGGCAGGCGCGCGGCATCGGCGCTATTCTGCCGGGTATCGTCCGCCCTTCCCTCTCTGGAGCGCAACCGTGCAATACCGCAAATTCGGCAACACCGGCTTAACCGTATCGCGTCTCACGCTCGGCACCATGACCTTCGGCCTGCAAACGGACGAAAACGTCTCGCGCGCCATCATGGACCGTGCGAGCGAGGCGGGCGTCAATTTCATCGATACCGCCGACGTCTATCCGCTCGGCGGCACGCACGACGTCGTCGGTCGCACCGAGGAAATCGTCGGGCGCTGGCTCGCGGGCAAGCGCGACCGCTACATTCTCGCGACGAAGGCCGTCGGCGTGATGGGGCCGCTCGCGTGGAACAAGGGCGCGTCGCGCAAGCATCTGCTCGACGCGATCGATGCATCGCTCAAGCGGCTGAATACCGATTACGTCGATCTGTATCAGCTTCACATGGACGACCGCGACACGCCGCTCGACGAGACGCTCGAAGCACTCGATGTCATCGTGCGGCACGGCAAGGCGCGCTATATCGGCGTGTCGAATTTTCTGGCGTACCGGCTCGCGCGTGCGCTCGGCCGTGCGGACGTATTGCGCACCGCGCGCTTCGTTTCCGTGCAGCCGCGCTACAACCTGCTGTTCCGGCAGATCGAGCGCGAACTGCTGCCGCTCGCCGAAGAGGAAGGACTCGCCGTCATTCCGTACAACCCGCTCGCGGGCGGATTGCTGACGGGCAAGCATCGTCACGACGCCGCGCCTTCCGATGGCCGCTTCACCGCGACAGTCGGCAAGGCGGGCGAGATGTATCAGGAGCGCTACTGGCACGAGCGCGAGTTCCAGACCATCGAAAAGCTGAAGGCAACCGTCGCGCCGACCGGACGATCGCTCGCGAGCACGTCGCTCGCGTGGGTGCTGGAGAATCCGGTGGTGACGTCGGCGATCATCGGTGCGAGCCGTCCCGAGCAGCTCGACGACACGCTCGCCGCCGTCGATCAGCCGCTCGATCCCGAGATCAAGGCGAAGCTCGACGATCTGACGGTCGAATATCGCTGGGGCGACGCCCAGCGCTAAATTCGCGGGTTGCGTTCAGGCTCGCGCGTAGCGCGCCCGGTAGATGCCTTCGAGCGAATACAGCGCGAGCGCGGCCCAGATCGCGCCGTAGCCGATCAACTGGTCGTGACCGAACGCCTCGCGATACAGCACCACGCCGATCAACAGTTGCAGCGTCGGCGTGATGTACTGGATGAGCCCGAGCATCGAAAGCGGAATGCGGCGCGCGCCGGCCGCGAACAAGAGCAGCGGCACGGCGGTGACGGGCCCCGCCGCGGCGAGCAGCAGCTTCACGCCAATCGACGCATGCGCGAATCCGCTTCCGCCATGCGTATTCAGCAAGAAGAGATAGAGCAGCGCGACCGGGCACAACAGCATGGTTTCGAGCGTGAGGCCTTCGAGCGCGCCGAGCGTCGCGGTCTTGCGCAAGAGGCCGTAGCCGCCGAACGTGAGCGCGAGCGCAAAGCTGATCCACGGCGGCGCGCCGTTGGCCCACGTGAGCCACACGACGCCCAGCGCCGCGACGATCACCGCGATCCACTGCACCGGCCGCAGGCGTTCGTGCAGGAACGCCATGCCGAACAGCACGTTGACGAGCGGATTGATGAAGTAGCCGAGACTCGCCTCGACGATGCGTCCATCGTTCACGGCCCAGATATAGATGCCCCAGTTCGCCGACAGCAGCACCGCGCTCGCCGCGAAGCGCGCGAGCAGCCGCTTGTCGCGCAGCACCGGCCCGAGCCATTGCCATTGACGCCGCACCGTCAGCACGACGAGCAGGAAGAGCATCGACCACGCCATGCGGTGCGAAAGCATTTCGACCGCGCCGATCGAATGGAGCGTTTTGAAATAGATCGGAAAAAGGCCCCAGATGGCAAAGGCCAGGAATGCGTAGACGACGCCTGGATTCATGTTCGATACTTTTGCGCAGTAAGGCTTCGAAGCAATCCGGAAGCCGGCTGCAAGAAATGGAAGCAGAATTTTAGTCGACGCCGCTGCGTTTTCCGCCGTTCGCGCGAACGTCAGGCGAGATTCGTGCTCCAAGGCACAGCATGAAAGCGCTTCGATAGCTCAACCCGCATTCGCTAATGAACCAAAATCAGCCGTCCGTACACACCCAGTTCTTCCACATCCTGCTGTTCGTCGTGACGGTCGCGCTCGGATGGGTTTTGCTGCCGTTTTTCGGTGCGATCTTCTGGGGCGCGATTCTCGCCCTGCTCTTTCACCCGATGCAGCGCTGGCTCACCGTCCGTTTCGGCAAGCGGCGCAACCTCGCCGCGCTGACGACGCTCGCCGCCGCGATTCTCATCGTGATCATTCCGGTGTCGGTCGTCGCGGTCACGCTCGTGCAGGAAGTCGCGCTGGTCTACACGCGCATCAAGAGCGGCGATCTGAATTTCGGCCTCTACTTCCAGCACATGTTCCATGCGTTGCCCGTGTCCGCGCAGCAGATGCTCGGTCGATACGGCCTCGACGACATCCCCGGCATCCAGCGCAAGCTGATGGAAGGCGCGTCGCAGATCAGCCAGTTCGCGGCGGCGCAGGCGCTGTCGATCGGCCAGAACACGTTCCAGTTCGTCGTCAGCTTCGGCGTGATGCTTTACCTCGTGTTTTTCCTCTTGCGCGACGGCGGCGAGATCGGCCGCCGCATCCGGCGCGCGATTCCACTCGATCCCGCGCCGAAGCAGCATCTGATTGCGAAGTTCACGACGGTCGTGCGCGCCACGGTCAAGGGCAACATCGCGGTCGCGGCCGTGCAGGGCTTTCTCGGCGGGCTGATCTTCTGGATACTCGGCATCAACGGATCGCTGCTGTGGGGCGTGCTGATGGCGTTTCTTTCGCTGCTGCCCGCCGTTGGCGCGGCGATCGTGTGGGTGCCCGCCGCCGTCTATTTCTTCATGACGGGCGAGATATGGCGCGGCGTCGTGCTGGTGCTGTTCTGCGTCGTCGTGATCGGACTCGTGGACAACGTGCTGCGGCCGATTCTCGTCGGCAAGGACACGAAGATGCCCGACTGGGTCGTGCTCATTTCCACGTTAGGCGGCATGGCGCTCTTCGGCATCAACGGCTTCGTGATCGGCCCGCTGGTCGCGGCGCTCTTCATGGCGAGCTGGGATATCTTCACGCAGGACGAGGAAGGCAAGAGCATGTAGAAAAACGGCTCCTTCACGGAGCCGTTTTTCTCTGCAAGCAAGCGCCAATCAGCGTTGATTCGGCGCGTTATACCGGCACTCGAAGCGCTTCCTCACCGTGCCGTTCTCATCGACGCTTTCCAGATAGACATCGAACTGCCACAAGCGCGCCATGTGCTTGAGCACTTCGTCGCTGTCGTTCGACAGATGACGGTTATCGGTCATGAAGTGACGCAGCGTGAGACTGCGATCGCCGCGCGTATTCACCGAATACACCTGGATATTCGGCTCGCGATGATGGATGTCGTACTGCCGCGACAACGCCTGCCGCACATAGCGATAGCCGCTTTCATCGTGAATGGCCGAGACTTCCAGCGCATCGCGCATGTCGTCGTCGAGAATGGAGAACAGGCGCATCTCACGAATCAGATGCGGCGACAGATACTGCGCGATGAAGCTCTCGTCCTTGAAGTTGCGCATTGCGTAATGCAGCGATTCGAGCCAGTCGCTGCCCGCGAGTTCGGGGAACCACTCGCGGTCTTCATCCGTCGGGTTCTCGCAGATGCGGCGGATATCGCTCATCATCGAAAAGCCGAGCGCATACGGATTGATGCCGCTGTAATACGGCTTCGTCACCGGCGGCTGATACACCACGTTGCTATGCGAATGCAGGAACTCCATCATGAAGCCGTCTTCGAGCCGGCCTTCGTTGTAGAGCGTGTTCAGAAGCGTGTAGTGCCAGAACGTGGCCCAGCCTTCGTTCATCACTTGCGTCTGACGCTGTGGATAAAAATACTGCCCGACCTTGCGCACGATGCGAATGACTTCGCGCTCCCAAGGCTCCAGCAACGGCGCGTTCTTTTCCGCGAAATACAGCAGGTTTTCCTGCGGCTCCGGCGGATAGCGGCTTTCGGCTTCTTCCGCGGACGGCGCCTTCTTGTTCGGCAGCGTGCGCCACAACTCGTTGACCTGCGATTGCAGATACGCCTCGCGCTCGCGCCGCATCGCCGCTTCCTTCGCGAGCGACAGCTTCTGCGGACGCTTGTAACGATCCACGCCATAGTTCATCAGCGCGTGGCACGAATCGAGCAATTCCTCCACACGATCCAGCCCATAGCGCTCCTCGCATTCCGCGATGTAATTCTTCGCATAGACGAGGTAATCGATGATCGCATGCGCGTCCGTCCAAAGACGGAAGAGATAGTTGCCCTTGAAGAAGGAGTTATGCCCGTACGCGGCATGCGCGATGACGAGCGCCTGCATCGTCATCGTGTTCTCTTCCATCAGATACGCAATGCACGGATTCGAATTGATGACGATCTCATACGCGAGTCCCATCTGCCCGCGCCGATAACTCTTCTCGGTCGAGAGAAAGTGCTTGCCGAACGACCAGTGCCGATAGTTCACCGGCATGCCGACGGACGCGTACGCGTCCATCATCTGTTCGGCGCTGATGATCTCGAGTTGAATGGGATAGACATCGAGCCCATAACGATTCGCGACGCGCGAGATTTCGGCGTCGTATTCCTCGATCAGCTCGACGCTCCAGTCCGACGGGCACGGCAGAGGCCGCTTGTCTGCAACGTTCATCCTGCCTTCCTTGTGCGTCCTCGCGGACGCATTGCGCTGCCCCGCTTCCGGTCCAAGTTTCGAAGGAGCACGATCGTCCGTGCCGTCCAGGTGATAACCACGCGTTTCGTTATTCGAATCCCTGCTCGTCATGCGGCCGCCTGTTGTTTTTCGAAGAGTTCGCGGAACACCGGATAAATGTCCGATGCCGAGTCGACTTTCTTCATTGCCAGTTCAGGTGCGCCGGCCGCCAGTTGAGCATACTCCAACCAGAGATTCTGCTCCTCTGGCGCGACTTGAATATAGGCAAAATACCGTACCTTCGGGAGAATGTCTTCCGCGAGCAGCTTGCGGCATTTCGGGGAATCATCGGTCCAGTTGTCGCCGTCCGAAGCCTGTGCGCCGTAAATGTTCCATTCAGTCGGCGAGTAGCGTTCGTCCATGATCTTCTTCATCAGCTCGAGCGCGCTCGACACCACCGTGCCGCCGCTTTCCGTCGAGTGGAAGAAGGTGTCCTCGTCCACTTCCTCGGCGCGCGTGTGGTGGCGAATGAACACCACTTCGATCTTCTCGTAGTTCCGCTGCAGGAAGAGATAGAGCAGGATGAAGAAGCGCTTGGACAAGTCCTTGCGCTGCTCGTCCATGGAACCGGAGACGTCCATCAGGCAGAACATCACGGCTTTGCTCGATGGCGTCGGCTGCTTCACGCGGTTGATATAGCGCAGGTCGAAAGGATCGATGAACGGAATGCGCGTGATCCGTCCCTGCATGACGACGATTTCCGCTTCGAGCCGCGCGATCTCTTCGGCGTCGCCGTCTTCTTCCTTCAGTTGTTCGAGCTGGCGTTCCATCTCGCGCAATTGCGACGCAAGCGGCCAGCCCAGCGCGATACGGCGCCCGAGCGCGCTACGCAGCGATCTCACCACGTCGATGTTGTTCGGCGTGCCTTCGGCCGCCCAGCCCGCGCGCACGTTCTTCCATGTGGGCACGGCGAGCAGTTGCGTCTTCACGAGGCGCGGCAGTTCGAGATCGTCGAAGAAGTACTGCATGAATTCTTCGCGCGAGAGTTCGAAGACGAAATCGTCCTGGCCTTCGCCCTCGTTGCTCGCACTCTTTCCGCCGCCGCCCGAGCCGCCCGGCGGACGCGGAATCTTGTCGCCGCGAATGTAGTCCGCGTTGCCCGGATGGACGTACTCGCGCTTGCCGCCCGGCCCGTGCCTGAACGACGGCTCCGCGATGTCCTTCTTCGGAATCGTGATGCTCTGCGTGCTTTGAATGTCTTTGATGCTGCGATCGCGCACCGCGTCGGAAACGGCGCGGCGGATGTAGTTCTTGACGCGTCGCAGGAAGCGCTCGCGGTTCGCGATGCTCTTGTTCTTGCCGGCTAGCCTGCGGTCGATGATTTGGTGCAGCACATCCAGTCTCCCGCGTAATTGGCGAGGTGCGAGGCGCTGCATGAGTCCTTGGCGCACCGCGCGCGGCTTCGCCAGCGTCTCTCACTCGCAACATGCCCGCCTTGTCGCCGGGTCCGGTGCTTGAACCGGGCGGCGCGGGCCTGAGACAACCTTTCTGCTTACGACTTACACTCGCGAACTTACGACGACTTGCGCACGCGCAGATACCAGTCGCACAACAGACGCACCTGCTTCGGCGTATAGCCCTTCGCGACCATGCGATTGACGAAGTCCTCGTGCTTCCTCTGCTCTTCCGCCGATCCCTTCGCATTGAACGAGATGACCGGCAGCAGTTCTTCGGTATTGGAGAACATCTTCTTCTCGATCACGACACGCAGCTTTTCATAGCTGATCCACGCGGGATTCTTGCCCCCGTTCGCGGCGCGCGCACGCAACACGAAGTTCACGATCTCGTTACGGAAGTCCTTCGGGTTGCTGATGCCCGCGGGCTTCTCGATCTTCTCCAGCTCCGCATTCAGCGCGGCGCGGTCGAAGCTCTCGCCGGTGTCGTGATCGCGGAATTCCTGGTCCTGAATCCAGAAGTCCGCGTACGTCACGTAGCGATCGAAGATGTTTTGTCCATACTCGGAATACGACTCCAGATACGCGGTCTGAATCTCCTTCCCGATGAATTCGGCATAACGCGAAGCGAGCACGTCCTTAATGAACGAGAGATACTTCTGCTCCGTTTCCGGCGGGAACTGCTCGCGCTCGATCTGCTGTTCGAGCACGTACATGAGATGCACGGGATTGGCCGCGACTTCGGTCGAATCGAAGTTGAAGACGCGCGACAGGATCTTGAACGCGAAGCGCGTGGAGACGCCCGTCATGCCTTCATCGACACCCGCGAAATCGCGATACTCCTGATACGACTTCGCCTTCGGATCCGTGTCCTTCAGGTTTTCGCCGTCATACACCTGCATCTTCGAGAAGAGACTCGAATTCTCCGGTTCGTGCAGGCGCGTGAGGACGGCCATCTGCGCCATCATCTTGAGTGTGCCAGGCGCGCAGACCGCATCCGCCAGCGAGGAATTGCGCAGGAGCTTCTCGTAGATCTTCACTTCTTCGCCATAACGCAGGCAGTACGGCACCTTCACGACGAAGATACGATCAAGCAGCGCCTCGTTGTTCTTGTTGTTGCGGAAGGCCTTCCATTCCGATTCGTTCGAGTGCGCGAGGATGATGCCGTCGAACGGAATCGCGCCGAAGCCTTCGGTGCCCTTGAAGTTGCCTTCCTGCGTGGCGGTCAAAAGCGGGTGCAGCACCTTGATCGGCGCCTTGAACATTTCGACGAATTCGAGCAGGCCCTGATTCGCGAGGCACAGACCGCCGGAATAGCTGTACGCGTCGGCGTCGTCCTGCGAGTAAGTTTCGAGCTTGCGGATATCCACCTTGCCGACGAGCGAGGAGATGTCCTGATTGTTCTCGTCGCCCGGCTCCGTCTTCGCGATGCCGATCTGGCGAAGTATCGACGGATAGCGGCGCACGACGCGGAACTTGCGGATGTCGCCGTTGTATTCATGCAGGCGCTTGACCGCCCACGGCGAGAGAATGCTTTTGAGGTAGCGCCGCGGAATGCCGTATTGCTCTTCGAGCACGGGGCCGTCTTCGTCGTAATCGAAAAGGCCGAGCGGCGATTCGTTGACGGGCGATCCCTTCAGCGAGTAGAACGGCACGCGTTCCATGAGTTGCTTGAGACGTTCGGCGATCGACGACTTGCCGCCGCCCACCGGGCCCAGCAGATACAGGATCTGCTTCTTCTCTTCGAGACCCTGCGCCGCGTGCCTGAAATACGACACCACGTTCTCGATCACCTCTTCCATTCCGTAAAACTCACGGAACGCGGGATACACCTTGATGACCTTGTTTGCAAACACACGCGACAGGCGCGGATCGAGACGCGTATCGACCATTTCGGGTTCACCGATGGCCGTCAGCATGCGTTCGCCCGCAGTTGCGTATGTGGCAGGATCTTCCTTGCAGAGCGCGAGATACTCTTCCAGCGAGAACTCTTCCTCGCGCGTTTTTTCGAAGCGGGTCGCGAAACTGCTGTAGATATCCATGCTACCTCCTCGCCGAAGTCAGAAAGCCTTGGTCGTCTCAACGCGCGTTATCGAAACGACATCGCTTGAATTCATCCTAAACCCTTTCGAATTTTTTTTCACGCACTAGCTAAGGTGATTTGCCAGGAAGCCGCTTGGAACTATCACTAGCTTGGTGAGTTATTTTCGTTCACCTACAATCCTCAGTCCCAATGTCGGTAACGTCGTGTTCGTTGTATCGCGCTTTCCATGCGTCTTTGCAGCGTCGTTCCGCCAAAGCCGCAACGTTGCGCGAATGCATCGCTCGCGATCGCTTCTAAAAGCCACTCGAGCAGCGCTCAATAAGTGTTCCCGATAGTGTTCCCGATACGCGCGAATGACATCGCTCAAGTCAGCACGAGTTCGAGTTCGCCGATGCGATCGATCGCGCCATGCACCATCGACGGTCCTTCCACGCGATACGCGCCCGTATAGGAACCGGTGGTGATGGTCCAGAAAGGCTCGACGGT
Source organism: Caballeronia concitans (assembly GCF_001544615.1). Taxonomy (GTDB): domain Bacteria; phylum Pseudomonadota; class Gammaproteobacteria; order Burkholderiales; family Burkholderiaceae; genus Caballeronia; species Caballeronia concitans. The sequence goes on from NZ_FCNV02000005.1 coordinate 116,977, forward strand.
CAATCCCATACGAGAACAATGGTTGACGAGCCAGGGCAGCAATTCGCGAGGATCGCCCGCGGGATTGCCCAAGGTAGCCGGAGCAATCCCCACGCCATCGAGCGTGAGTTCCAGTCGCGGCGCAAGAAAATCGAAGCCCGGCGCGACCACGTCGTAGGGTTCCATCCCGCTCGTGATCAGCGCGCCGTTGTTCTGCGCATCCGCAAGCTGCGCGAGCGGATCGAGATTGGGCCACTGCGCGAAACGGCTGTCGACCACTTCGAGCGCCACTGCAATGCCGCCGATCGCGGCGAGCACTTCGGCGCGCGTGTAAGCATCGGATTTCGGGGGCAGTGCGTACGCGAAGCGAAACGCGATCTCCAGTTCCACCAGCACGCGAAAGAAGCCGTTGCATGGCAGGCGCGCGGGCGACACGTACACGCTTTCGGCATCGATGGGCGCGCCCGTGGCGAGCGCATCCGGTGCGCGCGCGCCGATCTTCCATGCGCCGATGCGCGCTTTCATGTCGCGCAGGACTTCGTGCTGGATGGCGTAGGCGGTGTGCGCGTCGGGAGGAAGATCGCGCTCTTCGAGGGCGTCGATCAGTTGATGCTGACGCCGGGCTGCGGCGAGCTTCGCGGCGAGTGTCGATCCGGTCATGTCGCTAACCTCGTATGAACGATGACGCACAGTGCATCAGTGTACGGGCTAGCGGATCAAAGTTGCGTTTGCCCTTGCGAGCGTCATGTAGCCACACGTCGCACGGCGTGTGAAGGAACGATGACATCGCGGGAAACGGTCGCGTGAGACGCGCACGATTGCATGAGGTGCAACGAACGGCATCAGCCAAGCGTCGCGCCTTGCTGGAATGTGCGCGCTTACGCCGTCACTTCGGCGCGATGCGGAATGGACGGCTGCGCGCCTTCGCGCGTCACCGCGATGGCGGCTGCGCGCTGACCGAAGGCGATCGCATCGGCGACGGCGCTGCCGCGCGCGAGCTCTGCCGCGAACCCGCCTATAAAGGTGTCGCCGGCGGCGGTGGTATCGACGGCATCGACTTTCGGCGACGGAAGATGCTTGCCGTCGACGTCGCCGTCGAGCAGCGCGAACACGCCCTGCCCGCCGAGCGTGATGACGACATTGCGGGCGCCTCTCGCCTTCAGCGCATGCGCGGCGCGGCGGGCATCGTCGGGTGTGGCGATTGCCATGCCCGTGAGCGTGGCCGCTTCCAGTTCGTTCGGGATCAGGTAATCGATGAGCGCGAACCAGTCGCCGGGCAACGCGTTCGCCGCCGGTGCGGGATTGAGAATCGTCGTGCGGCCGAGCCTGCGTCCGGCGGCGAGCGCGGCGCGCACCGTTTCGGGCGGCGTTTCGAGCTGGCACACAATGACATCCGCGCGCGCGAGCATCGCTTCCTGTGCGTCGATGCTCGCGGGCGTGACTTCGGCGTTGCTGCCCGCGACGATGACGATCGCGTTCTGGCTCGCATCGTCGACGATGATGAGCGCCACGCCCGTCGGCGCATGTTCGCTCGTGGCGAGCGCCGCGCAGTCGATGCCCTCCGCTTCGAGGCTCGCGCGCAGCGTCGCGCCGTTCGCATCCTGGCCGACGCAGCCGATCATCGCGACCTGTGCGCCGAGGCGTGCCGCCGCGACCGCCTGGTTGCCGCCCTTGCCGCCCGGCACCTGCGCGAACGTGTGTCCCGCGAGCGTTTCGCCGGGCATCGGCAGACGCGGCGCGCGCGCGACGAGATCCATGTTGAGACTGCCGACCACGGTCACGCGGCCGCGCGGGGCCGCCTGCGTGGCGTTGCTGGCGTCGGTGGACTTGGCGTTGTCGCTCATCGCGCTGGTTTCCGTCGGGTTTCCGTCGATAAGAAAAATTATTCCGCGTTTTCCGCGACCGGACGGCAGCACGTGGCGTGCGCCTCCCGCACCACTGCGGTCGATTCGCGGCGCACGAGGCGCGGCGGCACCACACGGCGGCGCGTCGTGCCCGCGAGCTTGCCGATGATGCGCTCGATCAGCGTTTGCGCCGCCATCTCGCCGAGCGAGCGCACCGAATGGCCGACCGTCGACAGCGCGGGATACGTGTAGCGCGAAAGTTCGACATCGTCGAAACCGATGATCGAGCAATCGTCCGGCACGCGGATCTTGCGTTCCGCCGCCGCCCGCAGCGCGCCGATGCCCATCATGTCATTGCACGCAAAGATCGCCGTGGGCTTCATCGAGTCGAACAATTGCGAGGCCGCCGCGTAGCCGCCGGTCGCCGAGAAGTCGCTCTGGACGATCGCGTCGCGGCCAATCTCGACGCCGCGCTCCGCCATCGCGCGGATGAAGCCGTGCAGGCGCATCGCGCTCACCGCCGTTCCCGCCGGCCCGGTGATGCAGCCGATGTCCGAATGCCCGAGTTGCAGCAGATGCCGCGTGGCGAGATACGCGCCCTTTTCGTGGTCGATCTGCACGAGATCCGCCGAAATGCCCTCGATGTTGCGATCGACGATCACGAGCGGCTCGCGCGCGCTCGCGAGACACTGCGCGAGCACGGCATCTTCGCCCGCCGATGCGATCACCAGCCCGTCGATGCGCTTTTCCTGAAGCACGCGCAGATAATTGCGCTGCTTGGCGGGATCGTCGTCGGAATTGCAGAAGAACACGCAGTAGCCGTTCTTCGCGCAGCCGTCCTCGACACCGCGCGCCAGCTCCGCGAAGTACGGATTCGTCGCGTTCGGCACGAGCAGGCCGATGGTCGCCGTCGAGCGCGCCTTCAGCGAGCGCGCCACCGCGGACGGCACGTAGTCCAGCTCGCGGATCGCCCGCTCGACCTTCGCCCGCACGTCCGCGGACACCGGCCTCGAATTGTTCACTACGTGAGACACCGTCGTAAAAGACACCCCGGCAATCGCCGCCACGTCTTTGATCGTCGCCATACATCGTCCTTCGCTTTTCTGGTCCAACTGCTCTTGTCGATCGGATGCGTTCCGCGCGCACGGCCCTCCCGCGCGCCCTTGCCGCTCCCCGTTGCTTCCTTGCCGCAAAACGGATCGCCCGATCTCTCTTTTTGCCTGCTTCGCCGCCCGCTTTCCCGAGCCGAACGACGTCCTGCCTTTCATGCCGATGCTGCCGGCCCTGCCTTCATGCGCGCTTGCGCCTGCTGCGATACGTGTCCAGCACCACCGCGACCACGATAACCGCGCCCGTGATGATTCGCTTGGTCGGCTCGTTCGCGCCGATCTGCGCGAGTCCCGCCGCCAGCACGGAGATGATGAGAACGCCAAAAAAGGTGCTGATGACCGAGCCGCGCCCGCCCATCAGGCTCGTCCCGCCGATCACCACGGCCGCGATCACCTGCAGCTCCAGCCCCGCGCCCGCGTTGGGATCGGCGGCTTCGAGGCGTGAAATCTGAAACAGCGCGGCAAGCCCCGACAGCGCGCCCATCAACGCGAACACGATCACCTTGTACGGACGCGGATCGACGCCCGCGAGCCGCACCGCTTCCTCGTTCGTGCCGATGCCTACGAGATATCGGCCAAAAATCGTCCGGGTCAAGACCCAATGTGCAACGATCATCACCGCGACCGCGATCAGAAACGCCGGCGAAATGCCGAACGCGATCGGATTCGAGAGGAAATCGAAGGCATCGCCGATATAAGCGGTGCGCGAGTTCATCATCTGATACGCAAGCCCGCGCGCCGCTTCCAGCACGCCAAGCGACACGATGAACGACGGAATGCGCCACGCGACCGTCACGAGCCCCGTCACGGTGCCCGTCAGCGCGGCGGCGGCGAGACCGATCAGCGCAGCCGGCAGCGCGGGCCAGTGCCACTTGAGCGCCGCGACGCTCACCACCGATGCGCCCAGCGCCAGCACCGATCCCACCGACAGGTCGATGCCCGTGATGATCAGCACGAACGTCATGCCCACCGACATCACGACGAGATCCGGAATCTGGTTCGCGATCGTGCTGAACGTGTCGTACGTCAGAAAGTGCGAGCTGAGCACCGAAAACAGCGCGATCATCGCGGCGAGCGCGCCCGCGAGACCGAGATAATTCGAAAAGCCCAGGCGCGTGCCTGCGCCCTTGGCGGTCTTGGGTGCGTCGGCTGGGAGATTCGCTTCGGTCTGACCCGTCATTCAATGCTCCACGAGATCGTCTTGTTCGGGCGGCTTCGCGTCCGGCGCGAGCGGCTCGTGCAGAATTTCATCGCGCTTCGCATAGCCCGCGAACGCGGCGGCGAGCAGCGCGTCCTGCGTCCAGCTTTCGCGCTCGAAAATGCCGGTCATGCGCCCCGCCGACATGACGCCGATGCGGTCGCAGATCAGCATCAGCTCGCGCAGATCGCTCGACACGACCACGAGCGCGCGGCCTTCGCGGGCGAGCGCGCCCATGAGTCCGTAGATGTCGAATTTCGCGCCGACATCGATGCCGCGCGTCGGTTCGTCGAAAAGCAGCACGCGGCACGCTTGGCGCCCTTCGCGCGCGAGCCAGCGGCCGATCACCACTTTCTGCTGATTGCCGCCCGACAGTTCCGACACCGCCTGCGCCGGGCCGGACGTCCGCACGCGCATCGCGTCGATTTGTCCCTGCGCGACCGATGCCTCGCGGCGCGTGTCGATCACGCCGTGCCGCGCCACCGCGCCGACGTTGCCGAGTGAAACGTTCGCCGCGATCGGCAGGCCGAGCAGCAGGCCTTCGCCCTTGCGGTCCTCCGTGATCAGCGCGATGCCGTGCTTCACCGCATCCGACGGCGAACTCACGCTGACCGGCTGCAACGTTTGCCCGTCGCGTGCAATCGACACCGTGCCAGCATCCGCGCGATCCGCGCCGTAAATCAGGCGCATCAGTTCGGTGCGGCCCGCGCCGATCAGCCCGCTCACGCCGAAAATTTCGCCTGCGCGCACGTCGAAGGAAACGTCGCGCACCGCCTGACCGCGCGTCAGGCCTTCCACTTTCAGCGCGACGCCGCCCAGCCGCTTTTCTCCCAGATCGATGCGCTCGCCCAGCTCGCGGCCCACCATCAGCGTGACGAGTTGCTCGCTCGAGAGCGTGTCCATCGGGCCGATATGCACGAGGCGTCCGTCGCGCAGCACGGCCACGCGCTCCGCGATGCGCCGCAATTCATCGAGCCGGTGCGAGATGTACACGAGCGCCACGCCGCGCGCTTTCAGCCGCGCGATCTGCTCGAACAGCAGATCGACTTCGCGGGCGGTGAGCATCGCGGTGGGCTCGTCGAGAATCAGCACGCGGCAATCGCCGATCAGATTGCGCGCGATTTCCACCATCTGCTGATGACCGATGCCGAGATCGCCGACGAGCGTGTCCGGATCGATCGCATCGAGCCCGACTTGCGCCATCGCGTGACGCGCGTCGTCGGCAAGACGCTTGCGGTCGATCCAGCCGAATTTCAGGCGGCCTTTCTGCGGCAGCCGGTTCAGAAACAGGTTTTCCGCGACGGAGAGCGTCGGCAGCAGGTTCAGCTCCTGCATGACCATCCGCACCCCGAGCGCTTCCGCGTCCGTGCGGCTCGCGGGTGCGTACGGGCGGCCGGCGAGCGTCATCGTGCCCGTGCTCGGGTCCGTGAGTCCGCCGATGATCTTCGAGAGCGTGCTCTTGCCCGCGCCGTTTTCGCCCGTCAACGCGAGGACCTCGCCGGGCGTGAGCCCGAGCGAAACGTCGGCCAGCACCGGCTCGACGTAGGTCTTGCCGATGCCCGCGACTGTCAGCACGCTGGCGTGGTCCGCATCGTTCATGTTGGCGTTCGGTCGGTCAAGGCTGGGTGAGCCTCCTCGCGTTGAATACGTTCCGGGCGGCGGCTGTCGTCCGCGCTCGTTCGTGTCTTAACGGCACGATGACCGCGAACTTGAGGACGGACGGTTCGGCGCCCCACGCTCGCGGTCGCGGCCGGTCCTTCGCCGCGCCTGCTTTACTTCGTGACGAGATCGACCGGCGTTTCGACCACCGTCGACAACTGCGACTGCTTCTGATGCCCGGCGATCGCCTTCAGCGCCACGTCGATGCCGAACACCGCCTGCTTCGCCGCGTACTGGTCGGCGGTGGCGAGCACGCGGCCGTCCTTCAACATCGGCTTGATCGCGTTGATGTTGTCGTAGCCGACCACCTGTACCTTGCCCGCCTTGCCTGCCGCGCGCACCGCCGACACCGCGCCGATCGCCATGTTGTCGTTGCCGCACAAGAGCGCCTTCACGTTCGGATTCGCGTTCAGAATCTGCGACGCCACCGCGTTGCCCTTGTCGATTTCCCAGTCGCCGGATTGCAGCGCGACGACCTTCATGCCCGCCGCGTCCATCGCGTCCTTGAAGCCGGCGGTGCGCTGCTGCGCGTTGGTCGTCGTCGAGACGCCTTCGATGATGCCGACTTCATCGCCCTTCTTGAGCCGCTTGGCGAGATAGTCGCCGACCAGGCGCGCGCCCTTGCGGTTATCCGGGCCGACGAACGGCACGTTGAGGTCCTTCGACTTGAGCACGTCCTGGTCGAGCCGGTTGTCGATATTGACAACGATGATGCCCGCGTCCGCCGCCTTCTTGATGACCGGCACGAGCGCCTTGGAATCCGCCGGCGCGATGACGAGCGCATCGACCTTCGAGACGATCATCTGCTCGACGATGCGGATCTGCGCGGCGGTATCGGTTTCGTCCTTGATGCCGTTGGTGATGAGGTCGAACTTCGAGGAGTTTTTCTGCTGATAGTCTTTCGCGCCGGTTTCCATGGTCAGGAAGAACTCGTTGGCGAGCGACTTCATGACGAGCGCGACCTTCGGCTTGCCGCCGGCTTGCGCGAACGCGGGCGACGAGGCGAACGGGAACGCGGCGCACACCGCCAGCGCGACGGCAGCCGAGAGGACGCGGCGGCGAACGGTTGATTCCATGAGATCTCCTCCAGTGCTTTCGTTTGTGTTGTAAAACGGGCGGAGGGCGCGGGCGGGCGCGGTCATGACGCGTCGTCGTCGTCCTCGTGGCTGCGGGGTGCAACGTTTGCCCGCCGTCGATTCTCGTAGCTGCCACGCGCGCGGTCAAATGGGACTAACGTGTAGTGAATGCTGCAGAACGCGCTCAAAGATTCTCGACCGATTCGCCTTCGATCTCGTTGTCGATGATCTTTCTTCCATATTCGATGCCCGCGCGCGTCGCATCGATCGGGCTTTCGAACGGCTCCTGATCGGGCACGCCGAACATCGCCTCGCGGCCGCTCTCGCCCGCCGCGCTGCGCGAAATGGTGACGAAGATATCGAAGTGGCGCGGGCCGTCGTCGGGTTCGTCGCGCTCTTTCGCGCGGCGCATGGCCTGCACGCGGATTTCGAAGCCCTTGTAGTGATCGGCAAGCGGTGTGGACATGAGGTTCCTCGTTGAAAAGACGGCGCACGATGCGCCCGGAATCGATGTGTCGAGCTTAAAAACCCCTGCTCGCTTATTCCCGCGAAAGCACGATGCAAGCACGGCGTTGCGTCGGCGAGCAATGTGACCTTATCGCACACTTCGTGCTGACCCGGTTTGCCATAATGCGCGGGCGAGTCATCGATACTCGCTCTCCACACAAAACGTCACTTACTCAGGGAGCGTCCCATGAACATGCGAGCTACTGTCCTCGTCGCCGTGCTGAGTTTCACCTTCGGCGCGAATGCGGCTTTCGCGGCCAACACCCAGCAGTCGAAGATGACCGAATGCAACAAGCAGGCAGCCGATAAAAAAGGCGACGACCGCAAGGCCTTCATGAAGAGCTGCTTGTCGGCATCGTCGGCTGCGTCGGCGCCGGCAGCGGCTTCCACGCCGATGACCCAGCAGCAGCGCATGACCGCGTGCAACGCGCAGGCATCCGGCAAGAAGGGCGACGACCGCAAGGCGTTCATGAAGAGCTGCCTCTCGACGTCCGCCGCTCCGGCTGCCGCCGCTTCCGCACCGATGACGCAGCAGGAGCGCATGACGGCGTGCAATACGCAAGCGACCGGCAAGACCGGCGACGACCGCAAGGCGTTCATGAAGAGCTGCTTGAGCAACAAGGGCTGACGTCGCATCGTTGTAAAAGCGCGCCGCGTGCCCGCGCGGCGCGTTCTGCATCGCCCCTTTCCCGCCGATATTGCACTGCACCCAAGCAATTGATTCGCGCCGCTGCCTTTTTCTCCTAAGATGGCGCGAAGGCGGCCTTCCGACAATACAAGAAACACGCCATCGGCCGCCGCTCATGTAGCGGGGCGTCATGCTTCGCAAGGAGGCATCGGATGGCATGGAGACACAAGAACCGCTGGTTCCGCCGGTGGCTCGTCACGATCACGTTCTGGGCCGTGCCCGTGATGATCGTCGCCGTGAACGAGGCGCGCGAGGAAATGGCCTACAACACGGTCGATCTCCAGAAGTCGCTCTCCACCTGGGAGCTGACCGACGCGCAGCGCGCGGGCGGCGCGGCCGAACGCTGTCACGGCGTCCCCGACGAGGCGCGCGCGGCCGGGTGTCCCACGGAAATCCTTCTCGCCAACGCCGCGAAACATCAGGAAGCGCTCGACGAATACGCGCATCGCAAGGCGACGCTCGCAGATTATCTCTGGCATGCGTTCGTCGGCTACTGGATCGCGCCGGCGGCTTTTCTGCTCGTCGTCGGCATGACGATTGGCGGCATCAGGCGTGCGCTAAGACGGCCGCAGCCAGCCGCGCACAAGAGCGAACGCACTCATCCGACGGAAGTAAAAACGACGAGCCACCCGTGAGCGAACCCCGGGTACGGTCGTTGCTACTGCGTTTCGCGGCAGTACCGCAACATGCGCCACGGGTGCGGCGCAATTACTGCACGGCGTCACGCGACACGCGGGTTGAAATGGCCAGGCGGCTCTCGAGCTTTCAAACAGCGTTCGGAAAACTTGACGTTTCAGCGCTGTCGGCATGCAATGAATGGATGCTTCGATGTCCTGGCTTGCGTGTTGTTTTGCCGAATGGCCGAGTCTCGCGTTTCGTTGTCGCTGTGCTATAACTTGGCGTGCCTCACCCTCCCGCTCTATGGGGTTTCCCAATTCCACGATGGAGAACAATGATGCAAAGACGAAACTTCATGCTCAAGTCGACGGCTGTGTTGGCGCTGGGAGGCCTCGCGCTTGCCGGTTGCACGACCAACTCGAACACGGGCGCTGAAAAAGCCGCCGGCACCGCCGACGACCGCCGGTCCATCGACGCCGACGTCGACGGCACCATCCAGCGGCTCTACGCCACCGTTCCTGGCTCCCGCGAACTGGTCGCGAAGTCGCGCGGCATTCTCGTCTTCCCGTCTGTGATTCAGGCAGGCTTCATTGTCGGCGCCCAATACGGCAAGGGTTCGCTGCGCGTGGGCGGCAGCACGGTCGGCTACTACAGCACGACGTCCGGCTCGTTCGGCCTGCAGGCCGGCGCGCAATCGAAGGCGATCATCTTCCTGTTCATGACACAGGACGCGCTCGACAAATTCCGCAATTCCGACGGCTGGTCCGCCGGCGCGGATGCGTCCGTCGCACTCGTGAAGATGGGCGCGAACGGCGCGGTCGATACGACCACCGCCACCGCGCCGGTCGAAGCGTTCGTGCTGACCAACGCAGGGCTGATGGCCGACGTGTCGCTCCAGGGCACGAAGGTATCGCGCCTCAAGATGTAACACGCGTTCGATCTGTTTCGAGCGGGAAACAGGCCGCCGTGCGACGCGACTCGAGGATCGCGCCACACGGCGGTTTTTTATTGCTCAGGCGACCGCGCGACGGCTTAGGTCGCGGCGCTGTCGATCAGCTTGAAACGCGAGCGCTTTTGCGCACGCACGACGGCGCGATACGCTTCGAGATATTGACGCGCCATGCGATGCGACGTGAAGCGATCTTCGAAGCGCCGCCGCACGCCTTCGCGCGACAGCGTGTGCAGGCGATTCACCGCCGCGACCGCGCCAATCTCGTCCTCGACGATGAAGCCCGACACGCCCTCGTCCACCACTTCCGGCACCGCGCCGCGATTAAACGCGATGACGGGCGTGCCGCAGGCCATCGCCTCGATCATCGCGAGGCCGAAGGGCTCCGGCCAGTCGATCGGGAATAGCAAGGCCCGCGCGCCGGACAGGAAATCGGCCTTCTGACTGTCGTTGATCTCGCCGATGAATTCGACATACGGCAGTTCGAGCAGCGGCGCGATCTCGCGCTCGAAATATTCATGATCGGCGGCATCGACCTTGGCGGCGATCTTGATCGGCAGGCCGCAACGCCCGGCAATGCGAATGGCCGTATCGACGCGCTTTTCCGGCGAAATGCGCCCCAGAAACGCGAGATATTTGTGCTCGACGGGCTGCGGCATGTACAGCTTTTCCGGCAAGCCGTGATAGACCGTCGATACCCACTTCGCCTGCGGCAACGGATGCCGCTGCGAATCCGAAATGGATACGACCGGCGCCGTGTTGAACGTATCGAACACCGGCTGCTGCTCGGGCAAGTCGAGCCGGCCGTGCAGCGTCGTGACGAACGGCGTGTCCTGCCGGTTGAACAGCGAGAACGAATAGTAGTCCATGTGGAAATGCAGGACGTCGAACTCTTCGGCGCGGCGTCGCACGAGTTCCATCAGCAGCATGTGCGGCGCGATGCGGTCGCGGATCGCGGGATCGAGCCGCAGCGCGCGCGGCCAGACGGCTTCGAGCCTGGCCGTGGTTTGCGAATCGCCGGTTGCGAAGAGCGTGACTTCGTGTCCGAGCTCGACGAGCGCCTCGGTCAGATACGACACGACGCGCTCGGTGCCGCCGTACAGTTTCGGCGGCACGGATTCCGTGAGCGGGGCAATCTGGGCAATTCTCATCGTTCGTCTCCATGCGTATTCAACGTGTGCGACGTGGGCGACGTGTGCGCGCGTCGAGTATGACAGCACGCTGTAAGCGGGCTAACGAGGTTTTGCCCTAGTGCCTCGCCCGGCGCGGAATTCACGCGATGAGCCATTATCGGCGGCGATCGATGCCGAATCGCCGCTTCCTTGCACTTTCACGGCTCTGTTACACGCAGGAAACAGTCGTTTCGCGCGGCGGTTACTTGCGCCGCACGTTGCGAAGGTCCGCGAGAAAGTTGTCGCGCCATACGCCGAGATCGTACTTGCGCAGCGCGGCCATGTTCGCTTCGTAGCGCTGACGCCGCTCGGCGACGGGCATCGCGAGCGAGCGCGCCAGGGCGTCGCTCATGCCGACGACATCGTGTGGATTCACCATCACCGCGCCCGACAACTCACCCGCCGCGCCCGCGAATTGCGAGAGGACGAGCACGCCGGGATCTTCCGGATTCTGCGCGGCGACGTATTCCTTCGCGACGAGGTTCATGCCGTCGCGCAACGGCGTCACGAGCCCGATCTGCGATTCGCGGAACAGCGACATCAGCTTCCAGCGGTCGTATCGCTGGTTCAGATAGCGGATCGGCGTGTAGTCGAGGCCGGAGAAGCGCCCGTTGATGCGCCCCGCTTCGTATTCCAGGTTCTGGCGGATCTGCTGATATGTCTCGACGTCCGAGCGCGTCGGCGGCGCGATCTGGACGAGCGTGACATTGCCGCGCCATTCCGGCGACTTCTCGAGAAAGTGCTCGAATGCGCGAAAACGCTCGACGAGTCCCTTCGAATAATCGAGCCGGTCCACGCTCATGATGAGCTTGCGGCCTTCGAGGCTTTGCTTCAGGTCCATCACGTCCTGGCGCGCCTCGCCGCGCTCGGCCTGTTCCGCGATCTCGTCCGGAAACACGCCGATCCGATACACGCCCGTCTTCAGCTTGCGTCCGAACGCTTCGACCTGGCCGTCGTCGGTCGCGGTGCCGTGCGCGTGCCGCTTGATGTAGTCGTGGAACGCGATCTGATCGCCTTCGGTCTGGAAACCGACGACGTCGTAGCAACACAGCGACCGCACGAGTTCCTCATGCGGCGGAATGTTCAACAGGATCTGCGGCGACGGAAACGGAATGTGCAGAAAGAAGCCGATGCGGTTCGTGATGCCCGCGCTGCGCAATGCTTCCGCGAACGGGATGAGGTGATAGTCGTGGACCCAGATGACGTCGTCGGGTTCGAGCAGCTTGATGAGCTTGTGCGCGAGCCACGAATTCACGCGCCGGTAGCCCGCATACTCTTCGCGATCGTAGACGGCGAGATCGTTGCGATAGTGGAAGACGGGCCACAGCATCGCGTTGGAAAAGCCGCGGTAGTACTGGTCGTAGTCCTTCTTCGGCAGGCCGACGGTAGCGAAGGTGACGGCGCCGTCCTGCTCGAGCGACGGCCCCTGATTCGCGACGCTCTCGGTCACCACGTCCCCGCTCCAGCCGAACCAGACGCCGCCGCTGTCCTTCAGCGCGCCGAACACGCCGACGGCAAGCCCGCCAGCGGAGCCTTTGGTTTCGGTCGGCGTGGCGACCCGGTTGGATACGACGACGAGACGGCTCATATGCATTCCTCTTGCGTTTTATTGTCTGATTCCGGATACCGTTGCAGTCCCGGTTCTCGATTTTCGACTAGGAAATGCGGTTCGGGTTTCAATGCGATGAGCAACGCGCGCGAGGAATCGCGACGAATTGCGAGGAATCGCGGGGAGACGCCCGCAAGAGCGGGCACGCTGTGGAAGAAAGTAAAGAACGGCGCGGCGATCCTGAACGCCGCCAAGCCGCCCGCTATTTGAACCTCAACGCTCCGCCTTGCACGGAAACGCCTTGCCGAGCCCGAGCGATACCATCGTGGTCGCGTTGAAGCTCGCCTTGTCCGGGTTATCGGCGATGTACTTGCGCACTGCATCGGTCAATTGCTGCGGCTTCACGTCCGCCGGCAGGCAGAAGTACTGGCCGACCTGCGGGCCGGTGGTGCCGCCGATCGCTTCGATCGTGTTGTAGACGCCGTCCGCCGCGCCTTCGATATAAGCGGCGCAGGCCGTGCGCGAGTTGGGATCGGTTTTGGTACAGAGCGTGTTGAGATCGTTGCCGGTGAATGCAAACGCGCAAACCGGCGTTGCAAGTACACAGGCGATGACGAATTCCCGCAGCATGATCTTCCTTTTGTGTAAAGCGGCGGCTTGATGGACGAAGGCGGTCAGGCCTGACCGCCTTCGCCCGGATTAATGTCGGCGTGACGTTGCGGTGTGTCGATCCGCGTTATTTTGACCCATTTGCGCCGCTTTGCGGAGCGCCGCCTTGCATCGCGTCGAGGCGCGCCTGAAGCCCTTCCGCGACGTCGCGCTCGTTGTACTTGCGCGCGAAATCCACCGCCGTCATGCCGAGCTGATTCTTCACGCGCAGGTCCGCGCCTTCGTCGAGCAGCAGCTTGCAGGTCGACAGATGCCCGCCGCGCGCAGCCATCATCAGCGGCGTCGTGCCGTTCGGCGATCCGGCGTCGATATACGCCGAATGATCGAGCAGAATCTTGACGATGTCGTCATGGCCGTTGGTCGCCGCGTAATGCAGCGGCGTCCAGCCCTTCTTGTTCACTTCCGCCTCTTTCGCGATCAGCAGATTCACGAACGTGGCGTCGCCGTTGAGCGCGGCGAGCATCATCGCGTTTTCGCCGGCGGGGTCGACTTTTTCAAGGTCGATATTCGGGTTATCGGCAAGTAACTGGCCGACTTTATCCGACTTTTCGCGAGCCGCGATCACGAGGATCGGCGCGCCGGTGTTGTCGACGGTATTCGGGTCCGCGCCCTGCGCCAGCTGCTTCTTGACGGAGGATACGTCGTCGAACTTCACGGCCTTGATGAGCGAATCCACGGAAGCCGCCCACACCGGCTGCGCGAACGCGCACGCCGCGACGAGCGCGCCCGCGAAAAGCCCGCGCATGGCCGCGCGTTTGCGGCTGCCGGACGCGCGTGCGCCGTTGTGTTCGCTTGCCGTGGACTGAGTGAAAACGGTGGTGGATGTGTTCATGATGGACCTTCGAATTGCCTTTGAAACAGGGGTTCGCCGGGCGGCTTTCGTGCGCTCGTTGAAACGAAGCTCAGGCCGAAGCCGCAGGCCGCGCGATCTTGAAAAGCCGGAAGAAGTTGTCGGTGGTGGCTCGTGCGACCGCTTCGTCCGTCTGCTCGCGCAACTGCGCGATGAAACGTCCGACATAACTCACGTAAGCAGGTTCATTCGGCTTGCCGCGATACGGCACCGGCGCGAGATAAGGCGAGTCGGTTTCGATCAAGAGCCGGTCGAGCGGCACGCGCCGCGCGACGTCCTGCACGTCCGTCGCCTTCTTGAACGTGACGATGCCCGACAGCGAGATATGAAAGTTCTGCGCGAGCGCGGCTTCGGCCACGTCCCACGGCTCGGTGAAGCAATGCATGACGCCGCCCGGCACGCTCGCGCGTTCCTCTTCCATGATGCGCAGCGTATCTTCCGACGACGACCGCGTATGGATGATGAGCGGCTTGCCCGTCGCGTGCGCGGCGCGGATGTGCGTGCGGAATCGCTCGCGCTGCCATTCCATCTCCGCGATGCTGCGCCCGTCCAGCCGATAGTAATCGAGCCCGGTTTCGCCGATGGCGCACACTTTGGGATGCGCGGCCAGTTCGACCAGTTCCGCGACGCTCGGCTCTCTCGCGTCCTCGTGATCGGGATGCACGCCGACCGACGCGTACACGTTCTCGCATTGTTCGGCGATGGCGAGCACCGAGGGCAGCGTTTCGAGATCGACGGATACGCACAGCGCATGCGTCACGTCATGCGCGCGCATCTTGTCGAGCACGTCGGGCAGACGGTCGGCCAGGCCTTCGAAATTGATGTGACAGTGGGAATCGACGAACATCGGTGCTCCTTTCCTGCGAGTGCGTGTCAGGCTGCGGCGGCCATGCCGGGCTTCGCCGCGCCGTCGAGCCGCAAGCCGAGAATGACGAGATCGCGCTCGACGCCGTCCAGCATCGCGACGCGCGGCAGCGTGCCCCACGCCGTGAAGCCGAAGCTCGCGAAGAGCCGCATGCTCGGCTCGTTGTGGCCGAAGACGAAGCCGAGCACGGTATCCACGTTCAGCGACGGCGCCTTGTCGAGCGCCTCCTGCAGCAGTTTCTTGCCGAGGCCCTTGCCGCGCGCACGCTCGTCCAGATAGATGCTGACTTCGACGGTGCGCGCATACGCGGGCCGGCCGTAGAAATCTGAAAAACTCAGCCACGCGATCACTTCGCCGCCTTCTTCGACCACCCACAGCGGCCGCGCGTGCGGACCGTGCGAGTGAAACCACGCGAGACGGCTTTCGATGCTGACCGGATCCAGATCGGCCGTCACCTGGCGCGAGGCGACCGTCGAATTGTAGATGGCGACGATGGCGGGCAAGTCGTCGAGCGTGGCGTCGCGGTACGTGAGGCTCATGGGCGTGCGGGTCGGTGAAGGCAAGGTCAGGCGGCGAAAATGCCGCGATAAGCGAGGAACAGCTCCTCGAACACGAGCCGCGCGTTCAGCGGATGGTTCTCCACCGCGCGCTGGCGCGTGACCGTCTTGATGTAACGGGCGAGCGCGGCCGGATCGGCGGTTTGCGCGCAGCGCGCGAGCGCCTTGCCCGCGCCGGGGAAATAACGCGGCCGCCCGGCGGTGCGCTCTGCGAGCAGGTCGTACAGCCAGCGCTGCAGCCAGCCGAGCACGAGCGGCACCGGCAGTTTCTGCAGATTTTCGCCGCACGCGAAGGCATCGCAATTGGGGCCGGCGGCCAGTTGCGCGAGCGTGAAGTCGCGAAGCGGGCGATTTTCGTCCTTCGCCAGCGCAAGCGCGGCAAGCGGTGCGCCGCCCGCTTCGGCGAGCAGACCGGCGGCATCGTCGATGCCCTGCGCGGCGAGCCAGGCGCGCGCGTCGCCGGCGTTGGGGACGCTCATCGGCCATTGACGGCAGCGGCTGATGATCGTCGGCAGCAGTCGGTCGATGCGCGCCGACACCAGCAGGAACACGACGCCCGACGGCGGTTCTTCGAGCGTCTTGAGCAGCGCGTTCGCCGCCGCGACGTTGAGCGCCTCGGCGGGATAAAGCAGCACCACGCGCAAGCCGCCGCGATGCGAGCCGACGCCGCAGAAGTCGAGCAGCGCACGCACCTGCTCGATCTTGATTTCCTTGCTCGGCGCGCGCGATTTCTTGCTGTCGCCGTCGTCGGCTTTATCGGCGGAGGCGTCGTCGGCGGCGAGGCCCGCGAGCGCTTCGGGCAGCACGGCGCGGTAATCCGGGTGATTGCCCTGCGAGAACCACAGGCACGCGGGGCACGTTCCGCACGGCTCGCCGTTCGCGGCCGGCGTCTCGCACAAGAGGCCCTGCGCGAGATGCTGCGCGAAATGCAGCTTGCCGATGCCCGCTTCTCCGTGCAGCAAGAGCGCATGCGGCCAGTGCGCGCGCAGTTGCTGAAGGCGTTGCCAGTCGTCGGTTTGCCAGGGGTAGATCATCGTTGAATCGGAATAAGGAATCAGAGCGCCGCGACGACGTCTTCGAGCCGCTTGCGGATGGTGTCGATGGGCTGTGTCGAATCGACGATCACGAAGCGCTCCGGCGATTCCGCCGCGCGCCGCAGATATTCGGCGCGCGTGCGCTCGAAAAACGCCTCGGATTCGCTCTCGAACTTGTCCGGTGCGCGCGCAGCCGAGCGGCGTTCGCTCGCGGTCTCAGTCGGAACGTCGAAAAGCACGGTCAGATCCGGATGGAAACCGCCCTGCACCCAGCGCTCGAGCGCTTCGAGCTTGTCTCGCGGCAGGCCGCGCCCGCCGCCCTGATACGCGAAGGTGGCATCGGAAAATCGGTCGGACAGCACCCAGTCGCCGCGTGCCAGCGCCGGTTCGATCACTTGCGCGAGGTGCTCGCGGCGCGACGCGAACATCAGAAGCGCCTCGGTTTCGAGGTCCATCGGCTGATTCAGCAAAATGCCGCGCAGCGTTTCGCCGAGCGCGGTGCCGCCGGGTTCGCGCGTCATCACGACATGACGGCCGCTCGCGGCGATCTTGTCGTAGAGCTGCTGGCGAAACCAGTCGAGATGCGTGGTCTTGCCCGCGCCGTCGATGCCTTCGAATGTGATGAACTTGCCCCGCGCCATCATTGACCCCGGATGTACTTGTCGACGGCCTTGTTGTGGTCGCCCAGATTGTCGGAAAAGAAGCTGCTGCCGTCGCCGCGCGAGACGAAATACAGCGCGTTGCTCGCGGCGGGGTTCAGCGTGGCGGTCAGCGCGGCCACGCCCGGCAGCGCAATCGGCGTCGGCGGCAGGCCCATGCGCGTGTAGGTATTGTACGGAGTGTCCGTCTGCAGGTCTTTTTTCTTCAGATGACCGCCGTAGGCCGGGCCGAGCCCGTAGATCACGGTCGGGTCCGTCTGCAGCGGCATGCCGATGCGCAGCCGGTTCGCGAATACCGCCGCGACGAGCGGCCGGTCCGCCGCGCGACCCGTCTCCTTCTCGACGATCGACGCCATGATCAGCGCGTCATACGGCGTCTTGTACGGCAGATTCGGCGCGCGCGTGCTCCACGCTTCTTCGAGACGGCGCTGCATCGTGCGATATGCGCGCTTGTAGACGGCGAGATCGCTCGTGCCCTTGTCGAAGAGATAGGTGTCGGGGAAAAACAGCCCTTCGGCGGAAGTCTTGTCGGTTTCGGCCGCGCCGATCGCCTTCAGGATGTCGATGTCGCTCATGCCGGCGGTGTCGTGCGCGAGCGCCGGATTGCCGTCCAGCTCGCTGCGCATTTTCTGCAGCGTCCAGCCTTCGATGACGGTCGCCACGTACTCGTTGACATCGCCACGGGCGATTTTCTGCAGCACTTCGTAAGGCGTCACGCCGCTCTTGAACGCGTAGTTGCCGGATTTGAGCTGCGCGGACAGGCCGAGCGCGCGCGTCATCAGCACGAAAAGCTCGGGTTCCACGGGCACGCCGCCACGGTTCAGTTGCGCGCTCACGCTGCGCAGGCTGCTGTGCGGCTTGATCGTGACGTCGAGTTCGGCGGGCGTAAGCGTCATCGGCCGGTTGGCCCAGAAATAGACGCCGCCTGCGAGGGCCGCTGCGAGCATCGCGACGAACACCGCCGCCACGATGCATTTCTTCAAAAAAGTCATGCGAAACACGCTTGGAGTAAGACCAATATAATAACTTGCCCGCCTGCGCGGAGGCCGGATCGACCGGCCGCACCGCCGGCATCGACTCTTCCCGACACATGAATCTTCAGACCCCTTCCCTCGCCGCCGCCGATTTCGAAGCCGTCCGGACCGCGGGCGTCTACATTCCGCTCACGCAATTCGGCGTGATCGACGTCAGAGGCGAAGACGCCGCCACGTTCCTGCACAGCCAGTTGACGAACGACGTGCAGCACCTCGACGCATCGACCGCGCGGCTCGCGGGCTACTGCTCGGCCAAGGGCCGGCTGCTCGGCTCGTTCCTGATGTGGCGCACGTCCGACGCGTTCCGCATGCTGATTTCGAGCGATATCCAGCCGCCCGTGCAGAAGCGTCTGTCCATGTTCGTGCTGCGCGCGAAGGCGAAACTCTCCGACGCGACCGCCGAAGTCGCCGCCGTCGGCTTCGCGGGCGATGTACGCGCCGCATTGTCCGGCATCTTCGACGCGCTGCCCGATGGCGTCCACGTGAAGGTCGAAGGTCCGCATGGCGCGCTTATCCGCGTGCCGGACGCGGCGAATCGACCGCGTTTTCTGTGGGTCGGCCCGAAAGCGGATGTCGAAGCGCGGCTCGCGAGCCTCGGCAACACGCTGCATCGCGCGCCCGCGCAGTTGTGGGACTGGCTCGATATCCACGCGGGCGAGCCGCGCATCACGCAGGCGACGGTCGAGCAGTTCGTCCCGCAGATGGTCAATTTCGACGTGCTCGGCGGCGTTAATTTCAAGAAAGGCTGCTATCCGGGTCAGGAAGTGGTCGCGCGCAGCCAGTATCGCGGCACGATCAAGCGGCGCACGGCGCTCGCGCGCGCCGAAGCCGCGACGGCCGGCGCGGAGCTGTTCCATTCCGCCGATCCGGGGCAGCCGTGCGGACTCGTCGTGAACGCGGCGCCGTCGGAACGAGGCGGCGTGGATTGTCTCGTCGAGATCAAGCTCGCCGCGCTCGATGACGGCTCGGTGCACGTCGGTTCCGCCGATGGGCCCGCGCTCGAATTCCTGCCGCTGCCCTACGCTTTCCCGTCGGACGCTTGAGCGCATGTGCCTGATCGTCTTCGACTGGCAACCGGACGCCGCGCCGCACGGCGAACGCGCGTTGCTGACGCTCGCAGCGAACCGCGACGAATTCTTCCGCCGCGACGCCGAACCGATGCACTGGTGGACCGACGCCCCCGGCGTGCTCGCGGGCCGCGATCTGACGGGCGGCGGTACGTGGCTCGGCGTGAGCCGCGATGGCCGCTTCGCCGCGCTGACGAACTATCGCTCGCCCGCCGAGCTACGCGCCGATGCGCCCACGCGCGGCACGCTCGTGAGCGCGTTTCTGGCGGGCGAACGCATGGCGCCGCTCGACTATCTGACGCGCGTGGCGGAGCAAGGGCATCGCTATAATGGTTTCAATCTGCTTTGCGGCGATTTCACGCGGCGCGAACTCGGCTGGTACGGCAATCGCGCCGACACGCCGCCCGCGCTGCTCGAAGCGGGCGTGCACGGTCTTTCCAACAGCCTGCTGAACACGCCGTGGCCGAAGCTCGTCGCGCAACGCGAGGCGCTCGCCGATCTGATCCACGCCGACGAACAACCCGCGCTCGATGTGCTGATCGACACGCTGCGCGATCCGCGCATCGCCAACGACGACGTGCTGCCGTCGACGGGCATTTCGATCGAGCGTGAGCGCGTGCTGTCGGCGGCGTTCATAGAGACGCCCGAGTACGGCACGCGCAGCACGACGGCGTTGCGCGTCGCGCCGACTTCACGCGGGCTTGCGCTGGAAATCAAGGAACGCAGCGACGATGACGGCTCGCATCGCATCGTGCGGCCCGGACACTTCGAGCGGGCGTTCGATTTCGTGATCGAGCGATCAGCCTGAAACGCCGAACGCTTCCTTGAGCGCCCGCACCGCGTCCGCATGCGCGCGGGCCACTTCGGGCACGAAGCCGCCCATCTTGAAGAACTCGTGGATCATGCCTTCGTAGCGCGCGAGCGTCACGCGCACGCCGGCGGCTTCGAGCTTCGCGGCATAGGCCAGGTCTTCGTCGTAGAGCGGGTCGTGGTCCGCCGCCGCGATCCACGCCGGCGCGACGCCCGCGAAATCCGGCTGGCCGATGGCGCCATCGAGCGGTGCGAAGCGCCAGTCGTCGCGATCGCGTTCATCGCGCAGATATTGGGCGAAGAACCATTGGATCGTCTCGCCCGACAACAAGTAGCCCTCCGCGAGCCGCGCATGCGATGCGCTCTCCTGACGCGCGCTCGTGCCGGGATAAATTAGCAATTGCAGCCGTAAGTCGATGCCCGCATCGCGCGCGAGCACGGCGCAGACGGTCGCGAGCGTGCCGCCCGCGCTGTCGCCGCCGATCGCAAGCCGCGCCGGGTCGATGCCCAGAAGCGGCGCTTCGCGCGCGAGCCATTGGAGCGCGTCGAAGGCATCGTGGACGGCGACGGGAAACTTGTGCTCGGGCGCGAGCCGGTAATCGACCGATACGAGCGCGCAGCCCGCATCGTGCGCGAGCTTGCGGCACAGCGCGTCATGCGTCGCGATGCTGCCCACCGTGAAGCCGCCGCCGTGCAGATACAAGAGCGCCGCCGCCGGCTCCGCCCAGCTCGGCGCGGCCGGATGATAGACGCACACGCCGATCTCGCCGCCATCGCGCGTCGCGATGCGCATGGGCTCGACGCTGTGCATCGGCAGCGGCGCGATATCGAGAATCGGCGCGCTCATCGCATAGGCGGCGCGCGCCTGTTGCGGCGTCAGCGTGTGATACGGCGGACGATTGGCGCGCGCGACCATCTCGAGGATTTGCGCGATTTTCGGATTGAGCGGCATCGGTGAAAGAAGTCATGTAAGCGCACAAGGCGCACGATGATGCCACGTACACGCTAGTCCGGCCGTTTCGTCTCGCGCCTGAGCGACATCGGATCGGTCGGATTGCGCAATTGCGCGATGTCGTCGAGCCGCAGTTGGATCGACGGCATGATGTTCGGATGCGTGATGACGTAAAAGCGCCCTTCCCGCACGGCATCGAACGTGAGCAAGGCGACGTCGCGCGCCGAAAGCCGGCCGCCTTCCACCGCGCGCGTCAGTTGCCGCGCCGCCATTTTCTGCGATGCGGTCAGCGGCGCGTCGTTGGCGAGCGCGTCGGGGCGGTTGCGTTCGGCATCGGCGATGCCGGTCGGCACGAACGCCGGACACAGGAGCGAGACGCCGATCGGCGCGCCCGTGAGCCGCAGGTCGTGATAGAGCGTTTCCGTCAGCCCGACGACCGCGTGCTTCGATGCGTTGTAGACGCCCATCGCGGGCGCGGCGAGCAGGCCCGCCACCGACGCCGTGTTGACGATATGCGCGGGCTCGCCCTGCGCGAGCATGATCGGCGTGAAGGCGCGCAGGCCGTTGGCCACGCCCATCACGTTGACGCCGAACACCCATTGCCAGTCCTTCGCGCTGTTCTCCCACACGAAGCCGCCCGCGCCGACGCCCGCGTTGTTGAAGAGCAGATGCACGCCGCCATGGGCATCGAGCGCTGCGCGGGCGAGCGCATCGACCTGGCTCGCGTCCGATACGTCCGTCTGCACGCCGATCGCTTGCCCGCCCTGTGCGCGCACGGCGTCGACGGTGGCGGCGAGCGCGGCGGCGTCGATATCGGCGAGCACGAGCTTCATGCCGCGCGACGCGCCCTCGAACGCGAATTCACGGCCAAAGCCGCTGCCGGCGCCGGTGATGACGGCGACCTTGTTGTCGAAGCGATCCAACGGATTCTCCTGTCGGCGAGAGTGGGCGTACTGATGCAACCGCAGCGATGACTCTCCTGCGATGCATCGGCGGTCTAGCAGTGTACGCGACAGGGCGCGCGCGGGAGCGTCCGTTACGACGTGGCGCCGATAGCCGCGCGCAGCAGTTCGACGAGCTTTTCGTTTTCTTCGATGCGGGTCTGCTCGATCGCGATGTCGTCGGTGCTTCCGGCGTGTTCGGCCCAGCGCCGCCGTTGCTGCGCGAGGATGATGCGCTCGTGCACGGCGCGGATGGCGCTCCAGATGGCGTCCTCGGTGCGCTTCTCGTTGCCTTCTTCGAGCGACAGGCTCGTGAACGCGTGACCGGTATGGCAGCGAAAGCGCAGCGGACGCTCGTCCCGCATGCGCCAGAGCGCGCCGGAACAGTTGGGACAGGTGAGCGCGGAACGTTCGCCGATGCGGTCCAGTTCTTCGGGCGTGACCACGCCCCGGTTGCCGATCTGCGCTTCCTGGTCGAGGTCGGGGCGGATACTCACGGTAGCCTCCTCACTGCGTCTTGCGCCTTTCACGGCAGCGTCGATGGCGTGCGCGAGCCGGTCCGCGGACACGACGGCATCGGCGGACGTGGCGGCGAGCGCGCTGCGCGGCATCGATGGCGCTTCGCAATCGAGCGGGTCCTGCACGACGCAGTAGCCGCCGCGTGCGCGGACGGCGGCGAGTCCGGCGGCGCCATCGTCGAGATCGCCGCTCAGCACGACGCCGACGACGCGCGGTCCGTACTCCATGGCAGCGGAGCGGAACAGCGGATCGGCGGCGGGCCGTGCGAAGTTTTCGGCGGCGGTGTCGAGTAGACATATTTCGCCGTGCAGCAGTACCATGTGCCGATCCGGCGGCGCGACATAGACTTCGTGGCGCGCGAGTGCCTCCCCTGATGCGGGATGCCGGGCCGGCAAGGCGCCCCATTGGGACAACATGTCGGGCAAGACGCTTTTGTGCCGGCCTACGTGCAGGACGATGAAGATGGCCGCGGGAAAGTCACGGGGAAGCGCCGATACCAGTCGTTTAAGCACTGGAATGGCGCCACGGGATGCCGCGATGACCACAATGTCTCGATGATCCATACGCCCTCCTTCTTGGCTCTGCAGCAATCGCCGCGCCGCGGCCGCGGATCCTGGAGAAGTCTATGGTGAGCTTGCAGGAAGAACTCGCGAGGCTCGAGCAGGCGGACCGGCATATCGCGGAGGCGACGGTGCGGATTGCCACGCACGAGGCGCTGATCGGGTCCGGCGATCTGCCGGATGCTGAGAAGCGACGCGCCGAAGATTTGCTCGCCGCCATGCAGGCAACGCTTGCACAGTTTTTATTGCATCGCGAGGCTATTGTTGAGGTCGTCGGGCAGTTGATGAAGCAGTCGCACGAGGAGAAACGTGAATAGGGTTCTTTTCTAGGGTGTCCCTAGCGACCCTTTTTCCTTTTCTTATTTTCGTGTCGGTCTATTAGGTCGCCCCTCCCCGGGGCGGGGGTCACTTTCTTTGCTGCTGCAAAGAAAGTAACCAAAGAAAGCAGCTTTTCTGGCCCGAAGCACTGACTGTGTAATCACTCCGTAGAACCAGATTGGCACTCAGCTTGAAACAGCCTTGAATCACCTTCCACGCCCGCTGAGCGCCACCCCATGCGAGCCCCCGGGCTCGTCAACACCAGCGGTGTGCAACGCGCCACGCGACAGCCCAACTTCTAGAAAAGCCACCCGCCACCGCTAACGTATGCAAACCTAACTTGTTTGTCGACGGTTTGCTGCGCACGGTTCATAGTTCGTGGTTTTCAGTATGTGCTTTGTGATTGTCGTGGGGCGTCTTTTATTCACTGCGTGGGCGGTAGTGCCCGACGGTGTTGACGAGCCCGAGGGCTCGCATGGGGTGGTGCTCAGCGGGCGTGGAAGGTGATTCAAGGTTGATTCAAGCTGAGTGCCAACGTGGTTCTACGGAGTGCTCCGTTATCCAGAACAGCGGGCGAAAAAGCTGCTTTCTTTGGTTACTTTCTTTGCAGCAGCAAAGAAAGTGACCCCCGCCCCGGGGAGGGGCAACGCAGATAGACCGACGCGAATACAAGCTTCCCGAAACAAGAAGAGCCAGATAACCCCCACGCGGGTACCGCAAAATCACCGTGCGCTTTGAGAACGCTGATCATCCCGTGTAACGAACGAACACAACGTCTCGAGCAACTGATCGAAATCGAGCGGCTTGGCGAGATGCGCATCGAACCCCGCGTCCATCGCGGCCTTGACGTCTTCCTCACGGCTATGTCCCGTGAACGCCACCGCCGACACTGCCGCCCATCGGCGATCCGCCCGCATGCGACGCATCAGCTCATACCCGTCCATGCCGGGCAACGCAATATCCGACAGCACGACATCGATCGATTGCTCCACCTCCAGCCCGAGCGCCTCCGCCGCGTTCGTCACGCCCGTCACCGACGCGCCTTCGAGTTCTAGCAACGTAGTCAGTGAAGCAGCCGCTTCACGATCATCGTCGACGAGCAAGATCTGCAAGCCCGCAATCGACTCCCTGCCGGAATCGCGGCGCTCCGTATCCGCACCTTCTTCCTCGGCCCTCGGCAGCCACACGGTCATCGTCGCGCCGAGATTGGCGCCGCCCGAACGCGCCTGCACACGCCCGCCCTGCATCTCCGCCAGTTGCTTCACGAGCGCAAGACCAATCCCCAGACCATTGCGCGACCGGTCGCGCGTGCCCTGACGGAACATGTCGAAGATAAACGGCAAGGTATCCGCCTCGATGCCCTGCCCGCTATCGGTCACGTCGATACGATGCATGCGCCCCTCGCGGCTCAGACGCAAATCGATTCGCCCGCCGTGGTCGGTGAACTTGATCGCGTTCGAAACGAGGTTCCAGATGATCTGCTCGCAGCGCGTCGGATCGGCGATGGTCGTGGCAGGACGCGCCGGGATGTCCGTATTCAACGTGATGCCGCGCGCGTGAGCGTCCTGTTCCACGGTATCCGCCACGCTCACGAGTATCGCGGCCAGATCCACGCGGCTGAAGTTCAGCGCCAGCTTGCCCGTCTGGATGCGCGACCAGTCGAGCAGATCGTCGATGATCTGCGCCTGGCTGCGCACCGCCTGACGTATCCACCACGCGGCGTCGCGCACGGCCTCGATATTGCGCGTCTGCGGCAGCCGCGGCAGCATCTCCGCCTTCACGCCGATCAGATTGAGCGGATGCTTCAGCTCATGCGACAACACCGCGATGAATTCATCCTTCAACTGATTCGAATTCGACGCCTGTTCGCGCGCTGCCTGTTCCTGCATCAACGCTTCGCGGTTCGCGTCCTCGCTCAGCTTGCGTTCGGTCAGATCGCGGATGATCTTCGCGAAGCCGGTGAACGACGCATCGACGATCGGCGTCACCACGCCGCTGCAATAGATGCGGCGGCCGTCCTTCGTCTGATGCCAGCGTTCGTCGTCGGCGCGGCCTTCCCTCGCGGCGGTCTCGCGCTCGCGCGCGGGCATCATCGACTGGCGGTCGTTCGGCTCGTAAATGAGCGCGATGTCCTGGCCCGTCACCTCGCTTTCGCTGTAGCCGAAGATGCGTTCCGCGCCCGCGTTCCAGCTCACGATCACGCCGTTGCTGTCCTGCACGATGATCGCGTAGTCCTTCGTCGATTGCGCCACGAGCCGCAGGCGCTGCTCGTTCGCGCGTGCGGCTTCCTCGGCCTGATGGCGCGCGGTGACGTCGATCAGCGTGATCACCGCGCCGTCGATATGATCGTCCGCCGTTCGATACGGCAAGAGCCGCATCAGATACCAGCGGCCCGTCTCGCTCTGGATTTCGCGCTCGGTCAACTGCAGCGACTGGAACGACTGCCTGACATCGTCGGCGAGCGTCGGATAGCGCAGCGAATGCGTGATGTCGAAAAGCGAGCGGCCGAGGTCGCTGTCGATCAGCTTGAAAATAGCGGTCGCGTTCGGCGTGAAGCGCTTCACGCGAATTTCCTTGTCGACGAAAACCGTCGCGATCTCGCTCGACGCGATGATGTTGTGCAGGTCGTCGTTGGCCTTGGCCGTGTCCTCCATGCGCGCCTGCATTTCGGCGTTGGCGGTCGTGAGTTCCTCGTTGACCGATTGCAGCTCTTCCTTGCTGCTCTCCAGTTCCTCGGACGTCGATCTCAGTTCCTCGTTGATCGCCTGCAATTCTTCGTTCGACGCCTTCAGTTCCTCCACCGACGTTTCATACTGCTCGATGACCGTCGCCAGTTGCTCGCGGCTGTGCTGCAACTCGTGCTCGAGTTGCAGCAGGACGGGGTCCTGACCGGCTTCGGTCTGCTCGTCGTCGGTCATGTGGCCGGCGACTTCATCGAAGACGACGAGCAGGAATTCCGCGCCGGCGACCTGATCGAAGAACGGCCGCACCGCCATGCTGAGCCACGACACGCGCGAGTCGCGAACCCATTTCACCCGCCGCGCTTCGACGCTCGTACCGGTCTGAAGCGCGCGGAAAATCGCGGTGCGCAACTCGAGGCGCAAATCCGGCAGCACCAGCGCGATGATGTTGCTCGTCAACTCGCCGCCCGTATGCCGCAGGAACGCGCCCGCGTTGTCGGAGAGATGGACGAGGTTCGAATCGCGATCGATGACCACGCTCGGCGGCGCGTATTGCTCCAGCGCGCGCTGATGCAGTTCGGCGTACGAAAAGCTGCGCTGCGCGGGGCTCGGCGGCGGCTGCAGCAGCGTCGCGGCGCCGGCACGGTCTTCCGTGCGGACCGCTCCCGCCTGAAGCGGCGGGAAACTGACAGCCGGCTTCGCGCGGTTCGCGACGGCCTTCGCGCGATAGATCCGGTTCTTCTTGTCGACGACGGTGAAGAGGTCGTCGGCTGCATCGGCGGATTCGGCCGTGCCGAGAAACAGGAAGCCGTTCGGACGCAGCGCGAAGTGAAACAGTTCGAGAATCTGCCGCTGCACGGCGCGATCCAGATAAATCAGCACGTTGCGGCAGGAAATCAGGTCGAGATGCGAGAACGGCGGATCGCGCATGAGACTGTGCGCGGCGAACAGAATGCGCTCGCGCACCGCCTTGACGATCTGATAGTGGCTGCCCTCTCGCGTGAAATAGCGCTGCAGCAGATCGGGCGGGACGTCGCTCGCAATCGACGCCGGATAGGTCCCGGTGCGCGCCCGCACGATCGCGACGTCGTCGATATCGGTGGCGAACACCTGGATCGTCCGGCTCGACGAAGCGGCATCGCGCGCACGCGCCAGCTGCAGCGAGACCGAGTACGCCTCCTCGCCCGTGGAGCAGCCCGCCACCCACACGCGGACCTGCGTTTCGCCGGACTGCTCGTTGAAGAGCGTGCTGATGACATCGCGTTCGAGCGAATCGAATGCTTCGCGGTCGCGGAAGAACTGCGTCACGCCGATCAGCATGTCGGCGAGCAACGCGGTGGCTTCGTCGGAATTCGAGCGCAGGAAGTCGCGATACGCGAGCAGGTCGCGCTGGCCGTTGACCTGCATGCGCCGCTCGATACGCCTCAACACGGTCGCGCGTTTGTAAGGCCGGAAATCGTGGCCGGTGCGCACGCGCAGATGCATCAGGATGTCGGCGAGCGCGCGCTCCGGGCCTTCGATGATCGAACGGCGCGCGTCGGCCGGCGCGTCGAGCGCTTCCATCTGCTGCGAGCGGATGAGCTGGGCGTCGCTCCAGAGATCGAGCAGGCGTTGCGGCAATTCGGCGGCGGGCAATGCAATATCGACATGATTCGTCGCGATCGCGTTGCGCGGCATTTCCGGGTACTCGGCGTCGTTCGGCGTCTGGGCGAGCGTGATGCCGCCTGCTTCCTTCACGCGGCTCAGGCCCGAAGCGCCATCGGCTCCCGAACCCGACAGCACCACGCCGATCGCGTGCGCGCCGTGCGCGTTGGCCAGCGTGCGGAAAAAGTGATCGATGGTGAGCGGCGGCTTGTCCGATGCGTCGCGTTCGCTGACGCGCAGGCAGCCGTCGGACATCTCGAGCTGCTTGCCGGGCGCGATCACGTAAACGTGATTGTTTTCGATCGCCATCGTCGCGTCGACCTGATGCACCGGCATGCCGGTCGTGCGTTGCAGGATGTCGTGCAGATGGCTGACTCTTCGCGATGCCAGATGCACGATCACCACGAACGCCATGTTCATGGTGCTCGGCGCGTTCTCGAAGAAGGTCTGCAAAGCCTCGACACCGCCGGCGGACGCCCCGAGTCCGACCACCGGAAACGGCAGATCGCTCGTGACAACCTTCGGCTCGGCTTCGGTCCCTCGACCCGTCGGATTCTGACGTGCCATCCCTGCATCTCCTCGTTCGTATTCGTGCACCGCGCCGTGATCGCCTTAAGGCCGCGCCAAACGTTCGGCATCGGCGTCGCGCCGCCAACGTCCTGTATAAAGACGCGTGATCTTACCCCCTGGAACGGCGCGTTTCGGAAGTGCCCGTTTTCGCAGGAATTCTTTTCGTTATACGACTATGTTAGTTGGCGCAGGAATAACGTTGTCACCTTTCTGACGGGGGCGCGCGAATCGCCCGCGCAGCCTTTCAATGCCTTGCGCGGGCGGCAAGGCATTAAAAACCATACGATCGGTCGATGTCGTACGCGCGCGATGAAAAGTCGGCTTACTGTACGAAAGGTGTCCATCGGAATCGGCGCGTCATTCTGCGCGGTTCCGGCGTGCAGGAAGGTCAGGCGTCGCTCGGTCCGGGCGTCGCTTCAGGATCGGAACGCAGCTTCTGCCTGACGACATCCCGCCCGACCGCCAGCCGCTTCATGTACTTGAACGTTCCGAGCGCCTTCGCGACGAAATGCCCTTCGCTGTCGCGGATTTCGCCTTCGCAATAGGCCATCGTCGTCGAGCGATGCAGCACGCGTCCGTAACCGCGCAGCTCGCCGCGTCCCGGCTGCATGAAGTTGACCTTCATTTCGACGGTGACGACGCCGATGCCATCGCCCGCCAGACTGCGCGCCGCAATGGCGAGCGCGGCGTCGAGCAGCGTCATGGTCACGCCGCCGTGCGCAATGCCCCAGGTGTTCAGATGCGCGTTGCCGAGCGGCAGGCGCACTTCGCTTTCGCCATCGACGGCTTTCACGAGCTCCACGCCGAGCATGTCGATGAACGGGCTTTCGAGCGCCAGGCTGTGAGTTTTCGAGGGTTCGGTCATGGCGGTCACACCTCGTAGTCGACGCACTGGCGCGCTTCGCGGATCGCCGCGACGAAGTCCTTCAGGGCGACATGCTTCGGATGGTTCTGGTAAGCATCGAGCGAGGCTTTGTCGTCGAAATCCGAGACGAGCACCACGTCGTACGTGCAATCGAAGCCCGGTTGCGCCGTGCCGACTTCGAAGTGCCCTTGCCCTTTCACGATGCTCCGGCAGGTTTCGAGCTTCGCCTTGAGCTTCTGCGCGTTTTCCGCGCGGTCGGCGCCCTCGGCGAAGTCTTTCAGTTTCCACATGACGATGTGACGCAGCACGGCGACTCCTGTTCTTGAACGAAGCTGCAAGCGTAACAAATCCCCGGCGGCTATCGATGCGTCACGCCGCTTCGATCTGCGCCGACTGCACGCGTGCGACCCCCGCCGCGCGCATGTCGTTCCAGGCTTTTTCGAGCGAGCCGTTCAGATCGATCGCGCGGCAGGCGTCTTCGATCACGTTTGCCTCGAAGCCCGCGGCGCGCGCATCGAGCGCGGACCACGCGACGCAATAATCGGTGGCGAGGCCCGCGAGCCAGATGCGTTTCGCGCCCACTTCGCGCAAGTAGCCGGCGAGTCCGGTGGGCGTCGCGCGGTCCGCTTCGACGAACGCGGAATAGCTGTCCACGTGTTCGTGATGCCCCTTGCGCACGAGCAGGCGCGCGTGCGGCGCATCCAGATCGCGATGCAGCGCTGCGCCTTCGGTGCCCTGCACGCAATGAACCGGCCACAGCACCTGTTCGCCATAGGGCAGCGTGAGCGTTTCGAACGGCGCGCGGCCTTCGTGATTCGCCGCGAACGACACGTGCGACGCCGGATGCCAGTCCTGCGTCAGCACCACGTGCGAGAACGCGCGCGCGAGCCGGTTGATGACCGGCACGACTTCATCGCCATGCGCGACGGCAAGCGCGCCGCCGGGCATGAAGTCATATTGCACATCGACGATGAGGAGCACATCTTCCACGGGTTTCATATCGGCGGAAATCAGGCGTTGATCAGGCGTTGAAGCGGCCGTTGGAAGCCGCGAGTCGGGTGAGGCGCGCGGCCGGTTGCCATGCGTCGCCGTTGGCTTGGCCCGCGTAGTGGCGCACCGCGCGTTCGACGTTCGGCAGGCCGACGGCATCGGCATGGAACATCGGGCCGCCGCGCCAGAGCGGAAAGCCGTAGCCGGTCAGATAAACCATGTCGATATCCGACGCCTTGCTCGCGATGCCTTCGTCGAGAATCTTCGCGCCTTCGTTCACGAGCGCATACACGAGCCGCTCGACGATCTCGTCATCGCCGATACTGCGCCGCTCGATGCCCCGCTCCTTCGAATACGCGACGATCATGTCGTCGACCGCGCGCGAGGGCGTGGCGTCGCGCGAGCCGTCGCGATAGTCGTACCATCCCGCGCCGGTCTTCTGCCCGAAGCGGCCCGCTTCGCAGAGCCGGTCCGCGATGCCCGAGTAACGCATCTGCGGCTCGTCGCGATAACGCCGCTTGCGAATGGCCCAGCCGATGTCGTTGCCCGCGAGATCGCTCATGCGAAACGGCCCCATCGCGAAGCCGAACTGCTCGATCGCGCGATCGATCTGCGCGGGCAGCGCGCCTTCTTCGAGCATGAAAAGCGCCTGCCGCACGTATTGCTCGATCATCCGGTTGCCGATGAAGCCGTCGCACACGCCCGCGACCACCGCCGTCTTGCGTATCTTTTTCGCGAGTTGCATGACGGTCGCGAGCACGTCTTTTTCCGTCTTCGCGCCGCGCACCACTTCGAGCAGCTTCATGACGTGTGCGGGACTGAAGAAGTGCATGCCGATGACATCGCCCTGCCGCTTCGTGAATGCGGCGATGGCGTCGACATCGAGCGTCGATGTGTTCGTGGCGAGAATCGCGCCGGGTTTGGCGATGTCATCGAGTTGACGGAACACTTGCGCTTTCACGTCGAGCTCTTCGAAGACCGCTTCGACGATGAGATCGGCCTGCGCGAGATCGCCGTACGCGAGCGTCGGCGTGATGAGGCGCATGCGCGCATCGACTTGCTCGTGCGAGAGCTTGCCCTTGTTCGCTTGCGCTTCGTAGTGGCGGCGAATGTTGGCGAGGCCGCGATCGAGCGCGTCCTGCTTCGTTTCGAGCAGCACGACCGGCAAGCCCGCGTTGAGGAAGTTCATCGCGATGCCGCCGCCCATCGTTCCCGCGCCGATCACGCCGACGCGCTGAATGTTTCTCGTCGGCGTGTTCGATGGCACGTCGGCGATCTTGCCCGCCGCGCGCTCCGCGAAGAACGCGTGCCGCAGCGCGCGGCTCTCGGGCGTCTGCACGAGCGCCAGAAAACACTCGCGCTCGAACGCGAGACCGCGCTCGAAGCCTTCCTTCACGCCGCGCTCGATGGCATCGATGCACTTGTGCGGCGCGGGGAAATGCTTCGCCGTCCGCGCGATGTGTTCGCGCGCCGAGCGGATGAAGCCATCGGCATCGGCATGATCGATTTCGCGGTCACGCACTTTCGGATGCGGCCCATTGTGCGACGCGACGCGCGCGGCGAAGCGCACGGCGGCGTCGAGCAGATCGCCTTCGGCCATTTTGTCGAAGAGCGCGGTGTGCGCGAGCTTCTCGGACTTGACCGGCGTGCCCGACACGATCA
This sequence comes from Caballeronia concitans, assembly GCF_001544615.1. Taxonomy (GTDB): domain Bacteria; phylum Pseudomonadota; class Gammaproteobacteria; order Burkholderiales; family Burkholderiaceae; genus Caballeronia; species Caballeronia concitans. The sequence goes on from NZ_FCNV02000005.1 coordinate 148,572, forward strand.
TCTCGAGCGCGGTTTCCAGCCCGACCGCGCGCGGCAGACGCTGTGTGCCGCCCGCGCCCGGCAAAAGCCCGAGCTTCACTTCGGGCAGCGCGATCTGCGCGCCGGGCGCGGCCACGCGGTAATGCGCGCCGAGCGCGAGTTCGAGACCGCCGCCCATCGCGATGGCGTGGATCGCCGCGACGACCGGCTTCCCGCTGCCCTCGACGGCCTTGATGACGGTCGCGAGCGTCGGTTCCTGCGTGGCTTTGGGCGTGTTGAATTCGGTGATGTCCGCGCCGCCCGAGAACGCCTTGCCCGCGCCGATCATGACGATGGCGGCGACGCCCGCATCGTCGCGCGCGCGCTCGATGCCTTCGACGATGCCCGCGCGCGTCGAATGTCCGAGCCCGTTCACGGGCGGGTTGTCGAGCGTGATGACGGCGACGTTGTCGCGGATGGTGTACTGCACGGCCATGAATGGCTCCTCTGTGTCTCGCACCGATGGCCCATTGTGGGCGATCGGTCGAGAATACACAAAGGAAAACGGGCGTTCAATTCGCGTCCGGGCGATTCCACTTCGATGCCGCTAGACCGCCTTTTCCGCGACGTCCGGCAGCACGTGCCCGCGATACAGCTCCCGCAAGCGCACCTTCTGCAGCTTGCCCGTCGCGGTGTGCGGCAACTCGTCGGCGAACACGACGTCGTCGGGAATCCACCACTTCGCGACCTTGCCTTCGTAGAACGCGATCAGCTCTTCGCGCGTGAGCGTTGCGCCGGGCTTGAGCACCGCGACGATCATCGGCCGCTCCGTCCACTTCGGATGCGAACACGCGATGCACGCTGCTTCCGCCACCTGCGGATGCGATACCGCGATGTTCTCCAGATCGATCGAGCTGATCCATTCGCCGCCCGACTTGATCACGTCCTTGCTGCGATCGGTGATGTTCATGAAGCCGTCGGCATCGATGGTCGCAACATCGCCGGTCGGGAACCAGCCGTCCACGAGCGGGGAATCGTCGCGGCGGAAATAACGGTCGATGACACACGGACCGCGCACATGGAGATCGCCGAACGACTGGCCATCCCACGGCAGTTCGCGGCCGTCGTCGCCGACCACTTTCATATCGACGCCGAAGAGCACGTGTCCCTGCTTCTCGCGTGAAACACGCTGCTCTTCGGGCGTGCGCTGCTTCTGCCGGAAACTCAGGCGCGCGAGCGTGCCGAGCGGCGACATCTCCGTCATGCCCCACGCGTGAATCACTTCGACGCCGTATTCGTCTTCGAACGTGCGCAGCATCGCGGGCGGACAGGCCGAGCCGCCGATCACCGTGCGCTTGAGCGTCGAAAAGCGCTTGCCCGCCTGCTTCACGTAAGCGAGCAAGCCGAGCCAGACCGTCGGCACGCCCGCCGAATACGTGACGCCTTCCGCTTCCATCAATTCATAGAGCGACTTGCCGTCGAGGTCCTTGCCGGGAAACACGAGCTTCGCGCCGACGAGCGGCCCCGCGTGCGGAATGCCCCACGCGTTGACATGGAACATCGGCACGACGGGGAGAATCGAATCGCTCGACGATGCGCCCATCGCGTCCGGCAGCGCGGCGCTATATGCATGCAGCACCGTCGATCGATGCGAGTACAGCGCGCCCTTCGGATTGCCGGTCGTGCCAGACGTGTAGCACAGAAACGAAGCCTGGCGCTCGTCGAGCAGCGGCCAGTCATAGACGCCGTCGTGCGGCGCGATGAGACTTTCGTAGCTCATCACCGGCACGCTCATGTCGCCGAGATGTTCGGCGATGCACGACGCGTCGCCGAGCGCGATCCAGCCTTTCACGTTCGGACATTGCGGCGCGATGGTTTCGACGAGCGGCCCGAAGGTCATGTCGAAGAACACGTAGGCGTCGTCGGCGTGATCGACGATGAACGCAATCTGATCCGGGAACAGGCGCGGGTTGATCGTGTGGCACACCGCGCCCATGCCGCTCACGCCGTAATAACACTCGAGATGCCGATAGCCGTTCCATGCCAGCGTGCCGATGCGCTCGCCCTGTTCGACGCCCAGCGCGACGAGCGCCTGCGCGAGCTGCTTCGCGCGTTTTTCGCAATCGCGGTAGGTGTAGCGATGAATATCGCCTTCGATGCGGCGCGACACGATCTCGGTGTCGCCGAAGTGGCGTGATGCGTGAGACAGGAGGGACGACGCGAGCAGCGGAACTTCCATCATCTGACCGTAAAGCGGTGCCGCCATAGGTGAATCCTCGACGAGTGGAATGCTGTTGGCTACCTGATCGGGGGCCGTCCTGCAGGCCCGCGGGCGCGGAATTACAATATCGTTTAACTCTGAGGCGCTCAATATGTCGTTTTCCCCAAGCAATGCGGTGCGCGTAACGACCGACGAAGCCGATGAACTTCAGCCGCGCGCCGCGTCCATGCAGGCAATCGCCGACGCGATCCAAAGCGGTCGCCCCGGCTCCTTCGCCGCGCTCGGCGACGCCTTCCTGACGCGCCTTCCGGCCACGCCGGTTCCCTCGCCGTATGTCGTCGCCGTGTCGCGCGAAGCGGCCGATTCGCTCGGCTTCGATGCGGACGTCGCGACCGGGCCTGAGCAGGCCGCGTTCGCCGCCTACTTCGCGGGCAATCCGACGCCCGACTGGCCGCGCGACGCCCTGCCCTATGCGGCCGTCTACTCGGGACACCAGTTCGGCGTATGGGCGGGTCAACTGGGCGACGGCCGCGCGATCACGTTAGGCGAAGTCGAACACGCGAAGGCGCGTCTCGAAGTGCAGCTGAAGGGCGCGGGCCGCACGCCGTATTCGCGCATGGGCGATGGCCGCGCCGTGCTGCGATCGTCGATCCGCGAATTTCTCTGCTCCGAGGCGATGCATCACCTCGGCATTCCGACGACGCGCGCGCTCGCCGTCATCGGCTCCGACTTGCCGGTGCGTCGCGAGACTATCGAGACCGCCGCGATCGCGACGCGTATCGCGCCGAGCTTCGTGCGCTTCGGCCACTTCGAGCATTTCTATTCGAACGATCGCGTCGTCGAACTGAAGGCGCTGGCCGATCACGTGATCGACCGCTTCTATCCACAGTGCCGCGACGCGGACGATCCCTACCTCGCGCTGCTCGACGAAGCCGTGCGCCGCACCGCCGAACTGATGGCGCAGTGGCAGGGCGTCGGCTTCTGTCACGGCGTGATGAACACCGACAACATGTCGATCTTGGGGCTCACCATCGACTATGGTCCGTTCGGTTTCATGGACGGCTTCAACGCGCATCACATCTGCAATCACTCGGACACGCAGGGCCGCTATTCGTATAGCCGTCAGCCGCAGGTCGGCTACTGGAACCTCTTCTGTCTCGCGCAGGCGCTCGTGCCGCTCTTCGGCGAAAACCTGCCGGAAGAAGGCCGCGCCGAGCGCGTGGTGGAGGAAGCGCAGAAGGTGCTCGAACACTACAAGACGGCGTTCGCGCCCGCGCTCGAAGCGAAGATGCGCGCGAAGCTCGGCCTCGAAACCGCGCGCGACGGCGACGACAAGCTCGCCAACGGCCTCTTCGAAATCATGCACGCGAACCGCGCGGATTTCACGCTGACGTTCCGCAATCTGTCGAAGGTATCGAAGACGGATGCATCGAACGATGCACCCGTGCGCGACCTCTTCCTCGATCGCGCCGCGTTCGATGCGTGGGCGGTGCAGTATCGCGAGCGTCTTGCGCATGAATCGCGCGATGACGCGTCGCGCGCGGCGGCGATGAATCGCGTGAATCCGAAGTACGTGCTGCGCAATCACCTGGCCGAACAGGCCATCCGCCAGGCGAACGAGAAAGACTTCACGGAAGTCGCGCGTCTTCTGGACGTGCTGCGCCGCCCTTACGACGAGCAACCGGAATACGAGGCCTACGCCGGCCTTCCGCCTGACTGGGCGAGCGATCTCGAAGTGAGTTGTTCTTCGTAGAAACGCCCCCACTTTCGCTGTCCAAGAGACGCACCGATCGACCACGGATCGACAAAGGAAACGATATGAACAGAGACGACACTCCCGGCACCACCGACTATCCGCTGAAGAAAGACGACGACGCCTACCGCAGCGAACTCAACGAAACGCAGTACCGCGTGACGCGCCACGCCGCGACGGAACGGCCGTTCACCGGCGAATACTGGGACCATTTCGAGCGCGGCGTCTACGACTGCGTATGCTGCGGCACGCCGCTGTTCGAGTCGGATACCAAGTTCGATGCAGGCTGTGGCTGGCCGAGCTATTTCAAGCCGATCAACGGCGAAGTCATCCAGGAAAAGACCGATCGCTCGCACGGCATGCTGCGCATCGAAGTGGTGTGCAAGAACTGCGGCGCGCACCTGGGACACGTCTTCGAGGACGGCCCCGCGCCGACCGGCCTGCGGTATTGCATCAACTCGGCTGCGCTACAATTCGAACCCAAGTAAAGGGCGCGCAGGCACCGATTTGCAACGCACACGCTCACGCGTGCATGCCGTTCCATACGACGCCCGCTTTCCGAGCGGGCGTTCGTTTTGATTGCCGGGTTCCCGCCTGCGCCCGCCCCTCCGATGCCATCACTTCCGGACGCCAATGAAATTTCTGTTCGATCTGTTTCCGATCATCCTTTTCTTCGTCGCATTCAAGATCTGGGGCATCTACACGGCGACGGCCGTCGCCATCGCGGCGACGCTCGTGCAGATCGCATGGGTTGCGTTCCGTCACCGCAAGGTCGATCCGATGCTGTGGGTCAGCCTGGGCGTGGTCATCGTGTTCGGCGGCGCGACGCTCGTCCTGCACAACGACACCTTCATCAAATGGAAGCCGACCGCGCTCTACTGGCTGTTCGCGTTCGCGCTGATCGTCGCGCAGATCGGCTTCAGGAAGAACCTCATCGAAGCGATGATGGGCAAGCAGATCGTGCTGCCGCATCGCGTTTGGGGACAATTGAACGTCGCGTGGGCGGTGTTCTTCGCGCTGCTGGGCGTCGTGAATCTGTTCGTCGCGTACAACTTCACCACGGATCAGTGGGTCAACTTCAAGCTCTTCGGCGCGACCGGGTGTCTCGTGCTGTTCATCGTCGCGCAGAGCTTCTGGCTTGCGAAATACATGAAGGAGGACAACCAGTGACCGACACCTTCGACTTCATGAGCGCGGGTGCGCAGGAAAAAATCGCGCATCTGGAAGCGCGTCTTTCGGCGGCGCTCGACCCGCAAGCGGTGCATATCGAAGACGACAGCGCGGCGCACGCGGGCCATGCGGGCGCGGCATCCGGTAGCCATTACACGGTGACGATCGTTTCGGAACGCTTTGCCGGCAAGGCGCGCGTGGCGCGGCATCGGCTGGTGTATGATGCGCTGGCCGATGAAATGCGGCGCGGCGTGCATGCGCTCGCCATCCGCGCCTTTACGCCGCAAGAGTTCGCAGAACAATTCGAATGAATTCGCGGCCTGCCGGTCCGCTCGGACCGGCGCCTGGTTTATCTTCGCTAATCTCGCCTTTTGAAGGCGTCAGTTTGCTCAGTTAGGAACCTCCGATGACTTTGAAAAAAACCCGCGTCTGGGTGTTGCTGGCTGCATTCGCGGCGGCTCCCGCGTTTGCGCAAAACATCGCCGTGGTCAACGGCACGCCGATTCCCACGTCGCGCGCCGATGCGCTCGTGAAGCAACTCGTCCAGCAGGGTCAGCAGGATTCGCCGCAATTGCAGCAGGCCGTGCGCGAGGAACTCATCAATCGCGAAATCCTGATGCAGGAAGCCGCGCGCGAAGGCATCGCGACGCGCCCCGACGTGAAGGCGCAGATCGCCGTCGCGCAGCAGACCGTGGTGCTGCGCGCGCTGATCGAGGACTACGTCAACAAGAACAAGCCGAGCGATGCCGAGATCAAGGCGCGCTATGACCAGCTCGTGAAGCAGACGGGCGGCGGCAAGGAACTGCATCTGCATCACATTCTCGTGGAAGACGAGGCTCAGGCGAAGGACCTGATCGCGAAGATCAAGGGCGGCGCGAGCTTCGAAGACCTCGCGAAGCAATATTCGAAGGACCCGGGATCGGGCAAGAATGGCGGCGATCTCGACTGGTCGTCGCCGTCGGCGTACGTGCCGGAATTCGGCGCGGCGGCGGAGAAGCTGCACAAGGGCGAAGTCACCGCGACGCCGGTGAAGACGCAGTTCGGCTGGCACATCATTCGTCTGGACGACAGCCGCGAGGTCGCCCCGCCGCCGTACGATCAGGTGAAGGCGCAGATCGCGCAGCAGATGCAGCAGCAAAAGCTGCAGGACTTCGAGGAGCAGTTGCGGAAGAAGGCGGTGGTGAAGTAAGGGCTGAACAGCTCCGCTTTAATTTCGCTCCTTCGACGCGCCCCAGATCGCGAGTTCTGGGGCGTTTCTTTTTGATGGTCTCATCTGCCGTTCGGCTAACCAAGCTTCTTTTCGGATAATTCGACTATCGCAGTTCCTGCGTCGTCCTGAAGATTGTTCCGTTAGCGTTGATGGGGTGCAAACGGTATGACAGACGAAAAATTCAAGATTGACCAGGAAGACGGCATGGATGCGATGGTCGTCGGCAGTTGGTCCGGCCACAAGCACGATATGCTGGTCGACTATGTTGGCGCATCTCGCGGAGCCAGGATGAGGTGGCCTCATGCGTCATACATCGATCTATTCTGCGGCCCGGGCAGAGTCGTTGAGCGGCAAACGAATGCATTTCGCGATGGCGGCGCGTTGGCAGCGTGGAAGGCGTCGTGCGCCAACGGTGGTCCGTCCTTCTCGGACGTATTCATTGGCGATCTGGACCAGCGGTCCGTGGAATTTTGCCGGAAACGGCTGGAGACGTTCGGCGCTTGCGTGCATGCCTATGTGGGTGCGGCGTCGGAGACGGTGCACCGGGTCATTTGCGATTTGCCTCGCGGATTGAACCTTGCTTTTCTCGATCCGTTTAGCGCGGAGCATCTCGACTTCGAGATCATCCTTGCGCTTTCCCGCCTTAATCGAATCGATATTCTGGTTCATTTCAGCGTCATGGACATTCAGCGGAACATCGAACGGGAAGCGGTCGCATCTGGCGCGCGACTCGAACGCATTGCCCCCGGTTGGCGGGAGGCGATCGAACTCAGTCACTTGCCGAAGAGCGCCTTCATCAACGCCTTCCTTGACTATTGGAAGGCTCTCGTTGAACGGACGGCGAATATGACTGCTGCAGACATGATGCCGTTGATAAAAAATAGTAAGAATGGTCCCTTGTATCGCCTGATCATGTTGAAACGTCATCCTCTTGCGGAGAAGTTATGGAACGACGTAGGACGAGACGACAAGGCGCAAAAGGACTTGTTCTAGGAGGGACAGGCTCCTACACTCCGTCGAACTAACCTAGGCAGGCAATCCGATGGCGACCAAGACAGGAATCGAGTGGACAGAGATGACGTGGAATCCCGTTACGGGATGTGTGAAGATCAGTCAGGGCTGCAAGCATTGTTATGCTGAGCGGATGGCCAAGCGGCTGAAAGCGATGGGCAGCGCGCGCTATGAGTTCGAGTTCGCCCCGACGCTGCATGAAGACTTGATCGGTTTGCCTCTGAAATGGAAGAAGCCGCGCACCGTGTTCGTTAACTCGATGAGCGATCTCTTCCAAGATGCCGTTCCACTCGATTTCATTCAGCGCGTCTTCGAGACGATGGTGGCGACACCGCAGCACACCTATCAAGTGCTGACGAAGCGCTCCCGTCGTCTATTTGAGCTTGCCCCTCTTCTTCCATGGCCTTCGAACGTCTGGATGGGGGTTAGCGTGGAAAATGAGCGGGTGGTCGAGCGTGTCGATCACCTGGCAGCCACCCCTGCAATGGTCAAGTTCTTGTCGTGTGAGCCGCTGATAGGACCTCTTGATAACCTGCCGCTTGCTGGCATCGACTGGGTAATCGTCGGGGGCGAATCAGGCCCCGGAGCGAGACCTATCAACGAAAAATGGGTCCAATCCATTCGTCGACAGTGCCATACGCAGCGCGCAGCATTCTTCTTCAAGCAGTGGGGGGGCGTACGAAAGGACAGAACCGGGCGGCTGCTCAACGGGCGCACGTACGACGCGATGCCTCAGAACAAGGGCATTTTGCTTACGCTCGTGACCTGATTGCTTCGGTGGTGGAATGCTGGGGCGAATAGCAGCAGCGTCGCCCCGCACCAGCAAAAACACCCCGAAGCGCAAGCTCCGGGGTGTCTTCGATCTACTTCACGTCAGCGCCCGACATTACCCCAGGAACCGCCGCGCATTCTGGAATACGCGCAGCCACGGGCTCGCGTCGGTGGCCCAGTCATCCGGCGTCCAGCTCATCTGCACATTGCGATGCACGCGCTCCATATGCGGCATCAGCACGGTGAAGCGGCCATCGGGCGTCGTCACCGACGTAATGCCCTGCGGCGAGCCGTTCGGGTTGAACGGATAGCTTTCCGTCGCGTTCCCGCGATGATCGACGTAACGCATCGCCACGAGCGCGTGGTTTGCATCGCCCTGTTGCGAGAAGTCCGCGAAACCTTCGCCGTGCGCGACCGCGACCGGAATGCGCGAACCTTCCATGCCCGCGAAGAAGATCGACGGCGAGTTCTGCACTTCGACGAGTGAGAAGCGCGCCTCGAACTGCTCCGACTTGTTGCGCGTGAACTTCGGCCACGCTTCCGCGCCCGGAATGATCGACGCCAGGCTCGACATCATCTGGCAGCCATTGCAGATGCCCAGCGCGAAGGTGTCCGGGCGGCCGAAGAACGCCGCGAACATGTCCGCGAGACGCGGATTGAAGCGGATGGTCTTCGCCCAGCCCTCGCCCGCGCCGAGCACGTCGCCGTACGAGAAGCCGCCGCACGCCACCGCGCCCGCGAAATCCGCGAGCGTCGCGCGGCCTTCGAGCAGATCGCTCATGTGGACGTCGTGCGCGTCGAAGCCGGCGCGATCAAACGCGTACGCCGTTTCCAGATGCGAGTTGACGCCCTGCTCGCGCAGGATCGCCACGCGCGGGCGCTTGTTCGTCGCGATGAAAGGAGCCGCGACGTCATCCGCCGGATCGAAGGTCAGCACCGGCGAGAGGCCCGGATCGGCCGCATCGAGCAGCGCGTCGTATTCGGCGTCGGCGCACGCAGGGTTGTCACGCAGACGCGCGATGCGCCAGCTCACCTCGCTCCACGCGCGATACAGCTCCACGCGCGGCGCACCGTAGATCTTCTTCGCGTCGCGATAGATTTCGATCGCGTCGTTCTCGTTCGGCTTGCCGATCACATGCGAGCACGCCGACAGCCCATGCGCGCGCAACGCGCCGAGCACCGCGTCGCGGTCCGATGCGCGCACCTGCACCACCGCGCCCAGTTCCTCGCTGAAGAGCGCGCGCAGCGTGCGATCGTCGCGGCGGCCGCTCGTCTGCTTGGCCCAGTCCTTCGCGTCGCCGTAATCGGATTCGTGGTTCGCGTCGAGCGTCAGCATGTCGACGTTCAGCGACACGCCCACGTGCCCCGCGAACGCCATTTCGCAGACCGTCGCCCACAGGCCGCCGTCGGAGCGGTCGTGGTACGCGAGCAGCTTGCCATCGGCGTTGAGCGACTGGATCGCGGCGAAAAAGCGCTTCAGGTCTTCGGGATCGTCGACGTCGGGCGTCGCGTCGCCGACTTGCTGCGTCACCTGCGCGAGAATGCTGCCGCCCAGGCGATTGCGCCCGCGGCCTAGATCGATCGCGATCAGCACGGTGTTCGTATCGGCGGCCAGTTGCGGCGTCAGGTGGCGGCGCACGTCCTCGACCGGCGCGAACGCCGAGATGATCAGCGACACCGGCGACACCACTTCCTTCTGCGCGCCGCGCGCGTCCTGCCACTTCGTGCGCATCGACAGCGAATCCTTGCCGACCGGAATGCTGATGCCGAGCGCCGGGCACAGTTCCATGCCGATGGCCTTCACCGTGTCGTAGAGCGCGGCGTCCTCGCCCGCGCTGCCGCACGCGGCCATCCAGTTCGCTGACAGCTTGAGCTTGCCCAGCGACTCGATCGGTGCCGACGCGATGTTCGTCACCGCTTCGCCGACCGCCATGCGGCCGGACGCGGGCGCGTCGATGACGGCGAGCGGCGTGCGCTCGGCCATCGTCATCGCTTCGCCGCGGAAGCCCGCGTAGTCCATCGTCGTGATCGCGCAATCGGCGACCGGCACTTGCCACGGACCGACGAACTGATCGCGCGCGGTCGTGCCGCCCACCGAGCGATCGCCGATGGTGATGAGGAACGACTTGCTCGCGACGCTCGGATGCTTGAGCACATCGACCGCGACTTCCGACAGCATCAGGCCGGTCACATCGACGGGCTCGAAGCGCGCCGTTTCGCGCGTCACGTCGCGATGCATCTTGGGCGGCTTGCCGAGCAGCACGTCCATCGGCATGTCGACGGGTTCCTGGCCTTCGTTTTCATCGTCGATGAGCTTGAGCTGACGCTCGTCGGTCGCGACGCCGACGACCGCCACCGGGCAGCGCTCGCGCTCGCAGATCGCCTCGAACGCGGGCAGATCGGCCGGCGCGATGGCCAGCACGTAGCGCTCTTGCGCTTCGTTCGACCAGATTTCGCGCGGCGACAGACCGGTTTCCTCGAGCTGAACCTTGCGCAACTCGAAGCGCGCGCCCTTGCCCGCGCCATCGACGAGTTCCGGGAACGCGTTCGAAATGCCGCCCGCGCCGACGTCGTGGATCGAGAGAATGGGGTTGCGCTCGCCTTGCTGCCAGCACGCGTTGATCACTTCCTGCGCGCGGCGCTGAATTTCAGGATTGCCGCGCTGGACCGAATCGAAATCGAGTTCGGCGGTGTTCGCGCCGGTCGCCATCGACGATGCCGCGCCCCCGCCCATGCCGATGCGCATGCCCGGCCCGCCGATCTGGATCAGGAGCGTGCCGGCCGGCAGATCGTGCTTGTGAGTGTGCTGGTCCGAGATATTGCCGATGCCGCCCGCGATCATGATCGGCTTGTGATAGCCGCGCACGCGGCCCGCCACGTTCTGCTCGTAAGTGCGGAAGTAGCCGCCGAGGTTCGGGCGGCCGAATTCGTTGTTGAAAGCGGCCGCGCCGATCGGGCCGTCGATCATGATCTGCAACGGCGACGCGATGCGCTCCGGGCGGCCATACGGCTCGTGCTGATCGGCGGGATTGCGCGACGGCAGCGGCGTGGCGCTGTCGCGGGCGTTTTCCCACTTCTGACGCGCGTCGGGCAGATCGAGGTTCGACACAGTGAAGCCCGCGAGACCGGCCTTCGGACGCGCGCCGCGTCCCGTCGCGCCTTCGTCGCGGATTTCGCCGCCCGAGCCCGTCGCCGCGCCCGCGAACGGCGAAATGGCGGTCGGGTGGTTGTGCGTCTCGACCTTCATCAGCGTGTGCGTCAGTTCGACGTGACGCTCGTAGTGCTCACTGTCGCCGCGCGGGAACCAGCGCTCCGCGATGCCGCCCTGCATGATCGCCGAGTTGTCCGAATAAGCGACGATCGTCCCTTCGTGATTCAGCTTCTCGGTGTTGCGGATCATCTGGAACAGCGACATGTCCTGCTTGTCGCCGTCGATGGTCCATTCGCCGTTGAAAATCTTGTGGCGGCAGTGCTCGCTGTTGGCCTGCGCGAACATCATCAGCTCGACATCGGTCGGATTGCGCTTCAGGCTTTCGAACGCATTCACCAGATAGTCGATCTCGTCTTCGGCCAGCGCGAGCCCGAGTTCCGTGTTCGCGGCTTCGAGCGCCTTGCGCCCCGTGCCGATGATATCGACCGTCTGCAACGGCTTCGCGGGCAGTTCATCGAAGAGATGCAGCGCCTGATCGCGCGAGGCGACGACGTTTTCCGTCATGCGGTCGTGCAGCGCGGCGGCCACGCGGGCGCGCGCTTCGTCGGTCAGCACCTTCTTGCCGCCGAGCAGACCGCTCTTCACGATGACCGAGTACTCGACGCCACGCTCGATGCGCCGCACCGTCGCAAGCCCGCAATGATGCGCGATGTCGGTCGCCTTGCTCGCCCACGGCGACACCGTGCCGAAGCGCGGCACGACCATGAACGTCTCGACATGGCCGCGTTCCTTCGGCTCCTCGAACGGTGCGCCGTAGTGCATCAGCGCGTGGATGCGGTTCGTTTCCTCGTCGGCGAGCGGCTCGGACGAGTTGACGAAATGCAGGAATTGCCCGCGCACGCCGACGATATTCGCGTCGATCTTGACGAGCGTTTCGAGAAGACGGGTCTGACGGAAATCGGAGAGGGCCGAAGCGCCGGGGAAACACGAGAAGTGGGCCATTGTGACGATGCGTCGATGACGTCTGTGAGCCGCTCGACGGCACTCGGAGCGCCGAGTGTGCAAAGCGGCGTGAGGCGAAAAGGAAGACCGCGATTATAACCCGGATACGTCTCGAAATCGGACGGGGCCGGTGCGGCCGGCCCGTCGCGTCCGCGCGCCGCGCGTAGCGCTTCTTTCATGCCTTATCCTGAAATGCCGGTGGGCCGGGAAAGCGTGCGCGCGGCGTCCCGGCCGGCGGTCCCTTTGCGGCGAATTTGGCGCTATCATGGCGCGCTTTCTTCGGGCGCGGCACGCCGCCGCGCCTGCCGTTTTACCGTGAGAACATGCGGCTCTCCGGCGCCTTTTGCGTCGTTCCGCCGTGCAATGTCCCGCCTTCGGGCACGAAAAAGTCATGGATGTCATCGTCATCGGCGGAGGAATCGCCGGCATCGCCACTGCCTATCAGTTACACGCGGCCGGGCATCGCGTCTGCGTGATCGAACGTCACGCGACCGTTGCCCAGGGCGCGACCTATGGCCAGGGCGGCGCCTTGCTGCCCTCGCCGCTCGACGTCTGGTTCGGTCCGACGTTCATGGCGTCGAATCGCGCCAAGCAGAGCGGGATGCTCGTCAAGACCGGTTTCGACGGCACCGCGCGCGCTTTCCTGAAGCAGCTCGGCCGGCTGCGCGACAAGGACGCGTTCGCCGCGCAATGTGGGCTGTTGCGGCCGCTCGTCGAAGTTTCGCATCGTGCGATCGTCGAGATGGAAACGACGCACCAGCTCGATTGCGAGCAGCGCGCCGGCATGCTGCACGTGTTCCGCCATGCGCGGGAACTGGAAGAGGCGCAGCCGGCCATCGACCTGCTCAAGAGCTTCGGCGTGCCATACCGGCTGTTGTCGCCGGAGGAATGCGTCGCGGCGGAGCCTTCCGTGCCCGACGATCCCGCGTTCGCCGGCGGCGTGCTGCTGCCCGAGGCGCGCACGGCCAACTGCCCGCTATTCACGAAGCAGATCAAGCAGATTCTCGACGACGGCGGCGTGCAGTTCCACATGAATCGCGAAGTGGCGTCGGTGCGGCTGGAGGAACGGCGCGCGGTGATCCAGCTGTCGGGCGCGAAGGACGACAAGAAGCGCGCGAGCGACGTCGAAACCATCGCCGCCGACGCGATCGTCGTTGCCGCAGGCGCCGACACGCCCGCGCTGCTGAACGGCTCGAAATCGATGTCCGCGCTGTATCCGCTGCGCTTGCACACGCTCACCGCGCCCGTCGCGTACGAGGAGCGCGCGCCGCACACGACGGTCGTGGATTCGGTGAAGCGCATCACGATGACGCGTGTGAACCAGCGCCTGCGCGTGGGCGGCGCGGGCGTCTTTCAGAGCGTGTCCAAGGCCGACAAGCCGATCGACGCCGCCCTCGCCCGCCGCGCGCTCGACGTGCTCAGCCAGGGCACGCACGACTGGATTCCGGGCGCGGCGCGCGTATCGGCCGCGCGCGCGTGGGACGGCTTGCGGCTGCTTTCCGTCGATGGCCTGCCGGTCGTCGGCGCGACGCGGCATCCGCGTCTTTTCGTGAACGCCGCGCACGGCCCGGCCGGCTGGGGCCTCGCGTGCGGGTCTGCTAAAGTGGTCGCGGATCTCGTCTCCGGTCTCACGCCCGATATTCCCGCCGATGCGCTCGCGGCGCTCAGCATCGAACGCTTCTGACGCGCGGGGTGGCACGAATGGTGCGGGCCGGAGCGCTCGCCGATTCGTCGATCATTGACCCACGCCCCCGCGCCAACATGACCGCTCCCTACTTAACGCCCGACGACGACGCCATCGCGCTCTTCACGCTCGCCGAACTGCGCACGATCGAGGCGCGCGCCGCTTCCGCGCTGCCGCCGCATACGCTGATGGGGCGCGCGGGCGCGGCGGCGGCGCACTATCTGCTCGACGCCATCGCGCGAGATCCCGATTCGCCCGCGCTGCCCGTCTGGATCGCGGCGGGCCCCGGCAATAATGGCGGCGATGCGCTCGTCGTCGCGGAGCAACTGCATCGCGCGGGCGTGGCGGTGCGCGTGTGCATGCCCATCGAAGTCAAACCCGACGACGCGCGCTGGGCGCTCGAAGCGGCGCGCGCGGCGGGCGTGAGCATCGAAGGACAGCCGCCCGCATCGTTCGATGAATACGGCTGGCTCGTCGACGGCATGTTCGGCATCGGCCTCACGCGCGCGCTCGACGGCGTGTTCGCGACTATCGCGGCCCGCATGGCACGTCGCGCCCGCGGCTCGGGCCGCGTGCTCGCGCTCGACATTCCGAGCGGCCTCGACAGCGATACCGGCGCGCGCGTCGGCGGCGGCGAAGCGGTGCGCGCGAACGTCACGGTGACGTTCATCGGCGCGAAGCCGGGCCTGATGACCGCCGAGGGGCGCGATCTGTGCGGCGAACTGAAAGTCGCGACGCTCGATGTCGAACCGCTCGCCGCGCCGTCCGTCGTGCTAAACGCGACGTCGCTGTTTCGCGGGCACATGCCGCCGCGCGACTACGCGACCAACAAGGGCACGTTCGGCACGCTGGCGGTCGTCGGCGGCGATACGGGCATGTGCGGCGCGCCGATTCTCGCCGCGCGCATGGCGCTCTACGGCGGCGCGGGCAAGGTGCACGTCGCGTTTCTCGGCGAAGGCGGCCCGCCCTACGATCCGCCGCATCCGGAACTCATGCTGCATCACGTCGACGGCTTCGCGCTCGACAAGATGGATGCGCTCGCCATCGGCTGCGGAATGGGCAAAAGCGATCGCGCGAAGAAAATCCTCGCGGACGTGCTCAAGCTCGACATGCCGAAGCTTCTCGATGCCGACGCGCTCAATCTCGTCGCCGAGGACGACGCGCTCGCCGCCGAAGTCGCCGCGCGCGGCCAGGCGGGCGATCCGTGCATTCTGACGCCGCATCCGCTCGAAGCCGCACGCCTCCTGGAGACGGACGCCAAGGCCGTGCAAAGCGATCGCATCGATGCCGCGCGACGGCTTTCGGCGCGCTTTGCCGCCGTCGCCGTGCTGAAAGGCTCGGGTACGGTGATCGCATCGCCGGACGGCCGCGTCGCCGTGAATCCGACGGGCAATGCCGGGCTCGCGACCGGCGGCACCGGCGACGTGCTCGGCGGATTGATCGGAGCATTGCTGGCCCAGAAACTTCCCGCGTACGAAGCCGCACTCGCGGGCGTCTATCTCCACGGGCTGGCGGCACAGACGCTGACCGCGCAAGGCATCGGTCCCGCGGGTCTGACTGCGGGCGAGCTTGCGCCCGAAGTGCGCAGTCTCATCAATCGCCGTTTTTATGCGGACCGCGCGTGACGCGTTGCAAGCATCCGTTCACGCATCGTCGCTATACTCCCTTTTGATTCGGGCAACCGCAGCGGCGCCGGCTGCATTCGACGAACATCCGATGATCGTCGCACGCCGCCGCGCCGAACCGCATTCGCACGGACGTTTTCTCCTGTCACTCTCGACTATCAGACCGCTATGACGCTCAATTCGCTTCCTGCCTGGTCGGCGCTCCAATCGCATTACGATGCCATCTCCGGCGAGCGCCTGCGCGACTGGTTCGCGCCGCAAAACGACACCGCGCCGACGCGCGCCGAGCGCCTGACGTTCGAAGGCGGCGGACTCACGATCGATTTCTCGAAGAACCGCATCACCGACGCCACGCTCGAGCTATTAATCCAGCTCGCCGAAGAAGCCGGCGTCACGAAGCGCCGCGACGCGATGTTCAATGGCGATATCGTCAACATCACGGAAGGACGCGCGGTGCTGCATACCGCGTTGCGCGCGCAGTCGCCTGACGCGCCCTTCCACGAACAGGTGCAGAAAGAAAAGGCGAAGATGGCCGCGTTCGCCGACAAGGTGCGCGACGGCGCGTGGACCGGCTATACCGGCAAGCGCATTCGTCACGTGGTGAACATCGGCATCGGCGGATCGGATCTCGGGCCGAAGATGGTCGTGCACGCGCTGCATCATCTCGCGTCGAAGGAACTGGATACGCATTTCGTTTCCAACGTCGATGGCGCCGATCTTTACAACGTGCTCGAGCAGATCGACGCCGAAGAGACGCTCGCGATCGTCGTCTCGAAGACCTTCACCACGCTCGAAACCATGACCAACGCGCACTCGATGCGCAACTGGTTCATCCAGCAAGGCTGCCCGGAAGATCAACTGTCGAAGCATTTCGTCGGGGTGTCGGCGAATCCGGCGGAAGTCGTGAAGTTCGGCATCGCGAAGGAGAATGTCTTCGAGATGTGGGACTGGGTCGGCGGGCGTTACTCGCTGTGGTCGGCGGTCGGTCTGTCGATCATGCTGTCCGTCGGTCCGAAGAACTTCGATGCGCTGCTCGAAGGCGCGGACCAGATGGACCGCCATTTCCGCGAAGCGCCGCTCGCCGAGAACCTGCCCGTGCTGATGGGCATGATCGGCATCTGGTATCGCAATTTCTTCGGCTCGCAAAGCGATCTGATCGCGCCGTATTCGCAGGCGCTGCACTATCTGCCGTCGTATCTCCAGCAGCTTGAGATGGAAAGCAACGGCAAGTCCGCGACGCTCGACGGCGGCATGGTCGACTACCCCACCGCCGCCGTGATCTG
Organism: Caballeronia concitans; assembly: GCF_001544615.1. Taxonomy (GTDB): domain Bacteria; phylum Pseudomonadota; class Gammaproteobacteria; order Burkholderiales; family Burkholderiaceae; genus Caballeronia; species Caballeronia concitans. The sequence goes on from NZ_FCNV02000005.1 coordinate 165,411, forward strand.
GGGCGAGCCGGGCACGAACGGCCAGCACGCGTTCTTCCAGATGCTGCATCAGGGACCGACGCTCATCCCGATCGACTTTATCGCCGTGCTGACGCCGGAGCATCCGCTCGTCGATCATCATGCGAAGCTGCTCGCCAACTGCTTCGCGCAAAGCGAAGCGCTGATGCTCGGCCGCACGCTCGAAGAAGCGAAGAAGGTCGCGGGTCCGGGCAAGGAAGAACTCGCGACGCATCAGAGCTTTCCCGGCAACCGGCCGACCACGACCATCATGCTCGACGCGCTCACGCCGCAAACGCTGGGCGCGCTGATCGCGCTCTACGAACACAAGGTGCTCGTGCAGGGCACGGTCTGGAACGTCAACTCGTTCGATCAGTGGGGCGTGGAGCTGGGCAAGATTCTCGGCAAGGTCGTCGAAGCGGATATCACCGCGGCGAGCGTCGATGCATCGAAGCACGATTCGTCGACGTCCGCGTTGATCGAGCGCGCGCGCAAGGCGCTCAAGCGCTGAATTGGGAACGGTTCGTTGATGGCTAGACGCTCAGGCCGTTGACGAGCCGCCCTGCTTCGATCGTCACCGTCGCATCGCAGCGTTCGGCGAGTTCGGGATCGTGCGTGACGAGGACGAGCGTCGCACCGTTGCGCTTGTTCATCTCGAACATCAGATCGATGATCGCGTAACCCGTGGCGGCGTCGAGGCTGCCGGTGGGTTCGTCGGCGAACAGCACCGCCGGATGCGTGACGAACGCGCGCGCGAGCGCCACGCGCTGCTGCTCGCCGCCCGACAGCAGCTTCGGATAATGCCGCGTCCGCGCGGCAAGGCCGACTTGGTCGAGCAGCGACCGCGCGCGCTCGGCAATCTGATCGTGCGGCATCTCGGCGCGCAATTCGAGCGGCAGCATCACGTTCTCGAGCGCGGTCAGATGCGGCATCAACTGGAACGACTGAAACACGAAGCCAACCGCGCCGCTCCTGAGCGCGGCGCGCTGGTCTTCATCGAGCGTCGATAGCTCCTTGCCCAGCAGGCGAACCGAGCCCTCGCTCGCGCTGTCCAATCCCGCGAGCAGGCCGAGCAGAGTCGACTTGCCCGAGCCCGATGCGCCGACGATCGCCACGCTGCTGCCCTTCGCGATGGAAAGATCGATCTGGTCGAGAATCGTGAGCTCGCCCGTTGCGTCCTTCACCCGCTTGCTTAATCCCCGTACTTCGATGACCGGCTCGATATTGTTTTGCATGGACACCTTGAAAAAGAACTGGAGCGCGCGCGGTTTCATCCGGGCCGCCATGACGAGCGCGATGCTCGCGGCGGCGGCGTCGAACGTCGATGCAGCCGAGGCGCAGGCGGCGCTTGCGCCTCAAACGAAGCCCGCGATCGTCGTGCTGGGCGACAGCCTCTCGGCCGAATATGGCTTGCCGCGCGATACGGGCTGGGTCAATCTGCTGCGCGAGCGGCTGGCAAAAGAGCGCTTCGATTATAGCGTCGCCAATTCGAGCATCAGCGGCGACACCACGAGCGGTGGACGCGCGAGGCTCACTGCCGTGCTGACGCGCATCAAGCCGGCGGTCGTGATCGTCGAACTCGGCGCGAACGATGCATTGCGCGGTGTGCCGCTCGCGACCACCGAGACGAACCTTCGCGGCATCGTCGATGCGTCGCTCGCCGCGCACGCCAAGGTTCTGCTCATCGGCATGTACGTTCCTTCCAATTACGGCCCGGACTATTCGCAGAAGTTCCACGCGGTGTATGAGCGCATCGCAAAAGACAAGAAGGTGGCGCTCGTGCCTTTTCTGCTGGCGGGCATCGCGGACAAGCCCACGATGTTCCAGTCCGACCAAATTCATCCGACGGTGCAGGCTCAGCCTTTGCTATTGAACAATGTCTGGCCAACGTTGAAACCTTTGCTGGGCGCCGGCGCGTCCCAATAACCAGGACGCCGGCCGCGTCAGCGCTTCGACTAAACGCGGAAAGACGGCCACGATTCAGTTATCTGAGACTTTCGCGTCACTCTAATAACCCCGCTCACCAGAGAGCGAATCATTAAGGAGGTCACGTGAAATACTTCTCCCTGCTCGCATTGACCGTCGCGATTTCGGCTTGTGCGGCCCAGCCGCCTGCGGGCGTGCAGCAAGTCGGCACGAGCCAGAAAGCGCCGAAGGCGGTCGCGCAATGCATTTCCGAGAAATGGGCGCAGAAGTCGCAACAGCAGGTCATTTCGCAGGACACGCTCGCGAACGATCAGGCGCTCGACGTGTTCGTGCCCGGCCAGCAGCCGCCGAACGGCGCAGCGGCCGTGGTGCGTCCGTCGTGGTCGGGTCCGGGCACGTGGGTCGGCTTCCGCGCGGCGGGTGCAGCCGGCAGCGACGCCACCGGCGATATCCAGGGCTGCCTGTAAGCACAGCGATACCCGCGCGCCGGTGTTCCGAGACATCGGCGTGCGCGGTTCAGGCGTGCTGCAAAACAAAAACCCCGCTTCGTTTCCGAAGCGGGGTTTTTTACGCTGATGCGATCACGCCTTAGTTTGTCGACGCCACGGACGCGTGACTCAGCTTCACCTTCGAACGCGCCTTGAGCGCATCGAGATACGCGTCCATCTCGGCTTCCGCGTAGCGCTGCGCGATCTGCTGCTGCGCGCCCGCGAGACGGTCCGCCGCGACGGGCGCCGCCTTTTCGATACCGTTCACGCGATAGATCGCGTAACCGTCCGCGCCGAGATCGACGCCCACGTAAGTCGGCAGCTTCGATGCGTCGGCCTTGAAGACGGCGCTCAGCGCCGCGGGCGGCAGGCCTTGCGCGTCGTTGCGCGAAACCGTGATCGGCGACGTAAAGCCTTCCGTCGACTTCGACTTCTGCAGGTCGGCCAGCTTCGCCTCGCCTTCCTTGCGCGCCTGGGCGCTCGCCATTTCGGCGACGACCTTGCCGCGCACCGCGTCCTTCACCGCGTCGAACGCGGGCACGGTGGACGCCTTGTAGTCGGTCACGCGCGCCGCGATCAACGTGTTGTTGCCGACGTCGATGGCTTGCGTGTTGTTGTGCTCCTTCACCGAATCCGGCGCGAAGACGGCGGCGAGGAACTTCCCGTTGTTGAGCGGGTTGTCCTGCGGCAGTTGCGGATTCGCTTTCGGCGTGACAGTCGCGGTCTGGATCGTCAGCTTGTACTTGTCGGCGGCGGGCTGCAGCGACTTCGCCTTCTCGTAGACGATATCGTTCAGGCCTGTCGCGGCGGCTGCGAACGCGTTCGAGCCTTCCTGCGCGGCGTAGTCCTTGGCGATCGAATCCTTCACTTCGTCGAACGGCTTGGTGACGGCCGGCTTTACGTCCGTCGCCTGGATGATGTGATAGCCGAAATCGGATTCGACGATGTTGCTGACCTCGCCCTTCTTGAGGCCGAACGCGGCGTCGTCGAACGCCTTGCCGCCCGCGATCTGCCCGCGCGCGAAGTAGCCCAGATCGCCGCCCTTGCTCGCCGAGCCGGGATCGTCCGAATTCTTCTGCGCGATTTCCGCGAACTGGTCCGGATGCGCCTTCACTTGCGCGAGCAGCGACTCGGCCTTCTGCTTGGCCTTCGCCTTGTCGGCGGCGCTGGCGTCCTTCGGCGCGTTCACGAGAATATGGCTTGCGCGCACCTGGCCTTCCGTGCGATAGCGCTGGATGTTGTCGTCGTAGAACTTCTTGAGATCGGCGTCGCTCGGCTTGGATGCCGCCGCGAGCGTCGCCGGCGACAGCACCAGATACTGGATCGTGGCCGTCTCGGGCGTCGCGAATTCGTTGCGATGCGCGTCGTAATAGGCGTGCAACTGCGCGTCGGTCGGCTGCACCTTGGCGGCGTAATCGGCGGTGCGCAGCAACATGCCCTGCACGGCGCGGCGCTGCTCGGCAAGCTCGGTCAGGCTCTGCGCCAGCGACTTGGACGTGAACGAACTCTGCTGAATGCTCGCCGGAATCTGCTGATTCGCGATGGTGTAGCGCATGCGCTCGTCGTACTGCGCGGGCGTCATGCCCTGCATCGCGAGGAGCTGCTTGTAGCGATCGACGTCGATGGTGCCGTCCGGCTTGCGCAGCGACGCGATGCCGGGGTCGGCCAGGAGCGCGCGGCGCACGGCGTCGTCCGAAGCGGTGAGATGCAGCCGCTGCGTCTCGTCCGACATGGCGCGCTGCTGCACGAGGCTGTCGACCATCGCGCTACGCGTTTCGGGCGTATCGAACATTTTGGGATCGAACTGCGCGCCGAGCATGGAGCGGGCGCGGTCTACTTGCTGCCTGAAGGCGCTGTCGTATTCGGCGCGCGTGATCTTGTGACCGTTCACGCTGGCGACGTAAGCGCGTTCGTCGAAGAAGTTGCTGAAGCCCTGAATCCCGACGATACCCAGTCCGGGCACGATCAGGAGGATCAGCAAGGCCATCATCAGGCGCTGGTGATTGCGGAAAAAGTCGAGCATGCTGAGCGCTGCGTGTAGACAAAACGCTCGATATTACAACAGTGGGCGAGGAAAAGGCGAAAGGCGGGGTGGAATTGCGTCTGTGTCGCTTCGAGGAGGCTCGCTGGCGGCATCGGTCGCTTGCGTTTTCAGAGACTTGCTGATCGATTGACGGACGATTTACGCAGCGTTCTTGCGAACGGAATAAGCGCATTCGTTAGGACATTTAACGATGCGCTCGCAAAACAAAAATCCCGCGAGCCGCGAGGCCAACGGGATTTCTGATTGATTCTGGCGGAGCGGACGGGACTCGAACCCGCGACCCCCGGCGTGACAGGCCGGTATTCTAACCGACTGAACTACCGCTCCTGAACTGACGCGCAGCGAAACGATGAATGGGAAACTGGTGGGTGCTGAGAGGCTCGAACTCCCGACCTACGCCTTGTAAGGGCGCCGCTCTACCAACTGAGCTAAGCACCCGTTCCGCCATTCTTTCGGCTTGCGCCTGCTGCCTTCGCTTGCTGCTCTCGCTGACGGACTCGGTTAGAAGTTCCGTATCCAGCGAGTCAGCTAGTTTAGCGCATCGTTCAGCGCTTTGCCAGCGCGTCATGGGAATTTTTGCTGCCTTCGTAGCAAGCGAGCCGTCACGCGATTGCACATGCCCTTGAAATAAAAAAACCCGCGGACGATGCCGCGGGTTTTCATCCCTGCTCTTTCCGCAACGCGGCGTTCAACCGCGCTGCCGACGATGCCTCAGTGCTTCACGACATCGCCCGAAGCGGGCTGGTCCTTCTGCGTTTCCGCAGCGACCGGCGTCGCCTTCGCTTCCTCTTCCGGCAGCGGCTCCGGCGAGCGCTCGAGCGCAAGCTCCAGCACACGGTCGATCCACCGCACCGGCACGATCTCGATGGCGTTCTTCACGTTGTCGGGAATGTCGGCCAGATCCTTCGTGTTTTCCTCAGGGATCAGCACGAGCTTGATGCCGCCGCGATGCGCTGCCAGCAGCTTCTCCTTCAACCCGCCGATCGGCAGCACTTCGCCGCGCAGCGTGATTTCGCCCGTCATCGCGACATCCGCGCGGACCGGAATACCGGTCAGCACCGACACCAGCGCCGTGGTCATCGCGATACCGGCGGACGGACCGTCCTTCGGCGTCGCGCCTTCAGGCACGTGGATGTGAATGTCCTTCTTCTCGAACGACTCGTCCGTGATGCCGAGACGACGCGAACGCGAACGCACCACCGAGCGCGCCGCTTCGACGGATTCCTTCATCACGTCCCCGAGCGAACCGGTGCGGATCACGCCGCCCTTGCCGGGCATCACCGCCGCTTCGATCGTCAACAGATCGCCGCCGACTTCCGTCCACGCGAGACCCGTGACCTGACCGATCTGGTTCTCCTTCGCGGCCAGACCGAAGTCGTACTTGCGCACGCCGAGGAAGGTGTCGAGATTCGAGCCGTCGACCTTCACCGCGCCTTCGGCCTTCTTCAACAGCAGCATCTTCACGACCTTGCGGCAGATCTTCGACACTTCACGCTCGAGCGAACGCACGCCCGCTTCACGCGTATAGTAGCGAATGATGTCGCGGATGGCTTGTTCCGTGACGTCGATCTCGCCTTCTTTCAGGCCGTTGTTGCGCTTCTGCTTCGGCAACAAATAACGCTGCGCGATGCTGACCTTCTCGTCTTCCGTATAACCCGAGAGACGGATGACTTCCATCCGGTCGAGCAGCGGCGGCGGAATGTTCAGCGAGTTCGACGTCGCGACGAACATCACGTCCGACAGGTCGAAGTCCACTTCGATGTAATGGTCCGCGAACGTGTGGTTCTGTTCCGGATCGAGCACTTCGAGCAGCGCGGATGCCGGATCGCCACGGAAATCCATGCCCATCTTGTCGACTTCGTCGAGCAGGAAAAGCGGATTGCGTACGCCGACCTTGGCCAGGCTTTGCAGAATCTTGCCCGGCATGGAGCCGATATACGTGCGGCGGTGACCGCGAATTTCCGACTCGTCATGCACGCCGCCGAGCGCCATGCGCACGAACTTGCGGTTCGTCGCGCGCGCGATGGACTGCCCGAGCGACGTCTTGCCGACGCCCGGAGGCCCGACAAGGCACAGAATCGGCGCCTTCACCTTCTCGACGCGTTGCTGAACCGCGAGATATTCGAGAATGCGTTCCTTGACCTTTTCGAGACCGAAGTGGTCTTCGTCCAGCACGCGTTCCGCATTCGAGAGGTCGTTGTTGACCTTGCTCTTCTTGCGCCACGGCAAGCCGATCAGCGTGTCGATGTAATTGCGCACGACGGTCGCTTCAGCGGACATCGGCGACATCAGCTTGAGCTTCTTCAGCTCGGCATCGGCCTTCTTCTTGGCTTCCTTGGGCATGCGCGCGGCGGTGATGCGCTTCTCGAGTTCTTCGAGATCCGCGCCCTCTTCGCCTTCGCCCAGTTCCTTCTGGATGGCCTTGACCTGCTCGTTCAGGTAGTACTCGCGCTGGCTCTTCTCCATCTGACGCTTCACGCGCCCACGGATGCGCTTCTCGACCTGGAGGATGTCGATTTCGGCTTCGAGCTGCGCGAGCAGATGCTCGAGACGCTCGATGACCGGGAACATCTCGAGGATGTGCTGCTTCTGATCGAGCTTGAGCGGCAGATGCGCGGCGATGGTGTCCGCCAGACGACCCGCCTCGTCGATACCCGACAGCGACGTCAGGATCTCGGGCGGAATCTTCTTGTTGAGCTTCACGTACTGATCGAACTGCGAGACGATCGCGCGGCGCAGCGCTTCGGTTTCGGCGCTGTCGGCGTGGTCCGGTTCGAGCGGCATCACATCGCAGGAAAACTGCGTTTCCTGTTCTTCGATGGACAGCGTCTTCGCGCGCTGCAAGCCTTCGACGAGCACCTTGACCGTGCCGTCGGGCAGCTTCAGCATTTGCAGGATGTTGGCGACACATCCCACTTCGTACATGTCTTTTTCGGTTGGCTCATCCTTCGCCGCGGTTTTCTGGGCGACGAGCATGATGTGCTTGCCGCCTTCCATCGCGGCTTCGAGAGCCTTGATCGACTTGGGCCGCCCAACGAAGAGCGGAATCACCATGTGCGGGAACACGACTACGTCGCGCAGCGGGAGCAGCGGCAGCGTGATGCGTTCCTGCGGGAGGAGTTGGGTTCCTGACATTTCATTTCCCCATGAATGGAATCGGTTCGTTCGTAAGTAAGGCCGTTAAGAGCTATTGCAAGCCTTTATCGGAAGTGAAAAGTCGGTAGTCCAAGATCGTCAGCAAACGTCCACAAGATAAACCGAAAAAATAAACAAAGGCCGTTCACGTCGCCATGAACGGCCTTTCGCCGACACACAGCCCGAGTTAGTTCGACCCTGCTACTTTCGGCGCATCTTCGTAGATGAGCAACGGCTTGCCGTCGCCGTCGATGGTATTGTCATCGACGATCACCTTCGAAACGCCTTTCATTGTCGGCAGTTCGTACATAACGTCGAGCAACGCCTGTTCCAGAATCGAACGCAGCCCGCGCGCGCCGGTCTTGCGGCGAATCGCCTTCTGCGCGATGGCCTGCAACGCAGCCGGACGAATCTCCAGTTCCACGCGCTCCATGGCGAAGAGCTTGTGATACTGCTTCACCAGCGCGTTCTTCGGCTCGATCAGGATCTTGACGAGCGCGGCTTCGTCCAGTTTGCCGAGCGTCGCCACGACGGGCAGACGGCCGATCAGTTCCGGAATCAGGCCGAACTTGATCAGATCTTCCGGCTCGACTTCGCGCAGCACTTCGCCTGCGTCGCGGTCCTGCTTGCTCTTCACGCTCGCGCCGAACCCGATCCCGGTCTTCTCGGTGCGATCCGTGATGACCTTCTCGAGCCCGTCGAACGCGCCGCCGCAGACGAACAGGATGTTGGTCGTATCGACCTGGATGAAATCCTGGTTCGGATGCTTGCGACCGCCTTGCGGCGGCACCGACGCCATCGTGCCCTCGATCAGCTTCAGGAGCGCCTGCTGCACGCCCTCACCGGACACGTCGCGCGTGATCGACGGGTTGTCCGACTTGCGGCTGATCTTGTCGATTTCATCGATATAGACGATGCCGCGCTGCGCCTTGTCGACTTCGTAGTTGCAGTTCTGCAGCAGCTTCTGAATGATGTTCTCGACGTCTTCGCCGACATAACCCGCTTCGGTGAGCGTGGTCGCGTCCGCGATGACGAACGGCACGTTCAGCATGCGCGCGAGCGTCTGCGCGAGCAGCGTCTTGCCGGAGCCGGTCGGCCCGATCAGCAGAATGTTGCTCTTCGACAGCTCGATGTCGTCCTTCTTGTCGAGATGCTTGAGCCGCTTGTAGTGGTTGTACACGGCCACCGCGAGAATCTTCTTCGCGCGTTCCTGGCCGATCACGTACTGATTCAGGATATCGCTGATTTCCTGCGGGCTCGGCAGGTCGGACTTGGTCAGCCCGGCCTCTTCCGCCGCGCCGGCCGCCTCATCGCGAATGATCTCGTTGCACAGGTCGATACATTCATCGCAGATGAATACCGACGGCCCAGCGATGAGTTTTTTCACCTCATGCTGGCTCTTTCCGCAAAACGAGCAATACAGCAGCTTTTCGCTGCTGGAACCTTTTTTGTCCGCCATAAAAGTGTAAGCCTCCGGACACTGTCATTACATGATACGCCCTTCGATCCGGCCACGCAGATTAGCCCGCGTGGCCCGGCCGAAGCACGTTTTGGCGTTGCGCCGCATGCGCCATCCGCATTTGACCGGCCCTGTTTCACAGGCCCGGTGCGGCGCCGCTCCGGACGCCTTCAGGGACGCTTGTGCAGCACCTGGTCGACGATGCCATAGGCTTGCGCGTCGTCGCCGGACATGAAGTTGTCGCGATCCGTGTCGCGCGCAATGCGCTCGACCGGCTGACCGGTGTGATGCGACAGCAACTGGTTGAGACGTTCCTTCAGGTACAGGATTTCCCGCGCCTGAATTTCGATATCCGACGCCTGGCCGCGCGCGCCGCCGAGCGGCTGGTGGATCATCACGCGGGCATTGGGCAGCGCGACGCGCTTGCCCTTCGCACCCGACGCCAGCAGGAAAGCGCCCATGCTGGCAGCAAGTCCCATGCACAGCGTGGAGACATCCGGCTTCACGAACTGCATCGTGTCGTAGATGGCCATGCCGGCCGAAACCGAGCCGCCCGGGCTGTTGATGTACAGGCTGATGTCCTTGTCCGGATTCTCGCTTTCGAGGAACAGCAACTGCGCGACAACGAGATTCGCCGACTGGTCATTGACTTCGCCAACGAGGAACACCACGCGCTCCTTCAGGAGGCGGGAGTAGATGTCATAGGCACGCTCGCCGCGGCCGCTCGTTTCCACGACCATCGGAACGAGGCCGAGCGCCTGGGCTTCGAAGTCCCGCGGAGCATGGGACGCCAGCGTGTCGAGCAATTCAGCGCGAAAGGTCATGCAATTTCCTTGTTCGGAATAGGGGTACTGAACGACGAAGGAACAGCCATTCAAACGGCATGGGCAAGCTCAAACTTTAATGCAAAAAAGGCGTGCGGGCCGCCATCGACGACACCGCACGCCCCTCGGCCATTCGCGTCAGGCTTGCGCCGTTGCGCTGGCCAGTTCCTCGAAGCTGACTTCCTTGTCGGTCACCTTGGCCTTGCCGAGCACGAATTCGACGACGTTGCTTTCCACGACGTACGCTTCCATTTCGGCGAGGCGCTGCTGGTTCGAATAATACCAGCGGACGACTTCCTTCGGGTCTTCGTAGCTTTTCGCGAATTCGTCGACTTCAGCGCGAATCTGCTCGGGCTTTGCCTGCAGTTCGTTGGCCTTCACCAGCTCGGCGAGAACGAGGCCCAGCTTCACGCGACGCTCGGCTTGCTCGGCGAACATTTCGGCCGGGATCGGGGCGTCGGCCGCGTTCGGCACGCCGCGCTGTTGCAGGTCCTGACGAGCCATGTCGACGAGACGCTGCTGGTCCTGCTCGACGAGCGCCTTCGGCACGTCCAGCTCGGAAATCTTCAGCAGCGCGTCCATCACCTGGTTCTTCACGATCTGCTGCGTGCGGCGCTTGGCTTCGCGCTCGAGGTTGTCCTTGATTTCGGCGCGCATCTTCGTGAGATCGCCGTCTTCGATACCGAGCGACTTCGCGAAATCGGCGTCGACTTCCGGCAGATGGGGCCATTCGATCTTTTTCACAGTGATCGTGAATTGCGCCGTCTTTCCGGCGACATCCTTGCCGTGATAGTCGTCCGGGAACTTGAGGTCGAATTCGCGCGTTTCGCCGACCTTCAGGCCCGTCGCGGCTTGTTCGAATTCCGGCAGCATGCGGCCTTCGCCGAGCACGAACGCGAAGTCTTGTGCGCTGCCGCCTTCGAATTCGACGCCATCCAGCTTGCCGACGAAGTCCAGCGTGACGCGGTCGCCGTCCTTGGCTGCCGTGTCCGCGCCGCCGTCGCCGTGCTCGCCGCTTTCGCCGCGTGCGTGGAAATGGACGCGCTGCTTGCGCAGGATGTCCAGCGTGCGATCCACTTCCGCTTCGGAGATGGTCGTCACGGTGCGCTCGATTTCAGCGGTCGCTACATCGCCCAGCTTCACTTCCGGATAGATTTCGAAGGTCGCGTCGAAAGCGTAGGCGTCGGCCGCGGCTTCGGTCTTCGGGGCAAAGCTCGGCTGGCCCGCGACGCGCAGGTTTTCAGCGCGCGTGACATCGAAGAACTCCTTGCCGACCTTGTCGCTCAGCACTTCGGCCTCGACCTGGCCGCCGTACTGCTGCGTGACCATCTTGAGCGGCACCTTGCCCGGGCGGAAACCCGGCATGCGCACGTTCTTGGCCAACTGGCGGATGCGCGAATCCACTTCCTTCTGCACCGTGTCTTTCGGCAGGGAAATGGTCAGGCGGCGTTCGAGCTTGCCGAGGTTTTCAACTACGTTAGCCATGGCTTCAATCGTCCTAGAGTAAATCGATGTTCGGTGTTCGGTTCTTCCGCGGTTCTAAAGGCGCGGGTCCGTTGGGGGCCGCTGGCGCTCCGCCGAGCGAAGCCCGATGTTCAGGAGAGCGCTGCAGCGCGCCTTCCGAAGAACGCCCGGACCGTCGCCGAGCGAGTCAGCCAACAGAGCCAGCCATTCTAGCAAACAAATCAGACGGCCCTCGCTTTACAGGACGTGCATGCTGCGTTTCACGCCGTTTGCCCGCGATTTTGGCCGTTTTAGGGCCGGGTTTTGGCGTAAATCCGCGTTTTCGCGATGAACGCCGCGGACGCACAATTCCCGCTATCGAAGCGCGGCTATTTTGCCGCGCGCGGGGCGCTGATAAGCTGGACCGTTCAGCTTGATCGCGCAAGCCGCGTGCATTGCCTCGATGAATTGCCGGTATGCCGGAATGGCATACATGAGGCGTCGCCGCGGCTTTTCAACCATCGTTTTTCGTCCACTATCAGAACATTCGAGACACCATGCCTAACGTCATGCCAGCCGCGCCCGCTCCCGTAGTCGTCATCGCTCCCGATTCGTTCAAGGGATCGCTCTCCGCCGAAGGTGTCGCGAATGCGATCGCGGAAGGCATCAGACGCGCGCGGCCGGACGCCGAAATCCGCATTCGCCCGATGGCCGATGGCGGCGAAGGCACCCTCGACGCGATGCTCGCCGCGGGCGGCGAACGGCGCCTCCTGAATGTGCGCGGCGCGGGGTCGGCGCGTCGCGACGCCGCGACGGGCCTGCTCGCCGACGGCAGCGCGATCATCGAAACGGCGGAAGTGGTCGGCATCACCGATCCAGACGGTATGGCCGTGCCGGTCACCGAACGCAGCACGCTCGGCATGGGCGAAGCGATCCGCGCGCTGCTCGATTCGGGCGCGCGGCGCTTTTTCGTCGCGCTCGGCGGCAGCAGTACGAACGATGGCGGCGCGGGCCTGCTCGTCGGCCTCGGACTCAAGCTCTTCGACGCGGACGGACAGGAGCTTGCGCCGGTGCCGTCGTCGCTCCCGAAGATCGAGCGGATCGACGCTTCGGGGCTGGATCCGCGCCTGAAAGAAGTGGAATTCGTCGGCATGTCCGATGTCGATAATCCGCTCAACGGCGAGCACGGCGCGACGGCCATTTTCGGGCCGCAAAAAGGCGTGACGCCCGAACAGATCGAGGTCATCGACGCCGCCCTCGCCCACTTCGCGGATCGGCTCGAACCGGCGATGGGCGTCGCCAAGCGAAACGAACCGGGCGCGGGCGCGGCGGGCGGCCTCGGCTTCGCGCTGCACATGCTCGGCGCGCGGTTCGAAACGGGCGCGGAAGTGGTGGCGCGCGAGATCGGTCTAGACGCTGCGCTCGAAGGCGGGAACTGGATGATCACGGGTGAAGGACGCTCCGATGTGCAGACGCTTCACGGCAAGGCGCCGTTCATCGCCTGCAAGCATGCACGCGCGGCGGGCGTGCCGGCGTCGCTGCTCTCCGGCGCGGTGGATGCGGCCGCGCTGCCGCGTCTGTCCGAATATTTCAGCGGATGCTTCTCGCCCGCGCCGGGTCCCATTTCGCTCGATGTCGCCATCCGCGACGCCGCGCGGCTGCTCGCGAACGAAGCGGAACAGCTCACGCGGCTGCGGTTCGGGACGGTCTAAGCGGCTTGGTGGGCGCGTGCGCGGTGCTTCAGGCCTGCGCCTGCGCGCCCGACTGCCTTCCGAACGTGATCCGATCCAGACACCACACCGCGAGCATCGTCATGCCCATCAGCGGAAAAGCGATGCCGACGAGCGCCAGCCCGCTGCGCCAGGCGCGCATCGGCGGGCGCTTTGCCGGACGCGACGGCGCGCCGAGCTTGCGCGAGGGGCGGCGCTTGAGCCACATCACGAAGCCCGTCACGGATAGCGCCGCCAGCCCGAGCGAGATCGCGGAACAGACGATCTGATTCGCCATTCCGAAGTAGCGTCCCATGTGCAGCGACGTGCCATACGAGATGGCTTGCGCCACCGCGCCGTAGCTCCCGTACGAGATGTCCGAGAGCACGCGGCCGCTGTACTGGTCGATATGCAGCGTGCGCTCGTCGCGCGGATCGGCGGGGAAAGAGGACACCGTGTACACGCCCGTCGGCGATGCCGGCAGCGCGATGCCGTAGTCATCGGCGACACCTTGCTTCGCCGCGAGCGCGACGACGTCATCGAGCGATACGCGCGACGCCGCCGCGCTGTCCGCGCTACTCGGCACGGCGGTCGCGCCCACGGCCCACGGCGTTTGATGCAGCGGCAAGTCGTCCAACTTCATCGCCGGATCGTTCCCGTGCATTGCGTGCATCGCGTGTTCGCCGCCTTCTTGCGATGCGTTGCCCGGCGCGGTCGAATGCACATGCGCCTCGCCCCACGCGCCTTTCGGATATCCGAGCGATGCCGTCGTCGCGAGCGCCTTGAACTGCTTGCCCCACGATCCCGACCACGGCAGTCCGCTCAGCACGAAAAACAGCGCGCCGATGGCTAGCCATGCGCCGCCCACCGCGTGCAGGTCGCGCCACCACGCGCGCCCTTTCAACGACACACGCGGCAGCCACACCCCGCTCGCGCGCCGGTTCTTCCCGCCCCACGGCCACCACAGCGCGATGCCCGTGCCGATCATCACGAGCGTCCAGCATCCGGCGAGTTCCATGAGCAGTTCGCCGGTCTTGCCGAGCATCAGCCCGCGATGCAGATTGCGAATCTGCTTCATCAACCGATGCTCGACGCTCAGCGTCCCGAGCACGGTCCCGTCGTAGGGATTGATGTAGACGCTCTCGCTCTCGCCGGATCGCAGGCGGAACACGAATTCGGCGCTGCGCGTGCGGTCGGTTTCGATCTGCGCGAGCGTCGGCTTTGCATCGCGCGGCTCGGCGGCGATCGCCTTCGCGAGCAGCGCGTCCTGCGAAAGACGCGGGCCGTGCGTATCGGCGACGATCATGCGATCGCGATACAGCATCGGCTCGATCTGCGGCTGGAAGCAGTACAGCGTGCCGGTGATCGCCAGCACGATCAGAAGCGGCATCACGAAGAGCCCGGCGTAGAAATGCCAGCGCCAGAGCGTGCGGCGTTCGGCGATCACGTCGCCATCCGGCGATGCGGGCGTGGATTGAGGTGCGTACATGGCGTGTCCTGTCGAAAGTGAATGGAGAACCGCCCGGCATCAGATGCCGATGCGCCCTTCCACGTAAAACGTGCGTCCCGGATACGGATGGAACACGTAGTAGCGCCGGTCGAACAGGTTGTCCACGCCCACGCCCAGTTCCGTTTTCTTCGACGGCTTGTAGGTGAACTTGGCATCGACGACGGCATACGTGCTCGTGCCGCCATACGTGTTCGGATTGACGTCGGTGTTGGTGAGCGTGTTGTACTGGCGCCCCGAATAACGCAGCGCAAGCGTGCCGGCCATCTTCGCCGTCGCGCGATACGTCGCCACCGCATTCACGCGCCACAGCGGAATGCGATAAAAGTACTTGCCCACCGACGCCGGATTGTTGCTGTTCTCGATGATCTTCGACTGCGTGTACGCGACGTTCGCGGCGAGATCGAGTCCGCGAATGAGCACGTCTTCGCCCTCATAACTCGCTTCCGCGCCGCGCGATCGCACCTTGCCGATGTTCTGGAAGTTCGTCACGTTCGGAATGACGGTCGTGTTCGTCTGGCTCAGGATCGTGTTCTTTACGTCATCCTGAAAGAGCGTGAAGCGATAGACGCCGTTCCCATGCATCCATTCGGCGGTGAGCTCTTTCGACAGATCGTCTTCCGGCTGCAGATTTGGATTGCTGTTGACGATCGACACCCCGTTGATCTGCCCTTGAAACAGTTCGCCGACGGTCGGAAAGCGATACGCGCGACCGATCGATGCACGCAGCGTCAGCTCGTTGGTGGCATCGAACGAAAGCGATGCCTTCGGCGACCAGTGGCTCTGGCTCACATCGCCATAGGCAAGCGATGTCCCGCCGAGCGCGCGCGAGCCGTCATACGCGTTCCAGTTCTCGTAACGCACGCCGTACGTGAAAGCCCAGCGCGGCAGGAAGCGCCACGCGTCCTGCGCGTAGACGGCCTGCGTGCGCGTGCGCCCGGTGAACGCATTCGCGAAGGAAGCGCCCGCGCCATCGCGCCATGCGTCCGTGTTCGACGTGACGTTGTCGAGGAAATAGTTGTCGTAGTGATAGCCGAACGACAGCGCGTGCGCCGCGAGGCCGGCGCTTTGCGTCGGCGTCCAGCTCGTGCGCAGATCGAGCGACTTCCATCCCGAGCCGGAACCGTCCGTGAGCGTGCCGGGGCCGTCGCCGGGCACGCCGGACTTCGCCGTGCGCGCGATGCTCTGCGTGATGTCGAAGTACGACGCGACCGCCTCGGCGTTCCACCCGCTGTCGTTATGCGTGCGCAGCGACAGGCCGTAGAGGAAATTTTCGCTCGACCCCATGCTCGGCGCGAACGTCGCGGCCGGAATGTTGTATTCGAAGCCTTCGATGTTCACGCGTCCGCTGTACACCGGATTGCCGGCGGCGTCGCGCAGGAAGCTTGTGGTGTCGCTGTTGTACTTCTGATGCCAGTAGCCGAGCGCGAAGCCGGCCTGCAGCGTGTTCGTGAGATCGTAGGCGAGCTTCACGCGCAACTGGTCCTGAAACGTGCGCTCGATGCCCTCCGCCTGCGTGCCGAGCACCGCCGTGCGCGCGTTGAACTGATCGTTGTAGAAGCGCGCGCCGGTGACGGGCGTATCGGCGGCGGTCGCGGGCGTCCTCGATTGCGCGAAGGTCGCGAATTGCAGCGGCTGGCCGGTGTTTTCCAGATGATCGAAGCCGATCAGAAACGAGAACTTGCCGATGCGGTCGCCGACGGTCGCGGTCGTGTTCGTGCCGTTGAAGTTGCGGTCGATGCCGAAGAGATCGAAGTGCTGCGTGTAGGCCTGCACCTTCGCGTCGGCTTCGAATTGCGTCGGCATGCGTGTCGTGATGGCGACGGTCGCGCCGATCGAGTTGCCTGGATAGAGCGCGGAATACGGGCCGTAGAACACGTCCGTGCGGGCGATGTCGTCGGCGAAGACCATCGACCAGCGCGGCGCGAACGTCCACGTATTGCCGAGAAAGTTGCTGAGCAAGAGGCCGTCCGCGTACACGAGACCGCGCGCGGTCTGCGCGTTGCTCGTGCCGCGCACGGCGATGGTCGCGTTCGGATCGCCGATGAAGCGCTTGCGCACGGCCAGGTTCGGCGCGTACTTCAGCACGTCTTCAGGCGTCGTGACGTTCCAGTACTGGGACTGGTCGGGGGTCACGGTCGTGACGGTGGCGGGCAGGTTCGGATCGAGCGGCGAGCGCACGGGCGCCACCGACTGCGCCGTCACCACGACGGGCGCGAGCGCGGTTTCGGTTTCGGACGCGGGTGAATCGGCGGCGGCGGCCGCGGCGACGGGCGTGGCGGACCAGGCCGCATGCGCCATCAGCGACAACGGCAAGGCTGCGCGCAAAGGCGTGACGGCGCGACGGCGCGGATGCCGGCGCGCTCGCTTGAGGAGCGTGAACATCGTGGATTCCTGAATGAACTGACGAGCGAGCGCATCGCCCGCGCGCTCATGCGCCGGACGAACGACTATGCGATCGGACGGGAAGCGGCTTCAGGAAAGGACGGGAGGCGCGCGGGCAGACGCGGCGTTGAACGACTTCGTGACGACGACGTCGTCGGATGCGACCGGCGCGACGCGCGACACGCGCTCGACGCTCGCGGCAGCATGCGAAGTTGCGAGAACCACCGGCAGATGATGCGCGAGCAGCCCGCAATACGAGCAGGCGTCGAAGTGGCCGCCGGCGCTGTGACTACCGGCGTGCTCGTCGGCGTCTGCGTGAACGTTTGCTTCCGTGCCGGCATCGTCGTGGTGATGGGCGTGCGCGTTGGGAAGCGCTTCCACGTCGCACAGCGCGGCTTGCGGATCGAGCGCGGCGTTGTGTGCGGCGATGCTCTGGCTGATGACCGGCGCGACAATGGCAAGCCACATGGCGGCGATGCCGAGCCATGCGACGAAGCGATTGCGCGCGTTACGAGTCATGAGAGCGTGATGTCTGCCGAAGCACAGGATTGACGTGATTCTAGGCAGACCTCGGTCGAGTCGCAATCGTAAAGCGCATATGGGGGAAATCGGCTGCTATTTTGTCCTTTCGCGACCTATGCAGCCGATGGATGCGCGCGACGCAAATTCGCAGACATCGTGAGACGAATGGGTTAGAATGCGCGGCTTGGCACAGTGGACCGGTGCCGACACGGCGCTCGCAAAGCCGCCGTGCTGCGAGGATGGCGAAATTGGTAGACGCACCAGGTTTAGGTCCTGACGCCAGCAATGGTGTGGGGGTTCGAGTCCCCCTCCTCGCACCAAACGAAACCCCTTCGATTCCGCCAAGGGGTTTTTTCTTTTCCGGCGTCTACGAACGGCTACAGCACCAGGTCGGCCAGTTCCACCATCATCACTTCGCCCTTCGCCTGCGACCGCCCCGCGAAGTCGACGCCCGTCTGTCCCATCAGCTTCCTGATTTCCTCCGGTATGCGTTCGCTCGCGCGCGCGGCGGCGATCGGTCTGTCGAGATGCGACAGAAACCGCCGTACGCTCGACGGCTCCCAGTACACGAACACGTTGAGCGGATACGACAGCTTCGCGTCCGCCTGACGCGCAGCCGTGATGTGCAGCCCGAGCGTCGGCGAGACGCTCATCTGGCGCGGACACACCCGAAAGTCGAAGCCGAAGTCCGTCGCCACGCTTCGCACGAGCAATGGCACGCATTTGTCGCCGAACTGCCTGTTTTCCGTTTTGCTAAGGGGCATCGCCGTCTCCGATGGTCTCGCGCATCTGCACGTTTCGCGCAGTGTTGCGCGCGGAAAACGCGTCGTCGGTGGGTCGGCGCACATGTCTTCGTGGCAATCGCACACGCGGAGCATCCGACGATGCGGCTGCGAAGCATCGCCCGGACGGATAAAATGAGCGGCTGCGTCGCCTCGTTGCGGCTTTATGCCTGAGCGCGGCCTGCACGCGAAGACACAAGACAAACTCGCTTCGCCACCCTTGCCCACCCCACACATCCCCTTCGTGAATTTCGACGACTACTGCCAGGAAAAGGCCGCCCCCGAAGGCTCCAGCACGTACTACGCGCTGCGACGCGCGCCGGCTGCGCGCCAGCCGCTCGTCACCGCGCTCTACGCGCTGTATCGCGAGCTGGAAGAGACCGTGAAGGAAACCAGCGATCCGACCATCGGCCGCACGAAGCATGCGTGGTGGCAAAACGAGCTCGGCAAGCTGGACGCCGGCGAGCCGACGCATCCGGTCACGAAGGCGCTGCAGGCGCACAGCCCGCCCGGCACTTCACTCGATGCGACCGTGCGTGCATCGCTTCCGACGCTCGTCGATGGCTTCCGCATGGATCTGGAACAGGCGCGCTACCTCGACTGGCCGGGCCTGCGGCGTTATATCGATCAGACGGGCGGCGCGCTGGGAACGGCGGTCGCGCGAGCCACGGCGCGCGATCCGGACGCGGCCGCGTCATGGGCCGAGCCGCTCGGTGCCGCGTTGCTGCTGGCGGAGCGCGTGCAGGACATCGGCGACGACGCGCGCAATGGCCGCATCTACGTGCCGATCGACGAGTTGCAGCGCTTCGGCGTGACGGCGGCGGACATCATCAATCGCAAGTACAGCGATGCATTCACCGACCTGATGCGCTTTCAGACCGAACGCGCCCGCCGTTCGCTCGACGACGCGCTCGCCGCCATTCCCCCCGCCGAGCGCGCATCGCAACGCGTGTTGCGCGCGCAGGCGGCGCTGTCGCAGGCGCGTTTCGACGAGATCGAACGGGAAGGCTTCCAGGTGCTGCATCAGCGCATTTCGCTCACGCCGATCCGCAAGCTCTGGATCACCTGGAAAACGCGCTAGACGACGCTACGCGCGCACGAAAGGCAGCGGTTCGAACGCCCGCCCGATGACCGGCGCCGATGCGACGTTCCAGCACGCATCGAGCACGGTCGCGCACAGCCTTCTGAAGTCGACGGAAGCCGGCACGCCGCCGTCGGCATCCAGCCGATCCAGCGCGGGCGCTTCGCCGAACAGCCCGCCACGCACCGCGCCGCCGAGCACGAAATGCGGCGCAGCCGCGCCGTGGTCCGTGCCGCGCGCGTCGTTCTCGCGTGCGGATCGTCCGAACTCCGAACGAGTCGTCACGAGCGTGCGGCGCCAGTCACCGCTTGCGATCAGCGCCTGGCGCAGGGATGCGATGCCATCGGCGAACTGCGCGAGCAGCGACGCGTGACGCGCCGCCTGAAGCTCGTGCGTATCGAAACCGTTGAGCGCGAGGCGAATCACCGTGACGCCCGCTTGCTTGCGGTTCGCCGCGATCACGCGCGCAGCCGCCTTGCACGATGCGGCAAACGATCGCAGGTCGAACGGCGAACTCAGTTGCGTGACGATGTCGCCGGCCGGAAACGGCCCCGCTTCCGCCGTGCCGAACGTGTGCGTGCGCGATGCGATCGACCGCGCGAGCCAGCCGTCGCGCCGATAATCGTCGGCATCCGACGCCGTGTTCCAGATCTGCTGCGACCGGTAATGCGAGCGGCTCGGCTGCGCGTAACCGACGCCCTGCACGATCGCCCATTCGCCCGCCTGCCACGCGGGCATCAACGGACGCAGCGACGGATGAAGCCCCGTGCGCTCGTCGATGTTCAAAGCCTGATCGCGGGGAATATGAAGCGTCGGCCTGAGCGCGCGATACCGCTCGTCCGCGATGGGCACCACCGTGTTGAGGCCATCGTTGCCGCCGGTGAAGTCGACGAGAATCAGCGTCTTGATCGCGCCGTCCGTGCGCACTGAAGCGTGCGCGCTGGCGAAGGGAATCGGCCCGGTAACCAGCGCGCCCGCGATCGACAGGAATCCACGTCGGTTCATCGCGTTCGCCCCGGGTCCGGATCAGCGTTTGTAGAGATCGCGCACGGCCTCTTCGATGTGCTGACGCAAGAGGCGGCGCTCATCGGCGGTCATGACGGTGTGGCGCGGCGGACGCGCGGGCGGGGTGTCGTCGACTTGCTGGACGGGTTGGAGCGCAGGCGGCTTGGTGTCGCGGTCGCGCTTCGACGCGGCTTTGCCGCTGCGCTGCTGCGCGCGGATGATGTGTCCTTCGTACCGGCTATCGGACGTATGCACGGCACGGTCGAACCCATTGGAGGAACCGGAGAAGGCGGAAGGTTGCGCGTAGGCCTGCGGCGCGCTCAGTACAGCGTACAGCGCACTTGCGAGTAGCGTCTTTCTGTTGATGCGCCTGGTGAGCGCCGGTCCGCGCTGCCGCGCTCCCTTCATGTTGTTCCCTTCGTTGCTCGACAACCGGACAGCCTCATTCTTTTCACGCTTCGCGAAAGGCCGGACAAGCCGCGCGACGCATTGGTGTAATGGAGTATCTACCGAATGCCGGGCCAAGGTAAAGCAGTGTACGCACGGATGATAAGAGGCGTGCCACAAGCCCCGTAAAGTTTGTAACTAACTGTTACACTCGCTTTTGTTACAAACTCGGTGTATGGACAAACGCGCTAAGATGCCCCTATGGAAACCAAGAACCCTTCAAAAATCCTCGTAGTCGACGACGATCCTCGCCTGCGTGATCTTCTGCGGCGCTATCTCGGCGAACAGGGCTTCAATGTGTACGTCGCGGAAAACGCGCCGTCGATGAACAAGCTGTGGGTGCGCGAGCGTTTCGACCTGCTCGTGCTCGACCTGATGCTTCCTGGCGAAGATGGCCTCTCCATCTGCCGGCGTCTGCGCGGCAGCAATGACCGCACGCCGATCATCATGCTCACCGCGAAGGGTGAGGACGTCGACCGCATCGTCGGGCTGGAAATGGGCGCCGACGACTACTTGCCGAAGCCGTTCAATCCGCGCGAACTCGTCGCGCGCATTCACGCGGTGCTGCGCCGTCAGACCCCGTCTGAATTGCCGGGCGCGCCGTCCGAAACCACTGAAGTCTTCGAATTCGGCGAATTCGCGCTGAACCTCGCCACCCGCACGCTCACGAAGAACGGCCAGGAAATTCCGCTGACCACCGGCGAATTTTCGGTGCTGAAGGTGTTCGCGCGGCATCCGCGTCAGCCGCTTTCGCGCGAAAAGCTCATGGAGCTCGCGCGCGGCCGTGAATATGAAGTGTTCGACCGTAGCCTCGACGTGCAGATATCGCGTCTGCGCAAGCTGATCGAGCCGGACCCGAGCAGCCCGCGCTTCATCCAGACCGTGTGGGGTCTCGGCTACGTGTTCATCCCCGACGGCGCGGCCTAAATATTCATACGCTCTTCAAGCGAGTTCGATACGCTTTATCTCCTTCAACGAGCGGAACGCGATAGACCCATGCGCATCGACAGGCGGCTACTGGCGCTTGCGTTCGGCGGCCTGTTCTGGCGAACCTTCGCGCTGATCGCGCTGCTGATCGCGGTCAGCCTCACCGCATGGTTCCAGAGCTTTCGGGTGATCGAGCGCGAGCCGCGCGCGCAGCGCGTGGCGCTTCAGCTCGTCGCCGTCGTCAAGCTGACGCGCACCGCCCTCCTCTATTCCGATCCCGATCTGCGCCGCGCGCTGCTTCAGGACCTCGAAAGCAACGAGGGCGTGCGCGTGTATCCGCGCGAGACGACCGACAAATACAAGCTCCAGCCGGACGAATCGCTCAATCGGCTGATCGAGCGGGACGTGCGCGGACGGCTCGGCAACGACACGATCATCGCGCAGTCGGTGAACGACATTCCCGGCGTGTGGATCAGCTTCAAGATCGACGACGACGATTACTGGGTCGCGCTCGACCGCGATCAGCTCGATACCGTCACCGGCCTGCAATGGGCCGGCTGGGGCGTGTTCGCGCTGGCGCTGTCGCTGTTCGGCGCGGCGTTCATCACGAGTCTCGTGAACCGGCCGTTCGCGCGCCTCGCGCTCGCGGCGCGCAAGGTCGGCTCGGGGCAGTCGCCCGAACCGCTGCCCGATCGCGGCATGGGCGTTGCTGCCGAAACGAATCGAAGTTTCAATCAGATGGTGCAGAACCTCGAGCAGCTGGAGGCGGATCGCGCGCTGATGCTCGCGGGCATTTCACACGATTTGCGCACGCCGCTCGCGCGCCTGCGGCTGGAAACGGAAATGAGCCCGTCGGACGAAGCGACGAAACTCGCGATGATCGACGACATCGAGCAGATGGACATGATCATCGGGCGCTTTCTGGACTATGCGCGGCCGATGCAGCGCATGCCCGAAGCCGTCGATCTCTCGATGATCGCGAGCGAACTCGCCGCGCGCTTCCAGGCCGACGACGGCGTCGTGATGCGCACCGACTTGGCGCCTGGCGCGATCATCGAAGGCGATCCGACCGATGCGCGCCGCGTCGTCGGCAATCTGCTGGAGAACGCGCGCAAGTACGGCCGCAGCGAACGCGACGACATCGCGCGAATCACGCTGCAAACGCGCGTCGCGCATGGGAGAGTGGAATTGTCGGTGATGGACGAAGGACGCGGCATCCCCGACGACCAGGTCGGGCTCATCACGCGGCCGTTTTATCGTGTGGACGCGGCACGCACGCAGGCGAACGGCACGGGTCTCGGCATGGCGATCGTTCAGCGGCTCGTCACGCGCCAGCGCGGCACGCTGCGGCTGCGTAATCGCACGCCGCTGCCGGGCTTCGAGGTGACGATCGACTTTCCGCAAATGAAGGGCGCCCGGTTCGACGGTCCGCGCGACTGAGCGCTGCGCCATTTGGAAAAGCTATCCCGTTCATTGGCCTAAACTTTTGAAGCAGCTAATTCGTGCGGTTATGATGATCCGATTCGATGCGCGGTGAACGTCCCGGCACTGTCATCATCGCGTTAAGGCTTTCCGGTAGTTTGACTTGAGCTGTCCATTCAACGAACACAGGAGCGTTTGCATGAAGACCGTTGGCGATAAAGTCGAAGCATTCACCGTCACCGCTGCGAAGCCGGGTTTCAACAACCACGAAGAGAACGGCCAGTCCGCGTTCGAGGAAATCACCGAGCAGTCCTTCCCGGGCAAGTGGAAGATCATCTACTTCTATCCGAAGGACTTCACGTTCGTCTGCCCGACGGAGATCGTCGAATTCGGCAAGCTGGCGAAAGACTTCGAAGACCGCGACGCCGTGCTGATGGGCGGCAGCGTCGACAACGAATTCGTGAAGCTCGCATGGCGCCGTGAGCACAAGGACCTGAACAAGCTGAACCACTACTCGTTCGGCGACGTGAAGGGCGAACTCATCGACCAGCTCGGCGTGCGCGACAAGGAAGCCGGTGTCGCGCTGCGTGCGACGTTCATCGTCGATCCGGACAACGTCATTCAGCACGTGTCCGTGAACAATCTCAACGTGGGCCGCAATCCCGAAGAAGTGCTGCGCATTCTCGACGGCCTGCAGACCGACGAACTATGCCCGTGCAACCGCGCGGTCGGCGGCTCGACGCTCTAAGCGCACCGTAGATTCAGCCTCATGCATGAAGCCCGTCCGCTTTCGAGTGCACACTCGGAAGCAGGCGGGCTTTTTCATCGCCATCGAAAAGGAGATGTCAATGGAATTTCTTTCCTCGATCAAGGAACTGGTCCCGGATTACGCAAAAGATATACGCCTGAACGTCGACGGCACGATCGCGCGTTCGTCGCTTCAGGGCAATGACGCGGTCGGCGTCGCGCTCGCCGCCGCGTATGCCGCGAAGGCGTCGAGACTCGTCGAGATCATCCGCAACGCGGGCGTGCTGTCGCCGGAAGAAACGAATGCCGCGCTCACCGCCGCCGCGCTGATGGGCATGAACAACGTGTGGTATCCGTATCTGGAAATGGCCGACAACGCCGACCTCAAGACGCAGCCCGCCGGCTTGCGGATGAACGCGTATGCGTCGCATGGCGGCGTGGACAAGCGGCGCTTCGAGATGTATGCGCTCGCGGCGTCGATCATCGGCAAGTGCCACTTCTGCGTGAAGTCGCACTACGAGAATCTCGTGACCGAAGGCATGACGACGACGCAACTGCGCGATGTCGGCCGCATCGCCGCGGTGATCGGCGCGGTCGCGCTGACGCTCGCGGCGGAAGGAAAGTAACTGCTCGGACGCCGCGCTTGTCGGGCGCGGCGTGCATCGATCTCGATCAGGCGTCGATGGACGTGCGGCGCAGCAGCACCGCCGCCTGCGCCTCGATGCCTTCCTTGCGGCCGAGATAGCCGAGCTTCTCGTTGGTCTTCGCCTTCACGTTCACGCGATCGACCGACAAATCCAGATCCGCCGCGATGTTCGCGCGCATCGCTTCGATATGCGGCGCGAGCTTCGGCGCCTGCGCGATCACGGTGCTGTCCACGTTGGCGATCGCAAAGCCCGCTTCCGACACGCGCTTGGCCGCTTCACGCAGCAGCACGCGGCTGTTCGCGCCCGCGAATTCGGTCGCCGTGTCCGGAAAATGACGGCCGATGTCGCCGAGCGCGGCCGCGCCGAAGAGCGCGTCGGTGATGGCGTGCAGCAGCACGTCGGCATCCGAATGGCCGAGCAGGCCGAGTTCGTACGGAATCTTCACGCCGCCGATGATGAGCTCGCGTCCTTCGACGAGCTGGTGCACGTCGTATCCCTGTCCGATTCTGAAATCCATCGATGCAACCTTGCAGTAGAGTGTGAGCGGTCCGCCGCGCCTCAGGCGGACGCGGTAAGGATCGCGCTGGCGAGACCGAAGTCTTCCGGATAAGTGACCTTGAAGTTGCGCAGGCTGCCCTGCACGAGCTTCGGCGAGTGACCGAGCCATTCGATCGCGCTGGCTTCGTCGGTAAGATCGTGGCCGTCGTGACGCGCGCGCTCGATCGCCTCGCGCAACATGCCGACGCGGAACATCTGCGGCGTCTGCGCCTGCCACAAGCCGTCGCGCGATTCCGTGCGCGCCACGCGCGGGCCGCTCGACGGCGCATCGGGCATGCTCGGTGCGACGCGTTTCAGCGTATCCGCGACGGGCAGCGCGAGAATGCCGCCAACCGGATCGTCGCGCACTTCGGTGACGAGCTTGCGAATCAGCTCCGGCGTGATGCCGGGGCGCGCGGCGTCGTGCACGAGCACCCAGTCGTCGTCGCGCGCGCCGAATTCGCGCAGCGCGACGAGCCCGTTGTACACCGACGCCTGCCGCGACGCCCCGCCCTTGCGCTGCACCGCGAAGCGCAGTCCCGCGAAGCGGCGCGCGTCGAAATGATGATCGTCCGGTGCGAGCACGACGAGTGTCTGCGAGAATTCGGAGCACGCGTCGAACGCGGCGAGCGTGTAGCCGAGCATCGGCCGGCCTGCGATCGTCTGATATTGCTTCGGCATGGGCGCGCCGGATCGGCTGCCGGTTCCGGCGCAGGGAATCAGCGCGAACAGGCGCGCAGTGGTAGACGGGGCGGCGGGCGAAGTCACGAGAGAATCAGGTGGCCAAGTCAAAGTGAAGCCCGGATTTTATAATAGGTCTTTCGCGACCACGTCCGGCGCGCGGCTTTCCGTGCTGCGCGAGGACGGTTCAATGCACACCTTATGTCTTCCAAAGCCGTCAAAGCGCAGTCCAGTTCCCCCATCGCGCTCGTCAAGCCAGGTCAGCGTTTCGTTTTCGACGGCGCTTCCGGCTCGTCGGACGCGCTCGCCATCGCGCGCTATTTCGCCGCTCATCGTGAAGCCGTTCCGCTGTTGACGGTCGTTTGCGCGAGCGCCGTCGATGCCCAGCGCCTCACCGCCGAACTGCCCTACTTCGCGCCCGATGCCCGCGTGCGTCTCTTGCCCGACTGGGAGACGTTGCCCTACGACACGTTCTCGCCGCACCAGGACCTCGTCTCCGAGCGGCTGGCCACGCTGCACGATCTGGGCGAAGGACGGTGCGACATTCTCATCGTTCCCGCGACGACGGCGCTGTATCGCATGCCGCCAGCGTCGTTCCTCGCGGCCTACACGTTTTCGTTCACGCAGGGCGAGCGTCTCGACGAAGCGAAGCTGAAGGCGCAATTGACGCTCGCGGGTTACGAGCACGTGAGCCAGGTCGTGCGGCCGGGCGAGTATTGCGTGCGCGGCTCGCTGATCGACCTGTATCCGATGGGCTCGCCGCTGCCGTATCGCATCGACTTGTTCGACGATCAGGTCGATTCCATCCGCGCGTTCGATCCCGACACGCAGCGCAGCCTCTACCCCGTGCGCGACGTGCGCCTGTTGCCGGGCCGCGAATTTCCGTTCGACGAAGCCGCGCGGACCGCCTTTCGCAGCCGCTGGCGCGAAGTCTTCGAGGGCGATCCGAGCCGCTCGCAGATTTACAAGGACATCGGCAACGGCGTGCCGTCGGCGGGCATCGAATATTATCTGCCGCTCTTCTTCGACGAAACCGCCACGCTCTTCCACTATCTGCCGGAAGGCTCGCAGCTTGCGTTCGTCGGCGATCTCGACGCGGCCATCAAGCGCTTCACGCACGACACGAAGCAGCGCTACGACTTTCTCTCGCACGACCGCGAGCGTCCGCTGCTGGAACCGCGGCGGCTTTTCCTGACCGACGACGACTTCTTCACGTTCGCGAAGCCCTTCGCGCAACTGAAGTTTCCGGCGACGCCCGAAGGCGGCTGGGCCGTCCCGCTGCCCGGCCTCGCGATCGACCGTCATGCCGACGAGCCGCTGCTCGCGCTGCGTCACTATCTGGATCAGACGGAAAACCGCGTGATGCTCGTCGCGGAATCGGCGGGACGGCGCGAGACGATCCAGCAGTTGCTCGCGGATAACGGTTTGCGCGGCGAATTGCGCGATACATTCCAGGAATGGCTCACCGCCGACGCGAAGTTCACGCTGGGCATCGCGCCGCTCGCGAACGGCTTCGCGCTACCGGCCGAAAAACTCGCGATCATCACCGAGACCGAGCTTTACGGGCCGCTTGCGCGGCGCGCGGGACGGCGTCGCCAGGAACAGGCGAGCAATGTCGATTCGATGGTCCGCGATCTCGCCGAACTCAAGGTCGGCGATCCGGTGGTTCATGCGCAGCACGGCATCGGCCGGTACATGGGCCTCGTGTCGATGGATCTCGGCGAAGGCGAAACCGAGTTCCTGCACCTCGAATATCAGAACGAATCGAAGCTGTACGTGCCGGTCGCGCAACTGCATGTGATTTCGCGCTATAGCGGCGCGGATCCGGAAAGCGCGCCTCTGCATCAACTCGGCTCCGGCCAGTGGGAAAAAGCCAAGCGCAAGGCCGCGCAGCAGATTCGCGACACGGCCGCCGAGCTTCTGAACCTTTATGCGCGGCGCGCGGCGCGCGAGGGTTTCGCGTTCAAGCTCGAACCGCGCGATTACACGAAGTTCGCGGAGAGCTTCGGCTTCGAGGAAACGCCGGATCAGGCGGCCGCGATTGCGGCGGTCATCACGGACATGACGAGCGGCAAGCCAATGGATCGTCTCGTGTGCGGCGATGTCGGCTTCGGCAAGACGGAAGTGGCGTTGCGCGCGGCGTTCATCGCGGTGATGGGCGGCAAGCAGGTCGCGATTCTGTCGCCCACGACGCTGCTCGCCGAGCAGCACACGCAGACTTTCACCGACCGTTTCTCGGACTGGCCCGTGCGCATCGCGGAGTTGTCGCGCTTTCGGACCGGCAAGGAAGTATCGACGTCGGTGCAGCAGATCAATGAAGGAAGCGTCGATATCGTCATCGGCACGCACAAGCTCTTGTCGAGCGATGTGAAGTTCAAGCGGCTGGGGCTTGTGATCATCGACGAGGAGCATCGCTTCGGCGTGCGGCAGAAGGAGGCGCTGAAGGCGTTGCGCGCGGAGGTCGACGTGCTCACGCTCACCGCGACGCCGATTCCGCGCACGCTCGGCATGGCGCTCGAAGGCCTGCGCGATTTTTCCGTGATCGCGACGGCGCCGCAGAAGCGGCTCGCCATCAAGACCTTCGTGCGGCGCGAGGACGAAGGCGTGATCCGCGAGGCGATGCTGCGCGAGCTGAAGCGCGGCGGACAGGTCTACTTCCTGCACAACGAAGTGGAGACCATCGAGAATCGCCGCACGATGCTGGAAGCGCTCGTGCCGGAGGCGCGTATCGCGGTGGCGCACGGACAGATGCACGAGCGCGAACTGGAGCGCGTGATGCGCGATTTCGTCGGCCAGCGCGCGAACGTGCTGCTGTGCACGACGATCATCGAGACGGGCATCGACGTGCCGAGCGCGAACACGATCATCATGCATCGCGCGGACAAGTTCGGGCTTGCGCAGTTGCATCAGTTGCGCGGGCGCGTCGGGCGTTCGCATCATCAGGCGTACGCATATCTGCTCGTGCATGATCCGCAGGCGCTGACGAAGCAGGCGCAGCGTCGGCTGGAAGCGATTCAGCAGATGGAGGAACTCGGTTCGGGCTTCTACCTGGCGATGCATGACCTGGAGATTCGCGGCACCGGCGAAGTGCTCGGCGACAAGCAATCGGGCGAGATACACGA
This sequence comes from Caballeronia concitans, assembly GCF_001544615.1. Taxonomy (GTDB): domain Bacteria; phylum Pseudomonadota; class Gammaproteobacteria; order Burkholderiales; family Burkholderiaceae; genus Caballeronia; species Caballeronia concitans. The sequence goes on from NZ_FCNV02000005.1 coordinate 194,248, forward strand.
GATCGGCTTCCAGCTTTATACGGACATGCTCAACGATGCGGTGCGCGCGCTGAAGGATGGCCGCGAGCCGGACCTGAACGCGCCGCTTGCCGCGACGACCGAGATCAATCTGCACGCGCCGGCGATTTTGCCTGCCGATTATTGCGGCGATGTGCAGGAGCGTTTGTCCTTGTACAAGCGGCTGGCGAATTGCGAATCGAGCGATGCGATCGACGGCATTCTCGAAGAGCTCGTGGACCGCTTCGGCAAGCTGCCGCCGCAGGCGCATGCGCTGGTGGAGACGCATCGGTTGCGGCTCGCGGCCAAGCCGCTGGGCATTTCGAAGATCGATGCGGCGGAGGTTTCGATCTCGCTGCAGTTCGTGCCGAATCCGCCGGTGGATGCGATGAGGATCATCGAGATGGTGCAGAAGCATAAGCACATCAAGCTGGCGGGACAGGACAAATTGCGCATCGAGTCGCGTAGTCCTGATCTTGCGGTGCGGATCGCTACCGTTAAGGAGACGCTGCGCGCACTGGGGGGGCCAGTTCGGCAACCGGCCGTTGCTGGGCGGTAAGTTTTTTTCGTTTCCCTTAGCCGGGGGCTTTTTCGGGGAGCTTGTTTTCGCGTCGGTCTATTAGCACGCCCCTCCCCGGGGCGGGGGTCACTTTCTTTGCTGCTGCAAAGAAAGTAACCAAAGAAAGCAGCTTTTCGGGCCCGAAGCACTGACTGCGTGATCACTCCGTAGAACCAGATTGGCACTCAGCTTGACACAGCCCTGAATCACCTTCCGCGCCCGCTGAGCGCCACCCCATGCGAGCCTCCGGGCTCGACAACACCGATCGCGCACAACGGTCCGTGCCGACAGAAAAGCACGTTGCAACCCTAGCCGAACCAACGGCGCGCGCGGGCGCGCACTCGCGCCCTCCTCGCCTACGGCATTGGTTTCTCGTTGGGCTTGTCTTTTAGTGGGGCGAAGTGCCCCACTGGTGTTGTCGAGCCCGGGGGCTCGCATGGGGTGGCGCTCGGCGGGCGTGGAAGGTGATCCAAGGTTGATTCAAGCTGAGTGCCAACGTGGTTCTACAGGGTAGTCAAGCATGGCGTGCTTCGGGCCAAGAAAGCTGCTTTCTTTGGTTACTTTCTTTGCAGCAGCAAAGAAAGTGACCCCCGCCCCGGGGAGGGGCGAGCTAATAGACCGACACGAACAAACGAAGAACTAAAACCAGCGCGCCAAACCAAGACGGCGCCCCCGTGCGTTCAGTAAAAATTCTTTTGCGCTATGATCGAACCCTACCCGCAGGAGTGAAAACATGTCACAGATCGCTGATCCGGCGCATCTCGAAGTCTCATCCTCGTCGGAAAATCCGAAATCCTTGCCGTGGATCGAACGGCTCGTCTCTTTCGATACCGTCAGCCGCAATCCCAACCTTGGTCTGATCGAAACCGTGCGCGACGAACTGCGCGCCGCAGGCATCGAATCGACCATCACGACCGATCCGCGCGGCCAGTGGGCCAACCTCTTCGCCACCGTACCCGCCCACGACGGGCAAACGAACGGCGGCATCGTCTTGTCAGGTCATACCGATGTCGTTCCCGTCGACGGCCAGGACTGGGCGAGCGATCCCTTCAAGCCCGAAGTCCGCGACGGCCTCCTCTATGGCCGCGGCGCCTGCGATATGAAAGGCTTCATCGGCGCAGCGCTTTCGATGCTTCCCACGATGCAGGCCACCAAGCTCGCCAAGCCCATTCACTTCGCGTTCTCGTTCGATGAGGAAATCGGCTGCGCCGGCGCACCGCTCATGATCGCGGACCTGCAAAAGCGCGGCGTGCGGCCCGACGGCTGCATCGTCGGCGAACCGACATCGATGCGTCCCATCATCGCGCACAAGGGCATCAACACGTACCACTGCTGCGTGCGCGGCGCGGCGGCGCATTCATCGTTGACGCCGAAGGGCTTGAACGCCATCGAATATGCCGCGCGCCTCATCTGCCATATTCGCGATCTCATCGACGAGTTCCGCGCCAAGGGCCCCTTCGACGAACTCTACGACGTGCCCTTCACCACCGGTCAGACGAGCACGATCAAAGGCGGCAACGCGATCAACACCGTGCCGGCCGAATGCAACTTCGAGTTCGAATTCCGCAATCTGCCGACCATTGACCCGGACCAGATCTTCAGGCGCATCGAAAGCTACGCGCACGAGACGTTGCTGCCGAAGATGCTGAAGGAGCACGGCAACGCGGCAATCGAGTTCTCGAAGATCGCATCCGCGCCGGGCCTCGACGCCACCGAACAGGCCGCGATCACGCAACTCGTGCGCGCGCTCACCGCGAACCAGGAGAAGCGCAAGGTCGCCTACGGCACCGAAGCGGGACTCTTCGCGCTCGCCGGCGTGCCGAGCATCGTGTGCGGGCCGGGCAACATCGAGCAGGCGCACAAGGCGAACGAATACGTTTCGCTCGAGCAGCTTGCCGCGTGCGAAGCCTTCCTCGGCAAGTTCATTCACAGCATGTCGGTCGAAGCGCAAGCGCGCTGAACCTTCGCGATCACACGAGCCATGTCCGCAGCCACGCAGCATTCCGACAATACGATCGACGGCACGCCGATTCCCACGCTCGACGACATCGCCGAGCAGCACATGGCGCTCACGCCGTGGGTCGCGCGCACGCCCATCTTCGAACGGCACGACTTTCCGACGCTCGAAGGCACGCCCGTCACGTTCAAGTTCGAACTGCTGCAGGCGAGCGGCACGTTCAAGGCGCGCGGCGCGTTCTCCAACATCCTTGCGCTCGATGCCGACGAGCGCACCGCGGGCGTCACCTGCGTATCGGCGGGGAATCACGCGGTCGCGGTCGCGTATGCGGCGCATCGCATGGAGGTGGGCGCGAAGGTCGTCATCACGAAGAACGCGAGTCCCGCGCGCGTCGCGCTATGCCGGCGCTTCGGCGCGGAAGTCGTGCCGGCGGACAACGTGGCGGAAGCGTTCGAAATCGTGCGGCGCATCGAAGCCGAAGAAGGCCGGTTCTTCGTGCATCCGTTCAACGGCTATCGCACGGTGCTCGGCACCGCGACGCTCGGCTACGAGTGGACGTCGCAGGCGCCCGATCTTGAAGCGGTGATTCTGCCGATCGGCGGCGGCGGGCTGGCGGCGGGCGTATCGACCGCGATGCGCCTCGCCAATCCGTCGCTGCACGTGTACGGCGTGGAGCCGGAGGGATCGGACGTGATGAGCCGCAGCTTCGCCGCGAATCACACGGTGAAGATGGGCGCGATGCACAGCATCGCCGATTCGCTGATGGCGCCGCATACCGAGCAGTACAGCTACGAGCTGTGTCGTCGGCATATCGATGAAGTCGTCACCGTGTCCGACGACGCATTGCGGCACGGCATGCAGCAGTTGTTCAGCGAACTGAAGCTGGCGGTCGAACCGGCGTGCGCGGCGGCGACCGCCGCCCTGCTCGGCCCGCTGCGCGAGCGGCTGCAGGGCAAGCGCGTGGGTGTGTTGCTATGCGGGACGAATACCGATCCCGCGACATTCGCGCGGCATATGGCGAACGTCTGATACAAAAACGGCCCGTATAAAACGGGCCGCTGTGCTTTTACGACACCGCCCCGAGCCGCCTTCTCTCACTGCGCTGCATGAAATAATTCGCGGCGATCACGCCCACCGTCACGAGCGCGATGAACAGCGTCGCGAGCGCGTTCATCTCCGGATTCAGCCCGAGACGCACGCGCGAGAACACGACGAGCGGCAGCGTCGTCGATCCCGGTCCGGACAGGAACGCCGACAGCACGAGATCGTCGATCGACAGCGTGAACGACAGCAGCCAGCCCGCGACGAGCGCCTGCGAAATCAGCGGCAGCGTGATCGAGAAGAACACGCGCAATGGCGTCGCGCCGAGGTCGAGCGCGGCTTCTTCCAGCGACGGATTCAGCTCCCGCACGCGCGATTCCACGATGATCGCTACATACGAGATGCACAGCATCACGTGCCCGATCCAGATCGTGAAGAGACCGCGGCCCGCCGGCCAGCCGATCAGCTTCGCCATCTCGACGAACAGCAGCAACAGCGAAATGCCCTGAATGACCTCGGGAATCACGAGCGGCGCGTTGATCATGCCGGTATAGAGCGTGAAACCGCGAAAGCGCCCCATGCGCGCGAGCACGAAGCCCGCCCAAGTGCCGATCACGACCGACGCGCACGCCGTCAGAAACGCGATGCGCAGCGACAGCCACGCCGCGTTGATGAGCTCGTCGTCGGTCACGAGCGCGCGATACCACTTCAACGAAAACTCGGTCCACACGGTAACGAGCGGCGAGTCGTTGAACGAATAGACGATCAGGCTGATGATCGGGATATACAGGAACGCAAACCCGATCCCGAGCGACGTCATCTGCAGCGAACGGCTGGGCTTGATCATCGCTTTTCCTCCAGTTGCTTCGCCTGGAAGTGCTGGAAGAGCGCCATCGGCACGAGCAGCAAGAGCACCATCGCGCAGGTGACGGCGGAGGCCATCGGCCAGTCGGCGTTATCGAAGAACTCGTTCCACATGACGCGGCCGATCATCAGCGTGTCCGCGCCGCCAAGCAGCTCCGGAATCACGTACTCGCCCACCGCTGGAATGAACACGAGCAGACAGCCCGCGATAATGCCGTTCTTCGACAGCGGCAACGTGATCTGCACGAACGCCTTCCACGGCTTCGCGCCGAGGTCGTAGGCGGCTTCGAGCAAGGTGAGGTCCATCTTCACGAGGTGCGCGTAAAGCGGCATCACGAGAAACGGCAGATACGAATACACCATGCCGATATAAACCGCGATGTTCGTGTGATACAGCTCGATCGGCGTATGAATCACACCAATCGACATCAGGAAGTTGTTCAGCAGACCGTTGTTCTTGAGAATGCCGATCCACGCGTACACGCGGATCAGGAACGACGTCCAGAACGGCAGCATCACGGCCATCATCAAGAGATTGCGCGTGGCCGGATTCGATCGCGCGATGTAATACGCCATCGGATAGCCTATCAAAAGGCACAGCACCGTCGATACCGCCGCGACCAGCAGCGAGTTCATGTAGGTCGCGAAGTACAGGCTGTCCGTCAACAGGAACGCGTAGTGCGAGAAATCGAGCGCGATGTTCATCACGCCCTCTTTCAGCGTCAGCAGTTCCGTGTACGGCGGAATGCCCAACTGGCTGTCCGCGAAGCTGATCTTCACCACCAACAGAAACGGCACGAAGAAGAGCAGCAGCAGCCACAGATACGGCCCCGCGATGACGGCGGTGCGGCCCGAAAGCCCGAGACGTTCGGCGATCTTCATGACGTCAGCACCACGCCCGCCGACGCGCTCCAGCGCACATAGACTTCGTCGCCGAACGTGGGCGAATCGATCTCGCCGAGCGCGAGGCTCGTCACGTTCGCGACCACGGTCTTGCCGCTTTCGAGCGTCACGTGATAGAGCGAATAGCCGCCCATATACGCGATGTTCGTCACCTTGCCGCGTCCCCAGTTGAACGCGCCTTCGGGCGGCTTGCGCGTGAGCGCGATGCGCTCCGGCCGCACGGAAATGGTCACCGGCATGCCGAGCGGCCCGGTGATGCCGTGGCTCACATACAGACGCACGGGCAGTTCCGGCGATTCGACGAAGACGTGATCCGGCTCGTCCTCGACGACGTTGCCATCGAACAAATTCGTCGAGCCGATGAACTGCGCCGAGAAGCGGCTGTTCGGATACTCGTAGACTTCATGCGGCGTGCCGAGCTGCACGATCTGGCCTTCGCTCATCACCGCGAGGCGATTGGCCATCGTCATGGCTTCTTCCTGATCGTGCGTGACCATGATGCACGTGACGCCCACTTGATCGAGAATGTTGACGAGTTCGATCTGCGTGCGCTGGCGGATCTGCTTGTCGAGCGCGGACATCGGCTCGTCGAGCAGCAAGAGCTTCGGGCGCTTGACGAGACTGCGCGCGAGCGCCACGCGCTGCTGCTGGCCGCCGGAAAGCTGATGCGGCTTGCGCTTCGCGTACTGCGCCATCTGCACGAGCTGCAGCGCGTCGTGCACGCGATCTTTCAGCTCGCCGCCCTTCACGCCTTCCTGCTTCAGCCCGAACGCGACGTTCGATTCCACGCTCATATGCGGAAAGAGCGCATACGACTGGAACATCATGTTCACTGGCCGGCGATACGGCGGCATCTTCGCGAGATCCTCGCCATCGATCAGAATCTGCCCTTCGGTCACGGACTCGAGGCCCGCGAGCATGCGCAGCAGCGTCGACTTGCCGCAGCCGGAACTGCCGAGCAGCGCGAAGAGTTCGCCCTTTCTCACCGACAGATTGACGCCCTTCACGGCCACCGTTTCGCCGAATCTCTTCACGACATCGACGATTCGCACGAAGTCGTCGCCCGTGCTCTGTCCGGATGACGCATTTCCCGATTGTGGCGCTGCCTTCAACGCGCTCGACTGCTCACTCATGATTGCCTGTTCGACTCCTGCATCTCGCGTTCGCGGTTCCATCGCGTGCGACGGATCACGAACAAAGCCCCCGGAGGTCCGAGGGCTTCGTCTTTCATTGAATAACCGGCTGTTCCACTCAGCGGCCGGACTTGAATTCGGTCCACAGCCGCGTCTGCAGGCGCTGAATCTCAGGCGGCAACGGCTTCAGAAGGAACAGGGTCTTGATGACGTCCTGCGGCGGATACACGGCCGGATCGTTCGCCACGTCCTTGTCCACGTACTTGCGCGCTTCGAGGTTCGCGCTCGGGTAGTACACGGCATTCGTGATCGCCGCGTGCACCTGCGGCGTCTCGATGTAGTTGATCCACTCGTGCGCGGCTTCCTTGTTCTTCGCGTCCTTCGGAATGGCCATCACGTCGAACCACACGGGCGCGCCGCCCTTCGGAATGTAGTACTCGATCTTGAACGGCTTCTTCGCCTCGATGGCGCGATGCTTCGCGATCACGACGTCGCCCGACCAGCCGTACGCGAAGCAGATGTCGCCGCCGACCATGTCGTTGATATAGCCCGACGAGTTGAACTGCGTGATGTACGGGCGGATCTTCTTGAGCATCGCGAGCGCTTCGCGATAGTCGGCGGGATTCGTGCTCATCGGGTCCTTGCCGATGTAATGCAGCGCGGCCGCGAACATCTGGTCGGGCGCGTCGAGCACGGACACGCCGCAGGCCTTCAGCTTCGAGATGTTCTCGGGCTTGAAGAGAATGTCCCAGTTGTTGAGCGCGGTGTTCGCGCCGAGAATCTGCTTCGCCTTGTCGACGTTGTAGCCGAGACCGGTCGTGCCGTACGCCCAGGGCACCGAGTACTGATTGCCGGGATCCGCGCCCGCGACGAGCTTCATCAGCTCGGGATCGAGATACTTCAGGTTCGGCAGCTTGGACTTGTCGAGCGGCGAGAAGATGTTCGCGGCGATCTGCTTGCCGGCGTAGTTGCTCGTCGGCACCACGATGTCGTAGCCCGAGTTGCCCGTCAGCAGCTTGGCCTGGAGGGTGTCGTCGCTATCGTAGTTGTCGTACTTCACCTTGACGCCGGTCTGCTTGGTGAAGTTGGGAATCGTGTCCTTGGCGATATAGTCCGACCAGTTGTACACGTTGAGCTGCGTATCTTTCGCCGATGCCGCGAGCGGCAGCAGCGTCGCCGTGCATGCGAGCGCGCCCGCGAGTTTCGCCAGCTTGGCCGTGCGCGTCGACGCGCGAGCCGCCAGTTTTCCGTTCATCTCGATTCTCCCTTGTTCCGACTTCTCGACGACGTCGCCGCGCGTTTCGGTCGTGCGCGTGCGGCCCGCGGTTCCCTTAAAAACCCGAAAACTACCATTAAACCGAAGTGCGACAAAAAATAATGCGCGGCCTGTCGCGCAAAGCACACGGCTGAGCGCCTGTCGCGCGGCTTTCGATGTCGCGCCATCGCGCGCGGCACGTTCCGCCGCCCGGAAAGTGCGCGCATTTTAGCCCTTAATTCGCCCCGGCGACACCTCATAAAACCACACTCGCTCCAGTGGAGCGTCGCGGCTCCGGCGCATGGCGATGTCATTATTCGTGACGGCCGTTCGTACTGCGCCGCGCCCCGTCGACGGCATCGCCGACAAGGGAAATGCGCGCGCCGCGAAACGAATGCGCCCGCCTGACGAATAGCCAGCGGAACAGTCGTTGCTAGCCATTTCGACGTGCGTCGCGAGAAGCGTCGCCATTCTGCACCCGCAACGCACGCTGCCGTGGCACGGCTTCGAAGGCCGCGCCCTCGTGCGTCGTTGCACCGCTATTCGAGGCCAACGTCCGCATGAACAGCAATCCGTCCGCGCTTGCCGAGCTTTCCGGCAGAAGGTCCGGCCCGCCGTCGTCCTTGCCGGCGAAGCGCGACGAACGTCCGCGCCCGCCCCGTGGCCGCTGGTACTCGTTCGCGGGCGCAGGCGCGCTGGTCGCGGTCGGCTACATGGACCCCGGCAACTGGGCGACGGCGCTGTCGAGCGGCGCGCGCTACGGCTATCGGCTGCTCTTCGTCGTGCTGCTCGCGAGCCTGATGGGGATGCTCCTGCAATGGGTCGCATCGCGCGTGGGCGTCGTCACCGGGCGCGATCTCGCGCAGCTTTGCCGCGAGCGTTACAGCCGGCGCACGACCACTCTGCTGTGGCTCGCGTGCGAAGTCGCGATCATTGCGTGCGATGTGGCCGAAGTCGTCGGCAGCGCGGTCGCGTTGCAGATGCTCTTCGGCCTCTCGCTGACCGCGGGCGTGCTGTCCTCTGCGATCGGCACGTTCGCGATGCTCGCGCTGCAGCGCGGCGGCAAACGGCCCCTTCAACGCGCCGTGACCGCGCTGGTTCTCTTCGTGAGCTTTTGCTTCGTGGTTCAACTCGCGCTCGCGCATCCGGCGTGGCGCGAAGTGCTGACGGGCCTCGCGCCCTCGCCCGCGTTGCTGCGCGATGCCGGCATGCTGTGGCTCGCGGCCGGCGTGCTCGGCGCGACCGTGATGCCGCATAACCTCTATCTGCATTCGTCGCTGGTGAAGGACCACGCTCCGCAACGGGACGATGAAACTATCGGCGATGCGCTCAAGGGCGTGAACATCGACACGTTCGCCTCGCTCGGGCTGGCGTTCGTCGTGAACGCGTCGCTTTTGATCGTGGCGGCGGCGGTGTTTCATGCGGCCGGTCATACGGACGTCGATGATCTCGCCGATGCGCACCGGCTCATCGCGCCGCTCGTCGGCAGCCATTGGGCGGGGATCGCGTTCGCGACGGCGCTGCTCGCGTGCGGGCTGAACGCGACCGTTACCGGGACGCTCGCCGGCCAGGCGGTGATGGAAGGCTTTCTGCAACTGAAGATGGCGCGCTGGGCGCGGGCGCTGCTCACGCGCGGGCTCGCGATCGGCCCGGCGCTCGCGGCCGTCGCGAGCTTCGGCCAGCACGGCTCGAACGCGCTGCTCGTCGCGACGCAAGTGGTGCTGAGCCTGCAATTGCCGCTCGCGGTGATTCCGCTCGTGCGCTTCGCCTCCGATGCCGACCTCATGGGCCGCTGGCGCGTCGCGCGCGTGCCGCTCTCGCTCGCCTGGACATGCGCCGGACTGATCGTGGTGCTGAACGGCGCGATGCTGTGGCAGTCGATCTTCGGGCAGTGACGTGCGCTGTCGGGATCAGGCGGGTTCCGTCTTGCGCGGTTACGATGACGCCTCGTCGCGCAACGCCGCTTTTCCGAAAAGGATGTCCGCCTGATGGCTCCCGCTTCACGAATGGTCTCGTTCGCGCGTGAGCGCAATCGCGCGAATCTGGCGCTCGCGCTTCTCGCGCTCACGACGGGCGCGCATGCGACGGTCGCCGTGCTGCAACCGCCACGCGAAGCGGCTGCGGCCCAGCCGCTCGAACTCACGCTGCTCTATACCGACGACGACAAGAAGCCCCTCACCGTCGACGTGCCGAAACAACTCACCGTGCAACTGACCAACGGCGATTTGCCGCCGGCGCCGCTCGTGCTGAATCGCGACCCGGCGACGCCCGATCGTCTGCGGCTCGCGCCGGGGCAGTATCGCCGGGTGCGCTATGCCGCGCCGTGGCCCGAATCCGCGCGCGGCACGGTCAAGATCGATCCGGTCGGGTTCGATGCATCGCCGATGCTCGTCACGCTGAATCGCGGCGAGAACCAGGCGCAGGTCGCTGCCGCCGAGAAGCGCGAAACGCAGGCGGCCACGCCCGCGCAGCTCGCGAGCGCCGCCGCCGAAGCCGATGCATCGCCGACGACCGTCCCGACGATGCTCTCCGGCCGCTTCAGCACCTTCGAGCCGATTTATTTCGCCGACGGCAAGAACGGCGACAACCTCGCCAAGTTCCAGTTCAGCTTCAAGTACCGGCTGCATCTGCCGGACGATCCGCGCTCGCGCGGCTTCCTCGACAATCTGTACTTCGCGTACACGCAGACATCGATATGGAATCTGTCCGCTCCGTCCGCGCCGTTTCGCGACACCAGCTATCAGCCGCAGCTTTTCTACTACGTGCAGGACACCGGCTGGAAGAGCCCGCTCTTCACGCGCATGGGCGTGACGGCGGGCATCGGGCATGAATCGAATGGCAAGAGCGGTGACGAGTCGCGCGCGATCAACATCGCGTTCGTGCGTCCGACGTGGGACTTCGGCGATCTCGCCAGCGATCACCTGACGCTGTCGCCGAAGTTCTACTATTACTTGTCGAAGAGCGGCAACGAGGACATCGCGGACTATCGCGGCTATGTCGATTTTCTCGTCAAATACGGCAGCCCGGACGGCTGGCAGCTCGCGACGACGCTGCGCAAAGGCACGAAGCACTGGTACGGCAGCGTGGACTCGAATCTGACTTATCCGCTCGCGAAGCTCTTCGGCAGCGCGTGGGGCGGATATGTGTTCGTGAGCTATTTCAACGGCTACGGCGAGGACATTCTGGATTACAACCAGCGGCATCACTGGATCGCGCGGATAGGCTACAGTATTGCCCGCTGATTCTTATTTTCCGACTACTCCGCTCATGTCCTCGATTCTCCACGACCTTCCCGACAGCCCTTGCATCGGCGTGTGTTCCACCCTCTTCGATGAAATCTGCAAAGGCTGCGGCCGCACGGCGGGTGAAGTATCGAACTGGGTCTTTCTAAACGATGAAGAGAAGCGCGCGATCTGGGAGCGGATCACGCGCGAAGGCACGGCAATGCGCTTCCGGAACGACAAAGTCTGAGTTCGCGAAGCAGCCCCGGCGCACACAAAAAAGCCGCACCTGAGTGCGGCTCTTCGATACGTCGACGGCAATGACCGTTACTGAATCCCCTGGCTCGCCAGGAAATCCTCGTAGTTCCCGCCGAAGTCGCGCAGCGTGCCGTCCGTACGCACTTCGATGATGCGATTCGCCAGCCCGCTCACGAACTCGCGGTCATGCGACACGAAAATCAGCGTGCCTTCGTACTTCTCGAGCGCGATCTGCAGCGATTCGATGGACTCCATGTCCATGTGATTGGTCGGCTCGTCCATCAGCAGCACGTTGTGGCGGCCGAGCATCAGCTTGCCCCAGATCATGCGGCCCTTCTCGCCGCCCGACAGCACCTTCACGTTCTTCCTGATGTCGTCCGCGTTGAAGAGCAGACGCCCGAGCGTGCCGCGCACCATCTGATCGTCGTCGCCTTCCTGACGATACTGATCGACCCATTCCGTGAGCGTTTCGTCCTTCGGAAACTCTTCGTACGTGTCCTGCGGCATATAGCCGACGTTCGCGTTCTCCGCCCACTTGACCGAGCCGCCGTCCAGCTGCAGCGCGCCCTTCAGCGACTTCAGCAGCGTGGTCTTGCCCGCGCCGTTCTCGCCGATGATCGCGATACGCTCGCCCGGCTGCACGCTCAGGCTGAAGTTCTGGAAGATGGTCCGGTCGTACTTCTTCGTGATGCCTTCGGCCACGACCGCGATGTTGTGCAGCTTCTTCTCGAAGTCGAAGCGGATGAACGGATTCTGCCGCGACGACGGCTTGAATTCCTCGATCTTGATCTTGTCGATCATCTTGAGACGGCTGGTTGCCTGACGCGCCTTCGACTTGTTCGCCGAGAAGCGGCGCACGAAGTCCTGCAGGTCGGCCACGCGCTCTTTCGCCTTCGCGTTCGCGGCCTGCTGGCGTTCGCGCGCCTGCGTGCTTGCGAGCATGTAGTCGTCGTAATTGCCTGGATAGACCTTCAGCGTGCCGTAATCCATGTCCGCCATGTGCGTGCAGACCTGGTTCAGGAAGTGTCGATCGTGCGAGATGATGATCATCGTCGAGTTGTACTGGTTGAGCACGTCTTCCAGCCAACGGATCGAGTTGATGTCGAGGTTGTTGGTCGGCTCGTCGAGCAGCAGAACGTCGGGCTTCGAGAACAGCGCCTGCGCGAGCAGCACGCGCAGCTTCCAGCCCGGCGCGATGTTGCTCATCGGCCCGTTGTGATCCGCGATGTTGATGCCGATGCCGAGCAGCAGCTCGCCCGCGCGCGATTCGGCCGTGTAGCCGTCGTATTCCGCGAACTTCGCTTCGAGTTCGGCGGCGCGCATGTAGTCGTCGTCGGTGGCGTCCGGGTTCGCGTAGATCGCGTCGCGCTCGGTCATCGCGGCCCACATTTCGGTGTGGCCCATCATAACGACGTCGAGCACGCGCATGTCTTCATACGCGAACTGGTCCTGGCGCAGCTTGCCGAGGCGCACGTTCGGCTCGAGCATGACGTTGCCGGAACTCGGTTCGAGATCGCCGCCGAGGATCTTCATGAAGGTCGACTTGCCGCAGCCGTTCGCCCCGATCAGTCCATAGCGGTTCCCTTCGCCGAACTTGACCGAAATGTTCTCGAAGAGAGGCTTCGGCCCGAATTGCATGGTGATATTGGCGGTAGACAGCACGGCGCGTCCTTTTGAATGATGTACGACGAAAAACCTAAGATTTTAGCAGCTTTTAGCCGGGATTTCCTGCGGCGATGCGGGCAGCGCCGGCCGGACGTCCCGCGCGCGATCCAAAGCGGCGCGGGGCGCGGCCCTCGATCAGGCCGCGCCCCGCGCTGAGCATCCGCGAAAGGGAAAACTCAGGTTCGCTCGGCGATGAACGCCTTCACCACGGCTGCATCTGCCGGAACGATATCGAACCTTTGTGGCAGTTTTTCAAGTCCCACGAACGCCGCCGGACGCTCCGGCTCCCGATGAAGCGCCTCGCGGATCGTCTCGCCGAATTTGATCGGCTGCGCGGTTTCGAGCACGATCATCGGCACGCCCGGCTTCAGGTTTTCGCGCGCGACCTTCACGCCGTCGGCGGTGTGCGTGTCGATCATCGTGTCGTAACGCTCGAACACGTCGCGGATGGTGTCCACGCGATCGTCGTGGCTGCTCTTGCCCGATACGAAGCCGAACTCCTTCACGCGCGCGTAATCGCCGCTCGCCGCGAGATCGAAGCCGCCCTTCTCTTCGACATCGCGGAAAAGCTGCATGACGCGCGCCGGATCGCGGCCGAGCAGGTCGTACACGAAGCGTTCGAAGTTAGACGCCTTCGAAATGTCCATGCTCGGCGACGTCGTGTGATACGTCTCCGCCGCGCCGCGCACGCGATACACGCCGGTCTTGAAGAACTCGTCGAGCACGTCGTTTTCGTTCGTCGCGACGACGAGCTGGTCGATCGGCAAGCCCATCATGCGCGCGATATGCCCCGCGCACACATTGCCGAAGTTGCCCGACGGCACCGTGAAGGACACGCGTTCGTCGTTGCTCTGCGTCGCGGCGAAATAGCCCTTGAAGTAGTAGACGACTTGCGCGACCACACGCGCCCAGTTGATCGAATTGACCGTGCCAATCTTGTGCTTTGCCTTGTACGCGTGATCGTTCGATACGGCCTTCACGATGTCCTGGCAGTTGTCGAAATTGCCTTCAACCGCCAGATTGAAGATGTTCGGATCTTGCAGCGAGAACATCTGCGCGGTCTGGAAGGCGCTCATCTTCTTGTGCGGCGAGAGCATGAAGACGCGCACGCCGGCCTTGCCGCGCATCGCGTATTCGGCGGCGCTGCCCGTATCGCCCGATGTCGCGCCGAGAATGTTCAGCGTCTCGCCGTGCCTGGCCAGCGCGTACTCGAACAGATTGCCGAGCAGTTGCATCGCCATGTCCTTGAAGGCGAGCGTCGGTCCGTTCGACAATTCCAGCAGCGACAGCGGCGCGCCGTTCTCGACACCGAGCGTCTTCAGCGGCGTGATCTGCACCGCGCTCTCTTCGTGGCGCACGTTGCTGTAGACCTGCGCGGTGTACGTCTTGCGCGTGAGCGAGCGCAGGTCGTCGGCGGGAATGTCGTCGCTGAACTTGGAGAGCACTTCGAACGCGAGATCCGCGTACGAAAGCGTACGCCAGCGTGCGAGTTCATCGGCGGAAACGCGCGGATACTCGGCGGGCAGATACAAGCCGCCGTCCTTCGCGAGACCGCCCAGCAGAATGTCCGAAAACGTGTGGCGCTCGTTCGAGCCAGCGCCGCGCGTCGAAATGTAGTTCATGTCACGCCCTGGTTTAGTTCAGCACTGCCATGCGCAGCTTCGTCACGTTTGAAACGACCGTGGAGAGCGCTTCGATCTCCGCGATCGCCGCGTTTGCGTTCTTCTCCACCGTTTCGTGCGTGATGAGAATGATGTCCGTCTCGCCCCTGTTGCCGCCGTCGACCTGCTCCGATTCCTTCTGCAGCAACGCGTCGATGGAAATGCCCTTGTCCGCGAGAATGCGCGTGATGTTGGCGAGCACGCCCGTCACGTCCGCCACGCGCAGGCGCAGGTAATAGCCGCTCGTGATTTCGTCGATCGGCAGGATCGGCGTGTTGGAGAGGCTGTCCGGCTGGAACGCCAGATGCGGCACGCGATGCTCCGGATCGGCGGTATGCAGGCGCGTCACGTCGACGAGATCGGCGACCACGGCCGACGCCGTCGGCTCCGCGCCCGCGCCCTTGCCGTAGTACAGCGTGGTGCCGACCGCATCGCCCTGAACGACGACCGCGTTCATCGCGCCTTCCACGTTCGCGAGCAGGCGCTTTTCCGGCACGAGCGTCGGATGCGTGCGCAACTCGATGCCCTTCTCCGTGCGGCGCGCGATGCCCAGCAGCTTGATGCGATAACCCAGTTCACCCGCGTAGCGAATGTCGATGGCCGCGAGCTTGCTGATGCCTTCCACGTACGCGCGATCGAACTGCACCGGCACGCCGAACGCGATGGCGCTCATGATCGTGACCTTGTGCGCGGCGTCGACGCCTTCGATGTCGAAGGTCGGATCTGCTTCCGCATAGCCCAACTCTTGCGCGCCCTTGAGCGCGGTCGCGAAGTCGATGCCGCGATCGCGCATCTCCGAAAGAATGTAGTTCGTCGTGCCGTTGATGATGCCCGCGATGGCCTCGATGCGATTCGCGGTCAGCCCTTCGCGCAGCGCCTTGATGATCGGAATGCCGCCCGCGACGGCCGCTTCGAACGCGACCATCACGCCCTTCGCGCGGGCCGCTTCGAAGATTTCGGTGCCGTGGACCGCGAGCAGCGCCTTGTTGGCCGTCACGACGTGCTTGCCGTTGGCGATCGCGCGCAACACCAGTTCGCGCGCGAAGCCCGTGCCGCCGATCATCTCGCACACGATGTCGATGGAAGGATCGTCGACGACGGCGTGGAAGTCATCCGTGATCGCGACGCCTTCCGCGGCCTGCGCCTTCGCCGGCGTGCGCACGGCAACGCGCGTGATTTCGATGCCGCGTCCCGCGCGTCGTTTGATTTCTTCCTGGTTGCGCCGCAGCACCGTGAAAGTGCCGCTGCCCACCGTGCCGAAGCCCAAGAGTCCTACTTTGATCGGTTCCATACTGCGCGAGTCTTTATAGAGAAATTAAGCGGAGTGCCGTTTGCGATAGCCGTCGAGGAAGCGCGCGATGCGGTTGATCGAATCGGCGAGATCGTCGACGTTCGGCAGGAAGACCACGCGGAAGTGGTCCGGCGTCGGCCAGTTGAACCCGGTGCCTTGCACGAGCAGCACGCGCTCTTCGAGCAGCAGGTCGGTGATGAACTGCTGGTCGTCGGCGATCGGGTACATCTTCGGGTCGAGCTTCGGGAACATGTAAAGCGCGGCTTGCGGCTTCACGCACGTAACGCCCGGAATGGCCGTGAGCATCTCATACGCGAGGTCGCGCTGCTTGAAGAGGCGTCCGCCCGGCACGATCAGGTCGTTGATGCTCTGATAGCCGCCGAGCGCCGTCTGAATGGCGTACTGGCCGGGCACGTTCGGGCACAGGCGCATCGACGCGAGAATGCCGAGCCCTTCGAGATAGTCCTTCGCGCGGCGGCGGTTCTCTTCGATCAGCCCGGAAATCGCCATCCAGCCCGCGCGATACCCGCACGAGCGGTAGCTCTTCGACAGGCTGTTGAACGTGACCGTGATGACGTCTTCGGAGAGCGCGGCCATCGACGTGTGCGTCTTGCCGTCGTAGACGATCTTGTCGTAGACCTCGTCGGCGAAGATGATGAGCCCGTGCTCGCGCGCAATGCCGATCAGTTCCTGCAGCAGTTCGTCCGAATACAGCGCGCCGGTCGGATTGTTCGGGTTGATGACGACGAGCGCCTTCGTGTTCGGCGTGATCTTCGCGCGGATGTCGTCGAGATCGGGCATCCAGCCGTTGCCTTCGTCGCACATGTAGTGGCGCGGCGTGCCCGCCGAAAGGCTAACGGCCGCCGTCCACAGCGGATAATCCGGCGCGGGCAGCAGCACTTCGTCGCCGTCGTTGAGCAGCGCCTGCATGGCCATCACGATCAATTCGGACGCGCCATTGCCGATGAAAATGTCGTCCAGTTCCACGCCCGCCACGCCCTTTTGCTGCGTGTAATGCATGATCGCCTTGCGCGCCGCGAACACGCCCTTCGAATCCGAATAGCCCGACGAACTCGGCAGATTGCGGATCATGTCCTGAATGATCTCGTCCGGCGCGTCGAAACCGAACGGCGCGAGATTGCCGATATTCAGCTTGATGATGCGATGCCCTTCTTCCTCGAGGCGCTTCGCGTGTTCGAGCACGGGTCCGCGAATGTCGTAACAGACGTTTTGCAGCTTATTGGATTTGAGGATCGGTTTCACGGCGGGCGGCTCTGGTGATGGACGGATGCGATGTGGTTCTTGCGACGTTGCTCGGGACGTCCGATGCAGGCGGCCGGATACGGCTGCGACAACCGGCGCACCGCTCGGAAGTATCGACGAAAACGGGTGTTACGGGGTTGTGCGGAGCCGACACGGCTTTGGGTTTGCGCCTTCCGGCGTGGCGGGTAACGCTTCGCCAGATAGGGCGCGGGCGCTGCCGGCCGGATTGCGTGTCGATGGCGGCTTGTGGCGGCACGCGAGCGCAACGGTTGCCGCCCAAGCAGGACCGGCGGCCGGAAAGTTATAATTTACCGATTATGGCCCGGTTCCGCAATGCACCAAAGCGCGGCGCGAAATCCGCCGCGGCGGCGTCCAGCCGGGGCCGTGTCTGCCCTTCCTCTCTTGCCGGATCTTCGTTTTGAAACTTCACCAGGAATCGAGCGGCGCACTCAATACGATCACGAGCTACGGAGACGACTTCGTCGCGATCAATCTTCAACGGCACGAAGGCAGCGTCATCGTGATACCGGACGCGCCCGTCGAAAGCTGGCCGGTCTCGTCGTTCGACGCGCTCACGCCCGAGCATTTCGACGCCCTCGTGCAAGCCGCGCCCGAGGTCGTGATCTTCGGCAGCGGAGCGAAGCTGCGTTTTCCGCATCCGCGGCTCGTCGCGCAACTGGCGAAGCATCGCATCGGCGTGGAGACGATGGACTTCGGCGCGGCCTGCCGCACCTACAACATCCTGATGTCCGAAGGCCGGCGCGTCGCCGCTGCGCTGCTGATCGAGGCGTGAGCCGCGCGCCTGGGCGTCGCTTAAGCGTTCGCTAAGCTTCCGTTAAGGCGAAATCGGCGACACTCGCGCGTCGCGGCGGGACGAAGCCCGGAGCCGGTGCGCCAAAATGCCGAATCCGGCGACGCGTGCGATACACTCCCGCCCGGCGTCCGTCACGCCTCGCGCGAGCGGCCGGCGGACGCAGCGGCGCGAAGCCGCTTTCACCGGGCTTTCCGTTGCGTTTTTTCCGTCCTGGCGACCCGCGCGAGAACTTGCGCCGCACTTTGGTGCCTGAACCAGGTCGCGAGGACGCGGACACGCTGGCCGCGCCTTCCCGCGCGCCACGACGCCGCAAAAAGCCCATTTCGATTCACTAGCGCCGCATCGCGGCATCGGACAGGTCGACTTCATGAACGATACGCCTTCGCGGCTACCGCTCACACGTCTTTCGCTCACGCTTCTCGTCATCGCGCTCGCGATCGTATGGTTCGCGCCGCTCGGACTGCGCCATCTGGTTCCGAGCGACGAAGGCCGTTACGCGGAAATGGCGCGTGAAATGTTCCTCACCGGCGACTGGATCACGCCGCGCTACAACGGCTACAAGTACTTCGAGAAGCCGCCGCTGCAAACCTGGGCCAACGCGCTCACCTTCGCGTGGTTCGGCATCGGCGAATGGCAGGCGCGGCTTTATACCGCGCTGACGGGCTTCGCCGGCGTGCTCCTGATCGGCTTCACCGGCAAGCGTGTCTTCAACGCGATGACCGGCTTCGCCGCCGCCGTCATCCTCGCGACGTGCCCATACTGGAGTCTGCTCGCTCACTTCAACGTGCTGGACACGGGCCTCGCGTTCTGGATGGAAGTCACGCTGTGCGCCCTCCTGCTCGCGCAGCGCCCCGGCCTGCCCGCCCGTCAGGTGCGCCTCTGGATGTGGCTCTGCTGGGCCGCGATGGCCGCCGCCGTGCTCTCCAAGGGACTCGTCGGGCTGATTCTGCCGGGCGCGGTGCTCGTCATCTATTCGCTCGTTTCGCGCGACTGGGCGCTGTGGAAGCGGCTCTACATCGGCAGCGGGCTGATCGTCTTTCTGATCGTCGCCGGGCCGTGGTTCGTGCTGGTGCAGATGAAGAATCCCGAGTTCTTCAACTTCTTCTTCATCGTCCAGCAGTTCAAGCGTTATCTGACGCCCGAGCAGAATCGCCCGGGGCCGGTCTATTACTTCGTGCCGGTGCTGATCGTCGGGTTCCTGCCGTGGCTGTCGGTTGCGTTCCAGAGCGTGCGCCACGCCGTGAAGACGCCGCGTCAGCCCAACGGCTTCGCACCCGTGACCATGCTGCTGGTCTGGTCGGTGTTCATCTTCCTGTTCTTCAGCGCGTCGCATTCGAAGCTGCTTTCCTACGTGCTGCCCATCGCGCCGGCCATCGCGCTCGTGATCGGCCTGTATTTGCCCTCGCTCACGAAGAATCAGTACCGCATGCATCTGATCGGCTATGCGGTGTTTCTCATCGCGGCGGCGTTCGGCGCGATCTTCATCGGCCGGGCGGGAAGCGCGAACACGCCGAACGCGCTGTATCGCGCGTTCCAGGTCTGGGTCTATGCGGGTATCGCGGTGGCGTTCGTCGTGACGATCTTCGCGCTCTGGCTCAACCGGCGCGGCGTGCTCGCGGGCGCGGCGGGCTTGGGCGCGGCGTGGCTGCTGCTCGGCACGATCGCGGGCACCGGCCACGACGTCTTCGGCGTGGAAAGCTCGGGCGTGAAACTCGTGCCCGCCGTGAAGGCCGAGATGGCGAAGCTCCCGCCCGACACGCCGTTCTATTCGATCGCGAAGCTCGATCACACGATGCCCTTCTACCTCGGCCACACGATGATCATGGTGCAGGAAGCCGACGAACTGAGGTTCGGCGTCGCGACCGAGCCGCAGAAATGGCTGCCGACCATCGACGACTGGGTGAAGCGCTGGAACGCCGACCGCTACGCGCTGGCGCTCCTGCCGCCCGCGCGCTATGACGAAATGCTCGCGCGCGGCGTGCCGATGAAGGTCATCGCCCGGGACGCGCGGCGCGTGATCGTCGAAAAGCCGCAGCCGTGATGGCCGAGACGGCGCACATCCCGCATGCGGGCGTGCGCCGGTGAACCGAGTATCCTTATTCCCCAACCGATGAACCCGATTTCCTTCACTTGCATCGTCATCGGCGTATTGTTGAACGCGTGCGCCCAACTGCTGCTCAAAGCGGGCGTGAACGCCGTCGGCCATTTCGATATGACCCCGACGAACATCCTGCCCGTCGGCATCAAGATCGCGACCCAGTGGCCGATCATCGGCGGGCTCGCGTGCTACGTGGTGAGCGTGGTCGTGTGGATCGTCGGGCTGTCGCGCGTCGACGTGTCGGTCGCCTATCCGATGCTGTCCCTCGGCTACGTCGTCAACGCATTTGCGGCATGGTATTTGTTCGGCGAAGTGCTGTCGGTGCAGCGGCTCGTCGGCATCGGCATCATTCTCGTCGGCGTGGCCGTGCTCGCGCGCGGCTGATCCCGGTTCACTCCCTTTTGTTAAGCAATCATTCCATGACTCAGACATCGCGGCCGTTCCTGCCCTTCGTCAAGCCAGAGATCGACGAGGAAACCATTCAGGGCGTCGTCGACGTGCTGCGCTCCGGCTGGATCACCACTGGCCCGCAGAATCAGCAATTCGAAGCCGAGCTGTCGGCGTACTTCGGCGGCCGTCCGGTGCGCGCGTTCAATTCCGGCACCTGCACGATGGAAATCGCCTTGCGCATCGCGGGCGTCGGTGCGGGCGACGAAGTCATCACCACGCCGATGACCTGGGTGTCGACCGCGAACGTCATCCTGGAAGTGGGCGCGACGCCGGTTTTCGTCGATATCGATCCGGCCACGCGCAACATGGACCTGAACTTGCTTGAAAAGGCCATCACGCCGCGCACCAAGGCGGTCATGCCGGTGTATCTCGCGGGGCTGCCCGTCGACATGGACCGGCTCTACGAGATCGCGCGCGCGCACAAGCTGCGCGTGATCGAGGACGCCGCGCAGGCGTTCGGCTCGACGTGGAAGGGCAAGCGCATCGGCTCGTTTGGCGATCTCGTCTCGATCAGCTTCCACGCGAACAAGAACGTGACGTCGATAGAAGGCGGCGCGCTCGTCATGAACAACGAGGACGAAGCGGAGCTGGCGCGCAAGTACCGGCTGCAGGGCATCACGCGCACGGGCTTCGACGGCATGGATTGCGACGTGCTCGGCGGCAAATACAATCTGACCGATGTCGCGGCGCGCGTCGGTCTCGGGCAGTTGCGGCAGGTCGAACGCTTCACGGAAAAGCGCCGCGAGCTTGCGCGCGCCTATTTCGACGCGTTCGATGGCGGCGCGGCCGTGCGCCTCGGCGTCGGGCTGCCGCCGCGCAATTTCACCGACAGCAACTGGCACATGTTCCAGATCGCGCTGCCGCTCGACACGCTGCAGCTCACGCGCGCGCAGTTCATGGAGCAGTTGAAGGAGCGCGGCATCGGTTCCGGCGTGCACTATCCGGCGCTGCATCTGTTTTCGCTGTATCGCGCGCGCGGGTTCGGAGAAGGCATGTTCCCGCACGCCGAACGCTACGGCGCATCGACGGTCACGCTGCCGCTCTTCACGCTGATGACCGCGGACGATGTCGCGCGCGTCGTCGCCGCGGTAGACGAAATCTGCGAGCAATATGGCCCCAACCGCTAACGACATGCTCAGGAAATGCACAGCCACATGAGTCCTACGGATTTTCCGGCGCGTTCGCCCGAAGTCTCGATCATCATCCCGGTGTACAACGAGGCGGAGGGCCTAGCCGCCCTCTTCGAGCGGCTTTATCCGGCGCTCGATGCGCTCGGTACGTCGTATGAAGTGATCTTCATCAACGACGGCAGCCGCGACAAGTCGGCGGCGCTGCTCGCGCAGCAGTTTCACGTGCGCCCGGACACCACGCGCGTGATTCTTCTCAACGGCAATTACGGCCAGCACATGGCGATTCTCGCGGGCTTCGAGCAGTCGCGCGGCGAGATCGTCGTCACGCTCGATGCCGACTTGCAGAATCCGCCGGAAGAAATCGGCAAGCTCGTCCAGAAGATGCGCGAAGGCTACGACTACGTCGGCACCATCCGCCAGCAGCGCCAGGACAGTCTGTGGCGCAAGAAGGCGTCGCGCGCGATGAACCGCCTGCGCGAGCGCATCACGAAGATCAAGATGACGGATCAGGGCTGCATGCTGCGCGCGTACAGCCGGCACATCATCGACACGATCAACCGGTGCGGCGAAATCAACACGTTCATTCCCGCGCTCGCGTACACCTTCGCGCAGAACCCGATCGAAGTGGACGTCGCGCACGAAGAGCGCTTCGCGGGCGAATCGAAGTACTCGCTCTATAGCCTGATCCGCCTCAATTTCGACCTCGTCACTGGCTTCTCGGTGGTGCCGCTGCAATGGCTGTCGTTTATCGGCGTGATCCTGTCGGTCGGCTCGGCCGGCCTCTTCCTGCTGCTGTTGATTCGCCGCTTCATGTTCGGCGCGGAAGTCCAGGGTGTGTTCACGCTGTTCGCCATCACGTTCTTCATGCTCGGCGTCATCATCTTCGCGCTCGGGCTGCTCGGCGAGTACATCGGACGCATTTATCAGCAAGTGCGCGCGCGGCCGCGATACCTCGTGCAGACGATTCTCGAACAGCGCGACGGGCTGCCGATTGCCGCGCAACAGGCGCCCGACGTGATTCAGCCGGTGCAGCCGGTGGCTGCGGTCGTGAGCCGCGAGGACAACGGCCGATGAAGCCGCGCGCCGTCGTATTCGCCTATCACAACGTCGGCGTGCGCTGCCTGCAAGTGCTGCTCGCGCGCGGCGTCGATGTCGCGCTCGTCGTCACGCACGAGGACAGCGCGAGCGAGAACATCTGGTTCGGCAGCGTCGCGCAGGTCGCGGCGGAACATGGCATCGACGTCATAACGCCCGCCGATCCGAAGTCGCCCGACGTGCACGACGCCGTCGCCAAAGCCGCGCCGGACTTCATCTTCTCGTTCTATTACCGGCACATGCTGCCGGTCGCGCTGCTCGCGCTTGGCAAGCGCGGCGCTTACAACATGCACGGATCGCTGCTGCCGAAGTATCGCGGCCGCGTGCCGACCAACTGGGCGGTCATCAACGGCGAAACGGAAACCGGCGCGACGCTGCACGAAATGGCGGCGAAGCCGGACGCCGGCGCGATCGTCGCGCAGACGCCCGTGCCGATTCTCCCCGACGACACCGCCGCGCAAGTCTTCGACAAAACCGTGGTCGCCGCCGAGCAGACGCTCTGGCGCGTGCTGCCCGCCCTGCTGGCCGGCGAAGCGCCGCATCTGCCGAACGATCTCGCCGCCGGCAGCTATTACGGCGGGCGCAAGCCGGAAGACGGCCGCATCGACTGGACGCAGCCGGCACAGCGCGTCTACAACCTCATCCGCGCCGTCGCACCGCCTTATCCGGGCGCGTTCACCGACATTGGCGAGCACCGCTTCGTCGTCGCCCGCGCGCGGCTCGTGCCCGAAACCGGCGCGCCGGGCGCAACGCCGCAGACGCTCGCGGCGCTGCGGAGTTTGCCGCCGGGCCTAAGGGTGACGGATAATGCGCTGTTTGGCGTCTGCGGCGACGGCCGCGTCATCGCCGTGCACGAACTGCGCCATCGGCTCCTGGACGCCGCGTCGCACGCTTTCGGCGAAGAACGCGCCGTCGATCCCGCCGAATTCGGCCGACTCATTCAATCCACTCGTCATTCATGAAAAAAGTTCTGATCCTCGGTGTCAATGGCTTCATCGGCCATCACCTGTCCAAGCGCATCCTCGAAACCACCGACTGGGAAGTCTTCGGGATGGACATGCAAACCGATCGCCTGGGCGAGCTCGCGAATCACGAGCGGATGCACTTCTTCGAAGGCGACATCACGATCAACAAGGAATGGGTCGAGTATCACGTCAAGAAGTGCGACGTGATCCTGCCGCTCGTCGCGATCGCCACGCCCGCCACGTACGTGAAGCAGCCGCTGCGCGTGTTCGAGCTGGACTTCGAGGCGAACCTGCCGATCGTCCGCTCGGCCGTGAAGTACGGCAAGCATCTGGTGTTTCCGTCGACCTCCGAGGTCTACGGCATGTGCACCGACGAGCAGTTCGACCCGGAAAACTCCACGCTCTCCTACGGCCCCATCAACAAGCCGCGCTGGATCTATGCGTGCTCGAAGCAGCTGATGGACCGCGTGATCTGGGGCTACGGCATGGAGGGCCTCAACTTCACGCTGTTCCGTCCGTTCAACTGGATCGGCCCGGGCCTCGACTCCATCTACACGCCGAAGGAAGGTTCGTCGCGCGTGGTCACGCAGTTCCTCGGCCATATCGTGCGCGGCGAGAACATCAGTCTCGTCGACGGCGGCGCGCAGAAGCGCGCGTTCACGGACATCGACGACGGCATCGGCGCGCTGATGAAGATCATCGAGAACAAGGGCGGCGTCGCGACGGGCAAGATCTATAACATCGGCAATCCGAAGAACAACTTCTCGGTACGCGAACTGGCCGGCAAGATGCTGGCGCTCGCCAACGAGTTCCCGGAGTACGCGGAAACCGCGAAGCAGGTGCAGCTCGTCGAGACGTCGTCGGGCGCGTACTACGGCGCGGGCTATCAGGACGTGCAGAACCGCGTGCCGAAGATCGACAACACGATGCAGGAACTCGGCTGGGCGCCGCAAGCCACCATGGACGACGCGCTGCGCAAGATTTTCGAGGCGTATCGCGGAATCGTGGGCGAAGCGCGCAAGCTCGTCGAACAGGCCGATCAGGACTGAGGGACGACGGGTGGCTCGCATCGTCCTGAAGATCGACGTCGATACGCTGCGCGGCACGCGCGAAGGCGTGCCGAACCTCGGGCGTCTGCTCGACAAGTACAGCGCCCGCGCAACGTTCCTTTTCAGCCTCGGCCCGGATCACACCGGCTGGGCGCTGCGCCGCGTGTTCCGGCCGGGCTTCCTGCAGAAGGTGTCGCGCACGTCGGTGGTCGAGCATTACGGCATCAAGACGCTCATGTACGGCGTGCTGCTGCCGGGGCCGGATATCGGCAGGCAGGCGGTGTCGGAGATGCGCGCGATCCACGAAGCCGGCTTCGAATGCGGCATCCATACGTGGGATCACGTCTACTGGCAGGACAACGTGCGCTCACGCGACCGCGCGTGGACAGTCGCGCAGATGCAGCAAAGCCATGCGCGCTTTATCGAGATCTTCGGTGCGCCGCCCGTCACGCACGGCGCGGCGGGCTGGCAGATGAACGGCTACGCGTTCGAACAGATCGATGCGTGGGGCATGCGGTATGCATCCGATGGACGCGGACACACGCCCTACATTCCCGTCCTCGACGGCCGCACGCTCGATCACATCCAGATGCCGACCACGCTGCCGACGCTCGATGAAATTCTTGGCGTGGATGGCGTCGATGAAAGCAACGTCGCGGCGCATCTGCTGCGTCATACGATGAACAATCCGCACGATCAGGTGTTCACGCTGCACGCGGAGCTGGAAGGCCAGAAGCTCGCGCCGGTGTTCGAGCAGTTGCTCGCCGGCTGGCGCGCGCAGGGACACAGCTTCGCCACGATGGGCGACTATCATGCGACGCTCGACCGTTCCACGCTGCCCTCGTACCCGGTGACATGGGGCGAGATTCCGGGCCGCGCGGGCGAACTGATCGTTCAGCCGGGCTGAGCAGAATTAACGGGAGCGCCGCGCGCGCTTGCCTTCCACCAAGATCAACGACAACAGGAGAAAACTACGTGCCAGTCGCCGTCGACCAGCCCGTTCCCGACTTCACCGCGCCCGCGACGGGCGGCGAGTTCACGCTTTCGAGCCTGCGCGGCCAGAAGGTCGTGCTGTTCTTCTATCCGAAGGACAACACGCCCGGCTGCACGACGGAAAGCCTGGGCTTTCGCGACCACTACGAGCAGTTCAAGGCGGCCGGTGCGGAGATCGTCGGCATCTCGCGCGACAGCGTGAAGTCGCACGACAACTTCAAGGCGAAGCTCGAACTGCCGTACACGCTCGTTTCCGATTCCGACGAAGCCATCTGCTCGCTCTTCGATGTCATCAAGATGAAGAAAATGTACGGCAAGGAAGTGCGCGGCATCGAACGTTCGACGTTCCTGCTGGATGCCGACTGCGTGCTGCGGCGCGAGTTTCGCGGCATCAAGGTGCCGGGGCACGTCGAGGCTATCGTCGAGGCTGTACAAGCGATTTGAGGCACGTTATATTGGTTCGCAATGAGCGCCTGTCCACCCCATTCCCTTTGCCTTTGCGCGAGCCGCCGTGCGCCTTTCGGTGCGGTCGGCATGGACCCGGGCTACGTGGGACGGGCACGGCGCAGGCGCTCTGAAAGAGAAGTCAGCCGCTGGTTCCGGTAGCCCGGACGGCGGCTTTTTTATTTGCGTCGCGCGGCGGCCAGCGTGATCGGCTGAAGGCGCGTCGTGAGCCACGCATCGAGGAGCAGATCGAAACCTAGGCGAACCGGCGTTTTCGACAACGAAGCGCGCCACCCGGCGCAAACTGCGGGATACCTAGCGCTTAACGCTGTATGGGCAAACGAGCAGGATGCGACAGGCGGCGCACGACACATGACCCGATTCCTTCTGAGGGAACACCATGCCTTTGCCTACCGCCCCGGCCAAGCTCGGCCATCTCCTTCCGGCCGAAGAGTACAAGGCCAAAGCCAGGCCATCGAAGCAGTCGAAGAAGACTGCAACGAGCGATGACGACGCCAGCGGCTCCGTCGAAACCGTCGCTGCGGAGCGTCCGCAAGCCGCGAATGCCGCGCATACGCTGCGCGCCATCGCGAGCGATGTGCTGACGCAAGTGCCGCTGGAAGCGCCGGTGGAATCGGCTGTTCCCGCTCCCGCGCCGCGCGGCCGTCGGACCAAACAGACCGCGGCGCTCTTGCAGCCCGTGCCGAGCGCGCGCGCGAAGCCTGACGAAGCGCAACCCGGAACGCAGCCCCAGAGCCGCGAGGAAGCACGTCCCGCGAAACGCGAAGCACGCACCGAAGCGCCCGCGACGACGCCCGCCGCTCCGGCCACCGCGCCCGCGAAAGACGCGCGCGTCCAACAGAAGCGCCGTCAGCGCGGCGCGGTCGAAGAAGAGCTGCGCAAGCTCTTCGTGCTCGACACCAACGTGCTGATGCACGATCCGAGTTCGCTCTTCCGCTTCGAGGAACACGACGTCTATCTGCCGATGATGACGCTCGAGGAACTCGACAACCACAAGAAGGGCATGTCGGAAGTGGCGCGCAATGCGCGTCAGGTGAGCCGCACGCTCGATGCGCTCGTCGCGAACGGCGGGCAGATGTCGGAAGGCATCGCGCTCGCCGCGCAAGGCAATCGCGATGCGCTCGGCCGCCTGTACTTCCAGACGACGCTCACGGATATCGAGCCGGTCGAAGGCCTGCCCGTCGGCAAGGCGGACAACCAGATTCTCGGCGTCGTGCGCGCGTTGCAGAAGGAAAGGCCGGATCGCCAGGTCGTGCTGGTGTCGAAAGACATCAACATGCGGATCAAGGCGCATGCGCTCGGCTTGCCCGCCGAGGACTACTTCAACGATCAGGTTCTCGAAGACAAGGACCTGCTCTATTCCGGCGTGCGCGCGCTGCCGCAGGACTTCTGGACGAAGCACGCGAAGGGGATGGAAAGCTGGCAGGACACGAAAACCGGCACCACGTACTATCGCGTGACCGGGCCGCTCTGCCCGTCGATGCTCGTCAACGAGTTCGTCTATCTGGAGCCGCAGAACGGCGAGCCGTCGTTCCACGCGGTCGTGCGCGAGCTGAACGGCAAGACGGCGCTGCTGCAAACGCTGCGCGACTACGGGCACCACAAGAACAACGTGTGGGGCATCACGGCGCGCAATCGCGAGCAGAATTTCGCGCTCAACCTGCTGATGAACCCGGAAGTCGATTTCGTCACGCTGCTCGGCCAGGCGGGCACCGGCAAGACGCTGATGGCGCTCGCCGCCGGACTCGCGCAAGTGCTCGACGACAAGCGCTACAACGAGATCATCGTGACGCGCGCGACGGTGCCGGTCGGCGAGGACATCGGCTTTCTGCCGGGCACCGAGGAAGAGAAGATGCAGCCGTGGATGGGCGCATTCGACGACAACCTCGAAGTCCTGCAGAAAACTGACGACGCCGCCGGCGAATGGGGCCGCGCCGCGACGCAGGAGTTGATCCGCTCGCGCCTGAAGGTGAAGAGCATGAACTTCATGCGCGGACGCACGTTCGTGGACAAGTACGTGATCATCGACGAAGCGCAGAACCTGACGCCCAAGCAGATGAAAACGCTCGTCACGCGGGCGGGTCCGGGGACGAAGATCGTGTGCCTGGGGAACATCGCGCAGATCGACACGCCGTATCTGACCGAGGGCAGTTCGGGTCTCACCTACGTGGTGGACCGGTTCAAGGGATGGTCCCACAGCGGCCACGTGACGCTCGCGCGCGGCGAACGCTCGCGTCTGGCGGATTACGCATCGGACATTCTCTAAGACTACGGGCGCGTTTTGTGATCAGCCCGGCGGAGCGATCCGCCGGGCTTTTTTTCGTCCCCACGTTCCGCCGGTGTGACAGTTATGGCACAAACTTAAAGTGAAATATCACGATTTCTTGCCGCACGGCCGTGCGACGGCTACTATCGGCGGAATTATCCGTTCTGGCGAGCGCTGCTCGCCGCCTGCTCGAAATGCGTCGAATCTGGCTGCCGTTCGTTGTCACCCTTCTGCTCGCCGCGTGTGGAACCGCGCCGCAGCAGGCAGCGCGCAAGCCGGCCGTTTCTGCGAGCACCGTCCCGCGCGCGTATGCGCCGCCGTCGGGCTTCCCGAATTTCGTCGATCACAGCGTCGGGCGTGAAGAAATCTCCATTCAGGCGATGTCGCTCGTCGGCGTGCCGTATCGTTGGGGCGGCAACACACCCGACGCCGGTTTCGACTGCAGCGGCCTCGTGCGCTATGTCGTCGATCGCGCCGCATCCGTTAATCTTCCGCGCACGACCGGTGAGATGAGCGGGCGCGGCGAGTCGATCGAGCCGGATGAAATCGCGACTGGCGACCTCGTTTTCTTCAATACGACGGGCCGGCCGCATTCGCATGTCGGCATCTATGTGGGCAAGCTGCGCTTCGTGAATGCGCCGTCGACCGGCGGCACCGTGCGGCTCGACTACCTGACGAACCCGTACTGGGCGAAGCGTTTCGACGGGATTCGACGCGTCGCCCCGGCGAAGGCCGCGCCGACGCCGTTCGACGGACCGACTTATCTGGCGTCCGGAGCGCAATCGGTGACGGCGGCGCAGGTTTCCGCTTCGAGGCCGCAAGCGCCTGTAGCGGCGGAAGCGCCCCCTTCGGTACGTCAAACCGCCACCGCCGATGCTTTCGAGCCACCGCCCGCATCGCTGAGCGCGGCGCAACGGCAATCGTCCGCCGCGCGTCGATCCGCTACCGCTGACGCCTTCGAACCGCCGCCTGCGTCGATGAGCGCCGCGCAGCGCCAGGCGCAATCGGCTGTCGCAGGCAACGCCGCGCCCGATCCGATCCAGGCCGCCGCCGATGCCTTCGAGCCGCCCCCGCCCACGTGGCGCGCGGCACGCAGTCAGGCGCAGGCGGCAAAGGCCGTCGCGCCGTCAGAGCCCGCCGAGCCGCCCGTGCACATCATGCGCGCCTCCACCGGTTCGCTGACCGCGCCCCGTCCGGCCTCGACCGACGATCCCATCGCCCGCTTCGCCGCCGGCAGCAACTGACGCCTGCCGCGCCTCTCTGCTATCGTGTTCCGATTCATCCCACAGCGGCACCAAAGAACCGATAGGAGCGAACCATCATGGACCTGGGTCTTGCCGGCAAGGTCGTCCTGATCACGGGCGGCAGCAAGGGCATCGGCTTTGCCTGCGCGAAGGCGTTCGCGCGTGAAGGCGCGAAAGTCGCGATCGTCTCGCGCGACGCCGCCAATCTCGCGCGGGCGCGCGAACAGCTTGCGGCCGACGGCCATCACGTTCACCTAGCCCGCGCGGACCTGCACGAAGCGCACAGCGCCGAGGACGTCGTCGAGGAAGCGAGCGCGGCGCTCGGCGCCATCGACATTCTGATCAACAGCGCAGGCGCCGCGCGCCGCTACGATCCCGATTCGCTCGACGCCGCCGCTTACAAAGCCGCGATGGACGCGAAATATTTCTCCTACGTCTACCCGCAGCAAGTCGTGCTGAAGCGCATGGCCGAGCGCCGTCGCAACGAGCCGGACGCGGAGCCGGGCGCGATCGTCAATATCGTCGGGATGGGCGGGAAAATCGCGACGGACATCCACATCGCGGGCGGCGCGGCGAATGCGGCGCTGATGCTCAATACGGTCGGGCTCGCGCATCATTACGCGAAGCTCGGCATCCGCATCAACGCGATCAACCCCGGCGCGACGCTGACCGAGCGCGTCGAGGAAGCGCTCGAACTGGAGGCGCAACGGCAAGGCGTCACACGCGATCAGGTGCTCGCCGACAGTCAGGCCAAAGTGCCGCTCGGCCGTTACGCGAAACCGGAGGAAATCGCCGACGTCGCGCTCTTCCTGGCGAGCCGCCGCGCGAGTTACGTGTCGGGCGCGATCATCCCGATGGACGGGGTATCGTCGCCGATCATTTGAAGCGCTGCGGCCCGCGCATTGGCGGGCCGCAGGCGAAGCAGGACGCTCAGAAGATGTGGTGGCCGATCCACCAGCCCGCAGCAGCGAGCGCCGCCGATGCGGGGATCGTCAGCACCCACGCCCACACGATATTCCCCGCGACGCCCCAGCGCACCGCGCTGAACTTCTGTGTCGCGCCCACGCCGACGATCGCGCCGGTGATGGTGTGCGTCGTGGAGACGGGAATGCCGAGCATCGACGCGAGGAACAGCGTGATCGCCCCGCCCGTCTCCGCGCAAAAGCCGCCGACGGGCTTCAGCTTCGTGATCTTCTGCCCCATTGTGCGGACGATACGCCAGCCGCCGAACAGCGTGCCGAGACCCATCGACAGATAGCACAGCGCGATCACCCAGATGGGCGGCGCGTCGGCGGTGGACGAGGCGTAGCCGGTGGCGATCAACAGCATCCAGATGATGCCGATGGTCTTCTGCGCGTCGTTGCCGCCGTGGCCGAGCGAATACAGACCCGCCGACACGAGCTGCAGGCGGCGGAAACGCCGGTCCACCTTCGACGGCGGCGTGCGGAAATACATCCACGACACGAGCAGCATGAAAAACGAGCCGAGCACGAAACCGAGCAGCGGCGAGATGAAGATGAACGCGACGGTTTTCAAGAGCCCGTCCCAGTTCAGCGATCCCCAGCCCGACTTGGCGAGCGCCGCGCCGACGAGCCCGCCGATCAGCGCATGCGACGAACTCGACGGAATGCCGTACACCCACGTCACGATGTTCCAGCCGATCGCCCCGACCAGCGCGCCGAAGATGACGTAGTGATCGACGATTTGGGGGTCGATCGTCCCCTTGCCGACCGTGGCGGCCACCTTCAGGTGAAAGATGAAATACGCAATGACGTTGAACGCGGCCGCGAACGCGACGGCTTGCTGCGGCTTGAGCACGCCGGTCGAAACGACCGTGGCGATGGAGTTGGCAGCGTCGTGGAAGCCGTTCATGAAGTCGAACACGAGTGCGACTATGACGAGCGTGGCGACGGCCCAGAGGGCGAGTTGAATCGAATGCATCAGTTGGTGTTGTTTTGACCGGGCTTGAAGTGCGGCCCCGTCTGTGTCGTCAGCACCCGCCGCGCGCGATCCAATGCTGCGCGAGCGCGGGCTCGGGCGGCATGATCAGGCGTTTTCCAGCACGATGCCTTCGATGATGTTGGCGACGTCCTCGCACTTGTCGGTGATCGTCTCGAGAAGCTCGTAGATCGCCTTGAGCTTGATGAGCGTCTTCACGTCGTCTTCCTCGCGGAACAGCTTCGACATGGCCGAGCGCAAGACGCGGTCCGCGTCCGACTCCAGACGGTCGATTTCCTCGCAAATCTTGAGGATTTCGCTCGCGCGCTTCATGTCTTCGAGCAGGCTGACGGCGTTCTGCACGCGCAGGCACGTGGCCGTGCAGATGTGCGCAAGCTGGCTCGCCTCGGACGTCACGGCGCGCACGTCGTACAGCGAAATGGCCGTGGCGACGTCCTCCATCAGATCGAGGATGTCGTCCATCGTGGTGATCAGCTTGTGGATTTCGTCGCGATCGAGCGGCGTGATGAAAGTCTTGTGCAGCAGATCGATGGTTTCGTGCGTGAGCTTGTCAGCGCGCTTTTCGTTGGCCTGCACGTTCTGCTTGTGGACCTCGGCTTCGTGGAGGTTGTCTATCAGCAGTTCGAGTTCCCGGCTTGCATCGACCATGCATTTCGCATGCGCGTTGAAGATCTCGAAAAATTTGCCCTCGGTGGGCATGAAACGACCGAACATGAAATTCCCGCTAAATGGGTCAATGAGGCTGTCATCAAACTGACGTATTGTACCTGCGTGCCGAACCCCGCGCACCGCGCCATCCAGACGCGTGAACACGAGTGTCGCAACGATATGACAGTTTGAGCGCGGCGCTTATTCGCCGCCGTAGAAGCTTTGGACGCCCGCGAAGTTGTCGAACTTCGTGTACTGCCCGTGGAAGGTGAGGCGCACCGGACCGATCGGGCCGTTACGCTGCTTGCCGATGATGATTTCCGCCGTTCCTTTGTCCGGGCTGTCGGGGTTGTAGACTTCGTCGCGATAGATGAAGAGGATCACGTCCGCGTCCTGTTCGATAGCGCCGGATTCGCGCAGGTCCGACATGATCGGGCGCTTGTTCGGGCGCTGTTCGAGACCGCGATTCAGCTGAGACAGCGCGATCACCGGCACGTCCAGTTCCTTTGCGAGACTCTTGAGCGAGCGCGAAATCTCGGAGATTTCGGTGGCGCGGTTCTCGCCGCCGCCCGAGCCGGACATCAACTGCAGATAGTCGACGATGATGAGCCCGAGCTTGCCGCACTGCCGCGACAAGCGCCGGGCGCGCGAACGCAGTTCCATCGGATTCAGACCACCGGTTTCGTCGATGAAAAGCTGCGCCTCGCTCATTTTCTGCACGGCGTGCGTGAGCTTCGGCCAATCTTCGTCGGTCAGGCGGCCCGTGCGCATGCGATGCTGATCCAGCCGTCCGACCGAACCGAGCATACGCATGGTCAACTGCGTGCCCGGCATTTCCATCGAGAACACGGCGACCGGCAACCCGTACTCCACCGCGACGTATTCGCCGATGTTCATTGAGAAAGCGGTTTTACCCATCGACGGCCGCCCCGCCACGATGATCAGCTCGCCGCCGTGCATGCCCGATGTCATGCGGTCGAGATCGACGAAACCGGTCGGCGTGCCGGTCACGTCGCTCGGATTGGCGGTGTGGTAAAGCGTGTCGATGCGCTCGACCACCTGCGTCAGCAGCGGCCCGATTTCGAGGAAGCCCTGCGTGCCGCGCGCCCCGTCTTCCGCGATGGAAAACACGCGCGACTCCGCCTCGTCCAGAATCTGGCGCACTTCCTTGCCTTGCGGATTGAACGCGTCGGCGGAAATTTCATCGGC
This sequence comes from Caballeronia concitans, assembly GCF_001544615.1. Classification (GTDB taxonomy): domain Bacteria; phylum Pseudomonadota; class Gammaproteobacteria; order Burkholderiales; family Burkholderiaceae; genus Caballeronia; species Caballeronia concitans. The sequence goes on from NZ_FCNV02000005.1 coordinate 227,701, forward strand.
GACGGACACGAGGCGGCGCAACACCGCGCGGTCGCGCACGATTTCGGCATAACGGCGGATGTTCGCCGCGCTCGGCGTGTTCTGCGCCAGCGCGTTCAGGTACGCGAGCCCGCCCACTTCCTCGGCCTTGCCGGCCATGTTGAGGGCTTCGTAGACGGTGATCACGTCGGCCGGGCGCGTCGCCGCGATCAGCTTGCCGATGTGCTCGTAAATGATGCGATGGTCGTAGCGATAGAAGTCGCTCTGCGCCATCACGTCGGCGATGCGGTCCCACGCCGCGTTGTCCAGCAGGAGACCGCCGATCACCGATTGCTCGGCTTCGATCGAGTGCGGCGGGACCTTCAGCGCGTCGAGTTGCGGATCTTTGGACGGTGCGTTCATGGGGTGGAATTATCGATGAATGGCGCGGCGTGGACAATAAAAAAGGCAGGAACCGATGGAGGTTCCTGCCCTTCTTTTCCTGCTCGCGAGGCACGAGGCCTCGCTGTGACTTACGCGTGCTCGCCGAGCACCGACACGGTCACGTCGACGAGGACGTCCGTGTGCAGCGCCACTTGAACCGGATGGTCGCCGACCATCTTCAGCGGGCCTTGCGGCAGGCGCACTTGTGCCTTTTCAACTTCAGCGAAGCCTTGCGACTTCAGCGCTTCAGCGATGTCCGCGTTCGTGACCGAACCGAACAGACGGCCGTCCACGCCAGCCTTCTGCGAGATCTGAACCGTGAAGCCGTTCAGCTTTTCGCCTTGCTTTTGCGCAGCGGTCAGCTTTTCTGCGGCGACCTTTTCGAGTTCGGCGCGGCGAACTTCGAATTCGGCGATTGCGTCCTTGGTCGCGCGGCGAGCCTTCTTGCCGGGGATCAGGAAGTTGCGTGCGTAGCCGTCCTTGACCTTGACGATGTCGCCGAGGTTACCCAGATTGACGACCTTTTCCAAAAGAATGATTTGCATTTTTGGCTTGTCCTTAGTGCGTCGTCTGAATTAGGCCTTGTGCAGGTCGGTGTACGGCAGGAGCGCGAGGAAACGCGCGCGCTTGATTGCCGTGTCGAGCTGGCGCTGATAGTGCGCCTTCGTGCCAGTCAGACGAGCCGGCGTGATCTTGCCGTTTTCGCCGATGAAGTCCTTCAGCGTTTCCGTGTCCTTGTAGTCGATGTACTCGACACCGGCTGCCGTGAAACGGCAGAACTTCTTGCGCTTGAAGAGCGGGTTTTGTTGCTGACGACGCTTGTCGAATTTCTTACCAGTCGGGCGGGGCATGTTCAGTCCTTTCCAATGTCCTGCAATTCTGTGATGTGAAACACCAGGGTTCGCGCGTTACGGCTTCGTTTCGCCAGAAAGCCGGTGAAGCGTGTTTCGACGCCCATCGGACAGCTTTCCAGCTTGCCGCTCGCCTCTCCGGCCGCGACCGCCTGCAGGGTCAGTTCGATCTTGCGGACGATGCCCGCTTCGACGACTTCCGCGGCGTGTTGCAATGTGCAGCTTGCGATCGGGATGCCGGCGGGCGTGTACCGCACCGGTTCGCGTTCCACGACGCTTGCTGTCAGTTGCAGCCGGTTCACTTAAACCTTGGTGGCTGTGACGAATGAATTCGCCTTAAGCCTGCGCTTCGGTCGGCTGAGCAGCCGCCTTCTTGGCTTCTTCGCGCTGCACTTCCTTCATCATCGGCGACGGGCCGGTTTCGGCCTTCTTCATCTTGACGATCAGATGGCGCAGAACGGCGTCGTTGAACTTGAACGCGTGTTCCAGTTCTTCGAGCGTCGCCTGGTCGCACTCGATGTTCATGCAGACGTAGTGAGCCTTCGCGAGTTTCTCGATCATGTAGGCCAGTTGGCGGCGGCCCCAGTCCTCGATGCGGTGGATCTGGCCACCGTGCGACGTGATCGTGGTCTTGTAGCGCTCGATCATGGCGGGCACTTGCTCGCTCTGATCGGGGTGCACGATAAAGACGATTTCGTAATGACGCATATTCACTCCTTGTGCTGACTTATGGATAGAAGCCGCCCGGGCGTCGGACCGGTGCGGCAAGTGAGAAGCCGAAGATTATAGCTTTTTGTCTGCGCTCGTGCAAATTGAATTTCGAGCGCGTTTTCAAGCAGTTAGCGGACGTGCGCGGCGGCTGCGGGCGCTCCCGCCGACTCGCCCGGCAGCGTGAGCCGGCGGCTCCAGTAGCCCGGCTGCGAGTAAATTTCCTTCAGATAATCAATGAAGTAGCGAACGCGCGCCGGAATATAGCGCTGCTGCGGGTAGACGGCGAGGATGTCGTAGGCCGGCAGTTCGAATTCGTCGAGCACGGTTTCCAGCTCACCCGCTTCCAGTTGCCGCTGGATTTCCCACGTCGATCGCCAGCCGAGCCCCAGCCCTTCCGATACCCAGCGATGCAGCAATTCGCCGTCGTTGCAGTCGAGGTTGCCGGTGACGCGCACGGTCGCCAGCTTGCCGTTGCGCTGGAAATACCAGCCGCGGTTCTGGCCGCCCTGTAGGTTAAACGCGAGACAGTTGTGATTCGGCAGGTCGTCGAGCGTCTTCGGCTTGCCGTGCTTTTTGAAATACGCGGGCGTGCCGCAGACCACGCGCCGGTTGCCCGCGAGCTTCACCGCGACGAAATTCGGATCCACCGCCCCGCCGATACGAATCGACAGATCATAACCCTCGCGCACCAGATCGACGACGCGATCGGTCAGATTGAACGACATCTGCAATTCCGGCTTGTCGGCGACGAACGCGGGCGCGTGGGGCGCGACGTGCATGCGCCCGAACGCCGCCGGCGCCGACACGATCAGATGCCCGCCCACCGCGCGACGCCCCGCCGCAAGCTCGTTCTCCGCCTGATCCCACTCCGCGAGCAGGTTCTTGCAGCGATCGAGAAACGCCGCGCCCTCTTCGCTCACGACGAGCCGCCGTGTCGAGCGATACATCAGCTTGACGCCGAGCCGCTTTTCGAGCGCATCAATGCGCCGTCCGAGGATCACCGGCGATACGCCCTCTTCCAGTGCCGCTGCCGCGAGACTGCCGGCTTCGGCCACGCGCACGAAAGTCTCGATCTGCTTGAAGCGGTCCATGTCCGTGTCTCCGTTGTAAGCCGCGCAGCATCTCAATTCGATACTTTTAGTTTGGGAAAAAGCGACTCGCGATGATCTTATCAAACCTTTTTCACGATCCTAAAGTGCAACGGAACCCTGCTTCGATGCAGACAGCATTCACGGATTGAGACACACGAAGGAGACATTCATGGCCAAGATGAGAGCCGTCGACGCAGCCGTTCTCGTGCTGGAAAAAGAAGGTATCGATACCGCGTTCGGCGTGCCCGGCGCCGCGATCAACCCGTTCTACTCGGCGATGAAAAAGTCGGGCGGCATCAGCCACGTGCTGGCGCGGCACGTCGAAGGCGCGTCGCACATGGCCGAAGGTTATACCCGCGCCGCTCCGGGGAACATCGGCGTTTGCATCGGGACGTCGGGGCCTGCGGGCACGGACATGATCACGGGCCTCTATTCGGCCCAGGCGGATTCGATTCCCATTCTCGCGATCACCGGCCAGGCGCCCCGCGCGCGCCTGTACAAGGAAGACTTCCAGGCGGTCGATATCGAATCGATCGCGAAGCCGGTCACGAAGTGGGCCGTCACGGTGCGCGAACCCGCGCTCGTGCCGCGCGTGTTCCAGCAGGCGTTCCATCTGATGCGCTCGGGCCGTCCGGGTCCGGTGCTGGTCGACTTGCCGATCGACGTGCAGCTCGCCGAGATCGAATTCGACATCGACACGTACGAGCCGCTGCCGGTCTACAAGCCGAAAGCGACGCGCGCACAGATCGAAAAGGCGCTCGCGATGCTCAACGACGCCGAGAAGCCGTTGATCGTCTCCGGCGGCGGCGTGCTGAACGCGGCGGCGGAAGACCTGCTCGTGCAATTCGCGGAGACGCTCGGCGTGCCCGTCATTCCGACGCTGATGTCGTGGGGCGCGATCCCCGACGATCACCCGCTCATGGCCGGCATGGTCGGCTTGCAGACGTCGCATCGCTACGGCAACGCGACGATGCTCGCATCGGACTTCGTGCTCGGCATCGGCAATCGCTGGGCGAACCGTCATACCGGCAGCGTCGAGGTTTATACGAAGGGCCGTAAGTTCGTGCACGTGGATATCGAGCCGACGCAGATCGGCCGCGTGTTCGGACCGGACCTCGGCATCGTGTCGGATGCGAAGGCCGCGCTCGAACTCTTCGTCGAGGTGGCGAAGGAATGGAAGGCCGCGGGCAAGCTTAAGGATCGCGGCGCGTGGGTCGCGGACTGCCAGCAGCGCAAGCGCACGTTGCAGCGCAAGACGCACTTCGACAACGTGCCGATGAAGCCGCAGCGCGTCTACGAAGAGATGAACCTCGCGTTCGATCGCGACACCTGCTTCGTGACGACGATCGGTCTCTCGCAGATCGCGGGCGCGCAGTTCCTGCACGTGTTCAAGGCGCGCAACTGGATCAACTGCGGTCAGGCCGGCCCGCTCGGCTGGACGATTCCCGCCGCGCTCGGCGTGCGTGCGGCGGACCCGCAACGCAAGATCGTCGCGCTGTCGGGCGACTACGACTTCCAGTTCATGATCGAAGAGCTTGCGGTCGGCGCGCAGTTCAAGCTGCCGTACGTGCACGTGGTCGTGAACAACTCGTATCTCGGTCTGATCCGTCAGGCGCAACGCGGCTTCGACATGGACTACTGCGTGCAGCTCGCGTTCGACAACATCAACGCACCTGAACTCGAAGGCTACGGCGTGGATCACGTCGCGGTGGCCGAAGGCCTCGGCTGCAAGGCGCTGCGCGTGTTCAAGCCGGAAGACATCGCGGGCGCGCTTCGGAAGGCGCAGGCGATGGCGGCGGAACATCAGGTGCCGGTCGTCGTCGAGATGATTCTCGAACGCGTGACGAACATCGCGATGGGCACCGAGATCGATGCGATCAACGAGTTCGAAGAGCTGGCCGAAAGCAAGGCCGACGCCCCGACCGCCGTGACGCCGCTCGACTGAACCACGCACTTCCACTGACCGACCATCAGGACCAACACATGCCGAAATTTGCCGCGAATCTGACGATGCTGTTCAACGAAGTCCCGTTCCTCGACCGCTTCGCCGCGGCCGCGAATGCGGGCTTCAAGGCGGTCGAGTTCCTGTTTCCCTACGCGTTCTCGATCGGCGACATCAAGACGCGCCTGAAGGACAACGATCTGCAAATCGTCCTGCATAACCTGCCCGCCGGGAACTGGGATGCGGGCGAGCGCGGCATCGCGTGCCTGCCCGATCGCGTCGCCGAGTTTCGTGAAGGCGTGGCCCGCGCGATCGAATACGCGAAGGCGCTGAACGTGCCGCAACTGAACTGCCTCGTCGGCATTCCGACGGCGGGCGTATCGGCGGATCAGGCGCGCGCGACGATCATCGAGAACCTGCGCTTCGCCGCCGATGCGCTGAAGAAAGAAGGCATCAAGCTGCTCGTCGAGCCGTGCAACAGCTACGACATTCCGGGCTTCGCGCTGAACCGTTCGGGCGAAGGACTGGATGTCATTCGCGCGGTCGGATCGGACAATCTGTTCTTGCAGTACGACATCTATCACATGCAGCGAATGGAAGGCGAACTCGCCGCGACCATCAAGAAGAACCTGCCGTCGATTGCGCATATTCAGCTTGCCGACAACCCCGGACGCAATGAGCCGGGCACGGGCGAAATCAACTACCCGTTCCTGTTCGAACTGCTCGATTCGATCGGCTATGAAGGATGGATCGGCTGCGAATACAAGCCGCTCAACGGCACCGAAGCGGGCCTCGGCTGGCTTCAGTCGATCGGCGGCGTCAAGCAACGCGCAACCGCCTAAACCAGACACACAGGAGGAGCTAGAAGTATGGCAACGATCGGTTTCATCGGACTCGGCATCATGGGCGCGCACATGGCGCGCAATCTCATCAAGGGCGGCCACTCGCTCGTCGTGAACGGCAAGTTTCCGGTACCCGACGACATCCGCGCGCAAACGAAGGTCGTCGCCGATTCGACGGCCGTTGCGCAAGCAAGCGAGATCATCATCACGATGGTGCCCGACACGCCGGATGTCGCGAACGTGCTGTTCGCCGATGACGGCGTCGCCAAAGGTCTGACGAGCGGCAAGCTCGTGATCGACATGAGCTCGATCAATCCGCTCGATACGCAGGAGTTCGCGAAGAAGATCAACGCGCTCGGCTGCGATTACCTCGACGCACCCGTGTCCGGCGGCGAAGTCGGCGCACGCGAAGCCACGCTGACGATCATGGTCGGCGGCCCGCAGAAGTCGTTCGACATCGCGAAGCCGCTCTTCGATTTGATGGGCAAGAACATCTCGCTCATCGGCGACAACGGCGCGGGTCAGACGACCAAGGTCGCCAATCAGATCATCGTTGCGCTGAACATCGAAGCGGTCGCGGAAGCGCTGCTGTTCGCGTCGCGCTCGGGCGCCGATCCGGAACGCGTGCGCAAGGCGCTGATGGGCGGCTTCGCGGCATCGCGCATTCTCGAACTGCACGGCGAGCGCATGACGAAGCGCACGTTCAATCCGGGCTTCAGGATCGAGCTGCATCAAAAGGATTTGAATCTCGCACTCGACGGCGCCCGCAAGATGGGCCTCGCCCTGCCCCACACGGCAAGCGCGCAGCAGTTGTTCAGCGTGTGCGCGGCGAACGGCGGCAAGGCGTGGGATCACTCGGCGCTCGTGCGCGCGCTCGAAATCATGTCGAACTTCCAGGTGGCGGAAGAGCCGCAGCAAGCCAAGGCTGCATGAGGCTTCGCACCTGAACCGTGGGGCGTCCCGCGTATGGGCACGCGGGACAAATGCCGCTCTGGGCTGAGGGCGGCAAGTGGGGTCCGAGAGCGGCATCCGGCGGCGCGCCGGGTAAGCCTTGGTCGGTCAGACGGTTTGCCGTCGGGTGTCCGCGTCGGATTGCTGCGAGTGATGCTTCATCGATGCCGTGCGCGCCGCGCGGCACATTCCCTTGTCGAAACTCAGAACTATCTGGTGGCGAGCGCGCCTAATGTGCCTAGACTCCGCAAGCGGCACCACCCTAGTTGATTCAAGGAGCTGAACAATGGGAATCCTCAGTTTCATCAAGGAAGCAGGCGAAAAACTGTTCGGCGCAACCACGCCGTCCGCTCAGGCCGCGCCGGCGAGCGCGCCCGTCGATGTCGCCGCGCTCAATCAGAAAGCCGGCGAAGCCATCGCCACGTATATCCGCTCGCAAGGGCTCAATGCCGACAATCTCCAGGTCAAGTACGATGGCGCCTCGCATACCGTCACCGTGTCGGGGCAGGCGCCCGATCAGGCCACCAAGGAGAAGATCCTCGTCGCGGCGGGCAACGTGCAGCATGTCGATAAGGTCGACGATCAGTTGACCGTGCCCAATGCCGCGCCTGAATCGCAGTATCACACGGTCGCGTCGGGCGACAATCTGTGGAAGATCGCGGAGAAGTACTACGGCAACGGCGCGAAGAACGAGCTGATTTTCGAAGCCAACAAGCCGATGCTGAAGAGCCCGGACAAGATCTATCCGGGTCAGGTGCTGCGCATTCCGCCGGCAAACTGATTGCTATTGCTCACGCCGCTTGTGGATGAAAAAAGCGCGAACTTCGGTTCGCGCTTTTTTGTTTCTAGTGGGATGGCGTGCCGGGCGCTGCTCTCAGTACATATCGAACACCCGCTGCACGCCGCGCGCATCATTCACGCCCGCCGCTAGCGCCAGCATCAGCAGCACGCGCGCCTTGTACGGATTCAGCGTGCCCGCGCTGACGCTGCCGAGTGCATCATCGGATGCGGCGCCGTTTCGCATCACATGGCCCGACCCCACGCGCGACGCACGCACCACCGCGACGCCCGCCTTCACCGCGTCGACGAGCGCTTGCGTGATGCTCGCGTGCACCGAACCGTTGCCCGTTCCCGCCACCACGATGCCCTTCACGCCGGCTGCCACAAGCGCATCGACCGCCACGCGCGACGCGCCCGCGTAGCTCGCGACGATCTCGACCATCGGCCATTCATCGACGATCGCGAACTCGCTTGCGAGCGTATGCGGCTTCGTGACCGCGCGCTGAAACTCCACGCGGCCGTCCTGCACGAAACCGAGCGCGCCGGTTTCGGGCGAGCGGAACGCATCGACGGCGTAGGTGCTCGTCTTCGTCACATCGCGCGCGGTATGAATCTGATTGTTGAACGCGACGAGCACGCCCTGCCCCTTCGCACGCTCGCATGCCGCGACCGTGACTGCGTTGAGCAGATTGAGCGGTCCATCGGCGGAAAGCGCGCTCGATGGACGCATCGCGGCCGTCAGCACGACGGGCTTCGCGGTCTTCACCGTCAGATGCAACATGTACGCCGTTTCTTCGAGCGTATCCGTGCCATGTGTCACGACGATGCCGCTTATGTCGCCCTGCGCGGCGAGTTCGTCGATGCGCTTCGCGAGCGTCGTCCAGAGCGCGTGGCTCATGTCCTTGCTGTCGATGCTCGCGATCTGCTCCGCATGAATGCGCGCGACGTTGCCGAGCGCAGGCACGGCGTCGAGCAGATCGTTCACGCCGACGACGCCCGCCTTGTAGCCCGCCGTCGATGCTGCATCGCCTGCGCGTCCGGCGATGGTGCCGCCCGTTGCGAGGACGGCGATGAGAGGTAGAGAGTCGGTTTTCATGCCGGCGATTGTAAATCAGCCGGCAGCGTTCACGCCGTCTCGCGCAGTTGCGCGGCGATCTGCGTTTCGTCGAGTTGCGGCGCGAACATTTCGATCAGACGGTACGCATACGCGCGCAAGAACGCGCCTCTGCGCAGGCCGACGCGCGTCGTGCTGGCTTCGAACAGATGCTGCGTATCGAGCGCGACGAGTTCGGTGTCGCGCTTCGCGTCATACGCCATCGCAGCGACGATGCCGATGCCCATGCCCAGTTCCACATACGTCTTGATGACGTCCGCGTCGATCGCGGTCAGCACGATATCGGGCATCGCGCCGGCGCTCGCGAACGCCTGGTCGACGTGCGAACGGCCGGTGAAGTCATTGTCGTAAGTGACGATCGGATATTCCGCGATCTGCTCCAACGTGATGTTCTCGCGTCCGACGAGCGGATGATCCTTCGGCACGACCACCGTGTGATGCCACGAATAGCACGGAAACGTGACGATGTCCGGATAACGGTCGAGCGCTTCGGTGGATATGCCGATATCCGCTTCGCCGTTGATGATCATCTGCGCGATCTGCTGCGGGCTGCCCTGCCGAAGCGCAAGATGCACTTTCGGAAATACTTCGGTGAACTGACGGATCACTTTCGGCAGCGCATAGCGAGCCTGCGTATGCGTCGTCGCGACGACGAGGTGCCCGTTGTCCTGATCCGCGAACTGACGCGCCACGCGCCGCAGGTTCTCGGCATCGAGCAACATGCGCTCGATCAGTTGATGCACCTGCTTGCCCGGCTCGGTCAGTCCCGTCAGACGCTTGCCGCGTCGAATGAAGATATCGACGCCGAGTTCGTCTTCGAGGTCCTTGATCTGTTTGGATACGCCGGATTGCGACGTATAGAGCACGTTGGCGACTTCCGTCAGATTCATGTTCTGACGCACCGCCTCGCGCACGAAGCGCAGTTGCTGGAAGTTCATTTTCTGCCTCTCTTGTCTGCTGTCGTTTTTCTATGCCGGCGTCATTGCGCCGGAAACACACGCAGCGCGCGCGGCACGGCGCGCACGCCATCGCCGATATCGAGCTTCAGCGCGCGCCATGTTTCGCGGTCCAGTTCGGCTTCGAGCACGCCGCCCGCATCGCCTTCGAGCTCGACGCGCACCGAGCCGCCCAGCGTCACCACGCGCCGCACGCCGACCACGATGCCATCGGGATGTGCGACGCCTTCCGCATCGTCGGCGCGATAGAGCGCGAGATCGTGCGGACGCACATAAGCGAGCGCGCGGCCGCTGAAATGCGCCTGCGCCGTGATGGCTTTCGCGGCGCCATCGGCGACGAAGCCGTTCGCATCGACGTTGCCTTGCAGACGGTTGGCCGCGCCGAGAAATTCATAGACGAACGATGTCTGCGGATGATCGTACACATCTTGCGGACTTCCCACCTGCTCCACGCGTCCATGATTCATCACGACGATGCGGTCCGCCACTTCGAGCGCCTCTTCCTGATCGTGCGTGACGAAGAGCGTGGAGATATGCAGATCGTCGTGCAGACGGCGCAGCCAGCTACGCAGTTCCTTGCGCACCTTGGCATCGAGCGCGCCGAACGGTTCGTCGAGCAGCAGCACTTTCGGTTCGACGGCGAGCGCACGCGCGAGCGCGATACGCTGCCGCTGCCCGCCCGACAGCTCCGACGGAAAGCGCTGCGCGAGCCAGTCGAGCTGCACGAGCTTGAGCAGCTCATGCACCTTCTCGCGGATCGCCGCTTCGCTCGGACGCTCGCGGCGCGGCTTCACGCGCAGCCCGAACGCGACGTTCTCGAACACCGTCATGTGCCTGAAGAGTGCGTAATGCTGGAACACGAAGCCCACTTGCCGGTCGCGCGCGCCGACGTTCGCCACGTCCTCGCCATTCAACACGACCTGGCCTGCATCGGCATGTTCGAGGCCCGCGATCACGCGCAGGAGCGTGGTCTTGCCGCATCCCGACGGCCCGAGCAGCGCGACGAGTTCGCCTGCGGGAAAGTCGAGCGTGACGTTGTCGAGCGCGGTGAAATCGCCAAAGCGCTTCTGCAAATTGCGAACGATGATGCTCATGATGATGTGATCCTTAGCCTTTAGTGCTGTGCGCTTTTCTTTGCATCGTCGAGCGATTGCGACATGCGCCGCTCCGCGATGAGCTTCAGCCCGAGCGTGACGAGCGCGAGCAACGCGAGCAGCGACGCCACCGCGAACGCGGCCGAGAAGTTGTATTCGTTGTAGAGGATTTCGACGTGCAGCGGCATCGTGTCGGTCTGGCCGCGAATATGGCCCGACACCACCGATACCGCGCCGAATTCGCCCATCGCCCGCGCATTGCAGAGAATCACGCCGTAGAGCAGGCCCCACTTCACGTTCGGCAGCGTCACGCGGCGAAAGATCTGCCAGCCGGATGCGCCGAGCACGTGCGCGGCCTCTTCCTCGTCGTTGCCTTGCGCCTGCATCAGCGGAATCAGTTCGCGCGCGACGAACGGGAACGTGACGAAGATCGTCGCGAGCACGATGCCCGGCACCGCGAAGATGATCTGCACGTCGTGCGCGGCGAGCCACGGACCGAACCAGCCTTGCGCGCCGAACATCAGCACGTAGATGAGGCCGGAGATGACGGGCGATACCGAGAACGGCAAGTCGATGAGCGTCGTCAGCAGCGCCTTGCCGCGAAAGTCGAACTTCGCGATCGCCCACGACGCCGCCAGCCCGAACACGAGATTCAGCGGCACCGCGATGGCCGCGGTCATCAGCGTGAGCTTGATGGCGGACCACGCGTCCGGGTCTTTCAGCGACTCGAAGTAGTAATCGATGCCCTTCGCGAACGCCTGCGCGAATACCGCGACGAGCGGCACGACGAGAAAGAGCGCGAGAAACACGAGCGCGATAGCCGTGAGCAGCCAGCGTATCGCGCGCGGCTCGGTCACGGGATTGAGCGTGTGGACATCGCGCTGCGCGGCGGTGTTCATCGCGATGCTGCGGCTATCGGGCGTGCTCATGCCTGACCTCCCTGCACATGCAGCGTCGAGGCCGGCGGCGCCACCGTCCTGCTCGTGCGCCTTTGCAGGAACCATTGCAGCGTGTTGATGAAGAGCAGCATCACGAACGACACGCACAGCATCACGACGGCAAGCGCCGTCGCGCCGGCATAGTCGTACTGTTCGAGCTTCGTGATGATGAGCAGCGACGTGATCTCGGACTTCATCGGCACGTTGCCCGCAATGAAGATGACCGACCCGTATTCGCCGAGCGCACGCGCGAACGCGAGCGCGAAGCCCGTCAGCAGCGCGGGGAACAGCGACGGCAGCACGACGCGGCGAAACGTCAGCCAGCGCGTCGCGCCGAGGCATGCGGCGGCCTCTTCCTGCTCGCGCTCGAACTCTTCGAGCACGGGCTGCACCGTGCGCACGACGAACGGCAAGCCGATGAACGTCAGCGCGACCAGCACGCCGAGCGGCGTGAACGCCACCTTGATGCCGAGCGGCGCGAGAAATTGCCCGATCCAGCCGTTGCCCGCGTAGACGGCGGCGAGCGAAATGCCCGCGACGGAAGTGGGCAGCGCGAACGGCAGATCGACGATTGCATCGACCAGACGTTTGAACGGGAACGTGTAGCGCACGAGCACCCACGCGACGAGAAAGCCGAACACGGCATTGATGAGCGCACCGCCGAGCGCCGCGAAAAACGTCAGCCGATACGACGCCAACACGCGCGGCGACGTGACCGCGCGCACGAATTGCGCCCAGTCGAGCGTCGCAGTCTTGGCGAAAGTGGCCGCGAGCGGTATCAGCACGATGAGGCTGAGATACGCGAGCGTGATGCCGAGCGTCAGGCCGAAGCCCGGCAGCGCGCTCGGCTTGCGCAGGTTGAAAGTGGTCATGCTCGGGTCATCCTGTTCCAGTGCGCCGGGGTGGGCGCTCGTTGCTGCATGTGCTGATAGCGGCGTCATGGCGCGCCGCTTGTCGGTTTGCCGGTCCGGCCCGATGCTCCATCATCGGACCGTCCGGCTTCTGCTTGCTGCGTTTCTGCTGCCGTTATTGCGGTTGATAGATCGAATCGAACACGCCGCCGTCCGCGAAATGCGTCTTTTGCGCTTTCGTCCAGCCGCCGAACGTATCGTCGATGGTGTACAGCTTCAGCTTCGGAAACTGCTTCGTCAGCTCGGCCGGAACCTTGTCCGAACGCGGACGATAGAAATTGCGCGCGGCGATCTGCTGGCCTTCGTCGCTATAGAGGTACTTCAGATACGCCTCGGCGAGCTTGCGCGTGCCGTGTTTGTCGACGACCTTGTCCACCACCGCGACGGGCGGCTCCGCGAGAATGCTCGCCGACGGCACGACGATCTCGAACTTCTCGGGGCCAAACTCCTTCAGCGACAGAAACGCTTCGTTTTCCCACGCGATCAGCACGTCGCCCTGCCCGCGCTGCACGAAGCTCGTCGTCGCGCCGCGCGCGCCGGAATCGAGCACGCCGGCGTTCTTGTAGAGCTTGGAAACGAAGTCCTTGGCCGTCTGTTCGTTGCCGCCCGGCTTGTGCTGCGCATACGCCCACGCGGCGAGGTAGTTCCAGCGCGCGCCGCCCGAGGTCTTCGGATTCGGCGTGACGATGGACACGCCCGGCTTCGCCAGATCGTCCCAGTCCTTGATGTGCTTCGGGTTGCCCTTGCGCACGAGAAACACGATCGTCGATGTGTACGGCGATGCGTTGTCCGGCAGGCGCTTTTGCCAGTCGCTATTGACGAGGCCCTTGCCTGCGATCGCATCGATGTCGTACGCGAGCGCGAGCGTCACGACGTCGGCTTGCAGGCCGTCGAGGACGGCGCGCGCCTGGCCGCCCGAGCCGCCGTGCGACTGTTTGAACGTGACGGTTTCGCCGGTCTCCGCTTTCCACTTCTTCGCGAACGCCTGGTTGAAGTCCTGATAAAGCTCGCGAGTCGGGTCGTAGGAGACGTTCAAAAACGACGTCTGCGCGTGCGCCTGAACGCTCATGCCCACCGTCGCGCCGATACCCGCCGCTGCTAGCGCGACCGCGGTCAGCAGTTTCTTCGTGGCGGTCCCCAATCCCGCTTTCTTGCTTTGCATTCCCCGTTCTCCGTCTTATCCAATTGACGGAATCAGTCTATCGGCGCCGCTATATGATTAGAAATAATCGTTTTTCATCTTTTTATACGCAAAGCTGCTAACGAAGCCGACGGGGTCGTCTGCGTGCGGCGACGGACGCCCGCAACACGAACTTAAAGTAATGCTTGAAAAGCGCGAAATACTGTATAAAAATACAGGCATCTGTTCATCCATACAGCGCAGCAGGGGCCAAGCCAGTGACTAGAACCTCAAAACTTACCGCGCGGCAACAGCAGGTTTTCGAACTGCTCCAGCGTGCGATCGAGCGCACCGGCTTTCCGCCCACGCGCGCCGAGATCGCCGCCGAGCTTGGCTTCAGCTCCGCCAATTCGGCCGAAGAACATCTGCGGGCGCTGGCGCGCAAGGGCGTGATCGAACTGGCGGCGGGGTCGTCGCGCGGTATTCGGCTGATCGGCGACATCGCCCGGTCGGAAGAACTTCCGCATCAGTTCACGCTGCCGCATCCGAGCATCATGCAGTTGTCGTTGCCGCTCGTCGGCCGCGTGGCTGCGGGTAGTCCTATCCTCGCGCAAGAGCACATCTCGCAGCACTACGCGTGCGATCCGGCGCTCTTCTCGAGCAAGCCCGATTACTTGCTGAAAGTGCGCGGGCTTTCCATGCGAGACGCCGGCATTCTCGACGGCGACCTGCTCGCGGTACAAAAGCGCACGGAGGCGAAGGATGGTCAGATCGTGGTTGCGCGTCTGGGCGACGACGTTACCGTGAAGCGCTGGAAGCGCCATGCCGACGGCGTCGAACTGATCGCCGAGAACCCGGATTACGAGAACATCTTCGTGCGCCCAGGCAGCGGTGAATTCGCGCTCGAAGGCATCGCGGTCGGTCTCATCCGCTCGGGCGAGTTCTAGCGCCTCTCTTCTCTCACGCCACGCACGGCGCGGCGCGTTTCACCCACATCAAAGCATGACGGCAGCCGGTCGCGGCTCGCCGCAGTGCGTCCTATCGTCTGGAGAGTCATCATGGAACGTCGTTTCGCCCGTTTGTTGCCCTTCCGCCAGTTTGGCCGCCTGCGTCATCTGCGTGCGTTGATTTCCTGCGGCGTCGCGGCTCGACCGCATGTCGAAGCTGCACCCGATCTCTTCGATGAAATGCCTGCGCTGCCGTCGCGCCAGCCCGCGTTTGCGCGCGTATCCCTGGCGCACAATGTTCACGCCGAAGCGGCACAGCGCGCCCCGGTGCGGGTGTATCGCAGCGAATCGCGGGTCATCATGGTGGGCAAGATCAGCGAAGTGTCGCGCATGATCGACCGCTGCATCGACGAAGAACGCGCGGGCGTTGCCGGCGGCATTCTGGCGTGAGCGTCGCTAAAGGCGAAGCCGGGAATCAATCGCGCGTCGGCATGGTCAATCTGAAGTCGATTCACGTTTGAGAGGCCTGGCTTCCGCATGTCCCGCACTACGCGCTTTGTCGTCGTCACGCTCGCTGTCGTGCTGATCGGCGCGGCGCTGGGCTTCCTGTATGCGTCGCCGTATATCGCGCTGGATCGCGTGAAGCGTGCCGCCGACGCCCGCGATGCGCAGACGGTCAACGAATACGTCGATTTCCCCGCGCTGCGCAGCAGTCTCAAGGAGCAGGTCGCCGCGCTGCTCACGCGCCGCGTCGATATGCAGAAGAGCGGAAATCCACTTGCGATCATCGGAGCGATGATCGGCGCGGCGCTCGTCGGACCGCTCGTGGATTCCTATGCGACACCGGATGGCGTCGCCGCCATTCTGAACGGCATTCCGCCACGCGGCCTTCCCGGGGAACGCCCGCCGTCCGTGCCGGCAGGGGCCGCCGCGTCCGGTGCGGCGACACAGGCACCGCAGCCGCCGCAGCCGCCGCAGCCGCCGCAGACGACCGCCGGATATCGCGGCATCAACACCTTCGTCGTGACCTATCAGCACGGCGCCGGCGATGCCCGCTATTCCGCCATTTTTCACCGCAGCGGTCTGGTGTCGTGGAAGCTCGTCGCCGTCGATCTCAACGGCTGACGCGCCTCCAGCCCGCTCACGCGCCCGCTTCGGCCTTTACCGGCTTGGCGGCATACGCGGCGGCGTCTTCCGCTTCGGCGGATTCGCCCGCCTGACAGACCGCCACCAGAATGCTGCACGACACGCGATCCAGGAGCGGCGTGTTGCCCGCGCCCATCCACCAGCGCGCGAGGCCGCTGCGGCATCGATGCCCCACCACGACCAGATCCACCTTCAGCTGGTCGGCGAGCGCCGCGATTTCGTCGATCGGATGCCCGAACGCGAAATGCCCCTGCGCCTGCAGGCCGCGCTCGCGCAACCACTCGACGCCCTCCTGCAGAATGTCGCGCGCCGCATCCTCGAACCGTCCGCAGGCCACATCCGTCAGCAATCCGGCGCTTTGCGCGATGCTCGACCGCATGTCCACCACGGCGAGCACGTGCGTTTCCGCGTTGAGATCGAGCGCGAGGTTCGCGCCCTGGCGCAGCGCCTTGCGGCCTTCTCTGGAGCCGTCATAGCAAAGCAGAATCTTTCTATAGCTTGTCATCATGCCTCCCTGCCGCATCCCCATGACCGCGGCGCAACTTGATGATCCTGTGCCGCGACGGACGTCGCAACGATGGAAAACGCTAATCCTTGGCAACGAGAGCACGCAGTAGCTTTCACCGTGCCAGATACCGCAGCGGCCCGGCGCACAAGGCTCCGCGTGATTCGCCCGAATCACGCGTGCGCTCGCCGGCACTCGTTTGACTCGCTCGCGCCGCATGCCGTTGCACGCAAAGCGCCGCGCTGGTGCATTGGATTACACTAGCCCGCTGGATTCCCCTTCCAGGCTTCATGCATGGCAACCCTCGCATCCGAAGATCGCGTCGCGCCCGCGATCGAATTCAGCGAAGTCAGAAAGCACTACGGCGCGAGAAACGTCGTCGACGGACTCTCGTTCGACGTGCGTCCGGGCGAATGCTTCGGACTGCTCGGGCCGAACGGCGCGGGCAAGACGACGACGCTCAAGATGCTGCTCGGCATCACGTCGCCGGATAGCGGGACGATCCGGCTCGTCGGAGAGCCGGTGCCATCGCGCGCGCGCTTTGCCCGGCAGCGCGTGGGCGTCGTGCCCCAGTTCGACAACCTCGATCCCGACTTCACCGTGCGCGAAAATCTTCTTGTCTTCGGCCGCTATTTCGGCCTGACGGGCGCGCGCATGGAGGCGCTGGTGCCGTCGCTGCTGGAGTTCGCGCGGCTCGAAAACAAGGCCGATGCGCGTGTCGGCGAGTTGTCGGGCGGCATGAAGCGGCGGCTGACGCTGGCGCGCGCGCTCGTCAACGACCCCGACGTGCTCGTGATGGACGAGCCCACCACCGGCCTCGATCCGCAAGCGCGGCATCTCATCTGGGAGCGCTTACGATCATTGCTTGCGCGCGGCAAGACCATTCTGCTGACGACGCATTTCATGGAAGAAGCCGAGCGCCTGTGCGACCGTCTGTGCGTGATCGAGGAAGGACGCAAGATCGCGGAGGGCCGGCCGCACGATCTGATCGCGTCGGTGATCGGCTCGGATGTCATCGAGATTTACGGACCGGACACGCGCGCGCTCGCGGCCGAGCTTGCGCCGCTCGTGGAGCGGATCGAAGTGAGCGGCGAGACGCTTTTTTGCTACGTCGACGATCCGCAGCCGGTGCATGCGCGCGTGAAGGGACGCGCGGACGTGCGCTATCTGCATCGTCCGGCGAATCTCGAAGACGTGTTTCTGCGCCTGACCGGGCGCGAGATGGTGGATTAAAAACGATGGATACTTTCGACCAATCGGGCGTCCAGGCAAACAAGCCGCGCGCTAAGGCGGACAACCTCACGCCGCTTTCCAGCGCCCTGCCCGCCAACGCCACGCACTGGATGTCGGTATGGCGGCGCAATTACCTCGTGTGGAAGAAGCTCGCGGTCGCGTCGATGATCGGCAATCTCGCCGATCCGATGATCTACCTTTTCGGCCTCGGGCTCGGTCTCGGGCTGATGGTCGGCCATGTCGACGGTGTCTCGTATATCGCGTTTCTCGCGGCGGGCACGGTGGCGTCGAGCGTGATGATGTCCGCGAGCTTCGAGGCGATGTACTCCGGCTTTTCGCGCATGCAGGTGCAGCGCACGTGGGAAGCGATCATGCACACGCCGCTCACGCTCGGCGATATCGTGCTGGGCGAAATCGTGTGGGCCGCGAGCAAGTCGGTGCTCTCGGGCGCGGCGATCATGCTGGTCGCGGGCGCGCTCGGCTATGCGAGTTTTCCGTCGATGCTGCTCGCGCTGCCGGTCATCGTGCTGACGGGACTGGCGTTCGCGAGCACGGCGATGATCGTCACCGCCATCGCGCCGAGCTACGACTTCTTCATGTTCTATCAGACGCTCGCGCTCACGCCGATGCTCCTGCTCTCCGGCGTGTTCTTCCCGGTGACGCAGCTTCCCGCGCTCGCGTTGCACGCGACGCAGGCGCTGCCGCTCTTTCACGCGGTCGAGCTGATTCGTCCGGCGATGCTCGGGCGCGCGCCCGATGGCATTGCGCTGCATCTGGGCGTGCTGATCGCCTATACGGTGCTGCCGTTTTTCGCGTGCGCGTGGCTTTTCAGGCGTCGCATCATGAAATGAAAAACGGCGATGGACCTCCATCGCCGTTCGTCTTGAAACACACGCGCTTACTTCACCGGAAACTCCTTGTGGCCGCCAAAGCCGAAGCGCATGGCGGACAACATCCGCTCGGGGAACATGTCGGCGTCGCGCGAGCGGAAGCGCGTGTAAAGCGCCGCCGATAGCACTTGCGCCGGCACCGCTTCCTCGATGGCCGCTTCGATCGTCCAGCGCCCTTCGCCGCTGTCGGCCACCTCCGTCGAGAATCGTTCGAGGCCCGCGTCGCTCGCCAGCGCGCCCGCCGTCAGGTCTAGCAGCCACGACGACACGACGCTGCCCCGCCGCCACACTTCCGCGATATCCGCGAGATCGAGCGTATAGCGCTCGTTCTCCGGCAGTTCCGCCGACTCCTTGTGCCTGAGGATGTGAAAGCCTTCCGCATAGGCCTGCATCAGCCCATATTCGATGCCGTTGTGCACCATCTTCACGAAGTGCCCCGAGCCGACCGCGCCGCAATGCATGTAGCCGTTCTCGACGCGCGGATCGCGTCCTGCGCGGCCCGGCGTTTCGGGGATGTCGCCGCGTCCGGGCGCGAGCGTCGCCAGAATCGGATCGAGCCGGCGCACGACGGCTTCGTCGCCGCCGATCATCATGCAATAGCCGCGTTCCAGTCCCCAGATGCCGCCCGACGTGCCGACATCGACGTAATGCACGCCCAGCTCGCGAAACCGCGCGGCGCGGCGGATATCGTCTTTGTAGAAGCTGTTGCCGCCGTCGATCACCACGTCGTCCGCCTGCAGGATTTCGTGAAGGTCGTTCAACGTGTCCTCGGTGATCTTGCCGGCGGGCAGCATCAGCCAGATCACGCGCGGCCCGGCGAGCTTCGAAACGAGATCGCCCAAATTCTGCGATCCGGTCGCGCCTTCGGCCGCAAGGGCGTCGGTCGCCTGCGGGTTGTGATCGTAGACGACGCAATCGTGCCCGCCTCGCATCAGGCGCCGGCCGATGTTGCCGCCCATGCGCCCCAGTCCAACGATGCCGATCTGCATGGTGTGCTCACTCCTTGCCGTTGGCCTTGACGCGCTCGATCTGCTTCTTCGCGGCTTCGTAGACGCCTTCCAGCGTGAAGCCGAACTTGGTCTTCAGCGCCTTGAGCGGAGCCGACGCGCCGAAGGTGTGCATCACGATCTGCGCGCCGAGACGGCCGGTGTAGCGGTCCCAGCCGAGCGTCGCGGCCTGCTCGACGGCCACGCGCGCGTGGACGCCGGTCGGCAGCACCGATTCCTTGTACGCCTCGTCCTGCTGCTCGAAGATGTCCCACGACGGCATCGACACCACGCGCGCCGCGATGCCCTCGCTCTTCAGCTTCTCGTACGCGTCGACGCACAGCGACACTTCGCTGCCCGTCGCGAGCAGCAGCACTTCGGGCTTCTTGCCGTCGGGAGCGTCCGCGAGCACGTACGCGCCGCGCCGCACGCCTTCCGCCGACGCGTACTTCGTGCGGTCGAACGTCGGCAGCGGCTGGCGCGTCACGACGATGCACGACGGCTCCTTCGAATGCGACAGCGCCACGCGCCACGCTTCGCTCACTTCGTTGGCATCGGCGGGGCGCAGCGTCGTCAGGCCGGGGACCCCGCGCAGCGACGCGAGCTGCTCGATCGGCTGATGCGTCGGGCCGTCTTCGCCGACGCCGATCGAATCGTGCGTGAACACGTAGATCACCGGCACTTCCATGATGGCCGAGAGGCGGATCGGCGGCTTCATGTAGTCGCTGAAAATCAGGAACGTCGATGCAAACGGCCGCAAGCCCGACAGCGCGAGGCCGTTCGCAATCGCGCCCATGCCGTGCTCGCGGATGCCGAAGTGCAGATTGCGCCCGCCGTAGTTGTCGTGCTCGAAGCTGCCCGCGCCTTCGAACTTGAGGTTCGTTTTCGTCGATGGCGCGAGGTCCGCCGCGCCGCCGAGCATCCACGGAATGCGCTGCGCGATCGCGTTCAGCACCTTGCCCGACGATTCGCGCGTCGCGATGCCCTTTGCGTCCGCGTCGAAGGTCGGGATATCCGCGTCCCAGCCCTCGGGCAGCTTGTTCTCGAGCATCAGCCACGCTTCTTTCGCGAGTTCGGGATTGGCTTTTTCGTAGGCGTCGAAACGCTGCTTCCACTCCGCGTGCGCCGCCTTGCCGCGCGCGCCCATGCCGTCGGCGAAATGCTGCATCACGCCATCGGGAACGAGAAACTGCGCGTCTTCCGGCCAGCCGTAGAACTTCTTCGCGAGCTTGATTTCCGCGTCGCCGAGCGGCTCCCCATGCGCGCTCGCCGTGTCCTGCTTGTTCGGCGCGCCCCAGCCGATGATGCTCTTCACCACGATCAGCGTCGGCCGGTCGGTCGTGGCCTTCGCTTCGTTGATCGCGGCTTCGAGCGCGGCGGCGTCGTTGGCGTCGTCGACATGCAGCGTGTTCCAGTTGTAGCCGCGAAAGCGCGATTCGACGTCGTCGCTGTACGCGAGATCCGTGTGGCCTTCGATCGTCACGCGGTTGCTGTCGTAGATCCAGATGAGATTCGACAGCTTCAGATGCCCCGCCATCGACGCCGCTTCGTGCGAAATGCCTTCCATCATGTCGCCGTCGCCGCAGAGCGCGTACACGCGGTAATCGAAGAGCGCCGCGTCCGGCTTGTTGAAGTGCGCTTCCTTCCAGCGCGCGGCCATCGCCATGCCGACGCTGTTGCCGAGACCTTGCCCGAGCGGACCGGTCGTGGTTTCGACGCCCGTGGTCATGCGAAATTCGGGGTGGCCGGGCGTCTTGCTGTCGAGCTGGCGGAACTGCTTGATGTCGTCGATCGACACGGCCGGCTGTCCCGTCGGCTTGCCGTCCTCGTCGACTTCCTTCACGCCCGCGAGATGCAGCAGCGAATACAGCAGCATCGACGCATGCCCGACCGACAATACGAAGCGGTCTCGATTGGGCCACAGCGGCGCGTCCGGATCGTAGCGAAGATGGTTCTGCCAGAGATGAAACGCGACGGGCGCGAGCGCCATCGGCGTGCCGGGGTGGCCGGAGTTGGCCTTCTGCACGGCGTCCATCGAAAGCGTGCGGATCGTGTCGATCGTCAGGCGATCCAGATCTTGGGATTGCGGCGTTGCTTGAGACATGAGCGACGACTCCTTTTGCGAAGAGCGCGCTGTGGCGAGAGGCGCCGCAGCGGGCAACCAGGACCATCGAGCAAGTGCGGTGCCTTACACGCCTTTCGGCGGCATCGCACGCGAGTCAGACGGAAAGCGCGCGGCGAGACGCAGCGGCTTTCGGATGCGGCAGGTCACAACGAAACGGCGCGCGCGATGTTTGCGCGTCCGGTAATACCGCCGGGCGATGTCGTCGCGACGCATCGCCCGGCAACCCTTCCATGCTGACACATTCGCGGTCCGATTACTCGAACCGCGCCACGCCAGCCGATTTACGGCGCGGGATTCGGCTGACGCTCGTGCAGGGCTTCGATTTCCGCGAGGATTTCATCAGACAGTTTGATGTCCACGCTCGCGATATTCTCCTGCAACTGCGCCATCGACGTCGCGCCGATCAGCGTGCTCGTCGTGAACGGCCGCGTGTTGACGAACGCGAGCGCGAGTTGCGTCGGCGTGAGGCCGTGGCGCTTCGCGAGTTCGACGTAGGACGACGTCGCGGCGATCGCCTGCGGCTTGCTGTAGCGCTGGAATCGCTCGAACAGCGTGATGCGCGCGCCCGCCGGACGTGCGCCGCCTTCGTACTTGCCCGAGAGCCAGCCGAACGCGAGCGGCGAATACGCGAGCAGCCCCACGCCTTCCTTGTGCGTGAATTCGGACAGCCCGGTTTCGAACGTGCGATTCACGAGGCTATACGGATTCTGGATGCTGACGATGCGCGGCAGCCCCGCTTTCTCGGCCGCGCGCAGGAATTGCGCGACGCCCCACGGCGTTTCGTTCGACACGCCCACGTAGCGGATCTTCCCCGCCTTCACGAGGTCGCCGAGCGCGGCGAGCGTTTCCTCGATCGGCACCGTGTATTCGTCGTCGATATACGGATACGCCGGGCGGCCGAACGTCATCGTGCTGCGGTCGGGCCAGTGCAGTTGATATAGATCGACGTAATCCGTTTGCAGGCGCTTCAGACTGCTGTCGATCGCTTCGTTGATGTTCTTGCGGTCGAACTGATTGCCCGCGCCGCGAATGTGACGCGGATTGTGCGGCTGACGCGCGGGCCCGGCGATCTTCGTCGCGAGCACGATATCGCCGCGCTTGCCCGCGTTCTTCGCGAGCCACGTGCCGATGTATTCTTCCGTGCGGCCCTGCGTTTCGGGGCGCGGCGGGACCGGGTACATTTCGGCGGCATCGATCAGATTGACACCTTGCGCGAGCGCGTAGTCGATCTGTTCGTGCGCTTCGCTCTCGGTGTTCTGCTCGCCCCAGGTCATGGTGCCGAGCCCGATCAGACTCACGTCGACGCCCGAATCGCCCAGTTTCCGATACTTCATCGCTTGGTTCCTTGTATTGACGCCTTCTGGCGAACTGTCCACGGCAGACATTGCCGACCAACCGCAGAAACTACCATAGGCGTGCAAGGTCTGCTCCCGTGGATAGAATGGCGTGCCTCGCCTTACGCTTTCGCTTCGACGCGCCACGCAGCAACGGCTGCCAGGCTTTCGGATACCTTGACGCACTCACGCGTCTCACGCGACCAGACCGATGTCTTCATCTACTGCTTCCAGCGAACCCGAGCGCGCGAAACGCGGTTCCTCGATCATCGTCATGCTCGTCGCCGCGACGTTCTTCATGGAGAACCTCGACGGCACCATCATCGCGACCGCGCTGCCTCAAATGGCGCGCTCGTTCGGCGTGCATCCGGCCGACATGAGCCTCGGCATCACGGCGTATCTGCTCACGCTCGCGGTGTTCATCCCGATCAGCGGATGGGCCGCCGACCGCTTCGGCCTGCGCACCGTGTTCGGCAGCGCGATCGCCGTGTTCACGGCGGCGTCCGTGCTGTGCGCGACGACATCCACGTTGCCCGCGTTCGCGGCGGCGCGCGTGCTGCAAGGCATCGGCGGCGCGATGATGGTGCCGGTCGGACGCCTCGCCGTGCTGCGCGCGACGCCGAAGGACGGCCTGATGCGCGCGATCGCCATCATCACGTGGCCGGGACTCGTCGCGCCGGTCATCGGGCCGCCGCTCGGCGGATTCATCACGACATATTCGTCCTGGCGATGGATCTTCTATTTGAACGTGCCGCTCGGTCTCATCGGCTTGTTGCTGACGCTGCGTTATGTGGACAACGTGCGCGAGGACGCGAAACGCCGCTTCGATTTCGCCGGCTTCGTGCTGTGCGGCGTCGCGTGCGTGACACTGCTCTACGCGATGGAACTCGTCGGCCGCAACGACGCGCCGTGGCCGCTCGTGGGCGGGCTCGTCGCAGTGGGCGTGGCCGCGGGCGTCGCATCCTGGCGGCATCTGCGGCGCGCGGCGCAACCGGTCGTCGATCTGTCCGCGCTCAAGGTGAAGACCTTCGCCGTCGCGATGGGCGGCGGTTCGCTCTTTCGAATCGCGATCAGCGCGGCGCCGTTCCTGCTGCCGCTCATGTTTCAGGTGGGCTTCGGCATGAACGCGTTCGATTCGGGCCTGCTCACGCTTGCCGTGTTCGCGGGCAATCTGTCGATGAAAGTCGTGACCACGCCCGTCATGCGGCGATTCGGATTCCGGCCGGTGCTGATCGTCAACGGCGTGATCGCGGCGCTTTCCCTGGCCGCGATGAGCCTGCTCGCGCCATCGACGCCGAAGCTCGTGATCGTCGCCGTGCTGTTCGCGAGCGGCCTCTCGCGCTCGCTGCAGTTCACGGCGCTCAACACGCTCAGTTTCGCCGATGTCCCGAAGGCGCAGATGAGCGGCGCGTCGGCGCTCTCGAGCACGCTCTTTCAGATGACGATGGGCGTCGGCGTCGCGATCGGCGCGATTGCGCTGCGTATCGGCGAATGGCTGCATGGCCACGACGCGCATTCGATCGCGCCGGAGGATTTCGGCGTCGCGTTTCTGATCGTCGGATTCGTGGGGCTGGTCGGCGTGATCGATCTGGTCGGGCTGCCGAAGGACGCGGGCGCGCTGGTGTCAGGGCATCGCAAGGAAAGGGATTCGCGGACCTAAACCTTGCGCGTTTCGTGCCGTAAGACACGGTATGAACATGCAAAGTCTGGAATCGATCGCCGCGATGAGCGAAGCGGTCGCCGCCATCCGCCACGCGCGCGGCCTTCAAAATCCGAACGATCTGCCCGCCGGCACGCCCGAATGGAAAGCCGCGAGCGATGCCTTCGCCGACGACTTCCTGCGCGCGCTCGCAGGCGAGCCGAGCGTGCGAGCGTGGTGGTCGTTTTGACGCGCGCTAGCGCCTGAGCCAGTCGAGCCATCCCAGCGCGATCGCCGCGTTGATGATGACGCCCGCCGTTGCGGCGAGCGCCGCGATCATCGTCCAGAACGCCGAGCGGCGCGATGCCTGCGCGGAATCGCGGGCCAATTGCGCCGCGTCGTTCGCCGACGACACCGACGCGAACATCGCCCGGAACTGTTCGTCCTGCCGCGCGGCGTCCTTCGTGCGCAGCCATGCGCGCTTGGACGCGGCTTCGGGATCGGCGGAATCGGCTTCGGGGGTTTCCTCCAGATCCGCGCGGATCGATGCTTCGCCCGCGGCTTCGTAGCGGCGAAAGCGGGCTTCCCGTGCGGCGCGCCGGTCGGGCTCGTTATTGTCGTTGTCGGTCATCGTCGTGGATGCGCGTTGCGCGCATGACGCTCCACGCGCGGCGCGAAGCCGTGCGCGAGCATTCAGCCGGAGTCGGAAAGGACGTCAGCGGTCGTTCGACATCGCCTTGAGGCGGTCGTTGCCGGCGTCGCGGGCGGCATCGGCGGTGGCGAAGTTTTCTTCCGAGACCATCGCGCGCTTGACTTCCTGCGCCGCGAAATCGACGAGCGTGAGGACCCACACGAAGCCGCCCGCCTGTTCCGCCGTCTGCACGAACGCGCGCAGCTTGCCTTCATTCGACGATGCCATCTTCATCTCCCAGTTCGTGATGTCCTTCGAAGCCGGCGACGCGTCCGGACGCTCAAGCCTCGAAGTCGAGCCCGCCGAACAGCACCGACGGCTCCGCCTGCGAGCGCGTGACGAAATCCACGTCGCGCGCGCCTTCCCACGCGGCGAACTTCGCGGCGAGCGAATCCAGATAACGCTGAAAGCGCGCCTCTCCGTCGGGGCGTAACAGGCGCACGATTTCGTCGTCGTCCCAGGTAAGGAACACGTTCAGATCGAACGGATATTGACGCGCCCGCTCGCCGTTGTCATGCGGCGGCGCAGTGATGTGCAGCCGCGTGGGCGCGCACGGATGTTCGTTCGGCACGATGTCGATACGCAACCCGCGACCGATCTGCCGCGTGACGCTCTCGGCGATGCGCGGCACGAATTCGGTTTCGAACCTGAGCGCCTGTTCCCGATTCAATGCATTTTCTCCACAGCTCGCCCAAGCCGTGCCGGTCAGACGGGCGGCAAATCCTCGAGCGATTTTTCGATTTGCCCGTCCTGCACGCGCGCCTCGATGCCGACGTGGCCGTTCGCGTAAGGCAAGGCGCTGACTTTGGGTCCGAGAAACGTTCGTCCGCCGAGGGTGAAGAGCGTGCGGACTTCCTTGCCGCTCTTGATGGTGTCCACGACTTGCCGGACGTCCACGATGCTGGTGGGAGCCGCCCATTCGTTCCTGGCGGAATCGAAACTGCCCCAGCGCACGTTGGTCACGCGGTCGTTGACCCAGCGCACGCCGTCGATCGCCAAAGTAGCCATAGCTGCCTCCATGGTCGTCGTTATGGGGAGAATGATCAATGTAGCACGGTGAGGAGAGTGCCTGCGAGAGGCGCGCCGGAAAGTGGAAAGCACGAATCTCGAATGGATTCTCGGTCCTGCTCTTGCCCGGTTATGGGGCGCCGACGAAAGCAAAGCTGGAAACCCGTTGTAAAAGGGAATGCTGTGACACGACTGTCGCCCCGAATAAGTCGCCCGGCCACTCGGCACCGAGCGCGCCACCGCTTGCGAATGCGTGCTCGCACGGCAGCGAGTGACACCGCAAAAAAATGCTCGAAAGGACTAGGCAACTGGAAAGCCAGTTCGTATAATCTCGCTTCTCGATCGGCAGGCAATTTCGCTGAAGCGAGAAAGCAGTAATTCTGTTGTTCAGTGGTGGCTGTAGCTCAGTTGGTAGAGTCCAGGATTGTGATTCCTGTCGTCGTGGGTTCGAGTCCCATCAGCCACCCCAGAAATTCAAGCAAAAAGCCCAGTCTTCGACTGGGCTTTTTGCTTTCGCGAAGCTGCGGGGCACTCTGGTATGGCGCTCAGTCACAAGCGGACGGCGCGCCGATACAGATTCCCCGCGCCGTTCAAGCCTCGACCGCCTCCACGCCATCGCGCAAATGACTGCGCGCCTCGTCGAAGATGCCGAGATCGCCCTTCGCGAGCCGCTTGCTATCGGATAGCACCCGCCGCCATCCCCGCGCACCCGCGACACCGCGATACAGCCCCAGCGCATGCCGCGTCACCGCACCGAGATACGTGCCGCGCGCGACTTCCGCCCGCGCATACTCGATCAATTCCGCCTCGATTGCCTCGCGCGTCGGAACCGGCGTGGTCGCGCCATAGAAGCGCGTATCGACGCCCGCCAGCACGTAAGGATTGTGGTACGCCTCGCGCCCGAGCATCACGCCATCGACGTGCTTCAGGTGCTCTTCCACTTCATCGAGCGTCTTGATGCCGCCGTTGATCGAGATTTCCAGATGCGGAAAATCGCGCTTGAGCTGATACGCGTATTCGTACTTGAGCGGCGGAATCTCGCGATTTTCCTTGGGGCTCAGACCCTTCAGGATGGCGTTGCGCGCGTGGACGATGAACACCTCGCATCCGGCGTCCGCGACCGTGCCGACGAAATCGCGCACGAACGCATAGTCTTCGACCGCGTCGACGCCGATGCGATGCTTGACCGTCACCGGAATCGACACTGCGTCGCGCATGGCCTTCACGCAGTCCGCGACGAGCTTCGGTTCCTTCATCAAACATGCGCCGAATGCGCCGCGCTGCACGCGCTCGGACGGGCATCCGCAATTCAGGTTGATTTCGTCGTAGCCCCACTGCTCGCCGAGCTTCGCGCTCTTCGCCAGGTCCTCGGGTTCGCTGCCGCCGAGTTGCAGCGCGACCGGCGCTTCGTCGGGCGTGAACGCGAGATGCCGCGCGACGTCGCCGTAAAGCAGCGCGCCCGTCGTCACCATTTCGGTGTACAGCCACGCATTGCGCGACACCAGCCGATGCAGCGAACGACAATGGCGATCCGTCCAGTCCATCATCGGGGCGACGGACACGCGGCGGGGGCTGATCTTGGGCACGGCTGACATGGTTTTGAGCGGATTTGGCGGACGGCGACGAATCGGCCATTTTACCGCAGCGGCGCGAAACGGTCGGCGGGCGCATCCCTTGCGGGGATGAGCGAATCTTCGATGCCAACGCTTGTCAGACTTAGGTCGCCGAGCATCGACGGTGTCCGAGGAGACTGACCATGACGAAACGACTGATCGCGGCAAGCGCCCTCTTCTGCGCCGCCTTCGCCGTGCATGCGCAAGGCACGCAGGCCGCGCGCCCGGACGATAACGCATCGATGGTCAAGCCGCCCGGCGCGCCCGGTTCGCCCGCCGCGAGCGCGACGCGTCCGCACAATCCAGACAACATGCCGGTCAAGCGCCCGAATCCGCCGCCGAACAGCGACCGCATGCTGCACAACAGTCCCGCGAGCGACGCCATCGCGAAGTAAGTGCAACGGCACCGGCTGGCCCGCGCGCGCCCCTATAATGGCGCTCGTCACGATAACCGAGCGAGCCGCGGTCTCGCCCGCACGCGGTCCAGCCAATGCAAAAACTTATTCTGCCGTTAGTTTCCGGATTTCTCGCCGCACTGTTCTTTCGTGAATCGACGTACGCGCTTCTGCACGCAGCCGGCCTGATCGATACGGCCGGCTTCTCCACCGCGCCGTTCCTGCCGATCGGCATCCCCGAATTCATCGCCAATGCGCTATGGAGCGCCGTCATCGCCATTCTGATGGCCTGGCTGCTGCGCGTCGCGCCCGAGAACCGCGCACCGTGGATCGGCGCGCTCGTGTTCGGCGGCATCGTGCTGACGGCGGTGAGCGCGTTCGTGATCGATCCGGCTCGCGGCATCTGGCCGGCCGGCAACATGCTGCCGCGCCTCGCGCCGAACTTCATCGCGAACGGCATCTGGGGCTGGGGCGCGCTCGTCTTCATGCGCGCGTTCATGGCGCGCGGCGAAGCACGCTAACGCATCGAATACGCGGGCGCCTGCCCGCGCCGTGCGTCAATCTTTCAGCAGCCGCAGCGGATGCGTCGCCGGCGTCCACGCGCTGTCGAACATCCGCTCGACCTCGTTCGGCTCGACATCTTCCGCCCGCGCGATTCTCCAGGCCGGCTGATTGTCCTTGTCGACGATACGCGCCCGGATGCCCTCCGCCACGTCGCCGCGCTCGAACGCCGAACGCGTGAGATCGAGATCGCGGCGCAGCGTTTCGGCCATCGTCGAGAAGCGCGCGCGGTCCACTTGCTGAAGCGAAACATCGACGGAAAGCGGCGAGCGTTCGCGCAACTCCGCCGCCGTAGCCCGCGCCCACTCGTTGCCGGACGCGTCCGCTTCGCGTTCGAGCGAAGCCAGGATCGCCGCGCCGTTGCCCGCCGCGAAATGCTTGTCGATGAGCGTGCGCGCTTCGGCGAGCGCGCTGGCGTCGGGAATCGGCGAGACCTTGTACTTCGTCGTTTCGTTTTCGACGAAGCGCATGATGTCCACGCCATCCAGAAAGCGCTGATGCCGCAGCGATTCGATCAGCCCGGGCAGCGCGCCGTCGTCGAGATAGGCGTCGGCCATGCGGGCGTAAAGCGCATCGGCGGCGCCCATGCTCGCGCCCGTCGCCGCCAGATAACGGCCGATCGCGCCCGGCGCGCGCGCCAGGAACCAGCTCACGCCGACATCCGGAAAGAGCCCGATGCGCGTCTCCGGCATTGCCATCTTCGTGGACTGCGTGACGATGCGCAGGCCGCCCGTATGATGCGCGCCTTGCGATATGCCCATGCCGCCGCCCATCACGACGCCGTTCACCACCGCGACGTACGGCTTCGGGAACGTGAAGATGGCGTGATTGAGCTTGTATTCGTCGATGAAGAATGCGTCGATGGCGTCGCGGTCGCCCGCCTTCGCCGCGTCGTATAGAAAGCGAATGTCGCCGCCCGCGCAGAACGCGCGTACGTGCGGGCTGTAGATCACGACGGCGCGGATCGCCTGGTCGTGACGCCATGCCCGCAACGCTTCGCTGATCGCGCGCAGCATCGGCGGCGTCAGCGCGTTGAGCGCCTTCGGACGATCGAGCGCAATGAAGCCGATGCCGTTGGCGGTGTCGATACGGATGTCTTCAGTGGTCATCGTGTTGAGAGTCGGAACGTTCTGTCGGTCAATCACCTGAGCCAGCGGCGAGCCACGCATCGAGCGACAACTCGACGAGCGCCGCTACCGGCGCGCCCGGCGGCGCCGCGCCGCTCAGTTCGAGCGCGACGATGCCGTGCAAGTTCGCCCATAACGCCTGCGCGCACGCAGCCGGGTCGGCAGCGTGCAACGCGGCGAACGTATCGGCGAACACCGAAAGCAAGCTTGCGTCATCGCGGCCGCCCGTTGCATCGACTGTCTCCATGAACATTAGCCGATACATCTCCGGCTCGCCGAGGCCGAACGCCACATACGCACGGCCCAGCGCTTTCAGGCGCGCGGCGGCATCCGCGATACGCGCGTGCGGCACGAAAGCCGCGCGCAGTTGCGCATGCCCTTCTTCGCGCAACGCTCGCGCAATTTCTCCGCGGCTTCTGAAATGAAGATAGAGCGCCGCGGGCGAGTAGTCGATCGCGTCGGCCAGCTTGCGCATGGAAAGCGACGCGATGCCCTCGTTCCTCACGATGCCACGCGAGACTTCGAGTATGCGCTCACGCAACGCGTCGCGCTGCTGCTTCGTATGCAGGCGCAATCGGCGTGTCCGCTCTTCATCGAGACCCATGCGAGGCATTGTCGGCACCGCCACTTTGCAAGTCAATTTTGAAACCGGGCGGCGGCGATGCCGCGATCAGCGACGCCGCTCAGACGATCATCGATCCGTCGTCATCCCTGCGCGAGGCCGGGCCCGCGTGATAGAGCGGCTCGTCCGAGTCGCCCAGCACGACCGAAGCAAACAGGATGCAGAAGCCAAGAATCAGGACGCCGACGGCCGCCCAGATGAGCCAAAGTGCGTTGGACTCGACGAGCGAGTGAAGAAAGGATTGAAGCATACGACCCCGCGCGATTTTTATAATGGATTGCTCTCTGCAGCCTTTCGGCGGGAGCAAGTTATATGCCGAGCGAATCGCATCGCGTGCGGCAGAATGTGACGATGTTACTCCGAGGCGCGGGCGGGCGAAAGGACATCATTCACAGGCGCGCGTGATTCGCATGCCTGCGTTGAAGGACTTACATCGCTTGCTTGTAAGACGGATAAACGAAGAGCCGCCCGTCTCATTCGACGGTGACGCGCCCCGGCGGAAAGTGCCCGCTTTTCAGAAGCACGGGCATGCCGTTCGTGACTTGCAGATGCTCTCGCGCAACCGCTTCGATGCGCCCGCGCCCTGCATCGAACGCGTCGATCCAGCCGGCGCTGTCGTAGGTTTGCGCGCCGAAGTGGTCTTCGAGCGCCTCGACGGAAATGGCGCACGGCACGCGCCGGCCATCGACGAGCGCGGCGAATTCGATCGTCAGGTTGGAATCGCGATAATCCGGCGCGTCGGGAAGAAAACGAATATCCATGATTGTCTCGTTGCTCGGCATCTTTCTCGCTCGATGACCTGCGAAAAAAGGCTCGTGAGCGTACGCACGAACCGATCCGGGCGACCATGGTACTCGTGCATGCGCCGCCGGGTCCAGCGCGCGCGTCACGCGTCGAGCACGTCTTCTTCCACGTCCACGACGAGCAGCGAGCTTGCGCGCGGATCGGCGTAATTGAAATCGAGGTAGCGGCTCAACTCACGCACACGCTGGCAGACGCGTTCGCGTGCATCGTTCGACAGGTTCGGATAGTCCCGCAACACGCGGGCGTCGAACCGGTAATGCACGCCCCAGGCAATATTGCCCGCATGATTCGCCACGCCGCCCGTGCGCCAGCTCACGAAGAGCGCGGGCGTCGGGTCGCCGCCGATCTCGGCGATGTCCGCGCCGCTCGGAAAGAGATCGACGAGACAGTTCGCAATGTCGTAAAGCACGGCGTGGCGCAGATGGATGGCTCGCATCATGTCGATTGCAGCAATCGGTCGATGTAATCGCGCGCCGCCTGCTCGACGTGTGCGAGCGCTTCTTCCTCGGTGGCGAAGCGTCGGGCGGGGCCGAGGTCGACGAGCGCCTCGAAGTGGCGCGCGTTGTCCGGTCCGTCCTGCCCGAGGCTCACCGAACCGACATAGATGCCCGCACCGGGCTGATCGCCTTCGGCCTCGTGCGTCTGAACGAGCCGCGCCGATGCGCTGATGTAATAGCCTCGATACGGTCCCGTGACTCTTTCCGCCATTTGTTCTTGCCTCCTTTGCGTTGGGTCATGTCGTGCGTGACTGCCGCGCGAATGCAATTCAAACCGATTTCGAATCGATTAAGGCGTTCGATTCGGCAAATAGTTCATCGCTTAAGGATGCCTTCAGTTCATGCACGGCTTCTCGCAAGGGCCGCGCCCGCGCCCTGTTTGCGGCGTATGGGACAATGCGCATCTCAAAAATGCGTGGCGACGACCTGCTTTCGTTTCGCTGTCGTCGCATCGCAAGTCAGAAATCACGAGGTAAAGATGAAGCAATCCGATCGGCGCACGCGCCGACTCTTCGCCCTATTGAACGCATTCCGCGGCACGCGCGCGGTCGTGGTGGGCGCGGCTGCGGTGGTGGTGTCGGGACTTGGCGCGTGCGCATCGTCGAACGATGCATCGCTCATCAACCTGCCCGATGGACAGACCGGATACGCGGTGAACTGCAGCGGCGCCGACGCCGGATCGAGCTGGGCGAGCTGCTACGTGCTCGCCGGCAAAGCGTGCGGCGCGACGGGCTACGACATCGTGTCGAAGGACAACGAGGAAGGCGGCCCCACGGGCGGCGGCATCAGCAACGTGATATCGGCGAACGTGAAGAATCGCTCGATGATCATTCGCTGCAAATAAGCGACGCTTGCTCAACAAGCGAGGCGTCGCTCGAGTGGATCAGTGACGGTCGAGCGCGAGCGCGGCGAAGCTCTGGCCGAGGACCGCGCACAGCGCTTCGACGACCATTTCGTGATCGCTGCGCTGCGGCAGTCCCGACACCGCGACCGACCCGATGACGCCTGCATTCGCGACGCGAATCGGGAACGCCCCGCCGTGTGCGGCGTACTGGGCGGGATCCAGACCGAACTTGTCGGCGAGCGTCGCGCCCGACTGTTGCAGCGTCAGGCCGACGCCATACGAGCTGCGGCGAAAGTGCTCCACCGTCTTCGACTTGCGTTCGGCCCAGCGGGCGTTGTCGGGCGTGGCGCCGTCGAGCGCGGCGAAGAAGAGCCGCTGCCCGAATGTGCGAACGTCGATCGCGACGGCGGCGCTGCGTGCCAGCGCCATTTCGCGCAATTGCGACCCGAGTTGCCATGCGTGTTCGGCGTGGAACTGCGGGAACACGAGTGTGTTTTCCTGATGCGCGATAGCCTGAAGGTCGTGCGGGATGTCCATCGGGGGCGGCTCCGTTTGCGTGGCTTGGAATCGGTTGAAGGCGATGGGGGATTTTGACACGGGCGGGAAGCACTGTGGCCGATCCGTTATTTCGATAGGATCGCTAACTGTTTTTCAGCGCCTTTACGGCGCGGAAAAACAGAAAGGGGTTACAGGCAAGAACCTGTAACCCCTTGAATGCTTGGTTGCGGGGGTAGGATTTGAACCTACGACCTTCGGGTTATGAGCCCGACGAGCTGCCAGACTGCTCCACCCCGCGTCCGTCGAAGAAAAGATTATAGGACATCGGGCAGACATGCGCAACGATTAGTTGAATGTTTCTGCATGAGCCAGAGCAACGTACTGCGTCGGATAGTCTCGCTCGCTAATGCGCTCCATCGCGAAAGCGCTATAGGGCGCGTGGCATAATCGCCGGGACCAGCAATCATCATCGGCATCAAGAGCGCGGCATGCAGCGTTTGCAGCGGGGAATCATGAGTAGAGTCGGCGGGATCGTCGCCCTGTGCGCGATGCTCATGCTCTCGCTCGCGCCCGCCGCGTCGCAATGGCTGAACGCCAAGCGCGTCGATGCCCCGCTCGCTTCGGTATGCGCATCGGGCATCGAGCGGACCGCGCTTTCATCGCATGCCGATGACCACGCCTTGGGCCATCTCGCGGCCTGCGGTTATTGCGACCTCCTCGCGCACGCGCCCACGCCGCCCATCTTCCCACTGGCGTTCGCGTCGATACACAGGCAGCGCGCATCGTTCAGTGCGACCGATGCCGCCAGCGCGGTGCATCGGCTCCGCTTCGACGACGCGCAACCGCGCGCGCCACCCGCCCTCGCCTGACCCGCTTCCCATTCCGCACGCCGATACGTCGCATCGAACGACGTGGAAGCGCCGCGTCATCACGCATCACGCATCACGCATCACGAAAGGACACCACCATGACGTTCAAATCCGCATTGCGCGGCGCGCTCGCGCTCGGGCTCATCGCGTCCGCGCAACTTGCGTTCGCTCACGCACTGCCCAAAGTGCAGCAGCCCGGCCCCGGCGCGACGGTCAGCGCGCCGCACGAAGCGTCGATCGTATTCGGCGAAGCGCTCGAACCCACCTTCAGCTCGATGCTCGTCACCGACGCTCACGGCACGCAGGTCAACACCGCAAAATCCGTCGTCGATACGAACGACAAGAAGCACATGAGCGTCGCGTTGGGCACGCTTGCGCCGGGCGTCTATAAAGTGCAGTGGACGGCGGTTGCCGCCGACGGCCATCGCACGCAAGGTCACTACAACTTCACGGTCAAGTGAGGCCGCAATGAAAAAAACCGCTGTACTCGCAGGCGCGCTCGCGTGCGCGTCTGCCCTGCCGTTCGTCTCCGCCGCTCATGCGGCCACGCTCGAAGCGCGCGATTGCTGGGTTCGCGCGATGCCGCCGAATCTGCCGTCGTCGGGCTACTTCGTGGTCGCCAACAACGGCGACAAGCCCGCGACGCTCACCGCCGCCGACACGCCCGCCTTCAACATGGCGATGATGCACAAGTCGGAAAACAAGGGCGGCACGGCGACGATGTCCGCCGTCGATAATGTCGATGTCCCCGCGCACGGCACGCTCGCCTTCGCGCCGAAGGGCTATCACCTGATGCTCGAGGGGCCGGGTGAGTCCGTGAAGGTCGGCGCGACGATTCCGCTCACGCTCACCTTCGCCGACAAGAGCACGGTCAAGGTGGATTGCGCAGTAAAGTCGGCGGCGACGCTCGGCAAGTAACTCGCCATCAAGCAAGGCGCGCCGGGGTCGAGAGACGCCCGGCGCGCTTTTTTCATGCGCTCGATGCTTCGGTCACGTCACGGCTTGTTGAACATGTCCATGATCTGGCGGCGCTCATCGTTGGTCACTTGCGGCACCGGCGGCGCCTGCATGCCCGCCGGTCCGACGCCGCCTGTCGTGGTCGAATCGCCTGCCATCGGATTGCTGTTGTCGAGGCCGATGCTCGCGACAAAGCCCGCGCCCGGCGTATGGTCGGCGAAGAACAGCTCGCCGTCGACAGTCGTGATGCCATCGGGCATCGGCATCTGCTGTTGCGGGATGCCGCGCAACGCGCGTCCCATGTACTCGACCCAGATCGGCAACGCGAGCTGCGCGCCGAACTCCTTGCTGCCGAGCGACTTCGGCTGGTCGTAACCCATCCACGCAACCGCGACGAGCTGGCGCTGATAGCCGGCGAACCAGCCGTCCTTCGCGTCGTTGGTCGTGCCGGTCTTGCCCTGCAGGTCGTTGCGCTTGAGCACGTTGGTGCCCGCGCCGGTGCCCGACGTCGCCACCGTATGCAGCAGACTGTTCATTACATACGCGTTGCGCGGATCGAGCGTCTGCGGCGCGTTGCTGCCCGCCGTGAGCGGATCGGCGCGCGAAATGACGGTGCCGCGCGCATCGGCGACCTGCGCGATCAGATACGGATTGATGCGATAGCCGCCGTTCGCGAATACCGAATACGCGCCGCTCAGCTGCAGCGGCGTGACGAGCCCGGCGCCGAGCGCGAGCGGCAAATACGGCGGCGTCTTGTCCTTGTCGAAGCCGAACTTCTGCGTCACGAAGTCCTGCGCGTAGTTCGTGCCGATGTACGACAGAATGCGGATCGACACCAGATTCTTCGACTTCTGCAGGCCGGTGCGCATCGACATCGGGCCGTCGGGCTGATCGTCGTCCTTTGGCTCCCACGGCTCGCCGCCCGCCGGCGCGGGGAAGTACAGCGGCGCATCGTTGATGATCGTCGCCGGTCCGAGGCCCTTGTCGAGCGACGCCGAATAGATGAACGGCTTGAAGCTCGATCCCGGCTGACGCCAGGCTTGCGTCACGTGATTGAACTTGTTCTTGTTGAAGTCGAAGCCGCCGATGAGCGCGCGAATCGCGCCGTCCTGCGGCGTCATCGAGACGAGCGCGCCTTCCACTTGCGGCAGTTGCGTGATCTGCCAGTTGTTCTTC
Organism: Caballeronia concitans; assembly: GCF_001544615.1. GTDB lineage: Bacteria > Pseudomonadota > Gammaproteobacteria > Burkholderiales > Burkholderiaceae > Caballeronia > Caballeronia concitans. The sequence continues at coordinate 263,871 of NZ_FCNV02000005.1, forward strand.
GCGTCCTTCGTCAGGCGGACGATGGAACCCGGCTTGATCGCGAGCGCCTTCGACGCGTTGCTGCGCAGCGCCGCCGCGACGAAGCGCAAGGCGTCGCCGGAAATGGCCGCGCTCTCGCCGCCGACGAACTGCGCCGTCACCTGCTTCGGCGTCACGGATGTCACCACGGCCGCGACGAGATCGCCGTTGTCGGGATGATCGACGAGCGCGTCTTCGATGGCTTCGGCGCGGTCATCGGATGCCGAGGGCAGATCGATATGCCCCTCCGGCCCGCGATACCCGTGGCGGCGCTCATAGTCCATCACGCCCTTGCGCACGGCGCGGTAGGCGGCGTCCTGATCGGCGGAATCGATCGTCGTCGTGACGGTGAGGCCGCGCGTATAGGTCTCTTCCTTGTACTGCGCGTACATCATCTGCCGGACCATTTCCGCGACGTATTCGGCATGCACGCCGTACTCCGTTCCCGACGACTTCGTGTAAATCTCCTCGGCGATGGCCTGATCGTACTGATCGCGCGTGATGAAGTTGAGGTCCATCATGCGCTTCAGGATGTACTGCTGACGCACCTTCGCGCGCTTCGGATTCACCACCGGGTTATACGCCGACGGCGCTTTCGGCAGGCCCGCGAGCATCGCGGCTTCGGCGAGCGTGATGTCCTTCAGGTCCTTGCCGAAGTACACGCGCGCCGCGGCGGAAAAGCCGTACGCGCGCTCGCCCAGATAAATCTGGTTCATGTACAACTCGAGAATCTGGTCCTTGGTCAGCGCGCGCTCGATCTTGTATGCGAGCAGCATTTCGTAGATCTTGCGCGTGTAAGTCTTTTCGCTTGAGAGGAAGAAGTTGCGCGCGACCTGCATGGTGATCGTGCTTGCGCCCTGCGATGCGCCGCCGTGCATCAAATCGGTCACGCCCGCGCGCAGAATGCCGACGAAATCGACGCCGCCGTGATCGTAAAAGCGGTAGTCCTCGATCGCGAGCACCGCTTTCTTCATCTGGTCGGGAATGTCCTGAAAGCGCACGAGACTGCGGCGTTCTTCGCCGAATTCGCCGATCAGCACGTGATCGGCCGTGTAGACGCGCAGCGGCACCTTCGGCCGATAATCGATGAGCGCGTTCAGCGACGGCAGATTCGGCTCCATCACGACGAGCGCGTAGCCGACGATCAGCGCGCCGACCACGGCGGCGATCGCGGCGAGGCTCGCGAACCACAGCGCGATGCGCCCGAACACCGAGCGTCCGCCGCCTCCGCCACGGCCATTGCGTCCGGCGCGATTATTCCGATCGTTGCGGTCATTGCCGCCGTTTCCGCCGTTGCGGCCGCCGCCGTCGCGGTTTCCGCCCGAATCGTTGCGTGAGTCGTTCCAGCGTGGCTCGCGATCGTATCGCGATGAATTCGAAGAGTCGGGACGTTTGATAATAGGCATGACTGGGATGGTTCAGCGCGCCTGAAAGCGCGCAGTGCGTCGCTTAACCGATGCGCGGACCGAAGCGTGAATGCGAACGCGGCAAAGACGAGACGAAGCGGATAAGCGGACCGGCTTCGACCGAGGGTAACAGCGCATTTTAAAGAATTCGGAAACGCCGCTGCCAAACGTGGCGGATTTTTTTGTAAGTAAGTGCCGCCGCGCGCCCCGGGCGGGCCGCTCGGGGAAAACGTGCGGTTACCCACAGAAAGTGTTGAGAGCCTTGTGGACAACCCTATGAGAAAATAGCCAACTCCTTGATCGCACATGTTTTTCGTATCGAGCGCACGGACTGTCCACGCAGCCGTAACATGCATGGGAATACGCGGTGGCGAGCGCGCACAGCGGTCCCGCGAACCGATATGATGGATGCACGTTTTGCCTGCCGTTTTGCTTCGCACGACCGCCGTAAAGCAGTGACGCCGTTTCGATAATCAGGACCGCGCTTGCGTTGTTTGCAATCGCCTTACTGTCTGCGAGCCGCTCATGACGACCAAGCCTACAGAACGTATCGTTGTATTCGTGACTCCCGCGCAGAAGCTCGCCATCAGCAGGACCGCGGACGAACTCGGCATCAGCGTGAGTGAGCTGATGCGCCGCGCGGTGCTCAACTTCAACGCGACGAGCGAGCAGATCAAGGTCGCGGGCATCGTCGATCGTTTGCGCGCGCCCAAGACGCCCGATCCGCTCGATGTCGCCCTGCGAAGCGTCGCTGCCAAGGCCGCGGCCCGCGAAGCGCGCGACGCCGCCAACGCCGGCAAGCGCGCGGTGCGAACGCCGACCGTATCGACCGTTGTCGAGCCCGTTCATCCCGTCGATGCCGAAGACGCCGAGCGCGCCGGCGAAGACACCTCACTGACCGGAGACGAACGCACTGGCCGCTGAAAACCGCGCGTTTCGGCGCGGCTTTTCGTTCGCGGCAGGCGGTCATGCGCCGTTACACTCCTTAACGTTGCTTAAGTCCAAGTTAAGTCGCGTCGTGCTCTAATAGACGGGGTAAACCCGCGCACGAATGTGACCCGCATAAGGCTTGCAATACCGCTCGATGCGCCTCACATTCGACGCGCGCATCCACGCATCACGCATACACGCGCTCGTACGCGTCACGCACGCAGCGGTTTCATCAAGGAGAAATACATGTCGCTTTTCGATTCCATCTCGCGCACGGTCAAAGGCCTGTTGAACGATGCCGCCGACACGATGCAGGACCCTTCGCGCGACGCGCGCCAGATCGTGCGCGAACTCGACGACAGCATCGGCAAGGCCGAGAACTCGCTGATCGAAATCGAGGCGCAGGTCGCCACGCAGCAAAGCAAGCGCGACGCCGCCGCCGACAAGGCGAAGAAGTACGAAGACGGCGCGAAACGCGCGCTGCAGTCCGGCGACGAAGCCCTTGCCCGCGAAGCGCTCGCGGCGCAAGCGAACGCCGAAACGGAGCGCGACGCGCTCGCGGCCGAACTGCTGACCCTCGTGCCTTCGGTCGATCACTTGAAGCAGCAGATCGCCGACATGCGCCAGCGCCGCAACGACCTCAATGCGCGCTCGAACATCCTTCAGGCGAAGCAGCAAATCGCGCAGGCGAAGGACACGGCGGCGACGGCGCTCGGCGGCATCGGCGGAAAGAATCTGTCCGAGGACTTCCAGAAGCTCGAAGACAAGGTGCAGCTCGCCAACGCCCGCTCGGACGCGCGCCTGAATTCCGCCGATCAGACGTCGGGCAAGGCGCTCGACGACAAGCTGGCGGCGCTCAATCGCGGTCCGTCGGTGGAAGACCGGCTCGAAGCGTTGAAGAAGCAGTTGAACACGCCCGCGCAGTAATGGGGCGATGACCGGCGCGGCGGGTATCCGTCTTGCGTCGGTCCGGTAATCGATGAACCGCATGGGACCGGATCAGACCGTTCCGGTCCACAAAGGAGACGGGCGTTTATCGCGTCCGGCCCGCTCATGAAAAAAACTCTGACGGCTCTTGCCTTATCGATGTCGATCGCGCTGTCCGTCGCATCGCCGCTCGCGTTCGCGGTGCCGACGGCGCAGCAGGTCGAGCAATCGATGGCGCAGGGCAACTGGCGGCAAGCCGACGCGCAGTTGAACGAAGTGCTCGAAGCGCATCCGAAGAACGCGCACGCGCATTATCTTTACGCGCAGGTGCTGGATCGCGAAGGCCGCTACAGCGACGCCCTTTCGCACTTGCAGCAAGCCAAATCGATCGATCCGTCGCTCAGCTTCACGGACCCGACGCGGTTCGCATCGACCGAAGCGCGCATCCGGAACGACGCGAGTCGCGCCAGCACAACCGTGAATCCGTCGACGAATCCGTCGATGAACCGCAGTTCGAATGGCTCCGTCGCGCAGAATCCGTTCAATCAGGGACAGGTGGCCGAGCCGCGATCGCATGGTCCGTCGATGGGCATGTGGATCGGACTCGCGGTGCTGATCGCGGCGATCGCGCTCGTGCTGCGCTGGGGCCTAAGGCGCGCCCGCGCTCGTGACGATGGCCGCGCCGACGACGATCGCCGTGCGCAGATGAAGCGCGCGACCGAGTTGCTGAACGACATCCGCACGCTCAAGCTCGATGTGAAGCTGTCCACCGCGCCCGGTCACGACGCGCTGCTGCGCGATGTCGAAGGCACGGAAACGCAGCTGCGCGAGATGGTCGAGGCGTTGTCGAATTCGAAGAATCCGGTGCCGCCGTACGCGATCGAAGATCTCGAGAATCAGGTCGAAAGCCTCAAGGCGCGCGCCGAAGGCCGGCCCGATCCCAATGCAGCGACCGCGGCGCAGCCCGGCATGCAGGGTCAATCGCCGTACGCGCAGGAAGCCGAGCGTTTCGGGCGCAATTCGCAACAGCCGTATCCGCAGCAAGCGCCTTATCCGCAACAAGGGCAACAGCCGCCCGTCATCATTCAGCAAGGCGGCGGCGGGTTTGGCGGCGGAATGGGCGGACTGCTGACCGGCGTGCTGCTGGGCGAAGCGCTTTCGCACGGACGCGATCGCGTGATCGAGCGCGAAGTGCCTGTCGAGCGTCGGAATGACGACGGCGGCGTCGGCGGTTTCGACTTCGGCAAGGACGGCTTGGGCGACAATGGCGGCGGCGGTGGCGGCCTCGATTTCGGCAGCGGCTCGAACGACTGGAACGACAACGGCGGCGGCGTCGACCTCGGCAGCAACGACGACAACTGGCGCGATTCCTGATCGGGAAAGCGTCGCCTCATCAGGCATCAAGTATCAAGGCTCGAGCCCCGCTTTCGCGGGGCTTTTTACATGCGTGCGCGATCCGTCAGCGCGTCAGCCTCCGCCGAGCAGCTTCAACAGCGCCCAGAGGAACTTGAAGAAGCCGACGATGAACGCCCAGATGCGCTCCAACTGATCCCAGTTCGCCGTGCTGAGCAACGTCCGGACGATCATGCGGCTGTGCTTCGAAAAGACATCGTGAAAAAACAAGGGCGGCTTTCGCCGCCCTGCTGCGATTGCAAAGATCGCATGATAACAACCTGCCGACAGCGAGCCGCGTCAGCCGCCCGCTTTCCCATCGTCCTGCGCGGGCGGGACCTCATCCGTCAGCGCGTCTTCCAGCCCTTCGATGATCCGCTGCGTCGCGCCGCGCGCCTGAAGCGCGAAGAGCAGCAGCGAGCGGCCCGTCACCTGGTAGACATCGCCGCTATCGAACTGCGGCAGCTCCTCGCGAATGGGCGCGTTCGTATCGATCAGACAGCTCCACTGATCCGGCCCGGGAATATCCGGCAACGTGAAATCGACGACATCGTGATACGCGTTCATGATCAAGAGCAGCGTCGCGTCCGATGCGGGCTTGCGGATGCCCGTCGCCTGCGCGCGGCCATCGATGACCAGCCCGAAGCAATGCATGCCCGGATCGTCCCACTGTTCCGGCGTGAGCGTGTCCCCGCTCGGACTCAGCCACTTCACATCGGCGACATCCATGTCCTCGCGATATTCACCGGTCAGGAAACGCTGACGCCGCAGCACCGGCAGCGTGTGGCGCAGCGTCGTCAGCTTGCGCACGAAGTCGGTCAGCGCGCGGCCGTCGTCGTCGATGTCCCAGTTGACCCAACTGATCTCGTTGTCCTGACAATATGCGTTGTTGTTGCCCTCCTGCGTGCGGCCGAATTCGTCGCCCGCGAGAATCATCGGCGTGCCTTGCGAGAACAGCAGCGTCGCGAGCATGTTGCGCTTCTGGCGCTCGCGCAGCGTGCGGATTTCCGGATCGTCGGTGGGGCCTTCGACGCCGCAGTTCCACGACTTGTTGTCCGAATGGCCGTCCTTGTTGTCTTCGCCGTTCGCCTCGTTGTGCTTGTCGTTGTAGGAGACGAGATCGTTCAGCGTGAAGCCGTCGTGCGCGGTGATGAAGTTCACGCTCGCCCACGGACGACGCCCGCGCTTGTTGAACTTGTCGCCCGATGCGGTGATGCGTTTCGCGAGATCCGCCGCCTCGCCCTCGTCGCCCTTCCAGAACCCGCGCACGGTATCGCGATAGCGGTCGTTCCACTCGGCCCAGCCCGGCGGGAAGCCGCCGACCTGATAGCCGCCGGGGCCGCAATCCCACGGCTCCGCGATGAGCTTGACGCTCGAGAGAATCGGGTCTTGCCGGCAACTGTCGAGAAAGCCGCCGCCTTCGTCGAAGCCGTACGGTTCGCGGCCGAGAATCGTCGCGAGATCGAAACGGAAGCCGTCGACGTTCATCTCCGTCACCCAGTAGCGCAGGCTGTCGGTGACCATTTGCAAGACGCGCGGATGCGAGAGATTCAGCGTGTTGCCGGTACCGGTATCGTTGATGTAGTAACGCGCCTGCTCCGGCATCAGCCGATAGTACGACGCGTTGTCGATGCCGCGGAACGAGAGCGTCGGCCCGCGCTCGTTGCCTTCAGCAGTGTGGTTGTAGACCACGTCGAGGATCACTTCGAGGCCGGCTTCGTGCAGGCGGTCGACCATCTCCTTGAACTCGGCGACCACGCCGGCGCCGCGCGCGAAGAAGCGCGGATCGGCCGCGAAGAAACCGATCGTGTTGTAGCCCCAGTAGTTCGTGAGGCCCTTGTCGAGCAGATAGCTGTCGTTGACGAACGCGTGGATCGGCAACAGCTCGACGGAGGTGACGCCAAGGCTCTTGATGTAATCGACCACTTCCTTCTGCCCGAGCCCCTCGAACGTGCCGCGCATGTGCTCCGGAATCGCCGGATGCCGCTTCGTGTAGCCGCGCACGTGCGTTTCGTAGAAGATCGTGTGCTCCCAGGGCACGCGCACGCGCGTGGCGTGGGTCCACGTGAAGCTCTGATCGACGACCTGGCATTTCTGCATGAACGGCGCGCTGTCGCGTTCGTCGAAGGTGAGATCGTCGCCTTCCGCGTTGAGCGTGTAGCCGAATACGGCCGGGTCCCACTTCAGTTCGCCGACGTGCGCCTTCGCGTACGGATCAAGCAGCAGCTTGTTCGGATTGAAGCGATGGCCGGCTTCCGGCTCATACGGCCCATGCACGCGATAGCCGTACACGGCGCCCGGCGCGAGGCCATTCACATAGACGTGCCACACTTCGTCGGTGTATTCAGGGAGTTCGATGCGCTGCAGTTCCTTCTCGCCCTTGTCGTCGAAGAGACAGAGTTCGACCTTGGTCGCGTTCGCGGAGAACAGGGCGAAGTTCACGCCCTTCCCGTCCCACGTCGCGCCGAGCGGAAACGGGGAGCCTTCGGCAATGCGATATTCGTTCGGCATGAATGATGTTTCGATAGAAGATGACGCGTGCGGCGTCGGGAAAGAAGGTGTGCCGCATGGCAGGGCATAATCGGATCGCGGCTGATCGGATCAGCTTGAAGCAAAGCGCATACCCGGTGCGTCGTTCGGGCGCCATCCGCCGTCTCTGGCGCGATAGATGCTGCACTGCTGCAAATCGTGCTTTACATCGTGCCTGAAATCGTTCCGCTCGCCGAAGGAGAACACGCTTGTCCTCGCGCCCTACCTCCATCTCGACGACGTCCACCGGTACGGCTGAGCAAAGCCGTGCGACCGGCCGTTCGCTTCGCGACGCCATTCCGTTCGAAGCGCACGGCGCGTGGCAGCCGGAACCCGACCGGCCCGATCCCGTCGAGCGCGTGCTCGCCGGCAACGCGGGCCGCCAGGAGCGCCTGTTGCCGCTGCGGATGGCGCGCATGGCCGAATCGCCGTTCGCCTTTCTGCGCGGGTCCGCGACCGTCATGGCGTGGGATCTCGCGAGGTCGCCGTCGATCGGGCACAACGTGATCATCGACGGCGACGCGCACATCAACAATTTCGGGCTTTTTCGCACGCCGCGTCAGGACGTCGTGTTCGATCTGAACGATTTCGACGAAACCCTTGTCGGTCCGTGGGAATGGGACCTGAAGCGCCTGACCGCGAGCATCAACGTCGCGGCGCGCGAAAACGGCGTCGACGTCCAGGGCCGCGAGCGCGCGGTGCGTTCCGCGTGCGCGGCGTATCGCACGACGATGGAAAAGCTGTGGCGCGTCAGCCCCTACGATCTCTGGAACATGCGCTCATACGCGAGCGCGCTCCACGTCGATGCGCCCACGGAACTCACCGACGACGAGAAAGCCACGATTCAGAAGACCGTCGAGCGCGCGATGAAACGCTCGCACGCGACCATGCTCGCGAAAGTCGCGGAGCCGGTGGGCAAGAGCTGGCGCTTCATCGTCGATCCGCCGATTCTCACGAAGCTCGACGCCGCCGAGAAGAATCACGTCTCCGACGGCATCAAGGCGTATCTGCAGACCATCGCGGGCGAGTGGCGCATGATGCTCGAACGCTACGATGTCGTGGATGTCGCGCATCGCGTCGTCGGCGTGGGCAGCGTCGGCACGCGCGCGTATCTCGTGCTGATGCTCGGCCGCGCGCTCGGCGATCCGCTGTTCATCCAGGTGAAGGAAGGCATCGTGCCTGCCGCCGCGCCGTTCGTGCCGCCGCTCGAGGAGCCGTATCGGCATCAGGGAAGGCGCGTCGTGCACGGACAACGGCTGATGCAAAGCTCGTCCGACGCCCTGCTCGGCTGGACCACCATTGCCGGACGCGATTTCTACGTGCGCCAGATGAAGCAGATTCGCGGCTCCATTCCGGTCGATTGGCTGCACGGCGCAACCTTCGATTTCTACGCGTGGTGCCTCGGGTTGCTGCTCGCCCGCGCGCACGCCCGCACCGGCGACGCCGCGCTCATCGCCGGCTATTGCGGCAACTCGGACAAGCTCGACGCCGCCTACGCGATGTGGGCCGAACGCTACGGCGCGCAGACGGTGGCCGATCACGCGGCGTTTTGCGCGGCGATCAGCGTAGGCCGCGTGAAAGCCGCCTGATCGCAAAGCCGTCGGATTGCATGTGAACCGGCACGGAACCGGCACGAATTCGACGATTCGCAGTTCAATTGACTATCATGGCGATGTCGCGCCCGACCGTTCGCATCGATGGCATCGCCGTTGCTGCCGCGCGTCGCCGGTGCGTTGCTCGAGGGAAATCGTTCGGACTTTAAAAGGAGGAAGCCGCGCATGAGCATGATGCAGGAATTCAAGAACTTCGCCCTCAAGGGCAACGTCATGGACCTCGCGGTCGGGGTGATCATCGGCGGCGCGTTCTCGACGATCGTGAACTCCGTCGTCAAGGACCTGATCATGCCGGTGGTCGGTCTCGCGACGGGCGGCCTCGACTTCTCGAATCTCTTCGTCCGCCTCGGTCACATACCGCCGACGTTCAAAGGCAATCCCGATTCCTACAAGGACCTGCAAACCGCGGGCGTCGCGGTGTTCGGCTACGGCTCGTTCATCACCGTGCTGATCAACTTCATCATCCTCGCGTTCATCATTTTTCTGATGGTCAAGTTCATCAACAATCTGCGCAAGCCGCACGAAGAAGCACCGAACGCGCCGACGCCGGAAGACGTGCTGCTGCTGCGCGAAATCCGCGATGAACTGAAGAAAACGCCGCGCGTCTAGACGGATATTCCCGCGCCATCCTGCTTCGAGCAGGCCGACTCGCTTCCCCCATGCGGCGCGTGCATGAAAGGCACGCGCCGCTTCGTTCGCACGACCGCTTTTTTCTTCGCGGAGGCTATTCGCACGGCTAGTAGCAGGACTATTATTGAGATAGAAGTCAGATAGACATCCAGGGGAATGCCGAGGGGATACCAGCGGGCCGCCAAGGTCATCGGCACGATTCGTGCGCCTCACGTGCGTATCGGCAACCAGCCGGTCGAACGTCCGGACGGCCCGATTCACCGTGACCTGATCACATCGATGCGCTATAAAAGATCGACGTGCGGCACGCAAGACGGGAGTGGCCGCATGAGGACGCTGCGTTTCTTGCAATTCTTTTTCAGGCGAATTTTTATGTCCTTCCCGAAAAAGCGTGGACGCGTGAAGGCTGATGGCGACGAATCGTTTCTCGCCGTGCTGCGGCATTTCAAGCCGTTTGGCCAGCTCGATACCAAGATTGCACGCGCTCGCGCGCAGGATGAACCGGTGCTCTACGCACACGTGCTGCCGGGACTCGATGTCCTCTTGTGCAGCGTGCGCGGCGCGCAACCGCCCTATCCGGCCATCGACGAGTTGCACAGGCGATGCGTCGAATCCATCACGAATGCACTGGAGCAGCCGCTCGACGGACTGGAGAACGGCGGCTACTGGTACGAAGCGAACGGGTTCGGCTTCCTCGTGTTCGCGAGCCGCGCCCGCACGCAGATTCTGAGCGAGTTCGGTGCGACCGCATCGACGCGCGCGCGTCGCGGCACGCGCCGTCAGGATGCGGGCGATGCGGCCTCGCGCCCGCTGCGTTGATTACCGGTCGAATCGATTTCCCTGTCGTTCGTCGCCGATGCCCCTCGTGAATCCGGGCGCGGCAGCGGCGCGTCCGAGCGGTCCGGATGTCTCGGCGTGGCGCATGTCTTGCTGCGGTGCGGCTTCGGACACATCACAAGGAGAACATCATGTCGGAACACGTGTATAAGCAGATCGAACTCACCGGATCGTCCACCCAGTCGAGCGACGACGCGGTGCGCGTCGCGCTGGCGAAGGCATCGAAGACGCTGCGCAACATGCACTGGTTCGAAGTGACGGAAACGCGCGGACACATCGAGAACGGCCAGATTCTGCACTGGCAGGTGACGATCAAGGTCGGCTTGCGCATCGAGGACTGAACGCGCGCGCCTTTCGCCGTTCGACGCTGCAAAAAAAACCGCGCCTCGAAAGCGCGGTTTTTCATTGCGACGATGCAGCCGAACGCCTCACTTCGGCAGCGAGCCGTCCACGCCTTCCACGTACCAGTTGATGCGCTGCAGTTCCGGATCCGTCAGCGTCTTGCCGGCCGGCACCTTTTCCGCGCCCGACTGATCCTTGATCGGACCCGTGAACACATCGCGCTTGCCGCTATGCAGTTCCTCGCGCTGGGCGGCGACGGCCTGCATCGCCTTCGCGGGAATCACGCCGCTGTTCAGGTCTTCCAGGTCCACCGCCTTCTGCGGAATGCCGAGCCACACCGGATCGTTCTTCCACTTGCCGTCCATGACCTTCTGGATCACGTCGTTGTAGTACACGCCCCAGTGCGCGACGACCGAGCCCAGATGCGCGTTGGGACCGAACTTCTTCATGTTCGAATCCCAGCCGAACGCATAGACGTGCTTTTCGTTCGCGGTGTTGAGCGTCGCGTTCGAGTCGGTGTTCTGCAGCAGCACGTCCGCACCCTGCCCGATCAGCGTTTCAGCTGCCTGCTTTTCCTTGCCCGGATCGAACCAGCTGTTGATCCAGATGACCTTCGTGTGGATCTTCGGATTCACCGAACGCGCGCCCAGCGTGTACGCGTTGATGTTGCGCACCACTTCCGGAATCGGCACCGACGCCACGAAGCCGAGCGTGTTCGTCTTCGTCACGTAGCCGGCGGCGACGCCCGCGAGATAGGCGCCCTGATACATGCGCACGTCGTACGTGCCGAAGTTCTTCGCTTTCTTGAAGCCCGTTGCCGACAGGAACACCGTGTCGGGGAAGTCCTTCGCGACCTTCAGCGCGAAGTCCTGATAGCCGAAGCTCGTCGCGAAGATGATCATGTTGCCCTTGTTCGCGAGATCGCGGAACACGCGTTCCGAGTCCGCGGATTCCGGCACGTTCTCCACGCGCGTGATCTTGATCTTGCTGCCGTACTTCGCTTCGGCTTCCTTCGATCCGGCGTCGTGCGCGAAAGTCCAGCCCGCATCGCCCGGATTGCCGAGATAAACGAACGCGACGCCCGGCGCGTCCGCGGCTTGAACGCTTGCGGCGGCGAGCGTCGCCGACAGTGCGACCGTGGCCGCGATCGCCTTCAGCCCTGCTTTATTCATTGCGTGATTCTCCTTTTGGATGTTGTATGCAAAACGGAAAGCGGTTCGCCTGAAGTTTCATCGGCCAAAAAAGCCGGCGTAACCCGGGCGCGCGCGGTGCGGCAAGACAGCAACAGACGCGTCGTTGATCGTATCGCGCGGCATTTTGAATGCGGCACTTTGCATGCAACGCGTTGCATGCAAAGAACCAGGACCCGCGTGCATCAGCTCGCGGCGAAAAACGGCTTGCCGAGCGACGCCGGCGCGTTCAGCTTGATCGTGTTCGGATTGCGCGAGATCAGCACCAGCACGACGATGGTCGCGAGATACGGCAGCATCGCGAGAAACTGCGTCGGCACCGGCACGCCGATGGCCTGCGCGTAGAACTGCAGCGCCATCACCGCGCCGAAGAGCAGCGCGCCGATCAGGAGCCGGCCCGGACGCCAAGTCGCGAACACGACGAGCGCAAGCGCGATCCACCCGCGCCCCGAGGTCAGCTGTTCCTGCCACACGTGCAGATAGACGATCGAGTAGTAGCCGCCCGCGATGCCCGCCATCGCGCCGCCGAAGAGCGTCGCACCGTAGCGCACGCCGACCACCGGAAAGCCGACCGAATGCGCGACCGCCGGCGATTCGCCGACCGAGCGCAGCACGAGCCCGGCGCGCGTCTTGTACAGGAACCAGCCGATCAGCGCGAACATCGCGAATGCGAGATAGCCTAACAGCGTCAACGAGAAGATCGCCGGGCCGAGCACCGGAATGCTGGAAAGACCGGGAATCGGCATCACGTCGATGCTCGCGCGCACCGCCGCCGACGTGTACGGCTTGCCGACATATGCCGAAAAGCCGATGCCGAAGATCGTGAGCGAGAGGCCCGTCGCGACCTGATTCGCAAGCATCGTGATGGTGAGAAAGCCGAAGAGCAGCGCCATCGCGAGTCCGGCGAACACCGACGCGACGATGCCGAGCCACGGGCTGCCGGTGATCGCGGTGACCGCGTAACCGGTGACCGCGCCCATCAGCATCATGCCTTCGACGCCGAGATTGAGCACGCCCGACTTTTCGGCGACGAGTTCGCCCGCGCCCGCGAACATCAGCGGAATGGCCGCGACGACCGCGCTCGATGCGAGATTGCTGGCTTGATTGATGTCCATCTGTGTCTCTCTTAAGCGGCGTGATGCGCCGGCGTGCGACGCCTGATGCGGTAATTGACGAAAAGATCGCAGCCGAGCAGACAGAACAGCAGCAAACCCTGAAACACGCCCGCGAGCGCCTGAGGCAATTGCAGCGACGTTTGCACCGCTTCGCCGCCGAGATACAGGAGCGCCATCAAGAGACTCGCGAGCACGATGCCGACCGGATGCAGCCGCCCGACGAACACGACGATGATCGCCGTGAAGCCGTAGCCCGGCGACCAGCTCGCCTGAAGCTGTCCGATGGGACCGGCCACTTCGCCCATGCCGGCAAGCCCCGCGAGACCGCCCGAAAGGAGCAGCGACGTCCAGATCGTTTTTTTGTCGGAGAAGCCCGCGTAGCGCGCGGCCAGCGGCGCCAGCCCGCCGACGTTCATCCGGAAGCCCGCGAAACTCTTGCGCATGAAAAGCCACACGAGCGGCACCGCGATCGCCGTCAGAAACACCGACGCGTTGATGCGCGTGCCCTTGAGCCAAGTCCAGTGCCAGTCGCCGTAGAGACGCGGGAACAGCGCATCGTCGACGAACATCGCGGAAATCGGGAAGTTCATGCCCTCCGGATCGCGCCACGGGCCGCTCACCAGATAGATGAGCAACTGCGTCGCGACGTAGGTGAGCATGAGGCTCGTGAGAATCTCGTTCGTGTTGAAGCGGCTCTTGAGCAGCGCGGGGATCGCGGCCCACGCCATGCCGCCCGCGACGCCGCCCGCCATCATCAGCGGCAGCGTCCACCAGCCGGAGGCGTCGCCCGCATGAATGGCGATGCCGCCCGCGACGATGCCGCCGAGCAACATCTGCCCTTCCGCGCCGATGTTCCACACGTTCGCGCGATAGCCGACCGCGAGCCCGAGCCCGATGAGGCACAGCGGCGAGGCTTTCAGCACCAGTTCCGACCAGCCGTTGATATTCGAGAGCGGCTCGATGAAGAACGCGTGCATCGCGCGCAGCGGGTCCTGGCCGACAATGCTGAAAATCAGGAAGCCGATCACGAGCGTCGCGACAGCGGCGACGACCGGCACGGCGAGCTGCATGACGCGCGACGGCGTCGGGCGCGCTTCGAGTCGATAGGGAAAGATCATGCTTTGTGGCTCAAGGAGTCGAGTTCGGCGGCGGACGTGCGTTTGCCGTCGAAGAGGCCCGCCATGAAGAGGCCGATTTCCTCGGCGTTGGTCTCGCCCGTCGCGCGCACCGGCGAGAGCTTGCCTCGCGCGAGCACGGCGAGGCGGTCGCAGATGTCGAAGAGTTCTTCCAGTTCCTCGGAAATCACAAGAATGGCGACGCCGCGCGCCGCGAGATCGAGCAGTTGCTGGCGGATGAAACCCGCCGCGCCGACATCGACGCCCCAGGTCGGCTGCGCGACCACGAGCACCTTCGGCGCCTGCAATATCTCGCGTCCGACGATGAACTTCTGCAGGTTGCCGCCCGAGAGACTTTGCGCGAGCGCGCCGCTGCCGCCGCAACGCACGTCGAAGGCTTCGATGCAGCGGTCGGCGAACGCTTTCATCGCGCCGGACCGGATCCAGCCGCCCTGCACCAGCTTCTGCCGATGCGCGGTGAGCAAACCGTTGTCGGCAAGCGACATCGCCGGGACCGCGCCGCGTCCGAGCCGCTCTTCGGGCACGAATGCGAAGCCGAGGCGCCGCCGTGCGCCTGCCGTTAGACGCGCGGCGGGCGTGCCGCAGATGGAGACGGCATCGGGCGCGGCCTGACGATCGCGGATTTCGCCGGACAGCGCCGCGAGCAGTTCCGCCTGGCCGTTGCCCGACACGCCCGCGATGCCGAAGATTTCGCCCGCGCGCACGCCGAATGACACGTTTTCCAGCGACGTGCCGAACGGATCGGGACTCGCCACGGAAAGATCCTTCACCGCGAGCAGCACGTCGCCGGGCGTATGCGCGCGCCGCGTGTAGTCCGGCAGGCTGTGGCCGACCATCAGCTGCGCGAGCGACGCGTGCGTTTCCTTGCGCGGATCGACGTTGCCGGTCACGCGGCCACCCCGCATCACGGTGGCGTTCTCGCAAAGCGACTGGATTTCGTCGAGCTTGTGGCTGATATAGAGAATGCTGCAGCCTTCCGCCGCGAGCCGGCGCAAGACCTTGAAGAGCTTCTGAACCGCTTGCGGCGTCAGCACCGAAGTCGGTTCGTCCATGATGAGCAGACGCGGATTCTGCAGCAGGCATCGCACGATCTCGACGCGCTGCCGCTCGCCCACCGTCAGGCTGTGAACGTGCCGCTGCGGATCGACATCGAGGCCATAGTCCGCCGATACCTCGCGAATGCGCTTGGACAGCGCCTTCATGTCGAATTTATCGTCGAGCGCGAGTGCGATGTTTTCAGCGACCGTCAGCGTCTCGAACAGCGAGAAATGCTGAAACACCATGCCGATGCCGAGCTTGCGGGCCGCCGCCGGACTGCCGATCTCGACGGCCTCGCCCTGCCAGCGGATCTCGCCTTCATCCGGCCGCACGGCGCCGTAGATGATCTTCATCAGCGTGGATTTGCCCGCGCCGTTTTCGCCGAGCACGGCGTGAATCTCGCCCGGCATCACGACGAGGTTCACTCCGTCGTTGGCCTTGACGGACGGATACTGCTTGCTGATGCCGGACAACGCCAGGCGCGGTGGCGTTGTCGAGTTCGAAATGGCGTCGCTCATTGAGCTCAGAGATTACGTCCGGCCACCGAGCAGGCCGGACTGGGAAAAGTTACCGCGACAGCGAACGACACCCGAGCGTCGCGCATATTCATGCCGCGGGCAGAATTTACAGAATTCGCGCCCTCAAGTCGATAACTCAAAATTGACTGTCGCTTCTCGCACAGCGCCTGTTTGCGGGTTAGCCACACCTTGACGCAATTCTTGTGTCATATTAAAAATGATATGTAGTCACCCCGCATCGATCAGCCAGAACATATAGTGGAGATAACATGAGTCAGCAACGCGAGGCGATCGATACGTACTTATTGCGCGTCTTGCATACCCTGCTGATGGAGCGCAGCGTCACGCGCGCGGCCGTCAAGCTCAATCAGTCCCAACCCGCCATCAGCGCCGCGCTGCGCCGCCTTCGCGACATCACCGGCGACCCGCTCCTCGTGCGCGGCAAGTCCGGCATGGTGCCGACCGAATACGGCCTGCGCCTGCTCGAACCGACGCAGAACGCCTTGCGCGAAATCGAGCGCATCAAGGTCCAGCAACATAACTTCGATCCGTCGACGTCCGTGCGGTGCTATCGCATCGGCTGTCCCGACTATCTCAACGTGCTCTTCGTGCCGACCGTCGTCGAGCGGTTTCGTCAGGCCGCGCCGAACGCCACGCTCGAGTTTCATTCGCTCGGGCCCGCATTCGACTACGAACTCGCGCTCGAAGACGGCAAGCTCGATATCGTCGTCGGCAACTGGCCGGAGCCGCCCGAGCAACTGCATCTGTCGAATCTCTTCGTCGACAAGATCGTCTGCCTCGTGAGCAACACGCATCCGTTCGCCAAGCGCGGCGGGCTCACGCTCGATCAATATCTCAATGCGCCGCATCTCGCGCCGACGCCCTATTCCGTTGGACAGCGCGGAGCAATCGACGTGCACCTCGCGCGCGAGCGTCTGAAGCGCCATGTCGTCGTCACGCTGCCGTACTTCAATCTTGCGCCTTACGTGCTGATCAAGTCCGATCTCGTGTTCACGACCACGCGCCTCTTCGCCGATCATTACGCGCGGTTCCTGCCGCTCGCGGTCGTGCCCGCGCCGCTCGATTTTCCGCCGATGCAGTATTACCAGCTGTGGCACGAGCGCTGCCATTACTCCGACGAAGTCCGCTGGCTGCGCGGGCTCGTCGCCGAAGCGACGCGCTCGCTGATCGACCAGCCCTGACGTTTCGCCGTGCTATCGCGCGCGGTCCGCGAGATCGCGCGCGAGCGTGTTGTGCCGCTCGACGACCGCGCGCACATCCACCGTCGTCAACCGCCCTTCCTTCACGACCAATTTTCCATCGATCACGCTCGTCGCCACTTGCGACGGCGCGCAGAACACGAGCGCCGCGACGGGGTCGTGCAACGCGCCCGCGAACGCCGGCTGCGACAGGTCGAACGACACGAAGTCCGCCGCCATGCCGGGCGCGAGCGCGCCGATGTCATCGCGGTTGAGTACTTTCGCGCCGCCGAGCGTCGCGATTTCGAGGGCTTCGCGCGCCGTCATCGCCTCGGGACCGAAGCCGACGCGCTGCAGCAGCAACGCCTGCCGCACTTCCGCGACCATCTGCGCGCCATCGTTGGACGCCGAGCCGTCCACGCCCAGGCCCACCGGCACGCCCGCATCGCGCATGGCACGGATCGGCGCAATGCCCGACGCGAGCCGCATGTTCGAGCACGGACAATGCGCAACGCCCGTCCCCGTGCGCGCGAACAGCGCGATGCCCGGCTCGTCGAGCTGCACACAGTGCGCGTGCCACACATCGCGGCCGACCCAGCCGAGGTCTTCCGCGTACTCGGCGGGCGTCATGCCGAACTTCTCGCGGCTATACGCGACATCGTTCACGTTCTCGGCCAGATGCGTGTGCAGCGACACGCCGTATTCGCGCGCGAGCGCCGCGCTGTCGCGCATCAGTTCGCGGCTCACCGAGAACGGCGAGCACGGCGCGACGACCACGCGCAACATCGCGTAGCGGCCTTCGTCGTGATAGGTCTCGATGAGGCGCTGCGAGTCCTTCAGGATCGCGTCTTCCTTTTCGACGACCGAATCCGGCGGCAGACCGCCATCCTTCTGGCCGACGCTCATGCTGCCGCGCGCCGCGTGAAAGCGCATGCCGATCTCGCGCGCCGCCGCGATGCTGTCGTCGAGCCGGCTGCCGTTCGGATAGATATACAGGTGATCGCTCGACGTCGTGCAGCCCGAGAGCAGCAGCTCGGCCATCGCGGTCGTCGTCGAGACGTGGATCATTTCGGGCGTGAGATGCGCCCAGATCCTGTAGAGATTCGTGAGCCAGCCGAACAGCTCGGCGTTCTGCGCGGCGGGAATCGCGCGCGTCAGGCTCTGATACATGTGGTGATGCGTGTTGACGAGGCCCGGAATCACGAGATGCCCGCGCATGTCGAGCACGTCGTCGGCGGTTTGGGGCAGTTCGCTCGTCGGGCTGACCGCGACGATGCGGTTGTCTTCGATGAACAGCCCGCCATCGGCGATTTCGCGGCGTTGCGCGTCCATCGTGACGAGCATGCGGGCGTTCTTGACTAGCAGTGTGGACATCGTTTCTCCGTCGACGGTTCGGTGAATGGCATGAGAACCCCGGTTACCCAGCGTCGATCGCCGTCTTCGGGACGCGGCATGGTTGCCGCACTGGCACTGTCCGCAGCCAAAAACATCGCCGCAATCAGCCGGGCATCATAGTCGTCTTCACGCCCTCGATATATGCGCGAATTTTGGCGCGGGTAGCATCGCCGGAAAAGAGGCCGCTTGCGCCGCGACGATCAGGGTACGCCCTCATGCGCCCGGCATTATCTTTCTTATCGCGGGCGCACGGCGCGTCGCAAATTTCTAAAATGCTGTACACGGCGCGCATCTGAAACGCCGACGGGTATGTAGCCACTGACGTGGAGCCTCGATCCGCCGCCGCCGCACACTCCCCCGTGCGGATTTCGGATCGATGCGCGAGCCGGACATCGCACAACACAAGGAACATGCGAATGGGCAAGCTCACCACCCACGTCCTCGACACCGCGCACGGCCGCCCCGGCGCGAACATCAAAGTCGAGCTGTTCGCGCTCACCGGCGACACCCGGCGCGCGATCAAGACCACCCTCACCAACGACGACGGCCGTTGCGATTCCCCGCTGCTCGAAGGCGCGGAACTCGGAACCGGCGAGTACGAACTCGTCTTCCACGCGGGCGATTATTTCGCCGCGCTCGGCGTGAAGGTGCCCGAGCCGCGCTTCGTGGATCGCGTGGTCTTGCGCTTCGGCATCGCGGACGCGGCGTCGCACTATCACGTGCCGCTGCTCGTCTCGCCGTGGGCGTACAGCACGTATCGCGGCAGCTGAATCGCGAACACGCATACACACATACATCAGCACAACGTGCGCATAACGAATCGGTAGTGGAGGAGTACATGGAAGGCTTTATCACCGACTGGCTCAATCTGGCCTTGCGCTGTCTGCACGTGATCGTGGCGATCGCGTGGATCGGCGAATCGTTTTACTTCGTCGCGCTCGACAACAGCCTGAAACCGCCGCAGGACCCGAACGCGCGCCGACGCGGCGTGTTCGGCGACTTCTGGCACGTGCACGGCGGCGGGTTCTATCACATGCAGAAGTATTCGGTCGCGCCGCAGGACATGCCCGAGAACCTGCACTGGTCGTTCTGGCCGTCGTACACCACGTGGATGTCCGGTTTCGGCCTCTTCCTCGTGCTGTATCTGCTCTCGCCGAGCACGTATCTCATCGACAAGAACGTGCTCGACATGGGGCCGGTCGTGGCCGTGGCATCGGCGATCGGCTTTCTGCTGGCGGGCTGGATCGTGTATGACTCGCTGTGCCGCCTGCTCGGCACCAAGGACAAGCTGCTCGGCATTTGCGTCGGCATTTACGTGCTGATCGCGGCGTTCGTCGCGTGTCACGTGTTCTCGGGCCGCGCGGCGTATCTGATCACCGGTGCGATGCTCGCGACGATCATGTCGGCCAACGTGTTCTTCGTCATCATTCCGGGGCAGCGCAAGATGGTCGCGTCGATGCTCAAGGGCGAAACGCCGAACGCCATCTACGGCAAGCGCGGCAAGCAGCGCTCCGTGCACAACACGTACTTCACGCTGCCCGTCGTCTTCGCGATGCTCTCGAACCACTACGCGATGACCTACACGCACAAGTACAACTGGGTGATCCTCGTGCTGATCATGCTGGCCGGCGCGCTGATTCGCCAGTTCTTCGTGATGCGGCATCGCGGGCAAGTGCTGTGGTACATGCCCGTCGCGGGTCTCGTGCTCGTGCTCGGCGCATTTGCGTGGACGATGCCCGCGCCGAGCGTGCCGGTCGCGCAGGCCGCCGGCGCGCCGACGCTCAAGGTCGCCGATATCCAGCCGATCATCCAGCAGCGTTGCGCGACGTGCCACTCGGCGCATCCGTCGATGATGGGCAGCGCGCCCGCCGGCGTCGTGCTCGATACACCCGCCGAGATCAAGCAGAACGCGCAGCGTCTACATCAGCAGGCGGTCACGCTGAAGGCGATGCCGCTCGGCAATGTCACGCAGATGACGGACGCGGAGCGTCAGAAGATCGCCGCGTGGTTCGATGGAGGCGCGGTGCAGTAAGGCTTCGCGCTCAAGCGAAATGGCCCGACCGGTTTCAAGCCGGTCGGGCCATTCGCGTTTAGTGGGCCGCGAAGTACGCCTTCACGGCATCGATGACGGTATCGATATCCTCGGGCAACACATCGCGATGCGTGACGAATCGCGATGCATACAGCATCTGCGTAAGGATGCCGCGCTCTTTCAGCCACGCTTCGAGCCGCTCGCAGTGCGCCTGCGGAATCTGCGCGAAGACCATGTTGGTCGCCTGCGATTGGATCGAGATGCCGTCGATCCGCGCGAGCCCCGCGGCGAGACGCGCGGCGTTGTCGTGATCCTGCGCGAGTCCATCGACATGATGATCCAGCGCATACAGACACGCCGCCGCGAGCAGGCCGGCTTGCCGCATGCCGCCGCCGAGCACCTTGCGCCAGCGCGCCGCGACGTCGATGAGCGCGCGGCTCCCGACCAGCACCGATCCCACCGGCGCGCCCAGTCCCTTCGAGAAGCAGATGGACACCGTATCGAACGGCGCGCACAGCTCGCTCACCGGACGGTCCGACGCGACGGCCGCATTGAACACGCGCGCGCCGTCGAGATGCGTCGAGAGTCCGAGATCGCGCGCGAGCTTCGTCGCTTCCGTCACGTACGAAGCCGGCAGCACCTTCCCGCCGATGGTGTTCTCCAGCGCGAGCAGCTTCGAGCGCGCGAAGTGATTGTCGATCGGCTTGATGGCCGCCGCGATCTTCTCGAGCGGCAGCGAGCCGTCGGGCGCGTTTTCGATCGGCTGCGGCTGGATGCTGCCGAGCACGGCCGCGCCGCCGCCCTCGTATTTGTACGTGTGCGCCGCCTGCCCGACGATGTATTCGTCGCCGCGCGCACAGTGCGCCATCAGCGCGGCGAGATTGCTTTGCGTGCCGCTCGGGAAGAACAGGCCCGCTTCCTTGCCGGTGCGTTCGGCAAGCGTGGACTGAAGCCGGATGACGGTCGGATCGTCGCCCCAGACGTCGTCGCCGACTTCGGCTGCGGACATGGCCGCGAGCATGGCCTGGCTCGGGCGGGTGACGGTATCGCTGCGTAGATCGATCATGCGTGCGGGCATCGTGGAATCGCTCGTCGGAAAGGAACCGTCTATGGTAGCCGTTTCGCGCGCCGCAAAGAAAAAGACCGGCGCTATTCGCGCCGGTCTTTCGGGTCAGCCTTGAGGAAGAGCCGCTATCGCAACGCGTCTTCCGTGAGCCATACCGATTCTCTCAGGTCCTGCTCGTTGAGGTTGTGCCCCTCTCCTCCGCGATCGACGACGATGAAATCGCTCACCTTGCCGAGCGCGAGCAACGGATGATGCCAGACGCCCTTCGCATAATTGACGCCTTGCCAGCCGCGCGTGACGAACGCGCGGATCTTCGATTCGTCGAGATCGCCCGCCGGCGCGACCACGACGAGATACGGCCGGTCATCGAGCGGCACGAACGCCTGGCTGCCGAGCGGATGCCGCTCCATCATCTTGCATTCGAACGGCAGCGTGCGCGGCTGCCCGCGAAACAGATTGACGATCGCGCGGCCGCCTTCGTCGGTCACGTCCACGTTGCAGAGATCGTGGAAGCGGATCGTCGTGCCGAGATTGATCGGAATCTGCTTCGCGCCTTCCAGTTCGATCACGTCGCCGAAAGGCTCGAACGCAGCGCGCGTCAGCGGTTCGATGGCCAGCTTCTTCATCATGCGAGCGTTCCGAAAAGACGCAGGCGCGACACGCCGCCGTCCGGGTAAATATTGAAGCGCACGTGCGTCACCGGCCCGAGCGCCGCCAGTTCCGATTCGAAGAAATGCTGCTTGTCCATCTGCAGCTTCTGCTCGCCGAGCAGCACCGGCCAGAACATGGCCTGCGTGACGAGCGAGCTGTCCGTGCCGCCCGTGACATACGCGGCCTGCAGCGAGCAGCGGTCGGGGAAATTGCCCTTGAAGTGCGCGGTATCCACTTCGACCTTCTTGATGATGCCCGGCTGCGCCAGCGCGACGATACACCAGTCGTTGCCCGGTTCGCGGCGACGGCGCGTTTCCCAGCCATCGCCCATGTTGACGCCGCGGCCCGGCATCAGAAGCGTCGAGGCGAGCCCGAAGTGCTGGTTGTTCGTGCCGACCATGTACGCGCCGTTTTCCATCGCGCCGAGATCGACGAGCTGGTTACGGTCCGCGTTGCGCCAGTCGAGCTGCGGCTGGCCGTACACACGCAGACGCGCGATGCCGCCGTCCGGATAGATGTTCACGCGCAGGTGCGTGAACGGCTGTTCCGCGCTGACATCGAGATAGTGGTGGCTATTGCCCTGCAGCGTCATCGACGGCACGATTTCGGTCCATTGCGTGGACTGGTTCGGCGAGCCATCGGCGACATGCGCGCCTTCGATCGACGCCGCCGGCGGGAAATTGCCCGTGAAGTGGCTCGTGTCGAGATCGATGCCCTTGATCACGCCCGGCCGCGCCAGCTTGACGACGCACCAGTCGTAGCCCGTCGTGCGCTTGCGGCGCGTTTCCCAGCCGTCCATCCACTTGCCGTGATCGTCGAATTTGCCGGGGATGAACACGGCCGGCTCGGGGTTCAGCATGCGTTCCTTCGGCGCGAAGAAATCGTCGCTCGCCTCGAGCGCCTGCGCGCCGAGACGCGGGTCCGCGAGATTCACATAACGGCGCGTGAAGTCGGGCGCGTTGGGATCGAGTGTCGGAATTGCCATTGTCTTCGTCCTTGTTAAACGGGTGAAAGGATCATGCCGCGATGAGGTCGTCCAACCTGAAGCGGGCGATCCGGTAAATCTGATCGAGGCTCGTGCGAAGCTCTTCGGCGCGGTCGTGATTCACGCGCTTTTCGAAGTTCGCGATGATGCCGTGACGGTCATAGCCGCGCACGGCGAGAATGAACGGAAAGCCGAATTTCTCGCGATACCGCGCGTTCAGCGATTGCAGCTTGTCGAACTCTTCCTGCGTGCAGAGGTCGAGGCCGGCGCCGCTCTGCTCGCGCGTCGATTCGGCCGTCAGTTCGCCGCGCACCGCCGCCTTGCCCGCGAGTTCCGGGTGCGCGTTGATGAGCGCGAGCTGCTTTTCGTCGCCGGCTGTTTCGACCGCTTTCGACATCGCCGCATGCAGCGCGTCGATGCTCGCGAACGGGCGCTGCTTCGCCGCGATTTCCGCGACCCACGGCGAGTGTTCGAAGATGCCCGCGAGCACGGTCACGAAGGCATCGGCGGGCATGGCGTTGAGTTGATCGAGTGTGGTTTGCATCGCTTTCATGCCGCCGTCCCGTTGTTGGTTTCGCGCTTGGTTTCACTCTTCGTCTGATACGGATGATGCTCGCGCCAGTGCCGCGCGATATCCACGCGCCGCGTCACCCAGACGCGATCATGCTTCTCGATGTGATCGAGGAACCTCTGCAGTCCGCGGAAGCGCCCCGGACGCCCGAGCAGCCGGCAATGCATGCCGATGGAAAGCATCTTCGGCGCTTCGTCGCCTTCTTCGTAGAGCACGTCGAAGGCATCGCGCAGATAAGTGAAGAAGTGATCGCCCGTGTTGAAGCCCTGCGGCGTGGCGAAGCGCATGTCGTTGGTATCGAGCGTGTACGGCACGATCAGTTGCGGCGTGGTCTTGCCGCCCGTCACTTCGACGTCCATCCAGAACGGGAGGTCGTCGCCGTAATAATCGGAGTCGTAGAGAAAGCCGCCGTATTCCGCCACCAGCCGATGCGTGTTCGGGCTGTCGCGCCCGGTGTACCAGCCGAGCGGCCGCACACCGGTGACGCGCTCGATGGCTTCCATGCCGAGCCGCATGTGCTCCGCTTCGCGCTCGGGCGACATGTCCTGATAGTGAATCCACCGATAGCCGTGGCACGCAATCTCGTGCCCCAGTTCGACGAACGCCTTCGAGAGTTCCGGATGCCGTTCCATCGCCATGCCGACGCCGAACACCGTGAGCGGCAAGCCGCGCTTCTCGAACTCGCGCAGGATGCGCCACACGCCCGCGCGCGATCCGTATTCGTAGATCGATTCCATGCTCATGTGACGCGACGGATACGCCGCCGCGCCGACGATCTCGGACAGAAACTGCTCGGAGCCGGGATCGCCGTGCAGCACGCAGTTTTCGCCGCCTTCTTCGTAATTGAGCACGAATTGCACGGCGACGCGCGCGCGTCCCGGCCAGTTCGCCTGCACGGGGTGGCGGCCGTAGCCGATCAGGTCGCGCGGATAGTTCGGATCGAAAGACATGGCTGGGTCAGGAGCTGGGCGTTGAAGATCGGATTGTCGACGATTCAGTGTAGCGAAAACGCTTCGGCGCGCCCATACAGCGGCGCAGATATCCGCGATCAGCGCGGGCTGAAATCGACGAGCACGCCGTCGTAGCGTTTGGCGAGCGGCCGCGCGAAATCGCCCCGTTTCGCCGTGTGCAGCTTCAGCGCGACGAGCGCCTCCGCCCACTTGACCGCCGCCGTCACGCCTTCGACGACCGGCGCGCCGATCGCGTCCTCCACTTCGCGGCAGAACTCCGCCATGCCCGCGCAGCCGAGCACGATGGCGTCCGATCCGTCTTCGTCGAGCGCGCGCCGGCACTCGTCGATGATCGTTTCCCGCGCCGCCGATCCCGGTTCGTCGAGTTCGAGCACGGCGACATCCGTCGCACGCACGTTCTTGCAGAAGCGCGACATGCCGTAGCGCTCCGCGAGATGCCACGCCATGCCGCACGTGCGCTCGAGCGTCGTCACGACGGAAAAGCCCGGCGCGATGACGCTCGCCGCATGCATCGCCGCTTCCGCGATGCCGATCACCGGGCCGCGCGCCAGTTCGCGGGCTGCGTACAGCGCGGGATCGCCGAAGCACGCGATCACGTAGGCATCGACGCCCTGCCGCTCGCCCGCTTCCACCTCGGCGAGCAGACCGAGCGACGCGAGCGCTTCGTCGTAATAGCCTTCGATGGACGGCGGACCCATCGGCGGGCTGACCGCGATGATCTCGGTGCCCGGCGCGGCGACGTCGCGGGCGCAGCGAGCCATCGAATCGGTCATGCGCTGCGTCGTGTTCGGATTGATGAGTTTGATGCGCATTGCTGTCTCCTTTCTTCCTGCCATCCGCCGCGGCGCTTCGTCGAGCGTCCTGTCGGCGGTTCTGTGTATCGTCTCTCAGGTTCTCTTCGCGCTCAGACGGCGCGCTTGCGGTCCGCCAGCATCCAGTAGAACAACGCGCCCAGTCCCGCGCCGATGAACCACGAGAAGTTCGCGGAGGCTTCGAGCGACGGCAGCATCACGCAGAGAATCGCGATCACGGCGGCGGGCAGGAGCGCCATCACCGCACGACGATTCACGCCCTTCGTGTACCAATACTTGCCAGTTTCCGACGTGGTGTAGAGATCGTCCACCGCGAGCGTGCCGCGCTTGACCAGATAGAAGTCAATGATCAGGACACCATACAATGGTCCGATGAAGCTGCCGAGAATATCGAGCGTGTAGTGAATCACGGCCGGGTTGTTGAACAGGTTCCACGGCGTGATGAAAATCGATGCGGTCGCGGCCAGCATGCCGCCCATGCGCCAGCTGATGAGACGCGGCGCGACGTTCGAGAAGTCGAAAGCCGGCGACACGAAGTTGGCCACGATATTGGGCGGATTCAAACGGTCGTCGCAACACTGGATTGTTGAACAGATTTCAGGTACTCGTCTAGGGCTTCCGCAGGTGTC
>NZ_FCNV02000010.1 GCF_001544615.1 Caballeronia concitans
TTATTTCATGATTCCTGCCGGCAAATCGTTCCTGAGATTACCGGATGGCGCTGGACCGGATGGCAAGTTCAAGGGCAGATGCGCAAGCGGCAGCCGACACGGCGCTCGCCACCACGCCAGGCACGGCAGCGGCGCTGCGCGCCCAATTGGCGCTGCAACAACAGATCGACTTATTGGAGCATCGTCAGCAGCACGGCGCACCGTGGCATCTGCGCGCGGGCTTGAACCACAACGATGCCATTCTCACGTCGCTCTGGCCGTCGTATGCGACAGTAGCTGTGCGTAACCTGCGCGACCCTGCCGCGCGCCAGCTTGAAGCGACGCTCGCCCAACTGGCCCGGGCACGCGCCGACTCCCTCGCCAGCACCCAAGAACAGCAGCACGATTACCACGCGCTCAAGAGCTATCTGATGCTGGCGCAGCCTCAACACGTCGATGCAACTTATCTCGCCAAGCAGCTTTCCGCCATATGGCCCGTCGTGGCCGGCATGAGCACGGGCGAATGGCTCGACACGTCGGGACGTCTCGCATCCTTCTATGCGTCGCATCTGGGTATGCATCCGGAGTTGAAGTTCGCTGCGTCGAACGATCTGATCAGCGCTGCGCGGAACATGCTCGTCAATCAGATCGGCCTGCAGAACTCCGACGACACCCTCTACCAGTCCGTGCTCGAGCAGGCGAAGGGCAAGTATGCGGACATGTCGCTGACCACGCTTATCAATGCCGCGGACGCGCGCGGCCTTTTCTCGACCGGCCAGACGGTGCCGGGAGTGTACACACGCGCAGCGTGGGACGGCATGATCGGCGAAGCGATTGATAAAGCGGCGAGGGAAGGCCGCGTTGGCGCCGACTGGGTGCTGGCGGATGAGCGCGCCGCACGCGTTCCCGGCGCGGCGCTAGAGGCACAGCAGGATACGGAAGAAGTGAAGCAGCGACTGCGCGCGCGCTATTTCGCCGAGTACACCGCAGCGTGGCAGGCAATGCTCAATAGCATCCAGTGGCGCAACGCCTCGAATCTAAGCGACGCCATCAGCCAACTCACGCGCCTCACCGATGCCCAAACGTCGCCGCTGATTGCGTTGATGAAGTCGGTCCAGTATCAGGCGCAGGCGGGGCGTCCGTCTCAGGCGCTGGCCGATACTCTGGTTCGAAAGGCGCAGGATCTGATCGGAAACAAGACGAGCATCGAGGCTCAGCCGGAGATCAATCCGCTCGATAAATCGTTCGGGCCGCTTCTGGCGCTCATGGGTGATGACGTGGTCACCGGCAATGGCGATGCAAACCGCAAATCCAGCGGCAAATCGACCAAGAGCGCCACCGATTTCAGCGGTGTGAGTCTCGCGCACTTTCTGACGGTGGCCACGACAATGCGTTTGAAGTTGCAGCAGATCGCCACCAGCGCTGACGCACAGTCGATGGCGCGACAGATGGCGCAGGCGGTATTTCAGGGCAAGCTCTCCGAACTCACGCAGGCGCGCGACGATGCGGCGCTTACGGCCGCGAGCCTCGGCTCGCAATGGTCCGGCCTAGGCGAAGCGCTGTTCGCCCGACCTCTCGACGTGGCGTGGGAAACCATTCTGCAACCCGCAGCAGCGAGCCTGAACGAAGCATGGCGCGTGTCGGTGGCCGCACCCTTCACGAGCGCCTTCGACGGGCACTACCCGTTCTCGGATACCGACGCTGATGCTTCGTTTGTTGAGCTCGGTCGTTACATCAAGCCCGATACCGGGTTGATCTCGCGCTTCGTGACGACGCAACTCGCTGGCATGCTTCAACAGCAAGGCAACGCTTGGGCACCGAATGAACTCGCGCCCCAGGCACTGCAATTCGATCCCGGATTCCTCTCGGCATTGCGGCAGTTGTCGACTCTCGGCGCACAGCTCTACGCGCAGGGCGACGCCAGCTATAGGTTGCAGATCATGCCGCATCCGACGCCCGACGTGACGCGCAGCATCCTCACCATCGACGGCACGAAAATCGAGTACTTCAACCAGCTGGAAACCAATACGTCGATTGTATGGCCGGGTAATGCCCAGAACGGACGCGTGCAGTTGACGTGGGAATCCGTGGGCGCCGGTACACGCATAGCATTTGCCGCTAACGGTGACTGGGCCTGGCTGCGCTTGCTCGGCACGGCGCAAGTGAAACCGCTGGACAGCACGACTTACGCACTGACCTTCAATCAAGGCAGCGGCTTTCCGCTGCACTATGACCTCAAGGCGCAGGTCGGCGCAGGACCGCTCGATCTCCTCAAGCTGCGCGGGTTCAAGATGCCGCAGCGCATCTTCACCGTGGCTCGTGGCGGCGTGCCCGCAGGCATCGCGTCGCTGCCGCCGCTGCCGCTGCCGCCGGAGATGCTGCCATGACCGCACCGTGGAAACATTCGGCGCTCGAGCACGAGAATCCGTACCTTAGATACTTCGACGAGGAGATGCGCTATTTGCGCGCGGCCGCGTCGGAATTCGCTCGAGGGCAACCAGACGCCGCGCGGCGGCTCGATATGCGCTATGGCGAAGTCGGCGACAGTGTTCGCGCAACCTTCGAGGGCTTCGCGCTGCTCATGGCGCGTCTGCGCATGAAGCTCGATGATGGCGGCCCGGAATTCACTGAGGCGCTGCTCGACAACCTCTACGAACATGCTGCGCGGGCGATCCCTTCACTCTCGATCATCGAATGCACGCCGCTGGGCCGTGGGGCTGCTGCCGCGGCGCAGATTCCCGTCGGAGCCACCGTGCGCTCAGCGCCAGTCGGTCATGGTCAGGTGCGGTGTCTTTATCGAACGACTCAGGTCGTCCAATTGTTACCGCTCTCGGTCGAGGATGCGCAGATCGCGGTGCGCGATGGCGGACGCACGGTCATCCGTCTCACGTTCAAACTGTGGCTGGGCGAGCAGCGCGAGGCCACGGACCTGTCACGCATCCGGCTATACCTGCACGGCGACCGTCCTGCCGCAGCCGCGCTGTACGCAGCGCTGATGCATCAGGTCGCGTCGATCGGCCTGCGACTGCCTTCGGTGCGCAACGGCGAACTGCGGCCGCTTGACGACGTGCATCGTGTGCACTTCGAAGCGGCGGGCTTCGGACCGTCTACCCGCCTATGGCCGGTGGCGGTGCCCGCGCGTGACCGGCGGCTGGATCGTGAGCAGACGCTGCTCGAGTATTTTGTATTTCCGCAGAAATTCCATTTCGTCGATCTGTGCGGCTTCGACGTCTCGATGTTGCCGTCGGGCGAGTCGCACATGACGTTCGAGATTGAGCTGGACGGTCGCATGCCGGGCGATTATTCGGTCAGCCGCGAGAGCTTCCGTCTTTTCTGCACGCCTGTGATCAATCTGTTCGAGGTGGATGCGCTGCCGCTGCGGCCGACCGATTGGCATGACCGTGAACACCGCGTTCTCGTGCAGCCCGGCGTGGCCGATCACGTCGAGCCGTATGACGTGCTTGCGGTGACCGCCGCCGATCCCGAGGATAGCGCGCGTCATGCCTATCAGGCGTTCACGAGCTTTCGGCATCGTGGCTGGAAGCTGCGCTACGAGAAGCCGGAGCGGTATTTCCATACATCGAAGCGCTTCGGCGTGACCGGCCGTGAACTGTGGCTGACGCTTTCGGGCCAACTTTGGGAGCGCTTCCACGATGACGCGCGCCATGACGAAGACCGGCCGGAACCGGACCGATACCTGACGGTGCGTGCGCTCGCGAACAACGGCCGCCTGCCGCGCATGGCACTCGAGGAGGCGACGATCACCGAGACAGTGACGGGTTTCACCGGCATCGCGTCCGTACGGAACTTGAGCGCACCGACGCTGCCGCTGTATCCGCCGCGTCATCACCCGACGTACGACTGGCGCGTGCTTGGGCATTTCGCGGCGGGTGGCGCGAATGAACTGAACATGATCGGAATAGCGGGCGCGCCGGTGCTGCGCGAAGCGCTGGAACTCTATGACTGGTCGGCTGACGAGGGGATTGCCCGGCGCATCGACGCGATCGCGGAGGTACGGTTGAGCCATCACGAGACGGTCGGAAAGGGGCGCATGCAGCGCGAGATTCGCATGCACATTCGGCTCGACGCGACCGCGTTTGACGGTCCGGGCGACGCGGCGCTCTTCGGCGATGTACTGGCCCGGTTCATAGGCCGCTATGCGAGCTTTCATCATGCAATGCGGCTCGCGCTTGAGGTCGACGGTCATGAGACCCTCTATCCGCTTATCGAATACGAGGGAGTACCTTTCTGACAACGGGTGGAACCATGCGCCGCCTGGCGATAGGGCTCTGCACCGCGACCGACGGCCGCTGCTGCGCGCGGCCGCGCGCAGACATCTTCCCGCCGGTCCCCACGAACCATGACGGACCGCCTTTAAGCGTTTATCCCTATCCATTTCCGGTTGCCTTGCGCGCACATCGGACCAAATAATGTAATCCATTACATCTCGTCCGCCCAGTTGGCGCGCAGCATGTCCGATACCGTTCGTTCCCGCGAGGAAGTGTCGATTGCCGATGTCGCCGAGCGCGCCGGTGTGTCCGTCGCCACGGTGTCGCGCGTGCTCAACGGCCACACGAACGTGCGCGAGGCGACGCGCGAAAAGGTGCGCGCGGCGGTGGCGGCGAGCGGCTATCGCATCAACGAGCTCGCGCGCAATCTGCGCACGGCGGAAAGCCGCCTGCTGCTCACCATGGTGCCCGACTTCGGCAATCCGTTCTACGCGGCGATCGTGCGCGGCATCGACAGCGTCGCGCGTCAGAACGGCTATTTCATGTTGCTCTGCGATACCGGCGCGGACCCGTTGCGCGAACGAAGCTACTTCGATCTCTTGCGCGGCCGCCGCGCCGATGGCGCCATCTGCCTCGATCCCGCCGCCGTGCAGAACGCGCTCGCCGAGGAAGCATCCGCGCTGCCGTGGGTCGCATGCTGCGAATTCGATCCCGACGCGGGCGTGCCGTATGTCGGCATCGACAATCATCTCGCTGCGGGCGATGTCGTGCGATATCTGATCGCCAAGGGCCACCGCCGAATCGCGCTGATCAATTCCGGCCACGGCTATCTATACGGACGCCAGCGGCAAGCGGGCTATCGCGATGCGCTCGAAGCCGCCGGCATCGCGGCGAATCCGGCGTGGCAGATCGATCTCGACAGCCTCGACTACGACGCAGGCGAACGCGCCGCCGCGCAACTCGCATCGCTTGGGCGCGAACGGCCGACAGCCATCTTCGCGGTCTCGGACACGCTCGCCATCGGCGTGATGAACGGACTGCGCGGCGCGGGCCTTCGCGTGCCGGAAGATGTCGCCGTCGTCGGCTTCGACGATATCGCCGTTGCCGCGCACGTCGATCCGCCGCTCACCACCGTCGCGCAACCGATGCAGGCGCTCGGCGAAGCCGCCGCCAATCTGCTGCTCAAGCGCCTGCGCGATCCGCGCGCGCATGTGCCGGGCGTGCTGCTGCCGCATCGGCTGATACAAAGAAGGAGCGCCTGACGATGAGTCTTGCCGTGCGTTTCGACGGAATCGAGAAACAGTTCGGGCCGGTGCGCGTGCTGCACGGCGTGAGCTTCGATCTCGCGCCGGGCCGCATCTACGGCTTGCTCGGCGAAAACGGCGCGGGCAAGTCCACGCTCATGAAGATTCTCGCGGGCTACGAGCGCCCGAACGCGGGCGACGTATCCATCGACGGTGTGCGCACCGATTTCACCAGCTCGCGTGATGCCGAACGCGAGGGCATCGTGCTCATTCACCAGGAACTGAATCTCGCGGATCACCTGAGCATCACGCAGAACATGTTTCTCGGGCACGAAGTGCGCAAGGGCTTCTTTCTCGACGAAGCCGCGATGCGCGACGACGCCCGCGCCGCGCTCGCCGATGTCGGCCTGCACAAGAATCCGGATACGAAGGTGCGCGAACTCATTGTCGCGGAAAAGCAGCTCGTCGAGATCGCGAAGGCGATGCTGCGGCGTGCGCGCCTGCTCATCATGGACGAGCCGACTGCGACGCTCACGCCGTCCGAAACGCAGCGCCTGTTCGCGTTGATGGCGCGCCTGAAGGACGCGGGCACGACCATCGTTTATATCTCGCACAAGCTCGATGAAGTGGAGCGCGTGACGGACGAGGTGATCGTGATGCGCGACGGCCGCTTCGTCGCGCGCGCGCCGACGCCCGACCTCACGCGGCGGCAGATGGCAAATCTGATGGTCGGCCGCGAAGTCTCCGACATGTTCCCGCCGAAGCCCGCGCTCATCGACGATGCGCGCGTCGCGTTCGAAGTGGAAGGCGCATCGGTGCCGGGCTGGGCGGATGGCGTGAGCTTTTCCGTGCGCGAAGGCGAAGTGCTCGGCTTCGCGGGTCTCGTCGGCGCGGGGCGCACCGAGCTGTTCGAAGCGCTCGTCGGCTTGCGTGCGCTGAGCGCGGGGCGCGTGTCGATCGCGGGCGAAACCGCGACGCTCAAAAGTCCGCGCGACGCGATGCGTCACGGCATCACGTATCTGAGCGAGGACCGCAAGGGACGCGGCCTGCACGTCGACATGGCGCTCAAAGACAATCTCACGATGATGACGCTCGAACGCTACGCGCATCCGCTCATCGACAAGCGCGCGGAGCGCGGGGCGCTGTCCGTCGCGCTGAAGGACTTCGGCATTCGCACGGGCAATCCGTCGAGCCGCGCGCGCATGCTGTCCGGCGGCAATCAGCAGAAGCTCGCGCTCGCCAAGTTCCTGCATCCGGACCCGCGCGTGATCGTGCTGGACGAACCCACGCGCGGCGTCGATGTCGGCGCGAAACGCGACATCTATTTCCTGATTCATCGCCTCGCCGCGGAAGGGCGCGCGGTGATCGTCATTTCTTCCGAGCTGATCGAACTGATCGGGCTATGCCATCGCGTCGCGGTGATGCGCGCAGGCGAGCTCGTTGCGACGCTCGGCATGGACCTTCTGACCGAAGAGAGGTTGATCGCGCATGCGACCGGCACACACTGAAGACACCGCGAGCGAAAGCCGCTTTGCCACGTTCTCGCGCGTTCTGTTCGGCGTCGGGCCGCTCATCGGCTTGATCGCGCTGTGCGTCGGCGGCACGCTGCTCAACGGCGACTTCGCCACCTTCGACAACGCGATGAACGTGCTCACGCGCACGTCGTTCATCGGGATCATCGCGGTGGGCATGACGTTCGTGATCATCTCGGGCGGCATCGATCTGTCCGTTGGATCGATGGCCGCGTTGATCGCGGGCAGCATGATCTACATGATGAACGGGCTGATGCAAGGCTTTCATGGGCACGCAGTGCCGCCGCTTCTGATCATCGCGCTCGGCATCGTGCTCGCGCTCGTGCTCGGCGCGCTCTTCGGTCTCGCGCATGGCCTGCTCGTGACCAAAGGGCGCATCGAGCCGTTCATCGTTACGCTCGGCACGCTCGGCGTGTTTCGCGCGCTTCTGACGTGGCTCGCGGACGGCGGCGCGCTCACGCTCGACAACTCGCTCGTCGATCTCTACGGCCCCGTGTATTACGCGAGTCTCTTCGGCATACCCGTGCCGATCTGGGTCTTCGCGATCGTCGCGGCGGGCGGCGCGCTGGTGCTCAATCGCACGGTGTTCGGCCGGCATGTGCAGGCCATCGGATCGAACGAACAGGTCGCGCGTTATGCGGCGATTCGCGTCGACAACGTGAAGATCGCGACGTACGTGCTGCTCGGCCTGTGCGTGGCCGTCGCCACCGTTTTGTACGTGCCGCGCCTCGGCTCCGCGACACCGACGACGGGCCTCTTGTGGGAACTCGAAGCAATCGCGGCGGTGGTCGTCGGCGGCACGGCGCTCAAGGGCGGCGAAGGGCGCGTGATCGGCACGGTCATCGGCGCGATTCTGCTTTCGGTCATCAACAACATCCTGAATCTCACGAGCATCATCAGCGTGTATCTGAACGCGGCGGTGCAGGGCGCCGTCATCATTCTCGTTGCTTTCCTGCAGCGCGGTCGTCGTTAGCCAGAGCTTTCAATAAAACCGGAGACATCGTCATGAAGAAAATGCTTCGCGCGCTCGGCGCGCTCACGCTTGCGGCAAGCGCGGTCGCGCTCGCTTCGTCGTCCGCGCTTGCCGCCGACAAGGTGATACTCGGCGTCGCCATTCCGACTGCCGATCACGGCTTCACCGGCGGCATCGTGTGGTGGGCCAACGAGGCGAAGAAAGAACTGGAGAAGGCGCATCCCGATCTGAAGGTGATCGTGAAAACGGCGGGCAGCGCGCCCGAGCAGGCGAATCAGCTGCAGGATCTCGTGACGGTCAACAAGATCAATGCGCTCGTGATCTTCCCGCAGGAATCGGCGTCGCTCACGCAGCCCGTCGCGCAGGTGCACAAGAAGGGCGTGTACGTGACCGTGGTCGATCGCGGCCTCACCGACACCAGCGCGCAGGACGCCTACGTCGCCGGCGACAACACCGCGTTCGGCAAGATTCCCGCCGAGTATCTCGCGAAGGAGTTGAACGGCAAGGGCGATATCGTCGCGCTGCGCGGCATTCCGACGACGCTCGACAACGAACGCTGGACTGCCTTCGAAGGCGTGATCAAGCAGCATCCCGACATGAAGATTCTCGATGCGAAGTACGCGAACTGGAATCGCGATGACGCGTTCAAGGTCATGCAGGACTATCTCACGCGCTTCAAGCATATCGACGCGGTCTGGGCCGCCGACGACGACATGATGGTCGGCGTGCTGAAGGCGATCGATCAGGCGAAGCGCACGGACATCAAGATAGTGTTCGGCGGCGCGGGATCGAAGGAAGCGGTGAAGCGCATCATCGACGGTGACAAGCGCGTGCAGGCCGATGTGTCGTATTCGCCGAAGTTCATCTACGACGCGATCAAGCTGACCGCCGAAGCGCGCCTGAAGGGCGACAAGCTGCCGCCGACGACCATCATTCCTTCCGTGCTGATCACGAAGGACAACGCGAAGCAGTTCTATTACCCGAACTCGCCGTTCTGAGCGCAGGCCGGCCACGCGTGGCCGGCATTCTTATCGAGGCGAAAGATGAAGACCATCAAGGGCCCCGCGATCTTTCTCGCGCAATTCATGGGCGATGCCGCGCCGTTCGATTCATTGAAGAACCTCGCGGCGTGGGCGGGTTCGCTCGGCTACAAGGGCATTCAGGTGCCGTGCGATCCGCGTCTGATCGATCTCGAGAAAGCCGCATCGAGCGATGCGTATTGCGACGATATCCGCCGCACCGTCGAAGAGGCGGGCGTCGAGATCACGGAATTGTCTACGCATCTGCAAGGGCAGCTCGTCGCCGTGCATCCCGCTTATGACACGCTCTTCGATGGCTTCGCCGCGCCGCACGTTCGAGGCGATCCGGCGGCGCGCACCGAATGGGCGATCGGGCAGTTGAAGCATGCGGCGGCGGCATCGAAGCGATTGGGACTGAGCGCGCACGTGACGTTTTCGGGCGCGCTCGCGTGGCCGTATGTGTACCCGTGGCCGCAGCGTCCGGCGGGTCTCGTCGAAGCGGCATTCGATGAACTCGCGACACGCTGGCGCCCGATTCTCGACGAGTTCGATCGCGCGGGCATCGACGTGTGCTACGAACTGCATCCCGGCGAAGACCTGCACGACGGCGTGACGTTCGAGCGCTTTCTCGCCGCCGTGGACGATCATCCGCGCGCGAACATCCTCTTCGATCCGAGTCATTTCGTGCTGCAGCAGTTGGACTATCTCGCGTTCATCGACATTTATCACGCGCGCATCAAGGCGTTTCATGTGAAGGACGCGGAGTTTCGCCCCAACGGACGGCAAGGCGTGTATGGCGGCTATTCGGGTTGGGTGGATCGCGCGGGGCGTTTCCGGTCGCTCGGCGACGGTCAGATCGACTTCAAGGCGATCTTCTCGAAGATGGCGCAATACGACTTCGGCGGCTGGGCCGTGCTCGAATGGGAATGCGCGCTGAAGCATCCGGAAGACGGCGCGCGCGAGGGCGCGGTGTTCATACGCGACCACATCATCCGCGTGGCCGAGCGCGCGTTCGATGACTTCGCGGGCAGCGGCGCGAGCCGCGAGAAGATGCGCGACGTGCTCGGGTTAGGAGAGCAGCGATGAACCGCGTGCGATTGGGAATGGTCGGCGGCGGCGAGGGCGCGTTCATCGGCGCGGTGCATCGGATGGCGGCGCGGCTCGACGATCGTTACGAGCTGGTGGCGGGCGCGTTGTCGTCGGATGCGCGGCGGGCGGCGTCGAGCGCGGCGGCGATCGGCTTGCCGCGCAGCTACGACGATTATCGCGAGATGGCGCGCATCGAAGCGGGCCGTTCCGACGGCATCGAAGCGGTGGCGATCGTCACGCCGAATCATCTGCACGCGCCGATCGCGACGGCGTTTCTCGAAGCGGGCATCCACGTGATCTGCGACAAGCCGCTCGCCGTATCGCTCGATGAAGGCGAAGCGCTCGCGAAACTCGCACGCGAGAAGGGACTCGTGTTCGCGGTGACGTACACGTACACGGGCTATCCGCTCGTGCGCCATGCGCGCGCGATGGTGCGGCAGGGCCTGCTTGGCGATATCCGCGTGGTGCAGGTGGAGTATGCGCAGGACTGGCTGTCGTTGCCGGTCGAGAACGCGTCGAACAGGCAGGCGGCGTGGCGCACGGACCCTGCGCTCGCCGGTCCTGCCGGTTGCCTTGGCGATATCGGCACGCATGCGTATCAGCTTGCCGAGTACGTGACGGGGATGCGGCCTTCGGAGCTATCGGCGGAAGTGGCGACGTTCGTGCCGGGGCGACGTGTCGACGATCACGTGCAGGCGATGCTGCGTTACGCGAGCGGCGCGCGCGGCATGTTGTGGGCGAGCCAGGTCGCGGCGGGCGAGGAAAACGGCTTGCGGCTGCGCGTGTATGGGACGAAGGCGGGCTTGAGCTTCGATCAGCAATCGCCGAACGAGTTGTGGTTCACGCCGGTTGGCGGGGCATCGCAGAGAATTACGCGCGGGCGTGTGCAGGGGACCG
Source organism: Caballeronia concitans (assembly GCF_001544615.1). GTDB lineage: Bacteria > Pseudomonadota > Gammaproteobacteria > Burkholderiales > Burkholderiaceae > Caballeronia > Caballeronia concitans. Next base: position 10,963 of record NZ_FCNV02000010.1, read on the forward strand.
AAGCGCAGCATGCGACGCGCGTGCCGGCGGGGCATCCGGAAGGGTATATCGAGGCGTTCGCGCAGGTTTATACGGATGCGGCGGCGTGCATCGCGAGCGGGACCACGCAGGGCGACGAGTGGCTCACCACGGTCGAGGATGGCGTCGCGGGGTTGAGGTTCGTGGAGGCGGTGTTGCGCAGTAGCGGGGAGAATGGCCGTTGGGTCGGCGTCGAATGAAAAACGGGGCAGCTCGCAAGCCGCCCCGTTCGATCAACCGCCTTACTCTCCAGCCATCACGCCCAGTTCGCGTGATAACTCCCCGCCTTGTCCGTCCGCTCGAACGTATGCGCGCCGAAGAAATCGCGCTGCGCCTGCACCAGATTCGCCGGCAAGCGCTCCGAGCGATACGCGTCGAAATAAGCAATCGCGGACGAGAACGCCGGCACCGGAATCCCCGCCTTCACCGCCGCGACGACCACATCGCGCAGCGCGTCCTGGTACTTCGCCGCGATATCGCTGAAATACGGATCGAGCAGCAGGTTCGCGAGGTCCTTGTCGGCTGCATAAGCGTCGGTGATCTTCTGCAGGAAGCGCGCGCGGATGATGCAGCCCGCCCGGAAAATCTTCGCGATCTCGCCGTATTGCAGATTCCAGTTGTACTCGTCGGACGCCGCGCGCAGTTGCGCGAAGCCCTGCGCATACGACACGATCTTCGACAGATACAGCGCGCGCCGCACCGATTCGACGAAAGCTTCGCGATCGCCCTCGAACTTCGGCGACGGGCCGCTCAGCACCTTGCTCGCCTTCACGCGCTGATCCTTCAGCGACGACAGCACGCGCGCGAACACCGCCTCGGTAATCAGCGGCAGCGGCGCGCCGAGATCCAGCGCGTTCTGGCTCGTCCACTTGCCGGTGCCCTTTTGCGCCGCGCGATCCAGAATGACATCGACGAGATCCTTGCCCGTCTCTTCGTCCTTCTTCGAGAAGATCTTCGACGTGATCTCGATCAGATAGCTGTCCAGCTCGCCCTGATTCCACTCGACATACACCTTGCCCAGCTCTTCGTTCGACAGACCCGCCACGCGCTTCAGCACGTCATAGCTCTCGGCGATCAACTGCATGTCGCCATACTCGATGCCGTTGTGCACCATCTTCACGAAGTGGCCCGCGCCGTCCGGTCCCATGTACGCGACGCACGGCTCGCCATCCGGCGCCTTCGCGGCGATCTCGGTGAGGATCGGCGCGACGAGCTCATACGCTTCCTTCTGTCCGCCCGGCATGATCGACGGCCCTTTCAGCGCGCCTTCCTCGCCGCCCGACACGCCCGTGCCGATGAAATGCAGCCCCGACTTCGCGAGGTCCTGATTGCGGCGGATGGTATCGGTGAAATGCGTGTTGCCGCCGTCGATGAGAATGTCGCCCTTTTCCAGCAGCGGACGCAGCGACGCGATGGTTTCGTCGGTGCCGGCGCCGGCCTTCACCATCATCAGAATGCGGCGCGGCGTTTCGAGCGATTGAACGAACTCTTCGAGCGTGTACGTCGGCACGAGCTTTTTGTCGGGATGTTCGGCAATCAGTTCGTCGGTTTTGGCGCGGCTGCGGTTGTAGACCGAAACGGCGTGCCCGCGGCTCTCGATATTCAAGGCCAGGTTGCGGCCCATGACGGCGAGGCCCACCACGCCGATAGCTTGTTTGCTCATGCTTGATCTCCGAATGACCGAAGCGCTCGCAGCTCGTGGCGCGGGCGCTTCGGGATGAAACGTGTCGATGGATGCGGCGCTCGCGCTTCACAGGTCGCCCAGGGTTTCGACCGGCGCATCGTGGATGCGCGAGCGCAGACCGCCCGAATTTACCACTTTGGGCCGCATCCGGCAGCGGCGGCGACCGCACGCGCGCGGGAACAGCGGCATAGAATGAACGCCCTTATGCTGCATCGAACGATTCATGGCGCTTTCCCGGCGCACGCGAGCGCATCACTATTCGGTTTATGTCGTCGAACTCTCGGACGCGGTCTGGAACGAGCCGCGCTTTCGCCGCGCGAATCCGGATTACGTGCTCGGCAAGCCGTTCGTCTATGTCGGGATGACGGGCATCGACCCGGACGTGCGTTTCGACAAGCACAAGGCGGGCATCCAGTCGAACCGCTTCGTGCGGGAGTTCGGGCTGCGGCTTCTGCCGCATCTTTACGAGATGTATAACCCGATGCCCTACGACGGCGCGCGCGACATGGAAGTGGAACTGGCGATCGGCTTGAGGGAAGCGGGCTACGGCGTGTGGCAGGCGTGAGCCTGCGCGTTAAGCGGACAATCAACGACAAGGAGCGCGGCATGCGGATTCTGGTAGTGGGCGCGGGCGCCATCGGCGGATATTTCGGGGCGCGGCTGCTCGAAGCGGGACGCGACGTGACGTTTCTCGTGCGCGAACGGCGCGCACAACGGCTGCGCGACGGCGGCCTGAAAGTGCAGAGTCCCGACGGCGACCTGCGATTCAGCAATCCGCCGATCGTGCTGGCGCAAGACATCGACGCGCCTTTCGATCTCGTTCTGCTCAGTTGCAAGGCCTACGATCTGCAAGGCGCGATCGATTCGCTCGCGCCCGCCGTCGGCCCCGATACGGCGATCCTGCCGCTTTTGAACGGCATGTCGCATCTCGATGCGCTCGACGCGCGCTTCGGCGCGGACAAGGTGCTCGGCGGCCAATGCGTGATCGCCGCGACGCTCGACGCGCACGGCGCCATCCTTCATTTGAACACGATGCAGTCGATGACCATCGGCGAGCGCGCGGGCGGGCGCTCGGCGCGCATCGACGCGATCGCGGAGCAATTGAGCGGCGCGCGTTACGAGCTGAACGTGAGCGAAGACATTCTGCAATCGATGTGGGACAAGTGGGTGTTCCTCGCGACGCTCGCCGCCGGAACGTGCCTGATGCGTGCGCCCATCGGCGATATCGTGACCGCGCCGGGCGGCGAAGCGCTGCTGCGCGGGCTGTTCGACGAATGTCGCGGTATCGCCGGCGACAACGGCCATCCGCCGGGCGAAGCCGTGCTCGCGCGTTCGCGGACGTTCTTCTCGGAGCGCGGCTCGTTGATGACGGCGTCCATGCTGCGCGACATCGAGAACAACGCGCCGATCGAAGCGGATCAGATCGTCGGCGATTTGTTGGCGCGCCGAAAGACAGCGCCCGATGGAACGTCGCTGCTCGCGGTGGCGTACGCGCACCTGAAGGCGTACGAGGCGCGGCGCGCGCGTGCGTCCAAAGGCTGATGGATTGCGAGGGCCGCTTTTGCTGCGCGGCCCGACGCTGTACGCTCACGCTTCTTTGCATCTCATGACGCGCCATGCATCAGCACGACGACACGCACCGACCGACCATCGCGGAAATTTTCATCGGCTTTCTGACGCTCGGCCTCACCGCATTCGGCGGCGCGCTGCCGCTCGCGCGCCGTGAAATCGTCGAGCGCCGCAAATGGCTCGACGCCGATGCCTTCACCGATCTGCTCGGCCTCTGCCAGTTTCTTCCCGGCGGCAACGTGATCAATCTGTCGGTGGCGATCGGCATGCGATTTCGCGGCTTGCCCGGCGCGCTCGCGGGTCTGCTCGGGCTGATCGTCGGACCGTCGCTCGTCGTGATCGGGCTCGGCGTCATCTATCAGCGCACGCATCAGGATCCGCGCGTCGCGCATCTGTTCGCCGGGCTCGCGGCGGCGGCGGCGGGGCTGCTCGTCGCGATGTCGGTCAAGCTCATGTGGCCGCTGCGCAAGAAGCCGGAAGCGGCGGCGGTCGCGCTCGTCATGTTCGCGGCCGTCGCGCTCTTGCGCACGCCGCTTCTCCCGTCGATGCTCGTGCTCACGCCCATCTCCGTGCTCGTCGCGTGGAAGGTGCGCCGATGAAAGACGATCTCGTTTCGCTCGCGGGCATCTTCAGCCAGTTGTCGCTGCTCGCGTTCGGCGGCGGCAACACCATTCTTCCGGAGATGCAGCGGCAGGTCGTGCAGGTCCATCACTGGATGACGAAGGCCGATTTCTCCGCGCTCTTCGCGCTCGCGCAGGCCGCGCCGGGGCCGAACATGATGGTCGTCACGCTGATCGGCTGGCACGTCGCCGGATGGCCGGGCGTGCTGATCACGTCGCTGGCGAAGTTCGGGCCGTCGTCGCTCGTGACGATCCTCGCGCTGCACGCGTGGGAGCGCTTCAAGGACCGGCCGTGGCGGCGTTACCTTCAGATCGGACTCGTGCCGATCACCGTGGGTCTCGTCGCGTCGAGCGCGCTGCTGATCGCGGAGGCGTCGGATCAGACGGCGGTGCTCGTCGGCATCACGGCAGGCGTCGCGTTGCTGGCTTACAAGACGAGGCTGCATCCGCTCTGGCTGCTCGGGGCGGGCGCGCTCATCGGGCTGACCGGCTTCGGACAATAAAGCGCTAGCTGGCAGGTTTTCTGCTGATTTGCAGACACGAAAGACACGAAAGAAACGAGGACAGCGCCATGACCATGACCACCGAATACGCGAAGACCGCGCCCGATCGCAGCGAAGTCGATGCGCTGACCGGTCCCACCGTCGTCGAATTCGGCACCGACTGGTGCGGCTTCTGCCGCGCCGCGCAACCGCTCATCGCGCAGGCGTTTCAGGCGCATCGCGGCGTGCATCACATCAAGATCGAGGACGGCAGCGGCCGTCCGCTCGGACGATCCTTCCGCGTGAAGCTCTGGCCGACGCTCGTCTTCATGCTCGGCGGCAAGGAAGTCGCGCGCCTCGTGCGCCCCGGCGATGCCAGCGAAATCCGCGACGCGCTCGCGCTCATCGACGAGCCGCTCGCCGAATGACCGTCTTCGTGCGATAGCGCGCTAAGGGTTATCGCGGGCAAGACGCGCGCGGGTCAAACTTGTATGATGACCCGATGACTTTTTCCGCCAACCCGACGCGCATGTTCGAGAAGATCCCGCCCCGCGCGCTTTCCGACACGGTCGCGCAGCAATTGCAGAAGCTGATCGAGAAGGGCAGTTTCGCCGCCACCGGCAAGCTGCCGAGCGAAGCCGTGCTCGCGCAGGAATTCGGCGTGAGCCGCACGGTCATCCGCGAGGCGGTGTCGCGCCTGAAGAACGAAGGCATGGTCGAGCCGCGGCAGGGCAGCGGTGTGTTCATCGTCGAGCGCGCGGGCATCCGGCCGTTGCGGATCGATTACGCGCAGGCGGTCGAGCCGGGCGCGGTCGTGCAGATTCTCGCGCTGCGCCGGGCGATCGAAGCGGAAGTCGCCTCCGAAGCCGCGATGCGCCGCACCGATGCGCAGATGGCCGCGATCGACGCCGCGCTCGCCCGCATCGACGAGGCCGTGCGCGATGGTCGCGATGGCGTCGCGGAAGACGTGGCGTTTCATCGCGAGATCGCGAACGCGACCGGCAACCCGTATTTCCTGACAACGCTCGCCTTCCTGAATCAATATCTGGAAGCGGGCACGCTCGTGACGCGCCGCAACGAGGCGCTGCGCGAGGACTTCTCGCGGCAGGTGCGCGAAGAACACGCCGCGATCGCCGCCGCCATCCGCGCGGGCGATCCGGCAGCCGCGCGCCACGCCGCCCAGACGCATCTCTACAACGCCGCGCGCCGTCTCGCGGAAGCCGGCATCCGCTAACCATCACTCGAAGAGAATCGCCATGTCCAGAAACGTGGGAGTCATCGGCTTGGGCGCAATGGGTTTGGGCGTCGCGCGCTCGCTGCTGCGCGCGGGCTTCGCCGTCCATGCGTGCGACGTGCGCCGCGAAGCGCTCGACGCTTTCGCGGCGGAGGGCGGCATCGCGTGCGAATCGCCGGCGGAAATGGGCGGCAAGTGCGATGTCGTCGTGACGCTCGTCGTCAACGCCGCGCAGACGGAAACCGTGTTGTTCGGCGACAAAGGCGCGGTTGCGTCGATGAAGCCGGGCGGCGTCGTGCTCGCGTGCGCGACGGTCGCGCCGGGCTTCGCGGTGGAACTGGGCAAGCGCGTGGAAGCGGCGGGCTTGCTGATGCTCGACTCGCCCGTTTCCGGCGGCGCGGCGAAAGCCGCATCCGGCGAGATGACGATGATGACCTCCGGCCCCGCCGACGCCTACGCCGCGTGCGAAGACGTGCTGCAGGCGATCGCGGGCAAGGTGTATCGCCTCGGCGATGCGCACGGCGCGGGATCGAAAGTGAAGATCATCAATCAGCTGCTCGCGGGCGTGCATATCGCCGCAGCCGCCGAAGCGATGGCGCTCGGCATGCGTGAGGGCGTCGATCCGGACGCGCTCTACGACGTCATCACGCATAGCGCGGGCAATTCGTGGATGTTCGAGAACCGCGTGCCGCACGTGCTCGCGGGCGACTACACGCCGCTTTCCGCCGTCGATATCTTCGTGAAGGACCTGGGCCTCGTGCTCGATACCGCGCGCACGACGAAGTTTCCGCTGCCGCTTTCGGCAGCGGCGCATCAGATGTTCATGATGGCGTCGACGGCCGGCCACGGCGGCGAGGACGATATCGCGGTCATCAAGATTTTCCCGGGCATCGACGTTCCGAAGGGCGCGAAGTGATCGCGCGGCCCGGCCTGCCACGACAACCCATTCAAGGAGAACTCCGATGCCTCGCTTCGCCGCGAATCTCTCGATGATGTACACGGAACACGCGTTCCTCGACCGCTTCGCCGCCGCCGCGAAGGACGGCTTCAAGGCGGTCGAATTCCTCTTTCCGTACGACTTTCCCGCCGCCGACATCAAGACGCGCCTGACGGACAACGGCCTCACGCAGGCGCTCTTCAATGCGCCGCCGGGCGACTGGGCGGCGGGCGAGCGCGGCATCGCCTCGTTGCCCGGACGCGAGGACGAGTTCAAGGCGAGCGTCGAGCGCGCGCTCGAATACACGGCCGTGCTCGGCAACGAAAAGCTGCATGTGATGGCGGGCCTGATCGCGCCGGATCAGCCGCGCGACGTGCATCGCGCGGTGTATCTCAAGAATCTCGAGTACGCGGCGAAAGCGGCGCAAGGCGCGGGCGTGCGCGTCGTGATCGAGCCGATTAACACGCGCGACATTCCCGGCTTCTTCCTCAATCGTCAGGACGAAGCGCAAGCCATTTGCGATGAAATCGGCGCGCCGAATCTGCAAGTCCAGTTCGATATCTATCACTGCCAGATCGTCGAAGGCGATGTCGCCGTCAAGCTCAAGCGCGACATGAAGCGGCCCAACGCGGGCATCGGCCATATCCAGATTGCGGGCGTGCCGGACCGCAACGAGCCGGATATCGGCGAAATCAACTATCCGTATCTCTTCGATGTGATCGATTCGCTCGGGTACGACGGCTGGATCGGTTGCGAATACCGGCCGAAAGCGGGCACGTCGGAAGGCCTCGGCTGGCTCAAGTCCTATCTTTGAAACAGGAGCGGTGCCAATGCAAATCCTCATCACCGGCGGCGCGGGCTTTCTCGGGCAGCGGCTCGCCAAGCGTCTGCTCGATCGCGGCGAACTGAACGGCAAGCCGATCACGAAGCTCGTGCTGCTCGACGTGGCGCGTCCCGCCGACGAACGCCTGCTCGCCGATTCGCGCGTGCAGGCCGAAACCGGCGACATCTCGGATCGCGCGGTGCTGGAACGCCACGTCGACCGGAACACGGAAGCCATCTTCCATCTCGCCGCGATCGTCTCCGGCCAGGCCGAAGCCGACTTCGATCTCGGCATGAAGATCAATCTGGACGCATCGCGCGCGCTGCTCGAAGTCTGCCGCGCGGCGGGACACGCGCCGCGCGTCGTGTTCACGAGTTCGGTCGCGGTGTACGGCGGCACGCTGCCGGAGGTCGTGCAGGACGATACGGCGCTCAATCCGCAATCGTCGTATGGAACGCAAAAGGCGATCGCCGAATTGCTGCTGTGCGACTACACGCGGCGCGGTTTCGTCGATGGCCGCGTGCTGCGGCTGCCGACCATCAGCGTACGGCCGGGCAAGCCGAACGCCGCGGCTTCGTCGTTCGCGAGCGGCATCATTCGCGAGCCGCTGAACGGCGAGCGATCGACGTGTCCCGTCGGCGGCGACACGCGCGTGTGGCTCGCGTCGCCGAGAAGCGCGGTCGAAGCGCTCGTCGCCGGCTGCGAGCTGGATCGCGCGGCGCTCGGCAATCGGCCGGTGGTGAATCTGCCGGGCTTGTCGGTGAGCGTGAACGAGATGGTCGCGGCGCTGCGCGAAGTGGCCGGCGACGAAGCCGTCGCGCGCATCGACTGGCAGCGCGACGAGCGCATCGGGAAGATCGTCGAAAGCTGGCCGGGCGCGTGGAACACGGCGCGCGCCGAACAACTCGGCCTCGTTGGCGACAAGTCTTTCGCCGACGTGATCCGCGCTTACATCGAAGAAGAACAACGCGCGTGACCCACGACGCCGTGCGGCCCCGCACGGCGTCACGCTTTCATCCGCATTTCCGCGCTAAACTCATCTCTTAAATGTGACGAAGGCCGGCTGGGCGCTCCATGCGCCGCTGCGGATCGCGGGCGCCGCTTGCCCGATTCTCCCCGTTGCTCCCGGTTCGCCGCCTTTCGCCGCCTTCGCGCGCGAAGCCTCTTCGTCCCGTCACCACGCCGTCGCGCCACGCGGGAGATTCCCCATGTTGCTGCATCAGCTAGTCGATCGCTTCGGCCCGGCGATCGTTTTCATCAACGTGATGGGCTCGGCGCTCGGGCTGCCCGTGCCCGCCATGCCGACGATGATCATCGTCGGCGCGTCGATCGCGTTGATGGCCGTGAACGGCTCGGCGTTCTGGATGCCGCTCTTCGGCGTGCTGTGCGTCGCCGTCGCGGGCGGCGTGATCGGCGACTTCGTCTGGTTCCAGGGCGGGCGCAAGTACGGCGATCGCACGCTCAAGACCATCTGCAAGCTCTCGCTGTCGCGCGATACGTGCGTGAAGAAAACGGAGCGCTTCTTCGGCCGATGGGGCGTGCGGATTCTGCTCGTCGCCAAGTTCATCCCCGGTCTGTCGCTCGTCTCCGTGCCGCTCGCGGGCGCGATGGGCGTGCGCCTGCGCAGCTTCGTCGCGCACGATGGGGCGGGCATCGCGTTGTGGGGCGCGGTCGGATTGAGCGTCGGCGTGCTGTTCGCGGCGCAGCTGGAAATGGTCTTCGCGCTGATCTCGCGCCTCGGCCAGCAAGCGGTGACGGTCGTGGCGGCGCTGCTCGCGATCTACGTGACGTATCGCTGGTGGCGTCGCCGTGCGCTGATGGCGACGCTGGAAAAGGCGCGCATCACCGTCGACGATCTCTACGCGCTGATGCACGCGGAGCCGTTGCCCGTGATCTTCGACATCCGTTCGCCGGAGAAGCGCATGCTCGATCCGTTCGCCATTCCGGGCGCGCTTTTCGCCGACGAGCGCGAGCTGCAGAAGATCATCGAAAGCTACGACAAGTCGCGCAAGGTCGTGATCTATTGCTCGTGCCCGAACGAAGTGTCGGCGGCGTGGATGGCGAAGACCATGCGCAACGCGGGCTTTCGCGACGTGCTGCCGCTGACCGGCGGGCTCGACGCATGGCGGCTCGCGGGTTTCGAGGTCGCGAATCTGACGGAGTTCGGCGAACTGGTGGCGAAGAACCCCGAAGAAGCGGCGGAGATGGCGGCGGCCTGCGCGCTGCCGATCGTGCAGCAGGCGCAGGCGGCACAGGCGGCGCAGGCTGCGGCGTCGTTGCATCCACACGGCTTACAACACGGAGATCGCGCATGAGCACCACCCCGAGCGGACACGGAACGGACATGCCGAACGTGGTCGCGTGGAGCCCGGGAATGCCGCCGCCGGACGAGCCGAACATCGTGCCGACCGGCGCCGCGTCGTCCGCTTCCGCCGACGAGGCCCCGTTCTCGCCGCTGCAAACGCGCTCGCATCAGATGTTTCCGCGCCTGACCGACAACGAGATCGAGCGCATGAGCCGCTTCGGCACGGCGGCGCGCTGGCGTGCGGGCGAGTGGTTGTTCCGCATGGGCGAAGCGGGGCGCGGCATGGTCATCATCCTGAAGGGACTCGTGCGCGTCACGCGGCGCGATGCGCTCGGCAACAGCCATCTCGTCGTCGAACACGGTGCGGGGCATTTTCTCGCGGAAGTCGCGCAGCTTTCGGGCAAGCCGTGTCTCGTCGATGGCATGGCGGCCGAAGACGTCGAGGGCATCGTGGTGCCGCCGGAGCGTCTGCGCGCGCTGCTCGTCGCGGAAGCGGAACTCGGCGAGCGCATCATGCGCGCGCTCATTCTGCGGCGCGTCGGATTGATCGAGAAGGGCAGCGGTCCCGTGCTGCTCGGCCAGTCGGACGATGGACGCCTCGTCTCGCTGCAAGGCTTCCTGCGCCGCAACGGGTATCCGCACACGGTCATCGACGCCTGCTCGGACCCGGACGCCATCGCGCTGCTCGAACGCATTTCGGCATCGACCGCGGATTTCCCGCTCGTCATTTGTCCGGACGGCACCGTGCTGCGCGCGCCCGACGAGAATCAGGTCGCGACGCAACTCGGCTGGCTGCCCGAATTCGATGCAAACCATATCTACGATGTCGCGATCGTCGGCGCGGGGCCGGCCGGTCTCGCGACGGCGGTGTATGCGGCGTCCGAGGGCTTGTCGGTGGCGGTGTTCGATTGCCGCGCGCCGGGCGGTCAGGCGGGCGCGAGCGCGCGCATCGAAAATTATCTCGGCTTTCCGACTGGCATCTCCGGTCAGGCGCTCGCGGGCCGCGCGTTCGTGCAGGCGCAAAAGTTCGGCGCGCATATCGCCATTCCGACGCGCATCAAGGCGCTGCATTGCGGGGCGTCGCCAATTCAGATCGAGCTTGAGAACGGTACGCGCGTGACGACGCAGACGGTCGTGATCGCGTCGGGCGCGGCATATCGGCGGCCCGCGATAGAAGGACTTGAGCGTTACGAAGGGCACGGCACGTACTACTGGGCGTCGCCGGTCGAGGCGAAGCTCTGCAAGAACGCGGAGGTCGTGCTGGTCGGCGGCGGGAATTCGGCGGGGCAGGCGGCGGTGTATCTCGCGTCGCACGCGAAGCACGTGCATGTGCTCATTCGCGGTGCGGGGCTCGCGGCGAGCATGTCGCATTATCTGGTGGAGCGCATCGGTTCGTTGCCGAACGTGACGGTGCGCAAGCACACGGAGATCGTCTCGCTGACGGGCGATGACCGCGCGCTCACCGCCGTCCACTGCAAGACGCCCGATGGTCCGCTCACGATCGAATCGCGGCATCTGTTCCTGTTCACCGGCGCGGACCCGAATACGGACTGGCTGCGCGATTGCAGCGTGAGCGTCGATAAAAAGGGCTTCGTGCTGACCGGCCCCGAAGCGCACGACGGCCGCACGCAAGACGTGATGGGACTCGAGACGAGCGTGCCGGGTGTATTCGCGATCGGCGACGTGCGTTCTACATCGACGAAGCGCGTCGCGGCTGCGGTGGGCGAGGGCGCGGCGGTCGTCGCGCAGATTCACGCGCTGCTGGCGCAGCGGCAGGCGTTGGGCGTGGAGCGCGCCTGATCTTCACGCGTCCGGCGGAAACCGCAGCGTGAATTCGATCCACCCGTCCGGCGTGCAATCGGCGGAAGCGGTGCCTCCGTGCATGTGCATGATCGCCTGCACGATCGACAGCCCGAGCCCGCTCGATTCCGTGAACTGGCTGCGGGCCGCATCGCCGCGATAGAAGCGGTCGAAGAGCCGCGCGAGTTCTTCCTTCGCGACGCATGCGCCGCGATTACCCACGACGATGCGCGCGCCGTTGGCATCCACATGACCGGACAGGCGCACGACGGTGCCCGCCGCCGCGTAACGCACCGCATTCACCACGACATTGCCGATCGCGCGCCGGCACATGATCGCGTTGGCGCGCATCTCGCCGCTTGCGTCGATCTCGAACGTGATGCGGCGTTCTTCCGCGATGCCTTCGAAATACGCCGCGATCGTTTCCAGTTCTTCGCGGATGTCGATCCGCTCGCGCTCGATCGGCTGCTGCGAATGATCGGCTTGCGCGAGAAAGAGGATGTTCTGCGCGATGCGCGCAAGCCGCTCCAGTTCTTCGAGATTCGATTCGAGCACGCCCCGATATTCCGCGACGCTGCGCTCGTGCGCGAGCATCACCTGCGTCTCGCCGATCAACACGCCAATCGGCGTGCGCAACTCGTGCGCGAGATCCGCCGAGAATTGCAGCAGGCGTTCGTAGCCGTGTTCGAGACGATCGAGCATCGCATTGAACGATGCCGCGAGGCTCTGCAATTCCGCCGGCGCATGCGCGACGTCGAGCCGTGCGGACATGCGGTTCGGCGTGATTTCGGCGGCCTTGTCCGCCATCAGCTTGAGCGGCATGAGTCCGCGGCGCGTGACCCACCACGCGAGCAGCATCGTCACGAGCACCGCGCCGATCACCGTGATCCACACGCGCGCAAAGTATGCGGACAGCACGCGCGCTTCCTGCGTCATCACGTGCGCCGCGATGATCTCGACTACTTCGCCGCTCTCGCCGATGCGCGCCTGCGCGCCGACCCAGCGCATGCGCACGCCATCGGCGCGCGTGCCTTCGTAGAGATCGTCGAGACCGATCGCACGATCGACCGGCACGATATGCAGCGGCGGCAACGGCATGTGCTCGGGATTGACGTTGATGAAGGGCGGCGTGCCCGCGCGCCGAAAAATGATCACGTCCTGCCGGTCGCCGAGCATCGTTTCGAAGAGCCTCGGCCGCGCTTCGATCTCGTTGATCGTATAAAGATCGTGCAGCAGCGAGCGAAAATGTTCGACGCGCGCGATCACCTGATAATCGGCGCGCGTGGAGAGCGCGGAATTCGTCGCGTGATAAAGCGACGCGCCGACCATGCCGACCACCACGCAGACGATCGCCGCGAACGACAACGCGATGCGAACCGCGAGCGACTGCGAATGGCGCTTCAAGAATCTTCCCCGAACGAATAGCCGATGCTGCGCACCGTGTGAATGAGCTTCGGTTCGAACGCGTTGTCGATCTTCGCGCGCAGCCGCTTGACGGCGACATCGACCACGTTGGTATCGCTGTCGAAGTTCATGTCCCACACTTCGGATGCGATCAGCGTGCGTGAAAGCGCTTCGCCCTGATGCTTGCAGAAGAGATGCAAAAGCGCGAATTCCTTGTTCGTCAGCACGATGTCGATGCCCTTGCGCGTGACCTTGCGGCGCAGGACATCGACGTGAAGATCGGCGACCTTGTAGGTATCCGATTCGCGCATCACGCCGCGCCTGAGCAGCGTGCGAATGCGCAGCACGAGTTCGGTGAACGAAAACGGCTTGACGAGATAGTCGTCCGCGCCGAGTTCGAGTCCGTGAATGCGGTCGCTGACCTGATCGCGCGCCGTGAGAAAAATGACAGGCAAGTCACGCTTCGCGCGCAACGCGGACATCACTTGCCATCCGTCGATGCCGGGCAGCATCACATCGAGCACGATGAGTTCGTATGAATTCGCGAGCGCCTGATGCAGTCCATCCGTGCCGTTGCGCACGAGATCGACCTGATAGCCGGACTCGATGAGCCCTTTTTTCAGGTAGTCGCCGGTCTTGCGGTCGTCTTCGATCACGAGGATGGTCATGCGCGCGTGCTTCGTCAGGGAGGTTGACGTCATTCTAGCCAGCGCGCGCGCGAGGCCGGCGAACTATGACAAAAAAGTCATCGAGTCGTCATCGATCGATCAGCGCCGCGCCGCTAGCATGCGCTTCATGCTCGATAACTCAATCGCGAGGCCCGACGTGCAGCATCCCACGGTTCAGCCGCTATGGCTACGCATCACGCACTGGCTCAATGCGCTCGCTATCGTCGTGATGGTGACGAGCGGATGGCAGATCTATAACGCATCGCCGATCTTCGCGCCGTTCACGTTTCCTCCGTCCATCACGCTGGGCGGCTGGCTCGGCGGCGCGCTGCAGTGGCATTTCGCGGCGATGTGGCTGCTCGTTGCGAACTTCATCGTGTATGTCGCGATGAATGTGGTGACCGGCCGCTTCAGGCGACGCATGTTTCCGCTGAGCATCAAGAGCGTCGTGAAAGACGCATTCGATGCGCTGCGCGGCAAGCTCGGCCACGACGATCTCACGCACTACAACGCCGTGCAGAAGCTCGCTTATCTCGCGGTGATCGTGGATATCGTCGTCATCATTCTGTCGGGGCTGGTCGTATGGAAGTCCGTGCAGTTCCCGTTGCTTCGCACGCTGATGGGCGGCTATGACAACGCCCGCGTCGTGCATTTTTTCGGCATGAGTTTTCTCGTGGCGTTCGTCGTGCTGCATGTCGTGATGGTCGCGCTCGTGCCGCGTTCGCTCGTGCTGATGATCAAAGGACGTTGAAGCCATGTCGATGCGCAAATCCAGTCTCGATGCAGAGTCGATCATCAAGGACGCCGCGAAGGAGTTGAAAGCGCCCGCGCGACGCTTGTTCGGCAAGCGCATTCTCACGCTCGGCGGTCTCGTGATGCTGTCGGGCTGCAATATCACCGACGACAAATCCGTGAACGCGATGCTGCGCAAGATATCGTCGTTCAATGACGATGCCCAGGCTTTTCTGTTCGATCCGAACAAGCTCGCGCCGACGTATCCCGAATCGATGATCACGCGCCCGTTTCCGTTCAACGCGTTCTATGACATCGACGAAGTGCCGGAAGTGGATGCATCCGCGTACAAGCTCGAAGTCGGCGGCCGCGTGACGGGCAAGCGCGTTTGGACGCTCGACGAACTGCACGCGATGCCGCAGGAAAGCCAGATCACGCGGCATATCTGCATAGAAGGATGGAGCGCGATAGGCAAGTGGGGCGGCGTGCGCTTCGCGCATTTTCTGGCGCGCGCGGGCGCCGATACGAGCGCGAAGTATGTCGCGTTCCATTGCGCGGACAACTACTCGACGAGCATTGACATGCCGACCGCGCTGCATGCGCAAACGCTCCTCACGCTGACTTACGACGGCCAGATCCTGCCGCCGAAATACGGCTTCCCGATGAAGCTGCGCATGCCGACCAAGCTCGGCTACAAGAACCCGAAGCATATCGTCGCGATCACCGTGACCAACGATTACCCCGGCGGCTATTGGGAGAACCAGGGCTACAACTGGTTCGGCGGTTCCTGATGACGCAACATCGCTTGACCTCGTCCACACTCGAAGGAGATTCAATGTCCATTCGCATGAAACTCGGCCTCGGCATCGCGGCGCTCGCATTCACGACCGCGGCGCTCGCGCAAACGCCCGCAGCGAAGCCCACGCGCATTCGTGGCGATATCGTCGCATCGTCGGGCGATACGCTCACCGTGCACCGCAAGAGCGGCGACACCGTGAAGATCGCGCTGAAGGCGGACACGCCCGTGACCGCGCTGAAGAATATCAAGCTGCAGGACATCAAGCCGGGCGAGTTCGTCGGCACGGCGGCCACTACCGGCACCGACGGCAAGCTGACCGCGACCGAAGTGCTCGTGTTCCCCGAAGCCGCGCGCGGCACCGGCGAAGGCCACTACGATTGGGACCTCGGCCCGCAAAGCTCGATGACCAACGCGAACGTCGATCAGGTCGTGCAGGGCACGAGCGGGCGCGATCTGAAGCTGTCGTACAAGGGCGGATCGAACTCGGTGACGGTGCCGGAGAACGTGCCCGTCGTGACCTTCGCGCCGGCTACGCATGACGACCTGAAGGCGGGCAAGAAAGTGTTCGTCGTGGCGACTCCGGCTAGCGGCGGCACGTTCGCGGCGCAGCGCATCGTCGTCGAAAAGGATGGCGTCGTGCCGCCGATGTAATCGCGCTTTCGCTTCGTCAAGCCGCGTCGCGCTTCTCGGCCATGTGCTCGAAGAAGCGCGCCGCGCGCCGGTCTCCCGCATACGCGGAGTTGATCCGCACCCACGCACACGCTTCGCCATTCGGCCGATAGTAGCTGCCCGGCGCAAGCGTCACGCCGAACTTCGCCGCTTCGTCGACGAGCACCGCTGAATCGTCGATGCCCGGCACGCGCGCCCATACGAGGCTGCCGCCGCTCGGTTCATCGAACACTTGCCAGCCGTAGCCTTCGAGTAGCTGCACGGCGCTCGACAACGAATCGCGCACGCGCTTGCGCAGCCGCTCCAGATATTTGCGATACGTCCCGCGTTCAAGAAGACTTGCCGCGACGCTTTCAGCGAAGCGCGTGCCGCCGAGGCTCGTCAGCACTTTGACATCGACGAGATCCTTCACGAGCTGCCGGTTCGCGGCCAGATACCCGATTCGCAGCGACGACGACAGCGTCTTCGACAACCCGCCCACGTAGATCACGCGATCGAGCTGATCGAGCGATGCGAGCCGTTGCGTCGGCACGGACTGGAAGTCGGCGTAGATGTCGTCCTCGACGATGGAAAAGCCGTGCAGCGTCGCCAGTTGCAGCAGCTTGAACGCGACTTGCGGCGCGATGTTCGTCGCGGTCGGATTCTGGAAAACCGTGTTGACGAAGAAGAGTTTGGGCTTGTGCTGCTTGAGCAGCGCTTCAGCGACGTCGATGTCCGGACCGCTCGCGAGGCGCGGCACGCCGACGAGCCGCACGCCTTGCAGCTTCAGGAGGCCGAACAGGTTGTAGTAGCCGGGATCTTCGACGAACACGGTATCGCCGGGCTTGAGCATGGTCCGCACGATCAGGTCGAGCGCCTGGCTCGCGCCGTTCGTGATCATCACGTTCGGCAGATCGGCGGCAATGCCGAGCGCGTTGAGCCGCAGTGTGATTTGCTGGCGCAAGGTGGCGTCGCCGTGCGGAATCGCGTAATCGATCACGCTCGACACATCGCTGCGCGACGCCTGGCGGATGGCTTGCGTGAGGCCATCGACATCGCGCCATGATTCGGGAATGAATCCGCTCGAAAGCTTGAGCGTCTCGCCGGGATAGTTGAACTGCTGAAGGACCTGATTCGATTCCTCTTCGGCGAGACGCGGATCGCAATTGCCGGATTCGCCGTCGCGGTCATCGACGCGATTCGCCACGAAAAAGCCCGAGCCGTGCTTCGGCTGTATAAGCCCACGCGACGCGAGCCGGTCGTACGCCTCGATCACCGGAAAGCGGCTGATGCGCTGTTCGGCGGCGAGCTGACGGATGGACGGCAGCTTGGCGCCGGCGAGCACGCGCCGCGAGCGGATCATCGCTTCGATCTGGCTGACGATCTGCTCGGTGAGCGGAACGCCGGTCTCGCCGTCGATAGTGAGCGGAAGTGCGTTCATCGTTTGAAGTGTTCGGTAGTGTCGACTGAACAGTTTGATGCACTGTTCACGAGCGTGTCAGATGCGATTCGAACGCAGCCGTAAAGCGGTGTCAAGACTGTCCGAATGGCCAGGGCGGTGTTCGGCGGCCGGCGAACAGTGCGAACTGTTCACCGTTTCCGCCTGCACAGTTTCGACGCAACTGTACGCAAGTGTTCATTCAGAATGTTCGGAACTGGCCGAATAATGTACTCAACGGCTGCGAATGGTTTATTCGCGGCCGATTCGATCGGTCAACCGGGAGCGGCATCATGCGTGAAATTCGGACATTCGAACTCGACCGGCGCGATGCGCCTACGCGCTGGTCCAGCCATCGCCCACAAACGCTGCGCGTGCAGCGCGGTCAAATCTGGATGACGGTGGAAGGCAAGGCGGACGATCACTGGCTCGCTGCGGGCGATGCGATCGAGCTGACGCCGTTTTCGACGATCTGGGTCAGCGGCGCATGCGATGGCAGCCGCTTTTCGCTGGCGTCGGTTTCGGCGCGCGGGCGGAGCGTCGGGGAAATTGTGCGCGCGTGGCTGGGCAAGCGCGTGGGGCAGAGCGGCGCCGCGGTGTCGAACCTCTAAGCGGACGAAGCAGGCGAAAAAAAACCCGGCCAGAGCCGGGTCCAATGTTCCCGCGCTCTTTCGAGCGCGGTCACCTGCAAAACACCACGCGTGCTCAGGCGGCGAGCAGCGAGCGCAGCACGAACGGCAGAATCCCGCCGTGCTTGTAGTAGTCGACTTCGATCGGCGTATCGATACGCAGCAGCACCTGCACGCGATCGTCCTTGCCGTTCTTGCGATGGATCACGAGCGTGACTTCCTGTTGCGGCTTGAAGTTGTCGCCGAGGCCTTCGATGTCGTACGTCTCTTCGCCCGTGATGTTCAGCGACTGGATGCTGTCCGCGCCCTTGAACTGCAGCGGCAGCACGCCCATGCCGACCAGGTTCGAGCGATGGATACGCTCGAAGCTGCGCGCGACCACGGCCTTCACGCCGAGCAGTTGCGTGCCCTTCGCGGCCCAGTCACGCGACGAACCCGTGCCGTACTCTTCGCCCGCGAAGATGACGGTCGGCGTTTCGTCGGCGATGTACTTCATCGCGGCGTCATAGATCGACAGCTGTTCGCCGCTCGGCTGATGAATCGTCAGGCCGCCTTCGACGCGCGTGCCGTCTGCCTTCGCAGGAATCATCAGGTTCTTGATACGGACGTTGGCGAACGTACCGCGCATCATCACGTCGTGGTTGCCGCGACGCGAGCCGTAGCTGTTGAAGTCGGCCTTCTGCACGCCGTTCGCCTTCAGCCACACGCCAGCCGGCGACGTTTCCTTGATCGAACCCGCCGGGCTGATGTGGTCGGTCGTCACCGAATCGCCGAAGATGCCGAGCGCGCGCGCGCCCTTCACAGCAGGAATCGAATCGGCCGGCTTCATCGAGAAGTCGTCGCCGAAGAACGGCGGCTCCGCGATGTAGGTCGACTTCGGCCAGTCATAGACCTGACCGGTTTCGCCCGCGATCTTGCTCCACAGGTCGCCTTCCTTCGTGAGCTGCGAGTAGTTCTTGCGGAACGTGTCGGCGTCGAGCGCGAACTTCAGCAGCGCGTGCACTTCTTCGCTCGTCGGCCAGATGTCGCCGAGGTACACGTCGCGGCCGTCCTTGCCCTTGCCGACCGGCTCGGTCATCAGGTCGCGCGTGATGTTGCCCGCGATAGCGTAGGCGACGACCAGCGGCGGCGATGCCAGGAAGTTCGAGCGGATGTTCGGGTGAATGCGCGCTTCGAAGTTGCGGTTGCCCGACAGCACGGCGGCCGCGACGATGTCGTTCTTCACGATCGCGTCGTTCAGTTCCGGCGTCAGATCGCCTGCATTGCCGATACACGTCGTGCAGCCGTAAGCAGCCAGCGTGAAGCCGAGCTTGTCGAGATACTGCAGCAGGTCGGTCTTCGTCAGATAGTCGGTCACGATGCGCGATCCCGGCGCGAGCGACGTCTTGATGTGCGGCGCCACCGTCAGGCCGGCTTCGACGGCCTTCTTCGCGAGCAGGCCGGCCGCGAGCAGCACGCTCGGGTTCGACGTGTTCGTGCACGAGGTGATCGCGGCGATCAGCACGTCGCCGTTCTTCACGTCGATGCCGTCAGCGGTCTTGTACGTGGCTTGGAGATCGTCCGGCTTCTTCGCGAAGCCGTTTTCGCCGACCGGCTTCGAGAACAGGTCGGTGAACGTGCTCTTCACGTTGCCGATTTCGATGCGGTCTTGCGGACGCTTCGGACCCGCGAGCGACGGCGCAACGGTCGAGAGGTCGAGCGTGAGCGTCTTCGTGTAGTCGATTTCGCCGGCCTTCGGCACGCCCCACAGGTTCTGCGCCTTGAAGTAGTTCTCGAACGCGGAGATTTCGGCGTCCGTGCGGCCCGTGCCCTTGAAGTAGTCGATGGTCTTTTCGTCGACCGGGAAGAAGCCCATCGTTGCGCCGTACTCGGGCGCCATGTTGCCGATGGTCGCGCGGTCCGGCACCGCGATCGACGCCGTGCCTTCACCGAAGAATTCGACGAACTTGCCGACGACCTTCTCCTTGCGCAGCATTTCGGTGATGGTCAGCACGAGGTCGGTTGCCGTGCAGCCTTCGCGCAGCTTGCCCTTCAGCTCGACGCCGACCACGTCCGGCGTCAGGAAGTACACCGGCTGGCCGAGCATGCCCGCTTCCGCTTCGATGCCGCCCACGCCCCAGCCCACCACGCCGATGCCGTTGATCATCGTCGTGTGCGAGTCCGTCCCGACGAGCGTGTCCGGGTAGTACACGGTGTCCTTGCCTTCGGCCTTCTTGTGGACGCCGCGCGCGAGATATTCGAGGTTCACCTGGTGCACGATGCCGACGCCCGGCGGCACGACCTTGAACGTGTCGAATGCCTGCATGCCCCACTTCATGAACTGGTAGCGCTCGTTGTTGCGCTGGAATTCCAGCTTCATGTTCAGGTCGAGCGCGTTCGGCTCGCGGAAGTGGTCGATCTGCACCGAGTGATCGACGACGAGATCCACCGGCACGAGCGGCTCGATGGCCTTCGGGTCCTTGCCGGCGCGCTTCGCGACACCACGCATCGCGGCGATGTCGGCGAGCAGCGGCACGCCGGTGAAGTCCTGCAGCACCACGCGCGCGACGACGAACGGAATTTCATCGACGCGCGGCGCGTTCGGCTTCCAGTTCACGAGCTGCTTGATGTGCTCTTCGCTGATCTTCTTGTCGTCGTAGTTGCGCAGGACGGATTCGAGCACGAGGCGAATCGAAACCGGCAGGCGCTGGACATCGACCTTCAGTGCGTTGCCGAGTTGCGGCAGCGAGTAGAACTTGCCTTTGCCGGAACCGCTATCGAATTCCTTGAGCGTATTGTGTAGATTGTGGGCCATGGTTGTTTTCCTAGGGCTAAACGAGGAAATGCTTCGATTCAACGTTACTGTATGACCGAGTCGATCGACTAAATCACATACAGATCGACGTATTCATTGACCGGCATTGCTTCGAGCTTTGCCTGATCGAGCGATACCGCGAGGATCGCCTGTTGTTGCCTGGTTGGAAAGCGGCGCGCGAGGTTCGTCTTGAACTTCTCGACGAGCAGCGGAATGCCGTCCGCGCGGCGGCGCTTGTGACCGATCGGATATTCGACCGCGATTTCATCGAGCTTCGTGCCGTCATTGAATTCGACAGTCAGCGCGTTCGCAATCGAGCGCTTGTCCGGATCGAAATAATCCTTCGTGTATTGCGGGTCTTCCACGCATTCCATTTTCGCGCGCAACGTGTCGATGCGCGGGTCTTTCGCCACGATGTCTTCGTAATCGGCGGCGGTCAGGCGGCCGAAAATGAGCGGCACGGCGACCATGTACTGGATGCAGTGATCGCGGTCCGCGGGGTTATCCAGCGGGCCTTTCTTGTCGATGATGCGAATGGCCGCTTCGTGCGTGCGAATGGTGATCTTCCTGATGTCCTCGACGCCTCGGCCCATTTCCTCGAGCTTGTCGTGCAAGGTCATGGCCGCTTCCACCGCCGTCTGCGCATGGAACTCGGCCGGGAACGAAATCTTGAAGAGCACGTTCTCCATCACGTACGAGCCATACGGACGCTGGAACTTGAACGCATTGCCCTTGAAGAGGACATCGTAGAAGCCCCAGGTCTTGGCAGTCAGCACGGACGGATAGCCCATTTCGCCGGTCTTCGCGATGAGCGCGAGACGCACGGCGCGGGACGTGGCGTCGCCTGCGGCCCACGACTTGCGCGAGCCCGTATTCGGCGCATGACGATACGTGCGCAGCGAGTGGCCATCGACGAACGCGAGCGATACCGCGTTGATCAGCTCGTCGCGCGTGAGGCCGATCATCTGGCCGACGACCGCAGTGGACGCGAGCTTCACGAGCAGCACGTGGTCGAGGCCGACTTTGTTGAACGAGTTCTCGAGCGCGATGCAGCCCTGAATCTCGTGCGCCTTGACCATCGCGATCAGGACGTCTTTCATCGTGAGCGGCTTCTTGCCGGACGCGACGGCGTTGCGCGACAGCCAGTCCGCGGTGGCGAGAATGCCGCCGAGGTTATCCGACGGATGACCCCATTCGGCGGCGAGCCAGGTGTCGTTGAAGTCGAGCCAGCGGATCATCGCGCCGATGTTGAACGCGGCCTGAACCGGATCGAGCTGGAACTGGGTGCCGGGCACTTTCGCGCCGTTGGGGACGATCGTGCCGGGCACGATCGGTCCCATCAGCTTGGTGCAGGCGGGGTAGGAGAGCGCTTCGAGTCCGCAACCGAGCGTATCGATCAGGCAGTTGCGCGCGGTGTCGAGCGCAAGCGTACTGTCGACGTGGTAGTCGAGCACGTAATCGACTATATCGACGAGTACCTTGTCCGGATCGGGGCGGACATTGGAAATCGGTGCGGACATCGAGGATTCCTGTTTATAGGCTGACGTCGCTTATTCCGCCGGCTTGAGCATGAGCGGATTCTGCTTCAGCGCTTCGGCCTGCGTCGGAGCGGTTGCGCCCGCGGCCATTTCCGAGGTCATGCATTCGTCGGCAAGGCGCGACGAGTCCTTGTCCGAGAACAGCATTGCCTTGGTCGGGATCACGACGAGATCCATGCCCGAGGCCGAATCGTGGAAGCGATCGGCGCCGGTCGTCGTGTCTTGACGCGGCAGCTTGTAGTCCTTCTTCGCCCAGTTCACCGTGACGACGGAGTCACGCTTCATGTCGCCTTTCAGATAGAAAGCGAGGCCGTCCTTGCAGGCCCACTTGGTGGAACCTTCGGGAATCGGGTCCGTCTTGGCTGCTGCAGCCGCCGCTGCCTTGGGCGAGCGCTTGATGATGCGGCGGGCCGGAGCGGGGCGCTTGGCCTTGGCCGCGCTCGACTCGGTTGTCGCGGCGAACGCGTCGGCGCTCACGAACACGCTGGTGGTGGCCAGGGTGCCGACGATTGCAGCGATCAGAAGCTTATTCATCTAAAAACCTTTCAAAAACATTGGGGTTAAATGGCAGTTGTTGCGCGGATTGGAACGCATGACGAACCGTTCCGATCGCGCAAGCCCGCTATTTTCGCTTATTTATCGGCACGAACTTCAAATTCTCGGGGCCGGTGTAGTTGGCGCTCGGCCGGATGATCTTGTTGTCGATACGTTGTTCGATGATGTGCGCGCTCCAGCCCGACGTGCGCGAAATCACGAAGAGCGGCGTGAACATGGCGGTGGGCACGCCCATCATGTGATACGAGACCGCGCTGAACCAGTCGAGATTGGGGAACATCTTCTTCGCGTCCCACATGACCGATTCGAGGCGCTCGGCGATATCGAACATCTTGGTGTCGCCCGCTTCCTTCGACAGCGACTTCGCCACGTCCTTGATGACCTTGTTGCGCGGGTCCGAGATGGTGTAGACCGGATGCCCGAAGCCGATCACGACTTCCTTGTTCTCGACGCGACGGCGGATATCGCTTTCCGCTTCGTCGGGCGTCTGATAGCGCGACTGGATATCGAACGCGGCTTCGTTCGCGCCGCCGTGCTTCGGGCCGCGCAGCGCGCCGATCGCGCCGGTGATCGCGGAATAGATGTCCGAGCCCGTGCCCGCGATCACGCGGCTCGTGAACGTCGATGCGTTGAATTCGTGTTCGGCGTAGAGATTGAGCGAGACGTGCATCGCCTTGACACACGATTCCGACGGCTCCACGCCATGCAGCAGATGCAGGAAGTGACCGCCGATGGAATCGTCGTCGGTTTCGACTTCGATGCGGCGGCCGTTGTGCGAATAGTGGTACCAGTAGAGCAGCATGGAGCCGAGCGACGCCATCAGCCGGTCGGCGATGTCCTTCGCGCCGGCCACGTTGTGATCGTCCTTCTCGGGCAGCACCGTGCCGAGCACGGACACGCCGGTGCGCATCACGTCCATGGGGTGCGCGGAAGCGGGAATCCATTCCAGCGCGGCCTTGAGGTTCGCGGGCAGGCCGCGCAGCGCCTTCAGCTTGGCCTTGTACGCGGCGAGTTCCGCGACGTTCGGCAGCTTGCCGTGCACGAGCAGATACGCGATTTCCTCGAACTCGCTCGTGGTCGCGACATCGAGAATGTCGTAGCCGCGATAGTGCAGGTCGTTGCCGGTGCGGCCGACCGTGCAGAGCGCGGTATTGCCCGCCGTCACGCCCGAAAGCGCGACGGATTTCTTCGGCTTGAAACCACCCGCTGCCGCGGGCGAGTCGCTCGTTGCGGTATCGCTCATTGCTTCAAGTCTCCTGTGTACGCCCGTCACGCGGCGTCGTCTCTTCTGCCTGGAAGGCGCGTCGCGCGTCGAGCCCGTACGCGGTGGAACGAAACCTTTGCATTCATGCCGCGCTTCCCATCGACGATGCCACGGCCAGCGTCCCTCCGAAAAGCGGCGCGCATTCGTCGGGCATTGCGAGGCCCGTGGCTTGCGCGCGGCGCAGCACGGACCAGTAATAGCGATAGCTCGCGCGGTCGTGCAGCGTGTCGCCGTGGCGCGTCGGGCCCCAGTGGGCGCGTTGCGCCGCGAGCAGGATCTCGGCGGCGAGCGTGACTTCATCGGCGCGCGGAGAAAAGGCCGCGACGATAGGTCGAATCTGCTCCGGATGAATGCTCCACATGCGCGTGTAGCCGAACTCGTTGCGGGCGCGCGCGGCATCGTTGGCGACGACGCTCATGTCGCGCACTTCCGTCGATACGTTATGCGACGGCGCCTTGCCATGCGCGTGACACGCTGCCGCGATCTCCAGCTTCGCGCGCCGCACGAGCGGATGCTCGAACTGGCCGGGCGAGCGCATGGCGGTATCGGGAATGGCGCCGTTGTGCGCGGACACGAAGTCCATCAGGCCGAAGCTCAGCGATTCCACGCCGGGCAGCGCGGCCAGCGCGAACACTTCCGCGAGCGCGCCGTGCGTTTCGACCAGCACATGACACGGAATGGATTGCGCGACGCGGAACTCGCGGCGCGATGCCTCGATGAACGCGACCATCTCGGCGGCGTCGGACACGCTGCGGATCTTCGGCAGCATGACGAACGCGGGCGCCTTCTTCGCGTGACGCAGGATGATGCGCACGTCGTCGCGCCATGCCCGGTGATGAAAGTCGTGGATGCGCACGCCGACGCGCCCGAAGCGGTCGTCCTCGCCGCCGACGAACGACGCCACCATCTCCGCGTGCTCGGCTTCGTGGCCGACCTGCGCGCCGTCTTCGCAATCGAGCGTGATGTCGAACACCGGCCCGAGTTCGGCCTGCAACGCAAGCGACTTCCTGATCAGCTTCTCGCTGCCGGCGTAGTGATCGCAGGGCGGCAGGACAGCGGGTTGAGGCTCGCCGTCAAAGAGCACTTCGGCGGGGGTGAGAGCGGGCATTGTCGGCGTCGGGTCCGATTGAAAAAAGGAGTTCGATGCTGCTCGTGCTTTTCATACTTCTGATGGGTCTGATTCGGCCGCGCTCGAAGGTTCGTTGCGATTCTTCAAGCGCGATCGAATCAGCCGCGAACGCCGCGAGGCGTTCGCGCTGACGGGAACCGCGCGGGCTCCCGTTGATGCCGTGATGCTTACTTGCCCAGCAGATGAGCGACGCCGTCACGCTCTTCGAGCAGTTCGTTCAGCGTGCCGTCCATCTTTTCGCGCGAGAACGCGTCGATTTCCAGGCCTTCGACACGCTTGTACTCGCCGTTTTCGCACGTGACCGGCACGCCGTAGATGATGTCTTCCGGAATGCCGTACGAGCCGTCCGACGGAATGCCCATCGTGACCCACTTGCCGTTGGTGCCGAGCACCCAGTCACGCACGTGATCGATCGCCGCGTTGGCCGCCGATGCCGCCGAAGACAGGCCGCGCGCTTCGATGATCGCCGCGCCGCGCTTGCCGACCGTCGGGATGAACGTGTTGCGGTTCCATTCGTCGTCGTTGATGAGCTTCGTGAGGCTTTCGCCTTCGGCGGTGGCGAAGCGGAAGTCGGGGTACATCGTCGGCGAGTGGTTGCCCCACACGACGAGCTTTTCGATCGATGCGACCGGCTTGCCCGACTTGGCCGCGAGCTGCGACAGCGCGCGGTTGTGGTCCAGACGCAGCATGGCGGTGAAGTTCTTCTTCGGCAGGTCCGGCGCCGACTTCATCGCGATATAGGCGTTCGTGTTCGCCGGGTTGCCGACGACCAGCACCTTCACGTCGCGGCTCGCGACTTCGTTCAGCGCCTTGCCCTGAACCGTGAAGATCTCGGCGTTCGCCGACAGCAGGTCCTTGCGCTCCATGCCCTTCGAACGCGGACGCGCGCCGACCAGCAACGCGATGTCGGCGTCCTTGAACGCAACCTTGGGATCGTCCGTGACGACCACGCCGGCGAGCAGCGGGAACGCGCAGTCTTCGAGTTCCATCACGACGCCCTTCACGGCGGCTTGCGCTTGCGGCAGATCGAGCAACTGAAGGATCACGGGCTGGTCTTTGCCGAGCAGATCGCCATTGGCGATACGGAACAGCAGCGAGTAGCCGATTTGACCTGCGGCGCCGGTGACGGCAACGCGCTTTGCGGACTTAGCCATTGAAACTCTCCTGGACGGTACGTGGAACGCTAGGGAAAAACGCCATTTTATGCGCGTTACGCGAAGCGTTGATGAAGACATGCCGGCCATGCCGTCCGCTCAAGGTAGATAGCGGCGCAACGCTTGCGCCGCGTGAAAGCGTGACGGCATGGCTGTCATGCCATGAATCCTTCTCTTCGAGCGAGAGGCTGCGCGGTATGCGTGAGGGAACGGCGATTCGCTAGAGTCTGACGGACAAGCGCCCAAACGAGACGGCGCTGGACGTTGCGAGGCGGTAGGCAGGCAGCGGCGCGCGAATCGTTTGGCGATCGGCGTGAGGCGAAAGCGAAAGGGCGTGCCTGGCGGTTGGTGACGCTTGAACCGGAACCTTCCGAAGCCCGCTTCCGGCGAAAACCGCCGGAGAGACCAGGCTGAACGGACGTTCGCCGGATTGCGTCATGACCCGCAAACCCTTGCTCGCCAAGGAGTGTAGGATTGGTCGGAGGCAAAGTCAACAGTATCTTATGTCTTATATAAGACATAGGATCTTGCGGGAAAATGTGGACGCGCGGCAGCCCTTTGTGTTGAAATGCGCGGCATGAATTCCAACGCGGCAAACCCGGCGAGCAGCATCCCACCGAACGGCAACGCACAGTCGGCCGAGGCTGCTGGCGCGCCGTCGCCGACGTTCAGTCCGCTGTATCAGCAAATCAAGGCGCTCATCACGCAGGGCCTCGAATCGGGCGAATGGAAGCCGGGCGAAATCATTCCGAGCGAAGTGGAACTGGCCGCGCGCTATAAGGTGAGTCAGGGCACGGTGCGCAAAGCCATCGACGAGCTCGCCGCCGACAATCTTCTCGTGCGCCGCCAGGGCAAGGGTACGTTCGTTGCGACGCACAGCGAAGATCGCGTGCAGTTCCGCTTCCTTCGCCTTCTGCCGGACGACGGCGACGTTCATCCCCACGTAAGCCGCCTGCTCGAATGCCGGCGTCTGCGCGCGCCCGCCGAGATTGCCCGTCAGCTCGACCTCAAGCCCGCCGATCCCGTGGTGCTCATCAAGCGCCTTCTGCAGTTCGACGGCGTGACGACCGTGCTGGATGAAATCTGGCTGCCTGGCGCGGTGTTCCGCGGCCTCACGGCCGAACGGCTGGCCGAGTACAAGGGTCCGCTGTACGCCATGTTCGAAACCGAATTCGGCACGCGCATGATCCGGGCATCGGAGAAGATCCGCGCGGTCGCGGCGGACGAGACGGTCGCGCAACTGCTCGACGTCCAGCACGGCTTTCCGCTGCTGTCGGTCGAGCGGATTTCCTACACGTACGGCGATCGCCCGGTGGAAGTGCGGCGCGGCTGGTACGTGACGACCGGCTACTACTATCAGAACGACCTGAGTTGAGCGAATGAGCAAAGTAATCGCGGACATCGGCTGAATTGTCCGCGAAGTGTCGACAGGGCATTCATGTTCGCCATTTTCACGCGCGCAGCAACAGTCTCTTGGGCGGGTTTTCCCTGCAGCGTGAAATAAAAAGGCGCTAAAATCGCGGATTAGTGTAATAACAAGTTGGGGTCTAGCATGGCTGAAGCCGTAAAAAAACCAAGGCCTGAGTACCGGAACATCGGACTTGGGCAGATCGCGAAATATCGCTTGCCGCTAGCAGGGAAGGTCTCCATCCTGCACCGTATCAGCGGTTTGCTGCTCTTCGTTGCACTGCCGTTTCTGCTGTATCTGCTCGATCAGAGTCTGACGTCGGAAATTAGTTTCGACGCGTTCAAAGGCTTCCTTGCCCACCCCATCGTCAAGATCATCACGCTCGTGCTGTCCTGGGCGTATCTGCATCACTTCTGCGCAGGCATCCGCTTTCTCGTGCTCGACACGCACGTCGCCGTGAACAAGGAAGGCGGCCGCCAGACGGCGCTCGCCGTGCTCGTCGTGTCGCTGCTGCTGACGCTCGTCGTCGCCCTGAAACTATTCGGAGCCTTCTAAGAAAATGGGTACGCAAAACAGAGTCGGCTCGAAGCGCCTCGTCGTCGGCGCACATTACGGCCTGGGTGACTGGCTCGCGCAGCGCGTGACCGCCATCGTCGTCGCCGTCTATACGCTCGTTCTGCTCGTGCTGTTCTTCGGCGCGCACAGCTTCTCCTATGAAGGCTGGGCGTCGATCTTCGCGATGCAGTGGATGAAGCTCGCCACTTTCGTAGCCTTGCTTTCGCTCTTCTATCACGCGTACGTCGGCGTGCGCGACGTCTGGATGGACTACGTGAAGCCGGTCGGACTCCGCCTGTTCCTGACGGTGCTGACCGTGCTGTGGCTCATCGGATGCGCCGGTTACGCTGCACAGATTCTCTGGAGAGTTTAAAGAACATGGCTGCAATCAAGACTTCCCTGCCGCGTCGCCGTTTCGACGTGGTCATCGTTGGCGCGGGCGGATCGGGCATGCGCGCGTCGCTGCAGCTCGCGCGCGCGGGCCTGTCGGTCGCGGTGCTGTCGAAGGTGTTTCCGACGCGCTCGCACACCGTCGCGGCGCAAGGCGGCATCGGCGCATCGCTCGGCAACATGAGCGAAGACAACTGGCACTATCACTTCTACGACACGATCAAGGGCTCCGACTGGCTCGGCGACCAGGACGCGATCGAATTCATGTGCCGTGAAGCGCCGAACGCAGTCTACGAACTCGAACACATGGGCATGCCGTTCGACCGCAACGCGGACGGCACCATCTATCAGCGCCCGTTCGGCGGCCACACGGCGAACTACGGCGAGAAGCCCGTTCAGCGCGCGTGCGCGGCGGCCGACCGTACCGGCCACGCGCTCCTGCACACGCTGTATCAGCAGAACGTCGCGGCCAAGACGCACTTCTTCGTCGAGTGGATGGCGCTGGATCTCATCCGCGACGCCGACGGCGACGTGCTGGGCGTGACCGCGCTCGAAATGGAAACCGGCGAGGTCTATATCCTCGAAGGCAAGACCACGCTGTTCGCCACGGGCGGCGCGGGCCGCATCTTCGCGGCATCGACGAATGCGTTCATCAATACCGGCGACGGCCTCGGCATGGCGGCGCGCTCGGGCATCGCGCTGCAGGACATGGAGTTCTGGCAGTTCCACCCGACCGGCGTGGCCGGCGCGGGCGTGCTGATCACCGAAGGCGTGCGCGGCGAAGGCGGCATTCTGCGCAACTCGAACGGCGACCGTTTCATGGAGCGCTATGCGCCGACGCTGAAGGATCTGGCGCCGCGCGACTTCGTTTCGCGTTCGATGGACCAGGAAATCAAGGAAGGCCGCGGCGTGGGTCCGAACAAGGATCACGTGCTGCTCGACCTGTCGCACATCGGCGCCGAGACGATCATGAAGCGCCTGCCGTCCATCCGTGAAATCGCGCTCAAGTTCGCGAACGTGGACTGCATCAAGGAGCCGATCCCGGTCGTTCCGACCATCCACTATCAGATGGGCGGGATTCCGACGAACATGCACGGTCAGGTCGTCGGCACGGCAAACGGCTACAACGATCCGGTCAACGGCTTCTACGCTGTGGGCGAATGCTCGTGCGTTTCCGTGCACGGCGCGAACCGCCTCGGCACGAACTCGCTGCTGGACTTGGTGGTGTTCGGCCGCGCGGCGGGCAATCACATCATCAAGTACGCGAAGGAGTCGCGCGAGCACAAGCCGCTGCCGGCCGATGCCGCCGACTTCGCGCTCGAGCGCCTCGCCGTGCTGGAGAAATCGACCTCGGGCGAATACACGCAGAACATCGCGAACGACATTCGCGCGACGATGCAGGCGCACGCGGGCGTGTTCCGCACGTCGAAGCTGCTGGCCGATGGCGTGGGCAAGATCGCGGAACTGGCCGAGCGCGTCAAGCACGTGCATCTGAAAGACAAATCGAAGGTGTTCAACACCGCAAAGGTGGAAGCGCTGGAACTGGCGAATCTGATCGAAGTCGCCCGCGCGACGATGGTCTCGGCCGAAGCGCGCAAGGAAAGCCGCGGCGCGCATGCGCACAGCGACTACGAGCATCGCGACGACGACAACTGGATGCGCCACACGCTGTGGTTCAGCGAAGGCAATCGCCTCGACTACAAGCCGGTTCAGATGAAGCCGCTGACGGTCGAATCGGTGCCGCCGAAGGCGCGCACCTTCTAAGGGCAAGGGAATCGAAATGGCAAAACGTATTTTTGAAGTCTACCGCTACGATCCGGACAAGGACGCGGCTCCCCGCATGCAGACGTACGAGCTCGAGATCGACTCGCACGAGCGCATGCTGCTGGACGCACTGGTGAAGCTGAAGGCGTTGGACGAAACGCTGTCGTTCCGCCGGTCGTGCCGCGAAGGCGTGTGCGGTTCGGACGCGATGAACATCAACGGCAAGAACGGCCTCGCGTGCCTGACGAACCTGAACGACCTGCCGCAGCGCATCGTGCTGCGTCCGCTGCCGGGTCTGCCGGTCGTGCGCGACCTGATCTGCGACTTCACGCAGTTCTTCAACCAGTATCACTCGATCAAGCCGTACCTGATCAACGACACGCCGCCGCCCGAGAAGGAGCGTCTGCAGTCGCCCGTCGAGCGTGACGAGCTGGACGGCCTTTACGAGTGCATTCTGTGCGCCAGCTGCTCGACTTCGTGCCCGAGCTTCTGGTGGAATCCCGACAAGTTCGTCGGACCGGCGGGCTTGTTGCAAGCCTATCGCTTCATCGCGGACAGCCGCGATCAGGCAACCGGCGAACGGCTGGACAACCTGGAAGATCCGTATCGTCTGTTCCGTTGCCATACGATCATGAACTGCGTCGACGTGTGCCCGAAGGGGCTCAATCCGACGAAGGCGATCGGCAAGATCAAGGAATTGATGGTGCGCCGGGCTGTCTGAAATGGACGATGCGATGGTCGACAAGCAAGACGACGCCCACCAGTCCGACCCGCTTCGCCGCGCGCGCCTTCGGTGGCGCGCGCGGCGCGGCTTGCTGGAAAACGATCTGATCTTCGAGCGTTTTTTCAGCCGATATGAGCATGACCTCAGTGACGCCGACGTGGCCGCTCTGACCCGCCTGCTGGAGCTGAGCGACAACGAACTGATGGACCTGCTGCTCGCGCGGACCGAACCGGAAGGCGACCTCGCCACGCCGGACGTGATCCGCCTGCTTCAGATGCTGCGTTCCGTGTGATTTCGGCAGAAATCACCGGAGTTTTGCACAATGCGCCCTGAATCCCGGGCGACAAGAGGCCGAGAACAGACAGCGGCCGACAGTGCAGTTGCGCCGCAGCTTCCGTCGTGCAAATTATCGAAACCCTGTATTCATACTTCGATTGAGGATGTGCTATGACCCCGTCAGATGTTAAAGCCACGCTATCGTTCAGCGACAACTCGCCGAGCGTCGAAATGCCGATCTACAAGGGCACGATGGGCCCGGACGTGATCGACATCCGCAAGTTGTACGGGCAGACCGGCAAGTTCACGTATGACCCGGGCTTCATGTCGACGGCGGCATGCAATTCCGCGATCACCTACATCGACGGCGACAAGGGCGAACTGCTGTATCGCGGCTACCCGATCGAGCAGTTGGCCGTCAACGCCGACTTCCTCGAGACGTGCTATTTGCTGCTGAAGGGCGAACTGCCCACGGCTGCGCAAAAGAAGGAATTCGTGGACACGGTCACGCGTCACACGATGGTGCACGAGCAGATGCACTTCTTCTTCCGCGGCTTCCGTCGCGACGCCCACCCGATGGCCGTGCTGACGGCTGCGGTCGGCGCGCTGTCGGCGTTCTATCACGATTCGCTGAACATCAACGATCCGCGTCACCGCGAAGTGTCGGCCATTCGCATGATTGCGAAGCTGCCGACGCTGGTGGCGATGGCGTACAAGTTCAGCATCGGCCAGCCGTTCGTGTATCCGCGCAACGAGCTGTCGTACAGCGCGAACTTCATGCATATGATGTTCGCGAACCCGTGCGAAGAGTACAAGGTCAACGACGTGCTGGTGCGCGCGCTCGACCGCATCCTGATTCTGCACGCGGACCACGAGCAGAACGCGTCGACGTCTACCGTGCGTCTCGCGGGTTCGTCGGGTGCGAATCCGTTTGCGTGTATCGCAGCGGGTATCGCGTGTCTGTGGGGCCCGGCGCACGGCGGCGCGAACGAAGCCGCGCTGAACATGCTGGAAGAAATCGGCTCCGTCGACAACATTCCTGAGTTCATCAAGCAAGTGAAGGACAAGAACTCGGGCGTGAAATTGATGGGCTTCGGCCACCGCGTCTACAAGAACTACGATCCGCGTGCGAAGCTGATGCGCGAAACCTGCCATGAAGTGCTGAACGAACTGGGCCTGCACGACGACCCGCTCTTCAAGCTCGCGATGGAACTGGAAAAGATTGCGCTGGAAGACGAATACTTCGTGTCGCGCAAGCTGTACCCGAACGTCGATTTCTACTCGGGCATCGTGCAGCGCGCGTTGGGCATTCCGACGTCGATGTTCACGTGTATCTTCGCGATGGCGCGCACGGTTGGCTGGATCGCGCAGTGGAACGAGATGATCGCCGATCCCGAGCAGAAGATTGGCCGTCCGCGCCAGTTGTTCATCGGTCAGACGCCGCGTGAAGTGAAGCCGCTCGAAAAGCGGTAAGCCGATTGGCGTATGCGGTGAATGAAAACCCCGGCGGGTGACTGCCGGGGTTTTTGTTTTTGCGCGTCAGTCCGCGAAAATTTCCTGCAGTGTGTGAAGAGCGTCGTGCAGCGTTTCGTCTTCCAACTCGCCTTCCTTCTTCACGAGTCGCATTTTGTCGACGGTCCGAATCTGATCGAGAAGAATGAGGCCGTCCTTTCGCCCGAACGAGACCGGGATTCGAAAAGGCGTGGCCTTGCCGTTCGAAGTCATCGGCGCGACGATGACCGTGCGCATGTAGTCATGAATCTCGGGCGGCGAGACGACCACGCACGGCCGCGTTTTCTGCACTTCGCTTCCTCGTGTCGGGTCCAGCGCGACCAGCCAGATATCGCCGCGCGTCACCATTCGAGTTCTCCATCGTCGGCATTGCCGAACTCGCCCAACGCGAGCACATCTTCGCCGCTCGCAGCAACGGCCTTGCTCGCCTCTGCCCAGCCTTCGCGTACTTGTTTGCGCGGCTTGCGCAATACGATGGCATCGCCTTCGACGTCCATTTCGATCTCGTTTTCCAGTTCGAGTTGCGCCAGGAACGGCTTGGGAATCAGCACGCCCTGTGAATTGCCTATCCTTCGGATCGTTGTCTTCATGAGTTCCATGCGGTCACCAATGTGTATACAATGTTATTACTGACGGGTTAGAACGTCAACGTCACTCGATGACCAGCCTAAGGCCCGGCGCGTCGCACGACCATTCAGCCGGACGGCATAAGCAAAAATGCCAATACGCCGCACGCGCGGAAACGGGTACTCCCGATCCAGGTATCGGCACCACCACTATAACTACCTGTTTTTTCTAGCTTTTTTCACTCAGCCTAGTACCATGTGCCGACCGGGAAGTGGCATAATCGTCCAACAAGCCGCACCCTAAAACACCCCGCAGTCACACCCACGAAAGCGCTCACCATGTCCCAGACTCTCTACGACAAGCTGTGGAACACGCACGTCATCCACACGGAAGAGGACGGCACCTCGATCCTCTATATCGACCGTCACCTGCTGCACGAGGTCACGAGCCCGCAAGCGTTCGAAGGTCTGAAGCTGGCCGAGCGTCCGGTGTGGCGCATCAGCGCGAATCTGGCCGTTTCCGACCATAACGTGCCGACGACCGACCGCTCGCACGGCATCGCCGATCCGGTCTCGAAACTGCAAGTCGACACGCTCGATACCAATTGCGACGATTTCGGCATCACGCAATTCAAGATGAACGATCTGCGTCAGGGCATCGTGCACATCATCGGGCCGGAGCAGGGCGCGACGCTGCCGGGCATGACCATCGTCTGCGGCGATTCGCACACGTCCACGCACGGCGCGTTCGGCGCGCTGGCGCACGGCATCGGCACGTCGGAGGTGGAGCACGTGCTCGCCACGCAAACGCTCTTGCAGAAGAAGAGCAAGAACATGCTCGTGAAGGTCGAAGGACCGCTGCCGCGCGGCTGCACCGCGAAGGACATCGTGCTCGCGATCATCGGCAAGATCGGCACGGCGGGCGGCACGGGCTACGCGATCGAATTCGGCGGCTCGACCATCCGCGCCTTGACGATGGAAGGCCGCATGACCGTCTGCAACATGGCGATCGAAGCGGGCGCGCGCGCGGGCATGGTCGCCGTCGACGACACGACCATCAATTACCTGAAGGACCGCCCGTATTCGCCGCAGGGCGTGGAGTGGAATCAGGCGGTCGAGTACTGGCGCCAGTTCAAGTCGGATGACGGCGCCCAGTTCGATCGCGTCGTCGAGCTGAACGCCGCCGAGATCGTGCCGCAAGTCACGTGGGGCACGTCGCCGGAAATGGTGACGTCGATCGACGGTCGCGTGCCCGATCCCGAGCGCGAAAAAGACCCCGTCAAGCGCGACGCGATGGAGCGCGCGCTGAACTACATGGCGCTGCAGCCGAATACGCCGATCGAATCCATCAAGCCGGACAAGATTTTCATCGGCTCGTGCACGAACGCGCGCATCGAAGACCTGCGCGCGGCCGCGTATGTGGTGAAGTCGCTGGGCAAGCGCGTGGCGTCGAACATCCGTCTGGCGATGGTCGTGCCGGGCTCCGGTCTCGTGAAGGCGCAGGCCGAGCGCGAAGGGCTCGACAAGATTTTCACGAACGCCGGCTTCGAATGGCGCGAGCCGGGCTGCTCCATGTGCCTCGCGATGAACGCGGACCGCCTCGATCCGGGCGAGCGCTGCGCATCGACCTCGAATCGCAATTTCGAAGGGCGTCAGGGCGCGGGCGGCCGCACGCACCTCGTCAGCCCGGCGATGGCCGCCGCGGCCGCGATCGAAGGCCATTTCGTCGATGTGCGCAAGCTCGCGTGATCAAACGGGACACTGAGAAAGACCATGGAAAAATTCACTGTTCATAGCGGGCTCGTGGCGCCGCTGGATCGCGAAAACGTCGATACGGACGCGATCATTCCGAAGCAGTTTCTGAAGTCGATCAAGCGCACGGGCTTCGGCCCGAATGCGTTCGACGAGTGGCGTTATCTCGATGTCGGCGAGCCGGGGCAGGACAACAGCAAGCGTCCGCTGAATCCGGATTTCGTGCTGAACCAGGCGCGCTATCAGGGCGCGTCGATTCTCGTCACGCGCAAGAACTTCGGCTGCGGCAGCTCGCGCGAGCACGCGCCGTGGGCGCTGGATCAGTACGGCTTTCGCGCGATCATCGCGCCGAGCTTCGCGGACATCTTCTATAACAACTGCTTCAAGAACGGCCTGCTGCCGGTCGTGCTGACGGAGCAGCAAGTCGACAAGCTCATCAACGAGACGAACGCGTTCGTCGGCTACAAGCTGACGATCGACCTCGACGCGCAAGTCGTGCGTACCGGCGACGGCACCGAGTATTCGTTCGAGGTGCCCGGCTTCCGCAAGTACTGCTTGCTGAACGGTCTGGACGACATCGGCCTCACGCTGCGTCACGCGGACAAGATCAAGCAGTTCGAAGCAGAACGGCTCGCGAAGCAGCCGTGGTTGAACAACCGCGTGATCGGCTAGATTCAAGCGGCTAGATTCAAGCGGCTAGATTCAAGCGCACAAATTCAAAGGATGAGACAGATGAAGATTGCAGTGCTCCCCGGCGACGGGATCGGTCCGGAAATCACGGCCGAAGCGGTCAAGGTGCTGAACGCGCTCGACGAGAAGTTCGAACTGGAAGAAGCGCCCGTCGGCGGCGCGGGATACGAGGCGAAAGGCCATCCGCTGCCCGATTCGACGCTCGCGCTCGCGAAGGAAGCCGACGCCATTCTTTTCGGCGCGGTCGGCGACTGGAAGTACGACTCGCTCGAACGCGCGCTGCGTCCGGAGCAGGCCATTCTCGGCCTCCGGAAGCATCTGCAACTGTTTGCGAACTTCCGCCCGGCGATCTGCTATCCGCAACTGACGGCGGCGTCGTCGCTCAAGGCCGAGATCGTGTCGGGGCTCGACATCCTGATCGTGCGCGAGCTGAACGGCGACATCTATTTCGGCCAGCCGCGCGGCGTGCGTCAGGCGCCGGACGGCCCGTTCGAAGGCGCGCGCGAAGGCTTCGACACGATGCGTTATTCGGAGCCGGAAGTGCGCCGTATCGCGCATGTGGCGTTCGCCGCAGCTCAGAAGCGCCAGAAGAAGCTGACGAGCGTGGACAAGGCGAACGTGCTTGAAACGTCGCAGTTGTGGCGCGACACGATGATCGACGTCGCAAAGGAATATCCGGATGTCGAACTGTCGCACATGTACGTCGACAACGCTGCGATGCAGCTCGTCAAGGCGCCGAAGGCGTTCGACGTGGTCGTGACCGGCAACATGTTCGGCGACATTCTGTCGGATGAAGCCGCCATGCTGACGGGCTCCATCGGCATGCTGCCGTCGGCGTCGCTCGACAAGAACAACAAGGGCCTGTACGAGCCGTCGCACGGTTCCGCGCCGGATATCGCGGGCAAGGGCGTGGCGAATCCGCTTGCGACCATCCTGTCGGCGGCGATGATGCTGCGCTATTCGCTCGGCAAGGCGGAGCAGGCGGATCGCATCGAGAACGCGGTGAAGAAGGTGCTGGAGCAGGGCTACCGCACCGGCGATATCGCGACTGCGGACGGCAAGACCGTCGGCACGAAGCAAATGGGCGACGC
Source organism: Caballeronia concitans (assembly GCF_001544615.1). Taxonomy (GTDB): domain Bacteria; phylum Pseudomonadota; class Gammaproteobacteria; order Burkholderiales; family Burkholderiaceae; genus Caballeronia; species Caballeronia concitans. The sequence goes on from NZ_FCNV02000010.1 coordinate 47,915, forward strand.
CGTGCTGGCCGCGCTGTAAGACGCTTCACGCGATCGGATCGGCCGTTTCCGCGCAAAGCTGGAACGGCCGAATCGGTAGCAATGACGCATCATTGGCGTCGTTTCGTCGGCCGCGCCCGGACTTGCCGACGAAACGCCGCAACTCGTGTATATTGTTTGGTCATGGCGAAGAACTCTCAATTCTCTACGGACTCCATCGGTCGCGGCATCCACGCTCGCGTGACGGGTCTCGCCTTCGTCCAGCGCATCGACGGCATCGCCACCATTGGCGCAACCGCCATTGGCACGTCGAAAACGCGCACGACGAAAATCTCCATTAAAGCGATCACGATTCGCTGATCGTCCCTCGTGTCCGAGCGTCTTCCCCGCGCGGCCACGCCGGGCAAGGATGCGGGGAAGAGTCCACAGATAAGGTTAGTCATGAACGTAGGTCTCGTTGGTTGGCGCGGTATGGTCGGCAGCGTCCTGATGCAGCGCATGCAGCAGGAAGGCGATTTCGACCTGATCGAACCGGTGTTTTTCAGCACCAGCAATGCGGGCGGCAACGCGCCGTCGTTCGCTAAAAACGAGACGAAGCTCAAAGACGCAACGAGCATCGACGACCTGAAAAAGTGCGACGCCATCATCACCTGCCAGGGCGGCGACTACACGAACGACGTGTATCCGAAGCTGCGCGCGGCGGGCTGGAAGGGCTACTGGATCGACGCGGCATCGGCGCTGCGCATGAAGGACGATGCGGTCATCATCCTCGATCCCGTCAACCTCGACGTCATCAAGGATTCGCTCGTCAAGGGCGGGCGCGACTTCGTCGGCGGCAACTGCACGGTCAGCCTGATGCTGATGGCGCTCGGCGGCCTGTTCCGCGAAAACCTCGTCGACTGGATGACGGCCATGACGTACCAGGCTGCATCGGGCGCGGGCGCGCAGAACATGCGCGAACTGCTGTCGCAGATGGGCGCGCTCAACGCGTCGGTGGCGGACGATCTGGCGAATCCGTCGTCGGCCATTCTGGATATCGACCGCAAGGTGCTCGCCACCATGAACAGCGACGCCATGCCGACCGATCATTTCGGCGTGCCGCTCGCGGGCTCCCTCATTCCGTGGATCGACAAGGATCTCGGCAACGGCATGTCGAAGGAAGAGTGGAAGGGCGGCGCGGAAACCAACAAGATTCTCGGCAAGCCCGCGATGGGCGAGCCGGGCTCGATTCCCGTCGATGGCCTGTGCGTGCGGATCGGCGCGATGCGCTGCCACTCGCAGGCGTTGACCATCAAGCTGAACAAGGACGTGCCGCTCGACGAAATCAACGGCATGCTGGCTTCGGCGAACGACTGGGTGAAGGTCGTGCCGAACGAGCGCGAAGCGTCGATGCGCGATCTGTCGCCGGCGGTGGTCACGGGCACGCTGACGGTGCCGGTCGGCCGTCTGCGCAAGCTCGCGATGGGCGGCGAGTATCTGTCGGCGTTCACGGTCGGCGACCAGCTTCTGTGGGGCGCGGCCGAACCGCTGCGCCGCATGCTTCGCATTCTGCTGGACAAGTAAAGTAAACTACGCGCCTAAAGCGCGGACCTCGAACGAAAAGCGTCGCGTCATCGCGGCGCTTTTTGTTTATGCGGCCGGTTTTTCGGGGCTGCATGCAAATGACCGGTCTTGACCGTCCGTGGCGCGCGTCCTCGTTCTGATTCAACTTTTCGCCGTACCGTGGAGCTTCAATGATTCGACGACCCCGCCGGTCTTTTATCCCGTCAGCGCATGCGGCGTCCGCCGCGGCAAGCGTCGCCCTCTGCGCGCTGCTTTCGACGATGTCCGGCGCGGCGATCGCGCAGGCGAGCGATGCAGCCGCGGGCGCATCGGCGGTCGCCGCATCCGGCCAGCGATACGCGGTGAAGCCGGGACAGTCGCTCAACGATGTCGCGGGCGAGATCACCGGATCGAAGGAACGCGCCGTCAAGGAAAAGATGGCGCGCGCGCTCTTCGACGCGAACCCGAACGCGTTCGCGGGCCATGACATCAACCGGCTCAAGCTCGGCGCCGTGCTCAACGTGCCGGCGAGCGAAGGCGGCGGTGCGTCGGAAGCCCAGGCTGCGGCCAGTGCCGATCAGGCTAGCGCGCCGGCACCCGCGTCGCAGGTTACGACCGCAGCGGCTTCGGAAAGCGCGCCGTCTGCATCGGCGGTCGAGTCTGCCAGCGTCGTGCAGCAGGCTTCGGAAGCGCAGCCGCCCGTTACACCCGCCGTGGCGCCGACGGCCAGCGCACCCGCGACGGAGTCGGCACCTGCGCGTCGCGTCGGTCCGGACCCGATGCTGTTCGGACTCGCCATCGCGGTGCTGCTCCTGCTCTTCCTTCTGATGATGTGGCGCAGCGCCAAGCGTCGACGGGCGAGGGCGGAGCCTGAAGCGCGCCGTCACGAGCGTGTGCCCGCGTCGCCTGTTTATCCGCCGCCTGCCGGCGCCGCCGACCTCGAGGGCGATGCGGTGCCACGCGATCAGTCGGAGTTGAATGCGGTGGCGGCGAGCATGGAAAGCTACGAGGCGGCTCAGACGTTCGCCGCCCCTTCCGATGACGATGCCGGTCCGTCTGCCAAAGCCGCGCCTGAAGCGCCCGCAGTTGAACACGCGCCTGAGGCCGCCGAAACACAAGCGAACGACCGCGATCGCGCGGAGCCGCCCGCTCCGTTCATGCCGGCGGCGCCCGCTGCGCTCCATTCCGCGTTCATGCCGCCGCCTCGTGCTGAGACGACCGAAGCCGGCGCACAGGAACCGCAAGAGCGCGAGATCGCGGCCCGTGAAGCCGAGAAGTGGGAAGCCGATGAGCGCCAGGCCGCCGCGCGGCAAGCTGCGGCGCGGGAGGCGGAAGAGCGCGAAATCCGCGCTCGCGAAGCAGCGGCGCGCGATGCGCTCGCCCGCGAAATGGCGGGACGCGAAGGCGAAGCGAGGGAAGCAGCCGAACAGGAAGCGCAGGCGCAGCAGGCCCGCGAGGCGGCGGCGCGCGAGATCATCGCTCGCGAGGCGGAGTTGCGCCAGGTACAGGCGCATGCACACGAAGAACACGCGGAAGACGACGAGCCGACGCAAGGCGATCGCTTCCCGATGCCGAAGTTTCCGACGGAAGCGGTTCAGGCGCTCGATTCGCTGGACCTCGGCTTGCCGCCGCGCATGGGATTGAAGCTGAATTCTCCGCTCGATTCGGGCGCAACGCCGCCGCTGCGCGAGTCGCAAACGCCGATCGAGCCTGTGCCGTTCGTGCCGCAGCCCGTCGCTGGAACGGACGCCGCGCAGCAATCGAAGGCCGGTAGCGAGCCGCCATCCGCCGCCGCGCAGATCGAAGCGGGAACGGCCGGCGCGGCGTCGGTCGCGGGTCTGGGCGCGCGGCTGGGCCCGACTCAGTTCGGGCCGCTCAGCTTGGACTTCGATCTGGATCTTCCGTCGAACCAGACGGAGCCGTTGCCGGCGCTGACCCCGGCGCAGCTCGCGACCATCGCACGCAACAAGCTGGAACTGGCCGTCGAATACATCGAATTGGGCGATCTCGGCGGCGCGCGCACGCTGCTGCAGGAAGTGATCGCATCGAACGATACGGCCACGCGCCAGAAAGCCGCCGCGCTGCTTTCGACCCTCGCGCCGCATTCCTGACATGCGGATCGCGTTGGGCATTCAGTACGACGGCGCGGCGTTTTGCGGCTGGCAATCGCAGCCGCACGGCAAGACGGTGCAGAACACGCTCGAGCGCGCGCTCGCGGAATTCGCGCAGACGCCGCTGCAGACGGTCGTCGCCGGGCGCACGGACACGGGCGTTCACGGGCTCGGCCAGGTCGTTCATTTCGAGACGGAGCTCGATCGCGCCGAGTTCTCGTGGGTACGCGGCACGAACGCGTTTCTGCCGGAAACGGTCGCAGTGCAATGGGCGAAGCCGATGCCCGACGACTTTCACGCGCGGTTCGCGGCCTTCGAGCGGACGTACTTCTACGTGCTGTACGTCAATCCGGTGCGTTCGCCGATGCTGGCGAAGCGCGCGGGCTGGGTCCACACGCCGCTCGACGTCGCCGCGATGCGCGATTCCGCCGCGTGTTTGATCGGCGAGCACGATTTTTCGTCGTTCCGCGCCGCGGATTGCCAGTCCAAAACGCCGGTCAAGCACGTCTATCAGATCGATGTGCGCGAGCAGGGCGATTTCGTCCATTTCCGTTTTCGCGCGAACGCGTTCCTGCATCACATGGTGCGCAATCTGATGGGGTGCTTCGTCGCGATCGGGCGGGGCCGACAGCCGGCTTCGTGGATGGCCGATGTCCTCGCCGCGCGCGATCGCCGCGTCGCCGCGCCCACTTTCATGCCGGACGGGCTTTATTTGGCCGAAGTCGGCTATCCGGAACGCTTCGCGGTACCGCCGCCGCATATCGCGAGCATGCCGTGGAGCGCCATCTGGACGGACGAAACATGACAGACATGAGCAACCAGGATTTGCATCGGACGAGAATCAAGCTCTGCGGGCTGTCGCGCGTGGAGCACGTGCAGCACGCCGTCGCGCTCGGCGCGGACGCCGTGGGCTTCGTCTTTTATCCGCCGAGCCCGCGTTCGGTGAGCGTCGCAGAAGCCGTGGAACTGGCGCGGCACGTGCCGCCGCTGGTGTCGGCGGTCGGGCTGTTCGTCAATGCGACTCCCGAGTGGATCGAGGAAGTCACGTCGAACGTGCCGCTTTCGCTGCTTCAATTTCACGGCGACGAAACGCCCGAAGAATGCGCGAAACTCGCGGCGATTGCGGGTTTGCCCTATTGGCGCGCAGTTCGTGTCGGGCCTGATGCGGCTGCAAGCGATTTGGTAGAATCGTCGCTTAAATATGCAGCCGCAGGCGGTATCCTGCTCGACGCGCTCGTCGAGGGCTTCGGCGGCGGCGGAAAGGTATTCGATTGGTCACTTATCCCAACAGATCTCGGGCATCGGGCCGTTTTGAGTGGTGGGTTGAACGCTCAAAACGTCAGTGACGCCATCCGGCGCGTGCGCCCGTTCGCGGTCGATGTCTCCAGCGGCATCGAGGTGCCGGGCGCGAAGGGCGTGAAAGATCCCGCCCGAATGACGGCGTTCGTGCGCGCGGTGCGCGAAGCGGACGCCGGCTGATTCCGAACGTGGACCGGCCTCGCTGTGCTGGCCCACTACCGAGAGAGTGACGCAATGTACAACTTGCCTGACGAAAGAGGCCATTTCGGCCAATATGGCGGCGTTTTCGTTTCCGAAACGCTCATTCATGCACTCGACGAACTGCGCCGCGCCTACGACGCGGCCCGCCAGGATCCCGAGTTCCAGGCCGAATACGACTACGAGCTGAAGCACTACGTCGGCCGTCCTTCCCCGATTTATCACGCCAAACGCTGGAGCGACATGCTCGGCGGCGCGCAGCTGTATCTGAAGCGCGAAGACCTGAATCACACCGGCGCGCACAAGGTGAACAACGTGATCGGCCAGGCGCTGCTCGCTCGCAAGATGGGCAAGCCGCGCGTGATCGCCGAGACGGGCGCGGGCCAGCACGGCGTCGCGACCGCGACGATCGCGGCGCGCTTCGGCATGGAATGCGTCGTGTACATGGGCGCGGAAGACGTGCGTCGGCAGGCGGCGAACGTGTATCGCATGAAGCTGCTCGGCGCGACCGTCGTGCCGGTGGAATCCGGCTCGCGCACGCTCAAGGACGCGCTCAACGAAGCCATGCGCGACTGGGTCACGAACGTCGAGAACACGTTCTATATCATCGGCACGGTGGCGGGGCCGCATCCGTATCCGATGATGGTGCGCGACTTCCAGCGGGTGATCGGCGACGAATGCCGCGTGCAGATGCCCGAAATGGCGGGCCGTCAGCCGGACGCGGTCATCGCGTGCGTGGGCGGGGGATCGAATGCAATGGGCATCTTCTATCCGTATATCGACGATAAAGCCGTACGCCTCATCGGCGTCGAAGCGGCGGGCGACGGCATCGACACGGGCCGTCATGCGGCCTCGCTGATGGGCGGCAGCCCCGGCGTGCTGCACGGCAACCGCACGTATCTGCTTCAGGACGACAACGGCCAGATCATCGAGACGCATTCGGTGTCGGCGGGGCTCGATTATCCGGGCGTCGGTCCCGAGCACGCGTGGCTGAAGGACGCGGGCCGCGCCGAGTACGTCGGCATCACGGACGACGAAGCGCTCAAGGCGTTCCACGATTGCTGCCGCATCGAAGGCATCATTCCGGCGCTTGAATCGAGCCACGCGCTCGCCTACGGCGCAAAGCTCGCGAAGACGCTGCCGCGCGACAAGGTGCTGCTCGTCAACTTGTCGGGCCGTGGCGACAAGGACATGCACACGGTCGCGGAGCGATCGGGCATTCAGTTCTAAGCCGCAGATGCGCACTGTCATTGACGAACCGATGTCCGCCGGCGCGCTGCAGGGCGCCGGCATCGACATTCGCAACCGCGATTTCCTGGCCGATGCCGCGAATATTCCTGACGAGTCGATCGATCTGATCGTCGCCGATCCGCCGTACGGATTGGGCAAGGACTACGGGAACGACTCGGACATGCTGTCGGGCGTCGCCTTTCTGGAGTGGACGTATCGCTGGCTCGACATGGCGATCCCGAAGCTCAAGAAGAGCGGTTCGTTGTACCTGTTCTGTACGTGGCAATACTCGCCCGAACTGTTCGTGTTCCTGAAGCGCCGGATGATGATGATCAACGAGATCGTCTGGGACCGGCGCGTGCCGAGCATGGGCGGAACGACGCGTAAATACACATCGGTACACGACAACATCGGCTATTTCGCGGTATCGAGGGATTACTACTTCGATCTCGATCCGGTGCGCATCCCTTACGACGCAGCGACGAAAAAGGCGCGCTCGCGCAAGATTTTCGAAGGCAGCAAGTGGCTGGAGATGGGCTACAACCCGAAGGATGTCTGGTCGGTGTCGCGGTTGCATCGGCAGCACGCGGAGCGCGTCGATCATCCGACGCAAAAGCCGCTGGAAATCATCGAGCGCATGGTGCAGGCGAGTTGTCCGCCGGGCGGCCGCGTGCTCGATCCGTTCATGGGCAGCGGCACGACGGCAGTTGCCTGCGCGCGCCACGGACGGCTTTTCACGGGTTACGAAATCAACGCGGATTACTGCGCGATCGCGGAAAGCCGCCTTGCGCGCTCGCGTGAGACGCCCGTCAAGTCCGCCAGCGTTCCGATTGCCGCCGAAGCGCAAGCCGCTCAATAGCGTCGCTGATTGCGTCTCGTCGACGCCTACCGAATACGACTACGAGAATTTCCATGTCCCGTATCAAAAACACGCTCGCGGCGCTCGCCGCGCAAGGCAAAAAAGGGCTGATCCCGTTCATCACCGCCGGCGATCCGAACCCGGAACAGACCGTCGAGTTCATGCACGCGCTCGCCAAGGGCGGCGCGGACGTCATCGAACTGGGCGTGCCGTTTTCCGACCCGATGGCCGACGGCCCCGTCATCCAGCGTTCGTCCGAACGCGCACTCGCGCGCGGCGTCACGCTGAAGCGCGTGCTCGCGGATGTCGCGCGCTTTCGCGAAACCGACGACAAAACGCCCGTCGTCCTGATGGGCTACGCGAATCCGATCGAGCGCATGGGCGCCGAAGCGTTCGCGCAGGCCGCGAAGCAGGCGGGCGTCGACGGCGTGCTGGTCGTCGATTACCCGCCCGAGGAATCCGAAGCGTTCAGCGCGACGATGCGCGCGTCGGACATCGATCCGATCTTCCTGCTCGCGCCCACGTCGACGGACGAGCGCATCGCGGCGGTCGGAAAAATCGCAAGCGGCTACGTCTACTACGTGTCGCTCACGGGCGTGACCGGCGCGGCAAATCTGGACGTTTCGCGCATCGCGAGTAAAATCCCGGCCATCAAGTCGCATGTGCCGCTGCCGGTTGGCGTCGGTTTCGGCATCCGCGACGCCCAGACCGCCCGCGCCGTGGCCGAAGTCGCGGATGCCGTGGTGATCGGCAGCCGGCTCGTGCAGTTGCTCGAAGAGGCGCCGCCCGAGACCGCGGCCGCGTCGCTCACGAGCTTCATCGCGGATATCCGCACGGCGCTCGACTCCGCCAAATAAACTTCGCCGCCGCGCCGCGTGAATCGCGCGCGGCCCCCGAACAGTCAAGGAAAAACGATGAGCTGGCTCGACAAACTGCTGCCGCCCAAGATCAAACAAACCGATCCCAAAAGTCGCAAGGGCATTCCCGAAGGCCTGTGGGTGAAGTGTCCGGCGTGCGAGGCGGTGCTGTATCGCAACGACGTCGAGGCGAATCTGCATGTTTGCCCGAAGTGCAGCCATCACATGCGCATTGGCGCGCGGGAGCGGCTCGACCGCCTGCTCGACCCGGAAGGCCGCTATGAAATCGGCCAGGAAGTCGTGCCGGTCGACGCGCTCAAGTTCAAGGACAGCCGCAAGTATCCGGATCGCCTGAAAGAGGCGATGGAAGACACCGACGAAACCGACGCGATGGTCGTCATGGGCGGCGCGATCCACACGCTGCCGTGCGTGGTCGCGTGCTTCGAGTTTTCGTTCATGGGCGGCTCGATGGGCTCGGTCGTCGGCGAGCGCTTCGTGCGCGGCGCGCGTAACGCGATCGAGCAGAACGTGCCGTTCATCTGCTTCACGGCGTCGGGCGGCGCGCGTATGCAGGAAAGCCTGCTTTCGCTGATGCAGATGGCGAAGACCACCGCGCTCCTGACGAAGCTGTCCGAAGCGAAACTGCCGTTCATTTCCGTGTTGACCGATCCGACGATGGGCGGCGTGTCCGCGAGCTTCGCGTTCCTGGGCGACGTCGTGATCGCCGAGCCGAAGGCGCTGATCGGCTTTGCGGGTCCGCGCGTGATCGAGCAGACGGTGCGCGAAAAGCTGCCGGAAGGCTTCCAGCGCGCGGAATTCCTGCTGACGAAGGGCGCGGTCGACATGATCGTCGATCGCCGGAAGATGCGCGAAGAACTCGCCCAGTTGATGGCGTTGATGACGCGACAGCCCGCCGACTCCGTCGCCTGAGGCCGTCTCTGTTCAGCGCCGCGCCGCGCGTGAACCCGCGAGGTTCCGCGCGGCGCTTTTGCTTTCCCGATCTCGAAAATGAACACATTCCCCACACTCGACGCGTGGCTCGCCCATCTGGAAGCGGCGCATCCGGTCGGCATCGACATGGGTCTGACGCGCATCGGCCGCGTGAAGGACGCGCTCGGGCTGACGTTCGATTGCCCCGTCATCACCGTCGGCGGCACGAACGGCAAGGGCTCGACCTGCGCGATCCTCGAAACCATCCTGCTGCGCGCGGGGTATCGCGTGGGCTGTCACACGTCGCCGCATCTGCTCGCGTTCAATGAGCGGGCGCGCATCGACGGCGCCGACGCCACCGACGCCGACCTGCTCGAGCATTTCGAGGCCGTCGAAAAGGCGCGCGCAAGTCTGCCGGAGCCGGTCTCGCTGACCTATTTCGAGTTCACGACGCTCGCGATCCTGCATCTGTTCGCCTCGCGCGGGCTGGACGCGGTGATTCTCGAAGTCGGTCTCGGCGGTCGGCTGGACGCCGTGAATATCGTCGATACGGATTGCGCGGTCATCACGAGCATCGACATCGACCATACGGACTATCTCGGCGATACGCGCGAGAAGATCGCGTTCGAGAAGGCGGGCATTTTCCGCGCGGGGAAGCCTGCGGTATGCGGCGATCCATCGCCGCCGCAAACGCTGATCGATCACGCCGAGGCGATCGGCGCGGATCTGTGGCTCGTCGGCCGCGATTTTCGTTACGAAGCGCAGCCGGGCAACGAGCGTCAGCAATGGAGCTACATCGGGCGCACTCAGCGGCGTTCGGCGCTCGCGTATCCGGCGCTGCGCGGGGCGAATCAGCTGATCAACACGTCGGCGGCGCTGGCCGCGCTGGAAGCGCTGCGCGACCGGCTGCCGGTGTCGGCACAGGACATTCGCCTCGGACTCGCGAACGTCGAATTGCCGGGCCGCTTCCAGGTGCTGCCGGGCAAGCCGCAAATCATTCTCGATGTCGCGCATAACCCGCACGCCGCCGCCGTGCTCGCGCAGAATCTGGGCAACATGGGCTACTTTCCGTACACGTACGCGGTGTTCGGCGCGATGAACGACAAGGATATCGATGGCGTCGTGCACCAGCTTCGCGGCGAAATCGATCACTGGAACGTGACCGCGCTGCCGACGCCGCGCGCGGCATCGGCGGAACGGCTCGATGCGGTGCTGCGCGAAGCCGGTGTCAACGAAGGTCCCGACAGCAGCGTTGCACGCTTTGAGAACCCGGCCGACGCTTTTCGAGACGCGTTAAGCCGAGCGTCCGAAAATGATAGAATCGTGGTTTTCGGTAGTTTCTATACGGTAGCTGGCGTCATGGCTTACCGCAAATCGCAGCATCACTGAGACGGCTGGCCACGTCGGGCGTCCACGTTTCACGCACCAAGCCATACATGGGACTTTTCTCGTTCGGCAAGAAAGACGACGCACGCGCGGCGAGCGACGCATACTCCGATTCCCCGCGCGGCTCGCGTCAAACCGTGCGGACGGAACGCCGCACGCGCCGCTCCGAGCGCACGGACGCCGACGCGATGATGCTCGACCCCACCTTGCCCGAGAAGCAGCGCGCGCGACGCAGGCTGGTCGGCGCGATCGCGCTGGTGCTGGCGGCGGTCATCGTGCTGCCGATGGTGCTGGATTCGCGCCCGAAGCCCGTCACCGACGACATTTCCATCGATATTCCCAATCGCGCCGCGCCCGCTGCGAAGCAATCGCGCGACGCGGACGCCGATACGCAAGCCGGCGTCGCGCATGACGGTCCGGCTGCGGCATCCGCGCCAGGCGCCGCGGCTGCTGGCGTTACACAGCCGCAGCAGACGCAAGCCTCGGCGCCGGCCGCAGTGGCGCAGGCCAGGCCGGAAGCGAAGCCCGAGGCCAAGCCGGAAAGCAAGCCGGAGAACAAGCCGACGGTCGCAGCCAAGCCTGCCGCCAAACCACAAGCCACCGACGCCGCGCCCGAGACGAACAGCAACGCCAACACGACATCGACTGCTGCGAATACGCCGTCGTCGCCCGCAGGCAGCCGCTTCGTGCTGCAAATCGGCACGTTCGACGACGAAACCGCCGCGCAGAACTGGGTCGCCAAGTTGAAAGCCGCGGGTGTGCCCGCATATGTCGAACATCGCCAGCAGTCCGACGGCTCATCGCGCGCGCTGCTGCGCGCCGGACCGTTCCCGGATCGCGCGTCGGCTTCGGCTGCGCTCGTGAAGGTGCGCCAGGCGGGACTCGCCGGCGGCAAGCGGCCGGCGTCGAACTAAGCGCCGATGTTCACGAGCTACGACTATGCGGTAATGGCCGTGATCGGTCTGTCCGCGCTGCGCGGCATGTGGCGCGGACTGCTCGCCGAGGCATTCGGGCTGGTCGGCTGGATCGCCGCCATTCTGATCGCGGGCCGCTTCGTGGGCGTCGTCGCGCCGTACATTCCGGCGACATGGCCGGGCGGCGCGCTGACGCAATGGCTGATCGCGTTTCTGCTGGTGGTCGGCGCGGTGCTGCTGCTGTCGAGCGTGCTGTCGGCGCTGTTGACGCGCATCACCGAAGTCACCGGCCTGCGCGGCGTGGACCGCTCGCTCGGCTTGCTGTTCGGTCTCGCCAGAGGCGTGATATTAGTGGTGATTCTGGTCGCCCTTGCCGGCTTGACCGAATTGCCGCAAAAAGAATTTTGGCGCAATGCGCTGCTCAGGCCGACGGTCGAGCAGGGCGTGCGCGAACTGAAACCGCTGCTTCCCGATACGCTCGCCGCGTATGTGCACGTCGCCCCCGACTCGGGCGATCCGGCGCGAAACGCCGCACAATAGACGAACGGCAGGCTACACGAGGAACGCGACGCCAGGCTGCGTCTTTCGGTTCGGCTCCACGAACCGAGGCAGCGCGCTGGCTGCACGCCTTTCGACCCCGTTTCGACTCTTTGAAGGACCATGCCATGTGCGGCATCGTAGGTGTAGTTTCCCAAAGCCCTGTCAATCAGGTCATCTATGACAGCCTGCTGCTCCTGCAGCATCGCGGTCAGGACGCGGCGGGCATCGCCACGGCCAACGGCAACAACTTCCACATGCACAAGGCCAACGGCATGGTGCGCGACGTGTTCCGCACGCGCAACATGCGCAGCCTGCCGGGCAACGTCGGCATCGGGCAAGTGCGTTATCCGACGGCCGGTTCCGCGTCGAACGAGGAAGAAGCGCAGCCGTTCTACGTCAACGCGCCGTTCGGCATCATCCTCGCGCACAACGGCAATCTGACGAACTGGATGCAGTTGAAGGACGAGATGTTCCGGATCGATCGCCGGCACATCAACACCGCGTCCGACACGGAAGTGCTGCTCAACGTCTTCGCGCACGAACTACAACTCGCAAGCTCGGGCCTCCAGCTCGACGCCGCCGCGCTGTGGAAGGCGGTCGCGGGCGTGCATCGCCGCGTGAAGGGTTCGTATGCGATCGTTTCGCTGATCGCCGGTTACGGGCTCGTCGCGTTCCGCGATCCGTTCGGCATTCGCCCGCTGGTGCTCGGCAAGCTGGAAACGTCGACGGGCGTCGAGTGGATGGTTGCGTCGGAATCGGTGGCGATCGAAGGAATCGGCTTCGAATTCGTGCGCGACGTCGAACCGGGCGAAGCGATTTTTATCGACGCGGAAGGCAATCTGCATAGCCACCAGTGCGCCGAGAAGCCGGTGCTCAAGCCCTGCATTTTCGAACTGGTTTATCTGGCCCGTCCGGATTCGTGCCTCGACGGCGTGCCGGTCTACAACGCGCGTCTGCGCATGGGCGACTACCTCGCCGAGAAGATCAAGCGCGTGCTGCCCGACGTGCCGATCGACGTCGTGATGCCCATTCCCGATTCGTCGCGCCCCGCCGCGATGCAGGTGGCCGCGAAGCTCGGCGTCGAGTATCGCGAAGGCTTCTTCAAGAATCGCTATGTCGGCCGCACGTTCATCATGCCGGGCCAGGCGGTGCGCAAGAAATCCGTGCGCCAGAAGCTGAACGCGATGGGCATCGAGTTCAAGGGCAAGAACGTGCTGATCGTCGACGATTCCATCGTGCGCGGCACGACATCGCATGAAATCGTGCAAATGGCCCGCGACGCCGGCGCGAACAAGGTCATCTTCGCGTCCGCCGCGCCGCCGGTGAAGTTCCCGAACGTGTACGGCATCGACATGCCGACGCGTGGCGAACTCGTCGCGCATGGCCGCAGCGACGACGAAGTGGCGCGCATGATCGGCGCGGATTATCTCGTGTATCAGGACGTCGAGGATCTGAAGAGCGCGGTGCGCGATATCAATCCGGCGCTGGAGGATTTCGAGGCATCGTGCTTCGACGGTAACTACATTACCGGCGATGTGACCACGGATTATCTCGATCGCATCGAAACCGCGCGTCTCGCGCCGCAAGAGCAGACGGACCGCGACATCGCGGGCGACGCGCTCGAGGGCGGTCCCGCGCGTTCGCAATTGCATCTGCAACTGTCGGTGGATTAAGCCTTCATGCTGGTTTGAAGAAGCCCGCTCGGTCGATTCGACGAGCGGGCTTTTTTGCGTTTATTGCCCGCGTTGCAGCCCGCTACTGCGCCATTGTCCCGGCGCGATGCCGAAGCGTTTCGAGAACGCATGCGTGAACGCGCTCTGATCGGCGAAACCGACATCGAGCGCAATGCCCGTGAGCGAGGCGCGCGGATCAGCAAGCAGGGTGAGCGCCGTATCGAGCCGCAAGCGATGCAGATAGCGATGCGGCGTCTCGCCGAACGCTTCGTTGAACAACTGATGAAAGCGCCGCATGCCGAAGCCGCAATGCGCGGCGAGATCGGCTACACGCAGCGGCTCGGAAAGATGCGTGCGCAGCCATCGGTCGATGCGGGCAAAGTCGAGGCCGCGCGTTTCGCCGATCAGCGACGCGCCGGCATCGGCCATCAACGCGCCGCACAGATGCGTGGCCGCTTGCCAGCCGAAGCGTCGCGGCATCGCGGCGGCTTCCACGCTCGCGTTCACCGCGACGTTCGCGACGAGCTGCGTGAGCTGCGCATCGAGCTCGATGGTGCGAGCGCGTTCGAAGAAGCGCGCCGGCACCGCCACCGACGACGCCGGCAGATCGAGCACGAGCTGGCGATTCACGCCCTCGGCCCAATACTCGTGACGCGCGCCCGCCGGAATGATCCACGCGCGATGCCGATCGATCTGCGATTCGTTGCCGTCGACCGCCATGCCCATTGCGCCATCGAAGCCGAGCACGATCTGATGGAAGTCGTGCTCGTCCGATGCCTGCACCGCTTCATAGCGGCGCAGCGAGACCGTGGGCGTGGAAAGGCCGAGCGGCGCGCTCATCGCGATCTCAGACGTCGAGCAGTTCCACTTCGAACACGAGCGTGGCGTTCGGCGGAATCACGCCGCCCGCGCCGCGCGCGCCGTAGCCGAGTTGCGGCGGAATGGTCAGACGGCGCACGCCGCCGACTTTCATGCCTTGCACGCCTTCGTCCCAGCCCTTGATGACCATGCCGCCGCCGAGCACGAAGGCGAACGGATCGTTGCGGTCCTTGCTCGAATCGAACTTCTGGCCGTCGGTCAGCCAGCCCGTGTAATGCACGCTGACCGTCTTGCCCGCGACGGCTTCGGCGCCTTCGCCGACGGTGACGTCTTCATACTTGAGACCGGAATCGGTCGTGACTGTCGACATGTTTGCTCCCTGGTTGCACGGCTCTTATGCCGCTGGTCGAAACCAGCATTGTAGAACGGAGCGGGGGAGCGAGTCGGGGCGTGAGAAGCGCCCCGGAGAACGGTCCGGCCTATTTCGCGAGCAAATCCGAATGCTTGGGCGATGCCGGATCGAACGCGCCGCGCGATGGCGTCGTGGACAGCATCACGTTCTGCGCCTGTGCGTCGAATACTTCGCGCGAGAAGCGGCGGCGGAAGTCGTTCGTGAGTCCGGTCATCGGCACGTTGCGCGCGGTGAAGATGCGCTCGACGAATGCATCGTGATCGCCGGCGGGGAAAAGCAGCGCGTCCGGCAAGTACGATTCGAGGCCGCAGATGTGCGACATGACGATCGGCCGTTCCGCGAGCACCGCTTCGATCATCACGAGCGGCACGCCTTCGAACGCGGACGGCAGCACGAGCGTGTCGCTTGCAACGATATACGGCAGCACGTCGCTCTTCGGACCCACGATCCGCACGCAGGCCGTCAACGTCGGGCTGGCATCGACCATGGCGGCGAGCCGCGCCGAATCCGCGCCTTCGCCGACGATCAAGACGATCGCGCGCTTGAATGCCTCCGGATGGCGCTCGATGGATTCGAGCAGAAAGTCCTGCCGCTTCTGCTTGAAATTGATCCGCCCGATATGCGCGATGATCGTGGTCCCGTCGTCGGGCAGGCCGAGCTGTGCGCGCGCCGCGGACTTGGTGAGCATCGAACGGCTGAAGCGGTCATCGACATAGTTCTCGAGAATCATCGTGCGCGCGTTCGGCGCCAGCGCGCGCAGCTTGCCGCGCAGATGATCGTTGAGCGTCACGTATTCATCCGGCATGCGATACAGCACGCGCTTGGCGAGCCATTTGACCTTCTCGGTCGTGCCGTTGTTTGCCGGGCCGTCATCGACGAGCGGCAGGTAGCTGATCGTGCGCACGTGTGCATAGCGCGCGGCAAGCAGACCCGCAAGCGCGGAAACGATCGTGCCCTGCGCGATCAGCAGTTTGGAGAGGTGCAACGTGCGCAGCGTGGCGGCGGTCGTGCGGATCGCGCGGAAGAGCGCGAAGAGATCGCCGCGAATGGATTCCGCGGTGTACGAAAGGCTCACGACGCGCACCTTCGCATGATGCCGAGCCAGCTCGCTCACATAGCGATGCAATGGCGCATTGCTCTTCGACACCAGGATATGCAGCGTTTCTATGTTTCCGCTCGTCACGAGCGCGAGCATGAATCGCTTGAGCATCTCTTCATGCCCACCGTTGATGCCCGAGTCGCAATAGATTCCAATATTCACCGGCTTCCTCCACTAACAGCGCGCGCCTTGCGCGTCTTCACTGCATGTTGATGAAATGCATCAATAGACGTGCGCTTTCCGTCCAGCGATAACGCTCCGCGTGCGCGAGCCCGCGTTGCCTGAGGTCTTCGCTAAGCGTAGGCGAATCGAGCAAATCTCGCAGCTTTGTTGCAATGTCTTCGACCGATAACGGATCGCAATAGATGGACGCATCGCCGCATGCTTCCGGCAACGCGGCCGCGCGTCCCACGAGCGTGGGACATCCGTTTCGCATTGCCTCCAGAGGAGGTATGCCAAAGCCTTCGTAGATGGACGGATAAAGAAAGCACGCTGCATGTTGGTACAGCGCCTTGAGCTTTTCGTCGCTGACATAACCTGCTTCCTTGATATTTGGCGCGCTCGACAAATCCTGTGACTTGCCGAAGATCGCGGCATTCTTCATACCGACTATAACAAGGTCGATAGAGGCATCGTTCAGACGAATGAATGCTTCGACGAGACGCTCGAAGTTCTTCGTCGGGTTCATGCTACTTACTGCGAGGACGTAACGATTCGGCGTGAGTTTTAATTCCGCAATTACCGATAAATCCGGCGCAACCTGATCCAGGTGGTCCGCGGCAAGCGGCACGACACCGATGCGCTCCGGCTTCACGCCGACATGATGCGCAAGCCGGTCGCGCGAGAACTTCGAGTTCGTCAGTACGCAGCTCGACGTGCGCGCGAGTATCCAGAACATCACGCGATACCACATGCGGAACTTCCACGAGAAATGCGCGGGCGTGTCGAAGACCGCGGCGTCGTGCATGTAGATGATCTGATTGGAACGAAAGATCGAGCCTGAATTGCTGAGATTCACGATGCGCGATCGTCCCGCGAACAGCGGCAACACGAGTTGCTCCCACAGCACGCCTTTGCCGAAACCGAGCTTGACGGTCGGCACGCCATCGACCGGCGTGAGGCCCGGCTGCGGCGGCACGGCAAGCGTCACATGCGCACCTTCCGGCAGCTTCACGAGCGCAGCGACGAGTTCGCGCGCAACGCGTTGCACGCCGGTCGTCTTCTGGCTCGTGAATCGCCCGTTGTAGACGAGCTTGCTCGTGGCGAGAGAGGTGTCCATTTATTTCGCTTCAAATCTGTGAGTCGGGGCGGTTTCATACGATGCGACTTCGCTCGGCGCCAGTGGTTCGCGCACATGCTTTTCCGCTCCGAACTCGTAGATCGAAAGCCACTGACGGAAGATCGAATCCATCGAAAAGCGCGTGCTCGCGGATTGCCTGGCAGCCGCGCCCATGCGTGCGCGCAATGCGGGGTCGTCACGCAGGCGCGTAATGTACGTCCTCATCTCTTCGATGTTCTTTGCAACGAAGCCCGTCACGCCATGCCGAACGACGTCACGGTTGCCGACGACATCGGTGACCACGGCGGGAACGCCGGCGACCTGCGCTTCGATGAGCGCGATCGGCATGCCTTCCCAACGCGACGTCTGCACGTAGACATCGAGCTTCGAAGTGAGTTCAAGCGCGCGATCGCGCGTGACCCATCCGCTGCATGTCACGGCCTGCTTCGCGTGGCTCGGCAATTCATCCGCGTTTCCGCCGATCCATAAAAAACTCACTGACGGCGCTTGAAATCTAATGGCAAGCTCAGCGAAGGCTTCGTGATTCTTCTGGTACGACGCGCGTCCGCTCATGCCGATCACGATATCGCCATCGACTTTCTCGATGCGCGGCGGAATCTCCGCCACGTTCACGCCGTTCTCGATCAGCAATGCGCTTGGCGGGTCGATCCTGCTTTCAATCTCCTGCAGTTCGCTGGCCGAGCACGCGACGATCGTGCCGCCCATGCGCGCAGCAATGCGCTCGAAGCTGAGATAAGCGAGCTGCCTGGCCGGGGCGACATCGCGGCGCAGGAAGGCGAGGCCATGCGGCGAATAAAACACGCGCGCGTTAGGGGCCGCGATGCGCGCGGCAGCACGGCCGAGCACGCCTGCCTTCGACGAATGAAGATGCACGACGGAAGGCTCGCACTGGCGAAGCGCGCGGACCAGAGTCCACACACCGGTCCAGTCCTTCGCCGGATGGACGTCACGGTGCATGTTCACGTGAACGAGATTGATGGCGGGATGAAAGAGCCTTGCGAAGTTGACGGGTGTTTCGGGGCGTATCGAATGAAGGATCGTCACACCGAATCCAGCTGCCGCTGCCCGATTCGACAGTTGCGTCAGCATGGACAGCACCCCGCCGCCGAACGCCTCGGAAATGTGGACGATCTCTTTCATGTTGGACTCTTTTTCTTCTTCGCGAACTGCCGAGCACCCCGTCGCACTCGCAATGGAGAATATAAGTCGCCACGTCTTATCTATAGTTGGTAGCACACATATCCCCGGGGCCATGCAACAGGGAACTGTGCGCGAGTACACGTTGAAAGGAAAACACAAGGCGCTACAGGCAAAAGCGAAGCATCACTAAGCGAGTGAGTTTCAGATCACTCGCTGAACCTGTTCACGCTGAATGCCGATCGATGAATGCAGCCGCCATGAACGGCCGCAATGAGCAGCCAGTTCGACTCGATGACGGACTCGCCCGGCGCGAGATCAAGCGTCGCGCTCCAAGGCGTCGACGCTTCTCCAATGCACGGATTGAGTCGAACGAGACCTGCGCTCAAGCGTGAATCGTTTGGCGATGCATCTTTTCGATGCAACGCGCGATTCGGCTTAAGTGCATGTCGTGCTGATAAGGTCAATTGACCTCGGGCTGGATCTTGATATCAGCCAATGGCTGTTGGGAGAAGGCGATCTCGCAGACTTCGAGCAGCACCCTCAAGTCCTTGACCGGAATGGCAGCCGATTGCATGCGCAGGTTCTCCGCACGCTCAACCAGCTTCTGTACGCGTTCGAACGAAAGGTCGTCTGATTTCATACCACCGCTCACAATAAGTATTCTCACTAAGTACCATAAACCCCTAACCGTGGTCCGTCCGTGCGCCACCACACATACACGACTGCAACTTCTGGAGTAGCGGCGCAGTCAGGCATGCGCTGCCCGCTGCCGAAGCGCCGTCAGCAGGCAGTGTCGAGGTGTTTATGCACGTGCGTTCCGCACCATGCAGGGGCGGCGAAAGGGAAAGATGCGTCTCAAAGAGACGCATTCAGACGAAAGAGCACGAAACGCGCCAGCGTCACGAACCGGCGCTTTCCGTCATGGGGCGCGTGCGCTTGAGCAAGGGCACGCCTTCGAGATGCAGCGTGAAGGCCATTGCAGCCGCGATTGCCGTTTCGACAATCAGAACCGTTGCCGCTGCGCCTTGCTCGTGGAACAGCGTCGCGAGGACGGCGAGTAAAGCGAAGTTGAGTATCGCCGAGCCAATCAGCACACGGCTGAAGTGGGATTTCATGCCGAGCGGAAGCATGGTCTGAACGCCGAAGAGATCGGCCAGGCCGGACATCAGCGGAACGAAGGCCATCCACCGCAGCACATCTACCGTCGGTCCGAACTGCGGGCCGTAAAGCAGCTTCACCGCGAGCGGCGCGCCGAAGAAAATACAAACGGAGATGACGGAAACGATCGCGCCTTGCACCACGAACATCTTGCGCAAGAAGGCGAATGCATCATCGCGTGCATGGTGCATCAAAAAGCTCACACGCGGATACGCGGCGGTCTTGAGCGGCCGCAGCATGTTGAGCGCCGCGCGGATGAGCTTGTCGCCCGCAGCGAAGTAGCCGCCTGCCACGTTGCCCGCGATGAACGTCAGCAACACGATATTGCTGGACGCATAGATATCGACGAGCGATGTCGCCATGAACACGCTCCATCCGTCCTTGAGCCGGTCGATGACGGTCTTGAAGGGCACGTGAACGAAGTCGAGCTCGCGTCGAAAATACAAGTAGATGCAGATTGCGATGCCCGAGAGAAGCGGCACGAGTGTATTGACCCACATCGCGTTGTTCACATCGTCGTGGTGACGGACGAACAGGTACATGGCCGGAATGCTCAGCGCGCGCCCCACAAAAACGATTGCGCTGATGACGCCGAGGTCTTCCACGCCCTGGAAATACCAGGTGGGAATGAGCATGGAGCCGATCGCCATGCCGAAGCCGACGAGCAGCAGCTCGCGATTTTCCGCGAGCATCGGCACGATAAAGGTCAGTGCCAGCAACACGAGGAAGCCGCCTACCGATAACAGTATTTGCGCGTACATCGTTTCCCAGAACATCTGGGACCGCAGCGCGCGGTTATCGCGATTGATGGATACCTTGGGTGTCGCGGTAAGCGAGAAGCTGTAGTTGGTCAGCGTGATGAAGTACGCCGTGAAAGCCATGGCGAAGGAAAGCCGTCCATATTCGCTTGGTCCAAGCACGCGTGCCAGCCACGGCAGCGTTAAAAGCGGTGCAAGGTAAGTTGATACCTGCAACGTCATCAGAATGGTGAAGTTCTTTCGAAAAGATGCCATTGAGCGGTTTTTCCCGACTTGAGTGCTGCCCTGATGTCGATGACGCAAAAAATGCTGCTTTTTTAAATGTGCCCTTCATGGTGGGCAATTCCATGACAACGCCTAAGACGAATAGTTTCGTCGGCGTTATCTCGTCACGACAGAGACGCAAGGACAAGGAGGGTGAAGCGTCCGTGTCCTGACCTGACAGCGGATGCGCAGAGGGGCATGGCAAAAGGCGATGCAACGCTCGAACGACTGCGCATCGGTACGGCGCCCTTGACAAGGCCCCGGAAATGACGCGACGCGTCCGCAGCGAATATTTAACAGGAAAAAAATGATTTGGTCAGTGGGTTTGCACACGCAAGTCATCCGCGCGATGTGCATGTTCCGGTAAAGCGACCGCGCAGCAGGGCGGCTACGCGGTCAGTCTCGGCATTCCGCTCAGGCCGCTGTGTCGACGATTATTTTTTGCGCGGCTTGACTTGCGTGCCCGACGAACGCATCTTCACGCACGATGTGATGCGGCGGCAAGCCGATGAACCTGCGTACCACATTGCGCGTGATCTGATCCACGATCAGCCGGCTCTCTGCGTGCTTGTCCATCAGCACGCGAGCCCAGTCCGTGGTGCCGCCGTTGAACACGAGGCCTTGTTTCTCGCTGCCATTGCGATCCGGCTGGAAGACGCCCATTGCACCCATGCCGCCCATGTCCCAGCCGGTGAGCCTCACGGTATCGGCCAGTGTGACGAAGCCGTTAGGTGTCGGCGGCACGCCGTCGACTTCATAGCCGACTAACCGGTCCACAGCACCGAAGGTTTGCCCATTGCGCAAGCCGGTGCCTGCAAAGACCCAATGGTCGGCATCGCGCACGGTGAAACCTATGGCTTCACGCTCGCGCTTGATCCATCCGCCGCGCAGTCGCTTCCACACGCCATATTTGCCGCCGCCATATCCATAAGAGAGTCCGATGAGATCCGACTCGTCATATTCCGGCCACTTTTCGCCGAGGCGATTCATCAACGCGTAATCGCCATTAATGGGCGCGTCCGCGTAATCGATGGGACGAAAGCAAGTATTGCCGCTGAATATCGCGAGGTTGCCGCCATCGGCAATAAAGTGCGCAACGTGCTCGCGCATTTCCTTGCTCCAGTACTCGTGATGTCCGACGCTCAGCATGCAGCGATATTGCTCGAGCTTGAGATCCGTACCGCGATGCAGATCGTGATCCGTATAGAAATCACATGCGATACCTTCGGTCCGCAGCCAGCGAATGAACTTGGCGTCCCAATGCGTGAACTGTTGACGCGGCGAGCGCGGATCATAAGGATCAATAGGCTCGCCGAGTTGTGCGCCGAGGCCGCCGCCCGGACGCAACAGACTCACTCGCGTTTGCGGCTGAGTGCGATGAATCGGATCGCCGTAATAGCATCCGCCGCCCGTCGAGTTATATGCGTGATAGGTATTGATGGGAACGACGTACGCGATCGCAGCCGATGGCTTGCGTGGCCGCGCGATGATGAGCGCCATGCTGTCGCTATCGGGGGGTCCCGCGAAAATGGGCTTGTGTGCAGCAGCGCGACGCCCGAGGTCGTTCAAGGGCTGGCCGTTTGCATCGACTTCATAGGCAATCGCGACATACGCGCCGCTCACGAGCGTGCTCGTATTCGGCTTGATGCTCACGACCGGCCAGCGCCAGTCCTCATCGAAGCGGGCCGGCCGGAGAGTGCCCGGCGATTGAAAAACGATTCGGCCGTTCTTCATTTCCGCGCGCACGCTGCCGCCCGGCTGCACGGCGACACCGCCCACGCTCGTCAGGTCTTCATCGTTGCCCTGGTGATAGATCGCGATGCAAAACCGTGCCCCGGGTTGCACTGCAAGCTCGAACCAGTCGCCGGCTGTGAAGCCGGGTCTCAACGGATAGATCTGCATCACATCCTCGCTGTGTTATTCGTTGTGCGTTATTCGTTTTTGTTATTGATTGCTCGCCGCGATGGCGCGCGGTGTCGGAGTTGGCGCGCGAAGTTCCTTGCCCAGCACGCGCTTGACCATGCGCTTGGTTTGGAACCAGCGCCGGTCCGCCACGATGCGTGTATGAAAGCGCAGCTGCGAAGGCGTGTCCGTTCGATTCGCAGCAAAGACGCTATAACGCGCGGCAGTCGCCTCGACCAGTCGCATCGATTCGGCAAACGCACTCGCATCCACGCGTGCCGCCTGATGACAGGCATAGCCAAAGACCTTGTGAAACATCGCAAGCCAGAAGGGATCTTGCGGGCCGCCGTTACAGCGTGCGAGCGTTTCTTCGGCGCAGATCGTGAGACTCATCACCGTATAAGGCGTAGCCTTCGTCGTGATGCTGCCCGCGCGGCGGCGATAGAAGTACAGGTCGTCGGCAAGCCGGTAAAGCGTTTGCGCGCGCGCATAAACGAGCGGAATGGCGGCGGCGTCTTCATATACGCGCCCCGCCGGAAATTCGATGCCGTCCCAAAGCTCACGCCTGTACACGCGCGCGACCGGAAAGACCTGGTACACGCGCGCAAAGTCGAGTAGCGCGTGAAGGTCGCACGTGCGCGGACCGGTCGTCGCGGGATCGATCAGCTCGAGCTGGTCGATGAGCTTGCCGTTCGAATTGATAATGCCGACGTTGAACTCGATGATGTCCGCCACGTTCCTGTCGAGCAAGGGCAGGATTTTGGCGGTGAAATCCGGAGACCACACGTCGTCGGAATCGAGAAAGCCGATGAAGGGCGACGACGCCAGCGCGATCGCACGATTGCGAGCCGCGGACACGCCACGGTTCTCTTGATGAATGACGTGAATATTGCGGCCGTGGGCGTTGCGCTGAACGTCGAGAATACGTTCCAGCGTGCGGTCGGTCGAACCGTCATCGATGACGATTATTTCGATCTCGTCAGCGCGTGGCTGAGAGAGTGCCGACTGAAGCGACGCGGCAATATAGTGTTCGACGTTAAACGCCGGAATGATCACCGACAGCAATGTCGGCGCAACGCTGCGGTCGCGTGTCATGGGCTCGTGTCACCGGTTGAAATTTTGATTGAAGACTTACCGTGGCCGAGAGCGGCGTTGCTGGTCGGAGCGATTCCCCGTCGCGGCCCGTGGTGTCGTGAGCCGGCCAACCAGTGCGCTATCTTGAGCAGCAGCGTATAACCATTTGTAAGCAGAAAGTGTTCGAAGACGCACGATGCATTGGCGCCTCCTGATCGGCTTGGTGTGCAAGACCGCGTATGTCGCGGTCGTTAGTGTTTGCCAAAAACCAGTGAGCCGCTTGCCGCTTAACGAAAACTGCCGAGTGACTTTCTAGCGGGTGTTTCAAAGGCAATGGAAAAGCCTGAAGGTGGCGGCTTGCATGTTGCTTGCTACAGCGAGGCACGGGGGCCCGATGCTTCGCATGTGCGTCGGAGGGTCACATATAATGGGCTCGTCGGGGCCTGCAGCGTTTGGCGCAGTCGTTGCGCCCTATGCCTGCATGCTTTTGCTTCTTGGCGACATGAACCGCAACATCGATATACGCAAGGACCAACAACCGTGACCACGTCTTTTTCCAGTGCGGTCGAACCCGGAGGCGCGCAGCAGAACGATGCGGCTGCCGCAGGAAACGACGGCGTGCTGGTGCTCGATGCCGCCCAGCACTGCCTTTCCGCCGATGCCGCCTTCGCTCACATCTTCGATATCGATTCCGCACGACTGACGGGCCGCGCGCTCACGGAAACGCCCTTGCCCAAGCCGCTTGCCGCAGCGTTGGCCGAGGCCGCGGATGCGGCGCTCGCGGGCAACGGCATCCGGCGCGCGCAAGTCACTATCGACGACGACGATTCGACGCGCAGCTTCAGCATTCTCGCGCTGCCATCGAACGAGTCCGTCACGTTGATCGTCTCGCCTCGTGCGGGCGCGTCCCCGACGCAGGAGAACACGGAGCGCATTGCACATCTGCGGGCAGAGGCATCGCTTTTCATGCGCGACCACGTTTTGTCCGTTGTCTCGCATGATCTGCGCGGACCGCTCAATGCCATTCATAGCTGGGGTTACGTGCTCGAACGGAAGATCGACGCCAAGGACCCTGCGGCGCAGCGCGCGCTTGCTGGCATACGCTCTGGCGTGGAACAGCAGGTGAAGCTGATCGAGCAATCGGTGGATACGACGCGTGCCGAAACGAAGGCGCTCGCGTTGTCGCTTGCGCCGGTGGCGGTGCGGCCGTTGCTGGACAAGAGCGCAACGTTTGCGCGAAGCAGCATTGCGCGGCAGCGCGGTGTCACGATCACGGTCGAATCGCTGCTGGCCGAAGAACAGGTCGAAGGCGATGCCGAACGCCTCACGCAAATGCTCTGGCTGATGTTCGCGTTCGCCGCCGAAGCCAGTGCGCGCGATTCCAGCGTGCAGGTGACGAGCAATATCGAAGGCAACATGTGGCGCACGGACGTGCGATTCACGGTATCGGCGAAGGCGTTGACCGATGCATCGTCGCCGCATGTTCTGGAAGCGTTCGCGCGACGGCAGGCGCTGGAGCCGCGCGAGGGCGGACGCATTGCGTGGGCGTTTGCGCTGTGCAAGCGCGTGACGGAGGCGCATGGCGGCGCGTTCGAGCACGCGAACATTGCGGATGGCGCGGACGTGGTGCTATCGGCGCGAATCGCGGTTGCCGGGATGTAATTTGACTTTCGATTGCCTGTCGCCCATATACTGACACTTTCCACTTTCGAAGAGAGTTGCTTTGGCTCAGGTTGTCGCGCTGATTGGCGCATTGTTGCTCGTCGCCCTGAATGGGTTTTTCGTTGCGGCGGAATTCGGGCTCGTCAAACTCAGGGCGACGCGTGTCAAGGCCATTGCGCGGACCAATGGCCTTCCTGGCCGCTTGCTCGCCAAGGTCCACGGGCAACTCGATGCGTATCTCTCCGCATGTCAGTTGGGCATCACGCTGGCATCGCTCGGGTTGGGATGGATAGGCGAACCCGCGTTCGCCTCACTGCTGCATCCGCTCTTTGCGCTGGTCGGCGTGGAGTCGGAAAGGCTTGTCGAATCCATCTCGCTCTTCTTCGCGTTCTCGGTCATTTCATTTCTCCATATCGTCGTTGGCGAACTCGCGCCGAAGTCGTGGGCCATTCGTCGCGCGGAACAAGTGGGCTTGTGGCTTGCCACGCCGCTTTACGGCTTTTATTGGGTGATGTACCCGTTTATCTGGGTGCTCAATAGCAGTGCGAATCTGGTGTTGCGGCTCTTCGGCATGTCGGGTGAACACGGTCACGACGCGCTTTACTCGACCGACGAACTCAAGTTGATCTTGCGCGGACGGCGCCTTGGCGGGGCATCGTCGTATAACGCGGATGAGTGGAACACCATTGCGCATTCGCTGGATTTCAGCCGCATGACGGTGTCGGATCTGATGCGGCCGGGCCATGAACTGGTGGGGCTGCGCAATGATCTGTCGGTGCGCGAGAATCTCGCGGTGATCGCGCGGCATCGCTTCAGCCGATATCCCTTGTTCGCGGATGCGTCGGGCGAGCGTGTGATCGGCATGATTCACTTGAAGGACTTGTTGCTTGCGCGTGATGCGGAGAGTCGCACGTTCAGCTTCAGCTTTAGTAAGGACGGCGAGAAACTCGACAAGTTATCGCGGTATGTGCGGCCGGTGCAGTACGTGGCGCCGAATCTGTCGGCGCTGGAACTGTTCAGGCGCTTTCGCAAGGGCGCGCCGCATTTTGCGATTGTCGGGAGGAAGGGCGCGAAGCCGATTGGCTTTATCACGCTCGATAATCTGCTGGGTGCGCTCGTGGGGCAGATCCACGACGAGTTCCGTCAGGGCGATGCGGACTGGTCGCGCATGGACGATGGAACGCTGATGGGCAAGGGTTCGTTGCCGGTGGTGTCGCTCGAGCGTGCGCTCGGTATCGATATCGATGAAGGGCGCGCTGAGTCGGTCGGCGGACTGGTGATCAATGCGCTGGGCGACTTGCCGTCGGAGGGGCAACGCGTTGCGTTCGACCGGTTCGATATCGTCGTCAAGAAGATGAATGGGCCTCGGATCGTACTGGTGCGCGTCTATCCGCGCGAAGAGGAGTTGGAAAATGAACTCTGAAATTTTCTTCTTTTCTCTCTTTTCGTGTCGGTCTATTAGCACGCCCCTCCCCGGGGCGGGGGTCACTTTCTTTGCTGCTGCAAAGAAAGTAACCAAAGAAAGCAGCTTTTCGGGCCCGAAGCACTGACTGTATGGTCACTCCGTAGAACAAGATTGGCACTCAGCTTGACACAGCCTTGAATCACCTTCCGCGCCCGCTGAGCGCCACCCCATGCGAGCCCCCTGGCTCGTTAACAGCATCGGGCACTGGCGCGTACGTAGAAATAGAAAACGCACACGTTAGTCACAAAGCACCAAGCACAAACGCAAACCGCAAACCACGACTGCAAGCCATGCGCGCGAACCACCACGAATGAGAGTTAGCGGTGGCGAGTGACTGTCGTTGAAGCTTGCGCGGTCGCGCGGCGCGTCATGTACCGACGGTGTTGTCGAGCCCGGGGGCTCGCATGGGGTGGCGCTCAGCGGGCGCGGAAGGTGATTCAAGGCTGTGTCAAGCTGAGTGCCAATCTTGTTCTACGGAGTGACCATACAGTCAGTGCTTCGGGCCCGAAAAGCTGCTTTCTTTGGTTACTTTCTTTGCAGCAGCAAAGAAAGTGACCCCCGCCCCGGGGAGGGGCGAGCTAATAGACCGACGCGAAAAAAAGAACCACCCGGCCGGCAAGGTAAAAAAAGACCACCCCGCCGGCAAGGCAAAAAAGAACCTCACCCGCCACATCCCGGCACCCCTTCCTCCACGAGCAACGCCACCGGCATAACAGCCAGCGCGTCACGCAAAAAGAGCCGTTCACCGTCCGCCTTAGGCGCATGCGGACTCAGCCAATCGAAGAGCGCACGAGAATGGAGCGCCTCCGGCAACACGACACAAGTGTCGCCCCACACAGAAGGCTCGACCAACGGTACATCTCGCTTATCGCCGAGCAACGGTGCCGCCAGCCGCGTGGCAATCACAATCGCATAAGCACTGCCCGCATGCCGCGCATAAGCAATCACATGCTTCGCATGTTCCCCTTCAACAGCGAGCGGCAAATACTCGCCTTGCGCAAACAGCGATTCACAATGCTTGCGCAACGCGAGCGCCCGCCGCACGAGACCGAGCTTCACGCGTCCATCACGCCAATTGGGCATCTGCTCCGAAGGCGGACCCTTCGCATCGATCTCTTCGGACCACTGACGACGCAACGCGTAATCCACCGGCCGGCGATTATCCGGATCGACCAAACTGAAATCCCAAAGCTCCGTGCCCTGATAAAGATCCGGCACACCAGGCGCCGTCAGACGCAATAGCGTCTGCTGAAAGCTATCGATTGCACCGACCGGTCCGATCCTCGCGACGAACGACGACAACTCCTGCAAAAAGCCATTGCGCCGCTGCGGCGACACAATATCGAACAGGAAATCACGGCACGCCTGCTCATAAGCCTCATCCGGCGCAAACCAGCTCGTACGCAATTTGCCCTCGCGCAGCGCCTTCAATTGCCACTGCGCCACGCGCTCCGCCAGCTCCTGAACGCCCGCTTCATCATCCGGCGCGAGCGTGAGCGGCCAGCAGCCGACAAGCGTTTGATACAGCATCGACTCGGCAGCAGGGCCGGGCGCCCAGTCGTGACTATCGCTCGTTTCGTCGTGGCCGCCATTCGGCCCGCGTCGCAAAGGCGTATTCAACGTCGACCACGCCTTGAGGGTCGCGGCCCATTCATCGGGAATCTCACTCAACGCTGCAATGCGCGCGCGAACATCCTCACCGCGCTTGTGATCGTGCGTCGCGGTGCACAGCATCGCATGAGGGAAGGACGCAAGCCGCTCGCGATTGCCCTTGTGAAACTCCTCGACCGACAACGAGAATTCGCCCGGATCGGCGCCCACTTCGTTACGCGAGATGAGCCGCCCATAGCGATAACACGCCGTATCCTCCACCGCCTTCGCCGCCACCGGCGACGTCAGTTGCGAGAACAAGGTCTGCGCCGCGCGACGTTGCGATCCCGTCGATGCCTGCGGGTTCTGTCCCGCCTGCGCCTGATTGCGATCGCGCTCACGACTGCGATCCGCCGCGCGCTCGCGCTGACGATCGCCCCGTTCGCTCCGTTCGCTCCGTTCATTACGCTCAGCCTGCGCCGGTTCGTCGGGCAGCTTGCCGCCGAGCCATTGCGCGACCTGATCGAGTATCACGTGATCCGCGGCGGCCAGCGATTCGCGCGCCTTCTCCAATGCCTGCGAAAAATAACGATCATCTTCGGCGCTACGCACGCCGCCGACCGGATAGATGCGATACACCGGGAAATGCACGACGAGTTCCGCCACCACGCGACGGATCGACGTGAACGTGAAATCGCGCGTGGTCTGCGCATCGCGCGCAATGCGGTGCAACGCACGCGTCACTCGGTCCAGCTCCGCCGCGAGATTTTCCGCAAGGATCTTGCGTCGCGCGATGAGCGCTTCATCCGCGAACTCACTGCTCTTGCCGGTGATCTCGGCCCACAACGCAGCGAGCGGTTCCGCGCCCGCAGGGTCGTGCAGCAACGCGCCGACATCGTTCATGAAGTCGTAGCCGGTCGTGCCGTCCACCTGCCAGTCGCGACGCAACGGCTCACCGCGCGCGAGAATCTTCTCGACCACGAAGTACGTATGGCCGCTTCCGTTGCGCAACGCTTCGGGACGTTCGGCCGACAGCTCTTCGAGCCGCGCACGCAAACGCTGACAATACTCGCGCGGCTCCGCGAGGCCATCGACGTGATCGATGCGAACGCCATCGATCAAGCCTTCCGTGAAGAGCCGGAAGATCAGCGCATGCGATGCCTCGAATACCTCGGGCCGCTCCACGCGCACGCCGCCCAATGTGCTCACGTCGAAGAAGCGTCGCCAGTTCACTTCGTCCGCTGCGGTGCGCCACCATGCGAGGCGATAGTGCTGCCGTTCGAGCAGTCGATGCAAGCGCTCGCGTCCCGCCTGCGTCTCCGACGAATGCGCGGCAAGCACCGCTGCAATCGCGGCCTGTCCGCCTTCGGTCTGCGCGATGGTTGCGAGCGCGGTGCATGCATCGGCGGCGCGCGGCTGATCGGCGGGTTGCGTCGTCAGGCCGCTGAAACGCTGCGCAAGCTCAGGCGCTTCCTGAAGCACCGCGGGGTAATCGACCGGACACACAGGGAACACATGCGAGTAGTACTCGATGACGAAGCGCCCCTGGTCCGCACGATACGCGAGCTTGATCTTGCCGCCCTGCAACTCCTCGCCATACGCCGCGCCGAGAAACGGCGCGAGCACCTTGCCGCGCAACGCGGGATCGGGCGAGTGCCAGTCCACATCGAAGAAGCGCGCATGCGCCGCATGCCGGCCCCATTCGAGAATGTCCTGCCACCACGCGTTCTCCGATCCGCCCACACCCATGTGGTTCGGCACCACGTCGACGATCAAGCCCATGTCGTGCGCGCGCAGTTTCTCGACGAAGCGTCGCAAGCCTTCCTCGCCGCCGAGTTCGGGATTGACCTTCGTATAGTCCACGGTGTCATAGCCGTGCGTGGAGCCGGATGTTGCAGTCGTGATCGGCGATGCATACGCATGGCTCACGCCGAGCGACGCGAAATAGTCCACTTGCGCGGCGGCGTCGTCGAAGGTGAAGCCCTTGTGAAGCTGAAGCCTTAGCGTGGAGCGCGGTACTGTCATGGCGTTTCGGGCTTTGGGGTATCTAAGTTGTCAGGGTAAACGGCGCGCTTGCGGGCGGATTCCACGGCGAGCAGGCGATCGCAAAATGCATCGTCCAAAAACAGTTCGTCGACGGGCAGCGTCATGCGCCGACGCCAGTTCGGATGCTCGTCGATGGAGCCGGGAAGGTTCGGCTGTTCGGCAAGCGCGAGCAAATCTTCGAGCGGATACGTGACCATCGGCGCGGGCGTCATGCCGACGAACGCGAGCGCTTCATCCACGGGCGCGTTATCGACGGGGGGCGCTTCGACATCCGGCGGCGCCACGCCCGCTTCCTGAAACGCGCGCCACAGCTGCGCGCGGTCTTCGCCCCGCGCTTCCATCGCGGCTTCCACGGGATCGCGGCCATCGTCGCGCGCCATCGTCTGGCCTATCTTCGAGCGCCATTCGATGTCCTCTCCACGCCACCATCCGGTGACCGTGGGAAGATCGTGCGTCGTCGTGGTCGCGGTCACGCCGTTGCTCCATTCGCGGGGCGGCTTGAATCCTTCGCCATCCTCAGTACGTTCGAACCATAGCACGCGAATACCTAGCAAGCCGTGCTCCTGCAATCGCTCGCTGAAACCGGGCGGCACGGTGCCTAAGTCTTCGCCGACGACGATCGCGTTATAGCGCCACGATTCCAGCGCAATGAGCCGCAGCAGATCATCGAACGGATAGCGCAGATACGCGCCGTCCTTCGCGCTTTCGCCTTCGGGCACGAGCCATAGCCGCCGCAAGCCGAGGATATGATCGATGCGAATGCCGCCGGCCAGCGCGAACGAACAGCGCAACATGTCGATGAACGCGGCGAAGCCTTGCATGCGCATGGCGCGCGGCGAGAACGTCGTCAGGCCCCACGATTGCCCGGCCTGATTGAAGAGATCGGGCGGCGCGCCGACGGACACGCCCGTGAGCATTTCATCGCGATACGACCATGCGTGACTTCCGGCGCTATCGCAACCCACGGCGAGATCGGCGACGAGACCGACGGCCATGCCCGCATCGCGCGCGGCGTGTTGCGCATGCATCAGACCTTTGGCGGCGAGCCATTGCGTGAAGAGAAAGAAGTCCACTTCGTGGCGATGCGCGTCTGCAAACGCGGCCACGGCATCGCTGCGCGGATCGCGCAATTCCTCTGGCCAGTTGCGCCAGTGACCTTCGCCGTTCTGCGCGATCTGTACGGCTTGCAGCGCTTCGAAACGCGCATGATCTTCGAGCGCGCGTCCGCCTTCCTTCACGAACGATTCAAAGTCCTTCGCGAACGCCGATTCACTGTCTTGCGAGAACGCATCGAAGAGCGCGCGCAACACGGCGATGCGCGCCTTCATCGCACGCGGCCAGTCGATGAGCGGCATGCTTTCGAGTTCGGCGAGTTCGTCGGCGACGCCTGCTCTTTCGATCGCGGCGCGCGCGGCCGGTGCACCGAGCACCGCGGCGGGATCGACATGCGCGATGTTGATGAAGAGCCGCGACGAGGGCGAGTAGGGGCTGTATTTGTTCGGCTCCGCGCTGAACATCGCGTGCATCGGGCTGATGGCGATCGCGTGGCTGCCGTGCTTCGCGGCCTTCGTCGCAAACGACGCGAGCGCCGTGAAGTCGCCGATGCCGCCATCGCCATTGCGGCGCAAGCCATACACTTGTGTCGCGATGCCGAATAACGGCGGCGCTTTCTGTGCATCGTCGTGAAGCGGACGCCATGCATCGTCGATCGTATAGCAGCGTGCGGGCGCGACCGCCAGCGTCGTGCGATGGTCGTTGATGACGAGCGTGTGATAGCCCGGCTCGGAGATCGGCGCGAGCAACGCGGTCTCGCCCTTGGGCGACGTGAAGCGTCCGTCGATGACCTCGCCGCTTTCCAGTTCCACGCGATACCGCGCGCCCGATTTCGCCACCGACACCGGCAGCGCAATGCCGCGATCCACTTCCGCCGTGATGAGCGGCGGCAGCTTGCGGCCGCTCATTTCCGCATCGACGGCGGCCATGCTCTGCTTGATCTGCGTGGCGTTGCCGCATGGCAGGCCGAGCTTCTCGAGCAGGATGCGCAGCGTGTTTTCAGGCACACGCTGCGTGTTCTTGTGCGCGTCCTGCCATTCCACTTCGAAGCCCGCGCGTTCCGCGAGCGTTTCGAGCGGCGAGCGTGGACGCGAGTCCTTTTGCTGATTCGCGGTCACGAGCGTTGTCCTTCTTTCTGTTCCAGATGACGCGCATCGTGCGCGTTGGCGTATTCGTTCACGTCGCCGGTGAGCCATGCGACGAACGTGCGCGCGCTCAGTTCGCCCGCGCTCGTGCGATCCTGCGCACGCGCGGGCGTTTCGAAGATGACCTTGCCTTGGGGTGCATCGGAAAGGGCGACGGGCGCATCGGCGAGATTGAGCGCGATGGTGAGCGTTTCGCCATCGCCGAGCTTCCAGCGCGCAACGACCGCCTTCTCGCCGATCACGTTCGCGCCGAGCGCCTTCGAGCCTTTGAGACGCGGCATGATGAGCTTTGCACGCACCGTCAGCGCCGAGCGATAGAAGTGCAGCCAGTCCAGACGATCGAGTTCGTCTTGCTTGTTCGACACACTCGGCGACGACATCGCGAACGTGCGCTTGTCGTTCGGATCGGGAAT
This sequence comes from Caballeronia concitans, assembly GCF_001544615.1. Classification (GTDB taxonomy): domain Bacteria; phylum Pseudomonadota; class Gammaproteobacteria; order Burkholderiales; family Burkholderiaceae; genus Caballeronia; species Caballeronia concitans. The sequence goes on from NZ_FCNV02000010.1 coordinate 80,733, forward strand.
CTGCGCGCGGCGCTTTTCGTCGGCGAATGCGGAGAACTTCGCGAATTCACGGCGGCGGCCTTCGCGCACTGCATCGGCGAGTTCGTCGTGATAGTCGGTGAAGAAGAGGAACGGCTGCTTCGAGCCATACTGCTCTTCCATGAAAAGCATGGGAATCTGCGGGGAAATCAGCAAGAGTCCGGTTGCGGCGTAAAGCGATTGATCGTCGGTCAGCGAGCGCAGACGTTCGCCCATTGCGCGATTGCCCACTTGATCGTGGTTCTGCAGGAACATCACGAAGGCCGTGGGCGGCAAGTGCGCGCTCTTCTCGCCGCGCGGCGCACCATCGTGAATGGGCGACGGATCGCCCTGATACACGAAGCCTTCAGCCAACAGACGCGCGAGCTTCTCGATGGGCTTCTCCGAATACGCGCCGTAATAGCTCTCGCTTTCGCCGGTGAGAAGCACGTGCAGCGTGTTATGCGAGTCGTCGCTCCATTGCGCGTCGAAGTGCTTTTCCAGCAGGTTCGCCGTGTTGTGCTCGTTCTCCAGCACGAGATGAATATGACGTTCCGCTTCCACCGAACTGCGCACGCGGTCCGCGAGTTCGCGCAGCCATTCGTCGTCGTTGATCGCGTGCACCGCATCGAGGCGCAGGCCATCGAAGCGATATTCGTTGAGCCAGTACAGCGCATTGTCGAAGAAGAAGTCGCGCACTTGCGGACGTTCGAAATCGATTGCGGGTCCCCACGGCGTATTCACGCCTTCGCGGAAGAACGTCTTCGCATAGGCGTGCAGATAATTGCCGTCGGGTCCGAAGTGGTTATAGACGACATCGAGGAACACCATCAGGCCGAGACCATGCGCGGTATCGATGAGTTCTTTCAGTTCTTCGGGACGGCCATACGCGGAATCGGGCGCGTAAGGCAGCACGCCGTCATAGCCCCAATTGCGCGTGCCGGAGAAGTCGTTGAGCGGCATCAGTTCGATCGCCGTGATGCCCAGTTGCGCGAGTTCGGGCAGACGCGCGATGACGCCTTTATAGCCGCCCATCGCGCCGACGTGCAGCTCGTACAGCACGGTTTCTTCCCACGGACGACCGTGCCAGTTCGTATTGTTCCAGCGATACGCTCGCGGATCGACGACTTCGCTCGGCCCATGCACGTCCTGCGGCTGAAAGCGCGATGCCGGATCGGGCACCGCGAGGTCTTCATCGAGACGATAGCGATACAGCGTGCCCGCGCCCGCATTCGCTTCGGCTTCGAACCAGCCTTCGTGAGTGCGCTGCATGTCGATGAGTTCGGGCGTTTCGCTGCCGGGACGTTGAATCTCGACTTGCACGCTCTCGCGCGACGGCGCCCAGAAACGAAAGCGCGTGCACGGCTGTTCGCGATCCGCGCCAGTGAGATGGGCGCCGAAGGGAAGGCAATGCGCGTGTTGATGCTTGTGAGGATCGATCGGACGTTCGGACATGATTTCGTGCCTGGTTGCTTCCGCATTGCCACTTTGATTTGAATGCGTGCCGCGCGAGCCTCGACGCATGAGGCAATGCCTTCTCTAATGCGTCGAATCGATTTCCGGAGGCTGATGCGAGGGCAGCGTTCCGGGGTCCGGCGGCAGCGCGGTCAGAAGACGCGGGCCCTGATGCGCGCCCGCCATCCATACGGCTTGCCAGTCGGCTTCGCCTGTCGGTTGCGCGAGCAGCACGACGATACTGTGCGCTTCCAGTCGCAATTCGCTTCCGACAAGCGGCCGTTCGACGGCGTCTGGCTCCGCGCTATCCAGGAGCACATTCCATTCCAAGTGCGGCGCGGGGGGCGCGAACGCGAGCGCTTGCGCGGCGCCGTTGATCATGACGAGGACGACGTCGATTTCGCCCGTGATTCCAGGCCCCGCGCGACGCAATGTCAGCGCGCGGCCTTCGGGGTCCTGCCACGCTTCGATGGCGAGCGCATTGCCGCGTTCGTCGAACCAGCTCACGTCGTAGAGGCCCGGCAGCACTTCGCGATCGCCGTAAAGGAAGCGGGTTTCGCGCAGCACCGGGTATTTTTTGCGCAATGCGATGACGCGCGCGACGAACTCGGTCATCTCCACGCCGCGCGGGCTGTGCGCCGCGTCCCAGTCGATCCACGAAATCTCGTTGTCTTGGCAATACGCGTTGTTGTTGCCGTGCTGCGTGCGCAGGAATTCGTCGCCGGCGAGGATCATCGGCGTGCCGAGCGAGAGTAGCGTCGTGGCGATCATCGAACGGGCGACGCGCGCGCGAACATCGAGGATCGCGGGATCGTCGGTCGGGCCTTCGACGCCCCAGTTCGCGCTGCAATTTTCGTTGTGTCCGTCGTTGTTGCCTTCCTGATTCGCTTCGTTGTGCTTCTGCGTGTAAGCGGTGACATCGGCGAGCGTGAAGCCGTCATGCGACGCGACGAAGTTCACCGACGCCCACGGCTTTCTGAAGCGCCGGTTGAACAATTCCGCCGAGCCTGTGAGACGCGCCGCGAGATCGGGACGCATGCCGGCGTCGCCGCGCCAGAAGCGCCGCACGCCGTCGCGGAACTTGTCGTTCCATTCCGCGAAGCCGGGCGGATGATTGCCGACCTGATAGCCATCGGGACCGATATCCCACGGTTCGGAAATGAGCTTGCGCGTGGAGAGAATCGGGTCCTGGCGGATGGCATCGAAAAAACCGGAGCCGGGATCGAAGCCGTGTCCTTCGCGCCCGAGCGTGACGCCGAGATCGAAACGAAAGCCGTCGATATTGAAGGCCGTGCACCAGTAGCGCAGCGAATCCATCACCATTTGCAGCACGCGCGGATGCGAGAGATTCACCGTGTTGCCGCAACCGGTTTCGTTGATGTAGCGCCGTTCGTCGCCGGGAATAAGGCGATAGTAGCTGGCGTTGTCGAGGCCGCGCCACGAGAGCGTCGGTCCGAGTTCGTTGCCTTCGCACGTGTGGTTATAGACGACATCGAGAATGACTTCGATGCCTGCCGCGTGCAGTTGCCGCACGGCGATGCGCATTTCGTTGAGACGGTGCGTGGACAGATACGTGGGTTCGGGCGCGAAGAACGCGGCGGTGTTATAGCCCCAGTAATTGCGCAGTCCGCGTTCGATGAGAAAGCGGTCGTTCAAAAATGCATGGACGGGCAGAAATTCGACGGCGGTGATGCCGAGCTTTTGAAGGTGTTCGATGAACCACGGCGATGAGAGCGCGGCGAAGGTGCCGCGTTCGTGCTGGCGGATGTCGGTGCGGTTCATCGATGCACCGCGCACGTGCGTTTCGTAGATGATGGTTTCGCCCCAGGGCGTGTCGGGGCGCACGTCGCGGGACCAGTCGAAGGCGTCGTCGGTGACGATGCATTTGGGCATGGCGGGGGCGGAATCGCGGCGGTCCATCGACATGTCGAGCCGATTCGAATGCACGCGATAGCCGAAGAGCGCGTCGGACCATCGCCAGGGGCCGACGAGTTTCTTGGCGTAGGGATCGAGCAGCAGCTTGTGCGGATTGAAGCGATGCCCTTGTTGCGGCTGATAGGGTCCGTGCGCGCGGAATCCGTAGACGGTGCCGGGATGCGCGCCGGGCAGATAGCCGTGCCAGATTTCGTCGGTGCATTCGGGCAGGTCGAAGCGCATCAACTCCTTGCGGCCGGTACTATCGAAGAGACACACCTCGATGCGGTGGGCATTCGACGAAAACACCGCGAAGTTGACGCCCAAACCATCCCAGTTGGCTCCGAGCGGGTACGGAGCGCCCGGGAGCAACTTTTCTGGAAGCGCGTTTGGCATGATCGGTCGTTGTTTTTTGCCTTTCCGGCGTTTGTTGGGGTACTGCTTTCTCTCTTGCTACGCTTTTTGTGGGCTGGTTTGATCGCGTCGGTCTGTTTGCGTTGCCCTTCTCCGGGGCGGGGGCGCTTTCTTCTTGATCGTGTCGGTCTATTAGTGCGCCCCTCCCCGGGGCGGGGGTCACTTTCTTTGCTGCTGCAAAGAAAGTAACCAAAGAAAGCAGCTTTTTCGCCCGCTGTCCTTGTTGACAAAGCACTCCGTAGACCCACGCTGGCACTCAGCTTGACACAACCCTGGATCACCTTCCACGCCCGCTGAGCGCCACGTCATGCGAGCCCCCCGGCTCGACAAAACCGATCGGGCACTACCGCCCACTTACCTTTCGCGCCGCGCTTGCATCATTGCCCGTGCGCTGAAACTGCGTTGGTGTTAACGAGCCAGGGGGCTCGCATGACGTGGCGCTCAGTGGGCGTGGAAGGTGATTCAAGGTTCTATCAAGCTGAGTGCCAATCTGTTTCTACGGAGTGATTACACAGTCAGTGCTTTGGGCCAGAAAAGCTGCTTTCTTTGGTTACTTTCTTTGCAGCAGCAAAGAAAGTGACCCCCGCCCCGGGGAGGGGCGACCTAATAGACCGACGCGAAAAAACAAAAAAGAAACACACCTAATCAGCCCGCAAAACGATAGTAGCCAAAGGCGGTAAGGTAAGTGCAGCAGACTGCTGCCTCCCATGACTGGCGAAGTCATCCGCATGAATGACGCCACCGTTCCCGGTATTGGAACCCCCATAAATAGCGGCATCGGAATTGAGCACTTCGCTCCATCGCCCGCCGCGAGGCAGTCCAACGCGATACCCGATGCGCGGCACCGGCGTCATATTGCAAACGACGATCACATCGCGCCCCTCGGCATCCGTCCGCCGATACGCAAACACACTGTTCGCATTGTCATCGCCGATGATCCACTCGAACCCGCGCGGATCGCTATCCAGCTTGTGCAGCGCCGGCTCACCCACATAAAGCAGATTGAGATCGCGCACGAGCTTCTGCAGTCCGCCATGAAAAGGATCATCGAGCAAATGCCAGTGCGGCGACTCGTCGTGATTGAACTCCGCCACCTGACCGAACTCGCCGCCCATGAACAGCAGCTTCTTGCCCGGATGCGTCCACATGAAGCTCAGATACGCACGCAGATTCGCAAACTTCTGCCAGCGGTCGCCCGGCATCTTGCCAATCAGCGATCCCTTGCCATGCACCACTTCATCGTGCGATAGCGGCAGCACGAATCGCTCGGAATACGCATACACCATTCCGAACGTGAACAGATGATGGTGATACTGCCGATACACCGGATCTTCCTGCATGTAATGCAACGTGTCGTGCATCCACCCCATGTTCCACTTGAAGTCGAAGCCCAGCCCGCCGCTCTCCACGCTCGCCGTCACGCCCGGCCATGCCGTCGATTCCTCCGCGATCGTGATCGCGCCAGGAATGTGCCGCACTTCCTGATTCAATCGCTTGAGGAATGCAATCGATTCGAGATTCTCGCGGCCGCCATAAATGTTCGGCACCCACTCGCCGGCCTTGCGCGAATAGTCGCGATACAGCATCGAAGCCACCGCATCCACACGCAAGCCATCGACGTGATAACGCTTCAGCCATGCCAGCCCCGATGCGATCAGGAACGCACTCACCTCGTTGCGGCCGAGGTTGTAGATCATCGTGTTCCAGTCCTGGTGATACCCCTCGCGCGGATCGGCATGCTCATAGAGCGGCGTGCCGTCGAATTGCACGAGGCCATGCGCATCGTTCGGAAAATGCGCCGGCACCCAGTCGATGATCACGCCGATTCCCGCCTCATGCGCGCGATTCACGAACTCCGCGAACTGCTCCGGCGTTCCGAAACGCGCGGACGGCGCGAACTGCCCAAGGGGCTGATAACCCCACGATCCGCCGAACGGATGCTCCGCCACCGGCATGAACTCGATATGCGTGAAGCCCATGCTCTTCGCATACGGAATCAAACGCTCCGCCAGCTCGTGCCAGTTCATGCCGCGACTGCCTTCTTCCGGCACGCGCAGCCACGATTCCGCATGCGCTTCGTAAATCGCGATCGGCGCGTGCTGCGTCTGCTTGCCGCCACGCGCGCCCATCCATTCGCCGTCGGTCCACGCGAAATGATCGATGGCGTCGGCATCCGCCACCACCGATGCCGTCGAAGGCGGCTTCTCGCTCTGCATCGCGCAAGGATCGGCCTTCAGCGGCAGCGTATGGCCATCGCGCGTCACGATCTCGTACTTGTAACGCGTACCCGCGCCGATGCCCGGAATGAACAGCTCCCACACGCCCGCGTTGTGACGCAGACGCATCGGATGACGACGCCCATCCCACGTGTTGAAGTCGCCGACCACCGACACGCGCCGCGCATTCGGCGCCCACACCGCGAAGCGCACGCCCGCCACGCCGCCATGCGTGATGGGCCGCGAGCCGAGGCATTCGAGTACCGCGTACGGATCGGCCTGCGATAAGCGATTCAGCCAGTCATCGGGCAGCACGGGGCCGAACGAATATGTGTCGTGCGTTTCCTGCGGCGTGCCGTGCCAGTCGATCTGAAGCCGGTACGCGGCGGGACGCTCGACATAGCCCGCGAAAAGCCCCGCATCGTGGATGCGGGTGAGCGTGCCGAGCGGCTCACCATTCGATGCATCGATCACGCTCGCGCCCGCTGCATTCGGCAAGAACGCGCGCACGACATGGCCGTGTTCGGTCTGATGCAGGCCGAGCATCGAGAACGGATCGGGATGCCGCGCCTCGACGATCGCATCGATATCGAGCGGATTGAGGCCATGCGCAGGATTTCGCGTGTCCGGTCCCGCATCGCTACGGTTATTCATGATGGGTTCCATCCGGAGTGTCCTTGGTGGCGTCGGTCGCAGGACGCGTGCCGGGCGCGGGCGGGGCGCCCGCATCACCGAGCAGCCGGCTCGCGAGCGACGCGAGACCGCGCAGCGGCAGCCCGATCCACGTCGGCCGGTTCGCTGCTTCGTAACGGATCTCGTAAGCGGCCTTTTCGATCAGGAAGAGATCGAGCAGGGCGGTAAATACGCTCTCGCTTGCAATCGTCTCGGGCGACGCCGCAACGGCCTGCTTGTATTGCCGCAGGAACCGGTCTTCGGCGAACGCGCGCATCCTCTCGAACAGCGCGCGCTTGCGATCGGCGGTTTGCGCGGGCGCGTTCTCGGTCGTCGGTTGCGCGGCGGCGCTCGCATACGAAAGCGATCGCATGAGGCCGGCCACGTCGCGCAGCGGGCTCGTCTTCCTGCGGCGCTCGTCGAGCGTGCGCGCGGGCTCGCCTTCGAAGTCGATGAGATAGGCATCGCCTTGCGCCATCAGCACCTGGCCGAGATGGAAGTCGCCGTGGATGCGCGTGCAGAGCGCGTCGGCATCGGAAGGAACGAGCTTCTTCACGGCATCGACGAGTTTCTCGCGACGATCCAGCAAGTCCTGTGCAAGCGCACGGTCCTGCTCGCCGAACCCGGCGACCTTCTGCTCGAGTATGTCGAGCGCGGACGTGAGCAGCTGCAGCGTACCGTCGATCCAGCCCTTCACGTCCTTCGCGTTGGCGCGGCGCGGCGAGAACGCTTCGTCGTCGGTCGGCGTGGCGAGCGCGACGTGCAGTTCGCCGAGCCGCTTGCCGATGATGCCCGCGATGTTCCCGTAGCCTTCGAGTCCGCCCGCCTGCGCGGCCTGATCGGGTTTGGTCTCGTCGGTGTCGCCGGTGACCGCGAGTTCATCGACGACACGGCGCAGATAATCGAGCGCGTAGTTCCACGCATCGCCCTGATTGTCGACGAAGCCTTGCAGGATCACGAGCGTATGCGGCACGTTCTGCGGATCGACGCGCACCACTTCGCCGTAAAGCGGGCCGGTGTTCGCATAGCCGAGCTTCGTCAGATAGCGGCTCATCTCCGCTTCCGGGTGAATGCCGCCGACCACGCGCCGCACGAGCTTCAGCACGACCTTGTCGCCGATCACGAGCGAACTGTTGCTTTGCTCGGCCGCGAGCCAGCGAATCTCGGGCGGCGATGCCGGATTCATGTCGAGCGTATCGAAGCGTTCCGTCGGAATGAAGCGAATCTCGCTCTTCTGCACGGTCGGCACGACAGCGCGCTGCTTCAGCTTCTGCAAGATGCCGTAGGTGAATTGCGGCACGGCGAATGCATCGGTGATATGACCGATCGTGCGGCCACGGCGCACGCGCGCGAGCGCAAGCTGCATGTAAAGCGGCGACGTGGTTTCGGTGCCCCATGCGATCGAAAGCGGCAGCACATAGCGCTCGGTGTGCTTGCCGACATCGGCTTCGATCTCGGTGAACGCGAAGCCCGCGCCTTCTATCGTCGTGAGCGCGGCGAGACGCACCGCATGCAGCTTCTGATCCTTCGATGCGAACCAGCGGCGCTTGCTCAGATAGCTCGGCAGCACTTCCGATTCGAGCAGGCGCACGTTCTCCGGCGTCGGCCCCGTTTGTCCAGCACGAATGACCATGGTCACGAACTCCGGCAATTGCTCCGAAGGCGCCTGCGACCACGCGGGCCGCATATTGCCGGGACAAAGCTGGAACCACAGGAAGCCATAGGGCGGGAACGTCAGCAGATAGGTAAGCTGGCCGATGGCGGGGAACGGCGAATCGGCCGTCATTTCGAGCGGCACCGAACCCGCGAACTCCGAGAGATCAAGCTCCACCGCCTGCGGCGCACGCGACAGATTCGCGACGCAGAGAATCGGCGGCTCGCCTTCGAGTTCGCGCAGATAGGCCAGAATCTTTCGATTGCTCGGCTTCAGGAAGCGAATCGTTCCACGCCCGAACGCGTGCTTCGAGCGGCGCACCGCGAGCATCTTGCGCGTCCAGTTCAGCAGCGAATGCGGATCGCGGCTTTGCGATTCGACATTGACCGCGTCGTACCCATAGAGCGATCCCATCACCGGCGGCAGCACGAGCTGCTCGGGATCGGCGCGCGAGAAGCCGCCATTGCGGTCCGACGACCATTGCATCGGCGTGCGCACGCCATCACGATCGCCCAAGTGAATGTTGTCGCCCATGCCGAGCTCGTCGCCGTAATAGATCACGGGCGTGCCGGGCATCGACAAGAGCAGCGAGTTGATCAGTTCAATGCGGCGTCGATCGCGCTCCATCAGCGGCGCGAGACGGCGGCGAATGCCGAGATTCAGGCGCGCGCGGCGATCGGCGGCATAGGTGTTCCAAAGGTAATCGCGCTCGGAGTCCGTCACCATTTCGAGCGTGAGTTCATCGTGATTGCGCAGGAAGATCGCCCATTGATTCGTGGCCGCGAGATCGGGCGTCTGCCGCATGATGTCGGTGATCGGGAAGCGGTCCTCGCTCGCGATCGACATGTAGATGCGCGGCATCAGCGGGAAGTGGAACGCCATGTGGCATTCGTCTTCGTCGCCGAAATATTCCTTCACGTCTTCCGGCCACTGGTTCGCTTCGGCGAGCAGCATGCGGTTCGGATATTCGGCGTCGATGGTCGCGCGAATCTGCTTCAGAATGGCATGCGTTTCCGGCAGGTTCTCGTTGTTCGTGCCTTCGCGTTCGACGAGATAAGGCACCGCATCCAGCCGCAGCCCGTCGATGCCCATGTCGAGCCAGAAGCGCATCACGGAGAGCACTTCCTTGATGACGGCGGGGTTATCGAAGTTCAGGTCGGGCTGGTGCGAATAGAAGCGATGCCAGTAGTACTGGCCGGCAACGGGATCGTGCGTCCAGTTCGAAGGCTCCGAATCGATGAAGATGATGCGCGTCTCTTCGTACTTCTTGTCGGTATCGGACCAGACGTAGTAGTTGCGATGATTCGATCCAGGCTTCGCACGCCGCGCGCGCTGAAACCACGGATGCTGGTCGGACGTGTGATTGATGACCAGTTCCGTGATGACGCGAATGCCGCGCGCGTGCGCTTCCTGAATGAAGCGCTTCACATCGGCGAGCGTGCCGTAGTCCGGATGCACGTTGCGGTAATCGGCGATATCGTAGCCATCGTCGCGGCGCGGCGACGGATAGAACGGCAACAGCCAGATCGCATCGACGCCCAGCTCCGCGATGTAATCGAGCTTCGCGAGCAGGCCCGCGAAGTCGCCGATGCCGTCGTTGTTCGCATCGAAGAACGACTTGATGTGAACCTGATAAATGATCGCGTCCTTGTACCAGAGCGGATCGTCGCTCAACAGCGACGTCTTTTTGTTGCGCTTCACCCTTGTATCCACGGTTTGCTCCAAGTGCTCGTCGTAGGCGATGTGCCTTGTTATCGGTTCACGCTCGTTCGCTCGTCGCCGCGCATTCAGGCGTTCGCATCCGCTTGCGGCTTTGGCAGGCCCGACGTCGGCGAGATGCGCCAGATCGCGAAGGGCAGCGAATGCGGATTGAGCCGCACATGCTGCCGGCGTCCGTGCCATTCGAAACGGTCGCCCGTCACCTGATCCTCGACCGCGATCGCATCGTATTCCCTCACGCCCCAGCGTTCGAGCGTCTTCCAGGGCAGCTCGATATCCGCGCCTTGCTCGTTGAACGGATCGAGATTGATCGCGACGAGCACGACGTTGTCGCCCGATGCGTTCACCTTCTCGAAGAACAGGATGTGATCGTTATGCGCGGGCAGAAAGGTCACGCCGAGATGCGTCTGCAATGCAGGATTTGCGCGGCGAATGCGGTTGAGCGCCGTGATTTCCCCGACGATGTTGCCCGGCCGGTTCCAGTCCCACGCCTTCAGCTGATACTTCTCCGAGTCGAGATATTCCTCGCTGTTCGGCAGCGCGGCGGCCTCGCACAACTCGAAGCCGCTATACACGCCCCACAGTCCCGACAAGGTCGCCGCGAGCGCCGCGCGAATCACGAAGCCGGGACGCCCCGAGCTTTGCAGAAAGCGCGGATTGATGTCCGGCGTGTTGACGAAGAAGTTCGGCCGGAAGTAGTCCTTCGCGTCGGTCTGCGTGAGGTCGTGCATGTACTCGAGGAAATCGCGCTTCGTCTCGCGCCACGTGAAGTACGTGTACGACTGCGAGAAGCCGAGCTTCGCGAGGCGATTCATCACGCGCGGACGCGTGAATGCTTCGGCGAGGAACATCGCGTCGGGATGGCGCGCACGCACATCGCCGATGACCCATTCCCAGAACGGAAACGGCTTCGTATGCGGGTTATCGACGCGGAAGATGCGCACGCCCGCCGCGATCCAGTGCAGAAACACGTCGCGCAACGCGAGCCACAAATCGGGCTTCGCGTCCTTCGCATAGAAGTCCGGGTTCACGATGTCCTGATACTTCTTCGGCGGATTCTCCGCATAGCGCAGCGTGCCGTCGGGCCGCCACGCAAACCACGTCGGATGCTCCTTCAGCCACGGATGATCCGGCGAGCATTGCACCGCGAAATCGAGCGCGATCTCGAGACCGTGTTCATGCGCGGCGTCGAGCATGCGCTTGAAGTCGTCGAGATTGCCGAGTTCCGGATGCACCGCCGTATGACCGCCTTCCTTCGCGCCGATCGCGTACGGGCTGCCGACATCGCCCGGCTCGGCGGTCAGCGAGTTGTTCTTGCCCTTGCGATTGGCGAGGCCGATCGGATGGATCGGCGGGAAGTACAGCACGTCGAAGCCCATTTCGCGGATGCGCGGCATCTTGCCGATCACGTCGATGAACGTGCCGTGACGGTTCTCGTCGTCGCTCATGGAACGCGGGAAGATCTCGTACCAGCTTGCGAAGCGCGCGGCGGCGCGTTCCGAATCGATGCGATACACCACCGGATCGCGCGACAGGAACGGTCGATGCCGCGCCGCCGCCACCGCTTTCGCCGTCGCGGGCGCGAGCACGAGTTCGAGCTTGCGCGCGTCGTCTGCCTTCGTGAATTCCTTGACGATGGTTTCCAGCGGCGCGCTGTCCGAATCTTCGACCGTCTTCACTTCGGCGAGAATCAGCGCGAACAGATGCTTCGCTTCCTCGACTTCGAGTTCCACCGTCTGCCCGGCCTTCAGCTTCTTCTGCATGTGATCGGCGAGCGACGCGTAGTCGTCGCGCCACGCCATCACCACGAATTCATGACGGCCTACGCGTTCGAGCGGAATGCGCGTGGTCCACAAGTCGAGGCCGAGCGGCTGCACGGGCGACATCGGCGTTTCGTGCCATTCGGTTTCGTCGGCGGCGCGCCATTGCACGGCGGCGGCGATCTTGTCGTGGCCTTCCGCGAAGATCGCGGCCTGAATCTCCACCGCCTCGCCGACGATGCGCTTCGCCGGGAAGCGCCCGTTATCGACAGAAGGCGTCACGCTTTCGATCGACACGCGCGGCGCGGCGATCGCTTCAGCCACGGACTTCTTGTCGGCGGCCTTCGCGCCGCGTTTGACCTGCGGCTGCGCGAGCAGGACGAACGGCTCGGCTTCCGCGCGGAACAGGCGCACTTCGCCCGCCTTCAGCGTGAGCGACGCGAGGCGCTCGGCCTTCGCATTTGCATCGCCGAGGGGCGCGAAGCGCGTGTAGTTGCCCGGCACGCCTTCGAGCAGATGCCGCGTATCGACCTGCACCGGCGCGACCAGATCGGGATTGATGACGATAAGCACCGCCGATTCGCTATGCCGCAAATCGCCGCCCGCCGCGCGGATCAGCGCCGCGTACGGCGTGCCTGCGCCCGTCAGCGCGCGCAGTTCGCCCACGCTGCCAAGCGTTGCGGTCCCGCTCTGCAACGCGTTCGCGCGCTTGACTTGCGCGCAAAGGTCGATGCGCGCCTCGCTCTTCGCGCGCTGATACTCGGCCGCGACGCCGTATTGCTGCGACATCGGCAAGCCGACGCCGTATTCGAAACCCATCGGCACGAGCAGCCCGGTGCCGATCGCGGTGGCGGTGAAGAGCGCGCGGCAGTACGCGCGTTCGATGAGCGCGGTGTCGCTCGTATCGCTCAGGTCGGCGATCAACCGTGTGCCGAACGGCTCTTCGGGGAACGTGATCGGCGGCGCGATGCGCGACAGCGCCGCGTGTTCATCGACGAGCCATGCGCTCCTGAAATCCCACCAGCGCGTCGAAGCGAAGACCGCGTCGAAGCCGGCATCGGCAAGACCGTGCAGATCGTGGCGCGATACGCCTACCGTCCACGCGAGCCAGCGCGTCTCGGGATGCTTCTCGCGCACGGCCGCGCCGAGCCTGCGCCACACGTGCGCGGGCACCGCCTGCGGCGAGCCGAAGCGAAAACCGCCGATGCCCGCATCCGCGATCGCGCTCAGCTCGCGCGCCCACCACGTGGTGAGCTGCTGCGCGGCTTCGCCATCGGCGAAATTGGCGTGCGCGACGTCGCGCTGACTCGGCGGGCGGCGCGGATCGAGGCGCGCATCGGCGCTTTCGAACGGCTTGAACCAGTGCTTGTTGTCCTGAAAGAGCCCGCCTTCGGCGCTCACGCGATCGATCACGATATCGACGAGCAGCGTGATGCCGTGCTTTTTTGCTGCATCGGCGAGGGCGCGCAGATCGTCCGCCGCGCTCGCGCTCGATTCGAAGACAGGATGCAGCCGATGATGATCCGCGACGGCTTCGCGATGCCCGTTGCTGCCGGGCGTGAACGGCGAGCCGATCAGGACGTGGTCGAAGCCCAGCGCGGCCGCGTGCTCGAACTGCGCGGGCCAGTTGGCCAGAGGGCCGACGAGAAGGGGATCGATGAAATAGATGCGGGGCGCGTACGCATGATGAGCTTGATGGTTTTCCATCGTTCGTCTTTTCCAGAGTCGTCCTGCGGTGGCGGGGATGCGGGCAACAAATCGCGATCACGCTCACGGGTCAAACTGGCTGAAGGGCCGGTCCGCACGTTGTGGCGCTTCGCGCGCTTCGCGGACCTCATGCGAAAGCCGAGCGCCGTCGACGATGCAAGTCCGGGTCGCGTCTCGCGATGCAATGGATCGAGCACGGCTGCCGCCACGGTCCAAAGGGGTTCCAGCGGGCGTTGCATCGGCTGACAGCACGTTGCGTGCCGCGCCTTCACCCGAACCGAAGCGGCGCATCGTCACAGCGATACTATGCGGCAATATGCGGCAAGCCGTGGCGGATGTGGGCCGCCGCGGCTTTTCGATCACGCGCGCTTATGCGCTCTTGGCGACGAGCGGCTTGCCGGAGGTTTCGCGTGCGCGGGGGGCGAGCACTTGCGGCGCGGCGGCGGGTTCGGTGAGACGGCGCAGACGCAGCGCGGTGCGGCTCGGGCGCAGGCCGGTCAGGTCGGAGTAGAGTGCGACCATCTTCGCGACCGCCTCGCTCCAGCCGAAATCGCACGACATCGCGTTGCGCTGCATGGCGCGCCAGACGGGCGGACGCATGTACGCGTCGATCGCGCGGCTCGCCGCGGTCACGACATCGTCGGGCGTTTCGCCGTCGAAGAGAAAGCCGGTCGGCGCGCGCGACGTGCCTTTCAAGGCGATGGGCGCGTCGTGCGTGCCGTCGCGGACATAGACGACTTCGCGCGGTGCGATATCGGCGTCGGCGGCATCGACGATGGTATCGGCGAGCCCGCCCACGCGCGATGCGACGGGCAGCGTGCCGTAGCGCATCGCGTAAAGCTGCGTAAGGCCGCACGGCTCGAAACGGCTGCCGTGCAGCAGGATATCCGCGCCCGCGTGCAGCGCATGCGCGCGGCGTTCGCTATAACCGATATGCACGCCCACGCGGTCGGGCCATTCCTGCGCGAGCTTTCTGAAGCCCTTCTCGATGTACGCCTCGCCCTGGCCGATCACCGCGAGCTGCAAGCGCGGATGCTTTTCGAGCAGACGCGGCAGCGCTTCGAGCACCACGTCCGCGAGCTTCTGGCCGGTCATGCGGCTGCCGATCGCCATCAGCGGCGCGAACGGATCGACCGGCAGGCCGAACATGCGCTGCAGCGTGCGCTTGCAGGCGTGCTTGCCGCGCGTGTCGTCGAAAGAATAATTGCGCTCGATGAGCGGATCGACGGCGGGATTCCACGTTTCCTCGTCGATGCCGTTCACCACGCCCGAAAGCTTGTCGGCGCAGCTTTGCAGCACGCCTTCCATCAAATGCCCGAAGCGCGGCGTGAGGATTTCGCGCGCGTAGTTCTCGCTGACGGTCGTCACGCGGTCGCTATGCACGATGCCCGCTTTCATCAGGCTCAGCGCGCCGTAGAACTCGATGCTCTTCGGATCGCTCAGCGCATGCACGAGCCACTTTTCCGGCACGCCGAGCGACGGCCCGAGCGAGAGCGCGTAGTTGCCCTGGAACGCGAGGTTGTGAATCGTGAAGACGCTCTTTGCCTGCACGCCCGCGTGCTTCATCAAGAGCGGCGTGAGGCCGCTGTGCCAGTCGTGCGCGTGAACGATGTCCGGCTTCTTGACGCCACGCACGCCCTGCGCGATACGCACCGCAGCCGCCGACAGCGTCGCGAAACGCACCGCGTTGTCGGGATAGTCGCGGCCCTGTGCATCCTGATAGAGCCCGGTGCGCGCATAGAGTGCATCGCAGCGCAGCAAAAGAACCGGCACGCCGGTATCGGGCATGCGTGCCCGCAGGAGCGCGGCATCGCCGCCGGGCAGGCCGCGCAAGGTGCAAACCTTGCTGACGTCCTCCGCCATGGCGATCGCGGCCGGATAAGCGGGCAGGAGGATGGTGGCATCGACGCCGGCGCCGCGCAGCGCGGCGGCGTATGCGCTGACCATGTCGCCGAGGCCGCCGGTCTTGGCGAGCGGGACGGCCTCGGAGGCGACCAGCAGAACGTTCAAAGGCAAAATGGACTCCTGTGCGGGCAGACGCGGGGCGATGGCCATGCGCTCGTTGTCGTCGTATCGGCGAAACGAGGAGCAGCCGGGCCGCGCATTCCTGGTGCTAGTTAGGTTCTTAGAAATGGCTGGCGCAGTGCAGCAATGTGCATGCCACGACCCCCGCGCGTATGTGCGGGGACGCACGATCATTTCGGACTTATGTTCGAAGAGGGTCCGCTGCCGCGCATCCCGCAACGCTTTTTGAGCGCACGCTCGTGCTGCGTGTAAAAGTGACAGCGGCGCGCGCCGCGTTTTTACACGGGCGCTTTAGAGATGAAGACGAGCGTATGGGCGCGATGTGACAGGCGCGTTGCGCGCCTGCTCGCGACGGGACGAAGAGGGGCGTCCGGCGTCAGCCGCCGACCATGCTGGCCGCGATGTTGACCGACAAACCGAGCACCGCGAGATTGAAGAAGAACGACAGCACCGATTGCGCGAGCGCCGTGCGGCGCGCGCTCGTCGAGCACAGCACGACATCCGAAGTCTGCGAAGCAACCGCGATGGTGAACGAGAAGTACAGGAAATCCCAATAGTCGGGTTTCAGGTGACGGTCGGGGAATTTGAGCGCGGTATCGTTCGGGGGCGAGCGGTAGTAGTGCCGCGCGTAGTGGAGCGTGAACATCGTCGGGATGAGGAACCAGCCGCCGAGCATGGTCGCGCCGGTCAGCGCGTAATTCACCAACGCGTGCGCGCCGAGACTCTTCGCCGCCGACAATTCGACGACGATCGCCACCAGACTCGCGATGGCCGCGAGACTGACGATCATCAGCACGGCGGCGGCGTTTTCGTCCTCGCGCTCGGCAAGCGCCTGCACGTTGCGCTGATGCGCGGTGGTCATCTGCAGCCAGATGAGCGCGAGATAGAGCCACACGGCCGAGTCCCAGCCGATCAGCGCGCGCACGGTCGCCCGGACGTGCCCCGGAATCAGCGCGGTGACCACAAAGCCGACCAGCAGGGCGATCAACGCGCGCGGACGCGTGCGCAAGACGGGCGGGAGGAAGTTCATCGTCGCGAGAGAAAGCGATGGAAGTCAGCGATTATCACTGACGCGCCTTACAGCAACATGAGCAGGCGAGCCGAGGAAAGGAGACGAGGAAGATGGCGCGGACATGGCCATTGCGTCCGCTTTCAGGCGACAATCCCGACTGAAGACCATTCCGAAACGCCCGTCGCATTTGCCACCGAAAACGCAGCGAAAAGCGACCCAGCACGCACACCGGGCGTTGTGCCGGCGCTAAGATCGACGCATGAATGATCCTACCTATCCTGTCGTTTGCAGGCATCCCGCCAATGACGTCGGCCGCGATTTCGTCGTCGGCGATTTGCACGGCTGCGTCGATGCGCTGCGCTATCTGTTGCGCGAGATCGGCTTCGATGGCTCGCGCGATCGGCTGTTCTCGGTTGGCGACCTGATCGATCGCGGCACGGATTCGCTCGCGGCGATCGAACTCATCGACAAGCCGTGGTTCTATCCGGTGCTCGGCAATCACGAAGACTCGCTGATCGCGGTGGCGACGGGCAGCATGCGTCGTCAGGCGTGGTACGCGATCGGCGGCGCGTGGGCCGAAACGCTCGCCGACGACCACCTTCGCATGCTCGCCACGCGGCTCGCGCGCCTGCCGCTCGTGCGGATCGTCGGCGAGGGCGCGCGTCGCTTCAACGTGCTGCACGCGGAGTTCTTCGGCAGCGACGCCGATCTCGACGCCGCCGAGTTCACCGACGAAACGCGCAGCCAGATGCTATGGGGCCGCGGCTTGGCGCTCGGCAACGCGGACCCTGCGCTTCAGCGCGGCCTCTCACCGACGTATTGCGGCCACACGCCGATGCGCGCGGTGCGTCAGATCGGCTCGCAGATTTTCATCGATACGGGCGCGTTCGCGGCGGAAGGGCGGCTCACGATCGTCGAAGCCGGCACCGACGAACGATGGTCCGTGAAGGAGCGATGGGCAACATCCGAAGGCGCGCGCGAACTGGCGTTGCCGTAGGGCGGCATGGCCGTTGCTCCAACCCTCGCCATGAATCGAATGTACAAAGGCGAGGCACGCAGTGGCGACCAACGGAAGCAACGGGGCTAAAGAGACGAGCGGAATCAACGGCGCGCCGAGCGATAACGCTTCGGCCTGCCCCGAGGACCTTCCGCCCGGCCTGCGATACGTCGACGACTCGCGCCGCGGTTATACGCGCGAATGGATCGACGGCGCGTTCGTCTACTTCAACACGCAAGGCAAGCGCATCGAGGATGAAGCCGAAATCCGGCGCATCAACGCGCTCGCCATCCCGCCCGCTTATGTCGATGTCTGGATCTGCCCGGACTCGCGCGGCCATCTCCAGGCGACGGGCCGCGACGCGCGCGGGCGCAAGCAGTATCGCTATCACCCGCAATGGCGCGAAACCCGCGACGCTACCAAGTACGAGCGCATGCTCGCGTTCGGCGCGGTGCTGCCGAAGCTGCGCGCCCGCGTTACGCGCGATCTCGCGCTCGACGGCATGCCGCGCGACAAGGTGCTCGCCACCGTCGTGCGTCTGCTCGATACGACGCTCATTCGCGTCGGCAGCGAGGAATATGCGCGGGAGAATCGCTCGTATGGACTCACGACGCTGCGCAAGCGCCATCTGAAGGTATCGGCGGGAACGCTGCGCTTCAAGTTTCGCGGCAAGAGCGGAATCGAGCACGACGTCGCCGTGAGCGATGCGCGCATCGCCCGAATCGTGAAGCGCTGCATGGATCTGCCGGGCCAGGACCTCTTCCAGTATCTCGACGCGGACGGTACGCGTCACGCCGTCAGTTCGTCCGATATCAACGACTATCTGCGCGAGATCACCGGCGCGGAGTTCACGGCGAAGGATTATCGGACGTGGGCGGGCAGCGTGTTCGCGCTCGCGGCGCTGAGAAAGCTCCAGTGGGAGACGGTGACGGAGGCGCGCAAGCATATCGTCGGGACGATCAAGGAAGTGTCGCAACTGCTGCGCAATACGCCGGCGGTCTGCCGCAAGTGCTATGTGCATCCGGCCGTGATCGAGGCGTTCGAGGCGGGCGAACTCGCCGAAGCGCTGCCGGCGTCACGGCGTCACGGGCTCAAGACGGACGAAGCCGCGCTCGTCATTTTTCTCGAAAAGGATGCGAAGCGCCGGGCGCGCGAGGCGGCGCGCAAGAATCGCAAGGGCGCTGCCGCAAGCGATGCGCGGCTCACCGGCCTGCTCGCCGAATCGAGCCGCAAGGCGCGCGCGGGCGCGCTGAAGGGCAGCGCCAAGGGCGCGGCGGCGCAGGCGATCGAGACCGTCGCGCGCAAGACCGCGCCGAAGGCGGCGCGTCCGGCGTCGAAGAAGCTCTCGCGCACGCGCACGCCGACGGCGGTTGCGATCCGATGACCGCTTATCCGACCTGGTTCAGCTCGAACACGTAGTCGATCGCCTCGCCGTTCCAGTTGTACTCGAGATACGCGGCGTGGTGACAGTCGCGCAGCATCGTCGTGCGCAGGGCGGCGAGGCATTCGCCCTGCGGATCGCGCACCGACGGATAGGCGATGCCCGGCGCACCCGCCGCCCGAATCGCGCGGCCCAGCGCCTTGCCGGGCGCGTAGTCGTCCGGCGCGAGAATGCGCGGATCGAGTCCGGTCAGCGCGATGCGATCGCCGCGTAAATCGACGACTTCTCCGCGCGCCATCACCGTGTAAAGACGCATCTGCTGACGCAGCGGTGCTTCTTTCGTCGCGGCGAGGAAAAGGCCGGCGTGGTAGCGCGTCTCGGCAATCGCCGTCTGCCGTTCGCGAGCGCAATAAAAGACGCCGTAACTGCCGTCTGAAAAGCGGCTGCCGCTCGGGTTCAGATGCGTGAACGCCGCCATGATCGGCCCGCAGCCGGGACCGAAGCAGCGTTCGTCGTGCGGCACGAGATCCAGTTCGCCGATCTCGGTGCGCAGTCGGTCGTTGGTCATCGCTTCGAGCGCGTAGAGCGCGTCGAAATCCTGCGGCGACGCGACGCGATCGAACAGATTCACCGCCGGAAAGCGCGTGGGAATGACGCGATACGCGGGCGACCAGTCGAGTTCGCCATGCGGCCAGCGGTCCCGCCAGTTCGGTGCAGCATGCTTGTCGGTCACGCCCAGCCGCCTCGCATCGCGTCGAGATACTGGCGCACGGCGACGAGATCGCTGATATTGCCCGCCAGCATGCGATCGAGCGCCGGCCGGCCGCCGAAAGGCGGCGCGGCGTTGGGACGGCGAACCCAGGTATCGGCGGCGTGCGGCTCCGGCAGCAGAATCTGCAGCGCCTTGTAGATGCCGAGAATCAGCGAGAGGCGCTCGAGCGTGTCGCGCGTGAGGCGCGCGGATTCCGGCGCGTTCTTCCACTTGAAGTACGTGGAGCGGCCGGGCGAGCCGAGCAGCTTGATTTGCTCGTCGGCGGACAGCGCCCAGTCGCGGGCGATATTGATGAAGGCGCGCAGACCGGCAGCGGACAAGTCGCCGATATCCGGCGCGGGACGCGGCGCCGGATGACCGGACGCCGCCGAGGGAGCGCGTGCGGCATGAGGCATGTCGTTAAGTCTCCAAAGGAACTCTTAACGCATGGTAGTCCATATATGGATTTATACAAGTTAAATTTATCGCGGGCGTTTCGGTGGACGCTCAATCTTCGTCGTCGTGCGGACCGTAGCGGCGGCCGGGAACATGGGATTGCAATGCATCGGCGATATCGGACGGCGAGCAATCCGCCGGGACGACGCAGCGCTGCAGGCGCGGATCGCTCTTCAGGGACCATTCGACTGTCCGATACGGCTGGCCCCACGGCGGCTCGATGGGCGCGGACAGGCGGCATCGGCTGAGCTTCAGTGCGGTGTGGCTGCGCATGGCTCGCGCAAGATTGGCGAACGATGGGCGCGCGGCGGTGTTGGCGGGCATGACACGTTCCTCTGTTGGCGTCCCGGCAGTCCGGATGGATGGCGCCGCGTCATAATGCGCGGCGGCCGGGTCTGATCGCGACTGGAGTGTGGCTGCGCAGAATTAAGCCGCGCTTAAACCGCTGTGCACTATCCGATGCGCGGCGAATGCCGCGCCCCTCGCGCACATGCCGATGCGCACGCCGGTCAGGAGGTGCTTCAGCATTTTCACCACGCGCCGCGCCGTTTGTTTGCCGAGAGGCCGGCTTACTGTATATTCGTACAGCTTGTCTGCAACAAGGAGCTTGCCGATGATTTCCCGCAACGATTCGCTCGAAGCCGCTGCGCTCGAACGTTTCATGCGTGCGACGCGCGCGGTCAACGCCGCGTTCGACGCCACGCGAGGCGAGCCGCATTTCGAGCATGGCGCGCGCTCGGTGGCCCGTTCGCAACAGCGCCTCGACGCGGCGCTGCGCGAACTCGAAACGTCCGAGCGCTCGCTCGACGCCATCCTCTCGCGCAGCGCGCGCCAAGGTCACTAGAGGCATAAATCGATGGAGCGAAACGACTTGAAGCTCGCATTCCTGACGATGGCTTTCGTGCTGGGTTCGTCACCGGCCGTGGCCGCGACGCACTACACGGAAGTCTGGAACCCGCCCGAAGTTCACGTGGTGAAGGGCAAGAACAAGGCGCACGGCGCATCGACGCGAACGGTGGCGAAGAAGAAGCGCAAGAGCGCATCGGCGGTGAAGCAGGTCGCCGATAAGGCCGCGATCGGTCAGTCGATTGCTCCGCCCATCACGCCGACTGAAGGCAAAGCGTCGTCGTCGAAACAGAAGGAACCCGTCATTCCCCGCAAGATCGATCCGAACGGGCAGGTCATGCGCGTCTGATTCAGTCGACGAAGGCGGCATTAACGAGAAAGGGGCGCTCCATCGAGCGCCCCTTTCTTTTTGAGCGGGCGGCGCGAGCGCTTATATCCGGCCCATCAGCAACAGGACGATCACCACGATCAGCACGACGCCCAAGATCCCGCTCGGTCCATAGCCCCAGCTACGGCTATGCGGCCAGGACGGAATGGCGCCGATCAACAGCAAGATCAGGATGATCAACAGGATGGTTCCGATCGTCATTTGACTTCTCCTTATAAAAGACCGCGCGACCATCCGGCGCGACGTGGCCTCCCAATAAAGCCACACGTCGTAGCGAGCGGCGGGATGCCGCTGGCCGTCCAGCGTTGCGATCGACGAGAAGCAAAGAGCAGCATCCGTGCCATCGGCGGCAAGTGCCGATGCCACAAGGCGCGGCGTCCATCGGAAGACGCGCGCGCCGACGCGGGCGATTGTCAAAAGGAAAGAGTTGGATGGGCGGTTTGAAAGAATTTCATCGCCGCCGGTTTCAGAAAAGTCCGCGGAAGAGCCAGAACAGCAATCCGGCGAGCGCGATGGAAACCGGCAGCGTCAGAATCCACGCAAGCGCGAGGCTGCGCACCGTGCGCCATTGAAGGCCCGAGCCGTTCGCGGCCATCGTGCCCGCGACGCCCGACGACAACACGTGCGTCGTGCTGACCGGCAGCCCGTAGGCATCGGCGGCGCCGATGGTCAGCATCGCCACGACTTCCGCCGACGCGCCTTGCCCGTAGGTCAGATGCGTCTTGCCGATGCGCTCGCCCACCGTCACGACGATGCGCTTCCAGCCGACCATCGTTCCCAAACCGAGTGCGACGGCCACCGCGACCTTGACCCACGTCGGGATGAACTTCGTCGCGTGATCGAGCTGATGCTTGTAGTTCTCGAGCACGGCGGCGTCGATCGAAGAGAAGGCGGGCGCTTTCTGCTTCTCCATCAGCCGCAACGCCTCGGACGCGATGTACATCTCGTTGCGCACGTTGCGCACATTGCCTTGCGGCACGGCGGCGATGGTTTCGCTGGGGCGAATCTGCGAATCGATCGAATCGACCAGGCCTTTCAGCGATGCGACCGTGTCCGGGGCGAGCGTCTTCGTCTGAACGTAATGCTCGACGGTCGCACGCGCGTCTTTTGCCGCCGGTGCGCTGCCGGCGTAGCGCTGCAGCGTCTCCGACGCGCTGTGGCTGACCGCGAGGAACGTCTGCGTTTCGCCGGCCGACACCGCCTTGTTGAGCGCGTAGGCCGTCGGCACGGTGCCGATCAGGATCAGCATGATGAGGCCCATGCCTTTCTGGCCGTCGTTGGAGCCGTGCGCGAACGAAACGCCGGTGCAGGTTAGGATAAGCAGGGCGCGAATCCAGAACGGCGGCGGCGTATTCTTCTTCGGCTCCTGATAAAGCGCCGGCACGCGCACGACGAGCTTCAGCACGTACAGCAGAAAGCCCGCGAGAACGAAGCCGATGATCGGCGAAAACAGCAGCGACTTGCCGACGGACATAGCCTGGCTCCAGTCCACGCCCGACGTGCCGTTGGTTCCGTGCAGCATCTGGTTCATGAGGCCGACGCCGATCACCGAGCCGATCAGCGTATGCGAACTGGACGACGGCAAGCCGAGCGCCCATGTGCCGAGATTCCAGATGATCGCCGCGATCAGCAGCGCGAAGACCATCGCGAAGCCCTGCGAGCTGCCGACGCCGATAATGAGTTCGACCGGCAGCAATTGCAGAATGCCGAACGCCACCGCGCCGCTGGAAATGAGCACGCCGATGAAATTCCACGCGCCGGACCAGACGACCGCGAGACTGGGCGTCAGCGAGTGCGTGTAGATGACGGTCGCGACGGCGTTGGCGGTATCGTGAAAACCGTTGACGAACTCGAATCCCAGCGCGATCAACAGCGCGACGCCGAGCAGAATATAAGGAAACGCCGACGATTCGCGCACCGGCGCCAGGTCTTCCAGCAGATGCATGACGCAGTAGACTGCGCCCGCTCCGATCGCGAGCAGAAACACCAGAAAGGCGAGCCGCTGGCCGAGCGTGCGGCCTCCTTGCGATTGGGGAAAGACGATCTGATTCATGGCGCGTCCTGACGGCGTGAAACGTTGCGGGAAAGCCCATGTTTGCCCGCGCGCGTGACGCTTTCGTGAACTCGCAAGCCTTTGTTATTTCGTATGAATCGCCACGTCGAGGTGTCTCTTGGTCTTCGTCGCGCGTCGCGTCGATATAATCGTTGAACTGTTCGCATTCAAGATCTTTCCCAGCCGACGATGACCAAGCCGATATCGAACGACCCACGCGACGCGCTCGGACTCGACGGCTCCGTGTGGCTGAAAAGCGGCGACGAAACGCTCGGCGGCGCGGCGCGCATCGCGCTTCTGGCCGCGATTCGCGAGACCGGATCGATCACGGCGGCAGCGAAGGCGGTCGGTCTCAGCTACAAGGCGGCGTGGGACGCCGTCGATACGATGAACAATCTGGCCGGCGAGCCGCTCGTGACGAGCGCGACCGGCGGCCGGGGCGGCGGCGGGACGCGGCTGACGGCATCGGCGCTGCGGATCATCGACACGTACCGCGCGGTCGAGCGCGAGCATCGCAAGTTTCTGAGAAGGGTAAGCGAAGCCATTGAAGGCTTCGAGGACGACTGGCGACTCATCGGGAGACTGGGATTGAAAACGAGTGCACGTAATCAGCTAGCAGGGAAAGTCACGAAGGTCACGCGCGGCGCGGTCAACGACGAAATCGAGCTTGGCCTGCCGGGCGGTCAGACGATCGTCGCGGTCGTCACGCATGAGAGCACCGAGGCGCTGGGTCTCGCGGAAGGCAGCGACGCGTTCGCGCTCATCAAGGCGTCGTGGGTCATGCTGATGGAAGACTCGCCGGCGAAGCTGTCGGCGCGCAATCAGTTGCGCGGGACGGTTGCAAGCGTGACGCGCGGCGCGGTCAACGCGGAAGTGACGCTTTCGCTCGACGATTCCACGACCGTCACCGCGATCATCACGAATCAAAGCGCCGATACGCTCGGGCTCGCGGCGGGTCAGAAAGCGGTGGCGGTGGTGAAAGCGTCGAGCGTGATCATCGGCGTGAACGACTAAACGCTCTCCACTGCAACGAATAGAGCGATGACCGCGTCAGGCCGTCGCGGTCGCGCTGACAGCCTGCACGTCGGTGCGACGCTCCAGCCGGCGATGGCTCTTCGACTTCCAGAGCGCCCGCACATACGGGTAATGGTGGCCGGACAATCCGAGCGCGATCTCGGTGATCCAGTGCTGCGTCGGCACCGGCACGCCGTGCAGCGCCACGACGACCGCGGCCAGACTTGCCGCCACGGGCGTCGGCGAGAGCTTCCCCGCCTCCGCGCGCCACGCGATGCATACGAACGCGAGCGAAACCGCCGCGCCGAGCGCGCATCCGCTCACGACTTCCGACACCGAATGCGCGTTCACCACGACGCGTGATCCGCCCACCACGACGCCCAGCAGCAAGCCGAACAACACGCCGCTGGCGCGAATCGCGCCGCGCGCCGGCAGCAACGCGACGAACATCGCGACCGGCAGGACGGACGTCGCCATGTAAGCGTGCCCGCTGAAGCCGGTGAAATCCACATTCCGGATTCCGATTCCCCATCCGATGAAGGCGATCTTGCTCAGGGCGACGAGGCAACTCCCGGCGCCGAACAGTGCGATCCATTCGACGGTGTACTTCCAGCGATAGCCGAGCGCGAGCCACGCGGCGGCAGCGATTGCGACGGGCAGCATGACGCCCGTGCTGCCGAGCGCGGTGATGCTCATCCAGACGGAGACGGGCAAATCGACGATCATCGAGGTTGTTGGTATGGACGTTGCTGCACTGCGACAGGCGAACCGTTAAGCGGGCGTTGAAGCGCCACAGTATACCGGGTCGGAAGAGGACGAAACTTTCGTCGTCGGGCGGTCTCTGTCTTCTCCCATCTGCATTCAAACGCCGCTAAGCACGCCTAACGCCATCCTTCAGCGGCATCGTAAGCATGCTGAAAAGCAGCGAATCCGGCGGATAAGTGTTATTGTGCAATGCACAACGCGACGGACAAATTGTCGCGAGCACAACCGATCAAATGTTTTGGAGAAACCAGCCGAATGTCGAAAAGCCTTACCAAACTCTGGTTGCGCGGCTTGAGACGCCTGGTCGCTGGCCAAGTGGAACCGACGCGCATCCCGAAGCCGCGCCCGGCGGCAAAGCCGGTGCGCGCGAAAACCGTCAAATCGAAGCTGAAGCCTAGCGCGTCCGCGAAACCTGCTGTTTCGCCACGCCCTTCGGTCCGCCCCGAGATGCGCGAGTCGCGCGTCCGGCCGCGCGCATCGGCGTGGGCGCGGGGCAAGTGGAATCGTTCGTATCATTCGGCGCCGCCGACCGCTGGCCGCTTTGTCAATCATCTTTCCTACGCGCTTTACATGCCGCCGAAAGCGGGGCTTGGGCGCATGCCGCTCGTCGTGATGCTGCACGGCTGCAAGCAGACCGCCGACGAATTCGCGCAAGGCACGCGGATGAACCTGCTCGCCGACAAGTACGGCTTCGCGGTGCTTTATCCGGAGCAGTCGAAGCATGACCATCCGCATCGCTGCTGGCATTGGTACGACGATTCGACCGGCGCGGGCGGCGGCGAAGCGGCGGCGATCGTCTCGCTCATCAAGGCGGTCATCGCCGAGCATGATTTCGATGCTGAGCGCGTGTATCTCGCGGGGATGTCGGCGGGAGCGGGGCTGTCGGCGCTGCTCGCGGTGCGCTATCCGCAGCTTTTCGCGGCGGTCGGATTTCACTCTGGCGTCGTGTTCGGGGAAGCGACGTCGGCCATCGGCGCGATGGACGTCATGCGGCGCGGCAGCCGCACCGACCCGGTCGCGCTCATCGACGCAGCCGTGGACGTTCGCGATTATCCGGGCATGCCCGCGATCATCGTGCATGGCGAGCTGGATTCCGTCGTCACCGCGCAGAACGCGGAGCAACTCACGCAGCAATTCCTGCGGCTGAACGGATTCATCGACGCCGCCGGCGACCGCCGCGCAGGCGAAGTGCGAGAGGAAACCGTCCCCGACGGCGTCGTGCGCGGCTATGTCAAGAACGGACGGCGCGTGGTGAAGACGTCGATCGTGCGCGGACTGGGCCACTCGTGGGCCGGCGGCGACGATACCGTGGCGTTCCATTCATCGAAAGGACCGGATTCGGCTGCCGTGATGTGGGAATTCTTCAAGCACCAGCGCCGGTCCAGCGAGGCGGCGCGCGTCGCGCATGTCGCGTGAATCGGGCGACTGTTTCGGATGTTGCAAAAACGTCTTTAGGATCAAAGTTCTAGCGCAAAAGGCTGGCGTCGGATCAGGGATTACCCTATAATCACGCTTATAGGTAGTTACCCCAGTATTCCAGCGAGGCCAACCATGTTCCTGCTTTCCCGCTTCTTCCTTTTCCTGACCAAGTCCGCTGAACAGCGCGATCGTGAACGCGACGACGAATATCTCGCTGAAGCCACCGACATCTACGATCTCGAATATCGTATGAAGAAGCTGGATCAGCGCGCAGCGGCCCGTCATCCGTCGTGGATGTCGAACTGAGCTGTAACCCGCGTAGGTTCAGGCGGATATGAAAATGCCGGCCCGTGAGGCCGGCATTTTTCATTGCTGCGTCCGATCGGTCCGCCGCGTCAGCTTCACGCGCCCGACGCATCCGACGCGTTGGGCAAATCCGGCGTATCCGGCGACTGCACGCCGAAGCAGCCGCGATATGTCGCGTAAAACGAGCAATACAGCGCGGTGGTTACGAGAATGGAAGCCGGCATCAGCACGGCGAACGCCATTTCCTGGCCCACGCCGATCGCCTGCATCAGCGCGGTCAGTCCGAACGACACCGCGAGCGCCACCACAATCCACAGCACGCCGTACAGGACAAACGCGCCGCGATTGCGCCAGCACGACACGAGGCTGAAGAACAGCGCCTTCGCCGTCGTGACTTCGTGCCAGGCGACGAGGATCGGCGCGAACCAGAACAGCATCGCGACGGGCAGATAACACGCCATCGCGACGAGCACGGCCAGCGGGTTGAAACTCGCCGCGACCGTCTCGGGGTCGCCGGAAGGGCCGTTGCCCATCATCAGGTTGAGCAGCGTGCCGCCATCGACGAGAGCGGAAATGCCGAAGATCGCGCCCATCGCGACGATATACAGCGCGCCGAGCACCAGCAGCCGGCGTGCGACCGCGCTGCCGTAGGAGCGGAAGCCGTCGACGAGAATAGTCGGCCAGACCGGCTTGCCCGCGATGGTGTTGCGGCACGCCGCCATGAAGCCGACCGCGATGCCCGGAATGAACAATAGCGGCAGCAACGGGCCGACGAGCGGCACGCGAGAGATCAGCGTCATCACGAAGAGATACGCGAAAAACACCGTGAGGAACGCAAACGGGTTGCGGCGAAACAGCCAGATGCCCTGGCGGAACCACACGTAGCCGGTCTTGGCGGGAACTTCGATCAGTCGCATGAATGGGTGGCCAGGTTACCGTTGGGCGGGCGAAGAAGCCGCGTTGACGCGTTCGCGCAAAATGCGTTCGAAATGGCCGGGATCGTGCGCTTTAAGCATTTCTGCTTCGCGCGGACGATGGAAGTCGTACAGGCGCGACACCCAGAAGCGCATGGCGCCGGCGCGAAGCATGTCGTTCCAGTGGCGGTCTTCGGCCGGCGTGAACGGCCGCACCGTTTGATACGCGCGCAGCATCGCGTCGACGCGAGCGGGATCGAGCGCGCCGGTTTCAAGATCGATGCACCAGTCGTTCACCGTCACGGCGACATCGAAGAGCCACTTGTCGACGCCCGCGAAGTAGAAATCGAAGAAGCCGCCGAGCCGCGCATGCTCGCGGCCGTGCGCGAACAGCACGTTGTCGCGGAACAAATCGCAATGGCACGGGCCTTCCGGCAGCGCGGCGTAATCGGCCGAACCGAAGAACGCCGCCTGATGCGCGAGTTCCGTTTCGATCAGCGCGCGCTGGCTATCAGTCAGGAAGTCGATGATGGCCGGGACATTCTCCTGCCACCACGCGAGACTGCGCAGATTCGGCTGGCGCCGCGTGAAGCCGCGTCCCGCGAGATGCATGCGCGCGAGCATCTGCCCGACTTCGACGCAGTGCGCGGGCGCCGGCGCGAGTTCCGGCGCGCCTTCGAGCTTCGTGACGATGGCCGCCGGCTTGCCCTTCAGCATGCCGAAGAGCGAGCCGTCGCGGCGCGGCATCGGGTCCGGCACGGGTACGCGATGCGACGCGAGATGCCGCATCAGATCCAGATAGAACGGAAGCTGCGTCGCCGTGAGATTTTCGAAGATCGTCAGCACGTACTGGCCGTGCGTCGTCGTGAGAAAGAAGTTGCTGTTCTCGATGCCCGACTGGATGCCGCGAAATTCGACGACATCGCCGAGATCGTAATGTTGCAGCCAGTCGCCGAGTTCGGCGTCAGTGACGGGGGTGAATACGGCCATGCGGGAAACGTCGGTCAGATGGGAGCCCATGCGGGCCGAATGACGAAGCCCGCTTTTGCAAGCGGGCTCGAAGCTATCTTGCTGAAATCAGTAACGCAGATTGACGGAGGGCAGACGCGTGCTTGCCTTGCCGTTGTCGCGCACTTGCGGCGACGTATCCGCAGGCGAGCTCATCTGATAACGCGTGCCGAAATTCGAATGCACGTTGATTTCGACGGGCTTGCCCTTGTCGCGATACTCGGTGATTTCCGTGCCGTTCGAGCTCAGTTCGTGGAAGCTCGGCTTGCGCGGCGGCGAGATTTCCACTTTCGAACTGACGTTGGCGGGCGGGCGATTGATGGCCTTGAGATCGGGCAGGCCCGCGGCCTCTTCCGGCGACATGGCTTGCTGGGTTGCCGGTCCCGCTGCCGGCTGGGCGGCGTTGGACGTCGATTGCGCGAAAGCGCCAACGCTTGCGGCGGCGAGTACTGCCGCAGCGGCAGAAAGAAGGGACTTCATGGTGGTTCTCCAGGCGATGGCCGGATTCTAGCAAACCCTAATCGAAGCGCGGCATTGCCTTATTTTGCGCTGGTTTCCCGGCTTTCGGCGCCGCGGACAAAAAGTTGTTGCCGGATGCACGCACGCGATCAGGGGCTTCATGGTTCTCGCATTCTTCCGTGTTAATGTGGTTCATGAAGAGGGCAACGAAGACACGCACAAGATCATGACAAACGACCGCACTCAAAGCACCCAGCACACGCCCGCGAGCGACTTTCCGACCGAATCCTTCGACGATCCCGTCGCCGCCGTCACGCGCGTTTCCGCGATCTACGAAGCCAACACCGCCTTCCTGCGCGATGCCTTCGCGCGATACCGGCGCAACGAGCAGTTCACGCATCGCGTGCGCGCGTGCTATCCGTTCGTGCGCGTGCGGACCGAACTGAACACGCAGATCGATTCGCGGCGCTCGTATGGCTTCGTCGCCGGGCCGGGCATCTTCGAGACGACGCTCACGCGCCCCGATCTTTTCGGCGACTACTATCGCGAGCAATTGCGGCTGCTCGCGAAGAATCATCACGTGGGCATCGAGGTGGGCGTGTCGGCGCAACCCGTTCCGATTCATTTCGCGTTCGCCGAAGGCATTCATCTCGAGGGCGATCTCGACCGTGATCGCCTGCTCGCCATGCGCAATGTCTTCGATACCCCGGATCTCGCGCTGCTCGATGACCGCATCGTGAACGGCACGTATGAGCCGGCGGCCGGCGAGCCGCATCCGCTCGCGCTTTTCACGGCGGCGCGCGTGGATTTCTCGCTGCATCGGCTGCGCCATTACACGGCGACTTCGCCGACGCATTTCCAGAACTACGTGCTGTACACGAACTACCAGTTTTATATCGACGAGTTCGTGAAGCTCGGCCGCACGATGATGTCGCGCGCCGACGATGAAGAAACGCGGGCGTATCGCAGCGAGTATTCGTCGTTCGTCGAACCGGGCGATGTCGTCACGTACAACGCCAATCTCAGCGAGCAGCCGGAGGAAGGCACGGCGCCCGCGCGTCTGCCGCAAATGCCCGCGTATCACCTGAAGCGCGCGGATGGCAGCGGCATCACGATGGTGAACATCGGCGTGGGGCCGTCGAACGCGAAGACGATCACGGATCACATCGCGGTGCTGCGTCCGCACGCGTGGATCATGCTCGGTCACTGCGCGGGCCTGCGCAACACGCAGCGTCTCGGCGACTACGTGCTCGCGCATGGTTACGTGCGCGAGGATCACGTGCTCGATGCCGACTTGCCGCTGTGGGTGCCGATTCCTGCGCTTGCTGAAGTGCAGGTGGCGCTGGAGAAGGCGGTGGCGCAGGTCACGCAGCTCGAAGGCGTGGAACTGAAGCGCGTGATGCGCACGGGCACGGTGGCGAGCGTCGATAACCGCAACTGGGAACTGCGCGATCATCGCGAGCCGGTGCAGCGGCTGTCGCAAAGCCGTGCGATTGCGCTGGATATGGAAAGCGCGACGATTGCCGCCAATGGCTTTCGCTTTCGCGTGCCGTACGGGACGTTGCTATGCGTATCGGATAAGCCGCTGCACGGCGAGCTGAAGCTGCCGGGCATGGCGGATCAGTTCTATCGCGCGCAAGTGGATCAGCATTTGCAGATCGGCGTGAAAGCGATGGAACTGCTGCGCATGAACGGGTTGTCGAAGCTGCATTCGCGGAAGTTGCGGAGCTTCGCGGAGGTGGCGTTTCAGTAGGGCGATGGGGCGGTGAGGCGGTGGCAAGGCCGCCCCGTCGTCGAATTACTGCTGCGGACGCGGCGCTGCCATCAGCCGCGTGTAGTTCATCCAGCCGGTGACGGGCGCTTCGGTGCTGTGAGTCGGCGTGCAGCCCGCGACTTTCGGATCGATGTCCGTCTCCGCGCAATACGCGCCTTCATACGTCACGCGCACCCACGGCGTGTTCACGCCCGATGTCTCCGTGACCGAGCGGATCGTCGACGTATCCACGCTCACTTTGGAATCCTTCGGCACGACGATGACCTGAGCGCAGGTCGAGCCTGGACACGAGCGCATGTTCATGTCGATGCCGCCCAGCCACATGTCGATAACCCCGCGATTCGTCGAGGCGTCCACCGGAGCCGGAGCCGCCTGAGCGGGCGCCGCTGTCTGGTCTTGCGCCGGCGCGCCCTGCGCACCGAGCGCATTGATTCGAGTGATGTCGTCGTGGCTCAGGTTTCGAATGAGCGTATATACGCGCTGCGAGCCATCGGCGGCAGTCACGGTGAGCGTGGTGCTGTTTTCCTCTTCGACCGGAGTCAGGATCTGGATGGTGCGAACTTCCTGCTTGCCGCTTTTCCAGAAGATCTTGTAGTTGACCGTGTTGTTGTCGGGATCTACGTCGCCGAGCGCGACGGGCAAGAGCGTATCGCCCTGCGTCACCTGAATATCGCTCTCGGTCGCGTTGATGGTCATCAGCCCGTTCCCCTGAACCGGTTTCCATACGCCGGAGACGCTCTTGAGCAATTGCAGCTTCGCAGTGCGCAAGCGTTCGGCGGCTGACGGTTCGTTCGTTGCGCTCGCGGGTGCAGGCGCGCTGGCGCTCGCCGTGGAAGCGGCGTCGGCGTGCTTGTCGTCATGGCAGCCGCTCAGGAAAGTCAAGGCGGCACTCAGGGTGATGGCAAACAACGCTTTGGGCTGTGACATCTTCTTCATCTTGTGTTCCTTCTATTCTCGCGTGACGCATCGAAAGCGTCGGTCCTTTCATTGACCGGCTATCTCAAAAACCTCGATCCGATTAACTAAAACTATTGCGTGGACGTAAAAATAGCCGCACGCTTTTGACTGCTATGCGGCTGATGCTTCCACGTCCGGCGCGCGATGTTAGCGGGTCGCGCCGCAGTCGGCAAGTCCCGTAAGCTAGTTCGGAAAACTAATAATATCGGCAATAAAAAAGGAGGAGACCAAATGGCTTCTCCTCCTTTTCACTAGCTTACAGATAGAACATCCGATCCTCATCCGACTTGCCTTCAGCCGGCGGCTCGGCCGCTTCTTCGCGATCTTCATAGAACCGCAGCACGGCTTCAAGCACCTGATCCGGCTCGTCGATGACCTGCATCAGATCCAGATCCTTCTCGCTGATCACGCCATTGGTCAGCAGCGTCTTCTTGAACCAGTCGAGCAGGCCCGCCCAGAACTCGGCGCCGACCAGCACGATCGGCACATGACGCGACTTCTTGGTCTGAATGAGCGTGAGCACTTCGGCGAGTTCATCGAGCGTGCCGAATCCGCCGGGCATCACCACGACGGCATCCGAGTTCTTGACGAACGTGACCTTGCGCGTGAAGAAGTGCCGGAAGCGCAGCGAGATGTCCTGCCACTGATTGCCCGACTGCTCGTGCGGCAACTCGATGTTCAGGCCGACCGACGGCGACTTGCCCGCGTGCGCGCCCTTGTTGGCCGCTTCCATGATGCCCGGACCGCCGCCCGAGATGACGGCGAAGCCCGCATCGGAGAACTTTTGCGCGATTTCGATGGTGCGCTGATAGTACGGCGACTCCGGTTTCAGACGCGCCGAACCATAGATGCTGATGGCAGGGCGGATCTCCGAGAGGTACTCGGTCGCCTCGATAAACTCTGCCATAATCGTGAACATCTGCCACGACGCGCGAGCCTTCTTGGCCGTCGCGCGCTCTTGATCTGCGAGCGATCGCAGACTCGGAATCACTTTTCTCTTGTTCATAATGCCTGAAGAACTAAGTCTTGAAGGTAAGACCCTGCTATTGGTCGACGGTTCTAGCTACTTGTACCGGGCCTACCATGCGATGCCTGACCTGCGTGGTCCCGACGGCGGTCCCACCGGCGCACTGTATGGGATGGTGAACATGCTGCGGCGCTTGCGGCGCGAAATCAATGCAGAGTATAGCGCGTGCATCTTCGACGCCAAGGGCAAGACTTTCCGCGACGACTGGTACGCCGACTACAAAGCCAACCGTCCTTCGATGCCCGACGATCTCTCGAAGCAGATCGAGCCCATCCACGTCGCGGTGCGCGCGCTCGGCTGGCCGCTCGTGATGATCGAAGGCGTCGAAGCGGACGATGTCATCGGCACGCTCGCCGTGCAGGCCGAAAAACGCGGCATGAAGGTGATCGTGTCGACGGGCGACAAGGATCTGGCTCAGCTCGTGACGGATCATGTCACCCTCATCAATACGATGACCAACGAAACGCTCGATCGCGCGGGCGTCGTGAACAAGTTCGGCGTGCCTCCGGAGCGCATCGTCGACTATCTGTCGCTCATCGGCGATACGGTCGACAACGTGCCCGGCGTCGAAAAGTGCGGCCCCAAGACTGCGCTCAAATGGCTTACGGCATACGAAACGCTCGATGGCATCGTCGCACACGCAAGCGAGATCAAAGGTGCGGTAGGAGACAATCTGCGCAAGGCTCTCGACTTCCTGCCGATGGCCCGCAAGCTCGTCACCGTGCACACGGAATGCGATCTCACTTCGCAGATCGCGTCCATCGACGAGACGCTCCAAAGCCGTCCCGAAGCGCGCGACGAGTTGCGCGACGTGTTCCTGCGCCACGGCTTCAAGACATGGCTGCGCGAGATCGAAATCGCGGATGCCGTCGAAGGTCCGACCGATACGCCGCCCGCTGAAGTCACCGAGATCGTTCACCACTACGAGACCGTGCAGACGTGGGAACAGTTCGATGCATGGCTCGCGCGCATCGATAGCGCGGAGATCACGTCGTTCGATACCGAGACCACGTCGCTCGATCCGATGGTCGCGCAGATCGTCGGGCTTTCGGTGTCGATAGAAGCGGGGCACGCCGCGTATATTCCGGTCGCGCATCGCGGGCCGGATGCGCCCGTGCAGTTGCCGCGCGATGAAGTGCTCGCGAAGCTCAAGCCCTGGCTCGAAGATGCGTCGAAGAAGAAGGTCGGGCAGCATCTCAAGTACGACGAGCAGGTGCTCGCGAATTACGGCATCGCGTTGCGCGGCGTCGAGCACGATACGTTGCTGCAATCGTACGTGCTGGAATCGCATCGGCCGCATGACATGGACAACCTCGCGCTGCGGCATCTCGGCGTGAAGACCATCAAGTACGAGGACGTCGCGGGCAAGGGCGCATCGCAGATCGGTTTCGACGAAGTGCCGCTCGACAAAGCCGCCGAATACGCTGCCGAAGACGCGGACATCACGTTGCGGCTGCATCAGGCGCTCTATCCCCAAGTCGCGGAAGAAGAGGGTTTGCTGCGCGTGTATCGCGATATCGAAATGCCGACCTCGCGCGTGCTGCGCAAGATTGAACGCAACGGCGTGCTGATCGATCGCGAAAAGCTGGACGCGCAGAGCAATGAAATCGCGAAGCGTTTGATCGACCTGCAGGCGCAAGCGTATGAACTCGCGGGCGGCGAGTTCAATCTCGGATCGCCGAAGCAGATCGGGCAGATCTTCTTCGAGAAGCTCGAGTTGCCCGTCGTGAAAAAGACGCCGAGCGGCGCGCCTTCCACCGACGAAGAAGTGCTGCAAAAGCTCGCCGAAGACTATCCGTTGCCGAAGGTGCTGCTCGAGCATCGCGCGCTGTCCAAGCTCAAATCGACCTATACGGACAAGTTGCCGCGCATGGTCAATGCATCGACGGGACGCGTGCATACGAACTATGCGCAGGCCGTCGCGGTGACGGGGCGGCTGTCGTCGAACGAGCCGAATTTGCAGAACATCCCCGTGCGTACCGGCGAAGGACGGCGCATTCGCGAGGCGTTCATCGCGCCGCCGGGCTGCAAGATCGTCTCCGCGGATTACTCGCAAATCGAACTGCGCATCATGGCGCACATTTCCGGCGATGAATCGCTCATGCGCGCGTTCACGCAGGGCGAAGACGTGCATCGCGCGACGGCATCCGAAGTGTTCAGCGTCACGCCGCTCGAAGTCGATAACGATCAGCGCCGCATCGCGAAGGTCATCAACTTCGGTTTGATCTATGGCATGAGTTCGTTCGGACTCGCGTCGAATCTCGGCATCACGCGCGATGCGGCGAAGCTCTACATCGACCGTTATTTCGCGCGTTATCCGGGCGTCGCCGCGTACATGGACACGACGCGCACGACTGCGAAAATGAACGGCTTCGTGGAAACCGTGTTCGGACGGCGTCTGTGGCTGCCCGAAATCAACGGCGGCAGCGGTCCGCGCCGTCAGGCGGCCGAGCGCGCGGCCATCAATGCGCCGATGCAGGGAACCGCGGCCGACCTCATCAAGATGTCGATGATCGCGGTGCAGGACTGGATCGAAGGCGCGGGCATGCGCACGAAGATGATCATGCAGGTCCACGACGAACTCGTGCTCGAAGTGCCGGAAGACGAGTTGCCGGACGTGAGAAAGCGCCTGCCGGAACTGATGTGCGGCGTCGCGGCGCTGAAGGTGCCGCTCGTCGCGGAAGTAGGCGTCGGGAACAACTGGGAGGAAGCGCACTGACGGCCGGAAGCACGCATATGGCCGGCATGTGACGACGGCGCTTGTCGATGCGCCGCCTGCTCGCGCACAATGAATCAAAGCGCTACGACGCCCCGGATTTCAAAAGCAAAGGGAGAGCTCCATGCATCGCTTCATCATCGTCGGCGGAGGGGCCGGCGGTCTCGAACTCGCGACGCGTCTCGGCGACCGCTTCGGCTCGTCGTCTGCGAAGCCGGACGCGAAAGCGCCGCGCGCGCAGATCACGCTCGTCGACCGCAATCCGACGCACATCTGGAAGCCGCTGTTGCACGAAGTCGCGGCAGGCAGCATGGACCCTTTCACGCAGGAACTCGAATATGCGGCGCAGGCGCTGTGGCACGGCTTCGAGTTTCAGCAGGGCGAACTGGTCGGGCTGAATCGCGCGCAAAGGCGCATCACGATCGGCGCGCTGCGTGACGAGGAAGCGGGCGAACTGCTGCCCGAGCGCGAACTGGAGTACGACACGCTCGTGCTGGCAATCGGCAGCACCACGCATTTCTTCGGCGTGGAAGGCGCGCAGGAGTATTCCATCGCGCTCGATACCGTCGGTCAGGCCGAGCTCTTTCGCAAGCGGCTGATCGCGGCGTGCATGCGCGCCGAGCATTTCGCGCCGGAGCCGGTGGCGGCGGGCATCGAAGACAGCACGCCGCCGACGATGGTCGAGGCCGCGCCGCGCATCCAGGTGGCGATCGTCGGTGCGGGGGCGACGGGCGTGGAATTGTCGGCGGAACTGCGCAATACCGCGCAAGTGCTGTCTGCTTACGGGTTGCACAAGCTGGATCCGAAGCATGACATCGGCATCGTGCTGATCGAAGCCGGGCCGCGCATTCTGCCCGCGCTGAAGGAGAGCGTGTCGAGCGCCACGGCCGAATTGCTGACCAAGCTCGGCGTAAAGCTCATGACCGGCGAAACGGTCGCGCAAGTCAGTCGCGATTCCATTCGCACTGCGAGCGGCAAGATCATTCGCGCCGATCTGACGGTGTGGGCGGCGGGCATCAAGGCGCCGGCGGTGCTGTCGCAACTCGACGGCTTGCCGACCAATCGGCTCGGCCAGCTGATCGTGCGGCGCACGCTGCAAACGGAAATCGACGATAACGTCTTCGCCTTGGGCGACTGCGCCGCGTGCCCGTGGCCCGGCACCGAGCGCAACGTGCCGCCGCGCGCGCAGGCGGCGCATCAGCAGGCGAGCTTTCTGTTCGCGGCGTTCAATCGGCGCATGGAGGGCAAGCCGCTGCCGGAATACACGTATCGCGATTTCGGATCGCTCGTGTCGCTCGGGCGCTATAGCGCGGTCGGCAATCTGATGGGCGGGCTGATCGGCGGCAACATGCTGATCGAAGGATTGTTCGCGCGGTTCATGTACATGTCGCTTTATCGGCTGCATGTCGCGGCGCTCCACGGCTACGCGCGCATGGTGCTCGATACCGTCGCGCACTGGCTGCGCCGGTCCACCGCGCCGCGCGTGAAGCTGCACTGACGGACGCTATCGCGCGGCAAAGCTGTTTAGAATGAGCGGCGCGCCGATGTCCCGGCGCGCCCGGGCATGCGGCCTTTCGCCCGGAACGGTCGTCCAGCGCCGCGCCGGGCCGCTTCTGGCTCAGAGCGCGGTTTCCGGTTCAGCGCCATCGGCGGGCTGTGGCTCCTCATAGCCGACGCCTGCATCGGCGGCGCCTTGGCGGCTCTTGCCGCAGGAGCTTCGTATGCTGACTCCCGAAGTCGACAGCCTCATCCCGCACGTTCCGTTCGACCGCCGCGGCTTCATCAAGGCCGCGCTTGGCACCGGTTTCGCGGCCGCCGTGCTGCCCGTTTCCGCGCAAACCATCCACACCGATAGCGACGGCCTCGAAGCCGGCTCCGTCGGCGTGCGCGGCGCGGATGGCACGCTGGTGCCCGCGTATCGCGCGCAGCCGAAGGGCAAGACGAATCTGCCGGTGATCATCGTGATTCACGAGATCTTTGGCGTGCACGAGCATATCGCCGATATCTGCCGCCGCTTCGCCAAACTCGGCTATCTGGCTATCGCGCCGCAGCTTTTCACGCGACAAGGCGATGCCGCGTCGATGCCGTCCATCCAGCAGATCAACGATCAGATCGTCTCGAAGCTGCCGGATTCGCAAGTGCTGTCGGACATCGACGAAAC
This sequence comes from Caballeronia concitans, assembly GCF_001544615.1. Classification (GTDB taxonomy): domain Bacteria; phylum Pseudomonadota; class Gammaproteobacteria; order Burkholderiales; family Burkholderiaceae; genus Caballeronia; species Caballeronia concitans. The sequence continues at coordinate 118,670 of NZ_FCNV02000010.1, forward strand.
CGTGAAATGGGCCGGCGAACATGGCGGCGACCTCAAGCGCCTGGGCATCACGGGATTTTGCTGGGGCGGGCGCATCACGTGGCTTTACGCGGAGCACAACCCGAACGTGAAGGCGGCGGTCGCGTGGTACGGGCGGCTCGTCGGCAACAAGACGGCGATGACGCCGAGCAATCCGATCGACAACGTCGGCGAGTTGAACGCGCCCGTGCTCGGGCTGTATGGGCGGCAGGATCAGAGCATTCCGCAGGACACCATCGAGCAGATGAAGCAGGCCATCGCCAGTGGGCCGCAGAAAGCGCGCGGCTCGCAATTCGTCGTCTACGACGATGCCCCGCACGCGTTCTTCGCCGATTACCGTCCGAGCTATCGCAAGGCCGACGCCGAAGACGGCTGGAAGCGCGCGCTCGCGTGGTTCCGCGAGCACGGCGTCAAATGAACGGCTGCGGCGCTCAAGGGTTCGGGCCGGTGGCGACGGGGCGCCCCGGATCGGCGCTCCATTCGCTCCACGAGCCGGGATAGAGCGCCGCGCCGTGCAGCCCGGCGATTTCCATCGCGAGCGCGTTGTGGCACGCGGTGACGCCCGAGCCGCATTGCAGGACGACGCGATCCGCCGGCGTCGCGCCGATCAGCGATCCGAACGCTTCGCGCAATTCGTGTGCGGTCTTGAAGCGGCCTTCCGCCGTCAGATTGTTCTTAAAGAAGTGATTCACCGCGCCGGGAATGTGGCCGCCGACGGGATCGATGGTTTCGTTCTCGCCGCGATACCGATCCGCCGCGCGCGCATCGATCACCAGATGATCGCGCGAGCCGATGCTGCGCACGATCGCAGAAGCATCGATCGTCACCTGCAGCGGCGCGGCGGCCTTGAACGTGCCTTGCGATGTCGGTGGCACCGCGGTATCGAGCGGCTTGCCGGTCGCTTCCCACGCCTGCAGACCGCCGTCGAGCAGCGCGACGGAATCGTGCCCGAGCCAGCGCAGCAGCCACCACAGACGCGCTGCGTACATGCCGCCTTGCGCGTCGTACGCGACGACCTGCTGACCTTCGTTCAATCCGAGACTAGCCAGCTTCCCGACGAGCGCCGCGCGTTCCGGCAGCGGATGACGGCCGTTCGTGCCGGTCTTCGCGCCGGACAGATCGCGGTCCAGATGCAGATAATGCGCGCCGGGAATGTGCCCGGCGGCATAAGCGGCTTCGCCTGCTTCGGGCGCGGCGAGATCGAACCGGCAATCGAAGATGACGATGCTGCCCGGGGAGGCGTCGAGATGTTCGGCGAGATTCGTCGCCGAGATGAGCGTGGTGTAGTGAGTGTGCAGCATGACGGCTCCTGATGATCGGGCTTCGGCGCGCGTGGCAACAAGTGCGGACGACAAGTGCTTAGTCTAAACAAAAAGACGGGCTCGAAAGCCCGTCCTTTTGTGATTCGCGAGTCATCAAGCGATCGCGCTCAGATGTTTCCCAACTGATGCCGCAGGAACTCGTGGAAGTGCTGCATGCCGGATTCCATCGGACTCTGATACGGCCCGACCTGATTCTCCCCGCGCGACATCAGTGCGCGACGGCCCGCATCCATGCGCTCGGCGATTTCATCGTCCTCGCGCGCGGTTTCCATGTACGCCGCCCGTTCCGCCTCGATGAACTCGCGCTCGAACAGCGCGATTTCCTCGGGGTAATAGAATTCGACGATGTTCGTCGTCTTCTGCGTGCCGCGCGGAATGAGCCACGACACGACCAGCACGTGCGGATACCACTCGATCATGAGACCGGGGTAGTACACCATCCAGATCGCGCCGAATTCGGGCGGCGCGCCGTTGCGGAAACGCAGGACTTCGTCGTGCCACTTGCGGTACGTCGGGCTGCCGGGCTTTTCCAGATTCTTGTGGACGCCCACGGTCTGCACGCTGTACCAGTCGCCGAATTCCCATTCGAGGTTGTCGCACGAGACGAAACTGCCGAGTCCCGGATGGAATGGCGCGACGTGGTAATCCTCCAGATAGACCTCGATGAAGGTCTTCCAGTTGTAGTTGCATTCGTGGACTTCGACGTGATCGAACATGAAGCCCGAAAAGTCGAAATGACGCGCGGTGCCCAGCTTCGCGAGATCGGCCGCGACGTTGCGGCCTTGCGATTCGAAGAGCAGGCCCTGCCAGTTCTGCAGCGGCGTGGCGCCCAGATTCAGGCACGGCTTGTCCGCGAAGTGCGGCGCGCCGAGCAAATGTCCGTTGAGATCGTAGGTCCAGCGGTGCAGCGGGCAGACGATGTTGTCCGCGCTGCCGCGCCCGTTCAGCATGATGGCCTGGCGATGGCGGCACACGTTCGACAGCAGTTCGATGTCGTTCTGCTGATTGCGGACGAGCACGCGCCCTTCGCCTTCACCCGGAAGCGCGAAATAGTTGCCCGCCTCGGGAACCATGAGTTCGTGCCCGATGTAGCGTGGACCTTGCTTGAAAAGTGTGTCGAGTTCGCGCGTAAGAAGCGCTTCGTCAAAGTAAGCCGTGACTGGCAGTTGGCTATGAACAGCCTTCAACTGCAATGCATTGCTCAGATTGGACATTCCCACTCCCGTTAAGACGTGAAAGCAGTGAACAACCCAACCATCGAAGATTCGATTTAGGGAGCCAGCGATTATACCGAAATCCGCCACGCTGGGGCGCATAAGGTCTTGATTTGGGTATAAATTGTCGCGAGAGTTCCGCTAAGTCCGCGATTTGTTGACGGCGCGCAAGCTCCGTTGCGCGTAGTTGGCCAAACGCTGCCGCCGTGCGTTCGCGCGGCAACGGCAGACGGGATGCGGGTCGAAAATTTAGCTTTTGCCGTAGAATGTGCGACTTGGTTCCAATTATCAACCGCACATCCACGATTCATGGCGAAGACCGCAGTCCAGGCAGCAGGCGAAGAATCCGGCGGAAATGCGCCGGGCGCGGACGCCGCGTCGCTTCCGGAAAATTACGAAGCCGCGCTGGCCGAACTCGAATCGCTCGTGGCGCGCATGGAAGAGGGCGCGCTGAGCCTCGAGGAATCGCTGGCCGCGTATCGTCGCGGCGCGGCCCTTGTGGGCTTTTGCCAACAGCAGCTCGAAAAAGTCGAGCAGCAGGTTCGCGTGCTCGACGGCGAGACGCTCAAACCGCTGCCCGCCGAGGTACAGCGCGCAACCCAGGGTGCCGGAGCAAGCAACGACAACGGGGACGACGACCTATGACCTTCGAACAATGGATGCGCGCCACGCTCGACCGCGTCGAAACCGCGCTCGAGCATTATCTTCCCGGCACGGACATCGCCCCGGCGCGTCTGCATGAAGCCATGCGCTACGCGGTGCTCGGCGGCGGCAAGCGCGTGCGTCCGCTTCTGGTCCATGCGGCCGGCGAACTGACGGGCGCGAGCGCCCAGGCGGTCGAAGCCGCGAGCGCCGCGCTCGAGATGATCCACGTCTATTCGCTGGTTCATGACGACATGCCCGCCATGGACGACGACGCCCTGCGGCGCGGCAAGCCCACGGTACACATCCAATATGACGAAGCGACGGCACTGCTCGTCGGCGATGCGCTGCAGTCGCAGGCGTTCATCGCGCTGACCGCGAACGGCAACGGCCTTACCGACAGTCAGCAGGCGGCGCTCGTGCGCGAACTGGCCGTCGCGAGCGGCTCGGTCGGCATGGCGGGCGGGCAGGCCATCGACCTCGAAAGCGTCGGCCGCAAGCTGTCGCGCCCCGAACTCGAGACGATGCATCGCAAGAAAACCGGCGCCCTGTTGCGCGCGTCGGTCCGCATGGGCGCGCTTGCCGGCGAGCAGCCGGGCGCCGAAGCGCTCGCCGCGTTGGATCAATACGCCGCCGCCGTCGGCCTCGCGTTCCAGGTCGTCGACGACATCCTGGACGTGACCGCGGACTCCGCCACGCTCGGCAAGACCGCGGGCAAGGACGCGCAACACGACAAACCGACTTACGTGTCCATCATCGGACTCGACGCATCCCGCGAACTCGCCGCCCAACTGGGCCGCGACGCGCATGCCGCCATCCAGCCGTTCGGCGGACGCGGCCAGCGGCTTGCTGAACTTGCTGACCTGGTCGTGAACCGGGTGCACTGAACGTTGAATGCGTGACGAACCCCACGGCGCAACAAACGCGCTGAACGAATCACGCCAGTTTTCCTAAAATGGGACGACGATGTACGACTTGCTGAAATCCATCGACGATCCGGCCGATCTTCGGGCCCTCGATCGACGCCAACTGCAGCCGCTTGCCGACGAACTGCGAGCCTATGTGCTCGACAGCGTGTCGCAGACGGGCGGCCATCTGTCGTCCAATCTGGGCACGGTCGAGCTGACGATCGCGCTGCACTATGTTTTCGATACGCCGGGCGACCGCATCGTGTGGGACGTCGGCCATCAGACGTATCCCCACAAGATTCTGACCGGCCGCCGCGATCAGATGCCGGGCCTGCGCCAGTTGGGCGGCATTTCCGGCTTTCCGCGCCGCGCCGAATCCGAATACGACACCTTCGGCACCGCGCATTCGAGCACGTCGATTTCGGCGGCGCTCGGCATGGCGGTCGCGAACAAGCTGCAGGGCGACAACCGCTATTCGATCGCCGTGATCGGCGACGGCGCGATGACCGCCGGCATGGCCTTCGAGGCGATGAACAACGCGGGCGTCGCCGACGACCTGCCGCTGCTCGTCATCCTGAACGACAACGACATGTCCATTTCGCCGCCGGTCGGCGCGCTGAATCGCCATCTCGCGCGTCTGATGTCGGGCCGCTTCTACGCCGCCGCGCGTGCGGGCGTCGAGCGCGTGCTGCGCGCCGCGCCGCCGGTGCTGGACCTCGCGCGCAAGCTCGAAGAGCATGCGAAGGGCATGATCGTGCCGGCCACGCTGTTCGAAGAGTTCGGCTTCAACTACATCGGCCCGATCGACGGTCACGATCTCGACTCGCTCATTCCGACGCTGCAGAACATCAAGGAACTGCGCGGCCCGCAATTCCTGCACGTCGTCACGAAGAAAGGTCAGGGCTACAAGCTCGCCGAAGCCGATCCCGTGCTGTATCACGGTCCCGGCAAGTTCAATCCGGCCGAAGGCATCAAGCCGTCGACCGCGCCCGCGAAAAAGACCTATACGCAAGTGTTCGGTGAATGGCTGTGCGACGCCGCCGCGCAGGACTCGCGCGTGGTCGGCATCACGCCCGCCATGCGCGAAGGCTCCGGCATGGTCGAATTCGAGAAGCGCTTCCCGGATCGTTACTTTGACGTCGGCATCGCCGAGCAACACGCGGTCACGTTCGCGGGTGGTCTCGCGGCGGACGGCATGAAGCCCGTCGTCGCCATTTATTCGACGTTCCTGCAACGCGCGTACGACCAGTTGATTCACGATGTCGCGCTGCAGAACCTGCCGGTCGTGTTCGCAATCGACCGCGCGGGTCTCGTCGGCGCGGACGGCGCGACGCACGCGGGCAATTACGACCTCGCGTTCTTGCGCTGCATCCCGAACATGACGGTGATGGCCGCGTCCGACGAAAACGAATGCCGCCAGATGCTTTACACCGCGCTGCAGCAGCCGAATCCGACGGCCGTGCGTTATCCGCGCGGCGCGGGCACGGGCGTGGCCACGGTCAAGCAGATGACCGCGCTTCCGGTCGGCAAGGGCGAAATTCGCCGGGAATCGTCGCAGAAGCTGGGCTCGGGCAAGCGAATCGCGATTTGCGCGTTCGGCACGATGGTCGCGCCGTCGCTCGCCGCCGCCGACGAGCTCGATCTCACCGTCGCCAACATGCGTTTCGTGAAGCCGATCGACGCCGATCTGCTGCGCGAACTCGCTGCAACGCACGACGCCATCGTGACCATCGAGGAAGGCTCGATCATGGGCGGCGCGGGTTCGGCCTGCGTCGAGGCGTTGCTGGCGAGCGGCGTCGTCAAGCCGGTGTTGCAACTGGGCTTGCCTGACGTTTTCATCGATCACGGCGATCCCGCCAAGCTGCTCGCGAGCGTCGGCCTCGACGCAGCCGGCATCGCGCGTTCGATCCGCGAGCGTTTCCTCGCCGCCGTCGAAAGCGCGGGCAAGCTGACCAAGCGCGTCGCCTGACGCGATTCTCGCTGGGCCGGGCGCGCTCGAGGTAGCCGCGCGCCTGGGCTGGCGTCACCACGCGGCGCGGGTTTCGACTCGCGCCGCGTGCGTTTCACCGCAGATCACCGCTTACCACCGCAGACCATCGTTAGCGTCGTGCCGTCGCGCGCCCGGCGTACAAGGACATAAGAAATGAACCAGATGAATCCCGCCTTCGTGATGCCCGATGTTCAGAGCACGCCGGATACGCGCCAGATCGCGATTGCGCGCGTCGGCGTGAAGGGCGTGCGGCATCCGCTGTCGGTGCGGACGGCGAGCGGCGTGCAGCCGAGCGTCGGCGTGTGGAATCTCGACGTGCATCTGCCGGCCGAGCAGAAGGGCACGCATATGTCGCGCTTCGTCGCGTTGCTCGAAGAACACCGCGAACCGCTCGATCAGGCCGCGCTGCGCACCATGCTCGCCGCGATGCTGACGAAGCTCGAAGCGCATTCCGGCCGCATCGAAGTGAGCCTGCCGTACTTCGTCATGAAGACCGCGCCGATCTCGGGCGTGCAGAGCCTGCTCGATTACGAGGCGACGTTCATCGCGGAGAAGCGCGACGGCGAAACGCGTCTGTCGCTGAAAGTGCTCGTGCCGGTGACGAGCCTGTGTCCGTGCTCGAAGAAGATTTCGCAGTACGGCGCGCACAACCAGCGTTCGCACGTGACGATCACGGCGGAGCTGGCCGGCGATGTCGCGGTGGAAGAGCTGGTGCGGATCGCGGAAGAAGAGGCGTCGTGCGAGCTGTGGGGCTTGCTGAAGCGCCCGGACGAGAAGTTCGTGACCGAGCGGGCGTATGAAAATCCGAAGTTCGTCGAAGACCTCGTGCGCGATATCGCGGCGCGGCTGAACGCGGATGATCGCATCGTCGCGTACGTGCTCGAAGCGGAGAACTTCGAGTCGATCCATAATCACAGCGCGTATGCGGTGATCGAGCGGGACAAGCGCTGAGCTTTTCGCCTTCCGAGCCGAACGAAGAACCGGTCCACGCGACCGGTTTTTTCATGCGAACGCCGGTTGCGCCGACGCATGCGCTTCGCGCACCGAATCGATCACGAGCGACGCCAGCCGCTCGACCGGCGCCGAACCGCCCGCCGACGCGCGATGCAGCGCGAGCGGAATCGAAGGCAGCGGTGGCAAGCCGGATTCGCTTTCGTCGAGCGCGCGCACGGTCGATGGCAAGCCGTAGCACGTACGCACGGTCACGCCGAGTCCGGCCGCAGCGGCGGCCCACAGTCCCGCGAGACTCGGACTCGTGAACGCGACGCGCCATTTGATGCCCGCCCGGTCGAGCGCCGCCGCAGCCGCGCTGTGAAAGACGCAAGGACGGTCGAATGCGATCAGCGGCAGCGGTTCGTTCGCGTCGTGTTGGAACGGCATCGTCGACGGTCCGATCCAGCGCATGCGCGGCGCGGCGATTGGTTCGAATTCCTTCGCACCGGCCGACCCCCACACGAGCGCGAGATCGAGTTGTCCCGTTTCGATGCGCTCCAGCAGTTCCGTGTTCCGCGCGACCCGCGCTTCGATTCGCACCTTCGGATGCGCCCGCGCGAAGCGGCCCAGCACGTCCGGCAGCACGGCTTCGCCGAAATCTTCCTGGAGACCGAGCCGGATCCAGCCTTCCAGATCGACGCCGCGCACCGCGACCGCCGCTTCATCGTTCAGTTCGACCAGCCGCCGCGCATAGCCGAGCATCACTTCGCCCGCGTCGGTCAGCGCGAGGCCGCGCCCCGACTTGCGGAACAGTTCGATGCCCGCCTGTTCCTCTAGCTTGCGGATTTGCGCGCTGATCGCCGATGTCGAGCGCCCGACGCGATCCGCCGCCTTCGCGAAGCTGCCCAGGTCCATGCCCGCAACGAAGCTGCGGAGCACGGCGAGGTCGAACGTAGTCTGGCTCATGGTAATCATCCTGTCTTATCGAACGATAAGTACGAAAGTTTTTGATTTTCAGGATGATCGTAAGCCGGCACACTGGCTTCCGTCAAATCAGAAAAGGAACGCAGTCATGGCAACGCCTTTCAGCCTGACGACGCCGGCGCTCGACCGCGCGCATCGATGGAAAGTGCTCGGTGTCGGCGTCGCGGCGAACGCCAGCTTTTCCGCCGCGGTCGCGGGCATCCCGACGACCGCCGTGTGGCTGCGCAGCGGCTATCACCTCGGCAACGCGGAGCTTGGGCTCGTGCTCGGCGCGCTCGGATTGGGCGCGGCGGTATCGGAATTGCCGTGGGGCGTGCTGACCGACCGATGGGGCGATCGTCGCGTGTTGCTGACCGGCCTCGTTTCGACAGCGATCGCGCTCATCGCGATGAGCCTGTTCGTCGTGCCGTCGATGAACGGCGATGCGCCCGCGCTCGGGTGGCTCCTCACCGGCCTGTGCGCGCTCGGATTGCTCGGCGGTAGTGTCAACGGGGCGAGCGGGCGCGCGGTGATGGCGTGGTTCGCGGAAGGCGAGCGCGGCCTCGCGATGAGCATCCGCCAGACTGCCGTGCCGCTGGGCGGCGGAATCGGCGCGGCGCTGCTGCCGTGGCTGGCGTCGTCGATCGGCTTCGCGGCGGTGTTCGGCGCGCTGGCCGCGATGTGCGCAATCTCCGGCGCGTTCACGTGGCGCTGGCTGCACGAACCGCCTCACGCAAAGCAGCCGCATCAACACACGCGAGCGGCACCGCTCGGCGACGTGCTCGTCTGGCGGATGGTGCTCGGCATCGGCGTCTTGTGCGTGCCGCAATTCGCGGTGCTGACCTTCGCGACGGTCTTTCTCCACGATGCCGGGCGCTTCGGCGTGACGGCCATTAGCACGACGATGGGCGCGCTCCAGCTCGGCGCGATGGTCATGCGCGTCTGGAGCGGCCGATACACCGACCGGCATGGCAACCGCCGCGCGTATCTGCGCGTCTCGACGTGGATCGCCGTGGCGTCGTTCGTCGCGCTCGCGGCGGCGACCGCATTCGGCGCGGCCCGCACGCCCGCGCTTCTCGCCGCGATGATCGTCCTCGCGGGCGTGTGCATATCGGCGTGGCATGGCGTCGCGTACACCGAACTGGCGACGCTCGCCGGCACCGCGCGCGCCGGCACGGCGCTCGGCATGACGAACACCGCCGTCTACGCCGGCCTTTTTCTCACGCCGATCGCGATTCCGCATGTGCTCGCCGCCGGCTCGTGGACGGCCGTGTGGCTCGCGGCGGGCGTGTGCGCGTCGCTCGCGCTGCCATGGTTTCCGAAGCCCGGGCGCCCTTAAACTGCCCGTCTCGAACAACGACGCGGAGCGCGCGCATGATCCTGATCGGCCAATACGATTCCCCTTTCGTGCGACGCGTGGCCATCGCGTTGAGTCTGTACGGCATCGCGTTCGAGCATCGTCCGTGGTCCGTTTTCCGCGATGCCGACAAGATCGCGCCGTTCAATCCGCTCATCCGCGTGCCGACGCTCGTGCTCGATTCCGGCGACGTGCTGATCGAAAGCGCGATGATTCTCGACTATCTCGACGAGCAAGCGGGAGCTGCGCAGGCGCTGATCGCATCGGAAGGAGACGAGCGGCGCGAAGCGCTGAAAATATGCGCGCTCGCGACCGGTTTCGCCGACAAGGCCGTCGCGCTCGTCTACGAACGCGTGCTGCATAAGGAGACGTCGCAGGCGTGGGTGAGTCGTTGCACGGGTCAGGTCGAGCGCGTGCTGGATGCGCTCGAAGCCGACCGCGCCGCGCGTCCTTCGCCCTTCTGGTTCGGCGACGCGATCGGTCACGCGGACATCGCCGTGGCATGCGCGCTGCGTTTCGCGCGCGAGGCGCATGCGCCGATTTTCGCGGGCGCGCGCTGGCCGGCGCTGATCGCGCATGGCGACCGCTGCGAGGCGCTCGACGTGTTTCAGTCGATCGTGCAGCCGTTCAATCCGCCGAAGTGAGAGCGATCAGGCGCGCGCGAGTGAGGTCAAATCCCAGCGCGGCTTCACGGTGAACGCGTAGTCGCGCACGGCCTGCTCGGGCCAGCGCGCGAGCCGCAGCGCGCCCGCGAGCGCGATCATCGCGCCGTTGTCGGTGCAGAGCGACAAATCGGGATAGTGGACATCGAAGCGCCGCTTCTTCGCCGCCGCCGACAGCGCCTCGCGCAATTGCCGGTTCGCGCCGACGCCGCCCGCGACGACCAGCCGCTTCAGCCCCGTCTTCTTGAGCGCCGCGAGCGATTTCGCGACGAGCACGTCCACCGCGGCATCGACGAAACCGCGCGCCAGATCCGCCTTCGCCTGCTCGCAGACGTTCGCGCCGAGCTTGCGGCTGTGCGTCAGCACGGCGGTTTTCAGGCCGCTGAAGCTGAAATCGAGATCGCCGGAATGGAGCATGGGGCGCGGCAGCGCGACCGCGCCCGGCGTGCCGAATTCCGCCAGCCGCGAGACTTCCGGCCCGCCCGGATAGCCGAGGCCGAGCAGCTTCGCGGTCTTGTCGAAGGCTTCGCCGGCGGCGTCGTCGAGCGTTTCGCCGAGCGTCTCGTAGACGCCCACGTCGGTCACGCGCATCAACTGCGTGTGTCCGCCCGACACGAGCAGCGCGACGAACGGAAACGGCGGCGGCGCGTCGACGAGAAGCGGCGAGAGCAGATGACCTTCGAGATGATGGATGCCGACCGTCGGCTTGTCCCACGCCATCGCGAGCGCGTTGGCGATACTCGCGCCGACGAGCAGCGCGCCCGCGAGCCCCGGCCCTTGCGTGAACGCGATGGCGTCAATATCGGCGCGCGCCACCTTCGCTTCGCCCATCACCTGTTCGAGCAGCGGCAGCGCCCGGCGGATGTGGTCGCGCGAAGCGAGTTCCGGCACGACGCCGCCGTACTCGCGATGCATCGCGATCTGCGAATGCAGCGCATGCGAAAGCAGGCCGCGCCCGGTGTCGTAGAGGGCGAGGCCGGTTTCGTCGCAGGAACTTTCGATGCCGAGAACGAGCATGGTGAAGGGCGTCGGAGGGTAACGGGAAAGTATACCAGCGGGCGCCAGTTACAATGCGCGGCATGGAATCCTTCGATATCGCCGTCATCGGCGCGGGCGCGGCCGGGATGATGTGCGCGGCCGTCGCGGCACAGGCGGGCCGGCGCGTCGTGCTCATCGACCACGCCGAGCGCCTCGCCGAAAAAATCCGCATCTCCGGCGGCGGCCGCTGCAACTTCACCAATATCAACGCTCAGCCGGCGAACTTTCTGTCGGCGAATCCGCATTTTTGCCGCTCCGCGCTCGCCCGCTACACGCCGCGCGATTTTCTCGCGCTGCTCAAGCAGTACCGCGTGAAATGGCACGAGAAGCACAAGGGCCAGCTCTTTTGCGACGATTCGAGCGACACAGTCATTGACGTGCTGCGCAGCGAGTGCGATGCCGGCGGCGTCGCGTGGCGCCGTCCGGTGAGCGTGCACGCGATCCGTCACGACGGCGCGCGCTTCACGCTCGATACGACCGCAGGCGCGATCGGCGCTACGGCGCTGGTGATCGCGACCGGCGGGCTGTCGATCCCGAAGATCGGCGCGACGGACTTCGGCTATCGCGTGGCGAAGCAGTTCGGGCACAAGCTCGTCGATACGCGGCCCGCGCTCGTGCCGCTGACCTTCACTTCCGCCGACTGGGCGCCGTTCGCCGCGCTTTCCGGGCTTTCGCTGCCGGTTCGCATCGGCACGGGCAAGGGCAAGACGCGCGGTGAGTTCGATGAAGACTTGCTGCTCACGCATCGCGGGCTGTCGGGGCCGGGCGTGCTGCAGATTTCGAGCTACTGGAACACGTCCGAGCCGATTCACGTGAATCTGCTGCCCGATCTCGACGCCACCGAACTTCTGCTCGACGCGAAAGCGGGCTCGAAGAAGCAGATCGGCAATTTTCTGACGGAGCATCTGCCCGCGCGGCTCGCGCACGCGTGGCTCGACGCGCAGCGCGTCCCGGTCGATGCGCGCCTCGCCGATCTTCCGGATCGCACGCTGAAGGCGATCGGAGCGTCCCTGTCCGGCTGGTCGCTGACGCCGGGCGGCACCGAAGGCTATCGCAAGGCCGAAGTCACGCGCGGTGGCGTCGATACGCGCGAACTGTCGTCGGCCACGATGATGAGCGAGCGCGTCGCGGGACTGTATTTCGTCGGCGAAGCGGTGGACGTCACCGGCTGGCTCGGCGGCTACAACTTCCAGTGGGCGTGGGCGTCCGGCGTCGCGGCGGGGAAGGCGGCGGCCGAGTACGCACACGGCACCGCGAAAGTGGCCTGAATCCGCGCGTTCGCCGGAATTCCCCGGTCTCGGAACGCGGACCCGTTTGCTATACTCGGACGGTCATCGGAGGAATTCCGTGCGCGTTCAGCGCCGCTCCTTCGCTCTGGCTGGCGTTACGGCGGCGCGCATCGCTCGGAGTTCACTACGACTCACTACAGTCCCGCTTGAGGAGGCGTTCCCCAAGCGGGTTTTTGCTTTCGCGGCGCGGTCGAACGTCGGTCGGATTTCCATTTCGCAATTGCACCGGGTGAACGATGAGCCTCAAAGACCAGATCAACGACGACATGAAGACCGCCATGCGCGCGCGCGAAACCGAGCGCCTCGGCACCATTCGCCTGCTGCTCGCCGCGATCAAGCAGCGCGAAGTCGACGATCGCGTGACGCTCGACGATGCCGCCGTAACCGCCGTCGTCGACAAGATGATCAAGCAGCGCAAGGACTCGATTAGCCAGTTCGAGTCCGCGGGCCGCACCGATCTCGCCGACAAGGAAAAGGCGGAGTTGGCCATTCTGTCCGCGTACATGCCCGAGCAGCTTTCCGCCGACGCCATCGCCGCCGAAGTGCAGGCCGCGATCGCCGCGACGGGTGCCGCCGGTCCGCAGGACATGGGCAAGGTGATGGGCGTGCTCAAGCCGAAACTCGCGGGCAAGGCGGACATGACCGCCGTGTCGGCGCAGGTGAAGACGGCGCTCGCGAAATAATCCACGCCGCTGACACACGGTGATTCCGCACGCATTTCTGCAGGATTTGCTCAACCGCGTCGATATCGTCGACGTGGTGGGCCGCTACGTCCAATTGAAAAAGGGCGGCGCGAACTTCATGGGCCTGTGCCCGTTCCACAACGAGAAGAGTCCTTCGTTCACGGTCAGCCCGACCAAGCAGTTCTATCACTGCTTCGGCTGCGGCGCGCACGGCACGGCAATCGGCTTCCTGATGGAACACACGGGGCTGACGTTCCCCGAGGCCGTCAAGGATCTCGCGCAGGGCGCGGGCCTGACCGTGCCGCAGGAGCCTTCGAATTCGTTCCGGGGCGGCGGAGGCGGCGACAGCGCGCCGAGCAAGGCGGTGAGCACCGCGCTCACGGACGTCATGCAGACCGCCTGCGACTTCTATCGCAAGCAGTTGCGCGCCGCGCCCAACGCCATCGCGTATTTGAAGAAGCGCGGGCTGACCGGCGAAATCGCCGCGCGCTTCGGCCTGGGCTACGCGCCCGATGGCTGGCAGAACCTCGAAGCCGCGTTCCCCGACTATCGCAACGACAATCTGGTCGAAGCGGGGCTTGTCATCGTCAGCGAGAAGACGGACGCGCAAGGCCAGGCGCGTCGCTACGACCGCTTCCGCGAACGCGTGATGTTCCCGATTCGCAACGTGAAGGGCAATGTCATCGGTTTCGGCGGACGCGTGCTCGACGGCGGCGAGCCGAAGTATCTGAATTCGCCCGAGACGCCGCTTTTTAGCAAGGGCAGCGAACTGTACGGCCTGTTCGAAGCGCGCTTGGCCATTCGAGAGCTGGGCTATGCGCTCGTCGTCGAAGGGTATATGGACGTGGTCGCGCTGGCGCAGCTGGGTTTTGCGAACGCCGTCGCGACGCTCGGCACCGCGTGCACGCCAGTGCACGTGCAGAAGCTCTTCCGTCAAACAGACACGGTGGTATTCAGCTTCGACGGCGATTCCGCCGGGCGCCGCGCCGCGCGTCGCGCGCTGGAAGCGGCGCTGCCGCACGCCGCCGACAATCGCACGGTCAAGTTCCTCTTCTTGCCGAAGGAGCACGACCCGGACAGCTACGTCCGCGAGTTCGGCACCGACGGTTTCGGCGAGCAGGTCGATCGCGCGATGCCCTTGTCGCAATTTCTGCTCAACGAGGTGCTGAACGACAAGGAACTGGAGCAGCCGGAGGGCCGCGCGAAGGCGCTCTTCGACGCGAAGCCGCTGCTGCAGGCGCTCCCCGCGAACGCGCTGCGGGTGCAAATCCTGCATATGCTCGCGGACCGGCTCGACACACCGTTCACGGAAATTGCGGCGCTGTGCGATATCGACTCGCGCGCCGCCGCCGTGGCCCGCGCGTCGGTGCCGAAGAGCGAACGTCGTCGCGTGACGGGCCAGGAGCAGCGCGCGCTGCGCAATCTGGTGATGTATCCGGGCATCGCGGTATCGCTCGATCAGGAGAGCGAGCGCACGCTCGTGACCATGACCGAGCACGGCGAACTGTTCAGCGAAGTGATCGGCCACGCGCGCGAACTGGGCGACGCGGCGGAGTTTCAGATGTTGTCCGACGTCTTGAGAAATGCCGCAAATGCGCCCACATACGAGGATATCTTCCAGGAAATTCTCGCCTATGATGAAAACGTGCGCGATCTGCTGCTGCGCGATCCATCCGACGAGGACGCGGCGCAGCGCGTGGAAGAGCAGAAACGTCTGCTAGCGGAGGAGTTGCAGGCGACGGTGGTAAAGCTGCGTCACGACACGTATCGGGCGCGGCTGGATCAACTGGCGCGGCAATCGAGCCTGTCGGCGGAAGAGGTGGCGGAGTTTTCGGATTTGTCGGCGAAAGTCGCGCAGATCAAGGCCGGACGGGCCGCCGGCGCGGATGGCATAAGGTGAAATGCTATAATCAATAGTTCTAAAATCGTGGCTTTCTTCAACCGGATGGTCCTGTTTTCGCCGGCGCAAACGTCGAAGGAAATGGAAGCGATGAAGAGTGGCAACGTCGGGCGGGGAAGAGTTTTCGGAAGGTTGCAGCAAAGCGCTGGCTGAGTGGGCTGTCGAGGCAAGGTTGAAGCCGCGAGCGCAGTGAATGCGTCGTTAAGCGGGCCGAGACACAAAGAACGGGCGGGTAAGCACGCCGACGAACAGACGGGCGCAAGGTAAGCGGCTGCTATGGCGGGTAGGGCGATTCGCGATCGAGCGCATCGCGTTCGAACCGCGATAGGGCCCCGGGCAGGGCACGCAGCAGGTCGGCACGAAGCAGCGTGCGCATTGGGTATTCACGGTTCAATCGGTTGCCATCCGGCAGCCGCGAGTCGAGACTAAAGCCTGTATGGCGAACTCCATGACGAAAAAGCTGAACGATGTACCCGTCGAAGACGACGCAACGCAAAACGCAGAGCCTGCCGCCGCACCTGCGGCGAAGGTCGAGAAGGCCCGCGCTCGCGATCGTCGCGCGAAGGAGAAGGCGCTGCTGAAAGACGCGTTTGCGTCGAGCGCGCCCGGCACGGTCGAGGAACTCGAAGAGCGGCGCTCGAAGCTGCGCGCGCTCATCAAGCTCGGCAAGGAGCGCGGCTTTCTCACGTATGCCGAAATCAACGATCACCTTCCGGACAACTTCACGGAAACCGAGGCGATCGAAGGCATCATCAGCACGTTCAACGACATGGGCGTGGCGGTGTATGAACAGGCGCCCGATGCCGAGACGCTGCTGCTGAACGACAACGCGCCGAACGCATCTTCCGACGATGAAGTCGAGGAAGAAGCCGAAGTCGCGCTTTCCACCGTCGATTCCGAATTCGGCCGCACGACCGATCCCGTGCGCATGTACATGCGCGAGATGGGCACGGTCGAGTTGCTGACGCGCGAGGGCGAGATCGAGATCGCGAAGCGCATCGAAGACGGCCTCAAGCACATGGTCATGGCGATTTCCGCCTGCCCGACGACCATCGCCGATATTCTGGCGATGGCCGAGCGCGTGCAGAACGAGGAAACGCGTGTGGACGAACTCGTCGACGGCCTGATCGATCCGAACGCGGAAGACACCGACGGCTTCTCCGAGCAGGAAGCCGAGGCGATCGAATCCGAGGAAGAGGAAACGGACGAGGAAAGCGACGAAGAAGAGGAAGAGGACGACGGCGCCGCCCAGGCGAGCGCGAACGCCGCGCAACTGGAGGCGCTGAAGCGTCAGTCGCTGGAGAAGTTCTCGCTCATCAGCGAGTGGTTCGACAAGATGCGCCGCGCGTATGAGAAGGAAGGTTATAAGTCGAAGGCCTACCTGAAGGCGCAGGAAGCCATTCAGACCGAGTTGATGTCCATCCGCTTCACGGCGCGCACCGTCGAGCGCCTGTGCGACACGCTGCGTGCGCAAGTCGACGAAGTGCGTCAGGTCGAGCGACAGATTCTGCATACGGTGGTCGACAAGTGCGGTATGCCGCGCGCCGAGTTCATCGCCCGTTTTCCGGGCAACGAGACCGATCTCGACTGGGCGGACAAGGTCGTCGCGGAAGGGCATGCGTACAGCGCCGTGCTCGAGCGGAATATTCCGGCCATTCGCGAGCAACAGCAGCGTCTGCTGGATCTGCAAGCGCGCGTGGTGCTGCCGCTCAAGGATTTGAAGGAAACCAACCGTCAGATGGCGGCGGGCGAGTTGAAGGCGCGTCAGGCCAAGCGTGAGATGACCGAGGCGAACTTGCGCCTCGTGATTTCGATTGCGAAGAAGTACACGAATCGCGGCTTGCAGTTCCTTGACCTGATTCAGGAAGGCAATATCGGCCTGATGAAGGCGGTGGACAAGTTCGAGTATCGTCGCGGGTACAAGTTTTCGACGTACGCCACGTGGTGGATTCGGCAGGCCATCACGCGTTCGATTGCGGACCAGGCGCGCACCATCCGCATTCCGGTTCACATGATCGAAACGATCAACAAGATGAACCGTATTTCGCGGCAGATTCTGCAGGAAACCGGTCTGGAGCCGGATCCGGCGACGCTTGCCGAGAAGATGGAAATGCCGGAGGACAAGATCCGCAAGATCATGAAGATCGCGAAGGAGCCGATCTCCATGGAGACGCCGATCGGCGACGACGACGATTCGCATCTCGGCGATTTCATCGAGGACAACAACACGGTCGCGCCGGCGGACGCTGCGTTGCACGCGAGCATGCGCGATGTGGTGAAGGACGTGCTCGACTCGCTGACGCCGCGTGAGGCGAAGGTGTTGCGGATGCGCTTTGGCATCGAGATGAGCACGGATCACACACTCGAGGAAGTCGGCAAGCAGTTCGATGTGACGCGCGAGCGGATTCGCCAGATCGAGGCGAAGGCGCTGCGCAAGCTGCGTCACCCGAGCCGGTCGGATAAGCTGAAGTCGTTCCTGGAAGGGAGTTGATGCGCGCGCCGGGCTTGTATTGAGAGGCGTTGTAAGGCAAACTCGCAGACCTTCGAGAGTCAGCCTTGCGCATCGTTCTGAAGCATCAGAAAGCGCCGCATTGGCGCTTTCTTTTTGCCTTTTTTGCCCTGCGTTCTGCGAAGGGCCGGAAGCTTAACTGGTATAAGCTGTCGACTCATAATCGACCGATAGTGGGTTCGAGTCCCACCCGGCCCACCACAACTTTCTTCGTTAATTCAAAGACTTAGCGCTATTTTTGTCCCACCAGTTTGCCTTCAGGGACACTCCAGGGACAATTTCGGGGACGATGTGGGTCACGTGACCCACTCGGGGCCCCGACGCCGGTATTTTCAGAAGGCCGTTCGACCGGGCCCACCCCGCCTGTCCACCGCTGCGCCATCAGTGTTTGGGCACCATGCACTGCGTTTCTTGGGGCAGAGTTCGGCGCGGTGATTCTCCGGCCTTCTCGTATTGCCGCTCTACGCATTGGGAATTTTCATTGCGTATAAGCTTCGCCTTCGAACTTGGGGGCTACTATGCCGCGCTAGGGAGTGCACTGTCTCTCTGGGCGTGGATGCGGCCCTACCTGTATCGAGCCGGCGGAAACGTTCATCACTGGGCGAAAGCTACGTCTCTCATAAGCAGGGTCGGCTTTTGTAGGGCGGTTGGTGGTGTGGCGTGTTGGGGCTTCCTCTCCTTTACTTCGCCACAATCCACCGCTTGAGCAACGTTCTGCTTGGCTTGCGAGAATCTGCTGCTCAGAGAGAGTCGGAAACTTTGGCGCTGCTGTTGAGCGGTAGTCATAGCCGCTCCTCGCCTGTTACCCTTGGAGTCGCTCGCTCGTTTAAGCGTCGCGAATCAAAGTGGACTGCCATCCTCTGACTCTTTAACGACGTAGAAGTGATCCCCCATCGGGCGGACTGATTTGTCGGGCCTTTTCTCTAAGTGCGACTCCGCGTCGGTCGGATCGTAGGTTAGTGTGTAAGCGACACCCGGTGACAATGGAGCGGCGTCTAATCCCCAACTCCAGTTGCGCCGCACGCCCTCACCCGCAGTTGACGAAACTTCGATTTGGTGTGGGTACTTGACCAGCAGAAAATGAATGCGGTCGGGATCCAAGCCCAACGCCGAAAGCACAACGAACAGAACTCCAGCGAGCGGTGGCCCCAGAAATGCGGAGACCGCACGGCGCCATCTGCCATGAACGACGTTTTTGATCGTTCCGACTAGCCAAGCGACGACGAGCGGAGGAAACGTGAAAACGGACACAAGTAATATGACAAAGAGTGCTTTATCGACTTCCCAGATAGCGAGGCACAGTGTTATGTAACTGACCCACCACCAAAAGTGCAACGCGGAAATTCCGTCTGCCGTATTAATGTGCAGGTGGTATGTCGCGGGCGTTGGGTCTGTGATCATGCGCTTGTAAGGGGACGTGGCTCGACGTTGCCCAGAAGAGATTGATGATCTCCAAAGGACGATTTGTCTCAATGGCGGCTGCCTGTTGATGCAATTGTCGACGATCTGACGTTTGGTGTCGAATGCCCGCTATTGGCCGACAGTTGCCCGATGTGGATGGCGTCTGGCCGCCGCGTATGTTGCTCATCGGGCATGAGGACAGATGTCTGCGATGCACCTGCGCTGAGAGGGCGGCTATTGCTTTGCCGTAAGCGGGGAAGTTAAAGGGTCGGTGAGCGCATTCTCTAGTCGTGCCATTTCCAGGTCGTTTTGGCTGCCGTCGATCCACTTGGCATAGGTGCGGAGAAACATCTCGACGGTGTGGCCGAGTTGCCGGGCGCAGAAGGCCGGCGTCATGCCGGCCATCAGCATGCTGGTCGCGTAGCTGTGCCGCATGTTGTATGGGCGGCGATAAAGGATGCCGAGGCGCTTGAGGATGCGCGCCCAATACACGCGCTGGAACGCCTCTTCGCTGTGCCACGGCTGGCCTGTGCGCGGATCCTGGAACACGCGTCCGCCCGCAACCTGGGTAAAGGCCCGCTGACGCAGCAGGGCGGCGCGTGAGCGGCTGTTCAGGCGCACCAGCCGCGCCTCGGCCGTCTTGGTGCGGTTCTTTTCCTCACCGGCGACCAACACGCGCTCGATGGCGATCGTGTTGTCCTTGAAGTCGACATAGCGCCATTCGAGCCCATTGATCTCCGACGTGCGCAGCCCCGACCAGAACCACAGTTCGATGTAGTTGTGGATCTGCGCATCCATCAGGGCGGCCTCGGCAATGATCGCCTCGGACTCCTCGCGAGAGAACGGATCGGTCGGCTGACGTTGATGCTTGGCGCGCGTGACGGCTTCGGCGATATTGGTAGGGATCAACTCATCGGCGACTGCAATGCCGAGCGCCAGGCGCAGCACCGACACATAGTTGTTGATTGTCTTGCCCGAGAGTTCGCGGCGGCTGGCGATGGCCGTGAGGATGTGCGAGAGCTTCAGGCCACGCAGCAAAAGCGTGCCCATCGGGCGGCCACGGTTGTCGTACGGCGAGCGCGTCCAGAACTTGACGGCGGCATCGTAGCCGATGCGCGTGGAAGTTTCGATGCGCGTCATGCCGAGCCATTGCGTGAGCCACGCCTCGACGGTAAGCCCCGCATCCTGCGAAGGCGACGCATCAGGTGATCTCTGAACCGCCGATGCCTTCTTCACGCGCGCCTTTGACATCGACTAATCGTCCGTCGGCGCTGGAGTCTCTTCCTCGGGGAAGTAGTAGTCCATGCTGAATGCGTCCGTCCTGATGCGCTCGCTGATTTCGGCGATGAGGCGGTTCGCGTACTTGATGTTTGCGGGCGTCGGCAGCATCGCCGCGCCGTTGACCATGAGCGTGCGCCGGTAACGCACGCCGTTCGCCGTGAAGCTCAGGCGGATCGAGCTGTCTCTGACTTCTACCCCGCCGCTTGTTCTACCCATTTCTCGTAAGCTCTCAAATCAATAAACACACCGCCGTCAGGCGAGCGGCGATATTCACGTCCCTCGCGCCACTTGCCGTCCTCGATCTTGCGGCGAATCGCCTTCTCGGAAAGCCCCGTGATGACGGCGGCGAGCGAGACGGTGACGTAGTGCGCGGGCACGACGCGTTCGGATAGCTTCGTATCCATCAACAGTAGTCCTAATGGTGGTTAGCGGTGCATGTGCTCGTCATTTCTGTTCTCTTGGTAAGGGTGCGGCTGTCGTGCGTCCCCGTGTGGGTTCAAACGGACGACGACTGTACCGTTGTGTTCCGCGAACATCCACTCATGAACGGGGCATTGCGCGCGAGTGCGGCGGCTCATCGGCCTCTTTCGTCCTTTCCTTAAGGAACGCGTTGCCGACTGCTGCATCCCATGTCCGTCTGCAAAGCTACTGCGTGAACCCGTCGCGTCGAGCGTGCGCAATGTCGAGCAATTCACCACGGAAGCCAGCTTGCGGTAGGGCACGCGCCATATCGATCGCTTCATCCAGGTCCTCGAGCGACCGTGCATGCTCGATGCGGTCTCGCACTTCGGCGTACGTGGATGCTGGCGGCGCTTGCTCTTTTCCCGAAGGAGTCACCTTTGCAGCGGCAAGTGCGGCCAAATGGGCCGCCGCAGCGCGCACCGGGACCGGGACGTGGAAAAGCGTCGCCGCATGCGACGCTTTCTGAGATCGGCGTGACACGCGATCAATCGTCGAAGTGGCAGCGACTGGCGCAGATTCCGGAAGCAGAGTTCGAAGCGGCGCTGCGCGATCCCGACAAGAAGCCGAGCACGGCCGCGCTCATTCGAGAGATTCGTGATCCCGCCGCCTCTACTGTCGCGAGACTTCCGGACGATTCGCTCTGGCTGTGGGGAAGGCTGCGCGACTTCGAACGTGACGGATACGCCTCGAAGGATCCGGTTGCGGTGTTCAGCGCAATGACCGATACGATGCAAGCTGATGTTCGTCGTATTGCGCCGACGGCGATTGCTTTCCTATCCGCGATGATAGAAGGAGCAGACGATGAAGCATGACGCCAAAGCGGCCGGCACGCGCGACGCAATCGTCCGCACGGTACGGAGCACCATCACCGCCCTTGAGGTCGAAAACCTCGATTGCGTCGAGTGCAACGCGGTCGCCACGCGCGCCCGCGCCGCGCTCGAAAGCGGGCATGAATCCCTCTGCGCCCGTTACGGCTTCACGCAGTTTCTGCTGGACGTCACGCGGCGAGAATTGGCTCGTCGTTACGGTGCGCAATCCGAGGACACGCGAGCCATACAAGGCGAGCTGTTCACGGGCGTTCTTCAGCGCCGCTACCCGATCCCGCACGAGCAACGAGAAAATCCGCAGTACGTCCTACTGGAAGTGCTGACCACTCCGCAGGTGCATTGGAACGCGGCTCAACACCGCAAGGTGGGTCGCGCACATCTCAAGCATGCGGATGCACTTGAGGAATACGCTAATCGGCGAGGCAAGGGCGTCTCCGCCGCGTGAGCCAGCTCGCTTCGCCGGAGCGCGCAGCATGCACTTGAATTAGGAGTACGACATGGTGGTTGATCAAAAACATTGGTCGCAAGATCGCAATCACGAATGGCGAGCCGTTCGACGCGAACGGCCATCCGTCACGCTGACGCAGGCCGAGCACGCCGCGCGGGTGCCGCTACGCGATGCGGAATCGACGATCCATCAGATCATGCGCCGCCTGGCCGAGTTGCGGGAGCGTGACGCGCGGGCTCGTGCCCTCGTGAGCGACACCTCGGACATGCGACCCGGCGACGTGCTGCTCGACATTCTCGACGGGCTCGCTGCGGAGCCGCACTGAGATCGCTGAGCGCGACATGACCGTCATCGCCTTCACGATCCTCGGCGAATGCGCGAGCAAGGCCAACAGCCGCGCGATCGTCACGCGCCGTTTGCGTACGGCCACTGGCGAAGTGCGGTTACGGCCCGCATCGATCAAGTCGGACAAGGCGCGCGCGTACGAACGCTCCGCGTTGCGGCAGATTCCCGTGCAATGCCGGATGCGCCTGGCTGGTCCGTTGCGCATCACGCTGAAGCTGTTCTACGCCAGCGAGCGGCCCGATCTCGCCGAGGACCTGTTGCTGGACGTGCTGCAGGACCGCTGGGCGTATGTCCAGCGCAATGGCGTGAAGGTGCGCGAGCGCGTGCAGGACGGTGTCTACCTCAATGATCGTCAGATTCGGGAGAAGCACGTCTATCACGGCATCGATCGCACGCATCCGCCCGCGGAGATCGTCATCGAGCCGCTCGCTGAGCCAACGGCTGATCTGTTCGGAGATCCATGATGAACCCGCTGTTCCGCGACATGCGCATCGCGCATGGCGAGCACTTGCGCGCACGCGCCGTTCACGATGTGCCGCGCCTGCGTCGCGCCTTGCACCTGATCAGCCGGATTGCCGAGCAGGAAGGCGGCAAGCCCGCCATGCAGCGCATTGCCAAACTCGCCCGTTCGGCGCTGGTGGTGTCGACGCCACCGGATGGCGATGCTGGCCCGGACACCGATCACGTGTGAAGCGAGACGACCATGAAGCTGTTCGATGTGCGATTTGCAGAAGCGCCGCGGTTGCCCACGCCCGGCGAGCAGGTGCGCGCTGAAGCGCGGCGCCGGGGCGGCCACTACGCGCGCAACGCCAACCACTATGCGGCGGTGGCCGAACGCTGGTACGGCCGGCGACCGCTGCACGGCGAGGAGCGGCGGGTCATGTTCGACGACGTGTTCAGCAACGGGTGAGCGGCCATGTCCGGCGACCGGCCACGCGCGCGGACCCGCGCCTCGGTTTCAGCGGCGGCACGCCCCGTCATGATGCTGCTCACGCGCCTCGAAGGCGTGCGTCAGGTTGCGCCCGGCCGCTGGCGGGCAATGTGCCCGGCGCACGAAGGGCATCGGCCGGCGCTCGCCATCACCGAGACCGCCGACGGCACCGTGCTGATGCACTGCTTCGCGGGCTGCGGCGTCACCGAGATCGCGGCGGCACTCGAGCTGAACCTCGCCGATCTGTTTCCGCCGGATTGGCGCGACGGCCCGGGCGGAACGCAGCGCACGCTGACCCCTTGCGTGCTCATCCAGCTTGACCTCGTGGACGTGACGCTTGAAAGGATCGATGAGATAGGCAGTAACGGACATGGTTGTTTCGGTCGTGCAGTTCAACGTGGTGTTCATGCGGCGATAGGAGTCTTGGGATCGAGCCGCTTGGCGATGTGGGCCAAATAGGCTGTGAGCGCCTCGCCGACGGTGAAGCCTTCGGGAAGCGGTGCGATCTCGCGCAGCGTGGTGTGGAAGTCGGCCGCGTGTTCGCAGGAAGAAAAGCCGAGCAGCATCGCGATGCACTCGCGTGCGGTGGCGGACAACTGTTCATTGAGGTTTCGAGGCGCAAGTGCTGCGGCGATTCGATCGTTGGCCATGGTGTTCATTTCGGTAGCTCCGTAGATGGTTGTGGTGGGGAGCATTTACGCTCTGCTCGCCGATGAAAGCCAGTCCATCGCATGGGCATAGGGACACGAAGCAACAGCCCTCTCGCCCGACAGTCTCAATCCCTTGACTGAACAGGAATACGGAGCATCAGCACAGGATGAACAATGCCGCGCAGCACCTTCGCACCCGCCGCGGCGCAGCGTCAGCTTGTGCTCAAGCTCGCCGCATGCGGGACATCCGCTTCAGAGATCTGTGCGCTGATCACCGGGCCGCGCGGCCGTCCGGTCACCGAGCAGACGCTGCGTCAGCACTTCGCGCAAGAGATGCAGGAGGGCGCGGTGCGCGCCAACAGCAATGTCGCGCAGTCGCTCTACAACAAGGCGACGGGCGGCGACACGATCGCGGCGATCTTTTGGCTCAAGTGCCGCGCGCACTGGAAGGAGACCGCTTAGGCGGTCGAAGTCACCGGCGCAAACGGTGGCCCGCTGCGCGTGCAGTCGATGAGCGATACGGAACTCGAGGCCATTGTTGAGCACGGGCGACAAGGCCGTCGATCCCGGCGAGGCTGATCAGGCGGCGGTGGCAAATGCCGCGCTCAAGCCGTCAGCGGCGATCTCGGGCAGCGTAGCGCTGAACCCTTTTTTCGGGTCGGCCTTTGCGTACCTGACAAATCAATGACTTAGGGCCAAGGTCAAATTTTGGGTGCCCGAGCCCAAACAGCGTCATTCTCGTGGAGAATCAAGAGGATGGCGTAGAACCCGTCTAGTTCGCTGCCGCGTAGGCAGCTTAGAAACTTTGCTTGGATGTCCTGCTCGATCTGATGCTGTTCGCTGCCGCGTAGGCAGCTTAGAAAGCCATCGCACTCGAAGTCTGTTCCACGTCCGCCGTTCGCTGCCGCGTAGGCAGCTTAGAAAGCCTCGTGATCGCCAGATAGATAGATAGCGGCGTTCGCTGCCGCGTAGGCAGCTTAGAAATCGAAGGAAATTCATCGTGCGCGCGTCCGTCGAGTTCGCTGCCGCGTAGGCAGCTTAGAAAATTAGAACGACCGAAACGCTCGCTCGAGGCACGTTCGCTGCCGCGTAGGCAGCTTAGAAAACTAGCGTCAGACAAATCATGGAAGCGATCGTGTTCGCTGCCGCGTAGGCAGCTTAGAAAACCTGCGCCAACACAACCACGCCGTCGTGCGCGTTCGCTGCCGCGTAGGCAGCTTAGAAATGCCCGACGGATTTCCTGAAGAACCCGAGCAAGTTCGCTGCCGCGTAGGCAGCTTAGAAAGTCAGCCCCATCACGTTGCTGAACAGGTGGTCGTTCGCTGCCGCGTAGGCAGCTTAGAAACGCCCGCTGCCGCATCATCGCCATGCGTGAGAGTTCGCTGCCGCGTAGGCAGCTTAGAAACATGGAAAACGTCGTGCTGGGACTGGCTAACGGTTCGCTGCCGCGTAGGCAGCTTAGAAAATCCCGGCAATTTGGATTTTCGCTGCCGCGCTGTTCGCTGCCGCGTAGGCAGCTTAGAAACGCTCTTGCTCCGCGCTCAGTGCGACCGCCTGGTTCGCTGCCGCGTAGGCAGCTTAGAAATGCAACACATCGGGGCGCGCAAGCCGCAGATAGTTCGCTGCCGCGTAGGCAGCTTAGAAACACACGTGCGGCGTGCGGCGCCACGCAACGAGGTTCGCTGCCGCGTAGGCAGCTTAGAAAAACTTGCGGTTGGCCTTGTTCCGCGCCGTCTTGTTCGCTGCCGCGTAGGCAGCTTAGAAAATGAAAGCAGGAAGAACGATCCAAATCAGCGCGTTCGCTGCCGCGTAGGCAGCTTAGAAAGGTCGTCGCCGAGATGCCCGACGACGGTTGCTCGTTCGCTGCCGCGTAGGCAGCTTAGAAAAATGAGCCAGCAGCAAACCAAGAAGAAGATCCGTTCGCTGCCGCGTAGGCAGCTTAGAAAACAAGGTCGCGAGCTACGCGAGCGACAACAACGTTCGCTGCCGCGTAGGCAGCTTAGAAATTTCGAGTCGGACGACGACGACCGGCAGCAGGGTTCGCTGCCGCGTAGGCAGCTTAGAAAGATGCCGATACGTTCGTTGTCGCCGCCGTGAAGTTCGCTGCCGCGTAGGCAGCTTAGAAACTCTGAGGTGATCTGATAGATCGGCTCCGCGCGTTCGCTGCCGCGTAGGCAGCTTAGAAATGCTGCGCCTCTGGGCGATCAAGACCGGGCGCGTTCGCTGCCGCGTAGGCAGCTTAGAAATTCGAGGCGCAGCGCGCGCAGTTGCAGCAAGAGTTCGCTGCCGCGTAGGCAACCGCTGTGGCGGGCTGGTCCTCGATGATGTGATGAGAGGACGCGAGCAGGCCGACTCGGAGGTGATCCGCGACAAGGTGTACGACGCCTATGAGGACGATCTCAAGACGCGGCTCATGCCCGGCGGCTGGATCGTCTACATAGGTACGCGCTGGCACGAGGATGATCTGGCCGGTCGTATCCTGCCCGAGGGCTGGCACGGCGCGAGCGGTCGCATTGCGTGCCGCGACGGCAACACGTGGGAGGTGCTGTGCCTGCAGGCGCGGTGCGAGACTGACACCGATCCGTTGGATCGTGAGAAGGGCGAATATCTGTGGCCCGAATGGTTCGACCGGAAACACTGGGCGCAGTACGAATCGAACCCGCGCACGTGGGCGTCGCTGTATCAGCAGATGCCAGTGCCGCCCGAGGGCGATCTGTTCAAGCCCGAGCGGATCGGCATCGTGGACATCGTGCCGAGCACCTACATCGAATGGGTGCGCGGCTGGGATCTGGCGAGCGTCGAGGGCGACGGCGACTGGACGGCCGGCGCGAAATTGGGGCGGCTCGCAGACGGACGTTACGTGATCGGCGACATGACGCGCGGGCGGTGGGGGCCGGACCGGCGCGACGCGATCATCGCGGCCACCGCACAACTTGACGGCGTGGGCACCGTCTCGTGATACTCGTCGAGTAGATACGCATACTCGAACGCGAGTCGGCCGGCATCATCGAACCGTTTTGCTTGGATCAGCCGCGGCGGGTGATACTCGATGACGTCGTCGCCTCCGGGCCGAAGAGTTCCAGACTATGGCGCGCGTCGGCGCAACGCTCGATGGCGCCGGACAGATCGCCCTTTGCATGACGTGCGCAGGCGTCGAGCCGGGCGATGCGCATGTCGATTTCGCGTCGGCGCGGCAGAGCCCAGGAAGCAGTCAGGCAACGCCATTGTTCTTCGATGACGGGCAGTTCGTCGGGCAGATACTCGATGATCGAATCAGCGAGCCGCAGCGAGTCGTTTTCGTCGATATCCTGGCCCGGTGCGGCATCGCGAAGCATGGACATCGCATGGCTTGCCGCGAGATGGGCGTCATCGCGACGATCATCGTTCCACAGCGTCCACGCGCGGCAGCGATGGTAGTGCGCCTCGTCCCACGCCCGGTAAGTTTCGCGGCTCGGCGTGGCAAGGCTCAGGCTGCGCCGCAACGCTGCGGTCGCCAGAGAGACTTTCAGTGAACCGCGCTCGGTGTAGTAGAGAACGTTCCATCGATTGCACGCATGCGCGTCGGGAAGATTCGATGCCTCGGACACGATGGGCGTCATCTTCCGCAGCGCGTCCAGCATGGCTGTCGTCGCGAGACGTGCATGCGATCTCCAGCCGGTAGCGTTAGAGACAAAAAGCACGTAGTCCCGCTCGTCGGGCCGCGACGCAGCGAGCACGCTTGCCTCTTCGCGGTCAACGACGGCGCGGGCGCGCTCCGGAAGTCCCGCGCTCCTCACAGTCCCGTTAGCCGGCCGATTGTCTGAAGCGAATCAGCGCGCAATGGCTGGGCTTCGAGCCGGTCTTTGGGCCGAGCGTTGACGGGGCCGGTTTCTTCCCTATCGGCTTGTAGCCGGTCCAGAACCGCTTCGAGTTGTATGCCGCTTAGAGGTGCGGTGCTGAGTTGTTCTTCTTTTTGCATGATGTCGATTGCCTTGCTTGTCGATAGGATAGCGAATGGTTCAACGCAAGGAGCGAGTCAGCGCCCGCCGCTTTTCTACGGACGCGAATGGCATAGCGACGTTTTTTGGACGATTGTCAAATGTGGTGAAGGCGGGAGCGGGGGGCTTTGTCCGGCAAAGGGGCGTTTGCATAAGGGAAGTTCGGGTAGATCGCCTCTGGTATCGCGCCAGAAACGTGGCATTAGAGGAGCGGCGCCAAGAAGCTGGCGATGTGGGCAGCATGGTTTGAAGAAGCTCCCGGTGGCATGCGGCACCATCGATTCGCAAGGACGACGGCAGGATGCCGGATCGGACTCTTACTCAGGTCCGTCAAGTTTCATCCTGCTGCCCGCGCGGACGACACGAAGTAACCTCTGGGCAGGCCTCGCCAGCGGTTTCGGTCAGCGTACCGCTGAACCCTTTTTTTGAGTGGATCCTTGCGTGGGCGATAAATCAATGACTTAGCGCCTAGGCTAAAATTTGGGTGTTCGAGCCAAAAACAGCGTCTTCTCGTGAATAATCAATAGGATGGCGTACAATTGCGCTAGTTCGCTGCCGCGTAGGCAGCTGAGAAAGACAATTTACGGCTGCGTCACCGATCCGACGCGTTCGCTGCCGCGTAGGCAGCTGAGAAAAATGGAAGGGATTCGAGCAGCGGCACGGCATCGTTCGCTGCCGCGTAGGCAGCTGAGAAAAATCAGGCACGCACACGGCCCTTTCACCAGGCGTTCGCTGCCGCGTAGGCAGCTGAGAAAGCTCTGGCGCATGTCGAGCTGCCACCACGAACGTTCGCTGCCGCGTAGGCAGCTGAGAAAAGAACTTCGAGCAGAGTTTCCTGACGCACGTAGTTCGCTGCCGCGTAGGCAGCTGAGAAAAGCAGATGGCAACCTCCGTTTGAGAAACCAAATGTTCGCTGCCGCGTAGGCAGCTGAGAAAGTGAATCAACTCGATGCCGACTTCCGTGCGAAGTTCGCTGCCGCGTAGGCAGCTGAGAAAAGTTGAAGCGCTGGTTATCAGCCGGTGAACCGGTTCGCTGCCGCGTAGGCAGCTGAGAAAGCGATGCGGACGCCAAGGTACTCGCCGCGACGGTTCGCTGCCGCGTAGGCAGCTGAGAAAACGGCCCGCGCTCGATGCAGACGTACGCGCTGGTTCGCTGCCGCGTAGGCAGCTGAGAAAAGCTCGCGCTGAATCACAAGCTGAAAGGCATGGTTCGCTGCCGCGTAGGCAGCTGAGAAATTGCGCCGCTGCGTGTGGAACGGCCCACACAATGTTCGCTGCCGCGTAGGCAGCTGAGAAACGGCGCTTTGCGCGCGATAGAACAGCTTCGTCGTTCGCTGCCGCGTAGGCAGCTGAGAAAAATACGGAGGGTCGAGATAAAAGAACGTGTGCGTTCGCTGCCGCGTAGGCAGCTGAGAAAGCTGCGCTCGTCGGCGTCCATCTGAATGCGCTGTTCGCTGCCGCGTAGGCAGCTGAGAAAGCCCAGCGCAGCGCGATCCACGCGAGACCCCGGTTCGCTGCCGCGTAGGCAGCTGAGAAATCGAATCCGAGATCGCGCAGATCAGGGGGAGGCGTTCGCTGCCGCGTAGGCAGCTGAGAAATCGAATCCGAGATCGCGCAGATCGGGGGGAGGCGTTCGCTGCCGCGTAGGCAGCTGAGAAAGATCAATGGGCGCTCACGAACGGCTCCGAATAGTTCGCTGCCGCGTAGGCAGCTGAGAAAGTCGCCCCAGAGTGGGTTTCGATGGCGACGCAGTTCGCTGCCGCGTAGGCAGCTGAGAAAAATCGAGCAATCCGCGAGCAAGGAGGAGCCGAGTTCGCTGCCGCGTAGGCAGCTGAGAAAGAACACTTGGCAGACTCCACTGGAGTTCAAGAGTTCGCTGCCGCGTAGGCAGCTGAGAAACGCTCGAGTCCGGTGCTCGCACCGCCGCCACCGTTCGCTGCCGCGTAGGCAGCTGAGAAATGCCGCCCAAGCCTTCCGTGAAGTCGGCGCACGTTCGCTGCCGCGTAGGCAGCTGAGAAAACCACGTCCCCATGTCGATTCCCATGCCCGCGGTTCGCTGCCGCGTAGGCAGCTGAGAAACTGCAACGCGCGTTTGATCTTCGCTACTTCTCGGTTCGCTGCCGCGTAGGCAGCTGAGAAAAACGCCTGAATCGAAGCTGCACGAACCGCCTTGTTCGCTGCCGCGTAGGCCGCTGAGAAAAGCATGAGCGCAGAGCCGGTTTATCTGATTGAGTTCGCTGCCGCGTAGGCAGCTGAGAAAAGTTCCGCAACAGTTTCCGCACTCTTGCGAGTGTTCGCTGCCGCGTAGGCAGCTGAGAAAGCAGACGTCGATCATCTTTCAGCGCTTGACCGGTTCGCTGCCGCGTAGGCAGCTGAGAAAACATCGCTCAACCGCCATGCGCGAAACCGCGCGTTCGCTGCCGCGTAGGCAGCTGAGAAAAGCATGAGCGCAGAGAATCGCGGCGCGAGTGGGTTCGCTGCCGCGTAGGCAGCTGAGAAACGAACGCCCTGCCACGATTCAACGGCGAAACCGTTCGCTGCCGCGTAGGCAGCTCAGAAAAATAACCCCTTCGAGCGCAGCATCTAGCACAAGTTCGCTGCCGCGTAGGCAGCTGAGAAAGCGTCATCAGATGCACGTGCGCGGGATCGTAAGTTCGCTGCCGCGTAGGCAGCTGAGAAATGCTGCGCTGACGTTCGCAGTCGCCGCGCCGGGTTCGCTGCCGCGTAGGCAGCTGAGAAATTCGTGACATAGAGCGCTCGATGCTGCACATGGTTCGCTGCCGCGTAGGCAGCTGAGAAATGATCCGTGAGCGGGTCCGTCTTGTAGCTGTAGTTCGCTGCCGCGTAGGCAGCTGAGAAAAACATCAAACGGCGGCACGCCTGTCGAGCCGCGTTCGCTGCCGCGTAGGCAGCTGAGAAAGGCAGATTCACGTTCTCGCAGCCGACTTGATAGTTCGCTGCCGCGTAGGCAGCTGAGAAAAATACGAAACCGCGCATATCCACCTCAGCTTTGTTCGCTGCCGCGTAGGCAGCTGAGAAAGCACGTAACCGGAGAACAGTGAAATGAACGAAGTTCGCTGCCGCGTAGGCAGCTGAGAAATTCGTCTGCTGACATGGACTACGAACTGTTTCGTTCGCTGCCGCGTAGGCAGCCGAGAAAGAGGCAGACGAAACCGCGCTCGCGTTCGACGATGTTCGCTGCCGCGTAGGCAGCTGAGAAAAGAGGCAATCAGCAATCGAATCCGCCTGCTGTGTTCGCTGCCGCGTAGGCAGCTGAGAAAGTGCACTCCATCAGCTTCGGCGTCGTGCGCAGGTTCGCTGCCGCGTAGGCAACTGAGAAAGTGATCGATAAGCTCTTCCGCGCCGCGCGCGCGTTCGCTGCCGCGTAGGCAGCTGAGAAAGATCAACGCGAGCTCGGTTGCGCTGTACGCGGGTTCGCTGCCGCGTAGGCAGCTGAGAAAGGCTCCGCGCTCGCGGATGCGGCGAGAAGGGCGTTCGCTGCCGCATAGGCAGCTAAGAACCCATGTCCCCACCAACCACATCCCGCCCGACTTTCGAGATACAGCCGCATCGATCTGAAGACGATTTGTTAGTGTAGGCCGCTCAGGTTGGCGCAGCGGCCCGAAGCTGCGCTCTTTAAGAACGCCACACGACGCCAAAACGCAAATCGCGGCAGGAGAACCACATGGAATCCATACGCTCATCAGATCTAAAAACCATTCTGCATTCCAAACGAGCTAACCTTTACTACCTCGAACACTGCCGCGTTTTAGTAAATGGCGGCCGCGTCGAATACGTGACCGATGCGGGCAAAAGAAATCTCTACTGGAATATCCCCATCGCTAACACGACGAGCATCCTGCTCGGCACCGGCACATCCGTGACACAGGCCGCGATGCGCGAACTCGCCAAAGCTGGCGTGCTCGTTGGCTTTTGCGGCGGTGGCGGCACGCCGCTATTCAGCGCCACGGAGATCGATGTCGACATTGCCTGGATATCGCCGCAAAGCGAATACCGGCCGACGGAGTATCTGCAAGCGTGGGTGCGCTTCTGGTTCGATGATGCGTTGCGCTCTCGCGCGGCAAGGCATTTGCAAACGAGCCGCCTCGCACGATTGCAGCAGGCCTGGAGCACGCGTGCGATGCGCGAGGCAGGCTTCACCGTGAACGAGGACCGACTGCATTCGCTCGTGCAGCAATTTCGCAGCCAGATCGATGCCGCGCCGGACCCTGCAACGCTCTTGCTCACCGAAGCGCGTCTCACCAAAGCCCTGTTCAAACTCGCGGTGGACACGGTCGGCTACGGTGATTTCACACGCGCGAAGCGCGGTAGCGGAACCGACGCGGCCAACCGCTTTCTGGATCACGGCAATTACCTGGCTTATGGCCTCGGCGCGACGGCCACGTGGGTGCTGGGTCTGCCGCAAGGGCTGGCCGTCCTCCATGGCAAGACGCGACGCGGCGGCCTGGTGTTCGACGCAGCCGATCTGATCAAGGACGCAGTGATCCTTCCGCAAGCCTTCCTGTCGGCGATGCGCGGCGACGAGGAGCAGCAGTTCCGGCGTCACTGCATCGAAGCCATGACGCGCGATGAATCGCTCGACTTCATGATAGACACGCTCAAGGCGACCGCCGTCGATACCGCGCTTCTCGCGCAAACATCGGACGCACGATCATGAAGGTACTGTTCGTCGCCCAATGCACCAAACGCGCGCTGACCGAAACGCGACGCATCCTCGACCAGTTCGCCGAGCGGCGCGGCGAGCGCACGTGGCAGACACCCATCACTCAGGCCGGGCTCGATACGGTGCGCAAGTTGTTGCGCCAAAGCGCGAGAAAGAACACTGCCGTCGCCTGTCACTGAATACGCGGACGCGACCATAGTGAGTTGTTGTGGCTCGTCGGCGATGGCCGGCAATTCAACGAAGAAGGCGCGGTACCCACGAACACGACGCAGAACGACATGCTGCGCAGCGAAGACGAAAGCGCGTGGCATCGATTGCAGGAGATATCGGCCCTGACCGCGCTGGCCGCTCTACTGCATGATCTCGGCAAAGCGACACGCGCATTCCAGGAGCGGCTGCTCGCGCCTCACGCGAAGGAGACCAACCATTATCGCCATGAATGGGTGTCGGTGCGCCTGTTTCAGGCGTTCGTCGGCGACGCGAAGGACGACGCCGACTGGCTGACGCGTCTCGCATCGTGCGCGGATGCACAGGTCGATTCGAAGCGATTCGAAGCGCAATGGCTCGATCATCGGTCAGGCCGCTTGTTGCGCGACGGACTAGATGACGATGCCAAAGCGCACAAGCCTTTCGCGACACTGCCGCCGCTGGCGCAGGCGGTAAGCTGGCTGATATTGACGCATCATCGAATGCCTTGCAAGCCCGTGAAGCAAGCAGACGGAAGCTCGGATGCCGATATCGAAGAGCCACGACGTATTTGGCGTCGGTTCGGCGCCAGCATGAATGGACTCGACAGACATGACCTCGGCAAAATGCTTCAAAAAATCGACGCGGATTGGAACGAGCCTCGCGAGGTTGTCGAGATCGCCAGGGTGAAAACTTACTGGCAATTTAGGTTTGGTTTGCCCGTCGCCACTGCGTCATGGCGCAAGCAGGCGGCGCGGTATGCGCGCAAGCTACTGGGATCGCCGCGCGCAACGTCCACGAATGCCACGCTCGACGATCCCTTCGTGATGCACGTGTCCCGTCTATGTTTGATGCTGGCCGACCATCATTACTCCAGCATCGGTGACGAAGCGCGTCGCCGAGCTTACCTCAATCCCGGCTATCCGTTGTATGCGAATACGCGTCCTGATCGAAGCGACGATGCATCATCGCACGGCGCATCGAAGCGCATTCTGAATCAGACGCTCGACGAGCATTTGCTTGGCGTGCAAGCGCATGCATCGCTCATTGCGCGTTCGCTACCGACGCTGACGCGCAGCCTTCCTGCGCTGCGGAATCATCGAGGCCTCAAGAAGCGCAATACCGATTCGCGTTTTCAGTGGCAGGACCGGGCCGCCGATCTGGCGATCGGCATGCGAACACGTGCGGCTGAGCACGGTGCGTTCGTGATCAACATGGCGTCGACGGGGTGCGGCAAGACACTGGGCAACGCCCGCATCATGAATGCGCTCGCGGACCCCAGGCGAGGCATGCGTTGTGCGTTTGTCATCGGCCTGCGCACGCTGACCATGCAAAGCGGACGCGTCTTCCAGCATGATCTCGGATTGACCGATGACCAACTCGCTATCAAGGTTGGCGGCACGGCGAGCCGTGCGCTATTCGAGTACTTCGAGGCTCAGGCAGAAGCCACGGGTTCATCGTCGAGTCAGGCCTTGCTCGACGAAGGAGGGCACGTTACTTTCGAGGGCAACGTTCATCATCCGCTTCTGCAGCGATTGACCGATGATTCGCAGGTGCGCTCGCTGATCGCCGCGCCGATCCTTGCTTGTACCGTCGATCATCTGACGCCCGCGACCGAGAGCCTGCGAGGCGGACGCCAGATCGCACCGATGCTGAGACTCATGACCGGCGATCTCGTGCTGGACGAACCGGATGACTTCGACATGGCCGATCTGCCCGCGTTGACGCGACTCGTGCATTGGGCAGGGCTTTTGGGCGCACGCGTATTGTTGTCTTCGGCGACGTTACCGCCGGCGCTCGTGCAGGGGCTGTTCCTGGCTTATCTGGATGGCCGCAGTCACTATCAGCGCAACCGGGGCGAACGGCCCGATGAATCGCCGCGCGTGGCCTGCATGTGGGTGGATGAATTCGCGCAATCCCACGCCGATTGCGCGGACGCCGCCAGCTTCGTGAGCGGACATGACGCGTTCGTGCAGAAGCGCGTGGCGCAACTTGCCAATGCCGACGTGCGACGACGTGCCGAACTCGTGAAGCTGCCGATCAAAGCCTGGCGGGAGATGTCCAAAGGCGAGCGACGCGGGGCATTCGCTTCGTTGGCGCTGCGGAGCGCGTGGGCCTTGCATCGGAACGATGGCAACCACGTCGTCGATCCGGTGACTGGCAAGCGCGTGAGCCTTGGCATCATTCGCATGGCGAATATCGGCCCTTTGTTCGATGTCGCGCGGGCCATGTATCGACAAGGTGCGCCGGCGCCCGGCGTGCGCGTGCATTTGTGCGTGTATCACGCTCAATTTCCGCTTCTCGCGCGCTCGCACATCGAGCAACAACTCGATGCGGTGTTCGATCGTCGCTCTGCGGGAAGTGGCGGCGATCCGGCGTTGCAACATCCTTCGGTGCGAGCGCTGCTCGATCGATATCCCGAGTCCGATCACCTGTTCGTGGTGCTCGCTTCGCCCGTCTGTGAAGTAGGGAGAGACTGGTCCGGTGAGTACGCGATTGCGGAACCGTCATCCATGCGTTCGCTGATTCAGCTTGCAGGGCGTGTGCGGCGTCATCGCGGTGGTCCGGTGGCGTGTACCAACATGATGATCTTCGATACGAACCTGCGGTATTTCGAGCGCGGTGCATCGACTGCGCCAGTATTTTGCAAGCCCGGCTTTGAAATGCGATACATCCGTCCGAAGCCAGTGGGTTCGCCAGCTTCACTGCAAGAATCCGGCATCGATTTTCATCTTGAGTCTCACCGATTGAGCAGGCTGCTGAATCTTCCCGAAGAGCCGGGGCAGTGGCCCATCGATGCGCGGCCGCGCATCCGCCAACGTGAGAACCTGGAACCTACAAGTAGCTTGGTTGATCTCGAACATGGTCGCATGCGTGACACGATGCTTCCGCGTGATGAGTCGAGCGACGTCTTCACACCCGTTTCGCGCGACGCGACGCGGCATTGGCATAGCGAAAGCCCGCTATGGCTGACCGGCGTGCTGCCGCAAGTGCAGCCTTTTCGAAAGGACTCGCAGAAACGAGAAGACGTCGTGCTGTTTCCCTCGGAGGACGAGGACGAGATGATTCTTCATCGCGTCATTGATCGGAACGGACGCGAACCGAAGACTTACGTGGATCGCCGCGATCTGCTTTTGCAGATACCGGATTCAGAGCTAAATGGGCCGGCTATCGGTCCCTGGTTTCATATCGACCTGATGGAGTTAATTCGGCAGTGGGCCGGTGCACACGATCAAAGCCTGAATGACAGCGCCCGCAATGTCGCGACTGTCAGTTTGCCTGTTTCGGAGCAAGGGTGGCGGTATCACGCGTTGCTGGGTTTCAGTAAGGAGTGAGTTCTGGCTGCCTACGCGGCAGCGAAATAACGGAGAGTCATCGAATGACCATTCTTTCTCAGCTACCTATGCGGCGGCAAAGCAGAAAAAATAGCTCGTAAGTTGCTCAATTGCTGATTAGATCGATGAGTAATTTCTGATATTTTGTTAATTCACTGAAATTTTCTCATATGAATTTTTATTTGGGCGGAATGGCGATGTAGGATAAGGATTCACTTTCACCTGCACGCAAGGAGGCGGCGTGTTCAAATTATTAACTCTTGGCAATCGTCGCGCGCTTGCCCGTCGGTTGCCGAGGATTGAAGGCGGTAAGTCGGCGGACCTTTGAGTCAAGTTGACCGTCGCCGTGGCAAACGTGTCGTTCCCGATTGTTCGTATCCTTGGGCGTTCGGGGTTCGAGCTAGGTGGCATTTCCCTTAACCTTCCGCTCTCTGATGAGGATCAGAGAGCCTCTTTTCACTAAATCGATAGGTAAACGCTTTTTTCAATAAAGTTAGGATAGCAAATGAGTGGAAAGAATATTATTAAAAATAACTGTAGCTTCAGAGTATTGATCAACGAATTCCTGCGCGACCGCCTCCAGACCAAGCTCGACAAGCTCGCGCCAGACGATCCGAAACGCGCGGATCTCATCGCGCAACACGAGCGCGTTCCGTGGCTCGAAGATGCGGCGCGGCGCGTGAAGCAGATCCAGGCTGTGACGCATTCGTTGAAGCCCATTCACCCGGATGCGCGCGGCACCAATCTTTATGTGACGCCCACCGAACTTCCAGTGCTTGACGTGGTCGGCAGTCACATACTGGGCAATCACTTTTCCACGGACGTAGTCGGTAACGCTGCCGCACTCGACGTACACAGGTTGCTGAAACTGGAGATGAACGGACGCACGCTGCTCAAAGCGCTCATCGATAACGATCCGGACGCCGTGCAGTCACTCGATGACGACCCTGCGAAAGCCCAATCATTGCGCGAGGCATTCACGAGTCTGACATCGAAACGGGAAGGCGGTGCTGCATCGCACGTTCGCGCGAAGCAGTTGTACTGGCTCGTAGGTGGCGATGCTGAAGACGACGCTCAGTACCATCTCATCTCGCCGCTTTTCGCTACGTCGCTCATCCATGTGGTGCATGCGGAACAGCAGGACGCACGATTCGGCCAGGCGAACAAGCGGGCGCGTCATGCACGTCGCGATGGTTTGCCGCATGAGGGCGTCTACCGCGAATACCGCGATCTTGCCGTTCAAAAGCTGGGTGGCACGCAACCACAAAATGTGTCCCAACTCAATGCTGAACGCGGCGGGATCAACTACCTGTTGTCGTCCTTGCCGCCGACGTGGGAAACCCGGCGCAACGTTCTTCCGGCTAACGTGAGTTCGATTTTCGAAAGGGCTTTTGGTGCACGTCCTCTGGTGCGCGTCCTGATACGCCAGATGCAGGATCTTCTACTGAGCGATCGCCCCAATAACCTGCAAGCCAGGAAGCGCCTTAAAGACCTCGAGAATCGAATAATCGACGAACTCGTCGCGTATGCGGGCGAACTGTTGAAGGAACCTCCGGGTTGGACACGCGACCCACGCTTCGCCGAACTGGCCGATGAAGAGAAACTATGGCTCGACCCTCTACGGTCCGAGTTGCCGGAAGAAAGTGAGTTCGCCAGCCGCTGGCTCTTCATGGACTGGCCTGCTCAAATCGGCGAGCGTTTTGGAAAGTGGCTCACGGCGAAGATGGCCAACAAGCTGGATCACAACGTATCGCGCAACTGGAGAGATGCACTTCTGAGTGACAAGAGCAGCTACATGGAACACCTGCGCATGCTGCGTGAACGGCTTGATGCACCGAAGTACATCCCGGTGCGAAAGACCCATGACGAGCTGATCTCTCTGCGAGAACGAAAATGAGTCGGAAACACAAACAGGATCTCACTCCGGCGCTGCTCGTGCTGCCTTACTTGCGTGTGCAGAACGCCAATGCCATATCCAGCCCGCTCACGCACGGCTTCCCATCCATCACGGCATTCGCCGGTCTGATGTGGGCGCTGCAACGCAAGCTCGCCGCAGCCGGCATTCCGCTGAAACTGCAGCAGTTCGGCGTTATCTGTCATGACCATCAAGAGCAGGTAACGGATGGGTACGTCAAGACATTCCGCCTGACGCGCAATCCCGTGACGAGTAAAGGTGAGTCTGCGGCTATCGTGGAAGAAGGCCGGATTCATCTCACTATCACGCTGATCTTCAAGGCAACATACGACACGGCCGACGACGCCGGTGCTCTCGGGGAGGCCGAACGCGACGCGCAGCTAGCGGGATGGGCTTCGCATATTGGCGACATCGTGGCGAACATGCGCATTGCGGGCGGTACGGTGTTGCCATCCGCGCCGATGCCCGGACGACGAACCCGTGCTTGGATTGAATTGCTTCAGGATAGTGATGAGGAACAAGCGGAGTGCTTCGCGCGTTGGGGTCGACAGTGGCTGCCGGGCTATGCGCTGGTCGGTCGCGACGATCTCCTGAAGGACCGTCATCGTGAATTGTGTGAAAAGCAGCCTGACGCGACCTTGCTCGATGCATGGCTCCACGCCGCGCGATTCAATTACGAGCCTGTGGTCGAAGAGGCGGCCGATACCGGGCATGCGAGCGCAGACAGGAAGAAAGTTCGCTGGGCCGATCCCGCCAGAAAGAAAGGAGGCGGCTGGACCGTGCCGATGACGGTCGGCTATGCCGCGCTCACCGGGCCGATGCCAGCGGGTAGTGTCGCGAATGCGCGCGACCCGTCGATTCCGTTCGTCTTCGTAGAGGCGGTTTATTCATTCGGTGGATGGATTGGCCCGCATCGGTTGCGCACGGTGGATCAGTTGTTGTGGTGGGCCGAGAGTGACTTGGAGACGGGCCTGTACCGCTGCCGTAGCGGCTACCATCACGATCACGAAGACCCGGATTCTCTTACTGACGATGAAGATGAGTCAGATCGAGTCCGGCCGGTGCCGGATCAATCATTTCGATTAATTAATTTGGATAACAAAACATGTCTGAAGAACTGACTACCGCATCCGTACTCGCCTTCGAACGAAAACTCGATCCCTCGGATGCGGTCCTGCACGCTGGCCGCTGTCAGGATATCGAAAAGGCATCGGCCTGGTCGCCGATTGCGATCCGCGAGAAATCGGTGCGCGGCACGATTTCGAATCGCCTGAAGGCGAAGGAGCAGGATCCTGCGAAACTGGACGCAGCCGTCGAGAACGCGAACCTTCAAACGGTGGATTTCGCCGCGTTGCCCGCCGATGCCGACACGCTCAAAGTGCAATTCACACTGCGCGTGCTGGCAGGCGCTGGCATGCCGTCGGCTTGCAACAGCGCGCGGTATCGGGTGAAGCTGCAAGGCGTCGTCGACGCTTACGTCGCTCAGCACGGCTTCACCGAACTGGCCAATCGCTACGCGGGCAATCTGGCGAACGGGCGCTTCTTGTGGCGTAATCGGTTGGGTGCGGAAACGGTTCGGGTCGACGTGTCCAGGCAACAGGACGGCAAGGCCACCTGGGGCCGGTCGTTCGATGCGTTGTCGCGAGAGTTGCACGCCATCGACACGGTCGATTCCGATGTCGCCGAGCTAGGCGGCCTCATCGCCGATGGTCTCACCGGTCGCGCGCACGTTCTACTACACGTGACGGCCTATGTGCGCCTCGGACTAGGTCAGGAGGTGTTTCCGTCGCAGGAGTTGATTCTCGACAAGGGCGGTAGCAGAAAGAGCAAGACGCTTTATCACGTTGAGAACGTGGCGGCGATTCATTCGCAGAAGATCGGCAATGCGGTGCGAACCATCGACACGTGGTACGAAGGTGCAGGCGAGCTTGGGCCTATCGCGGTCGAGCCCTATGGATCGGTCACGACGCAGGGCAAGGCGTATCGGCCGCCCAGGAAGCAGGACAAGGCTGACCCGGCGTTCCGACCGCAGGACTTCTACACGCTGCTGGACGATTGGTTGCTCAGGGACAAGACGCCGACGGTGGAGCAACAGCACTTCGTGATGGCCGTCCTGATTCGCGGTGGTGTTTTCGGCGATGGGAGTTGACGGCGATGACGACTCACTACATCGATATCGCCTTGCGGCCCGACCCGGAGTTCAGTCATGCGCATTTGCTCGGCGCGCTCATGGCCAAACTTCATCGGGCATTGGTGGAGATCGAAGCCGACGGCATCGGAATCAGCTTTCCGCGATATACCCTGCGTCCGCGTTCGTTGGGCAGCGTTGTGCGCCTTCATGGTGGTGAGACTGACCTGCGGTGTCTGATGGCGCGCGCCTGGCTGCAAGGAATGCGGGATCACGTAAAGCTCACCGAGGCGATGCCGGTTCCCGCCGGGATCACGGCGCATTGCGTCGTGCAACGGCGTCAGTTCAAGACGAATGTGGATAGGTTGCGTCGACGGCGGATGCGCCGGAAGGGAGAGACTTGGGCAGAGGCGGCAGCGGCGATTCCTGACAGCGTGGAGCGAAGTCCCGATTTGCCCTATGTGCAACTGCGCAGTGCGAGCACGGGGCAGTTGTTTTGCCTTTTCATCGAGCAAGCGGAGGTATTGGGCGAGGCGCAGGGCAAGTTCAATCGCTACGGGCTGAGTCAGGGTGTTACGGTGCCGTTGTTTTAAACCCTTTTTTCTGGGCTCGCTTTGGGTGCTTGTTGAAACAAGGACTTAGGGCGAGGCTGGAATTTTGGGTAGGCAAGGGCGAAGAGCGTCATTTCGTTGGGGAATCAAGGGGATGGCGGTTTGAGCGCCTTGTTCGCTGCCGCGTAGGCAGCTGAGAGAAGCTCGTTGAGCGCGGCGCGGGCGCGGCGCAGGTTCGCTGCGGCGTAGACAGCTGAGAAATTTCGATCATCCAAGACGTCTGTCAGCGGATCGTTCGCTGCCGCGTAGGCAGCTGAGAAAGGCGAGACTTCAATCTCGAAAGTGGACGATATGTTCGCTGCCGCGTAGGCAGCTGAGAAAAACGGCACGGTGTACGGCTCTCGCGCTGCACGGTTCGCTGCCGCGTAGGCAGCTGAGAAAGCCGGGGATTTCGTGACGTACAGCATCGAACTGTTCGCTGCCGCGTAGGCAGCTGAGAAATCAAGACGGCCCGCGCGATCGGCGAGCATCCAGTTCGCTGCCGCGTACGCAGCTGAGAAATGACATGCAAACCGGCCCGTTTTCCACATACTGTTCGCTGCCGCGTAGGCAGCTGAGAAAAGGTCCAGCACTGATTCACGGCGGATAACCCCGTTCGCTGCCGCGTAGGCAGCTGAGAATATTCCCCCCAACACAGTTCATGCTTGCGAATTGTTTGCTGCCGCATAGGCAGTTGAGGAAGACGAGAAGATCGAGGGTTGCATCGGGACAATATTTGTTGCCGGCTGGGCAACTGAGAAAGGCGAAACCTCGTCGCGATCATCCTGCCTGAGTGTCTGCCACAGCAGTGGAGAACCAACAAACAACGACACTGGCTACCGGAAACGTTCCAGTGAACTTCAGCCCATTCACTCAAAGTGTTTCATGAACAGGGCACCAACCCGTCGAATACTGATGCGACGCGTAGAGAGAATACGCACCAGCAAATACAAGAAAAAAAGTCCTTCGTGACGTCACGAAGGACCGAAGCAAGCCGGCCACGCACGGGGATGGATGGCAGCGGCAAGGGCCGTGAAGGGCAGTTGGACCGAGAGAATCCGACCTTCGACACCGGTAGTGACTCTACTAAGTTTGATTGCGCGATGTCTACCTTCCGGCCGATAGGTCTCTTATTCTGTCGGAATCGTGCGAGCACAGCGTTCGATGACAGTTCGCAACGCGTGGCGCGTTAGAAAACTTCCGCTACGGGGAAGCCCGTGCAAGTTGCAGACTCCGCTACCGCAAGCGGCTCCGCTTTCAATTCCCACGCGATATTGATCACGGGATCGTTCCAGCAAACGGTGCGCTCGAAAGCGGCATTGCGTTTGGTTGTCGCTTTCATCAACACCTCTGCAACCTCTGAGCGAACATGG
This sequence comes from Caballeronia concitans, assembly GCF_001544615.1. GTDB lineage: Bacteria > Pseudomonadota > Gammaproteobacteria > Burkholderiales > Burkholderiaceae > Caballeronia > Caballeronia concitans. The sequence continues at coordinate 160,631 of NZ_FCNV02000010.1, forward strand.
AAGCCATAGGCGAAGCCGGGTGGAATCCACATCTGCCAGTTGTTTGCCGATGAAATTCGCTCACCAACCCAACGTCCGAATGTGACTGACCATCGTCTAAGATCCAGCGCAACGCAAAACACTTCGCCGTTCACGACTCGCAGCAGCAGACCGCGAGGGTGCTGTATTTGGTAATGCAACCCGGTCAGTACGTTTCGCGAAAAGACCATGTGATGCTCCTGAACGAACGCATAGCCACGCGCGACGTTCTGTTCAAACCACTCCTGGTCGAAGCAATCGAAAATCAACCCGCGCGCATCATGCTCGATGTGTGGTTCGACGATCTTCACGTCGCGGACGTTGGTATGGCGTATGCGAAAAGGCATGGATTCGGAGGCGAAACGGGCAGAAGTGCTCATTCCAAAACTCGGGGCGTAACGAGACAGGCTAGCTTGAGTCCAACAGGTGTTCTGCGCAATGCGCATGGCAGACGAACTATTATCCAGATCCGCCATGACACGCTGCACAGTAAGTTTCCATCACGCCACTCGATGAACGCCGCTTCCAACGATTTGCGCTTCACCGCCATTCTGTTGTTTGTTTATGCCACGTATGTATCGATAAGCGCCATCCGGGATAACATGCGCCGCAACGGAAGAAGAAGTACTAGCAAGTCATAGCGACGGATAGCGACGGTGAAAGATCGCGCGGTCGAGGCCAACATGAAGCGAAGCGGTCGGGGAATCGGCGACGATGCGCAAGAGAGTGAGCGGAATATCACCGTCCGCCAGATCGGGATACTTGCATTCGACGGGTTCTCACTCCTTGGCACCAGTGCCATCAGCGAGATATTCCAGATTGCGAACGAGATTCAAAACAGTCGAGGTCATTGCAACAAGCCTTACAACGTGACGTTCTACTCGGGAAAAGGTGCAACGGTTCAGTCTTCATCATTGATCGATGTATGGACTCATGCTTGCGATCCGAGTGATGTTCAAGCGTTGGACGCAGTCTTCATCGCAGACGGTCCGGGCGTGCAGGACGCGCTTCAAGATACGCGGGTGATGGATTGGCTATCCGAGTTGTTGTCGAGACGGAAATTGATCTCACCGATCGGCAACGGTAAGGCATTGCTCGACATAGCTTTGCGAGACATGCAAGTCCATGGCGAATTAATGTCCGCAGCAGCGACGGAAAGAAATCGATTCGGTTTGCTTCAAGAAGAAATCGGCAGGGCTAACCCTTCCGATGAAGCGCTCAAGATGGTCGGCAACGACATGGGCGAGGAAGCGGCTCGTGAGATCGCTGTGCGTATCAGGCCTGTCGGCGGAGACGGCCTCTCACTGATTTTTGTGCCAACGCGCGAGGGTGCCGTAACGGAAAAGATCAGGGTGGCCGCGCAGTGGATAAGGCAAAACTGCGACCAGGTTACTTCCGTTCGCGAAGCAGTGAGCGTAGCGGCCATGAGCGAGCGGAATTTCCAGCGTCGCTTTAAAGAGGAATTGGGTGTTACGCCGTTTGAATATTTGACGCAGGCGAGACTTGATGTGACTTCGAGGTTGTTGGTGGAAACGCCGCTATCGATTGAAAGCATAGCAAGGCAGTGCGGATGGGCAAGCGGTGCGCGTCTATCGCGAGTCTTCAAGCGCTGTCTTGGAGTCACTCCGACTGAATTCCGCGCTCGCGTGGCAAGCAAGAAAATGCGGGCGCGATCGTGACATCCGTATGTTAAGTGCGGGCGGCCTGGCAAGTGATATCTCCGTGCGGGGTTCGCACGAATATCGAATACCTTTGTGATCATCATGCGACTCCGCGACGGGTCGAAGAAAGATTATGAGCGAGGTCAATCACTGCAGGCGGGAGAATCGCGTTTCGATCGACATATTGCGGCGTCAGCGCTTGATGTCGAGTCTTCACGACAGTGTGCTGAGTGGGATCGCCGCTCATGTGCGCACACGTCAGTTCAAACGTCGTGATCTGATAGTCAATCGCGGTGCGCCCGGCGCGGCGTTGATGTTCCTGTTCTCGGGGCGTCTGCAGCAGATCTCGCTGAATGAAGACGGCCGCGAAGTCGGGCTGGGTTTCATCGAACCGGGGGAGCATTTCGGCTTGCTGTCGATTATCGATGGGCATCCGCAAACCGTCTCGATTATCGCAGTGACAGACGCGCTCGTCGGATTTCTCGATCGCGAGCATGCGGAGCGCTTCCTGCTGCGATCCGCGGAAGTCACTTATTTACTGCTATGCCAGCTATGCGAGTCGATTCGGCAGGGTTTCGACGACCGTTCGAAGCTGGGCGTAACGAGCGCGCGCGCACGCATTTGCGCGGTGCTGAACAGCATGGTCACTGCGCGCCCCGACGGAATTGCCGAGATCCATAAGCCGCCGAGTCAGCGCGCCATCGCCATCACGGCGAACGTGAGCCGCGAAACCGTGTCGCGCGCGCTCAACGTGCTGAACGAGAACAAGATCATCCGCAAAGACCGGGATCGCCTGCTCGTTCTGGACGAACACGCGCTGCGTCGCGCGGCGTGCGGCGAGCTTGTTTTTAGCGACTGAAGCGACGCGTCGAGGCTAATTAGCGAAAGGCCGCAGCAGCGTGAGCGTGCCAGGACGCCGTCCGCCGACTCGGCTACTGTTCGCATCGGGCGCGAGCCGCTCGTCGACGCTGCCGCCACGACCTCGAAGAGTCGCGTCGCGGCTCGCGGACAGAATGCTGAAGCAACTCGGCATTGACGGACGCGCTGCACTGATTCCAGTCGCCGGGTCGTAACCCACGCCAGCCGCGCTGCCGAATGGGGCCGCAGGCGCGTATCTACCGCGCGCACCGCGCTTCACGCGTGCGGTTGCGCCCGTCGCGTCGCACGGCACGAGCGGTCGCGCGAGGTCGGGATCGCTGCCGATATAAGCGTTACTTGTCGAGTCGTCGGACGAAGCACGCGAAGCCATGCCGTCACGCATTGCTCGATGCGTGCCCGTGCGTGAGCCCGCCGCCGACGCACCGCCTTGCGAATTTTGCGAAGCAGAAGGCGAAGGCGATCGCGTGACGACGTCCGACGTTTGCGCGTCGATGTGAAGCGGGAAGGCCAGCAGCGCGAGGGCAGCCATCAGCAGCGGCGTTGCAGGTCCGAACCTGCATTCGAATCGATTCATGATAGCGGTTGCCCAATTCGTTTCGCGATCGCCTGGATCATCTTCTGTGCAAGGTGACGCCGGTCGAATTCATCTGCCACGCGTGCCGCGTTCTCGCGAAAGCGAGTGAGTTTCGCGGGATCGGCGGCGAGGCGTGTGATCGCGTCGGCGAGCGCCACCGGTTCCTCCGGCGCGACGATTTCACCCGTGCCGAGTGCCTCCAGCAACTCGGTCGCTTCGCCGGGTGGCAGCGCGGCGAGAATCGGCGTGCGCATCGCCATTGCTTCGAAAATCTTGGAAGGCAGCACGCTGCGGAACAGCGCGAGGTTGCGCAGCGGAACGACACAAAGATCGCACAGCCCGAGCAGCGCCGGCATGCGTTCTTTCGGCTGCCGCGCGACGAAGGTCAGATTCGTGAGTCTGAGTTCCTCGGCGCGCATTTCCAGCGCGCGCTTTTGCGCGCCTGCCCCGACCATGATGAACGCGATGTCCGTCCGATGCTTGAGCAGCGCGGCCGCTTCGAGCACCGTGTGGAGACCGTGCGCCATGCCGTGCGTACCGAGGTAGCCCACGACGAAGCGCCCGTTCACGCCGAGTTCATGGCCGAGTTGCGAATCGCGCGGGGCGGGTGTGAATCGCGCAAGATCGACACCGTTCTGCACGACTTCGATCTTGTCGGCATCGATGCCGCGCTCCGCCAGTTCCCGCTTGAACGAATGCGTGACGGATATCACGGCGGCCGCGCTGCGGTAGAGATAAAGCTCGAGTGCTTCGAGCATCCTGATGGCGAGACTTGAGCGCAGCGCGCCGACTTCGACGATGGATGCCGGCCACAGATCGCGAAGCTCGAACACGAACGGTCGACGCCGCAGCTTGGCGATGATGCGCGCGCCCAGCGCCGCGAAAAACTGCGGCGACGTGCCGATGACCACGTCGCAGCGCGGCAGCATCGGCGACGCGAGGACTGCCGCGATCATGAACGACAAGTAATCGAGCGTGCGCTTGACGAAGCCTTCGTTTGCGGTGATATACGTCTTCACGCGCACCACGTCGATGCCCTCGATGCTTTCCCTTTGCCACCACCGGTTGCGATATCCCGCGAACAGCTTGCCTTCCGGGAAGTTCGGCGCGGTCGTGAGCACGGTCACCGCGTGACCCGCCTCGACCCAAACGCGCGCGTGTTCGAGCGTGCGGGAGGCGGGCGCGTTGGTCTCGGGATAGAAGTTGTCGGTGACGAAAAGGATCTTCATGCAAGCGTCCTGAACGAAAGCCGCGTCACGAGCGTCGGATGCAGGAACGGCACGCGCAGCAGCTTGCATGGCAGCTTCATGCCGAAGCATGGATGGTGGAAATCGTCGATGATGCGCGCAGCCGCGCCGGTATGCGTGAGCCGGCAACGCACCATGCCGTCGGCGCTGACGATGATCTCCCCGTCCGCGCGCTGCACCACGTCGAAGCCGGGCGCGAAGCGCAGCGTCGCAAACGTGCGGTCTGCGTCGGTGGCCACGCGGCCGCTCATGCTGTGAAGCTGGTCGACGACCACGAGCGTATCAGCGTCGCCGTGCCATGTGCGCCGGTGGACGATCTGCCCAGGCAGATGCAAGTAACCGGTGTGCGCGGCGCTCACGTACCAGTCGGCGCCTGCATGAATGGCGCCATCCTGTCGCGCACCGGACCGGCCTGGATTCTTTGCAACATGCAGATCGACATCGATCGGATACGCGCGGCGCCCGACACGAAACGCGCTCCACACATCGGAAGAACTCTGCGCCTCGTACGTCACGGTGTTGTGTGCCGCGGTACCGCGTTCGATCATCCGCTGATCGCCGGCGGCATACGTGCTCGTGCCTGCATCCACGATCATGCGGCGGCCTTCCAACGACAGTTCGAAGCTGAGCGTATCCGCGTGGGCGTGACCCGGTAGATAGTCGGGACCGATGCGGCCGATGTCGAGCAGCGCGACATATTTACCGCATTCGGCGCGCACGTAACCGGAGGCGTCGAGTGACTTCAATGTCTGCGCGCCGGACGGCTCCCGCCATACGATGCCGAGCCTCTGCGCGTATTGCGCAAGCACCGCATAGGGCCGCGCGATTCCAAAAGCGGCGTCGTTGAACTGCGCGATCTCGCCGTCCGGATGTGTCATCGTGCAGAGCCAGTCGAGCGTGCGTGGCAAGTGCTCGCGCGCGAGAGCAAGACAGGCCGCCGCGTCGGCGCTGTGCCGGCGCGCGCCGGCGCTGGTCGCCAGATTCACGATATCGAGCAGGTCTTCGACGAAGATTGCGTGATACATCGGGCTCAGCTCGAAGTGGCCGCCATCGTCGAGCATCTGTCGCGGCAGCTCCTCACGCAGAATCGCAAGGCCGGCGGAGAGCCAGTTTGCCGCTTCGGGCGTGTCGAAGAAGAGGCCTGCGCACACCAGCGCCTTCGCATTGGCGAACAGGTGATTGCCGAGCAAGTGATATTCGAGCCGTTGCGCAAGATAGCGCGCCTGCAAGTACAAGCTCGCTCGCGCGTCGTCAGGCAAGAGTTGGCCTGCGCTCGCCCACTTGATCCAGTTGACGATGCGTAGCGAGAGCGGGTACGGCTCCCAGCCCGCACCGGCGCCCACCGGATTCGCGGCTATCCAGTCGTCGATCAGCATGCCGAGCGCGGGCGCATGCCGTTCGCGCGTGAGCTGGTTCAGGTAGTTGAAGTAGTGCAGGTTATAGCGCCACAAGCGCGAATGGTGCGGCGGGTTCCAGCCATCGGAGAGATCGCCGTCGCAATTCAGGAAGCGAAAACGCCCGTCGCCGAGATACTCGTCGGGACCCGCAGCGAAAGGCACCGGCTCGGCTTCGCGTTTGCTTGTCCGCACCGGCCTGTCGATGTGCTCGCTGATGCGCGCCCGTGGCAGAACGCCATATTTCGCGCGATACAACACCTGCACCGGCTTGAGATGCCGAACCGTGTGGAAGAGCCGCACGGCTTGCGATGGCGTCATCCCAGCTCCCGTGCAATGTCGATCGTCACGCGGCTCACTTCGAGGAGTTCGTCGATGGGAATCGGCGCGTCTCCCCGGTTCGCGATCGCGTCGACGAACGCCGCGACGCACGCCTGCTGTCCCTTGTTCTGCCTCCACAGGTTCATCCGCGTGAACTGCGGCCAGCCATAGCCACGCAGCTTCAGAAAGTTGTCGAGCACGAACGCCTTGCCGCCGCAGAATGCTTCGAGCCGTTCCTTCGGCAGCGAACGGTGACCGTTTGCGAAGTAGTGAATCGTGCCGACGGAACCCGATTCGAAGCGCAACGTGATGCTGGCCGTATCGCACGAAGCGGGCGACGCCGCCGTGAAGCCCGACGCTTCGAACGACGTAATGGGGCTGCCGGCGAGATGGCGCAGCAGATCGATGAAGTGGCATGCTTCGCCGATGATCCGGCCACCGCCGCTCTCGCGATCCTGCGTCCAGTGGTCGGCTGGAATCGAGCCTGCGTTGACCGTCAGAACCAGCGCCTTGGGCGCGGTCAGCGGTGCGAGCAGGCTCTTCATGCGCACCACTTGCGGTGCGAAGCGCCGGTTGAAGCCGACCATCAGAACGGGTTCGGGCCGCGCTGTTCGCCGGGCCTTTTCGCGCGCCTGCCCGAGCGCGTGCGTGATGCGATGCAATTGCTCGTGCGTGAGACACAGCGGCTTTTCGACGAACACGTGCTTGCCATGCTCGAGCGCTCGAATCACGTACTCGGCATGCGTGTCGTGACGCGTGGCGACCACGACGGCCTGCGCGTCGGGCGACGCGCATAGCGCGCCGGCATCGGTCGATGCAAACGCCGCCGCATGCTTGCGCCCGTAATGCGCGGCGCTGATTCCGTTGTTCGATGCAATGCCGTTGAGCGCCGCGCCCGCACTCCGAAACGCGGGGATCAGCACGCGCCCGGCGTAGTTGCCGGCGCCGATCACATTCACGCGTATCGCGGATGACGGCGCGGCCACCGTCTGTCCATCCACCGTGAGCGGCACGATGCGCGCGTGCGCGTCGGCGGTCCCGATCCGGGCGACGCGCGGGCTCGCGTCCTCGATCACGCGTCGAGGATAGTCGATGACGATGCCGAGCGACGGCGCCTTGTCGACGAGCAGCGCGTAGGCACGCTCGGCATCGTCGAGGCTGAAGCGGTGCGTGATCAGCGCCTGCGGCGAGAGGCGGCCATCGGCCATCAACTGCAACGCGGCGGCGATATTGCGGTTCTCGGTCCAGCGCACATGGCCGATCGGATAGTCGAAGCCTTTGTCTTCGTAACGCGGATCGTAGCGTCCCGGTCCATACGAACACGACACCTGAAAACTCAGTTCCTTCTCGTAGAAGTCCGCACGCGACAGGCTCAAGCCCGCCACGCCGACGAGCACGATGCGTCCACGCGTGCGCGACATCTTCGCCGCGTGCGCAACCGGTTCGTCGCTGCTCGTCGAGGCGCAGATGAGCACGCCGTCCGCGCCGATGCCGTTCGTGCGCGCGAGCACGTCGGCGACCACGTCGGCGTTCGCGGGCACGGGCGTCGCGCCGAACGTCGCGGCGAGTGCTGCGCGGGACGAATCCCGGTCGATGCCGATGACGCGGCAACCGTTGGCGACGAGGATCTGCACCGTCAACAGCCCGATCAGGCCGAGACCGATCACGACGAACGTCTCGCCGAGCGTCGGCGCCGCGAGCCGCACGCCTTGCAGGCCGATCGCGGCTGGAATGGCGAACGTGGCATCTTCGTCGGGGACGTTATCGGGAATGCGCGCACACAGGTTCTGGCCGACCGACACGTACTCGGCGTGCTTGCCGTTGGAGACGACGCGGTCGCCGACCCGGATGCCGTCCACATCCGCTCCGGCCGCGGTGACCACGCCCGCGTTGCAATATCCGAGCGCGAGCGGCTGGTCGAGCTTGTCGGTGATGGCCGACAGTGTCGCAGCGAGACCGTCGGTTCGGACTTTCCGTAGTGCGTCGCGCACGCGTTCAGGCTGCTGCATCGCCTTGCCGAGGAGGCTTGCGCGACCGAAGTCGACCAGCATGCGTTCGGTACCCGACGACAGGAGCGTGGTCCTCGTTTCGATCAGGAGGCTGCCGCGCGACATCGCGGGCATCGGCACGTCCCACAGCGCGGTGCTGCCGTCCTTGAGGTTTTGCAATACTTGTTTCACAAAATGTCCTGATGGGATTGCTTCGAAACGGCAAGGGGATCGGAAGACGGTGCGCAGGGCACGGGCGCGCCACGCGCACGAAGGACGCATGCAGCCGCGACGCGCGGCGCGATCGGCGCGCCAAGGGACGCGTAATGCGCCTCATAACGAGCCGCGCAAAGATCGATGGAAAACTCGCGTTCGATATGTTCCGCAGTACGGACGGCTCGCGATCGGGCGGCGTCCGGATCCTGCAAACAGTCCAGCATGACGGCCGCGAGGCCGTGCGCGTCATCGACGGGCGCCGCCGGATGCGTGCCTTCACCGAAGACTTCGGCGATTTCCGGCAACGCGGACGTGATGGTTGGCAGGCCGGCGAGACACGCTTCGATAAGCGCGACCGGCAAGCCTTCGTATCGCGACGGAAACACGAACGCATCGCAGGCGGCCAGATAGCGCGGGACGTTGTCGAGCACGCCGGCGAACGTCACGTGATCGTGGATGCGCAACGTTCGCGCGAGTTGCTGCGCCGCATCGCGCAGTTCACCGTCGCCGATCAGCAGCAGATGCGCGCGCGAGGCCCATGCGTGAGCGCGAAGCTGCGCGAAAGCCGTGAGCAACACGTCATGCGCCTTTGGCGCGCTCGCGAGCGTGCGGCCGTGAAACGACCCCACATGAACGTACATGAACGCATCGGGGGCGATGCCGAGCGATGCGCGCACATCGATGCGTTGCGCTTCGGCGTCGGCGGGGCCGGTGTGGTCGCTCTTTGCAAGCGCAGGGTCGGTCGCGTGCGCCACGCCGTTGCGCACCGTGACGATCGCGGACTTCTGCGCGCCCTGAAAATAGTCGGCATAGGCATCGGCCACGCGCGCGCCGCATGCCACCGAGGTCGCATAGAGCCGGTCGAGCAGCCATGTTCCCGCGCGCGACCGCGTCCCCTGGATCGACGTGCTGTGGATCGTGCGGATCAGACGCTGACGGACTGTCAATGCGTTCACGCCTGCGAGCACGACATCCGCTGCGTAGAGATGGGAATGCATGACGTCGGGCTTGAACGCGCGGACCGTGCGCGCGAGCGACAGCGCGCCGTGCGGGCGCCGCATCGAAAGCAGGGCGCGTCCGCTGACCGCGATGCCTGCCTGTTCGAGTCTATCGGCCAGCTCCGCGCCGCGCGGGCCTCGCGCGCCGGCAAGCAGCGCGACCGCGACCTGATGTCCGCGTCGTTCGAGCGCGAGCGCGAGTTCCGCGGCGAGCGTTTCGGCGCCGCCTGCCGTCAACGTCGGCACGACCTGGAGCACTCTCATCGCGAAGCCTCACGCGCCGCCTGGACCGTGCGCATGTGCGCGAGCCAGGTGTCGAAGCGCTTCTCCCAGCCGCCTTCCTGCTTCAGATAGTGGCAAGCCGCGTGCTCGACGAGGCGCGGCGCGGCGCGGCGCTTGCGCACGATCTCCACGACGTCGTGCGCGATGGCCGGCCACGCGTCGATGGCGGGCTTCGCTTCGACCACGAGCGCGGCGTCGAGTGCGCCGGCTGCTTCCGCCGCGTTGCCGGCGGCGCGATTGCAGATCACATGCAGGCCGGACAACAGGTACTCCCAGATTTTCGTGGGCGATGCGACGCGATTGATCACGTGATCGTCGCGAAAGATGATGCCGAAGTCGGCAATACGCAGATGCGCGCGAAGTTCCGACGGTTCCACGCTCGCGATGAGCACGCGCATTTTCTCGGCAGCCGCGCCGAGTTCCTTGCGCGCGGCATCGGGATCCGCCGTGAAAATGACGAACTTGAGCCGCTCGACGTGCGCGCCGAGCGCGGCGACGAAGCCCGCTATTTCCGACAGCCGCTGGTACGCCTGAGTGCCGCCCGAATAAACGATGACGACCTCGTCTGCGCGGATGCCATAGTCCTGCCGCGTGACCTGCGCCGTCGCGCGCATGAAGCGAGGCGAGGACTTGACGTCGAGGAGATAGGCTTTGTCGTGGAAAGCCGCTTGGCCGAGCTTCTCGCGCAGATGGCCGATCATGCCATTGGACACGACGAGATAAGCATCGCAGACGCGTAACGCGCGCGCTTCATGGCGATGAAACCAGCGCGGCGCGCGGGCCGAGGGTGAGTGTCGACGCCGCCGATATTCGGTTTCCTCCGGCAACGCGCCGTGCAGATCCGCCACTTGCAGCGCATGTGCGCCGCGCCACAGCGTGACGGCTGCCGCTTCATGCCCTTCAGCCTGCACGACGGCAGGTCGCAAGCACAGACGAACCGCGAGCGCGAGTGGTCGGCACCACGCGATGGCAAGGCGTCGGCCGAGTTCGTAGCGGGAGATCGGCGGGGCGATACATTCGAAGACGCGGCGCGCGCCGCGCTCGCGCAGCGCCTCGCGCCAGCTTGGCGAAGCATGCGCCGCCGGTATGAAGCGCAGGACGTTGACGTCGAAGCCGCGCGCCGTATAACTCTCCACCATCTGCAGCACGCGCGTGGCGTAGCCGGACGTCGGCGCGTCTGCGTTGAAGCAGGTGATCAGCACGACGGAACGGCCCGGGCGGGAAGAGGGCGGCGTCAGCGTCATGACAACTCTGGCGCGAAGAGCGAGGCGGTGTGTTGGTGCGGCGCATAGTGCTCGCGCAGAAACGACACGATGCGCTCGCTGGCGCGTCCGTCGCCGAACGGATTCGTGCGCGTCGAGCGGTCGCGATAGTACGCATCGTCGGTGAGCAGCCGCGTGCATTCGCTGACGATACGGTTTTCGTCGGTGCCGACGAGCGTGACCGTACCGGCCTCGAGCGCTTCCGGCCGCTCGGTCACGTCGCGAAGCACGAGCACGGGCTTGCCGAGAGACGGCGCTTCTTCCTGGATGCCGCCCGAGTCCGTCAGGATGATGGATGAGCGTTGCATCAGCCAGACGAACTCGGGATAGTCGAGCGGTGAAATCAGATGAACGTTCTGCACGTCGCCCAGCACCGACGATGCGATCCGCTGCACATTCGGATTCGGATGGACGGGATAGACGACCTGTACGCCGGTTTCGCGCGCAATCTGCTTGAGGGCGCGGCAGAGCGACGCGAGACCGTGCTCATGATTCTCGCGGCGATGGCCGGTGACGAGCACGAGCTTGCCGTCATGACGCAGGAACGGATAGCGCGCATGCAATCCGGCCGCAATGCCGCCTTGCCGGCGCGTATGCGCGACGGTCATCAGCAGCGCATCGATCACGGTGTTGCCCGTCACGAGAATGGATTCGCCTCGCACGCCTTCGGCGAGAAGATTGTGCTGCGTCCGGTTCGTCGGTGCGAAGTAATGCTTCGCCACCACATCGACCACGCGCCGGTTGAACTCTTCCGGCCACGGCTGCGCGAGATCGCCGGTGCGCAGTCCCGCTTCGACGTGTCCGACATCGACGTTCGCATAGAACGCGGCCAGGGACGCCGCCATCGCCGTCGTGGTATCGCCGTGCACGAGCACGCAGGCCGGTTTGATGTCCGCGAGCACGTCGGCCGTGCGGGTGAGCACGTTCGCCGTCAGGCCGACGAGATTCTGATTGGCGCGCATCAGATCGAGGTCGATGTCCGCCTTGATTTCGAAATTGGCGAACACCTGATCGAGCATGTCCCGGTGTTGCGCGGTGGCGCATACCACGGTGCGAAGATGCGGCTCGCGCCGCAGCCGATGGATCACCGGCGCCATCTTGATGGCTTCCGGCCGGGTGCCGACGACAATGAGAATGGTGGGCTGGGTCATGACGGCTCAACGGGTGGGGCGACGCAGGCAACGCGCGATGCCCGATTGGCGGAACTTCGATCGATGCAAAATGATCCGGAACCCGAAATGTTCAGGAAACGAGTCCCGACGCGGTGAACGCATAGCCGAAACCGTGTGCGACGCGAATCGGCACCTCCTCCGGATGCCGGCCGAGCTTGCGGCGCAAACGGCTGACCAGCGCTTCCAGCCTGCGCTCGTCGTAGTGCCGATAGTCGTGTCCCAGTGCCGTGACGATCTCGCGGCGCGACACCGGCTTGCCTGCATGTGCGAGCAGCAGCGAGAGCAGCGAGCATTCGGTGGCGGTCAACTGCACCTGCTCGCCATCGGGCGATAGAAGCAGCCACTTGCGCGACACGAGCAGCCACGCATCCGACGGCTTCGCGCTGTCGTCGACCTCGTCTTCGAGACGATGATGTTCTTGCGCATCGCGGATACGGCGCGCGAGGCTTTCGACGCTGGCCGCAAGCTCGCGCGAATCGTAAGGGCGGGTCACGCAGACATCGGCGCCGCTTTCGAGCGCGGCAATACGCGCCTCGTGCTGCTCTTCGTCCACCAGCGCCACGATGCCGAGCAGCCGGCGCGCTCGCAGTCTCGCGATCGTCGCATCGCTTTCTTCATGCGGCTCGTGACCGCTGACCACGACGATGTCGCATCGATGCGCAGCCAGATGGCGAGTAAGCGCAGACGCATGAGGAAGCTCGGTGACGTGATGCCCGGCCTTGCGCAATGGGGCGGCGAGCTGCGCGCGCTCGGCGGCATCCCGTTCAAGAACGGCGACGAACATCACTGCACGCTAATGAGTAAGCAGGCGCGTGAAAGTGCAATGCATGTCGCCGCCTATTCACGCTCGTGTTACGCCGTTCAGGCGCTCGCTCATTGCTCGTCATTCAATGCCCCGTAATTAGGCTATGACATTTCGTTATCAGGCAGCGCACGCCGGTGCTAAAAATCTGTGATTGCGTTTGACGTTTGCTTTATCCCGCGTATGACGGCATTCGAATGCCGCGGTGAATTATTCCTCGCGGCAACAAAAAGAGAAGTGACGGCTGTCACACATCGATGCGGATAAAACTTACTGTTTTCGTGCGTTGCGCCGCGACCGCGATTCAGTCGGTTTAGCCGCCTCGCGCCGCACAGGAGCGAAGTTTCGCAACGGAAAGTGGTGGCCGGTGAGCCGAAATGGCGAACGGCATTGCGTGCGATTTCTGACAAATTCCGACCATTGATGACGTGTCGAACTGCCCGACAAAATACGCCATTACACTGGCGCCGGTCTGACGTAGGTAAGGTTTTTATATCTGTTTTTCTTTATTCGATAAAACGGATTCGCGACGTAGTCAATGAGGTCGAACATGAAACCTGTAGCGGTTCTTGCACTGGCCTTCTTATTGACCGCCATGCTGATAAAGACTCGCAGTTGGCATTTGAAGCTGACCGGCGATAGCGACTTAGGCGGCGTGCAGAAGGTACATGCCGTGTCGGTGCCGCGCATTGGCGGCGTCGCGGTGTTCGGCAGTCTCGTGCTGTTCGTCATGATCGGGTCTTTGATCGGTGAACATAACGCCTCGATCGATCTGCTCTCCTTGCTTTTGGTGAGCTCGGTGCCGGCGTTCGGATCGGGACTCGTCGAGGACATGACCAAGGCCGTTTCACCGGCGATGCGTCTCGTGATGACGATGGTGTCGGCGCTGCTCGGCTACCTTCTGCTTGCAACGAGCGTGACGCAGACCGGCATTCCGCCGATCGACCAATTCTTGCAGTTCGCGGAGGTCGCGGTGCCTGTGACGCTGATCGCGGTGGCCGGCGTGTCGAACTCGGTCAACCTGATCGATGGCTATAACGGACTCGCGTCGGGTGTGTGTTGCGCCGTGCTGCTCGGAATCGGCGCGCTGGGCTTCATCGGGGGCGACGTGGTGATGTTCGAAGTGTCGCTCTTTTGCGTCGCCGCGATCGTCGGCTTCATGATATGGAACTTTCCGTTCGGAAGAATATTTCTTGGCGACGGCGGCGCGTATTTCGCGGGCTTCCTCGTCGCTGAACTTGCGCTCCTGCTGGTGAGCCGCCATCACACCGTGAGTCCGTGGTCGATGGTGTTGCTCATGGGTTATCCGGTCACCGAGACACTGTTCTCCATTGCACGCCGCCGTTTCGTGACGCGCACGCGCGCAGCCGAACCGGATGCACAGCACTTGCATCATCTGGTCTACCGCTGGATTGCGATGCAGCCGTGGTCGACCGACACGCGGCTCGGCGATCTGCGCAATCCACTGACGACGGTCGCGTTGTGGCTGCTGAATGCGGCCGCCGTTCTGCCGGCGGTGTACCTGCGCGATGACGAAATCGGCACGATGCTGTGGCTTGGCGGCTTCGTGGTGGTCTATTGCGCGCTCTATGGCTCGCTGTACCGCGCAGGCTCGCTGGGTGCCGGGTTCGTGCAACGTCCGTGGATCGAGTTGTGATGGCAAGCGCGATCCGCGCAGGCGTCGCGAGACCGGTCACGCCGGGCATCCTGTTCGATTTCTCCGGTATTCGGACGGGCGGCGGCGTGCAACTCGCGCTGAATTTTCTCGACAGGGTGTTCGCGCGCGAATGGCCGGGCGTTCGCCTGTTCGTGTTGCTGCCCGACTCGGGCGAACTCGCGCGTTATCCGTTGAAGATTCCGGCTTCGCATCAGTTGCATTGCCCGTCGCAGGCGCTGAGGCGTTTGTGGTTCGAGCGCACGACGTTGCAGTGGTTCATTCGCGCGAATGACATCGTCGTCATCAAGACGCTGTTCGGCGCGGGCCTGCCGCATGGTCCGAATGTCACGAGCGTGGTCGGGGTCGCCTATCCGATCATCTGCTACCCGGACTCACCGTACTGGCATTATCTGCCGTGGCGCGCTGCCGTGCTTCAGCGGATCAAGAACGCGGCACGCCGACGGCGTCTTCTCGCAGCCGACGAAGTGATCGTCGAAACGCTGGTGATGCAACGTCGCATCGCCGCGCATTGCCGGCTCGAGAAGAGCCGGGTCCATGTGCTGCCGCCCGCGCCGTCGGATTACCTGAGTCCGCCGCCGCGCGAACGTGCCGGCGCTGCGCCGCTCACTTTCCTTTTTCTGAGCGGAACGTCGCCACACAAGAACCTGTGGCGTCTGCCGGCCGTGGCGAATCATCTGCTAAACGCGGGCATGTCAGGGCGATTCCGCTTTCTGGTTAGCTGCGACGCGCGCGCGTTTGCAACGCAACTCACTGGTCATGCATCGGCGGCTGCGCATTTCGACTTTCGCGGCGCGGTGGCTTCGCGCGATATCCAGTCGCTGTACGACGAGTCGCATGTGCTCGTGAATCTGAGCGACCTCGAAAGTTTCAGCAACAACTATATGGAAGCGTGGAAGGCGAACGTACCGCTTCTCGTCAGCGACCGCGATTTCGCACGCGGGATCTGCGGCGAGAGCGCGATCTACTGCGAACCTCACGATGCCGCTCAGATCGCGAAGTGCATGCTCGAATTCATACACGGAAATATCGATACCGCGCGTCTGGTGGCGAACGGCGCAGAGCGTCTGCGTCGCCTGGGAAGCCAGGACATGCGCATGGACAGGATTCACGCGAAGCTGCTGTCGTATGCCGCAGGCCGCGAGGCATGGTGCTCATGATGCGCGCCTGTCGGTATGCGTTGGTGGTGAGCGTCGAGACGGTGCTGGTGCTGTTGTTCGCACTGCCGCGCCTGCGTAGCTGCAATGCGTTGAAGGCGCTCGCGTTGCGCGTGCTCGGCGCGCGCATCGGACGGCGGACGGTGTTTTACCCGGGCGTGTGGATAGCGCCGGGACGCAACCTCACTGTCGGCGACGACGTCGATTTCGCGCTCGGCGTCGTGGTGACGACAGCCG
This sequence comes from Caballeronia concitans, assembly GCF_001544615.1. Taxonomy (GTDB): domain Bacteria; phylum Pseudomonadota; class Gammaproteobacteria; order Burkholderiales; family Burkholderiaceae; genus Caballeronia; species Caballeronia concitans. Next base: position 176,514 of record NZ_FCNV02000010.1, read on the forward strand.
GCGGTGTGGAGATCGGGGATCGTGTGCTGATCGGGTATCGCACGCAGATCCTGTCGACCAATCACGTAATTCCGCCTCTGCCGGGCACGGTGTTTTCGAGCGGACACGTGGGCCGGCGCGTGACGATCGGTGCGGATGCGTGGATCGGTGCGAATTGCATCCTGCTGCCGGGCGTGACGGTCGGTGCGGGCGCGGTGGTCGCTGCGGGAAGTGTTGTTACTAAGGATGTCGAAGTAAATGCGATCGTCGGCGGAAACCCCGCGCGCGTCATCCGCATGAGGAGCTGATTCGCGCATGGCGGCGCTAGGTCATTCAACGTAAAGCCCGTTGTTGTTCAACCTGTCGGACGAGTATCGATGATCAGGAATATTTTGGTCGTATGCACGGGCAATCTCTATCGCAGCCCGATTGCCGAGGCGTTGCTGCAAGCGTCATTGCCGGATTGCGAAGTGCGTTCGGCCGGGCTGCACGCCGCGCTCGGCACGCTCGCGCCGGCCGTTCTCAAGGACATGTTCGCGGCGCAAGGTTTGTCCCGTCCGCATTGGGCGCCGTGGCAGATCGGCGCTGCGGACGTAGCGCGCGCGGATCTGCTGCTTGTCATGGAGGCAGCGCAAAAGCGTGAGCTCGAAAAGCGCTTTCCGGCTGCGTCGGGGAAGACGTTCCTTTATGGCGCGTCGGCGGGCGGGGATATCGAGGATCCGCACGGCGGCAGTGTCGAGATGCTCCGAAACTGTTTCGAGCAGATCAGGTCGTGTGTGCCCGGCTGGGTGAAGCGCGTCGATGCGCTCAATGGAGCGCGCCAGCATGACTGAGCCGAAAGTCGAACGCTTTTTCCTGCCGACCGAACAAGGACTCAAGCTCTCCTATTATCTGGACCTCGTGCTGTCCAACAAGGCGCTGATCCTCGTCACGACGGCGGTGGTCGTGCTGTTCGGCGCCGTCTATCTGCTGATCGCGCCGCCGACCTACGAATCCAACCTCGTGATACAGGTGGAAGACAAGTCGGGTGGATCGAGCAACCTGCTCGGCGATTTGTCATCGGCGCTGCAACTGAAGGCGGGCGCGCCGGCCGAAATGGAGATCATCAAGTCGCGGCTCGTGGTCTCGGCGGCCGTCGATAAGCTGCGGCTCTACATCGACGCGCGCCCGGACATGTTGCCCGTGGTCGGCCGCTGGCTGCAGGCGCGGCCGGGTGCGAACGCAACGCTGAGCGAGCCGCGTTTCGGTTTGCCGGGCTATGCATGGGGCGGCGAGACGATCGATGTGGACCGCTTCAACGTGCCCGGCGAACTGGAGGGCAAGCGCTTCACGCTGACGAGTCTCGGCGCGGGACGCTATCGGTTGAGGAGCGAGGGCGGCGACATCGACGCCACGGGCGAGGTCGGCACGCCGCTCGTCGTCGCCGGCGATCTCGGCACGGTGGAACTGAGCGTGACGAAGCTCGTTGCCCGCGCCGGCGAGCGATTCGAATTGCATCGCTATTCGCGGCTCGACGTCATCGACAGGTTGCAGCGCGATCTGACGGTGCAGGAGCTTGGCCGCGAGTCCGACGTGATCGGCGTCACGCTGACTGGACGCGACCGGCGCAGGACCGCCGAGGTGCTCAACGCCATCGCCGACGAATATCTCGCGCAGAACCTTGCGTACCACGCGCTCGAAACACGCAGGACCATCGACTTCCTGAACGGACAACTGCCGCGCCTGAAGCAGCAGCTTCAGCATTCCGAAACAGCCTTCAACACGTATCGCAACCGTTACGGCACGATCGACCTGGCCGAGCAGACCAAGCTGCTGCTCGAGCAATCGGTGGATGCGCAGACCAAGCTGCTCGAATTGAGGCAAAAGCGCAGCGAACTCGATCAGCGCTTCACCGGGCTGAATCCGGCGATGGGTGCGCTCGACAAGCAGATTTCCACGCTCGACCGACAACTCGCCGGTTTCCAGCAACGCATTGCCGATCTGCCCGCGCTCGAGCAGCAGCAGGTCACGCTGGTGCGCAACCTGCAGGTCGACACGGACCTGTACATGAATCTGCTCAACGCGTCGCAGCAGCTCAACATCGCTCACGCGGGCAAGATCGGCAGTGTGCGCGTGGTCGATTACGCGGTCGCGGCGGAGCGTCCCGTCAAGCCGAAGAAGATGCTCGTGATGGTATTCGCGGTCATCGGCGGTCTTGGAATCGGCATGGCGCTGGCCTTCCTCAGATGGGCCGTGTTCGACGGTGTGCGCGATCCCGGCTCGCTCGAAGAATCGGTCGGCCTGCCGGTCATCGCGCAGATTCCGCGCTCGACGAAACAGCGCGCGCTCGATCGCACGTCGGAGGGCAGTGCGGTTCTGGCCCAGCGCTATCCGAACGAACCGGCCATCGAGAGCGTGCGCAGTCTTCAGGTCGCGCTTCAGATCATGATGCTCGAACCCGGCAAGGGGCTGATCCTGGTCACGGGACCGAGTCCGGGCGTGGGCAAGTCGTTCGTATCGCTCAATCTGGCGGCGCTGCTGGCTGCCTCGGGCGAGTCGGTGGCGCTCGTCGATTGCGATCTGCGGCGCGGACGTCTGCACAAGGCGCTCAGTCTGGACAAAGGCCCGGGCCTTTCCGAACTCTTGCGCGGCAAGGCCGAACTGGATCGCGTCATCCGCAAGGGCGGCACTGTGCTGCCTGACTTCATCGCCTGTGGCGACTATCCGGACGGACCGGCCTATCTGCTGATGTCGCCGCGCTTCGCAGAAGTGCTCGCGACTTTGCGCGCGCGCTATCGGTACGTGATCGTCGATACGCCGCCCGTGCTCGCGGTCGCGGATTCCGCGATCGTCGGCGGCCACGCGGACCTGTCGCTCATGGTGGCGCGCGAAGGCGCAACGTCGTTGAGCGAACTCGAGCATTCGATTGCTGCCCTGAAGCAAGGCGGCATTACTCCGCACGGCATCGTCTACAACGACATGGACATGCGGCGCGGCCAATACGGCGGCCGGCGACGTTACGTCGGCTACTACAACTACGGAGAGCAGAAGTGACTACTCTGGATCTCATTCCTGATGCTTCGGAAGATGCGGTGTCGAGCACCGAAACATCGACTTACGACGCCTGTGTGATCGGGCTCGGCTATATCGGACTGCCGACGGCGGCCATCGCGGCACAGCGGTCCATCCGCGTGCTCGGTGTCGATATCGATGCCCGCGTGGTCGATGCGGTGTCGCGCGGGACCATCCACATCGAGGAGCCTGGACTCGCGGAGCAGGTGGCGCGCGCGGTCGAACGCAAGATGCTGGACGTGGCGCGTGCGCCGCAGCCTGCCTCGGTATTCCTGATCGCGGTGCCCACGCCGTTCAAGGACGACCACTCGCCCGACCTCCGTTACGTAGAGAGCGCCGCGCTGTCCGTCGCGCCCGTGCTCAAGAAGGGCGATCTCGTGGTGCTCGAATCGACGTGTCCCGTCGGCGCGACCGAGCAGATGTGCGAATCGCTCGCGCGGGCGAGGCCCGATCTCACGTTCCCGAAGAAGGGGGACAGTGCGACTCCGGACGTGTTCGTCGCTTACTGCCCCGAGCGCGTGCTGCCGGGCCGGACGTGCATCGAGCTGGTGAAGAACGATCGCGTCATCGGCGGCATCACGCCCGCGTGCGCGCATCGCGCGGCGGCTTTCTATCGGCGCTTCGTGGAGGGCGATTGCGCCGTGACGGACGCGCGCACGGCCGAACTGTGCAAGCTGTCGGAGAACAGTTTTCGCGACGTCAATATCGCTTTCGCCAACGAGCTTTCGCTGGTCGCGGCACGTTTCGGCGTGGACGTCTGGTCGCTGATCCGCCTGGCGAACCGGCACCCGCGCGTGAATATTCTCGAACCGGGGCCGGGCGTGGGCGGACACTGCATCGCGGTCGATCCGTGGTTCATCGTGAGCGGCGCGCCCGACGAGTCGCGCCTGATTCGCACCGCGCGCGAAGTCAACGACTACAAGCCGCAATGGGTGCTGGAAAAGGTGCGTCGCGCGATCTCGGGTCATCGCGTGAAACACGGCGGCGAGACTGCACGCATCGCGGTGCTGGGTCTCACGTTCAAGCCGGATGTCGATGATCTGCGTGAAAGCCCGGCCGTCGCAATCGCGGACGCGTTGATGCGTGAACCCGGCTGTGAGTTGCTGATTGCCGAGCCGCATATCGAAACGCTGCCCGACGAGTTGCAGGGGCCGAACGCATGGCTCGTCCAGCCCGAGGCGGCAATCGCGATGGCGGACGTGTGCGTCGTGCTGGTCAAGCATCGTGCGTTCCAGTCTATCGAGCTTGCTGCGTTGACGGGCAAGACGATCGTCGATACCAAAGGCCTGTGGCAATAACGTGCGAAGCATTCGAGTCCCCACTCTCGTGCGTGCGGTGATCGCGCGCGCCGCGCCGCTCGGGAGGATTGCCGGCTGGAGCGTGGGCGGCGCGCTCGCCAGCCGCGTGGCGGCGCTCGTTTCGGCGGTGCTGCTGGCACGTATCCTGGGGCCGGCGCACTACGGCGAATACGCGCTCGTCATCACCACGGTCACGGCGGTGGCGAGTCTCTCGACGAGCGGCCTCGGCGTGGCCGCGAGCAAGTATCTCGGCGACTTTCATGGTTCGATGGCGAGTCGCCGCGACTGCGGCGTCGCGGTCGTGGCGGTCTATTCATCGGGCTATGCGGTGCTCGCCTGCGCTTTGCTTGCATGGGCCGCGCCGTGGCTGGCGAGGGAGCATTTTCATCATGAGAGACTGGCCGGCGCGCTTTTGCTCGGCGCATTGGCCGTGGTGCCGGCCATCGTGCAGGGCGCGGTGCAGGGCACGTTATATGGGCTCGAACGCTTTCGCACGAACGCGTGGATCGCGAGCGCCTGCGCGTTGTCGCTCGCCTGCACGATGCCGTGGTGCGCGTGGCTCGCGGGCATCCCGGGTGCGCTCGGCGCGCTGGTAGTCGTGACGGCCGCCTGGAGCTGCTACGGCGCACGCGTCGCATGCGCGGGGATCGATTGGCGCGGCGCATGGCGAGCGGGCTGGCGAAACAGCGAGACGTGCCGTTTTGCGACCGTGAGCACGCCGATCGTGCTGAGCGCGCTGGTGATGGCGCCCGTGAACTGGCTCGCGCTCTCGCTGCTCGCGCGCACGCCCGCTGGTCTCGCTCAGGTCGGGCAGTTCAATGCGGCGTATCAATGGTATATCGGTCTGACATTCATCCCGGCGGTGATCTCCGGCACGGTGCTCCCGGCACTCGCTCGCATGCGGGCGTCGGGCGATGGGCACGGTTTTGCGTCACTCACGCGACACAGCATCGTCACGAACGGAATCGTCGCGTGTGTGTCGTCCCTCGTTGTCTGGCTCGCCGCTCATCGGCTGATGACAGTGTATGGTCCGGCTTATAGCGAGGCTGCGCCGCTGTTGCGCTGGCTGGCAGTCGCGGCCGCGGCCAACGGACTGAACGCGGCAGTCGGCCAGATCATGACGGCGAGCAACCGGCTGTGGTTCGGCCTTCTCGTCAACCTGCTATGGGCTTGCACCTATCTCGGCTTTGCCTGGTGGCAGGTGCCGCGAACGGGCGCATTGGGACTCGCGCAGGGGCTCGTGGTCGCCTACATATTGCACACGCTGATTCATCTCGGCTGCCTGCGCAGGCATCTGCGTGAAGCGGTATCTCCCCGGCACGAAGGACGCCCGGCATGAGCGGCGCTGTTCTTATCGACGCAATCAGTCTCGCTTGCACGCTCCCGTGGTCGGTATGGCTCTTCAAGCGCGACCGATTCTGCGGCTTCTTCGCGCTGGTGGCGATCTACTATGCGTTCCTGATCCTCACGTTCCATCTCGGCGGCGTCTTCATTCATCAGGAAGGCTTCACCGGCAAGATCTATCAGATCGACGAACGCACCTTCGTCCAAGTGAGTCTGTATGCAGCCGCATTCAACGTCCTATTTCTCGCGGTGCTTTCGGTGCGTGTGCGGCCGTTCGCGATGGCGCGCAGCGACACGGCAATCGATCCGAGCCTGCTGACCAACATCTATTTCGGCGTCTTCATGCTCGGCGCGGTGGTTTATTTCTTCGAATCGAGTTCATTCGATTACGCGGGCTACGTGTCTTTTCGCGGTGTCGCTTATGGATGGGTATTGCTGATCGTCGGGACATCGTGTCTCGTCACGGCCTACATGCGCCGCAATTACGTCTATCTGGTGACCGTGCTGCTAATTTACGGCTACTTTTGCGTGAAAACCGGCGTGCGCTCGTTCCTGCTCATGCCGCTGATGCCGCTCGCCATCCTTGCGCTCGCCAATTCGGAGCGCAATCTCGGAAGGAAACTCGCGGTATACGGCGGCGGTCTGCTGGCGGCCGCGCTCGCGCTACTGCTGCTGCGCTCGAGCGGCGAACTCGCGCTGCCCGAGATCTTCCTCGTACACGGCTTGCACGTGGTGTTTTATTCCTATGCCGGCAATGGCCAGCATACGGTGTCGCCGCTTGTCGGTTTCGCAATGGGATTCATCAATTTCTTCGCGAAGGCCGATCTCGAATCGTACGATCCCGCGATCCGGTTCGCGCAGGACTTCTTCGGTTTCACGACACCCGACGGTTTCTATCACATGCCGTTCACCTGGTATGCCGATTCATTCGCCGCGCAAGGCCAAATGGGGGTCCTATACGGCGTCGTATGGGCATTAGTGATTCGTGGGCTCAAATGGATCGTCTCGCGCGATCCGCTCACGTTGACCGCGTTTCTTCCGCAAGCGTGCTGGGTGGCCTTCTTCGTGATTCGCGGCGCAGCTGCCAATTCGACCAACTCGATCACCACCGCGCTTTGGCTCTCGATCACACTGTATGGATTTCTAAAGATCGCGTCCGCCGGTGCGATGCAACGCGCGCGTTAGCAAAGCGGTCCCATGACGTCGCTTCCTCTATACCCTGAACGGCTCTGGCTTTCATGAAACGAATCGCTGTCATTCTTGCTTCGTCGATCTACCTCGCCCTCGCCGGCTGTGCGCTCGCGCCGGGCATGCGTTTCGATCCCGATCCGGCTACCGGGACAACGGCGCAAACCAGCGAGGTCGATGTGAACGGACAGCACTACGTGTTGCTGCCGCTCACGGTGGCGGGCGCGAACGCCGTGATCGCACCGCCACCGCGCCCGGCTGCGAGCGAGTCGGCAGAAGACGTCGCTCAGACGGGCGGCGGATATCAATACCGAGTCGGCGTCGGCGATGTGTTGCATGTCGTCGTTTGGGATCATCCCGAGTTGAATAATCCCGGTATCGGCGTGCAGTCCGGGTCCGCGAGTCAGTTCGGGAGCGCGCAATCGCTCGCCGCGCAGACGGTGGCGACGTCCAATGGCGGCGATGCGCTCGGCCGGGTCGTCCAGGCGGACGGCACGATTTACTACCCGTACATCGGTGCGCTGCATGTGGCGGGCAAGTCGGTGCCGGATATTCGCCGCAAGCTGACATCGGGCATTGCGCGGTACGTGCGCTCACCGCAGCTCGATGTGCGCGTAGTGAGTTTTCGCAGCCAGAAGGTGTACGTGACGGGCGAAGTCAAGCAGCCCGAAGTGGTGCCGCTCACCGATGTGCCCATGAACGTCGCCGATGTGATCGGGCTCGCCGGAGGCGTGACGCCCGAGGCGGACCTGTCCGGTGCGACGCTCACCCGGGGCCAGCGGCAGATTTCGATCGACCTTTACCGCCTGCTTTATCGCGGCGACATGCGCAACAACGTTCGGCTCGTCGATGGCGATATCGTCGACGTTCCGAACCGCCGCATCAAGAAGGTGTTCGTCATGGGCGAGGTCGCCAAACCCGCCTCGATACCGATGCCCACCGATGGACCCTACACGCTCGCCGAAGCGCTCAACGACGCGGGCGGGATGAACCCGCTGACGTCGAACGCGCGGCAGTTGTATCTCGTGCGCGCGAGCGGGCCGGGCACGACGACGGTGTTTCATCTCGACTGTTCGTCTCCCGTTGCGGTGGCGCTGGCCGATCAGATCGCGCTCTCGCCGCGCGACATCATCTATGTCGACGCGGCGAGCGTGACGCGCTTCAGTCGCGTGGTGTCGCAGTTGCTGCCGTTCGCAGGCGGTCTCGCCGACATCAAGACGCTCGGCATGTAAACCACACGACGTATCGTCGACATTCGCAAGGGAACACGTCATGGGACTCATGCGCCGTCGCTTTCTGTTCGGCTCGCTGGCGGGCGCGGTAAGCGCATCGGCTGTACCGGCCGTTGCGGATGCGCCGAAGACCGACGCGCTGTCGGGCGATGCGCTGTCGGTGTACCGCTTCGGCGCCGTGGGCGACGGCGTGACCGACGATACACAGGCGGTCCAGCGCTGCCTCGCCTATGCGGCGCGCGCACGCTGCCGGCGTGTGATCATCGGCGCGAATCATGTGATTACCGATCTCGACCTGACGTGCCTTTATTACGGTGGTCTCATCATCGAAGGAACCAACACCACGCATCAGCCGGGGCCGAACCATGCCAACTTCATCGTTCGGGGCAGCACGTCGCAGGGACTCGACATCTCCGGCACGTCGGGACTCGTATTGCGCAACCTGACCTTCGCGGGCCTGCGGTCGGACGCACCGCGCTGCGCGATCTTCGCGTCGCGTGTCGCCGGTTCCAACGAAAGCTATGGGCATTCGTTCGAAAACGTGCGTTGTTATGGCAGCTACACGCGCGCGGCGGTGTACAACTATGCGGGCGAGGTGTGGAGCTTTCGACAGGGCGACTTCCGCAACGATAAAGGTGCGGCGACCCTGTACTTCACGACAAGCAATTCGCTCGGGCTCGTGTCGAAGTTCCGCGAGACCGATGCGCGCGTGCGTCCGCTGACGGTGACTTCCATCAGCAACCTGACCGTCTATCACAGCGCGCGCGATGGTTCGGCGATCTGGTTCGAGCAGGATCGTGGCACGCCGCCCGATGCCACCGTGCAACAGATTGCGATCGAGCATTGCTACGTCGTCGCGCGCGGACATGCACGTGCCACTTTCAGGTTCTCCGACATCGTGGGTAATGTGCGTATCGTCGCCTGTACCGACGAATCGTTCGCGCGTGCAGACGCGGACGCGGCAGCGACTTGCATATTAATCGACGGCACGCGCACGTTACGTGGCATGGCGCTAGAGGACAACGTGTTCTTTCCGCGCATTGCCGTGATCGAGGCGCGCGCGCCGGTGCGAGACTATCGCGCGGCGCAGAACTACGTCTGGAACAAGCCGCGCTTCTGGCGTTTTGCGCAACTGTCGAACGCAACGCACGCGACGCTGTTCGGCAATGAGTTATTCATCGTCACCGGCCGCGCAGAGCGAGTCGTAGTGAGTTCCGCCGATCGCGAAACCGACGCGAACAACGTGCACGTGCAGCGGACGCGTTGAACTGATGCCGCCACGTTTTGCGGAGTGGGGCGCAATTGGTGTTCAGATATAGCTATTAATTGAGTCAGTTTGTGCTTGTCACTTACTCGGCAGAAACTCACTCTCCTGACGTTTGCTGACCGATTCTGACGCGTCACACGGCGTGTCCGAGACCCGCACTTACACTTGCGATGCCCAGTCTGGAGACCATCGCAGCGTGCACGCAAGTTATCGAATATTCCCGGCAAACGCGACAGCGCTCGCAGTGGGAGTGATATTCATCAACTCCGCTCAGGCGGCCGCCGGCCCCGCGCTGAGTCCGCTCGGTCAGGCAGGCGGCCTCGTCATTCCCTATGCGTTCGCGTTGCCCGAAGGAACCGTAGAGGCGCAGTACAACAACTATCTCGATCCTCGTTACGGGAAGCAGGCGACCGGCGCGCAAATGTACTGGGGGGCAGTCGGCCTGCTGCCTTATGTCGAAGTGTCCGGTGGTCTCGCCAACTATACGGGCAACGAGCCCGCGCCATTTTCCGGCGCCGATCACTTCGTGTTCCGGCATCTGATGGCGGATATAAAAGTGCAGGTGCCACAGTTCTTTCGTTATCAACCGGCGATCGCATTCGGCATGACGGATGTCGGCGGGCAGACGCATCATTTTCGTTCGAAGTACGGCGCCGTGTCGCAGAGCTTCGGACCGGCGACGCTCACCATCGGTTACGGGCAGGGCGAGCGACTCAACGGGTTGTTCGGCGGTGTGCAAGTGGAGCTCGGGCAAACCGGCCTTTCGCTGCTGGCGGAAGATGATTCGAAGACGCCGTATGCGGGACTTCGATATCAGTCTCCGGGTATTACGTGGCTCGGCGGCGCGAGCATGGTGGGCACCGTGTTGCGCTCGCTGCGTTCGACGAATGGCGTCGCGCCGCGCACGTCCTTTTCTGTCGGCGTACAGATTCCGCTCGGGCATCGTTTCGATCCGACGCCTGCCGCGCAGGGAACGTCGAGCGACGCGCCCATGCCTGAGAACGCGCATGCGTTCGCTGACGTGAGTCCTTCTGAGGCAGTGACGCAGCCGTTCCATGCAACATCGCGCTCGCGTGTGCGCGGTGAATCGGACGGGCCGTTGAAGACGACCGCCGCGCCATCCAATGAGTCTCTCGCCGAACCGGCTGCGCTCGATGCGATTGCCGCGCAGTTGTTCGCGAGCGGACTCGAGCGCGTGCGCGTGGGCGTCAGTGGTCAGGATCTGATCGTCGAATATGAAAATCATCGCTATAACCAGAATGAAGCCGATGCAGTCGGCATCGTTCTCGGCGTGGCGAGCGAGCACGCACCGGCAGGCGTGCAGCGCATTCGTGCGGTAATCAAGAAAGGCAACCAGGTCATGGGCGAACTGGCTGTCGATCTCGATGCCTATGCGCGGTTTCTCGCGAGCGGCGCACCCGGTAGCGTGCCCGCGACCATGACCATGCGAACCCGTCCCGGCTACGACGCGGACGCCATCGCATGGCATGGCGATGAACACCGGCATGGACTGACACGTATAGAAATCCAGCCGGTCGCGAACTACCTGTATGGCACGGAGTACGGCAACTTCGATGCATCGATCGGGGCGAAGGTTATCGGCTATGTGCCGCTATGGAAGGGCGCGGAACTCGTCGCCAGCTATCTCGCGCCGCTCTATCACACGGCGAACATGGATAACGGCCGCGCATACGGGGCTTATCGCCTGCGCGGCGGCGTGACCGATGTGGCGTTAGCTCAAAGCTTCTGGATTGCGCCGCAAGTATTCAATGTGCTTGCTTTGGGTAAGTTCGATCGTCATTACGTGGGCGCGGAAAACGAAACGACCATGTTCGTGCCGGGTCGTCCCGACATCGTGCGCTTGCGCCTCGCGTATCTGCATCAGCAGCCGGGTGAAGACCAGTTGGGACGCGCAGTCAACGCTGCGCTCACGTACCGGTGGATTCAGCCCGCCTGGAAACTGTGGATCGAAGCGGGTGCCGCGCGATACGTCGGCAGTGACAAAGGGCCCCTTATCACGTTCACGCGATGGTTCGACGATGTGTCGTTCAGCGTGCATGCCGAGCATAGCGGCAAGGGCAGCTATGCAGGCGCCGCAATCAGTTTCCCGCTCACGCCGCGCCAGGGCATGAAGCCCGGAATGACGCAGATCGATGGCGCTTCCCAGTTCGCGCTCGATTTCCGCACGCGAGTAGGTGGCATCAATTACGTGAACGCCAATGCGCCGACGAATCTCGACTTTGCCTATAGCACGCAGGGGTTGTTGTTGAATGGGGGCCGCTTCAGCGCGGAATACTTCGCGACGCAACTCACTCGAATGCGCGACGCGTATCGGCGGTTTGGCATCGATGCGACCGGCAAACCGGCTGCGCCACAAGCACGCGTGGATGCGCGATCGCAACGCAACGTATCTGCGCCCGGCGCGACAGGGCCGCGAACGGTGTGCGCAAATTTCTATCGGGCAGTGGGCGATAAGCCTCGACAGCTCGATGCTTGCAAGTGACTTCTTTTTGGAGGGATCGATGAAATTGTTTTGCCTGCGCGCAAGACGCGCTTTTTGCCTCGGGTCGATTGCCGTCGCCATCAACGTATTGACGGCTTGCGGCGGTGACAGTGGTTCATCGCCGAGCGGAAATATCAACGGCACCGCCGCGATTGGTGCGCCGCTCGGCGGCGCTGCGATTCAGGCTACGTGCAAGAACGGATCGGGGACGACGACGGCGAACGCCGCGGGCGTCTACAGCGTGACCTTCCGGTTCGACGGGCCTTGCACGTTGACGGCGACAAGTGGCAGTGTCGTTATTCACTCGGTGGCGGCGGGACCCGGCACATACAACCTGACGCCGCTGACGGAACTGTTGGTCGCCTATCTGGCCGCGCAACTGGGTACGACGGTCAACGGGCTGCTAACGGGGATTCAGAACAATACGTCGTTTCAGAGTGCGCTCAGCAATCGCACGGTGTTGACCAACGCCGAAGCGGCCGTCGCGCAGATCATCAAGAAGCTGTACGGTGTGAATCTGTCGTCCACGGCGTTCCTGTCTACTGCGTTCGTGACGGGGCAGCCGGGCATCGATGCTGATCTCGACAAGTTCGCAAGCATGGGCGCGATCGATGCCACCGGCAAGCCATCCACCGCGCTGCTGAATGCCGCGATCGCTGCAGGCGCAGCGGCGCCCATTCGGGGAACCGGAGGCAATCCTACTGGCGGAACCGGTGGCACTGGCGCGACGTGATCGGTGGCGATGACCCTTCGCTTCATCGCGGCATGGCGTCGGATCGAATAGTGCGGTTCGACGCCATGCCGTTGAACGGCCCGCGCCTTTAGAGAGCGCTGCGGTTCGACTGGCCAGGCATTCTGACGATACTTGACCGGTCAGGGACCTTAGAATCGTCGCAGTTCTTCGACGAGGAGAGGAACGATATTCCGGCGCGCCACAGCGCTACACATGTCGTTGAATAATGATGTAGCGCTGAATCATTCTTCCACGAAGAGCATCGGATGGCTTTCCGTTAAAACTCAGAAAGACGTCCTTGCTGAGTGCGCAGATGCGATCGTGCTCGCGGCGACGAGATCGTTGTTCGAATGCTCGATGGTGGCCGGAACTGTCTCTGCTGCTTCATTGCGCTTTCGATATTCCGTCGGCGTTGTCGAAAGATGCTTGCGGAACAGCTTGGCCAGATGGCCTCCGCTCCCGATACCGCAGTGACGCGCGATCTTGTCTATCGGCAGGCGCGTCTCGACAAGCATTCGGCAACTCATATTCAGTCGGGCGTACAACAGATAGTCGGACGGAGTCACGCCCATTTCGCTTTTGAAACGCCGCAAGAAGTTCCGTTCGCTCATCGACGCGATCTTCGCCGCATGTTCCATCGAGACGGATCGGCCAGCGTTCTCTTCGAGCCATCGCGCAGAGGCGTTGATCTTTTCGCTGACGTTGGTGTCCGGTCTGGTCGGGAAGAAAGCGTCAGAGGGTGTTTCGCCTTGTGGCGTCATGGATCTTACGATGCACTGCGCCAGGTCTGCGCCCAGATCTTCGGTGACGATATCCAACGCCGCACGCACGGGTCTCATGCTCTCGTCCAACAGCCGAGGGGCTGTCTCGCGTTTGACGGTGTCGACGCGGCCTGCATGGTCGACGCGGCTTTCGTTTGCCTCGGCGGCGTCGCACAAGAGGCGGCCCTCGGCAATAGGGTGAACAGTCGTGCTGACACGGCATGCCTCGCGCAACCAGAGAAGCAGACGGTCGTCATGCAGGGCGCGATGAGCGCCGATTCCACCGGCGATAAACAGCCTGTCCATCTGACGCTGCGCGCGATGTGACTCGACGCCTTCCGTCCACACATACACTGCGGAGGAACTCGCGATACGTCCGCCGGAAGTCGAGATCAGAGAGACATCGTATTCCGGCAGGGAACCGCGGTATCGTGCCGTCAACGCATTGGCTTTGTGAAATATCTCTATGACTGCGGCCATGTCCGGAAGCGAAAATCCATCGAACAGCACGATGTCGACGAGGTTGATATTTTCTCTTTTTGTAAGTGTTCCCCGCTCAAACACGTCTGGCCGCGGCATGGTGCAAGTCAACTCCATCGTGCTTCCCCGAAAGTATGTTTGGGCGCGTAGTAAGGCACTTTCTTCGTAATTATGAGGTTCATTGCACACATTCAGCAGCGAGCGATTCGTGAATGGCTGAATGAGCCAACATATTGACTGCGGAAGTCAATCGTGGCGGTGTTCGAGCCGATTGCTATGAATCAAGAGCGTATGCGCAGTGAATGCGGACACTGACACAGTCCTGACGAGGCTCCAGAAACGCTATGCGTCAGGAGGAAGACTTGCCGCCGACGCTTCCTTGTGTGTGCCACGGTACGCTGTAGGCGTCGTCGAAATGAATTTGCGGAAGAGTATGGACAGTTGTCTTCCACCGCTAAAGCCACATCGCCGTGCGATCTCATCGACGGGCAAACGCGTCTCGCGCAACAGCCTGCAAGAGAGATTGAACCGGGCGCGCAACAGATAGTCCGATGGCGTCATGCCGGTCTCACTCCTGAAGCGTCGCAAGAAGTTGCGTTCGCTCATTGCCGCAGCTTCCGCTACGGCATCAATAGAGATTCGTGACGCGACGTTTGCGTCCATCCAACGCACCGCAAGCTTGATGTTGTCGCTTGAGGGCCGGTCGGAGAGTGGGTCGGGCAATAACCCAGAAGCCGCGGGGCGATGGGTAGAAAGCGAAAGCGAGATCAGTTTAACGATGCTCGCGCCGACATCTTCCTCGACGATACGTAATGCGGTGAGCGCTGCGGGCGGTGCTTGCGCAAGGGCAGTATAGGTTTGTCGGAGCGATGCATCGCCGCTGATAGCTGAAGGGCCTGCAATCGAAATGCCAGTCGCTTCCAGCAGGCATCGTCCCTCTGCGATAGGTTCTATCCGCGTGCTGCACGATTGTTGATGTCGTAACCAATCGACAATGCGCACGTCCGTGCATGCTTCGTGCGCCTTTGGGCCTCCGGCGATGAAGATGACCTCTCTGTCATCCGCGGGCCGGTGAACATCCAGGCCTTCCGTGGACACGAACACTGATGATGAACTTGCAATGCGCCCGCCCGCGGCCGAGCGCAATGTGACTTCATAGAGCGGAGGGCGTTCCGGAAGGCTCGCAATGAGCGAATTCGCTTTATGAAATACTTCAACCACTACCGAAACGTCCGGCAACGCAAAGCCGTCGAACACCAGAATATTTGCATGCGTTAGCGGTCGTATAGCCTTGCTCTGCTGCAGCGAGGCGCAATTATGAGCTTCCATTGCACGTTTGCTTCCGACACCTCGAAAGCGTCGAAACTGATTATTTCAACAGTGAGTTCTGCGCGCCATTCACAGCACGACAGCGAAATGATCGAAGGAACCGGACGTGAACAATGCAGCGGCCGGCAAGATCAACTGACAGGAATCGCGATTCTATAGGAACATTTGCCCGGTGATCGCCGTTGCGTTTCGTTTTCATGCAGAATTTATTGCCACGTTGATCCCGAGGAAAGATGCGTTGGGAAAAGAGAACATTCGTACCATTGTCGATGCTGCGTGCGAGACAACAGGCTCGAACGTGGGCGCGAGAAGCAGGAAGAGCGAAGAAGACGCCAACGCAATGAACGACGTGATTTTCTGGGACTATGAACAACAGACATCGGTACTAGGGCGTGACATCGCTCTTACTAAGGAACCGTTGCCGCCATGCGACGATTACTTCGACTAGCGGAATACCGCATGGCGCATAGAAAATAGACAAGCAAAACCGCCACCGTATAAGTCACTGACCGCGCCGAAAACATGAGTAGCACAATGGCAAGCCCGCATAAGCTCAATTCCACGGATGCTGGCACAGCGTAACCCGCATTCGGCCGATACTCTTCCATTCGCGTACCGATCAATATCAGCAACGGAATCAGCACGACCACCATATGGACCGATTCGATGACAGGCGAAGCCGCCAGCATCGTCGCGGTTGATAGCGCGTAATCGATACGACTGTCTCTGGCACGACGCCAGACGAGATAGCAAGCAAGAAGACAAATTGCCAAGCCGAACAGCGTCGAAACCAGATTGATCGCCTCGGCGGACATTGGCGCAATTCGCCTCGAGTATGTTTGCAACACGCCTTTTATCGCGCTATTGAATGGTGCGCCGCCTATACGAGCGAATACAGCGTTCAGGCGCGGAAGATCATGCACGTAGTATCCGATAACGACTTGCCAGCCCGTCTGTAAGGCCGTGTACCACGCGAGCACGATCGAGACTACAAACGTAGATATCAGAACGCGCCACTCTTTGCGCACTAGTAACAAGCCGGCGACAGCAAGCGGCGTGATCTTGAAAGCGATCGCCATTGCAAGAAAGAATCCGGCGGCGTAGCGGTTGCCTCGCTCGATGAGGAAAAACGTGGCGGCAAGCATCAGAAACAGCAGAGAATTGGATTGTCCCCAGTAGATATCATCGACGATAGGACGGCATAAAAGCACGATTGCGACGAGCAGCACATAAACGCTTCGGCTGTGCCCACGATAGGCGATGCTGAGCGTCAACGCACATGCGATCACGAACGAGCACATCGATATGAGCGACCAAATTGTCCGCGCTGTCGACATATCCCAGAAGGCCAACCATTGGAAAACCGCCGCGAACTGAGGCGGATAGCCATAGAAATTGGCGAGGGTGAAATGCGTGACTCCGGCGTCGCGAAGGAAAGCGACGAGGTGTCCCCGTTCATAAAGCGCCCACGACTCTGCCGGGTGCTTGAGAAGCACGAAGAAGGCGTAGTAGTAGTTCTGAAAATCGCCGACCCATTCGACACCGCGCGCGACCGAGTCCCTGACAAGATGCGGGACGCGAGCGATCAACATTGTCATGCTTAATACGATTAGCGCGACCGCTAGAAGGGACAGATTTGGAGTACGGAATTTCCGGGCCGGCATCGACTTCATGACTTGTCCTCCGATGTGGCGTTGCACAAAGACGGAGTGTAGTCATGCGAAACAAGACGAAAACGGTTTTTACAATTTATTTGCGCGTAGGAAAATACGTCAGTGTAGTGAATGCAATGCTTGCTTGAGAACGCCTGTTCAGAAAGTCATGGCGCGCGGCGGATCCTAGTAAGTAAGTTCGGACACCAAACCAGCACGAATTTCGCGAAACGCGACTCCGCGTAGCCTTTACGAAAAACGCGAGACCCAGCGCTTCAAAGACGTCATTCTTCGACGCTCACGCAGCGAAACCCGGCATAAACATACTGATAATGCGCTTGAAACCAGTTACGGAAACTCGGCCTTAGCATGCACGCCGCCGTGCGCGGCGAACCGCCCTTCATGACGAAGTGCTTGCCGTCGAAGAAATTCGCCGAATAGCCGAGATAAAAGGGGAACGGTTTGAAACCATCGAGCGGACCGAATTCCGTCGATGTCCATTCCCAGCCGTTGCCGAACTGTCCTTCTACGCCGAACGCGCTGCGATTCTCGGGATGCGCCTGCACCGGCGTCGGGTCCCAGCGGCGAAAATCGAAGTTGCCCTCCGCGACGTGCGGCGCGCCGATTGCCGCGCGTTGCCACTGCGCTTCGGTCGGCAGCGCCTTGCCGGCCCATCGCGCGTAGGCGCTGGCTTCCGCGTAGCTCACGTACACCGGCCAATCCAGCGGAAGCGCGATCTCTTCGAACATCGTGCGCAGCTTCCAGCCGGAATCGTCGGCAGCATCGTCGCCGGGAATCCAGAACGCCGGATGCGCAATGCGATGCCGCTCTTTCCACGCCCAGTCGTCATCGTTCCAATGAGCGCGATTCCAGTAACCGCCGGCGTCGATGAAGCGCAGAAAATCGCGGTTCGTGACCATGTAACGGTCGATCTCGAACGCCGGCACGTCCACCCGCATCTCGCCAAACTCGTTGTCCCAGCCGAATCGTCCGCTCTCGCGCGCGAGGCCCAGCGTGGCCGTTCCAGCCGGCACGCGCACCGTTTCATGCGCGAGCGCGCGCGCCGATGTCCGCTCGGATGCCGCGTCGACCGGCGCGATTTTTCGATCGATCGGCAATTGATGCAGCATGTACGCGAGCGTTTCCGCATGCATCAGCCGATGCTCGATCGCCACTTCGAGCAGCTTCGCGGCCGGTTCATCGGCGGAAACAGGCTGTGCGACGAGCTTGATCGGATCGAAACGCGCGTCGATATCCGCGCGCACTTGCGCCTTGTAGGCACACACTTCGTCGAGCGAAGGCCAGTCGGCGGGCTGATCCGTCGGCAGTCCGCCGTCGACGGGATCGATGCCGAACGCGAAAAGCCGATCGTAGGCGGGATTGATGTCCGGCAAGTCGAACAGGCGCTTGTCGAACAGATTGCGGTCGAACGCCTCGAGATGCCCGATATAGAAAACGATGCGATGCCGCTCGGCAATCGGCCGATCGTAAAGATGCTCGGGTTTGACGATATCGAAGAGTTCGTCGGTCACGCGGCGCGCTTCCGCGAGACGGTCGAGCAGAGGATGACGCAGGGAAGGTTCGCGATTCATTTCGCTCTATCTCCGGTGCAAGCCGAAAGCATTGCATATCACCGGAGCCGGCGTCAAAGCGCCCGCGCCGGTGCATGAAAAAGAGCGAGAGAGTAGCGAAGTCCGTGCCAAGCGGCGTTTGTTCATGCACGGCGAACAAACGACCGCGTGTTCAGGTGAAAGTCAAATGCCGCGCAAGCCGTCGAAATCGCAGATTCGGATGGACTTGCCCTGCGCCTTGATGAGGCCGAGCTTGTCGAAGCGCGACAGCGTGCGGCTCACCGTTTCGAGCGTCATGCCGAGATAGCTGCCGATGTCGTCGCGCGTCATGCGCATCGTGAATTCCGCGGTGGCGTAGCCGCGCCGTGCGAGCCGCGCCGACATGTCGAGCAGCAGGCGCGCCACGCGCTCGTCCGCGCGCAGCATGCCGAGCCGCACGACGTGGTCCGCCTCGCGATTGATCGCCTGACTCATCATGCGATGCATGCGCCGCTGAAGCGCGTCCGTTTCGCGGCACATGCGCTCGAACAGCGCGTAAGGCACGACGCACACGGAGCTGTCTTCGAGCGCGACGGCGTCGCAGGTGTGATGCCCGTCGCCGATGCCATCGAGACCGAGCGCATCGCCCGCAAGCAAAAGACCGGTGACGCGCTCGCGTCCGCCGTCGCGGGTGCCGTCGTGCGTGACGACCGTCTTCAGCGAGCCGGAGCGCACGGCGTAGAGCGAATCGAACGTGTCGCCGGTGCGGAACAGCGCATCGCCGCGCCGGATCTTGCGCGTGACGGAGATGATGTGTTCCAGCTTGGAGACGTCTCTGGCGCACAGACCTTCGGGCATGCACAGATGGCGCATTGCACAGCTGGAGCAGTGTGCCGCTTGCCGCCGGGTGGGAGTCGGATCAGACATGGCGAGCTCGGTTTCTTGATGAATGACAAATTGATTGTCCCATAGCCCGCGACACCGACCGCGCGAAAAAATGCCGCGCCCCCGGCGCTTGCACAACTTTTACATCACGCGGTAATAGCGTCGCCTTCGATGGCTGCCGCCGATGGCACCAACAGCACCGGCAAGGTGGCCTGACGCAGACAACGCTCCGCAACGCTGCCGAGAATCAGCCGCTTGAAGCCCTTGCGGCCGTGCGTGCCCATGACGAGCAGATCGGCGTTGAACGCGCGCGCGGCGCCGATGACGAGCGACGCGACGT
Organism: Caballeronia concitans; assembly: GCF_001544615.1. GTDB lineage: Bacteria > Pseudomonadota > Gammaproteobacteria > Burkholderiales > Burkholderiaceae > Caballeronia > Caballeronia concitans. The sequence continues at coordinate 196,106 of NZ_FCNV02000010.1, forward strand.
CGTCGCTGGCGGTGGCATCGACGGTCACGACATCGCCCGCGACGCCGCGCGCCTTCATCGCGTCGGCGGCTTCGCGCGCGACCATCGCGCCCTGTTCGCTGAGGCCTTTTTGCAGCACGGACGGATCGTAGCCGGGGACGTCCAAGAACATCGGCCCGCTTTCGACGACGTAATACGCCTGGACGACGGCCTGATGCGTGACGGCGAGATCGAGCGCGGCTTCGAAGGCGCCTTGCGACGTGCGGCTGCCGTCGATGGCGACGATGATGCGTTTGAACATGGCGTGTTCCTCTCCGGGTGGAATGGTCGAGCATATCGCGGCGATGCGGCCTGAACGCACATCCACGATGCGGCAATTTTGCGATGAGTCGATCTGTCGCAGGCGACGCCGTACAATCCGTGTTTCCACTGACTCAGCGCCCGCTTAAGACAGCCGCATGACCGACGACCGCATGACCGAACCCCAGCCGCACGCGCTCGCGTTCCGGACCGCCCTTTACGCGATGCTCGGCATCGGACTCGTCAACATGCTGGTCGCGCTGGATCAGACCGTGGTGAGCACGGCGCTGCCGTCGATCGTCGCGGAATTGCACGGTTTCGAGTATTACGCGTGGATCGCGAGCGCTTACTTGCTGGCGTCGGTCGTCACGGTGCCGGTGTTCGGGCGGCTCGGCGATTACTTCGGCCGCAAGCGGTTTGTCATCGCGGCGGTCGTGACGTTCACGGTCGCGTCCGTTCTGTGCGGGCTCGCGCCCAACATGCTGTTCTTGGTGCTGGCGCGCGGACTGCAGGGCGTCGGCGGCGGGATGATGGTCGGCACCGCGTTCGCCGCGATTCCCGATCTTTTCCCGGATCCGCGCACGCGCGTGCGATGGCAGGTCGTGCTCGCGGCGGCGTACGGCATCGGCACGGCGGCGGGGCCGTCGCTCGGCGGATGGATGAGCCAGCATTGGGGCTGGCGCTCGACGTTTCTCATCAACCTGCCGGTCGGCGCGGCGGCGCTGTATTTCATCTGGTCGCATCTGCCGAACCTGCACCGGCCGCGCGAGGGCGGCGTGAAAATCGACTGGCTCGGCGCCGCGCTCGTCGCGCTGGTGCTCGGCGGCTTTCAGGCGCTGATCGAGTCCGTGCCGAAGACGGGTTTGTCTGCCGGAAACATCGGGCTCGGCTGCGCGGTGATCGTCGGCGCCGCGGCGCTTCTCGTCTGCGAGCGGCGCGCGACGCATCCGATCATTCCGCTCGACATCTTCCGCGATCCGCATCTCGTCACGCTGTTCACACTGTCGTTTCTCGCGGGCTTCGTCATGTTCTCGCTGATCTTCTTCGCGCCGCTCCTGCTGCAAGGCGGCTTCGGGCTGTCGCCGCAGGACGCGGGTCTGCTCGCGACGCCGATCGCCGCGTGCATCGCGCTCGGCAGCTTCATCAATACGCGCATCGTCATTCATTTGCGCAAGCCGACGCTGATTCTGACCATCGGCTTTTCGCTCTTGCTCGTGGCGTCGGTGGCGCTGTCGTTCGCGCGCGCATCGACGCCGCATGTGTGGATCGAATTGCCGATGGGCGCCGTCGGCATCGGACTCGGCTTCGTGCTGAACAACATGAACGTGTTCGGGCAGGAGATCGCGGGGCGCGAGCGCTTCGGCATCACCACCGCGCTCTTGCAATCGACGCGCATGGTGGGCGGGATGCTCGGGACGAGCATCGTCGGGACGATCGTCGCGCATCACTACGCGAGCGTGGTCGAGCGGACGATCAGCGTGCTCGGCGCGAGCGCATCGGCGCAATGGCAGCCGCGTTTCGCGGACCCGCAAATTCTCGTCGATGAAGCGTTGCGCGATACCTTGCTGCGCGATCTCGGCGCGGCGGGCCTCGATGCGTCCGCGCTCTTCGACGCCGCCCGCGACGCGCTCGTGCAATCGGTGCATATCGGTGTGATGCTGACGGCGGTGGCGGCGCTGGTGGCGACATTGCTGGTGCGGCGGATCGGGCATATTACGTTCCGGAAGGTCGGGAAGGCGTGAGGCGGAAAGTGCCAGCGTCGTCGCGCGTTCTTGGGGGCTGAAGGCGCGACGCCGGACGCCTCTTTGCGGAACGCTTCTCCCATCCGCGAGTCACTTCGCAAAAGCGCGCACCGTTGCGGCACACGCAATGCGTCGCCGCTTGCCGCATCCTGCCGCCCGCCGCGCGGGCAGCGTCACCAGCACGGAGGAGGAGTCACCATGAAGATCACCGGAGAAATGTTGATCGGCGCGTCGGCCGTGCGGGGCGCCGACGCCACGCTCCGCGCGTTCGATCCGGTTCGCAACGCCGACCTCGATCCCGTGTTCGGCGGGGGCGGCGCGGCGGAAGTGGCGCGGGCCTGCGAACTGGCCGACGCCGCCTTCGATCCGTATCGCCACGCGCCACTTGAAACGCGCGCGCAGTTTCTGGAAGCGATCGCGGACAACATCATCGAATTGGGCGATGCGCTCATCGAGCGCGCGCAGGCCGAATCCGCGCTACCGAAGGCGCGGCTCGAGGGCGAGCGCGCGCGCACCGTCGCGCAGTTGCGCATGTTCGCGTCGCTCGTGCGCGAAGGGCGATGGCTTTCCGCCACGCTCGATTCCGCGCAGCCGGATCGCAAGCCGCTGCCGCGTCCCGATTTGCGCTTGCAGAAGATTCCGATCGGACCGGTCGCCGTGTTCGGCGCGAGCAACTTTCCGCTGGCGTTTTCGGTGGCGGGCGGCGATACGGCGGCGGCGTTCGCGGCGGGCTGTCCCGTCGTCGTGAAGTCGCATCTCGCGCATCTCGGCACGTCGGAACTCGTCGGGCGCGCGGTGCAGAAAGCCGTCGCCGATAACGCGCTGCCCGAAGGCGTGTTCTCGCTGCTGGTCGGCGCGGGCAACGCGATCGGTGAGGCGCTCGTCGCGCATCCGGCAATCAAGGCGGTGGGCTTCACCGGCTCGCGGCGCGGCGGCCTCGCGCTCGCCGATATCGCGTCGAAACGGCGCGAGCCGATTCCCGTCTTCGCCGAAATGAGCAGCGTCAATCCGGTCTTCGCGCTGCCGGGCGCGCTCGCCACGCGCGGCGATGCGCTCGCGGCCGGCTTTATCGATTCGGTGGCGCTGGGTGTCGGACAGTTCTGCACGAATCCGGGCCTGCTGTTCGCGCTGGCGGACCCGAAGCTCGACGATTTCATCGATCAGGCGACGGCCGCGCTCGAGAAGAAGGACGCGCAGACGATGCTCACGGCGGGCATCGCGGCGGCGTATGCCGACGGCATCGCGCATCGCGACGGTTCGGGCGCGCAGCGCATCGCGTCGGGCAAGGAGAACGGGGCGGCGAGCGGCGCGTTGCCGGCGTTGTATCGCGTGAATGCGGCGCAGTTTCTCGCGACGCCGCAACTCGCCGATGAAATCTTCGGCCCGACATCCGTGATCGTGACCTGCGAGAACGAGGATGAGATGATCGCGGTCGCGCGCCAGCTCGAAGGCCAGTTGACCGCGACGCTTTTGATGGACAACGACGACATGGAGCTGGCGCGGCGTCTGATGCCGGTGCTCGAACGCAAGGTCGGGCGGATTCTGGCGAACGGCTTTCCGACGGGCGTCGAGGTTTCATATGCGATGGTCCACGGCGGCCCGTTCCCGGCGACATCCGATAGCCGTTCGACGTCCGTCGGCGCGATGGCGATCGAACGCTTCCTGCGGCCGGTCTGTTATCAGGACTTGCCCGCGCCGCTGTTGCCGCAGGCGTTGGCGGATGATAATCCGCTGAATCTGTGGCGGTTGCGGGACGGGGAGCTCGGCCCTAACTGAGCGCGGGTTTTATCTGCCATGCGAATATGTGACGTTTATTCGTTTCACAAATAAACTGCATTTATTCGTCACGCAGATAATCGCCATGCAACATGTCATCGCGACTTCAGTTCAGATGGGCAAGCTGCTTGCCGCCGGACGCCGGCGCGCGGGAATGAGTCAGGCACAGGCTGCGGCGCGGCTCGGCATCAGCCAGAGCCGCGTCTCCACCTTGGAGCGCACGCCAGGGGCGCTGACCTTCGATCAGCTCCTTGCCATGCTCGGCGCGTACGGGCTTCAACTGGTCGTGCAGGACCGGCCCGATTCCCCTGAAACCGCGACCACTGCCGATTCATGGTGACGGCCGGCCGAAAGTCGCACGCGCGGGCGCTGTCCGTCTGGGCCAACGGCGAGCGCGTGGCGACATGGCGATTGCCCGCTCGCGGCGCGCCCGAACTCGAATACGACGCGGCCTGGATCGCCTCGCCGCAAGCGCGTCCGCTTTCCCTGTCGCTTCCGCTTCCGCTCGATGGCGCGCCCTTGCGCGGGGTCGAAGTCGTCAATTACTTCGACAACCTGCTGCCCGACAGCGACGCGATCCGCCGGCGCATTGCGCAACGCTTCCGCACCGAGAGCGTCGACGCGTTCGATCTGTTGCGGGCGGTCGGCCGCGACTGCGTCGGCGCCGTGCAATTGCTGGGCGAAGACGAATCGCCGGTGGGCGTCGAGCGCATGGAAGGCACGCCGCTCGACGAGCGCGAGATCGAGACGCTGCTGAATCAGACGTCCGGCGGCGGCCCGCTCGGCTCCCCAGATGACGACGACTTTCGTATTTCGCTCGCGGGGGCTCAGGAGAAGACGGCGTTGCTGCGGCATCAAGGCCGATGGCTCAGGCCGCACGGCGCCACGCCGACCACACATATTGTGAAGCTGCCGCTCGGTCTCGTCGGCAATCGGCGCGCGGACCTCACGACATACATCGAAAACGAATGGCTGTGCATGGCGATCCTCCGCGCTTACGGCTTGCGCGTGGCGAACTGTGAGATCGCGACGTTCGGCGAGCGCCGCGCGTTGGTCGTCGAACGCTTCGACCGCCGGTTGCATGCAAGTGGCGAGTGGATCGTGCGGCTGCCGCAGGAAGACTTCTGCCAGGTGGCCGGCCTGCCGCCGCACATGAAATATGAACACGATGGCGGCCCCGGCGTGCTGCAACTGGCGGGTGTGCTGCAGCAATCCGTCGATGCGCGCGGCGACATCGAAACGCTCGTGACAGCTCAGATCCTGTTCTGGCTGCTTGCCGCGCCCGATGGCCACGCCAAGAACTTCAGCATTCGTCTGCTCCCGGGCGGGCAATACCGTCTCACGCCGCTCTACGATGTGATGTCGATCTGGCCCATCGAAGGCGACGGCGCGAATCAGTGGTCCTGGCATAAGGCGAAGCTCGCCATGGCGATTCCCGGCAAGAGCCGGCACTATGCGTTCCGCGACATCCAGCGGCGGCACTTCAATGCGATGGCCGCGCGCTGCGGTCTTTCAGACGATGCGGAATTCATCATCGAACGTATCATCGCAAGCACGCCCCGCGTCATCGACGAGGTTGCCGCGCGACTGCCGGATGGCTTTCCGTCGCGTGTTGCGGAACGCATTTTCGACGGCATGCGGCGATCCGCAGCCGCGCTCGCATCCATGTCCCGCAATTGACTTCAACCCCTTGAAAAGGACCCCGCCCATGCCTTCCGACCGCCGCTACCCCGACCCCGCCATCCGCGTGCTCGATCCGCGCTTCAACGCGCTGCGCATCGCATCGGCGTCGGTCGAATGTCTCTATCAGGGCGCGCGCTGGTCGGAAGGTCCGGTCTGGTTCGGCGACGGGCGCTATCTCCTCTGGAGCGACATTCCGAACAACCGCATCCTGCGCTGGGACGAGGAAAGCGGGCAGGTCGGCGTGTTCCGCAAGCCGTCGAACAACGCGAACGGCAACACGCGCGACCGCGAAGGGCGCCTCGTGACCTGCGAGCATCTCACGCGGCGCGTCACGCGCACCGAATACGACGGCTCCATCACCGTGCTCGCCGACCGCTTCGACGGCAAGCCGCTCAATTCGCCGAACGATGTCGTCGTGAAGTCGGACGGATCCGTCTGGTTCAGCGATCCCGTGTTCGGCATCGACGGCTACTACGAGGGCGAAAAGCAGGCGCCGGAACTCAAGCCGTGCGTGTATCGCGTCGATGGCCAGAGCGGCGAAATCGCGATGATGTTCGACGGCTTCGTCGGCCCGAACGGACTCGCGTTTTCGCCGGATGAATCGGTGCTGTACGTGGTCGAATCGCGTTCGACGCCTCGCAAAATCTACGCGTTCGACGTGCTCGACGGCGGCCGTTCGCTCGGCGAGCCGCGCCTTTTGATCGATGCCGGCCCCGGCACGCCCGATGGCTTTCGCGTCGATATCCACGGCAATCTGTGGTGCGGCTGGGGCATGGGCGATGCCGAGCTCGACGGCGTGCGCGTGTTCACGCCGGAAGGCGAGGCGATCGGCCATATCGATCTGCCCGAGCGATGCGCGAACGTATGTTTCGGCGGACGGCACCGCAACCGGCTCTTCATGGCGGCGAGCCACGGACTTTATGCGTTGTACGTGAATACGCAGGGCGCGCGGGGCGGCTGAGCGCGGCTAGCTTCGCGCGATCCGTTCCATGATCCGCTCGGGATGCGCGGGCGCCTTGAAGCCGAAATGCGCGTAAAGCCCGTGCGCGTCGGACGTCACGAGCATCATGCGGCGCAATCCCTGCAAGTCGGGATGCGCCATCACGCACTCGATCATCCATTTGCCGAGGCCCGCGCCCTGATGCTCGGGCAGCACGAAGACATCGGCGAGATAGGCGAAGGTCGCGGTATCGGTGATCATGCGCGCATAGCCGATCTGCCGCTCCCCCTTGAAAAGCCCGAACGCGAGCGAATGACGCGCCGCGCGTTCCACTTTCGCGCGCGCGATGCCCGGCGACCAGTACGCCACTTCGCTCAGGTAACGGTGCACGACGCCGAAGTCGAACGCATCGACGTCGGTCGTCACGCGGTAATCGTCACGTGTCCATTGCATTGCGCCGCTCCGTTCGCGATCAATGCACTTTGTACACGCGCCCCGTCTCCGCACCTTCGACACTTCGGCTATAAGCGAGCGCCACGCGCGCGCCGCTCGCCGCTTCGAAGCCGCGAAAGTAGGGGGCGTAGCTGTCGAGCGCTTCCACGAGCACCGTCGGGCTGACCGCGTTGATGCGCAAGCCGCGCGGCATTTCGATCGCGGCGCCGCGCACGAAGCCTTCGATCGCACCGTTCACGGCGGCCGCGCTCGCGCCCTGACGGATCGGCTCCGCGCCCACGATGCCGCTCGTCAGCGTGAACGAACCGCCATCGTTCAGATAGTCGCGCGCCGTCAACACGAGATTGATCTGGCCCATCAGCTTGTCGTCGAGACCGACGCGGAATTGCGCGGGCGTCATTTCCACGAGATTGCCGAAGTGGACGCGCCCCGCCGTGGCGACGATCGCATCGACGCGGCCGATCGCATCGAAGAGGCGCTTGATGCTGTCGGCATCGAGCAGGTTCACGCGATGCGTCCCGCGCGTCGCACCGATTTCGATGACTTCGTGACGCGCTTCGAGTTCGGCGCGGACGGCCCGGCCTACCGTGCCGGTCGCGCCGATGACGGCGATTTTCATGAGCGGCCTCGCTATGCGTTGCGGTTGAGGAGTGGCAACGCATTGTGCACGCGACGCGGCACGAAGAAAAGCCGCGGACGCTGCGAGGATTCGGAAGGCGTGCGCCTACGCGACTTTGTAAGCGGCTTTGCGCGAAGGCATCGGCGAAAGCAGTAAGAGCGATGCCGCGAGCCTGCACGCGAGCATCGCGCCCGACAGCACGGCGGCCGAGGGGAACACATGCCATTGCATCGCGAGCGTCGGTGCAACGAGCGCAACCGATACCAGCCCGAGCGCCACCGTCAGCCAGCGCGCCCATTGAAAGCGCGAAGCGACGCACAAGTAAAGCAAGCCGAGCAGCACGCGCGATACGACCGATGCCGCGACCGGATGGCTCGCTGCGTCGCCGGGAAAGCCCATCGCAATCGACAGCCCCAGTTCGGCCCAGGACAGCGCGTAAGCAGCGCCCAGACACGCGAGCGCGGTCTTGAAGCGCTGTTCCGCCGATGATCGCGCGGACGCGGCAGCGCGGGTTGCTTCCACTTCCACTGGCGGCTGAGCCGAGATCTCCGTGGTCCCTTCGGTGGTCGCGGTGGTCGTTAAGCCGTCGTATGCCTGAGTCGTGCTCATGTTGGCCATCCTGTTTTTCTCGGTTGACGCACTCGGTCGTCTATTTTTCGTTGCGGCGAGGACATTGCGCAATCGGTGTGCCTGCTCATGGCCGGGAACGTTGGTTGCTCGACAGATTCGCAACACTCAACCGACTCGCCGCGGCGAGTCCACGACAAAAGGAGCCCACGATGAGCACCACCAAGGAACAGAACCCGACTTCCGAGCGCGATGAAGAGCTCGTCGACAAGGCTGTCGAAGACACGTTTCCGGCCAGCGATCCGCCCGCGACCGGCGGCGTGACGCGCATCGAGCCTGAAAAGGACGGAGAGAAAAAGAAGGACGAGTAACGCGATGCAACGATCCAGGCCGCGCTTCAAACGCGGCCTGTTTTTCATGCGTTGGCGAACATCACGAACGCTCGATTTCGATCAGCCGCGATGGCCGCAAATGGTTCATTGCATAGTGCTTACGGCCGCGTAACGTATGACCGCGCGCATCGCGTGCTTCGAAGCGCAACTGCGCTTCCACTTCCGGCACCGCCGGCGCGACCATTCCACGATCGATCATCCGATAGCCGCGTTCCAGCGCAAGCGCAAGGCCGTTGCGCGCGGGACGGCTGTCGAAGCCGCCGAGTCCGTCGCCCGGCTCGGCGACGTAGTTCACGAGCGTCGCGTTCGACGAGATGACCGCATCCGGATCGCGCGCGCGCATTTCCGCTTCGCGCTTCGCATGGACGTTCTTGCCGTCGGTATCGACGGTATCGTCGAGCGTGTCGTCGTTGATCACGTCGATGCCGCGCGGATGGCGTGCAGGCCGCGCATCGCCGCGCGCGGACAAGTCGTCGCCTGCACCCGCGGCCGCGTGCGCCTCGCGTCCGGCCTCGGCCTTTCTTGCATCGGACATGCTGACGTGCGCGGTCTCGGTGGAAGGCGTCTTGATCGGGCTTTTGGCCGCGCGATCGCTCTGATTGTCTTGCGATTCGTTGGCTTCGGCGTTGTTCATGGTGACCTCCAGCTAAAAACACGATGGGCGATGCGTTCTCGCAAGACGCGTTCCAAATTTTTGGCGGCCGAGCCGCGAGCCTTGCCCGCCAAGCCCTTCACCGACGTAAAAATTCAGAGATTTTTTCGAGGCTCAAGGTTTTTTCTACCAGTATTATTTGTAGCTTGTCCGCAGCAAAGCGCAACATGCGGGACGCGAGCAATCAGGAGGGCGCGTCGATACGCCGCTGGATTTACGCAACGCCATTCGAAAGCAGGGCACTGATAGACGGGTGACTCATGCAACACGATGCAGCCTTTTCACATCGAGGCTATCTTCTCAACTGCGCGCCCGCCCGGACGGCAGACGGTAAATATCAACCGTATGTCGTGATCTCGCGTTCGAGCGATGGCGAACTCGTCGCGAACCGCTTTTTCCCTGCGGATCTGCACTTCCGCAGCGAGGCCGACGCGATCGCGCATGCACGCGACTGGGCCGTGCGCTGGATCGATGCCAGCCACGTCACGGTGTAGCAGGGGTACGACCGTTCGACAAAATGGCGTGAGAATGCGCCAACTTCCTGCCGCGGCGACCCGTGCGAACGCACATCCGGTCGAAACCGGTTACGCTTGAGCTTGTATCCGTCGTGCGCGCCACGGCGGCCGTTTCCTTTCGATTGTGTTGATATGCAGAACACGCCTTCGCTCATGACTTCAATGCCACGCGACGTTGCGTCCGATTCGCTCGACGACGCGCCGCTTCATACTTCGCGCGAATGGGGCTTGTCGCGCATCGTCGCGGAACTGCGCGAGTCGCGTGAGGAGTTGCATCGCACGCGGCACCCGCTCGGCATTCGCGAATTACCTTCGCGCGACGCGATCCTGAAGATCGTCAATGGACTGCGTTCCGCACTCTTTCCAACGCATTACGGCGCGCCGGATCTAACGGACGAAAGCGTCGATTACTACGTCGGCCAGACGCTCGAAAACACGCTGCGCCTGTTGCACGAGCAGATTCGCCGTGCATTGCGTTTCCTGCCCGAGCATCGCGATACGAACGAGGCCGAACTCACTGCGCGAGCCTTCGCCATTGCGCGTGAATTCGGCACGCGGTTGCCGGCCATCCGCGCGCTGCTCGTGTCGGATATCAAGGCCGCTTTCTCGGGCGATCCCGCCGCGCAGCACATCACCGAGATTCTGTTGTGCTATCCCGGCGTCTGGGCGATGACGCATCATCGGCTCGCGCATGCGCTGCATGAACTCGGCGTGCCACTGCTCGCGCGTTTCATCAACGAGATCGCGCATTCGCTGACGGGCATCGATATTCACCCCGGCGCGGCGATCGGGCCGAGCTTTTTCATCGACCATGGCACGGGCGTGGTGATCGGCGAGACGGCGGTGATCGGCGAGCGCGTGCGCGTTTATCAGGCCGTGACGCTCGGCGCGAAGAGCTTCCCTTCGGGCAACGACGGCATGCTCGTGAAGGGCAACGCACGGCATCCGATTGTCGAGGACGATTGCGTGATTTACGCCGGCGCGACGATTCTCGGGCGCGTGACCATCGGCAAAGGCTCGGTGATCGGCGGAAACGTGTGGCTCACGCACAGCGTTCCACCGGGCAGCAACGTCTCGCAAGGCAAGGTGCGCGAAGGCGCCGGCGCCGATGCGCCGCGCAATGGCTTCAACAACGGCAACGGTGCATGAACAAGAAAGAGCCTTCGTTTGAAGGCTCTTTTTGCGTAGGCCTCAGGTGTTCGTCACACTAAAGGCGCTCGACTGACCGACGATGGCAAGGAACTCGCGCCGCGTGGAAGGATCGTCACGGAACGATCCGAGCATGCGCGACGTCACCATCGCGACGCCCGCCTTATGCACGCCTCGCGTCGACATGCACTGATGCGCGGCTTCGAGAATCACGCCGACGCCGAGCGGTTGAAGCACTTCATCGAGCGTGTCGGCGATCTGCGCGGTCATCTTCTCCTGAATCTGCAGACGCTTGGCGAAGGCATCGACGAGACGCGCGAGCTTTGAAATGCCGACGACGCGCTTGTTCGGCAGATAAGCGACATGCGCCCGGCCGATGATCGGCACCATGTGATGCTCGCAATAGCTCTCGAAGCGAATGTCCTTGAGCACGATCATCTCGTCATAGCCCTGCACTTCGGAAAATGTGCGCGCGAGGATGTCGTGCGGATTTTGCGCATAGCCCGCGAAAAACTCTTCATAGGAACGCACGACGCGCGCGGGCGTGTCGAGCAGACCTTCGCGGCGCGGATCGTCGCCGGCCCAGCGCAAGAGCACGCGCACGGCGGCTTCGGCTTCCTCGCGGGTCGGACGATCGGCTGAATCAGCGGGCATGTCCGAGCCGGTGAGATGATTTTTGCGCGGGCTGCTCATTGAAAACTCCTTTTGTTTCTGTTCGGATTTGCGGATAGCGCCTTATTGTTCCACGTTTTTGAAGGCCCATACGCCTGTCCGGTCTTTCGGAGTCGATGCGCCGCCCGCGCGGCGGCTTGCGTCAGGCCGGCTTGTTCTCCACGCCGCCCAGCACCATCCACGATACGCCGAATCTGTCCTGAACCATGCCGAAGCGCTTGGCGAAGAAAGTTTGCGTCATCGGCATTTGCACCTGGCCGCCGTTGCCGAGTGCGTTGAAGTATTTCTCGGCCTGCTGTTCGTCGTTGGCCGTTAGCGAAAGCGATACGCCCGCGAAATTCGGCTTGCCGCTGCACATGCCGTCGGAGGCCATGAGCATGGAATCGCCGATGGTGAATGCGGTGTGCATGACCTTGTCTTCCGAACCCGCGGGCATGCTGCATCCGCTCGCCGCTTCGCTCGCGCCTTCTTTCGATGCATCGGGGTTGTCCCTGAAGCGCATCATCATGAGCACTTGCGCGCCGAGATGTTCGCGATAGAACGTGACCGCTTCTTCGCAACGGCCTTCGAAAAACAGATAGGGTTGAACTTGCATGTTGGCTCCTTGAAATGGGACTGTCAGGACTTCTCGTCGGGGTCCATATCCATCATGAGCGGCACCGATGCGTGTTCGTGCACCACGCGCCAGTCGCCCTCGATTCTTCTGAAACACACGGTGGCGCGCACGATGTCGTCGCGCCCGCCCGCCGTCACGCGATTCAGCACGTGCATGTACGCGAGATCGCCGCTCACCGCGACATGCATGTCCCTGAACTCGAACGAGAACGGACCGCTGATGCTGTCGAACCAGCGCTGCCAGTTCTCGCGATAACGCTGCACGCCTGACATCGACGCAGGCGGCACGACGTCGAATACAACCGCATCCGGCGCGTAATGCGCGACGAGCGCGGCCGTGTCTTTTGCGAGCACCGCTTGCCGCCACGCTTCTGCCAGCTCACGAATGCGCGCTTCGTCATTTGCATCGGGACGAGGGACGGACATGCTTGCCTCCACGAATGACCACGTGATTACGATGCGCGCCTGTCGTGACAGCACAACGACAAGCACGAAAGCGAAACTATTCTTCGCTTGTGTACACCGTCCACAAAAAGTAGCAGAGATAATGGACACTGTCCACATGAGGGATAGCCCGGGCAATAAAATGACGAAACGAAACGTCGCGCATGCGATGAAAGCGACGAAAGCGCGAAGCACCTACAGACATGGGGATTTACGGCGCGCATTGATCGACGCCGGCCTTGAGCTTGCGCGCGAAGGCGGGCCGGATGCAATCGTGCTGCGCGAAGCCACGCGTCGAGCGGGCGTGGTGCCTAACGCCGCGTATCGGCACTTCGAGAACAGGCAGGCATTGTTGTCGGCGGTGCGCTCGGCGGCGTTGTCGTCGGTCGCGCAGGCGATGGAAGATGAACTGGCCGCGCGCCCGAAGAAACGACGCCGTGCCGACGCCGCCCGCTTGGGCCTGCGCGCGATCGGCACTGGTTATTTGCGATTCGCGCAAGAAGAAACGGGATTGTTTCGCACGGCGTTCGCCGCCCCCCAGGCCGAATGGGCAGAGCACGAAGCGGCTTATGGCGCCGGACCGAGCGGGCTCGATCCGTTTCAGCTATTGAGCCGCGCGCTCGATGAAATGGTGGAGGCGGGGGCGCTGGAAGCGCGCCGTCGAACGCAGGCGGAGTATCTGGCGTGGAGCGCGGTGCATGGCTTTGCGCTCCTGTTGATCGAAGGGCCGCTGCAAGCGCTCGGACCTGAAGAAGTCGAGCCGCTTGCAGCGCGTTTGCTCGCGATGGTCGAGCAAGGGTTATGAGTTTAGGGCAAAACGCAGGATTGATTACGCGAGTCCGAGCGCGCTTGCGGTGGCATCGATTGCCGCTTTGGCTTTAGCGATCATTTCGTCGATTTCCTCATGCGTGACCACGAGCGGCGGCGATAACAACATGCGGTCGCCGCTTGCGCGCATCACGAGATTATTATTGAAGCAGAGATTGCGGCACATCGTGCCGACGTCATCGCCATTGACGAACCGTTTGCGCGTGACGGGATTCTCCGCGAGTTGAATGCCCGCGACGAGTCCCACGCCCTGAATTTCACCGACGATCGGATGACCGCTTAACGCATCGCGTAATCGCATTTGGAAATACGGCCCGGTGTCTTCCTTGACGCGCGCCACGATGCCTTCATCGCGTAACAGCTTCAAATTGGCGACTGCCACCGCCGCCGCGACCGGATGCCCCGAATATGTGAAGCCATGATTGAACTCACCGCCATTCACGATCGCATCGGCAATGCGATCCGAAAGCCCGACCGCGCCCATTGGCACATAGCCGCTCGTCAGCCCCTTCGCCATGGTGATGACATCCGGCTCGAAACCGAAATGGCGATGCGCGAACCATTCACCGGTGCGCCCGAATCCGCCGATCACTTCATCGGCGATTAGAAGCACGTCATGCTCGCGACAGATGCGCTGAATTTCCGGCCAATAACTCGATGGCGGAAAGATCACGCCGCCCGCGCCCTGAAACGGCTCGCCGATAAAAGCCGCAACGTTCTCCGCACCGAGTTCGATGATCCTGGCTTCGAGCTGACGCGCACGCGCAAGTCCGAAGGCTTCGACATCCATCTCACCGCCTTCGCCGAACCAGTAAGGTTGATCGATATGCACAACGTGCTCCATCTTCGACGGCATTTGCTCGTGCATATCACTCATGCCGCCAAGCGTCGCGCCCGCGATGGTCGAGCCGTGATAAGCATTGCTCCGCGCGATGACATAGCGCTTATCCGGCTTGCCTTGCAAAGCCCAATACCGATGCACCGCGCGCAACGCCGTATCGTTTGCTTCGGAACCGCTGTTGCAATACAGAAAGCGGTTGAAAGTCTGCGGAGTCAGTTGCGCGAGCAATTCGGATAGTTCGATTACCGGCGGATGCGTCGTTCTGAAGAATGTGTTGTAGTAGGCCAAGGCCTGCATTTGCGCATGGGCGGCATCGGCGAGTTCGCGGCGTCCATAGCCGAGATTCACGCACCACAAGCCCGCCATGCCGTCGATGATGCACGCGCCTTCCGAGTCCCAAAGATGGACGCCTTCGGCCTTCACGATTACGCGGCTGCCCGCGCGATTAAGCTCCGCCATATCCGAAAAGGGATGCAGATGATGCGCGGCATCGAGCGCGCGATAGTGCGCCGTCGAGTCGATACGATCGTTCATGTTTGCCTCCGCCTTCAAACGTGCAGCAATAAGTGTTTGCGTTCCCACGAACTGATGACACGGAAGAACGCTTCGTATTCGGTTTCCTTCAATGCCAGATAGGCGCGCACGAATTTCTCGCCGAGCATGTCGGAAAGCGGCTCGCACGCGCCCATCAAGGTGAGCCCTTCGTCGAGATTGCGCGGCAATTGAAAGGGCAGGCGATAACCATCGCTCGCAAGCGGCGCAGTAGGTTCGAGATGCTGCGTCATGCCGAGATAGCCGGCCGCAAGCGTCGCGGCAATCGCGAGATACGGATTGCAGTCCACACCCGGTATGCGATTCTCGACGCGCCTTGCCTGCGGCGATGCATGCGGCACGCGAAATCCCACCGTGCGATTGTCATAACCCCATTGCACGTTGATCGGCGCGGCCATGAAACGAGAAAGCCTTCGATACGAATTGATATATGGCGCAAAGATAGGCATGAGCGCGGGCGTATACTTTTGCAGGCCCGCGATATAGCTATAGAAGAGGCCGGTCGCTTCGCCATCGCGCCCGGTGAAGAGATTGCGCCCAGTCTCTTCATCGACGATGCTTTGATGCACATGCATGGCCGAGCCCGGCTCGTTCTCCATGGGTTTGGCCATGAACGTTGCGTACATCTTGTGACGCAGCGCGGCCTCGCGCACGGTGCGCTTGAAGAGAAACACACGGTCCGCGAGATTCAGGGCGTCGCCATGCAGGAAATTGATTTCCATCTGTGCCGCGCCGACCTCGTGAATCAGCGTGTCGACTTCGAGTTCCTGAACCTCGCAATACTCGTAGATGTCTTCGAAGAGCGGGTCGAACTCATTGACGGCATCGATGGAATAGGCTTGCCGGCCCGTTTCCGCGCGTCCCGTGCGTCCGACGGGCGGCTGCAATGGCAAGTCCGGATCGCGATTGACATCGACGAGAAAGAACTCGAGTTCCGGCGCGACGACGGGCCGCCATCCTTTCGCCTCGTATTTCTGAAGCACTTGCCGCAACACGCGCCGCGGTGATATGGCGACCGGCGTGCCGTCGAAATGCACGCAGTCGTGAATGACTTGCGCGGTCGGATCGGTGGCCCAGGGAATCAGGCGGATCGTCGATGCATCGGGCACGCAGATCATGTCGGGATCGGTGAGGCCGGTGAAGGTCGCGTCGTCGGGATAGTCGCCCGTGACGGTCTGGATCATCACGGCTTGCGGCAGTCGCATGGATTCGCCCGATTCGAACTTGCTGCGCGGAATGATCTTGCCGCGCGCAGTGCCGGCCATGTCGGGAATGATGGCTTCTATCTCGGTGATGCGATGCTTGCGCAGAAATTCGTCTATGCGTTCCATTTCAATCTCTCTCTTTTACAAGCGTTTCGACTGGGCGCGCGAAGCCCCGGCCGATGCGCGCGAACGAGCCGCGGCGTCAGGCCGCATTGATTACAGGCGAGCACGAGCCGCGCAAATGCGCGCGCTTAGCGGCTGCCCAAGGAATCGAACGGAAAGAGAGGCGCTACGGCAGCAAGGAAGCCGCGCCGACGCAATGCACGGCGATGAACGCGCGCGCTGAGATGGCGTTACGCCGTCGCACGGAGCGGCGCGAGAGAATGGTGACGACCGACATGAAGCGGCAATCGGGATGGATGCCGCAGCGATCGGCGAGGGAACGGCTTGCGTTCCTGCTTACCAGAGGGCTTTGGACGCTCACGATCATGCTCGTTTGGCGAGTTTGAACTGCGTGAGGGAGGCGGCGCATGCCGACAATTCCCTTTAGCGAGGATATACGAGCCATTAACGCCGTCAAGCCGTGTTTTCCGCAGACGCAAGCGTGCCGCTTGGCGCACGCTTTTTTTCGCAAAGGCAAACGTCGCGCGCAATTCATCGATAATGTCGCCTCGTCGCTCTTTAGCTTCTTTCGGTCTTTATCCGGTCTTTCACGCACCCGATGCTTGCCAACCTGCTCGTCCAACTCGTCAACGGCCTTGCCGACGCCTGCGCGCTCTTTCTCGTCGCATCGGGACTGTCGCTGATCTTCGGCGTGACGCGCATCGTCAATTTCGCGCATGGCTCGCTGTACATGCTCGGCGTGTATGTCGCGTATAGCCTGACGAGCCGCTTCGGTGCGAGCGTGCTGGGCTTCTGGGCGTCGATTGCAGGGGCGGCCGTCGTCATTGGCGCATTGGGCGCGTTGATCGAAGTGGGCGTGCTTAGACGCATTTATCGCGCGCCCGAGCTCTTTCATTTGCTCGCGACGTTCGCGCTCGTACTGATTCTCCGCGACGCCGCGCTTTATCTGTGGGGCCCGGAGGATTTGTTCGGTCCGCGCGCGCCGCATCTCGCGGGCGCGGTGCAATTCCTCGGTCATGCGTTGCCGACTTATAACCTCGTGCTCATCGTGACCGGTCCGCTCGTGCTAGCGGCGCTCTGGTATGCACTGACGCGCACGCGCTGGGGCACGCTGGTTCGCGCGGCGAGTGCGGACCGTGAGATGCTCGGCGCGCTCGGCGTGAATCAGGCGTGGCTCTTTACCGGCGTGTTTTTTGTCGGCGCATGTCTCGCGGGATTGGGCGGCGCGCTGCAAGGGCCGCGCATGTCGGCGAATCTCTCGCTCGACATCGCGACCATCGGCGATGCCTTCGTCGTCGTCGTGGTCGGCGGCATGGGGTCGATCCCCGGCGCGTTCGTCGCCGCATTGCTGATTGCGGAGATCAAGGCGCTGTGCATCGGCATCGGGCATGTTTCGATCATGAACATGGACTTCTCGTTGTCGAAGTTCACGCTGGTCGCGGAATTCGTGGTGATGGCCGTCGTGCTCGTGTTGCGTCCGTGGGGCCTCTTCGGTCGTCCGCAAGCGATCGCGCGTTCCGCCGCGTCCGCCGACAAGCCGCTCGTTCCCGCAACACGCCGCATGAAAATGGCGGCGGCTATCGTCGTGCTGCTGCTCGCACTTGCACCGCTCGCAGCCGATGCGTTTCCGTACATGCCGGTGCTGCTCGTCGAGATATTGATTGCGGTGCTTTTCGCCGCGAGCCTGCATTTCATCATGGGACCGGGCGGCATGCATTCGTTCGGGCATGCGGCTTATTTCGGGCTGGGCGCATACGGCGCGGCACTATTTTTGAAGGCATTTTCCTTGCCGATGGAAGCCGCGCTCTTCTTGGGACCGGTCATCGCGGTGCTGGGCGCAATCGTATTCGGCTGGTTTTGCGTGCGGTTATCCGGCGTCTATCTGGCCATGCTGACGCTCGCGTTTGCGCAGATCGTCTGGTCGGTCGTGTATCAGTGGGATGCCGTGACCGGCGGCAGCAACGGCATATTAGGTCTATGGCCATCGCAATGGCTTTCATCGCCCATCGCGTTTTATTATCTGACGCTCGTGGCCGCGATATTGGGCGTATGGATCTTGCGCCGCATGCTCTTCGCGCCGCTTGGCCTGGCGATGCGCGCGGGCCGCGATTCACCGTTACGCGCGGAAGCTATCGGCATTGGCGTGGCGCGTGTGCAGTGGGTTGCGTTCGTCGTCGCATCGCTCGTATGCGGGCTTGCGGGTTCGCTCTACGCGTTCTCCAAGGGCAATATCTCGCCGGAGGTCATTAGCGTTTCGCGTTCCGTCGATGGCCTCGTGATGGTCCTGCTCGGCGGCATTCAAACACTCGCCGGGCCGATTGTCGGCGCTGCGGTATTCACGTGGTTGCAGGATGCTGTCGCGCGACAAACCGATTATTGGCAGGCGCTCCTCGGCGCGAGCATTCTCGTGTTGGTGATTGCGTTTCCACAAGGCATCGCGGGCTTTCTGCGCGATCGATTCACGGAGGCGCAATGACGCTCCTTCGCATCGAACATTTATCGAAGTCATTCGACGGCGTCAAAGCCGTGCATGACGTGTCGTTCTCACTCGAAGCAGGCCGGTTGCTTGCGCTGATCGGCCCGAACGGCGCGGGTAAGTCGACGTGCTTCAACATGATCAACGGACAACTCAGACCTGACGCAGGATCGATTCTTCTGGATGGCAAGTCGATAGCGGGCAAGCATCCTCGCGACATATGGCGGCTCGGCGTGGGCCGCACGTTTCAAGTCGCAGCCACGTTCAATTCGATGACCGTGCTCGAAAACGTGCAGATGGCATTGCTTTCGCACGAGCGGCGCATATTCAACCTGTTATCACGCGTCGCCTCGTGGCGCGAAGACGAAGCCATGATGCTGCTCGATCTCGTCGGCATGAGCATGCACGCGCGGCGCAGTTGCGCGGTGCTCGCTTATGGCGATGTCAAGCGCGTCGAACTGGCGGTTGCGTTGGCGAATCGCCCTAAATTGCTGCTGATGGACGAACCGACCGCGGGCATGGCGCCCGAAGAACGCAATGCGTTGATGGCACTCACGGCGCGGCTTGCAAAGGAGCGCAACATCGGTGTGCTCTTCACGGAACACAGCATGGACGTGGTCTTCGAATATGCTGACACGTTGATCGTACTGGCGCGCGGCGAATTGATCGCACAAGGCAATGCGAATGCCATTCGCAACGATCCGCACGTGCGCGAAGTGTATCTCGGCACGGGTGCATCGTTCAGTCCGCATGCGGCGCTCGAGCGAGGAGCAGCACAATGACGCTTCTCGAGGTCGATGCCCTCAACGCGTTCTATGGCCGCGCGCAAATCCTTTTCGATGTCGGTCTGCACGTGCGTCGCGGCGAAGTCGTCGCGTTGATGGGCCGCAACGGTGCGGGCAAGTCCACCACGATGAAAGCCATCATGGGATTGCTGCCGCATACTAAGGGCGCGGTCATGTTCATGAACGAAAGCATCGCGGGCAGGGCGCCTTATCGCATCGCACGCTTGGGGCTAGGTTATGTAGCGGAAGATCGCCGCATATTCGGCGACCTGACCGTGATGGAGAATCTCGATGCGGGCCGCCAGCCGCCGCGCGATGGCGCGCCGTTGTGGACGCCGGAAAAGCTCTTTCGCGTGTTTCCCAATCTGGGCGAAATGCGCAATCGTCGCGCGAGCCGCATGAGCGGCGGCGAGCAGCAAATGCTGACGATTTCTCGCACGCTGATGGGCAATCCGCGCGTGCTGTTGCTGGATGAACCATCGGAGGGCGTGGCGCCTGTCATCGTCGAACAGATGGCGGACATGATTGTCGAACTGAAGCGTGAAGGCATCGCCATTTTGCTGTCGGAGCAAAACCTGCACTTCGCGGCGCTCGTGAGCGACCGCGTCTATGTGCTGGAGAAAGGCCAGATTCGCCATGAAGGCCCGATGAACGAGTTCGTACGTGACGACGCCGCGCGTCGCGCTTACCTTGGCGTTTGAGCGCTCACGCTCGCGTCTAAAGAATAATCGCTAGAGGAGAGTTGTTCATGAGCATTCGTGCTGGAAAATCGCTGAAGCTGAGCTTGACCGCGTTCGCGGCCTTTGCTGTTTTCGAGGCGTACGCGGACACGATCAAGATAGGCGAAATCAATAGCTACAAAGCGCAGCCCGCTTTTCTGATGCCTTATAAAAATGGCTGGAATCTCGCGCTCGATCAGATCAATGCCGCAGGCGGCGTCAACGGCAACAAGCTCGAAGTCGTCTCGCGCGACGACAACGGCAATCCCGGCGATACCGTGCGCGTCGCACAGGAACTCGTCACGCGTGAACAGGTAAAGTTGTTGTTCGGCGGATATCTTTCCAACACCGGCCTCGCGCTCGCGGACTACGCAAAGCAACGGCGCATTTTCTTCCTTGCAGCCGAACCGCTCACGGACAAGATCGTCTGGCAGGACGGCAACAAGTACACGTATCGCTTGCGGCCATCCACCTATATGCAAGTGGCGATGCTCGTGCCGGAAGCCGCGAAGCTCAAGAAAAAGCGCTGGGCGCTCGTCTATCCTAACTATGAGTACGGGCAGTCCGCGGTCGCGACATTCAAGCGCCTGCTCAAGGCCGCGCAGCCGGATGTCGAGTTCGTCGCGGAGCAGGCCACGCCGCTCGGCAACGTGGATGCAGGCGCGGTCACGCAAGCGCTGGCGGACGCGAAGCCCGACGCCATCTTCAACGTGCTCTTCAGCGCGGACCTGGGCAAGTTCGTTCGCGAAGGCAATACGCGCGGGCTCTTCAAGGATCGCGCGGTGGTGTCCTTATTGACAGGCGAACCGGATTATCTCGATCCGCTCGGCGCGGAAGCACCGGTTGGCTGGATCGTGACGGGTTATCCGTGGTATTCCATCGATACCCCCGCGAACAAGCAATTCGTCGCGGCATATCAGGCGAAATATCACGACTATCCGCGTCTTGGCTCGGTCGTCGGCTATACGGCGATGATGTCGCTTGCCAATGGCCTGAAGAAAGCCGGCAGCACCGATGCAGACAAACTCGCGGCTGCGTTCAAGGGCTTGCCCGTCGATACGCCCTTTGGCCCGATCGTTTATCGCAAGCAGGACAATCAATCGACGATGGGCGCTTATGTCGGCGTGACGGCGCTAAAGAACGGCAAAGGCGTGATGACTCAGTTCCGTTATATCGACGGCGCGAGCGTGCAGCCATCCGATGACGAAGTGAAAAAGCTGCGCCCCGCTGATTGATCAATCTTTGGGAAAGGGCTTGCTGAAGAATTTCGATCCGGCAAGCCCGAAGCGCCAGGGCACGTCCATCGCCTTGCTAATGCCGATGCGCGGTCCGCAAACAATGTCGAACGCTTCTTCGGGCGGCTCGACTTGAAACGGCGGCTCCAGCAGCGACATGCCATTGTTCTTGTGCGTGATACCGAGCGCTTGCGCCACGCGCCCCGGTCCCGAGCACAGCAGCTTGAGCGGTTCGAGACCGCGCCGTTCGCGCATCGCGTCGATGCCGGTCAATGGCTCGATCGCGCGAATCAGCACTCCTGCGCCGTGGCCGGCTTCACGGCACACGAAATTCAGGCACCAGTGAATGCCATACGAGCGATAGACATACGCATGCGCGGGCGGCCCGAACATGACCATGTTGCGCGGCGTGGGGCCTGAAAAGCTGTGCGATGCAGGGTCTTCGCGATCGTACGCTTCGGTTTCGACGATACGTCCGCCCACGCCATCCACGGTCACGATCGCACCGATGAGACGGCGCGCGACCTCATCGGATGGCGCGGAGAAATCGAGGGGAGTGAGTTTGGTTTTCACATCCGCATTCTACGGGCGAATGCGATGCTTCGCCCGCGATCGTATCGCCGTGTCACTGCGTCAAGCGCAGTACGCCCAGCTGGCCCGCGATCTGCTGGAAAATCGTTTTGAGCGTCGCATTGTCCGGTGCATGGTAATAGTCGCCGGGACTCGCACAGTTCTGCATCGTGACTTGCGCGCTCGAACTCGATGCCGACGCGCCAAAGGTAACCGCATAAATCGTGATGCCTCTTGCCTTGATCGCCGTGCAGATGGCCAGCTGGAACGTGTTGGCGTCGTCGGGCCAGCCCGCGTTGTTGCCGCTCGAAGGATCGCGCGGATCGCCGCCATGCAGTTCGGCGGAGTCCGTGCGCGCATTGCTCATCGAGGTGCCGTCCGCGCGCAGGACCGTCGGCGCGGAAAGGCTGTTCGTCCCCACACCCGAAAGACCGTTGAAGTACAGCGTGTTCGGAATGGAACCCGCCGCGCCGATCTGATTGAGGCCGTCGGTCAGCACGATCATCACGCGCTGAAGATTTTGCACGCTGCCATCGACAGGCTTGGGCAAGCTCGTATCCGTCGATATCCAGCCGTTCCCCTTGCCCGCGACGTTCTGCGACCACGCGGGTTCCAGCATGCGCCAGCCCCACAGCAGCCCGACCGGAATGACGGTGGAACCGGACGCCGTCATCGAATTGACGGCATCGTTGAGCGCAGTCTCGTCTTGCGAGAGAAACGTCACCGGCGTGTTGAGGCATCCGGAGTTCTGCGTCAGCGTGGTGCCCGAAGACGTGTATTGATCGTAGCGGTAACCGATGCCCGTTCCCTGTCCGGAGCTGGGATAGTCACACAGGTTCGCGCCGCCCGAACCGAGCGTGACGGGCACGTTCGTAGCGACGGTCGGCGAGTAGTTTCGCGAAACGCTGCAACTGCTGTAGTTGGATCGGCTGCTATAGGTATAGATGTTCAGGCCGTTCGGCGGGACGTTGTAGTAATAGCGCCCGAACTTGCGCGTGTCCGAAGGCGAGTACGCTTCGGGTGAAAGATTGCCGCCGCTGCGCGGCTCGACGGTGCAACCGCTCCAGCTTCCCGTCTTGATCGACGACGTCGCGTTATAGACCGGCCATGACGAGCTGAGCCAGCTTCCGCTCGACGACAACGCGCCGTTCACGTTCACCGTGCTCGCAAAGGGCACGAGCCCGATATAGCTCTTGTTCGACGCGGAAGGCAGTACGCTGTCGATCAGCGTGTTCGCAGCCGTCTTGAGGCCGCTCATCTTCGTGGCGCCGCTGATGCCGTTCGCGGGCGAACTCATGGACCCGGTGTTGTCCAGCACCATCACGAGTTCGAGCGTGCTTTCAGGCAAGCGCAGCGCCGTGTTGGTTGCGGAGACCAGGGACGTGCTGGGCATCGGCGAACCCGAGCCGGAGCCTGAACCTGATCCCGAGCCCGAGCCGTTGAAGCCGGCGCTGAGCACCTTCGGCGCGAAGAGCATCATCGATCCCGATGCGGACAACGAGATCTTCTGACCGCTCGCGGGCGTGCCCGAAACGGTCGCGGCGAAGTTGGCGTCCGGCATCGTGAAGCCGAGCATGCTGCCCGGCATGTTCGCGTCGTAGTAGGCGCGGGCGTCGGCTTGCCAGGTCGCGAGGTCGGCCCCGGTCGGCGTGTTCGCGAAGTGCGCAAGGTCCGCGCCGGCCGAAAGCGTGGCCACGTCGAGCGCCATTTGCATGCGGCCCTGCGTCATCGCATAGTCGATCGCGTCGAGCGCCATGCACATCGCGCCGACCGTCGAACTTGCGCACATGGCGAAGAGAATCGCGACGGCGCCGCGATCGCCCCGGCGCACGCGGCGTGCAAAGCGTCGCGCGGCGGGAATCGCCATCAACGTGATGCTTCGTGGTCGCCGTGCATGCGGGTCCATGTTCATTGCTTGGAAAGCGGACTGTTGGTACGCGTGCGCACATAGACGCGGCGATAGATGGTCTGCTTGCCCGGCAGCCCCGACATGAAGTTCGACGTCATCGTGAACGGGTTATACGAGAGAAAGACCTCGACGATGACGGCGGAATCCCCGGTGCGGAACGGCCATTTCGCCGGCAGCAGATTCGTCTTCGACACTTGCGACACCATGCCCGCGTTCTTCGTCCAGCCGGACGGCGATGCGCTCCAGGAGATCGTCGGCGTGCCCGCTTTCATGGGACTCGATTTGTCCATGTAGGCGCACGGCAGCGCGTCGCACACGGACGTGACATACACCATGCCGTTGCCGTTGAGCTGGTAGGGCGCGGCAATCATCGCGGCGGCTCGCCAGATGGACCCGGTGCTGTTGGCATCGGTGGTGTCGGTGTCGTCGACGATCACGCTCGTCATCTGTCCCAGCATGTTGGCGACGGTAAAGGCCGTTCGGTCCACCGCGCTCACCGCGCGCATGTACATGTACATCTCGGTGAAGCCGAGCAGCACGAGCAGCATCAGCGGCACGACGACCACGAACTCGATCGACACGCTGCCGCGATCCGAACGCAGCATCGCGCGCATTGCATCGAACCATTGCGCGATTCGCCGGGCCATGTTCATTTCTCGTTCTGCACGATGTAATTGCGCTGGAACGTCAGCTGGTTCACGCCGAACATCTTCGGAATGCCGGTGACGCCCTGCATGGTCAGCTCGATGTTGTAGACCACGACATCGCCGTAAGCGCCCATGTCGCTCGTCGGCGTGTAGCTCGCGTTCGCCAGGTTGCCGAACGTGCCGTAGTTGGATTCGGCGACGACCACCTTCGCGCCGAGCTTCGTCCATCCGCTCAGAATCCTGTTCACGATGGCGAGCGCCTGTTGCTGACGCGTGCCGGTCGCGGGGGACGTCGTGGTCAGTCCCACGCGTGACGCTTCCTGCGCGGCGACCTGCACGGTCGCATCGACGATCATCTCCAGCGCGAGCTCGATCGTGCCGACGATCAGCACGACCGCGATCATCAGCACGGCCGCGAACTCGATTGCCGCGATGCCGCTGTCGTCGCGAAGAAAGCGTCTCGCATTCACTTGAGGCTCACGGTTTGCGCGGAGGACGTCAGTCGTTCCCGCTGAATGTCGTAATAGCGCAGGTTGTCGTCCACCGACGCCTTCGGCAGATCGCGCGACAGGATTTCGGCGGCGGCTTCCTTGTTGCCGAGCAGCCCGTACGCGAGCGCGAGATCCTGACGCGCTTGCGGCGGCGCGGCGGGGAAGCGCGTCACGTCGAGCAGCACGTTCGCGCCTTCGCGCGGATCGCCGCCGAGTATCAGCGACAAGCCGAGGTTCACCGACAACATCGGATCGCCGACATGCTTTGCCAGTGCATCGCGCAGGAACGCCTGCGCAGCGGCGTGATCGCCTTTCATGTCGATGGCCGCGCCGAGTCCGGCGAGCGCGAGCGTATCGTCGGGCGACATCGCAATCAAACGGCGATACGTCGCGATCGCGTCGTCGAAGCGGCGCTGGCGCAACGCCACGCGCGCCATGCCGATGAGCGGCGCGGGCGCGTTCGCATCGGTCTTGTTCGCGCGGTCATAAAAGACGCCCGCGCGCGTGAAGTCGCCGACCGCGTACAGCGTGTTGCCGAGACCGGTCAGTCCCGCGGCCGAATGCGGATCGGCCTGCACGATCTTTTCGTACAGCGACGTCGCGAGTTCGAGATTGCCGGATTCGAGCGCCGTATCCGCGATGCGCAGTTCGCTCATCGCGCTGGGCGCGGAATTGCGCAGAACCGGGTGCGTATCGGCGACCTGCCGGGTCGTCGTCGTGCAGGCGCCGAGCGCGATCACGAGCGAT
The DNA here is from genome assembly GCF_001544615.1 of Caballeronia concitans. GTDB lineage: Bacteria > Pseudomonadota > Gammaproteobacteria > Burkholderiales > Burkholderiaceae > Caballeronia > Caballeronia concitans. The sequence continues at coordinate 221,732 of NZ_FCNV02000010.1, forward strand.
GCCGCGCAGGTTTTCATCGCGAGGTTCAGCGCGCCGCGCAGGTTGGGTCGAGTGTTCATTTCTTTGCGAAAACGCTCATGAGTTGAATGACGGCGGGACCGGCGGCAATAAGCATCACCGCGGGGAGAATGAAGACCATCATCGGGACGGCCATCTTGGGTGCGAGCTTCGCCGCCTTTTCTTCGAGCGACACGATGTGCGCGAGCCGCTCCGTATGCGAAAGCGTGCGCAGCGCCTGCGTGATCGGCGTGCCGTATCGCATGGACTGCGTGAGCGTCGAGATGAGCGCGCGGATCGACGGCAGATCGATGCGATCGGCCAACGCCTGCAACGCGCGCGTGCTGTCGCCGGAGAGCTTGAGTTCGTCGGCGGTCAGCGCGAACTCGCCGGAGAGCGGCGGGCAGATGGTCTTCATTTCATCGGCGACGCGGCGGATGGACACGCCGAGACTGTTGCCCGCGTTCGTGCAGATGACGAGCAGATCGAGCGCATCGGGCAGGCTCCCGGCCATCGCCTTGCGGCGGCGCGCGGCGAAGAACGCGAGCACGTACTCGGGCACAATCATGCCGACCACGAACACGAGCAGCATCATCACGCCGCGCACGGCGGGATACGCGCCGACCACCGGAATGCGCGAGCCGAGCATCACCGTGAACGCGGCGCAGACGAGACCGACGACGAACTTCACCGCGAGCAGCACGGAGACCGCCGCCTGGCTTCGATAGCCGCTGCGCACCATCTCCTTGCGCAGCTTCTCGCGATACTTCGCGTCGAAGAGCGGCAGACGGTCGCCGAGGCGCGCCAGCCGATGCCCGGTGCGCGCGAGCAAGTTGTCGTTGCCGTCGTCGTCTTCCTGCGCGCTGTCGTTGCGCTGCACTTGCGCCGCCTGACGCACGCGATCCGCAATGCGCCCGCGCTGGCCGCCATGCTTGGTCGCCCACCAGATCGCGATCGCGACCACGAGCGTCAGCAGCATCAGCAGGTTGATGAGTGTTTCGACGTTGTTCTGGCTCATCGTGAGGTATCCAGTTTCGACATCTTGTGAACGACGCTCAGTCCCATGACGAGCGTGACCGCCGCGCACGCGAGCACCTTCTGGCCCGTCGGTGTATCGAACAGCACCATCAGATAGGCCTTGTTCAGCAGGTACATGCTGCCGAGAATGACGAACGGCACCGACGCGAGAATCTTCGTCGTGATGCGCGCTTCGCCCGTCAGCGCACGCGTTTTCTGCCGGATTTCGCGGCGTCTGCGCACGATGCCCGCGAGGTTTTCCAGCGTCTCGCCGAGCTGTCCGCCGGTCTCGCGCTGCAGCAGCAGACACACGCAGAAGAACGAGAAATCCGCGATGCCGATGCGCGCGACCGCCACATCGAGCACTTCTCCGAGGTCGAGGCCGACCTTGAGCGCGTCGCCCATCAGCTTGAACTCGCTTCTGAGCGGCTCGGGACATTCTTCGGCGGCCGAGCCGATCACATGCGTCACCGGCACGCCCGCACGCACCGCGCGCACGATCAGGTCGATGAGGTCGGGAAAGCCGTCGAGAAAGCGGCGCTTGAATCGTTCGATGAGAAAGCGGTACGCCTGCATCACCGCGAGCACGGGCATGCCAATCAGAAGCAACGGCGTGGCGATGGACGGCAACGGCACGAAGCGCGCGATCACGAGCGCGATGATCTCGCCGGCGATCGCCGCGCCGATCACCACGCGCATTCCATTCGCGCCGGCCACGGTCTTCAGGCGCGCGATGCGCGGCGCGAACCACAGGCTGATCGCGTTGTCGTGGCGGCTCAGCGTGTAGAGATCGGAGTGATCGTGGCGCGTGTCGAGAAAGCGCGTGCCGTCCGACGGAAACGCCTTCTGGATGCGCGCGCGAATGCGTGCATCGGGACGCTGATTGCGCATGTCCTGCAGGACGAGCGCCATGATGCCGAGCAACAGCGCGCACGCGAACGCGCAGAACGTGAAGAGATCGATGGAACTCATGTGCGCATGGCCTCCAGCAGTGCGTCTTCGAGGCCGTAGTACGCGGCGCGCGTGGCGAACGACGGCCGCACCGCCGAGCATTCGTAGACGCCCTTGACTTCCTCGCTATACGCGCTCGCGTCGTAGCGGAACGTGAAGAGATCCTGCGTGATGATCACGTCGCCTTCCATGCCGACGAGTTCGGTAATGCGCGTGACGCGCCGCATGCCGTCGCGCATGCGCTCGATCTGCACGATCATGTGCACCGCGCTCGCAATCTGGCGGCGGATCGAGAGCAGCGGCAGATTGCCGTTCGCCATCATCACCATGCTTTCCAGACGCGTGATGCCGTCGCGCGGCGTGTTCGCGTGGATGGTGGTCATCGAGCCGTCGTGGCCGGTGTTCATCGCCTGAAGCACGTCGAACGCTTCCGCGCCGCGCGTTTCACCGAGAATGATGCGGTCCGGGCGCATCCGCAGCGCATTGCGCACGAGATCGCGCTGCGTCACCGCGCCGAGTCCTTCGGCGTTCTCGGGCCGCGTTTCGAGACTCACGACATGCGGCTGCACGAGCTGCAGTTCGGCGGCATCCTCGATCGTCACCGTGCGTTCGCCATGACCGATGAAGTGCGAAAGCGCATTCAGGAGCGTCGTCTTCCCCGAACCCGTGCCGCCCGACACGATGATGTTGAGCCGCGACGTGCTCGCGAGCTTGAGCACGGTCGCCATCGCGTGGGACATGTTGCCCTGCTGCGCCATGCGATGCAGCGTGATGTTGCGCTTCGAGAACTTCCGGATGGAGATGGACGCGCCGTGAATCGCGAGCGGCGGCAGCACGACGTTGACGCGGCTGCCGTCGGCGAGACGCGCATCGACCATCGGGCTGCTTTCGTCGACACGCCGCCCGACGCCCGCCGCGATGCGCTGCGCGACGTTCACCACATGGTTGTTGTCGCGGAACTTGCAGTTGGTCAGCTCGAGCCGTCCGTGACGTTCTACATAAACTTGATCCGGTCCGTTGACTAGCACGTCGGTGATGGTGTCGTCGGCGAGCAGCGGTTCGATCGGGCCGAGTCCGAACATATCGTTCAGCAATTCGCCGACAATCTGCTGCTGCTCCGCGATCGTGATGTTCAGGCGTTCGCGTTCGGCCACGTCGAGCACGAGCGTTTCGACGCCCGGCTTCATCTGCTCGCGCGTCTTGCCGACGGCGGCGGACGGGTTCATCGCGGTGAACACGCCGTTGCGGATGATTCTGAAGAGGTCGGAGCGCACCAGCACTTCGCTGCCTTCGGGCGCGTTCGGACGCGCGGGCGCGGCCACGGCCGCCGGAATCTCGACCGGCGCGGCGGGCTCGGCGCCGGGCGCCGCGTCCGTCTCGGGGACGATCCGGGTGGCCTGCTTTTGCCCGAACATCATCCTCTCCGGAGTTTCAGCTTATTGAAGAAGGAACGCTCGGCGCTCGTCTGCTGACCGGTGAGGTCGCCGCCGATGCGCGTGATCATCTGATTGAAGCCGTTCGCCGCTTTTTCCTTGGGTGCTTCGCCGAGGTTTTCCGCGGTCGCGAGCGCCTTCGCTTCGAACGGAATCTCGTACAGCACGGTGCGTCCGACCGCCTGCATGAAGTCACCGGGCTGCACCTTGCCGCTCGTCGCCGCGTTCGGGTTGTTGAGCAGGAGCGAGGTCGGCGGATTGTTGTCGCGATCCTCGATATGACGCAGCAGGCGAATGGTCGAGCGCGTCGCGTGCACCGAGCGGTCCGCGACCACGTACACGCGCGCGGCGTGATCGAATGCTTCGGTGGCGAGCGGGTCGCTCACGTTGCCCACGTCGAGAATCACGTAGTGGAAGCTGTCGCACAGCAGTTCGAGCACGCGTTGCAGCGCGCCCGCGGAGAAGGGCCGCGCCGCGCCCAGCTCCAGTTCCGCCGACAGCATGAAGAGCCGCGTTCCCTTTGCGACGAGCGTGCGCTCCACGTATTGCGGGTCCAGCCGATGCACGTTCTGCAGCACATCGACGAGACCGTTGTTGGTTTGCAGGCCGAGCATCGAATTGGCCGCGCTGCCGTACAGGTCCAGATCGACATACGCGACCCGCCGATGCGTGTCCTCGGAAAGATGCCGCGCCACGTTGAGCGCGAGCGTCGTGACGCCGACGCCGCCGCGCGCGCCGGCAAAGGCGATCGTCTTGCCCGCGCGCGCGAGCATCACGGGGCTGACCTTGCCTTCCGTCACGCTGATGGTGCGTTTCAGCAGTTCCACCGTCACCGGCTTCACGAGATAGTCGCGCACGCCGATCTTGAGCAGGCTGCGGAACAGGCCGACATCGTTGCGCTCGCCGAGCGCGACGACCTGCACCGACGGCTCGCACACTTCCGCGAGACGGCCGAGATCGGAAAGCGGCATCACCGATTGTTGGAGGTCCACGAGCAGGAACAGCGGCGAGCGGTCGATCTTCGCGAGATAGGCAATGGCGTCGTCCACGTTGCCGACGGCGATATGCGCGTGCGGCATCGCCTGTTCGAGCACGAAGCTCTTGACCATCTGCTCGGTCTTGCGGTCCGCGACGAAGGCGATGAAGTCCGCGTTGCGCGTGCCGGACTTGCTCTTCGAGAAGGAAAACTCTGTGCTCATGGCTGGCCTTGTCTGCCTGTTGCTGCGTTCCGGTAGGTCACTGGCTGCTGCGCGACGTCGTCTTGTCGAGTTCGATCACCCGGCCGGTTTCATATCGATGCACCGCGCTCGCCGCGACGGCGGCATCGGCGGGGCCGAGCGTCCGCGGATTCACGATGTCCTCGGGGCGCGCGACCTGCGCCGCGAGATTGGTGTACGTGGCGCAGCCCCATTGCATGCCCGGGCGGCGAAACCCGCCGTCCGTCAGCAGCGACGAGCGCGTGAGGCTCGCGCAATCGGGCGGCACGGCGGACGCGCCGTCGAAGCCGATCACCGACGCTTCCGGCATGGTGCGCGGCGGCTTGAAGCAGCCGGTGGCGCTGACCGCGAACGCGACGGCTGCGAGAATCGAAAGAAGTCGTGTCTGTTTCATGACGGCCTCAATAGACATAGCCGGCCGCGCCGACGAGACGCGGCTGGCCGCTTTGCGCGGCATCGCCGTTCTTGCGGTGGAAGCCGTATTCGACATCGCTCGAAGGCGAAACCAGCGATTCCAGCGGCGAGCGCAGATTCGCAGGATTCGTCGGCTCGACGATGTACGGCGTGACCATGATCACCAGTTCGGTCTTGTTGTTTTGATAGTTCGTCGACGAGAACAGCTTGCCGAGCACGGGAATGGAGCCGAGGCCGGGCACTTGCGAAACGATGTCGCTCGTATTGCTCTGCAAGAGCCCGCCGATGGCGAAGCTCTGTCCGCTCGCGAGTTCGACCGTCGTGTCCGCGCGGCGCACGGAGAGGCCGGGCACGGTGATGCCGCCGGTCGTCACGCTCGCGGTCGAATCGATCTGGCTGACTTCGGGGCGCACTTTCAGGCTGATGCGGCGGTCGTTGAGCACGGTCGGCGTGAAATCGAGCTTGACGCCGAACTGCTTGAAGTCGACCGTGATCGCGCCGTTGACCTGCGACACCGGAATCGGAAACTCGCCGCCCGCGAGAAAGCTCGCCGTCTGTCCGGACAGCGCGACGAGATTCGGCTCGGCCAGCACGGTGAGCAGGCCTTCCTGGTTCAGCGCATCGACGAGCGCGCGGATATCGACGTTGTTCGTCTTGAAGCCGCCGAAGATGGAGAACGCATTGTTCGTCGCCAGATTCACGGGATACGACACCGAGCCGTTCGCTCCCGTAATCGGCTGGCTCAGGTTGTAGATCGAGCGGCCGCTGAAAATGCCGCTATAGAAGTTGCCGACCGCATTGCCCATCGCCTGCCAGTTGATGCCGAGCTGCTGCGTGACATTGCGATCCACTTCCGTGATGCGCACGCGCAATTGCACCTGCAGCGGCCGGTCGATGGTCATGCGGTTGATGAGCACTTCCTTTTCGGCGAGATACGGCGTGACCGCCTGCACGATGGCGTCGGCGTCGGCGGGCGTCGCGGCCTGGCCGGTAAGCAGCAGCGAGCCCTGGCCCGTGCTGACCTGCACGTTCGTGCCCGGAAAGCGCGCGGCGAGCGAGGCGCGCAGCGTCAGCATGTCGCGCGTGACGACGACCGTGCGCTGCACGATCGGCTTGTTGTTCGCGCCGAGCACGTAGAGCGTCGTCGTGCCGGTTTTCTTGCCGAGCACGAACACCGCTTTCGGCGACGGCACTTGCACGTCGGCGATGCTCGGATCGGCGATGAAGACGGACACCGCCGCTTCGCCAAGCGGCAGGAGCGTGCCCTTGCCGGCATCGAGCGCGAGCGGGCCTTGCTGGCCGGCATACGGCGACGGCTGCACCGCGACGGCTTGCGCTGCTTGCGTGGCTTCGGCGGCGAGCGCGGCGCACATCGCGAGCGCGGCGAGACGCGAGGCGTCGGTACGGATCGAACTGAACTGCATTTTCATGAACCTGAATCCTGGCGATGGCACGCTTTCGGGACGGTGACGCGGTTTCAACGCTCGGCGGGAAGCGCGGGCAGCGGAGGCGCGACGCCCGCGACGCCCGGCGCGCCGCCGCCCGCCAGCGCGACGCTCGACGAGTCGGACTTTTCGGAACCGCGATAGATGGTCACCATGCGCGGTGCGGCCGGCGCGGCCGGTGCCGCGTTCGCGGCGTTGCTCGACGGCTGGCGGCTGCGCGGCAGATCGCGCACGGCGCGGGAAATGTCGCCGGCCCAGATCGGCTTGCGCTCGTTGGCGGCCGTTGCCGACGATGCCGGAATGGCCGGATCGCGCGTGACGGTCGCGAAGCTGCGCAGCGCGAGCGACAGGCTGCCGAGCCGCGCCGCGACCGCGACGACTTCGCCCATGCGCGGCGTGACTTCGAGCGTGACGGTGCGCGCGCGGGCAATCGCGGCGTCCTGCCCGTCGCTGTCGTTTTTCGGGCGGCGGATTTCGGAGCCGACCGCCAGCACGCGGACATGCTCGACCACCGTTTCGCTCGATACGGCGAGATCCGGCGAATCGGTGCGGCGATCCATCTGTTGCGTGAGCAGCAGATCGACGTAATCGCCCGGCTGGATGAGGCCCGCGTTGCCGGAGACGTCATCGACGGCAACCGAGACCGCGCGCATTTCCGGCTTCAGCGTCGCGGCGAGGAAGCCGGGCGCGCTCGGGAGAATGACGTCGTCGGCGATGAGCACCGCGCCGCTTTCCACCGGATGACGCAGGAGCGCGCCCTTCAGTTCGGGCGCTTTCGGGTCGCCGGACACGATGGCGTTGGGCGGCATCTGCGACTTCTCGATCGGCTTCCACGAGAGATCTTCGTCGCGCAGCAAGAGACCTTGCGGCAGGCTGGCCGCGCTCACGAGCACTTTCTCCGTCGTGATGACAGGCTTTTTCGAATGCGAAGCGTTCGCGACGACAACGCGCACGATCATCGCGATCAGAAGCGCGCCGACGAGCAGAACCGCGAATTTGATGATGTTCGACATGGGGATGCCGTCCTATTGCGTCGAAAGAAGGCGCAGCAAGGCGGGCAGCACGATCACGGCGCCGCCGCCGAACGCGAGCGCCACGCCGTACGGCACGCCGCGTTGAGCGGAGAACATCGCCAGCGCGCGCAGCGGCAGCAGCCGTTGCGCCGGATTCATGTTGCGCGTGGCGAGACTGATGACCGAGACGAGCAGTCCGGTCACGGAAACGAGCGTGAGCGTCGCGAGCGACAGGCCGAAGCCGACCCACAGAAAAATGACGGAAGCGAGCTTGGCGTCGCCGCCGCCGAGCAGCCGCGCGGCGAACAGCAGCGCGCAGGCGAGAAAGACGATGACCGCAAGCAGAAGATGCGCGATGACGTCGTCGAGCGGCAGGCCCGCGATCAACGCATCGATGAAAAAGAGGGCGCCGATCGCAAGGACGATGTTCGTCGGCAGACGTCGCGAGCGCACGTCGATGACCGCAAGCCACAGGAGCCCGCAGACGGCGACAAGACGAATGACCACGGAAAGAGTCGGCACGATGAATCGCTCGGGAAGGGGCAGAGGCGCGTGAGGCAAGACAAGGGAGATCCGGCGGGACGCCGCGCGGATCTCCCTTCCATCACGGCGATGATTAAGACGGTGTCGCCTTGGTGATGGCGCCCGTGATGCCGGCCCACAGGTTGGTGATCGTGCTCGAGAACGAGGTGGTGGCCGCGACCAGCGCGATCACGACGATACCTGCCAGAATGGCGTATTCCATCGCGCTGACACCGCGCTCGTCGCGCACGAAGGCCTTAATGAACTAATAGGATGGTCCGCCCCTCTCGTCACTGAATAGCCAAGTCCGGTGCGATAGGCGTTTCTGAGGAGGTGTGTTATGAATCAATCTGTTAAGCCCGTGGTGACCCGTATGGGCATCGACATCGGAAAATTCGCGTTTCATGTCGTCGGGCTCGATTTTGCCGGCAAACCGGTGTTCAGAAGCCGCTTCACCCGGGAACGCCTTATTGAATTTCTGGCGCGTGCTTCACCCACCGTTGTGGGCATGGAAGCCTGCCCGGGTAGCAACTGGCTGGCGCGCAAAGCTGCCGCGTGTGGTCACGAAGTCAAGATAGTCCCCGCGCAATTCGTCAAACCGTTCGTGAAGTCCAACAAGACAGACATGATCGATGCGGAGGCAATTGCTGAAGCGATTTCACGTCCTACGATGCGCTTTGCCCAACCGAAAACAGAAGCCCAGCTCGATTTACAAGCGCTACATCGGGTGCGGCAACGACTGGTCTCCAACAAGACGTCGATCATCAATCAGGCTCGGGCCTTTCTGCTCGAATACGGTCTCACGATCAGTGCCGGCGCTGCACACTTTGTCCGCCACATCCCGTCGATTCTCTCTGACGACGAGAATGGGTTGACACCATCCATGCGCAACCTGCTTCAGGAATTGTGGCAGGAATATCGTTCCATCGAGGCTCGCCTGCTTCAACTTCGACGTCAAATCGAAGCGATCGCCGCCGCTGACGACGCTGCCACTCGATTGACATCAGTGCCGGGTATCGGTCAACTGACGGCAACGGCCATTACCGCTTTTGCCGGCACGGGAACCCAGTTCAAATCCGGCAGGCACCTGGCGGCCTGGCTTGGATTGGTGCCGAAGGAGTTCTCGACTGGGGGAAAACAGCGTCTGCTCGGTATCAGTAAGCGCGGAAATCCTTATTTGCGCAAGCTACTGATTCATGGCGCTCGTTCCTGCGTCCTTCATTTAGATAGGACAAGAGACCATCTTGGCGTATGGATAAACCAAATGGAAGCCAAGGGAGTGCACCGAAACAAGGTCATTGTCGCACTTGCCAACAAGCTTGCACGAATTGCCTGGGCCGTTCTTACCCGCCAAAGCGCGTTCTATCTCCGACAACCGCAGCAACAATAGGCGCTTTTTATAGATCTTCTCGTTTGCTTGTCTGCACTGGTGACGAAACAGCTCGACGGCGTTCGGTAAACCCGCATGCAAAAACGCGGCCCTCGTGGTCGGTCGAAGTTATTGGGAACTGGGCGCGCTTATCCCATCATGGCCTTGCCGCCAAAAGCGGCTGACTCGCGAGAGGCCGGATACATTTACGCAAACTGCTTCGCTTGCCTGTGCTCGCTTGCAAACCCGGGGCGGACCATACATTTTGCATGGTTGCTTCCTTGAAAGGGAGTGAGAGGAACGGCTTCAGGCGCTGCAGGGGTTGCAGGGGTTGCTGACGGTTGAAGCATATCCATCACCGCGGCAATCCAATTCGTCGAACAGGAGGCGGAAACCGGCCCATTTCCAGACTGCTCGGCGGTGGGGTGGATAGGCCGTTTATCGGCAGAAACCCGCAGGTCTTTAATGCGATTCGTGGTTGCCTTTCGGCATCGGTCGGAACGACGCTGGCGGGCGCCGCAAGCGTCGAGGAAACGGATTCGCGCAATCGTTTGCGCGGGGCGTTTTCCGTTGAATGGCCACGGGCACATCCGTTGCTCAATCGGTCAATGCGACATCTTTCACAAGGAGTACCGACATGCCGGAAAAGAAAACCGTCGAGCGCGCGCACAAGGCGAAGCGCGAGGGCAAGTCAGCGAGCACGCAGGCGGGCGCGTTCGTGAAGGAGCAGATCGATCACATCCGCGAGGGCAAGCACGGCGCGAAGTCGGCGAAGCAGGCGATTGCGATCGGCCTGTCGGAAGCGCGGCGCTCGGGCGTCAAGCTGAAGACGCCGAAGAAGGGCGAGGCCTCCGAAAGCACGCGCAAGAAGGCCGCGCAGGATACGAAGGCCGCGCATCGCAAGACGAAGAGCCCCAGCACCGAATCGAAGGCGAAGCGCTCCGCGACGTCGACGCGCGTGCTGAAACGGGAAAGCACGAAGGCGGCGTCGCACAAGTCGCTGTCGAAGCAGGCGCATGCGAGCGCGAGCCGCCGTTCCGCCGCCGACCGCTCCGCATCGGCGAAGAAGGGCTGGGAGACGCGTCGCGCGCACGCGGCGGGCAAGAAGGGCGGGTCAGCTTCGCGTCACGCGTCGCGGTGAGGTTGGCGTTTCCTGCGTATTGGCCGAGACCAGAATACTGGCCGCATTATGGAGGAGGTCACGCAGGAAACGTTTCCGATCGCCGCGAGGAGGATCGTATCGACGCATACACTGAAGGTTGTGGCTCGACGCGCCTGAAGCTTTTTGAAAGCGTGTCGTTGACAGAACGCAGCCCACAGAATGAAAGGCCGCCCCGATATGGTGGCTTGATTGTTTAGCCGGACCGAATCGCTGACCGCGCCGCAAACAGGCGCGAGCACGACTGCTGCAAGTGGGACTCGACCACCTTCCTGCCCCGATGGCGCTCGCCAATGCGCCAACTTCACCGCCTCGATATGTTGTTTATGTCTCGCGCTTTGATCGCCGTCAGTAGCACGTATTCGCATCTCAAAAAACCGCGCAATTGTGATTCATCGTTGTTTGACGAATCCGTAGCGGAGATCGAACATCGGCCCTTCAGCCTGATTGACGTCTCCCTGTTACAACCCTAAATTCCTACGAAGGTGCGGGGGCGTGGATCGCCTATCGTCCCACCTGTTTC
>NZ_FCNV02000023.1 GCF_001544615.1 Caballeronia concitans
GACCGTGAAACGACTCCACGCCGATGATAGTGCGGATTGCCCGTGTGAAAGTAGGTAATCGTCAGGCTCCTCATGCAATAAACAAAAACCCCACCCCGCAAAGGTGGGGTTTTTGCGTTTGGGCCGGCGAAATCAGCCCATATCTCAGCACAAGCAGCATCCGGACGGGACCATTCTGTCGGTAAAATGGCGCAATGCCGACCCCATCGGAGCGCACATGAGAACGAGCCTGTTGATTGCCGCTGTCAGCGTCGCGTTGCTGGCGACGGCTTGTGGCAAGAAGAACGATGCGAGCGAGTCCAGCCTGGGCGACGCTATCACCGCCGACATGAAAACCAATCGCGGTCTGCTATGCCTCAATCGCAGCGGACGCGGTCCTTTCACATTTCCATCGACATATTCGGCGCGCGACCTCAATGAATACTCGGCCGCGGCATTGCGCGAGCAACTGGCGGCGCTCGAGAAGAGCGGTCTGATCGCGCGGGCCGCAGCCACGCCGAACAACGCAACCGCTAGCGCTAACGCGAACACCAGCACGCAGCAGAACGCCGTCGCGTATAGCCTGACGGGCGAAGGTCAGAAGTACGCGGTCGAGACCGTTCGGCAGGCGGGCGATCCCAACGCCACCGCCGATTCCCGCGTCTGGATGCTCTGCTATGCGCACGTCAAGCTCGACAAGGTGGTCGGCTGGACGGAGCCGGATCCGAACGCGCATCGCACGGACGTGACTTACACGTATAAGCTCGACAACGTGGCGCCGTGGGCCGACGATCGCGACATCAAGCGCGCGTTCACCGACCTGGTCGCCGCCGATCGCGAAGCCGGCGAAACGAAGCTGCACGTCACGCTCGAACAGCGGCCCGACGGCTGGGCCAGGGTGGATTGAGGCACGTGTCCGTTTCTTTCGACGATCTCTCTTCCGGCCCGCCGCGCATGTCGGATGTCGCGCGGCTCGCCGGCGTCTCGAAGATGACCGTATCGCGCGTGCTCGCCGGCCACAGCGTTGCACCGGCGACGCGCGAGCGCGTGCAGCAAGCCATCGATGAACTCGGTTATGTGGCCGATGCCGCCGCCGGCGCGCTGTCGTCCGGGCGCTCCGAATTCGTCGCGGTGCTCGTGCCGTCGCTCGCAAGCTCCAACTTTTCCGACACCGTTCGCGGTCTGTCCGCAGCCCTCGAACCGCACGGGCTGCAACTGCTCATCGGTGACACCGACTATCACCTCGACCGCGAGGAAAACCTCGTGCGCTCGATGCTGCGCCACCAGCCGCGCTGCATAGCGCTAACGGGATCGCGTCACACGGAAGCGACGCGCACCCTGTTGCGCCGCGCGGGCGTGCCGGTCGTCGAGATGTGGGACTTCCCGTCCGATCCGATCGACGCCGCCGTCGGTTTCTCCAACGTCAACGCGGCGCGCGAGATGGTGCGCTATCTCGCGGGGCGCGGCCACCAGCGCATCGGCTTCATTGGCGGTGCAAGCGAGCTGGACCGGCGCGGCCTCGATCGTCTGAAGGGTTTTCGCATGGAGATGAAAGCGCTCGGGCTCGATGCCGGGCGCGTCATTCGTCTGGGCGATTCACCGATCACGATGAGTCATGGCGGCCCCGCGATGGCCGCGCTGCTCGAAGCCTGGCCCGACACGCAAGCGGTGATGTGCGTGAGCGACATGTCCGCTTTCGGCGCGATAATGGAATGTCATCGGCGCGGGATCAAGGTGCCGGACGACATCGCGGTCGCGGGCTTCGGCAACTTCGAAGTGGCCGCCTGCTGCATGCCGTCGATCACGACGATTTCCGTCGACGCATACGGCATCGGCCTGCGTACCGGCGCGGCCTTGCTGGCCGCGCTCGAAGCGTACGAGCAGGGCGTCGTGCGGCACGCGGGCAAGCGCATCCGCGTCGATTACGAAGTGGTCACGCGCGAGAGCGCATAAGTCAGCGGGTGCCGGAATTTGCGTGCTACCATGCACGAAATGTTACCGGTAACGCAGGCGCGTCAACAGGCCTTGCGTCGCATGAGCAATCCCCACGGAGAGAGACATGTCCCAGCAAACCCCCCGCCGTCTGCGCAGCCAGGAATGGTTCGACGATCCTTCGCATGCCGACATGACCGCGCTCTATGTCGAGCGCTTCATGAACTACGGCCTCACGCGCGAAGAGCTGCAGTCGGGCCGGCCGATCATCGGCATTGCGCAGACGGGCAGCGATCTCGCGCCGTGTAATCGGCATCACATCGAGCTGGCCGCGCGCACCAAGGCCGGTATCCGCGATGCCGGCGGCATTCCGATGGAGTTTCCCGTGCATCCGCTCGCGGAGCAGAGCCGCCGCCCGACCGCCGCGCTGGATCGCAATCTCGCGTACCTCGGGCTCGTCGAGATCCTGCACGGCTTTCCGCTCGATGGCGTCGTGCTCACGACCGGCTGCGACAAGACCACGCCCGCGTGCCTGATGGCTGCGGGCACGGTCGATATGCCCGCCATCGTGCTGTCCGGCGGCCCGATGCTCGACGGATGGTATGAAGGCAAACGCGTCGGCTCCGGCACGGTCATCTGGCACGCGCGCAATCTGCTCGCGGCGGGCGAGATCGATTACGAAGGCTTCATGCGACTGACGACCGCATCGTCGCCGTCGATCGGACATTGCAACACGATGGGCACCGCGCTCTCGATGAACAGCCTCGCCGAAGCGCTCGGCATGTCGCTGCCGACGTGCGCGAGCATTCCGGCCGCGTATCGCGAGCGCGGGCAGATGGCGTATGCAACGGGCAAGCGCATCGTCGATATGGTGCGCGAGGACTTGCGTCCGTCGAAGATCATGACGCGCGATGCGTTCCGTAATGCGATCGTGGTGGCGTCGGCGTTGGGTGCATCGACGAATTGCCCGCCGCATTTGATCGCGATCGCGCGGCATATGGGTATCGAATTGAGTCTGGAGGATTGGCAGCGCGACGGTGAGCAGGTGCCGCTCATCGTGAACTGCATGCCGGCGGGCGAATATCTCGGCGAGAGTTTCCATCGCGCGGGCGGGGTGCCGGCCGTGCTGCGCGAACTCGATGCAGCTGGTCTGCTGCACCGCGATTGCCACACGGTCTCGGGCCGCACGATCGGCGAAATTGCCGACGAAGCAGCCGTCGCCGATCGCGACGTGATCCGCACCGCCGACGATCCGCTGAAGCACGGCGCGGGCTTCATGGTGCTGTCGGGCAATTTCTTCGACAGCGCGATCATGAAGATGTCGGTCGTGGGCGAAGCCTTCACGAAGACCTATCTCAGCGAGCCGGGCGCGGAAAACGTGTTCGAAGCGCGCGCCATTGTGTTCAATGGCCCCGAGGATTATCACGACCGCATCAACGATCCCGCGCTCGAAATCGACGAGCATTGCATTCTCGTGATTCGCGGTTGCGGCACGGTCGGTTATCCGGGCAGCGCGGAAGTGGTGAACATGGCGCCGCCGGCGGAACTGATCAAGCGCGGCGTCGATTCGCTGCCCTGCATGGGCGATGGCCGGCAAAGCGGCACGTCCGCGAGTCCGTCGATTCTGAACATGTCGCCGGAAGCCGCGGTCGGCGGCGGCCTCGCGCTGCTGCGCACGAATGACCGCATTCGCGTCGATCTGAACGCGCGCTCGGTCGACGTGCTGCTCGACGAAAGCGAACTCGCAAGCCGCCGCGATCAGGCTGCGTTCGCGGCGCCCGCTGCGCAGACGCCTTGGCAAGAGCTGTATCGGCAGACGGTCGGACAGCTATCGACCGGCGGATGCCTCGAACCCGCGACGCTCTATCTGAAGGTCATCGAGACGCGCGGCAATCCGCGTCATTCGCACTGAGCGTCACACGCGCGCATCGCGGCGCGGCGCGATGCGCGGCGTCGTTTTGAGCGTCGGCATGGTGCCGCTTTCGATGTGATGCTGCACGGCATCGGCGGCGTCGAAATAGCGGCGCTCGTCGAGCCAATGCCACACGGCGGCGAGAAAGAGACCGAGTCCCTCGTGTCCGCAATGCGCGATGACATCGGCGATGCCTTCCGCAAGCGCCTCGTCGCGTCCATGTGTGGTGAACGCGCTCGCCACATGCGATGCGGTGCGCGAAACGAGCATCGCGTGCATCGGATGCAAATGCGGATTGAACGTGCGCGATGCGTGACTTCTGAATCGGCTGCCGGCCATGAGGCCCCCCGTGGTCGATGCCGGCGTGCCGCGTCTTCAAGACGCGCGCCGCCGTTGGTTATTTCGATCGCCGCCTTGTTGCGGCGTCGCCCGGATAACGCAAAAAGCGGGCCGAAGGTGCGCAAATTGCTGCGGCGCCTTGCCAGCAGCACGTCTGCGGCGGCGCCGGGCTACACATCGTGATACTGAATGGCGTCCTTTTCTACATGTCGTATGAAGGAACGTTAGGGTGTGTCACGCTCATGCGCCAACGCCGTGTTGAAGCTACCGATAGCCCGTCGCGAAATGCGTGCGTCGCGCTGTGCGCGCTCGCGCTGCTCTATGGATCCTCTTCACACAACGAGGAGCCGCGCCGGTACGCATCGGGCGAGCCGCAGCCGCTGCATCATGCGAGGCACACGTCGGCGGGTTTCGAGAACAACTATGGCGATCTGCCGCGCGCGTCCTTCCTGAAATGGCAATGGGAACGCATCACGCAGGGCTTGCCGAAGCCGCCGGCGAACGGCTATCGCTTTCCGATGGCGCATCCCGATGTCGCGTTCCTGAAAGCAAATCGCACCGTCGATACGCTCACGTGGATCGGTCACGCCAGCGCACTCGTGCAGATCGACGGCGTCAATATCCTCACCGATCCCGTGTTCTCCGAACGCGCGTCGCCATTCTCGTTCGCCGGGCCGAAGCGCAAGACGCCGCCCGGCATGACGCTCGATCAATTGCCGCATATCGATGTCGTGCTGATCTCGCACAATCATTACGATCATCTCGACAAGCCGAGCATCGAAGCGCTCAACCGGCAGCCAGGCGGTCCGCCGCGCTTTCTCGTGCCACTGGGCGTGAAGGCGTGGATGACGGGCATCGGCGTGACGAACGCGGAGGAATTCGACTGGGGCGATGAAACGCGTGCCGCCGGTCTCGATATCTGGTTCGCGCCGGCGCAGCATTGGTCGGCGCGCACGCCGTTCGATCGCGCGAAGACGCTGTGGGGCAGTTGGGTCGTGAAGACGCGCAAGGACGCCGCGCATGCCTATTCATTGTTCTTTGCCGGCGACACCGGCTATTCACCGGATTTCCGCAACATCGGCGCGCGCTTCGGCGGCTTCGATCTCGCGCTGATTCCTATCGGCGCTTACGATCCGCGCTGGTTCATGCACGCGCAGCATGTCGATCCCGAAGAAGCCGTGCGCATATTCGAGGATCTGCATGCGAAGAAAGCGATCGGCATTCACTGGGGCACTTTCGAGTTGACGGACGAAGCGCTCGACGAACCGCCGCGCCGTCTCGCCGATGCCGTTCGTCATGCCGGCCTACCCGCCGATGCGTTCACGGTGCTCGAACACGGCGAAACGATCCGTCTGAATACGCCTGAAAACTAGTGGCCAAACCGTCATGACAAAGAAAAACGCGCGGACTGCCAGGTCCGCGCGTGATTCATTGCAGCACGTGCAAGGCAATCAGCGTCATCGCCTGAACACGCCGAGCAACAACGTTGCAAGGAAGATCACGATGAAGATGAAGAACAGGATCTTGGCGATTTCCGCCGCGCCCGTCGCAATCCCGCCGAAGCCGAAAAAGGCCGCGATGAGCGCGATGATGAAAAATATGACAGCGTAACGGAGCATGAAGCCTCCCACGAGGATCGGTTGGTGGTTCGATTCGCATGCGGACAGACACCGTCGCCGCCTTCGCTCATCGGTCGTGCCGCGCTTTTATTCAAGTTGGCGCGGTACGAAGGGACAAAGCAACGCGTGTGCCCAACGCGGCGTATCGCTTTTCGAGCATCCAAAGCAAAAACGCCGCAAGCCCTTAAAAATAGGCTTTGCGGCGTCAGTTGCGCGCTGCGAGGCGCGCGGTTGCGGTGTCGTGTCTAGCGGCTTAGCGTGCGATCGGAGTCGGTTTCGTCGTCCTCGTCTTCGTCGTCCTCGACGCTGTTTTGCGCATCCATCAGATGGCTCTTCAGTTCATCGCGCTCTATTTGATCGGCTAACTCGAGGGATTTGCGCGTGGCGGGACCGGACGGGCGGTTGGCTCCAGACATGGCGTACTCCTTGAACAGATTGCAAAGCCGCGCCGAAACCGGCGCGAACCGGGGAACGAAAAGGCTTATACACACCGGATGATGAAACCGCCTCGAAGGATATTCGACGCGGCATACGCTGAGAGTCGATCATGACAGCAGCGTTCAACGCAAAAAGCGGAGAGTGCTGAATTGCCGTCCCATTCTTGCAAGCGGGAAGGCACTTTTTGCGTGGCCGGCGCGTAAGCCAAGTATGCACGGGTCCCACAGCGGGGCAAAGTGCTTTATCGACTCAGCGATCCACGTTCCAGCTATGCAAGGAAATGCGCGACGATGGGATAGAGCGACAGCACGAGCAGCGCGGCCATCGTGATGTTGAACGCGCGCAACAGTCGCGGCCGCGCGAGAAAGCGCCGCAGCGACATGCCGAACGCCGCCCAGGCGACGATGCACGGCATCCCGATCACGACGAACACCACGGCCATCAGCGCCGCGTTGAGCGAAAGGCTCGCGTGCAGGTGGATGGTGGTTGCGGCGGTGAGCACCATCATCCAGGCTTTCGGATTCACCCACTGAAACGCAACCGCTTCATAAAAGCGCATGGGCCGGCGCTCGCCGTCGCGCATCTGCACGGACGACGACGTGCCGATCTTCCACGCGAGGTAAAGCAGATACATCACGCTCAGCGTTTCGAGCACGGTATAGAGCCACGGAAAACGATCGAAGGCCTGCGCGAGTCCGAGGCCCACCGCGAGCATCAGGAGCGCGACGCCCGCGCTGATGCCGAGCACATGCGGCACCGTGCGCTTGAGTCCGAAGTTGACGCCCGAGGCGAGCAGCATCGTGTTATTGGGGCCGGGCGTGATGCTCGTCACGAGCACGAAAAGCGCGGCGGCGGGCAGGGCGTTGAGCAGTTCGGATGGCATGGCGCGGTTTGGCAAGTTGAATCGATTCCGGCCAGTTTAAGCGCTCGCATCTGTACAGTACCGGTACACCTCGAGACATGAATTCCGGTACGGCGCGCGCGCTTCTGTGCCGTCTGAAGCGGAAGCGCGCGCCGCGCGACGCATCACACCGGAAACGGATTTCTCTCCGAAAACCCTTCCTGATGCCAGTACGGGTAGGCCGGTCGCACCTTGCTGGCCTCATCGAGCTTCTTCACTTGCTCCGGCGTCAGATTCCAGCCGACGGCGCCAAGGTTCTGCCGCAGCTGCTCTTCGTTACGCGCGCCGATCAGCACGGTCGCGACGGTCGGACGCTGCAGCAGCCAGTTCAACGCGATTTGCGGCACGGTCTTGCCGGTCTCCGCCGCGATGGCGTCGAGCGCATCGACCACGCGATACAGATACTCGTCGGGCACGGGCGGACCCATGTCGGCGGTTTTATGCAGACGGCTCGACTCGGGCAGCGGCTGGCCGCGCCGAATCTTGCCCGTGAGGCGTCCCCATCCGAGCGGACTCCAGATGACGGCACCGACGCCCTGATCGATTCCGAGCGGCATCAGTTCCCACTCGTAGTCGCGGCCGATCAGCGAGTAATACGTCTGATTCGCGACATAGCGCGGATAACCGTAGCGGTCCGCGACATCGAGCGATTTCTGCAGATGCCAGCCCGAGAAATTGGACACGCCCGTATAGCGGATCTTGCCCGCGCGCACGAGGTCGTCGAGCGTGGAGAGCGTTTCTTCGACGGGCGTTTTCGCATCGAATCCATGAAGCTGGAACAGATCGATGTAATCGGTCTGCAGGCGCTTCAATGCGTCGTTGACCGCGTTGATGAGATGAAAGCGCGAAGAGCCGACACTGTTAGGCTCGTCCGCATCGAAACGAAAGGTGGCTTTCGTCGAGACGATGACCTTGTCGCGCCGGCCCTTCAGCGCTTCGCCGAGGATGGATTCCGATGCGCCGCGTGAATAGATGTCGGCGGTATCGAACATGGTGACGCCCGCATCGAGACAGATGTCGATGAGCTGACGCGCTTCACTCACATCCGTCTCGCCCCACGCCTGAAAGAATTCGCCCTTCCCGCCGAACGTGCCGGTGCCGAAGCTCAGCACAGGCACCTTGAAGCCGGAAGCACCCAGATGTCGATATTCCATCGCATGTCCTCTGAATAGTCGAACTACGGTTATCGAAGCATGACGCGCGTGATATGCGATGACGAGACTACCGCAACGGCCTGACGCGTGCAGGGAACGCAGAATGCGCGGCATCGCGGGCACGCTGCTTGCAAAATGCTGACGCATAGGTCGCGGCGAACGCGCGACATCCACGCATGCATGACGGAGAGCGCTTGAACGACATTCCCCTGCGCGATTCCCGCGCGAATGCGATGACATCGGAGAAACGCGACGAATCTTTCTTCGAGCCGGCGCGCAACTGCGCGAGCGTGCGTCATGCGGATCGCTTCAGCCTGCTGATCGACGGCGCCGATTATTTTCGCGTGCTGCGCGAGGCGATCACGCGCGCGGAGCGCACCGTCTTTATTCTCGGCTGGGATATCGACAGCCGCATGAAGCTCACGCCCGAAGGATCGGACGACGGCTATCCGGACGCGCTCGGCGACTTCCTGCACGCGATCGCCGCTGAAAAGCGCCGCTTGCGCATCTACATTCTCGCGTGGGACTTCGCGATGCTCTACGCGTTCGAACGCGAATGGCTGCCGGTCTACAAGATGGGCTGGCGCACGCATCGGCGTATCGCGTTTCAAATGGACGGCAAGCATCCGACGGGCGGCTCGCAGCATCAGAAGATCGTCGTGATCGACGACCGGCTCGCGTTCGTCGGCGGTCTCGATCTGACGCGCTCGCGCTGGGACACGCCGGCGCATTCGCCCGACGACCCGCATCGACGCGATGCGAACGGCGCGAAATACCAGCCGTTTCACGATGTCCACACGATGTTCGACGGCGAGGCCGCGCGCGAAATCGGCCAGCTCGCGCGTGAACGATGGGCGCGCGCATGCGGCAGGCGGCTCGCGATTCGCGCGCATCGCGTGGCGCTGCAAGACGATCCGTGGCCGCCTTCGCGCGCCGTCGATATCGAAGACGTGCAGCTCGCTATTTCGCTTACCGAACCCGCGTATATGGGCCGCCCCGCCGTGCAGCAGATTCGCACGCAGTATCTCGACGCCATCGCGCGCGCGCGGCGCAGCATTTACATCGAGAACCAGTACTTCACGTCGGGCACCATCGGCGCGGCGCTTTCCGAATCGCTCGAGCGCGAAGACGGCCCCGACATCGCGATCGTCGCGCCGCGCAATCAGAGCGGATGGCTGCAGGAAGTGACAATGGGCGTGCTGCGCGCGCGCCTGCACAAGCTTCTGAAAAGCGCGGACCGTCATGGACGCTACCGGCTGCTGTGCCCGACCGTGCCCAACCTGGGCGATCAGATCGTCAACGTGCATAGCAAGCTGATGATCGTCGATGACGAATTGCTGATCGTCGGTTCCGCGAATCTGAACAATCGGTCGATGGTGCTCGACAGCGAGTGCAACGTATCGATCGATGCCGGCGCGGACAAGCGCCTGCGCAGCGCGATCGCCACGATGCGCGACACGCTGCTCGCCGAACATCTCGGCTGTCAGGTCGCTGACGTCGTGCGCGAGCGCGAAGCGCGCGGCAGTCTCAACGCCACGATTCAGGCGCTATCGCGCGATCGCAATGAACATCGCACGCTGGTGCCGCTCGATCCCGAAGTGTCGCGCGAACTCGATCAGCTCATTCCGCCCGAAGCGCTCGTCGATCCCGAAACGCCCATTGCCGCCGATGAACTCGTCGATCAATTCGTGCCTGCGGAAAAGACGCGTCCGCTGATCGGCCGCTTCGCGCTGCTCGGCGTGCTCGCGCTCTTGATCGTCGGCGTGGCCGCTGCATGGCACTGGACGCCGCTCGGCGAATACGTGAACCTGAAGTCCCTCACCAACGCGACGCGCCGCATCGACGCGCTGCCGCTCGCGCCGCTATGGATCCTGCTCTGCTATGTCGCGGCGGCCGTGATCGCCGTGCCGATCACGCTGCTGATCGCAACGACGGGTCTCGTGTTCGGCGCGGGATGGGGCAGCGCATACGCGTTCGCGGGCACGATCATCGCGGCTTCCGTGTCGTACTTGCTCGGGCAGTGGCTCGGCCGCGATGCGGTGCGCAAGCTCGCGGGCGCGCGCGTGAACCGGCTTTCGGAACGCGTGGCGCGGCGCGGCATCGTCGCGGTCGTCGTGTTGCGGCTGTTGCCGGTCGCGCCGTTCGCCATCGTGAATCTGGTGGCCGGTGCATCGCATCTGCGCATGCGCGATTTCCTGATCGGCACGCTGCTCGGCATGGGCCCCGGCATTCTGCTGACGGTCGCGTTCGCGCATCAACTCGTGGCGTCGCTGCGTCATCCGACGATCGGCTCGTTCGCGGTGCTGATCGGCATCGGCGCGGTGCTGATCGGCGTGTCGATACTGCTGCAGCGCTTTCTCGGCCGCCGCGACAAACACGAAGACGAAGTGCCCGAAGGCGCACCGAGCGATGCCGACAAGGCGCGCGCAAGCGACGAAGCGCAACGCGCGAGCCGGCTGCGCGAACAAAGCGCCATGCAGCGCGATACCGCCGACGACGCATCGTCGCGCAATCACGACGAGGTCAGCCCATGACGTTGATGCACGAGGCCGGAATCGATATCGAACACATGAGCGCGACGCGCGCGAAGGAACTGCGCATCGCGACGTACAACGTGCACGGCGCGGTGGGCATCGACGGCAAGTTCGCACCGGAGCGCATTGCCGGCGTGCTCGCCGAAATGGATGCGGACATCTTCGCGCTGCAGGAAGTGCCGCTCGGCGGCAACGGTCATCCCGATGTGCTCGACGTGTTGCAACGCATGACGGAACTGCATGCCGTCGCGGGCCCGACGCTCGATACACCCGAGCGCCGTTATGGCAACGCGGTGCTCACGCGTTATCCGGTGCGCTCGGTGCGCACGCTCGATCTTTCTTTTCGAAGCCGCGAGCCGCGCGGTGCGCTCGATGCGGACATCGATTGCGGCGGCGAACTATGGCGCGTGGTCGCGACGCATCTGGGACTCGCATCGAGCGAGCGTCGCGCGCAGGTGGATCAGGTGCTGCAAAGTTTCGATACGCCCGCGCTTCCCGTCATCCTGCTGGGCGATCTGAACGAGTGGTTCGTTTATGGCCGCACGCTGCGGCGCCTCGTCACGCGCTTTCATCGTGCGAGCGCGTTGCGCACGTTTCCGACGCGCTGGCCGCTCTTCGCGCTCGATCGAATCTGGGTGCATCCGGGCGAACGGCTCATGCGTGTCGATGTGCATCGCACGCCGCTTGCACGCATCGCGTCGGATCACTATCCGCTGATCGCGCACATCGCACGCCGTTCGTCGCGTCACGTTTGAAGCGCATTTGCATGCATCGAAACGCATGCCATGCATGACGAACGGCTTGCGTGTCAGCGCCACGCTACGAAAAACCCCTATAAAAGCGATATAAAAACGCAAAAGACTCGCACGAACGCTTCAGGGCTATGTAGAATCCGGCGTTGATACGAACGCATCGGTGCTGACGTATTCCGATATCACTGACCAAAACAGGTAGGAGAAACATGCCGACTTCCGCAAAAACCGCTGCCAAGAAAGCCACGGCCAAGAAGGCCACGGTGAAGACCGCTGCACCGGCAAAGAAAGCAGCATCGAAGGTTGCCGCGAAGAAAGTACCCACCAAGAGCGTCGCCGTGAAGAAGACCGCGGGCGCACTGTCGCCGATCAAGGACACCTTCACGAAGGCATCGCTCGCCGTGCATCTGGCAGAGCGCGCCGACGTGGACGTCAAGGCGGTCAAGGCCGTGCTGGTCGCGCTGGAAGACACCATCCTCGGTTCGGTGCACAAGAAGGGCGCTGGCGAATTCACGCTGTCGGGCCTCTTGAAGATCTCCGCGCAAGCCGTCCCGGCGAAGAAGAAGCGCTTCGGCAAAGACCCGTTCACCGGCGAAGAGCGCTGGTTCCCGGCCAAGCCGGCTAGCGTGCGCATCAAGGCACGCGCGCTGAAGAAGCTGAAGGACGCAGCGGCTTAAGCGCTAACTCGGTCTAACGACTGGATGCGTGAAGAGGCCAGCTTCCCTTGAAGGGGAAGCCGGCCTCTTTTGCTTTGTTGCATCGCAGCCGATGCTGCATCACGTTATTTAGATCACGCGCTTTCGAACACTGACGCTACCCAGTCCACGAAAACCCGCACACGTGCCGACAGTTGACGGCTCTGCGGATAAAGCACCGAAACGGGCATCGGTGGCGGCGGCAGCGCGGGAAGCACGCATTGCAGGCGTCCATCGGTGAGTGCATCGTTCACGTGATAACGCGGAACCTGAACGATGCCGAGTCCCGCGAGCGCCGCTTGCGTATAGAGCTCGACGCCGGTAACCGATATCGTCGATGCAAGCTCGATCGATTCGATGCCGCCGTTTACCGCGAACTCCAGCGGCGCGGCTCTGCCCGTTGCGCTCGATATGTAATCGACCGCGCGATGCGACGCGGCGAGCGCTTCGAGATCCGCAGGCATGCCGTATCGCGCGATGTAAGCCGGACTCGCCACCGTCACTTGTTCGAGCAGCGCAACGCGCCGCGCGATCATCGACGAATCCTGTAGCGTGCCCGCGCGCAACACGCAATCCACGCCTTCACGCACGAGATCGACGAGCCTGTCGTCCTCGCCGATATGCAGTTCGATTTGCGCATGACGTTCGAGAAACGCGGGCAGCGCGGGCATGATGAAATAGCGCGCCAGCGTGCCTTGCAGATTCACGCGCAACAATCCATTCGGCGCTGCATGCCGGAACGATCCCTCGGCCTCTTCGAGGTCCTGAATCAGGCGCACGCAGCGCTGATAATGCGCTTCGCCATCGTGCGTGAGGCGCACCGTGCGCGTCGTGCGTTCGAGCAGGCGCGCGCCGAGTCGCTCTTCCATGCGTTTCATCAGATTGGTGACGGTGGCGCGCGGCATCTGCAAGTCGTCGGCGGCCTGCGTGAAGCTATGCCGCTCCGCAATGCGCACGAAGACCTGCATTTCCTGAAAGCGATCCATGATTCAAGGGCTTTTCGTGATGTTGGCGTAATGCGTTCGATTGTTGAAGCAACTGGAACGATGATACTAAGCCGCGCACGATGATCGCCGGAAGCGAATGATTCATGATGCTTCGCAGGCAAACCACGTTTGAGGAGCAGGTCATGAGTCAGAGGCAAGCGAAGCGTGTGGCGATCGTCACCGGTGCATCGCGCGGCATCGGTGCGGCGATTGCGCGGCGGCTCGCGCGCGAAGGCTTCGCGGTCGCGATCAATTACGCATCGAGCGCGAAGGAAGCGGATGCGCTCGTCGAAGAACTGCGCGCGTCGGGCGGCGCGGCCATCGCGGTGAAGGCGGACGTCGCGAACGCCGACGATGTTCGGCATCTCTTCGATACCGTCGAAGCCGAACTCGGCAAAGTCGATGCGCTCATCAACAACGCGGGCGTGCTGAAGACCGCGCCCCTCGCCGATACGAGCGACGCGCTCTACGATCAGACCTTCGGCATCAACGTGCGCGGCACGTTCAACACGCTGCGTGAAGCGGCGTCGCGGATGAAGGCGGGCGGGCGCATCGTCAACTTTTCGAGCACGACGCTCGCGTTGAACATGCCCGGCTATGCCATCTATAACGCGACGAAGGCCGCCGTCGAAGCGTTCACGCATGTGTTCGCTAAGGAGTTGCGCGGGCGCAATATCACCGTGAATGCGGTCGCGCCGGGACCGGTGGCGACGTCGCTCTTTCTCGACGGCAAGACCGACGAACAGATCGCGAGCTTCTCGAAGATGCCGCCGCTCGAGCGCCTCGGGCAGCCCGACGATATCGCGTCAGTGGTAGCGTTTCTCGTCGGCGCGGATGGTGCGTGGGTCAACGGACAGGTATTGCGCGCGAACGGCGGACTCGCCTAGACGAGCAGTGCGAGCTGGTCCGCGCTCGTGTTCGCGTGCTTTCGCGCGGCTGCTCGCTTCGCAGGCGGCGCGCTGACCACAACCGGCGCTTCCTGCACGACGAGATTGAACGCAGGACGCGCATCGCATGCGATCCATTCGAGCTGTCCTGACGCGAGACGCTTCGCGATGAGCGCGTAGACGTCGGCATCGAAAGGGCGCAGTTCGGGCGCGTCGGCGAGCAATGCGGCGATGTCGTCGCGCGTCTCGCACGTTCCCACATAGCACCATCGATCGATCACATGCCACGCCTCGCGGCCCGTGTGCGCGTCGCGCTCGGCGATGGCGACGGGACCGTCATGAGGCCAGCGCACGACACGCGCGTGCTCGAGCGCCTCCAGCGCGCGCGATGCGTGATCCGCGAACGATTCCGCGCCCGCGCATGCGCCGAGACAACGCCGCACCTGATAACCGAAGCAGCCGCGCATGCGCCCCGGCGGCGCTTTCTCGATGCCGAGCGTCGCGGGACATAGCTTGTGTTCATCGGCGAGATGACGCATGAACGCATGCGCCTTCGCACGCGAAGCGAACACGCCGAAGACATGATGCTCGCGCGACAGATCGCGCCTGTTCGCACGCAGAAGCGTGGGCGCGGGCGCGCCGGGCAGCCATTGCCACGCGCACGTCGCCGATGCGCGCTTCAGCAGCCGGTTGTGTACCGGCTGCAAGTCCTTCACGAGCTTCGCTTCGAGCAGCAGCGCGCCGAGTTCGCCGACCGTCTCGCGGCATTCGATGCGCCGTATCGCCTGCGAGATCGACAGATCCTTCGCCAGCCGATGATCGCCCGAAAAATGCGCGCCCACGCGCTGCTTCAGATTGATGCTCTTGCCGACGTAGAGCGGCACGTCGTCGTCGCCATGAAAGAGATAGACGCCGGGCGACGACGGCAGCGCATCCAGCGCGCCTTCCGGCAGCGCGGCGGGCAGGCTCGCGCGCTTCACGAGCGCCTTCACGGCGGCATCGACGAGTTCCTGCGAGTAAAGCTCGTGAATCTTCTGCCAGAACTGCCAGAGCAGATCCGCGTCCGCGAGCGCGCGATGCCGTCCTTGCGGCGCGAGATTCAGGCGCGCGATCAGCGCATCGAGGCCATGCCGCTCGACCGACGGAAAGAGCGCACGCGACAGCCGCACCGTGCAGAGCGTATCCGCGCGAAACGCGATGCCCGCCCGACGGAATTCGTTCTTCAGAAAGCCGTAATCGAAGCGCGCGTTATGCGCGACGAAGAGCTTGCCGTCGAGCCGTTCCGCGAGCGCCGCCGCAAGCGATTCGAAGCTCGGCTGTCCGCGCAGCATCGCGTCGTCGATGCCCGTCAGGCGCGCGACGAACGGCGGCACCGGCATGCCCGGATCGACGAGCACGCTCCAGCGCTCGATGCCTGCCGTGCTCGCTTCCACCACGCCGATTTCGGTGATGCGATCCGCGGTGGCGTCGCTGCCCGTGGTCTCCAGATCGACGAACACGATCGGGCGCGCGAGACCGGCGAGCAGGGCATCGGCGAGGGAATCTTCTTGCATGAACGGCGGCGGCAACATAAAACGCGAATGAGCGCCGAGTCTAGCGCGAAAAGCGCGAAGGCATGCATTTCTCAAGCGAACGCCCGTGCTTGCCGTTAATCCGGAAATCCGGCGCGCGCGCTGCGACGGGCGAGCGTGATCTATACAATGGCGGCTTGGTTTTTGATTTCAGGTATATCGACATGACTTACTGCGTGGGCATGTGCGTGGACGAGGGCCTCGTGTTCCTGTCGGACACGCGCACCAACGCCGGCGTTGACCACGTCAGCGCCGCTCGCAAGATGGCCGTTTTCGAACAGCCCGGAGAGCGCGTGATCGTGCTTCTCGCGGCCGGCAATCTCGCGCTGACGCAAGCGGTGACGCAACTGCTCGCCGAACCTTCCAGCCCCGACGCGCCGACGCTCTATAGCTGCGCGAACATGGCCGAAGCGGCGCGCATCGTGGGCGATGCGGTGCGCGAGGTGCATCGGCGCGACGCGCTTTCGCTCGCGGAATTCAGCGTCGATTTCAATTGCAGCTTCATTCTCGGCGGACAGATCGCCGGACAAGTCCCGCGCATGTTCATGATTTACGCGGCGGGCAATTTCATCGAATCGACGCGCGTGTCGCCGTATTTTCAGATCGGCGAATCGAAGTACGGCAAGCCGATCATCGACCGCGTGATCACGCCCGCGTCGCCGCTCGACGAAGCCGCCAAATGCGCGCTCATTTCGATGGATTCCACGCTGCGTTCGAATCTCTCGGTCGGTCTGCCGCTCGATCTGCTGGTCTACGAAAAGGACTCGCTGCGCGTCACGCGCTTCGCCACGCTCGACAACAACAGCGCGTACTACCAGATGATCAACCGCACCTGGGGCGAGCGTCTGAGGCAGCTTTTCGGCGAGATTCCGAACCCGTCGTGGACCGATCTCGCCGATGTGCCGCTGCGTCCCCGCGAGTCGCGCGCGATGGTGCCGCGGCTCGTCATCGGCGATTTGCCGCCGGGCGGATCGGACGCGCCTGCGCAGACGCTCGCGCAGGACGTCGACGCAGCGGGGAACGCGCCGCAAGACTGAGCGCGGGTCGAAATCGGAAGTCACTTCGTGATTCAAAGCGAAGTGGCGTCATCGAATCAATAAGGATTCCGTAACATTCATCGCAAAGCAAAAAAACAGCCATCGGAAACCGATGGCTGTTCGAGATGCTGCTTGTCCGCTGACGCGGCACTTGCGTGCCACGCCGGCCGGTTGTTATTAGAACTTGTGGCGCAGGCCGATGAGGACCAGTTCCTGGTGGCTGCGGCCGCTGTCGAAGCCGAAGTCGCTGATCGAAGCCGTTGCGCCGACCGTGCGCGTACCGACGACGCCCGATGCGTTGGTCACGTTGTCGCGCTGCGTGCCGCTTGCGTGCTGGTAAGCGCCGACAGCATAGACGTCGGTGCGCTTCGACAGCGAGTAGTCGGCACCCAGGCTGACCTGGTGGTAGTTCGCCGACGTATCGCCGCTTGCGTGCGTGTACGTGTAGCCGAGGCCCAGCAGCGTAGCCGGCGTCAACTGGAAGTTGACGTAGCCATTGCCGACGTTGAACTTCTCTTGTTCCTGGAACAGCGAGTTGCCGTCGTTCTTGTACTGCGCGAAGCTGTACGATGCGCCGACCGTGAACGGGCCGAACACGTACTGGCCAGCGCCGCGAGCGATGCCGATGGCGTGAGCCGTCGAGTAGCCGCGGTTGATCACGGTGTTGAACAGCGAATCCGACGACGGGCTGTTCCAGCCGCTGTTCGTAGCGGTCAGGGGCGTGCGGCCTGCGCTCGGGTTGTTCACGTACAGGTAGCTGCCGGCGAGGCCGAACGGACCATTGTTATACGTGACCGCGCCGCCCCAGGTCTGGCCTTGGCCGGTCGTGCCCGCCAGGTTGCTGAAGCCGTAGATGCCTTCGAACTGGAAGCCCGAGAACACCGGCGAAACGTACTTGACGGCGTTGCTCACGCGCAGGCTGTTGTCGTAGTTGTCGACGTCGCCCGGCGTTGCGAATGCTGCGCCCCAGTAGTTGTCAGCCGTGAGGCCCTGAACCATGTCGACCGACGGGTCATATTGGCGACCCAGCGTGACCGTACCCCACTGGTTGCCGCTCAAACCGACGAACGCTTGACGGCCGAATTCGCGGCCGCCCTGGTTCAGACGACCCGTGCCCGGATCGAAGCCGCTTTCCAACTGGAACAGCGCCTTCAGACCGCCGCCCAGGTCTTCCTGGCCCTTCAGGCCCCAGCGCGGGCCGGACAGCGTGCCGTTGACCATGCCGAACAGGTGATCGCCAGTCGAGTTGGCGTGGCTCACATAGGCCAGGCCCGTATCGATCACGCCATACAGCGTCACGCTCGTTTGTGCCTGTGCTGCGCCGGCTGCGCCGAGCAAGGCCAGCGAGAGGGACGTCAGTGCGAATCGTTTCATCGAATTCTCCACGCGAATGATTAATATCGTTGTTACCGGCGCAGAGAATAACGCAACGTTTCGTAACTTAAAAAATGAAAAAATAAGAGTGTCTCGAAAAACACACACAGTAGCCGGAAGCCCGCCTATAAACGATCTCCGGCGATTCAGCAGGAGGATTTCAGGCGACAGACCGCTTCGCCTAAAGTTCCGCAGGGAGTTTCCCGGGGAATTTACGGTACTTCTTCCCGCATCGATTAATCGCAAATTCGACGACAAACGGCTGCGTTGCGATGCCGGCTTTCGACCCGAAGTGACGGCGTCAGCGCAACGAGCGGCCGTTCAATCCCTGCGCGGCGAATCGCGCTTCGACAGCATGGCGACCGCCATGCCCGCGCTCGCCGCCACGAGCACCGCGCGCCACGGATGGCGTTTCACGGCGGCGTTTGCGTTCGATGCCTTGCGGCCCGCGCCGACCATCGCGATGGCTGTTGCGCGCGTGGCCGTCGATTCCGCGCGCGCGATCTTGCGCGACAGGTCGATCGCCCGCGCCACCGTCGATGCCTTGCTGCGCACCGGTTGCCGCGCGCTGACCGCGGACGGAGCGATGGAAGGCGAAGCTGCATCGGCCGGGACGAATGCGGCTTGCGGCACGGCGACGCGCGTCGAGCCTGCCAGCATCGACCCGATCTTCGCGCGGCTGCCCGGCGGCACGTTTCCGCCGGTCTGCACGCCGCCCGGCCCGCGCGGATCGTGCATGCGCGCCCGCGCCGCCGAGAATTCCGCGCCGAGCAAGAGCACCGCCGCCGAAAAGTAGAGCCACATGAGCAGTACGGCGAGCGATCCGGCCGCGCCGAACGCGCTCGCCGTGCCCGCATGTGTCAGATAGAACGCGAACAGCTTCTTGCCCGCCGAAAACAGCAGCGCCGCGATGAGTCCGCCGACGAGCGCGTCGCGCCATTGCACGGGGGCATCGGGGAGAAACTTGAGCAGGCCGCCGAACGCGACGGACAGAATCGCAAGCCCGACGACCAGCTGCACGATGTCGCCGATGATCACGAACGGCGATTCGCCCCACAGCCACATGCCGACGGCCTGGATCGCGGTATCGAGCACGAGCGAGACGATCAGCAGAAACGCGACGCCCAGCACGAGCCCGAACGACACGAGCCGCACGCGCACCAGCGCCATGACGCTCGAACGCTGCTCGCCCGTCATGGGCCAGACAATATTGAGCGCCGTATTGAGCGATGAAAACGTCGCCGACGCGCCGACCGCCAGCAGCACGAACGAGATGATCGCGGCGATCCCCGTCCCGCCGCTGCGATGCGCGTTCTCGACGATGCTTTGCACGCCCGCCGCCGCCTGATCGCCGATCAGCCCGTTGACCTGATGGAACAACTGCCCGCGCGCCGCTTCGGGGCCGAACACCCAGCCGGCGACCGCGATGACCATGACGAGCGTCGGCGCGAGCGAGAAAGCCGAGTAGAACGCGATGCTCGCGGCCATCGCGGCGCAGCGATTCTCGGAAAACTGCTTGAGCGCGCTCAGCGCCCACGACGCGTCCTTTTTGACGGCTGCCTCTAGTTTTTGCGTGGAAACGGAGCTCATCGCGGTCCTCTCGGGTCGATCGGATCAATATCTGCAAGAGTCCGGCGTCGCGACGCCTTCGCCTGCGGTAAATGCAACCGATTGAGCAGATTCCGTTCCAAGCGAGGCCGCGACGGGCTCAGCGTATGCTTAAGATCGTTGCTATGATCCCGCCTTTGCCGAAATGCGCATCCGTCTGCGGATTGCGGCAAGGAAGCAAGAACGGACGGCTCATCAGTGCAATCCCCATGAAAGGCAGGGCGTTGGGGCCGTACCGCGTACCTATAATTCAGACCACCCACTTACACGACGCGCCGAGGCAATCATGCCGCAAATGTCACGGCGACAGTTCCTCAAGGTCTCCGCGAGCACGCTCGCCGGTTCCAGCCTGGCTGCATTGGGCTTTTCGCCGGCTCCCGCGCTTGCCGAAGTCCGGCAATACAAACTGTCGCGCACCACTGAAACCCGCAACACCTGCCCGTATTGCTCGGTAGGCTGCGGCATCCTCATGTATGGCCTGGGCGACAACGCCAAGAACGCAAAGGCCAGCATCATCCACATCGAAGGCGATCCGGACCATCCGGTCAATCGCGGCACGCTGTGCCCGAAGGGCGCCTCGCTGATCGACTTCATTCACAGCCCGAGCCGGCTGCTCTACCCCGAATATCGCGCGCCCGGCTCGAACGAGTGGAAGCGCATGTCGTGGGACGAAGCGCTCGACCGCATCGCGAAGCTGATGAAGGAAGACCGCGACGCGAACTTCGTCGAAAAGACGCCGGACGGCAAGACCGTCAACCGCTGGCTGACCACGGGTTATCTCGCGGCGTCGGCGGGCAGCAATGAAGTCGGATATCTGACGCACAAGACTGTCCGCAGTCTTGGCATGCTCGCATTCGACAATCAGGCGCGTGTCTGACATGGCCCGACGGTGGCAGGTCTTGCCCCGACGTTTGGCCGTGGAGCGATGACGAACCATTGGGTCGACATCAAGAACGCGGACGTGATTCTGGTAATGGGCGGCAATGCGGCCGAGGCGCACCCGTGCGGTTTCAAATGGGTGACCGAGGCGAAGGCGCATAGAAAGGCGCGCCTGATCGTCGTCGATCCGCGCTTTACGCGCACGGCATCGGTTGCGGATTTCTACGCGCCGATCCGTACCGGCACGGACATCATTTTCCTTGGCGGCGTCATCAACTATCTGCTGACGCACGACAAGATCCAGCACGAGTATGTAAAGAACTACACGGACATGTCGTTCATCGTGCGCGAGGACTTCGCGTTCAAGGACGGCGTGTTCTCGGGCTACGACGCCGAGCATCGCAAGTACGACAAGACGAGCTGGGACTACGAGCGCGGCGACGACGGCTTCGTGAAGGTCGATGCGACGCTTCAGCATCCGCGCTGCGTCTACAACCAGATGAAGCAGCATTACGCCGCCTACACGCCCGAAATGGTGACGAAGGTGTGCGGCACGCCGACCGACAAGTTCCTGAAGGTCTGCGAGATGCTCGCATCGACGGCCGCGACGAACCGCGCCGGCACGATCCTTTACGCGCTCGGCTGGACGCATCACTCCGTCGGCGCGCAGATGATCCGCACGGGCGCGATGGTGCAGCTTCTGCTCGGCAACATCGGCATTGCGGGCGGCGGCATGAACGCGCTGCGCGGGCACTCGAACATCCAGGGCCTGACCGACCTGGGCCTGATGTCGAACCTGCTGCCCGGCTACATGACGCTGCCGATGGAAGCCGAGCAGGACTACGAGGAGTACATCAAGAAGCGCGCGACCCAGCCGCTGCGGCCCAACCAACTCAGCTACTGGAAGAACTATCGCGCGTTCCACGTGAGCTTCATGAAGTCCTGGTGGGGCGACAACGCGACCGCCGAGAACAACTTCGGCTTCGAGTTCCTGCCGAAGCTCGACAAGTCCTACGACCTGCTGCAAGCCTTCGAGCTGATGGCCGCCGGCAAGATGAACGGCTACTTCTGTCAGGGCTTCAACCCGCTCGCCGCCGCGCCGAACAAGGCGAAGATCGGTCTCGGGCTGTCGAAGCTGAAGTATCTCGTCGTCATGGACCCGCTCGCCACGGAAACGTCGGAATTCTGGAAGAACCACGGCGAGTTCAACGACGTCGATGCATCGCAGATCCAGACCGAAGTGTTCCGTCTGCCGACTACGTGCTTCGCGGAAGAGCGCGGTTCGCTCGTCTCGTCGTCGCGCGTGCTGCAGTGGCACTGGCAAGGCGCGCAGCCGCCGGGCGAAGCGCGCAGCGACATCGACATCATGTCGGGACTCTGGCTGCGCATGCGCAAGGCTTACCAGGACAAGGGCGGCGCGTATGCCGATCCGATCCTGAAGCTGACGTGGCCGTACGCCGATCCGGAAAGCCCGACGCCCGAAGAGCTGGCGATGGAGTTCAACGGCCGCGCGCTCGCCGACGTGACGGATGCCGCCGACAAGACCAAGGTGCTCGCGAAGAAGGGCGAGCAGCTAGCGAGCTTCGCGCAACTGCGCGACGACGGTTCGACCGCGAGCGGCTGCTGGATTTATTGTGGTGCGTGGACGCAGGCGGGCAATCAGATGGGCCGCCGCGACAACTCGGACCCGACGGGCATCGGCCAGACGCTCAACTGGGCGTGGGCGTGGCCGGTGAACCGCCGCGTGCTGTACAACCGCGCATCGTGCGATGTGAACGGCAAGCCGTTCGATCCGTCGCGCAAGCTGATCGGCTGGAACGGCAAGACGTGGTCGGGCCCGGACGTTCCGGACTTCAAGGTGGACGAGCCGCCCGAGAACGGGATGAATCCGTTCATCATGAATCCGGAAGGCGTGGCGCGTTTCTTCGCCCGCGACGGCATGAACGAAGGACCGTTCCCGACGCACTACGAGCCGTTCGAGACGCCGCTCGGCTACAACCCGCTCTTCCCGGACAACAAGGCAGCCACGAGCAATCCGGCCGCCCGTGTGTTCGCGGACGATCGCGCGCAGTTCGGCACCGCGGACAAGTTCCCGCATACGGCGACGACGTATCGTCTGACCGAGCACTTCCACTACTGGACGAAGCACGCGCGGCTCAACGCGATCGTGCAGCCGCAGCAGTTCGTGGAAATCAGCGAGGATCTGGCGAACGAAGTCGGCGTCGTCGCAGGCGACCGCGTGAAGGTGTCGAGCAATCGCGGGCACATCGTCGCGGTGGCGCTCGTCACCAAACGCATCAAACCGCTGACCGTGGAGGGGAAGAAGGTGCAAACCGTCGGCCTGCCGCTGCACTGGGGCTTCAAGGGCCTGACGCAGCCGGGTTATCTCGTCAACACGCTGACGCCTTCCGTGGGCGACGGGAACTCGCAGACGCCTGAGTTCAAGTCGTTCCTCGTCAAGGTCGAAAAGGCATAAGGGGGAGACATGGCTCTGCAATCACTGGATGTGAAGCGCGTCTCCGCCACCACCACGCCGCCGCCGCAGATCCGCGAGCCGGTCACGGGCACCGTCGCGAAGCTGATCGACGTGTCGAAGTGCATCGGCTGCAAGGCCTGCCAGACGGCGTGCATGGAGTGGAACGACCTGCGCGACGAGGTCGGCCATACGACCGGCGTCTACGACAACCCGCGCGACCTCACCGAACATTCGTGGACGGTGATGCGTTTCACGGAGTACGAGAACCCGAAGGGCGACCTCGAATGGCTGATCCGCAAGGACGGCTGCATGCACTGCGAGGACCCGGGCTGTCTGAAGGCGTGCCCGTCGCCGGGCGCGATCGTTCAATACACGAACGGCATCGTGGATTTTCACGAGGAAAACTGCATCGGCTGCGGCTATTGCGTGACGGGCTGCCCGTTCAACATTCCGCGCATCTCGAAGGAAGACAACCGTGCATACAAGTGCACGCTGTGTTCGGATCGCGTGGCTGTCGGACAGGAACCCGCGTGCGTGAAGACGTGCCCGACCGGCGCGATCATGTTCGGCACCAAGACGGACATGATCCAGCAGGCGGCGGATCGCGTGGAAGACCTGAAGGAGCGCGGTTTCGAGAACGCGGGTCTCTACAACCCGGCCGGCGTGGGCGGCACGCACGTGATGTACGTGCTGCATCATGCGGATCAGCCGGGGCTGTATCACGGGCTCGCGGAGAATCCGCGGATCAGTCCGCTCGTGTCGGTCTGGAAGGGTGTGACGAAGCCGCTCGCGGTCGCGGGCATGGCGCTCGCGGCGCTGGCCGGATTCTTCCACTACACCCGTGTCGGTCCGAACGAGGTGACCGCGGAAGAGGAAGCCGAGGCGCAGCAGGAAGCGGATGATGCACGCAGCGAAAGGGAGCGTTCGAATGAAACACGATAGCGATTTGCGCGACGTGCGGGGCAACCGCCTGATCGTCCGTTACACGCCGAACGAGCGCACCAACCACTGGATCACCGCGATCAGCTTCGTGCTGCTCGCGCTGTCCGGGCTCGCGATGTTTCATCCGTCGATGTCATGGCTCTATGCCGTGCTCGGCGGCGGGCAGTGGACGCGCATCCTGCATCCGTTCATCGGCTGCGTGATGTTCCTGTCGTTCATGGTGCTGGCGCTGCGCGTGTGGCATCACAACGGCCTGGACAAGAGCGACGTCCAGTGGATGAAGCAGATCAACGACGTGCTCGCCAACCGCGAAGACCGCCTGCCCGAGATCGGCAAGTACAACGCCGGCCAGAAGCTCGTGTTCTACGTGATGGTGGCGAGTCTGCTGCTGCTGCTCGCTTCGGGCATCGTGATCTGGCGCGCGTACTTCGCGTTCTATTTCCCGATCACGGTGATCCGCCTCGCGGCGGTGGTGCACGCGGCGACGGCGTTCGTGCTGATCGTGTCGATCATCATCCACATTTATGCGGGACTGTGGGTGAAGGGCTCGATCAGCGCGATGGTGCGCGGCACGGTCACCTACGGGTGGGCGCGCAAGCACCATACGCGGTGGTTCAAGGAGATTATCGGGAAGTAACGGGCGCTTCAGTCGAGGATGGTTTGCAACCGCGCGAGCGCGTCGCTGACCACCTCGGCGCTCGCGCGCTCGATCTTGCGCGCGCCGCGTGCTTCGAGATCGAGCGTGCGCATCATGTTCACGAGCGCGACGCCCTGAGTCTCGCATCCCGATCCCGACAGCGGAACCGCGAACCCGGCGAACCGCGCGAAGTTGCCGCCCTGCGTGATGGGGGCGACGAGCGCAGTGCCTAGCGCATTGAATGCCGCCGGCGAAAGCACGAGCGCGGGGCGGAAATCGCCCTGCTGTTCGTGACCGACGACGGGATTCAGATTGACGCGGACGATATCTCCGCGCTCGAACTTGACCCGCCTCACCATGCTTCGCGTCCCACCGGCCTGGCTTCGCTCCAGGCACCCAGATCTTCTGGCATGGGCGCTTTCGAATCGCACTGTGCGACGAGTTCTTCCAGCGAATATTTATGCCGGGCCGGAGTCAGCATGATTCCTTCCGCCCGCACGTCCACGGTGACCTTGTCGCCTAACGCGAGATGAACCTGATCGAGCAGGGCGGCAGGCAACCGGACCGCGGCGCTGTTACCCCATTTTTGAATCGCGAGTTCCATGAAAACGTCCTCCGTAATGGCTACTCATTTTAGAAACGCGGGGGACGCCAGTCAATTCAATTGTATCTACTTTGTAGATACGTTAGCCGAACGGACGAGGGCAGTTTCCGCGCTGTGATCGTCCGCCGATTAACTGCTATGCTTGGCCGACGACCGCAAGCGCCGCGGCGCCCCCAGGCATTCCGAGGACACACCCAAGTGGTTCAACGCATACTCGAAGCCGGCTCGATCGAATCGCTCGATCAGTCGGCCATTCCCCGGCTGCGCATGCCGGAACGCGCAACCGTTTTCAGCGCGCGCGCCGCGCGCCTGCGCCAGCTCGCCGACGCGAGCAACCCCATCTCGGGCTATCTGCGCCTGATGTCCGCGCTCGCCGATGCGCAACAACGCGTGCTCGCCGATTTCACCGCGCCCATGCCTTCGCGCGAATCGATCGACCTGAATCAGCGTCATTCCATGCCGATCGTTCCCGCGCTCACCGACGCCCGCGATCCCGCCTGGCGCGACGTGCTCTTCATGCTGCTCGACCGCATCGAGACGGCCGGCGCGCTCACGCCCGCGCTCGCGCAACTCGTCGCGCGTCTGCGCACGACCGAAGCCGCCGCGCTCGACGCCCAGGCCGACGCCATCCTCGCGCTGCGTTTCGCCGACATCGAGCCAGCCGGCGCGCCGTTCATCATGGCCGCGCTGCAAGTGTTGTGGACCGATATCGCGAGCCGCATCGCCGCAACGGACGTGCCGTATGTCGACGCGCCCGGCGTCTGCCCCGTGTGCGGCACCATGCCGGTCGCGAGCATCGTGCGCGTCGGCGGCGTGCACGAAGGCTATCGCTACGTGCAATGCGGCCTCTGCTCGACCGAATGGCACGTGGTGCGCGCGAAGTGCTCCAACTGCGATTCGACGAAAGGCATCGCCTATCACGCGATGGACGCCGCCGAGCAGGCGCCGGAGGACGAACAGGCCAAGGCGGAACGCGCGCGCAACGCGCCGCTGAAGGCGGAGTCGTGCGACGAATGCGGCACGTATCGCAAGATCGGCTATCAAGACAAGGCCTACGACTTCGAACCCTTCGCCGACGACCTCGCGAGCCTCACGCTCGATCTGCTGATGAGCGACGCCGGTTTCCAGCGCGCGTCGCCGCATCCGTGGCTGTGGCCGGAGCAGCCGGGCGAGGCGAACGGACCGGGCGCATCGGACGAAGAAACATGAGCGATGTCACCGGCGGCGAGGGACGCGAACTGCGCGCGCTGATGGCCAGGGTGCCGTCGGTGGAGCGCGTGATGGCGTCGGCGGTGTTCGAGCCGCTCATCGCCGATTACGGACGCACGCAGACGCTCACGATGCTCCGCGCGACGCTCGACGCCTGGCGCACCGACGCGCAAGCGGGCCGCGCTTCCGTAGATGCCCTCACGGACACCATGCTCGGCCACGCCGTCAGCCTTCGGCTCGCGAAGCACACGCAAAGCCGCGTGCGAAGCGTGTTCAATCTGACGGGCACCGTGCTGCACACGAATCTCGGCCGCGCGCTCCTGCCCGACGAAGCGGTGCGCGCGGTCGCCGACGTGCTCACGCGGCCCGCGAATCTCGAATTCGATCTCGATACCGGCGCGCGCGGCGACCGCGACGATCTCGTCAACGATCTCATCTGCGAGCTGACGGGCGCCGAAGCCGCGACCGTCGTGAACAACAACGCGGCGGCCGTGCTGCTCACGCTGTCCGCGCTCGCGCCGCGCAAAGAGGTGATCGTCTCGCGCGGCGAGCTGGTGGAAATCGGCGGCGCGTTTCGCATTCCCGACATCATGAGCCGCGCGGGTGCGAAGCTGCGCGAAGTCGGCACGACGAATCGCACGCATCTGAAGGATTACGACGAAGCGATCAACGCGAAGACCGCGTTGCTCATGAAAGTGCATTGCAGCAATTACGCGGTGACCGGCTTCACGAAGGAAGTGACGACCGCCGAACTCGCGCCGCTCGCGCGCGAACGCGGCCTGCCCGTCGCGGTGGATCTCGGCAGCGGCACGCTCGTCGATCTCGCGCAATGGGGCTTGCCGCGCGAAGCGACCGTGCGCGAAACCGTCGAGGCGGGCGCGGATCTCGTCACGTTCAGCGGCGACAAACTGCTCGGCGGGCCGCAAGCAGGGTTGATCGTCGGGCGCAAGGATCTGATCGCGAAGATCAAGAAGCATCCGCTGAAGCGCGCGCTGCGCGTCGGCAAGCTGACGCTCGCGGCGCTCGAAGCGGTGCTGCGGCTTTATCGTTCGCCGGAGACGCTGCAGACGCGCCTCACCACGTTGCGCCTGCTCACGCGTCCCGCCGACGCCATGCGTCTCGCCGCCGAACGCATCCAGCCCGCGCTGCAGCGCATGACGGGCGATGCGTTCGCCGTCGCGTGCGAGCCGATGTTCAGCCAGATCGGCAGCGGCGCGTTGCCCGTCGACGTGTTGCCGAGCTACGGCCTCACCGTGCGGCTGGCGGGCGGCAAGCGCGCGGGCGGCCAGTTGAACCGCATCGAAAAGAAGCTGCGGGCGATGCCGCGCCCGGTGATCGGACGCATCGCGGATGGCGCGCTGTGGCTCGATCTGCGCTGCCTCGAAGAATTCGACGAAGCCGCGTTCATCGCCCAGCTCGAAGGCGAGGGCGCATGATCGTCGGGACGGCGGGGCACATCGACCACGGCAAGACCACGCTCGTGCGCGCGCTGTCGGGCGTCGACACGGACCGGCTGAAGGAAGAGAAGGCGCGCGGCATTTCCATCGAACTCGGCTACGCGTACGTGCCGCTCGAAGGCGGCGGCATGCTCGGTTTCATCGACGTGCCCGGCCACGAAAAGCTCGTGCATACGATGGCGGCGGGCGCGTGCGGCATCGACTTCGCGCTCGTCGTGATCGCCGCCGACGATGGCGTGATGCCGCAGACGCGCGAGCATCTCGCGATTCTGCAACTGCTCGGCGTGACGCGCGGCGCGGTCGCGGTGACGAAAACCGATCGCGTCGACGAAGCCCGCGTGCGCGACGTGCATGCGCAAATCCGCGCGCTGCTCGCCGATACGCCGCTGCGCGATTCCCCGTTTTTCGACACGAACGCCACCACGCCCGGCGATGCCGGCGTCGCCGCGCTCGACGCGCATCTGCGCGACGCCGCCGCGCACTGGGCCATGCGCCGCGACGACGGCTTTTTCCGGCTGGCGGTGGATCGCGTGTTCACGCTGTCGGGCCAGGGCACGATCGCGACGGGCACCGTGTTCGCGGGCCGCGCGAACGTCGGCGACGTGCTCGCGCTCGCGCCGCGCGAAGCCGGCAACGAGCCGGTGCGCGTGCGCGGCATTCACGCGCAGAATCGCGCGGCGCAGACCGGCCGCGCGGGCGAGCGATGCGCGCTGAATCTCGCGGGCATCGAGAAAGACGCGCTTTCGCGCGGCGACTGGATCGTCGATGCGCGGATCGCGCGGGCGTCCGAGCGGATCGACGTCGAACTGACGCTGCTCGCGGATGCCGGCATCACGCTCACGCATTGGGCGCCGCTGCACGTGCATCTCGGCACGACGCATCGCGTGGCGCACGTCGCGCTGCTCGAAGCGGATACGCTCGCGGCGGGGCAGGCGGCGCGCGTGCAGCTCGTGTTCGAGCAGGCGATTTGCGCGCTGCCGGGCGATCGCTTCATCGTGCGCAATGCGCAGGCGAGCCGGACGGTCGGCGGCGGACGCGTGCTCGATCCGTTCGCGCCCGCGCGCAAGCGCCGCACGCCGCAGCGCCGCGCGTGGCTCGATGCGCTCGCGCTCTGGCTCGACACGGCCCGCGCCGATGCGCTCTTCGACCAGTCGCCGTATGGCCTGCCGCGCTCGCTCGTCGAACACTCGTGCGGGATGCCGGCGGCGTCGGTCGCCTTGCCGGCGGACTTGCGCCGCGTGCCCGTTCACGACGACGCGCTTCTCATCTCCGCCGCGCACTGGAACGCGCTCGCCGCGCGCCTGACCGATGCGCTCGCCGCCTTCCACGAGCGTTTCCCCGACGAACAAGGTCCCGACGCCGCGCGCTTGCGCCGCATGGCCGCGCCGCTCGCGCCGGATGCGCTGTGGCGCGCGCTCATCGACGATGCCGTGGCGAACGGCGCCATCGCGCGTAGCGGGCCTTGGCTGCATCTGCCGTCGCATACGGTGGCGCTCGATGCCGCCGAGGAAGCGCTGGCCGGCGCGGTGCTGGAATCGATCGAACGCGGCCGTTTCGATCCGCCGTGGATGCGCGATCTCGCGAAGGCGCACGGCGCGCAGGAAGACGACATGCGGCGCCTCTTGCGCAAGCTCGCGCGGCGCGGCGATGTGTTCCAGATCGTGCGCGACCTGTTCTATTCGCGCGCGTCGATCGCGGAACTCGCGCGGCTCGCGGCGCAACATGCGCGGGTTCGCGACGGCGCGGCGGATGCCATCGGCGCGGCGGAATTCCGCGATGCGACCGGGCTCGGCCGCAAGCGCGCGATCCAGGTTTTGGAGTTCTTCGACAGGGTTGGTTACACTCGTTTTCACCGCGACCTTCACCTGTTGCGCGCCGATAGCCGCTGGCACGAGTCAGTCTGACCGGCCGCGCGGGCCGCTCCCGCGCAGGGCGAACGATGGAGCATGCCTACTACCACTTGCTGCATCTGCTGTCGGGCCATCCCGAGTGGGCGCTCGCGGTGGTCCTGCTCGCGTCGTTCCTCGAATCCCTCGCATTCGTCGGCACATTCGTGCCCGGCAGCACGGCGATGTTCGTCGCCGGTGCGCTCGTCGGCGCGGGCGCGCTGAATCTCGGCTGGGTGATGGTCTGCGCGATCGTCGGTGCCATTGCGGGCGACGCGGCCAGCTTCTGGCTCGGCGCGCGCCATGCGGGCACGATCACGCAAATGTGGCCGTTTCGACGGCATCCGGGCGCGCTCGCCGCGGGCAAGCGCTATTTCGAGGCGCACGGCGCGAAGAGCGTGGTGCTCGCACGTTTCGTCGGTCCGATGCGCGCGGTCGTGCCGGTCGTCGCGGGAATTTCGGGCATGCCGCCCGCGCGCTTTTTCGTGGTCAACGTCGTGAGCGCGCTGATCTGGGCGCCGCTGCATGTCCTGCCGGGCGTCGTGTTCGGCGCGTCGATCGAGCTGGCGGGCGCGGTGTCGATTCGGCTCGTCGTGATTCTCATCGTCGTGACGGCCCTCGCGTGGCTCGTGTTCAACCTGGCGCGCGTCGTCGTCTCGCATGCGAAGGAATGGACCGTCGCCTCGCGCGAGCGCTTGCTGGCGTGGGCGCAGCGCAAGGACGCGCGGCCCGCGCGGCTCATCTCCCGCGCGCTTGATCCCGGCAATCCGGCGACCGGACTCATCACCATCATCTCGGT
Organism: Caballeronia concitans; assembly: GCF_001544615.1. GTDB lineage: Bacteria > Pseudomonadota > Gammaproteobacteria > Burkholderiales > Burkholderiaceae > Caballeronia > Caballeronia concitans. The sequence continues at coordinate 30,608 of NZ_FCNV02000023.1, forward strand.
GCTGCTGCTCGCGTCGGCGGTGCTGTTCTTCTATGTGCTGACCAATGTGACGCGCGGATCGTCGCTCGTTCAGGTCGATGCGTCGATCTATCGCCTGTTGCAATCGTTCCGCTCGACATGGGCCGATTCCATTCTCGATGCCGCCGCCGCGCTCGGCAGCATGCCGACCCTGCTCGCGCTCGCCGCGATGGTCATCGTATGGATGGTGCTCGAGCGGCGGTGGCGCACGGTGGCGTACTGGCTCGCGGCGGTCGTGTTCTCGCAACTGCTCGTCGCGGTGATCCGCTTCTCGACGCATCAGCCGCTGCCGATCTCGTTCGCGCCCGCCGGACGCACGTTCCCGAGCAGCCATCTCGCCGCGACGGTCGTCATCTACGGCTTTCTCGCGTTTCTGCTGCTGCGGCGCGTCGGCATGCTGACGGGCGTGTTCGTCGCGACGGCGACATCGGGCATCGTCACGGCGGTCGCGCTGGCGGGTTTGTACTTTGGCCGCTTCACCATCTCCGACGCGCTCGGCAGCGCCGCGCTCGCCGCGAGCTGGGTGTTCCTGATCGCGCTGACCGCCGTGTGGCGCAATCCGGGCAAGCCGAAGCCGCGTCCGCTGATGCCGTTCGCGGTGCTGGCCGTCATTTCCGCGAGCGTCGCGCTTCAAGTGAGCGACGACACCGAGGCGCACAGCGCGGCGCCCGCGACGGTCGTCATCACGCCGATCGAATGGATGGACACCGTATGGCGGCAGTTTTCGTGTTACCGGTCGAGTCTGGACGGCGACCGGCGCGAACCGATCACCGTGCAATGGGCCGCGTCGCCCGCGGAGATTCGCGCGCAGTTGACTAGCCGCGGCTGGACCGAAGTCAAGGGCGTGACGATGAAAAGCGTGATGTCGGTCGTGTCGCCGAATGCGCCGGCCACCGCGCTGCCTGCTCTGCCGCGCCTCAACAACGGCGAGCCGTCGAAGCTCGTGTTCACGCGTTCGCCGCGCGGACCGGATCAGCGCGATGTGCTGCGTTTCTGGCCGACGAACTATGCGGTGCGCGCGCACGCGAACGGGACGCCGGCGCCGGTCTGGCTAGGCTCGGTGGTGCATGAACGGCTGCGGCGGCCGTCGTGGCCGTTCAACGTGCTGCGTCCGGACGGGCGCGTCGATTCGATGGCGCTGGATCATGGCGATGCATCGCCGTGGCGCGGCATCGAAATTGCGACGAGCGCCGGGTGCGGCAGCGTGCCGGTGATGCTGGTCGAGTCGAGGCCGAAATGAGCGTACGAGGCGGAGGCGCGGCTTGATCCAGATTCCGCCATCGGCGATAACGCAGTGGGGCGCGGCGGCGGTGTTCGTCAACGTGCTGCTGACGCGCCTGGGCGTGCCGTTGCCGTCCGCGCCGCTGCTCGTGTTCGCGGGATCGGTGATCGCGAGCGGGCAGCTTTCGTTCTGGCACGTGATGGTGGCGGCGATGGGCGGCGCGCTGCTCGGCGATGCCGTCTGGTTCTCGGCGGGGCGTCTTTATGGGCGACGGCTCGTCGGGGCGTTGTCGCGCCGGTCGTATGCACTGGATACCGGCATGCGCACGACGAGCGAACTTTTCGGGCGGCATGGCGCGCCGATCGTGGCGGTATCGAAGTTCGTGCCGGGACTCGGGCTCGTCACGCCGCCGCTGATGGGCACGACGCAGGTCGCCGCGCTCGTCTTCTTTCTTTGGGATGCGGCGGGGATCGTTTTGTGGGCGGCGTTCTGGATATTGGGCGGCGCGCTGTTTCAGCGGGAATTGCATGTCATGCTTGGCGAATTGCAGACGCACGGCGCGACGATGATCGACTTGCTGGTGCTGCTTGCGTTGCTGGTGTGGGCGTATCGGCTGCTGCGCCGGCGACAGCCGCGTGATCGCGCGGGTGAATGATGCGTGGGGTGCGCTTCCTGCGTTATATGCATGCCGCCGTTATAATCGCTTGCTCTCTCTTCTCATCCTCGATTTTTCCCTCCTCGAGGAAGGCATCCGTATCCGGTGGTGCGGCTGGGCTTCAAACCCAGTTGGGGGTGTCAGACACTCCCAGGTAGGTTCGACTCCTGCTGCCTTCCGCCAATGCGCGGTCCCACTTACTCTCGCACTCTCTCAGGTAATGTACCGAGAAGTGTGCAAAAAGCTGCTGGCGGGAAAATGCTTAGGAGGGGTGGCCGTGGTGTAAGTTGATG
>NZ_FCNV02000024.1 GCF_001544615.1 Caballeronia concitans
TTCGCACCGCACGCCGCAAAGAAGGATCAACTGAAACCACCGACACCCGGTTTCTGCACATCTTGACGCACACAACTACCGGCCGTTCAATTCCGCCGTCTGACCGGCGGGTGAGAGTTGAGTCTGGAACCCGCAGTGCTTACGGGGGGCTGGCAGAACTGGACCCAAGCTTTTAGCAATCGGCCAGGAAGCGACCTTCGCCCTCGTTGGCGGCATGGCGCACCGCTTCGCTCGTGTCGCGGATTTGCACCATCACGCTGTTGATCTTCCCGACGAATGCTTTAAAAGAGCGAGCGATCTGCGCCACTTCGTCGTTGCCGGTCACGGGCAGGCGCCGGGTGAGGTCTCCGCTGCCCGAGCCGATGCCTTCCCTGGCGTCGCGCACCTTTGCGAGTCCTCCAACGGTCACGCCGGTGACGGAGCCGGTGATGGCCGCGGCGATCGAGGCGATCGCCGCGAGGGAGAGGATTAATTGGGTCAGTAACGAGCGCGGTGGGCTTTCCGCGCTGCCGCTTGAGGGAGGCATCGTCAACGCGCGACGAGCGGCTCTCCCACTTCCTCCCGGTGCTGCCGCGCGCACAGCACAAGCACTCCGCCGATCAGCCCGCAACATGCCAGCACCGAAAAAGCCAGCGTGAAGTCGCTGCCCTTGCCCGACAGCATGCCGACCAGCACTGGCCCGATGAATCCGCCGACCAGATTACCGATCGCGCCAATCAGCGCAGTGCCGACGATCGCGTCCGGCGCGGGCAGCAGTTCTGTCACGTAGGTGAAGATGAGCGGCAGGAACATTTGCAGGAAGAAGCCCATCGCTGTAAATAGCGTCATCCGCAGGATTAGCGAAGTCGGCGGCACGTTCGCCGCGATCAGCAGCAGCAACGCGGCGATCAGAATCGGCACTCCCGCATGCAGCCGCCGCTCCCCATGCCTGTCGGAACTGCGCGTCGACACGAGGATGCCTGCGATGCACGCTGCCCACGGCAACGCCGACAAAATGCCCACCTCCACCGGTCCAAGTTTTCCCGATGCCGCAATCGAGGTCGGCAGCCACAGCATGAAGCCGTAGACAACGAGGTTGATGAGCGAGAAACCTCCCGCGAGGAACCATGTCGCCTTGAGCGAGATGACACGCCGGATGCCCGAATGCTGCGTCACGCCCGAAAACGTGGCCTGTTCTTCTGCAAGCGCGCTCCTAAGGCTCTGCTTCTGGCCGTCCGACAGCCAGCCCGCCTCGGCGATGTTCTTCGGAATAGTGAAGTACCAGACCACGGCCCAGATCCACGCGGGTAGGCCCTCGATAATCATCATCGCGCGCCAGTCGTGATGCGCGAGCAGAATACCGGAGACAGGTCCCGCCAGGAGTGCGCCGAGCGGCGAACTGATTACCCACAGCCCGAATGCGTTACCACGCTCGGAGCGCACGAACCACGCCGCCGTCAGGCTCGCAGCGGCCGTCCACACCGGGCCCTCCGCGATCCCGAGCACGAGGCGCACCGCGAGCAGTTCGTTCAGGTTCCTGACGAGTCCTGTCGCCATCGCGGCAGCCCCCCAGCAAATCAATGCCACTAGAACGACCCGGCGCGCGCCGAAGCGGGACACGAGCCAGCCGCCCGCCATGAATGTGATCACGTAGCCCCAGAAGAAGATGCCGCCAACCAGTCCCGCGTGCGTCGCATCAATGCCCAGATCGCGCCGGATCGACGGCAGCGCGAGACCGATGTTGGTCCGGTCGAAGTACGAGATCGTGTACATCAGAAAGATCACCAGCACGATCCTGATCCAGCGCACGCGACTGGATGATTTCACGCTCGTGAAACATGCTTCCTCCATGGTTCATCTCCTGTATGTCTCGTTTTCGTGGGTAGGTCTGCGTTTGATTCAGGCTTCGCGCCGTGAACGGTTTGCGCGTGATTCGAGTTCCGACCACATCTTCCGAACGAGGTCTTTCAGCATCAGGGCCTCTTCCCAACGATCCGACAACTCATAGCCGTTGCGGTCCGTCATCGCGTATTCCTTAGGGCCGAGTTCGCACAGGAACGTGAGCACGGCGTCGTCCGGCGCGCGCGCCCGCCAGCGTTCGAAGCCGTATTCCCACCACGCGAGGAAAAGGTTCAGCCATTCCTCGTGATGCGCGAAGCTGATCTGCAGCTGAATCTGTTCGCGGCTCGCCACGCGCCCGTGAAAGCCCCAACAATTGTCGAGAATGCGTCGGATATGGCCGTCGTCTTCCTCGCAGATCGGCCACGCGAATTCGCGGCCCACCACGTAGTGCGAAATGTCGCCGGTCAGGCGTAGGTCCGGAAAGCATTCGAGCAGGCGCAGGGTGAACAGCAGATCGGTGGTCATGCGGTTGCGATGCGTCTCGATATGGACGGGTATCCCGGAATCGTGCGCGAGACGTCGCCAGCCTTCGATCAGCGGAATACATTCTTCGATCGAATACGGCCTGACATCGGGCTGCAGATTAATGTGATCCGCGCCGAGTTCCTGCACGTGCTCGATGATCGGAATCAGGTCCTCGACGGTACGTGGATAACACTGCGCCTCCCACGTCATCCCGAACTCTTTCAACTGGCGCGTGACGTCGCGGGCAAAGGCGTAATCGAAGAAGCGCACGCCCGCGCCGTCGAAGCCGGCGTTGTGGATCATGCGCAGTTGTTCGTCGAATGGCCATTCGAGGCCATCAGGGCGACGGCGCTCCATCGCCCACAGCGATTGGTATACCCGCAATTGCTGCATGAGGTCTCCGGCTCGTTTACATCGTCGCGGCAGCAGGTGCCGCTGATGTCGCGAAGAAGCGGTTCTTGAGCGAGGATTGGTTCTCGTAAATCGATCCCTGACGCGGCGCGGGCGGCAGCGGCATGATCACCGGAACCGGCTCTACGCGCGGCCTGATGGTCGGCTCGCCCGCAATGATCCGTTCGTTGAAGGCGTCGAGCGAGCGGCTCTGACCGGGACCGTCGAGCAGCGGCCACGCATCGGCGGCGGCGACCTCGTACAGTAGCAGCCGACGCGGGCGATTCGACGTGTTCTCGGCCGAGCCGTGAATGGTGCGCGCATGATGGATCGAGAACGAGCCGGCCTTTCCTGTGCAGGCCACAGCTTGGGCGAAGTCGACGTCGCACTGGGTGGGGTCCATCGCGCCACAGAAGTATCCGTCCGTGTGATGACTCCACACCTGGCCCTTGTGGCTTCCGGGCAGCACGAGCAGCGGGCCGTTTTCGATCTCGCAGTCATCGAGCATGACGCCGATGGCGAGCACATCCTCGTTAGTATGCGGGTAGAACGCCCAGTCCTGATGCCATTCGACCGGGTCTCCGACATGCGCTTCCTTCAGATTCAGCTTCGTGTTGCGCACACGAAGATTCGGCCCAAGCAGACTCTTGAGAGCCGCGATCAATTGCGGATGAGTGAGCGCTTCCATGAAGACGGGGTCGACCTTGATCGGGTCCTTGATGCGCCGCACTCGCGGACGCTCCGCGCTATGCGACGGCGCCAGGTCGAAGACATCGTCGGACGATGTGACGGAACGGGACTGTTCGACCAGCTCGTCGGTAACCTGACGCATACGCTGCACGAGGCTGGGACTGAAAACATCGGTGACGACGACGTAACCATCGTCGCGGTACTGCGCTATCTGCTCCTTGGTAAGCACTTTTGGGCTCCTGGTGTTATGGGAGCGCTCCCATTCTGTAGTTAAAAAGACGGGCAGAAGGTGGAGATTTCCGCTCGTCGTCCGGCAAATGTGCTGATGTGCGCGCTCCCATTCAAAGTAGAGTGTATCGTTCTGGGTGTCAAGAAAGCATGCATGAACAACGCACAGCGTTTTCCCTAGCCGCCTATAAAACACAGCCATGAAAAGAAGCGACATAGCGCCGGTCAACCTCTCGCCACCGCGTCCGACGATGGAAGATGTCGCCCGCGAGGCGAAGGTCGGCCGGATGACCGTATCGCGTGCGCTTAATCAGCCCGAACTCGTCTCGCCTGAATCCCTCGCCGCCGTGCGCGTCGCCATCGAACACCTGGGCTATGTGCAGAACTTGAATGCCGGCAGCCTTGCGTCGAGTCGGTCGCGCATCGTCGGCGCAGTGATTCCGACCATCGAGCATCCGTTCTTCTCGGACACGGTCAGCGGGCTGTCGCAAGCATTGGCCGTGAAGGGCTATCAGCTATTGCTCGGCCAGTCGAATTACGAGGCCGCGGAAGAACAGCGTCTGTTCGATGCTTTCGTCGGACGTCGCGTCGACGGCATTATGCTGATTCGCACGTCCGCGCCTGCCGACCTGGTCCCGCGCATCCGACGCTGCGGCGTGCCGGTCATCGAGACGTGGGACACGTCGAACGATCAAATCGACATGCGTATCGGCTTTTCTCACCGCGATGCGGGCGCGGCGGTGGGCCGCTATCTGGCCTCCAAGGGCCGACGCCAATTGGGGTATCTGGGCAGTGTCGATGTCCGGTCGTCGCAACGTCTCGAAGGCCTGCGCGCGGGCGCGAAGGAAAGCGGTATTCAAGAGCCGGAAGCGGTGATGCAGAACCGTCCATCCGGCATCAACGACGCGCCGGCGCTGCTTTCCGCGATGCTCGAACGCCGTCCTGGCCTCGATGCCGTGTTCTGCTCGAGCGACATGCTCGCGGCCGGCGTATTGTTCGAGTGCCAGCGGCGCGGTATCCGCGTACCGGACGATGTGGCATTGATAGGTTTCGTCGATCTGCCCATTGCCGCGGCGACAAGCCCCGCCATCACGACCATACGTGTGCCGTCGCTGGAGATCGGCAAGATGGCGGGCGCCATGTTGCTCGACTATTTCAGCGGCAAGCAGCCCGCCACGCCACATATCGATCTCGGCTTCAGGATCGTTGAGCGCGGGACGACTTGACCTGAGAGTCGATCGACGTCAATCGGTTAGGAGTCCCGGTGATTTCGATGCAACCCTTCTGCAACCGGCCACAAGCAGTCGTCCGCCCATAGGAAAATCACGCTCACTAGAACGTCGGCTACTGCTTTAGAACAGACGGACGTGCCGCCTATTCAGCCACGCTAACTAGTGCCTTTGACGCATCGGGAAGCGGTAGTTTGTTATGCCGGCGAGATCGTCAGCAAGCGTGATTATCGACGTCCCCTCCCGCGAACGAACCCGCGCCTGTTTCACCGACCGTTACACGCGCGCCATCCATCGCCGGGCTGTGAGCAAAGCATCCCATCAGCGTGACGCGGGCTAAGGACAATCCCTTAGCCGGCCGCTTAAGGACATTCCCTAGGTCCGTCGTTCGAGCGTCGAAATGTCGATCGCCACAATGGATGAGCGGGGTGCTTCCCGCGTGCCGCAAAGCCCCTCTGCATAACGCTACGAGCCGTTAAGCCTTGACTTGGTGCGTCTTCATGCATCGATTCCCCAAAAGCAGCATTACCAAAAGTAGGGCATATGGCCAAGGAAATGTTAGTGGCCGTCCGGATTTGACTTGATACGCTTTGACCCGTGCATGGACGAACCGATGACAAGCACTTGCGAATCAGATGTCTTGATTCGAGGGCGATAAAAAACGCTGTGCGATTCGCATGCGCCGCATTAGAGGATTACCGCCGTTTGGTGACAACGCACACAGCTGGACAGCGACGCCACGCGATGCGCTCGATGCGGGCCGCGCCGGACAGTGTGCTACCGGACTCGTAGACTATCAGTCGGAACAAAAGATGACACCCAACTTGACCCTTGCGCCGGAGCACCTGGCGCACGTTAGTGTTCCGCAGGACACGGCCGCCGCTGCCAGTGGAGACGCCGGCGTCGCTGTCGGCGCGGAGATTCTGCAAGTCAGGAACCTCTCGAAGATCTTCGGACCGAAGCCCGAACGTGCGCTCGAGATGATGCGGCAGGGCCGCGGACGCAATGAGATTTTTGAAGTCACCGGCAACATGGTCGCGGTCGACGACGTGAGCCTCAGCGTTCGAGCCGGAGAGATATTCGTCATCATGGGACTGTCGGGATCGGGCAAGTCGACGCTGGTGCGCCTGCTGAACCGCCTGATCGAGCCGACGTCCGGCAGCGTCATTCTCGAAGGCCGTGATATCGCACCGATGTCCACGGTGGAACTGCGCGAAGTGCGGCGCCAGAAGATGTCGATGGTGTTTCAGTCGTTCGCGCTGCTGCCCAATCGCACTGTGCTCGACAACATCGCTTACGGGCTCGAAGTATCGGGCTTCAAGAAGGCCGAACGTTATGAGACCGCGCGAGCGGCGCTCCAGCGCGTGGGCCTCGGCTCATATGAAAAGTTACTGCCGAGCGAACTCTCCGGCGGCATGCAGCAGCGCGTGGGTCTTGCGCGCGCGCTCGCCGTCAATCCATCGGTTCTTCTGATGGATGAAGCATTCTCGGCACTTGACCCGCTGATCCGCTTTGAAATGCAGAACGAGTTGCTGCGCCTGCAGAAAGAAGAGCAACGCACGATCGTGTTCATTTCGCACGATATCGAAGAGGCCATCAAGATTGGCGGCCGCATCGGCATCATGAAGGACGGCCGCCTCATTCAGGTCGGAACGCCCGCCGAACTCATTCAGACACCCGCCGACGATTACGTCCGCGACTTCTTCCGGAACGTGGACGTCTCCCGCTTCCTGACCGCTTCTCGTTTGATGGAGAAGCCGGAGAAGGGCGTGTTCGCGTGCGACATGGGCGCGTCGGCGGAGCGTTACCTCAACGACATGATCGATTCGAACGTCGATTGCGGATACGTATGCGACGAAGCGGGCCGCTTCGTCGGCTGCGTGACGCTCGACCGCTTGCACAAGGCAGGCAACCGCACCGTGCGCGATGCGTTGCATCCCGACCTGCACGCAGTGCAATCCGAAGCCGACCTGCATGAACTCGCAACAGTCGCGCTGGGCCGCGAGTATGACGTCCCCGTCGTCGACGGTGACGGCAAGCTCGCCGGCGTCGTTTCTTGCAGGACCATCCTCAGGCAAGTGTTGGAGCGGAGAGCAGCATGAACTCGTCATCATCGATTTTCGGGAAGTTCGCGGAAGACCTCGTCAACTTTCTGTTTCAGCACTTTCGCGGCGGCTTCGACGCGTTTTCCTCCGTCCTCGGCGCCTTCGTGAAGCTGCTCGAAGATGGCCTCGCCGCCGTCCCGTTCATCGCCATGCTGGTCATTCTGATGGCGCTCGCGCTGTGGCGTCGCGGTGTGCTGTTCGCGGCGTTCGTCGGGGTGGCGCTGTACGTCATCAACTACATGGGACTGTGGGCGCAGACGGTATCGACACTTGCGCTCGTGGTGGCCGCCACGTTCTTTAGTCTCGTCATCGGCGTGCCGCTGGGGATATGGGGCGCGCGCAACCGCCGCGTCGAAGTGGTCCTGCGTTCGCTGCTCGACTTCATGCAGACGATGCCGGCCTTCGTGTATCTGATTCCCGCAGTCATTCTCTTCGGTCTCGGCCGGGTGCCCGCTGTGATTGCCACCATTGTCTTTGCGATGCCGCCTGTCGTGCGCCTGACGACGCTCGGCATCAAGCAGGTGCGCGAAGAACTGCTCGAAGCGGGCCGCGCGTTCGGCAGCACCGATGCGCAGTTGCTCTGGAAGATTCAGCTTCCGAACGCGTTGCCGTCGATCATGGCAGGCGTGAACCAGACCATCATGATGGCGCTGTCGATGGTCGTCGTCGCATCGATGATCGGCGCGGGCGGCCTCGGTGAGTACGTGCTGAGCGGCATTCAGCGCCTCGATATCGGCATCGGCTTCGAGGGCGGCTTGGGTGTGGTGCTGCTGGCCATCGTGCTCGACCGCCTGACCGAGAGCTTCGGCGTCAAGTCGAAGAAGAAGCCGCGCAAGTCGGCGCAGTCTCTGAAGCAAGGCGCGAGCGGCGCTGCGCAGACCTGAGAAGTACGGCAGGACCAGACGAATACCCACGCGATCTAACGACTGTACGAACTATAAAGGAGTGCAAAATGGCGGGAAGCTTCATCAAAGGATTATTGGCCAAGACTGCATTGGCAGTGACGGTCGGCGTGACGGCGGTATCGGCGGGAGCGGCGGAGCCCATCAAGATCGCCGTGACGAACTGGGCCGACGTGCTCGCGGTGGCGAATGTCGCGAAGTACGTGCTCGAGACGAAGCTGCAACAGCCCGTCAAGTTCGTGCAGGCCGATATCGGCATTCAGTATCAGGGCGTTGCGCGCGGCGATCTCGACATCATGGTCGGCGGATGGTTGCCGGTGACACACGCCGCGTACTACACGCGTTACAAGAACGACATGGCGGACACCGGGATCATCTATACGGGCGGCAAGAATGGCTGGGCAGTGCCGGACTACATCCCCGAAAGCGAACTCGGGTCTATCCCCGATCTGAACAAGCCCGAGGTCAAGAGCAAGCTCAACGGCACCATTCAGGGCATCGAGCCGGGCGGCGGTCTGATGCAGGCATCGGAGAAGGCGATCAAGGAATACGACCTGTCCGGCTACAAGCTGCAGTCGTCGAGCGAAGCGGGCATGCTCGCCTCGATCTCGCGCGCTTATCAGTCGAAGAACTGGGTCGTGACGACGGTCTGGAGCCCACATTGGCTGTGGCAGAAATGGAAGATGCGCTACCTGAAGGACCCGAAGGGCGCGCTCGGTGGCGAAGAGCAAGTGCACGGCTTTGCATCCAAGCAGTTCGCGACGAAGTTCCCCCGCGCCGATGTCTTCTTCCATCACTTCAAGCTGACGCTGGCGGATGTGGAAGCCATCGAGTACGAAGGCAACACCACGAACGATTATCCGGGCGCCGCGAAGAAGTTCGTCGATGCGCACCCGGAAAAGGTCAAGGCGTGGCTCGAGCAGTGAGAGTCGCGGGCGCCTTCCTGCCGTGTCGCGTGACCGGAGAAAGCGCCGTTGAAACGTTCAGCCTCATGTCTCATCAGAAAGTCGTCGGAGTCGCATACATGAATCAAACAGCATGTTTTTTCGCGGAGACGCTACAGGACCGTGACCCGGTCATCGCGTCGGAAATCACGCTGGAGTTGCGTCGCCAGCAAACGCAGATCGAACTGATCGCGTCGGAGAACATCGTCTCGGCTGCGGTCATGCAGGCGCAGGGCACGGTCCTGACAAACAAGTACGCGGAAGGCTATCCGTCGCGGCGCTATTACGGCGGATGCGATCACGTCGATCGAATCGAATCGCTGGCCATCGATCGCGTCAAGGCGCTCTTCGACACCGAATTCGCCAACGTGCAGCCGCACTCCGGCGCGCAGGCCAACGGCGCGGTGATGCTCGCGCTGCTCAAACCCGGCGACACGGTAATGGGCATGGCGCTCGACGCGGGCGGTCACCTCACGCACGGCGCGCGTCCCGCATTGTCGGGCAAGTGGTTCAACGCAGTCCAATACGGCGTGAGCCCCGACACGTACCGCATCGACTTCGAGCAGGTGCGGCGCCTGGCCGAAGAGCATCGTCCGAAGATGATCATCGCCGGTTATTCGGCTTATCCGAGGGCGCTGGACTTCGCCAGGTTCCGCGAGATCGCGGATAGCGTCGGCGCGTTGCTGATGGTCGACATGGCGCATATCGCGGGCATCGTCGCGGCGGGGCGTCACGAGAATCCGATCCGCTTCGCGGACGTGGTCACGTCGACGACGCACAAGACGCTCAGAGGCCCGCGTGGCGGTTTCGTGCTGACGAACAACGGCGACATCGCGAAGAAGATCAACTCGGCGGTGTTTCCCGGCTTGCAAGGCGGCCCGTTGATGCACGTCATCGCGGGCAAGGCGGTGGCTTTCGGCGAAGCGTTGCGGCCTGAGTTCAGGGCGTACATCGATCAGGTGTTGAAGAACGCGGCCGCACTCGGCGATGTGCTGAGCGCGGGCGGCGTGCGCCTCGTCACGGGCGGAACCGACAACCATCTGTTGCTCGTCGATCTTCGCACGAAGGGTCTCACCGGCACGCAAGCCGAGAAGGCGCTGGAACGCGCCGGCATCACCTGCAACAAGAACGGCATTCCGTTCGATACCGAGAACCCCACGGTGACATCCGGCATTCGTCTCGGGACGCCGGCGGGCACGACGCGCGGTTTCGGCGAGAAGGAATTCCGTCTGGTCGGCGAGATGATCCTCGAAGTGCTGAACGCGCTCACGAGCGATCCGCAGGGCAGCGACGCCGTCGAGCGTTCGGTGCGCAGCCGTGTTCGCGATCTGTGCAGCCAGTTCCCGATCTACTCGCCCGCCGACGCGCTCGTCTGAAACTCGATCGCCCATTGCCTGCAATTCATACCTCATAACCGAATCGAGAGAGAACACGATGGTCAGCTTCGAAGGAGTTCACGCACCGCTCGTCACGCCGTTCACCGCGGACGGCGAGATCGATCACGCGCTGCTCGCAAAGCATGCGAAAGGACTAGTGGGCCGTCTGAGCGGCCTGGGTGTCGGCGGCACGACCGGCGAATACTATGCGCTGACGCTGGATGAGCGCATCAGGACCTATCACACCGTCGTCGATGCAGTAGGCGGCAAGACGGTCCTGTCCGCCGGCATCAATGCGACGACGACGAAGGACGTCATTCACTTAGGAGTCGCCGCGAAGCAGGCGGGCATGTCGGCGCTGCTGATGGCCACGCCCTATTACGCGCAGCCGACGCAAGAAGAGCTTCTCGCGCACTTCCTGAAGGTCGATGACGCCGTCGATCTTCCCATCATGCTTTACAACTTTCCCGCGCGAACGGGCACCGAAATCAGCGATGCGGTGCTGGAAAAGCTGCTGGAACGCCCGAACTTTCAGGCGATGAAAGAGAGCACCGGCGATATCGGGCATCTGCATCATCTGGCGACTCACTTCAAGGACCGGCTCGTGTTGAGTTGCGGCATGGACGATCAAGCGCTCGAATTCTTTGCATGGGGCGCGAAAAGCTGGGTCGGCGCGGCGGCAAACTTCATCCCCGAGTCGCACGTCGCATTGCTGGAAGCGTGCACGCAGGGCGATTTCGTCAAAGGCCGGCAACTGATGAGCGAACTGCTGCCGGTGCTCGAATTACTGGAGCGCAGCGGCAAATTCATTCAGTACGTGCGATACGGCTGCGAGCTGGCTGGCGTACCCGTCGGCAACGCACGCGCGCCGCTGGGCACGCTGACGGACGAAGAGCGGAAGGCGTTCGCGTCCGTTGTTCGACCCTTGCTGCGCAACGCACAGTAGATCGTGAATCGTATGCGCTCCAAACTGGACTTCGCGCGCTTACCGACTCCCGATGGTGTGAATGGCTGGTGGGAGAGCCTTCCTCCGGCGGCCGACGCGGTGAAAGTCGCTTCGAACTTTCATTTCGATTGGGTCGTCATCGGTGGAGGCATTACGGGACTGTGTGCGGCCCGGCGTCTTGCGGAGCTCAGTCCTGATTCGTCGATTGCACTGGTGGAGGCCGACCGGATCGGACGCGGAACGGCCGGGCGCAATTCCGGCTTCTTCGTCGACCTTCCGCACGACATCAGCAGCGAAAGCTATTCGCGCAGCGTGGACGCCGATAAAGCCGATATCCGCTTGCAACGTCATGGAATCGACTATGTGCGATCCGCGGTCATTGAACACCGGATCGATTGCGACTGGCGCGACGACGGCAAGTATCACGCGGCTGTCAACCGGCGAGGCAAGGCGGCGCTCGAGCACTTTGCGAAGGGGCTGGAAACCATCGGTGAAGCGTTCGAACGGCTCGACGAAGCGGCGATTCACGCGGTGACGGGCAGCGACTTCTATAAAGGCGCAATCCGCACGCCGGGATGCAGCACGGTGCAGCCCGCCGCGCTGATGCGTGGACTCGCTGCCTCGCTGCCCGAGAACGTGAAGGTGTTCGAGCTGAGCGCGGTGAAGGGCATCGAATCCGGGGCGGGCGTGAAAACGCTGACCTTCGCTGACGGGCGGATCGTCGCGAAGCAGGTCATCCTGTGCACGAACTCCTACGCCGCGAAGTTCGGGAAGGACGCCAACGGGCTGCTTCCCGTGTACACGTTCGCGTCGATGACGCGGGTGATGAATCGCGATGAAGTCGCGCGGCTCGGCGGTCTGCCGTCGTGGGCGCTGATTCCTGCGGATCCGGTTGGATCGACGGTGCGCAGGCTCATCACCGATCGCATCTGCGTGCGCAATCACTTCGCTTTCCGCCCTGGCGTAACTATTTCGGAATCCGATTTAAGCAAGGCGAAGGCGATGCACCAGCGATCTTTCGATCGCCGCTTCCCGATGCTGAAGGATGTCGAATTCGAGTACACGTGGGGCGGCGCGTTGTGCCTGTCGGCGAATAGCGGATCGCTTTTCGGCAAGCGCGAAGATGGCGTCTTCGAGTCGATCGGCTGCAATGGACTCGGGCTCAGTCGCGGCTCAGCGTCCGGAAAGCTGATCGCCGAATACGCGCTCGGGCAATCGAACGAACTCGTGCAACAGCTATTGAAACATCCGAGGCCGCGTCCGCTTCCGAGCCGGCCGATTTCAGACATCGCTGTCTCGACAGCCATCTGGTTCAAGGAACTCTCGGCAGGCGCCGAACTTTGATTTCGCGAGGTCAAACATGAGCACATACGAAGATTGGAAACAGATGGCCGCGAACGCATCGCTCGATGGCCGCGCGTTTATCGGCGGTCAGCGATCCGCGGCCGCATCCGGGGCGACGTTCGATACGCTGAATCCCGCCACGGGCAAAGTGCTGGCGAAGATCGCCCGATGCGAGCAGGCCGATGTGGACCGCGCGGTGATCGCGGCACGCGATGCATTCGAAAGCGGCGTGTGGTCGAAGGCCGCGCCGTCACATCGCAAGGCCGTGTTGCTGCGGCTCGCGCAACTCATCGACGAGAACGCGGAAGAACTCGCGCTGCTGGAAGCGCTCGAAGCGGGCAAGCCCGTCAGCGAATGCATGGGGCTGGACATTCCCGAATCCGCCGCGTGCATCCGCTGGCATGCCGAAGTGACCGACAAGCGTTACGACGCTCTCTCGCCCTCGGGTGCGGGCGTGGTGAGCATGATCACGCGCGAGCCGATGGGCGTCGTGGCGGGCGTGCTGCCGTGGAATTTTCCCGCGCTGATGCTTGCATGGAAGATCGGCCCGGCGCTATCGGTCGGCAATAGCGTGATCATCAAGCCTGCGGAGCAGACGTCGCTGTCCACGCTGCGCATCGCCGATCTCGCCGCTGAAGCCGGGCTGCCCGCAGGCGTGTTCAGCGTGGTCACAGGCTTCGGCGAAGGCGCGGGTCAGGCCCTGGGCCTTCATCCCGATGTCGATCTCGTCGCATTCACGGGTTCCACCGAGACGGGCAAGCGCTTCCTGCGCTATTCGGCCGATTCGAACCTGAAGCGCGTCGTGCTCGAATGCGGCGGCAAGAATCCGCAAGTCGTCTTGCCCGATGTCGCGAATCTCGATCCCGTCGCGGAGAACGCAGTCGCCGCCGCGTTCTGGAACATGGGCGAGAACTGCAGCGCGGGATCGCGGATGATCGTTGCATCGAGCAAGAAGGCCGAGTTGCTCGACAAGGTGCTCGCGGTGCTCGACGGCTGGAAGACCGGCGATCCTCTCGATCCCGATGTGAAGCTCGGCGCGCTCATCGAATCCGGCCATTACGACAAGGTGCTTTCGCATATCGACAAGGCCAGGAAGGAAGGCGCGAATCTCGTGTGCGGAGGTAAGGCCGTGCGGACCGAATCGGGCGGCTGGTTCGTCGAGCCGACCATCTTCGACAAGGTCACGCCCGAGATGAGCATCGCACGCGAGGAAGTGTTCGGGCCGGTGCTCTGCATCATCGAATACGACGATGTGGAAGACGCCGTGCGTATCGCCAACGATACCTGCTATGGCCTCTCGGCGTCGTTGTGGACCGACAACGTCAACCACGCGCACAAGATCGCATCGCGCATTCGTGCGGGCACGGTCACGGTCAATTGCTTCGGCGAGGGCGACTTGTCGACGCCGTTCGGCGGCTTCAGGCAATCCGGATTCGGCGGGCGCGACAAGTCGGTCTACGCACACGACCAATACTGCGAACTCAAGACGACGTGGATCAAGCTCGAAGACTGAGCGCCGGTCTGGACCCAGCAGCCAAAAGGACGAAGAAAAGCTATGCGAATTGGATTCATTGGATCAGGCAGCATCACTCGCGCGGTGGTCACGGGCCTTTGTCATGGCGACGCGAAGCACGACATATGGCTCTCGCCGCGTAATGCCGAAGTGGCCGCGCAACTGGCGCAACTCGATGATCGCGTGCGCGTGGGTGAATCGAATCAACAAGTGGTGGACGCGAGCGATGTCGTGTGTGTCGCGGTCGTGCCAGATGTTGCCGACGAGGTGCTGCAGGCACTCAACTTTCGTGCCGATCAAATCGTCATCAGCTTCGTTGCGGGCGTGACAATCCGGCGTTTGAAGCGTTGCATCGGGGAGCGCGTATCGATCGTGCGTGCGATTCCCTTGCCAGCGACGGCGCATGGAAGCGGCAGCACGGTCATCTATCCTCGCAACGCACAAGCGACCGAGCTATTCGACGCAATCGGCGCGACGGTCGAAGTCACCGAGGAGTCGCAATTCGATTTGTTTTCCGTGGCGACCGCCACGATGTCGACTTACTACAGCTTCGTCGAGGCACAGGCGAAGTGGCTGGCACAAAGAGGCGTCCCCTACGATGGCGCGCGAACCTTTCTCGCGGGCTATTACTCGGGACTGGCAAAGCTGGCTCAAGTCAGTGACGACTCTTTCACCGAACTGGCAAGGCAGTGCACGACCGAGGGCGGCATCAACGAACTCATGCATGACAAGCTCCAATCCGAAGGCTTTTTCGATCAGGTCGGACGCGCGATGGACGCCGTCGAGAAGAGACTCAAGAACGGCCTGTGAAACGGGTGCGGCGGCATTCTTTCAATGGCGCGCGCGTCGAAGCGCGGGCCGGGGAGTCGATTCCCCATTAAAAAACGCGCGGTAATATAGTCGAGGCGCCGAATGGATCGGCACCTTTCCAGAGCCATTGCGCTCGCTGCGCGACAAGAGGTTCCAGACCATGCAGAAGAAGCAGATCTTCACCGACCGGTTGCTCGCGCAGATGCCTTCGCTGCGCGCCCTCAAATGCTTCGTGACCGCGGCGCGCTATGAGAACTTCACGCAAGCGGCCGAAGTGTTGTGCGTCACTCAGGCCGCCATCAGCAGACAAATAAAAGAACTCGAAGACTCTCTCGAAGTGGCGCTGTTCGATCGCTCCGGCAAGCATATCGCACTCACGAAGGCGGGGCGTCTGCTCTACAACGCGTCGTATCTGTCGATCATGAACATTGCCGAGACGGTGGAGACGGTGCGGCGAGCGGGCCGCGCCGCGCTGACGATCTGCGTGTCGCACACGTTCTCGGCGCTCTGGCTCGCGCCGAGACTGCAAGCGTTCAGAAAACAGTTCCCCGATGTGAAGCTGCATGTGATCGTCACCGATCACTTCATGGAGTTCGACAGGCTGATCGACCCGGATATCATCATCACGAAGAACCCGCCGCGCGAGGCCGAATACGAAGTTGAACGCCTGTTTCATGATGTGGTGTATCCCGTTTGCAGCAAGCAGTTTCTCGATGAAACGTATCGCGGCAAGAAGTTATCCGCGCTGGACTTGCTCGTTCATCCCACACTGAATCTATCGCCACTGGGCCGCACGCAAGTATGCGAACACGTCGACTGGCGCGTGTGGCGCAACTGGTTTCAGCAGAGTGAATCGAGTGAGCGGCTCATCGAGACGGATCATCTGGAGAGCAATGATTACCGGCTGCTCGTATCGCAAGCCGAGGCAGGCGAGGGCACGCTGCTCGGATGGCATCATCTCGTGCATCGGCAGGTGCAGCAGGGTCTGCTCGTGCGTCCGGTGGAAGAAAGCCTCGTGTTTCGCGATCGCTATCACTATCTCATTACGCATAAAAACGCAGTGGAGCGGCCCGAATACACGCTGTTCAGGACGTGGCTCGTCAGCGAGGTCAAGGACATGATGGCGAGCTGGCGCGAAGACGCAGAAGAACGTGTGGTCTCGTGAAATCCCATTCACCTTGCAACAGACACGACGCATATGACGCATAAAGACATCGCGATCCATGAAGCTAACGCCGGCCGGCGGCTTCACACCATCGAGGAACATGCGTGGGCGCCTATGCTGATCGAAGGAACGCGGCATCCAGGCTTCTGGATCATCACGATCGTCGACGATGAAAGCGGCGCATGGACCAGCTACTGGATGCGGCTCGACGCGGGCGCCAAGTCGCTGTTTCACACGCATGCATCGACCGAGCTGCTGTTCATCATGGACGGCATCTACACCGATCAGGACGGCACGGACTTCTCGCCGCGGCAGGCCGTCACGTACCCGGCGGGCACGTCGCACTGGTCACATTCACGCGAGGGCTGCACGGTGCTCGTCGTCACGAACGCCGAATCGACGCTGTAAATGCCAGCTCAATGAAACCCGCTTCGCCGGCCGTCAAAGGGTACCGGCGCCTCATTCCCTCCGTGACGGCGCTCGTCGAGTTTGAGGCAGTCGCGCGGCTCGCGAGCTTCACACGGGCGGCGCACGAACTCGGCGTGACGCAGGCCGCCGTCAGCCGACAGGTCAAGTATCTCGAAGACCGCCTCGGCGTGCGACTGTTTCATCGGCTGCATCGCTCGATTGCGCTGACGGACGAAGGCGAGGCGCTTTATCTCGTCGTTGCCGAATCGATGCAGAAGATCGCTGGCGTGTTCGATCGGCTGGCAAGCGGGCCTGCGCAGCCGGAACTCGTGCTCGCGGCGACCTCCGCATTTTCGCAGCTTCGTCTCTTGCCGCGACTTCCGGCATTGAGAGCGGCGCAACCGGATCTTCAGCTTCGCCTGTCCACGCAGATGTTCACCGCCGATCTGCGGCACAAGGAGATCGACGCCGCCGTGCGCTTCGGCAACGGCTCGTGGCCCGACGGGTCTTCGACCTTGCTGTTCGACGAGGAAGTGTTTCCAGTCTGCTCCCCCGGCTGGCTCGAAGCGCACGGAGCGCCCGCGACGCTCGACGCGCTCGCCACCGCGCCGCTCATCGAATCCGATTCCACATCCGAGGGCTGGATGACGTGGGACGAGTGGTTCCGTACGGTTGGAACGCGCCCGGTGCGCCTGAACTTCGCGCTGCGCTGCACGCTGTACACCGATGCCATTCACGCGAGCCGTTACGGGCAGGGCATCGCGCTCGGCTGGGGGCGGCTCCTGCACGACCTCATCGGCGCGGGTGAACTCGTGCGGCTGCCGCTGGCATCGTTCAAAACGAGCGATTCCTATTACCTTGTCGTGCCGCACGGGCGCACGATCACGCCTGCGATCGAAGTGCTGATCGATGGGCTGCGGCACGACACGCTCGGCGCCTGAAGTCCTCGCACCGGCCGCCACGCTCGCATAACCCAAAGTCATTCCAGCGCGAAAATAAAGCGCGTTGACGCTCATTTTCGGCAATCCAATACTTGCTTCAAGGCGGGAACACAGGAAGTCCCAAGCCACTGAACTCTGGAGAACGATGATGGCCGACGTGCAGTTGCGAACCCACGGTGAACTCATTCGCGGTCGGGAGCCCGGACATGGCATGCCGGGTGAACTGTTCGGACGTCAGGACGTGTTCGACACCGATGTGAGCGTGTTCTTCCATAAGCACTGGATTCTCGTCGGCGTGACGGCAGACGTGCCCGAACCAGGTGATGTGTCGACCGTCGATATCGGCCGCGCCTCGATCATCATCGTGCGCGACGACGACGACACTATCCGCACCTGGCGCAATGTCTGCCGGCATCGCGGCGCGCGCCTGAAAGAAGTGGGGAAGTCCACCGTCGGCATGCTCGTGTGTCCATATCATCAATGGACCTACGACCTGAACGGCAGCCTTCGCCACGCCGCGCACATGGGCCGCGATTTCGATCCGACCTGCCGCAGCCTGATTCCGGTGCATACGCGCATCATCGGCACGCATATCTTCGTGTGTCTCGATGAGCATGCGCCTGAGGATATCGCAAGGCTCGACGCGACGATGACGCCGCGCTTCGCACCCTACGACCTCAGGAACACGAAGATCGCCTTCGAACAGGAGATCGTCGAACAGGGCAACTGGAAGCTCGTGATCGAAAACAATCGCGAGTGCTATCACTGTCAGGCCACGCACCCGGAACTGACGGCATCGTTTCTGCCCGAAGATTTCGGGTTTTGTCCGGAGAATCTCAGCGATGAATCGCTGCGCGCCCTGAAGGACTACTCGGCCCGCAACGCCAGTTGTCAGACGAGCTGGGAGCAGGATGGCTTCATTAGCCAAGCCGTCGAGTGGCTGGACGAGGACGCCGTGACGCAGTTTCGCACGCAGCGGCTCGTGATCGCCGGGGCAGGCGAATCGCAGACGATGGACACGAAGGTCGCCTGCACGAAGCTCTTCGGTACGCTCGAACGGCGCGACCTCGGCGACGTGCATTTGTGGACGCACAACTCGTGGACGCACGTGATGAGCGATCACGCAGTCATCACCTACATCATTCCGCTCGGACCGGACAAAACGCTGGTGCGCTCGAAGTGGCTTGTTCATGCAGATGCCGTCGAAGGCGTGGATTACGACGTCGGGACGCTGACGGAAGTATGGGTCGCGACAAACATGCAAGACAAGCATCTCGTGGAAATCACGCATGAGGGCACGCAGGACCCGGCGTACCGGCCAGGCACGTTCTCGCGTTTCACGGAAGCGTATGTCGATCAGTTCTCGCGCTGGTACGCGGCGCGCCTGAACGCTCACGGCGTTTGAAAGGGGAACACATGAACGCTGTCGAAACCATGTTCGACGTCGATATCCTGAGCCGGGCAGAGACGTGGGAGCGCGGTGCACGATCGTGGCCGAGCAACGAGCGGCAACTCCTGACGTGCGTGCGCGTCGCCGATGAAACACACGACGTCAGGACCTTCGAGTTCCGCACGCAGGGCGCCATGCCCGTGCGATTCGAGCCGGGCCAGTTCATCACGGTGTCGGCGGAGGCGGCGGGGCAGCGTGTCGAACGCTGCTACACGATCTCGTCGCCGCCCACGCGACCTTACCTCGTCGCCATCACCGTCAAGCGGGTGACCGGTGGCGTGATGTCGAACTGGTTGCATGACACGCTGCGGCCCGGCATGACATTGTCGGCATACGGGCCGTCGGGAATGTTCACGGCCACGCGCGCATCGGCGGCGAAGTCGCTGTACCTGTCGGCGGGCTCAGGCATCACGCCGCTCATGTCGATGACGCGCGCGAGCCTGGATCTCGGACTGGACCGCGACATCGCTTTCGTGCATAGCGCGCGCACGCCGGGCGACATCGTGTTCCGCGACGAGCTGCAACGGCTTGCGCTGCGCTCGCCACGGCTGCGACTGTTTTTCGTATGCGAAGGCATGGGCGACGAGCCCGAGTGGACCGGCGCGGTCGGGCGTCTCAGTCTGGCCCGGCTCTCGGCATGGCTGCCTGATTTCGCCGAGCGCGAGGTATTCACATGCGGCCCGGCGGGCTATATGACAGCGGTGCGCGAACTGCTTCGCGAAGGCGACCACGATCCGGCGCGCTATCACCAGGAAAGTTTCGACATTGCTTCGGCCACGCCGCCCTCGGCAGATGCCATCGATCCGACGCAGCAGACCTTCACCGTGAAGCTCGCGCGCTCATCGAAGACATTCACCATGAGCGCATCTGAAACAGTGCTCGCGGCTGCCAGGAAGGCGGGCGTGGCCATCGCCTCGTCGTGCGCGCAAGGGGTGTGCGGAACGTGCAAGACGAAACTCCTGGACGGCTGCGTAGAGATGAAGCATAACGGCGGCATCCGCGAGCGCGAAGTGCAGAAGGGCATGCGTCTGTTGTGCTGCAGCCATCCGGCATCGGACCTCGTACTCGACCTTTGAATCTCCATGCCCGAACGAAACGACGCAACTCAAAAACGCGCGCGCGGCTACCGCCTGTCGCGCGTTCGGGACGCGCTGCGGAACAACGATTGTCCCGCGATCCTGCTCTACGACCCGGTTAATATCCGCTATGCGACGGACACGTCCAATATGCAGATATGGACGGCGCGCAATCCGTCACGCTACATCATGGTGTTCGCCGATGGCCCCGTGATCGCCTGGGAGTTTCACAATTGCGAGCACGTCTGGCGTGGCATCGATCTTCCGGTGCAGATGCGGCATGCAGTGGGCTGGACGTTCTTCAGCGCTGGATCGCACGCCGAACGCCGCGCGCAAGTCTGGGCACAGGAGATACTGGACGTCTTGCGCCAGCACGCACCGAACGAACGCCGCCTCGCCGTCGACAAGCTCGATCCTGCGGGCACCACCGCTCTCGTCGGTCACGGGCTGGCGCTCCTCGACGGACAGGGCATGATGGAGTTGGCGCGCACTGTCAAGTCAGCCGATGAACTTGTGCTGATGAACGAATCGCTGCGGGTATGCGCGAAAGGGATCGAGCGCATGCGCCGGGATATTAGACCTGACATGACGGAACAGGACCTCTGGGCGCGCCTGCACGAAGAGAATATACGGCACGGCGGCGAGTGGATCGAAACACGGCTGCTCGCATCGGGCGAACGCACCAATCCGTGGATGCAGGAGTGTTCGCCGCGTGTGCTCAGAGAAGGTGAACTGCTCGCATTCGATACCGATATGGTCGGCCCGAACGGTTACTGCTCGGATATTTCACGCACCTGGACGGTCGGTCATACACGACCAACCGATGCGCAACGCACGCTCTACTACGCCGCGTTCTCGCAAATCCACTTCAATATGGGCCTGCTGCGCCCGGGCATGACATTCCGGGAGTTCTCCGAACAAGCCTGGAAGATACCGGAGCAATATGTGAAGAATCGCTATAGCTGCGTGGCGCACGGCATCGGCATGGTCGATGAATATCCTTCCATCGCGCATCAAGTGGACTGGGACAGCAGCGGTTACGATGGCGAGTTCGAAGCGGGCATGACGCTGTGCGTCGAGAGTTATATCGGCGCGGATGACGGCGTAGAGGGCGTGAAGCTCGAGCAGCAGGTCGTGCTGACAGAGTCGGGCTGCGAGCCGCTCACATCTTGCGCCTTCGAAACGGAGTGGCTTTGAGCGATCGATATTCGAGCAAGTAATGGCAGCCGTCTCGATTTAGCGGTCCCATGCAGGGACCACTCCCCTTCGTTGAGCGGCGCCGCAATCGCGAGCAGCCAGCCAAGCACGACACCTGACCGAGCATCGCGCATTGCACGGCGCACGCCCGGGTCGGTGTGATGAACGGCTTCACCGATTCCTGTTTCGCACAGTCCCGTCGCGCGATGAAAGTCGGCTCATGTATGCGTGGTCACATCGACGGTCGGAAGTACCCCCCGTGCATCGTCTTTACCCTCCAACCACCAAGGTGAATTTGCCGTAGAACGGTCCTCCTTGGAATGTGAGGGTATGCGTGCCGGTGGAGAGCGGAGCGAGCATGATGAAATAACCGTCCGCACCGAATTGGATACCCGATGATCGGAATTTGGTAGGTACGTCGGGCTTTACAGGGGTACCGGGAACCGGGACCTTAATAAAATTTGTCGGGCTGGGAGAAAGCGTAACGTTTGGGTTAGCGGACTGGAATCGATAGGCTTGTAGATTTACCAATTGGCGACCATCAAGTTCAGCCGTCAAGACAGGCGGACAGCCGAGCGTTTCTAACAATGCTCCAGCGCATGCAAGCAGTGCCGGTTAAGTTGGAGGCTCGCCGAGTCAAAGCCTCCACGCGGGGTTCGAGCGTCTGCGATGCGGGGGGAGATGCAGCTCGCGTCTCTCCAGCGATCGATAATGGCCTCAAAGCGTCACGCTTTCGTTGCTGGCCATAACGCTCTACGGGGGTTGGTCAGCGCCCGTTCATGGTAAAGACATCGTTGTGCTCGACAGCTTTTCAACTATGCTTCTCAGAGACTCCGGCGTATCGCCGGGAGCCCCTGAACGCAGCGACAAGGAGGCCCTATGCAACGGATCTTGGAACATGCCATCGTCAGCGTCGCAATGTGCTGCATGGTCGCCATGTCGGATACGGCGGCATTCGCGCAGAGCAACGCACGGACCGCGATCGAGTCGAGCAACAAGCGCTTTGAGCAGGCGGTCGCCCGTGGCGATGCACCCGGCCTCGCCGCGTTGTACACCGAGAACGCAAGACTCCTTCCAGCTAACGGTAAGACCGTTAGCGGACGCGCGGCGATTACGCGATTCTGGCAAGGAGCGATTGACTCCGGATTCAAATCGGTCGTGCTGACGTCGGTCGAAATCGAAGCGCACGGCGACTCCGCCTACGAAGTCGGCAGATGGTCGGCCCCGGGCGAAGCCGGTAAAGTCTACGACGCGGGCGATTACATCGTTATCTGGAAACGCGTCAACGGGCAATGGAAACTGCACCGCGACATCTGGACGACGAACTCGCCCGCGGCGAAGAAATGATTCTGCGATAGCGTCCGACGGTCGCGAAGCTAAAGATCCACCGGGGTCGCCGCGCGACCGCTTTGTTCGGCGGGCAAACGCGAAGGCCGGGATCTTCTTGACAGAGCCGCGCCGATGCAATCGCGCCAGTCAACCACGCTTTCCAACCATATCTTCGCGAGAACAAGGTGGCGAAAGGCGCAACAGTCAGCCGTCGTTCCATGAGATGGTGAACGGTCAGCATTTCCATGCGTTTTTCAAGGCGCCGAGCCACGCGTGATACCCGCGCGATTGCACACACGACTTGCGACGGCGTCAGCGGCGAGCCGCTATCCAGGTGACTTCACATCGCATTCAAGCGACCGCAGCACTCGACAGAGCACGGGCACAACGTGCGTATTAAGACTCGCGACGCTAAATCAACGAATTGGCGCGGGTCCTGGATACGGAGCATCGCGCCGCTTTCTCGGGTTAATGTTATCCTTGGCGCTTGTCACGCAGCACGTTACACCTGATATGACTTCTGCGCCTATTTCTCGCATCACTCAGTATCAAGACAACGCACGCCATCCCGGGGAGCTTCTCAAGATCTTTGTGCTGCCGCACTTGGGCCTCTCTGTCAGCCAGGCGGCTCGAGATCTGGGCGTGGCTCGTCAAACTCTTCACCGAATCTTCGACGGTACCGCTGTCATTACACCGGAGATGGCATTGCGACTGGAAGTCTTCTGCGGAATCTCGGCGATGTTCTGGCTGCGACTGCAATCCGCACACGATATCTGTGATGCTCGTGCTTCGTTGCAGCAGGCGTTGACCGAAATCCCACAACACAGGCTTTCCCGCGTTGCGATGAAGCAGCTTGGAGCAAGAGATGGACGATAGCACCGTAATGCCCCGATACGCCCGAACGGGCGTATCGGGACTCGATGACATTCTCGTTGGCGGACTGAGCAGGGGCAACTTGTTCCTGCTGGAGGGAAGCCCAGGCACGGGCAAGACGACGATTGCGCTCAGTTTTCTAAAGGCTGGCGCCGAGCTGGGCGAACCATGTCTTTACATTACGCTCTCGGAGACGACAACGGAGCTGCGCAACGGCGCGTTGTCACACGGCTGGCGGCTCGGCCCCGAGATCAACATCTTCGAAGTCAGTCCGTCAGAGAGTTTGCTCGACGCCGATCAGCAGCAGACGCTGCTCTATTCCTCCGACCTCGAACTGGGCGAGACGACGCGGCTGATCCTCGGCGAGTTCGAGCGCGTCAAGCCGAAGCGGGTGGTCATCGATAGCCTTTCGGAGATTCGCCTGCTTGCGCAAAGCTCGCTGCGCTATCGCCGGCAGATTCTTGCATTCAAGCATTACTTCGCGGGGCGCGACGCTACCGTGCTGATGCTGGACGATCTCACTTCCGACGCGGCCGACAAGACGGTACATAGCGTCGCGCACGGCGTCATCAAGCTCGAGGAATTATCGCCGCAATATGGCGCGGAACGCCGCCGTCTGAAGGTGCTCAAATATCGCGGTCAGCACTTTCGCGGCGGCTACCACGACTTTGCCATCCGGCGCGGCGGCGTGGCGGTGTTCCCGCGACTCATCGCCGGCGAGCACCGCACCAGTTTCGCGCGGACGCAGATGACGAGCGACGTCACTGAACTCGACGCGCTGCTCGGCGGCGGTGTCGAGCAAGGATCGAGCACGCTCATTCTTGGTCCCGCGGGGACAGGCAAGAGCCTCTTCGCCATCCAGTTCATCGCAGCCGCCGTGAGGCGGGGAGAAAAGGCAGCGTTCTTCGTATTCGATGAAGAGCTCGGGCTGTTGTTCGACCGAGTGCGCGCCATGGGCATGGACCTCGAAGCGATGAGAGACGCTGGCAGCTTGCACGTCGAACAGGTGGACGCAGCAGAGTTGTCTCCGGGCGAGTTTGCTCATCGCGTGCGTGAGAGCGTCGACCGTGCGCGTGCCAAGACAGTTGTCATCGATAGCCTGAATGGCTATCAGGCGGCCATGCCGGAGGAAAACGCGCTCGTGCTGCACGTGCACGAGTTGTTGCAGTTTCTCAATCGTCAGGGCGCGAATACCTTTTTGACGGTCGCGCAGCACGGCCTCGTTGGCGACATGAAAGCGCCTGTAGACGTGACATATCTTGCCGACACCGTCATCCTGCTTCGTTATTTCGAAGCGCTCGGCCGTGTTCGACGCGCAGTGTCGGTCATCAAGAAGCGCACCGGGGCTCACGAGGAATCGATCCGTGAGTTCGGCATCGGCTCGGCAGGCCTCACGCTTGGAGAACCGCTGGAAGATTTCCAGGGCGTGCTGCGCGGCGTACCGACGTTCGTCGGAAAGTCGACGCCTTTGCTCACGCCAAAGCCTACGAACAAAGGCTAACGACCGCATGGCCGAAATCGATCGATGTCCAGTACTTCTTCTCACCCCTTCGGGACGCGACTTCGTCGTTGCACAGGCGCTTTTGCAGACGGCCCGGATCGACGCGGAGAGCTGCAAAGACGTACCGCAACTGGGTACCAAGCTGAGCGACGACGTCTGCTGCGTCATCGTTGCCGATGAAGCGCTAAACGGGACAGACCTCGCCGCGCTGGCCGGATGGGTGTCGTCGCAGCCGCCGTGGTCGGACCTTCCCTTTGTCGTGCTGACACGGCGCAGCGGTCCGGATCGTAGGCTGATGGCCGAACGTCTGACCAGAACGCTCGGCAACGTCACCTTCATCGAGCGTCCGTTTCACCCTACGACTTTCGTGAGCGTGGTTGAAACAGCGGTGCGGGGCCGCAATCGCCAGTTCGAGGCACGCGCTCGAATGCGGGAACTGCATGAGGGGGAAGCGCATCTGCGCATCGCGCTCACCGCTGGACAACTCGGCTCATGGAGCCTGGACCTCGCTACCCACGCGCTCACGGCATCGGCCACTTACAAGGCGATATTCGGACGCCGCGAAAGCGACAGCTTTACTTATGAGGAACTGCTCGCGAGCGCTCATCGTGAGGACCGGGGGCGGGTGCAGGCAGCGGTCGCGCTCAGCGCCGAGACCGGCTGCGACTATGCGATCGAGTATCGCAATGTCTGGCAGGACGGAACAGAGCACTGGGTCGATGTCAGGGCGCGCGTCGTGCGCGACGACCAGGTCGCGCGGCTCGTCGGCGTGTGCTCCGACGTCACGCTGCGCAAGACATCGGAAGATCAGCTGCGCCGAGTGAACGAATCGCTCGAAGTCAAGGTGCTCGAGCGCACCGCGCAACTGGAAGATGCGCATCGAACGGTTCTCGAGGAAATACGGCAGCGGGAGCATACAGAGAATTTGTTGCGACAGGTTCAGAAGCTCGAAATGATCGGCCAGTTGACAGGCGGCATCGCGCACGACTTCAATAATCTTCTGATGGCGATCATGGCGAATCTCGAACTCGTGCGAAAGGAAGTGCGGCCGGACGAGCGAGCAGGCCGATTGGTCGATGGCGCGTTAAGAGGCGCTCAACGCGGTGCAGCGCTCACTCAACGGCTGCTGGCGTTCGCACGACAGCAGGTTTTGAAAGTCGAGCCTGTTCATATGCCTGCGCTGGTTCACGGCATGGCGGATCTCCTGGAGAGGTCGATCGACGCCACGATCGAATTGTCGATCGATACGCCCGATCAAGTGCCGTTCACCCGCGTCGACACGAATCAGGTCGAACTCGCGATACTGAACCTGGTCGTCAATGCGCGCGATGCGATGCCCGAAGGCGGCACAATCCAGATCAGCGTGGATACCGCGCGTTCTGCGGGCGATAGCGACTTGAGCGCCGGCGAGTATGTGCGGGTAACGGTGCGGGATACGGGCACGGGCATGGATGCCGCGACGCTCGCTAAAGCCACGGAACCGTTTTTCACTACCAAGGAGGTCGGGAAGGGAACGGGGCTGGGCCTTTCGATGATCCACGGTTTGGCGCGTCAGCTGCAAGGGGCGCTTCGTCTGGATAGCACGTTCGGCAAGGGCACGTGCGCGTCGCTCTGGCTTCCAGTCACGAGTCGGCCGGCTGTCGAGAAGCGCATCGTCGATGAACCAAACGACGACGGTTCCGCCGATGCACGGCAACTGCGCGCGACCATACTCGTTGTCGATGACGACCCACTCATTTTGTCCAGCACGTCGTACCTTCTTCAGGACCTCGGGCAGGATGTGATCGAAGTCGCTTCGGGGGAAGCGGCGCTTGAGATCCTTCGCACCGGTCAGAAAATCGACGTTCTGCTCACGGATTTCTCGATGCCTAAAATGACGGGCGTCGAATTGGCCACTGCCGCGCGAACCCTCAGGCCCCTCCTGCCCGTCATACTTGCAACGGGCTACGCGGAGTTGCCAGACGGCGCGGGAGTTGATCTCCCAAGACTACGCAAGCCGTATCAGCAGAGCCGGCTTCTGCACGAGATAAGAAACGCGGTCGAGCATCCAGTATCGCGTCAATCCGAGGGGCAGTGAGGAACGGGACGTCTGACCGCCCGACCATACGACGTCCCGCGCACCACTCGTTATGCCACGTGCGTTCTTATCGCTTTTCCGGTGGAGTGGTCGGCGCGGCGCGCGGCAATTCAGGCACATCAAGCCATCCTATGACACGGGGCCTTTCAGGACGAGGCCGGCGAAGCCCGTAGCCGAGCGCAACGCCGATAACGTCGGCCCCATCGGGCGCAAGCGCATGCGTGCATCGAGATTGCGCCACGGGAGATCGGCCGGATCGGCGGCCATCGGGCCGGGTGCCTTCGCAACGAGGATGCCCGCGGCGATGGGCTCGAAGTCGGCACGAAAATGCACCGAACTCTTGTTCACCAGGATCTTCATGCGTTCGGGCTCAATGCCCGCCACGCGAAAGAGATTACGGTCGAACACCTGCATCTTGATGCTGCTCACCGCGATACGCACGCCTTCGATCCGCAAGCACGCGGTCGTCCCCAGCTCGCCGTGCATGCCGTTGAGCATCGGGCCGTCGAATCGGAAACGGCCATCCGACAGGTGCTCCACTTCGAACTCGCCCTCGAGCGGCGAGTCGCCCGCCACGTTCGAGCCGCCGCCCAGCGCCAGCCTGATGCGCGCGTTCACGCCTGCGCGATGCGCCGCCCGTGCTGCATGCTCGTCCCAGATGATGCCCACGGCGGCGTCGCGCGCACCGTGGCGCAAGAGCGCGCGGACCATGCCCATCGTGTTCGAATCGCCGCCCACGCCGGGGTTGTCCTGCGTATCCGCGATGATGACCGGCCCGGCCGCATCGCGGCTCCCGGCGATGGCTTCGCGGGCGGCTTCGTCGGGCGAAAGGAAGGCCACGTCCCAGCGCGCTTCGTCATCCACGAGCCGTGTGTAGAGCGCATCGACCGCGTGATCCGCCGATTCCTGATCGAGCGCATAGCCCCACAATACCGGCCCGCATTCATCGAAGTCCGATGCAGGAAAGCCCGGAGCGAACGATAAGGAAACGATTGTCTGCTGCAGCGATTCCAGCATGCGATACATTCCACGGGCCGGCTCGACGAGCGTGCACATTCCGTTCACCGGAATCAGGAATGGCACGCGGCGCATGGCGCGAGCGAGCGGCCTGGCGTGCGCGATCCGTTGCGCGAGGAGTTGCCCCGCGCGCAATCCGGTCTCGGCCATATCGACGTGCGGATACGTGCGGTAGGCGACGAGCGCATCGGCAAGCTCGAACATGCGCGACGTGACGTTTGCATGCAGATCGAGCGAAACGACGAGCGGCATGGCATCGCCGACGATGCGCCGCACGCGGGCGAGCAATTCGCCCTCGCCGTCGTCGAGGTGCTCGGTGACCATCGCGCCGTGCAAGTCGAGATAGATTGCGTCGAAGCCGCCCTTCGTGACTTCATCGACGATGGCGCCCGCGATGCGCTCGTACGCATCCTCCGTCACATGCGCCGATGCGCTCGCGCCCGCCCAGATCACCGGCAGCAGTTCATGGCCCTGAGCTTCGGCCCATCGAACGAAACCACCGATGGGCACGTTCACGTCGCGTAGCTTCAGCACGTCGTCGCCGTGCGCCATCGGCGGGAAGCCTTCGCCCTGAATGAAGCTCTCGTAGCTGGCCTTCGTCGGCGCGAAGGTGTTCGTTTCGTGCTGGAATCCCGCGATAAGGATCTTCATGTTCGTGCTCCTTTTCGTATCGTCGTGAACGTTCAGGCCGTGCGCACGTTCGCGCTGGCGATCGTGCGCTTGTTCGTCAGAATCAACACGCATGAAAGCGCCGCCATGCATGCCATCAGAAGGAGTCCGCCGTTGGCGCTGCCCGTCGCGGACTTGACCCAGCCGAGCGCAGCCGGACCCCAGAAACCGCCCAACAGTCCGATCGTGTTGATGAGCGCGATGCTGCCGGCCGCTGCGGGACCGGAAATCGTCTCCGACGGGATCGCCCAGAACACCGTGTAGGCCATCCACATGCAGGCGGTCGCGAGCGTGAGCAGCGTCAGCGTGACGATGAGATTGCCGGAAGCGTACGGCGTCAACGCGAGCAGGGCGGCGGAAGCGAGCGCCGGCAGCGCGCTGTGGTAGCGGCGCTCGCCGACCTTGTCGGAGCGGCGGCCGGCCGCATACATCGCGATCGCGGCGGCGACATAGGGAATCGCGACATACCAGCCGAGGCGAATCGTATCGTGCACGCCCTGTTCCCTGAGCAACGTCGGCAGCCAGAAGCTGATTGCGTATATCGGAAAGATGATGCAGAAATACGCGAGCGCAAGCAGATAGACGCGTGGATTCTTGACTACCTCGGCGAACGAATCGATACGATGAGCATGCCCACCATGATCGTCAACTTCCGCTTGCACGAGGCTCTGCTCATACTGCGTGAGCCAGCGGGCATCGGCGGGGCGGTCGGCGAGCGCGAACCACACGAGCGCACCGAGCGCGATGCAAGGCAGGCCTTCGACCAGGAACATCCACTGCCAGCCGGCCAGCCCGACGACACCCCCGAGCGACGAGATCAGCCACGCCGACAACGGCCCGCCGACCACTCCGCCAATCGGCCCGGCGACGAACACGAGCGCGATGGCGCGCGCCATGCGCTTCGGCCCGTACCAGCGCGACAGGTAATAGATCATGCCGGGCGCGAATCCGGCTTCGAACACGCCGAGCAAGAACCGCATCGCATAGAAGGCCGGGACGCTGTGCACGAACAACATGCACGCGGAGGTGACGCCCCACAGCACGAGGATGCGGCTGAACGTGAGGCGCGCACCGATCTTCGGTAGCAGCAGGTTGCTCGGTATCTCGAACAGCACATATCCGATGAAGAAGATCCCGGCGCCGACGCCGTAGGCCGCATCGGAGAAACCGAGATCGCTTTGCATCTGAAGCTTGGCGAAACCCACGTTCACCCGATCGAGATACGCGAACATGTAGCACGCAATGAGCAGCGGCAGGAGCCGCCAGTTGATTCTGCGATAGAGCGCCGACATGGTGGCGCTGCCTTGCTGAACTCGGTTCGTCGACATGGCGTCTCCTGTTTGACTTCCCTGATCGGGTGAGGCCATGGTGAGCTTGTGCAACCGTGCGATCAAGAGCAACAAAACCCACGCTTCGTTGCTCTGTAAGCAACGCTTTTCTTGTCGTGGGCACTTCATTTGAACAGGAGCCGAGGCACGGCACGACTGGCGGCGCGGCGAAAGTCCGATCGCGTCGCCCTCGTGATTGCGCGGCGAATTCAGCCAACCGCTGCAACGGTTGCTGAACTGCGGCATGCCGGGACGAGCGGGTTTTGAGGCGATCGGGAACGCGCTTCGGCGACGTGACATCCAATGCCGTGTCTGCAACGGAACATGGAGAGATGACATATGAAGCTCATTCCCACAGCGCTAGCGGCGGCGTTCGCGTTGGCGAGCGTGGCGTCTAATGCGCAAGGCAGCGGCCCGAGCGATCCGCAAATCGTTGCGATCGTAGCGACGGCCAACCAGGTCGATATCGACGCCGGCAAGCTTGCCGAAACGAAAACGAAATCGAAGGACGTCAAGGCGTTCGCGCAGCAGATGATCACGGATCACAGCGGTGTCAACAAGGCCGCGACCGATCTCGTCAAAAAGCTGAACGTTACGCCCGAGGATAGTCAGACGAGTCAAAGTATCAGGCAAGGCGGTGACGCGAATATCGCCAAACTGAAGGCGCTTTCTGGCGAGAGCTTCGATAAGTCATATATCGATCATGAGGTTGCCTATCATGAAAGCGTCCTCGACGCGCTCGACAAGACGCTGATTCCGGACGCAAAGAATGGTGAACTCAAGGCGTTGCTCGTGAAAGTGCGACCGGCGTTCGTCGCGCATCTCGAACATGCGCGTCATTTGCAGGCGGAACTCGCAAAGGGCGGGGCATGACATGCGCGTGCTCGCTGGTCTCGTGGCCGCACTCGTGTTGCCCGTCAATGCGACGGCGGCGACGTATGTCGTGGTGATCGAACGTAAGCGGTCCATCTCCGACGTCTGGCAGTGAGCGACAGTAGCGAGGACCATAGGTGTCCACCTATCTTGAGGTGGACACCTATGACTGGCATAGACTCAGAGTTGGCAGTAGTACGTCGTAGCAGCGATGGTCGTCGCCGCT
>NZ_FCNV02000030.1 GCF_001544615.1 Caballeronia concitans
CAGCCCCCTGAGCGTTTTTTTCGAGGCGCTTCGGCGGGGCTGTCGTAGTCCGTCCGTTACAAGCGCAAGCACTTTTCACCTCGGGCCTTGCCCGCGCATTACATTTCTCCGAGCCACTGTGCTCAACCCTACCTTTGTCCTTCGGCTGCCAACGAGCAGCTCAGCTAGCGCATCGCGTCAACGCTTCCCGTTTGCTGTGCCGACAGCAAACGCAGTAAGCACGACGCGGTGACTTCACCGCTTTCCGCGGCTCGATCATCGGGAGCATCCGCCAAAGGCAATCACGTGGTTTTGCGCGTCACTGCTTCGCATAGCGTAGCAGTGACGCGCTATCGCGCACCCCTCTCGCCCGCGCCACGTAAGGCGCCCGTCTCAGGACGTGATAGTTAAGCGCACGTCAGCGCGTCGAACCGGCCAACCGGCGAACGACAAACGACCTCATCGGCAGCAGTACCCCGGCCACAACAACCCACCTCCAGGTGGCGGCCCACAGCTCCCTAAACGACAGCAGGATCCGGCTCACTGGAGC
This sequence comes from Caballeronia concitans, assembly GCF_001544615.1. GTDB lineage: Bacteria > Pseudomonadota > Gammaproteobacteria > Burkholderiales > Burkholderiaceae > Caballeronia > Caballeronia concitans. Next base: position 530 of record NZ_FCNV02000030.1, read on the forward strand.
GACCCGGCGCAACACAAAACAACGAACGACGACGAACAACACAACGATGAGAAGCATGAGCAAGCCCACGCCACCACCGAATCGATCACCCTCGCGACCACGATCGATAGAAGTAAAGTTCATGGATGCCTCGCTTCACAAGGGGGCCGCGACCCTAACCCAGCAGAAGATGCTGACCACTTTCAAAGCGTTCGCCGCGCATGCCAGGCAGCGGCGCTATGGCGATGTCGATCCCGCCACCGTCACGGAAAAGCAGCTTCGCAACTATGTCGGTGCTCGCATCGAGGCCGGCATCACGCCGCGCACGATCCAGAACGAAGTGAGCCATCTGCGCCGCGCCTTGCGCGGCACCGGCCGAGGAGACTGGGCGGATGCCGTCACCAATGCACAGCTCGGCGTGCCGGCCAGCACGCGCATCGGCACCGGCCGCGTGGTTGATGCGCACGTGCTTGCGCACGCCCTTGAGCACGCACCGGCCGACACTCGTGCGTGGATCCAGCTCGAGCGCTGCTTGGGCTTGCGGCGCGAAGAGATGATCGAAAGTCACAAGAGCCTGAAGCAATGGGAGGCGGCGCTCTCACGTGGCCAGAGCTTTATCACGATCCGCCACGGCACCAAGGGCGGGCGCGTGAGGGATACGGCGATCCCAATGCCCTACCGGACGCGCGCGTTAGCCGCAGTCAGGGCGGCGCTGGAAGTCACGGCAACGCGACCATACTTGGTCGACGCGCCGACTGCGCGCGCAGCCCAGAAGCAGGTCCACGACCGCTTTGCGGCCTTGGGGTTGATGGGCAAGGACTCCGGTCACGCATTGCGCCGAGCTTTCTGCCGTGACAACTATGAGCACTACTTGAGCGAGGGCTATAGCGTTAAAGAAGCGCTCGCGCTGTGTTCGCGTGATCTCGGCCACGGTGAGGGCCGCGGCCGCTGGGTTTGGAACAACTATCTGAGAGCGAGTTATGAGCAACAGCAAACCTGAATTCACGACCGCTCATCGATTGCCCAAGGGCAGCGTGTGGAAGGTCAAGGTCGAACTGGTCGGTGGCACACGGCTGGAAGGGCTGTCGGATTCGGCCGATACGCTGCCGCGGGTGAAGATCTCGCGCGAGGCGTTCGAAGCGCTGAAAGGTCTTCGACATCGCGGTGAGACGATCCGGGAGGCGGTGGAGCGGCTAATCTTCGCCGCTGCTGACCTTGCGACCAAGTAGTTCACTCGACATAACGACTTGTTGTCTCCGTTACGGCCCTTGCTGCGCTGCGGTAGCCGGGTCTCGGGGCGGAGCCCTGAGTCTCCCCAGCGGGGGAGGGACAAACTTTAGTTTGTGGCTACACCTGGCATCCTGTCCGCAATTTGCGTTGGCCGATTCACAGGGTTTAGGGAAGGTTTGAAGGCGCTTTGAGGGCGTCTTGGAGTTGCGCCGGATCCTTGTTCTACCCGTCGATAGGTGAGCGTGGCTGAGCTAATTTTTTGCGCCGGGGTGCCCGCTCGCTTCGCCCATCAAAGGGCGCACCTGCCGCTCTCGCCCATAGCCGCGCCCACCTCCCCGCCTGGGCTTTCTGTCCCGGCGTGGTGGCCAAAATCAACCGATCCACCGCCTTGTTCAAGTGACGCAGCGCGTAGGCTCGGTGCGGGTACGCGTGCACATAGGGGGTGCGCCTAGGCATGAGGGCCTCTAAGTTAGACGCTATCTAGCTGCTATCTATTTGCTAGCTTCGTAAGCCGCTAGCGCCTTCTCCATTACCTCCACCAATAGCAGACCGTCCCTGTTAGCGATAGCGCGTATCTGTTCATCGAACTCCGGCGTAACGCGGGTAGCGAACTGGACCGTACGGTTAGAGCGGCGGGCCGAGCGCCCGTCTATCTTTCGGGCTGGAGTAGGGGAGGGGTTTAGGGCGCTTGCCTCGCCAGAGGCGAAGCCGCTACTAGCCGGGGCAGTCTCCGGGGCATCAAGGTTAGGGCTAGCCTCGTCCATAGATGGCGGGGTAGCTCCTCCAAGGGGCTTACGCTTAGCCGCGAGTTTAGAAAGGTCCGCCATGATTACTCCGTCGCATCGATCAGGGATTGAATGAGGGCATCGGCCCGAGCATTGAGAGCGGCGTATCGGGTCTCCGTGATTGCATACCCGCCGTTCTGTGCTTGCCGATATGCGGGACGCTCCACGAGGCAACCGGATAGCACGCTGTACCCGGCCTCCCCGAGATATGCCCGGGCGTCCGCTTCCTCGGCGTCCGTGCCGATACGATTTAGAGCAAACGTCAGGCGGCCCGAGGGAATCCCGGCCTTAACCAAAGCGTGGAACTCGCGGACGGCGGGCCGGAGGTCATCAAGCGAGGCCCCGGTAGGTTGCACGACCAAGCTAGCGGCCTTGGCTATGTCTAGCGTGGCCTGAGAGGTCCGGGCGGGACCGTCCAGTATGAGAATGTCGAAATGGTCCGCCACGGCCAACGCCTGCGCCGCGGTCTTATACGACTCCACGGACACGGACGGCTCTATCGCCGCGTCCATCCGGGTTCTATGCCAGTCCACGGACGTTCCCTGTTGCGTGTCCAGGTCCGCCACCTTTACCCGCAGGCCGCCCGCTGCCGCTTCCCGAGCAAGCGCCCGAGCTAACGTGCTCTTGCCTACCCCGCCCTTCTGACTCACAAACGCTATCACGGAGGCCATTAGCGCTACCTAGAAGTTAGATAGCCGCTATCTTATATCTAGCTGCTACCTAGAGGCTCACCCCTGCTCGCAAATTGTTATTTGCCTTATTAGGCGCGATTAGAGGAGCCCGGCACATCGCCCGGCCCGAACTTAGGAGCGAACATGGGCTGGAAAGAGTGGTTAAAAAAGTTAAGCGGCGTACGCACTGCGTGCATAGCGCCTATAGCTTGGCCGTAACTTTATAAAAACACTCGGCCAAAGCATGAGAAGGGCTATAGATTGCACGTTATTTGTGCAGGTCGAATAAACGTTATATACCAACAGGTAGCCGGATGCGGCCTTACGGCTATCGCGGGCCTGAAACGATAGAAATACCAGGGGAGTGTGAAACGATACAGGGTAAATCGCTCGAATCCGACAGGTTCCAGTTATTTAACCCTTAAGTCCAAAAAAGAGGGGCGAATTCACGCGGGAAACCATCGGCCTAGCGCAAGAGCGCCCAAGAGGGATGGTACGTGGATTATTCATAGGCAGAGGAGGACTTTACTTAATGACGGATTGGTTTTCGATAGACCCTTTCCGGCCAACGCTCCTCGGGGTAGCGATATTCGTCAATTTCGAAACAAAGCATTTTGAGTAGATACGGTGCCCCTACGCACTCTATTGCACCGCTCAAACCATACTGCCAATGTGATAGAAAGCTACACTCGTCGTGGAAGGTATTCCCACAAGCTACGCATTTAACGAACCGCTCCCGGTACTCCGGAATCAGGGCTTTCGAGGCCCTATGGATACGGTCTAGCTCGGCCACCTCTCTGAATAAACTGGCGCTAGCGGTCCTTTGCATTGCGCCCCCGTTGCGCCATTCCTCGACGCGCTTTCGTGCTGCCACTATCCGAGTTCGCACAGCTTCTTCCCGGTCCGCTATGTATCCCATGGCTTTCTCCTTGGATAAACATACCGTTGTGCGCGCGCGTAACGCGCCCGAGGCTAGGACGGGCCGGAATTGCTTCCGGCTACTCGCCTATTCTCCCACCTTGGGGAGCGCCTTCCAGGTGCAAACGGAGGGGCATTCCGAACGCTTTAGTAACCCATAGGCCCCAGCCATTTCTCTGCATTCCCTCGGCCTGCATTTCCTCTATCGTTTTACACCTTCTGCATGATGGTAGATAGCGGCCATTCGGCCCCACGGAACCATACGGGCCGGTGGCGTCGCTGCGCGTGATAATCCGAGAGATAGGCAACGGGCTTGTCCAGCACGGGGATAACCGACGACCTAGGTATGAGGATTGTTAAGACAACGTGTCTCCTCTCCGCGTCCAAGTCACTCTCTCAGGTTGGACGTGGATTTAGCCCGCCTCTCCCCGGTGTGCGGGCTTTTTCTTGTCTTGGCCAAATGAGCGGCTATGCTTTTACTGCGTCCTTGGACACGGCGCACTGTTGTAAGAATCGCGTTTAGCCCGCTTCGGCGGGCTTTTGTTTGTCTGATTTTTGCGTGCCACCGTCGATACACTGGCTTCGCACTAACTTTAGTGCCTCGGAAAGTTGTGACTCATGCCCGCTTCGGCGGGCTTTTTTCTGTCCGCACGGTCCCTCGCTTATCCCGCGCCCGCCCGTGCACAACTGTGCTGCACACACTGACGTGTGCACAGCCCGCTACGCGGGTTCCACAGTTGCACCCCGGCTCCCCACGATGCCTCCCCTCCGGGCTGACGCGCGCTTCGCGCTTGCCTTGATAAGACAGAGAATCCAAACCTTCCACCGACCGCTATGGCTCGCGTCCGGGGCCTGCAAACCTCCGCTATTACATAGATAGAGAAGCAAACGCCCGCAAACCCTTGTCGCGCCTAGATCGTCGAGACAGAAATTGGAACTCGAAAGACAGATTTTGGAATTCACGAGACAAAAATAGCTTGTTTTTTGTCTTTTAGCCTGACATCATGTGTCCACTTGAGCGACAAAATTAGGGCTAAAAATGTCTGTCAACCTCCGAAAATTGGAGTACTCGCCTACTGTCAATCCTTTGATTGAACCGCAGGCAATTAAGGTGCAACGGCGCTATGTTCGTACGCGGTCTAGCCACGACCTACTTGACCCTAAGACCGGCGAGATTAGCGGCGTTGCGACTATCCATATTGTGGAGGAGCGCGATGACGCGGAGTTTGTGAAGGTGTTCGCAGACGGCGTTAAGGCCGCGTTCGGCCTGACTCTTACCGGCTCGCGCGTGTTCCAAGCCGTGCTAGACGTGTACCAAAACACGGCTATGCGGGGCGGTTACGCGGAGTCCGTGGAGCTTTTCTGGTTTGACGGCAAGTTGGACGGGCGCGCTCTGGATATGTCTGAAAAGACGTTCCAGCGTGGCCTTAAGGAGCTTCTTGAAAAGGGGTTCCTGTATCCCCGTGCGCCGTCTAGCTATTGGGTCAATCCTGCCCTGTTCTTTAAGGGAGACCGGGTAGCGTTCGTAAAGGAGTACGTGCGCCGCCGTAGCGACGACGATCGCGAGCAACGCGAGGCCGTCCAGGTTGACCACGAGGAAGCGTGAGCCGAGCCAGTACGGGGAATGACCTCTATGTAGCCATGTACAACCGAGGAGATAAAGTGGAACAAGATTCAGGCACGGACATTACCCTGCGCATCTACCGTGCGCCCTCGGGCCAATGGTGGGGCCGCTTGATTGTCGGCGGGGAGGAAATTAAGCGGATAGGCTATTGCGCTAGCCCGGAGGCCGTGGAGCAAGCCGTACGGGATACGGGCCTGTACCCGGACCATATAGAGGTGTACTAGGCCGCTTCAATCCGCGCTAGCCTGCTTTTCGCGGCGTGCCGAAGTACAGGTAATACAGGTTGCCCGCCGCTTTTGACCATCGCCGCGCCCATTGGCCCGCCTTGGCTTTCTCGGCGGGCGTGCTCGCCAGAACCAACTGCGATTTACCCGCAAGGCGGCTACGTACCCTAAAGCCGTATGACAGCACACGGCAGCGCAGTCGGGGACGTGGCCGCAAGCGGCTTCCCGCTCTGCAGATAACCAAACGCGAGGCCAATTTGTGGCGCTTCGGCTTTGGATCAAGAACGCCATGCCTGCCTCCAATGACCTTGCCCTGCTTTAAGCATGAATCCGTGCGCTGGCGAGTCTCCTGCGCGAGTCCAGCTCGATCAGTAGCGCCTTGGTGCGCCGGTCAATTGCGCGCCAAGCCCTCCAAGCCCGCTGCCATGGCCCACGCCTTGACCCATTTCATCGCGCGCTTTTTTGCCGCCGATGTGGTAGCAAGTAGATACCTGTCGATTGCTCCGCTGAGTCGGCACAGCGCATAGGCCCGGCGCTGCTGTTGATCGCGTTTCATGACTAGTTCCACAACGAACTCGTTCTAGCCTCATACGCAATTCAAGCGCCCGAACCTATCCGCCGTTTTTCATGAATTCTTGAAAACAAGAATTTAGCAATTCATTAAGCTTCATATCTCGGTCTAGCGCGGCCTGCTTAAACGCCTTAACGAACTCGGGTGGCATACGAAATTGGAGGGGAACTAGCTCGGATGATGGCACAACGCCACGTTGCCTAGAGGCACTCTCCGGGGCCGCCTTGCGCGGCGTGAGGGTGTCCGCCAAGGGGTTACTTGCCTTAGCCATTCGCTACCTTCCTTGCTTTCTTGTTTTCATGAAAACTTGATTTCACGCAAGACCACAGGCCCGCTATCTCTGCCGCTGCGGGCGTCTTAGCACCTAGCTCGGGCGCAGTGCGACCCTCGGTCATTGCCATGGCGTACGGCACGCGGTCCGCGATAAATGCCTGCGCTACCCGTCCGTGTCCTGAGAGGACGGCCACGGTTTGTGCCGTAATGCTGGCCTGGGCTTTCGCCTGCGTAATGACGAACAGGAGAGGCTTACCTGCATCCTTAACTTGCTCTACGGTCTCCGATACGGCCCATAAATCGGCAGGGGAGGGGCGCACGGGGATTAGAACAAGGTCCGCCAAATGGAGAAGGGCGGTGTTTTGGTCCGAGAGTGCTGGGGCAGTGTCCACAAAACAATACGCCGCGCCTTGCTTGTCGAGAGCGTCTAATGCGGCCCGGAGCTTGGTAAAAGGAACGTCCGCCCGCTGTGGGCTATCTACGGCCCGGTTCTCATGCCAACGGCTCAAGGTCCCTTGCCGGTCGGTGTCGATAATCCATGCGGGGCCGTCCCCTGCGTGCTCTGCTTCCACGGCCAAGTGCGATACGAGCGTTGTCTTACCGCTCCCGCCCTTCTGACTCGCAACAACGATTGTTTTCATGAAAACAACCTTTCCTTATTTGCTGTTTTCAGCAATGTAGCAAAGCATGGAGCCTGTCAAGGAGCACACAAGAAAAAAATCCCGCCGAAGCGGGACTGCGTTACTTCATGAATTTCATGGCTTGTTTAAAGGTGGATGCGCTCAACCTCATCGAGGCTGATGTCATCATGACGCCGGTCGTAGAGCTGGGTGGTGCGAGTCGACGCGTGATTGGCCATCGCCGCGGCGTTCTCGAGTGTGCCGCCGTTTTTGAGATACGCGGTGATGCCGGTCGCGCGGAATGTGTGATTGCCGATCGGGGTGACAATGCCGGCGGCTAGCGCCCGTCGCCGCACCATCGCATAGGCGTTCGCCTGCGGCAGCGGCGTGATGCTTAGTTGTCCGGTCCCGCGTGCAATGGTGCAAAACAGCGGACTCTTAGGTTCGTCGCGTAGCCCCGTCTGGCTCAAATACGCATGCAGGTACGCTTCGAGCGTGTGATGACAGGGTATCGCGTGTGCCTTGCCGCCTTTCTCGCGCAGCCGCACCCACAGGCGCCGCTGCTGCACATAGACATCCTCGACCCGCATCGCGAGCGCCGCCCCCACGCGCGCGAACGAAAACACCATCAGCGCAATCAGCGCCCGATCCCGCAACCCGATCGGCGTCGACACATCGATGCTGTCGAGTAGCTGCCGCGCTTCGCTCGCGTCGAGCACCGGCGTCTTGCCCTGCTTTGTCGTGTGACTCGGCCCGCGCACCGACGCGGCTGGATTGTGCGGCACGACTTGGCCGGTGACGAGCCAGTCAAACAGGTGGCGGATGGCCGCCAGGCGCTGCTTGACGGTCGGCGCAGCGTGGGTTTGCGTCAGAAGCTCAGTCCAAGCCGCCACATGCAGCGGTTGCACCGCGGTGATGGATGTCACGCCGGCGCCGGCGCACCAGGCGAGAAAATCCCCCGCCGCGCGCGCATACGCGCGCCGCGTGTGCGGGTTGCGAATGGCCGAGACGAAGAATTCGAGGAAGCGGAGGCTGGCGCGTTCGCCCGCCGAGGTCACGAGCAATGAGACAGCCGGTGCCGCAGCGACAATTGATTTCATCGGCGTAGGTCAGTGCAGCGTCGGCTTGTTTGAACCGATGCCGGGATTCCGGGCGGCTTGGGTCGCGTCGGCCTGCTCGTAAAGTCCCGCCCGACATTCGGCTTTGATTGCGGCGACGGTCGATTCGATCAGCGGGTGCCCACGATAGCAGGCCACCGTCGCATCAATCGCGGCTTCGACTTTAAGAACGGCGGCCTCAATGCTGTGGAGATCTTGACTGTTGACCTCCACCTCGATCACAAGGTCATCGAGCGCCTGCAAGGCGGCAATGACCTCGGCCGGCGGATCAAACGATGGTGTAGTCGTCATGATGCCCCCTTTGGACGCCAATAAACCATGTCATGCGCGCAAGCTCGTAATAACGGCGTCGTAGGCGAGCAGCGTCTGCGCTGCCTGGCTGGTGTCCACAACAGCGCCGACTGTGCCGCGGATCTCGACCCGGCCGCCGTGGTTGAACACCGTGCCGAACACGCGGCCATCCAGCGTGGCACGCGCGCCGGCTTTGATGATCACATCGCCCGTGACGACCCCTCTGAGCAGCAGGAGTCGGCAACCGGTCTGAACCGTCACATCGCCGGCCACCCGACCTAGGACCTCAAGGTCACGGTCGACGTGCAACGGTCCCTTGATGATGCCGCCGAGGATCTCCATAACCCCGTCCTGTTAGTTTGATAAAGGACATTATCATATATAGAACATAGGTAAGCGGCACGCGCCGTGCTCCCAAAAGCATGGGTTTCAGAACAGGAGCAGCATGCGGCGGTTCCTAACGACTATCTTCGCAGGAGAGCGAGATATCGAGCGATCGTCGTTACGTATCGCCCGACGGCTCCGGGTTCAGGGTGCCATCAGCGACCGCGAGACGCGCTTATACGCCCTTATGATCCTTCTGGGTGTAATGCTCATCGCGCTTGCGCCGATTTTGCTGATCAGCGGCATCTTGCTCTTAGGAACACGACGATAACTGGCCTCAACGCACGGAGCAGTTGGTAAGTGCTTAATTTTTGTTCGAGACAAGTCATCCCGTAACGTCCCGACAGCTTCCCCGGCTGGAAGGACACGAATCTGCGCATTCGGGTGAAGCTGACGAGCCAGCGCGACCGCCTGAACTTGGTCGCACACAATCGTCACGGCAACGCCGCCACCTTCACACGGCACTTCGACCCGCCAGCCCCCATCATGAGCGGGCCGAATGATGATTTCGGCGTCATCGGCGCCTTCTGCTGTCAACACCGTGTTAGTCGCTCAAGCGGTAATTTTGTACCATCCAATTTAGCTGACAGATCCGAGCTTTCCAAAGCAGAAACTTGACATAGACGCGTCACAGCTTTGCAATCATGCCAGTAAGGTTGCCAGTTTTAGCAATGCTTCGCGCGGGCGCCCTAGTACGAGTAGAGTCTCCACGTGAACACACACTGCACGGATGATCGGATCATTACTGGCGATTTCTACGATGAGATCTAGAAGCGCCCGCACGTCAGTTGTGACTTCGCATAGTACTGCTCGTGAGCGATCCAGTGGCATCGGTTCTTCGATCCGATTTAACATGGTCTGTATCAAGACTCCTAGATCGTCGTCATTAATCGTTCTCGTGTAACGCCTGATTCTTTGCATGTTTATTCCATCCAAACGAAATTAGAATATGCGCCGATTTATGTCGTTATCGGAAAAGATCAAGATACTACTTCTAATTTCTCAATGGTTAGCTGGATGCACTAGGTAATTAAAGCTCCGGAAAATTCAAGTCGCCGTTGACGACTTCTTCGCCGCGCGCCTTCGCCGCTCGAACAGCCACCTCTATCGTCTCGAAAGGCCCAATGGTATCGGCTCCATCATATGGAAAAAGCAATTTGCCGTCGGTTTTCCTGATGACCTTTAGCTTTCCGAAGAAGCCACTGGCTATCGACCCATAATATGTAGCATAGATCTCGTAATCATTCTTGTTCAAGCCCGGCGTCGGTGGTATAAATCGGGCCGGAAAGAAAACCAACTTAGGACGCTTGCCACTGCCTCTGTTCATATTCTTTCCGACTTGATTGGCCGGCACCCCTTCTGCACAGTAGGATCCGACAATTATAGACAGAATATTATTTGCGAATAAAGAATGTACAAAAGGTATACATTATTTAAAAAGTTATTAAAAAAACCGCCCGAGGGGAAAGGGCGGCATAAACATGCTTCCTGAGAAGCATGCGAGAGAAGTCAAAAATTTAGCATCTTTTGTTTACGAAATCATTTAACTTACTTTTAAAGAATAAATTTTTAGTTGGTGCATGTAGTATCCACAAGAAGAGTCCTGTGTTAATCTTAGGATGTTTTGTGTGTCTTAGACGCATCGACGTTCGATCGAGCTCCTTGGCTTGATCCATTTCTTAAGACGGGCACTTTGCCCGCAAACCGCTTACGGCAAGTGCATCGGAATAGTCCGCCCTGCACAGCCCCCTGAGCGTTTTTTTCGAGGCGCTTCGGCGGGGCTGTCGTAGTCCGTCCGTTACAAGCGCAAGCACTTTTC
>NZ_FCNV02000025.1 GCF_001544615.1 Caballeronia concitans
TCCACCTCAAGATAGGTGGACACCTATGGTCCTCGCTACTGTCGCTCACTGCCAGACGTCGGAGATGGACCGCTTACACTTCTTGCGCGACTCGGATTGCGCTCAGGCGAAGTCGCGTTGCTCGAACTCGAGGACATCGACTGGACCGAAGGAAGCCTGACTGTTCGAAGCAACAGCGGCGTGTTCAACGAATTGCCCTTGCTCAGGGACGTCGGCGGGGCAATTGCTGCATATTTGCGCCACGGGCGACCGCCTAGTGCGTGCCGTCAGGTATTTTTGCGCTCCAGGGCGCCAATCACACGATTCCGTAGCGCATCTGCTGTTGGCTCTGTTGTTCGTCGCTCGATCCAGCGCGCCGGCATTGATTCACCAACCATGGGAGCACACCAGTTTCGCCACGGATTGGCCTCCGAGATGCTGTGCCGTGGCGCATCGCTCGGCGAGATAGGCGAACTTCTGGGGCACCGCCACACACAGACCACGAAGATCTATACGAAGGTCGATATCAAGGCACTGCGTACGTTGGTTGTCCCATGGCCGGGAGGTGAGCGATGAGCACGCTTCGGCAGGCCGTTCAGGAATATCTGAACGTGAGACGGGCCTTGGGATTCAAACTGACTGGAGCGGCTAAGGGATTACTCGACTTTGTCGCATTCATGGAGCGACGCCACGCGTCTTACATTACGCAGTCGCTGGCTCTTGAATGGGCCCGGCAACCCTTAAACCTGCAATCGGCCAGCTGGGCGCAACGGCTGAGCTTCGTGCGGGCATTCGCACGTTATAGCAGTGCCACCGATCCACGCACTCAGATTCCAGCGCAGAGCTTGCTGCCGTTCCGGCCGCGACGTGCTCGACCGTACTTGTATTCGGATGATGAGATCAGCAAGCTGCTGCAAGCCGCGCTTCAAATGCCATATCGCTACGAACGAGGCGCGCTGTTGCCATGGACCTATCATTGCCTATTGGGTTTGCTGAGCGTATCGGGTATGCGTTTGGGCGAAGCGCGCAACCTCGAACTGCAGGACGTCGATTTGACGGCGGCGGTATTGACGATCCGTGGCGCCAAGTTTGGCAAGTCGCGACTCATACCGCTACACGCTTCGACATGCAAGGTGCTTGCCGACTATATCGCACGACGAGAACAGCACTGGGCGGGACGGTCGGTCTCATCCTTTCTGTTCATATCAAGCCGGGGAAACCGGCTGGACAACAGTGAGATCCATCGAACCTTCTATCGCCTATCCCGACAGATCGGACTCCGCGGCGAATCCGACAGTCACGGGCCACGCTTGCATGACATGAGGCACGTGTTCGCGACCAGAACGCTCGTACACTGGTACCAGTGTGGAGACGACCCAGAGCGGCGTCTGCCGATCCTCTCGGCCTTCCTTGGTCATGCTCACGTCGCCGATACGCAATGGTACCTCAGTGCCTCGCCGGAGCTTATGCGAGAGGCAATGCGTCGACTCGAACAGCGCTGGGAGAACCGATCATGAGCGCTTCCGCCAGCCTTGCGCCTCTGCTGGAGAGTTTCTTTACACAGCGCCTCATGCAGCAGCGTCAGGCGAGTCCTCACACAATCAGTTCATATCGCGATACCTTCCGCCAATTTCTGAAGTTCGCCGAGCAACGCCTGCATAAGTCGCCGTCTCGCATGGACTTCAAGGAAATCGACGCGCCGTTGATCATCGCGTTTCTGGACGACCTGGAGAAGCGCCAAGGCGTCAGCGTTCGCAGCCGTAATCTGCGTCTCACGGCGATCCACTCGTTCTTCCGATATGCAGCCTTCGAAGCGCCTGCCCATTCAGCGCAGATTCAACGTGTGCTTGCCATTCCGAGCAAGCGCTTCACACGCACGATGGTCAACTTCCTCACGCGCCCGGAAGTCGATGCCTTGCTCTCCGCGCCAGACGAGCGAATCTGGTCCGGTCGTCGTGACCACGCCTTTCTATTGCTGGCGGTGCAGACCGGCCTCCGCCTGTCCGAAATGACCAGCCTCAAGCGCGATGACCTCGTTCTCGGGGTTGGCGCCCACGTGCGCGTGATCGGCAAAGGCCGGAAGGAACGCTGTACGCCAATCGCAAGATCCACGCTCGCCGTGCTCAAATCCTGGTTGCGAGAACCGCAACGCGGTGTCGGAGACGTGCTGTTTCCGAGCGCCAAGGGTGAACGTCTGAGCGTCCACGGCGTTCAATACATGCTGAACAAGCATCGCGAGACGGCGTCCAAAGAATGCCCCTCGTTGCAACTGAAGCGGGTAACCGTTCACTGCTTGAGGCACACGATGGCAATGGACCTTCTTCAAGCCGGTATTGATCGCTCCGTGATCGCATTGTGGCTCGGACATGAATCAGTAGAAACCACACAGATCTATCTCGAGGCAACCCTCGCGATGAAGGAACAGGCGCTCGCGAAGACATCTCCGCCTCGCGGAAAGGCAGGACGCTTCAAGCCGACGGACCATCTCCTCAGCTTCCTCAATGGTCTATAGGGAAGCATGGGACTATGTTGGGTGACAGGGCAAGCTCGACCTCACATTGCCCGAAATCATTGGAACAGGGTGCCGCCAACGACGTCACTCGACATAGTCCGGAAGGGAAGATAGTGGCGCAAATGTCGTTGAAGACATTTGCGCCACAGTTTTGCCACGCACCTGCTCGAGCAGAAGGTGGATATCCGCGTGATTCAGGTGCTGCTGGGTCACAAGAAGCTTGAGACCACCGCACTTTACGCCCAGGTCGCCACCGACTTGCTGCAAGAAGTCGTCAGCCCGCTGGAGCGCCTGCGCCTCGAGTAGCGGACACGCGGTCGGATCCGATGCTGGAGGTCGCGGACATCTTCCGCGCCTGCGGGCCCACGTGGCGACGCACAGTAGCGTTGAGCCTGGGGCAGTTGAAGGTGATGTCGGCCATCGAACAGTGCCGCAGCGCGGCGCTGGGCGGACATGTGCTGCGCTGTTCGGGCTGCCAGCGAACCGAGATCGCGTATAACTCATGTCGGAATCGCCATTGCCCGAAGTGTCAGGCCAGTGCCGCACGCCGCTGGCTCGAAGCGCGAGAGGCCGATCTGCTGCCCGTGGAGTACTACCACGTCGTCTTCACGCTCCCCGCACCGATCAGTGCGATCGCCTGGTATAACAAGCGCGTCATCTACGGGCTGCTGTTCGATATCGCCGCCGAGACGTTGCGCACTATCGCGGCGGACCCCAAGCACCTAGGCGCCGACATTGGCGCCACGCTCGTGCTGCACACCTGGGGCTCAGCGCTCACGCATCATCCTCATGTGCACGGCATTGTCCCGGGCGGTGGCCTCTCAGACGATGGCGCACGTTGGATCGCCTGTCGGCGCGGCTTCTTCCTGCCCGTGCGCGTGCTCTCGCGCCTGTTTCGCAGGCGCTTCCTGGAGGCGCTCACTGATGCTCATCAGCGCGGACGGCTTCAGTTCTTTGGCGAGTACACGCAGCTCGCGGATCGCGCGGCCTTCGCGAGGTGGCTTGCACCGCTGCGGGCTTCGGAATGGTTCGTGTATGCCAAGCGTCCGTTTGCGGGCCCTGAAGCGGTGCTCGCGTACCTGTCACGCGATACACATCGCGTCGCGATCTCCAACCAGCGTCTACTTGCCTTTGATGAGCGAGGCGTGACCTTCCGCTGGAAGGATTACCGCGAGAAGGGCCGCCCCCGCTACAAGGCCATGACGCTCGACACTGGGGAGTTTATGCGCCGCTTCCTGCTCCACGTGCTGCCAGTCGGGTTCCATCGAATCCGGCATTATGGGTTGCTCGCTAACCGGGTGCGCCGCGCAAATCTAAGAAAGATACGTACGCTGCTCGGCGTGACCCCAGAACTCCGCCCAACACCGCACGACACGGTCATCGTCGATCGACCAACCTTCATCTGTCGGCACTGCGGCGCGCCCATGCTTGTCATTGACATTCTCCCGCGTACCGTACCGATTCGTGCCCCACCATAGGCGGCCCAGCGATGAGCGCTTTGCTTCGATCTCCATCTCAACCGTCGGCTTTGCGTCAACGCCGCCGACGAGCGGACGGTTGTGCTTTGAGCGTCATAGACGGTCCTACAGCCATGATCCGAGCTGACGGTCACATACGAGATCGTCTTTATTGCCGCCTCCACGCCGCTCCGGACGCTTGCATCGCCCGCCGCCGGCCCGCAACCTCGATCAGCCACATTGATCAATCGCCATAGCGAAAACGCTGGCTGCATCGGACTACTCCGCGGTTTCCTTCCTCGAGGTTTATCCAACGCCTGCCCGCACGCGTTGTCGTTCGATGACGCGCCCTTGATTGAGGGCAGGCATCGAATAAACCTAAACGGGTGCTGAAGTTCGGGCGGCGGTCGCCGCCGTTGCGCGGCGCTTCGAGAGCGATCTTCATCAACCGGCCACTTCCAGTCATTCGAGTTTGCAACGTACCGCCATTCAACCGTCGGCTACGCCAATCAGTTCCAATCGGCGGCCCTGAACCTCTACCAACTCCGAACTGCCTGCCCGATTATGTAGTTCGGCGTTAAAGCGTGCTATGCTGACCAAAGTGTCACGCAGGGAGTTACACCAATGACTGAATCGCCGTTCATGCAAGTCGTACCTTATCTTCGCAACGCCCGACATCCGGGCGGCGTTCTGAAGGATTTGGTGTTGCCGTCTTTGCAGCTTTCAATCAGCCAAGCAGCACGAGACCTAGGT
Organism: Caballeronia concitans; assembly: GCF_001544615.1. GTDB lineage: Bacteria > Pseudomonadota > Gammaproteobacteria > Burkholderiales > Burkholderiaceae > Caballeronia > Caballeronia concitans. The sequence goes on from NZ_FCNV02000025.1 coordinate 4,702, forward strand.
GTGTCTCGTCAGACTCTACATCGAATTTTCGACGCAAGCGCAAGCGTCACGCCTGAAATGGCGGTAAGGCTCGAAGCGCTATGCGGAATCTCTGCAATGTTTTGGCTTGAACTGCAGTGTGCACACGAGCTGCGCAACGCCCGCGCATCGCTGGCGCAGTTGCTACCTCAAATTCCTCGATACCGTCTCCCGTATAAAGCGATGAAGGAACTCGGAGCTACTGATGGACGCTAACACCCCCGATTCGCGATACGCACAGACGGGGGTCTCTGGATTGGATGACATCCTTGCGGGCGGCCTGAGCAAAGGCAACGTGTTTCTGCTGGAGGGAAGCCCCGGAACCGGTAAGACGACAATTGCGCTTCGCTTCTTGATGGCTGGCGCGGAAGTGGGAGAGCCCTGCCTATACATCACCCTGTCGGAGACCGCGCCAGAATTGCGCAAGAGCGCGCTCTCGCATGGGTGGACGCTTGGAGACGAGATAAGCATTTTTGAGGTTAGTCCGTCGGAGAGTTTGCTCGACCCGGAACAACAACAGACATTGCTTTATTCGTCCGACCTTGAGCTGGGAGAGACGACGCAGGCCATTCTAGAGGAGTTCGAACGCGTTAAGCCCCTGAGGGTTGTGATTGACAGCCTCTCTGAGATTCGCCTGCTTGCGCAAAGTTCGTTGCGTTATCGTCGACAGATCCTTGCATTTAAGCATTATTTTGCAGGTCGCGATGCGACTGTATTGCTGCTGGACGATATGACGTCTGAAGCTTCAGACAAGACAGTGCACAGCGTTGCTCATGGCGTCATCAAGCTGGAGGAAATGTCGCCGCAATACGGAGCGGAGCGTCGACGCCTGCGAGTACTTAAATACCGAGGTCAGAAGTTTCGTGGTGGTTACCACGACTTCGCAATAAAAAGGGGGGGCGTAGCCGTCTATCCGCGACTGGTCGCCGGCGAACATCGCACTAGTTTCGCGCGAACCCAGATGACAAGCGATGTGCAGGAGTTGGACGCACTCCTCGGCGGCGGAGTAGAACAAGGGTCAAGCACGCTCATTCTTGGCCCTGCCGGTACAGGAAAGAGCTTATTCACCATTCAATTCGTCGCGGCTGCTGTGCGGCGAGGCGAGAACGCCGCGATGTTCGTGTTTGATGAAGAACTTGGGCTGCTGTTCGAACGCGTTCGCGCGATGGGAATCGATCTGCAAGCCATGAAAGAGGCGGGAAGCCTGCATATTGAACAATTAGATGCCGCTGAATTGTCTCCCGGTGAATTCGCCCATCGTGTACGGGAAAGCGTCGACGGTATGCAAGCAAAAACGGTCGTCATCGATAGTTTAAATGGCTATCAAGCGGCGATGCCTGAAGAGAACGCGCTCGTGCTTCACATACACGAATTGCTTCAGTACCTAAATCGACAGGGAGCGAAAACATTCCTGACAGTCGCGCAGCATGGCTTGGTCGGGGACATGAAAGCACCGGTGGACGTGACGTACTTGGCTGATACCGTCATCCTGCTTCGCTACTTCGAGGCGTTTGGTCGCGTCCGTCGTGCCGTTTCGGTCATCAAGAAGCGCACCGGCGCACATGAGGAATCGATACGCGAGTTTGGCATTGGTCTCAACGGGCTCACGCTAGGCGGCCCATTGGAAGATTTCCAAGGTGTATTGCGCGGAGTGCCGACCTTTGTTGGCAATTCGGCGCCGCTCCTCACGCCGAAACAGGGCTAGTCGTCGCATGTCCGAGATCGAACAATGTCCCGCCCTCATTCTTGCACCCTCGGGACGGGACCTGAGCGTAGCGCAAGAACTTCTGTCTGCAGCAGGGATCAATTCCAGGGCCTGCGCCGACGTGCGGCTCATCGGTGCGGAGTTGAGCGACGACATCTGTTGTGCAATTGTCGCCGACGAAGCGTTGCAGGGAGCCGACACGTCTGAGCTCACTCAATGGATAGCGACACAGCCGCCTTGGTCTGACTTGCCGTTCATTGTGCTAACTCGCCGGATCGGGACTACCGACCGCAGGGTTGCAGCAAAGCGGATGACGACTGCGCTTGGAAACGTGACGTTCATCGAGCGACCATTTCACCCGACGACGTTCGTCAGTGTTGTCGAGACTGCTGTGCGCGGCCGACGTCGCCAATTCGAGGCTCGGGCGCGAATCCAAGAGTTGCATGAAGGGGAAGCACGCTTAAGGACGGCTTTGACTGCAGGGCAGTTGGGTTCGTGGACCTTGGATCTGGATACCTTGACGCTTACGGCATCAACGACTTGCAAGGCGATTTTCGGGCGCGGTAAGAATGATGGGTTCAGCTACGAGCAGCTCCTGGCGAGCGTTCACCCAGACGATCAGTCGCGGATGCAGGCCGCAGTGAAGCGTAGTGTGCAGACGGGCTGTGATTACGTGATTGAATATCGTGTCGTGCTGCCTGATCAATCAGTGCGTTGGGTCGACATCCGTGCACGCATTGTACTCGACGGTCAAGACAAGGCATGTCGGCTCGTTGGAGTGTCCTCGGACATCACGTCGCGCAAGACAGCGGAAGATCAGCTGCGACGTGTAAATGAGACGCTTGAAGTCAAAGTAATGGAGCGAACCGCCGAACTCCAAAGCGCCCATCGAACCGTGCTTGAAGAGATTCGACAGCGTGAAGACACCGAGAAACTGCTACGGCAAATTCAAAAACTCGAGATGATCGGGCAGTTTACGGGCGGCATCGCGCATGACTTCAACAATTTACTCATGGCCATCATGGCGAATCTGGAGCTGGTGCAAAAGGAAGTGCCATCTCATGGGCGGATCGGTCGATTAGTGGACGGCGCTTTCAAAGGCGCGCAACGAGGCGCTGCTCTGACGCAACGCCTTCTCGCGTTCGCGCGTCAACAAGTGCTTAAGGTCGAGCCCGTACAGTTGTCCGCATTGGTGTCCGGCATGATTGACCTGCTTGAACGGTCGCTCACATCGGCAATCGAATTGAGGATGACTACTGCCGAGGATTTGCCCTTCACGATGGTCGATGCGAATCAGGTTGAGCTGGCAATCTTGAACCTTGTCGTCAATGCGCGTGATGCTATGCCTGACGGAGGCATCATTGTGCTCACCGTCGACACTGCTTATTCGATGGATGGCGGCGAACTTGCAGCCGGAGAGTATGTCCGGGTGACAGTCACCGATACAGGCACGGGCATGGATGCCGCGACGCTGGCCAAGGCCACGGAGCCGTTTTTCACCACCAAGGAACTGGGTAAAGGAACTGGGCTCGGCTTATCCATGGTTCACGGCCTCGTACGGCAATTGCATGGGGCGCTTCGGCTCGAAAGCACATTTGGACAGGGCACGCGAGCGTCGATTTGGCTTCCCGTGTCTTTTGCAGCCGCCAACATCGCCATTCCCGAAGCGTCGCCCGATGATGCGCAAGTGGAAGCACCGGAGTTACGGGCGACGGTGCTGGTTGTTGATGATGACCCGCTTATCTCTTCTAGTACGTCCTTTCTGCTGCAAGATTTGGGGCAAGACGTGATTGAAGTGAACTCGGGTCAAGCGGCGCTGGAAGTCTTGCGCAGCAACCGAGAGGTCGACGTGATGCTCACGGACTTTTCGATGCCTAAAATGACCGGATTAGAGTTGGCGAAGGCTGCTCAGCTGCTAAGGCCTTCCTTGCCAGTCATTCTCGCAACCGGTTACGCGGAATTGCCCGAGGGAACGGAGGCCAATCTTCCTAAACTACGCAAGCCCTATCAGCAGAGTCAGCTTCTTTTGGAGATCGCCAAGGCTGTGATGCCTAGGAATTGAGGTGGCGCTGCTGTGTGTGCGGTTCAAAGCGACGATCAGGCTATGTCATCCGCCGACGATACGAGTGATTTTGATTTGGCTTTGCGCTTTCATGCTCGGTGAATTCCACGCGGGTGACGACTTCATCGCCCGTGTAAGTTCGACATTCGTACGTCCTCTAGCATGGGATTGAGTTGGCGGCTGTCGGTTAATTGCACGTAGATGGACGATCAACCCGACGGTCGCACCGTGGTCAGCACAGCGATCGGTGGTCGGCGATCTGACGTGAGGATGACTTGAATTGCTAACAAGTCAGTGGAGCGACCGACCGTTGCACCCATAAAGCTGTCGTCGCGGCAACGGGAGCTCAATGACAGTCTTGGGTCGGGTTCAGCCGACGGCGGCAGCCGGCAGTCGGCCATTTGCGGACCTTGGCTCCCGCCATGGGTTTGACGTTCGAGCGGCCGCTCAGCTTCAGACAACGGCCGCTGGTGCGAAGCTGAACGGGCATCATGTTCTACGCAACATACGATGGTGCTCGATTCCCTGTCAGCGCATCTCTCGGACGGGCTGACAGTCGAACCTGAGGTGATATCCCACTGCGCATGCATGGGACCGATGCGCAATCGCTCGTTATATCGCTCGCCGCGGTCCGCGGTTCCCGAAGCCGGCGTGAATCGTGCGTTTCCGCACGTGAATATCCGACTAACGTCGTTTATACATGTGTTGTCGCACTGTAGCGACAGTTGTGCGGCGGTCGGGACGTCCACGTGGAACCTGCAAACGTCTCGCCCCTGACGGCTGAGCTCATTGCTAGAAAGCCATCGTTTCGCGAGCTAGTGTCGGCGAGCTCATCGTGCGGTGGGCTTGCATGCAGAATGGCGCAACGCAGGAGAACAAATGATGTCAATCGGCAAGGCCCTCGTCAAAGCGGTATTGGACTGTCTGCCAGACCGCCTGTTCTTGAGCATCGCACACCGGCGCAAGGTTGGAAGGTTCCCGAACATTACACGGCCAAGAACATTCAACGAAAAGATTCTCCATCGCTGCCTTTATCCGGATGCACGTTTCGTCGATTTGACCGACAAATTGACCGTGCGCGACTACGTGCGCCGCAGGGTGGGCGAACAATATCTGATACCACTTATTGCCACGCCGCCGGCGCTCACGCGCGAGGTGTTCAATGCACTGCCCTCGCAGTTCGTGATGAAGGCGAATCACGGCAGCGGCTTTGTGGAGGTCGTGCGCGACAAGTCGAAGACATCGTTCGAGGAATTGCAGCGCCTTGCGCAGCGGTGGCTTGCAACTGACTTTTATCGCGTGGCGCGCGAACGTCACTATCGCACCATTAAGCCTCGCATCTACTTCGAACAGTTGCTCGTGGATTCGAACGAGGAGATTCCGGCTGACATCAAGGTTCACTGCTTCTTCGGGGAAGGGCAGACCAAGCCGACCATTTACATCGCGGTGATTTCGGATCGTTTCGGCGAGCATCCGCGCGGCGATATGTACGATGACAACTGGAATCGTCTCAATGTCGCGATCGGGCACTATCCGCGCAGCCCGCAGCCTGCGCCGCGCCCAGCAAACCTGGCTGCGTTGCTGGCTGTGGCGGCCTCGCTTGCCGAAGGTTTCGAGTATGTGCGGGTCGATCTTTATGCGCCGGGCGACAAGATCTATTTCGGCGAGTTGACTTTTACGCCCGGCGCAGGCGTTTTTCCCATGGATCCCGAGCATCTCGACTACGAATGGGGCCGTCTCATGAACCGGCCTTGCCTGCAAGGCGCGAGGGCCTAGGAGCTCGCGATGGAAGCGGTCGCGCAGATTGCACGGCACATCGCTTCCTCCATGCCTCTCGGCGCGAGCGTTGAGGAGGCGGCGATCGTCATGATGAGCGCGCTTCCGGGGCTGAGCACGGAGGCTGCGCTGTCGCTCGCGCTGATCAAGCGGACGCACGAGGCGCTGTCGGTCGGGCTCCGGGCGGGGGTCATGGCCCGTTCTCGAGGCTGCCCGTGGAAGCCATCGGGTTGTTCCGGGGCGCGGCAAGTGTATCGGTGGGTTTGCCTCATGGTGATCTTGACCCGAAAAAATTGACACCCATCCTTTCGGTGCCTGGTACTAAGGGTGCCAAAACGAAAAAGCCTTCCGGGTGGAGTTCCGGGCTCAATAGGAACGCCATTAGTGTCGCTATTAGGCCGTAGAGTGCCTAGAGTGCCGAGCGGTGACACGCTGATGTCTTCGCACGAATCTGGGCAAGACTGCTCTTAGTTTAGCCAAAGATGGTTTTGGCGCCTCGCTGCTGTGACGGTCCGCGGACTTCGTAGTCCGCTTGACCAAGCTTCTCCCAACCGAGGCCAAGAAAGCACGGGCCCTGGGTGGCTTCACTGAATTTGACGTCGTTGTATTCAGCATTCCACTCGAGGACAACCACATTCTCATCAACATCGACGGTTACGTCCCACCCAACGCAGCGCGCGAATGGGAACTTCCCGTGTAATTCGAGCACCTTAGCAACGCATTGCTGGAATGCCGGTAGCCTTGTTCCGACAAAGGCGACTTTCGAATCAGGGTGCGTCTGCATGTAAGTCCAGTCGCTTTGATACCCCGTACTTTGCAAGCAACCATCAAGCAGGTTTGCGGACACGCATATTTCGGTGGCCGGACGGACATGAGAATCCGCATCTCGCCCAAGCCGCAAAAAACACGCTCGAAGTGAGGCACTACCCTGATCGTCTATGACCGTTGTGAAACGGATGGTTGCGACCGCTGCAGATCCGAACTGGGAGAACACTTCGTGTTGGCGTATGAACCGTTGAAAGACTCCGTTACCAAGCGATTTGATTAGATCTAGGGAAAAGTCCTGCTGTCTCAGTATGAGGACGCTTCTGCCTTGACCCGACTGATCCGATTTGAAAACGATTTTGTCGGTGTCGTGGAATAAAGTTTTTTCCAAAAGAAGCGGTGTGACGGCCCTGTAATCCTGCGAGTAGAAAAGTCCATTAACGTGATAGCCGGCATCTGGAAACGCGGTATCTCGGAATATTACCCGTGCGAGTGTCTTGAGGTCGGATACCTTGCCATAATGGCCTTTCAATCTTGGAACGACTATCCAGCCGTAGTAATTGTCCGGTATCCAACCCTCTATGAACGTTCCGTTTAGCGCCGTGTACACGCGAAGCCACGGCGCATAACATGCTTCGCCAAGCACCTCGCGCGCGTAGGCGTCTGCAGCTCTGAGCTCCGCCGGGTTAGTTTTGCCAAGCGTTCGCTCAATGCGGGCCAAGGCATTGCGGGCTTCAGAGGCGTGCCTCCGGTGAAACGCTCGCCGACGAAGTTCGTTCCAAGAATTGCGGGCGATGTGTTCGGCATTCGTTGGCGGCATCTTTGACCTACGATATGTTCCATTCAACTGTGAATGACCACGCTATCGGAAACTTTGCAGCGAGGCTTGTCTACATCATCCGCTGAAGCACGCCGTCGCGTAGCACAAGCCGATGAAAGAGCACATCAGCGATATGGGCCGTCGACAGTATGAGCAGAACCCAGGCGAGCCATCCGTGCACAATACCTAACGCTTCTCCGGACGCAGAGTTTCTGTCCGTAAGAAGGGGAAAGAATAGAAACCCAAATAGACGGACTATCCAGCCTCGCGAAGACGAATTGGCCCAACCTGTGACAGGCACTGCAAGCAGCGTCACATACAGCGTCAGGTGGCCCACCCTCGCAAGACGGCCAAGCGCAGTCGAACCGACCGCCCGGTCCGGCTCGTAGATCAGTCGGCACACCACACGAACCAGCATCAGTGCAAGAAACAGCGCGCCGACGGACAGATGCCAGCCTATTACGCCCGTCGGGACAGTGTCACGGGCGAGCCTCGGCATCGACCAGCCAAGGGCGAACTCAATGAAGGTCAACGGCACGCCGACCCAATGCAAGAGCCGAACTATCGGCGCGTAAGCGGCTGCCTGCGAGGACGCTTGGGTCACTGGGCTTCCGAATTTTCAAAAGATCCGTCCGACCATGGTAGTGGGTCGGATCTGATGAGAGCCTTAAGGCGCGATCCGGTCTCTGTCCGACCGAAGCGTCGAGCGGCGAGAGGTGCTGTTACTGTATCGACCTGCACCGCGTTGATACGAGACCCCGGTGTGCGCGTCAAAATCTCTATCGGATTAGTTGGGCAAAGGCACAGCCAGCGGACGTTTAATACATCCGTTCACTTTTCGCGGGTACATCTGGCGACAGCGAAAGCTTATTTTTATGTAAGCGCCCTGTCGGGCTCATCCCTGGCTCAAAGATGTTGACCTTCAGGCTGATCGAAGCGGACGCGTCACAGCGGTTGAAAGTCTGCTGTCCAAGTGCCTGAATGTTCAGAGGCCTTTTCTCCCACGCCATCCCGTGCGCCATCTAGTTCGCGCCCAGCGACTGCGAGCAAGGCCCGCCTCGTGATGGTGGTTACAGAACTGGCGTCCGCGCTCGTGGCGCTCCGAAGAAACGAAAAAAGCGCGGCCCACAGTCGATTGTGGCTTGGGTTTCCTGTTCTTCTTCGAGCCGAGCTGGCGACGATGTTCGATGAGCCCTGCCTCATCGATACGTCTAGCCCAAAGGTACTATGGGCCTTGAAACGAGCCGGACTCGTAACAAGCGATTGGCTGCTTACGATTCTCTTGCGAACCTGAGCGAGACGGGAAGCATGAAAACTTGTGATTCCGAATGGGCGTCAATAGCAAGCGCTTTTCCGCCAAAGCGCACTGTTTTAAGCGTTTCCTCAGGTCGTGATGGCTACGCTTGCGCTCGCCTAACGCAAACCGGAAAGATCTTTATGTCACCAAAACACGTCGAGGCGCTTGTCAAAGAATCATGGCGTAACCTTGCATGGCGCAGATTTCACTGGCGGCATGCCGTGGAGGCACGCAGCATTCGTCGGACCATAGAAAGCCGGCACGGCCGGACGGACCCCTCTCAACTCAAACTTGCCGATGTCTACGCGCGCGATGTCTTCGGCGACGCACGCTATGCACCGTGGCTTCAGGCTTATACCGCCTTTAACGGAAGCTTCAGAGAAGGCTGGATTCCGGACAACTACTATGGGTCGGTGGTCGTCCCCAAGCTCAAGGGCCTTTACGGGCAGATATCGAATCTCAAGCCCGTGTCGCGGCTGCTCTTTCGTGACGACGCGTTCCCCGATATTGCGTACTACGTGAACGGCATGTTCTTTACGGCGGATCACATCGCGATTCCCGAGTCCGCGATCCTCGACACCGTGTTCAGCACGAGCGAGCGCGTCGCATTCAAGCTCGATCAATCATCGCAGGGCAGGGGCATCTATCTGATCGACCGCAAGGATTTTCGTATCGGTCGCATCAAGGCGCTGGGCAATGGTGTGCTGCAACGATTCATCGTGCAGCACCAGTGGTTCGATCAGTTCCGGTCGAAAGCGGTCGCCACGGTGCGCTTCACCACTGTCGTCGACGATGCAGGGCACATTTCGCTGCGCGCCTGCTTCTTGCGCCTCGGACGTGCGACGGATACTCACATTTGCCCCGATAGCGAGGTCTGCATCGCGGTCGATCTCCGAACCGGGCGCTTGTGCAGCAAGGGTTATCTGAACGACTGGTCCGACGTCGATGCGCATCCCGATTCGCATGTCACTTTTGCCGGGCTGACCCTACCGTCGTTTCCCGAGTGCCTCCAAAAGGTCATCGAGTTACACGCGAAGCTGCCGTTCGCGCGTTGCGTCGGCTGGGACGTCACGGTGGATTCGAACGGGCACGTCATCGTGCTCGAATGGAACGCCGAGCATAACGACGTCAAGTTCGGCGAAGCCACGCAAGGCCCGTGCTTTGCTGGGCTCGGATGGGAAGCGCTCGGCTCGCTCAATCGGGACTCGCGCACGAAGTTGGCTTTCGGGCGCTGACGAGGTTGGTGCAGCAATCGGCACGGCGCTGCCGAGCTCCGGAGCCGCTTGTTTAACGACAGCTTCGCCGAGCTCTCCGCTCATGTGCACCAGCTCCTCCGAGAGACAGTTCTCGGTCGGGTACGGTCCTCCCTCGGCAGACGGCGCCCGTGCCACGAGGCGTTATTCATTCAAAGTCACGCCCGGCCATTCAGACGGCGGCTCCGGTCGTTGAAGAGCCATTCGATTACCGACAGCGCATCGGTTCCATCGGCATTGCTGCGGGCTGCCCGTCACGATCTCGGGGGCTGCTGTAACACGCCTATGTGGAGGAGAATGCCCGTGCTCGGGGAAGACGCTTTCTAGCTCAACGCTGCAGCAATCAGCCCGAGGTCCTTAGACGGCGCGATTCCGACGTCGGCCCCATGAAACGGGCGCGGCTTTGCTTTGCTTTTAGCGACACTGGGTCAGAATCGTTGTCAAGATTTCTTGTCCTCTGCCGTTAAACGGATTAGGGCTCGCTTGGACGTTGAATCTCGGGCGAGCTGAATACATGGATTGGTCGGCAAAATCAAACGCAATATGGTCGATGAGATGCGACGCCCACGCTATTTGAAGGCCACGCAACAGGAATTGAACAGTCCGCGAGTGCGCCGACCGTCGAACGGTGCGGCTGGCCTTCGGCACCAGCGAGGCGTGATGTCGCTCGTGATGCCCTCTGTGCTGCTCATGGTGCTGATGGCAGGCGCGGTGGCGGTGGATATGGGACATCTGTTCGTGGTCCAGGCTGAACTGCGAACCGCGGCCGACGCCGCTGCGCTCTCGGGTGCGGCTTCGTTGCTTCCCGGTAACAGCTCGGGTCCGAACTGGAGCGCCGCGCAGGCCGCCGCTGCGAGCGCAGTCAGTTTGAATACCTCCGACGGCGTCACGTTGCACGATGCGTCGGTCCAAGCAGGATACTGGAATGTATCGGGCTCGCCTGCGAGTATGCAGGCAACGACGATCACCCCTGGAACCTATGACACGACCGCCATCCAAGTGACCGTCTCGCGCGCCCCGGGGCTCAATGGCGGGCCGGTCAGCTATTTTCTGGCACCGCTCTTCGGCATGAACAACGGCCCAGCCAGCGCTACCTCCGTCGCGATGGTGTCCGGCCCGGGATCGATTGCGCCAGGCGGCCTCTTTCCCGTGGCGATCGCAACGTGCATCTACAACCTGTATTGGAACGCGCAGACAGGCATGCCCAAGACCGATCCGTCCGGGGCGGCCTATACGGTGTCGTTTGGCACCGGTTCGAACGTCAATGGCTGCCAGACAGGCCAATGGACTTCCTTTCAAACCGACGCCAACAACGTGCCGACTGTGCGCGGGTTTATCGCCAACGGCAATCCGACGGCGGTGAACATCGGCGATGCGATCTGGATCGAGCCAGGCACGAAGACAACGCTTTATTCGGACGTGCAATCGAAAGCCACCGCTAATGGCAACACCAAAGGTATCGACGTGATCCTCCCGGTCGTCAATGATGCGACCGCCCACTCGGTGCAACCCATCGTGGCGTTTGCCGCATTTCATATTGACAAAGCGGATGGCGGTAGCGGCAAGTACATCCAGGGACATTTCCTCGCCGGGTACAAGATTAAGACAGCGGGCAACGGTAACGTCGGCCCATACTACGGTGCTTATTTGCCTCCGCGCTTGGCGCATTAATGCGTTGATCCCGGGGCGAAAGATTCGATGCCCCGTGAGCCGAGGAGCCCTTCGAGTCGATCGTGACCGGGGCATGCCGATCGACCGCGGGCGGCGCAAAGGCCGACCAATTGTCCGTGGACGGCGTAAGGAGTCACTGCTCGCCTCTGATACCCGCTGTTGCGCCTCTGACGGATCGACCGTCACCAACGGGTCGCGTCTAGCCGACCACATCGGGCGCCAGCCGGCCAATTGCCGCCGCTCCACGTCGCCTATTCCGAGTCGTTCGAGCGGCCGTTTTAATGCGAGCAGCAGACACTGCAGACAATTCGCGCCCGTCGGGATGAGCGTCCTGTATGGTGGCGGATCATCCTCCAGTAGTAAGCCCTACAACTGCGGGCCTTCCTCGCAACGGTCGGGGTCATTCGTCTAGTGGGCAGTCGCCGCGTAGGCCAAGTCTGCGGGCGCGCCCGGGAAGCAAACGCGTACTGTCAGACCCCGGCCGTCAAGGCCTCTTTCTAAAGAGATGACGGCATGATGCTGTTCAGCGATGCGCCGGGCGATCGAAAGCCCGAGGCCGCTTCCGGATGCTGCGTGGCCGCTGCCGCGATAGAACCGCTCCCACACGCGCGGAAGATCGACCTCTGCAATGCCTGGCCCAGTATCCCGCACTTCTACCACTGGCCGACCCTCGTGACTGTGGACTACGACGTCCACTCGCGAGTGGGATCCCCCATACCGAATCGCGTTGTCGACCAGATTGTTCAATAGGATGCGTACGTTTTCCGCGTTTCCGCGAACGATCAACGGTGTACCTTCGACGAGACCAAGGTCGACATCATTAACTTCGGCGACTCTCGATCGGTCGCTTACAACGGAGCGGGCAAGAGCACATAGGTCAAACGGCTGGTCCTCGGCGAGCTGTGCGTCTGGCGACAGCCGGGCTAGCGTCAAAAGCTGCTCAGATAGACGCGCAAGGCGAACCACGCCCACTCTTAGTTGGGCATTAATCTCCTCGCGTTCGGCCGCGCTCGACGCCCGCTCGAGCAACTCTGCCTGAAGCCCAAGACCCATGATGGGCGTTCGAAGCTCATGAGCAGCATCCGCAATGAAGTTCTTCTGCGCCGTGAACGCATTGTCGAGCCGATGCAGAAGGTCGTTCAGCGCATCGACGAGCGGCTTGACTTCCCCCGGCATCGCCGCAGTGTAGATCGGTTGCATGTTGTTTGCGTCTCGGCGCTTGAGACTGGCTGCGATCTCGCGCAAAGGCCGCAACCCATAGCCGATCCCAAACCAGAGAAAGAGGGCAAGTACCGGAACGAGCGACAGGACGGGCCAAAAGAGATGCATCGCGATTTCGGCGACTGCCTCCCAGCGAGCCTTTCTCTGTTGCGCGACCCGTACCGACACGTCGCCTTCTCGCGTGACGAACGAATGCCATAGCTGGCCGCCGACCGTGATGTCAGCGAGGCCCGTACCGACTGGTGGTGGCAAGATCGAATCGGGATCGCTGCTGAAAATCTGCGTCGCGCCGCGCCAGATTTGAAGCAACACACCATGCGATTGTTCGCCGGACATCCGATCATCATCGCGTTGTCTCAGACCGGTCAACGACACACGATTGTTCTCATCCACCACCACGTGCTGTCCGATCCCCTTTAGCTGGTCACCGAGGACCTCATCGAGTTCGGACAACGCGCCCCAATAGGTAGCGGCACTCGCCAGGAGCCCCGCTAGCAGCGTGGCGGGTAGAAGCCATAGCAGCAATCGCCTTCGAAGGGACCTCACGCGCTATCCCCGATTTGATAGCCGACGCCCCGCACGTTTCGGATCGCTTGTGCACCCAACTTACGGCGAAGGTTGTGCACATGAACCTGAATCGCGTTGCTCTCGATTTCCTCGTTCCACCCGTATAGGCGCTCCTCGAGTTGCTCACGCGTGACAACAACGCTAGGACTTCGCATCAACTCATAGAGCAGTGCGAATTCCCGCGCCGTTACACTTATCTTCTCGCCTCGCAGAAGGACGGAGCGACGTGCGGGATCCAGTTCGATTTCGCCTGCTTGCAGCGTTGCCTGTGCTCGGCCCGCATGCCGACGGTCAAGCACGCGGATACGAGCAAGCAGCTCTTCGAGCGCGAACGGCTTGACCATGTAGTCATCGGCCCCGCCGTCCAATCCGGCGACGCGATCGGGGACGCCGTCGCGCGCCGTGATGATGATCACCGCAGTCGGGTCGTGGCGGCCCCGCAGATTCTTAAGAAGTGTCAGACCGTCTTGCTTCGGCAGTCCCAGATCGAGCAAAATCAACCCGTAGGAAGTGGTGCGGAGGGCGATCGCAGCTGCTTCCCCGTCTGTTGTCCAGTCGACGGCCATGCCTTCCTTTCGCAACCCGTGCTGCAGCCCTCTGCCAATCAAAACGTCGTCTTCGACTAGCAGTATCCTCATCTGCAAATCCTTTAGAGGCCGAGTCAATGATGACTGTACATCGATTTCCAGCTATTAGCTCGGTGCGCATGCCCTGATTGCGCTGAGCCGTTTGCTGAACCGCCAACAGCCCGACTTGCTACGTTCTCGGACTGCATTCGCGCCGCGGTTCGCGCTTCCGCCGCCTGAATGTCGGCCGGATACTTCACTTTGTTCGGCTTATACCCAGCACTTTGCAGTTGGAATAGCTCGCTGCGCACTTCTGCACGAGTAGCAGGCTTGTTCGACGACTGCGCGAATGAAAGCGCCGGCACGGAGAAAGCCACAGCGAGCGCAAGAAGCCTGACGGTTGTGTTCATGTCCGATTCTCTCCAGTTAGATGGTTGTGACGGCTGCAAGCGCCACCTGCGTCAGCGCAGCAGCCAGCAGTCAGACTGCCGCTTAAGACTTAACAAATAGTTAACGCGACAGACTGTAGAAAAGACCGGATCTCGAGTGTGTAGTAACTCGCAGAGCACTTATCGGCAATGCGTTGTGCCACCTGCAACGAATGGGACCGTCAGATGCTGTAGGCCGACGAGGCAGATTGCGGTTACTAGCGGGTGGAGTGCCGGGCAGCCGCGTCCTGACGAGCACGTGTCGACCACTACCTGCCGCGTACCGTCTTGACGGACGGTTTGTAAGACGCGGCGTGTGACGGACTGCCGGCACCGTTCTGCGAATCAGTATGCGGCAGCCGTAGTTCGGTTCGGCGCAATCGCGCGCGCCGCAGATTCATCGACTCACAAATACTTAATCAGATCTTAAGCATTCCCGATCTACCGTGGTGGAAACAATCGCGAACAAAGCTGTTCGCGACGTGTACCCTAACGGAGTTCGAAATCATGAAGCTACCACCACTTTCTTTCGCGGGCGCAGTTCTCGTGCTCCCGCTGGTCAGCCTTGCACAGCAATCGACCGCACCATTGACGCGTGCAGAGGTGCGCGCTCTGACCTTCAGCAAGCCGAGAAGGCTGCGTACAACCCGGCCGACGCGGCGAAACCACATATCTGCCGACAATCAGCAGCTGAAGCTCGCATTGCAGCGCATTATTCCGCCGCGCACGCTGCCACTACCAGCCTCGGCGGTGCGAGAAGCTTCAGTAGTGCTGCGGGACGACCGTGGGCCAAAGACGCTGCCGTTCAGTCCTTTTTGCCGCCATCGCTGAAGTGAACTCGGGGCGCACATCGAATGATGCCCATTTTTCAATAGAACGTAGACCCTGTTCGTTGGACCACGACTATCAGGGAGGACCAGTCATGAGAACTTCAGGGCTGTTAGCGGCGACGCTTTTACTCTCTGCGGGGAGCGTGCTCGCCGCGGAATCGGTGGCGGGCAAAACGTGCGCGCAAGCTCGAGAAGAGTTAGTTCAAGCGTGGAAAGATGGATGGTTGCCGTATAACCGACACGACTATCCTCCGTCTGCGACGAGGTTAGCGCGTAATCAGGCTCGGTATTACAGAAGTCACCCGAACGACTCGAATGGATCACGCCATACGCTCCCGGCCCCATGACCGGGCATTTCCTGGCTACGTTCCTTATGCCTCTTTTGAAATCAGAGTGGGTGGTTGTGCGGGTCAAGGGCGGGCGTGAGCCCGGCGCAGCGAACCCTTGAGGCGCTTTGAATCGACAAGCTGGGGCATGGCTGTTTGCGGCAGAATGCGGCAACCAGCCATGCAAGACAAAGCGAACAATGACAAATCAACTCTTTGAAGCCGCCCTGGGAGTCAAGGCACCGTGGTACGTGCAAGGTGTCGACTTTGATACGGCCAAACGACAGCTGACGATTGCTGTGGACTTTGTCGCTGGCAGTCGCTTCGCGTACCCCGGGCTCGCCGGGGAGCACCCAGTGCACGACACGCAAATCAAGCGGTTGCGCCACCTGAATTTCTTCCAGCACGAGTGCTATCTTGAAGTGCGAGTGCCGCGCGTGCGCTTGCCCGATGATTCGGTGCGGCTGGTCGAGCCGGGATGGGTCGGCCAACTCGACGGTTTCACGTTGCTGTTCGAGGCGCTGGTGCTGATGCTGGCGCAGCAGATGCCGTTTGCCGCAGTGGCGCGCATCGTCAATCTGTCGTGGCATCGGGTGCATGCCATCTGCTCGCGCTATGTGGAACTCGCGCTGGCGTCGGCGAACCTGTCGGACGTCAGCTCGGTGGCCATCGACGAAACCTCGTACCGGCGAGGCCACGAGTATCTGACGCTGGTCGCCGATATGCAGGCTCGGCGCGTCGTATTCGTCACGCCCGGCCGTGACGCGAACACGATTGAGAGCTTTGCGGCCTACCTTAGCCAACATCACGGCACGCCGGAGCAAGTGAGCTCCGTGAGCATCGACATGTCGCCCGCGTTCATCAAAGGAGTCGGCGAACATCTGCCCAATGCGCGAGTGACGTTCGACAAGTTTCACGTCGTCGCCCATGCCTCCAAGGCGCTTGATACGGTCCGGCGCCAACAACAGAAAGCCGACCCAGAACTTAAAGGGATGCGCTGGACACTGCTTAAGGACGCCAACAAGCTGAACCTTGCGCAATTGACGAACCTCGAGGCCCTTCTCAGGCAGTACACCACCAAGCGAACGGCCCGCGCCTGGTTGTATCGCGAGCAGTTGCGCGAGATTCTCGAACGCAAGCAAATTCATGTCGTTTCCGAATTGTTGCGGCAGTGGTGCACCAACGTCATGCGTTCGAAAGTCGAACCGATGAAGGAGGTCGCACGATTGATTCGCCGACACTTTGACGGCATCGTTGCGTGGACCCAGACCCGCCAGACCAACGGCTTTATCGAAGCCATCAACGGCTTATTTCAGGCCGCCAAGCGCAAGGCTCGTGGCTACACGCGCTTCGCAACCATGCGAACGGTGCTGTTTCTCATCGCTGGCAAACTCGACTTCTCTGCATTCAACTCGCATGCCCGTTGAGAGCCGTTACCCACTTCATTTTCAAAAGAGCCTTCCTTATGGACCGAAGTCAGTTTATTTTCTTATCGCCATTATTGTGTATAGGAGTACGATTTGGGCCGGGAGTGCTGCATATTGCTGCCGCCGTCACTATGCCGGCGAGGAGCGCGAAGGCGTGTTGCTTTACTGGCGAACAACCCGCCAAGCAAGCCAAAGTCAGCACCGAACAGGCCCGCACGGCGGCATTAAGGGCTCATCGGGGATAACCGATGAGGAGCTGGAAAAAGAGCACGGAGGAGGTGGGTTGCGCTACTCGTTCGATATCGCCTCCGGTCGCGATATATAGGAAGTCGGGATCGATGCTCAAACGGGAGCCGTTCTTGAGAATAAGCCGGAACGACTGAACCCCGACTAACGTTTGGCGCGCAAAAACCCCGACGTCGCAAGCACAATTCTCACTAGTCGACTGCGTCATTGATTTGGCACCTGGCGGATTCGACGTGAAGGATCGTCATACTTCCACTTGATCGGCTTTGGATGGGCGGTTTCAAGGTTGAAGCGCAACAGCGAATTTAATGTTTAGAGCCCTTACGTTGAGCTGCGGAAGCGAGTGTGGC
>NZ_FCNV02000027.1 GCF_001544615.1 Caballeronia concitans
GCCACACTCGCTTCCGCAGCTCAACGTAAGGGCTCTAAACATTAAATTCGCTGTTGCGCTTCAACCTTGAAACCGCCGACCTATTCCGTGAAATTTTCGCGTCCTCCCTTTCTCCTTCATGAGCAGACGTCTACTTACATGCAGGCGAGACTTTCTCGACGTAAATTGGGTCCGCTTTCACGTGAATCGTGCACGTGTATTGATACTGCGGACAATTAAGCGGCGGGCATGTACTATGGCTATTCTCAGAGGAGCCGCGGACGCTGTATTCATTGTCTGCATTCTGAGACTGAAGTTGTGCGATAGCCTGTTGACACCAGCGAGGTTGGTCAAATCCCCCGCCCATCATCGGCGAAGTCTGCGTTACATCGTATTCGCGTCTATAATTCTCTACACCATGAGATCTATCCCGGCATGCGGCAGGCGGTTGCACATTGCCGATGTTGAATTTGGTTTTTAGATCGTTCCAAACCTGAAGCCTGCAATCACGTGATCCTTGAAGTGTTTGTGCGAGATCTTTCTGAAGCACATTCTTAGACTCGTCTGTCGAATATTTCCCTGCACCATCAACTCCGAAATTTGCTAATTTTTTTATAACCCCTGCCAATTCTGCCTTTGCTGAACCGTTCAGCTCTACGCGGCTGGACTGGATGTCAATCGGCACCGTTTGGCATAGGCGGTCTGCGAAGTTTGCTATTGTATCCAACGCTTGTTGCGAAGTGTCTTCTGAAATAGCCGCGCCTGCGGGAATAAGCGACAGCAGGAGAACGGCAGAGCCGGCGATAAATACGGACGCTTTGAAATCTTGGGTTTTCATCGCTTTAGGTCCGGCGAACGTATATCCGTCTATTTTTGGTGTTGGATAAGCGAAAACGTTGAGTTTATCGCCGTATCCGTGCCAGCAAATTAACCATAGTATGCTAGGACAGAACTCAAAAAAATGCGAACGCTGCTGAGGGCAGACAGGTCGTTATCCGTGCCGTAGTCGCCTTTCCCGCTGCCTTTGGCGGTCTCGCGGTTGGTTCCCCGCGCGAGCGACCGTAAGCGACCTTCAGGTCAGTCGGTGAAGTCGGACCGTTGCAGTCCCTCAGCTAGTTTCTGCGAATGTCACCACCGTGCAGCATGCACCGCGTCGGAGGGCAAAGCGGCGCTGGTGAGACCAGGCATGCGTGAGTGCTTGCTTTTCACTTCGAGGTGCCTATCCTGTAGAAGCGCGTTACCTTTTGGCAAGGATGACTGCTCGCTTGCACGCACGCGGAGATCTAGCCATGAAAAATGAACGATTGATGGTGCGAATCGTCCGAACAGTAGTGGTTGCTTCGGAATTCGCAGTGGCAATAGAAAGTGCGCATGGGCAAGGACATTGCGACATCGCAGACAATTACACTTGTACTGTTGCTCCGTGCCAAAATAACATCCCTGGTAAAGCCAGCGTTACGCGCCTCAGCGATGGCAGCTACCTGTTCACTAACGAGGTAGGTGATCAAGCTAATAGCTATGAGGAGAAGCCGAATATTTATCGAATTCCCGATTGGAGGAATGCGACTGCCAAACCCGATGCAGCATGCCACCAACTGATCTTTAGCAACGGAACCCACTGGACACGCTAGCAATGACAAAAAGGGCGGGGCAGATAATGGTGCCAACTGGACACAAGCAAGTTTATTTCTCGTTACGAGACAACACGGATACCCTATCTGAGCGGGCGAGCCTTTGGTCAGAAAAAGCAGTTTGTCGATCTCCGTAATACCGAACATCTCAAGTTTAGATCGCCGATAGAGTTCGACCGTGCTCCGTGTTTCAGTCGAGCGAGAAACCTAATCTAACGAATATCGATGACAGATTTCGGCTTTCCTGGCCATGCAATTGCGGCACAGTGACGAAGTAGTGTAGCTTTAAATTTACGTTACGATCGTCCGCCACCACGCGTGAAGCTGACGTTCGAGTGTCCGTGCAATGGTATTGACGAAAGGCAGAAGATGGCGGTTTGTTCGCGTTCGGACGCATTGCCTGAAGGCTCGCGTGGACGACTTGAACGTCCGCTCGGAGACCGTTCATCGAGCTGACGCTATCGGCCACAAGCCGTCGTTCACGTGCGTTGTCAGTCGGACGTTCAAGCGTCGGATTTGCCCCGTAACCGGCCCATTTGTAAGTCAACGAAAGATGCTCGATCATCAGCCCGAGCGATCAGATTGCTTCCGGCTTTGGCTTATCGCGACGGTGAGGCCGTTGTGTTCCGGATGCGGGTCTCGCGCTTGAATCGTCCATGGCTCAACGCTCAGCGCGAGTCAGCCAGTGGAGCGCGCGACCCGTGGGTGGCGCAGTTCACCGATGGCCCTATCAGGCCCGTGCCCGTGGAGCTCCGGGTGAAGGTAGAAGCCGTGCTCATCTTTTTGCTTTGGCAGTTCCACTTCGATGCAATTTACCTTAGCCCATGGATCGTTGCGTATCCCGGTCACCTGCCAGGACACACGCATCCCGGGCGTGGCACCTGCGATGCTGAAGCGATTGTTTCGGATCTCATGCGCGACGTGCAGTTCGGGGGCCGCACCGCCAATTGCGGTAAGCTGATAGCGGCACTCCCGGTTGAGAGTTTCGAAATAGTCCGGCAGCGATATGGTCGCCTCGCCCCTCGCGTCGGCGGTGACGATGCCATCATAGACGTTCTTCATGTCCGGCGACTCAACAAATGAGTGCTGCAGGTACCTGCCTTCCGGGTCGAGCGGATGGTCTATCTTGAATCCGCCACCCGCCTTGCTAAATGTGCCCGCCACATGGACATCGCCCGTGAACCATGCCGCACAACACCCGGATGCTAAGTAAGCTGCATGATTATTATTCGGGTTGAACGCCGCCACCCCAGCGTTGGGAGCATTGCCGACCACACCAAAGCTATTCCCCAAGCTCTGTCCGAATATGCCAACATCGGTAGTGCTTTGCCCCAACACGGCAACCCCAGTTTCGCTGGTAGCGTTAATCCCCCAGCCGCCTTCGGCCTGAGCACGTACGCCGATGCCGTAGGTCTTGCTTGACGCTTGCGCATATAGCCCGATACCGCTGTCCGTGGCCCCTACTAGTGCGGTGCGCGCATTGCTGTATGCCTCGATGACGCTTGTGCCATCACTCGTAGCCTGGACAGCTATTGCTCCATTGGTTCCGGTGGAAGTCAACGCTGGCGTGTTTGACATATTGCTATCGAATGCACCTTGCATGATTGCTCCTTCCTATATCATGTTCCAAATTTTCGAGGAATGAGGTCGTCCACGTGGCATTAGCCCTCAACCGTTCCTGTAGTCGAGCGACGCGTTGAAAATAACGTCTGGCGAGGCATCAGTCTTGCCCTATCAGACCCGGCTCACTGCTCCCAACGAGCTCATTGGCGCTCCAATTTTTCATGATTATCCAATGACTGAGAAATAGATACGCCAGCGCCGACGAATACTTCTATCCAGTGGTCTAGTTCGAATACAGGGAAAAAAGCGTAACCTCCCACGGACGATTGACCAATCGCCTTCCAGCCACCGACTCCTCCCACATTTGTCGATTTTTCGCCAAGCAAGAGTGTCTCAGAGGGTTTTAGCCCGGAACTTGAGATCAATGTCCACTCGCGTAACGCCGAGACGCTTTTCTCGCGACCAAGGCCCCCTCCCGCTAGCAGGCTTACATGAAACCCTATGGCCGGGTCATAACCGGCGATGCACGCCGCCTCACCCTTAGCATGCTTGAATTCACCTTCGGTGCCCACGATTGCGTACACGCCATACGGGAACGGCGAAATCGCGAATGGCCATTTCGCGGCCATTTCGGCGTAGATGCTCGCTACGGACCGTCCACCATAGCCTGGTAAGGCCGCCATCGCCCATTGCACGTCAGCTTTGGCGGCGCGACCCACACGCGTCATGAGATCGGATGCGTGCGGTCCGGTGTTGCTAGTGTGCTCGGGAGCCATCCTCGGGTTGGGCGGCGGCCCGCTCAGCCCCGCACCTCCATAGCCATCGTCGTTCCTCTGCGGTGGCGGTGGCGGTGGCGGCGGGGGATTCTCCGTGCGCGTGATGACGTGAGCGTCGGCGCACTTCGCGTCGGCGAGACATTGCTGCATCGTCGTGATGCCGGGCGCGTAGACCGTCTCGCCATTCTTCGGAATCTCGCCCTCATGCTTCGTGGATGAATAGCTAGGGTTGCCCTTGGTGTCGGAGTACTGCGGGCTGGGTGCCCCCGACCGTGTGTCGGACGGCGACGCATGCCCGGATGCTGAGTCCGTGTCGTTGTCCTTCGTCGATCCGGAATCATCGTCGGATCCGTTGAAACCGCTTGGATCGCGCAGTGTCAGCGGGTTATTCAGGACGTACGCGTAGCGGTTCCACGACTGAGGATTCAGAGGCCGCGGGGTGAACGGGTCTGGCGTCAAGAATCTGCCGAGGACGGGGTCGTAGAACCGGCCCTTCATATCGATGAGGTTCCAGCCGTCGTCCACGTGCTCGTGACCCGTGAACCCCGTGTGGAGATCCGCCTTCAGTGGACCGGGCCGCTTCGACGGATCCTTCGGGCTCACCCGTCGGCCGAAAGGATCATACTTCAGGCGCTCGACAGGCTTTCCCTTGGCGTCTGTCACAAGATCGATCGACCCCTGATGGTCGGCGTGGAGATACCGAACCTCGTCCGCCGTCAGGGCCTTGCGGGCGATGGTCCAGATCCGCTGCGCGATCGGGCGACCCAGCACTGGGATCGTGAAGATGTGCTTCCCGCTGGTCCTCGACTTCCCGTTCGGTCGGCGAAACTCGTAGAGCCCGTCCACGGTATCGGATGTGATGTGCGTCGTCGAGTCGACGGACCGTACACGGTTCGTCTCGCCATCGTACGTGAAGTCGATGGCGCCCTTGTGCGCCCCGGACGTGTGTGTTATACGCGTCGGCAGATCAATGCGCCCGTAGCGCACCGTCCGCCCCGGGCCGGCCACCTGATTGCCACGCAGGTCGTACTGATACGACCCGAGCGTCGTCGACACGACCGCGTGCGGTCCGGCAACCGACGGATTGTACGTATACGTTAGGTCACGACCCGGCCCCAGTTCCACCGCGCGCTTCAGGATATTGCCAATATCATCGTAGTCCCACCTGATGCGCCGTGTGCCCGGCACTCCCTTCCACGTCCATCGGATAAGCCTGTTGAAAGCGTCGTACTCGAACTTCTCCTTCGTCCCGAGGACCTTGTCGTCGCGTCCCTGCACGTTGAAGTTAGGATCGAACTTGTACGTCAGGTTCCGCAGAACCTTGCCCTTCGCGTTGACCGTGACGATCGACTTCAAGGCTTGGGGGCGTCCGGGATCCTCGTTGCGAACGTCCCGGAGACCGTTGCCAAGTAGCGCCTGACCGAAGAGGCCCGTCGCATCCATCCCGCCGAATGTCCAGAACCTTTGCCCGCCGTTGGCGGTGTCCGCCGCCGTGAGAAGCTGGCCGAAGTTGCCGTATCGGTAGCCGAGTACGAAGGGCTTCTTCGTCCCGACCTTCGGATATGTGATGCTCGAGATCCTCCCGAACGGATCGAAGCCGCGCACGATCGAGTATTTGTCCGAGCCGATCGTCCACGTCTTCTGCGTGAGCCGCCCCGCCGTGTCGTATGCATAGGCGGTCGTCACGCCCGAAGCGGGCGCGTCGATTTGTGCGACCTTGCCGATGCCGTCCGCTGCGGTGTCCCACGTGTACTTGACGTCCCCGTCCACGACGTCCTGGATCCAGTACAGCCGCCCGACGGGGTCGTACTGGTACGAGGTGACCTGGCTTCCCGCCTTCGTCTCCTGCGCCAGGTCGCCGAAGGCGTTAAAGGAGAACGCCCGATGTCCGCGGTCCGGATCGACCAGATCGACAATCCGGCCGAGGCGATCGCTCGTCGCCTTTGTCACGTTGTTGGCGATGTCGGTGACCGCCACGACCGTATCGAAAGGGCCGTGCTCGTACGTCGTACCGCTTGGGCCGGGGACTTGACCGACGAACGCAGCGTCCCGATCGGTGCAGAAGATGACGCGATCGAGGTTGTCAATGCGAACTGCCGTCGCGTTCTTGTTCCCGTCCGTCGAAATGACCCACTCGCCGCGATATTCGTTCGAGGTCGTGCTCCCGTCGGGCCCGAGCCAGCCGGTCGGCCGCGAGAGGCCGTCGTACGAGAACGTGTCGAAGTCCGGTGGGTCCGTTGCGAAATGCGACCGTGATGCCTTTGCCACTCGCCCCAACCCGTCGTACTGGATCTCGCGTACCGTCGGGAGGCCGTCGTCGCGCGCGTATACCGTCTCCTTCACGAGGCGCCCCAGCACGTCGAACACAGAAAGCACTTGGCTGCCCCCCGCCGTCGCGACCGTCACCTGTAACAGCCCGCCGCTGAGGTCGATGTAGTTCGCCGTGACGTCGGCACCGTCCGGTGACGTTTCGTGCCGGAAGCGGCCAAAGCCGTCGTACTGACGCACACGCCGCACGCCATTCGGATCCTCAAGACTGGCAACTACCCCGAAGCCGGGGTGAAAGGTGGCGCGCAAGCGATGCCCGAGCGCGTTGTCCACCTCGACGGCGAACTGTTCCTCAAGATCGTCGTAGATGATCGTCCTTGAGCGCTTCGCGCCCATGGACGCCGTCGTCTCCTCCTCGACAATGCGGTAGATGTTGCCGTTCGGATACCGGTCGATCGACCGATACAGCGTCTTGATTCCGTCCGGCTGCGGCCCGAGAGGCAAATAGCCGTTCGGCCCGGGCGGACCTGGCTCGATAATTTCGCGCGAGCGCAGCCCCTGCGCGTCATACTCGTATGCTCGCTTGCGCGTCTGCGTCATACCGTTCGGCGTCGTGCTCTGCTCGACGAGCATCGTGAGCAGGCCAATGAGCCACGTATTCGGATCGTTCGAATACGTCGAGGTTGCGGTGTGCTTGTTTCCGTCGCTCCACGTCTCCGAATACGTCGTCACGTTGCCATAGGCGTCCATGTCCTGCGAGATCGTCCGTCTACGGACGGGCATCGTCGGAACGCCGTTGGCCAGCTCGACATTCTCTTCAACGATCGTGTTCGGGAACACGAAGTACGGCACCTGGGCCACGATGGGCCGCATCGAATACGTCGTCTGACACGTTGTCCGGTGCTCGACGCCGTTGCCGAGCGGCACGTGCGTCTCCTCGGTCATCGGCAGCCCGAGCATTGGATACATTCCGTTCCAGCCAATGAACTCGGGGTAGTACGTAGTCCGCGTTGTGATCCCGGTCTCAGCGTGCTGTACCGTGCGCGCGTGGAAGCCCAGGAAGCCGATGCCGGTAACATCCTCGATGCCCCCTTCGTATCGGAGCTGATACGTGTTGACGCCGCCCAGGCTGTCGTCGTCTAAGTGCGATGACACGACCCAGACCTTCCCGGAGACCGCGCGCTGCGGGTACACGTAGCCGAAACCTGCCGTATGGACGCTCGGATCGGAGATGGGCGCGTAGGTGACGCCGATTCGCGCGCCGCGCCCGTCGACGACGGCGGTCAGCATGTCGGCCTTGTGACCATCGCGCACGAAGACGCGCAGTTGGCCATTGCTGAACATCACGACGTCGTCGAGCCCATTTCCATCCCAGTCGAACACCTCGAAGACGTCGAACTGTTCCGGATAGTTCAAATTCCATGTGCTTGTGAATGGCAAGAGCGCCGGAGTGAAACTCGAACCATTCCAGCGCAGGACGAACATGGCATCGTTTGTCTGCACGACCGTCCGGGTACGCACGAGCAACTGTGCCGTTCCGTCCTGGTACGAGTCGATGACGCGCAACGCAGGCTGGAATCCCGGTGGCTGCTGCACGAGCGGTTCAACGAAGGGTATCGGCGTCGAGAAACCGCCCCCGCTGTTTTCTGCGAGAGTTGGATCACTGAAGGCCGGGTTGCCGACGCTGAATGCCGACGGGAGCCCGATGCCCGTGAAGTCCCCAAAGATGTAGCTCTGGTCACGAAGGAGCGTTGTCAGGCTCGATTTCACCTGGAAATTCGTGCCTTGCCGCTGAAACTGTGCGGCAGAAAAGCGAGGGTCTCCTCCTGTCGTCAGCGAGTCGTCAAAGAGGACAGACGCGCGATTGCCACCGTCGAGGTTCGCGTAAAGCTGGGTTTGCGGACAGTCGGCAAGACTCAGCACCTCGGGCCCAAAGTTCAGATTGCCGCCGAGGTTAGCGCGAGCGTACCACTGCGGAAACGCGGGGTTTTTGCCCGTGTCCGCGTGGAAGAGATCGGGTAGACCATCACCGTCAAGATCAACGACCTCGATGGATCCCGCGATCGGCTGACCCGGCGTGAACAGCGGTGGCACAGAGTTCCCCTCGAAGACGAGGAAATTACCCGGTGCGCCTGCTACCCCAGAGTGGTCCGTGCCACAGTGGTAGACGCGGTAAGTCGGGATGCCAATCACGCTGTCGTCCAGCACGAAGATGTTCATCCAGTCACCGGCCGCGTCGGGAAAGACGAAGACACGTTCGCTCTCCGGGTTATTCAACGGATCGAAAGTGCCTGCGGGAACGGGGATGCCCGTCGGGAATGGGGCCGAGAAACCGGTGGGCGAGGACGGGTCCGACAGCAAAATGTAAAAGTGGTTCGGGTCGCTGCGCGGCACGTAGAGGATGTCGTCCCTCCCATCGCCGTTAAAATCGGCGACCCGGATGCGCCCGGGAAGCGGGCTGCGCCCCTGCGGCGTGGTCTTGATACCCCACACCGGTCCTTGCCCCGGTGCATCCTGAAGGCCGGTCGGGATCTCACGGAAAGTGCTTTGCCCGCGCTCGTACTCGAAGCTGTGCGGTGGCTTCCCAATGCCAGAGCCGTCGAACTCCTGAATGCTCGCAAGCAAGCTCCGACCGCTTACGCTGTTGGTCTGATATGAGAGGGTGTATCGGCGCAGCAGGCTGATGTTTTGAGGATCCGTGCTCGTCGGATCGGGCCCGCTCATGCGCAGTTCCTTCAACCGCTTGTTCTGCGGAATGCGCAACCCGGACATGACAGTCGATTGCGCATCTGGGCGATCCTCCCAGACGAATTCCACCGAGCGCAAAGCCGGTTTTCCGTCGGCTTGATTGCCCGTGTACACCATCTTGGTCGGCACGTAGTCGCGCGCAGGCAGAGGACCGCCCGGATTTGATGGGTAACCGTCGTAGCCGATGAGAAGCGTGTTCCCCGCACGATCGCGCACGCTGCTAAGTGACCACGCAAAGCGGACGGGAACATCCGTGAGGTACACCGAGTTCCAGACGTCTTGAGGTGTCGTTTGACTGGTCGGTATCAGGATCTGCGGCGTGAGATGCTGCGCCGTCCCCTCGAAGCGCGAACCTAGATCCTCGCCGCCGACGCCGCCGAAGACAAAAATGCGACCATCCTTCTGGAAAACCTCGAACCACGTCGGGCCCAAGATGGTGCCGTCCGGCGCCGAATCGACATCGTGCAGGATAATCTTCGTGAAGGTGTCGCGCTTGGTCCGGTACTCGGCGCCGTCGACGCCATGCACTCCGCCGACGAGCACGAGGCGCTCGCCGTCAAACGTAAAGGGATCACTCTGGTCGAATTGAATGGGTTCCTCGACGCCATCGTCGGGAAATGTCTTACGGCTTCGCCGAATCTGAGGGATGCCAGTGAGTATCCATCCGACACCGAGCGGCCCGTTACCCCCGCGGCTACTGTAGCGAAGCGCGAGCTCCGGCTGAATGCCAAGTTTTCCCGCAGGAACCCACAGCGGCAGCGTGTAATTGGCTGCGCCATCGTGCGAGACGCTGAAAGCGCCGCCCTCAATGAGGCCCGGCGTGATGCCGCTGACGTTGTCGGTTGGGACAATCGTGCTCGAATCGGCCATGTCCTACCCCGGAAGAACGAGAGCGTATAGAAAGAATAGACGCCCTTTTCGTATCGCGTGGTCCGCGTGTAGGCCGCACAGTGCGCATATGAGAAGATTTGCTTCGCCAAGTACAGTCGCGGCTCGAAGCCCCATTGACTGCGCATGGGTATCTTAAGACGCCAACTTTCGTATCGGCTACTCACTTGCTCCCTCTGCCGACGCGACGAATTCCTAGTGCGCCGCAATGCGCCAAGTACAACAACTAACAGATTGGCAGCAACGGGCCACAACAATCATGCGCTGAGCTGACATTTGCGGTCGGTGATGTACGCACGTTAGCAAAGCGACTCGTAGAGCCTGATCGGCACCGCCACTCAAGAGTCGGCTAGAGCAGAATTGAAGTGTTGGGAGACCGCAGTGCGAACGGCCGGCCGTCGTACCTTGGAAGCATTCGCAACGTCTGTAGCAGGTTTGTCGTTTTATGCCGGGAATATCCTCGGATGCGAAAATGCAGCAAGAGTCAATCAAGTAACGTGCGAGTGCGGGGCTCAACGATCAGCCTACCGTAGCCTTTCGCCTTTTTAACAAGGCCACGTATCCCGGGCCAGCGAGGTCGGGCCGGGATACGTACTTCGGTCGCGGCTAATAGGTCTATTTCGAGATTTCACGACCTCCGCTTTCTGACCTATAGTTAAGCGGTGAAATTGAAGGGAGGCGATGCGAGGCCTGTCCGGTAATCAATCCACTCGAAGCATATTCAGAGGAAGTCGACCGCGACAGCGATAGCACCGGGACAGCGCAGGTTCGAGCCCCCTAACCGGACGGTCACCCGAGAGACTGCGAAGTGGCAGACTGCTCACTAGACCTAGGATGTTCAACGTTCCCAGACGAAGGGCGGATCAAGAAATGGATATGTTACTGAGCTTTGACACTGGAGACGACGGTGGCAAGCGCCACAAAGGATACGCCATCGGAAGCCGGCCAATTAAGCGCGACGCTCAGCCGGAGTTTCCGGGTGCCACGATCGAATGCGACTGTGAGTCAGTCGAGGCAGTCGAGTTGTCAGACGGGCGGGAGATTCACATTTTCTCTTCCAAAGCACTTTTCGGGCCGGGCGGCAACCTTCATGATCTAACAAAGGGCGCGCACGAGGTAGCACTGATCGAGTTAGGCAAGTACACGCTTATTTGCCGCTCTGAGCCGACTGCCGACGGTCGGCTTGCGATTGAAATAGCCGATAGACGAGACCGCGTTCTGTTGACAGGCATCGGCGATGTTTTTGATGAGCTAACTGTTGAAGGACGTACCACCCCAGCTCAACTTGTTTTCTCATTTCACATAGCACACCCATATCGAAGATGGAGTCCCGCGTGGTGTGCACACACTGGGGGGACTGTTCGAAACCCCGGCACGACACCGGTTAAACTTAAGTGAGCGCCGCAAGGATGCGCGAGGCGTGGGAGGCCAGGCGTCGGCCCTGCGCCTCGACGGTCAAGGCACCGCTTTTGCCAATCAAGAAGCGTTTCAAAGGCCTGGGCGCGCGACCCGATTCCCACCTGCCAACGTGGCAGCGTGCTTGGATGGCCGATATATCTTGAAAGCTGCCGTCGGGGCTCGCGTGGGGTCGAGCGACTGCAACGGGTCGGGAGCCGAAGTTCGGGGCACGCACGGCGCGATTCACGGCGCTCGAACAGCGATATCGGAAAGCGGGCAACTACGGCCGCTCCATAGCCGGCTGCGGATCAATCCACTCGGTCATAAGGGGCAAATGGCGTGGGGCAAGACGACAAAAGATGTTCTTCAGGATGCCTGCCCTCCAAGTTGCGAAACAGAGCCTCCGAACGAAGTTCCGGTGGGAGGTTGAATCTGTCTAATACCAACTCGTATGCTGAGAGGTAGTACTCAATGCAGGTTTGCATTTCAAGACTCGCGTCTTTGATAATTTTCGCCGCTGTAGGCCGGTCCGCAGCGTAAGCTAGACCCGATATATGAATTCTGAGTAGCGGCCAAGCAGCGTAAATGCTCGTTAATTCTTCCATCATATTCGGGGAAAGCGGCCAGCACCGGGTAGGTGTTAGCCTGTATCGCAACATCGGCTTTGATCCAAACTTCGCGCATTGCTTCTGCGTTCTTTTCACTGTGCACTAAGTCTTCACCGTGTATTCGAGCGCGTAAAGAGTATTCAGCAAGGGCCTCCCTCATATGGCTTATAGCGAGTGATGCAGAAGAGATCTCGGCCCGCGATTCTTCTATCTCGTGTTGCTTCGTCTGAATTCGATTGCCGATTACGGCGGTGAGCAGAAACCCTATCAGGAGCAAAGTTATGGGGTGACGCAGGGCTGCGTCGAGTCCCGACCATCGGCGCTTTGAACGGACTTTCACCTTGAACTTGCCGATGGCGATCGCCTTCGGCATGGATTTGCCATTTTTTATCCATCTGCGCTTCCGTGGCGCGACCGGTGCGTTCACAACAGCCTCCTATCTGCTGTCTCAAAGCATAGGTGAGCATGAAGGCGAAGTTCAGGGTAGCTGCAGGCTTTGATGCGCGGCCTGCAGCTTCTGCACGATCTCGTTGGTCCGCGTGAACAGCAAGCGGTAGTCCGACCATGGTCTTGCACGCGTCGCGTTGCGTCAGCCGTGCCTCGAGCTGCTCCACGTCCGGCGATAGGCCTCACGTGGAAACAGCTCGTCGCGAAACGCCAGCCCCTTGAAGGCTTGCGGCTTTCGCTTGAGCCCCTCGATGCGGTCGACGAGCGGCGGAGGGCCGGATTGAAGACTGGGAGTTGCGACGACGGTAGGAGCGGTAGCCTGCTGCGCGGCTCTCTACGAAGAACCGTTCAAAGCCGGTGTCGTTTATCTCGAACTACGAGGCGGTAAAATCGAAGAGCTTCGTACGCGCGGCGGCGAAGGCGCCCATTAGTCCCGCGTCTACCGTTCGAGACCGCGAGGCAACTTGGTTTGAATACGATCGTGCGCATGAGCGATGGAGTGCGGCTTGCGAAGAAAAAAAGGTGGCAAGGCGACACCAACAGTTTTTCGGCAGTGACAACATAAATTGATTCGGGGGAGTCGGAATGCGTTACTACGGAGCAAGAGGTTCGAAGAAAGTTACGCCGCGGTTGAAGAGCTTTGATAATTTAACTCACGCCGATCTCAACAAAATAAGGAAGAGGATCGCAGAATACGAAAAAGAGCTATCAATTTACCGCGCAGCGAACGACGATGCGGAAAAGGAGAACAAGAAGATTGCAGAAGAAAACAGAGCTATGCAGGCCAAGCGAGACGCTTTTGAGGCTTCAAATATAAAACCGCGCCTCGAAAAACTGACGAAGATCAGACAGTTAATATACGAATGCAGAGTCGGAGTTCTGCAGGGAGTATTCGGAAGCTATATTGAAATATCCGAAGACCTGAGCCTTCCGGGTGACAGATACGGCAGTACTGCATCCGGAAAATACGACGCCAAGCTAACGCCGCCCCTTATTCAAGAATTCAAAAAAATCAAGGCTGGACTAGATCCTGACGTGATCAAGCTTTCACAGTTTAAGGAAAATCGGAGCTTCACCTATCTAAGCACACCAAAGGCTTACTGCGTCTTGACAATCGCGGGCCACAAAATGGAACTCCACTATGCCGAAGTAAATTTCGGTGACCTCGAATGCAAATTAGCCGAACACAAGCTCAAAATCGAAATCCAAAAGAAGAAAGAGCAGGAACTTAGGGCCAGAGCCGCCAATAACGAGAAAGAGCGGAGGCAGCAGGCACAGGCCATAAGAAAGCGTTTCCAAAAGCAGTTTTCAATTTTGCCAAACTGCCCGTATTGTTTCGAAGCGTTGACGATAACGGATGCACATTTGGATCACATCTATCCCGTCTCTAAAGGTGGAACGTCGCGAGAAGCCAATTTAGTTTTAGTTTGCGCTCAATGTAATTTGGCCAAAAAGAACATGGTGCTTCGACAATTTCTCATTCAGAAAAAGTATTCCAGCGAAATGGTCTATGCGCGATTGGAGCTTTTGGGAAAAGATGTTTGATTTGAAGCGACTCGCGTGCGCCGACCATGAGTAGTTTGCATTCGAGCGTGCCGCCCAGAGACCGCTCGGGCCAAGGCGGCCATCAGGCGGCAGCGGCCGCGCACGCGGTACCCAATGGCCGTTGTCGTTTGGGAGGCCGTCACTGTTATTGCGCCTCGTCCGGCGGCCGAATTGGGTCGGCTGCGGAAGGACGCTCGCGTTGGACCTCGCTCGAACTTCAAGTTCAGCAACCGGCCCAAAAGCGGCCCTCCGAGGTCTCCGTCCAGTCACGCTGGCTGAGGTCTCGTCGGCCCTCGTCAATGGCCGGTCTCCGGCGAGCAACTTGTCGGTGGCGCTGCCTCAATGCGGCACTAGCGGTCATATGACGACCTGAGGTTGCTGCCGGTCGAGCGGCAGCATTACACCTAGAGCCGACGGCGACTGCCTGCCTAGTCGCAGCTGGAAACGGTCCCCCATCTTGCGGCTTGACCGAGGTGAATTCCTACTTCGCATCGTTAAGAAGGGATGTTTTGTTCATCGCTTGCGGGCAATCCCATCATCTGACGTCGCGACCGTGAACGAGATTTATCCCCCTTATGTTGAATGTAGTGCACAAGCTTTTCCGTTTTTTCTGGTCGCATAGCCAGAAGAAGAACGCTCGGTTCATAACCTCGATAGGTTCCAGAAGCCGATACTCGGCTACCACGATGGCCTTATGAATGTCAGCCAATTTACCAAAGGGACAGGCACTGCCGCCGGGTCCGAAAATCAATGCGCTTGCCATCAAAAAGTTGGTGGCCGCATCGAACCTTGGCGACCGACCATGAGCGTGAATAACCTGAACAATATCACCGGACGACTGCTGAAGCGCTGTGTCGACCTTTCGAACCTAAAGATTAGCGTCTAAACTATCAGGGGGAAAGATAACCCTGAGCGCTCTCAGCGCGGAGAGAATATGGACTTTTTAGGCTTATTTGCGCTCGGTGGTTTTGTCGGATCTATCGTGACCTATGGGTTACGTTTCGTCCAAGGTTATGACATCTTTGCAAAGTCCCTAACAACGATCCTCGCTGCTGCTTTGAGTGGTACCGCCGTAGTCTTTATCGATCGCTTCTCCGGGCATACTAAAGCATTGGGAGCATATTGTGTTGGCTTGATTGTCGCACTAATGTGGGCGTATTCACGTGTCGCCGTCGAGCACATCAGCTCCGAAAAGCAAGCTCTACGATTATTAGGCTGGGCCCATATATTTGGGATGGTAGTGATTAGCGTTGTTGCTGCCGCATTAGTACTACCTCCGGCATTCCGCGAAGCTTGGGCGCCTTAACGTAGACTCTCACCTGCAGCTCATGACAACTACTCTGTCAGACTTTGACCACCATGTGTTGCCAGGCGATGTGCTTCTTCTATGCAGCGTGGGATTGAAAGCAATTGCGAATCAAGCCGGCCAACGCGCAATGCGCGCTTTTAGACCACTACGGACAGCGGACTTCACTCACGTCGCGTTAGTAGTGAACGATACTCATATAGCCGATGCCATGCCTGGACCGGGAGTGCGCATTCGACCGTGGAGGGAGGCTGCGTTTGCCTATGATCTGAAACGTTGCAGGGTCGCAAGGCACCCTGAAATGCTCAGGTTCTATAGGAGTCCGGAGCGATTCATAAGCGCTGTGCAATTTTACTACTCTCAGCGATACCGATTGTCGTCGTTATCGCGGAAGGCAGCAAAGCACGATGCTGGGATTGTCTGTTCTCAGTTCGTTGCTTTGGTATTGCATGACCTCGGTATGCCATCCTTTGGGCACACGCCGATGCGCGCACTCCCTTCGGATATTGACCATCGAACCCGAGGAGTAAATGGATGGCGACAGTTTCCTTTTAGGCTATACGGAATGTATTCTCCAAAACGGTATCCTCCAGTAGGCGACACCTATTGGACCGTTTTGGCTGCCAGTTTACCGAAACGCGTTTCGGACCTATTTCAACCGGCTACGGACGGCGGAAAACTAGCCGACCGCATCGAAACATCAATCTCCGAACGAGAGCAAACCAACGAGGAGCCGACCCAAAACGAGACAAAAGTCGAAATTGGCAGTCCGCGCGCCGGAGTCGGTGACATCGCCTTTGAGATATCCGATGCAGTCGGCACTCTGATGGCTTCGTCAATGGAGACAACCGAAGCACTTTTGAAAATCATGGCTGAGTTGGATCGTGTCGTTCTCGCGATTGGCTCCGCGATGTCACGCCGAGCCAACCCCGAGTTGCGCGAACGGGCTTTAGCGGTGGGTAAAGTCTTTATTGAAGCACTATCGGACGATTCCAGGCATTCACTCCTGACAGGGGATGATTTGGTCGATGGGCCGGCCCCCGCAAACACCGGACATGCGGCAACGCTTAAATTTTGAGGTAGTCTTCTGCCTATGTTTAAGCCTA
>NZ_FCNV02000046.1 GCF_001544615.1 Caballeronia concitans
GGCGGCCTCAAATCCGAAGTGCAACACCCGTTTCGTATAAGGTGTTGCGATGCACGAAAGAACTCAGTATCAACAGCTTCAACCCGAAGAGCGCCTGACCATTGCGAGCCTGCATTTGCAGGGTTCGAGTATCCGGGCCATGGCCCGGATACTCGGCCGTTCGCCAGCCACCGTAAGCCGTGAACTGAGGCGAAATTGTTCTCCCGCTGGCTACGCGTCCGTACCTGCAGAAGCGCTCAGCGCCGCGCGTCGCAATGCGGGTCGCCGTCCTACGAAGCTCTGCCCGCATGGGGTTTGCTGGCGCGTCGTCCTCACCCTTCTCGAATGGAAATGGTCACCCCAGCAGATATCGGGCACACTCAAGCGTATGTATCCGACTGACCCGACTCAGCAGGTTTCGCACGAAACCATCTACACCGCCATCTACGCCCAGCCGCGCGGTGAACTGCGCCGTCAGCTCATCGCCTGCCTGCGCCACGGCCACAGCACGCGCATGCCGCGCACACGGGGTACAGACCGACGCGGACAGATTCCCGACATGGTCAGTATTCATGTGCGGCCGCCCGAAATCGAAGACCGACTGCTGCCCGGACACTGGGAGGGCGACTTCATCAAGGGCGCCAACAATGCGTCATCAGTCGGAGTGCTGGTGGAACGGACAAGCCGCCTGGTGCTGCTGGCTAAGATGGAAGATGCCACGGCTGCTTCCGCGCTGGCAGGCTTCTCTGCCAAACTCAAATTAATTGCCAAGCCATTACGGCAGAGCTTCACCTACGACCAAGGCAAGGAAATGTCGCGACATGTAGAGCTCACCGCCGCTACCGGTGTGAAGGTGTACTTTTGCGACCCGCACAGCCCATGGCAACGCGGCACTTGTGAAAACACTAACGGACTGCTGCGACAGTATCTGCCAAAAGGCACCGACCTTTCGGTCTACAGTCAGGACGAACTTGACGCCATTGCCGACAGTCTGAACGGTAGGCCTCGCGCCACTCACGCCTTCCATTCGCCACTCGAGGTCTTTGCCGCCACACTCGCTTCCGCAGCTCAACGTAAGGGCTCTAAACATTAAATTCGCTGTTGCGCTTCAACCTTGAAACCGCC
>NZ_FCNV02000028.1 GCF_001544615.1 Caballeronia concitans
CCGCTGACCCACTTCGCTATCACACATCACGCGCTCTACCACCTTACTCTGAGGGGCGTCGTTCGCGGATCGCTTACCAAGAAGTAGCAAGATGGCATAGTCGCGACGACCAACCGCGCTGCGCCGATCGATGCTTGCCAGCAACTGTCGAGTCTGATCCGGCGTAATTGCCCGGGGAATTGCTGGCATTGACCAGTTCGGCACAACCGGAACGGACGCGGCAAGATCGAGCGCGACGTCGCCCCGAAATGACGCGTAGCGCAGAAAGGACCGCAGTGCAGAGGTCATGATCTTCGCGCTCTTTGGGTGCAAACGTGGTGCGTGGAGTCGCACAAATCTCAAGACATCGCCGGCGCACAGACGTGAAATTGCAATGCGCCCGTTACCGAAGCAGTCCTCCAAAAAGCTGCGAACGAACGGAGCGTAGTTGATAACTGTCGCCTCGGTCAGGCCTCGCGCTTCCCGTAGGTATTCAACGTACGCTTGCATGCAGCGCTCGGTCGACGACATTCGATGAATGGATATCTTCTCACCGCAAATTACCTGCTCGCGCCGCAGAAAGTCGATCAGGTGTCCGAGCGCAGCGCCATCCCCCCTGCGAGGCCGAACCATTTGAGCGCGATATCCCAAATAGGACCTGGCATGGTCATTACAGATGCTCCGAATCCCGATGCCTGACTGCTCAAGCCATCGACTAAAGTCTGCAGCGATCCGCACTTGCATATGCAGGGAATTTGCACCGTATCCCTGCTCACTTAATGATCTCGCGAATGAGGCGATATGGGCCGCAAGCGGGCCCTCAGGCGGGCGAGAGAGAACAGCCTGATCATGGATGACACACTTCACGATGAGCTCCTTCCCCGAGGTCGGGGGGCGGCAGGAAGGAGATCAGACTATCTCTACCCAGTATCGTCGACTTGCCCTGAAAAATACCAAGATCGCGGGACTTCAAGACATAGTTCGGAAGGGAAGATAGTGGCGCAGCGTATGCATCGATACGCGCTTGTCGATTTGCGCGGCTTCGGCCGCAGCGCGAATCGCGCGATTGAGTTGCCGCGGAGTCAGCGGGTCGACAGGATCGAGCCCCGGAAATAACCAGCCGCCATCCGGCATCTTGCCCTGCGAACGGGCCACGCGCCACCAGACCCGCAAGCGCTCGAGCAGCACCGGTGAGAGCATCGCATAGCGATCCTTACGGCCCTTGCCCTGTTCGACGCGCAGCGTCATGCGCTGGCTATCGATGTCGCCCACTTTGAGCGCGACCACTTCGCCGGCCCGCAACCCGGTGCCGTAGGCGAGCGACAACGCTGTCTGATGCTTTGAATTACCTGTTGCCGCAATCAGTCGCCGGACCTCGTCCGGGCTGAGGATAACCGGCAGTACGCGCGGCACGCGCACCGGCTGCATCCGAGCCATCAATTCCGGCTTCTGAAGCGTGATCTCGAAGAAGAACTTCAGGCCGGTGATCGCGGCATTGAGAGAGATAGGCGATGTTCCGCGATCGACCAGATACAACTGGTAGTTTCGCAGGTCTTCGACCGTCGCAGTGTCGGGCGAGCGTTTAAGATAACGAGCGAATTCACGCACGATGCGCAGATAGTTCGCCTGAGTCTTCGGAGAAAGCTGGCGCATGCGCATGTCATCTGTCATACGCTGACGCAGAGGACTGACGCCCGGTTGAATGGAGGTCATGATGCGGCTCCGTTGAAGAACGGGGCGGATTGCCCCGACCTTCAACATACGGAATCTCACCATCCACCTCTCAATACCCGCCAAGTCGAACCGCAGCCCCTACCGCGCGAGCGGTTTCGTTCTCCCGACCCAGATCGGCCGGTCAGCAGATTGCAGTCAGTGAGCCGGATTTCCGACCCGCAACGGGCACTCAGCCTTCTCCAAAGCGGCCGCTGGAAAGACCTCAATGCTTTGGACAGTCTCACGCGTCGCGCCACAACGCTCAGCTCCGCGCAACAGACCGTTCGCTTCAAACTGCACATTGCAGCGCGACGCATCTTATCCGTATATTACCGCGCCGGCTTAGTGTCGTAGGGGCGTGGCCCGGTCATTCCTGGTCGCAGTGCACCTTGAAGTGCGTTAGCACGGCGGCCCCGAATGCATTGCTGATTGCGACATCGGCGGCATCGCGCCCGTATGCCATCAAAACACGTCCAATACGCGGCGCGTTGTTTCGCGGATCGAACGTCTGCCAGCTACCGCCCACGTAAGCTTCAAACCATCCCGCAAAATCCATCGGCGCGGTAACGGGCGGCAAGCCGACATCGCTGATATAGCCCGTACAATAGCGCGCCGGAATATTCATCGCCCGGCATAGGGTGACGCCCAGGTGGGCGAAATCACGGCAGACGCCCTTGCGTTCGCGGTACACGTCCCACGCAGTTTTAGTCGGTCGCGCATGCCCATAATCAAATTCGATGTGTTGGTGCACGTAGTCGCAGATTGCCAGAACAGTGTCGCGACCCGGCGTGCACTGGCCGAAAATTTGCCACGCGATCTCGACCAGTAGATCGGTCTCGCAATAGCGGCTGCCCAATAGAAAAGTCAGCGTATCGTCGGGCAACTGCTCGACCGGATGCGCCCACCCCTCGATGGGCCGCGTCTCCATGGAATCTGACACATTCAGCAGCGCTGTGGTGCTCAATGCCACACGTCCGACAGGTGCCACGATCCGACTGCATAGGTTGCCGAACAAATCGCGATATTGCCTTATCGGCAGCGGCGGATCGGTGACGAGGACATCCGCCACAACGACATCTTTGGCGTGCGAAAAATGCGTGTTCAGCATCAGCATCATCGGCGTGGGCTGCAGGCACTCGTACCACAGTTCGTATCCGACGCGAAGTCTCATGGATCCCGGATCCTCCGTAGTTCGCTGATTGCAGGTGCCGTTGGGCCTGGTATTCGGAGATGCAATGCGGCACAAGGCAACAAGGGATGCTTCCCACTACCGGGCTCATGCTCTCGGCAAAAGATAGTTGCCTACTGTCGTTGCTGAGCGGAATCTTGAAAGGGCGCTTTCTTGCCGGTTCAAAATCGGGGCCGACCGATGTTCATTTCCGTACGCGGGTGATCGTCAACCTGACCTTACCCCCGAAACCGGCTAGGCGCCGTCCATAAACACTTACTGAGTGTAGTGGGTCGGGAAACAGACATGCAGTCAATCGGCGGGACCGAGTAACACGTCGATTGCTGCTTGGCCGGCAATTTCGGCCACCAGATAGGCCCAACGCTCAGTAAAAGGTCCGTTGCGCAACGGGATGCGGCCTCCCCGCGCACCGAGCACTTCGAGGTTCGTGGCGCCCCTTATCTGAAAGGTCACATCAAAGGTGTTCTCGTCGGCAGCCGAAGTCAGTTCGATCTGAATCTCGAAGCCGCGGTATGCGATCGTTCGGTGCATGAAAGCCTCCCTTTCGTCTTCGGAGACTAACATGAGTCAGCATCGGACGGTCTACGCAACCGTTGGGATAGGTTCTCATGCATGCGCCACCACGGGTAATCAAATATGTACGTACCGGAACCTTCAGGACCGCAACGACCGATTTCGTGAATGCTTCTAGTCCTATACCGGTGCGTTAGCGCATTTGTTGAAGGACCTCGAAGCCGTCGAGGAACGGCCGGCAACCAGTGCAGACCGACGGCACGGCGCAGTGTGCCATAAGCGGGGCGCGGGCCGCTCGCATCATCTGAAGCGTGTTGCAAGCCACTCTTGCGCCCACTTGGTCGCAAATTCGACGGCATCTGCGCGAAGGTCGAAGCCCCCGAGGTCACCGCTAATAAACACGTCGGTCGGGCTGCCATCCGCGGCGTGACCGCTGATGCGTGCGTGCGCCATGTACTCGCCGTCTGCCCTTCGGGGCGTCGGGTCAATGCGAAAGCTCGTCGGACTCGTTTGCATGATCTTCAACTGTTCTATCGACCGGTTCGAAAGGCGGGCGCGCTTGGGCCGTTGCATTCTGCTGGGTCGCTGCTTCCCGCACGCGATGGTTCGTCTGCTTGCCGAAGAACGCGCGGCTTCTTGGGCAAGTGTCGATCACTTCCTCTGCATACGCCGTGCAGGCGCGCCGTGCATCGCCCGAGCTCTGATACCCGCTTTGTGCGGGCAGCCTGAACACGCAACTGCGCGACTGACCGGTTTCCGCTTCCGGCTCTTTGATGCGCACGGCGGCATCGAAACCGTCCTCATAGTTGTGACCGTGACCGCACAAGGTCGGTTGGCGTGGAAAAACGAGCGGATAGATTTCCAGCCCCCGATATAAGCGAAAATTGACTGCCATGAGTGAGCCCTCGCGCCGTTCAGGCGCCAAAATATGACTGTGTGAGAAGTAGTTTCGGTAGTACTGACAGATCGACCGCGTTGCACGGTCCCGAGTGACGGACTTCGGTAAGATAGTCGAAGCACTGCTGGAAGCCAAAGTGGCATCGCTGTCCAGTCGGCACGTCCCATGCTACCCGCTTCGGAGACTTTGTACAGCTAACTTTGAAAGGCGCAACCTGGGCTGATGTCAGAAGGAAGCGCGCTCTGCTAGCAATTGACGGGCTATACTTAAGCATTCTCCGTAAGTCCGAAGAGACGCCTGTCTCTACCAATGGAGCGCCTATGTACCGCATCATTCCATTCCGCGGCTTCGAGATCCACGTCAGCCTGGCGATGTCAGCCGAAGATCCGTATGACGTGACGTTTCAAATCAAAGGCGGCTCCAATCTTGGCGTGCTTGGTCGCGCCGGCCGCAGCATCCAGATTCATAACGGTCCGTTTACTCGTCGCTGAGCTTATCGCATTGCAGAGAGCGCCGGGCAAGCGGCAGTCGATACGCTTCTCGATGCGCAGCACGAGGATCGACAAGCCGGCTTTGCATGGGCTTTACCGTCGCCGCTCAATCCTATTGGTCATGCATCCAATTATCTCGACGATCTCGCCCTCGGAGCTTCATACGTTGCATAGACCTCTCAATGAACGCTAACCTTGTCGAACTGTACGTAAGCCCGAATGGCGATAGGTGGCTGTTGGTTGCCGCAGCCGACGATCATCTCGTCGTTCGGCACGTTCCCAGCACCGCTTCAGGGGGGCGCTCATCAGATTTGTCCCTCTCGGCCTTTCTTTCCGCCGACGACGCAACGCCGCAGCAAGATGCGCTGCTTCGACTGATCAGCCGACTTGTCTTGCCGCTCGTAAGCGCCGGCTCAACTGTACCGGTAGTTCCCGCACTGCATCGACCGACTGCGGATAACTTGCTTCTCACGGCGGCCCGTGTGAGAACCTTCGCCAGCGCACAGCATCTCACCAATGCAAGCGGCTTCTTCTTTGCCCGTGACCAGCGCCTCTTTCTCGTCACAAGCCGTCATGTAGTCAACGACGAACCTAGCAAGCACTTTCCCGATCGCCTCGAAATCGAGCTTCACGTCGATCTAAATAACCTAGGCGCGTCGACGTGGTTTTCGATGCCATTGTTTTCGGAAGGCCTCGCAATGTGGCGTGAAGGCTCGGACGACGGCGGCTCGATCGATGTCGCGGTGCTGGAAATGCACAAAGCAAGGCTGCCATCAAGTGCCGTCTTCGAAGCTTTCACGCCTGAACATCTGCCGAAGTCTGGGGATGTCATGCCGATAGGCGCCTCGGTTCTCATTGTAGGGTTCCCGCTCGGCTTTCACGACTCGCTCCACCATCTGCCCGTCGTGAGACAAGGCGTCGTTGCATCGGCTTTCGGTCTCCGCTTTCAGGGTAAGGGATGCTTCATTACGGATGCGCGAACGCATCGAGGGACAAGCGGCGCACCTGTGGTGATGAGCAAGCCGTTGAGGGAACAGTCGGCGACGGGTGAGAGATTGCCATGGACGCTTCTTGGCGTTCACTCATCCACCATTGACATGGGCGATCGCGACCTCCAGGTCGACGAGACGCTCGGCCTCAACAGCGCATGGTACGCGGACATTCTGATGACGCTCACGGAACATTGAGGCAATCGTTTCTTCCGGCGCCGGTAGCTACCTTCCAACAAAAGCTGCTCGAGCGGTTCGGCTCGCCATGACGACGGACGAAAAAACTCACCGGCCTTCCGAGGCGGCGCCGCTTCGAAAAGCTGCAGGAGGGCCGAGATAGCGCCGTCAGGTGCTTGCGGAATGGGCACGATTTCGCCATGTCGGCATCCGCGCGCCAGGGCTTGCATTCGTGGTGGTCCTTCAGCTGTCACCGGATCAAACCATGCCAGGCGCCCGACGTACTCGGCAAATTGCCTGCTTATCAATTGGGCACATCACCGAATCGGTTGCGATCGACAAGGATACGATCTACGCGATTCCGCTTGGCAAAATGCTGTCGTTAATCGACGACCACGCTCGTCTGAAAGATCCCGAACCGCCCGGCTATCCGCCAACCTCGATCGATTTCCTTATGAGCTTCGGGCACAGTGAATGTTGTACTACGTTCTCCACTCGTTGACGGAACTCACCCTGTCTGAATGCTGACGGAGGTGAAACGGACGTGCGCCCCGTCGAGATGGCATGCGGCAGCCCGAGCCTCCTTCCTTTTTTAAGCGGCGCCGCCAGCCGACGTCGGCAACTGCCAAACAACGACGGAAACTACCTCTGGGAATAGCCCTCTCGCCACAACGTGGCACCGACGGCCACCAAAATTTGGGCGTCGCCTTCCTCTAGACGATCCCAGGCCGACGCCAGCCACTGCGCCAGTCCGTTGCACGCGTCATTCAACGTGACGTAGTCTCTTCCCTCAACGTTGAACTGCTCAAAGGTAGCAAGTACGTTTTCTTCTGTCGCCATGTCAATCCCCAGGGTGGGTCCCCACTCGACAAGCATAGCCGCGAGTTGCTTGAAATATACTGGACTGTCCGCGCGCACTTCTCACACGCCTTCGTTACAGGATCTGCTGCACGGCCTATCACGGATGCAGTCAGGTCGTGGCGACTGCCACGGGGCGCGAGCCCGAGCGACGCACATGACGTCGATTTCGCCGGCCGTCAACTGCCGTCCTGGGTCGCACGCGCCGGCGAAACGTAGATCGATTTCGAAAAAAGCGTCTCGCCGCCCATCGATCGATCGAGTGCACCGATCGCTCGGTTCAGCAGGCCGATCTCGGCGCCCATGCTACGCGCTTCACGCATATAGAAGTTCACAGCATCGAGTCCGTCAATGGTGCAGGCATCGCCTAGCGGTTGCCCCGGCCACCGAGCGAGAAGTACTGAATCGACCTCGGGCCCGCAGCTGTCCCTACGCGACAAAGTGCACCCGATGCCAATGTGGACCACTTCGCTCCGAGCACGATCTGCGTGGAACTGCGGAAGTGTCGAAAGAAACTCCAGTAGAGGATACAATTGCCCTCCAGGGCGTGTGCCTGCGATAGGTTGGGGATCATCCAGCGCGTTGCAACGGCGGATATACCGATCATGCAGTCGCCAGGAGTACAGAATTTTTCAACGCGACGATATTGCCCGCTTTGCAGGAGTCGCTCTGCTTTACTCCGTTGCGAAGGCCGAAAGGCAATCGTTGATGAGGTCGCAGACTGCCGCGGACCCGCTCATAGCCACGCTTCCTTGACCGCTAGCGATGACATGTGGGTTCTCGCCGGCTCCGTTCAGCCGCTGAAACGGTCGCGTATATCGACTTATAGTAGACCGCCGTAGCCCTGCGCGTCACCTTGCCGGCTAACAGCTAGATCCGGCAATCCCATCACCGGTAGTCGACCCCGATTTCCGGGAAGAGATGACTGGCAGGACGAGCTGACTATATGGTCTGACGCATCGGACAGAGATGTGCCGTTAGACCGCGCCGATGTGATCGCGGCCCGTCGCGCCGCGCGGGTGTCGACGTTACCGACAGCAAAAGGGCCGGTACACCGGCCCTTGAACTGCGTTACAGCGGCGAGATATTCGCGGCTTGCATGCCTTTCGGGCCGCGCTTTGTCTCGTAGCTTACTTTCTGATTTTCTGCGAGCGTCTTGAAGCCGTCGCCTTGAACTTCCGAGAAGTGAGCAAAGAGATCGTCCCCACCAGCATCAGGGGTGATGAAACCAAAGCCCTTGCTATCGTTGAACCACTTAACTGTACCGGTATCCATGAGAATTCCTTGAAAAAATAAGAGCTCGCGAGCGGAGCGATAAAAACTTCAAGGAAGAAGAGAGGACAGCGAGTACCGCGCCGACGACGCGAGTAATGGTGATCAGCAATCGAGCTTCTTGAATATTTCGTTGTTCACAATATAGTGCCGGCGTGGCCTTGTCAACGCTTTTCGGGCCGGTTCTCAGCGGAACGGTGGCGGGGTAATTGCGCCCTAATGACGAAGCGATTATCAATCCGCTCTTGACATGCGGAAGCCGGCCGTGAGCCGTTGCAGCTTCATGCCGTAACGCCGACGCACGTGCCGTCGCGGCAATCGTCCTGCCGAACAGCATGATAGTTGTACCTCGGGCGGTTAACGAGTTGACCGCTCAACACTTTAGGCCGTTTAGGCGTCTTCTAGCGATCTTCATGCGAATCTCTAAGTTCGCGTTCCCATGTTTCCCGCCGAATGCTGTCGTTGTGGTTCTCGTTAGCGAGATACAAGATGAGCCATGCACCAAGGACCAACACAATCACCGTCATCACTATCATCGATGCACCTTTCAGTGTTGCCGCGCGGGCGTCACACTCCGACACGCTGAGAGCCAGGCGACGGCAGGCCTCTCAGCAATGCCAAGTTAAACCATGATGCGAGGCACCTACCAATGCCCGTCCGCAGCTTTGGTCTCGCTTGTTTCGGTGGCATTCCACAAAGCCAAGCAGATGGATGGCATTGGGACAATAGGGGGCAAACGCCAGGGCTGCGAATGCGACTGCGACACTCAAGTCCACGTCGATCGTGTCCCACACGAACATTAGAATGGCGCCTAATGCTTCTCGCCGTCGCTCGCTGGAACAGAACACGCTCGATGCCGCGGTAGTTGCGAAACATCACAGGCCCCTGAGGCTGGTCATTGCCTAGGCGCTTGGTGGTAGCGTAGTTATTACTTTGCTCCGCTCACGACAACCTTTGACACGGGCGACGGATCGGAGCGTCCGCACCGTATCGTGTTTTTGCTTCGAGCGATGAGCGCCCATTTCTTCGATCAAGTGCGCA
Source organism: Caballeronia concitans (assembly GCF_001544615.1). Lineage (GTDB taxonomy): Bacteria > Pseudomonadota > Gammaproteobacteria > Burkholderiales > Burkholderiaceae > Caballeronia > Caballeronia concitans. Next base: position 9,121 of record NZ_FCNV02000028.1, read on the forward strand.
AAGCCTCGAAGCCCACGGTGCACGGCACCTTTTTCATTCTCGTTCATCAAACTTCCTTGAGCATGCACATAGCTCATTATGCGCGCGCGGTACGAGGGGCGCGTGATTATTGCTGTAATGTCCGAGAGGACGCCTGTCACGGCGGGTCAAAAGGCGCCACGAGCATCGTCGCCCTGGCGTCGTGCCGGTCGAGACATGAATGACACGAGACAGGAATGCCCTCAACACCGCACGCGCTGGAAAATTTCGGCATGCTAACGGTTGAGACAACGTCCCGGACAGGTCTTGCTCGGCCAAACTCATCGCCCGATACGTTCCGTCTCGTATTGCGCAGGCTAGTTGCGGGTATGAATGCAGGTGTTCGGACGCGTCCGGCCCCTAGGCAAGCTCACCAATGAAGCGGAGAAAGGTGGTGCCACCTGTTCGGACAGGGTCCCGAGATTCTTAAGTGGAACGTCCAGGGCGATCATGCTGCCGATTTGATCGCTGGCAGCGTCGCGAAGTATGCGTCATCGGGCGTTTGATCCGCCAGGCTCGAATGAGGACGTTTGCGGTTGTACAGCTCAATGTACTGGCCAATGGAGCATCGCGCGTCGCTGACCGACTCGTAGGCTCTCAAATAAATCTCTTCGTACTTGATGCTGCGCCACACTCGCTCGACGAATACGTTGTCGCGCCAGGCGCCTTTGCCGTCCGTCGAGAGCCGAATGCCTCGGCCCAACACCGCCTCGGTGAAGACTCCCGCCGTGAACTGGCTGCCCTGATCGGTGTTCACGATGTCGGGGTGCCCATAGCGCGCGAACGCTTCTTCCAGCGCTTCAACGGCATGCATTGCCTCCAGCGTGATCGCCACGCGGTGCGCTTGGATCTTGCGGCTGGCCCAGTCCACCACCGCCGTCCTCCTGCGCGTCCAGATCGCGCATTTAAGGGATTGCTTTCGCATCCCGGATACATGATGAAGCCGCGCAACAGGCGAAAGCCTTACCTAGGTCAACGGCTAAATGCATCCCTCATTCCCGCACCGCAGCTCTCACAAAAGTGGAACGAGCGTTGCTAAAACGAAGGCCTCTCATTTTGATACCAGTCTTGCGTCAGCACGCTGCGCAGCGCAAGAAAATCGTTCGTCCCCCATGTTCGTGCATAACAAACGCCTGCAATACACCGTCCGCGTGGCCGCCCCCAATCCCGGGCTCGCCAATCTGATGCTGAAGCAGTTTGGCGGTCCCCAGGGCGAGCTGGCCGCCGCGATGCGCTATTTCACGCAAGCCGTCACCGAAGACGATCCGGGCCGCAAGGACATGCTGTTCGATATTGCGACCGAGGAACTCAGTCACCTTGAAGTGATCGGCAACATTGTCGCGATGCTGCACAAAGGAGCGAAGGGCCAGCTGGCCGAGGCGGTGCAGGAAGAAGCAGAGTTGGTATCGTTGTCTGACCGGAGCCGGCAATGACTCGCACATTACGTCGCTCCTTTACGGCGCCGGCGCTCCCCTGACGAACTCCGCCGGGGTACCGTGGACAGCAGCCTATATCGACACCATCGGCGAGCCGACCGCCGATCTGCGCTCCAACATCGCGGCGGAAGCGCGCACAAAGATCGTCTATGAGCGGTTGATCAACGTGACCGACGATCCGGGCATCAAGGACGCGCTTGGCTTCCTCATGACCCGTGAAATCGCCCATCAAAAGGGGTCGAGAAGGCGCTGCATTCGATCCAGCCGAATTTTCCGCAAGGCAAGCTGCCGGGCACGCCGGAATTCGCGAGCGTCTACTTCAACATGTCGAAGGGCGACGACATGCGCGGCCCCGGAACGAAGGCGGCGACTGGGAGTTCGTTGCCGACCCGCAACCGGCCGTCGATGGTGGCGACGGCACAGCGACCGTCCAGGTGACGCAACAGGACGTCGAAACCCTGCAGGCAATGGCCGCACGGACCGCATCCGACCCGGCCAGCGATCCGTTCACTGGCGCGGATCTCGGCTCCGGCCAGGCCAAATAACACCTCGCCTCGAACGCCCCGCCGGTGCCCACCGCAGAAGCCGGCGGGGCGGCGGAATCCTCCCGCCAAACAAGCGGGCCGATCAGCCAGCTTTCCGCTTGGAAAACCAGGAATACGTCGCTTTAAAACGAACGGTTGGATTCAAATTCTAGTAGCCCTTATAACATGCAGGTTTGTGCATTTTTTTAATTATTTCATGTGGTAAATAAAATAATCAGTTAAGATGACAAGCTGATTAGCCATGATCATTCGCGCGTGGCTCCCAGGAGGTCGCCATGAGCGAAACGTTAATTGGCTGCATCGTCGCTGGCGCCGTCGTATTGATTGCACTCCCTGCAATATTAAAACACTACATTCGCGAGCGCGAACGTGATCGCGTTCTGCAGAACCTTAGAGAACAAATGGCTGTTTCAAAAGGCGTAACCAAGTAATCTTAGCCGGTCATCAAACTCATATGAACGTCAATGCGCTTGGAAGGAAAGACCTTTGTCACATCGAGACGGTTCTGACGATTTTGGAAACATCGCAAAAGGCGTACTCCGTCAATTGCTTACTCAATCGACCCACGTACTGGGAAGAAGGCATTTGCGAGGGAAATACAGAGGCCGATATATCGGTAAGGGCAAATAAAATTATCGACCGCCTGGCGGCGATTTTTCAGTAGTCGGGCTGCTATGGCGACGACCCTTGGCAAGCTGTCGCTTCGCGACAGACTCGATTGGCTGCTGCTGGCCATTCATTCCGGCCGATACGGGCAAGCGGTTAATACCATCAACCCGGAACTTATCGAGCACTACATCGCTGCCACGCGTATGCCGGGTGCTTATCGATACGGCCGGTTAAGGGCGCGGCATCTTGCGGACGACCTCGTCGAACTCCGTGAACGCGGACTGCTCGCCCGCAGGTCAGCGAGGAACGTGGAAGGCGGCGCTTCGTTCTACTTCTCCTACAGTCTGACCGGAGCCGGGGCGGCCGAAGCCTATGCGATCAAGACGCGCGACGGGCGGGAATGACACTTTCAGCTAATGCCAAGAACCGGCGCAAGTCCAAGCCCGACGGCGTCTACAGACCGTGCTCGCCTATGGGGCTGTTGATTTGAATGTTGTGATTCATAGACACCAATTTCTACCAACGCCGACTAACTGGGGCTGCGTATAAAAGAAGTGAAAATCTGAACCAGACCCTTTTCCTCCAAACTCATGGACTTTCTTTCAAGTGCAGACCTGGGGATGACCGTCGCGTTCGTCAAGAAATTTAATGTCGTTGCTTTTATAATTCTATGCCACTCTCGATCAGAGAGGTTGACGTTCCATGCCCGACAACGCGATTTCCAACGAACTCATCTATCAGGTTGTGAAATCGATTCAGCAGCAATTTTCTATTGTACGAGAAGACCTCGAACTGATGAAACCGCGGCTTTTATCCATTGAACAGCGCTTGAGCCGGGTTCACACTGATATGGCTCATTAGTCCGTACGTCTAAATCGCATTGACACGCGCATGGGACGGGTCGAAAACCGATTAGATTTCGGCGAGCAGTCGCGATAAACTTGCGCGAACTACCGGTTGTTTTCCATAAGAGACATATCGCATTGTTGTATCAATGGGTTAGCGCTGTTCTTTTAGCGTAGACTGTGGCTTTCTTGTTAATTAGTCGACCCTGAACAATCCTCGAAGCCTTATGGTGCAAGGCTTCGCGCTCTGACTGGAGTTGAGGGAATTGCAGGAAGCAGGCATATCAACGCGTAATTCCTGCATTCTTTAACGAGGTGCGGATGGGTCCGAAGGCGCCTGTGACGGAGGGAGATTTCTTCCGGCAACCGCTGCGTGAACAGATCAATTTGAAGCATCCGTTGGTCGGTTTGGCCGATCTGATCAACTGGGACCGATTGGGCGCGTCGATGAGCGAGAGCTTCGTATCGCGCAAAGGGAGACCGGCCACATCCCCAAGGCTAATCGCCGGCTTACTGTACCTCCAGCACGCGTTCGACCTGTCCGACGAGGAAGTCGTCTGGCAATGGGTGGAGAATCCGTATTGGCAGGTTTTCACTGGCGAGACGTACTTGCAGACCGAAGCGCCGATTAATCCGTCGAGTCTCACGCGCTGGCGTAAGCGTCTGGGCGAAGCCGGCGTCGAAGAGTTACTGGCCGAAACGATCGAAGCCGCCAAGCGTGCCGGAGTGATCAAAGCCTCAAGCGTGAAGCAAGTGATCGTCGACACGACGGTCATGCAAAAAGCGATCGCCCATCCCACTGATTCACGCTTGCTCGAGCGGTGTCGCGAACATCTGGTGAAGGCGGCGGCGCGGCACGGATTGAAATTGCAGCAGAACTACAATCGCGAGGCCCCGCGCCTGGCCAGCCAAATCAGCCGCTACGCGCACGCCAAACAATACAAGCGAATGAGGAAAGCGCTGCGCACGTTGCGCTCTCGCGTTGGCTGAGTCATGCGTGATGTCGAGCGTCAGCTCGATTCAGTCGCCGACACTGGGCACAGCGCACTGCACGAGTTGATCGGCCGCACCAAGCGAATCTTGACGCAAAGGCAGAAGGACAAGAACAAGCTGTACGCGCTGCATGCGCCGGAAGTCTAGTGCCTGGCGAAGGGCAAGGTGTCTACGCCGACCGAAAATTGAGCCACTTGTAGGGATCGCGCCGACTCAAAAATGAGCCGGGCAATCAACCTATCCTGCTAGTTTTTCAGGCAGGGTGTTTGGGGATGATCCCGATGACAATGATTGGAAAGGTGCGGCGGATGTTCCACCGCCAAAACAAGTCGGTACGCGAGATCGCGCGTCTCACAAGCCTGTCGCGCAACACGATTAGCAAATACCTGAACATGGATGTTCAGGAGGAGCCGAAGTATCAGCGACGTTCGCAGCCGACCGGACTAGCACCGTTTCATGAGACGCTGGTGCAGGCACTCTGCGTGGACGCACGGCGGCCGAAGAAGGAGCGACGCACGGCCTGGATGCTGTTCCAGGAGATCAAGGCAAGCGGCTACGACGGTTGCTATTCGCGGGTGACCGATTTCATCCGGGCTTGGCGGCAAGGCGAAGGCAAGGCGGCTTCGAAGTCGGCGTTCGTGCCGTTGCAATTCGAGCTGGGCGAAGCGTTTCAGTTTGACTGGTCCGAGGAAGGACTGGTTATCGGCGGCATTTACCGTAAGCTGCAGGTGTCGCACATGAAGCTGTGCGCGTCGCGGGCGTTCTGGCTCGTGGCCTATCCGAGTCAAGGTCACGAGATGCTGTTCGACGCCCATACACGCTCGTTCGCGGCCTTCGGCGGGGTGGCCCGCCGTGGCATCTATGACAATATGAAGACGGCGGTCGACAAGGTCCACAAAGGCAAGGGCCGCACCGTCAACTCGCGCTTTGCGGTGATGTGCGCGCACTACCTGTTTGACGCGGACTTCTGTAACGTGGCCAGCGGCTGGGAGAAAGGCGTCGTCGAGAAGAACGTGCAGGACAGCCGCCTACGTATCTGGATTGAAGCTCGCGAGCAGCGATTCGGCAGCTTCGCCGATTTGAATGCGTGGCTCGGGAGCCGGTGCCGGTCGTTGTGGGAGCAGGTGAAACATCCTGACTATCGCGACCTGAGCGTTGCCGACGTATTCGAGCAGGAGCGCGCCCATCTGATGCCGATGCCGACACCGTTTGACGGCTACGTTGAACGCGCGGCCCGCGTGTCGTCGACCTGCCTGGTGGTAGTCGGACGCAACCGCTACTCGGTACCATGCGAATTTGCAGGCCAGATGCTTAGCACGCGGCTCTATCCGGGGCGTGTCGTTGTGGTGGGCGATGATGCCGTGGTGGCCGAACACGAACGGCTAGCCGACGAGGGTCTGGTGCGATACGACTGGCAGCATTACATCCCACTGATCCAGCGCAAGCCCGGCGCACTGCGCAACGGTGCGCCGTTCCTGGATATGCCCGAGCCGCTGCAACGCCTGCGCCGGGCGCTGCTGCGCGAGACGGGCGGCGAACGCGTGATGGCGAAGGTCCTGGCGCTGGTGCCGGACAGCGGCCTGGACGCTGTGCTGATCGCGGTCGCGTTGGCACTCGAACAGGCACCTCCCTCCGGACGCGTCAGCGTCGAGCACGTGGTGAATCTGCTCTCGCGCATGCGAAGTGTGCAGATGCCGCCTACGATCGATACAGCGCTACAGCTGAGCACCCCGCCGCTTGCCGACACATCGCGCTACGACGGGCTGCGCCCGGCGCTGCAACAGCCGGAGGCCGGTCATGCGTGATCTGATCGTCGAACTCAAGCAGTTGCGGCTGCACGGCATGGCCGCCGGCTGGGCCGAACTGCTTGAGCAGAATAACGTGGAAGTGGCGTCGTCGCAGTGGCTGCTTGAGCGGTTGCTGCAGGCCGAGAGTGCCGATCGGGCCGTGCGTTCGGTCAGCCATCAGATGAACGCCGCGCAGTTCCCGGTGCATCGCGATATCGCCGGCTTCGACTTCGATGGCTCGCCGGTCGATCGCCAGCTCGTCATGCAACTGGCCAGCATGACATTCACGGAGGGCGCGCACAACCTGGTTCTGGTCGGCGGGCCGGGGTCCGGGAAAAGTCATCTTGCGACGGCCATCGGCGTATCCGGCATCATGCACCACGCCAAGCGCGTGCGCTTCTACTCGACCGTAGATCTGGCCAACGCATTGGAGCAGGAAAAGGCGCAGGGCCGCGCCGGACGAATCGCCGCGAGCTTGCTGCGTCTCGACTTGGTCATTCTGGATTTATGTGTAGCGCGCGGTTATGTGGAGGGGTCGTGCAGCAAGGCAAACCCGCCTGGTTTGAGCATTCCTTG
>NZ_FCNV02000004.1 GCF_001544615.1 Caballeronia concitans
CATCAACTTACACCACGGCCACCCCTCCTAAGCATTTTCCCGCCAGCAGCTTTTTGCACACTTCTCGGTACATTACCCGGCCGGTGTCAGATCTGGAGAGCTTCCGAACGGCGGTTGTACGAGCAGCGGGGCCGAGGCAGTTGCCCGGGGCTGACAGATGAGTCGATCCGCAGGATGCGGCCGACTGCGCAGTGCGTCAGCCGTTGGAACGCTTGAGCCGCATCGCGATGGAAAATCTGTCGGCGGGATGGATGCTGACGGATGTCTCGAAACTGTTGCCCGCCGAATCCAGATAACGCCGAACAATCTCGAGCGCTGCCGTCCCGGCCTCGACGCGCAGCCGCTTTGCCATCTCTTCCGAAACCAGCACCGCCTGGATCCCTTGCTGAATCTCCGCAATGCTGTGCCCGTAACGTTCCTCGATCAAGTCGCTGATCAGTCTGTCGGGCTGTTCGCGCGCGATTTCCGCGACGTCGGCGTAGTCGGGCGCGATGTACACGTCTGTCCAACCAACGGGCGCGCGGACCTTTCCTCCATCGATTCGCAGGCTCGAAATGCGCACAAACCGCGTCCCTTCGGCGCACTGCAGCGTCCGGGCGAGATCGCGATCCGCGACGACCACTTCTGTCGATTGCATGAGCCGCAAGGTGTCCGACCCGAACTGAGCCAGATCGTCCACGGAGGCAAGCGTCGGCCGGAATTCATTGCGTGGACGGGACGACTCCACGCGCGTTCCCGCGTTCTTGCGACGCGAAACCAGACCCCTCTGCTGTAGCTCGTTCAGCGCTGCGCGCACCGTATGACGGCTCGTGCGGTAGTGGTCCCGCAACTCAAGCTCGGTTGGAAGGACAGTACCGACGGGATAGCGCCCGGAAGCAATGGCTTCGGTGAGTTCGCGCGCGATCTCCGCGTAATGGGGTCGATTCATGGGTCGGATAAGCGTCTTTTGCGTGGCTTCGGGTTAATCATAACTTGCCCGAACATGTCCGGACATATTAATCTGGATATGTCCGGACTTATTGACATCGTCTTCGCTTGAGTCCAGCCTTTTCAGTTCGAACATTCGAGGTTGCAATGACGCATATCCCCGTTCCGATGGCCAGCACCGTGGTCGATTCCATCCTCTTCCGTGACGCCTTCGGAACCGCCAAAATGCGCGCGCTGTTCTCCGATCACGCGCTGATTCAACGCTATATCGACGTCGAGGTTGCGCTCGCGAAGGCAGAAGCGCGCGTCGGCGTGATCCCGGCCGATGCGGCCGAAGTGATCGCGCGTGAGTCGACGATCGAGCGCATCGATTTCGATCACATGCGCGAAGAGACCGATATCGTCGGCTATCCGATCCTGCCGCTCGTGCATCAACTGGTGCAGATGTGCGGGGACGCCGGGCGCTACGTCCATTGGGGCGCGACGACGCAGGACATCATGGACACGGCGGTCGCGCTGCAAGTACGCGACGCACTCGATTCGATCGACGGCGATATTCGCGAACTGCGCACGATTCTCGCGAATCTGGCGAAGAAGCATCGCGACACGCCGATGGCTGGCCGCACGCACCTGCAGCAAGCATTGCCAGTGACCTTCGGCTACAAGGTCGCGATCTGGCTCGCGATGTTCGATCGTCATCAGGAGCGAGTCGCCCAGATGCGCGAACGTGTGGCCGTCGTGGAATTCGCGGGCGCGGCGGGCACGCTGGCGTCGCTGGGCGACACGGGCTTCGAGGTGCAGAAGGCGCTCGCCGAAGAACTGAAGCTCGGCGTACCCGCAACCACATGGCATGTCGCGCGCGACGGCTTCGCCGAGGCCGTGAACCTGCTCGCGCTGGTCACGGGCTCGCTCGGCAAGATCGCGCTCGACATCATGATCATGGCGTCCACCGAATTCGCGGAAGTCTACGAGCCCTTCGTCAAGGGCCGCGGCGCGAGCAGCACCATGCCGCAGAAGCGCAACCCCATCTCCAGCGAACTCATGCTCGCGGCGGCGAAGGCCGTGCGCCAGCATGCGGGACTGATGGTGGACGCCATGATTCAGGACTTCGAGCGCGCCACCGGTCCGTGGCACGCGGAATGGATCGCGATTCCCGAGAGCTTCATCCTCACCGCGGGCGCGTTGCATCAGGCCAAGTTCGCGCTCGGCGGTCTCATCGTCGATGAAGCGCGCATGAAGCACAACCTCGGCATCAGCAAGGGTTTGATCGTGGCGGAAGCCGTGATGATGAGCATGGCGCCTCACATCGGACGTCAGCAGGCGCACGACATCGTGTACGACGCATGCCGCACGGTGAACGAGCATGGCGGCACGCTCGCGGAAGCACTCGCCGCCCTGCCCGAAGTCACGAAGCACTTCGACCGTGCTGCGATCGACCGCATGACCGATCCCGCTCACTACCTCGGTCTCGCACCGCAGATGGTGGACCGGGCCATTGCGCTGTCCAGCGAAATCTGAACGTAACGATGAGGAAGGAGCACGCGATGCATCACGAACCCGCATCACACGACGACGCAACCGTCGCAGCGACGAAGAAGCTGCCGTGGTACCGCAAGCTCGGCATGCAGGTGCTGGTGGCGCTCGTCATCGGCATCGTGGTCGGCTTGCTGTTCCCGAAGTTCGGCGCACAGCTCAAGGTGCTGGGCGATATCTTTCTCGCGCTCATCAAAGCAGGTGTCGCGCCGCTCGTGTTCCTCACGATCGTGCACGGGATTGCTTCTGCGGGCGATGTGAAGAGCGCGGGACGTGTGGGGTGGCGTTCCATCGTCTACTTCGAGGTCGTCTCGACGATCGCACTCGCCTTCGGCCTGCTCGCCGGCAATCTGCTGCAAATCGGTAAAGGCATGACCGGGGTGGCGGTCGGCGCTGTGCCGGCAACCGCAGCGAAAGCCGCGCCGCAAGGCTTCACCGAGTTCGTGATGCATATCGTGCCGGACAACTTCATCGGCGCATTCGCGAAGGGCGAGTTGTTGCAGGTGGTCGTGCTCGCGGTGATGGTCGGCATCGGCATTCTCGCCATTCCGGAGCGCCGTCGCGTGCGCATCAACGAAGGGCTGGATCTCATCTCCGAAGTGCTCTTCTCGTTCATCAATCTCGTGATGAAGCTCGCGCCGCTCGGCACGCTCGGTGCGATTGCCTTCTCGGTGGGAAGCAACGGCACAGCCGTGCTGATTGCGCTGGCGCAGCTCGTACTGAGCTTCTATGCGGTGATCGTGCTGTTCATCGTCGTGGTAATGGGCGTGATCGCGAAGCTCGCGGGCTTCAGTCTGTGGCGCTTTCTGCGCTACATCAAGGATGAGATCTTCATCGTGCTCGGGACCGCTTCGTCCGAAAGCGCCCTCCCGCGTCTTCTGATCAAGCTCGAACGGCTCGGCTGCGCGAAGCAAACCGTCGGGCTCGTGTTGCCGACCGGCTATGCGTTCAATCTCGACGGTACGTCGATCTTCATGTCGATGGGCGTGATGTTCATCGCGCATGCGTATGGCGTGCCCATCACGCTGGATCATCAGATCGGCATTCTGCTGCTGATGCTGTTGACGTCGAAGGGCGCGGCCACCGTGTCGGGCGGCTCGTTCGTCGTGTTTGCGGCAACGGTCACGTCGACTGGCATCCTTCCGGTCGAAGGCCTTGCGTTGATCTTCGGCGTGTACCGCTTCATGTCGATGGCCATCGCCACTTGCAATACGATCGGCAACAGCCTCGCAACCGTCGTGATCGCCAGGTGGTCGCGGACCTTCGACGCGGCCATCGCGCAGCGGCACCTGCACCCGGAGCGCTACCCCGAAACCGCACATGCCGACGAGTACCTTGCCGATGGCAATCTCTTGCCCGAAGACACGAACGACGCCAATCCGCATCCGCATGGCATTCCGCTCAAGGGCGCCCGGAACGCGCCCTGATTCGAATGCGGTGTCGCGCTCCCAACCAATTCCGAGATTGTGTACCCGCCATGAACACGCCATCGCGAATCGAACATGACGCATTCGGTCCCGTCAAGATTCCGTCGAATCGATACTGGGGCGCACAGACGCAGCGTGCCCTCGGTCTTTTTGAAATCGGCGAAGAGCGTTTCCCGACTGTCCTGATCCGAGCGTTCGGCTTGCAGAAGTACGCGGCCGCCCGCGCGAATGTGCAGTGCGGCGTCCTTGCGACCGAGCTTGCCTCTGTGATCGAGCCGGCCGCGATCGAACTGCACGAGGGACGATGGGATGACCACTTTCCGCTGACGATCTGGCAGACGGGCTCCGGTACGCAGACCAACATGAACGCCAATGAGGTCATCGCGAACCGCGCGAACGAGTTGCTCGGACAACCGCTCGGGACCAAGACGCCGGTGCATCCCAACGATCACGTCAACCGGTCGCAATCGTCGAACGACAGCTTTCCGACGGTGATGCATGTGGCGGCCGCCATCGAAGTGAATAGACGTCTGCGGCCGGCGCTGGATGAACTGCGCTTGGCGCTCGCCGAGCGCAGTCAGGCTTTCGCCGATGTCCTGAAGGTCGCCCGCACGCATCTGATGGACGCCGTGCCGATGACGATGGGGCAAACCTTCGGCACCTTCGAACACCAACTCTCGAATGCGCTTGCCCGAATCGACGATGCCTTGCCCCGCCTCTTGATCCTGCCTCAAGGCGGCACTGCCGCCGGCACGGGACTGAATGCGCCTGCGGGCTTCGACGGCTTTTTCTGCGCGACGCTCGCGGAGGCTACCGGCCTAGCGTTTGTCCCCAACCCGCACAAGTTCGAGGGCATGGCGGCACACGACGCGCTGGTCGAACTGTCGGGCGCGCTGAACACGATCGCGACTTCGCTGCTGAAAATCGCGAACGACATCAGGTTCCTCGCTTCCGGTCCTCGCTGTGGTCTCGGAGAATTGCGGATCCCCGATGACGGACTGACATCTTCGATCATGCCGGGCAAATGCAATCCGACGATTGCGGAAGTGCTTGTGCAGGCGTGTTTCCAGGTCATCGGAAACCACCAGACGATCACCATAGCCAACGCATCCGGGAACTTCGAACTGAACGTCGCCAAGCCAGTGCTCGTCTACAACCTGCTCCAGTCATTGCGCGTTCTCGCTGACTCCGCCAGCGTTTTTGCCAGGCGCTGTGTCCGCGGTCTCGACGTGGATCGTGAACAAGTCACGACTAACGTTCAGCGGTCACTGCTCGCAGTCACGGCCCTTAATCCGGTACTCGGTTACGACCGGGTCGCACAGATCACCGCGACGGCGTTGCGCGACCGTGTGACACCGCGCGCAGCGGCGATTGCGCTCGGTTTCCTCGACGGCGATGAATACGATCGGCTAGTCGATCCTGCTCTGCTCGCCGGCGGTACCGCTTCAAAGCGATGAATCGGCCGTACGCCGTAAGCGGTCGGATGCACACCTGACGACGCTGGCAGCGCTTCGGTCATAGCCCCTGCCGTGCACGGTCACCCTAATTCGCTCGTCCACGTTAGAAGCTTCCATCGACGGTCGCTGTTTGATGTCGCGCGGCCGCTCAAACGTCAGCTTGACCGCATCCGCGAGAGTCCGCAACTGGCCGACCTGGTTGAAGACAGCGCGGCCGCCTCGGCCCGCTACAAAGCGTCGCTGTCGGACAGAATTCGACCCATTGCAGTCGGTCGGATCGTCGCTATTGCAAGGGCACTTGTCAGACTGGAACGGACGTTCGGAACCTTGAGCTACGGGCCCGTCCTTGCCCCTTGCCGACGTTCGCCATCAGAAGCCCATGCGGCTGGAGCAGGCCGCTTGATCGCATGTCGCGATTCGGCGCGGCGAAGGTCGACCCGCGTAACCTGCAAATGAGCCTTGATACGTTGGGCCAGGCAGACGACGCTCAGCGATGCGAGGCGGTAAGGTCTGTCCTACGTCAAGCTAACGATTGACCCCGTAGATGGTGCCTGTCAGCACGTTATCCCGGCATGCAGCGGTGTCGCGATCGAGCGCTTCCGAAAGACGGCGGCCAATGGATTCGAGAGTTTCTTCGCTGCGAATTGAACTAGGCCGACGAGTCCGTCATCCCGCACTTGTTACGCGCAGGCTTTCCGCAGTTCTTCAGTTCTTCTACGGTGACCCGCCCCGCCACCGGGGAGTTTCTAATCTGAGTCGCGCGCTCGATGCCGCACCTGCCCGCGAGGTTGTCGAGACCTGCGAGGGTAATAAGTCCCTTACCGGAGTTGACGTGGTTACGACGGCAGCTTTGCTGCGAGTACGTGGATGTTCATGATTTCTGGCGCATTAGCGAAAAGATCCGCGGCCCTCGCCATCAGCGTCTCGGCTACTTTGCCCGACAGGTGCGCCTCGCGTCCGGCGTCGTCGGGGAACGCGTCGAAGATGCCGTACACCGATGGCGCGATTTTCAGCGCGAACCACGCGATCGTCGCGGGCTCCTGCTCGACGAGCGGCAATCCGCTCATCAGGAAGCTTTCGACTTCCTGCTCCTTGCCGGGCTTCGCTTCAAGCCGGACGAACAACGCTGTCTTGACCATGCCTGCCTCTGTGTTGATGACGGTTACGGGCGTCGACTGGAACTTCCGCACGATCTGTTACGCGTGCCTGGCGCGCACTAGCCAACTGACTTAATTGAGCGAGAGAAGTTCCGTGCTGGTGCCTCCTTTGGTCGACTGCTGCAATCCGAAGAAAGTCACGCCCGCTGCGCAGCATTCGCAGCTACATGTTCAGCAACCGGCCAGGTTCGGCCGTTCGGCCGAGCACTCGGTAACGAGCGCATAGGCGATGTGACACGGTTCAATTACCATCCCCGGGTTTGCGTCTGGCGCATGTCCCCCACCGGTAATGCGTTGACGAGGTCTCAGCGCACGCTGTTGCGATCTCAGCGCTGGTGAGCCTCCCAACGACTCTTGTTCGATCGGCTGCAAGCAACGCTTAATACTCCGACTCGTCGGCCCGAAGTGTTAGGGCGCGGCGGTTGACACGTTTGACGTGGCCCACAACCAGGCAGGTCGCGTTCAATGCTTCCCCAAGTGCACTTGAATTTCGCGCGCGTCGAGGGCCGAGAGATCTTCGTTGATCTCCTCAAAAATCATCTGGCGTGTCTGCTCGCTCAGGCGCTGTCGAAGCATGCCGAGAAATTTCGGCTCCGCCGCAAATCGCAATCGCTGATACCGGTGATGAAGCCGTCCGTGTTCGACGCGGTCGGCGACGGTCTTCGCGAACTTCTCGCGTTCCTTTTCACTCAGCGCCGGCCCACTGGGGGCGGCGTTGACGAGGTCTTCGATTTCCCGCAAGTCCAGTTTTAGTCCCGTAGTCTCGAAGATTCGAGCGCGGCTGCCGTCGGCGACGACAACCCAGGTAGTGTCAGCCATGGTAAGCCTCTGAGCGCGATCGGTCGCCGGGCTCGGCGGCCATAGCAAATCGTCGCATGACGCAGGCGACCTTGGCGGTCAGCGGCGATGAACCAACGTCAAAGCGTCGTCGTGAAATGACATCAACAGGGTTCCTCTCTAATGGAAGTCTAGCCATGACCCACGCGCGCTTCTTTCCGGTTTTTGCTCAAATGTGTCAGGATCCTGCGGTCATCCGGTCTATCGCCCCATCGGGAATCATGCAGACTACCTCAGCTACTCTTCCGCCTGTTGAGGAGTCGCATCGGAGCGTTCGCCTCGAACGTTGGTACGAGGCTGTCGCAGCCTGGCCGCACAGAGAAGCGCCCGATACGATACGCCGAGGCCGTCGTCGGACGGAAGGAGGACTTTCGGCCTGCTAGCCGGTCACTGCCAGTCCGGAAAGGATGTGGACGATCATCGCGCTGACTTCAGTGGCATCTTCAGGACGGCAGCGCAGTTCTGGCCGAGCGGGCGTCGCAACAGACTGGCGTGTACTGACCGACCAGGGCGACGCGTCAAGATCGACTTACTGCGCAGTCGATGCGGTCGTCCCCCGAGGGTCGCATTGCTCTGCGTCTCGCATGAGCGAGTGGGACGATCATTGCATTAGTCAGTCTGTGCCTGTCCGAATTAACGACTAGACTTAGGATGGTCGGTGCAGCTTACACACCATGCACCGTCTCCTCATGATCCGGATACGCGGCCCAAGGAGGCAGACCGATGCCAAAGACCGTTCGAACCGCTGAGCAGATTCGCGACGAGCTGCAAAGCCGCATGATGAAAATCGCCGCTGAAGCGCCGGGAGCTTTGCACGTACGCATACCGCTACCGGAGCGGCACCCGCCCGACGCATCGGGCCGCAACTGGAACATCTTGCCGCTCAATGACCTCGGGGCAGACTGCATACGTCATGTCCAGAAGGTGGTCGAAGACATGCGTACCGAATTCGTCCTTCCCGAGTGACGCGGTGATAGAGAACTGGGACGGATCATTCGAACGCATGCGTGTGAGCTTCGACGTTGGAAGATTGTCGTACGGCAAAGGACGGAGCAGAACGGACGCGGTGTATTGCAGGCGCACAGTGAACGCACGTCATGCCGATAGCCCGTGGCCGAACCTGGTCCGGAGACGGCTCAGCCGGAATGACTGACGCGGACACGCGGTGGGCAACAGCATCACTGTGGCACGCGCTTTCATTGATGGCAACCCGGAAGAATCGCACGAGCGACGTTATCGAAGCGTCGGCAGAAAGCTAACAAATTCCGGCAGAATCGCGAAAGACTCATTCCAATGATGCGTCTACCGTACTGCGATAGGGTCTACCGTTGTAGCCAAGCGCGGGCTCGTAACCGGTGAAGCGCATGCCACGGAAAAAGCCCTTGAATGTCCTCAAAGGCGGACAAGTTCATGGTCAGGATCTACGGACGCATGCGCAGCGCTAACGGCTACGCGATACGCGACTTCCTACATCGCTCCGACATACCGTTCGAATGGATCGAACTTGGCAGCGATAAGGAAGCGAAGGATCTCGCCCACGTGCAGCATCTTTCCGACTCCCGCTTGCCGATCTGCGTCTTCCATGACGGAACCCGGCTCGAATGTCCCACCGTTCGGCAAATTACCGAGAAGCTCGGCTGGTTTGCGAGTCCATCGCGGGAGGCCTACGATCTGGCGATTTACGGCGCGGGACCGGCAGGATTGAGTGCCGCCGTCTACGGAGCATCGGAAGGGCTGCATACCGTACTAGTCGAGCGTTGGGCACCGGGCGGTCAGGCAGGCAGTAGTTCAAAAATCGAGAACTATCTGGGCTTCCCACAGGGTGTGTGCGGCGCGGACCTGGCAGAACGGGCGCGGGTCCAGGCCATCAAGTTCGGCGCAGACATCCTGGTAGCGCGCGCCGGCGTGCGAGCGGATTTTCCGCCCGGCCAGGGCATCGTGTATCTCGATGACGGCACACGTATTACGGCGCGCACGTCGATTTGCGCGACCGGCGTGGCATATCGCACGCTCGGCCTCGAAGATGAAGCGCGCTTTCTCGGCGCTGGCCTTTACTACGGCGCGGGCGCGAGCGAAGCAGCGCTGATCCATGGCGAAGACGTCTATGTGGTGGGAGGCGGCAATTCGGCGGGACAAGCCGCTATGCACTTTTCGCAATCCGCCAACCGCGTCTATATGCTCGTGCGTGACACCTCGCTCAAGAACACGTTGTCCCACTACCTGGTGGATCGCATTACGGCGGCGCCGAACATTGAAGTTCGGACCAGCACCGAAGTTACCGCGCTCGCAGGCAGTGACACGCTGCAGGAGATTACGCTGACCGATGTGCGCACGGGACGGCAAATCTCGGTAAAGGCGAATTGGCTATTCGTCTGCATCGGCGGCGTACCCCAGACCGAATGGGCGCAGGAGGTCGGCATTGTCCGAGATGACGCCGGTTATCTAGTGACGGGTCCCGACTTGCAGGAATATCGGTCGAGTATGAAATGGCCGCTCGAGCGCGCGCCGCTACATTTGGAAACCTGTGTGCCTGGCGTATTCGCTGCGGGCGACGTGCGTCACGGGTCGATCAAGCGTGTCGCGTCGGCGGTCGGCGAAGGGGCGATGGCTGTCGCGCTGGTGCATCGCTATTTAGATAGCGCGTGAGCGTAAGCGCAACCTTGATTCGCACGCTTGCGCGCCTGTCCGAGGAGTACGATCATGACCGCTGGTTGCACGCATCTGGGCGAGGCCCGCCTTTTCCACACGCCCATCGACTATTGCGAGGAGTGCATCAAGCTTCGTCAGCCGTGGGTCCACTTGCGGCTTTGTCTTTCGTGCGGACACGTCGGCTGTTGCGATTCGTCGCCTAACCGGCACGCAAGCAAGCATTTTCACGCGACCGGTCATCCGCTGGTGCGCTCAATCGAACCTGGCGAAACTTGGATCTGGTGCTATCGCGACGAGATTGTCGTAGGAGAACTTGAATCGTGACGGTACGCCGCCCTCCCGTGCGGGCGGCGTCTCGTTCAGGCAATGCGGGCTCACGTATGCGCCGGTTCTTGCTCCGCCCCTTCGATCGTCGCTTCTGCGGGTGCTGAGCCCTTCTGCACACGTACAGAGTGGGAACCCGAGTCGTAGGTCATTGTGACCTTGTCGCCGTCGTGAACGTCCCCCCGCAGCAGCGCATCGGCGAGTTCTGATTCCACTTCAGCCCGGATCTTGCGCTTGAGCATTCGTGCGCCGAACTCGGGGTCATAGCCGATCTCCGCGAGATGATTGCGCAGCGAATCGTCGAACGACAACTCGATGTTCTGCCCGGCCGCAGTGCGTTGCACGCGCGCGAGTTGCAGATCCACGATGCTACGGATTTGCTCCTTGCCGAGCGCATGGAACACGACGACTTCATCGACCCGGTTCAGGAACTCGGGCCTGAAGTGATGCCGCAGTATTTCCATCAGACGGTCGCGCAGCGCGGGGTAGTCGAGTTGCTTCTTGTCGGAGCGCACGTTGTCCTGGATCAGCTGCGAACCGATATTGCTCGTCGCGATAATGATCGTGTTCGTGAAATCGACGAGACGGCCCTTCCCGTCGGTGAGGCGGCCTTCGTCGAAGAGCTGCAACAGGATGTTGTGCACCTCCGAATGCGCCTTTTCGATTTCATCGAGCAAGACCACGCTATACGGACGGCGTCGCACGCGCTCAGTCAACTGGCCGCCTTCCTCATAGCCGACATAGCCCGGAGGCGCGCCCACCAGCCGGGCTACGGTATGCCGCTCGGCGTACTCGCTCATGTCGATGCGCACGAGCGCGTTCTCGTCGCCGAACACAGAGGCGGCGAGCGCTTTCGCGAGCTCGGTCTTGCCCACGCCAGTCGGTCCGAGAAAGAGAAAGCTAGCGGTCGGCTTGCCGCCTTCGGTGAGACCGGCGCGTGAGAGTCGGACCGCCTTCGCGACGGCGCTGACGGCCTCGTCCTGACCGATCACGCGTTCCTTGAGGCGATCTTCGAGGCGCAGCAGCTTCTCGCGGTCTTCGGCGGTAAGTTCGGACACCGGCACGCCGGTGAGCGACGCCACGATCTGCGCGATGTCCTCCGCTGTGACCTCTTGCGAACTGGTGCCGCGCTCTTTTTTCCACGCCTCGGTCGCATCGTAAAGCCGCTTTTGTTCTGAAACGAGCTTGTCTTCGAGTTCCTTTGCCTTGTCGAACTGCTTGGCGGCGCTTGCCGCGTCCTGTTCCTGACGCGTGCGACGGATGGTTGCCTCGATGTCGTGCAGTTGCCCCGGGCGGGAATTTGACGAGATGCGCACGCGGGCGGCCGCCTGGTCGAGCAGGTCGATGGCCTTGTCCGGCAGGAAGCGCGCTGCGATATACCGGTCCGACAGCTTGGCAGCGGCCGCGATCGCCTCCTCGGTGATCTTCACCTTGTGATGCGCTTCGAGGCGGTCACGCAGTCCTCGCAGGATTTCGATCGTCTCCGCGACGCTCGGCTCGGGCACGTTCACCGGCTGAAAGCGCCGTTCGAGCGCCGAATCTTTCTCGATGTACTTTTGGTATTCGTTGAGCGTCGTCGCGCCCACGAGATGCAATTCGCCGCGCGCGAGCGCCGGCTTGAAGACGTTGCCGATATCGAGGCCGCCTTCGCCGCCGCCCTGGCCAGCACCGACGATCGTATGTAGTTCATCGATGAAAATGATCAGCCGGTCCTGATTCTCGACGATCTCGTCGAGAACCTGCTTCACGCGCTCTTCGAACTCGCCACGATACTTTGCCCCCGCCACTACGCTGTTGATGTTCAACTCAACGACGCGCTTGCCACGCAGCACCTCTGGCACTTGGTCCTGGGCGATACGCTGCGCGAGTCCTTCGACGATCGCCGTCTTGCCGACGCCCGGTTCGCCGATCAGCACCGGGTTATTCTTGCGCCGACGCGCAAGGACTTCGATCGTCGTTTCGATTTCCTTGTCGCGGCCGATTACCGGATCGAGCTTGCCGCGCCGAGCGAGGCTGCTGAGATCACGCGCGTACTTGTCGAGCGTTGGCGTGGTGGAGCGGCCCTCGACGGTGCCTTCCTCGGCACCCTTGCCGACTACCTTGACCGTCTTCTGCCTGAGCGCGTGCGACGATAGCCCATACTTGCGCAGCAGTTCACCCGCAAAGCCGTCTTCTTCTTCCGCGAGCCCGATCAGGATATGCTCCGGTCCGACGTAGCTGTGGCCGAGTTCTCGTGACGCGGTGAGCGCGTTTTCGAGCGCACTCTTCGCGCGCGGCGACACGCCGATGCGTTCTTCGTCCGTCTTCTGCGCGCGGTTGCCGCGTGGTGCGTTCTGCTCGATATTCTTCCTGATCTCCTCAGGATCGAGCTTGAATTCGCGCAGAATCTCCTGCACCACGTTATTGCTGACGAGTGCGAGCAGCAGGTGCTCGGTATCAACTTCGGACTTGCCGAACTCGACCGCCATCTGCGCGGCCGCCTGCAAGCGGTCCAGCCCGCTTTCGCTCAGGAACGTCTGCAGGTCGACGGCTTCGCGCGCACGGCGATGCCGGCGCGGCCGGCCGCCAGCGCGTCCGCCGGCAGACTCACCCATTTGCCCGCTATCGGCGTCTGTACCTTGATCCGATTGTGCGGGCGAGCGTCCGATGCGTGACCGGCTACCCTGGCCGCTTTCCATCTGCGGCCACATGTCTTCGAACAGACTGTCGAACAGTCCGCCGTGAAACAGGGACTCGAGCGGCGACAGGCCGCGCTGATTGCGCGCCATGAACTCCATGTAATGCTCATTGCACAACATCAACTGACGACGCTGGCCGTTTTCGGTGATCGTGATCTGCGAGGTTGCCGGTTTGCCGCAAACGCTGCAAGTAGGCATGATGTTCTCCGTAGTTTGGACAGAGGATGGTCCTTCTGGTCACCCGCGCACAGCGCGACGAGTGCCGTCGCGAAGTGCCGCGAGTGCGGCTTTGGATGCGCTCCGGTTCGCCGAGCGCCTTCTTGGCGGCTTCGTGAGGGGCATCGTCGGGGACGATGGAAGCTGCCGACCTGTGCGATGTAGCCGGGCGCGAACCGCGCTACTTGATCTCGAGACGCCGCTTCGCCGCGGGCTCTTTTGCCGCTTTTGGCAACCGTACGGTAAGCACGCCGTTCTCGAAATTCGCCTCGGCACCGTCGAGATCGACGCCGGAGGGCAGCGGAACCGCGCGCTGAAACTTCCCGAACGCCCGCTCCACCCGATAGCAGCCCTTCTCGTCGCTCTTCGATTCGATGCGCTTCTCGCCGGTCAGCACCAGCATGTCCTCAATGACTTCGAGTTCCACGTCCTCGCGCGACAGTCCTGGCAACTCGGCCACGATACGAAGCGCGTCGCCGTCGTCGACCACGTCGAGTCGCGGCTGAAAGCGGCTGGGACTGAAGTCGCCGAACCGGTTGCCGAGCGGTCCCATTCCGCCGAACGGATCGCGTACGAGGTCAGTGAGAAGATGCAGGGGATCGGGCAGCGGCCACCGCGCCGCATCGAACGATGCCGGCCAGGCGGGCGCGGACCCATCCGATATCGACGGCCCGGAGGTTTGCTGTGCAGACGCGACGTTCGGTTTCGTGCCCGCGCCATTTTCCTCTGGACTCCTGCGCATGAAGCGAAAAGGATTCCACTTATCGACGTCCAATATCATCGCTACGCTCCTTGTTCCAAAGAGCCGTCGCAGCGGCCCGAACCTTCAGTGACTGCCGCTTTGGCGCTCGCTACCAATGTCAGCTCTTGGCATATTCGAACTCCGGCAGTTTCTTGAGCGCGTCCTTGTTGGCGCCGACCAAGATTGCCTTCGGCGCTATCTGCTTGAACTGCTGAATGGGAATGGCGACACGGTGCGCCGCCACCCCGAGAAAGCCGCCGACGTCGATAATCGCGACCGAAAGCGAGCCATCCGGCGCGACAATCAGGTCGTCGACGCGGCCGATCTTTTCGTTCTTTTCGTTGTAGACATCGGCGTGAATCATCTTGGATGCGCGCCAGCCCGTTGCGACCACTTGCTCTTCAGTGACGGTCACCCCGAGTGTCGCCTTGCCGGCGATGGGCGCATTCTGCGCCGTCGCGCCGCTGGCCGCAAAGCCAAAGGCGGACAGCGCGAGGATGATTGACGGCAGCCTTACGGCCGATGCGAAGTTTGTCTTCATGTCGTTCTCCAAATGCACAACGGGCTACGTGGGCGCCGGGCGCGGGCTGCGCTCATGAATGCAGCGGCGCATTTTGCTTGTCGCGAAGGACGGTGCTGCGCCAATTCCGTGCGCCGATGCCAAGGAAGAGCAGAAGCGCACCGGTCACCATCGCGTAGGTGCCGATCATCCAGACGAGAGCAAGCGCTCCAGCACCCGGGACGGCCAGCACGAACATGCCAAACAGAACCGACAGGCTACCGACGAACAAAAGCGGCCACTGCGTCCGACCGCGCCTTCTCAGCCGGAACCAGGCGATGAGGTCGAGCACTCCGGTGACGATGGCGTTCGCGCCCATCACGGTGATCAGCACAAGCGCCGTCACGCCCGGTGCCGCGACGGCAATCAGGCCCGAAGCGATCATGCACAGCCCAAACAGCAAGGGAACCCACCAGTCGGCGCGGATCGAACGATGGCGTATCGCCGCGCTGACCGCAGCGACGCCTCCGATGAGTGCATACGCCGCGAACATCGCGACAAGAACCAGCAGCGTGAGACCAGGCCAACTGAGCGCGAGTAGGCCGAATATTATTCCGGCGGCGCCACGCAGCGCGAGCATCCACCATGCGCGACCGAGCAGTTCGTCCATCGTTTCGGCTCCTCAGGCGGATCGCCGGTATTCGGTTACGACAGCGCGTGCAATCTCTGTTTGATCAAGCGTACGTCCGCGAGGCGCGGTCTTCTTTCGAGTTCCTGCCCAAAGCTGTCGGATTCCTGCGTTGTCGGTTGGTCACCGGTCCAGTCGAAAGCGCATCGCCAGATCGGAGGGGCGGTGATGCGCAAGGCGGAAAGCGCGAGGCGTACAGCCCACATAACGATGAAACACGGCCGTGAAATGCTGCTGCGTCTGAAAGCCAACGCGTGCTGCGATATCGACCAGCGGGAGACTTCCTTCTGAAAGCATTGACTGCGCTAATTTCAACCTTTCGGTTGTCAGGTAGAAGTGCGGCGGACGTCCGGTCGCCTTTTTGAAAACCCGCGCGAAATGCGAGGGACTCATGTGCAGGAGCGCGGCGAGGTCCTCGATCTGAATGTTGTCCGCGATGTGCTCGTGTATGAAACCTTCGACAACGGTTAGCTTCGACTGGGTGAGGCTCGTTCCCGTCTCGCTCGTATCAGCAGTGTGTCCGTACCGGTGCACGAGATGAAGTGCAAACACTTCTGCGAACGCGGCAAGGCATCTAGGGTTCGGGCTACTGCTGGCGTGCAACGCGGCAAGCGTGTCGCCCGCTTCGCGCAAAAAAGGGTCCCACGCCTTGAACCAGCTCGGGATCTCGCAAGTCGGGGTGCCGAGTGCGTTTCGAGCGGTTTCCCTCAGCCTGGCCCAATCGAGCGCGACGACAAGGCCGCGCGGGTCGTTGTCATTGACGAGCTTGACACGCGCAAACGCCGGCACGACCGCGATGAACGGCGCGCTGACGCTTAAATGCTGATAGGACTGCGCGCTGCTGGGGACGGTGTTCGCATACGCGGTGGTCCGGTCAGCCGGGATAACGCACAGGATCCATTGCGCCGACTTAAGGCCGCTGTCAGTGAACGTCGCACCGATCCCGTCGCAGCGAAGGTACTGCACTTGTGGCGATCGGTTTGGCTGGTCCATTGCGCGTCCTTCCGGTCAGGCCTGAAATTCGTCAGCGTTGAATATAGTGTTTACTTTCCGTCCATGCCAGCTTGTTTTGTTATCAGCAGGCGTCGTTCCTTATAGGCGCCCGCGAAGAGCAAGCTTCGTCCCGACGCGCGCGGGGCGTAGGGCTCGACGTTGAAATACCGCTTCCGCCCGGATATGCAGGCTTGTGCGAAGCTCAAGCAGAATTTGCAGTGTCGATGACCTGCATGAGAAAGGAGCGGTGAATTAGTCGCGCTTTTGGCTATCTCGCACGGCGCGCTCAACAATTGCCGCATCAACGGGATCGTCGCGCTGCCGCATTAGCCAATAAACGCTGCCCAGTGCGATTAGCGCGGCCGCGAGTGCAGCAATGCGAGCCGGGTCCGTGGCTGGATCGAGGATGATGAACTTGCGCGCTATCGCGAGCATCGCCACAAGAATCACTGTCTTGACCTGCACGATGTGATCGCGTCTTAACATGACGCGGGTGATCGAATGCTTGAATTCCATCGCGATCAACAAAGTCATTACCATCCCGAAAACCGCCTGGAACATCGCATGATCCAGCGGATTGAGCGCCCCTGACAGCGACAGGACCATGACCGCCCGAATCAGCTGCCACAGCGACACGACGATGATCACCGAGATCACGACGCTCAGGATGTGGGCGATGATCTGCTCGAAGCGCTCATAAAAGGTCAGCACGCGCCATTGCAGCCGGAATTCGTCGAGCTTCACGCGAATCTGCGTTGGCTTACTCATGGATCGGGTGCAGGAAGACTCGGGACATGGAGTGACGCCGATCATGGCGTGGATGCGCCCTGACGGCCGCAACGAAAGCCACAGCCGGCCCTGTGATGCTGAGCCATGCGTGCGGCCTTTTCTTTCGTCTTCGTGCTGTTTTTTTTCCCTTGTCTGCTTGCTGTGCACACACCCGACGCCTTCTCCAGCGCCGAGCGCTGCTTGAATCCCATTCCCGCGAGCGGCGCCGCGCTTGCGTGCCCCGCTCAAGATGAAACTCTTAATCACCGGGAAAAGGTCGCATCGATATCCGCACGAACAGGTGTTACCTCGTTGCCCAACGCGCGTCCTACTATCCTTAGCGGTGTCTGCAGTCCCCCCGGTTCTTCCGCCGCCCGCGGCTTGTGTGACCGAGAGATGCGACTACCTCTGTTGACATCAACCGGGCACGCGAATAGCTGCTGACCGTCTTGCGCAAAGTGACGGGCGATCCGGAGCGCCCAGCACTTCCTGTTTGGGATAGCTCCACACTTATATGTGCAACTATCAATAGCAGACGCTGTCCGCGAGGTGCCAGTGGATCAGACAGGGACGCCACGAGCGAGCCCGCGGGCTTGTCGACGCGGTGGGCCGCCACGCGGCTTCGTTGTGTCTGGCCTGAGCGTGATCCGGCCGGGAGAGTCTCGGGCGGCGCTTCCGGCCTTGCCATATGCGCCCGTGGTCGGGCGGACAGGCCGAAGGTCTTCGAATACCTTGGGCGGACTTCATGTTCCTGAACCTGCCACCGCATGCGGAGCACAACCAGACCGACTACGTGCTGTACGCCGACAGCTTCTCGACCGGCTGGCACGCATTCGAACTTGCCAGCATGGGGTCCGGCGCCGCTGTGGTGATTTAGACATCCGAACCGTTGTGTCTGAAGGCCGTGCATCGGCCATGATCAAGGGGCCGCAGCATCATGGTGCTCGATTGCTATCCCGACCGACTCAAGTTCGCGCAGTCGATCGGCGCGATTGCGATCGAAGATTCGAAGGAAGATCCAGTGCAGCGGGTCACGGACGTCGGCTATCAGTGCCACGATCCGGCTCCGCAACGCCACGAGCGTCCGAACCTCGCGAAGAGCAACCTGATTTTCGTCGGTCGAGTTCGCTGGCGGGATCGGAGAGTTCGGCGTCTTCACTCCGGACGGCCCGGTCGCGCGGGCCGAACCGGCAAAGCAAGGAAAAGATTACATTCGATCGGGGCAACTGCTCGTTCGGAGCCCAGCCGGCCGCGCGAAGCCATCGTTCATTGTTTCGCATGAGTTTGGTTTCGACGACGCACCTGACGCCATCAACACATCGACGTGCGCGAGCACGGCTGGACCTAGCAGGTCTTGCACCGCTGAGGCTAGCGAAGCGACGCGGCGCTCGTAGCCCTACGGGCGCTCGAGTCGATTAGTCATCGCGACCGATAGGAAGCAGCGAACCGCAGTAGGGAGAAGCCGGCGAGAGAATCTCAGTGGCGACAGCCTTGCCGGTCGTCTTATGGAGCCCGACGCACTTCAATACAAAGCCGATTGATTCCACCAAGTCACCGAAATGCAGCAGCAACACGTGGCGAACGCGATGGACGTATCATCCAGAGGCTGGCGGATCAAGCAAGGACTCGCAACTTCGCCCGCTCCTAAATCGCACAACGCGGCCAGTCACGCCTTTGAGACCGTACACGGAGAAACTCATGGAAATTCTCGTAGTCTTGACCTCGCATGACCAGTTGGGAAACACCGGCCGCAAGACAGGCTTTTGGCTGGAGGAGCTTGCTGCGCCGTACTACGTGTTCAAAGATGCAGGCGCAGAAATTGTCCTGGCATCACCCAATGGCGGCCAACCACCGCTTGACCCTAAAAGTAACGAGCCGGCTTCGCAAACGGACGCCACGCGTCGCTTCCAAGCGGACGCCGATGCCATGGCAGCACTCGCTAAGACCGCAAAGCTCAAGGACGCGGCGCACGGAAAATTTGATGCAGTGTTCTACCCGGGCGGCCATGGCCCGTTATGGGACCTGGCAGAAGATCGCGACTCGATTGAACTGATCGAAAGCACGATCAACGGCGGTAAGCCCGTTGCCTTGGTTTGTCATGCGCCGGGCGTGCTGCGGCACACCAAGCGACCCGATGGGAAGTCTCTGGTAGACGGAAAGTCGGTCACCGGGTTCGCGAATAGTGAAGAGGAAGCTGTGGGCTTGACGGAAGTCGTGCCATTTTTGGTCGAAGACGAACTCAAAGCAAACGGCGGCAAATATTCGAAGGGCGCCGACTGGCAGCCATATGTGCTCGAGGACGGACTGCTGATCACGGGACAAAACCCGGCCTCGTCGGGGCCTGCTGCTCTGGCACTGCTGGAGAAACTGAGGAAGGACGCTCAGTAGTGAGCCGCGCCGCCGGCAGGCGAACAACCGGAGCAATTGACGCGAGCGACTGTATGCTCCTGAGGCCGTAGCGCAGCCCGGCGCTGCGCCACATTCACCTTTTGCCGCGTCTGTTCTGCCCGTCAGTTCACAGCCACTTCGATACGCCGCGGCTTTGATTCTCCGCGACGAGGCAGCGTCAACCGTAGAAACCCCGTCTTTCAGTGACGCGTCCATCTCCGATGAAGCGAAGTCGTCGCTCACCATGAACCTCCGCGCGAAACGCGGTGCTCGAACTCCGGCGCGAGTCTTCTGGCCGATCGCCTTTGCGTTGGTCTCTGTCTCGCCGGTTGCGCCGCCGGACAGATACCTCACGGACCGCGAATGCCATGACCCGACTGCGCTGGAGAAGTTCGAATTCGCGCACAGGATCAATGGTGCGTGTGCCGGTTCCGGAGCAACGCGATTCCGCCAACAACCGCGGTGGCGATGAGCGCCTTGCGCACCAGCCCGGCGGGGTTGTGGCGCAGTTCGGCCCGGATGCCCATTTCGCCGAGGACATTAGGTACGTGGCCATGCCGCAGATCATCGACGATGCCTTCCACCACGTTGACCCGGTCGGCGGCGATCAGCATCAGCCAGTGGCGCAGGTCGTTCTCCGGCAGCTTGTAGGCGAGGCGCCGGATCGCGCCCGACAGCCATTTCGGCGGCTGGGCCGTACCGAAGATCGGCGTGATGCCCGGCCGCTCCGGCGAATAGAACACTTCGACGGTCTGCGCCTGCTGTACCGGCTGTCCCTGCGGCACGTGAATGAAGCGCGGCGGCGTGCGCTCCATCGGGATGGCTGGACGGTTCTTATGGTCGAGGTCCGAGCCCCAGCCGGGGATGCGCTGCAGGTCATCGCGGGGCGGACTGTGCCGGTTAAGGTCGTAGTCCATCTGGCGCTCGCAGTCGACGTGTCCGTGGTGTTGCGGGTTCCGCCGCTGCTCGGCAAGATCGCGGCGCGCGATTTCGTTATCCATGGCTGCTCCTTTAGTGAGCGACGCTGGTCACCATCGAGCGCGCCGAGCCGGCACGCGGAGGAATCAGCACAGGTTTGATGCAGTTGTCGTACTTGCTCGCGAAGATGTGGTACGCGTCCGAGGCCTCTTCCAGCGGCACACGGTGGGTAATGATCTCTTTCGGGTTCAAATGCCCTTGGCGGATGTGCTCGATCAGGTGCGGGACATGGCGCTTGACCGCAGCCTGGTTCATCCGCATCGTGAGGCCCTTGTTCAGCGCGTTGCCGATCGGGACTGCGTTGAAGGTCGGTCCGTAGACACCGACGATCGACACGTTACCGGCCTTGCGCACCGAGTTGATGGCCCAGAACAGCGCGGTCGCCGAACCCGCCTGCAGCATGGTCCAGCGCCCGGTGATAGTTTGGGTCAGGCTGCCCGCCGCCTCGCAACCGACCGCATCGATGCACACGTCCGCGCCCAGCCAGTCCGTCATCTTCTTGATGTGCAAGGCTACGTCGCTCACCTCGCGGAAATTGACGACTTCGCAGGGAGCGTAGCGGCGTACGAAATCGAGCCGGTAATCGATATGGTCGACCACGATTACGCGGCCGGCGCCGAACAGCCAGGCCGACCTGGCGGCGAAGATGCCCACCGGCCCGGCGCCGAACACCACCACGGTATCGCCTTCATGGATATCACCCATCTCGGCGGCCTGGTAGCCGGTCGGCAGCGCGTCCGTCAGCAACACCGCGTCGTCGTCGACGATATCTTCTGGCACCTTGTATGGTCCCACGTCGGCCATCGGCACGCGAACGAACTCGGCTTGGCCGCCATCGTAACCGCCGGTGGTGTGCGAGTAACCGTAGATGCCGCCCACGGCGGTCGCTTCGGGATTGGTGTTGTGGCAGTTGCTATACAGCTCGCGCTGACAGAAAAAGCACGAGCCGCAGAAAAGGTTGAAGGGCACCAGCACGCGATCGCCCGGCTTGAGCGTCTCAACCGCAGAGCCGACCTCTTCGACAATGCCGACGATCTCGTGGCCGAAGGTGTGTCCAATGCGCGTGTCGGGCACCAGCCCATGGTACAAGTGCAGATCCGAGCCGCAGATGCAGGCGCGCGTCACGCGGACAATGGCGTCGCCTGGGTGTTCTATCCGGGGATCCGGTTTTTGCGACACGCGGATCCGGTAGGGTCCACGAAAGTTTGTGGCTAACATAAAACCTCCTTTCAGCAATTTTCCACGGTCAAGCACATCTGTTCGCAGTACCGTCGCGTGGCTTCTCGTTAGGCAAAGGACCGTGCTGCAGCGACGCCATTGCGAGCGCCGAAGCCAAACATGCTGACGGTCGTGCGCTTCATTCTTGCCTCCGTGTGTCGCTGTCCCTGTCGGCCACGGCTCGCATGACGCGGACGGTCTCGCATTCGTCGTGCCGTCTTCGCAGCCTCGTCATGTTGCTCACGCGAACTTGATGCAGTCGATGGAGCGTCCAGAGCGGGATGGCGCATCAGCGCCTTCCGATGACTTTCTTGAGTCGCTTGCGGCTCGACGCGTCGGTTTAGGTCGGGCGCCCGATTCGCCACGCAAACGCGTATCTCACCTTTGAGAAGAGAGACACCGGTGCACCGCTCTTAATAAGTGCATTCGGCGATGCTTTCCCTGGCCGGTTCGCTCGGTCGCGCAATAACAGAGGCTCGCCGCTCCGGTATGTCTCTTTTCAAAAAGCGCTGCAGGTCATCAGGCGTTGGATGCGTGCCCCATTCGCTTCCTTCTGCCACCGAACTCAACGATCCATGAGTCAGAAGGATCAATGTCTGCTAGGACCGTTCCGTCGCTCGTGATACGGATTCGACAGGCCGACACGTCATAGTCGGCCGCGACTTCTTGATCGCCTACCGTAACGACCGCTGCTATCGTCTTCATCTTCATACGACCCCATGCGTCGATGCATTCCCACTGGTAATCGGCGGCAGGAAAGTGGCTTCGCAGGTGGTCGCCGTGTGCTACTCCGATTACGGACCTCATGCAGCGCTCGGAGTCTTGCCCACATGAGCGCTCTCACCTCGCCTCCTAGGGGTCATCGCTGTAGCGGTGAACGAATAGTCGGTGGCTTCGCATCAGTGTCCACGTCAAGAATGCGTCCTCAAGTGCTTCAGTTAAGCCGTTGCCAAGACAGCTTCTCGCTACGTCGAAGCCCGCCGCCGGTGCACTCGATCATTGCGCTCTGCTGTCCTGGACGGGTGCTCCGGTGAGACACGCTCACCCTGAGTCGACATAAATTGGGCACGCGGATAGCTCTCAACGTTGGTGCACACCGTCATGACCACTCTGGAGTTCCCCGTCCCTATTATTTAGGAAAACTAGAGACATCTTCGGTTCCCTTATTTATTGAAAACGCTGTTCGCAAGGTGCCGGTCAGCAGGAGAGGGATGCCCCGCAGGTGCGCCTGCAGGTTCGTCGACACCATCACCCGCCGCAGGTCCTCTAGCCCGGGGCCAACTGGAGAACCAACCTATGCGAATCGCACAAATTGCACCGTTGCACGAAGCAGTTCCACCAGAGTTATATGGCTCCACTGAGCGCGTGGTGTCCTATCTGACAGATGCGCTGGTCGACCTCGGCCACGATGTAACCTTGTTCGCGAGCGGCGATTCACAAACCCGTGCGACGCTCGCGCCAGCCTGGCCGCGCGCGCTGCGGCTAGATCCCGCCGTCCGCGATCCGCTCGCTCCGCACATGCTGCTACTCGAAACGGTTCGCCGGCGCGCGCATGAGTTCGACGTGTTGCACTTCCACCTCGATTACATGCCGTTCGCGCTGTTCTCTCGGTTCGATACGCCGTTCGTCACGACGCTGCACGGCCGTCTCGATCTGCCCGAACTGCAGCCGGTCTTCGACACGTTCACGCAGGCGAACGTCATCTCGGTTTCGGACAACCAGCGTGGCCCGCTGCCGCAGGCGAACTGGCTGAAGACGGTCTATCACGGGCTACCGGATGGCCTGCTCACGCCGCAGCCAAGCACGAAGCCTGAATATCTTGCGTTCCTTGGGCGCATCTGCCCGGAAAGACGTGCCGACCTCGCGATCAAGATCGCGACGCAAAGCGGGCTGCCGCTAAAGATCGCGGCGGAGGTCGGCAAGCTCGATCAGGAGTATTTCAAGTGGACGATCGAGCCACTGCTTTCCCAGGCACACGTCGAATTCATTGGCGAAATCGACGAGGCACGGAAGTCGGAGTTCCTATCGGGTGTGAAAGCGCTGCTTTTTCCGATCGACCGGAACGAGCCGTTCGGCCTGGTGATGATCGAAGCGATGGCCTGCGGGACGCCGGTGATTGCGTTCAATCGCGGGTCCGTGCCGGAGGTGATCGATCATGGCGTGACTGGCTTCATCTGCGAAGACGTGCAAGGCGCGGTCAGCGCGCTGCATCGGATTGACGAGCTTTCGCGCACGCGGGTTCGCGCACACTTCGAGCGCCGCTTTAGCGCAAAGACGATGGCGCTAAATTATCTCGAGGCCTACACGTCGATGCTGCGGGCCTCGAAGAGCCTCGCGCCAGGTATCGTAACCCCATAGAAACGACGACGTCAGGAGGCAATGGACGAGCGCGGAGCAACACTTTCCGCTTTGCAGCAAAAGAGGGGTGAGGTAACGAAGGAGCAGTACTGATGCCAGATTTCTGGAAGACAGCGTTCGAGGGCGGCGGCGGCGTTCGCGCGTTGCTGCGCGAATTCGACTGGAGCGCGTCGCCGCTCGGACATCCTTCCGGATGGCCGGCCCCGCTGACCACCGCAGTCAGGATGGTCCTCAGCTCGGCGTTCCCAATGTTCGTCGCTTGGGGTCCCGAGCTGAGGTTTCTCTACAACGATGCGTACGCTGTGATGCTAGGCGGCAAGCATCCGGCCGCACTCGGCGGCCGATTCGAGCAGATTTGGTCGGAAGTCTGGCGTGACATTGAGCCCATTGTCGACAGCGCGCTCGCGGACCGTTCGTCCTATTTCGAAGACCTGCCGCTCACGGTGATACGCCACGGCTACGCGGAGCAAAGCTTCTTCACCTTCTCCTATTCTCCGCTGCACGAGAATTCCGGACGCGTTGGCGGCATGTACTGCACGGTTATCGAGACGACCGAACGCGTGCTGGCAGAGCGGCGCGCGGCTTTCGAGCTGCAGGTGTCGGAGGCACTGCGCCCGCTGAACTCTCCCGAGGACGTCGTCACGCGGGCGAGCGCGCTGCTCGGCGAGCAATTGAAGCTCGCCCGCGTGATGTACGGCGAATGTGACGAGACCGGCAATACCTTCTTCGTGCCACGCGACTGGACTGCCCCACCGTTAGCGAGTCTTGCCGGGACGAGCTTCGCGCTAGACGATTTCGGGCCGGCCATCGTGAACCCGCTGCGCGCCGGTCAGGTTGTCACCGCGAGCGACAGCCGTACCGATCCGCGCACCGTCGAGTTTGGGATTTCGTACGCCCTCACCGGCATCCGCGCACTTGTTGCGGTGCCGCTGATCAAGGCTGGTCGACTGGTGGCGTTCCTCGGTCTACACCGCGCCGGACCGTACCAATGGACCCCAACCGACATCCGGCTCGCGCGCGATATGGCGGAGCGCACTTGGGCCGCAGTCCAGGCTGCACGCGCGCAGGCGGAGTTGCGCGCCGAAAGGGACTGCAGCCGCTACATTTTCGACACGATCGGCGAAGGCTTCATGCTGATGGACCGCAACTGGGACGTCACTTACATGAACGCGGAAGGCCTGCGCATCGTGCGCCTCACGAAGGAACAAGTGATCGGGCGCAGCCACTGGCAACTTTGGTCCGAAGCGGTTGCCTCCGATTGCGCGCGCATGTATCGACGGGTGACTGAGAGCGGCAATGCAGGCGCGTCTGAGTATTGTCAGAGCCGTAGTGACGGCAACATCACCTGGTTGGAAGTGCGCGCCTATTCGACCGACGAAGGCGGGATCGCGTCGTTTTTCCGGGACGTCACCGACCGGAAGGTTGCCGAAGAGAAGCTTCGGGCGGCCGATCAGCGCAAGGACGAATTTCTCGCGATGCTCGCGCACGAGTTGCGCAACCCGCTCGCACCGATTTCCGCCGCAGCCGGACTGTTGCAGGTTAGCAAGCTCGACGAGGCGCAAGTGCGCCACAGCAGCGCGATCATCGCGCGTCAGGTCGCCCACATGACCACACTCGTGAACGACCTGCTGGATGTGTCACGAGTCACGCGCGGGCTGGTCGCGCTAGCCAGGGCGCCGGTCAGTGCGCAAACCGTAATAGCGGAGGCTATTGAGCAGGTTCGCCCGCTGATGCAGGGGCGCGCCCAGCAGCTGTCGGTGCATCTTCCATCGGTGGAGGCGACCGTGCTCGGCGACAAGGCGCGGCTGGTGCAGGTGGCCGCGAACTTGTTGCATAACGCAGCTAAGTACACGCCAGATGGGCGCCTCATTGAAATACGCGCGCACATCGATGGTGACGAACTGGCGGTGACTGTGCGCGACGAGGGCATCGGTATGGCGCCCGAACTGACCGCGCGCGCATTCGACCTGTTCGCGCAGGCAGAGCGTTCGTCCGACCGCTCGCTAGGTGGGCTCGGGCTCGGGCTCGCTTTAGTCAAGAATCTGGTAGAACTGCACGGCGGCTCGGTGCGTTGCTTCAGCGAGGGACTCGGCAACGGCAGCACCTTTGTGGTCAGGCTGCCGTTGATGCGGGTGCAACAGGTCGCTGCCGGCCGGCACGCAGAGAAGACGGGAGTAGCGCTGAACCATCGCCTCAAGCTGCTAGTCGTCGACGACAATGTCGACGGCGCCGAAGCACTCGGCACGCTACTCGCGTCATGTGGGCACGAAGTGTTCGTCGAATACGAACCGCGGCGCGCGCTCGAACGTGCGGCGCGGGAACGGCCCAATGCGTGTCTGCTCGACATCGGTCTACCCGACATGGATGGCAACGAACTCGCGCGGCGCCTGCGTGAGCGGCCGGAGACGGCCGACGCGACGTTGATCGCAGTGACCGGATACGGCCAGGATGAGGATCGCCAGCGCAGCGCGCAGGCCGGTTTCGATCACCATCTTGTCAAACCGGTCATCATGGAGCAGTTGGCAGCGTTGCTCGCAGGCATCGACGCGAAAAAGGATGATTGAAACCGCCCTTTGAGGATGCGCTCGCTGACGCTTTCACGCCGGGCTTTCCGCGTACGGCGCCGCCGACGCGCGAATGCAGCACACCGCGCACCGCAGGCTTCGGCCGCGAGCGGAAGTTTGTCGGATGGCAGGCCTACCATATACGAAGGTGCGCCGGTCGGCATCCGCTTCAATACACAGGTTGGACGCCCGCTGCAGGCGATACGCGCTACGCCCATTCAGAGACCGGAAACGGTCAATGCGCATCAACGCTCTTTGCGGTGAGCGGCTCCAGGCCCATTGTTGGCGCGTGCGGCAAGCGCTCCATGCGTGCATAGCGCCTCGACCATTCGCGCTGCGGCGAGCCAGCGCCAGCCGTCGCGGATGGTCACCACGATGCGGTTCGCCGTTCTCGGCTGCGGCAATTCCTGGAGGAACGAACTGGCGGCAGGAAAATGGCTTCCGAGGTGCTCGCCGTGCACTACGTATTCGGCCTCTTAGAGGCAATGTCCTTCTCACAGGGAGCGTTCCGCTCGGGGATCTGCTGGCCCGCCCCGCTCTACGCCGTGCACACGATCTGAACTGATGCCATCCTCTCCAGCGCCCCAACCGCGTCGCGGGGGCAGTGAAAAGTAGCTATGACGTCAACGAACATGCACTTCGACAAGTGCCAAACCGGCGGTGCTCCTGTGCGCGATGTGGCACAGTCGGCCATGGGTTTCTACTCATCCTTCGCGACTGGTGCAAGACGCGAAGCGTCATAAGACCCGCATGTTCCCGTCGACGAACCGGATTTGCCTCTTGCCTTCCCAGATAGCGCTCTCATCGGTAGCCTCCTTGTGAGCGAGCGGCCGCATTTCGCGATCTCCTTCGTTTCTCGCGTAAGCGCACTGTCAGGCATGCCGAGCATGCCGCGGCATCGGCATAGCCATTGCTGCCTTTGATCGACCCGATCAAGGAGGACAGCGATGAGCAAGCGAGAAGTGCCGGGCGTCGGCCCTTACGGTGGGCCCGCAGGCGGATGGGGCGCGTTGCAGGCAGTGGCGCGCGCGCTGAAGCATCAGATGGGCGTGGCGCGCGAAGCGACGATGCTCCTCAAGGTCAATCAGCCAGCAGGCTTCGACTGTCCCGGTTGCGCGTGGCCGGACCCGCGCAGCACGTCGTCGTTCGAGTTCTGCGAAAACGGCGCGAAGGCGGTCTCGTGGGAAGCCACGACCAAGCGCACGACGCCCGAATTCTTCGCGCAGCACAAGGTGAGGGAACTGTGGGACTGGAGCGATCACGCGCTGGAGGACGAAGGCCGCCTCACCCATCCGATGCGCTACGACGCCGACAGCGATCACTACGTGCCGGTCTCGTGGGACGAAGCGTTCGAGCGCATCGGCGCGGCGCTTCGGGCCCTGCCCGATCCGAATATGGCAGAGTTCTATACGTCGGGGCGTGCATCGAATGAAGCGGCGTTTCTGTATCAGCTCTTCGCGCGCCGCTTCGGCACCAATAATTTCCCGGATTGCTCGAACATGTGCCACGAGCCGACGAGCGTCGGCTTGCCCGAGGCGATCGGCGTCGGCAAGGGAACGGTGACGCTTGCAGACTTCGATCATTGCGATGCGATTTTCTGCATTGGCCACAATCCCGGCACGAATCATCCGCGCATGCTCGCGACATTGCGCAGCGCGGCCCGGCGCGGCGCGAAGATCGTCGTGCTCAATCCGCTGCGCGAGCGCGGGCTCGAACGGTTCGCATCGCCGCAAGATCCCGTTGAGATGGTGACTGGACGCTCGACGCCCATCGCCACCGACTATATCCAGTTGAGGATCGGCGGCGACGTCGCGTTCTTGAAAGGCATGATGAAGACGGTGCTCGCGCTCGATCGCGACAGCATCTCAAAGGGCGGCGAAGGCGTGCTCGATCGCGCGTTCATCGACGCGCATACCGAGGGACTGGAAGAAGTCATCGCAGATCTCGACGCGACTGCGTGGAGCGAGATCGTCAATGCATCGGGTGTGGAGCGCGCCGACATCGAGCATGTCGGCAAGCTATATGCCGGGTCCAAGGCCGTCATCGCATGCTATGGCATGGGCGTTACGCAGCACCATAGCGGCACGGCCAACGTGCAACAGATCGTCAATTTGCTGCTGATGCGCGGGAACATGGGCCGCGACGGCGCAGGCATTTGCCCGTTGCGCGGCCATTCGAACGTCCAAGGCGATCGCACCGTCGGGATCACGGAAGTGCCGCCGGTGGACATGCTCGATTCCATCGAGCGCGTGTTCGGCTTTTCGCCGCCGCGCGAACATGGTCATGGCGCGATCACCGCTATCGAAGCAATGCGCGACGGGCGCTCGAAAGCGTTGATCTGTCTTGGCGGCAATTTGCCTGTCGCGATGTCCGACACCAAAGTTTGCTTCGATGCGATGCGCAAGCTCGACCTCGCCGTGCATGTCTCGACGAAGCTGAATCGATCGCATTTGCTCACGGCAAAGGAGACGCTCATTCTGCCGTGTCTCGGCCGCACCGAGCTGGATGTTCAGGCGAGCGGGCCGCAATCCGTGACGGTTGAAGATTCGATGTCGATGGTGCACGCGTCGCGCGGCTCGCTGCCGCCGGCGTCGGAGCATTTGCTTTCGGAGCCGGCCATTGTCGCGCGCATGGCGAAAGCCACGCTCGACGACGATTCGCTAGACTGGGACGGCTGGGTAGCCGATTACAGCCGCATCCGCGGTCTGATCGAAGCGGTCTTCCCGCAGTTCGACGGATACAACGAGCGCATTCAGGACCCCGGCGGCTTTCGCCTTTTCAACGCGGCGGCCGCACGTCAATGGAATACACCGGCCGGACGCGCGCGGTTTATCGCACACCGGGGCGTGATGATGGACCCGCGCTTGGATCGTGACGATGCGCTGATTCTCGCGACAATCCGCAGTCACGATCAGTACAACACGACGATCTACGGTTTCAACGACCGGTATCGCGGCATCACCGGGCGTCGCGATGTGGTCTTTGTGAACGAGCGCGATCTCGAAGCGCGCGGCTTGCAGCATGGCGATCTCGTCGATCTGGAGACGATCGAAAGCACGGTGAGCATCGGCGGAACGCGGCGGCTTTGCGGGCTGACGGCGGTTGCGTTCGATATCGCGCCGGGGTCCATCGCCGCTTACTACCCGGAAGCGAATTGCCTCGTATCGCTCGCGGACAACGATCCGCGCAGCGGCACGCCGTCGTACAAGTCGATTCCCGTGCTGCTTTCGTTGAGTCAGGGCGATTGCGAAGTCAGCGCGGATGCGCAAACGTGGCAGCACGGAGATGTGCCCAACGACAAGACCGGCGCGACCGTGGCGGCGGAGATGCCGGCGCATCGGCGAACGACCGGTACGCCGTCATGAGCGACGCTGAAACGCCAAGTGCCGCTGATTGATGTTGGCGGGTGCTTCCTTCGAACGTCGAAAGCATCTCAGCACCGGGGCGGAGGCTGGAGGCGAGTCGCTTGCTGGCTCGCCCAGCTTCGATAGCGATCGCCGGCCTCCGCGTAAAAGCCACTATTGCACATTCCCGGTCACCTTGCTGCAATTTAGACCTTGCGAAGCCAGTGCGACGGACGGTCGATAGCAGTCGACAGAGGTGGCGAGCGCGTGCTTTGCAGACGGAGTATCTCTCGGCGACGCCGTCCACAATCTTTATCGTCCGCAGTGCGCTTGCGGTGGCGGTGTGACCGCTTGTCTAGAGACGGAACACCGCGACCGCTTCATTCAACTGCCGCGCCTGTTGCTCGAGCAACTGCGCCGCTGATGCCGCCTGCTCCACAAGTGTTGCATTCTGTTGAGTCGCCCTATCCATCTGCGCCACCGCACGAGCGACCTGCTCGATACCCGAACTTTGCTCGGACGAGGCAGCTGATATCTCGCCCATGATATCGGCCACCTGCTTCACGCTGATAAGGATGGCCTGCATGCGGTCCCCCGCCTGGTTCACGAGCGCACCGCCCGCCTGGACTTTTCCGCTCGACGTCTCGATCAATTCCTTGATCTCCTTGGCCGCCGCCGACGAGCGCTGCGCAAGCGTTCGCACTTCGGAAGCTACCACCGCGAATCCCCGTCCCTGATCACCCGCACGCGCTGCTTCCACAGCCGCATTGAGAGCAAGGATATTAGTCTGAAAGGCGATACCTTCAATAATCGCGATAATGTCGCCAATGCGCGCAGAGCTCTAATCGATCTCGGCCATGGTCGCCACGACCCCCTCTACCGCACTGCTGCCATCGTGGGCAGTTTCCGTAGCGGTGGTCGCGAGCGTCAGCGCCTGCGACGCGTTCTCAGCATTTTGCCTTACCGTACCGGTCAGCTCTTCCATGCTTGCCGCCGTTTCCTGCAATGACGCCGCCTGCTGTTCCGTGCGCGAAGACAAGTCGAGATTGCCAGAGGCGATCTGTTGCGCGGCCGTTGCGATGGTGTCGCTCGCGCGGCGCACCGCGTTCACTGTGCTCGCGAGACCATCACGCATGCGCGAAAGCCCGGTTAGCAGCGCACCCATTTCATCGGGATAACGGACTTCGATTCGTTGCGACAGATCACCCGCCGCAATCCGGTCGAAGTGTTTCAATGCCTCGTTGAGCGGGCCGCTGATTGCGCGGCGTAGCGACACTAACATCAATCCACCGGCAAGCAAGCCGAGCACCGCGGTACCAACAGTTATTGCGCGAAAGTGCCGAAAGCCAGCTTCTGCACCGGCGTATCGGACCTTTGCCTCGTCGCGTTGAAGCTGCTTGAGATCCGCGCTTGCCGTGACATAGTCGGTATTGGCCAAAGCGATTCTCTTCAGCGCAACTTTCACGGCAGCGCCGTCCATGCCCTCAACTGAATCCGCGAACGCGTCAAGCTCGTTCTGCACCTGACTGCGCTTCGCATTGACGACAGCCGCAAGCCTGCTTTCTGTGGACGTGGCGGGCAAGGCGAGGTATTGCTTCCAGGCCTCCATGCCTTGCCCTTTGAGCATGCGATAAGTGGCCCCGTCTTTCTCGACGGTCGGTGCGGTCGGATCGAAGGCGATCCGGTCCACGGTGGTCCGTTCCCGGCTGATCGACAGTTCGGCATCGCCGATGAGCCGTGTGCTGGCGAGCCGGTTTTCGTACGTCTCGCGGTTGGCGTCGTTGCTGCGGGCCATACCGGTCACGCCGAGCGCGCCGATAATGATCAGCAGCACTGACAGCAAAAGTATCGCGGCGCTAAGTCGCGCGCGTATGGATAGTGTTGGCATCTTGTTTATCCTCGTGTAACGCTCGAACCGCCGAGCCGGGTGCCGTGTCATTTCTTCATCGACCAGCCGCATCAATCTGAGCCGATTGCCGTTCCTCGGCGTCTGCGGCAGACGTTCTTCTAAGTAATCCTGGTAGGACATCGGTCGTAGGAAGCGGTCTATCGCGACGTCTCGACCGGAGAGGCTGCGCGAGCGTATTAATCAGGTTGTCTGACAATATTTGTACGTCCGCGTGATGTCAAGTGCTCGACGTCTCTCTTTACCCAACAGGCGTGTTCTACATGGCTTGTGGCGGGTGCTGTCCGCATAGGTTCGACTGCCGCCGAGCATGTTCACCGTGCTCTTCCCGTCCGAGCGCATAAGCAACGCTTCTAACAACCCTTCGAGATCGGAAAAACCCCGCACAGCGCGTTCGAAGCGAGGCTAGCGCATCGCGGTCTGATCTACCAAAAAACAAAAACAGCACAGCATAACCGTGATCAGGCACAGCACAGATCACCGCTATCGAACCTTTTTAGCCGTAGGAACTGGGGACCAAGCTCGTCAAGACGGGTGACACCCAGTAATCCCATGTCTGCGCGAATCTCCGCGTTGATCAGGCCGATTGCATGTTCAACACCTTCTTGTCCGGCCACGCACGCGGCATAGTTCATCGGCCGTCCGATGAAGGCGCATTTCGCTCCGAGCGCCACTGCTTTCAAAACATCGGTGCCGCGACGAAACCCGCTGTCGATCATCACCGTCATGTTCGGGGCCGCCTTCACGACGTGCGAAAGCATGCGGATTGGCGACACTGAGCCGTCCAGTTGGCGCCCGCCATGATTTGACACGATGACGCCATCAGCGCCAATGTCGCGAGCCATCGCAGCATCACCCGGATGCAGAATGCCTTTCAGTATCAGGGGCCCCTTCCACCGCGCACGAATCTCGCGAATCGCGTCCCAGTCCAGATGCTCGCGACCACTGAAATCGCGGTTCGCTTCGCGCGACAGCAGTGGTTCACCGCGGACTGCGGACGCGTTCTCAAAGTGGGGCATGCCGTGTCGGAGCATCGTCCGAAGGAACGTGGATAGCGACCATGTCGGATGCGTGATGCCATCGAGAAGCAGTCGCAGATTGGGCCGAAGCGGCGTTTTGAAGCCGGTACGGAGATTGTTTTCACGATTGGGCACGACAGACGAATCAACTGTCACGACCAGCGCGGAGACTTTCGCCGCACTGACTCTCTCAACAAGCGCGCGCATATCTGCGAAGGTCTTCGGCATGTACACCTGGAACCACGTGCCGGGGGCGGCCTCGACCACTTCCTCGAGTCGGATCAGGGACGCCGCGCTGAGTATCATCGGCACCCCGCATTCTTGCGCGGCCTTCGCCTGCGCAAGATCGCCACGGTAGCCCGTCAACGAACTGATGCCCATCGGGGCAATGCCGACGGGCGACTCATAGCGCACACCGAAGAGTTCTGTCGCCTGGCTGCGCTGCGATACGTTGCGGAGCACACGCGGGACAAAGCCCAGTTCATCGAAGGCGGATCTATTGTCGGCAAGGGAAGCGTTGTCTTCGGTCGCCCCGTAGACATAGCCGAACAGTGGACGCGGCAACCGGCGCCTGGCGGCCGGCTCAAAATCGGCGAGTGAGAGGAAGCCGCGCATGCGGGTTGATACGTTGGCGTTTCGCTTGGTCATGGCGATGCAGCAGAAGTTCGACGATACAAAGAGCCCGGCCACCTGGCCTTCTCATTTGCGCAATGTTAAACGGACCGCATTGCGACCCGCACCTTCACGGCGGAAGCGACGCATTGCGCGCATGGGCGTCCGCATAGCGCGCAAGCCGCCTCAGCGAGCAGCGGGGAGCGACTCCCTTTGGCCGCGCCCACCAAGCCCGAGCCTGAGCCAAACCGCCAGGGCACCAATGCCAAGCAGCAGCAGGCTGAACGCAGGCACCAGCATCGGCGCTGAGGCGCTGTGCATTACTTTGCCGACCCACGGCATGATGTTCTGTGCGAGAAATCCGCCGACGCTCGACCCGGCCGCGATGACAGCGAGTGCGGCAGCCCCGCCCGCGCCCTTCATGAACGATGCGGGCAAGAGCCGCGGCGGCAGTGCCCAGAAGCATGGGATCATGAGGTACAGGCAGGGGGCGCCAAGCGAGAGGGCTGCAAAGCGCATCGCATTCGAGAACGGCCCGACGCTCGCGATGAAGCAGATAATGCCAAACGACGACGCGCAGAACGCCGCAATGAGTACCGCGCGCGGCGTCCGCAGGCGACGAGGCAGCCATAGCAGCATCAGCGAAGTCACGAGCCAGGGGATCATGTTGAGCATGCCGTTGACGCTGCTTGATACGCCGAAACCGCGCACCAATGTCGGAAGCCAGTAGGCGATGCCATAGATGGCGATCGAGATGGTGCCATAACCGATCGAGAACAAGGCGACGATCGCCAGCGATCCGAGCGACCACCTGTCTTGTGTTACGTGCGCCGGCGCGGGATCGCGACGCAGGCTGTCCTCGATCACAAGCTTCTCGGCATCGCTGAGGAACCGCGCCGACTGGGGATTATCGGGCAAGAAATACAGCGAGACGAAAGTGAGTAGCACCGCCGGCGTTCCGGTGGTTAGAAATACCCACTGCCAGCCCTCAAGGCCCAACAGGCCGTGCAGTTCAAGCGAGAAGCCGCCGATGAGCGACCCGAGCGTATTGCCCATGCTGCTGCCGAGCGTGAGCAACCCGATGATGCCGGTGCGCTGACGCTCTGGAAACCACATGCCAAGGTAAAGGATGATGCCCGGGTAGAGTCCCGCTTCAGCAGCTCCGAGCAGGAACCGCAAGACCTGAAAAACGGTCTCGGATGGCGTCCACGCGAGTAGCAGCGTGGCAAGTCCCCACGTCAACAT
Source organism: Caballeronia concitans (assembly GCF_001544615.1). Lineage (GTDB taxonomy): Bacteria > Pseudomonadota > Gammaproteobacteria > Burkholderiales > Burkholderiaceae > Caballeronia > Caballeronia concitans. The sequence continues at coordinate 34,528 of NZ_FCNV02000004.1, forward strand.
GATGCGGGAAATCCATCGCCGCGCGCCGAATCGATGCATTGCCAGATTACTCGGCACTTCGCATAGCAAATAGCCGATGAAGAACAACGACGAAGCGAATCCGTAGGATGCTTCGCTCATGTGCAGGCTGGTCAGCATCTGCAGCTTGGCGAAGCCGATGTTCGCGCGGTCGATATACGCAGTAAGAAAGATCGCGATCAGGAGCGGCACCAGCCGCCATGCGACGCGCGTGAACAGTTCAGAGTCGGTACTTCGGTTCGTCACTATAGTCTCCAAGCCCGGCGGCGTTCGCCGCTCGCCGTGGCGTATTCAATCAATCGGTCCCGCGCGGCGGGTCGAAACGGCCACGCAGGCATTGCTTGCGATGGCGCTCACTGGGCCACCCTTTGCCGCACGCCCCGCTCGGCACCTTACTGGCCGCTTTGTGCCTTCCAGGCTTCGAATTCCGCATGGGTCGCCTCATCCGGCGGATAGAGGCCGAAAGTGGCCCGCCCTTCCCGGACGCGAGCGTCCACCCAGTCTTCGAAGACGGTCATCGCGGCGGCTTCCTCGGCGACTTCGTTGGCGACGTGCGCGGGAAGGACGACCACGCCCTCCGCATCGCCTACGATGATGTCCCCCGGGTAAACGGCGACATCCCCGCAGGCGATAGGCACGTTGAGATCAACGGCATGGTGGTGAATCAGATTGGTCGGCGCCGATGGGCGAGCCGCATAGCATGGAAAGTCGAGATTGCGCAGATCGGGCGTGTCGCGAAATCCACCGTCCGTTACGACGCCAGCCACGCCGCGCATCATCATCCGCGTGACAAGGATGCCGCCCGCGGATGCCGCGCGCGGATCCTTGCGCGAATCGATGACCATCACGTGGCCTGGCGGGATCTCTTCGACGCCGCGGCGTTGAGGGTGGTTTCGGTCCGTAAATACGGACAGCGTGTCGAGGTCTTCGCGCGCCGGAATATAGCGCAGCGTGTAAGCCTCGCCGACCATCCGCGCGGCTAAAGGGTTGACCGGCGTGACGCCTTGAATACAGGCGTTGCTGAAGCCGCGCTTGAAGAGGGCTGTAGTCAGCGTTGCAATGCTGACGCCACGAAGGCGCGACCGGTTTTCGGGGGTGAGAGCGTGTATCGGATCCACGGAGCGGTCCTGTTGGAAGTGGATGATTAGCGCGGCTTCGGCGCCGCCTTAGAACTTGTGGCGAATCGCGATTCGCACGGCCGCCTGCTGATTGGAGGCAGACGGTGTTAGGCCGTTGAGCGCAGCGCGCGCAGCATGCCCCGTCGAATCGATGCCCGACGCGTGCTGCAACACGCCGATCAGGTAGAAGTCGGTCCGTTTGGACACCGCGTAGTCCGCACCAATCGAACCCTGGTGATACTTTGCATCGTTTGCGTTGTTGCCAGCCGTGTAGTTGTATGCGACTCCCAGCGACAGGGCGGGTGTGAACTGATATTGAAAGTCGGCTTCGATGCTGTTGAACGTCGCCGTCCCTTCCACTCCTGCGGGGTTCAGAGGTGATATCGCGCCGCTAAGATGCCGGAACTGCGTATTCGAGTAGATTGCGCCGAGCGTCGCGCGGCCGATTGCATAAGTGGCGCCGGCGCCGAAAATCCGCTGGCTCTGCGCCGACGCGTAGCCGTTGATGACCGGCGAGCTGCCGAAGTTGTTGCTTGCAGCCGTCGCGCCGACGGCGGTGCCGAAGAAAGACACGTTCGGATTGCGTGCTACTAGATAACCCGCTCCCAAGTTAAGCGGTCCGCTTGAATAGCCGAAGCCCACCGACCAGATCTGGTTCGTTCCCACGCTACCCGGGGTGCCGCCGAAGCTGTACAGACCTTCTCCAGAGAAACCACCGTAGTTCGCGCTGCGATACTTCACCGAATTGTTGATGCGGTTTGCGTTGTTGAGGTTATCGAGGTCGGCCGGGTGCGCACCGATGCTTCCCGAGAACAATGCACTCGGCATGAGTGGATGCACGTAATCCACAACCGGATCGTACTGACGCCCCATCATCACCGCACCGAACGGGGTCGAGAGTCCAACATAAGCTTGGCGGCCGAACTCAAGTGAACCCTGTCCGAGCTTACCGTTGGTCACGTCGAAACCGTTTTCCAGCACGAAGACAGCCTTCATGCCACCTCCGAGGTCCTCGACGCCTCGCAGGCCCCAGCGGCTACCGCTCAGGATGCCGCTCGATATGCTGTAGAGATTGTGGCCATGGCCGGCGCTCGTCTGGACGTTGCTCGTGTAATTCACGCCTTCGTCGATGATCCCGTACAGCGTTACCGTGCTTTGTGCGTGCGCCGGTGCGGTGATGGCGAAGGCAAATGATGCAGCGAACGCCATGCGCGTCATTTGCGGCGAATAGGTTGGTGGTTGCTTTCTCATCGGGTGTCCCCTCTGTGTCGTTGTGGAAAATACTGTTCGTCTTATTATCAGGTTGTCAGACTAATTATGCGCGAAGGGATATGCGGCGTGTCCTGAGGACGCTGATCCAGGCCCCGCTAGTCGTTTGAAGGAAGCTCTATGCCTTGACGTTTGGCCGCAGCCCGGAGATGCCGCTCAGCGGACGCCGCAGCGGCTCGGTGGTCGCCGCGCTCGATCGCGTCGAACAGTTCCCCGTGCTCGCGCTGCGCGTAATCGCCGGCGCTCAGCGCGGTATTCTCCCACTGGGCGCGCCGCGCAATGGCCAGTTGCCCGCGCAGAAAATCATGAAAGGCGAGAAAGTATTCGTTCTTGGTTGCAGAGGCGATCGCCCGATGAAACGCCACGTCGGCTGCAGAAGCGGCCTCAAAGTCGTTGCGCTTCTTCTCCATTTCGCGAATGGCGTCTTTCATGCGCTTGAGGTCGGCCGGAGTGCGACGCCGTGCGGCAGCCGTCGCCGCCTGCGTTTCAATCCATAAGCGCATTTCAAAAAGTTGGGCCAGGTCGAGTTTGCGCCCGGCTTGGCTAGGCAAGCGAAAGACCGTACCCGAAGGAGTCTGAGAGATGAACGACCCGGCACCGCGCCGCGCCACGAGAATCCCATCGGATTTCAGTTGCGCAATGGCTTCGCGGACGACCGAACGGCTGACGTTAAGTCGCTCGGAAAGCTGTTGCTCGGTGGGCAGGCGCGATTCGGCCGGCAGATGCCCCGCGTCAATTTCCGCGCGTATAGCGCCAACAACACGTTGGACGAGCGAATCAGGGCGTTCAAGCTGGAGCATCGATACGTGCAGTTGATCAGATTGTCGGACAATACCACAGTGTTGCGACGAAGGTCAAACCTCCATATGGGGTGGCGCGTCCGCTGCCTTGCTTGCGTCAGAGTCTGCTCATCAACGTCGGCAACAGCAGCCTTTCCGCCGCACTATCGAGTGTTGCGCTTGACGTAACCTGAGGTGCACCGAGAATCGTAGCCTCGAGCGCGGCCTCACCGCCTTTGATCACGGCGAAGCGCGGAAAGCCTTCTGTCGGCGTGCCCGCGCTTGGCTCGAGGTCGTATTAGACTGGGCAGTGTTGGGCCATTGCAGTTTACGCAGCTGCAGTTAATTCAATTAGTCATGCAGACACTTTCGGTCGGGGCTTAGCTTGCTGATAACGGCGCAATCTGAGCCGACTTGTCTGGGAGCGCAGCCTCGGAGCACGGCTTCAAGATATAGCCGTTGGTACCGGCGCGAATCGCTGCAAATACGTGTTCACGCCTCTTCTCAGCCGTCACTATTAACACTGGCAGTTGTGCGAGAGCCTCCGACTTGCGAATCTCCTGCAGAGGCGTCGGCCCGTCCATGTTGGGCATGTTCCAGTCAGACGGCACACGTAATGCTGCGTCAATGTTCCGCTTGCACTGTTTCCGAAGAGCAATGGTTCCTCCACTAATCGAGAGAGCGCGCATGAGCACCCATCCCCTCCCGTATCGCTCGGTCGTTGCCAGCGCCGTCTACGGCGTCCTGAATCCGATTCCTTTCGGCTTTTTCGTTGCCGCATTCGTCTTCGACACTCTTTATTTCCTCACGACCGAGGTGCAGTGGGGCAAGAGCGCGGCGTGGCTCATCGTGTTCGGCCTGCTGTTCGCGGTCGTCCCGCGCCTGGTCAACCTGGCGCAGGTCTGGATCACGTCCCGCCGCAGCGCTCTGCGCGCTGACCGGTTCGATTTCTGGCTGAACCTGTTCGCCATCGCCGCGGCGATCTTCAACGCGTTCGTTCACAGTCGCGACGCGTACGCGATGATGCCCGCCGGCCTCTGGCTCTCGGCCTGCACGGTCGTGCTTCTGGCCATCGGCCGCATCGTCGTGGCGGTTCAGCCGTCCGCAGAGCGAGGTATGGCATGAACAACGTCACCTATGAGAGCGTCTTAACGCTGATATTTAGCGCAGTACTGGCCGCCTGCAGCGGAAACGCCAAGCTCGATACCGCGCAGCAGTCGGGCGACAACCCGCCGCTGCCTGCTCCGCAGAACTTCTTGATGCCTCCCATGCAGGTGCCCGTCGGAGTCGGCTGGAGGCCGGGGCAAAGCCCTAAGGTGGCCCCTGGGCTGAAGATCCAGAGGATCGCGGGCGGCCTGCTGCATCCGCGGCAGTTGCTTGTGCTGCCTAACGGCGATGTGCTGGTGGTCGAAGCCAATGGCCCGGGAACGGAACCGGTCACCACCCCCAAGCAGTTGATGGCTGGCAAGGTCAAAAACCGCTCCGGCAAAGGCGGCAAGGGCGGCAACCGCATCACGCTGCTTCGCCCGAAACCCGGTGGCGGAGAATGGGAACAGCACGTCTTCATCGACCACCTGTACTCGCCTTTCGGAGTGCAACAGATCGGCGACACCCTGTATGTTGCGAACACTGATGACATCGTGAAATTTCCCTACCACGCGGGGGAAACGGAGATCACGGCGCCGGGCGTGGAGTTAGCGGATCTGCCCAGCACCATCAACCACCACTGGACGAAGGCCCTGCTCGCGAGCCCGGACGGCAAGAAGCTGTACGTCGGCGTGGGCTCGAACAGCAATATCACCGAGAATGGGCAGGAAGTCGAATACCGGCGCGCGGATGTGCTGGAGGTAGACGCGGCCACCGGTGCAAGCCGCATCTACGCTGCTGGTCTGCGCAACCCCACAGGGCTGCAGTGGGAACCGCAAAGCGGCAAGCTCTGGGCGATCGTCAACGAACGCGACGAGATCGGCGCAGACCTGGTGCCGGACTACATGACCTCCGTGCAGGAGGGTGGATTCTACGGATGGCCTTACAGCTATTACGGCCAGAACGTGGACCGTCGCGTCTTGCCGCAGCGGCCAGACCTGGTCGCGAAAGCGCTAAAACCAGATTATGCTCTGGGCTCGCATGTCGCCGCGCTGGGGCTGCTCTTCTCCGCAAACAACGCGCTGCCGGCGGCCTACCACGGGGGCGCGTTCGTCAGCGAGCACGGCAGCTGGGACCGCTCGCCCCTCAGCGGCTACGAAGTCGTGTTTGTGGCGTTCCAGCAGGGCAAACCCGTTGGCGTGCCCCGGGTCGTCGTCACGGGCTTTCACTCCGACGACGAGAAAGTGTTGTACGGCGCGCCGGTCGGACTGGCACAGGATCAACAGGGCGCGCTGCTGATCGCTGACGATGTCGGCAACGCCGTGTGGCGGGTGACGGCACAATGACAAGCGCACTTTGGGCAGCGGCCGACGCAATGGTACGCGAATCTTCGGTCCGTTCAGAAGCGGGCCGCGAAGACCTTCGCCGCATTCGATACCGCAACCGGCTAGATACGGGCCAAAACAGCGGCGAGCCACACCAGCGAACAGTTTGTGGCCTTCCTGACCGACTCGGTGGCGAGGGCCAGCGCTCTTGGTTTCGCCCACCCTCGTCGCAGCGATGTCGTCGATGATATCCTCCACGCCCGTCTTCCCGGTTGCAGCAGGCGGCACGCACGGCTTTGGATCTCCCGCGCAATTCACCGGGGAACGCAAGAAGCTCCGACACAAATGACGGCCCCGGGCTCCGACACTACGACTGCGACCACATCCTGAGACCTCTTTGCGACGGCAACTCCCTAATAGGGCGCTCTAGAACCGGTGCCCTTTTGCGTTGCGCTACCGTTAAACCGATTCGACGAGCCATTCGTCGTGGCGCCAATGCCCGTGCCCTGCGTCATGCCGCCCGCCGCGCCAGCGTTGCCGCCCGCTGGACCGCCGGGGTTGCCTGCGCCGCCACGGCCCGCATCGCCAGCCGCGCCGGTGCCCACGCCGGCACCACCGACGGCTCCTGCGGCCGTCCCGCCAGCGCCGCCTGCGCTGCCACCGCCTGCTCCACCACCACCGGCCCCGCCGGCCTGCGCGTAGACACTCACTGACAGCGCCATCCCGAGCGCCGAAGCCAGAATCCTGGCTGTCATGCGTTTCATTGTTGCCTCCCTATGTCGATCGCTACGAGCCACCGCTCGCCCGACGCGCACGGTCCCGCATTCGTCGTGCCGTCGCGTCCCATTCTTGTCATGTCGCTTGTCTCCGATACTGCGCGAACGCTCAGGCGGCCTACCGGAATCGACACTTGCAGAGACTGCGCACCGGCGAGACCCGGTCTTTAGCCGCGACAAGGACTGTCAGCGAGAACCGCAGTAAGTCCGGAATGGCGGCCGGTTTCACGAAAGTAACGCATAAACCCCGACTCCGATGAATGCGGCACGCAGTGTTCATCGCTCCCGCTTGGCATCAGTAGCCGGACGTGTCTGTTTAAACGACTGCGGGCACATGGATGGCTGTTTCGTTGGCAGAGGCGACACGAGCCACAAGCACTTCACATCGCGTTAAGCGTTTAGTAATCCTACTCCACGATCTAGCTGGCGATGTCATGGCCCGTTATCGCTTACGTGCTCGACCAGACGGGAAATGATTTGAACGAAGTCGACAGGACGTGAGCCTCAAAAAGGATGTGCCCATAGTGGAGACCAACCGTCCGACAGGAATACCTGCCTGTTTGTCGACGCCGTAGCCGCCAGGCCGGTCGTGCGGCTCGCGCCTTTTGCAGTCGCCTTTTTGGGAGATAGTTATGAAAGCGGTTGTTTACCGTGGTCCTCGCCACGTCGCGATTGGAAATGTTCCGGATCCCACAATTGAGCGTCCTACCGACGCTATCGTCAGAATTACCAGCACAAACATCTGCGGCTCCGACCTACACATGTTCGAAGGTCGAACGGACTTCGAGCAAGGTCGCATCTTCGGTCACGAGAATCTTGGCGTGGTCGTGGAGGTAGGGCCGGCCGTGGAGCGAATCAAGCCTGGGGACTGGGTGTGCCTGCCATTCAATATAAGTTGTGGCCATTGCAAGAACTGCGAGCGCGGTCTCACTGCGTTTTGCCTGAGCGCAAACCAGCCGGGAATCGCAGGCGGCGCTTTTGGGTTCGCGGACATGGGTCCGTGGCCGGGCGGCCAGGCTGAATTTCTGCGTGTTCCCTGGGCGGACTTCATGTCCTTAAAGCTGCCGCCCGACGCAGCGCAGAAGCAGACCGACTACGTGATGTGCGCCGACATCTTCCCGACCGGTTGGCACGCCACCGAACTCGCCGGCATGCGACCCGGCGACGCCGTGGTGATCTATGGCTCCGGACCGGTAGGTCTAATGGCTGCCCACTCGGCCATGATCAAAGGAGCCTGCAGCGTCATGGTCGTCGATTGCCACCCCGATCGGCTCAAGCTTGCAGAATCCATTGGTGCAATTGCAATCGACTATTCGAAGGAAGACCCGGTTCAGCGTGTCCTGGAGCTGACGCACGGCCGGGGTGCGGACGTGGGCTGCGAATGCGTCGGCTACCAGTGCCACGATCCGTCGCCGCACCGCCACGAAAATCCCAATCTGACCATGAACAACCTGGTGTCGTCAGTTAAGTTCACGGGCGGGATCGGAGTGGTCGGCGTGTTCGTGCCAGAGGATCCGGGCGCGCAGGACGAACTAGCAAAGCAGGGAAAGATTGCATTCGATTGGGGCAAGTGCTGGTTCAAAGGGCAGCACATTGCTACTGGCCAGTGCAACGTTAAGGCATACAACCGGCAGTTGCGCGACCTGATCCACGCGGGCCGCGCCAACCCCTCGTTCATTGTCTCGCACGAGCTGAAACTCGATGAGGCGCCTGACGCCTATCAACACTTCGACGTGCGCGAACATGGCTGGACGAAGGTTGTCTTGCACCCCGGAGGCTAGCGAGGTAACGCGGCGACTTCGAGTTAGGAGCGCGAAGCGGCCAGTTGAATCAGGGCGCTGGCACCCATGGTGCAGGTCCGCGACTCGTCACATTCTCGGGGCTAGGCACATGTGTAAGAAACATTTCCGAGGAATGCAGTGGCACAGGCCAGACCGCATCGCGGGCCGTAACGAAAAGGAGGGCTATATGATGCCAAGCGGCATCGTTGCTATGCAACGGAGCGGTCATTGGGCCCCCTCGGCCGGCAAGGCAATGCAGCTTGGCTACCGACTTCCACGGCGCGATCACTGCGGGACTGAGGCCCAGACGTTAGCCGCAGACGAAGGGTATTTCGAAGCGAAGCTCATCATAGGAGATTGGAACATGACGACTGAAACTCTTAAGGGACTCAAGATTGCGATCCTCGTCGAGGACGGATTTGAGCAAGTCGAGATGGTCGAGCCCCGCAAGGCGCTCGACGAAGCCGGCGCCGAGACGCGTATCGTCTCGCCCAAGAATGAGCAAGTGCGCGCTTGGAACTTCACGGAATGGGGAGACGAGTTTCCGGTTGACGTCGCCCTCGACCACGCCCAGCCGCAAGATTTCGACGCGCTCCTCCTGCCGGGCGGCGTCTTGAACCCGGATACGCTTCGGACGGAGCCGAACGCGGTGGCTTTCGCAAAGGCTTTTTTCGATGACGGCAAGCCAGTGGCATCGATCTGCCACGGCCCGTGGACCATCATCGAGACCGGTGCGGCGCACGGCAGGCGCATGACCTCGTGGCCATCGCTCAAAACCGACCTAACGAATGCCGGAGCGGACTGGGTGGATCAGGCAGTGGTCGTCGACCAAAACCTCGTCACGAGCCGCAACCCCGACGATATCCCCGCGTTCAACCCGGGAATGATTGAGCTTTTCAGCAATGCGTGCGGCCGGCGGGATGCCGCATGATCGCGCGGAGCGCAAGCGAGAACATGAAGCGGCGACGGTCCCGTTCCGCAGGGCGCGACGTCGCTGTCATAGGCCGGGGCACTTTGTACATCAATGACGCCGACCTTGCGTCCGCGTTTAGAGATCCGAAGAGGGCACGGTCGATACCCCAAAACGGCGTCAACAAGGAGGCCGGCGTGGTCAAACCGCGTCTCTCCCTTGACGCAATTCAAGCCAGAGTAAGTTTATGAAAAAAATCTCGATCGCGCTCACCGTATCCGCGCTTGCCCCGTCGGCCGCCCTTGCGCAGGGTTCAGTCACCCTGTACGGGCTAATCGACGCGGGCGTCACTTACACGAACAACGTTCAGAATGGCCCTCCGAGCCACGGTAGCTCGCGCGTCGCACTCGCAAGCGGCAATATCAGCGGCAGCCGCTTCGGCGTGCGCGGCAGCGAGGACCTGGGCGGCGGTCTGCATGCGATCTTTGTGCTCGAAAACGGCTTCAACGTCAACAACGGCGCACTCGGCCAGGGTGGTCGCATGTTCGGCCGTCAAGCGTATGTCGGCCTGAGCACCGATCAATACGGCACCCTAACGATGGGCCGGCAGTATGACTCCATGGTTGACTTCGTCGCGCCGCTGTCCGGCACGGCAGGCACGTTCGGCGACTCGGGCTTCGCGCACGTGTACGACAACGACAACCTTCAACATACTGTCCGTTTCAGCAACGCAGTGAAGTTCACGAGTATCGACTACGCCGGCTTCAAGGTCGGCGGCATGTACGCGTTCAGCAACAGCACCAGCTTCGCCGTTGATCGTGCTTACAGTGCCGGCGCGAGCTACAACAACGGCCCGTTGCGACTGGCTGCGGCCTACCTCCAGATCAACGGCTCGGCGGCGGCGAGTGGCCCTGCAGGCGCCGCCAATCAGACCGTTGCGGCTGATCCGAGCGAGTTCAAGACAACTGCTGGCGGCGGCAACCTGACAGCGGATGTGCAGCGCACGGTGGGTGCAGGCGTCGGCTACACGTTCGGCCCGGCAGCGGTCAACTTCGTGTACACGCACAGCCAGTACCAGGGCACGTCCGCGTTCGGCCTGAACCCGGTGAGCGGTTCGACTCACTTCGACAACTATGAACTGAACGTCAAGTACGCGCTCACGCCGGCGCTGAATCTCGGCCTGATGGATACTTTCACGGACGGTCATCTGAACGGTGTGAGCACCTCGAACTTCGGCTCTAATCCGAAGTGGAACCAAGTCAACGCGATCGCGCGCTACTCGCTGTCGAAGCGGACGGAAGTGTATGGTGAAGCAATGTACCAGCACGCCATCGGTAACAAGAACACCGCCGTGATGTATAACGCCGGCGGTAACTCCGCGACGAGCAATCAGGTGATGGGTGCTGTAGGCATCCTGACCCGCTTCTAAGGTACCTGAACGCCGAGTGGGTTTTCTCCTGTGTAAGGGCACAGGAGCAGTACGCGCCGGCAAAGCACGTGCCGGCGCAAATTCATCCGGGCACGACCGATACGGCTTGATTCAGGGGTCGGGCCAGATGTGTCTTGACGCTCGTCGCGGGTTGACAAGAAACGGCGGTCATAGCGCAGTGAATGCGGAGCGAGAGTCCGCTGATACTCGCGCCGACGCGAGTTTCTCTGAGACACTCCCAGCCGTAATGAGGAATATTTAGGCGCGTCACGATAGACGGTTTTTTTCTATCCGGTGACCCGGACCAAGTCGCCTGCCGACAAGCCGCTGGCCTTTTCTTCCAGCTATTTGCTGCAACCGGCGACGCGCCCCCACCCACCAGGCCGGTGTCTGGCCGGAGCCGACATCTGAATGTCCACGAGGGCGCACGGTCAGACGACCTTGTTGGCCGACAAGCGCATGCTCGCCGGCCACCGGCGATCACACTTCGGTTTGCTCAGCCATTTCGAGAGCATCGTCTACCTCGATCCCGAGGTATCGCACGGTGCTTTCGATTTTTGTACGACCCAAGAGCAATTGAACCGCGCGCAAGTTCTTGGTGCGTCGATAAATCAACGACGCTTTCGTTCGTCGCATGGTGTGCGTACCGTACGCGGTGTCATCGAGCCCGATCGAGGCGACCCAACGATGAATGATGCGCGCATACTGGCGCGTCGACACGTGCGCTGAGGCATGCAGTCGACTTGGAAACAAATAGTCGGCAGGCTTCAATCCCCGCGCCGAAATCCAGGCAGAGACACTTTGACGAGTCTGCTCCGTGATTTCAAACTGCAAAGGTCGATGCGTTTTCTGCTGCATGAAAGTCGCGCGAACTATGACATGACCTCCCATGTAGACGTCCTGGACTTGCAAGCGCGTCAAATCGCACGCTCGAAGCTTACTGTCGATCGCAAGGTTGAACATCGCTAACTCGCGAGCGTTGGACGACATCTGCAGCCTTGTTCGAATCGCCCAGATTTCCCAGAGCTTCAGCGGAGGCTTCTGGCCGGTTAGCCTTCCCTTATTCCACGGCACCCGACGAGCGCCGGAAGAATTAAGCGTTTCCATGACAATCTCCTCTTCAATGAAGGGAGATCGATTGTGCGCTTTGCGGAATGGTCAATCTTCGACCCATTGCAGTCGGTCCGGTTAGTGCCGTCTTAAAGGCACGTATCTGAGGAATGCAGCCGTTCGGGGGTGTCGCACACAAGAGAAAGCCCATTACTAGACCGCAAAACGCACCACTATTCGGATAATGACGCTTACAATTAAGTATTAAAATATGACAACGCTATGTCGAGATCTTCAGATGTCCTGCGTTGGCCCTTTATCTTTCAGCGCGTCATCGTCATCACGAGTGCACGCAGATCAACCGGTCAGCTCGCGGCTAAATGTTTCATGGCGCCGGCACAACGGGCTGAATAACAAACCTTTGGGGTTGGCCTGTTCCTTTACGTAAAGTCGATTTTGCCTCGATGAAGAGCGCTCGTTCCTTCGCTCCGCAAATGAAACCTTGAAAAGTGCCGAGGCGACCTTCCGATGCTCCCCTCAGATCAAACACCGGCGCGACTACCCCTATACCTCCCGCGCGACAGACGCGGCACACTCGGCACCGGTCCCTCGTTCATCTCGATCGCGAGTCTCAGTCCGATCGTATCGAGCAGTGAGATCAGCGTCTTGAGCGTGGGATTGCCACCCGGCGAAAGCGCGCGATAAATCGATGGCCTGCTTCCGCCGCCCGCACGCGATATCGCACCGACGCCGCCTGCCGCGTTCACCACATCGCGCAAGGCCGTCAGCGCGGCGGTGAAGCCATCGGGCTCATGGAGCTTGCGCATCGCGTCGCATACATATTCGGATGCGAATGCGCGATCGGTGCCGAGTCGCGCGATCAGCTCGGCATCCGGCGGCGTGTAGCGGATGCTATCGGCGGTACGCGCGCGGTTCGTTCGGCGCGCCGCCTTGCGTGTGGTACGCATCCCGCTTAGTGATCGGTCTGCGTGTCGGCGACGCCGCCATAGGCCGTGGCATCCTTGCTTTCATGCTGCTCGGCGAAAGCGGCCTTATTACGCGCGATGGCGCGAGCGCTTGGCGGATAGTTCGTGCCGTTCGAAGGCAGCAGACCTTGCGCTTCGGCCTGAACGAGTTGTTGCTTGACCTCGGCGCGCGTGAGGCCGCTCGTCTGCGCCTGAGCCTGTGCTGCGAAGCCAACGGTCAACGATGCGATAAGCAGAAGAAGCGTCTTTTTCATGATCGGTTCCTTAAAAAACTGAAAGCGTTAAGTCGGATTGGAGGATGAGTTGGCAAAGCGCGGACCGTGATCGCGTGCAAAGGCATCGTGCGATACGACGCTCAGCGCCCAAACGAGGCTCAAGAGAACGCTCGCGTACACGGGCCATCGCCTCATTGCGATGCCTCGCCGTAATGCGAAGCGCCGCTCGCCTGCGTGCTGGCATTCGCGCCGCCGTACGCATCGCGCGCGGCGACCTTCGCTTCGGCGGCTTGCAGCGCCTGCGGATAATCCGCATCGTGCGTGCTCGGGCGATAACCCACCGCTTCGAGCTGCGCGAGTTCGGCGCGCACTTGCGCACGCGTCACGTCACCCGGCGCCGATTGCGCGAACGCTGCGAACGGCATCACGGCCGCCGCTGCCAGCACGGCACACATCAACTTTTTCATCGTCTTTACCCTCACTGATTCACGGAAGAATGGCGGAGGGTGACTGCCCTCCGAACGCCGCTGCGTTGTTCGCGACGTTGAGGACATTGTGGAATTCGAGCGCTGTACAGAATCTGACGCTGACGTTACAAGTTTGATATCTTGCGCGTCACGAACGCGGGGCCGCGTGCGGAAAAGACAGCACGAAACGCGTGCTGCGCGCGCCGCTTTCGGCGTGGGCGCGGCCGCCGTGCAGTTCCATGATCGTCCGCACGATAGCGAGTCCCAGCCCCGCCGACCCGCTCGCCGCGCCCGCGCCGCCACGCGACGGATCACCGCGATAGAAGCGGTCGAACACGCGTTCGAGCATCGACGGTTCGATGGGCACGCCTTCGTTCTCGACGCATACGCGCACGAACGCCGCGTCCGCATCGACGGAAAGCGTGATGGTTCCATCGCGCGGCGTGTAGCGCACGGCATTGGCGAGCAGATTGCTCACTGCGCGCCTGAACAATTCGACATCGGCCTTGAGGGGCGCGGAACCGCGCACGGCGATGTGCACACCCGCATCTTCCGCGAGCCCTTCGAAATACTCGGCGATGCGCTGCAACTCTTCGCCCGCTTCGAACCCGCGCAGATGACGCGCGAATTGCGGGTGCTCCGCGCGCGCGAGAAACAGCACGTTTTCGATCATGCGCGAGAGGCGATCGCATTCCTCGAGATTGGATGCGAGTAATGTCTGATACTCGTCCGTCGAACGTGGCCGCGCGAGCGCCACTTCCGTTGCGCCGCGCATATTGGCGATCGGCGTGCGCATGTCGTGCGCGAGATCGGCGGTGAATTGCGACATGCGCTGGAAGCTGCGTTCGAGTCCCGCGAGCATGCCGTTGAGCGCCGCGATCAGCGGTTCCAGTTCGCTCGGCACGTTGTCCATTGCGATGCGCGTATGGAGCTTGTCCGATGTGACCGTCGCCGCGCTGTTCGCCATGTTGCGCAGTGGCTTGAGCGCGCGCCGCACGAGAAAGAAGCCGATCGCGAAGGTCAGCAGCACGCCGATTGCGCCCGCGAGATGCAGGCGGTCTCGATAGCGGTCGAGCAGCATCCATCGATCGCGCATGTCGCGCACCACGACGATGGTCGCGAGCGTGCCGTCCGTCAGACGCGTGTCGACGGCCAGCACGCGAAGCGGATCGCCATCGGCTTCGTGCATATCGACGATGGCCTGAGCGGTGATCTGTGCGCCCACGGGCACCGCACGCGACGGCAACGCGACCTGCGCCAGCGCGGCATCGACATTGTGTTGCACGAGCGGCTTGCGCGCGGCATCGACGATCTTTAGCGACAGCGCGCCGTTGCCGAGGACCTGACTTTCGAGCCGTTCGCGATAGCGTTCGATATCCGCATAGCTCTGCAATTCATCGACCAGCCGCCGCGTATGTCGCGCGGCGAGCACGATGTCCAGATCGTCCTGCACATGCACCTGATGCGCGAGCGCGAGATACACGAAGGTGCCGACCAGCGCGAACACCGCGAGCGTGGTCGCGGCGAACACGAGCGCGAGCGTCGTGGTGAGCGAACGCGTATGCATCAATCGTGGCCGGGGGTATTGATCACATAGCCGACGCCGCGCACGGTCTGAATGAGCTTGACCTCGAAGTCGTCGTCGATCTTCGCGCGCAACCGGCGGATCGCGACTTCGACCACGTTGGTATCGCTGTCGAAATTCATGTCCCACACATAGGATGCGATCTGCGTGCGGCTGAGCACTTCGCCATGACGCCGCGCCAGCAGTTGCAGCAAGGCGAATTCACGCGGCGTCAGATCGATGCGCTTGCCCGCGCGGCGCACCTTGCGGCGGGTCACGTCGATTTCGAGGTCGCCCAGCGAAATCAGGTCGCTTTCGCGCGGCGGGCCGCGCCGTGCCAGCGAACGCACGCGCGCAAGCAGTTCGACAAAGGCGAAGGGCTTGACGAGATAATCGTCCGCGCCGAGTTCGAGACCGCGCACGCGGTCCTGCACGTCGTCGCGCGCGGTGAGAAACAGCACGGGCGTGGCCTTTGTTTCGCGCAGACTGCGCACGACGCTCCAGCCGTCCATGGTCGGCAGCATCACGTCGAGCACGATGACGTCGTAGTTCTCTTCCTTCGCGAGAATCAGACCTTCGGCCCCGTCGCCGACGACATCGACGAGATAGCCCGCTTCTTCCAGCCCTTTCTTGATATAGACGCCCGCTTTTTGCTCGTCTTCGACAACCAGTATGCGCATGCTTGGGCCCGCCGACAGCGATGGATGAGCCTTAGATTTTACGCAATTGCTTCGCAAAGAGCGTGCAGGGCGTCGGGCACGAGGCGACGAACCCGACTGCCTTTACCGCGTTGCACCAAATTCGCAAGACGCGATCGAAAACTTGCGACATGAATCAAGTCGCCGAAAACCGACCCGCATCGAGGGCCATCGATCTCGCAGCATTCGAGACGTAGTCTCGCCGATGATCAAGGTACGCGCGATTCCGACGGACAGGGCAGACATTGTCGCGATAATCAGCATATCCACTTCATCCTCCTGTAAAGGCGTCAAAGGGTCTCCCTGTCGTTCTCAGCTTTATTAATGTCTTCAGACCTGATCTTCTGTGCGCATGCTTGGTAGACGCTCAGCGCACGTCAAACTCGCCATAACGGATTACGCAAGCGCCGTTGGCGACACGAAGATGTATCTGCGCTACACGCGAACAGGAAAACTGTTTTGCATCGATGTCGCGATCCTTGGCCGATTACAGTCCGTGACCATGCAGTGCCGACGACAACACGACACGCGCTGCATCAGGTTCGACCATCACCAACACGGGCTCCCTCATGAAAAGAAAACTGCTCGCCAGCGCGACTCTTTGCGCGCTTGCGTATCCGATCGCATCCTCGGCGCAAACTTCCGTCACCCTCTACGGCGTCATCGACGAAGGCTTTGACTACACGAACAATGTCGGGGGCCACTCCAACGCGCAGCTGGCGAGTGGATTTGCACAAGGCAGCAGATGGGGGCTGAAAGGCTCGGAGGATCTGGGCGGCGGCAACAAGGCCGTATTCCAGCTCGAAAACGGCTTCGACGTGAACAACGGCAAGCTCGGGCAGTCGGGGCGTATGTTCGGGCGGCAAGCGTACGTGGGACTGAGTTCCGCGACACTGGGAACACTGACCGTCGGTCGTCAATATGATTCGGTGGTCGACTATATCGCGCCGCTGACGGCGAACGGCAACTGGGCCGGCTATCTGCTCTCTCATCCATTCGATAACGACAACACGGACAACTCGTTCCGCCTCAACAACGCGGTCAAGTACACGAGCAACAACTACGGCGGATTCACGTTCGGCGGTCTCTACGGCTTCAGCAATCAGGCCGGCGGCTTCGCCAATAATCGCGCATACAGTGTGGGCGTGCAGTACGTCTCGGGACCGCTCTCCGCCGCGGCCACGTATATGCAGATCAACAATCCGGGCGCCAACGCGGGCGGCTCCCTCGCCGCCGACGACACCGCCTTCTTCGCCGGACGCGAGCGCGTCTGGGGCGCGGGCATCAACTACGCCGTCGCCGATGCCGCGACGCTCGGCTTCGTCTACACCCATACGGACCTGAACGATGCCACCGGCTCCGTCTATGTCGGCAACTTCGCCAACACCGCAAGTTCGCTCAAGTTCGACAATTTCGAACTGAACTTCAAGTACCAGTTCACCAAGGCGCTCTTTGCGGGCGCGATGTACAACTACACGCTGGGTGAATTCGACAGCGCGGCGGGAAATTCGAAACCGAGGTGGCATCAATTCGGCTTGATGGCGGACTATCAGCTTTCACCCCGCACGGATGCCTATATTCAAGGCATGTATCAGCACGTCGCGGGCGAAAGCGCAGCGGCGTCGCCGCTCGATCAGGCTTATATCACCGGGGCGGACGCTCCGTCTTCGACGCGCAACCAGTTCGTCGGCCGCGTCGCCGTTCGACACTTGTTCTAAAGGGAAACGCGCATCGCGACACGATTCAATTCTTCCGATTAGCCCGCGAATCGAGCGCTGTCCCCCGGTTCGGCGCGGGCACTTCTTCGATATCGGCGCAGGATTCGATATGAAGCTGGACGAGCCATGCTGCCGGACATTCATCCGCAACGACCAGCCGCGATTCTTCTCGCTCATCCGTTACTTGCGTGAGATGACCTTTCGATACTGCCGCCTCGAACGCCGAGCCAGCGTGGATCTTCGCCGCGATGACGAGCGCAAACGACACGACGAGCACGATGAGTCGCGTGGTCTCGTCATTGAAATCATCGAGACGCCCGGACGCAGCCAGAACGAGCAGCGCCAGCGCTTCGGTGATCGCAACCGAGATAGCGAACAGCACGGCATTCGCGCGCATCCTGGCGAGCACGGCATGTCGCATCGAAACCTCCCGTCAAGACCACGAATGAATGGCCCACGCTGAATTGTCGGTTCGCATCCACCACGCGACAAGAAACACATCAGAAAAAGAGAATTCCTCCACGCGAGGACACGCGACGCAACCGCGACGTTGGCATCGCTCGCTTAGCTGAGCCTTAGCGATTGGCTTCGTCACAGGCAGGCCAAACAACGAATCGATGCAAATCTCTATTCCTCGAGCATGCGTATGAATGCCCGTTCTCGAACGCTAGACTCATGTCGAATATCCGCTCCCTCAAATCGCCATGAGATGCCTTCGACTCGCAGCCCTTCTCTGCTTCGCCTGCGTTGCCGCTGTCCAGAGCGTTCACGCGACCGACGCACCTAAGCTCAACCTGATCACAACGATTCCCTTGCCCGCGATTACCGGCGGAGACTTCGATCATTTCGCCGTCGATCTGGCGCATTCGAAGCTTTACGTCGCAGCGGAAAAATATGGGTCGATCGAGACGTTCTCGCTGCCCGACGGTCGTCATCTGGCGAGCAATCGGAGGCTCGCGGTCTCGCCGCACAAGATCGAACTGATCAAGGACGGGCAAGCATTGATGATTGCCGACGCGGGAGCCGCGCGCCTCGAAATCGTGGACACGATAAGCATGACAGTTCAAAAGCGCATTTCGCTACAGCCCCAACCTGACAGCGGCGTTCTCGATGCGCGAACCGGAATCTTCTATGTCGGCAACGGCGGCGTTCAAAGCGGCAAGGACTACGCCTATATCAGCATGGTATCGACGCAAGGCGAATCGTTGCTCGGACGGATTCGCGTCCCGGCGGGCCAGATCAAAGGCATGGCGATCGATCCGCGGACCCGGCGCCTGTTCGTGAACTTCCGCGACAAGAACGCCGTCGGCATCATAGATACCGGGACCAACAAGCTCGTCGGAACATGGAGCATTCCGGGCCCTTCCCGCAATTCCGCGATGACCCTCGACGCCGAACATCGGCGCCTGTTCATCGGATCGCGCCAGCCGGGAAAGCTCTATGTTCTGAATGTCGATACTGGCAAGATCGTGCAGACACTGGGCATTACCGATATCTCCGACGAGATGGCCGTGGACCCCGCGCATGCTTGCGTGTATGTCGCTGGCGAAGGCGGACTCGACGTGATACGGCGCGAACACGACGGCTCCTACACGAAGGTCCAGCACATCGATACCCACGGCGGAAAAACCTTCGCCTTCGTGCCCGAGTACCACCGCCTCTATGCGGTGCATACGAAGGGTCCGCTTGCTTCGACAGCCGGCCTGCAAATTTTCGACACGCACTAGAAGCAAGATTACGAACTTGTCACTTTCCGGTCAGGGTCGGGCAAAGCGCGCACATGCAAACTGCGTCTTCCAGTGCACCGACCGGAAAAGACTTCGTGTGGATCGTTCGACTCGCCCTTCGCCGCCCTTATACGTTCATCGTTCTGGCGCTCCTGCTGTTCATGATCGGCCCGCTTGCCATTCTGCGCACGCCGACCGATATCTTTCCCAACATCAATATTCCGGTCGTCAGTATCGTCTGGTCGTATAGCGGGTTTTCCGCCGAGGACATGGCGAACCGCATCACGTCGAACTATGAGCGTGCGCTCACGTCGGATGTCGAGAATATCGAGCATATCGAGTCGCAGTCGCTCAACGGCGTATCGGTCATCAAGATCTTCTTTCATCCGGGCGCGGACATCAATCGCGCGGTCGCACAAGCCACGTCCAACTCCGCATCCATTCTGCGCATTCTGCCGCCGGGCACGCTGCCGCCGAATATCATCACGTATAACGCGTCGACGGTGCCGATTCTTCAACTCGGCCTGTCGAGCGACTCATTGCCCGAGCAGACGCTCTACGATCTCGGCAACAGCTTCGTGCGCACGCAGCTCGCTACTGTCCAGGGCGCGGCCGTGCCCCTGCCCTTCGGCGGCAAGATTCGCCAGATCATGGTCGATATCGATCCGCGCAAGTTGCAGGCGAAGGATCTCTCGCCAAGCGACGTGGTGAACGCCGTCAACGCGCAGAATCTGATCCTGCCCGGCGGCACGGCGAAAATCGGCGCGCGCGAATACAACGTGCAGATGAACGGCAGCACGAACAGCGTCGCCGCGCTCAACGATCTGCCCATCAAGACGATCAAGGGCGGCGTGGTGTATCTTCGCGATGTCGCGCAAGTACGCGACGGTTACGCGCCGCAAACGAATATCGTGCGCAGCGACGGCAAGCGCGCCGCGCTCCTGACCGTGGAAAAGACCGGCAGCACGTCCACGCTCACGATCATTCAGCAGATCCGCTCGATGCTGCCGCAGATTTCCGCGGGCTTGCCCAAGGCGCTGAAGATCACGCCGCTCGCGGATCAGTCCGTATTCGTCAAGTCTGCGATCATTGGCGTCGTACGCGAAGCGCTCATCGCCGCATGCCTCACCGCGATGATGATCCTGCTGTTCCTCGGAAGCTGGCGCGCGACGCTGATCATCGCGGTGACGATTCCGCTCTCGGTCATCACCTCGCTCATCGCTTTGTCGGCGCTCGGCGAAACCATCAACATCATGACGCTCGGCGGCCTCGCGCTCGCGGTCGGCATTCTGGTGGACGATGCGACGGTGGCCATCGAAAACATCACGCATCATCTGGAAAACGGCGCACCGCTCGCCGATGCCATTCTCAACGGCTCCGGCGAAATCGCGGTGCCGACCTTCGTGTCCACGCTGTCCATCTGCATCGTGTTCGCGCCGATGTTCCTGCTCTCGGGCGTTGCGCGTTATCTGTTCGTGCCGATGGCCGAAGCGGTCGTGTTCGCGATGTGCGCGTCGTATTTCTTTTCGCGCACGCTCATCCCGACGCTCGCCATGTATCTGCTCAAGGCGCGCGAGCGCGGCGAACCGCGCGGACGCCTTGCGTTTCTCGCGCGCTGGCAGGCGGCGTTCGAGCGGCGTTTCGAAGCCCTGCGCATCAGCTACAAGGGCGTGCTTGCAAACGGCATCGGGCATCCGCGCACGGTGATCGCGATCTTCGTCGTGTTCTGTCTCGCTTCGATGACGCTCGTGCCCTTCACCGGCCGCGACTTCTTTCCGAGCATCGACACGGGCGAAATCCGTCTGCATATGCGTGCGCCGACCGGCACGCGCATCGAGGAAACTGCGCGGCTGGCGGATGAAGTCGAAGCGAAGATCCGCACCGTGATACCCAAGTCCGAGGAAGCGTCGCTGCTCGACAACATCGGCGTGCCGGTGAGCGGGATCAATCTCACGTATTCGTCGTCGGCGCCCATCGGCACGGAAGACGCGGACATCATGATCGCGCTCGCGCCCAGTCACGCGCCGACCGCTTCCTATGTCACGAAGCTGCGCGGCGTGCTCGCGGCATCGTTTCCCGGCACGACCTTCTCCTTCCTGCCCGCCGATATCACGAGCCAGATTCTCAACTTCGGGCAGCCCGCGCCGATCGACATTCAGATCGTCGGCAGGGACCTCGCGAAGAACCGCGTGGCGGCCAATCAGTTGCTCGCGAAACTGCGTCATGTACGGGGCCTCGTGGATGCGCACATCCAGCAGCCCGGTGACGCGCCCGCGATCAACATCGACGTGGATCGCACCAAGGCGATGCAGGCGGGGCTCACGCAGAAGGACGTCGCGCAGGATCTGCTGATCTCGCTGTCCGGCAGTTCGCAGACCACGCCGAACTTCTGGCTCGACCCGAAGAACGGCGTGAGCTATCCGCTCATGACGGAAGTGCCGCAGTACGATATTCATTCGTTGCAGACGCTCGCTAATTTGCCGCTCAACAAGAGCCAGGCATCGAGCGCGCCGCAAAGCCTTCTCGGCTCGCTCGGCACGATGCGGCGCACGTCGCAGCAGGCGGTGGTGTCCCACTACAACGTGCGACCCGTGCTCGATATCTACGGTTCCGTGCAGGGCCGCGATCTCGGCAGCGTGGCCGCCGACGTGAACCGGCTCATCGATCAGGCCAAGGCGCATTTGCCGCCAGGCTCGAGCATCGTCATGCGCGGACAGGTGCAGTCGATGACGCAATCGTTCAGCGGTCTCGGCTCGGGACTGGCGTTCGCCATCGCGCTCGTCTATCTGCTGATGGTCGTGAATTTTCAGTCGTGGATCGATCCGCTCATCATCATCTGCGGTCTGCCGGCTTCGCTTGCGGGCATTGCGTGGATGCTGTTCGCAACCGGCACCACGCTGAGCGTACCCGCGTTGACCGGCACGATTCTGTGTATCGGCATCGCGACAGCGAACAGCATTCTCGTCGTCACTGCGGCGCGAGAGAAGCTGCACGAAGGCGCCCAGCCTTGGGACGCGGCGCTCGAAGCGGGCTTCACGCGCTTTCGTCCCGTCATCATGACCGCGCTCGCGATGCTGATCGGCATGCTGCCCATGGCGCTCGGTCTGGGCGATGGCGGCGAGCAGAACGCACCGCTCGGACGCGCCGTGATCGGCGGTCTCGCGCTCGGTACCGTATCGACACTGCTGTTCGTGCCGGTCATGTTCGCGATCGTGCATGCGTGGCTCGCACGCCGCCGCAATGCGCAAGCTGCGCCATTCACCGACGCTCAATAAAGCCACCACTCAGGTCATTAGAATGAATCCGCAACACGACCCACACACACGGCCGCGAGCGCGCCGCTTCGTCTTCCCGCTGATCGTCGCAGGCGTCGCCGCCGCGCTGCTTGCGGCGGGCATTCTTCCGCGGCTTCGTGCGCAAGGCGCGCTGGCAGCGCAAGTCGCTACGCAAAGCGCGCAAACGGTGTCGGTCATCGAGCCGAAACTCGCGCCCGCCACGCAGGAACTGCTGTTGCCGGGCGCCGTCACCGCATTTTCCGATGCCGCGATCTATGCCCGCACGAGCGGCTACGTGCAGCACTGGTACACGGATATCGGCGCGCATGTGAAGAAAGGACAGGTGCTCGCCGATATCCAGACCCCGGAACTCGATGCGCAACTCCAGCAAGCGCATGCCGACGAAGCCACCGCGCAGGCCAACTTCAACTATGCGAAGGCGACCGCGCAGCGCTGGCAGGACATGCTGAAAACGCAATCGGTCTCGCAACAGGACGCGGACACCAAAACCGGTGACATGCTCGCCAAGCGGGCCATGCTGCAATCCGCGCAGGCGAACGTGCAGCGGCTCACCGAACTCGTCTCCTATGAGAAAGTCGTCGCGCCCTTCGACGGCGTAGTAACGGCGCGCAACGTCGATGTCGGCGCGCTCGTGACGGCGGGCGGTGCGCCGGGTCTCGCGGCATCGGCAGGCGAGTTGTTTCATGTCGCGCAGCGCGACACGTTGCGCGTGTTCATCGAGGTGCCGCAAAACGACGCGCCCTACGTTTCCGCCAGCACGCAGGCCTATCTGACCGTGCAGCAATTCCCGGGCAGACAGTTCGCCGCGCATGTCGCGCGCAGTTCCGGTGCGATGGACCCGGTGAGCCGAACGCTTCGCGTGGAGGTCGACGTCGACAATCAGGACGGCACCCTGCTTCCCGGCGCGTACGCGCAAGTGCATCTCGCGCTTCAGAACGGCAATCCGGCGCTCGACCTGCCGGTCAGCGCGCTGCTGTTCCGCCCGAACGGCGTGACTATCGCCACGGTGGACGCGACTGGAAAGACGGCGCTCAAGTCAGTGACCGTGGGGCGCGACTTCGGTACGCACGTCGAGATTCTGACGGGGCTGCAAACCAGCGATCGCGTCATCGACAATCCAGGCGATGCCTTGGCCAGCGGCGAACCGGTGAAAATCGCCAAGGCGGGCCACGCATCGTGAAAGCGAAGACGATGAAGCTTCCATTGCGACGCGCGGCTTGCGCACTGGCTTGCGTATTTGTCGCGGCGTGTTCGACTGTTCCGGATTATCGGCCGCCCGAAGTCGCCGTGCCCGCGCACTTCGCGTCCGCGCCCGGCTGGTCCGTGGCTTCTCCGTCCGATCAGCAGGCGCGCGGCCCGTGGTGGACGCTGTTTCAGGACCCGACGCTCGATGCGCTCGAAGCACGCGTCGACGTATCGAACCAGACGCTCAAGAAAGCCGTCGCTCAGCTTCAACAGGCGCGAGCGATGGTCGACTATCAGCGCGCCGGTTTCTGGCCTACGATTTCGACGAGCCTCAGCCAGAACCGCACGCGGACATCGGCGAATCTGGAAGGGAAATCGCTCGCTGGAAAGACCGTGCCGGACTATGCCGTCGGCCTGTCGGCATCATGGGAACCCGACCTCTTCGGCCGGATCCACGATGCAACGCTCAACGCGCAGGCCAACGCGGACGCAAGCGCGGCGGATGTCGAAGCGGTGCGTCTTTCCGTGACGAGCCAGCTCGCGATCGACTACTTCAACCTGCGCTCCCTCGACACGCAAAAGAAGCTTCTCGACGATTCGATCGACGCGTATTCGGCCGCGCTCAAGCTGCTGGATCAGCAACTCGCGAACGGCGCAATCGACGCCTCGGCGGTCGCGCAGGCACAGGCGCAACTCGAAAGCACGCGCACGCAGGCGACCGAAACCGCATCGCAACGATCGCAACTCGAACACGCGATCGCGACGCTGGTCGGACAGCCCGCTTCGACCTTCTCCATTGCGCCGGTCGTCCAGCCATTTGCGTTGCCGTCGATTCCCGTCGCGCTGCCCTCGCAACTGCTAGAGCGTCGCCCGGACGTCGCCGCAGCCGAACGGCGCGTCTTCGCCGCCAACGCGCAAATCGGCGTGGCGCGCGCGGCCTACTTTCCGAGCCTCGTGCTCGGCGCGAACGTCGGCCTGGAAAGCACGTTCTTCGCGCCCTGGCTCACGGCGCCGAGCCTCTTCTGGTCGCTCGGGCCGCAACTGGCGGCGACGATCTTCGACGGCGGACGCCGGTCCGCGATGCTCGCCGATGCACGCGCGCAATACGAAGGCGCCGCCGCCGACTATCGCCAGACCGTGCTCACCTCGTTCCAGCAGGTAGAGGACGATCTCACTGCACTGACCGCGCTCGCGGACGAAGCCCGAAGCCAGCGGCGCGCATCCGATGCTGCGGCACTGTCGCTCAAGCTCACCAACAACCGGTTTCAGGCAGGCGCGGTCAGCTATCTCGATGTCGTGACGGCGCAGACGATCGCCCTGAGCAACGAAAGAACCGCGGATCAGATCGACGCGCGACGCGCCATCGCTTCCGTCGGTCTGCTCGTCTCACTCGGCGGCGACTGGAACGCGTCCGGCAGACGCGCCGCTGAATGACACATCAACGTCAAATCAAAGCTGGCAGCCATGAATCAACTCGAATCGATGCGAATCTTCGTCACGGTCGCGGAGTGTCTCAACTTCGGCGTCGCCGCGAAACAGCTAGGAATATCCAATTCGGCGGTCACGCGAGGCGTCGGAGCGCTGGAGCATCATTTGAGACTGCGGCTGATAAACAGGACGACGCGTAGCGTTTCGCTCACGCAAGCCGGTCAAAGCTACTTCGAGAGCTGCGCCGACGTGCTCTCGCAAGTCAAACAGATGGAAGAGAAAGTGCGCGCAGAAGCGCAATCCGCGACCGGCCGCGTGAAGATTGCCGTATCCGCGCTCTTCGCGGCAACGGACTTGCCCAGGCTGCTGACCGAGTTCCGCAAGAAGCATCCCCTCATCGCATTCGACGTGACGATCTATGAACAACAGGCGCAGATCTCACCCGAGGATTTCGAATTGTCCTTCATGGTCGAGCGCAAGCTCCGCGATTCATCGCTCGTCTGCAGAACGCTTGGTCGAACGCAGGATGTCATCGTCGCCGCGCCTTGCTATCTGAAGCCTCGCGCGTTGCTGCTCAGTCCGAGAGATTTGCCCAACTACGACATTCTTCTCGATTCCGAATCGTTGATGCGTTACTGGACGTTCAACGACAAGGACGGCGTTCACCGCGTCGCGCTCGTACCGACGATGACCGCCCGGAATACCTGCGCCGTCGTCCGGTCGGCGGTCGCCGGTCTCGGCGTAGCGCGGCTGCCTCGAATGCTGATAGAAAGCGAGCTGGAAAGCGGAAAGCTGCTGCCGCTTCTGGAAGATTTCGATCTCGACGGGAAAGACCGAACCATCAGCATGCTATATGCCGGCCAGCGTTACGCGACACAGGCGATTCGATCGCTCGTCGACTTTGCAATCGAGCGGCAGGCTGATATGTCGTTCGTTGCGCGCGGCGCTCCTGCCTGACGACTCGTGCAAATGTGCAGCAGATTTATTTACAAGCGTAGGCGCTTGCGTTTGCGCCTGGAATTGCATCACGACCGAATGTCCGAGGGACATCGCAGAACGCCGATGTCGACTCGGAACCATACGCTTTGTAGGCCCGAGGCTTTATTGATGAAAGTTGAGCGTCGGCATCGCCGAGCGGCCTGGTTCCCATGTGGCATAAATTGGATAGGCTTGCGAAACGCATTCTCGGTCGAAGATATTATTCACGTTCAAAAATCAGCGAGACGAACACCGACAAAGCCTAACGTCATTTCGTGCGGCCGCTTCCAGAGTGCTCCCGCCATTCGAACGACCGTATTGTGCGATGGGTAAAAGTCCGCAAGTGGCCCGACAAGCGCACGCTCGCCGGCCACCTACCGGCGATCACTCTTCGGTTTGCTCAGCCATTTCAAGTGCATCGTCTACCTCGATCCCGAGGTATCGCACGGTACTTTCAATTTTTGTATGACCCAACAGTAATTGGACCGCGCGCAAGTTCTTGGCGCGTCGATAGATCAACGACGCTTTCGTTCGACGCTTGATCTCTTGATTCAGACGCTCGAGCATGTTGGTCGACTTCAAATGCTTGTGATGCGCGCGCGGCAGCCGGTGGAACGTCAGCGTCTCGGCAATGTTGCCTTCAACCCAATCCACCAGCTTCGGATATTTGCCCTGCCATTTGATACTATCGCGACGATCCTGCCGCGCGTGATCGTGCAGAGCACGGTGGATGAAGGCGTGCTGCGCGCTCACACGATCACATCGCCGCCGATCGTGCGGCACGTCATCCAGGTCACGCATCCAAAGCGGCCGATCGGACCCGCCGCACAGGCGCTCATCCGAGAGTCACTGACGAGATAAAGCGCGTGACGACGGGTGTTTTGCGGAAACGAGGGGCTTAGCGGCCGCGTTCCAACGGTTCGCGCGTACTACTCGGAACGTCGCTGCGCGTGCCAAACAGCGTGTCGCAGATCGGGAATGTGAGGTTGAAGTTTTGTGTCGCCATCACTTCGGGATCGTGGTGTGTGGCGTGCAGGCGCCGCACTGTGTTGACGAGCGGAACCCGGTCGAGGAACGGGCTGTCGGTGAAGTGTGAGAGCGTATGCAGGCCCTCGTACATCAGAAAGTACGCCGCCATCGTGAACAGCGCGATGTAGCCTGCGTTGCGGGAGAAAACGAACCCAATCACGAGGGCGAACGGCACGGCCGCCAGCACAAAGGCAACCGGCGCGAAAGGCGGAAACAGCAGCGCGCGCCAGTGACGGTGGCCCTTGTATTCAAGCGTCATATGCGTGAAGAACCGGTGATGGACCGCGCAATGGCGCTTGTAGATCATGCTGAAATACTTCGTCGGACGATGCAGCACGTAACGGTGCGCCGCCCATTCGGCCCAGTTGCCGAACAGAAAGAGCGGAATGACCGCCAGCCATTCGGCGAGCGTCGGCGCATGAAGCTGCATCAGGCAATACACGATCACGCCGCCGGTGAAGAGCAATGTGAAGCCGAGGTGCATTTCGCCGCGATACCACCATGGCGTGGCATTGACATATTCATCACGGAACTTGTAAGAACGCGCACGAACGTCTTCTTCATATTTCATCGATGTCTCCGGCTGTTGTAAAAGGCGTGCGGCCGGAGCCGCTCGCCGTTATGCCCAATGATTCTGGAGGGAATGCGCGCGGAACCGCGTCTTGAGCTTCGCGAGCGTCTCGGGCAGGACGAATGCGCCCACGATCAAATCAGCGGCAGCGTAAGCAGGTTGTCCGTGAAGCCACATCGCGAAAGTTCATCAGCGTCTCCATGGGTCCCATGCGTTTTTGAGGCCGGAGCGCTGCGGCAAGGGATGAATCTAAGCGTAGCGAGATCGCGATATAAGTTCTAATACTGTTTTATGATGTTTTGAATCATTCACGTTGATATCAGCGTTAGCCCCGATGACACTGGTCTTTCAGATCGATATCGATAAGCCGGCGACGCCTCGACGCATTGCAGAGCATTTCGGGAAATGGCCGGCAAGCCAGGCGGCGGACGCCGACTGATCACGCGGTCGAACGTCATCAGTCGATCGATGCCAATCCGAACGAGAGATGGGGCGCAGTGATCGCACTGACGCACGATCCGAAGCTCGACGACCCAGCGCTGATGGAAGCGCCGAAAACGCCTGCCTACTGTGTGGGTGCGCTCGATTCGCGTCGCACCAATGCGGCACGGCGGAAGCCCTTGAAAAGTTCGTTTTCAACGATGAAGAACTCGCGCGCCTGCACGGACCGGTTGGCATCTACATCGGCAGCCGGACGTTCTCGTCCGTTCGCTGTATCGAACTCGACCGTAGGACAGCAATGCATTGCCGGGCTTCCGAATGGCCAATCAAGACGCACGTTACCGATGGGCCCTACACCGAGTGGAAGGAAGTCGTGGGCGGCCTGTTTGTCATCGAAGCAGATAGCCTCGACGACGGGTTGCGCATCGCGTCCATGCACCCGGCCGCCACGCTGGGCAAAGAAGGCGGATGGGCCGTCGAGCTCATCCCCATGGATTTCTACCTGGCTCGACAAGGGCCGCGACGCCTGTCAAGAATGGGTTCGCGTCTCCACGAACTCCTTCAAGGCTTCGTGAGTCGTCGCGGCGGTGTCCGTTCGATCCCGGCCGGACCTTGCCGGGCGACTGGCCCCGTCGACGCATCCGCGCCGTTCGGCCGAGCGCGCCGGCCTCGGCCGTTCCGAGAGACATTGCGGCCATTCAGACGACGGCCGACGCGCGGAGCTAGCCACCTGCGCGGCCCAACGAGTCATCGGGCTACCCTTCGATGCGTTGGAGAGTACCTTTGACCAGCGACGGAACTGCCCGTTTATACTGCGAAGGAGATTTCGGCGTATCACTTCTGATAACCCGCCTGCATCACAACGCGATTTGCGGCAGCGTTGCCCGCCTTCAACGCCGCGTCGACACTGATTTGCCCAGCGACGACGCCCGCAATTGCTTGTCCCACCACAGTCCCGAAAGACGGGAACTCGGGAATCCCTACGAATTGAATCCCGCTGTACGGCACCTTCTTGAGCGAAGAGTCGTTGGGGTCGGCCGATTCGATGGCTTTCAAGACGAATTCTCCAAATGGAACAGCCTGCTTGTACTCGGGACGGGCAAAGGTCGACCTTCTGCTCGGAGGAATGGATGCCCAACCCTCGTCCCTTCCAACCATCTCGATGTACTTTTTCGACGTTGCCCAAGTAAGGAATTTCTTCGCGGCACCTTGCGACTTCGAGGTCCTGGGGATCGCGAGCGACCACGACCAGAGCCAATGCGCCCCCTTCGGCGTCACCGCAACCGGCGCCGCGGCGAAGCCTATCTTGTCCGCCACTTTCGACTGCGCCTTGTTGTAGAGCGTGCCCGCGGCAGCCGTCGAATCGATCCACATTGCGCACTTCCCGGATGACATCAACGTCAGGTTCTCGTTGAAGCCGTTCGAACTCGCTCCGGGCGGCCCGTTGTTCTTCAAGAGATCTGCATAGAAGCCGATCGCCTTGTGCCACTCCGGCGTATCGATCTGGGCGTTCCAGTTCTCATCGAACCAGCGTCCACCGTAGGTGTTCACCACTGTCGACACGTACGCCATGTTTTCGCCCCAACCTGCCTTCCCGCGCAAACAGATGCCATATTGACCTTTTGACTTATCGGTCAGCGTGTCGGCGAATTGCTTGATCTGGTCGTAAGTCGGCTGATCCGGCATCTCAAGCCCAGCTGCCTGAAATAAATCCTTTCGATAATAGGTCATCGAGCTCTCAACATAGAACGGCAGTGCGTAGAGTTGGCCGTTGTATGAAAGGCCATCTCGCGCCGTTTTCACAACGTCGTCGGGGTCGTAATCGGCCGGCAGATCGGTCATCGGCACCAGCCAGCCGCGCTTTCCCCACAGCGGCGCCTCGTACGTACCGATTGCAACAACGTCGAACTGGCCGCTGTTCGTGGTGATATCAGTCGTTGCGCGCTGACGAAGCACGTTTTCCTCGAGAATCACCCAGTTCAGCTTGATATCGGGGTTCGCCCTCTCGAAGCTCGCGGAAAGCTTCTTGAGTTCCAGCATGGCCGGACCGTTCAGAGTAGCGATGGTGACGTTTCCCGCATTGGAAAGTTGTGCCGCGCAAACCGAAAGGCAAGCAAACGCAACCTTGGGAATCAGCGCGCGACGCATCGAGTTCTTCGTGTTCATGACATTCGCTCGATCATCTTCGCCTTTGTTTCTGGCCGCGATGCAAAGATCAGCCCGCTCGCAACGCAAAGCTCGCAATAGCGTGGCTCAGCCCGCTCGCCGCGCACAGGGGATCGACTCCAAGTATAGTTTTTCGACAGTGAAACGTAAGAAAAACTGTCAACGGTTATGTATAAAGCGCTCACAGACTCAGGAAGAACTGCAACAGTGCACGCCTTTCCTGGACGCCTTTTTTTCGAAGTGCCAACTAAATATTTAGATCGCGGTCGCCCCGACGGTCGCGTCGGCGCGACCTATCTCTGCGGGCTCTGGAGTTCGTAGCCGACGTTCGAATGTCCGTCAGCAAACTCGCGACAGTGGCCGAGCTTGGCCGATCCCGGAAGTAACTGACCAAGCAACCGACCGCGCCGTGACATCGGGTTGTCCGTGCGGGACCGACTCGCTTCCATCGATTCTCAGGTAGAGTCGATGCGCTTCAGCGGCGGCCTCTTCGTCGCGTCGCGCCGTAGTCGAACGATCGGACTTTGATACTAATAGTCACTGTCCCCTTGAGGACACAGGCTGGAATCTCGAGATGCGGCACCTTCTGGTCGTCGTTCAAGCTTCGCCAAGTCGACTCCCGTCGCGCCCATCGCAATCTGGTCCGCCAGTTCGAATGCCGCCCCTGACTGTGAACGTTCGCTTCCGACATTGAGCGCCCGTCGACAAAAAGCTCGCGCCACGTCGAATGAATCGTCTGGGCCATAGCCTGCAACGTGTCCCAGGCTTCCGAACTTGTGCAGGAAAACGACCCCGCATCCGCAATCAACGTCTCTGGGGTTGCGATGCGCGTGCCCTGCCGGTTCACAGCCATTGCCTGAACTCTAACCTGAACGCACACAAGCAAAGCATCTATTCGAAACCCGACATCTCTACTTGGCGGCAACCCCGAAATTTGAACTTAGCGGGGACATTGTGTTGTAGCGGCTATATCCTGATGTCGGGTTCTGGCTATTTACAGATGCCGGATCTTGACTCGCTGGCAAGCTGGCAGTTGAGTGATGCAGCGAGAGTCCACTAAAGAGACACGCCCCACCCGCGCCATCACCCGCCGTACTCAAACACCCCGCGCCCCGACTTACGCCCGAGCCGTCCCGCCGCGACGAATTCCCGCAACAGAATGCACGCGCGGTATTTCGGGTCGCCGAAGTCTTTCAGGAAAACATCCAGCACGGACAGGCACACGTCCAGCCCGACGAGATCGGCGAGCGCGAGCGGTCCTATCGGATGGTTCGCGCCGAGCTTCATCCCCTCGTCGATTTCCGCGGCGCTCGCCACGCCTTCATGCAGCACGAAAAACGCCTCGTTGATCATCGGCACCAGAATGCGATTGACGACGAAGCCCGGCGAATTGCGCACGCCAATCGGCGATTTGTCGAAGCGCTCGGTGAGCGCGCGCACGGCTGCCGCCGTTTCATCGCTGGTTTGCAGGCCGCGAATGATCTCGACGAGCGGCATCATCGGCACCGGATTGAAGAAGTGCATGCCGAGAAAGCGCGACGGTTCCGCGAGTTGCGCGGCGAGCGCGGTGATCGAGATGGACGACGTATTCGTCGCGATGATCGCCTCCGGCCGCGCGGCCGCCTCGATCTGCTTCAGAATGCGTCCCTTCAGCTCGACGTTCTCGGTCGCCGCTTCGATGACGATATCCACCGAAGCCAGCCGCGCATAGTCGGTCGATGTCTCGATGCGCGCAAGCGCCGCTTCCTGCGTCGCCGCGTCGAGCGTGCCCCTCGACACGAGCCGCTCCAGGCTCGACTTGACCGCCGCACGGCCCTTGCCGAGCGCGGCGTCCGTGACGTCGATCATCACCACGCGCAGCCCCGCGACGGCGGCGGTTTGCGCAATGCCGCTGCCCATCGTGCCCGCGCCGATCACCCCAATCGATTCGATGTTCATGTGTCTCCTTGCATTAGTCACTGAAGGTTTTCGAAGATCGCCGCGATTCCCTGACCGCCGCCGATGCACATCGTGACGAGCGCATAACGGCCGCCGATACGCTTCAGTTCATGGAGCGCCTTGACCGCGATCAGCGCGCCGGTCGCACCGACCGGATGGCCGAGCGAAATGCCCGAACCGTTCGGGTTGACCTTGGCGGGGTCCAGTCCCAGTTCGTTCGTCACCGCGCAGGCCTGTGCGGCGAATGCTTCGTTGGCTTCGATCACATCGAGTTGCGCGACGTCGAGACCGGCGCGCGCCAGCGCCTTGCGCGTCGCCGGAACGGGACCGATGCCCATGTAGGCTGGATCGACGCCGGCATGCGCATAGGAGACGAGCCGCGCGAGCGGCTTCGCGCCACTTCGTTCGGCCGCGCCGCGCTCCATCAACAGCACGGCCGCCGCCGCGTCGTTGATGCCCGATGCGTTGCCCGCCGTCACCGTGCCGCCCTCCTTGAGAAACACCGGCTTCAGGGTCGAGAAATCGCTGGAGCTGGCGTCCTGGCGCACATGCTCGTCGGTATCGAAGACGGTATCGCCCTTCTTGCCGGGCACGGTGACCGGCAGGATCTGGTCGACAAAGCGCCCTTCCGCGATCGCCCGCGCCGCGCGCCGATGCGATTCGAGCGCGAGCGCGTCCTGTGCCTCGCGCGTGATGCCGTACTTGCGCGCGACGTTCTCCGCCGTCACCCCCATATGGATGGTCTGGAACGGGTCGTGCAGCGCGCCGAGCATCATGTCGACGAGCCTTCCGTCGCCCATGCGCTGCCCAAACCGCGCGCCCGGCAACGCATACAGGGCGCGGCTCATGCACTCCGCGCCGCCGCCGATAGCGATGTCCGCATCGCCCAGCATGATCGTCTGCGCAGCCGACACGATTGCCTGAAGGCCCGAGCCGCACAGGCGGTTCACGGTCAGCGCCGGCACGTGCTGCGCAACGCCGCCGTTTATCGCCGCGACGCGCGCCAGATACATGTCCTTCGGCTCCGTGTGAACGACATGGCCGAACACCACGTGACCGACGTCATCGCCCGTTACGTTCGCGCGCTTGAGCGTTTCGCGCACGACCATCGCGCCCAGCTCGGTCGGAGAGAAATGCTTCAGGCTGCCGCCGAAGTCGCCGATCGCCGTCCGCACGCCGCTTGCCACCACCACTTCACGCGTTGCTTCGCCCATCGAGTCGCTCCTGTTCACATGTTCGGATAGTTGGGTCCGCCGCCGCCTTCCGGCGTCACCCAGACGATGTTCTGCGTCGGGTCCTTGATATCGCATGTCTTGCAATGCACGCAGTTCTGCGCGTTGATCTGCAAGCGGTCTTCGTCCGCATCGTTCTTGACGAATTCGTACACGCCCGCCGGACAGAAGCGCGCTTCCGGACCCGCATAGGTGCGCAGATTGACGGCGACCGGCACGCTTGCATCCTTGAGCGTCAGATGCGCGGGCTGGTCCTCCGCGTGGTTGGTGTTCGAGATGAAGACGGACGAGAGCCGGTCGAAGCTCAGCTTGCCGTCGGGCTTCGGATACGCGATCGGCGTGCATTGCGCGGCGGGTCTGAGCGTCTCGTGATCCGCGTGCCGGTGATGCAGCGTCCACGGCACCTTTCCGCCCAGCAACTTCTGCTCGAGGCCCACCATCAGCGTGCCGAGGTAGAGGCCCTTACCCATCCATTGCTTGAAGTTGCGCGCCTTGTGCAGCTCTTCGTGCAGCCAGGAACGCCTGAACGATTCCGGATAGGCCGTGAGTTCGTCAGCCTGACGGCCGGCCTGCAATGCGTCGAACGCGGCATCGGCGGCGAGCATGCCGGTCTTGAGCGCCGCGTGCGAACCCTTGATGCGCGATGCGTTGAGAAAGCCGGCGTCGTCGCCCACGAGCGCGCCGCCCGGAAACACGAGTTTCGGCAGCGACATCAACCCGCCTGCCGCGATCGCGCGCGCGCCGTACGACACGCGCTTGCCGCCTTCGAGGAACGTGCGGATCGCCGGATGTGTCTTGTAGCGCTGGAATTCCTCGAACGGCGAGAGATACGGATTCGAGTAGCCCAGGCCCACGACGAAGCCGACCATCACCTGGTTGTCGTCGAGGTGATATAGGAACGAGCCGCCGTACGTGTCGGTATCGAGAGGCCAGCCGGCCGTGTGAATCACGAGACCCGGCTGGTGCTTCGCGGGATCGATCTCCCAGAGTTCCTTGATGCCGAGGCCGTACACCTGCGGATCGACGCCATCGCGCAGGCCGAAGCGCTCGCACAGTTGCCGCGCGAGATGACCGCGCGCGCCTTCGCAGAAGAGCGTGTATTTCGCGTGCAGCTCCATGCCGGGCTGAAACGCATCCGTGGGCCGGCCGTCGCGGCCCACGCCCACGTTGCCCGTCGCGACGCCCTTGACCGAGCCGTCATCGCGATACAGCACTTCGGCTGCCGCAAAGCCCGCGAAGATTTCCACGCCCAGCGCTTCGGCCTGCTGACCCAGCCAGCGCGTCAGATTGGCGAGACTGATCACGTAGTTGCCGTGATTCCTGAAGTTGTCCGGGAGCGCCCAGTCCGGCACGGCCCGCGCGCCTCGTTCCGACAGGAACAGAAAGCGGTCCTCGGTCACGGGAACGTCGAGCGGCGCGCCCAGCGCTTTCCAGTCGGGCAGGAGTTCATCGAGCGCGCGCGGGTCCATGACGGCGCCCGACACGATATGCGCGCCGATCTCCGAGCCCTTCTCCAGCACGCACACGCCGAGTTCCACGCCCTGCTCCGCCGCGCGCTGTTTCAGGCGAATCGCGGCGGCCAATCCGGCGGGCCCGCCGCCGACGATCACCACGTCATACTCCATCGATTCGCGCGGGCCGTATTGCCCGATGCCGTTTTCAGGCGCGAGTGTGCCTGCCGTTTCCGACGTCATGCTGCCTCCGTTGCTCGTCAATACGTGAACACATGAACGTGTGGACGCGTCAGAACTGCGCGTCGCTCAGCGCGAACAGCGGATCATCGCCACGCGCGGACACAATGGCCGTCTCGAGCCCGCGAGCCTGCGTCAGCACGTATTCGGAGAAGCAGTGCGCGGTCGCGATCTTCGCGCCGTGGAACTGCGGGTCATCGGCCCGGTTGCGCTGCGCCACGAGCAGCGCGCGCGCCATCTGCCAGCCCGACAGCACGATGCCCGCGAGCTTCAGGTAAAGCACACTGCCGCCGAACACCGCATGCGGGTCGCGTTTCGCCGTTTCGAGCACGTACGCAATGACGTTCGCGAGCGCCTCGCGGCCTTCGGCGAGACGGCGGTGCATCGCGTCGAAAACGCGCGCGGCTTCGCCCGCATCGGCGGACTGCAACGCGGCGAGCGTCTCGTCGATCTGTTCGAGGATGACACGCGCCGTCGCGCCGCCGTCGCGCATGGTCTTGCGGCCGACGAGATCGTTGGCCTGGATCGCCGTCGTGCCTTCGTAGATGGACAGGATTCGCGCATCGCGGTAGAACTGCGCCGCCCCCGTTTCCTCGATGAAGCCCATCCCGCCGTGCACCTGCACGCCGAGACTCGTGACGTCGATCGACATCTCGGTGCTCCAGCCCTTCACGATGGGCACGAGGAATTCGTTGATCGCCAGATGCCGGGCGCGCGTGCCGGCATCGTCGTGATGATGCGCGATGTCCGCGTGCGCAGCGGCGACATAGGCCAGCGCACGCGCGCCTTCGGTCATCGCGCGCATCGTGCCGAGCATGCGCCGCACATCCGGATGCCGGATGATCGCGACGGCTTCCGCGCCGGAACCATCGACGGGACGGCTCTGGATGCGTTCCTGCGCATAAGCGGCGGCCTTCTGATAGGCCGCGTCGGACAGCGCGATACCCTGCACGCCGACACCGAAACGCGCCGCGTTCATCATGATGAACATGTACTCGAGGCCGCGATTCTCCTCGCCCACGAGGTAACCGGTCGCGCCGCCGTGATCGCCGTACTGGAGCACGGCGGTCGGGCTCGCCTTGATGCCGAGCTTGTGTTCGATCGACACGCACTGCACGTCGTTGCGCGCGCCGAGGCTTCCGTCCTCGTTCACGAGAAACTTGGGCACGATGAAGAGCGAGATGCCCTTCACGCCCGCCGGCGCATCCGGGGTGCGCGCCAGCACGAGATGGACGATGTTCTCGGCCATGTCGTGCTCGCCCCACGTGATGAAAATCTTGGTGCCGAACACCTTGTACGAACCGTCGTCCTGCCGTTCGGCGCGTGAACGCACCAGCGACAGATCGGAGCCCGCCTGCGGCTCCGTCAGGTTCATCGTGCCGGTCCAGGCGCCTTCGATCAGCTTCGGCAGATAGCGCGCCTTCAGTTCGTCCGAGCCTGCCGTCAGCAAGGCTTCGATAGCGCCGTCCGTGAGCAGCGGGCACAGCGCGAACGAGAGATTGGCGGCGTTCAGCATCTCGATGCACGGAGCCGCGATCAGCTTCGCCAGACCTTGTCCGCCGAATGCTTCCGGATGACTGATGCCTTGCCAGCCGCCAGCGATGAACTGCCTGTATGCGTCGCCGAAACCGGGCGTCGCGGTGACCGCTCCGTCGCGCCATTCGCTCGGCCGTTGATCGCCCGCTGCGTTCAACGGCGCGATGACTTCGGCGGCCAGCTTCGCGCCTTCATCGAGAACGGCCTGCGCCGTATCCGCATTCGAATCCGCAAGACCCGGAAGCTGGCTGATGCTTGCAATATCGGCCAGCTCGTTCATCACGAACATCATTTCCTTGACGGGGGGCGTGTAACTCATCGGTGACTCCAGGTGCCCAGCGGTCCGAGATATCTCGCGCTGCAGCGGCAGATGTTGATAGGGTGCAGTCCATACTATCAACGTCACCCCGAATTCCCTGTACCGGAATACGCCCTTTCACTGACAAAACCTGCCAAGGCGAATCGTCCGCATTCAACCGTCGTTTCTATGCCTGTACGCCGTGGGCGTGCTGCCGGTCCAGTGCCGGAACGCCCTATGGAACGCGGTCGGATTGTCGAAGCCGACGTCGTAGGCAATGGCCCCGATGGCATCGTCGGACCGCGTGAGCCGCTGGATCGCAATGTCGCGGCGCACCTCGTCCTTGATCGCCTGGAAGGTCGTTCCCTCCGCTTCGAGCCGCCGGCACAGCGTGCGCACCGAGTAGTTCAGTTCCTGCGCGACGGCATCGACAGTCGGCGTGATCGGCAGTCCCCCGGCGATACACTGCCTCACCCGGTGACACACCATCTCTTCGGTGAGCGACACGAAGATCCAGTCCTCCGGCGCGCGCTGAAGGAAGGCGTCGAGATCCGATTTCCGCTGCCGGATGCGGCGGTCGAGATAGGCTGCATCGAAGGAGATGAACGTGCGATCGCGCCCGAAACGCACCGGGCCCGGAAAGAGGTAAAGCAGATCGCCGGTCTGCGCGGGACGCAAGAACTGGAACGCCGCCTCGACCAATGGGATCTTCTCGCGTATGAGCCACGACGCCACGCCGTGCACCAGCTTCAGCATCATTTCGCGCGCGAGCGGGCTTGCCTGCGGCCCATGCGGGTTCGGAACGAACTCGACGTATGCATAGGGTCCTTCGCGGCGCGACACGAGCTGGAATTCATCGAGTACCAGATGAAAGAACTGCCCGAAGCGGTGGAGCGCGACCTCGAGCCGTGGCGCATCGAGAAGGCTCAGACAGAGGAACTTGAGTGTGCCGTTGCGCAGCGGACGCGCGAAGATGCCGGGCATTTCATCATCGAGTTCCTTCGCGAGCAAGCGGTAGAGCGTCGAGAACTGTTCCTGCGTGACTCGCGCTGCGGGTTTGCTCAAAAGCTCGTGCGAAATGCCGGACAGCGCCGCAAGCCGGACGACCGCCGCACGGTCCGCCCCCGACAGGAAACCGTTGACAACCGAAATGGGAACCGTGGCGGAGGGATGTCTCATAGGGAAACAGTGAAGGAACGAGAAGCACTGGCGACCGCAGAGTCGCATGGCGCCTCCCGTTCATGCAAGCCGAACCGGTCACATGCCGCCAAAGGGCTTCTTGACTGTCAACCCGTTAGTGACCGAAGTGACGCCGGGCACGCCCCTGACGATTTCCGAGACCCTGTTGACCTGAGACGCATCTCCGACCGTGCCGGTCAGCTTCACGGCACCGTCCTTTGCGACGACGCTGATATTCCCGGCATCGATGTCCTTGTTCTTCGCGATGGCGCCGTACACGCGCCGGCGCAGCGCGCGATTCGCCTGCCTGCCTGTCGCGGGTGTCGCAGGTGTCACGGAAGCGGATGCCGAACTCGCTCCCGCCATCGCGGACGCACTCGCCGGCTCGCTCGTCTGTGACCACGCCGTCAGGGACGCGGCGGCGATGATCGCTCCCATCGCCAATATGAACGTCTGCATGTTTTTCATTGGATACCCCTGCGGATAGCGGAATCAGAAAGCGTGGCGAATGCCGAGCATCGCCGCCGTGGTGGACGTGCCGGGGGCGACCGGCGCTCCGTAGATGATCGTCTGATTCATGGTGCCCTTGTTGTCCACGTATCCGACCTGCGCATAAGCCTTGGTCCTCTGCGAGACGTTGTATTCAGCGCCGAGCGAGACTTCGCTCGAGTGATTCGCCGAATGGTTCCGGTCCTTCAGGTAGTAGTAGCCCGAGGTGATCTTGAAGCGCGGATTGAACTGATAACCGAGGCCGCCCGATAT
Organism: Caballeronia concitans; assembly: GCF_001544615.1. GTDB lineage: Bacteria > Pseudomonadota > Gammaproteobacteria > Burkholderiales > Burkholderiaceae > Caballeronia > Caballeronia concitans. Next base: position 73,174 of record NZ_FCNV02000004.1, read on the forward strand.
CATTTCGAAGTTCGCTGCGCCGCTGTTCGACGGATTCTTGCCTATGCCGTACGATCCCGAGATCGAGAATCCGGCGATCGTGTACATCGCACCGAAGTAGTAGAAGCGGTTGTTGGCGAGGCCTGTTGCGGGGACGGCGGGCGTCGCCGGGTAAGTCAGCGGATACGGATTGGTATCGTGTCCGTTGTAATACACGGCGGCGAGGTTGAGGCCATAGTTCGAATACTTGAGCACCGCGGACTCGCGCGTGCCGCCTTGCGCCTGTCCCGCGACACCGCCCGGCGCGAACTCGAGCGCAAGCGAGGCGCCATAGAATTTCGGCGAGTTGTAGACCAGCGCGTTGCTGTCATAGAGCGCCCCGATCGGTGCATTCGTGCTCGTGCCCGGCCAGCCGGCAGCCTGATTGATGCCCAGCCACGCGGTCAGAATACTGCCGAAATACTGCGCGCCACGGACATCGGTTTCAGACATCGCGTAGATCATCGGGATGATCTGACGGCCGGCGTCGAATGTACCGAACGGGGTCGATGCGCCGATCGTCGCGAACTGGTTGAACACGGCGACCGAGCCGGGCGTATCGGACAGACCGACTCTGCCATTCGCAATGTTGAACGAGCCTTGCAGCTTGAAATTGATCTTGTACCCGCCGCCTATGTCCTCACTCCCCTTCAACCCCCAGATGCTGGAATAGATGCCGCCATCCTTGAGCTGATAGACATGTCCCTGGTTACGCGCGGTCGGCTGGAACGTCGCCGCCGAGGTGCTTTGATACAGCAGCCCGCTGTCGATAACCCCATAAAGCGTCACCGACGATTGGGCCTGGGCGGCAGCGGCGAACGTGACCAGCGCCGCGGCGCCGCTCAACTTCAACTCCAGTTTCATTCTGTCTCCTGCGGCTCGTCGTTTATTCGTGTTGGGTGATGGAAGCGGCGCTGCTGCCGGAGCGTTCCGTCAGGGCAGTCACGTAGTAATTTGCGTATTGTTCTCGCAACCGGTGTTTGAGTACCTTGCCGGTCGCGCCGAGCGGGATCGATTCGACCAACACCACGGCGTCCGGCCGCCACCACTTTGCAATCTTTCCATCCAGGAACGCGAGCAACTCACTGCCGGTGAGCGTGCTGCCCGGCCTCGTGACGATCAGCAGCAACGGCCGTTCGTCCCATTTCGGATGCCGCGCGGCGATGCACGCCGCCATCGTGACTTCGGGATGCCGGCTCGCGACGTTTTCGATATCGGCCGAGCTGATCCACTCGCCGCCGGACTTGATGACGTCCTTGCTGCGATCGGTGATCTGCATGAAGCCGTCCGCATCGATCTTCGCGACATCGCCGGTCGGGAACCAGCCGTCCTGCAACGGCGGCGGGTCGTCGGTGCCGAAATACTGCCGCGCGACCCACGGACCGCGTACGAGCAGGTCGCCGGTCGCGTGGCCGTCCCACGGCACTTCCGCGCCGTCCGGACCCACGATCTTCATGTCGATGCCGAACACGGAGCGGCCCTGCTTTGCCTGCACCGCATAGCGATGCTCCCCCGAAAGCGCCGACTGATGCCCCTTGAAGCTGCAGACCGTGCCGACCGGACTCAACTCGGTCATGCCCCACGCATGCAGCACCTCTACCTGGTAGCACTCCTGAAACTTACTGGTCATCGCCGTGGGACACGCCGCGCCGCCGATCACGGTCCGCCGCATCGAAGAGAAAGTGCCGCCCCGCTCGGCAACGTGCGATAGCAACCCCTGCCAGACCGTCGGCACGCCGGCCGACAGCGTGACCTGCTCGGCTTCGATCAGCTCGTAAAGCGACTTGCCGTCGAGCGCCGGTCCGGGGAACACCAGCTTCGCGCCGACCATGCACGCGATGTACGGCAATCCCCACGCGTTCACATGGAACATCGGCACCACGGGGAGGATCACGTCGCGCGCCGAGCAGTTCAATGAGTCGGGCAGCGCCGCGGCATACGTGTGCAGCACGGTCGAGCGATGGCTGTACAACACGCCCTTCGGATTGCCGGTCGTGCCGGACGTGTAGCAAAGCGACGACGCATCGTTCTCGTCGAGCATCGGCCAGTCGAAGGCATCGTCATGACGGTCGATCAGGTCCTCGTAGCACAGCAGCGCGTCGGCGTGCCCGAGCGCTTTCGGCATGTGCGCGCGATCGGTCATCGCCACGAAGCACTTCGGGCTTTTGACGCGCTTCATGAGACTTTCGATCAGCGGCAAAAAGGACAGATCGAAGAACACGACGCGATCTTCCGCATGTTCGATGATGTAGGACACCTGATCGATATGCAGTCGCGGATTGAGCGTGTGCAATACCGCGCCGGACCCCGAGACGGCGAAGTACAACTCCATGTGGCGATAACCGTTCCACGCCAGAGTCGCCACGCGCTCGCCCGGCGCGATGCCGAGTGCTGCCAGCCCGTTCGCCAGCCGACGCGCGCGTTGCGCCAGATCGCGATATCGATATCGGTGAATATCGCCTTCCACACGCCGCGACACGATCTCCTGTTCACCGTGATGGCGTTCCGCGTGCATGAGCAGCGAAGCCACCAGTAGCGGCTGCTGCATCATCAGACCTTGCATCTTTGTCTCCTCGAATATTCTGTATGGCGCCGTGTAGCGATTGCTTCAGTACGGCCTGTCCCCGACGATCCCCGCACGCTCCATCTTGCGATGACACGGCGGGTAATCCATCACGGCGTAGTGCTGCGTGCTGCGGTTGTCCCAGATCGCGATGCTGTTCGGCTTCCAGCGCCACCGAACCTGATACTCCGGCAGGTACGCCTGGCTGATGAGATACGCGAGCAATTGCCCCGCGCCGGGGTTCGCGTCCTGCCCGAAGCGCACGCGCGCAGGCGTGTGATAGTTGGTGAAGTGCGTCGTGAAGGCGTTCACGAACAGAATCTTTTCGCCGGTCTCGGGATGCGTGCGCACGACCGGGTGTTCCGCATCCGGAAACTGCGCCTTCAATGCGAGGCGCTTGTCGATGGGCATTGCCGCGCCGAAGCTCGCCTCGATGCTGTGGCGTGCGCGCAGATCCGCGATCTGCTCCTTCACATGCGCCGGCAAGTTCTCGTAGGCCAGCACCATGTTCGCCCACATCGTGTCGCCGCCGACGGGCGGGCACTCCACGCATCGCAACACGGCGCCGAATTGCGGCGCTTCGCGCCAGGTCGCGTCCGCGTGCCACGCGTTTTCGTAGCGGTCGTTGGGCTGGTCCGGCGACTTGTAGATGCGCACGAGTCCCGGATGCTCGGGATCGCTGCCTGCGACCGGATGATCTTCGAGCTCGCCGAAGCGTCGCGCGAATGCCACGTGCTCGGCGCGCGTGATGTGCTGATCGCGCAGGAACAGCACGCGGTGCTTGAGCAATGCCGCGCGTATGTCGGCAAAGAGGCTGTCGTCGCGGATCGCATCGGCGAGATTGACGCCCACGAGTTCCGCGCCGATCGAGCAGGTCAATTGTTCAACTTGCATGGCAAGCTCCTCAGATGATGAAAACCGACGAGCCCGTCGTCTTGCGGGATTCGAGATCGCGGTGCGCTTGCCCCGCGTCTTCGAGCGCGTAACGCTGATTGACTTCGATCTCGATGCGCCCCGCCGCGATGTGCCCGAAGAGTTCGTCGGCGAGTTCGCGTTTGTCGGCGGGGTCGGCGATATAGTCCGCGAGCGCCGGACGCGTCAGGAAGAGCGAGCCCTTCATGGCGAGGATCTGCGGATTGAACGGCGGAATGGGACCGGAGGCCGTACCGACGCAGACCATCAGGCCGCGACGCTTGAGCGAATCGAGCGAGCCCTCGAAGGTGCTTTTGCCGACGCTGTCGAACACGACCTGCACGCCCACGCCATCGGTGAGTTCGCGCACGCGTTTGGCCACGTCTTCGCGGCTGTAGTCGATGACGTGATCGCAACCGTGGGCGAGCGCGACAGCGGCTTTCGCATCGGACGACACCGTGCCGATCACGGTGAGGCCCATCAGCCGCGCCCATTGCGACACGATCAGGCCGACGCCGCCGGCAGCCGCATGTAAAAGGATCGTGTCGCCCGCCTTGAACGGATAGATGCGGCGCATCAAATAGGCCGAAGTCAGACCGCGCATGGTCATGCCCGCAGCGGTTTCGAAAGAGATCGCGGCAGGAAGTTTGATGAGCGGCGCGGCGGCGATCACCCGTTCGGTGCTGTATGCGCCGAGCGTGTCGATGAAACCGGTATAGGTGACGCGATCGCCTTCAGCGACGTTCGTCACGCCCTCGCCCACGGCCTCCACCACGCCCGCCGCTTCGACACCCATTCCGGCAGGCAGCGGAACGGGATAAAGACCGCTGCGAAAATAGGTATCGGCGAAATTCAGTCCTACGGCCTCATGGCGCAGGCGGACCTGACCGGGGCCGGGCTTGCCCACGTCGACATTCTCGTAGCGCAAGACTTCGGGTCCACCGGTTTCATGGATGCGCACTGCTTTTGCCATCTTGATCTCCTCGAGCATGGTGTTGCGTTCATGAGCATCGCGCCGATGCTCATGGACAAAATGAAAACGCCTTTCAGCGTGCGGACTGCTGGCGCAGCGCATCGAGACGATTCAGATCGCCGGTGTAGTTGCGCCTGCCGATAAAGAATGCGAACGCCGCGAGCAACGGTGCGAACGGAACGAGCTGCAACGCGCCGACGAGTCCGATCCGATCAGCCAAGACGCCGGTCAGAAACGCTGCGGGCGCGAGTCCCAGCAGGTTGTTCGCGAGTGTGAGCGTGGCGAATGCGGACGAATGGATCGACGGCGGCGTGAGGTTCGCGACCATCGCGCCGGACGGGCCGCTTGCGCCCGCGCTGAAGAACATGCCCGCGCCGATCAGCAGCAGTTGCAGCGGACCTGCGGGCATGCGAAAACCGACCGCGAGCAAGACGAAGCACGCGAGACAAAAGGCAATCGCCGTGCTCCACTTTCTTTCCCGCACATGCTTGCCGAGACGATCGGCCAACATGCCGCACATCACCATGCCGACGCCTGTAATGAGCACGAACAGCGCCGCGCTCATCGCCGCCTTCGCGGTAGACATGCCGTAATAGCGGCTCAGGAAACTCGGCATCCACGCCCATACGGCGGCAGGCACCAGCAGATGGATGCCGCTGCCGATGTAGGCGCACACGACCGACTTCGTCGAAAAGAGACCCTTCATCAGCGCCAGAAAACTCATGCGCACGCCGAGCGTCTGTTTGCGCGTGCTGAACGGTTGCAGCGGCGCGAGACGCTTTTCCGTGACGACGATCCGATACGCAATGACCAGCACGATGCCCATCGCCGCCATCGCGCCGAATGCCGGCCGCCAGCCCATGCGCGCAGCGATCGACCCGCCGAGCGCCATGCCCAGCACCGAGCCGAACGCACCGCCCGCCATGAACGTGCCGGTGAGCGTGGCGCGCAGCCGCGCCGGAAAGATGCTGAGCACGACCGCGATGCCGACACTCCCATACGCCGCCTCACCGATCCCGACGAAAGCGCGCGCCAGCAGCATCTCGCCGTAGTTCGTCGAGATCGCGCATCCGAGTGTCGCGAGACTCCACATCGCCGCCATCAGCACGATGCTCTTCACGCGGCCCCAGCGGTCGGCCAGCACGGACAGCGGAAACGTGAGCAAGCCGACCATCAATGCGACCACGCTGCTCAGCGATCCCAGCCGCGTGTCGGAGAGATTCCACGTCGCCTTGAGCAGCGGAAACACGGCGTTCAACACTTGCCGCGACATGTAGTCGGAGAGCAGCAGGCCGATCGTCAGGGCGAACACCACCCAGGCGTAGCCGCGTACATCGGCTTGTGTCGAAGAAGCATCGTCCGTGGCGGACTCGGCGTGCTGCATGAGCATCATTCATCTCCTTTGCCTGTCTCGATGGCAACTGCGTGCCTCGACAAAAGACGCCCTCTTGCGATTATCCGTCGCTCTCGGAGCGAGGGCCGCAGGCGTGTCAACGTATTGCCGGTCATGTGCGACGCGGCGAAAAATTTCTGAATCGGAACACAGCGTATGCAGGCACAATACGGGCATTGCGCACTGTTCTTTTACGATTTGCCGCCATACTTTTATCTATCGGTGCCACTGGGCGTAAACACGGGTGCCTGTCGATACCCGGTAAAACTCATGGAGGTAGGCGATGGAAACGATGCTGCGTTCGATCGCAATGAGCGGCTATTTCGATACTGCCCGGCGGCTCGGACTGAACCCCATCGATCTGGTGCAACGCCTCGGAATCGATCCCGCCGCGCTCGCGAATCCGGACGAGCGCGTCCCCGCTGCCGCGTGTTGCCGTCTGCTCGAACTCACTGCGGAAATGGCGTCGTGCCCGAGCTTCGCCTTGCGCATGGCCGAGACGCGGCAGAAATTCGGCACGGGCGTGATCAATGTCCTGCTCGCGCATAAACGCACACTGCGCGACGCTTTGCTGGCCGCCGCCGAATTTCGCCATTTGCTTAACGAAGCGCTGGCCGTCTATATCGAAGACGTGGGGGAAACGGTCACGATCCGCGAAGAACTGGTCGTCGATCCGGGCACGCCGACCCGGCAGGCAATCGAACTCGCAGTGGGCGTTCTCGCGCGGCACTCCAGCGCCTTGCTGGGCAACCACTGGAAACCGCGTTCCGTGCATTTCACGCATTGCGGTCCGGCCGATCAGACGTTTCATCGGCGCTTCTTCGCCTGTCCGCTCGAATTCGGCAGCGACTTCAACGGGTTCGTGTGCGCAGCATCCGAGCTGGATTACCCGAACCCGGCCGCCGATCCCGAACTGGTTCGATACGCGGAAAGCCTCGCCAAGCCGCTCAACGCAAGCAACGCAAGCAACGCGGATTCGATCGCGCTGGAAGTGCGCAAGGCGATCTACCTTCTGCTCCCGCTCGAACAGGGTACGGTCGAATACGCCGCGCGCCATCTGCGCCTGAGCGTGCGTACGCTGCAGCGCCGGCTTGCATCGGCTGATACGAGTTTTTCGGAACTGGTGGAAGAGGTGCGAGGCGAACTGGCGGTGCGCTACATGAGCAATGCGCGCTATCCGATCGGAAGGGTGGCCGCATTGCTGGGCTATAACCAGCAGGGCTCGTTCACGAACTGGTTCAACGCGCGGTTCGGCATGACACCGCGCGACTGGCGTAATCGTCAGGGCAAGTGAGACGAGCGGCGCACGGCGCGCCGCTTCGCTCAGCCTTCCCGATATCAGACGGCCTTGCGCAGAAACCCCTGCGTGGCGCCCACGCGATTAGGCGCGAAACCGTTGGCGAGAAGCGTCTCTTCCACCGTGTCGTAGAAGACGCCGATCTTGCAGATATCGCGCGCCTCCTGCGCCGTCGCAACCTTGCGGCCGAACTCGCGTGACATGCGCACGAGTTGTTCGATCTGCTCGACGGTGCTCATGCGTGCCGTGCGCGACTGGTTCCAGATATTGTCTTCGATACCGCAGCGCACATGCAGTCCCGTCGCAATGCCGATCATATTGACGGGCAGTACGTTGCGCATCGAACTTTCCACCGTCAGCACCGCGCCGTCGGGCGTGGCGCGCAGGAAGTTGGACAGGTTGTAGATGTTCGGCGCATCCATGCCGCCGCCGATCGCCACCCAGTTCATGACCAGCGGCCCTTTGTAGATGCCGCGCCGGATCAGACGCTCCACCGACTCCAGGCTGTTGATGTTGTAGCACTGAAACGCACTCTGGATGCCCGCCGCGTTCAGGCGGCGGATATGCTCCTCGGCCCATCCCGGTTGCGCCGGCACGGTCATCTCCTTGTAGGCGTTGTACACGTCGGGGTCTGCCATCGAGGTGCCTTCGACATCGGCATCCTCCCAGTGTTCGACGACGTTCATCTGCGACGTGTTGATGGTCACCGTCACCTGATCGGGCTTGGGATCGAGTTCGGCCAGCATGTGGCGCGTGTCGTCGCTGAGCCATTTGGCGGCGGCGCCTTCGGTCTCGGGGGCGAAGCTGATCGAGCCGCCCACCTGGATGATCATTTCGGGCACGGCATTGCGCACGCCGGCGATCAGCTCGTTGAACTTCGACAGCCGCTTGCTGCCCTTGCCGTCGAGTTCGCGCACATGCAGATGAAGCACGGTGGCGCCGGCGTTATAGCAGTCCACCGCCTTCTGAATCTGCTGCTCCATCGTGACGGGGATATCTTCAGGAAAATCGGAGGGCACCCACGCGGGCGCATAGGGCGCGGCCGTGATGATCAGGGGTTGCTGATTTTCGGTGTAGAGCGAGCCGTCGAGAAAGTTCATGACTTGGTCTCCAGAGAGAGTTGTGGAGAAGAGAACCGGGAGCATCCGGCGGGGAACACGTCGGCGACGAAGGACGCTCCCCGGCATGAACCCGTCTTGTCGCCTGCGCGTCAGGATGACGAGACGCACGGGATGCGACGATGCCGCGAAGATACGGCATCGCGGTCAAAGGCTTTGCGTATTCGATGCCATTCTTTTAGGATTGCGCGCCATCGAACGATGGCTACGGCCCCGGGTTTTCCCCGACGCCACGGATCGCGCGAGACTCCAACGCGCGACCGCGGTGTGATATCTCTCGCGTTCTGACGCCCCTGCTATTTGCTTACTCGTTCAGCTTCGCTTCGACGTGAGAGGACCGCCGTGAATGCGTTCAGAACCGTCATCGCAACATGCCTGACGCTCGTCTTCGACAGCGCGTTCGCCAGTCCAATCGATATCTCGAACGCACTGCCCAACTTCTTCGGCGCGGGAATCGGCTCGACAACCGAGTATGCAGGCGGCAAGGACCGCATCGTCGGCGTGCTTCCGGGCATGCGCTATGTGACCGGCGGCGGCCACCTTTTCGAGTGGTACGGCACTTACGCGCAATACAACTTCGGCGGACTCACCGGCCTGCAATGGGGGCCGGCGCTGGCGCTTCGTCTGGGCCGCCGCAATGTCGACGATGCGGTCGTATCGCAAGTCCACGACGTGTCCACCACGCTCGAAGGCGGCGGGTTCGTCGGCTACGAATACAGCCATATCGGCGACGTGCCGTATCGGCTGCGAGGAGAAGTCACGGTCGTCACCAACGCGGGCGCGGTCTATACGGGCGCACGCGTGTCGCTGAACACGAGCGCGTGGTTCCCGCTGCATTCGCGTGTGTTTATCGGCGCGGGCGCAGGGGCGACATGGGTGAGCGGCGGCTTCAACGAAACGTACTACGGCGTGACGCCCGAGGGCGCGCAAAAGAGCGGCCTTCCCGCATTCAATCCGGGCGGCGGCCTCAATCAGTTGACCGGCTGGGTTGCGGGCATCTACCGGCTGGCCCCGAAGTGGTATGTGGGTGCGATGATCTACTACCAGCGGCTGATGGGCGACGCGGCGGCCAGTCCCATCGTGATGCAACGCGGCACGCGCAATCAATTGACCTACGGCGTGGGACTCGCCTACGCGTTCAAATGAGAAGCACTCGTGCAATGGGCATTTCAGCCGATCACGCGAACTCGTAATATCAACTAAACTGCATGCGTTACGAATGTTTTCCCACTCCGCGCAATGCGCGCCGTGTTTCATTCGATGATGCTTCGATTTCGAAAATATCGGGTTGCCGGCATGGCATGTCTTCTTGTCGCCAACCTCGCTTGCGCCGCTGAACAAGCCCGCTTCGTATTGCCGGAAAGAAGCGGCTCGAGCCTTTTGTTTTTCTCGTACCCCGCCGCCCTCTCGCTCGGCAACGAGACGCCGCTGCGCCGCGTTCGTTCGCATCGGCCCTTCGATAACTTGACGCTCGATGCGAGCGCGAACCGCGTCGCACTCTTCGGGTCCGGCTTCGGCCCGAACGAATCGAAGTATCTGCCGACGCCCGCGCCCAGCGTCATTTCCAGCCGGAGCGCATCGCGCGATGGCTTCGCGAATCAGGACGACGACGAGTGGCACTTCTCCGCCAGTCCCCAACTCGGCGCGAATCACGACCATGAAAAAAGCGTGACGTTCTCCGTGCGGCGCCCTTTCTAGGCGTTCGCGCTGCCCGTTCGAACGTGGGTCCTGCTTGTATTCAGGCGCGTCTATCATAAGCTTCCTCACTGTAAGCGTGCCACAGTGAGGAGAGCGCCATGAGCGAAATCCCTGCACCGGAAGTCGCCGTCGATATTGATCCCGCCGCGAAAGAACAGGCATTCGCACACGACGTCGAACGCAATCTCATCTGCCGTCAGGCGCGTTATCCGGACATCGCCACGCAGCACGACTGGTTCATGGCGCTCGCCTACACCGTGCGCGATCGCATGCTCGCGAACTGGGCCGGATCGATGCAAACCTACTCCGCCCGCGACATCAAGGTAGCGTGTTATTTGTCTGCGGAATTTCTGATCGGCCCGCAACTCGGCAATAGCTTGCTCAACCTCGGACTGGAATCCGAAGCGCGCGAGGCCATGCGCTCGCTCGGTCAGAATCTCGACGAACTGCTCGCCGTCGAAGAAGAGCCCGGTCTCGGCAATGGCGGGCTCGGACGTCTCGCGGCCTGTTATCTGGATTCGCTCGCGACCCTGCAAATTCCGGCTATCGGCTATGGCATCCGTTATGAGTTCGGCATCTTCGATCAGGCGTTGCGCGACGGCTGGCAAGTGGAAGTCACCGATAAGTGGCTACAGAAAGGCAATCCGTGGGAGATCGTGCGTCCCGATGTCAGTTATTACGTCAGCTTCGGCGGACACACGCAATGCACGACCGATGAAGCGGGCAGGCTGCGCGTGCAATGGCATCACACGGGCCAGGTTAAAGGCGTGGCCTGCGATATGCCGATGCAGGGTTACCGCGTGAATACGTGCAACGTGCTTCGCCTGTGGAAGAGCGAAGCCGTCGAGTCGTTCGATTTTCAGGACTTCAACGCCGGCAAATATTATGAGGCGGTGGAAATGAAAGTCGTCTCGGAGACGCTTTCGAAAGTGCTGTATCCGAACGACGAGCCGGATGCCGGCAAGCGGCTGCGCCTCGCGCAACAGTATTTCTTCGTCTCGTGCTCGCTTCAGGACATGCTGCGTTTGAGCGACGCGAAGGGCCTGCCGGTCGAACGTTTCGCGGATCTCTTTGCCGCGCAACTGAACGATACGCATCCGTCGATCGCGGTCGCGGAACTCATGCGCCTGTTGCTGGACGAACGCGGTCTTTCATGGGACGTGGCATGGAATATCACGCAACGCGCGCTGGCTTATACGAATCACACGCTGCTGCCCGAAGCGCTCGAAACGTGGGGCTTGCCGCTGTTTCAGAGCTTGCTGCCGCGTCCGCTCGAAATCATCTATGAAATCAACCGGCGTTTTCTCGACGATGTCCGGCGCATTTATCCCGGTGACGACGCGCGCGTCATGCGCATGTCGTTCATCGACGAAGCCGGCGACAGAAAAGTGCGCATGGCGCATCTCGCGACTGTCGGCAGTCATGCGGTCAACGGTGTAGCCGCGTTGCATTCCGACTTGCTCCGTCAAACCGTCTTGCGCGATTTCGCCGAGATGTTTCCGGAGCGCTTCCTGAACGTGACGAACGGCGTCACCCCGCGCCGCTTTCTGATGCTGAGCAACCCCGCGCTCGCGCGCCTGCTCGACGATACATTGGGCACCGACTGGCGTCACGATCTTGCGCGCCTCGACGCACTCGCCGCTCACGCCGACTCGCCTGCATTGCACGATGCATGGCGCAAGGTCCGCCACGACAACAAGGCGGCGCTCGCGGTGCGCATCCACGCGACGACGGGCATCGAAGTGAATCCGGGCGCGCTCTTCGACATTCAGGTCAAGCGCATTCACGAATACAAGCGCCAGCATTTGAACGCGCTTTACATCATCAGCCTGTGGCGGCGGCTCAGCCGCAATCCCGATCTCGATCTCCCGTCGCGCTGCTTTATCTTCGGCGGCAAGGCCGCGCCGGGCTATGCAATGGCGAAGCTCATCATTCGCCTGATCACGGGCATTGCGGAAACAGTGAACGATGATCCCGCTATCGGCGGGCGCATCAAGGTCGTGTTTTATCCGGACTTCAATGTAAAGAACGGCCACGCGATCTATCCGGCGGCCGATCTCTCGGAGCAGATTTCCACGGCGGGAAAGGAAGCATCCGGCACGGGGAACATGAAGTTCATGATCAACGGCGCGCTGACCATCGGCACGCTGGACGGCGCCAACGTGGAGATACGCGAGGAAGCCGGCGCAGAGAACTTCTTCCTCTTCGGTCTCACTGCCGCGCAAGTGGATGAACTGAAGCGCTCCGATTATCGTCCGGCGGATTACGTGCGCAACGACGACACCCTTCGCGATGCACTCGATCAGATTGCCGAAGGACGCTTCTCGCGCGGCGACCGGGACATGTTCCGCCCGCTGCTCGACAATCTCATGCAGTCGGACCCGTTTCTCGTGCTGGCCGATTTCGCGGACTACGTGCGCTGTCAGGAGCGCGTGAACGAAGCGTGGCGCGATAAAGAGCAATGGACGCGCATGTCGATCATGAACACGGCGCGCTCGGGCAAGTTCTCGTCGGATCGCGCTATCGCGGAATACGCCGAGCGGATCTGGGCGACGCGGCCGGTCAGGATCGACCATGCGCGATCCTGACGCGCAGGCGCAACCTTCGCAACCGCGACCGCATCATCTTCCGTATGCGACGCGGCCCGGATCGCGTTTTCCGCCGGGCGCGTCGGTGCAAGCGGACGGCGTGAATTTCTGCGTGTTTTGCCGTCACGCGACGCACGTCGAACTGCTGCTGTACGACTCCGATGAAAGCGTGCAGCCGCTTCAGGTCGTGGCGCTCGATCGCGAAGAGAACCGCACGTTCTACTTCTGGCATGTGTTCGTCGTAGGGCTCGTGGCGGGATGCCGGTATACATGGCGCGTCTCAGGTCCGCACGGCGTGCCGCAAATGAGCGACGAAGCCGTGAGCCGCAAGGAACTGCTCGACTCGTACGCGCGCGCCGTGAGCGACCGCCTCTACGACCGCATGCAGGCGAGTCTCGCGGATGCCCCCGGCAACCCGTCTCTCCGCGCGATCGTGACGGAGCCGCTTGGCGCATCCGACGATCATGCAGACGTCCGCACGCTCGATGACGCCATCGTCTACGAACTGCATGTCGGCGGCTTCACGCGCGATGCGTCGAGCGGCGTGCGACATCCCGGCACGTTCGCCGGTCTGATCGAGAAGATTCCGTATCTCGTGGAACTGGGCGTGACGCATGTCGAACTGCTGCCCGTCATGGCCTTCGATGAAGCCGATCTGCCCGCGAGCGCCGCCGCGCGCGGCCTGCGCAATTACTGGGGTTACAGCACGCACAGCTTTTTCAGTCCGCATCCGCGTTATTGCGTGGAGCCTGCGCGCGCGCCGCAAGAATTCCGCGCATGCGTGGACGCGCTGCATGCCGCCGGCATCCTCGTGCTGCTCGACGTCGTGTTCAATCACACGTCCGAGGCCGGCATGAACGGCCCGGTGATCCACTTCAAGGCGTTCGCGAACGAGATCTTTTATCTGCTCGATCCCGCCGATGCGCGGCGTTATCGCGATTACACCGGCTGCGGCAATACCGTGAACTGCAATCATCCGCTGGTCTCGGCGTTCATCCTGCGCGCGCTCGAATACTGGGTGCGCGACATCGGCGTGGACGGATTCCGCTTCGATCTCGCCAGCGTGTTCGCGCGCGGCGGACAGGGCGAACTCATGGCGACGCCGCCCCTGCCCTGGGCGATGGAAGCATCGCCCGTACTCGCACGCGTGCCGCTGATCGCGGAAGCGTGGGACGCGGCGGGGCTGTATCACGTCGGTGCATTTCCCGGCATGGCGTGGGCCGAGTGGAACGGACGATATCGCGACGTGATCCGCCGTTTCGTGCGCGGCGAGCCGGGACTCATCGGCCAGGTCTGCACCTGCATGGCGGGCAGCGCCGACCTCTTTCAGGACGATGGCAGACTGCCCGCGAACAGCATCAATTTCGTGACCTGCCATGACGGCTTCACGCTGTTCGATCTCGTCAGTCACGACACGAAGCACAACGAAGCCAACGGTGAGGGCAATCGCGACGGCAGCAATGACAATCTCTCGTGGAACGGCGGCGTCGAAGGCGAAACGTCGGACCCGGCCATCGTCGCGCTGCGGCTGAAACAGGCTCGCAACTTCATGGCAATCCTGCTGCTCAGCCAGGGCGTGCCGATGCTGCTCGCGGGCGATGAAATCCTGCGCACGCAGCGCGGCAACAACAACGCCTTTTGTCAGGATAACGAATGTTCATGGATGAACTGGCGTCTCGCGGACGATGCGCGCGCCATGCTGCATTTCGTGCGCGATCTGATTGCATTGCGCAAGCGTCATGCGTGCCTGCGCCGCCGCCGCTTTCTCACCGGACGCCCCGAAAACGGGCATATGCAGCCGGACGTCGCATGGCACGGCGAGCGTCTGAACGAGCCCGCGTGGAACGATCCCGGCGCGCGCTTCGTCGCGTTCACGCTCGCAGGACATGCGCGCGGCGATGCGATGCTGCACATCCTGCTCAACATGAACGACGATTCCCGCGACGCTGCGATTCCCTTATTCGACGCTGACGCCACGCACAACGCATGGCGTCGCGTGGTCGATACATCGTCGGGATTCGCGCGTGCTCCGGACACGGCCGAACGCGAGCGCGAGCGGTGCCGGATCGACGCGCGCAGTATCGTCGTGCTCGAATCGTGTCGATCGTGATGATAGTGGTAATGGAGGGTTCTCCATGTGCGCATTCGCGCGGCGCATCGAAGCGGGCTGTTTCAGATGGATCGTCGCACTGACGCTCATCGCCGGATGCGCGCCGTTCACGCGCGGCGCACTGGCCGCGCCGCTGCCCGCGACGATGCAAGGCATCGTGTCGCTCACGGGCGCGTCGGGCACGGACGCGGCGTCCGCATCCGCGCCGGTGAACCAGGCGGAAATGGTGCGGTCGCTGAACAGTCTGATTAGCACGCTCGACAACGATGCATCGCGCAGCGCGTTCGTCGCGCAATTGAAGGCGCTTCGCGATGCCGCCGGGAAATCGCCGCCCGCCGCGCCCGCGCCGGCCAAGGGCGATTTGCTCGGCGCAATCGCGTCGGGCATTGCATCGGTGGAAACGAATCTGAATTCGGGGCTCTCGCCGATGCGCCTCTGGGAAGCGCGTCTGAGCGCCGCGTTCGGCGAATTGCGCGCCATCGCCACGGGCGCGAACGGCGTGTCGCCCGGACGGCTCCTGACCGGCATGGGCGCGACGCTGGCGGGCTGGCTGCTATGCGCGTTCGTGCTGGTCCACGTCAATCGCCGCCTGTTCGGCGATATCCCGGACATCGCGGCATCGCCGAATCCGGCTTCGGTGCAACTGCTCGCGTTTCTGTTGCGCCGGTCGGGACCGTGGATCGTCGCGTTCGTCGTCGTGGTGCTGTTCGTGCGCGCCATGCCGGATGCGCCCGGCCGCACGCTCGGGCTCGTCATCGCCTACGCGATTCTCGCCGGCTCCGTCTTTTCGACGCTTTGCGTGATCGTGTTCACGGTGTTCAGCACGGCGCACCGGCGCGTCGCCGTCCGGCAATTGCTGGCCCGCACGCTTTGGCTGCTCTTCGCCATCGGCGCATGCGGCGCGCTCGGCGACGCAGCCGCCAACGCCGACGTCGCGCGTCAGTTCGGGCCGAATCTCGCGGGGCTGGTATCGACCGCGGCCAATCTGGTCACGGCGCTGCTGTGCGGCTATTTCTCGGTGGCGCATCGCAGGCAGATCACGCATCTGATCCGCAATCGCCCGTTCGCAAGCCGGCGCGATCACCGCTTCGCCACGGAAGCGCTCGATATCCTCGCCTCGCTCTGGCATATCCCGATTCTCCTGATCGCCGCCGCCTCCGTGGTGGCGATTCTCGACGGGCGCGGCACGGAAGGCACGGTGCTGAGGCCCTCGCTGCTCAGCGCGGCGCTGCTCGTGCTGACGCTGTTTGCATCCGCATTGCTGATGCACCTCGCGCGCCGCCGCGATACCCGCGCGCAACGGCGCGCACCTCATCTGATGCGGCTCGGGCGTTTCGTCTGCACGCTGCTCGTCTTGCTGCTCTGGCTCGCGTATGCGCGATTCGAACTGGAAGTGTGGAGCGGGCCGCTGGCGCGGCTCATCAGGCACAGCACCCTCACGCCCGCCTTCAGGCAAGGCCTGATTGCGGTGACGGCGACGGTGTTCGGCGCGTGGTTCATCTGGATCGTCATCGATACCGTGATTCTCGAAGCGCTCGGCCCGAACAGTTCGCGCAACAAGGCGCTCAGTCCCGGCGTGCGCGCCCGCACGATGCTGCCGCTCGTGCGCAACGGCATCTTCATGACGGTCGCGAGCCTCGCGGCCATCGTCGCGGCGGCGAGTCTCGGCATCAACCTGACGCCGCTGCTGGCGGGCGCGGGCGTGATCGGCCTCGCGGTCGGTTTCGGCGCGAAATCGCTGGTGACGGATCTGATCACGGGGCTCTTCATCATCGTCGAGGAAACGATTTCGGTCGGCGACTGGATCGATATCGACGGCGGCCACGCGGGCACCGTGATGGACCTGACCATCCGAACGGTGCGCCTGCGCGACGGGCAAGGCGCGGTGCACACCATTCCGTTTTCGCAGATCAGGATCGTCAAGAACCTGTCGCGCGATTTCGCTTACGCGCTGTTCGAAATCCGCGTGCCGTTCGATGCGGATCTGGACGCCATCACGCGGATGATCGTCGATACGGGCGCGCAACTGGCGGCGGATTTCCGCTTTCGCCACGATATTCTCGGGCCGGTCGAAGTGCTGGGGCTCGAGCGTTTCGAGACCAACTGCATCGTCGTGAAAGGGCAAATCAAGACGCGGCCGCTGAAGCAATGGGCGATTGCGCGTGCGCTCAACGCGCGGCTCAAACTCAGCATGGAGGAAGCGGGTCTCGAACTGCGGCTGCCGCAGATGCACGTCTATTCGATGCCGCCGCGTGATGCCGAGAGCGGGCAGCAAGAACAAGAGCGCGTGGCGAATGCCGAACGGACGTAAAGCGCGGCGCTGCTACTGTCGGTTCACGCCTCCTCGCGCGCGATGAGCGCCTGCGTCCACGCGGGCAACGCGCTGCCCGGCATGGCTTCCGGAAACAGAAAGCCCTTCGATTCATCGCATCCGATGCCGCGCAACGTATCCGCCTGATGCGCGCTCTCGACACCCTCCGCGACCACGCGCAGCTTCAGTTCGGAGCGCGCGATCTTCGTTCACAAGTGCCGCTTCCCAGTCCGGCGTGCCCTTGGTTTCGCGGGGCGTGGGCGACGGATTATCATGCGAGCGATGTGTCTTCACAGGACAACGCATGGACTTCGATGCAATCGTATTGGGCGGTGGAATCGTCGGAACGTCGGTCGCCGTGCATCTTCAGCGGTGTGGCGTCAAGGTGGCGCTCGTTGACCGCAGAGCGCCCGGGAACGAGACGTCCCTTGGCAACGCCGGAATCATTCAGCGCGAGGGCGTGTACCCCTACGCCTTTCCTCGCGACCTTGCCAGCCTCGCGAGATATGCAGGTAACCGCGCAACCGACGTCAGGTATCACCCATCGGCCATGCCGAAATTGATGCCGTTTCTTTTCCGCTATTGGCATCACTCGCGCGCCGATCGCCACGCGGACATCGCTAAAACCTACTCCACGCTCATCGAACACAGCGTCTCTGAGCATCGCGAGCTGATCGAGGCCGCCAACGCCCAATCGCTTCTGAGAACAAACGGCTGGCTGAACGCATTTCGAACGAACAGGGCCTTCGAACTGGCGCTAGCGGAAGCTTCGCGTTGGCGGGAAGAGTACGGCATCCCCTTCGAAGCGCTTTCGAATGACGCGCTGCACCGGGCGGAGCCATCGCTCGGTCCGTCGCTACTGGCAGCTATTCGATACACGTCCGCAGACTCCGTGAGCGACCCGTCGGCGCTCGTCGCGGCCTACGCGAAGTTATTCGAAAAGTTGGGCGGCACTGTCTGCATTGGCGATGCATCGACGTTCGGGCCGGGATGGAAAGTCAGCACGGAACTGGGTGTCATTACCGCGAAGCAAGCCGTCCTTGCGTTGGGGCCGTGGTCGGGTGACTTGACTTCGAAGCTCGGTTACAGGTTGCCGCTTGAAGTCAAACGAGGCTACCACATGCATTACGCGTCGAAGTCTGGAGCAACCTTGAATCAGCCCGTTCTCGATGCTGAAATCGGTTACGTCCTGACGCCGATGGCCCGAGGTATCCGATTAACTACTGGCGTCGAGCTGGGCTACAGAGATACGCCGAAAACGCCAGTGCAACTCGACGCGGTCGAGCCTTTTGCTCGCGAAACATTTCCGCTCGGCGAGCGCCTCGATGCTGAGCCTTGGCTCGGGCGCCGTCCTTGCACTCCCGACATGATGCCTGTGATCGGCCCGGCACCCCGCCATGCAAATCTATGGTTCGCGTTCGGTCACGCGCATCACGGGCTTACGCTGGGGCCAATTACCGGACGAATCATTGCCGACCTCATGACCGGCGAGATGCCGCTCGTGGACCCAAGCCCATTCCGGGCAGACCGATTTTGATCGAATGGCGACGTGACATGCGCGCTGAACGATCCGGAATGCGTTTTGCTCTGCGGGAATAGGAGCAACAATAAAGAGGCGAATATGACAGACCAGCATAAGCCCGCGGCGACTAATCGCGAGTAACTATCGTGAGCGCAATACGCAAACACTTACTGATCGCCTTTGCGTCGGCATTCGTGCTCGCCGGTTGCGTGGTCGGCGAGATGCCGCCGCCAGGAAGGTATCTCACTGACGGCGAATGCCGCGACCTGACTGCACTAAAGACCAATGCGAACCCCACGATGGCTGAGCATCAGTCAGAGTTGGCAGCGTTGCGAAAAGCGGGATATGACCCATCCCCCTTCTGGGACGATCCCTACTATCCCGAGGACCTGCAGGCCGCACAGCGCCTCGTCGACTACTGGTTTCAGCACGAATGCACGCCGATACGAACGCAGTGAACCGGTGACCGACCGTCACGCGCCACGGACATGGCTGCTCGATGCGAGTCGATGACGGACGCCCGGAACTAGGCCTGTTCCTTGCACTACCGGTCATTCAACCACGAACGGAGGAAAATCCATGAAATCGCTGCGATGCCTCGCACTCGCTACTGTAATCGGCGCTGCAAGCATGGGCGCACAAGCTCAGGTTGCCGGGACTCAACCGCTGAGCGTCACGGTCGAGCAATCCCAAGCGTTGCTTCAGGGCTGGAGCACGAAGAAGAGCATCCTGGGAAAGGCTGTCTACAACGACAAGAACGAGAAGATCGGTTCGATCAAGGACTTGGTGATCTCGCCGGACGCAACGGTTTCGGCCGCCATCATCTCGACGGGCGGTTTCCTGGGCGTGGCCACGCATGACGTGGCCGTGCCGATCTCTTCTCTGGACATTCGCAACGGCAACTTCTATCTGGCGGGCGCGACCAAAGAGGCGCTGAAGAATACGCCGGAATTCGAGTACAACAAGGTGAAGGCGCCGCCGAAGCCGCATAAACTCAAAGAAGCACAATAGCGCCGGAAAAGACGAAGCCCCGACCGATGATCGGGCCGGGGCTTCGCGTGCCATCTCAGGACAACCACTGCTTCCCCGTAACGGCTAAGAATGCCCAATCGGAGTATCGGAGCGATGAAACACGAGCCGCTACGGCGACGACCGGTGGTCCGGAAAAAGTGTAGGTATGCCGGAATGCTCGGTGACTTTCCGTTGCGACTCGTCGTTTCGTTTCATTGCCACGGAAAGAAGTGTACGGGTCCGGCGAGGAGCGGGAAACGTCGAACAGAGGCAGAAGTAGCACGCTTTCCGCACGAAAGAATCACGCCTTGCGGCCGATGAGGCGGCCGGCAGAGGCAGCGCTTGAGTGAATCGAAGCTCGCGCCGCTCCCCGATTACATGCGATGTCCTGCGCCTGCACCCGCCCTGCACGACGATATGTCCGCGCAACGCGGCGGCATCGCCATCACCGCTGGCGAGCGCATCGACCACCGCCTGATGCTCCTCGAACGATTCGTTCATGCGGCCTTTCACGCGCACCTGCAGACCCCGATAACGACCCAGCAGCTTGATTGACGCAGGACGCCCATTCGTCCGACACCCGGCCTCTCCATTGCTCATTACAAGCTGCAAGAACAAAACCGGGACACAATCTGTCGAATCAGATCGGCTTTCCATTTAGCCGCGTATAGGAGTTGTAATGTCGGTTCGCTCAATACTTTCGCCTTTCACACTTGAGCCGGATTTCCGACTTCTATTCGAGGCCACGCCCGTTCCCTACCTGATTCTGACGCCGGATTTCACCATCGTCGCCGCTAACGAAGCCCGTCTTCGCGCCACCATGTCGACGCGTGCGCTGATTCTGGGAAAGAACGTATTCGAAGTGTTTCCCGATAATCCCGACGATCCCACCGCTACCGGCGTCCGAAATCTCCGCGCTTCCCTGTTGCGAGTACTCAGGAACAAGGCGCCTGATGCAATGGCGGTACAAAGATACGACATTCCCGTGCGTGATTCGGCCGAAGAAGAATTCGAAGTACGTTACTGGAGTCCGCTGAACACGCCGATACTGGATTCGTCGGGAGAGGTCGTCTACATCATTCATCAGGTCGAAGACGTCACCGAACGGGTTCTGAAGCAACAGGCCATTGAAGAAAGCGAAGCCCGCTTTCGGGAAATCGCCAATGCGATGCCTCAAATGGTGTGGTCGACTTCTCCGGAGGGCGATCACTACTACTACAACAAGCAGTATTTCGATTTCACCGGCGTTTCCGCAGATTCGACGACTGGCGAAAGGTGGGGCAACGTACTTCATCCGGACGATCAGCAGCGTGCGGCGCAGGAATGGGGAAAATGTCTCTCCACGGGCGATCCTTACCAGATCGAATATCGTGTGCGGCATCGGTCAGGCGAGTATCGATGGGTGCTTGCGCGGGCACTGCCTATCCGCGACGAATCCGGCAACGTCTTGCGCTGGATCGGATCCAGCACGGACATCCACGAGCAAAGACTGGCTGAAGAGGCGCGTGTCAGATCGGAATCCAAATTTCGGAAGATCGTCGAGTCCGACATCATCGGCATCTACGAATTCGATTCCCTCGGCGGAATAACGGCCGCGAATGAGAAATTCCTGCATATGCTCGGCTACACGCGTGAGGAGCTCGAGCAGCACGGTTTGTCCTGGCGGTCACTCACTCCTGCCGAATGGGAAAAGCCGGACGCATGTGCGTTGGCGGAACTCGAATCGAAAGGAAGAACGAAGCCTTTCGAGAAAGAATATTTCAGGAAAGACGGTGCGCGCTTGCCGGTCTACGTCGGCGCGGCGACGCTTGGAAACACCGACGCGGAAGCGATTGCATACGTTCTCGATATATCGGAACTGAAGAAAGCGCAGTCCGAGGTGCGCGAAAGCGAGATCCGCTTCCGGGCATTGGCTGAAAACATTCCGCAACTGGCCTGGATGGCAGATAGCGACGGGTCGATCTTCTGGTTCAACAATCGCTGGTTCCAATATACGGGCACGACGCTGGAGGAAATGCAGGGCTGGGGCTGGCGCAAAGTGCATCACCCCGACTATGTCGAAGCCGTCACGGCCAAGTATTACGACAGCATCGTAGTCGGCAAACTGACCTGGGAAGATACTTTTCCGCTGCGCAGTGCGGATGGACAGTATCGCTGGTTCTTGTCCCGCGCAGTGCCCATCCGCGATCAGCACGGGAATGTCGTGCGATGGTTCGGTTCCAATACGGACGTAACGGATCAGCGTCAGGCAGAAGAAGCCTTGCAGCAGGAAAACCGCCGCAAGGACGAGTTCCTGGCGATGCTCGCACATGAACTGCGCAATCCGCTCGCACCCATCAGCACTGCCGCTCAACTTCTCGTATTGGGCGAGCGCAATGAACACGACGTCAAACGATCCAGCGACATCATTTTCCGTCAGGTAAAGCATCTCACCGAACTCGTCGATGATCTGCTGGACGTCTCTCGCGTGACGCGCGGCCTGGCCACCATAGAAAAGGAAGAGGTCAGTATCAAGGAGATCATCAACAGTGCGATCGAGCAGGCCCGGCCGTTGATCGAAGCAAGACAGCACGACTTGACGATTCAACTCGCTTCGACCAACGCTGTCGTATTGGGCGATCGCACGCGCCTGATTCAGGTCGTAGCCAATCTATTGAACAACGCTGCGAAATACACGCCGAGAGGAGGCAAGATCGAGCTCGTCATGAAAATGACCGGCTCTCTCGTGTGCATGAGCGTGATAGACAACGGAACGGGTATCGATGCAAAGCTGCTCCCGCATGTCTTCGAGCTATTCACGCAGGCCGAACGTACTCCCGACCGCATTCAGGGCGGACTCGGCCTCGGACTCGCATTGGTCAAAAGCATCATGGAACTGCATGGTGGCACCGTGACCGCGAAGAGCGATGGTCTCGGCAAAGGAAGTGTGTTTCTCGTGACGCTGCCGATTCTTGAGACTAACAGACTAATCGCTGAGCGCCCTTTTGCTTCAGTCGAAGATCATGCAACGACGAATCCGTTGCGCATTCTTATCGTCGACGACAACGAAGATGGTGCGGAATCGCTGGCAACGCTGCTTCGACTGGGAGGCCATGACGTAGCGACGCGCAATACCGCGCTTGCCGGACTCGAAGAAGCGAGTTCTTTTCTTCCGCAGGTTTTCATTCTGGATATCGGGCTTCCGGATATGGACGGATACGAACTCGCGCGGCGCCTGCATCTGGATGCTGAAAACGATCATGCCTTGTTTGTCGCGCTGTCCGGCTACGGGCAGGCGCACGACAAAGTGCTCGCCAAGGGAGCCGGCTTCGATCATTACTTCGTCAAGCCGATCGACATCGGCGCGTTGCAAAAGGCGCTGGCGTCAGTGGATAGCCGCTAGCCCGATACCACTCGCCTCACCACCGTCATGTAATGATCGATCGAAGGCGTCTTGCGTGTGGGCGACTTCGCGAGATCGTCCCATCGGCGAAGCGCGAGCGCATCGTGCGAATACGGTTTCGACATGAAAGCGCCCGCCTGTTTCTCATCGAACACGCCGCCTTGCAGTTTGAGGCTGCGCACGGAATCCGCCGAGAGCTTGTCGACATACTCCGCATCCATCGCGCACAGGCAGCGCTTCGCATCGACGTGAAGACGTATCGGTTCGAGCACGGCATCGCCGAATAAGGGCCGCAAAAAAGGCAGCGCGTAATACTGATGCAGATCGTCGATGCCCCGCGTGCTCGGCGTATCGCCTTGCAGGTTCAGCAAGTGCCCGATATCGTGAAGCAACGAAGCCGCGACGAGCGCATCGCCGGCGCCGGCCTCTTCCGCGAGCGCGGCGGTCTGCAATGCGTGCTGCAACTGCGTGATCGGTTCGCCGCTATACGCCATGCCGCCGTGCCGTCCGAAGAGATGCCGGATATCGGCGAGTGAGAGTGACATGCGATTCTTCAGCTATCGATTGATGCGCAATCGCGGCGCCTTCGCGGCAATCAGCAGCAACGCGGCCAGCGACACGGCGAGCAGAATCAACGCGAGCGCCGACGCCGGCAAGTAATACCCGCGATTCACTTGCCCGACGACGACGATCGGCACCGTCGCGAATCCCGGCGGATACACGGTGAGCGTCGCACCGAGTTCGCCGAGCGACAACGCGAACGCGAGCGCGAGGCTCGCGCGAATGGCCGGCACGAGTTGCGGCAGCACGACGCGCACGAGCACCATCGCGGGCGGCGCGCCGAGACTTGCCGCCGCTTCGCGCAGCACGGTCAGCTCGGCGCGCAACGCCGCTGCTGCGCACCGATAACAAAACGGCAGCACGAGCGCCAGCTGCACCAGCACGACGATGGCCGCCGAGCCTGAAAGATCGAGCGGCTTCTTGTGATACGCGATCAACACCGCGAGGCCGAGCACGACGCTCGGCACACCGTTGGGCATCATCGCGATCATGTCCACCCACGCGCCGACGCCGCGCCGGTCGCGTCCTTCCAGCGCAAGCGCAAGCCAAAGCCCAAGCACGGTGCCGAGCACGGCGACGCCGAAGCCGATCTCGAGACTCGTGGTGACGGCATCGAAGTCGCTGCTGCTCAGGCGCTCGAACCAGCGCAGGCTGACGCCATCGGGCAACACGGTTCCCGACCAGTGCGCCGCGACGCTCGACAACGCCACGACGATCACCGGCAACACGAAGAGCCACACGCAAAGCAGCGCCGCGATGCCCGCGATCAGCCACGCGCCCATGCGTCTCACGGAGAACGGCCTCGCAGCCGATGTGCGCAGTTGCCATTCAGCGGCCATCACGTCCTCCCGCGCGCACGTTCACGCGCCGATACAACGCGTAGAGCGATAACGACATCGCGAGCATCGCAACCGCGCCTGCCGATGCCGCCGGCAAGTCGAGATCGACGGTGGCCGCGCTGTAGATCGCCGTCGGCAACGTGATGAGATGCGCGCTGCCGAGCACGAGCAGAATGCCGAACTCGTTCAACGTCAGCAGAAAGCAGAGGATGGTGCCCGCCGCGATGCCCGGCCACGCGAGCGGCAAGATGACCTTGAACGCGACCATCGACGAATCCGCGCCCAGGCTCTTCGCCGCTTCGACGAGCCGCATGTCGAGCGTTGCGAACGATGCGAGCGTCGGACGCACCACGAACGGCGCATAGAACACGACCTCCGCGAGTATCACGCCGCCGATGCCGAAGAGAAAATCGAGCGGCGGTGCCTGAAGACCGAAGAGCTTCTGCATGCCGATACTCACCGATCCTTGCGAGCCGTAGAGAAAGATCAGCGTGAACGCGACCAGAAACGAAGGGAACGCAACGAAGAGTTCGAGAAAGCGCGTGCCCAGCTTCGCACCGGGAAACGGCTTGAAAAACAGCATCGATGCAATCAGCACGCCGAGCAATGAAGCAAGCGTTGCGCTCGCGAAGAGAATGCCGAGCGTCGTCCCGATGACGCCGCGCGTCTCGGGATTACCGAAAAATGCGGCATACGCATGCAGTGTCAAGCCGTGTGCGCCGGTGACGCTGAGCGCGGCCAGGCGCATGAGCGGATAGATGACGAGCGGCCCGAGCACCACGACGAGAATGCACCACAACTGCCACTGCGCACGGCGCGCGCGACGCGCCTTGGCTCGCGCATGCGCATGGCTGTGGCCGGACAGTGCGTCACTCGCTGACAAGGACGACATCTTCGACCTCGTACTTCAAAGACACGCGCGCGCCCTTCGCAGGCATGCGGCCGTGGCCGCGCTGCATCGAAACGAGCACGGGTTCGTCGGGCAGCGCATCGAGCTCGACCGAGACCGACAACGCCGATCCATACCATTCGACGGATGCAATCGTGCCGTGCAAACGCGCATCGCCGAGCGGCACGATCGAGAGGCACTCGGGACGAATGCACGCGAGCTTCCTGCGCTCACCGTGACGCGCATCGCCGAGCGCGAACAGGATCGACGGCGGCAGCAGGTTCGCCGCGCCGAGATAGCGCGCGACGAACGCGTCGTTGGGCGCGTCGTACAGTTCGCGCGGCGTGCCGAGTTGCGCGATACGGCCATCGCGCATCAACAGTGTGCGGTCCGAGAGCACGAGCGCATCGTCGCGATCATGCGTGACGCAAACGATAGTGAGATTCGGCAGACGCTCGTGCAGCGCGTTCAATTCGCTTCGCACCGATGCACGCAGATTCGCATCGAGCGCGGAAAGCGGTTCGTCGAGCAAGAGCACATCCGGCTCGATGACGAGCGATCGCGCCAGAGCGACGCGTTGCTGCATGCCACCTGAGAGTTGCGCGGGCATGATGTGGCCCGCGTCGCCGAGTTGCACGAGCTTGAGCGCATCGGTGACGCGCCGCGTGATGTCCGCCTTCTTCAGACGCCGCGCGCGCAAGCCGAACGCGACGTTGTCGAACACGGAAAGATGCGGGAACAGCGCATAGCTTTGAAACAGCACGCCGAGATTGCGCTGAAACGGCGGCATGTGCGTGAGATCGCGCCCCGCGACGGTGAGCCGGCCCGCGAGACCATCGGCCTCGACGAAGCCTGCGATGAAGCGCAGCAACGTCGTCTTGCCGCAACCGCTGCGGCCGAGCACCGTGAGGAACTCGCCGCGCGCGATGCTGAGCGAGAGATCGTCGAGCACCGTGCGCGTGCCGAAGCGCACACTCAAGTGCTCGATGCGCACGCCGTCGAACGCACGCTCATGCGCAAGCTCAGTTGCGTTATCGCGGCTGCGCGGAGAAAGCGCGAGTGTGTTCACGACTTCGGCTTGACCACTTCGGTCTCTTTGCCCGAATTGCCGATCACGTCGTTTTTCCAGCGCGTCGTCCACGCGGCCTTCTTGTCCATCACGTGATTCCAGTCGACCGGAATCAGCTTCACGCCCGCGATAGCCTGCTTGACCGTATCGCCGTTCTTGCCTGTCAGCGGCACGTCGGTGCGGCCCGGAATGCCATAGATGTCAGGCACTTTCGCCTGCACTTCCTTCGACATGAGATAGTCGACGAGCTTCTTGCCTTCCGTCTGATTGGGACCACCCTTGATGAGGCCGATCGCATACGGAAGCTGGAACGTGGTCGGCGCGTCGCCGGGTTTCGCGGAAAGGAACACGGGCTTGAGCGAGAGGCCGCCGTTCGCGGCGTCGTCGAGATCCATCTGCAAGTCGCCGTTCGCGAACGCGATCTCGTTACGCGAAAGCAGCACGTCGAGATAGCCCGTGCCTTTGGTATGGAACTTCGCGTGCTTCTCCAGATCGCGCAGATACGAGAACGCGTTGTCCTCGCCCATCAACGCACTCGTCAGGATGATGACCGCCATGCCGTCGCCTGCGGTCGCCGGATTCGAATACGCGATGCGTCCGCCGTAGTCCGGATGCAACAAGTCCGCGAAAGTCTTCGGCGTGTTCTTCGTGACTTCCGGGTTGATCGCGAACGAGAAGTAGTTGTTCACGAAGGTCGCCCACGATGCATCCGGCGCCTTTGCAATCGCGGGCACGTTCGCATAGTTCGCGCTCGCGTAGGGCTGCAGCAGGCCGCTTTGCGACGCCTGCTGAATGAACGGCGGCAGCGTCACGAGCACATCGGCTTTCGGCGAATCTTTCTCCACCGTTGCGCGATTCACGACTTCGCCGCTGCCCGCCGTGACGATGTTCACTTTCACGCCCTCCTTCTTTTCGAAGGCAGGCAGCACGTCCTTGTAGAGATTCTCGAGACCGTCGGCCGTATAGAGAACGACGGCATCCGCCGCGAATGCGGACACCGGTGCAAGGCCGGTCATGACCGCGCCGGCGACGGCGAGCGCAATACGCGCTGCTGGGATATGCACGGCGCCGAGACGATTTCGCTTCATGTTGCAGGATCTCCGAAAGGATGCGGATGCGCGCAGGATTGGAATCGATGCGTCGCCAGCACGCTTGGTTCTCTTGCTGGCGACATCCTTCGAGCATCGCAGGCTTTCGTTACATCGGCGTGACCGTTCACGGAGTGCGTTTCACGCTCGCATTCGATTGCAATATCGGATGCGACTCGCCGGGAATGGGACGCCCGCGATTGTCGGTCGGCACGAGTTGCGTCTGGAACGCGACGAACAACGCCTGAAACTTGCCGTCCACTTCGACGATCACCGCTCCGTCCTGAAACACGCCGTTCTCATTCGAATGATCCCTCACGTGACTGCCCGGCGCGGGCTTCGGGTTGCCCTGATTCATGTGCGTTTCATGCAGGCCATCCTTGCCCGGCTCGAAGAGAAAGCCGAAGCCGTACACGGTCACGTCCTTAATAGGCTTCCATCCGAGGCGATTGTCGCGATAGCCCGGCGTCGGATAAACATAGTCGATTCCGTCCACGGACATGTCCAGTTGCAGCATCTCGTTGAGCAGTGCATTGATGTCGTTGTGCTCGTCCTTCGTATCGAGCGGGATGGGACGCATCGCGGTGAGATCGACGAGCCGCTTGTCATGCACATAGTCGAGTTTCGGGAAGCCCGTCGCCGTGACGCCCGCGGCGAGATTGTCGAGATCCGCGTTCATCGGATGCTCGAAATACTGGTTCCAGACATAGAGCACGAGATAACCCGCTGGCCCGGTGAGCGAGCTGTCGGACTTCACGTTCGTGACGATGCGAAACTCGTTGCCGCTCGGGTCCTCGCTGACGATCACATAATGCGGGTCGCCCTTGTAACCGTCCAGAAAGGGAACGCCGAGCCTGACCTTGCCTTTGAATACGACATACTCATTGCTTGCCATGCGTTTCTCCTTCGCGTGAAAACTCATTGGATGCGGGCGTTGCCGCGCTGTTCCGCACGCTCGATTGAAACCTTCCGTAAGCTCTGTCACGGCGAGGTCACACGCCTGACCATAATGTCTCCGAGACGAGAACGCATCGGTTCCCCACACGGAGATTAAGCATTCATGGTCAAGCATAACCAGCAGGATGAGGCATCGATCGCATCGCGCCGTGGTTTCCTCAAGCTCGCGGGCGCATCAGGACTCGCGACCGCCGCGAATGTCATGAGCGGGCCGGCGCTGGCTCAAACATCGAGTCCTGATGGAACGCCTGAACAGGTTCATTTGACGTGGGGCGAAGATCCGACGAGCGAGGTTGTCGTGAGCTGGGCGTCGCTTGCGCAGGCAATCAGGCCGCGCGTACGCATCATCGAACATAACGGCCATGCGCACGAGATTCATGCCGTGCAGCGCACGTACACCGATGGTCTCAACGGCGAAACCGTCTTCACGTATCACGCACGGATTCACGCATTACGCGCCGATACGGCCTATCGCTACGAAGTCACCGCCGACAACGACAGCAACGCCGCGCAGCCCTTCAGCGCGACATTCACGACCGCGCCGCGAGGACGCCGCAAATTCCGCTTCACGAGTTACGGCGATCTGGCCACGCCGAACACGGGATGGGTGTTGTCTTCACCGCAAAGCCGCTTCGCGGTGCAGGCGGTCGAACGGTTCCAGCCACTCTTTCATCTGCTCAACGGCGACCTGTGTTACGCGAATCTCAACCCCGCGCATCAGCCTGAAGTGTGGCGCGACTTCGGCAACAACGCTCAGACGTCGGCGGCGAACAGGCCGTGGATGCCCTGCCCCGGCAACCATGAAATCGAGTTCAACAACGGCAAACAGGGCTTCGATTCGTATCTCACGCGCTATACGCTGCCCGACAACGGCACGCATTTCCCCGGACGCTGGTATAGCTTCAGCGTCGGCTCGGTGCTCTTCATCTCGCTCGATGCCGACGATGTCGTCTATCAGGACGCCGCCGCGTTCGTGGCCGGCCCCGCGCCGCTCGTGCCTGCCGCGAGCACCGGCCATGCAGCCATTGCGCCCGGCACGTCGTTCTATGTGCGCGGCTACAGCAACGGCGAACAGACGCGCTGGCTCGAACGAACCTTGCGCGAGGCATCGCATGACGACGACATCGACTGGATCGTCGTGCAAATGCATCAGGACGCGCTGAGTTCATCGAAGACGGGCAACGGTTCGGACAAGGGCATTCGCGAGGCATGGCTGCCGCTCTTCGACCGCTATGGCGTGGACCTCGTGCTATGCGGTCACGATCACGACTATGAGCGCAGCCATCCCGTGCGCGGCTGCAATCATCACGCGGGCCGCGATGCAGTGACGGGCGAACGCGTCGATACCTTGCAGCCGCGTCCGGCGACGACTTCTCAGCGCGCCAACGATCCGATCGACACGACGCACGGCACCATCCATCTGATACTCGGCGGCGGCGGCACGAGCGCGCCGCTCGACGTGTACGGCACCGATCCGGGCAACGGCCTGCCGCAAGCGAAAGTGTTCACGAAGCCGAACAGGCCCGTGCCCGGCGCCACGGCGGGGACGTTCGTGCGCCCTGTCGCCGATGCCGTCGAAGATGCGATCTGGTCCGCGCAACGCGATACCGGCACGGGATACGGCATCGCCGTCTTCGATGTCGATCCCGGCGAACGTGGCGGCACGAGTTCGATCACGATGCGCTACTACCATGCGCCCGGCGCGGACCAGACGCCCACCGGCGAGTACGAACTGTTCGAGACCATCGTGCTCGAGAAGACGTGCCGCAGGTAGTTCGGGCATCGCGCATGACATCTGCATCTCACGCATGCGTGGCTCCATGCATGCACCACTGCGATGCATCGTGTCACAAACAATTCATTGAATTAAGCCGGCTCATGGCCGTTAAAGCCTGCATCTGACGCGTGCCTGCAGACCATCGCCACGCGTTCGCCTTTGCCCTACCCCGATGCAGGAGCTTCATGCGTAACATCACGGTTCGAACTCATCTAATCATCGTCAGCATCGTCGCGGCACTAGCACTCGCCGCGGCGGGCACAGCAGGACTGCTCGCCGCATCCAACGGCACGGCCGCGCTCAAGCGCATGTTCGAAGGACGCGCGCAGTCATTGCAGAACATCTCCATCATCAACGAAGGCACCACCGAGACCACGTTCGCCATCAGCGATGCGATCCTCGATCCATCGGCGGAAAAGACGAAACGTGTCGTGGATTCAGCGGCCAAACGCATCGACCAGATCGACCGCATGATGCAGCAGTATCTCGCTCATGATCTCGACGCCGCCGATCGCGCGCTTGCGAACCGCTTTGCCACGGACTGGCGTGCACTGCGTGACAAGGGCTTCAAGCCCGCGATCACGCTGCTTTCCGCGAACAATCTTTCGGAAGCGCAGTGGGTTCAGACGCAGAGCATCGAGCCGATGTCGAAGAAGCTTCAGGACGATGGCCTGCAATTGCGGCAGCGGCAACTGACGGCCGCCCACGATGAATACACTCGCTCGATCGTCGATGCACGCGTGCTTCAAATCGTCGTTCTCGTGTTGAGCGCTGTCGGTCTCGTGATCGTCGGCGTGTTGTGCGCTTCGCTCTCGCGCAACGTGCTGCGGCAACTCGGCGGCGAACCCGCCGTTGCCGCGCAACTCGCGAATCGCATTGCAGCGGGCGACCTGTCCACCGAAGTGCCCGCGAAGCATCCGCGCAGCCTGCTCTCCGCAATGGAAGCAATGCGTCAGCAACTCGCGACGATGATCGGCCAAATCAATTCGCTTACCGATGCAATGGCGCAGACCACGGCGACGTTCGCGAACGGCAACACGAGTCTCTCGCTTCGCACCGAGCAACAGGCGGCGAGCCTGCAACAGACATCGGCCAGTATCGACGAACTCGCCGCGATGGTCCGGGACAACGCGGGTCACGCATCGCGTGCACGGTCGCTCGCCAACGCGGCGTCAACGCAGGCAAGAGACGGCGACAAGGCCGCGAAGGAAGCGGTCTCGCGCATGCGTGGCCTCGTCGAGAATTCCGCGCGCATTCGCGACATCACGTCGGTCATCGAAAGCATCTCGTTCCAGACGAATCTGCTTGCGCTCAACGCAGCCGTCGAAGCGGCGCGCGCCGGCGCGCAGGGCCGAGGCTTCGCTGTGGTCGCTCAGGAAGTGCGCAGCCTTGCGAGCCGCACGGCGGCCGCTGCGCAAGAGATCGCATCGTTGATCAAGGGCATGACGTCGGAAGTGGACAACAGCGGTGTCGCCGTCGAAAAGGCAGGCAGCGCGACTTCCGGGCTCATCGGCACGATGGACGGCCTCGTCGGACTGATCGATTCGATTGCGAGTTCATCGGCGGATCAAAGCCGCGATCTCGACGAACTCAACGGCGCAATGTCGATGCTCGATCGCACCACGCAGGAAAACGCGGCCTTCGCTCAGGACGGCGTGCAGGCCGCACACGGTCTGCGCACGAAAGCCGAAGCCCTCACTTCGATGATGCGCGCGTTCACGCTCGAAGCGTGCTGAACGCGCGCGTTCATCGCCTGCCTGCCTCAGCGGTTAGATCAATCCGCTGAGGCGTTTTTCAACGACTGCATCCTCGCGCGCGGGTGCACGAATCGACGGTGGCTATGCCTTCTTCAACAGTGGAATGTGGGACGAGCTTCGAGCCGGTCATCTCGCGGCTCATCGAATCGTGCGCGTTGAAAGCGCTGTTTCAGCCCATCGTGCGGCTGTCGGACGGCGCGGTCATCGGGCACGAAGGCCTCATACGCGGTCCCGCAGGCGGCGCGCTGGAGTCGCCGGTCGCCCTCTTCGCCCGCGCGCACGATGAAGAGCTTGCCGTCGAACTCGAACGCGCCGCGGGCAAGGCGTGCATCGACGCCTATTTCGATGGCGCAACGAACAAGGACGCGCTTCTCTTCGTGAACTACAGTGCCGCGGCGATCAACTCGGCGCCGGACCGCGATGCATTGCTCCTCCATGCCGATGCAAAGCGGCTCGTCATCGAGTTGACCGAGCAGAGCCGGATTCCCGATCTCGATGTTTTCGCCGCGTCGGTCAACGCAGTGCGGGCGAGCGGCGCACGCTTCGCCGTGGACGATTACGGCGTGGCGAATGCGTCCTTGAGCTTGTGGGCACATCTCGCGCCTCACTACGTCAAGGTCGATCGATACTTCATTCACGGCATCGCGCAGAACGCCGTCAAATTCGAAGCGGTCAAATCGATGGTGTCGTTCGCCAACGCGACAGGCACCTTGCTGATCGCGGAAGGCGTCGAAAGCCCGGCCGACTTGCGGATCGTGCGCGATCTCGGCATTCCTTTCGCGCAAGGCTTCCTGCTCGGACGTCCATCGCAGACGCCGGCCACGCGTGTGTCGGAGTCCGCCGCTGCGCTCCTGCGATCGCAACAGATCGCGGTTTATCCCGCGACGAAGCATCGCCGCGCCGACGTGCACGAGAGCGCGAATCAACTTGAAGCCATGCGCATCGAAGCGCCCACGCTCAAGCCCGAAGCGTGCAACGACGACGCCGTGCATCTGTTCAACACGTTGCCTTCCATTCATGCGCTCGCCGTGGTCGATAGCGAAGGCACGCCCGTTGCGCTCATCAATCGCCGATCGCTCATGGACCAATTCGCGCTGCCTTACCATCGCGAACTCTTCGGCAAGCGGGCGTGCATGCAGTTCGCCAATCGCGAGCCGGTGTCGATCGAGCGCACGGCCAGCATCGAGACCATCGCGACGTTATTGACCGACGACGAACAGCATGCGTTATCCGACGGCTTCATCGTGGTGGATGACGGCAAGTATGTCGGGTTGATCGCGGGCGCAAGCGCGGTGCGTGCCGTGACCGAACTTCGGCTCGAGGCCGCGCGCCATGCGAATCCGCTGACGTTCTTGCCCGGCAATCTGCCGCTGGGCGCGCACATCGCGCGTCTGATCGACAGCGGCGTTGCGTTCGTCGCCTGCTATGCGGACCTCGATCACTTCAAGCCCTTCAACGATCGCTATGGCTATTGGCAAGGCGACGCCGTGCTGAAGGCCGCAGCGGACGCACTGTCATCCGCGTGCGATCCTGATGGCGACTTTCTCGGCCACATAGGCGGCGACGATTTCCTGATCCTCTTTCAAAGCGGCGACTGGTATGAACGAATCAGCCGGGCCGCCGGTGAATTCAACGAGAAGGTGCGTGGCTACTATTCCACCGAGGATCGCGCGGCGGGCGGCATCGTCGGCGAAGACCGCTTTGCCAGGCAAGCGTTCTTCGATTTCGTGAGAATGTCGATAGGCGGCGTCGCCGTGCGGCCCGGTCAGTTGCGCGCGGCCGCGCAATTGAGCAAGGTCGCATCCATCGCGAAGCAACGGGCCAAGCGCGACACCATCGGCATCGTCGTCATCGAATTCACCGGTGACGGTGGCATCGACTGACGCCGATGCGTATTCCCGCGCGCTTGCGTGCGTCACATTGCTTACACACGCCGTCGCTATTCTGCGAACGCTGAAAGCATCGCCCACGCCCGACGGAGAAGCAATGAATCACGCCAAGCAACGCCGCCTCGTCGCGGCGTGCCTCATCACGCTCGCGTGCGCAATCGTTGGCGGATGCGACAGCGAACACGACACGGCAGTCGACACGAGCACGGCCGCACCATCGCGTGCGGCGCAGACGGCATCCACGGCACCCACCGCACCGACGGCACAAACGAGCGAACTGCAGGACTGGGCGATGTCCGCGACATCGCACACGACTCGCCCCGCGCCCGCGCTGCCTGCGTCGAATGCGCTCGCTGCGCCCGTCATTCACACCGTCGACTGAAACTTTTCTCCTTGCCCTCGATACCCGGATGACAAACCAGAACAGACGTGAATTCCTTCGTGCCGCCGCGCAAACCGCCGGCGCCGCAGCCGCACTGAACATCGTTCCGCTCGGCATTCGCCAGGCGCTCGCGATACCGGCGAACAATCGTCATGGATCGATCGAGGACATCGAACATATCGTCGTGTTGATGCAGGAGAACCGGTCATTCGATCATTACTTCGGCACGCTGCGCGGCGTGCGAGGCTTCGGCGACAAGCGCGCGGTACGTCTACCCAATGGCAAGACCGTTTACCACCAGCCGATCGCGGCCGGTGCGGGCGAAGTGCTGCCGTTCCATCCGGGCGCATCCAATCTCGGCATGCAGTTCCTGCAAGACTTGCCTCACGACTGGACGAGCGGACAAGGCGCGTTCAACGGCGGCCGATACGATCAGTGGGTGCCGTACAAGGGCACGACGACGATGGCGTATCTGAAGCGCGACGACATCCCGTTCCACTATCAACTCGCCGATGCGTTCACCATCTGCGACGCCTATCACTGCTCGACGAACACATCGACGGACCCGAACCGCTATTACATGTGGACCGGTTATGTCGGCAACGACGGCACGGGCGGCGGTCCTGTCATCGATAACGCGGAAGCGGGCTATGGATGGTCCACGTTCCCCGAAGTGCTCGAACGCGCGGGCATCTCGTGGAAGATCTATCAGGACGTGGGAACCGGGCTCGATGCCAAAGGCTCGTGGGGCTGGACGCAGGACGCGTACATCGGCAATTACGGCGACAATTCGCTTCTCTACTTCACGCAGTATCAGAACGCGCAGCCGGGCAGCCCGCTCTACGAGAAGGCACGCCGCGGCACCAATGCAGCTGCCGGTGAAGATTACTTCGCCATGCTAAGGAAAGACGTTCAGGCCGGCACGTTGCCGCAGGTGTCGTGGATCGTCGCGCCCGAAGCGTTCTCCGAGCATCCGAACTGGCCGGCGAACTATGGCGCATGGTACGTCGATCAGGTGCTGCAAGTGCTGACGTCGAATCCGGACGTATGGAGCAAGACCGCGCTGCTCATCAACTACGACGAGAACGACGGCTTCTTCGATCACATCGTGCCGCCGTTCCCGCCGATGTCGAGCGCGAACGGACTCTCCACGGTTGATACGAGCGCCGAAATCTTCCCGGGCAGCCAGAAGTATGCGGCCGGTCCATACGGCCTCGGCGCTCGCGTGCCGATGCTCGTGGTGTCGCCGTGGTCGCGCGGCGGCTGGGTGTGCTCCGAAACTTTCGATCACACCTCGGTCATTCGATTCATCCAGAAGCGCTTCGGCCGCGCGCATCGTCTGGACGAGCCGAACATCTCGCCGTGGCGACGCGCGATCTGCGGCGACCTGACATCCGCATTCGACTTCCGCAATCCGAACAGCCGCGTGCCGTCGCTGCCGAGCACGGCCACTTATGCGCCGACCGACAAGGCGCGTCATCCGGACTACGTGCCGGTGCCGCCCGTCGTCTCCACGATGCCGAAGCAGGAGCCCGGCGTGCGTCCTGCGCGTGCGCTGCCTTATGAACTGTTCGTGCGCACGCAGGCCGATGCATCCGGACGCGCGGTGGCTTTCGACTTCGTGAACACGGGCGCGGCGGGCGCGGTGTTTCTGCTCTACCGCAACGGCAGCGCGGATGCGCCGAGAACATACACGGTCGAATCGAACAAGCGCCTGGCGGATCGCGTTTCCACGCAAGCGGATGGCCGTTACGACTTCGTCGTGCATGGTCCGAACGGATTTTTGCGGCACATTGCGGGCAAGGCAGCGGGTTCGTCGCACAGCTGGTGGTCGCGCGAGGAAGCGCTGCCCGAAATCGCGGAAGGCTATGACGTCGCGAATGGCAATCTCCAACTGCGACTGAAGAATCTCGGAAGCGGGCCGTGCACGTTCAAGATCGAGAACGCTTACGATGCCTCGAAGAACGTCACGCGAAAAGTCGCCGGTGGCGAGACGGCGCAGGTCTATCTCGACTTGCGCGCGTCGCACGGGTGGTACGACGTGCGCGTCACCGTCGATACGGACAGCACGTTCGAACGTCGTCTGGCCGGGCACGTCGAGACCGGACAAGACAGCATGAGCGATCCGGCGCTTGCCGACTGAGCGAAGCACGGGCGGCTTGCGCCGTCCGTGCTTCGTTGTAAGCGTGCCTGGCGCGTCCGGAACTTGAACCCCACGACTCAGCCGGAGTAGACTGAAATATCGCGGCGGGTTCGCTGCGAAAGGAGGTTCCCATGAGATTCGCTGAGCTATTCAGGCACGTGCGACGGAGCACTACCGCCGAGCATGAGCATCCCCACGACGAGGGCGCGAAGTCCGCGCAGAAAGAGTCGAAAAAGCTGTGGGATGTGATCGGCCGCAATCGCCATAAGAGAGCGAAATGGCAATAGCGGTGACTTCAGCGCAACGAGACCCGGGAAGCCGCCTTCCCGGGTTTTTTTATCGCTCATTTCCGCAAGCGAGCCGCGCATCATCCGCCGATCAAGCACGTTGCGTCATCCCGCCCACAGATCGCGCGCGCATCCATCTGCACAATCCACCCCGTGAAGCAGCGCCGCCCGGCGCCCGCCGTCTTTATGGGAGAAGCAATGGGTTGGAAGAGTCTGTTGACGGAGCTGCCGGTCTGGACGATCGGGCGCTTCAATCCGCCACGCCATGATCCGCAGCGCGATACGCCGCGCGAAATCCTCGTCCTGCGCCCGAACGATTTCGGCGAGCTGCTGACCACCACGCCCATCTTCGAGGCGCTCAAGAAGCGCTTTCCGGCGACGCGCATCGTCGCGGGCATCGGCAGTTGGGGGCGTCCGATTCTGGAGAACAATCCGTTCGTCGATGAAATCGTCGAGCTGGATGCGCCCTGGAACAACAAGCTCGTCCACGACCGCTCCGCGCGCAGCGTCCTGCGCTTCCTGACGAAGTCGCCGCAAATCGCCGCGTTGCGCAAGCGCGGCGGGTTCGATGTGGGCATCGACGTTCTCGGCAGCTACATGGGCGCGCTATTGATGATGCGCCTCGGCGTGCGATACCGCATCGGCGTGCGCGGCTATCGCGGCGGCCACAGCGGATGCCACGCGTTCATCGACTTCGCGCGCCGCCAGTCCGGGCGCGCCGCGCTCGCGCAAGCCGAACTGCTCGGCGCAACCGACCTGCCCGAAGCGCGTCCGCAACTCTTTCTCACCGCTGCCGAACGCGCGCACGCCGGGCACATCTGGAACACCGCCGGCCCGACTACGGTGCGCCTGCTGGTGGGCATCGGCGCGGGCGTGCCGACGAAGGTGTGGGACGCGCGTCAGGTGGGCGCGGCGCTCGCGCGCATCGCGTCCGCGTTGCAGTTGTCCGGCCATGTTTGCGATATCGTCATCGTCGGCAGCGAAGCCGACAAGACGCGCGCAGCCGATGCGATCGCCGCCGCCGGCAAGAACGTGCCGGTGCGTTCGGTCGCGGGCGATGTCCCGATGAGAACCGTCTTCGCGCTCGCCGAACAGGCGGACGTCGTGCTCACGAGCTCTTCGATGCTCATGCACGTCGCTGCCGCGTTTCATCGGCCGACCGTCGCGGTGCTCGGCGGCAGCATCACGAGGCCGGCCGTTCACGATGCGATCTGGGGCTATCCCGAGCACTATCGCAGCGTGTCGCCGGAGAACTACATCGAGAATGAGCCGGACAAGAACTGGCCGGGCGTGGAGCGCGTCGTGCATGCCGTGCTGGAATCGGTGAGCACGGAGCGCACGCGCGCAGGTCTCGCTCAGCCGATTCCGCCGCTGGTTCAGGGCGAAACGCTCAACTCTGCGCTTCCGGGAAGTCGGCGCCCAACGTCGTCTTCTCCCACGCGTCGAAGTCGCGTTTGAGCGAATCGAGCTTCTTGCGCGCGAGTTCGAGCGCGGTCTTCCCCAGCAGCAGACGCAGCGGCGGTTCATCGGCCGTCGCTGCCTCGATGATCGCGTGCGCCGCGCGCACCGGATCGCCCGCCTGATTGCCGCTGCGCGCGGCGGTCTGCTTGCGCCGCTCGCC
Source organism: Caballeronia concitans (assembly GCF_001544615.1). Classification (GTDB taxonomy): domain Bacteria; phylum Pseudomonadota; class Gammaproteobacteria; order Burkholderiales; family Burkholderiaceae; genus Caballeronia; species Caballeronia concitans. The sequence continues at coordinate 111,329 of NZ_FCNV02000004.1, forward strand.
CGCGGTCGATGCATAGTCGGCGATCTCGGTCGCGGAAGCCTTGATCGACGGTCCCGCCCAGTTCGTGCGGAACGGCCCCGGCTCGACGAGCAGCACGTCGATGCCGAGCGGCTTTACTTCCACCGCGAGCGACTCCGATATGCCCTCCACCGCGTACTTCGTGCCGTGGTAGTAACCGGTCGCGGCGAAGCTCGTGAGGCCGCCGATCGACGAAACATTGATGACGATGCCGCTCTTCTGCGCCCGCATCACCGGAAGCACGGCCTTGGTCATGTCGACGAGACCGAACACGTTGGTCTCGAACATGTCGCGCACGGCATCGTCCTCGCCTTCTTCTATCGCGGCGAGATAGCCGTAGCCCGCGTTATTGACGAGCGCGTCGATGCGGCCGAAACGCCGCTTCGTCTCTTCGACGACGCTCGCGATCTGATCGGCCTTCTGCACGTCGAGCGGCAACGCGATCGCGCGGTCCTCGTTTCCCTTGACGATGTCTTCCACCTTCGACACATCGCGCGCGGTCACGACAGCGCGCCAGCCGCGTTCGAGCACGGCCTTCGCCAGTTCGCGGCCGAAGCCTGTCGAGCAGCCGGTGATCAGCCAGACGGGATTGTCCCGGTTCATCATGTTCGAGCTCCTTGGGTTGGGAAAGCGCCTGCACGGCGCATCGGAAAGAAAAACAAAAACGGCACGCCGCGATGCATGCGCGAACTCACGCCAGCGTGGCCTGATCCAGATAAAGCTGGGCCATCGGCGTCGGCCGCACGCCATGCACGTTCGCGCCGGTGACGATGAGCGAATCGGCGAAATACGGGATCACGAGCGGCGTCTCGTCGACGAGCAATCGTTCGATCTTGCCCGCCACCTGCTTCTTCGCCGCGACATCGAGCGTGCCGATGTACTGCTTGACGAGGTCATCGTACGCGGGGTTGGCGAAGTGCGCCGCGTTCCAGGCGCCGCCGGTCAGAAGCGGTCCGCGCAGGAAGGCGTCCGGCACGCCGCGATGCGCGTAGTCCGTCATGCCGAGCGGCGAGTCGAGCCAGTCCGACTTGCCCGCCGTGCCCGCACCGTAATACGCCTCTTGCGATTCGACCTTCAGCGTGAGATTCACGCCGATGGCCTTGGCCGCGTTCTGCACGACGACAGCGAGATCCGGCATCTCCAGAAATTGCTCGGTGGTGAACGTGGCCGCGAAGCCATTCGGCACGCCCGCTGCGGCGAGCCGTTCCTTCGCCCCGGCGATGTCCTTGTTTCGCTGCGGCACCGAAGGATCGAAGGTCGCGAAGAACGGCGCGATCGGATGATCGTTGGCCGCGACGCCGCGCCCCTGAATGAGACCTCGAACGATCGCATCGCGGTCGAGACTCATCGCGATGGCCTGACGCACGCGCTTGTCCTTGAAGGCGCCCTGGTCCGTGTGCATGTGAATCTGCCGATGCGTGCTCGAACGCATGCCGATAATCCTGAATGACGGATCGTTCAGCAAGGCGAGTCCGCCATGCACCGTGAAGCGCGTGAGCAGATCGACTTGACGCCCGCGCATGGCGAGTATCTGCCCTTGCTGATCGCCATAGAACTTGAATTCGACGCGTTGAATGCGAGCCTTGTTGCCCCAGTAATCGTCGTTGCGCACGAACGATGCCCCGATGCGCGGTTGAAACCTTTCGAGCCGGTAAGGCCCCGTTCCCATGAACGACTGCTCGTAAGGCCCCTTGAAGTTCGCCGGAAGAATGACGGCATTGACCGTGTCCGACGACACGTACCACGGGAACGAACCGTTCGGCGCGTCGAGATGGAACTCGACCGTTTCGTCGTCGCGCGCCACCCTGCCGCCCTTCGACAACACACCGCGCATGATGGCACGCGCAGCCGACCCCGCCGAAGGATCGGTCAGGCGGTCGAAGGTCGCGGCGACGTCCTTCGCGGTCATCGGCTGGCCGTCCTGAAACCGCACGCCTTTGCGCAACTTGAACGTCCAGACATCGCCCTTTTCGTTCGGTTGCCATGACAACGCGAGCGCCGGATGAAGCGTTGCGCTCTCCGCATCCGCGTTCACCAGATACTCGCCGCTCTGATTGAGCAACGCGGGACTGGCGACATCGAATGCGGTCAACGGATCGATCGCGCCGGAAGGCATCGGATGCCCGACGCGAATCGTCGCGTTCGCGGGCGATGCCGCATCCGCCGCGCCCGCGATGCCCGGCATGACGAGCGACGAGCCGCCGAGCGTCCAGAGACCGAGCACGCTGCCCGCTTTCAGTAGCTCGCGACGCGAAAGGCGCCCGGCGAGATATTCATCGACAACGTGATTCTGTAGCTCGCTTCCATTCTGCCGAACTGCCCCGAACCTGCTTCTCCATGATTTCATCAGCTGCGTGCCTTGTAGTAGTGATGTCGTATCGGATGCCGACCGCAAGCGTATCGCGGATAGAAAGCGTTAGCCGGCCATCATCGCGATCGTGCGAACCTGTTTGCCGGTCGCGCGAGGCCTAGCTTGTCGCGCAAGGTCCCTTCGCGATAGCGCGTCTGTGCGACACCGCGCCTTTGCAACTCGGGAACCACCTTGTTCACGAAGTCCGCGCAATCCGTCGGAAGGATGGGGAACATGAGGATGAAGCCGTCGCAGATTCCCGCCTTGAACCAGGCTTCCATCTCATCGGCAATGTCGGTCGCGGTGCCCGCCATGACCTGCGCGCCGCCCGCATTGGCGAGCAAGCGGGCCACTTCGCGTATGGTCTTGTTCTGCTCCTTGAGGCCTTGCATGCGTTTGAGATTGGTGCGCTGGCCGTTGTAGTGCGCTTCGTCGGGCAAGTCGGGAAGCGGGCCATCGAGCGGCATGCCCGATACATCCACGCCGCACCAGCTCGACACCATGTCCACGCCCAGACGCTCGGGCACGAGCGATTCCAGACGCGCACGCTTTTCTTCGGCTTCAGCGGCCGATTCGCCGATGATCGGCTGAATGCCGGGCAGTATCTTGAGGCTTCCGGGCGCGCGGCCGAAGCGCGCGAGCCGCGCGTCGAAGTCCTGCCGATATGCGCGCCCGTCATCGATGCCTCGATAGCGCGTGAAATGCAGATCGGCGTAACGCGCGGCCAGGTCACGGCCGTCACTGGACGCGCCTGCTTGCGCGATCAGCGGATAGCCTTGCGGTGAACGCGGCACGTTCAGCGGCCCGCGTACCTTGAAATGCGCACCGTCATGATCGATGCGGTGAACTCGCGACGGATCGGCGAAAGCGCCGGTCGCTTTATCGACCAGCATCGCGCCGTCTTCCCAGCTATCCCACAGCGTCTCGACGACTTCGAGATACTCGGCGGCACGTTCATAGCGAAAGCGATGTTCGAGATTGGCATCGCGGCCGAAGTTCATCGCTTCTTCGTCCATACCCGACGTGACGACGTTCCAGCCAGCGCGGCCCTGACTCAGATGATCCAGCGATGCAAACATGCGGGCCGTGTTGTACGGCTCGCTGTAGGACGCGGAAACCGTGCCGATCAGACCGATATCACGCGTTACCGCGGACAACGCCGAAAGCAAAGTGATGGGTTCGAGACGAGCGTTGGCGTAATGCGCGACGTTGCTTTCATACGAATCCCACATGGCTACGTGGTCTGCAATGAACAATGCGTCCATGCACGCGGACTCGGCTAAAGCAGCGAGCCGTTGAAAGTACGAGAGGCCGAAGATGTCGGCGCCGGGCGCATCGGGATGACGCCATGACATCCGGTGATCGCCCTGCGGGTTGAAGAGAAATGCGCCCAAAACCATATGCTCGCGATTCATGCGCGTGTGTGCTCCAGTCCGGTTGCAGCGAGCCGACATTATGCAGGCGGTCCGCCCGGCGTGCTTTTCCCGCCAGTGAGTTTTAAGTGAGAGAGACGCGATTACCTAGGTAATTGACACGTATGGACCTACGTAATTTGAGGTCCTACTCTCCTTTCGATACCGCAAGGCACCGACACTTGATGAGGAGAGGCGACATGGCAGGCCAGCACACCCAGGAAGTCGACACCGGCACGCTAAGAAAAGTGATTGCGGCAGCCTCTATCGGCAATTTTGTCGAGTGGTTCGATTTCGCCGCGTATGGTTTTCTCGCCACCATTCTCACGCGCGAATTCTTTCCGAGTGGCGATCCCACTGTCGGCCTTCTGAAAACATTCGCGGTATTCGCGGTGGCATTCGCGTTCCGTCCACTCGGCGGAATATTCTTCGGCGTGATCGGCGACCGCATCGGCCGCAAGCGAACGCTCGCCTTCACCATCTTGCTGATGGCCGGTTCCACCACGCTCATCGGCGTGCTTCCGACCTACGCCAGCATCGGCTATTGGGCGCCGCTGCTGCTCACCATCATTCGCTGCGTGCAAGGGTTTTCCGCAGGCGGCGAGTATGCGGGGGCGTGCGCCTACGTGATGGAACATGCGCCGCGCCGTCGCCGCGCATTCTTCGGCAGCTTCGTTCCGGTCTCGACATTCTCTTCGTTCGCGTGCGCGGCGGTGGTTGCGTATCTGCTCGAATCGTCGCTGTCGGCACAAGCGATGATCGACTGGGGCTGGCGCGTGCCGTTCCTCATCGCGGCGCCTGTCGGTCTCATCGGCGTCTATCTGCGCGTGAGCCTGAACGAAACGCCCGCGTTCCAGGCGCTCGAAAACCGGCATGAAGTCGCGCATGCGCCGCTGATGGAAACCCTGCATTCGCAGTTGTGGAATATCGTGAAGCTCGGTGCGTTCGTGTCCGTCACCGCGCTTTCGTTCTATACGTTCACGACGTATTTCGCGACCTACCTTCAAGTCGCGGGACATCTGACGCGCGGCGCATCGCTGCTCGTGACCGTGCTCGCGCTCCTTTTCGCTGCCGCGTTGTGCCCTCTCGCCGGCTTGTTCTCCGACCTCGTCGGCCGCCGCGCGACGATCGCCACGACGTGTGTGTTCATCATCGCATCGGTCTATCCGGCGTTCTCGCTGGGCGGCTCGGGCGTGCTGTCTCATTCGCTGCTCGGCGTCGCGCTGCTCGCCATCGGCGCGGTGCTTTCGGGTGTCGTGACCGCGCCGCTCATGTCCGAAGTGTTCGCGACGAAGGCGCGCTATACGGCATCGGCCATTACGTACAACCTCGCCTACACCATCTTCGGCGGCACCGCGCCGCTCGTCGCCACGTGGCTGATTGCTTCGACCGGCACGAACCTCTCGCCTGCTTACTATCTGATCGCGGTATCGATCTTCGCGATGATCGGCGGACTCGCGCTGCATGAAACGTCGAAGACGGCGCTCGAAGATGCGGGCAATGCAACGGGAACGCGAGCGAGTGCGATCGAACGCACGTCGCGACAAACCATCTGACCGCGCTCGCCCTCGCCACGAAAAACTGAACGGACAACAGCAATGACCAGCCTTCACGACTCCAGCATCATCATCGACGGACTCAACATCTCGAAGTTCGAGCGCTCCGTGTTCGAAGACATGCGCAAGGGCGGCGTCACTGCCGTCAATTGCACGGTCTCGGTGTGGGAAGACTTTCAGAAGACCGTCGACAACATCGCGGAAATGAAGCAGCAGATCCGCGAATACAGTGAGATTCTCACGCTCGTGCGCACGACCGACGACATTCTCCGCGCGAAGAAAGAGAACAAGACCGGCATCATCTTCGGCTTCCAGAATTCGTATGCGTTCGAGGACAACCTGGGCTATATCGAAGTGTTCAAGGAACTCGGCGTGAACGTGGTCCAGCTTTGCTACAACACGCAGAACCTTGTCGGCACGGGTTGCTATGAAGCCGATGGCGGTCTCTCCGGCTATGGCCGCGAGGTGATTCAGGAGATGAATCGCGTGGGCATTCTGGTGGATCTCTCGCATGTCGGCGCGAAGACTTCCTCGGATGCCATTGCGTGTTCGAAGAAGCCCGTGACTTACTCGCATTGCTGTCCTTCGGGGTTGAAAGAACATCCGCGCAACAAGAGCGATGAACAACTGAGAGAGATTGTCGATGCGAACGGCTTCGTCGGCGTGACGATGTTCGCGCCGTTCCTGAAGAAAGGTCCGGACGCGACTGTCGATGACTATCTCGAAGCAATCGAATATGTGATCGATGTCGTCGGCGAAGACAAGGTCGGCATCGGCACGGACTTCACGCAAGGCTATAGCACCGAGTTCTTCGACTGGATCACGCACGACAAGGGCCGTTATCGTCAATTGACGAACTTCGGCAAGGTGGTGAATCCCGAAGGCATTCGCACGATCGGCGAGTTTCCGAATCTCACCGCCGCGATGCAACGCGCAGGCTGGAGTGAATCGCGCATCAAGAAGGTGATGGGCGAGAACTGGCTGCGCGTATTCGGCGAAGTGTGGAACGTCTGATCATGCAGCCTCAATTGCCTATCGAAGTCGATCCGGACACCGGCGTCTGGACCACCGACGCGCTGCCGATGCTCTACGTGCCGCGCCATTTCTTCACGAACAATCACGTCGCGGTGGAGGAAGCGCTCGGCCGCGAGACGTATGCCGGGATTCTCTACAAGGCCGGCTATAAGTCGGCCTATCACTGGTGCGACAAGGAAGCGGAGAAGCACGGCATCGCCGGCATGGCCGTGTTCGAGCACTACCTGAAGCGTCTTTCGCAGCGCGGCTGGGGCGTGTTCACGATCGCCGAGGCAGACCCGGCGACATCGCATGCGCGCATTCATGTGCATCACTCGTCGTTCGTGCTCGCACAGCCGGACAAGCACGGGAAGCTCTGCTACATGTTCGCAGGATGGTTCGCCGGTGCGATGGACTGGGTCAACGACACCGCGCCCGATAGCGCCGCGCGCGGCCCTCGCTCGACGTCCATCGAAACGCAATGCACGGGTGAAGGCCACGCCTGCTGCACGTTTCACGTCGCGTGATCGCGCGCGCAACGGCTACACTTACATAGGAGCCTACGTACCCTTCGAAAGATTGATAACGACATGCCCGCCATGACCGACACGACGCCCAGTCTCGACTACGAAGACCTCTTCAGGCATTTGCCGGTCGCCGTGATCGTGGCGCGCGAGCGCATCATGGTGGACTGCAATGCGCGGGCGCTCGAACTCTTCAGGGCAAAGCGAAGCGACATTCTCAATCAGTCGTTTTCGAAGCTGTATCCGCAGCAGAAAGACTTCGCGACGACCGGACGCCGGCTCGCGCCGCTCATCGCGAAGCGCGCCGTGTTCAGCGACGAGCGCATCATGCGTCGCGTCGATGGCAGTCACTTCTGGGTCACCGTGGGCGGTTTCGGCTATAACCCGAAGCGCCCTTTCGAACTGGCGGTATGGACCTTCACCGATCTCTCGAAGAACCGCAGGCAAGCCGATGTCGCGAGCACGCTGACCGAGCGCGAGCGTGACGTTGCCGCGTTTCTCGTGCACGGAATGACGAGCAAGGAGATCGGCAAGGAACTGAACATCAGCCCACGCACCGTCGATATCCATCGCGCGAGCCTGCTGCGCAAATACGAAGTGCGGACGACACCCGATCTCATCGCCCGGCTGCTAGCCTGAAGAGCGGCGCCGCAGTCGTGATGTTGTCCGCGATGTCAAAGCACGGCGAGCCAGCCGCCATCGACGTAAATGATTTGTCCGTTCACGTAGCTCGATGCCGCCGACGCGAGATACACCGCCGTGCCGACGAGTTCTTCGGGCTTGCCCCAGCGCTGCGACGGGTTGCTGCTCTTCACCCACTTGTCGAAGTCCGCGTTGTCGACGAGCGCCTGATTCATGTCCGTCAGAATGTAGCCGGGGCCGATGGCGTTCGCCTGGATATCGAACGGCGCCCACTCCGCGCTCATGGCGCGCGTGAGCATCTTGATACCGCCCTTCGCGGCCGTGTAAGGCGCAACCGTTGCGCGCGCGCCTTCGCTCGTGAGCGAACCGATGTTGATGATCTTGCCGCCCCGCTTGCGTTCGATCATGCGCCGCGCCGCTTCCTTCGCCACGATGAACGCGCTCGTGAGATTCGTATCGATCACGCGTTGCCAGTCGGCGAGCGCGAGATCGATCATCGGCTTGCGGAACTGGATGCCCGCGTTGTTCACGACGATGTCCACTTCGATGCCTTCCGCATCCCAGGCGGCGAATGCAGCGGCAACGGATGCTTCATCGGTGACGTCGAAGGCTTTGCCGCGTGCGTCGAAGCCTTGCGCCTGCAAGCGGATGACGGCGGCATCGACGGTTTCTTCCTTAGTGCCGTTGACGATGACGCGCGCGCCCGCCGTCGCGAATCCTTCAATAAGCGCATGGCCGATGCCGCGCGCCGAACCCGTGACGAGCGCCGTGCGGCCGCTGAGATCGAACAGCTTGTTCATGCGTGTTTCCCGGTGAAATGCTTTCGAAAAGAAGACGCGCAGCTTCTATCGACAGGCTGCGTCCGTAAGACGTTGAACGTAGCAGACAGGGATGCAGGGAAATATCAGGGTTCGCCCGCGTGCGAGTGGATGAGGTTTTAGGCCTCGTCGCGAAGAAATAACCGATGCCAGAAGATCACGAGATCGGTCTGCGGGTCTATGCAATGCGCGCTTTGATCTTGCGCAGTTCGATGCGCGGCGCACGGGCCGCGTCGAGACACTGAATCAGCAGGACATCCGCGCTGTACGAGCCGACGGATGTCCCTCGAACGTGACTACCGTTCGCTATTACGCCGTGACCGGATTCGCCGCGATGAAGTTCTTGAACGTGGCGTACGCCGGAGTTTTCGTCACGCCGTCGCCCTGAATCAGACCGTAGCTCGGGTCGATCACCGCGTACATCATGATGCATTCGATGTTGTACTTGTCCTTGACCGCATAGTAGCTTGCGATCGTTTCCTGCACGTACGCCGATTGCGCCGTTGCAGAATCCGCCGAACCGGACCAGCCCCATTCCGTCAACCAGATCGGCACGTTGAACGAGTCCTTCAGCACTTGCAGCACGTTGATGCACGCGTTGTTGCGGCCCGCGCATTCGATCTTGCCCGAGCTGTGATACCAGTGATACGTCGTGTAATCCCAGCGCAGCGATGCCGAATCCGCGACGCCCGTTGCCGTGCCGTTCGGCGAGATGCCGTTCCACAACATCTGGAGCGCGCGATACGCCATTGGAATGCCGACGTTCACGCCGCATTTGATGGTCGGATCGACCGCCTTCACGCCCGCGATCATGCCGCGAATCACGCCACGGAATGCCGGCCATTGCGACGGGCTCCAGTCGGACGACTGGCTGCCGTCCCCGCCGATCTGCAGGCCGACCGTGTCGAGTTCATTGCCGCATTCGATGTGCGTCACGAGGCCGACCAGCGGCTGCGTGCAACGCACCGCGAGGTCATAACCGAGTTGATACGCGGCGGCTTCGGTGCCGGTCGGATTCCAGCCCGCCGAGCGCGGGTTCAGCACCGGCATGATGCCGACGCCGCTGTTCGCGAAGCAGCCGCGCAGGGCCATGGCGAGCGTCGTCGACATGCCCGCGTCGGCGGTGTCGCAACGATACATCGTCACGCCGAGGTCCTTGAGGATGGCGAGTTGCTGCTCCGCCGTCATCGTGTAATAGATGCCCGAGCCCCACGCCATGTGGCCGTTGATGCCATAGAACAGCGACGTGTTGGACGGCTTGATCACGGTGCGCGGGTCGGTCGTGCCGATGTTCTTCCACGGCGAACCGTTCAGGTACCAGACACCGCTTCCGTTCTGCGCGTAGATGATTCCGTTGAAGTACAGGATTTGCACCAGTGCGACGCTCGATCCGGTCGAGACGCCCGCGCCGTTCTTCATCACGCGACCGCCGACGAGCGTCCACACGGCGCCCGCGCTGTCGGTAATGGATGCCGCTGGCGGAATGGTCGTGCCGGAAGCAGAGGCAGTCGCCGCCTTGGACACGCTCTTCGCCACGCCGCCCGCTGCGTCGCCTGCGGAATCCAGGCTGCCGCCGCATGCAGAAAGTGCCGCGCCGCCTGCTCCGGCCATCAGGAAAGAAAGGAACTTCCGGCGGGTTAAAGCCGAATCGGTAAAAGATGCGGATAAAGATGCTGCAGTGGCTTGTTTAGGCTTATTCATGGCAGGTAAAGAAGTCCGGTGAGTTCAATGGAATGAACTCTAACCGTTCCTTTTTTACCTGAAACCGTTACATTTTTTTAAGCAGGAAAATAGGTTAAAAATGATCAGAAGAATAGATCACGAGGAAGAACTACTTATCTAAAACTAACTATGTGAAACGTTTGCTATGTGACAGTTCGCAATGGGTAAGCAATACTTGAGTGCCGTAGAGGGATTACCTAAAGTTTCGAATTGCTCGTTTTTTGATCGATAACATTTACCGATAGATTGGTTTCTGAACGGATTGCAGTTAGTCAGTAATATTTGCTGTTAAAAGTAACTAACGATGTCTGAAGCGCAAGGGCGGCAACGGTTCTCGGTACCCGGCCGCGCTCCTTCGCATATCTAACTAATTTAAGGAAGCCCGTGCACGTCCTGCTCTCGCGGGATCTACTGTACGGCACCGAGCCAACGACGCTTGACCGGTTCGAACTACCTGTCGCAATGGCGACGCGGCCATCGTCCGCAGGCATGTCGTTCCATGCGCCGCATGACGTTGGCCGCGTGCGAAGGTCAGGAGCCTTTATAGACGTTGCAGGGCAATCCCGCCGGGCAGTCCGACGGATTCCGGCTGCGCACCCATTCGCCATAGTTGCGTGCGCCCGCGCCGCTCGCGCCCGTATACCCGGACCCGCCATAGTCCGAGCCGCTATAGGTGGAAGCACCGTAAGTGGACGTGCTGGCATCCGTGGTATGCGATGCGCCGCTCATCGGCGCATTCTGTTGCTGAGCGAAAGCCGCGCCGCTCGAAATAAGCACGCCAGCGGCGCCTACCGTGAAAAGATGACGGAGTTTCATTGTCGGTTCCTCTCGAAAGTGGGTTGACGTGACGTATCGCGCGAGCAGCCGATATGCGCGCCGTCAGCCGTATTCATCTGAGCAAACCGTGTTCCCAGCTGCGCGAGTAGCGGCGGATGCGGAGGGTATGGCGAGGGTGTCGGCGCTGCGTCCCGATTCGAACACAAGGATATTAATTCGCTATCCGAATCATGATGAAAGCGGCTTTTCAGACGTCCGGGACTTAAGAGGACCGCGGTCCCAGGCGCGGCGAAACGCGCCACGGGCCACCGCGACGCAAAGAGATGATGTTCCTCGGCGGAGCAGCGCAAACGCACTGGCACGACCAATACGTTTGCTCTCCGACGACATGCTTCGTCAAGACGCATTCATCGGCACAATCGTCGCTCTGGCAACCGAAGACCGCGCCCTCGCCGGTATCGGATGCGAGCACGCACCATACATCGCATGAGCCGTAACGTGGCGATCGCAATGTCTCTCTCAGCACCGATGGATATTCCGAGCGCTGCAGCGCGCGAACGACCGTCTCGCCGTCCTGAAAGGCGACAGTCAGGAGCTTGCCGACAATTTTGACCATCCGACAAACCCTCCGGATGCAAAGTGGGTTATTCCAACTTAGTTGGCGCGCGGGGCCGCCACCAATCATTTGCGCCAATCACCTATATTGAACGTGGCTATGAATCCGTCATAGAAGACCGCTATTGCATGGATTGCCCGAATCGACTTTTATCTCGATGCGCGCCGAACTATATTCACCCTACGTGGCGCAGAAGAATCGATCGGGGACTTCGAATTCGTCATGTCTCTCATCGCGACGCGCCAACGATCGAAAACGTCGACGTGTTCCCAGGAGACAGTTCATGGCCAGCGAAGGAAAGTGCCCGTTCAACCATACTGCGGGCGGCGGCACCACCAACCGCGACTGGTGGCCCAAGCAATTGCGGCTCGACTTACTCAGTCAGCACTCCGCTAAATCGGACCCCCTAGGTAAGGAATTCGATTACGCGGAAGCCTTCAACAGTCTCGACTATGCGGCGCTCAAGAAAGACATTGCCGCGTTGATGACGGATTCGCAAGACTGGTGGCCTGCGGACTTCGGCCACTATGGTCCGCTCTTCATCCGCATGGCGTGGCATAGCGCGGGCACGTACCGCATTGGCGATGGACGCGGCGGCGCGGGCCGTGGCCAACAGCGTTTCGCCCCGCTCAACAGTTGGCCGGACAATGTCAGTCTCGACAAAGCCCGTCGTCTTCTATGGCCCATCAAGCAGAAATACGGGCAGAAGATTTCGTGGGCGGACTTGCTCGTGCTCACCGGCAACGTCGCGCTGGAGACAATGGGTTTCAAGACTTTCGGCTTCGGCGGCGGACGCGCGGATACGTGGGAGCCGGATCTCGATGTGTATTGGGGCAACGAGAAAACCTGGCTCGGCGGCGATCTGCGTTATGGCAAGGGAGCCGCCGGCAAGGACGATGACGAAGGCGTGATCGTCGCGGATGAAGAGATTCACGGCACCGAAGCGAGCCGCACCGACCCCGGCCGCAATCTGGAAAATCCGCTGGCCGCCGTGCAAATGGGCCTCATCTATGTGAATCCCGAAGGCCCGGATGGCAATCCAGACCCGCTTGCTGCGGCGCACGACATCCGCGAGACATTCGCCCGCATGGCAATGAGCGACGAAGAAACCGTCGCGCTGATCGCGGGCGGCCATACTTTCGGCAAGACGCACGGCGCGGGACCGGCCGACAACGTCGGCGCCGAACCGGAAGGCGCGGATCTGGAGAATCAGGGGCTTGGCTGGAAGAGTACGTTCGGCACCGGCAAGGGCGCGGATACGATCACGAGCGGTCTGGAAGTCACCTGGACGAGTACGCCGACGCAATGGGGCAACGGTTACTTTCAGAATCTCTTCGGCAATGAGTGGGAACTCACGAAGAGTCCGGCCGGCGCGAATCAATGGATCGCGAAGAATGCGGGCGAATCCATTCCGGCCGCGCACGATCCTTCGAAGAAGTTGCGTCCGACGATGCTGACGACCGATCTTTCGCTGCGCCTCGATCCGACGTACGAGAAGATTTCACGCCGTTTCATGGAGCATCCCGACGAACTCGCCGATGCCTTCGCGCGGGCGTGGTTCAAGCTCACGCATCGCGACATGGGGCCGCGCTCGCGTTATCTCGGCCCCGAAGTGCCGACGGAAGAACTGCTGTGGCAAGACCCGGTTCCGGATGTCGATCATCCGCTCGTCGATGACAACGACATTGCATCGCTCAAGAAGAAGATCGCCGAATCGGGGCTGACGGTGGCGCAACTCGTCGAGACGGCATGGGCTTCCGCATCGACCTTTCGCGGTTCCGACAAGCGTGGCGGCGCGAACGGCGCGCGCGTTCGCTTGACGCCGCAAAAGGACTGGGCGGTGAATCGCCCTGACGAACTGCAGAAGGTACTTGCATCGCTGGAAGCCATTCAGCGTGACTTCAACGGCGCGCAGTCGGGCGGCAAGAAGATATCGCTTGCGGACCTGATCGTGCTCGCGGGCAGCGCGGGCATCGAGCAGGCGGCGCAAGCGGCCGGGCATCAATTGACCGTGCCGTTCACGCCGGGGCGCACGGATGCATCGCAAGAACAGACGGACGTGTTGTCGATGTCCGCGATGGAACCCGCCGCCGACGGCTTCCGTAACTATCTGAAGGGACGTTTCAGCATTCCGGCTGAGCATCTGCTGATCGACAAGGCGCAACTCCTGACGCTGACCGCGCCGGAGATGACCGTGCTGATCGGCGGACTGCGCGTGCTGGACGTCGGCACGAAGCACGACGCGCATGCATCGTTCACCGCGCGGCCCGGCACGCTCAGCAACGACTTCTTCCGCAATCTGCTCGACATGAAGACGGAGTGGAAAGCGCTGTCCGACAATGAGTTCGAAGGCCGCGATCGTCAGACGGGTGACTTCAAATGGAAGGGTAGCCGCGTCGATCTCGTGTTCGGATCGAACGCCGTGTTGCGCGCTTTGAGCGAGGTCTATGCGAGCGACGACGCCGAGGAGAAGTTCATCCGCGACTTCGTTGCAGCGTGGGTCAAGGTGATGGACCTCGATCGCTTCGACGTGCGTAATCGCGTGGGTCGCGCGGCTGCATAATCGCGATGCTTACCGCGAGCCTTCATGCCGGGGGCTCGCGGTGCGAGCGCACATCGTTCAAGAAGGATCGAGCACGCGTCGAATTGCGGTCTCGAGCGAAGCCGTATCGTAGGGCTTGCGCAGCAACACGACGCCTTCGATAGACGGCGCATCGTTCTGGCCGGTGGCAAAGATGACGGACAAGTCCGGTTGCCGCTCGCGTGCGACCCGTGCGAGTTCATCGCCGGGAACGTCCGGCAAGCCGATATCCGTCAGCAAGACGTCCACGTCATGCTTGTCGAGTAAAGCAAGCGCGGAAGTGGAATCCGTCGCTTCATGGACAACATGACCGAACGTTTCGAGTAGTTCGACTGTCACGGCGCGAATGAGGTCATCGTCTTCCACATACAGAATGTGCAGCGCCGGCGACGCTTTGCCTGCGCCGCTTTCGACAGCGTGCATGCCGAAGGATGGACGCGGCGCGGTCCGGTCGATGGGAATATCGCTAAACGCATCGCCGCGCTTTGCAGAGCGATTACCCAGCACGCGGCGTATCTTGCGCGCGAGCGCTTCACGCGAATACGGCTTGCTCAACAATTCGACGCCCGGATCCAGCCGGCCGCCGTGAACGATCGAGTTCTCCGTATAGCCCGACGTGTACAGCACCGCGATGCCGGGAATGCGTTCTCTCGCCTTGCGCGCGAGTTCGGTGCTTTTCATGGGACCGGGCATCACGACGTCCGTGAACAGCAAGTCGATATGCACGCCGCTTTCGACGATTGCGAGCGCACTGAGCGCATCGTTCGCGCGCAACACGCGATAGCCCAGATCGTTGAGCGTCTCGATGACGGTGGTCCGAACCTGCTCGTCGTCTTCCGCGACGAGTACGACTTCCGTCCCTCCTTCGGCGGGACTCACTTCGGCCATCACGGGCTGAACTTCCGATTCGAGCGTGCGCGGCAGATAGAGCTTGACCGTGGTTCCGTGGCCCTGCTCGCTATAAAGCTTGATGTGTCCACCGGATTGCTTCACGAAACCATAGACCATCGATAAGCCGAGCCCTGATCCCTTGCCTTCGGGCTTCGTCGAAAAGAACGGTTCATAAGCCTTGTTCATCACATCCGGCGTCATGCCGCTGCCCGTGTCCGTCACTGCAATCATCACGTACTGGCCAGGCTCGACTTCGGGATGGCTGTAGGCGTAGGTATCGTCGAGATAGGCATTGCCGACTTCGATCGTCAGTTTGCCGTTGCCTTCCATCGCATCGCGCGCGTTGATCGCCAGATTGAGGATGGCGTTCTCCAGTTGCCCCGGATCGACGAACGTATTCCACAGTCCGCCGCTCGTGACGGTTTCGACTTCGATGGCGTCGCCGAGACTTCGACGCAACATGTCGTCCATTTCCGCGACGAGCCGTGCCAGCCGCACCGCCTTCGGTTCGAGCGCCTGCCTGCGTCCGAATGCAAGCAACTGACTCGCGAGCCTGCCGCCGCGATTCACGCCCGCGAGCGCCTGTTGCAGACGACGCTCCGCCTTCTCGTTGCCCTGCACGTCCTTCGTCAGCAATTGCAGATTGCCGGATATCACCTGAAGCAGATTGTTGAAGTCGTGAGCAACGCCGCCCGTGAGCTTGCCGATGGTCTCCATTCTTTGCGATTGCTGCAGCGCGAGTTCCGTTTGCCGCAGCGCTTCGGTGGCTGCAACGTCCGCGCTGATATCGCGGCCCACGGCGTGAATGAAGCCATTGTCGGGAACAGCGGTCCACGATAGCGTGCAGTATCCGCCCTCGCGCCGGCGAAAACGGTTCACGAACTTCATGGTCCGGTTTCCGTCTGAGAGACGCTGGATTTCGTCGAGCGTGGGCGCGACGTCGTCGAGATGAATGAGGTTGATGAACGACTGGCCGATCAATTCGACTGCGGTCCACCCGAGCAGATCGGTCCATGCGGGATTGACGGACACGATCGACGCCTCGAGATCGGCGACCAGCATCAGGTCGGTCGAAAGACGCCACATGCGCTCGCGATCCGCGGCGCTCTCGGCGACCTTCTGTTCGAGGTCCTGGTTCACGCGTTCGAGAAAGTGGGCCGCCGTCTTTTGATCGTGTATGTCCATGTTCACGGCGATCCAGCGCGTAATGTCGCCGTCCGCGTTGCGAACCGGAAGCGCGCGGCACAGATGCCACCGGTATACGCCGTTGACGCTGCGCAGCCTCACTTCCCGTTCGAACGCCTCTTCCGCGCGGACCGCCTTGTTCCACAGCTCTTCCGCACCGGCAATGTCTTCCGGGTGCATCACCGTCGACCAGCCTTCGTCGCGCAGACTGCCTTCGTGCATGCCGGTGTATTGATAGCTTCGCTCGTTGATCCAGTCGACGCGTCCCGATGCATTCGCCGACCACACCTGGCACGGCAATGCCTGAGCGAACGTGCGGAAGCGCTCTTCGCTTTCGCGCACCGCTCGCTGCGCTTCGATATGCGCGGTCACGTCGTTGCCTTGCACGAACACGCCGACGATCTCGCCAGCCGCGTCCCTCACGGGCTGATAGCTGAAGTCGAGATAGCGCGTCTCCGTCCCCATGCCGGCTTGCCGGTCGAGCGTGATCGGCTCTGCAAGACGCGTCGTGGATAAGCCTTCGGCGAAAGCGGCATCGAGCAATTCGAAGAAGCCTTGACCCGCGACTTCGGGCAATGCGTCCTTGACCGCGCGGCCGATCAGGTCTCGCTTGCCGACGAGTTCCATATACGCGGGGTTCGCGAGTTCGAACTCATGCTGAGGCCCCCCGACAATGGCAATGAAACCCGGCGCCTGTTCGAACATGCGACGCAAACGCTCGCGGTCGTCCTGCAACGCGCGCTTGGCGCGAACCTTCGCGGTGGTCTCGACGACGACCGCCATCACCGCGACCGGCGTGCCCGCTTCGTCGTGGATGGGCGAATAGTCGAGATTCATCCACACCTGTTCGGGCGCGCCATTGCGATGCAGCGTGAGTTCCTGATCTTCGTAGCGCAGCGTTCCACCGCGCAGGCCGACTTTCATGACGTTGTCGTTGAAGTCGGCGACTTCGGGCCATCCCTCGCGTACGTTGGACCCGAGCAGCACCGGATGCCGTCCTGCTGCAAAGCCCGAGTACGCATCGTTGTACAGCATGACCCCTTCCTCGCCCCACAGCGTGACGATGGGAACCGGCGACGACATGATGACCGACAGCGTGTTCTTGAGAATGGCGGGCCAGGCGGATATCGGGCCAAGCGGAGTTTTCGACCAGTCACGGAACGCGATGATGTCGGAACAATTTCCACCTCCGGTGAGGAAAGGCGGCATCGCATCGGTAGTTTTGGAAGAAGTCATCGAGGGGCGGCGTAAAGCGCTTCTATTGCAGGCGGAATTGGCGAACGATTGTACCTTTGCACCGCAATCGCGGCGCGAGCGCCTGACGCCGGCGGGCCCGGGAACAGATTTTGGTTACATCGCATTCCTATTTATTTGCGACCCGCCAATTCTCGCAGCGAGCATAAAAAAACCCCGCCGTTATTCACGACGGGGCTCTTGCCAAGCGAATACCGCTTACTTGCAGTGACGTTCCCAATGATGATGAACGTGCACCTTGTGGCATACCACGTGGTGATGCGGAGCTGCAAAAGCGGACGCAGCAGCGAAGAACGCGGTGCCTGCAACGAAAGCGGCAAGAACGGCCTTTTTCATATGTTCGAGATGTGTGAGATGGAAGGAGCCGTCATCCTAGCAGCGCGAGTTTACGGACTCTTTGCAGGCACCCGCTTTCGCTGTAAGGCGCGGCTCCATGTCGCGCGAAGACCACACACCGGTCCCCAGTCCGCTCAACGCGCCGGCCCGGGCCTCAAGGGCCACGAACTATTCCGTAAATATTGCTGATGTGATCGCAGAAGAGTAATGGCACCCTGTGCGTTGTGCGCGCGCGAACGCATGTTGGGGCTGGCCCCATTCAAGCATTCGACCAGAGTGCCACGACATATTGCTCTTGGAAATATTGAAGAACCTATAACCGCTCAAGGAAATTGCGTGGGTCGCGGCCGGCACGCACTCGGCCGCCGCGACTGCAAGACAACACATCGGCAAAGACTTAGTGACTCGCGCCCTCCACTGCGCCGATGCCCGTTTCCGAACGCACGGTTTGAGCATCGAAGCCAGCTTGATCGATGCGCGCCCGAGCAGACTTGTCCGTTATCGAGAAAATCCAGATGCCGAGGAAGCCGATCGCCATGGAGAACAGCGCGGGCGATGCATACGGAAACGGCGCATCGGCGAAGTGGAACACGTCCACCCATACGGCTTTCGAGAGCACCGTCAGCACCACAGCCGAAAGCAACCCGAGAAAGCCACCGACCGCTGCGCCGCGTGTCGTGCAGCCGCGCCACAGCACCGACATGAACAGCACCGGAAAGTTGGCCGAAGCCGCGACCGCGAACGCAAGCGACACCATGAACGCAATGTTCTGCTTCTCGAAGACGATGCCGAGCACGACCGCCACGATACCGAGCACGATCGTCGTCACGCGCGATACATGCAGTTCGCTCTTGCTCGATGCGTTGCCGTGCTTGAACACCGTCGCATAGAGATCATGCGATACCGCCGATGCCCCCGCGAGCGTCAGCCCCGCGACGACCGCGAGAATCGTGGCGAACGCGACCGCCGAGATAAAGCCCAGAAACACGTTGCCCCCCACCGCGCTCGCCAGATGCACCGCCGCCATGTTGGTCCCGCCGAGCAGCTTGCCGCCCGCATCCTTGAACACCGGATTCGTGCTCACGAGCACGATCGCGCCGAAGCCGATGATGAACGTGAGAATGTAGAAATAGCCGATCCACGTCGTCGCCCAGAACACGGACTTGCGCGCCTCTTTTGCATTCGGCACCGTGAAAAAGCGCATCAAGATGTGCGGCAAGCCCGCCGTGCCGAACATCAACGCAATGCCGAAAGAGATCGCGGAGATCGGGTCCTTGATGAAATTGCCCGGACCCATGATCGACGTCTTTTTCTCATGAACGTCAACAGCTTTCGCAAACAATGCTTCGGGGCTAAAGTGAAATTGCCAGAGCACCATGAAGGCCATGAACGATGCGCCCGCAAGCAACAGACACGCCTTGATGATTTGAACCCACGTGGTCGCGGTCATGCCGCCGAAGAGCACGTACACCATCATCAGCGCACCGACGATCACCACCGCGATCCAGTATTCGAGACCGAAGAGCAGCTTGATGAGTTGCCCCGCGCCCACCATCTGCGCGATGAGATAGAACGCCACGACGACGAGCGTTCCGGACGCGGCGAATGCACGAATGGGCGTCTGCTTGAAGCGATACGCCGCGACGTCGGCGAATGTGAAGCGGCCGAGATTGCGCAGCCGCTCGGCCATCAGGAACGTGATGATCGGCCAGCCGACGAGAAAGCCGATGGAATAAATGAGACCGTCATAGCCGTTCGTATAGACCGCAGCGGAAATGCCCAGGAACGAGGCCGCCGACATGAAATCGCCCGCAATCGCAAGGCCGTTCTGAAAGCCGGTGATTCCGCCGCCCGCCGTATAGAAGTCGGAGGCCGAACGTGTTCTCTTGGCGGCCCATTTGGTGATGAACAGTGTCGCGACTACGAACGCGATGAACATGCAGATAGCGGTCCAGTTCGTCGGCTGTTTGACCGCCGGTCCGAGGTCGCCGCCTGCCGCGAATGAACCGACCGATACCGCGAGAAGCGCGCTTGCGGCGAGAATATGTCGAGCGTTCATTCGACCTCCAGCTTGATCTTGTCAGTAAGTTCGTCATACGTGCGATTCGCATGCCGCACGTAAAGTCCCGTGATCGCAACGGTGAAAACGATCACGAAAAGGCCGATCGGCATGCCCCACGTCATCACGCCGGCGCCCATCTTCGCTGCAAGCAGGTCCTTGTTGAACGCGATCAGCAATACGTATCCGTAATAGACGACCAGCACGAGCGCCGTCAGCGTCCAGCCGAGCGTCGAACGTTTCCGAACGAGTTCGCGATACGTCGCGCTCGATTTGATGGTCTCTGCAACCTGCATGTCCATAGGCGTCTCCTGCCGGGAAGTGTCGATATGCGCGCCCATGCATTGCATGCCGATAGTTTTTCTACGGTGCGCTGATGCTTAAGGTAAATGCATGGGCTTACCCGTTTCTTACGCGAAGAGGCTGGCCTTGGCGGGGTTTACGCTGAGCATCGTCATACCCGTCGTCTGTCCGACTCAGTGAGATGTGACGATCGCGCGCGAATGACCTATGGTTGTTGATGGCACTGGTAAGTGCTGCGCGCGGGCGCCGGTCCGATCGATCGTTCGACATTGCTGACCTTCTCGCGCGCCGAATGCCGTCTCGCTCACTTCAACAAGGGAGAAGACCATGTGCAATCACGCCCGACATGATCGAGTCCATCCGATCTACTGCATCCTTCCGCCGCATATGCTGAAGGAAATTGCCAAGAACGGCACACCGCAACAGCGTTCGCTCGCCATCGACACATTAAGCGCCGACCACACGTTCCGGCAGATTCGCTCGGTGCAGGCCGCGATGCTCGCGCCAAGACGCGGCGCCGCCGTGGCACCGGTGGCCGCCGCGCCTTCCGTTCACCGAACCATCTACACGGCCAACCAGACCGAGACCTTGCCCGGCACGCTGGTGCGAAGCGAAGGCTCGCCCAAGTCGAACGATGTCAGCGTGAACGAAGCCTACGACGGCCTCGGCGCGACCTTCGAGTTCTATCAGGAGATCTATCACCGCAATTCCATCGACGATGCAGGGATGCCGCTCATCGGCACGGTGCATTACGGCGAGCAATACGACAACGCGTTCTGGAATTCACAGCAGATGGTATTCGGCGATGGCGACGGCACGCTCTTCAACCGATTCACCGTCGCGCTCGATGTGATCGGTCATGAACTTACTCACGGCGTCACCGAGCACGCGGCCGCGCTTGCTTATTCCGGACAACCGGGCGCGCTGAACGAATCCGTATCCGACGTGTTCGGCTCGCTCATCAAGCAATACACGCTCAAACAGACTGCGGACAAGGCGGACTGGATCATCGGCGCGGGACTGCTCGCAAAGGGAGTGAAGGGCGTCGGGCTGCGTTCGATGAAAGAACCCGGGACCGCCTATGACGATCCCGTGCTGGGCAAAGACCCGCAGCCTGCGGACATGGCCCATTACGTGCAAACCGCGCAGGACAATCACGGCGTTCATATCAACTCCGGCATTCCGAACCGCGCGTTCTGTCTGGCGGCGATCGACATCGGCGGTTATGCGTGGGACAAGGCCGGACGCATCTGGTATGAGACGCTGAATGATTCGCACATCAAACCCAATACGACGTTCAAGACTTTCGCGAAACTCACTGTCTCCAATGCAAATCGGCTTTATGGCGCGAATAGCGCCGAGTCGAAGGCGGTCAGCAAGGCGTGGGATACGGTCGGCGTATTGTGACGGACCGCGCGTATCATGCGTCTGTCCGCACGCGTGTTCGCCGGACTTATTTGCGCCTGCCAGCTGACGGCAGGCTGCACTTCGGATCGCATGCAGAAGGAGCTGCCGATGCGCGCTGAACTCACTATCGAAGGGGGCGTCGGCTTCTTTCCGGGCTTGGCCCGGCCCATCGTCGTTGAAGCGAACGAATTGTCGCCTGCGGACAACGAGGAGCTGTCGCGCCTCGTGTCCGCCGCGCGCGCGCAATCGGCCGCCGCGCCGCGAGCCGCGCAAAAACCGGTGCCGGATGGACGAACCTATCGCATCGTCATTGTTTCGGATGACGGAAGCACCGAACTGGGATGCGCCGATCCCTCCGTTCCGCCCGCGTTTTCCGCGCTCATGGTCTTCATCAAAAAGCATGGGCATCGGTGAATGTCGGATCTACACGCTGCGTTGTAAGGCGGAGTAAGTTCGAAGGCGGCAGCGCGTCTTGTTCGCATGAGGGAGGGCTGGCATCGAGTTTGCTCATATCAATCGTCATGCCTCGGTGCGTGCGTCGAGGCATGTTCGAGCGCCATCGAGAGAGCCGCGAAGGCCCCAACGATATGAGACAAGACGAGATTCCATTGGAACGCGACGCATACTCTTTGGCCGCCGCGCGCCGCGCCGGCGATCACGCCGCCTGATGTCCGCCTTCACCGGCGGCATATGGCGATCCCTCGCGGCCATCCTCGCGGCAACGCTTGCGATGACGCTCTCCGCGCGCGCCGATGAGTCCGCGCACGAGCCGTCCATCGCGCTCTTTTATGGCGCGCCGGTTCCGGTCGGCCAGTTGTCCGCGTTCGATGCCGTGGTCCTCGAGCCGGACAGCGGCTTCACGCCGTCCACGCATGCCGCCGATTCACCGCCGTCAAAGTGGTTCGCTTACGTGAGCGTCGGCGAAGTGACGCCCGCGCGCGCTTATTACAAGGACATGCCGCCTTCGTGGCTCAAGGGCAGCAACGCGGCGTGGGCCTCGCGCATCGTGGATCAGTCCGCGCCCGGCTGGCCGCAGTTTTTCGTCGATCATGTGATCGCGCCATTGTGGGCGCGCGGCTTTCGCGGCTTCTTTCTCGATACGCTCGATTCGTATCAGTCGATTGCCCATACCGACGACGAACGCGCGCGTCAGCAAGCGGGTGTCATCGCGGTCATCCGCGCGATCAAGGCGCGCTATCCGGAAGCGCGGCTCATCTTCAATCGCGGTTTCGAGCTGATGCCGCAAGTTCACGACCTTGCTTATGCAGTCGCGTTCGAGTCGCTATATCACGGATGGGATCAGACGAAGAAACGCTATGTCGCCGTGCCCGAAGCGGATCGTCAGTGGCTGCTCGCGCAAGCGCGCACGTTGCGCGAGCAATATCGCTTGCCGGTGTTGTCCATCGATTACTGCGCGCCTGCCGATCGTGCGTGCGCCCGCGATGCCGTCGCGAAGATCAGCGCGCAAGGGCTCATACCGTATGTGACGGACGGTGCGCTGCAAACCGTTGGCACAGGACCCGCTCGCGCGACCCTGCCCTTGCCGCGAAGCACGTCACGCGGTAACGTGCCGCGCACGATCCTCGTCGTGCAGGACATTGGGCCCGGCGCCAGTCTCAACGTGACGCCCGGTGTGCGTTATATATCGATGCCGCTCAACTGGCTCGGCTATCGCGTCGAATTCGCGGATGTCGCAAAGCCGCTTCCCGAAGGCGATTTATCGGATCGATATGCAGGCGTCGTCGTGTGGCTCGACTATCCGGTGCCGGACCCGTCGGCGTTTCGCGACTGGCTCGAAGCGCAGATCGATCATCACACGCCCGTCGCGATGCTGACGACCTTCGGCATCGACGTGAACGGCGATCTCGCGCGAAAGCTCGATCTCGTGCCCGTTGCGGGGCGCGCAGGCAAACGATTGCGTGTCGAATCGATGGATGCGTCGATGATGGGCTTCGAGATGCAACCGCAGCCCGATCCGCACGATACGGCCAACGTCCGCGTCGGCGAGCATAGCCATTCACTGCTGCGGCTCGCATCGGCGGATGCGGGCAACGACTTCACCATCGACGCTGCCGCGATCACGCCGTGGGGCGGCTACGCGATGCGCCCCTTCGCGGTCTTCGACATGCCGATGGCGAATCAGGCGCGCTGGGTCCTTCAGCCCATCCGCTTCTTGCGTGCGGCCCTGCGCTTGCCCGACGACATGCCCGCCCCCGATCCGACGACGGAAAACGGACGACGCCTTCTGATGACGCACATCGACGGCGACGGCCTCGCCTCGCGCGCCGAGTTCGATGTGAACGGCGGAACGATGAAGGCATCGACGGCCACGCCTCCGCAATATTCCGGCGATGCGCTTTATCGCGTGATCCGCGAATTCGGCTTGCCGACGACCGTATCGGTCATCGAGGGCGAGATATCGGATGAAGGTCCTTATCCGAAGGACGCGCCGCGTCTGCGTGCAATCGCACGCGCATTGTTCGCACTACCGAACGTTGAAGTGGCGAGCCACACCTACACGCACCCGCTGCAGTGGATGCGCGTGACGGGCCTCGGAAAATCGAGCAGCGACGACACCGCCGAGGGCGGCAGCCGCGCGAACTACAACGGCTTGTCGATCGACATTCCCGGTTATCGCTACAACACAGACCGCGAAATCGAAGGCTCCATTCGCTATATCGACACACTCGCGCCCGCCGGCAAGCGCGTGAAAGTGATGCTGTGGAGCGGCGACTGTCAGGTTCCCGCGAGCGTGATCGAAGCGGCGGACAAGGCAGGCGTGTACAACATGAACGGCGGCGACACGCTCATCACGAAGCGGTATCCGAGCTGGGCCGCCATCGCGCCGCTCGGCGTGAACAAGGACGGCTTCTTTCAGGTGTTCGCGCCGAATCAGAACGAGGAGCCGTACACCGCGCTTTGGCAGGGACCGTACTACGGTTATCGGCGCGTGCTCGAAACGTTCGAGATGACCGAAACGCCCATCCGCTTCAAGCCGGTCGATGTCTATTACCACATGTTTTCAGGCACCAAATACGCATCGGTGAAGACGCTGTCGGATGTGTATCGCACGTTGTCGGCGCAACCGTTGATGCCCGTCTATGCATCCGAATACGCGCAAAAGGTACTGGATTTTCAGCGCATGGAAGTGTCGCGCGATGGCGACTTCTGGCGCATTCACGGCGACGGCGCATTACGCACCGTGCGGCTGCCCGAAGGACGCGTCCCCGATCTCGCGAGCGCAGAAGGCGTGATCGGTTATCTCGCGGGTCCGGGCGGCGTGTATGTCCACTTGAGCGGCGCGGATGCGCGCTTTCGCGTGATCGATGCAACGCGCGCCGCGAAGCTGCCTTACCTCGCTGAAGCGAATGGCGTCGTGAATCGTTTCGCACGCACGGCGCAGGGCTTTTCGTTCGATCTCGCATCGCATGTCGCGCCGCACTTCGCCATCGGCGGCGAGCCGCACGCGGGCGCATGCATCGTCAAGGCGAACGGCCGCATGCTCGCGCCTGCCATCGCGCAAGGGCGGCGCGTGTATTCGCCGGCCGCACTCGCTCGCAACGGACCGGATGCCGTCCATGTCGATGTCGTCTGCGCAACCTGATCGCCAGCGGCTCTTCTCGCCGTTCGTCATCGCGGCTTTCGGGCTGCTGGTGATGCTCATGCTCGTGCTCGCGTTTCCGCGCGAGCGTCTGCGTGAGCGGCTGCTTCAGGGCGATCACGCCGATACGCTTTCCGTCGCGTATCTCGAAGCGTGGCTGCGGATCGAACCGGACAATGCGGAAGTGCTGAGCGAACTGACGCGCGAGTATCTGAAGGTTCAACGCATCGCGGATGCCCGCAAGATGCTCGCGCGGCTGTCCGTGTCGGGCGATCCGGAAGTGCAGTCGCGCGCGTTGAAGGTGCGTATCGATCTCGCCGAGGCGCAAGCGTATGCATTGAATCCCGCCGATCCGAAGCGGACCGCCCGGCTTGCCGAACTCGATGCGCTCCTCAAGCAGGCCGTCGACAAGCCGTGGGAAGCAGCGCAACTCGAAGCGTTTGCGGCGAAGGCGCGTGCGTTGAACGATGGCGCGCTCGCGGGCCGGTACTACGAACGGCTCGCGCAAATGAAGCCCAATGAGGCATCGCGCTGGCTCGCGCAGGGCGCGCAACTCAGACTTGCTTCAGGGGATCATGCGGGCGCCGCCGATGCATTCTTCGCCGCGCAGACGCATGCCGCGACGCGCGACGACGAGCGGCGCTTGTTTCTCTCGGGCGTGCAGGCATTGCAGGCGGGCAATCGTCTTGCCGATGCGCTCGCCGCTGCAGAGGCGCATATCGGATCGTTGGAGCGCGATCGTGAAACGCTGCGCTATCTGACGAGGCTCGCGCTAGCGGCGGGAAGACCGGATATCGCGGATTGGTATGCGAAGCGGCTATTGGATATGTCGTCGGGCGATGGCGCTAAAAGTGGCATACGTCGTGCGCGATTCGCGTCGCACGCGATCGAAGGCATCGGCAGGAAGGAGGCATCGCATGCGATGTTTTGCGCGCGCAGTTGCATGAACGCCAACGCGCAATCCGATAACGCGATCACCCAACGCGTCGCCGCGACGGACTCTCCCGATGCCGCCGACTACGAACTCGGCTTTAAAGTGTTCCTCGCGAACGGCGATCTTTCAGCGGCGCAACGCATTGCGCAGACGGTCGTGAATCGCGATCCTTCATCGATCGAATGGCGCGAACGCCTCGCGCAAGTCGCCGAATGGAATCACGCGCCGGACGTCGCGCTCGCGAACTATCTCGTGCTCGCGCGCGCGCGCCACGATGACAAATACTGGAAGCAGGTCGAACGCCTCGCGCCCGCCTTGGGCGATAACGACGCGATGCTTGCCGCCGCCATCCACGAGTCCGACCATGCGCCCGGCGACATGAAGCAGCTCGATCGCGTCGTCGCCGCATACGAAGCCAAGGCGGACCCCGACGCCGCTCTGCGCTTCCTGCAGGCGCGCGCGCACGGCGCTTATCGCCGTGCGGTGCTGGAACGTTATGCGCGGCTCGCTGAACGCAACGGCGACGACGATCTCGCGATGCAAACCTACGAGCGCCTGATGAGTGAGTTCGGACCCGATCCGGCCTACGCGCTCAAGCTGAGCCTCATGTATTACACGCGCGCCCGCTTCGACCGTTCGCTCGCCGTGCTCGATGCCGCGAAGTCTCACGCAAACGCGCAAGACGGTGATTTCTGGCGCTTCTACGCGATGATCGCGACGCTCGATCAACAAGACCGCAAGGCGCGCGAAGGCTACGACACGCTGGTCGAAGGAGGCCAGGCGACGCCCGACGATCTGACCGCGATGGCCACGCGCTACGAGAACGAGCCGCTGGAAGCGGGACGTATCGCCGAGTTTGCATATCGCCAGACGGGCCGCGAGCGCCTGCTCGAACTCGCAATCTACGACTATCTGCGCGCTCACGCGACCGCACGCATTCGCGCATTGCTGGCATCGCTCGACGCCGCAGAGCGAGCAGAAGCGGAGCGTTCCCCGCGCTTTCTGCTCGCGCGTGCGCAGTATCTAAGGCGTGCAGGCGATCCCGATGGCGCGCTCGCCGACACGCGCGCGGCGCTCGCCATTGCACCGGGCGATCAGGAAGCGCGCGCCGCGTTGATCTGGGCATTGAACGAGCGCGGCAGCGATGCCGAACTGCGCGCCGTCCTCGCGCGCCATGCACGCGATGCTGAACACGACGGCGCGTTGTGGGCGCCTTATGCGGCCGCGTATCTGCGTTTAGGCAATGCGCGCGGTGCGCTGCACATGATGCACAAGGAGGCTGCATCGCGTCGCGACGATCCGCTATGGGCGCTCGGCTATGCGGATGCGCTCGAGTTGAATGGCCGTATCGACGATGCCTGGCGCGTGCGCAACGCCGTGTGGCGCAAGCAAATGGCGCTGCGTGCATCGGGCAAGCAGCCCGCCGGACTCGACGATGAGCAGCGTGAAGACCTGCGCGCGCGCATGGTCGGACTGACGGATTCGTTCGCGGGCGGCGATGCATCGCGGCAAGTGCTGATCGAGCTTCTACGCGCGGACGTGAACGATGACGGCAGCATTGAACAGACCACCGACGCATCGACCGATGACGTGCTGCAAAGCGTCGTGCATCGCGAGGAGAAGAAGCAGCGCGTGTATTCGGCCGTGGCTCGCGAGGCCGCGCTCGGCTGGCTGCAATCGCACGACGCATACGATGCCGAGAGTCTCTGGCTGCTGCGCCAGTACATCGATAGTGCAACGCGTCCCGTCTATGCCGAAGTCACGATCGCGCTCGCCGAGCATGATCGCGCCACGCTCAACCGCCTGCTCGATACCGAAGCGGACTGGATTCCGCGCCAGAACCGGCTCGATGCGGAAGCCGCGACGGGCCGCTTCGGCGACGTGCAAACACACGCATACGAACAGCAATTCGCGTTACCCGACGATGAAATCGTGAACCAGATTTTGCGCGAGCAACTGCTGCGTAACGCACAGGCGATCGCACCGCATTTCAGGGTCGTCGATCAGGGCGGCTTGTCTTATACGGAGACGGGCATCGGCGCGGGACTGCGTTTGTCGCCGACGCAATCCCTCATGCTCGACTACGCCGATCGCAATCAGCACGGCGACGCCACGCTCGTCAATGTGCCGCGTCACGACCGGCAGTTGTCGCTTGCGTGGCGGCATCTCGGGCTCGATGACACCGAACGCGTGAGCATCGGCCGCCGCAATGCGTTCGATGATTTCACGACGTTTCTCATCGAAGGCATTTGGTTCGAACAACGAAATATGAGCTTCAACTATGCGCTCGGCATCAATCAGGCGGCGACGGAAACGAGTCAGCTCATCGTCGGCGGGATGAAGGATCTGGCGAGCGTGGGCTTCAACTATCGGCCTGACCCGCACGTTTTCGTGGGCGGACGCGTGGAATACGACCGCTTTCATGGACAGGACAAGTCGTTTCTCGGCACGGGCACGGTGGTCGATTTCAATGCGGGCTACAAGCTGCGCGTCGATTATCCGGACTACACCATTCGCGCTGTCGTCACGCATGGGCAATACAGCGCGTCGGGCAATCCCGGCGGCCAGCTCGCGCGCCTGTTGCCTGCGGGCACGCCGCTGACTGCGCGCCAGTTCATGCCGCAAACGTTCACACAGGAAGGCGTGCTGTTCTCTTTCGGCGACGATCTTCCCGAAGGTTATACGCGCGCCTGGCGACCTTTCTTCGCCGCAGGACCGCTTCACGATTCGAACCAGGGCTGGACCGCGCAAGTGCGCGTGGGACTCGCGGGCAGCGTCTTCGGCAACGACCAGGCGCTCGTCTATTACGAGCACGCGGGCGCGACGGCCGGGCGCACGCAGGCGTTCACGGAATATGGCGTGCGATATCGCTGGCTTTACTGATGGCGCATACACGAAGACATGCAGAGGGAATAACGATGAGAACGTCACGACGATTCATACTGAGCGCCGCGAGCATCGCACTTGCGCTCAGTGCGTGCGCGGTGGTGGACCGCAGCGACAGCACCGCCGCCGCGCTCGAACGAAACGCGAGCTGGACCGTGCTGCCTATCGCCAATCGCACGGAAACGCCGCAAGCGGGCTTGCGCGCATCGGCGATTGCGCAGAGCCTGCTTGCATCGGGCGGCATGCAGGTCACGCGCTATCCCGACACCGGCGATGAAGAAACGCTCTTCGACACGGCCAAACCCGATGCGAACGCGAAAGCGCTTGCGTGGGCGCGATCGCAGAACGTGCGCTATGCGTTGACCGGCACGGTGACGGAATGGCGCTACAAGGTCGGCGTGGATGGCGAGCCGGCCGTGGGTCTCACCTTCGATGTCCTCGATGTCGCGAGCGGCAAGGTCGTCTGGAGCGCAGCGGGCAGCCGCACAGGATGGAGCCGCGATGCGTTGTCGGGCGTCGCGCAGAAGCTCGAAAAAGAGCTTCTCGGCACGTTGACGAAGTAGCCCGTCATGCGCGCCATCGAAGGCAAGCGAAAAGCATCGGGCGATGCGGATAACGCCGCTCAATCGCGACGCACGCGCGCCGCGCAAAGCGGACAGTCCGTCGCGCACGACATGCCGTGGGCGCGTGTGTTCGCGCCATCGGGCATCTCGCGCAGGCGCGCTGCGTTCATCGCGATGGAAGTCGTCGTCGCGACTATCGCGCTGCTCGTGGTGTGCCGCTTCGTCGATCCCGCCGATCCCCTGCTCGCACGCACCGGCTTCGGATGGGTCTGGCTCATGCCCGTCGTCTTTGCGCTGCGTTACGGCACGCTTGCGGGCACGGCAAGCGCCCTCTTGCTGCTGCTTGCGTGGTATGCCCCGCAATGGCTTCCCGACGCGCACGGCCACGCCGCGTCTCCATTTCCCGGCGGCTTCTTCTTCGGCGGCTTCGTGCTTACACTGCTGTGCGGGCAGTTCGGCGATATCTGGATCGGCCGTCAGCGGCAAGCACGCATTGCCAACGATTATCTCGCCGAGCGGCTTTCAATCCTCACGAAGAATCAGTTCCTGTTGCGTCTCTCGCATGAACGGCTCGAACAGGATGTGCTCGCGCGGCCCGCTACGTTGCGCGACTCACTCGCGCGGCTTCGCACGCTCGCGCTCAACGATGAAGACGGCGGTCCGCTGCAAGGCGCCGCGCGTTTTCTGAAGACGGCGGCGCAAGCATGCCAGCTCGAAACCGCGAGTCTCTTCGCATGGACCGACAACGCCGTGGCGCTTACGCCCGTTGCCAGCGTGGGCGAACCCTTCGAACTCGATGCGAACGATCCGCTCGTCAGCGAGGCGCTGGACAAACTCGTGCTGACGCATCCCGAAGCGAATGCAAACGATGCCGGCACGCGTTATCGCGCGGTCGCGCCATTGCTCGATGCAGGCGGCCGGCACGTTGCGCTGCTCGTGGTCGCGCGCATGCCGTTCCTCGCAATGACGCGCGACAACTTGCAGTTCCTGCTCGTGCTGTGCGGCTATTACGCCGACAGCGTGCGCCATGCGGAAGTCAGCCGCTCGATTCTCCAGGCGTTCCCGCGCTGTCCCTACGATTTCGCGCTCGACTATGCACGCCTCGTTCATCTGCTGCGCGATACGGGCGTCGAGTCGTCGCTCGTCGCGCTCGTGTTCGATACGACGGAGTTCGGCGCGTCGCTGCATGAACACGTGCTGCGTATGCGGCGCTCGCTCGATGCACAATGGCCCATCGTCACGCCGAAGCATCGTGTCGTGCTCACGCTGATGCCGCTCTCGGGCGAGAGCGCAGTCGCGGGCTATCTGTTGCGCATCGAAGAGAACCTGCGCGCGCAGTTCGGCGCGGACTTCGAATCGGCACACGTCGCGACACACGCGATGCATCTCGACGCCGATGCACCCGTTGATTCGCTGCATCACTTCCTGAGGCTGTGCCATGCCGAAGACTGAGCGCACCGCGAGCCGCATCGTCACTGGGCTTGCGTCGCTGGCGGCGCTCGTCGGCGTCGTCGTGCAGATGGTTGTGTTCGTGCTCGCATCGCGCGGCGGCGATCCCACGCGCGTGCTGCTCTCATGCTTGACCCTTCAGGCGGCTGCGGCCGCGCTGATCGCGTTTGCGTGCTGGCGGACCTTGCCGCATCGCTATCGGTCGAAGGGTGCGTTGCTTTATATCGGATTACTAACGTTCGCGGTGCCGGTGGGCGGCGCGCTGGTCTCCGTCGGCGCGATGGTGCTCGCGCTCGCGTTGCCGCGCCGCGTGCCGGCGAGGGACATCGCTTACGTCGAAGAGCCGGAGTTCGCCACGCATCTGATCCCGCACGTTTCATACGGACGCGGCGCGCGGCTCAAAGCCGAGTTGCAGAACAACGAAGGCATCACGTCGTTGCGCATGACCGCCCTTCTCGCGATGCAGTCCATGCCCGCGCACACCATCAGTCCGCTCTTGCGCGGCATGTTGGCCGATCCGCTCGACGATATCCGCCTGCTCGCCTACGGCATGCTCGACAGTCAGGAGAAGCAACTCACGCAGCGCATTCTGGCCGAGCGTCCGAAACTCGAGGCCGAGCTTGCGCCGAAGGAACGT
The DNA here is from genome assembly GCF_001544615.1 of Caballeronia concitans. GTDB lineage: Bacteria > Pseudomonadota > Gammaproteobacteria > Burkholderiales > Burkholderiaceae > Caballeronia > Caballeronia concitans. Next base: position 142,864 of record NZ_FCNV02000004.1, read on the forward strand.
TATGAGGTCAACAAGACGCTCGCCGAACTCTATGGCGAGCTCATCTACGCGCATCTCGTTCAGGGCGATGTCTACCGCAATGCAGCGGATCAGGCCGACGCCTACGCCGCCGCCGCGCTCGACATCGAACCCTCCGACGCCGCGCTATGGCGCATGCGCGGAAGGCTCGCACTGGATCGCGGCGATCTCGACGCCGCCGATACCTTGCTCGAACGCGCGATCGAAGAAGGCTTCGCGCGCGACCGCATGCTGCCTTATCTCGCGGAAGCGGCTTATTTGCGCGGCGATTTCGCGCGCGTGAAGACATTGCTCGCACAGATGAGTCCGTCCGCGATCCTTCCCGTCATGAGACCCGTGCTCGACTACTGGCGCGGCTCGCTTGCCACGCTTCGCAAAGGCTCGACATGAACACCGTTGCCGATACGGCCATCAACAAGGCATGGCCCGCGCTCAGCACGAACTTGCCCAAAGCGCCGCACGCCGATGTCGTGCTGTTGCTCGAAGGAACGTTCCCGTATGTGAGCGGCGGCGTATCCAGTTGGGTCAATCAGATGATCCGCGCGTTTCCCGATCTCACGTTCGCGTTGTGCTTTCTCGGCAGCCGACCCCAGGATTATCCGAAGGCGTCGTATGCATTGCCCGACAACGTCGTGCATCAAGAGAATCACTTTCTCTACGACTTCGAAGCCGCGCCCGAAGCCGCGAAGCGCCGGGGCGACCGTATGGCGTTCGCGCAATCCGCGGAGCTGCACGAAGCCATGCGAAATCCCGCGATGCGCGCCGCCGCAGGCCCCATGCTGCGCGACATGCTGAAAGACCTTGCACCGGACGGCCGCTTGTCCGAGCGCGAATTCCTCTATTCGCGCGAGGCGTGGAACTACGTGACACAGCAGTATCGCGAACGCTGCACGGACCCTTCGTTCGTCGATTACTTCTGGACCGTGCGCGTGATGCACAAGCCGCTATGGCTGCTCGCACGCATTGCGAACGGACTGCCCGATGCAGGCGTGTACCACACCGTATCGACAGGATATGCGGGCTTTCTCGGCGCGCTCGCGCACTTTCGAACCGGACGGCCGCTGCTGGTATCCGAGCATGGCATCTATACGAAGGAACGGAAGATCGATCTGTTCCAGAGCCAGTGGATACGCGATAACCGCAGCATCTTCGAACGCGATGTCTCGCAAGTCGGCTATTTCCGCGATCTGTGGGTGCGCTTCTTCGAGACGCTCGGTCGCGTGTGTTACGACGCCGCCGACGACATCATCGCGCTCTATGAAGGCAACCGTCAGCGTCAGGTCGCCGATGGCGCGCCCGCGCAAAAGACCGCGAGCATACCGAACGGCGTCGATCTGCCAAGGCTTTCGGCGCTACGCAACAAGCGCGCGGCGGGCGTGCCGAAGACCTTGTGCCTGATCGGCCGCGTGGTGCCGATCAAGGACATCAAGACCTTCATTCGCGCGATGCTGACTGTCGTGCGCAAGGAGCCCGATGCCGAAGCATGGATCGCCGGTCCTGAAGACGAGGACGTCGAATACGCCCGCGAATGCCGCAGTCTCGTCGAAAGTCTCGGGCTTCAGGGCAAGGTCAGATTTCTCGGCTTTCAGAAGATCGACGAGCTGCTGCCGAAATGCGGCGTTCTCATACTTAGTTCGATATCCGAAGCATTGCCGCTGGTCGTGCTCGAAGGCTTCGCGGCGGGCGTGCCTTCGGTGACGACGGATGTCGGCTCGTGCAGGCAACTGATCCACGGCTTGCCCGGCGACGACGCGGCGCTCGGGGCGGCGGGCCGCGTCGTGCAGATTGCCGATCCGCGCGCGCTCGCCGATGCCGCACTCGATTTGCTCGACGAAGACAACTGGCGTGCGGCGCAAGCGGCGGGCATTGCGCGCGTCGAACGCTTCTATACGCAGGAACGGATGGTGGGCGCCTATCGCACGCTGTACGAGCGGCTCATTAACCGCGAATAACCGAATCAGAAGAGGCAGGGGAATCGTCATGGCGGGAATCGGCTTCGAACTGCGCAAGATGCTTCAGCGCGAAACGCTGGTCGGCCTCATGCAGGCGTATGCGTATGCGGGCCTCATCAGCGCAGGACCGTGGATTCTGTCGATCATCGGCATGTTGCTGATCGGCATTCTAAGCCTGCCCTTCGTGTTGCCGACCGGACTCATCACACAGTTTCAGGTATCGGTGACCTATTTGATATCGCTCTCGCTCGTGCTGACCGGACCGCTGCAACTCGGCTTCACACGCTTCACGTCTGATCGTTTGTTCGAGAAGCGCGGCGACATGGTGCTGCCGAACTATCACGGCGCGGCGCTCGTCGCGACGATCGCCGCCATCGTGCTCGGCGGACTCGCGGTCGTGTTCCTGTTTCCGGCGCAGTCGGCGGCGTACCGAATGCTGATGCTCGCGGGCTTCGTCGTGATGAGCAACATCTGGCTCGCGACGATTTTTCTGTCCGGCATGAAGCAGTACACGTCTATTTTGTGGGTGTTTTTCGTCGGCTATACGTTGACGGCGGGCGCCGCCATCACACTCAATATCTTCGGACTGACGGGACTGCTCGGCGGCTTCGTGTTCGGGCAAACGGTGCTGCTCGCGGGACTGCTGACGCTGATCTATCGCGACTACACGAGCGAACGTTTCATCTCATTCGAGTTCTTCTCGAAGCGATACCGCTATCCCACCCTCATGGCGACGGGCTTTCTCTACAACCTCGCCATCTGGATCGACAAGTTCATGTTCTGGTACGCGCCGGGTACGGGACAGGATGTGATCGGTCCGCTGCGGGCATCGATCATCTACGACATCCCCGTGTTTCTTGCGTATCTCGCGATCATTCCCGGCATGGCGGTGTTTCTGATGCGCATCGAAACCGACTTCGTCGAGTACTACGACGCGTTCTATGGCGCGGTTCGCGAAGGTGCTTCGTTGCAGCATATCGAACGCATGCGCAATGCAATGGTGGAAGCGCTGCGCAATGGGCTTTATGAAATCGTCAAGGTGCAGGCGACGGCTGCGCTACTGCTTTTCGCGGTCAGCACCGCGCTGCTGGGATGGCTCGGCATCTCGGCGCTGTATTCGCCGCTGCTTTATATCGATGTCATCGCCGCGAGCCTGCAAGTGCTCTTCATGGGCGTGATCAATGTGTTCTTCTATCTCGACAAGCGCCGTGTGGTGCTGGCGCTCGTGTTGTTATTCGTGGTGTCGAATGTCGTGCTGACGGGCGCGACGCTTGCCGCGAACCCGGGATGGTACGGATACGGCTTTGCAGGCTCGCTGTTGATCGTGCTGCTCGTCAGCCTCGCGTGGCTCGACCGTAAGCTCGAGCTGCTGGAATACGAAACGTTCATGATTCAATAATGGATTGGTCCTTGACGCTCGCGAAGAACGTTCGTTCGAAAATCCGTTTGTACGCTATCACACACAATTTCGTTCGCTATTCTAAATAGTGGATTGAATGTTAGGTAACCTTGTCCATACTTGATTTGCTCACTGTGGAGGGCAATACCACTGCGTCGCCCTTGCGGCGTCGCAGCGCAAGCCAGTCGCTCGTTCCACCTGGCCTTTCCACGTTCACGAGGCTCTGTATGGAATCCACTTCACTTAAGCGGCGCGCGTTCGTCAAGGGAACGGCGTCAGCGCTCGCGCTCGCATCCTTTCCAGAACTCGGCGCGGCCGTCACCCCGGTCATCCGACTCGAATGGCAAACGTTCAAAACGACGCAGCAATTTTCATCGTTTTACGACGCCGTGCGTACGATGAAAAGCAACACCAATGGCAGCTCGCCCGCATCGTGGCAATACTGGGTCAATGTTCATCGCAACTATTGCCCGCACAGCGAACCCTATTTTCTGGCGTGGCATCGCGGATACATCTATTGCCTGGAACAGCAGTTGAAGACCATATCGGGGGATAAGAATCTCACCCTTCCCTACTGGGATTACTACACGTATCCGGTCATTCCGTCCGAATTCACCAATAGCGCGAGCGCCAATCCGCTCTACGTACCGCGGGTGAATACGAATGTGTATCAGGCGCTCGATCTGAGCCCTTTCGCTTCGACCGTCGTCAACATGCAGCGCGGCACCAAGAACGCGTTCGAGACGAAGCTGGAGAATGCACCGCACAATCCGGTGCACGATCTTATCGGCGGCTACATGGGCGACATCAATACGGCGCCCATCGATCCAATCTTCTATCTGCATCACTGCAATCTCGACCGCTTATGGAACGCGTGGGAGCATCGTTCGACGAGCAAGGTGCCCGCGGCGACCAATAGCTACTGGAACGGCAGCTTCACCTATGCAAGCGGCCTCACGATGGCGAAGTCCAAGACGCGCACCCCGGCGAATCTCGGCTACGACTACGCCAACGACACCATGCCGCGGTCGCTGCCGCCACAAGCGCAACGAGGAGGAATCGTGCGAGTACAGGCGCAGATATCGGGGATACACGGGCGGCCGCCGGTCGGCAACTTCCCATCGAGCCCGGGCCGCAGCGTGTCCGCGACGCGCCGTTCGCTGGGCGGCGCAAAGGGCGTCCATCTGGGCAATGCATCCGTGAGCGCGCTCGTGGCGCTATCGTCGTCCAATGCGACGGCACTGAAGGACACGCTCGCTGTATCGCCGGCGGCGAGTCCCGGTGATTCGCTCGAGACGCCGCAAGCGATGGCGCCGGGCAAGGCATCCTTCCGTTTCGTGAAGCTCGTGCTCGATGGCATCGCGCTTTCGGCGGCGGCGCAGAACGGCGGCTTCTTCTATAACGTCTATGTGAATCTGCCCGCGACCGGCGATATCGATTCGGTCAAGGCCGATTACTTCGTCGGCACGATCGGCGCATTCGAGATCTCGACCATGAAGCATCACGGCATGAAGATGCTCTCGTACGACGTGACCGAGCAACTCGCGCGCGGCGGTCCCGGCAATGCAGCTCAGATCGTAGTCTCATTCGTGCGCATCAGCGGTCCCAATTCGCCGAATGGCGACGCGGTGTCCGTCGACGAAGTACGCGTGGAACTCGGCACGGACGCGCCCTGAGCGCAAGCACCCTATGAAGCGGCTCGTCATGATGAATCGAAGACGAGCCGCTTCGTTCGTCACGCACGCGCATTCTCCGCACGAATGAAATCGACGAAAGCCCGCAGCGGCCCCGGCATATGCGCGCGGCTCGGGTAATAGAGCGATGGCCCTGGAAAACTCTGCCACCACGGCTTCAGAATCGGAACGAGCCCGCCGCGTTCGATATCCGCGCGCACGAATTCCTCGAACGTGTAAGTGAGTCCGAGTCCCGCGAGCGCGGCGCTTCGGCTCAGTTCAATCGATGTCGTCGCCAGCGGCCCGCGCGGCGCAATGCGCATGATTTTGTCGCCCCGCTTGAATTCCCACGACGCGAGCACGCCGCTTTCAAAGCGATGCCCGATGCATGCGTGATTCACCAGCTCGCGCGGATGCTTCGGCTCACCATGCAGCGCGAGATAAGCCGGCGCGGCAGCGGCGACGAAGCGCTGCGTGCGCGGACCGATCGGCACCGCGATCATGTCGCGCTCGATGCGCTCGTCGTAGCGAATGCCGGCATCGAAACCGGCGGCGAGCACATCGATGAAGTTATCTGTTGCGCTGACTTCGAGCGTGATGCCCGGATGCGCGGTGAGAAAGCGCGGAATGATCGACGGAAGAATCTCGCGCGATGCGATGGTCGGCACGTTCAGACGCAGCGTGCCCGTTGGACTGTCGCGATACACGTTGACGGCGTCGAGTGCGCCCGCAATCTCCGCGAACGCGGGCGTGAGCCGTTCGATCAGCCGCTCGCCCGCCTCGGTCGGCGTGACGCTGCGCGTCGTGCGGTTCAGAAGGCGCACGCCGAGCCGCGCTTCGAGCCGGCGCACCGCATCGCTCAATGACGATGCCGATACGCCGCGCAACAGCGCCGCCTGACGAAAGCCGCGGGCGCGCGCCACCGCGAGATACGCGTGGAGATCGGAGACATCCGGTTCGCTCATTGTCCGCCTCGGCGCACAGCCCATTCGAATTGAGGCGGATTATCGCACGGGCATTTCGAACACATAATGCAATCCGACGCCTGCACATGCGGGCCAACGGAACCTCGAAAGGAGATGGAACATGGAACAACGACAGTTGGGCAAGACCGGACCGCAATCCTCCGCCATTGGGCTCGGCTGCATGGGCATGTCCGGCATGTACGGGCCGTCGGACCGCGCGGAAAGCATCGCGACGATCCACGCGGCGCTCGAAGCGGGTGTCACGCTGCTCGATACCGGCGACTTCTACGGCATGGGCCACAACGAATTGCTGATTGCCGAGGCGTTGAGAACCGCGCCGCCGTCGCGCCGAGATGCCGCGATTCTCAGCGTGAAGTTCGGCGGCATGCGCGATCCGGCGGGCAACTGGACCGATTACGACGCGCGTCCCAACGCGGTCAAGAACTTCCTCGCCTATACGCTGCAGCGCCTGGGCGTCGAGCATATCGACATCTATCGCCCCGCGCGGCTCGATCCGAAAGTGCCCATCGAAGACACCGTCGGCGCGATCGCGGACATGATCCGGGCGGGCTACGTGCGTCACGTCGGGCTGTCGGAAGTGGGCGCAGCGACCATTCGAAAGGCGGCGCAAGTGCATGCAATATGCGATTTGCAGATCGAATACTCGCTGATCTCGCGCGGAATCGAGGACGCGATTCTGCCCGCCTGCCGCGCGCTCGGTATCGGCATCTCGGCGTATGGCGTGCTGTCGCGCGGACTTATTAGCGGACACTGGACGAAGGAATCGGCGCAAGCGGGCGACTGGCGCGCGCATAGTCCGCGCTTTCAGGACGGCCATGTCGAACGCAATCTCGCCCTCGTCGATGCGCTCGCGCAGATTGCGCAAAGCAAGGGCGTGAGCGTGGCGCAGATCGCGATTGCGTGGGTGCTCGCGCAGGGCGACGACATCGTGCCGGTCATCGGCGCGAGGCGGCGCGACCGGCTGAGCGAATCGCTGGGCGCGCTCGATGTCACCCTTTCCGCCGATGAACTCGCCGCGATCGAATCGGCCGTGCCGAAGGGCGCAGCATCCGGCGACCGCTACGCCGCCGTGCAGATGGCGCATCTGGATAGCGAGAAGCATTGAGCGCATCGGGCGCGCATGAGCCAGCACGGAGCGGGTCCGCCGGTTGCAACGCACGCGACGTTTGCATTTTGCATGCATCATGCACATCGACCGATTCATTGCCGCTATCCGGCGAAGGAAAACTTCATGAAGGCATTCACACTCCGCGCGCCCGGCGGACTCGACAAGCTCGAAATCCGCGACATTCCCGATCCCGGCGCGCCCGGGCCGGGCCAGATTCGCGTCGCATTGCACGCGACATCGCTCAACTTTCATGACCTTCTGGTCGTGAGCGGCAAGAGTCCCGCCGCCGATGGCCGCGTGCCGATGTCCGATGGCGCGGGCGTCGTCGAAGCCGTCGGCGATGGCGTCACCGAGTTCAAGGCCGGCGATCACGTCGTCTCGTGCTTCTTTCCGCAATGGGCCGATGGCCTGCCGCAAGCGGAAGTGGGCAACTTCGCGGGCACGCCGGGCGACGGCATCGACGGCATGGCGGCGATGCACGTCGTGCGCGCGGCCGGCGCCTTCACGCATGCGCCGCGCGGCTGGAGCCACACCGAAGCGGCCACGATCACGACAGCCGGCCTCACCGCATGGCGCGCGCTCGTGGTGGACGGCGGGCTCAAGGCGGGCGACACCGTGCTCGCGCTCGGCACGGGCGGCGTGTCGATTGCGGCGCTGCAGATCGCGAAGGCGATGGGCGCGCAGGTGATCGTCACGTCGTCGTCGGACGAGAAACTCGCGCGCGCGAAGGCACTCGGGGCCGATCACGTCGTCAATTACCGCACGCACGAGCAATGGGCCGGGCCCGTGCGCGAATTCACGGGCGGGCGCGGCGTCGATCACGTGATCGAAGTCGGCGGGCCGGGCACGCTCGCGCAGTCGATCGAAGCGGTGCGCGTCGGCGGTCATATCGCGCTGATCGGCGTGCTGACGGGCCGCGAAGGCAACGTGCCGACATCGCTACTGATGGCGCGTCAGGCGAAGCTGCAGGGCCTGATCGTCGGAAGCCGGAGACATCAGCAAGACTATGTGCGCGCGCTCGAAAGCAATGGCGTGCGGCCCGTCATCGACCGGACATTCCCCTTCGATGCCCTGCCCGATGCGTTCCGGCATCAGGAAAGCGGCTCGCACTTCGGGAAGATCTGCGTGGAGTGGTGAAGATGCGATAGTGCGACCGCGCCGGGCGGCATGCGCATTGCAGTGCATCTTGGATCGACACAACGAGCAGTCAACCATGATCGACAAGCGCACGCGACGTTTCGTATCGATGCTCTCGGCCGCTGCTGCTGTGGCCGCCTTCGCCACCGCGCCTTCGCTCGTTCTCGCGCAGGCCGCGCCCGGCAACCAGCAGCGCAGCGAAGGCTTCGGCGTCCGCGGCGGGCAGTCCGGACAAGCCGGCCAGGGCGCGAGCCCGCAAGGCGGTCAAGGCGGCGCGACGCAAGTCGGCACGCCGCCCGCTCAGTTGAAGCGCGAGGAAGAAGCGCGTCAGCGCGGAAAGACGGGATCGGCAGGCGCTTCAAGTACGGGCGCGAAGTAGCGACGCACCGCGCATTCTTTCAACTCATGCGACGGCGTCTTTTCATGCGGATTACATTTCGGCCACCGCTCTTCTATGATGAGGAAGCGCGCCCGTCGCAACGACGATAAATAACGGCTTTAGCTCACGTTCACGCGCGCTGCTCCCATTCATCGGCGGAGAACAGCCTTCATGAGCATGCGTTCGACCGAAAGCGAAGCCGCCCGCGACGATGCGTCCCTCGAAGATGCCAGCGTGCGCGATCATCCCCGATACGCGCAGATGTTTCCCGTGCTCTCCGCCGCCGACATCGAACGGCTGCGGCGCTTCGGTCACACGGAGCATCATGAAAAAGGCACGTTTCTGTATCGCGCTGGCAGTCTTTGCCCCGGCTCGTTCGTGCTGCTGTCGGGCAAGGTGAGGATCGTCGCGCGTGAAGGTTTGCTGCGCGAACGCGTGATTCATACTTACACGCAGCGCGGCGAATTCACTTCCGATGTCGCGCAGTTGTCGAACAAGCCCGCCGTCGTCGATGCCTATGTGATCGAGGACGTCGAAGCCATTCTCCTGCGCCCCGATGCGCTGAGAGCCGTGATGGTCGCCGAAGCGGATCTCGGCGAGCGGATCATGCGCGCGCTCATCCTGCGGCGCGTGCTCGTCTTCGAGCGCGGACATGGCGTGGTGCTGGTGGGCGCATCGGGCAGTGCTCGGCTGCGGTCGCTGCAAAACTTTCTTAGCCGCAATGTCTTTCCGAGCATCACGCTGGATGCCGAACACAACGCGGACGCGCTCGCGCTGCTCGAGCGTCTCACGCCGCAGCCCGACGACTTTCCGCTCGTCGTCTGCCCGAGCGGGACCGTGTTGCGCAATCCGGATGAAGGGCAACTGGCGTCGTGTCTCGGTCTCGTTCCCGAGTTCGATCCGGCGCACGTGTATGACACGCTGATCGTCGGCGCGGGTCCGGCGGGACTCGCTGCGGCGGTGTATGCGGCGTCCGAGGGATTGTCGGTGGCGGGCATCGATTGCCGCGCGCCCGGTGGACAAGCGGGCAGCAGTTCACGCATCGAAAACTATCTCGGCTTTCCGACCGGCATCACGGGACTCGCGCTCGCGGGCCGCGCCTTCGTGCAGGCGCAAAAATTCGGCGCGCATATCGGCATTCCATGCGAAGCCGAGGCCTTGCATTGCGATGCGGCCCCGCTCGCCGTCGAACTGCGCGATGGCCGGCGCGTCGCCACGCGCACCGTCGTCATTGCGAGCGGCGCGGATTATCGGCGTCCGGATGTCGATGGTCTCGCGCGTTTCGAAGGCAGCGGCGTCTATTACTGGGCCACGCCGATCGAAGCGCGGCTCTGTCGCAAGGAACCGGTCGCGCTCGTCGGCGGCGGCAATTCGGCGGGACAGGCCGTGGTCTTTCTGGCGTCGCACGCGGAGCATGTCCACATGTTCTTCCGCGGTCCGAGTTTGAAGCACAGCATGTCGCATTATCTGATCGAACGCATTGCGGGATTGCCGAACGTGACGTTGCATTCCGGCACGGCGCTGACTGCGCTGGATGGCGATGCCCGTCTCGAACGCGTGCGATATCGCGATAAAGACGGCATCGAAAACGCACTAGACACGCATCATCTGTTCGTCTTTATCGGCGCGCAGCCGAGGGCGCATTGGCTCAAGACATGCGGCGTCGCGCTCGACGCGAAAGGCTTCGTGCTCACCGGTGCAGATGTGCCCGGCAGCGACGCCCGCGCAATGTCATTGCAAACGAGTATTCCCGGCGTGTACGCAATAGGCGATGTGCGTTCCGGATCCATCAAGCGCGTGGCGTCGGCTGTCGGCGAAGGCGCGGCGGTCGTCGCACAGATTCACGCTTATCTCGCGGTTCATGCGTGAGCGATATCACTCGACGTTAATGAGCACCGGCGCAGGTATCGACGCCTTCGAGTCCGCGCGCACGCTTGACCGCTTCCAGGCGCGCCTGGGCAGCCTGCAGGTTGCGCGGATAATAAAAATCCTCTTCCCACGGTTGATGGCCCACGCTTTCCAGCTCGCGCAATTCACACAACTGACGCGCGCGCGCCGCCGACATTTGTGCAGACGATTGACATGCACTGAGCGTGGACAGCGCTAGCGCGACGACAACCGCATGAAGCATTGGACGAAGCGCGAAAGCATGCACAAGAATTGCTCCTTTCTGTCGTCGTCGCCAGTAACAAGCGGCTCTTTTCACGCTCGCCCCGGCAATCCCTGTTCCCTCTCAAGCCGCTTCTTTGCGTTACGACAAGACAGAACCCATCCTTAGCGTACGCCTTTCACGTCAGCTAAAGGGCCTATAAATGATGGTGTAGTCGAGAGTAACGATCATGGTCATCAACTGTGTCCATTGCGGCAAGCTGTATTTTCTTGATAGTGAAGATCGCAAAGTCAAGACATGCCCCGTCTGTGGGGCGGAAGACGCCGAGTACGTTGCAATGACGATCTTCTTCGCTCAAGCAAGCAGTGACGCACGGCCTGTCATGGGCAGCAATGGACAGGAAACGCAACGGCCGCATTCCTGAGTTTCTTGCGGGATCTTCGCCTATCGCTTGACGAATGGCGCGCCGTACGGAAACGCCGACAGACATCGCGTAAGTGATGTCGATCGGCGTTTTTTGTTTGAAAAACCTACGACTGCACGAATGCGAGTAAGTCGGCGTTAAGCACATCCGCATTGATCGTCAACATTCCGTGCGAAAAGCCGGGGTAAGTCTTGAGCGTCCCGTTCTTGAGCAGCTTGACGGACTTGAGCGCCGAATCGGCGATCGGTACGATCTGATCGTCTTCGCCGTGGAGAACCAGCGTCGGCACCGTGATCGACTTGAGGTCTTCCGTCTGGTCGGTTTGCGAGAATGCCGTCACGCCGTCGTAATGCGCCTTCGCACTGCCCATCATGCCTTGTCGCCACCAGTTCTGAATGACGCCCTGATGCACGGTCGCGCCCGGACGATTGAAACCGTAGAACGGACCGGCCGGAACATCGATAAAAAACTGCGCGCGATTATCAGCGACAGATTTGCGGAAACCGTCGAAGACTTCCATGGGAAGCCCTTCCGGATTCGCCTCGGTTTTCAGCATGAGCGGCGGCACCGCGCTGACGAGCACGGCCTTCGCCGTGCGTCCGGACGGCTCGCCATGCCGTGCCACGTAACGCGCCACTTCGCCGCCGCCGGTGGAATGGCCGATATGCACCGCATTGCGCAGATCGAGCGCTTCGACGACAGCAAAAGCATCGGCTGCATAGTGGTCCATGTCATGACCGTCGGGGACTTGTGCCGAGCGGCCATGACCGCGTCGATCATGCGCGATCACGCGATATCCCTTCAGAACGAAGAAGAGCATCTGCGCGTCCCAATCATCGGAAGACAACGGCCAGCCATGATGGAAAACAATGGGCTGACCATCCTTCGGGCCCCAGTCCTTGTAGAAGATTTCGACGTTGTCCTTCGTTGTGACGTACGGCATGGAATTCTCCTTTTTCGACGGTATCGGGCAATACGGCAAAGCCGGGCATCATCATCCGGCGCGATTGTTACAACCGCCACCTTCGTGGCGAGTGACATCTACGGCGAACTGCGGGAAGCGACGGGAGAAGAATACGGATATCAGACTTCTGGCGAAATAGCGCCAGATGCAACGTTGCGTTGCGCAAGTGGAATGCTAGACGACTTCAAAATTATTGGCGCGGAACGTGGCCAATCTGTTTGCCGGGTACTGCTTGTGACGTCGTTCGATTCTCTTATTATTTTAATTTGAATCAACCGGCGTGATCGTTTCATCTTTCGAACCGACGTCACGCCGCGTCAAGTCACTCGTCGACTTCGCTTTCGTCGACGAGATGCGCAATCTCATCTACCTCGATACACCGTCCATTCCGATTCTTGACGCCGTAGCCCCACGCGTGGACATGCGCGCCGGGAGCGAGATAGTCGGAAAGCGCCTCGGCCGCGTGGGGCGGCATGCGCAGCGACGTGCCATCGTCGAGCAAGGCGCCGCGCAGCTCGCCTTTGGGACCGAATAACGAAAGCCGTACTGCGCCGGATGCTTCCATCGCTCGCTGCACGACCTCCGCATGGCGATGCTTCGCATCGTGGTCCGGGCCTTCATCGATGATCGCGCGGCCATCCTTCGTGGTCACGGCGACCGCCGCGATCATATCCACGCCGCGTGGCTTGATTCCGCGCACCGTGACGGCATCGCCGATCGCGATACGACGCGCGATCTGCTTCGAAAGATGCGGCGGGAAATGTACTTGCCGCGACTGGCCGAGGACGAAACCGTCGAGTTCGCCATGCGGGTTCAGCAGGTAATGCGTGACGGTGCCACGCGTTTCGGGCAGACAGTCGGGGTCGATCCAGTGCATCGAGGGTTCTCCTTTATTGGGCCAAGGGTCGCTACGCATTTTGCACGCAGCATGCTGCATTCATAATGCAGCTAGCAAATCCCTCGCCTTACAAGCGGAAAAGCCCGCGAATCAGGTTGCGTCCGAGGCCTTCGACGATGCTTCTTGCGCGCGCCGAAGCCGCTCGCGGCTGTTCGACAGATGCATGCGCATCGCCGCACGCGCGGCTTCGGCGTCCCGGCGCTCGATCGCATCGTAGATGTCTTCGTGTTCGCGATTCACGCGGTCCAGATAGCTGCCCGGATCGTTATGCGCGAGCGCGGCCGAATTGACGCGCGTGCGCGGGATGATGGTGTTGCCGAGCTGACTCAGAATGCTGTGGAAATAGCGATTACCGGTCGCCTTCGCCAGTTCGAGGTGGAACGCGACGTCGGCCGCCACCGCGTTGCCGGTGCCTTCCGCGATGTGCCGCTCGAACTCGTCGAGCGCGCGGCGCATGTGCGCGAGGTTGTCGTCGGTGCGGCGCATCGCGGCCAGGCCCGCCGCTTCGGCTTCGAGGCTGATGCGCAGTTCCAGGATCGCCATGACGTCGCGCACGGTGAGGTCGCCGGCGGCATCGATCTGGAACCGGTCCTGATCGCTCGCTTCGAGCACGAAGGTGCCGATGCCATGACGCGTCTGCACGAGCCGCGCCGCCTGCAGCCGCGAGATCGACTCGCGCACGACGGTTCGGCTGACGCCGAGCTGGGCCATGATTTCCGATTCCGTCGGCAGCTTGTCGCCGGGCTGCAGCGCGCCGCTGCGGATGCGCTCGGACAGTTCGGCGACGACCTCCTCGGTCAGATTGCGGGAACGGCGAAGCGCGCCGGTTGCGGGTGCTGGAGACATTGAAGAGCCGATGGTTTGAATGCTGATGGCCCATTATAGGGCGCGACGATGCTTGTACGACGACTATCGATGCGCGGCCCTCGCTTGCAGCGCTTACCCGGGCTTCTATTGATCACGTGATTGCATGCAAAGAACAATTCGTTGATACACGAAGCAGTGCGGCGTAGAGTTCAAGTACCGCATGAAGTGACGTACGCGCGGCCGTTTTGAGAAAAGCATGAGTCGGCTCGTTTTGACTCAATGCCGAAGCGGCATGCACGACGCAAGACAGCAAGACTGCAGCAGAGATTTGGAAAGAAGCCACGTGGGCCGAGCACGGCGCGGACGCCCCTGGCCTGGAAGGAGACGAGCAATGATGCGAGAAGTAACCGGGGCGTTCTGCGGTGCACGCAGACTGGACGAAGCACTCGAAGATCTGCGGGCGGAAGGCATTGCTACCGACCGTATCCGCGTGGCGAGCATGAGCGGCTTCGCCGACTTTCAAATGTCGATTGCACTCAGCGCGAGTTCGCCGACGCAATGGATCGTCGCGGAGCACCTCGGCGTTGCCGACCCGTACGTCGCGCCTTTCGATGTCGAATTATCGGGCGACGACATTCTTCCCGCCTTCGCACGTGACACCTCGCACGAGTCCGACGACTGCGCCGCCGGTATCACGCGAGTCATCGTCAGCATCCGCGACGATGCCGAGATGCGCGCTGTCTGCGATATCTTCTCGCGACTCGGCACCGACGACATCGACGCGGAAAGCCCGGTAGCCTGAACTATCCGGCTGGCGGACACGCGTTACTGCGGCGCCGTCTCCACCGGCTTCGCTTTCTTCTTGTGCTTGAAGTGGAAGCCGCCCTTGTGCGTGCTTCCCGGCGTCGACGTATTGTCCCCGCCGACCGTCGGTGCGGCTGTCGCTGCGCCGTGCGCATTGCCGCCGCCCGCGCCACCATTGCCGTTCCCGCCGGCCTGTGCCATCGCGACACCCGAAGACAGTGTTGCGCCCGCCGCCAGTACGACCAGCCACGTCAGTCTGTTTTTCCTCATTTCACTCCTCTCTTGCTGGATTAGGTTAGTCGCCGCGTGCTTGATGGCATTCTGCATGCAGCGTGCAGAATGCCGCATGCATTCGTTTGCACGCGGCGGTTCGGCGAGCGGCGTCCTGTTTCACTTGGTGCCGCCATGCCGCAAGACCTTCTCAGCAGGTTTCGTGCGCGTTCCTATGTGATCGTCTCGGACCTTCGTTCAGACCGGTACTTCGCCTTCGGCGTACGCTGCGTCGAAGAGTGCTTCGAGCACGGGATGAACGCCGCGCATCGGATCGACCACGCGCCTTGCCCAGTTGAAATAGTCCCGTTTCCTCTCTGAATCCCAATCCGCAGGCGGCATGGCCACGATGTCGCGCAGGTTGCAGATCTTGTCCGCGAGCTTGACGAGCTTGCCTGATCGCTGATTCGCGCCGCGTGCTCGATCTGGAGGCGCTTGCGCTCGGCCTTCGGTAATGACTTGTCGTCGGTCACTTCCATCACGATCGGCGCGACGTCTTCCCCGAAAATCTCCGCCAGTTCTGCTGGAGACGTGTCGGTGTCCTCGACCGTGTCATGGAGAACCGCCGAGATCAGCACGGCTTCGTCTGTCACGCCGGCTTCATTCGCAAGCACGTTTGCAAGTGCGATCGGGTGATTGATGTAGGGCGACGCCTGCGCGTCCTTGCGTCGTTGGTTGCGATGCTTGGCCGCCGCAAACGCCATCGCTTGAATGAGTCGATTCATCAATTGCTCTTCCCCTGTGTGGTTCATCGTACAGAAAATTCAGACGCCGTCTCCGACTAACTAGTGCGATTCATTCCTTATTCGCGCGTCGATAGACTTTCTTTAATATTAATTTTCGCGCGCATTTCATTTGCCTTGCACTGCGCAAATCAGAATTGCAACTTACTCCACGCGTAGCGGTAAAAAAGCACAGTGCAATAACTGACTCAAAGCCAACGCGATTTCCGTCGCGGAAAAGCGAAGACGTCCGTCCGGCAAGACGCAGCGCTCATGAAGGACCACCGTGCGCCATCGCACGGACGGCTCCCCCTTTTAATTCGTTAAATACGATAAAACTACCTCGACGGTGCGTGCGAGGGCTCTTCGAGCCTAAACAATTCTTTGAGCAAATCACCACCACCTGTACACCCCGGCCTAAATAACCTTAAAGGGCCCTTGAAACGTAGACCCGTTTCGAACCCGATTGGCCAATACGCTTTGGCCATGTACAAGGGAAACCGACACAAATGAAAACTGAATTGCGCCGCATCCTTTCCGAGTCCGCACGCCTCGACGTGCCCATCGACACACTCTCCGACAACGACGATCTCTACGCCGCCGGTCTCTCATCGCTCGCCACGGTTCACGTGATGCTCGCAATCGAAGATGAGTTCGGCGTCGAGATTCCTGACCACATGCTCACGCGCCGTCTGTTCTCCAGCGTCGATTCGCTCGCCGCCGCTGTCGACGAACTACGTCGTTCGCAGGCGGCAGCATGAACGCCGCGACGCAGGAGCTGGAAGCGTCGCAACTCGCGCAAGCCGATCGCAGCGCGGCCCCACGCAGCGAAGCCGAGTTGCTGGAAGCCGCGCATCGCGTCGCGGCAATCGCGGCCAAGCATGCGGATGCAGTCGACAAGGATGCACGCTTTCCTGCCGAAGCGATAGCCGCCATGCGCGCCGAGCGGCTTTTTTCCGCGATGGTCCCGACCGCTCATGGCGGCGATGGCCTCACGCTCAGCGGCGTCGCGCACCTGTGCGAGACGCTTGCAAAAGGCTGCGCTTCCGCCGCCATGATCTACGCGATGCATCAAACCCAGGTCGTATGCATCGTCGATCATGGCGTGAACGTGCCGTGGCAACGCGACTTTCTCGCGCGCATGGTGAGCGAGCAGTTGCTTCTCGCATCGGCGACATCCGAAGAAACGATTGGCGGCAACATGCGCACGAGTGCCTGCGCCGTCGATCTCGTCGATGATGCGTTCACTATCGAGAAGCTCGCGACCACCATCTCGTACGGCAATTATGCCGACTGCATTCTGGTGACGGCGCGCCGCCATCCCGATGCACCGGCATCCGATCAGGTGTTGATCGTGGCGCCGCGCGAGACCTGCACGCTGGAACAGCGCGGGACGTGGGACACGCTCGGCATGCGCGGCACATGCAGCGAAGGGCATCGGCTTATCGCGAAAGGATCGGCAGAACAGATCCTGCCTGTGCCCTTCTCGAAGATCGCCGACGAAAGCATGTTGCCCGTATCGCATACGCTGTGGTCGTCGGTATGGACCGGCATTGCATCGGATGCCGTGCACCGCGCGCATCAGTTTTTCCGCAATCAGGCGCGCGGCAAGCCGGGCGCATTGCCGCCCAGCGCATCGCGGCTTTCGCAAGCCGTGACGCTCGTGCGCATGATGCAGGCGCGTTTGCGCGAATCGCTCGCGGCCGTCGAAGCGGCGCAACGCGAACGTGCAACGCGTCAGGCCAGTCACGCCGAAGATATCGATGCGCCGCTGACCGCGTCCATCGGCCTCGCGTCCGACCTCAACATGCTGAAGCTCGCCATTTCTCAAACGGCGGTGAACGTCGTGCAGGAAACGCTGATGATCTGCGGCATGGCGGGCTATAAGAACGACACGCCTTTTAGCGTCGGGCGGCACTTGCGTGACCTGCATTCCGCGCCGCTCATGATCAGCAACGACCGCATCGAATTGAATACGGCGAACCTGCTGCTTGCGCAGCGCGCCGCAACCGGGGACCTATAACGATATGAACATGCCGACCGAACAAGCCGCGATCATGGCTGACGCAGAATCAAAAACGACGCAGGCTGCTTACGACAAATCAGACCTGACTCTGCGCGACCGATTGATCGAAGCGGGCATTCTCATCGACACGGGCGAAGATGGACTCTATGGCCGCAGCGCGATCTTCGAAGATATCGTCGAGCGCCTGAATCAGGCCATCACGCTGCTCGGCGCGGACCAGCACGCCGAAGTGCTGCGCTTTCCGCCGGCCATGCGTCGCCGTGATTTCGAAGATAGTGAGTACCTGAAGAGCTTCCCGAATCTGGCCGGCACGGTTCATTCGTTCGCGGGCAACGACCGCGGGCATCATCGCCTGCTCGAGGCGCTCGACAAGATCGTGCATATCGGCGAAGAAGAAGAGCGTTCGGATGAATGGATGGATCAGCAAAAGCCGACACGTCTCGTCCTGACGCCGGCCGCGTGCTATCCGATTTATCCGCTCGTTGCGAAGCGCGGAAATCTCGCTAAAGACGGCGCAACGTTCGACGCATTCTCGTACTGCTTCCGTCATGAGCCGTCCATCGATCCGGGCCGCATGCAAATGTTCCGCATGCGTGAGTACATTCGCGTCGGCAGCCCTGAGCAAGTCATGGCATTCAGACAGAAATGGATCGAGCGCGGATCGCTGCTCGTGAAATTGCTGCAATTGCCGTTCGAGATCGACCTCGCCAACGACCCGTTCTTTGGACGCGGCGGCAAAATAGTCGCGGATAGCCAGCGCGCACAAGAGCTCAAGTTCGAATTGCTCGTGCCAGTGGCCACGCCTGACCGTCCGACCGCATGTCTCTCGTTCAACTATCACATGGAGCACTTCGGCGAATTGTGGAACATTCGCCAGGCGGACGAGAGCGTCGCTCATACGGCATGCGTGGGCTTCGGCATGGAACGCACGACGCTCGCCCTCTTCCGTCATCATGGCCTCGACGTGAAGGCATGGCCCGCACCGGTACGTGAACTGCTGTGGGGCAATGCAGCGCCGATCATCGCCGATGGTCTTTCCAACCTGGGCAAAGCGGCATGAACGCACGCTCGCCCGCTGAAGCGCTGACTGGCACAGACGACGAAGCAAGCCGCCATGCATTGCATCGCGGCGAGCGTGTCTGGCTCGAAACCAACTGCTATGTCGATTTGTGGATCGAGCTCTTGCACCATCTGGGCTGCGATCCGCATGCGGCGCTCGGTTTCACCGTGACGCAGGCATTCGAGGGGGATCAGTTCACGTTTCCGAAGTTCTCGCTCGATGACATAGGCAGGCTCTACGGCCTGCAAGCGCAAGAGCTTGCCATTTACGACACGCTC
Organism: Caballeronia concitans; assembly: GCF_001544615.1. Classification (GTDB taxonomy): domain Bacteria; phylum Pseudomonadota; class Gammaproteobacteria; order Burkholderiales; family Burkholderiaceae; genus Caballeronia; species Caballeronia concitans. The sequence continues at coordinate 161,879 of NZ_FCNV02000004.1, forward strand.
GAAGCACACGTGTGCGAACAGACGAAACGCGGGCATGTCGTGGTCGCCGAAGTCGACGCATTCTATTTGCCCGATACGCGCGCCACCGCTTATCGGCAAACTCACTCAAAGACGACCATCGCAGTCGATTCGATCGACGCTCAGGCCAAACGCATCACGTATTTTCATAACGCCGGCTATTTCGCGCTATCGGGTGAAGATTACGATGCGGTATTCAGACTGACGCCCGAACTGGCCAGCGACGTGAACGTGCTTTTCCCTTACGTCGAATTCGTCAAGCGCTTGCGGGCGCCGCTGGAAGGCGACGCGCTCGTGCAACGCTCCGTCGACTTGCTCAAGCTGCGTCTCGAGGATCGTCCCGCGACGAACCCGATTTCGCAATGGCGCGCGGAATTTCCCGATCATTCACGTGCCCTGCTCGAGCGCGATGTGGCGTACTACCACCTGTACACGTTCAACGTGATGCGTCAGCTTGGATCGAACTTCGAGTTGCTGTCGAAGTATCTTGCGTGGCTGAATGCGCACGGCGTCGATATTCCAGTGGATATTCAATCGAACGCACAAGCCATTGCAAGCGAAGCAATGGTGATGCAGTTCCGTCTCGCGCGTGCGCGCATGCGCTCGCGTTCCGATCCTTGCACGGATTGCTTCGACTCACTCGAAGCAGCGTATGACAAGGTCATCGAGCCGCTTGCCGCGCGCTTTCTTTGAACTCACCTAAAGCCTGAGCCTCGCGTACGCACGGCTCAGGCTTGCTTTTAGAAAAAAAACAACTCGAAGGAAATGCCATGCACGTCTCGCCGCTCGCGCCGCGCCGTCTGGACGCCGGCTGGCAATGCGTGAGCACGCCCGCAGGCGCGTGCCCGACACCTGAAACGCTCGATACGTTCACGAACTGGCTCGACGCGCCCGTGCCGGGAACCGTCGCGTCCGCGCATCGCGCTGCAGGCATTCAAGACGACTCACTCGCGCAACCGTATGCGATGTTGGATCACTGGTATCGCACCACGCTCGAAGTGAACGGCAAGCGACGCCTGCGTTTCAACGGACTCGCGACCATCGCGGAAGTGTGGATCGACGGCCGCAAGGTGCTCGATTCGGATTCGATGTTCGTCGCGCACGATATCGACATCGAAATCGCGGGCAAAGCGACGCTCTTTCTTTGTTTCCGCTCCATTGCTCCGGCGCTTGCTGCAAGACGCGGTCGCGCACGCTGGCGTCCCAAGCTCGCTCAACCCGCGCCCCTGCGTAACGTCCGCACGACGCTGCTCGGGCATATGCCCGGCTGGTGTCCCGCGATACAGCCTGCGGGTCCTTGGCGTGCAGTGGAAATGATCGGCGAGTCTTCCGCATCGATCGACCGCGTGGAGATGGCATCGAATGTGGATGGCAGCGACGGCCTGCTCGATGTCACCGTGCGGTTCTATCACGCCCAGGCGCCCGAAGATCTGCGCCTCCAATGCGGTGAGGCATCGGTGGCGCTTCACTGGCGCGATGCGCATACGGTGACAGGCCGTGTGCGCGTGCGCGATGCACGCTTGTGGTGGCCGCATACGCATGGCGAAGCGGCGCGCTATGCAGTGAAAATCGCGGGTGGATCGTTTGGGGAAATCTCACTCGGTCATACTGCTTTTCGTTCGATCGAAGTGGATCGCGGCGCGGATGGCGCGGGCTTTCAACTCGTCGTGAACGGCGTACCCGTGTTTGCTCGCGGCGCATGCTGGACGTCCGCCGATATCGTCGCCCTCGACGCACCTCGCGAGAAGCTGAGCGCGATATTCGAAACGTGCCGTCAAGCGGGCCTTAACATCATTCGTGTGAGCGGCATAACGCTCTACGAATCGGATACCTTTTACGAACTGGCCGACGAGCACGGCATGCTCGTATGGCAGGACTTCGCATTCGCCAATTTCGATTACCCGACCGACGAAGCATTCGAGCGAAGCGTGCAACGCGAAGCGGAGCAATTCCTTGCGCGCACGCGGCGCTTCGCATCGCTCGCCGTCTTGTGCGGCGGAAGCGAAGTGCATCAGCAGGCGGCCATGCTCGGCCTTCCCTTCGACGCGTATCAGCAGCGGCTCTTTACCGAGCAATTGCCTGCGATCATCGCAACGATGCGGCCGGATGTGCCGTACGTCGTCAACTCACCGAGCGCAGCACCCGGCGACACGCGATCGATGCCCTTCGGAACGCGCGGCGGCGTCACGCATTACTACGGCGTCGGGGCCTATCAGCGTCCCTTCGACGATGCACGTCGCGCACAGGTCCGCTTCGCATCTGAATGCCTCGCGTTCGCGAACGTCCCCGACGACGTGGCGTTGCGCGCAGTGCCCAACGCATCGCGGCCGCATGAGCCGCGATGGAAGATCGGCGTACCGCGCGATCCGGGTGCGGCCTGGGATTTCGACGACGTACGCGAGCATTATTTGCGAACGCTCTATGACGTCGACGTCGCCCGCTTGCGATACGAAGATCCCGAGCGCTATTTGACGCTCTCGCGCGCCGTGGTCGCCGATGTCATCGGTGCAGTGTTTTCCGAATGGCGTCGCAAGGGATCGATATGTGCGGGCGGCATCGTGTGGAACATGCTCGATTTGCGCGCGGGCTCGGGGTGGGGTGTGATCGATGTATTCGGCGTGCCGAAGAGCGCCTTGCATGGCCTGGCACGCGTGCTTCAGCCCATTCAGGTGCTGATCACCGACGAAGGCCTCGACGGTCTCGATGTGCATCTCGTGAACGAAACCGCGCACGACATTTGCGTTCGCGTGGACATGGCGTGCTTGCGCGATGGCGCGCTCAAGGTTGCGGGCGGCTCACGCGAACTCACGCTCAAGGCACGCAGCGTCGAGCGAGTGAATTCGAGTGAGTTGAATGGCGCCTTTTTCGATATTGCGTATGCGTACCGTTTCGGTCCTCGCGCGCATGATGCAACGCATGTGCGGCTAAGTGATTTGGATACCGGCATCGTACTGTCCGAAGCCTTTCACTTTCCGGACATGACTGTTCGCGAGCGACGGGATGTGGGTCTAAGCGTTGCAGTCGAACAGAACGATGGCAAGTGGACGCTCGAGATCAGTGCAACGGAACTTGCACGCTGGGTGCACGTGGTCGATCCGAATTACTATGCCGCCGTCGACTGGTTCCATCTGGCGCCCGGCAGCACGCGAACGGTCCCGCTCATTGCCCGCAACGCCAACGTGCGCCAGGCGCCGGAAGGCGATGTATTCGCGATCAACGGTATGCGCGGCGCTACGTATCGCGCTTGAGCAAAACGAGAACAGCACGGGCGAGAAGGACTGTCAGCAAACGTTTTCTAAAGAATTCCTTAAGCGCTTCCGTTATCCGCTGGCTGCAAGACAAGGCGGACAGGCTGCGCTTTTATCCGATCGTCAAGGTCGGCGTGACGTATCGCTTTTAAGCGATTGCGCGAATCGGCGGCGAACCGTAAAGCCAAGCAGCGATTTTTGTCTTGCTAAGATTTTCGCGTCCGTCGCCTAGAGGTCCGCGTATGTCATCCCGCTTTTCGCTCGTCCTCTTCGACATGGAAGGCGTGCTGACTCACTATGACCGCACTGCGCGCGTCGTGCATCTTTCCTCTGCAACGGGTTGCGATGCCGCCGCCATTCGTCACGCTATCTGGGATTCGGGGCTCGAAGCGCGTGCCGATGCCGGCGAAATAAGCGAGGACGAGTACCTTCGCCTGCTTGGCGATATGTTGCGCTATCCCATGAGCCGCGAGCAATGGCTCGCCTCGCGCCGCGCATCGATTACGCCCAATGCACAGACGCTCGCGCTCGCGGAAAAGGTTCGCAATCGGTGCCGCATTGCCATTCTCACGAATAACTGCGGTCTCGTCACCGATCATCTCGACTATCTGAATCCGCCTGTAGCGGCGCTTTTTAAAGATGCAGTGCATTCGTCGGCGACATTCGGCGCGACCAAGCCGGCAGCGCGAGCTTATCTCGGCTGTATCGAGCGCATAGGCGTGCAAGCCGGCGAGACGCTATTCATCGACGACACCGAGGCCAACGTGCAAGGCGCCATCAACGCGGGCCTTGCGGGCTATCGGTTCGTCGATGCGGAGTCGCTTGCACGATTCCTCGCACAACACGGCCTGCTTTAAGGCGCTATTGAACGTACGACGCCAGTCCGTTCCCGAACGACCAGTCCTCGCGCCGATTCGGTGCAAGCACGATCAGCACGTCGTCGGGCCGCAAACCTGGCGAAGCGGCAAGACGTGTTGCAAGCGTCTTGTAGAACGCCTTCTTGGTTTCGAGATCGCGCCAATCGCTTGCAGTAATGTGGATGAAAACAAGATCGTCGCTTCGCTCGACACCGAGATAATTCGCGTCGTAAATGAAGTCGTCTCGGTCGCGTTGTTCTATGAGTTGAAAGCGATCCGTAGCCGGAACCTGAAACGCTTCGACCAATGCCTCATGGATCTGATCGGAAATAGCGCGAACGTACTCGCGCGATTTGCCTTTGATGAGTGAGATTCTAACGAGGGGCACGATGATTCCCCGGTGACATGACGTGACTCACTCTACGCCGCCGCGCGGTCATCGAAAATTCAAAAGTTTCGAACCGAAAGCATCACGGAATCGAACGATCAACGCGCCCGCAACGCATCGACGATACTCAAGCGCGACGCCCTTAGCGCAGGAAGGAAGCCACCCACGAAGCCCATCAAGAGCGAAAACAGCGCGGTACGGACGACGACCGATGGCGTGAGAATGAAGCGGAAGGACAAGTCGGCAAACGTCTGAAAATTGGTGGTGGAAAACGAGGCAAACTGCATGAGCGCGGCACAGCACAGACCCGCCACGCCGCCCACCAACCCGAGCAAAAGCGCTTCGAGCAGGAAGGCAAGCAGCACGTCCACGCGCTTGAAGCCGAGCGCGCGCAATGTGCCAATCTCAGCCACGCGGTTGGCCACCGACGCGTACATCGTGATCATTGCGCCGATCATCGCCGCAATCGAAAAGATGATCGTTAGCGTGAAGCCGAGAATATTGATAAAGGTCGAAAGCGCCTTGGACTGATCGCCATAAAAGACCTGTTCGCGCTTCGCTTCATCCGCGAGGCGCGGGTCTATGTCGATATCGCTTTTGAAGCGTTCGAACGCATCGCTGCGCGCGAGGCGCACGATCATCGACGAGTAAGTCGTGCGGCGAAACGACTGCATCAGTTGATCGACATCGCCCCATATTTCCGAGTCGAACCCACTGCCGCCTGCATCGAAGTGCCCGACGATCGTCCAGTCGCGCTGCGCAAAGCGCAAATGCTCGCCAATGCGCGTGCCACCGAAGCCTTTGGCAATGCTGCTGCCGACGATGATTTCCGACGATCCATGCCGGAACATGCGCCCCGCCGTGAGCTTTACCTGAGGACGCAACTCGACGCCCAATGAAGAGACGCCGCGAATCACCACATTGGCCGGCGTGTTCGTGCCGAGCTTGGTGAGTGAAATCAGCACGACCGTCTCTTTCGATGCAAGCGGCTCGCCATCGCCATTGAGCGCGACCGAAGGATGCATCTCCATGACATTGGCCTGCGCGCGATCGATCGAGCTTTGTATTTCCGTTTCCGCGCCCTTGCGAATGACGACGACGTTGTCGCGCTCGCCCGTTGAGACGAGTGTCTTCTTGAGGCCCGCATCGAGCATCAGCACGGTGGCAAAAACGAATACGACGAGCGCGAGGCCGCCCGCGGTCAGCATCGTCGTGAGGCGGCGCGCCCATAAGTTGCGCGCGACATAGGAAACGGGAATGGCCATCGTCGCGTGTCCTCAGCCGATGGCGCGCAGGCCTTCGACGATCCGCACGCGGCTCGCCTGCACCGCCGGCACGATCGCCGCCGCGAGCGCAACGGCGAGCGCACACGCGGCCTGCAAGAGCATGGTCTCGCGTGACACCTTGAAGACCGGAAACACGCCGCCCGTCGCGTGCTGGAACACGACGGCGGCGGGCGGTGTCAGCAGCATGCCGATGCCGCCGCCAATCGCGCAAATGGCAAGCGATTCACCGAACACGAGCACGGAAAGAAACGTGGGGCCGAAACCGAGCGCCTTGAGCGTCGCATATTCGACGGTGCGTTCGCGCGCGCTCATCGCCATAGCATTGGCCATCACCGCCATGATGATGAGAATCACGACATATGACACCACACGTATCGCCGCGATGATCTGATTCGACATCGCGACGAAGCCGAGTTGAAACGCCTGTTCCGTCTCGGTCAGCGTCTCGGCGAGTGAGTTCTTGAAGACACCGTCGATATTGCGTGAAATGACTGCGGCCTGATCCGGATTATCGATTCCGACGACATACACGCCCACCTGATCGACATTGCGCTTCGTGGTCTTGCGAATCGTTTCATTCAGGTATTCCCAGTGAAACACGAGTTGCCGCGTGATAGTGGATTCGTCGCGCCCTTCCATGATGCCGCGCACTACGAAATCCCACGTGCCCGGATAAATGGTGCCTTTGAGCGGAATCACGTCGCCGACCTTGAAGCCGTACTGTGTCGCCAGTTGCCGTCCAATAAGACAGCCTTTGCGGTCGCGGCGATAATCCGAAAGCGCTTGCGGCGAAACGATGAACTCGGGATACAGATCGAGATAGTTATCCGACACGGCGAACTGCGCGAAGAAATTCTTCGGATCGCGATAAATGCCGCCGAACCAGTTGGAACGCGCGACGATGGTGACGCCGTCCACGCCGCGTATGCGATTCTCGTAAGCAAGCGGCAAGGGAAAGACGAGTGAGATTGCATTGCGCGTGACGAGTCTTGCATTCGATGCCGCCGCCGCGCCCGCATACCACGCATCGACGACCGTATGCAGCAAGCCATACGCAAGCACGGCGATGGTCAGCCCGAGCACGGTCAACGCGGTGCGCAGCTTGTGGCGCGTCGCGTTGCGCAGAATCAGCTTGAGCGCGTACATGGCTTAGCGCGCCTCGCCATCGATCAATTCCCCTTTCTCCAGATGCACGAGCGCTCTGGCCGCGTTCGCTGCATGGGCATCGTGTGTGACCATGATGATGGTCTTGCCCAGGCGTTCGTTGAGGCGCTGCATCATCGTGAGCACTTCGCCTGCGGATGTGCGATCGAGGTCGCCGGTCGGCTCGTCGGCGACGATCAATTGCGGGTCCGTGATCAACGCACGCGCAATGGCCACGCGCTGCTGCTGCCCGCCCGAGAGTTCCGAAGGATAGTGACTCGTGCGCTCGCTCATGTTGACCATGTCGAGGACCATCGCGACGCGCTCGCGCCGTTCCGCGCGCGAGAGACGCGTGAGCATCAACGGAAGCTCGACATTCTCGAACGCGGTGAGCACGGGCATCAGGTTATAGAACTGGAAGATGAAGCCGACATGCGATGCACGCCAGTCCGCAAGTGCGGCTTCAGGCAAGCGCGTGATATCGAGTCCGCCGACGAGCAGCTCACCGCTATCCGGCCGGTCGATGCCCGCGATCAGATTGAGCAACGTACTCTTGCCGGAGCCGGACGGACCCATCAACGCGACAAAATCCCCTTCTGCGATGGACAGCGTGATGTCGGTCAACACCGGCACCGTTTGCACGCCGCGACGATACGACTTCGCGACGTGGCTGATTTGAACGAGCGGCGCGGTACTCACGTTACTTCTTCGCCACGGTGATGCCGGCGCCGTCCTTGAGCGCGTCGCCGGGCGCGAGCACGAGCGTGTCGCCCGGCTTCACGCCCGATACCGCCAATAAGTCTCCGATGCGCTCGCCGGTTGTTACCGGTATCTCGCGCGCCTTGTCGTGATCGACGAGAAACACGACGCTCTTGCCGCCGCGCGTGACGACAGCCGTCGGCTGCACGGCCACCACGGCCTTCTTTTCCTCTGGTGGCACGGGCTTCGAGAGAAACGCGATCTTCGCGCTCATATCCGGCAACACGCGTTGGTCGCGCTCGACGAAACGCACTTTCACGAGCACGGTTGCCTTGGAACGATCGACTGTCGGCACGATGCGCGATACACGGCCCGCAAAGCGCGTGTCGGGCAATGCATCGAGTTGAATCTCGCACGGTTGATCCACTGTAATGCGTGCGATGTTCGACTCCGCGACATCCGCTTCCACTTCGAGCGTCTTCATGTCCGCGATGGTGACGACCGCGCCCTTGCTATCCGACGCCGACGAGAACGGCGTGATGTTGTCGCCCACGTTCGCGTGCTTTTCGAGCACGACGCCATCGAAGGGCGCGCGAATCACGGTCTGATCGACCGCGACTTGCGCCGCACGCGCGTTGGCTTGCGCAGAGAGAATCGCGGCTTCGTCGCTGTTGATCGATGCTTTCGCTTTGTCATAGCGCGCGCGATCGGCATCGTATTGAGAAGCGGAGATCGCGCCGTGTGGTGCAAGCACGAGCGAGCGTTTGAGATTGGCCGCAGCGTTCTCCAGCTCGGCACGCTGCAACTGGAGATTGGCTTGCGCGACCTTCACTTGCGCCTGTGCCTGTGCAAGCGCCGCCGCGACATCCGCGCTTTCCAGCCGCGCGATGATCTGCCCTTCCTTGACGACCGTCCCTTCGAGCACGCCGAGCCATTCGACGCGCCCCTGCGCCTTCGACGCCACCGCCGCCTTGCGTTGCGGCACGACATAGCCGGTTGCATTCAAAAGCGTGTAGCGCTGCGATGGATACACCGACGTGACCGTCGCCGTTTCCACTGTTTGCGGCCCCGCGAGCTTCAATCCGACGCCGATCAGCACGAGAACGATCGCCGCGATGACGGCATAGCGAAGCCAGTTGCGCCGGCGACGCGGCATGACCGTGGCCGCAGCCGGCCCACGGTCGATCCTGAGTTTTTCTAGGTCGTGTTCAGCCAATTTTCTTTGGACCTGCGGCGCCGTTTTCGCTGCTTTGCGCAGCGGTTGGCAGGTGGTACGTGAAGGGATGCTCAGTATAGCGCCGCGGCTTGCGGCGCTTTCAGCTTCGTTACATGAAGGATCATCCGCTATGCGCCTCTTTCAGATCGAGTGCAATGAAGTCGACGAACGCCCGAATGCGCGCCGACATCTGATGGCGTTTTGAATACACCGCGTAGATGTCGGCGTTGGGCGTCTCGTGGTCCGGCAGCACGGCAACGAGCCGGCCATCGGCGAGATAGTCTTCAATATCCCATTCCGCGCGCATCAGAATGCCATGTCCTTCGAGCGCCCACTTCACCGCGATCTCGCCGTCGTTGGTCGTCAGATTCCCCTTGATGCGCACGGCTTCCGTCTTGCGCGATGCACCGCGACCCGTCGTCAGCCGCCACACGCCATAGGCTTCGTCGCCCTGGCGAATGCCGATGCAGTTGTGCCGCGCGAGATCGTGCGGCGTCGCGGGCATGCCATGCGCCGCGATATACGCGGGCGACGCGCACAGCACGCGCCGGTTCGCCGCGAGGCGGCGCGCGATCACGCGCGTGTCCGGCGGCTCGCCGAATCGAATACAAACGTCGAAACTGTCGTCGGTGAGCGGCGGCGGTGCGACCGATAGCTGCAGTTGCACCGACACCTGCGGATGCCGCGCGACGAAACGCGAAATGGCCGGCGCGACGTGACTTCGCCCGAAACCGAGCGTCGCGTTCACGCGCAGCAAACCCTTCGGGCTCTTTTTCGCGCTGCCGAGCAGCTCGGCCAGTTCGTCGATCTGATCGAGAATGCGGCGCGCGTGATCGAGATACAGCTCGCCCTCCGGCGTCAGCATCATGCGGCGCGTGGTGCGGTTCACGAGCGGCACGCCCGCGCGGCTTTCCATCTGCGTCAGACGCTTGCTCACCGCCGCGGCCGTCAGCCCCAGTTCGCGCGCCGCCGCGCTCAGGCTGCCGGACGCAGCAAGCGTCGAAAAGAAGCTCAGATCGGACGGCTGCACGGTTTCGGCCACGATTCACTTGTGAAATGAAGTTAAAGATGCTTTGAGTCTAGCACCGGTTCCTGCGGCCGAAGTTAGGTAGAGTGGTCTCACGCTGCTGACACATTCAACCCCATAGAGGAACGGAGACATGAAGACCTATCGCATCGCAACCATTCCTGGCGACGGCATCGGCAAGGAAGTCGTGCCCGCCGGCCAGCAAGTGCTCGAAGCGCTCGCGCGCAGCACGCGGAATTTTGCATTCGATTTCGAAAACTTCGACTGGGGCGCGGACTACTATCGCCAGCACGGCGTGATGATGCCCGCCGATGGCCTCGACGCGCTGCGCGACAAGGACGCGATTCTCTTCGGCTCGGCGGGCGATCCCGAAGTGCCCGATCACGTCACGCTGTGGGGCCTGCGCCTGAAGATCTGCCAGGGCCTCGACCAGTACGCGAACGTGCGCCCGACGCGCATCCTGCCGGGCATCGACGGGCCGCTCAAGCGCTGCAAGCCCGAGGATCTGAACTGGGTGATCGTGCGCGAAAACTCGGAAGGCGAGTATTCCGGCGTGGGCGGGCGCGTGCATCAGGGCCATCCGATCGAAGCCGCGACGGACGTGTCGATCCTCACGCGCGCCGGCGTCGAACGCATTATGCGTTTTGCATTCAAACTCGCGCAGTCGCGTCCGCGCAAGCTGCTGACCGTGATCACGAAGAGCAACGCGCAACGTCACGCCATGGTCATGTGGGACGAAGTCGCGCTGGAAATCTCGAAGGAATTTCCGGACGTGAAGTGGGACAAGGAACTCGTCGATGCCGCCACCGCGCGCATGGTCAACCGTCCCGCGACGCTCGACACCATCGTCGCCACCAATCTGCATGCCGACATCCTGAGCGACCTGGCCGCCGCGCTCGCGGGCAGCCTGGGCATCGCGCCGACGGGCAACATCGATCCGGAGCGCCGCTATCCGTCGATGTTCGAGCCGATCCACGGTTCCGCATTCGACATCATGGGCAAAGGTCTGGCGAATCCGATCGGCACGTTCTGGTCGGTCGTGATGCTGCTCGAACATCTCGGCGAATTCGAAGCCGCGAAGCGCGTGATGGCCGCGGTCGAAGCCGTGACCGCCGACGCATCGCTGCACACCGGCGACCTCGGCGGCAAGGCCACGACCGCGCAGGTGACCGCCGCCGTGTGCGCCTTCGTCGAACGCGTGGAAGCGGCTGCCGCCTGATTCTTGTCCCGCCGTTCAGAAAAGAGCCTGATTCCAGGTCCTTGCCCGCGATGCATCGCACATCGCGGGCAAGGGAGACGCGCGCCGCGTCTTTCCATCGCCATTTAAAAGAGCACCGCTCGCCTCCCAAGGAGGAGACACATGCAGCCCGCCGTTCAGTCACCAACCGAATCGAACCTCGAAGCACGCGTGTCGCGCAAACTTGCGTGGCGCATCATTCCGTTCGTGATGCTGCTGTACTTCATCAGCTTTCTTGATCGCGTCAACGTCGGCTTTGCGGCGATGACGATGAACAAGGCCATCGGCCTTTCGCCCACTGCATTCGGTTTGGGCGGCGGGCTGTTTTTCATCGGCTATTTTCTGTTCGAGGTTCCGTCGAATCTCATTCTTCACAAGGTCGGCGCACGCATCTGGATTGCACGCGTGATGATCACGTGGGGCATCGTGTCGGTGGCGTCCGCATTCGTCAGTGGTCCGAATAGTTTTTATCTGCTGCGCTTTCTGCTCGGCGTTGCGGAAGCGGGCTTCTTTCCGGGCGTCATTCTCTATCTGAGCCTGTGGTTTCCCGCGAAGCAGCGCGCCGTGGCCGCTGCATGGTTCATGGCGGCTGCGCCGATATCGACGGCCATCGGCTCGCCGCTCTCCGGCGCGATCATGCAAATGCCGCCCATGTTCGGCCTCGCCGACTGGCAATTGCTCTACGTGATCGAAGCGCTGCCTGCCATCGCGCTCGGCTTCGTCGTGCTCAAGTATCTGACCGACACACCCGCCAAAGCGCACTGGCTCGCAAGCGATGAACGCGAGTGGCTCATCGCGAAGCTCAAGTCCGAAGCCGATGCGAAGCAGGCCCACGCAGGCCACACGGCGGGCGCGTGGAATGCATTGCGCGATCCTCGCGTGCTCGCGCTGGCGTTGATCTACTTCGGCACGTCGGCGGGACTTTATACGCTCGGGCTGTGGGCACCGCTCATCATTCGCCAGTACGGGTTCAGCGCGATGCAGACGGGCCTCATCAACGGTATTCCGAGCGTGGTTGCGGTTGTCGCGATGATCCTCTGGGCCAAGCATTCCGACCGCACGCAGGAACGCACGTGGCATGTGGTCATTCCGTGCGCGCTGGCGTGCGTCGGCTTCATATTCGCGGGTCAGGCGGCGACAGCGCTGTTCGTGGTGCTGGCGCTCGTCGTAGTGAACGTGGGCATCAGCGCGGCAAAGGCGCCGCTCTGGGCAATGCCGAGCATGTTCCTCTCGGGCGCGGGCGCGGCGGCGGGGATCGCGATGATCAATTCGATCGGCAATCTCGGCGGCTTCGTGGGACCGTTCGCGATCGGCTGGCTCAAGAACGTAACGGGCGGCTATGCAGCGGGCCTTTACGTGGTCGGCGCGACGCTTGCGATGTCCGCGGTCATCACGTTGATGCTGAGCCGCAAGGCGAAGGCGGAGCGAGAGCATGGCGTGACGGCTCGTTCGTAGGCGGTATTTACATTCGATGTCGCGTACCCACGCGAGCCCTGTTCGGACGGGGCTCGCTTTTTTTGCGTTTTGCGCGCCGACGAGGGGTGTCATCGCATTGCATGCAATCGACCGCAGGCGGCCCAAAGAATACAAAATGCCGCGCGACCGTGCGACACGCTCTTCCCCTTCATGTTGCGTCCCCTTTCAGCCGCATTTTGCGACGGAATAGTCGGCTTTATTTTAAGATAGCCGCTTTCAGCGATTCGGCATCGTGTGCCGGGGATAGGTTCGTGTTCTTTCCGAAGCAAGCTCAAAACGCCGTGGCGTGGGCCTTTGGCGCTGTTTTGTGCCTGTCGGTGGCGGTTGATGCGCAGGCCGCCCGGTCGGCAGCGTCAGCCGCATCGGCGGCCACGGCGCCCGCCGCGAGCGCAACCGCAGCAAGCATTCTTTCGGCGACGTCGCTGCCGCCGCACTTCGACGGCGACGATCCCGAGCACGTCAGGGACGCATTGGCCGCGGCGACCTCGCCCAACAAAAAACCGGCGGCGAATCCGACGATCACGAGCCGCGTGCGCAGCTTCCTGGCTCGTCCGTTTCATCGCGCGAACGCTTCAGCTTCGAGCGGCGATGACCAGTCGCAAGCCGAGCGAACTTTTGCATTCGTCATACCAGCGTCGTACGGCGTGCGTTTTGAATCCAAAAAGAAGCTGTTATCGGTGAACGTGTCGCTGGCGGCGCCCGAGCATCCCGACGTGATCCAGCTCAAGCGCAAGGTGGAAGGCCAAAGCGGCCGAAAGCTCGTGATCGCGCCGGAAGCGAAGGCGAAGGGTTTCATCCAGACCATCGATACGATCCAGCTCGAAACCGACGATCGCGCGAAAACGAGTGTGCGTGGAAGCGCGCTGCTTCCCGGCTTCGATCCTTCGCACGGCAGCGGTGACTTCGCGATCGTGCTCGTCTGTTCGCTCGAACCGCCTTATCTGTCCGACCGCTCCGAACATAGCGATCCCACCGACGAAGAGCCGACCGACATCACGCGCAGGACGTCGACATTACATGGACGTATCGTTGGGATATGGCTCGTCGATCGCAACGATGGAACGATCGTCACGAAGCGGCTTCGGCTCGTCAAATAGCGCGTCGAGCAGTTTCGAGGTGAAGGCGTTATGCGAACGGCAAACAGCACCGGCGCAGAAAAGCGCTTGTTTCATGATGTTTTTTGAATACTGATGAGGCGACGCCATGAGTCGATGAACGACACGCTCGCGTATGGAGACACGAATGCCCCGTAGTTTAAAAAGCGTGCACAAGACCGGCCGGGCGGTCGGCTTGCGCCTGTTTCGGCGCAATAGCAATGCGTGGGTGCGCGTCGCCGATGTGTTCTCGCGCTTTCCGCTGCTCGCGGGCGTGATCGGCACTGCGATGGCTTTGTCGATGGGCGTGCTGTCGTTCGCCGCGCTCTGGCAGGGTCGCGCACAGGCGTTGCAGAACGCGCACGAGGCATCGGCGAATCTGGTCGCGACGCTCAGCGCAGACATCTCGCGCAACGTCGAATCGAGCGACCTGTCGTTGCGGACCATCGTGAGCGGCATGGAGAACCCGGCAACCGCGAAGCTGGCGCCGGGACTGCGCAGTCTCTTTCTCTTCGACGGCGCCACGGCCGCGAGCTATATCGGCGGTGCGTTCGTGATGAACGCGCAAGGACGGATCGTCGCTGCGCGTGATCGATCGCAGCATGCAACGGATTCTTTCAGCGATCGCGACTACTTCACCACTCACGCGCAACGCGCGGATGTCGGACTCTACATTTCGGGCCCGTATGAGTCGCGTTTGCGCGGCGGCAAGCCATCGCTCGCATTGAGCCGGCGCATCAACGCACCCGACGGCTCGTTCGCGGGCGTCGCGGTCATCGCGCTGAACAGGAGCTATTTCGATAGCCTGCTTTCGCGTGTGAATGTGGGCCGCGCGGGCTCGGTATTCATCGTGCAGCGCGATGGCGTGATGCTCGCGCGCAAGCCTCCATTGCAGGCCACCGCGGGCAATACGCCAAGGACGATCTCGCTGTCCCCGGCGTTCGCCGCGATGAAGGATCAGCCTTCGGGGTCGTATATCTCCGTATCCGCACTCGATGGCGTGCGCCGCCTCTTCACGTTCACGCGCGTGCCGGGCACGAACCTGATCGCCGGAGTCGCGCCCGCCGAGGACGACGTGCTGCAAGGCTGGCGGCACCGCAGCAAGATCATCGGCGGCCTCACGCTGATGTTCGGCGGCGGCTTCATCGCCATGTCCTGGCTGCTGGCGATCTCGCTCCGCTCACGCGCCATCGCGCTCGAAAAACTGCAGCGCCTTGCCGGCACGGACTCGCTGACCGGCTTGAGCAACCGCCGCGCGCTGGATCGTCGTCTGGGCGAAGAGTGGCGCCGTGCGCGTCGTGCGGCTCAACCGCTGTCGGCACTCTTCATCGACGTGGATCACTTCAAGCTCTACAACGACACCTACGGCCACGCGATGGGCGACGACGCGCTCGTCGCCGTCGCCGATTGCATTCAGCATTCCATCAAGCGTCCCAGCGATATCGTCGCGCGCTACGGCGGCGAGGAATTCGTGCTGGTGCTGCCCGGCGCGACGGCGGCGAGCGCGGTGACCTTCGCCGACCGGCTGCGCCTGAAGATCGAATCGCTCGCCATTCCCAACAGCGCTTCGCCCAAGGGCTTTCTCACGATCAGCATCGGCTCCGCAACGACGATTCCCCGCCACGGCGGCGACGCTCTCAAGCTGCTGAACAGCGCGGACGCCGCGCTTTACCGGGCGAAACGTTCCGGCCGCAACACGGCTGTCCACGAAGACAGCATGGTGGACGGCAGCGCGTAAGGCGCTGCCCGTGATCTGCGAACCGCGAGCCGGATGCGCTTGCATGCTGCATGCAAAATCTTTCGGCATTTTGCATTCGAAGGAGACAACACGATGACAGCCTCGGCTGCGGTATCCGCCATCCTTTTCGCGATATTGCTCGGCGCGATGATTCCTGGACCCAGCTTCGTGCTGGTCGCCCGCAACGCGATCGGTTTATCGCGAGCGGACGGGCTCGCCACTGCGCTCGGCATGGGCCTCGGCGGGATCGTGTTCGGAGGCGTCGCGTTGGCGGGCCTGTACACGGTGCTGCTTGCGGTCGAATGGCTTTACATCGCATTGAAAGTCGCGGGCGGACTTTATCTGCTCTATATCGCGTCGCGAATCTGGCGCGGCGCGGCACAGCCGATGTCGATGCCAGCCGATGGCACGCCGCACGCCCGCAGCGCTTCGAAGTGCTTCTGGCTCGGGCTGACGACGCAACTGAGCAACCCGAAGACGGCGATCTGGTACGGCAGCATCTTCGCCGCCCTGCTGCCGCAGCATCCGCCGCTCTGGTGTTATTTCGTGCTGCCGCCGCTCGTGTTCGGCATCGAGTTCGGCTGGTACACAATCGTCGCACTATGCTTTTCGAGCCGCCGTCCGCGCGAGCTGTATCTGCGCGCGAAGAAATGGATAGATCGCATTGCCGCGACAATGATCGCCGCGCTTGGACTCCGGCTCATTCTCGCGGCGGGAAGAAGTGGGATTTGAAGCGGGATTTGAAGCTGGCTGCATTCAGAATGCCAAGCGCCGACGCAGCGCCGGCACACTAGCGCGATAGTCCGCGCGCGTCGATGGACCAGATATCGACCACTTGCTCGCCGCGATAGCACACGTACTCGTCGTAGAGATTCACGGTCGGATCGCAATGGCCCGGCGGCAAAAGAATGCGCTTGCCGAGCAGCGCCGACGTGTCGTCGTGCGGCGCGCCTTTTGCATTCAGCATGCCATGTTCGTCGTTCGCGGCGCTATACGTCAGCACCGGCTCATCGGCTGCATCCAGCCAATGCACGCTGCGCGGCAAGCCGGAATCCACCGCCAGCCCCTTGAGGCCGACATCGCAAACGGCCATGCCGGGACGGGCCGCGCTCATGATCGTCGACAGCACGAAAAGGCTATGGCGCCACTGCAGTTCACCGTCATACGCCAGCGAGCCGTAATCGCCATCCATGAAAACGTACGAGCCCGGCTGCACCTCGGTATAGACGCCGCTCGCGACATCGAATTCGACCGTGCCCGTGCCTCCGCCCGTCACGATGGCACTTTGAATGCCACGCGCCTCCAGCGTTCGTACAAAATGCGCGGCGCGATCCGCTGCGCGCCCCGCTTCGGTCTTGCGCGCCTGCCAGTCGGCGATATGCTGAGCACCGCCGTGATACGCCTGGATGCCCGCGAATCGCAACGCCGGCTGGGCCGCGATGGCATCGGCGAGCGACAGCAGCGCGTCCTCGCTCGTCACGCCGCAACGGCGCTGGCCGGCATCGACTTCGGCGAGCACGTCGATCTTCACGCCCGCGCGCAGAGCCGCGGCGCCGAGCGCTTCGACTTGCGGAATCGCATCGGCGCATACGGAAAGACGCACGTGCGCCGCGAGTTCGACGGCCATCGCGACCTTGTCCGCACCGACGAACTCGTTGCTGATATGAATGCTCTCGACGCCGGCCGCCGCGAAAGGATAGGCCTCCGAAAGCTTCTGGCAGCACACGCCGGCCGCGCCTGCCTCGATTTGACGACGCGCGATCGCGCTCGACTTATGCGCCTTCGCATGAGGCCGCAACGCGACGCCGTTACGCGCGACGAACGCGGCCATTGCGGCCAGATTGGCATCGAAGGCGTCGAGGTCGATCAGCAGCGACGGCGTGGCGACGGCCGAGAGCGCATCGCCGACGCGCGCGGCGGGAGGAGGAACGAGCTTCATGATTGAACGTGAGGCGTGAGACATGAGAAACGAGAAATGAAAAGGCCGGGCGTCACTATAACGCCCGGCATTCGGTCGACCGCATGCTGCATGCAAAATGCCGCATGCATTGAACCGAGCGACACGAATCATCCCGCCAGCGCTTCGGCCTCCAAAATCGCGCCTTCGTCCTTGAGCGACTGGATGCGCGCATCGTCGAAACCGTATTCGCCCAGCACTTCGGCCGTATGCTGCCCGAGCAGCGGCGCCGAACGCGAGGGCGCGGTGCAGCCATCGGAGAAATGAATTGGCAAGCCGATGCCGCGCATCGAACCCGCGAGCGGATGCTCGGTCTCGACGATCATGCCGCGCGCGACAGCCTGTTCGTGCGACGACGCTTCCGGCACGCTGAGCACGGCGCCGCTCGGCAAGCCGATCGCATCGAACGCTGCGAGCCATTCGTTCGTGGTGCGCTCGACGAGCCGTGCAGTCAGAATCTCCACCAGCGCCTCGCGATGCTTCAGCCGGCCCGCGTTGGTCTGGAAGCGCTCGTCATCGGCGAGGCCGGGAATGTTCAGCACGCCCACGAGCCGCTCGTAATTGCTTTGATTCGCCGCGCCGATATTCACCCAGCCATCGCGCGTCCGGAATGCCTGATACGGCGCGCTCGTCGGATTCGCCGAGCCGGCCTTCGGCAGCACGGTGCCGTCCGCGAAATAGTTCGCGAAAGCCCAGTACATCTGTTGCAGGCCCGCTTCGAAGAGCGAGGTATCGACCATCTGGCCGAGACCCGTGCTCTTCTTTTTCGCATAGGCCGCGCTGATGCCGAGCGCCGCGAGAATGCCCGCGTTGATGTCCGTCACCGGCGACCCCGCCTTGATCGGCGCCTGCCCCGGCTCGCCCGTCATGCTCATCAGTCCGCTCAGGCCTTGCGCGATGAGATCGAAGCCGCCCTTGTCCGCCATCGGCCCGCTGCGGCCGTAGCCTGAAATCGCGCAATAGATGAGGCCGGGATTCACTGCCTTGAGCGCTTCATAGCCCATGCCGAGCTTTTCCATCGTGCCGCGACGATAGTTCTCCGTGACGACATCCGCCGTCGCGAGCATCTTCTTCAGCACTTCCTTGCCGCCCTCGGTTTTCAGATTGAGCGCGATGCCGCGTTTGTTGCGGTTCACGATCATGAACGATGCCGACTCGCCGCTCGGAAGGATCGGCGCGAAACGCCGGCAATCGTCGCCGCCCGGGATCTTCTCGACCTTGATGACGTCGGCGCCCATGTCGGCGAGCATCATCCCGCAGATCGGTCCCGACATGATGTGCGCGAGTTCGATCACCCGCATGCCCGCGAGCGGACCTCCGCCCTGCTCGGTCGATGCTGCCGCTGGATTCGTGTCTGCCGCTTTCGTGTCTGCCATTTCTACGTTCCTGTTATTCCGGTTTCATCGGGCTGCTCGTGGATGTCAATGGCGACCGTCCGCGCCGAGATTGCATGCTGCATCTTGAATGCCGAATGCCTAATGCCTGATGCCGCATGCAATCCGTGCCGCCGAACGACCGCCCTGCGCGTCACACCAGCTTTCCCGCGTGCGCGCCTTCCGTCTTCTCCTCTTCGACTTCGAGCGACCGATCCGGACGCATCGTGAACGACAGGATGATGCCGGCTGCCATGACGATCATCGATACCGTGAACGGCAGATTCCAGTTGCCGGTGCGGTCGATGAGCCATCCGCCGATGACCGGGCTGATGATCGCCGACAGCGCCGATCCTGAATTCATAATGCCGGACGCCGTGCCCGCATGCTTCGGTGCGATGTCCATCGGCACGGACCACATCGGCCCGATCGTCATCTCGTTGAAGAAGAAGCCCGCCGACAGACAGATGGCCACGAAGGTCATCGAGATATCGGAGACGAGCATGATCGGTGCGAGCGAGAGCAGCGTCAGCAGCATGCACACGCCGACCATCACATTACGAGCGAGACGCACGTTGCCGCTCTTGCGCAGGATGCGATCGGTCACGGAACCGCCGAGATAATCGCCCAGCACGCCCGCGAAGAACACACCCGATGCGAACAGCGCCGACTTGCCGAGCGGCATGTGATAGTTGTGCAGGAAGTACTGCGGAATCCAGCCGAGGAACAGCCACAACACCCAGCCATAGCAGAAATACACTGCGGTGACAGGCGCCATGCGGCCGAGCAGAATGCGCCACGGTACCGGCTTGCGCTGCTTCACGCCCGAATAGTCCGCAAGCGTCGCGCATTCGGACTCGGTGATGCTCGGATGATCGCGGGGGTTATCGCGAAAGTAGAAGATCCACGCGACGGCCCATGCGAAGCTGATGATGCCGGTGATGATGAACGCACCGCGCCAGCTCGTCGCGAGCATCAGCCATACGATCAGCGGCGGCGCCACTGCATTGCCGATGCGCGATGCGGCATGCGTGATCCCTTGCGCGAAGCCGCGCTGGTCCGCCGGCATCCAGTTGGACATGGCGCGCGTCGCGGTCGGGAACGTCGCGCCTTCGCCGAGACCGAGCAATACTCGCGCGACGATCAGCGAGACGAAGCCGCCTGCCATGCCGGTCAGCACGGTCGCGCCTGCCCAGATGATGGCGCACACGGCGAGCGTACGACGCGGGCCGAAGCGATCGCCCACCCATCCGCCGATGATCTGGAAAATCAGATACGGATACGCGAATGCAGAAAACACGAAGCCGATCTGCGTATGTGACAGGCCGAGTTCCGCGCCGAACTGGCTCGCCGCGGTACTGACATTGACGCGGTCGATATAGGTGATGAAATACATCGCGCATAGCAGCAACAGAACGCGCGTGGTGGCTCGACGGAACATCATCGTCTCCTTGAGTGATCGCGTGCGCTTCCCCGGCGCGGCATGCACCGTGGTCACGGCATACGGAACATCGTTAGGTGCGTCGAATGAGGGCGTGCGCCCGCGAATATCGCTATGGTGTGCGTCTGCGCAATCGGCGGATGCGAGGTTTGCGGGGTGATGTCATGACGTCGTCTCCTGTCGCGGATCGTCGAGTGTCCGCTGTTATGGTGTCGATGGAACTGCCTCTGCCTGCTGCTATGTCAATCTATAACGTCGACTTCCTTCAAGCGATCGCACGTTCGAGCACGCGCGCGACATGTAATGCGTCGGTCTGTGCGCCATCCGCGATCTGGTGACGGCAACTCGTGCCGTCCGCGACGATCACTGCATCGCGCGCATCTCTTGCCTTGCGCACCGCCGGCAAGAGCGACATTTCGGCCATCGCTTGCGATGCTTCATAGTGTTCCGCTTCATAGCCGAAGCTGCCGGCCATGCCGCAGCATGACGATTCGATCGTCTTGACGTCCAGCCC
Source organism: Caballeronia concitans (assembly GCF_001544615.1). Taxonomy (GTDB): domain Bacteria; phylum Pseudomonadota; class Gammaproteobacteria; order Burkholderiales; family Burkholderiaceae; genus Caballeronia; species Caballeronia concitans. The sequence goes on from NZ_FCNV02000004.1 coordinate 182,591, forward strand.
GGGAATCCAGCTCAGGACCGCCTCGACGGGACGCACTGCATCGAAGGCTTTCTGATGACAGTGGCCATGCAGCAAAGCCTTTTGTTTGTCGAGCGATTTAAACTGGAGATTGAAACGTCCCGCTGTGCGCTCGCGCACGAGAAACTCTTCGAATAGAAACGATGCTTCGGATAGCTTACGAGCTGCATCGCCATATCCGTAGCCGAGGAACTCGTCGCGCAACGAGAGCAGACACGATGGCTCCAGCCCCACGATCGACACGCCGCGTTCGACGAAGGGCAGCAGCGCATCCAGCGCACGGCGCGCTTCGGCTTTCGCTTCATCGACGAGTCCGGCTGAAAGGAACGTGCGGCCGCAGCACAGCGGACGTTCGCCTGCCTTCGTGTTGAGATGAACGGCGTAGCCCGCCGCTTCGAGCACACGTTGCGCGGCGCGGGCGTTCTCGGGCTCCATGTAATTGTTGAACGTATCGACGAACAACAGCACTTCCTTCTCCGCCGATGCAACGCGCTTGCTGTGGGCATCGTCGAGAAAAGGCTTCTTGAAGCGCGGAAACGCACGTTGAGGCGCGAGCCCGAGCTTCGTCTTGAGCCAATGCGCGGCGCGCGGCATGTTCGCTTCGAACGATGCGCTCAACGACGGCATGCGGCTCGCATACGGCGCATAGCGCGGCAGGAATGCGACGAGGCGTTCGCGCAGACGCAGACCATGACGCGCCGTCCACGCCGCGCGCGCTTCGATCTTCATGCGCGCCATATCGACGCCGGTCGGGCAATCGCGCTTGCATCCCTTGCATGAGACGCAGAGATCGAGCACGTCCTTGACATCCTGGCTCGCGAGTCCATCGCCGTCTTCGCCGAGCTGACCCGACAGCGCAAGACGCAAAGTATTCGCGCGGCCTCGCGTGACATGTTGCTCGTCCTTCGTGATGCGATAACTCGGGCACATCGTGCCTGCATCGAACTTGCGGCAGTGGCCGTTGTTGTTGCACATCTCGACAGCCTTCGCGAGTCCGTTCGAAAGATCGCCACCCGATCCCTTCGGTCCTTCTTCACCGGTCAATGGATCGCGCGTGACGTTCCACGCGGACCAGTCGAGTTGCGGTTCGAAGGCACGCTCGCGATACGACGGCGGGAACCGGAAGTTCGTCGCGTCGTCCATCTTCGGCGGTGCAACGATGCGATCGGGGCTCATGCGGTTCTCGGGATCGAAGAGCCGCTTGATGTCACGAAACGCTTCATTGATCCGAGGTCCGTATTGCCATGCAACCCACTCGCCACGGCAAAGACCATCGCCATGCTCGCCCGAATATGCGCCCTTGCATTCGCGCACCATCGCGGCTGCCTCTTCCGCAATCGCACGCATCTTCGTCGCGCCGTCGCGACGCATATCGAGAATCGGCCGCACATGCAGCGTGCCGACGCTCGCATGCGCATACCATGTCCCTTCGGTGCCGTGCTTTCTGAAGACTTCGGTGAGGCGGCTCGTATAGTGCGCGAGATGTTCGAGCGGCACCGCGCAATCTTCGATGAAGGACACAGGCTTCCCGTCGCCCTTCATGCTCATCATGATGTTGAGCCCGGCCTTGCGCACTTCCCACAGCGCTTTTTGCGGGCCCGCATCGGGCATCTGCACGACGGAGCCAGGCAAGCCCAGGTCGCTCATCAACTCGACGAGTTCTGCGAGCTTGCTTACTTGCGCGTCACGTTGCTCGCCCGCGAACTCGACCAGCAGCACCGCTTCCGGTTCGCCCACCAGCGCCTTCTCGATGACCGGACGAAACGCGGGATTCGACATCGCCAGATCGATCATCGTGCGATCGACGAGTTCCACTGCAACGGGACCGAGCTTCACGATGTGCTGCGTCATGTCCATCGCATCGAAGAAGCTCGGGAAGTTCACCACGCCAAGCGTCTTGTGAGCGGGCAGCGGTGCGAGCTTCAACGTCAACTGACGGCTGAATGCGAGCGTGCCTTCCGAACCGACCAGCAGGTTCGCCATGTTCGGTTCGTCGGCGCTGAAGGGCAACGGGCTCTGGCAATCGAAGAGATCGAGGTTGTAGCCCGCGACGCGCCTCAGTACCTTCGGAATGTGCTCACGCATTTCATCGCGTTCGCGCATGGCAATCCCGCGCACCCCTTCGATGAGATCGCGCACGCGCGCATCGCTGCGCATCGTCGAGAGCCTGCCGAAGCGTGCTTCGTGACCATCGGCGAGGATCGCGTCGATGGCGTCGACGTTATGCACCATGATCCCGTATTCCATCGAGCGCGAGCCGCACGAGTTGTTGCCGGCCATGCCGCCTATGGTGCATTGCGCGCTCGTCGATACATCCACCGGAAACCACAGGCCATGCGGCTTGAGCCACGCATTCAGATGATCCAGCACCACCCCCGGCTCGACCGTGACCGTGCGCGCTTCCTTGTCGAAGTGAACGATGTTGTTGAGCCACTTCGTCGTATCGATGACGAGCGCTTCACCGATGGTCTGTCCGCACTGGCTGGTGCCCGCGCCGCGCGCGAGCACGCTCGCGTGACTATCGCGCGCAATATCCAATGCGAGCCGCAAGTCGTCCTGATCCTTCGGCACGACGACGCCGAGCGGCATGATCTGATAGATCGACGCATCGGTCGCGTAACGTCCACGCGATGCGCGATCGAACAGCACGTCGCCCTTCAGCTCGCGTTGCAGCCGTGCCTGCAAGGGCGTCGGCGCGGCGAGCCGTGCGCGCGCCGATGCAGGCATCAGATGAATCGGCTTGACGAGACGGTCGGTGGTGGAATTGAGCATCGTCGCTGTCAGTAGGTGCGGTTGGTCTTTTGCATGCGTGATGCCGAATGCGTTATTCGAAATGCAGTCGGACGGGCGGCAAACCTTCGATCTTGCCGGTCGCCACGCCCGGCTTGTCCGGGAACGCGATGCCGGTGTACGAACCCGCCGTGATCACCGTGCCTTTCTCCACGATCAGTCCGCGCGACACCGCGTGATTGATCGTCCAGGCGAGCAGCCTGCGCGGATCGCCGGCCGGATTGGCGGGCGTGGCGTCGAAGAGCGATGCGCCGTCGTAGTCGAACGTCATCGCCGGCGAAACGAACGGGAACGCGTCGTCATACGGCACGCCTTCGCCGACGACGAGCGCGCCGTGGTTCTGCAAGTCCGCAAGCTGCCAGATCTTGTCGATGTCGGGCCACGCGGCAAAGCGGCTCGCGACCACTTCGATCGCCGCGTGCACGGAGTCGATTGCATTCAAAATGTCATCGTCGCTGTACGGGCCGCTGTTCGCGTCGAAGCTGCGCTTGAACGTGAACGCGACTTCGAGTTCGAGCCCCGCCTTGCCGAACGCCTGCATCGAAAGATGCACGCCCGATTCGTGCATGCCGCTTGCCGGAAGCAGCGCGCCCTGAATGGGACCATCGGCGGATTTCGAGCCGACCTTCCAGCCGCCGATCGCGCGGCTGTCGCTACTGTCGGCGCCGAGTGCGCGCAGCGTCGCTTCCTGCGTCGCGTAGGCATCGTCGGCGCTCGCCGGACGAGCGGTCTCGGGCAAGTCGTCCAGCTTCGCGCGATGCCCGCGCGCCTCGGCAAAGAGACGCGCGAGCGCCGCTACATCGAACGCCGCGCTCATGCCGCGACCTTCAGTTCGGGCTTGGCGACGTGCTTCGTCAGATAGTCCATCGCGGCCGTGACGCCGCTGCCCTGCAACGGAATGTGCGCGAGCTTGAGGCCCATTTCGCAGCCGCAAAGCGCGGCCATCAGCGTGAGATCGTTGCAATCGCCGAGATGTCCGATGCGGAACATGCGGCCCTTCGCCTTGCCGAGCCCCGTGCCGAGCGACAGATCGAAATGTTCGTAGATGAGCTTGCGCACCGAATCGGCATCGACGCCTTCGGGCGTCATCACGCCCGTGAGCACCGGCGAATACACGGACGGGTCCGCGCACTGGATCTCCAGACCCCACGCCGTCACGGCCGCGCGGCAGGCAGCCGCGAGCCGCTGATGCCGTGCGAACACGTTGTCGAGCCCTTCGCCGAGAATCATGTCGAGCGCTTCAGCCAGGCCGTACAGCAGATTCGTGTTCGGCGTGTAGGGCCAGTAGCCCTGCTTGTTCATCTCGATGATCTCTTTCCAGTCCCAGAACGCGCGCGGCAGCTTCGCCTGCTTCGACGCTTCGATCGCCTTCTGCGACACCGCATTGAAGCTGATCCCCGGCGGCAGCATGAGGCCCTTCTGCGAGCCTGAAACGGTCACGTCGACACCCCACTCGTCGTGGCGATAGTCGGCGGATGCGAGACCCGAGATGGTATCGACGAGCAGCAACGCAGGATGACCCGCTGCATCGATCGCGCGGCGCACGGCGGCGATGTCGGACGTGACGCCCGTCGAAGTCTCGTTATGCACGACGCAAACGGCCTTGATCGTGTGCTGCGTATCGTCGCGCAGGCGCTTTTCGATCATGTCCGGCTGCACACCGCGACGCCATCCTTCGATGCCCGGCAAGCCGAGGAACTCCGGCTTGAGTCCCAGGTTCTCGGCCATCTTCTTCCATAGCGTCGCGAAGTGACCGGTTTCGTACATGAGGACGGTATGGCCGGGGCTGAGCGTGTTGGACAGCGCGGCTTCCCATGCACCCGTGCCCGATGCCGGATAGATCACGACCGGCTGCGTCGTCTTGAAGATCTTCTTGATTCCATCGAGCACCTTCAGCCCCAGCGCGCCGAACTCCGGGCCACGATGGTCGATGGTCGGATAGCTCATTGCACGCAGTATGCGATCGGGCACCGGGCTAGGGCCGGGAATGCCCAGGAAGTGACGGCCAGCGGGATGGAAATCGAGCTTCAGCATGGGTGCGCATCCTTTTAAATTGAATTTTGCATGCAAAATACTCTAACGCAGTGTTTCGGCCGAGCAAAGGATTTATTAGGCCGAATGGCCTAGGGATAACCCGTTGGCGGTTTTTTCCGCTTTCCTTGAGCTAAAATTGCCGAAACGAATTTCGAGGTATTGAATGCAAAATCCCGACATCCCGGAATCGCGCCTGTCGCCGGCGCTGCTCCCCAAGCTGGAACGTCTCCGCCTGCACGACACGGTGGTGGACAATCTGCGCACGTTCATCGTCGAGGGGACGCTCGCGCCCGGCGTCAAGCTGAACGAGCGCAAGCTGTGCGAAACGCTCGGCATCTCGCGCACGCCGTTGCGCGAAGCGTTGAAGGTGCTGGCGGCCGAAGGGCTGATCGAGATCGCGCCGAACCGGGGCGCGTCGGTATCGCAGATGAGCGACCTCGAGATCCGCGAGATGTTCGAACTGATGAGCGGCCTCGAAGCGTTCTCCGGCGAGTTGGCGTGCGAGCGCATCACGCCCGCCGAGATCGACGAGATCAAGTCGCTGCACGAAGCGATGATCGCTTGCCGCGCGAACAACGATCTTTCGGGGTACTACGCGCGCAATCGCGCCATCCACGACAAAATCAACGAAGCGGCGCGCAATACCGCCTTGCGGCAGACGTACACGTCGATCAATCGCCGTTTGCAGGCGCTGCGCTTCCGTTCGAATTTTCAGACGCCGAAGTGGGACAGCGCCATACGCGAACACGAAGAGATGATCGCGGCGCTCGAGACACGCGATGGTCCGCGCATGGCCGCGATTCTGCGCCGGCATTTGCTGAGCAAGCGCGATGCGGTGCTCGCGGAGCGCACGCTGACGACGGTGAAGCCCGCCGCCGTCACGAAGCGTGGGACTAAAGAGGCATAGATCGTGAACCGTGCGGCATCTCGCTGCCGTTTCTTCAGCCGCGCGAAACCAGCGCGGCGACGTGACCGCTCTCATGCGGGACATGGCGCGTGACGGGTGCGACGAAAGCGAGCGCAGCCGTGATAACGATGGCGATGACACTGATAGTGATGGCATTCATGTTGACCTCCGTTTCGATGAAGCCATTGTCGTCGCGCAGAGTTAGCTGGAAATGAGCCGGGCTGCGGTGCGATCGCGTTCGCGCCACCGAGAGTAACATCGGCATTCTTTATTCCGCATTCAGAATGCAATCGATGCACTCGACGTACGCGACCACGGCTACAACGCTCGAACTCCCCTTCAAACGTCCCTTCGACTGGACGCGCCTCATCGCCTTCATCGGCGGGAGGGCGTCGGCGGGCGTGGAGTCCGTGGAAGGCGGCGTGTATCGACGTGCGATCGAATGGCGCGGCGACGACGGCATCGTCGAAGTGCGGCCACATGAACGCAAGCATCGCCTCATCGTGACCGTTCAAGGCGATGCGGCTCGCCACGCCGACGAACTCGCCGCCCCGCTTTCACGAATGTTCGACGTGCATGCAGATCCTCACGCCATCTCGCAATGCCTCTCGCGCGACCCGATGCTCGCGCCGCTCGTCGAGGCCGCGCCCGGACTGCGCGTGCCGGGCGCGTGGTCCGGCTTCGAACTCGTCGTGCGGACGATCGTCGGGCAGCAGGTGAGCGTGAAAGGCGCATCGACGATCATGGGACGCATCGTGCAGCGCGCCGGGCGGCGCATCGACGGTCATGCGCACGAAGGCACGGCCTGGCGCTTTCCGACGCCATCCGAACTCGCAGCGGCAGACCTCGAAAAGATCGGCATGCCGGGCAAACGCATCGAGACTGTGCAGCGTTTCGCGCATGCGGTGGCGACGGGCGCCCTGCCGATCGACACGCCCGGCGCGGACCCTGAGCACGTGAAATGCGAACTGCTCGCGATGCCGGGCATCGGACCGTGGACGGTCGGCTATGTCGCGATGCGCGCCTTGCGCGACCCCGACGCATGGCCCGATGCCGATCTCGTGCTGATGCAGGCCATCGCTGGACGCGAGCCGTCACTCATGAAACCGGCCCAGCGGCGCGCGTACACCGAACGCTGGCGTCCGTGGCGCGCTTATGCGGCAATGCACTTGTGGAACGGCGTGGCGGCCGAGACCGGACTCGCACGAGGCGGTTGAATTTTGCATGCGGTCGATTGCATGCAGCATGCCGAATCACAGGAAATGGGCTAGTCTGGGCTGAGATGCGGTCCTCGCCCCTCGCCTTCGCGCACAGATTGCAGCGGCTCCGTTTGCAAAGGAGACTCCTATGACCGATGTACCGAGCGACAAGTGGCAATACCAGGTCCGCATTCGCCTAAGCCCCCGATACGCGGACCTCGCGCGCAAAGATCCGTCCAACGCGGAACTATCATCAATCAACACGCTGCTCGTCAAATACCAAGCCTCGTTGAACTGCCAGTTCGATGCATTCGCCGACTACGTCGCGCAAGCCGAACGAGAAGGCACGGAGCATTACCCGCTGTACCGATGGACACGCGAGACCATCGAAGATCCCGTCAAAAAGGCAAAGTATCTGGAGGCGTTCACGCTATACGTGCATGACGATGAGGTCTACGACAAGGCCATCGCCGACGCGCTCGAAACCGACCTCCACGGACTCGCGCGCCATTGGAACGGGGCCATCACCGACATTCGCAAGTTCGATACGAACCCCGCGCATAACCCGCAGCCGCCGTCCTACGACAAGCGCTGAAGTGCGTATGGTTGACGGTGCGGGCATCGCAAGATAAGGTCTTGGTCAACCAACCAAGATCACGATGCGAGGCAGCCAGCGTGCAGGATCGTCGACAAACCATTCTCGAGGCCGCCCTCGCCACCCTGCGCGAAGAAGGCTATTCGGGCTTCACGCAGCCGCGCGTCGCCAAACGCGCGGGCGTGCGGCAAAGCCACCTCACTTACTATTTCCCCACGCGTCTCGAACTGATCGAAGCGGTCGCGCGCGCCGCCGTCAACGGTCAGCTCGACGCACTCGACGCCTTCGCGGGAGAGACGTCGCCGAAGGTCACGGCGGCGTCCATTGCCAACGTCGCCATGCGGCACGAGAACACACGCGTGCTGATGGCGCTCGCGCAGGCTTCCGACGAAGAGCCTTCGATACGCAGCCTGTTTCGCGAGTTCGCGGATGCCATCGCTCTGCGCATCACACGCATGCTCGAATCGATGGGACTCGCCGTGAGCAAGGAGCACGTCGCGATGATTCATGCGCTCGTCGTGGGACTCGCGGTGGTCGAACTCGCGGTCGGACGCAGTGACGGCAAGCGGCGTGCGAGCGCGGCCATCGAAGCCCTTTTCGCGATGCTGCCGCGCACCGGCGAGCGCACCGTTCAACCCTCGCGCTAAATTGCATCGTTGCCGCGATTGCATCTTGCGTTTTGCATATCGCATTCGATTGCACCGTCAGCGTGACATCGCGTGAAACAAGTCTGAGCGAGACTCTGCGAAAGCCTTCTCCTATAGTGAGCACGTCGCCACACACAACGCCACGTGGCCCACGCACCGAGAGGACGCTTCCGTGAACGACAGATCGAATTTTGCATGCAAGCTTGTTTCATCCGCTGCGAAGACGGGACTGCGCCGGACGCTGATCGTCGTCAGTGCCGCGGCGCTCGCGCTGTCGAGCGGTTCAGCCTTCGCGGGCTGGGGGCGCGGCGGCACTGCTTATACCGGGCGTGGCGAATATAACGGCGCACATTTCGGCTCGTGCGGCGGCGGGAGCTGCTCCCACGCGGGCGGCGTGATGAACCCGTGGGGCGGCGTCGCGACGAACTCAGGCACGGTCACGCGCACCGCGCCGGGCCAGTTTTCGAACGCCGGCACCGCGTACGGCCCCAACGGACGCTCGATGCAGCACGCGGGCGACACGAGTTGCGCGGGCGGATCGTGCTCGCACACCGGCAGCATGACCGGCCCCAACGGCAACACCGCAACCGGCGCGGACACCGTCACGCGCAGCGCGCCGGGTCAGTTTTCGTCCTCCGGCTCCGTGACCGGGCCGTACGGGAACACCTCGACGCACAGTGCATCCACCAACTGCGCCGGTTACACGTGCAACCGCTACGGCACGGTCAACACAGCCAGCGGCGGCACCGTCGCGCATTCTGGCAGTGCGACGAGCGTCGCGCCGGGCGTCGTCGTGACCTCGGGCACCGCCGTCGCGACGACCGGTTCGCATGGCACGACGGTGATCGCGGGCAGCGCCACGACGTCGAGCGCGGTGGTCGTGATGCCGCCGCCACCCGCCACCGTATATGTCGCGCCCGCGCCGGCGCCCGCCGTATGGGTTCCCGGCCACTGGGCCGGCGCCGTCTGGATTCCGGCGCACTGGGCCTGAATGCAAAATGCCAAAGCGTCGTCGCCGCCGTAGTCGTTGCCATCGACCCGGCGGCTGGCGCACACTGCGAGTCAACGCCGCCGCCAGGGAAGGCTCGACATGCTCAGTGTCTCGTTCGACGTAGACGGATCGAAGGCAATCCGCTCATGACGCGGGATCGCATGCAGCGTCCGCATCTGCCGCAGGATCACGCGAAAGGCGTCCTGCACGACCTCACATGGACGGTCGGCCCTGTGTTGCTGGCCTTTGCGCTGGCGACCGCGCTCGTCATCTGGCTCGTCGATCCCGCGCCGCCCAAGACCATCACGATGAGCGCCGGCCAGCCCGACAGTTCGCTTTATCAAACCGCCCAGGAATACGCAAAGATCCTCGCGCGCAACGGCATCACATTGAAGGTGCTTCCCTCCGATGGCTCCGTGCAGAACCTGGAACGCCTCCTCGACCCGAAACAGAAGATCGATCTCGCGCTCGTGCAGGGCGGCATCGCGACTAAAGAGCAGGCATCGTCGCTGATGTCGCTCGGCAGCGTGGCGTACGTGCCTATCGTCGTGTTCTATCGCGGCAAAGGGCTCACGTTGCTGTCTCAGCTGGAAGGCAAACGCATCGCGATCGGGCGCGAAGGCAGCGGCACACGCACGCTGTCGCTGAAACTGCTCGAAGCAAACGGCATTACGCCTGGCGGCAGCACGCAGCTTCTTCCAACCGACGGCCTGCAAGCTGCAACGGAACTCGTCAGCAACGAAGCGGACGCCGTGTTTCTTAGCGGCGATTCGGCCACGCGCGGGCTCATGTTGCGCCTGCTCAAGGTGCCCGGCATATCGGTGATGGACTTCAACGAAGCGAGCGCTTATACGCGGCTCTTTCCGTATCTCGACGATATCGAATTGCCGCCCGGCGTGCTCGATCTGGGCCGCCGCATTCCGCCGGCGACCGTGCATCTCATCAGTCCGACGGTTGAGTTGGTTGCGCGCACGAACCTGCATCCCGCGTTATCGGATCTATTGATCGAAGCCGCGCAGGAAGTGCATGGCACGGCGGGATTGCTGCAGCGCGCGGGTCAGTTTCCGAGTCCCGTCGCGCATGAGTTCCCAATCAGCGAGGACGCGAGCCGCTATTACCGTTCCGGCAAGAGCTTTCTTTATCGAACGCTGCCGTTCTGGCTCGCGAATATTGCGGATCGCGCGCTCGTGTTGCTGCTGCCCGTCGCGGTGCTTGTTTTTCCAGCGTTGCGGGTCGTACCCGCGTTATATCGATGGCGCGTGCGCTCGCGTATCTATCGCTATTACGGTGCATTGATTGCAATCGAACGCGGTGCAATGCATATGTCGAGCGATGAAGAGCGCCGTGCGCTGCTGGTCGAACTCGACCACATCGAAGAATCACTCGATACGCTCAAGCTGCCGCTTGCCTATACCGATGCGCTCTATGTGCTTCGCGAGCATATCGGCTTCGTGCGTTCGCGATTGAGCGGCTCTGTACGCAGGGAACACAGCACCGTTTAGGAGGCGATGCCCATGCTCAAGCAAGCGCTGACGAGATTGCATTGCGCGATCATCATGCTCGCTTTGATGACGGCATGCGCGAGCCTTCCGCCTCAGAGCGGCCGCACGCCGAGCCACGCTTCCACACAGACAACCGATACGCGCTTAAGCAAAGCCTTTAATGCAAGTGAATTGAATCATCCCGGCGAGAATGCATTTCATCTCTTGTACGACGGAATGGATGCACTCGTCGCTCGCGTCGTGCTTTCCGAAACCGCAGAGCGATCGCTCGATGTCCAGTACTACATCTGGCACGACGATCTCACTGGCCGTGCGATGGCCGCATCGGTATTGCGCGCGGCGGATCGCGGCGTGCGCGTGCGATTATTGCTCGACGATCTCGGCACCAACGCCGACGACAATCTCCTGCTCGCGCTCGCCTCGCATCCGAACATACAGGTACGGCTTTTCAATCCGGTGGCGAATCGTACTTTCAAGCGGCTCGGCTCCGCAGTCGAGTTCTTCAGAGTGAACCGGCGCATGCATAACAAGTCGCTCGTCGCCGATAACCAGGCGGCGATTCTCGGCGGCCGCAATATCGGCGACGAATATTTCGGCGCGTCGAGCACGGTGGCATTCGGCGACCTCGATGTGCTCGTGCATGGCCCTGTCGTGCGCGAAGTATCGGATGCGTTCGATCTCTACTGGAATTCCGATGCGGCCTATCCCATCGACAATCTCATGGGCCGCCGTGCGGATACCAACTCACTCGCAACATATCGAAGCCGGCTCGATGCGTATCTGCTTTCGGAAACTCACTCGCCGTATGTCGCGCAGGCAAGTCAACGTATCGCGCAAGCGATCGAATCGCACGATGCATCGTTCGTGTGGGGCAAAGCTACTTTGCTCTACGACGATCCCGCCAAAATCACTCGCAAGCCGGACGACAGCGAAGGCCGCCTCATGTCGCGGTTCAGGGCGCTCAAGCTCGAGCCGCAGCATGAATTGCTGATTGTCTCGCCCTACTTCGTGCCGCGCGAAGCGGGCGTCAAGTGGCTGCAAGCGATGACTGCGCGCGGCGTACGCGTGACCGTGCTGACCAATTCTTTAGCCGCAACCGATGTAGCCGCCGTCCACGCGGGATATCAGCGCTATCGCAAGGACATGCTTGAGGCCGGCGTGCGGCTCTATGAACTCAAGCCTGTGGCTTCCAGCGATAAAAATGACAAAGAAAATAAAACGATGTTCGGCTCGTCGAAGGCCTCGTTGCATGCGAAGACCTATGTATTCGACCGCGAACGCATCTTTATCGGCTCGATGAATCTGGACCCGCGCTCCGTCGAACTGAACACGGAGATAGGCGTCTATTGCGAGAGTCCGCAAGCGGCGCAGCAAGTGGCGGATGGTATCGGGACGAATATCGATCGTATTGCGTGGCGTGTGGAACTGCAGCCGAATGCCGATGGCGGTCAACGCATGGTATGGATAGACACTGACGCGAACGGCGCGGTCACAACGCTGGAGAAAGAGCCCGATGTCTCGACGTTCAGGCGCGCGACGATATGGATGCTGGGCCTTTTGCCGATCGAGTCGCAACTATGAGGCGAGCTTGCGACTCGATCGTCGATTGGCTTATTTGAAGCCCGCGACCGCATGCGGCACATACGGCGCTTCGAGCTGCGCGATCTCGTCGGCCGTGAGATTCAGCGACAGCGCCGCGACCGCATCGCTGACGTGATTCGGCTTCGATGCCCCGATGATCGGCGCACTGACGGGCGACTTTTGCGCGACCCATGCAAGCGCCACTTGAGCGCGCGGCACACCACGCGCCTTTGCGACCGTTGCCACGGCCTCGACCACGGCTTTGTCTGCATCATGCGTCTGGTACAGCGTGCTGCCGAACGCATCGGTCTGCTGACGCTCGCTCGTCGCATCCCACTCGCGCGTAAGACGGCCGCGCGCGAGCGGGCTCCACGGCAACACGCCAATGCCCTGATCCTTGCATAGCGGTAGCATCTCGCGCTCTTCTTCGCGATAGAGCAGGTTCAAGTGATTCTGCATCGTCTTGAACTCGGTCCATCCCTTTGCGCGCGATGTATAAAGCGCTTTGCTGAATTGCCAGGCGTACATCGACGACGCACCGATATAACGCGCCTTGCCCGCCTTGACGACATCGTGCAACGCTTCCAGTGTCTCTTCGATCGGCGTCGTGTAGTCCCAGCGGTGAATCTGATAAAGATCGACGTAATCGGTGCCGAGGCGCCTCAGGCTGTTATCGATTTCATTGAAGATCGCCTTTCGCGAGAGGCCCGCGCCATTGGGACCGGGCCGCATGCGATTGAATACCTTCGTCGCGATCACGATGTCATCGCGCTTCGTCATTTCGCGCAATGCACGACCGACGATCTCTTCCGACGTGCCGTCGGAGTAAGTATTCGCGGTGTCGAAGAAATTAATGCCTGCATCCAGCGCCTGCTGGATGATGGGACGGCTCTGCTCTTCATTGAGCGTCCAGGGATGCGTGCCGCGTTCAGGCACGCCGAAGGTCATGCATCCAAGGCACAGCCGCGACACGTCCAGGCCGGTCGTGCCGAGTTTCACGTAGTCCATCGGGGAATCTCCTTGCCGTCGACTGCTTTTCTGAGGATGTGCACGAAGGCTTTGGTGTCTTCATGCGCGAGAGACGAAAAGCATAGACATTAGCGCAGGTTGGCTGCTCTTGCTTGTCTTACAGTCGTTAAGCAACGCAATCATTACTTGCAAGGAATCGATGCAAACTTACTCGCACAGCGCCGCGCGGCGCTGTGCGTTTTCTCTAGCGAAGCTTAGGAGCGCGCGGGCTCGCCCTCCTCCATGTCATGTCCGTGCGAAATGGCCTCCAAGGACGGATCGTGATGAAGCAACAGGACCGCCGCTACACCGACCATGCCCGCGCCCGCGAGGCAAAGCAGGCCCGCACCGAAGCCGCCCGTGCTGTCCTTGATCCAGCCCATTGCGTAAGGCCCGAAGAAGCCCGCGAGATTGCCGAGTGAGTTGATCGCCGCGATCCCGCCCGCCGCAGCCGCACCCGAGAGGAACGATGCAGGCAGCGTCCAGATCACCGGCAGACAGCCAAAGATACCGAAGCCTGCAATCGACAGCGCAATCATCTTGAGCACCGGATTGTCGAGGCCCGCCGACGCAGCGATGCCGCCCGCCGCGACCATCAGCGCGATGGCAACGTGCCAGCGTCGTTCGAGCTTGCGATCCGAATGACGGCCCCAGAGCACCATGCTGACGACACCGACTGCATACGGCAAGGACGTCACGAAGCCCGTCTGAAGATTCGTCAGTCCGAACGCCTTGACGATCTGCGGCAAGAAAAAGCTCAAGCCGTAATTGGTCGCATTTGCCCCGAAATAGATCAGCGCGATGGCGAGCACGCGCGGATTGAAGAGCGCTTCTTTCACGCTAAACGAATGCACCGACTCGCGATGCGCGCGTTCATGCGCTTGCCGATTGACGAGCCAGTTACGTTCGTCGTCTGCGAGCCAGTGTGCGTTCGCGGGCTTGTCCGTGAGATAGAAGAACACGACGAACGCGAGGATGAGCGCGGGAAACGCTTCGATCAGATAAAGCCACTGCCAGCCCTGCATTCCGCCGATGCCGTCCATTTGCAGCAACGCACCCGAGATGGGGCCGCCGATCACGGTGGACAACGGAATAGCCGCCATGAAATAGCCGACGACGCGCCCGCGATATTTCGCCGGGAACCACAGCGTCAACAGGTAAATGATGCCGGGGAAGAAGCCCGCTTCCGCGATGCCCAGCAACACGCGCAGTCCATAGAACACATATGCGTTCGACAAGCCCGTTGCTTGCGCGATATGCGGAATGTACGCCATCAGCGCGGCGAGAATGCCCCACGTGAACATGATCCGTGCGATCCACTTGCGCGCGCCGAATCGTTCGAGCAACAGGTTGGACGGGACTTCGAAAAAGAAATAGGCGATAAAGAAAATGCCCGCACCAAAGCCAAAGGCGCTCGCCGAAAAGCCGAGCGCCTTGTTCATTTGCAGTGCAGCAAAGCCGACGTTGACGCGATCGAGATAGGCGATGAAGTAGCAGAGAATCAGAAACGGCACGAGACGTAGCATCACGCGCTTCATGGTGCGAGTTTCAAGGTCCATCAATGTCTCCTCCGTTATAGGGAACAGGCAGATCGTTGACTTGCAATCGACTTGCGCAGCCTACTCTTTACGGAGGAATTGCATAACTGGTGTTTAGCCTGTGTTTTGCCGAAAAACACCGGCAAGAGGCGCTTCCACGCGCCTCCTTGTGACGTTTATGCGACCGGTAACATTCCGGCGTAGCCGGGTTCCGGTAATCCTTGCACGCCGGGCCGCAAAGCGAACACGGAGCCGTCGTTGTCGGTGGCGTTGGAAGCGGGTCGAATCGATGTCACATAGAGCGTGGAAAGATCGTCTCCGCCGAATGCGCACATCGAAGGCTTGACGGCCGGCACCGCGACGGTGCGATCGAGCTTGCCCTCCGGCGTGAAGCGCAAGAGGCAGCCGGCATCGTTTGCGCAGGTCCAATAGCAGCCGTCGGCATCGACCGCCGCGCCATCCGGACGCCCCATGTGATGATTCAGATCCGCGAAGAGGCGACGGTCATGCGGCATGCCCGTGTCGGTATCGAGATCGAAGGCCCAGATCAGGCGCCGCTGCGGATGTGAATCGGACAGATACATGATCGCGCCATCCGGCGAAAACGCGAGCCCGTTCTGCGTGATGAGCCCGTCGACGATCGGCGCGGACAGCGTGCCGTTTGCATCGAAGCGATAGAGCGCGCCTGCGGTACTCGCCTGCGCCATGTCCTGCACCATCGTGCCGGCCCAGAAGCGGCCCTGCCGGTCGCAGCGGCCATCGTTGAAGCGCATGCCGGGTGCATCGAAGCGCGGCGCGGCGAGCTTCGTCACACGCACATCGCCCGCGTCTTGCAGCGTCACCGCGAAGAGCCCGCTTTCCATGCCGGCGACGATGCTGCCCGCCGCATCGAATGCAAAACACGCGACCTGCTCGGGCAGCGTCCATTCGCTGCGCTGTCCGCTTTCGGGGCGCAGCCGCACGATGCGCCGCGCGGGAATGTCGACCCAATACAGCGCGCGGTCTTTTGCATGCCAAACAGGGCACTCGCCGACAGCAGCGCGCCCTGCCGCTTCGATCCGCTCCACGCGAGGCGCGCTCGTCATCGGCTGCGCTCCATCGGCTCGCCGAGCACGAACGCGCCGCCCTGGAAGCGCTGCGCCGGATCGTCGTGATCGTCCGTGGGCGCGCGCACCGGAAAGCGGTCACTGAATTCGGCTGAGCTATCCTGCGGATTGAAGCCGAGGAAGCCCGCCTTCGTGTTGTCCCACCACTTGAGCGGATTGTTCGACGCGCCATACACCACGGTATGCCCGACGCGATTCGTGAACAGCGAGCAGCGCACGAGTTCGATGAAATCGCGGTAGCTGAGATAGGTCACAAGCATGCGCGGATTCTTGGGCTCTTCGAACGACGACCCGATGCGCAGGCACACCGTCTCGATGCCGAAGCGGTCGAAGTAATAGCGCGACAGCGATTCGCCGAAGCACTTCGTCACGCCGTAGAGGCTGTCGGGGCGCTGCGGCGCGTCGGCGTCGAGCACTTCCGTCACGGGATGAAAGCCGATCGCATGGTTCGAACTCGCGAACACCACGCGCTTCACGCCGTGACGCCGCGCCGCTTCATAGATGTTGTACGTGCCGCGGATGTTCGCCTCGATCAGATCGTCGAACGGCGCTTCGACCGAAATGCCGCCGAGATGCACGATGGCATCGACGCCCTCCACCAGACGCATGACCGCGTCGCGGTCCGCGAGATCGACCGCGCTCACTTCTTCGTGCGCGGCTGCGTCGTCGATCGGCGCAATGTCGGATGCGCGCACGACATCGGCCCATTGCGCGAGCGCGCCGCGCAGCTGACGGCCCAAATTGCCGGCCGCGCCGGTCAGAAGCAGGCGTTTGAACGGCTTGCCCGCTGCTGTTGACTGGTTCATCGGAACACTCCTCTCGAATGCGTGAAAAGCAGAATGGGGTAAAACGTTTTCCGCACTATAACGATCCGCGCAACCCGCCGTCAAATGGCATTTTGTCGATTGCATGCCGCATGCAAAAAACATTTCGACTGCGTCGTTTTCTGCGACAATCCGAAAATCTTGGAAAAGCCAGAGAAAACGTTACCTCGATGAAGAAAAACTCCCCGACCATTCGCGATGTCGCCGCCGCAGCGGGCGTTTCGGTCGCGACGGTGTCCAAATACATCAACGGCGCGCAGCGCTTCTCGGCGCCGGTCGAAGCGAGGCTCAAGGAGGCCATCGAATCGCTCGGCTATCGCTCGAATCCGCTTGCGCGCTCAATGATCACCGGCCGCACGCGCACCATCGGCCTCACGATTCTCGACATCAGCAATCCGCACTTCACCAACGTCGTGAAAGGCGCGAACCGCATCGCGCTGCGGCACGACTACACGCTGCTTCTGGTCGATATCGACGAACAGCAGGCACGCGAGCGGCCGCTGATCGAAGCGTTGTCGCAGCGCGTGGACGGGCTGATCGTGAGTTCGCGTCTGCCCGACGAGGACGCGCGCTGGATGCTCGATCTCGACAAGCCCGTCGTTCTGTTGCGTAACGCCGAGGCGCTGCCGATTCCGAGCGTCGGCATCGACAACCGCCTCGCCGCGCATATGCTCGCGCGGCATCTGCTCAATCTCGGGCATCGGCATATTGCATACCTCGGCTTCGGCCAGGCGCGCATCAACGATGAACGCATTCGCGGCGTGCGCGAGTGCCTCGAAGAAGCCGGCCTCGAACTCGACGTGCATGACGCCCACGCTCCGACCGCGCTCGCCGGCGAGCATGCCTGCTCGCGCGTGATGCTCGGCCCGAAGCGGCCGCAAGCGGTGATCTGCTACAACGACCTCATCGCGCTCGGCTTCATGAAGGAAGCCGCGACGCTCGGCATTCGCGTGCCTCAGGATGTGTCGGTGACCGGCATCGACAACGTGCCTTACGGCGCCTACGCCGCGCCCGGCCTCACCACCGTCGACATCCAGAGCGAGAAGATGGGCGAGCTTGCGATGCAGAAACTCATCGACGCACTCGCCGGTCATCCCGATCCCGGCAACTCCATGTTCGAGCCGCGCCTCATCGTGCGTGAATCTACTGCTGCGGCCGCAGCGACCGCAACGAGCACGTGAAGCGCGGCGCATGATCTCGGCGCTCGCAATCAGGCGTCGAGCTTCGCGGGCGTCATCTTCGGCGTGAGGACGTGCATCACGCCGAACGCCACGAGGTACGCGAGCGCGCCGATGGCGAACAGCGCCCAGTACTGACCGGTGCGTTGCAGAACCTGACCGATCACTTCCGAGAACAGCACGCCGCCGACCGAACCCGCCATCCCGCCGATACCGACCACCGCGCCGATCGCGCGCTTCGGGAACAGGTCCGACGCCGTCGTGAAGAGATTGGCCGACCAGCCCTGATGCGCCGCCGCCGCGAGACCGACGATACCCACCGCGATCCACAGGTCGTGGACCTGCGAAACGAATGCAATCGGCAAAACACAGCACGCGCAGATCAGCATCGCGGTTTTGCGTGCAGCATTCACGCTCCAGCCCGAGCGCAAGAGCGCCGACGAAATCCATCCCCCGCCGATACTGCCCACCGTGGTGATCGCGTAGATCACCACGAGCGGCAAGCCGATGTGCTGCATGTCCATGCCGCGCGATTCGTTCAGCCACTTCGGCAGCCAGAACAGATAGAACCACCACACCGGGTCGGTCAGGAACTTGCCGACGATGAACGCCCACGTCTCGCGCTTGCGGATCAGCACGCCGAAGCCCGGCGCGGCGGCCTTCGCGTTGCGGGCATCGGCGGCGGCGGCTTCGTCGTTCTCTTCGGCGAGCTCGTCGTCATGCGCGCTGCCGTCCGGCTGGCGATACATGACGAACCACACGGCGAGCCACACGATGCCGATGGCGCCGATGATCACGAACGCCGCGCGCCACCCGAACGCGACCGCGAGCGCCGGGATGATGGCGGGCGCGAAGACTGCCCCGATGTTCGCACCTGAATTAAAAATACCAGTTGCCAGCGCACGTTCGCGGCGCGGGAACCATTCCGCCGTCGTCTTGATGGCGGCGGGAAAGTTGCCGCCCTCGCCGATGCCGAGCAGCGCGCGGACCATCGCGAAGCCCATCACCGATCCGACCGCCGCATGCAGCATCGCGGCGATGCTCCAGATGAACATCGCGAGCGCGTAGGAGATGCGCGTGCCGAGCCAGTCGACGATGCGCCCGAAGCACAAGAGGCCGATCGCGTAGAAAGCGGAGAACGCGATGACGATGCGGCCGTACTGCACCTGCGTCCAGCCGATGTCGTGCTGGAGCAGCGGCGCGAGCAGACCGAGAATCTGCCGGTCCATGTAATTGATGACGGTCGCGAAGAAGAGCAACGCACACACGGTCCAGCGATAACGGCTCGCGGCACGCACGACGCCGACGACGGCTGTTTGCATGAAAGTCTCCGGGTACGCGGCGGCGCTCGTCGAACCGCGTGTCTTGTTCATGGACGGCGACGAGCGCCGTGAGCGTGGCGTCGCTCGAAGGCATGCACGCCACTGGAGTTTTTCTTGGAAAACGTTTTTCTGAAGGATATAGACGATGGCGGGAAGGCGGTAGCCTAGGACTTTCCCTAGCGCCCCGTCGGAGCAGGCAGGTATGGGCTTCGCGCGGCAGAACGAAAATTATTGAACGGGCGTTAATCGTTTTCTGTCGCACGGGAAACGGCATTTTGCATGCCGCCTGTTGCATGCCGCATGCAAACGACAGCCCCATGCGAGAAGCATGTCCACCTAAAGTCCAGGCCCCTGTTGCCGATATAGAGACGACAACGTTTCAACTCTTCGGCAACTCTCCCGTACTTCCCATGCCTCACATCTCTCTGGCCCGCACGAACGTCGGGGCCAAATTTGCCGCTTTCGCGTGTGCGCTTGCGGCAATCGTCGTTGCTAGCTTCACGGTCGCTGTCACCCACTCTGCCGGCGATCAAATCAACGCGCATGCGATGGCCCGCGTCCAAAGCGACAACCGTTCGATCGGCACGATGATCGGCCTCTACGACACGGCCGTCAGCGCCGAAGTCTCGCGTTTCATGACGATGTTCTCGCGTCGCATGCAGGACGGCTTCACGCTCGATGAAGCGCATGCCGTCGATATCGGCGGTGTCGCGACGCCGACCCTCCTCACGGGCGACAAGCCCTTGAACGGCGACTTCTCGATTCCCGATGCGTTCCTCGCGGAAAGCGGCGCCATCGCGACGATCTTCGCGCGCACCGGCGACGACTTCGTGCGCGTGACGACCTCGCTCAAGAAGCAGGATGGCGCGCGCGCCATCGGCACGCTGCTCGATCGCAAGGGACCGGCGTATGGGCCGGTGCTGAACGGCAAGTCGTATATCGGCATTGCCGCGCTCTTCGGCAAGCAGTACATCACCGAGTACAAGCCCGTGACGGATGCGTCGGGCCGCGTGATCGGCGCGCTGTTCGTCGGCGTCGATGTTTCGTCGGAGATGACCGCGCTGCAGGACGATATTCGCAAGCTCACCATCGGCGAGAGCGGCTATCACTTCGTCGTCGACGCATCGAATGGCGCGAATCGCGGCAAGCTGCTCGTGCATCCGGGCGGTGAAGGACAAATGGCGGACGAGCGCGTCGCGCCCTTCAAGCACATGCTCGATACGCGCGAAGGCAAGCTCGCATTCGAAGGCGAGGACATTGCCGGCGCCAACGCGCGCGTGCATGGCGGCGCGAAGGAAATCGTCTATATGACGGTGCCGCAATGGAACTGGGTGATCGGCGGCATTGCGTATCGCGATGAGTTGCTCGCCAGCGTGCACGCGAGCCGCAATCGCTTCCTGCTGCTCGGGCTCGCGGTCATCGTCGCGCTCGTCGGCGTGCTGCTGTATGCGGTGAAGCGCCTCATTGGCCGTCCCATCGATGAAGTCACGCGCGCATCGGAACGTATCGCAGCGGGCGATCTCACCGTGCGCATCGATACCGATCGCGAAGACGATATCGGCCGCCTCATGCGCGCGATCGACGGCATCGCGCAAGGGCTCGCGGGCATCGTCGCGCAAGTGCGCAGCGCATCCGCCGACATGACGGACGGCACGGCGCGTCTTGCTTCGGGCAGCACCGACATTGCATCGCGCATCGCGACGCAGGCGGCAAGCGTCGAGGAAACCGCGGCCAGCATGGAAGAGATCACATCGACCGTGCAGCACAACGCCGCGAATACCGCGCAGGCGGGCACGCTCGTGGCATCGGCGTCCGATGCCGCGCGTGAAGGCGGCGAAGCAGTGAGCCGCGTCGTCGAGACGATGAGCGAGATCGACGCATCCTCGCGTCGCATTGCGGACATCACCGCGACGATCGAAGGCATCGCGTTTCAAACGAACATTCTCGCGCTCAATGCGGCCGTGGAAGCTGCGCGTGCGGGCGAGCACGGCAAGGGCTTCGCGGTGGTCGCATCCGAAGTGCGAGCGCTTGCGCAACGAAGCGCGGGCGCAGTGAAGGAGATCGAAGCGTTGATCGCCGAATCCGCAGCCAACGTTTCGCGCGGATACAAGATCGCCGAGCAGGCCAGCAGCACGATGAACGGCATCGTGGAACGCGTGACGCAAGTCAATGCGATCGTCGGTGAGATCGGCGTCGCGTCGCGAGAGCAGGCAAGCGGCATCGAGCAGGTCAATAGCGCGGTCATGCTGATCGGCGAAGCGACTCAACAGAACGCGGCCCTCGTCGGCGAGGCGGAGCATTCGACCGCCGAATTGCGCGACCATGCCGAGCGTCTTGCGCGTGCCGTCAGCATGTTCCGCGTTTGAGTTTGCTTCGTCGAGCGCTAGCTCTTCAGCAATCGATAGCGCATGACATGCACAGGTTTCGTGCCTGATTGCATGAAGCCTGTGTTTCACGTTAATGAACGCCCTCGCGGCGTTCATTCTTTTTTGTACGGCTAAGATGCATCGTACCGCGCGATCAATGAGCGCGGCACCGTTCTTGCGAAAGCATCTCACAGCACGTTTCCAAGCAGCAGGTCGTACCAAAGCGATTCGGGGGAACCCGCTTCGGCAAACCCGATCTACTGCGATTCGCCATCACATCCAGCGCATCACATCGGGGCTCAAGGCCCGATGAGACGGCTCAACGTAGCCCTTCCATCGCATTCGATGCAATGACCGGGCTCGCCGCAGACATCATCGACAGACATTCGACCCAAGCACTCGTCTGGGGCGCGCGCAGCTTCGCGCGCCATTGCGTCAACCACGCGACGCAACCCTAACCCTCAACGACGGAGCGTCCATATGTCCTTTGAACGTGACTCTGTGCAGTACAAAAGTCCGCTGCTCACCATCGTGGTGGCAGCCTATGAAGTCGAAGGCTATATAGAGGAAGCACTCGAATCCCTGCTTTCGCAGCCTCATATCGATGCAATGAAGATCGTCGTCGTCGACGACGGCTCTCATGACGAAACCTATGCAGCGGCGCAAGCCGTGGCCGATCGCGACGGCGGCAGACATATCGAAGTCATGCGGCAGGAGAATGGCGGCGTGAGCGCCGCGCGCAACACGGGCCTTGCCGCCGTGCGCACGCCTTATGTCGGCTTTCTCGATGGCGACGACATCTATCTGAAGAACTTCACGCAAGCGGTCATTCCGCGATTAGCCGAAGACCAGTACGACCTCGTCGAATACAACGTCAAGATCATCGACGACGACGGCCACGAACTCGAGGACCTCGACCTCGTGAACGCCGGCGAAGACGGCGGCCATCCGATGAATCGCGATGCGCTAGAGCAGTTCGCGGACACGTTTCACACTTTCGTGTGGGCGCGCGTGTATCGCACCGCGATGTTCAGGGACATGCCGTTCCCGGTTCGCAGACAGTACGAGGACATGGCGGTCATACCGTCGATGTACCTTCGCGCCACGCGATATTTCCGCGTGAGCGAGCCATTGCTCGGCTATCGGCGGCGCTTCGGCAGCATCACGCAGAAAGCAACCTTGCACGACATGCGCGACTTGCGCATCAATGGGCAGGAAGCGCTTGCACGCTGCAATGGCGGCGAAATGGACGACTTCTGGCTGACCGTCTTCGACAAAGTGTTCCAGCGCGCCTGCCATGTGTGCGCACGCGTCGATCGCGCATCGTTCCGGGAAGCGTCGGAAACGCTGTCGGAGATGGCGGCGGATCATCGCGAAACGCGGGCGAGACTGGCCGAGCGCAATGGGCGCGAAGTCGTCCAACTCAAGCCATTCGATTTGAACGTGCGTGCGGATCGGTCGGTACACTTTCTCAAATCGCTCGTCAAGAAAGTCTTGCGACGCAGCCTCGATCATCATCAGCGCGCGCGCCGGCCGGCTCCGTCGAATCAGTTGAGCGGCTGAGTGGCCGGGCGCACGGGCGGCAGGCGTACATTTCGCAGTAAACTGCACGAATGGAAAAGTGCCCTTACTGCGAAAGAATCCGCGACGAATGGGACTGTCACGGACAAGACTGCCGAACCGCCATCGCACGTGCGCTGCGCAGACAGCGCATGGGCCTGCCCATGGTTCCGAACGTCATACGCAATGAAATCGCGGCAGGCGCGAGCACCGGCGAAGTGATCGCGCAACTGTCGCGTCAACGCTTGCGCGCTCGACGCGCCAATGAAGAGCGTCGCGCGCGAAAGGCTGCGGAAGACATGGATCTGTAGCTGAAGAAAAGCGTCAAGCGCTTTAGCACGCGTTCAGCACCGCTCTGAAGCCATCCGCGGTGAATGGCTTGAGGAAAAATCCGTCGAAGTGCTCGTGCGCATCATTCTGGTGCCGGTCATCGCCCGTGACCGCCACGACACACGCGAGCCTGCTCGGCCCCGCCGCGCGCAAACGCCGGCATAAATCCCGACCGTCGACATCGGGCAAGCCGAGATCGAGGAAGATCGTGTCGTAGCTGTGGGCGGCGGCGAGCAGCATCGCCTGATGACCGTCATAAGCGACGTGCGCGACGTGACCCAGCGACACCGCGAGGTCTCTGAATGCATCGCAAAGATGGGTGTCATCTTCTACAAACAAGACAAGCATGATCGGTCATCCGGAAGCGTTGGTTCCCTTCCCATGCAAGGGCGTTGCCTTCGCGTTTTCAGGTCACGCAACATTCACGCAAAAAGCGAGCCACGCTTAAAGAGCGAAAGATTGCGCGCTCAACGAAGGAACTGCCGCAAAAGCGGGCTTGGCAAAGAAGTAGCCCTGCATCAGTTGCACATCGTTGGCGACGAAGAAGTCGCGCTCGCCCTTGGTCTCGATGCCTTCCGCGATCACGCGAACGCCGAGATCGCGGCAGATGGCGAGCACGCCGCGCACGATGCGTTGCCGCACCGTATCCGTATCGATGCCGCGCACGAGATCCATGTCGAGCTTGATGAGATCCGGCTGGAAATCGGCGAGCAGCGTGAGGCCCGAATAGCCCGCGCCGAAATCGTCGATAGCCGTCTGGAAACCGAAACGCTTATAGGCGCGAAAAATATCGACGAGATGCGGCCGGCTGATGATGTCCTCGCCCTCCACCGTCTCGAAGATGATTCGCTCGATCGGAAAGCCGTGCTTGTCCGCCGCTTCGAAGGTACTGCGAATGCAGGCCTCGGGCCGATACACCGCGTTCGGCATGAAGTTGATCGAGAGGAAGCCTTCCATCCCGAGTTGCGCGGCCTGCGCGATGGCCGTCGTGCGGCAGCGCTGGTCGAAGTGGTAGCGATTCTCGGCGTTCACCTTCCCCAGCACCGTGCCTGCCGGTTCGCCTTGCGGTCCGCGAACGAGCGCTTCGTGTGCATAGGCGACGCCGGCCTTGACATCGACGATCGGCTGAAACGCGAACGCAAGCGCAATCGTCGAATCGGGATCGGTCTTGCATCCCGCGCAGCCCGGCGAAGCCGAGTGAATTGCAATCGTGCTGGCAGCGCCTTTAGCATCGCTCATGAATGAATCCTGTATCTTTATCCGATGCCGCGTTTCGACAAGTCAACATGACCGATCATGCAAGCGCGCATCAAGACCTTTAACGGCACGCGCGTTCCAGTCCTTTAACTTACTTGCAGCGCTCCCGCATGGCCTGAAGGCGAATCTCGTCGACGATACCGCGCTTCGTCATTTCTTCGAGCGCCTGCAATGCGGGCCGCGCGCCGCAAATCAAGGCGGCTTTGGCGTCGGCATCGAGTTCGAGTGCAATCGCGCGCCTCGCGCCATGCGCTCGCCACGCTTTGAAGAACATCGCCACGACGAACGCAAACACAGCACCAGGGACGGACACGCGCCACAGGTCTTCATCGGGCCACGCCGCGAACATGACGCACGGCCCCGCGATGAGCGCCGCCACGCCGAGCACGGTCCACGCGAAGTCGAGCAAAAGCGCCCGTCGTTGCGTGGCATGCGCCACTTCATGCGCGATCACGAGCCGCAGCAAAGGCTCGGGCAACAGAAGCGTGCGTGCATCGACTTCAATGCGATCGAAGAGCGCTTCATAGCATGGCCCCGAATTCGTCGCGACGAACCGCACGACGGGCGGCGCGATGCCGAGCGCCGCCGCATCGTTCGCGACGAGACGCGACACATGTTGCTCGGCCGTTTCCATGATCGATGCAAAGACGAACGCCGTCACTCGATGGGGTTATCGCTCCACGCGCTGCGTTCCTGCCATGCGTCGAGGTCCGTATTGAGCCGCGCGAGCTTGCCGCGCACGAGGTCCATGCCCGCATTGCCGAGCACGAGATGCGCAGGCGGTTGCGGCGCGAGCACCGCTTCGATGATGACTTGTGCCGCACGCGCGGGATCGCCCGGTTGCTTGCCGCTCTTCTCTGCGATGCCCGCGCGGCGGCGGCCCGCGACTTCCGCGTAATCGTCGATGGCCTGTTGCGTCTGCTTGAGCGAGCGCCCCGCCCAATCGGTGCGAAACGGTCCGGGTTCGACCGCCGTGACCTTGATGCCGAGTGCTTCCGTTTCGCGGGCAAGCGCTTCGCCCAGGCCCTCCAGCGCGAACTTCGTCGCCGCGTAGTAACCGCTGCCGGGATTGCCGACGAGCCCGCCCACCGACGTGATATTGACGATATGCCCAGAGCGGCGCTCGCGCATGCCGGGCAACACGGCGCGGATCATCGCGGCCGCACCGAAGAAGTTCGCTTCGAACATCGCGCGCACCTCGTCGTCCTCGCCTTCTTCGACGGCGGCGAGATAGCCGAAGCCCGCGTTGTTGACGAGCACATCGACATGACCGAACGCCTCGCGCGCATCGCTCATCGCGGCCGCAATTTCGTCGGGGCGCGTCACGTCGAGACGAACGGCGATCGCGCGGCCGTCCGCACGCTCGACGAGATCCGTCACGCTATCCGGGTTTCGCGCGGCAACGACTGCGCGCCAGCCGCGCTCGATAACGGCAGCGGCCAGTTCCCGGCCGAAGCCGGTCGAGCAACCCGTGATGAACCAGACAGGCGATTCGTTCGACGACAATGACATTGCGAGTCTCCGTGAGAGGACATTGACTCACTCATTGTGGACGCAAGTTCGCCAATCTGCCCGGATGCCAGCCGACGCATTCAGTTGGGTTAGTTCGTACGAAACCGAACAGACTCGCGAAACGCAAAGAGGAAAAATGAACCGGTATATTGCGAGCGGCCAAGTAATTTTGGCTTTTATGACGACCGTGCGGCAATAAGCTAAGCAAAAACGCTTATTGGACCAAAATAGCAAGCCGTGGTAAAAATCACTGTCGCTCGAAACGGCGAGCGCATCTTCAACGTTTAATTCGTCTCATAGGGTTTGGAAAAATGGCAACAGGTACGGTCAAGTGGTTCAATGATGCAAAGGGTTTTGGTTTCATCACGCCGGATGACGGCGGCGAAGACCTGTTTGCACATTTCTCCGAAATCCAGTCCAAGGGTTTCAAGTCGCTCCAGGAAAACCAAAAGGTGAGCTTCGAAGTCAAGCAAGGCCCGAAGGGCAAGCAGGCTTCGACTATCCAGCCGCTGTAATACAAGCGGTCTAGCCTCGGTGCACAACGGCCCTTCGGGGCCGTTTGTTTTTTGCGCGTGCGTTATCCGGCGTCGCGATAAATCAGTAGAATCGCGCATCGGCCCCGGCGCCGTGAACCTCCGAAGCGTCCAACTCTTTCTCTGTACCTGCGTGAAGCCGCGAAGCAATCGACAAGAATTCCGTGCATGGGCACGGCCTACAACAAGTGCATTGCTCGTCATGCTCTGGTGCGTGATCGTCAACGCGCATGCGCAATCGTTTGCGGCGAATGCACGCGCGGTTCGCTTCGTGACTGCCGTCGTCATGGACGACTTTCACACGGCGCAAGCAGGCGGCGGCTATGTCTTCTCCTATGAGAAGCAGGAAACGGAAGCGACGCTGACGGCCAAGCTGGAACGCTGGCTTTCCGGCACCGCGCCCGATGCCATCCACATGGAGCCCGCTGAAAAGCAGACGCTCTTCAGCTTCTATTGGGCGGCGAGCATGATGCCCGCGAACTCGCCGTGTTTCGATTCCATCGCGCAAGCGGCTTGCAGCGACGAACTCGCCAAGTGGATGGCGCGCGAACTCGCCGACGATCCCCGCTTCATTCGCGCCTATGAATCGGCGGCCAAACCGCTCGGATTACCGCCGCTCGTGCGCAACGCGCGCTGAGTCACGTTGCCTGCATCGACGATGCCGCGCAGCGCCACGCTTCGCATGTTCGACGCGCGCGCATTGCGGGCGGCGCGTCGGCGAGGCAGTGTGATCGGCCACGTCTTCACGATGCTCGCGCATCCATGCAATCTTCGCGGCCACGCTTGCGAGCACCGAAAGCGCACCGACGGTTTCGAGCAAGGCATCGATCATGATGGTTCGATAAGGAACATGACGCGTCATCGATGCGACAGCATCGGCCCGTAAGTCTTCACGAAGAACGCGACCGTGATGCCTGCGCTCACGAGCAGCGTCCCTGTCCTGATGAGCGCGGGCGATGCGCGCCGGCCCACTTGCGCGCCGCTGTATCCGCCGGCAATGGCGGCCACGAGCATCGCGATGGTCTCGGGCCAGCGCACGGCATGCGCCACGGCGAACGTGATCACCGCAACCGAATTCGCCGCGCTCACGAGCAGCGTGCGCGGCGCATTGAGGCTCTTCAGGTCGCGCGTGTCGAGCAAGCCCCACACGGCCATCATCATGATGCCGACCGCGCCGCCGAAATAGCCGCCATAGACGCCCAGCGCGAATTGAATAGCGAGCACGGCGGGCGCGCCGATGCGCCAACGCCTGCGCAACGCTTCGCCGAGCCGTCGCCCGAAGGCCAGCGTCAGGCTCGCGCATAGCAGCAGCCAAGGCAAGACGAACGAAAATGTCGATGACGATGTCGACAGCAACAGCACTGCGCCGGCCAGGCCGCCGAATAGCGTCGCGACGAGCAGCTTGCGCATCGACACGGAGCCGACAGGACCCAGGCCATCGCGATACGCCCATGCGCTCACGGCGCCGCCGGGAAAGAGCGCGACAGTCGACGATGCGTTCGCCTGGACCGGTGGCACCCCCGCCGCAATGAGCGCGGGCAGGCTCACGAACGATCCGCCGCCGGCCAGCGCATTCATTGCCCCCGCGACGAATCCCGCGAAGATCACTACGATGAGAGGTTCCATGCGGCAAATCGTAGCGAGCGCGGTGCGCGCTTACAATCTGGCATTTCCTTTGCGAGGCTTCGGCGCGGCCGAAGGCACGGCATGCGTTTCGATCTCACCGACATGCGTCTCTTCCTGACCGTGATCGAACGCGGCAGTATCACAGCAGGCGCGCAGGCCATGCATCTCGCGCTGGCATCGGCGAGCGAGCGGATCGCGGGCATGGAAGCGGCGTTGGGCGCGCCGCTTCTCGAGCGCAATCGGCGCGGCGTGCAAGCGACGGCCGCAGGCGAGAGCTTCGTGCGGCACGCGCGCATGATTCTCGGGCAGGTCGAACAGATGCGCGGCGAATTGCGGACCTACGCAACGGGCCTCAAAGGCCGCATCAAATTGATGTCGAATACGGCGGCATTGGCGGCCTATCTGCCGCCGCGGCTCACGCGTTTCCTTGCGGCGCACCCCGACTTGTCGATCGATCTCGATGAGCGGCCCAGTTCAGAAATCGTGCAGGCCGTGATGGAAGGACGCGTGGACCTGGGCATCGTCGCCGATATCACGGACCTGGCGAGCCTCAAGACGCATGTGGTGGCGCAGGATCAGCTTGTCGTGGTGACGAGCCGCACGCATCGCGTGGCGAACGAAAGCGCGGTGGCGTTCGCGGATATCGTGGGCGAAGCGTTCGTGGGACTCGCGGACGCCGCGCTGGAGATGCATCTTGCCGAGCGCGCGTCTCGGCTTGGCCGACAGCTCAATTACCGCATTCACATGCGCAGCATCGACAACGTGGGAATGCTCGTCGAAGCGGGCATTGGCATCGCCATTCTTTCGCGTGCGTCGGCGCAATTGCTCAAGCGCCCCGGGCTCGTGATGGCGCCGCTATCCGAGCCTTGGGCCACGCGTCGCCTGCATCTATGCGCCCGCTCCTTCGATGCGCTCACGCCGCAAGCAAGCCTGCTTGCGCACGAGTTGGTGACAGCCGACGCTTGAAGATCAGAACGCACGCCCGACGATAAATGGATCGACAGGCCCGATGGTCTGGACATCGCGATTCGCATACGGCAAGCGATGCAGCACGTAGCGCATGGCATTGAGCCGTGCGCGCTTCTTGCAATCGGAACGCACCACGGTCCAGGGCGTATCGGCGGTATCGGTGTGAGCGAACATCGCTTCCTTGGCGGCGGTGTAGTCCTCCCACTTGTCGAGCGATGCGAGGTCGACCGGACTCAGCTTCCATTGCTTGAGCGGATGCACTTCACGTTCCTTGAAACGGCGACGCTGCTCCGCGCGGCTCACCGAAAACCAGAACTTGATGATGTGCACGCCGCTCTGCGTGAGATGACGCTCGAACGCGGGCACCTGTTGAATGAACGCGTCGTACTCCTGGCTCGAGCAGAAGCCCATCACGCGTTCGACGCCCGCGCGGTTGTACCAGGAACGGTCGAACAGAACGATCTCTCCCGCTGTCGGCAAATGCTCCACGTAACGTTGAAAGTACCACTGGCCGCGTTCACGTTCTGATGGTTTTTCCAGCGCAACGACACGCGCGCCACGCGGATTCAGATGTTCCATGAAACGCTTGATCGCGCCGCCCTTGCCCGCCGCGTCGCGACCTTCGAACAGAATGACGACACGCTGGCCCGTTTCCTTGACCCACGCCTGCAGCTTGAGCAATTCCACTTGCAGCCGATACTTCTGCTTCTCATACGCCTGCCGCGACATGAGATGCTTGTACGGGTAGCCGCCATGACGCCAGCCCGGCGCAAGCTCTTCGTCCTGACGCTGACGGCGCGAACCCTGCGCACCGATCGGCGATGCGCCTTCCAGCAAATACGCGCGCAACGTTGCGATCTCATCCGGCGACAGGCCGCCCATCATCGCCTTCAACGTATCGAGCCGCGTTCCGACGCTGCCGGATGCGGCGCTCACGAGAATGTCTTCCATGCTGCTGGAAATCAGTTCGTTCGCGGCATCGACCGCCTCTTGCGTTTCGCGCCTGATCACATGCTCCGACGCTTCGACGACGCTGACGTCGCCGTCCAGATCGTCCTTCGCGGATCGTTGCACAGTCTTGCTTCTGTTTCCCTCGGATGGGTGCGCGGTTTTCACGTTCAATCTCTCCCTGGCATGCTGCGGTGTTGGCTTGAATTTTTAAGCGGCTTGCGCGGCTTTTCGCAGCACGACGTACATCTTGTCCTTCAACAACAGCTTTTCCTTCTTGAGCGATTCGATGGCGAACGCATCCGCGGGCGTCACGCCGCTTTCCATGTTCTGAATCTCATGGTCGAGTTGATTGTGACGCTCGAAGAGCCTGGCGAAATGCGCGTCTTCTGTCTTGAGGCGGGAAATGAGGTCACGGTATTCGGGAAACATGGAGCTCTCCAATGCAAAATCGGCTAGGTACTGCGTAGTACATCTTACCGATTGAGTGCAGCGCTTTCGTCCGGATATTGCACTCTGCTCATGCGTGATATCGCCGCAGTTCGAGCGTCGGGCATCGACCGCGCATGTAGGCGAAAGGCGAATCGTGGTGCCTTGTCACCGTAAGCAGAAACCCTCCTGCACGCAGGCAAGCTACTTGCGCACAATGGACAGGCTGTCCGGGCGCATCGAGCGTCCCTTGTGGAGGATCATCATGAAGACAAATCGCATTGCCGCCGCCGCACTGTCGATGGCCGTGGCCGCCGTTTGCATGGCCGATGCCGCGCATGCCGACAGCAGCGCCGCCCATAAACTCGGGCAAATAGGCGTCATCAACCAGACGCTTCAGCCGAAGCCGCCGAGATCATCGCCTGGAGCCAATACCAATTCGACGACCCAAAGCCCGGCCACATCGGGATATTCGGCCAATCCATCAAACAGCGGGGCATACAACGCCAATGCAGCGAACGCCGCGAATTCAGCGAATTCAGCGAACGCGGCCAATGCTGCTGCGGGAGCGCGCAACGGCCGTTAAAAAACAGCAAGCTCTGTCTGGTGCAAGCGCGCGGTGCCGCTCGCTATCATGTTGCGTTGACGAGGGTGATGTCCTCGTCCGTCATCGAAAAAAAAATGCACCGCCGCAGGAGCGCCACGCAATGAATTTACGGGGATTGCAATGCTTCATCGTGCTTGCTGAAGAGCTGAACTTCAGCCGCGCGGCGGAGCGCCTTCATATCGCGCAACCTGCGCTTTCGCAGCAAATCCGCGCGCTCGAGGCGCGGCTCGGCAGCCAGCTCGTCGATCGCGGCAGCCGGCCGCTGCGGCTGACCGAAGCGGGCAGCTACTTTCATACCGAAGCACGCGAGATACTGCAACGCTGCGAGCAGGCGACGCTCGGCGTGCGCGACATCGGCGCGGGCACGCATGGCTGGCTCGCCATCGGCTTCACGCGCTCCGCGATGTATAGCGTGCTGCCGCCCGCGCTCAAGGCCTTTCATTCGGCGTATCCGAAAGTCGAATTAAAGCTGTTCGAAATGTTGACCGAGGAACAGGCCGATGCCTTTCGCGACGCGCGCATTCATGTCGGCATCGGCAGACAGGCGCCCGATGTGCCCTCGTGCACCACGCGCACGCTGCTGAACGAACGCGTGATGGCGGTGCTCGCTTCCGATCATCCGCTTGCGAAACGCAAGACCGTGCGCATCGGCGAACTCGCGACGACGCCGCTGATCGTCTATCCGAAGCATCCCGCTGCGCAGTTCCCTCGTCTGATCGCTTCGCTGTATCGCGATGCAGGCGTCGCGCTCAACATCGCGCATGAAGCTTACGAGATTCAGACGGCCATTGCGCTCGTCGCTGCGGGGCTCGGCGTGACCTACGTGGGTGAATCCGTCGCGCGCCACGGGCGATCCGATGTGGTGTATCGGCATCTCGCGGGGCCTGGCGCGGCGCAGATCACGTCGCTGACAGCGAGCTTTCGAACCGGCGATACATCGCCTCATCTGCAAGCGTTCCTCGCGTGTCTTCCATCGGTCGATACGCCACGCTAAAGCGCTGCCCAAGCGTTCGCGCACGCTATAAGCAAAAGCCTATACAAGGATACGCAATCCGTCTTGGACGACTGCGCCTCGCGTCCCTATGATCGTCGTTCGTGACCGGGCGAATCAATGCGCCCGCATCACGCCATCACATAGACGCGGGCAAAAAGCCTGCGCAGCATGGAGACGAAGATGAACCAGGCGCTTTCATCGGAAAGAGAATCAGCCATCGCGTCCGCGACGATGCGCAAGGTCTACGGCCGCCTCATGCCGTTGCTCTTCGCGATGATGTTCTTCAATTACCTCGACCGCATCAACATAGGGTTCGCCGCGCTGGACATGAATCACGCGCTGAACTTCAGTCCCGCGGTATTCGGTTTCGCAGGCAGCGTGTTCTTCGTCGGCTACATGCTGCTCGAAGTGCCGAGCAATCTCTTGTTGCATCGCGTGGGCGCACGGCGATGGATCGCGCGCATTCTCATTACATGGGGCGCGGTCGCGGCCGCCACCGCGTTCGTCTTCAACGATACGAGCTTCTATGCCGTGCGCTTTCTGCTCGGCGTGATGGAAGCGGGCTTCTTGCCGGGCGTCGCGGTGTACCTGACGAAGTGGTTTCCCGAGCGCTACCGCGCGCGCGCGGTGGGCGGCTATATCATCGCGGGCTCGTTTTCAGCGGTGCTCGGCGGTCCCGTTTCGACCGCATTGATGACCTACGCGAACGGCGTGCTGGGTCTCGCGGGCTGGCAATGGATGTTCATCTGCGAAGGCGTACCCGCGATGCTGCTTGGCGTCATCACATTGCGCGTGATGCAGGAACGTCCCGCGGATGCGACGTGGCTCACCGCCGACGAAAAGCAATGGCTCGAAAGCACGCTGCAAGCGGAGCGCAATGCGTTGGGCGGCCACACGCATGTATCGATGTGGCGCGTGGCGGGCGATATCCGCGTCTGGAGCCTCGCCTGTCTCTTCGGCTGCGCGCTCGTCGGCATCTATGGGCTCTTTTTGTGGCTGCCGCAGATCGTCAAGAGCCTGGGTCATCTGAGCAACATGGAAGTGGGTTTTCTCTCGGCTGCGCCGCCCTTGCTCGGCGTACTCGGTACGTTCGTCATCAGCCGCAGTTCGGACCGCACCGGCGATCGCAAGAAGCACCTCGCATTCGTCTATGGCATGAGCGCAGTGGCGATCGCGGCAAGCGCGTATGCACCCTCGCCTGTCATCGCGTATGCGTTGCTGTGCGTGACCGGCCTCTTCATCTATGCCGGCAATCCGCTCTTCTGGAGTCTTGCCGCTTCGTTTCGAACGGGCGCGGCGGGCGCTGCGACCATCGCGCTCATCAACACGATTGCGCAATTCGGCGGGCTCGTCGGGCCGTGGAGCATCGGCCTCGTGCGTAATGCAACCGGCAGCTTCAAGCTCGCGCTGGTGACCATCGCTGCATTCCTTGTCGTTGCAACGCTCATTGCGCTCGTGATGCGCGTGCGTCCGTCCGAAGACGAAGCGGCGCATGCGGACGAAAACGCCGATGCGCGCAGCGATGCCAGCCAATCCATTTGACACACACGCGAGTCATTTCATGATCATCGATTGTCACGGCCATTACACGACGTCGCCCCCCGAACACGAAGCATGGCGCACGCGCCAGATCGAAGCGCTCGCCAACGGCACGACGGTTCCGCCGCGCCCGAGCATAAGCGACGAGCAGATCAGCGAGACGATACGCAACGCGCAATTGCGCGTGCAGCGCGAGCGCGGCATCGATCTCACGATCTTCTCGCCGCGCGCCGCGGGCATGGGTCATCACCTCGGCGATGCGAATGCCAACGCGCTATGGTCGGCTGAATGCAACGACCTCATTCATCGTGTCGTTTCGCTCTTTCCGCAGGACTTCATCGGCGTATGTCAGTTGCCGCAAGCGCCCGGCGTGAATCCCGCCAATTGCATTCCCGAGTTGCGGCGCTGCGTTGAAGAGCTGGGCTTCATAGGCTGCAATCTGAATCCCGATCCTTCGGGCGGTCATTGGTCCGGTCCGCCGATGACGGACCGTCACTGGTATCCGCTTTACGAAGCGCTCGTCGATCTCGATGTCCCCGCGATGATTCACGTGTCGTCGTCGTGCAACCCGAACTTCCATGCAACGGGCGCGCATTACATCAATGGCGATACGTCCGTGTTCATGCAATTGCTCACGGGTAATCTGTTCGCGGACTTTCCCACGCTGAAGTTCATCATCCCGCACGGCGGCGGCGCGGTGCCGTACCACTGGGGACGCTATCGCGGTCTTGCGCAAGACATGAAGCAGCCGCTCTTGTCCGAGCATCTGCTGAACAACGTGTTCTTCGATACCTGCGTCTATCACCAGCCCGGCGCGGAACTGCTGGCTCGCGTGATACCGGCGAAGAACATCCTGTTCGCATCGGAGACGATCGGTGCGGTGCAAGGGATCGACCCGGAGACAGGACATCATTTCGACGATACGCGCCGCTATATCGACGGCATCGCGTGGCTCGCGACCGAAGACAAGCAGCGCATTTTCGAAGACAACGCGCGCGCCGTTTATCCGCGCCTCGGCGCAAGACTCGAACAACAACTCTCGATGCAAGGAGTCGCATCATGAATGCTCCCGGATGGCGGCATCACCCGTCCGCCGCTCAAGCCAGCCCTCAGACGCTCGACGCGCTGAAGGCGCTTGCCGTGTCGCTTCTCTCGGACAACATGGCGCGCGCATCGGGCGCCGTGGGTCTCACGCCGTTTCATCGGCCAAAAGCGATGGCCGGCACGGCCGTCACGGTGCGCACGCGCCCCGGCGACAATCTCGCGATTCACGCGGCCTTCGACGACTGCCGCCCCGGCGACGTGCTCGTGATCGATGGCGGCGGCGACCTGCATCAGGCGCTCATGGGCGACATCATGGCGAGCTATGCGGAAAGTATCGGCATTGCGGGACTTGTGATCGACGGCGCGATCCGCGACGTGGCCGCGCTGCGTGCGCGCGACTTTCCGGTCTATGCGAAAGGCGTCACGCATCGCGGACCTTACAAGAACGGTCCCGGTGAGATCAACGTGCCGGTGACGGTCGGCGGCATGGTGGTGCATCCGGGCGACATCGTCGTGGGCGACGAAGACGGCGTGCTAGCGATTCCTCAAGCCGATGCAACGGACGTCATCGAACGTGCGCGCGCGCAGGAACAAAAGGAAGCGCAAGCGTTGCGTTCCATCGCAGCCGGCGCGTTCGACCGCTCATGGGTGACCGCTCAGCTCGAACGCGCGATGAAGGGTTAACCCTTTCCACCGCTTTTCTTCACGAACCGACGCTTAAGGCTTGCTTAGCGCAGGCCAGTAAAACGTTCCTGCGGCCGATCGGCGCTTAGCCGTGCGTGGCGGGCGTTGGCTCAAAAAAGGCACGACTGTCAGCCGTTTTTATGAACGCCCGTTCCGCAAAATATGCGCAGGCGTTTTCAATCGGGTTGCGGTCGCCAATGTAAACATTAAAAAGCCGCATATCGTTTGCGCGGCTTTTTACCCCGACGAATCCAAAGGATACTGTGTCCACAAACACACAATATCTGAGAGAAGAATCATGTACGGGGAATCCAGGACGCTCTATTTCGCCGGACGCGCAGTGTCGGAAGACTTGGCCGAACGCCTGCACGCACGCGGCTGGAATATCGAGTACGTCAATCCGGCCAAGCTGCCGAGATTGTCGAGGCATGGCAAGGGCGTCGCTGCGGGCATCGTCGACATGACGAGCAGCGGGTTCATCAAAGACATCGAAGCGCTCACCGCTTTGCTGTCGGGCTATCGCATCGGCTGGGTCGCCACCGTCACCGCCGATCACACGGACGACCCGGAGCTGTGCCGCCTGATCCGCGATTTCTGCTTCGATTACGTGACCGTGCCTTCGTCGGCGGACCGCATCGTCGATGCCGTGGGCCACGCTTACGGCATGGTCTCGCTGCACGATGTCGCCAGCAACGATCCGCAAAAGTCCGATGGCACCGAAGGCGGCATGGTCGGCAATTGCGAAGCGATGAAGGCGCTTTATCGGTCGATCCGCAAGGTCGCGATGACCGATGCGCCCGTCTTCATCTCCGGCGAATCGGGCACCGGCAAGGAACTCACTGCGCACGCCATACACGAACGTTCGGCGCGCCGCTCGCAGCCTTTCGTCGCGATCAATTGCGGCGCGATTCCACCCCATCTTTTGCAGTCCGAACTATTCGGCTATGAGCGCGGCGCGTTCACGGGCGCGAATCAGCGCAAGATCGGCCGCGTGGAAGCGGCGGACGGCGGCACGCTCTTTCTCGATGAAATCGGCGATTTGCCGCTGGAAAGCCAGGCGAGCCTGTTGCGCTTCCTTCAGGAGCGCAAGATCGAACGGCTGGGCGGACAAGGCTCCACGTCGGTGGACGTCCGCATCATCTCGGCGACGCACGTCGACATGCAGACCGCGATGCTCGAAGGACGCTTTCGCGCCGACCTGTATCACCGTTTGTGCGTGCTGCAGATCGACGAACCGCCGTTGCGCACGCGGGGCAAGGATATCGAACTGCTCGCGGATCACATGCTCGAGCGCTTCAGGAAGGATGCAAGCCGGCGGCTGCGCGGTTTCTCGCCTTGCGCGATCGCCGCGCTTCATAACTATGGATGGCCCGGCAACGTGCGCGAACTCATCAATCGCGTACGGCGCGCAATCGTCATGTGTGAAGGACGGCAAATTCTCGCAAGCGATCTCGAACTCGGCGATTACGTCGAAGCGGCACCGACTACGCTCGCCCAGGCGCGCGAGGCGGCGGAGCGGCAGGCTATCGAAGTGGCGCTGTTGCGTCATCGCGGACGGCTTGGCGAAGCCGCCGACGAACTCGGCATTTCGCGCGTCACCCTTTACCGCATGCTGACGGCTTACGGATTGCGCGGCAAAGAGGAGCGGCCATTGCGGGTTTCGGGCGGCTGAATTAGCGCTCACGGTCCGCACGCTTTAACATGGCAGGCAATGGCATCGCGTGCATGACGTAGTGCATTCGCACCGCATGCCTCGATGCCGACCTTCTCTTTTGCGGAAATCCTGCCATGACAACCACTTCTTCCCGCCGCCGCGCCGCGTTTCGTGAACTGGTCAATGCGCGTCGCGGCCTGCTTCTGCCGGGCGCATTCAACGCGATGAGCGCGCGCGTCGCCGCCGATCTGGGCTTCGAGGCGCTCTACATTACCGGCGCGGGCGTCACGAACATGTCGCTCGGCATGCCGGATCTCGGCTTCATCGGCCTCGCGGAAGTCGCGGAACATACGACGCGCATTCGCGATGCAGTCGATTTGCCGCTCGTCGTCGATGCGGATACGGGCTTCGGCAATGCGCTCAACGTGCGCCACACCATCCGCACGCTGGAACGTGCGGGCGCCGACGCGGTGCAACTCGAAGATCAGGTGATGCCCAAGAAATGCGGCCATTTCGCGGGCAAAGGCGTGATTTCGACGAACGAGATGGTCGGCAAGATACACGCCGCCGTCGACGCGCGTGAGGACGAGAACTTCCAGATCATCGCGCGCACGGATGCCTGCGCGGTCGAGGGCTTCGATGCCGCGATCGAACGCGCGAATAAATTCGTCGAAGCGGGCGCGGACATTCTCTTTATCGAAGCGATCGAAACGCAAGAGCAGATTGCGTCGTTGAACAAGCTGGTGAATGCGCCGCAACTGATCAACATCGTGATCGGCGGAAAGACGCCCGTGACGGGCCGGGATGAATTGCAGCGACTCGGTTTCAGCCTCGTGCTGTATGCGAACGCGGCTTTGCAAAGCGCGGTGCGCGGCATGCAAACGGCGCTCGGCGCGCTCAAGGAGCATGGACGGCTGGATGAAGATCCTGCTGTCGTCGCGCCTTTTGCAGAACGCCAAAGGCTCGTGAACAAACCGCTGTTCGACGAGCTCGATCGCAAATACGCTGCGGACTAACTTACTTCACCGGCAGCGTGGCTCGACGCCGCGCCGCCGGATGAGATGCGCTTAGCGGGTGTACATCGCGTTCCAGTCGGCTTTCGAAACGCTATTGCCCGATTGCGTCGTGCCATTCACAGCACCGCCGTAAGCGGTCGCGCCTTGCCGCGCGGCGAGCTTGGCTTCGGCTTGCTGAATGGCATCGGGATAATGCGCCTGATCGCCGTCGCCGACGTGATAACCCACGCTTTGCAGTTCCACGAGTTCCGCACGCACCTGGGCGCGCGTGATCTGGCTGCCTTGCGCGAACGAGAGAGCGGGAACGATCAGAGCGGTGGCGACAACTGCTGCGCGAATCAAAGACTTCATTTTCTTAACTCCAGTGACTTGGGTGCTTGCTTGAACGTTTTCCGAGGACCCCCGGAGTGTCGAAGCAGTGAGTGAAGTCTAGGCCTGTAAGGGTTTCGGGTTAACCCCTAGACACGGAAAGCACTCTTCACTGAAATACGTGGAATCGGCGGAAAGAAGTCTTGGGCGATTATTTGCTATGCTCGCCTTCGCATCGGCGCATCGCGCCAGGTCGCTCAACAAAAAACAGGAGAATCAGATGGCAAAGGCATATTGGGTTAGCGCATATCGCAAGATCAACAAGCCCGACCAGGTCGCCGAGTATTCGAAGCTCGCGACGGTCGCGATCAAGGAAGGCGGTGGCCGGCCGCTCGCACGCGGCGTCGCTTCGATGGCGCATGGCGCGGGCATCGCGGAGCGCACGGTGCTGATCGAATTCGATTCGCTGGATCAGGCACTCGCCACGTTTAACGGCGACAAGTATCAGGAAGCATTGCGCGTGCTGGGCGATGCATGCGAGCGCGATTTCCGCGTCGTCGAAGGCCTGGAATAAGCATCGAAATGCGAGGTGGCGAACGAGCCGCCTCGCTGCGTCAACTTCGGCTATTGGCCCGGCGCGTAGAGATCGAGCAAACGCAAGGTCACGCCATTGGTCCAGCCGAACCCATCCTGCAGCGGATATTCTCCGCCCCCGCCGCCGCCCGTCCCCGTCCCTTCCACGACGTATTTCTCCACGAGCTTTTGCTCCGTGGCATAGACATGATTCACGTCGGCCAGGAAACGCGTGCCAATGGGCTGCGCAAGATCGGCGCGGCCATAACGACGCAGACCCTGAATTGCGATCCAGTGCAGCGGCGCCCAGCCGTTCGGCGCATCCCACTGTTGCGTGGTGTTGTGCGTAGTTGTCGTGAGACCGCCCGGCTTCAGAAGCAAAGTCTCGACCGTCTGTGCCGTGATATGCGCGCGATCGGGCCACGCGGCTCCTGCGAACAAGGGATAAAGCATCGCCGCCGATGGATTGTTGCGCGGCTGCGCGAGCTTCCAGTCATAGTCACCGTAATAGCCGTTGCTGTTCCAGAGATACTTGTTGATGCCGATCGCGCGCCTGGCCGCCTTGCCGATGAACTCCGCCACGCAGTGGAAGTCGTGCGCTTCGCCACAGCCGCGTGCGATCGTGGTTTCGAGGTGGAACATGAGGCTATTGAGATCGATGGGAACGATCGATGTCGTGCGAATGGTCGCTAGCGTCTGGTTGTCGCCGAACCAGCGCGAGCTGAAGTCCCAGCCACTTTCAGCCGCGGCGCGCAGATCGCGATAAACCTCGTTGGCGGGACGGCTCGACACTGAACTCGCGGTCTGCACGTCTTCGAGATACGACTCGTCGCGCGGCGTATCGCGTTCGTCCCAGTAGCGATTGAGGACGGTGCGATCCGGCAGCATCACAACGTTGCGCACGGCCTCGCCCGCTTGCAGCGTATGCGCGCCCTTCATCCAGTAGCTGTATTCGCGGCGCATCTGCGGCAGGTACTTCTGATATACGCGCCCGCCTTCCTTGTGCGCGGCGAGTTCGACCATATAGGAAAAGAACGGCGGCTGCGAGCGGCTCACATAGTAAGTGCGATTGCCGTTTGGAATATGGCCGATCGTATCGATGAGATAAGCGAAGTTGTCGAGCATGTCGTCGACGAGATCTTCGCGGCCCGCTTCCTGAAGGCCGAGCATCGTGAAATAGGTATCCCAGTAGTAGCCTTCGCGAAACCGTCCGCCGGGCACGACATACGGCTTGGGCATGGGAATGAGCGTGCTGTACGGGGGCACCGTGGATGTATTGCGCGTCAGCGCCGGCCAAAGCCAGTTGATATGCTCGCGCAGCGTTTGGTTCGGTGGCGGCGTGATGACCTGATCCGTCGGCGGCGTGAAGTATTGCGCGACGAAAGCGGATAGACTGAAGCCCGGCACCGTGCGCTGCTGAAGATACAGCGCGTTGATTTGCGCGGGGTCCATCTTCGGCGTGGCATCGACGAAAGTCTTTTGATCCGGATAAATCTGCTGCGTTTGCACTGCGACGAACAGTTCGCCATATAACTCACTCGGCGGCGGCGGCACGACATAGCCGCTTTGCGTATCCGCATGAGCGACACTCGCCGCGCTCAAGAAGATCCACGCGCCAACAAGACGACGCGCATTGAACGGGATGTGTTGCGACGCATCACGCGTCTTGCCATACTGCGACAGTACGAACATGTCCACTCCTTCGAAGGATGATGACTCGGACTGGTCCCGCTCGTGCCGCGCTCGCGTTTTTTGGAATATGCAGCAGAGCGAAGCATCTCACGCGCTTCAGGGGAGTGGCAATGGTTTGCTTGAGGGATTCTCGCGAATAGAAGAGACCATTCGACTCGCTCGTAATGCGAAAGCCAAACGTAATGGCGTTGGTCTCAACACTCAAGCCCGTGCGTACCGACGTAAAAGCCAGTGTCTAGCGCACGCTGAACTTCCATACCGTGATTTCATGATATTCATCGCCGGGCCTAAGCTCGGTCGACGGAAACGATGGACGGTTAGGCGAATCCGGAAAGTGCTCGGCCTCCAGCGCAAAGCCATCGGTCTGGCGGTACGCGCTGCCCGATGCACCGGTCACGCTTCCGTCCAGCCCGTTCGCCGTATAGAACTGCAAGCCGGGCTGCGTCGTATAGACATCGAGGACGCGGCCGCTCGACGGGTCATAAGCGCGCGCAGCGAACGAGGGTTCGCCGTCACGCTGGCCCGACTTGTTGAGCTTGTAGTTCTGATCGTATCCACGCGCATAACGTAGCTGAGGAAACGACGAACGCAAGCGCGCGCCGATCGGCGTAAGCGCACGCAAATCGAGTGGCGTGCCTTCCACCGATGCGGTCTCGCCCGTGGGTATCGAATCCGCGCGCATGGGCGTATAGCTCGATGCGGCGATCATGATGAGTTGGTCTTCAACGCTTCCACTGCCCTCGCCCGCCAGATTGAAATAGCTGTGATTCGTGAGATTCACGACAGTCGGCTTGTCCGTCTTCGCGCGATAGTCGATGCGCACTTCGTTGTCGTCGGTGAGTGTGTAGGTGACGTCCACCGTGAGCGCGCCCGGAAAGCCGTTTTCATTATCGGGACTCACATAACGCAGTTGCACGCCCGCGCCGGCCGCGTTCTGGAATGTCCGCACGACCGTCCAAACTTTCTCGTCGAAGCCATGCGGCCCGCCATGCAGCGTATTAGGCGGATCGTTAATAGGCAGTTGATACGTATGTCCGTCGATGGTGAATCGTCCCTGCGCGATGCGATTCGCATAGCGCCCGATCAGACTGCCGAAATGGATGTTGCCGTTATACCGCTCGTAATCGGTGAGCGACGCGAAGCCGAGCACCACGTCCGCACGCCGTCCGCGTCTGTCGGGAACGTCGATTCTCGTGACGATACCGCCATATGTCATGCAACTCACTGACACGCCGCGCGCATTGGAGAGCGTGTATTGCACGACCGGCTGCCCTTGCTGCGTGGCGCCGAAGGGAGCCGATGTGATCGTCGCGGCATGCGCGTTCGATGAAGCGAGCGCTACAAATCCCGCACATAGCGCGACCGTGTTGCGATGAAACATGGTCATGAACGTTCGAATGACAGAAGGCATTTGAAGCGTTCGTTCAAGCATCGGCCATGCCCAAGGCTATCGAAGCGTTGTCGGCCATCAGGCATGACGGATGCAAACACCGTTCGACGAACCGCTTTCTTTTCAACACAACAAAAGGAACTCACATGACCGAACAAACCGATCGTTCGACACCGCCCAAGCAAACCGATAGCGATCCGACCGCAGCAGATCGTCGCTTGAGCGACGAACAAAAACAGAACGCAGCAAATGAGCCCGCACCGCCTGACGCAGACAAGGGCCCACCCTTACCGGATCCGAACGCAGTCGGCGAGGATGGCTAACTTAAGCGAAGCACTCATGGCGCACGGGCGTGCGTTCGTGCGCCATTGAATGCGGTATGGTATCCGTAGGTAGAAAAACAATACCAAGCAAAGAAAGCCGCGCCGGCGACGCGCTCGCCGTTCAACCGCAGCAAGGACGCCCATGTACGATCCTGCTCACTTTCTTCCGTCCTTCGTGTGGCGCGCGGCGCGCGACGGCTTCATTCAGTACGCGAATCCGTGGGCGTGCCGCTACCTCGGCATCGAACTGGATGAATTGATCGGACGACATTGGCGTGAATTCATTCATCATCAGGATGAAGAATGCGTACTCAACGCTTTGCGTCAAATGCGCGATACGCTCCTGAGCAATGTCGATGTCCGGCTCCTGCGAGTGGATCATGAATTCCGCTGGCATACGCTGCACCTTCAGGCGACACGCGACCAGGAAGGCCGGATTGCCGACACGGTAGGCGTGGCCATCGACATACACGAATGCCGGCACGCGTGGGAGTTATACGAAGCGAGCGAACGCCGCTTGCAGGCCGCATTCGCGGGCGCACGCATGGGCGCGTGGGAATGGGACATGACCACGCGCGTGGTGCGCATGACGGCGCAACTCGCGGAGATGTACTCGTTTCCGCCGGGCACCGAGTCCGCGATGCTCTCGGAGATATGGGATCGCGTGGCGCCCGAACATCGCGAGCCGTTTCAGCGCAAGCTCGCAGAAGCATTGCACGAACGCGGCCCATTCGAATTCGACTTCGTCCTCGACGGCGTAGCAACTTCTCGGCGATGGGTGCGCATGCGCGGCAATCCCGAATACGACGCGCGCGGCGTCCTCACGCGCGTGTATGGCGTGAGTTTCGATATCAGCGATCATCGCGCGGACGAAGAACGGCTGAGTCTTAGCGAACGCCGTTATCGCGCGCTGGTGGAATCGACGGGTGCGCTCATCTGGTCCGCCGATGCGAACGGCGAGATTCATCCTTCGAGCGGCGACTGGCAGAACTTCACCGGCGCGCCTCGCGACCGGCTATCGCGCTGGGGCTGGCTCGATTTCATTCATCCCGATGACCGCGAGCAGACGCGTAAAGCATGGCTCGCCGCGTTGCGTCAGGGCGGCCCATGCACGCTCACGTTTCGCATGTATCGAAGGGATGGGGTTTTTCGCATGGTGCAGGCGCAAGCCGCGCCGCTCTACGACGAGCGCGGCAATCTGCAGGAATGGTTCGGCACGACAACCGACGTCACGCCGCGATACGAAGCGCAAGCCGCGATCGAAGCGCGCAGTCTTCGCCTCACGGTGGCAATGCAGGCAGCGAAGATCCACATCGTTTCGCTGGAGCTGGCCACGTGGTCGCTCATGTTCGAGATCGTCGGCAAGCAGCGGCCCGAGCCTGCCGAAACGGTCACGTACGAAGCAGCGCTCGCCCGCATTCATCCCGACGATGCACCGACGCTCGATCGCTACGTGCGTCGGCTCGCTGCCGGTGATGCGCCCGGCGAGCAGTTCGAATTCCGCGTGAAGGACTCGGACGGCGAGCGATGGATGCAAGGCAGCGCCCTGCTTCAACGCAGCAACGACGGCAAGCCGCTGCGTATCAT
Source organism: Caballeronia concitans (assembly GCF_001544615.1). Lineage (GTDB taxonomy): Bacteria > Pseudomonadota > Gammaproteobacteria > Burkholderiales > Burkholderiaceae > Caballeronia > Caballeronia concitans. The sequence goes on from NZ_FCNV02000004.1 coordinate 226,773, forward strand.
CGGCAGTCTGATCGACATCACCGAGCGCAAACATATGGAGCTGGTGCTGCGCGAATCGGGCCGGCGCAAGGACGAATTCCTCGCGATGCTCGCGCATGAGTTGCGCAATCCGCTCGCGCCCTTGCGCACGGCCATCGCGCTGTTGCAGAAAGACGAAACGCTCTCGACGCGCACGGACGATCTCATCGAGTTGATGCGCAGACAGGTCGAGCATATGACGCGCATCGTCGATGACCTGCTCGAAGTGTCGCGCATCACGCAGGGGCGCATTGCGTTGAAGACCGAGCCGATTCTCGTCGGCACGGCGGTGTATCACGCGGTCGAAGCGATTGCGGGCATGGTGGAATCGCGCAAGCAGCACATACAGGTCGATGTTCCCGATGCAACCACCTGGGTCTGCGCCGATGTCACGCGTCTCTCACAAATCCTCGTCAACGTACTCAACAACGCAACGAAATACACGCCGGAACAAGGGCAGATATCGGTGAGCGTGGAAGCGGACCAGGACTGGGTATCGATCGTGATTGCGGATACGGGAACCGGCATCTCGGCGGACCTGCTGCCGAAGGTTTTCGAATTGTTCTCGCAAGGCGAGCGCACGCTGGACCGGTCGAATGGCGGGCTCGGCATCGGGCTATCGCTCGTGAAGAAACTGGTCGAGATGCATAAAGGGACCATCACCGTGCAAAGTCCCGGGCCGGGTCTCGGCACGACCGTCACCGTGCGATTGCCGCGTCTGCATCATCATGAAAGGCATTCGGCGATGGCGCTAACGGATGGCAGCGGGCTCGAAACGCAAGCTGCGCTGCGCGTGCTGGTTGTCGATGACAATCGCGACGCCGCCGATTCTCTCGCCATGCTGTGCGAATCCGAGGGACATGTCACGCGTGTCGCGTATTCGTCGGAAGAAGCGTTGGCGGCAACGCAATTCGACGCGGACGTCGCGTTGCTCGATATCGGCTTGCCGGACATCGACGGATACGAGCTTGCGCGACGCTTGCGCCGCAAGGGCGCTAGCGCGCCGCTGCTCGTTGCGATCACGGGCTATGGGCAAGCCGAAGACCGCTTGCGCGCGCAGTCGGCGGGCTTCGATTATCACTTCGTGAAGCCGGTCAACGTCGAGAGTCTGTTGAAGCTATTGTCGTCGCTGACGACGGAACGCCCTGCCGGACGCATCGCGGAACAGTGATTGCTCGAGGCTGTCACCAAACTCACTCGAATCGATTCGAATCACCAGGATATTGAAATGAATCCCGAACCATCCGATCCGGTCGAACGCGCGGACAAGCGGCGCGAAGCCATCGGCGAAGGCGACGTCAAAGAGAAAGCGGACGGCACGATCGAACAGCGCGAGCACGGCAACATGGACCCTTCGCTCGTACCGAAGGGCAAGGATCATCCGGAGCAAGGCGCTTATACGCCGGAGGACGATCACATCGATCCCGACGTCGATCCGGCCGCGAGCAGCGATCATCCGCGCAGCAAGCCGGATTCCGAAGCGTGAATGCTTGAGGCGAACCGAGGCGCGCGTGCAGTAAGATGCGCGCTCTCCCTTTCGCTGAAGACGCTTCATGCAAATTCTCGTCGATGCCGACGCGTGCCCCGCCGTCGTGAAAGACATACTCTTTCGCGCAGGGCCGCGCGTGAGCGTGTGCGTGACGCTCGTTGCAAATCAATTCCTGCGCACGCCGCCCTCGCCTTTCATCAAGGCTATTCAAGTCCCTTCGGGCTTCGATGTCGCCGATGCGCGCATCGTCGAACTCACTCAACCGGGCGATCTCATCATCACCGCGGACATTCCGCTCGCCGCCGCCGTGCTGGCAAAAGCCGCGCATGCGCTCGATCCGCGCGGAGAATGGTTCAGCGCCGAGAACATCGAGGAACGTCTCACCATTCGCGCGATGATGGATCAGCTTCGCGGGAGCGGCGTCGACACAGGCGGACCGTCCCCTTACAGCCCGCGCGACAGCAAGCATTTCGCTGCGCAACTCGATCGCTTTCTTACGCGAGTGCGCCGCGTTTCGTGACCGTTCACGCTTATTTCAAGGACACGGACCTTCGCTGTCAGGTCCCGGCATTCGATGCTCACCGCTCGGACTATTCGAGTAATGGTCCGGAAAACCCTTTCCGACGAGTGAATCGTAGTCGTCCGGCGGCGTCCTCACGATGGCATGCAGCATCTTGATGAACGCATTGCCGTCAGCGAGATTGTCGACGATCACCCGCGCCGTTCTCAGTGAAATGGATTCCGTCAGCGGCGGCGCATTGCCGTCGTCCAGCTTGAATTTGAAGCGATGAATCTCGGCCGCGCCCGATTCAGGCGGCTTCTCGTGCGACACGATCGTGGCTTTCATGGTCTTGATTTCTTGTGTGTGGCGATTCTTATTTAGCAAGGAATGCGCCACGAACGCGCGCCGGCACATCGCCTGCTGAGCGCTTGCGGGAACGCGGAATGCGTCTCTGAAAGTCCCAACCATCTTTGCAGAGGAGTTAAGCCGATGCCTGAATCCAAGCAAGGTAATACGAACCCGACCAACCCGCGTAACGATCAAGGAAAAGGAAAGGCACAAGGGCAATTGCAGCAGAACCAGCAAAAGCAACCGATGCATCAAGGTGGTCAACGGCAACCGTGAGTCAGTTGCCATGCAGTGACCCGTCTGCGCCGCACCGTCAGCAATGGCGGCGCGACCGGGTCACGCATCAGCCGTGTTAGGGAGACTTCGCATGAACGCGCGAACGATTGGAACGATCTCTGCCGTGCTTGCGCTCGGCCTGTCCAGCGCCGTTTTCGCAGCGGACACAGGCGCTTCTTCATCGCAGAACAACACCAACGCGGGACAGGGTTCCGCAGGCGGCATGCAACCGCGCACGCCGGGCGGCGGAACGGGCGGTGCGGGTGACGGCATGCGCACGCCGGGGCAAGGCTCCTCAGGCGGCATGCAACCGGCGACACCCGGCGGGCATGACGATGCATCGCGTCAGCCAGGCGCGCCGATCGGTTCATCGTCCGTTGGCGGCGGCAACAAAGGCCAGTAAGTCGCACGGCTCTCCGGCATACTGCATGACCGAGTCACTCGACTTCATGACGGAGAGACCATGCCGAACCCGCTCATCAGCCGTTATCCCGTTCCCGATCCGCAAGACTGGCCCGCGGATATTCGCGCCCGCATTCTCGAAGTACAGGAAAAGGCCGGCTTCGTGCCTAACGTTTTCTTGACGCTCGCGCACAGGCCCGATGAATTCCGCGCGTTTTTCGCGTATCACGATGCGCTCATGCTCAAGGAAGGCGGGCTCACCAAAGGCGAACGCGAGATGATCGTCGTGGCGACGAGCGCAGTGAACGACTGCCTTTATTGCGTGGTCGCGCATGGTGCGATTCTGCGCATCTATGAAAAGAATGCGCTTCTTGCGGACCAGGTGGCGGTGAATCATCGCAAGGCGGATATCACGCCGCGTCAAAAGGCCATGCTCGATTTTGCGCTCAAGGTGTGCCGCGCGTCGGGCAGTATCGGCGATGCCGACTTCGCCGCACTACGCGAGCACGGCTTCAGCGATGAAGACGCGTGGGACATCGCCGCCATTACCGCATTCTTCGGCTTATCGAATCGCATGGCCAATGTCATGTCGATGCGGCCGAATGACGAGTTCTATCTGATGGGGCGGCTGCCCAAAGAGGCGAAGTAAAACCCTCCTCTGCCTGAAAGACTGAATTGTTAAAGAGACTTATGCGTCACTGCAATTCGTCGGCGCGATGCGCGACTGACCGTTAGCTGCGTTTCGCCAAGATACGCGCTCTTTCCGCGATAAACTGCTCCAGCCGACACCGATATAAAACAACTCGAATGCGCCTGCCTCCGCTCAAATCGATCATCGCGTTCGAAAGCGTCGCGCGGACCAAGAGCGTCAACCGCGCCGCCGACGAACTCGGCCTGACGCCATCGGCGGTCAGCCATCAGCTTGCGAATCTCGAAGGCATCGTGGGCCGCCCGCTCTTCACGCGGCTCGGCCGCGGCCTCGTACTGACGCCCACAGGCACGCAATATCTCGCGGACGTGACCGGCGCGCTGGCTGAACTCAATCGCGCGACGGAACGTGCATCGAGCGAAACGTCCGTTGAAATTCTGCGCATTCATTCGAGCCCGAGCTTCGGCCTCATGTGGCTGCTGCCGCGCCTCGCAGCGTTTCAGGAGGCCAACGGCGATATTCAGATGAACCTCGCGTGTTCGTATGAAGACGTGTCGTTCACATCGGGCTTTTACGATGTCGATGTCCGTCACGGCTATGCGCACTGGACCGACGTCGAAATCAAGACGCTGCGCCATGAAACCATCGCGCCGCTCGCGTCGCGTGAATATCTCGAGCGCTTTCCGGTTGCATCACCGGACGACCTGCTCGAACGACGACTGATCTTCTCGGAGTCGCCGCTCGTGCAATGGCAGCAGTGGTTCGGCAAGTTCGGTGTCGCCGCGAAACGCAAGGCGTTCGACTTCACGTTCGATCGTTCTTACATGTCAATTGAAGCCGCCGCGCTCGGACACGGCATCGCGCTCGAAAGCACCATGCTCGCCTCAGTGCATCTCGAACGCGGCTCGCTCGTGCCGGTATTCGGCCGCGAGTTCGCGATGGACGTCGGCGCGCATCATCTGGTTTACCCGAGCCAGAACGCGCAATTACCGCGCGTCGCGAAGTTTCTTGCGTGGATGGACGAGCAGATTGGCCGCCGCGCCGTCTGATAGCTGAAAAATTCTCAGCAATAGTTGAGGCGAACTGCGTTGATCGTCAGGTCGAAGCCAACGACACTGCGTCTACACCAGACAATCAACGGAGACAGCCATGTTGTTAGAGAATCGTGTAGTGATCGTCACAGGCGCGGCTTCGGCGCGCGGCATCGGCAAGGCCACGGCCAAGGCGCTCGCTGCACAGGGCGCGCGCATCGTCATTCTGGATCTGCGTGAAGCCGACGCTCACGCCGCCGCACGCGATATCGGCGAAGGCCACCTCGGCCTTGCCTGCGATGTCACCGACAAAGCCGCTTGCGTTGCCGCCGCGAACGCAGCCATCGAAAAGTACGGGCGCATCGATGCCCTCATCAACAACGCAGGCATCACGCAGCCCATCAAGACGCTTGAAATCAGCAGCGATAACTTCGATGCCGTCATCGACGTGAATCTGCGCGGGACGCTCTACATGTCGCAAGCAGTCATCGCACAGATGAAGAAGCAGCAGAGCGGTAGCATCGTGTGCATGTCGTCGGTATCGGCGCAGCGCGGCGGCGGCATCTTCGGCGGACCGCATTACAGCGCGGCGAAAGCAGGCGTGCTCGGCCTCGCCCGCGCGATGGCGCGTGAGTTCGGCGGCGACCATATCCGCGTCAATTCCATCACCCCCGGCCTCATTCAAACCGACATCACCGGCGACAAGCTCACGCCCGAGATGCGCGCGGACATCATCAAGGGCATTCCGCTCGGCCGGCTCGGCGATGCAGCGGATATCGCCAATGCATGCCTGTTCCTCGCAAGCGATCTGTCGGGCTATCTCACCGGCGTCACGCTCGACGTGAACGGCGGCATGCTGATTCATTGATGTTGCCCGGGCCCCTCGCTCGGGCGTTTCACGCGCACCCGGATGAACCGGGGCGCAACCCGCCGCATCATGGTAGGAGACACGCATGAAAACCAGACTCAACGCGCCGCATATCGCGGCCGAGCGTTCATCGTCGACAGACACCGCGACCTTCGAAGCGCAGACTTACGCAAAGGTTGGACGACGCCTCATTCCCTTTCTGATGCTGTGCTATCTCGGCGCGTATCTGGATCGCGTGAACGTGGGCTTCGCGAAACTGCAAATGCTGAACGACTTGCGCTTCTCGGAGACCGTGTACGGCATCGGCGCGGGCATCTTCTTTCTCGGCTATTTCCTGTTCGAAGTGCCGAGCAACGTCATTCTTCATAAGGTCGGCGCGCGCAACTGGCTTGCTCGAATCATGCTGACGTGGGCGGTCATTTCGGCTTCCTTCGTATTCGTCAAGTCACCCACGACGTTCTATGTATTGCGCTTCCTGCTCGGCGTCGCGGAAGCGGGCTTCGCGCCTGGCGTGATTCTTTATCTCACGTACTGGTTCCCTGCCGCGCGACGCGCGAAGGCGCTGTCCCTCTTTTTCATGGCGATTCCGCTCGCGGGCATCGTCGGCGGGCCGCTGTCGGGCTACATCATGCATGCGTTCCAGGGCGCGCACGGCCTTGCCGGATGGAAGTGGCTGTTCATGCTCGAAGCGTTGCCGTCGCTCGTGCTTGGCGTCGTGATCCTGTTCTATCTCGACAACGGCATTGCCGGCGCGAAGTGGCTCACGGATGCTGAAAAGGCGCTCTTGACGCGCAACGTGGAGAAGGACAGATCGCAGACGGTCGAGCATGTGTCGATCCGTGCGTTCATCGGCGATCGCCGTCTGTGGCTCATGGCTTCGATCTATTTCTGCGTCGTGCTCGGACAATACGGCCTCACGTTCTGGCTGCCGACGATCATCCGCCGCGCGGGTGTCGCGGACCCGCTGTGGGTCGGCATCTTCACCGCCATTCCGTATCTGTGCGCCATCGTGGCGTTGCCGCTGATCGGTGCGAGCGCCGACAAGCGCCGCGAACGCCGCCTGCATCTGGCCATTCCGATGCTCGTCGCCGCAGCCGGCTTCGCCACCTTGCCGATGCTCGGCAGCGTGGGCGCATCGATCATCTGCGTAAGCGTGGCCGCAGCGGGCATCCTGGCCTCATCGTCGCAATTCTGGTCCTTGCCGACCGCGGTGCTGGGCGGCATGTCGGCAGCCGCGGGCATCGCCGCCGTGAACTGCTTCGCCAATCTCGCGGGCTTCTTCTCGCCCGCCATCGTCGGCTGGCTCAACGATCTCACGGGCAAGTCCACTGCGGGCCTGATCTTCATCTCGACGGCAATCGTCGTGGGCGCGGGACTCGTGTTCCTCGTCCCGGCCAAGACCATTAATCGCTAAGCATTCCTATCATCTTCAAGGAGACACACATGAGCACACCCGTCATCGAGGAGGTGACGCTCGCCGAGCGCGCCTATCGCATTCGCCGCAACGCCCTTCTGATGGGCGAAGTGCAAGGTCAAGGCTACATCGGGCAGGCGCTCGATATCGCCGATGTCCTCGCCGTCGCTTACTTCGGCGCGATGAACTATCGCCCCGAAGATCCGGAATGGGAAGGCCGCGACCGCTTCCTGCTGTCGAACGGTCATTACGCAATCGCGCTGTACGCCGCGCTTTTCGAAGCCGGCATCCTTCCGCAAGACGAACTCGAAACCTATGGCAGCGACGACAGCCGCCTGCCGATGTCCGGCATGGCGAGCTACACGCCCGGCATGGAGATGTCCGGCGGATCGCTCGGACAGGGGCTCACGATCGCGGTCGGCCGATGCCTGGGCCTCAAACGCAAGCAGTCGAAGTCCTTCGTCTACACGCTGTTTTCGGATGGCGAGCTGGACGAAGGCGCGATCTGGGAAGGGCTGATGTCGGCGGCGCACTGGAAGCTCGACAACCTGATCGCGATGATCGACGTGAACAATCAGCAAGCCGATGGCCCATCGACGCAGATCATGGCGTTCGAGCCGCTCGTGCCGAAGCTCGAAGCGTTCGGCTGGTACGTGCAGCGCGTGAACGGCAACGACATCGACGCGGTGAAGGAAGCCTTCGACAACGCGCGCAATCTGAAGGAAGCGAAGCCGCGCATCATCGTGTGCGATACGAAGATGGGCTGCGGCGTGCCGTTCCTCGAACAGCGCGAGAAGAACCACTTCATCCGTGTCGATGCACATGAATGGAAGCTCGCGCTCGAAGCACTGAAAGCGGGCAAATAACTTTGCATGGGCACGAGCGGACTCGGGCCCACACAGGAGACAAGCATGAGCACTATCGAAAAGAAGCCGCGTTTGAAGACCTCGGCGATGATCGCATCGATTGCGGGCGAAGGACAAGTCACGCGTTCCGCGCCGTTCGGCCACGCGCTTGCCGAACTGGCGCGCACGAAGACGAACGTCATCGGCATGACGGCCGATCTCGGCAAGTACACCGACCTGCATATCTTCGCGAAAGAATTTCCCGAGCGTTACTATCAGATGGGCATGGCCGAGCAACTGCTGATGGGCGCGGCGGCGGGCTTCGCACATGAAGGCGCGCAGCCGTTCGTCACGACGTATGCCGTGTTCGCCACGCGCCGCGCGTATGACTTCATCCATCAGACCATCGCGGAAGACAATCTGGATGTGAAGATCGTCTGTGCATTGCCGGGCCTCACGACGGGCTACGGGCCGAGTCATCAGGCGGCGGAAGATCTCGCACTGATGCGCGCGATGCCGAACATGACCGTGATCGATCCGTGCGATGCGCTCGACATCGAGCAGATGGTGCCCGCCATTGCCGCGCACAAAGGCCCGGTCTATGCGCGTCTGTTGCGCGGCAACGTGCCCGCCGTGCTGGACGAATACGACTACACGTTCGAACTCGGCAAGGCGAAGCTGCTGCGCGATGGCGCGGATGTGCTCGTGATCGCGTCGGGCATCATGACCATGCGTGCGCTCGAAACCGCGAAGGCGCTCGAAGCGGATAACGTGGATGTCGCGGTGCTGCACGTGCCGACCATCAAGCCGCTCGACACCGAGACCATCATTCGCGAAGCGAGCCGTTCAGGCAGGCTCGTAGTGGTCGCGGAGAATCACACGGTCATCGGCGGACTGGGCGAAGCCGTCGCGACGACGCTACTGAGCGCGGGCGTCACGCCGGCTTACCGACAAATCGCGCTGCCCGATGCGTTCCTCGATGCAGGCGCGCTGCCGACGCTGCACGACCGCTATGGCATTTCGACGAACATGATGGCGAGCACCATCAAAGGCTGGCTCGCCTGATGCACTAACGCGCCCCACTGCGCGCGGACTTCTTACCGCGCGGCGCATCACGACCGACAGGCGCATTCGCGCCTGTCATCGCTTCCATCCAGGAAAGCGTATCGACGTAAGAAAGGAAGTGCTGAAGATACGCAGGCGATACTTCGCGCATCAACGCCAAAGACCGATGCACGAGGCTGCTCGAATTGAGTGGCCCCGCATTTTTCGGCACCTGTTCCAGCGATTCGCGCAACTGACGCTCCGCGCTGACCTTCGACCAAACCGCGCGAAAGAATTCGAGTAGTTCGGCGTGCGAAGCGTATGACGCCGCGTGGTGCGTCATGTCGTCGAGCAAACGCGCGAGCGGTGTCTTGTCGGCCTGCGCTTCATGTGTACGCGCAGCGGCTTCGACCTCGCGCGCATAGTCTTGCATGAGCGCTGAAAGCCTTGCATCGATGATGCGCCGCGCTTCGCCTTCATGCGTCATCGCGCGGCGCGCTAAAGCGTCGATCAACGCGAAACGCACGGGATTCACGCGATCTTCGCCGCGTGCACGCCATGCATCGATGATCGCGTTATCCATGCCGCTTCACCGGTGCGTTCGTCGGACGCGGCACCGGCGATATCTCCACGCGACGATTCTTCGCGCGGCCTTCGTCATCGGCGTTGGAACTCACCGGCTGCTCCGAACCGAAGGCGGCCGCGAATACCGACGACGGCGGCACGCCCGCATCGATCAGCGCGCGCGTGACGGTCAACGCGCGCTTCGCCGACAACTCCCAGTTATCCGCGAAACGGCGATTGCCTTCGCGCACTTGCTGGTCGTCGGCGAAACCGCTGACCATCAGAATCTCTTCATGCGACCCGAGGTACGCGGACAGCGGCCCGGCTAGCGTCTTCAAGAGATCGCGTCCCTGCGGCTGCAACTGGTCCGAATTCAACGCGAACAAGACGCTGCCGCTAATGCCGATGCGCCCGTTCACCAGCGTCACGCGCCCCGACGCGAGCGGTCCCGCGAGCGCCTCTTCGAGTGTCTTGCGGCGCTGCGTTTCCTGCTGCTTTTCCTTGACGGCCTGTTCGAGCTTCGTGGACAACTGCAATTGCACGCCGATGACCGCGACGAGAATCAGCACGAACGCGCCGAGCAACACCGACATCAGGTCCGCGAACGCGGCCCAGATGGGCGCGGCGGCTTCGGCGCCGACATCGAGTTCGTCGTTCATTCGCGCGCTCCCGCCAGCTCGCGTTGCGCCGCGATCTGCTGCAAGTTCTCGATGATCTGCTTCTGCGACATCATGCTGAGATCGATCACTTCTCTCGCCTGCGCGACGTAATACGCGAGCTGTTCGTCGCTGCGTGCGAGCGTCTTGTCGAGCGCGGTTTCAATGCGCTGCAGATGCGCAACGAGCGTCTCGTTCGATGCGCCGAACGCATCCACCGCGGCGCCGAAGGCTTCGCCGAGACTCGCCACTTCCACCGCGCTGCCCGTGATGTGCGCGGCCACCGCGCCGATCTTCCCGCTCTCGGCTTCGACCTTCTCGGTGAACTGCGTGCCCGCGCGCGTGAGCATGTCGGCGGACGTCGCGACAAGCGCATCGATCGCCACGCGCTGTTCGTTCGACGCATGATTGACCGCATCGAGCAGCGTCTCGACGGTGGCGAGCAAGCGGCTGCGCTCGTCGAGCATCGCGGTGTCGCGGATCATTGAATCGGAGAGCTTCTGGCGCAATTCGGCGATGACTTCCGCCGCGGCCTTCGGCGCTTCGGATGCGGCCTGCACGAGCCGCTCGATTTCGGCGATGGTGCCGCTCGCGTGCGAACGCGCTTCCTCGGACATCTCGCGTGCGGTGCGTGCGAGCGTCTCCAGAATCTCGCGCTCACGCTGCTCGGCCAGCGCGCCCGACTGCTGCCATTCCTCGCGCAATGTCGCGGCCATCGCGGTGAGCGCGTCGGTCCATGCCGACAGGCGCGCTTCGTTGGCCGACGCCGCGTCCGTGCGCAGCTTCGCGTGGGCGTCGTCGATCGAACGCAGCAGCGAAGCCGAATGCTGTTCGAAGCGCTGCGCGGCGGCGTCGAGTGCGTCGCGATGCTGCATGGCGAGTTGCTCACCCGAGCGCTGTTGCTCGGTGAGTGCGTTGCGCCATGCGTCCGACATGCCCGCCGACGTGCTTTCGAGCCGCGACGAAAGCGCATCGAGCAGATGCGTCGAGCGTGCTTCGATGCTCGCGGCGAAGCGATCCAGCGATGCGCCCGCTTGGCTTGCGAGCGCGGCGCTCGTCTCATCGTGCTTCTCGACCGACTGACTCAATGTGTCCGCGATCTTCGCGACCGAAGCGTGCAGTTCGCCCGACACATCGTTCAAACGCGCGGCGACGTTATCGACGAGATTCGTCGAGCGTTGCTCGAATGCGAGTGCGAAGCCATCGAGCGATGCGCCCGCCTGCGTGACGAGCGCGGCGCTTGCCTGTTCGTGCTTTTCAAGCGACTGCCCGAGCGTATCCGCGACCTTCGCGACCGATAAGTGCAATTCACCGGAGACATCGTTCAAACGCGCGGACACGTTATCGACGAGGCTCGACGAGCGTTGCTCGAATGCGAGTGCGAAGCGATCCAGCGACGCATCCATCTTGCCGACGAGCGATTCGTTGGCCGCCTGATGCCCCGCCAGCGAGCGGTTCCAGATGTCCGCGACATTCGCCGTCGAGGCTTCGAAGCCGCTCGACAAGCCATCGAGTTGCCGCGCCACCGCGTGTTCGATGTTCGCGTGCAACGAAGCCGTTTCGCGCGCGATGCCGTCCATCGTCGCCTGCATGACGGGCTGCAATGCGGCGCTCGCGGCGCGCGCGCTGTCGGCCACGCTTTGCTTCAACGACAGTTCCACCGACGTCGCCAGCCGCCGATACGCCGTCTCCGTGTTCGCATGAAACGCGGTCTGATTCGCGACTTGCCGCTCGTTCGCGGCCACGCTTTGCTGTTCGATGGCGGTCATCATCGCGTTGAGACGATCGACCAGCTTCGGCATGATCTCGGTCTGACGTTGCAACAGCCTGAAGCTCTCCTCGCGCTGATGCGACTGCGTGAAAGTGCGCAGCGTCGTCGCGATCTTTGCGTCCAGCGCCTGCGCGACGTGCAGCCTTTCGCGTCGGCATAGCGTGGACAGCAGGCCCAGCATCGCCGATGTCGCGACGCCCGCGATCGACGTGCCGAACGCAAAGCCAAGCCCCGTCACCGGCGCGGCGAGCGATGCGCGGATCGCCGCGAGATCGGTCGAGCTTTCGAGCGCCGCGCCCGTGCCGCGCAGCGTCGCGACCATGCCGAGCAGCGTGCCGAGCATGCCGAGCAGCACGAGCAGACCCGCGAGATACGGCGCGAGCGCCGGTCCGGGCAACGCAATGCGCTCGCCCTCGATGCGCAGACGCACCGCATTGCGCAGGCTCGCGGGCACCTGATCGAGCCACACGCCGAGGCTTTTCGGCGCACTCGTCGATTGATCGATGGCAACGGCGAGCGCCTGCGTCGTCTGTTGGTAACGCTGCAATTCCCACGCGCCTGCGAGATAGCACGCACCGATCACGAGCGTGACGGCGAACGCGAGCGCGTTCGAGCCGATATAACCAATGGCAATACCGCAGACGGCCAGCAGGCCCGCCAGGAAGACGGCTAGATTCAGAAGATATCGGGGCATAGCGTTCAGTGAGCGGCTTGACACGCCGCGAGCAAACCTTCGACCGGTTGAAAACGTACGTCCAGTTCAGCGAGCAGGACGCTTTGCATGTCCTTCTCGAATGCGTCCAGCCATGCGGACGGCGCGCCCTCGGCTTCCTGCGCGCGGCGCATGCGCTCGAAATGCTTGCCGAGCAGCGCGGGCACTTTCGCGAACAGCGTGCGCTCGCGGGCGAAAAGCGCCTGCTCCATCACGGCATCGACGACAGCCAGCCGCGCCGTGCGATCCGACTTCGCGGCCAGCACCGCGCGCAGCCGGCCGCGCAACGCGCCGATGTCGGATTCCATCGTCTGTTGCAGGGACAGATAACGCTGGCGATACACCGCGTAGTCGACCGGCACCTCGACGATCGGCGTCTGTACCGGCGCACGATGCCGCGCGGGCGCGGCCGTCTTCGCCGGAGCGATGGCGTTCGCGAGCGACGCGCGCACGCGCGCGCAGGCCTCGCGTTGCGCGGCCCCTGCGGATCGCGCGCCGGAGATGGCGGGCGGATCGCCGCTGAGCGCGGTCGAGAGCGCGATGGCGTCGGTCCAGCCGAGCCACTGGCTCAGCCGGTCGGACAGCGACGCGCCGGGTTCATCGACGTCGAGATCGGCAAAGCGCGCCAGCAGGCGCACGAGCGCCGGGCCGCTGGCCGCCGTGCGCTTCCTGGATTGCACGATTTCACCGGAGGCAAAAACCCGCTAGTTTACACGGCCATGACCTGCTGCCTAGATTTGAGGCGGATTCGTCATAGTTTGAGCATCGCCGATGCCGCATTCCTCACGCTACCGTCCCATCCGACATGATCCGACGCCTCCACCCCGCCGATGCCGCCGCCTTCCGCGACATCCGTCTCGAAGGCCTGCGCCTTCACCCCGCCGCCTTCGGCGCTTCCCACGACGATGAAAACGCGCAGCCGCTCGACTGGTTCGCCGCGCGCATCGCGGATCACGCGGTGTTCGGCGCGTTCTCGGGCGCGGAAAATCTTGAAGGCGTCGCGGGGCTGATGGTGCCGGCCGCCCGCAAGACGCGCCATAAGGGCGTGCTGTGGGGCATGTACGTGCGGGAAAGCGCGCGCGGGTCCGGGCTCGCCGCCGCGCTGCTCGGGCGGGTGCTGGAACATGCGGCGAGCGTGGTCGAAGAGGTGAAGCTCGAAGTGTCGCCGGACAACCGCGCCGCGATGCGCCTGTACGAAGCGGCGGGCTTCGGCGTCTATGCGCGCGAGCCGCGTGCGCTGAAGATAGGCGACGCGTACCACGACTCCCTTTTCATGACGCTGCGCCTGACGCGCCCCGACGACGCGCACTGACTGATGCGCGCACGCAATCTTTTAGGAGTTAACTGGTTCGTTAGAATCGTTCGAACGCGTAGACTTCGCGTGGGTTTGAAGCACCCAACTCAGTGTCCTAGTCACACACTGAATTCGCCCCGCGCAAGCGGGGCATTTTTTTTCGTACACCTTTCAAATTTCCTTCCGTGCATCAGCGCCCGAACGCCTCCGTCTCGACCTGCTTGCCCAAGAGAAATGCATCCGCGACGATGCCGAGCGGCCTGACATCGACATCGCTTTCCTTCGCTGCAATCAGTTCGTGGAAGCGCTCGTACAGCGCGGGATACTCGCGCTCCGGTCCGAGCGCAATCTCTTCCCCCGCGATGGATAGGCGCTTGCCGCCTTCGCGGATCGAAAGGCGGCCCCCGTCGGTATCGACGTCGATCGCCCATTCTTCGACCGGACCGTGGCGCCAGTCGAACACCGCGCGCACCGGCGCACCGTTCGTATCGACGCAATCCAGCTCGGCGGCGATGGGCGTCGCGGTATCGCGCGGAATGGTGAGCGTGGCGGCGCGCAGCGCGATTTCGCGCGGCAGGATGCGCGTCACGATCGACAGCGCATTGATGCCGGGATCGAACACGCCGAGGCCGCCCGGCTCCCAGATCCACTGCTGGCCCGGATGCCAGCGGCGCACGTCCTCTTTCCAGCGCACTTCGACCGCGCGCACGTTGCCCGCTTCCTTCGACGCGAGCCACGCGCGCGCCGGTTCCACCGCGCTCGCCGCGCGCGAATGCCAGCTCGCGAAGAGCGTGACGCCGCTGGATCGCGCGATATCGTGCAACGCTTTCACTTCGCTGACGCTTGCGCCGGGCGGCTTTTCGAGCATCACGTGCTTGCCCGCGAGCAGCGCCGCGCGGGCCTGCTCGAAGCGCACTTGCGGCGGCGCGCAGAGCGACACCGCATCCAGCGACGACTCGGCGGCCAGCAACGCGTCGATGTCCGCGTAGTTGCGCACGCCGTCGACGGTCGCGTTGCGGCTCGCGCACGCGACGAGTTCGAAGCCCGGCTGCGCGCCGATCGCGGGAAGATGCTGGTCCCGCGCGATCTTGCCGATGCCGACGACGGCGAGCGTATAACGCGATGTCATAGCCGATGATCTCCGTGCGCAGGTCAGTGCGAATGACGCGGCACTTCCGCGCCGCGCTTGCCGACGAGAAAGTCCAGATCGCAGCCTTCGTCCGCCTGCAGCACGTGATCGACATAAAGACGCTGATAGCCGCCATCGCCCCACACTTTGGGCGGCACGTGATCGGCCATGCGGCGCGCGAGTTCTTCTTCGCTGATGTCGAGATGCAGCGTGCCGGCGTCGCAATCGAGTTCGATCCAGTCGCCGTCGCGCACGGCGGCAAGCGGCCCGCCCGCCGCCGCTTCGGGCGCGACGTGCAGCACCACCGTGCCATACGCGGTGCCGCTCATGCGCGCGTCCGAAATGCGGACCATGTCCTTCACGCCCTGACGCAGGAGCTTCGGCGGCAGGCCCATGTTGCCCACTTCGGCCATGCCCGGATAACCCTTCGGCCCGCAGTTCTTCATGACGAGCACGCAGTCCTTGTCGACATCGAGCGATTCATCGACGATGCGCTCCTTATAGTGCTCGAGGTTCTCGAACACGACCGCGCGCCCGCGATGTTTCAGCAGCTCGGGCGTCGCCGCCGACGGCTTCAGCACCGCGCCGCGCGGCGCGAGATTGCCGCGCAGCACGCGGATGCCGCCATCGGCGATCAAGGGGTTGCTCAGTTCGCGGATGACTTCGTCGTTGGTATTCGGCGCCGTCTTCACGTTCTCCCAGAGCGTCTTGCCGTTGACCGTCAGCGCGTCCGGATGCGGCAGCAGGTTCGCTTCGCCGAGACGCCGCAGCACCGCCGGCAAACCGCCCGCGTAATAAAACTCTTCCATCAGGAAGCGGCCTGAAGGCATCAGATCGACGATGGTCGGCGTATCGCGGCCGATGCGCGTCCAGTCTTCCAGTTCCAGCGGCACGCCGATGCGCCCCGCGATCGCCTTCAGGTGAATGACCGCATTGGTCGAGCCGCCGATCGCGGCGTTGGTGCGGATCGCGTTCTCGAACGCTTCGCGCGTCAGGATCTTCGAGAGCGTCAGCCCTTCGAGCGCCATTTCGACGATGCGAATGCCCGACATGTGCGCGAGCACGTAGCGGCGCGCATCGACGGCGGGAATCGCGGCGTTATGCGGCAGCGACGTGCCGAGCGCTTCGGCCATGCACGCCATCGTCGATGCGGTGCCCATCGTGTTGCACGTGCCCGCCGAGCGCGACATGCCGCCTTCCGCCGACAGGAACTGATGCAGGTCGATCTCGCCCGCCTTCAGCGCTTCGTGCAGTTGCCACACCGCCGTGCCCGAGCCGATGTTCTTGCCGTCGAGCTTGCCGTTCAGCATCGGCCCGCCCGTCACGACGATAGCGGGCACATCGCAGCTTGCCGCGCCCATCAGCAACGCGGGCGTAGTCTTGTCGCAGCCGGTGAGCAGCACGACGGCGTCGATCGGATTGCCGCGAATCGCTTCTTCCACGTCCATCGCCGCGAGATTGCGCGTGAGCATCGCGGTCGGACGCAAATTCGATTCGCCATTGGAAAACACCGGGAATTCCACCGGGAAGCCGCCGGCTTCGTACACGCCGCGCTTCACGTGCTCCGCGATCTTGCGAAAGTGCGCGTTGCACGGCGTGAGTTCGGACCATGTATTGCAGATGCCGATGACCGGCCTGCCATCGAACTCATGGTCGGGGATGCCCTGATTCTTCATCCAGCTTCGATACATGAAGCCGTTCTTGTCGGCGGTGCCGAACCATTGTTGTGAGCGCAGCTTGGGCTTCGAGGCCGACATGTAGGGTGTCCATTTTCTGAAGTCGATCCGGCGAAGTCTATGAGACCGCGTGATAATCTGCCAATGAAATGTTCGACGTTTCCGATACACGAATCGGCATTCGTGCAAACCCCTAGAAAACCGCTAGATGTTGCTGAATTCGAGTCCCTGGTATGTCCGCAACCGGCTGAAGACGCGGCAACTGATGCTCCTCGTCGCGCTTGCGGACGAAGGCAATATTCATCGCGCGGCGGCGGTGCTTCATATGACGCAGCCCGCCGCGTCCAAGCTCTTGCGTGAACTCGAAGAGACGCTCGGCGCGACGCTGTTCGAACGCGAGCCGCGCGGCATGCGTCCCACGCTTTATGGCGACGCGATGGTTCGTCACGCGCGCGCCGTGCTCGGCAGTCTGGATCAGGCGCAGGAAGAGTTGATCGCGTTGAAGTCGGGGCGGCTCGGGCATGTGGCCGTCGGCGCGATCACGTCGCCGGGCGTGCGCCTGTTGCCCGCGGCGGTCGCCGCCGTGAAGCGCGCGCACGCGGATATCCGCGTATCGGTCGAGATCGACGCGAGCAACGTGCTGCTCGAACGGCTCGCGCAAGAGAAGCTCGATGTGGTCATCGGCAGGCTCTCGGCGGAGCATGACAAGCTGCGGCTGCGTTACGAGCCGCTCGCCGGCGAGCCGGTGCGCGCGGTCGTGCGTACGGGGCATCCGCTGCTCGCGGGCCCTGCGCTCACGCTCGCCGATGTCCAGCCGTGCGCGTGGCTCGTGCCGCCTGCGGGCAGCGTGCTGCGGCATCGCTTCGAGTTGATGTTTCAGCGCGCGAGTCTCGCGCCGCCGTCGAACGTGGTCGAGACGGCCGCGATTCTTTTCATCACGCGCCTGCTCGAACAAAGCGACATGATCGCGGTGCTGGCCGAGGACGTCGCGCTCTATTACGCGCGTCACGGCATCGCGCAGATGCTTCCTTTGCCGATGGATTGCCAGATGGACGACTTCGGCATCGTCACGCGCGCGGACGGCTTGCCCACGCCCGCCGCGAACGTGATGATCGATGCATTGCGCACGACGGCGCTCGCCGTCTATCAGGACGAAGCGCGCTAACGGCCGGGCTTCGCATCGAGCAGCGGCGTGAGAATGGCATACGCCGCGCTCACGCGCTCCGCGTTCGGGATGTTCTTGTTCGCCAGCATCACGATGCCCACATGCCTGCCCGGCACGAACGCGACGTACGTGCCGAAGCCGTTCGTCGAGCCGGTCTTGTTGATCCACACATCGCCGCGCGGCGCTTCAGGCGGATCGAAGCGCTCGACCGGTTTCGCATCCAGCGCCATCGAGGACGAATTGCCGTCGAGCAAATCCTGCAATCGCGCGGGATACGCATACTGCTCCCAGATGAGGTCCTGCGTCATCTTTCCGGCGCGGAAGTACCCGGTATGCGTCGCGTTGATCGCGCGTTGCAGCGTGGCGTCGATATTCGCGGCATCGTTCATGTTCGCTTGCAGAAAGCGCGTCATGTCCGCAATGCTCGCCTTCACGCCATACGCTTCGGACGAGAGCACGCCCGGCCTCATGCGAATCGGCGCGCCGTCTTTCGTGTAGCCCTGCGCATAGTCCTTCATGCGCGCCGCCGGCACCTGGATATAAGCGTTCGTCAGACCGAGCGCGGGAAAGAGGCGCTGCTGCATGAGCGCGTCGAAGTCCTGCGCCATGCTCTTCGCGGTGATCAGCCCCAGCATGCCGATGCCCGGATTCGCGTACGTGCGATACGTGCCCGGCGCATGACGCGGCTTCCACGACTTCAAGTACTGCATGAGTTGCGCGTCGTCGTGGATGTCGTCGGGCACTTGCAGCGGCAGGCCGCCCGGCGTGTGCGTGCCGAGTTCGAGGAGCGTCACGTCGTCGCCGAACGGCGTGCCGCGCAGTTCGGGCAGATGCTTGCTCACCGGATCGCTCAGGGAAAGATGGCCGTTCAGTTGCGCGTATTCGGCAAGCGTCGCGGTGAAGGTCTTGCTGACCGAGCCGAGTTCGAAGAGCGTATTGCGCGTGACGGGCTTCTTCGTCTCCTTCGACGCCAGCCCGTAGCCGAACACGCGTGTCTCGCCATTCGCGACGATTCCCACCGCCATGCCCGCGATGCCGTCGCGCTGCATCAAGGGCGTGATCGCCGTATCGACGAGATGTTTGATGTCGTCGCGGGGCGGGACGGTTGCCTGGCTAAAGACCGGGATCGAACAAGTGGAAAGGATGGCGGCCGCCAACAGGTGCAGCGTACTGAGCTTCATCGGTTGAATCCTTCATGGTGCAGGTGATAAACGACGCGGAAGGATTCTATTGGACGAGACGCATCGAAACATCCGCCGGTGGCATTGCGCTTTCTGCCGTCGCAGTGGCGCCAACGCTATCTGCGCGCCCGCCGCCGCCCCGCCGACAGGTCATCCACCAAAGGCACCGATGAAAACAGCAGCAGCATCACCGCGAGCGGGACCGTCGTCATGAAGCCGAGATGCGCGAAGCCTACCGCGCCGGCAAAACCGCCCGCGACGAACATGCCGAGCAGCGAAGCGAGCAGGCCGAGACGCGCATGATTCGCGCTCACATATCGCGCGTCGCCACGCGCCACGCCACGGTTCCAGTAAAGACTCTTGCCCAGCTCGATGCCGATATCGGTCACGAGCCCCGTCACGTGCGTGGTTCTGATCTCGGCCTTCGACATCTTCGTGATCATCGCGTTCTGCAGGCCCATCACGAAGCACAGCAGCGCGACCGTCGCCGGCACGTCCCACACGCGATGCGTCTCCAGGTTCGCGCCGAGCATCCCGAACACGAGCAGCAGGCAGGCTTCGAGCAGGAGCGGCGTGGCGAAGACGCTCTGCGCGTCGCGCTGCCGCCCCCAGTTGATGAGCAGCGCCGACGTCGCCGCGCCGAAGAGGAACGCGAGCACCGCGCCGATCGCGGAGAACACGAGCGCCACCTGACCGAGCACGAGGTTGTCCGCGACCGACGACACCAGCCCCGACATATGCGACGTGTACTGTCCCACCGCGAGGAAGCCGCCCGCGTTGGCCGCGCCCGCGACGAACGCAAGCGCGCAGCCGAGGCGGCGATTGGCGGAATGGGTGCGGCTCGGCGAGGTCAGGCCCCTGAGGTAGCTGATCGGCATGGCTGGCCCGGCGGGATGGTCGAATCGGCAAGATATCACGACATTGTTTTCAACTGCGCCGGTCATCGCACGACACATTGCAACACTTGTCGAAAACCCCAATTGAATAGGACGCTAACGAATGAATAGCCGCTATAATCCCGGCCCATGATTTCCCTCGATCTCTTGCGCCGTTCCGTCAGCAGCGCGCTCGTGCTCGCCGCGCGCCGCTGGCGCCGCACGAGTCACGACGTGCTCGCGTCGTATGGCGTGTCGGAAGCGTGCGCCATGCCGCTGCTCGTGGCCAACCGGCTGGGCGAAGCGGTGCGGCAGGTCGTGCTCGCGGAGCGCGTGGGAATCGAAGGACCGTCGCTCGTCAGGCTGCTGGATCAGTTGTGCGCGGCCGGCCTCGTGCGCCGCGACGAAGACCCCGAGGACAAGCGCGCCAAGACCATCACGCTCACCGACGAAGGCCGCGCCGTCACCGCGCGCATGGAAGAGCGGCTCGTCGCGCTGCGCGCGCGCGTCCTGAAGGACGTCAGCCGCGAAGATCTCGAAACGACACTGCGCGTGCTCGACGTGTTCAACGCATCGCCCGATGCGTCGGGCGGCAAGCGCAACCACAACGCTCCATGAACTTTCCGTCGGCACGCGAATGGCTGTTCTCCACGCGGACCTTCGCAGCCGCGATGATCGCGCTTTACATCGCGCTTGCGCTCGAACTGCCGCGCCCGTACTGGGCCATGGCCACCGTCTATATCGTCTCGAATCCGTTCGTCGGGGCGACGCGTTCGAAGGCGCTGTATCGCGCGCTCGGCACGATGATCGGCGCGTCGGGCGCGGTGCTGATCGTGCCCCCGTTCGTCGAATCGCCGTTCTTCTTCAGCGTGCTCGTCGCGCTATGGACGGGCACGCTACTCCTCCTCTCGATGTTCGACCGCACCGCGCGCAGCTACGTCTTCCTGCTCGCGGGCTACACGCTGCCGCTGATCGCGCTGCCGGCGGTCACCAATCCCACCGCCGTGTTCGATCTCGCGATCTCGCGTACCGAAGAGATCACGCTCGGCATCGTGGTGGCGAGCATCGTCGGGACGGTGTTCTTTCCGAGCCGTCTCGCGCCCACGCTCGTCGAGCGCACCGACGCCTGGTTCCGTGACGCCGCCTTCTATGCGAGCGAAACGCTGTCGGGCCGGCTCGCGGGCGCGCAGGTTTCGGCCGCGCGACAGCGTCTGGCGACGACCGTCAACGGCCTCGAAGTGCTGCTCAGCCAGTTGACCTACGATCACACGCGTCCCGATATCGTGCGCCGCGCGCGTGCGTTGCAAGGCCGCATGCAGATTTTCCTGCCGCTGATTTCGTCGCTCGCCGATCCGCTCATCGAACTGATCGAGAAGCGCGGCACGCATCCCGAAGGCCTCGAGGCGCTGCTCTCCGATGTCGCGAAGTGGGTCGCGCTGCCCGTTCCGAAGGCGCACGATCCCGCCGAATCCGAGCGCGAGCCCGATGCCTTGCGCGAGCGCATCACGGCGATGCGGCCATCGGCTGAAGCGCTCGCGAGCGTCGATGGCGCGCTGCTTTCGAGCGCGCTGTGGCGTCTGTCTCAGGTGGTCGATCTGTGGCGCGACATCCGCACGCTGCGCGCCGCGATCCTGCACGACGAGCACGACTGGCGTCCGCGCTTTCGTCACTGGCGGCTCGGCGGCACCGAGCGTTTCTTCGACCTGGGCATGATGCTGTTCGCGACGGCGGTCGCGGTGGGCGCGATCATCGTCGCGTGCGTCTTGTGGATCGAATCCGGCTGGGCCGATGGCGCGAGCAGCGTCGCGCTCGCCGCCGTTGCGTGCTGCTTCTTCGCCGCGCTCGACGAGCCCGCGCCGCAAGTGTTCACGTTCTTCCGCGCGACCTTCATCAGCGTGGCGCTCGCGGGACTTTACGTGTTCGCGGTGCTGCCCCACGTGCACGACTTCGCGATGCTCGTCGTGATCTTCTCGGTGCCGTTCATCGCCATCGGCATTCTGATTCCGCGCCCGCGCTTCACGCTCATCACCATGCTCGTCGCGGTGAACACGGCGACGTTCATCAGCATTCAAAGCGCCTACGAAGCCAATTTCTTCGTCTTTCTCAACAGCAATCTCGCGGGCCTCGCCGGTCTTCTTTTCGCGTTCGTGTGGACGCGCGTGACGCGGCCCTTCGGCTCCGAACTCGCGGTCGCGCGGCTCACGCGCTCGGCATGGCGAGACATTGTGGTGAGCGCATCGACGGCGACGCTCGCGGACCAGCGCAATCTGTACTCGCGCATGCTCGACCGTCTGATGCAGGTGCTGCCGCGTCACGCGAGCACGGACTCTCACAAGCATCCTTCCATCGAGAGTTTTCGCGATTTCCGCGTCGCGCTGAACGCGCTCGATCTGCGGCGCGCGCAACGCAAGCTCACGCTCGACGTGCAGTCTTCCATCGACGATGTGCTCGCCGGCGTGCGCGCGTACTTCGAGGAATGCATCGCGCGGCGGCATCGCCAGCCGGTGCCGCCCGCGCTCGTGCATACGATCGATGCCGCCGTCGCGCGCGTCGCGGCGCACACCATCGAAGAGGCCGGCAAGCATGCGCAAGCCGCGCTGCCGGGCGAACGCCTGTTGCGCGATACGCTGCACGCGCTCGTCGGCATGCGCCTCTCGCTGCATCCGCCCGCAACGGAAACGCAGCCGAATGCACGCGGCGGCGCGCCTCGCGAGGAGCCGGCGTGATGTTCACTCAACTTTCGTCACGGGACCTCTTCGCATGATCGGCGAAATCGACATTCTCGGCGTGTTCGTGCCCGCGGTGCTCGTGCTGATGTTCATCGCCTATCTGCTGAATCTGGCGATCCGCACGGTGCTCGCGCGCATTGGCTTTTATCGCTTCGTGTGGCATCGCTCTGTTTTCGATCTCGGCATCTATGTTCTGGTGCTGGGCTTTGTCGTCATCGTTTCGCACCGGCTCATCACGTGAAAAAAACCTGGTTCTCCATCGGGCAGATCTTGCTCACGCTCATCGTCGTCGCGATTGCAGCCGTCGTGCTGTGGAAGCTGGTCGATTACTACATGTTCGCGCCCTGGACCCGCGACGGCCACGTGCGCGCCGATGTCATCCAGGTCGCGCCCGACGTGTCCGGTCTCATCACCGACGTCAAGGTCATCGACAACCAGCAGGTGAAACGCGGCGACGTGCTCTTCGTGATCGATCAGGCGCGCTACACGCTCGCGCTGCGCAACGCCGAAGCTACCGCTCAACAGCGCCGCGCGACGCTCGATCAGGCGCGGCGCGAAGATGCGCGCAACCGGGCGCTCGGCAATCTCGTCGCGCGCGAAGTGGTGGAAGAGACGCAGGCGCGCGTGCAGACGGCCACCGCCGCGCTCGCCGATGCGCAAGTCGCCATCGATACCGCGCGCCTCAATCTGCAGCGCACCGAAGTCCTGAGTCCGGTCGACGGTTATCTGAACGATCGCGCGCCGCGTGCCGGCGAGTTCGTGGCGGCGGGGCGCGCGGTGCTGTCGGTCGTCGACATGCATTCGTTCCGCGTCGATGGCTACTTCGAGGAAACGAAGCTGCATGGCATCGATATCGGCCAGCCGGTGGACATCAAGGTGATGGGCGAGCCGAACATTCTGCGCGGTCACGTGCAGAGCATCGTCGCGGCGATCGAGGACCGCGATCGTCAACAAAGCCCGAGTCTGCTGCCGAACGTGAACCCCGCGTTCAGTTGGGTGCGGCTCGCGCAGCGCATTCCGGTGCGCGTGACGCTCGACGAAATTCCCGCCGACTTCCGCATGATCGCGGGCCGCACGGCGACGGTGTCGGTGCGCGGCATCGGGCCGTCGATCGGACGCAGCACGCCCGCGAGCGACGTGCCGGCAGCGGCCACCGCGCCCGCATCGCCGGTGCCGGCGCATGTTCCGGGCAATACGCCGGCTTCGGGCGCATCGCAATGAAAGGCATCGCACGCATGAACACGCAACGCCTCGGCCTGACGCTGGTTGCGTCGATGCTCGCGCTCGGCGGCTGCATGACCGTGGGCCCCGACTACAAGGTGCCCGAAGGCGCGGCCGTCAACGCGCCGTATGCGAACGCGCCGATCGATGGCGCCGCCGATGCGCCCGTCACGCCAGGCACGGCGCCCTCGAAGTGGTGGCGTCTATACGACGATCCCGCGCTCGACGAACTGGTGAGCGAAGCGCTCGTGTCGAATGCGGACTTGCGCGTGGCCGCCGCGAACCTCGCCCGCTCGCGCGCCGAAGTGGACTTCGCCAGCCGGCAGGGCGGCTTTTCCAGCAAAAGTTCGGTTGCATTCCAGCGCGCGCAGGAATCGGCGGAACAGTACTTGTTGACGGAGAAGCTGCCGGTCGTGAACGAAGGCGCGCTCGAACTGAGCGTCTCGTATGAATTCGATCTCTTCGGCAAGCTGAAGCGCGGCATCGAAGCCGCCGTCGCCGACGACGAAGCCATTGAAGCCGCCGGCGATCTCGCCCGCATCACCGTCGTGGCCGATGTCGTGCGCGCGTATGTCGAATCGTGCTCGGCGGCGGAAGAACTGGGCATCGCGCAGAAATCGCTCGAACTGCAACGGGAGCGCGTGCGGCTCGCGACGCGGCTGCGCAATGCGGGCCGCGGCAATCAGTCCGAGGTGACGCGCGGCGTGACGCAATCCGAAACGCTCGCCGCCGATATCCCGCGATACGTCGCGCGCCGCCGCGTGGCGCAGTATCGGCTCGCGATGCTGCT
This sequence comes from Caballeronia concitans, assembly GCF_001544615.1. Classification (GTDB taxonomy): domain Bacteria; phylum Pseudomonadota; class Gammaproteobacteria; order Burkholderiales; family Burkholderiaceae; genus Caballeronia; species Caballeronia concitans. Next base: position 251,422 of record NZ_FCNV02000004.1, read on the forward strand.
CGCGCGCGCGCCGTCCGCGTTGCCGCCCGCCGCGCTCTCGTGCAAGCGGCTGCCGAAACTGCGTCAGCCGATTCCCGTCGGCGACGGCGCCGCGCTGCTCAAGCGCCGGCCCGACGTGCGGCAGGCCGAGCGCCAGCTGGCGGCATCGACGGCGCGCATCGGCGTGGCGACGGCGGCGCTGTATCCGTCGGTGAGCTTCGGCGCGTCGGTGGGGTCGGTGGGGATCGCGGAAGACCTGTTCGGCGCGGCGACGAATCGCTGGGCGTTCGGGCCGCTCATCAACTGGAACTTTCCGATCAACGGGCAGCGCGCGCGCGTGCGGCAGGCGGAAGCGGCATCGGGCGGCGCGCTCGCGCGTTTCGACGGCGTCGTGCTGAACGCGCTGCGCGAAACGCAGAGCAGTCTCGCGACGTATGCATCCGATACGGCCCGCGCCGACACCTTGCACACCGCGTACCGGTCGGCGGTGGAATCGGCGGACGAGACGCATCGGCTGTATTCGGCGGGGCGCGAGTCGTTCATCGCCGATCTCGATGCGACACGCACGCTCACGAGCGTCGCCGCGCAAGTGGCGGCGGCGGACGCGCAGGTCGCGGTGGATCAGGTGAATCTGTTCCTCGCGCTCGGCGGCGGTTGGGAACGCGATGAGGACGTGGCGCGGACAAGCGGCAAGTGAGGCTCACCCCGCGAGCTTGCGAATCACCGTTTCCAGCGGCGTGTCGCCCTTCACGATCTCCGCGCCGCGCCCTTCGAAGTCGATCCATCCTTCGTTGAAGCCGTCGAGCATGCGGATGCGCGGCATCGGATGCTGCATGCCTTGCTGCTCGAAGAGCGCACGCCAGCGCTCGCGCGGCACGGCCTGCGCGCGCACGGGCCTGCCGAGCACGGCTGAGAACGCGCGGGCGATATCGTTCGGGCTCACGCGCCGCGGCCCTTCCAGTTCGACGATGCGCGTGCCTTCCCACTCCTCCTGAAGCAGCTTCGCCGCGATCTTGCCGATGTCTTCGGTCGCGACCATCGGAATCGCGCGATCGAGCGGCTGCAGGAACGAATGCACGACGCCTTCATCGCGCGCCGATTGCACGTCCCACGCGCTGTTTTCCATGAACCAGCCGGGACGCAAGAACGTGACGGGAACGGGCTGCGCGCTGAGCGCGTGCTGAAGCAGCGTGTGCTGCGTCAGCAGATTCTCTTCGACCGCCTGTGCGCCGATGGTCGACAGACACACGATCTTGCGCGGCCTCGCACGCGAGATAGCCGCGACGATGGCATCGATCATTTCACGCGCTTCCGGAAAGCCCGGCGCGGGATCGAATTGCGGCGGCAGCAGCACGAACACGCCTTCCACGCCTTCGAAGGCTTGCGCGAGCGCGTCGGCATCGGTCATCGTGGCGAGCGCGACGTCGCAGCGCGCCGACCACGCTTCGCCCTTCTTCGCATCGCGCACGACGGCGCGCACACGTTGACCTGCTGCGAGCAACGCATCGGCGAGCGCGCCGCCGACCTGTCCGGTGATTCCTGTGATGGCATACATGCTTCATTCCTCCGTGTCGTGACGCCTCGCATCGTAGGACGCCGCGTTCGCGGAAGAAATGACGCACGCGTCATGACATTGATGACGCGGGGTCAGGAATCGCGATGCAACGCATGCAGGATGTTCGCCGCCGCGCGCGCCGCCACTTCGCATCCGAGGACGATATGCGTCTCTTCCGTATCCTCGATGAAGTCGTGGCTCACGCCGCCGATACTCGGCACGAACAGCATGCACGCGGGCACATGATGCGCGATGACCTGCGCATCGTGCGACGCGCCGCTCGGCATGCGCTCCCATTGACCCGGCGCGAGCGCTTCGGCGGCATCGGCGAGATGCGTCTGCAACGCGTGGTCCATCACGACGGGCTGCTCCGGCGGCTCGCTCGCGATGATCTCGACGCGCACGCCGGCCTTCGCATTGAACTCGTCGATAAGCGTGGCGAGCGCGCGTTCCATCGCTTCGAGGCGCGCGGCGTTCGCATCGCGGAATTGCAGGGACATGTCCGCGCGGCCAGGCACGACGCTGAACGAACCCGGATCGAGATCGATGCGGCCCACGGTCCACACCGTGTCGGCATCGGCGAGCGAGGCGAACGCATCGTTCATGCGCGCGATGAACGCCACGAGCGCCGCGCCCGCATCGCGACGAATATGCATCGGCGTGGTGCCCGCGTGATTGCGCTGCCCGGTGAAACGCAGCGTGAGTTCGCGTATGCCGACGATGGTCGTCACCACGCCGATCGACTTGCCGCCCGCTTCGAGCCGTCCGCCCTGCTCGATATGCGGCTCCAGATACGCCTTGTGCCGCGTCGTGTCGATGCGAACGCGCGGCGCATCCGCGATGCCCGCCTGACGCAACGCATCGGCGAGCAACGTGCCTTCGCGGTTGCGCGCGTGACGGATCGCATCGTCGACGGAATCGCCGACGAAGCTGCGGCTGCCGAGAAAGCCCGCGAACGTGCCTTCTTCATCGATCCACGATGCGACGTCCACCGCGAGATGCTTCGTCGCGTCGCATTCGGCGAGCGCACGCGCAATCTCGATGCCGAACATCACGCCCAATGCGCCATCGAGCCAGCCGCCCGTGGGCTGCGTGTCCGTGTGAGAGCCGATGAGCAGCGCCGGCCCCGCGTTGCGCGAGCGGCCGAACACGTTGCCGACGCCGTCGATGGACGCGTCGAGCCCCGCATCGCTCATGCGTTCGGCAAGCCAGCGGCGCGCTTCCAAATCGATGGGCGACAGCGACAGCCGGACCACGCCCGGTCCCGTCGCGCCGAAACTGCGCAGTGTCTTGAGGTCGTTGAGCAGGCGTGTCGGGTTGATTTTCGGCATGAGGGTATCGGTCGATTGGTGTAGACGCGTAGCTTACACGCCCGCGCAATGCGAAAAGCCCCTGGAAACAGGGGCTTTTCACATCGACACAAAGAAACGGATGGCTTCAGGTCACCGGCGCCGGATTGAACAGCACGAGCGCGTTGTGCAGCTTCAGCGCCTCGGCCTTCGTCTGCTTCTTGCCGCTCGCGACATCCAGCATCATGCGGAAGAGTTCCCAGCCCACGTCGCCGATGGTCGCTTCGCCGGTCGCGATGGTGCCCGCGTTCACGTCCATCAGATCGTGCCAGCGGCGCGCGAGATCCGAGCGCGTCGCCACCTTGATGACCGGCACTTCCGCGAGGCTGTACGGCGTGCCGCGCCCCGTCGTGAACACGTGAATATTGATGCCCGCAGCCAGTTGCAGCGTGCCGCAAATGAAGTCGCTCGCGGGCGTCGCCGCGTAGATCAAGCCCTTCTGCTTGACCTTCTCGCCCGGCGACAGCACGCCCGAAATGGTCGAACTTCCCGACTTGACGATGGAACCCATGGCCTTCTCGACGATGTTCGACAGCCCGCCCTTCTTGTTGCCGGGCGTCGTGTTCGCACTGCGGTCCGCGCCGCCGCGCTTCAGATAATCGTCGTACCACTGCATCTCGCGGATGATCGCCGCCGCCACTTCGCCATTCGCGGCGCGCGCGGTGAGCTGCGCGACGCCGTCGCGCACTTCGGTCACTTCCGAGAACATGACGGTCGCGCCCGCGCGCACGAGCAGATCGGTCGCGAAACCCACGGCCGGATTCGCAGTGAGACCCGAGAACGCATCGCTGCCGCCGCACTGCACGCCCACGACGAGATCCGAAGCCGGACACGTCTCGCGGCGGCGATTGTTCAGCCGCTTCAGATGCGTTTCGGCCATGCGCATGATGGAATCGATCATCGACTGGAAGCCGACGTGCCCCTCGTCCTGCAACACGACCGCTGCGCCGTTGTCCTCGGCTTCCATGTCGCCGATATCCGCGATCGCGTCGTCCACGGCGGCCGCCGCGATCGGAATGGTGCCGGGCGGCATCAGGCGCTCGGGCTGCAGCTTCTCGCAGCCGAGGCTCACCATCATCACTTCGCCGCCGAAGTTCGGATTCAGCGCGATATTGCGCACGGTGCGGATGGGGACCATCGCGTCGGGCGCGTCGATGGCCACGCCGCAGCCGTACGTGTGGCCGAGGCTCACGACGTCATCGACATTCGGGTAACGCGGCAGCAGTTCCGCCTTGATGCGGTCGACCGCGTGCTGCACCACGTCCGCGACGCATTGCACGGTCGTCGTGATCGCGAGGATGTTGCGCGTGCCGACGGTGCCGTCCGCGTTGCGATATCCCTCGAACGTGAAGCCTTCGAGCGGCGACGTGTCCGGCGCCTTGATGGTCGCGATCGGCAGGTCGTGCAACTCGGGCGGCGTCGGCATGCGCAGCACATGCTCGTTGATCCAGCTGCCCTTCGGCAGCGCCTTCAACGCATAGCCGATGACCACGTTGTAGCGGATGACCGCATCGCCTTCCGCGAGGTCCGTGAGCGCGACCTTGTGGCCTTGCGGCACGCGCTCGCGCAGGACGAGGCCATCGGAAAAAGTGGCGCCTTCGCCGAGGCCGCCGTCGTTCACGACGATCGCCACGTTGTCCTCGGGATGCACGCGAATATAAAGCGGGGGCTGATTCATTCCTGACAATCCTTGGGCGCTGTTAAAGCGGACTTCGAGAGTTATGTCATCCTACAACATAGCGATCGGCTTGTGCTCGGTATTTACCCTCGACTTTGCAGACAAGTCCTAGATTCGCTTGTCCGTTACCGCACCATGTTGTACGATGACCTATAAGCGTTGCATCCGCCGGACGCTCCTCAACGAGACACTCAAATCATGACGACACCGCAAGAACTCAAGCAAATCGTTTCCGAAGGCCTGCTTTCGTTCCCTGTGACCGACTTCGACGCACAAGGCAACTTCCGCGCCGATACCTACGCCGAGCGCCTCGAATGGCTCGCGCCCTACGGCGCGTCGGCGTTGTTCGTGGCGGGCGGCACGGGCGAGTTCTTTTCGCTGACGCAACCTGAATATTCGCAGATCGTGCGCACCGCCACCGAAGTGTGCCGAGGCAAGGTGCCGATTCTCGCGGGCGCGGGCGGCCCGACGCGCACGGCGATCGCGTTCGCGCAGGAAGCCGAGAAGAACGGCGCGCAAGGCATCCTGCTGATGCCGCATTACCTGACCGAAGCATCGCAGGAAGGCATTGCCGCGCACGCCGAGCAAGTCTGCAAGGCGGTGCCGAACATGGGCGTCATCATCTACAACCGCGCGAATTCCAAGCTCAACGCGGACATGCTGGAGCGCCTCGCGGACCGTTGCCCGAACCTGATCGGCTTCAAGGACGGCGTCGGCGAAATCGAAGCGATGGTGACCATCCGCCGCCGCTTAGGCGACCGCTTCTCGTACCTCGGCGGCCTGCCGACGGCGGAAGTCTACGCGGCGGCGTACAAGGCGCTGGGCGTGCCGGTGTATTCGTCGGCGGTGTTCAACTTCATCCCGAAGACGGCGATGGACTTCTACCGCGCGATCGCCGCGAACGATCACGAAACCACGGGCAAGCTGATCGACGAGTTCTTCCTGCCGTATCTCGCCATCCGCAACCGCCGCGCGGGCTATGCGGTGAGCATCGTGAAGGCGGGCGCAAAGCTCGTCGGCCACGACGCGGGTCCGGTGCGCGCGCCGCTCACGGATCTGACCGAAGAAGAAGTGGGCCAGCTGGACGCGCTCATCAAGAAACTCGGCTCGCAATAAGCGACGCACGACGCATCGAGCACCGTAACGGGCGCGCAGACAGGTAGACGCGCCCGCATCGAAAGGGCCGCTCGCGCGGCCCTTCGCGCATCAGAGCCAGAGAGACAGGAGGAGTCATGTCGATGAGCCGCGCCGCCCATCCCGCCGACGTCATGAAGCGCACGAAGGTGCGATACGTCATTCTGTTGCTGATCTTCGCGATCACGACGTTCAACTACGCGGACCGCGCCACGTTGTCGGTGACGGGCGCGGCCATGCGCGCCGAATTCGGTTTCGACGCGATCCGCATGGGCTACATCTTCTCGGCTTTTAGTTGGGCGTATGTGCTGTCGCAGGTGCCGGCAGGCTGGCTGCTCGACCGCTTCGGCGCGCGCCGCGTGTATGCGGCGAGCATCTTCCTGTGGTCACTTTTCACGCTGCTGCAAAGCGCGATCGGCGTGCTCGGCAGCGCGGCGGCGGCGGTCAGCGCGCTGTTCGCGCTGCGCTTCATGATGGGCGCGGCCGAAGCGCCCGCGTTTCCGGCCAACGCGAAGGTCGTCGCGAGCTGGTTCCCGACGAAGGAACGCGGCACGGCATCGGCTATTTTCAACTCGGCGCAGTACTTCGCCGCTGTCGTGTTCACGCCGCTCATGGCGTGGCTCACGCATGCGTTCGGCTGGCATCACGTGTATATCGTGATGGGCATCGCAGGCCTCATGCTCGCCGTCGTCTGGCTCTCGGTGATGAAGCATCCCGCCGATCACCCGAAGGTCAACCGCAACGAACTCGAATACATCGAGCAGGGCGGCGGCCTCGTGCGCGGTCATCAGCGCGCGCGTTCTTCGAGCGATGCCGGTAACGCGAACGCGGTCGGCTGGCCCGTCGTGCGGCAACTGCTCACGAACCGCATGTTGCTCGGCGTGTATCTCGCGCAGTACTGCATCAACGTGCTCACGTACTTCTTCCTGACGTGGTTCCCCATCTATCTCGTGCAGGCGCGTCACATGACGATTCTGCAAGCGGGACTCGTCGCGTCTCTGCCGGCCATTTGCGGCTTCTCCGGCGGCGTGCTGGGCGGCGTGCTGTCGGATTCGCTCATCCGGCGCGGCCACTCGCTGACCGTCGCGCGCAAGGTGCCGATCGTCGGCGGCATGCTGCTGTCGTCGTGCATCATCGGCTGCAACTATGTGAACACGGACTGGATCGTGGTCGCGCTCATGTCGCTCGCATTCTTCGGCAAGGGCATCGGCGCATTGGGCTGGGCCGTGGTCGCGGACACGTCGCCGAAGGAAGCCATCGGTCTCTCCGGCTCCATCTTCAACATGTTCGGCAACATCGCGGGCATCGTGACGCCGATCGTGATCGGCTATCTCGTCGCGAAGACGGGTTCGTTCAACGGGGCGCTCGCGTTCGTGGGCGTCAATGCGCTGATCACGGTGTTCAGCTATCTCGTGATCGTTAAGAAGATCGAACGCGTGCAGTTGCGCTGAAGCGCTTCAATGCAAAGAAAGAGGCGGCCTTTTCGGGCCGCCTCTTTTACGTCGATGCTCAGTCAGCGATCACATCGATCTTCAACGCCTCGCCGCCCGCGACGATCTCCAGCAGGCGATCCACATTCGGATGCGCGCCCGGTCGATTGCGCGCATCGGCGGTATGTTCGGCGAACACCGCGAGGCCGTGCTCGGCGGCTTTCGCGTCCAGCGTGCCGAAGGCCTGCTTCAGATAGTGATACACCGCAAGCGAGCCTTGTTTTCCCGGCTTGTTTTCGATGCTCGCGACAACTGCGCCCGTGCCGTCGATGAGATCGATCCGCTCGATGCCGTCGATGGAAGGCAATTGGGCAAGGTTATCCTTGAATATGTTGGTCGGCTGAATCATGAAGCACACTCCGCGTTTGATAGTCGTCTGTCGAGGCGGGGTATCTTAAACGATGAGCCGGCCGTATCGCGGAATGGAAAGCCATTCAGCCGCAACAAAAAACGGGCGGCATACGGCCCGAAAGCCGCATGGGGGTCATGAGGAAACGCTTTCGCCTCTGACGGCAGCCAATCATCACATGCGATCCACCGCCATCACCGCGTCCGCGAACGCCTTCGGCGCCTCTTGCGGCAAGTTATGCCCGATGCCGCCGCCCACATCGACATGGCGATACTTGCCCGTGAACTTCTTCGCATACGCCGAAGGGTTAGGATGCGGCGCGCCGTTGGCATCGCCTTCCATCGTGATGGTCGGAACGGTGATCGGCGGCGCCGCGGCGAGGCGCTTCTCCAGCGCGTCGTATTGCGGCTCGCCTTCCACGAGTCCCAGACGCCAGCGATAGTTGTGTATGACGACCGCGACGTGATCCGGATTGTCGAACGCTTGCGCGGAGCGCTCGAACGTCGCATCGTCGAAATGCCATTGTGGCGATGCGGTCTGCCAGATCAGCTTCGAGAACTCACGCCGATTCGCTTCATAACCCGCGCGGCCACGCTCGGTCGAGAAGTAAAACTGATACCACCACGCGAACTCGGCCTTCGGCGGCAACGGCGCGCGATTCGCCTCCTGGCTGCCGATCAGATATCCGCTCACCGACACGAGCGCCTTGCAGCGTTCCGGCCACAGCGCGGCCATGATGTCCGCCGTGCGCGCGCCCCAGTCGAAGCCCGCGATGAGCGCCTTCTGAATGCGCAACGCATCCATCAGCGCGATGATGTCCACCGCGACGACCGCCTGCTGACCGTTGCGCGGCGTATCGGCGGAAAGGAAGCGCGTCGTGCCGTAGCCGCGCAAGTAAGGCACGATCACGCGATACCCCGCCGACGCGAGTATCGGCGCGACTTCGGCGAAGGCATGGATATCGTAGGGCCAGCCGTGCAGCAGGATCACCGGCGGGCCGTTCTCCGGACCGGCCTGCGCATAGCCGATATCGAGCGTGCCCGCGTTGATCTGACGAATCTCACCGAACGACGATTCCGCATTCGTCGCGCGTGCCGACTGCGCGCGCACGAGGCCGCTGAACCCCAGTTGCATGACGCCGATGCTGGCGACCGTCGCGCCCAGCAAGCGCCGACGCGATGCGTTGATTGAGTCAGTCATGATGCGTCTCCCGATGAGCGTTTCGATAGCGTTCATATTGGCCGCATCGAACCGTGCGAGCAAGAGCAACAAAGTTCACGTATCGTTGCTTGGTGAGCAACGCATCGACAACAGAGGATTGCCATGCGCGAAATCAATCAGCAGCGTCTGCGCTACTTCAACGAGGTGCTCGCGCACGGCACCATTCGCGGCGCGGCAGATCATCTGAACACGTCGCCATCCGTCATCGCGCGGCAAATCAAGCTGCTGGAACATGAACTCGACACGACGCTCTTCGACCGCGAAGCGCGCGGCGTGCGGCCGACCGAAGCGGCGTTTCATCTGCTCGAATTCTGGCGTGGGTATCGGTCGCAACAGGAGAAGCTCGAAGACCGGCTGCACGCGTTGAAAGGGCTACAGCAGGGCGATATCCGCATCGCGGTCAGCGAAGGTTATGTGGACACGCTCGTCGACGATGTGCTCGCGCCCTTCTGCGCGCAATATCCCGGATTGAATATCGCGGTAGACATGCTCGCCGTCGATGACGTGATCGACGAAGTCGCGCAAAGCCGCGCGCATATCGGGCTGGCGTATAACCCGCCGCCGCATCCGCGCATCGAGATTCGCGCGAGTTCCGCGCAGCCCGTGGTGGTGCTCGCGCGGCGCGATCATCCATTGGTCGCGCGCCGCGGCGCGATACATATCGGCGATCTGCTCGACCATCCGCTCGCGCTGATGCCGCCTTCCTTCGGCATCGGCCATGTCGTGAAGATGATCGAGATGACGGACAACATCGCCATTCGCGCGACGCTCACGACCAACTCGCTTTCGGCATTGAAGCGGATGGTGAGCGCGGGCAACTTCGTCACGCTGATCGGTGCGTTCGCGGCTTATCGCGAGATTGCGAGCGGCGAGATGAAGACCGTGCCGATTGCGCATCCCGTCCTCGAGAATACGCATGCGCGCGTCCTCGTGAAGGCGGGCAGACCGCTCGCGGCGGGACCGCATGAGCTATTGCAATGGATGTTGGATCGCATGCCCATGTTCAGCACGCGCGATACGCCCAGGAAGAAGCGGCGGCGATAGCGCGCCGTGCTTTCAGCGCACGGTTTCCGCTTCCGCACAGCCGATCTGCTCCATCAACGTATCGAGCGCGACGGGCCGCGCACGCAGGAAGCCCTGCATCTTGTCGCAGCCTGCTTGCCTGAGATGCTCGAGTTGCTCGCGCGTCTCGACGCCTTCGGCCACCACGGTCACGCCGAGCTTGTGCGCGAGATCGATCACGCCTTCCACGACGGTTCGCATCATCGCGTCGGTGGCGATGTTGTCGACGAACGACTTATCGAGCTTCAGCACATCGGGCCGGAAACGCGCGAGATAGCTGAGACTCGAATAGCCGGTGCCGAAATCGTCGATGGCAATGCGCACGCCCATTGCGCGGATGCGGGCGAGCACTTCCTGCGCATCGTCGATATTTTCGATTAATGCGGACTCCGTAATTTCCAGGGTGATGCAGCCCGAATCGATGCCGCATCGCTTCATCGCATGCAAGAGCACGGACACGAGACGCGGATCGCGGAACTGCTTCGGCGACACGTTCACGGCCACCGAGCGCACACCGGGCGCGGCCACCGCGAGACGGCCGGCCGCCTGCACGGCTTCGCGAATGATCCAGTGTCCCGCTTCGACAATCAGCCCGCTCTCTTCGAGCACCGGCACGAACTCGCCCGGCGCAATGAGTCCGAGCTGCGGATGATCCCAGCGCAGCAGCGCTTCGACGCCCGCGAGCGCGCCCGTCTCCACGCAATATTGCGGCTGATAGTGCAGCAGGAAGCGGTTGCCGCGAATGGCGTCGTGCAGCTCGGACTCGAGATGCGCGCGCGCCAGATCGCCCTTTTCGCTTTCGCCGAACACGCGAAACGCGTTGCGTCCGGCGCGCTTCGCGGCGTACATCGCCATGTCGGCGCTGATGAACAGGTCCTCGGGCGTGCGGCCATGATCGGGATAGAGCGCCACGCCCGTCGAGCAGGTCATGGTGACGGTGCGGCAACCCACCTTGATCGGACGATGACACGCCACCGCAAGGCGCCTGCACGCGCGCTCGATGCGTTCCTGGTCGAAGCGGCCCGGCAAGATGACGGTGAATTCGTCGCCGCCGGGGCGTCCCGCCACCGCGCCTTCCGGTATTGCTTCGGCGATGCGCGCCGCGATCGCCTTGAGCACGGCATCGCCTGCGCTGTGGCCCGCGGTATCGTTGATGGACTTGAAGCGGTCGATATCGATGAACAGATATGCGAACGGCTCGCCCGATGCGCAGCGTTCCACGAGCGCATCGGTCATGGCGTTGCGGTTGCGCAGGCCCGTGAGATTGTCGATGTTCGCCAGCCGATGCAATTCCTGCAGACGCATGCGCTCGTCGGTGGCATCGACGCAGACGCTCACCACGCGCGACACCGCGCCGTCCTCGTTCACCGGATAGATGTCCGCGCGCACCCAGCGCGTGCGTTCATCGGGCAGACATAGACGGAAGTAGCTCTGCGAAGGCGCGCCCGTGTTCACGGCTTCGCGCATCTTGCTGCGCAGGCTCGGGAAATCGTCGGCATGCACGCGCTGCATCCACGCGGTCTTGTCGGCTTCGAGCGCGGCCACCGGCATTTCCCACATGCGCTCGAATGCGGAACTCACGTGAAGCAGTTCGCCGAAGTCATGCGTCGTGGTCCAGAAGACGGCATCGACGTGATCTTCCATGTCTTTCTGCACGCGCGCATTGCCGCGCAGTTCTTCGATGAGCGCGACTTCCGCCGTGATGTCGCGCGACTTGCACAGCACCGAGACCACGCGGCCCGCTTCGCCATAAACCGGCGCGAAGCTCGACGTCCACCATTTGAGCGAACCCGTCATGGTTCGGTACGCGCCCGAAAACGAGGTCGATTCACCCGCCTTCGCGCGTTCGAACGCATTGCGCGCATCGGGGACGTCCCAGGTGGCGATCCAGTCCATGCCGACGATATCGCGCGCGCACGACGCATCGATCAGCTTGCGGCCCACGTCCGAGATGCACACGACGCGGCCGTCGAGATCGAGCAGCTTGAGGCAGTCTTCCGCGATGGAAAGCAGTCCGTTCGAAAGCTGTTGCGCGGCGAAGATCTGCCGCCGCCATTGAAACATCTGGTGAATGAGCGTCATCCCGGCGGCCACTGCCGCGCCGAGCAGCACGTTCCAGGGCAGCGGCACGAACGGCGTCATCAACGCGACGAGCGCGACGCCCAGGATGGGCAGTGCGAACGCGTCGAGGCGGCGCACGCATGCAATGTACGGAAATCGCCAGGCGACCGTTTCGCCGATCGTCCCGAGAAAATCGCTCGCTCTCTCCTGCACCGCTTTTATTCCTTTCCGACGTGATCCACGTGAAGCGCCTTGGTGCTTATCGGCGGTGTCGGGAAAGTCTTTAGCGGGACGGTTTCAATGCATCGAGCGCCGCCGCCTTGAGCGCCGCCGCGATTTCCTTGGCGAGCGCTTCCGCGCGATACGGCTTGCTCATCAGCGTCACGTTGCTGCGCAGGACGCCGTCGCGCGAAATCACGTCGCGCGTGTAGCCGGATACGTATATGACCGGCACCGGGCGGCGCTGCGCGAGCGCCCATTCGGCGAGATCGGCGCACTTGACCTTGCCCGGCATCACGACATCCGTGAGGATCAGATCCACGCCGATACCGCTTTGGAGCACGCTCATCGCGGCATCGCCGTTGGACGCCTTGAGCACCGTGTACTGCATCGCTTCGAGGATCCCGACCGTCGACGAAAGTACGGCAGGATCGTCATCGACGACGAGCACCGTTGCGCCGCCCGTGACCGTCGCGAGCGCGCTCTTCACGGCGGGCGCGGCTTCGTCGGCGAAACTGCGCGGGAAATAGAGCTGGATGGTCGTGCCCGCGCCGACCGTGCTCGATATGTCGATATGCCCGCCCGACTGCTTCACGAAGCCGAACACCATGCTGAGGCCGAGGCCCGTGCCATGACCTTCCGGCTTCGTCGTGAAGAACGGCTCGAACGCGCGCTCGAGCACGTCGGCGGGCATGCCCGAGCCGGTATCGGACACGGACAGGCGCACGTATTCGCCGGGCGACAGATCGAGACCGGCGCAGGCGGCTTGATCGAGCACGTCGTTGCTGCACGCGAGCGTGAAGCGGCCGTCGCCGCGAATGGCGTCGCGTGCGTTGATCGCGAGATTGAGCAGCGCGTTTTCAAGCTGATTCCGATCGACGCAGAAATTCCACGGATCGTTCACGATCTTCGTCTCGATCAACACCGACGCGCCCACGGCGTGCTGCAACAGCTCGCGCATTTCATCGAAGAGCCGCCGCGGATTGATGACCACGGGCGACTGCGGCTGCCTTCGCGCGAATGACAGCAATTGCGACGCGAGCTTCGCGCCGCGCTGCACGGCTTCCATCGCGGCGTTCAGTCGAAGCGGCACGCGCGGGTCCGTGGGCGGCAGATAGCGCAGCAGTTCCAGATTGCCGCTGATGGCCTGCAGCGTGTTGTTGAAGTCGTGCGCGACACCGCCGGTCATCGCACCGAGCGCTTCCATCTTCAGGCTTTGACGCAACTGCGCCTCCACCGCGACGCGCGCGGCGACCGCCTCGGATATCTTGTCTTCGAGCCCGCGCGTGAGTTCCTTGAGACTTTCTTCCGCGATCCGCCGATCATGAATATCGATGATCACGCCCGGAAAGCGCGACGGCTGCCCGTGTTCGTCGTAGTCGCAGCGGCCGGTCGCGAGAATCCACGTCCATCCGCCGCCAGGGGCGCGAATGCGATATTCCGCCCGATACGGCACGCCTTCGCGCACGGTGCGCTCGATGAGCGCGCTCACATGCGGAAGATCGACGGGATGCACGGTGCCGAGCGCCGCTTCGAGCGGCCAGCCTTCTTCCAGTTGCTCGGGCGGAACGGCGAAGGTGCGGGCGAACCGCCCGTCGCCGCGAACGCGGTTATTCGGAATGTCCCACACGAAGAGGCCGAGCACCGCGCCGGAATTGAGCGCGAGATGCAGGCGTTCGTTGGCGTCGGCGGCCACGGCCTCCGCTTCCGTGCGGCTTTGTTCGAGCATCACGCGCTCGGTCGTTTCGACGACGATCGCCAGCACGCCGAGCGGCACGCCTTCACTGGATGCAACGGGGCTGTAGTGCAGATCGAGCCACACTTGCGCGGGCTTGTCGCCGCGTTCGAGCATGAAGTCGATGTCGTGATAAGACAGCGCTTCGCCGCGCAACCCCGTATCCACCACGTTGCGATTGAACGCCGCGCCTTCGGGCCACGCTTTTTCGATCGGCATGCCGAGTATGGCGGGATGCCGCGGGCCGGAAAACGCGGCGTAGGCGTCGTTGTAGAGCAGCGTGCCTTCCTTGCCCCACAGCACGGCCATCGGCAACGCATTGCGCAATATGATCTGCACGACGGAGGTGAGCGCTTGCGGCCATTCGTCGATGGAACCGAGCGGCGTCGTGGTCCAGTCGAAGCTGCGAATGGCGCGCCCCGCCTCGCCGAACCATGAGTCGAATGTCGGGTGATCGGAAACGTTCAAAATCAAAAGCCGGCCCTTATGCTGAGAAAACCATCGCACGCGGTCTCACCATTCGAGCGATTCGAGCGATGCGCGCCAGTTCGTCAGCATAAAGGCTAATTCCGCGTCGCGCGACAGGATGTGTTGCGTCGTCTCGCCCGCGGCACGCATCGCTATCGACGGCTTCCGCGCGTCACTGCGCTTTGGGCTTTCGAACGGCGCGCACTTTCCCCGTTCGGCCGCCGCCGCAAAAGAAGCGGTCCGCGCCGTCCGATTCGAGTCCCGACACCGCGACGCCCTCCGGCATGTCGAGGCGTTCGATGACTTCCCCGGTGCGGGCATCGATATGCCGGATGTCGCTTTCGTCGCCTTCCCACGTTCCGTGCCACAGTTCGCCGTCCACCCACGTCACGCCCGTCACGAAGCGGTTCGATTCGATGGTGCGCAACACCGCGCCGCTCGCGGGATCGATCTGATGAATCCGCCGCTCGCGATATTGCCCGACCCACAGCGTGCCTTCGCCCCACGCGAGTCCCGAGTCGGCGCCGCCGCCCGGCGCGGGAATCGTCGAAAGCACGCGACCTGTTTCGGGTTCGATCTTCTGGATGCGATCCTCGGCGATCTGATACAGATACTCGCCGTCGAAGGCCGTGCCCGCATGCGCCGGCACGTCGATCTTTCGTTGCAGCGCGCCGCTCTCGGGGTCCAGCGCGTTGAGCGTGTCGCCGGCGGCGAACCACACGGCGTGGCCATCGTAGGTCAGGCCGTGCACGGCTTCCACTTCGGGAAAAGGCCCATATTCACGGATGATTTCTGCTTTCGCGTGTTTCATGTGTGTGTCCTCGCTCGTTTGCATCGGCTCGATGCATGAGTCGATGCTAGCCGCTCGCGAGATCGGCGGGGAGTAACAAGGCCGTCGCGAATCCGGGCATCGGCGGCATGGGCGGCATCATCCAGCGGCGGGCGCGGCCGCGTCCGAACGATTGCACCTTGCCCGCCGATGCGAGTCCTTCGAGCGCGCGCTGCACCGTGCGCTGGCTCGCGTTGAGCGCCAGCGCGAGCGCCGAGCTGGACCACGATTCGCCATCGGAAAGACACGCCAGCAGCGATGCGTGATCGTCATCGACGGGACGCGCCAGCACCGCAACCGTCTCTGCATGACGCGGCGCGAGCGCATAGCCATCGCGTGTTGCATGCACGCCCGCGAGCGGATGCAACACGGTCCGCAGGCGGCCCATTTCCACGCGAAGCCGCGCGCGATGCGTCTCGTCTGCATGCCGGATGCGAAACGCGCGGGCGATCAGCGCGTCGCGCGGGGTATCGGCGGGCCACGCTTCGGCAAGCATGCGCACAAGCGTGAAGAGCACGGGACGCCGCGTGAGCGACACGAGCGCATGCGCGTCGCGCACGACGTTGCGGCATGCATCGACAACGAGCGCATTCGATGTAAACAAAGCCTCGACATCGTCGAGCGAGAGAAGCCACGTTTCGCCACGAACGATGACCCGCGCGGCGGGCATATCGAGACTGCGCGATGCGCTCTCCACTTCGGCGAGGAGCGCGGGAATGGCGGCATGGTGCGCGGCGGCTCTTGCACGCATGAGCGCGATGCGCGCGGCCTTCGTCTGCACGCGACGCATCGCGATGCCCGCCGCCATCAGTTCATGCGCGGCAAGCAACGCGGGCGGCAGCGGCGCGGTATCGATCGCGGCGAGCCTGTGCGCGGCCTCGTCGATACGGCCGATCAGCAACGCGCGCCGCACTTCGAGATAACGCGCATGCGCCGCGTTGATGTGATCGCCGTGGGCGTCGAGCGTCGCGCGCGCGTGATCGAGCGCCTTCGCGCGCCATGCAAGCTCGCGCGACGCCAGCGCGATCTCCGCTTCCGCGACGACGCATCGCGCACGCGCCACCGCTTCCTTCGCGCCGAATGCGCGCGCCGCGCTGCGGACGAGCACCTTCGCGCGCCCGAAGTCACCGAGCTGCGCCAGCGCGATGCCGCGTAACGCGAGCGCGGGCGCATCGTTGCGCAACGCGACGCGATTCAGCGCGCCGAGCGGATCACCGGCCGCGAGCGCGCGCGCCGCCGCCGTGATCAACGAGTCCATGCGAATCGCGCCACACTTGTCACTCCCCGCGTCGAATGCGTCGCACTAATCTAACACCATGCATCGCGATGTCATTTCACACGACGCACACTGACGCATAACGGAGGCATACCCATGACGACTCATCTCACCGGAACGCGCGAGGACTGGCTGGGCGCGCGGCTCGATCTGCTCAGGGCGGAAAAGGAACTCACGCGCCAAAGCGACGAACTCGCACGGCAACGGCAGAATCTGCCATGGGTTCGCGTCGACAAGGCGTATCGCTTCGATACCGAAACGGGCAGCGCCACGCTCGCCGATCTCTTCGGCGGCCGCTCGCAACTGCTCGTTTATCACTTCATGTTCGGGCCGGACTGGAGCGCGGGATGCCCGTCGTGTTCGTCGATCGCGGACAGCTTCAACGGCTTCGCCATTCACCTCGCGCATCACGATGTCGCGCTGTGGACGGTATCGCGTGCGCCCATCGAGAAGCTCGCGGCCTACAAGAAGCGCATGGAATGGACGTTCCCGTGGGCGTCCGCGCATGACGGCGAATTTAACTACGATTTCAACGTGTCGTTCACGGAAGCGCAGCAACGCGCGGGCGATATCGAATACAACTACGCGCGCGGCACACACGCGATGGACATGAAAGACGCGCCCGCGCCCGTCAAGGCATTCGCTGCCGATTGCGGCACCGACGCGCCGAGCTTCACGCGCGACCGCCCCGGCATGAGTGCGTTCGCCCGGGAAGACGGCGTCGTGTATCACACGTATTCGGCGTACGCGCGCGGACTCGATGCGCTATGGGGCATGTATCAATGGCTCGATCGCGCGCCCAAGGGCCGCAACGAAACGGGCAACTGGTGGAAGCGGCACGACGAGTACGCGAAGTAAATAAACGAACGATCGCTTCTCTCATGCGTTCGTCTACGTGTTTCCCTGTATTCATGTGGCTCGCGCGGCTGTCGATATGCCTGAAGTCCGATGGATTCCATCGGCCGCGCGCCAGGCGCTGCATCGCAGCCGGTGCGAATACGACGCGATGCAGCCACTTCGGGGATGACATGTTTTCGACTATCAAAGGCCGGCTGGCGTTGGCCATGACGCTGCTGAGCGCGCTGCTGATTGGAATCGGACTGGTCGGCCTCATCGGCATGACGCAGTCCAACGCGGTGACGCACGCGCTCTTCACGCACGAAATGCCGAGCGCGGTGTCCATCGGCAATGCGGAGATGTTCATGGCGCGCGAGCGTCTCTGCTTCGACCGCGCGGCATTGAACCTCGGCACGAGCGCGGCGGAAGACGCCATCGCCCGTGGCGCGCTCATGCGCAAGACATCCGACGATGCGTGGTCCACCTACGCCGCGCTTCCGCAAGACGCTGAAGAGAAAGCGGTCGCGGACAAGTTCAACACGCAGCGCATCGAGATGCAGAAGCTGATCGATCAAGGCTACGCCGATGTGCGCGCGAAGGAACAGGACAAGGCCACCGCCGATGCGAGCGCCATGCAGGTTGCGTTCAACGAACTGGCGAAGACGGGCGTCGCGCTGCGCAAGTTGCAGTTCGAGACGGCGCAGAAGGCATTCGACGAAGGGCAAGCGCAGTTCCAGATGTTCCGCACGGCAAGCATCATGGCGATCCTGTTCGGCGTGGCGGCGGCGGCATATTCGTGGGTCTCGCTGCGCCGGCGCATCGCGCGTCCGCTCGATGCCGCGCTTGCGCAGTTCAGCGCCATCGCATCGGGCGATCTTCGCCGCGACGTGAACGTCACGTCGAACGATGAAATGGGCCAACTGTTGCGCGGCCTTTCGACGATGCAGGCGAGCCTGATCGAAACGGTGCGTTCGGTTCGCTCGGGCAGCGAATCCATCGCTTCCGCGACGAAGCAGATCGCGGCGGGCAATATCGATCTTTCATCGCGTACGGAAGAACAGGCATCGGCGTTGCAGGAAACGGCGTCGAGCATGGACCAGCTCACGGGCACCGTGAAGCAGAACGCCGACAACGCGCGGCAGGCGAGCACGCTCGCGGCCAACGCTTCCGAGATCGCGGCCAAGGGCAGCCATGTCGTGTCGCAAGTGGTCACGACGATGGGCGAGATCAATCAAAGCTCGTCGAAGATCGCGGACATCATCACGATCATCGAAGGCATCGCGTTCCAGACGAACATTCTCGCGTTGAACGCTGCAGTGGAAGCGGCGCGCGCGGGCGAGGAAGGACGCGGCTTCGCAGTCGTGGCGGGCGAAGTGCGGTCGCTGGCGCAACGCTCGTCGGCGGCGGCGAAGGAGATCAAGGAACTGATCGATACGTCGGTGGAACGCGTGCAGTCGGGCAGCGCGCTCGTGGATCAAGCGGGCCGCACGATGCACGACATCAGCGGCGCGGTGCAGCGCGTGACGGACATCATGGGCGAGATCGCGGCGGCATCGGAAGAACAGAGCAGCGGCATCGATCAGGTTGCGCGCGCGGTCACGCAAATGGATAAAGTGACGCAGCAGAACGCGGCGCTCGTGGAAGAAGCGGCGGCGGCGGCGCAATCGCTGGAAGATCAGGCGGCGGCGTTGCGCACGGCGGTCGAGACGTTCCGCCTGCAGGAGGCTTGAGTTTCTCGCGTCGATGTCGGCCCGCGCTTGAGCATGAAGCGCGGGCCTTTTTGCTTTAGAGCGCCGCTTCCATGCCGTATCGATGTTTCACTGCATCGGCATCGGGTTGAGACATGAAGTGCAGCAAGGACTTTGCGCCTCGCGGCGCGCGCGCATTCGCGCAGACCGCGCCTTCGAACACCGTCATCGCCTGAATCTCATTGGGCATCGAACCGATCACGTCGATGCCATCGACGCCGATCAACTCGCTCGTCTGCTGAAACCCGAGCGCCGCTTCGCCACGCGCGATCAACGCGCCCACGCCGACACCCGGCGGCGCCTGCACGAGACGCGATGCGATCGTTCGCGCGATACCCCATCGCTCGAAGAGGCGCATCAGGTGCGCGCCGCTCGGTCCCGTCGAATAGCCGATGCTGCGCGCGGCCAGCACCGCATTGCGCACGGCGGCTTCGGTATCGACAGAAGGACGCGATGCCCCCGCCGCCACGGCGATTGCGATGCCCGATCGCGCGATGCCCACGCGGCTCGCCGCATCGACGCGCCCTGCCGCTGCGAGCTTGGCGATCGCATCGGCGGCGAGCACGACGATGTCGAACGCTTCGCCTTCTTCCACGCGACGCGCCGCCGCCACGCCGCCCACCGATTTGACCGTCACGCGCTGCCCGAAGCGCTGCGTATAGGCATCGGCGAGATCGTTGAGGACGTGACGCGTCGCCATCGACGATATGACCGTGATGGCCTCATGTGTCTCGTTCATCGCGCACCCGCTCAGTCGATATAGCGCAGGCCCGCGCGTTGCAACGGCTCGCGCATGCTGTACATGTCGAGGCCGAGCACGCCGCTCGCTAACTTCGCGCGCTTCTCTTCTTCGAGCGCCTCGCGCGCGACGGCTTTTTCAAGCACTTTTTTCGCCGATGCCGACGGCACCACGACGACACCGTCATCGTCCGCCACGATCACATCGCCCGGCGTCACGAACGCGCCCGCGCACACAACGGGAATGTTCACCGAGCCGAGCGTGGCCTTCACCGTGCCCTTCGACGAGATCGCTCGGCTCCACACCGGAAAGCCCATTTCGGTGAGCACGCGCACATCGCGCACGCCGCCGTCGATGACGAGCGCCCGCGCGCCACGCGCCTTGAAACTCGTCGCGAGCAGGTCGCCGAAGAATCCATCGGTGTTGTCGGTCGTGCAGGCAGCCACGACGATATCGCCCGGCTGAATCTGCTCGGCCGCGACGTGCAGCATCCAGTTGTCGCCCGGTTGAAGCAGGACCGTTACCGCGGTGCCGCTCGCCTGCGCGCCCGCATAGATGGGCCGCATGTAGGTCTTCATCAGGCCGACGCGGCCCATCGCTTCATGCACCGTCGCCGAGCCGAGCGCGCCGAGCTTCGCGGCTGCGTCGCCATCCGCGCGATCGATGTTGCGATACACCACTCCGAGTTCGTACATGGTCACCGTCCCTTTGCCTTGAGCGCCACATCGAGCCGCGGATACACGCGGCGTGCGTTGCCTTCGTAGATCTTGTAGCGCGCTTCCGGCTGCATCGATGCAGCTTCGATATAGCGCTTCGTGTCGTCGAAATAATGTCCCGTTTCAGGATCGATGCCACGCACCGCACCGATCATCTCGCTCGCGAACAGAATGTTGTCGACGGGAATCACGCGCGTGAGCAAGTCGATGCCCGGCTGATGATAGACGCAGGTGTCGAAAAACACGTTGTTGAGCAAATGATCCTTCAGCAACGGCTTTTTGAGTTCTTGCGCGAGACCGCGAAAGCGTCCCCAGTGATACGGCACCGCGCCGCCGCCATGCGGAATCACGAAACGCAACGTGGGGAAATCGCGGAACAGATCGGACGTGAGGCATTGCATGAACGCGGTGGTGTCGGCGTTCAGATAATGCGCGCCCGTCGTATGAAAGCACGCGTTGCAGCTCGTGCTGACGTGGATCATCGCGGGGATGTCGTACTCGACCATCTTCTCGTAGATCGGATACCAGTAGCGGTCCGAGAGCGGCGGGCTCGTCCAGTGTCCGCCCGAAGGGTCCGGGTTCAGATTGACCGCGACATTGCCGTATTGCTCCACGCACTTCACGAGTTCGGGAATGCACGTCGATACATCGACGCCGGGAGTTTGCGGCAGCATCGCCGCCGGAATGAAGTGATCGGGAAACAACTGGCTCACGCGATAGCACAGCTCGTTGCATATCGCGGCCCACGTGCTCGACACTTCAAAGTCCCCGATGTGATGCGCCATGAAGCTCGCACGCGGGCTGAAAAGGGTGAGGTCGAGACCGCGCTCGCGCATCAGCCGCAACTGATTGCTTTCGATGGACTCGCGCAGTTCGTCGTCGCCAATGCTGAGTTCCGATACGCGCGGCATCTCCGATGGATTCTTGATGCCAGCGATCTGCCGGTTGCGCCACGCTTCCAGCGCCTTGGGCGCGGTGGTGTAGTGGCCGTGTATGTCGATGATCATTCGAACTCCGTACTAATGTGCGACGGTCGTCTGCGGCGCGGTTTCGCCCGCGCGGCCGCGTTGTGCGACGAGAATGGCAATGGCTGCGAGCGTCGCGGGCACGGCGAGCATCGCGAGGATCGCGCCGAACTGCCAGCCGAGGCCGAGCAGCGCGCCGCCGAACGCCGAACCGAAGATGCTGCCGAAGCGGCCCATGCCGAGCATCCAGCTCACGCCGGTTGCACGCGCGACCGTCGGATAGCGGTTCGGTGCGAACGCGTTGAGTCCGGTCTGTGCGCCGCTCATGCAGAAGCCCGCGGCGAACACGAGCAGCGCAAGCGACGACGACAGCGCGCCGATCCACGCCAGCCCGAGCACGCACAGCGCGCCGCCGAGATATGCCGCGCTGATGACGGGCGCAGGCCGCACGCGGTCCATGATCCAGCCGACCACAATCGCGCCGATCGTCCCGCCGATCTGGAACATCGCCGTGATATTGGCCGCTGCGGACACGGTGAGGCCCGCGTCCTTCATCAAGGTCGGCAGCCAGCCGGTCAGCAGATAGATCACGAGCAGGCCCATGAAATACGTGACCCAGAGCGCCGCCGTCAGCACGCCGTAGCCATGCGAGAACAGCACGCCGATGGGCTTCTTCGTCGGCAGCGGCGGCTCGTTCGAGACGAAGATTTCATCGCCATTGAAGCGCGCGCCGCATACGCGTCCGAGCACCTTGCGAATCCGTTCCTGCGTCGCGCCGCGCACCGCAAGCAGACGCGCCGACTCGGGCAGCAACCAGAGTTGCAGCGGGATCAACGCGAGCGGCAACGCGCCGCCGAAGATGAGCACCGAGCGCCAGCCATGCACCGGAATCAGCCATCCCGCGACGAAGCCGATCAGCGCGGAACCGAGATTGAAGCCCGTGAACATGATTGTGATGAGCAGCGCGCGCTTGCGTTGCGGTGCGTACTCGGAGAGCAGCGTCGTCGTGTTGGGCATCGCCGCGCCGAGGCCGATGCCGGTCAGCACGCGCAATATCGCCATGCTCATCGGCGACGTGGTGAACGCGGTCGCGATGGTGAACACGCCGAACAGGAACACCGATGCGATCAGCACGCCCTTGCGTCCTATGCGATCCGATGCCGGTCCCGCCGCCAATGCGCCGATCACGAGACCGATGGGCGCCGCGCTCATCACGAGACCGAACGCGGGCCGCGAGATATGCCAGTCCGCGATGATCGAAGGCGCGATGAAGCCCATGATGGCCACGTCCATGCCGTCGGCGGTGACGACGAGAAAGCACAGCGCCACCAGCAGCCACTGGTAGGCGGAGATGGGCCGCTCGTCGATAAAGCTCTTGATGTCGATGGTTCTACCGCTAGTCATGTGTGTCTCCGTCCCTGTATGTATGTTTTATTCCTTGCCCTTCTCCGCCTTGTCCCAGTCGAGCTTGCCCGCGCCCTTGCCCGCGACCGAATACAGCGCGCCGGGTGCGTTGCGGGTCCGCTGGAATGCATCGAGCGTTTCACCGCGCATGGCGGCATAGATATGCAGGTTCGATACGCCCGTCACCGCGCCGAGCTTCTCGAGCATGAAGAAGATGACGCCGTAATGCAGCAGCGCGCGCCAGTCACGTCGGCGGATCATGTCGCGCTCTTCTTCGCTCAAGCCCGCCGCTTCGAAACTTTCGTCGGCGTCCTTCTGAAAGGCTTCGCGATGCGCGGGCTCGATCATGCGATGCAGATAATCGTTGATGCGATACGCGCGCACCGCCGTTTCGATATCGAACGGATACGTGCCTTGCAGCTTCTCGACATCCGTGAGTTGTTCCGCCATGCGCTGACGATGTCGCTCGATGATCGCGGGCTTCGTCTCGCTGTCTTCGCCTTCGTAGATGGCGGTCGCGATGCCGGCCATCGAAGGCAGGTAGTAGCTGCGATGCTTGCACACGACATTCGACGACAACGCGCCGCGCATCGTGAGCCACATGATCACCTCAGCGCCTTCATAGCCGCCCAACTCCGCATATTCCGCGAGCGTCATGTCCGCGAGCTGCTCGGGATCGCGCTCGAAGAGATCGAGAAAACGCGCGTCCCATTCGGTATTGTTGAAGCCGGCGCGCTCGCCGTGCACCTGATGCGAGAGGCCGCCCGTGGCGAGAATCGCGACCTTGATGTCTTCCGGGTAGCTTTCGATGGCGCGACGCAGCGCACGGCCGAGCTTGTAGAAGCGGCGCGCGCTCGGCATCGGCAATTGCAGCACGCCCATTTGCAGCGGCACGATGCTGACGGGCCACTCGGGTGTGTGCGGGCACAGCATCGAAAGCGGCGAGAAGCAGCCGTGATCGAGCGGCTTGTTCTGGAAGAACGACATGTCGAACTCGTCCGTGACGAGCGACTTGCCGATGTGCGCGGCGAGTGCCGGATGGCCCTTGATCGGCGGAAGATCGCGCGCGCCGCCGCCTTCATCGGCGACATGCCATTCGGGACCGACGCCCAGCGCGAACGCCGAGTAATGGTCGAAGAAGAACGACGTGACGTGATCGTTGTAGATGGTCACGATCACATCGGGACGCTTCTCTTCGATCCAGTCCGCGAGCGGCGCGAAGTTCTTGAAGATCGGCGCCCATACGGGATCGTCGCGCTTGTTCTTGTCGAATGCGAAACCGATGGTCGGCGTGTGCGAGGCGGCAATGCCGCCGATGATGCGGGCCATGTTCAGATGCTCCGTGAGATGCCGGGCGATGAGGCGCTCGTCGACTGCACGCGGCCCGGTTCGTTGCGAAAACTTGAGCGGACGATACGGCGTGCGCCGCATGCGCGGAACTGCGCGTAAACCATGAGGCGATGCGAGTGCGACGGCATGCGGAATGATGGATCGTTGCCGGTGGCGGCTTGGCGGGCGGGGACGGCGCGTCGCGCGCCATTCTTTCCGATAAACAAAACAGATGGCCGGACAAAAAGGACGCAAGCGGAAGGCAAGCGGCACGCTCGTGCATGCATCGATGCGCGAGTCGGCGTATCGTTCCGTTAGCGCAAGAGAACGACAACCGGACCACTCCACGATATGAACCATTCCCGCCGCAGTTTCATGGTGCTGACGATGGGCGCGGGCGCGTCGCTATGGCTCGCGCGCGCGAACGCGGCCCCGCATTTGAGCGAAGCCGATCCGGCGGCTGTGGCCGTCGGCTATAAGGAAGACGCCGCGAAAGTGGACAAGGCGAAGTACCCGAACTTCGCGGCGGATCAGACGTGCGCGAATTGCTCGCTGTTTCAGGGCAAATCCACCGATGCCTGGGGCGGATGCACGCTATTCAGTGGGAAGGACGTGGCGGCGAAGGGATGGTGTGCGTCGTGGACGAATATGTAGGAGCGGTGCGCCTCAACGCACCGAATACCCCACGAATCGCCAGCTTCTGTCCGCATCGAGAATGAACGTCACGACTTCGCGCGACGGCCGTTGCGGCTGGCTGAACTGCGTATCGAATGTGACGCTCATGAACCATCCCGCGGGCATGTTGCCCGTGCCGTCGAAGTGCAGATGCTTCACGCCCATCGGCATGCGCATGCCCGGCGTGCCGAGCGTCGCGCGATCCCGCGAAACCTTGCTCACGAAGTCCTCGCGCGCGATGACCCGCTTCGCCACGTCGGACGACGCATCCCACACATCGCCCGCCTCGTTCTGATCGATCAGCTTCACGATCGTCGCCGCCATTTCCGCGATATCCTGATCCTGCTTGTCGAGGCCCGCCTGCTGCTCGCGCGTGAGCGACGGCGCCGGCCCAGTCTGCGGCACAGGCTGCGCCTGACAGGCGATGCAGAACGACATCGATGAAATCCCGCTCAACCACAGTTTCGTGCTCGTTTTCATGGTGCATTCATGATGTGTTTCGATAGCGCGGATTGTAGGCCGCGCTTTTTCGAGACAGTCAGAAATACTGACTTTCGCAAGACGGACTCGCGCACGAACCGACCCGAGGATCACGAACATGCGACTCGTCGACTGGAATATCCAATGGGGACGCGGCGTGGATGGCCGCGTCGATCTGCCGCGCATCGTGAGCGAGGCCAAGGCGCTGCACGACTTCGACGTGCTCTGTCTGCAGGAAGTCACGCGCGGCTTTCATGAAAGCGAGGAAGCGGGCGGGCTCGCGGGCCGCCCGAGCGCCGATCAGTTCGCCGAGCTGGCCGCGCTGATTCCGGGCGCGACCGTCATCGAAGGCATCGGGTCCGATCTTCCGCCGATGGGCGCAGGCCTCGCGCGCCGGCAGTTCGGCAACGCCATCGTCAGCCGTCTGCCCGTGCGGCAAGTGCTGCGCCATTCGCTGCCGTGGCCCGCCGATCCCGCGAAGCCGTCGATGCTGCGTATCGCGCTCGAAGCGGTCATCGAAACGGATGTCGGCCCGGTGCGCATCATCAGCACGCATCTGGAGTTTTATTCGGAGATGCAGCGTCTCGCGCAAGTGGCGCGGCTGCGCGAGTTGCACAGCGAAGCGTGCGCGCATGCGCGCAGGCCGTCGAAGCCCGAGAATCCGGCGAGTCCGTTCGCGGACACCGCGCGGCCCATGTCCGCCATCATCTGCGGCGACTTCAATAGCGCGTTCGAAGGCTCCGCGTATCGCGCGATGCTCGAACCCATCGCCGATGCGCCATCCTTCGTCGATGCATGGACCTGCGCGCATCCGGACGAGCCGCGCGCCGCGACCGTCGGCCTCTACGATCACGAGCAGTGGGCCGACGGTCCGTTCGCGTGCGACTTCATCTTCGTCACCGACGATCTGAAGCCGCGCATCGTCGGATGCGAGGCCGATCAGAAGAGCCGGTCATCGGACCATCAGCCGATGTGGCTCGAACTGCGTTAGCCCTCGCGCGACAAGCCGTAGACCGCCTGGAGCACCGCCGCGCGCGCCTGGCCCAGAATCATGCCGCGCCATGTGTCGTCGTCGATATAGAACGCCGCGCGAATCTGTCGGCGGATGCCGGCCTTCAACGCGTCGGGCGCGTCGGCGTGATGGCGCAGCCACACATCGGCGCGAAGCATGTCGAGCATGTCGGTGAGCGGCACGGTGCCGTATTCGATCGCGATCGCCGCGTTCGACGCATGCGGGCACGTCTGCGACAGCACATCGAGCAGCGGCCCGGCGACATCCGCCGCGATGGACGTGCCGTCGAGCGGGCTCGTCACGTCCGCGCCCCACCATCGCCTTGCACGCGCGAGATCGCCGACGTTGATCTTCGCGCCGAAGCCGCTCGGCCCGAGTCCCGTATGAAAATCGATCCAGCCGATGGCCGCGCAATGCTCGCCGTAGTCGGCGAGAATCTCGCGCATCGTGCGCGTGCTCCATGCCGTTTCGCTGCCGCCGTAGAACATGCCTTCGGCGTGCGTGTACTGGCCCGTCGTCACCGCTTCCTGATACGCCCACTGGCCGCGCGTATCGATATAGTCGCGGATCGCGGCGACGTTCGCTTCATCGGGCGGCCATGTCTCCGGTATCAGCAAGCCGTGCAGTTCCGCATAGCCCGCGTTCTGCCGCAAGGGCGCGTCGAAATCCACGCTGTTGCGATTCAGATCGACGTTGCCCTCTGTCGTGCGGCTCAGGTACGAAAAGCCATACGGGTTGATCGCATGCACGAGCAGGAGCGCGACGCCGAGCTTGTCGAGCAGCGCGGGCAACGCGTCGTCGTGAAGCAGCGCGATCTGCGCGCCCGAGCCGCAAAAGCCCTCGACACCATGCGTCGCCGATGTCAGCACGAGCATGCGCTTCGCATCGGCCGGCCCCATGCGCACGATATCCGTCGCGAGCGTTTCGCCTTCGAGTCCGCTTATGTCAGGCAGCACGCGCGTGTCGACAGCGAGCTGGCACAGGGCGGCGGCATCGATGAAACGCTGGCGTGCATCGAGGTATGAGGAAGAGAAGTACGTCGTCATGTTCGTCGCTCACGCACGCGAGAGAAACTTCTCGACGAGCTTGACCCAGTACGTCGATCCGAGCGTCAGCACGTTGTCGTTGAAGTCGTAGCTGCTGTTGTGGAGCATGCACGGCCCGAGGCCATGACCATGATCGCGATGCGCGCCTTCGCCATTGCCGATGTATCCATAGCAGCCGGGACGTTCGAGCAGCATGAAGGAGAAGTCTTCCGCGCCCATGGTCGGATCGACGTTCGTGTTCACATGATCGACGCCCGCGACTTCCTGCATCACGCCGAGCGCGAACTGCGTGTCATCGTGCGTGTTCACGGTCGGCGGATAGTTGCGCACGAACTTCACTTCGGCCTTGCATCGATACGCCGCCGCCGTCGCCGCGACGATCTCCTTCATGCGGGTCTCGATGAGATCGAGCACATCGACGGAAAACGTGCGGACGGTGCCCGCGAGCGTCGCGGTCGTCGGAATGGCGTTGACCGCGTGGCCCGCCTGCATCTTCGTGATGGACAGCACGGCGGCATCGATAGGCCGCTTGTTGCGCGTCATGATGCTCTGCAAGCCCGTGCCGATCTGCAGCGCGGTGAAGACGGGATCGACGCCATCGTGCGGAATCGCGGCATGCGAGCCGATGCCTTCGATATGAATCTCGAACTCGTTGCTCGATGCCTGCGTCGCACCGACGCGCGCGCCCATGTTGCCCGCGGGCATGCCCGGCCAGTTATGCAGCGCGAAGACGGCATCGACGGGAAAGCGCTGAAAGAGGCCATCTTCGATCATGGCTTTCGCGCCGCCGCCGCCCTCTTCTGCCGGCTGGAAGATGAACACGACGGTGCCGTCGAAATCGCGATGCTTCGAAAGATATTGCGCGGCGCCGAGGAGCATCGCGGTATGGCCGTCGTGGCCGCACGCGTGCATCTTGTTCTCGTGCTTCGATGCATGCGCGAACGTGTTCGATTCGGGAATCGGCAACGCGTCCATGTCCGCGCGCAAGCCGATGGCGCGCTTGCTCGTGCCTTTCTTCAACACGCCGACGACGCCCGTTTTCCCGAGTCCGCACGTTACCTCGATATCCCAGCTCTCCAGCTTCCTCGCGACGAGTTCGGCGGTGCGCGCTTCTTCGTAGCAGAGTTCGGGATGCGCGTGAATATCGCGGCGAATGGCTTTGAGTTCGTCTTGCGACTGGGCGATCTCGGGAATGATCGGCATGCTTTCCTCTTGGTGGATGAGTGACGGGCCTGACGTTGAAGCATTGTCGATGGCCGTAATTCACAGCGAAAGCTGATATTTCTTGTCCGTGACTTAAGGAAACCTCATGCATCGCGCGCGACGTCGGCGGCTCGCGAACGCGCGCGAATGCTTTCCTGCACCACGCGCATGACCGCGTGACGATCGTGGATCTTGCGCTCCAGCATGCCGACGACGCGTCGCGGCGTGTTCTTCGCGAGCGGCATCACGACGAGCGCCGGATCGCTCGCCCACGACCCGTATTCGAGCAGCGGCACGACGGAGACCCCCGCGCCCTGCCGCACCAGTTCCACGATGACTTCGAGCGAATTGAGTTCGAGGAACTCGCTGACGGTGAGGCGGTTATGGCGCAACGCGCGATCGATCAGCGCGCCGGTGCGCTGCGCACGATCGAAGCGCAGAAAGGGGCCGCTCGCGAGCATGTCGGCGGCATTCGCATACGCGCGTCCCGACGAGCCGACGGCCACGAGCGGCTCCGAATAAAGCGGCGTCCAGTTGAGGCTCGCGGGCGTCTTGCCCGCCATTTCGACGATCACCGCCGCGTCGATCTCGCCTGCCTCGACCTGCGGCGCGAGCGCGAGCGCCTTGCCCGTGAAGAGCCGCACATCGAGCCGCGGATACTGTCCTTTCAGTTCGGTAACGACGGAAGCGAGCGCGCCCATCGCGGAATCCACGGCGCCGATGGAAACCGAGCCGGCGATTTCGTCGTCGAGACCGGTGAGACGCATGCTGTCGTACAGCGCGACGATGCGCTCCGCCTGCGGCAACACCTGCTTGCCGATACTCGTCAGCCGGTTCGTGCGTCCGACGCGATCGAAGAGCGGCCGCTTCAGGTCGTCTTCGAGCGATTGCATCTGCATGCTGACCGCCGCCTGCGTGAGCGCGACCTTTTCGGCGGCGGCGGCGAAGGAGCCATAACGCGCCACGGCAATGAAGGTGCGCAGAAAGCGAATATTGCTCATGACGTGCCTAGGGATTACCCGACGTTGTATTCAGGTTTCCTTGAGGTTTCCTTGAATGTCAGTTCAGAAATTCTATATTTTCTTAATTTATTCCGGCGTAGTCTTTGCATGTTGTCGTAACGGAAAGCGCGAAAACGAACGCGCGATAAAACACACTCTCTCGGAGTCTTTTCGATGAGCACCGTACTACCCGCATCGCACGCCGCTGCCGACAACGCCGCGTCCAATCTATCGGGCCGACGCGCCATCGTCGTTTCGACCATCGGCAATGCGCTCGAATGGTTCGACTTCATGGTGTACGGCTTCTTCGCGGTCATCATCTCCAAGCTGTATTTTCCCGCCACCAGTCCCACCATTTCACTGCTCGCGACGTGGGCCACGTTCGGCGTCGGCTTTCTCACGCGGCCGCTCGGCGGCATCGTGCTCGGCGCGGTGGCGGATCGCGTCGGACGCAAATCGGCGCTCACGCTCACCATCTCGCTGATGGCGGTCGGCATCGCGATCATCGCGTTCGCGCCGACTTATGCGGCCATCGGCGTCGCCGCGCCCTTGCTGATGCTGCTCGGCCGCCTGATCCAGGGCTTCTCTGCCGGCGGCGAAGTGGGCTGCGCAACGGCGTTTCTCGTCGAGTATGCGCCCGCCAACAAGCGCGGCTACTTCGGCAGCTACCAGATGGTCGCGCAGGCGGCGGCAAGCCTCGCGGGATCGTTTTGCGGCGCGGTGCTCACGCGTTCGCTGAGCCCGGAAAGCCTCAATAGCTGGGGATGGCGCGTGCCGTTCGTGCTCGGCTTGCTGATCGTGCCGGTCGGTCTCTATCTGCGCTCGAAGCTGGATGAATCGCCGGTGTTCGTCGAAAAGGCGCAGAAGAACGAACTGACGTCGAGCCCCATCCGCGATACCGCGACCAAGCACTGGCTGCCCGTGCTCGCGGGCCTGGGCCTCACGGTGTTCGGCACCATCGGCACGTATATCTTCCTGCTCTACTTGCCGACGCATGCCACGCGCGTGCTGCACATGGCGCTCACCGACGGCCTCATCAGCTCGACGATCGGCGCGCTCGTGTATCTCGTGTGCTGCCCGGTGTTCGGCAGACTGTCGGATCGCATCGGCCGCAAGAAGATCATGGCGACCGCGCTCGCGCTGTCGTTCCTGACCGCGTATCCGATCTTCGCGGTGCTGACCGCGCATCCGAGCCTGCCGATGCTGATCGTCTGCCAGGCGCTGCTCATGAGCTACCTCGGCATGTATCAGGGCTGCTATCCGGCGTTCATCTCGGAGCTGTTGCCGTCGAGCGTTCGGTCGACGGGCATCTCGGTCAGCTACAACATCGCAGTGATGATCTTCGGCGGTTTCGCGCCGGCCATCGTGCAATGGCTGACGATGACCACGGGCGATGCGCTTTCCATCTGCTACTACGTGATCTTCGGCAGCGCCGTCGCGCTTCTGACCATCATTCCGCTGCGCGACCGCTATAGCGAAGCGCTGCGCTGAGCGTCATCGCGTTTTCATCGTTGAAAGCCGCGCCGCCTTCGGGTGGCGCGGCTTTTTGTTTCGGCGTGGCGTGCGAGAAGTTTTTGAGCGCTTAAGGCCGGGTTAAGAATGAGACCGTACTCTGAAGCCTGACCGACCCACCCCTCCTTCCGGCCGCGCAAGCGGCCCTTTTTTTTCATCGACGCGATGTCCATGCTCCTGCGCCTTCTGCTGGTCCTGATCGCGCTCTCCGTTTTCACGACGGCCGGCGTCGTCGTGCTCTCGCTGGTCGCGCGCCTCGTGTTCGCGCACTAGGGCTTGCGATTCGCTCAATCGCCGAGAAAGCGCACCACGTTCTTCAACGGCTCGCGATCGCTTGCGAGCCGGTTCTCCGGCTGCGACCAGTCCGCGTATCCGAGGCTCATGCCGCATACCACGGTCTCGTGCTCCGGCAGCGTCAACTGTTCGGCAATGATGCGGTGATATCGATTGAACGCCGCCTGCGGACATGTATCGAGCCCGAAGGAACGCGCCATCAGCATGACGTTCTGGATGAACATGCCGTAGTCGAGCCACGAGCCGCGCTCCATCGTGCGGTCGGTGGTGAAGATGATGCCGACGGGCGCGCCGAAGAACGCGAAATTGCGGCCCATCTGCGCGTGCATGCCTTCCTTGTTCTCGCGCGTGAGGCCGAGCAGCGAATACAGCCCGATGCCGAGCGCGCGCCTTCGTTCGATGAAAGGCGATGTCCACGTGCGCGGGTAATACGCGAATTCTTCTTCGTGCTCGCGGTCGGCGGCGGGATTATTGAATACGTCGAGAATCGCGCGCGATAGCGCTTCTTTCGCATCGCCCGTGAGCACATGGACTTTCCACGGCTGGATGTTGCTGCCCGACGGCGCGCGGCATGCGCTTTCCAGTATCGCTTCGAGCGTCGCGCGTTCGACGGGATCGGGCAAGAACGCGCGGATCGAGCGGCGCGAAGCGATGGCATCGGCAACGTTCATGTTTTGCAGTGGAGAAATAGGCAAGGCATCAACGCTACCATGCTCAGGCATGCTTCGTGCCCCCAACGTTTCGTCGTGAATTCGCCTGGCCGTCATCTGTGAAAGATCGGCCACGTCTGCCTATACTGGCTGAGTGTCATCGCCGCAACGCCACGCTTCAACGCACCAACGCACCACGCGTCAACGCTTCATCGCATCTTCGCCTCTCTAAGTCCCGCCGCATCCGCAGCCTCGCGCCGCGCGTTGCGCCATTGAAGGAGATTGCTCGATGCAACATCCCGTTCCCCAATCGACTCCCACGCGCGCCGATAAACCCACAACGAACCGGCTCGCAGACACGCAAGAAGCAAACGGCAACGCGCACGCTGCCGCCGACGTGCTCGCGCCGCCCGCCGCGAAGACAGGCGACGCGAACGCCAGCGTCACGCTGACAATCAACGGTCAAAGCCACACGCTCTCGCTCGATCCGCGCACCACGCTTCTCGATGCGCTGCGCGAGCACGTGCATCTCACCGGCACCAAGAAAGGTTGCGATCACGGGCAATGCGGCGCATGCACCGTGCATGTGAACGGCCGTCGCGTGAACTCGTGCCTGTGCCTCGCCGCCGCGCACGATGGCGACGCGATCACGACGATAGAAGGCATCGGCGAAGTGGACGCGCTGCATCCGATGCAGGCGGCGTTCGTCGAATGCGACGGCTTCCAGTGCGGCTATTGCACCGCCGGCCAGTTGATGTCCGCAGTCGCGCTGCTCGACGAACCCATCGGCGCGAGCGACGACGACGTGCGCGAAGCGATGAGCGGCAATCTGTGCCGCTGCGGCGCGTATCAGAACATCGTCACGGCGATCCAGTCCGTGCGCGGCAAAGAATAAGGAGCGCGCCATGGACATGTTTCAGCTTTCCCGCGCGCGCGATCTGCCCGACGCGATCAAGGCCGGCGCATCCGCGCATACCGCGCAGCAAGGCGCCGAAGTGCGCTTTCTCGCGGGCGGCACGACGCTCGTCGATCTGATGAAGCTCAACGTCGAGCGGCCCGTGCGTATCGTCGATATCAACCGGCTGCCGCTCGGCGAAATCGCGGCGACGGACGACGGCGGCGTGCGCATCGGCGCGACGTCGCGCAATTCGGATGTCGCGCATCATCCGCTGATCCGCGAGCGTTATGCGGTGCTTTCGCAGGCGCTGTTGTCGGGCGCGTCCGTGCAGTTGCGCAACATGGCGACGACCGCGGGCAATCTGCTTCAGCGCACGCGTTGCGTCTATTTCCGCGATACCGCGTCGCCGTGCAACAAGCGCGAGCCGGGAAGCGGCTGCTCCGCGATCGGCGGGGCGAATCGCATGATGGCGATTCTCGGCACGAGCGAAGCGTGCATCGCGAGCAATCCGTCTGACATGAACGTCGCGCTTGCCGCACTCGAAGCGACCATTCACGTGGAAGGCACGAGCGGCAAGCGCGCGATCGCGTTCGACGACTTCCATCTGCTGCCCGGCACGACGCCCGATCGCGAGCACGTGCTCGAAGCCGGCGATCTCGTCACGCACGTGACGCTGCCGCCGCCGGTCGTTGGCGCGCGTTCCGTGTATCTGAAGCTGCGCGACCGCGCATCGTATGAATTCGCGCTCGCTTCGGCGGCGATCGTCGTCGGCGTGAAGGACGGCCGCATCGCGTATGTTCGCGTGGGGCTGGGCGGCGTCGCGACGAAGCCGTGGCGATCGCGCGAAGCCGAGAAGGAACTGCAAGACGCCGCGCCCGAAGAAACCGCGTTCCGGCGCGCCGCCGACGCCGCGCTCGCCGACGCGAAGCCGCAAAGCGAAAACGGCTTCAAGGTGGAACTGGCGAAGCGCTGCATCGTGCATGCGCTCACGCTCGCCACGCAGGCATCCTGAACCGAATCGAGGAACGCATCCATGTCCACCGCGCCCGACATCAAGCCGTCCGCCAACGGATTCATCGGACGGCCTCAATCGCGCATCGACGGGCCGCAGAAGGTCTGCGGCCGCGCGACGTATACATCCGACGTCGATTTGCCCGGCATGCTGTACGCGGTGCCGGTCGGCAGCACCATTGCGAGCGGCAGGATCACGTCGCTCGAATTCGCCGCCGCGCAAGCCATGCCCGGCGTCAAGCTCATCCTGCATCGCGGGAACGTGGGGCGGCTGTATCGCATTCCGGCCAATTCGTTCGAAGACGGCTATGTCGACGAACAGCGTCCGCCCTTCGAGGACGACGTGATCCGCTATTACGGCCAGTACGTCGCGTGCGTGGTCGCGGAGACGTTCGAAGCCGCGAGCGCGGCGGCGGCTGCGATCAAGGTCGGCTATGAGGTCGCAAAGCACGACGTCAGCGCGACGCTCGCGCCCGACCAGGAATCGAAAGTCCAGAGCGAACGCGGCGATCCGGCCGGCGCATTCGACAGCGCGCCCGTGAAGATCGACGAGACCTATGTGACGCCGACGGAAACGCACAATCCGATCGAACTGCACGCGACCGTCGCGCATTGGGACGGCGACAACTACACGTTCTACGAGACGAGCCAGGCGGTGGCGAATCATCGCGGCACGCTCGTGCAGATGCTCGGCGTGCCGAAAGAGAAAGTGCGCGTGATTTCGCGCTTTCTCGGCTCCGGCTTCGGCAGCAAGCTGTGGATGTGGCCGCATTCGCTGCTCGCCGCCGCCGCGACGCGTCAGACGGGCCGCCCGGTGAAGCTCGTGCTGAGCCGCAAGATGATGTTCCAGAACGTGGGGCATCGGCCGGTGACGCAGCAGCGCGTGCGCCTCGCCGCCACGCAGGACGGCAAGCTCACGTCCGTGCAGCACGACTTCCTGAACCATGCGGCGCTCGCCGACGAATACACCGAAGATTGCGGCGAAGCCACGCCGCACATGTACAGCACGGCCAATCTACGTGTGACAGGCGGCTCGGTGAAGCGCAACGTCGGTTCGCCCACGTCGATGCGCGGCCCCGGCGCGGTGCCCGGCCTCTACGCGCTGGAATCGGCGATGAACGAGCTTGCGCTCGCGCTGAAGATGAATCCGGTCGAACTGCGGCTGCGCAACGAGCCGGGCGTCGACGAAAGCAACGGCTTGCCGTTCTCGTCGCGGCATCTGGTCGAGTGCCTGAAAACCGGCGCGGAGAAGTTCGGCTGGTCGCGACGCACGCCCGAAGTCGGCTCCATGAAACGCGATGGCCTGACGCTCGGCTGGGGCGTCGGCGCGTGCAGCTGGCCGGGGCTGCGCTTTTCGGCGGAAGCGATCGTCGACCTGCGCGCGGACGGCACGGCGCGCGTCGTGTGCGGCACGCAGGACATCGGCACGGGCACGTACACGATCCTCGCGCAGCTCGTCGCGGAGCAGACTGGCATCGCGCTCGACAAGATCGAAGTCGGCCTCGGCGATACCGCGTTGCCCATCGGGCCGATATCCGGCGGATCGGCGGCGACGGCATCGGTGGTGCCGGCGGTCTCGGATGCGACGCGGGCGGCCATCGGCATCGTGTTGTCGCGGGCGAGCGCGGCGGAAGGGTCGCCGCTGGCGGGCGCGAAAGCCGAGGAGCTGGCGTTCAGCGGCGGGCGGGTGCATCGCAAGGGCGAATCGCCGGAGGGCGGCGTGCCCTACACGCGCATTCTCGAAGCGGCGCGGATGCACGCGGCGTCGGGCAGTGCGAGCGCGAAGGGCGGCTTCGACGATCCGCTCAAGAAGGACTGGTCGATCCACTCCTACGGCGCGCATTTCGCGGAAGTCACGTGGGAACCGGCGACGGCGCGGCTGCGCGTGAGCCGCGTCGTGACGGTGATCGACGGCGGCAAGATCCTGAATCCGCGTGCGGCGCGCAATCAGATAGAAGGCGCGGTGGTGATGGGCGTCGGCATGGCGTTGTTCGAACATACGTCCTACGACGAGCGCTCCGGCGCGCCGGTCAACAGCAGTCTCGCGGATTACGTCATCGCGACGAATGCGGATACGCCGAAGCTCGATGTCACGTTCCTCGATCATCCCGATACCGTGTTCAACGAGCTCGGCGCGCGGGGAATCGCGGAGATCGGGCTGGCGGGGATTGCATCGGCGATCACGGACGCGGTGTATCACGCGACGGGCGTTAGAGTGAGGAAATTGCCGGTGATGATCGAGGATCTCTTAGCGAATTAAGAGCGTGCGTGGGTCCGGCCTTTCGAGGCGAAAGGCCGGATTTTCGTGCTCGCGCGCTATGCTAGACTCGATCGGTGTCCGCGCTACGCAATTGCACATTCCGCCATGAAACCCTCCATCGCACTCCAGGCTCATCGCGACGATATTCGACGCGTCGTGGAAGCGCATCGTGCGTCGAATGCGCGTGTGTTCGGGTCCGTTGCCCGCGGCGACGATACGGAAGACAGCGATCTCGATCTGCTGATCGACCCGACGCCACGAACCACGATGCTGGACATCGGTGCAATCCGCCACGAACTGCGCACGTTACTCGGCGTCCCAGTCGACGTCCTCACGCCTAACGCGCTTCCGGATCGTACGCGTGAGGTGATCATTGCCGGAGCCATTCCGGTATGAGTCGTGACATCCAGACTTTGCTCGAGTACCTGGATCACGTCCTTACCGCAATTCGGCGTATCTCGCGTTACACCCAAGGAATGGACGAGGCGGCTTTCCTCGAGGACGAATTAATTCAGGACGCGGTTCTTGGCAATCTGGAAAACGTCGGCGACGCATGCAAAACATCCGGCGGCATTTTCCTGACTTCGTCGCAAAGCATCGAGACGTCCCTTTCTCAGCCGCTTACGAAATGCGCAATGCCATCGCTCACGGCTACCACAAGGTCGATATGAGCGTCATCTGGACGACCGTGGCGGAAGATCTGCCGGCCATGGAAAGCCAGTTCGAAGCGCTCGCCGCCGAAGCGAAACATCTCGGCGACTAGTTGCCGTTCGCCGTCCCCAGGCACACCGCTTGCAGGCCGACGCGATGCAATTCCCCTCCCATTCCGCGCTACCATACTCCCCAGCCCCCATCCCTATGTAGCAGCAATCAGCCGGAGTGCCCATGAACGAAATGATTCAACAACACGGCCTCAAGGTCGCCGCGAGTCTCGCCAAGTTCGTCGAAGAAGAAGCCATTCCCGGCACGAACGTCGATGCCGCATCCTTCTGGAAGGGATTCGATGCCATCGTGCACGACCTCGCGCCGAAGAACCGCGCGCTGCTCGCCGAGCGCGACCGCCTTCAGACCGAACTCGACAACTGGCATCGCAGCAACCCCGGCCCGGTGCGCGACCTGCGCGCGTATCGCAAGTTTCTGGAAGACATCGGCTATATCGTGCCCGCGCCCGCGCAAGTGCAGGCGATCACGGCCAACGTCGATCGCGAAATCGCCGAGCAGGCCGGGCCGCAGCTCGTCGTGCCGCTCTCGAATCTGCGCTATGCGCTCAACGCGGCCAACGCGCGCTGGGGCAGTCTCTACGATGCGCTCTACGGCACCGACGCCATCGACGACAGCGACGGCGCCGAACGCACCGCCGAATTCAACCCGAAGCGCGGCGCGAAGGTCATCGCGTATGCGCGCGCGTTCCTCGACGACAACGCGCCCCTCGCGCACGGCTCCCACGCCGATGCCACGAAGTACAGCGTCGAGCGCGGCCAGCTCGTCGTCACGCTGAAGGACGGCAAGAGCAGCCTCGCCAATCCCGAACAATTCGCCGGCTTTCAGGGCGATGCAGCCGCGCCCAGTGCCGTGCTGCTCAAGCACAATGACCTGCACTTCGAGATTCAGATCGACGCGAATCATTCCATCGGCAAGACGGATGCCGCGCACGTCAAGGACGTGCTGATGGAAGCGGCGGTGAGCACCATCATCGATTGCGAAGACTCGGTCGCCGCCGTCGATGCCGCCGACAAGACGCAGCTCTATCGCAACTGGCTCGGCCTGATGCAGGGCCAATTGTCGGAACAGGTCACGAAGAATGGCAAGACGTTCACGCGCAGCCTGAACGCGGACCGCGAATACACCGCGCCGGACGGCGGCACGCTCAAGCTGCATGGCCGGTCGCTCCTGTTCATCCGCAACGTCGGGCATCTGATGACGAACCCCGCCGTGACCGATCGCGACGGCAACGAAATTCCCGAAGGCATCCTCGATGCCGTGATGACGACGCTCGGCGCGCTGCACGATCTGAAGAACAAGATCAACTCGCGCACCGGCTCCATCTATATCGTCAAGCCGAAGATGCACGGCCCTGCCGAAGTCGCGTTCTCGGACGAGCTGTTCACGCGCGTCGAAGACCTGTTCGGCCTGCCGCGTCACACGATCAAGATGGGCATCATGGACGAGGAGCGCCGCACGAGCGTGAACCTGAAGGCGTGCATCGCGGCAGCGAAGGCGCGCGTCGCGTTCATCAATACGGGCTTCCTGGACCGCACCGGCGACGAAATGCATTCGTCGATGGAAGCCGGCCCGATGATGCGCAAGGGCGACATGAAGTCGTCGGCGTGGATCGGCGCGTACGAGCGCAACAACGTGCTCGTCGGCCTGAACACCGGCTTGCGTGGCCGCGCGCAGATCGGCAAGGGCATGTGGGCGATGCCGGACCTCATGCACGCGATGCTCGAACAGAAGGTCGCGCATCCGAAGGCCGGCGCGAATACCGCGTGGGTGCCTTCGCCCACCGCCGCGACGCTGCACGCGCTGCACTACCATCAGATCGACGTGCAGCGCGTTCAGCAAGAGATGGAAAGCATCGACTATGAAGGCGTGAAAAACGAGCTGCTCGACGGACTGCTGACGATTCCCGTCGTCGAAAAGGCAACGTGGTCGGAAGACGATATCCGCGACGAGATCGAGAACAACGCGCAGGGCATTCTGGGTTACGTGGTGCGCTGGATCGATCAGGGCGTCGGCTGCTCGAAGGTGCCGGACATTCACGACGTAGGCCTGATGGAAGATCGCGCGACGCTGCGCATTTCGAGCCAGCACATTGCGAACTGGCTGCGGCATGGCATCGTGACGGAAGAGCAGGTGCGATCGACGCTCGAACGCATGGCGGCGGTCGTCGACCAGCAGAACGAGGCCGATCCGTACTATCGCCCGATGGCGCCCGCGTTCGATAGCTCCTACGCGTTCAAGGCCGCCTGCGCGCTCGTCTTCGAAGGACGCACGCAGCCGAACGGCTACACGGAACCGCTCCTGCACAAGTTCCGGCTGGCCGCGAAGGAAACGATGTAACCCTCACGGCGCACGCGGCGGCGTCGCGCTGCCGCGTGCGCATCGAAGCGCTATTGCTCCGACCACAGCTTGCCCGCGGTCGCCCAGTTCTCGCGCTTCACGTCCGTCAGGATGATGTCCACCGAACCCGGCTCGCAGCCGAGCGTCTCGCAGGTCGTGCGCGTGATCGCCTCGACGAACTTGCGCTTCTCTTCCACCGTGCGGCCTTCGAAGAGCTGGATGTTGAAAGTCGGCATTGCGTTGATTCCTCCGAGTGAGTTCTAGTCACGATAAGACGGGTCGATGCGCGCAAGCTTTCGCAGCAGCGCGGGCCATTCGAGCGCGCCTTCGATAGCATCGCCGTCGTGCAATTGCGCCGCCGTGCGCGTGACGACTTCCGGCGTCGGCACGATCATCTTCCCCACGCCCGCCAGCGCGCGCAGTTGAATATCGCATGCCTTGACGAGCATATCCATCAGCACGTAAGCCTCCGCGATGGTCCGCCCGAGCGTCAGCGGCCCGTGATTGCGCAGAAGCATCGCGCGATGCTCGCCGAGACTCGCGATGAGCCGCTCGCCTTCCGCACGCGAAAACGCGAGGCCTTCGTAATCGTGATACGCGAGATGGCCGTGAAAGCGCATCGCGTGCTGAGAGGCCGGCAGCAGGCCGTGCGGCTGCGTCGATACCGCGATCGCCTCGCGCACGTGCAGATGCATCACGCACGCGGCGTCGGCGCGCGCGGCATGGACGGCGGCGTGCAGCGCGAAGCCGGTCGCGTTGACCGGATGGGCGCTTTCGCCGATCACGTTGCCGTCGATATCGATCTTCACGAGATTCGATGCTGTCACTTCGTCGAACGCCAGCCCGAACGGGTTGATGAGAAAGCGCCCCGGCTCGCCCGGTACGCTCGCGGAAATGTGCGTGTAGACGACATCGTCCCAGCCGTTCAGCGCGACGAGCCGATACGCCGCCGCCAGATCGACGCGCGTCGCGGTTTCGGCGGCCGAGCGCGGCCCGCTTTCGCCGATCCTGCGCTCAAATGTGTGGGTGAACGACATGCGAGCCTCCTCCTTTCGATGATCCTTCGACGCGCCGCGCGACAAGCATCGTCGCCCACGACGCGAGCACGAACGGCGCGGTGAGCGCCGCGATGCCGGCGCAATCCGCGATGCGCTCGATCGCCACCGCCAGCGCGATCGCGACGAACGCGTAGCGCGCGCCCTGCGGTGCGATGGCAAGCGCCGCGAGCGCCGCATTGAAGCCACACGCGCCCGAGAGCAACACGGCGTCGCTCGTGCCGCACAGCCCGTGCAGCGCCGCGCCGAGCGCGCTGCCCGCGAGCGCCCAGCCCGCGCGTGCAGGCCGCGCGGCAAACAAGCCCGCCGCGATGAACGCGCCCGCGACCGCGCCGGATGCGAACACGATGGGCGCGAGGCCCGCGAACGCGGACATCGTCAGCGCGGCGACGCCTGCCCGCACCGGCCCGAGCGCGCCGACTTCGCCGCGATCGGCGAGCAACGGCATCCAGCACCAGGTGACGATGATCGCCGGGCTCGAAAAGATCGGCAAGTCGCGAAGCGAAAGCGCGCGCGTGAGCGGGCTGGCGAGCAGCGTCGCGAACATCGCCGCGACGATGGCGACAGCCGTCGCCTGCGACGCATCGCGGATGAACGTGAACGCCGCCAGCGCAGCGAGCGCGCCGTTGAAGCCGTAGAGGTCCTCGCGGATGACGAGGGAATCGGCGGAATCGGTGATGACCGTGATGACGTTGCCGACGATCGCGCCGATCACGAGCGCGCACGCGAGGCGCGGGCTCGCGCAGAGCACGCCGGCGAACAGCAGCGCGCCGGTCGCGGCGTTCCGCTGAAGAACGATCTGCCCGATCGCGCGCGCGAAGCTGCGAAGCTGAGCGCCGAAAGCGGCGTCGGAATGAAGAACGGTGGACACGCGCGGCGGCAACGCTTGAGGAAGCCGCCAGCATAGGACAAGCCGCGCGCGCCGTGCGACGCGGGGCCGTATAGCGGGTATCGGAGGAAAATGCGGAGGTGAAACGAAAACAGCCGCGCGGCGGCGGCTGTCTGGCTGTTTAGTTGAACGCCAGCGGCATCATCGTGGACCCGTCGATGGTCGCCGTCGCGTAATTCAGGTCGGAACCCATCTTGACCAGTTCCGTGACGTTTTCACGGAAGTTCGGATGTTTTTCCCACGTGATATAGCTGGCATCGACCACGGCCGACAGCGTGAGCAGCGTAAAAGCGATCTTTTCGAGAATGACGTAACGGGTGCGCATGACAGTGAATCCAGAATTTGCCGCACATTGTAACAAAGACTAGGGGTTTTCCCTAGTCTTTTGTTGCGATGCCGCAAACTGAACTGCGCGCTCCGCTTACATCGACGCTTCCAGTATCGCCGCGTAGTCCTCGCTCGACGCATCGCGCGGATTCGTCTTGTGGCTGTGATCCTTCAGCGCCCCGGCGATGATCCGCGGGAACAGATCGCGCGTCACGCCCAGTTCCGCGAGGCCGCGCGGCAGACCGAGCGTCGCGGTCATGGTGCGGATGGCGTCGCCCACGTCGTCGCCGGAAGCGAGGCCCATCGCCTGCGCGATGCGCGCGAGCTTGCCTTCTTCCTGCATCGAAGGCGCGCTGCTGTTGAACGCGATCACCGCCGGCAGAAAGATGGCGTTGAGCGTGCCGTGATGCAGCCTGGGATTGATGCCGCCGAGCGAATGGCTCAGGCTGTGCACGCAGCCGAGGCCCTTCTGGAACGCGAGCGCGCCTTGCATCGACGCGCTCATCATGTTCCAGCGCGCGGCGCGGTCGGAGCCGTCGCGGGTTGCGCGCTCGATGTGCCGCCACGCGCGCCAGAGGCCGTCGAGCGCGATGCCGTCGGCGGGCGCGTTGAACGCCGGCGCCATGAACGTCTCCAGACAATGCGCGATGGCGTCCATGCCGGTCGCGGCGGTCATCATCGGCGGCAGGCCGAACGTCAGTTCCGGATCGCAGATGGCGACCTTCGGCACGACATGCGGAGAAATCACGCCGACCTTGCGGCCGTCGTCGAGAATCAGGATCGCGCCGCGGCCCACTTCGCTGCCGGTGCCGGCCGTCGTCGGAATGGCGATGACCGGCGCGGTCTTCGCCGTGATGCGCGCGAGGCCGCCTTCGATCACCGCGAAGCTTTGCAGCGGGCCTTCGTGCGTCGCGCAGACGGCGACGCCCTTCGCCAGATCGATCGACGAACCGCCGCCCGCCGCGATCACGCCGTCGCAATCGTTCGCGCGATACAGCTCGACCGCCGCGCGCACGGCGGCTTCGTTCGGGTTGGGCGGCGTGGCATCGAAGACGGGCGCGGCGAAGTTCGGGCCGAGCGCATCGATAACTTTGTCGAGCAGGCCGGCCGCGCGGATGCCCGCATCGGTCACGATCAACGGACGGCGAATGCCGAAGCGCTCGCACTCGCCGGCGAGCAGGCGCACCGCGCCGTAGTCGAACTGAATCTGCGTGATGTAATTGATGAGAGCCATGATGGAATGACGGAAGGTTATATCGCGTGGCCGAGTATACGGACGCATTCCGGTCCGCGATACTGACGGCGTGTGATAAGGGTATAACTTTCTCTCAAGCCATATCGGCTGAACCGCTCATGACGCCATCGCTCAATTCGATTCTCTCGCGCCTGCACGTCAGGCAGTTGCGCCTGCTCATTGCGTTGGAGGAACGCGGCTCGCTGCTCGGCGCGGCGAAGCAACTCGCGCTCACGCAGCCGGGCGCGAGCAAGGCGCTGCATGAAATCGAAACGACGTTCGGCACGCCGCTTTTCGTGCGGACGCATCGCGGGCTGGAGCCGAACGCGGTCGGGCATTGCGTGATCCGTTATGCGCGGCTCATTCACACGGATATCGCGCATTTGCGGGAGGAGATCGTCGGCATCATGCGCGGCTATGGCGGGCGCGTGTCGGTCGGCGTGATCATGGGCGCGGTCCCGCTCGTCACGGATGCGATCACCGCTGTCAGCGCGCGTCAGCCGGAAATGTCGGTGGAGATCGTCGAGGATACGAGCGCGACGCTGCTCGGCCTCATCGACGCGGGACGGCTCGATGTCGCCGTGTGCCGCACGACCGTGAGCCAGACGCCGTATCTGTACGACAGCGTCGTCGTGCAGCAGGAGACGCTTGCCGTGATCGCGAACGTCGATCATCCGCTCGCGAAGCGGCGGCGCGTCGC
Source organism: Caballeronia concitans (assembly GCF_001544615.1). Classification (GTDB taxonomy): domain Bacteria; phylum Pseudomonadota; class Gammaproteobacteria; order Burkholderiales; family Burkholderiaceae; genus Caballeronia; species Caballeronia concitans. Next base: position 294,872 of record NZ_FCNV02000004.1, read on the forward strand.
GCTGAACGATCTGGCGAAGCATCGCTGGGTGGTGTATCGCGCGAATATGCCGATGCGCCTTCTGCTCGAGCGCGAATTCCACGACGCGGGCTTGCGTTTTCCCTCGCATTTGCTCGAAACGACATCGGCGTTCGCGACGCTCGCGCTTCTGGAAAAGAATCCGTCGCTCGTGGCGCTCGTATCCGTAGATGTCGCGCGCTTTTGCACGGCGCATGGCGTCGTGTGCACGCTGCCGCTCGCGTTCACATCGAAAAGCGAGCCTTATGAGATGGTCACGCGCCGCGACGCGCAGCTTTCGGCGGGCGTGCGGCTGTTGATGGACGAGATCGTGGATGCGGGGCGCAACGCGGCTTAGAACACGAAGCGCGCCGCCTTTCTCTCAGAAAACATCCCTGCTAGAGTGCCCGTCGATACGCCCGCGTCAGGGCGTCGTTGATTGAAAAAGGAACTCATAAACATGGTTAGCATCCCTTCCCAACGGCCCTCGGCCGCCTTCGTCGTCGCGTCGTGGGGCGCATTGTGCGCGGGCTTCGCCGCCTATCTGGCCGGATTGTGGAACGCCGGCATGCAGTTGAACGAAAAAGGCTATTACTTCACCGTGCTCGTGTTCGGGCTTTTCGCCGCGATCTCACTGCAGAAGACGGTGCGCGATCGCGTCGAAGGCATTCCCGTGACGAAGCTGTATTTCGGCCTCAGCTGGATTGCGCTCGTGCTGGCAATCGGTCTGCTTGCCGCCGGTCTTTTCAATGCGACGCTCGCACTGAGCGAAAAGGGTTTCTACGCGATGTCCTTCGGGCTCGCGCTGTTCGGCGCGATCGCGGTTCAAAAGAACACGCGCGACATTCAGGCCGCTCCGCGGGCAAGCGTGGAATCCGAAACAGTTTGATTGCCGGAATGCGCGCAAACGTTTGATCAACGAAACAAGCGCGCCCATCCCCTCTCCGCTATAAAGTTCGATTCTTTCATTCCGTTATCCGATGTGTTGAGCAACTGTCCCTAAGGCCGAGCATTTGCTCGGCCACTGCACATCGCGAACATGGACCTACAGACCGAATCGTTCACCCTCCCGCGCGGGCGCGCGGCGACGTGGTTGCTGCACGCGGGCCCGGACATTCCGCGCGCCATCCGCGTCGCGCTCGTAGGCAGCCTGTTCGGCACGCTGCCGATCTTCGCGGGCGGCGTGTTCAACACCATCGGGGTCGCGTGGGTGCTCCAGACGCGGCATCCGTCGTTCGCGTTCGATATCTGGCTCGCGCTCGAAGTCGCCGTCTGTCTCGCGCGGCTCGCCGTGCTGATCGTCGCGCGCCGCCGCGCCCGCGCCGGCAAATCGACGCTCACCGATACCTATGTGCTCCTCGCGCCGCTCTGGGGCGCCACGGTCGGCTACGGCGCGCTCGTCAGCGTGCTGTCCGGCGACTGGGTAGCCGCGACGCTCTCGTTCCTCTCGGCAGCCGCGATGGTCGGCGGCATCTGCTTTCGCAACTTCGGCGCGCCGCGTCTCGTCGCGGCGATGATCTTTCTGTCGCTCGGGCCGTGCTGCATCGGCGCATTGCTCTCGGGCGAGCCGACGCTGCTGCTCACGCTGCTGCAAATCCCGTTCTATCTCTTCGCGATGAGCGCCGCCGCGTGGCGTCTGAACGGCATGCTCGTCTCGACGATGAAAGCCGAACAGGAAAACGACCGCCGCGCGCGCCACGACGAACTCACCGGTCTCCTGAACCGCGCCGGGCTGTTCCAGGCGGTGCGCTATCGCATGCTGCACGGCCGGGCGCACGATCGCGCCTACGACGCGCTGCTCTATCTCGACCTCGACGGCTTCAAGGCGATCAACGACGCCTGCGGCCATGAAGTCGGCGACACGCTGCTCGCGCTCGTCGCGCGCCGGCTGCGGCATCTGACGGGCGACGACGCGCTGGTCGCGCGGCTCGGCGGCGACGAGTTCGTGATCGTCGCGCCGCCGAGCATCGATCCGCTCGCCCTCGCGGACCTGCTGGTCGTCGAGCTGGGCAAGCCGTTCCATTGTGAAGGCGACGGCGCGCTGACGATCGGCGCGAGCATCGGCATTGCGATGTTCGATCGCAATCACACCGAACTCGACGGCGTGCTGCGCGACGCGGACAACGCGCTCTACGCCGCGAAACGCTCGGGCAAGAGCCGATGGGTTGCCGCGAGCGGCAGCGAAAGCGCGCAGCAGGCATCGGGCGAAACAGCGCTCGCCTGAATCGGAAATTATTCGTCTGAATGATTATGCACGCCGAGTCGTTATTACCGGATTTATGTGGACCTAAATCCTTTCTTCAGCACTGCTTTCCTGCTGTTTCGTCGACGCGTCGACAAAAATTGCATGGTCTGTTTTAAGCAAACGTTTGGCGTTCTTTTGTGTTCAAATTAGGGCAAATAAATACCGCGATAATCGTCGCAATCCAAACTTCCGCCTCGATCGATGCAAAAAAGGGCCATGCGCTTTCAGTACGAGACTTCAACCGCGGATAAAAGATTCAAGGCCCATCCGAAACGTCAGGCTCATTTCCAGCGATGGTTCGCCACGTTCGCGAGCCTCGCCCATTCCCGGCTGCCGCTGCCGGAGTATCTGCAGAAAGTCACCGATACGCTGCGCGAAGTGGCGGGCGTCGCGTCGTCCGTGATCGAATGGATCGACGGCGACGAACTCGTTTATCGCGCGGCGAGCGGCGCCGCTGCGCGCCACGTCGGCACGCGGCTGCCGGCCGCCGGCAGCCTGTCGGGGCTGTGCATCACGCGGCAGGAAGCGCTCGTCAGCCGCAACACCGCGAACGACCATCGCGTGGACCGCGCGGCGTGCCAGGCCGTCGGCGCGGCGTCGATGGTGGTCGCACCCGTTATCTATGAAGGCCGGTCGGTCGCGGTGCTGAAGCTCATGTCCGGCGAGCCGGAACAGTTCGGCCAGGCGGATATCGCAATTCTCAACGCGTTCTGCGCGTGCATCGCGGAAACCATCGCGCGGGAAGAGATCGCGCAGGAAAACCGTCAGCTCCTCGAACAGAACGCGACCGTCAGCGCGACGTTGAGCATCGAATCGTCGCTGCGGGTGGAATTCGAGAAAAAGCTCGCCGACGCGCTGCGCCGCCGCCGCACCGTCCTCGACAATGCGCACGTCGCGTTCGTGTCCATCGACGAAGCCGGCCTGGTCATTTACTGGAACGAGGCCGCGACGCGTCTTTTCGGCTGGCGTCCACAAGAAGTGATGCATCAGGAGCTTGCACAATTCATCGTGCCCGAGCGGCACCGCGCCGCGCATCGCGCAGGGCTCACGCGCTATCTGGCGACGGGCGAGGCGCGCGTGATCGATACGCGCGTCGAACTGCCCGCGCGCCGCCGCGACGGCACGGAGTTCGCCGCCGAGCTGACGATCAGCGAAGTCTGGTACGAGGGCCAGCGCCAGTTCACGTGCTTCATCCACGACATCACGGACCGCCTGCGCGCGACGGCGGCGAACCATCGCCTGCGTCTTCTGATCGATTCGGTCAGCGATTACGCGATCTACATGCTCGATTCCGACGGCATCGTGCGCTCGTGGAACGAGGGCGCGAGCGCGCTGTACGGCTACACGGCGGAAGAAGCGATCGGCCGGCATTTCGCGCTCTTCTACACGCCCGACGAAGTCGCCCGCCACCGCCCCGGCGACACGCTCGGCCGCGCGAGCGAGCACGGCCGCGTCGAGCTGGAAGGCTGGCGCGTGCGCAAGGACGGCTCCGAGTTCTGGGCGCGCGCGACGCTGAGCGCGCTGCCGAACTCCGATGGCAGCGCGCAGGATTTCGTCGCGATCACGCGTGACATGACCTCGCGCCGCCGCCTCGAAGAACTGGAAGCGTCCAGCCGGCGCATGAACGAATTTCTCGCGCTGCTCGGCCACGAGTTGCGCAATCCGCTCGCGCCCATCCGCAACGCGGTGAGCATCCTGAAACTGAAGGCGTCCGACGACGCCGACGTGGTCCGCAGCCGCCAGATCGTCGACCGGCAGCTCGCGCATCTGACCAAGCTCGTCGACGATCTGCTCGAAGCGGGCCGCGTCAGTTCGGGCAAAATCCGCCTCGCGACCGGTATCGTCGATCTCGCGGACGTGGTGCATCTCAGCGCCGAGGCGAGCCAGCCGTCGTTCGATGCGCGGCAGCAGCGTCTCGTCGTCGAGGACGGCGCGGGGGCGGTCAGCGTCAACGGCGATTCCACGCGGCTCGTGCAGGCGCTCAACAACCTGCTGAACAACGCGTCGAAGTTCAGTCCGCCCGGTTCGACCATCAGGCTGGAAGTCGGCGCGCGCGGCGGGACGGCGCTGTTGCGCGTGATCGACGAAGGGCGCGGCATTTCCGCCGATGCGCTCGGCGCCGTGTTCGATCTCTTCGTGCAGGAGCATCCGCCGGGCGCGCATGCCGACGAAGGCGGCCTCGGCATCGGCCTGACGCTCGTGCGCGCGATCGCCGAGCTTCACGGCGGGCACGTCGAGGCGAAGAGCGACGGGCCGGGCAAAGGGAGCGTGTTCAGCCTGTGGCTGCCGCTCGCGCAGGCGAGCGCGCCGGGCGCGCCGAAGCCGGCGGCACCGGGCGCGCCGGCGGATCGGCAACTGGAAGTGCTCGTCGTCGACGACAACCGCGATTCCGCCGACAGCATGACGCTCGTCGTCGACATGCTCGGCCACGCCGCGCGCGCCGCGTACGACGGCAAGGAAGCGCTGCATCTGTTCGACGAGCGCCGGCCCGACGTGGTGTTGCTCGATCTGTCGATGCCGGGACTCACGGGCTTCGACGTCATTCGCGGCATACGCGAGCGCGTGCGCGCCGACGGCGGCGCGCACGTCATCGTCGCCGCGATGACCGGTCTCGGTTCCGACGAAGACATCGCCCGCACGCGCGCCGCCGGCTTCGACGCGCATCTGACCAAGCCGGTCGACCTGAGCGAAGTCGAAAAGGTCCTGACGCTGGCGTCCCGATAACGAACCGCAGCGCTACCGCGCGTCCACCTCCGCGCGCTCCACGGTCACGCTGCCGCGCTGCATGAACCGCTCGACGGCGGCGGCATCGGCGAAAGAATCCGTCACGAGCGTCCAGTCGCGTTCGAGCGGCGTCCAATGCTGCTGGCTCGCGCGCTCCAGCTTGTCCGATGTCACCAGCACGAACACGCTCGCCGCCTGCGCGACGATGCACTCCTTCAGAAACGCCTGCTCCGCCGTCGCTTCGCAAAGCCCACGGCCCGCGACCACGCCGTCCGCGCCGAGAAACGCCTTGTCGAACGTGAGCCGCGACAGCGCAACCTGCGCGATCGGCCCGAGCGTGCTCATGCTCGACGGCCGCACGTCGCCGCCGATCAGCGTCACGCGCACATCCGCAGACGCGAGCGCGCTCACCGCCAGCAGATTGTTCGTGATGACCTGAACCTCCTTGCGCCCCGCGAGGCAGCGCGCGAGCGCGGCGGTCGTGGTGCCGCCATCGAGAAAGAGCGTGTCGCCGTCCTGCACGTGACGCGCCGCTGCCCGCGCGATGGCTTCCTTCTGCTCGCGAAAACTCTCGCGCCGCGTATCGAGCGATTCCTCCGGCTCGTGCGCGCCCACCGACGCCGCGCCGCCGTATGTCCGCACGATGCGGCGTTCGTCGGCGAGCGCGCGCAGATCGCGGCGCACGGTCGCCTCCGACATGCCGAAGTGCTCGCAGAGCGCGGCGACATCGTTCATGCCGGAGAGCACGGCTTGCAGCATCGCCTCGCGGCGTTTCTCTACTTTCATGCGGTTCCTGTCGATGGGCGTGGCGCGGCGTGCATGCCTGTGCGCGGCGGGCCGCCAAGTTTATCGAATCGCGCGGCGATTCCGGGCGCGCGCGATGCTGGATCGCTCGCTAACGGGGCGGCGAGCGCGCCCATGACCGAATCGATCATTGCACGCGCATTGCGCTGCGCGGTTCGATCAGTGTAAACGCGCACATAGCGGCAATTGCGCGCGGTTCGATCAAACATTACACTAGCGATTGATCGAACCGATCATTTTTTTGATCGAAACGGCAAAAAACTCTTCCGGAGACACCACATGGCCCAGATTCCAATCAAGCGTGCGATCGAGCGCGTACCCGGCGGCATGATGATCGTGCCGCTTCTGATCGGCTCGCTGATCGCAACCTTCCTGCCGGGCATGCCGAAGTTCTTCGGCTCGTTCACGAACGCGCTCTTCACCGGCGCGCTGCCGATCCTCGCGGTGTTCTATGTGTGCATGGGCGCGGGCATCGATGTGAAAGCCACGCCTTATCTGCTCAAGAAAGGCGGCGCGCTCTTCATTACGAAAGTCGGCATGGCGATTCTCGCGGGCATCGTCCTCGGACATTTTCTCGGCGAGCAGCCGATCAGCTCCGGCATGTTCGCGGGCATTTCGACGCTCGCCGTCGTCGCCGCGATGAACGACACCAACGGCGGCCTCTACATGGCGCTGATGGGCCAGTACGGACGCAAGGAGGATGTCGGCGCATACACGATCATGTCGCTCGAATCCGGCCCGTTCCTCACGATGGTCACGCTCGGCGTCGCGGGCCTCTCGGCGTTTCCGTGGCCTACGCTCGTCGGCAGCATCCTGCCGCTCGCCGTCGGCATGCTGCTCGGCAATCTCGACCGCGACATGCGCGACTTTCTCGGCCGCGCGGTGCCGGTGATGATTCCGTTCTTCGCGCTCGCGCTCGGCGCGGGCCTCGATCTGCACAAGGTGTGGCAGGCGGGCCTGCTCGGCATCGGGCTGGGACTCGCGGTCGTCGTCGTCACCGGTATTCCGCTCTACATCGCGGATCGTCTGACGGGCGGCACCGGCGTCGCGGGCGCGGCGGCGGCCAATACCGCAGGCAATGCGGCGGCGGTCCCGGCGCTGATCGCGGCGGCGAATCCGGTCTACGAGGAAGCGGCGAAATCCGCGACGCTGCTAGTCGCGGCATGCGTGGTTGTGACGTCCATCGTGACACCGATCCTCACCGCGGCAATCGCGAAGCGCGTCACCGCCCGCAGCGACGCCCGCGCCGCGCTGGATTCGACGGCGAAGCGCGGAGCCGCTCAATGACGGCAATGAACGCGATGAACGCGAAGTCCACGAGCATGTTGATTCTCGCCGACGATCTCTCCGGCGCCGCCGACTGCGCGATCGCGTTCGCGGCGGCGGGCCGCAAGACGGTCGTCACGCTGGACCCGAACGCGCCGGACGAAGGCGCGACGGTCATCGCCGCCGACACCGACACGCGCCGCCTCTCCCCCGCCGATGCGGCCGCCCGCGTCGCCGATGCGTGCCACGTACTGCGCGCGCCGGGGCGGCATCTGTACAAGAAGATCGATTCGACGCTGCGCGGCAACTGGACCGCCGAAGTCGCGGCGCTCGCGCGGCTCGCGGGTCCGGCGATCGTCGCGCCCGCGTTTCCGGCGACGGGCCGCGCGGTGCGCGAAGGCGTCGTCTTCGTGAACGGCGTGCCGCTCGAAGAGACCGAAACCTGGCAACTGGAACACGCGGGATGCGACGCGCGCCTGGGCGCGATGCTCGAAGCAGCGGGCCTGAAGACCGCACACATTTCTCTCGCGACGCTGCGCGACGCGCCGCAATCGCTCGCGGCAAGAATCGCGGCGGCGGCGGCGGAAGGCATCGGCGCGCTGATCGTCGATGCCGAAACCAGCGACGATCTCGCCGCGCTCGCCCGCATCACGGCATCGCTCGATACGCCTTTCTTCTGGGTCGGCTCGGGCGGCCTCGCGCGCGAACTCGCCGCGCTGCCCGATCTCTTCGATGCGCCCGCCGCAATCACCGCGCGCCCCGCATCGGCGGACGTGGCGCACGGGCCGGTGCTCGCGCTCGTCGGCAGCCTCTCGGCGGTGTCGGAGCGGCAATGCGCGATGCTGCGCAGCGAAGCGGGCATCGCGGAACTGATCGTGCCGCCCGCGGTGCTGCGCGACGGCGCGCGCCATTCGGCGTGGGCGGCGTGGGGCGACGACATCGGCCAAAGGCTGCGCGGCGGGCATGACCTGATCGTGCGCATCGGCCGCGACGACGCCTTCGATCCCGCCGAAGGCGCGCATCTCTCGAACGCGCTCGCCGCCCTCGTCGCGCCGCACTTCGACGCGCTCGGCGGCCTGATCGCGACCGGCGGCGAAACGGCCCGCGCGATGCTCGCGGCGGCGAACGTCGGCAGCCTCGAACTCGTACGCGAAATCGAAGCCGGCGTGGCGCTCGGACGCGCGACGACCACCACGAACACGACGAACACGACGAGCGCCGCGAACGGCGCGGCCATCGTCACGAAAGCCGGCGCATTCGGCAGCGAGCACGCGCTACTCGGCGCGTACCAGCACTTGCGCGGCGCGCACGGCGTCGCTGAAACGCCCGCCGCCGCGCTCAAGAACGACGCCCGCGAAACCTCAATCTGAACGAACGACCATGACCAACTATCTTCCCGTAATCGGCATCACGATGGGCGACGCGAGCGGCGTCGGCCCGGAAATCGTCGTCAAGAGCCTCGCGCACGAAACCGTGTACCAGCAGTGCCGCCCGCTCGTGATCGGCGATGCGCGCCGTCTCGAACGCGCCATCGAAATCACCGGCGTGCGCGCGACCGTGCGGCGCATCGAGGACGCATCGCAGGCGCAGTATCAGCCGGGCGTGATCGACTGCATCGACCTCGAACTCATTCCCGACGATCTGCCGTTCGGCCAGCTGTCGGCGGTTGCCGGCGACGCGGCGTATCGCTATATCGCGCGCGCCGTCGAACTGGCGCAGGCGAATCAGATCGACGCGATCTGCACCGCGCCGCTCAACAAGGAAGCGCTGCACGCGGGCGGCCACAAGTTCCCCGGCCACACGGAAATGCTCGCGCATCTGACGGGCGTGGACGAAGTGTCGATGATGCTCGTCGCGCCGAAGCTGCGCGTGATTCACGTGACGACGCACATCGGCATCATCGACGCGATCCGCAAGATCGAGCCGGGTCTCGTGCGCCGCACGATCGAGCGCGGCAACGCGACGCTCGTGAAGGCGGGAATCGCGAAGCCGCGTATCGGCGTGTGCGGCATCAATCCGCACGCGGGCGAGAACGGTCTTTTCGGCTACGGCGAGGAAGAAGAGAAGATCATCCCGGCCGTGAAGGAACTGCAGGAACAGGGGCTCGACGTGACCGGTCCGCTGCCCGCCGATACGCTGTTCTATCGCGCGGGGCGTGGCGATTTCGATCTCGTCGTCGCGATGTATCACGATCAGGGACACGGGCCGGTGAAGGTGCTGGGCCTCGAAGCCGGCGTCAACGTGACGGTCGGGCTCGACGTGATCCGCACGTCGGTCGATCACGGCACGGCGTTCGATATCGCGGGCAAGGGCATCGCCGACGAAGGCAGCCTGCTCGAAGCGCTGCGTCAGGGCGCGGAACTGGCGACGCGGCGCGCTTAAGGCGCATCGCCTGAGCGGGCGCGCTACGGGCGCGAGGCGGGACATCACATCGATTCGGCGCGACAATGCCGCATCTCCCCCGCGATGCGCCCGCCGACCATGCCCGCCTCCATCGACACGCTAAGCCGTCTCTGGCGACTCGCCGGCCTGCCCGGCGACGCCCTCTCCTTCATCGATCTTCCGGGGCACGACCCGGTCTTTCCCTCGACATTCGCAGTCGGCACGGCGGCGCAATCGACCGTCGCCGCCGCCGCGCTCGCCGCCTGCGAGCTGGCGCACATTCGCGGCGCGCCGCGCCAGCGCGTGTCCGTCGACATGACGCACGCGGCGGTCGAATGCACCGGCCACTTCACGCTCGACGGCCATCCGCCCGACATCTGGGGCGCGTTCTCGGGCCTCTACCGTTGCGCCGACGGCTACGTGCGCATCCATGCCAACTTCGAGCATCATCAGGACGGCGCGCTGCGCGTGCTCGGCCTCGATCCGCGCACCGCGAAGCGGGAAGACGCCGCGCGCGCCCTGCTCGACTGGCGCGCCGCCGATTTCGAGGATGCCTGCGCGCAACGCGGTCTCGTCGTCACGATGCTGCGCACCTTCGACGAATGGGACGCCACGCCGCAAGCACGCGCGATCGCCGCGCAGCCGTTGATGACGATCACGCGCATCGGCGATGCGCCGCCGCGTGCGTTGCCGCCGCTGTCGGCAAACGATCGGCCGCTGGCCGGCGTGCGCGTGCTCGACTTCACGCGCATTCTGGCCGGGCCGGTCGGCGGGCGCGCGCTGGCCGCGTACGGCGCGGACGTCATGCTCGTGAACTCGCCGCATCTGCCGAATATTTCCGCCATCGCCGATACGAGCCGTGGCAAGCGCTCCGCGCATCTCGATCTGCACGACGAACACGCGCGCGCGACGCTGTGGCGTCTCATCGACGAAGCGCACGTGTTCTCGCAAGGGTATCGGCCGGGCGGACTCGCGGCGCTCGGCTTCGGGCCGGAAGCGCTGGCGGAGCGTCGGCCGGGCATCGTGTATGTGTCGCTGACGGCGTATGGCACAGAGGGACCGTGGGCGGATCGGCGCGGCTTCGATTCGCTCGTGCAGACCGCGATGGGCTTCAATGCCGCCGAAGGGGAAGCGGAAGGCGCGGGAAAGCCGCGTCCCTTGCCGATGCAGATGCTCGACATGGCGAGCGGCTTTCTGATGGCGTTCGGCGCCGCCGCCGCGATGTGGAAGCAGCAGCGGGAAGGCGGCAGTTGGCACGTGGAAGTGTCGCTGGCGCAGACGGGGCACTGGCTGCGCGGGCTCGGACGAATCGATGGCGGATTGCAAGCCGCCAAGCCCGATTTCGCGCCTTTCATGGAGCGGCAGCCGTCCGGCTTCGGCGAACTCGACGCGGTGCGCCCGAGCGCGCAGTTCGCGCGCACGCCGGCGCGCTACGAGCGGGCTTCCGAGCCGCCGGGAACGTCGGATGCGCGGTGGTGATTGCTTGCGGTTTTACGTGGCGGACCCGCGCTTCTTCTTGCCCACGTTGAAGTCGATGGCCGCGCGAACGAGCGCTTGCAGGCCGCGCGCATCGACCTCGTCGCCTTCGAAGTAATCGATCGCGCGTCTCGCGTTGCCTTCCAGCCCCGCGTTGAAGAGCTTGCCGGGATCGGCGAGCATCGCGCCGTGCGCGAACGTGAGCTTGACCTTGCCCTTGTGCGCGTTGGCGACCGCGATCATGCCGTCGCGATACCACACCGGGCTTCCCATGTACTTCCATTCCTCGACGATCTGCGGATCCGCCGCCAGGATGGCTTCGCGCACGCTCGCGAACGTCGCGCCGCGCCAGTCGGTCAGTTCCGCGATCATCTGGTCGATGCGTTGCGACGCGTCCATCGTCAGGCCGCCACGGGTGAATCGACCGGATCGATTGAACCGGCGGCATCGACCTCGACGGGCACGCGCCGCGCGAGCGCGCACATCAACTCGTAGCCGATGGTGCCGGACGGTTCCGCGACCTCATCGACGCGCACCTGATCGCCCCAAAGCTGCACGGACGAACCGATGCCCGCCGCCGGGCACGGCGTCAGATCGACGGTGAGCATGTCCATCGAGACGCGCCCGACGAGCTGCGTCCTCACGCCATCGATCGCGATGGGCGTGCCGGCCGGCGCGTGACGCGGATAACCGTCCGCGTAGCCGCACGCGACCACGCCGATACGCATCGCGCGATCCGCCGTGAAAGCGCGCCCGTAGCCGATGGTCTCGCCCGGCGCGAGCGTCTGCACGCCGATGATGCGGCTCGACAGCGTCATCGCCGCAGCGAGCGGCAGGCCCGCGATGTGCCGCGCGCTGCCCGTCGGCGACGCGCCATAGAGAATCGTGCCGGGCCGCACCCAGTCGCGATGCGCGCGCGGATGCCAGAGCACCGCCGCCGAATTCGCGAGCGAACGCGTGCCGGGAAGTTCGCGCGTGGCCGCGTCGAATTCGTCGATTTGCCAGTCGATGCCGCCATCGTCCGCGTTCGCGAAGTGGCTCATCAGCCCGATCGCGCCGACCGACGCCATGCCCGACGCCCGCCGCCATGCTCGGCTGTAGGCGTCCGGACGGAAGCCGAGGCGGTTCATGCCGGAGTTCATCTTGAGTTGAATGTCGATGGGCTGACGCGGCTTCGCGGTATCGAGCAGGTCGAGTTGCTCGTCGCAATGCACGGTCACCGTCAGCCGGTATCGATCCGCGATCTCCACGTCACGCGCCTCGAAGATGCCTTCGAGCAGCAGCACGGGCTTCGTCCAGCCGAGTTCGCGCACGCGCACGGCTTCGTCGAGATCGAGCAGCGCGATGCCGTCGGCTTGTGCGAGCGCCGGATAAATGCGCTCGATGCCGTGACCGTAGGCGTTCGCCTTGATCACCGCCCACACGCGCGACGACGTCGCCGTGCGCCTCACAAACTCGATGTTGCGGCGGATGGAATCGGGATGAATGCGCGCGGAAATCGGGCGGGGCACGGGTGGTCTCCTGTTCGGCTCGTTATCTGGTCGATTCCGGCATCGTATCGAGTCGAAGATAGTTCTTGTTATTTAATTCGACGCGTTTTTTAGTCGAAACGACTGTCCGGCGACGCTACCGCGCCAGCAGCCCGAACACCGCCACGCCACTCTTCGTCCCCACGTACACCCGGCCGTTCGCGATCGTCGGCGTGATGAACTTGTTGCCCGGACCGAACTGATCGCGCGCGCCCGCCTGGTTGCTGTCGTAAAGCGTCCGCGAGAGATTCGACGCGTCGTACGCGTGGAGCGCCGCGATCGTCCCGTTCTGCGCCGCCCAGACGATGTCGTTCGCCGCGCCGTTCGCCGATATGCTCGGCGTCGCGCCCGGAGAGCCGAACACGTTCGGCGTCCTGCTCGTGGGCGTGGCCGAGAGCCGCGCGTTCGTGATCGTGAACGCCTTGATGCTGTCGCCGACCGCGCCGAAATACACCGTGCCATTGAAGTACGCCGGCATGCCGAACATCGGGCCGCTAATCTGCCCGACGAGTTCCTGATAGATGTGATCCGCGTTCGAATCGAACTTGCCCATCGCATCGCGATCGACGACGTAGATCACCGCGTTCTTCCCCGCCCCCAGCGCGAGATGACGCACCGTGCCGGTGGCGTCGGCGAGATCGGGCAGCAGTAGCGCGCCGCCAGAGCCGAGATCTTCGTCGGCGTTCGACTGCTGCACCGTGTTCGACGGCTCGAAGTAATCGGTGACGGCGAGCGCCGGCGTCGTGCCGAGCTTCAGGAAACCGTTGCCGAAGTTGCCGTGGATCGGCATGTCCTGCGCGTTCAGCGTGGGATCGAAGGTGCCGTTGGCATCGAGGAAATAGATCGACGCGCCGTCCGATGCGAGACCCGCGCCGCTCATCCAGATCGAACCCATCTGACCGTTCGGCGTCACGTTCAGCACGCTCGCCTGCTTGAGCGTGGCGGCGTCGTAGCCCATCACCCAGCCGGTGTAGGGCATGAAATCGCAGTGCGATGTCCACGCGGTATAGATGATGCCGTTCAGCAGCAAGAGCGACGCGCGTTCGGCGTACTGCCCCGGATCGAACACGACGCGCCCGTTCTGGCTGGCCGCGCCCGTGCCCGGGTACGAAGCGGCGATTTCCGTCGGCCCGCCGAACAGTTCCGCGCCGGTCGCGATGTCGAGCGCGTGAATGCGCTGGTGATAGCGGCCCGCGCCGTCCTTCGACATGCCGACGACGTACATCGCGCCATGCGGGCCGCGCGTGCGGTCGATGACCGGCGTGGCGGTGATGCCGATCGTCGGCGTGATCTGGCCGCAGCCGTGGTCGTCGCTCGGCGATTCGCCGCTGGCGAGCGTGGTCGCTTTCCAGAGCGTCGCGCCGGTATCGGCGTCGAATGCATAGATGTTCGCGCTTTCGGTCGCGACGTACAGCACGTTGTGCGTGCCGCCCGCGATCGACACGTTCGCGAGGAAAAGCGGCTGCGCGTCGACGGCGCCATCGACCGGATAGACGGCGAGCTTGCCGAACGTCGCCGAGTTGACGTTCGCGGGCGTGAGCACGGTTTCCGCGAGCTGCTGCCCGGTGCGGGCGATGTCGTTGTGATACGTGGCGACGTCCATCGGATTCGTGACGGCCACGGGGCTCGATGCCGGCGCCGGGCTCGATGCACCCGATGCACCCGAAGCACCCGATGCCCCCGATGGACTCGACGCGGCCGGCGGACTCGACGCGCCCGCCGTCGCCGTGGTGCCCGAAGAGGAAGAACTGCTGCCGCTGCATCCACCGGCGATAGCGATCGCGGTCACCGTCACGAACAGCAGCGAAAGCAGAACGGTACGACCCGAGAGATGCGTTTTCATGTGCATTCCCCTCCTCCGGACCTGCGCGTCGCCATGTGGCGCAAAGCATTTTGCTGCGGCGCGTCAAGCGTGTTACTATAGGGAAACTACCTAGGTAGTTAACCTAGTCTCCCTAACAATCAAGGACTTCCGCCATGGGAATGATCGTTTCTCTCTTTTCGATGCTGGCCGCCGCCGCCCGCGATGCCATCGACGCCCGCGCACGCGTAAGCGCGCTGATGGCCGAGGCGTATCGCCAATCGATGTGAATCGTTCGGGGAAGCTGAACAGCTCGCCGCCGTAAGCGAACGAAAACGCAGCAAGCAATATTCCGCTAAGAAAGGGAAAGAGCGAATGCGTTGTAGAACGCAGCCGTCAGGACGGCCTGGGCCATTGTCCGCCGTGGACCGTCGCCGCATAGGTGCCTGAAAGCAGCGCGGCTTTCAGATCGCGTCGCTCGGAGAAGCGCGGCGCGTCGAACCAAAGCAGGAATTCATCGCGCCAGAAGGCCCAGGCGGTTTCGTCGAAGTCGAAGTCTTCGTCGATGCAGCCGTTATCGCGCAGATACGCCCCGACCACTTGCGTGCCGTTCCAGTACGCAACGGCCACATCGGTCAGATCGGCGGTCATGCCGCGCGGAAGGTCGCGGAGCAGCATGGCGACGTGCGCCTTGAACGATGCGAATTCGGTCGGTCTCATCGCGTGCTCCGCCTCAAAAAGTGCGTTGTAAGTCGATGCGGCGCGCGTCGTAAGCCCACAGCCATCAGCCGAACGCGCCCTTGTTCAAGTCTTTCTCGAACATGGCGACCCAGGCGGTGCCGTGCCCGATGCGATACTCGCGCTCTTTCAATGTCGAGCGCCGCACGATCGTGACGTGTCCCTGCAATGGATAGACATCGTCCACGACATCGGATTCGCCCGCTTCCTGCACGAGAAAATCGCTCGCATCGATACGATGCCGCGCGAGGATGGCCAGAAAGTCCGCTTTTTCGTCCGGTGCGATCACTGACATGGCGGCCTCCACGATCGAACGCTGCTGCATTCAAGGTAGCACACGCGCGCGTGAACGGTGAAGCCGATTGAGCGCACATGCGCGTCACGGCACGCTCGTCCGCGCTGCACGCAAATTGCTCTCGTTTGCGCAAAGATCCATTGGGAGATACGAGCCGATGAAGACGCCGACATTCCGCCGCGCGCTGCTCTTCGCAGCCGTGATCGCGTGCGCGCACGCCCACGCCGACGATGCCGCATGCGGCGTGCTGCAAGGCGCGTCGGGCAATGCGCTGACGTTGCGCGAAGGCGAGCGCGCCGACCTCAGGCAAGGCGACAAGGCCGTGCACGGCGCGCTGCATGTGTATCGGGATGGCGCGGTGTATCGCGTGTACTGGCAGCCGGACGGAAGCCCGGAGCAATACGTGCTCGCGAATGCGGGAGAAAACAGCGTGCGTCTCGTTTCCACGCCGCCGCGCGGTGCGAAGGTGGACGCGGGACCGGGCACGCTGCCGCCGCAGCAAGTGCTGTCGTGTCCCGCGTTATGACGTAAAGCAGACGTAAAGCGCGAAGTGCGTGGCGTTACTTCGCGAGCACCTTGCCGATCGCATCGGCGACCGTCTGCACGTTGCTGTCGTTGAGGCCCGCCACGCACATGCGCCCCGAGCGCAGGATATACACGCCGAATTCCTCTTTCAGCCGATCCGCCTGTTCCGCGACGAGACCCGTGTACGTGAACATGCCGCGCTGCTTGACATAGCGCGTGAGCATTTCGCCGCGCACGTGGTCCTTCAGGCCGTCGTGAATGGCCTGGCGCATGCGCGCAATGCGCTGACACATCGCCGCCAGTTCTTCGCGCCACGATTGCGCAAGCTCGGGCGTCGTCAGCACCTTGGTCACGATCTTCGCGCCATGCGTCGGCGGATTGCTGTAGTTCGCGCGCACCGCGCTCGTCAACTGGCCGAGCACGCGATCGGCTTCGGCGGCATCGTCGCAAAGCACGTGCAGGCCGCCGCAACGCTCGCCATACAGCGAGAAATTCTTCGAGAACGAATTCGCGACGAAAGCCGGCACGCCACGGCGCGCAAGCTCGCGCACGGCGAACGCGTCTTCATCGAGGCCCGAGCCGAAGCCCTGATACGCCATGTCGACGAACGGCAGCAGATCGCGCGCTTTCAGCACGTCGATGATTTTCACCCATTGCGCTTCGTCCAGATCGACGCCCGTCGGGTTATGACAGCACGCATGCAGCAGCACGACGCTCTTCGCGGGCAACGCGTCGATGGCTCCGAGCATCGCATCGAAACGCAGGCCGCCGGTGGCTTCGTCGTAATAGGGATACGTGTTCACTTCGAAGCCCGCGCGCTCGAAGATGAAGCGATGGTTCTCCCACGTCGGATCGCTCACCCATACTTTCGAAGCCGGAAAGTAGCGCTTGATGAAATCCGCGCCCACTTTCAGCGCGCCCGATCCGCCGAGCGTCTGCACGCTCGCGATGCGGCCCTGCGCGCGCGCCGGGCAATCCGCGCCGAACACGAGCGCCTGCACGGCGTCGCGATAATGCGCGAAACCGGCCATCGGCAGATACGGCTTCGGGCCGAGGTCCTTCAGAATCGAAAGTTCCGCTTCGCGCACGGCCTGCATCACGGGCAGGCGGCCGGCGTCGTCGAAGTAGATGCCGATGCTCAGATTGACCTTGTTCGTGCGCGGGTCCTTCTGGAAGTTTTCGTTCAGCGAGAGGATCGGGTCGCCGGGGTAGGCATCGATATGTTCGAACATGGTGTCGGAATCAGGCGATAAGCAGGAGGAAGAATCACCGGGACGGCACGCGGCGAGTATCGCCCGTGTCATCGCCCCGACTTTTGAGATAGTAGCCGATTCCTAGAACCACGAGCCAGAGGGGGATCAGGTACACGGACAGGCGCAGCTCGGGCGTTTCGTACATCACCCACACGATGCCCGCGACGAACGCCAGGCAAAGGTAGTTGGTGAGCGGATAGCCGAGGCTTCTGAACGACGTGGTCACGCCGCGCTCGCGCTTGTCGCGGCGGAACTTGAGGTGAATGATGCTGATCATCGCCCAGTTGATGATGAGCGCCGTCACCGCAAGCTCCATCAGCAGTTCGAACGCGCGGCCGGGAACGAAGTAATTGATGAGCACGCACGCGCCCGTGACGACGGCCGAAACGAAAAGCGCGGCGAGCGGAATGCCGCGCCGGTTCGCGCCGCCCAATGCGCGCGGTGCGTTGCCCTGTTGCGCGAGACCGTACAGCATGCGGCTGCTCGCATAGACGCCGCTGTTGTAGACCGACAGCGCGGCGGTCAGCACGATCACATTGAGCACGTTCGCGATGTACGTGCTGTTCATCTCGCGGAAGATGAGCACGAAGGGGCTGCCGCCCGTCGCCACCTTGTCCCACGGATACAGCGACAGCAGCACGCCGAGCGCGCCGATATAAAAAATGAGGATGCGGTAGATGACCTGATTCGTCGCGCGCGGAATGCTGCGCGACGGATCTTCCGCCTCCGCCGCCGTGATGCCGACGAGTTCCAGCCCGCCGAACGAGAACATGATGACGGCCATCGACATGACGAGTCCGCTCACGCCATAAGGAAAGAAGCCGCCGAGCTTCCACAGGTTCGTGACGCTGGCTTGCGGCCCCGCGTGGCCGGATATCAGCAGATAGCCGCCGAAGAGAATCATGCCGACGATCGCCGCGACCTTGACGAGCGCGAACCAGAATTCGAGTTCGCCGTACGACTTCACGCTCGTGAGGTTGATCGCGTTGACGATGACGAAGCACGCGAGCGCCGATATCCATGTCGGCAAGCCCGGCCACCAGTACTGCATGTAGATGCCGACCGCCGACAGTTCCGCCATGCCGACGAGAATATAGATGGCCCAGTAGTTCCAGCCCGAGACGAAGCCCGCCGCGCGGCCCCAGTATTTATCGGCGAAGTAGCTGAACGAGCCGGCGACGGGTTCGTCGACGACCATCTCGCCCAGTTGCCGCATGATGAAAAACGCCATGAGCCCGGCGATCGCGTAGCCGAGCAGCGCCGATGGCCCGGCGAGCTTGATCGTCTGCGCGACGCCGAGAAAGAGTCCGGTGCCGATCGCGCCGCCGAGTGCGATCAGCTGGATGTGGCGGCTCTTGAGTCCGCGCCTGAGCGATTCTGCTTCGGGCTGGGTTGCCGTCACGTGGGTATTGCCTGAAACCATTTCGATGCCTGCCTTTACTGCACGGTCCGCGCGTCGCCGCGACGCCCGCCGCCGCACCGTCTTTCAAAACGCACGAAGTGTTGTTTTTTTGCGCGACGCGTTCATCGCGCCCCGCAAAACACCGCTTCGCTTCCCGTTCCGCCCGGACCAAAGTCTGGGATTTTACCGTCCCGCCGAGCGCAAAGCCTTGTCGCGTGGACGTTTTCGCCCGTTCCGGCAGGTCGGCGGCGCGTCGATGCGGTCAAGAGCGGGAATTGACGCCCAAATCGGGGCTTTTTCGGGGAATTGAGTCGGGGACCCCGCGCGCAAAATCCGTTCATCCACTCAAACGGGGAAGCGCCATGTTCCAGACGATGCAACACAACGCCACGCCGCATCACGTCGCCAATCTGACTGCCCAGGCGCATATCGGCGCTGCCGCGTCCGAAGCGGAACTGTTGGCGCAGCTTCAGGCGGCATCGGACAACGTGCTGCGCCTCGCGGGCGAAATGACCGCCCGCCCCGACTTCGACGCAGCCGATTCCCTCGCCGAGCAACACGCGCTCGCGCAACGGCTGATCGGCCAGTTGCTCGCCATGCCTGCATCGCAAAGCTAAGACATCAAGCAAAACGCATCGGACCAGGAAGAACGAAATGAACTACTTGACCATCATCGGGGTTGTGTGGACGGTTTGCGCGATTTTCGCGGTGCTGTTCATCCGTGGCGCGACCGTGCAGGACAAGAAGCCGGCGCGCGCCGTGCAGATCCGCGAGCGCGCGAGCTCGAACGTCGCCGGCGCCGCGAAGGAAGTCAGCCGCGCTTCGTAAGCGCCGCTTGCGCGACGCATCGCCGGGTTACTGAATCGCGGATGCCGCCGCGCGCAAGCCGAGAAGATAGCTGTCCACGCCGAAGCCGCAGATCTGGCCCTTCACGACTTCGGCGAATACCGAGACGTGGCGGAACGGCTCCCGCGCATGAACGTTCGACATGTGCACCTCGACGATGGGCACCGTCAGAATGGCGAGCGCGTCGCGAATGGCAATGCTGTAATGCGTCCACGCACCCGCGTTGATGACGACGGCATCGACCTTTTCGGTGAACGCCTGATGGATGCGCGCGCACATCTCGCCTTCGATGTTCGTCTGATAGCACTCCACTTCCACGCCCAGTTCCTTGCCGAGCGCGCCCAGCTGCTCGTCGATCTGCGCGAGCGTCGCGGTGCCGTATTGCTTGGGATCGCGCTTGCCGAACATGTTGAGGTTGACGCCGTGCAGCGTCAGAATCTTTGCCATGGTGGGTCCTTGAATGTGGATGCTGCAGGCCAGGTAATCGACAGATTCTGCAGTCCACGGCGCGCCATGACAATAGCTTCGCCCCGGGCTCCTTCTCGCGGCCCGCGCCCCGCCGCTATTTGTACTGCGTCTCCTGCGCGGCGTGCAGCATGTCGCGAAGGTCGATCAGGTCGACGCGCAGCAGCGCGGTGAAGGTATCGACGTCCTCCTCCCACTCTTCCGATTCTCTCAGCACCGTGCGCAATTCCTCGCACTGGTCGTACATCATCGAAGGACCGAGCACCGCGAGGCCGCCCGCCAGCTTGTGCGCCCAGCCGCGCAGTTGCTCCATGTCCTTCGCGCGGCAGATGCCGTCGAGCGCGGCGATGTCTTCATCGATCTGCGGGAGGAGATCGTGCCTATACGCGGCGGGAACCGTCGGGAAGCGGGACGGCATGTTTTCGTCCGCAGCGTCGGCGGCGCGCGGGTTCGCGTCCGAAGCGGCGCCTGCTTCCTTCGCGCTCGCGGCCTGCAGCACGCCGGCCAGGACCGAAAGCGGCAGCGGCTTCGTCAGATAGTCGGTGAAGCCGCGCGCGCGGCCGGCTTCCACGTCCTGCGTGCTGGCGCTCGCGCTGACGGCATAGATACGCATCGACGGGTCGCGCGCACGCGCTGCCGCGAGCAACTCGGCGCCCGACATCTTCGGCATGTCCATGTCGGTCAGAACGATATCCACGCGATTCTTGCGCAGCAGTTCCAGCGCCTCCTCGCCATCGGCGGCTTCGAGCACGGTCGCGCCGAGCGTCAGCAACTGATCGCGCAGCAGCCCGCGATTGAGGCGGTTGTCTTCCGCGATGACGACCGTCGGCCCTGACTTCGCCGCGGCCTGCATGGCGGGCGCGCTGGCCGCGTCCGGCCGCGCCGTCGCGCGCTCGCGTCCCTCGATGATGCCGACCGCATCCATGAATCCCTTCACGCTGAAAATGCTCACTTCGAGCACGCCGTCGCCCCAATGCACCGGAACGAGCGGCCCGTCCTGCGTCATGCGGATCATGCGCGTCTGATCGGTCCAGATCGATTCGATTTCCTGCTCGGTGAATTCGTCGGTGGCGATCAGGTAGTCGCAGCCGTCCGTCGATGCCATGCTCGCCTGCGAAAGAAACGTGAGCACGCTGCGATCCGGATCGTAGAGATTCTCGAACCATTCGCGATACTCGCTCGCGCGGCAGAGGATGGCCGGCCTGCCGCCGAGCATGAAGGCATCGCTGGCAGCGCCTGGTGCATCGACGGCGAGCGGCAACGACACCTGAATGCGCGTGCCGACGCCCTCGGTGCTGTCGAGCGAAATGCGGCCTTTCATCAACTGGCAAAGCCGCACGCAGATGGACAGTCCGAGCCCGTGCCGCGCGATTGCGTCAGGCGATGCGCCTCGCCCTGAATGAACGGCTGAAAGAGCGTCTCGCGCTGCGACTCCGGAATGCCGATGCCCGAATCCGCGACGCTCAGCTCCAGCGCGCCATCGACCCAGCGCGCACGCACGACGACCTTGCCCGAATACGTGAACTTGAGCGCGTTGCCGAGCAGGTTGTTGAGAATCTGCGAGACGCGGATGGGATCGAAGAGCAGTTTCGCGGGACAGGACCGGTCGATCACGACGAAGAGCCGCAATCCCTGCCGGTTCGCGAGCGGCGCATGCGCGATCATCACGCGCACGACGAGATCGTGTATCGAGCCCCACTCCTGGAAAAGCCGCATTTCGCCGATATCCATCTTCGAAAAATCGAGGACATCGTTCACGACTTGCAGCAGCGCGTTCGCTGATGCCTGCATCGCATGGACGCGCGCCTCCTGCTCGGCGGCGAGCGGCCCGAGCGCGACGAGTTCCAGATTGCCGACGAGCGACGATAACGGCGTGCGGATCTCGTGGCTCATCGAAGCGAAGAAGCTCAGCTTCGCCTTGGCGGCGGCATCGCTCGTGTCCTTGGCCGCGCGCAGCAGGCGTTCGACTTCGTGATGCTCGCTGATGTCGGCGATCGCGCAGAACAGGACATCCGTGTTGTTCACCACCGCCGACGCGTACGAGATCTTGAGATGCAGCACGCCGTCGTCTGGCTTGGCGAGCGAATATTGAAGCTGCCGGATCAGCGTCTCATGGCCCTTGTCCGCCGGCGCGATGCCGTTCGCTTCGAGCGCCTCGCACAGTCCGGCGGGCAAGCGCATGGATGCATCGGAGAGCCCGAGCATCGAACTCGCGACCTGATTCGCAGCGATGACGCCGAAGTCCGTGCGCAAAGCAATGCAGAGGCCCACCGGCGTCGCGTGCACGAGCAGGTGATTGAGAATCTCGCGCTCCACCGCGCGGCGCGCCTGCTCATAGTTCGGCGTGAGGAAACGGAAGTTCCAGTAGCGATACATCGCGAGCAGCATGGCGACAAGCACGCCGGTCACGAGCACGATGATCGACAGATCGACGCGCTTTACCGCCAGCTCCTTGTTCAAGGGCAGCGCGGCAATGATGTGTCCGACGCCCAGCGCGAGCGGGTCCAGCCGCGCGCCCCATCCACGGCCGGGCAGCCAGTGGAAAGCGCCGGGTTGCGCGCTTGCGAGGCTCCGATTGACATACCGGGTGTATTCGGTGTCGTCGCCGCCGAGAACATGGCCATCTTCACCGAAGATCGCGATCTGCGATCCGAGCGATTCCGCCGTCACGTAGCGCAGCGCGCGGTCCAGAAGGATGCGCGTGAAGACGAATCCCACGGGCGTGTCGTCGCGCGCGACCACCATGAACATGATGATCGTCGGCTTCCCGAAACCGATCGATGGTGGCGCGACGAACCACATGACCCGCCGCGCGTGCGCCGCGTCGAGCGGCTTGATGCCGTGCGTGTTCATGTAGATCTTCGCAAAGCCGGCGAGTGCGGCCAGTCTTTGTTCCGGAGGGACCTTGTCGTCGACATTGACGAAGAAGGAGAAGCCGTGGGACACGCTGCCATCGAAGGATACGTACTGCAGGATGGGCGGCGTGGATTCTTCCGGGATCATTTGCCGCGCCGCATTGCACGCGGCAAGAAGCACCGGGTCTTGGCGATCGACGGGATAAGGCTGGCAAGCAGGCTTGCCGCTCACGCCCGCTTCGTTGGCCTTCGACGGACCCGCGCCCGCTTCGAGCAGCGCAGCGCCGGTATTGAGCATGTTGTAGCGGCTGAAGATGGAGATGTTCACGCCGCGCATCGCTGACTGCACCAGCTCCTGCTCGGATCTCAGCACGGAACTGAACATGAAGACCGCCGTGGCGGCGGCCGCGCAGATCGCGACGAAGATCAGGAGACCGACCGCCATCGCGAAGATGCGCCGTTCCCGTTTGAGGTTGTTCTCCAGCATCCGCAGCATCTGCAGAGGAGAATTCTGCGATGCGGCGAAGAAACGCTCCATCAGGCGAGACCTGTCTTGGCAGCGTATTTGACGAGGTCCACGTGGTTCTCCACGTGCAGCTTGCGCATGGCCGAGCGCTTCTGCGTGGCGACCGTCGGCACCGACCGGTTCAGCGTGCGCGCAATTTCCGTCACCGAAAGCCCTTGTGCGAAGAGGCGCACGACTTCCAGCTCGCGCGGCGAAAGCGGCTGTTCGCGTGCGAGATCCTTCGAGGTCGCCCCTTCACGCGCGAGACGAAGTTGAATCTTGGGCGAAATGATGGTTTCCTTCGTTGCGAGCGCACGCATGCTGATCTGCGCGAGTTCGCTCGCCGGCTCTTCCTTGCTCACGATGGCCGCGACGCCGAGCTTGCACAACTCATGGAACATGCCGCCGCTCGTCATCATGGTGAGAATCACGAGCGGCACGCGCGGATACGACCGGCGCAGCCGGCTCACGAGGCGCAGGCCGTCGAGTTCGATTTCTTCGTCGCCTTGCATGACGAGATCGGTGATGACGAGATCGGCCGGTTCCTTTTCGAGCACGCGAATCAACTCCGCGCCCGAATTTACCGTCGCGATGATTTCATAGCCGGGGAGCTTGGAGAACTGGTCGGAAACAGCCAGAAGAACGATGGGGTGGTCATCGGCCAGCACCACGCGAACAGTGCGGATTTGCCCTTTCATGGATACGCCGTCGCTCGAGCCTTCGATGTCCGCACCGGAAGACGAAACAGAAGCGCGGCTTGCTGCGGAAAAAGCAATCGACGAACGGACCGGCTCATCAGCACGTCTCCCGCACGCATAGAGATAGCCAGAATTTATTCTAGGATAGGACGGATTGCCTTGAAAGACTAACTGCAGCGCTTTTGAATATGCCCGCCGGGCGCCCTGGTCAAGAACTCTTTTCATTCCGGTCTTCACAATAGGTTCTACTCGTGGAGCCGCCCAGACACAGCGGCCCTCCTTCGCTGCGGCACAGGTTGCATTGCATCTGCATCTCATTGCGCGAGGCGTCGTTGTCATCAATGTCTCTGCAATAAGCCTTCGTCTGTCCGAACTCATGAAGCGGCATGGACATCGCGCACCGGTCCCGGGCTGTCTTGTAGCGATTGCTCTGCGTGAACAGGATGCAAGTGACTAATAACATACATGCGACGAACGCGATGGAAACAGCCAGCACGATGCACGACCGCGACAGTCCCACCGCGAAAGCCGCGAGGATGATGAAAGACATCGCGAAGAACACCGGCACCAGCACGAGCGAAGCGATTCCCAAGGATTCCGGTGATTGCTGAACGGCCTGGCGTACAGAACGGAACAAAGACATACTAGGCACCCGAAAGATGATGACAAGCGCCTCTCGCGGCTGCCTGTCTGCAGAAGCGCATTGCAATTAATGCGGGAACGAAGACTCGAACAGCAGTCGACCGCGACGCGGAAATGAGTCCGTTAGCTTCGACTGCCCGATGTTAGTCGTCACATCAGGACCGATATATCGAAGAACGTCTATAAGCGTCTGCCTGCGCGATCGCCGCCGCCTTTCCCTCCTGCCGTTGGTGCTCTCCACGAAAAAGCCGCCCTAAGGGCGGTCAAAAAGCCGTTTGGCATGAGCAGCCCGCGCGCATGAGTTTTAAACGCGAGTCATGGCTGATGTGGTCTTCAGGTGACACATTTAACCGCTTAGGCTAACTGAATTATGCCTTTCAGCATGCTTTTAGGGATATAAACGGAATTTGATTAGCGTCACCGGACGAACTCCTTCTCGAATGCGGGAAATCCTGCAAACACGAACTCCTGCTCATAAAAAACTAAAAAGCGAAACCCAAATCGCGCATGGGAAAACAATTCTTTCCGCGAAACGTTCCCGAGCCGTTCGTCGATGAAAGCGGCACGGGAACATCGAGTAAGGCTGCGCGAATTACGCCGTCACCGCGCGTTGTGCCTTCTCCATGACCGCCTGGCGCATATGGCCCGCAAGGCGCGCCACGACTTCCGACCAGTCGCAGCCGAAGCGGCGGCGGAAGAGCCGCATCGTCGGATACCACGGACTGTCTTCGCGCGTGTAATGCCAGCGCCAGTCGCCATACGAAGGCAGCATGAGCCACACGGGCTTGCCCATCGCGCCGGCGACGTGCGCAACGGACGTATCCACCGTCAGCACGATATCGAGCGCCGCGATTGCGCTTGCGGTTTCCGCCATCGTGTTGAGACCGGGGCCGATGTCATGGAAGTTGCGATAAAGCTGTCCGTAGCGCGCGGCTTCGTCGGCGCCCGCGCCTTTTTGCAGGCTGAAGAACTCGACGCCGCCGAGCTTGACGAGATCGTCCAGCACGCCGAGCGACGGCAGCGAGCGCTGGCTGTCGTTCTCATGCGTCGGATTGCCCTTGAACACGATGCCCACCTTCAGCGTACCGCTGTTCGTGACGTCAAACGCGGCAAAATTGGGCCAGTAGCCGCCATTGCGTGTATCGATCGCGACGCCTTCGCCTGCAACGGAGGTGCCGGTGATATTCAACGTCCCGTGACCGCTCACATTGTTCGTGGTCTTCCAGAAGCCAACGCCGGGACCATTCGTGGACGTCCCTTGGATATTGAAAGTGGCATTGTCCGTGACGTTCACAGCGACTGCGCTGACCGGGTAACCGATGGACCCGACCGACACGCCGCCGGCGTTCATGCTAGTGCCGGTCACGTCGAGGGTCGCGTTGTTGAATACACTCACATGCGCCAGACCCTGGAAACTAGAGGTACCGAATTGAACACCGTATCCCTCTGTGGACGTACCCGCGACCGTCATCAGGCCGGCCGTCTGCGTCAAGTTGGAATTCTCACCGAAACGAACGCCGACATACGAGTTCGATGATCCGTTCACGGTCAGCGTACCGCTGCCGACCTTCGTGAAGTTTCCGCTGATAACGACACCGTCGCCTATACTGGCGAAACCGTTGATCGACCCGCCGCCGACATTCAGCACGTTGTTCAAAGCGACGCCGTTGTCCGACTTGCCCGTGGCATCGGCATTGACCGTCAGATTGCCGCCATTGAGATCGATGGTGCTGTTCGATTGCTGCCAGACATGACCAGTGGTGCTGCCCATGGCCGCCGTCAGGTTCACGTTCAGCTTGTTCGATGTCGACGTGATGTTGCCCGCGAGCGTGATGTCCCCATTGGCCGCCAGCGTCAGGGTCGCCGCCGCGCCGCCGCTCTTCACGATGTCCGCGCCTTGCGTCTGCGTGATGGTGCCCGTCGCCGCACCCGAACTCGCCGTCGTGATCGTCACGTCCGTGCCCGCGTTCAGCGCGTTGCTGATGGTCGCGTTGTTCACCGTCGCGCTGTCGTTCGAGCCGCCGCTGAAGCCGCTCGTCACGCCGCCGCTGTAGCCCGAATCCGCGTTTCCGCTGATCGTCACATTGGTCGGATCGATCAGCCATTCGCCGGCCTTGCCGTTCGGCGCCGCCGCGCTCACCGCGCCTTGCACGTCGAGGCTATGGCCCGACGTTTCCACGAAGCCGCCGTTGCCATGAGCCGAGCCCGCGCTGATCCGCGCGCCCATGTCTACTTGCGTGTAGTTCGCGAACTGCACACCGTCTTGCAGCATGCCAGCCGCCGACGTGCCGTTCAGCTTCTTCAGGCTGTCGCCACCGATGATCACCTTGCCGCCCGCCGCATCGCCGCTCGCGTCGATGCTTGCGTTGCCGAACACGCCCACGCGATCGCCCGACAACACCACCGTGCCGCCCACGCCGCCTGCTGCATTGTTCGATGCATCGATCTTGCCGGTCACGGCGACATCGCCCGTGTTGCCGGCATCGGCCACGACCGTGCCTGCGCGCACCACGCCCGACAGATTCACCACCGTGCTGAGCAGCGTGTTGGTGCCGCGTGCGGTCAGCAGCACCGAGCCGTTATCGGCCTTGATCGTGCCGCTGTTTTCCACCAGCGCGTTAGCCGTGGCGTTGGTCAGCGTCAACTGAATGCCCTGGCCGTTCGGCAGCGCGACCGTCGCGCTATCGCCCGCGGCGAGCACCACCTGGCCGCCTTGTGCCGTGTTGATCGAACCCGTGTTACGGACTTGATCGCCGACGAGCGTCACATAGCCCTGTGCCTGAATCGAGCCGTCGTTCACGACGCTCGCATTCGTGCCCGTCGAGTTCAGTTGCAGCGTGCCGCCGGCCATGAACGCATCGGGATTGATGGCCTTTGTCGTCGCCAGCAGCGAGCCGACGTTCACCACCGAACCCTTGCCGAACAGCACGCCGTTGGCGTTCTGGATCAGCACCTGACCGTTAGCCAGCAGCGAACCTTGAATATTCGATGCACCGCCGCCCGAGACACGATTCAGTGCCTGCGATTGCGCGTTCGGCTGGTTGAACTGGACCGTGTTGCCCGCGCCGACGTTGAACGAGTTCCAGTCGATCACGGTGCGCTGGCTACCCTGATTGATGGTCATCGTATTGCTGTTCTGCGAGATCGACGCCTGACCGGCGGTGACCTGGCCGCCCGTCGGCAGCGCTTGCGCGAAGCTGACGCCGGGCTGCGTCGCGAGCATGGCGGCGGCGAACGCCGTCAGCGCGGAAACAACGCGAAATCCTTCAACAGCACCTGTTTCGGATGACGAGCCTTCACCGGGCGCCTTGCCCTGGCTGACGACGTCTTCAGCAACAGCGACCAACATTCCAAGTCGCTTGCTAAACACGCGACGAAATCTATTCTGATTCGTTAGAAATTTACCTGCGAAGAAATGACAGACATTCCGAACTGATGGCTCAGTGCGGAACCGACGCGCCGGAGCGCAATCTCCATGAAGCAGCGCGGAAGGCTCGACGGCCTTGACACGCCTGGATTCGACGACGCCCTTTGCGGTCTTCTCTTGACAAGCCCTGGCTCTGCAGAAAGACTTCGCGCGCCGATGACGTTCGTCGTCGCGATCACCCTTCAGCCAGGACAGCTTTTCGAATCCAGGGTCGGATGCTAAAAAGCGAAATACAGCGTCGATATAGACGAAGTTCGAAACGGTCCGATATGCGAAATGAACGCCGTGAAATTCAGAACAATCAGTGGTGACGTGGCGTCATCGTGACGAGCCGGCAACGATTAGATAAGAAAACTTCTAATCCAGCGGTCGTCGATTTGAGGAGTTTGGAATGCCGATCCGTCGAAGGAGAGATGACGGACGTTAAGCCGGCGAGATGCATCGTTTTTAGATTTTTTCTTATTGATCCGACGTTGGCGTACGCAACGCCAACAGTAAGTCCGCGCTGGTAGAGCGGTAAATCGAAGCGCGTCAAGCAGCAGCAATGAAATCAGCCGCTGCTCGCGTCGCGCTGAAACTGAATATCAAGCCGACCGCAGTTCGTTTCCGGAAGCTGACCGGTCAAGCCAAAGCCCGTGCCCTACCGCGAACCGGTACATCTCCGATTCCCCGGAGAACCCGAGACGCCTGCACGCTTCCGTGCGCTGCGCGCTGATGGTATTGACACGCCGATGCAGCAACCGAGCCGTTTCACATACCGACAATCCACACAGCATCAGGCCGGTCACTTCCATTTGCCGCCGCGTGAGCGACGTGAACCGCCGGTACGCGGGCAGCGCGCCGAATTCCTGAAGCGATGCCCGGGCGATCATCGACAAATAGCGTTCGCCGTCTGCCAGCGCGCGCACCGCCGCCAGCACTTCATGCATCTCGTCGCGCTTGCTCACGATTCCCGAGACGCCGCGTTGAACGAGGCTGCCTACGAGGAAAGGATCGTCGAACTCGCTATAGACGAGCAAAGGCACGTCCGGAAATTCGCTCGATACCGACGCGAGGAAGCGCCAGCCGTCGAGCCCTTCGTCGCCCGGCATGGAATAATCCGTGAGGACGACATCGCACTCGGACGCACCGAGCATTTTGATTAATTCACTCGGGCTTGTTACTGCACCCGATACGTCGAAACCAGCGTCTTCCAACGTCTTACGGAGTCCGCAAAGCACGAGCGGATGGTCATCGACGATGGCAACCTTGATCTGTCGCATCTCTTATCTCCTGACAGGCCCAGCGAGGCCCCTCATCAACTGGCTGTCGCAGGTCTCAGCGCCGGCCCGGCCGCACCGCGATGCGTGAGGCGAAAGACGATGAGTATTCACTGCCACGTCGTCACGGCGGCATGAATGGAGATGCCTCTTCAGTACGCTGCAATCGCGTATGTTTTCTTCGTGACTTGTATAGACGATAAGGCGGACGCATGACACCGTCATATAGAACGATGTCGAAAACCCAGTTCGAAGGCGAAAGCCGGCTTCGTGCCGATAGGGAAATTAGTGACTTGGCGGCGATGGACGCGCGCCAACGAGCGACTTCTACATACCCGATAGGACTAGCAGAAATCCATAGATGAAATTCTAAAGTGGCAGCGGGCGTCGAAAGTCACGCGGGCAACGACGGCTCGGCGAATGCATCGGCTTGCGCGGACTGCTCGATGAGCCATTGCGCGAGCTTCGCGGGCGGCAGCGGCCGGCTCAGATGAAAGCCCTGCGCGAGATCGCACCCGAGCGCGTTGAGGCGCTGCATCATCGCTTCGTTCTCCACGCCTTCCGCCACCACCTTCAGCCCCATGTTGTGTCCGAGGTCGATGGTCGATCGCACGATGGTCTCGTCGTCCTTGTGATGCGTCATCCCCATCACGAACGACTTGTCGATCTTCAGCTCATCCACCGGCATGCGCTTCAGATACGAGAGCGATGAATAGCCGGTGCCGAAGTCGTCGATGGAAAGGCGGATGCCGAGCGCGTGCAGACGGTCGAGCGTTTCGATCGCGTGATTCGGGTCGTCCATGATCGCGCTTTCGGTGATCTCTATCCACAGGCGGTCCGGCGCGACGCCGTGCTTCTCGAGCAGGCCCTGAAACATCTCGGGCAACGAGGACAGAATCAGCTCGCGCGCCGACACGTTCACCGAAACGGCGAGTTCGATGCCCTCTGCCCGCCACGCGGCGCATTGCGCGAGGGCCTTGTCCGCGACCCAGCGCGTGATGGTCTTGATATAGCCGGTCTGCTCCGCGAACGGAATGAACTGGTCGGGCGAGACGAAGCCGCGCGTCGGATGATCCCAGCGCACGAGCGCTTCCACATGCGTCACGCGATGTGTCGCCAGGTCCACCTTCGGCTGATAGTAGAGCGTGAGCTGATCGTGCTCGACGGCCTGCCGCAGTTCGCCCATCAGCGAAAGACGCTCGGCGCTGTTGTGATCGTGCCGCGCGTCGTAGAGCGCGTGGCCGAGGTTCGCGCGCTTGGCCGCATACATCGCGATATCGGCGCGGCGCAACAGCACGTTCATGTCCGTGCCGTGCTCCGGATATATCACGATGCCGATGCTCGCGCCCACATCGACGAGTTGCCCTTCGATGGTGATCGGCTCTTCGAGCGCACGCAGCATGCGCGCCGCCACGACGCGCGCCGCCGCGAGATCGCCTTCGGGCAGCAGCACCGCGAACTCGTCGCCGCCCAAACGCGCGACCGTATCCGTCGGCCGATGCAGCGCCGCGCGCAAACGCCCGGCGACTTCGCACAGCAGCAGGTCGCCGATCGGATGCCCGAGCGTGTCGTTCACGAGCTTGAAGCGGTCGAGGTCCATCATCATCACGGAGAGCGGGCGGCGGCTTCCGCTGGCGGCGACGATCGCATGTTGCAGGCGGTCGTTGAAGAGCGCGCGGTTCGGCAAGCCCGTGAGCCGGTCCATATACGCAAGCTCGGTGATGCGGCTCTCGCGTTCGACAATGCCTTCCTGCATCTGATTGAACGCGCTGGCGAGTTCACCGATCTCGTCCTGATGCCGGATCTCGATAGGCCCGCTGTAGTCGCCATGTCCGACGCGCCGAGAGAACTGCGCGAGCGCCGCGAGCGGTCGCGTGACCGAGCGCGCCGTCAGCACGCTGCCGACGATCGACACGATCACGCCGAGCATCGTGATGAGCAGAAGCGCCGACTGCAATCGACGAAACGGCGCCAGCGCCTCTTTGAGCGAACGATCGAGCAGCACCGCCACGGTGCGCCCTTCCGAATGCAGACGCACCATGCGCGTCGCGTAACCGTCGTCCGCGAGCTGCGCCTGATCCTTCAGCCTGACGCGCGACGCTTCGGGCAGCGAGCTTGCCACGACATCCCATCGGTCGCGCTCGTCCACGGTCAGGAACGACACATCGAGCGATGTGAGCGAACTCATTTCGCGCGCGAGGACGTCGTCGATAGCGAAGCCCATCACGACCCACGCGATGACGATCGGCGCCTTCACCGGCACCGCGACGAGCTGATACGCCTTGCCGCCGATCATGCCGAACGACGACGCATCGCCCTTCTGCGCCACCGTGCGTATGAGGTGCGGGAACGGGAACGCCATGCCTTCGTGCGCGGCGCCGTCGGTATCGGCGATCAGCTTGCCGTCGAGATCGACGAGCATCACCGCATCTGCATGAATGCGGTCGCCGTGATTCTGCAACGCGGACGCGACGGTCTTGCTGTCGTGCGTCGCGACCGCCTCGCGAAAGCCGAAGTCGGACGCGGCCACGCTCGCCGCCTGCGTCAACTGCTGGCTATTGCTGCGCAGCACTTGCCCGAAGACGCGCTCGGCCACGGACAACTGCTCTTCCGCGTTCTCGTGCGCATTCTTCAGGATGACTGAATTAATCACGATGTAAGCCGCAGCCTGCGCGAGGAGCATCAGAACGACGAACACGAGCGCGATGCGCGCACGCAGGCTGTGAAGGCGCATGCTATTCGGCGGCCTTGAGTTGCAGCGCGAACTTCGCCGACGAATCGGCGGCGGCGGTGATCTTCTGCGTCGGCTGCGCATTCGGATCGCCGAGGCGGGAGTGCCAGGCGGTCAGCTTGAGCGCATCGGCGGGCAAGTTGTCGATGACGGCCACACCCTTCGCATCGGTCTTCGCGAACCAAGGCGTATCCACGATCAGCAGATACGACACCATTTCGTCGTGAATATTGCAGCCCATCACGACGAGGCCGGGCTTGTCGAACACGACGGGATTCGCCGGAATGCCGTGATACAGGTTCAGCTCGAAGCGCTTCGCGGGCGAGAACGAATACACGTCATGCTCGATGTTGTCGCGGTTCGGAAACGTCACCGATGCGCCCGTCTGCACGACCGAAACGAGCGGCACGAAGCGCCGCTTCACCTGATCGATGATCGCGCCGGCGGGCTTCGTCGCGGGCGGCTTGCCGGTCACGGGCATCGCGTAGACGACGGCGTCGGGCACGGGCGCGCCCGCCTGATCGACGACCTGAACGCGCACGCTCGCCGCCTGCGCAAGCGATGCAAAAAGCGCCATAAAGGGCACGAGGAAAAACTGAAGGGGCTTCATCATTCACGGTCCTGCACATCGCGGTACATCGGCGCGAGTTTCGCGAGCAGCTTGTTTTGCGCATGGAACGGCACGCCGTTCTTGTCCATCGCCGCCTGCAGGTCTTCGACGAGCGCATTGAACGCCGCGCGGTCGATGTTCTGCCCTTCGTGCGTGCGCTTCATCGGGCGGCCGGTGTAGACGCACGGACCGTCGAGCAGCACGCAC
Source organism: Caballeronia concitans (assembly GCF_001544615.1). Taxonomy (GTDB): domain Bacteria; phylum Pseudomonadota; class Gammaproteobacteria; order Burkholderiales; family Burkholderiaceae; genus Caballeronia; species Caballeronia concitans. The sequence goes on from NZ_FCNV02000004.1 coordinate 327,554, forward strand.
AACTGCTCGACGAGCTTCGGCTTGATGCGGCGGATCGGCGCGTTCTCGAAGTACGGCGCGGTACGCGGATCGACGATCACGGTGGCGTACATGTCATCGACGATGCGCGCAAGCCCTTCCTTCTCCCCGAACTGGCGATACAGCGCGTTGTCTTCCGCGTGCGCGTTCGCGCTCATGAACGCGGTGAGCATGACGGCGAGCGCCGCGTGCCGAATGGTCGTCGTCATCATCAGAACCCCGCCTGCAAGGACACGTAGAGGCCGCGCTGATTCCTGATCGTCGCGATGTCGCCTAACGCGACATACGCAGCCGTCAACGAGACGTGCTTGTTGGGCGCCCACGCGATGAACGCGTCGTACGCATCCTGTTCGCGGGCAAAGGAAAGGTTATCCGGCTTCGTACGATATTCGCCGCCGATCGCGATGTTCTTCGTCAGCAAGTACGCCACCGACGACTCGAACTCCGGCTTGTACGCGTTCGACTTGTCGCCGCCGAAGCCGAGCAAGCCGAACTGGTTCGCCTTCGTGAAGCGCAGCGTGCCGTTGAGCAGCAGGCTTTGCGCGAGCAGCAGCTTGGTCGCGGACAGATAGAAGTCCGTGCCCGAATTGCTCGCCGCGCCGATCGCCTTCAGCACGCCGCCCTCTTCGTTGTGCTTGAACTGGATGCCCGCGGCAATCTGCGGCATCCACGTGTCCTGATCGAGCACGGCGTCGCCGATGAGCCGCACTTTCAGCCCGAAGATGTTCTGGTTGAACGCGTAGCCTTCGCCGAGGCCGAGCTTCGCGCCGGCATCGCGCGTATCGAAGCGCTGGCGCGCAAGCGATAACTCGACGCGGTTTGCCACGCCCACGGTCAAGCCCCACGAGCCGAGCGCGTAGTCCTGCGTGTGGATATAGGTGCCGTGAACGTTCGCCCCGAGCTGGCTCGCGGTGCCGTATCCGCCGATCACGGCCCACGGCGCGAGGCCGCCGCCGGCCGCGCCTTCAATCTGGGATACGCCGCCCGTGAGCAGCAGCTTGCCGCCCGTGAGCGGGAGTTTCGGCAATTCGGGCGCGTCCGGAACATCGTCGGCCAGCGCGAACGGTGAATGCGCGACGAGCGCGGCCACCGCGCAGGCCAGGCTCGCGGTCTTGCGAAATGAATACATTACGTGGATGGGCTCTGGAAACGGGTCCGTGAGAATTCCCGTTCGCCACTGGGAGTGTCGCGTGTCGTGACTGACGACTCCGCGGCGAGCCTGGCGCTTGGGGACGGACGCGGCGATCTTGGCCGCGACCCTTCATCCACGTGTATACGGCGGCGCTCGTCGAAACTTGATAGAGGCCGCGAGGCGGGCGTTACGGCTTGGGAATGCGGATACGGCTGATCATCAGCGAGCCGGAAAGCGCATAGACGAGCACGAGCGGATGCAGCGTGAAGCCAGCGATACGCCATTCGCCGAACCAGAGCTGCGGCCCGATTGCACCGAACCAGGCGGCGATGCCGAGCATGAGCACGATGGCGAACGATGTCGGAATGGGCGTGCCCTCGAAGTGCGTGACCTTGCCGCTTCCGCCCGACATCTCTTCGGTCGTCACGTTGTAGCGCGCGAGACGCGACACGCCGCACGCGACGAAGTACGCGAGCATCACGCGGTCGTAGAGGCCGCGCATGCCGCATCCATAGCCGATGATCGCCGGCGCGACGCCGAACGAGATGACGTCGGCGAGCGAATCGAGTTCCTTGCCAAGCAGCGACGCCTTCTGACGCCACCGCGCGATGCGCCCGTCGAGCACGTCGAAGACGAGCGCCGCGAACACCAGCGCGCACGCCAGATAGATATGCAAGACGTCGGAGTCGTCGATGTAGCTGATCGTCGAGAACAGGGCGCCCGTTCCGCAGATCGCATTGCCCAGCGTGAACCAGTCGGCGAGATGGAAATCGCGGATCATCGAGAAACGTTTCATGCTTGTTGTCTTTGCAGTCTTGGCTGTCGTTGCATTGGATTCGGGCGGCGCCGAGCACCGGCGGCCGCGGGACGGATCGAGTCTATCATCACGCCCCGCCGGCATCGCGTGCCGCAAGAGTCGGACCGCGTCAGTCGATGGCCTCGCCGTTACGCAGCACGCGCGCGTCGGCGAGCGCTTCGGGCGGCATCATCCGCGTGTTCACGCCCATCATGGGACGATCGCGGTCGACCGCGCGCCAGTGCGTCACGCATCCGCACGACGCGCAGCGATGAAACTCCAGCCGGCGCGCGCCCCACATATAGATGTCGGTCGGGCCGCAATCGGGCGCGAAGTCCACGCGCGACGGATGGTAATAGGCCCAGCGCGCGCCGTATCGGCGGCAGAGGGAGCAGTCGCAGTCGTTCACTTCGTCCGGGGCGGCATCCACGGTGAAGCGCACCGCGCCGCAATGGCAGGAGGCGTCGATCATGAGACGGTGCGAAGCTGGGCTTCGATGGCGGCTTTGTCGATGACGGACCACACCTGCACGATCTTGCCGTCGCGGAATTCATAGAACACGTTCTCGGCGAAGGAGATGCGCCTGCCGTCGATATCGAGTCCGAGGAAATCGCGCGTCGGCGTGCAATCGAACCACAAGCGGCTTGCGACGAATGGCGGATCGGCGGCGAGCAGTTGAATGTGAAAGCGCAGGTCGGGAATGTGCCGGAAGTCGCGTTCGAGCATTTGCCGATAACCGGAAAGGCGAAGGACGTTGCCGTTGTGCGTGACGTCGTCGTGTACGAACGTGCCGAGCATCGGCCAGTTCTGTTCGTTGAGGCAGGCGATATAGCCGCGATAGACGCCGGCGAGGTCGGTTCTTTCCATATGAACGGTCCTTTGCGTGGCAAGGCTCGTCCGTATGGTCGCACAATCGGTTCGTCGCGCGCACCGCCTCTGCATTCGGCCGAAGCGGTGCGCGTGAGCCGGTTATCAGCCTTCGATCTTCGACATGACAGCCGTCGCGGGATCGTAGCGATAGCCCTTCTGCGCGAGTTGCTGCGCGATCTTGTCGCCGATGACGCGTTGCTGCGCCTCGCGGAACACCAGTTCGTGATCGGGCTTCAGGCGTTCGAGTTCGGTCGAAAGACGGCGCAACAGCGCGACTTCGCCGGTGCTGCGGGCATCGATGAAGAGAATCTTCTCGTTGGCCACATCGAGGCGCTGCTTGAGGTCGCGCGCATACGTGACCCACTGCTCCGCGTTGGCGCGCAGCTCGTCGTAGGCTTTCGCGTGCGTCTGGGCCTGAGCCGAAATGCGGCGCTGCAACCCGGCAAGCTCCTCTTCCCTGGCTGCTGCGGACGTCTGCAACGCGATCTTGCTATCGCGCAACTCTTCCCTCGCGGCGGCTTCGCTCTTCTCGCGCTCGGCAAGCTGTTCCGCGAGACGCGCGGCGTGCTGCTGCGCCTCGTCCGCGCGATGCCCGGCGGCGGCGGCGTCCTCGGACACACGCGCCAGTTCGGCTTGCGCAGCGGCCTTTTCCTCGCTGACGGCGTTGAGCTGAGCGCGGGCGTCGTCGAGTTCGCGCGTGACGCGGTCGATCGCTTCCTGTCCCGCCGATGCCCGCGCGCCATGCGCCGCGCTCGTTTCGCGCTCCGTCGCGAGTTCGGTTTCGAGCGACGCGACGCGCGTGCGGCTTTCATCGATCTGCGCGCGCGCTTCTTCGAGTTCGCGCTTCACGCGCTGCAACGCTTCTTCTTGCGCCGATGCATCCGCGTGACGCGCCGCATTCGCCTCGCGTTCCGTTGCGAGTTCGGATTCGAGCGACGCGACGCGCGTGCGGCTTTCGTCGTTCTGCGCGCGGACTTCTTCGAGTTCACGTTTGACGCGCTGCAACGTTTCCTCTTGCGCCGATGCATCCGCTTGACGCGTCGCATTCGCCTCGCGTTCGGTGGCAAGCTCGGCGCGCGCCGCCTGCAGTTCGGCTTCCAGCGCCGCGATGCGCGCGACGCTCTCCGCCGCTTCCTGCGACGACCGCTCCGCCAGTTGCGATTTCGCCGCGTGTTCTTCGCGCGCTTCGTCCCGCTCGCGAGCAACGCGCTCGATCTCGTCGCGCTTCGCCGACAACTCCGCGTTCAGCGCTTCGCGCGCCTTGCGCTCTTCGTCGAGCGACATGCGCGCGGCGGCCAGCACGGCATCTTGCGTCGATGCGCGTTCCGCGAGTTCCGCCGCGCGCGCCTGCGATGCCTCGGCGCGCTCGGTGGCGCCGGCAAGCTGCGCCTGCAGGCGCGCGACCGTCTCCTCGGACGCACGCAGCCCGGACGTCAGTTCGTCGTGCTGGCGGCGCACGTCGGCGGCGGCGTCTTCGGCCGTCTGATAGCCGGCGAGCGCTTCGTCGCGCTCGGCCAGCGCCGTTTCGAGCCGCTTGCCCAGCAGATCGGCGCGCTGCGCGATGGCGCCGTGCGCCTCGTCCCACGACGCCTTCCTGAGCCGGTGCGCGGCGTTCATCAGCGCATCGGCGAATTCCTGCGGCATGTCCGCCGAAAACTGCGCGGCCGGCATGGCGGGCTCGCGGGCGTCGCGCCAGCGCTGCAAGGCTTGCGCAATCGACACGGCCGAGCCGCGACGCAGCTCCGACCAGACGGTGACGGGGGAAACCGGTCGCCCTTCGTCGCTCAGACGTTGGGCAATCGAAATGACTTCTTCATCGGTGATGGTGTCTGCTTCTGTAAACATAAGCGCCTCGAGTTACAGGCATCGGGCAAGGTGTGCCGGACGAAAGGAGGGATTATCCAACAAGTTGGCATTGCTTCCCGAATTTCGCCCGATGAAAGCGCCCGCGTGCCGCAAACCGCAACGATGCCGACCGAAGCGGCCTCAGTCCGCGTCCTTGTCGAGCAATCTCGAACGCGCCGCTTCGATCGACTGATGCAGCTTCGCCTGCAGCGTTTCGCGCGGCGGCAGCACGGTCAGATATTCCGCCACGTGAATGCCGCTCTTGTTCAGCTCCAGCAGTTCGATCTGCTCCTGCTTCTTTCCCGCACACAGGATGATGCCGAGCGGCGGCAACTCGTCCGGTTCCTGTTCGTGCTTCGCGAGCCAGCGCAAATAGAGTTCCATCTGGCTCTTGTATTCGGCCTTGAACGCGCCGAGCTTCAGTTCGATGGCAACGAGCCGCCGCAGCTTGCGGTTATAGAACAGAAGGTCGATGTAGAAATCGTCCTCGTCGATCTGCAAGCGCTTCTGCCGCGCGACGAACGTGAAGCCGGCGCCAAGCTCCAGCAGAAATTGCTCCATCTCCCGAAGAATCGCGTCTTCGAGATCTTTTTCGAGGTAATGGTCGTTGAGCCCGAGAAAGTCGAGGACGTAGGGATCTTTCAGAAGGGTTTCGGGTGCGACGCGCCCTTCGTCGCGCATCACGGCGAGATCGTGCGCAATGGCGCCTTCCGGCTTGCGGGAGATGGCGCTGCGCTCGAACAGCATCGAATGGATGCGCTCCTGCAGCTGCCGCGACGACCAGCGCTCGACGCGCGCCAGTTCAATGTAAAAGTCGCGCTTGAGCGGGTCGTCTATATAGATGAGCGTCTTGAGATGCGTCCAGCTCAATTGTCTCCGCACTGCGGAGACACTTTCCTCGTCGGCGAAGACTTCGGCGAGCCGGATGCAATGGCGCAGTTGCTTGTCGCTCCAGCCGCGTCCATAACGCTCGCTGAGTTCGCGCGCCAGCGTCGCGACGATCTGGCGGCCGTATTCCGCGCGTGCGCCGCGCAGGACTTCCGCCCGGACGCGGTTGCCGACTTGCCAGTAGAGCAGCGTCAGTTCCGCGTTGACGGCGGCGGCCGCGCGTTCGCGGGCTGAATCGATCAGCCGCCTGACTTCGTCGAAGAGCGATGAAGGAATGAGGTCGGTCATATTGGACGTTGGGATCGGCGGCGATGAATGTCTCCGCGCCGCGGAGACAATTGCCCGCGCGGTGCGTTGCATCGCGCAAAAGCCGATCGTAGCGCAAAGCGCCGTCCTCAGAAGCCGGGCGACGCCCCCGCGCCGTCGCGCCAGTCGGATCGCGACACCGTGCCCGTGCCGCCCGCCGCGCGCCCGAGAATCGCCCGCGTGCCCGGCGTCACCGACATCGTCGCGAGCTGCGAGAGTTCGACCCAGCGCACTTCCTCGATTCCCGCACGCACGTTCGCACGCGGACGGACCTCAGGCGGAATCGCCACGCGAAAGACCTGATGCATGTGATGCGCCGACACATGCTGCCACAGGAACGCAGCCGCGTTCGCTTCGACGCACGTTTCCTCGTGCAGTTCGCGAATGGCGGCGGCCATCGCCAGTTCGCCGGGGCGCAGATCGCCGCCCGGCAGAAACCACGGGCCGCCGCGCTCCTTCACCAGCAGCACTGCGCGATGACGAACCAGCAGCACCGTTGCCCGAACCCTCATGCCCCCGTCTCCAATATGAAATGCCGCGCCGATGTGCAAACGCGTGCGGCGGTGTCTGCCAGCGCCACGCGCCCTTATGGTCAAATTCTTGTAACGCATAAAGGGCGCAGGGCGCAATCGGTTACACCGCTATTTCGGCATATCGAATGCGAAGTTGAGGGGTTTCGTCGTGCTATCGAATGGTATGACGTTTGATGCTGCGTCAGAGATATTCGACGTTGCCGTCCACGCTGATTGCCTGCCCGGTCACGTTGCGCGCCGCCGGCGATGCGAGGAACAGCGTCATGGCGGCGATGTCGTCGACCGTGACCATGCGGCGCAGCGAGATGCGCTTCAAATAGTCGTCGCGCATTTCGTCGAACGTGATGCCGAGCGATTCCGCGCGGGCCGCGATCACGCGATTCATGCGCTCGCCTTCCACGACGCCGGGAAGAATCGCGTTGACGCGGATATCGCTCGGGCCGAGTTCGACGGCCAGCGACTTCACGAGTCCGACGATCGCCCATTTCGTCGCCGCGTAGGGCGTGCGAAACGCATAGCCGAGCCGCCCCGCCACCGACGCCATCGCGATGATGCCCGCGCGATCCGACGTCTCCTTCAGCACCGGAACCGCGCGGCGCAGGAAGTAGAACTGGCTGTTCAGATTCGTCGTGATCGTGCGTTCCCATTGCGCCGGGTCCATGTCCTCGACCGCGCCCGTCGGCCCCGCGATGCCCGCGTTGTTCACGAGCAGATCGAGTCCGCCGAGCGCGCGGCGTGCATCTTCGATGACCGCATCCACCTGTCCGATGTTCGCGACATCCGCGACGCTCGCGTGCAATCGCGGCTGCGCGGCCTTGGCCTGCTCCACCGCCGACGCATCGACGTCGCAGATGAAGACCTGCGCGTCCGCCTGAATGAACGCCTCTGCAATCGCCGCGCCGATACCGCTCGCCGCGCCGGACACGACCACGCGCAGTCCCGGCGCGGGCTTCAATAGATCGAACGTGTTCATGCTTCTTCCGTTGAATGGCTGCGCGGCGTCACAGCGTCATGCCGCCCGATGCCTCGATGACCGCGCCGTTGATATAGCTCGCTTCGTCGCTAGCGAGAAACGCATAGATGTTCGCGATTTCCTCCGGCTTGCCGAGGCGTCCGAGCGGCACTTGTGCGCGCATTTTCGCGAGGACGTCGTCGGGAATCGTGGCGAGGATCGGGGTATCGATGAAACCCGGCGCGACCGCGTTCACGCGCACGCCCTTCGGCCCCAGTTCGCGGCTCCAGGTCTTCGTGAAGCCGATCACGCCGAACTTCGCGGCCGCGTAGTTGGTCTGCCCGAAGTTGCCGTAGATGCCGACCACCGAACTCGCGTTCAGGATCACGCCCGAACCCTGCGCGACCATGTGGTCCGCGACCGCCTGCGTCGCATGGAACACGGCGCGCAGATTCACGTCGATGACCGCATCGAACTGTTCGATCGTCATCTTCTGCAGGCGCGCGTCTCGCGTGATGCCCGCGTTGTTCACGAGCACGTCGATTCTTCCGTGACGCTCGCGCACCGTCGCCACCATCTCGTCCACGCGCGCGCGATCCGACATGTCGATGCAAAACGCGCTCGCTTCACCGCCCGCTTCATGGCCCGCTTCACGGCATGCATCGGCGACGCGCGTGAGCGCATCGTGGTTCAGATCGCACGCCGCGACGATCGCGCCTTCGCGTGCGAACTTCAATGCCGTCGCCGCGCCGATGCCCTGTGCCGCGCCCGTGATGATCGCTACTTTTCCCTTTAGCCGCATTGTCTCGACCTTCTTGTTGTTGATGGATTCATGAATGCGCGCCCGCCGCCGCGCCGACCGCCGGCCGCGGAGCCGCCTCGCGCCGGATCGCGCGAGCAAGCAAGGGTACCAGCAGCAGGCCGAGCACCGAAGCGGCGACGATCACCATGAAGCCCGAATCGCTGCGGCCCGTCGCCGTTTCGGTCATGCCGAAGAGATACGGTCCGACGAATCCCCCGATCAGCCCGATCGTGTTGATGAACGCGAGCCCCGCCGCGGCCTGGATGCCTTGCAGACGCTTCATCGCGATGGCCCAGTACGAGGGCAGCACCCCGCCCGCGAAGAACGCCGTCACCGCGAGAAGCACCATGCGCGCCACCGGGCTTGCCGTCGCGACGAACGCGCATGCGCCCGCCACGAGTCCCGCTGTGAGCACGCCGAGATACATGCAGTCGTTTCCATATCGACGATGAATGCGCGGAAGCACGAGCACGCCCAGCAGGAAGCCGACACCCACGCTGCTCGACAGCAGGCCGACGATGAACGGCGTCTTGACGTGCATCTGCTGGATCATCGCGGGCGTGAAGAAGTACAGCCCGACAAACGCCACCTGATTCAGAAAATAGATGAGGCCGATGAGCACGGTCGTCGGACGCTTGAGCGCGGCGATCCAGTCGGCGGACGTGAGTTCGGGATGACCGTGTGCGTCGATCACGGCGCGCTGCTCCAGCACATCGATTTCATTCTTCGCGAGCCAGCGCGCATTGCGCGGACGTTCGGGCAGCTTGAAGAACAGCACCACGCCGACGATGATGCTCGGAATGCCTTCGATCATGAACATCCATTGCCAGCCGTGCAGCCCGCCGATGCCGCCCAGTTGCATGAGCGCGCCGCCGAGCGGGTTGCCGAGCATGAGCGCAAGCGCGGGCGCGGTGTAGATCCAGCCCACGGCAACGGGCCGGTCGTTCGGCGCGAACCACAGCGTGACCATGTACATCAACGCGGGAAAAAGCCCGGCTTCCGCGATGCCGAGCAGCACGCGCAGCACATAGAACGACCACGGGCCCTGCACGAACATCATCGCGGTGGAGAGAATGCCCCACGTCACCGCGATGCGCGCGATCCACCGTCGCGGTCCCACGCGATGCGCGGCCAGATTGCTCGGCACTTCGAGCAGCGCATAGCCGATGAAGAAGATGCCCGAGCCGAGTCCGAACGCCGCCGCGCTGATGCCAACATCGACCGCGAGTTGCGCTTTCGCGAGCGCGACGTTCGTGCGGTCGAGGAACGACATGAAGTAGATCGCGCACATCAGCGGAATGAGGCGCAGCATCGCCTTGCGTGTCGCGATGCGGTGAGTTTCGTCGATCGATAGCGATGTCATGGTGTCTCCATATGTGTCTTTATCGTTATGTCGATGTCACGTCATGGCGTGGCATTAAGGCGTGACTTCAGGGCGTCACTTCGTGGCGGCCCTTGAGGCCGAGCATGGCGCGCACTTCGTCGGGCGTCGCGATCTCGAACGAAAGCTCTTCGAGAATCCGCCTGATCTTGCGCACCTGCTGCGCATTCGATTCGGCCTTCACGCCCTTCGCGATATACACGCTGTCTTCGAGTCCGACGCGCACATTGCCGCCCATGATCGCGCTCATGGTAACGAGCGACATTTGATGACGGCCCGCGCCGAGCACCGAGAAGTGATAGTTGTCGCGTCCGAAGAGGCGGTCCGCGGTCGAACGCATCACGGTCATGTTCTCCGGGTCCGCGCCCATGCCGCCCAGTATCCCGAACACGGACTGAATGAAGAACGGCGGCTTCACGAGCCCTTCATCGACGAAATGCGCGAGATTGTAGAGATGCCCGAGGTCGTAGCACTCGAACTCGAAGCGCGTGCCCTTGCCGCCGAGTTCGAGCATGATGTGCTTGATGTCCTTGAAGGTGTTGCGGAAGATCATGTCTTCCATGCCTTCCACATAGTCCTTCTCCCAGCCATAGCGCCACGACTGAATCTTCGCGGCGACCGGATGAATCGAGAAGTTCATCGAGCCCATGTTGAGCGAGCACATCTCCGGCTGCGCGAGCAACGGATACGCGAGGCGTTCGGCAAGCGTCATGCGCGTGCTGCCGCCTGTCGTGATGTTGATGACGGCATCGGTCGCTTCGGCGATTTCCGGCACGAACTGGCGGAAGATCTCGGGGCTCGGCGTGGGGCGTCCGTCTTGCGGATCGCGCGCGTGAAGATGGATGATCGCCGCGCCGGCCTCTGCGGCTTCGATGGCCTGCGTGCGGATATCGGATGGCGTGAGCGGCAGATACTCCGACATCGACGGAACGTGCGTGGCCCCTGTGACCGCGCACGAAATGATGACCTTGCGGCCTGTGGTATTCATCTGGCGTCTCTCTATGTCCAATGTACGTGCCGCGTCCGGATTCCCGCGCGGCATCTTGTGAGAGCGATATTAGTGGGATAGCATCCGGCCCGTAAGGTCATTTTCGGACAGGCGCGAGTCCCCGGAGGACAACGCCAAGAGCACGCAAGAGCAACGCAAACAGCACGCGAAGAGGATGCCGTGGCCACGAGCCGCCCGCCGTATAACGAGCGCATGTACGCGCCATACAAGATCGCCGCGCTGGTGGAAGTGCTGGCGGAACAGGGCATCGCGCCCGCCGACAGTCTGCGCGGCACCGGCGTGAATCCCGATCAGATCTACGATGCCTCCGTGCTCACGTCGGTCGCGCAATATGCAACCGTATGCAGGAACGCGGTCTCGCAATCATGCGATCCCGCCACGCCGTTCAAGGTCGGCATGCGGCTGCATCTTTCCGCATACGGCATGTATGGCTACGCGCTCATGTCATGCCTTTCGCTGCGCGAGTACTTCAAGCTGGGCGTGAAGTATCACAGTCTCGCGACGCCCACGGTCACGATCGAATGGACGGAGTATCCGGACCGCATGGTGTGGACGTTTCCGGATGCGTTCGTGTCGAGCCCGTCGCGCGAGTTGCGCGAGTTCATCATCGAGCAGCAATACACGCAGCATGTGACGCATCTTCAGGATGTCGCCGGCAGCGCGTGTCCGCCGGTCAAGGCGTGCTTCTCGTATCCCGCGCCCGCGCATGCGGACATTTATTCGCAATATCTGGGTTGCCCCTGCTTCTTCGATCAGCCGCAATGCGAGCTCGTCTATGACAGCGCGATACTCGACCGCAAGCCGCAACTCGCACACAAGCTCACGGCCACGCTGCTGCAGGAAACATGCGACAGGCTGATCGGCCAGGCGAAGACATCGACCGGCGTGGCCGGCGAGGTCTATCAGATTTTGATGAGCACGCCCGGCACGTTCGCCGGCATGGAAGCAGTGGCGCAGTCACTGCACATGACGACGCGCACCTTGCGGCGGCGTCTCGAAGCGGAAGACACGTCGTTTCTCGCCATCGTGGATGACGTGCGCCGCTCGCTCGCGCTGGAGTATCTGAAGACGACGAAGATGAGCACCGACGATATCGCGATGCTCCTCGGCTTCAGCGACGCCGCCAACTTTCGCCGCGCACTGAAGCGCTGGACGGGCAAAGGTCCGGGCGAATTGCGGCGTTGAAGCGCCGGTACGCTGCTGCCGAAGCGCTCGCGCTCGCTGTCTTGCAATCGAACGGCTCGATGGTGCGCGCGGCTATGGTTCTCGTGTTCATACAGACTCCGATGTTCAAGTGCATTCCACACCCGAATCTCCGCCGACACCGGACTCATTTGCGCACACCTGTTCGATTCGCAGCCCGTTTCATATGGACGACGAAACCTCGATTGGTTAGATGGAATGAGGGATACGGACAAACACGGATAAAGGCGCGCTTGCCGCCACGACGCGGAATAGATTAGGCATACGCACGTTATTCAATTTCGTCAGAAAAATTTCACTCGCGACGTCGAACCGCGGGCCGCAATGTGGCCTTCCGCGCATACCGGAAAAAAGCAGGCTGATACGGTTTCACCACGCGCAATTCTCTCTCACGCATCCGGGTTGCGATCCTCTGCTTTCCTTATGAACGATCTTGGAAAGCCCTAACAGCATGTCTGCCCAATCCGTTTGAGCCAACCACACGCGCCGGGGCCTGCTTAACATGATTTCCAAAGTCAAAACGTATGACGAAGCCGTTGCGGAAAACGGCGACGAAATTCCGTTTGCTTCGCTAATCGATACAGTCATCAACCATCGCGTGCTCATTGCAATGGTGGTGACGTTCACCCTGCTGCTCGGCGCCGCGTATGCCTATCTGAGTCCGCCCATCTTTCAGTCCGCGATTCTCATCAAGGTCGAGGACAACAAGGACGTATCGAATTCGCGTCCCGGCGATCCGTTGAGCAACATGCTGCCGACGCTGGACGATCGTTCGTCCGCTGAAGGCGAGATGCAGGTGATCGGCTCGAAGCTCGTCGTCTCGCGCGCCGTCGATGCGCTCAAGCTCTATATCAGCGCCTATCCGCGGCGCTTTCCGGTGATCGGCAACCGGCTCGCGCATCACGACGGCCAGCTTTCGGAGCCGGGACTCTTCGGCTTCGGCGACTACGCGTGGGGCGACGAGTCCATCAGCGTTCCCGACTTCGACGTGCCGCGCCAACTGGAAGGCGTGAAGTTCACCGTGACCGCACGCAAGGACGGGCAATATGAACTGAGCAATGCCGCGCTCGGCACGCCGGTCGTCGGCACCGTGGGCGAAGTGCTGCTCGTGCAGACCTCGAAAGGTCCGGTGCGGCTGCTCGTGACCTCGCTGAAAGGCAATCCAGGCGTCGGCTTCGATGTCGTTCATTACTCGCGGCAGTTGACCATCGACGCGATTCAGAGCCAGTTGAAGATCACCGAGCAGGGCAACAAGTCGAGCGTGCTCAAGGTGACGCTCGAAAGCGCGGACCCCGTGCAAGTGGCCGCGACCATCAACGAGATCGGGCGTCAATATGTCAGGCTCAACGGCGACCGCAAGGCGGTGATCGCGGAGAACTCGCTGACCTATCTGCAGCGGCAGTTGCCCGTGCTCAAACGTCAGATGGAAGACGCGGAGAATGCGTACAACTCGTATCGCGACAAGAACGCGATGCTGGATACCGACGAAACGAATCGCCTGATTCTGAAGCAGACCGCCGATGCGAACGCGCAACTGCTGTCGTTGCGTCACACGCGCGATGACCTGGCGACCACGTTCTCCAACGCGCATCCGAGAATCACGTCGATCGACAAGCAGATCGCGGCAACCGAGCAGTTCCTGGCCAAGCTGAACGACCGCACCCGTTCCATGCCGATGGAAGAGCAAGGCGCGCTGCGTCTCTTGCGCAACGTCCGCGTCAGCACGGACCTTTACACGGCGCTGCGCAACAACATCGAAGAGATGATGCTGATCAAGGCGGGCAAGGCGGCGTCCGTTCAGTTGATCGATACCGCCGACGTGCCCGAGCTGCCCGTGAAGCCGATCAAATGGCTCGCGTTCGCCATTGCGCTCGCGCTGGGGCTCTTCCTGGCCGTGGGCCTTGCGATGCTGCTCGACCGCATCTTCCGAGGCGTGACCGACACGCAAGAGATCGAGATCGAAACGGGCCTGAGCGTGTTCGCGACCATTCCGCAGAGCGCGCGTCAGCCTGCGCTTTCGAGCGTCGTCAACGGCACGGCGCCGCGTCAGGCCGTGCTCGCGGCGCAGTTCCCCAAGGACCCGACGGTCGAAGCGTTGCGCATCCTGCGTTCGGCGCTGCAGTTCACGCTCGTCGGCGCGCGCAACAACGTCGTGATGATCGCGGGGCCGCTGCCCGGCGTCGGCAAGTCGTTCCTTTCGGCGAATCTCGCCACGGTGCTCGCATCGGGCGGCACGCGCGTGCTTCTCATCGATGCGGACCTTCGCAAAGGCTATCTGCATCGGCAATTCGGCATCGAGCAAGGGCCGGGACTCGCGAACATTCTGCTCGGCACGCATACGCTCGATGCCTCGATTCATCGCGACGTATTGCCGAATCTCGACGTGCTGCAAGGCGGTCCGTATCCGACGAGTCCCGCCGAGCTGCTGTTGGGCGCGAAGTATCGCGAGGTGATTCAGGAAGCGTCCTCGCTGTACGACATCGTGCTCGTCGATGCGCCGGCCGTGCTCGCCGTATCCGATGCGGGCGCGATTGCGCCGGCGGCAGGCTCGATCTTCCTCGTGGGCCTTTATGGGCAAACGCGCGTGGGCGAAATCAAGGAGTCGATGAAGCGGCTCAATCAGACGGGCGCGCGCGTGACCGGCGTGCTGCTCAACGGCGTCTCGCTGCATACGGCGAACAAGGCGCTTGCAGGACGCTACGGCAGCAGCGCTTACGTCGCGCATAACTACGAATCCACGCCGGAATAAGCGTCGAATAAGCGTCGAATAAGCGTCGAATAAGTGTCGAATAAGCGCAGCATGCGCAGTCGAAACACACGGCGGTATCCGCCCTTCGCGTTGCTTCGAGACTGGAGAGATCTTCATGCGTTCGCTTACTGATCAAAAAATTGCCGTGATCGGCCTGGGCTACGTGGGCCTGCCGCTCGCCGTCGAATTCAGCAAGCATCATGCGGTGGTGGGTTTCGATGTGAACCGTCATCGCATCGACTCGCTGCGCGAAGGACACGACGCGACGCTCGAAGTCGCCGACGAGGAACTGCGCGCGGCGCAATCGCTCGTCTTCACCGACGAGCCCGCGGCGCTCAAGGACTGCACCGTGTTCATCGCGACCGTGCCGACGCCCATCGATCGCCACAAGCGCCCGGACCTCGGCATGCTGTTGCGCGCAAGCGAAACCATCGGTTCGGCGCTCAAGCCCGGCGATGTCGTGATCTACGAATCGACCGTCTATCCCGGCGTGACCGAGGAAGAATGCGTGCCCGTGCTCGAACGCGTGTCGGGCTTGCGCTTCAATGTCGATTTCTTCGCGGGCTATAGCCCCGAGCGCATCAATCCGGGCGACAAGCTGCATCGCCTGCCCGACATCAAGAAGGTCACGTCCGGCTCGACGCCCGAAGTGGCCGACGCCGTCGACGCGCTCTATCGCCAGATCATCACGGCGGGCACGCACAAGGCCAGCAGCATTCGCGTGGCCGAAGCGGCGAAGGCTATCGAGAACACGCAGCGCGACGTGAACATCGCGCTCGTCAACGAGCTGTCGATCATCTTCAACAAGATGGGCATCGACACCGAAGCCGTGTTGCTCGCGGCGGGCACGAAGTGGAACTTCCTCAACTTCAGGCCGGGACTCGTGGGCGGGCATTGCATCGGCGTGGATCCGTACTATCTGACGCACATGGCGCAATCCATCGGCTATAACCCCGAGATCATTCTCGCGGGCCGCCGGCTGAACGACAGCATGGGCAGCTATGCGGTCTCGCAACTCGTCAAGGCGATGACGAAGGCGCGCATCTATATTCCCGGCGCGCGCGTGCTCGTGATGGGTCTCGCGTTCAAGGAGAACTGCCCCGACATGCGCAATTCGCGCGTCGTTGATATCGTCAACGAACTGAAGCAATACGGCACTAACGTCGACGTCTACGATCCCTGGATCTCGCGCGAAGACGCGTTCCACGAGTACGGCATCCAGCCGATCGAGGCGCCAGCCAAAGGCATGTACGACGCGATCGTGCTCGCGGTGTCGCATCGCGAGTTTGCCGAGATGGGTGCGGACGCGCTGCATGCGTTCGGCAAGGACCAGCATGTCGTGTACGACCTGAAATATGTGCTGCCCGCCGATGCAAGCGATCTTCGCCTGTGATCGCTGCTCATGACACGCTCGCGATCCGCGCTGGAGAACCCGATGCCCGACCGATACGAATCCGTGTGCGAAGCATTGCGCGCGCATCCGCAAACATGGCTGATCACCGGCGTGGCGGGCTTCATCGGCTCGAACCTGCTGGAAGCGCTGCTATCGCTGGATCAGCATGTGGTCGGCCTCGACAACTTCGCGACGGGACATCAGCGCAATCTCGACGAAGTGCGCGGGATTGTCGGTGATAAGCAATGGCGGCGCTTTCGCTTCATTGAAGGCGACATCCGCAACATGGACGATTGCCGCGCCGCGCTGCATGGCGTGGATCACGTGCTGCACGAAGCCGCGCTCGGTTCGGTGCCGCGTTCGGTGCGCGATCCCATCGCAACGCACGACGTGAATCTCAGCGGCTTTCTCAACATACTGTGCGCCGCGCGCGATGCGAAGGTCCAGAGCTTCACGTATGCGGCATCCAGCTCGACTTATGGTGATCATCCCGGCCTGCCGAAAGTGGAAGACCGCATCGGCCAGCCGCTTTCGCCCTATGCGGTGACGAAGTACGCCAACGAACTGTACGCATCCGTGTTCGCGCGCGCGTATGACTTTCATGCGACCGGGCTGCGCTACTTCAATGTGTTCGGCAAGCGGCAGGACCCCGAAGGCGCGTATGCAGCGGTCATTCCGAAATGGACCGCCGCGCTCATCGAAGACGAGACCATCACCATCAATGGCGATGGCGAAACGAGCCGCGACTTCTGTTTCATCGACAACGTGGTGCAGGTGAACATTCTTGCGGCCAAGGCGGCGCAGGAAGCAAGGGGACAGGTGTACAACGTCGCGGTCGGCGACCGCACGACGCTCAGGCAGTTATACGAAGAACTCAAGCGGGCACTCGCGAGACATGGGATCGAGAGCCGCCGGGACGCCGTGTACGGGCCGTTCCGCGCGGGGGACGTGCGCCATTCGCAAGCCGATGTGTCCAAGGCCGAGCAGCTGCTCGGTTATGGGCGCAAGGTAGTCTTCGCGGACGGCATCGAAAAGGCCATGCCGTGGTATATCCGCTTCCTTTCCGAACAAGCTGACCGCGAGCCAATCAGCGCATCCGCGCTTTCGGCCGCACGCAGCGGGACATGAGGCAGATGCGTTGATTTCCCAATTCGCTGCACTGAGAGACCGTCTTCTGCAGCTTCACCCCGATCATCTGCGCGCGGCGCGCGGCATGGCGAGGGTGGCCATTTTCGTTCTGCTCGGGCGATGCGCGGGCGCGGCCAAGGAGATGGTCATCGCGTATCGCTACGGCATCAGCAACGTGGTCGATGCGTATCAGATCACGCTGACGCTCGTCTCGTGGCTGCCCGCCGCATGCTCGGCCGTGTTCGCCATCGTGCTCGTGCCGATGTTCGTCGATCTGCGCAGGGAGTCCGTCGAGGAAGAAACGCGCTTTCTCGGCGAACTGGTCGCATGGGCGATGCTCGTCGGCCTGATGTTCACGGCGATCATCTATCTCGTCTGGCCTTATGTCCTGCACTTCATGGCGGGCAATCTGTCGGCGCAGACGCGGGACATGGCGCATCACATGATGGTGGTGATGGCGCCCATCGGCGTGCTCATCATGGTGGTCACCGCTTACTCCACGCGCCTGCAATCGCGCGAACGCCACATCGCGACACTGCTCGACGGCCTGCCCGCCGTCATGACGCTGCTGCTCGTTCTCTTCGTCACCGACAAGACCGCGATGGTGCCGCTCATGTACGGCACGCTGATCGGCTATATCGCGCTCGTGCTCGTGCTGTGGCCGCTCGCGGGCAAGGTCGACGGCAAGTACAGCCGCCTGAGCCTCACGTTCACCTCGCGCCGCTGGCAGCCCATCTATCACGCGGTGCGTGTGTTCATGCTCGGGCAACTCGTGGTGTGCTGCTCGCCCGCACTCGATCAGTATTTCGTCGCGCATCTGGGCGATGGCGCCGTCGCCACGCTCGGCTATGCGAACCGCGTGTTCGGCTTGCTGTTGAGCATGGGCGCGCTTGCCATCGCGCAGGGCACGCTGCCGGTGCTGTCCGACATTCTCGGCAAGGACGACATCAACCGCGCGCGCCACACTGCGTTTCTGTGGTCCCTGATGGCGCTCGGCGCGGGAGCGGTGGCCGCGCTCATCACGTATCCGCTTGCGCCGTGGATCGTCGAAGTGCTGTTCCAGCGCGGCGCGTTCACCGCGCAGAACACCGTGCTCGTGGCCGACCTCATGCGTTATGCGCTGGTGCAGTTGCCGTTCTACTTCGCCGCGCTCGTGACGATGAACCTGCTCTCGGTCGAGGGCCGCTACAAGGACATGGCTATCGTGACCGCGCTCGGCTTCGCGGTGAAGGTGGTCGCCAATGCGGTGCTCACGCGCTGGATCGGCATGCCGGGCGTGCTCGTCGGAACCGGCATGATGCACGCGACGGTGTTCGTCGTGTCGATGATGATCACGCGGCGGGTGCCGCCTGCAAATCTCACGGGAGGACCGGTTCGATGAACATCACGCTGCTCGTGAGCTCGATGGGAAGCGGCGGCGCCGAGCGCGTCGCGGCCACGCTCGTCAACGCATGGAGCGAACGCGGCGACAACGTCACGCTCGTCGCCACATACAGCCGAAAGCGCGCGTGCTTCTACGCGCTGTCGGACAAGGTGCGCTTCATCCATCTTGCCGATCGCGTCGGCAAGAGACGCGTCGGTGTGATCGGCTATGTCGAACGCCAGTTGGCCTTGCGCGCGTTTATCCGCGAAAGCCGGCCGGATGTCGTTGTCTCGTTCCTCTACAACGTGAACGTGGCGAGCGTGCTCGCGACGGTCGGCCAGCGCGTGCCGCTCATCGTGTGCGAGCACAACGATCCTTCCGCCGATGGCCGCTCGCCGTTCTGGAATCTGGCGACGCGCATCGCCTATCCGTATGCCGACGCCGTGACGGTGCTCACCGAGAACGTCGTGAAGCCGTTTCGCGCGATGATACCGCGCGTGCGGCACATGGCGGTCATGCCGAATCCATTGCCGCCGGAACTGTTCTCGCAACCCGCGCCCGCTGCGAGCACGGACGCGCGCATGCGCCTCGTTTCGTTCGGGCGGCTGCATCCGCAAAAGAACTACGGATTACTTATCGATTCGTTTGCGTCCATTGCGAAGCGTTTTCCCCAATGGGATCTCACCATATGGGGCGAAGGCGCGGAGCGCGCGGCATTGCAGGCGCGGATCGACCAACACGGGCTGAACGAGCGCGTGTTCATGCCGGGCGTGACCAGCGAACCGTGGATGGAAATGCGGCGCGCGCAGGCTTTCGTGATGTCGTCGCGCTTCGAGGGCTTCGGGCTCGCGCTTGCCGAGAGCATGGCGCTGGGCGTGCCGGCGGTGGCCGTCGATTGTCCGAGCGGTCCGCGCGACATCACACGCGATGGCGAAGATGCGCTGCTCGTGCCGCCGAACGATCGCGACGCGCTCGCCGCCGCATTGACGCGTCTCCTCGGCGACGAAGCCCTGCGCGCGGAACTCGCACGCAAAGGCGCGGAGTCGATTCGCGAGCGATACGCCGTCAGCGCGATCCTTCGCCTATGGGACGACCTGTTCGCACACATCGGCGTCTGCACGGCCGATGCGCAACAACCCGTGAAGCATCGCGTGCGGAATCATCAGCGTCAGGCGCTTTGACAGGAGATGCGGGCCATGAACAAAGTCATCCTCTTCGCCAACACGGACTGGTATCTCTACAACTTCCGCCTGTCGCTCGCTTATCGTTTGCGCGACATGGGCCATGAAGTCGTGCTCATCTCCCCGCCCGGCGAATACGGCCCGCGACTGCGCGAACTCGGCTTTCGCTGGCATGCAGTGCCGATGATCCGCCGCAGTCTCAATCCTCTTCGCGAACTGAATCTCGTGCTATGGCTCGCGCGCCTCTTCCGTGAAGAACGGGCCGCGCTGGTGCATGGCTTCACCATCAAGAGCGCGGTTTACGGATCGCTCGGTGCGAAGCTCGCGGGCGTGCCGGCGCGCGTGAACTCGGTCGCGGGCCTCGGCTATGTATTCACCAGCCGCGATCTCAAGGCGCGCATGTTGCGGCCCGTCGTGCGCCGCGTGCTGCGTCTCGCACTCGATGGCGACGGCTGCGCGCTCATCCTTCAGAATCCCGATGACGTGCAGATGTTCAAGACAGCGCGTCTTGTCGATGAAAGCGCCATCCATCTGATCAAGGGCTCGGGCGTGAACTGCTCGCGCTTCAAGGCGCGTCCCGCCGATGCCCCGCTCTCGCGCGAACCGCTGCGTGCGCTGCTTGCTGCGCGCATGCTGTGGGACAAGGGCATTGCCGAATTCATCGATGCAGCCCGCGCGCTCAAACGCGAGGGCCGCTCCATTCGCTTCATTCTCGCGGGGATGCCGGATGCGGGCAATCCCGCGTCGATCGAACGCGCGACCATAGAAGGCTGGGTGGCGGAAGGACTCGTCGAATGGCGCGGCCACGTCAGCGACATGCCCGCATTGCTCGCTGAAACCGACGTGATGGTGTTGCCGAGCTATCGCGAAGGCCTGCCGAAATCGCTGATCGAAGCGGCCGCGTGCGCACTGCCGCTCATCACCACCGATGCGCCCGGCTGCCGCGAGGTCGTCAGCGTGAACGGTGAGGACGGCCTGATCGTGCCCGTGCGCGATGCCGTCGCGCTCGCGAATGCACTGCGTCTTCTCGACGACGACCGCGCGCTCGCGCGCAAGCTCGGCCTCGCCGCCCGCGACAAGGCGTTGCGCGAGTTCGACGAAGCCATCGTCATCGACAGGACGCTCGGCGTCTATCAGACGCTTGCGCCCGCGCATCAGGCGGCGCCGTCGTCGGTCGGTATCGCGCGGTGAAGATCGTTCACGTCATCACCGCGCTTCCGGCCGATGGCGCCGAGATGCTGCTTTACCGGCTGATACGCGCATCGCGCGGCAGCGGCGTGAGGCATGCGGTGATATCGCTGTCGTCGGAAGACACGCTCGCTGCGCGCATCCGCGAAGCCGGGGCCGAGGTGCGCATGCTCGGCATGCGCCGCGGCATGCCCGGCCCCGCGAAGTTCATGACGCTCGTGCGCTGGCTCGACGAACTCGATCCGGATGTCGTGCAAAGCTGGCTCTATCACGGCGATCTCATCGGCGGCCTCGCGCTTCACGCGATGAACGCGACGCGACGCCTGCGCGGTTCGCGTGCGCCGCGTCCCGCGCTCGTCTGGGGCATCCATCATACGGACCTGCGTTCAACGGGCAGCAGCCGAATGACGCGCTGGGTCACGAAGGCGTGCGCGATGCTGTCCGCGCGCGTGCCGGATGCCATCGTGTGCTGCGGCGAAGCGGCCATGCAATCGCACGTTCAGGGCGGCTATTGCGCCGGGAAGATGACGGTCATTCCCAATGGCTTCGAGCTGGATGTCTGCAAGCCGATGCCGCTCGCGCGCGAGCACTTGCGTCGCGATCTCGGTTTCGATGCGGATGCGCCGGTGGTCGGCATCGTCGGGCGATATCACGCGGTAAAGGACTACCCGAACTTCATTGACGCGATGCGCCGCGTGCTCGACGTGTTGCCGCAATGCCGCTTCGTGATGGCGGGCCGCGGGCTCGATCACGACAACGGCGAACTCGTCGCGCGCTTGCATCACGCGGGCATTACGCACGCCGCGCGGCTGCTCGGTGCATTGGAGCATCCCGAGACCATGCTCGCCGGGCTCGACGTGTTCTGCCTGTCCTCGCGCAGCGAAGGCTTGCCGACTGTCGTGGGCGAAGCAATGGCGTGCCGCGTTCCATGCGTCGCCACTGATGTCGGCGACACGGCGTGGCTCATCGGCGAGACAGGAACAGTCGTGCCGCCCGGGAACGCGGAAGCACTGGCGCACGCACTGATCCATATGTTAAGGATACCTTCAGAAGAACGGCGCGCGCTCGGCCTTGCCGCGCGCGAACGCATCGAGCGTATCTTTTCGATCGAAACGAGTTGGCGACGCTATGAAGAAACGTACGTGAGCACGATGAACACGCAACGCAAATCGACGCACGATTGCGTCGGGTTCAAACAGACAGACTGAGGATTGCGATTCGTGTGTGGAGCGCAGTACGCAATGCTATTGGGACTGCATAATTTGCACAGGCAGAGTCATTTGTGATGACCCGAGCGCGATGAATGGCCCGCTTCTTTCGGCTTCAGTTCGTCCGACTTGTGCATGCGGCCGCGCACGCCGCTAAAGACGCCAGGCGAACGCTCGCCGTTGCCTTCGTCGCTGTCCGTGCCGCGCCGATGCCGCCGCCGCGAAGGCAGCAGCACGTCGGCCACCGCCAGCAAGGCGAGCGCAACGACAGCGAAAAACGCTATCGTGCCGACAGTAATGGCGAAGTCCATTCCCTCTCCAGACGAATCGACGCTGGGGTAATCCCGCAGCCGGGGTTACTTAGAGCAGCATCCATGCCATTAGTTTTCGGCATTTTCAGCCGAAAGTTAAGGGGCAGTACAGGTGATTGGCAGAAAAAGACAGTTGCATGCACAAAAGGGCTGCCTTCGCGGGCAGCCCTTTTGCCGTCAGCCGGAAACCGCCTGGCTTAACGCGTGTAAGTCATGTTCGTCACTTCGACCGCCGGACCGGCGTTGTCCCAATCCGTCTTGCTGAAGCCGAGCGCCGAGTGCATGTACACGGGGTTGTCGCTGCTGATATGGCCCGTCACCGAATAGCCGTTCAACTGCAGACCGCCGACCGCGTACGCCACGTGATACGAAGCGTTATCGCGGTGGTTGGTGATGTCGACCGTCACGGCCTTGGCGACCGGGCCGGGCAACGCGCCGAGATACACGAGAATGCCGTAGCGGCAGTTGTTCGTGGTCGGGCTGATCACCTTGATGTTCGACAGCACCGCGTTGTTGTCGTTCGGCTCGATATCGAGACCGGCCGAAGGCATCGTGCCCTGCGTGTTCGACCACGTCGGCGTGTCGAACGTGATGTTGCTGCCGCTCGTGATCGTCGCGCCCTGGCGACGGCAACCGTCCGCCACGTGCTTCGTGATGGTGATGGCGTTGCTCGGCGTCGTGAGCGAGTGATACGAGCTTCCGATGTAGATGCCGTCGCCCCAGCAGTTGATCGTCGTCGGCGAGGTGATCGTGGAGTTCGTCGCGCCGGCAATCGAAATGCCCATGCCCTGGCCGCCATCGTTCGGATCGTTCGTCGCGGAGTTGAGCTCCTTGCTGCCGTCCAGGTACGCGTTCTCGATCTGAACGTTGTTCACGTCCCACAGACGCAGAATCTGATAGCTCGCCGTGTTGTGCGCGAGCAGCTTGATCGACGCGCCGCTCGCGAAACGCAGGTGCGAGTTCGTGCGCAGATCGAGGCCTGCTGAGTCGATGCGGACCTTGCCCGAAATCAGCAGGATTTTGCCGACGGAACCGTCGATGGCCTTCTGAAGCGCCGCGCGGTCGTTGGTGACGCCGTCGGCCTTCACGCCGAACGTGCTGGCGTCGACCGTGCCGGCCGACGAGGTTGCCGCTGCTTGGGTGGACGATGCGACCGGCGTGCTCGACGCAGAGGTGCTCGACGCGGCCGAGGTGGTTGCGGCCCCGCCGCGGCGCCAGCGCTTGTCGGTGGCGGCGAGGTCGTCGGCGCTGCCGCCGCCGCACGCGGCCAATGCCACGGTGCCGGTGCCGGCTGCGAGAGCCGTCAGGAATTTGCGGCGGGTGAAAATCGGGTTTTGGTTTAGTTCAGAAGAAAGCAGATTGTTTTTGATAAAAGGCATTGTGCTTGACGTTATTGATAGGCGACTGGGAAAAAGAAATGTCCGTCGGGACCGCAAAATCGGACGAAGGCAAAGCCGTTCAACCGGGGCAATAAAACGCCCGAAGCATTTTGGTCACGAGATGCCGGTCAAACTTACTTCATAACGCAGACTAACGCTTGCGGGTAATGGCATGTAATACCGATACCGGGTTCGAATGATACACACCGTGGTATGACAATTAAGATTGTTTCGTAACGCGATGTAACTAATTAGCGGGGACAGGTGTGAATAGCGAGAACGTACGTTCTCCGTATCCCAAGCGGAGCGCGGGATTCGGGAAAACGCTTGCTTATTGATCGGACGATTTAAAAAAAATCGTCGAGAGGGGAAATAAGGGTTGTCGTTGCTACCGAACGACAGGTTTCACGTATGAAGAAAACCGCATTTATTGCTTGAATTATTCTTCCGATTATTGATATGGCGCGCCGATTATATTTTTATTGGCGCGCTTTCGCTTTCATTTGTCTACGACGTCATTTCCGCATTACCGCGCCGCATTCCCGCGCGAATTGCCGCGAGTTTGCTGATACCGTCGTTCATGACGAAAGCCACGCGCCCCCACGACGACTTCGCGATCTGCACGCTTGTCGCCGTGGACACATTGCCCTTGCTCCAGTACGGCTTGAACGTCTCCGCGCCGGCGCCCAGATCGAAGTCGAACCGGTTTTCGATCGCCCAGCGCACCCAAGCCTCGATGCTGATCGCGCCGGGCGCGAACTTGCCGAACGCCCGGTCGAAGCCGGTCATCACACCGAGCATGATTCCCTGGCCGAGTCCGACCATGTTCGCGGCGATTGGCACGCCGTCCAGCACAAGGACCATGATCCGCGAATAGGGTTTTCCCTCGCTATCGGCGGGATGATTCGCCAGCGCGACGAGATAATCGCGAAACGCCTGCGAATAGAGCCACGCGCCCTTCTTGTCCACGCGCTCGGCCCAGCCACGCTTGCATTCGAGCATCCAGTCGACCATGCGTGCGTTTTCGTCCGCGTCGTCGGGACCGAGCACGCGCATCTCGACCTTCCCCTGCCGCTCGAGCCGCCTGAGCAGCGCGCCCGGCTTCTTGCCCGACAGCGTCCCGAGCGGAGCCGCGAAGCTCTCCCAATCCTTCTCTTGCGACAGGCGCGCGATGGCATAGGGATGCGCCTTCGCCGTCATCAATCCTTCATGCGCCATTGCGAGCCGATAGAGCGCACTGTCGTGATCGAGATACGGCAACAGGAAGATGTCGGCCGGGCAGCGTTCGAGCGCCGCGCGCCAGATCGATTCGATCAGTTCAACTGAATCATGTTCGGGGTCGACGAGCACGGTCGTGTAGTCCGCCGATTCGGGGCTCAATGGACGCATCACGGTCCAGAGCCGATTACGCGAACGAACGAGCGGCCACACCGCGATGAGCCGCTCGCCGCGATGAACCGCGATGATGCGAAGCGACCGGCCCATCGGCTTCGCCACGCATTCCCAACTGAGCCGGCACGTCACGAATGACTCGTGATGCCGCCCCCGCGCGCGCCGCCACAAGGCTTGCCATTCGTCTCCGAGCGCATGGAATTCATCTGTCGTTTCGATGATGTCGATACGTGTGGCTGGTGCGATCATGAGAATCTCTGCGACGGCACATGGTTTGCGATGGCTTGCGCATCGAGCAGTTCACGCAAGCTACATCGTTCGTGAATAGACATCATTTGGCTGTCCTTCGCTTGGCGCATCTTGCATCGCGAAGCAACTGGCGCAACGTGCGATGCCGTACAGTGGTGCACTCGATTGCTCATTTACGCTCCGGTAAACCCTTGTAATAAGTCGCCCGACGTATTCTCTTGACATCGTCGAAATCATGCATCACCTCTTCTGACTCACGCCGCCGACTCCGCGTCTGTCATTCCGTCGCGCCAGCCATTGGACGCTGTCGGCCGCGTGCTAACGCCCGTGCTGAAGTTTTGCAGCGCACATTAAACGCATAGCGAACTGCATCATGAACCAAGTTGCGAGGCACAATGAATAACGAATGTTTTTCAGCAGGCTCTTCAACTGTCGCGATCAAACCCAAGCCCGCGAAAGGCAAACAGAATAAAGCCAAGGAAAATGTCAAGATCGCCGTGACAAGCGACGTGAAGCCGCAAGGATTGACTGCACGATCGATCTTTCATGAACCGTGGTGGCTCGAGGCGGCAACCGACGGTAAATGGGATGTCGTCGAAGTCAGACAGGGCGATGAAGTCATCGGTGAAATGCCTTATATGCTGGAGCGTAAAGGCATATGGCGAATATCCGAATTGCCGTCGATCACGCGCACGCTCGGTCCTGTCATCAAACCGCAACGCGCGGGCAGCAGCGAGCGCGAATGGTGTTATCGCATGGAGATTGCGAGTCAGCTCGTGGCGAAACTCCCGTCGTGCGCGCACTTTCATCAATTGATGGACACGCGCATGTCGGAAGCCGAGGCCATTGCGTTCTCGCTGCATGGCTATGATGTTTCCATCGGCTATA
Organism: Caballeronia concitans; assembly: GCF_001544615.1. Taxonomy (GTDB): domain Bacteria; phylum Pseudomonadota; class Gammaproteobacteria; order Burkholderiales; family Burkholderiaceae; genus Caballeronia; species Caballeronia concitans. The sequence goes on from NZ_FCNV02000004.1 coordinate 353,718, forward strand.
CGATGGAGATTCCCCCGGACCGCACCGAAAGCGAAGCGTGGTCGGCCTTGCGTCGTAACACGCGCAACTGGGTGCGCCGCGCGACCGAGCGTCTCGCGATACGGGAGATACCGAACGCCGATGCCTTCGTCGACTTCTACGACAGCAATCTCGCCGTTCGCAAACGCAATAACGTGTATGGCTCGACCATCATGCGACGCGTGCTCGGCGAAGTGCGCAAGCGCAACGCAGGCGTGATGCTCGGCGCGTTCGACGAAGACGGCGCGCTCGTTGCCGAGACCGCGCTCGTGTGGGACGACCGTGCGGTGTATTACCTGTTGTCCTCGCGCCGCCCGGATGCGCACGGCGGCGCCATCAGCCTGTTGATCTGGGAAGCCGCGCGGATCTCACGCGAACGCAAGCTGATCTTCGATCTCGACGGCATTTCGACCGCGGCCATTCTCGAATTCCTGTCGGGCTTCGGCGGGCGGCTCGTGACGCGCTATGAGATCGAACGCATGCGCGCGGATTACGGCGCGCTGCGCAGAGTGCTTCGCGGCGAGAGCATGGCGAGAAAGACGGGCGCGAAACGTCTGCGCAAAATGCCCTCGGAAAAGACCTGAACTCGACTTCGTCATCGATGGTTCATGCTTTTACCGTCGATGACGAACTGCATCGCACAAACTTGCTGCCGATGAAATACGCGTATTCGCCTTCGTGATAGCGCATGAGATAGAGCCACCAGCGCAAATACCATCGCGCCCGCGCCGGCGAACGCGAGCCGTCTGCGATCGCCGCATAGCCGCATAGCCGAATGACGATGAGCAACAGCGCGGGTATCGCGCTGTCCCACAGCATGCGAACGCTCGTCTAGCGGATCAAGCGCAGCCCCGTCACCACGACAGCGGGACCGCGCTTGTCATAGTCCACGCTTTCCACCGAAGCGAGCCGCGAATCGACCCATACGGGCGAACGGCTTTCCACGCGGCCTTTGACAATAAAACCCTTTGTATCGAGACCTGAAACGCTGAAGGCATTATCGGTCGAACCTTCATCGCGATGACCGCTAATCGTTATATCGACACGCTTGGCAAGCGGCCCCGGCATTTCAGCGAGAAAAACGAGAATGCCGATTTTGCAGCGGCGCGTAACGGGATCGACGATGCGGACATTTTCCAGCACGTCGCGATTCGAATTCGGCTCGATATCCAGCCCCGCCGACGGGGCGGTGCCTCCGATGTTTTCCCACACGCCGCGTTCGATCACGATATTTCTGCCGCTGATAATGGACACGCCCTGCCGCCGGCAATTGCTCGCATGGTGATCGACGATGCGAATATCTTCGGGGGCCACGTACTGCGCGCGATAACTGTTGGCGATATACACGCCATCGCCCCAGCAGTTGATGGTCGTGGCGGATTTGATGGTCACGTTCGTGCTGCCCGCGATCGAAATGCCCATGCCGTAGCCCTCGTCGCGGCGCTTCGGCTGCGCGGCATTCAGATCCTTGCTGCCGTCGAACGTGCCGCCTTCGAGCACCACGTTGGTCACGTCCCAGATGCGGATGATCTGGTAGAACGGCGTGTCGTGTGCAAGCAGCTTGATGGACGCGCCGGAGTCGAAACGCACGCGCGTTCCGCTTCGCAGATCCAGCCCTTTCGCATCGATGCGGCAACGCCCGCTGATGACGAGCGTCTTGCCGACGGATTCATCTATCGCAGTCTGAAGCCTTACGCGGTCGTTGCTCGTGCCGTCGCCCTTCACGCCGAACGTGCTGGCGTTCACGGTCTCCGCGGCGTGAAGCGGCTTCGAAGCGAGGGTTTCCACCAGCGCGCCGAGCGCAATGAGCTTGAGCGCAATCCTTCTTTTTCGCATGACGCGGCGGGCTCCTTGATGCGTCGTTTGGATACATCGAATGAAATGTGAGTTCTCAAACTTATACGCGATCCGTGTCCCGTTACGCTACCGCGCAACGCACCTTTTTTCGTTAGGTTACCGATGAAACCGCTTGATCTGATCAGGAGCGATCTCTACCGCTATGCAGGCTCCTCCGATACGGGAACGCTCGTTCGCAAGTTCATTTCATCGGAAGGATTCAACTATTCGGTGTGGTTCCGTCTTGCGTCGGCCAGGCCGCACGGATTTCTTGGCGGACTCCTCAAGATCATTCTGCGCCGCAAGCAGCGCCAGTTCGGCATCATCATTCCGGCGGGCACCCAAGTGGGACCGGGGCTCTTTATTGGGCATTTCGGCAATATCGTGATCAACGAGACCGCTGTCATAGGGGCGAACTGCAATCTCTCGCAAGGCGTGACCATCGGTTCCAACGACGGTAAAGCGGCGACCATTGGGGATAACGTTTATATCGGGCCGAATGTATGCATCGTCGAACACGTGATAATCGGCGATTCAGTGACGATCGGCGCGGGCAGTGTCGTGACGTCGAATGTGCCGGCCAACGTGACGGTGGCGGGCGTGCCCGCGCGCGTCGTGAGCGATGACCTCGCGCGCAATCGCGAAGGCCGATACGTGCTGCGCCGATGGAATGCGTGACCATTATGTGATTACCGCGTTAAAGGGGTCGTCATCATGCCGACACACGCGGTGTATGCCATCGCTCGAAAGCACAAAAGAAGGCTTGTGAGAGCAGCCAATTCTTAGCGGCTACGCGGCCTAGCCAACACTTCATCAACAAAAAAACGTGCCATCCAAAAGGCATGTCGCGCGATGATATTCGGACTCCCAACGTGATTGGGATAAGCGGGATATCCCTGATTAATCATAAAAAAAGACTCAGGAATAAATAGGGTTATCGCGCGTTTTACGGGCTACGTATCCGTGTTTCGCTTCGACGCAGTGGCTTGATCGAAAGACTCGAGGGCCGAGTCATCGGCCCGCATGTACGGCATTGGCTAATTAATTCTGATTCCGATCGACCGTCCGCGCTGTTGACCATGAGCACACGACAATGCTGAATCTCGCCCTCGGCTGCCTGACATCGTTTTGTCTGACACTTTGGATCGTGAAGCACACGAGCCGTGCCGGTTCGCGGTGGCTCGACACGGATCTCACCGGAGTCCAAAAGATGCACGCGGTGCCCGTCCCGCGCGTCGGCGGCGTTGCGATCATGGGCGGAACGGGTATCACTTTCGTCGTGGGCGGCGTCTTCGACGGCAATCCGCTCGGCGATGCCTTGCTGCTCTTCGGCTGCGCCGCGATTCCGTTCGTCGCGGGATGCGTGGAAGACGTGACCAAGCGCGTGAGCCCGCGCATTCGGCTTCTCGCCGCGATGGCCGGCGCGATCTGCGCGGTCTATGGGCTGAACGCGGTGCTCGGCCGCGTCGACCTGCCTATCGTCGATCGCGGTCTCGCGCTCTTGCCGGTGGCTATCGGCCTCACGGTGCTCACGGTGTCGGGCCTGACCAACGCCATCAATCTGATCGACGGCATGAACGGCCTCGCATCGGTATCGGCCATATTGATCTTCGGTTCGATCGGCTATGTCGCGCATCAAGTCGGCGACTGGCTCATCATGAGCGTGGCGCTGACGATGATCGGCACCATTCTCGGCTTTGCGGTGTGGAACTATCCGGGCGCGGCGATCTTTCTCGGCGACGGCGGCGCGTATTTCATCGGCTTTCTCATGGCCGAGCTGCTCGTGCTGCTCATTGCGCGGCATCCGAACGTCTCCGCGTGGTATGCGGCTGTCGTCGCGATTTACCCGCTATTCGAAACGATCTTCTCGATATACCGGCGCAAGTTCGTGCGCGGGCGGCCCGTCAGCGAGCCGGACGGCGTCCATCTGCATACGCTGATCTATCGCCGCATTGCGCTGCGCGGCGCCGACTATCGCGATTTGCGTCAGCGCAGCCGCCGCAACGCGCGAACGTCGCCTTATCTGTGGGCGTTGTGCGCCGTGGGCGTCGTGCCGGCTTCGTTCTTCTGGAATCAGCCGGTCGTGCTGTTCGCAACGGACATCGTGTTCGTCGGCGCTTACGTGTGGTTCTACGCATGCATCGTCCGATTCAAGACGCCGCGCTTCCTGCTCGGCCATTCGTCGATCACGCCGCCGGCCACGTCGCAGGAAACGCGTCGCTAAAGCCGAAGAAGCGGCGCTTCAGAGCGTCGCTTCGATCGCGCTTGGCGCACGATCATTCGCGTGATGACGTACGCCGATCGCGCACAGCTCTTCCATGTTCAACGAGACGAAGCCGTATCGCTCGCGAAGAAAGACGTAATGCGCCGCGATGCGCTCGACGAACGCGATATTCTGCGCGGTATCGCGCCCGAAATTATGCGGATGCCACCACAGGTGATAAAGCCGCTTGTGAATGGCGGCATGCGTCATGGCGTCCTTGATTCGCTTGAGGCGCAAATCGTCGAGCATCGCAGCGCGGCGCCTGAACGGCCTTAAAAAACTGCTCGCCGGAAAATTGAACGGCATCGCGCGATAGCAGTCTTCGAGCGCATGCGTGTTGTGGCCCGATACGCTCACGTAAGCATCGAGCAGGCGGCTCGCGCGCTTGAAGCGGCTCTGGCCCGCTTTGTCGGATGCCGCATAAGCCTGTCCGTGCTGCGTGCCGCGATAACAAAGAATGCCGAAGCGGCTGAGCACGGCGAGATAAGCGTCGTTGCATTGGTTGCGCGGAAACACGATGCTTTTGATCTCGATGCCCGCGCGCCGGGCCACTTCCACGGCGCATTCCAGGTCTGCTTCGAACTCGCGCACGCCCTGCCCCTCTTCGAGACAGTAATAGTGCGAATACGTGTGCGTGCCGACGGCCTGCCCCGGCGCTTCCTGAATCAGCGCGATTAACTCCGGCGCGAAGTGATAAAGCGGATCGAGGCTTTGCGCGGCATCGATATAGTCATACGGCGATATGCCCGGCCGCTTATAGTGCGGACGCACGCGCGGCAGGCTGGCTTTCAGTTCGGCGATATCGTGATGAAACATGAAGCCCACGGTCGCCCAGGTCGCGTGAATGCCGCTTTTGCGAAAGACGTCCAGCATCTGCGGAATGGCGCGCCGCCCGCCGCGCAGATTCTCGCCATAGCTTTCGATGGTCCGCGTCTCCCGCACGCCCCAGAGCAGTTCGAAGTCCAGCGAGACGGTGAATACGCCGTGGTCGAATGTCATGTGTCGGCCTGATCGATGGAAATGCGGACGGTGCCTGTTCCGAACGGCATCGGTCATGTTCGCTCATTTTCGTGCACGCGATGGTGGGCTACCGCACCGTATGCCGCGTATCGGCATGAGCGCGCTGTGCACGGCCGCGCGATGCGGATACAGTGGCGCTACCGCGCATGTCACGCCTATCGACGATGAACGAAACCTTCAACAGCTTCACCGATTCCGAACGCAACGCCGTCTATCGCGCCATCGCGCAACGCCGCGACATGCGGCACTTCGCAAGCGATCCCGTCGCGCCGGACGTCATGCAGCGGCTCATCGACGCCGCGCTGCACGCGCCGAGCGTCGGCTTCATGCAGCCGTGGCGCATCGTGCGGATCACATGCAAGGACGTTCGTGCGCAACTTCATGCGGCGGTGGAACGCGAACGGATGCTCACCGCAGATGCGCTCGGCGAGCGCCGCGACGCGTTCATGAAGCTGAAGGTGGAAGGCATGCGCGAATGCGCGGAAGTGCTCGTGATGGCGCTGATGGATGGCCGCGAACATCACGTCTTCGGGCGCCGCACGTTGCCGGAGATGGACCTCGCGTCCGTCGCCTGCGCCATTCAGAACATGTGGCTCGCGGCGCGCGCGGAAGGCATCGGCATGGGATGGGTGTCGCTCTTCGATCCGCGCGAGATCGCCGAGCTGCTTGCCATGCCGCCGGGCGCGCGGCCGGTCGCGATTCTGTGCATCGGGCACGTCGAACGTTTCTATGACGCGCCGATGCTCGAAACGGAAGGCTGGGCGAAGCGCCGGCCGCCGGAGGAATGCGTCTTTGAAAACCGGTGGCCGACGAAGTGAGCGTCAGCAGGCCGTGGGCTTGAGGCGCTCCACTTCGAGACCGAACAGCGGACGCAGCCGCGTGCCCAACACGTTGCCGAAGAACGCGGCGACGAGCCACAGCCAGCCGTGCAGACTGCCCGACACGATGCCGCTGAAATACGCGCCGATGTTGCATCCGTACGCGAGCCGCGCGCCATAGCCGAGCAGCAGACCGCCGACGATCGCCGCGACGAGCGAGCGCATCGGCACGCGCCATACCGGCGCATAGCGGCCCGCGAGCGCGGCGGCGAGCATCGCGCCGAGCACGATGCCGATGTCCATCACGGAAGTGACGTCGTGCGAGATCGGCGCGGCGAGCGTGGCCGCGTTCGGCTTGCTCATCCAGTACGGCCAGCTTGCCACATCGACGCCCATCGCCGATGCCGCCTTCGCGCCCCACAACGCAAACGCGGAAGTCACGCCCCACGGCCGCCCGGACAACGCGAGCGTCGCGAAGTTGAGCACGGCGAGCGCGAGCGCGCCGGCCAGCAGCGGCCACGGCCCATGCAGCCACGGCGACGTATGCGCGGGCTGCACATGCGCCGCGACGAGCTTGCCGTGCCGGCGCTTTTCGACGACCACGGTCAACGCCGCGATCAGCGCGAAGACAATCCAGTTGAGCGCGAGCGCGGGCGCGAGTCCCATCGACTTGACGAGCGAGACGGGTTTCAGCGAAGGCAACGCGGTCCAGAACGGCATGTGCGCGGTCGCGATCACCGAGCCGAGAATGAACGCGGCGAGCGTCACGATCATGCGCGTGCTGCCGCCGCCGACCGTGTACAGCGTGCCGGACGCGCATCCGCCGCCGAGTTGCATGCCGATGCCGAACATGAACGCGCCGACGATTACGGACGTCCCCGCCGGCGACACGAGCCCGGTCACCGGCGTGCCGAACAGCGAGCCTGCCGCGAGCGCGGGGAAGAACAGCGCGACGCCCACCGCGAGCATCAGCATTTGCGCGCGCAGGCCCGCGCCGCGGCCATCGGCGATGAACACGCGCCACGCGGACGTGAAGCCGAACGCCGCGTGATAGAGCGCGACGCCGAGCAGCGCGCCGACGACATAGAGCGCCGCCTGACGCACGCTCGCGGTTTGCGCGAGATACAGCGCGCCCGCGACGATCAGGAGCGCGGCAACACCGAGCGGCTTCGGGTTGATGTCGCTGCGGCGAGGAAGAGAGGTCGTGAAATCGGACATGGCGTTTCTGCTTTAGGGGGTTGGGTTAACCCCGATATTGTCCGATTTTTGAGAGAGGATTGCTTGCGGACGCGCGGGGCACCGGTTTTGGCAGCATTGACCGTTCCGCGCTTACCGCTTGCCCGCTCCGATCGCCTTCGCGTAGCCCGTCAACTCCAGATATCCCCGGCCTTTCTGGCCGGCGCTTTGCGCATCGCCCGTCACCGTGACCGCGCCTTCCCAATACAGCGCGCCGGTCGATTCGCGCGAGTCCAGTTCCTGATCGTCGATGAGCGGCGCCAGTCGCCAGCGCATGCCGCCGACGCGTACCGTCATCGCGACCGGATACGCCGTGTTCGTGCGCGGCGAGCGCCACTCGCGCTCCGGCGTGAATTCGACATCGCCCGGGCCGAATTGCGTCGTGCGGCCGTCGCGCGAACGCAGCGCGGCGTGCGCCCAGACCGCGCGGCCATCGCGGGAGCGGACCTTGAACGCCATCAGCGCGGAGCCGTCGTCCAGATTCGCGCCGAGCCAGTCCCAGCCCGCCGCATCCGCCGAGAGCAACGTGCTCGACCACTCGTGATCGAGCCACGCGCTGCCGGCCACATCGACCGTTTCGCCTTTGCCCGACGCCGACGGCCGCGTCACCTTCCCGCTCACCTGCAATTGCGGCTCGCTGTAGTAATAGCTCGCCTGCTGCGGCTGCGGACCCTTGCGCGAATAGCCGCGCTCGCCCTGGATCATCGGCGGCTGCGTCGGCGCGAAGACGAGATGGAGCGCGAAACCGGCGGCATCGGCATCGACGGCGTAGCGGCCATCGGCTTCGCGGACCATGCGCCAGGCATCGAGCTTCACGTCGGTATTGCCGCTGTTCGCGTAGGCCAGCCCGAAGCCCTGCCGCGCGATGTTCTGATCGTGCACGAGCCGGCCATACGCGGGATCCGACAATGCCGCGTGCGCGACGATCAGTTGCGACGGATCGAACGCGCCCGCGCCGTCGCCCTTGCCGGTATTCGAGCGAAAGAACGTGATCTGGAAACCGAGCGGCTTCTTGTCCGGCGTCTCCAGCCAGCCGGTCGCGTACCACCATTCCGTGCGATACGCCGGATGCGCGCCGCTGTCCTGCGGCCAGTCGATCGCGCGTCCCGGCACGACCGCCGCGAACTGCGGCTCGGCGGCGAATGCCGTCGGCATCGAAAGAAGCGACATCAGCATGATGAGCAACGCGCGCATCACCAGTCCTCCCGCACGGCGCGCACCGCATCGACGGAGACGGCGCGCCGCCCCGCCAGCACCGCCGTCGTACACGACGACACGAGCATCACGCAGCCGATGACGAGCAGCAGGGTCCACGGAATGTGCAGCGACATCGTCCAGTGGAACGATTGCGGATTCACGATGAAAACGAGGATCAGGCTGATCGCGAAGCCGAGCACGCAACCCATCGCGATGCCGAGCATCGTCAGGAGTCCGCCTTCGGATGCGAGCAGCGCGAGAATCTGCTTCTTCGTGACGCCGACATGCCGCAGCATGCCGAACTCCCGCGAGCGCGCGAGCGTCTGCACCGAGAACGTCGCGGCCACGCCGAAGAGACCGATGACGATCGCCACCGCTTCCAGCAGATAAGTGACCGCGAAGCTGCGATCGAAGATGGTCAGCGTGCGCGCGCGGATATCGCCCGGCTGCGAGAACTCGAGCGCATCGCCGAAAGGCAGCTTCTTCAACGCCGCGATGACTTGTCCCGCCGATACGCCCGCGCGCAACGTGATGGCGGCATCGGTCGCGCCCATGTCGCCCGTCAGCCGCCGATAGTCGGAAAGCCGAATCTGCAGCGCGCCCGTCTGCCGCACGTAATCGCGCCAGATGCCCGCGACGACGAAGTGCTCGCCCGCGCCGCCGATCGGCAGCGTGAGCCGTTGCCCCGTGCGATAGCCGTAGAGATCGGCCATCGCCTCGGACGCCCACACGGGCGTTTCGTCCGCGCTCCACGCTTCGGGCGGCAGCGTCGCGCCGGTCATCTGGAGCATCGCGCCCGGGTCCGCGCCGTCGATCTCGCGGGCGATCAGCGCGACGGGCGGCTTCGATGCATCGAGCGTCACCTGCGATGCGCGCGAGAACGCCGCGTGCGCGACGCCCTTCGTCGCCACGATCCGCGCCTGCTGGTCCGGCGTGAGGCCGCCCGTGTCGCCGCTCGCGGCCACGCGCGCGTAGACATCGGCGGAAAGGAGATGCTCGAGCCAGTTCTCGACCGACAGGCGAAAGCTCGCCACCATGATCGCCATCGCGACGATCAGCGTGAAGCTCGACAGCACGCCGCCCATTGCAATGGACGCCTGCCCCGGCGCGTTCGCGAGCCGCGCGAGCGCGAGCGTGGCGACGGCGCTTCGGCCGCGCTCGCGGCGCAGCCACGCGTAGCTCGCGCTCGCCGCGCCGAACATGATGGCCGTGAGACGCGGCATCAGCGCGATCCCGCCGATCAGCAACAGCGCGACGGACGCGTAACCGGCGAAGGGCGCATCGTCGATGGGCGGCGACTGCGTGAGCGCCGCGCCGACGGCGAGACAAAGAAGCGCGGGCCACGGCGTCGACAGCGGCGAGAGCGCGGCTTCCTCGCTGCCCGCCTTCAACGCGGGCGCGGGCCGCGCGCGCGCCGCTTCGAACGCGGGGACGAGCGTGCCCGCGAGCGCCACGCCGATGCCGAGCGCGAGGAAGACCGCCGTCGATATCGGCTCGAATCGCACGCGCGGCTGGACGCCGGGGAAGTATCCGCCGCCGAGATCGCTGCCGAAAAAGCGCAACGCGATGGCCGCGACCGCGAAGCCCAGCGCGATGCCGAGCACCGCGCCCGCCACGCCGAGCAGCGCGCCTTCGAACAGGATCTGGCGCACGAGATGCCCGCGCGTCATGCCGAGCACGCGCAGCATCGCGAATTGCGCGCGGCGGCGCACGACGCCCGCAGCCTGCGTCGAAAAGACGAGAAACGCGCCCGTGAACAGCGCGACGAGCGCCAGCACGTTCATGTTGATGCGATACGCGCGCGAGAGCCGGTCCGTGCGGCTTTCGATGTCGCGCGTCTCGGCCACGACGATGCGCGCGCCGAGTTCGTCCTGCAGCGCGAGCCGGAACGCTTCGCGATCGACGCCGCGTGCGAGTTGCAAGTCGATGCGCGTCAGTCTGCCCTGCATGCCGAAGCGCGACTGCACTGCCGCAATGTCCATCACGCCGATGCGCTGCCCCGGCAACGCCCGCACGACGCCGCCCGCCACGCGCAGCGGCACCGGCGACGTGCCGTTCTGCAATTCGACCTTCAGCCCGACGCCCGTATGCAGCCATTGCTGCGCGGCGGGCGAGAGAAAGATCGCATCGTCGGACAACACGTCGAGCGGCGCTTGCGGCGACGGCACGCCGGTCAGATCGGGCGCAATGCGCTTCGCGCGAAACACGTCGATGCCGAGCACCTTGAGCGGCGCGGTCTGCTTCGGCACGGCGACGTCCACTTCGAGCACGGGACTCGCCACCGCGACGCCCGCGCGCATCGCGAGCATCGGATAAAGACGCTCGTCGATGAACGGCTGCACGCCGCGCACCTGAAGATCGGCCTGGCCGGAGAGACTGCGCGCGGCGGCGGAGAATTCGTTGAACGCGGCGCTGTTGATGAGCTGCACCGCATAGCCCAAGCCCACGCCGAGCGCGATCGTCACGATGGCGACGAGCGCGCGTCCGCGATGACTGCGCCATTGCGCGCCGAGCAGCCAGCGCGACAGCATCCGGTGAGCGGCGACGCGCGCCGTCATCGTGCGCGCGCTTCGTTGAACGCGGCAAGCGATGCCGCTTCGTGCAGCGTGCCGTCCGCGAGAACCAGCACGCGGTCCGCGAACGCGGCTGCCGCTTCCGAATGCGTGACCATGATCGCGGCCGCGCCGGTCGCCTTCGTTTCGGCGCGCAGGAGCCCCAGGATTTCGTGCGCGGTTTGGGGATCGAGATTGCCGGTGGGTTCGTCGGCGAGGATGAGGCGCGGCCGATGCACCAGCGCCCGCGCGATCGCCACGCGCTGCAGTTCGCCGCCCGAAAGCTGACGCGGCAGATCGTCCTGACGATTGAAGAGGCCCACTGCGGCGAGCATGCCGTGCGCGGGCGTGATCGGCAGGCCATTAAGCAGAAGCGGCACGGCGACGTTCTGCACGAGCGTCAGATGCGGCAATACGTGAAACGCCTGGAACACGAAGCCGAGCTTCTCCCGACGCGTCCTGGTGGCGGCTTCGTCGCTCAACCTGGAGATGGACACGCCGTCGATCAGGATTTCGCCGCCGTCGGGGGCGTCGAGGCCGGCGATGAGATTGAGGAGCGTGGACTTGCCGACGCCCGAATCGCCCATGATCGCAATGAACTCGCTCGATCCGAGCGTGAAGTCCAGGCCCGCGAGGATGGTTCTGCCAGGACCAAAGCTCTTATGAAGGCGGCGGCATTCCAGGGCGGGGCGGGTCATAGGCAGGCGCGTTCCGGTGTCCTCAGGGTGATGCCTATTATGCCTAGGTGTTTTGTCTATTGTTTCGTCTGTTGTTTCCTCGGACGTAGCGAGTCTCGTCCCTTCGCGGGAAGCGAACGGTCGTGTGCTTCGTAATGTTTTATTCAGGATTCCGTTCTTTGCTCATCAACTCCAATCGTCCATATCGTGCTTGATGCTATGGCGATTCGCGATCAACGTCTCCACGCTCGGCTCGTTGTTCATCGCGCGCTGGATGGCGAGCTTCGTGGCTTCGTAGTTCGTGCGATACATGTCCTTCTTGTCGAGATTCGCATCCGTTACGCAGCGCGGGTCGATCCAAACGAGGCTGATGATGCACAGTTCGTTCGCCTGATCCTTCGGCAGAATGCCTTCGATAAGACAATCGACGATCGCATCCGCAGTCGCGGACTGCACCACTCCGCCGAAGAGGTCGATGGTCGCCATGTCCTTCAGCGTGACCTTCGGGACGATCATCGTCGCGGGCCGGACCATCTGATTGCACGCGCGGATGGCGAACATCGCGGTATGGCCTTTCGACTGCGCCATCATGTTCGCGAACGCATGGCCGACGGGCCCGTCGACGCGGCCGATCAGGATTTCAGGCATGGCGTCGGTGGCCTGGCCGGGCGCGGCGAAGACGGTGGCTTCGCCGGCGCGGAAGGTGAGGTCTTGGGACATGGGTGTGGCTCCTCGGGTTCGGTCAGATCAAACCGGGAAGCCAAGGCAAGGACGATGCCATGCGCAAACGAGCGCGCAACGAACGTGAAAGGCGCGATGCTGAGCCGCGCGCGTGACACTTTGTTCTGCACAGTGCGTCGTCAGCGAGAGATCGATAACGCAGTGTTCAGCGCGGGCCGGTGCCTTCCGCCGACCGGTCCCAACCGAACGCCTGCACGCCCGTCACCGGCTGATCCACGGCGACGACGCCGCAAATCTCTCCGGGCATCGGCAGCACGAGTCCATGCCACGACGACGAATCCGCGCCCGGCTCGCCGCGCTCGGCGCGCGCTCTCGCGCGGCGCGCCGCCTCCGCAACCGCAGCAGGCGCGCCCTGCACGCCCGGCGCCTCGATGCTGAGCCCGATCCCCACGTTCGCCGCCGCCACCGCGACCACGATCCAGATGCCCGAGTACGACACATCGACGCCCAGACTGCGTTCGCCGCTCGCGTCGCGGACGACGAGGCGTTCGTCCGGCGCATCTTCCACGCGCACTTCCTGCGGACGGCAGGCGAACATCTGCGATACGACGAGCCGCAACGTCGCGCGCGCGACGCCGAAGCGCCGGCCGATCGATGAATTCGGATAAAGCCGCGCCCGTCTGCGCTCGGCAATGCTGAGCCAGCTGCCGATATTCGATGCCGATGCAAAGCGGAATTCGCTCGTGACGAGCCACAGACAGACTTCGCCCTTTTCGGGCACGCGATCGACGGTGCGCGACTTGGCGAGATCGTGGAAATGCCAAGGCAGGTTGTCCGCCAGTTCGAGCGGAAGGCCGGTGGAGTCGTCCATCACGTAGTCGTTCCCAGCGAAACGGCGGCTTCACACGGCATGGCGGCGCTCCTTGCGATTATTTTGACGTTGTGCGTCCCGAGCGGGCAAAGGACGATTTTCCGGAGCCGATCCTTAACAAATGCTTAGGCGCATCGGAAACATCCGAAATCGTTTGCGGAGAAGCCCTTACGGGTCATTCCGGAGTTGATCGCATCTCACACACACCCTCAAAAATCCTCGATTCCTTCGCCGTGAAGCGCCGCCGCAGAATGCCGCATCCACCAACGGAGCCGACCTTCGACGACAGAACGTCATTCAATCCCGATAAAGCGCACTCGCCATATAACGGCGCTGCAGGTCGCCCAGAACGGCTGCCAGGATCGCGCTGACGGGCAGTGCGAGCAGCACGCCGAAAAAGCCGAACAACTGGCCGAATGCGAGCAGCGCGAAGATCACCGCGAGCGGGTGCAGCCCGATGCGGTTCCCCACGAGTTTCGGCACGAGAAAACAGCTCTCCAGGATCTGCCCGGCTCCGTACACGGCGGCGACCGCAGCGAGTCCGTACCATCCGCCAAACTGAAGCACGCCGGCGATAAGGGCGAGCACCAGCCCCAATGCGAAGCCCACGTATGGAATGAAGACCGCGAAGCCGGTGAAGAGTCCGATCGGCAACGCGATCTCGACACCGGTCATGCTCAACGCTATCGAGTAGAAGACGGCCAGCAGCGCCATCACCACCAACTGGCCGCGCAAGTATTGCGAGAGCATACGATCCATCTCGGTCACCAGACGCCGGACGTTGGCAACCCACCGTCGCGGCACGAGGCTTTCCATGCGCGCGAATATCTGATGCCTGTCGTAGAGCTGATAGAAGAGCACGAGCGGCACCAGCACGAGGTTGCTCACTACGGGCAGCACGATGTCGGTGCCCGTGCGCACGTAGCGCCATGCAGCGACCACGACGGTCTGACCGTCTCCGATCGTGTCGCCCGCCAGTAGATGGCGGACTTCCGCGAGGTCGAGCGAGTAGCTGATCCCCAGCAGTGCCAGACGTGGCTGCAGGCACGCGTTCAGGTTCGCGACGAACACGGGAATGTTCCTCGCGAGTTGTGGTCCCTCCTTGTGCACGACCGCGAACACGAGCAGCGGCAGCAACGTCAGGACCAACGCGAAAGCGAACATCATCAGCAACACCGCAACTGCACGTGGCACGCGCTGGCGCACCATCCATTCGACGCCCGGTTGCAACACGTACGCGATGAGCGCACCGAGCAGGAATGGCGTCAGGACCGGGCGCAAGATCCATAGAAGAACACCGAGCGCAGCCGCGATGGCGCCCCAGGCAAGCGTCTGACGCTGATAGGAAGTGAGAGTCATGGTGAAACGTCGGCCATCGGTAGTCGCGATCAATGCGCCTGCGAGGTATCCGCAATACGCGTCGGTCTGGGCGCTAGCCAGATCGCGAGCGCCCCGATCACGAAGCAACACGCGATGTCGAAGAACAACTGGTTCGTGGCGAGCATTACCGCTTGGGACTCGACCATGTTGCTGATCTGCGCCTGCGCCTGATGCACGCTCCACCCCGAATGCGTCAGGGTGGCCGCATAGTGACCGGCCTGATCCACGAGGCCCGACAACTCCGCGCGGTTGTATTTGGTTTTGTCCTCCCACAGCGTATTGACGAGCGACGTGGCGATCGCCCCGCCGAAGGTCCGGCAGAAGTTCATGAGCCCCGCCGCCGACGCAGTCTCCGGCTCGTCGACGCTGCTCAAGCCGAGGCTCGTGACCGGCACGAAGAACATCGGCAGGCCGATGCCCAGCAACAGCAGCGGCAACGCCACCTGCCAGAAGTCCATCGCCGAATTGTTGTGCGTGCGGTAGAGCGTGACCGAGCCGAGCCACATCACACCGCAGAACACGAGCCAACGCGGGTCGGCCTTGGTCGAAAGCCGCGCGGCGATCGGCGCCACGATGACCGCGAAGATGCCGGTCGTGGCCGTCGCGTACCCGGCCCACGTCGCCGTGTAGCCCATATTGCTTTGCAACCACAACGGCGTGAGCACCGTGGCGCCGAAGTACGCGCCGAATGCCAGCGACACGGTGAGCACGCTCGCGGCGAAACCGCGATGGCGGAACACGCGCAGATCGACGACGGGGTTGCGCTCAGTCAGTTCCCAGATGAGAAAGGCAATGAAGCCGAGCACCGCAATCACCGCGAGCACGCGAATCTCCATCGAGCTGAACCAGTCCTTGTCCTTGCCTTCGTCGAGCATGATCTGCAGCGCCGAGACCCAGATGACGAGCAGCGCGAGACCGATCGCATCGATGCGCGTGCGTATCGTCACGGTCTCGTAACGCTTGACGAGCAGCCACCCGAAGTAACCGCAGATCAACGCAACCGGGACGTTGATGAAGAAGATGTACGACCAGTGGTAATCGTCGCAGATGATGCCGCCCAGCACGGGACCCATCACGGGCGCGATGAGCGTCGTCATGCTCCACAGCCCCAGCGCGACGGCGGCCTTCTCTTTCGGGAAAATACGCAGCAGCAACGTTTGCGACAGCGGCATGAGCGGGCCGCCCGCGAGCCCCTGAAACACGCGAAACAGCACGAGCGTACCGAGCGATGTGGCCATGCCGCACAGCGCCGAACAGACCCCGAACATGACAAGCGCCGTGATGAACACGCGCACCGTTCCGAAGCGGCTCGCGAGCCAGCCTGTCAGCGGCACGGTGATCGCTTCGGCTACCGCGTACGACGTGATCACGTAGGTCCCCTGGCTCGTCGAAGAGCCGAGAGCACCGGAAATGGTCGCCACCGAAACGTTGGCGATGGTGGTGTCCAGCACCGCGACGAAGTTGGCCGCGGCGATCATCAACGCCGCGACGATCAGCATGGGCCCGCTCAGCGGCGGCAACGAGATGTCGTTGACCTGACTGGTAGACATGGCGTCGTATCCTCAGTGTGCGGGGGCGTCGTTGCCGCCCTGCGTGTCGACAGTCGCTTCCATCGACAGATTGATGCCGAGCGGATGCGCACGAAGTTCGGCCGGATCGAGCCTGACGCGCACCGGAAGGCGCTGAACGACCTTGATCCAGTTGCCGGTTGCGTTCTGCGCGGGAATCATCGCGAACGCGGAGCCGGAACCGCCCGCGAGACCCGAGACCGTTCCGTGATAGACGACCTTGCTGCCGTACAGGTCCGACTTCAGTTCGACCGGCTGACCGATACGAACCTTGCCGAGTTGCGTCTCCTTGAAGTTGGCATCCACATACACCGATTCCAGCGGCACGACCGACATCAACGACGCGCCGGTCTGCACGCGCTGACCGATCTGCACCTGGCGGCTCGCGACGACGCCGTCGACCGGCGCGCGCAGCACCGTGCGCTCCAGATCGACGCGTGCCTGATCGCGCTTCGCGCGGGCGAGCAGCACTTCCGGATTGGTCTCGACGGTCGTGTCCGCGATCAGCACCTTGTTCGCCGCAAGCGATCCGATTGCCGCGTCGCGGCTCGCCTTCGCCTGGGCCGCCGCGGCGCGGGCCGCGTCGAGCGCCGCCTTGGCCGTGGAGAAAGCGGCTCGCGCGTTGCTCAGTTCTTCGCCGGATACGCTGCCGGTATGGCTCAGCACTTCGCGACGTTGCAGATCGATCGCCGCGCGGTCGAAGTCGGCCTGCGCCGAGGCGATCTGCGCGGCCATGCGCGTTTCCTCGGCTGCGCGCGCATTGACCTGCGCGGCGAGTTCGGTGCCGGTCGCAACATAGCCGCGCACCTTGCGCTCGGCGCGGCCCAGATCCGCTTCGGCCTGCGCCAGCGCGATCTTCGCGTCGGTGTCGTCGATCACGGCGAGTACGTCGCCTCGATGAACCCGCTGCGTGTTCACGACCGGCACGCTCTTCACGATTCCGCTCACGGCCGGCGTGATCGATGCCACTTCCGCCGCGGTGTAGGCGTTGTCCGTCGAGACATAACGCGATGCAACGAAGTGCCAGTAGCCCGCAAAGCCGAGGCCGCTCACAGCAATCGCGCCGGCGAAGAGCGCGAAGAGCTTCTTGCGCCTGGAAGGAGGCGCGTCGGCCTGAGCATGAGCGCCGGTATCAGCGGGCGCTGCGGCTGCGGAAGGCGAGTCGGGCATCAGAGACTCTTTGTTCTTCAGGAGCTGGGTTTCAGACATGATCGTGATCCTTGGAGTCAGCTTTGCTTGTTGGGATGGCCGTCGTCGTTCGCGCTCGCCACGCTGGCCTGGAAGCCGCCGCCAAGCGCGCGCACGAGGGCGACATCGAGCGAGAAGGTGCGGGAGCGGATATCGGCGAGCTGGCGCTGCGCGGATGTCATGGTGTCGGCGGCGTTCAGCACTTCTATGTATCCCGCCAGCCCTGCGCGATAGCGGTCGAGCGCCACTTGATGCGCTTGCGACGCAGCGTCATACGCGGCTTGCGCGGCCTGCAGGCGGTCGCCCAGCGCGCGTTTGCTCGCGGCGACGTCGGCCACGTCGTGCAGCGCCTTGGTCAGCGTTTCGTCGTAGTTCGCGACGGCCTCGTCGTACGTCGCCCGCGCGCCGCGCAGTTCGCCGCGCAAGCGTCCGCCGTTGAAGATGGGCAACGTGACCGCAGGCCCGAAGTTGCCGACGAGTGAACCGGAATTCGTGAGCATGTTCAGCCCGAGCGACTGAAAGCCGATCATCGCGCCGAGGTTGACGTTCGGATAGAAGCCGGCCCGCGCGACGTCGATCCGTTTGGCCGCTGCCTCGACCCGCAGGCGCGCGATGACGACATCCGGGCGGCGGCCCAGCAGACCCAGCGCAAGATTCGAAGGCATGCCGGCTGGCTGAGTGAGATCGACGGCCGGACGCGCGATCCGCAAGCCCCGGTCAGGACCAGCGCCCATCAGCGCTGCGATCTGATTGCGCTCGAGCGCAATGGATTCGTCGAGTGCGAGCAAGTCGGCCTGCGCGCTTTGCTGCTTCGACTCGGCTTGCTTCACGCCCGCCTGCGTTTCGAGTCCGTTCGCGAAGCGTTCTCTGAACAACTGCGCGGATTCGGTGCGCACCTGCAATGCGGCCCGCGCGCTGTCGCGTTCGGCAAAGAGCCGCGCGAGGTCGGCATACGCTGCGGCAATCGACGTAGATAACACCATGCGGGCCTGCGCAGCGTCGGCGCGGGCGGCTTCCAGTTCCGACGTCGCCGCGGCGAGCGCCGCGCGATTCTTGCCCCCAGAAGTCAATTTCGTAGTTGAAGTTGAGTTCGGCGCTGCCGTAAGGACGCCATCCGTGAGGCACGAACTCGGACGGGATGCCGTTGTTGTAGCTCTGCTTCTGCTTTTCGACCGAGCCCTGCGCGTTCACTTCCGGCAGCAGCGCGGCACCTGCTACTTGCGCCGACGCCTCCGCGTTATGCAGGCGGGCCTGAGCGGCGGCTAGTGTCGGCTCGTCGTTGAGCGCTTCCGCGATCAGGCCGTTCAGTTGCGAGTCGTTGTAGCCGACCCACCATTGATCCCTCGGCCAGACGGCTGGAGTGCCGGCCTCTTTGCCGGCGTCCGCGCCGAGCGTCTGTGCCATCTCGTACCGGCCGATGTCCTTCGTGACCGGCTTCTCCGGCATGTCAGGCAACTGCGCGCACGCGCTCGCCACCATCGCGAAGGCCATCGCGACGGCCACCTTCATTGGCATGGCTCGACTTCGAGTTTCCGTGATTGCTTGCATCGTCCTTACTCCGCATCGCTCATTTCGATACTGAACAGTCTAGTTATGCATAAAACGGTTGTCAACAAAAACAAACCGTACGGTTCAGATATGGTAGATTGATGACATGGAAGACAGCGTCGGCTGCGGGCGGAGTCCGCGCGCCGTGCCGTTGCATCACCGTTCAGACGGAGGGAATTGACAATGAGAGTGAAGACAGAAGAAAAGCGGCAGGCGATCATCGACGCCGCGTTCCAGGTATTCAGCGAAGTAGGATTCGAGCGAGCGTCGATGTCCGAGATCGCCGCGCGGGCAGGCGGATCCAAGGCCACGCTTTACAGCTATTACGAGTCGAAAGAAGTGATGTTCGCCGACGTCATGATGGCTGCGGCGGAGGAAGCGAAAGTGGCGGTCGAGTTGCTCAAGAGCGCCGCGCCCGTGCGGGAAACGCTGCTGAAGTTCGGCAAGCACTATCTGGCCGCGACACTGACGCCGCAAGTCATGGCGGTGCGCCGTCTCGCTCATCACGAAGGCGGCCGATCGACCGTCGGCGCCCTCTTTTATGAACGCGGACCCAAGCCCGCCTGGCAGTTGATGACCGACTTCCTGCAACGCGCGATCGAGGCCAAGGAACTACGCAATTGCAACCCGGAGGTCGCGACCGCGCATCTGCGAAGTCTGTATGAAGCGGAATTGCTGGAGCCGTGCCTCGTTGGCGCGCCCGCGGATACGAGTGCTCGCAACATCGCGAAGGTCGTTCAGAGAGCGGTCGATGTGTTTCTCGCCGCGTACGGTCCGACGAAGAAGGGCGACGCCGAGTAGGCCGTCACTGGCCGCGTTCGACGCCCAAGCGTGGCGTTGTGGAGCGACCGGGCTCGGCGAGCGCACGGCAGCGAAGCAAAGCCGGGCATGATTTCGCCGACGGCGCTCAATCCGGCTTCAGCTTGCGCCAAGTGCATCGTCCACGAGCGGCAGAGGACGCGTGGCAATCTTCTCTGCCTCAGCGCGCTTGAGCCCCAAAGTCTGGAGCAGCATCGCAGCCGTACGTTCAGGGAGATGCTCTCCGCTGAAGCCAAGCTCCGCCAGCACTCGCGCGCGTGGCGATGCGGCACGCGTTCTGACGCGATTCCGTCAATCGGCGTAATCAGGAAGGCCGTTCCAGTGAATAGCCGAACGGCCTTCGTGCATATCGGGGCGCTTCAATGCAGCGGAATGCAGATTGCTGCCCTTGCGCGGTGACGCCGCCTCATCGGCGATCGCAAACGAACAGGAGCATCGCATGGCACAGACACCCGCTCTCTTCACCCCCGCGCGGCTGCGCGGCCTCGAACTCGCGAACCGCATCGTCATTGCGCCGATGTGCCAGTACTCGGCCGAAGACGGCTGCATGAACGACTGGCATCTCATCCATCTCGGGCAACTGGCGCTGTCGGGCGCGGCGCTGCTGACCATCGAGGCGACGGCCGTGCTGCCCGAAGGCCGCATCACGTGGGCGGATGTCGGCCTATGGAACGATGAAACCGAAGCCGCCATCGCGCGCACGCTCAAGGGCATTCGGCGCTGGTCCGACATGCCGATCGCGATCCAGCTGAGCCACGCGGGACGCAAGGCATCGACGGAAGTGCCGTGGGAAGGCGGCGCCCAAATTCCGCCCGATGACCCGCACGGCTGG
This sequence comes from Caballeronia concitans, assembly GCF_001544615.1. Classification (GTDB taxonomy): domain Bacteria; phylum Pseudomonadota; class Gammaproteobacteria; order Burkholderiales; family Burkholderiaceae; genus Caballeronia; species Caballeronia concitans. Next base: position 374,222 of record NZ_FCNV02000004.1, read on the forward strand.
CAAACCGAAGCGCCATCGGCGGTGGCGTTCGAGGCGAACGAAACGCCGCCCGTCGAGCTGGATCGCGCGGGATTGCAGCGCATCCGCGATGCGTTCGCCGCGTCCGCTGCCCGCGCCGCGCGGCTCGGCATCGACCTGATCCAGCTTCACGCGGCGCATGGTTATCTGCTGCATCAATTTCTGTCGCCGCTTTCGAACCGGCGCGACGACGAATACGGCGGCTCGCTCGAAAACCGGATGCGCTTTCCGCTCGAAATTTTCGATGCCGTACGCGCCGCGTTCCCCGAAGATCGCCCGGTGACGATTCGCGTGTCCGGCACGGATTGGGTCGATGGCGGATGGGACATCGAGCAGACCATTGCGTTCGCGCGGGCGCTGGAGGCGCGCGGCTGCGATGCGATCCACGTATCGAGCGGCGGCCTCGATCCCGCGCAGCAGATTCCCGTCGGGCCGAGCTATCAGGTGCCGCTCGCGCGCGCGGTGAAAGCCGCCGTGAAGATGCCGGTGATCGCGGTGGGGCTGATCACGGGCATCGAGCAGGCGGAAGGCATTGTCGGAACCGGCGACGCCGACATGATCGCGCTCGCCCGCACCGCGCTCTACGATCCGCGCTGGCCGTGGCACGCGGCAGCCGAGCTCGGTGCGCACGTGCGCGCGCCGAAGCAGTACTTGCGCTCGCAGCCGCACAAGTACCGGGATTTGTTCGAAGAGGATTGATGCGCGCCACTCGCCGACGCCACGGCGTGCTATTTTTAAAGCGTCGCGCGTGGATGTCCGAAGCTGCCGCCATCATGAGTCAAGTCCGCTATCCGCTCGGACCCGACGATCGGGTGCATCTCCTCTGCTGGCTCACGTGCGGCTTTCTCGGCGCGTACTACCTCGAAGGCGCGTGGCCCGATCCGTCGTTTCAGGTGCGCGCGGCGCATCGGTGGCTGGAGCGGCATCAGCGCGCCGCCGACTGGATCGAGACCGCGAAGCTGTCGGTGAAGGCGCAGGCGCTGGCATCGCGCTTCTCGTCGATGCTCGATACGGACGCGGGCCGCCGCGTGATCGAGCAGATCATCGAAGGCGACGAACTCGATTACGACAGCGTGCTGGTGCAGCGCATTCACAGCGCATGCGTGATCGAATTGACGGAGCGGCGGCGGCCTTCGCGCTAGGCGGCGCATCCGCACGCGAGACGCGCCGCCATCGTGCATCGGGACCAAAAGCGAGTCACGGCGTCGGCGGCGTCCCCAGATCGCCCGCGCTCGCGCGTTGCGCATCGAACACGATCCGCCGCGACTCGGCATCGTAGCGGCACACCACGCGCGCGCCTTCCGCGATATCGCCTTTCAGCAGTTCCTTCGCCAGTTCGTTCTCGATCAACTGACGAATCTGCCTGCGCAACTCGCGCGCGCCGAACTCCGGCCGATACCCCGCCTCGGCCAGATGCGCGATCACGGATTCGTCGAATTCCAGCGCGATATCCTGGCTATGCGCCATGCGCTTCACCTGCTCGAGCTGAAGCCGCACGATATGCCCGATCTCGTCGCGCCCGAGCGATTTGAACAGGATGATGTCGTCGATCCGATTCAGGAACTCCGGCCTGAAATGCTGCCGCAGCACGCTCATCACGCCGCTTTGCAGCGATGCGTCCGCGTCCGTGTCGGTGCTCGTGAAGCCGAGCGTCGCGCGCCTTTGCCCGGCGATCACGTCCGAGCCGAGATTGCTCGTCGCGATGATCAGCGTGTTGCTGAAATCGACGACGCGTCCCTTGCCGTCGGTGAGGCGGCCATCGTCGAACACTTGCAGCAGCACGTTATAGACGTCCGGATGCGCCTTCTCGATCTCGTCGAGCAGAATCACGCTGTACGGACGGCGGCGCACGCGCTCGGTCAACTGCCCGCCTTCCTCATAGCCGACATAACCCGGCGGCGAACCGATCAGCCGCGCGACGGCGTGACGCTCCATGTACTCGCTCATGTCCACTCGCAGCATCGCGTCTTCATCGCCGAACACGACGCCCGCGAGCGCCTTCGCGAGTTCGGTCTTGCCGACGCCCGTGGGCCCGAGAAACAGGAACACCGCGATCGGCCGGTTGCGCCCTTGCAGGCCGGTGCGCGCGCGGCGCACGGCATCGCTGACGGCGGTGACGGCTTCGTCCTGGCCGATCACGCGCTCGTGCAGACGCGCTTCCATGTTCAGCAGACGCTCGCGCTCCTGCTCGGTCAGTTGCGTGACGGGAATGCCCGTCAGCGTCGCGACGATTTCCGCGATCTGCGTCACCGTCACGTTCGACGTGTTCGTGCCGATGCGCTTCTTCCATTCATCGGTGCCTTCGGTGAGTTCCTTTTCCTTCGCGGCGATTTCCGCATCGAGCGCATGCGCGCGATCGAACTGCTTGCGCGACGCCGCATAGTCCTGCTCTCGCCGCAATTGCGCGAGTTCGGATTCGAGTTCGAGAATCGCGGCGGGTCGCGACGTGGCCGAGAGATTGACGCGCGCCGCCGCCTGGTCGACGAGATCGATCGCCTTGTCCGGCAGGAATCGCCCGGTGATATAGCGATCCGACAGTTCCGCCGCGCCGACGATGGCGTCGTCCTGAATCGTCACCTTGTGATGCGCTTCGAGCCTGTCGCGCAGGCCGCGCAGAATGTTGATGGTCTGCGCGACGCTCGGCTCCGCGACCAGCACCGGCTGAAAGCGCCGCTCCAGCGCCGCGTCCTTTTCGATGTGCTTCTGATATTCCGCGAGCGTCGTCGCGCCGATCAGGTTCAATTCGCCGCGCGCCATCGCGGGCTTGAAGACGTTCGCGATATCGAGGCCGCCTTCGCCGCCGCCCTGCCCCGCGCCGACGATCGTATGCACTTCGTCCACGAAAAGCAGGAGCGTTTCGCGGTTCGCGGCGATTTCATCGACGATCTGCTTGATGCGCTCTTCGAATTCGCCGCGATACTTCGCGCCCGCGACGAGCGAATTCACGTTCAGTTCGATGAGCCGCTTGTCGCGCAGCGATTCGGGCACGTCGCCGGTAATCATGCGCTGCGCGAGCCCTTCGACGACCGCCGTCTTCCCGACGCCCGGCTCGCCGATCAGCACCGGATTGTTCTTGCGACGGCGCGCGAGCACTTCGACCATCGTTTCGATTTCCGTCGCGCGGCCGATCACCGGATCGAGATGGCCTTCGCGAGCGAGCGCGGTCAGATCGCGCGCGAACTTGTCGAGATGCGGCGTGCGCGAAGGCGGTCCTTCGCCGCGCGGCGGACCGCCCGCGCCGACCGTCTGCGCGGTTTCGCGGCGCAGCGTCGCGGTATCGACGCTCATCTTGCGCAGCAGATGCCCCGCGAAGCTGTCCGGCACTTCGGCGAGGCCGATCAGCAAGTGCTCCGGCGCGACATAGCTATGCCGCAGCTGCCGCGACGCGATGAACGCGCGATCGAGCGCGCTCTTCAGACGGGGCGACACGCGGATCATGCCGTCGGCGGGCGGCGTGCCGCCTTCGCGGCGCTGCGCGGTCGTATCGATGACGTTGCGCAATTCGGCCGGATCGATGCCCATGCCCTGCAGCATCGTCCCGATGGCGGGGTTATCGGCGAGTTCGTAAAGCAGATGTTCCGTATCCACTTCCGGGCGGCCGAATTGCGCCGCGCGTTCGGCCGCGCGCATCAGCATTTCCTTCGCGCCGTCGCTCAGATAGCGTTCGAGTCCGACGCCTTCCGCGCCCGTCGCGCGTTCCGCGGGCGCCTGCTCCGGCGCGACGGGCTGCTCGGGCATGCCGCCCATGAACAGCGCCTCGAACGGCGAAAGCGCGCGCTGGTGCCGCGTCAGTTGCGCATAGTGGAAGTCGCAGACATCGAGCACGTGCCGGCGGCCTTCGCGCAGCACCGCGAGCCGCACGGTGGCCGGCCGCGCGCCGCATATATCGCACATATGGGCCATTGTGGGATTCCTGTTCCGTGAGGAGAAACGGATGGCCGCGCCGGCGTTGCGCATTGAACGCGGCGCGCGTCGATTGCTTTTGACGGCGTGCTATCAAGACCTGATCGATGAGCGCCCGCCGCGCGGGCGTCCATCAACTCAAGGCTTCAATACGACCTTGATACATCCATCTTTCTTGTCGCGGAAGGTCTCGTACATGCCCGCGCCTTCGGACAGCGGCACGGTATGCGTGATCACGAACGAAGGATCGATCTGGCCTTCCTGAATGCGGTTGAGCAGATCGCCGCTCCAGCGATTCACATGCGTCTGCCCCATGCGCCACGTGAGCCCCTTGTTCATCGACGCCCCGAACGGAATCTTGTCGATGAGTCCGCCATACACGCCCGGCACCGAAAGCGTGCCCGCCGGACGGCAAACATAGATCATCTCGCGCAGCACGTGCGGACGGTCCGTTTCCAGCATCACGGCCTGCTTCGCACGGTCGTACATGGCGTCGATGGAGCGCGTCGCGTGCGATTCCATCCCGACCGCATCGATACATTTCTCCGGACCCTTGCCCTGCGTGAGATCGCGCAGACGCTCCACCACGCTCTCGTCCTTGAAGTTGATGACCGTGGCCCCGCCCGCGCGCGCCATTTCCAGACGCTCCGGCACCCAGTCGATCGCGATCACCTGCTTCGCGCCGAGCAGCACGGCACTGCGGATCGCCATCTGGCCGACCGGACCCGCGCCCCAGATCGCGACCGTGTCCGTCGGTTCGATGTCGCATTGCACCGCGGCCTGCCAACCGGTCGGGAAGATGTCGCCGAGAAAGAGCACCTGCTCGTCGGTGAGGCCGTCGGGAATCTTGATGTGCGTCTTGTCGGCGAACGGAATGCGCACGTACTCGGCCTGTCCGCCGGGATAGCCGCCTGTCAGGTGCGTATAGCCGAAGAGTCCCGCCGTGGTATGGCCGAAGAGCTTGTCGGCGACATCCTTGTTGCGGTTGCTGCGCTCGCACACGGAAAAGTTGCCGCGGCGGCACTGGTCGCATTCGCCGCATGTGATGGTGAACGGCACGACGATGCGGTCGCCCTTCTTGAGCGCGCTGTTCTCCCTGCCCACTTCGACCACCTCGCCCATGAACTCGTGGCCCATGACGTCGCCCGATTCCATGCCGGGCATGAAGCCATCGAAGAGATGCAGGTCCGAACCGCAGATTGCACACGTCGATACCTTGATGATCGCATCGCGTGGATGTTCGATCACCGGGTCGGGAACCGTCTCGTATCGAATGTCCTTCTTGCCCTGCCAAATCAGCGCCTTCATTGCTTGCCTCCTGCTCGGGTGGATGGTCGCGTCGCGCGTGATGCATGCGAGCGGATCGGCCGGAGGCATGAAGCACGCCGGCACAACCGCCTTGCGTTTCAAGCAACGCGTGTTCCGCGCCTTCGAACGGCGAACGCAATGAGCGCAATGCTTGCAGGCGAAAGGCTGCGCGGGAAATGCACGCACGTGCGCGCGTACAGCGCTGCGCGTTCGCTATGACAAAAATTCGACGCCTACGCTTGATTTCCTCGTTGATCGCATGAAGAAGCGCGAGCACCATCATCGTTGCGATTTCGACGCACGCGGCGCGTCGAAATCGTGCACACTGCGACGTTTCGCGCGCATCCAATCGCGATGGCGCGGCTTCTTTCAGACGATGATGGACAACACCACCACCGCACACATCAACGAACCGGGCGCCGTCGACGCATCCGCTTACGCCGAATGCGCCCGCGAGCCCATTCATATTCCCGGCGGTATCCAGCCGCACGGCGTGCTCATCAGCGTGGACGCTGAAGGCGTCATCCTGCAGATCAGCGGCAACATCGAACCGGTCGCGCGCATGTCGCCGCACGCGTGCATCGGGCAGCCGCTCTCTATCCTGCTCGGCGAGCACACGAGCGAACGCGCGCGCACGCGGCTTCACGAACTCACGCGCGACGGCGCCGCCATTCACGTCGGCAACGTGAACATCGAAGGCTGGGCGCATCAGGGGCCGCTTGCAATCGTCGTGCATCGGCATGAAGGGCTGCTCTTCGTCGAAGTCGAGCCTGCGCAGGACACGGCCGACGTCTTCTCGACGATGTATCCGCTGGTGCGCACCTTCGTCACCGAAGTGCAGTCCATGCGCACGGTCGAGCAGATCTGCCAGTTCGCGGCGACGGAGATTCAGCGCATTGCGGGCTTCGGGCGCACGCTCGTCTATCGGTTCGATGAAGAAGGTCACGGCCACGTGCTCGCCGAAGCCATCGAGCCGGGCTATCCGTCTTACCTGAATCAATACTTTCCGGCCTCGGATATTCCGGCGCAGGCGCGCGAGCTGTATCGGCGCAACCCGATTCGCCTCATCTCCAACGCGAACTACGAAGCCGCGCCGCTCGTGCCGCCGCTGCATCCGCAGACCGGCCGGCCGACCGATCTCACGTATGCGTCGTTGCGCAGCGTGTCGCCCGTGCATCTGCAATACATGCGCAACATGGGCACGCTCGCGTCCATGTCGATGTCCATTCTCGTCGACGACAAGCTGTGGGGCCTCATCTCGTGTCATCACGCGACGCCGCGTCTGCCGCCCTTCGAAGTGCGCACGGCATGCGAGCACGTCGCGCAGATCGTCTCGCTGCAGATCGAAGCGCGCGAGACGCAGGCCGAAGCGCAATACCGGCTCGAATTGCGGCACATGCTCTCGAAGCTGCTTTCGTCGATGGCCAATACCGACAGCTTCGTCGAAGCCCTCGTCAACGATGCGCCCGACCTGCTCGGCTTCACGCGCTCGTCGGGCGCGGCCGTGATCTTCGAAGGGCGCACGTCGCTGATCGGCGTGACGCCGAGCGAGCAGCAGGTGAGCGCGCTCGTCGACTGGCTCGACAATCAAAGCGAAGACGTGGTGATGTCGGATCGCGCATCGGAGGAATGTCCGGTGCTGAAGGACGCGGCGGATATCGCGGGTTTTCTCGCGGTATCGATCTCGAAGATTTATCGCAACTACGTGGTGTGGTTCCGGCGCGAGGTCGTGCAGACGATCGAATGGGCGGGCGATCCGCGCGCGAAGCTCACAGGACTCGCCACGTCGCTTTCGCCGCGCGTGAGCTTCGACACATGGACCGACGTGGTACGCAATCGCTCGTTGCCGTGGCGCGCCGCCGAACGCGAGATCGCGCTGGAATTCCGCGCGGCGGTGCTCGGCATCGTGTTGCGTCGCGCCGAGGAAATCGCGCAGCTCGCAACCGAACTCGGCCGCGCGAATCACGAACTGGAAGGCTTTTCATACACCGTGTCGCACGATCTGCGCGCGCCGTTGCGGCATGTCGTGAGCTTCGCGGACCTGCTGCGTCAGATCGACGGCGACAAGCTCTCGGATCGCGGGCGCGGCTATCTGGATCGCGTGGTGACGTCCGCGCGATTCGGCGGGCGTCTCGTCGACGACCTGCTCTCCTTCGCGCAACTCGGGCGGGCGGCGCTGCGTCCGCACAAAGTGGACGTGCATGCGCTCGTGCATACCGTCATTCAGAACGATATCGAGGAGCAAAGCTCATCGCGCGTGCATTGGTCCGTCGATGCGCTGCCGTCCATCGAAGGCGATCATGTGTTTCTGCACGTGGCGTTTGCGAATGTCATCGCGAATGCGGTGAAGTTCAGCGCGCCGCGCGAGAAGCCGGCGATCGAAGTCGGCGCGTATGAAGGGACCGGCGAGCTTGCCGGGCACGAGGTCTACTTCGTGCGCGACAACGGCGTGGGCTTCGACATGCGATACGTCGACAAGCTCTTCGGCGTGTTCCAGCGCCTGCACGTGAACGAGCAGTTTCAGGGCACGGGCATCGGGCTTGCGAACGTGCGGCGGATCATCGAACGGCACGGCGGCAAGGTGTGGGCCGAAGGCGTGCTGGATCAGGGCGCGACGTTTTTCATGGCGTTGCCGAAGCAGTTCCGTCCGGAAAGCGGCGTGCGGCGCGATACGGCCGCGTCCGCGCTTGCAAGGCTTGCGGCGGGCACGGGCGGCACGGGACACGACATCGAACAGCTCGTGAAGCGCTCGCAGCAGGACAAGAAGTAATCGCTCGATGCTGCAAAGACAAACGGCCGCGATCTTGACGATCGCGGCCGTTTTTGCTTCTTGGGAAGCGTGACGCTTAGGTAACGCTTAGATGACGCTTAGAAGCGGTGACGCAGACCCACCGTCGCTGCGACCTGATTCTGCGTGGTCGAAGGCGACAGCGTGTTGATCATCGCGACGTTCGCGCCTGCATCGCCCAGCTGACCCGACGCATGCTGGTACACGCCTTCGACGTACACGTCCGTGCGACGCGACAGCGAGTAGTCCGCTTGCAGCGACACGGTGTGCCACTTCGGATCGCCCGAACCGTTCGAACCGCTCAGCTTGCCGTCGGTGTACGTGTACGCGGCATCGAGGCTCAGTGCCGGCGTCAGCGCGTAGCGGCCGTTCAGTTCGAAGTTGTTCAGATGCAGGTTCGTGCCGGTCGGAATCGTGAACGTCGCACCGCCTTGCGATGCCGCGATCAGGTTGTCGTAGTGCGTGTTCGTCCACACGAAGCCGACCGTCGCCGGGCCGTACGTGTAGTTCAGGCCCGCGCCGAACGTGCGCTGAAGATCGGCGGTCAGGTTGGTCTTGTTGCCTTCACCCGCCGACACCGCGCCGCCCGCGTTGCCGTTACGCGACGTGTTCGTCTGCAGGTACGCTGCGGCGAAGTTGAACGGGCCGTTGCTGTACGATGCGCCCGCGCTCCATGCGCGGTTGTTCGCGAACTGGCCAGCCTGATTGCTGAAGCCGTACAAACCGCCGAACGTGAAGCCCGCGTAGTTCGCGCTGCGATACTTGACCGAGTTCTTGACCGAGATCGAGTTGTCGAGGTTGTCGTTGTCGAGCGGGTGCGCGCTCAGGTTGTTGCCGTAGCCTGCGCCTGCGTCGGAGAGCGGCGCGAGGAAATCGACCATCGAATCATATTGACGGCCGAGCGTCACCGTACCGAACTGATCGCTCTTCAGGCCGACGTACGCCTGACGGTTGAACATGCCGTTGCCGTTGAAGCCGCCGTTGTTCAGGTCGAAGCCGCTCTCCAACCTGAAGAGCGCGTGCAAACCGCCGCCCAGATCTTCGCTGCCGCGCAGGCCGAAGTACGTATCCGAAACGGAACCGCTGCCTTGTTGCCAGTTGCTATGGCCGGCCGAGTTGTTGGTGTACACGAGGCCCGCATCCAGCATGCCGTACAGGGTGACGCTGCTTTGCGCTTGTGCCGATGCAGCGAAGGCGCCGAGCACGCCTGCGACGAGGAGAGTTTTTTTCATGGTTGCTATGTGTCCTTTGTAGAGCAAAGGCTTCTCGAGGCGATGCATCTCTCTGCCTCGGGAAACTGGACACACTTTATGTGACTGCTTCAATCGCGTCGCCCCGTTTCAGCAAGATTCGTCGGAAAGAATGTATTGCTGAAACTGGAATGGCAGTAGTCCGAAGTTTTATAGTGCTTTATGGTCAGACGTTTAGCGCCTTCGAGGCATTCTTTGAAGCGCTTTTCGTGTTGCAGAAGGGCGACGCGATTCAAGCGGATTATGGAGAAGTGCCTTGCGGCTCATGGTCTTAATGGCGCTTCCGAGGCTTGCTAATCTACGCTCCGTCTGATGTCTTGACTCCGAGTAGCAGCCTGAGGACATGGGGCGGTCTCGCGAGAGGAGACCGCCCCGCATCGTCACCGATGCGTTCCATGTCACGTCACGCTGCCGGATCGAGCTTGACCTTGATCCAGCCCGGCTGCCGCAGATCGAACGCCTTGTATGCGTCGATCACGTTCATCATCGGTTCGCGCACCGTGAGCACGCGAAGCGGATCGAACGATCCGTTGCTCACGCGTTCAATGAGCGCCGGCGTAATCGCGCGATGATTGCAGTTGCCCATCTTGATCGTGAGGTTCTTGTTCATCGCGATGCCGAGCGGAAAGAACCGGTCGTTGGGCGGATACACGCCTATCACGCCGAGCGTGCCCGCCTTCGCGAGCGCGTTCACGGCCCAGTCCAGCGCTTGCGTGGGCGCATTGCCGGGAATCCAGTTGCCGCCATCGACGTTGCGTTCCGGCGTGACGGTGCGGCTCTCCTGTTCCGCCTGCTTCGTCTGTTCTTCCGATGCAGCCGGCCCGCCTTCGGGATGCACCGCATCGACGCCGACTGCATCGATCGCGCGGTCCACGCCGATGCCGTTCGTGAGTTCGAGTATCGCCTTGACGGGATCTTCCTGATCGAAGTTGACGGTTTCCGCGCCTTGCGCGCGCGCCATGTCGAGCCGGTCGTTCAGTCTATCCACGGCGATAACGCGCCCCGCGCCGAGCATCCACGCGCTTGCAATCGCGAACTGGCCCACGGGTCCCGCGCCGAACACCGCGACCGTATCGCCTGGCCTTACTTCGGCGAGTTGCGCGCCGAAGTAGCCGGTAGGAAAGATGTCGGAGATGAGGATCGCGCGATCGTCATCGACATTGTCCGGCAGCTTGATGAGACTCGCGTTGGCGAGCGGCGTGCGCGCATATTCCGCTTGCAGTCCGTTGATCGGCCCGGTCGATTTCGGTCCGCCGAAGAACGCGGTGCCCGCGGACGGTCCGTTCGGATTGGCGAGGTCGCATTGCGCGGTGTAGCCCGTGCGGCAATACGAGCAGCATCCGCACGAGACGGTCGATGGAATCAGCACGCGATCGCCTCGTTTGAGATTGCGCACGCCTTTACCGACTTCCTCGATCACGCCCACGCCTTCATGGCCGAGTATGGTGCCGGGCACCATGCCCGACAATGTTCCGCGCACCATGTGCAGATCCGTCCCGCATATCGCGCTCGATGTGAGGCGCACGACCGCATCGTGATCGTGCTGGATCGAAGGGTCCGCTACGTCATCGAGCGAGATGTTGCCTACGCCGTGAAATACGACTGCTTTCATTGTCCGGCTCCTGTGATTGCGTTGATCAAACGTCGGCAGCAACGCGCGCGCCCGCTTGGCCGGGCATAGCGGTTGCGTGCTTTCGAGGCGAAATCACACCTTCCTGATAGGAGCGCACCATGAACAAGTACACGAGAGAAGGCATCAAGGAACAGGTGAAGGGCTGGGTCGATACGGCCGTCGGCACCGTTACCGGCAACGAAGACCGCAAGCTCAAGGGTGATGTCGAAATCACCAACGGCGCGAATCGCAAGGACTACGGCGATCAAAAGGAGAACATAGAAAAGGGCGTCGAAGATCCGGGCGAGCCGACCAACACGTAAGTCGGCCCTGTCCCTTCTTCTTCAACGCATCACGCCGCGCGCTTCACGTAGCGCGCGATGAAGGTGCGCATCTCGTCGTCCGGGAAGCGCACTGCCACACGATCTCCGCTCACCATCTCGACCGTGCCTTCGCCATAACGACGCACGCGCACGCGATCGCCCTCATTGAATGCTTTCGTTTTGCGTTTGATGTTCGCGTCTTCGTTCGCATGTTCGTGCGACAGCGCGTGTTCGCGCACCTCGCGCGGGCTTTCCATCACTTCCGGCGGATGCAGGCAGTTGTCGCATGAGCCGCACGCGCCGCCTTCCAGTTCGTCGTCGGGCGCCTCGTATTCGACTTCGGCTTCATGCGTGTGCGCATTGCCCGCATCCGATGCGAAGTAGTCGAGCAGCATGCGCCAGCGGCATCGCGCGCTTTGCGCATAGCCGATCATGCGTTCGAGCACCGCGCGGTCGCGCTCGGCGCGGGCGGCGTAGCCTTGCGCGGCATCGTCGAGTTGCAGGATGGCCTTTCCATCGTCGATGAGTTTCAGCCCGCCGCGACGCGTGCGCCGTGTCACGCCCATATCGTTGAGCAGCGTCGCCGCGACGCGCAGCTTGTTGACACCGACTTGCGGCAACGCTTCACGCAAGCGGTCCATCGGCTTTTCGACGGTTTGAGCCGCGTTCTCGCGCGCAAGGTCGCGCACGGTCTCGGCCACGCGGCGTATCGTTTCCGCGCTGGGATAGCGCCCGCCCAGAAAGAATTGCTGGACCTGCTTGTCCTTCAGTTCGAAAAGCAGAATGCATTGCGCGGCCTCGCCATCGCGGCCCGCGCGCCCTGCTTCCTGATAGTACGCATCGAGGCTGCCCGGCACTTGTGCATGCAGGACGAAGCGGATGTTCGGCTTGTCGATGCCCATGCCGAATGCGTTCGTCGCCACCATCACACGTACGTCGTCGGCCATGAACGCGTCCTGCGCTTCGCTCCGCGCGTTCGCCGAGAGCTTGCCGTGATAGCGCTCCGCCGCGACGTCCGCTTCGACGAGCGCGGCATGCAGCGACTCGCATTCAGCGACCGTCGCGCAATAGATGATGCCGCTGCCTTCGAGCGTGCGCGCCAGTTCGACGGCGCGCGCTCGCTTGTCCTCAGGGTTCGTCAGCTGTTCGACCGCGAAGTGCAGGTTGTCGCGATACACGCCCGTGTGAATCACCTTCGCGTGACGCATTTGCAGTTCGCGCACGATATCGTCGATGACCGAAGGCGTGGCCGTTGCCGTGAGCGCGAGCACGGGCGGCCTGCCGAGCGTCCTCACCGCGTGAATCAGTTCGACATACGCGGGCCGAAAATCATGGCCCCACTGCGAGATGCAATGCGCCTCGTCGATAACAACCAGCGGCACCGATGGCATGTCCTTGCCTGTGAGCGTCGCGGTGAATTCGGCATTGACGAGACGCTCCGGCGTGACGAAGAGAATGCGTATCGCGCCGGACGTGACCGCTTCCATCGCCTCGCGTTCTTCGGTGGCCGAGAGCGTGCTGTTGATGACCGTCGTTGCCACGCCGGCTTCGATGAGCTTCACGGCCTGATCGCGCATCAGCGAAATGAGCGGCGATACGACGATCGTCATGCCATCGAGCTGCAATGCGGGCAACTGATAGCAAAGTGATTTGCCTGCGCCTGTCGGCATGACCGCGAGTGTGTCGTTGCCGTCGAGAACGCTGCGTATGACCTGATCCTGTCCGGGACGTAAATGTGGAAAGCCGAAGACCTTGCGTAGCGCGTTTTCGAGTTCGCGGTCGAGCGGTCTGCGGGCGCGCGCAATGGCACTGTGTGTTTTGTCGTTCATGTATGTCGGTGGGTGTCGCCGCGCCTTGGTCTTTCCCATGCTTCGTTCAAACGATGAGCTTACGTCCGCGTTTAAAAACGATTCGCATTTGATTAAGACATTCGTGGTGTCGATAGAGGTGCGCTCCTCAAGCAAGCAGCAGACCCAGCAACCGCGATGGAAGAAACAACAAGCGGCATGCAAAGTTTGCGCGTTGCAACGTTAAGCACCGCACCGACCGATGCGCTCAGATCAAAAACCCGAGCAACTGCGCAACGGGCGAACAAGTGCACAGCCCCGTGTGGCGGGTGTTACGGCACGGTCGTTTCAAACCGATACATCTTTTACGGGCGGAAAGGGTCGAATGGTATGAGCCTTGCTGTTATCTTCGCTTCTTGAATCCAGCCGGAAGAATCACGATGAGAAGCATTGACGCGACAAACGCTCCCGACTCACGACAGCGCCGACCGGCGCAACTCGCGGAAGGGGAGCTGAAACATCTGGAATCGATCCTGGCGTGCTTCGTCGAAGGCAGCATCGAACCGGGACGACTGCCCACGAAGTACTGGGACATGCGCGTCGCGCAACTCGATAGCGATTACGAACTCGTGCCTTCGCAAAGTCATCGCGTGGCATCGCTGCAGCGCAAGCTCGCCCTTCTCGATGCCGCGCTCAATACCGCCTCGGCCGCCGCCGACGCGCAGGAACGACAAAACAGGCGCGTCGCCGCCTGATCAAAGCGCGAGCGCTCGCATCGACGCTCGGCTCGCCACACTCCGTCCGGATCGCCCTACTTTGCTCGCCGTATGATGGCGTGTGCTTCGCTCGCCGCAATGTCGGCGCGTAGCTCGGCCCATTTGCCGAGCAGCGAAGAATCGTTGGTCAGGAAATACGGCGCATCGGCCCAGGCGGGTGCTTTCGCATCGGCATGGGCGATTTCGAACACGCGCATGTCTTCGTCGTCGCATGCGCCCATGCTCACGAGCTCGCTGAACGAATGCACGTCTTTCAGCGTGACGTCGTAGATGGCCACGCTGTTCAATACCGCGATCACCGTTTTGCCGATGCGCGATGCAGCCTCGCGGCTATCGGCCATGACGAACGCAATGCCTTCCACTGGCGTCGCCAATGTCACGCGAAAGAGCCGCGATTTGCATTCGTCACTGAGCTGGGTGGTCATGGTCGGTGTCGGCGCCGAGAGAGACGCGCGTTTCTGTTGAGGAGCGACGGCTTGAGCAAGCGGCGATCCCGCGTCGCTGACGAACGACGATTCGCCGCCTCGGCCAGTCTTTGTCAGTTATAGCATTGCCGGCCGGCATCGGCGTGACTCGCGATCGAATGAGATCAGTCGCACAGCACGATGGCCGCGTCTCTTCGTTCGATGGTGAGATTGACCGAACGCGCGCCGAGCGGCCGCGTGCGATGCCGCGTGCCCGCGGGCACGGTAAGCATTTGCCCCGCGCGCAACGGCACGGCGCGGTCATCGAGATCGATCACGAGCGTGCCTTCGATGACGATGAACGTTTCGTCCGAGTCCGGATGGAAGTGCCATTTGTAAGGCGCGTGCATCACGCTGATGTGGATGTCGTGATCGTTGACGCTCGTAATCACGCGATTCATGTAGCCATCGCGTACCGCGCCCGCGATGGCTTCGGGAGTGATGGGCTGGATCATCGTCGGCTCCTTTCAAAAGAGCAGGCTAATCCGGCGCGCATCGAGCGGCAAACGAATCGTTTTGGCGTGTATGTGAGGCGCTTTCACATCGCGCTGGCCGAGGTCATCGCGCCGCCTTCGACGCCATGCATCACCGCTGCGATGTTTCCAACAGCCGGCTGCACATAGACGGGCGGCGGCGCATCGAGCGGCAGCGGCGCGGGGCCTGAATCGGTTGCCTGCGGATACACCGGCACCGGAGGCGCGCTTTGTCCGCTCGACGCGACCGGAAAGAGCGGCCCGCCCACGATGCCCACGCCGATGAACGGATGCGCTTCTGCCACCGTCACGAATCCCGCGCTGAGTGCGAGCGCCAGTGCGATATGTCGAATGGTCTTCATCTCGTTCTCCTTGAGGGCTGCTGCCCGGTTCGTCGATGAAACCATTTTGCAGCGCGAGAATGAGCGAAGAATGAGGGCGCGTCAGAAGAGTTCGGTGGAGAGCGGAAGCAGGCTCGTCCACTTGACTGCGGTGCGCCGCTCGATGCCGTCGTCGTGAATGGAACGAATCATCACACGCTCGCCGCGCGCCTCTCCCAATACTTCCACGATGCGGTTACGATAGCGCGCGAGCGTGCCTCTCGGTAGCTTGCGCGGCTCGCGTGTCTTGCGGCTCGCGCTCCTTCGGACGAATACGGCGTGCATGGGCGTGACGGCGATGGATGACGTGCCATCATAACGATGCCCGCGCCCGCGCTCAAACGACAATCCCTCAATACTGCGACCCGCCACACCATGCGCCGAACCATTGTCCGCAATTCGCCCGTTCATGGCCGGGGCGTGTTCGCCCTCGCCGATCTGCCCGCGGGCGCCATGCTCTTCGAATACAAGGGGCAGCGTCTTTCGTGGAAGGAAGCGCAGCGCGCGTACGAAAAGTCCAACGCGGAAGACGGCCACACCTTTTTCTTCGGACTGGACGATGGCCGCGTGATCGACGGCGCGCGCGGCGGAAACTCGGCGCGCTGGCTCAATCACAGTTGCGCGCCGAATTGCGAGGCAGAGCAGGAAGGCGAGCGCGTATTCATCCGCGCTATCCGTCCGATCGGCAAAGGGCAGGAGTTGTTCATCGACTATCAGCTGACGGTCGAAGGACGGCGCACGGCGGCGCTCAAACGGCTCTATGCCTGCCGATGCCAGGCGAAGCAATGCCGGGGAACGATGCTGTCGGACGGCTGAGCGTTCATCGTTCGAGCGCCTCGGCCACGAGCGGCGCTACCGCTTTCCGATACATCCCCGCCAGCTCGCGCGCGCGATGCCTAAGCGCATCGCGGTTCGCGTCGAGTGCGTCGCGCATCGCCGGTGCGAGGTCGTCGATCGGCACCATGTGCGGCATGTGCTCGATCTCCCACGTCTGAGCGTACGCGGCCTGCTTGCCGACACGCATCGTATCGTCCGAACGAACGATGTTCACGCGCGGCAACGCATACGCCATCGCGACGATGCGTCCATGCAGGCTGCTGCCCCCGAACCCCGCGCTGTGCGCGATGAGCGCGCAGATGTCCCACACGTCGAGCGAACGAAAGACCGTCACCTCGCGATGACGCATGCGCGCCGCGAGGCGCTCGTACACGGCGATGTCGTCGTGCCACGTCGCCGCGCCCGCGCGGAACAGCGCGATGCCGAAGCCGCTCGACGCCGCGAGCGCATCCAGTTGATGCGCAAGGCGCGCGAGCGTGGCGTCGTCGCCGAAATCCGCGCTGCATTGAACCGCGACGTAGCCGCGCGGAAACGCGCGCCGCACGCTGGCGACCGCATCGCGGCTCGCGTGCGCGCGAATGCGATCATCGAATAGCTCCGCAACGATCGACACCGAATCGGGCATCAGCCGCGCCGCGACGCCGGCCGCTTGCAGTGCGTTTTGCGTGTGCATGTCGCGCACGCCGATGAAGTCGGCAGAGCGGAGTTTCGTCAGGACTTCGGCGCGAAACCCGGCGTCGCGTGAATCGAGCATGACGCCGCCGATGGCGTTGCAGCATATCGACGACGCTCCCGCGAACGTCTCGCGGCCGACGATGTACGGCGCGAGCGCGTCGGTATGAAGCGTCGCGCGTGCCCATGCGCGGCGGTCGTCGGCCCGTGCGCCGTGACGCGCGATGCTCGCTTGCGCGTCTTCGGGCCGCGTGAGCATCACGGCGGCTTCCCAGGCGTCGCAGGTCAGCACTTCGCCGCCCGCGTGAATGACGCCGACGGGCGCATCGCGCCAACGCGCCGCGAGCGAGGCCAGCGCCACGACGTGGTGACCGCCGCAGTCGCGCAGATCGCGCGCGGCGAGGCCGGCGAAGACCGGCTGCGCATCGGGACGATGCTCGCGCAGCAATCGCGCGATAACGTGCGCGAAGAGGATGTCGCCGAAGTTGTGCCGGTCGAATGCGCCGAAAACGATGATGGGCCGCCGCGCGAGCGCGCGAGCCGAAGCGTTGGGCAAATGGCCTCCTTAATCAGCGATTCAATCTCCACCGGAACGCGGACGCGCGATCAAAGCGTCACGCGCGTCACCCCGCCGCTCAATAGCAGGCAAACGCGCTCGCCGGCGTAGAACATCTGTCCATCGTCGGCCTGGGTGATCGCGCGCAGATCGCCGTTGGCGAGCCGCACCGTGATCTCGACTCCGTGATGACGGTCGAGCCGCCCTTGCACTTCATCGCCCCGCGACGGCACCCGCCAACCCGCCGATCACGCCCGTCAAGAGCGAGCCATGTCCGTGCCCGAACGCGCTTCCCGCGACCGCGATGATCGACTTGCTCATGATGTGCTCCTCGCCTTCGGATGTGTAGGAAGGCATCGTAGCCACGCCGAATGAGCGCGTAACGAGGACGGCTGCGCGGCCGGCCACGGAACGCGCGAACGCCTGTCTCATCGACAGTCGGAAATAACGGCCGCATCCGTCGCCGGGCGTTGACGAAAATGATTCGCACAGCGCTTACAACGCGCGATTCGTATCCTAAGATTCTTCTCACCGCAGGCAGCGGCAGGACAGGCACGCGTCGGCTCGACCGCCGCAGCCTCGGCGAAAGTAGTCGTGTTGTTCGAAAAAAGAGCTTTCCCAAGTGTCAATAACTGGAGACAACGAATGAACGCAACTTTCAGGCTTTTGCCGTTGGCCGTCGGCGCGATGCTCGCCTGCCTGCCCGCCGCCCGCGCGGCGCAGGACAACGTCAACACGCTGTCGAACTTCCGGCAGACGGGCAACACGCAGCCAGCCGAGACCATTCCCCAGACCGGCAAGACCGCCGACGCGCTGCGCGACAACCTCAAGCAGATCAAGCTGCCGCCCGGCTTCAAGATCGAGCTGTACGCCGTGGTGCCCGAGGCGCGGCACATGGCGATCGAGCCGTCGACGGGCGTCGTGTTCGTCGGCACGCGGAAGAATCGCGTGTGGCAGGTGACGGATCGGACGAAGCAGCGCGTGGCAAGCGATGTCGTGCAGTTTGCGTCGTCGGTGTCGTTCAAGGTGCCGAACGGCGTGTGCTTCTCGCCCGACGGCGTGCTCTACGTTGCCGAACAGAATCGCGTGCTGGGCTTTCCCGCCGCGCAGTTCTTCGGCGAGGGCGGGCCGGACGTGGCGGCGGCCGTCGTCGTGCCGCAAGGCAAGCTGATACCGACGCAGTTCGAGAGTTTCAACCACGGCGCGCGTGCGTGCCGCGTCGGACCGGACAAGAAGCTGTACATCGCGCTCGGGCAGCCGTGGAACGTGCCGCCGAAGGACAAGCTCGCGGAGTTGGACCGCAACGGGCTCGCGGGCATCATCCGCATGGATCAGGACGGCAAGAACCGCGAAGTCTATGCGCATGGCGTGCGCAATTCGGTCGGTCTCGACTTCAATCCGAAGGACAAGACGCTCTGGTTCACGGATAACCAGGTCGACGGCATGGGCGACGACACGCCGCCCGGCGAACTGGATCACGCGACGAAGGCCGGCGAGAACTTCGGCTTTCCGTGGTACGGCGGCGGCAAGGTGCGCACGGCGGACTACAAGGATCAGAATCCGCCGGCGGGCGTGGTGTTCCCGCAGGTCGAATACGCGGCGCACGCAGCGGACCTCGGCATGTCGTTCTATACGGGCAAGATGTTCCCGCAGAAGTATCAGGGCGGCATCTTCGTGGCGGAGCACGGCTCCTGGAACCGCACGAAGCCGATCGGCGCGCGCGTCATGTACACGCAGATCAAGGAAGACGGCACGGCCGGCGAGACCGAAATCTTCGCGGAAGGCTGGCTCACGGAGAGCGGCGAGTACATGGGCCGTCCGGTCGATGTGCAGGTGCTGCAGGACGGGTCGCTGCTCGTTTCGGACGACTACGCGGGCGCGATCTACCGCATTTCGTACTCGGGGGCGAAATGAAGCGCGCGGCGGTCGCAGGCGCGCTCGCCTGCGTCCTGCTGACGCTTTCGCACGCGTCGCTCGCTGCCGGCGATGCCAAGGCGGGACGCGCGAAGGCGGCGCAGTGTCAGGCGTGCCACGGGCTGGACGGAATCTCGAAACTGCCGGAAGCGCCGAATCTCGCGGGGCAGACGGAGGAGTATCTGGTGAAGTCGCTCAACGATTTCCGGTCGGGCGCGCGCCAGAACGAGTTGATGTCGGTGGTGGCGAAGGGCTTGTCGGATGCGGATATCGCGAATCTGGCGGCTTACTATCACGGCCTCGGGAAGCAGTGACGGGGTTCCGGCGCGTGTTGCCGGGCGACTTCGAATTTTTTCGGGTAAACGCTTGACTTGGTGGACTAAGGGTTTATACTAGCTCTTGTCTCCTCCATGTCTCAACCGATGTGGATTCAAGCCCGCTCACTGAGCGGGCTTTTTTTTGGGCTTGTGGTTTGTCGGCTTAGGGCGTCCGCAGTCCCACGTTCAATCCCTTGGTTGTCCACAATTTTAGTGGGCAAGCATGTGGATATCCTGAGCATCGCTGGGCCAACGCGTTGATCCGAAACGTGTTTCCCGTCCGGTGCGTGTGGCGTGCGGGTCGTTCAGTCGACGACCTCATCGAAGTTGAGATCGGCCCCATGAACGCCGCCCGCGCCCTCCTTGTCCACAGAAAAAGTGGAATACCCTGTGGATATCCGTCTAGCCAACCGCCTAACGCGTTGATCGCAAAGCACTAACCGCCCGCGCCGCACAACGCGCCCGCTTCGGCCGGCGGCCGTTAATGGGCTTGAGGCGCGCACGACGCCAGCATCGCGCCCACGCGATGAATCTCCGCGCCGATCATCGTTTGCGGCGCGGTCACCGCGTCGAGTTCTTCAGCCGCGGAGCGCGGCAGCGCAAACGCAATCGTGCCGGCCGCGACCAGCGCCACGATCATCGATAAGAACCAGGAAAAGACGTACATCGCCGGCACCTCGCAGGAAACTCGTCGTCTGGATCGGCGCTCGCGAACGTCAGCGCCTGATGTGCAGAGTAGAGCCCCGCAGCCGAGCAGACAGCCCCGCGGAAGGAGGGACTTGAAGGAGGGAATCAGCGCATGTCCGGCGCCGGAACCGGCGATACGCCTTGCGCCCGCGCCGCGTCGTCCTGCGCGCGCATCGCGCGTCGAAAGCCTTCGCGTTCGCGCAGCCGCGTCCAGTATCGGGCGATGGAATCGGCGAATCGCTCGCTCAAGCCTAGATGTTCCGCGAGCATCAGCGCATAGCCGACGGAAATGTCCGCCGCCGTGAAGCGCCCCGCGCACAAGAAATCCTGGCGCTCGAGCAGCGGCGCGAGCGTGCGCAGCCGCGCGTGAAACCACTTCGCGTAGTCTTCGGCGACTTGCGGCTGCCTGCGCTCCGGCGGCTCGAAATGCGTGTAGCGCAGAACGAGCGTCTGCGGAAACGTGAGCGTCGCCTCGCCGAAATGCAGGAAGTTGAGATAGCGCCCGAAATCTGCTTCGTGCGGCGCGACATCGAGCGCGCCCGCCGAATACCGCGCCGCCAGATACTGGCAGATCGCCGCCGATTCCGTCATGAAAAGCGCATCGTCCTCGAAGGCGGGCACGGTGCCGAGCGGATTCACATCGAGATAAATGCGCGCCATCATGCGCGGCGGAAACGGCAGCATTTTCAGCGCGTACGGCACGCCGATTTCCTCCAGCGCCCAAAGCGGCCGGAACGACCGCGCGCTCACGCAATGATGCAGCGTAATCACGCCGCTTCTCGCTGTCGAGGATTCACGCGAGCCACGACGGCTTGCGCTTCTCGAGGAAACTGCGCACGCCTTCGCGTCCTTCGTCCGATGCGCGGATGCGCGCGATGCGATCGGCCGTATCGGAGATGAGCACGTCGTCGATGGCGCGGTCCGCGAGTTCCACCACCAGCCGCTTGCACTCGCGCACCGCGTTCGGACTGTTCGACGCAATGCTCGCCGCGATGCCGTCGACGGTCTGATCGAGCGCATCGCTCGCGACGACCTGATGCACGAAGCCGATGCGCGACGCCTCGGCCGCATCGAAGCGCTCGGCGCTCACGAAGTAACGATGCGCGGCGCGCGCGCCCATCGCGCGGATCACGTATGGCGCGATCGTCGCGGGCATCAGGCCGAGTTTCGCTTCGGACAGGCAGAACTGCGCCGTGTCGGCGGCGACGGCGATATCGCACGCGGCGACGAGGCCCATGCCGCCCGCGTAGGCATCGCCCTGAACGCGCGCGATCACCGGCTTCGCGCTCGTGTAAATGGTGTTGAGCATGGTCGCGAGGCCGAGCGCGTCCGCGCGATTTTCGGCTTCCGTGAAGCCCGCCATGCGCTTCATATAGTTGAGGTCCGCGCCCGCGCAGAACGCGGGGCCGTTCGCGGCGAGCACGATCGCGCGCACGCTGGCGTCGTCATTGAGCGCGCGGAAAGCGGCGGTCAGTTCGACGATAGCCGCGTCGTCGAACGCGTTGCGCACGTCCGGGCGATCGAGCGTCACGCGCGCGACAGGACCATCGACCGCGAGCTTCAGGCGTTGCAGGTTCATTGCGTCGCTCATGCTTTTCGTCTCCATTGGCGCGTCGCTTGAGCATCGCTCACGTTTCGCACGCGCCGTGTGTTCATCAGCGTTCAGTCTCCACGATAACCGCTCGCATCGTCAACTTCATCGCGTGAGCGCGACTCACACGACGCGCTCGGATCGTTCCCATCCATCATGTCACGAAGCCGGCGCCCGCGAACGCAATATACTCAGCTATATTACGGTGCTCGCATGGCCGTCGCGCCGTCCATCCAATAACAACGAGGCTTCAGATGAAGAAAGGTTTGATCCGCACGATGCTTTCCGCCGTGCTCGGCTTGGCGTGCGCGTTCGCGTTTGCTGGCGAAGTGCAGGTCGCGGTCGCGGCGAACTTCACCGCGCCGGTGCAGGCCATCGCCGCGGACTTCGAGAAGGACACGGGCAACAAGGTCGTCGCGTCCTACGGCGCGACCGGCCAGTTCTATGCGCAGATCAAGAACGGCGCGCCCTTCGAAGTGTTCCTCGCCGCCGACGACACCACGCCCGCCAAGCTCGAAACCGAAGGCATGACCGTGCCGGGCAGCCGCTTCACCTACGCGACGGGCGCGCTCGCGCTGTGGTCCGCGAAAGACGGCTACGTCGATGCCAACGGCGACGTGCTCAAGAAGAACGGGTTCACGCATCTCGCCATCGCCAATCCGAAGGCCGCGCCCTACGGCCTCGCCGCGACGCAGGCGCTCGACAAGCTCGGGCTGACGCAAGCGGTGTCGTCGAAGATCGTCGAAGGGCAGAACATCTCTCAGGCCCAGCAGTTCGTCGCGACGGGCAACGCGGAACTCGGCTTCGTCGCGCTGTCGCAGATCTACAGGAACGGCAAGATCACGAGCGGCTCGGCGTGGATCGTGCCCGCATCGCTGCACGAGCCGATCAAGCAGGACGCGGTCATTCTTCAGAAGGGCAAGGACAATCCGGTCGCGAAGCAATTCACCGATTATCTGAAGGGCCCGAAAGCCGCGGCGGTCATCAAGTCCTTCGGCTATCAGCTCTGATCCGGCCATGCCGATCGATTCCGCCGATCTTCAAGCCATCGCGCTGACGCTCGAACTGGCGTCGCTGACGACGGCGCTCTTGCTCGTCATCGGCACGCCGATCGCGTGGTGGCTCGCGCGCACCGCGTCGCGCTGGAAGGGCGTCGTCGGCGCGGTCGTGGCGCTGCCGCTCGTGCTGCCGCCGACGGTCATCGGCTTCTATCTGCTCGTGCTGTCGGGGCCGAACGGTTTCGTCGGCAAGCTCACGCAGGCGGCGGGCATCGGCTTGCTGCCGTTCACGTTCGCGGGACTCGTCGCCGGTTCGGTGCTGTATTCGATGCCCTTCGTCGTGCAGCCGCTTCAGAACGCATTCGAAGCGATGGGCCGCCGCCCGCTCGAAGCCGCCGCGACCTTACGCGCGGGTCCGTGGGACACGTTCTTCGCGGTGGCGTTGCCGCTTGCGCGGCCGGGCATCGTGACGGCGGCGATTCTCGGCTTCGCGCATACCGTCGGGGAATTCGGCGTCGTATTGATGATCGGCGGCAATATTCCCGGGCGCACGCGCGTGGTCTCCGTGCAGATCTACGACCACGTCGAAGCGCTCGAATACGCGCAGGCGCACTGGCTCGCGGGCGGCATGGTGCTGTTCTCGTTCGCCGTTCTTCTCTTGTTGTATTCGACGCGCCGACCCGCCGCCGTTCATGTCTGAACTCATCTCATCCCACGCGGCGCTCGACGGCGCGAAGAACCGCGACAAGGCGAAAGCCATCGAAGCGCGCTTCGTCGTCGAACAGGGCGGCTTCACGCTCGATCTCGACCTGACGCTGCCGGGACGCGGCATCACCGCGATCTTCGGCGATTCCGGTTCCGGCAAGACGACGGTTCTGCGCTGCCTCGCGGGCCTCGCGCGGCCGAAAAAAGGACGGCTCGTCGTCAACGGTGAAGTCTGGCTCGACACCGATCGCCGCATCTTCCTGCCGACGCACAAGCGTCCGCTCGGCTACGTCTTTCAGGAAGCGAGCCTCTTTCGGCACTTAAGCGTGATGAAGAACCTGCGCTTCGGGCTGGACCGCGTGCCGGCCGCGATGCGCCGCGTCGATCTGATGCACGCGGCGGACCTGCTCGGCATCGCGCATTTGCTCGATCGCATGCCGGCCGGGTTGTCGGGCGGCGAGAAGCAGCGCGTGGGCATCGCGCGGGCGCTTTTGACGAGTCCGCGACTGTTGCTGCTCGACGAGCCGCTCGCATCGCTCGATCAGAAGCGCAAGCTCGAAATCCTGCCGTATCTCGAACGCCTGCACGATCAACTCGACATTCCGATGCTCTACGTGAGCCACGCGCCCGAGGAAGTCGCGCGGCTCGCGGATCATCTCGTGCTGCTCGACGGCGGTCGCGCGATGGCAAGCGGGCCGATCACCGAAACGCTCGCGCGGCTCGATCTGCCGATGGCGCTTGCCGACGATGCATCCGTCGTGCTCGAAGGCGTCGTCGCCGGTCACGACGCACGTTACCAGCTCTTGACGCTCGCGCTGCCCGGCGCCCGCGCGACGCTGACCGTGCTCCACGCGCCGGCCGACATCGGGCAGACAATGCGCGTCGCCGTGAAGGCGCGCGACGTGAGCCTCATCACGGGCGAGCGCGGCGAAACGCACAGCAGCGTGCTGAACGTGCTCGCGGCGACCGTCGTCGCGATCGCGGCGGACACGCATCCGTCGCAAGCCGTCGTGCGGCTGGACATCGACGGCTCGCCGCTGCTCGCGCGCGTCACGCGCTATTCGCTGGACCGGCTGGGGATCGCGGTCGGCATGCGCGTGTGGGCGCAGGTCAAGGCCGTGTCGCTGCTTGCCTGAGCGCGAGGTGCTGCAGCAGCGTGATGGTCTTGCAATCGACGATTTCGCAAGCGGTCTTTCGTCGCGATTCCATTCTTCATTCGAGCCTTCTCCAATCAGTTTTCCGACGACAGCGCCGTCACCCTGGCTGTCGATTATTACGGGGTAACGCGCCGAAAAAAACATCGGGCGCGATGTAATTGAAATTCTTTCGCAACTGGCATAGCGTTGAAAAATGCGCCGGACGGGGTTCGAGCGGGAGTCCAAAATTCCCTGCGAAGAAGCAACGGCGCGGGAATTTTTCTGGAGAACGTCGTGAATCGCCTCAAGGCTTTCGTTGCGGTGTCGGTGCTCGCCTCGGCGGGCGTGGCCGCCACCGCGCATGCATACGGCCATGTCGGAGTGTGGGTCGGCGGGCCGCTGTATTACCCGGTCGCGCCCGTGCCGTATTACTACTATCCGCCGCCGCCCGTCGTGGCCGTGCCCGCCGCGCCGACCACGTATGTCGAGCAGGGCCAGCCCGCCGCCGCGCCCGCGCAGCCGAGCGGCTCGTGGTACTACTGCGACGGATCGCGCACCTACTACCCGTATGTGAAGGAATGTCCCGGCGGATGGCGCGAAGTGCCGGCGCAGCCGCCGCCCTCGCCTTCGAACTAAAAAACGCAGTCATGACAAAGTCACTTTCATGAATTATCGAAGGCTCGTTATTCTTCTTTCGCTTACCGGCCTGGCCGCGTGTACGGTAATGCCCACCGGACCCAGCGTGATGGCGCTACCCGGATCGAGCAAGACGTTCGATCAGTTCCGCGCCGACGACGCCTCGTGCAGGCAGTTCGCCTTCCAGCAAGTCGGCGGCGTCAGCGCGGATCAGGCAGCGGCGAACAGCGCGGTCGGCAGCGCAGTGGTCGGCACCGCGATCGGCGCGGCGGCGGGCGCGGCGTTTGGCGGCGGATCGGGCGCGGCCATCGGCGCGGGCGCGGGGCTGCTCACGGGCAGCGCGGTCGGCGTCGGCGCGGCGCAGACATCGGGATACGGCGTGCAGCGCCGTTACGATTACGCGTATCTCCAGTGCATGTACGCCGCCGGCGACAAGGTGCCGGTGTACGGCCCGATGCGCACCGCTCCGCCGAACGGCGCGTATTCCACGCCGCCATTGCCGCCGCCCGGCATTCAGCCGCCGCCGCCGTCGAGTTGACCGGGCGCGAGTGGCGGCAATCGTCAGTGACGCGGATCGTTGGCGGGACGCGAACGCGGATGCACCGGGGCGACGAGTCCCGGTGCGACGAGCAGCCCGATCACCCAGCCGATGTAAAACCGCAGATCGCTCCAGAACTCCGCTCTCTCGTAGACGCGAAACGCCTGGACGTGCGCGAGCCACAGCGCCGTCTGCAGCAAGCCTGTGAGCACGAGCCACGTCAGCGCGATCACGCCGGTCGCGCGGGCGCAG
The DNA here is from genome assembly GCF_001544615.1 of Caballeronia concitans. Classification (GTDB taxonomy): domain Bacteria; phylum Pseudomonadota; class Gammaproteobacteria; order Burkholderiales; family Burkholderiaceae; genus Caballeronia; species Caballeronia concitans. The sequence goes on from NZ_FCNV02000004.1 coordinate 400,143, forward strand.
CGTTCGAACGTCGACGCATCCCACTGTTGCCGAACGATCACGCAGCCAGCGAGCAGGATCAGCATCGCGGGGATGAAGCTCGTGACGAGCACGCGCGCTTCCCACTCGAACATGACGCCGCATAGCAGCCCGACGACGACCGCGAATATCGCCGACGGCCACGCGATCCACGCCGGACCGCGCGCCGCGAGCCACGCTATCGTGATGACGAACGGCAGCGCCGCCCATTGCAGCGCGAGCGCCACGGCTTTCGCGAGGTTCTCGCTCGCCTGCTCGTTCGAATGGCTCGCGGCGACATACACGGTGATCGCCTCGTGCACGCACACCGCGACGAACGCGAAGCTCAGCGCCTCACAGGCGGCGAACGCCGGCGATTTGGCTGCGCGTTCATGCGCGGCATCCGAGGCGAGGCCGCGCACGCGCTCGAGCACCGGATCGACGAAAAACGCGAGGATCGCGCCGATCAGCAGCGCGGCGGCGGCATCGGTGAGCGAAAAATGTCCGAAGAGAGAGAACAGGCCTTGCCAAAGAAACTCGGGCGCGGCGGCGCAGATGGCCACCCACAACGCAAAAAAGAAGCCGTTCGATGCACGTCTGAGCGGCATGGCCACCTCGATGCGGGTTGAACCTCAGCTTCCCTCGGGCAACGCCGCACCCGCCACGCGCGCGGCGATCGCATCGCGCACGCGCGCGAACAGGTCGGCGGGAATGTCGAAGCATTCGTACGCGAGCGCTTGCGCCACGGTCACGACTTTCAGTTCCTCGTAGCGTCGGCCGCTGCCGATCATCGCTTCGAACGCATTGGCGCGCGCGTTGATTTCGATCGGATCGGCGTTCACGAGCAGCACCGCGTGCGCGAGCACCGCATAGTGCGGCGTGTCGCCTTCATCGGGCCGAAGCGGCACGCGTCGCCAGTACTGCGCCGTGCCTGCCATCTTGCGCGCATCGCCGCCGGGGCCCCACGCGAGATTGAAGCGCCCGTCGCAGAACGAGCCTTCCACGGCCTGATAGTGCGTGAGGACGCCGAGCGTATTGAGCGCATCGGCGAGGATGCCGCACAGGTGCAGATAGACCGGCTCGGCGAGCGCGCCCATCGTCGCGCGAACGGGGTAGGCAAGGCTCAGATTGAGGATGCCGGGACCTTGCGGCACTAGTCCGCCGCCCGACAATCGCAGCCAGACGGGGCAGCCGCGTTGCGCGAAGGTGGCGCGGGCGTCGGCGAGCGGCGCGTATCGCTGATAGCTGCGCGGCACGATCAGCGATACCGGCGCGGACCACAGATGCGCGACGGCATGGCCCGCGCCGGCGCGCGCGAGAAGCGCTTCTTCGGCGTCGAGCGGATCGCCGGGAAGCGAAGCGGGGTCGAGCAGTTCGAAGGGCATGGGATGGATGCTTGGCCGCGCCGCCATCGACGCTATGTCGCATGGTAGCGAAGAACGGCGGCGGCGGCCAAATGCGCGACGGGGCGTCAGCCTTCGGCCCGCTTGACATGCTCCTTCAACAACGCGTTGACGTCATTCGCCTTTTCCATCTGGCTCATGTGGCCGGCGTCGTCGAAAACACGCACGGTCGCGTCTTTCGGTGCGCTTTGCGCGTGCGCCGCCGGAATGATGCGATCCTGCGCGCCCCAGATCACGAGCACCGGCTTGCCCGCCGACGCCGCCTCGCGCCCCGGCTGCGCGCCCTGCTTGCCGCCCGCGAACAGCGCGCCACCGAGCGCGGTCAGCGCTTCGCTGACGCCGTCGAGCCGCTTGTACTTCAGCAGATCGTCGAGCATCTGGCGGCTCACGAGTTCCGGATTCGCGAACAGCAATTCGACGACCGGCTTCAGCTCGCGACGCGACTGCGCGCTGACGAAGCCGTCCGTGTACGCGTTGTTGATCTCATCGCCGAAACCGGCCGGCGAGATCAGCGCGAGCGATTGCACGCGCTCCGGCGCATCCACGGCCAGTTGCGCCGCGATCCCGCCGCCCAGCGAATGCCCGACGAAATGCGCGCGATCGATGCTCACCGCGTCCATGAAGCGCGCGACGAACTGCGCCAGCTCGGGAAGCGTCGTGCCGGCCAGGCGCGGCGTCGATTGTCCGTGCGCCGGCAAATCGAGCGCGAACACGCGGTTATGGTCGGCGAGCGCATCGAGATTGAAGAGCCAGTTGTCGAGATCGCCGCCGAAGCCGTGGATGAACAGCACTGCGGGCCGGCTCGCATCGTCGCCGCCGCGCGACGCGTAGCGCACGCGGATGCCGTCGACATCGACGAAGTGATACGCCGACGCCGCTTCCTCGCCCTCGCCTTCTTCATCGGCGGGCGTGACGTACGACGACACGTAGGCGTCGATATCCGCGTCGCTCACTTCGGCCGGCGCGAGCACGCCGAGCAGCGCCTTGACGGGCAGCGTGTCACCCGCCGACGCCACGCGGCGCCGGAGCAAGCCCGCGTCCGGCGCTTCGACCGCGTTGGCGATCTTGTCGGTTTCCACGTCGAGAATCGGCATGCCGACGGTGATCTGCGCGCCCTCTTCCACGAGCCACTCGTTCACCGTGCCTTCCTTCATCGACAAGCCCCATTTGGGCATCACGATTGGAGTGATTGCGCTCATCAGTGCTTGCCTCCTTTCAGGGTCTTGCGGGCGGCGTCGGCAATCTGCGCGGCGCTCGGAATGTACAGGTCTTCGAGCGTCGGCGAGAACGGCACCGGCGTATGCGGCGGCGTGACCATTTCGATGCCCGCCTTCAGCGCGCCGAACGCCTGTTGCGCGACCTGCGCGGAAATGTCGGTGGCGATGTTGCAACGCGGATTCGCTTCATCCACGACGACGAGCCGCCCCGTGTTCTCCACCGTTTCGAGCACGGTGTCCATGTCGAGCGGCGACAGCGTGCGCAGATCGACGACTTCCGCTTCGATGCCCTCCTTCGCGAGCATCGACGCCGCTTCGAGCGCGCGATGCACCATCAGCCCGTACGTGACGATCGACACATCCTTGCCGTCCCGCACGATGTTCGCTTCGCCGAACGGAATCGCGTACGAGTTCTCCGGCACTTCGCCCTCGAAGCCGTACAGGTTCTTGTGCTCGCAGAAGATGACGGGATCGTTGTCGCGAATCGCCTGGATCAAGAGGCCCTTCGTGTCGTACGGCGTCGACGGGCACACGACCTTGAGGCCGGGAATATGCGTGAAGATCGGCGTCAGCATCTGGCTGTGCTGCGCCGCCGCGCGAAAGCCCGCGCCGACCATCGCGCGGATCACGACGGGCGTCTCCGCCTTGCCGCCGAACATGTAGCGGAACTTGGCGGCCTGATTGAAGATCTGGTCGAAGCACACGCCCATGAAGTCGATGAACATCAGCTCCGCGATCGGCCGCATGCCGCACGCCGCCGCGCCGATCGCCGCGCCGACGTACGCGGATTCGGACAGCGGCGTGTCGAGCAGCCGGTCGCCGTGCTTCGCGTACAGTCCCTTCGTCACGCCGAGCACGCCGCCCCACGCGTCTTTCTCGCCGTCCGCGCCTGCGCCGCCGACGATATCCTCGCCCAGCACGATCACGCTCGGATCGCGGGTCATTTCCTGATCGATGGCTTCGTTGATCGCCATCTTCATGCTCAGTTTGCGGGCCATGATGGTTGTCTCCTTGTGGTCGGCGTTTTAGTAGCTCACGTAGACATCGGTGAGCAGATCGGCGGCGGTCGGCTGCGGCGCGTCTTTCGCTTCCTGCACCGCGCGGTCGATCAGCGCGGCGACTTCGCGGTCGATCGCATCGAGTTCGCCGGGAGAGATCACATCGGCGTTCGTCACGGCCTGCGCGAACTTTTTGAGGCAATCCTTGTTCGAGCGGATATCGTCGAGTTCGCCCGGCGCGCGATACGTCTGCGCATCGCCTTCGAAGTGGCCGTAGAAGCGGATCATCTTGCATTCGAGCAGCGCCGGGCCGCCGCCTTCGCGCGCGCGGCGGATCACTTCGCCCGCGGCTTCGTGGACGGCGAAGAAGTCGGTGCCATCCACCGTCACGCCGGGAATGCCGAAGCCCGCCGCGCGGTCGACATAGCTGTCCACCGCCGTGCCGTACTCGCGCGCCGTCGATTCCGCGTAGCCGTTGTTCTCGATCACGAAGATCACCGGCAGATTCCACACCGCCGCGAGATTCATGCTTTCGAGGAACGTGCCCTGGTTGGACGCGCCGTCGCCCGTGAACGTGATGCCCACTTCGCCCTTGCCGCGAAACTTCGCCGCGAGCGCCGCGCCGCAGATGAGCGGCGCGCCCGCGCCCAGAATGCCGTTCGCGCCCATCATCCCTTTCGACAGATCCGCGATGTGCATGGAGCCGCCCTTGCCGTTACACGAGCCGCCTTTTTTGCCGTAGATCTCCTTCATCATCGCGACCGGATCGACGCCCTTCGCGATGCAGTGTCCGTGGCCGCGATGCGTGCTCGCAATGCGGTCCCCATCGTTCAGGTGATGCATGATGCCGACGCCCGCCGCCTCCTCGCCCGCGTACAGATGCACGAAGCCGGGGATGTCGCCACGTCCGAAATCGACGTGCAGGCGCTCTTCGAAATCGCGGATCGTGCGCATCTTGCGATAGACCGCCAGCAACTCGTCCTTCGACAAGGGCAAGCCGCCCGCATGCTGTTGCGACGCTGTCATCTCTGTCTCCTTTCGGCTGGTTGAACTACGGTGCATGGCTCACGCATGAGTCCGGCGCGCGCCGCGTAACGCATGCACGCGGCGACGTCGATGCTTCGGAACGCGTTTTCGCGCAGGGTGATGGTCACTTCGTCGCCGGTGCCGAAGGCAAGCTCGCGTTCGCCGTCGAGCGCGACGATGCCTGCGCGCTGCTTCACGCGATGCGGCACGCCGTCGGTCAGGCGCTGCCAGTTCGCGATCGGCACGGGTTCGGTGAGGCCGGGCGCGATCGGCGCGTGAAGATCGAATTCGCCGTGGCCGGGCGCGGCGAGTTCGACGGCGAGGCCGCCCGGCTCGTGACGCCCGAGCGGTTCGAGCAGCCCCGCAATCGCCGACATGCCGATGGCCTGCGGATCGGCATACGACACGTACACGGCGGCGAGCGTGTCGATCTTCCAGAGCGCCCGCGCGCCGACGAAATGCTCGTGCGAGATCACGGCGTCCACGAGCGCGATGTCGTGACGCACGACGCCGTTCGCATCGCGAATGTCGATGTCGAGCCGCTTGTTCTCGACGAGCGCCTCGCCTGCCGGAATGCGGCCGGTTGCGTACAAGCCTGTCGCGAGTCCGGAGATGGTCGGCTCGCGCATCTCGGGAAACGCGTTGTTCGTGCCGGTCGAAAGGCCCGCGAGCGGCACCGCGCCGCATTCGCGCACGACCGCGCGATGCGTGCCGTCGCCGCCGAGCACGATGAGCGCATCGGCGCCGGCGTCGCGCATCATGCGTGCGGCGCGGAACGTATCGTCGACGCGCGCGGTCACGGGCATGTCGAGGAAATCGACGGCGGGCAGCGTGGCGTCGGGGCCTTGCCGCCGCGCGAGATGGCGCTGGAGCATGACCTTCAGGCCTTCGCGGTCCGGCATCATCATGACGCGCGGCACGCCGCACGCCGCCAGCGACGAGAGAATCCGCAGCACGATATTCACGCGGTCCGCGAGCTGCAGACTGTTCGCGTTCGCGATCACGCGGCGAATGTCGCGCGCCGATACAGGATTCGCGATGATGCCGACGAGCGCCGGCCCGGCCTTCGCGCTTTCACGCATGCCTGTGTCTCCTGAATGCATTGGAATCGTTGTGGCGCGGATTAAGGCAAGGGGTATGCCAATGCGCCCGCAGCGCGACTAGCCGTGCAGAAGCGCCGATTGCCGCGCGTTCGCGTGACAGGTGTCACAGCGCAGGTGTATCGCGAAGGTGGACAGGCGTATCGGGCGGCTAACGTGACGCGTCGCGCTGATTCGGCGAGCGGATGCCATACCGCTCCATTCGCCGATAAAGCGTCATCCTGCTCACGCCGGTCTGCCGCGCGACCGCGCTCAGGTTCCAGCTCGCCGCGCGCAGGTACTGCATCAGCAGCATGCCCTCGGGCGGCAGGCGATGCGGGTCGAAGTCATCGAAGACAGGCGCGGATTGATGCGCGACCGGCGCGGGCGCGGGCGAGGATGCGCCGAAGCCTTCGGGCAGATCGTCGATGTCGATCAAGCCGTGCGCGCACACCGCGCGCGCGTATCGCAGGACATTGCTCAGCTCGCGCGAATTGCCCGGCCACGCATGCCGATGCAGCCGCTCGCGCGCCGCCGGCGACAGCGTGACGCCGCCGCGTGCAGTATCGGCATCGGCATCGAGCAGCGTGCGGATCAGCCAGTCCAGATCGGTGCGCTCGCGCAGCGGCGGCAGCGTGAAGCGCGCGCCGTTCAGCCGATAGTAAAGGTCTTCGCGGAAGCGGCCTTCGCGCATCAGTTCATCGAGCGAATGATGCGTCGCCGAGATCACGCGCACGTCGACCGACACGGGCCGCGACGCGCCGATCGCGAGCACTTCGCCTTCTGCCAGCACGCGCAGAAGACGCGATTGCAGTTCGCGCGGCATGTCGCCGATTTCATCGAGAAAGAGCGTGCCGCCGTCGGCTTCCTGAATCAGCCCGCGTTTTCCCTTCGCGCCCGCGCCCGAAAAGCTGTTCGGCAGATGCCCGAACAATTCGCTTTCGATCAGCGTCTCGGGAATCGCCGCGCAATTCACCGCGACGAACGGCCCCGCGCGCCGCGCACTCGCGCGATGCAGTGCCTTCGCGAAGTATTCCTTGCCGCTGCCGGTCTCGCCGTTGACGAGCAGATTGATCGGCGAATCGACGAGCTTCGCGGCGCGTTCGAGCTGGCGCGTGAGCGCGGCGTCGCCGCCGGATAGCGCGGCGAGCGGCGCGGGAATCTGGATGGCGCGGCTGGCGTTCGTGTTCGCGCTCGCCGTCGATGTCGGCGTGAAGCATGGCGCGGGCGGCATCACGCTGAGATAAAGCAGCGCGCCGCTTTTCGCGAGCGGCAACGCGCGCAACTCGCTCGGGCGCGAATACACGAAGCGCCCGAGGTCTTCGACGCGCGCCTCGAAGAGCGCATCGAAGCGCACGCCGATCAGCGACGCCGCCGGTTCGCCCGGCGCGATCGGCCGCCCTATTTCCGCCGCGAGCATTTCGTGCGCGCGGCGATTGTGCCCGGCGATGCGCCCGGTTTCATCGAGCGCGATCAGATATTCCGGATCGACATCGACGAATTCGGGCGACGTATGCAGCTTGAGAATCCAGTCCTGCCGATGCGCCCGCAGAAAGTTCGCGTTCTCGATATGCCCCGCGTAGATCCGCACGAGCTGCAACGCGAGATTCTGGCTGTCGCGCGGCTGCGGCGACGAGAGCGCGGAAATGTCGAGGATCGCGGCGAGCGCGCCGCGCGAATCGAAGAGCGGCGCGGCGGTGCACGTGAGCGGAATATGCGTGGCGTCGAAATGATCGACCTGATGCACGGTCAGCGCCTGGCCCGTCGCGAGCGCGGTGCCGACCGCGCACGTGCCCGCGCCGGTCTCGCTCCACTCCGCGCCGAGATAAAGGCCCGCGCGGCGCAGCGCGGCGTCGGTGCTGGCGTCGCCGATATAGTCGACCGTGACGCCGAGCGCATCGGTCAGAAGCACGACATAGCCCATGCCCGCGACCTGCCCATACAAGGTCTGGAGGCCGTGCCGCGCGATGCGCGCGAAATCGTCGATGCGCTGCTGATGCTCGCGCAGCCGCGTGTGCGGCAGGATGCGCGCTTCCTGCATCCGCGACGGATCGAGCCCGTACTGATGCACGCAACGCCGCCACGAACTCTGGATGATCGCGTCGTGCGCGCGCGCGGGCGCCAGCATCTGCGCCCGCGTGGTCGCCGCGACGACCGCCTCGATGTGCTCGCGTTGCCGCATGTCCATCGTGCTCTCCTTGAGTGTCTCCTTCCGACGCGTCTTTTATTTTGCGTTGTTGCGTCGTTTGCGCCGCTCGATGTCGGGAAAACACGGGGCAGACCGGCCCGCGCGCGGCGTCTTTCAGGCCATATGATGCTCGAATCGGCAAGACGAGTCATTCGCCGGGCTTGCTGCAGTGCGGCACCGGCGCAAATACAAAACGATTACGGATAAGGAGACGACCGATGACGAAGATCGCCTATGAGGACTTCGAGCGACAGGTGGTGCAGCATCACCTCATCAAGGGCAATGTGTACGAGAACGGCGCGGCGCTCGTCGACCGCGCGAACCGGTGGATTGCGGAGCATCGCATCGACGTGTTGAACATCGAAAGTCTCTCGACCTTCGGCGCCGGCGACGATACCAGCGTCAGCCATTGGTACTCCGGCATTCGCGTCTGGTATCGCACCGAATAGGGCCGCGCCGAAAACGCTTAGCCGCGTCCGACGAACGGCATCTTGGTCGCCATGACGGTGTGGAACAGGACGTTCGCCTCGAGCGGCAGATTCGCCATGTAAAGCACCGACTGGCCGACGATCTTCACGTCCATCATCGGCTCGATGGCGATCTCCCCGTTCGCTTGCGGCACGCCGCGCGACATGCGTTCGGACAGCTCGGTCAGCGCGTTGCCGATATCGATCTGGCCGACCGCGATGTCGTGCTTGCGGCCATCGAGCGAGGCGGACTTCGTCAGTCCGGACACCGCGTGCTTGGTCGCCGTGTACGCCGCCGAGTTCGGACGCGGCGCGCTCGCGGAAATCGAGCCGTTGTTGATGATGCGCCCGCCCTTCGGCGTCTGCGCGCGCATCGTGCGGAAGGCTTGCTGGAGGCAATAGAACATGCCGTTCAGATTGACGTTGACGACGCCTTGCCATTGCTCGGGCGTCCAGTCTTCGAACGGCCCCGGCGGATTGCTGACGCCCGCGTTGTTGAACAGCAAATCCACGCGCCCGAAGCGTTCGACGGCAGCCGCGAAAAGCTGCTCGACCGATTTAGGATCGGCGACGTCGGTCGGCACGGCGAATCCGCGATCGGCCGCGCCGGACTCCGCGACGACGGCTTCGAGGGGCGCCGCGCGCCGGCCCGCGAGCACGACGGACCAGCCGTCGGCGAGCAGCGCGAGCGCCGCCGCGCGGCCGATGCCGCTGCCCGCTCCCGTGACGATTGCAATGCGTGAAGAAGTGTTGGTTGCCTCGGGCATGTCTCCGTTCTCCTGTTTGCGTGAGCGCGACACGTCGCGCCCCGTTGGCTTGATTGCGATCGGGAGAACATTATCGACGAAAAGCCTTGCAGCGCCGTTTCAATGGCTGCTGGACGCTTCCGCCTGCACGGTGCCCGCCGTGTTGCGCATGTGGCTGCCGTCGCAGAACACGGCGGTCATCAGCATCGGCACGACTTCATGGACGACAGCCGTGCTGCCCGCCTCGCGCACGCGCGCTTCGACCGAGTCCTTCGAGCCGAGCACGACCACGCCGTATGCGGAATCGTTGATCGGCTTGCCTTTGCCCTGTTTGAACATCGCGTCGCCGTGTTCGTAGCCGAGCACCGCGTAGACGCGAAAGCCGTACGCGGTGAGATTGCTGTCGTGCGTCGGCTTGAACGCGTTGATCGAATTGGCTTCGACGCGCATCGGGCTTGCGTCGATCGAGCCATCGTCGACGAGCGGCGCGATGAACCGATGCGCGCTCGACTGGCAGTCGAGCTGACGTTCGAGCGGATGCGCGTGGCACAGACCGGGCGACACTCCGCCGGCCACGGCAGCCAGAACGGTGAACCTTGCGAGAGGAACGGTTTTCATGGCGTCGGCACGACAACGGTGGTTGGGGTTCATGCAATGCATCGCAAGTGCATGCAATTCGCGCGCCAGCGAGACGACCGCTTTGAAGATTCGACGCCGTCGAAAATGGCCGGTCGATCGTCGCAGGCATTTACTACAAATGGGCGTGTAGCGGCATCGGCGTTCCGGCCCCGAAGTCGTTATATTGAGCGATTCATTCACACCGGATGCCCTCATGCCCACGCTCTCCGATTTTCCGATCAGCCGTAAATGGCCCGCGCAACATCCCGAGCGCATTCAGCTTTATTCGCTGCCGACGCCCAACGGCGTGAAGGCGTCGATCATGCTCGAAGAGACGGGGCTTCCGTACGATCCGCATCTCGTGCGTTTCGATGCAAACGATCAGATGTCGCCCGAATTCCTGTCGCTCAATCCGAACAACAAAATTCCGGCGATCATCGATCCGAACGGGCCGGGCGGCGAACCGCTCGCGCTTTTCGAATCAGGCGCGATTCTTATCTATCTGGCGGACAAGAGCGGCCAGTTTCTGCCGCGCGACCCGGCGCGCCGTTATGAAGCGATTCAATGGCTGATGTTCCAAATGGGCGGCATCGGCCCGATGTTCGGACAAGTCGGCTTCTTTCATAAGTTCGCGGGCAAGGAGTACGAAGACAAGCGTCCGCTCGCGCGGTATGTCGCGGAATCGCAGCGGCTGCTTGGCGTGCTCGAAGGACGCCTCGCCCGGCGCGAGTGGATCATGGGCGACGAATACGGCATCGCGGATATCGCCGTGTTTCCGTGGGTGCGCAATCTTGTCGGTTTCTACGAGGCACGCGATCTGGTCGAATTCGATCGGTTTGCTAACGTTCAGCGCGCGGTCGATGCCTTCGTCGCGCGTCCGGCGGTGCAGCGCGGGCTGGCCATCCCGAAGCGGGATTGAGATCGCGGGCGATTGGTGGTATCGGACATGCGGGGTTAAGCGCGTGTTTGTGCCTCCTACGCGATCCGGCGCAGCCGTTTCGCACGCGAGTTGAAACGCGTTTCGTATCAAGGAGTTGGGGCGGTGTTGCTCAGGATATCCACATGCTTGTTCAACTTTTCTGTGGATAACGGCGCGTTCGTCTGCGGCTTCATGCCCCGGTTTTTTGACAAGCGGACAGAGCGCGCGTGACGGGTTCACAATGAGCGATCACGCGCGCAAATCGCTCGGCGGCCGAAACACGTTTTACATCAACGCGTTGGCTCGACGATGCTCAGGATATCCACATGCTTGTTCAGACTTTCTGTGGACAACGCGCGAGTCCCCTTGCGATGCATTCAACGGATGCCGACGTCATGACCGCCCTTCCCTTCTCACGTATCGCCGGTCGCGGCTGCGCGCGCCGCACACGCACGCTCGCCGCCATCGCGCTGATCACCGTCGGCGTATCCATCCATGCGCAGGCGGAATGTCCCGGCTATGTCGAAACCGATGCCGGCAGCGCATTCGACGTGGCCGCGATCATCAAGGACAGCGGATCGCCGCAGACGGCGCTCGACCGGGTGCGAGGCGCCGTGTCGAAGATCAACGCGGGCGGCGGATGTTCGATCTTCGCCAACAAGCGAGCCTGCGAAGAAACGCTCGCGCTCGCCAGCAAGGCGATGGTCGCGCTGCAAGCGTGTTCGTCGGCATCGCCGCCCAAGAACGCCGCGCACGGCTGAAATCAGTGGACGAAAAAAAACGCGTGCTGCCCCGAAGGGCGGCACGCGTTTTCGATGCTACGAGACGCGGTTTCGACGATCAGCGATCGAGGAACGGACGCAGCTTGTCGGCGCGGCTCGGATGCATCAGCTTGCGCATCGCCTTGCTCTCGATCTGACGGATACGCTCGCGCGTCACGTCGAACTGCTTGCCCAGCTCTTCGAGCGTGTAGTCCGACGCCGTATCGATACCGAAGCGCATACGCAGCACCTTCGCTTCGCGCGGCGAGAGCGCGTTGAGCGCATCGTCGATTGCGGCGCGCATGTTGGCGTGCACGGCGGCATCGGCGGGCGATGCAGCGCCCTGGTCTTCGATCATGTCGCCGAGCGTCGCGTCGGCATCCTCACCGACCGGCGTTTCCAGCGACACCGGCTGCTTCGCGATCTTGAGAATGCCGCGAATCTTCTCTTCGGGCATTTCCATGCGCTCGGCCAGCACCGACGGATGCGCTTCCTGACCCGTCTGCTGCAGGATCTCGCGCGAAATGCGGTTCAGCTTGTTGATCGTTTCGATCATGTGAACCGGCACGCGGATCGTGCGAGCCTGGTCGGCCAGCGAACGCGTCACCGCCTGACGAACCCACCACGTCGCGTACGTCGAGAACTTCCAGCCACGACGATATTCGAACTTGTCCACCGCCTTCATCAGGCCGATGTTGCCTTCCTGAATCAGGTCGAGGAACTGCATGCCGCGATTGACGTACTTCTTCGCGATCGAGATGACGAGACGGAGATTCGCCTCGATCATTTCGCGCTTCGCCTGACGCATCTTCAGCTCGGCGGCCGTCATCTGACGGTTGATCTGCTTCAGTTGCTGCAGCGGCAGCGCGACGACGCCTTCGATGTCGATCAACTTTTGCTGTTCAGCCTGAATAGCCGGCAAGCTGCGCTCCAGCGACGCGCCGTACTGCTTCGAACCCGCTGCTGCACGCGACGTCCATTCGAGATCGGTCTCGTGACCGACGAACGACTCGACGAACTTCTCGCGCGGCATACCGCAGCGGTCGACCGCGATCTGCAGAACACGACGCTCGATTTCGCGCACTCGCGCAACTTGCTGCTGAACGTCGGCGCACAGGCGGTCGATGGTCTTCGCCGTGAAGCGGATCGAACCGAGTTCGCGCTGGATCTCGGCGCGAGCACGTTCGACGGCCTTCGCTGCCGTGGCGCCCGATCCCTTAGGATTGCTTGCCTGTTCGGCGAGGTCGCGCACGCGGGCGAAAATCTCGAGGCAATCGGCCTTCAACTGCTTCAAACGCGCTTCGTTCGATGCGCCGGAATCGCCGCCTTCGAGGTCGCTGTCGTCATCGTCGTCGCCGTCGGAGTCGTCGCTGTCCGTATCGATATCAGCGGACTCCGTTACTTCGGGAGCCGAAATATCTTCCTCTACCGCGTCGTCTTCTTTCAGGCCGTCGACGAGTTCGTCGATCTTCAGCTCGCCGGATTCGACGAGTGCCGCGTCCGCCAGAATGGTGCCGACCGTCGACGGGCACGCGGCGATCGCCTGGATCATCTCGTGCAGGCCGTCTTCGATGCGCTTCGCGATTGCGATTTCACCGGCGCGCGTGAGCAACTCGGTCGCGCCCATTTCGCGCATGTACATGCGCACAGGATCCGTGGTGCGTCCGAATTCCGAGTCCACGGTCGAGAGCGCGTTTTCGGCTTCTTCTTCCGATTGCTCGTCGGCCACGACCGCAGGCGCGTTGTCGCTCAGCAGCAGCGTTTCAGCGTCGGGCGCTTGCTCGTACACGGCCACGCCCATGTCGTTAAACGTGCTGACGATGGTTTCCATCGCCGCGGTCTGTGCGAAGTTGTCCGGCAGGTGGTCGTTGATTTCGGCGTGCGTGAGATAGCCACGCTCCTTGCCGAGTTGAATCAACGCACGCATCTGACGCTGACGCTCTTCGTCCTGCTCCGCCGTCATCACGACATCGGGCTGCATCGTGCCGGCCTGGCCTTTGCTCTTGCCCGCCTTGCGTCCTGCAGACCGACGCACCGGCGCGACGATATCCAGCTCCGAATCTTCCCGATCAAAACTTGCCATACTTTCTCCTCGACAGGTTTGCTCGGCGATGACAGGTCCCCGGAAGCGAGCGTGACGGCCCGCGTGACATCGATAACAGCTTCGACAACGGACGGCTTGCTGAGAATCGCATCGAGCAAAGCGCACAATCCACGCGTAGTACGTGCATTGCGTAAATTCCAAAGCGCCATCAAAGACGCAACCTTAGAGTATATCAGCGTTTGTTGCGACGCAGCAGGTTTATTTTCGTCTTGGTAATTACCCGAATGCGCGATCCATTCCGTCTTCGGCAAGGTGGATCGAAATGCGCTTTCGGGTCCTGAACGTCATGCCGCGTTTGGTGACGGTCCTGCTTCCCCATTCATCCCCCATGTTGTGCCCTCTCCGGCCTGTTTCAACCGCAATAAGCGTTTGAGCGCGTCGAGATTGCGCAAGGCGTGTCTAGCTGGCGCTGTTTCATTCGAGGGGCGGGGTTCGAGCGCAGGCATGGGCCGATGATCGTGCGATTCCGTTGCGGCTGCGTCCACCGGAACAATGCGACCGGCATCGAGCGCCGCGATGAAATCGCTGGCCCAAGCCCCTGCGTGTACGCGCGGGTGAGCTTCGTCACGATGATTGACGGTGATCGACTTGGCGTCGTCGGCGACGACGTAGTGGCGAAGTCCGTCATGGCTAACGAAGGCGCGCCCGGCGAGCGTTCGAGTTTCACGCTGGACATGCGCTTGGTGCGCAGAGACAGTTTCGCGTTCGACGATGTCTTGTTGCTTTGTGCGAACTCGATGAGCGAAGTCGACCGGCGCTCTAAGCAATGTGCGCAGGTAGCTGATCGGGTGCTTCGCCAGGCGTAGATGTTCCCATGTGGCTTCGACTACGTCGGAGAGTCGCTTTCCTTGGGACCTCGCCTCGCGCATGAGTTTGAAGACGAGGAACTCACGAAATCCCAGCGTGCAAAGGCGGTCCAGATCTGGCGGGAGGCGTCCTGGTTGTCTCTTTTGAGTAGAAGGGCTTAGATCCTTATATATAGCGCCGTCTGCCACCGTGACAGACGGTAGAGCCAAAGGAGTCGCCGCAGCGGAGCGCACGTCACCGTCCTGCGAGCGGGTGATCGCTTCATCCGACTGCATCGACGGTTCGACCAAGCCGAGAAGCGCCGCTGCCTTGCGCGTGAGATGGATGTATGCGCGACCGAAGAGTCCTGCGCCGCCGTAACGGCTCTGAGGCGGTCGAGTGATGAAACCCTCGGATTCCAGATCGTCGAGGCTGCGATAGAACGTGCGCATCGACTGGAGGGCGCGGCCGGTCAGCAATTCGCGGCGGGCAAAAATGGCGGCAAAGGGTCGTCCGGCGTCGACCGTTCGCGCTAGTGCGGCTAGAACGGCGCGCGCTCGAGCGGGAAGGGCAGAGACGTGGTTCGCGCGATGCGCTGCCCGGAAGATGATCCACGGCAGGTTGGATCGATCGCAAGCGTATTCGTCGAGCGCCTGCTGATCCTCATTATCGACGGTTGATTTGAAGTCTTGCGGGCGAGTTTTAACCTCGCCTGCAACGGAAAGTTGCGCGATATGCATGTCAAGTGCGTCCATTTCGAAAAATGGAGGACAAACGCTTGACTGCTAATCGCTATCCGCTAAACTTCGAGTTGTGGAGCTCGTGACCCGATTGGCGTCGGGAAGCGGACGGGCGATAAGCAGTAAAGCCCGAATTCAAAAGCCTTCGGTTGGCGCCGAAGGCTTTTGTCTTTTCAGAGTCAGTAGTTACATGGCTGCCTCGTTGTTTCTTCGTTGCTTACTCATTGATTTTTGAGGAGTTTCTACTAGAGCCATCGCGGGCTTAGTTCGACGAAGATGCTAAGCCTTTGATTCTTTGAGAAAACCTAGTAGAGCCTCAGTCTGACGCACTCTCGTCGATCGATTTGTTAATGAAATCTGCGATGCGCTGCGCCCAGGCCTCCGCCTCGCCTGCATCATTTTCGTAGAAACGGATGCCGACAACCCCGCTTCGGGCCGAAACCTCACACACCTTTCTCCTGCCCGCTCGGACGACCGTTGTTCTGGGCGCGGCCGCCTTGGGCTTTTCCGCCGCGAGGGCAACTGCTTTGTCTTGAGTAAAACTTTCGTCGCTAATCAAGCGATGGATCGCCTCGACGACTTTCTCTGACTTTCCAGCTTCCGTCAGCGCCGCGAGCTTCTGTGCGGCGTTGCTTCCAAGGCGCTCCGGCTTTTGCGCGAGCGCTTCCTTTGCAGCGTCGGGTAGAGCGTCGAACGAAAAGATGCGACTGACGTGGCTCTTGCTGAGGCCGGCGCTTTCGGAAATCTCGGCTCGCGATAGGCCGCTCAGCTCCTGCAGACGTTTGAAGTTCCAGTACTTCTCGAAGTCGGTAAGAGACGGCGAAAGTAGGTTCGAAAAGAACGCCGCGAACTCGATCTCGCCTTCTTCGATAGCGGCCACGTTCGCGCGAATCGTGGTCCGCCCGAGTTCGCGATAAGCTGCAACGCGGTTGTGCCCGGCGACGATCTCATAGCGGCCGTCCGACACAGGGCGCACCAGGATCGGTGTCGCGAGCGCGTGCTGCGCCAGATTGGCCTTCAACTCCTGAAATTGCTCGGCGGTCAGCTTGCGCCGCCTACCGTCTACCTCGACGAGCGCGTCGAGCGGCACTTCGAATGCCGCTCGCTGCTCGAGTTGCGCCTCCAGTTCCTTGATTCGCGTTTGCGCCGTGTTGATCCGATGTTGCGCATCCATCAACCTTCCGGGCGACGTGCGCGGCTCCGAATTAACGACGCGCTGAGTCGGCTCAGTCGGCTTATTGCCAATGTTCGCGGTCTTCGCGAGAAGTCTGTCCCCGATGCCCATTTATGCCTCCGCCTGATTCCACGCGCGAACGAACTGCGCGTCGAGATGTTCTGCGAGCCGGTCGAGCGGCTCCTTGAATCGGTTGTAGGCCGCCGTGCTGCCGTCGGGCTTCGACAGGTCATACACAGTCGACAGCTGCGCCGACGCGCCCTTGGGCACCGTCGATTCCGGAATTTCGAAGGGCAGTACGCGATCGCCGTATGCTTTTTGTAACCATCCCCTCACGACGCGCGAGACGTCATCGGACTTGGCTTTGGTCAGAATCACGTTGACGAAATCGAAGCGCTTTTGCTCGAGCACCCCGGGCAGCTTCTTGGCGATGTCCGCAAAGAGATGCCAGAACTGCGTCGAACTCGCGAAGTCCAGCGCTTCAGGCGGGCAGGGAAGCAAGATCGCATCGGACGCGAGGAGCGCGTTGATGGTCAGATAGCTGAGCGCGGGCGGGGTATCGATAACCACCGCGTCGTACTCCTCGGTCAGCGGCATCAACCCTTTACGCACGATTTCCCAAAACTCGAACGTGCTGTCGTTCAACACTTTGGCCGGAATCTCGAATTCGGCGTCGAACAGCGACGACGACGCCGGAATCAGATCGAGGTTATGCCAATACGTCTCTTGCACAGCGTATTGCAGCGTTGTCTGGTCGCCATAGATCAGCGGCAGGAGGGTCTGATCGTCTGATATTTCGGCGTCGGGCGCCCATCCGCAGAGTTGGGTCGTGGTGCCTTGCGGGTCGCAATCGATCACGAGGACGCGCCGGCCCAGCAACGTCAGCGCTTGGGCCGCCGATACCGCCGTCGTCGTCTTGGCAACGCCCCCCTTGAAGTTCGCGACGGTCACGATCCGTCCGCGTTTGCCCTCGGGCCGCCGGACGCGCTCCTTCGTGGCACGAACCCAAGTCAGCGCTTCTTCGAGCGTGAATTCCTTGCTTCGGCCCGCGCCCTTCGACGTTCCCGCAGGCAGTTCGCCCTTGGTGGTCAGGTACTGAAAGCGCTGCTTGTCGATCCCACACAGCGAGGCGACCTGCGCGCTCGTGAACGTCGGCGCGCTCTTGCGTGGATAGGGCTCCAGCATCGCGTCGCGGATCTGATTGAGAATGTCAGTGGCTTGGGCGGCCACCCCCAAGAGCGTTTCGATCGAAACGGATTGATCGACTTCGGGAAGCCGAGCGCTTAACATGGAGTTCGCAGTCACTGGCGGGCCTGGGTAAGCAAAAAATTCTTCGGTTTGTGGAAAACATACTGCAAACCGAAGAATAAACGGCCAACCGGTAAACCTCAAGTAAACTCTGAACTCTTTGTTGCGCGGCTGCAGGCGGTTTTACCTCGCGGCGTTCTCGTAAACATTCACATTAGGCGCAATCCCAGTCGACTTCAGCCGCAAGCGTGCTTCGCAGGAATCGCTCGACGCCGAGTAAACGGCTGGAATCTTCGCGTTCGAGGTAGAGCGCCGTAGTCGAATCGTCGGCGTGGCCGAGTCCTTTGCCTAGCTCGGATAAGTCCGCGCCGTGAGCAAGCGCATGAACCGAGTGCGTGTGCCGAAGCCAGTGTGTGCTGGCGCGCGCGAGACGTCGTCCGGCGCCGGGCGTCTGGGCTTCAGCCGCCGCGGCAGCATTCGCGAACACATTTTTGAACAGTCTACCGATCCCGTCGGGCGTGATGGCGCTTGTTCCGCGTGCCTGAGCGAGAATCGGCGTGCCCTCGGGACACTCGAGCGCACCCGGCAGACCCCGCAGCGCAAGATTGTCGTGCAGCAGTTCGACGACGACAGGCGGCAGTAGCACGGTCCGGACTGCACGCCGCCCGCTGGCCGATGCGACGCTTAGCCGCCATACCGGCGCGTCCACGCCGGACAATCGCCCGACGGAAAGCGCGTCCGTCGTAGCGGCGGCAAGTTCCGCCCGGCGCAGACCGGTGGCGTAGGCGAGGAGGAGCGCCAACCGGTCGCGATGCTCCGCAAATGTATAGTGCGGCCGCGTGACGGAAAGCAGCACCGTCCGCCACTGCTCGGCATCGAGCGTGCGATCTTGCGCGTCGAAGGTCGGCGGTGTCGCCACGCGCTCGTGGCCCGCGAAGGGATTCGTCGCCAGGTAACCGCTTTCGACGAGCCACTCGCACATCGCATTGAGAATCGCCCGAGCCGCTTCCCGGCTGCGATCGGAGAGCGGCCCGGCGAACGGCTTCCAGCCGGGAAGACACCGTTCGATTCGACCCCGCGCAATCCAGCG
Organism: Caballeronia concitans; assembly: GCF_001544615.1. Lineage (GTDB taxonomy): Bacteria > Pseudomonadota > Gammaproteobacteria > Burkholderiales > Burkholderiaceae > Caballeronia > Caballeronia concitans. The sequence continues at coordinate 418,704 of NZ_FCNV02000004.1, forward strand.
CTCCGCCGGTTGCGGGTTGGGCAGAAATTCGGCCAGATACGACGCGCAATCGTCCGAACTGAGCGATGAGAGCGGCTTCTCCTTTTCGACCAACGCCCAGAGCAGCAGTCTTTCCGCCTCCCGCCGATACGCTCGCCGAGTGTGATCGCTCGCCGAACGTGCGTCGAGCCAGGCGGTGAGGGCGCGCAAGTCGGTGCCGAAATTCGCGGCGACGGATTTCGTCGCACGATTCGTCCCCCGCGATCCATCGAACGCGGCGGGCACCCGCAACGCTTCAAAGGGGGCGATCTGGACCGGAACTGCATCCGTCGATGAGACCGGCAGCGTATCCGGCCGCCATTGCCGCCGCGGCACGAGCGCAAACGGCGAAAGCGTGTGCCGGAGCGGTTCTGCATGCAGCGTCAGCCAGTCGACGATCCGCTGCGCACCCTTCGGCCCGAGCCGTGGCACGGATGTGTACCAGCGATGGCGCCGTCGCTCGATCAACGCAATGAGATCCGCGATCGTCGTGAGCCCTGCCGCCGACAGACGCGCGGTCACGACCGGCTCGAACCATCCGTCGATCGGATGATCGGGCTTCGGATCCTGAACGAGGCTCGCCTCCATGCGGGCGAGCGCGTTCGCCTGCCGCCGACGCAGCCGCGCATTGCGCGCCGAGCGCCGGTCCGATGCCGCCGACGCGCCGTGCCGAAACTCCTCTTCATAGAGCGCGAGCAGTTCGGATTCGCCGTACACGCCGTCCGGATCGATGCGCTCGCGGAACGCCTCGAGCGTCGGTGCGTCCGAAGAGGCCGCGCCATCAGCAGGCGATGGAATGCTGCCCGGGCGCAGCCGAAGCAGATGTGCGGCTTCGACGTCCTGTGCGCGGCGGGCGAGAACCGAAAGCGTGTCCCGCAGGGCGGCGATCAGTCGTCGCGTCTTGCGGACGTCGGATCCGGCCTCGCCGTACGAAGCGTGGAGCTGCGCTTCCGAAACGCCGTCGAGGTAACCGCGATAGAGCGCGAAATGCTGACGCGTGAGCCGTCGCGGCGCACCGGTTTGCGCTGCATGGTCAGAAGGGCGGGTTGCCACCACGCGTTTTTTGTCTTTGATATCAGTCATTTGGCGCGAGGTTATCAAGTGCCGTCGAATTTGACAAGGTAAATCGATACATCTGATAAGAGCAATTATCAGCAATGCGCGTTCGGCGGACGCGCATTGCGCTCGCTTGAATGTTCGAAGCCTGCGGAGCATATTCGAGCCACCACAGGCGCACTCTTCAGGAGACACGTGCCGATGCGCGACCCCCGACGCCCCGCGTACAAAGAGCCGGGCAACGATGAATTCCGCCCGAGTCTCCCCGAGGTGTACGCGTCGGTGCGAGTGCCCGTCGGCGTCGGATGGATTCGACGCTTTCTCGCCTTCGCCGGCCCCGGCTACATGATTTCGGTCGGCTATATGGATCCCGGCAACTGGGCGACGGATATTGCCGGCGGCTCGAAGTTCGGCTACACCTTGCTAGCGGTCATCCTGTTGTCGAATCTGATGGCGATTCTTCTGCAGGCGCTCGCCGTGCGGCTCGGCGTCGCGACCGGCCGTGACCTCGCGCAGGCGTGCCGCGATCACTACTCGAAGCCGGTCAACCTCGCGCTGTGGATCGCGTGCGAGGCGGCGATCGTCGCGTGCGATCTCGCCGAGGTGATCGGCACGGCCATCGCGCTGCAACTGCTGTTCGGCATTCCGCTGATCGCCGGTGCGTTGCTGACGGCGCTCGACGCCTTCCTGCTGCTCCTTCTGGTGAACAAAGGCTTCCGCTTGCTGGAAGCGTTCGTGATTTCGCTGCTGGTCGTGATCGCGGTGTGCTTCACGTTGCAGATCGTCGCCGCGTCGCCGCCGATCACGCAGGTGCTGCGCGGTTTCGTGCCGTCGCCGCAAATCGTCGCGAATCGGGAGATGCTGTATGTCGCGATCGGCATCCTCGGCGCGACGGTCATGCCGCACAACCTGTATCTGCACTCGTCGGTGGTGCAGACGCGCGCTTACGGCAAGTCGATCGAAGCCCGGCGCGACGCGATCCGCTGGGCGACCATCGACAGCACCATCGCGCTGACGCTCGCGCTTTTCATCAACGCGGCGATCCTGATCGTCGCCGCCGCCGTCTTCCACGCGAACGGCCACAAAGACGTCGCGGAAATCGGCGATGCGTTCCATCTCCTGTCGCCGCTCCTCGGACTCGGGATCGCATCGACGCTGTTCGCCGTCGCGCTCCTCGCCTCGGGCCTCAACTCGACGGTCACCGCGACGCTCGCCGGTCAGATCGTGATGGAAGGCTTTCTGCGCCTGCGTCTGCCGAACTGGGCGCGGCGGCTGATCACGCGCGGGATCGCCATCGTTCCGGTCGTCATCGTCACGGCGATCTACGGCGAAAAAGGCACCGGCCAACTGCTCGTGTTGAGCCAGGTCATTCTGTCGATGCAGCTTCCGTTCGCCGTCATCCCGCTCGTGCGATTCGTGTCCGACCGCCGCAAGATGGGCGTTTTCACGATCAGCCGATGGCTCGCCGCGCTCGCGTGGTTCGTGGCGGGCGTGATCGTCGTGTTGAACGTAAAGCTGCTTGCCGATACGCTGCTCTTCTGACCACAAACGGGAGACGCGCGCCATGACCGGCACTTTCATCGACATCGCTCCGCGCGAGGGCGGCACGATCCGCGCCTACGCGGCCTGGCCGGCTCACGGTTCAGGTCCGGGCCTGCTGCTGTTGCACGACGCATCCGGTTTCGACGCCTTCATCCAGTCGACGGCCGACCGCTTGGCCGAGGAAGGCTACGTCGTGCTGGCGCCGGATCTCGCTGGCCGCGCGCCGAAGGGCGGGGGCGTGTCGATCGAAAATTTCGCAGCGATCGAGGACGCTCTTCGCGCGTTGCCGGAGCAGGCGGGCAAAGTCGGCGTGATCGGCTTCGGCGCGGGCGGCCGGCTCGCGACGCACGCGGCGGCGAACACGGACATCGACTGCGCGGTCGCCTACTATCCCGACAATCCCGACGCGTGCCTAAAGGACCTCGCCACGATCCGCTGCCCGATGGTCTTCCACTTCGCCGACGAGCAGCCGAGCGAGGCGTTCGCGGGCAAGCAACATATCGAGCGATACGTCTACCCCGGCTGCCGCGCGGGCTTCGCTCGGCCCGACAGTCCGCAGCACGACAAACCCGCCGCGCTGATGGCCTACTCGCGCACGCTCGCGCTATTGCGCCGAGTGCTCGGGCCGGTCTTCGACCTGAATCACTTGTGGGAGCAACACTGCTATTTCGAGTTCGCGACGCGCGATGTCGACGCCGTCATGCCGACGATGGTTGCCGAGCCCTACGTCAATCATGTGCCGACGATGACCGGCGGCGTCGGACACGATCAGCTCAAGCGCTTTTACAAGTACCACTTCGTCGATTCGAACCCGAGCGACACGAAGCTGATTCCGGTGTCGCGCACGATCGGCGCGGACCGCATCGTCGACGAGTTCGTGTTCTGCGCGACGCACGATCGCGAAATCGACTGGCTGCTGCCGGGACTCGCGCCGACCGGCCGCTATTTCGAGGTGCCGATGCTCGCCGTGATCCGCTTTCGCGGCGACAAGCTCTACAACGAGCATATCTATTGGGATCAGGCGTCGGTGCTGGTGCAGATCGGCGTGCTCGATCCGACCGGGCTGCCGGTCGCGGGGCGGCAGACGGCGCAAAAACTCATCGACGAAACTCGGCCGAGCAACACGTTGATGCCGAACTGGGCGTCGAGCGAAGGCAAGCCGATCTGACGCCGCCTATTTATGACTAACAATAACTGACAGGAGACAGTTGAATGACCGATGTGGCCCAGTGTCCCTTTCACGCGAGCGGACCTTCAGAAATCGCCGCGCCGAACGGCTGCCCGGTGAGCCCGCGCGCCGCCGACTTCGATCCGTTCAGCGACGGTTATCAGCAAGACCCGCCCGAATACGTGCGCTGGGCCCGCGAGCAGGAGCCCGTGTTCTATAGCCCAAAGCTCGGCTACTGGGTCGTCACGCGTTACGACGACATCAAGGCGATCTTTCGTGACAACCTCACGTTCAGTCCGTCGATCGCGCTCGAAAAGATCACGCCGACCGGCGCCGAAGCGAACGCGGTGCTCGCGTCGTACGGCTTCGCGCTGAATCGCACGCTCGTCAACGAGGACGAGCCCGCGCACATGCCGCGCCGCCGCGCGCTGATGGACCCGTTCACGCCCGAGGCGCTCGCGCATCACGAACCGATGGTGCGCGCGCTCACCCGCGAGTACGTCGATCGCTTCATCGACGAGGGCCGCGCCGATCTCGTCGATCAGATGCTGTGGGAAGTGCCGCTCACCGTCGCGCTGCATTTTCTCGGCGTGCCCGAAGAGGACATGGACACGCTGCGCGAATATTCGATCGCGCATACGGTGAACACGTGGGGCCGCCCGAAACCCGAGGAACAGGTCGAAGTGGCGCACGCGGTCGGCAAGTTCTGGCAGTACGCGGGCAAGGTGCTCGACAAGATGCGCGAAGACCCGTCGGGCGACGGCTGGATGCAATACGGCATCCGCAAGCAAAAGGACATGCCCGAAGTCGTCACGGACTCGTATCTTCATTCGATGATGATGGCCGGCATCGTCGCCGCGCACGAAACGACGGCGAACGCATCGGCGAACGCGATCAAGCTGCTGCTGCAACATCCCGACGCGTGGCGCGACATCTGCGAGGACCCGAGCCTCATTCCGAACGCGGTGGAAGAATGCTTGCGGCACAACGGATCAGTGGCGGCATGGCGGCGGCTCGCGACGAAGGACGTGACGATCGGCGGCATCGACATTCCGGCGGGCGCGAAGATTTTGATCGTGACGTCGTCGGCGAATCACGATCAGCATCGTTTCGTGGATGCCGACCTCTTCGATATCCGCCGCGAGAATGCGAGCGATCAACTAACCTTCGGCTACGGCGCGCATCAATGCATGGGCAAAAATCTCGCGCGCATGGAGATGCAGGTTTTCCTCGACGAACTCACGCGCCGCCTGCCGCACATGCGGCTGGCCGAGCAGCGCTTCACGTACGTGCCGAACACGTCGTTCCGCGGGCCGGAGCATCTTTACGTCGAATGGGACCCGGCGATGAATCCCGAACGCACGGATCCGTCCGTGCGCGAACCGCGCGCGGTGGTGCGCATCGGCGAGCCGTCGTCGCATGCGGTGAACCGCGCGGTGATCGTCGAGTCGGTGTCGGCGTGCGCGGAACGCATCGTGCGCGTGCGCCTCGTTTCCGCCGATGGTCGCCCGTTGCCGCGCTGGACGCCGGGATCGCATATCGACGTCGCGTGCGGCGACAGCGGCTTGTCGCGTCAATACTCGCTCTGCGGCGATCCGGCCGACGCGCACGCGTTCGAAATCGCCGTGCTGCGCGAAACGGAAAGTCGCGGCGGATCGGCGTGGGTGCACGACAACGTGAAGCCCCGCGCGCACTGGCGCATTCGCGGCCCGCGCAATCACTTCCGGCTCGATGAAACCGCGCGCAAGCTCGTGCTGATCGCGGGCGGCATCGGCATCACGCCGATCAGCGCGATGGCGCGTCGCGCGCGCGAAATCGGCATCGACTATGAAGTGCACTACAGCGGACGCTCCCGCGCGTCGATGGCGCTCCTCGACGAGATGCGCGCGCTGCACGGCGATCGCCTGCGCGTGTTCGTATCGGAAGAGGGCGCACGCAACGATTTCGGGGCCTTGCGCGTCGATGACGGCACGCAGGTCTACGCGTGCGGCCCCGCACGGATGCTCGATGCGCTCATTGCCGCGAGCGCCGCCTGGCCCGACGATGCGTTGAAGATCGAGCACTTCGAATCCACGCTCGGGACGCTCGACGCCGCGCGGGAACACGCGTTCGACGTCGAACTCAAGGATTCGGGCTTCACACTGACGGTGCCCGCGGACCAGACGCTGCTCGCCACGCTCCGGCGCGCGAACGTCGATGTCCAAAGCGATTGTGAAGAAGGGCTGTGCGGATCGTGCGAAGTGCGCGTGATCGAGGGCGAGATCGATCATCGTGATCTCGTTTTGACGAAGGGCGAGCGGCAGGGAAATCAGCGAATGATGGCGTGCTGTTCCCGTGCGAAAGGTATGAAACTGGTATTAGCGCTTTAATCGGGAATTGCAGTTCATGCAACGCAGGCGATGAATAGACTGATGGAACCGATTTCACGCCTGCGTCATATCCGCGTATTACACCCGTATTAATTGACGCAAACTTTATTAAGCGTATTTTCAATAGTCTGCGGCTTCGGGCAATCAACTGTGCGTTTCGCAGCAGCGCCGAGGCGTAACGTCGCAGCTTCGCATAACCTGCGCAATCCTCATATGGCCTGCACAATAAAAGATGCTCAAAAGCAACTGTATTGAACGGACGTTCGATCTTAGACGCATTTTTTCGCACGAAGGCGGCGGGAATTCTTACCATTCCTAGGGTTATTACCTAGAAATATGCAATTTTTTGTCGATGGTTTACGTTTAGAATTGGCATCAATTGGTGCGACGCACAAGCATCCGCGTCCATTAACTCTTCCAAGCTTTTATTACAGCTCCGCGCGGTATTCGCACGGATGGAGCTTTGCGCGCCGGTTTATTTGGCTCGTGTTTGACCTGAGAGACTTAATTAAAGGCCCATATAAATGGACCACGTACTTCGCTTGAAACCCGCAGTTACCGGCGTGTCCCGATGGGAATGCCGACATCGGCTGCTTCTTGATGCCGATTTTCAGAACGCGCCGTGAAAGCGGCGCGGCGCCGTCCGGGCAGACAGTCTGCTTCAGCCGTGCGCCCCCTCACGCCCCGCGCAGTGCGGGCCTCAATCCATGCGGAGCCGCGCTTCGTGCGCAATCGGGCCGGAACCGGCTTCGCGATGTTTCTGGTTGTTCGACGAGGATCAAACATGTCTGACGTAGTGATCGTATCGGCCGCGCGTACAGCGGTCGGCAAGTTCGGCGGCTCGCTCGCGAAAATCGCGGCGCCG
>NZ_FCNV02000032.1 GCF_001544615.1 Caballeronia concitans
GACGAACTCCTGACCCAACCCCGCGCCGAAGCAGCGCCCAGAGGGAACTCCACATAACCGCGCACTACACATAAGTCCAGTAATGTTGCGCGCAACATTAATCGACGAACTCGGATATTTGCCCTTCAGCCAAGCCGGCGGAGCACTGCTGTTCCATCTTCTAAGCCGCCTGTATGAGCACACGAGCGTTGCCATCACAACGAACCTGGACTTCGCTGAATGGTCCAGTGTGTTCGGCGACGCGAAGATGACCACGGCATTGCTGGATCGGCTGACGCACCACTGCCACATCGTGGAGACTGGAAACGAAAGCTATCGTTTCCGGCATAGCAGCGCCAGTGCAAAGAAACGCATCCGGTCGCGCGAAGCAGCGCGAAAAGGCGATGCCGCTGGCGTTTCCGAATCCGCCTGACCTCGTTCGCCGCGCAGGGGAAGCTGCGGAGGGCGTAGCTCGTAGCAGCTTCCCCTGCGCCACGCACTCTCATACGAAGGAGGACAACGACCACGGAAACCCATACACTTATCCACAACCGGTCCCACTTCAGACCGGTCTCCACCCCGGCTCAAAATTCAATCGGCGCGGTGGTTCAAAATTCAATCGGCGCGGACACAGATAAGCGATGAGGGAGAGGATGACCCCGGCGATGACGGCACCCCAGGAGATACGGGGAAGACCGTCTTGTGTAGTGAGCAGGCGCATTTTGAAATCCGTGAAGTTAGGAAAACGAAAAAAATGATATTCTTGAAAATTGATGTTGTGGTGTATAGCGCAAGGGCTATTCCCAGGTGGGTCGGACGACGGCCCGAACCCTTATCTGCAAGTTACGCCACTTGTGCGAATGCAAATAGAGGGTATCCGCTCCAAGCGTGAGAATCGAAAGAATTTATTGTCCACGACGCAATGTCCCGCGTTGCACTGGAGCAAGTTCGAGTTGAGGGATGATTCAAAAGTTTGGAAAGGCGGGCAGCCAGCGAGCTTGCGACGGGGCGCGCTCGCGTGCTGTCGGAGTTCAACAAACAAAGGCCCGCTCGGAAGCGGGCCTTTGCTTGTCGTTGCAGAGACTATCCCGAAGCAGCGGCACTGTAGATGCTTAGTGCTTTTGATTCGGCTTGTTCATCGATTGCGCGGCCGTATCGGCGCCGGTCTTCATTGCATTGCTCGCGGCCGAGACATTCGACTGGGTTTCCTTCGCCAGGGAATCAGCCGCGTTCGCTGTCGCCTCGGCCGAGGCCGTGGTCGCTTGCTTCAAGTTCGTCTCCAAGGCCACAGCAGCCTTTTCCGACGCCTCGGATGCGTGATCAACCGCAGTCTTGAAGATCTCGTTCATGTGACCGCCATATGAAGCAAACTGGCTTTGCGCCTCTCGCGCCACCTGCTCGCCTGTTGCCGAGACAATCGCAAAAAAATGCCGACTATACGATGCTGCCTTTTCCGGAACTTGCGTAAGCAATTTCGATTGCCATTCGTTCACGTCGCTGGCATTTTCAGGCGCTGGCCTGGTTGCACCCTCGTTTTCGGAAATGAGCGTTCTAATGGTTTGCACATTAAGTTGCGTTAGCTTTTGAAAGCCGTCCATATACTTATCAGTCAAGCTCATCCACGCCTGGAATTTAGCTTTTTGAAATGCTGCCATTTGCTGCGGAGGAAGAAAGAACATGAATTGCTCCGTTTAATTTTTAGACGGGTTTGGAATTTCTGGAGAGGTGAAAAATGCGTTGCTGCATTGCACGGTGAAATTCATCCTACAGCATTGAATTCAAGCGTCAAGCCTTATTTCATTTATGCAAGAATGCAATTTGCGGTCCGTATTTTTTACGCCGCCCTTTTTTATTCCTAAGCTGGATAATTTGAAAAAGGTATAAACGACCCAATTATTATTTCGACGCGCTGCCTATTTGGCCGAGCGCCTGGGGGCCCATCTATCGTGAGTCGGCGACAGCCTCGAAGAATCGCATCATCTCTCGCGCAGCGTTCGGACCCCGGGCGTCCGTGTGAGTGGCGTTGGGATCGCCACCCGACCAAGCGTGACCAAGCCCGTGGATCAGCCACTGTTCGCCGAAGACCTCCCCGCCGCCGCTACGTCGATACGTGTTGCGGGTATAGGGATAGCCTTGCTCCACTTGTCCGAGTTCGGTGGTAACCGAGGCGTATGCCTCATCCGTGCCGAGCATCAGGCTCCGATGCATCTGCATCAGCCCCTGGGCGTTCAGCGGATGCACCGTGGTGTCTTGATCACCGTGAAAGACGATGAGGGGCACCGCACGACAGACGCCCATCGCATCTCGTGCGGCGCTCAGCTGGGCGATGCAGGTTCCCGTCCTCATTGCGGTCATCGCCGAAAATGCTTCGTCGGCGACACCGAACGCCAAGCCTGAATGAATCCCGGCGGCCGAGTAAAGGTCGGGATGAGTGACCGCAAGGTTCACTGCCATCGCCGCGCCGGCCGACAATCCGGCAATGAAAACGCGGGTCGGATCGATCTCGTAGCATGCCATCACCTCGCGCGTGATTCCCGCGATGATCGAGGCTTCGCCTGAATCGCGGACCTGATCTGCCGGCCGAAACCAATTCCAGCACCTGAACATGTTGGCACTCGTTCCCTGCTCGGGATAAACGACGATACAGCCGCCACTTTCAGCGGCCAGATTCATTCCGGTGCCGAGAGCAAAGTCATCGGCGTCCTGGCTGGCGCCATGAAGCATGACTATAAGGGAGGTGGGTGCGCCGCGATAATTCGCCGGAACGTAGACCTTGAAGTCGTGGACACCCGTCGGATGGGAAAACCGACCTGAGAGCCATTGCGGCCCGGATTGAAGCGGTGAGCACGAATCGAAATTCGCAGCTTCGACCACGTCGTTGGCGACGCGAGAAACAAACAAGCCTGTTAAGGGAGACGATGAACTGTCGAAAGAGGGGTGACCCGAATTGTGCATTACGGCTGTTGCGTTGATATTTTTCATTGGACCCTTTTATTCGGACTGATTTGCGCGAGTGTCGAGTATCGATCTAACAATGGCCCGCCACCGGGAAACTCGAATGTATTTTTCTCGGCGAGGACTAATGCGGTGAATCCTTGGAAACCAGGTCGGACGCGTGGCTGTTGGGAAGGTCGGGCTCGGAAGCAAATATCGTTGGAGATCAATTCGCTTTCGTAATGGCGTTGATCCCAGATTTAGAACTTCGATTTCAGGTTCATCGTACCCGCGTTTACCCTTGGCGCGAAGGCGAATAAAGATATTTACGAGTTTAGGTACCACAAGGCATCGACATTCCGATGGGAGGTGGCAACACGGTCATCGTTTCCGGCGGCCGTCCCTGCCGTCGGTCGGGGGACGGTCCAAAAGCGCAGCTAGGCAGCAAATACGAAACGTACCCGCTTCCTTCCACGCATTGAACGTTGCCGATCCGCATTGAGCCACTCTATATCGAGCAGCAGCCAACCTCTGATCAGGCGACAAGTGGCTAGTTTGGATGATCTGAAGTACATCAGAGCGACGGCGGCCTCGGCGGCAAAAGGCCAAAGATGCCTCGATTCGGCGATGGCTCGCATTGCTCATCGCGGAGCGTAGGATCCTTGGTGCCTTGGCGCTGAACATTGGCTCGTGAGCATTGACAACAGGCAGATGTTTCATGAAGGCGGATCAAGTATCAGCAGCCAAGTTTCGTTACCGCTTGGCGTGGCCGATGCGACCGTGCAGCCCTGCGCCAGCAGCGCCGGTAAGGCTTGTGATTGGTAGGTAATGTTATTCGCGTCGGCATCTCCGAGTATCACCCAAGAACGTGCATTGTTAGTGTCGGCGCCGCCGAACAAAATGACGCATCGTTGGGGGCCGGGTCGCACTGGTGGCTGATTGTCGGGGGAACCCCATCGGTCTGACATCTTCAACTCCGCGATCAAGGCTGGTAGGCGAGTCGCCCTCTCGAAGAATAGGCGGGATTATGTAATGGTCAACTAAATTCGGACAAGGCATGTGTTCGGCGACGCGAAGATGACCACGGCATTGCTCGGTCGGCTGACGCACCACTGCCCCATCGGGGAGACTGGCAACGATAGCTAACGTCTCCGGCATAGCAGCGCCAGTGCAAAGAAGCGCATCCGGTCGCGTGAAGCGGCGCGCAAGGGCGAGGCCGCCGGCGCCTCCAAATCCGCCTGACCTCGTTCGCCGCGCAGGGGAAACTACTACGGGCTACGCCATCCGCACCTTCCCCTGCGCAACGCACTCTCATACGTAGGAGGACAACGACCACGGAAACCCATACACTTATTCACACCGGGTCTCGCTTAGACCGGTCTCCACCCCGGCTCAAAAATCACTCGACATCTCCGGAACTCGTCAGCGTCGCAGCGCGGTTTGGTACCGGAACGCACGCCGCACGAACTTGAGCAGACCGACGGCGTGGCGCATTGTGGCGCGATTGCTTGGCAGAGACCGGCGGTCGCGGGCGGCTGCGTTGCATTAACCGAAGCGGGATGGAAGCCATTCTTGCGCCCACTTAGTCGCAAATTCGACCGCATCTGCGCGAAGGTCGAAGCCCGCCAGGTCACCGCTCATAAACCACCCGGCTCGCTCAGCCACCTCAGTCATGTCCCCGGCTGAACTTCCGCCAAAACTCCACAAACCTCAGCGGTATCGAACTGTTTGACGAAGTTGCCTTATTCGATAGCAGCCTTCTGGGGCCGGGACGCCGGCGCTGACGGAGTGACGCCACCCGGCATCTTCCGTCGACAACGCGGAAGGTAACTTAACGCGGCTCGCGTCCCCTTCGAAGGCCGTTGGCACGCAGGTCTCGCGTCCGGAAATTTGCTCACGGCCGTCGTGTATCCCTGGGTGAAGGCAGGCGTGATGAGCGGCGCACGCCGAATAAAGGGCTACTTTTGCAATGATCTATCGTATTTGGCGACAGTTGCGCTTGTCGCCGTATTGATGAGCGACTTCTACAGTGGACGCGGGCTACCGGCACGCTGGCGCAGACAGCAGTTACATGATTCAGATATATTTTTGACAGGCGCCGCGGGGCCCGGCCGACAGACATGGATAGCTCTACCCCGAAAGTCGAACTGAAGTCAAACCCGCCCGCGACTGCCCCGGCCAACGGCCAACGACCTTGCGAATGCGCGGCGAGCAACGAGTGGTGGCGTGCTTTGGCCTTGTCCCAACGTTGATCCAGGGGCCGCTTCGATGCGATGGACTGTTGGCAGATACCATAATGCGGGCGGGATCGTCGATTTTCCGGCGTCTTGAAACCGGGTGATCGCCCCGCTGTCGCATAACATGGGCATTGTTTTAGATAGCCCGGACGCACCTGGCTTGCGACTAGGAGCACTGCGCCAAAGCGCCGTGCGGCAGAGTAGCTCATTCGGCGGTCCCGGCGCTTGCGTAGCTGGGGAGAGCGCTATTTCTTTTGAATCCTGACTCAATTTAGTTTGCTTTGCTATGGGATTAGGCGCATTGTGAAGTGACACGAAACGTACCTCTAGCCGCCAGATTATCGCTATCTGCATCGACACCGTTGCTGGCGGTCAGCATCACAAAAGGACCGCGCCATCATGACCATCGCCACTATCGAATACAGAGGGTACGAGCTCCGTGCTTTCTCTCATCAGGAATTCCCCCTGCATCGCGACCCGTATGCCAAAGGTCCGAGAAGGTTCTCTTCCGTTGTGCGAATAGAGGACATGCAACGCAGCAACGTGAACCCGCGGCGCTACACAACTGTGTACGCTGCGACTGACCCTACGAATGCGATCGACGCCATCGATTCGGCCATGCAATACGGCAAGGACATTGTAGATGGCAAGGTTCAGGCAAACGAACTCTGACGTATGCTGTATCCCGGATGGCTTATTTCTGAATGGCGCCCAGAAGGCGCAGATTGCGCTCGGATGCGCGGGCCACGAATGGCTTTCGCGACAGCAGGATGTTTCGCGTGTTGCCGGTTCCCTACGGGGTCACCGAAACGACGAATAAGGCACCGCTAAGGGGGTGACTATGACATATGCAATCTACGCAATCCTGACGGCGATGACGATCATATTTTCCGTCTCGTTCTACTGGTATCGGCAGAGTGTCCGGCGCGCGGAGGAGGCTCGGTGCTTCAGAGACAGTCACGTGATCGAAAGATTGCGCGGAAAACTCAGCCTTTAGGCGTCGACAGGATAGCCGCCCTGGCCTGTCGATATCTCACTCGGCCAATGGCTTCGCTTATCCAACTATGTGATCAACGCGCCGCGTCATCATGTCGGCCCAACGCCCTCGGAACGCGCCGCCCGGTACTCCAGGCTCGCAATCGACGCGCTTCCTGCGCAGGACCCTGTACGGGCGTCCTCGATGGAGTTGCTTACCGACTCACGCGAAATTGCAGTTACAACCGGGAGCTTTCTTCGCCAAACCGATATATCCCCCAGGCGCGAGGCCCGCGCGGTTTGCCTGGCTCGCGGCCGATTGCTTCGACGGATCCCACGTTTTTTTGGCCGCCTTCTCGGATCCTGTCCGTCCAGCGGAGCCAAACCACAGCCTATCAGATGTGGGGTTACGACCGCCGATCTTCCGGGATAGAGCCGTGTGCGCATACGATTGTCCAGAAGGCCACTCGGTGCATGCACGATATTTGCGCACTGATAACGGCCCCGAAGCGTCGTCGAAAATTCCTTTCCCATGAACTGCGGTCGATCGACGGCGAGATTGCGCATATTCGTTTCGCGATCGAGTGGGAACTCAGTGAAGAGCAGGCGGCGCCGGTCCTCACCATCGCTTATTGGCGTCAGCGGTTGTTGGACCTTCTCACGGGGCGAAGTCTGCTCGCGCATCAGCGCGAGGCAATCTTCGGGCTATTGAAGCGCATAGAACAGTACGACGATATTTAATGCGATGCCTAGTTTTGCCAACGCCCTATTGAACGGCGCAGATGAACAACGACTAGAAGAGAGGAGCAATGGCGAGAGCAATTCCGCACTTGTGCGCGTACGACCTGCTCGTCATCGATGCGGACATTGTACATATCCGAATGGCGATTGAACGGGAATTCGATTCACGTTTCCCACGTGGGCCGGCCCCCGCAAACACCGGACATGCGGCAACGCTTAAATTTTGAGGTAGTCTTCTGCCTATGTTTAAGCCTA
>NZ_FCNV02000011.1 GCF_001544615.1 Caballeronia concitans
GCGGGAGTAGCTCAGTTGGTAGAGCGCAACCTTGCCAAGGTTGAGGTCGCGAGTTCGAGACTCGTCTCCCGCTCCAGATTTGGAAGTTCGGTGTGAGCAGCGCTAATCGGTTCGGTCGGCGAAGCGGCATCGGAAAGCAGTAGCAGTGCAGGATACGCGGGAGTAGCTCAGTTGGTAGAGCGCAACCTTGCCAAGGTTGAGGTCGCGAGTTCGAGACTCGTCTCCCGCTCCAGTCAAAGGGGAAGCAGCGCTTCCCTTTTTGTTTGGCAGTCTTTGTTGGTATCTGGCTGGCTTGAGGCCGGTCGGCACACCACACCGCTCGTGGCGCGATAGCAAAGCGGTTATGCAGCGGCCTGCAAAGCCGTTTAGACCGGTTCGACTCCGGTTCGCGCCTCCACTTAAAAAGCCCTGACTCGTCAGGGCTTTTTCTTTTTCCGCGCCGTTTTGCTCCGGCTGCCGCGCGGCATAATTGCGGCACGCCGAAAGGCCCACGATACCTACATCATGACCACCCAACTCTCCGACCTTGAATGGCGCTGGAAGCGCTTCGACGACCTGACGACCGCCGAGGTCTACGACATGCTCGCCGCCCGCAGCGCCGTGTTCGTCGTCGAGCAGAATTGCGTGTATGGGGATGTCGACGGGCTCGATGTCGACGCGTGGCATCTGCTGGCGTACGGGGAAGGGGAGAAGCGTCCGACGCTCGCGGGTTATCTGCGCGTGTTGCTGCCGGGCTTTCCGGACGCGAACGAGAAGGACGTGCGCATCGGCCGCGTGCTGACGACCGCCGGCTTTCGGGGCATGAAGCTCGGCAACGCGATGCTCGAACGCGCGCTCCACGAAATCCTCAAGCAATGGCCCGATGAGCCGGTCAGCCTGCACGCGCAGGCGCATCTGCAGCGCTTTTACGGGGCGTTCGGTTTCGTCGCTTCGTCGGGCGTGCATGACGAGGACGGCATTCCGCACGTCTGGATGCGCCGTCCCGGTTTCGATTCCTGACGCAGCCGCGCCCGCGCCGATAGCCGCAGCCAGTGCCGCAGCGCGATCAGCGCGCCGATCACGCTCATCATCGAGCCGGGAATCCAGAGCAGGAGACCGCCTACCTGCTGGTCGCGCATCGGCGTGATCCAGGTGAAGGCGCGGCCGCAGATCGAATAGATCGGATAAAGCTCGTGCGACGAAAAAAAGATGAACGCACCGAGAATGATCTGCGGCGGAATCGCGGCGATGACCACGAGAATGCGTCGTCCGGGCGCGAGCCGAGCGGGCGGCGCGGGGCGCGGATCGAGCACGAGCCACCAGAAGAGCAGGCCGTCGATCACCATGCTCCAGTTCATCACGCGGTAGAGGCGATAGTCGAGCATCGCCTTGAAATGGATGGGCGAGAGCAGCCAGAAATAGATCAGCCCGACGAACAGCACCACCGCGACCACCGGATTGAACACGATATCCGCCGCCACGCGCGCCACCCGCGTTTGCGCGGCGGGACGCAGCCAGCGGCGTCGCCATTCGAACGGCACGCCCGCGCGCAGCGCCGCGCCGGGATACGACAGCGCGATCAGAAAAGGCCCGAGGTGATGCAGCACCAGATGCTGCAGCCGATGCATGAAGAACTCGTGCTCGAAGAAGTAATCGAGCCGCGTATGCAGCGCGACGTAGAGCGCGCCCAGCCCCAGCCAGAACGCGATCCGGCGCGATAGCGACACCCGCGCATGCCGCGCGCCGCGCGCGAACAGCACGGCGGCGATCAGCACCGCGATGACGACCGTCGGCGACGGCTCCCACGGATCGAGCCAGTAGAGGAGCGTCGTCATGGTCAGGCGTCCTTCGAGCGGATCACGCGGCGCAAGTCGGCGGCGATCGCGTCGATCGAATCGCGGTCGGTGGCGAGCAGGCGCGCGTGGCCGTCGCGATCGAAGATATAGACCGCCGAGCTGTGCGTGACTTCATACGCGCCGCTCGGATCGCGCTTCTCCATCTGATACGCGATGCGATACCGCTGCGCCACCGCTTCGATCGCGCGATCGTTGCCCGTGAGGCCGACGGCGTGCTTGTCGTCGAAGGCGCGGACGTAGGCGTGCAGAAGCGCGGGCGTGTCGCGCGCGGGATCGACGGAGACGAACATGATGCGCGCCTTGTCCGCATCCGGCCCGAGCTGCTGAAGGACCTGCATGAGGCGCGCCATCGTTTCCGGACAGACATCGGGGCAATGCGTGTAGCCGAAATACACGAGCGTCGCGCGGCCCGCGAAAGACTGGCCGGTGACGTGCGCGCCGGTATCGTCGGTGAGAGAGAAGTCCAGATCCGGCAGATGCCCGGAAACGTCGGTGAGATGCCACGGCTCGGCAGGACGCGAGCAGGCGGCAAGCGTGCAAAGCGCCAATAGCGCGACGAATCCGCGCCAGCGTGCGGAGCGCCGAGCGGGCGAAAGCGGTGAAGCTGGGAACGAAGCGTGCATCGAGATGAGCGAAAGCGGCGTGCTGCGGGGGTTTGAAGGCTGAAGCATCTATCGCAAAATACACGCCTTCAGGGTCGCAGGTGGCGCATCATCTAGCTTGCGGCCTATTTTTGAGACGATTTGCCGCATACTTCAGGCTCGCCGAAAGCCCGCCGATTTCGTTCGTAAGCGCGACGACATGGAAACCGAAAGGTTTCGCACGTAACATGCGCGCCTGAGCGCCGGCTCGCGCCCATTCAAGGCAAACCACAGGCCCACGATCGATGCAAATTCTTCCCGATTCCCTGTCTCTTGCCGAGACCGCGTTTTTCTTCGATTTCGACGGCACGCTCGTCGAGCTCGCCTCCACGCCCGACGGCATTTTCGTGCCGCGTTCGGTGCCCGACATCCTCGCATCGCTGCGGCGCGCGACGAACAGCGCGGTCGCGGTGCTGTCGGGGCGCGCCATCGACGCCATCGACGGATTCCTGCAGATGCCTGATCTGCCCGTCGCCGGCATGCACGGCGCGGAGCGGCGCGACGCCAACGGCGATGTCCAGCGCATCGGTTTCCACGACGAGCGGCTTCTGCGCATGGAGCACGTGCTCGAAGCCGTCGTCGGCGCGAATCCCGGCATGTTGCTCGAAATCAAGGGCGCGGCGCTCGCGCTGCACTATCGCAACGCGCCCGAACGCGAGCCGACCGCGCGCGCGGCCACCGAGCGTCTGGTGAAGGAATACGCCGACGCCTACGTGCTTCAGCCGGGCAAGATGGTCTACGAAATCAAGCCGAAGGACGTCGACAAGGGCCGCGCGCTGCGTGCCTTCATGGCCGAGCCGCCGTTCACGGGCCGCAAGCCGGTGTTCATCGGCGACGATCTGACCGATGAAAAAGGCTTCGCGGTCGTCAACGAATTCGATGGCCTATCGATCAAGGTCGGCCCCGGCGACACCGTCGCGCGGGCGCGTATCGAATCGGTGGAACTGCTGCTCGACTGGCTGCAGGTGATCGCGGGCACGGCGGGGAAGCACGCGTGAGCCGGCTCATCATCGTATCGAACCGGGTCGCGCCGATCTCGGAAGGCGGCCCCGCGGCAGGCGGACTCGCGGTCGGCGTGTACGACGCGCTCAAGGAAACCGGCGGCGTGTGGTTCGGCTGGAGCGGCGACGTGCTCGCCGCGCCGCCCGAAGCGATCAGCCTGGAAGAGCAGGGGCCGGTGACGTTCGCGACCATCGGGCTCGCGCGCCGCGATTACGACCAGTACTACCGCGGCTTTTCGAACGCGACGCTCTGGCCCGCGTTTCACTATCGCCCGGATCTGATCGAATTCGATCGCGACGAATACGACGGCTATTGCCGCGTGAACCGATGGCTCACCGCGCAGCTCGCGCCGCTGCTCAGGCCGGACGACGTCATCTGGGTTCACGATTACCACCTGATTCCGTTCGCACAGGCGTTGCGCGAGCTGGGCGTGAAGAATCGCATCGGCTTCTTTCTGCACATTCCGTTCCCGGCGTCGCAGATTTTGCTGAGCGTGCCGCGTCATCGCGAACTCGTCGAGGCGCTGTGCGCGTTCGATCTGCTCGGCTTCCAGACGGAGCCGGATCTGCGCGCGTTCTGCGATTACATCGAAACCGAAGCGGGCGGCGCGCTCACGCGGCACGCGGAGAAGCCGGTCGAAGTCCGCGCGTTCGGCAAGACGCTGAAGGCGGCGGCGTATCCGATCGGCGTGTATCCGGACGAAGTCCGCGCGCTCGCGAAGGACGGCGAAAGCGGCCGCGACGTGCAGACGGTCAAGGCGACGCTGCACGAACGCAAGCTCGTGATGAGCGTAGACCGGCTCGATTATTCGAAGGGGCTCGTCGAGCGCTTCCGTGCGTTCGAGCGCCTGATGGAGCACGATCCGCACCAGCGCAACAACGTGTCGTTCCTGCAGATCGCGCCGCCGACGCGCTCGGACGTCGACGCCTACCGCGACATCCGGCTACAACTGGAAGCAGAGTCCGGGCGCATCAACGGGCGATACGCCGAACTGGACTGGACACCGATCCGCTATATCCATCGGCAGTACGAGCGGCCCGTGCTTGCCGCGCTTTTTCGCGAGGCGCATGTCGGCTTCGTCACGCCGCTGCGCGACGGCATGAATCTCGTCGCGAAGGAGTACGTGTCCGCGCAGGATCCGGACGATCCCGGCGTGCTCGTGCTCTCGCAATTCGCGGGCGCGGCGCGTGAGCTGACGGCGGCGCTGATCGTGAATCCGCTCGATATAGACGGCATGGCCGAAGCGCTCGCCACCGCGCTCGCGATGCCGCTCGATGAACGCCGCGCGCGGCATCGGGAAATGTATGCGCTGCTGCGCGACAACAACGTGTCCGTGTGGCGCGACAATTTTCTGAGTGATCTGAAGACTCGCTGAACGCAAAAAAGCCGCGCTTCCTTTCGGAGAGCGCGGCTTTTTTGTCTCGATGCTCAGGCCGGCTGCTTGTGCGGCGTCGCGACGATCGACGGCAGTTTGCCGTGCTGCTTCGCCAGCAACTCGCGATACAGCCCCGGACGCTCGCGCAGTTCTTGCGGCGAGCCGTCGTCGATGACCTTGCCCGCGCTCATCACGATGATCCGGTCGAAGTTCTGCAGCGTCGAGAGCCGGTGCGCGATCGCAATCACCGTGCGGCCGACCATCAGCCGGTCGAGCGCCTGCTGAATCGCTTCTTCCGATGCGGAATCGAGCGCGGACGTCGCTTCGTCGAGCAGCAGGATCGGCGCGTTCTTCAGAATGGCGCGCGCAATCGCGATGCGTTGCCGCTGTCCGCCCGACAGCTTCACGCCGCGATCGCCGACGATCGTATCGAAACCTTCCGGCATCGCTTCGATGAAGTCCGTGCAGCGCGCCTCGCGGGCAGCGGCGAGCACTTCCTCGCGGCTCGCGTCCGGACGCCCATACGCGATGTTCTCGAACACCGTGCGATGGAACAGCGAAATGTCCTGCGGCACGAGCGCGATCGCGTGGCGCAGGCTGTCCTGCGTGATCGCGCCGATATCCTGGCCGTCGATCTTGATGCTGCCCTTCTGCGTCTCGTAGAAACGCTGCAGCAGCGCGAGCACGGTCGACTTGCCCGCGCCCGACTTGCCGATCAGCCCGACGCGCTGGCCCGGCTCGATATGCAGATGGAAGTTGTCGAGAATCGGGCGGCGGCGCGGATACGCAAACGTGACGCCTTCGAAATCGACGCGTCCGCCTTGCGGCACGAGTTCCGTCGCGTCCGAGCGATCCGGCATGCCGTGCGGCTCGAGCAACGTCTGCACGGCTTCCGCGAGACGCGCGACGTGCTGCGTGACATCGACGAGCGCGACGGCGAGATCCCGCGTTCCGTGCAGGATCGTGAAGCCGAGCGAGCTGACGAGCACGATGTCGCCGGACGTCGCCTGGCCTTTGGACCATAGCCACAGCGCCCAGCCGAGCAGCCCGGCGGACAGGATCGCGGTCACGACCGCATGGAACAGGCGCAGCTTCTCCAGATACAGCAGGCTTTGCTGACGCGCGACCATTTCGGCCTTCACGGTCGAGCCGAAGCGCTTCTGCTCGCGGAAGGTCATGCCGAACGCGCGCACGAGCGACATGTTGCCGATCACGTCGACGAGTTCGCCATCCACCGATGCCGCCTTCGAAGCGAAGCTGTGATGCCGCGCCGAGCCGCGCTTCGCGAGCCGGTACAGGATGAACGCGAGCACGAGCGAGCAGCACATGAGGCCGGCGGCCATCAGCGGATTCACCGCGACGATCATCACGATCGCGCCCAGCACCGCGATGCACGGCGGCAGGACGTTCCACGCCATCACGTTCTCGGACGTATAGATCGCGTTCGATGTCGCCGTGATCCGGCTCGCGAGCATGCCCGGCTGCTTCTCCGAGAAGTACGTCGGCGAGTGGCCGGACAGATACGAGAAGAGATCCTTGCGCAAGTCGCCGGTGACGATCACGAAGACGTGCGCGCCGACCCAGCCGCCGACCCGCCAGAGCAGGTTGTCGGCGGCGATCAGGCCGACCAGGATCATGAACGCGCCCCAGAGCGGACCGGGATGGCCGCGCCCCTGGCCGAGCACGTCGATCAGGTGCTTGATTGCGTACTGCGAGGCCAGCGCGCAACCGACCGCGGCGAACACGCTGAAGAGCACGACGGCATGAGCGACCGGGTGCCGGCGGATGTAGCGCAGGAGGAACGCGAGCGGGCGATTCGCATAGCTCGCGAGCTTCGCGTTGTGCGCGTTACGCTGGGAGACGGTGAGTTGGTCCAATGGTCTTTTTTGGTCGTAAAGCGGTTGAGCGTATGTTGCGCCTTCGGGCGATGCCGTTCAGATTGCACGTCCTGTCCGATACGCGCGCCCGCTGCGGCGCGATTCACGTCAAACCGGGCGACGCAGCGCCGCCTCCACTGGCTGAATTGTAGCCAGTAACACGACGGACGAACGTCATTCAGGCAAATGATGCGCGGAACATGTTGCCGGCCGAACATCGGGCAGGCGTTCTTCCAGTCAGCCACCTCGACGCTGCCTCGCGCCGCTGCTGCATGAGTCGCGCGAGCTGCCCCAAGTGGCTTCGGGCTTGGGCGCGCATTGTAAGCACAACGTGCGCTTTTTTGCGATGAAGCGTTGCCAGCGACGCTCGCCGCTGCGCACCCGTGGCGCCTTCGCGACAGCAGGGACGAAAGCATGCGCCGCGCCAGCATCGCAATGAGAAGACTCCGCGATTTGCGAACGCGAGGACATTCCCGTGCATCGCCGCGGCACAGGTCCAATGTAGAACAACCTTAATAAACATGGGTTTGCAAAGTGTTTCCCCGGTGTAACAAGGTAAATAAGTTGAAATGACCGCCTGTAGCCGCTGTAAAAAGCGCCATAATCCGCCCCGGGTTTTCACCTAGGTTTTTTGACAGGTTTCTGTAGGAAGCCGTCAACCTGCCGGACGCAAGCGCGTTAATTCCATGCGTGGCGTTTTTTGAGATATGGTCTCGGACTTGCTTTAGTCCGAATCGCGCCAACCAAGTGATCGGCGACCCCGCTTTTTCACTCGAGCACCAAGCGCCTGCGCCGCGGCGAGTACGCGGCGGCAGCTTTCGCCCGAGCCGAGCGATTCGCTTTCGACGTCAACATGACAGCAGTACCTTGCCTGACCTTTCATTAGGAGTTTCACGACAATGCGAATCGCTCAAATCGCGCCCCTCCACGAGGCTGTTCCGCCGAAGCTGTATGGCGGCACGGAACGCGTGGTGTCTTATCTGACCGAGGCGCTCGTCGAGGCCGGACACGACGTCACGCTCTTCGCGAGCGGTGATTCGCAAACGTCCGCGAAGCTCGAAGCCTTCTGGCCGCAGGCGTTGCGCCTGGATCCGACGATCCGCGACACCATGGCCCCGCACATGCTGCTGCTCGAAGAAGTCCGCCGCCGCGCCGACGAATTCGACGTGCTGCATTTCCATATCGACTATTACCCGTTCTCGCTGTTCGCACGCCAGCCGGTGCCGTTCCTGACGACGATGCACGGCCGTCTCGATCTGCCCGAACTGCAGCCGATCTTCAGCACGTTCAACGACGTGCCGGTCGTGTCGATCTCGGATAACCAGCGCCAGCCGCTGCCGCAGGCGAACTGGCTGTCGACGGTCTACCACGGCCTGCCGGAAAATCTGCTGACGCCGATCCCGAACGTGCAGCCGGGCTATCTCGCGTTCCTTGGCCGCATTTCGCCGGAGAAGCGCGTTGACCGGGCGATCCGCATCGCGCAGGCCGCGGGCATGAAGATCAAGATCGCCGCGAAGCTCGACAAGGCCGATCGCGCTTATTACGAAGAAGAGATCAAGCCGCTCTTCGCGCTGCCGCACGTCGAGTACATCGGCGAGATCAGCGAAAGCGAGAAGACCGAATTCCTCGGCAACGCGCACGCGCTCTTGTTCCCGATCGACTGGCCGGAGCCCTTCGGCCTCGTGATGATCGAGGCGATGGCTTGCGGCACGCCGGTGATCGCGTTCAATCGCGGCTCGGTGCCGGAAGTGATCGAAAACGGCGTGTCGGGCTTCGTCGTCGAAGACGAACTGTCGGCGATCGCTGCGGTCAAGCGCCTCGATACCCTGTCGCGGGCGAAGGTTCGCGAAGCGTTCGAAACGCGCTTCTCGTCGAAGGTCATGGCTTCGCGTTACGTGCAGAACTACGAAGAACTGCTGCGCCAGAAGCGCCGCACGGTTCTGCGCGAAGCCAACGCCTGAGCGTTCCTGCTTCGACCGTGCCGCAGCGATGCGGCATGAACACGCCCCGCGCGCCGGAAGGTTCGCGGGGCGTTGTCGTATTGAAACAGTAAGATTGAGATTTGGAGCGCCGGACCGCTTACCGCACGCGAAACCTCTGACGAGACGCGCAATCTCCCTATAATGACCGGGCTTCGCGGCGCGCGAAGCGCATCGCCGCGTGGCGGCGTGCATGATGTATCGACAGCAACTCATTGCATGGGACCGGGTAGGGCGCTCGAGCGCCGATCCCGGTCGACAGGAGCGGACGTTTTGGCGAGACCCAAGCAAACCACCGCGGCCCCGGCACCGGGCGCAGGCACCGTTTTCGCGCTGCGGGCCATCGGCGTGGTACTCCTGGCGCGATGGGCGTTCTCGATGTCCCAGATGGGCTATCTGTCCTCGCTGCGCGCGATGACTTCGTCGCCGTGGGCGTGCCTCAATCTTGTCCTCATTTTTCTGCTGATCGTGCTGCCGGGCGCCAAGGCGCGCATGGAGCGGCCGCTGCATCCGCTGCCGCAGTGGCTTCGGCAAGCGCTGCGGTTCATCGCGCTGCTCGCGTTCGGATTCGCGGTATTTTCGGTCGGCGCGTTCGTCTGGGCCGCCGGCTGGCGGCGCTTCGTGCATGCGCTCGCCGAAAGCAACGGCTGGGTCGCCGTCGGTCCGGCGCTCTATGCGGTCGTCATGTGGATTTGCCGGCCGCGCGCGCTGTGGCGCACGAACATCGCCGCGCGGCGCTTCGCCATCGGCCGATACGCCATTTCACTCGATCCCGTGACCCGCACCGCGATGGTCTGGGCGGAAAGCCGCAAGCTCGGCCAGTACGACGCACGCGAGCTTTCGGTGAAATGGCCGATGCCGCGGGAACCCGGCCCATCGCCCGCGCCGATGCTGACGCCATCGACGCATCCGCCCACGCCGTCGGTGCAATCGAGTGGCGTCGCGCGGCGAAGCTGGCTCGCGCGTCGTCCGAAAGTCGAATTGCTATGGGATT
This sequence comes from Caballeronia concitans, assembly GCF_001544615.1. Lineage (GTDB taxonomy): Bacteria > Pseudomonadota > Gammaproteobacteria > Burkholderiales > Burkholderiaceae > Caballeronia > Caballeronia concitans. The sequence continues at coordinate 9,704 of NZ_FCNV02000011.1, forward strand.
CGCCCGCCGCCGCCGGGCACAACCGCAAGACGGTGTTCCGCGCGCCGCTCGCAACAGAAGGCGATCGCAATGCGGCGCGTGCGCTCGACACGACCTTGCATCAGGTCTGAGGCGTTGCAAAGAGCAGGTCTTTCTTGTCGATCGTGGGAGGAAAGGATGCTGATACGCTGGTTGCTTGCCGCGCTCCATCTGGTTGGTTTCGGCTTCGCGCTCGGTTCCGTGCTCGCGCGCGCCCGCGCGCTGCGGCGGCTCGATGCCACGCAGTCCGTGCAAGCCAATGAAACGCGTCTGCGCGACGTGTTCCGTTCGGATTCGGTGTGGGGCGTGACGGCCATCGTGCTGATCGTGACCGGCGTGATGCGCGCGTTCGGCGGCTTCGAGAAGGCCGGCGCGTACTATCTGCACGAGCCGCTCTTCCACTTGAAGATGACGGCGCTCGTGGTGATCCTGCTGATCGAAGTATCGCCGATGCTCGCGCTGATTCGCTGGCGCATCGCGCTTGTGCAGGGCGGAGCGATCGATCTTACGCGGGCGCGGCGCTTCGCGTGGATGAGCGATCTGCAAGCGACGCTCGTGATCGTGATGGTGATCGCGGCGAGCGGGATGGCGCGCGGCGTGTGGGCGACGTGAGATTCGCAACGTCCGAACACGTAAGCCGGCGAGACAAATGAAAAAGGCCCAAGTCGTGAGACTTGGGCCTTTTGGTCTTCGGTGTCTTGGCGTTACCAGCACCAGAATTCTGGTGGGTAGTACTGGGATCGAACCAGTGACCCCTGCCGTGTGAAGGCAGTGCTCTACCGCTGAGCTAACCACCCGAAGAGATTGAGATTATGTCAGGACGATCGCTGTTCGTAAAGTCCTTCTTAAAGAAAAATCACAAAATTATGCGGCAACCGCGTCGTGCTCGATGGCAGGCGCTTCGACGCGCCACACGCTCGTGCCCTTGACCGCCTTGTCGAGATCGTTGAGCACGGCTTCGTGGGAGGCGAGTTCCTCGGCGGTGGCGGCGATCACCGGCAGATCGAGATCGTCGAGCGAGATGCGCGGCGCGGCGCTCGTGCCTTCCAGTTGCGCGTCGCCCAGCATGTCGATGACGAGGCTTTCCTGGCCGCGCGTCATCGCGAGATAGACCTCGGCGAGCAGTTCCGAATCGAGCAGCGCGCCGTGCAGCGTGCGATGCGCGTTGCTGATGCCGAAGCGGTCGCACAGCGCATCCAGCGAATTGCGCTTGCCGGGGAACATCTGCTTCGCGTGCGCGAGCGAATCGATCACGCCCGCGCACATTTCGGTCACCTTCGGCAGTCCGAGCAGTGCGAACTCCATGTCGAGAAAGCCGATATCGAACGGCGCGTTGTGAATGATCAGCTCCGCGCCGGTGATGAAGTCGCGCAACTCGGCGGCGATGTCGGCGAACTTCGGCTTGTCGCGCAGAAACTCGGTCGTGAGGCCGTGCACCGCGAGCGCGCCCGGATCGCTGTCGCGCTCGGGGTTCACGTAGAGGTGCAGGTTGTTGCCCGTCAGCCGGCGATTCACCAGTTCGACGCAGCCGATTTCAATGATCCTGTCGCCCGTGCGAGCGTTCAGGCCGGTGGTTTCCGTATCCAGTATCAGTTGGCGCATGAAGTGTCTTTGTCGGTGCGTACGTTCAGCTGTCCGCGAGCGATGTCACGCCGCGATTGGCGAGCGCATCGGCGCGTTCGTTTTCGGGATGTCCCGCGTGGCCTTTCACCCAGCGCCATTCGATCTCATGTTGCCCGACGAGCGCATCGAGCCGCTTCCAGAGATCGGCGTTCTTGACGGGCGTTTTCGCGGCCGTCATCCAGTTCTTTTTCTTCCAGCCGTGAATCCACTCGCTGATGCCTTTCTGCACGTATTGCGAGTCGGTATGGATCACGGCGTGGCAGGGACGCTTGAGCGCTTCGAGCGCGGCGATCACCGCCATCAGCTCCATGCGGTTGTTGGTGGTGGCGGCTTCTCCGCCGAACAGTTCCTTTTCCAGCGAGCCGAAACGGAGCAGCGCGCCCCAGCCGCCGGGGCCGGGATTGCCCTTGCAGGCGCCGTCCGTGTAAATGTCGATTACCTTGGTCGATGCGGATTCAGTCATCAATGCTCGTTGCGAGTGTGCGGGGCGGCGACGGGCGCGAGGCCGGGCGCGAGCGCGGGCTTTTTCAGCTTGCGCGGGCCGATGAGGCGCATGCCGCGCACGCGCTTCACCGCCGTGATCATGTAGGCCGCGCCGAAAATGGGCCACCAGCGGTCGCCCGCGGGTTCCATGAACTGATAGCGCTGCAGCCATTTGTCGGTGAGAAGCGGCGGACGATAGCAGCCAAAGCGTCCGCGTTCAAGGTCGAATCCGAGCAGCTTGATCCAGTCCTTGATGCGCGTGAACGCGATCATCTCGTGCGCCGCCGGCACGAACGGCCGTCCCGCCACCTTGCCGAGCGATTGCCGCGCGCCCCAGAGACTCAGCGAATTGAAGCCGAGGATGATCAGTTGGCCTTCGGGCACGAGCACGCGCTCCGCCTCACGCAGCAGCCGATGCGGATCGCGCGAAAATTCCAGCGTATGCGGCAGCACGAGCAGATCGACGCTTTGCGCCTCGAACGGCAGATCGAGGAGATCGCACCAGACCGTGCTGCGGCCTTCCGGCGAGCTTGCGACAGGAAGCGCGCTGACGCCTTTGCCCGGCGCGAGCGGCAACGTGTAGGGCGCGCTCGCGCCGCTTTCGGCATCCAGCACCAGCGCGCGGCCCGTCATGCGGTTTTCGCGCAGAGCGTCGAGCTGAGGCATGCCGAGCTGGAGCGCGTGATAGCCGAAAATGTCCGACACCACGCGGTCGAGCTGCGCCTGCTCCCATTCGAGCACGTAGCGTCCGGGCGCGGAGTTCGTCCAGGCAGGCCAGTCTATAATCGCTCGGTCAGACATGTTCGGATGCCGCGTAGATGATCGCCATGGATTCACTTGCTGAAGATTCGTCCAAGCCCGCGCTTGAATACGTGCCGGTTCCGGCGTTCGAAGACAACTACATCTGGATCGTCTCGGACTCGCGCGATGCCGTCGTCATCGATCCGGGCGACGCCGCACCCGTCGAGGCTTACCTCGCCAGACGCGGCTGGCGGCTGACCGCTATTTTACTCACGCACCATCATCACGACCATGTCGGCGGCGTGAAAGCCCTGCTCGATAGCCGAACGGCAGAGGGCGGCGTGCCCGTGTACGGCCCGGCGGGCGAGCGCATCGAGCATGTGACGACGCGTGTAACGGGCGGCGACACGGTGAGCATCGCGCGGCCGGCGCTGGAATGCTCGGTCATCGACGTGCCGGGTCACACGGCGGGACACATCGCCTATTTCCAGGCGGCCGACACGCGCGGCACGCCGCATCTTTTTTGTGGCGATACGCTTTTCGCGAGCGGCTGCGGCCGTCTCTTCGAAGGCACGCCGAAGCAGATGCTCGCATCGCTCGATGCGCTCGCCGCGCTGCCCGACGCCACGCGCGTGCACTGCGCGCACGAGTACACGCTGTCGAACATCCGCTTCGCGCGCGCATGCGAGCCGGACAGCGCCGCGCTCGCCCGCTGGCACGACGAAGCGCAGGCCTTGCGCGATGCCGGCAAGCCCACGCTGCCGACGACGATCGCGCACGAAAAGGCGGTGAATCCGTTCTTGCGCGTGGACGAGCCGGCGATCCAGGCGACGCTTTCGGCGCAATCCGGCGAGGCGGTGTCGAGCCGCCTCGACGCTTTTCGCGTGATGCGAAGCTGGAAAGACAAGTTCCGCTGAGCCGAAAACTTTGCGGCGAAGTTCATCCGATACATTGGAAACAGCGTTAGATGCAAGATTTTGCAGGGGTTTTACGCGCATTCTTATTGACGTCCTAGGTGCGGTTCCGTACTATCGGCTCCAAATTTCCAAGCATCACCTTTTGGAAGCAGAGACGTTCATGCGACTAACACTGAGTGCGCTATCCGTCCTGATGCTGGCCGCCTGTGCCAGCCAGGGTCCGACAGCGCCCGCCTCGAATACAACTTCCGCTACTCCTACCGCCGCCTCGCAGCAACAAGTCGCCGACACGATTCGCCGCACCGCAGCCGCCAAGGAAACCATCAACGTCGACAAGACGCCCGTCACCTCGCTCGCGGGGTCGGCCGACTTATGGAGTCGCATCCGCGGCGGATTCCAGATTCCCGATCTGCAAAGCGACCTCGTCGACATGCAGGCGAACTGGTACGCGCAGCGTCCGGACTACGTCGAGCGCATGACGACGCGTTCGCAAAAATATCTGTATCACATCGTCGAGGAACTCGAGCAGCGCCATATGCCGACCGAACTGGCGCTGCTGCCGTTCATCGAATCGGCGTTCAATCCACAGGCGCTTTCGGTGGCCAAGGCCGCCGGCATGTGGCAGTTCGTGCCGGGCACGGGCCGCGACTACAACCTCAAGCAGAACATGTGGCAGGACGAGCGGCGCGACGTGCTCGCGTCGACGAGCGCCGCGCTTGACTACCTCTCGCGTCTGCACGACATGTTCGGCGACTGGCATCTCGCGCTCGCCGCATACAACTGGGGCGAGGGCAACGTGCAGCGCGCCATTGCGCGCAACGAAGCGGCCGGCTTGCCGACCGACTACGAAAGCCTGCGCATGCCCAACGAGACGCGCAACTACGTGCCGAAGCTGCAGGCGGTCAAGAACATCGTGATGAACCCGCAGCAGTACGGCCTCACGCTGCCTGACATTCCGAATCACCCGTATTTCGTGACCGTGACGACCGCGCGCGATATCGACGTCACCATGGCCGCGAAGCTCGCCGGCATGAGCGTCGAGGAATTCCGCTCGCTGAATCCGTCGTTCGCGAAGCCGGTCATTCTCGGCGCGACGAATCCGCAGATCCTGCTGCCGTTCGACAACGCCGCCACGTTCCAGCGCAATCTCAGCTCGTACACGGGCGCGCTGTCGTCGTGGACCACGTACACGGTGACCGAGCGGGCGCGTCCTGCCGCCATCGCCGAAAAAATCGGTGTGGATGCGGACACGCTCATGTCGGTCAACCGCATTCCGGCGGGCATGCGTCTGAAGCCGGGCTCGACCATCGTCGTGCCGCGCACGGATGACGACGACGAAGACATCAGCGCCGACGTCGCCGCGAACGCCATTCTCGCCGTCGAACGCGACGTGCCGGACACGCGCAAGATGGCCATCCGCGTGCGCCGCAAGCAGTCCATCACCATGCTGGCGGATCGTTACAACGTGTCGGTGGCGCAGGTGAAGGCCTGGAACCGCACGAATCGCGATGTCATCATGCCCGGCCAGGTCGTCGTGCTGCACGTGCCGTACGGGCGTCCGGTTCCGGCCGAACCCGGTCCGGTGCGCGTCGAGACGGTGTCGGCATCGAGCCGGTCGTCGGGCGGCGTGAGCAAGATCGGCACGCACGTGACGGCAAAGAGCGCTCACGGCAAGGCGTCGGCGCACACCGTGACGCGCGTATCGGCGTCCGGCAGCGGCAAGCCGGCCAAATCAGCGCCAGCGAAGGCGACCAAGCCCGTCGCCGCTCATTCGGCCAGCGCCAAGAGCAAGAAAAAGTAATCGGCGGGCGGCTCGCGTCATCGCCGTATTCCACGCCGTCGCCAAGGTGACGGCGTTTTCATTTGGCGACACAGTTAAACTGGCGTCCCAAAAGAATCCAGTAAGCACATCAAACGCATGCCGTCCTCCGTTCGTCTCCGGGTATTTCTGCTGTTCGCCGCCGGATACTTCGTCTCGTACGTTTTCCGGGGCGTCAATCTGGGCTTCGCGCCGCTCATCACGCACGATCTCGGCCTGTCCGCCGCCGATCTCGGTCTGCTGACGTCGCTGTACTTCATCGGCTTTGCCGTGGCGCAGATTCCCGTCGGCGTGATGCTCGACCACTTCGGGCCGCGTCCCGTGACGGCCGGCATGCTCGTGTTCGCCGCAGCGGGTATCTGGGTGTTCGGGGCGTCGGGCAGCCTGGCCGGGCTGATGGTGGGGCGTTTGTTGATCGGCGTCGGTGTTTCCGTGTGCCTGAGCGCGGCGTTCAAGGCGTCGGCGCAGCATTTCCCGGTCGCGCGACTGCCGCTCGTCAACGGCTTCACGATGGCGGTCGGCGGCCTCGGCGGCGTCGTGGTCGGTTCGCCGCTTGCCTCGCTGCTGCATGTCGCGAGCTGGCGGCAAGTGTCCGTCGCGCTCGGCGTGATGACGCTCGTGGTCGCCGCGGCGATCGCGCTGTTCGCGCCGCGCACGACGGATACCCGCCATCAGGCCGATGTCATCAGCCAGTTCAAGGGGACGTGGCACATTCTGAAAAGCGGCGCGTTCTGGAAGATCGGCTCGTTTTCCGTCGTCACGCAGGGCGTCTTCTACGCGATGCAGTCGCTCTGGATTCGTCCCTATCTGCTCGATGTGATGGGCCTCACGCCCGCGCACACCGCGGCGCTCGTCTCGGTGCTCGGTTTCGCGATGATGCTCGGCTGCGTCGGCTTCGGCGCGGCGGCGCGCGGGATGGAGCGGCGAGGCGTATCGGTCTATGCGTTCTGCGGCGCGGGGATGGCGCTGTATGTCGTCGTGCAATTGCTGATGGTGCTGCGCGTGCCGCTTCCTCCGGCGACGCTGCTTGCCGCCTACGGCATTTTCGGCGGCACCGGCATTCTCAGCTACGCGGTGATGGCGGAGCACTTTCCGTCGAACATGATCGGCCGCGCGAACACCACGCTCACGCTCGTGATCTTCCTGTTGATCTTCGGATTTCAGGTCGGAATCGGCGCGATGCTCTCGCTTTGGCCCGCCGAGAGCGGGCATTTCCCGGCGGCGGCGCATCAGACGGTGTGGGCGGTGCTGATCGCGTTGCAGGTTGCGAGCGCCGTCTGGTACGTGCTGCCGAGCCGCGCGCTCCGGAAGACCGAGGAAAGGGCAACTTAAAGGGTCAGCTATTGTCTTCGGCCGCAAGCAGAATATTCCCGAAAAGTGGCCAAACCGTTGACTTCGCGCTATAATTCGAAGGTTTGAGCATATCAACCCGCACCCTAGCGCCTACCTCCCATTCCCCGTCGTTCGCTGCGCCTGGCAGCGCGCGCCGCACGCCGCCGATCGTTCGCTTCGACAAGCACTTGCAGCGCAAGTCAGCCGGTTCGAGCACGACGCCCGCCTGTGAGCCGCCGCCCATGTGCGAAGGAAACCCGCGCTTCGAAGCGTGGACCCAAGCCTGAATTTCGGACAGACAGGTCGGTAACAGGGTGTTCCCCAAGGAGCTTCCCGTGTTGCCGTCATTCTCCCCAGCATTACTCGCACTTGCCGACGGCACGGTCTTTCGTGGTCATTCCATCGGCGCCGCCGGTTCGACGATCGGCGAAGTGGTGTTCAACACCGCCATCACCGGCTATCAGGAAATCCTGACCGATCCGAGCTATGCCCGCCAGATCGTCACGCTGACCTATCCGCATATCGGCAATGTCGGCGTGAATGCCGAAGACGTCGAAGCCACCAAAGTCCATGCCGCCGGTCTCATCATCCGTGACCTGCCGGTGCTCGCCTCGAACTTCCGTTCCGAGCAAACCCTCTCCGATTACCTGAAAGCGCACGGCGTCGTCGGCATTGCCGGCATCGACACGCGCAAGCTCACGCGCGTGCTGCGCGACAAGGGCGCGCAAAACGGCTGCATTCTCGCCGGCAGCGACGACGAAGCCGAAGCGCTGCGCCTCGCGCGCTCGTTCCCCGGCCTTGCCGGCATGGACCTGGCGAAAGTCGTGTCCACGAAAGAGCGTTACGAGTGGACGCAGAGCGAATGGCGTCTCGGCAGCGGCTACGGCCAGCAGAAGTCGCCGAAATTCCGCGTCGTCGCGTTCGATTACGGCGTCAAGTACAACATTCTGCGCATGCTGGCCGAGCGCGGCTGCCACGTCACCGTGCTGCCGGCCGAAGCCAGCGCTGCCGACGCGCTCGCGCTCAATCCGGACGGCGTCTTCCTGTCGAACGGCCCCGGCGATCCGGAACCGTGCGACTACGCAATCCGCGCGACGCGCGAATTCATCGAGCGCGGCATTCCGACGTTCGGCATCTGCCTCGGGCATCAGATCATGGGTCTCGCCGTCGGCGCGAAGACCATGAAGATGAAGACCGGGCACCACGGCGCGAACCATCCGGTGAAGGACATGGAAGACGGCCGCGTGGTGATCACGTCGCAGAATCACGGCTTCGCGGTCGATGCATCGACGCTGCCCGCGAACGCGAAGGTCACGCACGTTTCGCTCTTCGACGGCACGCTGCAAGGCTTCGCGCTGACCGACAAGCCGGCGTTCTGCTTCCAGGGCCACCCCGAGGCATCGCCGGGGCCGCACGACATCGCGTATCTGTTCGACCGCTTCATCAAGCTGATGGAGACGGCGAAGGTCGCCGCTTAAGAACGAACAGAACCGAACACCACAGAGCACAGTTATGCCGAAGCGCACAGACATCAAGAGCATTCTCATCATCGGCGCGGGCCCGATCATCATCGGTCAGGCGTGCGAGTTCGACTATTCGGGCGCGCAGGCGTGCAAGGCGCTGCGTGAGGAAGGCTACAAGGTCATTCTCGTCAACAGCAATCCGGCGACGATCATGACCGACCCGAACACGGCCGACGTCACCTATATCGAGCCGATCTCGTGGGAAGTGGTCGAGCGCATCATCGCGAAAGAGCGCCCGGACGCGATACTGCCGACCATGGGCGGACAGACCGCGCTCAATTGCGCGCTCGACCTGTTCCATCACGGCGTGCTGGAAAAGTACAAGGTCGAGCTGATCGGCGCGTCGCCGGAAGCAATCGACAAGGCGGAAGACCGCCAGAAGTTCAAAGACGCGATGACGAAGATCGGCCTCGGTTCGGCCAAGTCGGGCATCGCGCATTCGATGGAAGAAGCGCTCGCCGTGCAGGCGCAGATCGCCGAGGCGACCGGCAGCGGCGGATATCCGACCGTCATTCGCCCGTCGTTCACGCTGGGCGGCTCGGGCGGCGGTATCGCGTACAACAAGGAAGAGTTCGAAGAGATTTGCCGCCGCGGTCTCGATCTTTCGCCGACGCGCGAACTGCTGATCGAAGAATCGCTGCTCGGCTGGAAAGAGTACGAGATGGAAGTTGTCCGCGACAAGAAGGACAACTGCATCATCGTGTGCTCGATCGAAAACCTGGACCCGATGGGCGTCCACACCGGCGACTCGATCACCGTCGCGCCCGCGCAGACGCTGACCGACAAGGAATATCAGGTTTTGCGTAACGCGTCGCTCGCGGTGCTGCGCGAAATCGGCGTGGATACGGGCGGCTCGAACGTGCAGTTCGCGATCAACCCGCAGGACGGCCGCATGGTCGTCATCGAGATGAATCCGCGCGTGTCGCGTTCGTCGGCGCTGGCGTCGAAAGCGACCGGTTTCCCGATCGCGAAGGTCGCCGCGAAGCTCGCGTGCGGCTACACGCTCGACGAACTTAGGAACGAAATTACCGGCGGTCAGACGCCGGCATCGTTCGAACCGACGATCGACTACGTCGTCACGAAGGTGCCGCGCTTCGCGTTCGAAAAATTCCGCGAAGCCGATTCGCGCCTGACCACGCAGATGAAGTCCGTCGGCGAAGTCATGGCAATGGGCCGCACGTTCCAGGAATCGTTCCAGAAGGCGCTGCGCGGTCTGGAAGTGGGCGTCGACGGTCTCGATGAAAAGACCACGAGCCGCGACGAAGTGATTCGCGAAATCGGCGAGCCGGGCCCGGACCGCATCTGGTATCTCGGCGACGCGTTCCGCCTCGGTCTCTCGCAAGAGGAAATCTTCGAGGAGACGTCGATCGATCCGTGGTTCCTCGCGCAGATCGAGCAGATCATCCTGAAGGAAAAGGCGCTTCAGGGCCGCACGCTCGAAAGCCTCACGCGCGATGAACTGCTGTACCTGAAGAAGAGCGGCTTCTCGGACCGCCGTCTCGCGAAGCTCACGGGTTCGACGCAAGCCGACGTGCGCAGGAAGCGTCACGCGATGAACGTGCGTCCGGTGTACAAGCGCGTCGATACGTGCGCCGCCGAATTCGCGACGAAGACCGCGTACATGTACTCGACCTACGAGGAAGAGTGCGAAGCGAATCCGACGGACAAGAAGAAGATCATGGTGCTCGGCGGCGGGCCGAACCGGATCGGGCAGGGCATCGAGTTCGACTATTGCTGCGTGCATGCCGCGCTCGCCATGCGCGAGGACGGCTATGAAACCATCATGGTCAACTGCAATCCGGAAACCGTGTCGACCGACTACGACACGTCGGACCGCCTGTATTTCGAATCGCTGACGCTGGAAGACGTGCTCGAAATCGTCGATCTGGAAAAGCCGGTCGGCGTGATCGTGCAGTACGGCGGCCAGACGCCGCTCAAGCTCGCGCTCGATCTCGAAGCGAACGGCGTGCCGATCATCGGCACGTCGCCGGACATGATCGACGCAGCCGAAGACCGCGAGCGCTTCCAGAAGCTGCTGAAGGATCTCGATCTGCGTCAGCCGCCGAACCGCACGGCGCGCGCGGAAGACGAAGCGCTGAACCTGGCCGAGGAAATCGGTTATCCGCTGGTCGTGCGTCCGTCGTACGTGCTCGGCGGCCGCGCAATGGAAATCGTCCACGAGCCGCGCGACCTCGAGCGCTACATGCGCGAGGCCGTGAAGGTGTCGAACGATTCGCCGGTGCTGCTCGACCGCTTCCTGAACGACGCGATCGAATGCGATGTGGACTGCATTTCCGACGGCGAAGCGGTGTTCATCGGCGGCGTGATGGAGCACATCGAACAGGCGGGCGTGCATTCGGGCGATTCGGCTTGCTCGCTGCCGCCGTATTCGCTGTCGAAGGAAACCGTCGACGAACTGAAGCGGCAAACCGCCGCAATGGCGAAGGCGCTGAACGTCATCGGTCTGATGAACGTGCAGTTCGCCATTCAACAGGTTCCGCAGGACGACGGCTCGAAGAAAGACATCATCTACGTGCTGGAAGTGAACCCGCGTGCATCGCGCACGGTGCCTTACGTGTCGAAGGCGACGAGCCTGCCGCTCGCGAAGATCGCCGCGCGCGCGATGGTCGGCCAGACGCTCGCGCAGCAAGGCGTGACGAAGGAAATCGTGCCGCCTTACTTCAGCGTGAAGGAAGCGGTGTTCCCGTTCGTCAAGTTCCCGGCGGTCGATCCGGTTCTCGGACCGGAAATGCGTTCGACCGGCGAAGTGATGGGCGTCGGCCGCACATTCGGCGAGGCGCTCTTCAAATCGCAGCTGGCGGCGGGCTCGCGTCTGCCGGAATCGGGCACGGTGCTGCTGACGGTGATGGACGCCGACAAGCCGAAGGCCGTCGAAGTCGCGCAGATGCTGCACGAACTCGGCTACCCGATCGTCGCGACCAAGGGCACGGCGGCGGCCATCGCGGCGGCGGGCGTGCCGGTGAAGGTCGTCAACAAGGTGAAGGACGGCCGGCCGCATATCGTCGACATGATCAAGAACGGCGAGATCGCACTCGTCTTCACGACGGTCGACGAAACCCGCGCGGCCATCGCCGATTCGCGTTCCATCCGCATGAGCGCGCAAGCCAACAAGGTCACGTACTACACGACCATGTCGGGCGCGCGCGCGGCGGTCGAGGGCCTGCGTTACCTGCGCGATTTGGAAGTCTATGATTTACAAGGCTTGCATGCTCGCCTAAACTAAGGCTTCGATTATCGGTCCAAGCATCACGAGCCGCGGTTAAGCGGCGTCTCTTCGCCTCGAGGAGATGCGCTTAACCGCGGTAATTTTTTTGACGAATTTGTTTCTGGGTTGTCTATGAGCACGATTCCCTTGACGAAGCGCGGCGCGGAGTTGCTGCGCGACGAATTGCAACGCCTGAAGGCTGTCGAGCGTCCGGCGGTCATCAACGCGATCGCGGAAGCGCGCGCGCAGGGCGATCTCTCTGAAAACGCGGAATACGACGCCGCGAAGGAAAAGCAGGGCTTCATCGAGGGCCGCATCGCGGAAATCGAATCCAAACTGGCCGCCGCGCAAGTGATCGATCCGACGACGGTCGACGCCGATGGCCGCGTCGTGTTCGGCGCGACGGTGGAGCTGGAAGATCTCGAATCGGGCGATACGGTCACGTATCAGATTGTCGGCGACGACGAAGCGGACATCGACCACGGCCTCATTTCCGTCAGCTCGCCGATCGCGCGTGCGCTGATTTCGAAGACGGAAGGCGATGTGGCCTCGGTGCAGGCGCCGGGCGGCGCGCGCGAGTACGAAATCATCGCGGTCCGTTACGTCTGATGGCGCACCGGCTCTTTCGAATCGTCGCGATGATCTGGGTCGGCAGCCTGCTGACCCTCGGTCTCGTCGCGGCGCCCGTCCTTTTTTCGATGCTGGATCGCGCGGCGGCCGGATCGGTGGCGGCGCAATACTTCCGGATCGAGGCGTTCGTCGGCGTGGTGAGCGCGCTGGTCCTCATTCTGATCGGCAATCGCTTCGTGAAAAACGGCATTGCCGACTACAAGCGCGTGCGGTGGATCGTCGCGGTCATGCTCGCCTGCGTGCTCGTCGGCTATTTCGCGCTGCAGCCGTTCATGGAGTCGCTGCGGGTGGCGGCGCAGGAGTCGGGCGTTGCGCTCGCCGATTCGCCGTACGCGAAGCAGTTCGGCATTCTGCACGGCATTTCGAGCGCGATTTATCTGATTCAGTGCCTGTTCGGCATTGCGCTCGTCTGGCGTTTGCCGGGCAATGCGCCCACCGCAGTCGTGCCGAAGAACAAGTCGGCGAAGGTCGCGGCCAAGCGGGCGCGAAGCTGAGACGGTCTTTCGATCACGGCGCGAACGCGAAGCAAAACGTCCGCGCCGCGTCGATTACTTCACTGCCTGGTGCTGGCGCTTCGAACCCGATTGACGCTTCTTTGCGCGCTTGACGTTGCCGCCAGCCGTGACGCGCTCGTTGCCGAGCACCTTCAGCGTCTGCTTGCGCGGCTTCTTGACGGCGGGCGCATCGCGCGTGATCTTCACGGCCTTGACGATGCGCGGCGCGCGGCCCTTCGCGGGACGCTCGACGGCTTCGCCGGCGCTCGGCGGCATGGTGCTGCGCGTGCGCGTGGAGCGGCTCTTGGCCGGCGCGGCGCCTTCGGGTCGCCAGATCACGAGGAGCTTGCCGATATGCTGGATCGGCGCGGCGTCCAGGCGGTCGCAGATTTCGTCGTAGATATCGACGCGCGTCTGGCGCTCGTCGCCGAACACGCGAATTTTGATGAGCTGGTGCGCATCGAGGTGCACGCCGATTTCCTTCAGCACGGCGTCCGTCAGACCCTCCGCGCCGACGAGCACGACGGGCTTGAGCGCGTGAGCCTGGGAGCGCAGGTCGGAACGTTGGGCAGGAGAGAGTTCAAGAGCTGGCATGAGAAATTTGGGACTCGACTAAAATGGGCGGCGCGTGCGCCGGGCGGCACGCGAAAAACGCGATGTGCGGAACGCCTGACGACGCGGCGTCCTTACCGGGAGGGTCCGGCGCGGCGTGATTCACCGCCGCCACAAACAAAATAGGCCGGATACGCGATTGCCGGGCGCATTCGAGCGCCCGCGGAAACGTTCCGGCCGACAAGACGCGTATTATCCGCTAAAAGCATCGCGCGTTGCAGCAAGATTACACGCGCAAACGACACAGAACACGCATCGGCGCCCGTCCGGCGCGCAACAGAAACACGTCCCGAGGCGCGCACGCGCGCATCAAGAGTTCAGTTTGAATGGCAAAGAATCGCTTCAATCATTCGTGGTTGCATGACCACATCAACGATCCCTACGTGAAGATGGCCCAGCGCGAGGGCTACCGCGCGCGCGCCGCCTACAAGCTCAAGGAGATCGACGAGCAGGACAAGCTCATCAAGCCGGGGCAGGTGATCGTCGATCTCGGCTCGACGCCCGGCAGCTGGAGCCAGTACGCGCGCAACAAGCTCGCGCAGGGCTCGAAACGCGACGCAGAGCGCGAAGGCGGCATAGATGGCACGATTATCGCGCTGGACATTCTGCCGATGGAGCCGATCGCCGACGTGACCTTCATCCAGGGCGACTTCCGCGAAGACGCGGTGCTCACGCAACTGAACGAAATCGTCGGTGAGCGTCAGGTGGACCTTGTAATTTCGGACATGGCCCCCAACCTCTCAGGCGTGGCGAGTGCGGACGCCGCGCGGATCGAGCATCTATGCGATCTCGCGCTGGAATTCGCGCAGAACCATCTGAAACCGGAGGGTGCGCTGCTAGTCAAATGTTTTCACGGCAGCGGTTATAGCCAGATCGTCGAGAAGTTCAAGCACCAGTTCAAAGTGGTTGCGCCGCGCAAACCCAAGGCGTCTCGCGACAAATCGTCGGAGACTTTTATCCTCGGGCGGCGGCTCAAACATCCGGCTGCAGGAGCCGTTTAAACGGACCCGGCGAAAATCGGCGATATTTTCACCGAATTTGCCGAAAAAAGACCCTCTTCCGCTATTTAAGCGGTAGGGAAACCTTATGGCAGGGGTTAGCGGTCTGGATTAGAATGCTTTGGTGGCGCTGCAAGGTTTATGTAGGCGCCCGTCTATGAGTGAGGAGTGGTGCTTTGAACAACAATATGTTCTCTAAAGCGGCAGTGTGGCTCGTGATCGCACTGGTGCTGTTTACGGTGTTCAAGCAGTTCGATAAGCCCCGCGTCCAGGAAGGCGTGTCGTATTCGCAGTTCATGGACGACGCCAAGAACGGCAAAGTCAAGAACGTTACCGTTCAGGGCCGCAATCTCACGGTCACTCCGAACGACGGCCAGAAATACCAGATCGTGTCGCCCGGCGACATCTGGATGGTCGGCGATCTGATGAAATACGGCGTTCAGGTCAGCGGCAAGGCTGACGATGAACCGAACGCGCTTGTCTCCGCGCTGTACTACCTCGGGCCGACCATTCTGATCATCGGCTTCTGGTTCTACATGATGAGGCAGATGCAGGGGGGCGGCAAAGGCGGGGCGTTTTCGTTCGGTAAGTCGCGGGCGCGGCTGATCGACGAAAACAACAACGCCATCAATTTCACCGACGTGGCCGGCTGCGACGAAGCGAAGGAAGAAGTGTCCGAACTGGTCGACTTCCTGCGCGATCCGCAGAAGTTCCAGAAGCTGGGCGGCCGTATTCCGCGCGGCGTGCTGCTGGTCGGCCCTCCGGGTACCGGTAAGACGCTGCTGGCGCGCGCAATTGCGGGCGAAGCGAAGGTGCCGTTCTTCAGCATCTCGGGTTCGGACTTCGTTGAAATGTTCGTCGGCGTGGGCGCGGCCCGTGTGCGCGACATGTTCGAACAGGCGAAGAAGCATGCGCCGTGTATCGTGTTCATCGACGAAATCGACGCGGTCGGCCGTCATCGCGGCGCGGGCATGGGCGGCGGCAACGACGAACGCGAGCAGACGCTGAACCAGATGCTCGTCGAAATGGACGGCTTTGAGGCGAACTCGGGCGTCATCGTGATCGCGGCGACCAACCGTTCGGACGTGCTGGACAAGGCGCTGCTGCGTCCGGGCCGTTTCGACCGTCAGGTTTATGTCGGTCTGCCGGATATCCGCGGCCGCGAGCACATCATGAAGGTGCACCTGCGCAAGGTGCCGATCGCGAACGACGTGGATGCATCGGTCATCGCGCGCGGTACGCCGGGCTTCTCGGGCGCGGACCTCGCGAACCTCGTGAACGAAGCGGCACTGTTCGCGGCGCGTCGCGGCAAGCGCATCGTCGAGATGCAGGACTTCGAAGACGCGAAGGACAAGATCTTCATGGGTCCGGAGCGCAAGTCGGCTGTCATGCGCGAGGAAGAGCGCCGCAACACGGCGTACCACGAGTCGGGCCACGCGGTGGTGGCGAAGCTGCTGCCGCACGCCGACCCGGTGCACAAGGTCACGATCATGCCGCGCGGCTGGGCGCTGGGCGTGACCTGGCAGTTGCCGGAGCATGACCGCGTGAATCTGTATCGCGACAAGATGCTGGAAGAAATCGCGATTCTGTTCGGCGGCCGGGCAGCGGAAGAAGTGTTCATGAACTCGATGTCGACCGGTGCTTCCAACGACTTCGAGCGCGCGACGAAAATGGCGCGCGACATGGTCACCCGTTACGGCATGTCGGACGTGCTGGGCACGATGGTCTACGTCGATACAGAACCTGAAGGCATGTTCGGCAAGCTGGGCGCGAAGACGGTGTCCGAAGCCACGCTGCAGAAGGTCGACGCGGAAATCCGCCGCATTCTGGACGAGCAATACGCGCTCGCCCGCAAGCTGCTGGAAGACAACCGCGACAAGGTCGAAGCCATGACCAAGGCGCTGCTCGAATGGGAAACCATCGACGCGGACCAGATCGGCGACATCATGGCGGGCCGTCCGCCGCGTCCGCCGAAGAACCTGCCGCCGCCGTCGGGCGACACGCCGTCGAGCGGCAACAGCGGCACCGAGGTCAAGCCGGGCAGCGCGACAGCGCCGGCCTGATTTCCTCCAGTCTGACAATGGGCCGGTGTGCACTGCACGCCGGCCCATTTTTGCTTTAGGGCCCGCTTCCGGGCCAGTCTTCCGTCCCTCGCTCCGCAGGCTTCGCTTGACCACATCTTCTCCATCCCTCGCTCCCGCGCAGCCGCTGCAATGCGGCCGTTTCACGCTGACCTTCGAACGCCCGCTCGTCATGGGCATCCTCAACGTCACGCCGGATTCGTTTTCCGATGGCGGCCGCTTCCTTTCCCGCGACGCCGCCTTGGCGCGCGCCGGGCAGATGATCGCCGATGGCGCCGACATGATCGACATCGGCGGCGAATCAACGCGCCCCGGCGCGCCGCCCGTGCCGCTCGACGAGGAACTGGAGCGCGTGGTGCCTATCGTCGAGGCGTTGCGCGCGGTGCAGGTTCCGCTTTCCGTCGATACCTACAAGCCTGCCGTGATGCGCGCCGTGCTCGTTGCCGGCGCAGACATGATCAACGACATCTGGGGCTTTCGTCAGGACGGCGCGATCGATGCCGTCAAGGACAGCCAATGCGGCCTGTGCGTGATGCACATGCTGGGCGAGCCGCGCACGATGCAGCTTCACGAGCCGGTCTACGACGATGTCGTCGCCGCCGTGCGCGATTTCTTCGCCGCACGGCTGTCGGCGTTCGAGCGCGCGGGCGTCGCGGGGAATCGCATCAGTCTCGATCCGGGCTACGGTTTCGGAAAGACCCTCGGGCATAATTACACGCTGCTTGCCGAACTCGCGGCGACCCAGCCGGCCGCCACGTATCATCCGCTTCTGGCCGGGATGTCGCGCAAATCGATGCTCGGCGGCGTAACCGGACGCGGCGCGGGCGAGCGCCTGCCGGCGAGCCTCGCGGCGGCGGTGTGCGCGGCGGAGCGCGGCGCGGCGATCATCCGCGTTCACGACGTCGCCGAAACCGTCGATGCACTGAAAGTCTGGCAGGCTACTCGGGACGCAACCCGTAGCGGGCATCATTAAGCCGGCTTCGAATCAGGCAGGACTGCCGCGAAGGCGCTCGCTGGCAGCGTAGTCAACACATACACCGCGGACCACAACAGGCGCCGACAGTCCGCGAGGAGGGTCAATAAAGATGGCACGACGATATTTCGGAACCGACGGCATTCGCGGGCGCGTAGGCGCGGCCCCGATCACGCCCGACTTCGTTCTCAAGCTCGGTTACGCTGCCGGCAAGGTGCTCGCCGGCGCGGACAAAACGGCGCAGAAGGGCAATCGCCCGACGGTGCTGATCGGCAAGGACACGCGCGTGTCGGGCTATATGCTCGAAGCCGCGCTGGAATCCGGCTTCTCGGCGGCGGGCGTGGACGTCATGCTGGCCGGCCCGATGCCGACGCCCGGCATCGCGTATCTGACGCGCGCGCTGCGGCTGAACGCGGGCGTGGTCATCAGCGCGTCGCATAATCCTTACGCCGACAACGGCATCAAGTTCTTCTCTGCCGACGGCAACAAACTGCCCGACGAAGTCGAACTCGAAATCGAGGCACAGCTCGAGCAGCCGATGGAATGCGCGCCGTCCGAGCGTCTCGGCAAGGCGCGCCGTCTCGACGACGCGGGCGGCCGTTATATCGAGTTTTGCAAGAGCACATTTCCGGCGAGCTTCGACCTGCGCGGGATGAAGCTGGTGCTGGATTGCGCGCACGGCGCCGCGTATGACGTCGGTCCGCACGTCTTCCACGAACTCGGCGCGGAAGTGGTGTCGATCGGCGTGGCGCCGAACGGCTTCAATATCAACGACGGCGTCGGCGCGACCGCACCGGATGCGCTCGTGCGCGCGGTGAAGGAGCACGGCGCGGACATCGGCATTGCGCTGGACGGCGACGCGGATCGCGTGCAGATCGTCGATTCCACCGGCCGCCTCTATAACGGCGACGAGTTGCTCTACGTCCTGGTGAAGGACCGCATCGCGACGCACGGCAAGGTGGAAGGCGCGGTCGGCACGCTCATGACCAACATGGCGGTCGAAGTCGCGCTGAAGACGTCCGGCGTGCAGTTCGTGCGCGCGGCGGTGGGTGATCGCTACGTGCTCGAGAAGCTGCGCGAGCACGGCTGGCAGCTCGGCGCGGAAGGCTCGGGACACATTTTGTCGCTGGACCGGCATTCGACCGGCGACGGCATCGTGTCCGCGCTGCTCGTGCTCGCGGCGATCAAGCGCAGCGGCAAGTCCATCGCCGAATTGCTCGATGGCGTGAGTCTCTTCCCGCAGAAACTGATCAACGTGCGCATGAGCCCGGGCGCGGACTGGAAAAGCAGCGACGAGATTCGTCGCGCCGTCGATCAGGCGGAGCGTGCGCTGGAATCGAAGGGACGCGTGCTGATTCGCGCGTCGGGAACAGAACCGGTCCTGCGCGTGATGGTAGAAGCCGCCGCGCAGCAGGACGCCGTTCGGCACGCGGAAACGATTGCGCAAGTGGTAAAGGACGTGACTTCGTAGGCGTTCGCGAAACTTTGTCGTTTTCGCTAAACAGCGGGCCTCGGCCCGCTTTTTTATTGCCCGCCGCCACCTGACAAGTGACCGCTCGATCGACTTTCGACCCGTAAGACGATTGTCACGGAGCCATCACGGAACGTCACATTACTGTCACAGAGAGTGCCTATATTTCGCCCTGTCGATTCACACGCCGACAAAGACTCACACGCTCACAACCCTGGAGGTCTCATGAAATTGATGCACACCGCGCTGGCTGGCGTAATTGGCGCACTGGTCGCCATCTCTGCGCAAGCGGCCGATATCACCGGCGCGGGCAGCACCTTCGCAGCCCCGATCTACACGAAATGGGCAGACGCTTACCAGAAAAGCGGCGGCGGCAAGGTCAACTACCAGGGCATCGGTTCGTCGGGCGGCATCAAGCAGATCGTCGCGAAGACCGTGGATTTCGCGGGTTCGGACGCTCCGCTGAAGGACGATCAACTCGCGAAGGACGGCCTGTTCCAGTTCCCGACGGTGGTCGGCGGCGTCGTGCCGGTGATCAACGTGCCGGGCGTGAAGGCGGGCGAAGTGATTCTGTCGGGCGAAGTGCTCGGCGAGATTTACCTCGGCAAGATCAAGAAGTGGAACGATCCGGCCATCGCCGCGCTCAATCCGAAGGTCAAGCTGCCGGACACGGACATCGCCGTGGTGCGCCGCGCCGACGGTTCGGGCACGAGCTTCATCTGGACGAACTATCTGTCGAAGGTGAACACCGAGTGGAAGTCGAAGGTCGGTGAAGGGTCGACGGTCAACTGGCCGACGGGCACGGGCGGCAAGGGCAACGACGGCGTCGCGGCTTTCGTGCAGCGTCTGCCGGGCGCGATCGGCTACGTCGAATGGGCGTACGCCAAGCAGAACAAGATGACCTACGTCGGCATGAAGAATGCGGCGGGCACGGTCGTCGAGCCGGAAACGAAGACGTTCAAGGCGGCCGCTGCGGGCGCGGAATGGTCGAAGTCGTTCTATCAGATTCTGACGAACGAGTCGGGCAAGGACGCATGGCCGATCGTCGGCGCGACCTTCGTGCTGCTGCACTCGACGCAGGACAAGGCGGCTCAGGGCACCGAAACGCTGAAGTTCTTCGACTGGGCGTTCAAGAACGGCGGCCAGGCGGCGAACGATCTGGACTACATCTCGCTGCCGGATTCGGTCGTCGCGGAAATCCGCACGCAATGGAAGGCGAAGGTGAAGGACGCGTCGGGCAAGCCGGTCGCGGAGTAAGCATCGTAGTACGCGAAGCACGCGGAGTTTGAAACTGTCCTAAGCTGCTGTGGCGGGACAGGAAGCAGCACCAGCCGCGCGGCGCGCCGAAGGGCCCGTCGCGCGGTCTGACACGTAGCGTAACCAAGGCTCCCATGTCGGACATCAACCTAGCGTCGGCACCGCCGGCGGCGCACACGCAGCGCGCGCCCGGCCGCACCGGCGACATCATATTCGGCGGCATCACGCGGCTCGCGGCCGTGGTGACGCTGCTTCTTCTCGGCGGCATCATCGTGTCGCTGATCGTCGCGTCGATGCCGACCATCGAAAAATTCGGTCTCGGCTTTCTCTGGCGCGCGGAATGGGATCCGCCCAGCGACAGCTTCGGCGCGCTCGTGCCCATCTACGGCACCATCGCGACGTCGCTCATCGCGCTCATCATCGCCGTGCCGGTGAGCTTCGGCATCGCGCTCTTTCTCACGGAACTGTCGCCCACGTGGCTGCGCCGGCCGCTCGGCGTGGCGATCGAACTGCTCGCGGCGATTCCGTCGATCGTCTACGGCATGTGGGGCCTGCTCGTTTTCGCGCCGATCTTCGCGAAATACTTCGAGAAGCCGCTCGGCGCTGCGCTCGGCGGCGTGCCGCTGATCGGCGCGCTGTTCCAGGGGCCGGCCATCGGCATCGGCATTCTGTGCGCGGGCGTCATCCTCGCGATCATGATCATTCCGTACATCGCATCGGTCATGCGCGACGTGTTCGAAGTCACGCCCGTGCTGCTGAAGGAATCGGCATACGGCATCGGCTGCACGACCTGGGAAGTCATGTGGAAGATCGTGCTGCCGTACACGCGCGCCGGGGTCATCGGCGGCGTCATGCTCGGTCTCGGCCGCGCGCTCGGCGAGACGATGGCCGTCACCTTCGTGATCGGCAATACGAATCTGCTCGATAACGTGTCGCTCTTTTCGCCGGGCAACAGCATCACGTCCGCGCTTGCCAACGAGTTCGCCGAGGCGAGCCCGGGCCTGCATACGTCGGCGCTGATGGAGCTCGGCCTGATTCTGTTCGTCATCACGTTCTTCGTGCTCGCGCTCTCGAAGCTGATGCTGCTGCGCATGGAACGCGGGGAGGGTGTCAAGTGAGCCGTCCAGCCACGTTCGATCAGAACCACGACCGCGTGCAGGCCACGCGCATGAAACTGCAGCGCCGCCGCCGCGTCACGAATGCGATCGCGCTCACGCTGTCGCTCGCGGCGATGGCATTCGGCCTCATCTGGCTCGTGTGGATTCTCTTCACGACGCTCAGGCTCGGCGTCTCGGGCCTCTCGATCGATCTCTTCACGCAATCGACACCCCCGCCGAACACTGATGGCGGCGGTCTCGCGAACGCGATCGTCGGCAGCCTGATGCTCGTCGTGCTCGCGACGTGCATCGGCACGCCGCTCGGCATTCTCGCGGGCGTGTATCTCGCGGAATACGGGCAGAAGCGCTGGCTCGCGAACGTCACGCGCTTCATCAACGACATCCTGTTGTCGGCGCCGTCGATCGTCGTCGGGCTGTTCGTGTATGCGCTCGTCGTCGCGAAGATGGGGCGCTTCTCCGGCTGGGCCGGCGTGATCGCGCTCGCGCTCCTGCAGATTCCGATCGTCATCCGCACCACGGAGAACATGCTGAAGCTCGTGCCGAATGCGCTGCGCGAAGCGGCGTTCGCGCTCGGCACGCCGAAGTGGAAGATGGTGATGTCGATCACGCTGAAGGCGTCGGTGGGCGGCATCGTCACGGGCGTGCTGCTGGCGGTCGCGCGCATTGCCGGTGAAACGGCGCCGCTGCTTTTCACCGCGCTGTCGAACCAGTTTTTCTCGATGGACATGAATCAGCCGGTGGCGAATCTGCCGGTGACGATTTACAAGTTCGCGATGAGTCCGTTCCCGCAATGGCAAGTGCTCGCGTGGGCCGGTGTATTCCTGATTACGCTCGGCGTGCTGGGTCTGAATATCCTGGCGCGTGCGATCTTCACGAAGAAATAAGGGCGGAGTGATTCCATGAATCTGGTCGAAAGTGGTGTCAACCACCTTGATTCGAAGGCCGGCAACGCAAACATCGAACGCGGTCCCGTGCCGGGCAGCGTGCGTCCGACGCACGCCTCGCAGCCGGCCGATTCGATCAAGCCGAAGATCGAGGTCAACAACCTCAACTTCTTCTACAACAAGTATCACGCGCTGAAGAACATCAACCTGCGCATTCCCGAAAAGAAGGTGACGGCGTTCATCGGTCCTTCGGGATGCGGCAAGTCCACGCTTCTGCGCACGTTCAACAAGATGTATGCGCTTTATCCGGAGCAGCGCGCCGAAGGCGAGATTCTGATGGACGGCGCGAACCTGCTCGAAACCACGCGCGACATTTCGCTCTTGCGCGCGCGCATCGGCATGGTGTTTCAGAAGCCGACGCCGTTCCCGATGTCCATCTACGACAACATCGCGTTCGGCGTGAAGATGTTCGAGCAACTGTCGCGCTCGGAAATGGACGATCGCGTCGAATGGGCGCTGACTAAAGCCGCGCTCTGGACCGAAGTGAAGGACAAGCTGCAGCAAAGCGGCTATGGATTGTCGGGGGGCCAGCAGCAGCGTCTGTGCATCGCGCGCGGCATCGCCATTCGCCCGGAAGTGCTGTTGCTCGACGAACCGTGCTCCGCGCTCGATCCCATTTCGACGGGCCGCATCGAAGAGCTGATCGCGGAATTGAAGAACGACTACACGGTCGTGATCGTCACGCACAACATGCAGCAGGCGGCGCGCTGCTCGGACTACACTGCCTATATGTATCTGGGTGAACTGATCGAATTCGGCGATACCGAGAAGATCTTCATCAAGCCCGCCCGCAAGGAGACGGAAGACTACATCACGGGCCGGTTCGGCTAAAGCGTCAGCTAGCCAATCGCAAAAAAGGACTACAGGAGCAGAGCATGTCCGATAAGCATCTGTCGAGCCAGTTCGACGCCGATCTCAACGCGGTGTCGTCGAAAGTGCTGCAAATGGGCGGTCTCGTCGAGTCGCAGATCATCGCGGCGATGCACGCGTTGAACGAATTCGACATACAGGTTGCAGATCAGGTGATTGCCGCGGAAGCGCGCCTGAACATGATGGAAGTGGAAATCGACGAAGAGTGCAGCAACATCATCGCGCGCCGTCAGCCGGCCGCGCGCGATCTGCGTTTGCTCATGGCGATCTCGAAGACCATCACGAATCTCGAACGCGCCGGCGACGAAGCCGAGAAGATCGCGAAGCGCGTGAAGCGCATCAACGAAGACGGCGCGGGACGCACCGTGAATATCGCGGAAATCAAGCTGTCGGGCGAAATGGCGGTGTCGATTCTTCGCCGCGCGCTCGATGCCTTCGCGCGCCTCGACACGGTCGCCGCCGCGCAGATCGTGCGCGACGACAAGGCCATCGACGAAGAATTCCGCGCCTTCGTGCGCAAGCTCGTCACGTACATGATGGAAGACCCGCGCACCATTTCGGCGGGACTCGATTACCTGTTCATCGCGAAGGCGGTGGAGCGCATCGGCGATCACGCGAAGAACATCGCCGAGTTCATCATCTACATCGTGAAGGGCACGGACGTGCGCCATATCTCGCGCGACCAGCTCGAACGCGAAGCGCTCAGCTAACCACTTTCACTTCAAGAAAAGGTCACAGAGGTGCCGATGCCCAGCAGTATCCTCGTCGTCGAAGACGAACCCGCGATTTCCGAACTGATCGCGGTGAACCTGCAACATGCGGGACATTGCCCTATTCGCGCGTACAACGCCGAGCAGGCGCAGAACCTCATCAGCGACGTGCTCCCCGATCTCGTGCTGCTCGACTGGATGTTGCCGGGCAAGTCCGGCGTCGCGTTCGCGCGCGAGCTGCGCAACCATGAGCGCACGAAGCACATTCCGATCATCATGCTCACCGCGCGCGGGGACGAGCAGGACAAGGTGCTGGGCCTCGAAATCGGCGCGGACGATTACGTCACGAAGCCGTTTTCGCCGAAGGAACTGATGGCGCGCATCAAGGCGGTCCTGCGCCGCCGCGCGCCGCAACTGACCGAAGACGTGGTCGCGATCAACGGGCTGCGCCTCGATCCGGCGACGCATCGCGTGGCCGCGAGCCATTCGGGCAACGACATCAAGCTGGATCTCGGCCCGACCGAATTCCGTCTGCTGCATTTCTTCATGACGCATCCGGAGCGCGTGCACAGCCGCACGCAACTGCTCGATCAGGTCTGGGGCGATCACGTCTTCGTGGAAGAGAGAACGGTCGATGTGCATATCAAGCGCCTGCGCGCCGCGCTCAAGCCCGCCGGCTGCGATGCTATGATCGAAACGGTGCGCGGCAGCGGCTATCGCCTCGCGAAAGGCGCTTGAGCGCTGCACGAGCATTCGCGGTCATCTGATCTACCGACAACATGAACATCATCTGGACGCGTTCCATCGTGTCCCTTGTCCTGCTCGCCGCGATCAGCGCCGCGATTGGCGCAATCGCCGGCGTGCGGGCGGCGCTCACGTTCGCGGTGGTCATGCTCGTCGTGCAGGCGTGCTTCAGCACGTTTCACACGCAGCGTTTGTGGCGTCTGCTCGATGCGCCCGTCTACGGCGAAGTGCCGAGCGCGCTCGGCATCTGGGGCGAAATCTACTACCGCCTGCACAAGCTCGCGAAGCGCTGGCACGCGCAGGTGCGGCAGGTCGAACAGCAGCATTCGCGCTTCATTCAGGCCATTCAGGCATCGCCGAACGGCGTCGCGATGCTCGACGATCACGATCAGATCGAATGGTGCAACGCCATCGCCGAGAAGCACTTCGGGCTGGACGCGAAGCGCGACCTGCGTCAGCACATCACGCATCTCGTGCGCCAGCCGGACTTCATCCGCTATCTGAATTCGCACCATTACGAAGAGATGCTCATCATGCGCGGCATGGGCGAAAACCGGCAGCGGACCATCTCCGTGCAGGTGTTTCCTTATGGCGAGCATCGCAAGCTCATTCTCACGCAGGACATCACCGAACTCGAACGCACGGACTCGATGCGCCGCGATTTCGTCGCGAACGTATCGCATGAACTGAAGACGCCGCTGACGGTGCTATCCGGCTTTCTCGAAACGCTGCGCGAACTGCCGCTCGACGAAGCCGACCGCATGCGCTATCTCGACATGATGGACAGCCAGGCGACGCGCATGCAGAACATCGTGCGCGACCTGCTCGTGCTCGCGAACCTCGAAGGCGATATCCGTCCGCCCGGCGACGAACTGCTCGACATGCGCGCGGTGTTTCGTCATCTGGAAGAGGATGCGAACAGTCTGTCAGGCGGGCGTCATCGTATCGGCTTTGATGTCGACGACTCACTGACGGTCGCGGGCGCGGAAACGGAAGTGGTGAGCGCGCTCGGCAATCTCGTGACGAACGCGGTGCGCTATACGCCCGAAGGCGGAGCCATCGACGTGACGTGGCAGCGCGAAAACGATCGCGCCGTGTTCATGGTGAAGGACAGCGGGCCGGGCATCGCCGCCGAACATATCCCGCGTCTGACGGAGCGGTTCTATCGAATCGACCGCAGCCGCTCGCGCGATACGGGCGGCACGGGACTCGGGCTCGCCATCGTCAAGCATGTGCTGCAACGGCATCACGCCGAACTCGATGTGAAGAGCGAAGTGGGGCGGGGCAGCACGTTCATCGTGCGCTTTCCTGCATCGCGCACGGCGTTGAGGAAGTCGCTCGCGGCTTGAACTGCTTTAGCGGCTCAGGAACAGAACTTCGCGAGCAAGCCCAGCTGTGCATTGCGAATGGCTTTGCCCGAGCGGCGCTTGCGATAGTGCCCGTCGCTTTGCATGACCCATGCGGATTGATTGTCGCCGAGACATACGGACAGTCCTTCGGCGATCACGCGGCGCTTGAGCCGCCTGTCGCGAATGGGAAACGCCACTTCCACGCGACGGAAGAAGTTGCGGTCCATCCAGTCGGCGCTCGACAGATACACGTCTTCCTTGCCGTTCGCATAGAAATAGAAGATGCGATGATGCTCCAGAAAGCGTCCGACGATGGACCTGACCGTGATGTTCTCCGACAGATCTTCGACGCCCGGCTTCAGCGAACACACGCCGCGCACGATCAGATCGATCTTCACGCCCGCATGCGATGCCTCGTAGAGCGCGGCGATCACGGTCGGTTCGAGCAGCGCGTTCATCTTCGCGACAATGCGCGCGCGCCGGCCCGCACGCGCATGCTCGGCTTCGGCGCGAATCGCTTCGATGAGCTTCGCGTGCAGCGTGAACGGCGACTGCCAGAGATGCTTCAGCGCGATCTCGCCGCCGATGCCCGTCAACTGCTGAAACACGTGATGCACGTCTTCGCAGACTTCCTGATCGGCGGTCATCAGACCGAAGTCGGTATAAAGGCGCGCCGTGCGCGGATGATAGTTGCCCGTGCCGAGATGCGCATAACGCTTGAGCACGCTCTTGCCGTTCTGCGATACGCGCCGCACGATCAGCATCATCTTGGCGTGGCATTTGTGGCCGACCACGCCGTACACCACATGCGCGCCGACCGCTTCCAGTTGCGACGCCCAGTTGATGTTCGTCTCTTCGTCGAAGCGCGCGAGCAGTTCCACCACGACGGTCACTTCCTTGCCGTTGCGCGCGGCCTGCATGAGCGCGTCCATCAGCGGCGAATCGGTGCCGGTGCGATAGATGGTCTGCTTGATCGCGACGACTTGCGGGTCCTTGGCGGCCTGCAGCAGCAGTTCGAGCACGGGCTGAAAGCTCTCGTACGGATGATGCAGCAGCAGATCGCCCTGATCGATCGCATCGAAGAGATTGGTCGTATTCGCGATGCTCTTCGGCACCGCTGGAATGTGCGGCACGAACTTGAGGTCCGGCCGGTCCACCATCTCGGGCAATTGCATGAGCCGCACGAGATTGACAGGACCGTTCACGCGATAGCAATCGCGCGCATTCAACTGGCTTTCGTCGAGCAGGCGGCGAATGAGATGCGGCGGCGTTTCAGCCGATACTTCGAGCCGCACCGCGTTGCCGAGATGCCGCGCCGGCAGTTCGCCCTGCAACGCGACGCGCAGATTCGTGATTTCGTCTTCATCGACGAAAAGCTCGCTATTGCGCGTGATGCGAAACTGATTGCAATTGCGCACGAGAAGATGCGGGAACAGTTCGCTCACGAAGCGCTGCATGAACGAACTCAGCAGCACGAAGCCATGCGGATAACCCGACAGCGCTTCCGGCATGCGCACGAGGCGCGGCAGCGCGCGCGGCGCCTGCACGATGCCCATCACCGCCTGACGGCCGAACGCATCCGTGCCTTCCAGTTCGACGACGAAGTTCAGGCTCTTGTTCAGCACGCGCGGAAACGGATGCGCGGGATCGAGGCCGATCGGCGTCAGCACGGGCAGCAGTTCGTTCAGGAAATATTCGCGCGCCCATGCGGTCTGCTGATCGCTCCAGCTTTCGACGCCATGAAAATAGATGCCTTCCATTTCGAGCGCGGGAAGGACGATATCGTGCAGCATCGCGTATTGTTGATGCACGAGGCGTTGCGCGCGTTCGGAAACGAGATCGTAGACGTGCTGCAGCGACATGCCGTCCGGCGTGAGCGAGCCGGGGTTGTCGCGCATCTGCTCCTGGAGGCCCGCCATGCGGACTTCGAAGAATTCGTCGAGATTGCTGCTGGTGATGCAAAGAAAGCGCAGGCGTTCCAGCAAGGGCACCGAAGTATCGGCCGCTTGCGCGAGTACCCGCTCGTTGAAACCTAGAATGCCCAGTTCACGGTTGAAGAGCGGATAGCGTATGGACATCGCTTGTGAGGATGGGATCTCGATTGGAAGGGCAAAAGAACGCTCAGATAATCTCACAGTAAGATGTCTTTATTGTGACAGAACGATTGTCACAAATTCTACTCACATTGCGGATAGCGTCGCTAGCGCGAGGCGCGCATTCCCGATCCGATCCTTCGTCGCGCGGCATGGAATAGAATTCGTGCGCTGCAACAGCGCGGCATAGACCACGCGCAGTGCGTTTCTCACTTCACGCTCAATCACGATTCCCGGATCTCCGATGGTCACACATCCTCATCTCCTTGCCGCCGTCGACCTCGGCTCGAACAGTTTCCGGCTGATCGTCGGACGCGTCGAGGAAACGCCTGCGGGCAGTCAGATCTATCAGGTCGATGCGTTGCGCGAACCCGTGCGGCTTGCGGCGGGCCTCTCGCGCGACAAGATGCTCGATCGCGCATCGCAATTGCGCGGCTGGGATGCGCTCAAGCGCTTCGGCGAACGCCTGCGCGACTTTCATCCGGATCAGGTGCGCGCGGTCGCGACGAACACGCTGCGCGTGGCCAAGAACGCGCACGACTTTCTCGTCGAAGCGGAAAACGCGCTCGGCTTTCCGATCGAAGTCATCGCGGGCCGCGAGGAAGCGCGCCTCATTTACGCGGGCGCGGCGCATTCGGTGCCGGCGAGCGCGGGCAAGCGGCTCGTGGTGGATATCGGCGGGGGATCGACGGAGTTCATCATCGGCTCGCATTACACGCCGATCCACATGGAGAGCCTTTATATCGGCTGCGTGAGCCACAGCCGCCAGTTCTTTCCCGCCGGCAACGTCGACGAATTCACGATGCGTCAGGCCGAACTCGCCGCCAAGCGCGAAATCCAGATCATCTCGCGCGAATACAAGCAGACGGGCTGGGATCAGGCGATCGGCTCGTCCGGCACGGCGCGCGCGCTCGCCGAACTCGTCGAAGCGAACAGCTTCAACGACCCGCAATACACGCACGGCATTTCGCGCGGCGGCCTGGAGCGCCTGAAGCGCGCCCTGATCAAGGCGGAGAACGTGAACCGGCTGAAGCTCGTCGCGCTCAAGCCCGACCGCATTCCGGTGCTGGCGGGCGGTCTTTCCATCATGCTCGGCGTATTCGAGGAACTGGGGATCGATTATGTCGATACCACCGACGGCGCGCTGCGTCTCGGCGTGCTCTACGACCTGCTCGGGCGCTCGCAGCATCAGGACATGCGCACGGTGACGGTGGAAGGCTTCAAGCGCCGTTATGCGGTCGATGCCGCGCAGGCCGAACGCATCGGCGATCTCGCGATCAGCTTTTACGATCAGCTCGGCGAACCCGACGATGCCGAACGTCGGCAGGAAAACCGCATGTTCCTCGCGTGGGCGGCGTCGCTGCACGAGATCGGTTTGTCGATCGCGCATAGCGCGTATCACAAGCACTCGGCGTATATCGCGAGCAACGCGGACATGCCCGGCTTCTCGCGCACGGATCAGGCGCGCCTCGCGGCGCTCGTGCTCGGCCACGCGGGCAAGCTCGGCAAACTCGCGCAGGCGCGCGACGTCGACTGGACGCTGCTTTTCTGTCTGCGCCTCGCGGCGCTGCTGTCCCGGCGACGCACGGACGTCGGGCTGCCCGGCATCGAGGTCAAGGCGACGGCGGGCGGCTTCGACGTGCGCCTGCCGAGCGAGTGGGTGACGAACAATCCGCTCACCGACTACAGCCTCGTGCAGGAAGCAATGGAATGGGAAAAGATCGGGCGCCCGTATCGCGTGGTCTATACGGGCGAATGACGTTCAGCGCGCCGCGTCGCCGATGAAATGCCGCGCGTAACGCGCGTTGATCTCCGACAGGCGGAATAGCGTCAGAAAGTCCGCCGTGTTGAAGTCCGGGTCCCACGCGGGCGCGCCGCAGATTTTCGCGCCGAGGCGCAAGTAGCCTTTCACGAGCGGCGGCGCGCTTACCGTGACGCCCGTGCGCAGTTCCTCGAAGGGCAGCGGCGTATGCGGGAACGCGCGATATTCCGGCGCGCAGAGCGCATCGGCGGGCAGCGAGCCGTAGAGATTCGCGGCGTAATGGCCGCCATCGTTCATGCCGACGCTCGCGCAGCCGAGCATCGTTTCATAGCCGTTGTGCTTCATGTACGCGGCGAGGCCGCCCCAGAGCGACATGATGACCGCGCCGCTGCGGTAATCGGCATGCACGCACGAGCGTCCCACTTCGACGAGGTTCGGCCGCAGATGTGTGAGACGCGAGACGTCGAATTCGCTTTCCGCGTACAGCCGCCCGATGCGCGCGGCCTGATGCGGCGGCAACACGCGATACGTGCCGACCACTTTCAGCGTATCGAGATCGCGCACGAGCAGGTGATCGCAGAAGGAATCGAACTCGTCGACGTCGAGGCCGGCTGGACCCGTGAGCCGTGCGCCCATTTCGTCGGAGAACACGCGATAGCGCAGGCGTTGGGCTTCGCGCACCTCGTCTTCGGTCCGCGCCCACGCGACTTGCAGCCGGTGCTGGCTGGTGACGGTTTCGGCGGTGCGGGGAAGGTGGCGGCGCGAATGGACGGGCGTCGGCAGATCTTGCATGGGCATTCCTCGGCAGGACGTGGCTTGAAGTCCCCGCCAATGTAGTAACGCCCGGTGACGCTCGCATGGCTCTGCAATGACGTTTCGATGAAACGACACACGCCCGCGCGATTCACCTTCTACAGCAGGTCCGGATTCATCACCGCGCGCAGCACGATTTGCCCGTCGCCGCCGCGCGTGCGCCCCTGGAACCACCAGATGCCTGTTTTCTTGATCGACCACTCCGCTTCGTGGCCGGTCATGAGCGACGCCGCGACGCGTCCGAGCGTCGGCTGGTGTCCGACGATCACGACGGTATCGGCGGCGCCGTCGGGCCAGCCGGCGGCATC
Source organism: Caballeronia concitans (assembly GCF_001544615.1). Lineage (GTDB taxonomy): Bacteria > Pseudomonadota > Gammaproteobacteria > Burkholderiales > Burkholderiaceae > Caballeronia > Caballeronia concitans. Next base: position 40,613 of record NZ_FCNV02000011.1, read on the forward strand.
GAGCACGTGCTGGGCGGTCTTGCCGGGCGCGAGCTCATCGACGACGCGATAGCGGTCGCCGAACGCCTCGGCGGTCTGGATGGTGCGCGTGGCAGGGCTGACGAGGAAGAGGGCGTCGTCGTCGATGCGCGCCTTCAGCCACTTCGCGATGCCCTGCGCCTGCTTGCGTCCGCGCGGCGTGAGCTGGCGCGCGAGGTCGCTCGATGCCTGGTCTTCCGCTTCGGCGTGACGCCAGAGAATGAGGTTCATCGATCGTCTCCGTGAGAGGGGTCGTGTGCGTTTCTACCGTGCGTAGAACGATGCGTGCCTGGGCTGGATTGCGGTTCGCAATCATCGACGCTACAATACGCGGCTTGTCGGAGCGTAGCGCAGCCTGGTAGCGCATCTGATTTGGGATCAGAGGGTCGAAGGTTCGAATCCTTTCGCTCCGACCACGAAACACACGAAGGGGTTACAAGTTGCGGCTTGTAACCCCTTCGTTTTTTTCGACACCCGCAAAGAGGCCACATGCCGCGTCACGTTCTTTCTCTCGCCTGCGCCGCGTTCGTCGCGCTTGCCCTTTCAGCATGCGCCGATTCTTCGACGCCCCACAAGCATCCGCCGCAAGATCCGCCCGACTACAAGGGCGTGCCGACCGACACGCGTCCGCCATCGATGCTGATCGCGCCTGCGCAGCCGGAGTAAGGGGGATTGAAACGAGAGTCGGTCATCGCTACTCGGTGACTCTCGTTAGCCGTGATTCGAGCGCAAAATTTGCCGGACCATTATGATCGCAATATTTGTTGCAATCGGGTCCCGTCATGAATCTGCTGTGGGTTTTCGCGGCTATTGGGCCTGTCGCGCTCGCATCGCTCGTCGCGTTCGCCGCGCATATCGATCCGTTGTCGGGCCACTGGCGATCGCTGAACTTCAAGGGCCGCAAGCGCGAAACATCGGGCGCTTGAGCCGGCGCTTCACTGCTTGCAGCGAATGACCATCGATCGATTCTTGATGTTCGCGCCGAAGATTCCCGCCACCGATCCGCCCGCCGTCGCGCCGTTGTCCGCGTCTTTCGACACCACATCGTACCCATACGCGCCGCACACTTCGCCCGCCTGCTTGTAGCACGCAGCCCAGCTCGTGCTCGCGTCGCTGCCGCTGCAGTTGATGGCGAAGCCGGTGTCGCCCGACGGCAGGTAGGTCATCGTCGCGGTGTGGGCGCAGCCGCCTAGCGTCGCGGTGAGCGCGGCGGCCGCGAGAACCACGGCCGTCATCGCCGCGTTCGTCTTCTTCGTCGATCTCATCAATCTTCCTCGTAACGCCGTCACGCGCTTTAGCGCGGCGGCAGATAGCGCGACGGGTCCGTCGAGCGGCCCATGTAGCGCACTTCGAAATGCAGCATCGTGCGATCGCTGTCGGTGTCGCCCATTTCGGCGATCTTCTGCCCCTGCTGCACGGTCTGGCCTTCCTTGACCAGCAGCGTCTTGTTGTGGGCGTAGGCGGTGAGGTAATCGTCGCTGTGCTTCACGATCAGCATGTTGCCGTAGCCGCGCAAGCCGTTGCCCGCATACACGACACTGCCTGCCGCCGCCGCGACGATCGGCGTGCCCGCCGCGTTCGCGATGTCGATGCCCTTCGAATTCTTGCCATCGAAGCCGCGAATGACCGTGCCTTGCGTCGGCCACGCCAGCGAGACGCCGGGGCCCGCCGTGGTCGGCGCGGGCGCGGGCGCGTCGGCGCTGGCTTCGCTCTTCGCAGCGCTCGAACTGCTCGAAGCATTCGAAGCGCTGGAAGCATTCGATCCGCCCGAACTACGCGATGCCCCCGAAGCCATCGCCGTGCCGGCAGGCGGCTGGACGCGCAGCACTTGGCCGACTTCGATCGCATCCGGGTTCGCGAGCGTGTTCCAGCGCGTGATGTTTCTGACCGATGTGCGGTTCTCGCGCGCGATCTTGAAAAGCGTATCGCCTTGCTGCACGCGATAGAACCCTGGCGCGACCGGACCCGTGCCGCAAGCGGTCAGCACGGCGGCGAGCGATGCGCAGACGAACAGTCGAATTCTTTTTTGCAAAACCTGACCTCGCTAGGCGCGGCCGTTCCACGGTGCGCGCGGCAAATCGAAAGGCAGGATTCTACCGTTTCGGCTTTCGTCGGACGGAACGGCGCCTCGCGCTGCCTTAATCGGCAATCGGCGTGACGACGAGCCGAAGCAGCGCCGTCTCCGTCTTGCCGGGCGCGAGCCAGCGCAGTCCGCGCCCGTTGTGGATGGCGTCGGGCAGGCCGATCCACGGCTCCACGCAGTAGAAATCCGCGGTGTCCGACTCGGTCCACGTGGTGACCGCGTACCAGGGCACCGAATCCGGCTGATGCAGCTCGAAATTGACGACGCGACGAAGCCCCGGCATCACCAGACGCACGGGTTCGTCGGACGGTCCCGTCAGGCAGTGGAAGCAATCGATGATGCTGTCGTCGCCCAGGGAATAGCGCGGCGCGCCGGGCTCGGCGTCCGTGATCGAGCCGTCCGCCCGTTGCCGGCGCCGCTCGGTGCGCGGCAGCTCGACACTGCTTTCGGCGCGCTGCGCGTGCGGCAGATGAAAGTAGAAGTGATGCCCCGTGTAGTACGGCAGCGCGACTTCGCCGGGATTGGACGTGGTGAGTTCCACTTCGAGCGTGGTCGCATCGACGATGCGGTATGCGGCTTCAAAGCGGAACGCAAACGGATAGCCGTCGCGGGTGGCGTCGCTGTCGACGAGCGTCATGCGCAGGCCGTGGCCGTCGGCATCGCGCGTGGCGGAGAAGGGCAGGTTGCGCGCGAAGCCGTGCGTCGGCAGCGAATGGACGACGCCGTCCGGATCGCGCCATTTGCCGATTTCGCCATCGACGAAATGTCGGCCGAGGAACGGGAACAGCAGCGGATTGCCGCCGCGAATCTTGGCGGCGTTCGACCAGGCGGCGTCATCGAGCGGAGCGGGCCAGTGAATGACCGGCTCGCCGCCGACGCGCCAGGTCATGAGCCGTCCGCCCGCGTGCGGCGCGAGCTGGATGGCGGCGCCGTCGCGCTCGATTTCGATGATGTCTTTCTCGGTTGACATGATGGCAACGCACTCCGTCGAAGGGCGGCGCGCGGCTTGGGTGTGTGAGCCGGCGACTGTGACTGGTTAAGGGATGGGCCGATTCTGCCTCGCTTTTTCATGCGGAGAAACCCTCTGCGGGAAATTGCGCCTTTCGAAGCAAATTGCAATGTGTTGTTATACGCAGCGAATGTTGGGAATCAGACGGACAGGAGTCTTCATGGATTTGGCGATGGCAATGGGCGTCGCGATGTTCGGCCTCTTCGGAGCGAGCACGGCCCTTTTTCTCTACAAACTCAAGGCTTGAGCGATACCGGCGGAATGGTCCGGCATTTCGATTTGCTTGATATCGCCTTGCAATTGTTTATCTCTTGCCGACACTTTGCTGTCGGTGTCTCTTTGTGTGCGCATAGCGCTTGGCGCTCGAATTGCCGCTAGGCATAATCGGTCCTCTTGCGCGCCGCACCATTTATTTTCCCTTCATTCGGCCTTTTCGTGTCGTCGAGAAGCGGCTGCGGCGCATCCCTTTTCCTCTTCACGACAAGGACCGTCGCGTGACTCTCTGGTTTCTCGTTTTTCTCAGCGTTCTTCAGGGCGTGACCGAACTGTTTCCGGTCAGCAGCCTGGGCCATACGCTGCTCGTGCCTGGCGTCATCGGCATGCATATCGACAAGCATGCGCCGCAATTGCTGCCGTTTCTCGTCGCGCTGCATCTCGGCACCGCCATTGCGCTGCTCTGGTATTTCCGCAAGCGCTGGATTGCGCTGATCGGCGGCTGGTTCGCGTCCCTGGGCGGCCGACGCAACGAGGAAGGCCATATGATGTGGGCGCTCATCATCGGCACCATTCCGACGGGCATCGTCGGTCTGGTGCTCGAGAAGCGGCTCGAAGCCATTTTTCACGACTTGCGGATTGTCGCGGCGGCGCTGATCGTCAATGGCGTGCTGCTGTGGCTGGGCGATCGTTTGCAGCGAAGCCGGGCATCGCGCGCGCCGGAGAAGCTCACGTTCAAGCAGGCGTTTCTGGTGGGTCTGGCGCAGATCGGCGCGCTGATTCCGGGCTTTTCGCGCAGCGGTCTGACGATGATCGCGGGCGTGGGCGCGGGTCTGACGGCGGAAGCGGCGGCGGAATTTTCGTTCCTGCTCGGCACGCCGATCATCTTCGCGGCGGGCGTGCTCGAATTGCCGAAGCTCTTCCATGCGCCGGGGCAAATGGCCGATGCGCTGCTCGGCGGCGTGCTGACGGGCATCGCGGCTTATCTGAGCGTGCGTTTTCTGATGCGCTATTTCGAAGGCCACGGCAAGCTGGCGTCGTTCGGCGTGTATTGCGTGATCGCGGGGATCTTCTTCCTCGGATGGTTCATGACGCACACGCAGCCCGTGTAATGGCAGCTGGACGCGCGGCAGGGCGGATGAGGTAAAATCCCGGGCTCTGCTGCGCCATACCCGCCCTTAGCTCAGTTGGATAGAGCAACGGCCTTCTAAGCCGTAGGTCACACGTTCGAATCGTGTAGGGCGGGCCAAGTGGAAGTCATCAGGATTCAAGCAAGACGCCGCCCTCAAGGGCGGCGTTTTCGTTTTTCGCTTGTCCGATTGCGCCCGATGATGGTTGGTCATGCCTGGACTGCGGCGAATCACCGGTATTCATCGATGTCGATCTCGATACCCATCGAGTCGGCAATCGCTCTAATGTCGTCCGGAACATCGGGCACGCGGTTGCCCTCGTAGTTGGCCCAATAACAGAAGAAACGAGCGTGGCCGTTCTGTCGCTCCAGCAGTGCGCGAAAATCGGCGCGCGGCAGGGCGAGCCGGGAGACAAGATATCGGAAATGCGGCGTCAACTCGTCACTGCTCACGGCCTCCTCGCTAGAAATGCTCCAGATTCCTTGACGCCACGCAAAGGCGCTCTGCTGCCCAGAACGCGTCAGGCGAGGCTGCCCTTTCACTCCTGCGGTCGAAGGTGTTACGTCGAAGTATTTCGTCCAGAATTCGGGCAGCTCGACGTCCTGATAGATGCAAAACGAGGCATAGGCTAATTGGCGTGTTGTCATGATCGGTGCGACTCAATAGCTGTGCATGTTGTCAATTTTGTTGCCGTTGAAATACACGTCGCCGTTGTCGTGCCAAACAACGTTGTCGTCGCCGCGTAATTGATTTGCAGCCTTCATCACGTGAATCATGTCGCCGAACTCATCGCGGTCGTATCCAAGCATCTTCGCGGCGTAATCGGGGTTGGTCGTGCTGGCGGCAACGTCCATGACATCGTCGCCCAGATCCTCCGGCACGTAGTCAAACGGCGCCGCATCGCTCAATGCCGTGTCAGTCAACGCCGTGGCGATTCTTCCGTCCGGCAGCACGTCGCCCGGTTTTGCCGCCATGATCGCGAAGAAATCGTCGGCGGGCAGTCTCCGCAGCGTCGAAGGCGTGAACGTACGAACGGCCGCTGTCACATTGGCCCCGCGACTGAACAATTGCGAGGGTGTGAACGTGACTGATCGTGGTCTCGGCGCATCATCGCCGCGGCTGCCGCGCAGGCCGCTGCTGGGCGCATCCGGAATCGTCAGCAACTCTCCCGATTCGATGGCGCGCCGGACTTTCCATCGAGCGATCTGTACGTCGTCTTCGTCGAGTTCGAGCAGGGTACACGCGCGCGAGATGAACGCCTGATCGTGCTCCCACTTGAATGAGTCAGCCAGAAATGCGCGCGCCGCTTGCGTCGCCCGATCTCTCTCCTTCATGCTTGCGAACCCTGCATCGCGTCGACGGTATAGCGTGAGCGAGCGATCCTGCAACCGAACTCCGTTTCGCAACTGCGCCTCCTTCCGCGAGCCGAATGCCGCCTCACGAAGCGCTGGATGCACTACATCGCGGCGTGCTGCTTGATAATGCGGACTTGCGCGCGGAGCGGGAAGGCGATTGTTCCGAATGTTGGCGAAGAAAACCGGACGTAGCCGTCGAGGGACGACGAATTGTTCGTTCGCGTCAGGCCGCACTTCTGAAACGTCCGGAGCGCAACCGCTCCTACCGTCGCCAACGAAGTAGCACCGCCGCTTTCAGAATGCCCATACGGCCCATCCCTGGCCCACTTCCTGCCCGCATTTCGCCCCGTGTCCCTGCGCGAGGCGACCGCTCGACGGCCCGAGCCCCGCGCGTCGACCCGTCAGCAAGATCGAACCGGCGCGCCCCCGCATCGCACCGATCCGCATTGGTGCGCGCATGCATCGCGATGGCGCGTCATGCACCGGATGAATCGTCGGAAGAGGGCGACATTGAACAATCGAGCATACGAAACCAGTCCGGCGCAATGCTCGCTATGGAATCGCAAGCGGCTGCGCGTAATAGCCGAATCACGACGCGTCCTCGTCGCGCAGACGGAGCGCGCGCTCGGCGAATCGCTCGTGTCGCTGTTCGACCTGAAGGGCTTTCCCGCGCGTTACGCGCCCGATGTCGCATCGCTCAAAAGCGGCGTGAGCGAATGGCGGCCGCACGCGGTGTTCGTCGATACGCGCATCGGCGGTTGCGCCAACTATGCGCTCGTGCGCGAACTGCGCGCGCATCACGATGACGACGCGCATCGCCTCGTCATCGCGATGAGCGGCTTCCTGCCCGAAGAGCCGCTCGCGCATCTGAAGGAAGCAGGCTACGACGGCCATTGCCGCCGGCCCTGTCCCGTGTGGCAGATGACCGACATCCTCGACGAATTCTTCGCCTGCCATCTCGTGCGCTGATTCGCCCGAAGAAAGCAAAGCGGGCCGCATCGTGAAGACTGCGGCCCGCTGCATCGCACGAAAAAGACTTACTGCGAGAAGTCCAGCGCGTTCGTCAGATCGCCCATCGCCTTGCCGCCGTTCGCGGTCAGCGCGGCGTCGCGGGCGGAGATGCCCGGCAGCGTCGGCAGCGAGAAGCGCTTGGTGATGAAGCGCAGGATCGACGTCGTGTCGTACTGCGTATGATCGACGAAGCCCTTCTTTGCATACGGCGACACGATCAGCGCCGGAATGCGCGTGCCCGGACCCCAGCGATCGCCCTTCGGCGGCGACACGTGATCCCAGAAGCCGCCGTTTTCATCGTACGTGACGACGACGACCATGTTCTTCCACTGCGGGCTGTTCTGCAGATGCGTGATGAGATCGGCAATGTGCTGATCGCCCGATGCCACATCCGTATAGCCCGCATGCTCGTTCAGGTTGCCCTGCGGCTTGTAGAACGACACCTGCGGCAGCGTGCCCGCGTCGATCGCCTTGATGAACTCCGAGCCGTTCGTGCCGCCATCGAGCAAATGCTGCGCGCGATTCGTGGTGCCCGGCGCGAGGTCGGCGAAGTAGTTGAACGGCTGATGGTGCGTCTGGAAGTTCGGCACCGAATTCGTCGAACCGCCGATGACCGAGCGATTCGCCAGCGCCGCGCCCCACGATCCGCCGTACCACGCCCAGCTCACGCCCGCGTTGTTGAGCAGGTCGCCGATGTGCGTCTGCGTTTGCGGCGGCAGCGTCGTCGCGACGGTCGGATCCGCGAGCGTCGCATCGCCGCCCGAAGCCGGCGCGTTGCCGCTCGGCTGATACGGCGGCTGCATCGTGTTGACCGCGAAGAAGTCGGGCGTGAGGTTGCCCGAGTTCACGAACTTCGGTGCGCCTGCGAGCGCGGAAGCCGGACTATTCGATGCCAGCGTGAGCGACACGCCATCCGCATTCACGACCGAAATCGATCCCTTCGCGACGCTCTTGTCCGCGTTCGGATACACCGGCGTGCACGCGCACACGAGCCACTGGTGATTCAGGAACGAGCCGCCGAACGCGCCCATGAAGAAGTTGTCCGCGAGCGTGTATTGCTGCGCCACCTTCCACAGCGGCAGCTTGGCGGGCGGCGTGCTGTAGTGGCCCATCACGAGACCGCCCGAATCGGCCCATGCGGCGAACTTGTCGTTCTTGCCGCCGTCGATCTGCATCTGGTTCTCGTAGAAGCGGTGATACAGGTCGCGCGTCGTGACCGACAGCGGCGTGTTGAAGCCGTTGGGATCGTCGATCGCGAAGGGCGCGTTCGGCAGATTCGCCGTCATCGCTTCGCCGATCGCGGGCGTCACGCCCGTCGCCGTCAAACCGGTCCAGATCTTCGGCAACGTGGCCAGCACGCTGCCGTCGCGATCGAGCTGCTGCGCGCTCGCGGCCGTCACGTTCTGCAGGCCGTTCGCGCCCGGAAAGCTGCCATAGAGATTGTCGAAGCTGCGGTTCTCCGCATAGATCACGACGACGTTCTTCACCGATGCAATATCGCTGTTGCGATGATCGCCGCCGCCGCATGCATACAGGCCGAATGCGAGCGCCGATGCGAGCGGCACTGCGCAAACGAGTTTCTTGTTCATTGGGCTCTCTCTTGTGTTGGGGAGCCGGCGCGTGACGTGTATCCGCTGCATCCGGCGTGCGCAGTGTGCCGCCGCTCTTTTACGCAGTCATGTAATTAGCCTTTCGCCGCCGTAATGTGCATCGAAGCCGAGCGCGTGAATGCACTCGCCATGACGGATTCAAGGCTTGTCACATGAAAGAAATATCGCCGACCTACGCTGCGGCATCTTTCAATTTCGCCGTCACGTTCATGCCTTCGATGCGTCTTCCGTTCGTTCTGTGTTCAATCGCGCTGGCGGCGTTGTCGGCGGCACTGAGCGGCTGCGATTCCCGCGAGGCGAACGCAGCGACGAACGTAACGACCCACGCGGCAACGAACACGGCCCCGCAAGGTCAATCGCGCGCCGAAGTCTTCGCGCACGTGAAGATGATGTCGTCGGTCGGCGAGAAGCTCTTCAACGATCCCTCGCTGTCCGGTTCCGGCAAGCTCGCGTGCGCGTCGTGCCATAGTCCGGCGCATGCGTTCGGTCCGCCGAATGCGCTGTCGGTGCAGCTCGGCGGCAGCGACATGCATCGGCCTGGCTTTCGCGCGGTGCCGTCGCTCAAGTATCTGCAATCGGTGCCGCAGTTCACCGAGCATTTCCACGATTCCGACGACGAAGGCGACGAAAGCGTCGATGCCGGTCCGACCGGCGGCCTCACGTGGGATGGCCGCGTCGATCATGGCGCGGATCAGGCGCGCATTCCGCTCTTGTCGTCGTTCGAAATGGGCAGCACGCAAGCGAAGGTGACGCAGGCGGTGAAGGCGTCGCCGTATGCGGACGATTTTCGCCGCGCGTTCGGCGCGAACGTCTTCGATAGCGACGACAAGACGTTCGCCGCCGTGCTTGCATCGCTCGAAGCGTTCGAACAGACGCCGCAGAAGTTCTTCCCGTACACGAGCAAGTTCGACGCGTTCCTTGCCGGCCGCGCGAAACTCAACGATGCCGAACTGCACGGCCTCCAGCTTTTCAACGACGAGAAGAAGGGCAACTGCGCGTCGTGTCACATCAGCCAGCGCGCGAAGGACGGCTCGCCGCCGCAATTCAGCGATTTCGGGCTGATCGCGATCGGCGTGCCGCGCAATCGCGCCTTGCCGATCAACCGCGACGCGAACTTCCACGATCTCGGCGCATGCGGTCCCGAGCGCACGGACCTGAAGGGCCGCGACGAATTCTGCGGACTGTTCCGCACGCCTTCGCTGCGCAACGTCGCGACGCGCAAGACGTTCTTCCACAACGGCATTTATCATTCGCTCGACGAAGTCGTGCGCTTCTACGTCGAGCGCGATACGAACCCCGAGAAGTTCTATCCGGTATCGAAGAAGGGCGTCGTGCAAAAGTTCGACGACCTGCCGCGCCGCTACTGGGAGAACATCAACACGCAGCCGCCGTTCGATCGCAAGCGCGGCGACAAGCCCGCACTCGACGAAGCCGAGATCAAGGACGTCGTCGCGTTCCTCGAGACACTCACCGACGGCTACGATCCCGCGAAAGACAAGGACGCGCAAAAGGGCACGGCGCTCAAGGACATGAAGTCGGCCGCCAACCGACCCTGAGGCGCGGCTGCGCGTGGGCCTCGTGATATTCTCGTTGCGTTCCGGCGGCACGCCCGCCGGACGATTTCGCAACGAGGAGAAACTCCATGCCGATTCATCATCGAGCGCACGCTCAAGCCTGCATCCGGACGATCGCGGCCGCCGCGCTCGCTGCCGCCAGCGCAGGCGCATTCGCCGCCAATCTCGGTTTCCTGAACAACACGCCGATCACCTACATGAAGCAGCGCGACCTGCAGCTGCTCAACAAGGCGGCGCAAACCGCGCTCGAAACAAAGAAGGACGGCGAAGCGCTCGAATGGAACAATGAGGGCGCCGGCAATCCGGTGCCGGTCAGCGGCACGGTGACGCCGCATGAGGCGTTCGAATCGGACGGCCTCAAGTGCCGCAAGATCACGCTTGTCGCCAACGCGAAAGGGCAGACGCAGACGTGGATGCCCACGGCCTGCCGCCAGGCGGACGGCAAGTGGAAGCTGAAGAAGCAATGACCACGACGCGAGCTATCGCGCGATGACCGGCCGCACTGTATCGTGCGGCGTGGTCATGCTGAACGCGCAAGGCGACGTGCTCCTGTGCCACGCCACCGAAACCACGCACTGGGACGTGCCCAAGGGCCAGGCCGATCCCGGCGAGAACCCGCGCGACGCCGCGTTGCGCGAACTCGTCGAAGAGACGGGCATCGTGCTGTCGCCCGAACGGCTCGAGCATCTGAAGGATCTGGGGCGATTCGTCTATCGGCGCGACAAGGACCTGCATCTGTTCGCGGTGCGCGTGACCGACGGCGAAGTGGATCTCGCGAAATGCGTCTGCGAGTCGTACTTCCCGCGCTATAGCGACGGCACGATGATCCCCGAGATGGATGCGTACCGCTGGGTCAGCCCGGCGGATGTCGACCGCTTCGCGAGCCGCAGTCTCGCGCGCCTTTTCCAGACCACGCTATCGCTTGCCGAACTCAACGAAACGCTCGACTGAGCTTTTGCCGAACGCGGCGAGTCAGTCGAGCGTGCGGTCGTTGGGATTCGCGAAGAGCGCCTTCATTTCCGCCGACATCGGGAATTGCAGATTGACGCCATCGGGCGGAATGGGCTGCATGAACCACGCTTCATAGAGCTTCGCCGCTTCGCCGGAGCGCTGCATATTGGCGATCACGTCGTCGACGATGCGCTTGAACACGGGATCGCCCTTGCGCATCATGCAGCCGTAGGTTTCGTTTCCGAGCGATTCACCCGTCACCCGATAATCGTCGCGCGCCTTGCCTTGCAGCGCGATCTGGCCGTAGAGCAGCGGATCGTCCATCACGAACGCGACGGCGCGATCGTTCTTGAGCGCGGCGAAGCCTTCGCCATGATCGCGCGCGCTGATGATGCGCATGTCGAGCTTGCGATCCTTCGTCATTTGCCGAAGGATGCGCTCGTCGGACGTGCCCGCGGTGGTCGCGACGGTCTTGTGCGCGAGATCGGCGTAATCGCGAATGCCGGACTTGCGCTTCACCGCCATGCGGATGCCGTACTGGAAGAAGCTGTTCGAAAAGGCGACGAGCGGATCGCGTTCCGCGAGATGCGCGGTCGAGCCGCACTCGAGATCGACCTGATTGTTGACCACGTACGAGATGCGGTTCGCGGACGTGACGACCACGTTTCTCACCGCGAGATTCGGCATCTTGAGCCGCCGCTTGACTTCGTCGACGACCTTGAGCGCGATCGCGTAGGAGTAGCCGGTGGGCTGCTGCTTCACCATGTACGAGAACGGAATCGACGCTTCGCGCGCGCCGAGTACGATCGCACCGTTCTCCGCGATCTTGCGCAGCGTGGCCGATGGCGGCATCTGATCGACGAGCGCCTGCGCCGATGCGATCTCGGCGGCGGTCGCGGCATGCGCGACGGGAGAAGCCAACGTCACCGTCGAGGCGACGGCGCACGCGATGCGACGCAAGGAGCAATGCGGCAGCTTCATGATGTCCTCGTTAGAAGCGGCGGGGTGCTGCGCGTATGGTTTGGGAAAGAGGGACGCCGCATGGCCGTGCGGCGTCTTTTTCATCGATGCAACGGCGATTCAGCCAACGTCAGGCCGGCTTGCCCCAACTGTCGCGCAAGCTGACGATGCGGTTGAACACCGGCTTGCCGGGCTGCGAATCGACGCGATCCGCGACGAAGTAGCCGTGCCGCTCGAACTGGAAGCGGTCTTCGGCGTTCGCGTCGCGGGCGCTCGGCTCCAGATACGCGTTCACGACGCGCTTCGATTCCGGATTGAGCGCATCCAGGAACTCCGCGCCGCCCGCGCCGGGCTGCGGCTCCTTGAAGAGCCGGTCGTAGATGCGCACTTCGGCGGGATACGCGGTGGCCGCGCTGACCCAATGGATCGTGCCCTTGACCTTGTACGCGTTCGCGCCTTCCGTGCCCGACTTGCTGTCCGGGAAGTAATTGCAGTGGACGGCGATCACGTTGCCGTTTTCGTCCTTGTCCGCGCCCGTGCATTCCACGACGAAGCCGTACTTCAGGCGCACCTTGTTGCCCGGGAACAGGCGGAAGTAGCCCTTCGGCGGCGTTTCCTGGAAGTCTTCGCGCTCGATCCACAGTTCGCGCGAGAACGGGAACGTGCGCACGCCGCGATCCGGATGATGCGGATGCACCGGCGCGCTGCACTCGTCGGTCTGTCCTTCCGGATAGTTGTCGATGATGAGCTTGAGCGGATCGAGCACGGCGATCGCGCGCGGCGCTTTCTCGTCGAGATCGTCGCGCAGCGCGCCTTCGAGAATGCTCATGTCGATCCACGAATCGACCTTCGTCACGCCGACGCGCTCCACCATCAGGCGGATGCTTTCCGGCGTGAAGCCGCGCCGCCGTACGCCGACGATGGTCGGCATGCGCGGATCGTCCCAGCCGTCGACGTGATTTTCCTGCACGAGTTGCAGCAGCTTGCGCTTGCTCGTGATCGCATACGTGAGGTTCAGGCGCGAGAACTCGATTTGCTGCGGCAGCGGACGCGCGAACACGCCGTCGTCCGCGAGCCGCGCGAGGAACCAGTCGTAGAGCGGCCGATGATCCTCGAATTCGAGCGTACAGAGCGAATGCGTGATGTTCTCGAGCGCGTCCGACACGCAATGCGCGTAGTCGTACATCGGGTAGATGCACCACGTATCGCCCGTGCGGTAGTGATGCGCGAAGCGGATGCGGTAGATCACCGGATCGCGCATGTTGAAGTTCGGCGACGTCATGTCGATCTTCGCGCGCAGCACGTGCTCGCCTTCCTTGAACTCGCCCGCCTTCATGCGGCGGAAGAGGTCGAGGTTTTCCTCGGGCGTGCGGTCGCGATACGGCGAGTTGATGCCCGCTTCCGTGGCCGATCCGCGCGTTGCGCGCATTTCCTCGGCGCTCTGGCTGTCGACATACGCCTGGCCCTTTTCGATGAGCTTCTCGGCGAACGCGTACAGCTTGTCGTAGTAGTCGCTCGCGAAATACTTGTGCTCGCGGCCGTCCTTGTTCCAGTCGAAGCCGAGCCACTTGACGGCGTCGATGATCGAATCGACGTATTCGACGCTTTCCTTTTCGGGGTTCGTATCGTCGAAACGCAGATGGCACACGCCGCCGTAATCCGCCGCCAGCCCGAAGTTCACGCAGATGCTCTTCGCATGGCCGATGTGCAGATAGCCGTTCGGCTCGGGCGGAAAGCGCGTTTCGACGCGCTGCGCCCATTTGCCGGAGCGGTTGTCGTCTTCGATGATGTTGCGAATGAAATTGGATGGCGCCGGGGCGTCGTTGCGATCGGTGTTCATGCGAAAGAGAGTGCCAACGTGCTGCTGCGTGGGGGATCGGTTCGGGAAGCGTTCCTCACGGCTGGAACGCGTTCGAATGCATTGAATATCGGGTCGATTCTACCTTACGCAACTGCCGCGGGCATGGTTGCGCCCTCGCGCGTGGCGGACGGCGCGGGCGCGGATCGTAACGACCGTAACGGGAGGTAAATCGGCTTGTGGACGCGGTTCGGGGAATTTTAAGATCGGCTCGCCTTGTCCGGTGCGAGGACCGTTCCAGGTTCGTCGAGCCGGCCACGCAGCGGACAACACATCACAACACATCACAACGACAACACAAGGAATTCGACCATGAACAAGATCGCCAGGACGACCATCAAGCTCGCGGCTGCCGCCGCACTGGTTTCGAGCCTCGCCGCATGCTCCGGCATGTCGCGCCAGCAAGCGCACGCGGCCATCGGCGCGGGCGCGGGCGGCGCGCTCGGCTACGTGCTGACGGGCGGGCCGATCGGAACCATCGCCGGGGCGGCGGCGGGCGGGCTGATCGGCGCGGGGACGCGCTGACGAGGCAACGCGCCCGCGTCCTCAGATCACGTTTTTCTCGCGCAACTGGGCGATGTGCGCGTCGTCGTAGCCGAGCACGTCGGATAGCACGCTCGCCGTGTGCTCGCCGAGCATCGGCGGATGCGTGCGCGCTTCGGGCGGCGTCGCGCTCATTTTGATCGGACTCGCGACGAGCTTCACCGCGCCCGCTTCCGGATGCGGCAGGTCGATCTGCATCTTCCGCGCGACGACTTGCGGATCGTCGAACACTTCGCCGAGATCGTTGATCGGCCCGCACGGCACGCCCGCCGCTTCGAGCGCCGCGAGCCATTCGTGCTTGCCTTTCTGCCGCACCATGTCCGCGAGAATCGGCACGAGCACGTCGCGGTTGCGCACGCGCGACGGATTCGCCGCGAAACGTGCGTCGTCGGCAAGTTCGGCGCGTCCGCCCGCTTCGACGAACTTGCGGAATTGCCCGTCGTTGCCGACGGCGACGATGATCCAGCCATCGCTCGTCTGGAACGTCTGATACGGCACGATGTTCGGATGCGCGTTGCCCCAGCGCACCGGCGGCTTGCCGCTCGCCAGGAAGTTCGTGTTCATGTTGGCGAGCATGGCGACCTGCACGTCGAGCAGCGCCATGTCGATGTATTGCCCTTCGCCCGTGCGGTCGCGGTGGCTCAACGCCGCCAGCACGCCGACCGTCGCGTACATGCCGGTCATCAGGTCCGCAATCGCCACGCCGGCTTTTTGCGGCCCGCCGCCGGGCTGGCCGTCGCGCTCGCCGGTGATGCTCATGAATCCGCCGATACCCTGAATGATGAAGTCGTAGCCCGCGCGCTGCGCATACGGCCCCGTTTGCCCGAAGCCCGTCACCGAGCAATAGACGATGTCCGGTTTCACGGCCTTCAGCGATTCATAGTCCAGTCCGTACTTTTTCAGCTGACCGACCTTGTAGTTTTCCAGCACGACATCGCTTTGCGCGGCCAGCTCGCGCACGATGCGCTGTCCTTCCGGCGTCGCGATATCGACGGTCACCGAGCGCTTGTTGCGGTTCGCCGCAAGGTAGTACGCGGCTTCGCGCGTGTCGCCGCCGTCCGGCTTTTTGAGGTACGGCGGGCCCCAGTGACGCGTATCGTCGCCGGTGTCGGGGCGCTCGATCTTGATGACGTCCGCGCCGAGATCGCTCAAGGTTTGCGCGCACCACGGGCCCGCCAGCACGCGGGTCAGGTCCAGTACGCGGATGTGGCTCAGGGCTCCCATTCGATGTTTTCTCGCTTGGCTAGAAGTTTCGATGTCCGGCTGCGCTTTTCGCGACAATTCCACGACTCTCGCATGAAACGCCGCGTGCGCGAAAGCCGGGCGAATCGCCGCGCGCCGGCGCGAGACGGGCGCGAGCACCGACCGGCGCGTTATCCGGCGGCCCGCCACGGCGAATCCCGTATAATCGAAAACCAACTTTGCCCGGCGAAAAATCCCTTCCGAAGGGCCGTTCCGGGCAACACCGAAACCGCATCAAAAAACGCTAAGCCGCCCGTACGCCATGAAAGCCGCCGAAATACGCGAGAAGTTCCTGAAGTTTTTCGAATCGAAGAGCCACACGATCGTCCGCTCGTCGAGCCTCGTGCCGGGCAACGACCCGACGCTGCTTTTCACCAACTCGGGCATGGTCCAGTTCAAGGACGTGTTCCTCGGCGCCGAATCGCGGCCCTACACGCGCGCGACCACCGCGCAGCGCAGCGTGCGCGCGGGCGGCAAGCATAACGATCTCGAGAACGTCGGCTATACCGCACGTCATCACACGTTCTTCGAGATGCTCGGCAACTTCTCGTTCGGCGACTATTTCAAGCGCGACGCCATCCACTATTGCTGGGAGCTGCTGACCAAGGTCTACATGCTGCCGCCCGAGAAGCTGACCGTCACCGTCTACAAGGAAGACGACGAAGCCTTCGACATCTGGGCGAAGGAAATCGGCGTGCCGGTCGAGCGCATCATCCGCATCGGCGACAACAAGGGCGCGCGCTACGCATCCGACAATTTCTGGCAGATGGCCGATACCGGCCCGTGCGGTCCGTGCTCCGAAGTGTTCTACGACCACGGTCCGGAAATCTGGGGCGGCCCGCCGGGATCGCCGGAAGAAGACGGCGACCGTTTCATCGAGATCTGGAATCTCGTGTTCATGCAGTTCAACCGCGACGCGCAAGGCAACATGACGCCGCTGCCCAAGCAGTGCGTCGATACCGGCATGGGCCTCGAACGCTTGGCCGCGGTGCTGCAGCACGTCCACAGCAACTACGAAATCGACCTGTTCCAGACGCTCATCAAGGCGGCCGCGCGCGAAACCGATACCGCCGATCTGAACAACAACTCGCTGAAGGTCATCGCCGACCACATCCGCGCGTGCTCGTTCCTGATCGTCGATGGCGTGATTCCCGGCAACGAAGGCCGCGGCTACGTGCTGCGCCGTATCGTGCGCCGCGCGATCCGTCACGGCTACAAGCTCGGCAAGAAGGGCGCGTTCTTCCATAAACTCGTGGCCGATCTCGTCGCGGAAATGGGCGCGGCGTATCCCGAGCTGAAGGACGCCCAGCAGCGCGTAACCGACGTATTGCGTCAGGAAGAAGAGCGCTTCTTCGAGACCATCGAGCACGGCATGTCGATCCTCGAAGGCGAACTCGCCGACCTGGAAAAGAAGGGCGTGAAGCAACTGGACGGCGAACTCGCGTTCAAGCTGCACGACACCTACGGCTTCCCGCTCGATCTGACCGCGGACGTGTGCCGCGAGCGCGGCGTGACGGTCGACGAACCCGCGTTCGACGACGCCATGGCCCGCCAGCGCGATCAGGCCCGCGCGGCCGGCAAGTTCAAGCTCGCGGCCGGGCTCGAATACTCGGGCGCGAAGACCACGTTCCACGGCTACGAGAAGGACATCTTCGACGACGCGAAGATCGTCGCGGTGTATGTCGAAGGCGCGTCGGTGCAGCAGGCGCAAGCGGGTCAGCAAGCGGTCGTCGTGCTGGATCACACGCCGTTCTACGCGGAATCCGGCGGTCAGGCGGGCGATCAGGGCGTGCTCGTGAACGCGGCGACGCGCTTCGAAGTGGCGGACACGCTGAAGGTGCAGGCCGATGTCGTCGGTCATCACGGCACGGTCGCGCAGGGCACGCTCAAGGTCGGCGACGTGGTGAAGGCGCAGATCGACGGCATCCGCCGCGCCCGCACCGCGCGCAACCATTCGGCGACGCACCTGATGCACAAGGCGCTGCGCGAAGTGCTCGGCGGCCATGTGCAGCAGAAAGGCTCGCTCGTCGATGCCGACAAGACGCGTTTCGACTTCGCGCACAACGCACCGATGACGGATGACGAAATCCGCCGCGTCGAGGAAATCGTCAATGCGGAGATTCTGGCGAATGCGCCGGGCGTCGTGCGCGTGATGCCTTACGACGAAGCGGTGAAGGGCGGCGCGATGGCGCTCTTCGGCGAGAAATACGGCGACACGGTGCGCGTGCTCGATCTCGGCTTCTCGCGCGAACTCTGCGGCGGCACGCACGTGCAGCGTACGGGCGACATCGGCCTGTTCAAGATCGTGATGGAAGGCGGCGTGGCGGCGGGCATTCGCCGCGTCGAAGCCATCACCGGCGACAATGCCGTGCGCTACGTGCAGGAACTCGACGCGCGCATCAACGCGGCGGCGAACGTGCTGAAGGCGCAGCCCGCGGAACTCACGCAGCGCATCGCGCAGGTTCAGGAGCACGTGAAGTCGCTGGAAAAGGAACTGTCCGCGCTGAAGTCCAAACTCGCCGCGAGCCAGGGCGATGAACTCGTCTCGCAAGCCGTCGATGTTGCCGGCGTGCACGTGCTCGCCGCGCAACTCGAAGGCGCCGACGTGAAGACGCTGCGCGAAACCGTCGACAAGCTGAAGGACAAGCTGAAGAGCGCGGCCATCGTGCTTGCTTCGGTGGATGGCGGCAAGGTCAGCCTGATTGCAGGCGTGACGCCGGATGCATCGAAGAAGGTGAAGGCGGGCGAACTCGTCAACTTCGTCGCGCAGCAAGTGGGCGGCAAGGGCGGCGGACGTCCCGACATGGCGCAAGCGGGCGGCACCGAGCCGGCCAACCTGCCGGCGGCGCTCGCTGGCGTGACGGGCTGGGTGCAGCAGCAGCTCTGAGCATCGCGCTGGAAGTAATCGAGGCAGTATGAAGCGGCCCGGTCGGTTAACGTCGACCGGGCCGTTTTTCATTACAGCTTGTCAGGCATACCGCGTGCAACTGCAGGTGCATTCCTCAACGACGAAAAGGAGATGAACCATGAATCGCAAGATTGCATCGATGCTGCTGGCCGCCACGATGATCACCGCAACGGGCGTCGCACAGGCGAAGGGCTGCGTCTCGGGCGCGGCGGTGGGCGGCGTCGCGGGGCACATGGCCGGCAAGCATGGCACCGCTGGCGCGGTCGGCGGCTGCGCGATCGGCCATCACGAAGCCAACAAGAAGGAAAAGAAGGCGCAGGAGTCCGCAGCCGCCAGTGCGCCGGCCGCGAAGTAGTCGCGAGGGCGCGCCTGCCGGTCCCGAAGCGCGGGACCGCGCGGGCAACCGCTAAAATGGCCGGCAATCCGGGCGCGCGCCGCATCCACGCGCGCGCCACTTCACCAGCCTTCTCGCGATTCCCATGACAGCGCCCACGCCTCTCACGCAGCACTTCGCCTCCGACAACTACGCCGGCATCTGTCCCGAAGCGCTCGCCGCGCTCGTCGAGGCGAACACGAGCGGCCACGAGCCCGCTTATGGCGACGATTCGTGGACCGCGCGCGTCTGCGACCGCATCCGCGAACTGTTCCAGACCGATTGCGAAGTGTTCTTCGTATTCAACGGCACGGCGGCCAATTCGCTCGCGCTGGCGTCGCTGTGTCAGTCGTATCACTCGGTCATTTGCCACGAACTCGCGCATATCGAAACCGACGAATGCGGCGGCCCCGAATTCTTCTCCGGCGGATCGAAACTGCTCACCGCGAAGGGCGAGAACGGCAAGCTCACGCCGGACGCGATCGAAGACCTCGTCACGAAGCGCGCCGATATCCACTATCCGAAGCCGAAGGTCGTCGCGCTCACGCAGGCGACCGAAGTCGGCACGGTCTACACCGTCGAGGAAGTGCGGGTGATCGCGGCCATCGCGAAACGCCGGCATCTGAAGGTGCATATGGACGGCGCGCGTTTCGCCAACGCGGTCGCCACGCTGAACGTGCATCCGTCGGAAATCACGTGGCGCGCGGGCGTCGACGTGCTGTGCTTCGGCGGCACGAAGAACGGCCTGCCGGTGGGCGAGGCGGTCGTGTTCTTCGACAAGGCGCTCGCCGCCGATTTCGCGTATCGGCTGAAGCAGGCGGGGCAGCTTGCATCGAAGATGCGCTTCATTTCCGCGCCGTGGCTCGGCTTGCTCGATGACGACGTCTGGCTGCGCAACGCGCGTCATGCGAACGCGATGGCGCAACTGATGGCCGAGCGTCTCGCCGATATCCCCGGCGTCAACGTGCTCTTCAAGCCGCAATCGAACGCGGTGTTCGCGGAATTGCCGGCGCACGTGTCAGCGGCGCTGCGCGCGAAGGGCTGGCGCTTCTATCAGTTCATCGGCTCGGGCGGCTGCCGGCTGATGTGCGCGTGGGACACGGCGCAGGAGACCGTCGAGCGTTTCACCGACGAAGTGCGCGCGCTCGCCGCCGCACGCTGACGCGCTTCGCGTCGAACCCCCGATTGACACGCGCGCCGCGCGGCTCCTAACATGGCCGCACCGTCAACCACCCGATCCGGTCGCCGCCCGCCATGGCCTTCATCTTCTATCTGACGCATATCCATCTCGGTTACGACTCGCTCGCGATGCTGCAAAGCGAATGCGAGCGCATCGGCATGAAACGGCCGCTCGTCATCACGGACAAGGGCGTGGCGGCGGCGGGCTTGTCGGGGCGCGTGATCGAAAGCGCGAAGCTCGGCGCGCTGCCCGTATTCGACGATACGCCGTCGAACCCGACCGAAGCGATGGTCCGCCAAGCCGCCGATCAATACAAACGTGAAGGCTGCGACGGCTTGATCGCGGTGGGCGGCGGATCGTCGATCGATCTGGCGAAGGGCGTCGCGATCGCGGCCACGCACGACGGCCCGCTCACGACTTACGCGACCATCGAAGGCGGCAGCGGCAAGATTACCGAGCGCGCCGCGCCGCTGATCGCGGTGCCGACCACGTCGGGCACGGGCAGCGAAGTGGCGCGCGGCGCGATCATCATTCTCGACGACGGGCGCAAGCTCGGCTTCCACTCGTGGCATCTGCTGCCGAAATCCGCGATCTGCGATCCGGCGCTCACGCTCGGCTTACCGCCCGGCCTCACCGCCGCGACCGGCATGGACGCCATCGCGCATTGCATCGAAACGTTCCTCGCGCCCGCGTTCAATCCGCCCGCCGACGGCATCGCGCTCGACGGCCTCGAACGCGCGTGGGCGAACATCGAACGCGCGACGCACGACGGCCAGGACCGCGACGCGCGGCTCAACATGATGTCCGCGTCCATGCAGGGCGCGATGGCGTTTCAGAAGGGCCTGGGCTGCGTGCATTCGCTGTCGCATCCGCTGGGCGGGCTCGCGGTGAACGGGCGCACGTCGCTGCATCACGGCACGCTGAACGCGGTCGTGCTGCCCGCCGTGCTGCGCTTCAACGAAAGCGCGCCGACGGTCGTGGCCGAGCGCCGCTTCGAACGCATGCGCCGCGTGATGAACCTTGCCGCCGACGCCGATGTCGCGCAGGCCGTGCACGACATGACCGAGCGCCTCGGCCTGCCGACGCGTCTATCGCAGATGGGCGTCGATGCGGGCATGTTCGACAAGGTCGTGAAGGGCGCGCTCGCGGATCATTGCCACAAGACGAATCCGCGCGAGGCGAGCGCCGAGGACTATCGGCGCATGCTGACGGAGTCGCTCTGAACGATGACGAAGCCGGTTCCGACCACGCGCGCGGATTATCCGCACTTTCTGTCGATCAGCACGCGCTGGTCCGATAACGACGTCTACGGCCACATCAACAACGTCGTCTATTACAGCTACTTCGATACGGTGGTGAACGAGTATCTGCTGCGCGCGGGCGTGCTCGATTTCAGCGAGGGCGAGACCATCGGCCTCGTCGTGGAGACGCATTGCAATTTCTTCGCGCCCGTCGTGTTTCCGCAGCAGATCGATGCGGGCTTGCGCGTCGAAAAGCTCGGCAACACGAGCGTGCGTTACGAGGTCGCGATCTTCGCGGAAGGCGCTGATGAAGCCGCCGCGCAAGGGCATTTCGTGCATGTGTACGTGGATCGCGTGACGCGCCGGCCGGTGCCGTTGCCCGCGCCTCTCGTCGATGCGTTGAAGCCGCTCGTCAACGCTTGAGGGTTTCGTGTTGCTTCAGTGGTTCACGATGAGCCTGCTCAACGGCGTGAGCGTCGGGCTGCTGCTTTTCATGCTGTCGGCGGGTCTCACGCTGATCTTTTCGATGCTCGGCGTGCTCAACTTCGCGCACGCGAGTTTCTACATGCTGGGCGCGTATGTCGCGCAGGCGCTCGCGGTTCATCTCGGCTTCTGGGGCGCGCTCGTGATCGCGCCGGTCGTCGTCGGCGCGCTCGGCGCACTGTTCGAGCGATGCCTCTTGCGGCGCGTTCACGCGCGCGGCGCGCTTGCCGAACTGCTCCTGACCTTCGGCGCGGCAATGGTGATCGGCGAGAGCGTGAAGCTCGTCTGGGGACTCGGGCCTTTGCCCGCGACTATCCCGCCCGCACTCGACGGCCCGCTCTTCACGCTGTACGGCGCGGCGTTCCCGCGCTATCGCGTGTTCATGATGACGCTTTCCATCGCGATGCTCGGCGCGCTCGCCGTCGTGCTGCGCACGTCGAAGACGGGCCTCGTCGTGCGCGCGGCGCTGACGCATCCGGCGACCGTCGAAACGCTCGGCCATGACGTGCCGCGCGTGTTCACGACAGTCTTCGCCGTCGGCTCGGCGCTGGCCGCGCTCGCGGGCGTGATCGGCGCGCCGCTCGCCGTCGTCGAACCCGCAATGGCCGATGCAATGGGACCGATCGTGTTCGTGGTCGTGGTGATCGGCGGGATCGGTTCGCTGCCGGGGGCGCTGGTTGCATCGCTCGTGGTCGGCTGCGTGCAGACGTTCGCGGTGGCATCGACGGCATCGGCGGGCAGCATCGCCGCAGCGTTCGGCTTGCGCTTGCCGGATGCGTGGGCCGCGCTGACCGTCGCGCAACTCGCGCCCGTCTTGCCGTATGCGCTGCTCGTCGCGATGCTCGCCGCGCGGCCGCACGGTTTCCTCGGCGAGCGCACGCGCGATGCGTAAGTTCGTCGCGCTTATCGCGTTCCTCGCGCTGCCGCCACTCGTCATCGATCAATCGTGGCTGCTCGCGTACCTCGCGCAAACCGCGACGCTGATCGTCTTCGCGCTCTCCTACAACCTGTTGCTCGGCGAAACGGGCTTGCTGTCGTTCGGGCATGCGGTCTATGCGGGGCTTGGCGCGTTCGCCGCCGCGCACGCGTTCAACGCGCTCGGCGTGCCGTTGCCGCTCTTGCCGCTCGTCGGCGGATGCGCTGCCGTGCTCGCGGCGTTGCCCATCGGCGCGATCTCGACGCAACGCGCGGGCACGCCGTTCGCGATGATCACGCTCGGCATCGGCGAACTCGTCGCGGCGAGCGTGTGGCTCGTGCCGGGCTGGTTCGGCGGCGAGGCGGGCGTGACCATCGATCGCGCGAGCGGGCCTCCGTTCCTCGCGTGGACGTTCGGCCCGCTGCGGCAGGCGTATGTGTTGATCGCGTGCTGGTGCGTGGTGTCGTCGATGACGATGTTCGCGTTCTCGCGCACGCCGATGTGCCGTCTCGCCAACGCCGTCCGCGACAATCCCGCGCGCACGGCGGCGATCGGCTTCGCGCCGCGCGGCGTGCGCTTTCACATGCTCGTCGTGTCGGCGTTCTTCGCGGGCATTGCGGGCGTGCTGTCGTTGATCAACGTGGAGCTGGTGTCGGCGGAAAGCGTCGGGCTTGCGCGCTCGACGGGCGTGCTGGTCGCCACCGTCATCGGCGGAACGGGATCGTTCTTCGGACCGATGATCGGCGCGGTGCTGCTCACGTTTTTCAGCGTGGCGGTCGCGAGCGTGTCCGCTGCATGGCCGATGTACCTCGGACTCTTTTTCGTGTGGGTGGTCGTGGCGTCGCCGGATGGCGTCGTCGGCTGTTTCAAGGGCGATGCGCGTGCCATCGTGCTTCGCGTGACGAGCGCGGCCGTCTGGTGCGCGGCGTCGGCGATCGTGATCGAAACGCTGTACGCGCGCGCCGATATGCCGCGCATGATGTGGCTCGCCGTCGTGCCGCTCGTGCTGCTGGGCGCGTGGCTCGCGCGACGGAGACCCGCGCGATGAGCGCCGCGCTCGACATACGCGGCGTCGTCAAACGCTTCGGCCCGACGCACGTGCTGCGCGGCGTCGATCTGCGCGTCGAAGAAGGCGAGCGGCACGCGATCATCGGCCCGAACGGTGCGGGCAAATCCGCGCTCTTCGATGTGATCTCGGGACGCACGCGGCCCGACGAAGGACGCATCGTCGCGCGAGGCGTCGATCTGACCGGACGCGCGCCGCATCGCGTGAGCCGCGTGCTGGCGCGCAGTTTCCAGACGACGAGCGTGTTCGGCGGCCTTACCGTGCTCGACAATCTGCGGTGCGCGGCGCTGGGCGCGGCTTCATCGCGCGTGCTGGATCGCTGGCTGCATTCGCGTTCGATCGATGAACGTGCCCGCGCGATGCTCGACGCGATCGGCTTGTCCGCCCGCGCCGACGATCTCGCCGCGCGCCTCGCCTACGCGGAGCAACGCGCGCTGGATCTGGGCATCGCGCTCGCGACCGATGCGCCGCTCATCCTGCTCGACGAGCCCACTGCGGGCATGAACCGCGGCGAGGCTGCACGTGCGCTCGCGTTGATTCGCGCGACGACGCAGGGGCGCACGCTGCTCGTCATCGAACATGATATGGACGCGGTGTTCGCGCTGGCGGATCGCATTTCGGTGCTCGTGCGCGGGCGCGTGATCGCATCCGATACGCCCGCCGCGATTCGCGCGAACCGCGACGTGCAGGACGCGTATCTCGGAGCGGCGCCATGAGCGCACTCTTGCGCATCGACGGCTTGCGCGCATGGTACGGCGCGGCGCAAGTGCTGCACGGCGTGAATCTCGCGATAGGCGAGGGCGAAGCGGTCGCGCTCGCCGGACGCAACGGCTCGGGACGCTCGACGCTCGCGAAAGCCATCATGGGCCTCGTGCGATGCGAGGGCGACATGCGTTATCGCGGCGTGCAGCTCGTCGGCATGCGGGCGTTTCGCATTGCGCGGCTGGGCATCGGTTACGTGCCCGAAACGCGCGATGTCTTTCCGACGCTGACCGTGCGCGAAAATCTCGTGCTCGGCGAGAGGACGGGCGCGCGGTTCGCGATCGATGATGCTTATAGACTTTTCCCTTCGCTGCATGAACGCTCGGCGGTGAAGGCGGGCGCGCTGTCGGGCGGCGAACAGCAGATGCTCGCACTCGCGCGCACGCTGATGGGCGATCCATCGCTGATCGTGATCGACGAGCCGGGCGAAGGACTCGCACCGCGTGTGATCGAGCAAGTGGCGCAATCGCTTGCGATGCTGCGTTCGCGCGGCGTCGCGATGCTGCTGATCGAAGAGCGTCTCACGATCGCGCGCATGCTGAATGCGCGCGTCGCGGTGATGGGCCACGGCGCCGTGCAGTTCGATGGGGCGCTGGACGAACTCACGCGGCGCGAGGACGTGGTGCGGGAGTGGCTGGCGGTGGGCTGACGGTGGGTTGAGCGTCACCCCTTGCTGTCCCTCTCCACGATCCACTCATGCTTCGGATCGTTCCTGAAGTGCCACGTGCGCTTGTCGCCGGCCATCACGTTGAGATAGTAGTTGTCGTACCCATAAGGCACGACAACCGGATGATATCCGCGCGGCACCATCACGACGTCGTGATCCTCGACGGCCATCGTTTCATCGAGATCGCGTTCATCGGTATAAACGCGCTGGAACGCGAAGCCTTGCGGCGGATTCAGCCGATGGTAATACGTCTCTTCCAGCGCACTCTCATTTGGTACGTTATCCTGATCATGTTTATGCGGAGGATAACTCGACGCATGCCCGCCCGGCGTCCTCACTTCCACCACGAGCAGCGACTCGGCGGCCTCGGTTTGCGGAAGAATATCGCAGACGTAGCGCGTATTCGCATGCTTGCCGCGCGTCGAACGCTTCATCTGCGAAGGTTCGATGAGACGTGGCGGATACACGCCCGTCGCCGGTGCGCTCGCCACGCCGATCTCCGATTCGCGTTCCGCACGCACGATGGCCGCGAGCTTCGGCGGCACGTACACCGCATACGGCGCGGCGTCCTCGAACACGCTGTCGCGCGAGCCGATGGACGGCCAATGCTCATCGCCCGCTTCGACGCTCACCGTGCCCGTCAACACGACAAGGCAGCTTTCGCGTTGCGCATCATAGATATGAATGACATCGCCCGCATCCAGGCGATACGCGGCGAAACCCACATGCTTCCAGCCCGCGGAATCGGGCGTGACGCGCGCGATGGTTTGCCCTTCGCGCGATGCTTTCACTAGCAGGCTCATGCGGCCTCCTTCGAGTTGTGCGGCTGCGCGGCATCGACGAGTGCGCGCAGCGTGCGGTATCCCTTTTGGGCATAGGTATAACTCGGCGCGATGACCGGGTCCTGTTCCGCTTCCACCACGAGCCAGCCGCGATAATCATGCTCCGCAAGGCACGCGATGATGCCCGGATAATCCACCGCGCCATCGCCCGGCACGGTGAACGCGCCGTTGATCACGGCATCGAGAAAGCTCCAGTTGCGATTGCGCGCGAGCTTCACGATCTCGGGACGCACGTCCTTGCAATGCAGATGGCACACGCGTGCGATGTGTTTCTTCAGCACCGTGACCGCATCGCCGCCGGCGAACGTGATGTGGCCCGCGTCGAAGAGCAGGCCGACGGCATCGTTCGTCGATGCCATCAGACGGTCAACATCCGCAGGCGTTTCGACATACGCGCCCATGTGATGATGATAGGCGACACGCACGCCCTTGGACAGCGTGTATTCCGCGAAGCGGTTCAAACGTTCGGCGTATTGCGACCATTGCGCGTCCGAGAAAAAGCGGGGCCGCTGATATAGCGGACGCGGCGCGCCCTGAATCGAATCCGCGACTTCGCCATACACCATGACGGCCGCGCCGTTTTGCGCGAGCAGGTCCAGATGCGGACCGACCGCTTCGATCTCTTCTTCCGCGCTGCGTTGCGCGAGCCTGCCTGAATACCAGCCTGAAACAAGGGCTAAATCGTATTGCGCGAGCAGCGCCTTCAGCGCTTGCGGTTCACGCGGGAACTTGTTGCCCAGCTCGAAGCCTTCATAGCCGATCTCGCGTCCTTCGGTCAGCGCGACCGACAAGGGCGTTTCGCCGCCGAGTGAAGGCAGGTCGTCGTTCATCCACGACAAGGGATTGATTCCGATGCGCACGTGCAAGGGCATGATGTTCGTCCTCGACTAGTCGTGAATGCCGTTGCGCGCCTTGACGGCGCGTTCATAGTCGGCGCGCGCCGACATGACCGCATCGCGGTCCGATACCTCCGGCACCGCGACTTCCCACCACCATCCGCCTTCTTCGGTGGTGCGCGCGGGATCGGTATCGATCGAGATCAGATAGCTGCGGTCCGCCGCACGCGCGCGCTTCATGGCAGCCTCCAATTCGTCGATGTTCGCGACATGTTCCGCAAGCGCGCCCATCGAACGTGCGTGCATGGCGAAGTCGATACGCGGTGCGCCGAGCGATCCCTGCTTGCAATCGTCGAGCAGGTTGTTGAACGGCGCGCCGCCGCATGCCTGCTGCAAGCGATTGATGCAGCCATAGCCGCGATTGTCGAGCAGCACGACGATCAGCTTCGCGCCGAGCATCACGGACGTGGCGAGTTCGCTATTCATCATCAGATAACTGCCGTCGCCGACGATCACGATCACTTCGCGCTCAGGCCGCGCGAGCTTCACGCCGACGCCGCCCGCAATTTCATAGCCCATGCACGAGTAGCCGTATTCGACGTGATAGCCGCCCGGCGCGCTCGTGCGCCACAGCTTCTGCAGATCGGCGGGCAGCGTGCCCGCTGCGCACACGACGATATCGCCCGCAGGCGATGCATCGTCCGAACGTTGCACCGCGCCGATCACATCCGCTTCGCGCGGCAGGCGTCCATCGGGCACGGGCGTGTTCGTCACATGCGCAACGGTCTCGCGCCAGTCGTTCGCCGCACGATGCGCACGCGTCGTCCATTGCGGCGATGCACGCCAGTCGCCGAGCGCTTGCGAAAGCGCATCGAGCGCGAGACGCGCATCGGCTTCGATGGCGGCGGCGTTCTGCTTGAGCGCATCGAATGAATTGGCGTTGATCGCAACGAGCCGCGCCTCGGTGAAGAGCGTGTTCGATCCCGTCGTGAAGTCCTGCAGGCGCGTGCCGACGGCGAGCACGCAATCGCTTGCATGCGCAAGCTCGTTCGCCGACGACGATCCCGTCACACCGATGCCGCCGACGTTCAATGCATCGTCCCATGCAAGCGCGCCTTTGCCGGCCTGCGTCTCCGCGACCGGCATGCCGTGCTTGTGCGCGAAGTCGCGCAATGCATCGCTCGCGAGGCCATAAAGCACGCCGCCGCCCGACACGATGAACGGCTCGCGCGAGTCACGCAGCATCGCGGCGGCGCGCTCGATTTCGCGCGGCAATGCAGCGGGCGCGTGAAACTCGATCGTGCGCGGCTCGAAGAACGAAGCGGGGTAGTCGTAGGCCATCGCCTGCACGTCTTGCGGCAACGCGAGCGTGACGGGACCGCATGACGCTGCATCGGTGAGCACGCGGATCGCGCGAGGCAACGCGCTCAGCAATTGCGCCGGATGCACGATGCGGTCGAAGTATCGCGATACCGCTTTCAACGCATCGTTCGCGGATGCGCCGCCGTCTTGACTATCTTCGACTTGCTGCAACACGGGATCGGGCGCGCGCGAGACGAAGATATCGCCCGGCAGCAAGAGCACGGGCAAGCGGTTCACATGCGCGAGCGCCGCCGCCGTCACGAGATTGGTCGCCCCGGGACCGATGGATGTGGTCACGGCCATCATGCGGCGTCGCATATGCGCCTTCGCATAAGCGATCGCGCTATGCGCCATCGCCTGCTCGTTGTGCGCGCGATACGTCGGCAAGGTCTCGCGATGCCGATACAGCGCTTCGCCCATGCCCGCGACATTGCCGTGCCCGAAGATCGCGAACACGCCGCCGAAAAGCGGCTCGCCGTTATCCGTGCGCAGCGCCGCGAGATAGCGCACGAGCGCTTGCGCGACGGTCAGTCTGACGACGTTCATGCGGCTTGCTCCTGAGTGGTGTCGGCGGGCGCATGCGACGATGCACGCGCCTCGCGCCATGCTGCGATCAAGGTTTCGAATGTGCGGCGCACGCGCGCGATGAGTTCGTCATCGTCGATCTCGCGTGCAAGCCACGCCTGGCTCGGCTCATGAAAAATGGTGCGGCCGACGGTAAAGCCCTTGCATGTCTTCGATGACGCCGCAGCGCGAAAGCCCTCGCGCAACTGATCGACGCCCGCCGACAAGCCCAGCAGCACGACGCCACGGCAATACGGATCACGTTCGCCGATGAGCGCATCGATCGCTTGCCATTGCTTCGCGTTCATCGGTTCGAGCTTCCACCATTCCGGGAGTATCCCAAGGTTATAGAAGCGCTTCAACGCGCGATAAACCGTGTCCTCGTCCGCGGGCGGCCCGTTCTTCGGCACGATCACTTCGAGCAGCAACTCATGGCCGCTTGCCTGCACGGCATCGTAGAGCGCGCGCAACTGCGCTTCCTGTTCGAGCCGCACGTCATGCGGATGATCCGGGTGATAGTGAACGAGGCACTTCGCGACATGCTCGCGCGGCCATTCGATCAACGTCGTGCCGATCGAGCGGCCATGATCGAAGACGAGCGGCATCGAACCCGGCAACTCCACCGGCCTGCCGATCCACCAGCCGCGTCCCGTCGCCGCGTTGAGCGCATCTTGTCCGTATCGATCATCGATCAATACGCCGATGCGTCCTGCAAGTCCCAGTTGCTTCTCCGTTTGTGCGACTGCATCGACGAACAAGCCTTTGAGCGTCGCAATGCGCGCTTCGCTCGCGCCCGCCTGTTGCGCAAGCTCGAAGAACTGATTGCGATGATCGAACGCGAAGCCGAGCACTTCGTCCCATTGCTTGCGCGCAGGGCTCACGCGATGCAGCCGCGCAAGCGTCGCATCGCGATCGGGGCGGCGCATGCGTGCCGGATCTTGCCGTGCAGCTTCGAGGAAGTAATCGAGTTCGGCGGGCGTCGGCATGGCGGGCGCACAGCCGTGCCGCGATACGACGAGCGCGCCGCATGCATTCGCCGCGCGCGCGCATGCTTCGAGCGGTTCGTCGCGCAGCCATCCCGAGAGAAAGCCCGACGCGAACGCATCGCCTGCGCCGAGCACGTTGAGCACTTCCACTTCGACGCCGCCGTGAACGGGCGCATCGTCGATGGAAGCGGGCACCGCGCCTTCGATGATCGAGCAGCCAAGCGGCCCGCGCTTCACGACGAGCGTGGCGTGCGTCACGGCGCGCACCATCGCAAGGGCATCGATCAAACGATCCTTGCCGCCCGCGATGCGAAACTCTTCTTCGGTGCCGATCACGAGATCGATGAGCGGCAGAATGCGCTGCAAATGCGCGGTCACGCCTTCGTTCGCGATGAAACGCGTCTCGCCATCCGCCTTGCCCGTGAGTCCCCACAGCACCGGCCGATAATCGATATCGAGAATCGTGCGAACGTCGTTGCGCCGCGCGTACTCCAGCGCGCGGCGGCTCGTGCGGTTCACTTGCTCCGTCGAAAAGTGCGTGCCTGTAATGAGCAACGCCTTCGATGACGCGATATACGCTTCGTCGAAATCGCTTTCATCCACCGCCATGTCCGCGCAGTTCTCGCGATAGAACACGAGCGGAAATGTATCGCGATCTTCGATGCCGAGCAGCACGAGCGCCGTGAGCCGTTCGTGATCGATGCGAACGTGGCTCACGTCGCAGCCTTCGCGATCGAGCGTCTCGGTAAGAAAGCGGCCCATGTGGTCGTTGCCGACGCGCGCGAGCATCGACGATTTCAGCCCCAACCGCGCGCAGCCGAACGCGATGTTCGCCGACGATCCGCCGAGATACTTCGCAAACGACGACACGTCTTCCAGCCGCGCGCCGACCTGCTGCGCATACAGATCGACGGCGAGACGCCCGAGACACACGATGTCGCGCGTGCGATTCGGCGCAAAGCGTGATGGTTGTTGTGCTGACATGGCTGCCGTCCTCATATCGTCGCGCCTTCGAGTTCGCTGATCATCTTCTGCATTTCCGCGCCGCCCGCCATCATGTCGAGCACTTCGTTCTTCGTGATCGTGTCCTTGGTGAAGGTGCCCATCGAGCGGCCGCGATTGAGCAGCGTGAAGGAATCGCCGATGGGGTACGCGTGATGCACGTTGTGCGTGATGAAGATCACCGAGATGCCTTTCTCGCGCGCCTTATGAATCAGCTTGAGCACGTTGAAGCTCTGCTTCACGCCGAGCGCGGCGGTCGGTTCGTCGAGAATCAAAACACGCGCGCCGAAGTGAATGGCGCGCGCAATCGCAAGACATTGCTTCTCGCCGCCGGACATCGTGCCGATAGGCTGATGCGGATCGCGCACGTTGATGCCCATTTCGCCGAGCTTCGCCCGCGAGGTTTCGGCGGCCAGATCAAGGTCCATAACCTTAAGGATGCCGAAACGAGTCTTTCGAGGTTCGCGTCCCATGAAGAAGTTGCGTGCGACCGACAACAGCGGCACGAGCGCGAGGTCCTGATAGACGGTCGCGATGCCGAGATCGAGCGCTTCTTTCGGAGACTCGAAATGCACGGGCTTGCCATCGACGAGATATTCGCCGGAAGAGGGCGCATGGACGCCCGCGAGCGTCTTGATGAGCGTGGACTTGCCCGCGCCGTTGTCGCCGAGCAGGCAGTGCACTTCGCCGCGTTTGAGCCGCAATGTCACGCCGTTCAGCGCGATCACCTTGCCGAAGAACTTGCTGACATTTTCGAGCGCGAGAATGGTGTCGTCGTTCATGGTCTTCTCCTCATTGCGCCTGAGATACGCGACGGCGCACGTAATGATTGAAGAGCACGGCGATCAGGAGCATCACGCCGAGAAACACGCGGAACCAGTCGGAACTCACGTTCGTATAAGTGATGCCGATCTGAACGACGCCGAAAATGAGTGCGCCGAAGCACGCGCCGACGACCGAGCCGTATCCGCCCGTCAGGAGCGTGCCGCCGATGACGGCCGCGATGATCGCTTCGAACTCTTTTTGCAGGCCGCGATCCGCCGCCGCCGATCCGATGTCGCACACTTGTAGCACCGCGAAGAGGCACGAGCAGAACGCGGTGAGCACGAAGAGCGATATCTTCACGCGCTTGACCGGCACGCCGACATTCTTCGCGGCGTTGGCATCGCCGCCGACCGCGAGAATCCAGTTGCCGTAGCGCGTCTTGGCGAGCACGAACGCGCCGATTGCGGCGAGCGCGAGCCACCAGAGAATGACCTTCGGTATGCCCGGCACGAGCGGCTGGCCGCTATCGAGCAAGGTGCCAATGCCCATGTGCGCGAGCCATGTGAAGAAGCCATGCAGCGCCACGCCATGAAAGAGCGTGTCCGCAAGCCAGTCTTTTTGCGCGAGATCGCCGACGCCGGAGATGATCGTGCGGTCCGCAAACATGATCGAGAGCGCGAGCGTCAGTCCGCGCAGAATGAAGAGAAACGCGAGCGTCACGATGAACGACGGCAGGCGCGTGCGCATCACGAGATAGCCGTTGAGCGCGCCGAGCAGCATCGATGCGACGAACGCGAAGAGAATCGCAAGCGATATCGGCCAGTGAAAATAGACCGACGGCAACGCGACCATCATGCCGGCGAAGCCGATCATCGAGCCGATGGACAAGTCGAATTCGCCCGCGATCATCAGAAGGCACGCGCCGACCGCGAGCAAGCCGAGATATGCGGCCACTTGCGACCAGTTCATCACGCCGTCGAGATTGAACATGCCCGACGATCCCGCGCCGAAGCCGAACACGAGAAACACGAGCACGGTGCCGGAAATCGCGGCGAATTCCGGGCGATTCAACAGATGGCCGAACCACGATTGCCGGCGCACGCGTTCGTCCGACGGCTTGTCCCTGTCCGTTGCGGAATCAGCGTTGTCCTGCTGAGGGTTCGCGTGCGGAGGATAGTGCTTGCCGGCTACGCCCATGATGGCTCCTTTAATCGACAATGCATTGCAAGACGGTACGGATGCGTGCGCGCCTGCCGCGTCCGCGCTTGGGACGCAGCAAGAGCCGATGAAGAGAGAAACGCGGGCGGCGCGGCGTGTTTCGAACCGATGCCGCCCGAAGAAGGTCAGCCGCGCATCAGCGATACTGCCCGGCGTACTTCACGACCTTGTCGAGATTTTCTTTGGTGATGAAACCCGGTCCCGAGCGAATGTTCTTCGGCCCATACGAAGGCTGCAAGCCGTAGGTTTCGAGGCGCGCCTTGAACTTCGGGTTCGCTTCGAGAATCTGGCGGATCTTCGCGGGATCGGTGGTGTGTTCCTTCTTCGCAATGGCCAGCACCGCGACCGGAATATAGCCCTGCAAATACGGCTGCTGATCGATGGCGAACTTGATCGTGCCCTCCTTGATGGCCTTCGCGATGTCGTCGGAGAAGTCGAACGTCACGAAATAGACCTTGTTTTGCAGGCCCATTTGCGCGACGGCCTTGAGCGTCGCGGAGGCGGGCGTCGGTCCGAGCGTGAGGATCGCCTGCGTATCCGGATGATTGCGCAGATACGCCGATACCTTCGATTGAATCTCCGTCGGGTCCTGTCCCGAATCGATGGTCGATGCCTTGTAGTCGATGCCGAGCGCATCCGCGAAGCCCTTGCATCGATCGAAGGAAACGGTGTTGGTCGCGATGTGATTCACGCACAGAAACGACTTCACGCCGGCCGCTTTCGCCTTCTCGCCCGCCGCCTTGCCCGCCACGTATTCGGGCTGGCCCACATGCATGATCGCGCCGAGTTGCGCGCTTTGCTCCTCGGTGCCCGAATTGATCGTCACGAGGGGAATCTTCTTCGCGGTGACCTTGTTGAGCGCGCTTTTCAGCACGTCGAAGTCCGCGATGGTGGTGATGACGCCGTCATAGTTGCGCGCCGCGGCCTGTTCGATGAGACGCGCCATGTCCGCGATATCGCCGTTGGGCGGATTGCGGTAGTCGGTCTGCACGTTGAAGTCCTCGTCGGCCTGCTTGATCGAGTTCTTGATGGTGTTCCACCACGAGTCCGAGTCCGGCGCGTGGCTGATGAGCACAAACCTGGCGTCCGGCGCGGCGTGCGCGGTGGACGTCGTCAACAACGCGGCGCTGCACAACGCAGCAGCAGCCGCCAGCGCGCGCAGCGCGGCCCGACCGTTGCAAAGGATCATCGTCTCCACCTATCTCGGTTGTTGTTCGGTGTGATCTCGTGCGAGCCGATGCGAGCCGTGGACAGACCGCAAGTCGATGCATCGTGCTCACGACCGAGATTAGGTCAGTTTTCGGCGACCTGCAATAGGTATTTCATCGGTGCGACAAATAGAAAATGCATTCCAATTTGCTTGCGGCCTTCCTATAATCGCTTCACCTGGCGCTCATTTCGAACGCCGACGACACGAGCTTCCCATGCAGGATGAAACCAGCACCGACGCGCCGGGCGTCGACGAACTGATGCAGCGGATCACCGATGCGTACGACTCCTTGCCGCGCCAGTTGAAGAGCGTGGCGACGTATATCGAGCAGCATCGGCCGAGCGTGATGATGGATCGCACGAGCGACATCGCCGCGTCGTGCGGCGTGCATCCGTCGGCGGTGGTGCGGTTTGCGCAGCGCTTCGGCTTCTCGGGCTTTTCGGACTTGCAGGCGGTGTTCCGGCAGGCGTACACGGGCGGCAGCGCGTCGCAGAGCTATCAGCAGCGCATCCGCAAATTGATCGACGAGAAAGCGGGCGAGGCGTCGGGCGTATCGGTGGCGCGCGAATTCATCGCGGCGAGCCGTGCGGGGCTGGACGAACTCGAGGCGGGCCTCGACGATGCGCAGTTCGAAGCGGCCGTCGAAATGCTCGAGCAGGCGGAGAACATCTATGTGATCGGCGTGCGCCGGTCGTTCGCGGTGGCGAGTTACATCGTGTATGCGCTCGGGCATACGAAGAAGCGCGTGCATCTCGTGTCGGGCATCGGCGGGATGATTCGCGAGCAGATTCGCAGCGTGAAGAAGGGCGATGTAGTGATCGCGATCAGCTTCGCGCCCTACGGCAAGGAGACGCAGTACTGCGTGCGCGCGGCCCAGCATCACGGCGCGAAGACGCTCGTCGTCACCGATAGCCAGCTTTCGCCGCTCGCGCGTCATGCGAGCGCCAGCCTGCTCGTGAAGGAGGGCAGCGCGTTCGCGTTTCGCTCGCTGACGAGCACCATCTGCCTGTGCCAGGCGCTGTTCATCGCGCTTGCGTACCGGCTCGAATTGAACGTCGAGGAATCCAGGGAGACAAGCGGCTATGACGATTGACGTGGCGGTGTTCGGAGCGGGGCGCATCGGCAGGATTCATGCGGCGAATCTGGCGCGGCAGCCGGGCGTGCGGCTCAAATACGTGGTCGATGTGAACCGTGAGGCGGCTGCGGCGCTCGCGGAGCAACACGGCGCGCAAGTCGCCGATGTCGATGGCGCGATGGGCGATGCGTCCATCGGCGCGACGGTCATCTGTTCGAGCACGGACACGCATGCGGACCTGATACTCGCATCGGCGGCGCAGAAGAAGCATGTGTTCTGCGAGAAGCCCGTCGATCTGACGCTCGAGCGTGCGCGCGCCTGCGCCGATGCGGTCGCGCAGGCGGGCGTCGTCTGCATGATCGGCTTTCAGCGCCGCTTCGATCCGACGTTCTCGGCGCTGAAGGCGCGCGTCGAGGCGGGCGAGATCGGCGATCCGGAAATGCTGATCGTGACGAGCCGCGATCCGGGCGCGCCGCCTGTCGAATACATCCGGCATTCGGGCGGCATCTTCAAGGACATGCTGATTCACGACTTCGACATATTCCGCTGGATGCTCGACGACGAAGCCGACACGCTGCACGCGACGGGCAGCGTGCTGTCCGATCCGGCTATCGCGGAGGCGGGCGATATCGATTCGACGGCCGTCACCATCCGCACGAAACGCGGGCGGCTGTGCCAGATCAACACGGCGCGGCGCGCGGCGTATGGCTACGATCAGCGTTTCGAGTTGCTCGGCAGCGCGGGCATGCTGCAGGCGGGCAACGTGCGGCCGACCGAAGTCACCGCGTACTCCAAGACAGCCGTATCGAGCGACGTGCCGGAGGCGTTCTTCCTCGAGCGTTATCGCGCGGCGTATGCGCTGGAAATCGCGCATTTCTTCGATGCGGTCAATCACGGCAAGCCGGTGCGCACGACCGTCGCCGACGGCATGAAGGCGCTTGAGCTCGCCGAAGCCGCGACGCTCTCGTGGCGCGAGAATCGCGTGGTGCGGCTCGGGGAGAACGCGGCATGAACGCGGTGCGCGTGGGCATCGTCGGACTGGGTCGGCTCGGGCGGCGTCATGCGGAGAATCTCGCGTGGCGCGTGCCGGGCGCGCGGCTCGTGGCGGCGTGCAGTCCAGTGCAAGAGGAACGCGACTGGGCGAAAGCGCATTTCCCCGAGACTGCGATTCATACGGACTACGAATCGTTTCTTAACGACGCATCGGTCGATGCCGTGTGGCTCGTCACGCCGACATCGCTGCACGCGACGCAGATCATCGCCGCGTTGCGCGCGGGCAAGCACGTGTTCTGCGAGAAGCCGCTGTCGCTCGATCTCGCCGAATGCGATGTCGTGATCGAAGCGCACGCGCGTCATGCGCATTTGCACGTGATGATCGGCTTCGTGCGGCGCTTCGACGCCAGCTATCGCGATGCGTTCGAGAGCGTTGCGCGCGGCGCGATCGGCCGGCCGTTCATGGTGCGCTCGCAGACCTGCGACAAGAACGATCCCGATGGCTTCTTCGTGCGATTCGCGCCGACATCGGGCGGCCTGTTTCTCGATTGCAGCGTGCATGACGTCGATCTTGCGCGCTGGCTGCTCGGCAATCCGCGTGCGAAGCGCGTGTTCGCGAGCGGGACCATCGCGATCCACGAAGGCTTGCGCGAATGCGGGGATATCGATAACGGCGTGGGCGTCGTCGAATTCGACGATGGACGGCTCACGGTGCTGTACGCATCGCGCACGATGGCGCACGGACACGATACGCAGACCGAGGTGATCGGCACGGCGGGGGCGCTGTCGGTGGGGCGCAATCCGCGGTTGAATCGCGTGGAGATCGCGGATGAACATGGCATGCGCAACGCGTGCACGCCGACGTTTTTCGAACGATTCGAAGATGCGTTCTTGCGCGAGGCGCAGGCGTTCGTCGCTTCAGTCGCCGGTGGCACGCCGACAGGACTCACGCTCGACGATGCGCGCGAGGCGACGCGCATCGGCATCGCGCTTCGCGAGGCGTATGCGAGCGGCCGTCCGGTGGATCTTTGACCGTACGCACCCGCCGCGCATGAAGGAGTTCAGCCCACGACCATCGTGACCGGCTTGCCGATGCGCGCCAGCATTTCGACGAGCGTGTCTATCGTGAACTTGCTGGTCTTCTTGTTGACGACATCGGATACGCGCGGCCGCGTCACATGCAGAATCTCGGCGGCATCGGCTTGCTTTAGATGATGAGCTTCGATCCACGACGCAAGCTCGTCCATGAGTTGCTCCTTGAGCACGAGCGTCTGGCCGATGAGGGCCTGCGATTCGGCCTGATACTGGCGTGCTTCGTCGGGTGCAAAGCCCAGTTCGGCGAACAGATTCGCCCCGGGCTTCGTCACGTGCCGGACCTTGGTGTCTACCTTGCTCATATTTGCGCCTTCCTTTCCCGTATTTCGCGGACGATTGCCCGATAGCGGATCGCTGTAATCTCTTTATCCTGCTTCGATGTCGCCCGGGTTTTCTTCTGAAAGCAATGCAAGACGAAGACCGCTTCGTCGAACTTGGCTACGTACATCACGCGATAAATGCCGTTGATGTCCCTGATTCGGATTTCCCGAACGCCGGGGCCGAC
Source organism: Caballeronia concitans (assembly GCF_001544615.1). GTDB lineage: Bacteria > Pseudomonadota > Gammaproteobacteria > Burkholderiales > Burkholderiaceae > Caballeronia > Caballeronia concitans. The sequence continues at coordinate 78,219 of NZ_FCNV02000011.1, forward strand.
GTCGTCGAAAGGCTTCCAGTCTTCGGGATCGAGTCCGCACTGAAGACGGCCAAGCTGAAAGCCCGCTTCGCGCCGTGCGGCGGACGGGAATTCGAGAATGTCGTCATAGGAAGAGCCGACCCAGCGAATCTCTCGTTCATCGATCATTGTACAAAATTTTATACAGCGCATCGTGCGCCCAAATTGGGGCCAGCGCGACGCGCGTTGAACAGAACGCACAATCTAGTCGCTGGAACGCGATGCGTGAACGAGAGAACTCTCAACTAAGGGCGGGTTGCATGCGAGCGGCCGTCCGGTGGATCTTTGACCGCTGCGTTAAAATTGGGCTTTCGCAGCGCTCAATCACGCAGGCCCACGGAAGGTTCAATCGCGATGGAAGTTCACAAGGAAGTCGACGCGCGCGGGCTCAACTGCCCGTTGCCGATTCTGCGCGCCAAAAAGGCGCTCGCCGACATGACGAGCGGTCAGATTCTAAAAGTGCTCGCCACCGATCCCGGATCGCAACGCGATTTCGCGGCATTCGCGAGGCAAACCGGCAACGAGATCGTCGAATCGACGTCGCAGGACAAGACGTTCATCTTCCTGATGCGGCGTCGTTAAAAACAGAAGGCAGAAAGCAAAATGCCCGTCACGATTCGTGACGGGCATTTTTTTAGGCAAAGGAGAAAACCTTAGCCTTCGAGAATCGGCGAGCGCGTGCGCAGATATTCTTCGAAGTCCTTCGCCACTTCCGGATGACGCAACGCGAACTCGACCGTCGCCTTCAGATAGCCGAGCTTGCTGCCGCAATCGAAACGCGTGCCGTGATACTTGTACGCGAGCACTTGCTCATCCGACAGCAGCGATTGAATCGCGTCCGTCAGTTGCAGCTCGCCGCCCGCGCCCGGCTTCAGCGCGCGGATATGATCGAACACGCGCGGCTTCAGCACATAACGGCCGACCACGCCGAGATTCGACGGCGCCACCGAGGGCTCCGGCTTCTCGACGATGCCCGACAGCTTCACGATGTTGTCTTCCCATTCCTTGCCGTCGATCACGCCGTACGACTTCGTGTCTTCCGGCGGAATCTCTTCGACGCCGATCACCGAACTGTGATAGTGATCGAACACTTCGATCATCTGCGTCAGCACGGGCGGCTTGCCGTAAAGCAAGTCGTCCGCGAGGATCACGGCGAACGGGTTGTCGCCGACGAGCTTTTCGGCGCACAGCACCGCGTGGCCGAGGCCGAGCGCTTCGGCCTGACGCACGTAGAAACAGTCGACATGGCTCGGCTTGATGCTGCGCACGAGTTCCAGCAGCTTTTCCTTGCCGCGCGCTTCGAGCTCGGCTTCGATCTCATACGACTTGTCGAAGTGATCTTCGATAGCGCGCTTGCTGCGGCCCGTCACGAAGATCATTTCGGTGATGCCGGCGGCCATGGCTTCTTCGACCGCGTATTGAATCAGCGGCTTGTCGACGACCGGCAGCATTTCCTTCGGGCTGGCCTTCGTCGCGGGCAGAAACCGCGTACCGAGACCCGCAACCGGGAAAACTGCTTTGGTAACTTTTAGCATGTGATAACCCTGATCCTGTTAAACATCCGGAATTTCGAGCGATTCGGCTCAACGGGAGTCGGTATAAAACTCCGGTTCAAACGGGCAGTCGCAATAATTGCGCCTGGAGCTTCTCGATGGTGGTCTCATATTCTGCCAGCCTTTTGCGCTCCTGATCAACGACAGCGGCCGGCGCTTTTGAAACAAAGCTTTCATTTCCGAGCTTGGCGTTACATTTAACGATTTCGGCTTTGAGCCGGTCCACTTCCTTTGTCAGACGCTCGCGTTCGGCGGCGACATCGATCTCGACTTTGAGCACCAGTTTGTGCGTGCCGACGATCGCAACCGGTGCGCCGTGCGCCTCCTTGTCGAGCGCGGCTTCGTCGTCGATGATCTTCACTTCCGAAAGACGCGCGAGCGCCGCAACGTAAGGCGCGAACGTGGAAAGACGCGCCGCGTCGCCGTGCGCGAGCAACGGCACTTTCACCGCAGGCGACAGATTCATTTCACCACGCAGATTACGACATGCGTCGATGACCGCCTTCAGTTCGGCCGCCCACTGTTCCGACGATTCATCGATCTTCTTCGCTTCCGCGCGCGGATATGGCTGCGTCATGATCGACGCTTCGCCTTCCTTCGCGCCCGCCGGATACGCGTCCGTCAGCGGCGCGACCTTCTGCCACAGCGCTTCGGTGATGAACGGAATGATCGGGTGCGCGAGGCGCAGCACCGTTTCCAGCACGCGCAGCAACGTGCGGCGCGTGGCGCGCTGCTGCTCGGGCGTGCCGTTCTGGATCTGCACTTTCGCGAGTTCCAGATACCAGTCGCAGTACTCGTCCCACACGAACTTGTAGATCGCGCTCGCGACGTTGTCGAAACGATAATCCGCGAAGCCTTTCTCGACTTCCGCTTCCACGCGCTGCAGGAGCGAAACGATCCAGCGGTCCGCCTGCGAGAAATCCGTGTAGCCGCCGGGGCCGCAATCGCCGGGTTCGCATGCACCGGGTTTCGAGAAACCGCAATCGTGGCCTTCGCAATTCATCAACACGAAGCGCGTGGCGTTCCAGAGCTTGTTGCAGAAGTTGCGATACCCCTCGCAGCGCGCCAGATCGAAGTTCACGTTGCGGCCGAGCGTGGCCATCGACGCCATCGTGAAGCGCAGCGCATCGGTGCCGAATGCCGGAATGCCATCGGGGAATTCCTTGCGCGTCTTCTTCTCGATCTGCGCGGCCTGCTTCGGATTCATGAGGCCGGTCGTGCGCTTGGCGACGAGCGATTCGAGATCGATGCCATCCACGATATCGATCGGGTCGAGCGTGTTGCCCTTGCTCTTCGACATCTTCTGGCCTTCGGCGTCGCGCACGAGGCCGTGCACGTAGACGGTGTCGAAGGGCACCTTGCCCGTGAAATGCGTGGTCATCATCACCATCCGGGCGACCCAGAAGAAGATGATGTCGAAGCCCGTCACCAGCACTGAGGACGGCAGGAATGCGTCGAGCTCCTTCGTGTGATTCGGCCAGCCGAGCGCCGAGAAGGGCACGAGCGCGGACGAAAACCACGTGTCGAGCACGTCTTCATCGCGCTTGAGTGCGCCTTTGTAGCCTTGCGCGTCGGCCTCGGCGCGCGCTTCTTCTTCGCTCTTCGCGACGAAGATTTCGCCGTTCTCGCCGTACCACGCGGGAATCTGATGGCCCCACCACAACTGACGCGAAATGCACCAGTCCTGGATGTTCTCGAGCCATTGATAGTAGGTCGTGGTCCAGTTTTCCGGCACGAACTTGATCTGGCCGTTGCGCACGACTTCGAGCGACGTTTCCGTGATCGACTTGCCCGGATTGAACGTGCCTTCGGGCGCGGGCTTCGTCATGGCCACGAACCACTGGTCCGTGAGCATCGGTTCGATGACGACGCCCGTGCGATCGCCGCGCGGCACCATGAGCTTATGCGGCTTCACGGAATCGAGCAGGCCGAGCGCCTCGAGGTCCGCGACGACCTGCTTGCGCGCATCGAAGCGGTCCATGCCGCGATACTTCTCGGGCGCGTTCTCGTTGATCTTCGCGTCGAGCGTGAGGATCTCGATCTGCGGCAGCTTGTGGCGAAGGCCGACGGCGTAGTCGTTGAAATCGTGCGCGGGCGTGACTTTCACGACGCCGGTGCCGAATTCGCGGTCCACGTAGTCATCGGCGATGATCGGGATTTCGCGATCGCACAGCGGCAGCACGACCGTCTTGCCGATCAGATGCGCATACCGCTCGTCTTCCGGATGCACCATCACGGCGACGTCGCCGAGCATGGTTTCGGGGCGCGTGGTCGCGACCGTCAGATGGCCGGAGCCGTCCGGCAGCGGATACTTGATGTGCCACAGGCTGCCGTTTTCTTCCTCGCTCACCACTTCGAGATCGGACACGGCGGTGCCGAGCACCGGGTCCCAGTTCACGAGGCGCTTGCCGCGATAGATCAGCCCTTGCTTGTAGAGCGTGACGAAGACATCGCGCACGGCGGCGGACATCTTGTCGTCCATCGTGAAGTATTCGCGCGACCAGTCGATCGACGCGCCGAGCCGGCGCACTTGCCGCGTGATGGTCGAGCCGGACTCCTGCTTCCACGCCCACACGCGCTTCAGGAATTCCTCGCGGCCGAGGTCGTGGCGCGAGATGCCTTGTGCATCGAGCTGACGTTCGACGACGATCTGCGTGGCGATGCCCGCGTGGTCCGTGCCCGGCACCCATAGCGTGTTCTCGCCGAGCATGCGGTGATAGCGCGTCAGGCCATCCATGATGGTCTGGTTGAACGCGTGGCCCATGTGCAGCGTGCCGGTGACGTTCGGCGGCGGCAGTTGAATGGAGAAATTCTTTGCGCCTTCCTTGAAGGTGGGCGCGGCGAGACCGCGCTTTTCCCATTCCGGGCCCCACTGGGACTCGATGTTTTGAGGCTCGAAGCTCTTCGCAAGCGTGTTGTCGCTCATCGTGAAATCTGCCGAAAAATGCGTGAAAAAGTGCGGGGAATCCCCAATTATAAGGTTCGCCAAGGCTCCATCGGATGAATTGCGCCTTCGGCCGGACGGCATAGGCCCGAACGCCGCCATCGGCGCGGTCTTATAATGGTCGGCCGCCTTCTGCCTCACCCGCGTCCCTAATTCCCCATGCCCGATTTACTCGCCAATCTGAATCCCGAACAGCTCGCCGCCGTGACGCTGCCCAACGAGCCCGCGCTGATCCTCGCGGGCGCGGGCAGCGGCAAGACGCGCGTGCTCATCACGCGCATCGCGTGGCTGATCCAGCAGGGCTATGCGTCGCCGCCGACCATTCTCGCCGTCACGTTCACGAACAAGGCCGCGCGCGAAATGCTGTCGCGGCTGTCCGCGCTCCTGCCCATCGACACGCGCGGCATGTGGATCGGCACGTTCCACGGCCTGTGCAACCGCATGCTGCGCGCGCATTACCGCGACGCGGGCCTGCCGCAGACCTTCCAGATTCTCGATACCGCCGACCAGCTTTCCGCGATCAAGCGGCTCATGAAGGGCCTGAACGTCGACGACGAAAAGTATCCGGCGAAGAACCTGCAGTACTTCATCAACAACGCGAAGGAGCAGGGCCTGCGCCCGAAAGACGTCGACGCCACCGACAACTTCAATCGCAAGTTCGTCGAGCTGTACGAGGCCTACGACCAGCAGTGCCAGCGCGAAGGCGTCGTCGATTTTCCCGAACTGCTGCTGCGCTGCTATGAACTGCTCGCGCACAATCCGCCGCTGCGCGCGCACTATCAGGCGCGCTTTCGCAACATTCTCGTCGACGAGTTCCAGGACACGAACAAGCTGCAGTACGCGTGGCTCAAACTGCTCGCGGGCGAGCACAACGCGATCTTCGCGGTCGGCGACGACGATCAATCCATCTATGCGTTTCGCGGCGCGAACGTCGGCAACATGCACGACTTCGAGCGCGAGTTCCGCGTGCGCAATCTCATCAAGCTCGAGCAGAACTATCGCTCGCACGGCCATATTCTCGATACGGCCAACTTCCTGATCGCGAACAATTCGCGGCGGCTCGGCAAGAACCTGCGCACCGACGCGGGCCACGGCGAGCCGGTGCGCGTCTACGAAGCGGCCACCGATTCGCAGGAAGCGGGCTGGATCGTCGAGGAAATCAAGGCGCTCATCAACACGGGCCTCGCGCGCGGCGAGATCGCGGTGCTGTACCGGAGCAACGCCCAGTCGCGCACGATCGAACATACGCTCGTGAACGCGGGCATTGCGTATCGCGTGTATGGCGGCCTGCGCTTCTTCGAGCGCCAGGAAGTGAAGCACGCGCTCGCGTATCTGCGCCTGATCGACAACCCGAACGACGACACCGCGTTCGCGCGCGTGGTCAATTTCCCGACGCGCGGCATCGGTGCGCGTTCCATCGAACAGCTCGCGGATGCGGCGCGTCTCTACAACTGTTCGATGGCCGCCGCCGTGCCGTATGTGACCGGCAAGGCGGGATCGAGCCTCGGCGCGTTCGCCACGCTCATCGCGAAGATGCGTGCCGAAACGCAGCAGATGAGCCTGCCGGAAACGGTCGAATACGTCGTGCGCGCGAGCGGTCTCGCCGCGTTCTATGAGACGGAGCGGGAAGGGCAGGATCGGCTGGAGAACTTGCAGGAACTCGTGAACGCGGCGGCGGCGTTCGTTTCCGAGGAAGGCTACGGACTGGACACGCCCGCGCGCTCCATTCCGCTGCGTCCGGGCGCGACGGCCGTGCCGGAAATCGTCAGCGAGGACGGCGAAATCGAAGTGCTGGATGCACCCGGCATCGCCGATCCCGCGCAGAATCCCGACACCATGACGCCGCTCGCGGGCTTCCTGTCGCATGCATCGCTCGAGGCGGGCGACAACCAGGCGCAAGCCGGCCAGGACGCCGTGCAACTGATGACGGTTCACGCGGCGAAGGGCCTCGAATTCACGGCGGTGTTCATCACCGGGCTGGAAGAAGGGCTCTTCCCGCACGAGAACAGCGCGCAGGAATCGGACGGGCTGGAAGAGGAGCGTCGGCTCGCGTATGTCGCGATCACGCGGGCGAAGGAGCGGCTGTATCTGTCGTTCGCGCAAAGCCGGATGCTGCACGGGCAGACGCGCTACAACATCCGCTCGCGCTTTTTCGACGAATTGCCGGAAGGCTCGCTCAAGTGGCTCACGCCGAAGGTCGAGCCGGGCGCGCGCTGGGGCGGACGCTCGGACAACGCCGGCTGGGGCCGCGACTGGTTCGCGCGGCCGGGACAGGAGCGCGGCGGTTCTTCCGGCTATGCGCGCGACCAGGGCGCGAGCGCGGCGTTGCCGTCGTTCGCGAACGAGCAGCGCGCGGCGGAAGGCGGCTTCAAGGTCGGTCAAGCCGTCTTCCACACGAAGTTCGGCGAAGGCACGGTGACCGCGCTCGAAGGCTCCGGCGGCGATGCGCGCGCGCAAGTGCGCTTCAAGCGCCACGGCGAGAAATGGCTCGCGCTGGCGGTCGCCAAACTGCAAGCCGTCGAATGAAGCGGCTCGGGATCATGGCGGCGCTGCCGCAGGAACTGGGCGATCTGATCGCGCATATGCGCACCGTCGGCGACGTGCGCACGGTCACGCTCGGGCAGCGCGAATATCACGTGGGCGAGGCGCATGGCGTTCGCGTCGTGGTGACGCTCGCGCGCATCGGCAAGGTCGCGGCGGCGGCCACGGCGAGCGCGCTCATCCACGTGTTCGAGGCCGATGCGATCGTCTTCACCGGCGTGGCGGGCGGCGTGCATCGCGAGGTGCGCGTGGGCGATATCGTCGTCGCCGATGCCTTGCTCCAACACGATCTCGACGCCTCGCCGCTTTTTCCGCGCTACGAGGTGCCGTTGCTCGATCGCGCGCGTTTCGATGCGGACGGTTCGCTCTCGGATGCGCTCGCCGCCGCGGCACGCGCGTTCGTCGAGACGGAAGCCGATGCGCTCGCCGAACGTTTCGCGGTGACGGCGCCGCGCGTGCATCGCGGGCTGATCGTGAGCGGCGATCGCTTCATCGCGAGCCACGATGCGGTGTCCGCGTTGCGCGATGCGTTGCCGGACGCGCTCGCCGTCGAAATGGAAGGCGCGGCGCTCGCGCAAGTCTGCTACGAGCATGGCGTGCCGTGCGCCGTCGTGCGCACGATTTCCGATACGGCGGACGCGGCGGCGCCCGTCTCGTTCGTGGAATTCCTGACGGCGCTCGCCGGGGCGTATTCGTCGGGCGTGCTCGGGCGCTTCCTGCAAGCGCGAGTCTGACCGGCACGGCGCGCCCCGCGCCATCTCGCCGCACATCCTGTCCTCGGGCAAAATCCCGCTTGTTATTGAGAATGATTCTCAATACAATCTTACAGAAGATGTATCCGGAGGACGCCCGACATGACGAACGATTCGAGAAACAAGGCGTACGGCGCGTGCGATGCGGCCGAGGGCCGCGCCATCGCCGTGAACGCCGCGAAGGTGCTGGAAACCACTCGCCGCGCGTGGGCCGCCGCGCCCGCTGCCGAAACGCAAGCGCACGGCGAGCGCCGACCGCCGCGCGCGTCGAAAACGAAGCGCGTCGTGCCGCGGCGTTCGCACTGGCCGAGCCTCATCGCCGCCCTGAATCACTGGAGCCCGAAACCGCTGTGAACGCCGATCTCGCCACGAATCCCCCGCTCGCGCTCGACTCGCAACAGTTCGACGCCAGCCGCTTCCCGCTCGTCCGACTGCGCCGCCGCGCTGTCCAGCCGGGCTTCGCGTTCGCATGGGCCGCGCAGATGCGCCGGCTGCTCGCGCTCGCGACGCCGTTCGTGATCGTCGCCGAACATGACGACGACGAAACCGCCGACGACTTCCGCTTGCGCGCCGCGTGGCTGCGCACGCATCGCGCGGCGCTCGGTGCGCAATGCCGCGGATTCATCGTGATCGAGCCGCGCATCGAGGCGCGCGCCACCACGCGCGAAACGCTGCGCCAGCTCACCGACGGCAGCGGCGTGCGCACGGTCGTCGTATCGAGCATGCGCGTGGCGGGCGAATTGACGCCGGTGCTGCTCAAGCACACTGCCGTGCATACGAATACGCGCATGTCGCAAAGCCGCGCGGTGTAGATGGTCGGACCGATCAGGGCGCGCCCCTCTAGTCAGCGCTTCGCGGGCTGCTCTATCCTGTGGAGCCAACGCCCCTTCGCAGAGAACGCGCATGCCGACTTACCGAGAAGCGTATCGACGGTCGATCGACGAGCCCGAAGCCTTCTGGGCCGACGAAGCCCGCCGCATCCATTGGCACACGCCGTTTCACACGGTGCTCGACGCCAGCAACCCGCCGTTCGCGCGATGGTTCGTCGGCGGGAAGACGAATCTGTGCCATAACGCGGTCGATCGTCATCTGGCGACGCGCGCGCAACAGGACGCGCTCATCTATGTATCGACGGAAACGGGCATCGAGCGCCGCTACACGTACGCCGAACTGCACGCCGAAGTGAACCGCATGGCCGCCGTCATGCGCTCGCTCGCGGTGAAAAAGGGCGACCGCGTGCTGATCTATCTGCCGATGATCCCCGAAGCGCTCTTCGCGATGCTCGCGTGCGCGCGCATCGGTGCGATCCATTCGGTCGTGTTCGGCGGCTTCGCGGCGCCGAATCTGGCGGCCCGCATCGACGATGCCGAGCCGGCGCTCATCGTCACCGCCGATGCGGGCGCGCGCGCGGGCAAGGTCATCGATTACACGCCGCTCGTCGACGAAGCGCTCTCGCGCGCCGAATTCAAGGTGCCGCAAGTGCTGCTGATCGACCGCCAGCTCGCGCCCGAGCGCTTGCAGGCGAGCTATCTCGTCGCGTACGAGCCGCTGCGCGAGCAGTATTTCGACGCGCACGTGCCCTGCGAATGGCTCGAATCGAACGAACCGTCCTACGTGCTTTATACGTCCGGCACGACCGGCCGCCCGAAAGGCGTGCAGCGCGATGTCGGCGGTTACGCGGTGGCGCTCGCGGCATCGATGGAGCACATCTTTCAGGGCGCGGCGGGCGACACCATGTTCACCGCGTCGGATATCGGCTGGGTCGTGGGGCACAGCTACATCATCTATGCGCCGCTGATCGCGGGGCTCACCACGGTCATGTACGAAGGCACGCCGGTTCGCCCGGACGGCGGCGTGTGGTGGCGGCTCGTCGAGCAATACGGCATCAACCTGATGTTCACCGCGCCGACCGCGATCCGCGTGCTCAAGAAGCAGGACCCGGCGCTGATGGAGAAATACGATCTGTCGAGCCTGCGCACGCTGTTCCTCGCGGGCGAGCCGCTCGACGAGCCGACCGCGCAATGGATTCAGAGCGCGCTCAAGAAGCCCGTCATCGACAACTACTGGCAGACCGAAACCGGCTGGCCGATGCTCGCGATTCCGCGCGGCATCGAGGAATTGCCGTCGAAGCTCGGATCGCCGGGCGTGCCGTCGATGGGCTTCGCGCTCGCGTTGCGCAACGAGTTGACGGGCGACGTCTGCGCGCCGGGCGAGAAGGGCGTCGTCACGCTCGGCTATCCGCTGCCGCCCGGCTGCATGCAGACGGTGTGGGGCGACGACCGGCGTTTCATCGACACGTACTGGCGCAGCGTGCCGAACCACACGGTCTATTCGACGTTCGACTGGGGCGTGCAGGACGAGGACGGCTACGTGTCCATTCTCGGGCGCACCGACGACGTCATCAACGTGGCAGGGCATCGGTTGGGGACGCGCGAGATCGAGGAAGCGCTGTCGGCGCATGCGGCGGTGGCGGAAGTGGCGGTCGTCGGCGTGGCGGACGCGGTGAAGGGCCAGGCGGCGACGGCGTTCGTCGTGCTGCGCGATGCCGAGCGCATCAACGCGCCGGGCGCGCGCGAGGGCATGGAGGCGGAGTTGTGCCACGCGGTCGATACGCAGCTCGGCGCGATCGCGCGGCCGGCGCGCGTGCTGTTCGTATCGATGCTGCCGAAGACGCGCTCGGGCAAGCTGCTGCGGCGCGCGATCGCGGCGCTCGCGGAAGGCCGCGATCCGGGCGATCTGCCGACGATCGAGGATGCGGGCGCGCTGGCGCAGGTGAAGGCGGCGCTGGAAGGCGGCGCATGACGAAAAACGCCCGGCGCGGGCCGGGCGTTCGAGCGGTTCTGGAGCCTTCGAGCCGTTAAGCCTTAGCTTCCTTCGTCTTCGGCAGGAACACGGTCAGCACGCCGATCAGCGGCAGGAACGCGCAGAGCTTGTACACGTAGTCGATGCTCGTCACGTCCGCGAGATGCCCGAGCACCGCCGCGCCGACGCCGCCCATCCCGAACGCGAAGCCGAAGAAGAGGCCCGCGACCATGCCGACCTTGCCGGGAATCAGCTCTTGCGCATAGACGAGGATGGCCGAGAACGCCGACGCCAGCACGAGCCCGATGATCACCGAGAGCACGCCCGTCCAGAACAGGTTGACGTAGGGCATCAAGAGCGTGAACGGCGCGACGCCGAGAATCGATACCCAGATCACCGCCTTGCGCCCGACCTTGTCGCCCACCGGCCCGCCGATGATCGTGCCCGCCGCGACCGCCGCCAGGAACACGAACAGGTGAATCTGCGCGGCCTGGACGGACACGCCGAACTTGCTGATCAGATAGAACGTGAAGTAGCTCGTGATGCTCGCCAGATAGAAGTACTTCGAGAACACGAGCAGCACGAGCACGCTCATCGCCATGACGACCTTCTCGCGCGGCAGGGTGGCATGCGTTGCGTGCGCGCGGCCTTTCTTCGTCGCGGGATGGCGCTTGTACCAGCGGCCGATGTTCGCGAGCACGACCATTGCGAGGAGCGCCGCCGCCGAGAACCACGCGATGCTGCGCTGTCCGTGCGGAATGACGATGAGCGCCGCAAGCAGCGGCCCGAGCGACGATCCCGCGTTGCCGCCCACCTGAAACAGCGATTGCGCGAGCCCGTGCTTGCCGCCCGACGCCATGCGCGCCACGCGCGACGACTCCGGATGAAACACCGACGATCCGCAGCCGACCAGCGCCGCCGCGATCAGCAGCGTGCCGAAGCTGCCCGCGATCGACATGAGCAAGAGACCCGACAGCGTGAAGCCCATGCCGACGGGAAGCGAATACGGCTTCGGATGCTTGTCCGTGTACAGCCCGACGATAGGCTGCAGCAGCGACGCGGTGATCTGATACGTCAGCGTGATGAGTCCGATCTGCCCGAACGAGAGCGCGAATTCGCTCTTGAACATCGGGTAGATGGCGAGGATCAGCGACTGGATCATGTCGTTGAGCAGATGCGAGAAGCTGATCGCGCCCAGAACGGAATAAACGGTGCGCTGCACGGCCGGCGCGGCGGCGGTCGCCTCCGCGGATGGGAACGCGCCCTTGTCGATACTCGTTTGCATGGTGTCGGTGAAGAAGAAGCGGTTGTCTCGGAATTTTTTCTGTACGCGATTCATGCGCGAACGGAATGTTTGTGAAGTGTAGGGTGTCTCGCGTGCGTTGTCCTGACAAGAATTGTTGCGAATCGGACATCGCTTCGCGGTGGAGGTTTTCATCGGACGCAAGCGATTTTTGGCCGGTTATAAGAACGAACGGACGTCCTTGCGCCTCAAAGAACGGACGTTCCGCAGGCGCTAAAGAAAACAAGAACGCGTGCCGTAGAAGCGTTGAGGGCGTACCGCTCGACATGACAACAACGGGGATGATCGATGAAACTGTATTCGCTGCGCGCCGCAAAGGGCGCGGGCTTGCCGCGGGCGACCAAGCGCGGACTATCCGTGAAGGCGTCGCTGCGTCTCGCGTTCGGGCTCGTGCTGGCCGGCACGCTCGTCATCGGCGCCATTTCGCTCACGCAGATCAGCCGTCTGAACGGCGCGACCGAATCCATCTATACGCAGGGCTATGTCGCGAGCCGCGCGGCGGAGGAAACGCGCGGTTATCTGCTGCGCGCGAGCCGTTCGCAGAAGATGCTGCTGACGGCGTCGACCGCGAAGGAGCGTGACGAACTGGGCGATCAGATTGAAAGCGCGCTGACGGCGATCGGCAAGGAGCAGGCGCAGTTGTCGCAATACATCGATCACGCCGACACCGACGCGCTCGCGCAGCAAAAGCGCTTTTCCGCCGCGCTCGGCACGTGGAGCGGCAACCTTCGCACGTTCGTGAAGCTCGTGAAGGAGCAGCCGCTCGATCTTTCGCAGATGAACTGGCAGGTGGGCACGCAGGACGTGTCGCTGCTCGTCGAGACCGGCAAGCTGGAAAAGATGGTCGACGATCTCGTCACGCTGCGCGGCGCCGCTGCCAAGCGCACCATCGACGCGGCCGCGTTCATCTTCCATTCGTCGTTCGTGATGGTGCTCGCGCTGACGGCCGCGCTGTTCGTGCTGGCGATCGTCGTGAGCGAATGGATGGTGCGGCGTCTGTCCGGGCAACTGGGCGGCGAGCCCGGCTATGCGAAGGAGATTGCGAGCCGCATTGCGTCGGGCGATCTCTCGTATCCGATCACGCTCAAGCGTCGCGACGATGCGAGCATGCTTTACGCGCTGTCCGAGATGCAGTCGGGCTTGTCCGCGACTGTCGGCGATATCGCGGCGAGCGCGGAGGCGATCGCGTCGGCGTCGAGCGAGATTTCGACGGGCAACGTCGATCTGTCGCGCCGCACGGAAGAACAGGCCGTCGCGCTCGAGAAGACCGCGGCCAGCATGGAGCAGCTCACCTCGACGGTGCGCCAGAACGCCGACAACGCGATGCAGGCGACGACGCTTGCGCACAATGCATCGGAGATTGCGGAGAAGGGCGGCGCGGTGGTGAATCGCGTGGTGGAGACGATGCAGCGTATCGATGCGAGCGCGAAGAGCATTGGCGACATCATCGGCGTGATCGAGGGCATTGCGTTCCAGACGAACATTCTGGCGCTGAACGCGGCGGTGGAAGCGGCGCGCGCGGGTGAGCAGGGGCGCGGCTTCGCGGTGGTGGCGGGCGAGGTGCGGAGTCTGGCGCAGCGGTCGTCGTCGGCGGCGAAGGAGATCAAGACCTTGATCGATACGTCGGTTTCGCGTGTGTCGGATGGATCGACCTATGCGCAGGAAGCGGGCGCGACGATGGACGAAGTCGTGAGGGCGGTGCGCCGTGTGACGGACATCATGGGCGAGATATCGGCGGCATCGGCGGAGCAGAAGTCAGGCATCGAGGCGATCGGACATGCTGTTTCGCAGATGGATGCTGGGACTCAGCAGAACGCCGCTCTCGTCGAGGAAGCGGCGGCTGCCGCCCAGTCGCTCGATGATCAAGCGCGCGCGCTTAAGGCGCTTGTTGGCAAGTTTCATTTGGTCTAAGCGTTTTGCTTTTTTGCTTTTTGCGCGCGGCTCGGTTTCGGTGCTTATTTTCGTGTCGGTCTATTAGCACGCCCCTCCCCGGGGCGGGGGTTACTTTCTTTGCTGCTGCAAAGAAAGTAACCAAAGAAAGCAGCTTTCTTGGCCCAAAGCACTGACTGTGTGGTCACTCCGTAGAACCACGTTGGCACTCAGCTTGAATCAACCTTGAATCACCTTCCGCGCCCGCTGAGCGCCACCCCATGCGAGCCCCCGGGCTCGACAAAAACAGTGGGGCACCGCCCACTACTGGAATACACCCTCAACAAGAAACCAATGTCGTAGGCGGGGACGCGGCGCGCCCGCACCGCACCCGCGCCCACGTTCGTCACGAGTCACTGGTCTTCCAGGGCCGTTGATTTGCCTTCGTGTGGTACGGGCTTTTTTAGCGGCTACAGCCGATGTGCGCGATCGGTGTTGTCGAGCCGTGGGGCTCGGAGGACGTGGGTGCTCAGTGGGCGTGGAAGGTGATCCAGGGCTGTGTCAAGCTGAGTGCCAACGTGGTTCTACGGAGTGCTCCGTGATTCAGAACAGCGGGCGAAAAAGCTGCTTTCTTTGGTTACTTTCTTTGCAGCAGCAAAGAAAGTGACCCCCGCCCCGGGGAGGGGCGAGCCAATAGACCGACGCGAAGACAAGCTCACCGACAGTAAGCCCGCCGCGCCCAAGCGGCAAAAAAAGATCGTGTCGCGAACAGAAAGGCAAAAAAGCAGAAAGCCAAAAAACAGCGAGGCGTCGAGCAAGAACCGACCGCTCAGATCAACTCGACTTCCTTCCAGTTCGCGCTAAGAAAAAAACGGCTGAGTTCCCGCGTAAGCTCGTTGAGCGCGCTCATTTCCTGCGGCGAAATCTTGTGCACGCGCTCACCGAGCGTCCAGTCGCCGTACACGAGCGCGACCGTCGTATCGTTCGATTTCACTGGCAGCAGCACGAAAGCCTGCGCTTCGCCAAGCGTCTCCTTGTACCAGCGCGGCAGACGCGCATCGATTCGCGCATCGTGTGCATTCTCGATGAAGATGCCCACCGGATTCGTGATCGCGAGATGAAACACGTCCGGCCGGAATTCGGCCGCAAAGTGCAGCGCCGGCAGCATCGCTTCGATGCCAGCCCCCAGCCCGAGCCGCGCCTGAAACTCGTTGTTGGCCTGCCGCACGAACACCACCGTGCGCGATAGCCCAAGCCCCGCAAGCACCGCCTCCGATGCCAGCGCAAGCACCGGCGCAAGCGCATTCTTCGACGGCAGCGAACGCAAATCCTCGAGGCTCGCGCCGATGCGCGCCTCCGCCGACACGCCCGCCCGCGCAATCGCGTCCGCATTCGCCTGCAACTCGACAATCTCGCGCATCACGCCGTCGCCGGTTTCTTCGTTGGCCAGCGCGAGACTCATCGCGGCAAGCGTTTCCGCATCCGCGTTGAGCGCGCCGCTATAGCGCTCCGCGATATCGACGAGCATCGATTCGCGACCGCCCGCCGCCACGTTCTGCGCGGTCAGCGCATCGGCGACTTCGGTCGAATAGTTGGTCACGGCCTGCAGCCAGCGCACATGCTTCGGCACGGTTTCATCGGGCGGAGCAGTGGGATCGCTCGCGCGCATGCCCGCGCGGATCGTCTCCGGCAAACGCCAGCGGTCCGCCGCCTCGATGCCGATCTCCTCGAACGTCACGCCCAGCAACTCGGCGCACGCGTGGCTGTCGCTGGTATTCTCGGCCGCAGCCTTGCGCCGCAATTGATCCCACTCGTGCTCGAGATAGAACGCGACGAG
Organism: Caballeronia concitans; assembly: GCF_001544615.1. GTDB lineage: Bacteria > Pseudomonadota > Gammaproteobacteria > Burkholderiales > Burkholderiaceae > Caballeronia > Caballeronia concitans. Next base: position 93,838 of record NZ_FCNV02000011.1, read on the forward strand.
CAGCTTGCCGATCTGCCGCATCAGCGTGCAGACGACGGCTTCCTCCGCCGAGCGCAGATCGATGCGCTCGGTGACCTGCCGCGCGACCGTGCCCGAGAGCAGCGTGCGGTTCAGTTCGAGCTTCGCGTCGATACGGCGCGGCGCGCTGTGATGAAAGTGATCGACCAGCTTGAGCCCCACGACCAGATGGCCGACGGCGTCCATGCCGAGCACCATCAGCGCACGCGTGACGGTCGTGATGTTGCCGCCGAACGCCATGTACATGGCCGAATTGGCGAGCCGCAGCACCTTCTGCGTGAGCCCGAAGTCCGACAGCACGACTTGCACGAGCGCCGTGAAGTCGAGGTCGTCATCGCTCATCGCGGACACGGTCGTGCGAAGCGCCTGCGAGAGCATCGGGAAATCCCCGCGCTCGCTCATGCGCCCCCACAACTTGTCCAGTAGTTCGGCCTTGGTGCGTGCCATGCTTAAAAAAACCTATCGTTGCGCAACGGCTGGGCCATTGCGGCAGTAGCCCGATCCATCCATTCGGCGTCCCATCCGCGCAAATACCGCGGCGTCGGACGCACGGGGCGTGATCTTCGATTAGAACACGAACATTCACACTCTCATAATGTCTCGTGCAACAGCAGTGAGTTCGTTTGGAACGAGCGCGCCAGCTCGTCGGACGGCAGCGCGTGGCTGATGAGCCAGCCTTGCATGTGGTCGCAGCCGAGATCGGCGAGCAGATCGCGCTGCGCTTCCGTTTCGACGCCCTCGGCCACGAGTTCCAGCCCGAGCGATTGCGCGAGTCCCACCACCGCGCCGACGATCGCGCGGTTGTTGCGCGACGTGATCAGGTTCTCGACGAAGCTCCGGTCGATCTTCAGCTTCGACAGCGGAAAGCGCTGCAGATACGCGAGGCTCGAATAACCGGTGCCGAAGTCATCGACGGCAAAGCGAATGCCGAGCGAGCGCAGCGCTTCGAGCAGGCGCGTGGCTTCCTCGGGGTCCTGCATCAAGAGGCTTTCGGTGATCTCGAACACGAGCCGCCCGGCATCGATGCCCGTCAGCGCGATCGCTTCCTTCACCGCCGTGGTGAAACGCTTGTCGCGGAACTGCTGCGGCGACACGTTCACCGACACGTAATCCAGCCGGATGCCGACCGAATCCCACTGCACGAGCTGCATGCACGCGGCCTTCAACACCCAGTTGCCGAGATAGTTGATGAGCCCGATGGTCTCCGCGAGCGGAATGAACAGCGACGGCGGCACGAGCCCATGCACCGGATGATTCCAGCGCATCAGCGCTTCCACGCCGACAACCGCGCCCGTGCGGATCTTCGTGATCGGCTGGAAGAAGAGCGAGAACTCGCCGTTGCGCACGGCTTCGTAGAGATCGGCTTCGAGCTTCAGGCGCTCCGCGTCGGCGGGGTTGTCGTCGAGCGTATGGAACACGAGCGTGTTGCCGCCCGATGCCTTCGCCTGCGCGAGCGCCAGGTCGGCCATGCGCAAGAGGCTCGCCTGCACGCCCGGCTCGCCGGGCTTCTGCGTGGCCGCGTCATCGGGATACAGCGCCGGGTACAACGCGACGCCCACGCTCGCCGACAAATGCGTGTGCTGCCCGCGATACCGGTAAGGCTGCGCGATCGCCGTCAGCAAGCGGCGGCCGAGACTCTCGGCGGCTTCCGCCGTGGCGCCGGCGGGCAGCAGCACGGCGAACTCGTCGCCGGCCATGCGCGCCACGCGCTCGCCGTGCGCGGCCGTGTGCTGGATGCGCCGCGCGGTCTCGCGCAACATGTCGTCGCCGGCGTCGTAGCCGAGCGCGCGATTGATGCGCTGGTAATCGTCGATGTCGAGCAGCACGAGCGCCGCCTGCGTGCGCGCGTGTTCCGCCTGCGCCTGTGCCGCGCCGATAGCGGCTTCGAGCGCGGTCGCGTTCTCGAGGCCCGTCAGCGGATCGTGATGCAGCGCATGCACGAGCGAGAACTCGCGCTCGCGCCAGCGCGACACGTCGAAGGCCGCGAGCGCGAAGCCCGGCGTGCCCTGATCGGCGGTGGCCATGATCCGCAGCTCGACGCAGATTGGATACGTCAGCGACTTGACGAGGTTGAGCGTCGCCGATTCGAGCTTGCCGCTCGCGCGCGCCCGGGCGACGAGCGCGTTCAGCGCCTCGGCTTCCTCCGACGGCACGAGATCGTGCAGCGTCAGCATGTTCAGATAGTCGCGGTGATAGCCGATGAAATCGATGCTCGCATCCGACACGTACTGGAAGCGCAGCGCGTCGTCGACCTGCGCGAGGAAATCGACGGCGGCGAGCGTCGGCTCCAGTTCGGGCACGCGGGCAGGGCGCACGGCGACGGCCTTGGACGCGTCGTCGTCGGCGAGAGGCAACGCTTCGCGATCCGCGTGCTCGTCGTGATCATCGTGCGCGGGGCTGCCCCATGCGCGGCGCAGCGCATCGAGCGCGATGCGCCAGGGCGCGCGGCGGTAGACATCGGTCCGGTTCGCTTGCATGGTCAGTTTGGGTTCTCGCTGCGGCACGCGCCGTCGTCGGGTCGATGCGGCATTGCGCATCGGACGCTCGCGGCGGCGCGGTCGCCGCTTCGGGCGGGTTCCGTGCGGGCCGTGCCGGAAACGGGCGCGGCACGTTCTATCAGGCGTGTTATCGGCGGCGCAGGGAATTTCTTTAACCTTTCCCGCCGATGCCGTGCCGCCGCCCGCCGCGCGCGACGCATGTGTTACGGCCCGATTTCGGTTACAGTGGCGCGTTTTGGCGCGCCGGCCGGCTCGACCGCAGCCGCATCCGCCACAGCAGCCGCCGCCGGGCGGGCATAGCGCCCAAGCGCCGCCCGCTTCGAGAATCCGTCCTACCCGTTCCGCCTCATGATGCATGCCGTCACACAGCAGGACCGCGCATGTCGACAACGACGCACGACGCTCGCCGTGCCATGCATCGCGCAAACCTTTGCGCACGCGCGAGGCGCGACCGAATGCCGCAAACCTGCTTCCAGTCCGTTTCCGTCATGGCCGATTCATCCTTAAGGCGCTCGCCGCGCCCCATTCACGAGGCGCGCGTCTATGTCGGACGCCAGCCGATTCTCGATGGCGCCGGCGCGCTCGCCGCCTACGAACTGCTCTTTCGCGACAGCCCCGACAATCGGGCGCGCGTCCACGACGACCTCCAGGCGACCGCGCATGTCGTCGCGCGCACGGTGGGCGAGCTGGGCGTGTCGGCGGTGCTCGGGCTGCACCCCGGCTACGTGAACATGAACCGCGAGCTGCTCTTCGACGACATCGTGCATCTGATGCATCCCGAGCGCTTCGTGCTGGAACTGCTGGAAAGCATCGTGTTCGACGACGCGCTCTTCAAGCGATGCGCGCAGTTGCGCCGCCAGGGCTTTCGCTTCGCGCTCGACGACATCACGCGCATCGACGATACGCTGCTCGGCGCGCTGCCGTCGGCGGATATCGTGAAGGTGGATGTGCTCGCGGCCGAGCGCGGCCAGTTGCCCGAAATCGCGTCGCTCGCGAAGAAGCACGGCAAGCTGCTCGTCGCGGAGAAGGTCGAGACGCACGAGGATTTCATCGCGGCGCGCGAGCTTGGCTTCGATCTCTTTCAGGGCTATTTCTTCGCGCGGCCGCAGGTGCTCTCGGCGCGTCGCGCGAGTCCGGCGCGCGGCACGCTGCTGCGGCTGCTCGCGGTGCTCGGATCCGAACCCGGCATGCGGGAACTCGAAACCGAACTCAAGCGCAATCCGGACATCGTGCTGCAACTCATGCGCCTCGCCAATTCGAGCGCGCATGCACGCGGTCGGCGCGTGGCGTCGCTGCGCGACGCGGTGGCCGCCGCCGGCACGCGCCAGCTGATGCGCTGGACGCAACTGCTGCTCTACGCGGACGGCAGCGGCCTGCCGTGGCGCTCGGACCCGCTCCTGCAACTCGTCGGCGCGCGGGCGCGCTTCATGGAACTGGCGGCGAACGTGCTGCGTCCATTGGACGAAGCCTTCGCCGATGCCGCGTTCATGACCGGCGTGTTTTCGCTCGTGCACGTGGTGCTCGACATGCAGCCCGCGGAAATTGTCGATAAGCTGCACCTGGCGGCGGACATCCGCTCGGCGATCCTGAGCGGCGAGGGCGCGCTCGGCGCGCTGCTCGGCATCGCGCAGGCAGCCGAACGCGGCGATGCGGCCGCCATCGACGCGTGCCGGCTCGCTCAGCCCGCGCTCGGCGCGCTCACGCCCGCGCTGCTCGCGAAGCTTCAGGTGGAGGCGGCGGCGTGGTTCGCGGAGCAGCCGCTCGATTGAATCGCGCGCGTTCCGCGCGTTCCATCAACGTCACGGTGAGGCATGCACATGAAGAAGAGGATTGCGGGAACGGTAGCCGGACTGGCAGCGGCGGTTGCGTGTCTCGTCGCGGCGTATCCGCTGACGGCGGGCGCGACGCTCAAGCCGGGCGATGCCGCGCCGGACTTCGTCGCGCAGGCGTCGCTGGGCGGCAACGTCTACGATTACTCGCTCGCCGATGCGCTCAAGAAAGGCCCCGTCGTGCTGTACTTCTATCCGGCGGCGTTCACGAAGGGCTGCACGATCGAGGCGCATGAGTTCGCCGAAGCGGTCGATCAGTACAAGGCCGAGGGCGCGACGGTGATCGGCGTGTCGCATGACGACATCGACACGCTCAAGCGCTTTTCCGTGAGCGAATGCCGCAGCAAGTTCCCCGTCGCCGCCGACGCCGATTCGAAGATCATCCGCTCCTACGACGCCTCCCTGCCGATGAAAAGCTCGATGGCCAATCGCGTGTCGTATGTGATCGCGCCGGACGGCAAGGTCATCTACGAATACACGAGCCTCTCGCCGGACAAGCATGTCGCGAACACGCTGCAGGCCGTGCGCGACTGGAACGCGAAGCACAAGGCGCAGTGACGGCTGCGCCGCGCGCGAACGGATAGGAAACACGCAATGCCCATCGTCCTTGCTCTCATTGCGCTCATCGCGCTGATCTATGGCGCGGTGCGGTCGTTCAACGCCATCGACGCGCGCTTCGGACTGGGCGTGGCGGTCGGCGTCGCGGCGGTCGTGTTGGCCGCGATCGCGGCGGGCATCGCGTACTGGCTCGCGCGGCGTCGCGAAGTCGCGCCGAATCTGCCGCGCGTCAAAGGCGACGAAGGCGCCGGCTGGACGCACGAACTCGCGCGCGACTGGGGCGGCGTGCGGCTCGCGGCGGGCAAGCGGCTGCTCGACGTGCGCGTGGGTGATGCGCGCGGCCATTACATCTTCGCGGACCTGCGCGGCGCGCGCATCGACGAAAGCGGCGGTTCGCACGTGCTGCTCGATGTCGCCGATCCCGCGCACGGCCAATGGCGTCTGCCGATGCAGAATCGCGCCGAGGCGCGGCAATGGGCGCGCATCCTGTCGCTCGCGGTGGCGCAGAAGCTCTGATCGAGAAGCCGCGTCATTCGACGTGATACCCCATGTCGCCGCGCACCTTGCCGCGAAACACCCAGTACGACCACGTCACGTAGACCATCAGGACGGGCAGCAGGAACAACGTGCCGATCAGGAAGAACTGATGCGAGATCGGCGACGCCGATGCGTCCCACAGCGTCACCGAAGGCGGCGCGATGAACGGCCACAGGCTGATCACGAGCCCGGTGAACGCGAGAAAGAAGAGGCCCATCGAGCAGACGAAGGGCAGCGCTTCGCGGCCTTTCGCGAGGCTCGTCCATAGCGTCCACGCGAGCAGCGCGGTCAGCACCGGCACCGGCGCGAACGCAAAGCTGCCCGGAAAGCCGAACCAGCGCGCGGCGATGCGCGCATCCTTGAGCGGCGTCCACAAGCTGATGAGCACGATGAACGCGATCACGCCGATGAGCGCGAAACGCGCCATCCGGCGGCCCCAGTTCTGGAGATCGCCTTCGGTTTTCAGGACGAGCCACGTCGAGCCTTGCAGCGCGTAGCCGAACATCAGCCCGACGCCCGTGAGCAGCGGAAACGGCGCGATCCAGTCCCAGCTCGTGCCGGCGAACTGGCGCCCGCTGATCGGGAAACCCTGGATGAACATGCCGAGCACGATGCCCTGCGCGAACGTCGCGACGAGCGATCCATACGCGAACGCGCGATCCCACAGCCACTTGCGCGCGCCGACCACTTCGCGAAACTCGAACGCGACGCCGCGAAAGATCAGCCCGAGCAGCATGAAGAGAATCGGGAAGTAGACGGCCGGAACGATGATCGCGAAGGCGAGCGGAAACACCGCGAAGAGACCGCCGCCGCCGAGCACGAGCCACGTCTCGTTGAAGTCCCAGACGGGCGCCACGGAGTTGATCATCAGGTTGCGGTCTTCGGCGTCGCGGCGCAGGAAAAACAGCATGCCGACGCCGAGATCGAAGCCGTCGAGCAGCACGTACATGAACACGGCCAGCGCGAGAATGGCGGCCCACAGCGGCACGAGATCGAGCATCGCGGTCTCCGTTTGCGTTGTTTCGATGGTTCGATGAATCCGATAGGCGCGGTCAGTTCGGCCGTCGCGGCGGCACGATGTCGTCGCTCGGCGCGACGCGTGCGGTTCCGCTCTTGCGCGCCGTCTCGCCGCCCGACGACACCGCCGAGAGCGGCCGCGCCGCCCGCGTCTGCGGCTGAAGCAGTTCGCTCTCGTGATCCTGCGTCACCGGCGACGGCCCCACGCGCACGAGCCGCCGCAGCAGGATGAAACCCGCGCCGAAGATCACCGCGTAGGCGAGCACGTAGAGCAGCCACGACAGCGCGACGTCGCCGGTGGTGAGCGAGGGCGTCACCGAATCGCGCGTGCGCAGGAGGCCGTAGACCGTCCACGGCTGGCGGCCGGCCTCGGTCGTCGTCCATCCGGCGATCACCGCGATAAAACCGAGCGGCATCGCGAAGGTCGCCGCGCGCAGCCATCGCCGGCTGGTTTCGAGCTTGCCGCGCGCGAAGAGCACGATGCCCGACAGCACGACGGCGAACATCAACAGCGCGACGCCGACCATGATGTGAAACGCGAAGAACACGACCGCGACCGGCGGCCGGTCCTCGCGCGGAAAGTCCTTGAGGCCGCGCACGACGCCGTTCGGATCGTGCGTCAGGTAGATGCTGCCAAGCACCGGTATCGACACTTCGAAGTGGTTGCGCTCTTCGTCCTGATCGGGAATGGAAAAGAGATTGGCCGGCACGCGCGATCCGGTTTCCCACAGCGCTTCCATCGCCGCGAGCTTGGCGGGCTGATGTTTGAGCGTGTTGAGGCCGTGCGCGTCGCCGATCACCATTTGCAGCGGCACCATGATGATCAGAAAGATGAGCGACATCTTCAGCATCACGCGGCTTTCCTCGATCGCGCGCCGCTGCAACATGTACAGCGCGCCGACGCCGAGAATCACGAACGCCGTCGTCACGAGAAACGCGGTCACGGTATGCGCGAGCCGGAACGGAAACGACGGCGAGAAGATCACGTCGAAGAAGCTCACCACGTCGAAGCGCCCGTCCGGCAGGATGCGATAGCCCTGCGGCGTCTGCATCCAGCTATTGACGGCGAGAATCCAGAACGACGAGATGAGCGTGCCGATCGCGACGAACATCGCCGACATCACGTGCGCCCACTGCGGCACGAGCTTGCGGCCGAACAGCAGCACGCCGAGAAACGCCGATTCGAGGAAGAACGCGGTCAGCACTTCGTAGCCCATCAGCGAGCCGACGACGTTCGCGGTCCTGTCGGTGTAGCGGCTCCAGTTGGTGCCGAACTGGAACGGCATCACGATGCCCGATACCACGCCCATGCCGAACGACACCGCGAAGATCTTCAGCCAGAACGCGGACAGGCGGCGATAGACGTCGCGCCGCGTGATCCACCAGTTGACTTCGAGCGTCGCGATGAAGCACGAAAGGCCGACCGTGAACGCGGGCAGCAGGATATGGAACGCGACGACCCACGCGAATTGAAAGCGGGACAGCAGCACCGAGTCGATATGCATGAACGCTCCCTGTCGATTCTTGCAACGAACGCGCCGAGTGATGCGCCTGTGCGCGTCGCTTTCTTGATACACCGTTTTACCGGGCGCGGCACGGCGCCGCACGCCCGCGCCGCTGGGATACAATGATCGGCTTGCTTCTCAGCCATCGCCGTGCCGGACGACCGCACGCGCTTCGAATCATCGGGGACGGCCCCATTTTCTTAGGGAGTCAACGATGTCCTGGATCCTTCTTTTCATCGCCGGTGTGCTGGAAGTCGCGTGGGCGGCAGGGCTCAAATCCTCCGACGGGTTCACGCGGCTCGGACCGTCCATCTTCACGCTCGTCACCGCCGTCGGCAGCTTCGTGCTGCTCGCCCTGGCCATGCGCCAGTTGCCGCTCGGCACCGCTTATGCCGTGTGGACGGGCATCGGCGCGGTCGGCGCGTTCGTGTTCGGCATCGTGTTCATGGGCGAGGCGGTGTCGGCGGCGCGCATCGTAAGCGCGCTCTTGATCATCGCCGGGCTGACCGGGCTCAAGCTGACGTCGGGGCATTGACGGGCGCCGGCCGTTTCGCTTTTGTCAGCAAGCTGTAGCGGGCGCGCCAGGAACGGCGTTCGCTGGACGTCCGCTGCACCGCGCGATTTTGCGTGGATATAATGATCTTAAGTCTGTCTTATGGGCGATGGAGCGGCGGGGCAAGCGCTGAAGCGTGAAATCCCGCCGGCAGCTTTGCATGAGGTGGCAGTCGGCGCCAGGGCGCGAACGGCCATCGACAAAGGAGACGGCAATGCTTGAGTCACTTTCGCTCGCGGCGGGCCTTTCATGGGCGAGCGGGCTGCGCCTGTATCTCACCGTGTTCATCGCCGGGCTGTTCGAGCGCATCGGCCTCATTCATCTGCCGGATTCGCTCGCCGTGCTCGCGTCGCCGTGGGTGATCGGCGTGGCGGGCGCGCTCACCATCGTCGAATTTCTCGCCGACAAAATCCCCGCGCTCGATTCCCTCTGGGACGCCATCCACACGTTCATCCGCATTCCGGCCGGCGCGGTGCTCGCGGCCGGTTCGCTCGGCCACGCCGATCCCACCCTGCTCACCATCGCCGCGCTCGCGGGCGGCACGCTCGCCGGGGCGTCGCATTTCGCGAAGGCGGGCACGCGCGCGCTCATCAATCTGTCGCCGGAACCGGTGTCGAACTGGGCCGCTTCCGCGACGGAAGACATCGGCGCGCTCGGCGGCCTGGCGCTCGCGTTCTTCGTGCCTCTGCTGTTTCTCGTGATGCTGATCGCATTCCTCTTCGCCGCCGGATGGGCGCTGCCGCGGCTCGTGCGCGGCGTGCATGGCGGCGTCTCGCGCATGGCCAAGCACATGCTGCCCGGCGCGCATCACCCGATCAACCGACTGCGGAGCAAGCACGATTGAGCACCGCGGCCCGCAACGACAAACCCGCGGCCAAGGCGTCGCCCTCCATTCACGACACGCATCCGACAGCCGGACTCGACTTCCTGCAGACCGTGCGCCAGGCGTGGCGCATGACCGCGCGCGACTGGCGCGCCGGCGAGCTGACCATGCTCGTGCTCGCGCTGGTGCTGGCGGTCGCGGCGCTGTCGAGCGTCGGCTTTCTCGCGGATCGCATGCGGCAGGGCCTCGCCCGCGATGCGCGCCAGATGATCGCGGCCGATTTCGTCGTGCGCGCCGATCATCCCGTCGATCCGATGTTCGCGGCCGAAGCGCGATCGCTCGGGCTCGAAACCGCCGGCACGACGATTTTCCCGAGCATGATCAGCGGGACGTCGCGCGAAGCGGTGTCGCGGCTCGCGGCGATCAAGGGCGTGACGGCCGGCTATCCGCTGCGCGGCGCGTTGCGCATCGCGCCCGGCCCCGATGCGCCCGGCGCCCCCGCGCAAGGCATTCCCGCGCCGGGCACCGTCTGGGTCGATCCCGCGCTCCTCGACGCGCTCAAGACGAAAGTCGGCGGCACGGTGAAGGTCGGCACGCGCACGTTCACGGTGGCCGCGGTCATCACGCGCGAACTCGATCGCGGCTTCTCGTTCGTCAATTTCTCGCCGCGCCTCATGATGCGCGCCGACGAAATCGCCGGGACGGGACTGCTCGGCTACGGCAGCCGCGTGACGTACCGGCTGCTGGTGGCGGGACCGGACGCGCAGGTGGAGCGCTTCGCGCAGTTCGCCCGCGATAAGGCCGATGGCGGCAAGCTGCGCGGCGTCGCGCTCGAATCGCTGTCGGACGGCCAGCCGCAGGTGCGGCAGACGATCGATCGCGCGAGCCACTTCCTCACACTCGTGTCGCTGCTGACGGCGCTGCTCGCGGCGGTCGCCATCGCGATGGCCGCGCATCGCTTCGCGCGACGCCACCTCGACGGCTGCGCCGCGATGCGCTGTCTCGGCGTCAGCCAGCGGACCTTGCGCGCGCTCTTTCTGAACGAGTTCCTGGCGATCGGCGTGATCGGCAGCGCGGCGGGCATCGTGCTCGGCTTCATCGGGCATCTGGTGTTGCTGAACTGGCTCGGCTCGCTCGTCGATGTCGAGTTGCCGCAGGCGAGCGTGTGGCCGGCGCTCGAAGGCATCGCGATGGGACTCGTGCTGCTGCTCGGCTTCGCGCTGCCGCCGCTGTTGCCGCTCACGCGCGTGCCGCCGGTGCTCGTGATCCGCCGCGAACTCGGCGATGCCGGGCGCGTCGCTTACGCGGCGTACGGCGTCGGCGTGCTGCTGTTCGCGGCGCTGCTCGTGATCGCGGCGGGCGAGTGGAAGCTCGGCGGCATCGTCGCGGGCGGCTTCGCGGCGGGGCTGCTGCTGTTCGGCGCGATCGCGCGGGCGGCGCTCTGGGCGGCGGCGCGCTTCGTGCGGCGCGACAAGAGCCGCGCGGGCGTCGGCTGGCGGTACGCGCTGGCGTCGCTGGAACGGCGAAGCGGGGCGAGCGCGCTGCAGATCACGGCGCTCGGCATCGGGCTGATGTGCCTGCTGCTGATCGCGATGACGCGCAACGATCTCATCAAGGGATGGCGCGACGCGACGCCGCCCGACGCGCCGAACGAATTCCTGATCGACATCCAGCCCGATCAGCGCGACGGCGTGCTCGCGTATCTGCACGGTCACGGCCAGCCGCAGGCCGCGCTGTCGCCGATGGTGCGCGCGCGTCTCGTCTCCATCAACGGCCAGCCGGTCAATCCGGACAGCTACGAGAAAGCCGATGCGAAGCGTCTCGTCGATCGCGAATTCAACCTGTCCTACACGACCGCGCTGCCCGACGACAACCGCGTGACGCAAGGCGCGTGGTTCGGCACGAGCGCGAAGCCGCAGGTGTCGATCGAAGAGGGCATCGCGAAGACCATCCGCGTGAAAATGGGCGATGTGCTGCGCTTCGATGTCGCCGGGCTGCCGGTGGAAGCGCCCGTGACGAGCCTGCGCAAGGTCGACTGGAATTCGTTCAAGGTCAATTTCTTCGTGCTGATGCCGCCCGAGGCGCTCGCCGATCTGCCCGCGACGTTCATCACGAGCTTCCACCTGCCCGCCGACGACCAGCGCATGATCGACGGCCTGATCGCCGCTTATCCGAACGTGACGGCCATCGATACCGCGCCGATCCTCGCGCAGATCCAGCGCACGCTCGCGCAGGTCATCGGCGCGGTCCAGTTTCTGTTCCTCTTCACGCTCGCGGCGGGCGTGCTCGTGCTGTACGCGGCGCTCGCCGGCACGCGCGACGAGCGCATGCGCGAATCGGCGCTGCTGCGGGCGCTCGGGGCGTCGCACAAGCAGGTGCGCTCGGTACAGGTCGCCGAATTCGTGGCGGTCGGCGCGCTGTCGGGCCTGATGGCGGCGCTCGGCGCGCAGGGCATCGGCTACGTGCTGGCGTCGCGCGTGTTCGAGTTTCATATCGATTTCAATCCGTGGCTCGTGCCCGCGGGCGTCGTCGCGGGCATCGCGTGCGCGGGACTCGGCGGCTGGCTGAGTTTGCGTCGCGTGCTGGCGCGCCCGGCGCTGCAGTCCTTGCGCGACGCCTAGTTTTCTTAGAATCAAAGCAATGAGCGAAGTGAACCAATCGTCTTCCGACGACGCAGCATCGAATCAAGACACCGCGCCGACCGCGTTCGAACTGGTCGGCGGCGAGGAACGCGTGCGCGCGCTCGTCGATCGTTTCTACGACCTGATGGACCTCGAGCCCGAGTTCGCGGGCATCCGCGCGCTGCATCCGCCGACGCTCGAGAATTCCCGCGACAAGACTTTCTGGTTCCTGTGCGGCTGGATGGGCGGGCCGGATCACTACATCAGCCGCTTCGGGCATCCGCGTTTGCGGGCGCGGCATCTGCCGTTCGCGATCGCATCGAGCGAACGCGATCAATGGCTGCGCTGCATGGCCTGGGCGATGGAAGACATCGGCCTCGCGGAGCCGCTGCGCGAACGACTGCTGACTTCCTTCTTCGATACCGCCGACTGGATGCGCAACCGTCCCGGTTGAATCGCCCGCTTTTGTATCGGGCGAGGCCGCGCTCGTTTGCGGCATCATCTGCCGGTTAACCAGGGCATTTCGAGGACATGAAGCCATGACCACACGCGCACTCTTTCGCGAGGACGCCTATCAGACGCAATGCGAGGCGACCGTCATCGCCATCGACGAGGCGGGCATTCGTCTCGATCAAACCGTGTTCTATCCGCTCGGCGGCGGCCAGGCGGGCGACGCCGGCACGCTGACGCTCGCGGACGGCACGGTCATCGCGATCGCGGATACGCGCAAGGCCAAGTTCGAAGGCGCGACGCCCGACGACGCCGTGCACGTGCCCGCGCCCGGCCAGGAAGACGCGCTCGCGAAGCTGAAAGCGGGCGACACGGTGAGCGCGGAGATCGACTGGGCGCGGCGGTATCGGCATATGCGGCTGCACACGGCGAGTCATCTGATCTGCGCCGTGCTGCCGTATCCGGTCGATGGCTGCAGCATCACGACCGACTACGCGCGGCTCGATCTCGCGACCGTCGAGCCGATCGAGCGCGAAGAGGTGGAATCGAAGCTGCGCGCGCTCGTCGGCGGATCGCATGACGTGCGCACCGAATGGATCACCGACGACGAAATGTCCGCGCGCCCCGAGCTCGTCCGCACGATGAGCGTCAAGCCGCCGATAGGCCTCGGCCGCGTGCGCCTGTTGCGCATCGAGGACGTGGACCTGCAGCCGTGCGGCGGCACGCACGTGCGCAACACGGGCGAGATCGGCGAATTGCGCATCGCGAAGCTGGAGAAAAAGAGCGCGCGCACGCGGCGGCTCGTGCTGGAGCTGGCTTGAGCATCGATCCGCGCGCGCAGGACGTGCTCGATGTCTGGTTCGGCGCGGCGGGATCGCCCGAATACGGGACCGAGCGCAAGACGTGGTGGAAGAAGAAGCGCGCGTTCGACGCGATGCTCGCCGAGCGATTCGGCGCCTTGCTCGACGAAGCGCAGGCGGGCGGCTTGCGCGACTGGGAGCGCTCGTCGCTCGGCACGCTCGCGCTGATCGTGCTGCTGGACCAGTTCTCGCGCAATTGCCATCGCCATACGCCGCGCGCGTTCGCGGGCGACGCGCGGGCGCTCGCGCTGGCGAAATCGCTCGTCGAGACTGGCGATGATCTGCGCCTGCCGAGCGCGTTTCATCGCGCGTTCGCGTATATGCCTTTCCAGCACGACGAATCCATGCCGAGTCAGCGCGAATCGCTGCGTCTTTTCGGGAAGCTGAAGGACGAGACGGGCGTGTCGAGCTTCCACGAATCGGCGGTGGAGCACGCGGACGTGATCGGCCGCTTCGGGCGTTATCCGCATCGCAATCGCATTCTGGGGCGTGAGACGTCGCCTGAAGAAGCCGCGTGGCTCGCGGAACACGGCGGCTTCTAGAATTCCTTCGATAGCCGCGCGCCGCGTGCCGGCTTACTTTCATCGCTTTTATCTCCTCAAAGCGCGATGAAAGATTTCAGCAAGATCACCCTCGTTTCCGTGACGGGACTGCCGGATGCGACGCGCGCAGTGTACGCGCTCGTCCTGAGCCAGCGGCAGATGCCGGGCGCGCGCGCCGTGCTGTGCAGCCCGAATGCGCCCGCGAACCTGCCGGACGGCATCGAGCATCGCAAGATCGCGCCGCTCAGTTATCACGAATACTCGTGGTTCATGATGTACGCGCTCTGGCGCGTGGTCGACACGGAATTCGCGCTGATCGTTCAGGACGACGGCTGGGTGCTCGACACCGCCAACTGGAGCGACGACTTCCTCGACTACGACTACGTCGGCCCGGCGGCGCACGTGGGGCGCATCGATTCGAAAGAGGGCACGCGCTGGGTCACGCACTACAAGTGGGGCGCCGAACTGGACAAGCCCGGGCACACGGTGATGCCGGTGATCAACGGCGGCTTCTGCCTGCGCAGCCGGCGCATGATGCGCGCGCTCATCGACCATCCCGAAATCAAGATGACGATTCCCGCGCCCGACAAGTTCGGCGGCGATGCAATCAAGGTGGAATGGACCAACTGCGCGCTCAACGAAGACGTGCAGCTCACGTGCGTGCTGCGGCCCGAGCTGGAAGCCGTCGGCCTGCGGTTCGCGCCGGTCGAGATGTGCCTGCGCTTCGGCATCGAGCACGCGGGGCCGGTGCATCGCGAGGTGAACATGATGTCGCTCTTCGGCCAGCACTGCAAATGGCGGCGGCTCATCGGCATCGATCCGCCGGTCATTCAATATCGGACGAAGCGCAGCATCGCGGAGCGGGCGTTCCGCGAAATGGATATCGCGCGGATGCTCGAAGCGCGCGGCTATCAACTGCGCTTCGCGCCCGAGGACGCGTGACTACGCGTGTAGCGCGGCGGGAAATCAGCGCCCGCCGGTCACGTCCAGAATCGCGCCCGTCACGTACGACGACGCATCCGACAGCAGCCACACGATGGTTTCGCCGACTTCATCGGCGGTGCCGGGACGCCCGAGCGGCGTCTGCACGCCGAGCACCTGCGCGCGGTCCGGACGGCCGCCGCTCGCGTGGATGTCGGTTTCGATGAGACCGGGGCGGATCGCGTTCACGCGCACGCCTTCCGGCCCGAGTTCCTTCGAAAGCCCGATGGTCAGCACGTCGATCGCGCCTTTCGATCCGGCATAGTCGACGTATTCGTTCGGCGCACCGAGCCGCGCCGCCGCCGACGACACGTTCACGATCGCGCCGCCCTTGCCGCCGCGCGAACGCGAGAGCCGCCGCGCCGCTTCGCGTGCGCAGAGATACGCGCCGAGCACGTTGGTGTCGAAAATGCGCCTGAGCCGGTCGATGTCCATCTCCGCCAGCGGCGATCCCGGAGCCACGATGCCCGCGTTGTTCACCACGCCGTCGAGCTTGCCGAAGGCTTCTTCGGTGGCGTCGAACATCGCGATGATCGCGGCTTCGTCGCGCACGTCGCCCTGAATCGCGACGGCCTTGCCGCCCGCGGCCCGCACGGCGGCGACGGTTTCATCGGCGGCTTGTGCGTTCGACGCGTAGTTCACGCCGACCGACCAGCCGCGCGCGCCCGCGAGCAGCGCAGCCGAGCGGCCGATGCCACGGCTTGCTCCGGTAATCAGGATGACTTTCGACATCGATTCGGTCCTCAGACGACGTTGCGGTTTTGCGTCCACTTGTCGTGAACGGGCGGGGTGTAGGTATCCAGCTTCGCGATCATCTCGCCGGGTTCGGCGGCGACCTGAATCAAGTCGAGATACGGCTTGCGCATGAAGCCTTCGTCGACGGTATGACGCAGCATCGACAGGAGCGGCTCGAAATAGCCGTTCACGTTCAGCAGGCCGACCGGCTTCTGGTGATAGCCGAGCTGCGCCCACGTATAGACTTCGAAGAACTCCTCGAAGGTGCCGACGCCGCCGGGCATCGCGACGAAGGCATCGGAAAGATCGGCCATTTTCTTCTTGCGCTCGTGCATGTCGGGCACGACGTGCAGTTCGGTGAGATCCGTATGGCCCACTTCCTTCGCGAGCAGCAATTCGGGGATGACGCCGACCGCGCGTCCGCCGGCGGCGAGCACTTCATCGGCGATGAGGCCCATCAGGCCGACGCGGCCGCCGCCGTACACGAGCGACAAATCGGCTTCGACGAGCGCGCGGCCGAATGCCTTGGCCGCTTCGGCATAGACGGGGCGGGCTCCGGTCGCGGAGCCGCAATAGACACAGACTGCCTTCATTATCGGGAATCCTTCGGTGTTTCGGTCTTCGATGCGCTGGCCGCATCGTCGCGCGGCGGAAGAAAATCCGCATATTCGCGCTTGGGTAGTTTACCGGACACCAGATCGTCGAAAAGCTGACGCGAGCGGCCGCGCAAATACGGCGCCATGATCGAGATGATGTGCACGCTCACCTGATGCAGTTCCGCGCGGATCGCTTCCTGATCGTTGTATTTGCGCGGATTCATCACGTACTGATACGACAGCCAGTACGTCGCGATCACGCCGATGTTCGTCGCGATCACCTCGATTTCCGCGGGCGTCGCGACCATTTCCTGATCGGCGACGAGCGCTTCGCACAACTGCCCGGCGAAGCGGACCTTGTGCGTGATGATCTGCTTGAAGTGCGTCTCGAGCGTGCGGTTGCGCGCGAGCAAATCGTTCAGGTCGCGGTACAGGAACCGGTACGTCCACAGGAAATCGGCCATGTACTGCAGATAGGACCACATCTCGTCGATCGTCGGACGATGGTCGTCCGGAAACCGCAGCCGCTTCTGAATCTGCTGCTCGAACTGCGCGAAGATGCTGTTGATGATGTCGTCCTTGTTCCGGAAATGGTAGTACAGGTTTCCTGGACTGATCTCCATTTCCTCGGCGATGGTCGTCGTGGTGACGTTCGGCTCGCCGATATCGTTGAACAACTTCAGTGACAGCTCGAGAATCCGTTCGCGGGTGCGGCGGGGAGGTTTGGCTTCCATGTCGTCCGACCTTGGCATCCGGCGCTCGCGAGCGTGCAGCGCGCGCCCGCGTCCGGTTCCGTTGCTATTTTTGAGAATATCGGACGATTATAAACTGCGCCTCTGCCGTTCCGGGCTTGGTTCCCGGGCGGGGTTTTCCCCTTTACGAGATGGTGTGGAAAAACGTTCGGATCACAGTGTGAGCCGTTCGAGCCACATGACGAACGCCGGTGCGAGCGGCCACAGGATCAGCGTCCAGGTGACGACGCACGTCGCGAGCGCGATCATCACGGCGCCGCTGCCGAAGTCTTTCGCGCGTTTCGAGAGTTCGTGGCGTTCGAGCGAAATGCGATCGATGGCCGCCTCGACGCTCGAATTCAGCAGCTCGACGATCAGCACCAGCAGCACCGATGCGATCAGCGCCGCGCGCTCGACCGGCGCGACCGGCACGATCAGGCTGCACGGCAGCAGAATGGCCGCGAGCGTCAACTCCTGCCGGAACGCGCTTTCCTCGCGAATCGCGACGCGAAATCCCGAAATGGAATTCTTCATCGCGTGCCACGCGCGGGTGACGCCGCGATTGCCTTTATAGGGATTGAAGGGCAGGTCGTCGGTGCTCAGCGGTTCGCCGCGTTCTTCTTCGTCGTCGTCGGCCCGCTGGTCGGCAAGCGCGCGACGCGTCATGCAGCCGCCCGGTCGGAACTCGGCGCGCGCGGCCCGAATCGCCGCAAGTGCGAGGCGAACTGCTCCGACGCCGCCCGCCACGAAAAGCGTTCCGCCCACGCACGGGCGTCGGCGCGATCGATCGTCAGCGCCTTGAGACACGCCTCGCGCAAGTCTTCGTCGAGCGCGCCGGGGCCGTGCTGGCCGAGCACGTCGATCGGGCCCGTCACCGGATACGCCGCCACGGGCGTGCCGCAGGCCATCGCTTCGAGGAGCACGAGGCCGAACGTATCGGTGCGGCTCGGGAACACGAAGACATCGGCGGCGGCGTAGACCTTCGCGAGTTCCGGCTGCGACAGCACGCCGAGATAGTTCACGTTCGTATAGCGCGACTTCAGTTCCGCGAGCGCCGGACCTTCGCCCGCAACCCACTTCGAACCGGGCAGATCGAGCTTCAGGAACGCCTCCACGTTCTTCTCGACGGCCACGCGCCCCACGTACAGAAAGATCGGCCGCGCGGTGTTGAGCACCTTCGAGTCCATCGGATGAAAGATGTCGAGATCGACGCCGCGCGTCCACAGCACGACGTTCGTGAATCCGTAGCGTTCGAGATCGTCCTTGACGACGGGCGTGGGCGCCATCACCGCCTGCGAGCGCCCATGAAACCAGCGCAGGAATCGATACGTGAGCGAAAGCGGAATGCCGAAGCGCGCCTTCACGTACTCGGGAAAGCGCGTGTGATACGCGGTCGTGAACGGCAGCTTGTGACGCAGCGCGTAGGCGCGCGCGGCAAGCCCGAGCGGTCCTTCGGTCGCGATATGCAGCGCGTCCGGTTCGAAGGCGTCGATGCGCTCGGCGACATGGCGGCGCGGCATCAGCGAAAGGCGAATCTCGGGATACGTCGGGCAGGGAATCGTCTTGAACTCGAGCGGCGTGAGCATTTCCACGCGATGTCCGAGCGCCATCAGTTCCTTGCCCGTGTTCTTGAGCGTTCGCACGACGCCGTTGACCTGCGGCTCCCATGCATCGGTCACGATCATGATTTTCATAGCGATTCCAGAAGGATGACGCGTGCGTTCAAACCGTGGCGCGCGTCTTGACGGGGCGTTGCTCTGGCGAGCGGATGACGGTCCAGTAGACGATCTTCAATTCGCCGTCGAAGGTCTCGACGAGCGCGGACAGGCTTTCGACCCAGTCGCCGTCGTTGCAATACAGCATGCCGTCGATGTCGCGGATTTCCGCCTTGTGGATATGACCGCACACGACGCCGTCGCAGCCGCGGCGTCGCGCTTCATCGGTCATCACGCGTTCGAACTGCGAAATGAAGTTGACCGCGTTCTTCACCTGATGCTTCAGGTACTGCGAGAGCGACCAGTAATTGAAGCCGAGCTTCGTGCGCACGCGATTGAACCAGCGGTTGAGCAAGAGGATCGCGGTGTACGCGGTGTCGCCGAGATAAGCGAGCCACTTCGCGTGCTGGATGACGCCGTCGAAGAGATCGCCGTGCACGATCCACAGCCGCTTGCCCGCGAGCGTGGTGTGGAACGCTTCGCCGCGCACGTGGATGTCGCCGAACGCGAGATCGCAGAACTGGCGCGCGGCTTCGTCGTGATTGCCGGGGATGTAGACGACCTGCGTGCCCTTGCGCGCCTTGCGCAGGATTTTCTGCACCACGTCGTTGTGCGCCTGTGGCCAGAACCAGCCTTTGCGCAACTGCCATCCGTCGATGATGTCGCCGACGAGATACAGATAATCCGAGTCGTGGTGCCGCAGAAAGTCGAGCAGATAGGACGCCTGGCATCCGCCGGAGCCCAGGTGGATGTCGGACAGCCAGATCGCCCGATAGCGATGCGGGCCGTCCGCGGAATCGCCTTCAGTGACCGGGTCGGACGTTTCGGGCGGACTGGACGGCAGCGTGACGCCGGTGCTGCGAAACCAGTAGGCCGGGGAGGGATCGATGGCCGGCGTGACAGACGAGTTCGAGGGCATTGGCTCGCGCATCGGGTTTCGGTATGCGCATTGCGCCACGCGGCCGTGACCGAGCCGTGACAGTCACGAGAAGTTCTTATTACGCGGGTTTTTATTTGCCGACGGATGCCTGCGCCGCGACGATGCGCGTGCCGGCCAGACGATCGTGCAGAAACTGGCGCGCCGGATCGAGAAAGACGGCGGCGGCCCAGAGCGCCACCCAGGCCGCGAACACGACGAGCGTCTGCGGCACGGCGAGCGAGAGGAGCGGATGCAGCGCGAGCGGCGGCAGGAACCACAGCCACGCGAGCGCGTAGCGGGCGAGGGCGCGGCCGGGTTTGACCGGCTGGCCGTGCGCATCGACGACCTTGAGGCG
The DNA here is from genome assembly GCF_001544615.1 of Caballeronia concitans. GTDB lineage: Bacteria > Pseudomonadota > Gammaproteobacteria > Burkholderiales > Burkholderiaceae > Caballeronia > Caballeronia concitans. The sequence continues at coordinate 113,681 of NZ_FCNV02000011.1, forward strand.
CCAGGTTTTCATCGGCAAGGTCTGGCCGCCGTGGGTCCAGAACCACACGAAATACGCGGCGAGCACGACGCCGATCCACGACATCAGCAGATTGTGATGCGTGAGCCCGTTGCGCTGCTGCGTGAGCGTGCTGAAGAGATAGCCGGCGAGGAACACCACGCCGAACAGGATGACGCCTTCGTAGACCATCGTCGCGAGACGGCGGCGCAGCGCGGGCGCGTGAAGCGGCGGGACGGTGGCGGGGGCGTTCACTGGGGCGCGCTCACGATCCGTTGTACATCGACGGCGCTTGCTGCGGGGAAACGGGAATCGGCGTGGCGGGAACGATGCTGGCCGCGTTCGGGATGGCCGGTTGCGACGGCATGGCCGGCACCGACGCGCCCGCACCCGATTGACCGCCCGCGTGCGCGGGACTGTGGCCCTGCTCGCGCGCGGTGACGAGCCGGTTGATGTCCTTCACTTCGGTCTTGCCGGTCGGCGGCGCGCTCACGACGGTCGGCCGGCGGTTATGCTCGCTCGCGGCGAGCTTTTTCTTCTGCTCTTCCGGCAGCTTCTGGTACGCGTCCCACGCCCGCTCGCGCTTGTCCAGCGGCACGGACTTCGACACCTGATAGTTTTCCCGCGCGACCTTGCGCTCGTCGGGCGTCATGCGAACCCACTCCTGCATCCGCTGATGCAGGCGTTTCTGCGCTTCCGGCGACATCCGGTGATAGCGCGACGCGATCTTCAGCCACTTCTGCTTGCGTTCGTCGCTGAAGGAATCCCACTGCGTGGCGAACGGCGCGAGCGCGACGCGCTGCGCATCCGTCAGCCGGCTCCAGGAAAGCGGATTCGACGACAGCGCGGCGAGCGGCAGGATTTCGGTATCCGCGCCGGTACTGGCGCCGATGGGCGCGGCGGCGGAGGCGGGCGCGGCGGCGGGGGACGAGTAGAAGCGCGGGTAAGTGGCGGCGAACGCGACCATACCCGCAATCGCGCAGCCGAAAACAATCGCGAGACCGCGCTTGTAACTCACCCGAAAATTCCCCCGCTTCGCTGTTGCTTGTTGACCGATGCTTAGTGATTGCGCGTCAGATACGCGTTGAAGCCGTGATCGAGATAGGCGTCGAGCGGCAGGCTGTCGCTCATCATGGCGGCGTCGATGTCGGCAAGTTCGGCCTTGCGCTGCTGGTCTTCCCAGTACGCGACGCCCGCGAGCGCGACGGCCAGCGCGACGACCGGCCAGGCCAGCCCGAAGCCGCCGAGCCGTGCGAAGAGGCTCTTGCGGGCGCGCTGATCGTCGCCGAGATCGCCCGCGCCGCCCAGACCGCCTGCCGCACCCGCGAAGGCCGGCGTGAAGGCGGGTGTGAACGCGGCGACGGCCACTTTCTCAGGCTTCTTGCGCGCAATGGCCGCGCGGCGCGCGAGCGCGAGGCGGTCGGCGGCTGCGGCGGGAATATTCGACGTGCTTTCGTCGAGCGCGCGAACGACCTTTAGCGCGAACTCGTTTTCGTTTGTTTCAAGAGCGGAACTCATAGCGTGATCCCTTTGGCTTTCAGGGCTTGCGCGAGTGCGTGCGTGGCGCGTGAACAGTGCGTCTTCACGCTACCCTCGGAGCAGCCCATCGCGGCGGCCGTCTCGGCGACATCCATATCTTCCCAGTAACGCATGAGAAAAGCTTCTCGTTGACGCGCCGGTAACTTCTGGATTTCCGCGTCGATCAGGTTCAGCACCTGTTCACGCTCCAGTCGGTTTTCGCTGCTCTCGCTGCCGGTGCCGCTTTCCGCTTCGAAAGTCTCGAGCGGATCGAATTCGTCGTCGTCCGCGCTGCCGAACGACGAGAACAGGCTCACCCAGGTGTTGCGCACCTTCTGACGGCGGAAGTAGTCGTGCGTCGCATTCTGAAGGATACGCTGGAACAAAAGCGGAAGCTCGGCGGGAGGACGGTCGCCGTACTTTTCCGCGAGCTTGATCATGGCGTCCTGGACGATGTCGAGCGCCGCGTCGTCATCGCGCACGGTGTAGACGGTCTGTTTGAACGCGCGTCTTTCGACGCCCGCCAGAAAGTCGGCGAGTTCCTTGTCTGATGCCATCCGTTGGGGACCCGGCGCAACGAATTTGCGTCGAAAGAGATTATGGAGTTGCAGGGAAACCTGCGGATGCTAGCAAATTTTCGCCGTCCCCGGAAACGCCGGGAGCAAATTGTTGCGCCGGGATGGCGCTCTTTTTCGCCCGTTGACCTGCGCGGCCGGCGGTTTTTCGGGTCGATGCCACCGATGCGGACAATCGTCGGGAAAATTTTCGCTTGACCCGTTTCGCGAAATCGGGATATCTTTTCCGACTCGCATCATAAAGTGAAATGTCTGCTTTGAGGCGAGCCCAAGAAGCACGCCTGTCAAACCAAGACGCGCCGCTTGAACCCGAGCCACAAGCCCGGCAGAGAGCACCCGATCAATTTTTTGCCGAAAATTCGAAAGGTGATGAATGAATATGCCCAGCGCGGAATTCTCCACGTCGGATACCACTCCCCCTCACGACGCTGACTCCATCGGCGGCACCGTGCTCATGCGCGCGCTCGCCGACGAGAACGTCGAGTTCATCTGGGGCTATCCCGGCGGCTCGGTACTCTACATCTACGACGAGCTGTACAAGCAGGACCAGATCCAGCACATCCTCGTGCGCCACGAGCAAGCCGCCGTGCACGCCGCCGACGCGTATTCGCGTTCCACCGGCAAAGTCGGCGTGTGCCTCGTGACATCGGGTCCGGGCGTGACCAATGCCGTCACCGGCATCGCCACGGCCTACATGGATTCCATTCCGCTCGTCGTCATCAGCGGTCAGGTGCCCACCGCGGCCATCGGCCTCGACGCGTTCCAGGAATGCGACACCGTCGGCATCACGCGTCCGTGCGTGAAGCACAACTTCCTCGTGAAGGACGTGCGCGATCTCGCCGCCACCATCAAGAAAGCGTTCTATATCGCCCGGACAGGCCGTCCCGGCCCCGTGCTGATCGACATTCCGAAGGACGTGTCGAAGGCGCCGTGCCAGTATGAGCCGATCAAGAGCGTGTCGCTGCGTTCGTACAACCCGGTGACGAAGGGCCACTCCGGCCAGATCCGCAAGGCCGTGCAACTGCTCTTGTCGGCGAAGCGCCCGTATATCTATACCGGCGGCGGCATCATCCTCGCGGATGCGTCGCGCGAGCTGAACCAGTTCGCCGATCTGCTCGGGTATCCCGTCACCAACACGCTGATGGGCCTCGGCGGCTATCGCGCGAGCGACAAGAAGTTCCTCGGCATGCTCGGCATGCACGGCACGTACGAAGCCAACATGGCGATGCAGAACTGCGACGTGCTGATCGCGATCGGCGCGCGTTTCGACGACCGCGTGATCGGCGATCCGAAGCATTTCGCGTCGTCGCCGCGCAAGATCATCCATATCGACGTCGATCCGTCGTCCATTTCCAAGCGCGTGAAGGTGGATATCCCCATCGTCGGCGACGTGAAGGAAGTGCTGAAGGAACTGATCGAGCAGCTTCAGCACGCCGAGCACGGCCCGGACGCGGCCGCGCTCAAGACGTGGTGGAGCGACATCGAAGGCTGGCGCGCGAAAGACTGCCTGGCGTATGACCGCAAGAGCGAGATCATCAAGCCGCAGTACGTCGTCGAAAAGCTCGCGGAACTGACCGACGGCAACGCGTTCGTCTGTTCGGACGTCGGCCAGCACCAGATGTGGGCGGCGCAGTTCTATCCGTTCAACAAGCCGCGCCGCTGGATCAACTCGGGCGGTCTCGGCACGATGGGCTTCGGCCTGCCGGCCGCGATGGGCGTGAAGATGGCCTATCCGGACGAGGACGTCGTCTGCATCACGGGCGAAGGTTCCATCCAGATGTGCATTCAGGAACTGTCGACGTGCAAGCAGTACAACACGCCCGTCAAGATCATTTCGCTGAACAACCGCTATCTCGGCATGGTCCGCCAGTGGCAGCAGATCGAATACAAGAAGCGTTACTCCAGTTCGTACATGGACGCGCTGCCCGATTTCGTGAAGCTCGCGGAAGCGTACGGCCATGTCGGCATTCGCGTCGAAAAGACGGCGGACGTCGAGCCGGCGCTGAAGGAAGCGCTGCGCCTGAAGGATCGCACCGTGTTTCTCGACTTCCAGACCGATCCCACCGAAAACGTATTCCCGATGGTGCAAGCCGGTAAAGGCATCACGGAAATGCTGCTCGGATCTGAGGATCTATAACGCGGCTTCGTCTCGCGAGGCTCGCGCGCGCCTGTCTTCACAAAGGACACGTGCTGCGCGCGGGTTTTTCGGATGAATGCCAACTGGACATACTCGGGAAAAACACAATGAAACACATCATCTCCGTTTTGCTGGAAAACGAGCCGGGCGCGTTATCGCGTGTCGTCGGTCTCTTTTCCGCGCGCGGCTATAACATCGAAACGCTGACGGTGGCGCCGACGGAAGACAGCTCGCTGTCGCGGCTGACCATCGTCTCCATTGGCTCGGACGACGTGATCGAACAGATCACGAAGCACCTGAACCGCCTGATCGAGGTGGTGAAAGTGGTCGACCTGACAGAGGGCGCCCACATCGAGCGCGAGCTGATGCTCATCAAGGTAAGGGCGGTCGGCAAGGAACGCGAAGAAATGAAGCGGATGGCGGATATCTTCCGCGGCCGCATCATCGACGTGACCGAAAAGACCTACACGATGGAACTGACGGGCGCGTCCGACAAGCTCGACGCGTTTATCCAGGCGCTCGACGCCACGGCGATCCTCGAGACGGTTCGCACGGGCAGCTCCGGCATCGGCCGGGGCGAGCGCATCCTCAAGGTGTAGGACCACACGCGATTCCAGATTCATTGCATCACGCAAATACACAACCCCGATTCAGGACCCAGCAAGGAACCACCATGAAAGTTTTCTACGACAAAGACGCCGACCTCTCCCTCATCAAGGGCAAGCAAGTGACCATCATCGGCTATGGCTCGCAAGGCCATGCGCACGCGCTGAACCTGAAGGAAAGCGGCGTGAACGTGACGGTCGGCCTGCGTAAGGGCGGCGCATCGTGGAGCAAGGCCGAGAACGCCGGCCTGCCGGTCAAGGAAGTGGCCGAAGCCGTGAAGGGCGCCGACGTCGTGATGATGCTGCTGCCCGACGAGCAGATCGCCGAGGTGTACAAGAACGAAGTGCACGCGAACATCAAGAACGGCGCAGCGCTCGCGTTCGCGCACGGCTTCAACGTTCACTACGGCCAGGTGATCCCGCGTGCGGATCTGGACGTCATCATGATCGCGCCGAAGGCTCCGGGCCACACGGTTCGCAACACGTACAGCCAGGGCGGCGGCGTGCCGCATCTGATCGCGGTGGCGCAAGACAAGTCGGGATCCGCGCGCGACGTGGCGCTCTCGTATGCGGCGGCGAACGGCGGCGGCCGTGCCGGCATCATCGAAACGAACTTCCGCGAAGAAACCGAAACCGACCTGTTCGGCGAGCAAGCGGTTCTGTGCGGCGGCACCGTCGATCTGATCAAGGCCGGCTTCGAAACGCTTGTGGAAGCGGGCTACGCGCCGGAAATGGCGTACTTCGAGTGCCTGCACGAACTGAAGCTGATCGTGGACCTGATCTATGAAGGCGGCATCGCCAACATGAACTACTCGATCTCGAACAACGCCGAGTACGGCGAGTACGTGACGGGTCCGCGCATCGTCACGGAAGAGACGAAGAAGGCGATGAAGGCCGTGCTGAAGGACATCCAGACCGGCGAGTACGCGAAGAGCTTCATCATCGAGAACCGCGCGGGTGCGCCGACGCTGCAATCGCGCCGCCGCCTGACGTCGGAGCATCAGATCGAGCAAGTGGGCGAGAAGCTCCGCGCGATGATGCCGTGGATCGCGAAGAACAAGCTCGTGGACCAGGCAAAGAACTAAGGTCCTCGCGTCACGTTTCTTGCTTCGCTGAAAGCCGCCCGGAAGCCGCTGTGCGCCGGGCGGCTTTTGCTATCCTACGGTTTTTAAAAAACACAGAACACGTTCATGAACTATCCTCATCCGATCATTGCCCGCGAAGGCTGGCCGTTCATCGCCATCGCGGCCGTCGTTGCCATTCTCGTGCAGGCGATCGGCGGCTTCGGCTTCGCCTGGATCTTCTGGCTGATCGTGATTTTCGTCGTCCAGTTTTTCCGCGATCCGCCGCGTCCCATTCCCACTCAGGCCAACGCGGTGCTGTGTCCGGCCGACGGGCGCATCGTCGCGGTCGAAACCGCGCACGATCCGTACGCGGGCCGCGAAGCGCTGAAGATCAGCGTGTTCATGAACGTGTTCAACGTGCACTCGCAACGTTCGCCCGTGGACGGCGCGATCACGAAGGTGCAGTACTTTCCCGGCGCGTATCTGAATGCGGCGGTCGACAAGGCGTCCACCGAGAACGAGCGCAACGCGATCGTGCTGCAGACGGCGGCGGGGCACACGGTGACGTCGGTGCAGATCGCGGGCCTGATCGCGCGACGCATCCTTTGCTACGTGCACGCGGGCGAGCCGCTCACGCGCGGCCAGCGCTACGGCTTCATCCGTTTCGGCTCGCGCGTCGACGTGTATCTGCCGGTCGGAAGCCGGCCGCGCGTGTCGATCGGCGAGAAAGTGTCCGCCTCGTCGACCATCCTCGCCGAGTTCGCGGAATAACGCGGGGGTTTCGATGGCGGCATTCAAGACGCGCCGTAACCGGGCGAACGCGACGCCGCCGCGCGCGTTCCGCCGCAACAAGGCCATTCAGGACGTCGGCGTCGTGGAGACACGGCGCGCGAAGCGGCAGCAGTTTCTGAAGAAGCGCGGCATCTATCTGTTGCCGAATGCGTTCACCACGGCCGCGCTGTTTTGCGGCTTCTTCGCCGTCGTTCAGGCGATGAACGTGCGTTTCGAGATCGCGGCCATCGCCATTTTCGTCGCGATGGTGCTCGACGGCATGGACGGCCGCGTCGCCCGCATGACGAACACGCAAAGCGCGTTCGGCGAGCAGTTCGATAGCCTCTCCGACATGGTGTCGTTCGGCGTCGCGCCGGCGCTCGTGATGTACGAATGGGTGCTGAAGGATCTCGGGCGCTGGGGCTGGCTCGCGGCGTTCGTCTACTGCTCGGGCGCGGCGCTTAGGCTCGCGCGGTTCAACACGAACGTCGGCGTGGTCGACAAGCGTTACTTCCAGGGCTTGCCTTCGCCGGCCGCGGCGGCGCTGATCGCCGGTTTCGTGTGGCTCGCAACGGATAACCGCGTACCGCTCAAGCTCGTGTGGCTGCCGTGGGTCGCGTTCGGACTGACGATTTACGCAGGCGTCACGATGGTATCGAACGCGCCGTTCTACAGCGGCAAGGCGCTCGACGTGCGGTATCGCGTGCCGTTCGCGGGCGTGCTGCTGATCGTGGTGGCGTTCGTCCTCGTATCGTCCGATCCGCCGGTCATGCTGTTCTGCCTGTTCGTGCTGTATGGCTTATCGGGATACGTCTGGTGGGCCTACATGGCGATACGCGGCAGGCCGAACCCCGCGCGCAGTTCGCAGCGGGATCACTGAAGCGCATTGTTCGATGCACAGGCGGCGGGTCGCAAAGCCCGCCGCTTTTTTTCGTCCTGCGCGTCGTCCGATCAAGCCGATCAACCTGCCTCGAGCACGCCATTGCGCACGCGCACATGCTGACCTTGCGCGAACGGCGGCTGCTGCTTGTACGTGAAGTAGCGCGTCTTGCCGTTTTCCATCCGCACGCGGACGGAATAATCGGTTTCGCTGCGGATGTGTTTTTCCACCGAATTGCCCGCGAGCCCGCCGCCGAGCGCGCCGAGCAAGGTCATCGCGGTGCGCCCGCTGCCGCGTCCGAACTGGTTGCCGACGACACCGCCCGCCACCGCGCCGCCCACCGCCCCGATGCCGGTGCCGTGCCCTTCGCGGCGCACGGCGGAAATCGCTTCGACGGTGCCGCAAGTCGAGCAGTACGCGGGTTTGGGCGGCGGCTGTTGCGCGTAGGAAGGCTGCGCGGGCGCTTGCTGAACAGCCTGCGGCGCGGCTTGCTGAACCGGTTGAGGCGCGGTTTGCTGCGGTGCTTGCTGCGCGAACTGCTGCGTCGGCGCGGGAACGGCCGGACTGACGACCGGCTGCTGCTGCGCGACCGCCGCGGTTTGAGTCTGCGGATTCTGCGCGGAAGTGCTGGACGCGCCCGGGAAAAGCCCGGTGATAGCGGCTGTCGCGGCCAGACTCGCGACGATAACCGCGCCCGCCGCCGTCGCGATGAGCGGATGCAGACGCCGCTGCGGCGGCTGGCCTGCGCCAGGCGAGGGCGATGGCGAAAACTTGTTGGTCCCGTTATCCATTTCGAACCTCCGTTCGAGGCGAACTACCGACTACTTTGATTTTGGTCGAAACGCCGGTGCGGCGCTTTTTCGAGTTGTAACTACCGTTTTCAAAGAAGCAGAAGCACATCCGATGCCACCCGGACGCGGCGAGCGCTTTTGGGTCCCGTACCTTCGGTTACAAGCACGCGGCCAGAAACAAAAAAGCGCGCCCCGAAGGACGCGCTTTTCAGCTGGCGAAACCGAGCTTCGCTCAGTCTTCGCGCCGCAGATGCGGGAACAGGATCACATCGCGGATGCTCGGGCTGTCGGTCAAGAGCATCACCAGACGGTCGATTCCGATGCCGCAACCGCCCGTCGGCGGCATGCCGTATTCGAGCGCGCGGATATAGTCGGCGTCGAAGTACATGGCTTCTTCGTCGCCGGCATCTTTCTGATCGACCTGCTTCTGGAAGCGCGCGGCCTGATCTTCGGGATCGTTCAACTCCGAGAAGCCGTTGGCGATCTCGCGCCCCGTGATAAACAGCTCGAAGCGCTCCGTGATGCCCGGCACGCTGTCCGATTCACGCGCGAGCGGCGATACTTCGATCGGGTAATCGACGATATACGTCGGTTCCCACAATTGCGATTCCGCCGTCTCTTCGAACAACGCCAGTTGCAGCGCACCGATGCCGGCGTTCAGAAACGCGGGCTGCGTGGTATCGACGCCGAATTTCTTGAGCTCCGCGCGCATGAAGACGCCGTCGTTCAACTGCTCGTCGGTGTAATTCGGCGCGTACTTCTGAATCGCCTGATTGATCGTCAGACGATGGAACGGCTTGCCCAAATCAAGCTCGCGCCCCTGATACGTGATGGTCGCGGTGCCGAGCGCATCGATCGCGGCCTGGCGGATCAGTTGCTCGGTGAAGTCCATGAGCCACTGATAATCGGTGTAGGCCGCGTAGAACTCCATCATCGTGAATTCCGGATTGTGACGCGGCGACACGCCTTCGTTCCGGAAATTGCGATTGATTTCGAACACGCGCTCGAAGCCGCCGACGATCAGCCGCTTCAGATAAAGCTCCGGCGCGATGCGCAGGAACATCTGCATGTCGAGCGCATTGTGATGCGTGGTGAATGGCTTGGCCGCCGCGCCGCCCGGAATGGGGTGCAGCATCGGCGTTTCGACTTCCATGAAGTTCGCGTGCGCCATGAAGTTGCGGATCGACGTGACCGCCTTCGTGCGCGCCATGAACGTCTTGCGCGATTCCGGCGTGACGATCAGATCGACATAACGCTGGCGATAACGCATTTCCTGATCGGCGAGGCCGTGGAACTTGTCGGGCAGCGGACGCAGCGCCTTTGACAGCAGACGCAATTCCGTGCAGCGCACCGACAGTTCGCCCTTGTTCGTGCGGAACAGCACGCCGCGCGCCGCGACGATATCGCCCAAGTCCCACTTCTTGAAGGCTTCGTACGTGTCCGCGCCAACGTCGGCGGGCGTCACGAAGAACTGAATCTGGCCGCTGCCGTCCTGAACCGTGGCGAAGCTCGCCTTGCCCATCACGCGCTTGAGCATCATGCGGCCGGCGAGCGCGACGGGCAGGGGATTCGCTTCGAGCGCTTCCTTGTCGGTGTCGGCGTATTCGCTTTGCAGCGCGGCCGCCTGATGCGTCGGGCGGAAGTCGTTCGGATAAGCGACGCCTTGCTCACGCAGCGAGCGCAGCTTGTCGCGGCGCTCGGCGATGATCTGGTTGTCTTCCAGTTCGGGAGCGGCGCTCGGTTGAGTCGGTTCGGTCATGATGATTCTTGGATTTTGATGCGAGGCGGATGCGCGTTGAGTCGAAACGAAGCGCGCGGATACCGGAGCCGATATCCGCGCCGGCGGTTTAAACGCCCTGTTTCAGGCTCGCGCTGATGAAGTCGTCGAGGTCGCCGTCGAGCACGGCGCGCGTGTTGCTCATTTCCACGCTGGTGCGCAGGTCCTTCACGCGGCTCTGGTCGAGCACGTAAGAACGGATCTGATGGCCCCAGCCCACGTCGGTCTTGCTCGATTCGAGCTTGTCCTGTTCGGCCTGGCGCTTGCGCATCTCGAATTCGTAGAGACGCGCCTTCAGCATCTGCATGGCTTCCGCGCGGTTGCGGTGCTGCGAGCGGTCGTTCTGGCACTGCACTACGATGCCCGTCGGCGCGTGCGTGAGACGCACGGCGGAATCCGTCTTGTTGATGTGCTGGCCGCCCGCGCCCGATGCGCGATACGTGTCCGTGCGAATATCCGCCGGATTGATTTCGATCTCGATGGAGTCGTCGATTTCCGGATACACGAACACCGACGAGAACGACGTATGACGCCCGCCCGACGAGTCGAACGGCGACTTGCGCACGAGGCGGTGAATGCCGGTTTCGGTGCGCAGATAGCCGTAGGCGTATTCGCCTTCGACCTTGATGGTCGCGCTCTTGATGCCGGCGACGTCGCCTTCGGATTCTTCGAGCACTTCGGTCTTGAAGCCCTTGCGCTCGCAGTAGCGCAGGTACTGGCGCAGCAGCATGGACGCCCAGTCGCACGCTTCGGTGCCGCCCGCGCCCGCCTGAATGTCGATGAAGCAGTTGTTCGGATCGGCCGGATTCGAGAACATCCGGCGGAACTCCATGTCTTCGACGCGCGCCTTGAGTGCATCGGCGTCCGCTTCGCAAGCGACGAGCGTGTCTTCGTCGTTTTCCTCGCGCGCCATGTCGAACAGATCCTGCGCGTCGCGCAGGTCGTTGCCGAGCGCGGTGAGCGTGGTCACGACGCCGTCGAGCAGCTTCTTCTCACGGCCGAGCGCCTGGGCGTTTTTCGAATCGTTCCAGACGTTCGGGTCTTCGAGTTCCTTGTTGACTTCGGCTAGACGCGCGGATTTGGCGTCGTAGTCAAAGATACCCCCGTAGCTCGCCCGCGCGGCGGCGCAGGTCGGCCAGAAGGCTTTCGATCGCGTTGAGACGTTCTGCTTCCATTGTCGATCTTCGGCTTCGTAAAAAGGTGCAATTATAGCCGATCGACGCCTTACGCCCGCTCCCAACCGCGCACGCGGAACGCGCGCCGGTGCGAGCGGCGCGGGTCTTTTCAACGCGCGTTCGCCGGCGCCTCGCGCAGTGCTTCGAGCGCCGCGATGTACTTTGCGGACTCTTCGGGCGTCGCCCCGATTTTCGGGTTGCGGAAAATCTCTTCGACTTGCGGTGCACCCACGTAAGTCCGCAATTTCGAATAGAGCGCGCTCGCGACCGCTGTTCTGCTTTGCTTGAGGCAACTCAGGCAAAGATCGATGAAATCGATGGTGAGCACCGAGCTTTGCCGGGCGTTTTGCGCGAAGAAAATCAGATCGTCGTCTTCGACGTGGCGATGCATATTGAAAACGCCATGAAATCCGAAGGTGCGCTCGCGCGGGCGGGTGAATTCGGCGGAAAACCGGTCGGCGATATGCTCGGGCGCGAAACGAATGCCGTATTCCGCTTCCAGCATCGGGCGATATGTCCGGCAGATCAGTTCATCTTCGACTTTATCCGAATGCGGCGTGAATCGTTCGTCGCTGGCGATAATCTGAAGAAGCCGTCTGGAACGCAACGTGAATCCGCCGTTCCCGACCGCCATGCCGTCATGGTGATTCGGCCAGCGCGCGCCGATGTAATCGTACGCGAGGAAATCGTCCGACCAGGCGGACGGATTGGCGACGAATCCGTCCCATTGAACGAGCAGCACCCAGGGCGTCGATATGTATTCGAGGAGTTGCCTCATGACGAAGACGCTATATTCTTCCCGGGATTTGATGCGCGGTATCAGGCCGATTCGCACATTCGCATCGATTCGTTCGTCGGTCAGGAGAATCGTATCGCCAAACAGGCAATGCCTTCTGGAAATATCGAGCGCCCGGGCGGCAAGCATGGGATTCAGGCAGTCCACTGCGCAAAGCGTGATATTGCGCAGGTTGATCTTTTCATTATTCATCGACAGGCAAAAGCATAGGCGTCCGCAATCGCGTGATTATATTTGCGCGGACCGCACATTCGCGACGATATTCGCGAAAATGAGAATTGACTGATTCGTGTCAATCAATTCCCGTATGCAATGCTTCTGGCCGTAGTTTCGCCGATGCAACTACGCCGCGTGCTCGACGATCAATTGCACGCGCGCCACGCCATTCCACGAATCGCTGACGAGCCGGTACGCGACGGTCGCGCGCGGCGGCAGCGGATCGACGTGATTGAACCAGATCGCGTTGAAGCGCTGCCGCCCGCGCACGAGTTGCAGCTTCAGATGCTTTTCCTTGACGAGCGCCTGCGAAGCCACGTCGAACTCGCCGGAGAACGTCGGCGCCGGAAAGCCCTGGCCCCAGACGGCGGCATCGAGCAGTTCCACGAACTGGGGCGTGAAATACGCGTCCTCCAGTTCGCCGTCGGTTTCGACGGTGCGCGCGAGGGCATCGGCGGTGAGCCATTCGCGGCCCACGCGCTCGAACGCGTCGGTGAAGCGCGCAATGTCCGCGGTGGCGAGCGTCAGGCCCGCCGCCATCGCGTGGCCGCCGAACTTGTGGATGAGGCCGGGCTCGCGCTTGCTGATCAGATCGACGGCGTCGCGCAGATGGAAGCCCGGAATCGAGCGGCCGGAGCCTTTCGAGAGCGTGCCGGCGTCGTCGGCGTGCGCGAACGTAAACGACGGCCGATGAAACCGCTCCTTCAGCCGACCCGCGACGATGCCGATCACGCCCTGATGCCAGCCCGGATCGAAGAGCGTGAGCGTCGCGCGCTCGCCAGGCTGAAAGTTCTGCAGTTCCGCGAGCGCCTGCTGCTGCATGCCGGCTTCGATTTCGCGCCGCTCGCGATTCATCGAATCCAGTTGCTGCGCGAGTTCCCACGCGCGGCCGATGTCGTCGGTCGTCAAACATTCGATGCCGAGCGACATGTCCGAGAGCCGTCCCGCCGCGTTCAGCCGCGGCCCCAGCGCGAAGCCGAGATCGAAGCCGGATGCCGCGCGCGCATCGCGGCCCGCCGCGCGAAAGAGCGCCGCGATGCCCGGCTGCATGCGTCCCGCGCGAATCCGCTTCAAGCCTTGCGCGACGAGAATCCGGTTGTTCGCATCGAGCTTCACGACATCCGCGACGGTGCCGAGCGCGACGAGATCGAGCAGGCCGTCCAGACGCGGCTCCGGCGCGTTCTCGTAAGCGCCGCGACGGCGCAACTCGGCGCGCAGCGCGAGCAGCACGTAGAACATCACGCCCACGCCCGCGATGCACTTGCTCGGAAACGCGCAGCCCGGCTGGTTCGGATTGACGATCGCGCGCGCGGCGGGCAGTTCGTCGCCGGGCAGGTGATGATCGGTCACGAGCACGTCGATGCCGAGCGCATTCGCCGCCGCGACACCCTCGACGCTGGCGATGCCGTTATCGACGGTGATCAGCAGTTCGGGCAGTCCGAGCGGCGAGCGCGCGGCCAGTTCGACGATTTCCGGCGTCAGTCCGTAGCCGTATTCGAAGCGATTCGGCACCAGATAGTCGATGCTTGCGCCGAACATCCGCAAGCCGCGCACCGCGACGGCGCAGGCGGTCGCGCCGTCGCAGTCGTAATCCGCGACGACGAGCATGCGCTTCTTTGCGGCGAGCGCATCGGCGAGCACGACGGCGGCATCGTCGCAACCTTTCAGGCCGACGGGCGCGTGCAGGCGCTTGAATTCGGTCTCGATTTCGTCGGGCGACGTGACACCGCGCGCCGCGTAGAGCCGCGCGATCACGGGATGCAGGCCGTGGCGCATCAGCGCTTCGGCGTCGGCGGGGGAGGAAGCGCGCGTAACGATTCGCGTCATTCGGGGTTCGCCTTTATTCGATGCTTTATTCGATGAAGAGCGCCGCGATCGGCCGGCGACGCCAGAACTTGCGCAAGTCGGCGCGCGTGACGGAGAGCGTGACCGAGCCGGTGTCGCCGCAGAGCGTGAGGCCGAAGCGCTTGAGCGAGCCGTTCGCGAGCGCGTTCAGCGCGGGCGCGAACCAGTCGTTCTCGAGCGCCTTCAGCGACGCGTTCCAGCGCGCCCAGTCCTGCTCGATGAACGGCGCGGAAAACGGATCGAGTTCGACGAGCGTGGCGCCTTCGGTGTTCTTGTCGGCCAATGCGGCGAGGCTTTCGGGCGATCGCTCCGGCGCGACGCCCGCGGCGATCGCAAGCCCGCGCGTCGCGGCGGCATCCGACATCACGCGCGCGAACGGGCTCGTCACGGGACGCATCGCGCCTTGTGCGTGCAGCCAGATGGAATTGATCGCCGGCAGTCCGCGCGACTCGCGGTCGACATTGAGCGGATGCTCGAACCACGCCATCTGCACTTCGTTCTGCAGCTTCATCCAGGCGCGCGAGCGTTCTCCGGTGCGGGCTTCGTGCGGCAGCCAGATTTCGATGTTGCGCCCCGTCGCGCGCAACGGCGATGCGCCCGCGAGCGCGCCGAGCGCCTCGCCGGACACGTACCAGCGCAGCGGCGTGGGCGCTTGCAGCACGATGCCGAGATCTTCGATGACCGGCCGCGCCGTTTCCAGCAACGCGCGCGCTTCCTCGGTACGCACGCCGAGCGTGGCGGGATCGATCAGCACGAGATGATCGTGCGCGATCCGCACGTGGACCGGCTCGATGCAGGCCCAGAGCGCATCGCCGGGCGTGCCGCCATCGGCGAGCAGCATGAAGGGAGCGAGCGGGGCGTCGTCGGCGTGACGTTGGCCCGCGCTCGATGCGACCGCGCCGAAGCGTTGCGCGATCCAGCGTTCGTGCGGCAGCGTGCGCTGAAAGTCTTCGCCGATCACGCGCTCTTCGAGCGTGGCGCGGGCGAGCAGTTTGTCGAGCGCCGCGCTTTCCAGTCCGTGCAATGCGGTGGCGGCGTCCGCGGCCGAGGGCAGCGCGAACGGCAGCAGAAGATGAAGGTCGGGAACGGGCATGATGGTCGGCATTGTAGGGCAAAGCGTGGGGCTGGATCGGGCGCGCGCCGCGCGAGTTTGTCCGTCGAAATGGCCGTTCGGGAGCCGGCCGAATGGCTAACGCGCGCTGTCGGCTGTTACGGCGCATTCGTCACCTATGGCAAACTTTCGCAAATTTCGGCCATGCGTTGCATCGGCGAGATGACCGTCAGGCCGCAACAAAGCGCAACACCAACGAGCAACACCAACGCA
Source organism: Caballeronia concitans (assembly GCF_001544615.1). GTDB lineage: Bacteria > Pseudomonadota > Gammaproteobacteria > Burkholderiales > Burkholderiaceae > Caballeronia > Caballeronia concitans. The sequence continues at coordinate 129,152 of NZ_FCNV02000011.1, forward strand.
GCACTCGCAGAAGAAAGGATTCGCTTGAAACTCCCGTACGAATGGCAGATTGGCTGGCGCTACACACGCGCCAGCAAACGCACCACAGGCAACGGCTTCATCTCCTTCATCGCGCTCGTGTCGATGGCGGGCATCGCCCTCGGCGTCGCAGCGCTGATCGTCGTGTTGTCGGTCATGAACGGCTTCCAGAAGGAAGTGCGCGACCGCATGCTGTCGGTGCTCGCGCACGTCGAGATCTTTTCGCCGACCGGCTCGATGCCCAACTGGCAACTGACCGCGCAGGAAGCGCGCCGCAATCCCGAAGTGATCGGCGCGGCGCCTTATGTCGAGGCGCAGGCGCTGCTCACGCGGCAAGGCGCGGTGAGCGGCGTCGCGCTGCGCGGCGTGGAGCCGTCGCTCGAGCCGCAAGTGTCGGATATCGGCAAGGAAATGCGCGCGGGCAAGCTCGCGGATCTCGTGCCGGGCGAATTCGGCATCGTGCTCGGCGGCGATCTGGCGACGAATCTCGGCGTGATGACCGGCGACAAGATCACGCTCGTCGCGCCCGAAGGCACCATCACGCCGGCTGGCATGATGCCGCGCCTGAAGCAGTTCACGGTCGTCGGCATCTTCGAATCGGGACACTATGAATACGACTCGACGCTCGCGCTCATTTCGATGCGCGACGCCGAAGCGCTCTTCCGCCTGCCCGCGCCGACCGGCGTGCGCCTGCGCCTGAAGGACATGCAGCGCGCGCCCGAAGTCGCGCGGCAACTGTCGCACACGCTGTCCGGCGATCTTTATATCCGCGACTGGACGCAGCAGAACAAGACGTGGTTCTCCGCCGTGCAGATCGAAAAGCGCATGATGTTCATCATCCTCACGCTGATCATCGCGGTGGCGGCGTTCAATCTGGTGTCGTCGCTCGTGATGACCGTCACCGACAAGCAAGCCGATATCGCCATTCTTCGCACGCTCGGCGCGCAGCCCGGCTCGATCATGAAGATATTCGTGGTGCAGGGCGTGACCATCGGCTTCATCGGCACGGCGCTCGGCGTCTCGCTCGGCTGCCTGATCGCGTGGAGCATTCCGTGGCTCGTGCCGATGATCGAGCATCTGCTCGGCGTGCAATTCCTGCCGCCTTCGGTTTATTTCATCAGCGAACTGCCGTCGGAACTCGTGCCGGGCGATGTCGCGAAGATCGGCGTCATTGCGTTCCTGCTTTCGTCGCTCGCCACGCTCTATCCGAGCTGGCGCGGCGCGAAGGTCCGTCCGGCGGAGGCGCTGCGCTATGAGTGACATGATTCCAGACAACAACATCGTGCTGCACGCAACGGCGATTTCGAAGACCTTCGTGCAGGGCGGCTTCAATGTGCAGGTGCTCGACAACGCGCAACTCGAAGTGCGGCGCGGCGAGAAGCTCGCGATCGTCGGCGCGTCCGGCTCCGGCAAGAGCACGCTTTTGCATGTGCTCGGCGGACTCGACGAACCGAGCGCGGGCAAGGTCTCGCTGCTCGGCAAGCCTTTCACGGAGCTGAAGGAAAAGGAGCGCAACGACCTGCGCAATCGCGCGCTCGGCTTCGTGTATCAGTTCCATCATCTGCTGCCGGAATTCACCGCGCTCGATAACGTCGCGATGCCGCTGCGCATCCGCCGCATGTCCGAGGACGCCGCGCGCAAAGAGGCGATGGGCATGCTGGAGCGCGTGGGCATCGGGCATCGCGCGAAGCATCGGCCAGGCGAACTGTCGGGCGGCGAGCGGCAGCGCGTGGCGATCGCGCGGGCGCTGGTCACGCGTCCTGCGTGCGTGCTCGCCGACGAACCCACCGGCAATCTCGACGGCGGCACCGCCGATACCGTCTTCAACCTGATGCTCGAACTGTCGCAGACGCTGGAGACGAGCTTCGTGATCGTCACGCACGATCCCGATCTCGCCGCGCGCTGCGACCGCATCATGCGTCTGCGCGACGGCGTGCTGCACGAAGAGCCGTCGGTGCCGGTCTGAACGCTGCGGGACGCGGAGAACGCCATGTGGATCGATACGCACTGTCATCTCGATGCCTCGGAGTTCGACGCGGACCGCGACGACGTCGCCCGCGCGGCGTTCGATGCGAGCGTGCGGCGTATCGTGATTCCCGGCGTCGAGCGCGCGAACTTCGATACGGTGCGCGCGCTCGCGCATCGCGTGAAAGGCGGGGCATATGCGCTCGGCATCCATCCGCTTTTCACGCCGCGCGCCACCGACGACGACCTGCGCGTGCTGCGCGACCAGATCGCCGCGAGCCTCGACGATCCGCGTTTTGTCGGCATCGGCGAAATCGGGCTGGATTATTTCGTGCCGACGCTCGACGACGCGCGTCAGCAGTTCTTCTACTACGAGCAACTGAAGCTCGCGCGCGAATTCGGTCTGCCGGTCATTTGCCACGTGCGCAAGTCGCAGGACAAGGTGCTGAAGGGCTTGCGCGTGCACGACATTCATTGCGGCATCGCGCATGCGTTCAACGGCAGCTTCCAGCAGGCCGAGGCGTTCATCGCGCAGGGCATGCATCTCGGCTTCGGCGGCAATCTCACTTTTGAGCGCGCGCGGCAGATCCGGCGGCTGGCGGCGGAACTTCCGCTCGATGCGATCGTGCTCGAAACCGATGCGCCCGATATCGCGCCGGCCTGGCGCTACAAGGGACGCAACACGCCGGATCAGGTCGCGGGCATCGCGAAGGTGCTGGCGGAGCTGCGCGGCATCGACGAAAACGCGCTTTCCATAGGCACAACGGCTAACGCTCACGCGGCGCTGCCCCGGCTCGCGCTCGCTTCTTCATAATCGTCGGCAAGTTGCATTCGATTCGGATGGCTAACGTTATCCGAAGCGAATGCGTTCGTCTCGACGATGGAAGAGGAAAGCGTGCGTGCGGTATTGCTGGGGTTTGCGTTGGGCGTCTGGTGGCTGCAGCAACAGGCGGATTTGCCGGGCTGGCGCGGCTGGGGAATGTGCTTCCTGATTTTCAGCGTCGCGGTCATGGCGAGGCGTCGTTTCGGCGTTCGCGTGTTCGTGCTGGCGGCGATCGTCGCGGGATTCGCGTATGCGGCGTTGCGTGCCGAAGTGCGCTTGCAGCCGCATTTGCCGGTTGAATACGAGCAGCGCGATATCGAAATGACCGGCTTCGTGCGCGGATTGCCGGAGCCGCAAGAGGAGGGCACGCGGTTTCTTTTCGAGGTCGAAGCGAACGGGGCGGGGCTGCGCGACTTTCCGCACATCGTCCGGCTGCTTTGGGCGCCCACCGCGCCGCTCGTTGCGCCTGCGCTTCGCGCGGGTCAGCGCTGGACGCTGACCGCGCGGCTCAAGCGCCCGCATGCCAACGCCAATTTCCTGTTGCGCGATGGCGAAGTGAGCCTCCTTGAGCAGGGCATTCGCGCGACGGGATCGGTGTCGCTCACGCGTGCGCCGCGCAGGCTTCACGCCGATGCCATCGGTCCGCGCCTTGCCATCGACCGATGGCGGGCGCATATCCGCGATCGCATCGAGACCGTGCTCGGCGATGCGCCGCATCGCGGGATCATCGTCGCGCTGGCGGTGGGCGCGCAGGCATCCGTCAGCGACGACGACTGGGCCGTCATGCGCGCGACCGGCACGAGTCATCTCGTCGCGATCTCGGGGCTTCATATCGGATTCGTCGCGGGACTGGCGGCGCTGGCTTGCGGCTTCGTGTGGCGGCGCATCGCGTGGCGCGGCTTGCCGGGGCCGCTGTGGCTCGCCACGCCGAAGGTCGCGGCGTTCGGCGCGGCATCGTTCGCGGCGGTGTATGCCGCGCTCGCCGGCTTCAATGTGCCCGCGCAGCGCACGTTGTGGATGCTGCTGGTGTTCGCCGTCGCGTATGTCGGCGGGCGGCGGCCGGCGTCGTCGCTCGTGCTCGCGTGGGCGCTCGCGCTCGTGCTGATCGTCGATCCGTGGGCGGTGACATCGCCCGGATTCTGGCTGTCCTTCTGCGCGGTGGCGGCGATTTTGCACGCGATCGCGGCGTACGGCAGGCGGGCGTCGAAAGCGCGAGTGGATGATGACGACGATTGGCTGGCAGGCCTCGAGGCGCGCGATCCGATATTGCCGGACGAAGTCGAGAGCGTATCGAATCAAGCCGCGCGACCGATCGCTGCAACATCGAAGCGAAAACGCCTTGCATCGGCATGGCGCCGCGCGGCTTTCAAACTGCACGCTCACATCAAATCAAGTGCCCGCGTCCAATACGCCGTCACGCTCGCACTCGCGCCGCTGACCGCTTACTGGTTCTCGCAAATCCCGCTGATCGGTCCGCTCGCCAATGCAATCGCGATCCCGTGGACGAGCTTCGTCGTCACGCCCGCGACGCTCGCCGGCCTGATCCTTCCTGCGCCCATCGATGCGCCCGCGTTCCACTTAGCCCATGCCGCGCTTTCCGTTCTCTGCGATGCCCTCGCGCGCTTCGCCGATGCCGGCCCCGCGTGGTTCCTCTGGCATCTGCCGCAGCCGACGCCGTTCGCGCTCGTGGCCGCGCTCGCCGGAAGCGCGTGGGCGCTCGCGCCGCGCGGCTGGCCGTTGCGCTTCGCCGCGCCGCTGACCTGGCTGCCGCTGCTCGCGCCCGCACCCGCGCCGCACGTCGCTGCGCACGGCGCGTTCCGCATCACGGCGCTCGATATCGGCCAGGGTTCGGCGCTCGTCGTCGAAACGGAGAAGCACGCGCTGCTCTTCGATGCCGGCCCCGGCCCCGAATCGACGCACGCCGGCGAGCGCATCGTCGCGCCGTATCTGCTCGCGGCGGGCCTGCATTCGCTCGATGCGCTCGTCATCAGCCATTCCGATTCCGACCATTCGGGCGGCGCGCCGGCGGTGCTGCAATCGATCGGCGTGCGGCAACTGCTCGCATCGCTTCCCTCGAGCGACGGGCTCTGGTCCAACGCCGGCAAGCGCGGCAGCGACACGCTGCGCTGCGCGGCGGGCCAGCGCTGGACATGGGACAGCGTCGAATTCCGCGTGCTTTGGCCGGACGCCGGCCCGCTGACCGGCAAGCCGAATCATCAGGCGTGCGTGCTCAAGGTGACAAACGCAGCGGGCCGCGTCGCGCTTTTCACCGCCGACATCGAAGCCGACGTCGAACGGACGCTTCTCGCGCGCGATCCATCCGCGTTGCGCGCCGATGTCCTCATCGTTCCGCATCACGGCAGCCGCACGTCATCAACCGAGCCTTTCCTCGATTCTGTCGGGCCGCTCGCCGCGGTATTTCAGGTAGGCTATCGCAACCGTTTTCATCATCCGAACCCGACGGTGTACGCGCGCTATCGCATGCGGGGCATCGCGCTCACGCGCAGCGACGAGGACGGCGCGGCGCGCATCGACATGGGCTCGGACATCGTGCTCGAACGCTTCCGGCAAACGCACGCACGCTACTGGATGAGCCAATAAAAAAGGACCCGCTTGAAGGACATCATCCATTTCTCGCACGCGAACGGCTTTCCGGCGTCGACGTATCGCACGGTATTCGCCGAACTCGCCGACGATTACGAGATCCGCAGCATCGAACGGTACGGCCACGACCCGCGCTTTCCCGTGACGCGCGACTGGCCCTATCTCGTCGACGAACTCATCGACGACATGAGCCGCCACCGCGAAGCAGCGGGCGGCGCGCATCCGAAAGTGTGGCTCGTCGGGCATTCGCTCGGCGGCTATCTGTCGCTGATGGCGGCGATCAAGCGCCCGCAGTGGGTGAAGGGCGTCGTCATGCTGGATTCGCCGGTCATCGCGGGCTGGCGCAGCGGCCTTCTGCGCGCGATGCAGCGAACCGGGCTCGACGAACGCCTGTCGCCCGCCGCCGCGACGAAAAAGCGGCGCACGCGCTGGGCGAGCCGCGACGAAGCGTGGCGTCATTTCCGCGCAAAACCCGCGTTCGCGCGATGGGACGAGCGGATGCTCTCGGATTACATCGACTTCGGCATGCCTTCGACGCACGCCGACGGCACGCGCACGCTCGCCTTCGACCGGCAAGTCGAATACCTCATCTACCGCACGCTGCCGCATACGCTCGGCGCGCGGCTCGCGCATGGCGCGCCGGTGCCGGTCGGGTTCGTCGCGGGCACGCATTCCACGGAAGTGCGGCAGGTCGGACTCGCGATGACGCGGCGCATCGCGGGCGAGCACGTGGAGTGGATCGAAGGCAGCCATCTCTTTCCGATGGAGCGGCCCATCGAGACGGCGCGCGCGGTGCGGCGGCTCATCGTCGCCATGCAGCGATGACGCAAAACGAACCCGACGCAGCCGGTATGAATCGCGTTAAAAGAAGCGCGCGAGATGCGGGTTTCCCCCGGTCGGGCGGTAGGTCGCGGACGGCCTTTACGGTATAATCCGTTTTTCCCGCGAGCATCTAGCGATGACCAAATATGTATTCGTCACCGGCGGCGTAGTTTCTTCCCTCGGCAAGGGTATTGCCGCCGCCTCCCTCGCCGCGATCCTCGAATCGCGCGGTCTGAAAGTCACCCTCCTCAAGCTCGATCCCTACATCAACGTCGACCCCGGCACGATGTCCCCGTTTCAGCACGGCGAAGTGTTCGTGACGGAAGACGGCGCGGAGACCGACCTCGACCTCGGCCATTACGAGCGCTTCATCAGCACGAAGATGCGCAAGGCCAACAACTTCACCACGGGCCAGATCTACGAATCGGTGATCCGCAAGGAACGCCGCGGCGAGTATCTCGGCAAGACGGTGCAGGTCATTCCGCACATCACCAATGAAATCCAGGCGTTCGTCGAGCGCGGCGCGGCCGCGGCCACGTGCGGCCAGCCGGATGTCGCGATCGTCGAGATCGGCGGCACCGTGGGCGACATCGAATCGCTGCCGTTCCTCGAAGCCGCGCGTCAGATGAGCCTGCGCATGGGCCGCAACAGCGCGTGCTTCGTGCACCTGACGCTCGTGCCGTTCATCGCCACCGCGGGCGAGCTCAAGACCAAGCCGACGCAGCACAGCGTGCAGAAGCTGCGCGAAATCGGTATCTATCCGAACGTGCTGCTGTGCCGCGCGGACCGCCCGATTCCCGACGACGAGCGCGCCAAGATCTCGATGTTCTCGAACGTGCCCGAAGACGCGGTCATTTCCGTGTGGGACGCGGACAGCATCTACAAGATTCCGCAGATGCTGAACGACCAGCATCTCGACGACATCATCTGCGAAGCACTGAAGCTCTCGCCGCCGCCGGCCGACCTGAAGATGTGGTCGGACCTCGTCGAGAAGCTCGAGCATCCGAAGAACGAAGTGACCATCGGCATGGTCGGCAAGTATGTCGAGCTGACCGAGTCGTACAAGTCGCTGATCGAGGCGCTGCGCCACGCGGCTATCCATACGTCGACGAAGGTCAACATCGAATATCTCGATTCCGAGCAGATCGAAGCCGAAGGCACGGGCGCGCTGGAGCACCTCGACGCCGTGCTGGTGCCGGGCGGTTTCGGCCGTCGCGGCACGGAAGGCAAGATCAAGGCCATCCGCTATGCGCGCGAATCGAAGACGCCGTATCTCGGCATCTGCCTCGGCATGCAGCTCGCGGTCATCGAATTCGCGCGTGACGTCGCCGGTCTCGCCGACGCGAACAGCACCGAGTTCGATTCCGACACCACGAATCCCGTCGTCGCGCTCATCACCGAGTGGTACGACCGCGCGGGCCGTATCGAAAAGCGCACCGAAGAATCGGATCTCGGCGGCACCATGCGCCTCGGGTCGCAAAAGTGCCCGATCAAGCCCGGCACCATGGCCGAACGCATCTACGGCACGGATGTGAACGAGCGTCATCGTCACCGTTATGAAGTGAATAACCGTTTCGTGCCGCAACTGGAAGCGGGCGGGCTTATCATCAGCGCGCGTACGCCGAGCGAGGATCTGCCCGAAATGATGGAATTGCCGCAATCGCTGCATCCGTGGTTCGTCGGCGTGCAGTTCCACCCCGAGTTCACCTCGACGCCGCGCGACGGGCATCCGCTCTTCAAGGCGTTCGTCGAAGCGGCGCGCGATCATTCGCTCGCAGCCGGCGACGCGAAGGGTAGTGCAAACGTCGCCGCAACGGCAGGAGCGCAGGCATGAAGCTGTGTCATTTCGAAGCGGGGCTCGACCAGCCGTTCTTTCTGATCGCGGGTACGTGCGTCGTCGAATCGGAGCAGATGACCATCGACGTCGCCGGGCGGTTGAAGGAAATCACGTCGAAGCTCGGCGTGCCGTTCATCTACAAGTCGTCCTACGACAAGGCGAACCGCAGTTCGGGCAAGTCGTTTCGCGGCCTCGGCATGGACGAAGGCTTGCGCATCCTCGGCGAAGTGAAGAAGCAGCTCGGCGTGCCCGTTCTGACGGACGTGCATGCCGAACATGAGATCGAGGCGGTCGCATCGGTCGTGGACGTGCTGCAAACGCCCGCATTCCTGTGCCGCCAGACCGATTTCATCCACGCGTGCGCGCGCTCGGGCAAGCCGGTCAACATCAAGAAGGGCCAGTTTCTCGCGCCGCACGACATGAAGAACGTGATCGACAAGGCGCGCGACGCGGCGCGTGAAGCGGGTCTGTCCGAAGACCGCTTCATGGCGTGCGAGCGCGGCGTGTCGTTCGGTTATAACAACCTCGTGTCCGATATGCGTGCGCTCGCGATCATGCGCGAAACGAACGCGCCGGTAGTATTCGACGCGACGCATTCCGTGCAGTTGCCGGGCGGGCAGGGAACGAGTTCGGGCGGCCAGCGCGAGTTCGTGCCGGTGCTGGCGCGCGCGGCGGTGGCCACGGGTGTCGCGGGGGTCTTCATGGAGACGCATCCCGATCCCGCGTGCGCGAAGTCGGACGGCCCGAACGCGGTGCCGCTGCATCGCATGGAAGCGCTGCTCGAAACGCTCGTCGCGCTCGATCGCGCGGTGAAGAGCGGCCCGTTCCTCGAGAACGACTTCAACTGAGCAACGGGCGGGCGCCTCGCGGTCGGCGTCCGTCTTCGGAAGAACAGAACAAGAAGGGTCGCGTGAAATGAGACGCGAACCGGGCAGCCGTCAGAAGGTCTGAGCGAAGCCAAATGAAGCGCGCATCACCGCTTCATCGTGACCGACAGAATTCATCGTCAATTTGAGGAAACCATGAGTGCTATCGTAGATATCATCGGCCGCGAGATTCTCGATTCGCGAGGCAACCCCACCGTCGAGTGCGACGTATTGCTCGAATCGGGCACGATGGGCCGCGCCGCAGTGCCGTCGGGCGCCTCCACCGGATCGCGCGAAGCCATCGAACTGCGCGACGACGAAGCCGGCCGTTACGGCGGCAAGGGCGTGCTGAAAGCGGTTGAACACATCAACACCGAGATTTCCGAAGCCATCATGGGCCTCGACGCCTCGGAACAAGCCTTCCTCGACAAGACCCTGCTCGAGCTCGACGGCACCGAGAACAAGTCGCGCCTCGGCGCGAACGCGCTGCTCGCCGTGTCGATGGCGGTCGCCAAGGCAGCCGCCGAAGAAGCCGGCCTGCCGCTGTATCGCTATTTCGGCGGCTCGGGCGCCATGCAACTGCCGGTGCCGATGATGAACATCGTCAACGGCGGCGCGCACGCGAACAACAGCCTGGACATCCAGGAATTCATGATCGTGCCGGTGAGCCAGCCGACGTTCCGCGAAGCGCTGCGTTGCGGCGCGGAAGTGTTCCATGCGCTCAAGAAGATCCTGTCGGATCGCGGCATGAGCACGGCGGTCGGCGACGAAGGCGGCTTCGCGCCGAACTTCGGCAGCAACGACGAATGCCTGTCGACCATTCTCCAGGCCATCGAGAAGGCGGGCTATCGCGCGGGTGAAGACGTGCTGCTCGCGCTCGATTGCGCGGCGAGCGAGTTCTATCACGACGGCAAGTACCAGCTCGCGGGCGAAGGCCTGCAGCTTTCGTCGGGCGAATTCACCGACTATCTCGCGACGCTCGCCGACAAGTTCCCGATCGTCTCGATCGAAGACGGCATGCACGAAAGCGACTGGGACGGCTGGAAGACGCTGACCGATCGCTTGGGCAAGAAAGTGCAGCTCGTCGGCGACGACCTGTTCGTGACCAACACGCGCATCCTGAAGGAAGGCATCGAGCGCGGCATCGCTAACTCGATCCTCATCAAGATCAACCAGATCGGCACGCTGACGGAAACCTTCGCGGCTATCGAAATGGCGAAGCGCGCGGGCTACACGGCGGTCATCTCGCACCGCTCGGGCGAAACGGAAGATTCGACCATCGCGGATATCGCCGTCGGCCTGAACGCCGGTCAGATCAAGACCGGTTCGCTGTCGCGCAGCGATCGCATCTCGAAGTACAACCAGTTGCTGCGTATCGAAGAAGACCTCGGCGATATCGCAAGCTATCCCGGCAAGTCGGCGTTCTACAACTTGCGCTAAAGCTTTTGCCGCTTTAGTCGATAAGGACGTTAGCTTTATTTTTTGGCCGCCGCCCGGCTTCGGTAATCACTGAAGCCGCCCGGCGGCGCTTATCTCGGCTACTCGAATGCGGCTTGTAACTGTCGTTCTGGTCTTGTTGCTGGCGCTGATCCAATACCCGCTCTGGTGGGGACACGGCGGCTGGCTGCGTGTGCACGAATTGCAGCAGCAACTCGCGCAGCAGACCGACAAGAACACGAACCTGAAACTGCGCAACGAGCGCGTGCAAGGCGAAGTGCAGGACCTGCAAGCCGGCACGGCCGCCGTCGAGGAACGCGCGCGCTATGAAATGGGCATGGTGAAGGACAGCGAGGTCTTCGTGCAGTTCGTCTCGCCCAATTCCACGGCGCCGGTCAACTCGGCGAACACGCCCGGCATGAACGGCTCGACGCGCGGACAGGTATCGGCGGCGCCGCTGCGTGTGGTGCCGAATCCGGTATCGCGTTCGAAGCAGGAACTGCGCGATCTCGATCGCAAGGCGCGCAAGGATAAAGCCCAGGAGGCGAAGAAGAAGCAGGGCGCGGCGCAGTGACATCGCCGGATAGATGCAAAAAAATGGCGCAGTCATCGACTGCGCCATTTTTTTATTCTGCCGGAACGTTACCACCCCGTTCCGAAACCGATGCCCGTTCCCCAGTAAGGGCCGCCCCAGCCGCCGCTCGAATAGCCGCCGTACACGCTGACGGGCGGCGTGTAGTAGCCCGACATCATCTTCGCATTGTTGCCGACAGTCGCCGCTTGCTGCGATTCGGCCAGCGCCTGCTTGTCGATCTGGTTGTAGCGCTCCATCTCCTGTTCGGGCGTAAGCGTCTGCTGCACATTCGTCGACGTGCTCGGCAGCCGGCTATAGATGGGCGACGGGCCGGGCGGGTCCATCACGCAGCCCGCGACGAGCAGCACAGCGGCCACGCCGGACGACAGTTTCAACAGGAACGGGACGTTTTTCATTTGCGACCTCCAGCCGGTCGGACAACTAAACAAAGTTCCATCATAGCGCGCGGCAGCTTCTGCGAACCACGCGCGCCGGATCGTCCGTTCAGGCGATCCGGCATACGCCCGGCACGCTCGAAAGCACGCGCACTAAGGCTTCGACGGCGTTCAGTGCCGCTGGCCGGACGCGGGGCTTACGCCCTGTGAGAGCTCTTTTGCGACAAAAAGTTGCGCAACGTCGACCGGGTCGAACTCGTAGCGCTGATTGCAGAATTCGCAATGCACTTCGACGGCTCCGCGTTCGTCGATCACGCTGTCCACTTCCTCGCGGCCGAGCATCTTCAGCATGCCGCCGACCTTTTCGCGCGAGCACGTGCACTGGAAGCGCGCGGGCGCGGGCTCGAAGTGCTGCACGTTCTCTTGCCAGAACAGGCGGCGAAACACCGTTTCCGGTTCTTCCTTCAGCAATTCTTCCGTCGATAGCGTGCTGCCGAGATGACACACGCGCTGCCACGTATCGGCGTCGTGTTCGCCCGGATGCGGGACGATGCCGCCATCGCCCGGCAGCTTCTGCAGCAGCACGCCGACGGCGCGGTCGGTGTCGGCCGCGAGCCACATGCGCGTGTCGAGCTGCTCCGAGTGATGCATGTAATGTTCCAGCACTTCGGCCATCGACGAGAGCGGCCCATGCTCGCCCGACAGCGGCACGATGCCCTGATACGGCTGCTGGCCGGGCTTCTTGTCGGCGGGATCGAGCGTGATGACGCAGCGGCCGTGGCCGTGGCGATTCAGCAGGTCGGCGAGCGACATGTCGCTGTCGAGCTCGCCTTCCGCGCCTTCGGCGAGCTTGGCCGTCGCGCGCAGCGACAGGTTCGAGTTGCACTGTACGACCAGCATCTTCACGGGGCCATCGCCATAAATCTGCATGACGAGCGTGCCGTCGAACTTGAGGTTCGCGGACAAGAGGGCGCACGCGGCCATCATTTCGCCGAGCACGTTGCGCACGGCGGCCGGATAAGCGCGGCGCGCGAGCACTTCCTGCCACGTGTTGCGCAGCGAGACGATTTCGCCGCGCACGGGCGCCGCGTTGAACATGAATTTCTGCAACTGGTCGTTCACAACTCTTCCTTGGGTTTGAAGCGGAACGTGCGACGCCGCGTCTTGCGCAGCGCCGCCGTTCAGCCGATGCGCACGAGCTGCGCTTTATAGTATTCGCGCCGGTCGGCATAACTTGCCGTGGCCGCGCGCATGCGGGCGATGTCCGCTTCGCCGATCTCGCGCACCGCCTTCGCGGGCGCGCCGAGAATCAGCGTGTTGTCGGGAAAAACCTTGCCCTCGGTGACGATCGCGCCCGCGCCAACCAGACAATTGCGGCCGATTACCGCACCATTCAAGACCACGGCCTGAATTCCGATCAGCGAGCCTTCGCCGATGGTGCAGCCGTGCAGCATCGCCTGATGGCCGACAGTGACATCGTTCGCAATCGTCAGGGGAAATCCCGGATCGGCGTGCAGCACCGCGCCTTCCTGCACGTTGCTGCCGCGCCCGACGACGATCGGCTCGTTGTCGCCGCGCAGCGCCGCGCCGAACCAGACACTCGCGTTTTCTTCAAGCGTGACCTGGCCGATGATCGTCGCGCTATCCGCGAGAAAAACGCTTTCGTGGATGGTGGGGGCGTCGTCGCCGAGTTTGTAGATTGCCACGGTGTCTCCTCAGGTTTCTCGTTCGGTCTTCGATGTGGAATGCCGGTCGCGCGGCGCTACAATGCGCGCCTCGCGCCGCCCGGATCGTCGCGCGCTTTGCGCTGTCCGCCGGGTTTAACATTTTAGCCGTTTGCGGGATTTCGCCGCCGGACGCGCCTTTTTTGTGCTTTGTTTGCTTTTTTTTCATCGACGTTGCCATGCCGAACGTTTCCTCATCGCCCGATATTGATTTCGCTCCGCCGCCGCCGTGCGCCCGCCTTGCCGCGCTGATGATCCTGCGCGAGCGCGATCCGGCGTCCAAAGCGGCGCGTGCGCGTGCGTTGTACGACAGCGTGCAGGCGGGCGAATCGCGCATCGATCCGGCGCTCGCGCTGTCCGATCCCGGCGATTTGCCCGGACGCCCCGCGCGGCCGGAACTCGTGGAACCGTCGTCGCTGAAACGCCGCGGGATGCAGTCGGAAGCGGGGCGCGCGGTGCTGCTGCACGCGCTGGCGCATATCGAATTCAACGCAATCAACCTCGCGCTCGACGCCGTCTGGCGTTTCCCGTCGATGCCCGCCGACTTCTACGTCGACTGGCTGAAGGTGGCGGCGGAAGAGGCGCATCACTTCTCGCTCCTGAGTGCGCGCCTCGCGGAGTTCGGTCACGCATACGGCGATTTCCCCGCGCACGACGGCCTCTGGGACATGGCGCAGCGCACGCGCGGCGACGTCCTCGCGCGCATGGCGCTCGTGCCGCGCACGCTCGAAGCGCGCGGTCTCGACGCCTCGCCGCCCATTCGAAAGCGGCTCGCGCAGGCGGGCGATCACGCGTCCGCCGCGATCCTCGACGTGATTCTCCGCGATGAAATCGGCCACGTGCTGATCGGCAATCGCTGGTTTCGGTTCCTGTGCGGCAACGCTTCGCTGGATCCGCACGCGACCTACGAACGTCTCGCGGAGCAATATCACGCGCCGAAGCTGCGCGGCCCGTTCAACTTCGAGGCGCGCCGCGACGCGGGTTTCGACGAAGCCGAGCTGCGCGCGCTCGCCGGACTCGACGATTCCGCCTGACGCGTCGCCGCGATGCTAAGTCGCCGCTATACTCGAACGATCATCCTTTTTCACGATTGAGGCCGGACGATGAAAGAATCGCGCTCCGAGTTCGTCGATGCGCGCAGCGTGCGGCTGCACGTGCGCCGCTGGGGTTCGCCCGACGCGCCCATGCTCTTCATGCTGCACGGCTGGATGGACGTGGCCGCGTCGTTCCAGTTCGTCGTCGATGCGCTCGCCGGCGACTGGCAAGTGCTTGCGCCCGACGCGCGCGGCTTCGGTCTGTCGGACTGGCCCGTGGCGCAACGGGGCGGCGGGCATTACTACTTTCCCGACTATCTCGCCGATCTCGACGCGCTCCTGGATCACTACGCGCCCGCCGGCCAGGCGAATCTCGTCGGGCACAGCATGGGCGCGAACGTGTCGATGCATTACGCAGGCGTGCGGCCGGAGCGAGTGCGGCGCGTCGTCGATCTGGAAGGCTTCGGGCTGCCGGCGGCGCGTGCTGCGCAGTCGCCGGGCACAATCGCGCGATGGCTCGACGAACTGCGCGTGCCGCCGTTCCTGCGCAGCTACGCGTCGCTCGATGAAGTCGCCGATCGGCTGATCAAGACGAATCCGCGTCTGGCGCGCTCCCGGGCGCGTTTTCTTGCGGAACACTGGTCGCGTCAGGAAGCGGACGGCGCGTTTCATCTGCTCGCCGACCCGGCACACAAGCTGCGAAGCCCAACGTTGTATCGCCTCGACGAAGTGACGGCCGTCTGGTCGCGCGTGCAGGCGAAGGTGCTGCACGTCGAGGCTGAAGCGTCGCCGACGCTCGCGCGGTTCGCCGCGGACATGCCCATCGCCGAATTCAAGGCGCGCTTCTCCGCCTTCTCCGACTGGCGCGAGGAAATCGTGAGCGGCGCGGGACACATGATCCATCACGACCAGCCCGAGCGCGTGGCTGCGTTGATCGAGTCGTTCTGCGCGTGAACGGGCCGGAGCGACGTTTGTCGCCCTTAAAGTAAAATCACGACCATGAACCCGACTGCCATCAACGCCGATCTGCATTGCCATTCCACCGTATCCGACGGCCAGCTTTCGCCTGCCGACGTGGCGGCGCGCGCGCACGCGGGCGGCGTCACGGTGTGGTCGCTGACGGATCACGACCAATTGGGCGGCCAGCGGGAAGCGCGTGCGGCCGCCGAGGCGCTCGGCATGCGGTATCTGGCGGGCGTCGAGATTTCGGTGACGTGGGCGGGACGCACGGTGCATATCGTCGGGATGAACGTCGATCCCGAGAACGAAGAGTTGCGCAACGGGCTCGCATCGACGCGCAACGGACGCGCGGCACGCGGCGTCGCGATCGGCGAAGCGCTCGCGGCGGTCGGCATTCCGAACGCCTACGAAGGCGCGCTGCGCTACACCGACGATCCCGACATGATTTCGCGCACGCACTTCGCGCGCTTTCTGGTGGACGCGGGCTATGCGCAAAGCACGTCCGACGTTTTCGCGCGCTATCTCGGCGACGGCAAGCCGGGCTTCGTCGGGCATCGCTGGGCGAAGCTCGCGGACGCCATGCGATGGATCCGCAACGCGGGCGGCGAGCCGATCATTGCGCATCCGGGGCGCTACGATTACACGCCGGTCGAGTTCGCCGCGCTGTTCGACGAGTTCATCCAGCTGGGCGGTAAGGCCATCGAAGTCGTCACCGGCAGCCATACGCCGGACCAGTATCGCGAGTACGCAGATGTCGCGCGCAAATACGGCTTCGAGGCGTCGCGCGGCTCGGACTTTCACGCGCCGGGAGAAGGGCGCATCGATCTCGGTCAGCTTCCGCCGCTGCCGCCGGACCTGAAGCCCGTGTGGCAGCGCTGGCTGTAAGCGCTGACTTGTAAGCGCCGGCGCGCATGCTCCTTGCGTCTCATGGCGCACGCGCGGACGCATCGAACCCGCGCACACGATCCGAACAAGAAGGCGTCGCCATGTCCCAATTCTTTCGCATTCATCCGGACAATCCGCAGCCGCGGCTCATCAATCAGGCGGTGCAGATCATTCGCGACGGCGGCATCGTCGCGCTGCCGACCGATTCGAGCTACGCGCTCGCCTGCCATCTCGACGACAAGGACGCCGTCGAGCGCTTGCGGCGCATACGCGGCATCGACGACAAGCAACTGCTGTCGCTGCTCGTGCGCGATCTGTCGGAGCTCGCCAACTTCGCCATGGTCGATAACCGGCAATACCGGCTCATCAAATCGGTGACGCCGGGGCCGTACGTGTTCGTCCTCCAGGCGACGAAAGAAGTGCCGCGCAGGCTGTCGCATCCGTCGCGCAAGACGATCGGGCTGCGCGTGCCGGATCACGCCATCACGCTGGCGCTGCTCGAGGCGCTCGGCGAACCGCTGCTCGCATCGACGCTGATCCTGCCGCCCGACACCGAGCCGCTCAACGACGCCGAGGAAATCCGCGAGCGCCTGGAAAAGCGCATCGAACTCGTGATCGATTCGGGCGCGTGTCCCGCGGAGCCGTCCACGGTGATCGATCTCTCCACGGGCGATCCGGTGCTCGTGCGCGCGGGGCGGGGCAGCCTGGAGCCGTTCGGGCTGGCGGCGTAAGGCTACGGCCAACGGGCGAAACATCGCGAAAGGGCCGGGCGAAGCGCGCCTGATGACGGCAATCCGCTTGATACAATATCGCCCCATGGATCCTTCTCTGATACAAACCATCGCGGTCTACGCGCTTCCGGTGATCTTCGCGATCACGCTGCACGAGGCCGCGCATGGCTACGCCGCGCGCCTGCTCGGCGACAACACGGCCTACGTGCTCGGCCGCGTTTCCATGAATCCGATGCGCCACATCGACCCGATCGGAACCATCGTGATTCCGATCGTGCTGTATTTCGTCACGAGCGGCGCGTTCATGTTCGGCTACGCGAAGCCCGTTCCGGTTGCTTTCGGCAACCTGCGCAATCCGCGCTGGGGCAGCTTGTGGGTCGCGGCCGCCGGTCCCGGCAGCAATTTCGTGCAGGCGCTCATCTGGGGCGTGATCGCGGTGCTGCTGGCAGCCTTCAACGTCGACGAAGCGTTTCTCACGCGCATGGCCGCGGCGGGCGTCGGCGTGAATCTCGTGCTCGGCGTGCTCAATCTGTTTCCGCTGCCGCCGCTCGACGGCGGGCGCGTGCTGATGGCGCTGTTGCCCGTACGCGCTTCGATTGCGTTCGCGAAGCTCGAACCCTACGGTTTCTTCATCGTGATGGCGCTCGTCGTGACGGGCGTGCTCACGCGCTTCTGGCTGAGCCCGCTCGTGAACGTCGGTTACGCGGCGGTATCGGCCATTCTGAATCCTTTCGCTTCATTATTTCCATAACATCATGTTCCCTGACCGTATCTTCTCCGGCATGCGGCCCACCGGATCGCTGCACCTCGGCCACTATCACGGCGTGCTGAAAAACTGGGTGCGGCTGCAATCCGAATACCCGTGCTTCTTCGCGGTCGTCGACTGGCACGCGCTCACCACGCACTACGAGACGCCCGAGGTCATCGAGAAAAACGTCTGGGAAGTGCTGATCGACTGGCTGGCATCGGGCATCGACCCGGCGCAGGCGACGCTCTTCATCCAGAGCCGCGTGCCCGAGCATGCGGAACTGTCGCTTCTGCTCGGCATGGGCACGCCGCTCGGCTGGCTCGAACGCGTGCCGACCTACAAGGAACAGATCGAGAAGCTGAAAGAAAAGGATCTCTCGACGTACGGTTTCCTCGGCTATCCGGTGCTGATGGCGGCGGACATTCTGCTGTATCGCGCGTCGCTGGTGCCGGTGGGCGAAGATCAGGTGCCGCACGTCGAAATGACGCGCGAGATCGCGCGCCGCTTCAACTATCTGTACGGCAAGGAGCCGGACTTCGAGGAGAAGGCGCTCGACGCCGCCAAGAAGCTCGGCGGCAAGCGCGCGAAGCTGTATCACGAGTTGCGCGTCGCGTATCAGCAGGAAGGCGACGCCGAAGCCCTCGAACAAGCCCGCGCGATGCTGCAGGAATCGCAGAGCCTGTCGATGAGCGATCGCGAGCGACTTTTCGGCTATCTCGAAGGCGCGCGCAAGATCATTCTCGTCGAACCGCAGGTGCTGCTGACGGAAGCGTCGCGCATGCCGGGCCTCGATGGTCAGAAGATGTCGAAGTCGTATGGCAATACCATCGGCTTGCGCGAAGACGCCGAGACAATCACGAAGAAGGTCCGCACCATGCCGACCGACCCCGCGCGCGTGCGCCGCACCGATCCGGGCGATCCGGACAAGTGCCCGGTATGGCAACTGCATCAGGTCTATTCGGACGAAGCCACGCACGAGTGGGTGCAGAAGGGCTGCCGCAGCGCGGGCATCGGTTGCCTGGACTGCAAGCAGCCGGTGATCGAAGGCATTCTGCGCGAGCAGCAGCCGATGCTCGAACGCGCGCAGAAGTACATGGACGACCCGTCGCTGCTGCGCGCGATCGTCGCCGATGGCTGCGACAAGGCGCGCAAGTTCGCTATCGAAACGATGCGCGACGTGCGCGAGGCGATGGGCCTCTCCTACAACTGATGGAAGCCGGCATTCCGAGCGCCTGGGTCACGCGCTGGGCGCATCTCATCGCGCCGGGTGCGCCGGTGCTCGATGTCGCATCGGGCAGCGGGCGGCATGCGCGCTGGCTCGCGGCGCGCGGTCATGCGGTGCTCGCCGTCGATCGCGATGCCGACGCGCTCGCGTCGATGTCCGCGTGCGAGGGCATCGAGACGCTCGCGGCGGATATCGAAGGCGCGCCGTGGCCATTGCCCGCCGATCGCGCGTTCGCGGCGGTGGTCGTCACGAACTATCTGCATCGGCCGCTGTTCGGGCATTTGATCGATGCGCTCGCGCCCGGCGGCGTGCTTATTTACGAGACGTTTGCAGTCGGAAACGAAAGCGTCGGCAAGCCTTCCAATCCAGCGTTTCTGCTCAAGGCCGGCGAGTTGTTGGAGGCGGTGCGCGGGCGTCTTCGCGTGATCGCTTACGAAGACGGTTTTCTGGAAACGCCGCGCGTCGCTTTTGTGCAGCGAATCTGCGCGATCCGCGAAGCGACGGCGTCCGACGCGTCCGGAAATACACTCACGATTGGTAACACACCCCCGGGTCCGCCGCGTTACGATTTGGCCGGCTAATCCGCTACAATCGCGTAATATCGCTTTTTGCGATTAAATTTACGATTAAATTCATAGAGTTTCATGACAAACGGAACTAGCAGCGGAACTAGCAGCGGTACCAGCGGCGGCATCCAGATCCGTGGCAGCATTCCTGCCATCGTCACTCCGATGCACGAGGACGGCAGTCTCGATCTGGCGGCGTTTCGAAAGCTGATCGACTGGCACGTCGAACAAGGCTCGAACGGGCTGGTCGTCGTGGGCACGAGCGGTGAATCGGCCACGCTGTCGGTCGAAGAGCACGTCCTGATGGTGCAAACCGCGGTCGAGCACACTGCGAAGCGCATTCCGATCATCGCGGGCGCAGGCGCGAATTCGACGGCGGAAGCCATCGAACTCTCGAAGCACGCGAAAGAGGTCGGCGCCGACGCCACGCTGCAAGTCGTGCCGTATTACAACAAGCCGACGCAGGAAGGCATGGTCCGCCATTTCCGCGCCATCGCGGAAGCCGTCGACTTGCCCGTGCTGCTCTATAACGTGCCGGGCCGCACCGTCGCCGACATGAGCAACGAAACCATCCTGCGTCTTGCTGACGTGCCGGGCATCATCGGCGTGAAGGAAGCGACCGGCAACATCGATCGCGCGGCGTATCTCATCAAGCACGCGCCCGCGAACTTCGCGATCCTCTCCGGCGACGATCCCACGGCCATCGCGCTGATGCTGCTGGGCGGTCACGGCAACATCTCGGTGACGGCGAACGTCGCGCCGAAGCAGATGAGCGAACTGTGCCGCGCCGCGCTCGCCGGCGACGCCATCACCGCCCGCCGCATCCATTTGAGTCTCCTGGAACTGCACAAGCAACTGTTCTGCGAGTCGAATCCCATTCCGGCAAAGTGGGCGCTGCAAGCGCTCGGTCGCATGGAAGGCGGCATCCGTCTGCCGCTCACGCCGCTCGATGCGCGCTATCACGACGTCGTGCGTGGCGCACTGCGCGACGCCGGGCTTCTCGCCTGATCGGGCGCGGCGGCGCGAATCGCGGCTCTCGCGATGAACCGAAGAGGAACGCGCCGCTGCATATGACCGACACGAAGAGCCAACCGTCAATCGCCGTTCATTGGCCTCGATGACCCGCGCGCACCACGCGCGGGCCCGACGCGGGGCAATGCGTTTTCAGCCGTTATCTGCAGCAAAGAAGGACCTCATGAAACATTCCGCTCTTCTTACCCAAGCCAAACGCCTGAGCGTGCTGTCGCTGGGCGCCGGCGTCATCTTCTCGCTTGCGGGCTGCGAAACGCTGAACGACTGGCTCGCGCCCGATCGCGTCAACTACAAGGCGGCTGAAACCGCGCCCGCCCTCAACGTGCCGTCCGACCTCAGCGCGGCCGACATCAGCCAGCGCTACGCCGCGCCGCCGCCGATCAACACGCTCGGCGGCGCCGCCCAGCGCAACACCACGCCCGCCGGCAACCTGACGCTCGGCGTGCCGACGACGCAAGACCCGTACGGCATGCACGTCGAGAGCGACGGCGACCGCCGCTGGCTCGTCGTCGATGGCCGCACGCCGGATCAGATCTGGCCGCAATTGCAGGAATTCTGGACCGAGAACGGCTTCACGCTGAAGACCGATTCCGCGCAGACCGGCATCATGGCGACCGACTGGGCCGAGAACCGCGCGAACATTCCGGACGACTGGTTCCGCAAGAGCGTCGGCAAGCTGATCGACTTCGCGTATTCGTCGGGCACGCGCGACATGTTCCGCACGCAGGTCGATCGCGCGTCGGACGGCTCGACGGACATTTCCGTCACGCATAGCGCGATGGAAGAAGTGCTGACGGGTCAGGACAAGACGTCGTCGCGCTGGGAGACGCGTCCGCGCAATCCGGCGCTCGAAGCCGCGTTCCTCGCCAAGATGATGCAAAAGTTCGGTCTCACCGAAGACCAGTCGAAGCAGCTGATCGCGCAGGCGCGTCCGGCGGGCGCGAAAGTGGCGGTGGAGCAGACGGCGGGTACGTCGACGCTCGATCTCGCCGAGCCGTTCGATCGCGCGTGGCTGCGCGTGGGCCTCGCGCTCGATCGCACCAACTTCACGGTCGACAATCGCGATCGCGAGAAGGGCATCTACTACGTGCATTATTCGGACTCCATGGCGGAGCTGAAGAAGGAAGGCCTCTTCGGCAAGCTGTTCTCGAGCAACACGCCGCGACCGACGCGCCAGTTCCTCGTGAACGTGCGTCCGAAGGCGGATGCGGTGACGCAGGTCGCCGTCGTCGATGCGAACGGCCAGCCGGACAACTCGTCCGATGCGCAGCGCATCGTGTCGTTGCTGCACGCGCAGTTGAACTAGGCGGAAGGCGCAAGCGATTGTGAGATTCGCCAGTCTCGGCAGCGGCAGCGAAGGCAATGCATTGCTCGTGGAAGCAACGAGCGGCGCGACCACCACGCGCGTGCTGCTCGATTGCGGTTTTTCCGCGAAGGAAGTGGAGCGTCGTCTGCTTCGCCTCGGCACGAGCGCCGAGCAGCTCGACGCCATTTTCATCACGCATGAACACACGGACCACATCGGCAGCGCGCTGACGCTGGCGCGCAAGTGGTCCATTCCGCTGTACACGAGTTGGGGCACCGCGCAAGCCGTGGGCGCGGACGAAGGCAAGGTCGATCTGCGCGTGCTGTGGGGCGATGAGAGCGTCGCCATCGGCAATGTCAGCGTGCTGCCCTATACCGTTCCGCACGATGCCCGCGAGCCGCTGCAATATGTCTTCTCGGACGGCGCAAAGCGTCTAGGCGTACTGACCGATGTGGGCGTGGCGACACCGCATATCACGAGCGTATTGAGCGGCTGCGACGCGCTCGTGCTCGAATCCAATCACGATGTTGCGATGCTTGCCGCGAGCCGATACCCGGCTTCGTTGAAGGCGCGCATCGGCGGGACGCATGGGCATCTGAACAACGATGCGGCTGCCGCGATTCTCGCGTCGCTGGATCGTTCGAAGCTGCGTCATCTGGTGGCGGCGCACCTCAGTCAGCAGAACAACCTGCCGCATCTCGCCCAGGCGGCGCTGGCGGCGGTGCTGGGCGCATCGGCGATGGATGTCGTCGTAGCGACGCAAGCGGAAGGCTTCGACTGGCTCACGCTTTGATCGCGCGGCGCTAAAGCGTACGCCCCACAAGTGCAAAGAAAGGAAGCACAAAAAAACCGGCCCAAGAGCCGGTTTTTTTGTTTCAGGCCGCATTGAGCGGCCTGTGCCAGGCTTGACGCGCTGGCGTAAGACCCGAAGGCCTTACTGGCTTGCGCCCGATGCCGGAGCAGCAGCCGAAGCAGCAGCGTCCGAAGCAGCGCCAGCAGCCGAAGCTGCGTCGCTTGCAGCGGCCGAAGCGCTCGATGCAGCCGCGTTAGCGTCCGAAGCGGCAGCAGCCGGAGCCGAAGCAGCCGACGTATCGCTTGCAGCGCTCGGAGCAGCCGTATCGCTAGACTTGTTGCATGCAGCCAGAGCAACAGCAGCCAACAGGGATGCTACGAGGAGGGATTTCTTCATGATCACGTCCTTTTATGGTTAAAGGTAAGCAACAGCGCAAAGTACCGGTAATGTGTGCTCCAACACCGACCTGGGCCGCTGTGGAGCCTCACAATTCTTTTTGGTGTGAGACCAACTACGGCTTGGCCGGAAATTATAGGCACTTTCGTCACGACCGTCGATAAATGAGGGGACGGTACGTTGTCTTTCTCATACAAACTTTCGTATTGCGGAACAGCAAAACCGCAGTATTGTGAACGCTCTCACGCGCTTTCACGTCAAGCGTTTCAGGCCAATGAGTCCGTATGAATCCAGCCCGCACGATACCACTCGTGCAGCAAGGATGTCATTGCCAAATCGCCTGTAAGTGTTACAAAGCGTTTCGCCTCCAGACGCCGGGTATCGGCGAGTTCGGGCAGCCACTTTTTAGCCTTTGCGGATAACGCAGCGGCTTCGCCATTAACGAAATACGAGTGCGTGTTGTAGAGCAAAATCGTCTTTCTATCTAGCCTGATACCCGTCTTTTTCGCGCGCTCCACAAATTTTTGCTCATTTAGCGTGCGAGTCGGCGGATCGAATACCACATTCGCTTTCGGTTCGCTCAGGTAAGTGCCCAAAAACTCGGCGATATCCTTATCACTCCAGTCGACGTTTGCAAGGATCGCGCCAACCCGCTCGACCAGAAGCGACGGCAACGCGGCGGGCGTGTCGACGGGCGGCTGCGCAGGATCGCGATAACGCGCGTCCGCCTTGCCCGAGGCCTTCTCGCCGGTACGTTCGGCCAGGTGATACAGGAACTGCGCCGTCAGTTCATGCGCGGACGGCGCACGAAAGCCGATGGAGCACGTCATGCATTCGCCCTCGGCAACGCCGTCATGGGCGATATGCGGAGGCAGATAGAGCATGTCGCCCGGTTCCAGCACCCATTCCTCTTCCGCCTCGAAGTGCTGTAAAACTTTCAACGGCAAACCGGGTTTTAGCGAAAGGTCGCGCTGCGCGCCGATGCGCCAGCGGCGCTTGCCATGCACCTGCAGCAAGAACACGTCGTAAGAGTCGAAGTGCGGGCCGACGCCGCCGCCGTCCGTCGCGTAGGAGATCATGAGATCGTCGAGACGCGCGTCGGGGATAAAGCGAAAGAGATTCATCAGCGCGTGCGCGCGATCGTCATGCAGGTTCACGCCTTGCACGAGCAGCGTCCAATCACGCTTTTTCACCGATGGCAGTTCGTCGGGCGCGAACGGCCCATGCTCCAGATTCCATGTATTGCGAAAATGGGTGATGAGGCGCGATTCGGCGTCGTCGGAATCGGCGAGTTCGAAGAGTTCGTCGCGCGAAAGCGGCGCCGAGATGCCGGGCACCGCCTGACGAATCAGCAGCGGTTTTTTCTGCCAGTAGCGCCGCATGAACTGTCGCGGCGTGCGGTTGCCCAACAAGGGCGACACTTCGTCGGGAAGCGGCGCGCGGGAAGGTAAGGAATGGTTGTTTTGAGGCAAAGGAGTAACGTCTGAGGGCTGCTGACGCATCGTATAATCGAGGCTTGTATCTTGGAGGATTCAATGAAAATTGCGAAAGACACTGTCGTTTCGGTCGCGTACAAGCTATCGGATGCGCAAGGCAATCTGATCGAGGAAAGCGACGAGCCGATGGTCTATCTGCACGGCGGCTATGATGGCACGTTCCCCAAGATCGAGGAAGCGCTGGACGGTCGCGAGCCCGGCTATGAAACGCTGATCCAGCTCGAACCGCAGGACGCGTTCGGCGAATACGATCCCGAGCTCGTGAAGATCGAAGAGCGCAGCCGTTTTCCCGAGCCGCTCGAAGTGGGCATGCAGTTCGAAGGCGCGCCCGAAGACAGCGACGACGAACTCGACACGCTCATCTACACGGTGACGGACGTCGCGGAAGACAAGGTCGTGCTCGACGGCAATCATCCGCTCGCGGGCATGGCGCTGCGTTTCGCGTTGTCGGTGCAGGAAGTGCGCACGGCGACCGAAGACGAAATCGAGCATCAGCACGCGCATGGCGCGGATGGCCTGCACATCGCGGATGAAGACGAAGACGACGACGATGAAGGCGAGCCGCGCACGAATTCGGGTCCGACGCTGCACTGAGCGTGCGTCGAACTTCGTGGCAGGCGGTCATTGAAAAAGCGCAGCGCAAGGCTGCGCTTTTTTATTGCGCGCGACCGTTCGGGTTTGCAGCGCCGCCCGGCTGCACGCTCGACGCCGGCGACGATGGCACCGGAAGGATGGGCGGCAGCGCCTGCGGTGCTGTGAGAATGGGCGGCACACCGGATGCCGGTTGCACGAGCGATGGCGCCGGCGGCAGTGCGTCGGGCAAATCGTGCCGCAACGGCGCGGCCGGCGTTGATGACGGCGCCGGGTAGTTCATCGCATTCGGAACATACGGCACGGGCGCTTCGAATTGCGGTTCGCCGAAATCGCGTCTGCGCGCGTCGTTCGGGCCGCGAGCATCGCGGATATCGCGCACATCGCGTGTATCACGCACGCGCAGGCGGAAAGGCGGACGCCATCCCGCGCCGCTCGACACTTCCAGCCATTGCGATTGCGGTTTCTTCAGCGCGAGCGCCACACGCGTCAGGTTCGTGACGATGAGGCCCTTGTCGTTGCGCAGCGGCTGATCGATATGAAAGCCGTTCGCATCGGGCGTCTCCGTTCGATGAATCACGATGACCGGTCCGCGAAACGTTTCCGCAGCCTTCACGAGACTGCGCTTCAATTCGAGAAAGCCGTCGCGCAGCTGCGTCGAGCGGGAAAAACGCAGCCACGCGAAGCGGTCGCGCCGCTCGTAACGCGCGAAGTCGGGATCGCCCTGAAGGACGATGACGAGCGCGCGCATCCCCGAGCGACGCGCGGATTCGGCGGCATGCTCGAGCCAGAACGTCGTCGCAACGGCGCGGTCTTCGAACTCGCCGTTGCGCCCGCCCGCGGTCAGGTAATGATTGTTCGGACCCGGCGCATTGAGGCCGATCAACGCGACGCCTTGCGCCTGCCATCGCACGATTTCGCGAAACGGCCGAAAGCGCGCGACGTCGCTCTCGCGCGAAAGCGTGAGCGGCTCCTGTCCGAGCGAATTCGCATCCGGAAAGAAGAGCTGGCGTACGAAATCGAGCCGTTCGACGGGATCGTATGCGCCGGTGTGCGCGAGGCCGCAATCGGCCCAGTCGTGCTGGCCGAGCAGCAAGACGAGCGGCGCGCGCGAGGCGTCGAGCAGATCGCGGCGCGACTGGTACACGCTATCGCGGCAAGCCTCGGCGCTGCCCTTCACGTTGCCGTCGTAGACGATGAACGCGATATCGCGATCGCGCCCGATCGCATCGAGCATCTGACGCACGGGCGCTTCGTCGGCGGGGCGGGTGAGCGCATCCGCGATGACGGCGAAAGTGAGCGTGTCGTTGTTCTGCGCGTGCGCGCCGAAGCATGCGATGCCTAGCAGCGCCGCCAGCACGGCATGCACGGCGCGTGAGGCCGCGGCCGCGAAGCGGGATCGGCTGCGCGCCACCATGCGCTCAACGTGACGAATCCGGCGCGGAGGTCGCCAGTTCATGTAGTTCGTAGAGCAGATCGAGTGCATCGCGCGGACGCAGGTCGTTCGGATCGAACGTGCGCAGCTTTTCGAGCGCGGGATGCTCCGGTGCGTCGGTCTTCGTGGCTTCGTCGGCTTCTTCGGCCGGATCTTCGAACGCGTACGGCGGACTCGCGAAGAGGTCGAACTGCGCGGTCGGCTGGCCGATGGACTGCTGCTCCAGATGCACGAGATGCTTGCGCGCCGCGCGGATGACCGCTCCCGGCACGCCCGCGAGTTGCGCGACCTGCAGGCCGTAGCTCTGATTCGCCGGCCCTTCGCTGACGGCATGCAGAAACACGATGCCGTGATCGTGCTCAACCGCCGACAAGTGCACGTTCGCCGCCTGCGGAAACTCCGAAGGCAGTTGCGTGAGCTCGAAGTAATGCGTGGCGAAAAGCGTGTAGCAGTTGTTGTGCGACAGCAGATGCCGCGCGATCGCCCACGCGAGCGCGAGGCCATCGAACGTGGAGGTGCCGCGTCCGATTTCATCCATCAGCACGAGGCTCGATGCGGTCGCGTCGTTCAAAATGGCTGCCGCTTCGGTCATCTCGACCATGAAGGTCGAACGTCCGCCTGCGAGGTCATCCGCTGCGCCGATGCGCGTGAAAATGCGATCCAGCTTGCCGAAGCGCGCGCGCCTGGCCGGCACATAACTGCCGACATACGCCATCAGCGCGATCAGCGCCGTCTGCCGCATGAACGTGGATTTACCGCCCATGTTCGGGCCGGTGATGAGCAGCAGCTTGCGCTCGTGGCTCAGGCAGCAATCGTTCGCGATGAATTGCTCCACCTGCGCCTCGACGACCGGATGCCGTCCCTGTTCGATATCGATGCCGGCATCGGCCGCGAACTCGGGCGCGACCCAGTCGAGCGCGCGGGCGCGTTCCGCGAATGCGCCGAGCAGATCGAGCTCGGCGAGCGCGCTCGCGACTCGCTGGCAATCCGCGATGAAGGGCAGGAGGTTTTGCAAGAGCGCATCGTAAAGCGCGCGTTCGCGGGCGAGCGCGCGTTCCTGCGCGGACAGCGCCTTGTCCTCGAACGCTTTAAGTTCCGGCGTGATATAGCGTTCGGCGTTCTTCAGCGTTTGCCGGCGACGATAGTCGTCCGGCACCTTGTCGGTCTGGCCGCGCGTGACTTCGATATAGAAGCCGTGCACCTTGTTGTATTCGACGCGCAGATTCGCGATGCCCGTGCGTGTCCGTTCGCGCGTTTCGAGATCGATCAGAAACTGGTCGCAGTTCTCCGAAATGTCGCGCAGTTCGTCGAGGTCGGCGTCGTAGCCGCGCGCGATCACGCCGCCGTCGCGAATCAGCGCCGCCGGCTCGGGCGCGATGGCGCTCGTGAGCAAATGCAGGCATTCGCCCGGCGGCTGCAGCGCTTCGCCGATGCGCGCGAGCGCCGCGGTTTGCGCGGGCATCGCGGCGACGAGCGCCTGGAGATCGGGCAGGGCGGCGAAGGTATCGCGCAGGCTCGACAGATCGCGCGGACGCGCCGAGAGCAGCGCGAGCCGGCCCGTAATACGCTCGATGTCGGAGATCTTGCGCAACGCGGTGCGCAGCGCGTCGAGCCCGGTGGACGACGGTGCGTCCAGCAGCGCACCGATGGCCTGCTGACGCGTCTGCGCAATCGACGCATCGCGCGGCGGATGATGCAGCCAGTGCCGCAGCAGGCGGCTGCCCATCGTCGTGCAGCACGTATCGAGCAGCGAGCACAGCGTGGGCGATTCCGTGCCGCGCAGCGTTTCGGTGAGTTCGAGATTGCGCCGCGTCGCGGGATCGAGCCCGATGTACTCCGATTCATATTCGACCTTCAGGCTGCGCACGTGACGCAACTGCTGGCCTTGCGTCGCCGCCGCGTACAGCAGCAGCGCGCCCGCCGCGCCGCATGCGCAGGTGAGTGATTCGCCGCCGAAGCCGTCGAGGCTCGCGACATCGAGCTGTTCGCGCAGGCGCGCGGTGCCGGAGCCGACATCGAAGTGCCAGGCCGGCACGCGCGTGGTCGCGGCGAGCTGCGCGACGCCGAACGTGGCGCGCATGTCCGTGACGGTATCCGCGATGAGCGTTTCCGACGGACGGATGCGCTCCAGCGCCGCCGCCACCTGCTCGGGCGCGACTTCCGCGAGCCTGAGCGCGCCGCTCGCGAGATTGAGCCACGCGAGTCCGACGTTCGTCACCACGCCGCGACGGTTATGCGCGGGGCACAGCGCGAGCAGATAGACATCGTTCTTGTCGGAGAGCAGGGCGGCGTCGGTCAGCGTGCCGGGCGTCACCACGCGCACGACCTTGCGTTCGACCGGTCCTTTCGATGTCGCCGGATCGCCGATCTGCTCGCAAATCGCCACCGATTCGCCGAGCTTCACGAGCTTGGCCAGGTATTGCTCGCACGCATGATGCGGCACGCCCGCCATGCGGATGGGATTGCCGCCCGACGCGCCGCGCTGCGTGAGCGTGAGATCGAGCAGGCGCGCGGCTTTCTCGGCATCGTCGAAAAACAGCTCGT
This sequence comes from Caballeronia concitans, assembly GCF_001544615.1. GTDB lineage: Bacteria > Pseudomonadota > Gammaproteobacteria > Burkholderiales > Burkholderiaceae > Caballeronia > Caballeronia concitans. The sequence continues at coordinate 157,959 of NZ_FCNV02000011.1, forward strand.
AAAAATCGCCCATGCGATAAAAAACGAGCGTGCCGGGATGCTCCGCCTTGATGCGAAGGTACTGCTGCATCATCGGCGTGTGGTGCGAGAAGTCCGCCGGAAGCGCGGCCGAGGCCGGGGCGGGAGAAGAGTCGGGAGTTGCCGTGTGATTGCCCATCTTGCGTGCGGTAATGGCGAATGGACCGAACGCGACGCGCGTTCAGCCGCGAATCAGCCGATAGTGCAAGAGTTTAACCTGTGCAGGTTGAGGGGCGGAGACGGCCGGAAGGGATAGGCCGAGTGCAAAAACGAAAGGGGCCACCCGGTGGTGGCCCCGTCCTGCGGCTACAGCGCCTGCCGATCAGGAGCGTCCCGCCAGGAAGCCGACGAGCAGCGCGAGGCCCGCCACCGCGCCGAGCGTGTGCCACGGCTTGTCGTGCACGAAGTCATCGGCGTAGCCTGCTGCGTCGCCGATCCGGCCGCTGATTGCCGAGCTTGCGCCGTCCATCTGCGAGCGTGCGTACTTGAGCTTCGACTGCAATTGCTTGCGCAGCTTGTCGGCGTCGATGTCCTTGGCGCCCTGGAGCGAGCTTTCCAGATCGTCGAGAAGGCTGCGCAACTGGTCGCTGGCCGAATCGACGACATCGCCCGCACCGCGCACCGCGCGCTGGCCGACGTCGGCTGCGCCATTGATCTTGCTCTCGAGCGTCGAACGTGTGAACAATCCCATTTTCATGCTCCTTTATTGACGTGCCGAAGAATGGCGGCGCACACGCGTGATGCCCGTGCCTGTTACGCGCGCCGCCTCGTGCGCATCATGCGCCTTTCGTCCTCTTGCGTTCACTGCTGTTACGACTTCGACTCGTCCGCCATCGTTCCCTCCCTTTGTCGCGAATCGGGCGGCGCGAGGCGATGAACCGGACACCAGGCTCAAGCAAGGATCATTCCTCGACGAGCGCGCCGAGGTCGACTTCGCGCTCGTTGCGCGTGTGGCGGCGCATGGCGAGCGCCATCATGCCGCAGACGAAGACGCCGAATATCACGATGATCCACTGCACCGGCACTTTCCCGGTTAAAAGCAGGGCGTAGGAGCCGAGCATGGCGAGCACGGCGAGGTTCTGGTTGAAATTCTGCACGGCGATGGAATGCCCCGCCGAAAGAAGCGTCGCGCCGCGATGCTGAAGAATGGCGTTCATCGGCACGATGAAAAAGCCCGACAATCCGCCGAGCGCGATCATCAGCGGATAGGCCATCAAGATATACGCGGGCATGAAAAGCGAACCGACGTGCACGCCCGCGCCCGCCGGAAACAGATCCTTGTTGTAGAACGCCATCGCGACAGCCACCGCGCCGATCAGCACGCCGACCGGCAGCACCTTGAGCGACTGCCTGAGCGCGATCCACGCCGATGCCGCCGCCGCGCCCAGCGCGATGCCTACGCCCGTCACGCCCTGCAGCACCGCCGCTTTCGACAGCGAGAGCCCGAGATTCGCATCGGCCCATTTGAGCACGAGCAGTTGCAGCGTGACGGCGGCGCCCCACAGCAGCGTCGTGACCCATAGCGCGATCTGCGCGAGCTTGTCGCTCCACAGCACCTTGAAGCAGTGCGAGAAGTCGTGGACGAGGCGCGTCGGCTGCGTGAGCAGGTTCGGGTAGCGCGCGCCGGTATCGGGAATGAACACGTTGATGACGGCCGCCGACGCGTAGATCACCATCACGGCGAACATCGCGGCATGCGCGGCGCTGCTCACGAGCGGCACGTGCGCGTGCTCGACCCATCGGCCGACGACCTGGCTCACCAGCGCGCCGCCGATCACGGTGCCGAGAATCGTCGAGCCGACCGTCGCGGATTCGAGCCATGCGTTCGCGGTAATCAGCTTTTCCGCCGGCAGCAGTTCCGTGAGGATGCCGTACTTCGCGGGCGAATACGCCGCCGCGCCGAGGCCGACCACGCCGTACGCGATCATCGGATGCACGCCCGCGATCATCAGCGCGCAGCCGCCCGCCTTGAGCGCGTTGGAGATGAACATGACGTGGCGCTTCTGCAAGGCGTCGGCGAATGCACCGACGAAGGGCGCGAGCACCACATACGACACGGTGAAGAAGATCTGCAACAGCGGCGTGACCCACGGCGCGGAATGCACGACGGCGAGCATCGCGATGGCCGCGATCAAGAGCGCGTTATCCGCGAGCGACGAGACGAACTGCGCGGCGATGATCGTGTAGAAGCCTTTTTTCATGTCGGGCTGGATGCCGGGCGCGCGGCGGGGAAGGGAAACGACTGAAACGGCGGCGGTCCTCTCGACCGGATAGCCGAAAAGCGCGCTCTGCGATGAGAGGCGACAGCGAACTGTAGCGGAGCCGGGCGTCGATTGCAGAGCACGCGCCGCGCCCGGAGGAAGAATGGGAAAAGCGAGGCGACGGTGCGCCCCGCTGTGCCACGTTCGTCGCGTTATTCGCCCGTCAGGCGCGTGCGCGAGTACATGTCGAGAATCTTGACCATTTGCGCGTAGACCTTCGGATTCGCCGCGACGATTTCGTTCTTGAACAGGAAATCCGATTCGCCGGTGTAATTGCCGACGAGTCCGCCTGCTTCGGTCACGATCAGGCTGCCCGCCGCCACGTCCCACGGATGAATGCCCTGCTCGAAGAAGCCGTCGAGCCGTCCGGCCGCGACGTTCGCGAGATCGAGCGCAGCCGCGCCGGGGCGGCGCAGGCCCGCGCACGACAGCGTCATTTCGCTGAAGAGGCGCGTGTAGGCGTTGAGGCCTTGGCCGTCGCGGAACGGGAAGCCCGTGCCGATGAGCGCATCCGACAAACGATCCAGCTTGCCGACGCGAATACGGCGCTCGTTCAGATACGCGCCGCGTCCGCGCGATGCGGTGAAGAGATCGTTGCGCGTCGGGTCATAGACGACGGCCTGCGTGACGACGCCCCGGTGCACGAGCGCGATGGACACGCAGTAATACGGAAAGCCGTGGATGAAGTTGGTGGTGCCGTCGAGCGGATCGATGATCCACTGATACTCGGACTCGCGCTCGTCCGCGCCGGATTCTTCGGCGAGAATCGAATGGTCGGGATAGGCGGTGTGCAGCGTCTCGATGATGGCGGCTTCGGACGCCTTGTCGACTTCCGTCACGAAGTCGTTGTGCTGCTTCTTGCTGACCAGGAGGCGATCCAGGTCGAGCGACGCGCGGTTGATGATCTGTCCGGCGCGGCGCGCGGCCTTGACAGCGATATTGAGCATCGGTTGCATGAGCGAAATCCTTTGATCGCCACGCGCGCTATGCAATGGCGCGGGCGATGAAGTTGGCGACAACGACTATGTCGACGAAAGACGAATTGAATAAGAGCGGGGCGCTCGCAGACGGTTTCGAAAAGAAACGGTCACGGCGCGCGAACGCGCCATTTTACCCGAAGCCGGCCGTTTCCGACTGCGGCGGCGGTCCCGGTGCTTCGCGATAAGATAGCCGGTTACCCGCTTTTCCAACCCTCAAGCAGAATCCGCGCCTTGGAATCCAACGAACTTTCTCTTCACGCCGACGGCTTCGCGTCCACGCGCTTCGTTCTCGTCGAGCCGAGTCACCCGGGCAACGTGGGCGCGGCGGCGCGCGCGCTCAAGACGATGGGCTTCGCGCGCCTCGTGCTCGTCGCGCCGCGCGTGCCGAACGTCAAGGACGAGCCGGAAGCCGTCGCGATGGCTTCCGGCGCCGACGATGTCCTCGCTTCGGCGCAAGTCGTCGAGTCGCTCGCGGACGCGCTCGTCGGCGTGCACTGGTCCGTCGCGCTGACGGCGCGCATGCGCGAATACGGCCCGCCGCAGATGCCGCCGCGCGAGCTGGCGCAGCGCGCGCCCGCATTCGCGCGGGACGGCGACATCGCGCTCGTGTTCGGCAACGAGCGCACGGGCCTGTCCAACGCCGATGTCGAGCGATGCAGCGCGCTCGCGCATATTCCGGCCAATCCGGCGTACAGCTCGCTGAATCTCGCGCAGGCGGTGCAGGTGCTCGCGTACGAATTGCGCCTCGCGTTTCACGAAGCCGCGCCCGAAGCGGCGGCCGTGGCATCGGCGGGGCAGAGCGCATCGAGCGATGAAATCGAAGGCATGTACGCGCATCTAGAAGAGGCGCTCGTCGCGCTCGAATTTCTCGATCCCGCCAATCCGAAGAAGTTGATGTCGCGCGTGCGGCGGCTTTTCGCGCGTTCGGGGCTGGAGCGCGAGGAAGTGAACATCCTGCGCGGCATCGCGAAGCACATTCTCCTGCGCGACAAGAAGGGCTGACGCAGACCGCGCTGCCAGCGGGGGCATCGGACGCGGCGCGCGCGAGCGTCCTACAATCGGCGAAAAACAGCGCGCCGTCATAAGCATTGCTTTTTTCGTGCTTAAGCGGCGGACGACACAACGCCGCGCCGATGCCGCGTCGCCCCAATCCCCGACCGAGAGTCCGACATGTTCGACCGAATCCGCGAAGACATCGCCGCCATCCGCGAGCGCGATCCCGCCGCCCGCAGCGTCTGGGAAGTCGTGACGTGTTATCCGGGGCTGCATGCGATCGTCCTGCACCGCTTCGCGCACGCGTGCTGGCGGCGCGGCTGGCGCTGGCTCGGGCGATTCGTGTCGCAGATGGCGCGCTTTCTGACCGGCATCGAGATTCATCCGGGCGCGACGCTCGGACGGCGCGTGTTCATCGATCACGGCATGGGCGTCGTGATCGGCGAGACGGCGGAAATCGGCGACGACTGCACGATCTATCAGGGCGTGACGCTCGGCGGCACGTCGCTCGCGCGCGGCGCGAAGCGGCATCCGACGCTCGAGCGCGGCGTGATCGTCGGCGCGGGCGCGAAGGTGCTGGGCAGCTTTACCGTCGGCGCGGAGGCGAAGATCGGCTCGAACGCGGTCGTCGTGAAGCCGGTGCCGGCAGGCGGCACGGCGGTGGGCAATCCGGCGCGCATCGTGATGCCCGCGGTGCCGAAGCCGAAAGTCGATGCCCGCGACGGCTTCTGCGCCTACGGCATCACGCCGAACGCGGACGATCCCGTGTCGCTCGCGATCCACGGCCTGATCGATCACGCGTCGACGCAGTCGCAGCGCACCGATGAAATCGTCGCGGCGCTGGAGCGGCTGGGCGCGCGCGTGGAGGCGCTGCACGGCGCGGACGGCGCGGCGCTCGTCGATCTCAAGCGTCTTTGCACCGCGATGGACGGCCAGCCGCGCGACGCCGAACGCCAGCTATAAGGGCAACGCGCGCACGCCCCCGGCATCGACGCGCAGATAGCCGCCGCGCGGCGCGTCGATATCGAGTTCCCAATCCGGCAGCACCCAGCGCACGCCGTCGGCTTCGCGATGCATCGCCGGGCGATGCGTGTGGCCGTGGATCATCGTATGCGTGCGGCTCCTGGCGAACAGCGACGCGACGGCCTCGCGCGTCACGTCGTATTTCGGCGATGCGCCGTTCGTCCGCGCGCCTTCGCTCGTCATGCGCATGCGCTGGCCGATGGCAAGCCGCGACTTGAGCGGCAACGCGAGGAACAGCCGTTGCGCGAGCGGGTTGCGCGCGAAGCGGCGAAAACGCTGATAGCCGGGATCGGCGGTGCAGAGCGCATCGCCGTGGGCGAGCACCATGCGCGTGCCGAACGCGGTCATCGTGAACGGATCGGGCAGGGGCATCGCGCCGGCTTCCTTCATGAAACGCTTGCCCAGCAGGAAGTCGCGATTGCCGTGCATCACGTAAAGCCCGATGCCGCGCTCGGACAGCGTGTGCATCAGCTTCGTCATGCGGCGCGCGAAGCGGCCACGCTCGTCGGTGCAGGCAGGATCGAGCACGTCGTCGCCGATCCAGAATTCGAAGAGATCGCCGAGGACGAAAACCGAGTCGGCGTCGTTCGCCGTGACCTCGATGAAATGCTCGAACGCGGCGACCGTGTTCGGAATCGCCTCGCTCAAGTGCAGGTCCGAAATGAAAAACAGCGGGCGCGCGTCATGCGCTGCGCCCGCTGCTTCCCGTCCTGCTTCGTGCCTCGCCTCGTGGCTGAAAGGCGGCGTATCGATCATGCGATGCGCGTTTTAGACCACCACGGCCTTTTCGATCACGACGTCGTCGACCGGCACGTCCTGATGGAAGCCCTTCGAGCCTGTCTTGACCTTCTTGATCTTCTCGACGACATCCATGCCTTCGACGACACGGCCGAACACGGTGTAGCCCCAGCCCTGCGGCGTCGGCGACGAGTGGTTCAGGAAGTCGTTGTCCTTCACGTTGATGAAGAACTGCGCGGTCGCCGAATGCGGATCGTTCGTGCGCGCCATCGCGATCGTGCCGTTGTCGTTCGTGAGGCCGTTGTTCGCTTCGTTGTTGATCGGCGCGTCGGTCGGCTTTTGCGTCATGCCCGGCTCGAAGCCGCCGCCCTGGATCATGAAGCCGTCGATCACGCGGTGGAACACCGTGTTGTCGTAGTGGCCCTTCTTCACGTAGTTGAGGAAGTTCTCGACCGTCTTCGGTGCTTTTTCGGCGTCGAGTTCGAGCTTGATGACGCCGTGGTTCGTATGCAGTTCGACCATGTGTTTTCTCCGGTGTGTTGATTGAGCGGCGCGCGAATGCCCGCCGCCTGGGATGTTCGCGTTACTGGGACACCACGGTTGCCGACTCGATCACGGTCGGCTTTTGCGGCACGTCGGCCATCGGGCCGCGCGTGGTGGTCGGGCTGGCTTCGATCTTCTTCACGACGTCCATCCCCGCGACGACCTTGCCGAATACCGCATAGCCGTTGCCGTCCGGGTTCGGATAGTCGAGGCCCGCATTATCGACCGTATTGATGAAGAACTGCGCCGTGGCCGAGTTCGGATCGCTCGTGCGCGCCATCGAAATGGTGCCGGTGGCGTTCTTCAGGCCGGTGCGGCTTTCGAGCGGAATCGGCGCGCGCGTCGGCTTCTCCGCGAAGCTCGTGCTGTAGCCGCCGCCCTGGATCATGAAGCCCGGAATCACGCGATGAAAGATCGTGCCGCTGTACTGTCCGGACTTCACGTAGGCAAGAAAGTTCTCGACGGTCTTCGGCGCCTTCTCGGGATAAAGCTCGACGCGGATGTCGCCTTGCGAAGTCTTAATGAGCACGTTCGGATGCGCAGCCTGCGCGGGTTGCCCGGGTTGAGCAAAGGCGGGGGCGGTCGCGATCAGGGCGGCGCCGGAAAGCGCCAACATCAGCAATTTCATGAAGGTTCGATCCTCGGGTGATGAATGCAAAGCGTCTGGCGCGACGGCCGGGCTGCGCGTCCGCCGCCGCGTGAAGGCTACAGCTTACCGCCTGCGCGCGCCGGTTCGTGCTGAATCGTCACGGCTGCTGCGGATTCGGCGCGACATAGGGCGCGACATACGGCGAAGTCGGCAGCGGTCCGCTCGGTCCGCCGAACGGCGAATAGCTGTCGGGCGAAGGCATTGTCGACGGATTCGCGCCGTTCGCGGGCGCCCATTCATCCGATGCCGCGCGCGGCGCCGATGCTGCCTGCGCGCCGGAAGCCGCGCCCGCGGCGCGTTTCTTCGGAGGCGGCGGCGTGATGATGTTCTGAATGCCCGCGAAGCGCTGGCGCGTGAGCGGGCTCGTCGAGCCGAGCGATTGCGCGCGCCGGTACGATTCGCTCGCGAGCCGCAGGTACAGGTCGCCGAGATTGTCGTAGGCGAGCGCATAGCCGGGGTTCGCCTTCACGGCCGTCTCCAGCGCGACCCGCGCGTCTTCGTAGCGGCCCTTCTTCGCATAGAGCGCGGCGAGGTTGTTGTACGGTTCGGGCAGCTCGGGGTACGCCTGCGTCAACTCGGTGAACGCGTTGATGGCTTCGTCGTCGCGATTCAGGCGCGCGAGCACGGTCGCGCGCTTGAACTTCGCCTGCACGTCGCGCGGGTTCGCGGCGATGCGCGCATCGAGTTGCGTCAACGCGCCGTTCCAGTCCTTGTTGGCGATGGACGCATCGATCTGCGGCGTGCCGTCCGCCGTCGCTGCCGCTACCTGCGCGAGCGCCGCCGTCGATGCGCCGAAGCATGCAGCCACGCCGATGACGGCGACAGCGGCGGCGCGCGAAAGCGTCGCGTGAACGGCGTTGCGGGAACGGACGATGGCCGGCAGGCGGAGAACTTGCGAAGGCATGCGCGCTTGAGCGTGAGTCACTTGGAATCGGGTCAAGGAATGGTGCGGGAAGAGAGTTGGAGCGAAGCGCGGGAAGCGCAACGAGCGCAACGCGGAACGCGAGAGACGATGAACGGCAGGGGCTTCAGCCTGGCTCGCAGCATGACCGGCAACGCCCGTCGTGCGGCCGCTTGGAGATTTCATAGGCTCAAGTCCGAGTGTTATACTCCGACCCATTCTAACAAAAGGTCCGCCCGTTCCGCGCACGCGCCTTGCACACCATGTTTGCCCGTGGTCACGCGCTGCCGAAGCCGGACTCTCTTTTGCCACTCGTGGCCGTCTCCGTCCTGGTCGACTGACCGTCGTGTTCGCGCTCGCGTGTGCGTCTCATCCGTTCCCGCCAGCATCGAGCATGTCACTCCGTCGACAACGCACGGTTGTTTCCGGCACACGCACTGTCCTCTATGAATTCGCTGCGCATCTACAACACGCTCGCGCGTGACAAGCAACCCTTCACGCCGCTTCGCCCCGGCGAGGTACGCATGTACGTCTGCGGAATGACCGTCTATGACTACTGTCACATCGGTCATGCACGCGTGATGGTCGTGTTCGATGTCGTTCAGCGATGGCTGCGCACGATCGGCTACAAGGTCACGTACGTGCAGAACATCACGGACGTCGACGACAAGATCATTCGCCGCGCCGTCGAGAACAACGAGCCGATCAAGGCGCTCACAGGGCGCTTCATCCAGGCGATGCACGAAGACGCCGATGCGCTCGGCATCCAGCGCCCCGACCTCGAGCCGCGCGCGACCGACTTCATCCCGCAGATGCTCGGCATGATCGATGCATTGCAGGCGAACGGCTATGCGTATCACGCGAAGGACGGCGACGTGAACTACGCGGTGCGCAAGTTCGCGGGCTACGGGAAGCTCTCGGGCAAGTCGCTCGAAGACCTGCGCGCGGGCGAGCGCGTGGCCGCCAACGATGCCAAGGAAGATCCGCTCGACTTCGTGCTGTGGAAGCATTCGAAGGAAGGCGAGCCGGCGGATTCCGGCTGGGACTCGAAGTGGGGACGCGGCCGCCCGGGATGGCATATCGAATGTTCGGCAATGGCCTGCAGTTTGCTCGGCGAACAGTTCGACATTCACGGCGGCGGTCAGGACCTGCAGTTCCCGCATCACGAGAACGAGATCGCGCAGAGCGAAGGCGCGACGGGCAAGACCTTCGTGAACTACTGGATGCACAACGGCTTCGTGCAGATCGACAGTGAAAAGATGTCGAAGTCGCTCGGCAACTTCTTCACGATCCGCGAAGTGCTGCAAAAATTCGATGCGGAAGTCGTGCGCTTCTTTATCGTACGGGCACACTATCGTTCGCCGCTGAACTACAGCGACGTGCATATCGACGATGCAAGAAACGCGTTGACTCGCCTATATACGGCGTTGAAAGATGTCGAGCCGGACAATCAGCAACTTGACTGGAATGAGGCGAACGCGCAGCGTTTCCAGTCTGCGATGAACGACGACTTCAATACGCCGGTGGCCGTGTCCGTGCTGTTCGATCTCGCAAGCGAAGTGAACCGCACGCGCGAGCCCGCGCTCGCTCGCCAGCTCAAAGGTCTCGCGGGCGTGCTCGGGCTTCTCGGGCGCGAGCCGCGCGTGTTCCTGCAGCAGGCAGCGGGCACGGCCGCGGCGGACGGACTGTCGCCGCAGGAGATCGAAGCGAAGATCGCCGAACGCATCGCCGCCAAGCAGGCGAAGAACTATGCCGAAGCAGACCGGATTCGCGCCGCATTGCTCGAAGCCGGAATTGCGCTTGAAGACAAACCGGGTGGGTCGACCGAATGGCGCCGCGTTTGATCGCGAACCTTCGAACCCTCTGATCGACTCGCCAGGCAGGAGGCAAGATGGCAACGGCCAGGAAGACGCCGGTCAAGCGACCCGCGTCAGGAAGCGCCGCGTCGCTCGCAACGAAGCGTGCGCGCGGGGCACAAGCGGAACCGACGACGCAGAAGACCAATGGTGGAACTCAGACGACGGCACGCAAGACCGCGCTCAAACGCGCGAACGCCACGCGGGCGGCTCAGAAGCGGACCGCGGGCGACGGCCTGAGCGGCGCGCGTCGCGGCAACGGGGAAGATGTGCCCGCTCGCGCATCGAAGGCGCGCACCGTGGAAGCGGAAGCGTTGCCGGCGAAGGGCAACGGCCGCGCCACCGCGGGCGATGCGGCGAACGCGCAGGCGCTCGTCGCCGATAAAGAGCACGGCGAAGTGGTGCGCAAGTCGCGCGTCGTCACTGCCGATGCCGAGGTGTCCGTGCAGGTCGGCGGTCTCACGCGCGAAGCCGTGCGTCCTGATTACTGGGACAAGGCGTGCGCGGATCTGATGAAGCGCGACCGCATCCTCAAGAAGCTGATCCCGAAATTCGGACAGATTCATCTCGCTAATCTCGGCGATCCGTTCTCGACGCTCGCGCGCTCCGTCGCCGGCCAGCAGATTTCGGTGAAGGCCGCGCAAGCCATCTGGGAACGCGTGAAGACCGCGTGTCCGGAAGTCGTGCCCGCGCACTTCATCAAGCTCGGGCCCGAGAAGCTGCAGGCGTGCGGATTGTCGAAGCGCAAGACCGAATACATTCTCGATCTCGCGCAGCATTTCGTATCCGGCGCGCTGCATGTGGATACCTGGGCATCGATGGACGACGAAGCCGTCATCGCCGAACTCACGCAGATTCGCGGCATCGGCCGATGGACGGCAGAGATGTTCCTCATCTTCAATCTGTCGCGCCCGGACGTTCTGCCGCTCGACGACCTCGGGCTGATCCAGGCCATCAGCGTGAATTACTTCAGCGGCGAGCCGGTCACGCGCAGCGAGGCGCGTGAAGTCGCGGCGAACTGGGAACCGTGGCGCACGGTCGCGACGTGGTACATGTGGCGCAGCCTGAACCCCATTCCCGCAGACCACTGATTTCGCACAACAATTGCCGGGCTATCGTTGATTTATAATCGATAGCTTCCGCGCGTATTTATCAGGGACGGACGCGGTTAGAATAAACGCCCCTGCGCCCCGCCCGTTGTTCTAGGACTCGAACACATGAAGACCACGTTTCTGGATTTCGAGCAGCCGATCGCTGAACTCGAAGCGAAGATCGAAGAACTCCGCTTCGTTCAGGACGATTCCGCTGTCGATATCTCGGAAGAAATCGAGCGGCTGTCGAAGAAAAGCCAGCAGCTCACGAAGGATCTGTACGCAAACCTGTCGCCGTGGCAGGTTTCGCAAATCGCGCGGCATCCGCAGCGTCCGTACACGCTCGACTACGTGAGCGAGCTGTTCACCGACTTCCACGAACTGCATGGTGACCGCGCTTATGCGGATGACCTCGCGATCGTCGGCGGCTTCGCGCGTTTCAACGGCCAGCCGTGCATGGTCATCGGCCATCAGAAGGGGCGCGATACCAAGGAACGCGCGCTGCGCAACTTCGGCATGCCGCGTCCGGAAGGCTATCGCAAGGCCGAGCGGCTCATGCGACTCGCCGAGAAGTTCGGCATGCCCATCTTCACGTTCGTCGATACGCCGGGCGCGTATCCGGGCATCGGCGCGGAGGAGCGCGGCCAGTCGGAAGCCATCGGGCGCAATCTCTACGTGATGGCCGAGTTGAAGACGCCGATCATCACGACGATCATCGGCGAAGGCGGTTCGGGCGGCGCGCTGGCAATCGCCGTCGCCGATACGGTCATGATGCTGCAATTTTCCACGTACTCCGTGATCTCGCCGGAAGGCTGCGCGTCGATTCTGTGGAAGAGCGCGGCGAAGGCGCCGGAAGCGGCCGAAGCGCTCGGTCTGACGGCGCATCGCCTGAAGGCGCTGGGACTCATCGACAAGATCGTGAACGAGCCACTCGGCGGCGCGCATCGCGATCCGAAGGGCATGGCCGCCATGCTGCGCCGTGCGCTCGCGGACTCGCTGCGTCAGTTCCAGGGCCTGAGCGTGCAGGAACTGCGCGATCGCCGCTTCGACAAGCTGATGGCCTACGGCAAGTTCAAGGAATCGCTGCCCGGCGCTTGAGCGGGCTTTCTCTCCTTCACGATTTCTCGTGATGTCCGATACCGAAACCCCGGCCAGCCGCCTCGTGCTCGAGGCGGTGCGCGCCTCGGTTTCGGACGCCGCGCTCGCATCCGACGCGCGCTTTGCCGTCGCGTTGAGCGGCGGTCTCGATTCCACCGTTCTGCTCGATGCCGCCGTGCGCTGTCTCGGCGCGGCGCGCGTCGTCGCGCTGCATGTGCACCACGGGCTGAGTCCGAACGCCGATGCGTGGGCTGCGCATTGCGCGGCGTTCGCGGCATCGCTCGCCGTGCAGTACGCGTCGCGCCATGTGGATGTGACGCGCGCGGGCGGCGAAAGCCTCGAAGCCGCCGCACGCGATGCGCGTTATCGCGCGCTCGACGAGATGTGCGACGAGCACGGCGCGGCCGCGCTGCTGATCGCGCATCACGCCGACGATCAGGCCGAGACGGTGCTGCTGCAGTTGCTGCGCGGGGCTGGCGTCGCGGGCCTGGCGGCGATGGCGCCGCAGCGCATCGATAGCGCCACGCCGCGCCTCCGTCCGCTGCTGCGGCTCTTGCGCGCGCAACTCGAGCAATACGCGCACGAGCGCGACCTGACCTGGATCGACGACGAATCCAACGCCGATACGCGCTATGCGCGCAACGCGCTGCGGCATGACGTCCTGCCGGTGCTCGCGGTGCATTTCCCCGGCTTTCGCGATGCGCTCGCGCGCACGGCGTCGCACGCGGCGTCGGCTCAAAGGCTGCTCGACGAACTCGCCAAGCTCGACCTGGAAACGGCGTGCGGCGACCAAGCGGGCGCGCTCGCGCTCGATGCGTTGCTCGCACTCGACGACGAACGCGCCATCAACCTGTTGCGCTACTGGATGCGCACGTGCGGCCTGCCGGCGGCATCGAGCGCGCGGATCGCGGACATGCTGCGTCAGCTTCGGCACGCGGCGCGCGCACGCGATGGTCACGCGTTGCGCGTCGATCATGCGGGGCAGTGCTTGCGCGTGTATCGCAATGCGCTGTTCTGGGAGCACGGCGATAGCGCCGATGCGCCCGATCTCGACGACGGCGCGGCCATCGCCCGCGCGCCGAGCGAATTGCGCTGGCAAGGCGATGAGGTCTGGCGGCTGCCGCAGTGGCGCGGATCGTTCGTGTTCGAACCCGTCGATGCACCCGGCGCGGATGTGATCGCCGAAGGCTTGTTGCGCGCGGCGCCGCTCGTCGCGCGATCGCGTGGCGGCGGCGAGCGCATGCGGCTTGCCACCGATGCGCCGAGCCGCACGCTGAAGAACCTCTTTCAGGAGCGCGGCGTGCCGGCGTGGAAGCGCGACGTGCCGCTGCTCTTCATGCGCGATGCGCTGCTGTTCGTGCCGCTCATCGGCGTGAACCGCGATGTCGCGCCGGATACCGCGCATGCTCCGTTACGCCGCATCGTGTGGCGGCCGGATTTGCTGCTCGCCTGACGCGGCACCGTTGCGTCCAAGCCGGTAAAATTACGTCTGCAAGCGCACAATCTTGTAATTTCGGCCTCGATCGGGTACCGTAGCCTGCTTGCCCGCTACGCGCTTTTGCGCGGCATCTCCGTTCAAAAGACGCGAATTTCGCCTGCAAACGCGCGCCATTGCCCTTGACGTACCTCTTGAGCACACTTGCGTGAGTTTCGACCGCAAGGCGGGCATGCGGCGGCATCCCGCGTATCGTTGCTGGCTTCATCCATCCCCGAAGCCGTCGAGCGCAACGCACAGCATCTTGCATTGAGCGCGTCAGCGCGGTTTTCCCTTCTGTTCAAAACGACAATGGCACTCATCGTACACAAATACGGCGGCACTTCGATGGGCTCGGTCGAGCGCATCAAGAACGTCGCCAAGCGCGTCGCCAAATGGCACAAGGCCGGCCACAAGATGGTCGTCGTGCCGTCGGCGATGTCCGGCGAAACCAACCGCCTGCTCGGTCTCGCGAAAGACATCACGGCGAACCCGGACCCGCGCGAACTCGACATGATTGCCTCCACGGGCGAGCAGGTCAGCGTGGGGCTGCTCGCCATCGCGCTGCACGCCGAAGGCCTCGACGCCGTGAGTTATGCCGGCTGGCAAGTGCCGATCAAGACGGACAGCGCGTTCACGAAGGCGCGCATCAGCGAAATCGACGGCGAGCGCGTGCTGAACGATCTCGACGCGGGCAAGGTCGTGGTCATCACGGGCTTTCAGGGCGTCGATCCGGACGGCCATATCGCCACGCTCGGACGCGGCGGCTCGGACACGTCGGCGGTCGCGATCGCGGCGGCGCTGAAGGCGGACGAATGCCTGATCTACACGGACGTCGATGGCGTCTACACGACCGATCCGCGCGTCGTCGACGATGCGCGCCGGCTCGATCGCGTGACTTTCGAGGAAATGCTGGAAATGGCGAGCCTGGGCTCGAAGGTTCTGCAGATCCGCTCGGTGGAGTTTGCCGGCAAGTATCAGGTGAAGACGCGCGTGCTCTCCAGCCTGACCGACCCGCTGATGGCACTCGACGAAGAGATGCACTCGGGCACCCTGATTACTTTTGAAGAAGACGAGAACATGGAAAAAGCAGTGATTTCTGGCATCGCGTTCCAGCGCGACGAAGCGCGCATCGCGGTCATGGGCGTGCCCGACAAGCCGGGCGTCGCGTATCAGATTCTCGGGCCGGTGGCCGATGCGAACATCGACATCGACATGATCATTCAGAACCAGAGCGTGAACGGCAAAACCGATTTCACGTTCACGGTCGGCCGCGGCGATTATCAGCGTGCGCTGGAAATTCTGAACGGCCAAGTGAAGGGCCACGTTCAGGCGGAAACCGTGCTGGGCGATCCGAAGGTGTCGAAGGTTTCGGTGGTGGGCGTGGGCATGCGTTCGCACGTGGGCATCGCGAGCACCATGTTCCGCACGTTGTCGGAAGAGGGCATCAACATCCAGATGATCTCGACGTCCGAAATCAAGATTTCCGTGCTGATCGACGAGAAATACACCGAGCTGGCCGTGCGCGCGCTGCACAAGGCGTTCGAGCTGGATCGCGCTTGATTGCGTTTGATTGCGCTCACTGGCGGCGGGGACAATCGAAGTCGATCGATTGGAAAAAAATCGTCATGTGAATTTGACCGCTGCCGGCGAACACGCTATTATCTCGATCTCGTTGCACTGCACTCCCGGTGCAACGAAAAGTTTGGGAGACGTGGCCGAGAGGTCGAAGGCACTCCCCTGCTAAGGGAGCATCTGGCTAAAAACTGGATCGAGGGTTCGAATCCCTCCGTCTCCGCCAGTGGTAGGAAGAGAGCCCCGCAAGTCGAAAGACTTGCGGGGCTTTTGCTTTTCTGGCCCATCATTTAGCCCATCAGCGGGCACCGTTCAGACTAGTTCTGTTGTCCTTACGACGGGAAGTCGACTGTTGGTGAAACGCTACGGCGGAATGTTCTGGCTGACTCTAGCCGGTTCTGAATTGCGTGATCCTTTACGGGCGCTTATAGGACCACTCCCATTCTGATAGCACGGCCCCGGTAGGGGAGCGCCATTGCGGACGGTCAAAAGCTTGACCTTCTTTTGCAAATCTGGCCGCGAATGCGGGGTACGCTGAGACCCCGAAAAAGGGCGGGTAGTCCGCAACATGGAGTAGAACACTCGGCGTACTGCCCGGATTATGACCACAAACCAGACGGAGATGACATGTCGTTTCCAGAATGGGGGCATTCGTACAATGCTCTCTATGTGCCGCTGACGAGCGACTGGCAATGCTCGCTCGTGCCTGCCCGTGACGTGCAGGACGTTGATCGCGGCTGGACACTCTCCTATGAGGAGCGTCAGAAAGCGCGCAAGGGTCGCGAAGAACAGATTGAGCAGGACCGGGGAGACTTCGACCGGCTTTTCCGGGTTGACACGAGCCGCCGCGCGGCGCGCGCCTGTAGTGACTTCAGCGCCTATGCCGCGTTTATCAGCGAACATCTGCGTATCTCGCGCCTGGCCGCGCCGGTCGATGGGGAAGGCGTGACGCGCATCCTTCGCGGCGCGGTGCGCGATGGCTCGCTCATTCCCGCTATTAACCGGGCGTGGCGGGGTAGTCGGCGGGTGAGCCGGGCCTACGCGCCGCAAAGCTGGCCGAAGCGAGCGCCGGACCCGAAGCCGACCGTCTACGGGGTCGGTAACGGCTACTTCGTACCACTTGATGCGAGCGGATACTTTATCGACCGCACGCCCTATGTTCCGGTTGCCGCGAGCGCGAGCAATGCCGCCGGTTCAAACGGCGGGGCTGATTGGCTTGGCGCGGTCGAGGCGGCGGCGGGAGGGTTGCTTGGTGGGGGTGACGATGACTCGGACGTCAGCGACGATACGCCGGACCTTGCCGAGAGCATGGCTGACGATTCAGCCGATGGCGATGTGTCGGACGATTCAACCCCGCTTGGCGATGCTCAGCCGTTCGACTATCAGCCTGATATGCCGGACGGCGATGAGGAACAAGTCGCGGCGCGGGGAGTTCGTATGACGGGAAACGAGCCGGGGGGCTTCGCCATTAACCCCAATGGCCAAGACGTGGATTACTTCGATTCAGACGGCAATCTTTCGGCGCAATATCATGGAAGCCACGGCGAACCGCACGGACACAATTTTTCTGACGGTGTGCGGGACAACACGCATCTTCCGATGTCACCGATCAACTTTGACTAGGCGCGTGCAGAATAAAGGACCCTTATGAGCAACGCAAACAAGACATGGGGCTGGCATCTTGCCAAGGGTGGTAATTGGCTTGAATTGGTCCTTGGTGGATATTCTTCTTTTCACGATTCCGCCGTACGCTCACTCTGTTTGCAGAGAATCCGGCGAACTCATGAAGGGGTGAGCGGCCTTCCGTTGCCGGGAAATCGCACACGCGAATTGCTGGACCTTCGGCTGGAGGTGTTTCACAACCGGTATGGTGCACCGCCCGTTTCGGGTCATCCGGATTACATAGCGGTACTAGATTTTCTGGATATTCAAGTGTCGGATATCGACGTGAACGGTATGGTGGAAGAAGCAACGATTATGGAAATGACGCTTGCAAAAACGCCGGAAGGTTTGATCCAACTTGACCTTACTCCAAATGTTGGCCTTGATATACGGCTAATGTGTAAGGAAGCTGTTGTTGTCGATTTGCGCCCTTACACGCGCGACGTCTAGTTGCTTTCCGGCAGCAAAATTCATCAATAGGCGGCTTTTTTGTGGACGGCCACCGAGTCAACCTGCCAGCCCAAATACATGCGCCGCCCTTTCTTGACGAGCGCGAGCGCCGCCGTCGAGAGCGGAACGCGGTGCGGCTCTTTTGCCTTCATCCGCTCGCACGGTACGGTCCAGATACCCGCTTTAAGGTCGAATCCGCCCCACGTCGCGCCACGTTCGCCGCCGCGCGCCGCCGTCAGACTCAGAAACATCAGGGCGGCGCGCGTGGCTTCGGCTTGCTGGAATTCAGCGACATGCTTCTTCACGAATGTGCGCACGTCGCGCACGGCATCGCGGGCTGACGTTCCTTCTTGCCCGTCTGCTTGGGCAGGATGTGATCGACCACGCTAACGGGATTCGCTGCAATGTGGCCAAGCGCCCCAAGCCCATTGCATGACCGCGTGCACTCATTGGCGCGTGCGGGAGGCGGTTTCTTGTTTTTCGAGCCAGATGAGACGCAGCACGTCCGCGCAATCGGCGGGCTTAATCGCGTTCAGCTTCTTCGCGCCGATCTTCGGAAAGACGTACGTCTGTAGCGTGTTGATCCACTGATCGGCGTGTTTCGCGTTCTTCCAGCCCGGTTTCAGTTCCTCGTACAGTTCGCGCGCTGCCTTCTCAAAGCTGAGCGCAGCGGCGGCAGCAGCGGCGACCTCGCGTTCGCGGTTGCGCTGCTCGATAGGATCGTCCCCAGAATCGAGAATCTTGCACATGGCGAGCGCCTTCTCGCGGGAGTCCGCGATCGATGTGTTTGGATATGTGCCGAGGCCTGCATCGCGACGCTTTCCCGTTATCGGGCTGGTGAAGCGGAACGTCCACTTATTGCCGGTCTTGGTCGGTGTGAGGAAGAGCCTCGTTACCTTGCCATCGAATACCGATTTATCGTCCGGTCGTAACGCTTTCGCTTGTTTGTCCGTCGATGCGATTTTTCAGCCGATCAGCCCTCGGCGAACGGCGGACAGTGCTGCAATAATGCAGACTCAAACGGACAAATGCGAAAGGTAAGTTATTAAGTCAAAGGGAGATTGCGGAATTTTCCGGAACATGCTGGACCTTGTTATGTCGGTCTCCGTCTCCGCCAGTGGTAGGAAGAAAGCCCCGCAAGTCGAAAGACTTGCGGGGCTTTTTGTTCATGGGCAAAACAGAAACGATTCGTTCTGCTTTCTTTTCGACGTGCATGCGTGAACCGCGATCTAGAAGCACGAGTAACCACCGCCCGCGCCATCGACAACCGGCGGCATGGCAGCCGCCGGCCGTACCGCCGATACCGCGCTTACTTGCTCGAAGCAATCCGCTCTTCGATATGCTTCGCGCGCGAAGGCGACGACGGATGCGAGCTGAGCATGCTCGACTTGCCGCCATCCAGCGCCGCCAGCTTCTGGAACGCCGTCACGAGACCGGCCGGGTTGTAGCCCTTCTTCTTCTGCTGGTCGAACGAGTAATCGTCCGCGGCGCTTTCCTGCGACTGCGAGAACTGCGCGTTGATGAACTTCTCCGACAGATCGCCGAGTTGCGAAGACGACAGGCTGCCGACCACGCCGCCAGCCTGCGACGCCACCGAGCGCGCCGCCGACGTCGCATAGGCGAGCTGCATCGCCTTCTTCGTGTGGCCGAGCGCCACGTGGCCCATCTCGTGACCGACGACGCCGCGCACTTCGTCGTCGTTCATCATGTCCATCAGGCCGCTGTAGACGCGCACGCAGCCGTTCGCCATCGCCCACGCATTGACGTCCTTCGTGATGTAGACCTTGTAGTTGACCGGCACGCCGTTGATGTTGTCGCCCAGTTGCTTCGAGATGCGGTTCAGGCGCTGCGCGTACTGGCTCGATGCCGGCGCGATCTTGCTTTCGGCGTCCATCTGCGCGCAGGACTTGTCGGAGAGCGCGCGGACGTCGCTGTCGCTGAGCGAGAACGCCTGAGTGGCCATCTGGCCCGATTGGAGCAGCGCGTCGGGATTCATATTGGCGACGCTGCCGCACGATGCGAGCGTCACCACGGCCGCTGCGATAGCGGAAGCGCCCAATGCCAAGCGAGAGAATTTCATGGTCTACCTTTGTGATCTGTTGTGATTGTCGGTCCGCAAGCGTTCGCGGACGGGCGCAATCCTCAATGGGCGCCGCGCCGTAAGCTATCCGAAAATTCCTATTCTGCAGACGAAGGTAGATAGAAAGCCAGTCGTGATGTGAATCAGTGGCGCGTGCGAGGCGAATCAGGCGGTCGGGGGAAATTAGAAGCGGGGCGAGCTTAGCGACTTTCGGATAAATCCTTGCGTTTTCGTAAGTTCCGAGCCGGTAATAGGACGTTACCAAGTCAAACACTCGCCGCGCCATTCTTCGCTATAGTCGGTCCGACACAACAAACAACCCATCGAGGTAAGGCATCACATGAACAAGGTTTCGAAGGCTTCCGTGGCCTACGCGCTCGTCATCGGCGGTCTGACGCTGTCGGGTGCGGCGATGGCGGGAGTTTCCGTGGGCGTGAACATCGGGGTTCCCGCGCCTGTGTATGTCGCGCCGGCGCCTGTGTACGCGCCGCCTCCGCCGCCCGTCGTGTATGCGCCCGCGCCGATGTACGCGCAACCGGCCGTCGTGATCGGCTGGCACGGCGATCATTACTGGGACGGCCGCCGTTATTGGGATCGCGACGACTGGTATCGTCACAACGGACGCGGTCACGCGTACGGGCACGAGGAACATGGGGATCACGGGGATCACGGGGATCACGGGCGCCACGGCTGGCACTGAGCCGCGAACGCTCCGGTCAATGAGAAAAAACCACCCGCGAGGGTGGTTTTTTCGTTTCCGGCCGCCGATTACCGCGCGTCACCCTGTTGGCCTGTGGCGACAGAATGTAACAAAAGGTAAGCTTTCCTCTGACATTACGTTCGGCGGCAAAGCAACTTACAAAGCTGAAATATCGCGTTGAAAGCTTGCCGTTATATTTTGTCGTACGCGAACAACCAGAACACGAGGACAAAACGTATGAAAGCCAAACTGACGGGGCGAATCTTCACGAGCGTATCGATTGTCACGGCATGCGCCACGACGGCCGGCCTGGCCAATGCCGCCGATGTCCACGTGGGCGTCAATATCGGCACGCCTGCGCCGGTGTATGTCGCGCCGACGCCGGTGTACGCGCCGCCTCCGCCGCCTGTCGTGTATGCGCCGCGGCCCGCGCCGATGTATGCGCAACCGGCCATCGTGATCGGTTGGCACGGCGACCGTTACTGGGACGGCCGGCGCTACTGGAGCCGCGGCGACTGGGATCGGCATCACGGTTACGGGCGCGGCCACGACAAACACGGTCACGGCCATGGAAACGGTCACGGCAACGGCCACGGACACCACTGAACGGCAAAAGGGCCGCTTCCGAACGAAAGCAGCCCTTTTGCATGAACCGGACAGTGCGGCAAATGCCGCGGGCCTTACTCGCCGATGCCCGCCATTCCGCCGACGACCGCGTGGAAGCCGGAATCGACGTGCACGATTTCCGCGCTCACGCCGCTCGCCAGTTCTGACAGCAGGAACGCCGCGACGTTGCCCACTTGCTCGATCGTCACGTTGCGCTTGAGCGGCGCGTTGTCTTCGACGAAATCGAGAATCTTGCCGAAGCTCTTGATGCCGCTTGCCGCGAGCGTCTTGATCGGGCCGGCCGAAATGCCGTTCACGCGCACGCCCTTGCTTCCGAGCGATGCCGCGAGATAGCGCACGCTCGCTTCGAGCGATGCCTTCGCGAGACCCATCGTGTTGTAGTTCGGAATCGCGCGCTCGGCGCCGAGATAGCTGAGCGTGAGGAGCGACGCATTGTCGGACAGCATCGACTGCGCGGCCTTGGCGAGCGCCGGGAAGCTGTACGCGGAGATGTCATGGGCGATGCGGAAGTTCTCGCGCGTCATGCCTTCGAGGAAGTCGCCCGCGATCGCTTCGCGCGGCGCGAAGCCGATGGAATGCACGATGCCGTCGAGCGTGCCCCAGCGTTCCTTCAGCGCGGCGAAGAGGGCGTCGATTTCCGCGTCGCTGCCCACGTCGCACGGGTAGATCATGTCGCTGCCGAACTCCGTCGCGAATTCGGTGATGCGGTCTTTGAAGCGCTCGCCGACATACGTGAACGCCAGTTCCGCGCCTTCGCGCTTGCAGGCCTGCGCGATGCCGTATGCGATCGAGCGGTTCGACAGCAAGCCCGTCAGCAGAATTCGTTTTCCAGCGAGAAAGCCCATGAATGCTCCTTGAGTGTCAATGTCACGCGAGGCGCGCGGCGGGTCGCCGTTCATTGCGAGTGCGCGCTTCGCGTCGGGTGCAGGGCGCATCGGTTCGGCGGGGCGGGCAGGCATCGTGCTAAGGGGCCAGCCATGCGCCGAAACCGGATGGCGTTTTGATTGGGTAGAATTCTCTCACATCGACACTGCGGTCCGGCCTGTCTCACGGCTTCGCACGCTGCGTTATTCATCGCGCCGGGGCCATCATTTATCTCGCAAGGAGCCTATGACCGGGCTGACGACGACCGCCACGCCGATCCCATCATCGCCCGCATGGGGCAAGTGCATGGCGCTCGCGCTCGCGGCATGGATCGCGTCGAGTTCGGGCAGTCCGGCGCACGCGGCGCACGCCATCGCGCAGTACGGCGAGCCGAAATATCCGCCTGGCTTCAGGCACTTCGACTACGTCAATCCCGACGCCCCGCGCGACGGCACGCTCGTGCTCGCGAATCCGAACCGTCTGACGAGCTTCGACAAGTTCAATCCGTTCACGCTGCGCGGCAATCCCGCGCCGGGTCTCGGGCTGATGTTCGAAAGCCTGACGACGGGCAGTTCCGACGAAGTGGCGAGCGCGTATTGCCTGCTTGCCGACGACATCGCCGTCGCACCCGATGGCCTTTCGGCGACCTTCCACATCAATCCGAAAGCGCGCTTCACCAATGGCGATCCCGTCACGGCCGAGGACGTCAAGTTCTCGTTCGAGACGCTGAAAAGTCCGAAGGCCGCGCCGCAGTTTTCCGTGTACTTCGGGCAGATCGCGCGCGCGGTCGTCGTGGACCGGCTGACGATCCGCTTCGAATTCAAGGTCGCAACGCGCGAAATGCCGCTGCTCGCGGGCGGCATGCCGGTGTTCTCGCGCAAGTGGGGCATGCGGGCGGACGGCACGCGCGTTCCGTTCGATCAGCTCGCGTTCGAGAAGCCGATCGCGAGCGGCGATTACGTCATCGACAGCTTCGACAACGGCCGCACGATCACCTACAAGCGCGATCCGAACTACTGGGGCAGGTCGCTGCCGGTGCGAATCGGCACGCACAACTTCGCGCGCATCGACTACAAGCTGTACTCGGACGCCACCGCGCGGCTCGAAGCGTTCAAGGCAGGCGAGTACGACGTGCTCGTCGAGAATGTCGCGCGAAGCTGGGTGCGGCGGGACATCGGCAAGCGCTTCGACAGCGGCGAACTCATCAAGCGCGAGTTTCCGCATCACAACGGCACCGGCATGCAGGGCTTCTTCATGAACCTGCGCAGGCCGCTCTTCAAGGACGTGCGCGTGCGGCAGGCGCTGGATCTCGCGCTCGACTTCGAGTGGCTCAACCGCCAGTTGTTCTTCAATCAGTACAAGCGCACGGACAGTTTCTTCGTCAATACGGATCTGCAGGCGAAAGGCACGCCGAGCGAAGGCGAACTCGCCATTCTCGAGCCGCTGCGCAAGAAGCTGGATCCCGCCGTGTTCGGCGAAATGCCGAAGCAGCCGGACACCGATCCGCCCGGTTCGCTGCGCGCCAATCTGATCAAGGCGCGCGAGTTGCTGGCGCAAGCCGGATGGACGTATCGCGATGGCGCGCTGCGTAACGCGAAGGGTCAGCCGTTCGTCTTCGAGATACTGGACGATACGGGCGGCGGGGCGTCGATGGAGCCGGTCGCCGCCGCGTTCGGGCGCAATCTGCAGAAGCTCGGCATCACGATGAACTTTCGCACCGTCGATTACGCGCTGATCCAGAAGCGCCTCGACGCGTTCGACTTCGACATGACGAGCGTGCGTCTGCCCGACGTGCAGGTGCCCGGCACGGAGCAGGTATCGCGCTTCGCCAGCCGATACGCCGACGAGCAGGGCTCGGACAACCTCGCGGGCGTGAAGTCGCCGGCTATCGATGCGATCCTGCAAAAGGTCGTCGGCGCGCAGACGCGCGAGCAGCTCGTGGACGCGACACACGCGCTCGATCGCGTGCTGATGCACGGTTACTACGTGGTGCCGCACTGGTACTCGGCGACGCATCGCATTGCTTATCGCAACACGCTTGGCTATCCCGCGACGCTGCCGCTCTACTACACAGCGGACGAATGGGTGCTGTCGACGTGGTGGAAGCAGCCCGCCGGCGCTTCGAAATAAAGGACGAGCCATGTGGAGCTACATCGCCAAACGCATTCTCTTGATGATCCCGACGCTCATCGGCGTGCTCACGCTCACGTTCGTCGTGATCCAGTTCGTGCCGGGCGGCCCAGTCGAGCAGGCCGTGCACGACTTGCGGCGCGGCAACGCGGAAGGGGGCGGGGGCGGCGCGGGCTTCGGGATGCGCGCGCATACCGGCGTCGATGCGCAGCAGATCGCGCAACTCAAGGCGCTCTACGGCTTCGACAAGCCGCCGCTCGAACGCTATCTCTCCATGCTCGGCAAGTTCGCGCGCTTCGATCTCGGCGACAGCTACTTCCGGCATCAGAGCGTGTGGTCGCTGATCGTGTCGAAGCTGCCGGTGTCGATCAGCATCGGCTTATGGACGTTCTTCATCACGTATCTGATATCGGTGCCGCTCGGCATCGCGAAGGCGGTGAAAAACGGCTCGCGTTTTGATGTCGCCACGAGTCTCATCGTGCTCATCGGTTTCGCGATTCCCGGCTTCGTGCTGGGCGTGCTTTTGCTCGTGCTGCTCGGCGGCGGATCGTTCCTGCAGCTTTTCCCGCTGCGCAACCTGACTTCCGATAACTGGGCGACGCTCTCGCTCGGCGGAAAGGTCGTCGATTACCTTTGGCACATCACGTTGCCCGTGGTGGCGTCGGTGGTGGGCAGCTTCGCCATCGTCACGATGCTCACGAAGAACGCATTTCTCGATGAAATTCGCAAGCAGTACGTGCTGACCGCGCGCGCCAAAGGGCTTTCCGAGCGGCGCGTGCTGTGGAAGCACGTGTTCCGCAACGCGCTTTTGCCGCTGATCGTCGGCTTTCCGGCGGCATTCATCGGCGCGTTCTTCACGGGCAGCCTGCTGATCGAAACGCTCTTTTCGCTCGACGGGCTCGGCTTGCTTTCCTATGAATCCGTGGTGCGGCGCGACTATCCGGTCGTGCTCGGCACGCTGTATCTCTTCACGCTGATCGGGCTCGCGACGAAGCTCATCTCGGACCTCTGTTATGTCTGGGTCGATCCGCGCATTCAATTCGAGCAACTGGAGCGCTGACCTTGAATCGAGCCGCATCGCCGCGCCGCGCCGCGACCGCCAGCGACGCCCAGCCGCTTTCGAGCGAAGTCTCGATGACGCCCGGGCGGCGCGTGTGGCTGCGCTTCAGGCGCAATCGGCTGGGCTACTGGAGTCTCGTCGTGTTCGTCGCGGCGTTCGTCCTGAGTCTCGCGGGACCGCTGTGGTCGAACGACAAGCCGCTCGTCGTGCGGTATCAGGGGCAGCTCTATTTTCCGCTCGTGAAGACGTACGCCGAGACGACGTTCGGCGGCGACTTCCCGACGCCCGCCGATTATCTCGATCCCTTCGTGCGCGACCGCTTCAACGCGCCGGGCAACTTCGCGGTGTATCCGCCGAATCACTACTACTACGACACGCTCAACTATTTCTCGAAGGGCTCGAATCCCGCGCCGCCATCGCGCGAAAACTGGCTCGGCACCGACGATCGCGGCCGCGACGTCTTCGCTCGGCTGCTTTACGGGTTTCGCGTGTCGGTGCTCTTCGCGCTGGTGCTGACCGCCATCGGCACGGTGCTCGGCGTGGTGGCGGGCGCGGTGCAGGGCTACTTCGGCGGAAGGACGGATATCGTCGGGCAGCGGCTCATCGAAATCTGGAGCGCGTTGCCGGAGCTTTATCTGCTCATCATCTTCGCGTCGATTTTCGAGCCGAGTCTCGTGCTGCTGATCGTGCTGTTGTCGCTGTTCGGCTGGATCGGCCTGTCGGACTACGTGCGTGCGGAATTCCTGCGCAATCGCACGCAGGACTACGTGCGCGCCGCCCGCGCGATGGGGCTCTCCAATTGGCAGATCATCTGGCGCCACGTGTTGCCCAATAGCCTGACGCCTGTGATCACGTTCCTGCCGTTTCGCATGAGCGGCGCGATTCTCGCGCTCACGAGCCTCGATTTTCTCGGTCTGGGCGTGCCGTCGCCGACGCCATCGCTCGGCGAACTGCTCGCGCAGGGCAAGGCCAATCTCGACGCGTGGTGGATCTCGCTATCGACCTTCGGCGTGCTCGTCGCGACGCTGCTGTTGCTCACGTTCATGGGCGACGCGTTGCGCAACGCGCTCGACACGCGCATCGCGGATGCGGTGAAAGCGGGAGGCGGGCAGTGAGCGAAGCCTTGTTGTCCATCGACAATCTGCGCGTGCGCTTCGGCGACACGCTCGCCGTCGACGGCGTGAGCCTCGACATCCGCGCGGGCGAACGTGTCGCGCTCGTCGGCGAATCCGGTTCGGGCAAGAGCGTGACGGCGCTGTCGATCCTGCGCCTCGTCCGCGACGCCGAAGTGACCGGCTCGATCCGTTTCGCCGGCGAGGAGTTGCTCACGAAAAGCGAACACGCGATGCGCGGCCTGCGCGGCTCCGACATCGCGATGATCTTCCAGGAGCCGATGACGGCGCTCAATCCGCTCTACACGGTGGGCGATCAGATCGGCGAAACGATCCAGCTTCACGACGGCGCGACGCCTCGCGAGGCGCGTGTGCGGGCGATCGCGCTGCTGGCTCGCACGGGCATCACCGAGCCGGAGCGGCGCGTGGACAGTTATCCGCATCAGCTTTCGGGCGGGCAGCGTCAGCGCGTGATGATCGCGATGGCGCTCGCGTGCCGCCCGCGTCTCCTGCTCGCTGACGAACCGACGACCGCGCTCGACGTGACCATCCGCGCGCAGATCGTCGAATTGCTGCTGGAGTTGCAGCGCGATGAAGCCGAGAAGCGCGGCATGGCGGTGCTGCTCATCACGCACGATCTGAATCTCGTGCGGCGCTTCGCCGAGCGCGTCGCGGTGATGGAAAAAGGCGTGCTCGTCGAGAGCGGCGCGGTGGACGCGCTCTTCGAGGCGCCGCAGCATCCGTACACGCAGCGCCTCTTGCAGAGCCGGCCGAAGCGCAGCGTGCTGCCGGTGCTGCCGATCGCGCCCGTGCTGCTCGATGCGAAAGACGTCCGCGTGGAATATCCGACGCGGCTTCCGGGCGTCGCTGGATGGTTCAAGCGCGGCCGCTTCAAGGCGGTCGACGACGTCACGCTGTCGGTGCGTCAGGGCGAAACGCTCGGGATCGTCGGGGAATCGGGTTCGGGCAAGTCGACGCTCGCGATGGCGCTGCTCGGCCTGCAGCGCATTTCGCACGGCAGCGTCGAATTTCAGGGCAAGCCGCTCGACGATTTTCGCGGACGCGAAAAAACCGTGCTGCGCTCGAATTTGCAAGTCGTGTTTCAGGACCCGTTCAGCTCGCTGTCGCCGAGGCAGACCGTGGAGCGGATCGTCGGGGAAGGGCTCGCGCTGCATCGGCCGGAACTGGATGCCGCCGCCCGGCGCGCGAAAGTCATCGCCGTGTTGCGCGAAGTGGGCCTCGATCGAACCGCGCTCACGCGCTATCCGCACGAGTTCTCCGGCGGGCAGCGCCAGCGCATTGCCATCGCGCGTGCGCTCGTGCTCGAGCCGAGTATTTTGATTCTCGACGAACCGACGAGCGCACTCGATGTCTCAATCCAGACTCAAGTTCTGGCGCTGCTCGCCGATATACAGCGAAAGCACAACCTTGGGTACGTGTTCATTAGCCACGATCTGAAGGTGATCGGCGCCATGGCGCACCGGGTGGCGGTGATGAGAGATGGAAATGTCGTGGAAGCGGGTGACGTAGAGAAGATTTTTGCGAAACCATCCGACGAATACACACGAAAGCTGCTGGCGGCAGCCCTGAATTCCTAAAAATCTTTCTTTTTCGTCAATTGCGTGTGCGTGTCCATTGTATTTTTCTATTTCTTTTGACAGTTAAATACTTTGTGGCTAGTATGCGTTCAACTTTTCGCATATCTCACTGATTTTTCAGTCTTTAATTGTAAATTCTACCGACCGATGCAGCCACTAACGTTGACTCAGACATGCGCGCGCGCGGCCGCCGGCATGTTGATCGGCCTTCTGATGACCACCACTTCCGTCGCGTTCGCCGACGAAGTCAGCAGTAACAGCCAGAATGCCGGCAACGGCAGTTTCACCTCTTCCAAAGCCATCGATGTCGCAGCCACGCCGGACACGGCGAGCGCGCCCGGCGGCGCGAAGGCGTTTCTTTCCGGCATGGCGAGCAAGGCGGGCGACGTCGTCGTCGGCGCGCTCAACATGATCGGCGTGCGTTATCGTTGGGGCGGCAACACGCCGGACTCCGGTCTCGATTGCAGCGGCTTCGTGCGTTACGTCTTCCAGGACACGCTCGGGATGACGCTGCCGCGCCGCGCCGAGGAAATGAGCCGCGTCGGCGAAAAGGTTCGCGTGTCGGACCTGAAGCCGGGCGACCTCGTCTTCTTCAACACCATGCGCCGCTCGTTCTCGCACGTGGGCATCTATATCGGGGACAACAAATTCGTGCATTCGCCGTCGACGGGCAGCACCATCCGCGTCGACGACATGGAAAGCGGCTACTGGGAACAGCGTTTCCAGGGCGCGCGCCGTATCGAGAATGCGCAGATCGGCGACGGCAGCGAATTGCGTCAGCGCGTGAGCGCAACGCTCGGCGGATACTGATCGCCGCTCGCGTCGGATCAAAAAAGCCCTGCTTCCTCGTGAACGCAGGCTTTTTTTTCGCGCATGCATTTTGTCCCAAGCGCGTTTGGCGCAAGCGCGCCGCCTATGGACGCCATCGGAAAGCCTCATTGCACGCGCTACTAAAAGCCGTTATAGTTTTCGAATGAACTTTTCTTCGTTCCCCCTCTCGTCTTTCCTGGCTGGTGCGTCGCTACGCGCACTATCGCTACTAGCGCCGCTCGCGCGCTGATTCTTCTCGCCTCCCGTCTGCTCGTTCAAGGTTTTCGACGCCAGCGGTGGCGCGAACACCCGGATTCCGTTTTGTCGTTTCATCCCGATACTCCCGACAATCAATAAATCTCCCCACAGGAGCCGAACATGGCAGCAGACAAGTTGATCATCTTCGATACGACCTTGCGCGACGGCGAGCAGTCCCCCGGCGCTTCGATGACGAAGGACGAAAAGATCCGCATCGCGAAGCAGCTTGAGCGCATGAAGGTCGACGTGATCGAAGCGGGTTTCGCCGCCAGCTCGAACGGCGACTTCGACGCGATCCACACGATCGCATCGCTCGTGAAGGACAGCACGGTTTGCTCGCTCGCGCGCGCCAACGACAAGGACATCCAGCGCGCCGCCGATGCGCTCAAGCCCGCCAACCAGTTCCGCATCCATACGTTCATCGCCACTTCGCCGCTGCATATGGAGAAGAAGCTGCGCATGTCGCCGGAGCAGGTGTACGAACAGGCGCGGCTCGCTGTGCGTTTCGCGCGCAAGTTCACCGACGACGTCGAGTTCTCGCCGGAAGACGGCAGCCGCTCGGATATCGACTTTCTGTGCCGCGTGCTCGAAGCGGTCATCGACGAAGGCGCGCGCACGATCAACATCGCCGATACCGTGGGTTACGGCGTGCCGGAACTCTACGGCAACCTCGTGAAGACGCTGCGCGAGCGCATTCCGAATTCCGACAAGGCGATCTTCTCCGTCCACTGCCACGACGACCTCGGCATGGCCGTGGCCAACTCGCTCGCGGGCGTGCAGATCGGCGGCGCGCGTCAGGTGGAATGCACGATCAACGGCCTCGGCGAGCGCGCGGGCAATACGTCGCTCGAAGAAATCGTGATGGCGGTGAAGACGCGCAAGGATTACTTCGGTCTCGATGTCGGCATCGATACGACGCAGATCGTGCCGACTTCGAAGCTCGTGTCGCAGATCACCGGCTTCGTGGTGCAGCCGAACAAGGCGGTGGTCGGCGCGAATGCGTTCGCGCACGCGTCGGGCATCCATCAGGACGGCGTCCTGAAGGCGCGCGACACCTACGAAATCATGCGCGCGGAAGACGTGGGCTGGAGCGCGAACAAGATCGTGCTCGGCAAGCTGTCCGGCCGCAATGCGTTCAAGCAGCGTCTGGAAGAACTCGGCGTGGCGCTCGAATCCGAAGCCGACGTGAACGCCGCGTTCGCACGCTTCAAGGATCTCGCCGACCGCAAGGCCGAAATTTTCGACGAAGACATCATGCAGATCGTCTCCGAGGAATCGGCGGAAGCGCAGGCCAAGGAACATTTCCGCTTCGTTTCGATGAAGCAGCATTCGGAAACCGGCGAGCAGCCGCAAGCGAAGGTCGTGTTCGCGGTCGAAGGCACGGAAGTGACCGGCGAGGCGCGCGGCAACGGTCCGGTCGATGCGACGCTGCACGCGATCGAATCGAAGGTGGATAGCGGCGCCGAACTCGTGCTGTACTCGGTCAACGCGATCACCACCGGCACGCAGGCGCAGGGTGAAGTGACGGTGCGTCTGTCGAAGAGCGGGCGGATCGTGAACGGCGTCGGCACCGATCCGGATATCGTCGCTGCGTCCGCGAAGGCGTATATCGCGGCGCTCAACAAGCTGCACTCGAAGGTCGAGAAGCTGAATCCGCAGCTTTGATGCGCGAGCGTCCGGTCTGAAGCAAAAAGCCCTCTGAACGAGGGCTTTTTTGCGTTTCGGGCGATGTCAGAAGAGACTGCGCCGGTCGGGATCGTGCAGCGGGTCGGGCGTTTTTTGCGTGAGCCGCAAGATGCCCTGGTCGTCGAAATAGAAGCTGTACATCATGTACCAGAAGTTCGCCTCCATATACCGATACGTCCAGACTTCGCGCTTCATCAGCGGAAAGTACGACGTCTCCACGGGCCGGCCGAAGTTCACGAGCACGTCGTCCTTAGTCCACGTGCCGATCTGCGCCTTGTAGAACTCGCTGTCGTCGAGCACCTGACGCACGCTGACGATTCTGCCGGCGGCATCGACATCGGCGGCGGTCGTGAATTCGCCGAGCGGCTGCGTCGGCCACATCAGACGCTTGCCGCCGTTGGGCAGATCGTAGATTTCGCGCGGCGGGCCGAGGCGCGCGGTGATCGTCGATGCATCCGCGCCCTGCTGATAGTTCTGCCACGGCTGCGCGCAAGCCGACAGCAGCAGCGCCGCGCCCGCGCCCAAAAGCGCGCCGCGCAGGCGGTTGAATGAGTGCAGCATGGCAGCCTCCACGTGCTGGTTCCTCGCGACGGCGAAGATTGTTCATGTTTTCCCGTGATTTTGACACGCGACACGCGAACCATGCGCCGTGCGCCTTGCATCGCGGACGCGCGTCGGCCTATGATCCGCGCTTTCTTCTCCCGGAAAGACCGATGGCAAGCGTTCAATTCAAAACGGCCTTGCGATGGCTCGCCGCATGCGTCGCGTCGATCTGCGTGCAGGCGAGCGCCGCCGATCTGCCGCCGATCAAGCTCGCGATGATCGAAGGCATGTCCGGCCCGTTCGCGAACGCGGGCGCGGCGGTCGAGCGCAATCTGCGCTTCGGCGTCGAGCGCGTGAATGCGAAGGGCGGCGTCCGGCTCGCCGATGGCATGCATCCGCTGCAGCTCGTCGTGCTCGACGGCAAGGGCAGCAGCGAAGCGAGTCTCGTGCAGTTGCGCGCGGCGATCGACGACAAGATCGGCTTCGTCATGCAGGGCAACAGCTCGGCGGTGGCGGCGGCGCTCGTCGCGGCCATCGACAAGCAGAACGCGCGCGAGCCGGATCACCGCGTCTTGTTCCTCAACTATTCCGCCGACGATCCCGCGCTCACCAACGACGCCTGCAGCTTCTGGCATTTCCGCTTCGACGCGCACGCCGGCATGCGCATGGACGCGCTCGCCGATGCGCTCGCCCGCGACCGCGCCGTGAAGAAGGTCTATCTGCTGAACCAGGACTACAGCTTCGGTCACGACGTCAGCCGCGAGGCGCGGCGCGCGTTGCAGGAGAAGCGGCCGGACGTCGCGATTACAGGCGACGAGTTTCATCCGATCGGGCGCGTGAAGGACTTCGCGCCGTACATCGCGAAGATTCGCGCGAGCGGGGCGGACGCGGTCATCACCGGGAACTGGGGCAACGACCTGACGCTGCTCGTGAAGGCGGCGCGCGAGCAGGGGCTCGACACGAAGTTCTACACGTTCTACGGCAACAGTCTCGGCGCGCCCGCCGCGCTGGGCGATGCCGGCGTGAAGCGCGTGATCGCCGTCGCCGACTGGCATCCGAACGCGGGCGGCGCGGCGTCCGACGCGTACTATCGGGCGTTCCGCGCGCGCTTTCCGGCTGCATCGGACGATTACCTCGTGCTGCGCATGCCGCTCATGATCGACATGCTCGCCACCGCCATGACACGCGCCGGCAGCGCCGACCCGCTCCTCGTTGCGCGCGCGCTCGAAGGCATGCGCTTCGATGGCTACGGCTTCCATCCGTCGACGATGCGCGCGTCGGATCATCAGCTCATCCAGCCCCTTTATGTGATGGAGATGGACAAGGCGGGCGCGCCGGGCGTGCAGTTCGACAATGAAGGCTCCGGCTACGGCTTTCGCACGCTGCTCGCCGTTCCCGCGGACGCGACCGCGCCGGCGACTACGTGCAAAATGGCGCGGCCGTCGCGATAGGCGCCGGAACCGTCCGCGTGACGGGGCGCGCTGTGCTATACTCTGCGCTTCGTTTTTGGCTCACCGAGCGCTTCATGCGCCAGGAGCGAATCCGAAAGGAGACGGGCTCAGTCGAGTCCGTCGATGCAACCCACGGCACGGCCTTTCTTCCGTGACCGCCTGTCTGTTTCAAAGGAAAAGCAAATGTCCGTAGCAGAAATCAAGAAGTCCGACGTCGTCGCTGAGTACGCGCGCGGCGCCAACGATACCGGCTCCCCCGAAGTGCAAGTCGCACTGCTCACGAGCCGCATCAACGAACTGACCGTCCACTTCAAGGCCCACACGAAGGATCACCACAGCCGCCGCGGTCTGCTGCGCATGGTGAGCCGCCGTCGCAAGCTGCTCGACTATCTGAAGGGCAAGGATGCGGATCGTTATCGCTCGCTGATCGAAAAGCTGGGTCTGCGCAAGTAATTGGCCCATAACGTGGCTTCGCGGCCAGCGTTCTAACGAAGTGCCTGTGTCAGTTCGCTGATGCAGGCATTTTGTTTTTGCGCGATCCGCTCGCGAAGTGGTGCCCGATCGCAGATCTATCGTCGGCACGCGCAGTTTGCTTTGGCAGTTTTCGCTTTACCCGGATGAGTCATCCGGTTCGATACCCGGTCCAGCCTCGCGGCAGAGCTTTGTGTCATTCCAGCGCGGCACCGCGCCGCTTTTCGCGCGTCGCGCTGGAATGGCATAACACACCTCTCAAGCGTGGCTCGGGGCCGCCCAGCCCAGCGCCGCTTGAGCCTCATGCGCTCGATCGAAGGCGCGGCGCAACATAGAAGGAGTCGCAATGTTCAATAAGATCGTCAAAGAATTTAAGTGGGGACAACACAACGTCCGCCTCGAAACCGGTGAAATCGCGCGTCAGGCGAGCGGTGCGGTCATCGTCGACGTGGAAGACACCGTCGTGCTGGCGACCGTCGTCGGCGCGAAGACGGCTAAGCCGGGTCAGGACTTCTTCCCGCTGACCGTCGACTATCTCGAAAAGACCTACGCAGCAGGCAAGATCCCCGGCGGCTTCTTCCGTCGCGAAGGCCGTCCGTCGGAAGGCGAAACGCTCATCTCGCGCCTGATCGACCGTCCGCTGCGTCCGCTGTTTCCGGAAGGCTTCTATAACGAAGTGCAGGTCGTGATTCACGTCCTGTCGCTGAATCCGGAAATCCCGGCCGACGTTCCCGCGCTGATCGGCGCGTCCGCCGCGCTCGCCGTGTCCGGCCTGCCGTTCAACGGCCCGGTCGGCGCCGCGCGCGTCGCGTACATCAACAACGAATACGTGCTCAACCCGACGCGCGCGCAGATGAAGGAATCGGCGCTGGATCTCGTCGTCGCGGGTACGGAGCGCGCGGTGCTGATGGTCGAATCCGAAGCGCAGCAACTGTCGGAAGAAGTCATGCTCGGCGCGGTGGTGTTCGGCCACGACCAGATGCAGACCGCCATCGACGCGATCCACGAGCTCGTGCGTGACGGCGGCAAGCCGGAATGGGACTGGCAGCCGGCCCCGAAGAACGAAGCGCTGATCGCGCGCGTGACGGAAATCGCGAAGCCGGAACTCGAAGCCGCTTACCAGCTGCGCAACAAGACGGCGCGCTCGACCAAGCTGAAGGAAGTCTACGCAGCGACGTCGGCGAAGCTGGAAGAAGAAGCCGCTGCGAGCGGCACGGCCGCCGCCGACAAGGCGACCGTCGGCAACGTGCTGTTCGACATCGAAGCGAAGATCGTCCGCACGCAGATTTTGAACGGCGAGCCGCGCATTGACGGCCGCGACACGCGCACGGTTCGTCCGATCGAAATCCGCACCGGCGTGCTGCCGCGTACGCACGGTTCGGCGCTCTTCACGCGCGGCGAGACGCAGGCGCTGGTGGTTGCCACGCTCGGCACGAAGGGCGACGAGCAAAGCATCGACGCACTCGAAGGCGAATACCGCGAGCGCTTCATGCTCCACTACAACATGCCCCCGTTCGCGACGGGCGAAACCGGCCGCGTCGGTTCGCCGAAGCGCCGTGAGATCGGCCACGGGCGTCTCGCCAAGCGCGCGCTGGTCGCGTGCCTGCCGAGCGCCGATGAATTCGGCTACTCGATCCGCGTCGTCTCGGAAATCACCGAGTCGAACGGTTCGTCGTCGATGGCTTCGGTCTGCGGCGGCTGTCTCGCGCTGATGGACGCCGGCGTGCCGATGAAGGCGCACGTCGCGGGCATCGCGATGGGCCTGATCCTCGAAGGCAACAAGTTCGCGGTTCTGACCGACATCCTCGGCGACGAAGATCACCTGGGCGACATGGACTTCAAGGTGGCCGGCACCGCGCAAGGCGTGACCGCGCTGCAGATGGACATCAAGATCCAGGGCATCACGAAGGAAATCATGCAGGTCGCGCTCGCGCAGGCGAAGGAAGGCCGCATGCACATCCTCGGCAAGATGACGACCGCCGTGCCGGGCACGAACACGGAACTGTCCGACTACGCGCCGCGCATGATCACCATCAAGATCAATCCGGAGAAGATCCGCGACGTGATCGGCAAGGGCGGTTCGGTGATCCGCGCGCTGACCGAAGAAACCAACACGACCATCGACATTTCGGACGACGGCGTGGTGACGATCGCGAGCACGAGCGCCGAAGGCATGGCCGAGGCGAAGAAGCGCATCGAGAACATCACGGCTGAAGTGGAAGTGGGTCAGGTCTATGAAGGTCCGGTGCTGAAGCTGCTGGATTTCGGTGCGATCGTGAACATCCTGCCGGGCAAGGACGGTCTGCTGCATATCTCGGAAATCGTCAACGAGCGCGTGAAGGACATCAACGACTATCTGAAGGAAGGCCAGATCGTGAAGGTCAAGGTCATCCAGACGGACGAGAAGGGCCGCGTGCGCTTGTCGGCCAAGGCGTTGCTGAACGAAGCCGCGCAGGCAGAGCCGACGCAGCCGCAGCAGTAATGCGGTAAGGTGTCGACGGCCGGCTCGCTGCTGCGAGCCGGCCGTTTTCATGTACGAGGGCGATCGGGCTATGCATTGTCCGATGCGTCATCGGACTCGATGGCAGTGTGGAGCGCGGATTGCTATTCGCGTGCGCACCGCCATCCGGTTCGAGCCGTTTCCATCGCCGTTTTCATCGATCAACTTGCCACGCATTCAGGGGAAAGCTATGAAGGCCATCGAAATCACTGAGTTCGGCGCACCCGAAGTGCTGAAACCGGGCGAGCGGCCGATGCCCGAAGCAGGCGAGTGCGAGGTGCTGATCAAGGTGTCGGCTTCGGGCGTGAACCGGCCGGACGTCTTTCAGCGCAAGGGCGCGTACGCGCCGCCTCCGGGCGCGTCCGATCTCCCGGGGCTGGAAGTGGCGGGCGAGATCGTCGATGGCGACTTCGATCCTAAGCACAACCCGTTCGGTCTCAAGAAGGGCGATCGCGTGTGCGCTCTGCTCGCGGGCGGCGGTTACGCGGAGTACGCGGTTGCGCCGCTCGAACAATGTCTGCCGGTGCCGGCGGGCCTTTCCGATGTGGAAGCCGCGTCGTTGCCCGAGACGTTCTTCACCGTGTGGAGCAACGTGTTCGAGCGCGCGCATCTGGGCGCCGGCGAGAACGGCGAGGAAGAGACGCTGCTCGTGCAGGGCGGATCGAGCGGCATCGGCGTGACGGCGATCCAGATTGCGCGCGCGCTCGGCTTTCGCGTGTTCGCCACCGCCGGCAGCGACGAAAAGTGCCGCGCGTGCGAGGCGCTCGGCGCGGAACGCGCGATCAATTACAAGACGGAAGATTTCGTCGAAGTGGTGAAGTCGCTGACGAACGATCGCGGCGTCGACGTCATTCTCGACATGGTCGCCGGCGACTATCTGCCGCGCGAGCTGAAGGCACTGGCCGACGGTGGGCGCATCTGCGTGATCGCGCTGCTTGGCGGTGCGAAGGCCGAAATCAATCTCAACGACATCCTGCGCCGCCGGCTCGTCATCACCGGCTCGACGCTGCGTCCGCGTCCTGTCGCGTTCAAGGCGAAGATCGCGGCGAAGCTGAAAGAGCGCGTGTGGCCGGAGATCGAAGCCGGGCGCATCAAGCCGGTGATCCACCAGGTTTTCCCGGCGAGCGAAGCAGCCGCTGCGCACGCACTGATGGAAAGCAGCACGCATGTCGGCAAGATCGTGCTCGACTGGCGCGAGGATGCGTAGCGGAGCATGCGCGAAGCCGACGGTTTTGGCGGTTTGACCGGTTTCGCCGTATCACAGTAAAATCGCCTGTTTTGTGAGCAGTTTGCAGTTCGTAGCGCTTCATTCCAATAACAAGGCGGCCAAGCGGCAAACAGGCCGTCTGATCGATAACAGGGGCGGCTCTCGCAAGCCGTCGAGCGACGAGACAATGTCCAGAGAACGAGCAAAACTGGTGGTGGGCAACTGGAAGATGCATGGTCGCATCAAGGACAACGCGGCCCTGCTGACCGAAGTCGCCGCGGGCGCATCGGCTTTGCAGAATGAAGTGAGCGTCGGCGTGTGCGTGCCGTGTCCGTATCTCGCGCAATCGCAGGCGCTTCTCGCAGGTTCGGTGGTGCGGTGGGGCGTGCAGGACGTGTCGGCGCATGCGCAAGGCGCGTACACCGGAGAGGTCGCCGCGGAAATGGCGGCCGATTTCGGCGTGACGTATGCGATCGTCGGGCATTCGGAGCGGCGTGCGTATCATCGCGAGTCGCCCGAGCTCGTCGCGGCGAAGGCGCGTCGCGCGCTGGATGCGGGTCTCACGCCCATCGTGTGTATCGGCGAAACGCTCGACGAGCGCGAATCCGATGCGACGGAGCAGGTGATCGGCGGGCAGCTCGATGCCGTGCTTCTCGTGTTGAGCGAGGAAGAAGCGGCGCGCATCGTCATCGCCTACGAACCGGTGTGGGCGATCGGCACGGGCAAGAGCGCAACCGCCGAGCAGGCGCAGAGCGTTCATGCGTTCGTGCGGGCGAAGCTGGTCGAGAAGGGTGCGGCTGTGGCGAGCGTGCCGGTGTTGTATGGCGGCAGCGTGAAGCCCGAGAACGCGCAGGAATTGTTCGGGCAACGGGACATCGACGGCGGGCTGATTGGCGGCGCGTCGCTGAAGTCGAAAGATTTTCTCGCGATCTGCCAGGCGGCGCGAACCGCGTTGCAGTGAGCGGTCGAGTGCAGGGCAGTGAAAAGAGTACGTCGCGGCACGTGAGTGTCACGGAAACATCAAGATCCAGGTGAGTTGAAATGCTGTATTTGAAGACATTGATTATCGTCGTCCAGTTGCTGTCGGCGCTTGGCGTAATCGGGCTCGTGCTGTTGCAACACGGCAAGGGCGCGGACATGGGCGCGGCGTTCGGCAGCGGCGCATCGGGCAGTCTGTTCGGCGCGACCGGATCGGCGAACTTTCTTTCGCGCACTACCGCCGTTCTCGCAGCGATCTTCTTCATCACGACGCTCGCGCTGACGTACCTCGGTAGCTACAAGCCGCAGGCGTCGGCTGGCGTGCTCGGCGGCGCGGCTCCGGTGCCCGCATCGGCTCCTGCAGCGGGCGCCTCGGCTCCGGCGGCATCGGCGCCTGTTGCGTCCGCGCCGGGCGCTGACGTGCCGAAATAACGTCCGGAACATTTTTTCGCGAATTTCGTGTTTTATGCGTTGAACAATTCTTGAGGCCTAGTTATAATTCAAGTCTTGAAGCGATTCGCGGCAATTAAGAAGTTGTTTTCCCGGATTGCAGTACAGTGCCGACGTGGTGAAATTGGTAGACACGCTATCTTGAGGGGGTAGTGGCGAAAGCTGTGCGAGTTCGAGTCTCGCCGTCGGCACCAAAAGTTATCCAATGCCAGCCGCTTGCATCGCTTCGGCTGGCATTGTCACTTCTGGAGTACGCTTACGTTATCGCGTGTATCGTGAGCGGTCCCAAGTGAATCCCACCGCCGGGTGGTCCGTCCCGGCAGACGTATCCAATCATCGACTGACCGAATCAACCAATCTGAGGATAGCCTTGAACCTCGCACCCTATTACCCCGTCTTCTTGTTTCTTCTGGTGGGCCTTGGTTTAGGTATAGCGTTGGTGAGCATTGGAAAGATTCTCGGTCCCAACAAGCCCGATACCGAAAAGAACGCGCCTTACGAGTGCGGCTTCGAAGCATTCGAAGACGCGCGTATGAAGTTCGATGTGCGTTACTATCTCGTCGCAATTCTCTTCATCATTTTCGACCTTGAGACGGCGTTCCTGTTCCCGTGGGGCGTAGCGCTGCGCGACATCGGCTGGCCCGGCTTCATGGCCATGATGATCTTTCTGCTCGAATTCCTGCTCGGCTTCGCCTACATCTGGAGAAAAGGCGGGCTGGACTGGGAGTAACGGGTAGATCACCGGATTCATGGGCGGCTTTGGCTGGCTGCTCATCTGGAGTGGAAATCAAATGAGTATCGAAGGGGTCTTGAAGGAAGGCTTTGTCACCACCACGGCTGACAAGCTGATCAACTGGACGCGCACCGGCTCGCTGTGGCCGATGACGTTCGGTCTCGCGTGCTGCGCGGTCGAGATGATGCATGCGGGCGCCGCCCGCTACGACCTGGACCGCTTCGGCGTGGTGTTTCGCCCGAGTCCGCGTCAGTCGGACGTCATGATCGTGGCCGGCACGCTGTGCAATAAGATGGCGCCCGCGCTTCGTAAGGTGTACGACCAGATGGCCGAGCCGCGCTGGGTCATCTCCATGGGTTCGTGCGCGAACGGTGGTGGCTACTACCACTATTCGTACTCCGTCGTGCGCGGCTGCGACCGGATCGTTCCGGTCGACGTCTACGTTCCCGGCTGTCCCCCGACGGCCGAAGCGCTGGTCTACGGCGTGATCCAGTTGCAGGCGAAGATTCGTCGCACCAACACCATCGCCCGTCAATAAAGGCCCAAGCCTCCCCAATTATGGCAAGCAAACTCGAGACCCTGAAGGCGAACCTCGAGGCGGCATTTGGCGGCCGTCTCCAGAGCATCACCGAGTCGCTGGGTCAGTTGACGGTCGTCGTCAAGGCGGCCGATTACCTCGAAGTCGCAACGAAGCTGCGTGACGACCGCTCGCTCGGCTTCGAGCAACTCATGGACCTCGCCGGCATCGACTATTCGACGTATGGCGACGGCGCTTACGAAGGCCCGCGCTTCGCGGCCGTTCTGCATCTTCTTTCCGTTTCGAACAACTGGCGTGTGCGCGTGCGCGTGTTCGCACCGGACGACGACGTGCCCATCGTCCCGTCGGTGGTCGACGTATGGTCGTCGGCGAACTGGTACGAGCGCGAAGCGTTCGACCTCTACGGCATCGTGTTCGAAGGCCATCCGGATCTGCGCCGCATTCTCACGGACTATGGCTTCATCGGCCATCCGTTCCGCAAGGACTTCCCGGTGACCGGCTTCGTCGAAATGCGCTACGACCCGGAAGAGAAGCGCGTCGTGTATCAGCCCGTTACGATCGAGCCGCGCGAAATCACGCCGCGCGTGATCCGCGAAGATCGCTACGGTGGCCTGAAACATTAAGAGAGCGTCATGGCAGAGATCAAGAACTACACGCTTAATTTTGGCCCGCAGCACCCTGCCGCGCACGGCGTGTTGCGCCTCGTGCTGGAACTCGACGGCGAAGTCATTCAGCGGGCGGACCCGCATATCGGCCTGCTGCATCGCGCGACCGAAAAGCTCGCGGAGAGCAAGACCTTCCTCCAGTCCGTGCCGTACATGGACCGTCTCGACTATGTGTCGATGATGTGTAACGAGCACGCTTACGTGCTCGCCATCGAAAAGCTGCTCGGCATCGATGTGCCGGTTCGCGCGAAGTACATCCGCGTGCTGTTCGACGAAATCACGCGCGTCCTGAACCACCTGATGTGGATCGGTTCGCACGCGCTCGACGTCGGCGCGATGGCGGTGTTCCTCTACGCGTTCCGTGAGCGCGAAGACCTGATGGACGTCTACGAGGCGGTGTCGGGCGCGCGCATGCACGCGGCTTACTATCGTCCGGGCGGCGTGTATCGCGATCTGCCGGATGCGATGCCGCAATACAAGGTCTCGAAGATTCGCAACGCGAAGGCGCTCGAGAAGATGAACGAGAACCGCCAGGGTTCGCTGCTCGACTTCATCGACGACTTCTTCACGCGTTTCCCGGGTTATGTCGACGAGTATGAAACGCTGCTCACCGACAACCGTATCTGGAAGCAGCGTCTCGTGGGTATCGGCGTGGTGAGTCCGGAGCGTGCGTTGCAGCTTGGCATGAGCGGCGCGATGCTGCGCGGCTCGGGCATCGAGTGGGATCTGCGCAAGAAGCAGCCGTACGAAGTCTATGACCAACTGGACTTCGACATTCCGGTCGGCGTGAACGGCGACTGCTACGACCGCTATCTGGTGCGTGTCGAGGAAATGCGGCAATCCACGCGCATCGCCAAACAGTGCATTGCCTGGCTGCGTGCGAATCCCGGCCCTGTGATGATCGATAATCACAAGGTTGCGCCGCCGTCGCGCGTCGGCATGAAGAGCAACATGGAAGAGCTGATTCACCATTTCAAGCTCTTCACCGAAGGCTTCCACGTGCCGGAAGGCGAGACGTACGCCACGATCGAGCATCCGAAGGGCGAGTTCGGCATCTATCTGGTTTCGGACGGCGCGAACAAGCCGTATCGCCTGAAGATCCGCGCGCCCGGTTATGCGCACCTCGCCTCGCTCGACGAGATGGCGCGAGGCCACATGATCGCCGACGCCGTGACGATCATCGGTACGCAGGACATCGTGTTCGGCGAGATCGATCGCTGATCCATCGCCCGCTGGCAGCACGGCGCGCTCGTCGGGCCGCCGTCGCCGGAAGTCGAAGCGGGAAGCGTAGAAGCAATTACAGGAAACCGCAGGACGCCAGGTCTGCCGCAATACGATGCTCGCGGCAGGTTTTCGTTCGGTAGGAATTGAAAGAGTCGTGTCTGAAAATGATCTCAGCTGAAGGCCTGAAAGAAATCGATCGTGCGATCGCCAAGTATCCCGCCGAGCAAAAGCAGTCGGCGGTGATGGCGGCGCTCGCTGTCGCTCAGGAGGAACACGGATGGCTGTCGCCGGAACTGATGAAGTTCGTCGCCGACTATCTGAGCATGCCGCCTGTCGCCGTGCAGGAAGTCGCCACGTTCTACACGATGTACGAGCTCGCGCCGGTCGGTAAGCACAAGATCACGCTCTGCACGAACCTGCCTTGCCAGCTGGGTCCGGACGGCGGTTCCGACAGCGCGGCGGAGTATCTGAAGCAGAAGCTCGGCATCGACTTCGGCGAGACCACGCCCGACGGCAAATTCACGCTGAAAGAAGGCGAGTGTTTCGGTTCGTGCGGCGATGCGCCCGTGATGCTGGTGAACAATCACCGCATGTGCAGCTTCATGAGCCGCGAGAAGATCGACCAGCTGATCGAGGAACTTTCGAAATGACGTCACTCCACGATCGTCACATCAAGCCGCTGATCCTCGCCGGCCTCAACGGCGAGAACTGGCATCTCGAAGATTACGTCGCGCGCGGCGGCTACAAGCAACTGCGCCGCATTCTCGAAGAAAAGATTCCGCCTGAGCAGGTGATCGCCGACGTCAAGGCGTCGGGTCTGCGCGGCCGTGGCGGTGCGGGCTTCCCGACCGGGCTGAAGTGGAGCTTCATGCCGCGTCAGTTCCCCGGGCAGAAGTATCTCGTCTGCAACTCGGACGAGGGCGAGCCGGGCACGTTCAAGGACCGCGACATCCTGCGCTGGAATCCGCACGCGCTGATCGAAGGCATGGCCATCGGCGCGTACGCGATGGGCATCACCGTCGGCTACAACTACATCCACGGCGAGATTTTCGAGGTCTATCGCGTGTTCGAAGCCGCGCTGGAAGAGGCGCGGGCGGCCGGTTATCTTGGCGCGAACATCCTCGGCTCCGGCTTCTCGTTCGAGCTCTACGCGCACCACGGTTACGGCGCGTACATTTGCGGCGAAGAAACGGCGCTGCTCGAATCGCTCGAAGGCAAGAAGGGCCAGCCGCGCTTCAAGCCGCCGTTCCCGGCGAGCTTCGGCGTGTACGGCAAGCCGACCACGATCAACAACACCGAAACGTTCGCGGCCGTGCCGTTCCTGCTGGAAATCGGCCCGCAGAATTACCTGGAAATCGGCAAGCCGAACAATGGCGGCACGAAGATTTTCTCCGTATCGGGCGACGTGAATCTTCCGGGCAACTACGAAGTTCCGCTCGGCACGCCGTTTTCGACGCTGCTGGAACTGGCGGGCGGCGTGCGCGGCGAATCGGTGAAGGCGGTGATTCCGGGCGGATCGTCCGCGCCGGTCGTGCCGGGCGCAGCGATGCTCGCCACCGACATGGACTACGATTCGATCGCCAAGCAGGGCTCGATGCTCGGCTCGGGCGCGGTCATCGTCATGAACGAGACGCGCTGCATGGTGCGCTCGCTGCTGCGCCTGTCGTACTTCTATTACGAAGAGTCGTGCGGTCAGTGCACGCCTTGCCGTGAGGGCACGGGCTGGCTGTATCGCGTGGTGCATCGCATCGAGCATGGTCTGGGGCGCAAGGAAGACCTGGATCTGCTGAACTCGGTCGCCGAAAACATCATGGGCCGCACGATTTGCGCGCTCGGCGATGCGGCGGCCATGCCCGTGCGCGGCATGCTGAAGCACTTCTGGAACGAATTCGAATATCACGTCGAGCACAAGCAGTGTCTCGTCGGCGGGCACGCGCATCATGCGGCGTCCGAAGCGCTTACCGCGTAATCAGGCGCACAGTCAGTTGCGCGAAAGAGGTTGAGGACCATTCCCCATCATGGTTGAACTAGAAATTGACGGCAAGACGGTCGAGGTGCCTGAAGGCAGCATGGTGATCCAGGCTGCGCATAAGGTCGATACGTACATCCCTCACTTCTGCTATCACAAGAAGCTGTCGATCGCGGCGAACTGCCGGATGTGCCTCGTCGAAGTCGAGAAGATGCCGAAGGCCGTCCCCGCGTGCGCGACGCCCGTTTCGGCGGGCATGGTCGTGCGCACCACGTCCGACAAGGCCGTGAAGGCCCAGCAGTCGGTGATGGAATTCCTGCTGATCAACCACCCGCTGGATTGCCCGATCTGCGATCAGGGCGGCGAGTGCCAGCTGCAGGACCTGGCCGTCGGTTACGGCAAGTCGCAGTCGCGCTATAGCGAAGAAAAGCGCGTGGTGTTCCACAAGAACGTCGGTCCGCTCATCTCTATGGAAGAGATGACGCGCTGCATCCACTGCACGCGCTGCGTGCGCTTCGGCCAGGAAGTCGCCGGCGTGATGGAGCTCGGCATGCTGGGTCGCGGCGAGCATTCGGAAATCACGTCGTTCGTCGGCAAGACGGTGGATTCGGAACTGTCGGGCAACATGATCGACCTGTGCCCGGTCGGCGCGCTCACGAGCAAGCCGTTCCGCTACAGCGCGCGGACGTGGGAGCTGTCGCGCCG
The DNA here is from genome assembly GCF_001544615.1 of Caballeronia concitans. Classification (GTDB taxonomy): domain Bacteria; phylum Pseudomonadota; class Gammaproteobacteria; order Burkholderiales; family Burkholderiaceae; genus Caballeronia; species Caballeronia concitans. The sequence goes on from NZ_FCNV02000011.1 coordinate 201,630, forward strand.
CAAGTCGGTGAGCCCGCACGATTCCGTCGGCGCGAACCTGGTCGTTCAGGTCAAGAACAACCGCGTGATGCGCGTTCTGCCGATGGAAAACGAAGCCATCAACGAATGCTGGATCTCGGACAAGGACCGCTTCTCGTACGAAGGCCTGAACAGCGACGAGCGTCTCACCACGCCGATGCTGAAGCAGGGCGGCAACTGGATCGAAACCGACTGGCAGACCGCGCTCGAATACGTGGCGAAGGGCATCAAGGGCATCAAGGCGGATCATGGCGCGAACGCCATCGCCGCGCTCGCCACGCCGCACAGCACGGTCGAAGAACTGCATCTGCTGAAGGCGCTGGCTGAAGGCGTCGGCACGCCGAACGTCGATTTCCGTCTGCGCCAGAGCGACTTCTCCGCGCCGGTCGGTGCGGGCGCGCCGTGGCTCGGCGTGAAGATCGCGGACCTGTCGAACATCGACACGGCGTTCGTGATCGGCTCTTTCCTGCGTCGCGATCATCCGCTGTTTGCCGCGCGTCTGCGCCAGGCCGCGAAGAACGGTGCGAAGCTCACGTTCCTGAACGCAAGCAACGACGACTCGCTGATCCCGACCGCGCATCGCCTGGTGGCGGCGCCGTCGGCGTGGCTCGACCAGCTGGCCGGCATTGCGGCGGCGGTATCGGAAGCGCGCGGCGTCGCGGTGCCCGAGGCGTTCGCGGGCCGCGAAGCATCGGCGGCGGCGAAGGATGTCGCGGCCTCGCTGTCGGCGGGCGACAAGCGCGTCGTGCTGCTCGGCAACGTCGCGGTTCAGCATCCGGACTTCGCGCAGATTCAGGCGGCAGCGCAATGGATCGCCGATAACACCGGCGCGACGCTCGGCTTCCTCACGGAAGGCGCGAACTCGGTCGGCGCGTATCTCGTCGATGCACTGCCGGGCGAAGGCGGTCTCGACGCACGCCAGGTGTTCGAACAGCCGCGCAAGGGCTACGTGCTGCTGAACGCGGAGCCGGAATTCGACACGGCGAATCCGGCGCAAGCCATCGCCGCGCTGAAGGCGGCGGAAATGGTCGTCGTGATGTCGCCGTTCAAGCACGGCATGGACTATGCGGACGTGCTGCTGCCCATCGCGCCGTTCACGGAAACATCGGGCACGTTCGTCAACGCGGAGGGCACCGCGCAGTCGTTCAACGGCGTGGTGCGCGGTCTGGGCGATACGCGCCCGGGCTGGAAGGTCCTGCGCGTGCTCGGCACGATGCTCGGCCTGCAGGGCTTCGAGTTCGATACCGCCGAAGAAGTGCGCATCGCGGCGCTCGGCACGGGTGATCTCACCGCGCGTCTGTCGAACACGACGACGGTCGCGGCGAAGCGCGCGGCGTCGAACGTCGCGGTCAACGGCGGCTTCGAGCGTCTTGCCGATGTGCCGATCTATCACGCCGACGCGCTCGTGCGCCGCGCACCGTCGCTGCATCTGACCGCAGCGGCGCGCGAGGCCAACGTCGCGGGCCTGCCGACGACGCTCTTCGACAAGCTCGGCCTGAAGGACGGCGACGCGGTGCGCATCAAGCAAGGCAATCTGTCGGTGGTGGTGCCTGCGGTCCGTGACGCCAATCTGGCGGAATCGGTGGTCCGCGTGCCGTCGGCCACCACGGCTGGCGCCGCACTCGGCGGCCTGTTCGGTGAACTGGTAGTGGAGAAGGCGTAATGGGCTTGTTCGATACGATCAACGCAGGCGGCACGCAGCTTCTGGGCGTTGCATGGCCGACCGTGTGGGCGCTCGTGCGCATCCTCGTGGTCGCGGTGGTGATCCTGCTGTGCGTCGCTTACCTGATTCTCTGGGAGCGCAAGCTCATCGGCTGGATGCACGTGCGTATCGGGCCGAATCGCGTCGGCCCGGCGGGTCTGCTGCAGCCGATCGCGGACGTGCTGAAGCTGCTGCTGAAGGAAGTCATTCAGCCGACGCAGGCCAGCAAGTGGATCTACGTCATCGCGCCGATCATGACCGTGGTGCCGGCGTTCGCCGTGTGGGCGGTCATTCCGTTCCAGGCGAAGGCGGTGCTCGGCAACATCAACGCGGGCCTGCTGTACATCATGGCGATCTCGTCGATCGGCGTGTACGGCGTGATTCTCGCGGGCTGGGCGTCGAACTCGAAGTACGCGTTCCTCGGCGCCATGCGCGCAGCGGCGCAGATGGTGTCCTACGAAATCTCGATGGGCTTCGCGCTCGTCGTCGTGCTGATGGTCGCGGGCACGCTGAACATGTCGGACATCGTCGCTTCGCAGCAGCGCGGCATCTTCGCGAGCTTCGGCGTCAATATCCTGTCGTGGAACTGGCTGCCGCTGTTGCCGATGTTCGTCGTGTACTTCATCTCGGGCATCGCTGAAACGAACCGTCACCCGTTCGACGTGGTGGAAGGCGAATCGGAAATCGTCGCGGGTCACATGATCGATTACTCGGGCATGGCGTTCGCGCTGTTCTTCCTCGCCGAGTACATCAACATGATCGTGATCTCGGCGATCGCGGCGACGCTGTTCCTGGGCGGCTGGGATGCACCGCTCGGCTTCCTGTCGTTCATCCCGGGCGTCTTCTGGTTCGTGCTGAAAGTCTTCTTCCTGCTGTCGATCTTCATCTGGGCGCGCGCGACTTTCCCGCGTTACCGCTATGACCAGATCATGCGTCTCGGCTGGAAGGTGTTTCTGCCGGTGTCGGTCGTGTGGGTGGTCGTGGTCGGCTTCTGGATCATGTCGCCGCTCAACATCTGGAAGTAACGGCGAAAGAGCGGACGAAAACCATCATGAATGCAATTCAGAACTTCTTTAAGACTTTCTTCCTGACCGAGCTACTGAAGGGTCTGGCGCTGACGGGCCGTTACACGTTCCAGCGCAAGATCACCGTGCAGTTCCCGGAAGAAAAAACGCCGGTTTCGCCGCGCTTCCGCGGCCTGCATGCGCTGCGCCGCTACGAGAACGGCGAAGAGCGCTGCATCGCGTGCAAGCTGTGCGAAGCGGTGTGTCCGGCGCTCGCGATCACCATCGAGTCGGAAACGCGCGCGGACAATACGCGCCGCACGACGCGCTATGACATCGACCTGACCAAGTGCATCTTCTGCGGTTTCTGCGAAGAAAGCTGCCCAGTCGATTCGATCGTCGAGACGCACATTCTCGAGTATCACGGCGAAAAGCGCGGCGATCTGTATTTCACGAAGGACATGCTGCTTGCAGTGGGCGATCGTTACGAGAAGGAAATCGCCACATCGAAGGCGGCCGACGCTCCTTACCGTTGATACGACTCCGATGCCCGCGCCGCGCCGAGAACGAGAAATCACGTTTCGCGCGAGCCGGTATCGGAATCGATGCGATTTTGCTGTTGCTGTTCGGCAAACCGTGGCGCACGCGAAGGGCAGTGAGTGCTGCCCGAGAAAGTGAAACAGGACGCGCCGCGCGCCGACACACACCATGCCTGATGATGGGCTAACGATGAACCGGTAATCATGGAATTCACAACCGTACTGTTCTATATCTTCGCGCTGCTGCTGACCGTGTCCGCGCTGAAGGTGATCACCTCGCGCAACCCGGTGTCGTCCGCGCTCTTTCTCGTGCTCGCGTTCTTCAACGCGGCCGCGATCTGGATGCTGCTGCAAGCCGAATTCCTCGCGATCCTTCTGGTTCTCGTGTATGTCGGCGCCGTGATGGTGCTGTTCCTCTTCGTCGTGATGATGCTGGACATCAACATCGACGTGCTGCGGCGCGACTTCCGCCGCTTCGTGCCGCTCGCGACCATCGTAGGCGCGATCATCGTCATCGAAACGGCGCTGATCTTGTGGCACGGCTACGGCGCGACCGTCACGCCGCTGCGCGATGCCGGCACGGCAGCCGCGGGCGCGGGCGTCAGCGGCGCGGCGCTCATGCCGAACACGCAGCTGATCGGCAAGGTCATCTACACCGATTACATCTTCGCGTTCGAAATCGCGGGTCTCGTGCTGCTGGTCGCCATCATTGCGGCGATCTCGCTGACCATCCGCGACAAGAAGGACAAGAAGACGCAAACCGTCAGCAAGCAGGTCAAGGTGCGCCGCGAAGATCGCGTGCGCCTCGTGAAGATGCAGGCCGAGACGCAGGCGCCGGACGCGGCCGTGGAACCCGCCGTGACGGGCAACGTCGGCGCGGGCACGGTCGACAACAAAGGCTGAGCAGAGAGGAGAAATCAAAACATGTTGAGTCTTGCCCATTACCTCGTGCTCGGCGCGATCCTGTTCGCGATCAGCATCGTGGGGATCTTCCTGAACCGCCGCAACGTCATCATCATCCTGATGGCGATCGAGCTGATGCTGCTCGCGGTGAATACCAATTTCGTCGCGTTCTCGCACTATCTGGGCGACGTGCACGGCCAGATTTTCGTGTTCTTCGTCCTGACCGTGGCCGCTGCCGAAGCCGCGATCGGTCTCGCGATTCTCGTGACCCTGTTCCGTAGCCTCGACACGATCAACGTCGAGGATCTCGATCAGCTCAAAGGTTAATTTCAGGCTAGGCTGTTATGTCCACGACACTCAACGAAAACCTCCTGCTTGCGATCCCGCTTGCGCCGCTCGCGGGCTCGCTGATCGCCGGGCTGCTCGGGAAGGCGGTAGGGCGCAAGGGCTCGCATCGCGTGACCATTCTCGGCGTCTTCATCGCGTTCATTCTGTCCGCGATCGTCTATTACGACGTGCTGAACGGCGCGAGCTTCAACGGCACCATTTATCAGTGGATGTCGCTCGGTTCGCTGAAGATGGAAGTCGGCTTCCTGGTCGACTCGCTCACCGCGATGATGATGGTCATCGTCACCTTCGTCTCGCTGATGGTGCACATCTACACCATCGGCTACATGGCGGAGGAAGACGGCTACCAGCGCTTCTTCTCGTACATCTCGCTCTTCACGTTCTCCATGCTGATGCTCGTCATGAGCAACAACTTCCTGCAGCTGTTCTTCGGCTGGGAAGCGGTGGGTCTCGTGTCGTACCTGCTGATCGGTTTCTACTACACGCGTGAAAGCGCGATCTACGCCAACATGAAGGCGTTCATCGTGAACCGCGTCGGCGACTTCGGCTTTCTGCTGGGCATCGGCCTGTTGCTCGCGTTCGCCGGATCGCTCAATTACGGCGATGTCTTCGCGCAAGGCGAGAAGCTCGCGAGCATGCAGTTCCCGGGCACGAGCTGGGGCCTGCTGACGGTGGCATGCGTCTGCCTCTTCATCGGCGCGATGGGTAAGTCCGCGCAGTTCCCGCTGCACGTGTGGCTGCCCGACTCGATGGAAGGCCCGACGCCGATCTCCGCGCTGATTCACGCGGCGACCATGGTGACGGCCGGCATTTTCATGGTGACGCGCATGTCGCCGCTGTTCGAGCACTCGGATGCGGCGCTTTCGTTCGTCACGGTCATCGGCGCGATCACCGCGCTCTTCATGGGCTTCCTCGGCGTCGTCCAGAACGACATCAAGCGGGTCGTCGCGTATTCCACGCTGTCGCAGCTCGGCTACATGACGGTCGCGCTGGGCGTGTCGGCGTATCCGGTCGCCGTGTTCCACCTCGGCACGCACGCGTTCTTCAAGGCGCTGCTGTTCCTCGGCGCGGGTTCGGTCATCATCGGCATGCACCACGACCAGGACATGCGCAACATGGGCGGCCTCGCCAAGTACATGCCGATCACGTGGATCACGTCGCTGATCGGATCGCTCGCGCTGATCGGCACGCCGTTCTTCTCGGGCTTCTATTCGAAAGATTCGATCATCGATGCAGTGAAGCTCTCGCATCTGCCGGGTTCGGGCTTCGCGTACTTCGCGGTGGTGGCGAGCGTCTTCGTCACGGCGCTGTACTCGTTCCGCATGTACTTCCTCGTGTTCCACGGCGAAGAGCGTTTCCGCGGTCCGAAGCACCCCGACTCGCCGATGGGCGCCGAAGCAGCCGTGCACGGCCACGGTCACGATGACCACGGCCACGGTCATGGTCACGACGACCACGGTCACGCGCATGAGCCGCATGAAAGCCCGTGGGTGGTCACGCTCCCGCTGATCCTGCTGGCGATTCCGTCGGTGGTCATCGGCGCGATCATGGTCGGCCCGATGCTCTTCGGCGACTTCTTCTCGCACGGCGTGGTGTTCGACAAGGTGATCTACATCGCCGAGAACCACGAAGGCATGCGCGAAATGGCCGACGAATTCCACGGCTGGTTCGCCATGGGCCTGCATTCGGTCTCCGGCTTGCCGGTGTGGCTCGCGCTCGCAGGCGTGGTCGTCGCGTGGTTCCTGTACATGAAGCGTCCGGATCTGCCGCCGGTCATCCGCCGTCGTTTCGGTCCCATCTACACGCTGCTCGACAACAAGTACTACTTCGACAAGATCAACGAAGTGGTCTTCGCGAAGGGCGCCATCGCGATCGGCCGCGGGCTGTGGAAAGAGGGCGATGTGGTCGTCATCGACGGCATCGTCAATGGCAGTGCGCGGTTCATGGGCTGGTTCGCCGGTGTGATCCGCTTCCTTCAATCCGGTTACATCTATCACTACGCGTTCGCCATGATTATCGGCATGTTGGGGCTCTTGACCCTGTTTGTGACGCTCGGCGGCAAATAAGGCGAGGGATCCTATGCACTCTTTTCCGATTCTCAGTGTCGCGATCTGGTTGCCGATCGTCTTCGGTCTCCTGGTTCTCGCTGTAGGCAATGACCGCAACCCGGCGCCCGCGCGCTGGGTCGCGCTGATCGGCTCCGTTCTCGGCCTTATCGTCACCATTCCGCTGATCACGGGCTTCGACTCGTCGACCGCCGCGCTGCAGTTCGTCGAACAGTCGAACTGGATCGAGCGCTTCAACATCACGTACCACCTGGGCGTGGACGGCATCTCGATGTGGTTCGTCGTGCTGACCGCGCTGATCACGGTCATCGTCGTGATCGCCGGCTGGGAAGTGATTACCGAGCGCGTGTCGCAGTACTTCGCTGCGTTCCTGATCCTCTCGGGCATCATGATCGGCGTGTTCTCGACGGCCGACGGCATGCTGTTCTACGTGTTCTTCGAAGCCACGCTCATTCCGATGTACATCATCATCGGCGTGTGGGGCGGCCCGAACCGTGTGTACGCGGCGTTCAAGTTCTTCCTGTACACGCTCGCCGGCTCGCTCCTGATGCTGGTCGCACTGCTGTACCTGTACACGCAGACGCACACGTTCGATCTCGCCACGTGGCAGGCCGCGAAGATCGGCATGACGCCGCAGGTGCTGCTGTTCATCGCGTTCTTCCTCGCGTTCGCCGTGAAGGTGCCGATGTGGCCGGTCCACACGTGGCTGCCGGACGCGCACGTGGAAGCGCCGACGGGCGGCTCCGTCGTGCTGGCGGCGATCATGCTGAAGCTCGGCGCATACGGTTTCCTGCGCTTCTCGCTGCCGATCGCGCCGGACGCAAGCCATTTCCTCGCGCCGGTCGTCATCACGCTGTCGCTGATCGCGGTCATCTACATCGGCCTCGTGGCGATGGTGCAGGCGGACATGAAGAAGCTCGTCGCGTATTCGTCGATCGCGCACATGGGCTTCGTCACGCTCGGCTTTTTCATCTTTAGCCAATTGGGCGTGGAAGGCGCGATCATCCAGATGATCTCGCACGGCTTCGTCTCCGGCGCGATGTTCCTTTCCATCGGCGTGCTGTATGACCGCGTCCACTCGCGTCAGATCGCGGATTACGGCGGCGTCGTCAACACCATGCCGAAGTTCGCGGCGTTCTCGATGCTCTTCGCCATGGCCAACTGCGGCCTGCCGGGCACCTCGGGTTTCGTCGGCGAGTTCATGGTGATTCTGGCTGCCGTGAAGTTCAACTTCTGGATCGGCTTCCTCGCCACGTTCACGCTGATTCTCGGCGCGGCGTACACGCTGTGGATGTACAAGCGCGTGTACTTCGGCGCGGTCGCGAACGACCACGTCGCGAAACTGGCGGACATCAACAAGCGTGAGATGTTCATGCTCGTCGTGCTCGCGCTGTTCACGCTTTACATGGGCCTGCATCCGAAGCCCTTCACCGACGTGATGCACGAGTCGGTGGCAAACCTGCTCTCCCACGTCGCGCAGTCCAAGCTGCCGCTGGATCAGTAACGCCGTGCGGAGGAACTAAAAGATCATGCAAAACGCCCCTATGAGTGTGCTGTTGCCCGACGCGATCCTGATGGCCGCGGTCGTCGTGGCCTGGTTGAACGACACGATGTTCGGCCCGTCGAGCCGTCGCGTCACGTACCTGATCTCGCTCGTGTCGACGATCGTCGTCGGCGTGTGGTTCGCCTTTACCGCGCTCGATCCGACACCGCATTACTTCTTCTCGCGCATGTATATCGTCGATCCGTTCGCGAGCGCGATGAAGGCCGTCGTGACGCTCGGCTTCGCGGTGTCGATCATCTATTCGCGCCAGTATCTGGAAGACCGCGATCTGTTCCGCGGCGACTTCTTCCTGCTCGGCCTGTTCTCGCTGCTCGGCCAGTGCGTGATGATCTCGGGCAACAACTTCCTGACGCTGTATCTCGGTCTGGAACTGATGTCGCTGTCGCTATACGCGGTCATCGCGCTGCGCAAGGATTCGCCGCAGTCGAACGAATCGGCGATGAAGTACTACGTGCTCGGCGCGCTCGCGTCCGGTTTCCTGCTCTACGGCATCTCGATGCTGTACGGCGCGACCGGCTCGCTGGAACTGAACGAAGTGCTGAAGGCGGTGGCGTCGGGCCGCATCAACGACGCCGTGCTGCTCTTCGGCGTGATCTTCATTGTCGCGGGCGTGGCGTTCAAGATGGGCGCGGTGCCGTTCCATATGTGGGTGCCCGACGTCTATCAAGGCGCGCCGACCGCCATGACGCTGCTCACCGGCGGCGGACCGAAGGTCGCGGCATTCGCGTGGGGCTTGCGCTTCCTGGTGATGGGCTTGTTGCCGTTCGCGGTGGACTGGCAGGAAATGCTGGTGATCATGGCGGCGCTGTCGCTGATCGTCGGCAATATCACGGGTATCGTGCAGCGGAACATCAAGCGGATGCTGGCTTACTCGGCCATCTCCAACATGGGCTTCGTGCTGCTGGGCCTGCTGGCGGGCGTCGTGGACGGCAAGGTGACGGGCGCGGCGGGCGCGTACAGCTCGGCGATGTTCTACAGCATCATCTATCTCGTGACGACGCTCGGCACGTTCGGCGTGGTGATGTTGCTGGCGCGCCGCGACTTCGAAGCCGAAATGATCGACGACTTCAAGGGCCTGAATCAGCGTAGCCCGGTCTTCGCCTTCGTGATGATGGTAATGATGTTCTCGCTCGCCGGCATTCCGCCGACGGTCGGCTTCTACGCGAAGCTCGCCGTGCTCGAAGCGACGATGAACGCCGGCCTCACGTGGCTCGCGGTGCTGGCCGTCCTGACCTCGCTGGTCGGTGCGTTCTACTACCTGCGTATCGTGAAGCTGATGTACTTCGACGCGCCGCAAGACGCATCGCCGATCGTGGCCGGTGGCCTCAATCGTTCGCTGCTCGCGTTCAACGGTCTGGCTGTGCTCGTGCTCGGCCTCGTGCCGGGTCCGCTGATGTCGGCGTGCCTGCAAGCCATCTCGCATACGCTGCCGCTGTAATGTCGGTTGCGGGCTGGTTCATCGTGCTGTTGGCGCTCGTGGGCGCCAACATCCCGTTCCTGAATCAGCGGCTCTTCGCCGTCGTGCCGTTGCGGCTTCCCGCGCCGACGGGACGCAAGGCGGCGAAGAAGAGCGCGTGGATCAGGATCGGCGAGTTGATCGTTCTTTATTTCGTCGTCGGCACGCTCGGCTTCATGCTCGAAGCGCAGGCCGGCAACCGCTTCGAACAGGGATGGCAGTTCTACGCCATTACCTTCAGTCTCTTCGTGGTGCTCGCGTTTCCGGGCTTCACGTATCAATATCTCGTCAAACGCCGCTGACGGTTCCGCCGTCGGCGGCTTGTTTGCTTCCAACTCAGGGCTCAGCATGGCAGATCTCACGTCCGTTCCCGATAGCGACGACGGCCTCATCGAGAAGAAGGTGGAAAGCGTCACGCTGCACGAAGGCAAATTTCTGACGCTCAAGCGCGATACCGTCGCGTTGCCCGATGGCAAGCACGCGACGCGCGAGTTCGTGCTGCATCCCGGCGCGGTAATGATCCTGCCGGTGTTCGACGATGGCCGCGTGCTGCTCGAGCGCCAGTTCCGTTATCCGGTCGGCCGCGTGCTGCTCGAATTTCCGGCGGGCAAGATCGATCCGAACGAGGACGAGCTCACGTGCGCCAAGCGGGAGTTGCAGGAAGAGACGGGCTACAGCGCACGCGAGTGGACGTTTTTGACGCGCGTTCATCCGGTGATTTCGTATTCGACCGAATTCATCGATCTGTACCTCGCGAAAGGCCTCACTGCCGGCGATGCGAAGCTCGACGAAGGCGAGTTCCTCGAAACGTTCATCGTCGATCACGAGCAGCTCATGGCGTGGGTGAAGGACGGAACGATCAGCGACGTGAAGACGATCATCGGCGCGTTCTGGCTGGAAAAGATCCGCTCCGGCGAGTGGCAGCCGGGCGAGCCCGTCTGAACGCGAGCCACTACGCGACGCGTTTCTTGGAAGCGGCCACATGGCCGCTTTTGTCGTTTTGATGCAGCGTTACGTTAAGCGTCGCATGTGGCGAACGGCTAGAATCAAAAGACCGTTCCGCGATCGTTCGATATCGTCATATGTAACGAACGACCGTTCACAATTCGCGATTGCGAGATTAAACTACAACGAAGCCCCATCAGCATGAAGGTCCTCGATTTAAAGTGCGCGCACGAACATCGGTTCGAAGGCTGGTTCGCCTCGGCCGACGAGTTCGAGTCGCAATTGGCGCGCAAGCTGGTCGCGTGTCCCGTGTGTTCTGCGACGGATGTCAGCCGCATGCCTTCCGCGCCTCGGCTGAATCTGTCGTCGGCGCGCGGCGATGCGCCCGCGCCCGCGCAGCCGCCGCACGCCGCGCCCGAAGCCGCCGCGCTTCAGGCCCGCGCGCTGCAGTTCATGCGTGAGTTGATCGAGAAGACCGAGAACGTGGGCGAGCGTTTTGCGGAAGAGGCGCGGCGCATTCACTACAACGAAGCGCCGGCGCGCAACATTCGCGGCGTCACCACGCCCGAAGACGCGCACGCCTTGCTCGAAGAAGGCATCGAAGTGATGCAGTTGCCCGTACCGGCCTCACTGAAGGAGCCGCTGCAGTAAAGCGCGAGCGCGGCGTCTCCGGTGGCTTCGGCACAAAAAGGAGACACCGCGCATGGACATCAATTATTCCCCTGCCGACGACGCCTTCCGGGCCGACGTCCGCGCCTGGCTCGAAGCCAATCTGCCGCGCGTTCTGCGCGACAAAGTTCTCCATCACAAACGCCTGAATGGCGAAGACTACGCCAATTGGCACAAGCTGCTCGGCTCGCGCAGCTGGTCGGCGGTCGCATGGCCGCGTGAATACGGCGGTCCGGGCTGGGACGCGACGCAGCGCCACATCTGGGACGAGGAATGCGCGCGCGCCGGCGCGCCGATCGTGCTGCCGTTCGGTGTATCGATGGTCGCGCCCGTGCTGATGAAATACGGCAGCGAGGCGCAGAAGTCCTACTTCCTGCCGCGCATTCTCGATGGCTCCGACTGGTGGTGCCAGGGCTATTCCGAACCCGGCTCCGGCTCCGATCTGGCATCGCTGCGCACACGCGCCGATCGGCAGGGCGATCACTACATCGTCAACGGACAAAAGACCTGGACGACGCTCGGGCAGCACGCCGACATGATGTTCTGCCTCGTGCGCACCGACCCGCAAGCCAAGAAGCAGGAGGGCATCTCGTTCCTGCTCATCGACATGAAGACGCCGGGCATCACCGTGCGTCCGATCATCACGCTCGACGAAGATCACGAAGTCAACGAAGTGTTCTTCGAGGACGTGAAGGTGCCGGTCGCCAATCTCGTCGGCGAGGAAAATCGCGGATGGACCTACGCGAAGTTCCTGCTCGGCCACGAGCGCACGGGCATCGCGCGTGTGGGGCAATCGAAGCGTGAGCTGGCGTTTCTCAAGCGCCTCGCACTCGACCGGAACAAGCAGGGCAAGCCGCTGCTGCACGATCCGCTTTTCGCCGCCAAAGTCGCGGCGCTCGAAATCGAATTGATGGCGCTCGAAGTGACGGTGCTGCGCGTCGTCGCGAGCGAGGCGGGCGGGAAGGGGCCGGGCCCGGAAGCGTCGATGCTCAAGATCAAGGGCACCGAAGTGCAGCAGGCGTTGACCGAGCTGATGTTCGAGGCAATCGGCCCGCAGGCCGCCGCTTTCGATCCCGCGTTTCTCGAAGGCGAGCGCGAAACCAGCATCACGGGCGACGATGACGCCGCGCCGCTCGCCGCGTACTACTTCAACTTCCGCAAGACATCGATTTACGGCGGATCGAACGAGATTCAAAAGAACATCATCGCGCAGATGATTCTGGGACTTTGAGGAGCGGCGCATGAATTTCGACTTCAGCGATGAACAGCAGCAGTTTCGCGATGCGCTGCGCCGCTATCTCGACAACGAATACGGCTTCGATGCGCGGCAGAAAATCGTGGCGTCGGATGCCGGCATCGATGACGCGCATTGGCGCGCCTTCGCCGAACTCGGCGTGCTCGCGCTGCCGGTGCCCGAAGCGCAGGGCGGTTTCGACGGCGGTCCCGTCGATATGCTCGTGGTCATGCAGGAGCTTGGGCGTGCGCTCGTCGTCGAGCCGGTGTGGGCGACGGTGGTCGGCATCGAAGCGTTGCGGCTGGTGGCATCGAAGGAAAGCGCGATCGCGAGCGCCTTGCTCGAACGCGCGGCGCGAGGGGACATTCGGCTGTCCGTCGCGTTCGACGAACCGCACGCGCGTTACGACCTCTTCGATCTGCGCACGACGGCCACGGCCAGTGCCAATTCCGGCGACTACACGATTGCCGGCGTGAAATCGGTCGTGCGGCACGGCGCGCAGGCCGACTACTGGATCGTGCCCGCGCGCATCGAAGGCGAAATCGCGCTATTCGTCGTGGCGCGCGACGCCGCGAACGCCGACATCACCGAATATCGCACGATCGACGGTCAGCGCGCCGCGACGCTCGCCTTCCACGCGACCCCCGCCACGCGCCTCGACGGCCGTGGGACCGGCGCGGCGACGCTCGAAGGTATCGCCGATTACGCGACGTTCCTGCTATGCGCCGAAGCGCTCGGCGCGCTCGATGCGCTCAATCGCGCGACCGTCGAATACACGAAGGAACGCCAGCAATTCGGCGTGCCGATCGCGCGCTTTCAGGCGTTGCAGCATCGCATGGTCGACATGCTCATTCACACCGAGCAGGCGCGCTCGATCACGTATCTCGCCGCCGCGCGCTACGCAAGCGCGGACGCCGTCGCCCGCGCGCAGGCCGTATCGGCGGCGAAGGCGCGCGTCGGGCAGGCCGCGCGCTTCGTCGGCCAACAGGCGGTGCAGTTGCACGGCGGCATGGGCGTGACGAACGAATTGCCCGTCGCGCACTGGTTCAAGCGGCTTTCCATCATCGAGACGACGCTCGGCGACGTGGATCATCACCTCGCGCGCTTTGCTGCGTCGCCCGCGTTTTCTCTCACCGACGTTTGACGTTCACGAGGACCTTTGCATGACCTACAGCTTTGAAGACTTCGAAGCAGGCGCGGCAGTGACGCTCGGCGCGCATACCTTTTCGCGCGAGGAGATCGTGGAATTCGCGAGCCGTTACGATCCGCAGCCGTTTCACCTTTCCGACGAAGCGGGCAGGGCGTCGCATTTCGGCGGACTGGTGGCGAGCGGCTGGAACACGTGCTCGGCGATGATGGGCATTCTCGTGCGCGACATGCTCGCCGGTTCGACATCGATGGGATCGCCCGGGCTCGACAACATCCGCTGGCTGAAGCCGGTGCGCGTCGGCGATTCGGTACGCCTGACCGTGCGCGTGCTCGACAAGCGCGTGTCGAAGAGCAAGCCGGATCGCGGCATCGTGTCGACGCGCTGGGAAGCGCACAATCAGGATGGCGAACTGGTTTTGACGGTCGATTCCGCCGCGCTCTTCGGTCTGCGCGATTCGAGCGCGTCAGCTTCCTGAAACGTATTTCGCCAGTTCCAGCTTGGCGATCGCGTTGCGGTGAACTTCGTCGGGTCCGTCGGCGAGACGCAGCGCCCGCGCCGACGCGTACGCATACGCGAGCGGAAAGTCGTCGCTGACGCCGCCCGCGCCGTGCGCCTGAATCGCCCAGTCGATGACCTGACACGCGACGTTCGGCGCGACGACCTTGATCATCGCGATCTCGCCGCGCGCGCCCTTGTTGCCGACGGTATCCATCATGTACGCGGCCTTAAGCGTCAGAAGCCGCGCCTGTTCGATCATGATCCGCGCTTGTGCGATGCGTTCCTGCGTCACGCCATGCTGCGCGATCGGCTTGCCGAATGCGACGCGCGCGAGCGTGCGCTTCGTCATCAGTTCGAGCGCGCGTTCGGCGAGGCCAATCAAACGCATGCAATGGTGAATGCGCCCCGGCCCGAGCCGCCCTTGCGCGATCTCGAAGCCGCGTCCAACGCCTAGTAGCAGATTCGCGGCGGGCACGCGCACGCCGTCGAGCGTGATGTCCATGTGACCGTGCGGCGCGTCGTCGTAACCGAACACATTGAGCGGACGATGCACCGTGATGCCCGGCGCATCGGCGGGGACGAGAATCATCGATTGTTGCGCGTGCTTCGGCGCATCGGGGTCCGTCTTGCCCATCACGATGAACACCTTGCAGCGCGGATCGCCCGCACCGGACGACCACCACTTGTGGCCGTCGATGACGTAGCCGTCGCCGTCGCGCACGATGCTGCATCGGATATTCGTCGCATCCGACGATGCGACTTCCGGCTCCGTCATCAGAAACGCCGAACGGATCTCGCCGCGCAAGAGCGGCTCGAGCCATTGCGCCTTCTGCGCATCCGTACCGTAACGCTCGATCGTTTCCATGTTGCCGGTATCGGGTGCGCTGCAATTGAAGACTTCGGGCGCCCACGGCACGCGCCCCATGATTTCGCAGAGCGGCGCGTATTCGAGATTCGTCAGGCCCGCGCCTCGCTCCGACGCGGGCAAAAAGAGATTCCACAAGCCTTCGCTTCGCGCCTGCTCCTTGAGATCTTCGATGAGGCGCGTCGGTATCCACGCGTTGCCGGCCGCGCGATTGGCCGCGATTTCATCGACGAACGCGCGCTCGTTCGGATAGATGTGCGCGTCGAAGAACGCGAGCAGCTTCTCGCGCAACGCGTTCACCTTGGGCGTGTAATCGAAGTTCATGCCGGTGTCTCCTCGTTCGTCGTTATCGTCCGACTTTCTGCGCGTATTGCCACGCAAGTTCGGCCATGGGGCGCGCGCGGCGTCCCGCGTCGATGGCTTGCGCGCTCGCGGCGGTGCCATCGGTGACGCGCTTCATGATGCCTTGCAGGATCGCCGCGATGCGGAACATGTTGTACGCGAGATAGAAGTTCCAGTCGCCTTCGATCGCGAGGCCCGTGCGTTCGCAATATCGCGCGACGTATGCGGCTTCGTCGGGGATGCCGAGCGCCGCCCAGTCGAGGCCCGCGATGCCGCGAAACTGCGACGGATCGACATGCCACGCCATGCAGTGATAGGCGAAGTCGGCGAGCGGGTCGCCGAGCGTCGAGAGTTCCCAGTCGAGCACCGCAAGCACGCGCGGCTCGTCGCGATGAAAGATCAGGTTGTCGAGCCGGAAGTCGCCGTGCACCACGCTCGCCTTTCTGTCGGACGCCGGCGGAATGCGCTGCGGCAGCCAGTCGATGAGCCGGTCCATCGCATCGATCTTCTCCGTCTGCGACGCGACGTATTGCTTGCTCCAGCGCCCGATCTGCCGCTCGAAGTAATTGCCCGGCTTGCCGTAATCGGCGAGTCCGGCGGCTTCGGCATCGACCGTATGGAGCGCGGCGATCACGCGGTTCGTTTCGTCGTAGATCGCGGCGCGTTCCGCCTGCGTCATGCCGGGCAGCGACGGGTCCCACAGCACGCGGCCTTCGACGAACTCCATCACGTAGAACGCGCGGCCGATCACGCTTTCGTCCTCGCAAAGCGCGAGCATGCGCGCGACGGGCACGTCGGTGGCGGCGAGCGCGTCCATCACGCGATACTCGCGTTCGATCGCATGCGCCGATGGCAACAACTTCGCGGCGGGGCCGGGCTTCGCGCGCATCACATAGCTGCGCGACGGCGTGACGAGCTTGAACGTCGGGTTCGACTGGCCGCCCGCGAACTGCTCGACGGCGAGCGGTCCCGCGAAACCATCGACGTGCGATGCGAGCCACGCGGCGAGCGCATCGGTATCGAAGCGCTGGCGCTCGTTCACCGGGCGCGTGCCTTCGAATGCTGAAAAATCGGAGTGCTTGTTCGTGTCGTTGTCAGGCATCGTCTCCTCCGTTTTGTGGTGAAGCGTCGTCAGTTCATGTCGCTCGCCTTGAACCGGACGAATTGCGCGTAGAGCAGTTCCATCGTCGTGTTGCGCACGTCGGCGTGCAGCGGCGAGGGCGGCGAATGATTGATCGCATGCACGACCCAGTCGCCGGGTTTGTCGCCGACATCGAGTGCGTTGATGCAGCCCGTCGCCTGCGACAGATGCCCGTAGAACGCGCGTCCGCCCGCTGTGATCGCATGCGACAGCAACGCGCGATTCACGCCGCCGTGCAGCACGAGCAGCACGGTGTCCCACGCGGCGTCGGCGCGCAGTTTGGTCATCGCGGGCAGCGCGCGGTCGAGCAGTTGCCCGATGGTTTCGCCGCCAAGAAACTGCGTTTCTTCGGGCACGACGCCGTCGAACACCGAGAGAAACGCGCGCTCGATATCGCTCGTCGACAGATTCGTGAGCCGTCCGCCGCGTATCTCCTGCCACTCGGGCCAGATTTCGATTTCCGCCGATTGCCCCGTTTCCGCGAGCACGCGCTGCGCCGTTTCGACCGTGCGCGGCAAGCCGCTCGCGATCACGCGGTCGAAGCGAATCTTCTGCGCCGCGAACTCGCGGCCCGCCGCGCTCGCTTCCTCGCGGCCGCGTTCGTTGAGCGGCACGCTCTCGGGATCGATCGCGCGACCGGTGTCGTCGAAATACGTGACGTCGCCGTGTCGCATCAGGAAGATGCGCCGCCGCTTCGGCAATTCGTATTGAGTCATGGCTTAGCGATAGTTCGGCTGACGCTTTTCGAGGAACGCGGTGATGCCTTCGAGCGCATCGCCGTGATGAAGGGCATCGACGAAAGAATCGCGCTCCATGTCGAGGTGCGCGGCGAGCGGCTGCACGTCCGCCGCGTTGATCAGCGACTTGATGCGCGCGAGCGCTTTCGGCGACACGCTGCCGAGATCGTCGGCCCAGGCGATGGCGGCATCGAGCGCAATGCCTTTCTTCGTCAGCCGGTTCACGACGCCGACTTCATGCAGACGCACCGCGCCGATCGGCTTGGCTTCGAGCAGCACTTCGCTCGCGAGCGTGCGCGGCAACGCGCGGGACAGGAACCACGAAGCGCCGCCATCGGGCGTGAGGCCGACGCGCGCGTACGACATGACGAACTTCGCGTCGTCGGCGGCGACGATCAGATCGCACGCGAGCGCGAGCGAAAAGCCCGCGCCGGCCGCTGCGCCTTCGACGGCCGCGATCACCGGTTTCGTCGATGCGCGCAACGCGCTGATCCATTCCGCGAGCAGGTCGATGCTTTCTGCCTGCACCGACGGCTCCTTCGCGCGATTCTCCAGCAGCCGGTTCAGATTGCCGCCCGCGCAGAAGAAGTTGTCGGCGCCCGTCAGCACGATCGCGCGCACGGAGTTGTCGCGTTCGGCCGTTGAAAGCGCCTCGATGCCCGCCGCGTACATGTCCGGATGCAGCGCGTTGCGCACGCCCGGATTCGAGAGCTTCAGCACGAGCGTGGTGTCGCTGCCGGCGGGGCGGTGTGTCAGGAGTTCGGCGCTCATCGAAGTTCCTCGGTGTGGGTGAGCGAAAGGCCGAGCTGCGCGCGGCGCGTGAGCCACGGAGAAGGGCGGTAGCGCGGATCGCCGAGCACGCTCTGGATGTTGCGCAGAATCGTGAGGATGGTCGCCGCGCCGAGCGAATCGCCGAGCGCGAGCGGGCCGCGCGGATAGCCGAGTCCGAGCGTCACGGCGAGGTCGATGTCCGCAGGCGTCGCGATGCCCTGTTGCGCGATATCGCAGCCGATGTTGACGATCGTCGCCACGACGCGCTGCGCGACGAAGCCGGTCGAATCGCGGATGACGGTGACCGGCACGCCGTCGGCGGCGAAGAGCGCGTGGGCGGCGTCGCGCATGGCGGGCGTGGTCGCGGGCGTCGTCATGATCGTGCGGCGCGCGACGGTATCGAGCGGAAAGAGCGTATCGACGGCGACGACGCGCGTGGCGTCGAGATGCTCGGCGACGGCGGTCGTGGTTGCATCGAAACCGAGCGGCGTGACGATGATCAGCGAATCCGGCTCGGGCGTGTTGCCGCAATCGATGTGAACATTCGCGTCGTGCTTCGCGATGACCTTCAGCACTTGCTCGCGCGCCGCGTGCGATGCGCGGCTGATCCACACGCGCGCCGGCAGTTGCGTGGGCGCGGGCGCTTCTTCGGGCACGTGCTGCTTGCCATCGACATAACGATAAAAGCCTTCGCCCGCCTTGCGCCCGATCAGCCCGCCCGCGAGCCGCGTGCCGGTGATCGGCGACGGCGTGAAGCGCGGTTCTTCGTAGAACTGATGATAGATGGATTCCATCACCGGATGCGAGACATCGAGCGCGGTCAAGTCCAGCAGTTCGAACGGCCCGAGCCGGAAGCCGGCCTGCTCGCGCATGATGCGGTCGATGTCCGCGAAACTCGCGACGCCTTCGCTCGCCACGCGCAAGCCTTCGGTGTTCATGCCGCGCCCGGCATGATTGACGATGAAGCCCGGCATGTCCTTCGCGCGCACCGGCGTGTGACCGATGCGGCGCGCGAGCTCCATCAGCGCGTCGCCGGCGTGCGGGTCGCCGCGCAGGCCGTCGATGACTTCCACCACGCGCATCAGCGGCACGGGGTTGAAGAAGTGAAAGCCCGCGACGCGCTCAGGCCGGGAACAGCCCGCCGCGATCGCGGTGATCGAAAGCGACGAAGTATTCGACGCCAGAATGCACGACTCGGCGACGACGCTTTCCAGTTCGCGAAAGACTTTGCGCTTGATCTCGATGTTCTCGACGATCGCCTCGACGACCGCGCCGCAATCGGCCAGCTCGCTGACGTTCCGCGCATCGTGGACGCGGGCGAGCGCGGCGTGCGCGTCGGCTTCCTTGATCTTGCCTTTGGCCGCGAGCTTGTCGAACGTCTCGGATAGATACGCGCGGGCGGCGTCGAGCGCGGCCGGGTTCGAATCGTGGAGACGCACGGTCAGGCCGGCGAGCGCGGCGATCTGCGCGATGCCGCGCCCCATCGCGCCGCTGCCGACAATGCCGAGCGTCTCGATCTCGTATTCCTGCGGACTCATGATGCTTTCTGTCTCCTCGATGTGCTCTGTCTGATCTGGATGTCCGGCAGCGAGTCGCGCGCTAGAGCTTGCTGAGCCGCTCCAGCGCGAGCGCGAGCGTTTCTTCCTTCTTCGCGAAGCAGAAACGCACGACGCCCGATTCGTGGCTCTCGTGATAGAACGCCGACACCGGAATCGCCGCCACGCCGATCTCGCTCGTGAGCCATTGCGAGAAATCGGCTTCGGGCATGTCGCTGATCGCCGAATAATCGACGCACTGGAAATACGTGCCGTCGCAAGGCAGCAGCGAGAATCGCGTGTTCGCCAGGCCCGCTCGGAAGAAGTCGCGCTTTTTCTGATAGAACGCGGGAAGCTCGAGATACGGCTTCGGGTCTTCGAGGTAATGCGCAAGACCGATCTGCATCGGCGTGTTCACGGTGAACACGTTGAACTGATGCACCTTGCGGAATTCAGCGGTCAGCGCGACAGGCGCGGCCACATAGCCGATCTTCCAGCCGGTCACATGAAACGTCTTGCCGAAGCTCGACACCACGAAGCTGCGCTGCGCGAGTTCCGGATAGCGCGAGACGCTTTCGTGCGGCGCGCCGTCGTAGACCATGTGTTCGTAGACTTCATCGGAGACGATCAGCACGTTGGTGCCGCGCACGATGTCTTCGAGCTTGCGCATGTCCGCTTCGCGCCAGACGCGGCCGGTCGGATTGTGCGGCGTGTTGATCATGAGAAGGCGCGTCTTCGGCGTGATCGCGGCGGCGATCTTGTCGAAGGGCAGCGCGTAGTCCGGCGCTTCAAGCGACACGAACACCGGCTTGCCGCCCGCGAGTTCGATCGCGGGCACGTAGCTGTCGTACATCGGTTCGATCACGACGACTTCATCGCCCGGATGCACGCAGCACAGCACGGCGGTGAGCAGCGCCTGCGTCGCGCCGGCGGTGACGGTGATCTCGCGGTCGGCGTCATAGGCGCGGCCGTAGAGCGCCTCGATCTTGCGCGCGATGGCCTGACGCAGCGGCGCGGCGCCGGCCATCGGCGGATACTGGTTGTGGCCGTCGCGCATCGCGGCCGAGACGGCATCGACGATGCGCGCATCGCAATCGAAATCGGGGAAGCCCTGGCCGAGATTCACCGCGCCTTTTTGCGCGGCGAGCGCACTCATCACGGTGAAAATGGTCGTGCCGACGTTCGGCAGGCGCGAAGGAAAGGACAGCTCGGGTGACGCTTCAGGCATTTCGTGCATGGCGTTCATGGTGATTGTTGGACGTGTGCTGTGCTTGTTGGGCTTTGCGTTTCGGCTATGCGTTTCGACTATTCACGCGCGCGATCAGGCGACTTCGGCGGTGCGCGCCTCGGCTTCGAGCGCCGCGACGAACGGCTTCGGCTCCGCGATGCGAAACGCGAAGTCCCGCGCGACGCGCCGCGCGAGCTTCAGCACCGCGCGATCCTTCGATACGAGCCAGTCCGCATTCGATGCATGCGCGAGTTCGAGAAACTTCTGGTCGTCGCGGTCGCGGCACTTCGGCAACGGACGCTCGTCCGCCGATGCTTCCGGCGCGACGAGCCGCGACAGCAGCCCGAGCGTATCGAGCGCTGCCGCCTTGTCGATCCCCAGCCGCACGAATTGCGGATAGTCGAGCACGTGCGTGAGTTCGGCGAGGCAGCGGGCGTCGATGAGCGCATCGAGCGTGCGCGCTTCGAGCGCGGCGCGGATCGGCCGGGTGACGGGATCGTCGAACACGAGGATGTCGATCCACACGTTCGAATCGAGCACGACGCGCGGTTTTTGCGGTGACGCGGCGGAATTATCCATTCGATACAATCAGGGGTTTATGCCTATCTTCGTCGGCGAGGCGCCGGCGAGCCTCCATGATAATCGTTCTCTCGCCCGCCAAATCGCTCGACTACGAGACGCCCGCACACATCCGGAAACACACGCTCCCCGAATTCGTCGATGACGCCGCCGAACTCATCCAGGGCTTGCGCCAGCTTTCGCCGCAACAGATCGGCGGGATGATGGGCATTTCGGATCAGCTCGCGGTGCTCAACTTCCAGCGCTATGCCGAATGGTCGAAGACTTTCGACGCGAACAATTCCAAGCAGGCGGTGCTCGCGTTCAACGGCGACGTGTACGAAGGCTTCGCGGCGAAGACGCTGAGTTCCGCCGATCTCGACTTCGCGCAGAACCACGTGCGCGTGCTGTCGGGGCTTTATGGGCTGCTGCGGCCGCTGGATCTGCTGCAGCCGTATCGGCTGGAAATGGGCACGAAGCTGCAGAACGCGCGCGGCAAGGATCTCTACGCGTTCTGGGGCGAGCGCATCACGGCGGCGCTCAACGAGCAGTTCAGGCGGCAGCGCGGCGCGCGGGTGCTCGTGAATTGCGCATCGGAGGAGTATTTCAAGTCAGTCAAGCCGAAGCTGCTCGACGTGCCGGTGGTGTCGCCCGTGTTCGAGGACTGGAAGGGCGGCCGCTACAAGATCATCAGCTTTCACGCGAAGCGCGCGCGCGGATTGATGGCGCGCTACGCGGTGCAGAACCGGATCGACCAGCCCGAGGCGCTGAAGGGCTTCGACAGCGAAGGCTACCAGTTCGATCAGGCAGCATCGAACGATACGACTTACGTGTTTCGCCGCCGCGTCGCGGAGTGACATTCACGCGTTCCGACGCGGCACAAAGGACATCGACATGAGCATTTCCATCACCAGCAACTTCGACGCGGGCGCAATCGAGATCATCGACGCCAGCAATCCGGCGGACATTCGCCTTCGCGTGCGTCCGGATACGCACGCGGACTTCGCGCAGTGGTTCTACTTTCGCGTATCGGGCGCGCGGGGCGAGCGCCTCGCGATGACGTTCGAGAACGCGTCGAAGTGCGCGTTCCCCGAGGGCTGGCGCGATTATCAGGCGGTCGCGAGCTACGACCGCGTGAACTGGTTCCGCGTGCCGACGCGCTATGACGGCGCGGTGCTGACCATCGATCATACGCCGGACTTCGATCGCATTTATTACGCGTACTTCGAGCCGTACAGCGAGGAGCGTCATTCGGAATTTCTCGGCGCGCTTCAGCAGATGCCGCACGCGACGCTGACGGAACTCGGCCGCACGGTCGAGAATCGGCCGATGTCGGTGCTCACGCTGGGCTTAACGGGCGACGCGAACGACGCAGGTGCGCAAGCCAAGAAGAACGTGTGGATCATCGCGCGCCAGCATCCGGGCGAGGCGATGGCG
This sequence comes from Caballeronia concitans, assembly GCF_001544615.1. Classification (GTDB taxonomy): domain Bacteria; phylum Pseudomonadota; class Gammaproteobacteria; order Burkholderiales; family Burkholderiaceae; genus Caballeronia; species Caballeronia concitans. The sequence continues at coordinate 224,340 of NZ_FCNV02000011.1, forward strand.
GAATGGTTCGTCGAAGGACTCGTGAAGCGCCTGGCGGGCTGGGGCGACTGGTCGGGCGATCCGGTCGCGCGGGCGCTTTTCGATCGCGCGGTGTTTCATATCGTGCCGAACATGAATCCGGATGGCAGCGTGCTCGGCAATCTGCGTACGAACGCGGCGGGCGCGAACCTGAATCGCGAATGGATGGAGCCGAGCGCCGAGCGCAGCCCCGAAGTGCTGCTCGTGCGCGATGCGATCCGCGCGACGGGCTGCGACATGTTCTTCGATATTCACGGCGACGAAGGCCTGCCGTATGTGTTCGTCGCGGGGTCGGAGATGCTGCCTGGGTTCACTGAGCAGCAGCTCAAGGAGCAGAAGACGTTCGTCGATTTCTTCAAGCAGGCGAGCCCGGATTTCCAGGACGTCTACGGCTACGAAGCGAGCCGGTATCAGACGGACGCGTTGAAGCTCGCGTCGAAGTACATCGGCAACGAATACAAATGTCTGTCGCTGACGCTCGAGATGCCGTTCAAGGACAACGCGAATCTGCCCGACGAGCGCGTAGGCTGGAGCGGAGAACGGAGCGCGGCGCTGGGCGCGTCGATGCTGCAAGCGATCCTTTGGCACTTGCAGGCGTTTGCCGACGACGCTGCGTAAGCTGATCGAGTCGCGTCACGTCACGTCACGTCATGCAAAAAGGGCGTGGTCATCGTCCGATGGCCACGCCCTTTCGTTTTACCGCGCCTCTTTGAAGCTCAGTGTTTCTTCGATGACTTCTTCGGGCTGGACGCTTTGCCCGATTTGGCGGACGACTTGGTCGTGCTCTTCGCCTTGCCCGACGAGGCCGACTTGGTCTTCGCGCCGTGCTTGCCTGTCGCTTTGTGCCCGGTTCCCCGCGACGCGCCTCGCGCGGCGGGTGCTTCGGCGTGCCCACGCAAAGGCGGCACGGGATCGTTCCAGCCGAACGCCAGCATCTGGCTGCCGACATATCCGCAGCGGAATTTGAGCGGCGTGGGCTCGCGCTCGCCGCTCTTCGGCATGCCCTCGCCCTCGACGGTCACGACGTTATCGACCTTGATGCGCTGCTTCTTCTCATCGAACGAGTCGTTCCACGGCTCGATGGTGGAATGCGACGAATCGAACGAGGAGGGCGGGAATTCGACATGATCGAACGCCGTCGATGTGCCGGCGATGAAGTTGCCGTGCGCGGCGCAATCCGCCACGAGCGGGTTGGCGTTGTAATCGATGACGAAGTGGTGAATCAGTTCGTTGCGCTCGTCGAGCGTATCGGCAAAGGCGGACACCGCGCATGCAAGCCATGCGCATACCGCGAACCGGCCGACGAGCCGCATGAGCCGGCGCGGTGCGTAGTTACTTTCCATCAATTTGGCGCTAAGAAGACACGGGCAAGTAAGATGCCTCGTGTGGGGAAGGAGTTCAATCTTATCGTACTTTGTGCGCGCTCCGAACCGCGCGCAGTCCCGGACGGTGCTACGGAAGCGAGCGAGAAATCGCTCCGTTCAGACGCGCGGGCCGCGATCGAGCCGATAACGGCGCACGTCGTAAGTGGTGATCCACGCAGGCTTGTACACCGTGATCAGAATGGTGAGCAAGCCGGTGAAAAGCGCCTCGCCCGCGCCGAGCAGCAGCGAGCCGCGCGTGAAAGCCGCAGGAACGTTGACCGGGCCGCCGGCGAGCGCTGTTTCGAGCAGTATCGTCGCGCCGCACGCGGCGGCGACCGCCGCAGCCGATGCAACGAACCCGTGGCCCACGATGAACGTGAAAAGATTTCGAGGCAGCCACGCGTTGGAGAGCCGTTGCAGAAGCGTCGACACGCCAACGGGGAGCGCACCGAAAAGCAGGTACGTGGTTGCAACCGAGAGCCATGACGCATCGAGCACCACGGCCGCCAGCCCCGTGCTGGCGGCCGTGCCGAGGAGCGCAAGCCGCCAGTCGAAGAGCGTGACCATTAGCGTCGCGCCCAGCAGGTGAATGACGGGTCCGTCGTCGAACCATGCATTGCATGCCCATAGCACCGTTACCGACACGATGACACCCAGCCACACGTGCTGGAGCGTCGCGTCCTGCAGGCGGCTGAACGGCCGCTGCACGAGCACGAGTGCGAGCAGCCCCACGGCGGCAATCCAACTGCCGGCGGTCAGCCAAAGCGGTAGCGGTGTATAGAAGAACCCCATGCCTTGCATATTACTCGTTGCGTGTGAAACGTGTGCGCAATCCACGAACCCGCTTCCGGCGATTGTTGCTAGAACGGCGCCTCGGGCTCCGCGGCCATCGGCAGGGACACCGCCCCGCCGCCCGCGAGCGACGGATACTTGGTCCGCCGCTGACGAAGCGGAATCACGTTGGACGCGCCGGGCGTCGGCCGGGGCGCCCGTTGCCGCTCGATGCGCAGAATCTCGAGGTGCGAATTCTGCACACCGTTGTAGATCGCGACCGCAGCTGCGCGATTTGTCGCGCCGAGTTGCTGGAAGATGCTCGCAAGGTGGATTTTCACCGTGCCCTCGCTGATGCCGAGGGTCTTCGCGATCATCTTGTTCGTGCTTCCCATGTGCACGCAGCGCATGATCTGCTGCTGACGCGGCGACAAGGTCGTATGCATCGGCGCGCTGGGCGGAAGTGCAGCAGCGGTTTGAAAGCGGCGAAGCGGAAGAAGACGCAGCGGCTCGAGATCGATGACATCGGGCGGAATATAGTGCCCGCCAACGAGCACCATTTCGAACGCACGGAGGATCAAGATAGGCTCGAGAGTCCTCGGAATCACGCCCATGGCGCCCGCTCCCAACAGCATATAGACCTGCGCAGCCCCACAGCGGTCCACCATGATCGCGGCAGGCACCCCCGGCGCATGGTCGAGCAGCGTCTCCAGCTCGCTCGCGCGCGAAGTTTCAGTCCAGTCGACGACGATCATGCTGGCCTGACAGCGCTTCATGACCGACGCGGCTTGCCGCCAGTCTTTCGCTTCGGTGAACTGTGCTTGACGCGCGACACGGCGTAGCAATGTTTTCAGGCCCGCACGGCGCTCCGCGTCCGAACCCATGATGATAATTTTCATGCTTTACCTCATTTCAATACGTCCGACGCCAATTCGCGACGGGTCTCGGCACCAACGACTGTGTCGGCACCAGCGTCATATTGACAAACTTCCGGCGTCTGCGCGCCTCGTCCGAATGGCATAGGCAAAATGGACAAAACCCCGCACGAGGGCGGGGTTGGGTCTTTGCCGCGAGGCGAACCGCGATGCGGTCAATGGAAGTGAGGTTGCGCCGGCTCGGCGTCTTCGGGCATTTCCGCATGAACGATTTCGCCTAGCGGATCGGCATAGAGCGGTACGCCGCAGTCGTCGCAGAACTCCGGCTCGAAGCGCCCGGCGTGGCGGCGCACGTCCGTGATGCCAGCCTTGCGCAGCAGTTCGACTATTTCTTCGACGGGGCCGTCCGCGCCTTCGATCTCAGCTTCGTCTTCCATGCCGACGTCCGCGTTCTCGCGGCCATACAGCGGCCAGACGACGCCGTAGATCACATCGTTGCTGCCCCGGCGCGTGAAGCCGATACGATATTCGTCAATGCGCCGCTCTCCGAAACCCGCAATGACCGCCCGCAATTCCTGCGGCGCGGTGCCGAGCGTATCGAACAGATAACGGACCGCGGTACGAACCGTGTGCGGACGAACCTGCTCGTCGGCATCACGACAGGCGGAATAGTAGGCATCCGGCAGCAAACATTCGAACTCGCAGCCGGGCAGGATGGTCGCGAAGGTCGCTCCGCCTTGAGCATTCCATTGTTCGAGACATTGGCTGCGCTCGATCCGCGTTTTGTTTTCATCCTCTTGCCAGCGGAAGAAGGCCGCGCCCGCAGGCACGATAGCAACCGCGAGCAGAAAGCGCGGGTCGGCCAGAATCGGCGAAGTCTCCGGCAGGTCGGACAGGTTCAGGCGAGCGGTGGCGCCGCCGAGCGCCGCCTGCATCAATTGCTGCGCGAGACGCGCGGTGTCGACGTGATGCCGCGGCAACTGGTCGATGCTATAGAAATACGGAGCAATGGCGACGCGCGCGCCCGCCGCCAGGACGTGCGCCTGCAATTGCGTGCGCAGGGCGTCGACCGTGTCGCTCTTCAATGTGCCCGAAGGGATGGCGTAACGCGTCCATGCAAGCACCGGCGCCGCGATCAACAGCGCTTCGTGCGGCGAGCCATCGATGTCGATGCGGAACGACTCGCTATGCGTTTCGGCCATGTCGGCCAGTGCGCCATACGCATCGGGATGGTTTTGCTGAAGGTGATCGAGCGCGGCGTCGAGCGTCGTCTGGTTGCCGTTGCGCACGAGTTTGGCGATCAGCGTGTCGAGGCGGCTTTCCCAAAAGCGATCTTCGACGCGACTGCCCGAGGCGAAGAGCGCGAGGGAGAGACTGACGAGTTTGTCCGCGTCTGGGGGAATACGTTTTGCGGTTCGCGTGCGCATATCGATACGAGTTATTGGGGCGGGTAACCTTTTATTGTAGTCGCTCGGGCGGATGTTTTACCGGCGCGTTCGCCGGCTGAGTCCATAAGTGACGAAGCGGACATCTGGACCTCTCGCAGAGTGCAATCGGCATGCAGCAATCGCTATCAAAAAATTTGTGCTGGAAGGCCTTGCATATCGCACATCGACTCACTAGAATTCCGTTCCTTCGCGATTCACTGAACGCGAAGGAGGCGGGAGTAAGCAGTTTCGTGGGTGCGTGTGAGAGCGATGCAAAGGTTTCTCAAACGCAATCAGCAAGTAAAGCGGTTCAAAAAACTTGTTGACAGACTCCGAGGCGATGTTCATAATCTCGTTTCTCTGCTGCTGATGCAGCAACGCCAGACGGAAGCGGCGCTGAGCAAGACGCTCGGTGCGGTGAAGTGGATGAGTCAGGCGATGTGCTCTTTAAAAACTAACAGCCGATAAGTGTGGGCGCTTGATGGCAAGTGCGGCCGGTTCTTCGGAATCGGCAATAGCAAAAGTAATCAAGAGTCTCACACGAAGTATTAAGAGGAAGGTTTA
>NZ_FCNV02000036.1 GCF_001544615.1 Caballeronia concitans
GCTGTTGATACTGAGTTCTTTCGTGCATCGCAACACCTTATACGAAACGGGTGTTGCACTTCGGATTTGAGGCCGCCGTCTAAAAAAACCATGCCAAAAGCGAAAAAATAAGATTTATCTTGATCTTATATAAAATTTTTACTGATCTGCCTTGTGGGTTGCTTTTTTGATATCCGGAGCGTGACCGGCTGCACGTCGACGTCTCCTATACATTTGTCACGGTGCCCAAGGGGTAATTATCAAAGTCGCGGTGGGGCATTCATTCTTGCCTGGGCGACGCCGAGAGAAATGCCGATGGTTAATCCGGCTGCGAGATCATTTGAAGGGAAGCTCTTGTACGCTGTTGGCGTCTAGGTGCGACTCTGTATGGCCGTGGAACCAAATTTGATCCTGCGAGCCCGTTCCACGCTGAAGCTTACTGCTGCGCTGTTTGAGCAATGTCTGAAGCAGCTCCAGAGCCGTCATCGACGGCTCGCAAGTCTGACGACTGCTACGGGTCGAAGAACGAAACCGCTCGCGCGGTAGGGGCTACGGCCCGACTTGGCGGGCCTTCAGAGGGGAGCGGCGCGATTCCGTATGTTGATGATCGGGGCAATCCGCCTCGTTCCTCAACGGAGCCGCATCATGACCTCCACTCAACCGGGCGTCAGCCCGCTGCGTCAGCGTATGACAGACGACATGCGCATGCGCCAGCTTTCTCCCGCGACTCAAGCCGGCTATCTGCGCATTGTGCGTGAATTTGCTCGATACCTGAAGCGCTCGCCCGACACGGCGACTGTAGAAGACCTGCGAAACTACCAGTTGTATTTGGTCGATCGCGGAACATCGCCTATCTCTCTCAATGCCGCGATCACCGGCCTGAAGTTCTTCTTCGAGATCACGCTTCAGAAACCAGAACTGATGGCTCGAATGCAGCCGGTGCGCGTGCCGCGCGTACTGCCGGTTATCCTCAGCCCCGACGAGGTCCGGCGACTGATTGCGGCAACAGGTAATTTAAAGCATCAGACGGCGTTGTCGCTGGCTTACGGCACTGGGTTGCGGGCCGGCGAAGTGGTCGCGCTCAAGGTGGGCGATATCGATAGCCAGCGCATGACGCTGCGCGTCGAACAGGGCAAGGGCCGTAAGGATCGCTACGCGATGCTCTCACCGGTGTTGCTCGAGCGCTTGCGGGTCTGGTGGCGCGTGGCCCGTTCGCAGGGCAAGATGCCGGATGGCGGCTGGATATTTCCGGGGCTCGATCCTGTCGACCCGCTGACTCCGCGGCAACTCAATCGCGCGATTCGCGCTGCGGCCGAAGCCGCGCAAATCGAAAAGCGCGTATCGATGCATACGCTGCGCCACAGTTTTGCCACGCACCTGCTCGAGCAGAAGGTGGATATCCGCGTGATTCAGGTGCTGCTGGGTCACAAGAAGCTTGAGACCACCGCACTTTACGCCCAGGTCGCCACCGACTTGCTGCAAGAAGTCGTCAGCCCGCTGGAGCGCCTGCGCCTCGAGTAGCGGACACGCGGTCGGATCCGATGCTGGAGGTCGCGGACATCTTCCGCGCCTGCGGGCACACGTGGCGACGCACAGTAGCGTTGAGCCTGGGGCAGTTGAAGGTGATGTCGGCCATCGAACAGTGCCGCAGCGCGGCGCTGGGCGGACATGTGCTGCGCTGTTCGGGCTGCAAGCGAACCGAGATCGCGTATAACTCATGTCTTATGGGGAGTCTTTCCGTATGTGGAGTAGACACGTCGAGCGAGCGCGGGCCGGGAAGCCCGCGCCGCTGCTACTCTCCATTAAAGCCTCGCCTTGAGCATGGCGATGACCTTATCGGATGGCCTAAACGAGCCTCTGCGCAGTTCCGGAGGAACGATTGCGTTGAGTGCTTCAAGCTTCTCGGTAGGGTCGGCACGGGTGTAGATTTCAGTAGTAGCCAGATCGCTATGTCCGAGCCAAAGAGACACTTTTCGGATATCGTTCGTGCTCTGCAGTACTATCATTGCGCACGTATGCCTCAAGACGTGCGGCGAAACACGTTTCTGTAACAACGAAGGGCACTTCTCGCTCGCCACCTCAGCATGATGTTTGAGGACGTAGGCAAACCCCCAGCGGCTCATCGCTTCACCCCGGGCATTGACGAACAACTCCGGTACTCGAGCCGTTCCCCGTACCGCGATCCATGCACGCAAGGCATTTGCGGTCACTTTCCAGAGGGGGAGCGTACGCTCACGCCGCCCCTTGCCATGAACGCGGATACTCATCGACGGCAGTGCAACATCCGTCATCTGTAACCCCGTCAACTCTGAAACGCGCAAGCCACCGCAGATAGCCATACGGTCTGAACGGAGCAATGTTGCGTACGAAGACGCGGTCACTTCCTGTCACTCGGGATCGGGATTCGAGATAACGCAGGAGTGCCTCACCAGCGTCTTGGGGTAGCGGGAGCCGAACTTCATAACGCCCCTTACCCGAGACCCGCAGCGTCCCGGTTTCCCACTCAATGTCTCTCAATCGAAGGTTTGCGAGGTCGCCCGCACGCACCCCGAGTCGCACGAGTAGCAGAATGATCGCGCGGTCGCGAAGTGCTCGAAGTGATTGGCCATCGCAAGCGGCAATCAGACGTTGAACATCGTCAGGTGCAAGACACTGGGGGAATGTCGACAGGCGCCAATGCGCCAGTGTGGGAACTGCTTGATCGAGACCGGCCCGACACAGGTCGTGAACACATAGATAACGCAGGAAGGCCCGCGCGCTGGTGATCCGCTTTTGGGCCGTACTGATGCCGCACTTGCAAACGCTATCCAGGAGGAACGTGCGTACGCGCTTTGGATCCCATCCGCTGACATCGTCCCCAACGGACTCGAGCATTGTCGTTGCATCACGACAGTACAGCCGAAGTGTTGCGGGCTTCGCACCCTGATGCCTTTGCATCCACCGCCGGAAATCGCTGACGATCGCAGGTTCGCAAACCCCAGCACTTGCAGGAATCCCGGCTTCACAGACACCGATTCCGATCAGGTACTCATGAAAGCGCTTCGCGCCGAAGTAGACATGATGGTTTGCTTTACCTCCTTTTGCATCTGGACAACTGCACGTCGGAAGATGTCGACAGAAGATTTGCAACATCTGCGGACCTACCTCGACCAGCGGTCTGCCACTCATCAGCATGAAGCGGCCCAGATGATCGGCGGCCCGTATGTACCGCACGGCGCTCGCCGCTGAATATCCATCCCGCTCCAGCGCATCAGCAAAGCCGTCAATGAAGGTGCCGGCCGGTCCCGTACGCAGGCGCCTCAATGTCTTGGGTGCTACCAGGTATGTGTCTAGCATCACGTCCTCCTGTGATGATTGCCCGTGAAAGCCAGACCACGATACAACGGAGGGACGCGTTTTAATGGGGAGTAAAAATACAGAACTGTTCGGTCTGCCGAGCCGAACATGGTTTCAGACTCCCTGTTATCCAGGACTCCCCATAAGACAGGAGTTGAAGGACACTTCTGTCTTTGCACAGCCTAAACAGCGCAGCACATGTCCGCCCAGTGCCGCTGTGCGG
>NZ_FCNV02000035.1 GCF_001544615.1 Caballeronia concitans
TTATTTCATGATTCCTGCCGGCAAATCGTTCCTGAGATTACCGGATGGCGCTGGACCGGATGGCAAGTTCAAGGGCATCCGCTTCAGCACATTGCAGGCAGGGCAGAACGCCGTGCAGTTGTTCGTGGAAGTTTTCTTCCACAAAGGCAGTAAGTACACGAATGCGTGGGCGGTGGCGAGCGACGGTAAGCGGACTTTGCTCACGCCCACGCCCGTGAAGGAGGACGACTATGAGTACGACCTGTACAAGCGTGCTACCGCGTTGTACTCGACATGCGCGAGCGACGGATACGAGTTGTTGCGCTTCGGGCGAATTCTTTCGACGCCCGTGACGCTCGCTACGCCTGCGGCGCGCGCCACCTGGATGCGCGTGACGTTCGCGGCTGGGCAGGAGGGCTACATCGACATGAGTGATGAGTCAATCGTGAAGTTGTCGGACGCGGATTTCTCGACCTTCATGGGTTGGCAGAAAATCGTGGAGGGCAATACGCCGTTCAGCGCCGACGGCTTGTGCGATATCGATGCGCTTAAAAAGCTCCTAAAAGATGTAAATGACCATCAGACACCCGAGGAAGCAGCGCTGCGGCAGGAGAACAAGGAAGAGGACGTGCTTGCGCAGTACGTCAAATCGAATGACTCGGTGCGCGAGCAGTTGCGCGGGTTTATTTGCGAAGCGCCGAGCGAATGGGACAGCTCGCAGAATGAAGCTCGGTACAGCAAGCTCAAGAACGAAGGCGAGTTCTATCACGGGGACGAGGCGGGCTACGCGGCGTTCACGAAGCGTCTGAAGTCGTTTCAGTTCTGGGACAAAACCGGCCTCGCCCCGGGGCAGCAGCTTTGGTATTTTCATCCGCTTGCGTTTATTCGGCACTTTAGGAAGTGCGGGTGGCTGAGTCACAGTGAGCTTGCCGGTACGTTTCCGCGCTACCTTTACTATTCGAACGGTGGATCGCCGATCTCCGCAATAACCATGAATAATAGTACTTACATGCTTACAAAAGGTCTGGCAAAAGCGCGTATTCGCAATTACGTGGTCCCGCTAAATCAGACGATCCAAAAGTATTTCGGTTCGGACGCTCGTAGAATCGCAATATTCCTAGCCCAGATACTTCTTGAGACAGCCCAGTGGCGAGACTTGGGCGGGACGAGACGTCTGATGCACGAATGGGGTTTTGGAAAATTTTCGGCTGCAAATCCTGCGACCAAATTCTATGGGCCGTTTTACGGGCGTGGCACTATGCAACTGACCTGGGCGGGGAATTTTGCCGAGTATGGAAAGTTCCGGGCGTTGGCTGAACACAGCGATACCTACGTCGAGCGTATGCCAAACACCGATGCACGTATTACTGAGACATCGGAACACTACACATTCAATCCCAGAAATGGTGGAACGTTGATGCGTTGGTCCCCTCGTTTCGATCCTGATCGCGTGGCTGAAGAACCTTCACTGGCATGTGATTCTGGCGGATTCTATTGGGTTTCCAAACCTTATTCTTTGGGAATAAACATTAATCGAGTAGCCGACAAGCAGTATTCTGCTGATAATGTCGGATTAATTAACCGATTGGTCAATGGTGGATTCAATGGCTATAACGAAAGGCAGGCCTATACTGTTTTTATAATGAACGAACTGTGGGACGCAATGCCAGACTATTTTCCGGAATTAATTTCTCCTGCCCGTCGTGCGACGATCAGGCCCGATCTCTCCCGCTGCGGCGATTGATATGAAATTAATTAGAGTCGCCACTTTTGTTGCCTTCTTGATTTCGTTTGCGTTGGCATTTGCTTCGGGTCAATCCGTAACGTTCAGCGCGACGAAAACAGTGGCGACATCTGTTCGGATTAACGGTCGGTCCGTTCACGTTGAAGTTGGTTCCGGTGCGGTGAAAAAGACGCAAGACATTGACCTCGACACCGAAAGCGTACCGCATATCGTTATATCCGATTATGGATTTGACGGGAATAAGGGGTTCTCCATTTGGTATTTTGACGAGGGAATGGGGACAAGCACGATATCAAGGGTATTCCTATACTCGACAACGCAACGTGAGTTCGTGGAACTGCGCCCCCGATGCGCAGACGAGTTTGTGAATCTACGAGTCGACCGTCTGAACCGTACGCTCATTAGCACGTACTATAAAAATAATGTGCCGAAGCTCTGCAGAACTAAGCCACCACGAACAAGGCATTGAACAGCCGGTCGTGCTTATGACATGGCTAACGCACATATCGTGACTTAGTATGACATCAAAGGATCACCAGACGCCGGAGGATCCGGCGTTGAAGCAGGAGTACAAAAAAGAGGATGAGCTTGCGCAGTATGTCAAATCGAATGACGCGGTGCGCGAGCAGTTGCATGGGTTTGTCTGTGAAGCGCCGAGCGAATGGGACAGTTCGCAGAACGAGACTCGCTATCTCAAGCTGAAGGACGAAGACGAGTTCTACCATGGGGACGAGGCCGGTTATGCGTCGTTTTTAAATCGGCTGAAGTCGTTTCAGTTCTGGGACAAAACCGGCCTCGCTCCGGGGCAGCAGCTTTGGTATTTTCATCCGCTTGCGTTTATTCGGCACTTTAGGAAGTGCGGGTGGCTGAGTTTGCTTGAATTTAAGCAAATTTACTCAAATGATCGTTATAGCCGAAACTCGAACCCAGGCCCGGACGAGCTACGCTCAAGGAATTTGGTCCCGCTTAACCTTACCACTCGAAAGTATGGTCTTGTCACACCAGTGAGGCTCGCTCATTTCCTCGGTCAAGGTGCAGTGGAGAGTGGCTGGCTCACTTCAATGCAGGAAACGAGTATGACGGGTGTAGTAGGCCCAGGTGTCGTTCAAGGGAAGGTTATGAATCCGGCATCTCAATTGTCGGAAGCTTCCCTCGGTCATTGGTACGGCCAGTTGGACGCAGAAGATGATCCCTGGTTTCGATCGGAGAAGTTCAACAGCCATGGCGGGCGAATCGCAAGTTCGTACGACTGGAGAAACGGTCACTGTGACAAAGGTGATTCGCAAAAATTTCGGGGGCGCGGTTTCAAACAGCTAACGGGTCGGAGTAATTACGCTGCCTACTGGGTTTTTCGCGGCTGGATCGATCGACTCTCCTTCGATGCTTCTTGGTGGTCTGACCCGGCTTTTGTAAAGCATAGTCGCGGCGCCATGAAGAAAAGACCGGCAAATATCGATGATCCGCATCGGATAGCCCTTCCTGAGAACTGTATCGATAGCGGAGGATTCTACTTGGTCTGTGAGCGCGCGAGGGTCACTGGAATAATTGACGATGATATTCCAACCGTCGCAAACGGTAACACGCAGAAGGAAAAGGAAACGAGAGTTTCCCGCAGTGTTACCTACGCAATAAACGGCGGCTATACCGACGATGCGCGCAGACTCGAATATACCCGATTGGCAAAAGGAGTCGTCTGTGACTAAAACGTGCTTAACGTCGGCTGGGCTGCTCGTTGTCATGGGCTTTCTTTCTGCGCTGTCTTTTGCTGAAACTAAATACGAGGTGATTCCGGGGGCAATTAGAATAACGCGCGAAGGTTCAAATGCTCGGATCTGCAGAATCGACGCTAAAGCTCTATACGCAATAGAAAGCTTTGATAAGTCGGCTCTCATCGTCTCCAATGCAGGATATGTAAACGCAAAAGATCTTAACAAATGTCCGGCAGCTGGGGTCATACATGTTTCCCAAATCTCCGGTAAGCTTGGGGTACTGTCTGATATCAACCTTTCCAAAAGAATTTATGTGGCTTTGGATTTCGTGACGGTGCAACCCTATTCATGGTTGGCGACTGTTGCCCGCATTGGCTCCACGAAAAACCTGGTCTCGTTGAATGGCACCTATAAGGTGGGTATGTCGTTAGACGAGTTAAGAACGCATGCGTTCGGGGGGAGTGGTGGCGCAGGAACTTCAGTTATATCTCCAAGCGGTCGTTACGTCGCACCCAGCGGTGAGATGACTTGCGCTGAAGATTCCTATCCCGGTGTATGGGATATAGCGGAGAATAAGCGGGTGATTACCGATCAGAGTTCCTGTTCGGCTCTCTTTTTGGGGCGATAAGAGCGAGAATATTAATGCCCAAGGGTTCAAGAATGCCTAATTGGAATTAAACGATGAAGTCACGTCGGACCGTGAACACAAGCCGAGTCTGGGTTGAAATGAGAGAACTGATCGTATATATACTGGTTTTTTATCTGTATTGTTATTCCTGTGGGGTTCAGGCCCGAGGTGGAAGTGGCGACTTCATCTCGCGACCCGATTTCAGCACAAGTTTTGCGGTTCCTGACGGCCTAGAACATGTCGAGGTCGAGAACGCGATTGTAGTCGGTGGAGATTTGTGTTGCATCGCCTTCGATTATACCGACAGGTCAGACGGGAAAGCGATTGGGAGCACTGTTGCAATGCCCGAGGATTGGCGTTCCCAAACGGATTTCGTGCTTGACGTGCGGACGCCATTATCTATCGAACTAGACAGAATTCGATCCACTGGTGGTGCACCACAAAAAGGAACATACCGCCCGATTGCGCACGAGCGATTAACTTTAACGGGCGGCGAATTACATATATTCGTTTATCAAGCGTCTAGACCTACTGCGGCTATGATCCGTCTGAATCAACTTACGAAGGTCATCTTTATCGCTGGTGACGACGATCACACAGTTTCATTCTATTTGTATTCCGCCGCGAAGAATATAAGTTGTGTGCGTCAAGATGTGCAGAAACCGGGTGTCGGTGGTTTCAGTTGATCCTTCTTTGCGGCGTGCGGTGCGAA
>NZ_FCNV02000038.1 GCF_001544615.1 Caballeronia concitans
CCGCCCTGTGCAAGCGAGTGCATAAATCAGATGTCTTCAAGGACATTACGTTTCAGGAGCTCGTCACCCAACTGCTGATCGACCGCAAGAACTTCGACGCCTTCGACGTCGAGTTCCATCTGGAAGGCGCGCAGGAAAAGATGGAGCAGATCGTGATGTACGAGGAGTCCGTCTGGGCCATGATTACCCGTCACGCGAAACGCAAGGGCATTGTCTGGTTTTATAAACAGGGCAGGGGCAAGGAAGGGCAACTCGACACGCTCGTATTCACCGACAATCCGCGCGGTTACGTGCGCTCGATCGACGTTCCGTTGATGCCGGAGTCGGGCCTCAACAACAACTGGCACGAAGCGGTGCTGTCGGTCAGCGAGGCACGCACGTTGGTGCCGGCCACGATCGAGGTGTGGGAGCGCAACTATCGCACGCCGGAGGATGCGTTGCGGGCCACGGCGAATGTCTCCGATGAGGCAGACGATCGGTCGGTATTCGGACAGATCAATCGCAGTGCGGAGTTCCATCTGACGCAGGCGCAGGGCGAGGCGTTGGCGCTGACGCGGCGCGATGAGCAGATCGCCAGGCAGGCGAAACTCTCGGGCACGACCAACGCAAAGGGCGTCGCGCCGGGCGTCGTCGTGAAGCTGACCAATGCAAAGCTGACGAGTGCGCCTTACGGGTTCGTGATCGAATCGATGACGATGACGGGCAGCCGCACGAAACCGGCGCTCGTGCGTTTCAAAGCGCTGCCCGCGCATCTCGCGTACCGTCCCGCTTTCGTATACGAGCGCGATTGGCGGTTTCTGAAGGGTCCTGTCGTCGGCGTCGTCACGACGTTCGACTCGTCGCCCTACGGGTGCATGGATGAGCATGGTCGGTATCCGGTCCTGCCGAAGTTCCTGCAGTGCACGGCCAACGCCGACAAACAGCTGCTCAAGCTGCGCCTCTTGCGCCCGTCTTCGTCATACCAGGGCGGCTTTCATGCGCCCTTGCTCCCGACCACGGAAGTTTTACTGTGGGGCGCACATGCGGACATCGATCGTTTGCATATCGCCGGCGCCTTGCATGACTATTCGCATCCCGACCTGGTGCGGGGTACGGATTCGTTGTTCAGCTATGCCATCTGGCGCTCGCCGCTGCTCGGCGCGGAGGTCGTGTTCAACGACCTGCAGGGCAAGGAAAGCGCGCGCATTGCGACGGTCTACAAGCAGTCGGCGTTCAATCAGGGCTATTTGCTTGACAGTAAGAAGCTTCCTCGAGGCGAGGGGTTCGAAGCGACAACCCAGGCATGGGGCACCATTCGCGCGGCGAAGGGGCTGTTCTTATCGGCGGATACGGCCGCTGGCGCCGATACGCCGCATCTGGACATGCCTGCAGCCATTCGGCAACTGAAGTCGGCGCTGCAGCGGGTGACGGAGTTGGCGACAGCGACAACGCAGGCCAAGGGTGATGCCGCGGACAAGGCCACGCAGGCGGCGCTGCTCGATGGCCTGAGCCAGCTCTGCGACGCGGGGCTATTGGCCAGTGCACCGGGCGGGATGGCATTCACCACGCCGAAATCGGTCCAGCACTCGGCGGGCGAGAACGTGATCGTCACGGCGGGCCGTCATATGGACGTGAGCATCACGGAGCGGCTGCGCATGGTGGCGGGAGAACTCATCTCCGTGTGCGCGCACAAGCTGGGCATCCGGATTTTCTCGAAAGGAAAGATTGAAGTGCAGGCGCAAGAGGCGCCCCTGGACCTGTTCGCCGACCAGCAGCTACACGTGTCGAGCGCGAACGCGAACGTGCTGGTCAACGGCAAGACGAAGGCGGTGCTGGCCAGCGGCGGTGCGGCAATCAAGATCGAGAACGGCAGCGTGGAGGTGATCTGTCCGGGGGACTTCAAGATCAAGGCGGGTTCGTTCACGTTTGAGGGGCCGGAAAACGCCGATCTCCCGTTGCCCATGCTGCCTGCAAGTGAGTTCAACCCGACCAATTCGTATCCGCTTACCCGTTGATTCATGATTATCAGCCCTCCCTTTCTTCCAGCCGCGGGCCTGACCGCTGGTGACAACGCAGCCCGTTCGCCGAAGCCCGATGCGATGATGGATCTGGTCGACACGTTCGAACTTGCGCACGGCATTTATCCGATAGCGTTCGATCGCCGATGGCATTGTGGCGTGCATCTGATGCCGTCGACACAGAACGAGAAAGTCCGCGCCATCGCCGACGGCGACGTCGTGGCCTACCGCGTGTGTCAGAAGGCCTACGACGGCGGGGATGGCGCGTGTGATAGCCATGCGGGCTTCGTGCTGCTCAAGCACACGACGGAAACCGGCGAAGGCAGGACTCTGACGTTCTATTCGCTGTACATGCATCTGCTGGACTTAAGCAGCTACCCGTCGATGAGCGCGGATGGCAACCTGCTTCCTAAGTTTTTGCGCACATCTTCGCCCGGTGGCGACCTAGAACCTGCGCCGGCGCAGGCCGGTGGCACGCACAAGGTGCGGAGAAAAGATGTGCTCGGCTGGGTCGGCGGATGCCAGGGGCAGCGGCATTTGCACTTTGAGGTATTCATGACCCAAACGGATCACGATGCGTATTTCGCGCGTACTCAACTGGGTCATGCAACGCCGAGCATGGCGACAGGCAGCGATTGCTGGGGGCACAGTTATTTCATGATTCCTGCCGGCAAATCGTTCCTGAGATTACCGGATGGCGCTGGACCGGATGGCAAGTTCAAGGGCA
>NZ_FCNV02000039.1 GCF_001544615.1 Caballeronia concitans
GTAAGCGATCCGCGAACGACGCCCCTCAGAGTAAGGTGGTAGAGCGCGTGATGTGTGATAGCGAAGTGGGTCAGCGGAGATCTGCGGGCATCTTCCAGGGAAGCAGCGCGTCGTAGTCGTCGACGGTCTTCGCCAGAGGAAGGCGTTGGAATAACCAGTGGAGGTAACGATAGGGATCGATGCCGCCGGCTTTACACGTTTCGATCAGGCTGTAGAGGTTTGCACTTGCGTTTGCCCCTGCAACCGTGTCGCTAAAAAGCCATGAACGGCGCCCAACGACGAAGGGGCGAATCGCGTTCTCACAAGGGTTGTTCGAGATAGGCCAACTGCCGTTCTCGACATAGCGGATCAGCTTCGGCCACTGCTCGCGTAGATAGGTCAGTGCCTTTCCAAGCAGACTTTTTGGCACGATGCCGGGCGACTGCGCGAGCGCCAAGGCGTAGATGGCGTCGAGGATGCGCGTGCTGTATCGCCGTCGTAATCGCTGTCGTCGCTCAGGCTTCCATTTACTAGAGCGGGCCTCCGCAGCGAACAGTTTGCCAATCAGCGTGATGAACCGTGTTGCGAGCAGATCGGGCGAACGCGCGACTTTCGGCACGTTGTCCTCCGCTTTGATGAAGTACCGCCTCAGGTGCGCCCAACATCCGAGGTGCACGAGGTCGTAGCGTTGAGCGATGTCGTTGTAGGGCTCGTAGCCGTCAGTCACCAGAACCGCGCCCTTGCGGATGCCCGTGAACAGCTTGTCGGCCAACTTGGCGCCGCGTCCAGGTGTATAGCTGAAGCAGCGGATAGGAACGCCCGAGCCGGTCATCTGCGCCCAGAGGTAGCTCTTCGTTTGTGGTCTTCTCCCTTTTTCTTTCAGTACCTGGAACGTTGTTTCGTCGCAGTAGATCAGCTCTGCCTCGAGCAACGCATCGCGCATCAAGTTGATCACGGGCTGGGTCGCGAGGCCAACGCGAACCATGCTGGCGGCGATCGTGTTCGACGAGATGTCGCCACCGAAGCGACACAGCAAACCAGCCTGACGATACAGCGGCATGCCGAATTGATACTTGCCGGTGGCGATCCATGCAAGCGCCGATTCGCTGAACAGTCCGCGCGCGATGATGCGCGGCGGCGCCGGCGTGACCTTGATCCCGAGGTCACAGCAAGGGCACGCATATTTGACGCGCTGGTGTTGGATCACCCGAAGCTGCTCCGGGATCACATCGAGCTGCTCACTGATCTCCGCGCCTATCTCGACGAGCGCGTGCCCATCGTTCGTGCAGAAGCGTTCGGCTTCGGGCAGTTCGTGTCGCACGACCTCGCGCGGCAGATTCGGATCTAGCGGCTTGCGATGACCGCGCTTCTTGCGCTTGTGCGCGGCGACTGTCGTCTCCGGCGTGTCTTCCTGCGCGGGCGCGCTGTTCACTCCGAGCGTCTCGGCTTCGTTGAACAAGCTAGGTTGATCAGAATCTCGTGCTTCACTCTTGGCGCCGAACAGTTCGCGACGATAAGCTCGGAGGCGCTCCTCGGCGAGATCGCGCTCGGCCGTCACGAGCCGCAAGGCGCCGCGTAATGCCTCCTGTTCTTCTCGCAATGCACGCGCAGCATCGCGCTCGGCGAGCAACGCCTTCAGTTCCTCGGCGGTGATCGTGACGTTGATCGGCATGGCTGGTTAGACCCGCACACCGCCTCACTGTTCAGCTCACGCGATGATATTCCTGCTTCGGATGCCGCCGGATTGCGGTGATGTCATCGCCGTCGAGTAGCGCGTGCAGCACATTGGTGGTCATCGTCACGATCTCAGCCTTGTTGTCGGGCCAGATGAAATGGCTTCTCTCCAATCGCTTTATGAGAAGCCAGAAACCACTGCCATCCCAGCCAAGGATTTTTATCCGATCGCGACGCCGGTTTCCGAAGATGTATAGCGAAGTGTCCATCGGATTCAGGCGCATCGACTGCTCGACGAGAATCGACAGGCTATTCATGCCGTAGCGGAAATCAACGGGATCGCGGTGCAGATAGACCTTCAAATCGTCGTCGAACCGGAACACGGCATCCTCCCCAGAATCTGAACCATGGTCGTCAATTCGTCGATGGTCGCGATTGCCCCGCCGAGTTCGAGCTCGACGCCGTTCGACAGACGCACATGCAAGGCAAGTGTCATCGATGGTGGTGTGGACGGATGTGTCGGCGACGCTGAAACGACCGACACGAACGCAGACGGCTTTACCGCGACGGGGACGGGTTGGTGCGACCCTGGCAGAGCGGCGGCCACCTCATTAATCGACTCGTCGGGGTGAGGCGCGTTGTATTCGTCGTTGCCATTATGCTGCGACGCTGGCGAAATGCCTTTCTCGCGCTCCACCAAGTACTTCGCGATCCACTTGCGCAGCAGATTGGCGTTGATGCCGTGCTGCTGAGCCAGACCGGCGACTGATACTCCGGGACGAAGTGATGCCTCAATCAAGGCGCGTTTACTTTTTTCGTCATAGCGGCGACGACCATCGCTGCTACGACGTACTACTGCCAACTCTGAGTCTATGCCAGTCATAGGTGTCCACCTCAAG
>NZ_FCNV02000040.1 GCF_001544615.1 Caballeronia concitans
GGCGGATTCAACCGGTCGTCGCAACACCTTTAATCGAGGAGGTGTTGCGTGGTGCGAAGTGCAAAGCAGGTGTATCGGTTGACGGGTCGAGCAGCGATGTACTCGCCAGGCGCCCCATCACTTGGACATGAGATTGAGCGTCGGTTTTGGCAACAGATCGCCACCGGCATTACAAGCGAGAAGGCGGCGCAGGCGGTAGGCGCATCACAAGCGGTAGGCTCGCGCTGGTTCCGCTATCGTGGCGGCATGCCACTATTCATGTCGAAACCTATTGCTGGTCGATACTTGTCGTTCGCTGAGCGAGAAGAGATAGCATTGCTCTCTGTCCAGGGGTTCGGGGTGCGCGAGATCGCCCGCCGTATCGGTCGAAGTGCATCGACCGTTTCACGAGAACTTACGCGCAATGCTGCGACTCGAGGTGGGTGTCTCGAGTATCGTGCTTCGGTTGCGCAGTGGAAGGCAGAACGGTTCGCTAAGCGACCCAAGCCCGCGAAACTGGCGACTAATGTAGAACTGCGTCAATATGTACAGGACCGCTTGGAGGGCAAGGTCCATGACGCTGACGGTCGTAAAATTGACGGGCCCAAGCAGACGCCGTTCAATGGGCGAAATAAACCACATCGCGGGGACCGGAAGTGGGTCAATGGTTGGTCACCTGAACAAATTGCTAATCGGTTGCAGGTAGATTTCCCGGATGATGAATCCATGCGCATCTCTCACGAAGCAATTTATCAAGCGCTTTATATTCAGGGCCGCGGCGCGCTCAAGCGCGAGTTGGTGGGCTGCCTGCGCACCGGGCGAGCCTTGCGCGTTCCGCGTGCGAGAGCGCGTGCCAAGGCGTGGGCGCACGTCAGCGAGGAGGTGATGATTTCCAGTCGGCCTGCAGAGGCGG
This sequence comes from Caballeronia concitans, assembly GCF_001544615.1. Taxonomy (GTDB): domain Bacteria; phylum Pseudomonadota; class Gammaproteobacteria; order Burkholderiales; family Burkholderiaceae; genus Caballeronia; species Caballeronia concitans. Next base: position 893 of record NZ_FCNV02000040.1, read on the forward strand.
AAGATCGTGCCGTGCCGGGCCATTGGGAAGGCGACCTGCTCATTGGCCTAAACCGATCTGCCATCGGTACGCTGGTGGAAAGATCAAGCCGTTTCACAATGCTCGTGCATTTGCCCCGCGAGAAAGGCTATGGGTCAATTCCGCGCACGAAAAACGGACCCGCGCTAGCCGGCTACGGGGCTGTCACGATGGCCAACGCACTCAAAAAGACTGTAACTGACTTGCCTGCTGAGCTGTGGCGATCATTGACCTGGGATCGGGGAAAGGAACTGTCCGATCACGCCCGTTTCACTATTGAGTCCGGCGTGAAGGTATTCTTCGCGGATCCGCGAAGCCCATGGCAGCGGGGTACGAACGAAAACACGAATGGCCTTCTACGACAGTACTTTCCAAAAGGTACAGACCTGTCCCGATGGAGTGCTAGAGAGATTCAAGCCGTTGCTAATACGTTGAACTCAAGGCCGCGGAAGACTCTCGGATGGAAGACACCTGCGGAAGCCCTAGACGAGTACCTGAAATCTGTTCAACAATCCAGTGTTGCGACGACCGTTTGAATCCGCC
>NZ_FCNV02000041.1 GCF_001544615.1 Caballeronia concitans
GGTAATGTACCGAGAAGTGTGCAAAAAGCTGCTGGCGGGAAAATGCTTAGGAGGGGTGGCCGTGGTGTAAGTTGATGAATGTCAAGTTCCTCAACCTGCCCTCGGGAGGGCTTACGCCATGGCCACGACCAAGCGTAGTACGAACCGGCCGCCAGTGGAAGCGCTGGTTGCCGGCGACCGCGACCTGATGAGGGCGCTCATGAAGGATGCGCTTCAGGAAGTACTCGAAGCGGAGATGACCGAGCTGCTGGGTGCATCGCCCAACGAGCGAACTGAGACGCGCAGTGGCTATCGAGCCGGCTACTACGGCCGCGGGCTGGTGACGCGCATCGGCAAGCTGGAGCTGCGCGTGCCGCGCGACCGTCACGGCGAATTCTCCACTGCCTTGTTCGAGCGCTATGCGCGCAGCGAGAAAGCGCTGGTGGCTGCGCTTGCCGAGATGTACGTACAGGGCGTCTCGACTCGTAAGGTCAAGGCGATCACCGAAGAGCTGTGCGGTCACAGCTTCTCGGCCTCAGCAATCTCCGCCATCAATAAAGGACTCGACGCAACGCTGGCGAAGTTCGCGCACAGGCCGTTAGAGGAAGCGTATCCGTATCTGATCGTCGATGCGCGCTATGAGAAGGTGCGCGAATCGGGCGTGATTCGCTCGCAAGCGGTGCTGATTGCCATTGGCATCAACTGGGAAGGTCATCGGCAAGTACTCGCCGTGGAGCTGGCGAACCGCGAGAGCCAGTCGAGCTGGAAGGAGTTCTTGCTGGGGCTGAAAAAGCGCGGGCTCTCAGGCGTTGAGTTTGTCGCCTCGGACGACCATGCGGGATTGAAGAAGGCCATCGGCGAGGTGCTTCCGGAGGCCGCCTGGCAACGCTGCTACGTGCACTTTTTGCGCAACGCGTTGGACTACCTGCCACGCAAGGCCGACGACGACTGCCTGCAGGAACTACGCTGGATGTACGACCGACGCGACCTGCAAGAGGCGCAACGAGATCTCGCGGCGTGGATTACGAAGTGGCAGGGCAAATATCCGAAGCTTGTCGATTGGGTTGAAGGAAACATTGCCGAGACGCTCACGTTCTACCGGCTGCCGCGTGCGCATCACAAGCATTTGAAGTCGACCAACATGCTCGAGCGCTTGAACGAAGAGATCAAGCGGCGCACGCGTATCGTGAGGATCTTCCCAAATGAGGCCGCATGCCTGCGCTTAGTCAGGGCGCTATGCAGCGAAACCCATGAAACGTGGCTGGAGGACAGCCGTTATCTGAACATGGCCCTGCTGGCCGAGCAGAAAAAGGAGTTCTTGCGCGCTGCTGCATAGCGGTGTTCGGCGCTGCGCGCTACGCCCTTCGCACCGCACGCCGCAAAGAAGGATCAACTGAAACCACCGACACCCGGTTTCTGCACATCTTGACGCACACAACT
>NZ_FCNV02000015.1 GCF_001544615.1 Caballeronia concitans
GACCGTGAAACGACTCCACGCCGATGATAGTGCGGATTGCCCGTGTGAAAGTAGGTAATCGTCAGGCTCCTCATGCAATAAACAAAAACCCCACCCCATAAAGGTGGGGTTTTTGCGTTTCGTCGTACTATAAGTGAGAGCCTCGTGTTCCGGGTTGCAAGAAACGCTTGACAAGAGCGTGTTGTTACCCCATAATCGATAGTTCTCTGCGGAGGGGTGCCCGAGTGGCTAAAGGGGGCAGACTGTAAATCTGTTGGCTTACGCCTACGTTGGTTCGAATCCAACCTCCTCCACCAGAATTCAAGCGGTAAGGGAATCCAACCCTCGCGGGTGTAGCTCAATGGTAGAGCAGAAGCCTTCCAAGCTTACGACGAGGGTTCGATTCCCTTCACCCGCTCCAATGTCGGTTAATTAGTGCCCATGTGGCTCAGTGGTAGAGCACTCCCTTGGTAAGGGAGAGGTCGGCAGTTCGATCCTGCCCATGGGCACCAGTCGTATCAGTCCAGTAAGTTGCGCGCGGCGCAAGGTGCGAAAATCCTGTTAGGAGTCGAAAATGGCCAAAGGTAAATTCGAGCGGACCAAGCCGCACGTGAACGTGGGCACGATCGGTCACGTTGACCACGGCAAGACCACGCTGACGGCAGCAATCACGACGGTGCTGACCAAGAAGTTCGGCGGCGAAGCGAAGGCATACGACCAGATCGATGCAGCGCCGGAAGAAAAGGCACGCGGCATCACGATCAACACCGCGCACGTCGAGTACGAAACGGCTAACCGCCACTACGCACACGTCGACTGCCCGGGCCACGCTGACTACGTGAAGAACATGATCACGGGCGCGGCGCAGATGGACGGCGCAATCCTGGTGTGCTCGGCCGCTGACGGCCCGATGCCGCAAACGCGCGAGCACATCCTGTTGGCCCGTCAGGTCGGCGTGCCGTACATCATCGTGTTCCTGAACAAGTGCGACATGGTCGACGACGCCGAGCTGCTCGAGCTGGTCGAAATGGAAGTGCGTGAGCTTCTGTCGAAGTACGACTTCCCGGGCGACGACACCCCGATCATCAAGGGTTCGGCGAAGCTGGCGCTGGAAGGCGACACGGGCGAGCTGGGTGAAGTGGCGATCATGAACCTGGCCGACGCGCTGGACACGTACATCCCGACGCCGGAGCGCGCCGTGGACGGTTCGTTCCTGATGCCGGTTGAAGACGTGTTCTCGATCTCGGGTCGCGGCACGGTGGTGACGGGTCGCGTCGAGCGCGGCATCGTCAAGGTCGGCGAGGAAATCGAAATCGTCGGTATCAAGCCGACGGTGAAGACCACTTGCACGGGCGTGGAAATGTTCCGCAAGCTGCTCGACCAGGGTCAGGCAGGCGACAACGTCGGTATCCTGCTGCGCGGCACGAAGCGTGAAGACGTGGAGCGTGGCCAGGTTCTGGCCAAGCCGGGTTCGATCACGCCGCACACGCACTTCACGGCTGAAGTGTACGTGCTGAGCAAGGACGAAGGCGGCCGTCACACGCCGTTCTTCAACAACTACCGTCCGCAGTTCTACTTCCGTACGACCGACGTGACGGGCTCGATCGAGCTGCCGAAGGACAAGGAAATGGTCATGCCGGGCGACAACGTGTCGATCACCGTCAAGCTGATCGCTCCGATCGCCATGGAAGAAGGTCTGCGCTTCGCTATCCGTGAAGGCGGCCGTACCGTCGGCGCAGGTGTCGTTGCGAAGATTATCGAGTAAGAGCCAGAAATCTCTCGGTAGTCTGTAGTTTTCGGGGTCGGCGAAACCGTCGGCCCCAAATGGTTTAGGGGTATAGCTCAACTGGCAGAGCGTCGGTCTCCAAAACCGAAGGTTGGGGGTTCGATTCCCTCTGCCCCTGCCACATTCTTGCGCCAAGTGGCGCTGTTTAAGGTGTTATGGCGAATCCTTCCGTCGAAACTGTTAATACTTCCAGCGACAAGCTGATGTTGGCGGCTGGTGTATTGTTGGTCTTGGCCGGGTTCGTGGGTTTCTTTTTGCTCGACGGCCAAGAGTGGTATGTCCGCGGCGCAGCGCTTGCTGTCGGTGTTATCGCGGGCGTTGCTGTCGGCCTTCTCTCTGCGCCCGGTAAGAGCTTTATCGCGTTCGCCAAAGACTCCTACAAGGAAGTACGCAAGGTTGTCTGGCCGACTCGGAAAGAGGCAACGCAGACCACGCTGGTGGTGTTCGCGTTTGTTCTCGTCATGGCCATTCTGTTGTGGCTTAGCGATAAGTCGATCGAATGGGTGATTTTCTCGGCGATTCTGGGTTGGAAATGATATGAGCGATACTCCGACATCCCCGAGTGGAAAGCGTTGGTATGTAGTGCACGCCTACTCCGGCATGGAGAAGAGCGTGCAACGTGCGCTTCAGGAGCGCATCGAGCGGGCAGGGATGCAGGACCAATTCGGTCAAATTCTTGTCCCCACCGAAGAAGTCGTTGAAGTGAAAGGCGGTCACAAGTCGGTTACGGAACGTCGTTTCTTCCCGGGATATGTCCTGGTCGAAATGGAAATGACCGATGAAACCTGGCACCTCGTGAAGAACACGGCCAAGGTCACCGGATTTGTCGGCGGTGCGCGCAACCGTCCGAGCCCGATTTCGCCGCGCGAAGTCGAAAAGATCATGTCGCAGATGCAAGAGGGCGTCGAGAAGCCGCGGCCGAAGACGCTGTTCGAAGTGGGCGAGATGGTCCGGGTCAAGGAAGGTCCTTTCACTGACTTCAACGGCAACGTCGAAGAAGTCAACTACGAAAAGTCCCGAGTTCGTGTCTCAGTCACGATCTTCGGGCGCTCGACACCGGTCGAACTCGAGTTCGGGCAGGTCGAGAAGCTGTAATTCAGAACACGTCGCGCGAGGCCTTCCGGTCTTGCGCGATTCGCGCTTACGGCCCGCGTAACGGCCGTTGAGGAGCGTCAGTAGCCGGTCTCGTCGAACGCGCGCTATCACTCACCGAACGCTCACGCGTTCAGCAGAGGTTTTCAACATGGCAAAGAAAATCGTCGGCTTTATCAAGCTGCAGATTCCTGCAGGTAAAGCCAACCCGTCGCCGCCGGTCGGTCCGGCACTGGGCCAGCGTGGCCTGAACATCATGGAGTTCTGCAAGGCGTTCAACGCGCAGACTCAGGGCATGGAGCCGGGTCTGCCGGTGCCGGTCGTCATTACGGCATTCGCGGACAAGAGCTTCACGTTCATCATGAAGACGCCGCCGGCTACCGTTCTGATCAAGAAGGCAGCCGCCATTCAGAAGGGTTCGAGCAAGCCGCACACAGACAAGGTGGGCAACATCACCCGCGCTCAAGCGGAAGAAATCGCGAAGACCAAGATGCCGGACCTTACGGCAGCGGATCTGGACGCAGCCGTGCGCACGATCGCAGGCAGCGCTCGTTCGATGGGCATCACTGTGGAGGGCGTGTAAATGGCTAAGCTTTCTAAGCGCCTTCAGGCACTCGCAAACAAGGTTGATCGTCAGAAGCTGTACGCGATCGACGACGCGCTCGCTCTCGTCAAGGAATGCGCAAGCGCCAAGTTCGACGAGTCGATCGACGTGGCAGTGCAGCTCGGCATCGATGCGAAGAAGTCGGATCAAGTGGTTCGCGGCTCGGTCGTCCTGCCGGCTGGTACCGGCAAGTCGGTGCGCGTTGCAGTCTTTGCACAAGGCGAAAAGGCTGAGCAAGCGCGTGCCGCCGGCGCAGAAGTGGTCGGCATGGAAGACCTGGCCGAGCAAGTGAAGGCCGGTAACCTGGACTTCGACGTCGTGATCGCTTCGCCGGACACGATGCGCGTGGTCGGTACGCTGGGTCAGATTCTCGGCCCGCGCGGCCTGATGCCGAACCCGAAGGTTGGCACGGTCACGCCGGACGTAGCTCAGGCAGTCCGCAACGCCAAGGCAGGTCAGGTGCAATTCCGCGTCGACAAGGCCGGTATCATCCACGGCACGATCGGTCGCGCATCGTTCGAACCCGCTTCGCTGCGTCAAAACCTGGCAGCGCTGATCGACGCGCTGCAGAAGGCGAAGCCGGCTACGAGCAAGGGCGTGTACCTGCGTAAGGTCGCCGTGTCGAGCACGATGGGTGTCGGCGTTCGCGTGGACCAGTCCTCGCTGGCGCAGTAAGAAATTTCGGCGCGGTCGGTAGACCGCGTCTCAAAGGGCTTTGGGCGGCTGCATAGCGGCAGTTTAGCTAAGCAGCCGGTTGTCAAAGACCGTTGGTGGCGGTGCAGAAGTCGGGCAGCGCCTTAATTCAAGCCAACGCAGATGGCGAACCCGAAACAGTTTTGCAGTGGTTGAAGTCGGTTGTCGTGCGTCGTGAGACTCACACCGATCGATCGAAATACTCCTAACAGTCGGACGCCGTTGTCGAACGTGGTGCATGAGGGTTGGACACCCGAGTGCATCGAATCTGGAGGTTTAACCGTGCCACTGAACAAAGAAGATAAGCAGGCAGTCGTCGCTGAAGTCGCCGCGCAAGTCGCGAAGGCTCAGACGATGGTGCTCGCTGAGTATCGTGGGATCACGGTTGGCGATCTGACCAAGCTGCGCGCGAAAGCGCGTGAGCAACAGGTGTATCTGCGCGTGTTGAAGAACACGCTGGCGCGTCGCGCTGTTGAAGGTACCCCGTTCGCTCCGCTGGCTGAGCAGATGACCGGTCCTCTGATCTACGGCATCTCGGAAGATGCCATTGCCGCTGCCAAGGTCGTCAACGACTTCGGTAAGAGCAATGACAAGTTGATCATCAAGGCTGGTTCCTACGAAGGCAAGGTGATGGACAAGGCAGGCGTGCAAGCGCTGGCCAGCATCCCGAGCCGTGAAGAGCTGCTCTCCAAGCTGTTGTTCGTCATGCAAGCGCCTGTTTCCGGCTTTGCGCGCGCTCTGGCCGCGCTGGCTGAAAAGCAAGGCGAAGCTGCATAACACAGCCGCTTGGGCGCTCGTCGCTCAGTTAGGTATTTGCTAGATCGCTAGCTCGATCCGAATTCAATTTAGGAGTATTTCAAATGGCAATCGCAAAAGAAGACATCCTGGAAGCCGTTGGCGCGATGTCGGTTCTGGAACTGAACGAGCTGGTCAAGGCGTTCGAAGAGAAGTTTGGCGTGTCGGCAGCTGCTGTTGCAGTCGCTGGCCCGGCTGGCGGCGGCGCTGCTGCTGCTGCTGAAGAGCAGACCGAGTTCACCGTGAACCTGCTCGAAGCAGGCGCGAACAAGGTTTCCGTGATTAAGGCTGTTCGCGAACTGACGGGTCTCGGCCTGAAGGAAGCGAAGGACCTGGTCGACGGCGCACCGAAGCCCATCAAGGAAGCGGTGCCGAAGGCTGCTGCTGAAGAAGCGAAGAAGAAGCTGGAAGACGCAGGCGCGAAGGCTGAAATCAAGTAAGTTTCATTGCGCTGTGCGAAGGCTGGCGGTTTTTCACCGCCGGCCTTTTTGTGCTTTGTGGGGACTGAGTTTTTATGCTTCGTAGCAAGCATAAATGTCCCCGCAGAAGCCAAAGAGAACGGTCGAATCGGCAAAATCTTCCGGTAGTTCTCTTTGTCTTCTGAAGCGACTGCAGAAGGCAAGTTTGGTCGGGTAGCGGGAAACACAGGCATCCGCTGCCGTCAGCCAGCGGTTGGTAGCGGCCAACCACCAAGCTTCTAGATTCGCGCGTCCTCCCCGGACACTCGCGCGGGTCTCAGTCGGTGAACACCGGGCCGTGTCGTCGAGGTATCCCGCCTCGGTAACGCCCGCCGTGATTCGGAGATCGTATGCAATATTCCTTCACCGAGAAGAAGCGTATTCGCAAGAGTTTCGCGAAGCGCCCCATCGTTCACCAAGTTCCCTTTTTGCTGGCGACCCAGCTTGAATCATTCCAGACGTTTCTGCAAGCAGATACGTCGTCCTCGCAGCGCAAAGCAGAAGGCTTGCAGGCCGCATTCACGTCTGTTTTCCCGATTGTTTCGCACAACGGTTTCGCGCGTCTCGAATTCGTCAGCTACATGCTGTCGCCGCCCGCATTCAACATCAAGGAATGCCAGCAGCGCGGCCTGACGTACTGTTCCGCCCTGCGCGCGAAGGTCCGTCTCGTTCTGCTCGACAAGGAATCGCCGAGCAAGCCCGTCGTGAAGGAAGTGAAAGAGCAGGAAGTGTACATGGGCGAAATTCCGCTCATGACGCCGACCGGCTCGTTCGTCATCAACGGTACCGAGCGCGTGATCGTGTCGCAGCTCCACCGTTCGCCTGGCGTGTTCTTCGAGCACGACAAGGGCAAGACGCATAGCTCCGGCAAGCTGCTGTTCTCGGCGCGCATCATTCCTTACCGCGGTTCATGGCTCGACTTCGAATTTGATCCGAAGGACGTGCTGTACTTCCGCGTCGACCGTCGTCGCAAGATGCCGGTCACGATTCTGCTGAAGGCCATCGGTCTTTCGCCGGAACAGATCCTCGCGAACTTCTTCGTGTTCGACAACTTCGCGCTGATGAACGAAGGCGCGCAGATGGAGTTCGTGCCGGAGCGTCTGCGCGGTGAAGTCGCGCGCTTCGACATCCAGGATCGCGAAGGCAACGTCATCGTCACGAAGGACAAGCGGATCAACGCGAAGCACATTCGCGACCTCGAAAACGCCAAGACGAAGTTCATCTCGGTGCCCGAGGAGTATCTGCTCGGCCGCGTGCTGGCGAAGAACGTGATCGATCCGGAAACGGGCGAAGTCATCGCCAACGCAAACGAGGAAATCACGGAATCGGTCCTCGAGAAGCTGCGCGAAGCGAAAGTCAAGGACATCCAGACGCTCTACACGAACGATCTGGACCAGGGTCCGTACATCTCGTCGACGCTGCGTATCGACGAAACCGCCGACAAGATGGCTGCGCGCATCGCGATCTATCGCATGATGCGTCCGGGCGAGCCGCCGACCGAAGAAGCGGTCGAGGCGCTGTTCAACCGTCTGTTCTACAGCGAAGACGCGTACGACCTGTCGAAGGTCGGCCGTATGAAGTTCAACCGCCGCGTCGGCCGTGACGAAATCATCGGACCGATGACGCTGCAGGACGACGACATCCTCGCGACGATCAAGATTCTCGTCGAGCTGCGCAACGGCAAGGGCGAAGTGGACGATATCGACCACTTGGGCAATCGTCGCGTGCGTTGCGTCGGCGAACTGGCGGAAAACCAATTCCGCGCGGGTCTCGTGCGTGTCGAGCGCGCGGTCAAGGAACGCCTCGGCCAGGCCGAAAGCGAAAACCTGATGCCGCACGACCTGATCAACTCGAAGCCGATTTCGTCGGCCATCCGCGAGTTCTTCGGTTCGTCGCAGCTCTCGCAGTTCATGGACCAGACCAACCCGCTGTCGGAAATCACGCACAAGCGCCGTGTTTCCGCACTGGGCCCGGGCGGTCTGACGCGTGAGCGCGCAGGCTTCGAAGTCCGCGACGTGCACCCGACGCACTATGGTCGCGTGTGCCCGATCGAAACGCCGGAAGGTCCGAACATCGGTCTGATCAACTCGCTGGCGCTGTACGCGCACCTGAACGAATACGGCTTCCTCGAAACGCCGTATCGCAAGGTGGTGGACAGCAAGGTCACGGACCAGATCGACTATCTGTCGGCAATCGAAGAAGGCCGTTACGTGATCGCTCAGGCGAACGCGGCGGTGGCCGAAGACGGCACGCTGACCGACGAACTCGTGTCGTCGCGTGAAGCGGGCGAAACGCTGATGGTCACGCCGGACCGCATCCAGTACATGGACGTGGCGCCGTCGCAGATCGTGTCGGTGGCGGCATCGCTGATTCCGTTCCTCGAGCACGACGACGCGAACCGCGCGTTGATGGGCTCGAACATGCAGCGTCAGGCCGTGCCGTGTCTGCGTCCGGAGAAGCCGGTCGTCGGTACGGGTATCGAGCGCACGGTGGCGGTCGACTCGGGTACGACGGTTCAGGCCATGCGCGGTGGCGTGGTGGATTATGTCGACGCGGGCCGTATCGTGATTCGCGTGAACGACGACGAAGCCGTGGCCGGCGATGTCGGCGTGGACATCTACAACCTGATCAAGTACACGCGTTCGAACCAGAACACGAACATCAACCAGCGTCCGATCGTGAAGATGGGCGACAAGGTTGCGCGCGGCGACGTGCTGGCTGACGGCGCCTCGACGGATCTGGGCGAGCTCGCGCTCGGCCAGAACATGCTCGTCGCGTTCATGCCGTGGAACGGCTACAACTTCGAAGACTCGATCCTGATCTCGGAAAAGGTCGTTGCGGACGATCGTTACACGTCGATCCACATCGAAGAACTGAACGTCGTTGCTCGCGACACGAAGCTCGGACCGGAAGAAATCACGCGCGACATTTCGAACCTCGCGGAAGTGCAGCTTGGCCGTCTCGACGAGTCGGGCATCGTGTACATCGGCGCGGAAGTCGAAGCGGGCGACGTGCTGGTCGGCAAGGTCACGCCGAAGGGCGAAACCCAGCTGACGCCGGAAGAAAAGCTGCTGCGGGCGATCTTCGGCGAGAAGGCGTCCGACGTGAAGGACACGTCGCTGCGCGTGCCGTCGGGCATGAGCGGCACGGTCATCGACGTGCAAGTGTTCACGCGCGAAGGCATCACGCGTGACAAGCGTGCGCAACAGATCATCGACGACGAACTGAAGCGCTATCGCCTCGATTTGAACGACCAGCTGCGCATCGTGGAAGGCGACGCGTTCTCGCGTCTCGCACGCATGCTGAACGGCAAGGTCGCGAACGGCGGTCCGAAGAAGCTCGCGAAGGGCACGAAGATCGACCTCGCGTACCTCGAAGATCTCGACCACTACCACTGGTTCGACATCCGCCTCGCGGACGAAGAAGCAGCGGCCCAGCTGGAAGCGATCAAGGATTCGATCGAGCAGAAGCGCCACCAGTTCGACCTCGCGTTCGAAGAGAAGCGAAAGAAGCTCACGCAAGGCGACGAACTGCCGCCAGGCGTGCTGAAGATGGTCAAGGTGTATCTCGCCGTGAAGCGTCGCCTGCAGCCTGGCGACAAGATGGCGGGCCGTCACGGTAACAAGGGTGTCGTGTCGAAGATCGTTCCGATCGAAGACATGCCGTACATGGCCGATGGCCGTCCGGCCGACGTCGTGCTGAATCCGCTCGGCGTGCCGTCGCGGATGAACGTGGGTCAGATTCTCGAAGTGCATCTGGGCTGGGCCGCGAAGGGTCTCGGCTGGCGCATCGGCGAGATGATGCAGCGTCAAGCGAAGATCGAAGAGATGCGTCAGTTCCTCACGCAGATCTACAACGAGTCGGGTCGCAAGGAAGAGCTGGAAAACTTCTCGGACGACGAAATCGTCGAACTCGCGAAGAACCTGCGCGAAGGCGTGCCGTTCGCGACGCCGGTGTTCGACGGCGCCACGGAAGACGAAATGTCGCGCGCGCTGGATCTGGCGTTCCCGGACGACATCGCTCAGAACCTGGGCATGAATTCGTCGAAGAATCAGGTCCAGTTGCACGACGGCCGCACGGGCGAACCGTTCGAGCGCAAGGTCACGGTCGGCTACATGCACTACCTGAAGCTGCACCACCTGGTCGACGACAAGATGCACGCGCGTTCGACCGGTCCGTACTCGCTCGTCACGCAGCAGCCGCTGGGTGGTAAGGCGCAGTTCGGTGGTCAGCGCTTCGGTGAAATGGAAGTGTGGGCGCTCGAGGCGTATGGCGCGTCGTATGTGCTGCAGGAAATGCTGACGGTCAAGTCGGACGACGTGACGGGCCGGACGAAGGTTTATGAGAACCTGGTCAAGGGCGATCACGTGATCGATGCGGGCATGCCGGAATCCTTCAACGTGTTGGTGAAGGAAATCCGCTCGCTCGGTATCGATATCGATCTCGACCGCAACTAATCGGACTACGGAGAGAAAGCAATGAAAGCTCTGCTCGATCTATTCAAGCAAGTCCAACAAGAAGAAGTCTTTGATGCGATCAAGATCGGCCTCGCGTCGCCCGACAAGATCCGTTCGTGGTCGTTCGGCGAAGTGAAGAAGCCGGAGACCATCAACTACCGCACGTTCAAGCCGGAGCGGGATGGTCTGTTTTGCGCCAAGATTTTCGGGCCGATCAAGGACTACGAGTGCCTTTGCGGCAAGTACAAGCGCCTGAAGCACCGTGGCGTGATCTGTGAAAAGTGCGGCGTCGAAGTGACGCTCGCGAAGGTGCGTCGTGAGCGGATGGGCCACATCGAGCTGGCCTCGCCCGTCGCGCACATCTGGTTCCTGAAGTCGCTGCCGTCGCGTCTGGGCATGGTGCTCGACATGACGCTGCGCGACATCGAGCGCGTGTTGTACTTCGAAGCATACGTGGTGATCGATCCGGGCATGACGCCGCTGAAAGCGCGGCAGATCATGACCGAAGAGGATTACTACAACAAGGTCGAAGAGTACGGTGACGAATTCCGTGCCGAAATGGGCGCGGAAGGCGTGCGCGAACTGCTGCGTGCCATCAACATCGACGAGCAGGTCGAAACGCTGCGCACGGAGCTGAAGAACACCGGCTCGGAAGCGAAGATCAAGAAGTACGCGAAGCGCCTTAAGGTGCTCGAGGCTTTCCAGCGTTCGGGCATCAAGCCTGACTGGATGGTGCTCGAAGTGCTGCCGGTGCTGCCGCCGGAACTGCGTCCGCTCGTGCCGCTCGACGGCGGCCGTTTCGCGACCTCGGACCTGAACGACCTGTACCGCCGCGTGATCAACCGTAACAACCGGTTGAAGCGTCTGCTCGAACTGAAGGCGCCTGAAATCATCGTCCGCAACGAAAAGCGGATGCTGCAGGAAGCCGTCGATTCGCTGCTCGACAACGGTCGTCGCGGCAAGGCCATGACCGGCGCGAACAAGCGTCCGCTGAAGTCGCTCGCCGACATGATCAAGGGCAAGGGCGGTCGTTTCCGTCAGAACCTGCTCGGTAAGCGCGTGGACTACTCGGGCCGTTCGGTCATCGTCGTGGGCCCGACGCTCAAGCTGCATCAGTGCGGTCTGCCGAAGCTGATGGCGCTCGAACTGTTCAAGCCTTTCATCTTCAACAAGCTGGAAGTGATGGGCGTCGCCACGACCATCAAGGCCGCGAAGAAGGAAGTCGAGAACCAGACGCCGGTGGTGTGGGACATCCTCGAAGAGGTGATCCGCGAGCATCCGGTCATGCTGAACCGCGCGCCGACGCTGCACCGTCTCGGCATTCAGGCTTTCGAGCCGGTGCTGATCGAAGGTAAGGCTATCCAGCTGCATCCGCTCGTTTGCGCGGCGTTCAACGCCGACTTCGACGGTGACCAGATGGCCGTTCACGTGCCGCTGTCGCTCGAAGCGCAGATGGAAGCGCGCACGCTGATGCTGGCGTCGAACAACGTCCTGTTCCCGGCGAACGGCGATCCGTCGATCGTGCCGTCGCAGGATATCGTGCTCGGCCTGTATTACGCGTCGCGTGAAGCGGTGAACGGGAAGGGCGAAGGCCTGACGTTCACGGGCGTGTCGGAAGTGATCCGCGCGTACGAAAACAAGGAAGTCGAGCTGGCTTCGCGCGTCAACGTGCGTATCACCGAAATGGTGGCGAACGAAGACCAGAGCGAAGGCGCGCCGAAGTTCGTGCCGAAGATCACGCTGTACGCGACCACCGTCGGCCGTTCGATCCTGTCGGAGATTCTGCCGCCGGGCCTGCCGTTCTCGGTGCTGAACAAGCCGCTGAAGAAGAAGGAAATCTCGCGCCTGATCAACACGGCGTTCCGCAAGTGCGGTCTGCGCGAAACGGTGATCTTCGCCGACCAGCTGATGCAGATGGGTTTCCGTCTCGCAACGCGCGCCGGCATCTCGATTTGCGTGGACGACATGCTCGTGCCGCCGCAAAAAGAGACGATCGTCGGCGACGCCGCGAAGAAGGTGAAGGAGTACGACCGTCAGTACATGTCGGGTCTCGTCACCGCGCAGGAACGCTACAACAACGTGGTCGACATCTGGTCGGCGACGTCGGAAAGCGTCGGCAAGGCGATGATGGAGCAGCTCGCAACCGAGCCCGTGGTGGATCGCGACGGCAAGGAAACGAAGCAGGAGTCGTTCAACTCCATCTACATGATGGCCGACTCGGGCGCGCGTGGCTCCGCGGTGCAGATTCGTCAGCTCGCCGGTATGCGCGGCCTGATGGCGAAGCCGGACGGCTCGATTATCGAGACGCCGATTACCGCGAACTTCCGCGAAGGCCTGAACGTGCTGCAGTACTTCATCTCGACGCACGGCGCACGTAAGGGTCTGGCGGATACGGCGCTGAAGACGGCGAACTCGGGTTACCTGACGCGTCGTCTCGTCGACGTGACGCAGGATCTGGTCGTGGTCGAAGACGATTGCGGCACGTCGAACGGCGTGGCGATGAAGGCGTTGGTCGAAGGCGGTGAAGTCGTCGAAGCGCTGCGTGACCGTATTCTGGGTCGCGTCGCGGTGGCGGACGTCGTCAATCCGGAAACGCAGGAAACGCTGTACGCGTCGGGCGATCTGCTCGACGAAGACGCGGTGGAAGACATCGAGCGTCTCGGCATCGACGAAGTGCGCGTGCGCACGCCGCTGACCTGCGAAACGCGCTATGGCCTGTGCGCCGCGTGCTACGGCCGCGACCTCGGCCGTGGCTCGCGCGTGAATGTCGGCGAAGCGGTCGGCGTGATCGCCGCTCAGTCGATCGGCGAGCCGGGCACGCAGCTCACGATGCGTACGTTCCACATCGGTGGCGCGGCGTCGCGTGCGGCGGTGGCATCGACGGTGGAAGCGAAGAGCAACGGTACGGTGCGCTTCACGGCCACGATGCGTTACGTCACCAACGCGAAGGGCGAGCAGGTCGTCATCTCGCGTTCGGGCGAAGCGATCATCGCGGACGACTTCGGTCGCGAGCGTGAGCGTCACAAGGTTCCGTACGGCGCGACGCTGCTGCAACTCGACGGCGCACAGATCAAGGCCGGCGCGCAACTCGCGCAATGGGATCCGCTGACGCGCCCGATCATCACCGAGTGGGGCGGTACGGTGAAGTTCGAAAACGTCGAGGAAGGCGTGACGGTCGCCAAGCAGATCGACGACGTGACCGGTCTTTCGACCCTCGTCGTGATCGATGCGAAGCGCCGCGGCTCGCAGGCCGGCAAGAGCGTGCGTCCGCAGGTCAAGCTGCTCGACGCGAACGGCGAGGAAGTGAAGATCCCGAACACCGAGCATTCGGTGCAGATCGGCTTCCAGGTCGGCGCACTGATCACCGTGAAGGATGGTCAGCAAGTGCAGGTCGGTGAAGTGCTGGCGCGTATCCCGGTTGAAGCGCAGAAGACGCGTGACATTACCGGTGGTCTGCCGCGCGTGGCCGAACTGTTCGAAGCGCGCTCGCCGAAGGACGCCGGCATTCTGGCGGAAGTCACGGGCACGACGTCGTTCGGTAAGGACACGAAGGGCAAGCAGCGTCTCGTCATCACGGATCTCGAAGGCAATCAGCACGAGTTCCTGATCGCGAAGGAAAAGCAGGTGCTGGTGCACGATGGTCAAGTCGTCAACAAGGGCGAAATGATCGTCGACGGTCCCGCCGATCCGCACGACATCCTGCGTCTGCAGGGTATCGAGGCGCTGTCGCGCTACATCGTGGACGAAGTGCAGGACGTGTATCGTCTGCAAGGCGTGAAGATCAACGACAAGCACATCGAAGTGATCGTGCGTCAGATGCTGCGCCGTGTGCAGATCACCGACAACGGTGACACGCGCTTCATTCCGGGCGAACAAGTCGAGCGGTCGGACATGCTCGACGAGAACGACCGCATGATCGCGGAAGACAAGCGTCCGGCGACGTACGAGAACGTGCTGCTGGGTATCACGAAGGCGTCGCTGTCGACGGATTCGTTCATCTCGGCGGCGTCGTTCCAGGAAACGACTCGCGTGCTGACCGAAGCCGCGATCATGGGCAAGCGCGACGATCTGCGTGGCCTGAAGGAAAACGTGATCGTCGGCCGTCTGATTCCGGCCGGTACGGGTCTCGCGTTCCACAAGGCGCGCAAGACGAAGGAGTCGGCGGATCGCGAACGCTTCGACCAGATCGCTGCCGAAGAGGCATTCGATTTCGGTACGCCGGAAACCCCGGCAACGGAGCAGCAGCCGCATACCAACGAGTAAGCGAGCCGCTTTCCTTTCCCGAGCAGTAACGCAGCACTGAAACCGCCCGGTTCGCCGGGCGGTTTTTTTTCGCCCCAACTTTTTCCGGTTCGCACCTCTGCCGAATGGCTAACGCCGCCACAAGCGCGTGAAGTCGGCGCGTGCGTTGATAGAATCCCGTATCCCTCCATGCCGCAGTCCGCCCCTCCCGCCATGACCCGTTCGCTCCAGATCCTCAACGAAGTTTTCGGCTATCCGGCGTTTCGCGGGCAGCAGGCGGAGATCGTCGAGCACGTTGCGAACGGCGGCGATTCGCTCGTGTTGATGCCGACGGGCGGCGGCAAATCGCTCTGCTACCAGATTCCGTCGCTCGTGCGCAAGGAAGCGGGATTTGGCGCGGGCATCGTCGTGTCGCCGCTGATCGCGCTGATGCAGGATCAGGTCGCCGCGCTCACCGAAGTCGGCGTGCGTGCCGCGTATCTCAATTCGACGCTCTCCGGCGCCGAAGCCGCCGCCACCGAGCGCGCGCTGCGCAACGGTACGATCGATTTGCTGTACGTCGCGCCGGAGCGTCTCATGACGCCGCGCTTTCTCGACTTGCTCGAAAGCTCCCCGGTCGGCTTGTTTGCAATCGACGAGGCGCACTGCGTCTCGCAATGGGGCCACGATTTCCGGCCGGAGTACATTCAGCTTTCCGTGCTGCACGAGCGCTTCCCGAACGTGCCGCGCATCGCGCTGACGGCGACGGCGGACGCGATCACGCGCGACGAGATCGTGCATCGGCTGGCGCTCGATGACGCGCGCATCTTCGTGTCGAGTTTCGATCGGCCGAACATCCGGTATCGGATCGTCGAAAAGGACAACGCGCGCTCGCAGTTGCTCGATTTCATCCGCGCCGAACACACGAACGGCGACGGTACGACGGACGCCGGCGTGGTCTATTGCCTCTCGCGCCGCAAGGTCGAAGAAACGGCCGACTGGCTCAAAGGGCAGGGCGTTCGTGCGTTGCCTTACCACGCGGGCATGGAATTCGAGACGCGCCAGAAGCATCAGGAGATGTTCCAGCGCGAGGAAGGCATCGTGATGTGCGCGACGATCGCATTCGGCATGGGCATCGACAAGCCGGATGTGCGGTTCGTCGCGCATCTGGATCTGCCGAAGAGCGTGGAAGGCTACTATCAGGAGACCGGCCGCGCGGGCCGCGATGGTCTGCCCGCGAACGCATGGATGGCCTACGGCCTGGGCGACGTCGTGCAGCAGCGCAAGATGATCGACGAATCCGACGCCGATGACGCCCACAAGCGCGTCCAGACCGGCAAGCTCGATGCGCTCCTCGGTCTCTGCGAAGCCGCGACGTGCCGGCGCGTGCGCCTGCTCGCGTACTTCGGCGAGACGAGCAAGCCGTGCGGAAACTGCGATACGTGTCTCGAGCCGCCCGCATCGTTCGATGCCACGCGCGAAGCGCAGATGGCGCTGTCGTGCGTCTATCGCGCGCACAAGGCGAGCGGCTTCCATTTCGGCGCGGGGCATCTGATCGACATCCTGCGGGGCACGCGCAGCGAGAAAGTCTTGCAGCGCGGGCACGAGAAACTCTCGACGTTCGGCGTCGGCTCGGCGCTGTCCGAGCCGGAGTGGCGCGCGGTGTTCCGGCAACTCGTCGCGTTCGGATATCTGGCCGTCGATCACGATGGCTTCGGCGCCCTCGTCCTCACCGACGCCAGCAAGCCCGTGCTCAAGGGCGAGGAGCGCGTCACGCTGCGCAAGTACGTCAAGCCGGTGCGCAGCCGGCAATCCGCCGGTCGGACCGGCGAGCGCGCCGATCCGACCGCGGGCATGTCGCCGCGCGAGAAGTCGCGCTGGGAGCGCCTGCGGGCCTGGCGCGCGGAGACCGCGAAGACCGACGGCGTGCCGGCCTACGTGATCTTCCACGACGCGACGCTCGCGGAGATCGCCCGCAGCGACCCCGATACCATCGACGATTTGCGTCACATTCCGGGCATCGGCGTGCGAAAACTGGAGCGTTTCGGCGACGAACTGCTGGATGTCGTCGGCGCGGACTGATCCGCTCGCGGCGCGTGGCGCATAAATTCACGCAACGTGTTGACCGGATTAGGATTTTCAGAATATCATGCTAGGTTCTCGTTCTTGGGGTTCCGGTTGATCGGAGTAAACCCAGTCGCGAGAAGGTCAGACGCGCGACTCCTCACGCTTTGCCCGTGTGGGAAACGCGCCGATTTTGTTCATTTTTAGGATTAAACAATGCCAACCATCAATCAACTGGTTCGCAAAGGCCGCGCGTCGGAAACGACGAAGAGCAAGTCGCCGGCCCTGCAGGACTGCCCGCAGCGTCGCGGCGTGTGCACCCGCGTGTACACCACGACGCCGAAAAAGCCGAACTCGGCACTTCGTAAGGTTGCGAAGGTTCGCCTGACGAACGGCTTCGAAGTCATTTCGTATATCGGTGGTGAAGGCCACAACCTGCAGGAACACTCGGTCGTGCTGATTCGCGGCGGTCGTGTGAAGGACTTGCCGGGTGTGCGTTACCACATGGTTCGCGGCTCGCTGGATACCCAGGGCGTCAAGGATCGTAAGCAGGCTCGCTCGAAGTACGGTGCGAAGCGCGCCAAGGCCGGCAAGTAATCGCCGGTTTTCGCAGTAGTTTCAGGTCGCCACAAGGCGGTTAAGGCGGTGGTGCCGGAAGTGCCGGTGCTATCGAGTAAGTGGTCACCCGGCCAAGCTGGTTTAGTCGAGAGATGGATCGGGTTAGTTGGTGGCCGCGGAGCAGAAAAAACGCTCCAACTGAAAAAGTAAAGGAAGAATCATGCCGCGTCGTCGCGAAGTCCCCAAGCGGGAAGTGTTGCCGGATCCGAAATTCGGCAACGTAGATGTAGCCAAGTTCATGAACGTGCTGATGCTCTCCGGCAAGAAGTCGGTTGCCGAGCGTATCGTGTACGGCGCTTTTGAGCAGATCCAGACCAAGGGTGGCAAGGACCCGCTGGAAGTGTTCACGGTCGCGCTCAACAACGTGAAGCCGGTGGTCGAAGTGAAGAGCCGTCGCGTTGGTGGTGCGAACTATCAAGTTCCGGTCGAAGTGCGTCCCTCGCGTCGTATGGCATTGGCGATGCGTTGGTTGCGCGAAGCCGCGAAGAAGCGCAGCGAAAAGTCGATGGCCCTGCGCCTGGCAGGTGAGCTCTCCGAAGCGGCAGAAGGCCGCGGCGGCGCGATGAAGAAGCGCGACGAAGTTCACCGCATGGCAGAGGCCAACAAGGCATTCTCGCATTTCCGTTTCTAAGCTCCCGCTGATAGGGCAACGGAAAAATCAGGGCGGGTGCGCTATTCCAGGCGCCTCGCCCGTTTGTGTTAGGGCGCTGCCGGCTCATAAGCAATGAACTGGCGCGTCGACCGAATAAAGGATCCAAAGTGGCTCGCAAGACACCTATCGAGCGCTACCGCAACATCGGTATTAGCGCTCACATCGACGCCGGCAAAACGACGACGACCGAGCGCATCCTGTTCTACACGGGCGTGAACCACAAGATCGGTGAAGTTCACGACGGCGCTGCAACGATGGACTGGATGGAGCAGGAGCAGGAGCGCGGCATCACCATCACGTCGGCTGCTACCACGGCCTTCTGGAAGGGGATGGGCGGCAACTATCCCGAGCACCGCATCAACATCATCGACACCCCGGGGCACGTCGACTTCACGATCGAAGTGGAGCGCTCGATGCGCGTCCTCGACGGCGCGTGCATGGTCTACTGCGCGGTGGGCGGCGTGCAGCCGCAGTCGGAAACCGTGTGGCGTCAGGCTAACAAGTACAAGGTTCCCCGTCTCGCGTTCGTCAACAAGATGGACCGTACCGGCGCGAACTTCTTCAAGGTCTACGACCAGCTGAAGACGCGTCTGAAGGCGAACCCGGTTCCCGTCGTCGTGCCGATCGGCTCGGAAGAAAACTTCAAGGGCGTCGTCGATCTGCTGAAGATGAAGGCGATCATTTGGGACGAAGCGTCGCAAGGCACGAAGTTCGACTACGTCGACATCCCGGCTGAACTCGTCGACTCGTGCAACGAGTGGCGCGAGAAGATGATCGAATCGGCGGCGGAAGCCAGCGAAGAACTGATGGAAAAGTACCTCGGCGGCGAAGAGCTGAGCGAAGCGGAAATCGTCAAGGCGATCCGCGACCGGACCATCGCGTGCGAAATCCAGCCGATGCTCTGCGGCACCGCGTTCAAGAACAAGGGCGTGCAGCGCATGCTCGACGCCGTCATCGACTTCCTGCCGTCGCCGGTCGACATTCCGCCGGTTACGGGCGAACTCGAAAGCGGCGAAAAGGCCGAGCGCCGCGCTGCCGACGACGAGAAGTTCTCGGCGCTGGCGTTCAAGATCATGACGGACCCGTTCGTCGGTCAGTTGATCTTCTTCCGCGTGTACTCGGGCGTCGTGAATTCCGGCGACACCGTGCTGAACGCGACCAAGGACAAGAAGGAACGTCTCGGCCGTATTCTGCAGATGCACGCGAACCAGCGCGAAGAAATCAAGGAAGTGCGCGCGGGCGACATCGCCGCTGCGGTCGGCCTGAAGGAAGCGACCACGGGCGACACGCTGTGCGATCCGCAGAACCCGATCGTGCTCGAACGCATGATTTTCCCGGAACCGGTGATTTCGCAGGCCGTCGAGCCGAAGACGAAGGCTGACCAGGAAAAGATGGGCCTGGCGCTGAACCGTCTCGCTCAGGAAGATCCGTCGTTCCGCGTCCAGACGGACGAAGAATCGGGCCAGACCATCATTTCGGGCATGGGCGAGCTCCACCTCGAAATTCTGGTCGACCGCATGAAGCGCGAATTCGGCGTGGAAGCGACCGTCGGCAAGCCGCAGGTTGCATACCGCGAAACCATTCGCACGACGGCAGCAGACGTTGACGGCAAGTTCGTCAAGCAGTCGGGTGGTCGCGGCCAGTACGGTCACGCGGTCATCACGCTGGAGCCGAACGAGCAGGGCAAGGGTTACGAGTTCCTCGACGAGATCAAGGGCGGCGTGATTCCGCGCGAATACATCCCGGCCGTGGACAAGGGTATCCAGGAAACGCTGAAGTCGGGCGTGCTGGCTGGCTTCCCGGTTGTGGACGTGAAGGTTCACCTGACGTTCGGTTCGTACCACGACGTCGACTCGAACGAAAACGCGTTCCGCATGGCCGGCTCGATGGCCTTCAAGGAAGCAATGCGCAAGGCAAGCCCGGTCATCCTCGAACCGATGATGGCCGTGGAAGTCGAAACGCCGGAAGACTACATGGGCAACGTGATGGGCGATCTTTCGGGCCGTCGCGGTATCGTCCAGGGCATGGAAGACATGGTTGGCGGCGGCAAGATCGTGCGCGCCGAAGTGCCGCTGTCCGAAATGTTCGGTTATTCGACGTCCCTGCGTTCGCTGACGCAAGGCCGCGCGACGTACACGATGGAATTCAAGCACTATGCTGAAGCTCCGCGTAACGTCGCCGAAGCGATCATCAACGCCAAGGGTAAGTAATCCCGCTAGTCATTCGGCTCAGGCCAAAAGTCTTAACCGATAAACAATCTTTGAACGAAGGTAATCATGGCAAAAGGTAAATTCGAGCGGACCAAGCCGCACGTGAACGTGGGCACGATCGGTCACGTTGACCACGGCAAGACCACGCTGACGGCAGCAATCACGACGGTGCTGACCAAGAAGTTCGGCGGCGAAGCGAAGGCATACGACCAGATCGATGCAGCGCCGGAAGAAAAGGCACGCGGCATCACGATCAACACCGCGCACGTCGAGTACGAAACGGCTAACCGCCACTACGCACACGTCGACTGCCCGGGCCACGCTGACTACGTGAAGAACATGATCACGGGCGCGGCGCAGATGGACGGCGCAATCCTGGTGTGCTCGGCCGCTGACGGCCCGATGCCGCAAACGCGCGAGCACATCCTGTTGGCCCGTCAGGTCGGCGTGCCGTACATCATCGTGTTCCTGAACAAGTGCGACATGGTCGACGACGCCGAGCTGCTCGAGCTGGTCGAAATGGAAGTGCGTGAGCTTCTGTCGAAGTACGACTTCCCGGGCGACGACACCCCGATCATCAAGGGTTCGGCAAAGCTGGCGCTGGAAGGCGACACGGGCGAGCTGGGCGAAGTGGCGATCATGAACCTGGCCGACGCGCTGGACACGTACATCCCGACGCCGGAGCGCGCGGTGGACGGTTCGTTCCTGATGCCGGTGGAAGACGTGTTCTCGATCTCGGGTCGCGGCACGGTGGTGACGGGTCGCGTCGAGCGCGGCATCGTCAAGGTCGGCGAGGAAATCGAAATCGTCGGTATCAAGCCGACGGTGAAGACCACCTGTACGGGCGTGGAAATGTTCCGCAAGCTGCTCGACCAGGGTCAGGCAGGCGACAACGTCGGTATCCTGCTGCGCGGCACGAAGCGTGAAGACGTGGAGCGCGGCCAGGTTCTGGCCAAGCCGGGTTCGATCACGCCGCACACGCACTTCACGGCTGAAGTGTATGTGCTGAGCAAGGACGAAGGCGGCCGTCACACGCCGTTCTTCAACAACTACCGTCCGCAGTTCTACTTCCGTACGACCGACGTGACGGGCTCGATCGAGCTGCCGAAGGACAAGGAAATGGTCATGCCGGGCGACAATGTGTCGATCACCGTCAAGCTGATCGCTCCGATCGCCATGGAAGAAGGTCTGCGTTTCGCTATCCGTGAAGGCGGCCGTACCGTCGGCGCAGGTGTCGTTGCGAAGATTATCGAGTAAAATCTCGGTCTTTCTTGCAGTAGCAGTACAGAAGTGATGTGACCGGGGCCGGGTGTTCGCCCTCAGCGAATGCCCGGTCCCTCGCTCTTTTGCCAAATCGGCGGCGCAATACCGCCTCGCTCTTTTTCTAAGGAATCGTCATGCAGAACCAGAAAATCCGCATTCGTCTGAAGGCTTTCGACTATCGCCTGATCGATCAATCGGCAGCCGAGATCGTCGATACGGCGAAGCGGACTGGCGCGATTGTCCGTGGCCCGGTGCCGCTGCCGACGCGTATTCAGCGTTTTGACATCCTGCGTTCGCCGCACGTCAACAAGACGTCGCGCGACCAGCTCGAAATCCGTACGCACCAGCGCCTGATGGACATCGTCGATCCGACGGACAAGACGGTCGACGCGCTGATGAAGCTCGATCTGCCGGCCGGTGTGGACGTCGAAATCAAGCTGCAGTAAGCCTACAAAGCTCCGCCGGCGTGTCGGACGGAGCTAAGTCTTTGATTGCTTGCAGAATTCGAAAAGCCTTGCTATACTCCAAGGCTTTTCGCGCATTTGCGCAAAAAAGTCTGTCGTCTTTTGGGTGTTGAACCCGCGAGCACGGCGGGCATTTTGTAATCAGCCCCGACCAATCGCAGTCGGGAATGGAGAAAACGATGAGCCTTGGACTCGTAGGTCGCAAGGTTGGCATGACCCGTATCTTCACGCCTGAAGGGGATTCCATCCCCGTCACCGTGCTGGACGTGTCGGACAACCGCGTGACGCAGATCAAGACCGTTGAAACGGATGGTTACACCGCCGTTCAGGTTGCATTCGGTACTCGCCGCGCATCGCGCGTGACGAAGCCGTTGGCGGGCCACCTCGCCAAAGCCGGCGTTCAAGCCGGTGAAATCCTCAAGGAATTCCATATCGACGCAGCCAAGGCAGGTGAACTGTCGAACGGCGCCGTGGTCGGTACGGACATTTTCGAAGTCGGCCAGAAGGTTGACGTGCAAGGCACGTCGATCGGTAAGGGCTACGCCGGTACCATCAAGCGCTACAACTTCGCCTCGGGCCGCGCAACGCACGGTAACTCGCGTTCGCACAACGTTCCGGGTTCGATCGGTATGGCGCAGGATCCGGGTCGTGTGTTCCCCGGCAAGCGCATGACGGGTCACCTCGGTGACGAGACCGTCACGGTTCAAAATCTGGAAATCGCCCGCATCGACGCTGAGCGCAATCTGCTGCTCGTCCGCGGTGCTGTTCCGGGTGCGAAGGGCGGCAAGGTCTTCGTGACCCCGGCCGTCAAGACGCGTGCTGTGAAAGGAGCGAAATAATGGAACTTAAGCTCCTGAATGCCAATGGTCAGGAAGGCGCTGGCGTGACCGCATCGGACGTCGTGTTCGGTCGCGATTACAACGAAGCCCTGATTCACCAGGTCGTGGTGGCTTATCAAGCCAACGCGCGCAGCGGCAACCGTGCTCAGAAGGACCGCGAGCAGGTCAAGCACACCACCAAGAAGCCGTGGCGTCAGAAGGGTACGGGCCGCGCTCGTGCCGGTATGTCGTCGAGCCCGTTGTGGCGTGGCGGTGGTCGCATTTTCCCGAACTCGCCGGAAGAAAACTTCTCGCACAAGGTCAACAAGAAGATGCATCGCGCAGGCCTCTGCTCGATCTTCTCGCAGTTGGCTCGCGAAGGCCGCATCTCGGTGGTCGAGGATCTCGCGCTCGAAGCGCCGAAGACCAAGCTGTTGGCCGATAAATTCAAGGCGATGGGTCTCGACTCCGTGCTGGTCATCACCGACACGGTCGACGAAAACCTGTACCTCGCGTCGCGCAACCTGGCCCACGTGGCGGTTGTCGAGCCGCGTTACGCCGACCCGCTCTCGCTGATCTACTTCAAGAAGATTCTGATCACGAAGGCTGCGGTCGCTCAGATCGAGGAGTTGCTGTCATGAGCGAAGTTCGCAAAAACGATCATCGTTTGATGCAAGTTCTGCTCGCGCCGGTGATCTCCGAAAAGGCGACGCTGGTTGCCGACAAGAACGAACAAGTCGTGTTCGAAGTCGCGCCGGACGCCACGAAGCAGGAAGTCAAGGCTGCTGTCGAGCTGCTGTTCAAGGTCGAAGTCAATTCCGTCAACGTGCTCGTCACGAAGGGCAAAGCCAAGCGCTTTGGTCGCTTCAACGGCAAGCGCAAGGACGTGAAGAAGGCATACGTCTGCCTGAAGCCCGGCCAGGAAATCAACTTTGAAGCGGAGGCCAAGTAATCATGGCAATCGTGAAAGTTAAGCCGACCTCGCCGGGTCGCCGCGCGATGGTCAAGATCGTCAACAAGGATCTGCATAAGGGCAAGCCGTTCGCAGCGCTGCTCGACTCGCAATCCAAGTCGGCGGGCCGTAACAACAACGGCCGTATCACCACGCGTCACCAGGGCGGTGGTCACAAGCAGCACTACCGTATCGTCGATTTCCGTCGCAACAAGGACGGCATCCCGGCGAAGGTCGAGCGTCTCGAGTACGACCCGAACCGTAGCGCGAACATCGCGCTGGTTCTGTACGCAGACGGCGAGCGTCGCTACATCATCGCGCCGAAGGGCGTGACGGTCGGCGCGCAGCTGATGTCCGGTTCCGAAGCGCCGATTCGCGCGGGCAACGCCCTGCCGATCCGCAACATTCCGGTCGGTACGACGATCCACTGCATCGAAATGCTGCCGGGCAAGGGCGCGCAGATCGCGCGTTCGGCTGGTACGTCGGCCATGCTGCTGGCTCGCGAAGGCGTCTACGCGCAGGTTCGTCTGCGTTCGGGCGAAATCCGCCGCGTGCACGTCGAGTGCCGTGCGACGATCGGTGAAGTGGGTAACGAAGAGCACAGCCTCCGTCAGATCGGTAAGGCCGGTGCAAACCGCTGGCGCGGTATTCGTCCGACGGTGCGCGGTGTTGCAATGAACCCGATCGATCACCCGCACGGTGGTGGTGAAGGCCGCACGGCTGCAGGTCGCGATCCGGTGAGCCCGTGGGGCACGCCGACGAAGGGCTACCGCACCCGTAGCAACAAGCGCACGACGACGATGATCGTCCAGCGCCGTCACAAGCGTTAAGGAGTAGGCAATGACACGTTCTGCTAAAAAAGGTCCGTTCTGCGACGCTCATTTGCTGAAGAAGGTTGAGGCGGCTGCATCGACGCGTGACAAGAAGCCGATCAAGACCTGGTCGCGTCGTTCGACGATTCTGCCGGACTTCATCGGTCTGACGATCGCCGTCCATAACGGCCGTCAACACGTTCCGGTGTACGTCACGGAAAACATGGTCGGCCATAAGCTTGGCGAGTTCGCACTGACCCGTACGTTCAAGGGTCACGCGGCCGACAAGAAGGCCAAGAAATAAGGGGCTATCAAGATGGAAGTGAAAGCAATTCATCGCGGTGCCCGCATCTCGGCGCAGAAAACGCGCCTTGTGGCTGACCAGATTCGTGGTTTGCCGGTCGACAAGGCGCTGAACGTTCTGACGTTCTCGCCGAAGAAGGCGGCGGGTATCGTCAAGAAGGTCGTGCTGTCTGCGATCGCGAATGCGGAACACAACGAAGGCGCTGATATCGACGAGCTCAAGATCACGAGCATCTACGTCGACAAGGCTGCTTCGCTGAAGCGTTTTACCGCGCGCGCAAAGGGTCGTGGTAACCGCATCGAGAAGCAATCCTGTCACATCACTGTGACGGTCGGGAATTAAGGAGCCATACGATGGGACAGAAAATTCATCCGACTGGCTTCCGTTTGGCCGTCAGCCGCAATTGGGCTTCGCGCTGGTACGCGAACAACAACAATTTCGCGGCGATGTTGCAGGAAGACATCGGTGTTCGTGAATACCTGAAGAAGAAGCTGAAGAACGCGTCCGTCGGCCGCGTGGTGATCGAGCGTCCTGCAAAGAACGCACGTATCACGATTTTCAGCTCGCGTCCGGGTGTCGTGATCGGCAAGAAGGGTGAAGACATCGAATCGCTGAAGGCCGAGCTGCAAAAGCGCATGGGCGTTCCGGTTCACGTCAACATCGAAGAAATCCGCAAGCCGGAAACGGACGCTCAACTGATCGCCGATTCCATCACGCAGCAGCTCGAGCGCCGGATCATGTTCCGCCGCGCGATGAAGCGTGCGATGCAAAACGCGATGCGTCTTGGCGCCCAAGGCATCAAGATCATGAGCGCGGGCCGTCTGAACGGTATCGAAATTGCACGTACCGAGTGGTATCGCGAAGGCCGCGTGCCCCTCCATACGTTGCGTGCCGATATCGACTACGCGACGTCGGAAGCGAAGACCACGTACGGCATCATCGGCGTGAAGGTGTGGGTCTACAAGGGCGACACCCTCGGCCGTAACGACGCGCCGGTGGTGGAAGAAGTCGCGGAAGAGAAGCGTCCGCGTCGCAACGCACGTCCGGGTGGCGATCGCCGTCCGCGCCGTGACGGTGAAGGTGCGCCGGCTGGTGCACGCCGCGGCGGCCCCCGTCGTGGTGGCGCCGGCGGTGACGCGAAGAGTGGAGAATAACGATGCTGCAACCGAAACGCAGAAAGTATCGCAAAGAGCAGAAGGGTCGTAACACCGGCAAGGCGACGCGCGGCAACGCGGTGTCGTTCGGTGAATACGGTCTGAAGGCTATCGGTCGCGGCCGTTTGACCGCGCGTCAGATCGAAGCGGCGCGTCGCGCGATGACGCGTCACATCAAGCGTGGCGGCCGGATCTGGATCCGGATCTTCCCGGACAAGCCGATTTCGCAAAAGCCGGCCGAAGTGCGTATGGGTAACGGTAAGGGTAACCCGGAGTACTACGTCGCTGAAATTCAACCGGGCAAGATGCTGTACGAAATGGACGGTGTCTCCGAAGAACTGGCGCGCGAAGCGTTCCGTCTGGCTGCAGCCAAGCTGCCGCTCAAGACGAACTTCGTTGTCCGCCAGCTCGGCGCCTAAGGAGTAAACGATGAAGGCATCTGAACTTCACCAGAAGGACCAGGCCGCGCTCAACAAAGAGCTGTCGGACCTGCTTAAGGCGCAATTCGGCCTGCGCATGCAACTCGCGACCCAGCAGCTCACGAACACGAGCCAGCTGAAGAAGGTTCGTCGCGACATCGCACGTGTGCGGACTGTCCTGACTGAAAAGGCGAACCAGAAATGAACGATAGCGTAAAAACCTCGCTCAAGCGGACGCTGGTCGGCAAGGTCGTCAGCAACAAGATGGACAAGACGGTTACCGTGCTGGTCGAGCACCGCGTGAAGCACCCGATCTACGGCAAGTACGTCGTGCGCTCGAAGAAGTACCACGCGCACGACGACGCGAACACGTACAACGAAGGCGATCTCGTCGAAATCCAGGAAACCCGTCCGATTTCGAAGACGAAGGCCTGGGTTGTGTCGAAACTGCTCGAAGCAGCTCGCGTGATCTGAAGTAGAAGTAATGCGATGCAGTAAGTCGTAGTGTCGCAGTAATTTCGCTTGCAAGACCGAGATTATTTGTTATAATCTCGGTCTTCCCTCTTTGTGGGAGCCCCGTCGCGGGCGAAATTGGTGGGGGAAGCCGGTTCGGGCGCCAGCCTGTGCCGACAGATTCACCGGATTGCGATGGCGGGTTTCGTCTGCCCTCGCTGCCTGTTCTAACCCAAGCAGCCGAATGGCTGACGGGACCAAGACTGACCGGATGTGCCATGGTGGTGCGACCGGATTAAGTTGGGAAAGATAAACCATGATCCAGACCGAAACTCGGCTTGAAGTGGCCGACAACACGGGTGCACGTGAAGTCATGTGCATCAAGGTGCTCGGCGGCTCGAAGCGTCGTTACGCTAGCATTGGCGACATCATCAAGGTGACCGTCAAGGAAGCGACGCCGCGCGGACGCGTGAAGAAGGGCGAAATCTATAACGCCGTGGTCGTTCGCACGGCCAAGGGCGTGCGTCGCCAGGATGGCTCGCTTATCAAGTTCGACGGCAATGCTGCCGTTCTCTTGAATACGAAGCTCGAGCCGATCGGCACGCGCATTTTCGGGCCGGTGACGCGTGAACTGCGTAGCGAACGATTCATGAAGATCGTTTCGCTCGCGCCGGAAGTGCTGTAAGGAGTCGCGATGAACAAGATTCGCAAGGGTGACGAAGTCATCGTCACCACCGGCAAGGACAAGGGCAAGCGCGGCACCGTGCTGGTCGTTGCGGAAGACCGTGTGACGGTCGAGGGCATCAACCTCGTCAAGAAGCACGTGAAGCCGAACCCGATGAAGGGTACGACGGGCGGCGTGGAAGCCAAAACGATGCCGCTGCATATTTCGAACGTCGCACTGGTCGACGCGAACGGCAAGGCATCACGCGTTGGCATCAAGGTCGAAGACGGCAAGAAGGTTCGCTTCTTGAAGTCGACCGGCGCCACGTTGAACGCCTGACGCGGAGTTAAAAAATGGCTCGTCTGCAAGAGATTTATAAAGAAAAGGTTGTGCCGCAACTGGTTGAAAAGTTCGGTTACAAGTCGGTCATGGAAGTGCCGCGCCTCACCAAGATCACCCTGAACATGGGTCTTGGCGAAGCCGTCGCTGACAAGAAGGTCCTTGAGCACGCCGTTGGCGACCTCACGAAGATCGCCGGCCAGAAGCCGGTTATCACCAAGTCGCGTAAGGCAATCGCTGGTTTCAAGATCCGCGAAGGCTACCCGATTGGCACGATGGTTACCCTGCGTGGCAATGCCATGTACGAATTCCTGGACCGTTTCGTGACGGTTGCGCTCCCCCGTGTGCGCGACTTCCGTGGCGTGTCGGGCAAGGCGTTCGACGGTCGTGGCAACTACAACATCGGTGTGAAAGAGCAGATCATTTTCCCCGAAATCGACTACGACAAGATCGACGCGCTGCGTGGGCTGAACATCAGCATCACGACCACCGCGAAGACTGACGACGAAGCAAAGGCGCTGCTCGCCGGCTTCAAGTTCCCGTTCAGAAACTGAGGTTACCGTGGCTAAACTGGCACTGATCGAACGTGAAAAGAAGCGCGCGCGCCTGGCAGCCAAGTACGCTCCGAAGCGTGCTGAGCTGAAGGCTGTGATCGACGACGCAAGCAAGTCGGACGAAGAGCGTTACCTCGCCCGCCTCGCGCTGCAACAACTGCCGCGTAACTCGAACCCCACTCGCAAGCGTAACCGCTGCGCGATCACGGGTCGTCCGCGTGGCACGTTCCGCAAGTTCGGACTCGCGCGTAACAAGATTCGTGAAATCGCGTTCCGCGGCGAAATCCCTGGCCTCACCAAGGCGAGCTGGTAATAGGAGAAACATAAATGAGCATGAGTGATCCTATCGCCGATATGCTGACTCGCATCCGCAATGCGCAGATGGTCGAGAAGGTTTCGGTGACTATGCCCTCGTCGAAAGTCAAGGTTGCGATTGCGCAGGTTTTGAAGGACGAAGGTTATAT
The DNA here is from genome assembly GCF_001544615.1 of Caballeronia concitans. Taxonomy (GTDB): domain Bacteria; phylum Pseudomonadota; class Gammaproteobacteria; order Burkholderiales; family Burkholderiaceae; genus Caballeronia; species Caballeronia concitans. The sequence goes on from NZ_FCNV02000015.1 coordinate 28,290, forward strand.
CGACGATTTCGCGGTGAAGGCTGAAGGCGCGAAGTCGGAATTGAATATCGCGTTGAAGTACTACGCTGGCCGTCCGGTTATCGAGCGCCTCGAGCGCGTCTCGAAGCCCGGTCTGCGCGTGTACCGCGGTCGCAACGACATCCCGCAGGTCATGAACGGCCTGGGCGTTGCAATCGTGTCGACGCCGAAGGGTGTGATGACCGACCGCAAGGCGCGCCAGAACGGCGTCGGCGGCGAAGTCATCTGCTACGTCGCTTAACGCCGAAGGGAGAGGAAACATGTCTCGAGTAGGTAAAAGCCCGATCGCGCTGCCGCAAGGCGCGGAAGTGGCGGTCAAGGGCGACGTCATCACCGTGAAGGGTCCGCTCGGCACGATCTCGCAAGCGGCCAACCCGCTGGTGAGCGTGGCGAACGACAACGGCACGTTGAACTTCGCGCCGGCCAACGAAAGCCGTGAAGCAAACGCGATGTCCGGCACGATGCGCGCCCTGGTGGCGAACATGGTGCACGGCGTCACCAAGGGTTTCGAGCGCAAGCTGACGCTGGTTGGCGTTGGTTATCGTGCGCAAGCGCAAGGCGACAAGCTGAACCTGTCGCTGGGTTTCTCGCACCCCGTGGTGCACCAGATGCCGGAAGGCATCAAGGCTGAAACCCCGTCGCAGACCGAAATCGTGATCAAGGGGATCGACAAGCAGAAAGTCGGACAAGTCGCGGCGGAAGTGCGCGGCTATCGTCCGCCGGAGCCTTACAAGGGCAAGGGCGTGCGCTATTCCGACGAGGTCGTGATCCTCAAAGAAACGAAGAAGAAGTAAGGGTGCGCAATCATGGATAAGACTCAATCTCGCCTGCGCCGCGCTCGTCAGACGCGTATCAAGATCGCTGAGCTGCAGGTCGCGCGTCTCGCCGTGCATCGCACGAATACGCACATTTACGCTCAAGTGTTCTCGGCATGCGGCACGAAGGTGCTGGCAAGTGCCTCGACGCTGGAAGCCGAAGTGCGCGCTGAGCTGGCCGACAAGTCGGGCAAGGGCGGCAACATCAACGCTGCAACCCTGATCGGCAAGCGTATTGCCGAGAAGGCCAAGGCTGCCGGCATCGAATCCGTCGCCTTTGACCGCTCGGGTTTCCGCTACCACGGCCGCGTGAAGGCGCTGGCTGATGCGGCGCGCGAAGCCGGGCTCAAGTTCTAAGGGAAGAATTCGTCATGGCAAAGATGCAAGCGAAAGTTCAGGCTGACGAACGCGACGACGGCCTGCGCGAAAAGATGATTTCGGTCAACCGCGTGACCAAGGTCGTGAAGGGTGGCCGGATTCTCGGCTTCGCCGCACTGACCGTGGTTGGCGACGGCGATGGCCGCGTCGGCATGGGCAAGGGCAAGGCGAAGGAAGTTCCGGTTGCCGTTCAGAAGGCAATGGAACAAGCCCGCCGCAACATGTTCAAGGTGCCGCTCAAGAACGGTACGTTGCAACACGAAGTGCACGGCAAGCATGGCGCTTCCGCTGTTCTCCTCGCTCCGGCGAAGGACGGTACGGGCGTGATCGCTGGTGGCCCGATGCGCGCAGTGTTCGACGTGATGGGCGTGCAGAACGTGGTGGCCAAGAGCCACGGCTCGACGAACCCGTACAACCTCGTTCGTGCAACGCTCGACGGTCTGCGCAAGCAATCGACCCCGAGCGACATCGCGGCGAAGCGCGGCAAGTCCGTCGAAGATATTTTGGGCTAAGCCTCGAGGTCATCATGTCTGAGAAAACTGTCAAGGTTCAGCTCGTGAAGAGCCTGATCGGGACTCGCGAATCGCACCGTGCAACGGTGCGTGGCCTCGGCCTGCGCCGCCTCAACTCGGTTAGCGAGCTGCAGGACACGCCGGCTGTGCGCGGGATGATCAACAAGGTTTCGTACCTCGTTAAGGTCATCGGCTAAGCGGCCGACCCACGGATCCAAGGAGTTGAACATGGAATTGAATAACCTGAAGCCGGCGGAAGGCGCGAAGCACGCTAAGCGTCGCGTCGGTCGCGGCATCGGTTCGGGCCTCGGCAAGACCGCGGGCCGCGGCCACAAGGGTCAGAAATCGCGTTCGGGCGGCTTCCACAAGGTTGGCTTCGAAGGCGGTCAGATGCCGCTGCAGCGTCGCCTGCCGAAGCGTGGCTTCACCTCGCTGACGAAGGAATTCGTCGGTGAAGTGCGCCTCGCCGATCTGGAAAAGCTGCCGGTCGACGAAATCGATCTGCTGGCGCTGAAGCAAGCGGGTCTGGTCGGCGAGCTCATCAAGAGCGCGAAGATCATCAAGACCGGCGAGATCACCCGCAAGGTCACGGTGAAGGGTCTGACGGCAACGAAGGGCGCCCGTGAGGCAATCGAAGCCGCTGGCGGCTCGTTCGCCGAGTAACGCGCTTTAGCCGTTACTAGCACTAGCATCGGAGAAGGTTCTTGGCTAACAGCCCGAGTCTCGCAAAACCCGGTCGAAGCGCGGCGAAATTCGGCGATCTGCGTCGGCGTGCAGTGTTCCTGCTGCTGGCGTTGATCGTCTACCGCATTGGTGCGCACATTCCGGTTCCCGGCATCGATCCGGATCAACTGGCCAAGCTGTTCCAGAGCCAGTCGGGCGGCATCCTTGGCATGTTCAACATGTTCTCGGGTGGCGCGCTGTCGCGATTCACGATCTTTGCACTGGGCATCATGCCCTACATTTCGGCGTCGATCATCATGCAGTTGCTGTCGATCGTATCGCCGCAGATGGAGGCGCTGAAGAAGGAAGGGCAGGCGGGGCAACGGAAGATCACGCAGTACACGCGTATCTTCACCGTGGTGCTCGCGACCTTCCAGGCGTTCGGTATCGCGGTGGCGCTGGAGAACCAGCCCGCTCTGGTGCTGGATCCCGGCATGGTGTTCCGGCTGACGACGGTCGTCACGCTGGTGACGGGCACGATGTTCCTGATGTGGCTGGGTGAGCAGATCACGGAGCGCGGTCTCGGCAACGGCATCTCGATCATCATCTTCGGTGGTATCGCGGCGGGCTTCCCGAACGCGATCGGCGGTTTGTTCGAGCTTGTCCGCACCGGTTCGATGAGCATCATCTCGGCGATCATCATCGTCGTGCTGATCGCGGCGGTCACGTATCTGGTCGTGTTCATCGAACGCGGTCAGCGCAAGATCCTCGTGAACTATGCGAAGCGCCAGGTCGGTAACAAGATTTACGGCGGACAGTCGTCTCATCTGCCGCTGAAGTTGAATATGTCGGGTGTGATTCCGCCGATCTTCGCGTCGTCGATCATCCTCTTCCCGGCAACCATCCTGAACTGGTTCAGTTCGGGGTCGCGTACCGGCTGGTTCGCGAACACGCTGCACAACGTGGCCGAGGCCATCAAGCCCGGTCAGCCCGTGTACGTGCTGCTGTATGCGTTGGCGATTGTTTTCTTCTGCTTCTTCTACACCGCACTGGTGTTCAACAGCCGGGAAACCGCCGACAACTTGAAGAAGAGCGGTGCTTTCGTTCCGGGTATCCGTCCGGGCGATCAGACTGCACGGTATATCGACCGCATCCTCACGCGTTTGACGCTGGCCGGTGCGATCTACATTGTGTTCGTGTGCCTGTTGCCTGAGTTCTTGGTGTTGCGCTGGAACGTGCCGTTTTATTTTGGTGGAACGTCGCTGCTGATCATTGTCGTCGTCACGATGGACTTCATGGCTCAGGTGCAGTCGTACGTTATGTCGCAACAATATGAATCGCTGCTCAAGAAGGCAAACTTCAAGGGCGGCAACGTCCCGATGCGTTAATTAAGGACCATGGCCAAAGACGATGTAATCCAGATGCAGGGCGAGGTCATCGAAAACCTCCCCAACGCTACTTTCCGGGTGAAGTTGGAAAATGGCCATGTCGTCCTGGGACACATTTCTGGAAAGATGCGGATGCACTACATCCGCATCCTGCCAGGCGACAAGGTTACGGTTGAATTGACGCCTTACGATCTGTCTCGTGCACGGATCGTGTTCCGGGCGAAGTGATTTGAAAAAAGGGTAATATCATGAAAGTGATGGCATCGGTTAAGCGCATTTGCCGCAATTGCAAGATCATCAAGCGCAAGGGCGTTGTGCGCGTGATTTGCAGCTCTGATCCGCGCCACAAACAGCGTCAAGGCTGAACGCCGCGCTTTTGCTTGCGCTTTTTGTTTGAGGAAAAACAATGGCTCGTATCGCAGGGGTTAACATCCCGAATCACCAGCATACCGAGATCGGCCTGACGGCAATCTTCGGCATCGGACGCACGCGTTCCCGCGGCATTTGCACCGCTGCTGGTGTGGAATTTTCGAAGAAGGTCAAGGACCTCACCGACGCAGACCTCGAAAAGCTGCGTGACGAAGTGGGCAAGTTCATCGTCGAAGGCGACCTGCGCCGTGAAGTGACGATGAACATCAAGCGCCTGATGGACTTGGGTTGCTACCGCGGCATGCGTCATCGCAAGGGCCTACCCCTGCGTGGCCAGCGTACGCGCACCAACGCCCGTACTCGCAAGGGTCCGCGTCGTGCAGCGCAATCGCTGAAGAAGTAAGCGGAACTGACAGTTACAGGAAAACGTAATGGCTAAGGCTTCGAACAACTCCGCGGCGCAACGCGTTCGCAAGAAGGTCAAGAAGAACGTCGCCGAGGGCGTGGTTCACGTTCACGCGTCGTTCAACAACACCATTATCACGATCACCGACCGTCAAGGTAACGCGCTGGCATGGGCGACCTCGGGTGGTCAGGGCTTCAAGGGCTCGCGTAAGTCGACGCCGTTTGCAGCTCAGGTCGCAGCCGAGTCGGCTGGCCGCGTGGCAATGGAATACGGCGTGAAGAACCTCGAAGTGCGGATCAAGGGCCCCGGTCCTGGCCGTGAATCGGCGGTACGCGCGCTGCATGGTCTTGGCATCAAGATCACCGCGATCTCCGACGTGACGCCGGTCCCGCACAACGGCTGCCGTCCGCCGAAGCGCCGCCGCATCTAACGCGACGACGCAACCGCATGTTCCTGCTGATGCGTGAGTATCGGCGGGTTTCGTGCGTGATGAATTTGACTAAGCCCACCGTTCGACCCAAAGGGGTTCGGACTAGCGCGAACGAAAGCTCGCGTGATCAATTATCAAGGATTTAACGTGGCACGCTATACCGGTCCTAAAGCCAAGCTGTCCCGCCGTGAAGGCACCGATCTGTTCCTGAAGAGCGCACGCCGTTCGCTCGCCGACAAGTGCAAGCTCGACAGCAAGCCCGGTCAACATGGCCGCACCTCGGGCGCACGTACGTCCGACTACGGCACCCAGTTGCGCGAAAAGCAGAAAGTGAAGCGTATCTACGGCGTGCTGGAACGTCAGTTCCGCCGCTACTTCGCTGAAGCCGACCGCCGCAAGGGCCCGACGGGCGAAAACCTGCTGCAATTGCTCGAGTCGCGTCTCGACAACGTCGTGTATCGCATGGGCTTCGGCTCGACGCGCGCTGAAGCACGTCAGCTCGTGAGCCACAAGTCGATCATGGTGAACGGTCAAGTGACCAACATCCCGTCGATGCAAGTCAAGTCGGGCGACGTCGTCTCCGTTCGCGAGCAGTCGCGCAAGCAAGCTCGTATCGTCGAGGCGCTCTCGCTGGCCGAGCAAGGCGGAATGCCGAGCTGGGTGTCGGTCGATGCGAAGAAGTTCGAAGGAACGTTCAAGTCGATGCCGGAGCGCAGCGATATCGCTGGCGACATCAACGAAAGCCTGATCGTCGAATTGTATTCGCGTTAATCGCGCGGTAATCGGATTAGCAGCCGGGGAGCCCGATTGCTCGTGGCAAATGGGCATCCTCGGCTGTTTAATTTTCAGGTTGTTACCGGTCAGCCTTATCGGTGTAACGAGCCGAGGGTATTGAAAAGGAAAACCTATGCAAACCAGTTTGTTGAAGCCCAAGATCATTGCAGTTGAATCGCTTGGTGAAAGCCACGCGAAAGTGGTTATGGAGCCGTTCGAACGCGGCTATGGCCACACCTTGGGTAACGCGCTCCGGCGCGTGCTGCTGTCGTCGATGGTGGGCTATGCGCCGACCGAAGTGACGATCGCAGGCGTCGTGCACGAATACTCGACGCTCGATGGTGTGCAAGAGGATGTGGTCAACCTGCTGTTGAACCTGAAGGGTGTCGTCTTCAAGCTGCACAACCGCGACGAAGTCACGGTGACGCTGCGCAAGGAAGGCGAAGGCGTGGTCACGGCCGGCGATATCGAACTCGCGCACGATTGCGAGGTCATCAACCCGGATCACGTGATTGCTCACCTGTCGAAGGGCGGCAAGCTCGACGTTCAGATCAAGATCGAGAAGGGCCGTGGTTACGTGCCCGGCAACGTGCGTCGCTACGGCGAAGAGTCGGCGAAGATCATCGGCCGTATCGTGCTGGACGCGTCGTTCTCGCCGGTGCGTCGCGTGAGCTACGCCGTGGAAAGCGCGCGTGTTGAACAGCGTACCGACCTCGACAAGCTCGTGATGAACATCGAAACCAACGGTGTGATTTCGCCGGAAGAAGCGATCCGTCAATCGGCGCGCATTCTGGTCGATCAACTGTCGGTGTTCGCAGCCCTGGAAGGCACGGAAGCCGCAGCGGAAGCGCCGTCGCGTGCGCCGCAGATCGATCCGATCCTGCTGCGTCCGGTGGACGATCTCGAACTCACGGTTCGTTCCGCGAACTGCCTGAAGGCCGAGAACATCTACTACATCGGCGACCTGATCCAGCGCACGGAAAACGAGCTGCTGAAGACGCCGAACCTTGGTCGCAAGTCGCTGAACGAGATCAAGGAAGTGTTGGCTTCGCGTGGCCTGACGCTCGGCATGAAGCTCGAGAACTGGCCGCCGGCAGGGTTGGACAAGTAAGTCGACCGTTAAGCGCGGTCACGCTGTAACTGGCAAAGACGCGGATTTTGCTTTAAAATCCGCGTCTTGCTTTTTCTTCGACCGGCCCGTGCGCCGCTGTTTCGCAGCAAAGCGCAATAGAAGAGCTGGATCAAAACTCGTTAAAGGAACTGAAAATGCGTCATAAGCATGGTCTGCGGAAACTGAACCGCACGAGCAGCCACCGTCTGGCAATGCTCCGTAATATGTCGAACTCGCTGATCGAGCACGAAGTCATCAAGACGACGCTGCCGAAGGCCAAGGAACTGCGCAAGGTCGTCGAGCCGCTGATCACGCTCGGCAAGAAGCCGTCGCTGGCAAACCGCCGCCTCGCGTTCAACCGCCTGCGCGATCGCGATTCCGTCGCGAAACTGTTCGACGTTCTCGGCCCGCGGTACGCGAACCGTCCGGGTGGCTACCTGAGCATCCTGAAGTTCGGCTTCCGCGTCGGCGACAACGCTCCGATGGCGCTGGTTCAACTGATGGATCGCCCGGAAGTTGAAGAGACCGAAGAAGTTCAGGAAGCTGAATAAGTTCGGTAAGTAGTAAGCAAAAGGCCAAGCTCTGCTTGGCCTTTTTGTTTTTCGCGGCCGCGTTCGCAGCGGTTAGCGCCAAAAGGTGGGCGCCGGTCGCGAATGCTACGATATCAGCCGTAGTCCGCTTTCCTGGAGCCGTACGTGAACGTCCCCGTTATTCTGATGATGACGACGCTGCCCGATGCCGAATCGGCGACGGCGCTCGCGCAGGCGATCCTCGAAGCGCGGCTCGCGGCGTGCGTGACCCGGCTCGGCGCGGTCGAGTCGCAGTATCACTGGAAGGGCGCGCTCGAATCGTCGGAAGAAGTGCAGTTGCTGCTGAAGACGAGCGTCGCACGCAGCGAAGAATTGCAGCGCTTCGTCGAAGCGCGGCATCCCTATGAAACGCCCGAAGTCCTCGTCTGGCAGGCGGAAGCGTCGCCGGGATACGGACAGTGGGTCAACGCAGAAACGCAGCGTCCTCTTCATGTTTGAGCTTTTCAGTACCGCCGCGCGCCGCGTGTTCGGCGCGTTCGTCCTGTTGATGATGTTCTGCGCCGTTGCAGGCATCGCGCGCGCGGACGACGACTTTCTCGACCCGGCCGTCGCGTTCAAGTTCAGCGCATCCGAACAGCCGGGGGAAGTGGACGTGCGATACAAGATCGCAGACGGCTACTACATGTACCGCGAGCGATTCGCGTTCGCGGTCAAGAGCGGCGACGCGAGCATCGGCGCGGCGCAATTGCCTGCCGGCAAAGTCCACTTCGACCAGACGTTCAACAAGGACGTCGAGACGTATCGCGGCGAACTCGTGATTCGTATTCCCGTGGCGCAGGCGAAAGGGCCGTTCGAACTCGCGGTGACGTCGCAGGGCTGCGCGGAAAAGGGCATTTGCTATCCGCCGATGGAGCGCGTTTATCGCGTGAAAGGCGCGGCGCTGCAGGGGGCGGGCGCGTTGCGATCGACGGCGGCGGCGGATGACTCGCAGTCGTGGTTCGAACGCGCAACGAGCGCGGACTACGCGCAGTCGATGCTCCAGGGCGGCAGATTCTTCGCGGTCGTCGGGCTGTATTTCGTCGCGGGCATGGTGCTCAGTCTCTTGCCGTGCTCCTACCCGATGATCCCGATCCTGTCCGCGATCATCGTCGGCGAAGGCGCACGCGCGACGCGCTCTCGCGGATTCGCGCTGTCCGCGTGCTACGTCGTCGGCATGGCGCTCGTCTATACCGCGCTCGGCGTGGCCGCCGCGCTGGTCGGGCAGAGTCTCGGCGCGTGGCTGCAAAACCCGTGGGTGCTCGGCGCATTCGGCGTGTTGCTGGCGGCTTTCGCCGTCGCGCTCATTTCGGGAATCGATATCGCGTTGCCCGAGCGGTGGCAGAGCAGCGTGAACGAAGCGTCGCAGAAGCGCACGGGCGGCAAGTTCGCCGCTGTCGCCGTGATGGGCGCGCTGTCCGCGCTCGTCGTGGGCGCGTGCATGACCGCGCCGCTCTTCGCGGTGCTCGCGTTCATCGCGCATACGGGCGATGCCGTGCTCGGCGGGGCAGCGCTCTTCGCGATGGGCATCGGGCTCGGCGTGCCGCTGCTCGTCATCGGCCTGGGTGCGGGCGCGATTCTCCCGCGCGCCGGCGCCTGGATGGACGGCGTCAAAGTGTTCTTCGGCGTCGTGCTGCTCGCAGCGGCGCTGTGGATCGTCTGGCCGGTGATAGGCGGCGCCGCGCGGATGCTGCTCGCCGCGCTGTGGCTGCTGATCGCGGCTGCATCGCTCGGCTTGTTCGCGTCGGACACGGCCGCGCCGTCCAACGTGTGGAAGCGCCTCTCGCGCGGAATCGGCGCGGCATTCGCCGTCTGGGCCGCGACGCTGCTCGTCGGTCTGGCGGCGGGCTCGACCGATCCGCTTCGCCCGCTCGCGGTGCTGGCGTTGCGCGATGGCGCGTCGTCGGCGGTGGCCGCGCAGAAGCCGGGGCCGGTCTTCGCGCCGGTGCGGTCATCGTCGGAACTGGATTCGGCGGTCAAAGCTGCCGCGCGTCCCGCGATGCTCGACTTCTACGCCGACTGGTGCGTCTCCTGCAAGGAAATGGAGAGCCTGACGTTCTCCGATGCCCGGGTGCAAGCGCGTCTCGCGCAACTGAATTTGCTGCGCGCGGACGTCACCGCGAACAACGCCGACGATCAATTGCTCCTCAAGCGTTTCAGGCTGTTCGGCCCGCCGGGCATCATTTTCTTCGATGCCCAGGGCAACGAAGTGGCGCGCGTGGTCGGCTATGAATCGGCGGACAGGTTCCTGAAAAGCCTCGACAAGCTCGGTCCTTCGAACGGATGAAAAAAGGGCGATGCCGCGAAGCATCGCCCTTTTTTCATCGACACGACTAAGAACGCTTACTTCGACGCCCGCAGAATCCGTGCAGCATCCAGCGCGAAGTACGTCAACACGCCGTCCGCGCCCGCGCGCTTGAACGCGAGCAACGCTTCCATCATTGCCTTGTCGTGATCGAGCCAGCCGTTCTGCACGGCGGCCTTGATCATCGCGTATTCGCCGCTGACCTGATACGCGTACGTCGGAAAGCGGAACTCGTCCTTCACGCGCCGCACGATGTCCAGGTACGGCATGCCCGGCTTGACCATCACCATGTCCGCGCCTTCCTCGATGTCCATGCGCACTTCGCGCATGGCTTCGTCGGAATTCGACGGGTCCATCTGATACGTCATCTTGTTGCCCTTGCCGAGATTCGCCGCCGAGCCGACCGCGTCGCGGAACGGGCCGTAGAACGCCGACGCGTACTTGGCCGCGTACGCCATGATGCGCGTATGGATGTGGCCGTCGCTCTCCAGCATTTCGCGGATCGCGCCGATGCGGCCGTCCATCATGTCCGACGGCGCGACGATATCCACGCCCGCTTCGGCCTGCGTGCGCGCCTGATCGACGAGAATCTCGCTGGTTTCGTCGTTCTTCACGTAGCCTTCTTCGTCGAGCACGCCGTCCTGGCCGTGGCTCGTGTACGGATCGAGCGCGACGTCGGTCAGCACGCCGAGCGTCGGGAAGTTCTTCTTCAGCTCGCGCACGGCGCGCGGAATCAGACCTTCGGGATTCGTTGCCTCGCGGCCATCGGGCGTCTTCAGCGACGGTTCGATCGCGGGAAACAGCGACATCACCGGCACGCCGAGTTCGACGCATTGCTCCGCGACCTTCATCAGCAGATCCACGGACGTGCGCTCGACGCCGGGCATCGACGGCACCGATTGACGCACATTCGTGCCTTCGACGATGAAAACCGGGTAGATCAGGTCGTTCGTGGTGAGGATGTTTTCGCGCATCATGCGGCGCGAGAAGTCATCGCGGCGCATGCGGCGCGGACGATGATGGGGATAGAAACTCATGACGTGACTCGATTGGATGTGCTTCGAAGGGGGACCGAAACGTTGCTCCGAGCGCTCAAAGCCATACAGGACAAGGCGGCCCGCGTCTCGAAAACGTTTTGAGACAATGGTATATCATACCGATCGAGCAACGCGCTTGCGCCGCGCTCCCCGCTTCTCCTCCCTGAGCGGGTGCCTGTCGAAATTCGATAAGGCGATTGACCCGCCGTCATGCGGCGGGTTTTTTTATGCCCGCCTGCATCCGCGTTGCCGGGGATTCCTACTCGGCAGCGCCTTCCGATGCCGCTTGCTCGGGCATCAGCCAGCTTTCGATCAGTTCGTGCGCTTCGTCGAGACCCGTGCGCTTGAGCGCCGAAAAGAGCTGCACGCTCAACTCACCGCGATACCCCGCCGCCTTGTATTCGCCAAACGCTTTCTGCGTGGCGCGAAGGGCGTTGGTCATCTCCTGTCGCGTCAATTTGTCGCATTTCGTGAGGAGCGCGTGGATCGGTTTGCCGGTGGGCGCGAACCAGTCGATCATGATGCGATCGAGTTCCGTCAGCGGACGGCGCGAGTCCATCATCAGGATCATGCCGCGCAACTGCGCGCGGCTTTGCAGATAGGTCGACAGCAACTGCTGCCAGTGCGCCTTCGCCGCGCCCGGCACTTCGGCGTAGCCGTAGCCGGGAAGATCGACGAGGTGCGCGACGGGCGCATCCTTCGGCCCGACGGAAAAGTAATTGATGTGCTGCGTGCGGCCCGGCGTCTTACTGGCGAACGCGAGCCGCTTCTGATTGCAAAGGATGTTGATCGCCGTCGACTTGCCCGCGTTCGAGCGTCCCGCAAACGCGATTTCGGGTTGCGGAGTCGGCGGAAGGTCGCGCAGATGATTGACCGTGGTGAAGAAGCGAGATTGATGGAGCAGAAATGACATTGGCGGGCGATCGTGAAAGAGGCGATGACTGAAGCCTTGAGAACCCCGGCAAATACTGGGCATGCCCCGACTGGCGTCTTTGCGTGTAGCGGGTTATTGTACAATACGACGGTTTTTTAAAGATCCCGCAGGGCGTAAGACCCAAGGCCGCAGGCGTCACCCATCAAGGAGCGAGACAGTTTTCGGGGCATCTTTTCGCGCCCTTTCGTTCGGGTATCTTGCGGCATGTCCGGTTGCCGTCGTTTTTTGCAGAACCTCACATTCTCACAAGACGAAAAACAGGGTACGCGAATGAACCGACTGTACAGGTCTCTGGTGGTGCTCAAGGCAGCGGCGGCTTTCGGTTTGAGTGCGGGTTTAGGTGCGGGTCTTGGCGGACTCGCGATATCGGCGAATGCGGCAGAGCCCGCGCAGCCGGCCAAGCCGGATGTGGCGAGAGGGCAGGCCATCGCCACGCAAGTCTGCGCCGCGTGCCATGCGGCGGACGGCAACAGCGCCGGCGCCGCGTTTCCGAAGCTCGCGGGGCAGCACGCGGAATACATCGTCAAGCAACTGAAGGATTACAGAACGCAGCCCGGCGCAAAAGCTCCGGCGCGCAACAATCCGATCATGGCGGGCATTGCGAGCGCGTTGTCGGATCAGGACATGGTGAACGTCGCGGCGTATTTCGCGTCGCAGCAGGCCAAGCCCAACTATGCGCGCGACAAGAACACCGTCGCGCTGGGGCAGAAGGTGTATCGCGGCGGCATTGCGGACAAGGGCGTGCCGGCGTGCGCGGCGTGTCACGGCGCAACGGGGCTGGGTATTCCGGTGCAGTATCCGAGGCTGTCGGGGCAGTGGAGCGACTACACCGTCGCGCAACTGAACGCATTCGCGCAAGGCACGCGCAACAACAGCGAACCGATGCACGCCATCTCTTCGCGCCTGAACGATGCCGAGATGAAAGCGGTCGCGGATTACATCGCCGGATTGCATTAAACGTAGCACGCAGCGTCCAGCGGTTCCCGGCGAAGAAGCGAGAAAGCGGGGAATCGCCCATACTACGATACGAAGCCGGCCCGCAGAGGCAGGCGCGAAAACAAGAAAAGGGTGGGACGTCGGTCGGTCAGACCGTTGGCGTCTCCACCCTTTTTTGCTGTCAGCCGGAGTTTGAATGAGCGTCACCACATCGGGTATGCAGTCGAAGTCGAGCCGCCGCGCCGTCAGGCATTTCGTCGAGCTCGTGAGTTCGATGCGCTTCGCCATCGCCTTGCTGGTCGTGCTGGCGATTGCAAGCATCATCGGGACGGTGCTCACGCAGGAAGACCCGTATCCCAACTACGTCAATCAGTTCGGCCCGTTCTGGGCGGACATCTTCCGCGGCCTGAGCCTCTACACCGTGTATAGCGCGTGGTGGTTCATGCTGATCCTGATCTTCCTCGTGATTTCGGTGTCGCTGTGCGTCGTGCGCAATGGCCCGAAAATGATCGCGGACATCAAGAGCTGGAAGGATCGCGTGCACGAAGGCAGCCTGCGCGCGTTCCATCACAAGGGCGAGTTCGCGGTCGCGGCGGATCGCGCGCAGACGGCCGCGACGCTGGAGCGCCTTAGCGCGAAGATGGGCTACCGCTTCATCCGCCGCGAAACGGACACCGGCGCGACGCTGATCGCGGGCAAGCGCGGCGCGCTCACGAAGATCGGCTATATCTCGGCGCATCTGGCAATCGTCGTCATCTGCATCGGCGGGCTGCTGGACAGCAATCTGCCGATCAAGCTGCAAATGTGGCTCTTCAACAAGACGCCGATCAACACGAACGCCGTCATCAACGACATTCCTCCCGAGCATCGCCTTTCCACGTCGAACCCGACGTTTCGCGGCTATGCGTGGGTGCCGGAAGGGCAGTACGTCGGCACGGCCATTCTGAATCAGCCGGCCGGTTCGATCATTCAGGACCTGCCGTTCTCGATCCAGCTCGACAAATTCATCGTCGATTACTACTCGACCGGCATGCCGAAGCTCTTCGCGAGCGATATCGTCGTGATCGATCACAAGACGGGCAAGCGCATTCCGGCGCGCGTCGAAGTGAACAAGCCGTTCACGTACGACGGCGTGTCGATCTATCAATCGAGCTTTCAGGACGGCGGCTCGAAGCTGGAAATGACCGCCTGGCCGATGGCCGGCGCCAGCGCGAAGACCGCGCCGGTCAACGGGACGATCGGCGGCACCGCGCCCATCGGCGCGCAGTTCGTGGGCGCGAAGGGCGAAACCGTCGAATTCACGGATTTTCGCGCGATCAACGTCGAGAACATGACCGATGGCAGCGGCACGCCGGACGCGCGCGGTGTCGGCAAGAAGGAGACGCTGCGCGATGCGTTCGACGAACGGCTCGGCTCCGGCGCGAAGACCTCGAAACCGACCGATCTGCGCAACGTCGGCCCGTCGGTGCAATACAAGGTGCGCGGCACGGACGGCCAGGCGCGCGAATACAGCAACTACATGCTGCCGGTGGATGTCGGCGGTCAGCGAATGTTTCTCGCCGGCATGCGCGTAAGCCCGAACGATCCGTTTCGCTATCTGCGCATTCCCGCCGACGAGCAAGGCTCCGTCAAGCAGTGGATGGATTTGCGTGCCGCGCTCGCGACGCCCGCGACGCGCGCGGAAGCCGCGCATCGTTTCGCGCTGCGTTCCGTGCCGCAGGCGAACGCCGAGTTGCAGAAGCATCTGGAAGAAAGCGCGATCCGCGTGCTGAATCTCTTCGCCGGCGCCGATGAAACCGGCGCGGCGGCGGCGAATCCGCAGACCATTGGCGGCTTCCAGAGCATCGCGGGGTTCATCGACCACTCGGTGCCGAAGGGCGAGCAGGAAAAAGCGGCGGCCCTCCTGATGCGCATGCTCGAAGGCGCGATGTGGGACGTGTGGCAGATTTCGCGCGAGCAGAACGGCCTGCCCGCCGCGAAGATCGACGAGAAAAACACCGCATTCGTACAAGCGTCGATCAACGCGCTTTCAGACAGTTTTCTGTACGGTTCTCCCGTCTTTCTGCAACTGGACACCTTCAAGCAGGTGCAAGCTTCGGTATTCCAGTTGACGCGCGCGCCGGGTAAAAAAGTGGTGTATCTTGGCAGCCTTCTGCTGGTCATCGGCATCTTCGCGATGTTCTACGTGCGCGAACGCCGGCTCTGGTTCTGGCTCAAAGAGTCAGGACAAGGCGGCGCGAGCGTGCTGATGGCGATGTCCACCGCGCGCCGCACGCTCGACTTCGAAAAGGAGTTCGAGCGCACCCGAGCCGCAGTGGCGGCGGCGCTCGGCGCGTCGCGGCTCGATCCGGCCGCACCGGGCGCGAACGTCGCCGCGTCGCCGCAATCGCAATCCGAGGCTGCCAGCCCGGAAGTTTCATCACGGTAAGATCATGGACCTCACACAGACTTCCTCCCACGCCTCCGCCAAGACGGAACGTCCGGCATCGAGCCTTCCCGATGTCGCCGTGTTCGACGATCGTCCGTTCTTCCGCAGGCTCGGCGCACTCGACTGGCTGTTCGCCCTCGCGATGGTCGCGGGCGCGGGCTTCGCGCTCAACCGCTATCACGCGTACATGGACGTGTACGACATGGCCGTGCTGATCGGCGCCGTGCCGACGTTCGTCGTGCTCGGCTGGCGCTGGAAGCCGGTGCGCCTGCTGATCGCGATGATCGCGGTGCTGGCGTT
The DNA here is from genome assembly GCF_001544615.1 of Caballeronia concitans. Classification (GTDB taxonomy): domain Bacteria; phylum Pseudomonadota; class Gammaproteobacteria; order Burkholderiales; family Burkholderiaceae; genus Caballeronia; species Caballeronia concitans. The sequence continues at coordinate 43,660 of NZ_FCNV02000015.1, forward strand.
GTCGTCGATTCAGCTTTATCAGCACGACCTCGCGCGCGCGGACACCAATTTCTTCCTCAAGTACTTCCTGTCGAGCCAGTCCGCGATTCTGTGGATGAGCGCGCTTTTCATCCTCGCGACGCTGTTCTACTGGATCGGCCTCCTGACGCGTTCGCAGACAGGCGGCGCGATCGGTTCGCGCATGACGTGGGTGGCCGTGCTGATGGGCTTCACCGGTCTGATGGTGCGCTGGTACGAGTCGTACATGATCGGCAGCGACGTCGGCCATATTCCGATTTCGAACCTGTATGAAGTGTTCGTGCTGTTCTGCCTGATCACGTCGCTGTTCTACCTGTACTACGAGCAGCATTACGCGACGCGTCAGATGGGCGCGTTCGTGCTGCTCGTGATCAGCGCGGCGGTCGGTTTCCTGATGTGGTATTCGATCGCCCGCGACGCACAGCAGATCCAGCCGCTCGTGCCCGCGCTGCAAAGCTGGTGGATGAAGATCCACGTGCCGGCGAACTTCATCGGCTACGGCAGCTTCGCGCTCTCGGCGATGGTTTCCGTCGCGTATCTCGCGAAGCAGCGCGGCGTGTTCGCGGACCGCCTGCCGTCGCTCGAAGTGCTCGACGACGTCATGTACAAGTCGATCGCCGTCGGCTTCGCGTTCTTCACCATCGCCACCATTTTGGGCGCGTTGTGGGCGGCGGAAGCGTGGGGCGGCTACTGGAGCTGGGATCCGAAGGAAACGTGGGCGCTGATCGTCTGGCTGAACTACGCGGCGTGGCTGCACATGCGGCTGATGAAAGGCTTGCGCGGCGCGGCGGCGGCATGGTGGGCGCTGACGGGCCTCATCGTGACGACGTTCGCGTTTCTCGGCGTCAACATGTTTCTGTCGGGCTTGCACAGTTACGGCAAGCTCTGATCCGGCTGCATCGAAGAGAAAAACCGCCATGCGTCACGCTGGCGGTTTTTTTTCGTTCTAACGTGGAATACGGGCGCGTGTCGTGCTGTTTGCCCTATGACCGTGTTTGCAAAGGGAGTCGTGCTCATGTGGATTAAACGTAATGGCGCGCTTTACGGCGACGATATCGACAGCAGCGAAATCACGCCGCGGCACGTGTTCGAGAACCGCCGGCGCGTGCTGCGCTCGATGGGCGCGCTCGCCGCCACGGGACTCGCCGGCGCGAGCGGTCTCGCCCACGCGACGCTGACATCGCCCGATGCAAAGGGCCAGAAGCTCGCCGCCAAGACCAACCCGGCGTTCGTCGCGTTGGATAAGCCGACGTCGCTCAAGGACATCACCACGTACAACAACTTCTACGAGTTCGGCACCGACAAGAGCGATCCCGCGCAGCACGCGGGCACGCTGCGTCCGCGTCCGTGGAAGGTGTCGGTCGAAGGCGCGATCAAGAATCCGAAGGTGTACGACATCGACGAGATTCTGAAGCTCGCGCCGCTCGAGGAGCGCGTCTACCGGCTGCGCTGCGTCGAAGGCTGGTCGATGGTGATTCCGTGGATCGGCGTCTCGCTGTCGGAGCTGATCAAGCGCGCCGAGCCGACGGGCAACGCGAAGTACGTGCAGTTCATCAGCCTGGCCGATCCGTCGCAGATGCCGGGCCTTTCGACGCCGATTCTCGACTGGCCGTATTCCGAAGGCCTGCGCATGGACGAAGCGATGAATCCGCTCACGCTGCTGACCGTCGGCCTGTACGGCGAAGTGCTGCCGAATCAGAACGGCGCGCCGGTGCGCGTCATCGTGCCGTGGAAATACGGCTTCAAGAGCGCGAAGTCGCTGGTGAAGATCCGCTTCGTCGAAAAGCAGCCGCCGACGAGCTGGAACACGTACGCGCCGAACGAATACGGCTTCTATTCGAACGTGAATCCGAACGTGGATCATCCGCGCTGGAGTCAGGCGACGGAGCGGCGTATCGGCGAGGACGGATTCTTCACGCCCAAGCGCAAGACGCTGATCTTCAACGGATACGGCGATCAGGTCGCGTCGCTCTATCAGGGCATGGACCTCAAGAAAAACTTCTGATCATGCCGACCGCATCCGACATCAAGCGCGCATCCGCCTCCGCCGCCGCGCCGCAGACGCGCAACTGGATCGCGCCCGCCAAGGTGGCCGTCTTCATCGCGATGTTGTATCCGCTCGCGCGCATTATCGTGCTCGGGATGACATCGGGGCTCGGCGCGAACCCGATCGAATTCCTCACGCGCTCGACCGGGCTCTGGACGCTCGTGTATCTCTGCATCACGCTCGCCATCACGCCGGCGCGACGCCTCACCGGCGTGACCGCGCTGCTGCGCTTTCGACGCATGATCGGGCTGTACGCGTTCTTCTTCGCCGTGCTGCATTTCACGACGTACATCTGGTTCGACAAGTGGTTCGACGTGGCCGAAATGCTGAAGGACATCGGCAAGCGGCCGTTCATCACGGTGGGCTTCGCGGCGTTCGTGCTGCTGATTCCGCTCGCGGTCACGTCGCCGAAAGCGATGGTGCGAAAGCTCGGCCGGCGCTGGCAGACGCTGCATCGCACGATTTATCTGATCGCCGTGCTCGCCATCCTCCATTTCTGGTGGATGAAGGCGGGCAAGCACGACTTCGAATTGCCGAAGATCTACGGCGCGATCGTGATCGCGTTGCTCGGCTGGCGTTTGATCGCGTGGCTTCGAACGCGAGCGGCGCGGCGGCGCGCATGAAAAAAGCGATGCCTCGGCATCGCTTTTTCATTGAAGCACAGGAAGCTTCAGTCCGGCAGAACCGATTCCCCGGCAAACAACTGCGGGACCGTTTCGCGCTCGCGCACGACGTGCACGCGGTCGCCGTCCACCATGACTTCGGCGGCGCGCGGACGCGTGTTGTAGTTCGAGCTCATCACGAAGCCATACGCGCCGGCTGAGCAGATGGCGAGCAGATCGCCAGGCTCGACGGCCAGATCGCGGTCGCGCCCGAGCCAGTCGCCGCTTTCGCAGACGGGACCGACGACGTCGTATCGGTGCGCGGCTGCATCGCGCTTCACGACCGGCACGATGCGATGAAACGCCTCGTACATCGCGGGACGCGCGAGATCGTTCATGGCGGCATCGACGATAGCGAAGTTCTTTTCCTCGCCCGGCTTCAGATATTCGACTTGCGTGAGCAGCACGCCCGCATTGCCGACGAGCGATCGCCCCGGCTCGAAATACACTTCGCGCTGACCGTGGCCGCGCTTCTCGACATGCGCGAGCAGCGTGCGCACGAAATCGCCGATATCGGGCGGCGTTTCGTCGTCGTACGTGATGCCGAGACCGCCGCCGACATCCACATGACGAATGCTCATGCCGTCCGCTTCGATCTGCTCGACGAGTTCGAGCAGCTTGTCGAGCGCGTCCAGATACGGGCTGATCTCGGTGATCTGCGAGCCGATATGACAGTCGATGCCGACCACGTCGAGATTCGGCATCGCGTGCGCGGCGCGGTAGGTCGCGCGCGCGTCGCTGAACGCCACGCCGAACTTGTTCGACTTGAGGCCCGTGGAAATATACGGATGCGTCTTCGCGTCGACGTCCGGATTCACGCGCAGCGAAACCGGCGCGCGCTTGCCGAGCGACATCGCCACTTCGTTCAGCGCGTGCAGTTCGGGAATCGATTCGACGTTGAAGCACTTGACGCCGGCTTCGAGCGCTTCGCGCATTTCGGCCGCCGTCTTGCCGACGCCCGAGAACACCGTGTTCGCCGCCTTGCCGCCCGCGGCGAGCACGCGCGCGAGTTCGCCCGACGACACGATATCGAAGCCCGCGCCCAGACGCGCGAACACGTTAAGCACGGCGAGATTGCTGTTCGCCTTCACCGCCACGTGAATGCTCGCGCGGCGGTTCGCGCAGGCATCGGCGTAAGCGCGATAGGCGCGCGTCAGCGCATCGCGGGAATAGACATAGAGCGGCGTGCCGAACTGCTGCGCGAGCGACGCGGCGGAAACGCCTTCGGCGTGCAGCACGCCATCGACATAATGGAAAGCGGAATCACTCATGCGTATGCGTGCGTGGAGTGGAAGCGGGAACGCGCCGAATGGCGCTGGATGCGTGCCGTCAGTCGGCGGACGAGGCCGCTTTCGGTGCGGCGGGTGCCGATTTCAGATCCGTCTCCGGCGCGAGCGAAAGCGGTTCGCCGGAGGTGTCGGGAATGTCGCCGGATGCGCCCGATTCAGCGCGGGCCGAACGTGCGCGCGATGCGGTTTCGTCGCTCGGAGTCACATCGGAAGGCGGCGTATCCTGCAGATTGTCAGGGCGTTGCGGCACGGGAGGCACGACGGGCAGATAAAGCGGACCGCGTTGCCCACAACCGCCGAGCGTGACCGTGGCCGCGGCGCAAACGCTGACAGCCGCTACAATCGCGCTCATCCTGAAAACAACTCGCATGACCGTCCCTGTACATAGAATCGATGGAGTTTAGCATGACAGACCAGGAATACCTGACGTTGGCAGAGGCCGTGCTGACCGCGATCGAGCGCGATGTCGACGCGGCCGAAGCCGATATCGAATTCGAGCGAAGCGGCAATGTCCTGACGCTGGAATTCGAAAATCGCACGAAGGTGATCGTCAACTTGCAGCCGCCGAAGCACGAAATCTGGCTCGCGGCGAAAGCGGGCGGATTCCACTACAAATACGTCGACGGCCAATGGCGCGACACCCGCGACGACAGCGAGTTCTTCGCCACGCTGAGCAAGTATTCGACCGAGCAGGCAGGCGAGCCGATCCGCTTTTCAGCGTGACCGGCTCGTGAGGTCGAGAAGGGTCACTGGCCCTTGAACAGATTCATGATGTCCTGCTTTTCCTGCTCGCCGACATCCGGCGTCGGCGCGGTCACGCCCGACACGCCGCCTTCCTGCGGCGGCGCCTGACTCACGCCGATCGTCGCGACGAAGCCGTGGCCCGGCGTCATGTCGTCGTAGTAAAGCTCGCCGCCGAGCGGTTTGATGTCGGGCGGCATCATCGGCTTGTATTCGGGCACGCCTTGCAGCGCGCGGCTCATGTACTCCATCCAGACGGGCAGCGCGAGACCGCCGCCGGTTTCGCGGTCGCCGAGGCTGCGCGGATTGTCGTAGCCGATCCACGCAATCGCCACGAGCGAACGCTGATAGCCTGCGAACCAGGCGTCGCGGGAATCGTTCGTCGTGCCGGTCTTGCCGGCGAGGTCGCCGCGCTTCAGCTGATTCGTCTTCGCGGCCGTGCCGTGCTGCGCGACGCTCTGCAGCAGGCTGTTCATCACGAACGCATTGCGCGGCGTGATAGCGAGCGGCGCGCTTTCCTGCGCGACGAGCGGCTGCGGATGCGACACCACGGCGCCGCGCGGATCGGTGATATCGGCGATCAGATACGGATTCACGCGATAGCCGCCGTTTGCGAACACCGCGTAGCCCGCCGCCATTTGCAGCGGCGTGACGAGACCCGCGCCGAGCGCCATCGGCAGATAGGCGGGATGACGGTCCGCATCGAACCCGAAACGCGTGATGTACTGCTGTGCGTACTTGGTGCCGATGGTGTTCAGAATGCGGATCGACACCATGTTCTTCGACTTCTGCAGCGCGGTGCGCATGGTCATCGGGCCGTCGAAGCCGCCGCCGTAGTTCTTCGGTTCCCACGCCTGCCCGCCGGTTTCGGCTGCGCTGAAGAAGAGCGGTCCGTCGTTGATGATCGTGGCCGGCGACAAGCCCTTTTCGAGCGACGCCGAATAGATGAACGGCTTGAAGCTCGAACCCGGCTGACGCCACGCCTGCGTGACGTGATTGAACTTGTTCTTGTTGAAGTCGAACCCGCCGACGAGCGCGCGGATCGCACCGTCCTGCGGCACGATCGAAATGAGCGCGCCCTCGACTTGCGGCAGTTGCGTGATGGTCCAGTCGCCGTCGTCGTTCTTGGCGAGGCGCACGATCGCGCCGGGACGAATGCGCTGGTTCGGCTGCGCGCGCGCCGACAGCGCGTTCGCGACGAAACGCAAGTCGCTGCCGCTGATCGTGGCCACGTTCCCGTCGATGAAGCTCGCCTTCACTTCCTTCGGGCTCGCCGACGTGACCACCGCCGCGACGATCTCGCCGTTATCGGGATGCTCGGCGAGCGCGTCGTCGATGGCCTGCTCGCGGTCGTCCGGGTCCTTGGGCAGGTCGATGAAACCCTCCGGCCCGCGATAGCCGTGACGCCGTTCGTAGTCCATCAGCCCTTTGCGCAGCGCGTGATAGGCGGTGTCCTGATCGGCGGAATCGATCGTCGTCACGACGTTCAGGCCGCGCGTGTACGCTTCCTCGCGATATTGCGCGTACATCATCTGCCGCACCATTTCCGCGACGTACTCCGCGTGGACGCTGAACTCGCGCCCTTGTCCCTTCACGATGAGCGGCTGCTTCACCGCCTGCTCGTACTCTTCCTGCGTGATGAAGTTCAGCTCGCGCATGCGCTGAAGAATGTACTCCTGCCGAACCTTCGCGCGTTTCGGATTCACGACCGGGTTATACGCCGACGGCGCTTTCGGCAGACCGGCGAGCATCGCGGCTTCCGCGAGCGAAATGTCCTTCAGGTCCTTGCCGAAATACACGCGCGCCGCGCTCGCGAAACCGTACGCGCGCTGCCCGAGATAGATCTGATTCATGTACACCTCGAGAATCTGATCTTTCGTCAGCGCGCGTTCGATCTTGTACGCGAGCAGCATCTCGTAAATCTTGCGCGTGTAGGTCTTTTCGCTCGACAAAAAGAAATTGCGCGCGACCTGCATGGTGATCGTGCTCGCGCCCTGCGATGCGTGGCCGTTCGACAGCGCGACGGATCCCGCCCGCACGATGCCCATCACATCGACGCCGCCGTGGTCATAGAAACGCGCGTCCTCGATGGCGAGCACCGCTTTCTTCAGGCGATCCGGCACGTCCTGAATGCGCACGACGCTGCGCCGTTCCTCGCCGAATTCGCCGATCAGCACGTGATCCGCCGTGTAGATGCGCAGCGGCACCTTCGGGCGATAGTCGGTCAACGCATCGAGCGATGGCAGGTTCGGCATCGCGACGACGAGCGCGTAGCCGAGCACCAGTCCGGCACAGACGAAGAGCGCGAACACGCTGACGAGAAAACCTAAAAGCAGCCGCGAAAACCACGAGCGCCGAGGCTTTTTCGGGCCTTCGGGCGGCGTGGCAGGCGGATTGGTCGAAGAAGAAGATTGCATAGCACCACCAAAAACAGTCCCGGGATTATAGCCGTCCGGGTTTCAGGAATTTCCTAGGCACTGGGCCTCCGGTCCGGTGCGTCGCGCGTCGTTTTCCACACCATCAAGATACGCGCGATGCCCCGCGAAAACATCGTGTCATCGCTCGCGTTAGCCATTCGGCCGAATGTTCGCCGTGCGCCGCCGTCACGACAATTCCTCCATCGAAAAGCGCGCGAACGGTTCGGCGCGCGAGTGAACGAGGAGCGGTCATGGCAAAGGAAAACACGTTGCGCGGCAAGGTACTGACGGCCACGCGGCGATTCGCGGCGGGCATTGACGTGAGCGAGGACGCGGTGCGGCTCGCGGTGCTCAGCCGGCGGCTGAAACGGGATTCGACGGTGTGCGTCGAGCATCTGGATGCGGTGCCGATTGCGGCGGGCGCGGTCGTAGGCGGCGATTTCGTCGATCGCGCGGCCGTCGTCGCCGCGTTGCGCGAAGCGGTCGGCCGCATGCCGCAAGACGGCGCGTGGCGCGCGCTGCGCTGCTCGATGGGCCTGCCCGCATCGGCAACGCTCACCACGCGCGTCCCGCTCGCGCGGCTGATGGATGCGCGCCACGCGGACATGAGCGCAATCGGCGGCGATCCGTGCGGCTTGCTCGAACCGGCAGTGCTCGCCGAGGCGGAGCGCGTTTCGGGCATGGAGCGCGGCGCGCTCGCGGTGGACTGGTCCGTCGAGACTCGCGAGGACGGCCAGACGCACGTGGCGATCGCCGCGACGGCGCGGCGGCATGTGGAGGCGCGCGTCGAGTCGGCGGCGGCGGCGGGTATCGCGCTCTGTGCGATCGACGGTGAACCGGCCGCGGCGTTGCGCGCGATGCGTCATTCGGGCCGCGTCGAGCTTGGTCCCGACGCGCGTTATCTCGTCTGCTGGCTCGAAGGCGCGGGGCTGCACGGGTGGATCGTCAATGCGGGCGACGTCGAAAGCGAGGGGCGTTATCCCGCGCCGGAGTACGCGAGCGTCGCGGAGGCGTTGCGCGATCTGGCGGGCGAGACCTTGCCGGTCGATTGCGCCTACGTCGGCGGCCAGACGCAGTTGCTGGCGAACGCGGGCTTGCCGCTGCCCGCGCTGGCGAAGATGTTCGGCTGTCCCGCGCTGCCGTTCGAATCGGCGCCGTATTGCAACGGCGCATCCGACATCGACGCCGCGCTGAAACACTCGCCGCTGTTCGCCACCGCGTTCGGGCTTGCGTTGCGCGAGGTGCTGCAATGACCGGCGCGGCCATCGCCGACGGATTCAACCTACTGCCTCACCGTTCGCAGAAGCGCCGCGCATTGCGACGACAGCGCCTCGCGATACTCGCCGCCGCGAGTCTTGCGGGATGCGCGGCTGTCGGCGGCGTCGTCGGCTGGGACGCGTTCGCGCGGATGCGTCTCGATGACCGGCGCATCGCGCTCGAAGCGACGTTGCGCACATCGAGCGCGGCGATCGACGAGCACGCGCGGCTTCTTCATGCCGAGGCCGAGCGACGCCGCGCGCGTGAGGCCGCGCAACCGCTCGTCGCGCCGCGCGACCGCTTTCTCGCGCTGCTGGACGTGCTCGCCGATGCGCCGCCCCGCACGGAAGTCGTCTTGCAGCGGGTTTCGCAGCGTGCCGATGAAGTCGAGCTTTCCGCGCTCGCGCCCGATTCGCAGACGGCGTCGCGCTGGCTCAAGCGTCTGGAGGACTTGCGCGGCGTGCAGTCGGTGGAGGTCGTCGAGATGAAGCGGCACTTGGAAGTCTCGCCGTCCGCTAAACGCGATGCGGCGGCGCCGTCCATCGACCGATACGAATTCACCGCGCTCGTGCGTTACGGGGCGGGCGAGCGCGAGACGGCTGTTGTGCCGGCGAAGGTGTCGGCGAACGGCAAGACGCGCGACAGCCAAACGACTTCCGCAACGAAAGGGAACACGCAATGAACACCATCACGATGACTTTGCCCGCGCGTTCGCGTTCGCCCGCGCGTATTCGCCAGTCGATTCTCCGGCCGCTCCACGAGTGGTCGGCGCGACGCACCGCGCTGACGGCGCTCGTGCTGTTCGCGGCCGTCTTCGCGCTCGGCCTGCAAGCCTGGCTCGCTTCGGGCCTGAGTCAGCGCGATGCCGCCCAAAACGCGCTCGCCGCGACCCAGCGCAAGGCCGCCGATGCGCACACGATCGTCGTGCAATTGCCGGAACTGCGGGCGCGCGTCGCGGCCGGAAGCCTGACGCCCGTGACGTGGACCGCCGCCGATGCGCTTCACGCCGTGGCCGCGCTCGCCGCGCAAAGCGGACTGCGCGTGACGGAAATCGAGCCGCAATCGGCCAAAGGCGGCACGCGGCCAGCGACGCAGCCCGCGTCCGAGCGCGCGCTCACGCTTCGCGCGGAAGGCGCATTTCCCGAGATCCGCCGCTTCCTCGAAGCGCTCGCCGGCCTGCCGCGTCTGGTCGTGCCGGAAGCCGTGCAGATCAAGCGTCAGCCCGGCGCGTTGACGATCGACGCGACCCTGCGCATCCACGAAACGCTGCCCGCCGTTGCGCTGGCCGCGCCCGCGCGCACGGACGCGTTCGTCGTCGATCCGTTCGGCACGGACGGCGCAAGCGGCCTGGCGCGCGACGCGGGCATGCTGCTCGTCGGCACCATGGTCGAACGCCGTCGCGCGATGGCGCTCGTGCAGAGCGCGAAGGACATCGAACATTACGAACCGGGGCAGAAGATCGGCGACGAGCGGCTGCAAAGCGTCCAGCCGCGCGTGATACAGCTCGCGAGCGCCGATGGCGCATCGCGCACGCTAACGTTCGCGGAGGATCGCAAGTGAGCAAGGTGCTTCGCATCATCCGGACGATGAGCGTGGCGGCGATCATCGTCGCGCGCGCGGCAATGGCGGCCGAAACCGACGATGCACCGGTCGCGCCGTTTCCGCCGCTGCCCGCATCGCTCGATACGCTCCCGACCGATCAATTCGCGATCGATACGACCGTGCCGCCGGTATCGCCGACGCCGTCCGCATCACAAACGGCAAGCGCGGAGAAGCCCGCGCCGGACACCGCCGAGCCGCTCGAAGGTCCGCCCGTGCCGCTGCCGGAACTCGAACGCCTGAGCGGTTCGAAGAACGACGACGGCAAGCCCATCACCCTCGACCTGAAAAACGCCGACCTGAGCGCCGCGTTGCAAGCGTTCGCGCGCTTCACCGGCCTCAACATCATCGCGAGCGAAAAGGTGCGCGGGCAGGTGTCGATCAACCTCGTCGCCGTGCCGTGGCGGCGCGCGTTCGATACGCTCCTCGAAGTCAACGGCCTCGCGATGGAGCAGCACGGCAACGTGATCTGGGTCGCGCCGCTCGCCGAACTCGCCGCGCGCGAAAAGCTGCGCTACGAGGCGCACGCCCGTGCGGCGGACCTCGAACCGCTCGCGAGCCGCACGTTCACGCTGCGCTATCCGCGCGCAGAGGATGTGCGCAAGCTGCTGACGGGTTCCGGCACCCAGCGCGTGCTGTCCAAGCGCGGCTCCGCCATGGCCGATGCGCGCACCAATCTGCTCTTCGTCACCGATCTCGATGCACGCGTGCGGCAGATCGCGGATCTGATCGCATCCATCGACAAGCCGACGCCGCAGGTGATGATCGAGGCGCGGATCGTCGAGGGCGAGACCGGGCTGTCGCGCAATCTCGGCGTGAAGCTGGGCGTCGCGCCGACGGGCGATTCGGCGCGCGGCGTCGCGGGCGGCAAGGACGGCGTGGTATACGATCTCTCGGCGCGTCCGCTCAACGGCTTCGACGCCGCGACCGCCGGACTCACGCTGTTCGCCGCGCAAGCCACGCGGCTGCTCGATATCGAACTCAGCGCGCTCGAAGCCGAAGGGCGGGGACAGATCGTTTCGCGGCCGCGCGTCGTGACGGCGGATCGCGCGAAGGCGGTCGTCGAGCAGGGCACCGAGCTGCCGTATCAGGCGAAGGTCGGCAATGGCGTGTCGGGCGTGCAGTTTCGGCGCGCTGCGCTCAAACTGGAGGTCGAGCCGCAAATCACGCCGCACGGGCACGTCATTCTCGATCTGGACGTGGCGAAAGACAGCGTCGGTGAGCAGACGGCGGCGGGGCCGGCCATCAACACGAAGCATGTGCAGACGCGCGTGGAAGTGGAGGACGGCGGGACGGTGGCGATCGGCGGTATCTATTCAGAGGACGAACATGTCGATGTCACCGGCGTGCCGGGCCTCTCGAAGCTGCCGCTGATCGGCTGGCTCTTTCGTCACGATGCGCGGCGCAAGTCGCACAGCGAGCTGGTCATCCTGATCACGCCGCATGTGGTGGCAGCAAAGGGATGAGGCCGCCCGCGCGACTCGACAAAGCGGGCAGTTTGCCCTTAAGCTGCCGCACGAACAAATTGCATATTGTCAAAGGATCAAGGTTGCAGGAAGGGCACGCGAACGCGAACATCTTTTTCGTCGGACTCATGGGGGCGGGTAAAACCACCGTGGGCCGCGCGGTTGCGCGCCGCTTGCAGCGCTCGTTCATCGATTCCGATCTGGAGATCGAAGCGCGCACCGGCGCGCGCATCCCCGTGATCTGGGAGCTGGAAGGCGAGGCGGGTTTCCGGCAGCGCGAGGCCAATGTCATCGACGAGCTGTCGCAGAAGAGCGGCATCGTGCTCGCGACGGGCGGCGGCGCGGTGCTGCGATCCGATAATCGCGAACATCTGAAGAATCGCGGCATCGTCATTTATCTGCGCGCGAATCCTCACGATCTCTGGCAGCGCACGCGCCGCGACAAGAACCGGCCGCTGCTGCAAACGGAAGATCCGCGCGGCAAGCTCGAAGCGCTGTTTCAGACGCGCGATCCGCTCTATCACGAGTGCGCGCATTTCGTCGTCGAGACCGGGCGGCCGACCGTCAACGCGCTCGTCAACATGGTCCTGATGCAACTGGAGGTGGCCGGCGTCGTCAAGTCGGCTGAGTCATAATGTCCGCCATGATTACCCCAACGATCACCGTCAACGTCGAACTGGGCGAGCGCGCCTATCCCATTCATATCGGTGCGGGGCTGATCGGCCGCACGGAGCTTTTTGCGCCGCATATCAAGGGCGCGTCGGTGGCCATCGTCACCAATTCCACGGTCGATCCGCTCTATGGCGACGCACTCCGCGCCGCGCTCGAACCGCTCGGCAAGAAAGTGACGACCGTCGTGCTGCCGGACGGCGAAGCGCACAAGAACTGGGAAACGCTCAACACCATCTTCGATGCGTTGCTCACCGATCGCGCCGATCGCAAGACGACGCTGATCGCGCTGGGCGGCGGCGTCGTCGGCGACATGACCGGCTTCGCGGCCGCGTGCTACATGCGCGGCGTGCCGTTCATCCAGGTGCCGACCACGCTGCTCGCGCAAGTGGATTCGTCGGTCGGCGGCAAGACGGGCATCAATCATCCGCTCGGCAAGAACATGATCGGCGCGTTCTATCAGCCGCAGGCCGTCATCGCGGATATCGGCGCGCTGCACACGCTGCCCGAGCGCGAACTGGCGGCGGGCATCGCGGAAGTCATCAAGACAGGCGCAATTGCCGATGCCGAATTCTTCGACTGGATCGAAGCGAACATCGGCGCGCTCAATTCCCGCGACGAAAGCGCGCTCGCGCATGCGGTCAAGCGTTCGTGCGAGATCAAGGCGTCGGTCGTGGCGTCGGACGAACGGGAAGGCGGGCAGCGCGCCATCCTCAATTTCGGTCACACGTTCGGTCACGCGATCGAAGCCGGACTCGGCTACGGCGAATGGCTGCACGGCGAAGCGGTCGGTTGCGGCATGGTCATGGCGGCGGATCTTTCCGTGCGCCTCGGCAAGCTCGACGACGCCGCGCGCCGGCGGCTCGTGCGCGTGATCGAGGCGGCGAAGCTGCCGGTCGTCGGCCCGAAGCTGGGCGACGATCGCTACGTCGACCTGATGAAAGTCGACAAGAAAGCCGAAGCCGGCGAGATCAAATTCATTCTGCTGACCCGCTTCGGCGCGACCGAAATAACGAGTGCGCCGGATCAGGCGGTGCGCGCGACGCTCGCAGCCAGCGTCTGACCGATCAATCACGCAGCAGCCGGAACCACGACGATGCGGAGCAGCCGGTGAGCGAAACAGAAGCCGAATTCGGAGCGCCGTCGCAACTGGCGCTCGAAGCCCATCTTGCGCCGTATGCGGCGCGTTCTTCGACATCGCGCGGTCGCCGGTATGCGGAAGCGCCGCCTGCCGCGCGCACGGAGTTCCAGCGCGACCGCGACCGCATCGTGCATTCGACGGCTTTTCGCCGGCTCGAATACAAGACGCAGGTCTTCGTCAATCACGAAGGCGACCTCTTTCGCACGCGTCTCACGCATAGCCTCGAAGTCGCGCAGATCGCCCGTTCGGTCGCGCGCAATCTGCGGCTCAATGAAGACCTGGTCGAAGCGATATCGCTCGCGCACGATCTCGGCCATACGCCTTTCGGCCACGCCGGGCAGGATGCGCTGCACGAATGCATGCGCGATCACGGCGGCTTCGAACACAATCTGCAGAGCCTCGCCGTCGTTGATCAGCTCGAAGAGCATTACGGCGCGTTCGACGGCCTCAATCTGTGCTTCGAAACGCGTGAAGGCATTCTCAAACATTGCTCGCGCGAAAATGCGCGCAAGCTCGGCGACCTCGGCGAGCGTTTTCTCACCGGCAAGCAGCCGTCGCTCGAAGCACAGATCGCGAACGTCGCGGATGAAATCGCGTATAACAATCACGATGTCGACGACGGCCTTCGCTCGGGCCTGCTCACGCTCGACCAGCTCTCCGAAGTCAGTCTGTGGCACACGCACTTCGACGCGGCGCGCGCGGAGTTTCCGGACATCGAAGGGCGCAGGCTCATTCACGAGACCATCCGCCGCATCATCAACACGCTGATCGTCGATCTGATCGAGACGACGAGCCGCAATCTCGCGCGCGTCGCGCCCGCTTCCATCGACGACGTGCGCAATGCGCCGACGCTCGTCGCGCATAGCGATGAAGTCGCCGCGCAAGCCGCCGCGCTCAAGCGCTTTCTCTTCAAGAACCTCTACCGCCATTACCGCGTCATGCGCATGGCCAACAAGGCGAAGCGCGTCGTGACCGGTCTCTTCGACGCCTTCACCGACGACCCGCGCCTGTTGCCGCCGGCTTATCAGGCGCGTCTCGCCGTGGCGGAGGTATCGGCGAACGACGCCGCCGCGCCCGGCCATGACAGCACGCAGGCGCGGCTCATCGCGCATTACATCGCGGGAATGACGGACCGTTACGCACTGAAGGAATACCAACGTCTGTTTGTCATCGACAACAACTAGGATCGCGCTTTTCCACGCGCGAATCCGCAATAAGGAGACTCATCGATGAAATGCACGCCCTCGTTCCGTTCGATTTCGGCTGCGGCCATTCTGGCTTTCGGCGCCAGCACCGCGGCCCACGCCGCGACGGAAATCCAGTTCTGGCACGCCATGGAAGCCGCCCTCGGCGAGCGCGTGAACGACATTGCGAAGGACTTCAACGCGTCGCAGAGCGATTACACGATCGTCCCGGTCTTCAAGGGCACCTATGATCAGACGCTGGCGGCGGGCATCGCGGCGTATCGCAGCGGCAACGCGCCCGCGATCCTGCAAGTTTACGAAGTCGGCACCGCGACGATGATGCAGGCGAAGAAGGCCGTGCTCCCGGTCTCCGACGTGTTCAAGCAGGCGGGCGTGCCGCTCGACGAAAAGGCGTTCGTGCCGACCATCGCCGGCTACTACAGCGACGCGAAGACCGGCCATCTCATCTCGATGCCCTTCAACAGTTCCACGCCCGTCCTCTATTACAACAAGGAGGCGTTCAAGAAGGCCGGCCTCGATCCTAACCAGCCGCCGAAGACCTGGGCCGATGTCGAAGCCGACGCGAAGAAGCTGAAGGCGGCGGGCTATTCGTGCGGGTATTCGTCGGGCTGGCAAAGCTGGATTCAGCTCGAGAACTACAGCGCGTGGCACGCGGCGCCGTTCGCGTCGAAGAACAATGGCTTCGACGGACTCGACGCGAAACTCGAGTTCAACAAGCCGCTGCAGGTCGCGCATATCCAGTTCCTGCAGAAGATGGCGAAGGAAGGCACGTTCACCTACGTGGGCCGCAAGGACGAGCCGGTCTCGAAGTTCTATAGCGGCGACTGCGGAATCATCACGAACTCGTCGGGCTCGCGCGCGACCATCCAGAAGTACGCGAAGTTCGATTATGGCGTCGGCATGATGCCTTACGACGCGAGCGTGAAGGGCGCGCCGCAGAACGCGATCATCGGCGGCGCGAGTCTGTGGGTGCTGTCGGGCAAGGACCCGGCCGTGTACAAGGGCGTCGCGAAGTTCCTCGCGTATCTGGCGTCGCCCCAAGTCGCGGCGAAGTGGCATCAGGACACGGGTTATCTGCCCGTGACCACCGCCGCTTACGAACTCACGCAAAAGCAGGGCTTCTACGACAAGAACCCCGGCGCGGACATCGCCATCAAGCAGATGCTGAACAAGCCGCCGCTCGCCTACACGAAGGGCCTGCGTCTCGGCAACATGCCGCAGATTCGCACCATCGTCGATGAAGAGCTGGAGCAGGTCTGGGCCGACAAGAAGACGCCGCAACAGGCGCTCGATTCTTCCGTGCAGCGCGGCGACGAACTGCTGCGCCGCTTCGAGAAGAGCGGCGGTTAAGCCGCGTCGAACGCCAACCTAAAGGCATGCGCCCGCGCCAAAATCGCGGGCGCCGTTCAGGACATACCGATGGAAAAACGGTCTCGTTTCGACACGAGCGTGTTGCCGTATCTGCTCGTCGCGCCGCAGCTCGCGATCACCGCGCTCTTCTTTCTCTGGCCCGCGGGCGTCGCGCTCTGGCAGGCGACGCAAAGCCAGGACGCCTTCGGCACGTCGAGCGAAT
This sequence comes from Caballeronia concitans, assembly GCF_001544615.1. Classification (GTDB taxonomy): domain Bacteria; phylum Pseudomonadota; class Gammaproteobacteria; order Burkholderiales; family Burkholderiaceae; genus Caballeronia; species Caballeronia concitans. The sequence continues at coordinate 59,744 of NZ_FCNV02000015.1, forward strand.
TCGTCGGTCTCGCGAACTTCCGGCAGCTTTTCGCGGACCCGCTGTATCTGTCGTCGTTCAGTACGACGATGATCTTCTGCGCGCTCGTCACCGTGTCCGGCCTCGCGATTTCGCTGCTGCTCGCCGCGTGCGCGGATCGCGTGACGCGCGGCGCGAAGGCGTACCAGACGCTTTTGATCTGGCCGTATGCCGTCGCGCCCGCGATCGCGGCGGTGCTGTGGTCGTTCCTGTTCAATCCGAGCATCGGGCTCGTGACGTATGCGCTCGCGAAGCAGGGCGTCGTGTGGAATCACGCGCTCAACGGCACGCAGGCGATGTTTCTCGTGGTGCTCGCCTCCGTCTGGAAGCAGGTCAGCTATAACTTCCTGTTCTTCTACGCCGGCTTGCAGGCGATTCCGCAATCGCTGATCGAAGCCGCCGCCATCGACGGCGCCGGTCCCGTGCGACGCTTCTTCGGCATCGCGCTGCCGCTCTTGTCGCCAACGAGCTTCTTCCTGCTGGTCGTCAATCTCGTCTACGCGTTCTTCGATACCTTCCCCGTCATCGATGCCGCCACCGGCGGCGGCCCCGCGCAATCGACCAAGACGCTCATCTACAAGATCTTCGCGGAAGGCTTCCAGGGACTCGACATCGGCAGCTCGGGCGCGCAGTCGGTCGTGCTGATGGTGATCGTCATCGCGCTGACCATCGTGCAATTCCGCTTCGTCGAACGCAGGGTGCAATATTCATGATCGAAAACCGTCGCGGCTTCGATATCTTCTGTCACGCGGTGCTGATTCTCGGCGTCGCGCTGATCGTCTTTCCGGTGTACGTCGCGTTCTGCGCGGCCTCGATGAACGCGAAAGAAGTGTTCAGCGTCCCGCTTTCGCTGATCCCGAGCACGCATCTCTTCGAGAACATCGCGCATATATGGAGCTACGGCAGCGGCAATGCGGCCGCGCCGTTCGGGCGCATGCTCGTCAACAGCCTCGTGATGGCGCTCGTGATTGCCATCGGCAAGATCGCGGTGTCGATCATCTCGGCGTATGCCATCGTCTTCTTCCGTTTCCCGATGAAGAACCTCGCGTTCTGGCTGATCTTCATCACGCTGATGCTGCCCGTCGAAGTGCGCATCTTTCCGACGGTGCAAGTCGTATCGTCGATGCATCTCGTCAACACGTACGCCGGCCTCACGCTGCCGCTGATCGCATCCGCGACGGCGACGTTCCTCTTCCGCCAGTTCTTCATGACGCTGCCCGACGAGCTGATGGAAGCGGCGCGCATCGACGGCGCGGGGCCGCTGCGCTTTTTCTGGGACGTGGTGCTGCCGCTCTCGAAGACGAACATCGCGGCGCTATTCGTCATTACCTTTATCTACGGCTGGAACCAGTACCTCTGGCCGATTCTCATCACCAATCAGCAGTCGCTGCAAACGGCGGTGGTCGGCATCAAGAGCATGATCGCCTCGGGCGATACCGCGACCGAATGGCATCTCGTGATGACTGCGACGCTGCTCGCGATGCTGCCGCCGCTCGTCGTCGTGCTGACGATGCAGCGCTGGTTCGTGCGCGGTCTCGTGGACGCGGAAAAGTAAAAGGGAGAGCGGGGATCAATGGCTGCGCTGACACTCAAAGGCGTCAAGAAGACTTACGACGGCACGCAATTCGTGCTGCACGGCATCGATGTAGCCGTCAACGACGGCGAGTTCGTCGTGATGGTGGGACCGTCCGGCTGCGGCAAGTCGACGCTTCTGCGCATGGTCGCGGGGCTCGAAAGCGTGTCGGAAGGCACGATCGAGATCGGCGGCAAGGTCGTGAACAAGCTGGAACCGAAAGATCGCGATATCGCGATGGTCTTTCAGAATTACGCACTTTATCCGCACATGAGCGTCGCGCAGAATATGGCTTATGCGCTCAAGATCGGCGGTGTGGATCGCGGGACAATCGAGAGCCGCGTGGCGAACGCCGCGCGCATTCTGGAACTGGAGCATCTGCTCGCGCGCAAGCCGCGCGAGTTGTCGGGCGGGCAGCGGCAGCGCGTCGCAATGGGACGCGCCATCGTGCGCGAACCGGCCGTGTTTCTGTTCGACGAACCGCTGTCGAATCTGGATGCGAAACTGCGCGTGCAAATGCGCCTTGAGATTCAGCGGCTGCACGCGCGTCTCGCGACCACGAGCCTGTACGTCACGCACGACCAGATCGAGGCCATGACGCTCGCGCAGCGTGTCATCGTGATGAACAAGGGCCACGCGGAGCAGATCGGCGCGCCGACCGACGTGTACGAGCGCCCGGCAACCGTGTTCGTGGCGAGCTTTATCGGATCGCCGGCCATGAATCTGCTCGAAGGCCGCCTGTCCGAAGACGGTTCGGTGTTCGAAGTAGCGGGCGGCGGGCCGAAGCTGCCGGTCGCGGGCGCGGGCAACGTGAGCCATGCCGGCAGCGCGATGAACGGGCGCGAGTGGATCGTCGGCATTCGGCCGGAGCACATGACGCCCGGCAACAGCGAGGCCGCGCAAGCCGTGCTCGAAGTCGATTCGGCGGAACTGCTCGGCGCGGACAATCTCGCGCACGGCAAGTGGGGCAAGCATGACGTGGCGGCGCGCCTGCCGCATGCGCATCGGCCGGTGCGCGGCGAGAAGCTGGTTGTATCGGTGCCGGCGCAGCATCTGCATTTTTTCGATCCGGCCACCGGGCTGCGCGCGAACTGAAGGAGGCTTTGACATGAGAACCTGGCCTTATCCCGCCATCGTCGCGCATCGCGGCGGCGGCAAGCTCGCGCCGGAGAACACGCTGGAAGGCATCGACACGGGCGCGCGTTTCGGTCTCAAGATGATCGAGTTCGATGCCAAGCTGTCCGCCGACGATGTCGTGTTCCTGCTGCATGACGACGACGTGGATCGCACGTCGAACGGGCAGGGCGCGGCGAAGTCGATGACTTACGCGCAATTGCGCGCGCTCGACGCCGGCGCGTGGTTCGGAAAGGAATTCGCGGGCGCGCATATGCCCACGCTTGCCGAAGTGCGCGAGCGATGCGCTTTGCTCAACATGGCCGCGAACATCGAGATCAAGCCGTGCCCGGGGCGCGAAGTGGAAACGGGCGAACGCGTGGCGCGCGAGGCGGCGCGCCTCTGGAACGATGCGGAGCCCGAACCGCTGTTGTCGTCGTTTTCATATGCGGCGTTGGAGGCCGCGCGCGACGCCGCGCCGACGCTCCCGCGCGGCATGTTGTACGAGCGCGTGCCGGCGGACTGGCGTGCGCAGACCGCCGCGCTCGGTTGCGTGTCGCTGCATGCGGACCATCGTTCGCTCGATGAGAACCTCGTGCGCGAGATCAAGGACGCCGGATTGCGCGTCCTCGCCTACACGGTGAACGAGCCGGAGCGGGCGCGGCTCATCGCGCGATGGGGCGTCGATGCAATCTGTACGGATCGCATCGACATCATCGGCGCGGATTTTCTGAACGATGCGTCGAAGTGACCGCGCGTCAGCGGGCGCGGGCGAGCAGGATGCCCGCGACCAGCGCCAGGCCGCCGACGATCGCGATGGTTTGCCACGGCCTGTCGTGCAGATAGGCGTCGGCGTCGTCGAGTGCGGCGGCGGCGCGCTCGCGGACGGCGGCTTGCGTGCCGCTCAGTCGCGCGCGGGCGGAATCGATTTGATCGCTGATGCGCGAGCGCAGTGCGGCGGCGTCAGCGGACGCGCCGTCCGACAGCGCTTCTTCGAGTTCGGAGAGCAGGGCGCGCAGTTCGACGCCGATATCCTCGGCTGCTTCGCGGCCATGACGCGCCATGCGGCGTGCGCGGCGGCTCGTGCTGTTCCATGAATCTCCGATGGCGTCTCGCGTGTTGGGCAGTGCGTTCATAGTTCGCTCCGTCGATGGATGAATCGTGGATGGAGGTGCCCGCGAATATCGCGGGGAAGGTGTCTTGAGCAAGTTGAATGCCGGGGCGGCTGTTGCCCGCTGCAAACGCACGTGCGGCGACCGTCATGCGTAATTACTGCGGCGTCTCGCGCGCTCGGCGAGTCAGATTTACAAGGCGCGTGTAAAACAAAACGCCGCTATGCAGCATGGCATAACGGCGTTTCGTGGAGTCGCAATTCGGTACCGGCGCGTGGCCGCATGTGATATCAAAAGCGATAGCCTACGCGCAGGTACGTCACGATCGGGTTGATGGTGATCTTTGCCTGCGACTGAACGTTGAGTGTGCCGACCGGCGTTTGCGCTTGCGTGCTCAGCTTGGCCGTTGCCTTCAACGGAATGAACGAGACGGAAAAACCCGCGAACCAGTGCTCCGTGAAATTGTAGACAGCGCCGACATTAAAGACCGGCGCCCACGAACTATCCGTATCGACCGTGGTCGGACCATGCAGAACGGAGCCTTCGAACGCCGTGTTGTTGATTTGCGCGTCGGTGAACCAGGTGCGCGTCACGCCCACGCCGACGAACGGGCGAAACTTGGCCTGCGGTTCATTAAAGAAGTATTTGAAAAGCAGCGTTGGGCTCCATTGCTTCGCGCTGCCGATCTTGCCGTACCGCGAGAGCGTTCCCGTTCCGTTGAGGTCGAACGTGGGCGGAATGCCAATTTCGAATTCAGTGGCGATGTGGTCGGTGACGAAGTAGCCGAGCGTGAAGCCTGCCGTATCCGCGCTGCTGATGCCGGCGCCCGTACCCGGCACGCTGATATTGACGGGAGATCCGCCTACACTTGTTTCTTTGAGCGGACCGCTGCTGTCCTGTGGGGCGAAGTGAAACCAGCCTGCCGTTGCATAAATGGACCCAGCCGATTGTGCCTGTGCCGCCGTGGACACACACGCCAATGCTGCGATCCCCGTTACGACTTGTTTTATTTTCAATTTGTGCTCCTCCTGAAAGCACGCCCATTATGAACACAACGTTTCAATCTAACCATAGCGGTTCCGTAGAGCATTTTCCCTAGGTGGCAAGCGGCTTCGGAAACGCGTTGCACGGCGCTTGCATGCGCCTCGAACCCCGCCGCAGCGGCGTCTCCAGTCAGCCCCCGAACGGGGTAACACAAACGCGACCAACGGAATATCCAGAATGGCACGGCTTGCACGACTCTACGTTCCCGAACAGCCGCAGCATGTCATCCTGCGTGGTCTCGACCAGCAACCTGCCTTCGTCGACGACCAGGACTACGAGCTTTTCATCGACTGCTTGAGGACGGCTTCACGCGATCATCACCTTTCCATTCATGCCTACGCGCTGATGCCGCAGGCCGTGCATCTGCTCGTGACGCCGCGCGACGAGGCCAGCCTGCCGAAGGCGATGCAGGCGGTCGGACGTCGATACGTCGCGCACTTCAACCGGCGTTACATGCGGCGCGGCACGCTGTGGGAAGGACGCTATCGCGCGACGGTCATCGAAGGCGAGCGCTATTTCCTGCTCGCGACGCGCGTCGTCGAAATGGCGCCTGTCCGCGCGCAGCTCGCAGCGGCGCCGCAGGACTACAAGTGGTCGAGCTACCGGCATCACATCGGCGTGACGCTCGATCCGCTCATCACCGATCACCCGCTTTTCTGGTCGCTCGGCAACACGCCCTTCGAGCGTCAGCACGCGTACAGGGAACTGTGCGAGCAGCCGCTCGACGAACGCGAGACCACGCGTCTCCTCCAGGCCACGCTCAAAGGCTGGGTGCTCGGCAGCGATGCCTACCGCGAATGGGCGTCGCGGGCGGCGAACCGGCGCGTGTCGCCGTTGCCGCGCGGGCGTCCACGCAAAGTCCGGGAAACGCCGCAAGCCCAGTAGGGATAAGGCGCCTGGCGGCAAGGACACCAACGAACGGCGTCTCGTGTTTGGCGAACGCCGTTTATTTTCGGCTCGCATTGATATGGCACTTATTTATTGGGGCGCTTTTGCACCATAACCATAATAGGTGCCGGATCATCATGTTTTATTTGCCATCGCTTTGATTCGTCGCGTATATTTCGATTTCCGGCGGTTTTGCGGTGCAGCGCGTCATAGCGCACCCGCCTCGCGGCGCGCGATCAGCGAATCGCGCCGCGGGCAACAGAAAAACGATTCAACGGCCGAGTCGGCCCCTCACAGTAGAGACGGTGTCCCCATGAACGATCATCAGCAGCCGGCAGCCGGTTCGCTTCCCGCCGCGCAGGGCATGTACGACCCTGCCAACGAACATGACGCTTGCGGCGTCGGCTTCGTCGCCCATATCAAGGGCAAGAAAAGCCACGAGATCATTCAGCAGGGTCTCAAGATTCTTGAGAACCTCGATCACCGGGGCGCGGTCGGCGCAGACCCGCTGATGGGCGACGGCGCCGGCATCCTGATTCAGGTGCCGGACGGCTTCTATCGCGAGGAGATGGCCAAGCAGGGTGTGACGCTGCCGCCCGCCGGCGAATACGGCGTCGGCATGATCTTCCTGCCGAAGGAACACGCGTCGCGTCTCGCGTGCGAGCAGGAACTCGAACGCACGGTGAAGGCCGAAGGCCAGGTCGTGCTCGGCTGGCGCGACGTGCCCGTCGACGGCAACATGCCGATTTCACCCGCCGTGAAGGCGAGCGAGCCGCTCATCCGCATGATCTTCATCGGGCGCGGCAAGGACATCGTCGTGACGGATGCGCTCGAGCGCAAGCTGTACATCATCCGCAAGACGGCAAGCCATCGCATTCAGGCGCTCAAGCTCAAGCACGGCAAGGAATACTTCGTGCCGTCGATGTCCTCGCGCACGGTCGTCTACAAGGGCCTGCTGCTGGCCGGTCAGGTCGGCGTGTACTACCGCGACTTGCAGGACGAGCGCGTCGTCTCCGCGCTCGCGCTCGTGCACCAGCGCTTCTCGACCAACACGTTCCCGGCGTGGGAACTCGCGCACCCGTATCGCATGATCGCGCACAACGGTGAAATCAACACCGTGAAGGGCAACGTCAACTGGCTGAACGCGCGCACCGGCGCGATCGCATCGTACGTGCTCGGCGACGACCTGCCGAAGCTCTGGCCGCTGATCTATCCGGGCCAGTCGGACACCGCTTCGTTCGACAACTGTCTCGAACTGCTGGTGATGGCCGGCTACCCGCTCGTCCACGCAATGATGATGATGATCCCGGAAGCCTGGGAACAGCACACGCTGATGGACGAGAACCGCCGCGCGTTCTACGAATATCACGCCGCGATGATGGAGCCGTGGGACGGCCCCGCCGCGATCGCGTTCACGGACGGCCGCCAGATCGGCGCGACGCTGGACCGCAACGGCCTGCGTCCGGCGCGTTATCTCGTGACCGACGACGATCTCGTGATCCTCGCGTCGGAATCCGGCGTGCTGCCGATTCCCGAATCGAAGATCGTGAAGAAGTGGCGTCTGCAGCCGGGCAAGATGTTCCTGATCGACATGGAGCAGGGCCGCATCATCGAGGACAAGGAGCTCAAGGACAACCTCGCGAACGCGAAGCCGTACAAGAGCTGGATCGACGCCGTGCGCATCAAGCTCGACGAGATCGAGCCGAAGGCCGAGGACGTCGAAACGCAGCGCCGCGAGGCCGCCGCGCTGCTCGACCGTCAGCAGGCGTTCGGCTACACGCAAGAGGACGTGAAGTTCCTGATGGCGCCGATGGCGCAATCGGGCGAGGAAGCGATCGGCTCGATGGGCAACGACTCGCCGCTCGCGGTCATGTCCAGCAAGAACAAGACGCTGTATCACTACTTCAAGCAGTTGTTCGCGCAAGTGACGAACCCGCCGATCGATCCGATCCGCGAGAACATGGTGATGTCGCTCGTCTCGTTCATCGGGCCGAAGCCGAACCTGCTCGACACCATCAACATCAACCCGACGATGCGCCTCGAAGTGTCGCAGCCCGTGCTCGACTTCAAGGACATCGCGAAGATCCGCGCGATCGATACGTACACCGGCGGCAAGTTCCGCTCGTACGAACTGAGCATCTGCTATCCGGCGGCGTGGGGCAAGGAAGGCGTGGAAGCGCGCATCGCGTCGCTGTGCGCCGAAGCCGTCGATGCCGTGAAGTCCGGCTACAACATCCTGATCGTGTCGGACCGCAAGATGGACCGCGATAACGTCGCGATTCCGGCGCTGCTCGCCACGTCCGCGATCCACACGCACCTCGTGCAGCACGGCCTGCGCACGAGCACGGGTCTCGTCGTGGAAACGGGTTCGGCGCGCGAGACGCATCACTTCGCGCTGCTCGCGGGCTACGGCGCGGAAGCCGTGCATCCGTACCTCGCGCTGGAAACGCTCGCCAACATGGCCGAAGGGCTGAAGGGCGATCTCTCGGCGGACAAGGCCATCTACAACTTCACGAAGGCAGTCGGCAAGGGCCTGCACAAGGTCATGTCGAAGATGGGCATTTCCACTTACATGTCCTACACCGGCGCGCAGATTTTCGAGGCGGTCGGCCTGTCGTCGGATCTCGTGGAGAAGTATTTCAAGGGCACGGCGTCGAAGGTCGGCGGCATCGGCATCTTCGAAGTGGCCGAGGAAGCCATTCGCCTGCATCGCGAGGCGTTCGGCGACAACCCGGTCCTCGCCAACATGCTCGATGCGGGCGGCGAGTACGCGTACCGCGTGCGCGGCGAAGAGCACATGTGGACGCCGGATGCGATCGCCAAGCTGCAACATTCGGCGCGCAGCAATTCGTACCAGACGTACAAGGAATACGCGCATCTGATCAACGACCAGACGCGCCGTCACATGACGTTCCGTGGTCTCTTCGAGTTCAGGCTCGATCCGGCGAAGGCCATTCCGCTCGACGAAGTGGAATCGGCGAAGGACATCGTGAAGCGCTTCGCGACCGGCGCGATGTCGCTCGGCTCGATCAGCACGGAAGCGCACGCCACGCTCGCGGTCGCGATGAACCGCATCGGCGGCAAGTCGAACACCGGCGAAGGCGGCGAGGACGAAACGCGTTATCGCAACGAACTGCGCGGCATTCCGATCAAGAACGGCGACACGCTGCAATCGATCATCGGCAAGGAAGTCGTCACCGACATCCCGCTGAAGGACGGCGATTCGCTGCGCTCGAAGATCAAGCAGGTCGCGTCGGGACGTTTCGGCGTGACGGCGGAGTACCTGTCGTCGGCCGATCAGATCCAGATCAAGATGGCGCAGGGCGCGAAGCCGGGCGAAGGCGGCCAGTTGCCGGGCCACAAGGTGTCGGATTACATCGGCAAGCTGCGTTATTCGGTGCCGGGCGTCGGGCTGATTTCGCCGCCGCCGCACCACGACATCTATTCGATCGAAGACCTCGCGCAGCTCATTCACGATTTGAAGAACGTGAACTCGTCGTCGAGCATCTCGGTGAAGCTCGTGTCGGAAGTCGGCGTCGGCACCGTGGCAGCGGGCGTGGCGAAGGCGAAGGCGGATCACGTCGTGATCGCCGGTCATGACGGCGGCACGGGCGCGTCGCCCTTGTCGTCGCTCAAGCACGCGGGCACGCCGTGGGAACTCGGCCTCGCCGAAACGCAGCAGACGCTCGTGCTGAACCGTCTGCGTGGCCGCATCCGCGTGCAGGCGGACGGTCAGATGAAGACCGGCCGCGACGTCGTGATCGGCGCGCTGCTCGGCGCGGACGAATTCGGCTTCGCGACGGCGCCGCTCGTCGTCGAAGGCTGCATCATGATGCGCAAGTGCCATCTGAACACGTGCCCGGTCGGCGTCGCGACGCAAGACCCGGTGCTGCGCGCGAAGTTCACGGGCCAGCCGGAGCATGTCGTCAACTACTTCTTCTTCGTCGCGGAAGAAGTGCGCGAAATCATGGCGCAACTGGGCCTGCGCAAGTTCGATGATCTCATCGGCCGCGTCGATCTGCTCGACACGAAGAAGGGCGTCGAGCACTGGAAGGCGAAGGGTCTCGACTTCTCGCGCATCTTCTATCAGGTGCCGGTGGCGAACGAAGTCGCGCGCAAGCACGTCGATGTGCAGGATCACGGTCTCGACAAGGCGCTCGATCACGTGCTGATCGAGAAGTCGAAGGCGGCGATCGAGAAGGGCGAGCATGTCTCGTTCATCCAGCCGGTGCGCAACGTGAATCGCACGGTCGGCGCGATGCTGTCCGGCCTGATCGCGAAGAAGTACGGCCACGACGGTCTGCCCGACGACACGATCCACATCCAGTTGAAGGGCACGGCGGGCCAGAGCTTCGGCGCGTTTCTCGCGAAGGGCGTGACGCTGGATCTCGTCGGCGACGGCAACGACTACGTCGGCAAGGGCCTGTCGGGCGGGCGCATCATCATTCGCCCGACGAACGACTTCCGCGGCAAGTCCGAGGAAAACATCATCTGCGGCAACACGGTGATGTACGGCGCGATCGAAGGCGAATCGTATTTCCGCGGCGTCGCGGGGGAGCGCTTCTGCGTGCGTAACTCGGGCGCGACGGCGGTCGTCGAAGGCACGGGCGACCACGGCTGCGAATACATGACGGGCGGCACGGTGGTCGTGCTCGGCGAGACGGGACGCAACTTCGCAGCGGGCATGTCGGGCGGTATCGCGTTCGTGTACGACCCGGACGGCACGTTCGCCGCCAAGTGCAACAAGTCGATGGTCGCGCTCGATCCGCTGCTGCAGCAGGCCGAGCAGGAGCGCACGGTGGATCGCGCGCTGTGGCACACCGGCCAGACCGACGAAGCGCTGCTCAAGGGTCTCGTCGAGCGTCACTTCCAGTTCACCGGATCGCCGCGTGCGAAGGCGCTGCTCGAAAACTGGGATGCGTCGCGCCGTCAGTTCGTGAAGGTCTTCCCGACCGAATACAAGCGCGCGCTCGGCGAACTCGGCGCGAAGAAGGCGAAGGAAGCGCTCGCGGCCTAAGCTCGAAACAATCAAAGCAAGGCTCTCCGGTGCACGGCATCGGAGAGCGCGATCCTCACCAAATACAGAGAAAGAAATGGGCAAGGCAACCGGTTTTCTCGAGTTCGAACGCCGTCACGAGGCGTACGAAGCACCGCTGACCCGCGTCAAGCACTACAAGGAATTCGTCGCCGCGCTGACCGACGACGACGCCAAGGTTCAGGGCGCGCGCTGCATGGACTGCGGCATTCCGTTCTGCAACAACGGCTGTCCGGTGAACAACATCATTCCGGACTTCAACGATCTCGTTTTCCGCCAGGACTGGAAGACGGCGATCGACGTCCTTCATTCGACGAACAATTTCCCCGAGTTCACGGGCCGCATCTGCCCGGCGCCGTGCGAAGCGGCATGCACGCTCGGCATCAACGAAGATCCGGTCGGCATCAAGTCGATCGAGCGCAAGATCATCGACAAGGCGTGGGAAGAAGGCTGGGTCGCGCCGCAGCCCGCGAAGCACAAGACGGGCAAGAAAGTGGCCGTCGTCGGTTCCGGGCCGGCGGGGCTCGCGGTCGCGCAGCAACTGGCGCGCGCGGGGCACGATGTCGTCGTGTTCGAGAAGAACGATCGCATCGGCGGATTGCTGCGCTATGGCATCCCCGATTTCAAGCTGGAGAAGTGGCTGATCGATCGCCGCATGCGCCAGATGGAAGCGGAAGGCGTGTCGTTCCGCACGAACGTGTTCGTCGGCAAGGACGCGCTGCCTTCGCACATCGGCAACACGGCGAAGGAAAGCGTCACGCCGGAAGAACTGAAGGAACAGTTCGATGCCGTGGTGATCGCGGGCGGTTCCGAAACGCCGCGCGACTTGCCGGTGCCGGGGCGCGAGCTGGAAGGCATCCATTACGCGATGGAGTTCCTGCCGCAGCAGAACAAGGTCAACGCGGGCGACAAGGTCGCGGATCAGTTGCTCGCGAAGGGCAAGCATGTCGTCGTGATCGGCGGCGGCGATACGGGTTCGGATTGCGTCGGGACGTCGAATCGTCATGGCGCGAAGGGCGTGACGCAGTTCGAGCTGCTCGCGCAACCGCCCGAGGAAGAGAACAAGCCGCTCGTGTGGCCGTATTGGCCGATCAAGCTGCGGACGTCGTCGTCGCATGAAGAAGGTTGCGAGCGCGACTGGTCGGTCGCGACGAAGCGCTTCGAAGGCAAGAACGGCAAGGTCGAGAAGCTGATCGCGGCGCGCGTCGAGTGGAAGGGCGGGAAGATGGTCGAAGTGCCCGGCTCCGAGTTCGAGATGAAGGCGGACCTCGTGCTGCTCGCGATGGGCTTCACGCAGCCGCTGTCGCCGGTGCTCGAAGCGTTCGGCGTGGACAAGGACGCGCGCGGCAACGTGCGCGCATCGACGGAAGGCGAGAAGGCGTATTACACGTCGGTCGACAAGGTGTTCACCGCCGGCGATATGCGGCGCGGACAATCGCTCGTCGTGTGGGCGATTCGTGAAGGACGCCAGTGCGCGCGGTCGGTCGATGCTTATTTGATGGGGAGTAGTGAGTTGCCGCGGTAAGGCTTGAAGGTGAGAAGTGAGAAGGCCACGCGCTTGCGTGGCCTTTTCGTTTCTATGCTGCGCGCATGCGGTGCTGGATCTTCTTCGCGAGCGACGCTTTTGCATCGAGCGAATCGACCATGTCATTGGCCGCGTTCATGAGCCGGCGCAGATCGATGCTCGGAATGACGCTCGCATCCTGGAAGACGATGATCGAGTCGTAATGCGGGATGTATTGGTCGATATGCTGCAGAACGATGGTCGCCGTGCGCGCGCGCTCCTGATTCGGCACACCGAAGACGAAAAGCGGCGTGCGCGAGCCTCTCAGGAAAAAGTCGATCGGATAGTCGGCGGCATCCGGAACCTCCGGTGCATGATATTTCGGCACCACGTTGTCCGCGCCCACGATCTGCATCAGCCGGGCGTTCAGGTCGTCGAAGAACGTGGACGCGACGCGCGAGCGGGTCGAGCTTTTCAGATCGTTCACGCGCAAGAGCGCTTGTCCAAAACGCAGCAGCGACATGCCGAGAAACTGCTCGTCCGATTCGGCCACGATCTGGCCGTCGTCCGCCAGCCGCGCGCCGTATGCGGCGAGTGTCTTGTCGAGCAAGACGCGTCGCGGACCGCGCAGAAATGAACCTGAGTCTGAGTCGTAGGAGATGCGCATCAGCGTCGTGCCGGCATCTTCGATGCGCCAGCCGCCCATCGCTTGCCGCAGCCAGACGGTCACATAATCGCCGTCGGGTTCCAGCAGGGGCATGGACAAGCGGAGTGCATCGCCGTCTTCAGCGACGTCGAGCTCCGAGCACCACGATTCGCAAAGCAGTCGCTTGATGGCGTCCGATGTATCGCGCGACATATCAGAACTCGAGTTCAGGTTGAAGTGGATGCAAGGCGAGCGACGCGATGCCACAGTCCTTGCACAAGCACTGGAAGGCGCCGTCGAGCGAATTGTAGCCGGACACCGCTTCAGCGAAACCGTCGGGGTCGAGGTCGGCGACGATATAGCGGTGCGTGGCGAGATGCCGGTGGCAGCCGGGCGGCACCTTCGTTCGCTCCAGTACGTTCCGGTGCGGATGGTACGGACCGTTATAGCGCGCGAGGACGAGCGTTTCTTCCGTCGGCCAGACACGCGCGAGTCCGGCCGAAAAGACGCTGCGATTCGTGAGCGAGATGCGCAAGAACAATCGATAGCTCTGCGTTGCATCGCGCGTGTCGTGAAGCATGAAATTCCGTTCGCGATGCCCGCCTTTGGTCACCCACCGCGCACGCGGGTTGACGATGATCTTGGGCGCGCGGCGCATGGACTCGAGGTCATCGTCCGTCAATAGTTTCAGGTCCATCTGCTGTCTTTACGTCGAAGGGACGCGACAGTCTATGGCGCTGCGGTCGGCGGCTGTTCAACCGCACCTACAAATAAGAAAAACCGCACCGGCAATTGCTCGCGGGTGCGGCTTTTTTCAAATTCGACGATGCAGCGATCAAGCCTCCACCATCGCCCTCTCGATCTCGATCCGATAATCATGAAACAGCGCCACCGATTCCCGGTGCGCGACGCTCAGAATCGCCGCTTTCGGCAGCCGGTCCACGAGCGTGTTGTAGATATGCAGTTCGTTGTCCGCATCGAGCGCGCTCGTGGCTTCGTCGAGGAACAGGAAGTCCGGCTTGTGCAGCAGCACGCGCGCGGCCGCAAGCCGTTGCTGCTCGCCCGGCGACAAGCTCCGCGCCCAGTGTGCGTTCTCGTCCAGCCGATCGCCGTACGCTTCCAGATTGCACGCGCGCAACACCTCGCGCGATTCCTCGTCGGTGAACGTGCCGCCCGGCGACGGATACGCCAGCGCCGCGCGCAACGTGCCGATCGGCAGATAGCTTTGCTGCGGGATGAACATCATTTTCGCGTCGACGGGCGCGTCGATCGTGCCGTCGCCGAACGGCCACAGGCCCGCGAGCGCGCGCATCAGCGTGCTCTTGCCCGATCCCGACGGCCCCACGACCAGCCAGCGCGATCCCGGCTCGATCGATACATCCGCCACGCGCGAAAGCGGCGTGCCGTTCGGCAACGCGAGCGTCAGATTCGTCGTCGTCAGCGATGGCGTGCTCGTGTAATGCAGATTGATGCCGCCACGCTCCGTCGCGGGCGACGTTTCCTCGCGGATATGCGTCGAGCGCATCACGCGCTTGAATTCGCGAAGACGGTTGACCGTGGCGCGCCATTCGACCAGCGTCGAATAACTGTTGATGAACCAGGAGAACGAATCGCTGACGGTGCCGAACGCCGATGAAATCTGCATCAGCACGCCGAACGAAAACGCGCCCGCGAAGTAGCGCGGCGCGGCGACCATGATCGGGAAAATGATCGCGATCTGGCCGTAGAAACTCAGCACGAAGGTCATGCGCTTCGTGTACTTCATGATGAGCCACCAGTTGTCGCGGATGCGGTGGAAGATGGTCTTCGCGTTCGCGGTTTCCGTGGCGATGCCGTCGTAGAACGCAATCTGCTCCGCGTTCTCGCGCACGCGAATCAGCCCGAAACGAAAGTCCGCTTCCACCTTCTGCTGCTGATAATTGATGGACACCAGCGGATGCCCGACCTTCTGAATGATGAGCGAGCCGAGAATCGCGTACAGCGCCGCCGCCCAGACCATGTAGCCGGGAATCGTGATCGGCGTGCCGCCGAGCGAGAACGTGAGCGCGCCCGCGATGGTCCACAGAATCGTGATGAAGGTGACGAGCGTGACGAGCGTCGAAAGCAGATCGAGCGACAGCGTCAGCGTGGTCGTCGCGAAAGATTGCAGGTCGTCGCTGATACGCTGGTCGGGGTTATCGGCGAGGCGGTCGCGCTCGATGCGGTAGAACGCGCGGTCGCCAAGCCATTGTTCGAGATACCGGTTCGTGAGCCATTGCCGCCAGCGGAAGGCGAGCATCTGACGCAGATATCGCCCGTAGACGGCGAGCAGGATGTACGCGAACGCGAGGCCGGTGAAGATCAGCAGCAAGTGCGGAAAATCGCGGACGTTCTTGTTCTGCAGCGCGTTATAGAAGTCCGCGTTCCAGCTGTTGAGCCGCACGTTGATCCACACGACGGTCATGTTGATCGCGATGATCGCAACGAGCAGCCCCCAGGCCAGCTTGCGTTCTTCGGATACCCAGTACGGCTTGATGAGGCTCCACGCCGAGACCTGATCCGCCTGCTGCTGCGTGTTTTCGGAATTTGTGTTGGCCATGACCTTTCTGCTGGTGCGCCGGCTTGCCGGCGGGTTGACACGTTTCGCGGCCGGATCGGGCATGCGCGCGCGAGGTGATCGTCGCGCGCGAGCCGCTTCCAGCCTCGCAGATTGTTGAGATGTTCTCTTAACTGCCGCTTAATACGGTGCGATCGTTCGATGAACCGCTTTCGGGGCATTGTGCCAGAGTGCCGCAGCCCGCGACCGATGCCGCCCGTGCGCGCGGGCAATCCCGGTTTGCAGCGGCTTTGCCTTTTATGCTCTAATGACCAACGGCGAAACAGGGGTGCTTCGCGCGCATCGGTACAGGGCGCGGCGAGGCTGAGAGAGACCCTTTGCACCCGATCCGGGTAATACCGGCGAGGGAAGTTTCCGGAGAACGCGCAATGCCTTGCGCCTTTCCTCCAGTTTCTTCCAGTCTTCCTTTCCGCCCGCTGCGTCTTGCTTCGGCGCCGGGCCGGTCTCTCCGCTGATTTCGTCGCTGGTTTCACGCATGGGTGCGCGCTCGTCCGCGACACCCGCGCACGCGCGTCGTCAAAGGAGACATCGGATTGTGAATAGCATCGATCAGGCCGCAGCGAACAAGCCCGATTTCGCCGTGATCGGCGGCGGACTCGTCGGGCGGCTCGTCGCGTGGCAGCTCGCGGGCGCGGGCCACGAGGTCGCGCTGTACGAGCGCGGCGACGAATCGGGCACGCAGTCGGCGGCGTGGGTCGCGGCCGCCATGCTCGCGCCGCTCGCCGAAGCGACGAGCGCGGAACCGCTGGTCGTCGAACTCGGAGCGGCGTCGCTCGCGCGCTGGCCGGACGTGCTCGCGGCCTTGCCCGAACCGGTTTTCTTCCAGCAGAACGGGACGCTCGTCGTCTGGCACGGCGCGGATCGCGCGGAGGCGCCGCTTTTCGAGCGCCGCTTGCGCGCGAATGCGCCCGCCGCGCTGCTCGATGGCGGTTTCGTCAAGCTCGCGGGCGCGCAAGTCGCGCAGGCGGAACCCGCGCTCGGAACGCGTTTCGCGCAGGGCTGGCTGCTGCCGCACGACGGCCAGCTCGACAACCGTCAGGCGTTAAAGGCGCTCGCGGCGGGGCTGGCGGCGCGCGGCGTGCGCACGCAGTGGAACACGCCCGTCGATGCGATGCCCGACGCGCGCTGGATCATCGATTGCCGCGGACTCGGCGGCAAGCCCGCGTGGCCCGCGCTACGCGGCATTCGCGGCGAAGTGGCGCGCGTGCATGCGCCGGGCATCGGCTTGACGCGGCCCGTGCGGCTGCTGCATCCGCGCTATCCGCTCTACATCGCGCCGAAAGAAAACGACCTCTACGTGATCGGCGCCACCGAAGTCGAAGGCGAAGACATGTCGCCCGTGAGCGTGCGATCGGCGCTCGAATTGCTGAGCGCGGCGTTCGCCGTGCATCCGGGCTTCGGCGAGGCGCGCATTCTCGAACTGAATTCGCAATGCCGGCCGACGCTGCCGGACCATCGGCCGGCCATCGTGTGGGACGGCGCGCGGACCGTTCGCGTGAACGGGCTGTATCGGCACGGCTTCATGATCGCGCCCGAAGTCGCGGATTCGGCCTGCGCGCTCGCGGATGCGCTCATCGGCGAAAACGTGCGCGACGCCGCTTCCTTCGACGACTTCCGCCGCCGCGCGCGCTGGTCCGAACTTCTGCACGGCGCGTTCGAGGCGGCGACCGTCGCGACTGTATGACGGCTATTTGAGACAAAGCATGGACATCCACATCAATCAGCGCGAATTCATCTTGCCCGATGCGGCGACCGTCACCGACGCGCTCGCCGCGTTCGGCGCGAAGCCGCCGTTTGCCGTGGCGCTGAACGGCCAGTTCGTCGCGCGCGGCGAGCACGGCACGAAGACGCTTTCGCCGGGCGACAAGCTCGACATCGTTTCGCCCGTCGCGGGCGGCTGAGTCCAAACCAGGGACACGATCATGACCACACAATCCGCCGCTGACGCGCTCACGCTCTACGGCCAGACTTTCCCGAGCCGCGTGCTGCTCGGGACATCGCGTTATCCGTCGCTGCAATCGCTTTCGGATTCCATCGACGCCGCGCGTCCCGGCATGGTGACCGTCGCGCTGCGCCGTCAGTCGGAGACCGGCGAGGCCGGCTTCTTCGATGTCCTCAAGCGCCACGGCGTCGCGCTCTTGCCGAACACGGCGGGCTGTCAGAGCGTCGACGAAGTGCTGACGACCGCGTACATGGCGCGCGAAGTGTTCGATACGCCGTGGATCAAGCTCGAGCTGATCGGCGACGACTACACGCTGCAGCCCGACCCGATCGGCCTCGTTGAAGCCGCCGCGAAGCTCGTGCGCGACGGCTTCAAGGTGCTGCCGTACTGCACCGAAGATCTCGTGATCGGCCGGCGTCTGCTCGATGCCGGCTGCGAAGCGCTGATGCCGTGGGGCGCGCCCATCGGCACCGGCAAGGGCGTGACGAATCCCTACGGCCTGCGCACGTTGCGCGAGCGGCTGCCGGATGTTCCGCTGATCGTCGATGCCGGGCTCGGCGTGCCGTCGCATGCGTGTCAAGTGATGGAGTGGGGCTTCGACGGCGTGCTGCTCAACACGGCCGTCTCGCAGGCGACGTTTCCCCCGCAGATGGCGCGCGCGTTCGCGCTGGGCGTCGCGGCCGGACGCACGGCGTTTCTCGCCGGGCCGATGGCCGAGCGCGACAGCGCGCAGGCGAGCACGCCGGTCGTCGGCATGCCGTTCTGGCATCAGGACGGAGGTGCGGCATGAGTTTGCTCGGACGCGAAGTGTTCTGGCCGCCGGCGGACGAACTCACGGAAGTCGCCGAGCGAATCCGCGCGCGACTCGGCGAGTGGCCTGCGGCAGCGACGCGCTGGCGCATCTGCCTGACGCCGCCCGAGTCCCCGGCCGCGCAGGATTTGATCGTGTTCACGGATGCGCATGACGTCGATGTCGAAGCGCTCGAACGCGGCGGCGCGGCGGTCCTCGAAGCGCACGGCGATCGCGTGACGCTGACGCGCGGCGGCGACCGTTTCGTGCTGGAAGGCGAGCGGTCCGACGACTGGCTGGCCGCGCTCGCCGCGTTTCTCGACTGCAACTTCGAGCCGCACGACGCGCTCGTGCTGGCGCTCGCCTGGCGCACCGGCGACGACGCCAGGGACGACGCATGGCCCGTCGATTTCGCGACGTTCCCGCGTGTCGGCGACCTGCCGCCCGCGCCGGAGCCGGGCTTTCCATCGTGCCCGGACAAGCTGGGGCTGTATCCCGTGCTGCCGAGCGGCGAATGGATCGAGCGCGTGCTCGACCTGGGCGTCGTCACCGCGCAGTTGCGCCGCAAGAGCAACGACGCCGATGACCTCCAGCGCGAGATCGAGCGGTCGGTGGCGGCGGGGCGTCGGCATGCGGCGCAGCTTTTCATCAACGATCACTGGCGCGCGGCGATCGCGGCGGGCGCTTACGGCGTGCATCTCGGCCAGGAAGACGTGCAGACCGCCGATCTGAACGCGATCGCGCGCGCCGGCCTGCGCCTCGGCCTCTCGACGCACGGCTACTACGAAATGCTGCGCGCGCTGCATTTCGGCGCGAGCTACCTCGCGCTCGGCGCGGTCTTCCCGACGACCACCAAAGTCATGCCGACGAAGCCGCAAGGACTCGCGCGCCTTCGCCGCTACGTGCAGTTGCTCGCTGGCCGCGTGCCGCTCGTCGCGATCGGCGGAATCGACGGTAACGTGATCGGCGACGTGCTCGCGACCGGCGTCGGCAGCGCGGCGGTCGTGCGCGCGGTGACGGAAGCGCCGGACACGGCTGCGGCGGTTTCGTCGCTGCAACAGAAGTTTGCACGTCAATGCTGACAGTTCCGAAAAATCAAGACCTCGCAGGATAGGGCGAAGCACCGATTGCACGCAGGCCCTATAATGCGGCGTTTTGCGTCAACGGAATTTGTTACCCAGTGCCAGCCTCTTCAGAGACTCTGTTAGAGCTACGTGACGTCGACTTCGGTTACGGCGACCGGCTCGTGCTGTCGAACCTGAACATGCGATTCCCGCGTGGGCAGGTGGTCGCGGTCATGGGCGGCTCCGGCTGCGGAAAGACCACGACGCTGCGGCTGGTCGGCGGTCTCGTCAAGGCGAATCGTGGCCAGGTGCTTTACGGCGGCCAGGACGTCGGCGCGCAAACGCGTGAAGGTCTTTACGCGCTTCGCCGCAAGATGGGCATGCTGTTCCAGTTCGGCGCGCTCTTCACCGACCAGACGGTGTTCGAGAACGTCGCGTTTCCGCTGCGCGAGCACACCGATCTGCCGGAAGAACTCATCCGCGATCTCGTGCTGATGAAGCTCAACGCGGTCGGCTTGCGCGGCGCGCGCGACCTCGCGCCGTCCGAGATCTCGGGCGGCATGGCGCGGCGCGTGGCGCTTGCCCGCGCCATCGCGCTCGATCCCGAACTCATGATGTACGACGAGCCGTTCGCCGGCCTCGATCCCATCTCGCTCGGCATCACCGCGAAGCTGATCCGCACGATCAACGACGCCCTCGGCGCGACCTCCATCCTCGTCACGCACGACGTGCCCGAATCGTTCGCCATCGCGGATTACGTGTACTTCATCGCCAATGGCGGCATTCACGCCGAAGGCACGCCCGCGCAACTGCGCGCGTCGCAGGACCCCACGGTGCGCCAGTTCATCGACGGCACGCCGGACGGCCCGTTCAAGTTCCACTACGCGAGCCAGCCGCTCGCGGCGGATTTCGGCATCGGAGGCAAGGCATGATCAGCGCAATCGGACGCTGGGTGCTCGACGGCTTCGGCACCGCCGGCTACGCCACGCGCATGCTCGTGCGCCTCGTCCTCGAATTCTTCCCGCTGCTGCGCCGTCCGCGCCTTGTCACGAAGCAGATCCACTTCGTCGGCAATTATTCGCTTGTCATCATCGCGGTGTCGGGCTTGTTCGTCGGCTTCGTGCTCGGGCTGCAGGGCTATTACACGCTGAATCGCTACGGTTCCGAGCAGGCGCTCGGGCTGCTCGTCGCGCTCTCGCTCGTGCGCGAACTCGGGCCGGTCGTCACCGCGCTGCTGTTCGCGGGGCGCGCGGGCACGTCGCTGACGGCGGAAATCGGCCTGATGAAGGCCGGCGAGCAACTCACGGCGATGGAAATGATGGCCGTCGATCCCATGAAGGTGGTCGTCGCGCCGCGCATGTGGGCGGGCATCATCGCCATGCCGGTGCTCGCGGCCATTTTCAGCGCGGTGGGCGTGATCGGCGGCTATGTGGTCGGCGTGTTGCTGATCGGCGTGGACCCGGGCGCGTTCTGGTCGCAGATGCAGGGCGGCGTGGACGTCTGGCGCGATGTCGGCAATGGCGTCGTGAAGAGCGTCGTCTTCGGTTTCGCGGTGACGTTCATCGCGTTGTTCCAGGGCTACGAAGCCCGGCCGACGCCTGAAGGCGTCTCGCGTGCGACGACCAAGACGGTCGTGTATGCGTCGCTGGCGGTGCTCGGCCTCGATTTCCTGCTGACCGCCTTGATGTTCAGCTGATGGCCACGGCGCGGACGTGGGCGTTGTGAAGGGTACATACCGTCACACGCGCTCCGCGACAAGATTCTCTTTGGAAAGACGATGAAAAAGACTGCTCTCGACTTTTGGGTCGGCCTCTTCGTGGTGCTCGGTTTCGTGGCGCTGCTGTTTCTCGCGCTGAAGGCCGGCAACATGAGTTCCCTGTCGTTCCAGCAAACCTATGCGGTTCGGCTCAAGTTCGACAACATCGGCGGACTCAAGCCGCGCGCGCCAGTGAAGAGCGCGGGCGTGACGGTCGGGCGCGTCGGTTCGATCGGCTTCGATGAGCACACGTACCAGGCGGTCGTGACCATCGATATCGACAAGCAGTATCAGTTTCCGAAAGATTCGTCCGCGAAAATCCTGACCTCCGGCCTGCTCGGCGAGCAGTACATCGGTCTGGAGCCGGGCGGTGACGATCAGATGCTGAAGAACGGCGACACGCTCACGATGACGCAATCGGCAGTCGTGCTCGAAAACCTGATCGGTCAGTTCCTCTACAACAAGGCGGCGGATTCGGGCGCATCGAAGGCGGCGACGCCGGCTGCGCCCGCACCCGCGTTCCCCGGGGCCGCCAGCGCGATGGGCGTGGCGCCCGAACCGGCGCCGGCTGCATCGGCGGCGAGTGCGGCAAGCGCGGCATCAGGCGCCGCGCAATAAGGAGAATCGTATGTACGCGATGGGGCTGCGGCGCGTGCTGGTATCGGCGGCGGTGGTGACGCTCGCCGGTTGCGCGACGGTTACGACGCCGACCAAAGGCGATCCGTTCGAAAGCTACAACCGGACGATGTTCACGATCAACGACAAGGTCGATCAGGTCGCGTTGAAGCCGGTCGCGAAGGCATACGTGTGGGCGGTTCCGGAGCCGGTGCGCAACAGCGTCACGAACTTCTTCTCGAATATCGGCGACGTCTACATCGCGGCGAACAATCTGCTGCAACTGAAGATCGCGGATGGCGTGTCGGACATCATGCGCGTCACGATCAACACGCTCTTCGGCGTCGGCGGCCTGTTCGACGTCGCGACCGTCGCGAAGCTGCCGAAGCACGCGGGCGACTTCGGCCTGACGCTCGGCCACTACGGTGTGCCGCCGGGGCCGTATGTCGTGTTGCCGCTACTCGGCCCGAGCACGGTGCGCGACACGAGCGGGCTCGTCGTCGATTATTTCGGCAATCCGCTGAGCTACGTGAGCCCGGATTCGGTGAGCTGGGCGCTCTACGGCGTGAATCTCGTCAACGTGCGGGCGAATCTGCTCGGTGCGACAGACGTGCTCGCCGACGCCGCGCTCGACAAGTATTCCTTCGTGCGCAACGCCTATCTTCAGCGGCGTCAGTATCTGATCGGCGAAGGCCGCGATACCGGCACCGAGGCTGCGCCGAACTACGACGAAGCGCCGCTGCCGACATATGCCGAACCCGAAGGCGCGACTGGAACGACGGGCGCGGTGGGCGCAGCGGGCGCCGTCGGTGCATCGGCGACGGCGGTTCCGCCTGCGGCGGCATCGGCTGCGTCGGGGGCCGAGGCTGCTGAAGCGGCATCGGGCGTGGCTCCTGCTTCGGGAACTGCCGTGGCGCCGAATGCGGCCAGTTCCACGGGCAACGCGACGGTGCCGGGCAATCAGTACGTCCCGCCGCGCGCCCCGCCGGGCTTCCCTTCGTTCCGCTTGCGTTGAGCGCGCTTGCGCTAACACCCGGTAACATAACTGACAGCATTTTTTACAGCTTGGGCGGTGTGCTCGCTGAACTCCGGTCCGGTGAGCGCAATCCAACTCAAGCCACTTTCTTGCAGGAATTGCGATGAAAAAATTCTTTTTGCTTCCCTTGTTTGCCCTGTTCATGGCGTTCTGCGGCGCGGCCTCCGCGCAAACTGTCGATTCGAACTCGCCTGACGCCATGATCAAGACGGTCACGCAGCAGGTGCTCGATCAGATCAAGTCCGACCCGCAGCTTCAGTCGGGCAACGTGCAGCGCATCACCGAACTCGTCAATCAAAAGATTCTGCCGTACACGGACTTCACGCGCACCACGCGTCTCGTGATGGGGCGCAACTGGAATACGGCGACGCCGGAACAGCAAAAGCAGATCGTCGAGCAATTCAAGATGCTGCTGATCCGCACGTACTCGGGCGCGTTGAGCCAGGTTCGCAACCAGACGGTTCAGTACAAGCCGTTCCGTGCATCGCCGGAAGATACGGACGTCGTGGTCCGCTCGGTCGTGATGAACAACGGCTCGCCGGTCGAACTCGACTATCGCCTGTACAAGACGCCGCAAGGCTGGCGCGTGTATGACATCAACGTGCTCGGCGCGTGGCTCATTCAGGCGTATCAGCAGCAGTTCAGCGAGCAGATTTCGCAACACGGCGTCAGCGGTCTGCTCGACTTCCTGACGCAGCGTAACCAGCAACTCGCGAGCGGCAAGGCTTCGTCGTGAGTTCAGTCGCCACCGGCGGCCGCTTTCAAACGGCCGCGACTCTGACCCACGAGAGCGCGAAGTCCGCGCTCGAAGCGGGTCTTTCGCGCATTACCGCCGGCGCGACCGAAGTGGACTGCGCCCCGCTGCGCCAGTTCGATTCGTCCGCGCTCGCCGTGCTCCTCGCATGGCAGCGCGCGGCGACCGCACGCGGTGTCGCGCTCGATATCGTCAACTTTCCTTCCGGGCTCGCCAGTCTTGCGCAAGCCTATGGCGTCGACACGCTGCTCACCTTCCGACATTGATCCTGTCCTGACTTGCTCTCAGGCGCGGCGGCGCGCTCAAGAAGCGTGATCCCGCCGCAAACAGGACGGCTCCGACGTCGGGCCCCACCGCTTTGCCCTATAATCAAACGTTTTTTCGGGCCCAAACCCGGCCCCATTTCGATCGAGTCCGGGTCCGTCAAGCGACAATCCGCCAATCGAGGCGCGGCCGCACGAGGCGCGTGCACTGTCAATGTCAGCCATAGAAATCCGAAACGTCAGGAAGCGCTACAAGGACCTCCAGGCGCTCAAAGGCGTGAGCCTCACGGTGGAAGAGGGCGAGTTCTTCGGCCTGCTCGGCCCCAACGGCGCAGGCAAAACCACGCTGATCAGCATTCTTGCCGGGCTTGCGCGTGCCGACAGCGGCACGATCGCCGTTCGCGGCCACGATGTCGTCAGCGATTTCCGCGCGGCGCGGCGTGCGCTCGGCGTCGTCCCGCAGGAACTGGTGTTCGACCCGTTCTTCACCGTCCGCGAATCGCTGCGCATCCAGTCGGGCTATTTTGGCTTGCGCAACAACGACGACTGGATCGACGAAGTCATGGCGAACCTCGATCTCACCGAGAAAGCCGACGTCAACACGCGCGCGCTGTCGGGCGGGATGAAGCGCCGCGTGCTGGTGGCGCAGGCGCTGGTGCATCGGCCGCCGGTGATCGTGCTGGACGAGCCGACGGCCGGCGTCGATGTCGAGCTTCGGCAGACGCTGTGGAAATTCATCTCGCGGCTGAATCGCGAAGGCCACACCATCGTGTTGACGACGCATTACCTCGAAGAAGCCGAATCGCTGTGCGACCGGCTCGCGATGCTCCGCCGCGGCGAAGTCGTCGCGCTCGAGCGCACGAGCACGCTGCTGCAGCGCTTCTCCGGCATGCAGTTGTATCTGCGTTTTTCGAACGGCGTGCTGCCTGCGGAACTACGCTCGCTCGAAGTCGATCCGCACGCCGTATCGGGCGCGCAGCATTTGCTGCGTCTGTCGACGTACGACGAAGTCGAGCCGATTCTCGCGAAATGCCGCGCGGCCGGCTGCACGTTCGACGAAATCGAAGTGCGTAAAGCCGACCTCGAGGATGTATTCATGCAGGTCATGAAGGAACCGGAAGTCGTCGAGGGCCTGTCATGAGCGGCTTTCAGACGTTGTTCTACAAGGAGTTGCTGCGCTTCTGGAAAGTGTCGTTCCAGACGGTGCTCGCGCCCATCGTGACCGCGCTGCTCTATCTCACCATCTTCGGTCACGCGCTATCGGGACATGTGCAGGTGTATCCGGGCGTCGGCTATACGAGCTTCCTCGTGCCCGGCCTCGTGATGATGAGCGTGCTGCAGAACGCGTTCGCGAACAGTTCGTCGTCGCTGATCCAGTCGAAGATCACCGGCAATCTCGTGTTCGTGCTGCTGCCGCCCATCGCGCATTGGGAGATGTTCTTCGCCTACGTGCTGGCGTCGGTCGTGCGCGGGCTGTGCGTGGGCTTCGGCGTGTTCATCGTGACGATATGGTTCATCCCGATGTCTTTCGCCGCGCCGCTCTACATCATTGCGTTCGCGATGCTCGGTTCGGCGATTCTCGGCACGCTAGGCCTGATCGCCGGCATCTGGGCCGACAAGTTCGATCAGCTCGCCGCGTTCCAGAACTTCCTGATCATGCCGCTCACGTTTCTCTCGGGCGTGTTCTATTCGACCCATACGCTGCCGCCCGTGTGGCGCGCGGTGTCGCATCTGAACCCGTTCTTTTACATGATCGACGGCTTTCGCTACGGCTTCTTCGGCCTCTCGGATGTCAATCCGCTGGTGAGCCTCGGCATCGTCGGCGGTTTTCTGGCCGTGCTCGCGCTGATCGCCGTGCGTTTGCTCGCAAGCGGCTACAAGCTGCGTCACTAACTCATCTCAAGGACACTTTCATGTTGCCGACCCCGGAGCAAGTGAAGGACTACATCGCTGGCGGCTTGCAGTGCCAGCACCTGGAAGTGGAAGGCGACGGTCAGCACTTTTTCGCGACCATCGTGAGCGATGCGTTCGTCGGCAAGCGGCTGATCGCGCGTCATCAACTGGTCTATGCGGCGCTCGGCGAGCGCATGCGCGAGGAGATTCATGCGCTCAGCATGAAGACGCTCACGCCCGACGAATGGAAATCGGCCTGAATCCATCCGGCGAAGCCAGAACAGGTCACGGCATCTCTAGGCAACACATCAGCAACACCGCAACACCCGGCATCACCGGCAGGAAACAGTGCGAATCATTCAAGATAACCGCGGCGCCGAATCGGGCTCCGCAGCAGGACGCTCGGTCGAAGGACACGCAACCATGGACAAACTGGTCATCACAGGGGGCACGAAGCTCTCCGGCGAAATCACCGTATCGGGCGCGAAGAACGCGGCTTTGCCGATTCTGTGCGCGAGCCTTCTCACCGCCGAGGACGTCCATCTGTCGAACGTTCCGAATCTGAAGGACGTGCGCACGACGCTCGAACTGCTGCGCCAGATGGGCGTGCAATCCGAAGCGATGAACGACGGCCGCGTGACGCTGAACGCATCGAAGGTCGACAAGCTCGTCGCGCCTTACGAGATGGTCAAGACCATGCGCGCGTCGATTCTCGTGCTCGGGCCGCTCGTCGCGCGATTCGGCGAAGCGAAGGTGTCGCTCCCGGGCGGCTGCGCGATCGGCGCGCGTCCGGTCGATCAGCACATCAAGGGCCTTCAGGCGATGGGCGCCGAGATCAACATCGAGCACGGCTTCATCGAAGCGCGGGCGAAGCGGTTGAAGGGCGCGCGCATCGTCACCGACATGATCACCGTCACGGGCACCGAGAACCTGCTGATGGCGGCGGTGCTGGCGGACGGCGAAACGATCATCGAGAACGCGGCGCGCGAGCCGGAAGTGAGCGACCTCGCGAATCTGCTCGTCGCGATGGGCGCGAAGATCGACGGCATCGGCACGGACCGTCTCGTGATTCAGGGCGTCGAGAAGCTGCACGGCGCGCGTCACGCAGTGGTGCCGGACCGCATCGAAGCGGGCACGTTCCTGTGCGCGGTCGCGGCGGCGGGCGGCGATGTCACGCTGCGCCACGTGACCCCTTCGCTGCTCGACGCGGTCACGGCGAAGCTGCGCGAAGCGGGCGTTTCCATCGAGGAAGGCGACGACTGGATGCGCGTTCGCATGAGCAAGCGTCCGGAAGCGGTCAATATCCGCACGTCCGAATACCCGGCGTTCCCGACCGACATGCAGGCGCAGTTCATGGCGCTCAACGCGATTGCGAGCGGCACGTCGCAAGTGGTCGAAACCATCTTCGAGAACCGCTTCATGCACGTGCAGGAGCTGAATCGTCTGGGCGCGCGCATCACCATCGACGGCAACACGGCGCTCGTGAGCGGCGTCGAGCAACTCTCCGGCGCGAAGGTGATGGCCACCGATCTTCGCGCGTCGGCGAGTCTCGTGATCGCGGCGATGTGCGCGGACGGCGAAACGCTGATCGATCGCATCTACCATCTGGATCGCGGCTACGACCGCATGGAGTCGAAGCTGACCGCCGTGGGCGCGAACGTTCGCCGCATCAAGGGCACGGGGAGCGAGCAATGAGCTCGTTGCCGCAGACGTCATCGTCCATCGCGGCGAGCGCGCCGCTCACGCTCGCCTTGTCGAAAGGGCGTATCTTCGAGGAAACCGTGCCGCTGCTCGCCGCAGCCGGCGTGCAGGTGGCCGAAGATCCGGAAAGCTCGCGCAAGCTGATTCTTCCGACGACCAATCCGAACCTGCGCGTGATCATCGTGCGCGCGACGGACGTGCCGACTTACGTCGAGTACGGCGCGGCGGACTTCGGCGTGGCGGGCAAGGACGTGCTGATCGAACACGGCGGCAGCGGGCTGTATCAGCCGATCGATCTGGACATTGCGCGCTGCCGGATGTCGGTGGCGGTGAAGGCGGGCTTCGATTACGCGAACGCGGTGCGGCAGGGCGCGCGTCTGCGCGTCGCGACGAAATACACCGAGACGGCGCGCGAGCACTTCGCGGCCAAGGGCGTGCACGTCGATCTGATCAAGCTGTACGGTTCGATGGAACTCGCGCCGCTCGTCGGCCTCGCGGATGCGATCGTCGATCTGGTCAGCTCGGGCGGCACGCTGCGGGCGAACAATCTGGTCGAGGTCGAAGAGATCATGCAGATTTCGTCGCGTCTCGTCGTGAATCAGGCGGCGCTGAAGCTGAAGCGCGCGGCGCTCAAGCCGTATCTCGACGCGTTCGAGCGCGCCTCGGCAGGAACGAACAACTAGGGCGGCCGCATCGCGCGGCGCGCCACAGCAAACGGAAACCAGCATGTCTATCAAGATTCGTAAGCTCGATTCCAGCACCGACGGTTTTCAGAAGGCGCTGCGCGCGGTTCTCGCGTTCGAAGCGAGCGAGGACGAAGCCATCGAGCGCGCCGTCGCGCAGATTCTCGCGGACGTGAAAACGCGTGGCGACGCCGCCGTGCTCGACTACACCAACAAGTTCGACCGGTTGAAAGCGGACAGCGTCGCGGCGCTGGAACTGCCTGCGTCCGAACTTGAAGCCGCGCTCGAAGGACTCGAGCCGAAGCGCCGCGCGGCGCTCGAAGCGGCGGCGGCGCGTGTGCGCGGGTATCACGAGAAACAGCGCATCGAATGCGGAAGTCATAGCTGGCAGTACACCGAAGCCGACGGCACCGTGCTCGGCCAGAAAGTGACGCCGCTCGATCGCGCGGGCATCTACGTGCCGGGCGGCAAGGCGGCGTATCCGTCGTCGGTGCTGATGAACGCGATTCCGGCACGCGTCGCGGGCGTGAAGGAAATCGTGATGGTCGTGCCGACGCCCGACGGCGTGAAGAATCCGCTCGTGCTGGCGGCGGCGCTGCTCGGCGGCGTGGACCGCGTGTTCACCATCGGCGGCGCGCAGGCAGTCGGCGCGCTCGCCTACGGCACGGAATCCGTGCCGGCGGTCGACAAGATTTGCGGGCCGGGCAACGCGTATGTCGCATCGGCGAAGCGGCGTGTTTTCGGCACGGTCGGCATCGACATGATCGCGGGCCCCTCCGAGATTCTCGTGATCTGCGACGCCACCACCGATCCGCGCTGGGTCGCGATGGACCTCTTCTCGCAAGCCGAGCACGACGAACTCGCGCAGTCCATTCTGCTGTGCCCGGACGCGGCGTTCATTCAGCGCGTGGAAGATGCGATCGTCGAACTGCTGCCCGCCATGCCGCGCCGCGATGTCATCCAGCGCTCGCTCGAAGATCGCGGCGCGCTGATCAAGGTGAAGGACATGACCGAAGCCTGCGCGATCGCCAACGACATCGCGCCGGAGCACCTCGAAATCTCCGCGCTGGATCCGCATCAGTGGGCGGCGCGTATTCACAACGCAGGCGCCATGTTCCTCGGCCGCTACACGAGCGAAAGCTTGGGCGATTACTGCGCGGGCCCGAATCACGTGCTGCCGACATCGCGGACCGCGCGTTTCTCGTCGCCGCTCGGCGTGTACGACTTCATGAAGCGCTCCAGCGTGATCGAAGTGAGCGCGGACGGCGCGCAGACGCTCGGGGAAATCGCGGCCGAACTCGCGTACGGCGAAGGCTTGCAGGCGCATGCGAAGAGCGCCGAATACCGCATGAAAAACCTCGGCTGATTGTGCCGGCCCGACTGAACGAGGCGGCCTGAGAGCCGCCGCACCCGCCATCGGCGGCACCATGACGACACCACAAGACATCATTCGTCCCGACATCCTCGCGATGACGAGCTATCCCGTGCCCGATTCCACGGGCCTCATCAAGCTCGACGCGATGGAAAATCCGTACACGCTTCCCGCCGATCTCGCCGAGCGCCTAGGCGCGCATCTGGCGGGCGTCGCGCTGAATCGCTATCCGGCGCCGCGCCCGGCAGATCTCGTCGCGAAGCTCAAGCGCGCGATGCACGTGCCCGACGCCTGCGACGTGCTGCTCGGCAACGGTTCGGACGAACTGATCAGCATGATGTCGGTGGCGTGCGCGAAGCCGGGCGCGAAGGTCGTCGCGCCGGTGCCGGGCTTCGTCATGTATCAGATGTCGGCGGCGTTCGCGGGGCTCGAGTTTGTCGGCGTGCCGCTCAACGCGGATTTCACGCTCGACGCGAACGCGCTCGTCGCGGCCATCGAAGAACATGCGCCGGCGCTCGTCTACCTCGCGTATCCGAACAATCCGACCGGCACGCTCTACAGCGACGCCGACATGGAACGCGTGATCGCGGCGGCGCGCAAGAGTCTCGTCGTCATCGACGAGGCGTATCAGCCGTTCGCCGAAAAGACGTGGATGCCGCGCGCGGCCGAATTCGATAATGTCGTCGTGATGCGCACGGTCTCGAAGCTCGGGCTGGCGGGCATCCGCCTGGGCTACATGGCGGGGCGGCCCGCGTGGATCATGCAGTTCGACAAGGTGCGCCCGCCGTACAACATCAACGTGCTGACGCAGGCCACCGCCGATTTCCTGCTCGATCACCTCGACGTGCTCGACGCGCAGGCCGCCGCGCTGCGCGAGGAACGCGCTAGACTCGCGCGCGAAGTGGCGGCGCTGCCGGGCATGACGGTGTACCCGAGCGCGGGCAACTTCCTGCTCGTGCGCGTGCCGGATGCCGCGCTCGCGTTCGAAACGCTGCTAACTTCGCGGGTTCTGGTCAAAAACGTGGGTAAAATGCACCCATTGCTTTCAAATTGCGTGCGATTGACGGTAGGAACCGCCGAAGAAAACGCGCAGATGATCGCGGCGCTCAAAAAGCTCGCGCCGAAATAAGCTCACCTCTTCTCGAAAGTCTCAAGGAAACACCATGCGCATTGCGGAAGTCGTTCGCAACACCAGCGAAACGCAGATCCGTGTGAAGCTCGATCTGGACGGCACCGGCAAGCAGAAGCTCGCCACCGGCGTGCCGTTCCTCGATCACATGCTCGACCAGATCGCCCGTCACGGCCTGTTCGACCTCGAAATCGAAGCGCATGGCGACCTCCATATCGACGATCACCATACAGTCGAGGATACCGGCATCACGCTCGGGCAAGCGGTGGCGAAGGCCATCGGCGACCGCAAGGGCATCCGCCGCTACGGTCATTCGTATGTGCCGCTGGACGAAGCGCTGTCGCGCGTCGTCATCGACTTTTCGGGGCGGCCGGGACTGGAGTTCAACGTGCCGTTCACGCGCGCGCGCATCGGCAATTTCGATGTCGATCTCACCATCGAATTCTTCCGCGGGTTCGTGAATCACGCCGGCGTCACGCTGCATATCGACAACTTGCGCGGCATCAACGCGCATCATCAGGTCGAGACCGTGTTCAAGGCGTTCGGCCGCGCGCTGCGCATGGCCGTCGAGTTCGACGAACGCGCGGCGGGGCAGATTCCGTCGACCAAAGGCAGTCTTTAAGCGCTGCATGCCGATTCGGCGCGACGCCGCGTCCAACCCGGCTGGCCATCCACGATGGATCTGTTCAAGTCGTTCATATCCTTGCTCGCGCTGATCAACCCGATCGGCGCGATACCGTTTTTTCTGAGCCTCACCGCGCAGCAGTCCGATGGGGAGAAGCGCAATACCATCCGTGTCGCGTGCATTTCGGTGTTCTGCGTGATCGCGGTGACCGCGCTGCTCGGGCAGCAGATCATCGAGTTCTTCGGGATATCGGTCGGATCGTTCGAAGTCGGCGGCGGCATCATCATGTTGCTGATGGCGATCAGCATGCTGAACGCGCAAGTCGGCAACGCGCGCTCCACGCCCGAAGAGCGCATGGAAGCCGAGGAGCGCAACAGCGTGGCCGTCGTGCCGCTCGCGATTCCGCTGCTCACCGGGCCGGGATCGATCAGCACGGTGATCGTCTATGCCGCGAACGCGCAGCACTGGTACGACCGCTTCGGGCTCGTGGTGCTGGGCGCGGTCATCGCGGGACTGTGCTTCGGCGCGCTGAATCTCGCCGAGCCGATCGCGCGCTGGGTCGGGCGCACCGGCATCAACATCGGCACGCGTCTCATGGGATTGATGTTGTCGGCGCTGGCGGTGGAGTTCATCGTCAACGGATTGAAGGCCCTGTTGCCTACTTTGAAATGAAAACTTCGATTGCGATTGTTGATTACGGAATGGGCAATCTGCGCTCGGTCTATCAGGCGCTGAAGAAGGCCGCGCCGGATGCGGACGTGGCGATCGTCGATCAGCCGCAGGCCATCCGCGCAGCCGATCGCATCGTGCTGCCGGGTCAGGGCGCGATGCGCGACTGCATGGGCCACCTCGGCGAGTCGGGCCTGCAGGAAGCGGTGATGCAGGCGTCGCGCGAAAAGCCGATGCTCGGCGTGTGCGTCGGCGAGCAGATGCTGTTCGACTGGAGCGAGGAAGGCGACACCCAAGGCCTCGGGCTTTTCCCCGGCAAGGTGGTGCGCTTCGATCTGGAAGGCCGCGTGCAGGACGACGGGTCGCGCTTCAAGGTGCCGCAGATGGGCTGGAACCGCGTGCGTCAGACGCAGGCGCATCCGCTGTGGGACGGCATCGCGGATGGCGCTTTCTTCTACTTCGTGCACAGTTACTACGTGGTGCCGGACAATCCCGCGCATACCGCCGGCGAAACCGCGTATGGCGATGCCTTCACGTCGGCGGTCGCGCGCGACAACATTTTCGCCACGCAATTCCACCCCGAAAAAAGCGCGGATGCGGGCTTGCGCCTGTACCGGAACTTCGTGCACTGGAATCCGTGAGAGGCACCGCACGTTAGCCGTTCGGCCTAGCCTCTCGCGCGACGGAGTGCTGCAAGACTTGTACTACACTAGCGAGACGGCCCGCGCGGCCGTTCTCATTAATTTCATCCAGACATTACGCGATACCTATGCTGCTCATTCCGGCCATCGATCTTAAAGACGGTCAGTGCGTGCGCCTCAAGCAGGGCGATATGGACCAGGCGACCATTTTCTCAGAGGATCCGGCGGCGATGGCCCGGCATTGGGTCGACAAGGGGGCACGCAGACTGCACCTCGTCGACCTGAACGGCGCATTCGCGGGCAAGCCGAGAAACGGCGACGCCATCCGCGCGATCATCGAAGAAGTGGGCAGCGAAATTCCCGTGCAGTTGGGCGGCGGCATCCGCGACCTCAACACGATCGAACGCTATCTCGACGACGGCCTCGCCTACGTGATCATCGGCACGGCGGCGGTGAAGAATCCCGGCTTTTTGCAGGACGCGTGCACCGCGTTTGCCGGGCACATCATCGTCGGGCTGGACGCGAAAGACGGCAAAGTCGCCACCGACGGCTGGAGCAAGCTGACCGGTCACGAAGTCGTGGACCTCGGCCGCAAGTTCGAGGACTACGGCTGCGAGTCCATCATCTATACGGACATCGGCCGCGACGGCATGCTTCAGGGCATCAACATCGACGCGACCGTGCGGCTCGCGCAAGCGGTGAAGATTCCGGTCATCGCGAGCGGCGGGCTGTCGAGCATCGCGGACATCGAGTCGCTCTGCGAAGTCGAGAGCGAAGGCATCGAAGGCGTGATCTGCGGCCGCGCGATCTACTCCGGCGACCTCGACTTCAACGCGGCGCAACAGCGCGCCGACGCGCTGCGCGAAGCGGACGACGCTTAAACCCGCCGCTTCGCCCCTTGCGCGGACGTTTCAAGCGCGCCGGGCGGCGCTGGCCGCCCTCACTTCGTACCGAACCGGCAGTGGCAAGAACATGGCTCTCGCAAAACGCATCATCCCCTGTCTCGACGTGACCGCTGGCCGCGTCGTCAAAGGGGTCAACTTCGTCGAACTGCGCGACGCGGGCGATCCCGTGGAAATCGCGCGGCGCTATGACGATCAGGGCGCGGACGAACTCACGTTCCTCGACATCACCGCGACGTCCGATCAGCGCGACCTCATTCTCCCGATCATCGAGGCGGTGGCGTCGCAGGTCTTCATTCCGCTGACCGTCGGCGGGGGCGTGCGCGCCGTGGAGGACGTCCGGCGCCTGCTGAACGCGGGCGCGGACAAGATCAGCATGAACTCGTCGGCGGTCGCGAATCCGCAACTCGTGCGCGATGCGTCGGACAAGCACGGTTCGCAGTGCATCGTCGTCGCCATCGACGCGAAGCGCGTGTCGGCGGAAGGCGATGCGCCGCGCTGGGAAGTGTTCACGCACGGCGGGCGCAAGGCGACGGGCATCGACGCGATCGAATGGGCGCGCAAGATGGCCGAACTCGGCGCGGGCGAAATCCTGCTGACCAGCATGGATCGCGACGGCACCAAGGCGGGCTTCGATCTGGCGCTGACGCGCGCCGTATCGGACGCCGTGCCGGTTCCGGTGATCGCGTCCGGCGGCGTCGGCTCGCTGCAGCATCTTGCCGATGGCATCGTGGATGGTCACGCAGACGCCGTGCTCGCGGCGAGCATCTTCCACTACGGCGAGCACACGGTCGGCGAGGCGAAGCGCTTCATGGCCGACCAGGGCATCGCGGTGAGGATCTGACCATGAGCGACCAAGCCACCTGGCTCGACAAAGTGAAGTGGGACGCGAACGGCCTCGTGCCGGTCATCGCGCAAGAAGCATCGACGAACGACGTGCTGATGTTCGCGTGGATGAACCGCGAGGCGCTCGCGAAGACCATCGAACTGAAGCGCGCCGTGTATTTCTCGCGCTCGCGGCAGCGGTTGTGGTTCAAGGGCGAGGAATCGGGGCACGTCCAGCACGTCCACGACGTGCGCCTCGACTGCGACGAGGACGTCGTGCTGCTCAAAGTCGAGCAGGTTTCGGGTATCGCCTGCCACACGGGCCGCCATTCCTGCTTTTTTCAGAAATTCGAAGGAACGGCCGAAAGCGGCGAGTGGGTCGCCGTCGAACCGGTCCTGAAAGACCCAGAAAGCATCTATAAATGACGCAAGCCAACACGCTGGACACGCTGCTGCGCCTCGCCGCCGTCATCGACAGCCGCAAGGGCGGCGATCCGGAACAATCTTACGTTTCGCGACTCTTTCATAAAGGTGACGACGCGGTCCTGAAGAAAATCGGCGAGGAAGCGACGGAAGTCGTGCTCGCCGCGAAGGACACGCGGCAAGGCGGCGCGCCGAAAGCGCTCGTCGGAGAAGTCGCCGACTTGTGGTTCCATTGTCTCGTGATGCTGTCGCATTTCGATCTGAGCCCGGCCGACGTGATCGCCGAACTGGAGCGGCGCGAAGGCCTGTCGGGGATCGAAGAAAAGGCGCTGCGCAAATCGCGCGAGCGCGAGCAGAACGGCGGCTGACGAGGGTTTCGCCCACTTTCTCGCGCAAGCGTTGGAGGCAAGCATGAGATCGCCCGACCAGCCGTATCCGCCGCCCATGTATCAGGAATCGGGCGAGCCCGAGCGCCTGCGCCGTCTGCGCACGCTGACTCACATCCTCTACGCCCTGTATGCGCTCTACTGGCTGACGGGCGGGCTGACCGTGCTCGTCGCGGTCATCATCAATTATCTGAAGCGCGGCGACACCGTCGGCACGCCGTACGAAGCGCACTTCACGTGGCAGATCCGCACGTTCTGGTGGGCGGTGCTGGGGCATCTGGTCGGCGTGGCGCTGCTTTTCGTGGGCATCGGTTTCGTTATTCTGTTCGCGGTCGGCATCTGGACCCTTTATCGCGTCATCAAGGGCTGGCTGTTCCTCTACGAAAACAAAGCGATCGAGCCGCGCGCGTGGTTTTGATCGGCCAAGCCGGATCTCCGGATACTGGACATTCATGAGTCAAGACAACTGCATTTTCTGCAAGATCGCCGCCGGGCAGATTCCCAGCACGAAGGTCTTTGAGGACGACGAATTCGTCGCCTTCAACGACATCAACCCGGCCGCGCCGGTCCACGTGCTGGTCATCCCCCGCAGGCACATTGAGACACTTTCGGACTGCTCTGAAAGTGATGCCCCGTTGCTTGGTAGAATGATGAATCTCGTTGGCCGTCTGGCGAAGGATCTGGGCGTCTCCTACACCGGGGGCGACACGGGTTTTCGCACGGTCATCAACACCGGGCCGGGCGGCGGGCAGGAGGTGTTTCACATTCATGCGCATCTTTTGGCCGGGGAGCGCCCGTGGCGGCGGATGGGCTGATACGGTTTCATCGTGATTTCAGCTTATTGACGCATCATTGGGCGGGCAAGATCGATTATTGCTGGCTGAAGCGATAGTGCTTCGGCTCGGGCCGCCGGGCCAGCCTTCCGTCGCGGAAAGGTTTGGCGGCCGTACTAAGGAGAGTTTTCATTCATGGGTTCGTTGAGCATTTGGCATTGGTTGATCGTGTTGCTGATCGTGGCGCTGGTTTTCGGGACGAAGAAACTGCGTAACATCGGCGGCGACCTGGGCGGCGCGGTGAAGGGCTTCAAGGAAGGCATGCGCGAAGGCGACAACCCCGCGTCGCCGGACCAGCGCGAACTGCCGCGCAACGGCACGGTGGACGTGGAAGCGAAAGACAAGACCCGCTCGAGCGACTACCGCTAAGCTGGGCCGCTGACCGCAACCCTCCACTTCTTTCTCAATGCTCGATCTCGGTCTGACCAAAATGGCGCTGATCGGCGTCGTCGCGCTCGTGGTGCTCGGGCCGGAGCGCCTGCCCGGCGTCGCGCGCACCGCCGGCGCGCTCTTCGGACGCGCGCAGCGCTACATCAACGACGTCAAGTCGGAGGTGGCGCGCGAGATGGAACTCGACGAGCTGAAGAAGATGCGCACGCAGTTCGAGACGGCGGCGTCGAACGTCGAATCGACGATTCACGACAATCTGCGGCGCCACGAATCCGAACTCAACGACGCGTGGAATCAGGGCACGTCGGTGTCGCCGAGCATCGCGGGCGAGGGGGAATCGTCGGTTGCGGATGAGGGCGGCATCGGCCGGTCGTGGGGCAGCGCGGCGCCCGTGCCGGCGAAACGCAAGAACTGGCGCGTCAAACAGAGTGCGATTCCGGGCTGGTACAAGCGCACGACCGCGCGCCGCACGCGTGTCCAGTCGGGCGCGGCGCGCGTGGCGCGGCATACGCCCGCCAGCCTGCGGCGTCCGACGAAGTTTTTCTGACGCGGCCGCATTCCTTCCATCGATGATCCATTCCGAGGGCCGGCGTGAGCGACCCGCAACAAAATAAAGACGAGCCCGTCGAAGAGACGTTCATTTCGCACCTGGTCGAACTGCGTGACCGCATTATCCGCGCGGGCGCTGCGGTCATCGTCGTATTCGTTTCGCTCGTCTACTGGGCGCCGGACATCTTCAAGCTGCTCGCGCGGCCGCTCATGCAAAACCTGCCGCGCGACGGCAAGATGATCGTCACCGACGTCACCGGCTCCTTCTTCGTGCCGATGAAGGTGACGATGCTCGTCGCGTTCGTCATCGCCTTGCCAATCGTGCTGTATCAGATCTGGGCGTTCGTCGCGCCGGGCCTTTACCAGCACGAGAAAAAGCTCGTGGGGCCGCTGGTTTTCAGCAGCTACGCGCTCTTTCTCTGCGGCATGGCGTTCGCCTATTTCGTCGTGTTTCCCACCATTTTCCGCGTAATGGCGCACTACAACGCGCCGCTCGGCGCGGAGATGACGACGGATATCGACAATTATCTGAGCTTCGTGCTGACCATGTTCCTTGCGTTCGGCGTGACGTTCGAGGTGCCGATCGTCGTCGTGTTGCTCGCGCGCATGGGCGTGGTGTCCATTCCGAAGCTGAAGCAGATTCGCCCTTATGTGATCGTCGGCGCGTTCATCATCTCGGCGGTCGTGACGCCGCCCGACGTCTTCTCGCAGCTCATTCTCGCGATTCCGCTCATCGTGCTTTACGAGGCCGGAATCGTGGCGGCGCGGTTTGTCGTCGGAAAGGAAGCGGTCAAGAGCGAGGAAGTGGTGGTGAAGTAGATCGGGTGCGGCAGATTGTCGCGTTTGGTCGCTTCCAAAGTGCCCGCGTTCGATGAAAAAAGGCGGCTTCGATTTCTCGAAGCCGCCTTTTTACTTTTCCGAACGATGCCTTATTCGTCGCCCTGATCGCCCTGGTCTTCGTCCGGCATCTGCGGCGCGCGCGGCTGTGCGGGCCGCTTGCCGATGGTCACGTTGACGTCCAATTCCTTGTTCTTGCGCATCAGGTGGACTTTCACCGCCGTGCCCGGCTTGATCTGCGCGACGACGTTGAGCAGGCGCGTGGTGTCGGTGATCGTGTCCTCGTTGATGCTCACGAGAATGTCGCCCGGCTTGATGCCAGCCTTGTCCGCCGGGCCGCCTTGCAGCACGCCCGCGACGATCGCGCCCGACTTCTGATCCAGCCCGAACGATTCCGCGATTTCCGGCGTCACGTCCTGCGGCTCCACGCCGATCCATCCGCGCGTGACCGTGCCCGTCGTGATGATGCTTTCCAGCACGCTGCGCGCCGTCGAGACCGGAATGGCGAAGCCGATGCCGAGCGACCCGCCGCTGCGCGAGTAGATTGCCGTGTTGATGCCGAGCAGGTTGCCGTTCACGTCGACGAGCGCACCGCCGGAGTTGCCGGGATTGATGGCCGCGTCGGTCTGAATGAAGTTCTCGAACGTGTTGATGCCGAGGTGATTGCGCCCGAGCGCGCTCACGATACCCATCGTCACCGTTTGCCCGACGCCGAACGGGTTGCCGATCGCCAATACGACATCGCCGACGCGCGCCTGATCCATCCGGCCGAGCGTGATGGTCGGCAGGTTCGTCATGTTGATCTTCAGCACCGCGAGGTCGGTTTCGGGATCGACGCCGATGACTTTGGCGCTCGACGTGCGCCCGTCCGCGAGCGCGACTTCGATTTGGTCCGCACCGTCCACGACATGCTGGTTCGTTAGAATGTAGCCTTCCGAGCTGACGATGACCCCTGAGCCGAGATTCGACGCGGGAGGCTCGTCGCTCTTGCGCCGGTTCTTGTCGCCGAAGAAGTAGCGAAACAGCGGATCTTTCGAGCGCGCGTCCGGAGGCAGGTTGCCATCCTTGCTGGAGAACACGTTCACGACCGCGGGCATCGCTTTCTGCGCGCCTTCGGCATACGACGACTGAGCCGGACGCGAGCCGATGCTCGGCGCTACTTCCTGTAGCGCGACGATCGGCTCGGCGAGTTGCTTGCCAAATTGGCCCTGACGTTGAAGCCACTGCGGTTTGAGGGTCGCGATGATGAACATCAGAGCCAAAAGCACGGTGACCGCTTGGGCAAAAAACAGCCAGAAGCGTCTAAGCATTTGAAGGGATAGAGGATTTCATGGATCGGATCGAACTCGAATTGTATCTGAACAATCTGCTGGAAATCGGCCGCTTCAAGGACTATTGCCCGAACGGCCTGCAGGTCGAAGGCGGCCGGCGCGTTCAGAAAATTGCGACGGGCGTGACGGCGTCGCTCGCGTTCCTGGAAGCCGCGCTGGAGTGGGGCGCGGATACCGTGCTCGTCCATCACGGCTACTTCTGGCGCAACGAGGCGCCCCAAATCACGGGGCGCAAGCATCGGCGCCTGCGGACGCTGATCGCCAACGACATCAATCTGTTCGCGTACCATCTGCCGCTCGATTCGCATCCGGAGTTCGGCAACAACGCGCAGCTCGGCGCGCGGCTCGGGCTGATCGCGGATGGCCGTTTCGGGGATCAGGACCTTGGCTGGGTCGCACCGCTCACGATGCCGCTTTCGCTCGAGCACTTCACCGCGACGGTGGAAAACGCGCTCGGCCGCAAGCCGCTCGTTTTCGGCGATTTCGGCCGCGAACTGCGGCGCGTCGCGTGGTGCACCGGCGGCGCGCAAGGCTATTTCGAAGAAGCAATTGAGGCCGGCGCGGATGTCTACGTGACCGGCGAAGTGTCCGAGCAGACGATGCATATCGCGGCGGAATCCGGCGTCGCGTTTATCGCGGCGGGGCATCACGCCACTGAGCGCTATGGCGTGCAGGCGGTCGGGGCGCATCTGTCCGAGGAATTCGATGTCGAGCACCTGTTCATCGACATCGATAATCCTGTTTAATAGGCGCTCACGAGTATTTTCTGTTATTCGACGCTCGAGATCGCTTTGAAAGATTGCTTCACGGGAATGCGCGAAAACGTGGGGAAAACCCGGAAGGCCCGCCAGCTTCGAGTGATTTTTACTGCGCGGGCCTTGTAAATGGCAACTCCATTCGCGCACACTAGCGGCGGAACACTGATGTGACGGTATAAATCCAACTCAGAAGTGGGGCGTGTGATGCGAGACAAGGACGATAAGCGCGTCGACGGCGGCCGCCGTACCTGGCTGATTGCGACGACCGTAGCAGGTGGTGTCGGAGGTGTGGCAACCGTAGTGCCTTTTGTCAGTTCGTTTGCGCCATCGGAAAAGGCCAAGGCGGCGGGCGCGCCCGTCGAGGTCGATATCAGCGGACTGAAGCCGGGCGAAATGATGACGGTCGCGTGGCGCGGCCGGCCGGTGTGGATCGTCAATCGCACCGATGAAATGCTGGCCGACATCAAGAAGGCCGACGGCGAAGTGGCGGACCCGAATTCCAAAATGGAATTTTCAATGCCGTTGCCGGAGTATTGCAAGAATGAATATCGGTCGCGCGCCGATCATAGAAACATTCTGGTGACGGTCGCGGTGTGCACGCACCTGGGCTGTACGCCGACGCCGCGATTCACCGAAGGTCCCCAACCCAATCTTCCCGATAACTGGCCGGGCGGTTTCCTTTGCCCCTGCCACGGTTCGACTTATGACCTGGCGGGCCGCGTCTTCAAGAACAAGCCCGCGCCGCAGAATCTGGACATACCTCCGTATATGTTCACTTCGGCGACGCAACTCGTGATCGGCAAGGACGAAAAGGGAGAGGCTTAAATGGCGACCGCAGACAAGGATGTCGAGACGACGGGCCTGACGGGCTGGATCGACCGCCGGTTTCCGCTGACTGCAACCTGGAAAAAACACGTTTCCGAATACTACGCGCCGAAAAACTTCAACTTCTGGTATTTCTTCGGCTCGCTCGCGTTGCTCGTCCTCGTCATTCAGATCGTGACGGGCATTTTCCTCGTGATGAATTACAAGCCGGATGCGACGCTCGCGTTTGCGTCGGTCGAATACATCATGCGAGAGGTGCCGTGGGGCTGGCTCATTCGCTATATGCATTCGACGGGCGCATCGATGTTTTTCGTTGTCGTGTATTTGCATATGTTCCGCGGGCTCATTTACGGTTCATACCGGAAACCGCGCGAACTCGTGTGGATTTTCGGCTGCGCGATTTTCTTATGCCTGATGGCCGAGGCGTTTTTCGGCTATCTGCTGCCGTGGGGCCAAATGTCGTTCTGGGGCGCGCAGGTAATCGTGAATCTGTTTTCCGCGATCCCGTTCATCGGACCGGATTTGTCGCTCTGGATTCGCGGCGATTATGTGGTGTCGGATGTCACGCTGAATCGCTTCTTCGCGTTCCACGTGATCGCGATTCCGCTCGTGTTGATCGGGCTCGTGGTCGCACATCTGGTCGCGCTGCATGAAGTCGGATCGAATAATCCCGATGGCATCGAAATCAAGGCGAAGAAGGACGCGGACGGCATTCCGCTCGACGGCATTCCATTTCACCCGTATTACTCGGTGCACGACTTCATGGGCGTGTGCGTGTTTCTGCTGATTTTCGCGGCGATCATTTTCTTCGCGCCGGAAATGGGCGGCTATTTTCTCGAAGCGAATAACTTCGTGCCGGCCAATCCGCTGCAGACGCCTCCCGAGATCGCGCCCGTCTGGTATTTCACCGCGTTCTACGCCATGCTCCGCGCAACCACCGATCCGTTCAAGATCGTGTTGATGATCATTATCGCGCTGCTCGGCTTGTTCGCGCTGTTGCGGGCGCGCGGTAAATGGCGGATTGCGCTGCCGGTGCTGGCGCTCGTCGTGATCGTATTCATGGCATTCACCGAGTCAAAATTCTGGGGCGTGGTGGTAATGGGCACGGCGGTCGTATCGCTGTTTTTCCTGCCGTGGCTCGACCGCAGTCCGGTCAAATCGATTCGTTATCGGCCGCTCTTCCACAAGGTCTTTTACGCGATATTCGTATTCGCGTTCCTCGTGCTCGGCTTTCTAGGAACGAGGCCGCCATCGCCGGCGGGGACGCTCATCGCACAGATTTGCGCGTTGATCTATTTTGCGTTTTTCCTGGGCATGCCTTTCTGGACGCCGCGCGGCAGATTCAAATTGCCGCCCGAGCGAGTGAAGTACAAACCGCACTGAGCTCACGTCCGGAGACAACACGATGAAAAAATGGCTCTCAATCATGGCGATGATCGGCGCCGCGATGTTCGCATTCGGCGTCGCGCCGGTTCACGCCCAGGAAGAAGCAGTGCTCGACCGCGCGCCGAATAACGCGGACAATTTTGCGTCGTTGCAGCACGGCGCACAAATCTTTGTAAACTATTGCCTGAACTGTCACAGTGCGAACCTGATGCGCTACAACCGGCTGACCGATCTCGGCATCAGTCAGAAGGAGATTCAGGACAATCTGCTGTTCACGACGGACAAAATCGGCAACACGATGAGCATTGCCATGCGTCCCGACGACGCCAAGGCGTGGTTCGGTGCGTCGCCGCCGGATTTGTCGGTGGAAGCGCGGGCGCGTGGACGCGACTGGCTCTACACGTACCTGCGCAGCTTCTACCGCGACCCGACGCGGCCGACGGGCTGGAATAATCGCGTGTACGAGAACGTTGGCATGCCGCACGTGCTATGGATGCTGCAGGGCGTCCGCGACGCGCGGTTCACGACGGAAACGGACGAAAAGACGGGCGAAAAGGTAAAAAGATTCGTGGGTTACACTCAGGTGACGCCTGGCGCCATGTCGAACGTGGATTATGATTCAGCTGTGGCCGATCTGGTTTCGTACCTTTCGTGGATGTCCGAACCCGCCCAGCAGACCCGCAAGCGCCTCGGCGTCTGGGTTTTGCTGTTCCTGGCGCTCCTGAGCTTCCTCGCATGGCGCCTGAACGCGGCATACTGGAGAGATATCAAATAGCACGCCAATCGACGGCGTGGGTCGGTGCGACGGCGCTTTCCCAGGAAAGCCGCCTCGGCCGGCCCTTCGAGTTTACTGAAGGGAATTTAAAAACATGATGGTTCTGTATTCCGGCACAACTTGCCCGTTCTCCCAGCGCTGCCGGCTGGTGTTGTTCGAAAAGGGCATGGATTTCGAGATCCGCGACGTCGATCTGTTCAACAAGCCGGAAGACATCGCGGTGATGAACCCTTACGGACAGGTGCCGATTCTCGTCGAGCGCGACCTGATCCTGTACGAGTCGAATATCATCAACGAATATATCGACGAGCGGTTCCCGCACCCGCAACTCATGCCGGCCGATCCGGTGCAGCGTGCGCGTGCGCGCCTGTTCCTGCTGAACTTCGAGAAAGAACTGTTCGTGCACGTCGGCACGCTCGAAAACGAAAAGGGCAAGGCCGCGGAGAAGAATCATGAGAAGGCTCGCAGCGCAATCCGCGACCGTCTCACGCAGCTCGCGCCGATCTTCCTGAAGAACAAGTACATGCTGGGCGAAGAGTTCTCGATGCTCGACGTGGCCATCGCACCGCTGCTGTGGCGTCTGGATCATTACGGGATCGAGCTGTCGAAGAACGCTGCACCGTTGATGAAGTACGCGGAACGGATCTTCAGCCGTCCGGCTTATATTGAAGCGCTCACGCCTTCCGAAAAGGTGATGCGTCGATAGTTTGCGAGAGCGGAGCATGGCGGCGCGAGTTCGTGCGGCCGTGCTTCGGCAGAGGAAAGTTGATGCAAGAAATTTCCACCAAGCCTTATTTGCTGCGCGCGCTCTATGAGTGGTGCACGGATAACGGCTTCACGCCACACATCGCCGTTCGGGTCGACGGGGCCACGCGCGTGCCGCGCCAGTTCGTGCGGAACGACGAAATCGTGCTGAACATCAGCTTCGAGGCGACGAGCCAGCTGCAAATGGGCAACGAATGGATCGAGTTCAGTGCGCGATTCTCGGGCAAGTCGCACAAGATCGAAGTGCAGGTAGCGAACGTTCTCGCGATCTACGCACGGGAGAACGGGCAGGGAATGGCATTCCCGGTCGAGCCTGCATCGCATTCCGCGATGGAGCCGGCGGGTGTATCGGGCGCTGCGCGATCCACTGAGCGCGATGTGCGTCCGGCCGAGCCTGCTACGGATGAGCGGACGGGTGCTGGGGCTGCTTCGTCTCGTGAGGAGCCGGCGCTCGGTTCATCTGATGAGGACGCTGCAAAATCTGCGGTGAGATCGCACCTCAAAGTCGTCAAGTAGAGTAGAATCTCGTCCTTCGCCGGCTTAGCTCATCTGGTAGAGCAGTTGATTTGTAATCATCAGGTGGCGGGTTCGAGTCCTGCAGCCGGCACCAAGACTAGCGTCGACGGGTCGTGCGATGTTCGCACGACCCGTTTAACTTCAAACGGATGGAATGTGATCCGAGTCTTGGGAGGAGTGCCGAAAGGCGAGTCAAACAAGATGCTGCAAAAAACTTGTTGACAGACTCCGAAGCGATGTTCATAATCTCGTTTCTCTGCTGCTGATGCAGCAAACGCCAGACTGAAGCGGCGCTGAGCAAGACGCTCGGTGCGGTGAAGTGGATAAGTCAGGCGATGTGCTCTTTAAAAACTAACAGCCGATAAGTGTGGGCGCTTGATGGCGAGTGCGGCCGGTTCTTC
>NZ_FCNV02000026.1 GCF_001544615.1 Caballeronia concitans
CCGCTGACCCACTTCGCTATCACACATCACGCGCTCTACCACCTTACTCTGAGGGGCGTCGTTCGCGGATCGCTTACACACAAGTTGTCGCCGTGCTCAGCGAAACTTGCGCCGCATCTGCCATTGAAGCCAAGCGTAATGGAAAGAATCATCACGCTTGGCGAGGCGTCGTTTGACGGTCCTCGTCGGCTATTCACCCAACACCACCCCGTCATTTATTCCTGGATCAAATTCAAGCTGAGTTTGACAATGTTAGGGTGGGAAAGAATTGGGTTCCCATTCTCGTGCATGGTATTGGCACGAGACGGGCGCTGCAGGCGGCAGCTGGCAAGGTAACTAACGGCGCTCGGGAGGTTACAGGCGCGCCGCGGTCAGCGACTGTCCGTGCGAACGCGCCCATCGTGAACGGCGCCGCAGTCGCGATGTGTCGGTTGATGACCGCAAGCCTGACGGGCGGGCCGCATCGTGATCCGCGCTTCGAGACATCTACGTA
The DNA here is from genome assembly GCF_001544615.1 of Caballeronia concitans. Taxonomy (GTDB): domain Bacteria; phylum Pseudomonadota; class Gammaproteobacteria; order Burkholderiales; family Burkholderiaceae; genus Caballeronia; species Caballeronia concitans. The sequence goes on from NZ_FCNV02000026.1 coordinate 494, forward strand.
TTAGCACGCCTGCATCATTGATTAGCGCCAAAGGACGCTTCTTGATACCTTGGTCAAATAGGATGACTGGTCGTTGGTCATAAAGCTGAATGCCCTATTTCTACCTGTCCAAGGAATCGAAAGAATTCGTCCGCGAGAGAACGCGCTCATCGCCGAGTCGCTAGGGCTGATGGCCTCAACTTCAGAGTCGAATTGGCCGGTTCTCGCGCTTGGCGGGCTGCTCTCGCCGAGAGGCCCGACTGAGCCGTTCGACACGACTCTCGGGGACGGCCCTTAAAATGCGCCCTAAACTCTCAACGAGTACTGCCGTTAATACGGGTCCTAGCGAAAACAAAGGAATCGAAATGCTGAGACATTGGGTGATTTTCGGCGCAATGGCGTGCACAACCAACGGCGCCTTCGCCGAGAACTGGGTGACCGTCGATCCGAACCCTAACCGCACAATCAGCGTGGACCTTGATACGATCGTGACCGATGGGGCCTATCGGAAGGTGTGGGTGCGCTCCGACTTTCGCAATGGAATTTTAAACGTACGAGGCGGCGAAGGCGTTGGGCGAACCATGATTCGATATACCATTAGATGCTCAGATCACGAGTTCTCCACCGGTCAAATGGTTGTCTACGACCACAACTACAGGCTAAAAGATTCGGTCGAAGGCTTACCGGACAAGTTCGAGGAACCTGTGCCCGGCTCATTCGCCGAAAAAATGATCATCGCGCATTGCCGTAAATGAAAGCGTCATTGAGCTACCGGTTCGGTGTTGAGTTTCCCCGGCCGGTCGGACAAGTCCGGGAACAGCCCGGACGCATACGGACGAAGCCGTCAATACTCGGGGTTGCACTTTCCGGTCGCTGCCCAGTAAAGGACGAGGTCGAGATCGGTCGGCTTGTCTTGCCGAAAGCTCGGTCCGCGACGAATAACCTCCGAGACGTTTTCGTCTACCGACGAGAAGTCGTGGAGACTGCAAGGTGCTTTCTTCGGTGGCCGACCGTGCAGAACCAGCGAGTAAAGTTCATCGCCTTTTTGGTCACCTTCACGAAGGGTCTTGACCGGCTGCACCGTAATCGCCGCCACGGTGATGTGCTGCCGTGCTAGGACCTTTTGCAGTGGCTCCCCGGTGTATGTCTTGAACGGAGCCAGAGCAGTGGCAATATTAGTTTGGCCGTCGATCGACTTCGCGTCAGCCATGACCAGACAGTCAACGTAGTATGCAGACCGGGCGCCGTCCGGTGCCATCTGCTTCGCGAACCCTATGTAAAGCTGCTTCATGAGGGTCAGGACCGTGGGCGGGTCAATGCCTTCGCCGTTTCCGTCAAGGAGTTCATTGAACGTCGTTTCCGCAGGGACTCCCGCGCTACGGGCCGCTGCTATCTTGTAGGCAAGCGCACCGACACGTCGGCACCTAGCCTTGGTTGCGTCGTCTGGTTCTGTGTCTGCCGTGTTGCTTACGCTGCTCGAAGAGGCCGAAGAAGTGCTGCTGGGTGCGCTTTCAGATGACGTGCCCGTGGATGCCGGCCCGCTATCGCAACCAGTCAACGAAGCAGCGAGCAGCAGGACGCAAAGAAACTTGTTCATGGTGTTGTTGTGTAGTTCGACATATCTGTTATCGGCGCTGGCTCACAATACTTGAGTCAGCGCCTTCAGCTCGGGTGATGCTGCGACAGGCGTCACTCGGCAGCCGCAGCACGACAAACCTAAGGAAGCGATTGAGCCGAAACCCCGAGTCGCAATCGGGTCCGTTTCTAGTCGACGTTTCGTCAAGTCGGAGCGTCGCGTATATCGGCGTCGTCTGGGACGATGATTTCAGCGCACTGATCCCGCCTGCGGGCCGCTCAGTTCCGCGCAAGTTCCTGCGCGAGTGGAAACGTCGCACACGGTCCATCTGACCGGCGGCGCACCCAGCTGAAATCGCGGTGGGCAAGGACGGATGGACGCTTCCCATCCCGCTGCTGACGACGGCGCAAGGTTGGCACTTCGACATTCATGCGGGCGCCGCAGACGTGCGTCTGTGCCGTGTCGGGGCAACGAATTCGCCGTCATACAGACGATGCTCGCGATTTACGATGCACAGCTCGACATGCATCGACCTATCACGGCGGCATAACCCTCTGAATCTAATGGTAAAAAGCTTTCGAAAAAAAACATCCTCGTTTGACGAATCCGAATTGATGCGGCATCGTCCGTCCCATCACAAACCTACGGAGAAGTTGATGTCCACGTTGAAAGCATTAAAAGCCAAGATTGCGAAGCTTCAGGCGCAGGCGGATGAAATCCGCAGATCGGAAGCCGCAATCTGCCTTCAAAAGATTCGTGATCTGATGGAGAGGCATGGCCTCACGCCGGAAGACATCGCAGAAAGCTTTCGCGAGTCGCCGACGACTAAGCAGCCGATTCCCGCTAAAAAGACAAGGGCGGTAACAAAACCGCCGGCGCTGCGGACCGGACCCGCGAAATACCGTGATCCGAAGACAGGCAGGACGTGGACTGGTCGCGGACGCGCGCCTTTGTGGATTGCGGATGCTGAGGATCGGAGCGCGTTTTTGATGAAACAACCTTCAGTGACTAAGCCCGGTACCGAGCGGAAGCCAAAGGCGAGCGACGGCGTGCGCGGCAGTCAGAAGCCTCGGTATCAGGATCCGAAGAGTGGATCGACTTGGAATGGAAGGGGACGCGTGCCGTTTTGGCTGTCCGCTGTAACGGATCGGACAGACTTCTTGATCAAAAACGCCAACTTGCTTCCAGGAACCACCAACCTGGCTCCTGCGCTGGAAATCGCCAAGAACACTGAGGCTGAGGAGTTGCACGCGGAAGCGATCGTTCTCGCCGATTCGTCATTGGAGAGCAAAGCGGCAGGGGGTGCGGACCAGCATATTGAGGCTACGCTGGCACTCGCGTGATTGGCAAATGCGAAACGCGCGACCCATAGACACCGGGACGTTCGCCACTAGTTGTCGTCGAACTTCGGTCTGGAACGACTGTGCTCATACTGGTCGTTTGGGAGACGGCGGGCTCGATCGGTCAACGGTGCCCCTTTCCGTGCAAGGAAACATTTCAATGGCGAAAGATGCCGACTTCGGCAGTTTCAGCGCGCCAGACGGGCGCTGTCTCGGGTGAGTGCTCTCAGCGGGCGGCTGTATCCGAGCTACATCCGCGTGTGTGAACTTTCGCCGTTAAGGAGCCAAACCGTTTTCGGCATAAAGGCGCCCGAGAGTTCTCGGCGTTTAGGCGCCGCAAGCTTTGCGTGCGGAGCATGCTCAACAGCTCGGGGGTGAAAGTCCCCTATCCAGCCACGGTCAACTCTAGGGCGTGAAGAATACTCAAAAACCGTCAAAACGTGGCATGCTCCGATCGGTTACAAACCGTTACATTTTGTTCCGGCCCCATAAAATTTTTCACGACTTATTCGCAAGTTCGACGATTTGTATATTAATGAATAGCAAGATGTCAATACCGTATGAAGATCAAACGGTAAAGAAGACCCTGCGAAAGCGCTGATTCGAAGAATGTTTGAGCGCCCCCCGCAGTGTGTCTCAGTTTTGCCATGCAGCTTTTGATGCCGTAGTCTGCGTTTAGACGGTTGTTGAGGATCCCCAAACTGAAGACGGACGATCTGATCTGATCAGTTGGGACACGCTCTTTGTGTATGGAGAACGCTATGTCGCGCATGCGAGAAGTTGCTCTTGGGATATGCTCGTCGACGAGGCAGCCGACGTGTATGTCGCAAAATGTAGTGCGAGGCTTCCGTTTGCTTGATGCTATGGAATGCACGATGGGAGTTCGTCGGCAAGAAGTCTTGGACTTGATCGTGGACGGCGAGTCTCCTCAAGATTCCGACTCTTCTGCCCAAGTACGCATGCCTCGTCCACATCCGCGGATGCTGGATCACAGTTCTCTGTTGATGACACTGTTCTATGTGAAAAACAGTATTGCTGCTCTCGAACATCAGTTCTTGGCTGACCAATCTAGAACGACAAAGGCGGTACCCGGAATTCTACGCGATGCTCACGACTTGTCAGCAACCGAATTTCTGAGAAGTCACCTGTGTTCGCTCGACATGCAGATTTAGGACTGAGACCGCATGGTTACTTTCCGACTGGCTTAGGTGTCTTCCTGAGCATCATTGTTATGAGGTCAAGTCCGCAGAGGTGGTCAATAGTCCTTAATATGTAAACAAGAGGGCCCGCATGTAAAAAAGAGGGCCCGCGGTGCAACGGTGTTACCCGAAGTTGGTGTCGCCGTTAAGACATCGACAGTTGGCGGAGTCAAAGTTGTTCTACCTAGTAATTTTCATTTGAATAAGCGTCTTCGCGTGCAACTCATAGCATGAATCCAAGTGTATATCTGGCTGCAGATTTACATCGCAGCTCGAAGGAGGAGAGGGATTTGCGCGGCTGCGGTGGAGACACCGTCTGGAGCGAGGTCGATTACGCATTACCTGCTGGATTTCCTTTCATCGTCGATGACGATAATCTGGTCGTATTAGAGGATGTATTGCTGTACTTGCATGCGACGTTCATTAAAGCGACGGGAGCAGGCCTGGCGAAACATCGACGACGTACGTCAATGCACAGCGTCCATGCCGCAGCGTATGATCTAGTCGATTTTCTTCGGTTCATTGTTTTTCGGATTGCCCAACGACAGCCCGGGATTGTGATTAGCGAGCCCCAAGATAGTGGGGTAGATCATTTTCATCTCCCGAAGTTTTCGTACAGCGACGTCATTGCATATCGCGATAATCTCTACACACGGATAAGCAAGCAAACCCATGAGCCGCTTGCCGACCAGACCTGCGGGAGACGGGTTTACCGGGCGCTTCATTACGCAGATTGGCTCGCGAAACGCGGACGTCTTCTTGACGAAGATTCACGACCGGACATAGTGGTGGTTCAAACGAACGATAAGGATTATTTCGTTAGAACGTTAACAGAGCAAAGTTGGCGGGGCTTACAGAATCGTCTAGGGCCACTCCCGTCGCAGCGCTCAGAGTATGGGTTTCCCTCCAGTCGTCCTCGTCTTACTGCCGAGTTATCGCTCAGTACCGGACTTCGCGTCGACGAAGTCGCCCGGCTCACGATACATCAGATATTGAGCCTTCCTTACGACAGTCAAGCAACGCCGGAAAGCAAGGTTCCGCTGCGCGTAACCCGAACAAAGCGCCTGAAGCCTCGGACCGTCGAGCTACCAATGTACCTTCTGTACGAACTGCAACTTTATATCGATGGAGAGCGACGCGATGCATTGCGTGAGGCCGAGAAGTATTGGTTACGCGATGATTCGCGTCGTCCATCCGCGCTGTTTCTCAACGGGACCGACGCGCATCAACACGCCGGAAAGCCAGTCAAAGCAGATGTCATCTCGGACGACTTCCACCAAGCATGCTTACGAAACGCGCTCACTTCCGTGCGGGAAAAAATCGACCCTGAATCGGGCGTCACTTACTTCACCTCCGTAGCGCAACACCGATTCCACGATCTGCGACACACATTTGCCGTATGGATGTATTTATCAGAAAAGGCCAGCGGCAATGCAGAACCCTGGAAACAAATTCAGACACTATTAGGTCACACCAGCTTGAAAACCACAATGGACATTTACCTCAAAGTCGTGAACGTCGAGCGCCAAGCCATTAATGCATCCGTCTTTGATGCTACCCGGCGGAGTTGGAATGGCGACTAAGAAACAACGTGCATCTACGACCTATCAGCGAATTGGGCCGACTGATCGCTCTCTTACAGAGGAATCGAAGCATGCTTTGAATCGACTTCGAAATGAGGGCGACACGCGGGTGGTGCGCCTCGACGAACGGGTACTGGGCAGTGAGCGTGCTGGTCCGGTCAGCGACGCCGACTATATCATTACGTTCCCAAAAACAAGCCGGATAGCTAGAGCCTTCACGATTGATTTAACTTTCCTGTTGCCCCTTAGGAATTTTGCTGAGGCCATCCGCGATGGCCATCTCGCAAAGCTAGGGCCTCGTCCTAACAAGAATACAGCAGTTGCGTATACAAAGGATCTCAAAAATGGTGTCGTTGCCTTCTTACTGCAGAATGGTTATACACTAATCGGAATAACAGATATTGATACGAAGTTGCTGACCGAATATGAGGTCTGGTTAAATCAGTCTAAGGGCGACACCGCGCGTTGGAACGAGGCAACACGCACGACCCGCTATCTCTATTTTCGAACCATATTGAATTGTCTAAGGGACACGAAAAAGTGGAGACGTTACGTACCAAACAATATAAGATTTGTTAGTAATCCATGGCCGGACGGAAGAAGCGCTACTAAGCATAAGTCTTCTATCGACGACGACCTCATGACCCGGATTCGGCTGGCGAGCATCAAGGATATAACGACTAGCGTTGAACGGCGAAACACGCTTCTTGCGTTCGTTGAAACCATGAAAGCGGAACTGAACCCGAAAAAACACGTTGAGCCGGGGCTATCTAAGCTCCGGAGCAAAGACGATGAGAACCTCCTCGATATATGCTGTTTGTTGCAGCAGGATCCAGCGAAACGAATGGAGGACCTTCCAAGTTACCTTCGCACTTTCATAGGCAACTGTTCCTGGAGTTTCACTCAGATCAGGGATGCTTTTTATCCTTCTGCTCGTGGACTTATACCATTTGTCATATTGGATGCAATCGCCTCGGCCTATAACGCAAATACTGTGCGCGAAGTCCGACTCGATGATTTCCATTATATTAGAGATTTGTCCCCCACTTTAGCGTGGGAGGAACGCGACGCCGGCGACGAGCCCGAGCGCAAGCACGACGCCGAAAACATGGTCGCCTCAGCCCTTATGATGAACGCGTTAAAACCCCGGGCTGGAAAGAGACAGCCAGTGTATTTTCCGATAGACGAAGACTATGACAATCCGCATTTCATCTTGCAGTTTGTCACTGAGTGGACGAACAAATTGCGGTTGCTTGCCCGCGGGCCGACCGCGCAAAAGCTTTTCATATTCTATGCAAAAGTCAAAGTCGTCTCATCTTTCTCCGGTGCAGATGGACTGACCGACCCGTCAACAGCAAACTACGCGCTCAGGCGTTTTAGAGAAGATCATCAACTCGAGTATTTCACGTTGGATAATATTCGACCAACTATCTTAGATCTGGCTTTCAGATTATTCGGTGGCGATATCCGGCTTGTAGGCGCTCAGGCGAACCATGGAAATGTAGACACTACGTCTGGAAGCTATCAAACCGAGGGGGAGAAAAGGCGCCAATTTGAGCGACTCGGAAAGCTTGCGGCCGTCCGTAATCGCTGGCGCGAAACAGCCGGCACAATCGACCCCAGGGATCACACCGAAGAATTCGACCGCGACTGTGCGACACCTGGTTGGACTTGCTTGGATCCATACGACAGTCCGTACTCCCTTAAGGGAAAACTTTGCTCGAGTTACGGGATGTGCCCTGCGTGCCCCCTCGGAAATGTGAACCTCAACTCTCCCCTGTCTTGCGCTTATACGTTAGCGTTATTGGATGCTGTAAATACCGCGCAACAATCGGTGCATCCCAGTAGCTGGATAAAGCGTTGGGGACCTATACAGCAGAAGTTGATTCATAAATGGGTTCCGAGTTTTTCTAGTCAGGCGATAAAGCAAGCAAGACGTATAAACCTTCCACCTATGCCGAGCCCGGAATGAAAATTGCAAACCTTGCGGCGCCTTCCCCCGTCATCGATTTCCAACCACAAAAGAGTTTATATTTATTGCCTAATCCTGGCGAGAATATGGTTTCCCCCTGGTCCAAATGGAAGGATCATCGATGGAAGCTGCGAGAATCACTCACGTTAAACTGGGAGAGGAGGCTTTCGAACGGAACGTTTCTTACGGATCATACAAACAATGTTCTCCTCGATTCTTTCCGTCGTTACCTGTACTCGTGTATGTACGATCGGCGTTGCGGAACGCCATTATCACCTATGACCGCTCAATCCGACCTAGGTGCAATCAGCTGGATCGCTGATTGGATGACTCGTCGCTCTCACAACGACTTTTCAACGCTAGATCGCTACGCGTTTGGACAATCTATCGACGATTGGCTATCGGACTACCTTGCCGGTAAGCTTGACGAAGGTGAACACGAGCTGGGAGCGGAAGAAGCTGGTAGTCCTGATGACGATGAAAAGCAGGGGGACGAGGTCCAAGATGAATATCCAGACGGGTTCGACCGGATGTACCGAATTATAAATCTATGGAAAAGACTGTGGGAGCAAACCGCCGAGCTGCGCGCGTCGAGGATCAAAGTTCTTCCCGAGGATCCGCTACAGGGAAAGACAGCGCTTCAGGCGACGAAAGCGATATTTGACTTCGTACGCAATAGAATTCCGCAGCTTCCTGACGAGGTGGCGCTGCCTATTATGAACGAAGCGCATAAGTGGGTAGAAGAACGTGCTGAGGACATTATTCGCTTGAACGCACATTGTTTTACTTTTTTTAAGCGGTATGATTCAGGAAATGCTCCAAAGAAGCCTCGTGGCTATCTGTCAAAAAAAGAGTGCGAGCGGTTCGGTGAGTTCAGATTTTCGAAAGATTCCCAAACTAATGAAGCGTGGCATCCTCCGGTCCGCGCTGAAGTCACGAAGCGCGAAGGGAAGAGGCCGCGCTCGGTTTGGTGGGTCCCTTCAACGTTAGTTAGGAGGTTGGTTGACGACCTCGTTGCCGCATGCTCCATCGTTATTTTTAGTGAGTCAGGAATGCGGCCTGGAGAAGTTGCGTCGATTCGTGCGTCCACTAGTGCCCCTGACCCTCGCGGTACACATAGTGAAATAAGAATTGCGCTGTCTATCAGCGGCTTGAATGAACTGTTTATGTTGAAGGCGCTCGTGAAAAAAGGACGAAAGGAAGCTGCCGAAGTGGAATGGTTACTTGGGGCACGACCGGTCGGGTCAAACTTTATCCCAGGACCCGTAAAAGCCGTTCTGGTGTTGGAGCAACTATTATCGCCTTGGCGCGCTTTGAGGGGAGGCGAGGTATGCAAATGGCTTTTCATTACTAAGAAATCAGGAGTAGGTCTACCTATGAGGAGCACTGCAGTTACGCGTGGGCACACCTCGAATATGAGTAGATCGCAGCGCGGGTTCATTGCCCGCCATGTGGACCTCTCAAAATTACCCGATAGGAGTACCCTCGGCGAGGATCTTATTCCATATCGGGTTTCCGAAGGCCGATGTCTTCTCCTGTATCAATGGCGCAAAAGCTACGCGATGTATGTAATACGAACAGATAGGCGTATGCTACCGGCTATCGCGACGCAATTCAAACACATGTCGGTTGCTATTACCGAAAATGCTTACGTTTCTGGCAACATTGAGCTCCTGCGCGAGCGGGAATCGCAGCAGGCGAGGGCAGCAGCATCATTTATGTTTCGACGGGTTGTTGGATCAGAGCCATGTGGAGGGCGCATCGCCAAGCTTTTTGACACGTATGCAGAGTTGCTTCGCGAGGTGATTGGCGATTCTTCTGGGCAGGATGGTATCGCGAGACTTCAAAACTGGTGCGAGCAGCGGGGCATCCGAGTGTTCACTTCCGACCATGGAAAGTGTTTCATCAAGATAGCGCCGAAAGAATCGAAATGTCATGAGGTAAGTGGTACGCTTCACTGGAGTCTTACACAACCTAATTTTTCGACGCGGGAACCAGACCTGTGCTCGGGATGTGCATGTTTCGGTGTCGATTTGGAGCATGGACCATTCTGGATAAATCGCTATATCCAGTGTGAAACCGCGTGGCAACATGCTAAAAGAACCGGGTTAACGGCCGGCTTTCGTGTAATTCAGGAGCGGGCGTTCGTCGCAGCTAGTATGTTGAGAGTGCTGAAGATCGATCTTCCACAAGTCAATTGAATGTAAGCATGCAAGATGGAATAATGAACGATGACTGCTCAAAAGTCACGCGTCGAACAAGACCTAGTGGACGCGTTTGAACGGCTGAAAAATGGTACTCCGAAGGATCCGCGCCTTGCTAAGAAGGCTAAGATTGGGGGGCTCCGAATTAATCCTTCGACAGTTGCCCAAGAGGCGGGGTGCTCACGGACCTTGATCGGACTTGAGGATTGTCGTTATCCGACAATTCGAAAAAGCATCCTTGAGTATAAAGATTCGGTGGCTAAGCCGGCATCTTCGTTTGAGGAGATCAATCGCGAGCTTAGGCGCGAGAATCATACTTTGAGAAATGCAGTCGCAGTTGCTGCGACTCGAATCGCCGCCATGATACTTCAGAGGGACGAAACCGTAGCGAAAGCCAAGCAAGATGTGGACGAAGTGAAGCGACAGCTGTCTCACGCGCTAGAGGGAAAAAAGGTCAAGGCGAGTGCAAACGTAAGTCCGATATCGGCTACAAGGCATGGCTCCTGAGTGAACCAGAGGGTAATCATGAGCAAACAGGAAGAAGCCTTGCAGTGCCGAGTGGAAATTGGTTCGAACGGCGACGGGCGGCGCAAATATGACGAGTGCGCGAAGCGCGAGCTGATTCAGAAATGCCTCAGAGACGGAATCAAAGAGACACCGCTGGGGGCTGTAATGATGGCCAGCCGGCCCTCCAGTGAAGGATATGCTCGGAGGGATTCTCCGACCACGGAGGCCAATCATGAACGACGTGACCTTGGTAGGCATCGACCTCGGCAAGCATTCGTTTCATCTCCACGGGCAGGATAGGCACGGGTGCCGTTTTCCGCAAAAAACTACCGCGCAAACAGCTCATGCTTTTCTTCAGCAATTTTCCACGTTGCACCGTTGTCATGGAAGCATGCGCAGGAGCCCACTACATCGCCCGCAAGCTGTCCGGCTTCGGACACCAGGTCAAACTGACTTCGCCACACTATGTGAAACCGTTTGTGAAGGGAAACAAGAACGACTTCATCGACGCAGAAGCCGTCTGCGAAGCTGCATCTCGACCATCAAGGCGCTTTGTCACTCCCAAATGAGGCCCAACAAACGGTATCCGGTCTGCACCGCGTCCGATACGCCTTGGCCAAACAGCGCAAAGCAACAATCAATCAGATTCACGGGTTTCTGTCGAAATTCAGTATCAGCCTCCCGGTCGGCAGAGAGGCGATTAAGAGCCTCCCCAGCCTTATCGTTCAACATTCGCTGCCGGTGCGGTTCACGGATCTACTTCAACGCTTACTTGCTCATTTTAAGTATCTGGACGAGCAAGTGCAGTCTATCGAGAAGGAACTCCGTATCGAACTGGCCGACGATGAGTGTGGGCAGCGGTTGCTGACGATTCCTGGTATTGGCCCGATCACCGCAAGTGTCCTCGCCGCTGATCTTGGCGAGGCCCACCATCTTGGATGGGCTCGTGAGTTTGCCGCATCAATCGGCCTCGTGCCGCGCCAATACAGCACAGGCGGCGTAGGCGAATCTGCTGGGCATCAGCAAGCGGGGCGACAGTACACTCCGACGGCTGCTGGTCCAATGTGCAAGAGTGATCATGCAACATCTCTGGGCCGGCCCCCGCAAACACCGGACATGCGGCAACGCTCAAATTTTGAGGTAGTCTTCTGAGCGGGTAGGGCCACGGCGTCGCCGCCGCAGCCTCCCCTAAGAACCGTACGTGCAAGTTTCCCTGCATACGGCTCAAGCATCCCGAAGTCAACTCTACGAGTGACCGGCGCCAAGTTACCAGCGCCTGCACATTGCAATGTCGAGGTTCTCCCGCCGAGGCGGAGGGCGCAGACACCGCGAACGGTGCTCTCTCATGCTTCCCTCTGTGGAGTCTTTCGACCACTCTGTGCCGGGACACCGGGCGGAAGTCTGCCCGATTTCACGCGGGATGATATTGCAACCCCTATCGGGGCGGTTACAGCCCAGCATTTGCTTTTTCCGCCTTCTCATACCCGCACGGTCAACAACTCGCCTTACGGCTTGTTTGCCTCGAGGGCAACCGTACGGGCTTACCACGTTCCCGTTTCATCACACGACTGAGTAAGGGCCTGCCTCTTTGCCGGTGGCACTGGTGACGGCGTATCGTTGCATAGGAAAACGATATCCGGCCACGGTTTTTGGACCATGCCTGACAGCAGCTTTGGCATGTTGCTTCTGACGACGTTTATCAGCAGTTCACATACGTTACCCAACTCAGCCAGCCTAGCGCCTTAGCCCCATCGCTGCTCGGAGCCTCCACGCAACACCTCGCCGTGCAGCGTGCTTACGGGCTACATTGTCGGAGCGGCTTCGAACATCACCGTTACCAGCGATGCACGCGCTCCTAGGCTACCGCCGGCCGTACGGCGGGTCCCCTCCCGGACCATAGCGACTGTCCGGTTGGACCGTGATGAAACGATGAAACGAGCATGCATTGCGACGGCAATCTCGATCGCTTTGTACGCGCGACCGCGCTGTTTGCCGTCATCGCCTGGCGCATCCTGTATGCGACCCTGCTCGCACGGGCCGACGCAGACCCGTCGTGCGAAGTACTGCTGCAACCCGTCGAATGGCAGGCACTGTACAGCCACACACATGGCACCACGAAATCACCAAAGCAAATTCCGTCGCTGGGGCAGGCCGTCCTGTGGATCTCCATGCTCGGCGGCTATCTGAATCGCAAGCATGACCACCCGCCCGGCCCCACGGTCATGTGGCGCGGGTTCCTGATATTGCATGAGATCACGAAGATGTACCGCCTCTTCAGGCAAAACGAATAGCATGATCAGTCAACTTGTGGGTAATCCTGAGCATTCAAACCAGTGGCTGTGGCTCCATCCGTGGAACGGGGCTTGCCGGTCGTCGTCGTAACGCTATGCGAAGCAACGGGTCATATCAAACGGCTTGCGCTCCTTCGGCATATGGAAACACGCGCGCGCCAGCTTGTGGGCCAGGGCCTTGCGGGCGACGACCGGACTGGTTTTGGCCTTCTTGCGCTCATAGAAGCGCCGGGCCGGATCGCAAAAGCGTAGCGCGAAGTTAGCTGCCTCGACGAACGCCCAGGCGAGATACTTGGTGCCGTTCCTATGGTTGCCTTCCCCTTTCTTCTTGCCGTTGCTTAGATGCTGGCTTTCCACACAGCGGGCGTAGGAAGCGAAGTGGCCAGCGCTGGCGAAACGCTCGATCGAGCCGATTTCCAGCAGGATAACGGTGGCAAGGGTAAGGCCAATACCAGGCACGGTCATCAGCAATGCATACTCGGGTCGAAGCAGGACTTTTTCCCGAAGACGCTTTTCCAGAATCTCGATCTGGGCAGAGAGCGTCGTAATGACCGCGACGTTGGGCTGAAGGGCGAGTGATACGTCCTCTGGCAGACGCAACTGCTCGATGGTACCCCTGTCCAGCCGCTTGACTTGGTTGCTGGTAATTCTGTTGCCATGATAGCGGGCGATAATTTTCTCGACCGCGAGAATGTGCTGGCTACGCGTACGCACGAGTTGTTGCCGCTTGCGTGCGAGATCGCGCACCATGCGTATCTCGGGTGGCAAGATGGTGCCTTCTAGGTCGATTCAATGACGACGCCTGCAAGTTCGTCCTTGCACGGCGAAAGAAATGCCAGGATCCTCGCGAGATCGTTCGTCAGGCGCTTCTCTGCGACAACGCGATCAGTCTCATCGATCACACTCACCACGCTGTTGTTCGAATGCAGGTCGATTCCGCTATATTTCATAATGGGCCTCCTTGCGGGCAAAGTGCTTGGCAAACTCACTTTACCCCCGTCGCCTGCCAAGGCGGCGGTGGGAGGCCCGCCATGATTTTCAAAACGAACAGGGATTCCACGCGAAGCGAACAGCAAGGTGCTGTAGCAGCGACGCGGGTCAACGATGGCACGCTCGACAATTTTGTCGGGAGTGCCGGATGGCAAACATCAGTTGACCATGCGTAAAATTCGTGAAGTCCTTCGGCTGCACTTCGACTGCGACTGCACCCATCGGGAAATCGCCCAGGCCATCGGCACGTCGACCTCGACCGTGTGGCAATACCTGCACCGGGTGAGACTGGCCGGCCTGGAGTGGCCGTTGCCAGCACAACTGGCGAGCGACGACGCGGCACTCGAAGCCCGGCTGTATCCACCGCCCGCGCCACGCGCGCTGCCGCGAGGCATGCCGCACTGGCCGACGATACATCGGGAGATCGGCAAGCCGGGCGTGACGCTGGAGCTGCTGTGGCAGGAATACAGGGCCCAGCATCCGGACGGATACGGCTATAGCTGGTTTATATGAACGTCTCCCGTTTGTGCAGGTTTTCGTGTGTTTTGGCAATCAGGGTGGGTTGCAGGTTTATATCCGGCCTTTTTGCAGCCAGATACGCTGCGGGCCCCTATGAAATCCGCTGACTCACACCTCATTTCTGCAACGAGCTCGAAGCTCCTCCAGCTATTCAGGTTTGGCGAGTCCCGGTCCGACCTGGCTTGTCATCACATGCGATTTCCTGCGCAACCTTTCGACATATCGTCGTTTAAAAGTTAATCTCCTACGTAGTCGCAACCGTTGCTGCCGACTTCACGCTGACATAGTCCTTCTTGTATGACCGGTCGTGGGCCAGGATGGCCCAAATCATTCGCGCCATCTTATTGGCGAGCGCAACGATTACCACATTCGCTGGACGGCGCTTCGTGATCTGTTCGACCCATGGGCTGGGATCCTTCGCGTGGTACAAAACGCTTCGTGCGCCGTGAATCAGTAGCGTGCGCAGATAAGTATCGCCGCGTTTCGATATACTGAGCAAATTCACCTTTCCACCCGAGCCCGACTGTTTCGGTACGATCCCGATGCAGGCGGCAAACTCGCGGCCCGATTTGAATGTCTTTGCGTCGCCCACAGTCGCAACCGCAGCAGTCGCGATCAACACGCCCACGCCCGGGATTTCGGCAATCGCGTTGACCGACTTGTCCTCCTTCATCCATTGCCTGAGCCGCCGCTCGATCTCGGCGATCTGCCCGTCGAGTTTGGCCAGACCGTTCCACTGCTCACGCAACGTGTCGATCAGCACGGCAGGTAGGCGTTCGGCGACCTTGGCGAGTACGGCCGGTATCGCCTTGTCGAGCGCAGCGCGCCCCTTGGCCATCACTTCGCCGTATTCGGTCAGTAGTCCCCCGAGGCTATTGATCTGCATCGTGCGGAACTTGACCAGTTGCTGGCGCATACGGTGCAGCGCCAGTACGGCCTGCTGCGCTTCGGTCTTGATCGCCACCGGCTTGCCGGGTTGCTGCACGGCAAGCCAGATCGCCCGGGCATCGGCCGAATCATTTTTGTTGCGGATGTTGAAGGCCTTGGCGAACTGCGCTGGTATTAGCCTGACCTTATGCCCCATCTTGGTCAGTTGCCTTGCCCAATGGTGGGCGCCCCCACACGCTTCCATTCCGATGAGGCAGGGCTCGCGGTTCGCGAAGTGTTCAAGGAACTTTGCACGCTTGATTGGTTTGTTGACGATCTCGCCCGTTGCGCTATCCACGTAGTGCACCTGAAAGACTGCCTTGGCAATGTCAATTCCAACTGGCGTAAGTTTCATTTCAGACCTCCGGTTTGCCTGACGTGAAGACCTCTATGATCTTCCACTTCGGACACCCTGATGCCGTCGGCCCGCGCGCCACGTTCGTTCATTGCTCTTACCTGTCGCGGGTGGGAGACGTTCATATCATTTCTGCCGGGCCTATCAGGAATGGGCGCAGCGACTGCTGGTGACGATGCGACAAACGCACATGCCGGGGCAGAAGCTGTTCGTCGATTACTCCGGCAAGAAGCTCGGCATCATCAATCCGGACACGGGTGAGATCCGTGAAGCTGAGTTGTTCGTTGCGGCGCTCGGCGTGTCCGGCTACACATTCGCTGAGCTGACGTGGACGCAGAAACTGCCCGACTGGATCGGCTCGCATGTGCGCGCCTTTGCGTTTTACAACGGCGTAGCCGAGATTCTTGTCCCGGATAACCTAAAGTCGGGCGTGCTCAAGGCCAACTTCTACGAACCACAGATCAACGAGACCTACCAGGAGATGGCGAGGCATTACTCCACCGCCATCATCCCAGCGCGTCCAAGAAAGCCGCGTGACAAGCCGAAAGCCGAGCTCTCGGTACCCCGACCATCAAATTCCTCGCAGCAGCGCCAAAGAGCCAGCTCGAAAGTGAACGAAAGTCTTGGTCCTCAGATAATTCCAATCTGAACATTCGGCGTTTGGGCAATTACTTGATGCAGTGGTACGAGAAGCCTTGCTACTTCAAGGGTTGAGTGCTATCAGCGAACTTGAGAATCTCTGAAGGACAGTGAACAGAAAGTCGGTCGGCATATGATGTTCGCCAGCGAGAACGATTCGGCCATGCCTTTCTTCGTCGCGCGGTCGCCGGCGGGGCTCATGTGGCCGCGGTCGTAGCCGCTGCGCTTGTAGTCGTCGAGCTGGGCGCTGTCGCCGGGCGGCAGCCGCTTCTCGACGAAAAAGCGGTTGGTGCGCGTGTTGTCCTTGGCGTCGTCGACGCTTTTGGCCGTCAGATGTTCCGCCGACCACAGCGGCCCGTGCGTGATGCCCGAATGCAGCAGCGTGAAATCCGAGTAGCAGATTTGCTGCGCCGACGCGCGCATCTTCGGATTGGTGACGACCGGCGCGAGGCCGCCCGGGCTGAACTGCGGGCAGTCGCTCGCGACCGCGCTGATGCACACGGCGCCGAGTAGCGCGGCGACGAGTGCCTTGATGCTTGCTTGCATGCTTGAAAGTCCGAACTGAATGCGATGCCTGATTCCCGCCGATGCGACGCCTTCGAAGCGCCGTCCGCGAGGCGGCACAGTATAAAGGCTGCGTGCCGGCATCGAAACGCGATTACCGGCAGCGAGCTAGAATCGCTCGGCCCTCCATCATCTTGAAAAAGAAGAACGCCCATGACGCCCGGTTTCCTTCGATCGATGTTGCTTTCGTTCGCGTCGTGTTTCGCGCTGACGATAGTGCCCCATGCGTTCGCCGCCGATACCGCTCAGCCGCCCGCGAGCAACGACGGCCCCGCGTATGGCCCCGAGCTGCAGGGCTTCGACTATCCGTATCCGGTGGCGCGCTTCGCGTTCACGTCGCAGCGGCAGGTCGTGCGGATGGCTTACATGGACGTGCATCCGGCGCATCCGAACGGGCGAACCGCCGTGATGCTGCATGGCAAGAACTTTTGCGCGGCGACGTGGAAGCAGACGATCGATACGTTGCGCGATGCGGGGTATCGCGTGATCGCGCCGGATCAGATCGGCTTTTGCAAGTCGACGAAGCCCGAGCGGTATCAGTACAGCTTTCAGCAACTCGCGCGCAATACGCACGCGCTGCTCGCGGCGCTCGGCGTGAGCCGGCCGACGCTCATCGCGCATTCGACGGGCGGCATGATCGCGGTGCGGTACGCGCTGATGTATCCGACCGAGACGGAGCAACTGGTGCTCGTCAATCCGATCGGGCTGGAGGACTGGAAGGCGAAGGGCGTGCCGTCGATTTCGATCGACGACTGGTATGCGCGCGAGCTGAAGACGAGCGCCGACGGCATCCGCAAATACGAGATGAACACGTACTACGCGGGCCACTGGCGCGACGATTACGAGCCGTGGGTGCAGATGCTCGCGGGGATGTATCGCGGGCCGGGGAAGGATATCGTCGCGTGGAATTCGGCGCTGCTGTACGACATGATTTATACGCAGCCTGTCGTGTACGAGTTCGAGCAGTTGAAGACGCCGACCTTGCTGATGATCGGCGATAAGGACACGACGGCTATCGGTAAAGATCTGGCGCCGCCGGAGATTCGCGCGACGCTCGGCCGATATCCCGAGTTGGCGAAGCTGGCGAAGGAGCGGATCGAAGGGGCGAGGCTTGTGGAGTTTCCCGAACTGGGGCACGCGCCGCAGATGCAGGATCCGCAGGCGTTTCATAAGGCGTTGTTGGAGGGGTTGGGGGAGCGGTGAGTGGCGAAGGGCTGCTGTTTCGCTCCAATGAAATCGCTGTCAGGCTCTATTGCGAGTCGCCAACGACGTGACTGAGGCATGACTCTCACGGACATAATGATTCTTCGATGCGTTGGATCGAAGATGAAAGAGCGCAGGATTCAAATAGACGTAGAAGCAACACAATGACATCGAACGTGTTCCTTTTTCTGTTCAGGTATGTGTTCATTGCCATATTGCTACGTCATCGAGTGGTAAGCACCGGCGTAACGGCATTCAAGATGCCGGTTGGGAAACCTTTCCAATCCGCGCCACGACGACTCAGCACGGGACGAAGTCACGCGATACTTAGGATGAGTGCAGGCGGCGCCTGGACCCGCATCGCCGACTCAACACTTTCCAAACGGTTATGGACGACGCAACTCGACTCACTCTTTCTGGCAACACCATTCGACTTCGCGTTCTCGAACCCGCAGACGCGCCCGCTCTGATCGATGCCGCCGCGGACGGCGAACTCTGGAACTTGCGAGTGACTGTCGTACCGGGACCGTCGACCATCGGCCAATATATCTCGTCGGCATTGCGCGGGTATGAGGAAGGCCATGTCATCCCATTCGTCATCATCGCGCTTAATAGTGGACGCATTGTTGGCAGCACGCGCTTTTGGAAAATCGACAACGGCAACAGGAAGCTCGAAATCGGCCACACTTGGCTGAGCCAGTCCGCTCAGCGAACAGCGGTGAACACGGAGGCGAAATACCTTCTTTTGAAGCATGCGTTCGAAGTCATGCAGACCGTCCGGGTGCAGTTCACCACCGATGAGCTGAACGAGAAATCAAGAGCGGCAATCCTGCGCATCGGTGCAAAGCAGGAAGGCATCGTGCGTCATGAGCGAATCATGCCCGACGGCCGCAAACGCAATTCAGTGCGATTCAGCATCAT
This sequence comes from Caballeronia concitans, assembly GCF_001544615.1. Classification (GTDB taxonomy): domain Bacteria; phylum Pseudomonadota; class Gammaproteobacteria; order Burkholderiales; family Burkholderiaceae; genus Caballeronia; species Caballeronia concitans. The sequence continues at coordinate 19,263 of NZ_FCNV02000026.1, forward strand.
CGATACAGAATGGCCCGACGTGAAGAAGTCATTGGAAGAGAAGCTGGCGCGCCGCACGAGCGCGCCGGGCGCGATCATCTAATCGCGCGATTAGCAGCGCAATCAGTATCACGACCGGTCATCCATCGTGCCGGTTTCACGCTTTCGGCTCTTTCGAAGGCATTAGAAGCGATGCCTCACGCCAACGGCCGCCTCGAGTTGATTGGTCGTCGAAGATGGAGCGGTGACGCCGTTGATCCATGCCACGCCCAATGGTGAGGTGCCGCTCGGACTCGACCGTTGCCACGCGCCCTGAATGTAGACATCGGTGCGCCGCGAGAAGCGGTAATCGGCCATCGCACTGACCTGATTCCAATGTGGAAGCCCGCCGCCGCC
>NZ_FCNV02000044.1 GCF_001544615.1 Caballeronia concitans
CTGACGTAGTGATCGTATCGGCCGCGCGTACAGCGGTCGGCAAGTTCGGCGGCTCGCTCGCGAAAATCGCGGCGCCGGATCTCGGTGCAGCAGTGATTCGCGCGGTGCTCGAGCGCTCGGGCGTGAAGCCCGAGCAGGTGAGCGAAGTCATCATGGGTCAGGTGTTGACCGCCGGCTCGGGCCAGAACCCGGCGCGCCAGTCGGTCATCAAGGCCGGTTTGCCGGACATGGTTCCGGGCATGACGATCAACAAGGTCTGCGGCTCGGGCCTGAAGGCAGTGATGCTCGCGGCGAACGCGATCGTCGCGGGCGATGCGGAAATCGTGGTCGCGGGCGGCCAGGAGAACATGAGCGCGGCGCCGCACGTGCTGCCGGGATCGCGCGATGGCTTCCGCATGGGCGATGCCAAGCTCATCGATTCGATGATCGTCGACGGCCTGTGGGACGTCTATAACAACTATCACATGGGCACGACCGCCGAGAACGTCGCGCGCGAATTCGGCATCACGCGCGAGGCGCAGGACCAGTTCGCGGCACTCTCGCAGAACAAGGCGGAAGCCGCGCAGAAGGCCGGCCGCTTCAACGACGAAATCGTGCCGATCTCGATTCCGCAACGCAAGGGCGAGCCGCTGCAATTCAACACCGACGAGTTCGTGCGCCACGGCGTGACGGCCGAAGCGTTGTCCGGCCTGAAGCCGGCGTTCTCGAAAGAGGGCACGGTGACGGCGGCGAACGCATCGGGTATCAACGATGGCGCGGCGGCGGTCGTCGTGATGTCGGCGAAGAAGGCCGAAGCGCTCGGTCTCACGCCGCTCGCGCGCATCAAGGCGTACGCGAACGCGGGCGTCGATCCGAAAGTGATGGGCATGGGCCCGGTGCCGGCGTCGAAGCGCTGCCTGGAACGCGCGGGTTGGAGCGTGAACGATCTGGACCTGATGGAAATCAACGAAGCGTTCGCGGCGCAGGCGCTCGCGGTGCATAAGCAGATGGGCTGGGATCAGTCGAAGATCAATGTGAACGGCGGGGCGATTGCGATCGGTCATCCGATCGGCGCATCGGGCTGCCGGATTCTCGTCACGCTGCTGCACGAAATGCAGAAGCGCGATGCGAAGAAGGGCCTGGCGTCGCTGTGCATCGGCGGCGGCATGGGCGTCGCGCTGGCGCTCGAGCGTCCGTAAGGCGCGGCGAGCGT
>NZ_FCNV02000045.1 GCF_001544615.1 Caballeronia concitans
CTAGTGCAGTGCGTCATTGAATTAGCACCCCTATCTATGCTTAGATATGGGTCATGGGCAAAATGAATTTAACCGAGACCGAACGCGAGCAACTGCTGTCGGCGGCGCGCAGCCGAACGGTGCGTGCGGCAGACGTACGACGGGCGAAGTTGATCCTGATGCTCGAGGACGGCGAATCGCGCGACAGTATCATGCGCACCCTGGGTTGCGACTCGCGCTTCATCACACGCTGGTCGGGGCGCTTTCTGAGCGAGCGACTGTCCGGCATGTACGCCCGGCACCCCGGGCGCGCTCCCAAGCAGCCGCCGGCGCGACTTGAGGCGCGGGTGCTCAATCGCAGTCTCAAGCACAAACCCGCCGACGGCTCGACACACTGGAGTAGCTACAAGCTCGCGGCAGAGCTCGGCGACGTGTCGGTCTCGGCCGTGCAGCGGATCTGGCGCAAGCACGGCATCAAGCCGCAACAGTTAGAGCGGCACATGGTCTCCAACGACCCGGATTTCGAGGCCAAAGCAGCCGACGTGATCGGGCTTTACCTAAACCCGCCGGCGCACGCAGCGGTGTTCTGTGTGGACGAGAAGACCGCGATTCAGGCACTCGACCGCAAGGACCGGATGCTGCCGTTGTCGCCGGGGCGCGCCGAGAGTCACGGCTTCGAGTACAAGCGCAACGGCACGCTCAGCTTGTTCGCGGCGTTCAATACTGCTACCGGCGAAGTGTTTGGCAAGACGGCGCCGCGCCACACAAGCGAACAGTTCGTAGCCTTTCTGACCGACGTCGTCGCCAGTGAGCCCAAACGCAGGGAGATCCACGTCATTTGTGACAACGTCAGCAGCCATAAGACGGAGCGGGTCGCCGACTTCCTCAACGCTCATCGCAACGTACGTCTGCACTTCACGCCGACCTACTCGTCGTGGCTCAACCAAGTGGAAAACTGGTTCTCGCGCATCCAGCGTGATGTGATCGCCCGCGGCATCTTCACTTCGGTAAAAGACTTGGATCGCAAACTCATGCACTACATCCGTGAGCACAACAAAAATCCGAAGCCCGTCAAATGGAAGTATGACGACCCTTCGCGTCGGATTCGTCCGGTGCAAAATCAATGACGCAGTCGACTAGTG